>CALRQI020000025.1:0-4669 GCA_943370275.1 bacterium Ga0077546 | reverse complement strand
TAGGCTCGATATTTCTTGCTGCTTCAAGTCAGAATCCACAGCTAGCGGGTTATCACTACAGTTTCCGGTCTGCGCAGACCTGGCGTTTCCACTTAACCCCTCGGCTCAAAGCACACAACTTATTTATTGGTGTGTGCTCACCGCTTATGCAATTAGTATAGCCGAGCAGAAATCTATTGGAAGTCCCCCGATGAAACTATTTTGCATATCTGCTGACAATTCGAAGAATAGCCACTCAACACGCAATCGATATCTAATCTAATAGCCAAGCGCTTGAACCATAATTCCACCACCGGCATATTCAACTGTATATATAGTTATGCACAGGTACGGGAACATTTAGCTTGTCGGCGACAGCGCCTCTCTAAAAAAGAGGCCTTACAGAGCTTCTTTCGCCGCGGATCATAAAACACTGTCATGCCTCCCATTGCCATAACCCAAAGGGATGAGAGGCGTAGCAAAGCAATCAACCAAGCGGCTAATACCTATTCTGGACAAGACTGTCAAGATTAGACAAGATGAGTCAATTGGAAAATTACGCCATCGGAGAGCAAGCATGAACAACCGGCGGCAAAAAGGCAGAAAGCGCGCTGCTCAATCATTAGCAGAGGGGGCCGCGGTAATGGCACTGATGCTACCCCTATTCATTGTTATTATTTTTGTCGGTGGCGAAATTGTCCAGGCTTATTTAATTAAGAACGTGCTTACCCAGGCAGCGAGCAAAGCAGCTCGAGACATGTCAATTAATTATTGGCAAGATAAATCAATTGCAAGCAATCGTCTGCTGCAAAATGCCCTGGTATTTGATCGCATACGCATAAGCGGCGTTATTGCCGATTCACGACAGTTTAACGATGCTGCCTTTGATACGACGGCAGTACCGCCCACGGTGACAGTAACCGTCAACTACGACGGCGGCTTATATGGGCTCATGCCCTTTCCGCAACCAGATCCACTAGGCCTCGGGGTCTTTTTCAAATTGTCGTCATCGACAATTCATGCGCTGGAGTAACAGATATGAGAAATAAGCGCAGTAAGACTGGACAGCTTTCAGTGCTGGTACTTGTGCTACTGGTTTCAGCCCTTATTGCACTGGGATCACTAGGAGTCGACATTGCCCACATTGTCTGCACCACAGAAGAGCTTCAAACGGCAGTTGATGCCGGCGCCCTTGCCGGAGGAGCACACTTATCTGCCACCGATAAAACTCAAGCCATCGCTGAGGCTTTGGCAATTACAGCCAGTAATAAAGCAGACGGTTCAATAGTCTCAAACGATGTTCCTGGAACGAATGTAACTGTAGTGACTACTGATGCAACGACCAATTCAGGCGGGACAATTACAGTCAGCGCTCAGAAACGCATAAATCACCTGTTTGCGAAGATTTTTGGCCGTCGCACCGACATTGTCTATGCTAGTGCAACAGTTGGTGGCATGGGAGACGTCACTCAAGTACCATCAGGTACTGCCTTTCCGATTGCCATTAGCATCGATGCTGCCACCCAGGTCGGGGGATCGCAGGCACCATTAATGAACTGCCAACCGGGCCAGATCTTCACCTTATATTTTGACAGCAAAGACGTTAAAAATGCCGCTTTCACTTCATTTACGGCAGGCTCAGCCAATGTGCAGTATTTTACGGCCGCTATGAGCGAAGCATTGGGTCTCACGCATTCAAATCCGGCAGTAATTCCCTCAGTCTCTGTCGGCAGTGTCATCAATCTAAATAACGGCGAAGGTGGGTATCAAGCAATGAGCCACGAATTTTATGCCAATATAATGGCCAAACCCTACATTTTGCTTCCGCTAATTCAAAGCCCACCGCCCCTAAATCAGTCGGCTACAGTGATTGGTTTCGTCGCTCTAAAAATAACTGGAATCAGCAAACGCAACGGTGTAGCTTCAATGAGCGGCATCATTGTCAAGCCGGCCGTTCTAGGGCGCTCGGGTGACGCACCGACAGGCACATACACTCAGGCACTGAAGAATCTTTCTCCATCGACGGTGCGGCTCATCCCCTGAGAACGCCTAAATATAGCAATTAAGAGATTATGCACAGGCTCGTTCAGACGAGCACGAAGAATTAGAGTGAGAAATAGAGTTATTGCTTGCCTGATTGGCAAACTGTCTCCGCTGCGTACTATAGGCTCGCTGATACAGTAGTTCTGCTTCTTTATGCGAACCAAGAGTGCTATACAAATCGGCTAACTGCTGAGCGACATAGCCAACGGCTGGGTGATCACTTCCCAGGGTCTGTTCGCTTAACTGCAAAACGCGGTTAGTCGTGTACGCAGCAGCACCGATTTTAGACTGAGCATAGTAAATCTTTGAGAGCTTCAGCATCGCTCGCAGCACGTCTGCCTTTGAGAATGACTCACAATTATGTTTGATACGCAGCGCACGCAAACTAGCTTCCTCAGCCTGTTCAAATCGATTGAGCTTTTGAAAAATATCAGCCAGCTCGTCTAACGTAATAGCAAAACACTGCTCAGCATTCTCACAATTGTGGGCCTCTAACAAAGCAGTCTGAAAATAGATTGCAGCATCCTCTAGTCGATTTTCACCATGAGCCATTGCGCCAGCTTCGATAAAGGATTGCCATGCATTTTTCAAAATTTGCGTCATAAATCCTCCCTCAATTGAGGTTAATGAACAAGAAAGATAGTAAAGGGATGCCATATCACAAAGTGAGATTTCATTTTGCCTCTTTAAGTGTGGCGAAGTAGTGGCAATTTGCAAAAAATTTTGGCAGCAAACAAAAAGACCACCCAAATTGCTCTGCGCTGGTCTTTTTACTTGTAGCGCTATTGCTTAGTATTAGCGTCTAACTGCCTTTCAACAAATTGATGCTTACAGTGGCCAGGTCTGATTGGGGAAACTTGCTAAAATGCGCAGGGTCTGGGTGAAGGCCTGCGTCAGCAGCGATCTGGTTACAAACGTCCAATTCCATAATGTATTGATCTGAGTAGCCGTGGGTAGCATCGTAGGCGGTGGCTGACGTCAAGCCAATATTTGCGGCAGCAAGCTGGGGTGAGATGGTGTGCAGCTCAATCACCAAAAGTCCAAAACGATGAACGAATGGCTGCCAACGGCGGAAATGTTCTAGCAGGCTAGCCTCTACATCGTTGTTGTTCAATCGTCTGCCCCGATAGCAGAATGCTCCAGTAGACTGACTAATTCGACCGGCCAGTGGGTTAGCAGGCTGCTCCCATGGTCGATTGTGGTCAAGGAAGGTGCGCACGTTGAGCAGGTCTTCCAGCGCTATGCCATAGTTGTCGCTAAGGTCACGGGCCAAGAGATCGGGTCGCCCGATGTCGCCCCAAGTGACTTTCGCCCAAATGTCTGCCTTAGAAAGATTGGCGCGTGTGACGCGAAGAGCGACTTCATTGTAGTCGGCACCAACCAATAGCAAAGGATAATCTTCCAGCATCTTGCCGCGCAGCGTGCGCTGGGAGATTACCTCAAAAATGTGCTGCAAAAATGCGCCGTTGCCACAGCCCATGTCGACTATGCCCTTTGGCTGTTCATCGAGAGGACCATTAAATAGCTCAATAATGATCTCGTCTATCTTTTTGAAATAACTCATATGGGCTCCGCCACTTCCCCACACGTTCATTTCGCGGTCCACGTGCAGCTCAGGCAGTTCGGGCTTGGTGTTCGTCAAAATTTCGGCATTGCCAAATATAAGTTCTTCGAGGTTTCGGAAAGTAGGAATATAGGAAACTGTCACACCGTAGGCACTAGCTCTACGGGCAAAAAACAAGCCCTTTTCTGTAAATCGATAAGTCTGTCCTTTCTTTTCAAACCAGCCAAGATATGCAAAAAAATCGAGGATTTTACCGAAGCTCTCTTCATCTTCGTGAAATTCGTCCGCCTTGAATGATGCCTCCATAAAGTACTTATGGAACATTCCACCCATGCCGAGAGAGACAATGGTAGGGCCAATAGCCATGCCTTCAATGTGCATCAACACTTGTTCTTGGATGCACCTGGTATCAGGGTCGCTCGAAAATTCGATGCCACAATTCTCGCGGTATTTTTTGAAAATACCTTCCAACACGGTAAACGGTGCTCTTTCGAATTTGCGTCTGTGAAATTGACCGGAAAGCCGAAGCAGCGTCACTACATCTTTGTAAAGCCGACAAAGCTCGAAGGCCACGGCACTTTTAGCATTGGTATCGTATTTGACTTTGTTGGTGACATTGTTTACTTCCGCATCGAGCCAACCCTGAGAAGCTAGGATGCGCAAAGCAACGTTGAGATATCCCTCATTGGCTTGGAATTTAGCAGCCAATTCAGTGACATCAGCAGTTTTGTTTTCGAGCAGGTATTGCAAGACGCCCTTCTCAAGCAGTGTATAGGCAGTGGGCGCCGTTGCAATTCCATCCAAATGGCGGAATATCGTAGCGCGCAGGGCAGCTTTGTCTTGTTTGGTCAACGACATGATGATTTAGCCATTTAGATTGCCGGTAGAAGGGCTAATCTTATCAAACACTGTAGATGGTGAAGCGCTCTCAACTGCACAAACAAAAAGACCACCCAGATTGCTCTGCGGTGGTCTTTTTACTATCGTCTGACTGCCTATTGCGTAGGCTCGATATTTCTTGCTGCTTCAAGTCAGAATCCACAGCTAGCGGGTTATCACTACAGTTTCCGGTCTGCGCAGACC
>CALRQI020000024.1:0-27638 GCA_943370275.1 bacterium Ga0077546 | reverse complement strand
CAGTGGCCAGCCTGCTCTCCGAGGGGGTCAATCCCAAAGAGATGAAGGAGCGTCTGGCCAAACGCATCGTCAGTGAAATGCACGGAGAAGCTGCTGGTGAGCAAGCTCTTGCTTCCTGGCTGGCCGTGCACTGTCAGCGGCAAGCACCGACTAAAATGGACGAGTTGCAGGTGCCGGTCGCTACCTCGGTGGTTGAGCTGCTGGTCACCGCCGCGCTGACATCCAGTCGCAATCAGGCTCGCCAGCTGATCAAGGGCGGTGGCGTGCGTCTCGATGACGTCAAAGTGCTGGACGAAAAGCAGATAGTCGACCTGGCCACTGGCGCCAGCTGTGTTCTTCAAGTTGGTCGGCGTAAATTCGTGCGCTTGGTCAACTCAACACAGATGTAAGTTTACCCTGGTGAAATCTTTTCCTACTTGTGGAGTATGTTTTCTCACCGGTAAAACCTCCGACGGGTTAGAGTCCTTTTGGCCACTGGCCCCTTAAGCTTCATCCTGTTAAGCAGTGCGATGACTGCCTAGCAGGCTGAAGCTTTGCTCAACGGGGTTGCTGAACCAACCCGTAAAATTTTTTCGAATTGCTAATCGACCGGTCTAATAACAAGTAAAAAAAAGAGAAACAGACAGTGAGCAATGGAGCCACTGTCTGCAACAAAAGAGGTCTACCCAACTGCCCCCAAGAGTTTCATATTAAACAAAGGCTCAGTTCCTTAGTTCTTGCCTTTTCTTGGTAGCAGAGTCGAAGCATACTGGTAAGCCAATTGCCAGTAGAAGTAGAGGCTTTGCTGGCCACTCAATGTACTTTGATCGAGCTCGTTGACCTCGGCGATATATCGCGCTGAAGAGAGGGCGGCATTATCCACTTCCGAGAGATTGGAATTGTCTACAGCGGACGTGTTTGGGCAAGTAGCATGCAATGAATCAGTTACTTCAGAAGTAGAGTTTGCCGCTGCATTTGCTTCAACATTTGAATCAGAAATTAAGTGAGACATATAGACACCTATTTTTTACTAGAAAGTTCGTCAAGGAAAAAGCAGAGCGAGTGAGAAACCAAGCTTTCACCCTCTCATCGAATGGAACAGAACCAACCGAGACCTTGATTGCAAGCCTCTCGAACTGTGCTGTTCCAGACCCATTCGATCGAATGGCCGATATTTATGAAACCGCGTGTAGCCTCTCGCGGGTTACTGAGCCAGAAAACCCCAGCAAGGAGAATCGCAGCGAGTATCAAGGGATAGAATCTATGGGCTGCATAGCGCAGGGACTCTTGGAGAAACCAGATGATCGATAGTAGTACCAGAATAAGTACTACAGTTGGAACGACGCCCACGATGTCACCTCCGAAAGCCTTTCAAAGAACGACTTTCTCTAAAACTTCTATACACGAACGAAGAACAGACAAAGAAAAAACAAACAAACAAACATATGAGCTAAATCAGCAAACCAATCGAGGTAGGTAAAGAGGCATGATTAGCGATATGTTGCCGTATTGGTGGTTGGTGTTTGTCTTTGTTAGCGTACAGAATGATTACAACTCTATGATTGACCTAAGGATATATGCGAAGTCAATCACTTGAACGTGCGTGGCCATAAACAATATGTTCAAAAGTTGTGAAAGTGTCGCCGAGAAGATTAAGGCCCGAGCACTCACCGCCAAAGGCCATCGCCAGCTAGCGCAGCGGCTGGGTAGCGCAGCTGAAACTGAACGATGTCTATGAATTCGATACCACGTATGCGCAGCCGCGCCATACCCAATTTCTGCTAATAAGAGAATAGATTCTACTATTCATTGAATTGTTTCCAAGATCACATGTAAATCTTAGTTATATTCCAAATCCAATAAGCTCAAGGATCTACTCCAAAACAGAAAACCATTCAGCGACAAGCGCTATCTCAAAGCACCCTTCATGGGTATTTGGTATGTCGGTCACATGCAGGAGGGTCAGAAGCTTCTTAGACTGGGAACAAATTCACAAGTATCAAGAATAAGAGAAAAATATGTACGCATTACAATCACGAAAACGTGGAAGCACACTGAGCGCAGCTCAGGCTTCAAAGTCATCGCATTCTAATCTAACAGCTATGGAAGAAGCGCTCAGAGATACTACCAGAAGAGATTCAAGTACTTTTCTTCTCAACATTGCCGAACGACTCATAAGAGCAGGTTACGACTTGAGCGACATTGAACTACTGGGTGAGGGCGCTGAGAGTTCCGCGTATCTGCTCCGTAACAAGAAAGGTCTCGAACGGGTTCTAAAAATAACCTCGCCACTTGCTGGTGGATGGGAGCCAGATTGGGGAAGACGGCCATTCGATGCGAGAGCCTACACGGTCTTTGGTGAGATCGTTCACGAGCTTAGTGATTCCTGCTTCTGGTTCATCCAGGAATTCGCAGAGATCATAGAGAGAGCGGAACACGTCGAGGAGAGTCTCTTTGAAGACTTTGAAGAACAGATCGACTGCAACTGTTCCAATCTATTTGAAGACCATACGCATAGGCTCAAGCAAATCGGTATTGTCGAACGAGATGGAGAACAGAAGATAGTGTTAGTCGACTACTCGGCGTTCTCATCGAATGATCAGAGTTTAGTAGTCGGCCTCTGGCAGTAGACTTTGCCATTGTCTATTAATACAAAAATCAATCGGAGAGTCCATGAGAATCTTGCTGATTGAAGATCTAGAAGCACCAGCTATAGAGATTCAAAGGCTGCTAGCAACACAAGCAGCAGACCAAGTCACGTGGATAAAAGGAGTTTGCGAGATCAGCGACAGTCGAAGACACCATTTATTCGAGGCCATCGAAGGCCATTCTAGTAATACGATTTCTCTAGACCTCGACGAATTTAGCCTGGCGTTTATCGACAATGAACTAGAAGGCAATTTCAATGGTCACGAATTAATCCGTCCGTTGCGTCGAGCCGGCATCGTATGCGTTGGTATCAGCGCAAAGTCCGAACTAAATGGCCGGATGATGGAGGCAGGCGCTCATTGCTGCATGCCTAAGCACGCTCTGGCTGACCAACTCAAGTATGGTCACTTCGATATCGATGAAGTCGTTAGCACCTTTGAGTCGGCAAACGACCGCGACATTTACACAATCAAAACAAGCCACAGAAAACAAGCTCATTCTTGGCGTTATTAAATTTACAAGAAACCGGAGCAATCTTGATACTGCAAACCTTAGTTGCCGCAGCCCCAGCTTTGGCATTGGGAGCCCACGAAGCATCGTGGCCAATATCGATCAGCAACATACCGGAGCTAATCAGTATTCTTATTGCAGAGGTAATATTGTCCTGCGACAATATTATTCTCATCAACAAAGCAGCAAACGAGCTGCCACGGCATGAGCGTCATCGAGCACTAAAATGGGGCTTCTTTGGCGCCTTGGCGGTTCGGGCTACCAGCTTAGGGCTCATGACTTTTGCCAAGTCATTTTACTGGGTAGCACTCATTGGTGCTCTCCACATGCTGTTATACGCAGGCCTCTGGCTACTTGGTATTCATGAAGCCCATGAACATCACAAGAAGCATCCTATTGGTATGCCGGTGAAAAAGGACATGGGCCTTTTTAAAACCATACTGTTTATAGAAAGCGCAGACTTCTGCTTCTCTATAGACAACGTGGCAGTAGCTGTGACGATTAGCAAAAACATCTGGGTATCTGGATTGGGAGTCGCAGCCGGTCTTTTCATTGTTCGCTTTTTCTGGGGCAACTTGAGACAGATTCTAAAGCGCTACCCTACCCTAGTAGATACAAGCTACATTCTCTCTGCTTTGCTCGGCTTGCAAACTCTGGCTAAATTGGTGCTGCATCTGCAAATATCACCATGGCTCAATCTCGGCATCGTTACGCTGGCCATTCTTGTGAGCCTGGCTTGGGATAGTCGTCGCTATGGTGCCATGCTTCACTTCAGCATCGTCAAGGCTTCAAGGTACATCGTCTTCGCTGTCCTACTAGCTTTGAGCTTCCTGTTCCATAAATGATCTGTGAACTAGGTTCACTGACCCTGACAGGTTGGCAAGTTGAAGCTGGCAAGCCGAAGCAATTTAATTCAATTCCATTTACAAAAAAAAAAGAAAACTATGTCTCATACAACAACATCCTCGACAAGTAACATCCGTATTGTTGCTGGCATCGTAAGCAAATTGGAGTTCAAGGAAAACGATTTGGTGGCCTTTGTAAAACTAATCTTCAATCTTGCAGAAAGCACAGAAGAATCAGAGGAAAGCGTTGCCTGTGTTGAGCAGTTGCTTTTGCTTGCAGACATTAAAGCTTTGCTCAATCAAATTGAATCGCAATTTGGCAAGGCTCTCAGCCAAGAAGATCTGCAACGCCCCAAGGTTAAAGAACGTGTTTCTTCTATCCGTTCAGATTTCGACCGTGTCCATACTCAATCGGGCGGACACCCAGCTTGGGAACGAATCGAGAAATTGATTGAAGCGATGGAAATTCTTACTGGCTCCAACACCGGGAGTGACAAGGAATATATCTTTGGCGGTTTCCTAGTGACAGAAGAACTAGATGATGACGAAGAATGCCTTATCGAAGGCGGTCACTAAACAACTCTGCCCTGCCTGTGTCGCAAGCGTCATCGGCAGGCACACAACGAAAAAGAGATGAATATGTATTATCAATTTATATTCTGGGAACTCTTCTACGAATTCCTACCGGACTTTGTGTCCGACTGCTATTTGGGTCTATCGGCGATTGAGTCGTTAGCGTGGTTGCTTATAGCAATTCTCTCGCTCGTGACACAACTAGGAAAACTAAGAAAAAGAACGTCGACACTAGGAGAGTCAAATTTATGGACGGACACGATGGCGCTGAATTAGGCGTTGGTAACAGCGGCGATCATGGCTACGGTCACAGTCTAGACTTAGGAACAGGCAATAGCTATGGCGACAATGATGGCTATGATTTCGGGCTCGGCGATTACTCTGACGGTTACTATGGTGGCCACCTAGCGCTGATGGATGTGCACTCGCTCTGCCACCACTCTTTTGACCTCTGCAACCACAGTGGGCTGTTCGGCAGCGACCTTGATATAGGTCATCTCGGCAGCTGGAGTCATGGAGAGGGTCTAGCACCAGAGGATCGACATGCACTATCGACAAGAGCCGAAGCAATTGCAAAGGCGAAAGCTGACCCCACCAGAAGGTTCTGGGGCGCCCACATAATTGGCCACGGCTATATTGCCACCATAGAACTGTTTCGCGCACTCGCAGCGAAGCAAAACATGTTTCGACTTTGCAATCGGGTTCCGAATTTCAACCCGGTTGAATGGACTCAAAGTGGTATCAGCAACTGGAACCCCTACTCGCCGCAGACTTCCAAACGACAAGAACCTGCTGGCAGCTACCCAGGAGCTGGTGGGCTTACCTCGGTTTTTCGTCAGTACTGGCAGGTGGCAAACAGACCCCCCTGGTGGATGACTCAAAAGACTCCAGTGTTCAACCGCAGCAAAAGCTCCTATGCTGAAATCAGCATAACTCAGTGGTACTACGCGGATATTGACGACTATGAAACACGAATCGACGTGCTAGTAGTGCCGATTCCTGTCTACGACCGCACTGATGGCCGCTACGGGTATCGCAGAGAGCCACTAGTCGAACACCAAAAGGCCGCCGCTGCGATAACAGCCGGGCTCTTTCAAGTCTTAAAACAAACCGAGCCTTCAGACAATGCGAAAGCCCGTCGTGCGCGAGTTCAGCAGTATCAATAATCAATGTCCAAATGTCTAAAAACATAGAGTTCGAGGTCAATTGTGATGACAAGGAACAACTTTGCAACGGCCATCAGCGAAAGAACCTTGGTTTTCCAAGGACGAAGTGGAAAGAAAGAATTCAGAATTTTGCTTGTCCATGACAAACTTGTCTACCAGTATGCAGAGCTGCGCCCCGGCGGCGGTGCTCTCGTCTGGAAGACAACCCAAGAGAGCATTCCTATACTGGAGTTAATGGCTCTCAATCACGGCCGTCTTCTGCAAACCAAAGCGAACAGTGACGCGACAAAGATTGCAAGACATACCGCCTGGTCTTGCGAAGCTTCGCCAGACGGGTACTGTCACTACTTCACGGAGCCGTCAGAAACCGGGAGAGGGAGAGGGAGAGTAGTCAGGCTCTACACCAGTGACATATGGAATGCACCAGCAGGCCACGCACACCAACGCGAGAACTCTGACTGTTGCCTCTTTTGTGAAGAACCAGAAGATCGCAAATAGAAATCAAAAGATCCCCTAATGATAAGAATATGCAATTCCTAAACCCTGTACTGGTTCAGCTAGATATCGTGCTAATGGCGCTCTGGTGTAGCTCACTTTTCTGCTATTGCTGCTTTGGAGACGAATTCTGTGATGCAGTCATTCGCTTTCTCCAGAAAGACGATGATGACGACGATGACTCCCACGGTGGGAAGTTGCAACGAGTTTACATCCGGTTGCGCGGAACCAAAATCGACAGATAAAAATCGGCAATAAATATCATTCTGAAGAGAGTACGCCAGGACATCCCAAGGATTAAGTACCAAGGATTGTACCGGTCGAAGTGCTCTCTTCTGAATGCCTGCCGTGCAACACAGTCAATTAATTTAGGAGCACTTCGATGGCTAAGACCAACAACCCGGCGGATTCTAACTCAACCAATGCTCAACTGAGCTTGCCTGGATTCACCTATGCAGGGAAACTGCCACCAGGTGAACATACTTCTGACTGGCAGCCTTTCTACAGCAGATTTGGCTTCAACGCACATCGTCGCCGCTATATGCGGTTTTTCGAGAGTTTCGCAAATGACTACAAGTTAAGGGGCGGCGTTGAAATTGTCATCGGTGGGAGCTTTGTTACTTGCAAACCGCTACCATCCGACATTGACTTCAGCATCGATACGTCCGCGCCTCTCCGATGTAAGCTTGAAGGTTTGAAAGTACCTAAACTAAAACTGCGGAACAAGCTAATTGCGCCCCTAAACTTCTTACCAGACTTGGTAGAACTCGAAAACGGAGAACAATTCTCTGCACGAGTATTCTTCGCAAACGATGAAAGAATAGGAGTTAGCGACAACAGCATCGGCATTGTCATAATTAGGCTCTAGAAAATGCCGTCAAGCAAAGAACTGAAACCAGATACTAAAAATCTGCTCAGTTCTTTTTATTTGAATAAT
The DNA here is from genome assembly GCA_943370275.1 of bacterium Ga0077546. Lineage (GTDB taxonomy): Bacteria > Cyanobacteriota > Vampirovibrionia > Obscuribacterales > Obscuribacteraceae. The sequence goes on along the minus strand of CALRQI020000024.1, from coordinate 20,484 downwards.
TAACAGAGCGGTCTATTAGCTAAAGAGCAATATGGAGCCCATTAGCTGGCGCAGGAATTCATTTATCTAACAGACTTCATCTAGCCAGCAGAACTCGTCTAGCTCACGTAGCAATCAATCCAGCCTGCAGACGCAATGCCTCTGCATGCTGAAAAACACATCCAAACAAAGACAATGAAAAAATCAACTTGGCCCGCTTTCTGCAATCCATTCCAAAAGCTTATAAATGGGTACAGAAAACTCGTAGCACAATGCTCAACACCAGGGGTGATGCCACCCAAAATGCCCTATCTGCATGGCTTTCTCAGACTCATCGCAAAAATCTGGGTTTTCATTCAAGTCGGCCGCATCGAAGTGATCGGCAGAGAACGACTGCTCGTGCCAGGCCGAGTAGTACTCTGCGCCAACCACAGCTCCTACTTCGATGCCCTGATCATAACTGCTATCGTGCCCTATGCTGCTCGATACATGACCTCTAACGACCAGTTCCAAGGTCTAGGGGGTCTGCGTGCGTTAGTTCTGGCTGCCGGTGGTGCCTTTGCCGTCGACCGCTCGAAGGGAGCTGACGTTATACCTGCGGCAATTGACGCATTGGTTCAAGAAAGGGCACTGGCGATTTTTCCAGAAGGACGTATCAACCCTGACGGTATTCTCGGAACACTAAAATCGGGTGCAGCAAGAATTGCACTCGGCACCAATAAGCAGCTGAATGGCAAAGAGCCAGTGTATCTATTAACAGCTCAAATTTACTATCACAAGCGCCATGCCCCAAGTGCCGAAGGCGGCTATGGCGATATGGCATTTCGCTGGCGCGGTGGTGCTGTAGTCACAATTGGAATTGCCAAAGAAATCTCTGAATTCGGCACGAAGAACCCAGCAATCATTACCAATTGGCTGAGAGAAAGCTTTAATAGCGCACAATCTAATTGACTAGTGAACTAAATCATCGACCAGAACAGGTGGCGAGATCATCCGATTTCGCCATCCTCACTCCAAACTCACATCTCCGTGCCTAAGCTTTTGAAACCGCACACTACATTACACAGTAGCCTACCCCATAAAAAAAAATGGCATCAGGAAGCCAGCTGCGTCATGAAAATAGCACCCATGTTTCTTTATAGCCATTTCAATAAAGAGAAGGGAACTGAAGATGAAGAGTGGAGACAATAAATTTACGGTCTCCACTTCTCCCAATTTTCGCGGTGCATAGAAAGTGTTATTAGAAGTCGGCGAATTCCAGTCAACAATAGAACCGGTGCCTACTATGAGCTTTGTTCTTTTTCCGGCGCCGAAGAATAATCAGTAGGAGCTGCGTAGCGGTGGCTAAACTGATGAGCTAGGTCGATTCTTCCTTTGCGTAAAAAGGCTTTATCTAACCTGTCTTTGGAATTAGAAGTGAAAAGAAAAACAATCTTCTCAAGCCTTGTGCCCTTTACCTGAAGACATTCCAAATTAGTACTATCAAGAACAGAAAGTACTTTCTCTGCGCGCGAACGTCCATTCTCTGATTCTTCTCTGTTGTTTGCTATGTCATCAGCTTCTTGCACGATGAAGCAAAGTTTGGCAATGGTGCCATCAAGATAGATATCAGAAAAACTCCCAGCATCAAACTCCATAACAGCAAAGCCCTGTTCGATAAGCCTGCTAGCCACGAGGTAGGTCCACTGTGTTTTGCCGGTACCAGGTTCACCGTAGGCAAGACATCCAGTGTGCAGGTCGTTTTCAACGTGCTTAAACAGTTGGTTCGTAAATTTCTGAACATCTGGTGTGTAATCTTCAAGTTTGTATAGATGACTGACTTGAACCAACTGGGCGCGCTTGCCACGTACAGTGACTGCTTTACCAGCAGCGAAATTATCCATCATCAATCCACTCTCTTTCCTGAACATCAGCAGATGAATTAAGTAATCTGCGCCAAGCGACACATACTCTCCGTCTGTTTGAATCACGAGCCAGGCATCTACTTTCTCAAAGTAGGCCCGGAGAGAACCAATTCGTGTGATCTGACTCCAGCCTGTGAACAGTTTCGGACTAAGTTCATAGGTAACGTCGTCAAACAACTGATAAATCTTGTCTGGTATTCCGAGAGTTTCAAGTGCCGAATCAAAAGCGGCCTTGCGTAATAGCTCGAATCCCTCCTCGACCTTGCTATCGAAAGTATCGTCCTGAAGCTGCGTCTTGTAACTAAGCTGAAGTGGGTAATCAGCACTCGAGGGAGTAGGTGGTTTGAGACACACCAGTGACTTCATTTCGTTAACTTTTTCAGATAGCTCTTTGTCACCCATTGCTCTCACTAAGTTGATCACCGGGTGATAATCTTTGTTGAAGAGTAGCTCAAGGCCGCTGGTTAGGGCAGACACAAACTTTTCACCAATCAGTTCTGGTTGGGAAGTTACTTTTTGCCAAAAATAGCTTGGGTCAAACGGTAATTCACAGGGTCTCCAGCCTTCGCGAGAAAGCTGGTCCGCTTGCACAGTACCTAAATCGATGATGTGTTGTTTAGACATATTGCATCTCTAATAGAACAATTGATAGACAGTAAGTTAGAAATGCAATATTGCTCGAAACATCAATATTGCATTTCTAAAACTACTTGGAACTAATCTGGCCTCAGCGTTTTCACCGATGCTTCAAATCGATTGGGCAATTTAATCAATCGTCTTAGCAATTGACTCAAGGACGGCTCGGGATTTCGAGTTATTTCCCATATAGGTCTCGACCAATGGCTGTGGCTGAACCGTCCAAAATCGAGTTTTGTCAGCGTTAGTAGCCAACAGGTCGCCAACCTCACCGAGTTGAATACCTGAACGCCCTTGAATTTGAACAGCCCTGTCTAACACAACCATTCGGGTCGCAGTAGGTACAGACCTGAACACTCCGGGACTCGAAGTAGCCTCCCAGCGGCTGAGAAATGTCTCCTGGTCAATAGGATAGCTATCGACCCGCCCATCGAGCATTGTGCGCACTACGACCTTCTTGCCCTCTGCAACAAACTGTGGTTGCCCCTGAATGTCTACGACAGTTTCACCAGGCACTCCATCACGAATAACAACTGTGTAAGTTTCTTTGACGAAGCTAAGCTCGCCTCCGGAAGAAGCGAGTGAGTCAAAAAGACTCAAAGTAGCTTCCTTCGATAATATGTGCTCCCCTGTCAGCAGAGAAATGAGCAAGGCTGGATTATTCTCAACCTCCTCCTTATGCGGCAAGCGCTTGGTAGTATCGACAACAACACGATAAAATCGAATTGGTGTGATGTGTCCTGCGCCGCCAAGCTCTATCTCTCCAGGAAAAGAATAGGCATTAGCCCCTGCAGGAGCGATTTTCCGCACCTCGTTCATTTCATACTTAAAGAAGCCAATATATGCACCGGTAGTGGTCGTAAAAGTCTCAGGACCATCAAAAAGCTCTTCCATTTCGAGAACCTTATATTCAGGCTCTCCGCTGTCCATGGCGTTGCCCTCTTTAGAGTAGTGAGTAAACCACTCACTCCCTAGTTCGATCAGTCGGCCAAATTCAAACTCAGCCACTTCTTGAACCGGAGCCAGAAGTTGTTGCCAGTTATTAGTAACGGTATCTCTCCAGCTGCTGACACCAGGGTGAATATTACTTAGCACCTCGCCCCGCACCGCAACGAAGCGAGTTCCATCGATCCAATCGTGGCAAGATACAGCAGAGAGTAAGCTCTGGTGCAACACACCACCGTCAAGATGAGAAGTGTTACTAAGCTGAGAGATGCTCAGCAGATGGGCGAAGGCAAACCCCTCTTCAGGTAATGAATACTTATAGGAGCAACTGGCATCGCCTAACTTCAGAATGTACGGAGCCAAAAGGCCGAATGCGGTTGCCTGGTGAAACAAACGACGGTGCTCTTGCTGGGTAGCCCAATTAGGCAAGCCATGACGATCTTCTTCATCAAACAAAGATTGCTCAGCATGCCAGCTACGAGCATTAGCAGCGTGGAGTTCAAGATATCGCTGCCAATCAGCTCCAAGTCGCGCCTGAAAAAGGGGCTCATTCAGACATTGACTAAGCTGAAGTATTTCAATAAAGGGGTACTTGTAACGCTCAAGAATCGGAGCAAGAGGGACGACCTCAACGCGGCCATACTCTCCGTTGTACAAATCAAGAAACTGCTCTTGTGTGATGCGGCCTCCGCGGCGCCGACGTGACTGATCGCGATACTCCCAAGCATAAGCCTGCTCAATACCAGCAAGGGTAGATAGCGGACCAACACCGTGGGCGACTATCAGTACAAGTTCTCCACTGGGCGAATAGCCCACGTATTCCGCTGATGTTGTAGTGAAATAATGCTGCCAGGGTGCACTGTTGATGTCAGGATTTTCCAATCTCGCATTGATAATGTCGGGGAGAGTGGCGATATGACCGTTAGCCGCAACGAAATGCCCAGCTTGGTTCCAGGCAGCAGAAAGGTTCTGACTATAAAACGCCATTGCATTGGGAACTGTTGATAAGCTCATAATTTCTAATTTTTGAGGGAATTGTCGGAAGAAAGAAAGAAAGAAAGAAAGAAACGAAAGAAGCAAGAAAAAAGAGAGGAAGAAACTGAGACCGGAAGGCATTTACTCAACTTCTCTGAGCGTTAACTTAAATCATTCCTAGAGCTTTGACTCTATTAATCCAAAGAGGAAATTCCTTGACCAAACGGCTATAGAGTTCTTCGTCTGCAATCGATCGATAGTCATCGATGGCAAAGAAACCAGCATTATCGACGTAGCGACCGGTCATCTCATCGAACTGTTCTAAAATGCCATAGCCACTACCACCAAAGCCAACAAACTGCCAAAAGATAGGTTTGTGTGAAGCTTCAACTAAAAGCTTCTCAATGGCAGGGCCTCGAGTGATACCACCATCAGTGACAAACAATACGAGTGTGGGCAAAGTGCTAGCTGCGCCGACTTGTGCGGTTTTCTCCTGGTCTAAAATCGCTTTCATTACGGACGGCTCGTTATTATCGTAGCCAAGCCCAGGAATGAGATCACCACCAGCCCCACCACCGAAGAGCCCCTTCTTAGGCGGAGTAGAAGTGACTGAGCCATCACCACCCTGTTGCAGCCTCGCGATATAGCCATCTAGATTGGAAAGACTTACTTTCGCCATCTTGCGGTAACCACTGGCGTAGACCCAGAAGTCCAACTCTCCTTTGACATCAAGATTGAGAGCAAGTGTAGCTAAGCGATCTGTCACACCTTGCATCATCGCCGGCCACAACTCTCGTGTGGAACCTGATGCATCAAGCACCATAATGACTCTAGCAACAAGACCTTCAGCCTTGTGTTTTTTCAGAGACACTGCCGCAGCCTTCTGTAGGCTAATCAAGCGAGAACCACTTGCTTTGAGAGCTGCAGTAACTTGGTCGCTCTTTGTCAGTTGAATGCTGCCTTGAGCTAGAGGCACAGAGGCTTGACTTTGAATTGGTGTTGAAGTAGCAGCCAAACCAGGGCCGGCTGAAAGCCTTGGTTCAAGCTCTTCAGCCCGGAAACCGAATTGTTTAGCCAGAGCAGCAAAACCCTCCGCATAACCTTGGGCAACATGACGTACCTTCCAAGCACCATTGCGACGGTATAATTCGCCCAGGATAAATGCTGTCTCACAAGTACCAGCAGCATTGAAGCTATAAAGATTTTCGCCAGCCTTGTTTGAAATTGAAATTTCAAGGTCTTTTACAGCGGAGAAAGTGGCTTTGTGACCGGGGTCAATGGTGAGAGCAAACTGAATGCGCTCAATGTCAGCTGGAACATTTGTCAAGTCGACATCCAGCGCATGGTTAAACGAACCAGCGGCAGCCGTTCGAGCATTGAAGCGAACAGAACCATCTTTAGAACTAGGTTGGCCATAGTAGACGTAATCGTCTATTGTGCGAACTTTGCCTGAAGAACTAAGCAAAATAGCTGATAGGCTAACCGATGCACCTTTGCTGCCGACGAGGATTGAAAGCTGCTCAGAAGGTAAAGCACCGTTGGCACCTTTATCGAGAATTGTAGTCATAGTTTCTGAATTTAAATGTTTTGCACCACCTGAGCCGCCCGCGAGATGGACTGAAACTAACCACAGGAAATGGCAGAGTCAAAATCGCAAGAGACTGATAGATGGTATTTTTTTGACGAAATCTAGAGAGCCGAAGTGTAGGTAGAAATGAAACCTTAAACGTCTTAATCATCAGAAGTTTGCATGCGATGGTTCAAGGGTTGTTAACATTTGCGCGGCAGAGTAAGGCTGCAGAATGTCAGTGGATAAAGCTTTCGGAAACGTTCAATCTTCTAATCATGACTTCTAAGCGTGAGGCAGCTAGCGCGAGCCCGTGGTTTTCGTTGCTGGGTTGAGAGAAATCACGACCCTAAATTTGTTGATCAAACTCTTCATTGATACCATTGGCGAAGTCGATGCTGATATTTCTGGCGGGGTTCTATTATGTGGGCCAGCCTATCTATATAACATGCTCAGTACATTTGCAGCGATGAACTCACAAGAGAAGGGAATATTCAACACGGAACAGCTCCTGCGTACTCAGTCTTACTATGAGCTTAGCGACGATAGTAAAGGCAATCAGGAACTAACTTCTTTCCCCATCCACCAGACTATATTCGGGCATACATTGTTGCAGCCGGTCTTGATGAAATCGGCTTTGTCAAAGAGGCTCAGCAATGCCGCAACTTAGCTGATCAGGCCGTTGGCACAGTAATACCGCAGGCAATCACATGGAAATCTCTCGGCGAAGAGAGCGAGCAGACAGATATCACTATCTCTGCAGCTGACATCAAAGCACTGGCGCCAATTGTTGCCAAGGCATTGATTCGCACTCCTCTCAAATCGCTGGGCGGTGCATCAGCAATCGAGAGAAGAAGCCCCATCACTAGTGGCGCATACATCAGCCGGGGCTGTCTTCCTACTAATAACAACAAGAACAGACTTGGCTTTGCCAAGTTCGTGCTTGTTCAAATCTTCGGTTGGCTCCTTCATTTTTTTGATCATAGGCAGGCAAAATGACAAGTTTGAACCCTACTTCAAAACTTTTTCAGATCTTGCAAGGCGCTTTCTATTTCTTTGGCCTTGTGCGCACATCCAAATTCCTTATCGACTCTGCTGTAGCAGGAGCTCCATCAATACTTAACTGAGGAAGCAATTTTTCAAGAGCTTGAAGACCGCGCAACTCTGCTTGAAGAACTTTCATATTCGGTTCTCGACTTTTCATAGCCCTCACCACATCGTCTTCCATTGCAAGGACCTCAAAGAGACTTATTGCTCCGTCAACTTTTTTCTCAGAACTGATAATGCTGCGACCATCAAGTATCGCAACTATCTTCGTTGGGTCAGAAGATAAGCCTTTATAAACATCGCGCAGCAAATCTTGTGTCTGTTGATTCCTTTGCTCTTCAAAGCTATTCGACCGCTCTGCTTGCGAAACTTGGTCACTCATTCTTTCGGTATCCTCCACAAACAGAAATCAAGCTGTAAACAGCTAATTTAATTCACTTCCCTATAGCTCTATCAGCAAGAATCAATCGACCAGCAACAGCTTGAAGGGCCACTGGCTGAACAAGCACAGCTTTTGACTGTTTCATGGCGTAACTATAGGTTGAATTTATACCGCTATAAGAGGCACAAGGCTGCGCGGCAGTCTTAGGATAACTGTAAGTAGATGACACACCTGCTTCGACAGAACTAACAGGAGTTATTGCTTTATTCGATTGGTCCTTTACTACAGTCGCCATAACAATCGGCTTTGGGTACTTAAAAGTATTGCGTATGGGAGCAGCGTGCTTTGACTTACTTGCCACGTTGACGAACATGGGAGTCCAGTGGAAGTGAGCTGCATTTGGGTGCTTGTCTGTAATAACAGACTGCCAGTTGTAGTTATAAACTCGCTTTATATTCAATTTCTCAATCGATTTTTCAGCAGCGCTAGCCGAGACCGAGGATGTTGCTGCAAGAAACACAGCGAACGCAGCTGTAGCTGATAGTTTATAAATTCTTTTCATTGGTCATGCTCTTAAAAGAAAAATTGATTAGTAAGGAGAACGAATCATCCGAAGATTCGGACAACCACTCAATGACATTAACCAAAACGATGTGACAAATAAATACGATTAGTAACTTTTTCTGAAACGATCAAACCGTGCTAGCCGACTCTTGCTCTTCTCTCGGAGATGGCTAACATTCTTAAAAGGGATTGATTAGACGTGTTAGTCAAATTGAAGCTTGAAGAGCCAAGCGTCGCATCTTCCAATCCAGGCAAATTTAGTTCCAGACGAAATCCACGTCCAGACGTACACCTTCTAATGGTGGTACCAACAACTCTACGAAACATTACTGGTTGCATCGAACATGCAGCAAAGCCTAACTTTGACCAGGCAGCGCGTCTATCACGGCATTCAAGATCAGAAACAATCATGTCAGCAATGAGGTCAATATTACCAACACGACCTCTCGAACTTTTCTTACCAAACGCACCAAACGAAAGGTCCAAAACACTCATACACAGGCCCTCAAATAAATGGTCTAGATTTATCTTCAGCGAAATTTAGTGACAATTCTATACCGGCGGGTCGAGTCTATAATTTCCCAAGACAGGTAACTTCGCCATAAGTAGACCGGTCTAATACAGAATAGAAAAAGAAGTCGCAAATTTATGCGACTCAAATAAGGGCACATCAACATCGACAATCAAATCTAGAATTCTTTGAGTAGGCGGAAAAGATCAACATGACACTTGCGAGCATAAACAGTGTATTTATCGTCGGCTCCAGAAGTCTTCTCAAGTATTCTCACGGCCTCGGCGTATGCCTCAAGCGCTTGCAGTCCTTCACCCTGTTCAAACAGCACAGAGCCAAGATTAGAATACAATCGTCCAACCTCGACAGAAGCGCCACCATAGAGTTTGCAAGACATCTCAAGACAGCAGCGCAAGTCTTCTTCGCACTCACTATAGCGACCAGCGTCCATACGAATTGCCGCTCTTGTAAAAATACTATCCAGAAGTATCTGAACGCTGTTAGACATTTTCGCCAACTCAATAGCATGTTCTACCATCACCAGCGCTGTATGACAGCGCTCTTGCTTCGAGTATATGGAGAACCTTCGGAGCCGGCCGAGCTCTTCAGCAGGTTGAATTCTACTGCCGCGATGATGGCAAATAGCCTGTTTGGTGCGAATAGCAGCACTTAAGCACAGATTCTGAATGCCAGAAATGGCTAGAAACTCCTCTGATTCATCCAGGTACTTAGCAGCCTCGTCAAAGTAGCCACGGCCAATTAGCTCAAGAGCAAGGTTGTACTTCTCTCTTGCTCTCTCCTCATCAGCAGCATTCAAAGTAAAAGTTACGCCAGACTTCGACTCTGACATATGAGCGTATCCACCGCTCATCAAACTAAGGCATAAAGCCCCTATTATCGAGGCAACAGAAGCTAGGCAGAGACCTAGACCTAACATAGACATAACAAAGACTCCAATAGTTCTAATCTGGACAGTTTTAATTTGGATAGACCGGTAAGCGGACCAGGCTATTCAGTGGCAATAGCTAATCTCAACGAAATTGATCAAGAGCTCGTCGAGTTCGTCGAGCTGACCAGCTGAACCTGCAAAACTCCCTGTGGTAAGTAATCTTCTTACGATGGAGCACCCGCCTCAACAAGAGCAGGCAAAATGAGCAAAGATAGCTTTTAAAAGTAAGTTGTGAGAGTAGCTCTTGATAAATTGAAGGAAAAGACTTCTAAGTTAAGCACTTAGTTAAAATCAGATGCAAACAGCTATGAACTAACTATGAAATAACAAAGAATCAGAACCATAGGCTTTTGGGGCAATTTCTCTAGGCCGATTTAACTTCCCATAGAGTAAACGCAGTCTCAGAAACAAAAAAGCCTCATCGCCAGCTAGCGCCATCACCTAGTAATAACAAAGCCGTGCAAAGCCCTTTTGCCTGAATAAGCCAAGGCTAACGTCAGACGGTTGTACCTCGATGACAGAAAGTACGAGACTGAAAGATAAACTAATCGATACTTCAATCAACAACTTCACCAATTCGGAATCTCAAAGGCGGCTAATCCACAGTAAGAACATACAGTTTTGGACAAGAAGAACAGTCACGAGAGTGATTTCTTTCAAGTCGCTGTTGATGCTCGCCCACAGATTAGCAAGTAGCCAATGTTTCTGCGTAAAAGTTGATGTTTGAGGCCGAATCTACCGTTCACTAACAGTCTAAAAATATGCATTTCCAAAATGTTCCTATTCTAGCTTTGTTATTTGCAACCGTCGTCGGGCTGCCTTTGCTATCGCTCGTCGCGGCACTTTCGGCTCCAGGGTCGGATCCAACCCCAGAACAGAGAGAACCTCGCATGGTCGACGCGGCCTACCCATCGAAATGGCTAGCGATGGGCTGGAACCGCAAGTTTCTCAGCGCTCCTTTGAGCTGTGATTCACTGATGGAGCTATACACAACTAGTGTGCGGCACCTACAAGAGCGCAACTGGAAACTGGCCAAGAGCTACAGCGAACGCTCTCTGCAGGTGCTAAGTACAAAGCCTTATAGCAGTCGTGAGCTAGAAGCGAATATCTTGAACAATCTTGGTGTGGTCGACTTCTACGTTGGTTCAGCCCAAAACGCTCGCACACAATTTGAACGTGCAGTGCAACTAGCTAGCGAAAGCGAAGAAGGAAGAACCTACGTAGTAGCCAACCTCAATCTGGCCGCGACACTGATTTTCCTCAACGAAACTAATCTAGCTAAGCATGCAGTGATCAGTGCTCGCGAAATGATCATCAAGCTTGACGGTGAAGAGTCACGAGAACTCATCGACATCAAATGCATGGATGCCGAAATTGCCAGACGTTCCAAACGATAATTTATTTCGCAGACCCATGACTTTCACCTTAGTTGTCATCGATCTACAGCCAGGCATGATCGAACATGCTTGGCTGAGCATGAGCGAAAAAGTCTCTCAGGAAATTCGCTCCGCTCGTGAAAAACAAGCAGCGATCATTTTTCTTGAGTTAACTGACTATCCACCCACGGTGCCCTGGCTCTGTACAAAACCTCAGTCTAGAACAGAGCAAGAGGTTCAAGTTGTGAGGGAATATGCTGATGGCTCCGAGCAGGTGGTTGCGACATGCGAAAGATTGGGCTTCGCAACTCAAGACTTTCGCATCTGCGGCATGTTTGCTCACGCCTGCGTCTTCGAGACCACTATGGGTTTGAGCAGACGCCTACCGCAGACTTCAATCACGGTCATTAAATCGGCCTGTGATCATTACATAGCAGATTACTGGGGTCGTTTTGAAACAATCGAATCGGTGCGATTAGAGCCCTAAACGTTCTACTGAAATCAATAAAAACCTGAAACACAATCACTATGACACATTCAGATATTAACCTTGCCCCTTCTGTGAGTGCGTTTTCCGAAGCAGAGAGATGGATAGCACTTGCCGAACTACAATTCAACGCCCAGAAGCTTAACCAGCAAGCAGCAGTTCTGGCCGCAGGAAATAGCAAAACAATTACCACGCTAGCTCAAAGCGATGCCACCTTTAGCAAAGCAGAGGCAGAAAGCTACCTAGATTTGGCACTTCAGGCAATCAATGCACCAGAGCTGATTGCCGACCCAACTTGCGCCGAGCGAAGGGCACAACTGATACTTCGAGCGGCCCAGGCCGCCGCCGGGCTCAATCTTAATAAGCAGGTGCAAACGGCACTGACATCTATTCTAGGCGAGAGCAACAATCTAGATGCCGCCACATTTTTGGCTTCGCAACAGCTTATGCACGTTATCAAAGCTGCTGAGGAAACGACAAAAATTGTTGAGACACTCAAAGCTTGCCTATTGGCTGGCCAAGATAAGCAGGAGATTTTCTTGATAAGTAGTTTTAACTACAGGTCGGTGGAATACAACAACGGCTCTGGTATGCAATATCTTGGTATTGCTGATACAGCATACGCTGAACATAGTAAGCTGCGAAAACAACAAGCACCGAAAGGATGGAAAAAACTGCTCACCAGCGGATTCGAACTAACTTCGAGTGATCTTAGTTTGGTGGCCGAAGGTTACTTTTTACCATGGCAAAAACTATTGCTTTCCAACTTAGCTGATATCGGATATCAGCTTTTAATCAGGATAAATACCTACTCTCTTTCTGTATCGGTCAGCGTCCCAGGCGTCGCGTATAAAGACCCTTAAGACACGGTAGACCTGAATTCTGGCGCTATCGATTCTTCAACTCGAAATACTTACTCTTGAGCCTATCGACAAAATCTGACGCGACGATACAGGCACCAGATTGGCCACTGCATGGCATCGACTGCACAATGGGCGTGAAGTCGATGATGGGTTGCTCTGTAGCCCTGCAATCATCGCTAGGAGCAGGTAGGTTAGCTTGAAAGCTCTGAGTAGTTTGATTGGCCCATATTTCGCTCATTGACCTAACCCCTGTTTCTGCCTGGTGACGCCGCCGCGCTAACCACTTAGTGCGATATTGAAGCATAGTAATAGAGTCTCTGTGACAGGACCATAGCGAGAAATAGACGAAATAAATAGCCTGAAGACATCTCAACCAACAATTTCAAAGTAACAATTCAGATGGCAACACTCTCTGCGCGACACTTCTACCCGAGTTCAGATACACAACTCAGTCTGAAATCAAAAGCTGATCTGACCAAGCCTCAGGCGGATAACGTTCTCCTGATAATTGATATGCAACCAAAGTTTGCCTCTAGTAATGAGCCTGCGTTACTTTCCTTTATCGAACATCTAATTCTTCAAGCAATTGAGGAAGAGGAGGTAGTCATCTGCCTGGAGTATGGCTACGGCAGCAGAACGAACACACAGTTAACACGACATTTGAAGGGTTACACCAGGTATTTTTGGCGAGAGAAGAACACTGACGATGGTGCATCTGAAATTAGTACTCTTTGCGCCAAAAAGGGCCTATCACCAATAGCATTCAAAGTTGTCGGGGTCAACACCCACGCTTGTGTTTCCCGCACCACTGAATCACTAGCGAAAGCCTTTCCCTCCAGCCAAATTACAGTTATGAAAAATGGCTGCAATTGCAAAGAAGGTAATCGCTGGGATGACTTTCCCAAGGCGAGCAATATTGCCTTAAGCGACTATTTTGCAAATTAGCTTATTGCAGAACCAGAAACGGAAGTACAAGAAAACCAAAACAACCATATGACAAGCAGAATTATCGCCCCCCACGAAATCGACAACACTGACCCTGAGCTAAAAAAACTAGTCTTGCGTCTAACTGGTCTGTTCTCAAACAATGAACAAGTCACAAGCGACCTTCTCAGCAACGCCACCTATCTACATACAGCTTCCTATTTTAAGGCTGTACCAGTACAGGTGAGCAATCTTGAAGCACTCTGCCTATACACAGAGCAAGGGCGATGCATTACCAACGAACCGCCTACAAGAGTCAGGCTAATGCACTTCTTCAGGGACAACAGCAGACTCATTAACAGCAATAGTTATGAACTGATCAACCAGGCAGAAATGATCGGAGCATTCTCTGATGCTAAGAAGATACGGAAGCTACGAGCTGATCAGCTGAAGCCTATTTCGGGACAGTCTTTGCTTTGGACACAAAGCCATAACTCTTTTACTGGAACCAACGGCGGCGTCTATGTGATAGAAGGTGTCAAATCGCTCAACACTATAGAAGCCGCGCCAACTAGCCTAATTCTTACTGAGCGAGTTTTCTTAGGCGAATACCAGCAAATTTACGGACCACCAGAATTTGTTGACGGAGAAATCTTGGATAAAATTTCTCTATCGGCTATAGCAACTTGCATCAATAGAATCAATCCAAAACTCGACCCCACAGGTTACTTCGTAGACTGGTAAAACAGGCCGCACACGATCATTACACAGAAACTTTAAACACATTGACGAAAAAAAATGAGCCCTTTAAGAAGCAAGGGTGAAGAGAATTATGATTGGACTTAGAAAACATGTAAGTAAGAAGAACATCAGCCGGGCAGGATTTGTGTTTTTTACTGTGGGCATTATTATGTTCGCGGCAGTGGCAGTCGCAAAACCCAAACCAGAAAAGCAATACCTTGCCACCGCCATCGGTTTATCCGGTATTTTCGCCATTCTAATTGGCGCAGCTGCGTGGACCACCAACCTGAAAAATCCACAAGATAGAGCAGCTGAAAGAAATTTCTTGCTGAAAGCAAACAAGGCGCACCTAGAAAGATCATTCAAGCTACCCAGCAGTAAGTCTAAAGAGTAATAGGCTTAACTGGCCCGCCGACAGCAAAAGCAAGACTCATTTCTCTAATAATTAGACGGAGATACCACCGATATGCACTTAAGTCGCCATATCACTTTATTAGTTTCACTTTTGGCCATTATTATTTTATCGGGCGTGGTTCTGCTTGTTCAGCCAATCCCTCAAACATCTAATTTTTCGGCCAATAATGGAACAGAGACTACTAGCAACACTAACGAGCCTGCCACCTCAAAGCAAACCTCACCTCGTTTCATCGAAATTGCTCTTCGCAGAGGGCGCGACATTACCATGCTTTGTCCGCCTGAAGACCCAGTCAATCGCATTGTGCTAGAAACCTACGGAGCAATTTACGTTGCCGACCCGGCTGTATCAGTATCGCCTAACTGCATACCCACTCGCGCAGAGTTAGATGCCTTCTATCGTTCAGTAAAATTTGAAACAGCCCCCATTGGAGGAATTAGCGTAACACTCCAGAAACCCGCTCTTGATGCCTTAAGAAAAGTTCGCACCGAAGCTGCAGCGCTCGGACTAACGGTAACCCCAATTGGCACTAGAGCCTCTCTGCGTGACTACGACGACACTGTCGAGATCTGGCAACGCAACCTCGGCAACGGTATCAGCACAGCAAGCGGAATTTCAGCCTCTCAACTACGAAGGTTGCGCTCAGCTGATGCAAGAGAATCGATCGCTGCGGTTCTTGAAGTTGAAGGCCGAGGCACATTGCTCGGCTCGGGCGGCGGTACAAGCATTTTACACATAGCAGCACCGCCTGGCACATCTCAACACATCTCGGGCTTGTCGATTGATATAGCTGAGCATGAGAGTGATCAAGTTCGAGCGCTAATGTCTAAGCATGGGTTTATTCAAACCATCAGAAGCGACTTTACTCACTTTACTTACCTGGGGCAATCAGACACAGCCTCACTTGGTCTGGTTGCTGTCACAGTCGATGGTCGAGTTTTCTTTGTGCCGAAAATCTGACAATGAAGAAGCAATCAAAGCCCATACCGCTTTGATTGTTTCTTCGTCCTCGCCATTATTAAAGGGGTAGCTTAACTACGCAATACAGTACCATAAGAGAAAAATTCAGGTTGGTTGATAGGGAAATACGGCAAAGGCTGCCATCATCTTTGGGATGAGAAAGCCTTTGCCGCAAATTAGCAGTGTAAGTCAGCCCAAATCATCAATTAACCTGCATTCTGCACCTTCACTCCAGAATTCAACGGGACTTTGGCGAAGAGAACCAATAGCGATCGGCGTTCCAAGGATCCTTAAAAGCTGGAACAAAGTTCAAAAAATCACTGGGATCTTCAATATACTTAGCCGTATCTTCACTTGAGAATCCGACAGACGATGGCTTCGCTCCTGGATCATTTCGATGTAGGTAGATCCATGTTTCTCGAGCGAAACAATCAACAGCCGATGGGCAGCCTTGCGCGCCCAAAACTGTCCTCTTTGTACAACCCACCTGAAAATAAGGCTTTCTATGAGGATCAGACACAATCCATGAAGGAACGGCTACTTTGAGCTTCTTAGCGAAGTTGTAGTAACCAACGACAATACTTGATTGTCTGTCAAAATAAATATTAGTTTCAACGATGACTCGCTTGAAAGAAGCCCAAGACCATACTTTTGCAGTGCCATAGTGCCAAACCTCGAGCTCAGAAGAGCCGAGCCTTTCGACACGCCGAAAAATAGGGTCACCTTCAATGCGTTTGATATCATCGCGAGAGTAACCAAGCCACCAAGTGTTTTCAATCAACATGACTTCTCACTGCTCACTTAATTATTAATTGTCGAACCAAATCAATTAACCGCAATGTCGAGGCCATCTGCCCTTTATGAGCTTCGATACAGTAATCAAAGCAATGAAAAAGAGAAGTCGCGACATTGTTTCTCGCCGCAAGCAATTGACTATATTCTTCTTTCGTAAGCCGGCCAAGATTGACTTCATAGTCAGTGAATCTGCGAAACTTGTATGGCAATCTAAAGGCAAGGCCAATGACTTGCTTGGCGTACTGCTCTTCTGCTGACCACGAAAAAGAAGAAAGTTTCACACGGAAACTCGCCACAGTTTTGTTGCCACCGCCAGTATCGCTATTGCTAGTTGCCGCTGAATCTAATGACTTTTCAACTCTCGACCGAAGCGTCTGTATGGCCGCAACATAATAAGAGACCTGGGCCGATAGACTGAACATCTCATCTAGTGAGACGACTGGCAACTGATTTCCTCGATATTCAATGGTCTTCGGCTCAGGTCTTGACTCTTCAAGCAGAAAAGTCGGTTCACACTCGAACCAATAGCGCACCAGTGATTTTTCAAAGTGAAAGTACTCAACCAAGCCGTTGAGATATGAGATACGGGCATGGCAAGTTCGCACAAAAGAATCAAGGAGCTTTGAGCGCAATCGCACGAAGTCTTGCTCAGAGCGCTCAAAGACGTTTAATTTCCATGGAGCAATAAGACGAACCAAATCCTCAAATGAGCTCGAAAAATAATAGTTAGTAAGCTCTACTTGATTGAACCAAGGAAACGGCTCAGTCAAAAGCTTGGCAAAAGCATCGTTATTAAGCGATTCAAGTGGATGTTTCCTTTCGAGCAGCCGGCATTCGCGCTGCACATCAGCACCGGCGACTGCGGCCTTGAAAGCCAGTTGCTCAGCTCTTTGAGCTGTGGTTCTGAGCTCAGAGAGGGCAGAGCTAAGGCGGTAATTCTGAACAAAATCGAAGACTGGTTTTAAGAACATATAGAGGTCAAGACTATAGATTTGACTGAACAGATAGAATTGCAGAGACGACAAGAAGCGACCAGTCTGGTAATACCTGCAGTGCATAAAGCATAATGCCGGAAGAGTGTCACCAGATTTGGTTTTGCTCAATCTTGATTGTTAGTTTTACAGTTTTCTTGGTAGCTAAATATTGTCTTCTTAGACTTACAGAGAGGCAGTTAGACAGTCAAGAGAGTTAAGGCAAGAACTCTCCACAGCGCAGAAATGAGATCCAATGGCCTGGCTCATATAGAGCCAAGTGGTTACGCTAAAAACTAATTTCTCGGCAAGACCAAGCAAAGCTAGCAGAGCCGAGCAATGGCAAGATCGACAAGAAGGAAAGCAAAGCAAGCTGCGCCAACTTCATCGAGAATAATCATTGACATGCTTACCAAAAGCAGCAACAGCCAACCATGACAGTAACTGTAATTCTCAAATCAATGAGCCGACTGCCTTGTGAAAGCCGAACGAGTCACTATTAACAGAAGCGACTGCCCTGGAAATTTCTCTACCAGGGCAGTCCACAAAGATTAACGCTGCGCCACCACTTTGTGCCCGCAAGTTCGTAAAACATAGCATTTGATAGCCGGAGTTTTTCGCCTGCGGGTTGAGAGACAGTCACCTCACCATCAAATTTCTTCCAGCCCAAGCTAGTGTAAAACTGAATAAGCTCGTCTTAAAAAGCTAACCACCTGGTTGTCCACACTACATGTGAACAACCAGGTGGGCTCGGCCCAAACATGCTCGCGCACAATAGGCATAGCAGCGAACTCTCAGTTGAATCGGTTCTCTAGCTATTAGGCAAGAGCGACTTGAGTGAATCAACTGAAATGTAGTCGCCACCCTTGCGCAAAAGCTTAACTTCAGAAGTATTCCACTTGTCGATCAATTGCTTTTGAATAAACTCTTTATCTTGAGAATTCAAACTAGGGTCAGCTAACAACTTCGCTAAATCTTTGTCGTTTACCGACCCATCTGTCCTTTCGTCAAAATTGCCGCTGCCAGCGAAGTCTGCTCTCGCGAGAATTGTACTTCCGTTTGCAGGATCCTTTTTAATAAGTCGATGTGCGAGCTCAATAGCTGCAGCGCGTTCGGCTGCGATTTGACGCACTCTAACCTGCTCGTTACTACTATCACCGTTTCTTGTGAGGTTTGCCACCTCTGCTTGCTCGGCAGAGGCAGAAGATGAAGCACCAATGGCTTTGGCTATCTTACTTTGATCTAGATATTCACCAGACATGAAGTTCTCCCTAAACTCGGGAGTATCCATCTTGTCGATGAGCTGACTCTGAATCTGTTGCGACAAAACAGAATCAAAGCCTGGTGCCTTTAACAGTGCTTGTAAATCATTCTTGGATACAAGACTATCAGTACGTTCGTTGTCCTTGTTAGAACCGGCAAAGTCAGCAAGTTTGAAAACAGTTGCACCCTTCACGTCTGATGAAAGCAGCCGACTCAGTTCAGTAGCCTGAACAGCTACAGCCTTGTTGCGTTCGGCCTCTGAGTTCGCCTTTACTAAGGCATCTTGTTCAGTTTGCTTGGCTATAGCTGCGGCCTCAGAACCAGTTGCTCGCTTAAAAGTCTCGGGTGTCATGAAGCCATCTTTATCCAAATAACGAACCTTAAAGGCAGGATCATCCCACTTGCTTAACACACGCTCCTGCAGTTCCTTCTTATCCGAGCTAGATACAGCGGGATCCTTGAGCAATGCTTCAAAATCTGACTTGCCAACTTTGTTATCAATCTTTGCTGAATCTCCACCAGAACCAGCAAAATCAGCTCTAGAAAATAGTTGCACACCATTTCGCTTATGAAATAAGAAACTTTCAAGGGCATCAGCCTCTTTTCGCGCGTTCTTTTCTTGATACTCATTCTTATTAACAACTTGGTGCGTTGCACGGCTGGCGTTAAGATCGCTGATTGAAAACCCGGGCAATGAACTATCTGCTTTGGTACCGCGAATAGAATCAGAATCCTTAATGAGTTGATCTACCATGGCGTTTCCAAAGGCGCCTAAGTTTCCAGTCTTCTTAAAAGCAGTAAGTTCAGTTGCAGTAATACGTCCATCTGAATCTGCATCAACGCTTTTGTAAGCAGTTACCCGACTTCCATATTCCAGAGCCAGTTCAGGCATCAATCCATCTTTCTCAAGGCTAGCGAGCACCTTTTGATCATAGGCCTTCGCAGCCTTTCCACTTGGGTCAGACTTGTCGAGTTCGTTGTGGTTCGAGCTAACCGATTCAATCAACTTTGCATAAGCCGCTTGGGCATTATCACCATTATCACCAAGCTGTTTCTTGGTATCGCCAACGGTTTTCTCTGCAGCTTCCTCGGCTAACTCATCGGCAGATTTTACTTTTTCAACTTCGGTCGTCGTCTCATCCATGACTTCGCTCCCGCCATACGGCTCAAATTTAAGTGGAATACACTACAAGTGGTGATCTCTCGCTAGCGCTTAGAGGGTGTTAATTTGCTTCGGCGCATTTGATTTCGATGTTGCCAAGATAGCCAACGCAATGTGACAAAACCATACTTTCCAAGTGGGAGGATTCCCATTGGACTCTACTTACAAAACTTTTTAGTCACGTAAACTGGCCAACCCATTTTTGGATTTTTTAACGCAAACTAAGTCTAGGAGCCACTCTTCACTTGACAAGCCCGGTGTCGGCAAATAGGCCTTTTGGAGTGCAGTTCCGTAATCATTTATAGCGAGAAATCGGATGCAGGAAACGACTTGATTGCTTGCCGTCGTATCTGCTTTGCTCAGGGTATCTTTCAATTCAATTTTTTTCCGAGAACCACCAAGACCGCACCAGACTCAAGATCTATTTACAAACATCAAATAAATAACGTTGCGTATAAAACCGTCTCCATACAGCAGCGCTGCTAGAGGGCCTCCCATGCGACAAGGTTGTGCACTAGGTATTGGCCGCCCTCGCGGAGACAAACACTCTAGTGCCGCCCTAAACTGCGCCTATCGCACAAGACCTTAGCAACCTAGGCGCAAGATGCCCAGACCATTCGAATTCGAAACAAAGAAACCTATTCAATATAATCGGAAAAACAATCATGGCTGTTACTCTCTCTAAAGGCGGAAACGTCAACCTCACTAAAGTGGCTCCTGGCGTTGAAAAATTCATCATCGGTTTGGGCTGGGATGCTCGAGCCACTGCTGGTGAAAAGTTTGACCTTGACGCTTCGGCCTTTGCCCTTGGCGCAAACGCAAAAGTTACTGCCGATGAAGATTTCATCTTCTATGGCAACAAGGAACATGCAAGCAAGGCTATCATTCACTCCGGCGACAACCTCACTGGAGCGGGAGATGGTGATGATGAAACCATTGCTGTCAACGTTGGGCTTCTACCATCTAGCATCGAGCGTGTGGCGATCACTACTACTATCGACCAATACGCTGAACGCAAACAAAACTTTGGTATGGTGAACAACGCCTATGTGCGGGTGTTGAACGCCG
>CALRQI020000023.1:0-28279 GCA_943370275.1 bacterium Ga0077546 | reverse complement strand
GCAATGTGCCGCAGGGCGCTGGTCTAAGTTCATCGGCAGCCTACGAAGTCGCCGTCTGCTACCTAATAAACGCCCTATCTAATTTATCATTGAGCAAAAAGCAAATCGCTCTCTTTGCACAGGAAGCAGAAAACAATTTTGTTGGTGTCAATTGCGGCATCATGGATCAGTTTATCTCGGCATTCGGTGAGTCTGACTCGGGGCTACTTATCGACTGCCGCAGCCTTGATTTTAAACCGATTGCCCTTAATTTAAGAACTCGAGAATTAGCTCTGGTAGTTGTGCATAGTGGTGTGCAACGTGGTCTTGTTGACAGTGAGTACAACGAACGGCGCAGACAATGCTCCGAAGGTGTTCAACTATTGGCGAAGCACCTCAACCGCGAAGTTAAAAGTCTACGAGAAATAGAAGAACACGAATTAGAAGAATGTGCCATGGCACTGCCCGAGATTATCTTCAGGCGCTGCCGCCACGTTATCAGTGAAAACGCGCGTGTCTCAGCCACAGTAGAGGCGTTTGAGACTGGCGACCTGAACCGCGTCGGCAAGTTACTTGAGGCATCGCATCAGTCACTGAGACAAGACTTTGAAGTGAGCTGCAGGCCAGTAGATCTATTAGTCGAACTGACTGCAAATCATCCAGGCGTAATCGGTGCGCGCATGACCGGCGGAGGCTTCGGTGGCTGCATCGTGGCATTGATGGAGAAAGTGGCTGTGCCTTCCTACACGTCTAGTGTGCCCATCGAATACTTAAAACAGACCGATCTAACAGCCACAGTCTACGACTGCCAGGCTGCTTGCGGTGCCTCTACTATTTGAACTGAATCTTCTAATATCTTTGTACTCTCATGGATTCAAACGGCAGACAACGGGGAAAGAAACATCAAATAGTTCGAAAAAAAGACGGTTCGCCAAGAAATGGTTCGCCCAAATCCAGAGTAGGTTATGAGCAAGAGCACAACCCGGCAGTTAAGAGGCACCCCCGGAATCCCCGTCTTGCACAAGATGCTGACCAAGGCCGTACAAGAGCCTGGCTTTTCTAACGAGGTCAGCTGGCACAATCAAGAAGGCCAGCAACTGACACTAGAAGTGATTTTGCCCATTACGCCTAGAGTGCCACACTGGCAAGTGTTCTTGCAGCGCATCGACGAAAAGATTCTGCTCGGCGAATATCACGGGCACGACACCCTGATGGTCTTTAAGAACGTTTCGGTGATAGCCGAATCAGAACCAGTTGAGAATCTGGACGATGCCGGAAAGCTGGCCAAGGTCATGGAAATCCGCTTAAAAGCAAGCCAGGTGTCGACCAGAGACGATCTGCCTGTTCCAGACCTAACGGACCAGCCCAAGCCTAGTGCTGTTTATCTAAGCAGGCTGACAGCAAACAGGCTGCCGGCTATGACTCCGGAAAGTGCTGTTACCACGCCGCTAGCTAGCCCTCAGCCACAACCGGCAGAACAGGGCCCTGCCCCTTCCCACTCGTCGGCAGCCGAGTCGAAACCTGACGGCAATGGCCTCCAAGACCAAGACGAACTGATTTCCAGTTATTTGACGACGCGTTCGAGTGCCAGAAAATCAAAATCAAAAGCGGTCGCGCCGCCTACAGAAGCAAAGCCTTTCGACCCAACCGCCTCATATACCGACATCACGGCCATCGACCCCACTGGGCAATCAAGGCTCGGCAATCTAAGTGAGAAACCACTGACAGAGCTTCTGCTCCATTTAAGTGAGGAGCACTTTACCGGCCGCGTGCGCCTGGAGAGAGAAGGGCAATCAGCGGTCATGTTTTTAGTGGATGGCCTGCCAGTAGACGCCTCCCATGGTGAGGCCCGCGGCAACATGGCCTTGATGGAGCTGTTTCTCTGGCAGGATGGCCACTTCAAAATTACACCCAGCAAAGTGGGAAGCAATAGAAGTGTCACCTGGCCCTTAGAGACCATCATGCAAAACAAGGCTCACTTGACGGCTCTGGTCGAAGACCTAGAATCAGCTGGCGTATTCAATACCTCTACCTTCAAACAGACCTGTCCTCAGCTCACGCAAGAGCAATTTTATACAGCCTTGGGCGACAAGACCTCAATAAACTTAGACACCTTGAAGTTGCTCTATCAACAGATGGATGGGCGCAAGACTTTAGCCGACTTTGAAAGTCTCAACCTCTTCCCCAAATACATACTGTTGCGCTGCTTGAACTATTTGATGAGCCGCAACTTGATTTGTCTCGCCAATAAAGCACAGAGCAAGAGCAAGCGGGCATTGAAAGAGAAGAAGATTGATGCTGCAGCCGTGCGCTCGGTAATGCTCAGTCTTCGCAATAGAGACACCGGGCTGCTTACCGCGCCTGCCTTTCTTTATTTTCTTGAAGAAGAATTCTTTCGCAGTTTCAGAAGCCGGGGCTCAATGTCTCTGCTTCTCGTTGACTTGCGCCAGATTGAGCCTACGCCTCAGGGTGTGCGGATAAACTTGGTCAGCAGGCAAACTTTAGCTGATGCAGCACTGCAAATTTTTAATTGCAAACGTCAAACCGATGGCGCCGGGCATTACGAAGCGCAAACCATCGCCCTGTATTTACCGAACACAAATTTGAGCGGTGCCACCACAATGGCTAAAAAGATACAGAAGGTACTCGGAGCCAGACCGTTGGCCGGCATGGAAGGCAAGATGCTAGTGGTAATGTGCGCCATAGCAGGAATTCCGGAAGACTGCACCAATCTAAATAACTTGCTTGCTTCTGCAGACTTTGCCTTGCACAAGGCTAACAGTGAAGGCTTGCCCATCGTGCGATACAAAGATCTGGAGTAATATGTGGCCTACCATTTACCGTTCATTTGTTTAGCAAGCGCAGTCACTAGCTGTTTAGCAGCATCAGGCACCACTTCATTCTCAAAATACTTCTTGCCACCGCCGGTGTCGGACGTCCAAGGTGCCTTGCCTATTGTCAGCCGGTCTACTCTGGCTACAACCTTACCGGTTTGCAAATCAATTATCTGAGCTGATACCACGAAGGTGTAGCGGTTTGACCACTTGGTCGGTCGCCACATAATCTCGTCTACAACGCCGGTCAGCAAGTAGCGCATAGATAAGGAAGCACCCATGGTTTTGAAATTAGCCTCAGTCCCCTCGGTCAAATTTAAGTAGCGGACTTTCTCTAGTGCTGGAAATTTCTTTCGCAGCTCATCGCCTGTCTTGTACTGACTAACGATGTCTACATTTGCACCAACTTGCTTAGTCAGTTCAGTCTCGACTTTATCACCGAGTGTGAAGGGCAAGTCAGTTAGCTCATCAGGACTGTTGATCACACCCCAGAGAACCCCCTTAGATGAGTAGGTGACGATTTTCTCGAAAACTGCACCAAAGGGAGCTATGCCCACTGCTTTTGCTGCCTGCACCGGACTTGTTACAGTAGGCTGTTTGCTCGCGGGAGTTGTCGCTTGGGTGGAGCTAGCAGGTACGCTTTGGGCGCTCGTCGGTGCTGTTTGTGTGCTAGCAGGTGCTGTCTGCGTGCTTGTAGGAGTAAAGGAAACTGGATCCACACTCACATGAGCCTGTTGTTTGACCGGTGCCACAACTGGAGTAGCAGCAGCTTCAGCAGCTGAAGCCTCTTTGCTATAAGACTCAGTTTTACGTGGTCTCGTTGGCGGTGCCAGCATGGCCAGTTCAGTACCATTCCAGCGCATCTTCATCTCTGGGCTTTGAGGCACACGACGGTCGAACTGCACTTCCTGTTCCACAAGATCGCGCAGGGCATCGTAAGCCTCTGAAAGCTTTGTCTGAGCGCCCTTACATTTGAGTGCAGACATAAGATTGTGAGTGAACACGCCGTTCTGATAGCGTTTTGATTCCCACGATCTCTCATTAGCTTTGCTGGAAGAGATAACAATGGTGCCTTCACCAGCGATACTACCAACATCAAAATTCTTGGAGCGCACGAGCCCTTTGCCACCAGCTTCCGCAGCACCGCTGTTACATGCGTCGAGAAGAACGATGACACGATCGCACATGGTTCTTCGACGTATGGTCGTGGCTAAATCCTGCAACTCAATAGCCGAGGAGAAGAGGTTGTCTACATCAGTGTCGTAAGTGACCAGAAAGTTCTCACCGGCTACATCCATTTCTTTGGGGCTGCCGTGGGTTGAGGCGAATACAAGCACAACGTCGTCTTCAAGCACGCGCCGTGGCAACCAGTCGTCGCCCACAGCTCTTTGAATGGCGTTTTCGGTGGCCTCTTCGTTGGTTAATAGCAAGACATGATCTGGCGCAAAATTCCCTTCTTTAATTAGGAAATCAGCGAAGTCACGAGCATCTTTTGACGAGTATTGTAGAGAGGGGATGCGCTTATCTTTGAACTTGTCAATGCCAATTACAACCGCCCACTTGTCCCGAATGGGCTTACTCTCTGCAGGCATCGCGGTCTTTAGAACTGGCCGCGATTGAGGTGTGGCCGTCGTATGCGTCGAAGAGTTGGAAGAAGAGTTGGAAGGAGACTTGGCAGGAGCCTTAGCTGAAGACTTGGCAAAAGTCGGTGCGGCAACCGCAGCGGTCGCAAGAACTATTGCAATAATCCAGCATTTCATGGCCACAACCCGTAAAAGTTCATCCGCTATAGACGCAAATCCAAGCAGTTTATAATATAAAGCCGCTACTTAATAGTTACCGCCACATAATTCATCGTTACCGCTAGTCGCAACATAAATCACTTGGGCGGCAGCAAAACTTGTTGTGACGCGCTCAAAAGCGTCTTCGCCAGCTGTGGCGAATATGAAAATGCTAAAGAAGAACTGAATGCCAAACAGAAGCAGTAAATTTTTCTTTATCGCATCGAGACTCTTTTCCAATGGTCCCTCCTAGCCAAGCCAATCAACTACTTGCGACTCCGTTGACACCATTGATACCGTTGTTACTATAAACCCACTTAAACTAAATAATCCTCTACTTCTCTTTCAACTTCGACTAATTCATCTGCTTTGTTCAGCTTCGTGAAACAGTTCATCATGGGAGCGTTCCTGTTGGGCCTGTTCCAGACTGAGGAGTCCTACTTGCTAGCCGGATTCTTTGCAGTTGAGGACTTTGGAGCCTCTGTCTTCGCAGCAGAAGGCTTCGCAGTTGAAGGCTTCGGATTTGAAGGCTTCGCAGTCGAGGCTTTGCCCGCTGACGGTTTCAAGGCACCGCCCTTACTACCACTCTTGTTGAAAGGAGCAGTATCCCAATAAACAAAAAGGGACTGCTTCGAAAGTCTGTAGATTTGTCCGAGCTTACCCAAACCTGACTCTCTGTAGGCGGGCTTACCATCTTTATCGACGTAGTTTCCAGGCTTATCACCAGAGGGGCTGAGCTCATAGGTTGTGCCATTTTTCAGATCGATAGTTACATAACCTTGCCGCTGTGAAAACGAGCAAAGACCAGAGAAGGTCGCCTTATCATCGCCCTTCGGAAAAACATCACAGCGCGCGTCGACAGTATCAGCATTGGCCGCAGAGGCAAAACCTAATGAAGCGACGCTTATGCCCAAGGCAACTAGAAACTTTGAAATTTTAACCACGATCGATTCCTTTATTATCCTAAAAGAGAATGAGTTTTGAACCAAACGGAAAGCATACAAGTACACGCAATGCTATCCTAACTCAATGACAACCACTCGAACATACCCCATTCACAACACCTGTATCGCATTGGAGGCTCCTCAAGTAATGGCTTCGCCAACGAGAGATAACATCCGATACACACCAGCGGGCTGCGGAGACATAGAAGCAAAAGACGGAACCCAGGGTAGAACGAATTGAACACCCGTTTGAAAACCCGCGGGAACCATGGTTTATCCACAGAAGCGACCAGTACCTGTAGTAGAAACCAAATCCAGCCGTTTATCAAGAATCTTTTTGGCCTCGGCGTCAGGCTTACCAACTATCACATTGTTAAGTTGTTCCTGGTCTCTTTAGCAAGCAGGATAAGTTCGCGCTGCTTCCGGGTACAAAAGACTGTTTGCCTTGGTGATTAAGTGCTAGAGCCTCCATTTATCAAACAACTGAAGGGCTGTAAGAATGTATTGCTAGTCGGAGCTGGCGGCGGCTTCGACATATTCATGGGCCTTCCGCTCTTCTTCGCCTTGCTTGACGCCGGCATCAATGTGCACCTGGCCAATCTCTCATTTTCTTTTCGCCATGGTGAGATATCAGGCAAGAGACTTAACGAGAATGTAGTTGAGGTTACAGCTGGCTCGAAGGGAAATGAATATTATTTTCCTGAAGGCCACTTAGCACGGTGGTTAAGTCGCAAGCGTTTAGATAGACCGATTTATTGCATTCGCCCGACATCACTACCAGAGCTCGTGCAAAGCTACAAGCTTTTGCAGCAACATCTGCAGTTTGACATGATGGTGCTTATGGATGGTGGCGTTGATTCGCTGATGCGCGGAGACGAGTCAAGTATTGGTTCGCCGGTTGAAGATGTGATGAGCTTGGCGGCTGCACTGCAAATAGATGTCGCGAGCCAATTGATATGTTTGGGGCTTGGAGCAGAAACCGACCTCTGTCACCTTTATGCACTAGAAACGGTGGCACACCTAATTAAGTCAAAGGCATTTCTCGGTGGGCTTATGCTTAGCCCCGAGATGCCAGAGGTGCAGAAATTTGCCGAGGCCTCTGAATATGTTTTTCTGGAGATGCGTGGCTATGAAAGTGTCATATGCAGCTCGATTCTCTCGGCTCTTGAAGGCTATTTTGGCGACTACCACCGCACTCGCAGAACGATTGGCACGGAGCTTTGGATTAGTCCGCTGATGCTTCTCTATATGGCTTTTGATGTTTCAAAAGTAACTTCAAACATTCTCTATTTTGATGATCTTGCTGCTTGTAAAACTATTGGCCAGGTGCATGCTGTGATTAACGAGTTCCGCTCTAAAACCAAAGTGCGAAAAACGCCATCTTTTCCGATTAGATGAATCAATT
This sequence comes from bacterium Ga0077546, assembly GCA_943370275.1. Lineage (GTDB taxonomy): Bacteria > Cyanobacteriota > Vampirovibrionia > Obscuribacterales > Obscuribacteraceae. The sequence continues at coordinate 21,336 of CALRQI020000023.1, read as the reverse complement.
GCTGCTCTTTACCAGAATCACGGCAGTCTCATCTTTAAAGGCAGTCTTCCAGGCAGGGTCAGCACTCAATGCTTTTATTAGCGGCCGGTCTGGGGGCAGAAACACCCATTCGATACTGAAGTCTTGCAGCGACTTCTGCCAACCTTCGCCACAATTAGTCAAAACAGCATACTGCTTGAATAATTTATCGCCATACATATCAAAACGCGTATCGATGAAGACTGGCACTGGGGGTTTGAGATACCAGATCATCATGTCGCCAAAGCGGGGCTCATTGAGGCCGGGGCCCGGCTGGGGATTAGCATTTAAATATTTGATAGCGGCAAAGGGCGGGGCAAAACCGGGCATGTTCTGCGGCAGCTGTGGCGGCTGCAGCCTCAAAGAGACAAAGAGCGAACCAGCGATGCCAGCGATTATGGCGAAGTAATGGATGAAGTTGGATTGCACTTTGGGCTGAGGCTTCACTAGCACCGCCACCATTTGCGGCAACTCAAAGACAACAATAATAAGGCCATAGACAATCAATCTGATACGGGCGGAGACAAGCACCAGGGCAAGACAGGCAAGCAGGGCACGCAGGCCGACAGCCCCAGTTTCAAGCTTTGATAAACTCTTGACGAAACATATCAAGTAAACGACAAACAAGGCAAAGAAAGGAAGTAACTCGATTCGGCCAAGATCAAAAATGTTCAGAGAGCGTGACTCATTCACGGCGATGTTCATAAAGAAGAGCTTGGGCAAGTAAGTCCAGAGCTTAAAACCAGCCGGATTGAAAAGAGTGGCGAGCAGCGCAAGAACAGGAAGAGCAATTAGTTGGGGGAGAATTCTCTCGCCAACTTTATCGTTAACCTTAGCACCGAAGGCTGCGCCGCATTCAGCAGGTCGAGCTCTGTATACGGCGCGCGCCATGCTTAGATGCAAGGAAGGCACAAACGCTAAAGCAATCGCCAATACAAATGATGTATGCAGATTGCACCAGAGAGCTGTCAGGGCTGCGTAAGCTACAATTAGTATCAGCCTTGACTTTGTCGCCGTAGTTTCAATAATGAGCAGAACCATATGCAGTGCCACAGCAAATAGCAGATATGAAAAAATTTCAGGCCTAGCAAAAAAGTGAAAGGCACAAGCCAACTGTGCTAGGCTGCCGATCAGCACGACCATTCCAGCATCAACTTTGCAATTGCGCAAGAACCAGCTGGGCAAGGCAACAAATGTACCGGCCGTGATAATTGACACCAAAAGAATTAGAGCACCAAGACCACCAGTTTGATATGTCCAATAGAGAAACAGCTCCGAGAGCCACTGGTGAACAACATACGGTTCAGCAATACCCTGCTGCGTCATAAAATAATAAGTGTAAGAGAAAGGGTCGGTTATCGGCAGCCCTTGCTCAGCAATAATTTTCCCCAGCGCCAGAAGCCAACAGGTATCTGCGTCACGCAGAGCAGAGAGGGAATTCATTCCGCCAACCCAGAAGCAGAGCAGAAAGGCTACAAGTATAGTTATTGCAAGTCTCAAGCTTTTATATGTCCGCACTGATAAGTCATTGCTGCAAGGTTGCTAGCCAAGCATCGAGATTGTACCGCAATCGCGATTAGGGCAAAGTAAATTGCCGCTAGAGCGAGCAAATGATCCCGTGCTACAATCGGCCAGGGCCATGAAGAATATCCTCACCAGAAAAAAGCTTACGGTCACTATTGCCGGGCTCGCAGCCTTAGCGGGCGGCTTGATCGCCTATTGGACCTTGCCATCGTATGGTGGAACAATCGAGCCTCTAACGGCAGCTCAGAAGCAACTAGCAAGTCATTTGCGCGGCCATATAGAAAAACTTTCTAGGGACATTGGTGCGCGCAGTCTCACTAAAAACCCTGGGGGTTTAGAGCGAGCAGCATCTTACATTGAAGAGAATTTCAGCGCAGCTGGTTTCAAGCCTGCGCGGCAAACATTCTCGGTCAGCGGATACTTCAATGATGAGCTCTGGGGCGCCACCCACGCCACTCAGAGCACTGCTAATATCATCGCGGAGATTCCCGGAACGAGCAAAGCTTCAGAGATCATCATCATCGGTGCCCACTATGACGGCGTGCAAGATTGCCCTGGCGCCAACGACAACGGCAGCGGTGTTGCCGCCCTGCTCGAAATTGCCAAAACACTTGCTAAAGAGAAGTTTCCACGCACCATTCGTTTTGTCGCTTTCACCAATGAAGAACCGCCTTTCTTTCGCAGTGTCGACATGGGCAGCTATCGTTATGCCAAATCATGCAAAGAACGCGGCGACAATATCGTAGCAATGCTTTCGCTAGAGACCATCGGCTATTACAGTGAAAAGCCTGATTCTCAGCGCTTCCCAGTGGAAGCGTTAGCAATGCTTTACCCGAAGACCGGAAACTTTCTCACATTCATCGGCAAGCTAGACTCACGAACTCTGCTGGCAAAATGCGCCGCGTCCTTCATTGCTGCAGCGAAGTTTCCCACACAAACCCTGGCAGCACCAGCAGACTTGTCTGGCGTCGATTTTTCTGACCAACTGAGTTTTTGGCGACTGGGATATCCGGGCATCATGGTGACTGACACGGCTCCCTATCGCTATCCGCACTATCACACCAATGAAGATACAGCCGACAAAATCAACTACGATTGCCTGGCGCGGATAACTGATGGCTTGAAGAAAGTAGTCAGAGATTTAGCGAGTGTGTAAGCTCCGCTAAAGCAGACACAGCGAGTCTTTATTAATCGCCAGGGTTATTCGTCGACCAATGAGTAACTAGTGCTGCGACCACCGGCGGCGTCTTGCTTCAATATGCCACGTTCAACTAAATCGATTATGTCTCGATGAGCAGTATCCTGTGAACACTTAGTCAGCTTCGCCCACTTTGATGAAGTGAGCTTGCCCTCAAATCCATCAAGCAATTTGTTGAGCACACTAGATTGACGCTGATTCAATGGTTCTTTCGACCGTGTTGAATTGCCAGTCTCACTAAAATCAGCCGATGACGCTGAATTAGCTGACTTTGTTGAACTCACTAATGCAGAGTCCCAAAAGCGAGCCTTGCGAAGTATCACCTGATGCACGCGCTGCGCACTGCCTATGGCGCGACCTAGGCAAGCGGTGTACCACTGAAGCCATGGCGTTACATCCATCGCCCCCTTTTGGGTTCGCTCGAGAATATCATAGTAGGCCTTTCGCTCGACTCGTATCTGCGCCGACATACTGTAAAAGCGCTCAGCCATACGGTCAGAACGCGCCAGCAAGAGATCGGCGATTGCCCGGGCAATTCTGCCATTGCCGTCGTCGAACGGATGAATAGTGACAAACCAAATGTGTGCCAAGCCAGATTTCAACACAGGATCTATTGCTGACTCACTTTCAAACCAATCAATAAACATATTCATTTCGTTGTCTAATAATACTGCTGGCGGTGCCTCAAAATGGATCTTCTCTCGGCCAATTACACCTGACACTACTTGCATTGGACCGGAGCTATCATCACGCCAAGCTCCCAGCCGAACTGGAAACAAGCCACTCATGCCAGTAGGGAAGAGCCCTGCATGCCAACCAAACAGCCGTTCCTGAGTTAAGGGCCTATTGAAATTTTGCGTAGCATCGAGAAGCATTTCGACAACACCATCGACTTCCCTATCGGACGGCTTCAACGCAGCAATGTCAATTCCCAAGCGCTGGGCCAGGGAAGAGCGCACAGCATCTTGGTCTAAGACTTGGCCTTCAATTGCGCTAGTTGTTAGTACGTCCTGAGTCAATGTCTGAAGATTAGCTTCTTGGCGCAAGTTAAAACCAAGTGATTCCATGCGGCCAACCAGACGACCTTGCTCATGACGAACGGTCGCTAAGGGCTCCGCTAGAGACTCGGCGCTCCACTTAAACTTTGGCCAATCAGGTAATTGGTGAATATACACAGACATTCTCCGCACAATATGCGGAGATTATAAGCCCAAAAGCCACGAAAAGCAAGGTATTCTCCGCACACATTGCGGAGAATAGACTACCTATTCTCCGCAAAGGCAGGCTTCTGACCTCTCGAAACCTAAACCAGGGACGTGACACGCAGCAACTGTTGAAATCTTCCCTGACCCCAACATTTTGCAAACGCAAGGTCAAACGGAGCTGGCCAAAATTCAGTGACAAAGAATCGAGTATACTGCCACCCCTAGACACACTCGGGAGCTTTCTCTGTGAGCTCAGTGCAACCCAGCAATCAAACAATCAAGCAATACAGCGACCGCGCCGAAGAGTTCACAGCTTCTTACGAGTCGCTGACATTTGAACAAGTACATCAGCAAGTGCTTGACTTGATCCCGCACAAAGGCAGCGCGGTGCTAGACGTCGGCGCTGGCAGTGGCCGGGACGCCGCCTGGTTAGCCCAACGAGGCTGTAACGTGGTGGCGGTTGAACCAGCACAAGGAATGCTTGATAAGGCACGGAAGACTCACCCTGAGCCAGAAATCAATTGGGTACAAGATAGCCTTCCCAACTTGACTGAAACAATAAAGCTTGGGCTCTCCTTCGAACTCATTTTGTTGAGCGCCGTCTGGATGCATATTGGTCCCAATGAAAAGCAACGGGCCTTTAGAAAACTCTCGGCTCTGCTAAGACCTGGTGGCATGCTTATAATAACGCTGCGCACTGGCGAGTTTAGCGATGGGCGTCAAAGCTATCCTGTGGCGCTCGGCGAGTTAGAGAAACTAGCGCGCGACCGTGGCCTAGTGCTCGTTCGGCTTTGCCAATCGGAAGATTTACGCAATCGCGTCGACGTTTCCTGGCAAACTGTTTGCTTCCAGCTCCCTGATGACGGCACCGACGCCTTGCCACTATTGAGACATATAATTATCAACGACAGAAAATCGTCCACTTATAAATTGGCCTTACTACGAGTGCTTGTGCGCATCGCCGACAGTGCCTCGGGAATGGCAAAGTACACCGCCGACGAGAAGGTCTCAATACCACTAGGATTGGTGGCTCTTTATTGGCTGCGGGCTTACAAACTACTGATAGAGTCTGGCATTCCGCAAAAACCTTCGGACAAATCAGAGAAAGGTCTCGGCTTTGTTAGTCAAGCCTTCCTCAATTTAAAACATCTTTCCCCCTATGACCTTCGTGTTGGCGCTACGTTCACAGGTACAGATGCAACGAACTTGCATCTAGCATTGATTGACGCAAAAGAGACCATTCGCAAAATGCCCACGCAATATATAACCTATCCCAATAGCAGTGAACAAATTTTCAAAACTTCTGGCGGCCGCACCCTAAAGAGCAATACCTATACTCTCAACGAAAGCTACCTGGCTACATTTGGTGAACTGACCGTGCCCAAGGCACTGTGGAATTCAATGAGCCGGTTTGCTTCGTGGATTGAACCGGCGCTGATTGGCGAATGGATAAGACTGATGCAGCAGTATTCGCAATCTGAGGGGAAAGAAACCACCTACGACCATCTGATGCAAGCACTCGTTTGGCTTGACCCAGAGCGTGATACGCAACAAGTGAGAAAAATTGCCGACGAAATACTCAAACTTGAGAAGCCGCTTGTCTGCGTCTGGAGCGGGCAGCGGCTGCGCCATGGCAACTTCGACATTGATCACTGCTTCCCATTTGCTGCTTGGCCCTGCGCCGACCTGTGGAATTTACTTCCGACTGATAGAAAGATCAATCAAAAAGAAAAGCGCGATAAACTGGTATCAGCAAAATCTCTCGACACGGCTAGAGAGCGCTTGCTTGAGTGGTGGCACATGGCATTTCTAAAAGAAAGTGAGCCGAATCTGCAACGCCGCTTCCTTAGCGAAGCAGCAGCAGCATTGCCGATTCACAATGCTGAATCGTACAGTAATGTGTCGAGCGCCATATTCAATGGTGTGGCGATCAAGCGAGCAACACTAAAAAGCAACCTGCAGTTAGAAGATTGGGACTGTAAGTGATAGTTGCCGCCAGAACTAACTAATAGCGCTATCTCATTTACAGCATCAAATTGACTCAGAAATTTGCAGCCTCAATTCGCACAATCAATCGCTTCCCACGCCGCACCCAACTCGGCAACGGTTTGGTAGCGCTTGTCTGGATCACGCTCTAAACAGCGCTGCACTATCGCCTCGAGTTCATCAGAGAACTTAATATCTTTGGCTATATCACCCATAAGCGGAGGCTTGTCACGCAACTTTCTCAGCATAGTCTCCATGGCATCCCGGCCTCTCAGTGGTGCCGTGCCAGTAAGAATCTCAAAGACCATGCAACCCAGCGAATAGACTTCCGAGCGGCAATCAGCCTCCGCACCGTTGCACTGCTCGGGGCTCATATAGAGCGGGCTGCCAAAAATCTCACCGGGCTGAGTCAAAGTCTGTAGCAATGACGCGACTTCTTCTGTGGGCCTGTCGTTAGCCCAGTCTATCGATTGCAAGACCGCCACACTAGTAGGGCAGAGTAAGCCAGTGGTGGCACAAGATTTGGCAATACCAAAGTCGACGATCTTAACTTGTGGTGGCACAGTGCCAGCAATCAACATGATATTGCTTGGCTTAATATCACGGTGCACGACGTGTGAATCATGAGAATAACTCAGCCCAGCGCATACCTGAGAAAATATCGGAGCAAATTGTTCAATCGACAGCCGCCCACTAGCTTCTATCATGTCGTCTAAGTTTTCGCCCTGAAGATACTCCATCACCATATATGGCTCAGATGCTTCAGTTAGTCCAAAATCAAAAACTTCAACAATGTTGGGATGCTGCAGACTGCTGGCCAAATGAGCCTCGCGTTCGAAGCGCATGACATTGGCGCTGTCAGCCTTAAGGTGGCGATGCATTACCTTAACAGCGTAAGTTGCCTTGGTCTCGCGCTCCACAGCCCTAAAGACTGTTCCCATACCGCCCACACCAAGCTCATTGAGCAGCTTGTAGCGCTCAGACAGATTCTTCAACTTAGCGCCAGTAGAGCCGTCGGCCTGAAGGTCTGAGGCCTCCGTTTGGGTCAGTAATTTCTTAGTTGCCTCTGTATCTTCAATCATGATTTCTAGACTCTTCTGCGAACTTGCCAGACAGTTCATTATTCCCTGGAATTAAAAAGCCCCGAACCGCTTGACAATCTTAAGCAATCCTAATGGTAAGAAGACTGGCCTGCGGGTACTTCTATGATGGAATGACGTGCAAATGCACACGCTCAATACCCCGTGAGGCCCCGCCGCTGATGCAGAAAATTTTCGCAATGATTGCTTTGTCCCTGTTGGCTTTCTTTCTCATTGGCCGTGGCGGCGGGGAAAGCAAAAGAGCGCTTGTTAATAGCTGTGATGTAATTGCCTTTGCCAACCTGTTGCGAATGGATCTCCCGGCCGCTAACGCCTGCTCAGTAGGTGGCAGCAACGTTCACTACGCCACAATCAACCTGGCGAGCGGTTCTGACATCAAGGGGCACATGCCAAAAAACCTGGCCATCAAATATCGCTATACCTGAAGCCAACCACAGTATCACCCCGGGCGGGTGTTAGTCATGCTTAAGAAGGTAAACGACCAATACGTGTTGGCACACAGCTACTTTGGCCTGCTCCAGCTAGAAGACGATCACGCCCTTTGGCCCACTGGCGACAGCTTAAACCAGGTCGAATCAAAAAGCTCCTGGGAGATTTTCAAAGACATCGATAGAGTGGTAGACTCAATCGCGTCTAAGTAGAGTCGTTATCTAGGGGAATATTATGAAGATCGTTGTGGCAATTGATGGCGAAGATAGCGCCAAAAGCGCTCTCGATGAGATTGCAGCGCAAAAATATAGCAGCGAAACCCAAATTCACCTTGTGCACGTTATCGTTCCGGGTTTTGCCGATGTCTCAACTCCCGGAATTCCCGATACCGTCGCTATAGAAAGAGCCGAAGAGAAGGGTGTTCTCGAGCAAATGGCCAAAGACCTCAAAGCCAAGCTCAATATCGATGCCACCGCTGAAATTCTCGAAGGCGAAGTAGCCCAGGCCATTGCCAGCGCATGCAAGAAATATGGCGCCGATGAAGCCATAGTTCCCAGCCATGCCCGCCATGGTTTCAGCCGCTTATGGTTCGGCAGTGTTGCTGACGAAATCGTTGATGCCGCACCGTGTACGGTTGTCGTTCTAAAAATGTCCGAAAGCAAGGCTTAAAAACGATTAAGCGAGTGCTCACAGTAAAGTAAGAGAGCCGACGTCCTAACCCGACGTCGGCTTTATTTTATTTCGTAATCTGAATCTGCCCTGCGGTTTACCCTGAAGTTTTATCCGCCTTTACCGTCTTATTTGCCAAATTGGCCGCTGCCATAATCGGTGAGTCTAGATTAAAGGAGCGCTGACTATGTCTCGCCAATGGATTTTCGGTGGTCTCACAATCGCAGTAATAGGCTCGCTATTTCTCAATAGAAGCTATGCCAGCCCACAAGGCGACGGCCTCGCCCTCACCAATTTACCTAAAGCAGAAAAAGGCACGGCGGAGCAAATAACTATGCACAAAAGTCAGGCGACAACCGACGTACTCGGTGGCAAAGACCGTTACTTGACCTACGTTAGCACGGACAAACCTATTTATAGGGCTGGCGAAAATGTTTATGTGCGGGGCATCTTATTAAGCGCCAATGGTCACAAACCAATTTCGAACCCCCAGGGTGTCAATGCCACCATAGAAGTTACCGGACCAAAAGGTGATGTGGTGGCACGGGGCAACGTTAGCACCCAAGATAGCAGTTGGGGCTTTAGCTGGAAGGTTCCGGAAGGTCAGGCCGGCGGGCAGTATCTGCTCAAGGCGACTTATCCATGGAATGGTCATGCACCAGCTGAAAGAAAATTCGACATTAGAGCCTACCGCGCACCACGGCTCAAGTCGCAAATTACATTCTTGCGCGACGGTTATGGCCCTGGTGAAAAAGTCAGCGCCACACTAGATGTCAAACGTGCAGAAGGCGGAGTGCCTGCTGGTGCGAAAGTATCGGTTACAGCCGTTGTCGACGGTGTCGCCATTAGTGGTGGCACAGCCAAAGTTGATAGCAATGGCCTTTGCTCTGTCAGTTTAGATTTACCCAACGACATTCCGCGGGGAGAAGGCACGCTAGCACTCATTATCGAAGATGGTGGCGTGGTCGAGACTGCCTCCAAGACTATTCCTATTCTTCTGCAAACTGTTGATCTAAAAATGTATCCAGAAGGCGGCGATCTTATCGCAGGCTACCCCAATCGTCTCTATATCCAAGCCACTCTGCCCAATGGAAAGCCTGCAGACCTAGCAGGAAAACTCATAGCCAAAGGAAACAACGGCAGCCTGACCAATACAACTGTGGCAGAATTTGCTACCGAGCATGAAGGTCGGGGACGCATTCAATTTACACCTGACGCCAACAAAGAATACTTCCTGGCAATCAATGAACCTGCCGGAATTAAGACTACTTTTCCATTGCCGCAAGCAAAAGCCGCTGGCGCATTAATTCGCGCTGAGCAAGACACCTTCGCTAAAGGTCAGCCAGTCACCGTACTCGTGGGCTCCAGCAACCAGAAATTCAGTGTCACCCTGGCCAAGCGTGAGACTGTTATATCAGAGTGTCATGTCGATTTAAGCAAGCGCAACGATGTAAAACCTGGCTCGCTATTGCCAGTAACATTTACGGTGCCTGATGACCTTGAAGGAGTTTTGACTGCCACCATATGGAGTGACAAAGACGTGCCCCTGGCAGAGCGCTTGCTCTTCCGCGCGCCACAGCACCCACTAAAGATCAGTATCAAACCTGACAAGAAGAACTATATTCCCGGAGACAAAGCCAAGCTTACGGTCAAAGCCACTGATGAAAACGACAAACCAGTTGCAGCAGTTGTTGGTGTAACTGTAACTGACGACAGTGTGCTTGAAATGATCGAAAAGCGCGAACAAGCTCCAAGACTGCCGGTTATGGCATTTCTAGAGCCTGAGGTCTCAGACCTGGCAGATGCTCATGTATACCTCGACGACACTAACTCAAAAGCCGCACTAGCCACTGACCTGCTCTTAGGCACGCAGGGCTGGAGGCGCTTTGCCTTGATGAACCTGACTAAATTCGTTGAAGAGCATGGCGACAAAGCGCGCCGGGTCGTGGCGCTGAAGATACAAGCGCAACATGAAGTGATGCGCGCCATGAAAGAAGATGGAATGATGCAGCTTGGTGTGCGCGGCATGGCCTTTGCTGCGCCGGGCATGGAAATGGCCCAGATGGCAAATGTGCCAATGCCGCTAGCAGCACCAGCGCCGCCGCAGGCAGGAAAAAACAGGAAATTGGCGGAAGCTCCTCAAGATTTATCTAGCGTGCCCGCAAGCAATATGCTGCCACCACCACCAAGCATGAGCGCATTTGAGAAAAAAGCGAAAGTAGAGACTGATGCTACTCGCAATCAACTGCAAGCAGCTATGGGCAAGGCTGAAGTAATGAATCGCCGCGCAAGAATTATGGGCGATGCTGACGGCATGCTCGAAAACGAAATTGCTGACAAGTTCATGGCTCAGAACGATCTAGCTATGGTGCGTGAATTTGCTTATGAAGTACGAAAAGACAGAAACCCCACAGATCGCGTCGACTTTACCGAGACTCTATTCTGGAATAGCGGCGTAAAAACTGACGCCAAGACAGGTGAAGCAACCGTTAGTTTTGGTTTGAATGATAGTGTCAGTACCTTTAGAGTCTTCGCTGATGCTTATAGCGGTAGTGGTTCGCTTGGTGCCAGCAATATCGGTGTTGAATCAGTGCAACCATTCTATGCCGAGCTTAAGATGCCATTAGAAGTAACCGCTGGCGACCACATTATGTTACCGGTAAGCATGATCAATGCCACCAGCAACGAACTAGTCAGCCCAGATATCTCTATTGATCTTAATGGTGAGTCCAGCGAAAATTCAAACGGAAGCTCAAATGGAAGCTCAAGCGCAAGTTCTTCAGGTTCCGGTAGCAGTTCGGGCGCAAACTCAAAAGCAAAATTCAAACTGCTGCCCCTGGTCAAAAATGGCTCCGCCCTTAGCGCCGGAGGTAGAGTGCGCTACATTCAACCAATTGATGTTGACGCCCTGCAACTTGGCGCCACCAAATCTGGCGAAACAGCGTTTGGCGTGGGTACCTTCCCCTTAGTTCTCAATGCTAAATCTGGTCTTTTCCAAGACAAAATAACCAGAACCTTAAGCGTCAAACCCAAAGGTTTCCCCATTGAAAAATGTTTTGGTGGCATGATTGAGCCAGGCAAATCGGTGGTGCACACAATCACCATCCCCAAAGAAGTTATCGCCGGCAGTATCGCCTCCAATTCAGCAGTCTACCCAACACCACTAGCTAATATGACAGAAGCGCTGCAAAGGCTGATACAAGACCCCTGCGGCTGCTTTGAGCAGACCTGCTCCACCAGCTATCCTTTGACCATGGCACAGCAATATTTCCTCTCGCACACAGGAGTCGACCCCAAACTGGTGGAAGCCTCCCGCAAGAAGCTTGATACCGGTTACAAGATGTTGGTTGGCTTCTGGTGCCCAGACAAAGGCTACGAATGGTTTGGCGAAAATCCAGGCCACGAAGCGCTCACCGCGTTTGGTTTGATGCATTTCAGCGATATGGCTCAAGTGCGCGAAGTTGATAAGAACATGGTGGCCTCCACTCGGGCCTGGCTCTTCAAACAAAAAGACGGCAAGGGCGGCTTCTCTCGCAAACGTCGAGCACTGCACACATGGATTGAAGACAAAGACTGTTCAAACGCATACATCTTATGGTCGCTGCTTGAAACCGGACAACCTGCCGCAGATCTAAAGCCCGAGATTGACTCGCTCAAGAGTGCCGCTGCCTCAAGCCAAAATAGCTATGTGCTGGCACTTGCCGCCAATGCTCTCTATCTCTCAGACAATAAGGCCGAAGCTAAAAAGCTCATGGATAAGCTAGCGGCTAAGCAAAAAGCAGACGGCAGCATTGGAGAGGTTAAGAGTTCGATTGTGGGCAGCGAAGGCGAAGCCCTTGCTGTTGAAGGCGCGGCTCTGACAACATTGGCATGGATGCGCGAACCGGCCTATGCCGGCAACGTGGAAAAATCAGTGAAGTTCTTGGCCGACTCATGCAAGGCCGGACGCTATGGTTCTACTCAATCAACAGTGCTGGCACTGCGCGCTATTGTTACCTACGACAAACTGCGCGCCAAACCAAAAGCACCAGGCAAGGTGCGGCTCTATTTTGATGGACAATCAATTGGTGATTGGGCTGACTTTACCCCTGCCACCACCGGTGCTATTAAGCTTCCTGATCTCAGTGAGCTACTCACACCGGGTGACCACAAACTAGAGCTGCGCATGGAAGGCGGCGCACCAATGCCGTACTCAATAGCGGTCAACTACAACGCTATCAAACCAGCCAGTTCAGACCACTGCAAACTTGATTTGAAAGTTTCGCTCGCTCAGAACAAACTGACCGAAGGTAATGCCACAGAAGCAAACGTTACTGTCACCAACAAAGAGAAGGCAGTGGTGCCAACACCTGTGGCCATCATCGGCCTACCTGGCGGCCTTGAACCACGGCACGATCAATTGAAAGAGCTAGTGAAGAAAGGCAAGATTGATGCTTACGAAGTGCGTGGTCGCGAAGTAGTGCTCTACTGGCGCACCCTAGATGCTGAAGCAAAGGTCGACATTCCATTGAGCCTAATTGCTGCAGTACCTGGCACCTACACTGGCCCAGCCAGCCGCGCTTATCTCTATTACACCGATGAGAACAAGCAATGGGTAGATGGATTGGCGGTGGAGATCACAGCGAAGTAGCTTGCAAGAAAATAGCTTGTAGGAAATTGGAATATTAAATTGAAATAGGAGCAAGCAGCCTGCAATCTAGAAGCGTAAGAAATTCACAGTGAATTTCTTGCGCTTCTTGCTTACAAAAGGGAATTAAGCCAGTACTATTGACAGCCCAATGCAGTAGACTCTGCAGTCATAGCGAGACATGGCGGAAGGCTCAGAGAAATGCAAACACACATAAGCTGCTGGATGTATAGCGGCGGTGGCGGCAACGACATTTTTGAAGGTCTGAAATACTTTATTGGCTTCGATAGATTGCTGGTGAGCGATAAGGTTGTACAGATCGACATCGAATTTCTCTTTTCTGCTCGCAATGCAGTAAGTCATTTAAAATCATCACACGAGCGCTTTCAAGCCAATTTACCGAAGAAACCGGTTTTTAAATATTTCAAAACCACAAAAAAGCTTTCTATCAAACTGGCAAGCAAAGTCGATGCAGCAAACTATGATTTTTATGCGCGCAACTCAAATCCCTTCGAACACCTTCTTCCATTCATGAAAGAAAACATCGACAAACACAAACAATCGCTCGCTAACGATCTAGCAATGCCTCGTCATCAGGAATTTGCCATTCTATTTCAAGAACTCAGTGAGCTGTTCAGTGAGCATAATAGCGAATTGAAAAAGAAATGGAGCCTGGACTGCCAGCCAATCTTAGATGCAATGAGAAGACAGAAGGAAAAACTTCCGAAAGACCAGGAAGAGCTTTCGGCAATAATTAGTGATGCGCAAAGAGAGCGTGCTGCGACTCCTCAAATCGAAATTGAAATGCCGATATATCACGCCGCTCCATTGCCAAAAGTTTTTCCTGTTAATCGCTACGAAGGTGGCTCAAACTATATTGGTAAGACGAAAAACGGGGAGCAATTCTGGGCGCAGGTAGCAGCTCAGACAGCGAAGCAAAGTGAAAATAGAGAAAATAGCAAGGATGAATGGCAGTATCGAAAGACCTGGTATGCCATTCTGCACAAATTCGACAAGAACGGCGCACACATAAGCACCAGAGCAGAACGGATAGGAACCACCAGCGAAGGTGAAGCCGCGATTTTGCAGAGAGCTAAGACTCGCATGGAAGAGCTAATTGCAGACCTTGGCTCAATCAAGTACGAGAGAATCAAAATTCAACTGTTCCAAGCTGTCATTGACGGTTTCACTTTCGGCTTAGTCGACACCTCGACAGAAGAATGGGGCGACACAGTTACGATGCAACCAGGGGACCTTGTGTTCTATCCACCTTGGAACGGTGACTACGATACTTAGTCAGACCCGCTAACTCACAACTTTGCACACAAGAGCCCCTCTTTACATCAGAGCAAACTCAGGAAAGCATAGTGCCCTCTAGGTTATTCTTGCACTATACCTAGAGGAGCCTACGCATGCGCAAGACTTTTGCCACCTTAATTTCACTAGCACTGAGTGGCTGTTTTGCGGCCAACGGCGCACTGGCACTTGATTCTACAGATGCCAAAGATGCAAAAGACTCCAAACGACCACGTGTCGGTCTAGCCCTTGGCGGTGGCGGCTCGAGAGGCTCAGCCCACGTAGGTGTTCTCAAAGTTTTACTTGAGGAAAATATTCCGATTGACTTGATTGCAGGCACAAGCATCGGTTCAGTGGTTGGCGGCTTCTATGCATCAGGCATGCCCATCGAAGATATCGCCCAGGTATTCGAGAAAAATACTTTCACCAAAGAATTTGCCCCCATGCCAATTTTGCGCTTGATGCTTGAGCCAACAGCGCTGACTTTGAGAATGTTTGGCTACCGTCCATACGATGGCCTCTACTATGGCTGGAAGTTCAGGAATTATGCAGACAAAGCTGTGGGCAATAAGAAAATCGAACAATTTAACATTCCTTATGCCGCCGTTGTCACCGACGTCGTCAGTGGCAAGAGCTGTCGCTTAACCGAAGGCGATCTTGGTGTTGCACTGACTGCTAGCACGGCCGTTCCCGAGCTAAGAAAGCCTGTTCAAATAGGCGACCGTCTCTACTGTGATGGCGGAGTGATCAATAACGTTCCTGTTAACCACGCCCGCGAAATGGGCGCTGATGTGGTTATCGCCGTAGACATTGACGAGCAGCTAAAAGATAGACCACTTAAAGACTTCCGCAAGCTTGGTTCGATGGGACGCCAGGCGCTGAGAATTCAACTAGCAGCGTTTGATGGACCAAGCGGCAAAAATGCAGACGTTTTGATTCATCCTGATACCACTGGTATCAACCTCGTTTCCTTCAAAAAATCTGATGGCAAACGTGGTATCGATGCTGGTATCGCTGCCGCAAGAGCAGCCATGCCCGAAATTAAACGCAAACTGGCTATGGCTGGTATAACTCCAACCAAGCAGATTGACTCAGCAAAGTAGAGCACTATAAAAAACAATCTGACTGTCAGAGAAGGCTTAATCGTAACAACACAGCAATTAGCTAGTGTCGTTATGATTAAGCCTTCCCCTTGACACAATCACTTTGCTTGATAGAATGGTTTCAAGGTCGCCATATTATTTTGGTGAATCTAGTTCCACGTCTCCTCTCATCTCTTGAGGTAAAGGTCATGCATTCCCGAAGTACGTCGCACAGCAGTAGATCTCTCTAAGGGCCCACAGCCCCTGCTTTGTACTTGGGACAAATGATCTTACGGAACCACAAGTTCTGCCGATTTTTTTTGTTTGATACAAATGCTTTGAAATATCGCCGCTGCGGTATGTCACGACGCATACACTAAACACTTAACGCCAAAGTAGGCTTGTCTTTGTCTTGCTGTGACTTGCTTTGACTAGTGTTGCAAACGAATATTGAATTCAATTGCAGGCAATTACATTCGATTGCGTGCAGTTACATTCAATCATGCTTGCGTATCGAAACGCATCCCTTTAACTCGCTTGCAGCGAGTCAGCTTGCTGCGAGCAATTGGAGAAATATATGTTTGCCAACTTGCAAAGATCGTTCGACAAAATCGGCGCAAAAGTCTCAATCACACTTGCAGTAGAAGAGACGTTTCGCAACCGCAATCTGAGCCAGAGTGCACCTGCGCGCTTAAATATCATCGACAAAAAAGGAGAAGAAATTTTCGAGATATCAGTGCGCAAAGACCTACTGACCAATCTTGAACTGTCAATAATCGAAGTGCGTCCTAAAGACAAGCACCTGCTTCTGCTATCTAGACAACTAGACAACGACGGAGATGCTATCAACAAAGCTCACTTCCTTTGCGGTAGAGATGAGCGTCATCTCTTTGTGGCTTCAGTAGAGGGTGTCTCTACCGTAGCGGCAGCCAAAGCCTCGCTAAAGCCCAGAGAAATACTGAACAAAGAAGTGGGCCTCAGCGAAGAAAAACGCAATCGTCGCAAGACTAAAGCGTTCAGGCGCCAAGGAGAATGGTTCTTTATACCGACATCACTGGTGGTGCCAGCTAACCTTGTACGCTCACATGAGCCTCTTGTGCGCGGCAGAGGCAGCAAAGCCCACATTGCTCAATACGCCTATCGCACCCAGGGTGAAGCCGTGATGGTAAGCACTCGATATCCGCAAGGATTGACAGAGCCTCAGTATGAAAGCCTAATCAGCCGAAACAAGTCAGCAAATAACCTCAACTGGAGGCAGATGGTAAGAAACGCTGGCGTATTTGTCAAAGGCACCGTGCGTCACCCCGATCACGCCACAATCGTGCTCGAAGACTGGCACCGGGTCTTAATGAATACTGAAGCAAACTCTGAAGCAGTTGCTTTTCTTGATTGATTGATTGGCAACCCCAAATGGAAATGGACAAAA
This sequence comes from bacterium Ga0077546, assembly GCA_943370275.1. Taxonomy (GTDB): domain Bacteria; phylum Cyanobacteriota; class Vampirovibrionia; order Obscuribacterales; family Obscuribacteraceae. Next base: position 4,776 of record CALRQI020000023.1, on the reverse strand, counting down.
CTAGATCGAGCACTTTAAGAGACTCGAAATAGAAATAGAAAGAAAAGGCCATATATGAAAACGAAAATAATTGCTTCTGCCCAAAACTGGATTGAAGGCAATGCTATTGAACAGCTCAATCAAACAGCTATGCTGCCTGGTATGAGCGAGACAGTGGGCATGCCCGATCTCCACCCAGGTAAAGACACACCTATCGGTGCTGTCTTTGCCTGCCAGGGGCTCATTTATCCACATCTAGTCGGCAACGACATCGGCTGCGGTATGGGCTTCTGGCAAACTAAACTACATAAGTCTCAGTGCAAGCTCGACAGCTGGACAAAAAAGCTAGGCAACCTTGAACAAAGAAAAGAACAGGGCGAATATGACGAAATGCTTACCGCCATTGGCCTAGCTCCATCAAACTTCGATACCGCTTTAGGCACTATTGGTGGAGGCAATCATTTTGCCGAGCTGCAGCGCCTCCAATCAATAGTTGAACCATCAATCTTCGCAGCTATGGACCTCAGCAAAGACGCCCTCTATGTTTTGGTTCATAGCGGTTCGCGTGGATTAGGTGAGCACATCCTCAGAGGGCACCAAAAACATTTTGGCAATGGCGCCCTCAAAGCTATCTCAAAGGAAGGAGACAATTACCTACAGCACCATAACAACGCTGTAAAGTGGGCCAGGCTAAACCGAGAAATCATTGCCAGTAAGTTCATGACTACACTGGCGACTAAGGGCAGACAGGTTCTTGATGTTTGCCATAACTGTGTGCTTCCAGCCGTTGCCACCATAGATAAACCAGAGACAACAGACACAAGCATCTGGCTACACCGCAAAGGCGCCGCCCCATCGGACCAAGGACCGGTAATGATTCCTGGGTCGCGCGGTACTCTCAGCTATCTAGTTATTGCTCGCGGCGAACAGACTGAAAATCTAGCCACCCTTGCCCATGGTGCTGGGCGCAAATGGAAACGCTCTGAGTGCCGGGGCAAACTAGAGGGGCGCTACACAAAAGAAAGCTTAAAGCGCACCGAAATTGGTGGACGAGTAATCTGCGAAGACCGCGCGCTTCTCTATGAAGAAGCGCCCCAGGCCTACAAAGATATAGACGTTGTTGTCGGTGACCTGGTGGACGCTGGTCTAATCGAGGTGATTGCAACTTTCGCCCCGGTCATTACTTTCAAAACTGGAGCAATAAGAAGATGATTTGGTTACAAATAAGCGCGGGCCTAGGCCCCGATGAGTGCTGCCTGGTGGTAGCCAAAGTGGCAAAACGAATTTCTGCAGAAGCACGACTGAAGCACACAGAACTGCAACTACTCGAAAAAGTGGAAGGCAAAAGAAGCGAAACTCTCCAATCGATACTATTTGCCATTTCCGGTGAGGAAGCGCCAACATGGCTAAATGATTGGATAGGAACAGTAAAATGGACTGGCAATAGCCCATACAGGCCGAACCATCGGCGGAAAAACTGGTTTGTAAGCGTAGAGCTATTGGAGCCACCACTATCGGTGAACTTCCACTTAAAAGATCTGCGTATAGAAACCTGTCGCGCCTCAGGCCCAGGAGGGCAGAATGTGAACAAGACCGAATCATCGGTAAGAGTCACTCATATTCCCACTGGCCTTGTAGCGGTCAGTCAAGATGAACGTTCCCAGGGGAGCAACCGCAAGCTAGCAATAGAACGCCTGAAGCGAAAGCTGCAGCTTGCAAACGAAGGCGAACAAGCTGGTGCTCGCAAAAAATTGCAGCAGCAACATACGAACTTAGAAAGAGGCAACGCCGTAAAGATTCTTACTGATGAAAAATTTTACTCTACTTAATTTCAAAGCCTTCAAAAAAGATCGTCCTGGATCTATACACGTCATACTTCAAGGTCATGTCCAATCCCGTTCCTTTTTTCTCATTGGCAGATACTGATTCGGCAAAAGATCGAAACTTTAATTCATTACTGGAAAAATCTTGATCATCGTCACTGCATTTACCCAGCAATTTCAAAGCATCAGGTAAGCTATTTTCATCAAGGGCGGCGGCAGCATCGACAGCAAATAAGTCATCACAAGGACTCAGTGTCGCTTTCTTAGCAGCTAGGGCCTCAGCCTTCTCTTGCAAGGCTGCAGCAGTTATGTGCGCAAGCTCTGGACGATGCTCGGTGTCCCACGAAGCAGACAATTCATATCTAAGTCCAGCTCCAGAATCATGCCAACGAACTTCGGGCTTAAAACCCAACGCTTGAAGACTCTTAACTTGTGCATGCAACGACTCGCTGAAAGGTATGGGAAGAAAAGCTCCGACCATCGCGCCGCTGCCGGTAGCCATCAAAACAGAACTCTCACCATTAGCTGCGGCTTCTATAGCAGCATAAGGCAGTCTCTCTAAAGACAAAACCTCTTTTCTCGAATCAGGATTCTCAATCGGTTCTCTAGTGGCATAAGCCTCAATAGCTAGACGACTATGACTATTGCCACTTTCAGTAGTGCCGTTTTCCATCTCGTCTGGCTGTTGAAATTCAGAATTCATAGTAGAACCTCAAATGAATGAAAGTGCCTGCGCCTCGAGCAACTAACATAAACTCAAAGTCAAACCGATTTGTGACGGAGGCGTGACCGAAGCGTGACTAGTTTGAGCCCGACGGCTAAAAGCGAGCTTTCAATTCATACAGAGTGGAGTGCGAATTCTCCTCACATTGGCCTCGACCTTGCTTGACTGGTTCAAGGATGGCCGTGAACCCCTGGGCTTCAATCGCCTCAACGACACGCAAGACCTCATAAGGAGATGGATAATTTAACTGAGGATAGGCAAAATTACGATAGTAAGCACGGCAATCAATTACTACCGTACTTTCGCCCCGATTGGATGCCTCCTTCACCATATCTGGCAAAACAGCAAGGGCCTCATCGTGTCTTTGAATGGTGGCCTGCTCGAATGAATCTATACGTCCATCGACATACCGCGCCATGCCGACCGCAGGACATTGAAGCTCCCCCAACCCTAAACATTCTGCTATAGATGAAGCACCAACTGCAATCGTCGGCAACTTTGTATCACCAGCAGCGACAATAGATATGCTTGGTATCTTACTTTGATTGCTTTGGCTTACGAGTTGGCGGCTGGCTTGAAACTCAGTTTGCATTGTAAAACCTCAGAAAAAAGTATGGACCTCATGCAACTACCTTAATCTCAGATAAAGACCGAGTGGTGACGGATAAGTGGCGAAACTGTGACCGAGTTGGCAACTGATTGGCTATGACAAGTCCTCTATATGGATAGCAATGGAGCTAAGTCGGAAGTGCGAATTTCACAATTGAACTATTTCCCGCTTTCGAGCGTATTAGAGAAAGACTAACTCACCACAAAATGAGAGTGGACTTTGCTATGACCGACAAACTACCTATTAACCTCCTAGATTTACTTCACCAACGCACGGTCGAAGGCGAGCGAATTGAATACAAGGCGGGATGGAATCCTGACCCTGTGCTGCGAACGCTGTGTGCCTTTGCCAACGATTTTGAAAACCTAGGCGGAGGCTATCTGATTATTGGGCAAGACAGTGATACCAATGGACAACCACAATTCCCACCGATAGGTTTACCCGGAAATCAACTTGACAAGATTCAGCGAGAACTTTTAACACACTGCCATTTGATCCAACCTTCATATTTTCCAGTCTTAAGCATAGTTAGCGTCGAAGGCCGCAATCTGATTATACTTTGGGCGCCTGGCGGACAAAACCGCCCCTATAAGGCACCGGCAGCGGTGACAGCACGGCACAAGACTTGGCACTATTACATTCGACGGTACAGCAGCACCGTCGAAGCCAAAGGCGAAATAGAGCAAGAGCTGCTAAGCCTGACTGCCAAAGTGCCGTTCGATGACCGATTTGCGCAAAATGCACACGTCGGTGATTTGTCGCCCGCATTAATGCATGAACACTTGCATGAGACAGGTAGCGCCTTAGCAGAAGACGCATACTCATTAACACTCGAAGCCTTAGGGCGACAGATGAATATAGTTGGTGGCTCAACTGAGTCACCAATGCCAAAGAATGTCGGACTTCTATTTTTCAATGAAGCTCCCGACCGTTTCTTTCCCGGCACACAAATTGATGTGCTGTGGTTTCCACACGGTTCAGGCGGTGATGTCTTTACAGAAAAGACCTTCAAAGGTCCAATCTCCCGCATGACAAAGGAAGCCCTAGACTACATTCAGCGCAACTACTTACATGAGACTGTTGTCAAACACGCGCATCAGGCCGAAGCGCAACGTTTCTGGAACTTTCCATTTTCTGCAATAGAAGAGGCACTGGTGAATGCCGTCTATCATCGCTCTTACGAGCAGCGCGAACCAATCGAAGTAAGAATCGGTCAGGATGAACTGATCGTAATTAGCTATCCTGGTCCAGATCGATCTATCAAACTAGAGGACTTGCAGGCGGGTCGCGCAATCAGTCGCCGCTATCGCAATAGACGCATCGGCGAATTTTTGAAGGAGCTAGACTTGACTGAAGGGAGAGCAACTGGTGTCCCAAAAATCATCAAAGTGATGGCTGCCAATGGATCACCCAGGCCAGTCTTCGAGAGCGACAACGAACGTAGTTCTTTGGTCGTGCGGCTACCTTGCCATCCGCAGACGACCGCGGAAGTCACCACGGAAGTCACCGCGGAAGTCACCGCGGAAGTCACCGCGGAAGTCACCGCGGAAGTCACCGCGGAAGTCACCGCGGAAGTCACCGCGGAAGTCACCGCGGAAGTCACCGCGGAAGTCACCGCGGAAGTCACCGCGGAAGTCACC
>CALRQI020000022.1:0-28326 GCA_943370275.1 bacterium Ga0077546 | reverse complement strand
CTTCTGCTTCAGTAAGAAGAGTCTCTAGTGCTTGTTCTACAGTGACACCATCTTTGACTGATTGAATCACTGAGCGGGCATCGGTGATGGTGATTTCTTGATCAGCCATCATGGTTTGCACTAGCAGAGCTGCTTGTAAGAGTTTTCTCGTGACAAGTTTTTCTTGCATCAAGACTTGTCCAACCGGTTCTTTGTTAATCAATCCTAGCTCTAGGGCGCTAACTAAGTCTGACTGCGAGATTACACCGCAGAAAAGCAGTAGCTCGCCGATTCGCGGGCAATGACGGTTGGGCAGGTCATAAAAGCCCTTTTCTTTGAGGGGAACCTCGACTGAAACTTGTCGCTGTCGAGCTTCTTTTAAGGCCTCGACTGCCTGCGGTTTGCTTAGTTTGCCATCGCGGATGAGAATTTGAGCGTTGAGTGCGCCGGTCAGCAGGCCTTCGGTGACTGCTCCGCTGAAGACTAATAGACGGCCAAAGGGTAAGCCCGAGCTGCGGTTTTTTTCTAGGGCTTGTTGTAATTGGTCTCGAGAAACATAGCCTGCTTCGATCAGTAATTCGCCGAGGGGGGTGGTGTCTTTGGTTGATTCTGGGTCCCAGCCTAGTTTGAAAAGGGCTTCGTCGATGGTGACTTGCTCTTCTTTTACCAGGTCCATGGCTTGCTTCGCCAGTTTGAGATCGACGAGATTTTGTTTGATCAAACTTTGACAGCGCAGGGTTCCTTGCAGCACTTCTTCGGTCAATAGACTAGAGAGAACAAAGACACGACCTAGTGGCAAGCTAGTTTCTTGGGCAATTGATATGGCTTGTCCTAAATCTTTGTTGTCTAGCAAACCTAATTGAAGAACCAGATTTCCGAGCTGATTCTTGTCTGTGACCTCGATCATGCAATTTTCTCCCATCGCTTCTAGATTCGATGTACCCAGTACGAGTTGCGCTAAAAGCCGTTATTGCAAACCTCGCCTCTCAGTTTAGTTTTGGGTTAGCGCTAGTTGCGCTACTTGATGAAGTATTAAACAGGCTCTTGGATAGATTAAGTAGTCAAGAAGAGGTAGAAGATTCTAGTCGGGTCTTAGTAGGGTGCTTTTGTATTCCCCCTTTTCTCAAACTTAGAACAAATCTTCTTCAGCTAAATATCCCGCACCATCTCCGTCTCGTCATTGAGCCTTACTGGCTATTGCTTGAGCACGGCCTTGCTTTTGTTTCACCCCTAGCGAAGAAAGTCAGCCCATGACCACTCTTCCAACCTGTGACCGTGACCGCTCGCATCTCCAGCTTGTGGTCAATAACGTCGATGCCGCCAATGGTGGGCTTCGGTCCGTTTCTACTTCCGCTTCTACTTCCGCTTCTACTTCTCCTTCTCCTGGCGCCGCCAAAGAGCGCATTTTCAGCCCTGTGCGCCTGGTTCGTACCGTCGAGTCAACCGCCTGTGCCGACGCTCTTGTTGATGCTTATCACAGGCAGCGGCAGGTCACTCCCTTTCGCAGCGTGCTGCGCATCGAACTTAGTGAGACCATCGACCGTGTCGTGCTCGGCCTCGCCATCAGTGAGCTTGAGAGCTGCGGCTGGACTGTCACTTCGGCGACCTTCAACGATGACGAGATCACCAACTCTCGAGCATTGTGGCTAAGGCCCTACGCCTGAAGAGTGCTCGATTACTCAACCAGCCTGAAGACACAAACAGCTAGAAGACATAAGCAAAGGGAATTAGTGAAATGGCACCGAAAAACAACGACATAATTGCCATGGCCGACCGCGTTTCGCGCATTGAGCCCCAACTGCGCGTTGCTCTGACGGCCGTGCGGCAAACTGCCCATGATGCCATCCAAGACGTCTGGCGCAATCTGGCCTGGCGCACCAGCGTGGCCCTTGAGGCTGACGCCGAATTTCAAGTTTGGGCCGCCGTCAATGCCGCTCAGCGCGTTTTTGCCGAGCAGCTCGACAGCGTCGTCGCCAGCATCGCCGAGAATCTGGAAAACCAGGCCAATCTCAACAGCGATGTGGAAGACAGTGAGCGGCGTGAGCTTTCCCTTGAACTTTACCGCCAGTATGAGCTGCTCAAGACCCAATTGCTTGAGCTGGTGGCCCAGAGCGATGTTGACCTGGCTACGGTCGATGCCGCCAATCTCTCTTGCGCTCGGGTTTTGCGCATCAAAGTTTGCTCGTTGAAAGATTCTCGTCTAAAGCAGATTGCCCAGTCGGCTGTTGACTGCGCGCTTTCTGCTTCTCATTTGGCCCGGCGTGTTGCTGTGGTCAAAGACCATCCGCCCACTCTGGCTGACGCCAGTTGGTCTTAAGGGCGTCCTCCCGGGCGAAGGGCAAAGCCCTTCGCCTGCCACCATAAACCCAAAACTCAAAGGAACATTTCCATGTCCAACAATCGCAAAATTGCCATCGCCATCCTCGTTGTCTGGGTGGCTGTTCTCGTTGGTCTGCAAGCCTGGGCCATGAGCGATACCTACTCTGCCTTCTATCAGGAAGGCCTGAGCAAGGGCTTGGCTGACTATCAGTCGGTCTTCTACGCTCTCAAGCTCTCCGGTGCAGCTGCAAACTGGATTCAGATTCCACTGGTTATCGGAAACCTGCCTGTGTTGCTGTTGTTCAGGTATCTGTGGAAGCGCCCCGCAGCCTGAGCGGCTGAAGCGCTCTCGGGCTTTTCTATCAGAAACTGTTAGCAAGAAAACATAACTTATGAAAAACCACATAGCAAACGTGCTCGACCTCGAGCTCAGCTGCTATCCGGGAGGAGTTTTCCCTCCGGATGAGCGGCAGGAGATTATCGAGATCGGCCTCACCACTGTCGACCTGGCCAGGATGAAAGTCCTCAAGGTCAGGAGTATCCCCATCATTCCAACCATGTCTAGCATCAGCCCGTTTTGCACCGAGTTGACTGGCTGGACAGAAGAAGCGCTGAAGCGCCAGGGTTGTGAATTCACCGAAGCCGTGCGCCGCCTCACTGAAAAGTACGGCAGTCGCAATCGCTTGCTGGTGTCTGATTCGGCCGGAGACCGCAAAGCCCTTGATTGGCAATGCTCACTCTTCGGCTTAGCTTCGCCATTTGGTGAAGATGAGCTCAATGTTTCGGTGGTCTATTCGATGTTCACAGGCGATTTTCGCAATGTGAAACTGGAAGAAAAGCTCAACCGTCTTGGTCTCGCTTTTGAAGGTGTGCCGCACCGTGCCGATGTCGATTCGCTCAACATTGCCCGGCTCATGATCGAACTGAGCGCTGCAAAGTTGCGCCGATGAGGCCATATGCCCCTTCTGTTTGACAGAAAATAAGTGCTGGCCGGCAAGGGATGATAACAGTTTCGGCTGTATCTTCCCTTGCCGGTTTGGCCTTTACTCAACAAGAGTCTTTTGACTAATTTTTTGTTTTTTTGATCAGTGTTTTATTATATGCCGTCATAGATAGAGCCCAAAAAATTCCCAGAGAGAAAGTCTGAATCGCTTGGCGGTTTACACCGAACGATTCAAACCTCTCTCCAGGAACTCAAAATGAACGGCAATCTAACTGCTGCGGATTACTTCAGCAATGCCGTTTTTTGATTACTTCTTCTTCTTTTTCTCTGCCTTGGCGTCGTCATCGTTGGTCTTGCAGTCCGGAACCGGAATGATGCAGACCTCGGTGACGGGCTGGAAGATCTTGACCAGGCCGGCCAGGATGAAACCAGCGATGAAGCCGCCGATGTGAGCCCAGAGAGCTACACCGCCGCCGCTGACCGAGCCGATCGCCTGCAGTACGCCGGTGATCTGCATGATGAACCAGCCGAACAAGAACCAGTAGGCCTTGGTCTGAACGAGCGCCGGCGCCGGAGCGACGTAGAAGCCCGTGATGGTTGCAGTCGGCCAGAGCAGAAGGTACGCACCGAGGACACCAGCGATGGCGCCAGAGGCACCAAGGGTGGGGATCATCGAGCCGGGCTCGCTGTAGGCGTGGCAGAGAGAAGCCAGAACACCGCAGAGCAGGTAGAACGCCAGAAAGCGCCACTTACCGATGCGGTTTTCGACAGCCTTGCCGAAAACGTAGAGGAAGAACATGTTGCCGAAAATGTGACCGAGTGAGCCATGCAGAAACATGGACGAAAAAACGGTCACGATTGCCCAACCTACTGCAGTCGGGTCGCCACTGGCGATGTCGGTGAAAAAGTTGTGAGGCACCATGAGCCAGGTGCTGAAAAATTCCTCCTGATGACCCGAGACGATCATTCCCACTTCTGCAAAGAAAGCGAGAAGATTAGCCACGATCAGCCAGGTAGAGATGGTTGCAAAATTATTGCAACGCAGGTTGTCCTTGAGCGGAAACATAGATTGCTCCTTTCAATCGTTGAAGGCTGAGGCGCTTCTTACGATTTTTTGTTGGTATTGGTTGCATGAAAATCCGCAGTTAGCCTCAGAGGGACGGCAAGAAACCAGCTACACGAAGTGCATTTCTGTGTGAGAGAGAATGTGTGTAATTGGGGCTTTAAGAACTCTTGAGCGGATTTGGAAGAAAAGAATAGACACTATGTGTTATCGCTTTAAGCACCTTGATCTCAATAGCTATGGCCTAGAGCTTCTAAATAGACCATTAGCGAGCTTGGCTTATGTTGACAAGCTTGATGGATGTCAGGCGTTCGCGGTAGCCTTACTAATCTGCAATGGTCAAGCGGGCGCCGAAGCACGTGGTTATTAGCTCTTCTCTAATCTCAATTGCTTTGATTGTGATAGCTGTATGTTGCTAGGTTCTGTGAGTATTTCTAATTTCATCCCAAATCTAGCCAAACAAACAAAAACCTCCAACCTCACTCTCTTCCCTTCATTCATATTTTCGCGGCTCCCGTGCCTCGAATGTAGATGATCGCGTCCAGTTAGCTTGCTAACTTTCTCGTTCACCACTGAATCACTCGCGGGTAACCGCTTGGATGCGCAATGCCGTCTGAGCGGAATTTCAGAACATGGAGAAATAACACACATGAACAAACGCCAGCAGAAAGACCTGTCTCGCACCGGTCGCTCGGTTCTCCGCTTACACGTTCTTGGTGCAGCTCACGCTGTCACCGGTTCGATGTACCTCTTCGAATATCACGAAAAGGACAAGGTCACTCGTTTCATCACCGACCTCGGCTTGACCGTCGAGAACCAACAGGCCGACTTCCAGAAGCGCTTGCCCTCCGGCATCAATGCTTCGGACATCGACTTCGCCATCATCAGCCACGCCCACGTCGACCATTCGGCTTACTTGCCGAAGTTGATCAAGGACGGCTTCAAGGGCTCTGTCTACGTCACTCCGGCCACCCGCGACCTGATGGGCGTCATCCTGCCCGACTCCGGTTATCTCCAGGAAGAAGAAGCGAAGCGCAAGAACGCCCGCTTTCTGGCTTCAGAAGAAAAGAAGGCCAATCAGCCTGCCGACCTGACTGCCCCCGCCGGTCGGAAGTCGATGGTTTCCGGCTCCAAGGGCAAGAATCCGCGTGCTGCCAGCAGGTCTGCCGGTAAGTCTGTTGCAAAGGCTGCTACCGATAAGGCTGCGGCTCCGCGCTTCGTTCCGCTCTACACACAAGAAGAGGCTCAGGCCAGCTTGAAGGTTTTGCGCACGGTCGACTATGACCAGCGTTACTCGGTCACTGACGCCATTTCGTTCACCTTCACCGAAGCCGGCCACATTCTCGGCGCCGCCGTCGTCAACCTCGAGATCGGCACTGGCAGCCAGAAGCGCACCTTCTGCTTCTCCGGCAACATTGGTCGCCCCGACATGCCCCTGCTGCGCGATTTGCAGCCGGTTGCTGCTGCCGACTACGTCATGGTCGAAGCCACCTACGGTAATCGCTTGCACCAGAAGCGCGATCGCCTCGATGTGCTGGAAGCCAAGCTGTTGGCCGCTCACGCACGGGCTAAGAGCTCCGGCAAGACTGCGGTCAAGGCCAAGAAAGCCGTCGCGCCTGGCGCCAAGACCGGCCAGGGCAGCGGTGTCATTCTCATCCCGGCTTTCGCGGTTGGTCGGGCTCAGGCTCTGCTCAACGACATCCGCATCTTGATGGAAGCTGGTCGTGTGCCTGTCATGCCCGTCTATGTCGACGGTCGCATGACCCAGGCCGCTACCGAAGTCCATCGCAAGCACCTCGGTATCCTCAATGAGGAGACCCGTGGCTTGTTTGAGGCAGGCATCGACCCGTACACCACTCCGCGTCATGCGGTGGTGGAAGACTGGAAGGCATCGGAAGCGCTGCATCGCGAGCACACCGAGCCTTGCATCATCGTCAGCTCGAGCGGCATGGCCTCTGGTGGTCGCATCGTTAACCACCTCAACTACTGGCTGCCCGACAGCAAGTGCACTGTCATGTTCGTGGGCTACCAGGGCACTGGTACTCTCGGTCAGGCCATCGTGCGCACCTCTGCTGGCGAGCGTCCCGACAGCGTTGCTGCTCCTAACGCCAACTTCGACACGCCAAAGACTGTCCGCATTGCCGGCAAGCCTGTGCGTCTCAATGCCACTGTCGACTTCCTGCCCGATTACTCGGCTCATGCCGACTACGGTGACACGGTTCGTTGGCTGGGCAAGTTCAAGCGTCGGCCGAAGATGACCTTCATCGTGCACGGCGATGAAGATGCTCTGGCTGGTCTCAAGGGTCACATCGAGAACACTCTCAACTGGAAGGGTGTGACTATCCCGACCAGTCGTCAGGTCTTCGACCTGTAACCCTTAGTGGTTACTGAATTGGCGTGGGTGATTGTCTTTCGACAGTCACCCACGTCCAATTTTTCTCTCCTCGAATTTTTAAAGCTGGTTAGCTACTGCGTGACGTAGTATAGCGTGGCAACTTAATTTGCATTTTAGTCCTAGGCGCTTGCTGTCTCAATCAAGTCTCTTTGTTTAGACCACAACTGACAAATGCCGGTTCTATTTGCCTTTGGCTGCCAGGGAGCGCTCCTGAAAAGTCCGTGAATTGCTGGCCACATGGCGGTAGCTAGTTTCAAAACCAGCGGCATGGGCGTAACCCAGCACCCGCTCTAAGTCTTGCTCCACTATGGCACCAGCCATTTGGGTTACTTCGTCTTCCCATGGCACGTCAAAGTCGTCGGCGCCATAGCGCAAGCCCTGCAGAGCTGCTTCGTTCTGTGTTAATACAGACGTGCGCAGGTGTTTGATATTGTCGAGATAAATGCGGCACAAAGCCAAATGACGCAAATATTCATCAGAGCCAATTTCTTCGCCGCCGAGCTCATTGTTGTAAGGCTTGTAAGTCCAGCACAAGAAGCTAAATAGGCCATTTTTGCCGCTGTTAAGGCGTTCATCTTGGAAGTTGCGCACAGTCTCAAGATGGCTAAGTCGCTCTTCTAAACTTTCATCAAAGCCAATCACCATTGTGGCGGTGCTATATAAGCCGGCGTCGAGAATGTCTCGCTGGGTTTCCATGTATTCAGCCACGGTGTACTTCAGCGGGCTGTGGCGTAGCCGGAAGGAATCTGCCAGAATTTCCGCTCCACCACCAGTGACCCAGCGCACCCCGGCGGCTTTCAGCCTAGCCAGTGCTTCATGGGTAGATAGCTTGCTCAGCCGCGCTACGTATAATAGCTCCACTACCGTGAGGGCATAAAACTCAATTGTGTCACCGTATTTCTGACGAATTTTGCCGAATAGCTCTTCGTAATACTCAATTTTGAGCTGAGGGTTAAAGCCGCCATTGAAGCCAAAGAGATCGCCGCCGACTGCGGTCAGTTCGTCGATTTTTGAGAAAATCCATTCGTTGTCACGGACATAGCCATCTTTGTCGCGCGGCAGGCGATAGAAGGAGCAATAGTCACACTTTGCCACACAAATATTGGTGTAATTGATGATTCGCATCAGCAAATAAGTAGCGTGATTGGGCTTGTGGTAGCGGTCGCGTACAATGCTGGCCAGTTCAATTAGCTCGTCGTTTGAGGCATTTTTCCACAACCATTCAGCCTGCTCACGGCTGACCCTGACTTGGTTTTGGAGCTGTTCTTTGATGCTGCTGGTGGTTATATTCATGGGCTTTTTTTTGTGTGCTCGGGAGCTTTTTTCTCTTTCGCTTGCCCCGAAAGCTTGATGCTTATTGGCAAAATTGTCGCAGATTACGGCAGATTTAATCGAAAAATTGGGAATAGCACGTAAAACTGCGTACAAATACGTAAATGCACGTATTAACAAGGCCGTCGCTTTGACATAGACTGCGGGTTGAATCGATACATGGGGGCTGAACATGGTTGCTGGAGATGGACGCGCTACGGATGTTAAAGTTGGGAAAACCACCGACACAGGCTCTGTTGCACAGTTAAGTCATGATGTTGGCGTCAGGATGGTAGGAGAAGCCTATCCCCTGCGCACAGCTATGTCTTTGCCTGTATCCACCCCCGGAGACCTACAGATTGCTAGCGCACCCGCCGCTGCCGCCCCGGCCGTGGTCGACGCCGCACCATTCGACAAAACTAAATCGGTCAGTCAGTTGATTCAAGACGGTTCGATTCGCCGTTCTGAAGCTCCTAGCCCAACCCCTGAAGTCGCTAAGCCAGGTGCGCAGGCTGGTGTCACTGTCACCTATGCTGATGCTGCTGCTAACGACCCCACTAAGGTGCCCGATTTCATCATTAAGAAGGATGGCACGATTGAGGCCACCGGAGATTTTGAAGCACTCCAGCGCAAGAACGTTGTGGTGCAGGTAGAGCGTACCCCGGGTGATACTTCTGACCCTAACGATGCTCAGAAAAACGCTATCGATAAGGTTGTTAGCTATGCCTATGACCGCCTTGGTGCTGATCCAACCGTGGCTCAGAACGGCCTGAAGCTCAATGACGAATTTGGTTTGATTTCAGAAGACTTGGTGAAGAAGTTGGCCACTAATGGTGACCCAGGTGTAGAGCCAAGCATCGCTGATTCTCGCAGAGACTTCTCGCCTGAAAGTCAGCGCGCCATGTCGAACATGAGCCGTATGACCCCAGGTTCGTCAGGCAGTATGTCCCGTGGCGATGTAGAGCGCCAATTCCCACCACGGGATGTGCCTACACTGCCTGGTGAAACAGATAAAGTTCAAGATACAAAGAACGCTGTAGCCGGGATGTTCAATCCTGATAGAGCTGCACCGTATGAAACTGTGCGGGTTCGCAACAATAACTATGAAGTCGGCCGCTATGGCATGAGCTATCCGCTCATGCGTGACTACTTTTATGGTTTGGGCGGCTTTGATCTTGATGAGATGGATGAAGATGGCTTCATTGCCATGCTCGGCAAGCTAGACAAAGACGGCAAGCTACCTAAGTCGTTCAAGAGATTCAAGAAGAAAGATGGTTCCTTCGATAAAGAAGCCGTCGGCAAATTCCTGAAATTCGCTAAAGGCATGAAGGAAGGCCATAAAGAAGGCCAACCAGAGGGCGTTACAGCGGCTGATGTCAAAGCCAATCTGCCTAAAGAAATGCAAGAAGAAATGGCCATGAGCCTGGTTGAGAAATACAACAAGGCTGGTGGTGATAGCGCTGGTAAGACGGCCTTGGCTTTCCACTTGGGCAAAGGGCCAGATCAGTTCACCCAATCAGAACTGAGTGACAAAGGCAATCAGGAGTACATGCGTTCTGCTGATCGCTTGGCTACGTTGTCGGGCGCTCGTCACGGCATGGGTGAGAACGATCGCCTCGATTACAAAGTAAGTCTCGATGGCAATTCGATGGACGCTAAGATCGTTAATCGCGCCTTTAGTCATGCAAGTAGAGTCGGTACACAGGGTTGGTGTGCTAGAGAGTTTCAAATTGCTTGGGCTAACACTGCTCCTGAACTTATGGGTTCGGGTGATGGTGTGCAGATGACTAGAGCCTTCCAGCGTAGTGATAAGTTCCAGCAAGTTGATTGGCAGACTGCTCAAGAGGCCTTGCGTGGTGGCAAAGCGGTTGCTGTGACTAGAACCTGGGACCCATCGGTTGGTGACACTTCTCGCGGTGGTCACGTAGCTACTTTGGCTATGCAGAACGGCCGCATTATGGAAGCCAGCGATCACGTCACTCAATTCAACAAGAACAACGGTCGCTACCAGCCTAACAAAGACAAGTTCTTCGTCTACACCGGTTAGAGTCTGGAATAGCGTAAGTTGCATTCAGGGCTTGAATAAGCCTTGGTTTGTCTACAGCTTGCTCTTAAGCTAGATCTTTTATTTCTAGGTTGTTGACGTCGCCCCTAAACATGCACATCTTGCTGATTTGTTGAGCGGGAAGGCTATCAATTTGTTTTTTGACATCTTTCTTTTTCGCTTGGGTAATCACTGAATATTTTTCGCGCAGGATAGTGGCGGCCTCGGCTACCATGGCTAAATCATCTCTGCCGCTATCGAAAATTAGAGCAATTCTCTCCACCGTAGATGGTGGCACGAATTGTTTGTCGCTGAGAATGCCAATGATGCGTTCGAAGCCAATAGAAAATCCACAAGCCGGAACATCACGACCAGACATTTTGCCGACCATCTTGTCGTAACGCCCACCACCAGCGATGGAATAGTTGTAGCCAGGATATCTGATTTCAAAAATCGGACCGGTGTAATAACCCATGCCGCGCACCAGGGATGGTTCAAATTGCACTTTGAATTTATCGTTGGCTGTTTTTGAAACCACCGAAACTATGTTCTTGAGGAGCTTTACTACTTCTTCGTCGGCGCTGATTTTTTCTGCTAAGAAGTTGAGCTGGTCCTCTTCTTTGGCTAGCTCGCCTAAAAGTTGGTTCAAGGCAACTATAGCGCTTTCTGGATGCCCGTCTTTTGTTAGCTCTTTGGCGACGCCATCGAGGCCTACTTTGTCTAGCTTATCGAGGGCAATAAAGACGCTGTCAAAACGGTCTTCAGCAAAACCGCAGTGCTTAGCAATGCCAGAGAGCATGCGGCGATCGTTAATCATAATAGAGAAGCCATCAAAGCCAAGTTTGACCAGGGCTTCGGAGGTTGCTTGCAGTAGTTCGATTTCAGCGATTTCGTTTTTGACACCAAAGATATCAATATCGCATTGCGTGAACTGTCTAAATCGTCCTTGCTGAGCGCTCTCTGCCCGCCATACAGAGCCGATTTGAATAGACTTGAAAGGATTAGGCAGGTTGTTCTGATTGTGTGAGTAGAAACGCACCAGAGGCACTGTCAGGTCGAAGCGTAAGCCCATGTCGGTAAGTTGAGCCCGATCAGCTTTGTTGTTATCGGAATGGGCTTGGCTCAGTACTTTATCGAGCTTCTCGCCGCGCTTTAGTACTTCAAAAATTAGTTGTAGATTCTCACCGCCTTCGCCCCGCTTCAGCAGTTGGATGTTTTCTAAGCAAGGGGTTTCAATTTTAGTGAAGCCAAAGCGCTCATAGGTAGCGGTAATTATTTGCGTGGCCCAGTCGCGTAGACGTACTTCGGCCGGTGCGAAGTCACGCATGCCGCTAAGTGGGGCTGAGCTAATTTGAGTGTCGGTGGCCATGTGGTTCCTTCTTAGAGCGAGGGCTTAGGGCGTGGTCGTGGGCTTTAGTCTTGAGCTTAGGGCCGTGTAATGCAATAGAGAGGCAAGCTCTATTGGAGCCGCTCCCTATGAACGCATACAAGAATACTGCAAATTCGGATTTTATTTATACTATCTATTTTAGTATTGAGGGGTTTTTAAAAACGTCCAAAGAGAAAACGAGAATACCTAGGGTGCTGCTTCATTGTGGCACCCTAGGTATTTTTGTCCTCGTTAGAGAGCAGCCAATCGTTATCTAGGCGATTTTAGGCGATTGGCTGGCTCGGGTTGATGGTGGTTACCAGAGAGCCCTTTCGGCCTCGACGCGATGAGCGAAAGTCTTTCGGGCGCGTGGCGCTGGCGAAGATTTGGCGCTCTCGACGAAGAGAGGAGAGGTGCCCGCTTGGTTGCTTTCGGGAGAAGAGCTCTTCTGCTCTTCGGTTTCCTGTGCGGAATTGATTTCGTTGGTGTTGCTGGTCATAAGTTGTAAGACCCCTTGATGGTGGTTAATTGGTTTTTTTATCCTTGATGGTTGGCGCTCCATCCGAATGAAAAAAGAAGCGCAGTCGAAGGCCGTCCGGTGAAGGAAAAGCTCTGGCTGCGCCTCTTTCAAAGTTTGTCTCTAGGCCAGTTTTCTTGCTTTTAAACTAGAGTGCTGATTTATTTCAGCAAGAGTTCAGCTCAGCTCAGCGCTGAGGATGAACTGCTAGATGCTGCAAGAGCCGCCGTCGCCGTGGCAGAGAGTCATGCGCGCTTGGCGCAGTTGACCTTCGGCCTGAGCGATTGCAGACTCGGAGAACTTGATCAGCTCGTCGACGCGGGTGATCTTGCTGTTCAGGTCGATAGGCAGCTCGACAACGACGCGCGGTGCTTCGCAGCTCGTCGGTGCGGGCGGTTGCGGTTTGCCGGCCTGTAGCTGCTCGAACCACTTGTTCGGGTCAGGTGCCGCGCAGGTTGTGCAGCCAGGCTTGGCGGAGAAGTCTATCAGGGGTGCGTCGTCGTTGACTTCGGGGATGGGGCCAGAGTGAGCCTTGAGTGGGTTCAGTGCGGCGACATCTTCGAACGAGACGACGGTGACTTCGAGCTTGATCGATTGACAGCGCAGTGCTTCGAGTGCCGATTGGTTGACCACGGTGTCTGCCGCTTGAGACAGATTGGTGGCGGTGACGGAGTTGGCGCGAGCACGGCTGACGAGAGCGGTAGCTGCTTCGTTGTTGGCCGTGCCCACTTGCTTTTCCAGCCCGCTGAGCAGAGATTGCAAGTTGACCAACCGCTTTTTCAAGCGCGTCAGTTGTACGGGAGCAGCGTTTGTCCCTGGGTAGGATTGTTCGCCGGGATACATGGTTTATTCTTCCTCAGGTTTGTCATCAGCTCTCGGGCAATAGCCCAGAGGGTTGAGACCTTTTTGCGTGTTGCAGGAGGTACATTGGCCGTTGAACATGATCTGCTTGTACTTCTTGCAGCATGGACAAGTACCAGTGTCGGGGCCGATCAGGCTATGCCCGCAAAGGGTTGTCGGCGGCTTGGTGTAGTCCAAGTCGATCAGTGCGTGATTTGTCATTCGTGAGTATTTACCTTTACTGGTTGTTGGTCAGTGCGGAGATGATTGCTGCACACTAGCGCTAAGGTAGATGCGCTTATGGTCAATCATCACCGCCAATAATGGGATGAAGATATCGGTTGAATGTTCGTGGGTTGATGGTTTGGAAAGTTTGGTTGGAGGTCCGGAGGAAGAGAAGGAAAAATAGCTTCATCAGCCTATGAAACTTCCAGTCCGTGTTTCAAACCCAAGCCCTGGTGCCCGTTACGTAATGTTTGCATATAATTCGTGGGGCAAAAGTATATTTTAATTTTCTCGGCCCCTTTCGCCTGATTGCGCTAACTCCCTCTGCTATTGGGTTTTTGGCTCTATGACGGCCGTCGCGATTGCGGCAAATATTTCTTTTTCGCTGATAGAGAACTGATTAAGACAAGCTTAAATCAACGGTCTTGTCTCTTGACGCTAGCGAGCGCGCGCGAGCTAGCGTATCATTCTCACTCCGCTTGGCAGTTCCAAAGCGCATGCAGTATATGGGTTTTGGGAGTTGTTGTGATTATGAGCTGTAGCCAATTTATAGTTCCTTTAGAAATTGCTACTTGGCGGAATGCTCGTACTTGGTTCGTAGTGGTTGTGCTGCTCTTGGCGTCACTGGTTGCTGAGTTGAGTATGTGTCCTAATCAGCTTCGATAGCGCTTCTTTCGTGGTTTGCAGTTCAGTCTCACTTAATGGCTGTAGCAACTTCTTCTGCACTTTCTCTGTGATGCGCTTAGCGTGTGTCAGGGTCTTGCGACCTTTGGGTGTAATCAATAGTTGATATTTACGCCGGTCAAGCTCGTCTTTGTGGCGCACTAACAGTTCGCGCTCTTCTAATCTGTCAACGATATCTACCATTGATGTGCGGTCAATACCGTTACGCATGGCTAGCTCTTGCTGGGTTTCGCTGGCGTGATTTTCAATCATGCGTAGAATTACATACTCTTGAAATGATAGAGAGAGTGGCTTCAAGCCTTCTGCCACTTCGTCGCGCATGATGCGGGCGGCCTTGTTCAAGAGAAAACCTAGATTGTTTTTGAGGTTATCTGGAATCGGAGCGTCGTTATCAGTGGTCATGGCTGTCTCCGGGCGGTCTTCAGACGCATAAAACGGTGATTCAAGAATTAGCCGAGGTGAGTGACCTGCAAGGCAATTGGTCAGTAGAACAACTAATCAGTAAAGCAACTAATCAGCTACACAAACTAATGCCAACCCAATATATAGGTAGATGGGCAAAAGTTATTAATTATGAGATTGGTTTTATCTAAATACGGAATCATTACCTGGGCACCTGCGTCTATTGATGCATGAAGGAAACAGGTGCTTTGAAGGAGCCAAGTTATGAACAAATTTACGCCACTCGCATTATCCGGTTTGCTTTTTTGTGCTCTCCCAGCCATTGCAGATGATTCCGCTTCTACTGTTGGTGCACGCGCTCAAACAGCTGTTAAAGTCTGTGCGCCAGGTTCGATGCATGAAAAGCTGAAATTGAGTACTGAACAAAAGGACAAACTCAGCTCTATTCGTGATCAGTACAAACTTGCAACAGCTCAAAAGAAAGCTGAGTTAGAAGTGGCTATGAGTCAACAACATCAGCTAATGTCGAAAGCTACTATTGATAAATCAGCTGTGCTCTCGCTGCAAGGCAAAATCAATTCGCTGAAAGCTGATTTGTCCAATGCTCGCATCGATACGGCTTTGACAGCATCGGCTGTGTTCACTCCAGAGCAACGTGAAATGTTCAGTAAATTCGGTCGCGGTCATGGTGGCCCCGGTATGCATAGATGGGGCGGCCATCGACCAGGTGGGCCGATGGGCGGACCTGGTGGCGGATGGGAGCATAGAGGTGCGAGCGTTAACGGTTAGTTTTAAAAGGTCATAGGTTTTTCGAAAGCAGAGGGTTTCGCCCTCTGCACAGGAGATAGTCATGAAGATCAAGGTAGCTAGTTTGTTTGGAGTTTCCCTGGCACTAGCAGTGATCGCGTTTGCTGCACCCGCTCAAGCCCGAGACAACAATGGTTATGGTAACTATTTGAGTAGTGGAGTTAGCAGTAACTTCGGTGGCAGAGGCGGTGGTTGTGATCGCG
This sequence comes from bacterium Ga0077546, assembly GCA_943370275.1. Lineage (GTDB taxonomy): Bacteria > Cyanobacteriota > Vampirovibrionia > Obscuribacterales > Obscuribacteraceae. The sequence continues at coordinate 13,225 of CALRQI020000022.1, read as the reverse complement.
ACAACGATGGCGGTGGTGGTCATCATCGTCATGGTCAAAGAGCGTTTGGTGGCCAGTTCCAGAATCAATACGGTAATCAGAATCAGTATGGCAATCAGAATCAAGTAGGAATTTATCCCAATAGTCCATTTGGTGGTAATACCGCCTATGGTTACAATCAAAATTTTGGTTATAACGCTTTTGCCAATAGCCCAGCATTCTTGGGTGAAAGGGCAAGACTGCAACAGCAGCTCTCTTACGGCAATTTGTCTGCCCGCGATCGTGACAAGTTGTTGAATCGTTTGGCTAAGTTAGAAGCAAAAGCCTTCAACCAGAATAATGGAACCAATGGCTATAACAACGGCATTCTCAGTAATTTGCGCAACCAGTACTTGAACAACGGAACTTTCAACACTGGTATCAATAGCGGATTTCTCAACAACAACAGTAGTTTAGCTAACGCTGGTTATGTCAATCAAGTTCGTGGCATGCTTGGATTCTAAGAGAATCAAGGCTCTGGTTAACTAGCAATCTGTCCGTGAATAAAAACAAGTGCGCATTGTGCAAAAGGCATGATGCGTATTTGACTTCTTGCTGAGCTACACTAGAGAATCACAGTCATGTTAGTGGAATTGGAGCAGGCTTGACAGACTACGGCCGCGACCAATATGAGCAAGAGAAAAGAGCGCGTGAGGCAAGAAAGAAACGTCCAACTAGTGGGCTGAAGGAAATCCGGCTAACTTGCGGGATCAGTGAACACGATTACCAGATAAAGCTGCGCAGCGCCCAAGGCTTTCTCTGAGAGGGTTATCAAGTTCAATTACAAATACTCCTTTTAGATAGCGCCGTTGAGCAGGATGCCCTTGCTGTGGCACTTCTCAATCGATTCGCTAATGATCTAGGCGATCTGGCTGTGTGGAGCGATGATCCAAAGCTAGAAAAAAGACGAAGAGAAAAGTTAGTGACGATGCTGCTCTCCCCGGCCAGAAAGTGAAAGCTGTAAAGTTTATGTGTTGATCAGCTAGGCTTGGAGCCTGCTTATTAATCAGAAAGGAAAATCAGACTTGCTATTGGTTTTTTCCAAGTCTTTCTTTGCCATGTCAGGTTTGCCCATATGTTGGTAAATTTTTGCACGAAGACCATACCCGTCTGGTTCCTTTGGACGCAGTCGAATCATTTGATTGCAATAAAGAAGGGCTTTGTCATATTCTTTCCGTGAGTCATAAAGACTGGCCAGATCTCGATTGCTCCAATAATCTCCGGGGTCAATGGCCAGAGCTTTTTTGAAGCATCGAACGGCCCTATCATCAAGCTTCTGCTGAAAACAGATTTCACCTTGCATACGATACGCTGAGGCAACAGGTCGGACAGCTATTGCCCGGTCCAACTCTTTCAATGCCTGCTTCCAGTTGCCTGTCTCAATATGGCACCGAGCCCGTGCTTCATAGACTGATGGATCTTTAACAAATCCAGCTTTTTCAGAAGCATCAAGGTCTTTCAATGCTTCCAAAGGCTTGTCTAAGCGAAGGAGTGAATTGGCGCGAATCCAGTAAGCAGTTCCGGCATAATTGCCTGAGTTAATCACTATCGTGGCTTGGGCCGCCGCTTCTCGATAATTGTGAGTGTCGTAGCACCGCTTCGCCTGAGTTAGAGCAGCGAGGGCTTTGGCTGCCGAAGTGATCTTTGCTGGATCGGTCTTGGTCGGAATTTCTTTCGACGGGCTGGCTTCCACCGGGCACTGCCAGAGGGCGCTCCACTCGGTAAGGAGAGCGAAAATACCAATAACAATAAACGCTCGCGCATAGTTGAAGCGCAGCGTAGTCGGTTGTAGAACTTTCAAAACAAGGCTCCCTGGCCCGATAGGCTTTGGTAGGCTAACTCTCAGCCACAGCATTGCGCAAGCCGGAAGCTGTATGTGTAACTACAATGACACCAGATGGCCATGATAACGGAATTTATTGTACTCAAGGCCCGAAGGAAAGTAATTTTAGAATCGCCAGAGACCGCAACCAAAGGTATTTTGAATTTCGCAATGCACTTAGCAGGAGAGCATGGAAACTTTGAGCAGATAAATCTGTTTCATGCTCCTGAATCGGCTAAACTTTTGTTCGGTACTGTAGGGCCTTACTGTGAAAGCTTTCCGCAGATTATTAGTTTTGACTGCCGCTTTCGTATCAGCCTCTTCTGTGCAGCCATGCTTTTCTAACGCTGCAACCGATGTCATCTATCGCTTCCCTAACGTTGCCAACTTAGGTGCTTTAGAAACTCGTCTCGGTAATCACCCTGGCGCCGTTGCTCTTGACCGTATAGCCAGTCGGCGGCACAAGGTGGCTACAGCTATGGGTGTTGTAAAACTCTCAGCGGCAGAAAACCGCGGTGTCTATTTTTCGCCTGGTTTAGCTTTAATCCGTCGGCCAGAGCTAATGGATGCCATATCTCCCGATAATATTCAGGGTTTCTTCTTCTCTTTTACCTCGACTGGCGATTCTGAGGATTCTCTTGCCGATGGGCTTGTAGTCAAGATTTCTCATCTGAAAAATCTGCGAAATATTAAATTGGGTCGTTGTGACGTCTCTGATCTTGGTGCCAAAGGCATTCACGACTTACCTCTCCTGGAAAGTCTTGATCTCAGCTACAGCCTGATTTCTAATAAATCAATTCCTGTTATCGGCAAGTTAACCGGTCTGGAAGAACTGACCCTTAACAGCGTCGACCTATCAAACTCTGATTTTTCTTACATCGGCCGCCTGCCAAAGCTGTCTTCTTTGTATCTGCGCAATTCTCAGGTTAATGATGCCATGATCAACGCTCTTAAGCCAGGTAAGAGTTTGAGGTTAATTGATTTGGGTAATAACGGCGCCATTACTGATGCATCGTTGCCTTCTCTGGCGCTTTTGCCTAATCTCAAGACCGTCAATCTTTCTGGAACTTCAGTGAATGTGCGCAGTTTGACTAAACTTGCTCGAATTAACTGTGTGGTGGTTTCTCGACGTGACTTGAAGGGCGCTAGTTTGGCTATTTTGCGCAAATCAATTCCGAACCTGACCCTTGATATCCGGGGCGGGCAGGCCGGTATGGGGAACAGCCCAGGTGCCGAAGAAATGCATTTGTTTGCGCCGACTAGGTTTTAGTGGTTTTGCATGTCCAGAAATGCCAGCTCGCGGGTATATATAACTGGTAGTTACTAGAGCCCCTGAAACCCCAACCAGATGGCAATCGACGTCAGACAGTTACCAAAAGATGGCGGCGATGATAAAACATCGCCTGAAGTTTCTGCGGCAACGAAAGCTGTTCACGAGATAACTGTCAAAGATCAGAAGGCCCAGGCTGCCGCTGCGAAGGGTGACTCGGCTGTTTTACCAGTGGTTAAAATAGAAGATCTGGCCAAGCCAGCTAAGCCTGTTGATGCTGCTGAGAAACCGATTGATCGAGTGGCCTTAGAGAAAGACGCTGTGGCAATCAGGCAGGCCACTGGCAACGATAATTGGGTAGCTCGCTGGGCTGACAAAGACAAAATAGTTGACTTGCTCAAAGGCCATACAGCTGCAGAGCTTAAGGTGCTTAATGGCATCTACAAGATGAAGTATGGCGTTGGTCTTGAGCAAGAGATGTCGTTCATGACCGGCTCAGATAAAGCCCGCTTGACGGCTGTTCTGCACAAGAAAGACGGTAACGAAAACACCATAGCCGCTGACCGCATCAACGTTGCTTTGACCGAAAGAGGCGAATGGACCGGACGAAGCAATTCCATCATCGAGAAAGATCTGCGCGACAGTTTGCGCACAGCCAACGCTGAGCAAGTAAAGCAAATTTCTGCTGAGTACCAAGAGCGCCATGGCAAGCCGCTGGCTCAAGCAATTGCTCAAGATCAAAATCTTACCGCTGCAACTAAAGAAGCACTGATGATTTACCTTAAGGGTAATGATAAGCGTGCTCCTGAAGATTTTGCCAAGCTTACTGCTGCCGCTCTAAAGTCGGAAGATTTGCAGTTTTTCAAAGAAGTGATGAAAGATGCCAGCCCACAAGAGCGGCAGTCATTCATAGCTGGTGATGGCGATAGGCAAATGAGAGCAGCCTGGTCTGGAGCCGACTTGACCCAAGCTCGTGATTTTAGTGCTGATGGTAAGTTGTCTACGGCTACACAAGTCAAAGAAAATACAGGTACTGTCTGGGATAACAATAAGGGCATCGAGTTAGCCCTGTCGCGCATGACTGACTCTGAGCGCAGCGATTATCGCATTGGCAGACAGTTGAGCGGTGATAGTAGTCCACTTAGCGCTCAAGATAGTGATCGCCTTAAGGCTATGTCTGCGGCTGAAAAAGCTACCGCCACGGGGCAATATCACACTCTCAAAGCCAGTTTAGAGGCAGCAGGCAATGCCACTGAGTTGGCCCGTTGGGAATCAATGATCAATGTGCGTGGCGGTTCTATTGCTGCCACTCTCGATCGTCACCGGGGCACACTGTGGAATGATTCGGCTGCTGACATTGGCACCTCTATCGAGAGTATGTCGAAAAAAGATTGGGAAGCAGCCAAGAACAATCCCTCTGCTCGCAAAGAGCTTGAGCGGATGCTCGATAGCCTCAATCAGTCTGAGAAAGATAAGCAGTCATTGCTGAAGATTTTCGATCAAAAAATGACTGCCAAGACTTACGAAGAATCGGTTGATACTGGCAAAGTCTCAGTCGTTGAGCGCATGGACGAAAAGTGGCACTTCTATCGCAATGACCAGGGTGCCATGCTCGAAGCTGTTTCTGGCATGTCCAAAGAAGATAGAGAGCGCTACAAGAGCGACAGCAAATTTAAAGCTGAACTTGATCAAAAAGTCGATAGCTACATGTCTGGTCAAGCACGCGACCAAGCTCAGAAGATACTAAAAGCTGTTGAACTTGGTGAGAAGCCAGTATCGACTATCGTGACAAAGCTGACTCAACATGCAGCTGATGCTTTTGTTGATGAAGGCAAGGCTATTCGTGATATTCGCGATGCTTTCAAGGCCGACCCAACTCTTAGAAGTCGCATTAATGAACCCAAGACTGACGCAGACCGAGCCTTTGCTGCTGACTTTAAAAAGGCCGGAGAGCAGGCCTTGGGCAAAGATATGTATCAAGAGTATGTGGGTGAATTGCTCAAAACTGGCTCGATATCTGCCGATAAGATGACTCGACTCTCTAAGGGAGTTTTCTCTGACGATGAAGTAACGACTTACGAAGATATTGCCAAAGCGCCAAAAGCAGAGCGTGATCGTTTAAGAAATGACATTGCCTATCAAAACACAGCTTTAGACCATCTCAACACCGACGAGCGTAAAATTGCTCTGGCTGCTGCTGAGCAGGGCGAGTATCGCAGTGAAGACAAAATTAGGGCGCTCATTTTGGGCTTTGGTGGCAGCAAAGAAATAGTCGACCAGCTCAAGCAAGTGCCCACTGAGCAATTGAACCAGCTAAAGACTGACTATGCTCGCAAGTATGGCAGTAGTTTTGAAAGCGACCTGATGGCTAAATTGGGCGGCCAAGAAATGGTAGAGGCCCGGCGTGTTTTGACTGCCGATAAGTCGCTGGCAGAGCGGGTCAACATTGCTCGCGATGAGTCTTACTCTACTCGCAGTGGCATTGGTGCAGGATTTGCTGATTGGGTTAGTGCTACTGGCAAGCAGTCAGATGATGCTTTAGACCAAATGCTGCAAACCGCTGCAGAGGCTAATCGTAAGGGTGAAGTGGTAAGCCCCGAGCAAATGAAAAATATGCTCGATGACTTTGCTACTGCTATTGATAATCATCGCGAAACCAAGAGCGCAGCCGCTGACTACACCGCTGATGCTCTCATTGCTGGTGGTGCCATTGCTAGTGTGATTGCCACTGGTGGTACTAACTTACCGCTGGTCGCAGCGCTGTTGGCTGCCGGTGGAGCCGCCACTAAAGTCGGTAGCAAGGCTGTGCTTATGGGGTCCGATTATGATTTCAAACTGAGCACAGTTGCTAAAGATGCTTCGGTTGGAGCTTTGACTGGCGCTACAGCGGTATTTGGTCAGGCGCAACTAGCGGCAGTCTTTAAGGTCGGTCAGCAGGCAGCTAAAACAGCTGCTACTGCAACTCTTAGCACTCTTGGTAGAGAGAGTGTAGAGGTTGTGGCCAAGCGAGCAGGCATTGAGCTAGCTGAAGGGGTTGCTGGTAAGCAGCTCTTCGTTGCTGGTTACGAGAAAATCTTGAGCGAAGGCACTGAGACCGCCATGCGCAACTTGTTGGCCAATGGAGCCAGAAAAATTGAGGAGAAATCTTTTGCTGCCATAGCTGAGCGCGTAATTGATGCTGGCATTCAAGGGCCTCTGAGAGAAGCTGCTGTGGCTAGTGTGCGCAAAGAGTTGACTGAGCAAGCGACCAAAGAGTTTGCCCGGCACACTGCTAACTGGCTTGTTCATCAAGGTACTGCTCAAGGGTTGAATGCAGGAGCTGGTGCGGTTGCTAACACTGGTACTGGTGTCTTAGAGGGAGCCGCTGCCTGGGATTCTAGCAAGGGATTAAGTAGCAACCTTTCTAGCGTTGGTCTGCATGCCTTTAATTCTTCTCTTGCCGGCGCTGGTGGTGCCTTGTTCTTCGGAGGTGTGATCAAGGCTGGTGAAGTAGGATTTAGCGGCTTAAATCGCGTTAGAGGGTCAGAAGTCGCACGTTCTGAGTTTAGTTTGGCACCAGAAGTTAGACTCGGCAGCGAGGTTCGAGGTCCAAACATCGCTCACGATCTGCCTTTGCGAGGACAGATTGATTTTACTCCTAGTATGGCCATGGCTGCCATTGAGACTCATCCACGCACTAGTGGCTTGGCCGTAGATCAACTGTGGATGCCTGCTCGCGAAATGGAGAAAATGGCTCCTCTTGAGCGTTTGGCTCTAGTGCGTGAGCTTGGCAAAGACATTACACCTCTCAATACCGTTGCTAAAGCCGGTCAGTTTGTTGATGGCATAGAAGCGGCTACAAAAGGCTGGACGCAAGATTTCTCGCATTTGCCCAAGGCCCTTGATGAATCCTATGAGCGCTTTCAGGTCACTGGGCAGAAAATCAATGCCCTCGTCGATAAATACGGCATGCCCTGGCGTGATGGTGAGTTAGACACTGCTGCAATGGCAGCCAGCATGAAAGGTCATCCAGAAGATCTGGCTATTTTGAAAGCCTATATTGCTGACAGGCAGGCATACTCCGATGCTCTTAGTTTGCAGAATAAAGTGCTTGATCAAAGAGTAGGTGATTTGCAAAAGGCCATTGATGCCTTCACCAGCGCCAATCTATTGCCTCGTGTAGAAATTAAGTCTGGCCGCAGCGCAGCTATGGTGGGCAAGGCTGCTAGCTATCGCGATGGCACTATCACGCTCAATCCAGATAATCTTTTAGCTAAAGAACACACCCTAGATGTTTTTGAGTCTTCTTACCATGAATTGACTCACCATGAACAGAGATTCACTGTCGGGCGTAGCCTGGCCGATGAGCTACAGATTGGCGCCAAGGCAACAGATGAACAAGTTGGGCACTTTAAAGCCTACTATGAGCACAAAACCAAGCAAGCGATGTCAGAGGAACAGGCACGGCAGTTGCTAGATGCTCGTTCTAAGCTAAGTCCGCTTGAGCTAAGCCCTGAGCAGACCCTGCGAGCAAATAATATAGAAGCGGCCTTCCGTAAGAACGCCCCTGCTGGTGAGCAGCTTGTGGCGCTAGGTAACGATTTCCGCGCTGTTAAAAGCTATCTCAAACCCTTCCAGATTGGTGAAGATCCAAACGCTGCCTATCGGCTGTTGACTAAAGTCTTTGAGGGAAAAGACGAACTGTTGGTCAAGCGTTTGTTTGGCACGGCTACTCCACCGGTAGAAGCTAGAGCATTTTACGGAAAACTCCAGAATTATCTTGATGGCCATGGTGATACCTGGACAAAGGCGGATGCTGCCGCTGCTTCTAAGTATTTGAAAGAAACCTTAGAAACAAGGCTTACAGACATTAATGCTAGCCGCCGCAGTGTCTATGCTGACTATATGCAGACTCATGAAGTAGACGCTTTCTTGAGCGGTCAGCGCGCTCGAGCTCAAGCTATGGAGCGTGGCCATCAGCCAGCTAGAGAGATTCGCGCAGCGAACAATCGGGCCAGTCAAAATGCTGAGATTGAGTATCTATTAGATAACTCCTTCGAGAGTATTGGTCGACATGTTGGTCAAGATGCTCCAGCTGTAAAGCCTCCGCGGCTCTTCGTTGAGGGCGGTCAGGGCGCAGTCAGTGACTATGATGTAACCACTGACTCAATTATTTTTAGTCATGCTGCAATAACGGTGAAAAGACCAGCAGCCCAGATGCAGAGCCAGTTTAATCGCTCTGGTAATTTTAAAGACGGAGAAGTACTTTCAATTCGCGGATTGACTGATGAGCTGCCAGGCCTGGTAAAGGCTAAGGTTGTTTCGGCAAACTCAGAACGAGTTAGCTTGCGTTATGAGGGGCCTTATACGATCTCGCGTCAGTCAGTGCCAAAAACAAATGAAGAAATAGCTCAACTTGATGCCTTTATTGCTAACAAGATCGCGCCACGGTTAATGGAGCCAAACTTCAGTGCTCCTGGTAGCGCAGAAGCTCATGTTAAGGCGGCTTTGCTCATCGGCGACAATCTCGGTACAGCCGATGCTAGCGTGCTCAACTATGCCTTGAAAAATAGTTCTGGAGATAACGAGTTCAGGCCAATTCTCTTTAAGGAGTTGGCAAGGCGGGCGGAAGAAGGAACATTGCCAGAGCGTACGGCTGCTCTCTGGTTTAGCGAAATCGGGCCAGCTCTCAAATCGAACCCTGTTGAGAGAGCCCGGGCTTACAAAGACTTTCTTGATTACACTCCGGCCGAGATGCGTGATCAAATCACTAAGAGTGGTGAGGCTAACGAGCTTTTGAAGCGGGCTTTCAATGCTGTTGGTGACGGCAATAGTTGGCCAATTAAAGGCAGCGCTGCTGCTCATTGGGCTACTGGTGATGTGGCTCCAGCGATTAGACAGTTAGAAAAGATCAAAGATCAAGTGCTGAGCAATTCTGATTTCAGGCAAATCAATTCAGGTGGTGACCGCAGCCAACTGACGATTTGGCAGATGCTCAGCAATGAGCGTGACGGTATTCTTGCTAGTCTAAAGAGAGATAAGCGAATCAGCCCCGATTGGCAAGTCTATCCTACTGAGGCTAAGTCTCCGTTGGATAGAGCTGGCGGCGACTATCTATTAGTTAACACCAAGACTGGTGATTTCCACTTCTTAGATGCCACATCGAATCCACAAAAATCAAATGTATTTGCCTTGCGTGAACCCGGTGTAATTCGCACCGATAATGGTTTATTTGATATATCCGGTGCGCTCAAGACTGATGACCCAAGTTCGACGGTGGCTGCTCAGGCTACGAACTTTAGGCCCAATCTTGAGGACCAAATATTGGCCATGACTGGGCGTCCGTCGGCTTTCCGTCTAGGAGCAGATGGGCCACCTCTGCCAAGTCTGACCCGTACAACTGAAGCTGATGCAACTACTCAGCTAGGTCAACTGATTGATTGGGCGCGAGCCAAAGCCAAGGCGTCAACTGATTCGCGTGAACGTGCTGATTGGCTTGATATGGCCAACATTGTAGAGCGTGCCAAAACCTACTCCAATATTCAGGCCACCCAAGTTCAGTCTGCTGAGTTGGGGCGTAGCCTCGATTCTGTCACCAGAGCTGAGCTAATTAATTATGCAATGATGAAGGTCAAGCGCATGGAGTACGCCAGGCCTGCTAAAACAACAGCTGTGGCTGATGTTAACATCGGCAAAGACCATACAGTCATGCTCAAGACTAAAGATGGTGGCTACTATAATGGTGGCAATCTCGATGCTAGCATTGAAGCTGCTCGTCGAGAGTTTCTTGATTCCACTCGTTTGGCTAAAGCGTTGAGCAATGGTCAGGTTGATGCGCTCGGTGGCGATGGCAAGGCGCTCAAGGGGCTCAGTGGTGCTGAGCGGCAAGCTGCCATTGAGAAGCAATTGCGTCTCAACGCTAAGTTCCAGACCAATGTCAAAGCTTTGTCTTCTGTATTCATGAATGATCAAACCGTCATACGTAACGGTGGTGCTACCGGTAATAATCCTGCGGCAATCTTCGAGAACATTGGCAGCCGCCTGCGGGCGCGCAATGAAGACTCGCTACTTGGTCGCCAGCCTGAAGTGGTGGTTAAGCCTGGTTTGGCATCGCAGGCGGTGCCTTCGGCCAGGGTGGAAAGTCTTGAAGTTGGGTTGCCTGAGTCGACAAAGCTATTGAAAGAATGGAAGGAGCCCCCTTCTAGGCTTGATGCTCCAGCTCAGAATATCAGCGATATTCTTGATCTGATTATCGATGAAAATAACTCTATTCCAGTGACTGAGTTGCCCAAGCTGAAAGCTCTAAGAGATGCCTACAAAGACCCAACAAACCTAGAGCATGCCAGGGCGTTGAAGATGATTCACGATCTGATGCTGGGTGCTTAGCCTTGCTGAAGTCAAACTTGATTGTGTTAGCTGTTGCTAAGATTGCGTGAGTTTTAACCGGCTCAAGCGGGAGATTGGGTTATTATGGCTAGCCATTCAATGTCTTATAGTAGCTGCTAGGAGTGTCGTGAAGACCACAAGGGTCTCCATATTCAAAACTGTCTTAGTTCTTTCATTGCTGTCGTTGTCCACTCTCGAAGTGCTGGCGGCAGAAGTAAGACAACCTGTGCACGTCTACTTTTTTACCGGTGGATTCATTGACGTATTCAGTCGTGAAACGGTCAAGAAGATAAAAACGAAGACGCAAAACATTGGGCGAGACTTAGAGATTCCGGTAAAGTTTGAACGACACTGGTTTACCAATTGGCGGTCTGTTTCCAAAAAAATTCAAGCGGATCGCAGCAAAGCCAAGGTCGTGTTGCTGGGACATAGCTGGGGCGCCGCTGGAGCCGTCCATTTGGCTCGAGATTTAGATAAGAAAAACATTCCGGTTGACCTACTGGTGACCATCGACACTGTTTCTGTGCCTGGAGCATCTCAAGCAAGTACTATTCCGGCAAATGTGCGTGTCAATTACAACTTCTATGAAGGAAGCGACCTGTTTTTGCAAGGTCTGCGAAAAAATAAGCGAAAAGGTTCGAGTTCTGTCGATGGAATTCATAACGTCAAAGTTTTGGTCGGGCCTACTTTCTCACCGCATATGACTATTGATGACAAGATTGAACCGTTGGTTTCCTGTCAGATCAAATTATTGATGCTTGATCAATTGGATCAACTGAATATTCCTGATCAACTCGACAAAAAGCATCTGGCAGAGAGAATAACTGCCCTGGAAGAGAGTTTGTCAATAGACTGAACTGCGATCAGGGTTGCAGCTCGATTTCGCCGGGCCGCCAAGTCTTGTTGAACCATGGCTCTAGCGGACCATACAAGCGCAGGATCATGAACCAACCCTTGCCTGGAATCGTCTGCACCCAATTGTTCTCTTTTCCTGCCGGTGCTTTCGGTCCGAAGTAGACATCCACAGAGCCATCAGAATTGATCTTGAGCCCCTTGTTCTGGCTACTAACACTCGGCGCCTGCTGGTCAGTCTGCACCATGGAGCGGGTTTGGTTGTCGTAGACGATTACCGACCAGAAATCTTTTACAGGAATGTTCGGCGGTAGGTGCAGCTTGTAGTTCTTACCGCCATCAAAGGGGTTACCCTTCGCATCTTGCACTGACCAGGGGTATTGCGATCCCTGGCCCACCATCTTCACTTCCATCGCTGGCGTGACGCCGGTGGCAAAGTAATAGTAGAAAGCGGCACCGTCTAAGTTGCTTACACCGGGCGCCGCCTCGAACCTATAGCCACCGAAGAACGGCAAGCGCCAGGCGCTGTTCGGATAGAAATAGGCCTCGTTTGAGCGAATCTTGAAAGCAATGGTCCGCGCAGTCACTGCGCCGATATTCGCCGCATCTGTCAGGATCTTCTTCATCCGTTCATCGGGATTGAATGGCTGCCCTTTGACGATGCCTATTGAGGCGAACAGTCCTAGTGTAGTGGGATCAGAGCCCTCCGCTGGCTCCTCCTGGATCACTTGGTTCAGAAGACTCCAGAACGAGTAGTCACCCGGGGCGACGAAGTTTGATGGAATACCAGAGCCGTTGACGAATTTCATTGGCGGTGGGCTGGCTGCGTCGGCTAAGCGATAGATTCGCAGGTTTTTTTTGACTGAGTCGACTCCTGGTTTGGTTGAACCGTCGACAACGAAGGCGCGAAACACGAGCCAATTACCGAAGGTGCTAGGCCGCACGACGTTATACCCCGGCGGGATTTCGCCCTTGAACCCAGGCGGAAGCAGGAGGTACTTGCCTCCTTCACCCTTATCGGCTCCGGTAATGCCAACATCGGCCACCCACTTGTACCAGAAGTCGTTAACCAAACCCAGCACCTTGGGCGGAATCTCGACTACTAATGGTCCCTTGCTAGTATCGACCCAGATGAAGTTGTAAATCGTGTTGTCGTTTGCGGTCAGCTCAACGGTTCTGGGATCAACTAGATTCTCCCAGATTATGTCGGTCTGGTTATCGGGTCCGCATTTGCGTATTGATTCGCGCATACCCGCTTGGTTTACGATTGGCAGCGCCAAGAGATAGGCTTGCAGCGCCCGTGAGCGATCTAGATTGTCGTAGATCTTGTCAACGGTATCGGCCGACGGGTAGCCATAGTTTAGATTCAGTGTCCCGATCGACGACTCGATCTTGTCAGGGACCGCTACGCCTGGTGCGAAAGGTGTCGTCATCTTGAAATTCTGTGCGGAGGCGCTCATGGCGAACGCACTGGCTAATATTGCACCAAGCAGTGCGTGTCTTGTCATGTTCTCGTCTCCTTCTGCGCCGCAGTCGCTCATCATCCCAAGATTTCTGACTCAATATGGTACCGCATCTCTCAATCCGGTTGCCACCATAGAGATGTCAGCAAAACGCCCGTGCCATCAAGGCTTCGAATTGTGTCGTTGGCAGATCTCAAATGTAGAGATTAGGCCTCGTGATCACCTTTACCAATGATGCGGTACATCTTGGTTAGTACTATTTCATTTAGTAATTAGCGCTAAAAATGTAAGCATTCGGCAAGCACAGGTATATGCAGTTGGTGGACTAGTTTCAGGAGATCCGGCGTGCTTTAATTTGAGAGTATCAGCGCGCAGTTTGGACTGCGAAAAGAGCACGAGTTGCCGACTTTGGAACGATCACGCATATCTGGCACC
>CALRQI020000021.1:0-40121 GCA_943370275.1 bacterium Ga0077546 | reverse complement strand
TGCGCAGATAACAATTAAAATTGAAACTACGGCAGCTAGCTCGATCGCAGTGATACCTTTAAGCCGCTCTCGGAGCAACTTACGACTTGAAGGTACCGATTTTGGTTTATTAACCACCGAACCGCCTCCTGAAAAGGATGGTTACACGTGTACGCCTACTAACTGATGTTAGAAGATCCAATGACAACTTGTGTGCAAATTTCGTGCAGTCACGGAGCCAATACTAGTAGTTTCACCCGTGGTATTACGCTCAACTGCCACAAGATTGGAATATGATATCGCTCCATCAAATCGCAAAATTCGGATGGACCATCTACCATTTAAGTACTTAGCTCCGGTGCCTACTTCTAAGGCGAAACACTCAGTGCCGAGTCAGCATCCCAAGAACCATAGCAACTATAACTGCGCCAATAACTACGGGAAGAAAGAACAAAATCACCGGACCATAGAAGGCTATTGACGCTGGAATTTGAAAAACTCTGATGGGCCGAGTATCAGCGCACGCGCCGTTGAGGGATAACTGCGCAAAGCCTTCTTGCATTCAGCCAGTATGGCTGCCGCCGTTAGTTCCGGCACGTCTTGTTCATTTGAACTTTGAGACATTTTGCCCCGCTGCTTAGCCAGTATCCTAAAATCTCAATGCCGGGGCTCCTTACCACCTAGTTGCAAAATCTCGGTCCTAATTTCTGCTATCTCTTTTTCGCGGGCAGGACTATTTGCACGCACCCAAATGTCAATTGAATCAAGAGTAGCCGGCCTCAAATAGCGGGTCTCAAACAGCAAATGCCCATGAGCATGAAGCCATCGGATCGTTTGATTAGATGAGGGAATATTGCAAACCAGCTTAGTCACCGCCCGCGGCACCATGCATCTATCCTTACTACCTTGAACCACTAAGACCGGAAGTTCCTCGCGGATCCTAGCTGCGTTGGGAAGTGTTCGACTGACAAAACGCCTTGTTTTGAGTAACTCAGCAATAGTTAGCCCCTTTCGACAAAGTGGATCGCGCAACAACTCATCGACGATATCAGCATCGTTAGATACTAGGTTTTTGACAAAACCAGTTGTCGACATTCGGAAGCGAGGGTGAAAGAACAGTGCCCAGCCAGCAGCCAAGACATTGTCAGGATGCAGAAACATAATCGGGTTTATCTTTACCGTCGGCCCCGACATAAGTAGCCCAGTTACAAGTTCAGGATGCTCCGCCGCCAGTTTTACGCACATACTGCTGCCCAAACTTTCCCCCATGACAAACAACGGCAAATTAGGATGGTCGCGCTTCAATGATTGAGCCAGAGCAACGATGTCGGCGTATGAACCGTCATAGTCAACACTCTGTTTACTCACACCGCCAACGGCGAAAACCTGCTTGTCGTCGGTATAGCATCTGCCGAAGCCACGCATATCAGGGGCGCAGGCGTAAAACCCATTGGCGGCAAAGGCCTTTCCAATCACTTCATAAGTGTTGCCATGCAAAGTCAATCCGTGGACGGCCAGCAGCATTCCAATCGCTTCATTGTTCTTCGGATACCACTCGTAAAGAGGGATATGAAGCTGCTTTGAACGGTCTCCGTCAACAACAACAGTAATTCGATCGGCAGCATGCACTTCTTGCGCGCACGCACTCATGCATTGCATGTTGAACGCCATTAGTAACGCACAAAAGACAACTATCACCCGCTCAAAGGTCATCAACTATTCCTTTCGGTTCAAGGCTCACAAGATTTATAAGCACTGCAATAGCTAAGCTTACACTCGACTACCAGATTTAAGTTGTTGATATTTTTTCATCCAGCCACGATTAAGATCAACTTGCTCATAGCCAAAGCGCTCTCCATTTATGCGCACAGTTTGATTGGGTGAAACCCACTGACGATTGGCATCATAGTGCCCGCCTCTCACACCAAATCCAACTTTTGCCGAAGCATTACCTGTCGCACCGAATATAGTATCTGTGCCCTCTTTCCAGGCTTTATTAATAGCGTCCATATATCTCGGATTATTTGACCAGCCTGGGTTATGGGTAGGATAGTAATTACCAGTTAGAGCTTGCATAATACTCTGGTTGCGCGAAGCCGCTCTATTCATTACGGCTTCGGCAAAAGCCAATTGTGCCGCTGGGCCCTGCGAACCCACCTCAGAATGCATTCTTCCGGCAAAAGCAGCCATAACTCGTGGGTCTTTCAACTGAGAATCAAACTGCGATCTGTCAACCGCTCCCGGTATCAAATTCGGTGAAAAATTGTCTCCACCATCAGTACTTCTAAAAGCCCTAGAATCTCTTGGCGTTTCTGGAACAGCTCGGCGCTCAGCACCAGGAAGGCTCCGCGGCGCTGGCTTGGATGAATCTGCGGCATCGACTTTAAGAGTATCGGGTTGGGCCTGGGCTAGATTAGAGTAGCCCTTTCCTTGGTAATCAACAGAGTTACCTTGACGATCACGTTGCTTCTCGAACGTGCCGTCTGCCGTTGAAATACCTCTTAGCGCTGTTTTCTCACGGCCATCGGCGTCGCTATCAAAGAGGTGCACCATTTGTCTATTGCCAGCACCTTCGACTTCGAATCGCAGCTTACGCTCACTGCCAGAACTATCACGGTAGCTCATGCTTGTGATACCAGCATTAGCCAAATCACGAACTGTGGCTAACTTCTGCTCAGGGGTTGCATCGTTACTGAAAAGCATGGCGGCCTTTGCTTCCGGTGTCTTATCGGCAGGCTTATCAGCGTTGCTATCACCCTTTCTTTCACCACTCCTATCTGCCGATGGTGCAGCAGCCGACTTGTCATTTACAGGAGCGCTCAAAGTAGAATCGCCAGCCTTACTCTTATTACCGGTCAATTCGTCAATCGATCCAAATTGCAGAACACCAGAGTTGAGCGCCGCCCTATCTAAGGTTGAATCAATACCAGCACGACTATCCCGGGCAGCGTGCCAGTTAGAACTAACATCAAGACATTGCCGAGAGATGCTACTCCACTCAGAGGGCTGAGCAGGTGAAAAATTTTCTTGAGTTTCTTTCCACGGCCGAGCCTCGCACTGTGAGGCTTCCGCACTGCTTTTAGTCATATTTTTTTTGTTGCGTTGGTAACGGAATATTCGGGGACTAGTCAAAATGCAGATAAGCAATCGGCATAGCTGACACTTCGACTGAGTAGCAGAACTGTATCAGCCCCAAAGTGAAACTCTCGTGAAAGTTAATCTCAAAAAAAGAAATTTTTAAAGCCTCAACCTACCGCTGCGACAGGCCTCGGTGAACAGCTTATAGTCAGCCTCAGTCACGGCTGCATACGAAAGGGCATACTCTGACATTGAAGTGGCAAACCTTTCACCCTTACCTATATAGTCAGCAATTACCGCAGCCTCACCCGATTTTGCATGGGCTTTCGCCAGCACTTTTCCAGCGAAATTACTCAGTTGCACCATGGTAAATTTGGTCCATCTTGCCGGGTTGGGCGACATCTTCACGTCTCGCAACTGACGAACATAGAACTGCCGCTTTGTTGCTCCGCCAGTCCAGCCTAAAAACATATCGCTAGCCGACTGCATAATTCGCTGACCGACAACAATACGCTGGCCGCTGCTCTCAAATTTACTTGGAGCTGTATATGGCTCCAACACTGACTGTCGCGCTTCTTTTACTTGAAGAATGAGGAAGTCGTCGTTGACACCAACGAGCAGAACCACTGCGCAGAATGTACCTACACTGCCAGTGCCGACGACCTTCATGGCAATGTCAGTCAGCTCAAAATGCTTGAGCAGACCAGAGCGATCAGGAGAGAGCGATTCAAGATACTTATCGTAAGCCTTGAATACGTTCTCTGAAAGTTCTGGTGCATGATAAAGCAATGGCGGCATTTCTTTAAAGCGCCAGCTGCTGTTGTGCCGCTCTATGAGCTTCTTCTGCAAAGACTCAGGAGAAGATTTGGTAATCTCCCTATGCAAATTCTTGCGCCGCCGAGCCGCTAATTCGTGATCAGCACTTTCGATAAACGACTCGTAATCGATTTTCGAGTACCAAACATCGAGCAATCTTGTCTTGGCATACTTGGCCATCTCAATCTGGTATGACTGAGCCATTTCAAAGGCAGCCTTCTGGCAGGTCTTGGTAGACATACCAATTGAATTTCCAGCCAGAACTAAACTGGCCCCCAGTCTTTTTATGTCCCATTCAAATGGCGCCGGATGGGTCTCATCAAAGTCATTGAGGTCAATTATGATGTTGCGCTCGGGAGTAGCAAAGGCTCCGAAATTTAGCACGTGGCAGTCACCACAACATTGCACAATGACTCCAGAATTAGGCTGGGCTGCGAGGTCTGCAGCCATTACTGCAGCAGCACCACGATAAAAAGTAAAGGGCGAAATCGACATGCGGCTATGCCGGATTGGCACCAATTCTTGCAGCCGCCCCTCGTTAGTCTGCTCTATTATCTCTACAGGATCACGTCGGCCAGGGCGACCGTCATTCGTTGATTTAGTTGTTAAAAGAGCCTCTGCATCTCCGCTTGCAACCTTGCTAGCGGCTTGCTCTTTGCTTTTTCCTTTTACCCTAGCCATCTGGTCTTCTGCCCTCCCACGCTGGAATGTTGTTCTAACTTCATACCCTGTACATCAAGGCGTCAAATTGCCTGACATCTGCCTACCGATTCGGGAATGTATTCTCGCTCCAGTAACTTAGATATTGTCTAAGTTACTGGATAAACTGTGGTCTACAATAAAATTGAGGCCGATGTTTTTAAGCGATACGCAGACGGACAGAAGAGACAAGCAATCGAGGACGCAAAAAACATTATTTCCTCACCTCCACCCAGTACCAAGGTCAAAAGAGAAGAAGACAAAACGCCATGGCTCGGAGTGATTATTTGAGAGCCTAACTCACTGCAAGTACCACATCCGCAACTATTTCTGCGACTCGAGCCGATGCTAGTGGCTCAGATAATTCTTTATAGCGAGAAATATCTTCCAGCCAGACAAACAATCTATCGAGTGAAAGAACTTGCCGCACCGTCGTTAGGAACTCTTGGGTATTTGCCACCGGAATTAGTGGCGCCAGCTTTTCAAGGGTCCACGAATCAAGCCACTTTATGCCACTAGTTGCCTGTTCAATTTCTCTGAAATTTGGGGCATCCGAAGCTAGAATTTCATACGAGCCCGCAAGCCAGGTTAGCAGGTGCGCGCGAAAATAAACAGACTCTATAGCTAGAATGCTCTTCGTCCAAACAGAAACTTCGTCTTTTTTGAGACAGGTCAAACAAAAGAACAAGGAAGCGCTAATAGCTCCACTGCATGAGGGCCAAAGAGATCCGCACGTTTCCCAGTCTTGATATTGAGCACAAATACTCTCGCCATCATCATCCCAGAGAGAGGGCATCATAATAGCCCGCCCCAGAGTTTCCAGCACATCGCGCCGAAATCCCTCGTACTCACCCTCAAACCCTTCACTATAGACCCGGAAGAAGATCGTGAAAACCGACTCTATCAGATAATGAAATGCGTAAGTCTCATCACCTCTAACAATCAAGCCTGGTAGCAAATGCCTAAACCAACCACGCCAACTCTCAACAGCCTCCGGTACGTCATGAAAAGCCAATATTCCAGTTGTAGCTTCAAAAAGAAGACCGTGGATAACTGACAAAGGTATCGCTGCAATTGGTTGGTTAAGAAACTCGGGGTACATTCTTCGCGGCGGGTTCATAAACCAGGCCTCACCAGGAGGCGCAGCAGGCCGCACGGCTAACTCTTGTAACCGAAGAAGCGCAGCTTCGGACGGCCCGACACCAGGCTCCCAAACATAAAACGATGGATTATCTAGCGAGTTCTCGGCCATAGTCTCCATAGTAGCCTACAAGCGCTAGGTCCATGCATTCGGCCTCAGCCTATGCATCTGCAACATTTCTGCAGCAACAATAGGTTAAGAGCCCGGCAAAGCACTCAATCGCCAAGATCTAACCATCTTACCCCCGCCCAAAGCTCAGCCTGGTAAGATCAATAGATAAAGCTCACAGGGTGGACCACATGGCAGATGAGAACCCAGCCCTCGAAACCGCCAAATTCATAAAAGTGGAAAGCGCCTTTAATAACGGCTCAATAGAAAAAGACACCGCTGAGCTTCAGCTTGGCACTTACAGACAAATTCAAAGCTGTTTTCTCGGACTGTGCCTATTCTGTGGCCTTGGTGTTCTGGCGATGCAGCGCAGCGAAACGCACACGCAGCAGACATTAGCCCGGCAAGCACTGCTGCGTTCAGCTGAAGACACAAATTCGTCAAACGAAATCGAGGCCAACGCCATACGTGATGCAAGAAGACTGACTGCGTACCAAGATTTGTTAGCAGAAAGCGAACGCAAATTTGGCTCAGATAGCACACTATTGATTCCCGTAATCAGTCAGCTAGCGGCTCTAAACACACAATTAGATAGGTTACCAGAGGCCGAAAGACTCTACGAGCGCTCCCAAATGCTTATTCAGAAATACAAGCAAGAGCAAGACGGGTCTTCTGCCCATGCCAGATGAAAAGCAAGAACCAAATTCTGACGGATTGATGAGGGTGCCCCTTAGTCATCAAAATGACCCAATAGAGAAAAAATCTGCGCAGATAAGACTTAAAACCCACATCCTACTTGGTAGACTCTCCACTTTCCTCTTTGTCTTCTTTGCCTTTGGTGCCTTTGTATTTCAGACCACAGACCTACACGACAGACTTACACTGGCAAGACAATCAATAGTACTCAAGCCCAATGATCCTGAGTTGCTGAGGAGCTTGAGAAAACTTGCTCAGAAATACGAAAGCGAGCATCTCTTCGGCAAGGCCATAGAGACATACGAGAAACTGCTGGCCAGAGAAGAAAAGGCTCATCTCTACCCAGAATCTGGCACTGCGGAGGCGCTTCACGAAGCAACAGTCGCCAGTCTTGAATCTCTCTACCAAAAGCGATTTGAGTACGCAAAGCTTGCGAAGCTCTACAAATCACACTTAGCTGAAATAGAACGCAGATATGGAAGCGATGACACAATGCTGTTAACTGACATCGACAACCTAATGGCAGTACAAAAACAGTTAGGTAACGACGCTGAGGTAGAATCGCTGTGCAACCGCAGGCGCACTATAATACAAATCGCTCGGGCACGAAGCCAGGGGCATCAATAGCCCTCACATTACATTCAAAATAAAAGCCATCGCTCAGGAATTTAGAAACAACCAAGACGCGAAAGGGAAATTAGTTGCCGGACGAAAAGCTCGAGAAGAAATACGAGGAAGAACACGAGCCACCGCAATTGGCCGCTGGCAGCCTGGATCCAGAAGACCCAGAGTACTCGCTTTTAATGCCAGACAAACGGCTTGCCCTTGATGCTATCAAGACAAACTTGCGCACCACAGCGCCCGAGTTAGCGACAAGCAGCGGTCTATCTATCAATAGTGCCACCTATTGGCTCAACAAAATTGCTGGAGAAACCGGCGCCAAGCTAGAAGTAGCCAATGATGGCACGGTCTATTACTCATTTGCTCCCAATTTTTCTGGCGTCTATAGACGAAGAGGAAGGCGCAAAGCAGCATTGCTGGCAGGAGCCTTTCTATTCAAGTCACTTTACTGGGTGGTACGGGTATCATTTGGCGTTGCCTTAATGACGTCGGTGCTTGTAATAGTTTTGATTTTCGTAGCACTAATTTTATTGGCAATAGCATCAATATTCGATGGTGCCGGCGGAGACAGCGGTGATTCTGGCTCATTCGATGCCTCTGGCTTCTTTGATACAAACTTTCTTTCTGACATTTTTAGCTGGGATTATAGCCCTTCACATAGCAGCTATCAAAATAGCATCCCCAGCGCCCAGAGAGACCGCTACACTGACTTTATAGAGAAGCATCCCAAAGGTAATTTCTTCCTCGAATGCTTTTCTTTCTTGTTTGGCGATGGCAAGCCAAATTCTAATTTACAGAAGCTGCGCTGGCAGCAAATCGCAACAACCATCAAGGCCAACGGCGGGGTAGTATCGGCAGAGCAACTGGCTCCCTTTCTCGATGGTGACATCTCAGATAGTGGCATGGTTATGAGTGCACTGGCACAATTTAATGGCCATCCTGAAGTAACAAAAAGCGGCTTTATAGTTTATGTTTTTCCAGACTATATAAGTGAGCACCCTTTAGTTCAACAACAACAACAACAACAGGAGAAAGAGCAAGAAAGCTACTTAAAAGAAGAAAGCTGGAAATTCTCGAACTTCCCACCTCTAGCCCTGATTAATGTCTTAATGCTGGCTATTTTCAATTTCTGCGGCAGCTGGTGGCTATTCAAGCACATTGCCACTATAAATTTGCTGCACCACCTGGCGGCTCTGATCGATGTGCTGCTTACCTACTCCATAATCTTGCTCGTCATTCCGGCCGTGCGCTATGTCGTATTGCTTATGCTGAACCAGCGCATTGATAGCAGAAATGAAAAGCGTAAAGCTGCCGCTGAGCTAGTCAAACAGCCGCAAGGAGAAATTCTCAAAGAGCTAGAAGAAGCCAAAGCCATTCAAGACGAACATGCCCAATTGCTACGCGTTGATAGCAAAATTATCTTTGATTCTGGCAAAGACAGTCTGGAGCAAAGATTTGAAATAACAGATTAAAACGATCCAGAGACTCCAACTTCAAAAGTGAACAAATAGTTATGAGCTTCGCACGCCAATTACAGAGGTTATATAACGGTTATAAGCTCCTTTTCAGGTAAGTTCGAATGGAAGACAAATGGCATCAGCTAATCTGGATAATCACTGGAGGTGCAGCCCTTATTTCTGGTGGTTGGCTCTTTCGACTTGTCGCTCTTGGAGTATGTCAATGTGCTTGCGGCCCAGGCAAATGTGAGTGCACTTGCGGCTGCAAACCTGATTGCCCTTGCTTCTCAAAAGACCGCGAAGCGGCTAGCACCAGAAACAGAACACGCAACTGGACGAGGCACTTCTAGGTGTATTCCCATACGAGACGAAGCAAGCAACTGCTATCATATCGCCATGAGAAATCAACAACTAACATTACTATCAGCAGCTCTTGTAACAGCTCTTGTAACAGCTCTTGCAACTAGTCCGTTAGTGGCACTTGCCACGCCGAAGTCGACGCAACCAAAGACGAAGACAGCAAAAGCAGTGTCAACAGAGGCTGCCAATAAAGCTGCAGCCGCTGCCGTATCCTTTGCTTCAATTGACGCTGACATTGCCAAGCAAGAAGCAATAAAGCAAAAGCAATTCGACAAAATCTATTCTGCCGCTCAAGCCGAAATGAACGCTAGCAACTATGCAGCAGCGGAGAAAAAGCTCTTAGAAGCCATAGATATCGTCGAAAGCCTCAATGGCAACGAGCAAAAGCTGCTAACGCGCACACGACTGGCTGACTGCTACCTAAAGCAGAAGAAATACAAAGACGCGGAAAAGCAATATAAAGAGGCTTACGACAGCAATATTCAGCTCTATCGAGGAAATTACCCAGTACTATTCGCTGATGCCAGGGGGTTGAGCGAAGTATACAAAGCCACGAACAGGGTAGCAGAGGCTGAAAAGATTCTAGCCGCCGCCACTGAAGCACGTAAGAAGCGCTACTCGGTTGCTGGCGTTGACGATGGCGACTTGTTCGCGACCTTCTACCAGTCTCTGCGCGATGCCCTGGCCAAGAAGAACAGCGAGGCTGTCAGCAAGATGTTCCAATACCCTCTATCTGTGCGCTGGAACGGCAATTTTAAGAGAAGTGTGACGACTCGAACTTATCGCAATCAGCAAGAACTGCTAGCAAACTACAACATCATCTTTACACCAGCAATCTTGAAACTCTTTGCCGAATATCCAGAAAAAGAACTCTGGTGCAAAGATCAGGGCATTATGCTCGGTGGTGGGTTGGTCTGGCTAACAAACGTGCAGCTTGTCAAAGTGACAGGCAAACCCGCCTACCAAATTCATGCAATGACAATCAACGACGACATGCCTAAGAAGTGAATCTCTTAAGTCAGAGCCTTAGCTAACTCTTTCAGTAAGTCTTGCAATGGTATTACCGTGGATATTAGCGGTATTGCCGGCAGAGCAACGGCTGCGAGAAACGCCAGCAGAGTCTCTTTGCCAAAGACAAAAGGTTTCATATTCTGAACATTGAGAAACGACGAATTGAGATCAGTCACCGTCGATGGTTCAGTACTCAAAATGAGAGTAGCCGAATCGGCAGATTTAGATTCTCGCTTTGAGTCAGGGTTAGAGCTTGCAGTCGACTCTAGCCAATTGGAAGCAAACAGGCTATTGACGTTGTGACAAAGCGAGCCATAGGTAAAAACGGCTTCTCTTCTGGTTTTGACCAGAAGCGGTGTAAACACCAACAACGGTCCAAGAAACAAAAGCAGTACTAGAAGTACAAAGACTATGCCAAGGTTAGAATAGGCCTGCAGATTTGTATGGGTTTCAAGCACTGTCTGAGCGACAAAAGTACTGACACCCACAGACATAGCAAAAGCAGCAAAACCAAAATATGAATGTCCAACAGCAATAAAACCAAGGCCACCAACACAATCGGGATGCGTCGCGCTAACTCGCAAGGGGAAACGCGAGATCTTGAGAAGCAAATTGGCCCAAAGTAAGTAGCCCCAGAGCCAGTCGAGCAAGACCACTCGAAAGAGCGGCTGACTAACATAGGCGTTCCATTTACCAGCCAGAGACAGAACTGAATGGCCATCAGTTGATACCACCTGCCAGTTTGTGCAGTGTACAGCCAATACAATGTCTACCCATACTGCTGAGTAGGCAAATGCTAGCAAGAGAAGCCCGAAGAAAATTGGAGGGGCATCGCGCAGTTGAAAGTTCCTTGCCACTATTGCCTTATATTTAGCAGCATCGGCTGCAGCAATATGGTCTTGTAGAAAGTGATGCAGTGTCTTCAACGACCATCTTCTCGTTACTAAATCTGAAAGAAGCAGAATCGGAACAACCACTAGAAAACGGGCACTACTAATATAATCACCAAAGAATGGCACCTGCAAAGATGGGCCAAAGGCGCTGCCCGAGCTAAGACAAAGCAACAAGGGCACGACCCAGGCGAGGGTCACAAACAATAAAACACCGACTACGGCCGCCTGCTTTGCAGTCTTACCCAAGCCCAGCCGCACGAGAAAGCTAGTGATACAGCCACTGGAAGTTTCAGGCAATTCCAACTGAGCGGCAACTGTTTCATCGGTCATTTCTGAGCATCCTTCTTTATAACCCGCAGCACATCACCGGTGGGCGCCAATTCATCAGTACTCTTCAGTTTAGATAACTTGGTGAACATATTGCTGATTTTATTTCTTTGACCAGACTCTTCAGGCACAAGCTCCAAGCCGCTGCCGGGCTGATTGGTAAATGACATACTGCAAATAAGCTTGGCCGGAATATGATGTCCGATCGGACCAGTATCAATATCGGTAAAGTCGATAGTCTGCATTCTCTTCTTTGTCTTCGCTAGCCTTTCGGCAAATTCTGCGTCTTCAACTTTGGCAGCTTGTTTTTCAGCATCATTGTTTTGCCCTGATAGAGTTTTGGTCACCCAACCACCAATGGCGTCAGCCTGCTCGCCAAGCCGAGTATAGCCGCCATGAACAAATTGCGAAAGCACCAGAGCCTTGTCGCGCTGCGACATATACAAGCGAATAACAGTGGTGCCTTTGACACTTAAATAGCGACGAGCATAATGCTTAACTAACCCGTCATCAACATCAGGGCAAATTAGAGCAGTTTCGACTATATGCTTCTTCTCTCGCAGTAGTGGTGTTGCTCGAACCAGTAATCTTGTACCCATGCTGTGGGCCATCAACCTTACTTTGAGAGTTGGATCATCAGTACAGAGCTTTTCTAGACGAGTAACAACATCATTGAAGTGCTCCTGGCTCCACTCAACATTATTTTCATCAGAAGTATAAGAGCGCAGCTTCGCTACCGATGGCCAAGAATAGAAAATCACTGGACGCTCAGAGTTGTAGGCCAGAGTGGCGGCGGTGCGAAGGGCACCATGGAAGGGATTCTTATAGCCATGGGCGAAGACAAAAATATTCTTGTCGTCTGTAAGGCGAGCTTTTTCACTGACGTTGCCATAAAAAGTATCCTGAACCTTCTCAAAATTATCGTCGGTCAACGGAGTGATTTTGAAAGCACCTAATTTATCGCCAGCCTCAGCCTTTGACCAACCCAAATCTTTGAGGTGATCGCTCAAGGGTTTCTTCTCTATGTTTTCGACCACACAATAAGCAGAACCCATAAAAGGCTCGTGTTTGCAGTCACCCAGATATTTGCGATGGGGCCCAAAATCGACTTCTCCCGACTTGGTCGGTTCAAGATTTCTGTCAGTGATAAAAAATACAGGAACGCGCAAGAAACGCGCAGCTAACTCAGCAGCTTGCGCCGGTTGAGCGGAAGCAAACAAGCACAGCAACACGGTAAGAAGGTACAGGGTATTTAATTGCTTCGGCGCTGTCATGGTCTAAGTCTTAACTCTTTGATAGTAACTACTTTTGCTACTCAAGATTACTAGATTTATCGTTTTTTTCGTCTGACCTTGGTATTCCCCCCGTTGTCAAACAGTAAAATAGGCAATTTTGCCCAAATTTGCATTGAAGCCCTGTTAAGCCAATATTGCCAACAGCCCGACAAGCGCTTGACAGCAATCCCGGCCGGTCGGCCATCCCCTTATTCGGCTCTATCATCCCAAAGGATGATAGACCTGACGGGCCAGGTTCTGAATTGGCCAATCTACTTGAAAAAAAACAAATGAAACTTCACTACTTTGAACGATGGCAGACCAATTGCCCATGGCCAATACTAAGAGCAGTACTTTGGCCAAATCTTATGGGGTGGAAATGAAAGTTCTAATTGCCATTGATGATTCAGATTGCTCGTCAAACGCGGTTGATTCGGCCACCAGACAGACCTGGGAAGGCGACACTGAGTTTCGCCTCATTTCTGTCATGGCCCCCATATACAACGAATATCTCCTCGCTGGCCTGTGCGCACCTTCTTTAGAAGAAATGCAAGCCGAATACAAGAACCAGCTAAAGCAAATGATCGACCAGAAGATCATTCAAATCAAGAAGAACCACCCAAACAATGAAGTCAGTGGTCTGGTTATCAGCGGCAGCATCGCTGAATCCATCCTTGACTACGCCAAGGATTGGGACGCTGATTTGATTATTCTTGGTTCTCACGGAAGAACCGGCCTAGAGAAATTCTGGTTGGGAAGCGTTGCTGAGAAAGTACTAAATCATGCGCCTTGCTCAGTAGAAGTAGTTAAGCTCAAAAAATTGAGGGTTGACGATAAAGAACAGAACTCAGATTCAGCCAAGAGCGATCTGTCAGCTGTAATTCTCTAGGATTCGAAGGTGCTGTAAATGACATTTACAGAGGTGGTATCAGCGGCGATGGCTGACAAATATAGCGATGGTACATATTCTGCGGAACTAAAGTTTCCAAACGTACGAATTCACCTACAAGATCTTGTACTACGCGAAAAGCAGCTACCGTCGCATGCCATGGCCAAGAGTGCGGTGCACCTGGGCTTAATTCCAGAAGAATCGATAGAGAAAGTAGTATCAGTAAAACCAACCGGACTCTGTTTATGTATGGCCACAGCAGCTAATATCATCGAAGAGTATTTCAAAGGCGTGCCACAGCGCAACGGATTTCCTGCCGTTGACTTCGAGCAGGTTTTAGGTGAAATTTTCAGAGATGCGAAGACTCACCTTAAAGAAGTTACTGTCAATACAGATCATCAAGGCGAATTAGCACTGCGCTCTCATGACTGCTATAGGTTTGCCCCAACGCTCTTTGATCTTATGTTGCAGCAACTATTGCGGTATCCGGGCCTTTAGTTAAAAGCTCGAAGCAAAATGTAGTTCCTGGCCCCTGGCTTTCTTTGCACCAGATTTTGCCACCATGGCCTTCGACTATTCGGCGGCAAAGATACAGCCCTAAACCAGTACTGGCATAATAACGGCCAGTAGAACCAGCTTGCCAAAATCGCTGGAATAACTTAGGGCGATTCTCTTCGGGGATGCCTTTACCTGAATCAGTAACACTAACAGTGGTTAGAGTTTCAAGCTGACTCAAGGTAACTGTAATTGAACCGCCACCCGGAGTAAATTTCAGCGAATTATCGATGAGGTTTTGCACCACCCGCCGAATCTCGTCTTGATCGCATATTACTTCTGCGGCACTTTGCGGAACAGATGCCTGAATAGTTACACCTTTCTCCCGCGCCAGTGGCATGATTTCGCTAATTATGCGAGTGATCAAGCCAACCATATCGCAACTAACCATATGAAACTCTTTCACTCCGCTATCGAAGCGGTAAACGTCAAGCAATGTTTGTACCAAGCTGTAAAGTGCGGTATTACTTTGCAGGATTGTCTCAAGCACCTCGACTTGAGTCTCTGGTACTGGGCCGAAGTCGCCATCGAGCAAAAAGCGCACCGCTCTAGTGGTGGCAGAAACAGGCGTCTTTAAATCGTGGGTAAGTGTGGCAACAAAATCTTCTCGCTGTTGCTGCAATAGAACATTGGCCGTGGTATTGGTAAACATCGCCACTAGACCAGTTACTTTGCCATCGTTATCTTTGATCGGCCAGGCTAACCAGTCGAAATAATTGCTCTCTGTCTCATTCTTCTTCGACAGCTTGAGCGCCACTCCACTATGCTTGCTGAACTGCCCGCTGCTAAGTACTTCTTTAAATAAGGCCGGCTTAAGACCTGGGGCTACATCAGAAATCTGTTTTGTGACGATGTCAGATCGATTATCACAATCTACTAGTTCAATAAATTTGTCGTTGCACTCAAGGCAGACCATGTCCTTATCTAAGCTAATAATTCCCACAGGAGAATTCTCAAGAATAGATTTGGTTACCCGTCTTTCTGTTTCTAACTCACGGATGGCGTCGGTGTGCTGACGCAAAGCTGCCTCTTTAGCTGATATGTAGCAATCGATAGCCAGACCCATATCAAAGAAAACCACTTTCATCAATGCCGAAACGGCTTTGCCTAGTTTCTCCTTGTCGCCATTGTACTTATCAATTACTTTAGGCAAGAACCAGGCCAATACTCGATTGTAAGCTCCGATATACCATTTGGGATCAAGATCAATACGATGGTGAGTGGCACCAACTCGAAGACGATCATTGGCATAATCAGTGTCATAGGTGCCCTTGGTCAGACGAATAAAATAGTCTTTTTGAGCAGATTGAGCGCGCTTTAGTATTTGTTCGTTGGGAAAATAACTGCGAGTTTCTTCAAAAGTTAGAAAATGGGCATACATCGACTCAATCAATTCGTCGATATGGTCGGCAACCAAAACGTCGAGCTCAAGCTCTATCAGTTCTTCGTCACTGGCAGAAAACTCCAACCAGCGTTTGCGCAGCTCTACTTCCTCGGAGGTTAATGTTAAGGCTACTGGTTTATTAGACTGTTCTTTTCCCACCAAGCACTTCCTAAGGTTTTCGAGCGGTCTATAATTAGTTTTTTCCGGTAAATGATAATTATGGCTGAACAAACATCTGACGCAAGCGCTCCCTCAATAAATGTATTGTTGGTAGAAGACCACCAGTTGACAAGGCTCGGGCTAAAAGTTGCCCTGCACCGGACCAAAGACATTCACGTGATTGGTGAGGCCTCAAATGGTCAAGAAGCAGTCACCATGGCAGAAAAATTGAAGCCAGACGTAATTCTGATGGATGTTGGCATGCCAGTAATGGATGGTATCCAAGCTGCCAGCCAAATAGTTAGCCGTGATTCTTCAATGAAAATCATCATGCTGACACAGCATGACAACGACGCTGACATCATGGCATCTCTAGCCGCGGGAGCCAGTGGATATTGCCTGAAAGATGTAGAGCCCGACAGGCTATACACTGCAATCCGCTCAGTTAGCACGGGCGATGTCTGGCTCGACTCAGCTGTCGCCAGTCGAGTGTTGAAGCACTACTCGGCCAATGCGGCCCTGGCGTCACTGCCCCTAGACTCAGCACCTGCGTCCATAGGCGCTAAACACGACGGTTCTAACAACGATTCCCACTCCATATACGTCAATTCTGGACATAGCGCGGGGGAACACGAGCTCAAAGAAAGTCATGACAACTTAACAGAAAACGGCATTGACAGACCAGCTCCAGAATCACTGTCACCTCGTGAGCTTGAAGTTATAAAGCTGATAGTTGATGGACTCTCTAACCAAGAAATTAGTGACAAGCTGGTTGTCTCTTTGGCCACAACTAAGACCCATGTGCGAAACATACTGAATAAGCTGGCTGTTGACGACCGCACCCAAGCCGCCGTGCACGCCATGCGTCGTGGCTTGGTCTAGATTAGTCTATTTGGTCTTGATTAGTCTAAAATCGGCTAGCTAAGACTAAGCGACGCTAGTTGACGCTTGCGGTTTCAACCTCTTTAGCACCTTTCTCAGTCACTACAGTTTTGAACTTGACCACATCAACTGAGCAAGGGGCACGGTTAACAACTTTTTCGGCAACGCTGCCTAAGAACATTCTGTCCATGCCAGTTCGGCCATGGGAGCCAATAACAATTAGATCAGCGTGCCATTCTGTGGCATCTTCGACAATTGTGTCACTGACATTGCCGTGAAGTACTTCACCAGTGACCGCTTGCTCTCCGAATAAAGACTGCAACTTCACGATGGTGGCGTCAATCAACTCCTGACCGTGCTTTTTCAGTTTCTGTTCGGCTTCAATCATTAGCTCAACAGCCTGAGGAGCAATCATGCCGTACTGAAGCACAATTGGCTCAACCACGTGTATTACGCGAAACTGGGTAGAGCCCGACCAGTGACGATTAACCACTGCATCAATCGCTAAGCGCGAACACCCGGAATCGTCAATTGCAATAATTACTCGCATCATCGCCACCATATAAATTTCACTGTCTTTCAAGATCGGCCTCATGTAATTGTGACAAGCACATGAGGCCTAGGCATCGGCCGATAGAAGTATAACCATATTGAGGTCCTGACATTAGTTCATCCCGCCGGGGGATATGGCCAAGCCCTTCTTGAACAACAATAGTGGCGAGGGCTTGAAGGAAAAACTTTTCAAGCATCTTTTTTTTGGGGAGAAGCATAATGTTGCATAAGAAATTAAGGCTGCTAGGCTATCTTCGCACTGGTGGAACTAGTCTAAATGCAGAAGAACAAAAGCAAAAAATCGAAGAATATTGCCGAGAGCATGAGCACAAGCTCGTCGGATATAGCGCTGTGGACGAAGGTAAGCCCGGTCTAGGACTGCACGACGCCGTGGAAGGCTTGAAAGACTATGACGGCATTATCGCCACAGATCTCAATCGCTTCGTCAAACACTACGAAGATCGCCTTGTCGATTTGCGACCAATGATTCAAAAGATGCTACACGAGGGCAAAGCTTTAATTGCCATCTATGAGCAGTTTGAGACTCAAACGGCTCTAGGCCAACAAACAGCTTTAGACCTGCTGCAAGAATGGTCGGATCGCGAAAGCGTAGTTATGCCGCCAATCCACGAGCATAAAGATACGAGCAACTATTAGACTGCCATTTCAGACGCTTCAGCTTGGCAGACGTACACTAGACAGTGGTCCGTTAGGTTAGCACCGACTGATTCTTCATTTCACTCAACTCGGCCTGAAGCAGCGGCGCCATTTGTCGCGGAGGCAAGAACAATGTGCAGGCAGCAGCTACATCGCGAATGACATAGTCTAAAGACTCACCCGTGCAAACTTTTCGACCCTGCTCGGTATCACAGGTAGTGAGAACAATAATAGTATCGCTTTCAGCCGCACCAGAAAGAGAAAAGAAGGTTTCTAATTCATAGAGCCTGCGCCCGACAACAGAAAAGCTCACTTTATCGGCCGCTAGCTCAGCAATTGGGTCTTGAGCAAGCTGACTGCGCACCGTGCTAATTAAGCTGTCAATTGTCTTACTTCGGCCAGTACAAACAATCTCAGCCTTGCCGCCCACCGCAGTGGACAACTCCACAAAGGCTCTAACGGTTTCTGAACAATAGGTCTCAGCGCTAACTAACAAAACACTGCGACTCCAAAGCTGCATGGCATTCTGCACAACCAAAAGAGGCACAGGGCAAGTGTCAGCCACCCTTTGGCACAGGCTTGTATTGAGATAGCGACGCTGATGAATATTGCGTTGCCTCAATTTCGACTTATGTCCCATGATTACTAGGTCGTGATTAGCTGCTCGACGAAGAATTAGATCAATAATGTTGCCTTCATCTATTTCGCAAACCGCCTCAAGTTCACTATTGGCAATGCGACATTCGAAAGCATACATAAGAGTCTCGGCTACAGATCTGAGCGTGTTCTCAATCGTCTGATAAGCCGCCATATAAGGCCCGCTGCCAATAATCCCAGGCAAATCTTGGCCCACAATTTCCCAAACAGATTGACTATCAACAACCGTTTGGGCAGTTAACCGAGCACCTTTAGACTTAGCAAGCGCCGCAGCCAAATCAGCAGCAAAGAGAGCTTCTTGCGAGCCATCAAAAGCCAATAGAAAAGACTTGGCCATAAAAACCTCTGAACTTGCTCGCATACACTAACAATTGAAGATCAAAGCCGAGCAATCGTCATCAACCAAAGGGACTAGGCTTTGCCTCAGGCCGAAGAGTCAAACTAGAGCAGTATTAGCTAAACTAGGGGAATTTGACAAAATCATTCTGCCGAAGCAGTCAAGTTTGGCAAAAATCTGCTGTAATAGATTGTGTCTATCTAATCTAGCCTAGTCTAGCCTTTACTCTCGACCAGATAATCGGGGCCTTGAATGAAGAAATTTTCGAGCAAAATGTTGGCGGCAATGGCGGCCATTGGGCTATTTAGCACAATTTCCACTAACTATTCTAGTGCTTTGGAACCTATAAAATCAGCACCGGCAAATGCGCCACAGGCTCCAGCAAAAGAAGCAGCACCCGATGTTTTGTATGTAGACTATGGCAAATACAAAGGTCAGCCGGCCTCAAGCAAGAGCCGCGAAGGCGCCAAGTATTTCAAACAAAATAATTGCGCTAACTGCCACTCAATCGAAGGCAAAGGCGGCTGTCTAGCCCCACCCTTAGACGGCATCGGTGGTCGCCGCAGCAAAATATTTGTCGAATCTAGAATTACCAATGACGAAGCCGCCATGGCGCGGTTTCTCAAACTCTACCCCTATGCTGAGTTGCTAGAGCATCCGCGCATATCACACACTCAAGCTAAAGATATAGCAGCCTATCTTCTCACCCTCAGCGATTTACCTGGTGGAGTTCAAATTACTGGTCACAAAGTGACGAAGAAAACTCCCTTCCACTCAACAGAAGATGCAGCCGATTGCCACAAAGATAGAGTGCCAAAAATCGCAGAAGGGCGCATGCTCCTCAACGATAGAAACTGCCTGGTCTGTCATTCGATACGAAATATGGGCGGCCACTTTGCGCCAGCTTTCGACGGCATCTCCAAACGTCACGAGCGCCAATTCGTAACCGATCGCATTACAGCAGCCGAATTTTTCAATCAGAGTGGCGACAATGAATATAACGAACGCGGCACCGTTATGCCGCCCTCAGATCTCAACCCTGAGCAGGTAGAGAGCATCACCGACTACCTGATGTCGCTTCCTTAGAGGCCTCAGTAGTGAAAGCTTTGTCGCAATTTAAAGCCCCTGAGCCTAATCTAGCGGTTATTGCTTTTTGCCAGTTTCTTATTCCAATATATTGTCGCTACATCGATCACTTCACCTGTCAATTTAGCGACAACAAGAACACAGTAGCGGCTCTAAAAAATACGCGCACCATTATTCTCCTCAACCACGCGGACCGACAAGATCCAAGTGTGGTTGTCTTTCTTGCTAAACATCTACAAGAGCAAGTTCACTGTATGGTGGCACGAGAAGTTTTTGACTGGTATCACGGCGTCCTCGGCTGGTTCTTTCAAAAATTTGGTTGCTATTCTGTCAACCGAGGCGCTGGTGACACAACCTCAATCGAAACCACCAAAGCCATTCTGAAACAAGGAAAGCACAAGCTAATTGTCTTTCCAGAAGCCGAGATCACCGGTGACGACCATACGGTTCACAATATAAGCACAGCCTTGGTGCATATTCTCTTAGAGATTCAAGAAGAAATTGCGCCTAGTCAAACGGTTCTCACCGATTCAGAGCAAACACTCTGGGTCTTACCTGTCGGCATTAGCTACAGATTAGAAACCGCCTTCGCAGCAAGCGTTGAAAAAGCTTTGAGAATAATCGAGCGGCAACTTGGACTGCCGCAAGACGGCGGCAATGTTAATGAGAGGATAGCAAAAGCGATAGGGACCGTTCTCAACAACCTCGCCCAGCACTATCATTGCCAGCTATCAGAAAGCGCATCAGCAGCTGAGCAAACGAGTCAATTGGCAAGACATATTTGCCAGCGTATAGCTAATTTTATTGATTGCGAAATCGCTCACAAGTCACCGGAGCAAATGCTCTATTCTTTGCGCAATGCAGTAGACGAGATACTAGGAGCAAATATTGGTGAGGCCAACCATCAAAGAAAATTGAACAAACGAACATCTCAATTTCACGATGAATTTATCAGTGACTTGAACCGCGTAGAAAATCTCCTGATTTTCCATCGCGTTTTGATTCAACCAGCCTCAACTATTCTGCAATGCCGCATAGTTGATTTTCTCGAAGTTGAAACGACAGGACACATTTCAAGTAAAGGTAGACAAGTTGCCTCTGTATTTTTCGGCGAACCTATTGCTGTAAGCAGTTACTTGAAACATTACAGAGAGAACAAACACTCAGCTATTAGCAATCTAAAGGTCGCAATTCATGACCAGCTGCAATTAGCTCTGGACAATTCTCAAAGCGCAAAAGACTCTCGCCAATCGCGCTCACAAACATGAGCTTGTGGATGAGAAGCAACAGAATCCGGACCCTCGACTAATTGACAAATATCAAAGGCAATATCGGCAGCAGCATTGGGCCGCCCAAGTTTTCTAGCATTACGGCGCATAGCCTCAAGGCGCTCCTGATTTTGCCAAAGCTGCTCAATTTTATATGCCAGCACAGGGAGATTATTGCAACGAATAGCTACCCCTTCCTCTACTAGGTGGTCAGCGTTGCGCTCTTCTTGTCCCGGAATAGGCTTGATGATTACCGCGACAAGGCCCTTAGCCAAAGCCTCTGATGAAGTCAGACCACCTGGCTTGCCTATAATCAAATCGGCGGCCACCATGTACTCATCCATTTCAGAAGTAAAGCCAATGCTGTGAATCACGTGACCACTATTTTGCTTATGGGAGAGTCTCTCCGAAGCAAAGCGAACTTTCTCTAGAAGAGGCGCATTGGCACCGCAGGCAACCACAATACTGACTGGTTGATGAAGCTTCCCCAGCTGGTCGAGGATTTGCTCAACTGGACCCATACCTAAACCGCCAGCAGAGACAAATATCGTCGGCAGATCAGGCGCAAGCTTATGCTTAAGACGCATTGGCCGCTGCTCTTTTACCTGGGCAAAAACTGGATCAATGGGAATACCAGAAGTGACTATGCGGCTGCGTTCAAAGCCAAGCTCAACTAAATGCTCTTTAGTTTCATCGATAGCGACATAATATCGAGAATAGTGGTGGCACAACCAAACTGCGTGCAAATCAAAGTCGGTTATGACAATAGCATGGTGGCAAGAAATCTCTTTGCGGCAGAGCAACCACGACACCATATCAGCTGGTAGTGAATGAGTACAAACAATTGCATCAGGTTTGAAATCTTTGAGCAAGCGTGCCAGCTTAGCAATATTCAAACGCTCAAAGGCCATACCGTAGTGCAGCTTATCCCAGTCTCTATCTGCATAGTCGTAAGCCATTCCCAGCAAATCTGGAGCATTAGCAACCAAATCGACATAGGTCTGTTGATAGACTTTGCGAAAAGCCGCATTGGCAAAACTCAAAGAGTCTTCGTGCCGGACAAAAACATCAGCATAGTGTTGTTTAAAAGCAGCTTCTATTGCTTGAGCAGCGCGAACATGACCCGTACCAATCGAAGTTGATAAGATCAATACCCGCATCTATTTTCACTTGGCCTTTTCAGCAACAGCTCCTGCAGTGGCATGCTTCTTGCGGTGATGCACCGTCGAAACCACTTCGACAGAACAAGGGGCGTGATTTACCACCGCGCGAGAGACACTTCCCAGCATATTATGGGGGCAGACGTCTCTAGAGTGCACGCCAATCATAATTTTATCGGCAGACCACTCAACAGCAGCGGTAACTATTTCAGCCCATGGCGCGCCGTCACGCACTTCATAATGAACTGATGCGCCGGCAATGGATTCTTCAAGCTTGTGGCGCATGGCTTCGCAATGATGTCGCGATGCAGCTTTGCGCTTGGCATAAATTTCAGCAGCAGTATGGGCATATTCAGAAATTGACAGGTCTGCGTAAGAAACACATGAGGGCTCAAGTACAGTGAGTATCTTAAAGTTGGTATCGGCAGGCCATTTTCGACTAATTACCGAACGAATTAGCTCACTAGATGAAGGTGAGTCGTCAACTGCAATAATGATCTTCATCGCATAACCTCAAATGTACCGCACTAAAGACGGTTCTCAAGTAACCATCGCTGCTATTAATCTAAACCTTTTTCAGCTCTCAAGTATCACTCCATAGACTGAATAGAGCGGCACTAGTTTTTCAACCCTAAAGGTTTACTTGTTTTGAGGTTTTGATTTGAGGCTCTGCTCTAAATCCTTAAGAAACTGATCATCCCAGCCAGTAAAGGCCGTCCAGCGGTGGCGCAGAAGGAAATTGAGCTGTCGTTGAATGTTATATTGCACCTCTTTGGTCAAATGAAGGCGCAATTGCTTATCGCTAACCCGCTCAGGTGGATAATCGAAGTAAATTGGCTTGCCTACCACTATCAATATTTTAATCGGCAGAGGTAATGAGCTAGTGGTTAACGGAAACCAGGGGAAGCCTGGTGTCAAAGGGAAATAGGGCATGCCAAGAAAACGGGCCAGACCCTCTAGCCGCCCAAAAATAGGATAAATTTCGTCGGCCCCCACCACTGTTATGGGAACTACCGGTGAGCTGGTGGCAATTGCCGCTTTAATAAATCCAGGATCAAAATCAATAAGACGATAGCGCTGTTTGAATAGCTTGCCAGTGCCCCTTGGGCCTTCAGGATAAAAGAAAACCAGCTCGTCATTTTCAAGTAGCTGCTTTGCTACAACATACCGAGCTGGAACCCCACCCATGCCGGTAATCATATCCTTAATAATCGGAAGCTTAAGCAAACAATCTAATGCCAGGCAACGTATGCGGCGAGGATGGGGATGAAGGTTATAGTTGGCACAATTGGTCATGTAGGCATCAATAGGCAAGCCGCCTGAATGATTGCCAACTAGAACAGCGCGACCGGTGGCTGGGATGTTTTCAATACCGACAACTTTAACGTGATAATAGTCGTCATAAAAGAAGCGAAAGAAAGCCTCCCAGTGGGCAAAGCTGTCAAGGTTGAAGCCGAATTGATCCGGCGGTTGATTCTCGTATTGAGAAGCAAACTCGGGCCGAAGTTTAGTCAGCTTGAAAATCGAGTCTTTTAGCATCTGCCTCTTTACACGCCAGTTTCATTGTAGCGCCTATATTCTCAGGCTTGCACATTAAGTAAAAAATTGCATCATGCCTGCTGTTGATCATTACAAATATCCTCATAAACACCAGATCAACCTGGAGAGGAACTATATGCCAGCAAACTAGTCCTCTAGGAGGGAGAAAAGCCTTGCCGCTCCTTGATATTGTGACAATCAACTGTTAGCCCTTATATTCAACCCTCTATTCAACAAGTGGATCAATCGAAATGAAAAACGCTATGGCCGAGCTTGTCTCGACAAAAGAAGCTCCAATACTTTCTATTATTGTCGACCTAGGAATCGTTAAGCGCGACAATGAAGCAAAACTGAAACATCTTATGGGCGAAGCGACCAAATTGATTCCTAGTGAGGTTTCAACCTCAGATCGCGAAGTACTATTGAAACGCCTTGAGCTAATTTTCTCAGGACTAGAATCAGAAACACACAATGCCAGCGTGGCAATTTTCGTCGCCAAAGATTTCGCCAGAGTTGTACCTCTAAACTATAGAGCTAGCGAAAGAATAGTATTGGGCGATATCGCCGCCAGCGAAGTAGCCTATTCTGCCTCTAGCTGTCCGCGTTTTCACATTCTAGTCAGCGGCGGCAATCACGTTCGGCTCTTCGAAGCAGCCGCCGATCAAATTGTTGAAATCAAAGAAAACGAGCAACTGACTCATGTCGGCCACTTGTTGAAATCACACGACCACTCAAACCAGGGCGACGAGCATAAGATTCATGCCGCTGTTGCGGAACTGTGTAAAGGCTTAAATTGGCCAATAGTAATAATTGGCACAACTCACTTCGGCGACACTTCTGCTCTATCAGATTATGTCATGGCTTCTGTTGAAGGAAACTATGAACACGCCAGCACTGCTGAAGTTCTAAAAGTGGCCAAAGAGCAAGTGGAAAAATACAAAGCTGAGAAAGCAACCAAAGACGTAGCTGAGCTAGAAAAGCTTGGCCATGAAAAGCGCCTCGGTTCTGGCCTTGATGAAATTACACAACTAATCAAAGCTGGAAGAGTAGAAAAGCTCTACCTCGCAGAATCTGAAGCACTAGCAATGCAAGACGGAAAAGAAAATCAAATGACCGTAAATGATCAATTGATATCTCTAACCTTCCAATTTAATGGCGAAGTTGTATTTCTGCCAGCAAACAGCTTGGCAAAGTACGAAGGAATGGCAGCAGCTTTGCGCTACTAAGGCAAAAGTGCTAACTCTACTCAACAAATAAAAAGCATTAGGAAGACTCAGTATTTAGGCTCAACAGCCAATTTACTGAGTCTTTTTATCACTGTGCGAATTGACAATTAGAACGGAACACTGGGCTTGCGAAGAAACAGAGCGGGCAACGCTGCCGAGCGTAAATTTGTTACTTCCTCTATGACCATGAGAGCCAACTACTACGATATCTGCAGGCCAAGAAGAAGCAAAATCGACAATCGAATCGACAACAAATCCTTCTAAAATTTCTTCCGCCACCGATGCATCAGGGAAAAGTTGACGTAATCTTTCAGCAGCTTGGTGGACGGCCTTTCGTCCTTGCTCCCGGGCCTTATCTTTTATGTCATCGAGCACCGGAGAGGGAAGAAAACTCATATGGCTTCCAACCAATAGTGAATCGACAACATGCACCACAGTAAAGTTCTCAGATTCAGTCCAGCGGTGGCGACCAATAAAATCAACGACGTCTGAAGCGAAGGCGCTCTGATCAATTGCAATCAAGATATTCATAGTGACCTCCTAATCGGTCTGTCTAACAACTTAGTGCCAATGAATCAGCTCACAATCAGCTTCTAGCTTCTCTCTAAAATCAGGATGAGCTATTGCGATCAGTGCCTGCATTCTCTCTTTTAGAGTCTTACCGTAGAGCTGGGCGATACCAAATTCGGTGACCACATAGTGCACGTCAGCCCGCGATGTAACAACACCGCTGCCAATGGCTAAATTGGCAACGATTCGAGAAACAGTACCATGCTTTGCCGTAGACGGCAGAGCAATAATAGCCTTACCATTCTTGGCCCGTGCCGCCCCTCTAATAAAATCAACCTGACCCCCAACCCCGCTATACAAATAATCTCCAATTGAATCAGCAGCAACTTGGCCAGTGACGTCGATTTGCAGGGCAGAGTTTATGGCAGTCATTTTATGGTTCTGGGAAATGATAAAGGGGTCGTTTATGTAGTCACTGGTCTGGAACTCAAAGAGCGGATTATCATTAACGAAGTCGTAAAGGCGACGACTGCCGATGACAAAACTTACTGCAATTTTGCCCGGTAGAACTGTCTTAGCGTCATTGGTGACTATGCCTTTTTCAATTAAGTCGATGACGCCATCTGAGAGCATTTCACTATGAATGCCGAGATCTCGCTTATCACCAAGCTGCAACAATATGGCATTTGGTATTGAACCAATGCCGAGCTGCAAAGTAGCTCCATCTTCAATGAGAGAGGCGACATTGCGACCAATCGCTTCTTCCACTGATGTTGGAGCATCAGCCAATAGCTCAGGCAATTCCCGATCACATTCAACCACATAGTCAAATTTATCTACATGAACAAAGGCACGACCTAGTGTGCGCGGCATTTGCTTATTAACTTCAGCAATGACTATACGTGCCTTGCGTCGAGCGGAGATGGTGCAGTCTACCGACACACCATAGCTGCAATAGCCATGGGCATCAGGTGGAGAAACCTGAATCATACAGACATCAACCGGTACAATATCGCGCTCAAACAGAGCCGGTATCTCACTTAAGAAAACCGGCATATAGTCAGCCCTTCCTTCATTCACTGACTTGCGAACATTTTCACCGATGAAGAGTGCATGAACGCGGAAAGACTCACCGAACTCTTTGCGAGCATATTCAGCTCGCCCCATAGTCAGTAAATGCAAAATGGTAACATCGCGCAAATGAGGTGCTCGAGCCAACATTCCTTCAATCAAACTAGCTGGAGCCGCGGCATTAGAATGAATATAGACTGCATCGCCAGAAGTAATTTTCTGAGCCGCTTCAGCTGCAGAGACAATCTTTCGCCGGTAGCGCTCTTGCCAGCTGCCAGCAGACGACGCTGAAGAAGAACAAGTCGAAGCAGAAGAGGAAGATGTCAGTTCGATTTCATCCGTGCTCATTCAATTCTCCTAGTCATTCTATTTTACTTTGCCCTCAAGGCCTCACAGGCATAATCTCTATCACTTATGATTGACCTGCACCATATGAGTAGCACAAGTGTTGCAGGGATCGTAAGCTCGCACGAGAGTTTCTAGTTTAGCCTGTATAGCGTCAGTCTGCTCTTCTTTAAGACCAGCAACCAGCTGACGAATATCACTTTCAATACGAGCGGTATTCTGGGCAGATGGTGTGATCATATCAGCAGCGATTACTTTACCCGAATCATCCAATTCATAATAGTGGTAGAGCGTACCGCGCGGACATTCTACTGCGCCGGTCTTAGCACCTGCTTTCTTTTCAAGAGTGGCTGTCTGGTGGATGAATTTACTATTGCTGTCACCAGGGTTGCTGGCCAAAAGCGTCTCGATAACAACTTTAGACCGATCAATTGCCTCGACTAGTTCAATAGCCTGGGCCAGATTATTCAAAATAGTATTGTGGTCTTTGCTTGCCAACGGGCTCTTTTCATATAGAGCCAAGGCTGTCGGGCGCAGCCGCTCGGCAAACATAGCCAGACGAGCCAGCGCACCGACCATAAAAGGCTGTCCTTCAAAAGTAGACTGCTTGGCATGACTATAGCGCACTACTTTTTCATTTAAGTAATGACGATACTCATCGACATTGGCTTGAAAATTAGTGCTTGTCTTTATCACTTCACCAAAATAGCCATAACCATCTTGAGCAGGAATCAAGGCAGAATAGACCGGTGCAGCTCCCTGACCAAACGATACATCCAAGCCTGCCAAGAGACTGTGTAAGCGCATGGCGTTCTCTTGATTTTCGTCTAGCAATTTATGCATTTCCAGCAATTGCTCTTTGTCTGGGTAGCTCGACAAGCCCCCAACGTGCAAATTAACAGGGTGAAATGGACGGCCACCAACAATAGTTTGAATGGTTGAACCGAGAGAACGCAGTTGCTTCCATATTTCAAATTCTGCCGGATGTTGGCCAGCAAGAGTCATTAAGTCGCCAACATTCAAAAAGTCAGGTAGGGCCAAAGCGCAAATGTGAGTGGCGTGAGACTCAATAATCATGCCTAAATGCATTAATTCGCGGTGCAACAGATCACGTTGATCAGGTACAAAGCCGAATATTCCTTCGATAGAATTGAGAGCCGCCACCACGTGACCGGTAGAGCAGATAGCACACACCCGCGAGGTAATGTGGGCGATTTCATCATATTTATGACCAAGCACAATACGTTCGAAGAAGCGGGCTCCTTCAAAGACATTCAACTGCACATCGGCAATTACGCCATTTTCAAAATTGACCGTGACAGCAGCGTGACCTTCTACGCGACAAATCTCAGTGATCTCAATTGATTTGCGCTCAATATCCATTATTATTCAACTCCGAACTTTTCAACTCTCACTTTAGTTTGCTTTCGTTTGCTTTATTTTGCTTTCTTATCCATGCGCTCAAAGAGATGTTCGGGAGCACCGAACGCTTTTAAGCGACTATAGATTTCGTCCACGTCATAGCCTTTCTCTGAAAGAATTATTTTCATTGCTTCAATCTGTGGCTCATCACACACTCCCCAGCAGCCATAGCAAGCAGCGCCGACACTAGGACAGAGCGCGCCACATCCAGCAGCAGTGATTGGCCCCAGGCATGGTGCATTTTTCTCAATCAAAACACAGGGATTCTCTTTCATCTTGCATTCAAGACAGACTGGTTTGCTGGTGATGTAAGGCAATTGTTCGCGCAGCAAACTTGCTGTCACAGCAAGAAACTGAGTAGCATTGATTGGGCAGCCAGGCAAAGAAACATCAACCTTGACATAGTGCTCAAGCG
Source organism: bacterium Ga0077546 (assembly GCA_943370275.1). Classification (GTDB taxonomy): domain Bacteria; phylum Cyanobacteriota; class Vampirovibrionia; order Obscuribacterales; family Obscuribacteraceae. The sequence goes on along the minus strand of CALRQI020000021.1, from coordinate 11,547 downwards.
GTTGAGCGGGCAAAACTGACATGGTTGACTCATTACCATATACCGCCTGCATCATCGACTTGGCACTGCATTGTTGGCAAGACGCCTTTTGCAAGCACCCAGTAGTAGCACAATTACCTACCGCCACTAGCCAACGCGAATTGGCGCGGATGTTAATGAGCTTCTCTAAATCGTGATTTTGACTGACACTACCTTCGACAAAGGTAATATCGACCGGTCCATTTTCGTTTCGACTTTGAGCGAAAGGAAAACTCTTGATGCGCACATAAGGCAATAAATGATCAAGATTTTCTAGAATCACAAGCAGTTCGCCAGCACAGCCAGTCAATCCCTCAACCGATACGGTCGGTAGTACTTTAGCAACGCTCATATCTGAATTTTCTCGCGCGGATATTCTATAACTTCGTGCATGTTAGCCAGCTCGGTTAGCTGAAAAACTGGACCTTCCTGACAAGCAAATTTTCCACCAATGAAGCAATGGCCGCACTTACCAATGCCGCACTTCATATGGCGCTCTAAGGAGAGCCATATATTTTCATCAGCAATGCCTAAGCGCCGTAAGCGCTCAACAGCAAATCGATACATCACAGGTGGGCCACAAATAGCTACTTGCATATCAGTAGAAAGCTCAGCCAAATCAAGCAAGTCAGTGACCCGCCCTGCTTCAATTTCTAAATTGGCAATGTGGCAAACAGTAACGTCTTCAGCCGCCAAAAACAATTCAAGCTTTTGACTATGACGCAACGCCATCAACTCATCAGCAAAGAGAATCTCATCGCTATGCTTCATGCCATAAATTAGAGTCAAGCGACCATAATCTCGACGATGCTCAATCAAATACTGCCAGACAGAGCGCAGAGGAGCTACACCAAGACCGCCAGCTATCATGCAGACGTTCTTACCTTTATACAGATCAACTGGAAAGCCATGGCCGTATGGACCACGCAGTCCGACCCAATCACCGGGCTTTAAATTAAATAGAGCCTTGGTCACTCTTCCGGCCTTGCGAATCAGCAATTGCAGGGTTTCGCCGACACTGCCAGAGCAGACAGAAATTGGGCTCTCACCGGCTCCGGGTATCCAGATCTCGACAAACTGACCGGGCAAGCAAGAACGAAAAATCGGATCGATCTGCTCAAATTCGAACAAAAAGTTATCGTAGGCCATCTCAGTTATTTTACTTAGAACAGCCCGGGTAGGAAGATAGGGCGTACAAGCTTTATTGGCACTACTATTTTGGGCACAGCTATCGGGACTGCAATTAGACTGTGAATTATTCTCAGGCATCAGCTACCTCACTAGATTTAGCCGCAGAAGATACTTGCAATGCTTTGACCACGGCCACTATATCGTCAATACCTGATGGACAAGAAACCGTGCAACGGCCACAGCCAACACAGGTCTTATCGGCATAAGCATCATCAAAACCATGTAATTTATGGCGGTACCAAAATTTCAAACGATCCACAGGTGTGGGGCGGAAATTGAAGTCACCATTAACCTTGGCAAAACCGGTGAACTGACAGCTATCCCATTCTCTCTTGCGCGAGCCAGAATCATTGTTGAGGCTGGCTATGTCAACTAAATCGAAGCAATAACAAGTGGGGCAAACAGGGGTACAACTGCCGCAACTAAGACAGCGCTCGCCCAGTTCATCCCATAATTTATTGTCCCACTCCCCTTCCATGGTCACTTTCAAATTGCTTGAATTAAAACCATTGGTGAAAGCAGCAGAGCGCGTTTCCCAGAAATGATGGTTACGCTCATGATCTTTGTCTGTAGCCCCGGCAAGAATTGGCTGAGCTAAGGCAATAAATTGGTCACCGGCCGGTGTCAAAGCCTCAATAAAATAGTCGCTGTCAATATCAGTAAGAAAAATGTCATAGCCTGACTTGGCACAGTCGCTACCCATTGATTGACAAAAGCAATGCTTATCGGGCATGCAAGAGTGGCCAATGACAAAGCTAGCTTCGCGCTGCCTCATATAATGGCTATCTGCGTGACCAGACGAAAATATCTTGTCCATGATGCCCAGACCCGCCAGGTCGCAGGGATGGACTCCAAATATTACCTTGAACTCAAGCTCAGGCTCATTCTCATAAATGCCGTCTTTATCGTACGTTACTAATGTTTCGCTGGGCGGATAGAAAAATTTCTTCGGCGGCAAAATAGTGCGAATAGCATCAAAGGCAATTTGCTTCGCCGAGGTAACGGCCCGAAAGGCAAAAGACTGCTCTGAAACTTTCACCGCCGCGTAGACTGTGCCCATTTGCGCCAAAAGGGTAAAAAATTGGTCAAAATCCGATTTAGGAAGGATGAAACTTTTTTGCACGGTTTTCTCACTACTAACACTCAAAGGCGTCTCTTAATTAGACCCGATTTGAGTTATTACAACATCAACCGATCGGTTTAACTTTCGAGGGATGCTACTTTTGCCCCTACGTTTTGGCTAAGCCAACTATTCCACTCAGTCAAACCCGTTTTATCTTTAGATGAAACAACAAAGGTTTCTACCGCGGCATTGAGAACGCGAATATTGTCGATCGCTCGCTCAATGTCAAAATCGACATAGGGTAAAAGATCGCACTTGGTGAATACCACAGCATCACAGCTACGGAAAATTACTGGATACTTAATGGGCTTGTCGTCCCCTTCAGTGACAGAAAGCAAAACCACTCGCTTGTGCTCACCGAGCTTGAAGTCGGCGGGGCAAACCAGGTTTCCAACATTTTCAATTAACAGTAGCTCGACCCCTGCTAAAGGCTCTGTGTGCAAGAAGCGCGCCACCATTTGGGCATCAAGGTGACAACTGCGACCGGTGCAAATCTGAAAGACCAAGGCCCCCACCCGGCGCAGCCTTTCGGCATCGAGGTTGCCGACCATGTCCCCTTCCAGCACAAAAATATTATGCTTTGGCGCCAGGGCGGCCACCGTGCACTCCAGCAGACTAGTCTTGCCAGCCCCAGGGGCACTCATGATATTGACCGCGGTAAGATTAAGTTCGTCGAAGTGCTCTCTATTGTGCTCCGCCAGGTCGTCATTACCAGCAAGAATTCGCTCAAGCATGTGTTCGTCAGAAGAATCGTGCATTTTTACAGTTCACCAAATAGTTCTATTTATCGCAGAGTAATACCGATTACATCTAGTTCTTCCCCAGTTATTAGTTGACCAACACCGTTGCCACACTGAGGACAACGAAATGACGAGGCTATATCGGGGTTGTAAGTACGAGAGCATCCTCTACAGGTAGCCCTGGCGGCTATTACTTCTGCCTCTAGCCGACAATCAGAGCAGCCAGTGTACATGGGCCGAATATTGTCGAAGGCAAACTTAAGAGAATCAATATCTATATTGCGAAACTGACCAATGATTACATGAATAGCAGTAACGGTATCGGTGTGAGCAGTGCCGGCAAGCTTCTTGCTGGCAATCTGAAGAATTGACTGAGCCACCGACGCCTCATGCATTCTTTGTTACTTCCAAAGTAGAAACAACTAAGCGCGAAAGACTATTGGCAATAGAAGGGAGGCATTTCTCTAAAGTTGGCGAAAGCTGCGCGGCCCAATCGACATCACTAACCTCAACACCAAAAAGAATAATTTGTTTCGGTAGAGCGATTCTTCCGTTGGTCAGAATCAACTCATCAACCAAGGAAAGGCCATGGCTCGAAGGACACTTCAGTGGAGCGGCCCAACTTCCGCTCGCCATTACACTCAAATCAGTAATAGAAATATTGCCCGCCACAGTACCACTTTTAGTAGCGTCTACAATAACTGCTGAATAGTGACCAGCAAGGCAGTCACCCAGCAAATTTGTAAAGGTACCAAGGTCGAAGCGACAGACCCGGGCTAGGATATCTGGATCTAGGGCATCGCAGACCCGCTGCGCAATACCATCATCGCCCCTCAACGAATTGCCAATGGTAACCAAGGCTAGACCGCCCGACTCGGCCGCCGCAGAATGCATACAAACTCTATTGGTGGATGATTTCACGCGCTTTGGCGCTGGCCTACTTTGCATAATTTTGACTCGCTTGACAGTACTTAATCCTGTCACAAAAACAAAGCTGGCGAATCATCCCTTTGGATAGTCTTAGGGAAATGAAATTAGCCCAACTCGGCAGACCTAGCATCAATCAAAAGAGTGATGTTACGTCAATCTAGTGGTTTGACAAGGTCTAAAAACCACCAGGTCGATACTGAAGATGCTACTTCTATGCTATTTTCTACAACAACAAAGAGAAATTTACTACTCTGGCTCTAGCGAATGGTGGCGCCCCAAAGACTGGTCTAATCGTGCAAGAAAAGAGCAAGAAAGACAACAAAAAAGAAATTCCGCCTTATGAGAACTTGCTTCGACTTGGCTTAATAGCTTTCTGGCTCAGCCTAATTTTCACCGGTCTGTTTGGCTTTGCCCAGGTAGAAAAAATTCCATATAGCCGCTTTCTTACAGAACTGAACAATAACAAACTCTCCGAGATTTACGTATCGCCGGAAGAAATTAAAGGCACACTAAAAACAGCAGACAACAAGGTCAAGACCTTTCGCACAGTGCGTATTGATGATCCACAACTTGCTGCAAAATTGGCACAACACTCGGAAGTATTCCAAGGGGTTCCCGAAGATCTTGTTTGGAAATCCCTGGCACAATGGTGTATTCCAATTATCATCCTCTTTGGCATAAGCTCACTAATTGCCCAAAAGATTGCTAATAGTGATTCTGGCATTCCCGGGCTAGGCCTGCGCAATATTGTAAAAAGTGGTGCGAAAACTTATATGGAAAGCGATGTCAAAACAACGTTTAAAGACGTCGCTGGCGTTGATGAAGCAAAAGATGATCTACAGGAAGTAATTGGTTTTCTCAAAGAACCAGAGCGCTACAACCGCCTTGGCGGCCACCTACCAAAGGGAATATTACTTGTGGGGCCACCGGGGACGGGCAAAACTTTGCTGGCTAAAGCTGTGGCTGGCGAGGCAGCCGTGCCATTCTTCTCTATTAGTGGCTCTGAATTTGTTGAAATGTTTGTTGGCGTTGGAGCAGCTCGCGTACGGGATCTCTTTACTCAAGCGCAAAGCAGCGCTCCGTGCATTATCTTCATTGATGAGCTAGATGCCTTGGGCCGCTCAAGAGGGCTTAACCCCATGGGTGGCCATGACGAAAAAGAACAGACGCTAAATCAATTGTTGGTCGAAATGGATGGCTTTGACCCACGCCAGGGCGTAATTCTTTTAGCAGCAACTAACAGACCGGAAATTCTCGACCAAGCACTCTTGCGTGCTGGCCGTTTTGATCGTCACATCGTGGTTGATCGCCCTGACAAACTTGGCCGAGAGCAAATCCTCACAGTACACCTGCGCAAAGTGACTTGCATCCAGGCCGATGTGGTGGAGCAAATGGCGTCAGCTACCACCGGCTTCACTGGCGCCGATCTAGCAAATCTAGTTAACGAAGCAGTTCTGGGCGCTACCAAACGTGGTGCCCTGACGACCGAACTTTGCGATTTCAATACAGCGCTCGAGCGCATCATAGCCGGACCAGAGAAAAAGAACAGACTGCTAGCAGCCAAAGATCGCGAGATTGTGGCCCATCACGAAATTGGCCACGCTCTAGTTTCTCTAGCCTTGCCGGGCAGCGATCCAATTCAGAAAGTGTCCATCATTCCTCGAGGAGTTGGCGCTCTCGGCTACACCATGCAACGTCCTACAGAAGACCGTTTTCTCATGTCCAGAAGCGAATTAGAAAACAAACTAGCGGTACTATTAGGCGGCCGAGCAGCTGAAATGCTTACCTTCGAAGACATTTCGACAGGAGCAGCTGACGACTTAGCGAAAGCGACAGAGATTGCTCGCAGTATGGTGACACGCTATGGCATGAACAAATCACTTGGACCCGTTACCTACGAAGGCGAAACCCAGGCCTTTCTAAACGGCTACAAGCCATCCGACCTGGATGGTAGAAAGTTTAGCGAAGAAACCGCCCGTGAAATCGACTGCGCCATACGAGAATTAGTCAATGCCGCCCTACAAAAGGCACTGGCAATATTAACCGAGCGAAGAGCAAACCTGGAAGCCGCAGCGAAGCTGCTACTAAACAAAGAGAACCTGACTCAACAAGAACTCATGGCAGTGGCAGGGCCTGCAATCGAAAAACTGAATGAGAGCAAGTAAAAGATTAATGATTGGCTAGAAGAGCTATAGCGTTGCCTCTACAGTTGATACCAGGAGAAATCAGCATAGCGGGAAAAATTCTTTTCAAATACACGGCTCTTTTGGGAATATAGGCAGTCAAAGCAATTACAAATACTAGGTAGGCCTCCCAAGAAACATTCCGGTGTGCGTGTGGCAGAAACTGCAAGAAGCAATAAAATTCTACTCTGCGTCTCTAACACTGGCGGAGGACATCGCAGTGCAGCAACAGCAATTGAAAATGCCATACACGAACTGCTCAGCTCAAAATCAGCAACCGCAGACAAGGTGGTTTATGAAGTCGTAATTGTCGATGTTGTTGAGAACAGTAGTCCGCTGCATGGTGTATTTGTCGCAATCTACAACCTTCTATTACGGTACGATCAAGGCTGGATGAAGTACTACTTCGCACTAATCGAAACCTTCAAACCAGACAACTCAAAGATTGGCTATTGGCTTGCCTCTGGTTACTTAAACAAACTACTGCATAGCATTAGACCCGCAGTCGTGGTCTCAATTCATCCCATGGCCAATCACTATCTAGCCAAAGCGCTGGCTGACGCAAAACTCCCCAACCAGCCTGAGCTAATTTTAGATGTAATTGATCCAAATGCGCAGCTGTGGATAGGCTGGGCATGCCGTGATGCAAAAATAACAATCGTAGCAAACGAACTAGCGCAAAAGCGCTTAGTGTCTCTGGGCATAGATGCAGACAAAATACTAAATATAGGCATGCCAGTCGATCCAATCTTCTTGCGGCCAGCCGAAACTAGCAGAGAAAATTTTCTCAAAGAGCTAGGTTTAGAGCCAGACAAAGTGACTATCTGCTTAACTGCAGGATGGGCCGGTGGTGGCAACTTTATCAAAATCTACAGTGCTCTGAAAAGCGTAAGCAAACCGGTGCAAATGATAGTAATCTGTGGCCACAACGAAAAGCTATATCAGAAGATCAAAAAGATCGCCCACACTATGCCGTTCAAAACGACAGTAGAGAGGGAGCTGCCATCATTGTCGGACGCCATGAGCGCTTGTGATTTGCTAGTAACAAAGGCAGGGGGACTTACCACTTTTGAAGCAATAGCTCGCCGCCTACCGATGGCAATTGATATGCTGACAGAACCAATGCCGCAAGAAGGTGGCACGGCAGAGATTTTAATTGAGGCAGGACTAGCTAAACCTATCAATCAACCATCTGACCTCGTCACAATCATAGAGGCTCTTGAGCACATTGAGAACAGAGCAAAATTGCCCCTTCCCAAAAAAAACAATCTTGACTGCACCCATGCAGTATATGAAATCGCAAAAACTATTCTAGAAAATTGCCGCAGTGAATCTAAGTAAAAACAGTCCCTGTAAGATATTATTGTCATTTTGCTTCGGCAGAACGATCAATTAAGAATTTTCAAGGGAAAGACAACTGAAACATGAGTGCTCTAATCGACTGTTTGATTATTGTGGGAGGCACAACAGTACTCTCGCTGACTGGAGTACTCATTGTGCGCAAACGCGCATCAAGAGAAGTTCTTGAAGCCTCTCATGAAGTCGGTGGCTATTTGCTAGCAATCATTGGCACACTTTATGCCATCTTAGTTGGCTTGATTGTAGTCAACGCCGAAACCAAGGTGGATACTGCAAGCGACAAGGCCGTAATCGAAGCAAATAAGCTAAGCAACATTTATCACGCCAGCCTACGATTTGAGCCGGAGGCGAGGCACAAAATACGCGAGGACCTTTACAACTACGCCACAACCGCAGTTAATCAAGACTGGGAAAAAGTAGAGAGCGGAGTTGAAAAGGAGGGCACAGTAGCGCCCTACCAGCACCTCTGGAAAGACATTGTTGGCTACACTCCTCGCAACGAAAGTGAACAAGAGTGCTATGCCCTTATGCTGCAAGACCTGGAGGAACTCTCGGAAGCACGCAAATATCGCATGGTGGCAGCCAAAAGCCAACTTTCGCCAATACTATGGGCTGTGCTCATTGCCGGCGGAACTATGATTGTGCTTTTCACATATTTCTTCTTCGTAGAAAATCTATTTTCACAGTTATTGATGACAGCCAGTGTGGTTATCTTCCTTTCAATGAATGTCTACCTAATCTACATTTGCCAAAACCCATATCGTCCTGAACTGGGAGCAAAAGAAGCGGGCTTTGGCTTTAGTTTTAATCCAAAATGGTTTAAAGACGAACCAGAACAAGCAACGAAGAGAGAAGTGAAGAGCGAAACTGAAATGAAACAGGACCAAACGAAGTGAAACATTCCATATCATTGGCACTAGTGCTAGCTGCCATCTACTGCCAGAGCGCCATTTCTCAACCAATGAATCAGGGAAGCTACACTCCCCAACAATCTCCGATCAACAATCATGGACGCGGGCAAGCGGCCCAACAAACCGGTGACAATTTTGAACAGCGGCTAGCAAATATAGACGCCATGATCAAACAACAAATGGTTACCTGCAATGTGCCTGGATACTCCATCGGCATCATCAAATCAGGTCAGGTGGTTTTTCAAAAGTGCTATGGTTTTGCTGATATTGATAGACGCATACCAGTAACTAATGACACCATATTTGGTTTAGCATCAGTAACAAAAACATTTACGGGCCTGACATTGTTGTCGCTTGTAGACAAAGGTCTTGTCAATCTAGACGACCCCCTGGAGAAATATGTAGACGGCCTGACTAAGCCATACAAGAGCCTCACTGTGCGCCAGCTTTCGTCGATGGCAGCCGGGGTACCAGAAAAAGTAAATCCAGAAGTAGACTGGAAAGATCAACTAGATATTTTGGTTCATCAACCACTGGTATCAGAACCAGGCTCACAATATCTCTACTCGAATTACAGCTATCGATTGGTCGGCTCAATCATAGCCAAGGCATCCGGCAAACCATACTTAGAAATGGTTGGTGAAACCATTTTGGCACCACTGCAGATGCGAAATACTGCCACCACAGTAATGCTTCAACCAACGGGTCTCGTGGCCCAAGGCTACGGGTTGAATAAAGCTGGGCGACTAGTACCAGTCGAGTATAAAAGCCCAGCTATTTCTTTCGCGGCAGGAATGCTGGCTAGCAACTGCAATGACATGCTCAAATACGCCCTCGGCCTAATGTCACGCCGCATGCTCTCTGAAAAAGGCTATCGGACACTCTGGTACGACCGTCCCGCTCTAACTACCGGGCAACCAAACCCTTGGGCCTTTGGCTGGAAAGCTGGACCCAACCCAAGTATAGGTGGGCAGCACCAAGTCTTCTGGGGTGGTGCCACTCAAGGTGTCGGTTCAATCATCATCATCCTGCCGGAGAGTAATTGCGCCGTGGTCGCCCTGAGCAGTCTGCGCACCCCAGAGGTTCACCAGATTGGAAAAACTGCTATGCGCATGGCCTTCGGCGACGCCGCAGCAAAGACCCAAGAAGAAGCGCCGCCGGCAGAATCAAACGGAAGCGACTAGTTGCTACTCCTAAAATAAAAATACAAGCTGTAGTTTTCTATTGCTATGTCGCTGAGTCAAATGCATGTTGTTGCGAACTGAGAAATTTTCTGTTTGCACTTTTTGCGGCTCATGCTATAGTGAAAAAACGTTCGCCACCAAAAGGTATTCAATCGTGATCTGGTCTCTACAGCATCAAAGCCTCAACGGAAGCCAATTTAATTGGCTCAATCCGCTGCGTCATGGCTTCGCTGTACAGAATCAAGAGGATCACGTTCATGTTGTCTTACAAAATCCCAACCCGTCAAACCCGCGTATCTAATTGTCCTTCGGGGATTAGTTCACTGGCAGAACGTGGGCTTTGGGAGCTCAATGTACGAGGTTCGATTCCTCGATCTCCGATTGTTTATTGTGCTATAGCTCAGTTGGCAGAGCGACCGCCTGTTAAGCGGTTTGTCCCTGGTTCGAGCCCAGGTAGCACAGAAATATTCTGCGCCGCGAGCAACTGCGCAGAAATACTCCGCGGTCGTCTAACTGGCAGGACAGCGCCCTTTGAAGGCGCGAATCTTGGTTCGAATCCCAGCTGCGGAAAATTGTGGCTATGGTCTAGCAGTCTAAGACTCTGGGTTGTGAGCTCGGAAACGTGGGCGCGAATCCCACTAGCCACCCCATCCGGGATTAGGAAAATTGGTAAATCCGCCCGCCTTAGAAGCGGTTTTTTCTCAGTTCGAGTCTGAGATCCCGGACCACGCGAGAATCGGTTAAGTGGTAAACCAACTGATTCCAAATCAGTGACTGAGCGTTCGAATCGTTCTTCTCGCGCCATTGCCATCGTAGTGATTGTGGTCAACACGTGCCGTTGAAGGCGGTGAGAAACTGGCTCGAAACCAGTCGATGGCACCATTTAGTTTGTATGAGGAGGAGGACTTGCGACTTAGTTAGAATTTCAATCCGAAAATCTAACATCGGAACCCACTTAGAAATTCAATCCAAAAATCTAACAGTGGAACCTAGTTAGAATTTCAATCCAAAATTCTAACAGCGAACCTAGTTAGAATTTCAATCCGAAAATCTAACATCGGAACATAGTTAGAATTTCAATCCGAAAATCTAACAGCGGAACCTAGTTAGAATTTCAATCCAAAAATCTAACAGCGGAACCTAGTTAGAATTTCAATCCGAAAATCTAACAGCGAAACCTAGTTAGAATTTCAATATAAAAATCTAACAGCGAAACCTAGTTAGAATTTCAATCTAAAAATCTAACAGCGGAACATAGTTAGAATTTCAATCCAAAAATCTAACAGCGAACCTAGTTAGAATTTCAATCCAAAAATCTAACAAGACCCTATTGAACCTTTTGCCACGTCACAGCGTTATTAAGAATACACGCTGTTTATGAGGTGCAATCATGAGCTGTCATGGCGATATTCTAAACTTCATCTCCGCCCTCCCCACCGATGCATGGTTCTCCACCCAACAATTGCTAAATCTAGGCAACAGAGAAGCCATAGACCAGTGTCTATATAGACTTGTAAAATGCGGCTACTTAACCCGCATTGCCTGGGGAGTTTTCACGCTTAGAACAAGTAAACAAATCTTTGAACCACTAGCGGTGGCAATGTTCAAAGCAAAAATATTTAAGAAGAATGTTTCAACTCACGGCCTCGACATTGCCCGACGGCTTGGGCTAATTAAGGAAAATCAAGATCAGCAACGATTTAGCGTACATGGGGTCAGCAGCTCATTCCAATCTATAAAACGCGAAATCTCACTTAAGTGATTTTGGCAAGCGAAATTTGATCAGGTTTGGCCCGCGAATATTGAGCAGGTCATTTTGTGGTTGCATTAGCTTTTGACCTCGTTTCTGGAATTGCTGTTTCTGCCGCTGAAGCTTTCTTCTTTCGTCTGACACTTTCTTTGAATCGG
>CALRQI020000020.1:0-56908 GCA_943370275.1 bacterium Ga0077546 | reverse complement strand
CGATTCAAAGAAAGTGTCAGACGAAAGAAGAAAGCTTCAGCGGCAGAAACAGCAATTCCAGAAACGAGGTCAAAAGCTAATGCAACGACAAAATGACCTGCTCAATATTCGCGGGCCAAACCTGATCAAATTTCGCTTGCCAAAATCATTCCGTATCAGCACTTTCTTTATTTGCTCGTCGTATTTGCGTTTCCGACCTGTGCCTTTGGGCCGCTGCGTTTCCTGCGCGTCTTTATTCAACAGGGCAATGGCATGCTTGCGCCCGTACTGTGTGACCTGGATGAACTCATCCAAGATCTTAATTTTCTGAATTTTACTAGCTTCTCGGTATCTTGGGCGAAGACTATTCAGCAGCTCACGCCGCGCCTGAAGACTCATTTTTGCCTCCATCAATCCCCCTATCGATGACTCAATAGAAGGGTACGATTTCTAATCAGGCAAAAAACGTTGTCATGGTTCGTTTTTTAGTGAGTCAATGCGGCCACTGCACTGTATTGACTATGTTTTGACCAATTGTAGTAACCCCATCAACAACATTCCAGATACAGAAACAAGACTTGAAAACAATATATCGAGTTTGAACTAACAAAAATGTGATGAATCAGTTAGGCTGAGCTGGAGCAAAACTATTCAAGTCGACTAGGTGCGATGAAACAGAGAGCTCTTGTACTTTCCCTTCAACTAAATTACCTTTCTCGGCCGCAAGGAGATCGCGTTCAAGACTTGGTATTTCATCAAGATGATTAAAATGATCAAGCTTAGAGAGATCGGCAGCATCGCGCAGCAAAGCCGCAATCTTCTCTCTCACTTCAATAGCTAATCTAGCTTGCATCGGCTCGTGATAATTTGATGGCTCTGAATATTGATCAGCGGCCGCGACTTCATGAACATCTCTGTGATCTTGATGGTTTATTTCGCTCTCGATTCGACGCATCCAAGCAATATGATCGGCACTTGGATTAGCAGCATCGAAACCAGCAGGCAGACTGTATCCAGGTAGACGGTAAATATCGTACTCAAGGCCGCTTTTCTGAGACCACTTCGTAAGTTCTTCTAGAACATATGCAACCTGGATCTGAGCAAGCGTTTTGGGCAGCTGAGCTGACTTTGAATAATCACCTTTACGGTCTGCACTATCAATTTGCGCCATAAAAGAACTCGTATCTGCAGCAGCACTAAAATGCCTATCAGAACGGAAGCTATTTTCGTCACCCGGCACGGCTGACTTAAACGGCAAGTTGCCGAAATAGACTGGTCGCTCCAAGCCATTAGCCACATAACTCAACACACGATGCCAATCATTAGGACTCTCACTCTGAACACGCAAATCATTTAGTAACTTAAGGAAAGTAGCTTGATGCTCAACGCCGAGACCACTCGAATGAAGTCGCTGCAAAAAGGTCTCGCTTGAAAAGCTGTCTCTAGGAACTAGGTTGTGGCTGAGAATTGTTAAAGTATCAGCCATCTGCTGAAGGAAATTAGGATTATCAACAGCATGCTCAACTGCCATAGCGCCCAAAGCTTTGCTAACAGAAACCGTTTCGCGCGAGGTATCAGATGACAAACGAGACGGCGTTGAAGAATCAACTGTTGTTCGAATCCCGTTAATCTTAGATTCTAGATTCTCGACTGATGCATCTGGAAGAGACTTCAGCCGAGCATCTACTTTCCCAGCTCATCTGCAGCCGCCGATTCACTATTACTGGCCAACCTTTGGGAGGCCAAATTTTTCTCCCACCTATCAATCACAGCCTGGAGTAAGCCCTTACTTTCTACTACATCTGGGTCTAAATTTGGGAATCCATACTTGAATTCTTCTGCATTCCTAACTATCACATCCCAAGAATCTACTGCCTGCAACTTCTTAAGTTGTTCGCTGACTTTGTGTTTTGCCTGCAACATATCATCTACACGAAGGCCCTTCGCGGCCTCAGCACTTACAACAAGCTCAGTCCAAAGGTCTTCCGGTTTTCTAAGTCCTGGTAAGAGATAATCTTCCTCCACATTTTTAACAAGCTGTCCCCAAGGATCATCTGAAACACTCAGAGTCTTTTGCAGTCGATCATTTACCTGTTTACGAATATCAGCAAGCTTCTCAAGACCGAGGCCTGTCGGGTCTAGCCTATTCCAGGGATAACCTTCTTCGGCCTTCATGCGCTCTAGCTCTGCAGTTCTCCTCGATGACTCACTCTCTGAGTTTTGAACTTTTTCAAGACGCTCCACCAAGCCTTCCACAGAAAAACCAGCTTGTTTTTCTAAACTCTTGATAAATTCCCTGGTTTGACTGAGGTCGATTCCGCCAAAAGCTTGCTCCAACATGTTGACTTGCTTGTTCATGACCTCAGCAGTCCTGCCTAATGATGCATCGAACTCAGCTTGCAACGGATCTACTACAAATTCGTGACTAGACAGCTCAGCAATCGATGCGAGCAGACGAGGATTGTTTGCGAATTCTTCAAGTGGCATAGCGTCAATGTGCTTTTGCAACTCAGTAACCAGTGAGGGTCCGCCTAGGACTTTAGCGAGACTCAACGCATCGCGATTATATTCATCAGAATAGTTAGGATTGATGATGGCTTCCAGTAAACGACTCTGCCTCTCAGAATCAGATGCGGTTAGCATTTGCTCCAAGTCTAGCTTAGGTTCGGACGGATTTCGAGACAATTCAGCTGCAGCAGGCGCAGACTCTTTTGCCAAAATCGGAGTAAGCTCTGATATTGCTTCAATCAGTTTTGGCCGATAAGGATCATCACTTGCCATAGAGCCTAATTCAACATTGAGCCTCTCAATCAGCGAGCTGCGCCCCATGGCTTTAGCAATTACCATCGCTTCAGGCCGGCCGTCGGTTTCATAATCTGCATGAGCGATAATATAGGCTAGCTTGTATTCTACAGTAGGATAAACAGCCTTTTCTATATAAGCCAAATTTACATTAGCTCTCATCTGATCTACATCAGGTGCCATCGACAACTTGCCAGTCTGACTGTGGGTAGACCAAGTCTTATTGTCGATTTCCCGCCGCAACTGCTCGGCTAGAACGACCAGTTTAATATCAGTATTGCTCAGCTCCGGATTGGCAAGCAAACTATCTACAGCTTGCATAAACTTACGAGGAGGCATTGTCTCAATGCCCTCTCGTCCAATCACTGGATACGCTTCGCCTTCTAAGCCGGCTACGACATGCTCATAAGGCTCAACAATAGTTCTCTTTTCACCATGTCCTTCCAGCACTCTAGCCGCCTCCAAGGAGGACTCACCATTAGCTGTCTGCGGCGATTTACTAAAATGTCCTAATTCATGATTGAGATAACTCTCTAGATTATTCATCCAAAGAGCATCGTTAAGCCAGACTTGCCCTGTCGCGGCGTTGGCAGACGCATAAATCAACGTCTCTTCATCAGAATGGAAACTGGTAAATGCATCTTTAGGATCGGCTCCACTATAAAGATAAATTTCCTTGAGGTTCTCGCTGCCCAGGCCACTCTTGATCAATGCTGCAACATCCTCAGGCAGAATCGCATACGAATCTCTCTGAACCTCAGCTTTCAATACCTCATTCGACGGGTCTAGCTTGGCTCTTTCTCTAATATCACGAATTCCGGAAAGCCATCCTTCCATTTCCACGGGTACATAAATTTTGTTGCCTTGTTCAGTTAAATAAGTAATCTGCTCCATAGGATAAACATAGGTTGCTTCCGCAAAGAACTTATCAGTCTGTTCTTGCATCTCTGCAGCATCAGTAGTTCGATACAGACCAAAGTCAGCCAATGCCTTATTTACCGCAGAACGGTCCTGGCCACTGAACTCAGGACGCAAGAACACCTGATCAACAAGAGTATTCTCACCCCTGCTCAATCCAGGAATTTCCTCAACTCTATCATTCAAAGTTAGACCATCTCTTTGAATCGGGTTGAGCTCATCGCCGTATTCGTTTTTCTTACCTGGACGTCCATTCTGCCGCTCTCTAGCGGCACGAATTTGCGCTAATTGACTAAAATCACTCTCGGAAATGTGCCTAGATTGCGTAACAGTTGCTCTAGTTATATTCTCATGCTCTTCTTTTAATGGTCCTTTCTTAACGATAAAAGTCTGAATTACCGCCGAACCATCAGCCTTAGCCAGCGGCACAGGCTCGACCTCTAGCTTAAATGGACTGCGAATGACCATGCGATCCAAGTCTTCGCGAATAATAGGGCCCACAAGAAGCTCACCACCATTCTGAACCCCTCCCTCATCATAGCTGCCTGTTTTTAGAACTTTAACCATATTGTCGAATGCAGACTGCTGGCGTTCAGGGTAACGCTGCATCCCAAGGGGCGAGAGCAAACTATAAGCAGTTATAATGCCATCGACAGAATTCTCTGGCAAAGGCAATGGTCTAGTTGCATCAGCCTGATATATAGAGCCCTTCTCGTTAGGAATTAAATCAAAACCAATGGCGTTATCAGGACTAGGTGTCAACGGGTCATTTTTCTGAGCAACTTCTCTGGCTTGCCGAATCCTTGCTATAACATCGCTATCACCACTGCCAACTTCAACTAAATTGCGATGTCGCTCACTGAAGTCAAAAATAGTATTACGAGGGACGTTAAGCTCTTTTTCTAACTCAGAAGCAGACCTGGAAGTGATGACCATGCCATTGTTCACGTAACCACCGTGGAATTGTTTGAATACCGATTCAACTTCGGCCACGCGCTCTTTTGAAACTGCGACCTCAGATCTTGAGCTATCCAGAACAATTTGTTTAGTTACGGAATCAAACTTCATTGGTAAAAGCACACGACTTCCATCGGTATTCTCAAAAATTTCACCAGACTCGGTACGTTTCCAGTTCGGCTTTGCCTTACCATCCTCACTTAAACTATATTCGCGCGGATCTGGTACCCCGTTTAAGCCGAGTGAGCCTGACTTACTGAAATGCTCACGCAATTGCTCCTGCAAAGACTTCTGGGGCGTCTCTAATCTAACTGGCTCAGCGACAGCTTTCGCCAACTTGGGTGTCTCAACAATAGTTTTATTGGGTGCACTAGTCTTCTCAAAATTTGGATACATTACCTCAGCAAAATTACTCATGACTTGGTGCCAAGCCTCTACGCCTTTCTCCTTTATCGTATTAGCTCTCAATTGACTCAGGTGCTCAATTCTGGAATCTGCATTGTCTGAAACAACATCAAATTTCTTAAGTAAATCAATCAGCACAACAGGTTTGTTATCACGAATACCAACTACGAACTCAGATAAGTCCCTCCGCAAGTCTTCAATTCGCTGCTCTACTTTGCCCTTAATTTCTGCAGAAGGCCTGCTCGACGGAGGCTCTAGAGGCTCAGCGAATGAAATATCTTCAGGCAAGTTCGGCTTAATACCAGGCTTCTTGTATTGATGATCGTCTTCTTTAATTCCAAGTTCACGATTCATCTCAGCTGAACCATATGACCTGTGCTCTGGTTTAATGAATGGGAGGCCTTCGGCAAGAAGATCGAGCATAGCTGCACCGAGTTGTACATCATTATTACTAGCGGCAGCCTTTTCGTAATTATTCCAAAGTTCGTTAGATTTGATCTGTTCTTTATAACGATCCATCACCTGCGCAGGAAGCTTCTTTCCATCAGCGAAAAACTTACCCTCGAAATGTTTCAAAACGGCTTCTTGCAAATCGGGGCGATCATCTAAACCGCGCATAATGGTTTGCAGCAACTCAGCCCTTCTCTCTGCAGGCGCTACAGAAATCGCCTGAACAGCTAAGCCCGGTCCAAATACGAGATTTTCAGCCTTCCATCTCTCAGTAAACTGTCCACTAGCAAAGATCGAAATTGCACTCTCTTTATGAGATGGAATCGGTGAGTCTAAGCATTTAGACAACTTAAGTTGAAACCTTGATTCATCCAGTCGACTGTATTCCTTACTATGCAAATCAAATTTTATGCGACTCGGAACATCATAAACATCGAGAATCTCGAATACGGTTTGACGACTCTCCTTAGTTGCACTATCACCAAAAGCAGAATCTTCAAGGCGCTTACTCATCGATGACCAGAAATCAGAGTCGTGAGATCCAAGCTTATATATTTGATGCAGAATACCAGTCTCTAAGAGCTCTCTTGTAGTCATTAAAGATGCAGTCTTCTCAAGTTCAGGACGAATACTGCGGCCTATTATTTCTGAAGCTATGATACCCCAAGAATTCTTCTCCTTATTACTTACAGAAGAGTCATTGAGCTTGCTCACAATCTTTTCAGCAACCACCGGATAAATCATTTCGCGCGTATTGCGAATATTCTCAAGCAGAGTTGCATGGTTTATCGTAGGCATCAAACTCGCTTCACCACGGAAGAAATGAGAATTAAGCGGCTCCACAAGTAAGTGCTCAGCAACATTAGCCATAACGGCAAGACGCAGAGCCGCGTTACTATCATCGTTAAAGTGAATTGCGCGGTTGATTATCTCCTTGAACTGCTCTGGTGGAATATTTGGTAGCTGTTCGCCAAGGCTGACGGCTGTAAACTCCTTATTGTTCTTAAGGGCGTAGGGTATCAAATCATCGTATGTGTTTGCCCCACTATTCATATAAATCTCATAAAGCTTTGCTATAGCTTCGTGCTTTGAACCCATGTAATTAGGGTCATGCAAAACATGTGCGAGTTCATGAGGGAAAATACTACTTAGGAACTCGTCTCTCCCGCTCTCTTTATTTACACGAATGATCTTGTTGACCATATCTGCAGTTGCCGCAGACGCACCCTGTTCAAAATGGAATTTATGATAAGTGTTGACCGGGTCAGATACGCCTGTCAAGCGAATCTCACTAATAGAATCTGCTGGCCCGATTTTACGATCCAAAGCCGAAATAACATCGGGAACTGTAATAAAGTCTCGCAGTATGTCTGCGTACAACATCGCAGTTGGATCTTTTTCATTGGCAGCTTGACGCGTTAATCGCACATCATCAAGATGGAATGCATCTTCTGGCCGAATCAGAATACTAGTTCCAGTCTCTTCATGTTTGTATTCTATATAGCTAACATCTTTAATCTCAAGGAAGTCAACAAACTTATCAAACTCAGATTTATGATCAGCTCTTTCGACATTACTACTAGGATTTTCAGAAACAGCACCGCTTGCAGAATCATACTCGGCCTTTGATATCATCCCCGCGCGCTTAAATATAGCGTTCAACTCATGCGTTGTTTTATTCTCGAGGTCCGCAGATAGACGCTGCTCAGGCCTTGTAACCAATACAGGATTTACTGTCACACCTTTCGGCAAATCATTGAGCAAATCAGTTGGTACTAGACCCTTGTCGAAAGCGTCATCAAAGCGCTTTCTCTTAGCCTCAAAGTCTACTTTATTAAAAGTAATGGCTTTTCCCTCACTGTTCTGAGCTGCAATATTATCTCGCAATTTATCACTGGAGGGCTTATCCTTATCGCCTTTCACTGACTGGGCTTCTGAAGATACATCTAGCTTCGAGCGCTCTTCTGCACTGCGCATCAATGGTTCGTAAGGTGGTGTCTTCTCCATGCCAACACGCTGATTTAGCAATAGCTCTTCAGCAAAGGCAGCACGAATTTTCTTCAAACGAGCAATATCTTCAGGAGTTGCAGTTTTTGAATCGATTAAATCTGGATGCTCTTTCGTACCAGACCAACCGGGTATTTTGCCGATTTCGCCCTGCGCAGGCAGGCCTAATTCTTCGCGCCCTTTGGCGGAACCTATCCAATCATTGACACGCGCTCTAGATGAATCAATGATTTTCTCCATGCTCTGATTTAGCTTCGCTGTGTACTCTACGGTCTCTGGCGTAGCAACACCAAGCTTGCCTTCGGTCTTTTTACCGCTAAAGTCAAGGCCGCTGTCTATCCAGCTCTGAACCGATGAGATCTCAGCTTTGTTATCTGGATTGTTAAACACAGCATGCTTATCACCCCATTCAGAGCGTAACAAGATAATCTTCGCTAGTCCACCTGGTCCAAAGTAATTATCGATACCGTCGCAATCGATGAGACCACGAGAAATCTTATTCCAGCCATTGCCTTCATTCGGTACATACCAGTTATCTAAACCTGTTCGACGAAGAAGCGACTGTTCTAGTTCAGTAAGCTTGACACCTTTAGCACCCGGTGGCCCAGGCACATCCACGAGCTCATCGGCTGTCAAAGCAAAGGGATTAGATATCTTTTCTTTTAGAGTCTTGAGCGCAGCTGCTTCTTCAACGGTCATCTCGCGCCCCTCTTTCTTGAATGAGGCGACGATACCGCCGCTATAGATCATCGCCATAAATTCAGGCGGTGCCAACTGATGTTCAAGAATTGACTGTTTTATACCAGCGAGTCTATCAGCTGGTATGTCTTTCAAGTGAGTTGATGCGAAATGCTCGAAGGCAAGGGCACCATCCGCATTGTGAGTAGTGAAATTGAACTTTGTCTTCAACCCATCAGAGAACATTGCAGCAAATAGCAAGTCTTGTGTTTGCTCTTTGCTAAAACCGTTGCGCTCAGCATAATCAAGAACCGCACCCATCTCACGTTGAGTGTGCTCGAAATTGGTTTTCTGATCCGGATCTATCTCTCGCATCCGGGCGCCATGCTCGCGCACGGTATTTAGACCATCTAGTATTTCGTTTTTCTCTTTAGCGGAGAAACCAAGCTTGTCTGTTAGCGCCTCAAATTTCTTTCCAATATTGGAGCCTTCTAAAGTGGTCCATTTTTTCAAATCGTCTAGAATCTTCGGTCTAGTCCGCTCAAACTCTTGAGGAGCATACTGAGGAAACTCTTTCCCTATCTCATTTCCTTTAGAGTCACGCTTTGACTCAGGTTTTGATTCAGACTTATCTCGAGTATTGCTAGACTCAAGAATAGAATCAACTTTGCCCTTTAGGACCAGATCTTGCTCGGTATTTTCTTTGTTGCCGTCAACTAGAGCCTCAACTGGTGCTTCCTTCCCGGGCATAGAGACTTCAGTTACTCTATCGAGCGACTCCTTTGCTGAATTGACTAACGCTTCAGGTTTCTTGCTTCCGGCTCCATCTATCGTTTCAAAGGACCTAGTATGACTATTTCTCTCAGCCTCTACAGCGTCAGGCTTAACAACAGACGTCTCTTTAGCTGTCTCTTTAACGGCAGGGATGCTGGAATTGCTGTCGTTTAAAACTACATACATTGCCTTTTGATTCGAGTTGGTATCGCGACCATCAGATGGAGAGGTTTCCTTTTGGTTTTTTCCTTTCAGGCTATGCTCTGTCAAAGAACCCACAGCATTAGTAAACGGAGAGAGAGTCGCTGCGGTGAGCGCAGCAACATTAGCCTCCGCTAAAGAATCGCGGACGGCAGCACCGTAATCTAAGTCAGTGAGCTTGTCTGATACTTCGCTCACTTTTATTCCAAGTCGCTGAGCTAGTTCTCTTTTCTGCTCATCTCGTTGGTTACTCAATTGACCTACAGTACCTTCTGTCAAAGACTGCTTAAATCCTTGGGCAGATTGCTCCAAGGTACTCTTGACCAGAGTCATGTCACCGGGTACAGCATCAATCAAACCGTGGCTAGTCTTACCAGTTATAAACTGAACAGCAGTTGAGAAGGCTTCATTGGAAGTTGACGGTTTTCCAGTTTTAGCCTGCTCACCCATTGCACCAAATCTAACTTGAAGGGCATTATCGCCAACCTCAGACACTGCAGCAACGAGGTAAACTGCCTCATCCGAAACTCCCTTATTGAGCAGATTATAGACCAATGTTTTGTTTTGGATAATAGCTTGTTGCGCAACAGAGAGCTCGTCACCAGCTCTCAGAGCTGCAATCGCGGCCTTTGTATCTCTAATTGCGGTAAGTGGACCAACACCTTCAAAGAATTTAGAAACTGAGTTGGCAGCACCTTGACACTGACCATAGGCTCTTGCAGAATCAACATCCATTGCTTTACTTGAGAGCAAAGCAGCTGAAATTTCGCCACCAGTCCAAACCGAACCGGTGAGGGAGGCAAGCGCAACCGTAGTCTTGCTAATCTCAGCAGCTTTCAACAGCGAAGCACCAAAGGTAAGAGCACTGGATGTTCCAAGACTCGCAACTGTAATGCAACCGCTAACAACACCCTCAGCAACCTGCTGCCGAGCCTGCTCGTAGCCCTGAGCATCTAGTTCAGTGGTGCGTGTAGTGACACCCATCGATTTCATTAAGTCTTGAGTAAATCTTACTGAATTGTCAAATTTGTTAGTCGAGTCACTATCAATGCCAGGTTTGAAATCAAATAGATTGTCGAGATTGCGGTTCAAAAGCTTCGCGTCTGTTATAACAGAATCTCTTTGAGTAACTAATGCATTGCGGAAACCTCCAGCATTCTCGGTGAGACTGTTAATTACATTGGTTTTATCGTCATACTCCTTGATCACCTTAGAAGTACTAGCGATATAGTCTTTAGCCTGCCGCTCTAGGTCTTCACGAGGCACTAAGCCATTCGTCTGCAATTCCCCTTTGAAGTTAAGAGAAGGCTTGCCCATCCCTATGAGTTGCTGTCTCTTACCGTCGCCAAAAGTAATATCTACAACGGCCCTTTTCTCATTTAAGTTGAATACCTCAGGTTTACCCTGCTCTCCACTGCGCAAGGTAACTAGATATCCTGGGCCGATCTCCCCGCACGAATTCTTATCAACTTCTCTAACGCCGTCTACTAACTTAACCTCATAGAGCTGGCCCTTATCTACATGATAGACCTTGCCAGTATCGGGGAACTTAATATCAGCAGTAAGCTTTTGAGCAGCTTCAACTGTCTCTATTGGGTGAGCACCAATTACTTTCTTTGAAGCCTCAGCATTTTGCTTAGCCAACTCTGGCCTAAATGATTCAGAAATACCTGTCACATCAAGAAGCTTGAACTGCTCTTTAGACGTAATTCCATTCTGTTTAATAGCATCTAGCTGAGCAATCGTTTTAGAGTACTGACCGTCATCAAAGTTCTTCCAATTGTTTACTTCAACACTACCGTAGCGACCAGTGCTTCTTCTGAAAGTTTCATCATGAGTAAGCCTATAAAGCTCGCGCTCTCCCTCTGCCTGTTTCTTTAGCTGCTCGATACTGCGCAGTTCACCGCCTGGAACACCAATCCAAGTAACATTCTCTGGTGGCACTCTGTCAGAAAACTTGAGGTTGGCCTGAACACCAGGCAAATCACTTAATTTAACTAGCTGAGCTGGCTTACTAGGATCTTGATCTCTTACCGAAATCATTACCACCCCATCTTTATTAACAAGATCACCCATTTTCTTGTTGTCGGGTGTAAATAGTTCGCCGGCACGAATTGTTACAGTGGCGGAACCGACCTTGCCATGCTCATCTTGTTGCTTGTAAGCAAAGGAGCCATCGATTTTCTTAACATCGGTAGGCGCAACTTCGAGTAAATTTTTCTGAGTTGCTAGCTTCTCCGCTAATGCCAATGCCTTTTCTTTAGGTGTTGCCTTCTCTAACTTTGCGTCTTCAATTTTCTTCTGAATGAGATCTTGCACTTTCCCAAGACCACTAGTATCACCGTTTTTAATGTCAACCAATATTTGCTCTTTTGAGCGCTGCTCTTTGACGATTTCATCGATGTTAGCTTTTGAAATTCGGTTAAAGCGAGTAATCTTATGGTCGGCAAGTTTGGCGACCTTATCATGTTCAGAATCAACAGCTTTACTTAGTTTATTCAAATCGACTATTGCAGAAGGGTTAGGCTTGCCATCTGCATTTAACGCCGGCTGATCATTGCGCACTGCGCCCCGAAGCACTATTGGATTTGAACCAGGAATGTCGAGATTGAATACAGCTCCCTTAAGGGATGCCAGGGGACGCTCATTCTTTGGATCACTATCAAAGGTAATGCTTCCACCAATAATCTCTTGGCGGTTATTTAGCCTTGGCCCCTTAACCAAACCCACCTGGTCGCCGGAACTATTGACCAACACTCCCATGTTTATGGTGTGTTTCTCCGGCTTTCCAGTTGCAGCATTCTTCAAGAAAATGTCGCCACTTGGTGCTGAACTGTCAAGCTTAAAATGACGCGGCTTGCCATCAACTTCACCTTCAACAATTGAACCCTCTAGCTTAGAGTTCAAGTGGGTCCACTTAGTCTCTGGCTTGCTGGCCTTGAGATTGCCGCGCTCATCGACAGCACCGATTAGTGCACCTTTGTCATCAAACAGATAACCAGCTGAAATTCTATGGGTAACATCGCCATTTGGATTCTTTATCTCAGCAGTTAGCTGGTGTTTCAGATTCTCGCTCTTAACCACAACGGGCTGATCATTTGCATCTCTTCCTTCGAATAGAAACTTCTGCTCACCCTTTTGGTTCAGTGTGACCATCGGAGGGCCATCAAGGCGCACATGACCGCTGGCGTCAATCTTACCGAGATTGCGGCTGCCATCAGTCAGTATGCCATCTTTGACTTGATACTCTTTGTTATCTAGTACCAAGCGACCAGTTGGTTTTTCGTCGTCTTTGAAGCCCTTGTTATCGAGTTCAAGAATATCTGGCAATTTGACAAGATCACTGCCCATTTCTTTTTTCATAGCAGACAACAGAATCTCGCCATTCTTTAGCGAATTGGTCTGCTCATCTCCGCTAAGCTTGCGGCCGTCGACAGCAACGGTAGTTAAATTGTCACCAACACCACGATAGGCAATACTGGTATTGCCTTCCTTGATTTCGTAATTGACTTCATTGGTCTTCTTGTTGACTGAAACCTTATGACTTACAGCCTCAGGCGTATCAGGACGCAGCACAACTTCGGTTTCAGTGTTGCCCTGTTTATCGGTAAGAGTGAGCTTGGTAGACATGACCTCTGGCGGGTGCTCTCTCATGTCAGAAAGTACAGATCTCTCAATCAACGTACCGTCAGCTTTCTTCGCTTGAGTTGCAGTTTCGCGCAGTGTTGGTTGGTTTTTCTGCAGATCTTCTTTGGTCGCATAATAAAGAGTAGATTCTGAGTTGTCAGAGTTTTTGACCTTTCTGACTTCGGCCATCTTCGAAATATCGACTGGCTCTTTAGAGCTTTCTTTAGCAGCCTCACTGGCTTTATCTTTGTTGAGCTCACTAAAGCCCTCAAGAGCTGCTTTAGCCATATAAGTAGCCATATCAGACGTGCTATCTGCGGTCTTCGTGAAACTTTCGGATAGCTTTTCCGCAGCAGATACAGCGTTCTTAGCT
Organism: bacterium Ga0077546; assembly: GCA_943370275.1. Taxonomy (GTDB): domain Bacteria; phylum Cyanobacteriota; class Vampirovibrionia; order Obscuribacterales; family Obscuribacteraceae. Next base: position 43,737 of record CALRQI020000020.1, on the reverse strand, counting down.
ATATCTTCAATATTTTGGAGAAACTCTGAAGGACCAGCCGACGTTTTTGAGTCTAGTGAGTCTTTCCGTGGAACACCGCTTGAAAGTTCTTCACCGGAGTTGGCTGAGACGGCAGAATCAGCACGGCCTGTTCTCTCATTACTGGCTGAGAGCTTGAGTATCTCACTGAGGGTTTTTTCAAAAACATCATTGACGAGGTTCTTGCAGGCGTCGTCCAAAACCTTCGAAATATCAGTGCCAGAAGAGGGTGAATCAGAGCTGCAGTCGTCTGAAGCTTCGGACGGAACCCATAAATCACTAACATAATCTGACGACTCTGACGAGTAATCAGCCCCGTCGTCGCTAGCAGCGCTAGAACCAATACCAACAGCTGAGTCGAAGACACCCATTAATTCAATTCTCCTAGCCTAGAAATAATCAGAGTAAAAAAGCATTTCCCTCAACCTCACAACCACAATATGCACCCCGCACCCTTTCAACAGTGTGATCAACGAGACAAAAGTACAAAATCTAAAAATGTGTAGCCCAAAGATCCTGATTCTTGGCAAAGCCTAGCTCCATATCTGTCAGTCCAAACTTCAAAGTCTCCACAATCGGCCTAACCCCCTCTGCCAGCTTAGGCAAGACAGCTATAGCGTCTGCAGAAATTGACACAGCGCTGACTTCTCCGGGTTTGAGTAAAAGACCCTTGCGACCTGGCTCTGCAAGCAAAATAAAGTGGCGACCGTTACTACACTGATAGTCAAAAGTGCAATGACAGCGCTCGAATACTTGTTTTAGTAGATAATTCACCAATTCTTTTAAGCGATTATCAGCTAAGTTATCGACCCAAGAGCGAAGAGGTGAGAGGTCGCGCCGCAATAACTTCAGCAGAATACCGCTGACAATGCTCTGAGCGGCCTCCATATCGGCCGGCGAATAGTCTCTCAGATTGCTCAAATCATCCATCAATCATCTCCTTGGGTGGCAAATAGCAGACTAAGGGCAGGCCTGTTGCGAAACTGTGATCAATAAAGCCAACTCAGGCAGAAAAACAAAGGCACAACCAGCGAAATCAGAAAGTCTTATCTATCGGCAAAGCAAATAGACAAGATCACACTTTTGAAAGGTCAAGAATGTTATTCAACAATCACCGGTCTAAGACCATGAAGAGGCAGGAGCGATTCAATGCAAGAATTTAATTTTAGGGACTATGGCAATTACAAAATCCCTCTTGAAGAATCACTCACAGATGGCGAAAGTGTGTTCATTAGCAGAGCCAACGACAACGAAATCTTTAAGGCCGGAAAAATAGCCCATTTCAACAATGAAAGAGTTCTACCGATACTCATTCTGTTCGAGCCAGAAAAGCCTTCACAAGAAGAGTAGCGCTAGTGTTGCCCTAAACTACTAGCAGCTCCCCCAGGGGTCACTGAGCCCAGCTTATCGCGCCAGTCTGGCATGTTTATCTTAGCCCGAACGACTCTCAGGGTTTCAGGAAAATACTTCGGCAAATTTGAGTAAGCGCTATCATTTACCGCATACTGCACCAGTTCAGCAAAAGTCTCGCCACGTCCTTTATCAGGCTGCACATAGTAACTAACTTCAGCCTTTTGCTTGGCGGTCAACTTAGACAAATCACGATAATAGGCGGCCTGAAAGTCCGGAGAATCAGAAGCATTTAGCGGAAGATCCAGGCGAATTTCGATACCAGCAATACTAAAAGATAATTCGGGCTTTAACTGCTTATCTACAACATGTCCAATCTCATGAGCTATCGCACTCTTTATTGCACGCTTGTCAGAACGCAACTTCTCCTCTGACAAACCGATTACAGAACCTTCTGACTTTTGCTGAACAGCAGCTGGCACATCGCGATAAGTAGAGCCAGGCTTATAACCGGCGGGATGTTTGTCCTTCAACTCAGGAGCAATATCAAGATAATTTGAAGCCGTAGCCACCCGCACGTTAGCCTTCTTCGCAATTTCTAACAATGGCGTAGGTACATCCTTGAGCGCGTGAGCGACCTGATTATAAAACGCTTGTGTACCGCCACGTTTATCGATCAAACTAGTGATATTAGGATCAGTTGCCGGTAGTAAATCTGCAGCACCGACATCAGCAATGGCTTTGCCGAAGTTACTAATCGGCTCTGACACAGTAGACACCCTAGACGCTTCAGCAAACATTTTGCCAGCAGCTCCAGCTGCATCAGCCTCAGCCTCTATCGATGACGACGCAGCACGCACAGCAGACTCAACAACACTATCAAAATTCATATTGCCTTCCGCTCTCGCTTCGTCTTTCTACATGAGGGTTAAGAGTTGCACCTCCAGAAATTATGAAACAAACGGCCTCACAAAAGTATGACAATGCTCACGGCCCAGTAATGTTCAATCTTACTTTGCGATCTAAAGCTCTAAATCTGGCCAAAGCTTCACGGCTTATAGAACAACCTGTAAGGTCGAGATTTCTCAACTTCTTTAGCTTTGCCAACGACTCTAGCGTCTTATCTGTGGCTCCAGAATCGCCCAAGCCAAGACTCTCTAAATTCTTTAAGGTACCAATTAACCTGTTATCTTCCTCACTCAATAAAGGATCTGGCAGTTCCAAGTAAAGCGTTGAAATCCGTTCTGAACCTTCCAATGCCTTCAACATCGGATAAATATCTTTATTCTGGTTAAATAGGAGCTGAGTGAGATTCCTTAAGCTAGAAAGCTTGCTCATGCCTCTTCCGGTCAGGCCAGTAAGATTGACATCCAGCACCTCAAGACTTGTTAGCTTAGACAAATAGGCAACGTCGCTATCGTCAATATTCGCTCCTTCAACGCTGAGCCTTCGCAAGCTCGTGAGATTACCAATGTAAGGCATGGCTGGCTTCAATGCACACAGCTCGAGCTGCGGCCTGACTGTAAGTGCGTACAAATCATCAGGACGAAATGATCCAAAGAGCTGAGGCTCATCGACGAAGACAGAACTATCTGCGATGAAAGTAACTCTAGTATGTGCCGGAAAGGTTACCGTGGCCTGAGCCAATTGAAAGCTCTGAGATTGGTCGTAGGAACCAATTGTCCCAAGTGCTCTGTCTTTCGGAAATTCATATTGAATTGTTCTGCCGCTATCAATCAATTTAGAAAACTTTGGCAGCTCTTTTGGCTGCTCATTATGCTCCCGAGAATTATAAAGATAAATTCCGCCGACACCAGATAGCACGCATATGGCAAGAACTGAAAGAACAACAAGCCTCTTAGAAAGACTTCCAAGCCCAGCAGCTGTGATGGTCTCATGCAGCCGTTTTCTCGAGCCAACAGACCCCTTATAGCTATTGAAGGGCGAAATATCGATTTCTTTCCCTGCATCTATTGCTTGCAAGTCATCAGCTACCTTGTCTAGGCTCTGATAGCGATCCATTGGTGCTTTCGCCAGCATCGTAGCCACCAAAGTCTCAAGCGAATCAGGAAAATCAAGACCGCCACTAGCCTCTTTAAGAGTTGGCGGCCGCTGATTCTGGTGCATCATCATGGTTTGAATCTGATTTGAACCGTGAAAAGGTGGAGAGCCAGTCAGTGCTTCAAAGAATGTGCATCCAATAGAATAAATATCAGACCGTGGGTCTATGCGCCCCCCCTCGCACTGCTCAGGGCTCATATATGCGGGAGTGCCAAACACTTCACCATGGGAAGTTAGGTTTTGATTAGCAGGGTCAGCAGCACCAGCTAATTTTGCAATGCCAAAGTCAACTACCTTGACCCTAGAGCCGCTTACATCAGGTTTTTCCAAAAGAATAATATTGGCCGGTTTAATATCGCGATGAACAATGCCCTTCTTGTGCGCGTAATCTACGCCCTTACAGATTTCAACAAAAACTGGCAACGCTTCCTGAACCGATAGTCGCCCACTATTCTTCAAACGCTGAGAGAGATTCGTGCCACGCAAAAGATCCATTACATAATACGGCAGGTTGCCTTGGTGCAAGCCGAGATTATGAATACCAACGATGTTAGGGTGATTCATCCGCGCAATGGCCTGCGCTTCTACCTGTAAGCGTCGCCATGATTTCTCAGAAATATGCTCGCTACTAAGTACTTTCATAGCATAGTTCTTTTGCAAGATTCGATGCCGTACGCTATAGACGCAGCCCATACCGCCTTCACCAATTAAGTCTATGATTTCATAGTTATCGCCGATAACTTCACCAGGCCTCAGACGACCGTCAAGTGAAAAAGCCGAAGAGCTTGAAGACCTAGACGAATTAGAAGAACTATCAAACAAACTGCCCGGCACAACCGCTAATGTGTCACTCGGGTCTTCATCAGACTCTTCAAATTCGGGTCCCGGATTTCGAGGAATCATTATTTGTCCACGGAAAATGCCATCTCGTAGAAGTATTCCCGTAATTTGCTTACAGGCAACTCAAAAACGCCATCATCTTTGCAATCTTTTGAAAGCAATTCCCGGCGAAGTTCGCCACTTCCTTGGGGGTTTCTTATCTTAACCAATTGGTTTTTGGCATCGTAGCCTATGACGCTGTAGGCATGCTCATTGCTGAGCCCACCGAGTTTGCCTTGCTGCTGTTTAAATTCATCGGCACTTTTGATTACACTGAGAGTCACTGGACTTCCTGTCTTCAGACTGCGCTCAATAGACATTCTAAAGAGATCATCGCTCGCTCCCTTGAAACCAACCATCTTTATCGGACGCTCCGACAGCAATTTTAGAGCTTCGTCTAGGGGCGCACCACCGTCTCCACCTTCACTCGGTATAGCAGAACCGATATCGCGTGCACGCGGGTTAACTGTATTATGTGCTACACGATACTGACCATAGGCTTTTTCAGCAACCTGAACCCAATAGCCAGACGAAGAACGCTGAGCATAGAGCATCGCCTCAGCCTCAGTTGGCTTAGTCACCTTGATTGGCTCGTTAGGAGCGCCCGGGAATGTAACCGTATAGGAGCCATCACGGTTATCCTCGATCATGTCTTTGACTTTATCTGGTGCCACAGCAGCAAGTGAAGCCAAAGCAGCAAGAAATGCACAAGTCCCTATGCTACCCTGAAGAACAGCTTCAGGTGTGATGCTTGTGAGTGGATTGCTTTCATCTTTCCAAAGCTTATCAGGAAAGGCTTCTACAGCTTTAGTGCCAGAATCAACAAAGCCCTCCATCGCAGAAACAACGGCAAAATCAGAGCCAGTTGTCTGTTCTTTCACACCTTGATTGAAAGAGTCTAGACTAATAGCCGGAGTGCCGAATGGATTCAAATCAAACTTTTTATACTTATCAAAATCTTCAAAGAATTGAGTAAGACGCTCACGACTCTGACGGTCTAGCTTACTGTCAGCAAGCACACGCTTAACATCAACTGAGGTGATTTCACCCTTCTCTAAGTTGAACTTCTCACGCACAACTGCCTCGTAACCCAATATACGAGAACTCATGGCCGACTGTTTCTCAGCCTTCGAAGCCAATTCTGCAATATCGTCGAAGCCAACACCAGCTCTATCAAAGCCAAAAATTGCAGTTTTTCGACCTCTTATATGCTCGTAATCAATCTGAAGAGCCGCTAAAAACTGAGCATCTTCACCCTTAAAATCTTGAGACAAAATAGACTTAGCTATCTCAGACCTATCTAAGTATCCATCACGGTTTGAATCAACAGCATTCTCATTTTTCAAAAACAAAGCAGGCAATCGAGAAGTATCAAAACTAGGATACTTCTTAGTCATAGAGCCATCAGGGCTTACCTTTATCTCTACGCCGCTCTGGTCAATGTGTGTCTTAGCTGGCAGGGACGAATTGAGATGATGAGCCAGCTCACGGCCAGCAGTAAGCCCTTCAACACGGCCATTAGACAGCCCTTCTTCGCTGCCAGGGGCAAGAGTAGCCTGCCCCTGACCTGATATTCCTGAAGAAAGGGCCACCGATAAAGCATCGGCACCAAGTGATTCAGTCGGGCACGAGTATTTCTGCTCAAAACCAGCTAAACCAGAAGCTAAGGCCTCGGCTGCAAGGTCAGCGAAGGCACCACTATTGGAATTAGTTTCATCGCCAATGCGGCTGTCCATCAAAACCTCTCAAGAGAGAAACCCCTGGCTCTGGCAGAGCAAATCAATAAATTCAGCGTAAGCTTTGCTCTGTGACAAGAACATAGCGAAACTATGAAAGAGCGATAGATAGTCGAAAGAACCTCGTTCTAATGTTTTGGCTTTGGCTGTGGTTGCGGCTTTGGCCAAGTCGGTAAATCACCTCTTGGAGTGCAGATTTTCTCCGTCGGAGTACAACCGGCAATAACTTCGCCAGCAGTGGAGAAAAATTTATCAACAGTAGTTTGAGCATTAGTGTTCAATTTCTCAGCATGAACGGACAAATCCTTCATCACAGTTGAAAAATTGAAAGAGTTTTCAACGGCCTTGGGCGCCTCTTTCGGACCATCTGAAATTTCGATATCTGACATAGTTAGTAACTCTCCTTTTAAAAGTGCTAATCTTTAGAATGTAATTGAATGGACTTTTAGCCACCAGTTTTCTTTGCAGGACCAATGTTGCCTCTTTTTTCGATCTGTGCCTCTAGTTCCGGCATCTCGCTCAAGAATCGCAAGCATTGCAGCAGACTCTGAAGCAGAAGGCGGATAAAGGTCAATTTACGGTGAACGATAGATAGTTCAAGCGGAGTTAGCTGAAGTATCGTAACGTTCATCTGCGCCCTATACCGCACTAACTGAATCCTGAAATTCGTTCATAGCTAATCTTCTTGCAGGTTTTCTCTTTATGAATACTTTGCGGAAACAACACGAGCAAAGTCGCATACTCACGAATCAGCTAGCCTATTTCTTCGGATTACGAACTGGTGTTTTATCCGGTGGATGCTGAGGATGTGAAGGTTGCGTCCAAGGTTGCTTCGGTGGTACGTAAGGAACTTGCTTAACAGGTTCTGGCATCGGCTTGACGATCCGGCCGGTCTCCGTCCGATAGCTGCCACCACCACCACCGGTTCCCATCACACTAGTTGGATCAAACTTGCTGGCGGGACGCGACTGCGCTAATATCTGTTCAGCTGTCAAAGACTTGCTATTCTCGGCACTCGTTGACTCAGGAATCAACTTACTAAACTTACTTTCAATCTCCATCTTGTCCAAAGGCAAAGCTTTGTTCTTATCGATGGAAAGCTCATCCTTACTCCCAACCAAAACATCAACAAAACTGACCTGGTCGACCTCTGGTTTCGCATTGACGATGTCAATCGGCTCAACTGGCTGTTCAGGCCGTGAATTTATACCACTCATACATTTTTCTCCTTCTCACTGTTAGGCTCAGCAGACCGCTGTCTTTCGAATCCGACCGCAGCTAACGAACTGATTCTAAGCGCAGGAGATTGCAAAAATGTGATGAGTCGAATAGTTGCATCCGCGAATCATTCTCGCATTCTATATAGAGCGAGTTCAGTGTGCTTGAGTAGTTGTGCAGTCACAGATCACACTTTTGCAACTACCTCCTAATACACTGACACTACAAGCGAGTAAGAAGCTAGGTGTCGGTGACGTACTTATCTATAGCGGGTCTGAACCTACAGCTCAATTGAACCTACAGCGCAACTGAACGACTAGCACCACTTTCAATATATAGAACCTGGGAGCCACTAGAAATGATCGCGAACACACCAACCTCTAATAATTATGGCCTCCATAATTTAAGCGACAAAAAGCTTATAAAGGAATTCGCCTGGAAGATTGAAACCGTCGCCGGCGCCCAGGCACAGGGAGTAGAAATTCCACCTACTATATTTGAAGAGCTCTGGATCTATCAATCAGAATCAGACAGACGCATGCAAATAAATGAAGATAGATGCCGATTTCTCTCTATCTATTCTTTATTGGCAGACATCATGATCTGCTTGCATGTAAACAGCCTTGAAGACATCTTCTCTGGACTGTCACTCGGCCACGAAAAATTGCCAGATAGAATTGTTATGAATCCGCAGAACCCGCATTTGAGCGAGATCCATTTCTATGCTTCAAATGACCACTTATTATTTGTTTTCGAACTAGCGTCGGCATTACCAATTGAAAACGCCTGCAAAATATTTGCTGATGCAGGCACAAGCCTCAATCGCAAAAATGGTTTCAAATCCAAATTCTCTTCGAGCATAAGAGAAGGCCAAATCAGCCTTGTTCTTGATGCAATAGATGGAAAGGCTTTCTGCAGCAAAATTGAGCTAACAATTTAAATAGATCGATATCTAAGTTACCAAAACTAAATTAGGGCCAAGAGGCAAATTAAACGATGAGAATACCGAAGAGATTAAGCTGGAGCAGCACCATTGCGCTACTAATAACTATGATCTGCGGCCAATTCATCTATTGCCTAGGCGCATGGGGCGCCAACAACTTGGCAACGATTAGAAGAGATTTTCTCAACGGAGAGCTAAGGGAACAGAAGGACACAATTAGCTCTCAAACCACATCACTAACCGATGTAACTGGTATGACAATTTTCAGCAACCGACAGAGCGTCGGTGAAAAATCTTTCGTCGCTGATCAAAAAATGACCCGTTCCATTATCAATAGCGCCACAACAGATTTTAATTGGAAGCAATATAATGGAACCACAAGCTTTGTTCCGCAATCACCGCTAACTCAATATCTTGGACCAACCGCAATAACGCAGGTTCTGAACAACATAGGACCGCCGGACAAACCACTGGTCCCACACTTGTTCTATCCCGGTGGCATAGCAAGAGTGCTTATACCTCCAGGCTACTACAAAGATGTCTTACCCATCATCACAAAGGGTGGACCGGTATCAGATGCTGAGTTCGCGATTTTAAGCCAGAAGGCAGCGATTCTGCAAGCCGATGGTCAGCTTGACTTGCCCCTTGAAACAGTTAAGGCCAGAACACATTCTGAGATGCAAGGTGTCCTTGATACTGGTGGCCAAGTTGCTCAACAGAGCTTCACTGCGGGCTTAGCAGAGCTAACGAAACCCATCCCAAACCCTTCAGCGGCAAACCCATCGAACCCTGGGCTACAAAAAGTCAACAAGATGTACTTTGCATTCTTCTTGCCTTTAGCTATTCTGCTACTTCTACCTGGTGCCGCAGCAAGCTCGACGCAATTCATCATGCGAAATGCCGGGCTACTTCAAGCTGGCAACGACAGCATCTTCTCTTTTCTGCAGCGGCCACTGATAGCACTATTTATGATGGCAGCTTGCCCATTGTTTGTCGGCATGGCAATCGATGTTGGCAATGCCATGACCTCAGCCGTTGCATCGAACCTTGATGAGCAGGCAATTCTGCAGTGGTTCGAAAGCAACACAAATAAACTGAGCTTGGCACCACCACCGGGTGGTGTCACACCGGCTGCAGTAGCTGGTGTGGCTACAGGCACAGCCTCTACGAGTGCAGTTGTTGACACGGCAATGAGTGCATCGCAAGCATTGAAGGGTGCCGTCATGAATACAAGTTCTGCACTGCTCACCAACGCCGTGCAGATTCTCACTGTATTCCAACTAGTATTGGTAGCTTACTTGTATGTGATGGGGCCAATTGCATGCGCCATGTGGGTTTACCCAGACAGCAACATCGCCTACTTCAGACGAGCCCTGGGCAGCTGGCTCAACGGTATCATCTGCCTAGTGCTATGGAAATTTGTATGGGCCGTAATTCTTCTCTGCATTCAGAGCAGACTAACCTGGCTGAAAGAAATAGGAGCACCGGCAGGAGATGCAGACTGGGAGTCATTTATGTTAGTGGCTTTTCTAACACTTCTAGCAATCGCACCGGCAGCATGTTTCAGCTTCAACCCAGGTAGCTATGTCGATGCAGTATTGGCTAAGGCTAAACAGATGTCGAAAGGAAAAGGAGCAGCCAGCTCACTTTCGAGCATGGGAATCTAGTATCACGAGATGAGAGAAGATGTCACAGGACAAACATTGTGGATAAAGACGCGCAAGATACAATTCAGGAATTCTCACCGGAGCAAGATGCTCTGAAGATTTCTGATGAAGAAATTGTGCGACTACTCAGCCTATTTGAGGACAATCTAAACAAAGGACAGCTTTCAATCAACGCAATTAGAACAATTGTCTCTGCATTTGAGCATAGTCCGCAGGACATAGAACCCATTCTCAGGCAAATTAAAGAAATTATTCTCTCCCAACAAGCGCTAGCGATTAGCTATGAAATTATTCCTGAAGACAAGCTAATTGGCTTGAGAGTTGAAAATGTCATTGGCTTCTTCTCTTTCGATACAAAGACACCACCATCATTCTATGAAGTTTTGACACAAGAAGAAGCTGAGGCTATAGCAGCACAAACAGGTCAACCCATTAGCTATTTGCGCCGAGTAAGCTGGAAAAAACTCAGAGAAGTAATCGTACTATCGACTGTATATTCTGAGCCGATTGATCTTGTCGAGTTGTATCGCAAAAAGCCACTCTTCATGGCGATAGTTCCGCAACAACAAATAATCGTTCAATAATGTCATATTATTTTTATGCCACAGGCACCATACTTAGTACTAACTAATTATGGAGGTAGAAGAATGTTGAATTCAATTGAATATGGTAGAGAAAACTTCGATTCATCAAACGAAAAGAGAGATGCATCGACAACCGAAACTAATGACGAAATAGGCCTAATACACTTACTAAGGAACGCTCCTAAAATAAAACCGACTGCGGAACAGATACTAAAAGAGGAAATTGTGGCATTTGAATTCTTTGGGATTAAACCTTGGGAAGATCTGAGGAAATTGCCTTTAGACCAGCTTTTCAAACTGCCAGCGCTGGAAAACATTACTAAGCCAAAACCTTCGGAAGAAGAGACGTTTACATACAGAGGCGGAGTTGACGCAACAGGAGCAATTCCGGAGCAAGAAAGAACAGATCTTGTTAGGAGAGGCCTTCAAATTGCTGGCTTCGAAGCGTCAGAAGAGAATATTGCCCACGTCAAACAATTAATATTCAACGAAAGCACATGGAGGCCGAATGAAATCAACTTGTGGGACGAAAACGCAAAAAATGGCACTCCCAGCAAAGGCCTAATTCAAACAATTGATTCTACCTTCGCTGCCTACAGAGACCCACGATGCGCCAATGACGTATATGATCCGTTAGCAAACATTGTTGCGGGTCTAAGATACGCAAGAGAAACTTATGGCGGTCTGCCGCCATTGTACGGCTACTGATTTCGTACATTCCCTAAAATACTCAACCTTACTAACAACAAATAAGCGCGACACGCAGAACAAGCTTGGCTTAGCAAGTACGTGGCCCCACGACCGTGAACAGCAATAAACGCGTTTAACCCTTGGCTTCCGTGGTATATCAGACTTACTAATTAATGGTCTATTTTAATCATGGCCAAAATACTCATAGTTGAAGACGATTTGGACCTGCTAGAAAACCTAGCAGAGACGTTTAGTCGCGAAGGTTTTGTGGTAGAGACTGCATCCGACGGCCTAGACGCTGTCGAGTTACTGAAGATGACCAAGTACGAAGTATTAATCGTCGATTGGAAGCTTCCTGGACTTTCAGGCCCAGAGGTCTGTGAACAGGCTTCTTTGTTGCTGCCGACGGCAAAGCTATTAATGCTGACTGGCAAAAGCGATCTTATGTCTAAGGTATCTGGCTTTGCCTGCGGCTGCGACGACTATATGTGTAAGCCATTTGATATGGATGAACTAACAGAGCGGGTCAGGGCACTACTGCGACGAAGCGCCAATCAGTCACCAGGCAAGCTTACTCACGATGGCCTGAGCGTGCTCAAAGACAGCAAGAAAGTTGATTTTAAGGGCAAGCCGATTCAACTGATGGCCAAAGAGTTTGAAATACTGGCGGTTTTGCTTTCGCAGCCAGAGACCGTTCATTCCTACCAGGCCCTTCTCAACTCTATCAATGACGAGCAAGGAAGCAAGGACGCTCTGCGCACTTACATCAGCCGACTGAGGAAACGTTTAAATGACGCTGGATGTGAGCTAATAATAGAAAATGTCGCCGGAGAAGGGTACAAAATTGGAGTAGCCCAAGAGCAATTAATCTAACCGATGTTATCTTAAGGGCGTTCGGCAAGAGGCAAGGATCAGGTAGCACAGATGAATTCGGCCAGACTTCTGATGATAGAAGACGACATTGACCTCGCCGAAAACGTGATTGAATACTTGGAGCAGAGCGGCTATAAAATTGAGCACCATGATAGCGGTAAAGAAGCACTGAACGGGTTAGAGAGTGATCAATTCGATCTAGTCATTCTAGATATTGGCCTGCCCGATTCAAACGGCATAGATATATGCAAGGCACTGAGAGAAAGCGGTTTTAGCGCTCCGGTCATGTTTCTAACTGGTCAAACCGATTCAGGCTCAAAAATTCTTGGACTGAGAGCAGAAGCAGACGACTATCTCTGCAAGCCCTTTGAACTAGACGAACTGGGAGCAAGGGTGAAAGCGCTACTTCGTCGCGGTGCCTCTAATTTAATTGGAGATACTTTGGTTCACAAAGGTGTATCGCTTAGCACAAGAGAAGGCACAATCTCATTCGGAACTAAGCAAATTAAACTAGCCCCAAGAGAAGCTAATTTTCTAGAGTTTCTCATGCGAAACCCTGGCAAAGTCTACAAATCAAATGAGTTGCTTGATCATGTTTGGCGCTCTGATAGCTCAGTATCTAGCGAGAGCGTAAGGAGTTGCGTTTCATTTTTGCGAAAGAAATTATCTGGTGCTGAATTTCCTACCATGATTGATAACATTCCAGCGCAAGGCTATAGACTTTCGGATTAGCTATACATGAATAGCACCGACATCTAAGTCATTAAGAATGTCCACATGGTTAACCGACCTGGTTCAAGCCAATCACTTGAGCCCAGAATTATCTGCAGCCTAGTGGCCTGGGGAAAAACGGTCGTTGGCTTATGCGAACTATTAGAATTGTGCGATCCGCTTACAAAATCAATCGGCTTAAAGCCAACGGCAGAAGCTTCAACAGAGTTAGCAATTCCAAGACTCCTGCGAATATTTCGACTGCCTGCTCGCGAGGCAAGCAAATTAGAAAGCTCAGACAAAGTAATGTCTTGCTCAAAATAGCTCTTGTTCACCCCTCCGATTTTATTGAGGCCTGCCTGGTAAATGCTACTACCACCGCCGATTGAGTTTAATGGTGTTTCGGAACAGAACATTTAGACATGCCCTCAAGATAGCGGCGACCTGCGCCAGAACTAGTAAATCTAGATCCGGTTGACTCATTCTATGAAAGAAAAGATTACATCGGTGTGATCATCACAAATAAGAATGTCGCTACGGTCGATCCAGCGAGAAACCTTAGCGATGCCATCTATCTGCCAGAACCGCCCACTCCTGCCCCATCACAATTTCGCAATCATCCTTTCTATAGACTTATCGAGTCAAGTGTTACTGTGAGGATGTTTCGATGGCGAGTGGAACTAACATAGAGAATTTCGAGGGCAACCAGACACTGAGGGGTGATTCGACTGAACCGTCACTGAGTCTACAGGCACTTGATCTATTCAAACCTCTAGATAGAACAATACAAGGGTTAAGCTCGCAGTCAGTAGAGAAGAAGGAAGAACAATTCTTCAAATTATTGGCTATAACGGATAGATCTCTTGAAATTGATAAGAAACCGCCAGAGAAAGCCAAATATCCAGAATTGCCAACAACCCAAAGAGAAACCATCGGTGGCCAGGATGTTGTAGTAGCAAATCCCGCTTGGAACAAAGACACAAAAGAACGGCGCGATTTCATCAAGGCCCAAAATGAGATCTCTGACAAAGCCATAGATCCAGTGATGCGTCACACACTAGCCGATCGATTAAACAAGCTTATGGATTATGAGTGGAGAGGCAATGAAGTATATACTACTAAGAATGGTGCTTCATTCTCCTTCACCAACAACGGCAAACAAAATCGAGATGTTTTGATTCGTCAAGAAGCAGACGGAAGAAAAAGCGTGGTGCTTGACCCTAATGAATTCAAAGAAAACATATACCTGAGCGGAACCTCACCAAGCCCAGATGGTCGGTATGTTGCTTATGCAACATCAAATGGCTCTGACTGGAACAACTGGAAAATTCGCGACACACAAACGGGCAAAGATTTAGACGATTCAACAAATTGGACGAAATTTAGCACTGTCACTTGGGCGGCCGACGGCAAAGGCTACTATTACACAAGATTGCCAGAACCCCAGAAAGGAGAAGAGATCACCGCTAAGAACGAAAACTGGACAATGATGTATCACAAAATCGGCGACAAACAAGAGCAAGATCGAGTTGTCGTTAAGCCCGAAGACCCTAAGACTTTTGTAAGCGGAAGCGAGACTGAAGACGGTAGATATTTAATTAGCTACACACAGAACGGGACCGGTGATTCGGTAGGCGTTAGAGTAAGCGACCTGAAGAATCCAGATAAACCACCAGTGATACTATCAACAACTGATAACGGTTCTAGAACAGTAGTGATTGGCAATGAGGGTTCAACTTTCTATCTGAAAACAGATAAAGATGCGCCCAATGGCAAGGTGATTGCAATAGACATAAACGACCCGACAAAGGTCAAAGAACTGATCGCGCAACCCAAAAACTTCACCATTACAGAAGTAGCCAAAGCCGGTAATAACTTAGTTGTAAGCGGTCTTCGTGACGGGCAATCAGTCGTTAATATCTACGATAGCAATGGCAAACTAAGCCGTGAAGTTGAGCTGCCCGGCGCCGGGCGAATCTCAGCGATCAGCACAAGAGAAGGTTCCGATAGTGTGCGCTTTGCTTACTCATCAATGACGCAACCCAATACATTAATGGAGCTCGATACAAAATCAGGAGAGCTAAAGACCACCTTCGCTCCCAAGGTCAATTACAACCCAAATGACTACGTTACCGAATTGAAGTACGTTCCAAATGGTGACGGGCAAGAGATTCCAATGTACATTGCCAGACGCAAAGACCTTCCACTAGACGGCAAAAATCCAGTCGATATGAGAGTTTATGGTGGTTTCAACGCAGAGCCAGCAAACCAATTTTCCAGCAGTAACATATTATTTCTTGAGAAAGGCGGCATAATAGCTGTTCCAGTGCTTCGAGGTGACGGTGGTCGCAATGATAAGTGGCACGATGATGGAAAAGGCTTGAATAAAGAAAACACATACAAAGACGCAGTAGCCGCAGCGCGCTATCTACAGACGAACGGCTACAGTAGCCCTGAAACCACAGCAATTACAGGTGGCAGTAATGGAGGCTTGACGGTAGCAGCTGTCATTAACAGAAACCCAGAATTGTTCAAAGCGGCCATAGCTGAAGTACCGGTGACTAGCTTGTTCAACTATGATAGACCTGACGTAAATCCAGGTGGAAGCGCCTGGGTAGATGAATACGGCAAACCTGAAGACGAAACAGTAGCTGCTGCTCTGAGAAAGATAGATCCGTTAAACAATATTAGAACTGATGGCAATTCGCCCAAGCTACTGATTATAGGAAATACTCTTGACGATCGAGTTGGACTAGTCAACACAATTCCATATGGAATCGAAATGCAAAAGCAAAGTAACAATGAAGTGCTAATGCTCATAAGAGGAACTGGGGGACACAGCGGTGGAAATGATCAGAATTCAGCTGTGAAAGGCACGACCACTAACGTTACCTATCTGCTGCAGAGGCTAAGAAGCGCAAAGCCTTAGTGCCAAAATCACACTCTGTCATCGTGAAAATCTCAAACTTTCACGATGACAGGCGAGTTCACTTTACTTTAGAGCTGGTGCTTTAACTTTCGTTGTGCTAGCCAGAAGGCTGCCGGCTAGTATCAAGATTATGCCTTGCCAAACACAGAGCGTTGGCCATTCATGCCAAATGATCCAACCAAAAATAGTGGCCCATATTAGAGTAGTATATTCATAGGCTGCCACTGTTGCTGGTGGCAGGAGCTTGTAGGCCCAAGTATTGAGCATCATCATAACGCCGCCAGCGAGTCCGACTAGTATTAGAAGCAAAGCCTGCGACAAAGTCGGCACTAAAAACACAATCGGCATTCCCGCTAGACATGGAACAAGAGCAATAGCAAAATACCAAAAAACGATAGTATTCGGACTGTCTGTTTTTGTCAGTTCTCGCACCTGCAAATTAGAAACAGCCGCGGCGATAGCTCCAACCGTTATTGCAAGAGCCGGGACCAATGTGAGACCACCACTTGGTTGCATCATGATTGCCGCTCCGGCAAATCCCAAAAGTCCGGCCACCCACTGTCTTGGACTGGCCGGTTCGCCGATCATGGGACCAGCAAGAAGAATTACAAGCATTGGTCCGGTTTTCCATAGAACAGTGGCCGGAGCCAGCGGCAGGTGAGTGAAACCGTAGAAACTCAAAGCAACCGCCACAAGTCCAAGGATAGCTCGACTGACAAGTAAACCCTTGCTTTTAGGGATATTCCAACCACCAGAAATTCCACTGTCAGCTTTTAGGCTGGGCAACAAAATAATTAGCCCTATGGCAAATCTCGCCGTAAGAACTTCCAATAAGGGCACCCCAGGGCCAAGCAGTTTAACTCCGACGTTCATCAAGGCAACAAGCATAAATGCGGTCGTTGCGATCAGCGAAGCTTTGGTGAACATCTATTTCAACCACCGCGGATGTAAGGCATCTGCAGAAGCCTAAGAACCATATTGGGTTGAGCGAATCCAGCTCGGCATATATTGAGTCGCATCGACAATACTCTTGACCAACCGCTTTAAGCGTCTCACGCTATGAAAGTTTGAAAATTGATCGCAGTCGCCAACAGCTAGTGAGACTCTTATTTCAGAGACGATAGCAGTGACTGGCACCACTCTGACGACAATTTGCAAACAGCCTATTTCGCGGTCGATGAATCTTGAAGCAGTGAAGCTCAAAGAGTCAATGGCGATAGCTGCATATCCATTTTGCATTACCGCATTAGCTGCCATTCTTAGCGCTAAATCGGCATCAAATAGAACTCTTTGACTAGACTGATACTGACGAGTTGAAGCCTTCCACTCAACCAAATTTGACTGAGTTTGCACGGTCCTGGAAGCAGCTAGGGTTGTATTCATCTAGAAAGTTCCTTCAGCCGGGGGGGGGGTTCTTATGCAATCATTTTATGAAAGATAAATTGCATAAGTGTGATCGAGGCGTGAGTGGGTAATCACCCTGCGGCAAGCAAGCCGCAAAACCCCAGTCTTCCAGAAAGGTTATGCAGTGAACTAAGTAATACCTCCAGTCGCATAACTCGCCTCTCGCAAATAATCATGCCTGTGCCAGACTAGGTTGCAGCGATGAATCCATTTCCATCGCAATTGGCTAACGTCCATGGATGATGGCACAAACTACCATCATCCATGGTGCCAATCTATTACGGCTACAAACTCATGACA
The DNA here is from genome assembly GCA_943370275.1 of bacterium Ga0077546. Lineage (GTDB taxonomy): Bacteria > Cyanobacteriota > Vampirovibrionia > Obscuribacterales > Obscuribacteraceae. The sequence goes on along the minus strand of CALRQI020000020.1, from coordinate 26,374 downwards.
CAGGAGCAACCTGCAACTTTAGTCTTGTTTGAATCTCAATTCAATGGCGAGCTTGCTGGCCAGGAAACGGTTCTGGAATAATGCTGGCTTCAATTAGCTTTAAGTCCTTTTTCGAGAACTTCATCAAGTCGAACAAGAACCTTCTTACCATCGGCTGTTGTTCCCTCAGTGAATAATCTAAACTTTCCATTTTCAGGTATAAGCTGAAGGTTGCCGTCGCCAGGATAAACCACTTTCACATCAATCGGCACGAGATTTCGTGTACGCATTAGTGTCTTTTCGTCCGAGCTGAGACTATATGTCGCAGAGACACCAAGATCTAAACTAACAGTAGGTGATTCGTTTATAGTTTTGATTAGTTGATCTACTTGGGAATCCGTAAACGTGTTTCCTGCGCCATCCAAGAATTTAAGGACCTTTTCTGCATTACCTTTGAATTGGGAAATCTCTTGTGGCGATGCATGTATCGTGGTTGGGTTATCCCACAAAGTAGCCCCCTGCGCGATTTTAAAGTCAGGCAAAAGATCTGAGGATTTTGAGGTTTCGGGTAGTCCTTTGAATGGATTTAGATTGCCACCCATAATTTTTCCAAAATCTAGCGCTGGCACAGGACTATCATTCGATATATCAGTCGATTTAGGCGTTTCTTGGATTCGATGATCTAGGGTCATTGGATCGTCCTCTTAAGTATTTCTGATGGGTATTGAGTCTTCTCATGCAACGCTGCAAAGCTACAACTTATAAATAGCGCAGCTTTACTTACAAAACTGTGACGACAGAGATGGCCGCCTGGCCTACACCCCAAATTGAGAACCTAGCGAAGGGTGGCTCCTTCCCCTAGGACCAGGCAAAGAACTCAAGAAGAGTGAAAGCCAATTTAAATCTAGCTACTCTATGGCGACTGAAATGGCATCACTGACCTAGATCGGGTCCTTCCAGTAGCAATCGCACTGGCGGGAATAGTTAGGTCAACTTGAAAGTCGACTTTAATGTAGCCGTGCGGACAGGCTTACCAACTCTCTCGTCTTTCAGTCGAGAAAAGACTTTCCGTCATCGTCATCACGCATGCACCCTCTTTCAAATAATCAACGATTAACTGCAGCGCACTGTCTTATCGAAAGCGAAACAGTGTTGTGCAGTCTAGCCTGGATCATATTGGTTCAGCTTGGTTCAATTGAACTCTTTCCATTTGAGTTTGTTACCGCGTGATAGCGACTAGCTTCGCTTTAGGCGTTCTGTTCCCAATGCCGCGTAAGTAACTCCTGAAGTTCCTTCTTCATTTGTTCTGGAGACTTTCCTCCGCCCCGTGGAGCTGCAGGTGCTACGGCTTGGCTACTCCGCGCTGGCGAAGAAGAAGAAGAAGAAGAAGAAGAAGAAGAAGAAGAAGAAGGAGATTGGGGCAATTGCTCTTCAGTATTCGAAGGCAATTCGGCAGTTGCTAATTTTGCGGAAGATAGTGGTGGTGTCCAGTTAGGGTTGACTTTCGAGGTGGTCATGCCGCTACCAAGCGCCGCAGAAAGACGGCTTGGATTAGAGTTCTTAGCTGTGAGCTTGTTTATACCGGTGGCCAAAACCGCAGCACCAGCTGCTGGGACAATTGGGTTCGATGAAACCATGCTTGATGCGTTGTCTGCAATTGAAGGAACGGAATTACTAGAGTAATCCGATTGAGCCGCTGGCTCAAAATAAACTGTTTCACGCGCAGGATATCCTCCTTGACCCTCAATAGACTCTGTAGCAAGAGACGGAGAATAGCTCGGCGTTGTGTCTACTCCACCATTGTTCGCCGCAATTACACCCCTCTCTTGATTAGTCCACAAGCCAGTAGTGCCTGATGTATCGCTGTACGAAGGCCCAGGAGAATTCAAGGATTGAGTTACACCTACCGACGAGGGGTAATCAGGCGGACGATTGGCAATCTCTTGATTAAACCCAGACTGCATCTGAGGTGGTGTTGAAGAGAATGCTCTTTCTTGGATCGGCGTTGTCTCTACTCCACCATTATTCGCCGCAATTACACCCCTCTCTTGATTAGTCCACAAGCCAGTAGTGCCTGCGGTATCGCTGTTCGAAATGCCACTAGAATTCGTAGATGTATTTACGCCTACCGACGAGGAGTAATCAGGCGGACGATTGGCAATCTCTTGATTAAATCCAGACTGCATCTGTGGTGGTGTTGAAGAAAGTGTCGTTCCCTGGCTCGGTGTTGTGTCTACTCCACCATTGTTCGCTACTGTACTACCAACCAACTGATTAGCCGCGGACGAAGTTGTCGTCACAGCTGAATCTAAGCTGCTCTGAGCCCCATTATTTTGAATTTCAAAGGGCTTCTGCAAAGCTGTACTGAAATTATTTGGAATATCACTCAGCCGGCCCACGCTGCTGTCAACTAAACCAGAGCCCGTTAAAGTTTGATTGGCTGCAGCTTGCTTTGAAGCATCCTGTTCAGTAACAGCCTTCGCATCACCAAGAACCGAATTACCGATGGGAAATGCAGAACCATCTTTGGCACTTGCGATATTTGCAGATTCTGAATTGCCTAATATACCCGCAGCTGAATAGCTGTTAGTTGTATAGCCACCATTTAAAAAATCACTAGTCAAACCATTTGCAACCTTCGAATCAGGATTACTACGGCCCAATGGTTCGCCTACCTGACTAGACGGACTTGCGGAGCTAAGGAATGAAGAAGAAGAAGAAGAAGAAGGATCATTGAAAGCACTTACATTACCTGAAGACGCTAGCTTGTCCCCGACCAGAGAAGTCGATGACGGATCAATCGGCCTTCCATCTAGGAGAGGTTTTCCTAATTGGTCTGCGCTCATAACACCTATGGATGTGCTTATTGGGTTCTGGCTTAGAGCTGTAAGGGGACTAGAATTAGGATTCGTTCCTGAGGTATCCAAGAGATAACTCTTCTGCTCGCCAGGGGCAAAGCCGTTACTTGAAGACGAGGGAGTTTGCAACAAGCTCAATCCGTTTTTGGGATCTAGCGGGGTAATAGTTGACCCAGGCAAAATAGATCCAATCAATTTATCAATTTGGTTCTGTGAACCAGATGTTCCAAGAGTCGAAAGAGGATCTGAAGACTTCATCAAATCACCAAAAGGTGAGGATGAAGAAGGATTCAGCGAGCCAATCTTGCCCAAATCACTAGAGTTAAACAGATCGCCCAATACGTTGTTGTTCAGCGATTTGTCACCAAACAAACCGCCATTAGCAGTATTGAGTTGATCACCTAGCGATGTAACATTCAACAAATCATTACCAAGATTAGAAAGCGCATTGGCAGGGTCATTTGCATCAGTCTTATTGGCCAATTTACTAGCATCAGTATCTTTGCCAGCATCCTTACCCTGCTTCGCAGGGTCCGCCTGATTGCCTTGACTATCCTGCTTACCTTGATCTTTACCCTGTAGCGCTTCAGTAGCCTTCTGCCCCGCTTGTGATGCCGCCGCTTTGACCAGGCCAGTAAAATCAAACGAGAATTTGACAGAAGACACTGTGAGGAAATTGAGCGCGGTCATCATAGTGGTGCCGGTACCTTGATTATCTACAAAAGCAGCCATTAGCATCACGCTGGTATTCCAGAACAGAGTCCAGAAGCACAAGGTAAGTACGCCATCAACCCAAGAGCCAAAGGCGCTACGCAGTTGAGCAAAGGGGTAAACCCACATAGCAGCTGCAATCGGGCCCATCAAGTAGAGATACACTAGGAAAGCAAATTGAAAAGCAGAAAGCACATTCCAGGCAGTAAGCAGAGCTGAATTAGCACCAAAGCTCAATAGACGAGCTCCAGCAGCGGCGATTGGCATTGCTTCATCGACGCGAGATGGGTCCGTAGTGGTGGCACCAGTAATAGGATCTACAGTCTTGTTGACACTAATGAAATTATTCTCGAACGAAGAGACCGATTTCGTTGGAGTTGTTACCCACGAACTTGGTTGGATACCAGCGCCAGCATTCTCTGGTTCTTGCCGAACCGGAAAGGCCTTCAGCTGAGCCTGAACGGCCTTCTCGTACATATCCTCGCCCGATACAGCTTTGTACTGACTGGCTAAGGTAGCACCAATGGCATTAGACACATCAATACCGTAATTGATTACTAAACTATTGCTCGCAATCAAAAACACAGCAACAATGGCGCGTAAAATACCATCGAACGGATGTATCGCCCCACTCGAAAGAGTGCCAGTATCAGTAATTACACTGTTGCCAGCAGCAGCTACAGCTCTGGCCTGAGAGATCACCGCACCTGGTAGCAAAAGAAGTATCGCAATAGGAATAAAGAGACGATCGTGCAGTTTTACCCAGATCGAACTGGGGTTTACTGTAAAATTCTTGAGGGCACCTTTCAGGTTGTTAATTGCACTAACAGCTTGTTCTTTGTTCAAATCACCGGCCGCATTTCCTAATGAAATAGCTTGAGACAACTGGGCCACCTTGGCCTGCTCAGCAACAGGTATTGGAGAATTCATTTTGAGCGCAGTGGTTCGCGCTGAAGCGTATAAAGTTTGCATAGCATCAAGAGGAGTTAAAGTGCTTCCATTAAGAGAAGGAGCAACAGTTTTTAATGCCGTTGTGAAGAGCTGTGCGTCGATAAGCGACAGATTGAAACCTGGTAAACTCAAACCTTGCGTCAGTGGAAATTGACTGAGCGTGCCAAGTAAAGAGCCAAGATTGAACACCCCATTTGCCGAAGAACCAGGAGGTGACGAGGTGATGTTATTCTTCCTGTTGTATAGGTTCTCATATTCAGCCAAACTATTAGCAGGATATTGCGCATAGCAAGGCGCCTGGCAGCAGAGCCAGGCAAAAGCAATAAGAGTAATTAGAAAACAGCGATTGAATCTTGGCATTATTGTTCTCGTTTTATGCGCGCGGAGGAAGACCAATATTTAAGGCGATGGGGTCAAATCTCTTAGAACCAGTTTCTCGTCGCTCCCAAGGAAGGCGCATGGCCTCAGACCGTTTTTGTTCATCAATACTTCTCAGTAGACTCTTAAGCTTGGCCGCTTCGTCACCAGTAAGCTGCACTGGTCCAGCTTGATTTTCGCTCAAGGCACATACATAGTTATGAAGAATCTGAGTATTCATCGACGCTCTCTCATTTTGATGTATAGAAACCTTTGGAAAACTAGACTGAAGAGTGTGCCCAACCGAAAACGGGTGTCATGACGTTTAATGGCACCATACATTGGCTAGACGATGATTCAATAGCTGAGACTAGCTCGCTGACGCTTTTCTTACAGACAAAACTCATTAGCTGACTGCCAGAAGAGATTGAGCCAGTGATGTTTACTTCAGTTAGATTTTCGCCAACGCAAATAATCTGAATAGCGGTTTTGGTGGCGGCATTGTTTGCTACTGAAGTCTTGTATGCAACAAATCCACCAGTGCTATCTTCTCTATAGCAGTAATTGAATTTGCTCAAAAGAGCACGCACAATCGATTCGGTATCGGCTGCACCGCGAAACACTCGCACTCTACTTTGGTAACATCCAGAAGGATTTTTGGAGACTTTACCATCTGGTACGAGCTCAAAGCCTTTAGTGGTGGCCGATACAGTAAACATCTTCAAATACCTCGTAAGCGCTGCTCTCAACTGGCTCATATTAGCCAGAGGTAGCTTACAAAAGTATGATCAATGGGAAGACCACCATTGACACAAAAACACTAAAGAGAAAAGCCAAACAAAAACAGACTGGAGAAACGAATAGATGACCTAAGACACAACCTCGGATATAGCTTGGTCGATTAGCAAATCTAGTTCTGTCAACTTGAATGGCTTCGGCATATAGAGCTTTATACCGAGAGCTGTAATCTTGGCGATATTAAACGGCTCGACATTTCCAGTTAGTAGAATGAAGGGAATATTGAAACCAAGCTCAACCATCCTTGAGAAAAGTCCTGGTCCATCGAGCTCAGGCATTTCCCAATCGCAAACTACTACATTATATTGACCGTTTCTGAGCAGCTCTAAAGCTTCTAGACCATTGGAGGCCGAGTCATAATGAGCATCTGGTCTTTTGAAGTCTATCCAATCAATAATTGATTCGAGCATCGACTCATCATCATCTACTATCAACAATCTTGTCATTAATACATTAACTCACGAGACAAAATGATATTTTACTCTGCTGTTACCAGGGCTCGACCATTCATTTTAGATTTATAAAGCCTGCTATCAGCCGATTTTAACAGAGCCTGAATGGTCTCTCCCTCACGTGGATAAGTGGCCAAGCCTGAGCTAAAACTGACATTAAAGCTCTGACCTTCATCACCAGCGAAAGTATGAGAGCGTAACTCGTCCATGGTTCTCTCTAAAGCAGACTTACTGACGTCTTTATCCAAATGCTTAAACACCAAAACAAACTCTTCTCCTCCCCAGCGTCCTCTTACATCTTCACTACGAAAGCGACATTTGAGAAGTTGACCAAGGTGCATCAATACTCGGTCACCGGCTAGATGGCCATAAGTATCGTTGATGCTCTTGAAATGATCTAAATCAATAATGGCCAAAGTGAACAAAAACTGGTGCCTCTTTGCCTCAGAAATAAAGGCATTTACCTGTTCGTTGAAAGCTCTGCGCATAAGCAGACCTGTTAGTCCATCGCGATCGGCTCTTTCACTCAGCATACGGGCTCGCTCTAGCTTAACTTTTACGCGCATGAGAAGCTCTGGAGCAGCAACAGGTTTTGGCAAATAATCATCACCACCACTAGCAAAAGCCTTGAGCCTTGTCTGCAAGCCAGTTTGAGCGGTAAGAAAAATGATAGGTATATCGCGAAACGACGGGTGCGCTCGCAACAACTGACAGATATCGACACCACTAACATCTGGCATGACAATATCAAGCAAAATTAGCTCGGGCTGGAAATCATGAATTGTTTGAATTAAGTTAGATGTTTCATGGAGAGTCTTTACCAGCATGCCTTCTCGACCGAGAATATTGCGTACAATATCGGCAAAATCTTCGTCATCGTCAATTACCAAAATTCTTGAGCGACCACCATGCCTTGCCGCCACCAGATATTCTATGGCCTCATCAAGCTTCTTCTCCTTAATAGGACTAGCCAAACTCAATGACATCCCGGCATGTGTAGCGCTACCGAGTTCTTCTTTGATCATGCTGTCAGTAATAAAACCGACTGGTAAGTTGTCCTTACCAGGCAAAACTCTCAGCCGTCGGGCTAAGTCAAGCCCAGTTTTCTTCTTGTCGCTCTGAAGCTCTATCAAAGCGGCATCGAGCATACTATTCTTCGCCAGACTTACTGCTCGATCGTGATCTGGCTCGCGAATTAATTTCACCGCAAGGCCTTGCAAGGCTTTTCTAGAAGATTGATGCTCTTCCTCTGACACCACTAGTATTCTAATACCAGAAAAGTCATCGCGATCGGGATCATCGTCAAAAGAAGAAGAAGAAGAAGAAGAAGAAGAAGATGATGATGAACCGGTTAAAAAAGCGGCTTCTATGACTGGCCGCGACGCAAGTGAAATCTGAGTCTTAGACTCGAATTTAGACTCTAGCTTTGACTCAATTTCAGTCGATCCAAAATCTGACTCTATTGAACTGTCATGACTACTTTCAACTTTAGCTTCATTCTTAAGCAAACTAGTAGTAACAGAATCAACGTAAAGTCTTCTTGATTCTCGACTCATATCAGCAACCAAATTGACTAACAACTGAGCCGACTCTGGCATCCAATCAGAGGGAGAATTTATGTGCACCAACAACTGATCTTCTAATCTACGAGCACTCTCGGCCAGACCGGCTAACTCAAAAGAGCCGGCTGTGCCCTTACAGTTATGAGCTAGCCGTCTAGCATCATTGAGTTCAGGTAGACTCCACTTTTCTGTGTGCACAGAACAAAGTGCCGTAAGTTTCTCTAACTTGTAAGGAAATCCCTGAATATACTCGAAGACCAATTTTTGCCGCCAAGTAGGACCGGCCTCATCCTTACTTCTAGTTTCATTCTCATTAGGCGCAGCCAGCAGCAACTCTACTTGTGCTTGAAAGACCTCAGCAACTATGGGCCGATATGCCACCCATGAAACCTTTAGAGTGCGCGTCAAATTGTTGTAGATATCTGGAGGAAGAAGTGCGCTTCTAACCAATACCATTTTGACTTTCTTCGAAATCTGTCTGACTTTCTGTGCCAGACCTAAGCCATCGATATCTTGAAGCTCATCACCAATGATTACTAGTTCGCAAGAAACGCTGCCTATCGCTTCAATCAACTCAGCGCCAGACTCAAAAGTAGAAACCACAAAGCCTTTTCTGGACAAAATACTCTTGATTAGGTCGGTCAGACCAGCATCTTTGTCAGCCAGAAACACTTTCCGATTCAAAAGACTCTCCAGCTCAATCACATCAGAGTAAAGCCTTTATATGACTTACCCGAGATTGGCCAGGCTTAACCCAGGTACGCAGCAATACGATTTCATACCGAAACCACTGAATAGCTACATGCTTGAAAGTCGCTTAGCTTTAGCAAGATCAGCCTGGGCGGCAGAAATATTGCCGCTAGCCTGGTAACACTTAGCCCGCAATAAATAAGCTTTCTTCGCCGAATCTGGCTCTTCAGCAATGGCTGCAGAAAAATCCTTCATGGCCTTTACCTTTTCCCCAAGCCTCAAATATGCTTCTCCCCGGCAAGTCATAGCGTCTGTGTCATCCGGTGCAAATTTCAAAATCTTTGTGTAGTCGCTTATAGCCTCGGGCAAACGATTGAGACGAATCATAGTCTCTGCGTGCAATTTATAGCCGGTATCATTTTTCGGTTCAATCTCGATAATCCGCTGGTAATCAGCAGCAGCATCTGCCCATCGACCAAGCCGTTCATAAGCTGAGGCGCGCAAACGCATACAGCCAGTCTCATAGCGATTAATTGCAAGCAGAGCAGTGTAATCGGTAATGGCTTGTTGATATTTCTTTGACGCAGCAAAACATGCCCCTCTTTTGCGCAAGAGGTCTTCTCTTTGCGGCTCACCTTTAAGCAGCCAGGTAAACTCAGCAATTGCCTTGTCATAATTTTCGGCACCGGCATAAATCTCAGCTAGAGCGCGATGAACAACCTTACTCTGAACAGGCGTCTTCGGCATACGTGCCAGAGTTTTAAAGGCCATGTCATTGTTATCAGACTCAGAGTACAGCATAGCCAATGAACAATAGGGCTCTTCCAAAGCTGGATTACGTTTAATTGCTGCTTCATAGTCGGCAGCTGCCAAACTGATGTCGCCCGATTCCCCAGAACTCTTGCTAATTGCCTCACCGCGATAGAAATAAATCCAAGCGTTTGTAGGCTCTATAGCCATAGCCTTGTTAAGCAACGGAATTGCTTGCTCAAAATGCATCAATCTTATGAGATCAATAGCCTTTATGGTGAGTGACCTGGCCTGACTAGATTTAGGACCAGTTTTTGCAAACGAAACACTTGTGGCATCCACAGTTGTAGGCTGTGCATTTAACGGCTCGCCATTAACTAGCCCTGACGCTGCCGCCAGAAAAACAATAATAGCTCCATACTGGAGGCAGCTTCTCGAACTGGACATAGATAGCCTCCCTTACTGAAATAAAGCCAAGTTTCCGATCACTTGGTTGAGAGCGAAGAATCTGTTGGCATCATTAGACTAAAAGGCTAACATACTGCGCCTTCTACATGTCAATACCAAGTGCTACAGTGCCAAACTAGTAGCCACAAACAAAAGATAAAAAAGTTGATGACTTGTCAAACTTGAGGTTTGAAACAACTTTACCCGAGGTATGTCACTCAGAGCAATCAGATAATGTGGTCATGGCAAAAATTCTTATAGTTGATGATGATGCCTCAATGGCCGAAGGTGTTGTAGATTGGCTTGAACACGAGGGTCACACGGCAGACCATGCGCTTGATGCCGAAGATGCTAAGTCTCTTCTTGAGTTTAACTGTTATGACGTCATAATTTTAGACGTTGGTTTACCTGGCAAGATGTCCGGCTTTGACTTATGTCAATACATAAGAGCCCAATCCATTGATTCAATGATTCTGCTACTAACAGGCCGACAAACTATAAATGATAAAGTCACCGGTCTAGAATACGGCGCCGACGACTATATGACCAAACCTTTTGATCTTCGAGAACTTACAGCTAGACTACATGCACTGACACGTAGAAGCCGTCAAAAAATCGAAGAAGTTCTTACTTATCAACATTTCGCATTAGACACTAGTTCACACACCTTAAGGGTTGCTGGCAATATAGTGCATCTATATCGCAAAGAATTTTCAATTTTAGAGCACCTAATGCGGCACCCAGAACAAGTGATCAGCTCTGAAGTTCTGATTAAAAGTATATGGCCGGCATCGGCTGCAGTTTCAGCAGAAAACGTAAGAACTTGTATAGCCCGAATTCGTCGAGCTACTGACGTTCCTGGCTTACCTAAAATCATACAAACAGTGCCAGGTCTAGGATACAGACTATCACTAGAATAGAAACCGCTGAAGCCAATTTACTAACTTTCAGCAGCTCGCGGCAAATTCATCCATATAGTGGTACCCACATCAACCTCACTAACCACGCCTATCTGACCCCCATGCAATTCGATTATTGACTTACATATATATAGACCTAAGCCTGTACTCTTGAGCTTGCTTATCTGGTTGTCGCTGGCAGAATTAAAGCGCTCAAATACAAATGGTAACTTATCTTGGGGTATACCTACGCCCTGGTCTTCGACCCTGATCTGAATGAGCTTAGGCAGTGCCACTGCCTCAAGTTTGATCGTTGTACCTTCAGCGGAAAACTTTATTGAGTTAGAAAGCAAATTCACAAGAACCTGAATCAGCCTCTTCTCATCACCATTCACCATAAAATTTCCAGGCATTGACTGAAGGGTGATCTGATTTTTTGAGGCAAAGGAATCAACAGAACTAACAGCCTGGTCGAATATAGATTTGACTGGCACCGCAGCTAAAGTCAACTCCATGGCACCAGATTCAAAGCTCTCAATCTCAAGAAGCTCATTGATCAAAGCTATCAGCCTAGCCAAGTTTCTTTGCGACTTAGCTAGACGATCTGAAAGCTTATCGCTAACGGGGCCATAAACCCCAGTGAGTGTCATATCTATCAAATTTGATAAAGAGGCGAGCGGAGTGCGCAAATCATGACTAATCATCGATGAGAACTGCTGCTTAAGCTCCTGGGCTTGTTTCATTAATGTCGTATCTCGCACCACGCAAAATAAAACACCGTTGCTTCTATCGCGTCTAACCGACCAAGTCGTATGAATCTTAGAGTCATCAGCCCGGGTCAATTCGGTCTCCCATGTGAAATTTTCATCGGCAATTTTAGTCAAATCTTTACGCTCAGTCAGCGTGGTGATTTGTGCACCAATAAGCTCTTCAGCATTTATCAGCCAAGCATTAGTACTGGCTGAGCTCATCGTGAGAATTCTACCCTTCTTGTCTATTGAACAAATTACATCAACAGCCTTCTCAATCATGTCTCGCTCTCTCTGCGAAGACTCTTCAACAAGGGCGGCCATGCGATGAATAGCGCGATCTAGCTCACCAAGCTCAGTTTTATCGTTCAATGGCTGTGGCAGTGGTTTACCCATGGCAAATAGCTCAGTATTCACTTTTAGTTGATTGATAGCTTTTACGGTTTGAGTGCTAAAGAGATAGGCCATCAAAATTGCTACTGCCACATTAGAAGCTAGACCAATTACTATGGCTTGCACGAAATATGTCCGGGCTTGGTTCTCCTGCAGAGAAGCCCGCACAACAAATTGGTTCTCGTTTACGGATAATTGACCTAAACTTTGGGTAATTTGTCGCACAACAACAATAAAATTTTCATACTCAGAATTTGTACCAGAAAAGAAGCTAAGCAATCCTCTAGAAGATACAGAAGTTCTCAATGCCTTTGCCCGCTCTTCAAAAAGATCAATCAAATCACTAAATTCTTTGGCGGTCTCAGGGCTGTAACGCTTCGAAATAGCCTTTATCAACTCAGGGGCGCTGGCATTCAATTCGGCCCTGTTACGCTTTAGCTGTAATTGGTTATAGGCATTATCACTTGAACCTAAGTGAGTTTGGCATTCAATCAAAGCAAACAAGTTTTTCTCTGTTTGGCTTATTAAGGTTAGAACCTTTCGAGATTCAATGACTGTAGATATTTCAGCCTGTAACTTGAGTGCCAAAATAACAAGAGTAGATACAAAGAACAACTCAAACAATAGCGGCACCGCCACTAAAAGAAAGCCTTGATATTTGAGCTTAACGTTTCTCAACCGACACCTTTATCATCTAAGGTTTGAGGGGCGAATCACTATCAGAAGATGAACGCAAGACAGTAACCATAGCCTTTATTGATCCATCGCTGACATTGAAATCATTCTCTTGATCATTTTGCCCTGGACATAGATTGCACGATAGCCTTAGCTCGCCCTCCTCATCTTTGCTGACCTTGTGGCTGCATTTAGAACCGACAAAAAAAATCTTCTCTCCAAGTCGACCAATCATGGCTGCCTTAGTTACACCCGGGAACAAGAAGCTTTTGTCACTGAGAGTATTGGGGACACCGGACGCGCCACTCAGACCAAAACGAGTCTGCCAAGCACCCCTATCTGCTTTGATCAAAAGGAGGTCGCCTTCCTTACAGTAGATAAAGGTATGCTGCCAGATAAAGTTCGAACATACCATTACTTCTCTTTCATAGGTCTTTTCGCCACTTATGGAAGGTATTGAGCAGCCACTGACTAAAGCAATGGCGACAATGAATAATGGCACCTTATACAAGACAGATCCTTTACACTTATGCGTCGAAATGGCTCTCATAAGATAGAACCAATGTTGTCACATTTTCTTTATGCCACAAGACTCATAATACTTTCATTAACCCTTGTGGAGTAACAAACATGTCTGATATTCACACAGAAGCTGGAGTTGCCGAAGCGACAAGAGACGGCAGTGGTCATCACGCAGAGGCCGAAGCAACCGCTAAGTTGCAGGCCGATGGCACTACCCCGCCTGTAGGCGAATACCCAGCAGCAGCAAAGCCAGGAAATTCGAGATTAGTTCCGAGTGGTCCAGAGGGAGGAACCGATGCCGGTACCAATCCACCCAAAGGTCAGCCTGGAGACAATGTACAAGGTCCTTAAGACCAGCCACTAAATCCGAAGCTCCGTGGTCAAGCTATGTTTGAAGAGAAGCGGCAAACATTGGGACGAGTAGAAAAAAGACAGCATATCAAAAGTAAGAAACGAAATCGGCGGGAAGGGCTTATTAAATGCCCTTCCTCGTTTGTCATACTAGTTTTGTTGCCGACAGCTAATTTGATTAGGCACCGCTGGTAATGGCTCGCTGACGGACGGTGCAAAGTCAATTGAACTATATTCTGAACTTGGTAGCGCATTTTGAATTCCGAGCTTGGACGACAAGAAGCTACGAAATCGAAGCATCACCATAGTCAACTTAACGTCGAACCCACCCATTTGGCCGGGATGAAGCTCCATCGCTATCGATACTTCGTCTTGTTCGACTTGATAAACGCCTGTAAATACCAACTCGGCCTCTGATGTTACCAAAAAAGTGGGTTCTTCCGAAAACTCTATTGGCTGAGTGATCAAACGAATAGATTTTATTTTCCCTTGCTCAAGAGCCAAATCGAGCGCGCTTGCTCGATAGAGCAGCTCCTCTAGAGGTAAAGCACTAGTTCTGGTCTGCACACTGGCAAGCTCTGCGATCGATTTAATCGGCTTCATTGATGACGCCTCTATTTGAATTGGTAAACACGTGCTCAATTTTCCTAGACGAAACAACATAGCTCTGGCACTAACATTTAACTTCATGTGACATTGCAAAGTTGTGACAGTAGAATTCAAAAAGAATCTTTGTCGACTGCTTTCAACAAGCCTATGGCTAAATTTGCCTACCGTTCCGCTGGAATATTCTCAACATAAATTGGTAGATTCTTCACGGTCAAATCCACCACAGTGCGGTGGTAGTTGGAAAAGCGATTGATCAATACTGCCACATGGGTTGCGTCTACAGGCAGAATTACAGCAGATTTTGGCGCCCGCGTGTCAATCATACGCCAATGCACTTTGCCGAAAGTGAGAAATGGCCCCACCGGAATATCTTCTTCTAAAGTTAAGGTCGAGCGTCTATCCAGTATGGTCTTAACTTGGCAGAGCCTAAGATTGTAACCAGCCGTATGCAATTCATCTTGCACCGTAATTGGACCACCTAGAAGCGGATAGAGAAAGAATACCCCAATCTGCAGCCCCGACAAAGCCGCAATTCCTAAAGAACGGCTGGCATTCTTAAAACGAAAAGGCATTAACATCAAACAACTGATTGTCACTACTTGGTTCCAAAATAGAAGACCAATAAAAGACACTATGGTTAGCAATGGCCTTTCAATTTTATTTGGCTGGCAAAATAGTATTGAAATACAAAAGAGCGGAGCAAATAGACTGATGGCAAAACACAAGAAGCTAAACAGTGGCGAAGACCAAATTAGGATGCCATGGATATTATGAAACCAGATACCAAGAATAGTCAGCAAAGCCGAAGCGCAAAGCCAGTAAAACTGGCTTTCATTTTCAAGCATATAAGCAGAAAAAGCCGAAACCCCTGATATCTGCGTAATTTCCTGATTTCGTGGAATCGCTGCCGCGCGAGTCTCTACAACAATCTGGCCGAGCGCATCGGCACAATCACCGCTAGTCGTCAAAGCGCCAGAGGTGCCATCGGGCTCAACCACTAGCTCTGGGTCAGAAACCTTTAGCTCTGGCTGTTTCCACTCTGGTACATTCACATCAGCTTGATCCATACATCAATTATAGAAGCTCATAAAGCATCGATTCACTCAAACATGATGGTCGGAAATTTAGCGCGATAAATACTTAAAAGATCGCGCCCTTCTTTATCGGTCTGATCAGAGTAGTTCTTGGCCGATAGAATGACACGAAGATTCTTACACTTGGCCAAAGTAGCAATCTGGCTTTCACTCAGACGTTTACCTTCAGATCTAAAAGTCGAAAGGTTCTTCCACTGAGAAATTATCTTGATTACTTCGTCCGAAATATCGGTCTTGTTTAAATTAAGTGCGGTCAGCTTAGGGCAACGTTTTAATTGACTGAGAGAGGCCGGCAAGAAATCAACACTATCAAGCTCGATACCAGACAATTCTCGACATTGAGAGAGCCTTAAGAGCAGTGGGTCAACAAAACTATCGACAGGCTCTTCAATGCAAAATGTCGACAATTTATTGAAAAGCTGGCAGGAAATCAGCTCTTTCATGCTGAAATTCGCTCTCTTAAGAGTTAGTGCTCGCAATTGAGGTATTCTATCTAGCAACTGAAATACCTGATCATTCGGAGCAAAACCATCAAGAGTAAGATTGACTAGGCGAGGCCAATTGGAAACTATTTTCAGTATTTCTATCAACTGCTTTTGCGAATGAGCAATTCTCTCCCGTCGAGGCAAGCCATCTAAATCGAGGGCGGGGCCATGGCCATCGACACCACCAATTTTGGCAAGACTGTTCTTGGCTTTAAGATACAAACTTTGAAACTCATCCTTGCCAATTTGCTCTAATACTTGAGGAGCTTCGAAGGTAAGCGGTACTTCGTTTTCATCAAGAAGTAATGCGACAGAGACGCTGTCTTTGACGCGAACCACACCAGTCGCTGGCCAGGGCTTAGCGCCACCACTATAGGCGACGGAACCAATAGCGACATTAGGAAAGACAATCTCTTTATAACCGCTATTCCCTAGAGAGTGTGACTTGATTGGTCCAAACTCTAAGATGGTCACCATATCTGATGGCGGAGCAGCCTTAGGTTGATCTTTAACACTAGTACGATAGAAATAGGCGCCTCCGGCTAGAAGAGAAGCAGCCACAAGAATTGAGCCAGCAACAAGCCACTTAGTTCCAACTCTAGAGAGAAGAGTAGAAGACTGCACTAAACTACTATCGGTTTCTCCGGTAGCTTTAGCAGCATTTTCTCGCTCTTGTAGGTTTAGAGAAAGCAATGGTGCCCGTTTTTGCAACCGGGCTATAGCAGCAGCCACTTCATCCATAGATTGATAGCGATCTCCTGGCTCTTTTGCTGTCATTCTTGCAATCAACGAATCAACAGCAGTGGCTGGGCCCTCACTGAAGCGATCGGCAAGTTTAGGCATGGCCACTTCCGTGTGCATCAACATAATTTCGATGGCACTAGCACCTCTAAAAGGTGGATCGCCAGCAATACTTTCAAACAACGCACAGCCCAAAGAGTAAATATCAGAGCGATGATCAACCGCCTGCCCCTGGCATTGCTCTGGACTCATATAATGGGGTGAGCCAAAAACCTGCCCTTTAGCAGTAATTGCTTGGCCAGCTGCGGGGTTTATCACTTTGGCTAGTCCAAAGTCGACTACTTTAGCCTGAAAAGCAAACTTATCATTCTCTTCTTTGAGCACGATGATATTGGCTGGCTTAACGTCGCGATGAACAATACCCTTTCTATGAGCATAAGAAAGGCCCTCAGCAACCTGACGAAAAATATCCAAACAATGCTCGAAGGTTAATCCATCATCGTCATCTATGTAATTTGAAAGAGAGCGGCCTGTAAGGAGATCCATAACATAGTAAGGGCACTTACCCTGGTCGATACCCATGTTGTAGATTTTGACTATATTAGGGTGATCAAGCTTGGCAATAACTCGACCTTCAATCTCAAAGCGCTGCCAGCTAAAATCATCCATCTTGTCTGGTCGAATGATCTTAAGTGCATAGTCTCTTTTGATGATGTTATGCTCGGCAAGGAAGACATAGCCCATGCCACCATGACCCAGCAAAGACTTGAGTATGTAGGCGCCACCAACTATGTCGCCGGGCTTGAGCTCTCTTGTGCTACTCCCAAGTGACAAAAAATGGGTATCGTCGAATCTCTCAGTTTGAGACACTAATGCCAGTATCTAAACAGGCAAAACGCTGCGTTTCTTTTTAAAGCCAGAGAATTGCTTCGAAGAATAAGCGTTGAAGCGATTAATCAACTCTTGACGCAAAGCCAAAGGCTGAACAATATCATCAACTACCATCTCGGCCGCGAGCTTATAAAGATCGACGTCTTGACGATACTCATTGCGCAGATTTTCTACATAAGCAGCACGCTCAGCTTCAGGCTGTTCTTGAATCTTGTTGAAGTAAACAGCATTAACAGCAGCTTCAGGTCCCATTACGGCAATCCAGGCAGTGGGCAAGGCCAAACAAGCATCTGGCTCAAAGGCTGGTCCACACATGGCATACAATCCAGCACCGTAGGCTTTTCTAACCACAACCGAAATTTTCGGTACAGTTGCAGCAGAGACAGCACCAACCATTTTGGCGCCAGCGCGGATGATACCATCGCGTTCAACTTTGGAGCCAATCATGAAGCCCGGCACGTCAGCCAAAAACAGCAATGGAATATTGAAAGCATCACAGAGCCAAACGAAGCGAGAAGCTTTGTCTGCTGAATCAACAAAGAGCGCTCCGCCCTTTACTCGTGGTTGATTGGCGACAATTCCAACAGCGCGACCACCAATGCGACCGAAACCTGTAATCAATTCGGGTGCAAAAAGCTTCTTAATTTCAAAGAATGAATCGGCATCAATTAGACGCTCAATCACTAGATGCATATCAAAAGGAATATTCTCCTTTTCAGGAATTACTTCTTCGATATTTTTCTCAAAGACTTTAGGCTCATGGGCTGCCAAAGCGGGCACTTTCTGATCGCAATTGACTGGCATATAGCGCAGGTAGTCTTTGCACAGTTGAATTGCTTCCTCTTCGGACTTGACTAAAACGTCACCACAGCCGCTCACTGAGCAGTGCATTTTTGCACCACCCATTTCTTCTAAAGTTACCTTCTCGCCAATGACCATTTCAGCCATACGAGGAGAGCCAAGATACATTGAAGCATTGCCGTCATTCATGATGACAATGTCGCAGAAAGCAGGAATATAAGCCCCACCAGCAGCGGATGGCCCGAACAACAAACAAATCTGAGGCACATAACCAGACATTTCTACTTGATTGTAGAAAATGCGCCCAGCGCCACGGCGACCGGGGAACATCTCAATTTGATCAGTAATTCGCGCACCGGCGCTATCTACGAGATAGAGCATTGGCACTTTCAACTTGCCTGCGGTCTCTTGAATGCGAATGATTTTCTCTACTGTGCGCCAGCCCCATGAGCCAGCCTTAATGGTGGAATCATTGGCCATAAAGCAAACAGTCTTGCCTTCGATCTGGCCAACACCGGTAACAACCCCGTCAGCCGGAAGGTCATGCTGAGTATTATTAGCAAAACGAGCATCTTCTATTTCGAAACCAGGGTCGAGCAGTAGGCGCAACCGGTCGCGCACGAAGAGCTTTTTGTCTTCTTTCAGTTTATGGTGATACTTCGGAGCTCCACCTTTCTTGATGCGCTCGATGGCGGCGGTCAGTTGCTCACTTTTACCAGTCACTTTGCCTTCCTTAACTGTGTCCATACGGCCTCTTTGGTCAGGATTAGAATCAGATTTAGAAAATTAATTGTAACCAGAGAATTTACCAAGTATCGAAACCTAAAGGTTGATGCAAGATTGGCTCACTTTACAACAGTCAAAAAAATAGCTTTTTTAGTTGAGGCTATGCAAAAGCCTGGGCATAAACCTGGGCATAAAGAGGTATGACGAGGGATTTTATGACATTTGGGTTAGTTGCAGCTTGCAATTTTAAGGTTCTCAATTTCATGGCTGGCCCCCTTGTCAGCAGCCTGCTTCTAGTCGCTAGCTTAGCCTTGCCAAGCCAGGCAGCACCAGCAGCGGTCAAAAGAAGCTGGGTCTACAGCCTCTCCCAAAAGCAAGAAAATTCTGAGGTTCTCAAAATCTGGGGAGTGCCAGCCTGCGCCGCCGTGAACGGAGCCAACCCCAAAGGAACTTATGTCACAGGACTAACTGGATACGGCCTCGGCGACGATCTGAAGTTACAAGTTGGCGATGTACTGTTGTCAATCAACGGTCGAGTTATTACCAGCGCCCGAGATGCAGACCGTATTCTCGATAATATGCCAGGCGGAGAGGTTAAAGCTGTAGTGGCACGTCAAGAGAACGGCCGAGTCTTTCTGCTGCAACCCCACACCATGTTTGCGCCGAGGACAAACAGGAGCGCCAGCGCTAATTCAAGTTCTAGTTCTGGTTCGGGCTCTGGTTCTGAATCTCAAGATGTCGATGTCACCAGCAATTCACGCTCGGACGGCAATGGCATGTATTCCTCTAGCTATAGGGCCGCCCGTGATATCAAGAAAAGCACTGTCAGCAACGAGTCAATGGCAGGTTTAGAGAGCTATATGTTTGAACTAATCAATAATGACAGGCAAAAATTCGGACAACAAAAACTACGACAGAGCTCAAGTTTGAGTCAAGTAGCCCGGAAATTTGCCCAGGACATGGCCACCCGCAATTTCTTCGACCATACCGACCCCAGCGGCAACACACCTCACATGAGGGCAAGGATGGCTGGTTTAAACTGCCTTGTCTTCGAAAATATCTCTGTAAACTATGGCCCCCTGAGCTGGAAGGACATGATCAAAGGAGCACAGGCTGAAATGATGGCAGAGCCAGCGGGGGATCCCCATAATCACCGCGGCAATATTCTCAATCCTGACGCCGCCGTCGTCGGTGTAGGCATGGCAATAGTCATGCCTAACAAGATTTACTGTGTTCAAGAATTCAGCCCCAGTGAAGTCCCCTAGACTAAAGCTCCAAAACTCAGGCTCTAAACTAAATCTCTAAACTAAAGCACTAGACAGAAACACTAATTTGAAGCACTAATTTGAAGTAACATGAAAGGTCGGTGACCACTCCCCCGAACGGCCACCTATTATCTAATACGTAGCGACAAGCGATAAAGTTCAAGCTTTCAAGGAAATTTTAGTGGATAACATTTTGGTGCTCAATTCAGGCTCTCAGAGTGAAAAAATTGCAGTTTTCAAAAGAGTCGGGGAAAAGCTTGAAGTCGTCTATCGAGACCAGGCCGATATTGCAGCAGACAAACAAGATAAGCGACTCGAAGCAATCGCAACGTTGATTGCCAAAAGTCCAGTGGCAGCCGAACAATTTAACCTGGTAGGCCACCGTATCGTTTATGGTGGCAGCCAATTCCAAAAAAGTTTGATTGCCAACCAAGACGTTCTCAACAGCCTCAGTCAACTGAACCAATTAGCACCGCTGCACAATCCGCCGGCCATTGCCGGTGTGGAAGCCAGCCTTAAACTTTTCCCCAACGCTAAACAAATACTGGTATTTGACACTGCTTTTCACAACACAATAGATCAAGCCCATTATTTGTATCCACTGCCTCTGGAGTGGCAAAAATACTCAATCAGAAAATACGGTTTTCATGGCATTTCTCATAAGTTTTGCAGCGCGGAAGTGGCTCGTCAACTAGACAAAAACCTAACTGATTTAAATATGATCAGCTGTCATTTGGGTGGCGGTTCTTCGGTATGCGCAATAGTAGAGGGAAAGAGCATCGACATAACAATGGGCTTCAGTCCGCTTGACGGCGTTATGATGGGCACTAGATGCGGTGCCATTGATCCGGCCATAATTATTTATCTGCTAAAGAATGAGAAGCTCTCACTGAATGAAATTGATTTTGCCATGAATAAACAATCTGGCATGCTCGGTATTTCTAATTTGAGCAGCGACATGCAGGAAATTCATAAGGCTATTGCCAGCGGCAATAATCAAGCCAAGCTGGCCCATCAAATGTTTTCACTCTCAATTGCCAAAGCAATCGCAGCCATGAGCACCAACTTTACTCGATTGGACGCCATTGCCTTCACTGGAGGCATAGGTTTTCACGACCAGATAACCCGCGCGGCCATTTTACCTCCGGGCAATTTACTTGGTCTCGAAATCGATAGCACTATCAACCAAAAACCTGGGGCGAATGGTTTGATATCAAAGCAAAATTCGACTTGTAAAATTTTTGCAATTGCCGCCAACGAAGAGTTGATAATCGCCCAAGAGTGCCTGTCATTCAGCGATTAAGAGTGGTTAACTGGAGTAATCATCCTTAAGGATGACTTCAAGGCTGACAAAAAATCGGCATAGATGATGATGCCCTCTCGGTAAGAATTGGCGATTATAAAGGAGGTTCCATGGGTTATTGCCGTGATTGTATTGGCATTGAGGAGAGAGAGATGAACGGTAACAAGTTTTCCAGCGCAGATCTGCACAAGTCAGACGTTGAGGCCATCGATTTTGGCTTGGCTGTTCTCTCACCTCGATGGACTAGTGAAATTTTGATTGATCTATCGGCTGGAGCAAAGCGCACCACGCACATGCTTAGAGATCTCCCAGGCATCAGCGCTAAGACCTTGTGCCAAAGACTAAGACGGTTGTGCGAACTACAACTAGTAAACCGCACAACATTCCCTGAAGTGCCACCAAGAGTGGAATACAATTTAACAGCCAAAGGCGAAGAGTTGACCGCTGTACTGTCAGCCCTGAAAGTATTAGGCAAAGAGCTAATCACCGCATCACAAAACATTAGCGGTCGCAAACGCGGCTTGAAAGATGTGCGCTTAGAAACAAAAGAGAATGCAAAAGAGTGCACAACTGCTGTAGAGCAAGAACTTGGCCTAACGCCAGAACATAGCGCTCTTATGACCCTTGAACACGAAGTTCCTACTCACTTGTTGAACAGTGCGCACTCTTAACGATAGTGACAGAACAAAGCGCCGACTTCATCACGTCTTCTGTTACTGAACCTAGCAGAAGACGATTGAAACCCTTGCGGCCATGAGAGCCCATGACAATTAAGTCAGCTTTCCATTCTTGGGCTAAATCAACAATCTCTGCCTTTGCTGGTCCGGCGATTACTTTAGTATCAATTTGATTGGCCAAGACGCTCTTCAAATCACCGACAACAACTTGCAGCAATGCTTCTGACTGACTAAAGGCAGCACCGTCGTCAGGAGTATAGGCTGCTGGGATATAAGCGATACCAATATCGACTGGTATTGGCTCGACCACATGAACCAGCAAGAAACTATCGTCCTTCTTCCATGGTCTCTCTTTTATGTAGTCAACAGCAGCTTTAGAACACTCAGAGCCGTCAATGGGAATCAATACACGCATATATACCTCTTAGCTGTCTTTGGTGAGTGACGCTTTGGTCATCAGCCTAAGCAACTCTAGTTTAGCCTCTTTTCTACACCACGAATTTGTCAGGCTCAAGATTGGTCTTCGCGGCGACTAAATTTACGCCTGACAATTTGCACCGAGCACGGTGCATCGCGCAAAACGTCTTCAGCAACACTACCTAGAACTAAGCGATTGAGCCCTTGCCGCCCCTGGGAGCCTAGCAGAATCAAGTCAGCGCTCCAGTTCTTAGCACACTCGATGATAGCCTGCTTAATCGGACCACTCAGGCAGCGCGTCTCTAATTTATGCTGGGGCAGATAATTGTGCAATAACTCTTTGGCCTCGCTAACAATGCGCTCTGCCTCAGAGTTAAAAGTTTTATTGGGGCTGGTCATAGCACTGGCCATACTCATGTCACCACGATCGACGTCAACGACACTGACTATCAAAAACTCATCATCTTCAGCCCAAGGTCGAGATAAAGCAAAATCAATTGCCCTTTGAGAACTGCTAGAGCTGTCAAGCGAAATCAGGATCTTCATATTTGTCAGCGACCGTAAATTAGTCCTAGGTGCAGATAGTAAGTTCAACTGCATTCTACCTGATTGTTCAATTTGAACCCTTTCAGATATAAGGCAGCAGAATCGCAGCAGCCAAATAACCATTAGTGGGGGAATCACTCTTATCGCCGGACTTCTAATTAGTTAGAATCAGCAAAAGAATTCGAGATAAGAACCATCGAAGAAGCTAAAAGCCATTCTAAATCTGCCACCTATTTCCTGGCCGCTATCTGCGTGGCCGGTTATTTAGCCGAAATCGCCCTGGGTCTAAACTGGCTCAATCCTGACAGTTCAAGCCTGATCAATTCTGGGGCAAATTTCGCACCAAATACCATTGGTCGAGGAGAATACTGGCGACTACTGGCGTCAATCTTTCTCCATGCTGGCATCTTCCACCTAGCACTCAATCTTTATGCTCTAATCGGTTTTGGCCCCATGGCTGAGTCGGCCCTAGGTAGATGGCGCTTCGTCTTCATTTTCATTTTAAGTGGCGTGGTCGGTGGTCTATGCAGCATGTTAGCCAACCCAATCACAACCTCTATCGGCTGTTCTGGGGCAAATCTCGGCATCATTGGCGCCCTAATGCTCTCCTCTTGGCTTAAGCGCGCCGAATTATCCGCTCGCCTGAGCCGACCGCAATTACTTTTATTGGCTATTTTCTTGCTTTACAGCCTGTTGCTAGGTCTAAGTAGTACATATATAGACAATGGTGCCCACCTCGGTGGCTTCATCACAGGCATGTTCGCCAGTCTATTGCTCACCAAGCCAGCCAATAGTAAAGCCTACTTCTTTAGCTCAGCCCCGGCTAAAGCCTTAGCCCTGACAGCGGTAGTTCCTGTACTAATTGCCATCGATCAAAAACGAATAGATAACAACAGCGACGTCAAGTGCTGCATTGAACACATGGACGCCATCGCCTTGCTAAAGGAAAAGAAGTATTTTCATGGCATTGAGAAACTCGACGCCGCCCATGCCTTCAAACCAAATGATACTTCGGTGCTTGCCGATCGCGCGCGAGCCCTGGTTGAAATTGGTCGCTTTGAGAAAGCCTTGGCTGATATCGATAAAGTAATTGAGCAGCATCCGAAAGATAGGATGGCTCTAATGAACAAAGCCAGCATCTACCACAAAATGAAAGAAGATCACTTGGCCATAACTGAAATGGATAAAGCCATTGCTTTAGAAGCCAAGCCAACAGGACTGATTGGCATCTTCAGTAGTTTTCAGAATATTTTCTCAACCACAGGGAAGCAAGAAGAGTCTACTTTTTACAACAATCGGGCCTGGTTCAAACTGGCCAGCGGCAATATCGACAGTGCTTTAGAAGACTGCAATCAAGCGATCAAAATCAACCACAGCTCTAGCACCGCCTATGACACCAGAAGTTTGGCCTATTATCTGCAAGGCAAATATCAACTGGCCGATCAAGATTTAGTTAGCGCCATCCATTACAACAATAAAGATGGAGCCTTCTATTATCATCGCACACTAACGCTAATGGCCCTTGGCAAAGCTGCTGATGCCAAAGCAGCTCTGGCCAGATACCGTAAGCTTGACTATAAGCCAGAGGCGTGGGAACCTAAAGTTCCTGCCGATATCAAGTAAAGAAGGAATACTATGCAACTGCTCAAAGACAAGATCCTCAAAGAAGGTAAATATCTGGGCAAAGGCATACTCAAAGTCGATTCATTCATGAATCACCAGATTGACCCGGCCTTGATGAATGAAGTAGGTAAAGAGTTCGCCCGGCGCTTCAAAGACTTGAAAGCTACACGCATACTCACGGCTGAAACCAGTGGTATTGCCCCGGCCCTAGCCTGTGCAATGATTCTAGAATTGCCTCTTGTTTTTGCCAGAAAACACAAACCTGTGACAATGGCAGCCAACCCTTTCACAGAAAGAGCAGAGTCGCACACCAAAGGTTCGGTGGTTGACTTAATTGTATCTCCTGAGTATTTAAAAGCAGAAGATAGAGTAATTATTCTCGATGATTTTCTTGCCAGTGCCAGAACTATCAAAGCTCTTGTTGCTATCGTAGCTTCAAGCGGAGCCGAGCTTGTCGGCATAGGTGCTGTAATTGAAAAGACTTTTGAAGGCGGTCGAGACGCTCTCAAATACTTGAACATTCCAGTCGAATCACTAGCAGCCATCAAAAGTTTTGATAACGACCAGATAAACTTCTAATGAAAATTTCTCGCCGGTAAATAAACACCATCAGGCATAGAGGGCATAGAAGACATCGATGGCAATGGTGGCAATAATTCAAAATGCCGGGCAATAACATTGCAGACACCTTGATCAAGTTGTAATAGTCCATGCACTTGAATCAATGATCCGGTAACAACCAGCTCGCGATAAATCTCAAACAACTTCGGCTTAATTATGACATTGGCCATGCCAGTTTCATCTTCAAGAGTAAGAAAAACAAATCCCTTGGCAGTCTCTGGGCGCTGCCGGCAAATTATCCCCCCAGCCACAATGACATCATCACCATCTTCTTGGTTATACAAAGCAAGGCAAGAATGAATTGTTCGGGACTTGGCCCAGTCTCGATAAAAAGCCATGGGATGTTTATTAGTTGACAAATTCATCGTACGATAATCTGCCACCACTTCCTCCAATTCTGTCATCGATGGCAGCTCTACTGGAGCTTCGTAAAGACAATCAATTTCAATTTCGCCGCGTCCTTCCACCTCAATATCATCAACATTGGCACTGGCATTGGCGATTAAAGCTTCTAACAAAGGCATTGATCTCTTCGGCCGCAAGAGAGATAGAACACGCCATAATGCCTGTCTTCGCCCTGGGCAAAGAGATTCAAAAGCACCGGCTTTGGCAAGCATTTTCAAATCACTGGGCATAAGCCCGCTGCGTGATACCACATCTTCCACCGAAGTAAACAAACCACTTTGCAGTGCAACGGCTAGAGCAGCCTGACTAGTTGGCCCCAAGCCCTCGACAAAACGCAAACCTAAGCGCACAGCAAAGCCATAACTATCAGCATTTGAATCAATTATCTCTAGAGGCTCAAGAGTACAGTTCCATAAGCTATGGGCTAAATCAACGGGTCGCACTTCAACACCGTGCCTAACGGCATCACGAATCAAAGAAGCTGGGCTATAGAAACCCATGGGCTGTGCGTTCAATATGGCACAGCAAAACTCAACTGGATAATATCGCTTCAAGTAAGCAGAGGCATAAACGAGTAGAGAAAAAGAAGCAGCATGACTTTCAGGAAATCCATAATTTGCGAATGCTTGCAACTGGTGGGTAATAGTTTCGATTGCCAATTCAGAGAAACCATTCTTCTTCATGCCGGCAGAGAGCTCGCCGCAGAGTTTTGCCATTTTCTCTTTCGAGCGTTTATGACTCATTACTTTGCGTAACTGATCAGCTTGCGAAGGAGTAAAACCAGCAGCAGTAACCGCAAGTTTCATCCCCTGCTCTTGAAACAAAGGCACACCAAGAGTACGTTTCAAAATTGGCTCAAGGCTTGGATGAAGATAAATCACTTCTTCTTCACCCCGTCGTCTTCTAAGATAGGGGTGAATAATATTACCCTGAATAGGCCCAGGACGCACAATAGCAATTGAGACAATAATATCGTAGAAACAAACGGGTTTAAGCTTGGGCAAAATATTCAGTTGCGCCCGCGAC
>CALRQI020000019.1:0-59561 GCA_943370275.1 bacterium Ga0077546 | reverse complement strand
ACTGAAGCAGAAGAAACAAGAGAAGAAACCCCGGCAGAAAAAGCCGAGCATGTGTCACTTTATGATTTCCTCAAGAACCTGGGCACTATCAATGATGCACAGGTACAAGACGCTTATGAAATTGCCAAACATAACTCCAATGTACTGACCCAGATGCTTCTAATCTCAGGCACACTAGACGGCAAGACTTTAGAACGAGCTGAACGTTGTCGAAAACTAGTACACGACAAGAAGCTCAGTCAAGAACACGCCAACATTGCTTTCGACTATGCCGAGAGAGCAGACATCGATGTTACCCAGGCCCTCAAAGAGCTGCAGTGGTACAAACCTGGTGACGAAGATGAGGTCAATGAGCCAATAGTCGAAGATGAAGAAAGCAGTGAAGAAAGTGCTGAGGAAGAAGAATGGGACGCCCAGGTTCGCAAGGCAAAACAATATTTGCTCACCAACAAAACCGACAATGCCTTAGAAATTTGGCTCGCCCTGCTACAAAAAGCCGAAGTATCACATCCCGATCGCGTCATTGAATGTATCGACGAAATCGCTGGAATATGCAGCCGCACCCGCAATTTTGGTCTAGCAGAACAATACTACCTGCGCGCTCTCAAACTGAAAGAAAAAGCCAACGATCCAAACAAAGTATTGCTGGCTCAAGCTCTTAGCAATCTAGGCAAGATCTGCTACTTCCAAAGAAAATTCCAAGAGTGCGAAGACTATGCCCGTCGCTTCATCGAAGTAATCGCCGATAACTTTGGCCCCACCCACCCTGACGTGGCCTGCGGCTGGCAGAACCTAGCCAGCATTTATTATGCTCAGAAAAAATATCAACTGGCCAAAGGCGCTTATCTAGCAGGAATAAAAATATGCGATCAAGGGCTCGGTGACAGGCATCCCACCACAGTGCAATTGACCCGCAACTATGCTTCACTGCTGCAAAAAATGGATCAGCTAGAACAAGCAGGCACCATTGACGCTAGCGCCACTGGCGTAATTACAGGCAGCTGGCGGACCTTGCCTAAAGATCACAATGATTCTCTAGGCAGCGGACTGTACGACAAAGAAAATTAGCCGAGCGTGAGAACAACCTAGGGAATATAAAGTGGCATCCCCACCGATGTTGGACCAGATGGTGGCACTTTAATCACTGGTATCAAATAGCCCGAAAATTTGGCATTGTTATTCATCCACAAAAAGCCTGATGGTGAACCGTTGCGCAGTGCTACTGCTGAGTCTTGCATGGAGACAACAGTAGGAAGAATATCGCCAGAGCCAAACATACCCAAACCACCGACGCCGAGGGTGACCTTCAAGCCCATGCGCTCTTCAATAGGCAACTCTTCAACTTTTAATTTAACTGAATGATTAGGCATCCCCATTGCCGCAACCAGCTTTCTTGCTACTGCTCCAGTCTTTCCTTCAAGGTCATCACCAGGACTTAGACTGGCAGCATAAGTGGCGCATTGATTAGCGACAAAACCGATCTTTTCTTTGTAGTAAGTAGTCATACCGGCGTTGACCAACAGCGTAACCGCAGCCACGGTACCAATGGTGATCATGACCAAACTAATTACACCTTCCACCAAAGCCGCACCATGAGCGCGCCGACGACTAAAGACAGAACCTTGTTTTACTTTGCCGGCTCTAAGTATACCCATCGCTTTTCTGACCCCGGTGAAAAAAGGAGGTGATTTGCTGTCAGCTATAAGAACTGAGTTGCTGATTATAGCCTGTGGGTGAACTGCAGCGGGAAGAACATTCTCGACTGAAGAATTGGCCTAAAAACCGTCCGTACTACACCACGCAGTATACATTGTGAAAAATTTTTGAGTCCAAGAAAAAGGAGATCAGACACCGGGCCTGATCTCCTTTCACAGTTCCACCTACTGCCTTCTCAAGGAAGCTGATGGTGCGCCTTGATCACGGCGACGAGTTCATCAACGCTACGAACAATGTGCACAAAGGGAATGTCTTCAGCTTTGAGCAGACCAACAGCCATGACTACGTTTTCGAGCCAGTCAAAGAGCCCCTGCCAGTATGGCTTATCGGCCACCGGCTCGAAGAAAATGATGGGCCTTACCGGCGCTTTCTTCTGCATGATGTTGTCGATCATAGACATGGCTTCGTGCATGGTGCCGATGCCGCCAGGAAAGAACACCATGGCCATCGAACCAAAGCGACGCAGGGTGTCAACCCGAGGAGAGAAATCATCGAACCAAACGGCCTGGTCGTGCGGTCCAAATACTTCTTCTTTGCGGGCAAGACGCAGGCACAGAGCGATAGATTTAGCTCCACCCTGAGCGGCACCAATGGCCGAAGCTTCCATCTGCCCTGGTCCACCGCCATGATAGATAGGAAAACCAAGGGCAGCGACAGCTTTTGCCGCTTCGATGTTGACGTCGTAGTAAGGGTTTCCTGGTCTGGTTCGAGCCGAACCCATGAAAGCAACACCAGGAGGAGTGCGGCCGAGAGTGCGTGCGACGAGCTTATGCTGTCTGGCAATTCTGCGCCCAAACTGATTAGAACTGAGACCATTATTGCTAACGGAATTTGATTTGAATTTGCGCTTGCGCGAGCGCTTGTGTTTGCCAGAGTCCATTTTTGACACTTTCTCTTTTTTGTTACTACACCTGCCAAAGCAATGCAAAAACCTCAAGCCCGTCACATCCCGCGACGATAAAGTGGCTTGAGCGAAAAACAAAGACTGAGGGTTAACTAGCGGTGAATTAGCTTTTGATAGAAGAAATCTTGAGGAAGGGGGTGTAAGAAAAACAGGGAGATTATCTTACTTAGCAGAATTTGCCCGGCCGGTTCAACGCGGAAGTACCAAGAAAGCCTAATGGTTGCTGGTTTCCCACCATAAATATTGGCAAAAATGCCCATTTAGCGACGGCGACAGCAGTGAATTCGCTTTCAGATACCAGTCGAAACGGTTAGCAAGGTTAGCGCCCCTTGTCTACCGATGGTTTTGAAGAGCTTATTCCAGCGCCTCAACATCAGCAAACTGTTAACCCTCTCCTCCACGAGAAAATTGCTTAAGAGGCGCATCAAAGTCGATATTCTTGACACCAGATTTAGACAAATCAATCACTATTCTGGTCTTTGGCATTTCTCTTGATTTTCCGTCAGGGCGCCTTAAAACAGCCGTTCCAAGAAGAGTGAAAGTGACCATAATATCTAAAGTTTTCATCTCATCGCGTTCAGACTTACAGAGCCGAATGCTGTGGCTGACGTCCATATCGACTGCACCTTCAGCACCGAGTTCAACGATACCTGAAGTTAAGCGACCAACAGCTAACTCTCGGGCACGGCTAAAACCGTCGCTGAAATAAGAAAGCTCTTGATTGATACTACCGTACGTCTCAATCAAACTACTAGTGCGACAGTGGCCACGAACATAGTAACTACTATTGCCCATCACAATACCTACCGGCCAGTAGCCAGATTCATAAAGCTGCCAGAACTCTTGGCCGCTTAGGGTGCTGGTAAATGGCAATGCCTGTGATTGCTTATTGACAGGCTTGTAACAACCAGGAATACGAATAGCAGTACCAACCGCGGTGAATTCAGTGACATTCTCCGCCCAAGCAACCTCAGCTCGCTTGACGAGCACCCCAATGACACCATCGGCTCCAAGCAATGCCGCTTCCTTTTGTAAGCGCTCAAGAGCAACATCACAGGCCTGTTTATGGGCCAGAGTCAGCACATCCAGCTCTCCTGTATTGACAAAGGAAGGTATTTCTTCATCAGCCTCCGGGTTCCAAGCCATCTTGATAAATGCACTGCCCATAACTTGCGATATTGGCAGATAGCGGCCTTCTCGAGCGAGTAGATACTCTTTGGCAGTAAACGTACTAGAAAAGAAACTAGAACCAGAGGCAACTTGATTTTCAAGCCGGCGCCGAGCATGGGGTGGAATTTCTCCATTCTGCAAAGCTAGCACAGTAGCATCTCGATGCTCACGGCTGGCGCGGTCATCGTCTTTCTCTTTAAAAATATCCCAAAATGGCAAGCAACTCACCCACGAGAAAAATTCCCGAGATCACTACCCAAATTGACTGCTTAAAAACTCTAGTTAGTCGTTAACCGAGAGCACCAACTGTGGTGCAGGTATATGGTGATCGGCGCGCATGGCAATAATTGCAGTACCTACTGAGAAGAACTCAATAATGTGGTCACTCCATGCATAGCTGCCTTCGTGAATATCCACACCAACGATACCATCAGCTTTCAGGTTAACGCCTTCGTTCTGCATGCGCTCCATGGCCAGCTCACGAGCATCATAGAGAGCTTGAGTGAAGTTGACCATTTCAATATTTTGACCAACAGTCTTGAAGAACTGGCCGAATGTTTGGTGAGCGACGTGATAGACACAGTTACCCATAACCATTCCTACAGGGCGATAGCCAGCCTTAAGCAGAGTCCAAAAATCTTGCCCAGAAAGGTCAGAAGTAAACGGCATGTTGTTAGCAGCACGCCAGTTAACTGAGCGATCATTGGCTACCACAGCCGTTCCAATAGCGACAAACTCAGCTAAGCTTTCGCCCCAACCTAAGTGTTTTACTTTCAGACGCACAGCGACAACACCGTCCGCACCCAGTTCATCAGCTTCTTCTTCCATGCGAGTCATGGCTAATTCGCGGGCATGATACATGGCTTGAGTCAAGACTTGCATCTCTTCGTTCTTAGTCCAGCGCGCTTGCTGAAAACCAATGTGATAGATAGAAGAACCAACCACCATGCCTACAGGCTCAAAGCCTGCTTCTTTAACTAAGAGAAACTCGTTGACTGAAAGATCTGAAGTAAACAGTGCGCGCTTACCATCTTTGCCGCGCATTTGCGCTAAGCGCTCATGGGCATGGGCGGGCAAGTCATCGTGGCCTTGGGCCGGATTGTGTTGAGGATTATTAGGGTCCGGCATCACTTACTCCTTATTATTCTGCTACTCAAGTTCATCATCATCGGCAGCATAGTTGCTTTGGCCTATATCTTCGAGAGGATCATCAAACTCCAGGCTGCGCAAGCCGTTGCGCGCCAAATCAATCACCATCATTGGTTTATGACTTATTCTCGCTTTGCCATCAGGACGACTAGTTACAGCCGTTCCCATGGCCAAAAAATTGAAGAGCATGTCCATATAGCTAATGCGATTGCGCTCAACATGAATGGGTTGAATGCTGTAAGTAACGTCCATATCCACGCCGCCATCAGCCGCCATGAGAGCGATTTCACTGGTGAGCCTACTGACAGCAAGCTCGCGAGCAGAGCTAAAACCTTGAGAAAACTGCATCAACTCTTGGTTTGGCGCCGAGCCAAAAAAACTATTAGTAGCCGATCTTGTTTGCCAATCAGCCTGAACATAGTAAGTGCAATTGCCCATCACAACACCAGTAGGCCAATAACCAGATTCATATAGCTGCCAAAATTCTTGGCCACTCAAAGTACTAGTGAATGGAATATGTTTGCTCTGCTTCAGAGCATCATTACCGGGAATGCGAATAGCAGTGCCAACAGCAGTAAATTCAGTGACGTTAGAACTCCAGGTAAAATCTTTTACTTTTATGTGCACACCAATTATGCCGTGAGCACCAAGCAGTTCAGCTTCCTGTCGCATACGACTAATTGCTAGTTCCCGAGCCTTTCTATGAGCATTCGACAAACTCTGCAATTCACCAGTACTGGGCCAACCGAAACCATAAGCATTGTTATAGCTATTCCACCCCACCCGCATAAAAGAGCTGCCCATAACCTGACTGATTGGCTCGTAACCTGCTTCGCGAGCTAGTAAATACTCTTTGGCACTAAAGGTGCTAGAGAAAAATTTATGAGGAGAATTGACCTGCTGTTCAATACGGTGCCGGGCAGCTGGGGTGACCTCACCGCGTTCGAGCGCTGCCACACTAGCTTCTTGCTGCAGACGCTTGACGCGATCTTCATCTTTTTCTTTGAAAATATCCCAGAATGGCAATGGATGACCTATCTATAGAACTGACTTCAACTAAATCAAACTATCCGATCACGAACTTTTGCAGGGCCGCTCTGGTACGACTGTTCTTCTCGGCAAAATTAGCCAGGGCCGCAGCTAAATTCTGCACCCATTGATCTACCGGCACCTCTTCGGTTTTCAAAACTACACCGCGCACAATTTTCATCTGCCGGGCTGTAATGGCGCCGCGCTTCTCTCGCACAATCTGAAAACCCTGATCGCCAAGTTTAATGCTCAACTCAGTTACTGGCTTGCTTGCCGACAAAAACCATCCACCTCTGGTGATTTCAGTCTCTTCAGGCAATGCTGATGACAATTTAGCGGCCAGAAACTCAAGCAGGTCTCCCGACTCACTTTTATCCATTTGCAGCGAACAGGCCAAAACATCGACTTGCAGCGCTTGTTCGTAGTCGTTTTCATCAACCACTTGACAGATGCCCTCAATTCACAGTTGCGAGCGAACATTATATAGCTCTCAACCCTGATAAACATACTCTTGACTGGTCTGATGATAAGATGCTCTGATGCCAAAAGTGCTTGTATTACCGGACCATATAGCCAGTCAGATTGCCGCCGGAGAGGTGGTAGAGCGACCAGCCTCGGTGGTCAAAGAACTGGTCGAAAATTCACTCGATGCTGGCGCCAGCGAAATCGAGATATCGGTCTCCCAAGATTGTCGCGACATCCGCATTGCCGACAATGGCTCAGGCATGGACCCTGAAGACGCCGTTTTGGCTTTCCAGCGTCACGCTACCTCCAAGCTACGCTCAGCTGACGACTTGTGGACCCTAAATACCTTAGGCTTCCGCGGCGAAGCTATTCCTTCTATAGCCTCGATTTCAAAATTCACCTGCTACACCCGCACCCAGCGGGCCGAAGTAGGCACCAGGGTACAAACTGCCGATGGCGAATTAAAGGCAGTCGAAGTTGGTTGCGCACCGGGCACTATCATGGAAATTCAGGAGTTGTTTTACAACACCCCTGCCCGGCTCAAATTCATGAAGAAAGCGGCCACCGAGTTTGGCAACATCGAAGAAATTGTACAAAGCCTGGCCATCAGCTACCCTGATGTAGCCTTCACCTTGCTCAACAACGGCAACACGGCCTTGCGCACATCAGGCAGCGGCGACCTGGCGCGGACAATTGTTGAAGCTGGCTTCTTCACTGGAAAAGAACGTTTGGTCGAAGTTTCACATGGTTACGAAATCGATGGCGAAATAACAGTTGGCAGCAAAGCAGTACGCATCAAAGGCTACTTAGCTAAACCAACTCACTTCAGAGGCGACCGCAAAGGCATTCTCACCATCGTCAACGGACGGGCCGTGCGCTGCCCTCTAACCTACAAAGCCCTAGACTATGCTTTCAGCGATCTCATTCCACGAGGCCGCTACCCACTAGCCGTGGTCAAGCTAGAAATTGACCCAGCACAAGTAGACGTCAATATTCACCCCACAAAGAAAGAGTTGAAATACACTCACGGCAATGACATTTACTTGACCATCCAAAGAGCTCTCGGCCGCGCCTTGCGCGAAGAGTCTATGGCACGGGCCGAGCAAGCCAGAGCAGAACACGCCAGACTGATTGCCGAAGAACAGAATTCGGCCGGCAATTATGATGCTCAACCAAATGGGGCACAGCAATATGGTGAGCTGCCCATCGATTCAGTTTCGCTCGTGCAAGAATCTAGCCAAAGAAGCACAGCAGAGGCATTTAGAGCCCCTCAGCCAACAGTAGCGCGCACCCAACCGGCTCAGAGAGCAGAGCAAATCAATTTTCGCGAAAGCTTGAGTTACCAGACCAGCGCCGACCAAGCTGTGCCAGCAAGCTATTCAGCTAGCACAGTTAATTCATCTTCGTCATCACCCAGCCATCATCTCGAGCACTCTCCATCTTACCTGCCGACATCAACAGCACAAAGACAAGACGAGCTCGATAGAGAAATCGAGAAAGAGCTTTTCGATTATGCTCCAGCATCGAAGCCTGAAGCTGGCGAAATTTTCCTCAGCCATTCAGTTCATGAAAGCAGCGAAGATACTAACTTTAGCCAAGCCACAGAATTATTCGAACTCCCAAGTGACTGGCGTATTATTGGTTACTTGCGCAATACCTATATTATGGTCGAAACCTCACAGGGTCTAGAGATTATCGAACAGCACATTGCCCATGAACGTACGCTCTACGAGCGGCTTCTAGCCAGTCAAACCACCGCTGGCCGAATCAGCGAAAACTCACAAAAACTAATTGTCTCAGCTCCTCTTTCACTCAGCCCCGAGCAACTTGAAACACTGCGTCTTTCACAAAGTGCGTTAGAAAAGCTTGGCTTTGCTTTTGTCTTCGAAGAAGACAATGCCTCTGTTAGTGAGCTTCCTCTGGAATTAGCACGGGTCAACTATGTGCCTGTCATCCAGAAATTAATCGACGATCTTGCCACTGTTGATGCCACCAATATGGAATTAGAAGCAACCAAATCAATTGCTTGTCAGAGCGCTATTAAAAACGGTATGCCACTGAGCCATCGCGACATCCTCAAACTCTTGAGCGACTGGCTCAAGACTGAGCGCAACGACACCTGCCCCCACGGCCGTCCAGTGCGCCTGAAGTTCTCTATGGACGAACTCTTCCAGATGTTCCATCCAGCCTAATTCAATAGTCTATTTGAAGCCCCTGAAATCAAAGTCGGGATTTTGAGAATCTAGCTGAACGCGTGGCTGATCGTCACGATCGACAGCACGCAGACCAGATCGATCAAGATAAACACGAGTACCATCAGGATAGCTGAGAATATTAAGGCCACCGGCACTGGTCAGTCTTACTCCATTTGAGAACTCGCCCATAACCAACGATGGCATCATATCTGGTGGCGTTAATTGCTTATCAGTCATTGTAGCAAGCCTGCCGTCAGGGCCAACCATTGTTATATCACCGCTGCTGTTAACGCTGATGTTCTCGCCGGTGGGTAAAGTTAAGGACTGATATCCCTTTGCAAAATCGAGCCGATCACCACTGGGCAATACTTGCTCTGGCGCGGCTCCAACACCATGTAGCTCTAAATCGGGACCTACATTAACAGAGCTAGCCTTCCTATCTGAATTCTCAAGCAGCAGAGTAGGCAGCAAGTCCTTAACATGATCACCACTGTCAACTGCACCAGCGCGAAAGTCTTTAATCGCTCCAAACCTTTGCCCTAACTCATCAATGATCCTGGCTACCGCCGAGTCTTTGCCACGACCATCAGTACTGTTCATTGGTAAGTCTTGCGCATGTTGCGCTTCCATTTTCATATTCAAACCCTCACTAAGTTGAGATTGCCGCTACAGACAATCTCAACTTAGCAAGCCGGTTTGACATTGGTTTGACATGGCTTTTGAACAAGCGCTGGATAGAACAACAAAAAACTAACCAGGCAAATCGACCTTATAGCCAAGACCTGTAACCGTGACGATAACCGAAGGCTGCCCTTCGCTATCTAATTTGCGTCGCAACCGGGTTATACACTGCCGGACAGCGTCTGTTGAAGAATCGCTTTCGGAGCTCCAGACCCGGTTGAGTAAGTCATCAACGCTAAACACTTGCTCTCGATGTTTAATTAAAAAGGCCAGTAGACTCAACTCTTTTGGCAACAGCTTGATCTCGACATCATCTTTAAATGCACGAAAAGTCTGCATATTGATAGTGAGATTGCCCGCTTTGAGCACATCGCTGTTTAGGACAACAGAGCGGCGGAGAAGGGCCCTGACCCTCGATGAAAGCTCGCGCATATCAAAAGGCTTAGTAAGATAATCATCAGCCCCAGAATCGAGCCCAGTAGTTCTATCGTTGATGTAGCCTTTGGCAGTAAGCATCAAAATAGGGGTCTTTCCTCCACTCTCCCGGAACTCAGAGAGCACGGCAATGCCATCTTTGCCAGGCATATTCCAGTCTAAGACTATCAATTCATAAGGATAAATCTTCAGCCGACTCGAGGCTTCATCACCATCACCAACAGTCTCGATTTCATGATGCTCCGCTTCTAGAAAGTCTTGAATGGTTTGACGGAAGTCTAGATCATCGTCAACAAGTAGAATTTTAGCCATAACTAGTAAAGGCTCCTAATCAATTGCCCTGGCTAAGACCGGCTGCAAAGCCGGAAGCAGGAGCGATATAAGCATGATTGGAAATCAGCTGCTCAAGCCGCCTGGCAAGCATTGTATTGTTGAGATTCTCACGCCTGTAGTTCTGGGCATAGAACTTGACGATGGCTGGAGAGAACTTCTGTAGAGCTCGCAGCGCCTCGGCTTGGTTTTCAGGATGGCCACCAACAGCATGCTCAAGCAGGGGTCTAATTGCCCTGATATCACGAATATCGGCTAACTCTCTCATGCTCGCAGCCTTGTTTTGACCAGGTTGGTGCAAAATACTCAAAGCTGCTTCCACTTTTCTAGCAGTCTCAAGACGATCAGCGACAGCGTCAACTTGCTGCTTTATCAGTGGCGGCATAACGGCCCGGTCTAGACGAGACAAGAATTCATGAGTTCTCTGGCGGTCCATCGCGCCCATGCTGCCCTTACTAAGCATCAAATCAAATCGATTTAGAACTTCCATGCGCAGTCCTGGTACCTGTTCATAGTTACGCAACAAATAGCCAGTCTGGGCCCGACTATCACCATCAGTCAAACGCATAATTTCATCAAAGACCAATTTACGCCCCTCACCATTTCGTGACAAGCGAGTCTCAATCAGCTTCTGCATGTGAGTAAGAAAGTTAGGATTATCGTAATAATGAAGAAACTGACCATAATCACTATGTTTAACATCAAGCTGACGCCAATCTTTAGCAATTAAAGGGCGCAGAATCGGATTAGTCATAGCTTCACTGAGAGCAAAGCGAGTACGCTCCTCTGTTGTTTTACCACTAAGCTTTACCAGACCATCTAGGGCTAGAGATGCTACGGTTGTAGGCTCTTCAGGTCTAGCGTTTGGATTCTCCTTGAGGGGATTAATCGGACCATCAAAATTTACCCAATCAGGCATGACATTATTTTTGGGATTTTGCGCAGCCTTGCGCAGTGCACCAATAGCGGTGCCATCACCATAAAGACCAAGCAATTTAGCGGCAGCATAGCGCTGTTCCACTGAGCCACTCTGCAAGTGCTCACTTAGGGCCTTAATTGCTAGCGGCCTCGAAATATGATCTACTGCTTTTATACGCTCGAACAAAACTTTGTCCTGTTCAGTACGAGGTCCACGGCCACGCTGAACAAAACTAGCGTCAAGAGCCGTACTCAGAGCCAGAGCCCGCACTGGTGCTTGATGAGCAAACTCCCACAAACCATCCACATCAGGGCTCATAAAGAGCTCACCTTTGGCAACAGCCCAGTTTTCATCAGCAGTGCGCGCTGCATGTTCGCGACTGTAAAAGATCGTGTTTTTAACTACGTCAGGATGTTTTGGATCTTCTTGCCGCGCCGCACGAGTGGCTTTGTAGTCAATATTTGGCCCAACCCTGTCAACAACGGTGGCCATATCAAAAATCTTGCTCAGCTCTGGAGAAGCCCACTTAGTTAAGTGAGCCCACTCATGGTAAGTGTAATCAAGTAAACTCTTGCCCCTATTACCTTCATAATGGGTGACCACCCCATCACGACTGACATCGGCAGCAGCTTTGAAGTTGGCTTGTTCAAATTTGGCACTAAAATAACCATTGGAATAATCAGGAGCGTCAAGCAAAACAATCTCTTTGATCAAATTAGGATTTGGCAACGACTGAAGAATAGGTACCAAATCTTCTGGTAAGGCTCGATTAGCCAAAGGATGCTTGATCAAGGCCTGGCCAGCCTGAATTACAGGCACAGATTTAGTGATTTCAGCCGGGGTCATATAGGCCGCAAGAACAGTAGCATCACCCGAGTTGAGCCGGGGAGCAATAGCCATTCTGTCTGCCAGAGAAATTTGATCATAAGGAGACGGTTGTTCCATAACGCGCCGGAGGTCGCGCACTTCTCCTAGCCGATTGGCATACTCTTTAGGCACGACAATCTTCATTGGCAAGCCAGGTACTTCATAAACATTGACCTGAACTACTTCCGGCACGGTCATTCTGTGGAAATATTCGTTAAAATCAAACTTGCCAGCATCAGCCTTGATAGTTTCAATCTGAGCAAGGAGCTCACTATGAGTCTTGGGAGCATCTTCAGGCATACGCCGCATGATGCGCTCTTCAGTACCCACAAGCTTGAGCTTGCTCTCGAAATCGCGAACCAAAACTTCTTTGGGAGTATAGGTCAAAGACTCATAGGTAAACACCGGCTCTTGTGCAGCCACGGCCAATTCACGCTCTCTAGTAAAATCGCGCTTAGTTCCGACCTGTTCTTCGCCTTCTCCGCGGACATTGTCAAGATAGCGATCGCGTTGCGATTTACCCCCATTTCTATCACCATTTGCCCTATCACCAGGCGAGCGCGAGGTAGACGGTGCTGAATCTAGCAAGGGCTCGCTCTTAAAAGCTGGCTTAGTGGCCGAACTGGAACTTGGCAAATGCTCGCCCGGCGGTTCACCGGCTGGCTTACCCAAACTCAAAGTCGATGAGGTTTTTATGCGTGGCTCAAAGGCTCCAGTAGCACCAGCAGTAAGAAAACCGATGGTACCGCCCTTCAAGGTACCAGCCAGCACATCTGATAGCGACTTGGCTTCACGTAGGGAATCTACACCGCCAAAAACAGCTCCACCAGCAAAACCGGAAGAACCAGCAGTGACAGTCTGACGTACCGTATGCGCCAATAGTCCAGACTCAGCACTTGTGCCCAACTTAGACGAAACGACCTTACCAAAACGAGAACCTATGGCTCCCGCTGGCATACCGATCAAACCGCCCACACTGGTATTTACAGCCATGTTCTCAAAATACTTTGCGCCAGAAAAGTTACCTTGCTGATCACGAGCAGCGTCAATATTAAAACCAGACTTAACAGCTCCGAAAGCTGCACCAGACACACCGTGCATAGCTAACTCTGAGGCCAAACCACCGCCCAATTTGCTCGTAACAGTTCGAGAAAGTACCCCTTCTGACAGAGCCAGCTTACCGGCCTTGTTGAGCAAAGCGCCTTCAGCCACATTGGAAGCAAAATCAACCGACCAATCACCCAAACTCTTTGTGCCACTGACATCCGCCAGGAGAACACCCCGGGCCAAACCACCCACCGTGCTCTTAAACTTAGGGATAGCAGCAAATGTATCAGCAGCGATCTCTGCGTACTGATCAGCCTCATGGGCCCTCTCTACCCGCGCCTCTTGACTAGCTGGCTTGCCAGCGACAAAGTCCCAGACAGTACCAATAGCTTTGCCAGCAAGGGTCTTTTCCCCGCCGGACGTATCAGAGTTCACACCACCATTCGGTGCCAAGCCATGGTCTTTGCTGTGGTCCTGTCTATCAATAGGCAAGACATTCACCCCTGGGATACCCGAGACTCACATGAATCTCCCCTACGGTATGTACCCAGGGTATATACACCTGAAACCATTATTAGACAGACAGATACACGGTGATGACCATAGCCCCAAAAACCGTTCAACCGCCCCTTTCGGGGCGGTCTCAAAATGTTGATGCTCGATAAGGAGGACAGGCCGAGCTGAACGGTCAAAATTTGACTTCGGAGTACAAGCTATTAGTGCATTGAACCAGTAGCAGCAACGTTGCTGGAAAGCGACATTGGTTGATCTAAAGCAAACTGAATTCTGGTATTGCTAGGAATTTTGACGTCCTTGCCCTTTCTCCAGAGATTGCTACCAAGACCAACTGCACCACCAGTGGCGACACCAGCGATTGCTCCAGCGCCGACAGTACCAGCTACGATTGGAGCGAAGCAAATGCCAAGAAGTGTTCCACCAGCGGTCCAGGCTGCTGTTCTAGCAACGCCGGTTGCTACACTCTTCTTGGTAGATTGTCCCTTTAGATTGCCTTGTTTATCTTGATCGATTTTGGCATTTGGCTGTTGTGTTGTCACCATGGCAGACAATGGATAGCGGATACCATCAGGTGTTACCGCACTGGTAAGACGCATACTCATGGCACCGTTTTTGCCACCAAGACCGCTCTTCTCAGCAGAGACAAGTTGACCTTCAAGGGTGGTATTGCCTGGCAAAACAAGATCTGAACCGAGGTAAAGAGGTGAATATAGCTTTGCTGTGAACAGGTCACCTGGCTTAGCCACCGAACTGTCAATAGAACTGGTCAAAGTAGCATCTAGATTGGTGCCAACCGGAACGTAGGTGACGCGACCTTGCAAAGTCTGACCGTTATATGTTTGGCCAATTGCAGGCAAAATCGTTGTCAGGCCCATTACGCAAGGCAACAGTGCACCAGCGACGATACTATTAAAATGAATTCGTTTCATAAGCTGCTCCCTTAAGCGAGGCCCGTAAATACTCTTTGGGAAGAATAACATATCAGAGGGGCTTCGACACAATATACCTTTAAATAGACACCATTACTGATGGCATTTGTTCCCGAAAGCTAATATCAAGGGCGGTGCTAGATAACTAGCAACTGAACGCCGAATAGCACCGCCACTGGTGATGACAGCGAAAAAGCACCACTGCCTAAAAATTATCAGCAGGATAAAATTTCACACTTGACTTCCATCAACTCTTTAACCGTCGCGTTTGTAGAGATACAGACCGCCCGACCAGCCTCGCGCCAACTGCGCCATTGCTATAGAGTCAATCTAACTGACAACTAACCGTTCTTTACTTGCTCTAAGTAATAAACATCCATATTGTTGATATACAAACCCTATTCTTCCTTTCTCCTAAGAACTCTTCAAAAAACAAGCAACTGCCAACCACCAGCTATTCAGACAAATCCGCAGCAATCAAGACGCTGTGAGTCTGTAACTGGTCTAGGCAAGCCATGAAAAGTTCCCAATATCTCGAAACCAGCCACAAAAGGGGCTAGTAACATGAACAACTTTAGCAAGAACGCCATGGGCGCGCTGCTCGGTGCCGTCTACTTGATGTGCTTCGCCTTTCCTTTCGGCCTGCTGTTCGACGTTTTCCGCGACAAGATGCCCATTGGACAGTTTCTCATCAACCAGGTCTTCGTCTTTTTCGCGGTCTGGTTTGTCGGCTATTTCTTCGTCAAGGA
Organism: bacterium Ga0077546; assembly: GCA_943370275.1. GTDB lineage: Bacteria > Cyanobacteriota > Vampirovibrionia > Obscuribacterales > Obscuribacteraceae. Next base: position 44,460 of record CALRQI020000019.1, on the reverse strand, counting down.
ATACCGCGCCTGGATTGCCGAAAGGAACAAGCCGCGCAGTGAAGACGACAAGAACGACAGGAACGCGAACAACGGCAACGCAGTCGACGGCAGCAAGCCCGACAGCAACGGCCAGCACAACGACACCACCAAGCCGGACGACACCCCCAAGAAGTAAGCTCTAGCGGCAACTTCAGCGGATAACTTCAGCAGGCAACTTCAATCGGCACCGGCAGGTAACAGACAAGCAAGCCAGCCGATAGAAACACCGTGCAACCTTCGGCGGAGGCAAAACTCTCTATTTCATCAAGAAATATTGGCTTTTCCTCCGCCCCCACTTCCCCAAAACCGACCAACCAAAGAAACAACTAAAAAACCCTATACCCTATGAGCTATAAGCATCTTCCAGCTTCTATTTTTTTGCCAATTATACTAATTGGTATAGTTAAACCGATGACAATTTCGAGAAGATCAGACAGCAAACGAAGTGCCTGATATGATCATCGCTTCCTGCAACCAAGCGAAACTAAGCTCAATATGACGACTATGACTTCAACCACACACGTGTCGGCACTCGCTCAAAAGTACGAAGAGAAAATTCGCTCTCTACGGCACCATATACATCGCCACCCAGAACTGAGCTTCCACGAATCAGCTACGGCTAAGTTGGTGGCCGAAACCATGCGCAAGTTAGGATATGAGGTTCAAATTAAAGCTGGCGGACTGGGAGTTGTAGCCGATCTTGGTAAAGTCGGCAGCAATGGCAAACGCATCGGTTTACGAGCCGATATGGACGCCCTTCCTATCACCGAAGACAGCAGCCAACCCTATTGCTCGAACACGGAAGGCGTTATGCACGCCTGCGGTCATGACGTTCACACCGCTTGTACTCTGGGCGCCGCCATGATTTTGGCAGATCTACACAAAGCTGGGGAATTGCCAGGAGCAGTGCGCTTCATTTTTCAACCAGCCGAAGAAAGCACCAATGATGATGGCAAAAGTGGCGCTACTCTAATGATAGAAGGCGGCGCAATTGAAGGCCTGGCTGGCGTGATTGGCTTGCATGTTTTTCCTGACCTACCGGTAGGAACAATCGGCCTGCGCTCTGGTTCATTCTTAGCCGCCTGTGACAAATTTGACATCACCATAAACGGCAAGGGTTGCCATGGCGCCTTTCCCCAAAACGGAATTGACGCAGTTGTACTAGCATCACAGGCAGTGCAAACAATCCAAACAATTATCTCTCGCCGCAAATCAGCGCTGAGCCCATGCGTCCTTACCCTTGGCGGCATACGCAGCAAGACCTACAAATCAAATATCATCGCTGAAACAGTTGAACTAACCGGAACGGCACGCTATTTCGAACCTGAAATTTCAACCCAAGTTAAAGCCGAATTGATTCGAGCTTTAACAGTCGTAGAAAGCATGGGCGGCACTTTCGAGCTTGAGTACATTACCGAAAATCCGCCACTGGTAAATGATCCTGACTTGACAGAAATAGTAAGAAAAGCTGCTAAACAAGTTGCCGAAATTAAACAGATTGTTGATCCAGGCCAACAAATGGGCGCTGAAGATTTTAGCTTCTATTGCGAAGCACTTCCTAGTTGCTTCATTGTTCTCGGCGCAGAAATCGCCGGCGACAGACGCTCGCTTCACACCCCTCGCTTTGATGTTGACGAAAACACTTTGCCACTCGGGGCCGCACTATTAGCCCAAGCAGCAGTGACTTTCTTAGAACAATAGCTAGCCTCACAAGCCTCCCCGAAGCCACTGGGGCCACTATAGCAAACCAGTTTTCAATATGAACTAGCTGCGCCATAGTTAATCAGCCTATGGCCAATTTTTAGCGCCTATTCTTAGCCAAATAAAACCAGAAAGACTGTCATAGAGGGGCCTACCCCGGTTAAGTTGCAGAGGTCATTCACCTTTCCCGCAAACAAGAAACTTTCCACCTTTAACTTCTAATTCATCAACCACCAACTAAAGCAGCTTTCGCAGGTCATCTTTTGCCTGTCCGAGAGCAGCTGATGTGCGTAATCGCATTGAAATTGCGAAATACGTGAAGGGAGTTACGTCTATGAAAACAAAAAAACACCTGGTATACGACCCCCAATACCAGTCAGACTTAACAGTTCTCGGCTCAACCGTTCAGTTTGCCCCAGACCGCGGTGCCCGGGTATTGAGCGAACTGGCAAAAGAGTTCTCACAAAATCGTGAACTGCCCTATCGCAAACCGCAGATGCTGACATTCAAGCAAATGCGTCGCACTCACGAAGAAGCCTATCTCGATAGCCTCAAACTGCCGGCCACCTGGGCTGAAGTATTCGGCGTAAGCACCACACTGCCGAAAAACGGCCACACAACCAAAGTGCTGCGCAAACTGCTGGGCGACTACCGGCTCAAATCTGGCGGCACGCTCTTAGCAGCACGCTTGGCCATGGCCAACGGACTGGCAGCCAATCTTGGCGCCGGCTACCACCATGCTCATCGCGACCACGGCGACGGCTACTGTGTCATCAACGACATTGCCATGACTATCCACAACTTGCGCTTTGAGCAAGTGGCGGACAAAGTCATGGTTGTAGACCTCGACTTTCACCAGGGCAACGGTGTAAGCACCATTTTCGAGAACGACCCTAAGGTCTTCACTCTCGACTTTCATGCTTTAGAAGCCTGGCCAATGAAGAAGCAAAAATGCTCTTTGCCTGTGGCGATTCGCAAGCACGAAGGGCCCCTCTACAATGCCAAATTGAAAGCAGCCCTTGACCAGGCTCTAGCCAGCTTTCAACCAGACCTGGTGATTTTCGTCCACGGTGCTGACGCCTATGAACACGGCCTGAAAAACCGCGGCGACGGTTTCAGCTTGACCCTGGCCCAGATGAACGAGCGCGACCGTATGGTGATCGACTGCTTTGCCGATCGCCACATTCCGCTTGCTCTCTGCTTTGCTGGTGGTTACGGCGACCGCGCCTGGGAAGCTCACCACCAAGCCGTGCGACATCTGCTTCTGCGTGCAGGTGCAATCTAGTGCTACCAACTAACTGCCAAAAGAGCTGGCGAGAGACCAAGACCACACCAACAGTGTGCTCAAAAGTCTCTCGTCATGCTCTTTTTCTTTCTCCCTTTCTTTAGCTTTCTCTTACTCTGTCTCTTTTGCCATCCTCAAAAATTTCTCTTTTCTCGCATTCTACTATTTAGCTTAGTATCTAAAGAAAAAGAAGAAGCAGCTAAGAAACAATGGCCTTTGGGGCTATTGCTCTCAGCTGCTTTTCTTCGGGTATTCATACCAGCTTCAGCCCACGGCGCCGTAACTTTGACCAGCGCTGAGTACCGAAACCGTAACACCACTGACCGAATACAGAGCACCGGGCTCGTTTTCGGCAACGTCGCTCTTGAGCGAAGTTTTCAGACCACGGCCAGCTCGGTAGAGCCAGACATGACCAACGCCGTAGGCAGTCATGCGGGGCTTCTTGCCAGCGACAGTCTCAATCAAGACCGCGCTATCTTCATCGAGGCCAATACCCAGGGCCCGAGGAAACTGCGCCACGGCGGCAATCAAACGATTGAAGCGCGAGCGCTGCAAGAAGTGGGTGTCGACAATGACGTTGCTACGCAGAGCAAGGCCCTTGCCCAGTTCAAGCGAGCCGACGCGCAACTGCTTGTCGGACATGCCACCGGTGATGATGTCGACGCCAACAGCAGCGGCACCAGCAGAGGTACCAGCAATCAGGCCACCAGCAGCGTGAAAACGGCGCAGATTTCCTGCACCGTCTTCACCCAAAAGCCTGACCAGTTCAGCCTGATCACCACCGCACATGTAGACCGCCGTGACCTCAGGCGCGATCACCAGAGGTTCTCCGGCGACCGCGCAAGTAACGTTCGTCACTCCATGAGCGACAAGAGAGGCAGCAAACTCAGTTGCGACCTCTTCCGGCACCGAGCTGGCATGCGGCACAACGAGAACGTTGGCTGCAGCGCCACCCGCCAGAGCGACAAAGTGAGCGACACACTGGTCAGCCTTGCCGCCAATCAAGAATAGTTTTCCCATGGCAATTCTCCTGAGAGGTGAAAGTGATGAGGTAGGCTAGGAGCCAGCAGGCTTGTCGACCTTAGCCGAGCCAGCTGGAGTATCCGCAGCAGCGACAGGCGTTGCAACGGCAGAGACAGCCACAGGTACGACCGCCGAAGCAATCGGCGTTGCCGCCAGCTTGTCTGCTGCCACCTTCGCTTCAGCATTGGCCGCATCCAGAGCGATTGCTCGCGCCGAAATGGGCTTGTACATCCACAGGTTAACGGCGCCGATGTTGTCCTGAGGCCATTTCGGGCCATTGAGATTGAGACCAGCCGGGATGTGCTCAGCCGGCAGACTCTGCACCACACAGACCCAAGACTCCTGCGCCCGAGTGAGCTTGATGCCGCTAGCCTTGATACGCTTCAATCCATCGGCGAACTGATTCATCAGCTCGACCAATTCGGGAGTGGCGTACTTGTAGCCCTGAGACTCAGTCCAGCGAGCAACGTGGTAATGGCTGCTGGCATTCTCGACATAGTCGTAACCAGCCGCCAGAGCCAGCCTGTCGATGGTGGGAATGATGTTGCGCGAGACATCAGGAATGGGATTGCCATTCTGACCAGGCGCCCGCACCGACTTCCAGGCCATCTGGAAGTGCTTGAGAAAGACTTCCGGCTGGTTGATGAAGCGGAACGGATTCTCAACGAAGCGGTCGTACTCGGTGTCGCCAGTGGCGTCAGAAAGACGCGAACCAGGCATGAAACCGTAGACAGAGGCTTCGGCGCACTTGGCGTCGGCGAAGATGTTCGGCAACTTCAAGGGCGCATTGACAGGGTCGTCGTAACAACCGGCGAAGTCGATGAGCGAGTTGTCGTTGGCGCGCCGAGTACCGTCGTAGCGACGGTCACGCAGAGCGCACTTGAAGATCAGCTGGGGACTGCGAAGATCGCCGTACCAGCCAAAAGCTTTCCACTTCAGGCCTTCGTATTTGACAACGAAGGCACCGTAGGTGGTTTTGAAGAAAGCGTTGAGATAAGGCAGACGAACACGGTCCAGAGCAGTGCCGTAGATACGGTGCTGATTGAGGTTGGTCACTTCGTCGCCAGGAAAATCGCCGGCCACGGTTTCACGAACGGTGACTTTGGAATACTCGATGTCGCCAAGCAAGGCTTTCACCTGCGGGGTACAGAGCTTTTCCCAAATCATTTCCGGAGTAATCGTGCACAGCGATGTGTTACCGAGCATATCGGCAACATCAATCTGTGGAAATTTATACATGTGGTTTTCCCAAAACGTTAGGTTTTTGTTTTAGGGAGCATTCAAAGAGGCCATGCCTGAAAGACACGGCCTCTCTTCGTTCTCCTTGCTCGTGAAAGAGCTAAAGAAGTTTGGGCTGGAAGCTGACATTGGGAATGAACCCCTGAGCTTTTACCGAAAGCGGCTTGTAGAGCCAGAGACACTCGTCATCGACGTTGTTCTGAGGCCAGCGCAGCCGCTGCTCAGACTGGTCTTGCCCAGAGTCTCCCTCCCGTCCAGCGACACCCGAGGCGACACCAGACATGAGGAACCCACTGGGTACCAAATCAACGGGACGGAGGCTCTGCAGGACGCAAATCCACGACTGTTGAGAGCGAGTCAGGGGCGTACCGCTGGCGCGGATGGCCTCAAGACCTGCCTGCAACTTAGCCACCATCTCTGCCTGAGCCGGGTCAGAGTAGGCGTATCCACCAGCCTGAGCCCATTTGGCCACATGGTAGTGACTGGCAGCCATCTCGATCAGGTCATAGCCATACTTGCTGGCCAGACGTTCGAAACCAGCCAGTGAATACTTGGCCACGTCAGGGATTGCTGCAGAATACTGACCCGGTCCGCGTTTGCTCTGGAAGGCCCGATGGAAGAGTGCCAAGAAGTTCTGCGGATTGTCGAGGAAGTGAAACGGATTGGTGACAAACTGGTCGAAGACCTTGTCGCCAGTGGCATCGCTGATGCGCGAACCCGGCATGAAGCCATAGATAGACAGCTCCACCGAGGAAAGTTCAGTACTGATCCGTTTGTGATAGTCAGGATTGTCGTAAGCGTACTCGAGCAAGGCGCAATCGTTGGCGCGTTTGGTGCCGTCATAGACGCGGTCGCGCAGAGCGGCCTTGAATATGAGTTCACCTTTGCCACGATCGACATCGCCGAACCAACAAAATACCTCGAACTTGACACCGTCACGCTTGATCACCATGGCACCGTTGACGGTGCGATAGAGCGTGTGGTTGTAGGGATAGCGCACGTAGTCTTTCGACAACTTGCCGTTCGCATCCGCGAGCATGTGACCGTTCAGGTTGGTGACTTCATCACCAGGGAAAAGACCGGCCACGGTGTCTAGGACCTGGTTAGACTCGACTTTGAGAATCGAACCAAGCAAGCCTTTGACAGTTGGAGTGACAAGGTGACGCCAGATCTCTTCGTCAGTTACCTGCGAAATCCTTGTCACGCTGTGTTGAGATGGTAAGTTCATAGTTTGAAATATGGACATGCCTGTGTCCTCTCTGTTTTATGTTGTTTAAGACACACCGGCAAATCGTCGAAGGACGTAAGGCGGCGTTGAGAAGTTAACTCCGGCAGTCGAAATTCCTAATTCACACCAGAGGCGCAGCTGTTAGTGCCCAAGATCACTTCATCCACCGCGTGGAAGGAGAAGTATTCTAAGGAAACAGGTGCGTGTGGGAAGTTTAGGTAGTTCTTTTGCTTTAATTGAGTGGAGATGATCATTACGATATGGAAAAGAACTAGCCTCTATCAATAATCATGACATCTATGTTTCATGTGATATTAATCATTCCCTTAGGAAATCGGTCACGCAGGGCGGTTGTCAAGACGGCACGCGTAGCGCGAGGGCCGGGCCGTTGCCAAGGGATTGCTAATGCAAAAACCGGAAACCCTTTACAGTCAAGCACTTTGCCTGGTCGTCATGAGCAAGCGGCGCTAACTGTTTACAAGCTCAAGAAGTTCGTTTTGTGATAAACCGTTAAGGTTGAGATGGTTCAGACCACGAGCTCGATTGCGCAGGTCAAACCCAAGCAAAGCAGAAGAGATACTGATTACTCCGTCTAGAACCGGGGTTGGAACGTTAGCCAGGCGAGCCAGGTCAGACAAAAGCACCAGATGATCAGAAACATAGCGTGCTAAAACTTCTTGGGCCATGCGGTGCGACCAATCAAGACCCTTGAACCATTCACCAGAAATTCCTACCAAAGCTTCAGCCAAAGTGGCTTCGTAGCACTGTTCGTCATCAACAAGATCTTGCGGTTCAAAGTTGACCTGACAGTATGATTCTTCTCGCAGCGCCCGGGCAAAATCAGCCAAGGCACACTTATATGAGAATGAAAGCCTGGAAATTTCTTGCTCAATCTCGGCCAGCATAGCCAGATTAGATCGATTGAGCAGTGTGGATAAATCGCCCAGTGCTTCAATGCGACTACCAAGCAAAGCACTCAAAATAAATACTGGCCTAACCACCGACTCAGCATCAAGGAAACCGCGCTCAAGCATATTTGAAGCTGGCAACAAGCCAGGAGAAAGGTTACAAGCCAAGGGCAGCGCTCTTCTAATTTCATTGCGCGAGCGTCCAGATAAATTAACCCGTCGCCTCAAACCTAAAACTGCCACTCCATCTGGTGACGACTGAGCATGATTGAAAAGCCAATCTAGTTCCACCAAGTTGACAATTAACTCAGGTCGGAAATTCTTCAATTCTTGGCCAAATTGCCAGGCCCCAAGCAAGGGTGCGCCAGCAATCGCGATAGTAATGCCATCAGTCAAATAAGGGGCGAGGGCTTTAGCTATGGCACTGTAGGCAGTGGCTGGGCCAGATATGACAACAGCGTTAGCATGATCGAGACATTCTTCAACGTCACGACTCTTTAAACTATATTGAATTTCGTTCTCGGGATAGTAACGAGCAATATTAACTGGTGAAGAAACACGGCTAGCAGCTTGTTTGCGCGTGCCATCGGCATTCTCAGGGGCCATACTGGAATTCAAACCAGCACTTGCCAATTCAATATGAGGTGGTGTTACTCCACCCAACAAACGAATGTAAGCTACTGCATCTTGACCAGCCACATTTGATGAAACCAGCCCAGCAAGGGCAATTGCTTCAGCACCATCGCCGACGATACATATATTAGAGGCGAAAGTACCTTCGAGGTTCTTTTCTTGTGCTTGGCTACCGGAGCCGGTTTGAACAGTTTGCAAAATCACTAAAAAACTGCCCTCCTTGGTTACCGATTTTAATGCGCTCATTTAACTGCATCAGTCTAGTACATTAAAGAGGGAAGACAAGACCCTCCGGCAAGGTTTAACCTGAATTGTTATCAGAGGCTGTAAACTGGCCATTTAAGCTTCACTTTTTGCTAAGTCAAGTAGCTCCAGACGGTTTAATGTAACAGCAAGAGAACAATCACAAATGGCAACTATTTATTATGACAACGACGCCGACCTCGCCACACTGAAAAATAAAGTGGTGGCAATCATCGGCTACGGCAACCAGGGGTGCGCTCACGCACTCAATTTAAGAGACAGTGGCATCGAAGTGATTGTCGGAGCAAGAGCAAATGGTAAAGCTTTCGCCAAAGCAAGTGCCGACGGATTTGCCACCATGTCAGTGCAAGAAGCCAGCAGCAAAGCATCAATTTTAGCTGTCATGCTGCCAGACGAAGTCGTCACCGCCGTTTATGAAAACGAAATTGCCCCGGGTATTGCAGCCTCAGAAGAAACTACCGGGCATGACAATGCCAAACACAAAGCTTTTGTCTTCGCCCATGGTTTCACTGTCACTAACAAAACAATTGCACTACCAGCTGACGCCGACATTATTCTGGTTGCCCCCACGGGCCCTGGGCGCCAGGTGCGCTCGCTCTATCTAGAAGGCAAAGGCTTACCAGCTTTGATAGCGGTGGAACAAGACAAATCAGGCCAAGCTTTCAACCTCGCGCTAGCCTACGCTAAAGCAATTGGTTCAACACGGGCCGGAGCAATTCAGACGACTTTTCTCGAAGAAACCACCACCGACCTCTTTTGCGAACAAGCCGTGCTCTGCGGTGGCATGCCTGAGTTAATCAAAGCTAGCTTCAATACATTAGTAGCAAAAGGCTACCAACCAGAACTTGCTTATATATCGTGCTTGAAAGAAGTGAAGCTGATTGCCGACCTGCTCTTCACTCAGGGCATGGACGGCATGCGCGATGCCATCTCAAACACCGCCAAATACGGCTCAGTCATCGCTGGACCGGCAATTATTGATGCGGGAGCAGAAGAGCGCCTTGCCACACTGTTGAGCAACATAGAAGGCGGACAGTTTGCCCAGAGCTTCCTCGCCGAAGCCAAAGCCGGGTCGCCGGTGACCAAAGCCTACGCCAGCAAAGAAGCCGCCTCCAAACTAGCCAGCACCGGCCGCGAATTGAAAGATAAGCTGCATTTTTAGTTTTTTGTCCAAAATTTAGCAAGGCCGTATAGATACCAGCGTGAAGGAAACTGCTCCAAAGAGCAAGAGAGCTGGAGAACGGAAATGGCCATCGCTGAGAACCACGACGACAGATTCGACATCGCTGAAGTAAAGAGAGCTTCGGTTCGCTTCAAAGGCGCTCTTCAAGCTGAATGGCAACAACTTCAGCAAGGTCAAAGAACCATCGCCAGCGAAGTCGGCCAAGCCGCCGAAGCAATGGTCGACAACTTTTCTATCATGATGCAGCCTCTCGACCGCGCAGTAGCAGCTCTACCTCGAGTAGATTTCGCTCTCAGCTACAAAGACCAAACATTACGCGGCAATAGCTCCACTGGCTTTTTCACACCATTGAAAGTAAGCAATTGGGAGCACTAATTTCTTAAAGTCACCGAACAATAGTGTCTGATTCAAAAATAGTTGTATATGCAACTATTTCTAGAAATCAAAAGCATGCCTGGGCGGGGTTTCTGTTTTGAAAAATAGTTGTATATGCAACTATTCCTAGAAATCGAAAGCATGGCGGCTAAGGCTTGCTGTTTTGAAAAATAGTTGAGTACTCAAGTATTTGCAAAACACAATTACCAAACCACCCCAACTCTTTAAAATCTTTAGCGCACCACAATATTGTCGATCAAGCGCACTTCGCCTAGCTTAGCGGCGACAAGAACGACAAAGGGCTTACTGAATTTACCTGATGGCGGCAATGGTTCGAAGGTTTCGGCATTGCAGACAGCTAGATATTGCAGACTAAATTCCGGTTCGGCAGACACAATCAAAGTAGCACCCTTAACTGCGTCTTCTACCGATACACCAACCTGTGACGCAGAGACCACTTCAGACAAAGCTTCATGCAAGACCGGAGCCAATTTGCGTGCAGCCGCATCTAAATAAGCATTGCGTGAACTGAGAGCCAAACCATCGGCTTCCCGCACAGTAGGCACTCCAATAACCTCAAGCGGCAAGTTCAAATCGCGGGTAAGGGCTTTGATAACAAGCAACTGCTGGAAGTCTTTTTCACCAAAGAAGGCAATATGTGGCTGCACTAACGTAAACAACTTGGTCACGACCGTGGCCACACCACGGAAGAAACTGGGCCTGAAAGCACCCTCTAAGGTGTCATTGAGAGGATGGGCCGGTGCAACACTGACTATGGACTCGCGACCAGCGGGGTACATTTCTTTTTCAGTAGGATAGAAGACACAGTCGACGCCAAGAGGGCTAAGCAATTCAAGATCGCGTTCAAATGTACGGGGATACTTGTCAAAGTCTTCAGTAGGTCCAAACTGATAAGGATTAACAAAAATCGAAACCACAACCAGGTCAGCCTGGGCCCGGGCATGTTTGACAAGCTCAAGGTGACCGGCATGCAGGGCGCCCATGGTTGGAACAAAAGCCACTTTCTGGCCCTTGCCTGAACTAATCCAGGCATCACCATGACTGGCTCTCCACTGGCTGAGCTTGGCCAAGCTATCGGCAATAAAAGGCTTGCCAGTATGGCTCAATGCGCCATCTATACTACGTTCCACCAGATTATCTACCACTGTCTTCTCGCTTTGCAGGGTGTAATTTTCAGATTATTTGTTTCAGAGCAGGCTCTTTGCCGCCAGCTTATTTTACAGTCTTGCCTCAAGGCTGCGATAATTAGCGGTTAATAACACGAGATTTTGAACGGGAAGCAAAGCAATGTTGACAGGCCTGCATATTTTTCAAGCGTCTAAACAGTCGAAGTTTAGACTAGCGGTAGCGGCCAATTGCCTGCTCAGCATCAGTTTGACTATCTGCCAGCCAGCCTTTCTACAGTCAGCTTTCATTCAGCCTGCCTTTGCCAAATCGACTGTCACGGAGCAAGAAAAAGAAAGCTCAAACAAGAAGGCTGAAAAAAAGCACTCTGGAAAACACAGGCAGCAAGAGGGCAATTCAAATTCTGCTAAAAGCGAATCTAGCAAACGAGATCAAAGCAGCTACGTTCAATCAAAAGAAGCTCGACTACTGGCCGATCAGCTGATGAAAGCAATTGGTGGCTACACTGCATTCAAAAGATTCAATGATATTCCCTGCCGCGCAAAAGGCAAAATTGTTCAAACCTCGTCTCTCTCAAACGGCATCAACACTTTCGATTGTGACATCTTACTAAAACGCGAAAAGCAAAAGATAACCATTAGTTTTCTTGGCCAACCACTGACCACCGTTTACGACGGCGTCATGTGCTGGACGCAGCAAGGCGACACGATTTTACCCTCAGATCAAATTACAGCCAAGCGTATTGCTGAGGACATTACTCACGGTCTGTTATTGCTGGAAAAAGTAGCTTCACCAAACACACACATGGAAGTAGGGCCGCCAACAACCGTTGATGGTCAGCCCTGCGACACCTTGCTGGTCTGGGCCGAAGATGGCGAACCAACTAAATTTGCTATAGACAAAGAAAATCACTATGTGGTCGGCTCCAGCTATGCCGGAGTCGATTTAGAGCAAGGCGTAAAAGTCGAAAAACGCTATACCTACTCAGATTTTCGCTTGGTAGAAAATACTCAGCAGCCCTTCAAGGTTGTGGAATATTCCGGTGACAAGAAAGTATCAGAGACGATAGTTAGCGAAGTATCGGTTGATCCAAGCGTCACTGACGAAATCTTTGTCATGCCCAAAGAACGGCCTTCAGCAAGGCTTGCGGCCGGCGCCATCACTGTTCCGTTTGAGTATACTTCAAGCGAAATTTTAGTCACCACCAAAGTAAATGGCCTGCACGACTTACGTTTCATCGTTGACACCGGGGCAACTCAATGTCTTCTCGACAAATCTGTCGCTACTAAAATTGGTGCAACATCGCTGGGCAGCAACAGCGGAGTATCGATGACAACCGGCTCTGGCACGATCAAAACCGGTGCTGTTATGGTCAAATCGCTGGCCCTAGGTGAACTGGAAATTGCCAATGTGCCATTCGCTGTAGCCGATCTAAATTCGTTTGGTAACATTCAAGGGCCAAAACCAGCCGGCCTAATCGGCGCAAACGTGCTCAAGCGTTACCTCATGACGGTTGACTACGAAAACGAGAAGCTGCGCTTTGCTGACCCAACCCAGGTAGTGATACCTGAAGGTGCCATCGTCATTAATACCAAACCGAGCTTAGGCATGTCAGGCATAGCGGTAGAAGGAGACATTGACGGCAAGCAGAAAGTAACCTTCTTAATTGATACAGGTGCAGCTTTCAACAACATCTCCGAAACCAAAGTAAAAAGCTTGCTCTGGGGCCCCGTACTAAAAGTGGGCATACTCAAAGGTCTTGATGGCAAGCCAGTTGAGACCGGTGCAGCCCGCTTCGAATACATAGATTTAGGCAAGCACCGCGTTGAAAAACCAGTATTTTCCATAGCACCGCAACTACTAGAAGGCCAGGGCGAAGCTGGCATAATTAGCTCGAAAGACCTGGCAATCATCGGCAATCCGCTGCTAAGTCGCTATAAAGTAACCTTCGATTACCGCAACCAAAGGCTCTTCTTAGAGCAAAGCGCTTTGGTGAAAAAGAAAAACGAACTCACTGACAAAATCGACGCTATTAGATTTGAATGGCTAAGAACACGCAATGCCAATCAAGCAATTCGCGATTTAACTACAGTAGCTGATTCAGCCCACCATGAAGATCTACCAGGTATTGAAGCTCTGGCACGAGCCGAGCTAGCGATTATGCTTTGCCAAAAAAGTGGTGGCAACTTTACCCCAGAGCATATCTTTGCACCACTGACATCGGCTAGTTTGACCGCCGAAAATTCAGAAGCATCTGGCAACGACAAAGACAGCAAGCGACTTTCACCGCAAACTTTGTTTGCTGAGTCTGATGGCCAGCTTTTGACAGCCTATAACCTGGCAGAAAAATGCTCTGACAAAAGTGTTCTCGGCCGAGTGCTGGCAACCTGGGGTTACATCTATTCAAGTCAGTGCCAGAACATCAGCTATCTCTCAAGCGCCAAGCAAAAGATTGGTAAGGCCGTTGTGCTCTGCCCAACTGACGCCAATGTGCTCGCCGCCTCTGGTTACTTCTTATCTCGTCTTGAAGCAGTGAAAACGCCAAAAAGCGCTGAGAAAGAAAAGCTTGTTAGCAAGGAACTAGCGACATCTACCAAGACTGCCTCAGCTAAAGTCAGCACAAAAGAAAAAGACATTCCGGCCTATCAGCAGAAGCTGACAACGGCAATGAAATCGGCCAACGAACTAGGAAAATGGCTAGCTGAACAAATTATTGACCAGGCAGTGATGATTGATCCAGCCAATTATCTAGCCCTGCAAACAAAGCTAGATCGCGCTCGCAATCAAGGAAAGACCGATGAGGTAAAAACCATCATCGGTCAATTGAAACACTATTATCCTAATTCGAACATTGGCTCTAACCAATAGTCTTTAAAGCTAGAGCCTGCTTTGAACCATTATTTGGCTGAGGGTTTGTCTTCAGATTTACTTGTAGCCTTGCTATCTTCACTGCTAGGCTTAACGGCAGATTCTTTGCTAGTGGTAGCAGAGGGAGTTTCTTTTACTTCTTTTGGCGCAGGTTTTGACTGTTCACTCAATGGTGCATCATTGTCAGGAATGGGCGCTCCAGCTGGCAAAACTTTGCCGCAATACTGTTGTCTCTCAGCTTTTCCGCTTGTGTAAAAGCGCTCGTTCAAAATACTTGGTTCAACCTGAAAGATATTCATGTCGCCAGATTTTTCAGAACGACCAAATTCTTTGGCACCAGCTGGTTGGGCGGCAGCGACAGAAGCGATGGCTAAGGCAACAGTAGTCAGGGCAATAATTTTCACAATTTCTCCTCACGGATTTCTGACTGAAATAAACGCATAATTTCCAATCTATTATCTTGAAAACCGCTCTGCTCAAATGCCTTCTTTTCTGCCAAAACAAGCTAAGCAATGACTTCAGGGCGCACCAATAATACCTGGAAAGGCAACGAGCCTACACTTTCTCCCTCAATTTCAAGCACAATGTGGTACATACCTTCGCTGTCGAAGGTCAATCCAGAAAAAGCACTGACAATCTTGTGAGTCATATAAATGTTAGGCAAAGGCTCCACAGTAGCCACAGGAGAAAAAGCTATAAGTTTGCCCAGACCATCTTCAACGCGAAACTGATAGTTAAATTGGCCCGTGGTACCAGAAACTTGAGCAAAGGCATAAACAAGCGGAATTTCTGCTGGAAACTTTCGAGCAGAGATGCCGTTATAGATGTTGATACATGAGACCGCATCGCGCCTGAGAACATCTTGCAAAATACGCTCGCAAAGAATAATTCCAAGCAATCTGGGTGGAGAATCGGAACCTTCAGTCATTTTTGCACCGTTGAGCAAACGAAACAGTAATGCATCTAGTCAAATAGCGGTGATACTACTGATTGATCTTAGAGGCGTGGCGATTATACTAGAACTGCGGAGATATCGAGAAACCATGTCCAATGCTTGATCCTGAAAGAATGACATTAGCTCAATGGTTCTGGATGGTATTCATTGCCGTCTTGTTCATCTTCTTTGTCTGTCGCTGGATCGACCTCTACTGGCCTATGGAACCGATTACTTACTTGCCTTCGCGACTGGAGTTGTCGGTTAACGAACCGATTAAGCACCAAGGAGCATGCGCAGAGGCTTGCTAAACCACAGCTCTCGCCAACTGCGCTAACCACAGGCAGCTAGCTGAGCCGCCACCAGGGCGCTTCTTGACATCAAATCCTTCCAATGAGTTGAGCAGGGTTGGCCACAAGGCTCAGTATTGCCGCATTGTCAAGCACACCAAAAAGCTTGATGGCTTTTTCTTTGCAGCGATTTTCTCCATAAATCATTAGACTACAGTTCATGATTTGACATCCTAGCTCTTATTTACTTAGGTTCCTTAGGTCTACTTTTTCTTCTCTTTTAACTTCAAGGCCAAATTTTCTTCTAACCCGCGCCCGTATAGCTAAGCGTCTAATCAAATCTTCTTTTTAGGAAGTCCGATTACTACCGCCTTAGCTCCAAGTCGCGTCTCGGAGAAGTGTGCCTTGCTCTCTCTAACTCTCAACTCCTAAATCCAAACAGGAAAGGGTTCTCTATGACAAGCATCTCTGAAAATAGCCAAAAGAAAACCTACGTAATCGGCATCACCGGCTCGATCGGCTGCGGAAAATCGTTGGTTGGCCGTCAACTGCAAGAGCTGGGTGTGGCCGTCATCGACGCCGACCATCTCTCGCACGAACTCGTTAACAACCCAGGCCCCGCCTACGACAAGATTCTTGCTCGTTTCGGCGCCGACCTGGCCATCAGCCCTGGTGGTCCAATCGACCGCAAAAAACTGGGCGCCATCGTCTTTGCCGACAGCGCTGCACGCACTGACCTGGAAGCAATCCTGCATCCGGCCATCGCCGAACTGCAGAAGACCCGCACCATCGAGCTGGCAAAGACCCACGACATCGTCGCTGTGCTCGTTCCCTTGCTTTTCGAGACCGGTTCGCAGGCGAAGTACAGCGCTGTCTGGGCCGTCGTCGTTCACAAGGAAATCCAGATTCAGCGGCTGAAGCTGCGCGACAAACTCTCCGATGAGGAAGTTGTCCGTCGCATCAAGGCCCAGTGGCCACAGGACAAGAAAGCGGAACTGGCCGACCACGTCATCGACAATTCGGGCTCGCCCGACCAGACGATGGAACGAGTCAAATTCCTGGTCGGTGAGATCCGCACCAAGATGGGCCTGCCGCAAGGTCAGACCCCCACGCCGGACCGCGCTCCTGCTCCGACCGATGGTGCTCCGGCTCCGAACGACGGTGCTCCGGCTCCGACTGATGGTGCTCCTGCTCCGACTGACGGTGCTCCCGCTCCGACTGATGGTGCTCCCGCTCCGACTGACGGTGCTCCCGCTCCGACTGATGGCGCTCCCGCTCCGACCGATGGCGCTCCGGCTCCGACTGATGGCGCTCCCGCTCCGACTGACGGTGCTCCCGCTCCGACTGATGACCCGGCTGCCAGCGAAGCCATGAACCAGCGCAACCGTGCCGCCCTCAAGCAGCTCGGCGAAATCGCTGCGGAAGAGGCTCTGGAAAAGCTGGGTGACATCGGCACCACCAGCCACCGCGAAGCCACCGCTTCCATGACCATGGCCGTCAAAGCCGGCACTGGTTCCAAGACCGACACCAACGCTGCGGCCAACACCGCTGCTGGAACCACGGCTGGCAATGCACCGGGCGGCACCAATGCCCCAGCCAACAAGCCGGTCTCGCAGCCCGAGATCGAGCGCGAGTTGCAGGTTGATGTGCGCATGTCTGTGCGCAACCGCCCCGGCAAGGCCGACCCCGCCCCCACGCCGGTGCCCACGCCTACGCCGGTCCCTGCGCCAGTTCCAACGCCGGCGCCCTGCAACCAAGGCAACAAGTCCCACCACCTGCCCATCGTCGCCTGCCTGCTGGCGTTCTTGGCCTTCCTGGCCTTCTTGCTGGTGTGGTCCTACGATGACACTCCGGTGGTGGTGAAGAGCGATCCGACTCCTGTGGTGGTCACCGTCAACAACAACGGCGGCTGCTGCGAAGCGCCTGTGGTGAAACCCACAGACCCAGTGGTCAAGCCACCGGTTGTCGTCATCGACCCGAAGCCGGTTGACCCTCCGACCACCACTGGCGGAACCTGCAAAGCCGGTGTGGAAACACTGAGCGAGCCGCCAGCCTTCACCCTCAGCTACCTGCACAACCAGGTGCGCTGGCGTGTGGTGAAGTGGACTGTCACCACCGACGGTGTCGCTCTGAACGGCATCTCTTGCCTGCACACTACGGTGGAAGGGCGGGATGCTGAAGGTCGACTGGTGGTGCGTCAGCTCTATGGAGCGCAACTTGCTTACCAGGGGCAGTACACCATCACCTACACCGATGGCTGCATGACTCAGGTCGACCGCTTCAACGAGCACAACGCCTTCATCGGTCGCAGCTTTTATCGCACGAACGAAGACGGCAAGTTGGTGCAGGCCATCCAGCTCGACAGTAACCAGCGCAAGCTCTTTGCCGTCACCATCGAGCTGGCACGCGACGGCAGTCTCTACGCCGTTTCGTATCAATCATTCGCCGCAGCCGGACAGCCGCGCACTGGCTACTTCGAAAAAGTGAGTCAGTACCGCGACTTCCTCAGCGCCAACTTCTATCTCGCTGAGCTTGCTCTGAACTAGCAATAGCTCGGCAGTCCTGATAGGCCCTGGGCTAGCAATAGCTCAGGGCCCTCAGGGCTTTTCATAAATGAAAATTCGCAATTAAAGAGGCATCTCTATGAGCAAGAAATCTCGCTCCGAAACATCTGTGCAGCCACTGCACTTCACTGCGCAGAAGAACGGTGTCATCCGCGTCGCCCGCGCTTTCGACAACATCACCGGCCCTTATACCAAGGCCGATGAGATCCCCGACTACCTCAAGGTGGTCGATCACTCCATGGCCATCGAGGACAAGAAGGACTATCAGAAGCAGCTCGACGCTGAAGAAGAGAAGTTCAACTTGCTCGTTCGTCGCATGCAGGCCGCCAAGAAGTTCCTGGTGGTTGTGCTGCAGGGCCGTGACGGCGCCGGCAAGAGCGGTGCGACCATCTGCATCGGTCAGTCTCTCGACCACGACGCCAAGCTCTTCTTGAGCGTGCCGATCGGCCCGCCCACGGAAGACGAGCGCGCTCACCCGCCGCTCTGGCGCTTCTTCAAGGACGACCGCATGCCTGCCTTTGGCCAGGTGCGCGTTTTCGACCGCAGCTGGGCAGAAGAAGTTCTGGTCGTGCGCGTCAACAAGATCAAGCCCAAGGAAGTCTGGCAGCACTCCTACGCCACCCTGCGCACCATGGACTGGATGCTGGAGCAGGAAGGCGGCATCGTCGTCAAGATCTGGCTCGACATCACCAAGGACGAACAGAAGGCGCGCTTCAAGAAGCGCGCCGAAGAGAAGCCCTGGAAGGTTTCGCCCTCTGACGCCGAAGCGCGCAGCAAGTGGAACCAGTACACCAAGGCTGCCAACGAAATGTTCTTCCGCACTGGCACCGAAGAGTCACCCTGGTTCATCATCGCCAGCGAAGACAAGCGTTACAGCCGTGTCAACGTGCTGCGTACCCTCAACCAACAGCTCCGTGAAGCACTGGGCGACGAGAAGAAGAAGTAACTTCTCGGCCCCTGGAGTAAATTCCAGACAGCTTCCAGCATCTCTGGAGAAAACAATATGGCAACCGTAACCTCAAAACTGGTGAGCGGCACCAACTACAAGGTGGAAGCGCAGGCTGGCGCCTTCACCCTGGTGAGCGACCAAGATCAATCAGTGGGCGGCAATGGCACCGGCCCCAGTCCCAAAGACTTCCTGCTGGCAGCCATCGGCGCCTGCACCATTCAAACCATCCGAATGGTGGCAGCAAAGCGCAAGTGGGACGTGCAGGAAATGTCGGTGACCGTGACCATCTCGGAAATCGACGACCCCAGTCAACCCGGCAGCAATGCCAAAATCACCTTGATCGAAGAACTGATCGAGGTCAAAGGCAATCTGAGCCAAGCCGACCTCGACGCCATCGAGAAGACGGCAGGCCGTTGCCCGGTTTTGAAGATCATCACCGAACCCAAGCTGGTTCAGAAGCGGACGGTCAAGGTCTAGGGATTAGACCATAGCTAGCGAACGGCGGCACCAAATATGGTGCTGCCGTTTTTCATTCTTGTAATTACAAATCAACACCCCGACTGAGGCATACCCAGGCTCTCTAGCCCTTCGGTCAGCCTCGGTCATATTAAAACGGAGAACCATAAAAATGGCTCCCAACCCCAATAACGGAGGGTCTAACGACTCATACGTAAAAAAACTCGTATTCATGTTCGGCTTGGTCTACTTCGCCCAGGGTCTTGCCCAGGCGTCAGGCTTGATCAGCCAACCTCTGAGTTTCTACATGAAGGAAGTGCTGCACTTCGACGCAGCACAGTCGACCAGCTATCTGGCTGTGCTCACCTTGCCCTGGATCATCAAACCACTGTATGGTCTGGTCAGCGACTTCATTCCACTGTTCGGCTATCGACGTAAAACCTGGCTGCTCCTGCTCAATGTCATTTCAGCCGGAGCATTCTTGTGGTTGACTGGCCTGGATGAGGCGTCCAAGATTGTCTTCGCCCTGCTGCTCACGGCTTTCGGCACTGCGGCCTCAGACGTCATCATTGACGCCCTGATGGTTGAGAACGGTCAGAAGTTCAACATGGTCGGCAAATTTCAGTCAGTGCAGTGGTTCTGGTTCTACGCCGCCCAAATCGCCACATCGCTGGCGGGTGGCTGGTTGGCCAGTATGTCTGATCCAGGAACGGGTCTGCACGTCGCTGCCATGATCACCATGTTTGCACCAGCCACAGTGGCAGTAGCCAGCTGGTTGATTGTCAAAGAAGACAAGGCGAAAATGAACCTTGAGCAGCTCAAGGCCACCACCGGCGGCTTGAAGCAGGCTTTCACTTCCAAGACTCTGTGGGCAGCGGTGCTGTTCCTGGCGTTCTGGAACTTCAGCCCCAGCTTCGGCACACCCATGTACTACCACATGACCGACACCCTCAAGTTCTCCCAGACCTTCATCGGTCAGCTGGGCGCACTGGGTTCAATCGGTTCGTTGATTGGTGCCTGGACGTACGGCAAGTGGTTCACCAAGCGCACGCTCAACTATCAGCTCATCTTCGCGATCGCAAGCGGCGCCATTGGCACCTTCGCCTATCTCAGCGTTGTCACCCTCACCCCGTACAGCGCCTTCCTGATGGGCACGCTCAGCTTCGTCTTCGGCATTGCCGGAGCAATTGCTTCGCTCACCACCCTGTCGCTGGCAGGTCGTTCGTGCCCGCCCAATGCTGAAGGTTTTACCTTTGCAGCATTGATGTCGGTCAACAATGGCTTTGCCCAGTTGTCGGCCATCGCCGGTGCCTGGATGTTCGTGCACTGGTTTGACCGCAATCTGACACCGCTTATCATAGTGTCAGGAGTTTTCACTCTGTTCTGCTTCCTTCTGATGCCGACCCTGAAAGCGGTCCGCGGTCAGAAAGCAGAAGATGAGGGAAAAGAAAATAAATAAGAGGGCAGCTAGCCCTGACCACAATAAGGAAAAGACGTGAACTCGAAAACTGCGCAAGACGAAACCCAAACCGCCCCTGGCAGCGACCTCGAACGCAAGCAAGAGGTCGCTGAACGCTTTGGCAAGCATGCCGATTCGTACGCCACCAACCCGGGCCATGCCCAGAGTGACGACCTGGCTATCGTTCTTGACCTGCTCAAGCCCCAGGCCGACTGGAACGTGCTTGATATTGCCACTGGCGGCGGTCATATGGCTGCTCTCGTGGCGCCGCATGTCACCTCGGTGGTTGCCAGCGATTTGTCGCAAGGCATGCTCAGCGCCGCCACCAAGGTTTTTGCTGCTAAAGGGCTGACCAATGTCAGCACTGTGCTCACCGACGTCGAAGCGTTGGCTTTTGCCGACGAGACTTTCGACGCCGTCACCTGCCGCATCGCTCCCCACCACTTTCTCAACATCGAGAAGGCGGTGGCGGAGATGGCGCGCGTGCTGAAGAAGGGCGGTGTGCTACTGATCGAAGACAACATCGCCCCGCAGGCAGCGCGCCTGGACCGCTTCATCAACACTCTGGAAAAGCTGCGCGACCGCACCCACGTGCGCTCGTACACCAATCGTGAGTGGCGAGAGATGGTTCGTGCCGCCGGCTTCAATGTCACTCGCACCCGCGACTATCGCAAGAAGCACGACATCGCCGATTGGATTGGACGCTCCGAACTGACCGCCGACCAGCTGGCAAAGCTGAGCATTTTCTTGCTGGCTGCTCCGAAATGGGCACGCCAGGCCTTCTTGATTGAGTACGCCGACGACCGCGCTGTCACCTTCACGGATGAGAAGATCATCCTCAAGGCCATCAAGCGCTAACGGCGAGCTCCTGAATATTAGATTGGAGCCACCATGCTTTGCACGAAATGTTCTCTCAAATCGTTCAGCAATGGTCACGGCAAATGCTCAGGCTGCGGCAACGCAACCTATAGCCGAGCATTCAAGTACTGCGGGCCCTGCAGTGTGGCAAAGAACGTCTGTGCTGCTTGCAGCACTCCGCTTCAGCCCCCGCGCAGCAGGCTCATGGCTGACCTGCCGGATGACCTCTCGCCGGACGATATTCTCAAGTCAAACTGACTGAGTAATTTTTGAAAGGAATGGCCAAGTGATTGGTCTTAAGGTGTAAGAAAAACTGGCAGAATTTCTTACACCCCTTTTTTAACCCTGCCTTGAAGGCTAATCGAAACGGTGAGAACCGACAATCGATTAGTCTTCAATTTTGCCCCAAAATACTATCCTTTATCGTTGCACATGTTAAACATCAATACCATAGCCAGTTTGAAAGGGGTTGCAAGCGGGGAATTAGAAGTAAGATTTGTTTTTACCCCGCAAGAACGGAAACCGATGACCCGGAAGCCTCTTCTGACTAGTTTTTTAGCAACGACCATAAGCTTGATCGCCCTTGTTTCAAGCATTAGCGGATGCGCCCTGAGCCCAGAGGCCAAGAAAAAGGCGCGGGAAGAGACTCTTGATAAGTTCAGCAAAGAAGTGACCAAGCACCTGCTCGACCGCAATCCAGCTACCCTGCAAGAATCCGTCAATCAATTGATGCACGGTGAGGTGCACACCTCTTCCCTAGAAAAACTGCAAGCTCGCAAGATATTGCCAGACTCAACTATTGACGTGCTCAAGGCCATCGATGACGCGCAGATTGCGCACCTGAGCAATGAGATTCAAATATTGAATGTGCGAGCTCTCACACCCCTTGAAAAAGACCCAGTTACTTTTAGAGTAACCGGTAAGGAAATCGTCAAAGTTTCTGGTAAGCAAAAAGAAGTAAAGCCATTTTCGCTGGAATTGACCTGCAGGTTAACTCCCGAAATGGATAACATGCCAGCTCTTATCGATGTTGGTGGAATGAATGCCACTACGGCGTTTTCGGGTGCTGGCAGCACTCCACCATCACCCAAAAATAAACGTAGCACCCGCCGTCGCGGATAGTTTAGCCCTGTTTAAGATCGCATTACTTAACGGTTCTTGATTACCTAACTGGCCAACGATTAGGCTGCGCCTGCTACTCAAAACCAATTACACACCACGCGAAACATCTTCAGACCAAAAACAAAAGCACTGAACAAATCCAGAACATTTCTTTCCCGTGGTTATGGGTATCAGAGGTGCGCCCTTGTGTAATGAGTAGTTTTTTCGCTTCGAACTCCCGATTGGACTGCCAGTTGGAAATTAGTTCGAACTTCTAGCACCTCCAAAAATCAAAGAGAGTCATATGCAAGAACAGCAAACCCAAAAGGTCGCGGTACCCACAAGCGTGCTCGCTGTCTCAGCCGTCTTACTGATCATGCTGATTGCCAGCATGGTGGTCTTGCGCAGCAACGACCTGTCCCTCAGCTTCCAGACCAGAGCGCCCATCAGCAAGAGCGAGATGGTCGGCCTCAACTTGCAGCTCACGCAAAGCACGAGCCCGCAAGAGAGAGCCCAGAGTGCGCAGCGTCTCGGTGAGATTGCCGTACAGCAACTCGACAGCAAGGAACCCGGCATCGACTCGCCGACTGTCATCGAGGAGCGCCTGAAGTACGCCGTGGCCAACGAAACCGACCCCCAGACCCGCGCTACTATCGCCGCCGCCCTGGCTAAGATTCAGAATCGCCAAACGGTGGAAAGTTCGCTCAACCCGCTGACGAAGCGCTTCAAATAACGCTTCATGCAAAGCTGCTGGCAATCGCTAGCAGCTTTTACGTAACCCTCTGATTGACTGGTTCCCCATGCACTTCTGGTGGGGAACCAGTCTCTTTTTATCTTATTTAAAATCGGAGTGGAGATAACCTATGTCTTTCCCAACCAAAGTAATAGCTCACCGCGGTGGGCGCACATCTGTACCTGAAAACACACTGGCAGCCTTCAGAAATGCCCTGGCGATTGGTGTGGATGGCATAGAGCTTGACGTCAGACGCTGCGCCACTGGCGAGTTGGTAGTGGCTCACTATAGCGATCTCAGCGAGATGACCACCAGCCAAGGCCAGATTCAAGAATTGTCTTACGAGCAAATTCGTCAGCTTGATGCCTCGGCTGGTCTTGCCGAGTTTGCTGGTGAACGGATTCCCTTGCTGAGCGAAGTTCTTGCTCTCATCGATGGCAAAGTGCTGTTGAACATCGAGGTCAAAACTCTGCCGGATTGCTACCCTGGCATTGAAGATGATTTGGCTGCCATGCTTGCCGATTATCCCTCTGAGAAGCTTCTGCTTAGCTCATTTGACCAGCGTCTCTTGAGCAGACTAAAGAAGAAGCTGCCGAACATCAAGCAAGCTATTTTGATGCGCAAATTTGCTCACAACATTGCCCTGAATATGCGGCCTGTTTCATTGCCATTCAAGGCTAAACCACTGGCCTGGCCAGATAGCCTTGTGCTGGACCAAATTGGTTATTGTGTCAGACGTGGTGCTGTTGCCTGGCATCCCAGTCTGTTGCAAGTCAATGCCGCACTGGTTGCAGCGGCTCACAAAGCCGGTCTTAAGGTCAATGTCTGGACAGCCAATAGCGAGGAGCAATGGGCTGCACTTCTGGCCATGAAAGTTGATGGCATCATCACCGACAACCCGCTAGGCCTGCAGCAATTCCTCAAGCGCCACTGATTTCAGCGTCAGTGATTTTAGCGGCAGTGATTATTCTGCTTATTTTTTGTCAGATTTTAGAAGTGAAACCGACATGGTCAATAGCCAAGCCGGTTTCACCTTCCAATTATTTTTCTTTGCTTGCAATTACTACCGGCAGTAGTAATCAATAATTTCAACTGAATTCCCGAATCAGTGATTTATAGCTCTTGAATCATAGAGATCCACCACGTCCACAAATTTATCGTTTAGTTCAGGCACAAACCTAAATTCATTAGCACCAGCACGGCTCATGGGAGCCCATCCGCTTACTGGCTGGGGGTAAAATTTCTGGATCAAAAAAGAACCAAACTGTCGGCATCCGAACAAACCGCATTCTTCTCTATCGACATCATGGTCGCAATTCTTATGCAATCGACACACCGCTGCATTGGTAGCGTTGGCTCCATTGAGTCGGCATTGCTGCATCTGAATCATAGCCATATAGCGTACTTCAACCACTCGCTTTACTCGCCCTTGCTTGTTCAGAAGCATAGCAAGATTACGCATATCCCTAACCTGACTCACACAATCCGCACAACCAGCTCTAGAGTGAAGCGCGAAGCTATCTTCTAAGGCCGACTCCGCAGACTCAAACTCACCAGCGCGGCAATAGCTTGCAGCTAAAAATTGGTATTGGTGATCCTTTAAACATTCTGCGGAAACGCTAGGCTTTGATTGATGGCAAGCTATCCACATCACACCAGCGACACAAACAGCCACGCTAGCGAGGACAAATATACGAACAGAACGCAGTGGCACAAAGACAGCAGCAATACTACTGGTCATTGCTGCAATGGGAGCTGGGATGTTCAATATGCACTCCTCAACAATGGACTGTTGCAAGCCTATGCTTGCTTACATGCATCAGACCTGATTATGCTTGGGCAAACCCAATTTGTCTGTAAGCTAGCAACTAAGTGAAGAACCCTAGAATATTGCCAGCATTGCGTTCCATTTGCAAAATCTCAGCTTGGCGTTCTATTTCAAGCTCTTGCTCATACTTCTGATCACGTTTTGGATCTTGCTTTGGGTCATGTTTTGGATCTTGCTTCTGACCCAGCTCGCGATCAAGCATCTGATCAAGGGCTAGCTCACGCTCTTGGTCTGACAAAAGTTTTGGCTTAACCAGTTCCTCTAGTTCAAAAACCAAAATAAGTCCCAGAACAATTTCCGAATAAGCAGCAAGAATATCGGCAGCCATAGCCTCTTCCTGACGGCTTGCACTGTCACCCATCACCAAACTGCACAGCACAATCAACCAGAGATAGTGCTCACTTTGAGTGCTATCTAGATGATCTCGATAGCTGGCCTCAAACTTGTCGCATAGGTCTTTGTCAAACATCTCGGTGCGAGAAAAATCAGCTTCTCTGAAGCGTCCACAAAACATCAATCGAGCATAGGCAAGATCAAAAAGCGGGTCGTCAAGCCGGGAATAATCCCAATCGATAACGGCTTTGACAGCAGATCCACGATAAAGCAAATTACCTGGATGAAAATCACCATGCAAAAGCGCCCGCCAGGCGTATTTAGAGCCGTGTGCACGCAGCCACTCTTCTATCATGGTCTGAATTTCAGCGACCTGCTCAACTCTACCTTGTAGCCGCCCGACAATGGCTTCAGCCGCGGCCACAGTAAGATTGTAGCCCGGCATCACACCGAACTCGCTAGCACGGGCAAAGGCGTGGCGTATGCGGTCGAGACAAGCCGACTGCCAATTGACACTCGGTTTAAGGCGTTTGATCAAACCAGGGCTAAGGTTGGCTCCATCACCAGCACAATGCAACATCGCCAGAACCCGACCGGCCTCAGCACAGTGGCTTTCATTCCAAGTCATTCGGCGCCAGCTAAATGGCTTACCGCTCTCAATGTATGGCCTCAAAGTCCAATAACGGCCTTGAGCAAAATGACATGGTTTGCCATCAGCGGCGAGCAAAATCGGCACGGCCTGGTCGAATCCCCGTTCAATTAAAATATCTACCGAAAGATATTCTTGTTCAATATCATCAAATGAGCGGTCTGTATTTTCGCCAGTCAAAACAAAACGCTTACCCTTCGCGTCCACTACCAGCGAGCGTTCTGGTCGATAGGCAAATGGCCAGGGCTGAATCTCAACCGGCTCTTGCAGCAAAGACGAAAAGCCACTAGATAAGATGGCGTGAGCCTGAGCATAGAAATGACTGTAATGTATGTCTTCTGCCATCTAGTCACCGATCAAGAAGACAGTTCCCAACCCAATTCTTTCATTGCCTCGCCAAAATCAACGCGGCTTCTCTGGCAGAAATTGAGGGCGATAATTGCCTGCCCTACTTCCAATCTTTTTTGCGTCAACATAGTCATACACTGATAGCTAGCCAAAACAGTCTTAGTGTCGATTTTGCCCATCGCCACTAAGTGCTTTTCAATTTTTGCCCCTTTATCTTGATCAAGTTTTGTGGCATTTTCAATGTCTTCTTGGGTAACGATACCAGCTTGTTTGAGCAAATCTACAACATTGATTGGGGGAGACATTTCCGCTTTCTTACTGCGTTCGGCGCTGGCTTCTTTGGCTGCTCTGTGCTTCGCTTCTTCGGTTGCTCGTGGATGTCTTTTCTTAAACTCTTCAACGGCGTCTTCTTTGGTCATCTCCTGGTTGCGAATGGCCGCTTGCAATTGCAGCAGGGTACGCCAAACAGCATTACTTATCAACCCGGCTTCAACCAAAACCGCTTCAAGAGGAGTATCTACTACAAAACTATGAGTATTGCCTTGAGGAGAAATCTTGTCAAAATCAATCTTGCCATCGTTTTTGTGGGCTCTTTGCAAAAGATCGGCAGCCTGGCTCAAGGTTACTTTGCCTTCTTTGATCAACTTTTGCACATTAACCGATGCTTCAAGAGTAGCTCTGGGCAACTCTCCAGCTTCCATCAAAATCTGCACAGAACCTGCTGTGGCAGAGGATGTCACCTTTGTCAAAGTAGTAGTTGTAAGGCTAAGTGACTTACTCTTGGGGTTAAAGGCATCCAGGTCAGCGCGCAGTTCACTCACGGTGTTATAGCGATTTTCTGGCTCTTTCTCTAAAGCCTTGAAAATAATATCTTGCAGTTCTTTAGGAATACTCAACGAGGGCACCACTTCATCAAAAGGTGGTGGCGGATCACAAATGTGCTTGCTCAAAGTTTGCAGGGCATTTTCACCCAAGAAAGGCAGCGCGCCTGAAATAGATTGATACATCAAGCAACCAAGCGAATAAATATCGGAGCGACCATCAAGACTAAGACCCTTACACTGTTCCGGGCTCATGTATAGCGGGCTGCCAACAACATCTCCAGCCGAAGTCAAATCTTGCCCAGGGAAGCGCCCATGAGGAAGAATCTTAGAAATACCAAAGTCTACGATCTTGACCATCCGCTCTTTCTTGCGGCCGGTCTCAACAATCATGAGGTTGCTAGGTTTAAGGTCACGGTGAATAATGCCCCGGTCGTGGGCATGGGCAAGAGCATCGCATGCCTGAAGGAAAATATCGACAAATTCTTCGACGTCTAAGTGCTTGATAATTTCGAGCAGCTTATCGAGACCGCGACCGTCCACGTACTCCATGACAATGAAGGGATGACCGCTGCTAGAAAAACCATAGTGATAAACCGAGATTAAATTCGGGTGAACGAGAGTAATTGTTGCTCGGCCTTCCTGTTCGAAGCGTTTTTTGCTCAGGGGATCACTCAGCAACTTACCGTGCAAAACCTTGAGAGCAACGGTACGGTCAAACATTTGGTCGCGGCCTTTGTAGACCACTCCCATACCGCCCGAGCCAATTTCTTCGCGCACTTCGTAGTGGTCGATAATTGTGCCTGGCTTGAGACCGCTGCCACTGGTAGAAATGCTGTAATCAGGCTGGTTACCTGGTTCCAGTGAAGTAATGGCCTCTTCCATGAGCTGGTGAATTACTTGGGCTTCGCGGCTACGGAAACTCCAAAGCACGACGTTATCGCCCATCTCTTCGGCCTGCATGACCCAGGTGGCTTCGCCGGCATTCGTGCCTTTTTCAAAAGTGACTGATATAACAAAATTAGACGACTCAGTGCGCTTCCACAGCATCGCAGCCGGAATCTCCGGGCTGTCCTTGGCCCGTTGGTAACTGAATTCAAGGTCTTCCAGTGTAGGAACGCGTGGCCACTTCGCAGGACGAGGCGTTCTGGGTACCGTTGGGTCTTGATTGTCTGACTTGCGACTAAAAGAGTCTTGGAGAGGCATCTCTTCCCCTGACTGCCCTATGGGCTTGTGCATCTCTTATCTTAGAACAATAAGAGCTTATTCTCTTATGCCAACTTATTGCTTAAAAGCCAACACCCTACTGAAGTAGAAGATCGTCTATTTGCGATTTTCCGATTAAAACTTCAATTTAGATCGTTTATCAGACTTTTAGAGCGAAAATTCGTTGACTATCTCGAAAAAAGTGGTCTGCCAATTGCCCGATAAGCGCCGATAATGTTCGCCGCAAATTAACCAAGCGTCGCGAATTAAACGGTCGACACGAATTAACAATTTGGTTGAGCACACCTGGGCCTCTCTGGCTCGAGTTACCACGTAACCTTTGTATGACAAGAGATAGTAGAACCGAGAAAAATAGAAACGGCCAGAAATACCAGGTTTGCACCCAATATCTCTGGCCGTTCTAAAAATTGCCATCGCTACTTGGCGATGACGAACCGGTCCAGCTCGTGGCCGTCCGAATCGAACTGAGCCACTTCCATGCGGTCAGAACCGAAGTCTGCCAGCGTGAAAGAGTGCCGATCGCCCACCAACTTGTGGGTGAAGGGCTGCCAGGCCGACGGATTGTCGTGCAGAGCCTTCGAGTCGAGCTTGGCACCGCCGCCGCCAGTGACGATGTAAATCACACCATCAGGCTTGGTATTGGCCGTGCCGTCGTAGTTCTTGTCGAGCACGATCTTACCGGGAACGTAGCCACCCTCGAGCTGCGCGCTGCGAGCGATGCCGCCGTCAGGAGTGAACCTGAGCGGGAAGCTGCGCTCATAGACGTGAGCATGACCGCAGAAAACAACACTGACACCGTTGCTTTCGAAGATGTCGCTAAGAAAGCGCATCCCCTGCTCGCGCTGGTGACCAACGTTGCTCGTGAACGGCGGCTGATGCAGCACGACGACCTTCCACTTTCCAGCCGGCACAGCCTTCAGGTCTTCATCCACCCAGCGCCTCATGCTCTCGTCGGTCCAGTCCATATAGGTGTTGGCGTCGAGGAAGAGGAAGTGCACGTTGCCGTAATCGTAGGCGAAGTTCGCCATACGCGGATAACGTTCACCAGCCGAATTGAGGAAGTCATGCATGGCTGAAGTGTCGCCAAGCATGGGCGGCAGGTTGACACCAGAACCGTTGACCAGCTTGCTGTTGTTCGGCCCATTCAAAGGCAGCGACCAGAGCGCGAAGAAGGCCATCAGGTCAGGGTAGTCATCGAAACTCACCAGAGTCTCGGGGTCGAGCTTGGCCATGTCGTGGTTGCCGACACAGCTCACAGCCGTGGTGTTGGCGAGCAGGTTGGCTCCCCGGTCAGGCGCATTGACATCGCTCTGATAGACCGAGAAGAACTTGCTCAGATACTCGGCGAAGCGGCCGTGCTGGTAGACAATGTCGCCAGCAGAGACGATCAAGTCAGCACCTTGGGGCTTGACGAAAGGAATCGTCGCAGCCGTATCAAGAGCGGAGACAGGCAGCTTCGAAACCGGACCAGGCTGTGCCAGGCGATAAGCCAGCTTGCGCTGACCCGGGGAGCCGTTGCCCATGTCACCGAATATGATGGCACGGAAAGAATCACCCTCGGCCTTACGAGCACGAGCAGAAGCGCTGTAGATCTCGTGACCGCCCATCAGCACTCGGTAGTTGAACAAAGCACCGGGGGGAAGGTTGTCGATCTTGGCGCTGAACTGCACTTGCTCAGGCACGCCGTGAATGGTGATCAAGCGCGAATCGGGAGTGACACGCCACTTGCTGCCACTTTCGACAAGCTCGACTTCAACAACGAACTCTTTGCGCTGACCCTTGTCGCTGAGCACGTGAAACATCACCTGCACCGATTCAAAGGCGTTGCCCTGCGAGTACAGGCCGTTCAAACCCGGCTGCAACCAGGGCTTGATGAAGAATGGTCCGAAGCTGGAGAAGACTGGCGAGTTCCAGCTCTTGTCCTTTCCGGACTGAATGACGTGGGCGGGTTCAGCAGTCATGTCCTGACGGCTCAGTGAGCGGAAGGCAAGATAGCCAGCCAGCAGCACCAACCCAATTATTGCAATAGCGATATACATATTGGCCTCCTTGCGAGGTTTTGGGGTTGTTGGCTTAGGCTTCGAGATGACCAGAAGACAACGAGTCTTCGGCACCATCAAGCACAGGCTTTACCTCGAGGCGGGCGATAGCACCACCAGCGGTGAGAACAACAACGGTGAATTGATAGGAAGAAAGGGTGATGGAATCTCCGATTTGAGCTGGTCTACCCAGCTCGGCCTGGACCACACCAACGACGGTGGTGGCATCCGACTCACTGACGATTCGCTGATCGAAGACCTTGCGGAATTCAAACAACGTGAACTCACTGTCGATACGGAAACGGCCGCCATCAAGGATTTCCACACCCTCAATTGCTTTGTCCCATTCGTCGTGAATCTCACCGACAAGCTGCTCAAGCAAATCTTCTTGAGTGATCAAACCCACCACAGCGCCAGCTTCATCTGTGCAGATGGCCAACTGGAGCTTCTTGGTTTGCATTTGCTGAAGCAAGTCGGCTGCAGGCACATCTTCATTGACGAAGTAGGGCTTGCGCACAAAAGCCGCCAGCTTGCCGATCGGTTCGTTACCGGTAAGAGCAGCCGTAGAACCGGAGTTTGGCTTAACGCCCTTCAACTCTGCCCGCAGTTTCTTCTTGAGAATATCGAGCAACTCTCGCGAGTTGAGGATACCAACAACAGCTTTGCGGCCATTGCTGAAGATGGGCAAGCGACTGTGGCGAGTCTGCGAAATGAGGTCCAAGGAGTCAGCCAGCGACATTTCTTCAGGCAGTCCATCAATCAAGCTCAGTGGCACCATGATGTCGAAAACAGTCAAACCGCGCAGCTCAAGAGCACGTCGCAGCAGATTCGATTCACCCTTACCGAGCGAACCAGCCCTGGCACTGTCTTCGATGATGATTTGCAGCTCGTCCGGCGAAGGCGCAGAGCCAGATTTATCGATCTTCTTGGGCATACCAGGAATTCGCAGAAGCAGGCTAGTTGTGCCGTTGACGAGCCACAGAAGTGGAGCCGTGACACGGCAGAACAGGGCGAAAGGCACGCAGAGCGTTAGAGCTATACGTTGAGGAGAACGCAGAGCCAAGAGCTTGGGCATCTGTTCGCCAATAATCACATGGAAGACGGTAAGAATAACAAACGACATGGCAATGCCGACGAAGGCTGGCACATGCACATTGGCTAAGAACGGCAGATAGGCGACGAGCGAATCGGCGGCAATCTGCAACAGGGCACGGATTGGCTCCTGACCCACACCACCAACAGCAAGACCACCAATCGTGATACCCAACTGAGCACCAGCAACCGAACGATCCATGTTGTCGAGGAGTGATTTAATCGTGCTTGCACCCATCACCTTGCGCTGAATCATCTCCTCGACCTGACTGCCGCGCAGTCGGATCAGAGAATATTCAGCAGCAACGAAAAGGCCGTTGAGAAAAACAAACACAAGGAGAAGGCCCAACCAGAGTAAGGCTGTGCTAAGTATCATAAGGTTTCCCTTCAAAAGACAAGTTGGTGCCGGAGGGCGTGAAAGTCAGCGTGAAAATCAGCCTGACATCAACGCACAAGACTAGGCACGGGGTTTGGATGTATTAAGAGAGCTGGTGGCCGATTGGGGTTTTAGATTCGGGGTTTTGTATTAGCTCATGGAAGAAGAAATGGAAGTATTAGGCCTGAAGCCTATTTAGTTCTTGAAATCTGATCAATAGCTCTAAGACACAGCTTTGATTAGGCTTTGATTATGAATGGGCTATTAATTTACTAGTAGCTACACCTGCGCGCAGGAAAGATACGCGTGAAAAATAAACTCAGGCCGCAGAAGCGCCAGGGAATGGCCCTTCGAACCAGCAACCAAAAAGGCAATATAGCCAGCTGTTGCCAAGATGCAAAAACTCTTTGCCACCTTCACTTTGGCAGCAATCACCCATGAGAAATAACGAAGCTCGCACACCTTTACAACACCAATCAAGCAGGGGTCGACAAAAAAGTAGCCAAGAGGCCGCTCCAGGCAACGAGGAAAAGCATATGAGAGCGGCCAAGAGACAGACCTTGCTATACTCGTAGGCTATGGATAAAGCATCCCACCTCGTTTTCAGCCCCGCTTACAACACCGACCTACCAGCATTCGGCTTGAACAAGCCCTTCGCTCTCGATCGTGGTGAACTTGTTTTGAAAGCGCTAGAAGACGAATTTGGTTATGCGCCAGACGTGATCTCACCCCAGCCGCTCGATATAGAAGACGTGCTGCTAGTGCACAGCCTCGCTTATTTAGAGAGCTTGGAAAAAGAAGAAACTTGGTTTGAAATTTTCGAATTAAAAGCCGAAGAGCTAAAGCGTGAAACCGCGATAAAAGCTCTACCGCAGCTAATTGAAGATTTCTTACTCAAATCAGGCGGCACACTACAGGCCGCTCGCCTGGCTCTAAAACATGGCCTAGCAGCCAATTTAGGTGCTGGCTATCACCATGCCTTTCCCGATCAAGGTCGGGGCTTTTGCGTCATTAATGACATTGCCATTACTATTCGCAAGTTGCAAAAAGAAAAGCTTATTAAAACGGCCATGATTGTCGATCTTGATTTCCACCAGGGTGATGGCACAGCCAAAACTTTCAGCGGCGACAAGTCTGTTTTTACTCTCTCGGTGCACTCCCAAGAAGGCTGGCCAGAGATTAAACAAGAAAGCTCACTTGACGTAGGCATTCTTGAAGCCGAGAAAGACACTTATTTAGAGCGCACCAAAGCGGCTGTAAATCAAGCTCTTAGTCAATTTACACCAGACTTAGTTATGTTCGTTGCTGGCAGTGATGTCTACGAAAAAGACATTTTGCCTGGAACAAAATATCTACGTTTACCTCTTTCGGTTTTAAAAGAGCGCGATCAATTTGTTATCGACACTTTCAAAAAGCGTGAAATTCCACTAGCCATGGTCTTTGCCGGCGGCTATGGCCCCCACGTTTGGGAAGTACATCATCACGCTGTGAGACATTTGTTACTTGTTTCAGATCCGGAAATTTCTTCCAGGATTGAATCGTCTTCCGATTGCAAACCTGCCTCAAACACCGAACCTTCTTCTGGTATTAAATGTAGTGCCGCCAACAGCTAATACCAACCTAGAATCAAAGATCATTCGCACCAGCCCTTTTCTCAAATGGGCCGGGGGCAAAGGCCGACTGCTAGCCCAACTGGACCCACTTTTTCCTAAAGCTAATTCATACAAGCGCTACTTCGAACCATTTCTTGGCGGTGGCGCAGTTTTCTTTCATCTTGCTTCGAAAAATTCAACTCTAGAAAGCTTTCTTTCAGATGCAAACTTTGAATTGATCAATTGCTACCAGGCAGTGAAAAGCCAGCCTACAGAGCTACTTTCACTACTAGCGAACATGCGTAACGACAAGCACTTCTTCTACAAAGTACGCGCTCAAGACATCACTCAAATGAGCGAACTTGAGCGAGCAGCTAGACTAATTTACCTGAACAAAACCTGCTTTAATGGCCTCTATCGTGTCAATCGCAAAGGTCAGTTCAACGTTCCTTTTGGCAAATACAAAAACCCCCGCATCGCCGATTATGATGGTGTGGCCAGGGCAAGCGCACTGTTAGAGCGTGCCAGTCTAATTTCTGGACCTTTTGATGCTGTGACAGTAAAAGCAAAAAAAGGCGACTTTGTTTATTTCGACCCGCCCTATCAACCACTTAGCAAAACCGCCAATTTCACTTCTTACACCCTGGCGAGCTTCGGCATGGCTGACCAAGAGCGCCTTGCGGCAATAGTGGGAAGATTGACAAAAGAAGGCGTAAAAGTAATGGTGAGCAATTCAGATACACCTGAGTTGCGGACACTCTATGAAAACATTCCAGGAGTTTCAATAACCACGGTGCAAGCCGCCCGTGCGATCAACTGCCACGGCGACAAACGCGGGGCTGTAAGCGAGCTTGTGATTCGGAATTATTGACAAAAAGATAGTAGACCAACCATCGCTAGTCACAATCTGAACTTCAAATCATGTCTCATATTTCTAGTAAAAATGAGACAAGCTTGAAAGAAGAAATAAACTAACCCAGTTGACCATATTTTTAGCCATATTTGTCCACAAATGGCCACAAATGGCCGCAAATATCCACAAATGTCCATATTTGGCCAAAAGCAAATTAGCCTTCAGATAAGCGCAAAACTGCGGCAGCGATTTTCCACCTAAAAACCGTTAGCTACTGACGCAGCAAATCTTGGTGCACTTCCACAGCACCCAACTCTTTCCAATTGACCCGACCGAACATTTCAAGTTCGCGGCCAGTGTGAGTAGAGCAGTGGTGTAGAACGAAAGCTGCTTTGGTTTCAGTGATTTGTCCGCGATGAATGCGCTCTAGGCAAGCAAGACCCATACGAGCATGCACTGGGTTGATATAACCACGGGCAAGCATGGCTTCGGCCACGGTGTCTTCAAAGTCAATAATCTCGCAAGCAACATCGCGCACCAGGCGCTCAGGCACAATGCCAGCGCGCCTTAGTAAAGCAAAGACATGATCGAGAGTGACTGATTCTTCTAGAATTTGCTCAATTGGAGCATTGAGCTCACGCGACAGTCTCATCAACTTCACAGCACGACGGTAAGAAATAACACGATTAACGATCATTTCTTGCAGCTTCAATGCTGTAGTAAGAGTGCCTTCGTTGATGTGTCCACGGTCCATGAGCACGCGGCCGATGTTATTGTCTTCTTCGGTGCCGATTTCACAAGCAATCAAAACATGATTGGCATTAACAATATCGGCTGAAACAAGAAACTCACCGAGCCTAGGCATCATTTTATTGCCACGGAGGAACTTGCCGTGGTCGCCCATTACTTCACGCAAACTGACTTGGCGCTCATGCATTTCTTTGAGGAAGTTAATTGCTTCGGGGAAAGTCAATTTGCGATCTCTCAGCATGATTTGCAGATTGAGAGCACCATCAAGAGTTTTGGGGGTAATCACACGCAGCATCACAAGAGCACTGCCGAGTGTCAGGTCGAGACGCTTAGATTCGCGGTTGGCGCGAACCAAAATTTCTTCGGTGGCAACACCTGCAGCAAGCATCAATTTGCCCAAGCGGCTAGCGGGGTTATCACCAGACCGGGTCAGACCGTTGAGGCGGAAAGCTTCGTTGATATCAACTTTATTGAGGTGGGCGAAACGTAGTAAATCTTTGGCCAAGGGCTTATCAATCGTGCCTTCGCGAAGAAGGGTCTGCACCTCAAGAGCACAATTGATGTCGTGGTCATTGAGCCACCCAGTCATCACTAATACTCTTCCTATAGGAAAAGAAGTACGGCGGGCGATTGAGAGACCTTCACTGACAGCCGATAGGTCGACGATTCCTGTTTCAAGGAAAAGCTCACCCAGTCTGAAACGGTTCTCTCTCTGCTTATTAATGAGGTTCATGACACTCTCCTGATACTTCACCAATGTCCAACGGACAAGCAGGCCACATTAGGCCCAAGGTGATTTGATGCTAAGGTTTCCGAGCTACAGCGAAGTATCTGCTGAATCTCATCGGCTGACGCTGACAATATTCCCCAAATGATCGCATAACCAAGCTCAAAGCTCGGAACCAATTTTTTTGTTAGTAAGGTGACGGACAAAACGTGGCAAGTGCCACATGTCCGAATGTATATGCAGGAGTAGGCGCTGTCAAGCACAATTAATCTCGAAAGCCGTGCTGATCCGTGGAACTACGCTAGGGATGCCAAGCTGGTTCGCAAAAGTTAACGCCTATATGGGTAAGGTTTTAGCCAAATCACTCTTGGAAACATGAGTTCATGATGTAGGTTCTGGTTGACCTTTAATCTTTCCCACACCCACCCGTTAATTAAAAAACCCGCCACCGCTAACCAACCATGAACAACCCGCCATTCCTTCCCAACCCCTAGGGCAGCCAAGTGGTCACCGCGGACTAGTTCATGCCCGATTCCTCAGTTTCCGATATCTCATTAATAGGGGAAACTTGAATATGATGAAAACAGCGAAACCAAAACCTGCGCGGAAAAGCTCAAAAAGCTCTACGCCAACCGCTGCGAACAAGTCTGCCCCAATCGCTCGCACCCGCGGTCGCTACGGCAGAATCATTCGCCTGCATCCGACCATGAACGTACCGGCCCTGACTGAAGAAGTCGACCGCCGCGTAGTCATGGTCATGGGTCCATCGGGCCTCAAATCTATCGCCGACAAGCCAGCCCTGACAATGCTGAGCAGCATCGGCTACACCAACGCCTATGTGGAACGCAAGCTGGCTGAGGGTTTCACCTTCCACCTGCTGACTTTCCCAAAACCAAGTTCTCCCAAGAAAGGCGGCAAGCACCGTGAACTGGCCATCGCCAACTGGAAGAACACTCTGGCAGCCATCTCCGCGGCCTACCCGGAAATTGCCCACCTGGTCAAAATCCACGCCAAAGAGCTAAAACGCACCAGCTTTGGCAGCTTCGAAGAGCAAGCCGGCTTCAGCTTTGCCACAGTCGACAAATTGGGAGCAAGCGACCCGCGTTTCATGAATCTGAGCCGCCTCCTAGAAAGCCCTGGTAGCGCCTGCGACTTGCGGCGCTTCCTCTACCACGTCACCCGTCTCAGCGAGCTCTACAACGGTGACGGAAGAACCCGCACCGAAGAGGGTAAACCCGGGGTGCGTGAATACATCATGGCCAACCGCCCGCTGACTGAACTCGGTCAGTATGAGCTGACGGCGATCCATCTCAATTTCGCCTCAGGGCAAAAACTGCAAGGATAACCATGACCCAAATCTCTTGTGTATACAGCCGGACGGCCACAGGTCGTCTGGCCCTGATCTTTGCGGCCGATTTGTGGAGCAAGCTCCACGGCACCGAATCCGCAACAACCAACGGCGCCAAGCAAACGGCTCAGGCCGCATGTGCTAAAGCCGGAACCGTTAACGCCGAACCTGCTCATGACCAACCGCTTCATGTCTACTTGCACAGCGACCCCGATGGCGCTGCCTTGATCGACGCGGGCGCAGCCGACAGACTGATGAGCACCGAAGCCAGCCTGGTGCATGACGACGTTGTGCGCAAGACCAATCTGGCCCCCGGCGCCATCACCATGGACGCCAACCATGCCAGCGGCGTTATTGTCGACCACAACCTGGCCTTCGAACGCGACGACCTCTCGGTGCTCTTCCCTTGCCGCGAAAGCACCCTGCTTGGTCGCGGCAACGGCCCGATTCTCGTACCTTTCGGCGACGGCCAGTCGGTCATGCCCGCTGCCGAGATCGCCTTCGACCTGGCTCAGAATCTGGGGCTTCCCGTGGTGTTGTATCACACCACTTGGACAGTTCCCGGCCTGAGCGCCACTGACGCGAAAGAGCACATGTGCTACTCCGCCCAGGCCCTGCTCAAGACCCTGCAAACCATGGCGGAGAAATCTGGGGTGGAATGCACGGTGGTGGTGGAGACGGCAGACGATGTGGTGGAAGGGCTACTGCAATGCGCTCTGCGGCAATCAGCCCGGCTGATTGTGATGTCGCGCTCGGCCAAGACCACCATCGGATGCTACGTCAGCCAGACCCTACGCAAAACGCCGATACCGCTTCTGGCAATTGCTTCACCTCGCCTCAAGGCAAAAGCTCGCTCAGCGACCGCGACCAGTCAAGTGCCTGAGAAAGGGGGTGCAGCATGACGGACTCTAAGCAAAGCTTGCAGCAACGTTCTGGGCAAAGCTCGAACGTCAGCTTGAAGCAACGTCTGATTGCTTTCCTCACCAACCCCTTCGGGGTAATGAGCTTGGTGATTCTCATGTATGTGGTCAAGGCCACACTGAAAATCACCGTCGGCCACCAGATCAATTCACCCATGATCGAAGGCGACGGCTATCACAACCTGGCCGACATCCTCGAGGCTCTGGCAGTCATTGTCGTGATTTGGGTGGCCAAACGACCAGCCAGCAGCGACTACCCCTTTGGCAAGAAAAACGTGGAGTTCTTCACCTCCCTCGCCATCGGCGGCGCACTACTGGTGATGGCAGCTCAATTCGCACTGAAGAGTGCGGTTGGACTACTCGCCCTCGCCCCCAGCTTTGACCAAGCCGTGCGCGCCGTGCTGCCGCTGCCCGTGCATGAGCCGCTCTTGATGAGCACTTCGACCCTACCATGGGTAATGGCTCTCACCATTGGCAGTGTCATACTCTCGCTGGTGGTCAGTCGCTACCAGATCGCCATGGGCAAACGAGGTGGTCACGCCAGCATGATCGCCGACGGCCAAGAAACCGCCAGTGACGGCCGCATCGAAATCATCACCGTGATTGGTGTGGTGGGCGAATATGCCTTCAACGCACCCTGGCTAGAGTATCCGCTTGGTTTGGTGGTAGCCTTCGCCATTGCCCACACCGGCTACGGGCTCTTTCAAGACGGCCTGCGAGTGCTCTTGCAGCATTCAATTGGCCAGGAGCACGAAGAAGAAATCACCAAGCGCTGCCTGGCTGTGGCCGGAGTCAACAAAGTGGAGAGCCTGAAAACTTTCCAGATTGGCTCGACTGCTGTCTGCATCTTGACGGTGACCACCGAGCACCGCACCGGCACGATCTCGCACCTGAAATATGGCATCGAGTATCACATCAAGCAGTACCTGCTCGATAGCGGCTTCAGCGACTGCGAACTGAACGTCAAGTTCGAAAAGCCAGCGCCGGCGCGCCATCGCATTGCCTACGCCGTGGTAGAGAAAGAAAGCGAAAGCGCCACTGCAGCGCTCAGCTTTGTTGTCGCCCCCTCGATTGCAGCAGCGACCCATATCGTTGTCTGCGACCTCGAAAACGGCATGGTGGTGAGAACCAAGCAAGAAGAGAAACCGACCGACCTGCCCGCCTTCCTCGACAAGAAGCGAGTGGTGCGCCTCTATCTCTTCACCGCAGCTCCAGCACAACTCCCGGGAAGCAATGTGGCTGTGCTCTCCAGCACCAGCTACCAAGCTGAACTACTGGGCTTGTGCTGAAGCCAAGCAACTGCGACAAGCAGTTGCCGTCAATGTCCCGGAGCCACGCAAGCAGAAAGCATGCCGGGCAAATCTTATCGCCCGCCCTGTCAAAACACAGGGTGGGCTAACAACTCAAAGGCAATCTTATGTCTAATACCTGGATCACAATCATCATCATCGTCCTGGTGGCACTAGCCATCTACGGCTGGTGGGATGAGCGTAAAGAAGCGCTGAAAGACCGCGCCATTCTGCGACATACCGTTGAGGTCAATCTCAGCATCCTGAAAAAGGAGCTGGTCAGCCTCAACGAAATCGCACGACAAACCCCTGTGGACAACGACCAAGCGGAAGCCACAAGGCTTCTCGCCGAAGTCGACACGACAGTCAAACAGATCGAAGCGAAAAACTTCGACACCATTTCTCATGGCCAACTGGGAGTGCTGCTCACCACAGTATTCGAAGCCATGAACCAAACGTCTCACTCTCGGCACTTGCTCAAAGCGTGCCTGCCAATCGACGACTTGCTCGATTGAGCAACAGTTTGAAGAGGTCTAAAATGACTCGCAATATCAATCTAGTTACTATCATCACCGGCGCCAGCCGCGGCATTGGCCGTGTGATGGCGCTGCGTATGGCCAAAGAAACTTCGGTGTTGGCTGTCGGCCGCACCGAAGCGGAACTGTCATCGCTCTGCGAAGAAATTCGCAAGGCTGGTGGCAGTGCCGACTATGTCGTAGGCGACGTCGCCGACCCCGCCACTGCCGACGCCACCATGGCAAAGGCGCTGGCCAACAAGTGGACAGTGCAAAATCTTGTCTGCAACGCCGGAATCGGCAAGGGTGGCGTCAGTCACAGCTTCGACAAAGACTTGTGGAAAGAAATTTTCGCAGTCAATGTCAACGGCACCTTCTGGTTCACCCAGGCGTGTTTGCCCGGCATGGTCGAGCGCAAGAGCGGAAACATCTGCATCATCTCCAGCACCGCCGGCCTCAAGGGCATGAAGTACGATGCCGCCTACTGTGCCAGCAAGCACGCTCTTGTCGGTCTGGCCAAGAGCCTGGCCCTGGAGTACGCCAAGCACGGCATCGTGGTTGTGCCGGTGTGCCCTGGCTTCGTCGAAAGCGAAATGACCGCCCGCACCATCGCCGGACTGGTCAAGCACCAGTCTCTCACCCCAGAAGCGGCGCGGGCAAAAGTGGCAAAGACCAATCCGCAAAACCGCATCATCCCCGCTGCTGAAGTTGCCGACGCCGTTGCCCTCGTTTGCAGCGGCGCTCTCGTCAGCCTCAACGGCCATCCACTCGTACTGACAGGTGGCTCATGAACATGGACAATTCTGCTGCAAAATCTGCATCCGATGCGTCGCTGCTTGATGCTTCCAACAGCCTGGACCCGCGCCTGAGCACACTGATTGAATGGATGCGCACAAGCGCAGCCCAGGCCAATGGCCTCCTCGTGCCGCTGAGTGGTGGCTCTGACAGTGCCTTGATTTTCTGGCTGCTCAATCAGGCTTTTCCGCCAAACCCAGTAGAAGACGCCATGTTCGAAGGCAGCTCCGCAAAACCGGCTCGCAGCAAAATCATCGGCGTGCACGTAGGTGACAATCTGCGCTGCCGGGAATGGTTTGAAAGTGTCGGCACTGTGCGCCTGGTGCCGAAGCCGACATTGAGCGCTGGACAAGACGCAGAAGTGATGCGCTGGGCAACGGTGCAATCGCTCTGCGTCAGCGAACGTCTCTGGCTGGTTGGTTCACGCACACGCACAGAAGAAGTGCTGGGCACATTCAGCTATGCCAGTTGCGTGGCCACCTATTTGCCACTGGCATCGATTCTCAAGTCAGAAGTGATGGAACTCTGCGCTCTGGCTGGCGTGCCCGAAGAAATTCTGGCATCCAGTCGGCGAGCCGATCCTGACTGCGGTCGCCCTCAAGCAATGGCAGAAATTCCACTGGAGCAAATCGACGTTTTCCTGCGCGTGAACCTGCAGGAATTGCCAGCAACCGCACTGGAAGCCCTTGGTGAAGCCACAGTGAACTATCTTGATGGCGTCTACACCCGCAATCAATTCAAGCGTGTTCTGCCCAAGCGCGGACCGGCATTGACCAACTGATTTCGCCGGACAAATTTTGGCTAGATTCACAATAGCGGCGATTAGCAATGGTGGCGACATGCTCAGAACCCACAAGTTCTGGGCATGTCGCTTCGCCACTTCCCGCCTCGTTTTTATTTTTCAACTCTATTTCTATTATATTCAGTAGTTATAACAAGCAACCGGCTCCTGCAATAATCACAGCCGATACCTTATATTTCCAGCTCCAAAACTGTCAGATTTTCTTCAAAATTTCTGGCAATACGGAAGCGATGAAAAGCACTAACCATGCCGGGTTTGCAAAACAAGATTCGCCCAATTTGCACCTGTTAGGTGAACCTTTTGTGAGTACAAAATCTTTGCTATCCAGCAAGCAATTGGCAAGAGGAATATAATAGCAAACACACCTGCGACGGCACTTAAGCATGAACGCCAATCAATTCGAATCAGCAAATCAGTCAAGTCATTCGATTCTCTCGGCGTTGCTAACGCTGTCGATACAAGCAAGCCAATCATGCAAGTGAAAATATCTTTGCCATTAAATCTAGTGGCAGCATTGATACTGATCTGCAATTTTGTGTTGCCTGCGCAAGCGGAAGGTGTTAATCCAACAGAACAAACACAATCAGAAACGGCTGAAACCAACAACTGGCAAATCTTGAGCGACAACATCGAACGTTTTGGATACCTGGTTCCACTTCAGGCAGAAATAATATTTGGAAGCTCGCAAATAACAAAATTTGATAAGCCGGGTGAAACTCCAAATTTTAGACAAGTCATAAAGCTAGATACGAACACAGAGCTAGAGCTAACTGCCACTGGACCTCGCATAGACGAAATAGCGGTTATGGAAACAAGCGCCGTCAACCAATTCATACATCGCAACTATAACTTCGACGATGCAAAACCAGATTCAATCAGCGATGTAGAGTACACATATGCACCGCAAATAGAAGAATCTTTCTATTGGACAAAACTCAAGGGAAGCCTGAGAAACCTGATAGGGATGAATAGACAGGAACTCAGAAAGTTACTGGGGCTAGAAAGGTGTTCATCACAGGCACGGCAAACTATCGATTACAGAATCGGCAATCAAAGTCTTCGCTTCTACCTAAAAAATGACAAAGTTTCTATGTTCAGACTAGTCACTGATAAATACGGCCAGAATAGCCTATTTGATACTAAAGTCATTCAAGCAAGCGTCAACAATCAACTCTGGGAAATGTTTGAAGAGAAGATAGATAAGATTCCAACCATGGAGAAATTAGAGTATGAATCCCTTCTGAATAGGTACTCAACAACAGGAGCAAATGCTTCTAGTGACAGCAACAAAATACCTG
This sequence comes from bacterium Ga0077546, assembly GCA_943370275.1. Classification (GTDB taxonomy): domain Bacteria; phylum Cyanobacteriota; class Vampirovibrionia; order Obscuribacterales; family Obscuribacteraceae. The sequence goes on along the minus strand of CALRQI020000019.1, from coordinate 1,640 downwards.
GCCTCTCCAAAAGGCGAAGATCTGCAACTAACACATGGTTGCTAGATGACCGAATCGGTGTAACCGTAACGAATTTCCCTGGGTTGGAACGCAACATTATGTTTGAGCCGTTCAATGTAACACAAGACCGCAAACTAGCGCATGGAGTCTATATTACTGGCCCTAGCACTGGTTATCTCGACACAAGCGAAAAGGACACCGTATACACGGGCGCAAAACGACGCGATGAAGCTACTTACTGGGCAGCTATAAAACCTAATTTACGAAAATTGATCGGTATGAAAAGGCAAGAAATAATAGCGTTACTAGGCCCTGAGAGATGCTCTTCTGAAATAGGCCAAACAATAGATTACAGAGTAGGAAATAGCCGACTTAGGTTTTTGCTGCGAAACGGTGTAGTGCTTGCCTTTAAAATCGACAGTGAGCAATATCTACACGATACCTAGTTGGCAAAGATTCGAGCAGAGAAAAATTGGAAAGACGAACATAATTTTGAGCAACTGGGTGACTATATTTGAGAATGACGACTGACTTCATTAGGCAAGCAAAAATATCGCTGCTATTAAGTCTTTGCACGGCGACAATAGTGACGTTCGGCTTGTCTTTACCAACTCAAGCTCAAGACGATACGCGAGGTCACAACTGGAAGATAGCCAAAGAGAATGTTGATAAGTTCGCAACTATGGACTATAAAACCAGGGCCGCCCTATTCGACCGCGACCCAATTTGGTATGAATGTAAAATTGACATGGACGACAATACGGCACTTAGCTTTTACAGAGGGTGCCGGGACGGTGAATTTTCCTTTCTTCCTCAGAGCGCGCCGTCGATGGCAGGGAGCTACGGACTAGATCCAAACTACGAGCATCCCCAAGTAAAATCAGAAACACTTTACACCGGCGCAAAACGCAAAGACGAGAAAGAATACTGGCCCATCATCAAAGCCAATCTCGATAAATTCATTGGCATGAGTAGCGAGGAAATAAAAGCATTGCTTGGCCCGGAGCGCTGCTCATCCAAACCTTGGAACCGCATTGACTATCGAATTGGTGACGCTGGCCTAACCTTCTATCTCAAAGATGGCAAAGTAGAAAAACTCAGATTCAAATCCAACGTCTATATTCCTGGCACCTAGACTCGCTTGTTCAATTATCCCCTTCACTCAACGCATGGTTTCTTGATACAGAATGAACAAGACAAATTGGAAGAATCACTTAATAGCTTCGTTAATCGCTAGCTTGCTTGCCAGTTCTTCTAGCGGTTCTTACAGCACTTCTATGGCCTTCGCTGCCGACATCCAGAAGCAAAACTCGACAAGCCAACAAAACCTCGCCGAAATGACAGACGCAGACTGCTGGAAAATTGCAGGCGAAAATTTCGGCAGCTTTGGCACTATGCTTCCATCAACAATAGAAAAACTATTCGGAAGCTCACGGGTTACCAACGACAATAAAGCTTCGTGGGAAGGAATGAGCTATCAACACGTTCGGTTAGTGGTCTGATCCCATTTTGGTAGACAGTGGCCTGGGGAAAATTTGCTCTAGGCCACTTTCTTACCTTTAAGGGCAAATTCTGCGGGTGTTAGATATGCCAACGCGGAATGAAGCCGGTTTCTATTGTAAAACATCTCAATGTATTCG
>CALRQI020000018.1:0-70410 GCA_943370275.1 bacterium Ga0077546 | reverse complement strand
GTGTGCTTTGAGCCGAGGGGTTAAGTGGAAACGCCAGGTCTGCGCAGACCGGAAACTGTAGTGATAACCCGCTAGCTGTGGATTCTGACTTGAAGCAGCAAGAAATATCGAGCCTACGCAATAGGCAGTCAGACGATAGTGAAAAAGCCGCCGCAGATTTATCTGGGTGGCTTTTTTATTTGTATCGCCATAATTTAGCTAGTGTGACTTTCTAGATTTAGATAGCGGCGTATAAGAACTGTTCTGATCTTCAATTTCGGGGCCAACCAGAGCTGGTGCTGTGTGAATTTGGGGAATGGGCTGTTGGGCATCATAGAGCAAATCGGTTAGTTTGCTTTTGATTTGTTCGGCGTTGAGCGGCCCCCGTTCTATGTTTCTGGCCAGAATCACACCGCGGTTGCCTGGAACAAAGACATAGGTTGGAGCTGCTGTGACTTTGAAGTGTTCCACCAGGTCTGCATAATTCTTGTCTGTAACATTACAGCTAATTTTAGTTATTTGATTGTGCTTAGAAGTTTTCGCTTCGGCGTCTTTTTTGTTGAGTGCGTCGATGGCGGCCTCAAGGTCGCTATTGGCACCGCTTTCTTTAGCATAAAATTCAAGCACCATTGGCCCCTGGTGCAAGTTATGCATAATCAGGCTGGTGTACGAAAAGTCGTCGGCTTTGGCAAAGGCATCGCGCCTCAGCAGAAAATCTTCTTTGCTTAGATGCGATTGCTCTGTAAGATATTTAGAGTCTGCTTCTTTGGGTAATTCAGAAGCATTTATGCGCATGAGATTGCGTTCGATTATTGAGCCATCGCTGGTTCTTAACGCCACTTGTACAGTAGAATTCGGCTCCCCACATAGCTCTTGGTGTATGTCGTAGTCACCAAGCATTGAGGCGTTTCTATGATCGACAGAAAGAAGTAGGTCGTCTTTAGCGATGCCTGCTAGGGCCGCAGGTGATTCTTCGATCACCCGAGTAACCACCGGGTATTCTCTGTCGAGAAAGGCATACTGCAGGCCAACTACTCCGAGATTAGGCGCCGGCGCTTCTATATCTTCTGGTTTGCTTAAGAGTAGAGGTAGTGCCACCACTACGGCGGTAAGTAGCAGCAGTACGATTGGAATAATTAGGGCTGGGCGCACAATTGCTTCGTCACTTGAGAGTTGCTAGAGAATCTGATTTTACAACGCTTTAGACGTTCCCGTGGCGCCCTGAAATCAAACAATCAAAATGCTATAAATACTTCGTCACCGGCTGGAGCTTTTGCAATGGTTAGATTTTCGTTCAACAGTTCTTTGCTTTTACTTGCTCTATCTGTTATCTCAACTGCCGCTATATTGCCAGTGTCAGCTGATGGCGACGGCAGTTTAACTAAAAAGGCGGCGATTAGCTGCGAGAAGGCTGAAGCAATTGCCCTAGCCAAGTATCCCGGCGCCACAGTAGAAGAAATTGAAATTGAGCGTGATGAAACGCCTATGAATTGGGAAATTGAGCTACGTAGTGAAGGTATTTGGAAGATTAATCTTGAGATTGATGCTCAGAGCGGCGAAATTCTGAAAACAAGAAAGCGCAAGGTTTGAACGCAGCATTCGAATCTATGATTTAAAGATGTGAAATATCCAAAGCATTTAATCTGCCTTGGTTGAAACTGTCACCAATTCGTCACAGACGATATGCATAATGAAGTAACACATTTGTGTGCTTCCAATTTACTAATCGTCTTTATACTCTTCGTTCCTTAGTGGCACCTACCCGTCCAAAGGAGGAATCATGGCGCAATTTTTAAAGAATGGCTGGCAATCTTTTATTGCCTCTGGTGACAGAGCAATGAGCGATAATCGCTTAGACGACGCTGAGGCTAATTTTCATGCCGCTCTTGTAGAAGCAGAGCTTAGTGATAATGCAGATGAGCGCCTAGCCGTAACTCTAGATCGTCTTTGCGAGCTTTATCAGCGCACAAGCCAACTTGAGCTTGCCGAAAAATTCTGCTTCCGTCTGGTTATGCTGAAAAAAGAGTCGTCAGCCTTCTCGTCGTTGGATGAAATGAAGGCCATGCTGAAACTTTCAAAGATTTATTTTCTTCAGTCGAAATTGGCTCAGGCAGCCTTCTCGACCAAGTGTGTTCTGGAATTGAGTGAGCGCACTCTTGGTATCAGTCATCCTGCTGTAGGCGTTGTCTCACAACAGCTAGCAGATCTATATACCGATTTAGGTTCGTACTCAGAAGCTGAATATCTCTATCGCCGAGCGCTCAATCTGCAGCGAGATCAATGCGTTAATCAGGGCATGGCCCCGCAACTGGTACACACCCTGAAGGGTTACGCTAATTTACTGACGCGCACCCATCGATCGGCTGAAGCTCAAAATTTAATGGCATGTGCTGCTTCTTATCTAGCGGCTTAGTATTAAGGTCGAATATTTAGTAATAGCGCCTTTTGTCTTGGGGCAAATTTGGTTATGCTGTAACAGTAATTTCCTCGCCCTGAAGCAGGCTTATGCGCATCCGGCTATATAGCTTGAGCCTATGTCTTTATGCCATGGTTGGTTTTGGTCAGCCAAGCTGCTTTTCTGCGGACTCATCTAGCACGCAGCTAACTGCTCAATCTGAGCCTGTACTTCTCGACAAAAGCTATAAGCAAGAAGAAAAGGCCATTGAGCATGAGGCCTGGCAGCAAGCTACCCAGGCCGGTAAGCAAGATTTGCTTGCTGGTGACCTAGAAGGCGCCAAGACCTGGCTGAAGAAAGCCTATGAAATCGCCCAGAGATTTGGTCTCAATGATTCTCGAGTGGCTGTCAGTCAGAGCAATCTCGGTCAATTGTACAAAGCACAAGGAAATTATTTACTGGCCGAAAAGGCCTCACGCAAGTCGCTTGAGTTAATTCGCCAAAATGAAAGCAAAGATAATTTTGGTTTCGCTGTCGAGCTTAGCAATTTGGCTGGCATTCTCAAAGATCAAGGCAAATATGGCGAGGCCAAGCCGCTATACGAGGCTGCTATAGCAATTCTTGCTGAAATGCGCGGTAAAGATTCGGTGGAGGTTGCCACCGTATACGATAACCTCGCCTTGCTTTATCAAAAACAAGGTGATTTGAAATCCGCAGTGGACGTTCAGCTTAAGGCCATTGCGGTCTATGAGCAGGAGTTAGGTGCCGATAACCCTGATCTGGCCATTGCTTTGGGCAATTTGGCTGAGAGTTACCGGGAGTTAAACCAGAGTGACAAGGCCGAGCCTCTCTATGAGCGTTCTTTATCGATTATGCGTAAGACCTACGGCGATAAACACCCGGCCGTGGCTACGGCTCTTGATAATTTAGCGGGTCTCTATGTTAAGGAAGGCAAGCTAAAAGAGGCTGAAGACCTGCAGCTCAAAGCTTTGGAAACTTTTCGCCAGACCCTAGGGGCGCGCCATCCTGATGTGGCTATATGTCTTGATAACTTGGCTGATCTTTATAGTCGCCAGGGTAAGAACGCATTGGCACTGCGTAAAAGCGAAGATGCTTTTGCTATCGCCGAGAAGACTCTAGGTAAAGAGCATCCTTTATCTATCGGCATCAAGCATCGCTTGGAAGATCTAAAATCACAAAACTCTAGCCAGTAATCACTGGTTAAAAATCTAATTGTTATCGCCGTAGGGCGGTAGACGCAACTCAAGGTTGGCGAGCCATAAGAGCAGTTCCATTTGGCGGTCAGCGCTGAGCATAGAGCTGTCTGCTATATCTTCGTCTTTCAGTGCCGCTACGCTGCTAGCAGCGGCGACCTGACCCATAGAGGCCTGACTTAATCCGGACTGATTGTGACCAGCAGTGAGACTGCTTGCCGAAGCAGTGCCTGGAACAGAATATATATTAGCGTTGCCGTTGAAAACGAATTCCGCCACTGCCACCCCGTCGTATAAACGTTAGCTAGATAACAATGACAGCTTAGCTCTTGTGAACCAGATTTTCATGTAGCCTGTCTCATAGCAAGATGAAGTTTTTTTTCGTTAGTCAGCACTGTCTGACAGATTTGGCTCAGGGGGCCGGTTCTGGTTTATAGAGACGGGCTTTTTTGTGTTGCTAGATGGTTAAGAAAACGCCGCCAGGCCTGACCACGGTGCGAAACTTCGTTCTTTGCAGCGGGCTCTAATTGGGCTGCTGTAATTTCCTCACCAAGCGGCACAAACACAGGGTCAAAGCCAAAACCATTGCTGCCTGATTCACTGGTGGCGATCTGACCTGGCCAGTGCTGTTCACAGGTGAAAAGTTCTTCACCATTACTATCAACAAAGGCCACCGCGCAAACGAAGGCGGCCTGTCTTTTACCCATCGGTACGTCTTTTAGCTCTAGCAAAAGCTTTTGTCGTCTGTCTGCGTCACTGCCCTCACAGTAACGGGCTGAGTGAATGCCTGGCCTGCCGTCCATTGCTTCTACGGTTAGTCCGGAATCATCAGCAATAGCCGGGAGCTGACAGAGTTTTGCTGCTTCTCGTGCTTTGAGCAGGGCATTTTCTATAAAAGTAGAACCGGTTTCGTCTGGGTTGAAACCAGGTGGTGCCAAGATCAGCTCTAGGTCAGGTGCTGCCAGGCTAAGAGCTTGAAATTCTTTGAGCTTGCCGGGATTGCTTGTGGCCAGAACTATTTTCATCTCTACTGATTTGCCTTTCTGGTCTATTTAGCTTTTTTCTTAGCTACAGTACTTTTGCTGCGTGCAGCAGCCACTGATTTCTTGCTGCCATTGCCATTACCATTTCCATTGCTTGAAGAGTTACCGTTCTTGCCTGAGTTCGCCTTTGAGCTCACTTCAACATTAGGGTTGGCATTGGCTTTTACTGTTTTTATACCGGCAACTCGGGCCAGTGGATTTGTGCCAGCGACACGTTTGCGGTGGTCTTTTCTGTGTACACGAATAACGTCTGAAATTTGCGATATCGCTTGCGAAACTCGAGCTAATTGATCAATATCAAGTACATCTAGAATTAAGAAAATGGTGGCAGTTTTCTTGTCTCTGTGTGTGTCGACTCGCAGATCTCGCAAATTGACCTTGTGGTCTGATACTTTCTTCAAGATATCGCCAGCAATACCAACTCGATCAAGGCATTCAACCTGCAAACCTGCTGGATACTGGGTATTGCGTTCGATTGACCAGTCGACAGCCATACGGCGGCCTTCTTCAATTTTGGCTAACATCGTGCAGTCGGCGCGGTGCACAGCAATGCCGCTGCCGCGTGATACCACTCCGGCAATTTCTTCTCCTGGGACAGGTTGGCAGCATTTGGCTAGGTGGTGCAATAGACCACCTAAGCTGGAAATATTGCTGGGCTTATCTGGCACCATCTGGGGAATGGTGTACCCTTTTAAGGCAATCTTCTCGGCATTATCAACTTCGCGAATACGATTGACTACTTGCGCTACTGAAAGATCACCGTAGCCTACTGCCGCTAGGATGTCTTGTGGATCTGAGATATTGAGGCGCTTTCCGGCCTCTTTCAATTTATCTGATTTGAGGAATTCGTCTAAATTTCCTTTGCCCAATTCAGCTTCAAGCATCTGCCGACCTTGCTGAATGTGTTCTTCTCTATGGTGCTTTTTAAACCATTGGCGAATGCGATTTTTGGCCCCATGGGTTTTAGCAAAGTTGAGCCAATCCATTTTAGGTTGGCCGTTTTTGCTCGTCAAAATTTCGACAATATCGCCGTTCTTCATGATCGTGTTCAGGGGCACGATTCTCTCGTTGATGCGGGCACCAACGCAGCGGTGGCCGATATCGGTATGAACGCGATAAGCAAAGTCGATAGGGCACGAGCCATTGGGTAAGTCGAGAACGTCTCCCCTGGGGCTGAAGACAAAGACTTCATCGGCGAAGAGATCCATCTTCACTTCTTCGATGTATTCGCCAGAATCTTTGAGGTCTTGTTGCCAGTCAACTAATTGCCTTAACCAGGCTAATTTCTTGTCAGCAGAGCCGTCGGCCTTGACTGCTTCTCCTGCTTCTTTATAGGCCCAGTGCGCAGCGATACCATATTCGGCAATGTGGTGCATGCGCTTGGTGCGAATTTGAATTTCAACGGGCTTGCCTTTTGGGCCAATTACAGCGGTGTGCAGCGACTGATAGCTGTTGAACTTGGGCATGGCAATATAATCTTTGAAACGGCCAGGAATCGGCTTAAAGATCGAGTGCACGGTGCCCATAACTTCGTAGCATTTTTGCGTATCAGGATCAGACTCTAATTCGCAGAAGTTTTTGTCTGGGTTGCTATCGATGATAACCCGCACAGCAAGCACATCGTAAAGCTCTTGGAACTCTTTTTGTTGGCTCTTCATCTTGCGCCAGATGCCAAAGAAGTGCTTTGGTCGACCAATAATGTCGGCTTTGATGCCACGGCTATCAAGATCTACTCTCAGTTTTTCGACCACTTGAGCGAGGTGCTCGGCGCGCTCTTCACTGCTGTCTTCGACCAGTCTTTCAATTTCTGTATATTCATCATGATGGAGATACTTGAGACCGAGATCTTCCAACTCCCACTTCATTTTACCGAGACCGAAGCGGTTGGCTAGAGGAGCAAAAATTTCTAGGGTCTCTTTTGCTTTTTCGGCTTGCTTATGGGGTGCCATGTGTTCCATGGTGCGCATGTTGTGCAGGCGATCTGCTAGTTTTACCAGCACTACGCGCACATCTTCAGCCATGGCGACAAGCAGCTTGCGGAAGTTTTCAGCTTGCCGCTCTTCTTTAGAGCTAAAGCTAAATTTGCCGAGCTTGGTTACGCCTTCAACAATTCGTCTGGTATCAACGCCAAAGCGCTCTTCTATTTCTTTGGGTTTAACGTCGCAGTCTTCAAGAACATCGTGCAATAGACAAGAACAGACAGTGTCGATATCAGCATTAATATCAGCCAGTATGCAGGCGACTTCGACCGGGTGAATAATATAAGGGTCGTCGGACTTACGCATTTGGCCATCGTGAGCGGCGTAGGCAAAGTCGTAGGCCTTATGGGCGATGGCAAGATCTTCAGCCGGGCGACCCTGTTTCTCTAAGATGTCGAATAAGGGCTGACCGATTTGATCTTTCATCGCTACTGCTTATAAGGGTGAATATTAATTATACCCAGCGTGTCAAGTACTTAAGAGTTCTGTTGCAGCAGGGAGCGCACTTGTAACCAAATTGTCCCTATTTATTCCTCATAATGCCAGCCAAACGGTCATTTAGACCAGGGGGTGCTATTTAAGTCTTGAGGGAATGGGCTGCCGGACCCTCCCCAATAGTTCCTTTGCGGTTTTGTATGGTCACTATTGCCAAAGCTAGAGCTCTTGGAGCGGTTATAGCTACCGAAATCGCTGTAATCTTTGTCGAATACTTGATTTCGGGCCTTTGGAGCAGTTTGGGTATGATTGTCGCTGGAAGCATAGTAGTTGCCGGCTGCGGTCGGATCTACTGTGGCTGGAGAGTAATAATTGCCAGCTGCCTTGCTTGGCCCTGTCTGAATAAAGCTTTGACCAGACAAGCGGCCGAATGGTCGAGCCCAGCTATAGTTGGAAGGATAGCTAGAACCAAAATTAGTGCCAAAGCCAGAGCCAAAACCATAGCCCAGTCCAGATCTTAGGCCTGGCCCATAGCCCCCGAAGGAGCTACCGCTGCGATAAAAACTGTATGGGTCTGACCAGGAGCGCCTCAAGCCACTGTGTCCGATAAGACCGCCGAGATTGCCCAGGCCACCTATGCTTCCGACATAAGGAATGGCAAGCGATGGCATGTGCGGGATTCCGACATAAGGTATGCCAACAGAGGGGATACCAACATAGGGGATGCTGGGCAGGTAGGGCACGCTAGCAAATGGTAGCGATCGGCCCAAGCCAAGACCTGAACTGTTTCCCAGGGTATTGAGTCCAAGTGTCCCCGGCCAGGCAAGGGGAGAGGCAGAAAATCCCTGAGGTTGTGAAAATGGTTCAACAATTTCTATGTCGTGATCTTGAACGTTAGGTAGTTGTTCCAGATTTTGGCCTCTAGCACTTTTGTCACAGCCTAAAGATAGGGTCAAGACCAGGCCAGTGACTAGCATAGAGCTGCGTCTCTTAAGGAGATTTTGGGCTAGTCTAGAAAATTCAAACATGCAGCACCCTTATGAAAGAACAGAGCCATTAAGAGTTTACTACTGCTTAGCTTTGATTATTAGGGAACAGTGCTTGCAAAAGCGCGTCATTAGCTTTGTGTGCAAGAACAAACGCTTAGTGGTGCTCAATATGAAACGTAACCTGTCATTTCCATTGCTGCTGATGCTAACGATCAGTTCTTCGAATATTCTGTCTAATACTATCCCGGGCAATCAGGCCGCTGAAGCTAAGAGTTTAAAATATGCCACTACATCTGGCATCACCGCGTCTGCTAACATGTCTGGAAAGTCTGCGGCGACGAAGGCAGTTGGTTTTGCGGGGTTGGAAACAAAAATGGAAAATGGAATGGTTTCAGCAGAAGAAATAATTGATGGAAAGGTCTTTCATATTGGTAAGACCATAGTCACTGCCGCACCAGAGCAGGTCTTTGCTGTATTGACTGACTATCCTAATTCCACCAAGCTCTTTAGCAATTTGAAGCGCGCATCGGTGGTGCGCAGCAATGCCGAAGACCATACTACCGATGTAAGTTTTAGCTTAAAGGGTTTGGCTAATGTCTGGAACTTTGATTATGTCTTGAGAATGACCGAGACTTATCCTTCAAGAATTGATTTTCATCGAGTCAGTGGCGCTTTTAAAGCCAATGAAGGCTACTGGAAAATTGAGCCACTAGACGCCTCAGGTCGGAGAACTTTAGTCAGTTACTATAAATACATTGATGGTGGCATGATTCCGCAGTCTATGGTGAATAAACAGCTGAAAGAGGCAATGCCAGCGGTGATGGCTAATGTTAAAGCGGGAGCCGAAGCCAGGGTTCTGCAAGTTTCAGTAAAATAATTTTTCTTGTTAGAACGATTGCGTTCTCATTACTTCGGCGCGCCACGTGTAGTAGAGAACTTTCCAGACACCATCTTCTTTGATCATGACTACATCAAGGGTGCAAGGAACCTGCCTGCCGCGGTCGACTGTGATTCCAGAGCCTTTCATAGTGCAACGATCACCTTCCGTAAATTCCACTGTTATGTTCGGCTTATAGACATAGCCGATCTTCAGGCGCTTGAGTTCGGCATCAGCTCTGGTGCCATTGGTTTGCAACAGTGGCAGTCTGGTGGTTTTGTACCAGTATGGCGCGACCTGCTGCAATTTTTTTGCATAGTACAGGTCTTTTATATAGCGGTAGAAAGTTAACTTCGGCTGACTGTCACAGAAGGCTGGTTTAATTGCGCCCAGCAATAATGCACTGAGGGCAAATATCACAACCAGACATTTCTTTGCGGACATTATGAACTCCCTTGGTCCTTTAGATTTTGGTTTTCGCCAGTTTTCTCGAATACACTGGCGTGAGCCAATGGGCGTATTGTTCTACTTCTCCCCGACAGATCTTGGTGTACTTGTCTTTGATCATGGTCGAGATTGGACCGGCGACACCAGTGCCGACTGGCCGTCTATCTATTTCAATGATAGGGGCAATCTGGGCACCAGTGCCACAGAAAAATAGTTCGTCAGCAATATAAAGTTCGCTTCGGTCGATTTGCCGTGACTCGGCCTTGAGGCCTAGCTCTGCTTCAGCAAATTCCATGATCGTGCGGCGAGTAACCCCTTCTAATATGTTTTCGTAAGAAGGAGTGGTTATCAATCTGCCGTTCTTAACCATGAAGACATTCATGGCTGAACCCTCTGAGACGTGACCATTTTCGGATAAGACAATACAATCGTCAAAACCGGCCATAACCGCGTCTGTTTTGGCTAGTGCGGTGTTGGCATAAGCGCCAACAATTTTTGCTCGGGCCGGAATGGCGTTGTCTTCTACTCTTCTCCAGCTAGAGATTTGTACTTTTAGTCCAGCAGCACCGTGGAAGTAATCACCGAAAGGCACGGTGAAAATGCACATATCAGAAGGATTGTTATCGAGGCTGGGGCCAACGCGGTGAACGGTTTTGTAAGCAGTGGGACGAATATAAGTATCAGTTCTTGGAGCGTTCTTCTTTACCAACTCCACAACGATTTTGCAGAGTTCATCAACCGATTGCGGCACCTGCAGATACATGATTTTCATGCTGTCGGCCATACGCTCGAAATGTTCTCTCAGTCTAAAGAGGTACATTTCTTCTTCTTTCTCGTTCCAGTAGCCCCTGATGCCTTCAAAGACAGCGGTTCCGTACATGAATGAGTGATTCATGATGCTGATTTTGGCATCTTCGATTGGAACAATGTTTCCTTGGAAGAATGCGTACGTTTTTTGCTCTGTCACCGGCATCTCCTTACTTTCTTAGATTCTTACTCTTTTTGACCTTTGCAGTACAAAATTCGATCTTCGATGGTTCGTCTCTGTCCTGAATCTGGTTTCAGTTCAACATAGCGGGTAAAGGCATTGGCTGCTTCGGCCCACTCTTTATCACTCTCTTGCAATACTCCAAGCTCATAGAAACCGTCAGCATAGTTAGGCTCTACTTCAGTAGACCGCAAAAATTCGGTTTTCGCTTGATCAAGCTTACCCAAGCGCTTTAAGGCGCGGCCAAGAGCCGTGTGGCAAGCTCCTGAATTGGGGTACTTCTTGATTTTGCTTTCGAATATGGCTGCGGCTTTTTCTGATTCACCGATAGCCAGTAAATGATTGCCGTCTTTAAGGGTCACATCCCAGTTCGGGTCGCTCTTGGCCTGCGCAGGCAGACCAAGAGCGCTTGACCCTATTGCTAGTAGACCTGAAGCAAAGGCTACAGCAAGTAATTTTGCAGTGAAGACTCTCATTGTTTTCAGTTACTTCGTAGTTGGAGTGTTGACTGATCTAACGGCTTCTTTGATGACGTTCTTGGCGCCATTCTTAAGAATGGTACCAGTGGCATTAAAGGACCGTCCTACTGAGCTAGGGTCGCTTCCAGGAACTGGTGAAACCACAATGGCAGAAACTTCCATAGATACTTTCTTGACAGCATCACCAACTCTGGCGCCTGAGCCTTTGACAATGCTTCCAGTAGAAGAGTCTTTGTCTACAGCGTCAATGTTTAGAACGGCGATTGTATTGGTGAGGGTTTTGATTACTTTACCGGTATCTGGATCGTTGATGGTTTTGTAAGGACGAAGCACTTGCAGCTTATCGCCCACAGCCAAGCCATTTATTTTGCCGACGTTGAGGGTAATTTGACCACCAGTGACATCGGCGATTTTGCCTTCGACATTGGCTGCAGCAATTGATTGCCCGTCAGGAATTTTGTTGGCAGCAGCAATTAACTGACCGCCCATTTCCTCAACCGATTGCAAGGTAGCCTCACCAGCGATTGACGAAGCGAAATCAGAAGAGTCCATGTCAATGCCAAGAGCGCCGGTGCTGCTGCGCTTAGATTCGCCAGAACCGTGCACGGCAGCCAGAATTTCAGAAGTGTTAATGTCGATGATTTTGGCGTCCACAGCAACTTTAACTTTGCTCTTGCTTGACTTGAAACCGCCTAACATGCCACCGATGCCACCAACGTAAGGTATGCCAGGAATGTATCCTGTGGGCAAACCACTGGTGCTCATGGTTTTTGTTTCGTAACCAAATTGAGTGACTGTACCAGTGATGATGGCGTCAACGCTCAAAATTTTACCGATCTTACAGGCGGTAGCTGGGTCAGCCCGGTCTGATACTGAGAGATTCTGCTCTTTCAAGATAGATTCGAGCATTTGTCGGTCGACTACTGAATAGGTTCCATCGTTGACAAGTTTCGTTGTAAGCAAGCTAACAATACCTTTGCCAACGTCATAGTTGCCGGTGTACTGGTTCACTGCACCATACTCAAAAGGCATGATAGCGATGCGGCGCTTGGTCGAAGCAAAAGCCTGCGGTATATTGCTGGATGCCATAACAAATAACGCCAGTACTAGCGCAGCTGTCTTTCGGAACTTCATCTGTCACTCCTTGTTCGTGCCCAACTTGTAAGCTCAGCGTAAGGCCAAGCGAGGCTCTAAATCTCTGCTTAGAGTCTACTGGATTAACGCCCTTCCTCTGAATAATAGGAATCATCAGGCGATTTATTTTTGGCTAATGTGTCTTAATGAGCCTTTTTGGCCGGTCTGGCCATCAGGGCCCGATATGAGGCGATTTTCTGTTTGGCTAGTTTTGAACGCTTGCTCTTGCTGCTGACATCTTTCAGGATGGCGATAGCTTCGCTGTAGCGACCCTTTGATGCCTTCCCAGCTGAGGCCTTCAGTCTTTCTAGGGCATCCAGTTCCATTTCAAACTCGTCTATTAGATCTCGCACATCTTTAAAATGTGGAGTGTCGGGAGTTATGGGCCGAAGCAGAGCAATTGCTTCTTCATATTGGTCACTGTCGGCTAGATTCTGCCCCTTAATAATCCGCTCCCGGGTTTCCATTTCTACAATCACAGCATTTTGAATTGGTCCTACAACCCTCTGCGAGGCTGAATTGATAACGTCACGCGCGGCGTTGTCGACTAGCTTTTTGTTCAATTGGCTGGCACCACCAACGGAAAAGTCTTGGTTGTATTTTTGCACTGCTACGGTGTTCAAGATTTGACCACCAGCGGTTTTAGTTATCACTGAACCGTTGTAGCGAATTGAGCCAGAGGCGGGGTCAAGTTGTTCAGTAATATTGCAGACGATGTACCAGTCAGGGTTGACTGTGCTGACGACAACGTCACTTAAATTGCTTAGCGAATTAGTGACGCGGTCAACGATTTCTTGCTCAATACCGCTGCCGCTGGCTGAGACCACAGCTATTCTGACTGGGGGAGCGGCCCAGGCGGAGGTGATGGCATAAGCACTGGTTACCAAAACTGTAGCTGCTGTGAGGAGCAGTTTAGCTAGAATTCTCATCCTCGAAACTTCCTTATTTACTCGCCTTTGTCCATGGCCTGGTTTGCTAAAAGATCGGCTTCCTTATTGTATTCACGTCGGACATGCTCAATATTGAACTTCTTAAATTGTCGCTGTAGTCTTTTTGCTTCGTTGAAGAGGGGAATAAGTCCCTCGTTTTTGCAACGGTACTGACCTTTGATTTGTTTGACGATTAGTTCTGAATCCATCCGTACTTCAACCTCGGAGAAGCCCATGGCAAGGGCCTTTTCGAGGCCGATTAAGAGGCCTGTGTATTCGGCGACGTTATTGGTAGCAATGCCTACAAATTTAGACAAACTGGCTAAGACTTCACCGTCGCTGCTGCCTGATTTGACTACAGCGCCGCAGCCTGATGGGCCAGGATTGCCCCTGGAGCCACCGTCGGCGAATACCACCGCTACTGAACTTTTAGTTTCTAGATCTGTCACTTCTTACCGGTGGCTCCTAGTTGCTCAGCAACAATATTCTTGAACCGTGCTATAGCTTCGTTGATTTTTGCTGGTTCTTTGCCGCCTGCTGCAGCAATGTCATCTCGTCCACCACCTTTGCCGCCAACAATTGCTGCTACTTCGCCAACAGCTTTGCCGCTCTTGAAGCCTTGTTTGACTAACTCTGGAGAAGCCGCCACTACCAGGCTGACATTGTCACCTTGTGATGAAGCGAGGAGGCATAGGGTATTGGCATGGTTAGCTTTGATACTCTCGGCAATAAGCTTCAGTGACTGGCCGCTCAACTCGGGAATGACGCAGGCGATTATCGAGGTCGAACCAACTTTCTCAGCCTTGGCGACAATGTCGGCAACACGACTAAGAGCAAGCTTCTCTTCTAGCATTTGCAGCGCCTTTTCTTTAGCTTTCAGGTCATTCTGCAAACGTTCAATTTGAGCCACCATTTCTGCTGGCTTAACTTTGAGCTTATCTGTAGCATCACCAAGATATTTCAATTGGTCGGCAATAAAGTTCCAGGCCCGGGGGCCAGAGTAGGCCTCTATTCTGCGAGTACCTTGAGCGACGCTACCTTCAGAGATGATTTTGATCTGGCCGATTTCTGCGGTGTTGGCCACGTGGGTGCCACCACAAAATTCAAGGGAGAAGTCGCCCATTTTAACGACGCGCACCACATCTCCGTATTTTTCTCCAAACATGGCAATGGCCCCTGTGGCCTTGGCTTCGTCGATAGACATTTCTTGGGTGACAACATCACTATTAGAGCGCACCCATTCGTTCATCAAGGCTTCAACCCGGGCTAGATCTTCTTTGCTTGGTTGCTTGTCGAGGGTGAAGTCGAAGCGCATGGCATTGGGGCCAACTTGTGAACCAGCCTGAACAACCTGCTTGCCGAAGATTTCGCGGATTG
Source organism: bacterium Ga0077546 (assembly GCA_943370275.1). Taxonomy (GTDB): domain Bacteria; phylum Cyanobacteriota; class Vampirovibrionia; order Obscuribacterales; family Obscuribacteraceae. The sequence continues at coordinate 56,145 of CALRQI020000018.1, read as the reverse complement.
CTGCATGGAATACGTGAGCAGTGGAGTGGTGCAGTATGGTGGCAATGCGTCTGGCTTTATCAACCATCGAATGCAAGGCTTGCCCTGCTTCAATGGCACCGGCCATAGTGCGCACCCTGTGAATGTGGAGGCCCTCATGTTTTTTCGTGTCGAGCACCTGCAGCCTGGCGTCAGGGTTTTCTAGTATGCCCGTATCACCAAGCTGACCGCCAGATTCGCCATAAAAAGGTGTTTGATCGAGAATGATATCGACCTCATCTCCCTCGTTAGCTACCTCGACCAGCTTGCCATCTTTCAGTACTGCTAATACTTTGCTGTCATCTTCTTGTTTTGAGTAGCCCGTAAATTTAGTGGTGCCGTGTTGCTTCAGAACTTCACCTAAAGCATTTTCGCCGGTCATAATCACATTGAATTTATTTACTGAAGAGACAGCTTCATGCTTGCTTCTAGCCTGAGCGAAAGCCTCCATGTCTACTTTCTTGCCTCTTTCTAAGGCTATTTCAGCAGTTAATTCGATGGGGAAGCCGAAGGTGGCGTATAAATTGAAGGCTTCTTCGCCAGCTACTGTGGTATCAGGACGGTTGAGAATCTCTTCTAATAAGGCAGAGCCTCTGTCTATAGTTTTGGAGAAGCGCTCTTCCTCTTCTTTAATCACTCGAGTAACTTGCTCTTGGTTGGTCACTAGCTCGGTATAGACTTTGCCGTAGATGTCTACAACTACTTGCACAAGCTTGTAGAGGAAAGGTTCAGTAATGCCCAGTAAGCGGCCAAAGCGTGCTGCTCTTCTTAAGATAAAGCGCAGAACATAACCGCGACCAATGTTGCTCGTTCTCACTCCGTCAGCAATGAGGAAGCTAATGCAGCGAGCATGGTCGGCAATAATTTTTAGATAGCTGTCTTGTTTCCAGGTTGGTGATGACGCTTGCGACTCCCACGAACCTGATATGGCACCACCAGTGTATTTAACCCCAGAAAGCTCACTGACTTTTTCCAGGATGGGCATAAATAGGTCAGTTTCAAATGTGTTGTTTTTGCCTTGTTTTACTAAGGCAATACGTTCTAGGCCAGCGCCGGTGTCAACGTTCTTGTTGGCAAGGGGCGTGAATTTGCCATTTTCGTCTTTGAAAAGCTCCATGAACACTAAGTTCCAGATCTCTAGATAACGATCGCCGTCCACGCCGTTGTAACAATAATCTTCGAAACTTTCTGGGCCATAAGCTTCACCGCGGTCATAAAAAATCTCAGAGCATGGTCCGCATGGACCAGTTGGGCCCGGTGGTCCCCAGAAGTTATCTTTTCGGCTCATTCTGAATATGCGATCTAGGGGCACGCCTACTTGTTTGTGCCAAATATCTGCCGCTTCCTCATCCGCTGGGTTTTGTTCGTCTCCCTTGAAAACTGTCACGTAGAGCTTGTCTGGCTCTAAGCCAAGTTCTTTGGTGACGAATTCCCAAGCCCAAGGAATGATTTCTTTTTTGAAGTAATCGCCAAAGCTGAAATTGCCAAGCATTTCGAAGAAGCTGTGGTGTCTTGACGTGCGGCCGATATTCTCGATATCAGAGTCTTTGCCGCCGGCCCGGGCACATTTTTGAACAGTGACAACCCTTGGCGGGTTGGTTGGTTCAGCCTGACCTAAGAAAATTGGTACAAATTGCACCATGCCTGCTGAAGTCAGTAGTAAAGTGGGATTGTCTGGGATCAAGCTCGAGCTGGGCTTGTGCAGATGTCCGCGTTTGTCTTTGAAGTATGAAACGAACTTGTCGCGAATCTCGCTGCCCGAAAGCGTCATAAGGTCCTCCCTGTCATGGTTGGCACAACCATTTCGTCTTATCATCTAAATGCTTGCAGAAACAGCGATTATAGCTCACATTGATCCTAGTTAGCGCCTCTAAACTAAGAGTCGCTCGCTAGCTCTTAATGGGGCCGATTCACAGTGCCTTAATTATGTTGAAAATGGCCGGCTCAATCTGCTAATCTTTACCCAGCCGTTACGCTATATTTGTGCTTCTACGGGCATCCAGAGGCTATTTTAAGTTGAAGCTCAAGAAAGTCCTTGTCGTTCATAAGAAATCAACTTACCAGATTCAGGCAGAAGAACATAAAGAGACCCGTTTCCTCAAGTTGATTGCGGAAGGCAACGAAGTTGTTAATCGTGTTCGCCTGGCCCACGAAGAACATGTTGATACATTGGCCCGTGTCGAAGATGAATTATCTAGTCGCGGTATTTCTTACCAGTCTTTGAGTCGCTCTCAAGTAGCAGAGACAGTAGAAGACGTTGATCTGCTAATTTCTGTTGGTGGCGATGGTACCTTCTTAGATGCTTCTCATGCCCTGAAAGATGTACCAGCTCTTGGTGTTAATTCGTCACGCTCCTCTAGTTTTGGCCACTTTTGCATGGCTAATCGTGAGAATTTTTCCTCAATATTAGATCAGATAGAAACTGAGATGATTACCCCTCTCAGTATCTTGCGCTTGGGCATTGAAATCAATGGTGAGCCCATAAAAGAGCTGGTTCTAAATGAGATTTTGGTGGCTCATAGTTCTCCTGCCGCCACCAGCCGTTATTTAATTGAAGTGGGTGAGCATAAAGAAGAACAGCGTTCATCTGGCATCTGGGTTAGCACCCCTGCTGGCTCTACGGGCTCTTTGCGCTCGGCTGGCGGCACTATCATGGGTTTGCCTGAACGTAAATTTCAATATAAAGTACGCGAAGCTTGCATGCGACCTGGACAAAGCTGGCAGCTACTAGAGGGCATTTTAGAGCAAGACCAGAGTATGCGCATAGTCAGTGAAATGCGCACAGGCGAAGTGTATATTGATGGACCGCACATTATTCATACACTAACTCTTGGGGATGAACTGCTAATTAAACCCTCTCATGATTTGAGAGCCTTCATTCACTCAAGCGTAAACGATGTCTTTTTGAAGGCAAAACACTAAAAACAAAGTTCTCATTTGCAGGTAGAAAAAATGACCGATGACGGCAAACTTACAAGCTCAGACCATGCCGCCATTTTGGTTGCCCAGCTTGCCGCAGCGACCATTCGTCGCTTGGGCTTGGGTCTTGGTTCTAATCTACCGGGTCGCTTGGCGCGAAAGTTATCACCTACGGTCTTAAGTCATCTATCGGCTCAGACTGCTCGCGGTGTCATAGCAGTCACAGGAACCAATGGTAAAAGCACTACCAGCGGTATACTCTCCTCAATTTTGCGCACCGCTGGTTTTACTTTCGCTCACAACCGTCAGGGAGCAAATCTAGTCACTGGTATTACTGCCTCTTTGATTGAATCTTCTAATTGGAAAACAGGCATTGCCGCAGATTTATGCTTGTTTGAGATTGACGAGGCCGCCCTACCTGTAGTGGCAAAAGAAGTGAAGATTGGCAGTGTAGTCGTCACTAATTTGTTTCGTGATCAACTTGATCGTTTTGGCGAGCTTGATACCACTGCCCGCTTGATTAATGCTGGTATCAACCAGAACAAGTCTATGGCAATACTTAATAGTGATGATCCCAATGTTAGCCAATTGGCACCAGATGTGGCTCATCTCTTCTTTGGCCTTGAGAATATTTTGCCCTCTTCCAATGACGAATCTAATACTAATTCAGAGTCTAGCAAACATGATTCTGCTACTTCTAACATGGAGTTATCTTATTGCGGTAAGTGCGGTAAGGAAATCAGCTATACCACTGTCTTCTATGGCCAGATCGGTCACTGGTATTGCCAGGGCTGTGAGTTTAAGCGACCTGTACCAAAGGTTGTAGCTCGAGATGTAGAGGTAGCTGCTACCCATAGCCGCTTCAAGCTTGTCATCGAAGGCAAAATTGAAGAGTGCGTTTTGCCTCTGCCCGGCTTGTTTAATGTCTATAACGCTTTGGCTGCGGCGGCTGCTGCCTATCATCTTGGTGCCAGCCGTGAGGCTATTCGCTATGGTATGAAAGAATATTCCACCCTTTTTGGACGGTCCGAAAGACTGACCATTGAAGGTAAGTCAATTATCGTCCAACTGATTAAGAATCCAGCCGGGGCAACCCAGGCCTTGGCCTCCTGTGTCAAAGATAGTAAGGCCAAAGTTTTGATCGCCATTAACGATAACCTGGCCGATGGTCGTGATATCTCCTGGCTTTGGGACGCAGACTTTGAGCAACTTGCCGCCCTCAAGAATGGCACAATGATTGTCAGCGGGCAAAGGGCTGAAGATATGGCTGTCAGGCTTAAGTATGCTGGAATTAGCTCGGACCAAATAGCCACAGTACCGAAATTAGCTCAGGCCTTGCGACAGGGAATTGATAGTCTGACCGAGGGTGAGACCCTTTGGTTAATGCCGACCTATACTAACTTGCTCGACTTACAAAAAATTCTCAAAGCTATGGGATATTCCATGAACTGCACCTAGATAAGGGTTTCGCTTTATTCTGGCGTAATCTTGAGGGCGATTTTTGCGGCGACATGTACGCTTTATCTCGAAATCGGGCAAAACGATTATGACTGCTAAATTCTAGGGTCTGATAATAAGTTGAGGGGATTGGTTTGGCATGAGCCCAGGTGCAAAAAATCCGAAGGCAAAAGACAGTTCGCTTTTTGGTGGCGGCGAGAGTCTTGTCGGCAAAACAATTGATCGATTTGAGATTCAAGAACAGCTTGGTGAAGGCAGCTTGAGCGTTGTTTACCGTGCTCACGATAAAGAATCGCAAGGCACTGTTGTAATCAAGATTATTCATAAGCAACTATTGTCTAGTATCAAGAATTTGAAGAAGTTCGAGCAAAAACTGCGAGCGTTGATGGCTCTGGATGACCCGCATATATGTACCTACCGCGATGTCGTAATCGTTGAGGGGCGGGTGATTTTAGTGATTCGCCCCATGGTCTTTGAGAGCCTTGAAGATCTTCTCTCTAAGACTGGCCACATTGGGCCAGATCGCGCAGTTAGTATTTTTAGCCAAGTCTCTGAAGCTTTAGAGTCAGCCCTGCGGTTAGATGTCTTGCACCGCGACATCAAACCCAGCAACATTCTCATTCTTGATAATCAGAAGTTTGAAGATGACATTATGGTGATGGATTTTGGCATCGCCAAGATTATCCAAGACGAGAGTGCTGAGCACAAGTCAGATCAGTATATGACTCGTTCTAAAGAGACTTTCGGCAGTCCTTTGTATTTGAGTCCCGAGCAATGTGGCGGTAAGAAAGTCGATAATCGCTCTGATATTTACTCTCTTGGTTGTGTCATGTACGAGTCTTTAACTGGCAAGCCGCCGTTTGTAGGCAAGAACGTTTTAGAAACTGCTTACAAACACATGAATGACACGCCGCGACCGCTGGGCCTAGACCCTAGTATGGAACCCGTTGCTACGCGTTTTGAAGAAGTAGTAGCTAAGTGCTTGGCTAAAGATCCGGATAATCGATATCAAAGCCCAGAGCAGTTGCGCCAAGATCTAGAGTTGGTATTAACGGCGACTGATACTGAGTGGGCTAATTCAGCTAATCTCTACAAAGAGATGGCGCCGCGCAAAAAACGCAGTCAGGGCGGCGGAGGTTCGGGCGGTAAGAAGCGGGGCTTTTCTATTGAGTCTGCTATTTGGATCGCCGGTATTGTTTTGCTAATTGGCGTTGTTGCTTTCTGGTCTTGGATTATTCTCAAGCCTGAAAGTAAGAAGTATCCGACCTTTGATAACAATCTGTTGTGGAACGTAAAGGTGCCGAGCAAACCCACACCAGTAGAAGATTTTGGTAACAAGGAAGAGGCTGCCAAAGTAAACTTGCAAAGTATAGAGCGCGATATCGGACCAAATTGTCGTGAATATGCCGATGCTCTGCTTGCTCTGGTAACTTTGTATCATGAGTCGCAGCATTGGTCTGACGCCCTTAGTTATGGTCGCAAGCTAACTCAAACTACAGAACGGTTAGAGAAAGATGGTCAGGAAGGACCGTGCCAGTTGAGTGAGTGCTATCGTTTGGTTGCCTACGCTGCCTTTTGCAATGGTGCCTATGAAGAGGCCGTTCCTGCTGCTGAAAAGGAACTAGAGCTGGCCTCTGGTAAACAGGCACTGAATATCTCTAACATTCAGTGTTTGCGAATTCTTGGCGATATTTATTCTCGTCAGGGCAATTTACCTAAAGCAATTGAGGTGTACAAGCGCTTCTTCAATTTAGCTGAAATTGAAAAAGAACAGCGTTCGCAAATGTACTGGGATGCCTGCGCTAAGCTGGCTGACGTCTATCGTCGTGATGGCTTGTTCAAGGAGGCACAGACCACCTACAAACTAGGCATTGACTGGTGGAAAGCCCATGGCAATCCCGATACTTTATGGGCCCCTAGAGCCCTCTATGGCTATGCTTTGACCTTGTATGCTCAAGGTGATTATAAAGGTGCCGAAGAGGCGCTTAAAGAAGCTACGTCTTTGTGCAAGAAAGTTGGACCGGTAGATCCGGCTCTGCAAGGAGCTATTCGCAAAGTCTATATCGATACTCTCTATCACACCAATCTACTTCATGCTATTTCGGTACAGTTGGGAGAGGGCGAAGAGAAGCACTAAAGTTTCACTAGATTTGAGTTGAAGTATGCGCGCCGCTAAAAAGCTATCATTCTTGCTCGCCTTCTGTTTGCCTTTCGTACAGACAGCTCCTGCCCTTGCTAAAGAGACTGCTCTTCGGCTTGATCAAACCCATAGCTTTATGGGGCGCGCTCAGCTTACGGTTAGCGCCAAAGGTGTTCGCCTTGAAAACAAAGACAAGCTCAAATTTATATTGGTAGCTAAAGCGCCTGACTGGCGCGTGACAATTTACCGCAATGACGACAAGACATATTTTTCAGAGAGCTTGAAGGAGTTTGAAAGCACAGGTTTGTTCTCTGGTTTTGTTATGCTGCTACCAGGTAAGCATTTGCGTTCCACTGGCTTTACTAGATCATCATTAGATTTCTGTGGTCGAGAAGTAATTCGTATGGCTAGTCGCAAGGCTACTTTGAAGTATATGCCTCTAGGCTATGTTGCCCCAGAGGTAGAGACTATCGTCTACGCTGCTTACAAAACCCCAACTAATGGTGGCTTGCCTCTGGTGTACGTTAAGGCCCATGGTGGCAAAGACTACACTACCGGTGTTAGTCAGGAAGGTCAATTAGAGAGCATCCTCGATACCACTAAAATTGAAACTACTGAAGATAATCCGAAGCTTTATGCCGTTCCTAGTGGATTGAAATTGGTCAAGAATCTTGGTCTAGTTTTTACCGGTTCTTCGGTACGCAATGATAGCGTTGACTTCCAAAACTTGTTTGATATGAAGCTACCAGGTGGGCGAAAACAAAATAGGCTAGACTAAAACTAAGCTAGAGCTGCGCTAGAACTAGATTGAAAAAATCGGCAGTGAGGAATTTAGATTGAATACGCAAAGATCTTCCCTCCTAGCTTTTTTCTGTTTTTTCGTTTTGGCTTTCCTCTGTCTTCCTTCGGCCTTTGCTCGAGAGAACGCACTGCGGCTTACTCAAACTCACACATTTATGGGCCGTTGCCAACTAACAGCTGGCAGGCATGGTATTCGCATTGAAAATCAAGACAAACTAAAATTTGTACTGGTTGCTAAAGCACCAGATTGGCGAGTAACCCTATTTCGCAACGATGATAAGACCTACTTTTCCCAGAGTCTCAAAGACTTTCAGAACACTGGTCTAGTGTCAGGCTTCGTCATGATAGAGCGGCCTCGCAAACTTAGTGCGACTGACTTTGCCAGATCTTCATTTAAGTTTTGTGGCTATGACATTCTTCGTTGGACTGGTCGAAACTCGACCTTTAAGTATTTGCCTTTAGGCAATATTGCACCACAGGTGGAGAGTATAATCTTTGCTGCCTATAAAGTTCCGACCAATGGAGGCTTGCCGGTTACTTTTGTGAAGTCACAAAGCGGTAGAGACTATACAAATGGTGTCAGTGAGGAAGGTCGTCTGGAAACCTTGCTTGATACCAGCAAAATTGAGAGCGTCACTGAGGATCCCAAGCTTTTCACTGCTCCCATTGGTTACAAGCAAGCAAATTCGGTTGGGGTCGTCTTTGTTGGCAGTGCTGCCCGAAATGCTAGCGGAGACTTTCAGAATCTATTCGAAATGAGGCCAATCGGCGGACATAAATAGCCTTGTCGCCGCTTTTGCCTGATAATCGGCTATTTCTCGAAGCTATCATCATCCTTTGGGATGACATCCAGTCCAATACGCTTTTTCTATATGTATAGTTCTGTACAGATAGAGAGCCGATCTAGCTTTTGCTTGAAAACTTTATTAATCCCTTGAGCAGTGCCTAATGACTGGCTCAAGAGTAATTCAGTTTGAATATATCCGTTGACTGATTTTATATTAATGGCCCGGGTGTCTAGTAGTGTCAGAGGCAGGTCTTTCGCCTGCCCACTTCAAAACCGAGGCCCTTATGTCACGCATTCTGGTGGTTCGCGGCATTGACGAAGAATTCTCTCCTTTGCGCAAATGTTTGCAAGAAGAGCATGAACTATACTTCGCCCATAATCTAGTTACAGCTATGGCGGTTCTGCGCCAGCCTGATGCCAATTTTGATTTGGTGGTCGGTAATGTCTATGAAGAAATAGATGTTTTTGAATTGATTTCATTAGTGAAAGGCGACGTCATTCTGCGTTCTATCCCGCTTCTTTGCTTGTCGAGGGAAAGATCAATCAGGGCATCCATGTTTGATCCAACTCTAGCGAGAGCTGCTCTCTTGTGTGGGGCAGACAAATACTTGAGCATGGACTTGTTCTGTGGTTTTCGCGCACAAACATCGGCTTGTGTTCAATGCCCGCAATTTGGAGAGGGCTGTGACTATAGGGGCCTGAGAGAGGCGATTGAAGGAATAATTGAGCGATCTAACAGAAAGAAAAACTCGCATGTGCTAGTAGGTTGATAATGGCACCACCACTGAAATGAAGTCGCTAGGGCAGTGGAATTGAAAACTACAACCAGTCTTCTTCTTCTTCTTCTTCTTCTTCTTCTTCTTTTCGGAAAAAATGTCTCATTTTTACTAGAAAAATGAGACATCTTTTTTTGTCTTAGAAAGAACAGCAGCAGGTGCTATTTGATCTTGGTTAGCTTGCTCACGCCTTCTTGGGCAATTTTTGAATCTGGTTTGATTTCAACTGCCTTTTTGTATTCAGTGAGGGCTGGGGCACTTTGGCCTTGCTTCTCTAAAAATTGTGCGTATTCAACATGGGCTGTAACGTCTCGTGGTGACGCCTTGAGAGCATTCTTGAATTCAATTTCGGCCTGTTGATTATCGCCCATGGCAGCAAGGGCAGTGGCCAATCTTCTTCTAGCTGGAGTGAAATTAGGTTGAATCTTAAGAGCCTTTTTCTGCTCAGCTACGGCCCCTTTGAAGTCACCTGATTTCTGCAACATCCAACCCAAACCGCTCAAAGCATTAGGATGGTTCGGCACTAGTCTCAGTGCGTCTTTAAAGGCCTGGGTTGCTTGTTGTGTATCTCCAGACTCAGCAAAAACATTGCCGAGATTGATATAAGCTTCGGGCAATTTGCTGTTTAAAGTAATTGCTTCTTGCTCTTCTTTAATTGCCTGCGGATACTTCTCTTGCTGCGCCAGCAAAACGCCCATGTTCAGATGGGGAGTGGCGTCTTTAGGATTGATATCAGCAGCTTTCTTATAAGCAGCAATAGCTTCATCTACTTTGCCAACGTGGGTATAGGCAAAGCCTAAGTCACAGTGCGCACGGAAACTTGTTGGTTTGAGTTTGCAGGCTTCTTCGAATTCAGGAAGTGCCAATTCAATTTTTCCCTGGTTGGCATAAATTTGACCCAGTACCACATGTGGTAGGAAGTATTTAGGGTCGAGTTTAGCTGCCTGTTTTGACTCTAATATGGCTGTTTCGTAGTCTTCCATGGCCGCCAGAATAGCGCCTAGTCGTTGGTGGGCTTTGGCATTGTTTGGCTCTTGCCTGATAGCTTCTCTGAAGGCTTCAGCGGCTTCCTTCAATTTGCCACGGCTGTACATGCCTTCAGCTTTTTTCATGGTTTCAGAGTCTTGCTCGTCGGCCAACGCCGAAGGAGCAAAAGTGTTTAAGCTGAGCGCAACACTGCATGCTAACAGTAGAGTGCTTACGGCAGACAGTGCGGATTTAACAGGAACCAATTTGTTTTCCCCCATGAGAATCTTAGAACGTTAGTTAGTTGGTTAATAAGCAGCTTTCGCTGGCTCAGCCCCTTTGAGAATTTCTACACCGGCTGATGTGCCTAGTCTTGTGGCACCAGCATCAACTAGCGATTTAGCTTTGGCTAGATCACGGATTCCGGCACTGGCTTTGATACCAAGTTTGGCACCAGCAAGGGCTTTTTTAATCAGTTCTATGTCAGCGACAGTGGCACCTTTGCCGTCTTTGACAAAGCCGGTCGATGTTTTCACCATTGCTGCACCGGCCTTGACGCAGCACTCTGTGGCAATTACTTTTTCGTCGTCTGAAAGTAAGTCACACTCAATGATCACTTTGACAGGGTTTTCTTTTGCTGCTTTGACTACGGCTTTGATTTCTTCTGTGACAAAATCCACGTCTCCGCCCTTGAGGGCGCCTACGTTTATTACCATATCTATTTCTTCTGCACCTTCTGAAATTGCTCTTTGTGTTTCAGCAATTTTGATATCGGTGAGATTGGCTCCGAGTGGGAAGCCAATCACAGTTGCCACTGCTACTTTTGAAGAAGATAGTTCTTTGACTGCTTGTCTGACAAACGATGGGTTGACACAAACAGCATAGAAATTGTTCTCTATTGCTTCCTGGCAGAGCTTTGAAATGTCAGCTTTTGTGGCCTGCGGAGTCAATAATGTGTGGTCGATATATTTAGCAAAGTTAGTTGCTGCTGTTGCTCCGCCAGTTTCATTGCTCATCGCTTACTCCAATTTTTGCAGATAACTTTTCTTATAAGCCAGTTATAGGCCATTTTATAGGCCATTGTTCAGAGAACGGGCAGCCCTGCTCTTTCCTTATTGAAATCTAACCGAACGGCTACTGGAGCTGGTGGTTGATTCCCAGTGCGCAATACTCTGGTGATATTCCTGCAAGCTCTTCACCCCGAGCGAGCCTGATTGTAAGGCCCCTATGGCACTGATAGTGGCCCAAGCTCCAGACATCGTGGTCACAACTGGCACGTTATAGCTAATGGCGGCCCGTCTAATGAGCTGGTCGTCCCCGCGAGCGGTGCGACCGGAAGGAATATTGAGAACTAGCTGAATCTCGCCGTTTTTAATGCGGTCAATCAAGTTGGGTCTACCTTCTGAGACTTTATTGGTGACCATTGAAGGAATACCAGCGGCTTTCAAGACCTGGGCTGTGCCGCGAGTGGCAATTAGCTCGAACCCAAGCTGGTAAAGGTTTTGGGCGACAGCCACTGATTCTTGCTTGTGGTGGTCCGAGACACTTATAAAGATGCGTCCTTTAGTAGGAATTTGCTGGCCAGCCGCTATTTGAGCTTTGGCAAAGGCCAGGCCAAATTGTGAGGCTATGCCCATAACTTCACCAGTGGAGCGCATTTCTGGTCCTAGTGAGATTTCAGCGCCGTGGAAGCGCTTGAAAGGAATCACTACCGACTTGACTGAGACGTGGGGAGGCAGGAGGCGGGGAGATATTCCCAGCTCTGAGAGTGTACGCCCGACCATCACAGAGGCCGCTATTCTGGCCCATGGAACGCCGGTTGCTTTTGAGACAAAGGGAATAGTGCGGCTAGCCCGAGGATTAACCTCGAGTATATACAACTCATCATCTTTGACGGCAAATTGTATATTCATTAGACCTACTACTTTCAACTCTTTGGCCAGTTCGTCTACGGCCCGACGAATTTCTTCGACAATTTTGAAAGGGATGGTTTGGGCTGGCAGCACGCAAGTGCTGTCGCCTGAGTGGATACCAGCTTGTTCAATGTGTTCCATAATGCCAGCGATAATCGTAGCTCTGCCGTCTGAAACTGCGTCAACATCGATTTCTACAGCGTTTTCTAAGAACTCGTCAATTAGTACTGCCATTTCACCAGACACCGCTAGGGCGCTGGACAACCAGCGCTCCAGTTCGTCTTGGCCGTAGATAATGGCCATAGCTCGGCCGCCCAGTACATAACTGGGTCGCACCATCACTGGATAACCCAGGGCATTAGCCTGCTCGATAGCTTCTTCGGCGTTATAGGCAATCGCCCCTTTGGGCTGCTTCAGGTTGAGAGCGCGAATGAGATCGCCAAACCGGGCCCGGTCTTCGGCAATATCAATTGATTCAGGAGAAGTACCTAAAATCTTAAAGCCACGCTCTTCTAAGCCTTTGGCTAATTTTAGTGGTGTTTGACCACCCAGTTGGACGATAATTCCTTCTGGTTTTTCTACTTCGGCAATGTTACAGACATCTTCTAGGGTCAGTGGTTCAAAGTAGAGCCTGTCAGAGACATCGTAGTCAGTCGAGACTGTTTCAGGGTTGGAATTGACCATGACAGCTTCGTAACCAAGGTCACGCAGAGTTAAGCTGGCGTGCACACAGCAGTAATCAAACTCAATGCCCTGGCCGATTCTGTTTGGTCCGCCGCCAAGAATCATGATGCGTGGCTTCACTGCCGGTGGTGCTTCTGATTCACTCTCGTAAGTCGAGTACATGTAAGGAGTGAATGCTTTGAACTCAGCCGAGCAGGTGTCAATCATCTTATAGGAAGGGCGAAGGTTGTATTTCTGCCGCAGCTCATAGATATCTTTTTCTTTGACACCAATTAGGCGCGACAGTTGCAAATCGCCAAATCCGCGTCTCTTTAGCTCTAATAAGAGAGCTGGATTGAGCTTATCGATAGTGTCGACCTTTTCTTTTAGTTCTTCAGACAAAGAGTAAATGTCTTCTAGATTGTCGATAAACCAGGGATCAATAGAAGATAGTTCAACTATTTCTTCTGCTGATATGCCGGCTTTGAGAGCACCGTAAATATCTGTTAGGCGATGGTGAGAAGGCACTGAAAGACGTCTACGCCATTCCCAGAAGTCTGCTTTAGAACGCGATGGCACATCGAGAAAGCCAGATAGGCCAACTTCCATTCCTCTTAGTGCCTTTTGCACAGACTCTTGGAAGGTACGGCCAATAGCCATTACTTCGCCTACTGATTTCATTTGTGTCGTGAGAGTGGTATCAGCGCCTTTGAATTTTTCAAAATTGAATCGAGGAATCTTTGTTACTACATAGTCGAGAGTCGGCTCGAAGCAAGCCGGTGTGTCTCTCGTAATGTCGTTTTGAATCTCGCCTAGAGTAAGGCCAACAGCTAATTTGGCAGCGATTTTAGCAATAGGGTAGCCTGTCGCTTTGCTGGCGAGAGCTGATGAGCGCGAGACCCGAGGGTTCATTTCGATGACAACTATGCGGCCATCATGGGGATGTATACCAAATTGAATATTGGAACCACCGGTTTCGACACCAATGGCTCGAATGATCAAAATGGCAGCATCACGCAGTGCCTGATATTCATTGTCAGAGATAGTCTGCATGGGGGCAACAGTGATTGAGTCGCCAGTGTGCACGCCCATGGGGTCTAGGTTTTCGATGGCGCAAATGATAACGACATTGTCTTGGCAGTCGCGCATTACTTCTAGCTCGACTTCTTTGTAGCCAATCACGCTTTCTTCTAAAAGAATTTCGCCCACAGGGGAGGCCGAAATACCAGCGTTAGCAATATCGTCTAGTTCTTCCTGGTTATAAGCAATGCCACCGCCAGCTCCACCTAAAGTAAAGGCTGGTCTAATGATGATCGGAAAACCAATCTTAGTGCCAATTTCGCGTGCTTCTGATATGTTTCTGGCAATGCCTGAGTTGGGTACGTAGAGGCCGATTTCGATCATTTTCTGTTTGAAAAGATCGCGGTCTTCAGCTAATTTGATTGCTGGTAGTTTGGCACCAATTAGTTCGACGTCGTATTCGGCCAGTACTCCACTCTCTGCTAACTCTACTGCTACGTTGAGGCTGGTCTGACCGCCCATGGTGGGCAACAGCGCTTGGGGGCGCTCGATAGCTATTACTTCGCGGGCAACCTCAGCAGTTACCGGTTCTATATAAGTGCGATCAGCGACCTCCGGGTCAGTCATAATCGTTGCCGGGTTCGAATTGATTAGAACTACTTCGTAGCCCTCGTCTCGCAGCGCCTTGCAGGCTTGAGAGCCAGAGTAATCAAACTCGCAGGCTTGGCCGATAGTAATTGGGCCGGCTCCGAGTACCAGTATCTTTTTGATATCAGTTCTTTTTGGCATTGTTCCTGAGTAAGTAAGGCTTGCGGCACTGCAAGACTGGGAGATATGTAAGGTATATTCAACCGCAAAAGCTCACGCTCTTGCTGATTTGCTACACGGCCTATCTTCTCATCTTTGCAATAGCCTTGTTCTCGATGACGACTGAATGTTTTAACTAGTTATGGTTTTAATTGGTTTCCCTATTGGTACATATTAGAAAGGTACGGGGGCAGTCTGTTTAGACTGAAATTTAAGACAGATTGATACGTGAGGCTCATGATGACTAAGTCTAATCGTCAGCTTTGCTTTGGCATTAAAGAACTGAAAAAGACATTTGGCGCAGCAGCTGCTGCGTTTTTTAGTACTTTAATTTCACTTCAGAGCCTGCCAGCTCTTGCTCAGTGCCAGGTCGAGCGTGATGACGCTCCCCTAGAGCACGGTATGACCAACTTGCCGAATATTCCGGTCTCTGTCTGGCGCAAGAAAGGCGTAAAGCCGCAAGCTGTTGCCATTGCCGTTCATGGCATGGTGATGCATGGCGGTGTTTATGATCGATTGGCCAGTGAATTGGTTGGTCTAGACTTTGAAGTTTACGCTCAAGACCTGCGCGGCTATGGTCGTTGGCAGTTTGCTCCGACGGCGAAGAGCACCCTTAGCTATAAAGAGAGCTTAGAAGACTTAAAAGCTCTGGTTCGGGCCGCCCGCAACGAGCATCCTGACCTGCCAGTATTCCTTATTGGTGAAAGCATGGGAGCGGGATTGTCTCTTCGTGCTGCCGCTGCTATGCCTGGTGAGATAAGCGGCCTGGTCTTGTCCAGCCCGGCTCTCAAGCGTCGCAACTACTGCGAACCAGAGATGGTGAAAGATGTGGCGGCTCTGTTTGCTAATCCGGTGAGACAGTTTGATATGGTTCCGTACATAAGAAAATTTGCCTCTGAAGACCCTCAGATTGCCCAAGAAACCATAGAAGACCCCATGGTCCGCAAAACCTTGAGCTTGAGAGAGTTGCTCAAGACAGCTTCTGTTATTCGCACTAATATCAATCACGTCAAGAACATTCCCGCCGATATGCCTGTTTTGGTGATGCAGGGCGACCACGATCGCATGCTTCAGCAAAATGCTGTAGTTACATTGCTGAAGAAGCTTAAGTCGACTGACCAAACGGTTAGATGGCTGCCCGGTAAAGGCCATGTCTTAATCGAAACAGCCCACATCGACCCGACTACCTTGTTTATGGTTAAGTCATGGCTGGTCGGTCACTTGCCAAGCGGGGCTGAGCGTGTAGCCAGAGTTTCAACTAAGGCCAAGTATCACGATTCTGACCTGGTCGAGTTAAGTTCTATCGGCAGCTACTAGTCTCATATTTCAGATAGCGATTCTTTATATGTCTGTTTGTAGCCGACATAGTTAGCTGCGCCGCGTTCAATCATCTCTCGGTCTTTGGCATTGGCCTCGCGCACAACCTTGCCAGGTACGCCCATGACCAGGCTGCCAGGTGGTATTTGACTGTTGGGCGCCACAATAGAGCCAGCGGCAACAATTGAGTGAGCGCCAATTCGGGCGCCGTCTAAGATTATTGCTCCCATGGCGATGAGGCAGTCTGATTCGATGGTACAACCGTGAAGAATCGCGCCATGGCCAACCGTTACCCGATCGCCGACGGTGAGACCAAGGTGATGGGTGACGTGCATCAGGCAGCCGTCTTGAATATTGGTACTGCGACCGATGCGTATGGCGTTAATGTCACCTCGGACTACAGTGTGGAACCAAATACTGGCATCTTCCTCCACCGTGACATTGCCAATTAGGCAGGCAGTTGGGGCAATAAAGGCACTTTCGTGCACGGCAGGGCTAAATCCTGCATACTTGTAAAGGGTGTTCATGTATTTAATTATATATGGGTATTGCTTCATAGCCTGCAATAACCCCCTCAGGGCACCCTTGTCAAGCTGATAACATTAAATAGCACGTTTGTAGGAGTATTAGATGATGCCTGTTTTCGAACAGCCGATGCGCAAGTTGCTGGGAACCCTGTCTCCAACTATTTCTTGGCTTAACGAGAAAGGCTGCGTTGATGTTGCTTCCGTGCCCGAATCTCACCTTGAAGCGATTAAGCAATTAGAGCGTATTGGTGTTGTGCACAAACGCAACAATCGCAGCTACGAACTGCAAAAGATTCGCCTAAGAAAATTGCTTGGTACCGATACTATTGAAGAGCTGACAGAGCAAGCTGCTCAAATGGCCGCCCAAATGGCTCAACTTGCAGCTATGCCTAAAGAAGTAGTTGAACCGGTCACCACTGCCGTTGTCGCTGGTGCTGCTGCTGGCGGTATTCCGTCAGAGTTGAACTAACTACTCTATTTAATCAACGTTTGAAAGATAGTGACCATCGAGCATAGAAGTCTTCGTTCCCTTGAATGGGAAAGGCTCACCACTTATCTTTCTGAGCAAAACGAAACGGCCGAGGGCAAGAGACGCTCTTGCCAGCTTGTGCCTTCTTTAGGTTTCACCTTTGATCTTGATGCTGAGATAGCTAATGCTCAGCTTCTCCTGGATCAAACTGAAGAAGCTTGCGCCCTCATTTCTAGTCGCACAGCCTTTAGTTTGGCCAAGCTCAGCGATGTTCGAGAGTCTATAGCTCTACTGCGAGCTGGTGCAGTAATTACTGCTGCCGAATTGGCTCGTATTAAGGCACTGCTGGTAGTGGCACGCTCTGTGCGCGGTTCTCTTGCTTTGCTTACTCCGGCTCAATTTCCTCATTTGCATCGCTTTGTTGCTACTTTAGTAGCCTTGCCTAAACAAATTGAGGCCATCGATTTTGCCATTGATGATTTTGGCGTTGTTAAAGATACGGCCAGTAGTCTTTTGCGTTCTTTGCGAAGAGAAAGGCATAAACTCGACCAGCATATAAAAGATGAGTTGGGGCGCATCATTCAGTCGCAGTCTGGTACCAAAGCCCTACAAGAGCCAATCTATACAGTGCGCGGAGGGCGCTTTGTTTTGCCTGTGATGGCTAATATGCGCTATCTGCTGGACGGTATTGTGCATGACGCCTCGCAGTCAGGTTTGACTGTATATGTCGAACCGATTAGTGTGGTCGAGCTTTCAAACCAAACCAGAATCAAAGACTCAGCCATAGAAAGCGAGATCGAGAGAATTGTTATTGAGCTTTGCGATCAGCTCAGACCTTTTGCTGATCAAATTGCTGATTGCTACCGCGCCCTAATTGATCTAGATTGCATCATGGCTCGGGGTCGCTTAGCTTTGCTCTATGGTGGCAATAAGCCAGCTTTGAGCAATCAGCCGATGATCGAGCTGCGTGGCGCGCGCCATCCGCTTCTTGTGTTGCAGAATCGGCAGAATAAAGAGAAAATTATTGTAGAAAATACAGTGGTTATGCAAGAAGGTGAACGCACTCTAGTCATTACTGGTCCTAATACCGGTGGCAAAACTGTATTACTAAAGCTCATCGGTATCTATTCGCTTATGGTGCGCTGCGGTCTCTTGCTTCCAGTCAAGACTGGCTCTAAGACTGCATTGTTTCCTCTTGTCTGTGCCGACATAGGTGACGAACAATCTCTTGAGCAGAGCCTTTCAACTTTTTCGGCCCACATGAAGAACGTCGTTGAAATAGTCGATACAGCCAAGCGCGGTATGTTAGTTTTGCTCGATGAAATTGGTGCTGGCACAGATCCTAAAGAAGGTGCGGCCCTCGCCCGCGCTATTTTAGAGCACCTGCTTGAGCGTGATGTCGTCACTATTGCCACCACTCACCTGGGTGAGCTGAAAATGCTGGCCTATACAAACAGTGGTTTTGTTAATGGTAGTTTCGAATTCGATGAGGCTACGCTCTCACCTACTTATAAACTGCGTTTGGGCGTACCTGGTAGTTCAAAAGCCAATACCATTGCCCAGCGTCTAGGTTTGGCTGATGCTGTGGTGGCCCGCGCTCGTGAATTGACTGTTGCCTCTGAGCATGAGCTTGAGCAAATAATTGAGAACCTCAACGCCCGTCTTGCCCAAGTGCATGAAAGGCAAGAGCAGTTAAGCCTGCTGCAAGAGAATCTTGAAGCGAAGCAAGCCAAGCTTGATCAAAGAGAAGAAAAGCTATTCTTAGAGCAAGAAAAAGTAAGGGGCCGCATGGCTTCTGAACTAGAAGAAGAACTCAAAAGTGCTCGCGAGATCATGAAAGAAATGATTGCTGGACTGCAGCGCGAGCCCAGTATAAAGGCAGCACAGAAGACTGCTGCCGAGTTGGAGACTTTGAAAGCCACTGTAAGTTTCCTGCAGGAGCGCCAAAAGATTATTCCCAAAGGTCCTGATCCTAATGTGCTTACGGCTGGAATGACTGTGAGGCTAAAGTCACTGAATTCTTCTGGTATCGTTCAAGAAATAATCTATTCAGATAAGCAGCAATTGAAAATTGACCGGGTCATGGTTCAAGTTGGCCCACTTAAGGTGAAAGTAGCACCTAGCGATTTAGAAATAAGAGGAACGGCTAAGGTCAAGGCCCATCAGCCTGCTAACCTTTCCCTTTCGAGCAAAGCTGGTGCAAAGAAGAAGTCGGCGAATTCTATTCAATATAATGATCCGGCTGTTTTCGTTCGCACTCAAAGCAATACTATAGACCTGCGCGGCAAACGAGCTGACGATGCCTATGGTCTAGTCGAGCAGTTTGTGGACAGCTGTGCTCTCAACCGGGTGAGCCCCCTGATGATTATTCATGGCCACGGTACCGGTGCTATTAAATCGGTAGTGCGCGAATTTCTCTCGAGTTGTCGCTATGCTAATCGTCAACGCTCAGGTGAAACCTATGAAGGTGGAGACGGCGTTACCATTGTTGAGCTGGGCGAATAGGTCTTTGTCGAATGGCTTTTAAGCCTAGAAATTATTCTCTAAGTGTTTTGTCGAGAAATTTTGTCGAGAAATGGGATGGTGCGGATAGAGTTGTTAGAAGTCGAGTTGACAAGATAAAAATATAACCACTTGACTTCCCGCCTACGTAGTTTCCCCAGTTTCAAAGGACGCTAAAACTGGAATAAATTAATATGGCATGTATTGATAGTTGCCACTCTCCCGGGGTTCTTTCTAATGTCTGATGTCGCTAAGTCAATTTTGAGCAAAGAAACAGACGCTAATCCTGCCAAACCACCAGAGAAGGTCGATTTTGGCACAATTTTTGCGGCGCCTGAACTGAAGCCTAAACCAGCCGGCGACAACAATGGCACAGCGCCAAAGGTTACAACTGGCGACAACACAGGCTCAGCTAAGCCTCCTGTTGATGCTGCCGCTGTTCCAGCAACCCCAGATAAGCCTGCGGCAACCCCGGATAAGCCTGCGGCAACCCCAGATAAGCCTGCAGCAACTACAGATAAGCCTGCGGCAACTACAGATAAGCCTGCGGCGACTACAGATAAGCCTGCGGCTGCCCTGGACCTGACTAAACCTCTCCCTCCTGAGTTGGCTAAGGGTTTGGCTCTTTCTAAAGAAGTTGCCCGTATTCTCGATAACGATGTGCCTCAAGCTAATCGGGCTCGTAAGCTGACTGACGCTGAGGCTGCCTACAATAAAGCTATTGAAATTGCCAAACAAGTTACCCCAGAGCAGATCGCCGCAGCAAAAGCTGATTATGAGGCTGTTCTCAAAGCGAAGGCGACAGAAAAAGATCCTGAGAAGTTGAGGGCGCTGGCTGAGCGTCAAGCTGCTAGCTACACTCTCATGCGCGTCAATGATTGCGCTCAAGGCAATAAAGCTCTGTGGCTCTACCGCCAAGGCCGCATTGAAGAAGGTACTACTCAGTTTCTTCAGGCCGCTGGGCTCTCTCCAGAAGATGCCAAAAACTTGTCTAAGCTCACCCCCGAGCAGAAAGCCGTTTTGGGCGACAAGCTTAATGCCAACGCCGCGATTCTTACAGATGAAAACTTCATGCGCCAATATACGCGCATTATGGAGAGTGGCCAAAAACTGCCACAAGAATTTGTACAGATACACCAATACTTAAGAGACCAACAAGAAAAAGCTGCTCTTGCTAATGCTGGTAAGCCCGCTGACGCACCTGCTGCTAAGGTTGAGGCCAATACGCCAGCTGGAGTAGAGACTCAAGAATCTAGAGTAGCCACTATTAAAGCTTTGATGCCTAATGAAGCTGCCAACATTAACGCCATTATCGCTGGTAGTGACCTCCTGCAAAAATTGAAAGACCAGGGCGCCAAGTCCTTCACTCCTGAGCAGGAGAAGATTCTGGCTGGCAGTGTAAAGGCTGTCGATGATAATTTGCTTCTATCTAAAGCTAAGTATGAATTCAGCATGACCGAGCTAGGCAAACTTGTGCCAGCTGAAAAGGCCGAAGCCTTTAACACCGCCGTCGGTAAGATCGACACTGAATTTACAAACATGGTCAATAGCAGCCCCAAAGGCCAAGATGGCAAGCCTGCTCTTAGCCAAGCTGATGCTGGTCTGTTGCAAACTATCACCAATCTCGATGTCAGTGCTGCTGATCGCAACGCGGCGCTAGCTAAATTGGGTGAGACTCATCCTGCTTTCGGCAAAGCTGTTAAAGATGCCATTGCGGTGGTTGGTACCCCCGAAAATGGTCTCAATGCTATTTCTTTGCGATTTGGCATGACCGGCTTAGCCCAGAGTTATCAGGAAGCAATTGATGCTAAGGCTACAATTCACTATTCCTATGCTGCTCTGCTCAACTCAGCTGGTGGCAAAGCTTCTGACGGTAGTGACAACAAAGCCAAAGCTAAAGCCGTTCTAGAAGGTACATTCTCTAATTTGCCCGAACAGTCTGTGCAGAATCTGCTAGCTAATCCGGAATTTGCTAAGCTTGCCACCGACACCGGTGCTAAGCTTCCTGTGGTTGCAGCCTCCGCTGATGCCGCTGCTGATCCTGCGAAAACCACAGATGCCGCAGCTGTTCCCGGTCAGACTACGGATGCTAGTGTTAAGCCAGCTGCCGCAGGCGATATGGCCGCTCAATTGGCTGCTGCCACTCCTGACCAGTTACTTGATGCTGCTCACAAAATGGCTAAAGAAGGCCCAGACTACATACCGCAGACTAAGGCCCTTTACGAAGAGCTACTCAAGCGTATTGATGATCCAACTCGCATTGCTGCTGTTAAGAAACAGTTGGCTGATCAAGTTGGTGCTTTAGAAAAAAATCAAACCATTGATGGCAAGCCGTTAGATGCTGCTACACGCCTGCAGTATCACGCTGAGAACGCTAAGCTGATTGATAATCTCAGCCTTGGAATCACGGTCCGTCAAGAGTATGCCGCTTACCTTGGTGGCAAAGACGCTCTTGCTATTGACACCAAGAGCCCTGAAAAACTTCAACCAGTGCTCGGTACTGGCCCTAACCAGATGGACTTGAACAAGTCCATGAATGATCAGCTCAAGCTTGTCTATGCTGCTGCAGATAACATGCCAGTTGACTTGATGAAGAGAGAGAAAGCTAATCTTGAGAAGAGTATGGCTACCATTGGTTCAAGCGATACTCAAGGTCTCATTCCCAAAGCTTTAGACTTCTTGCAAGGTACTAAAGAGAGAGCTGGTGCCATCGATATTTCGGTCACCACAAGAACTGCTGCAGCGATGATGTATATTTCGCAGGGAGCAGTATTCAACAAAGAGAAGAATGCCTGGGAACACCGCTCAAGTCCACAAATTGACTCGCTCTATCAACCAACCATGGCTGTTGATCTACTGAAGCAGGCTGACGCCAAGTACAAAGAAATCCACGGCGCTAATGCTACTGATCCATCTCTTGATCAAGTCAAGGCCTTTGGTGCACAACTGGCTCCTGAACAGTTCAAAGCTGTGACCACTGCTGCTAACACTAAGATGTGGAGCACTGGTCTTGATATTGCCGATACCGCTTTGTCATTCGGCACTCAATTAGGTGTTGCCGCTCTGCTCTCAAAAACTAAGATGGGATTTGCTACTAAACACGTTATAGCCGATGCTTCATCCTTTGGTGTCAACTTCGCCACCCGTTCAGTGGGTATGCGCTTAGGCACTGGTCAGTGGGAAGCTCCTACTGAGACCGCTGTACACGCAGCAGCTGTGACCGCTCTGGTATCAACCATGAAGTACGGTGGCATTGCTGGCAACAAACTGATGAACCGCAACCTCGTTGGTTTCGAGAGTGTAGCTACGGCCGCTCGCAGAATGGATCATGCTACCGGCAATGTAATGACTTTGGGTGAGTACGGCGAACGATTAGCTGCTAAAGGTCTGAAAACCGAAGCTGACGCTATTAGAAATAGTAAAGATGTAGGTCGTAAGATTGCCGACATGACTGATGATGAACTGCGAGCCGTTTTGCCAACCTCTCTTAGCAATCGCGGCGCGGAAGCAATGGTCTTGGTTGAAGGCGGTATGAGTAATGAACTTAAGGCTATTAATCAGCTGCAAAGAAACGGTATTAGCACGGTAGGCGACATTAAGGCAGCGGTTGCTAAAGATTTGAGCAGCACTCAAGAGTTTCTGCAGGCTGCCAAAGCTGCTAAATTAGATCCTAATTTGACCCCTCGTCTAGCTATGGAGAAGCTTGGAGCCGCTGGCAATCCTCGCTTCGATACAGCTCAGAAAATCGCTGATGAACTGGCTGCCCTCGATAACGGTATGAGAGTATCGAGGCTGGGAAGCATTGAAGCTGTGCCAGTGATACCGAAAATGGGTCCAATGTCTGGCAAGTCTATTTCAGTACCTACTCGCGACGCTAAGACTATTGGCGAAATTGAGAGCTATATTGCTAAAGCTACGCCAGACAGTGAAATGGCCCGTATGTTCCCAGGGCTAAAAGGCCAAGCTGATGATGTTGCACTGCGTCAGGTTGAAGCTAATGGTGGCAGTATCTTTGGTGATATTTCACGTAAGGGCGCCAATGGCCAAGGCTGGCGTAAACTTGACGAACTAGCACCTGAAGTCAGTGACATCACAAAGAGAACTAAAGCGCAGTGGCTCAAAGAGACCTTATACACCGATCGGGCATGGGGCGGTTTCGGTATTCCTAAGACAGCCAGCGTTGAGCTGACCGATGTTCCTGCCCTTGCTGCTGCAATGAGGCGCGCACAAGAAAGGTTTTCTGTTGGTTCGTACGTGGTTGGCTTACATACCTATCAAAGTATGACTGGTGGTTACGACAAACTGGTTAAGGGTGTCGATGAAAATGGCCAGCAGAAGAAATATAATTTCAGTGAAGCCATGTTAGAAGCCAACTTTGGCAGCACTAACCCGACTGCTAGCGAGGTCTTGTGGCGCAGTGGCATTCTCGAAGGTCTATTTGCTGGAGCTGCCTTCCGTGGCTTCTCGAAGCTAGGTATGGCTGAAACTAGAGATTTGGGTGTGAAAGCTATTCTTGGTCAGAATCTCAACCGCAGAGCACTAACCTATCAAGCCTTTAGCTCTCCCCTTCTTGTTCCATTTGCCGGTGCCGCTCAAGACTCATGGACACTGCGACCAATGGTAACTGGAGCTGATAAGCCTCTTGAAGATTATGACTACGGTCTTGGCACTGCTATTCCGGCAGAAACTCCTAGGGCTGCTGCTGACACCACTCCTAGGCCTGCGGCAGACACTACTGCTAGACCTCCTGTAGACAGCACAACTAAGCCCCCTGTGGCCGATACAGCAGCTAAGCCGGCAACTAATGCTGATGCAGTGACCAGCCCTGATGCTAGCCCATAGGTGAAAATAAGAGGGCAATCGCTTCTCTTGACTACCAAAAAGAACATACAAGGCGCCGTCTCTGATGGCGCCTTCGTTTTGGAGGAATTTGTTGCTTGAATTCTACAGTTGATCTTGTCTGAATTTGTCCAGAAAAGGGAACAATCTGTATAGTCCATATTACTGAGGGACAGTGAGTCTTTTTCAATCAGTAATATGAAACAAGAGGGTTCTAACCATGACCGAGACCAAGCCAGAAACTAAGGTAGCCGACTCAACCCCTAAAAAGGTAGACGATCATGGTGATGCCAGCCTCAAGTTGAGCTTGGCAGGAAACGCTCCCAAGGATAGTGGCGATAAGACAAAAGTTACTGACGCAGCTGCTAAACCAGCTGAAATTGACGTCAAGAAACAGACTGAAGAAATCTTCGGTCGCGTTACTACAGCTAAACAGTCTGCTGATGCCTTAGCCGAGTTAATTGTCAGCAAAAAGCCGATGGACGAAAAGCTTACTGTCACTGGTACTGATGGCAAACCTCATCAAACTACTGTAGGCGAGCGCATTAAAGAGTTGAAACAAACTGTTGATAACGCTGCCAATCAAGCTGTAGTTATGTCTAAATCGATTGATCAAGCCGAAGTTTCGCGTCAACTCAACAATAGTATTGCTGAGCGCAATACCATAGCCAAAGAACTTGGCCTCGATACCAATAAACTTTCCGCAGCCAATATCACTGAAGCGTTGAAAAATCCTGGTGATAATGCCACCAAAGTAAAGCTTGAGAGTTTACTTGCTGCTCAGAATAAATTTGATGACTTCAAGACCTTAGAAAATGCTCCTGCCTTTACTAAGCTAATCTATGCACAACTCAAAGGTGGGGGTTTTACTAACCCTAATACACCAGTTGAGATGCTACCCAACGGTAAGTTGAAAGTAGATCGTGCTGATATAACTGATGCTATGTCACTAATTGCTGAGGCTGGTGCCAGCAGCAAAGAACTGCGAAATCATCCACTTTATCTCAATGCAGTAAACGAAGTCTTCCCTCGCAATGAAAACGGTTCGCAGAAAGTGCAAGTTCTCACTCAAGAACTGCAGAATGCTATTGAACTTGGTAGCAAAGGTAATAAAGTTGAACAAGAGAAAGCTCTGAAAGCGGCTGTTGCTGAGGCTGACAAAATCAATGTGCCGCTGATTGCTCAGATGGTTAAAGACCCTGCCTTTGCTAGCAGACAAAATCCAGAAGTCTTGAAAGAAATGGCTAACACAGTGGTTATGGCTGAGACCGCCAGACTACAGTATGCCCAGTTTTTGGCAGAACAAGGCCGCTTTGGTGAAGCTCAAACTCTTACTTTGCGTGTCAAGGCTGAGTTACCAGATGTTATGTACAACCGTGGTGCTGATGGTCAAATACACTATAATGACAATCGTTTTGTTGATTTGGCTAAACTAGATAGGCAGATGGCTGCTTCTTCTTCTTTTGACCCAAACAAACTCAATACCGATATCAATAATTTCCGCAGCCAATTCCAGAAACTACAAGGAATGGCAACAGATTCTAGTAGTGAAACAAGTAAGTCAACTGCAGATAAAGCTGCTAACAATGCTCAGGTTAAAGCAGATCTGGCTGCTCTCAGTGCCTCTATGGATGGTCAACTGGCTGCACAAAAACGTGAACTGACTCAATCTAAGCAAGCCCTTGATGCTGAGAAAGCAAAGCTAGAAGCTGAGCAGAAAGGCCTTGGTTCTAAGAATTTCGTCACTGAAGAAGCTGCCAAGATTGAAGCTAAGCGTATAGAAGATCAACTCAAAATGGTTGATATGCAGAAGGAGCAAATTGAAGAACAGCTTGTTAATAACGGAAAAAACACTCAGTTGGTGCGCTTGCTCCAAGCTAGTTATGATTTAGCTCGTGAAGATAGATCTGCTGCCAATGCTAAGTTGTCTGAAATTGAGCGCGGTGATCCTGAATTTGTTGCTAAGAACCGAGAAGCTCTAAATCAGATGAAAGACATGGCTAAAGAGCCGGGTTGGTGGGATAGCTGGGGCAAGAAACTTGCCATCGTTGGTGCTGTAGTTGTCGGCGTGGCTGCCGGAATCTGGCTTGGACCAGGGGCAATCGCTACTGGTATCGCTGCTGGTACAGCGATGGCTGGCTTCGTTGGCGCCGGTGCCGTGGGTACCGCTGCACTTGTCACTCTTGGTGCCGTAGGTGGTGCCACAGCGGTTGGTCTAGGAGCCGGCATCGTAGCTGGTGGTGTGACCCTCGGAGCCAGCGAGATTGCCGGCCTTACTGGCGGGAAAGCAACCTTCACCGATAGAGATGGAAAAGTGCAAAACCTATACAGTAGAACAACCTCTTGGGAAGACGCTGGAGATGCCTTCCAGGTGGCTGGCACTGCTGCTATGTTCACGGCACTGCCTGGCGCCGCTGGTGGTATCGCTAAAGCCACCTCTGTAGCGGGTGAAGGTGCCGCTATTGCCACTGCAAACGCAGCCAATGTCTTCGGTCGAATGGCTCATGCTGCCCCGAAGATGCTAGCTTTCGGTACTTCTATGACCGCTGGCCAAACAGCTATTGACGTAGCGTCTGGACACGGCTCAGAAGTGACCCTGAAAGGTCTTGGTGCGCAACTGGCCTTGAATAGTGTCCTTGGTATGGGTGGTGTTGTCAGTGAAACCGGTGTGGCGGCAAGAGTTTTGAGTCCTTTTGTCGCACCGGTTAGATATGCTCCAATTGTTGGTGCTACGGGCTACGTTGGGGCAACTCAAGCTATGGGTATCTACAATGACATCCAAGGTGTGAATCAGGCTGGAGCTCATTATGAGGGATTCAAAAACTCACCAAGCCTAATTGGACCTTGGGGTTATACGCCGCACGACGTCAGTAGTTCACTTTATCAGGCTACTCAAGTGCAGAGGGCAATGAGAAGTCTTGACGGGGGCGCATCATTCTATTACGTCAAGCCGCATGATGCTGGTGTCTTGACTGCTAGCAATTCAGTGTTTGATACTGCCGCTAGATATGCTGCTGAGCGCGATGCTAATAAGTAACCATAATGAGAGCGATTAAAGTACACTAGCAGGGCGTCCTGTGAAGATGGTGCATGCAGGTATCGGTAATAATCCCGGCGTACAATGAAGATAGGCGACTTCCTATTACTCTCACGTCGGTCTATCGTTATCTTTATCAGTCGGGTCTGAGCTTCGAAATCATTGTTGTTGATGATGGTTCTTACGATGATACCGCCGCCTATGTTGAAGAATTTGCCCAGCAATACCCTGGTGTAAGGCTTCTTTCTTATGCGCCAAATCGAGGCAAAGGCTATGCTGTCCGTACTGGCATGTTGGCAGCTCGTGGCGATTATTTGCTCATGAATGACGCTGACGGTAGTTCCCCTATCGAAGAGATGCAAAAGCTATTAGCAAAGGCCGAAGAGGGCTTTGATGTGGTAATCGGCTCGAGGGCCACAGGGGATCCTGAAGCGGTAATCAAGGCTTTGCCTCACCGCAAATATATTGGTAATACATTCAACCTCATTGTGCAGAAGTTGATACTTCCTGGCATCAAAGATACTCAATGTGGTTTCAAGTTATTCAGTCGCCGGGCGGCCCACGACATTTTTTCTGTTTCGCGCTTGAATGGCTATGCTTTTGACGTGGAAATTCTTTATATCGCCCGTTTGCGTGACTATAAAATTGCTGAAATTGCCATTAACTGGGCCAACGTAGAAGGTTCTAAAGTAAACGTCTTGACCGATTCACCACGGATGTTGGCCGAAGTACTGCGCATCACATTTAGTGCCTGGTTTGGTGGCTATCGTAAGTTAGTGATCAAGAAAAAGTCTTAGTGAACGTTGGCAGTAGCGAGTGCGTCAACTACCTCTTGGTGAATCTTGCTATTGCTAGCGAGAATATGACCACTCATCATATCTAGAGGGCCGCCTTCTAGGTTGCTAACTTTGCCACCAGCTTCTTCAACAATAAGGGCCCCGGCTGCAACGTCCCAGGCGGACAATTTCCGTTCCCAGAAACCATCGAGACGACCACAGGCGACAAAGGAAAGATCGAGCGCGGCAGAGCCGTCACGCCTGACGCCATGACAGATGTTGGTGACATGCTTGAAACTATCCATATTGTTATAGATGTTGTTGACAGTATCAGGGGGAAAGCCCGTGGCTAAAAGACCATTGTCAAGCGAAGTGCAGCTTGAGACATGAATGGGCTCGTCGTTAAGAAAGGCACCTTGACCTTTAATTGCTCTGAATAATTCACCTGACATCGGGTTGAAAATAACCCCATGGGTGACTATGCCATCTTCTTCAGCGGCAATGGAGACGCAAAAGAAGGGATAACTATGGGTGTAGTTAGTGGTTCCATCTAGTGGGTCTATTATCCACCTTCTGTTTGGCGTGCTCTGGCTTTGACCGGCAGTTTTGCCAGCATTACCGTGGGTAATTCCGCCTTCTTCAGCCAGGAAGCTGTCTTGAGGAAAGGTAGCTTTAATGGTGGCAATGATCAAATCTTCTGAGGCTTTGTCAACATCAGTGACAAGATTATAAGCGCTCTTATAATCCACGCTCTTGATTTTGCCAAGTCGAGCTTTCAGCAAAGCTCCGCCTGCTAACGCGGCCTCTTTTGCTACATCGAAGACTTTTGTCATAACCGCCTTTAGTAAATTTGAGTGGAATATTTTGAGTTTACTCTAAAGCCGTCAATAAAGACTTGTTTAGCCCGGAAGATGCGTTTTGTTGACGAATGTAGGGTTGCAGCTCTATCCTCTATAAGCATATCTATAATGATATTGACTTCCCCCTCGAAGAAGATGCTCTCATGAAACTTGGCAACTCTATTTCAATAGAAATTATTACAAGCAAGTAAGGGCGTGGGTAAGTGAATTTGCCACCGCCAGCATCACTGTTGGCGGTTTTTGTTTTAGAACAGTTTTTAGCTCATATTTAGACCTAACTTAAAACCAATTTAGAGACTCTTGAGGACATACAGTGGCCGACGATAAGAAGAAATTTCCAGTCAATCTTCCTGTTACCGCTTTCCCGATGAAAGCTAACAGCACGGTTCGCGAAGTCGAAATTCAGAAGTTCTGGGACGAAAAACAAGTTTACGAGCTCAATTTAGAAAAACGCAGCGCTTCTGAAAAGTTCGTCTTGCATGACGGCCCGCCGTATTTGAGCTCGAGCAAGATTCACATTGGTACCGCTCTCAATAAAATTCTTAAAGACATCATCACTAAATACAAAGCTCTTCATGGCTTCTACGCTCCCTATGTGCCGGGTTACGATAGCCATGGCTTGCCCATCGAAAACGCCGCTCTCAAGAATGTAAAAGGCGGAAGAGCTGCCATAACTCCAGTTGAGCTACGAAAAAAATGTAGAGAATTTGCCCTCTCAAATCTAAAGGGTCAAGAAGATAACTTTAGAAGACTGGGCGTCTGGGGCGATTGGGCTCATCCTTACATCACCCTTGATCAGCATTTTGAAGCAGCTCAAATAAGAGTGTTTGGCAAGATGGTAACCAATGGTTATCTCTACAAAGGTCTCAAGCCAGTTTACTGGTGCCCCACTTGCGAGACCGCTTTGGCCGAAGCAGAAGTTGAGTATGCCGACCATACTTCTAACTCAATCTATATCAAATTTCCTGTGCCAGATTCTGAGCGCAGTAAGTTGCCTAAGTTTGTTTCTGAGGCAAAAAATGGTGCCGCAAGCACTTATGAAAAGACGCCTGTATCGTTTGTTGCTTGGACCACTACTCCCTGGACACTTCCTGCTAACTTAGCCATTGCTCTCCATCCAGATTTTGTCTACGAATTTATCACCACTCCAGATCATGGTGTGTTGGTGGTGGCACAGAGTCTGCGTGAGACTTTCTTGCAAGCTGCCGATATCGATGCAGCTGCCGTTGTTGTGCTGGGCGAAGCTACCGGGCGCGAGCTGGAATTAATAGAAGCCAGACATCCCTTTGTTGATAGAGCTAGCCGAGTAATCAACGGTGCTCACGTCACCAATGAAGCCGGTACTGGTGTAGTACATACTGCTCCTGGCCATGGTCCAGAAGACTTTGAGGTGGGCAAGCTCTACAACCTCGGCGTTCTTTCGCCAGTTGATGGTCGCGGTATCTTCACCGATGAAGCTGGCCAATTTGCTGGGCAGCACTATGCCAAAGCTAATTCAGTTATTGTGGAGCACTTAAAAGAAGTTGGCGCTTTAATCAAGCATCAAACTTTCAGTCACAGCTACCCTCATTGTTGGCGTTGTAAGAACCCTTTGATTTTCCGCGCCACGGAACAGTGGTTTGCTTCGGTAGAAGGATTCCGTCAAAAAGCTCTTGAGTGCATTGACCAGGTGGAGTGGTTGCCAAACTCAGGTCGCAACCGCATCTTTAACATGGTGCAGAACCGCTCAGACTGGTGTATCAGCAGGCAGCGTGCCTGGGGCGTACCAATTCCAGTTTTCTATTGCAAGAAATGCAATGAGCCTTTAATGAATGAGCAGAGCATTGAAGCTATTGCCAAAGTCTTTGACGCTGAGGGTTCTGACAGCTGGTGGGAGAAGACACCACAAGATTTTGTCGGTGATATGAAGTGCGGCAGCTGCACGTCTTCTGAGTTTGTTCGTGAGACCGACATTATGGATGTCTGGTTCGATTCAGGGGTGACCCATGCTGCTGTACTTGACGCTCGTCCTGAATTGCGTGGTTCCCCCTGTGAGCTTTATTTAGAAGGCTCAGATCAGCACCGCGGTTGGTTCCAGTCGTCACTTTTGACCAGCGTTGCCATTCATGGTCGGGCACCATACAAGACCGTTCTTACTCACGGCTTTGTCGTTGATGAAAACGGCCGTAAGATGTCTAAGTCTGTGGGTAACGTGGTTGATCCCGATGAAGTAATAAAACAGTATGGTGCTGACGTATTGAGGCTGTGGGTGGCTTCGGTCAACTATACTGACGACATTCCAATCGGCAAAAATATGTTAGCTCAATTGGCCGAAGTCTATCGGAAGCTGCGCAATACAGCTCGATATATGTTGGGCAATCTGTACGATTTTGATCCTGCTGTTGATGCTGTGCCTTTTGAAGATCTCTCTTCGCTAGATCGCTTCCTATTGCACCGCCTCAATGAATTGGTAGAAGAAGTAACTCGCGACTTTGATCGCTTTGAATTCTTCAAGTACTACCAGTTGCTGCAAAACTTCTGCGTAGTTGAGCTATCTTCGTTCTATTTCGATATTGCCAAAGATACTCTCTATACAGCTGGGCCGAAATCTCTCAAGCGCCGCTCAGTGCAAACTGTGCTGGCCCACATGTTGCAGGCTCTGGTGCGATTGCTTGCACCTGTTACACCGCACATGGCTGAGGACATCTGGCAGCATATGACCGATGCTATGAAGACATTCGGTGGTGGTCATCAAAGCGTATTGCTCACTGATTTCCCTAAATCAAACAAGAGCTTTGAGAACATTCTAGAATCTGATTTCTGGCATGAACTAATTGACGTGCGCATCATCGTCAACAAAGCCCTAGAGACTGCTCGGGCAGCCCGCAAAATTGGTAGCTCTTTGGAAGCCAAAGTAGAGTTGGCCTTTGAAGACGCTGCTTTAGCTAAGAAAGTGGCAGCTCTGGGCGATGACTTGCCTGGTTTCTTCATTACTTCGCAATCTGTAATTGGTATCACTTCAACTGTAGAAGCATTGGCTGAAAACAATGAAAGTGGTATCAGTGTCAAAGTAATACCCGCATCTGGTACCAAGTGTGCTCGTTGTTGGAAATTCACTGAAGATCATGGCAAGGGCAAATTGCCAGTGCTCTGCCTGCCTTGCGATGAGGTGATTGCTGAGTATTATCCTGATTTTGATTTGGAGCCTGTTGTTTAGAAACCGTAATTTAAACCTTAGCCTCGAGCTTATGGTTTGGAAACTATAAATTCGAGCTTGGGTGTTTGGATTTGTTGTTTCCAAGTTTGACTCATTTTCACTCGAAAAATGAGTCAAACTTTGCCTTTGCAAAATGGGTCTATAGCTTGGGGCTTTATATACGGGCCCTAAATCCCGGCTATAAAATGGGTATGCTATATGTGCAATTCCGGTTTAGGTAAGTTTCCCGGTGAAATCAGATGAGCAAAAAGAACAGCTAAATCAAAAAGAGAAGCTAGAGCTGCGCGAAAAAATTGAGCTAAAAGAGAAAGTCGAGCTCAAAGAAATAGAGCCAGCCCAAGCCGAGCTCTCTTTGGTTTCTCAAGAGCAATTTCCTAATCTTGGCGAGCGCTATGAAGTACTGGCTTTAATTGGTCGCGGCGGTATGGGCGTAGTTTATAAAGTTAGAGACAAAGCAGTCGATAAGGTCTTTGCTGTCAAAGTTCTCAATCAAGATCTGGTGCAAGACAAAGTATCGGTCAAACGCTTTGAGCAAGAGGCTAAGGCGGCCAGCGCTCTGACCCATGCCAATCTAGCTGCGGTCTACGATTATGGTGTTGGTGTCAGTGGTTGCCCTTTCTTGGTCATGGATTACCTGGAGGGGCATACCCTAGAGCAGGAGCTGGCCAAAGAAGGCTATTTCGATAGTGAGCGGGCTCTCGACATATTTATTCAGGCAGCTGAAGCGATGGCTGACTCACACCTTAAGGGTGTCATTCACCGTGATATTAAACCTGGCAATATTATTTTAGAAAAGTCAGAAAATGGCTCTGACTTTGTCAAACTGGTAGATTTCGGCATCGCCAAAGTATTACCGAGTGAACAAAAGGCCCATGAGAATTTAACTCAGACCGGTGACATCTTTGGCAGCCCGCTCTATATGTCGCCAGAGCAGTGCGAAGGCAATATGCAAGATCGCCGCTCTGATATTTATTCCCTTGGTTGCCTCATGTACGAGACTCTCACTGGCATCAAGCCTTTTGCTGCTGAAAATCCTATCAAGATAATATTGAGACACATTCACGAAGACCCCAAGCCAATTTCTAGTCTCACAACTGTTTCGAGTCTTCCTGCTCAGTTTAAGGTGCCAGCTGATTTAGACAAAGTCGTGCTGCGCTGCCTCGCTCGCGACCCCGCTCAGCGCTACCAGTCTGCCTATGATCTAGTGAAAGATCTCAAGCTCATCCGCGATGGTGAGAAAGTAAAATTTCCTAAGCTCTCGGCTTCCCCAAAAACAAAGAATCCTCGGTCGTTGCCAGCCACTGTTGTTGCGATTGTGGTTTTGGTGAGTGTATCAATCGGGCTCTTCTTCGTCTCTAGCGTTCCCGCTCCGCCTACAACTTCTTTAGTTCCCTATACTGGCGTAGTGCCCAGTAATGAATTTGGTGATGCCCTCAATTTTGATAGTAAGTCTTATTCTTATTTTCTTTCTGGTCAATATGACAAAGCCGCTCCACTTTTGGAGTTTGGTACCAAAGTTTATAGAGATAGCATTGCCGCTGATCTCAAAAAAGGAGACAATGCTGCCTTTCGCCGTGATAGTGCTCTGCTCAATGAAAATTTTCAGCACCTGGGCAAGTGTTACATGATGATGGCTCGTCAATCGGCTAGCAATGGTCAGGCCGAAGAAGCGACTGAACAGCTCAATAGGGCCAAAGCTAACTATGAGAAGGCACTGCCTTTTTATAGAAAATACGGCAACTATTCTGGAGGGCAGATGCGTGAGTTTGTTACTGACTTTGCTGAGGTTTTGCGCAAACTCAACTTGCAGGCTGAGCTGAAGCAACTGAAAGATTTGGCTCAAGCCAATAAGATTGATGTTTAGCAGCTTTTCTGAGATTTATCTGGCCATTATTCTGAGATTTATCTAGCCGCTATTTCAAAAGTTTAAGTGCATAGCTATTAATTGCTAGTACGCTCAAGGCATCGGTTATTTCGCCTTGTTGCACCATTTCTAGAGCCTCGAAAAAGGCTAGCCTTCGTACTGCTAGCTCTTCGCTACCTTCTGGTTCGGCCTCGCCTAAAGTCAGTCCTGTGGCTAAATACCAAATGGCTTCTTCGTCCGATACCGAATTAGACAAATGAGCTCGGCCGAGCACCTGATAGCTGGCGGCTTCTAGGCCAGTCTCTTCTTTTAGTTCACGCTTAGCAGCATCAAGGGTGTCTTCACCTTGGGGGCAGCCGCCTTCAGGTATCTCCCACGAGTAGAATCCCAGGGGGTAGCGATACTGACCTACCAGATAGGTAAAGCCTTCTTCGTCTATGGGCAAGACTCCCACGGCTTTGTTTTTGAAGTTGACCACGCCATAGATTCCGTCTAAGCCATCTGGCCTGATCACCTGGTCTTCTTGTACTTTAATCCAGGGATTCTCGTAGACCACTGATTGAGAGATAGTTTTCCAGGGGTTGCTTTCATTCATGATGTAAGGTCCTATTTGACCGCATTCTGATCCACTCAGCTGTTAGCGTAATTAAAAAAGTAACTGTCAGCATCAGAGTTGAAAGAGCGTTGATTTCGGGACTGACTCCGAATTTGACCATGCTATAGATGCGTAGAGGCAGAGTTGTGGCACCAACGCCAGCGGTAAATTGCGTGATGACGAAATCGTCAAGAGAAAGTACGAAGGCCAGCAGAGCACCAGATATAATACCAGGCGCAAGAATCGGTAAGGTTACTTTGCAGAAAGCTTCAACTGGCGTTGCGCCTAGGTCAAGAGCGGCTTCGGCAAGCTGAGGGTTAAGGCCTTCGAGCCTGGCCGCTACTGTCAGGGCAACGTAGGAGAGGCAAAAAATGATATGGGCCACAATTACAGTGGCCAAGCCCAGAGGTAAGCCTATGGCAATGAAGAGAATGAGAGCTCCGACCGCCATGGCTATTTCCGGGACGATAATTGGCAGAACTATTAGACCGCGAATGAGAGCCATGCCCTTGAAGCGGGCACGGCTAAGGCCGACTGCCACTAGAACTCCCATGAATACAGAGACTGTTACTGCAATAGATGCCACTATTAAACTGTTGTATAGGGCTGACTTGACGGCTTCGTTTTGAAACAGCTTTTGATACCAGCTCAGGGTAAAGCCATGCCACTCTACTGCTAGTCTTGAATTGTCGAAACTGAAGACCACCAGAATTATGATTGGTACATACATGAAAATGTAGACCAGCGCAGCAAATAGATTTAAACCCTTAGACTGCGGCATCGCTTGCTTCTGGTTTAGATAAAAGACTGTCTAGCCTAGCCTGCATTGCTTTTAGTGGGGTTATATCGCCTTTCTGAGCCGCTACATCTATGCCTTTCTTGAAAGTCTCAATAGCCTTTTCTGTTTGACCGAGGCCTTCGTAGGTGCGACCAAGTTCCTGGTAAGCAACTGTATGGTTCGGTTTGATCTGGATGGCTTTGAGTAAATATGGCTCAGCTAGCTGGTATTGCTTGAGGATGTTGTAGCAGTTGCCCAGGCCGTTATTGGCAAATAGATCATCGCTGTCTATCTCAATTACTTGCTCAAACATAGCTTTGCGCTCTAGTGCTTCGGCTTCGATTTTGGCAGTGTCTTCTTTCTGCTGGTGCTCTTGCATGGCTTCTTTGGCTGCTAGTCTCATGCGAATACTCATAGACTGAGCTTTGGCTTCTTCTGCTTTTTCCTTGCCGCCACCTTGTTCTAGATAAAATACCGAGAGGTTAGCATAGGCCATGATTGAATCAGGATTGATGCGCGCTAGGGTTTCCATAAGTTCCACAGCTTCGTCCAGTTGATTTTCTTTCGATAGAATCACACCGAGCGCTTCGTAAGCATCTTCGAGATGGCTGTCGAGAAGCAGAGCAGTTCTCAGCTTCTTAATGGCTTCACCCGTATTACTATCTTGATTGTTATCTCGGCTGCTTGTTTGGCTTGTTACTGGGCTATTTGATGCGCTTTTGCTGTCTATCGTGGCGTAGAGCTTGAGAGCCTCTTCGTAGAGGTCTTTGGCTTTCAGCTTTAGGTCTTCAGGCTCAATGAAGGGCAGCAGTCTAATTGTGGCTTTACCCGTAATCGCGGTAGAGTCACCGCTTTCGCTTGTTACGGCAAGCGATACTTCTAGCTGACGGCCTGGTGTTCTAAAGTCGCGTTTGACCATGGCTAGGGCAATGTGTCTTTGCAAACGTTGGGAATAGGCATTAGACAGAATTTTGGCGACTTCTTGACCCGCCACCATAAGTGGTGTGCCTACTGCAATCTTGTCACCAATAGGGCTATTTTGATTGCTGTCTAGCTCTAGTATCAGGCCTGTTAGTTGCTTATTGGGAGAGCCGTGTCCTTTGACACGAGCCAGTACTTCTTGCCCCTGGAAGCAACCCTTTGTATAGCTGATGGCCTTGTCTTCTAGGCCCAATTCGATAATCAAATTTTCGCCGGTGAAGTCGGTGGCAAATTGTGGCAGGCCTGCTTCGATGCGTTCAATTAGCACTTGATCTGCGCTTAGCTTCTTGGCGCCATAATGTTTTAAGGCTGGTAGAAGCTTTTCTTGCAGAGTCTCAAATTGGTCGCCAGCACAATAAATTAAGAAGGCTTCTCGGCTTGAGAGTGGTGCTCTGAAAATATGTACGTTGATGCCACAGAGGTCGCCGTCAATCAGGTCTCTCTCGAACAGCGCTGGGTTGTTTTGGCTGAGATTTTCATTGATGATCGTGCGTGCATCAGAGCCAATTAGAGCGAGCATTTTGCCACTGCTTAGGTTGAGCAATTCAACTTTGTCGGAGAAAATGTACTTGTCTAGATGTTCCAATATGGTGGGAACTTGGCTCTCTTCTGCGAGGATGCGGTAAGAGCTGTTTTTGCGATAAAGATTGAAGTAGGCAACTACATGGGCCTTGCGGTCTAAGAGCGCGCTAGGTTGCCACTGGTAGGGCTTCAAAGCTTTTACGTCGCTGGTGGTCTGAGCGTTGATAAAGCGTTCGCTGTCAGCCCCGTAGATTTCAATCAAGCTGTATTGCGCCGCAGCAAAATAACCTAGTTCTTGGCCTGAGTTACTCTTTGCCTCTTCTGTTTTTTCTTCTGCTTTCTTGGGGCGAGCTAGTTTTAGCTTGTTCATCTTGCCACTCTTGAGATTGTTTGAAAAAAAAGAAACGTGCCGGACAGAATTATTGCCGGCACGTTCCAAATTACCTATTGGTCATTATTCTAGTTTTTAGACTGAGAATGAATTGCCGCAACCACATGAGCCTTTAGCTTGTGGATTCTTGATGACAAAGCCTTGTCCGTCTAGACCGCTCTGGAAGTCCAAAACTGTGCCTTTCAAATAGATTGCGCTTTTAGGATCGATGAAAAGCTTTACGCCATGTTCTTCGATGACGTGGTCTTTTTCTTGAGCATTGTCGAAGCTCATGCCATAAGACATTCCTGAACAACCGCCGCCTTTGATCTCCATACGCAGACCAGTCTTGCCTTGCTCGTCAACCAGGAGTCTTTTTACTTCTGCTGCTGCTGCTTCAGTCAAACCGACAATCGCGGTGGAAGTAGGCGCTGTGGTGGTGTCTGCCATACCCGATACCTCATTAATGCGTGTATTGCGGGTTTTTGAGCCTAAGTTCAAAACTTCCCACAAAGTAAATTTATCACATCGGTCGATGAAAGCCTTGCTCCGTAACAATCTGTTTCTCTTTGCTTTTGGCCTTTAGGCACACCAGGCTAATGTCTTGGAATGCCAAGAGAATTTTGCTGGCCCTTAGCCCGGCCAGTTACCTGTGTGATTAGCCCGTGTGATTAACCCAAGCCCCTAGCCCGAGTATCTAGCCCAAGCTGGCCCTTAGCTTTTCTGCCACCCGACTTAGGCGTCTGCCATATTCGCCGCTGGCTAACTGGTCGAATGAGACCCATTTATATTTAGCCACCTCTTCTTCTTGCAGAACAATTGGCTGGGCGTTCTTATGGTCTAACTGGTAAATGTACTGAAAATCATGATGTTTGTGCTCACCTTCGCTCTTGGCCTGGTTAGCCGGAATGTCGTGAGTGTCGACGTCGAACGGTAAAAGGTTTTCTTTCGAGCTGTGTGGGCTGTGCACAAGGGTTATTTCGCCTTGACCACCCAGGCCGGTTTCTTCAAGTAACTCGCGTCTAGCTCCTGCCTCTGGCTCTTCATTGTGATTGAGGTGACCACCGGGCTGTAGCCAGCGTTTTAAGCCATTGTGGTGTATGAGCAGTATTTGAGAGGATTGGTTTATAACCAGGGCGCTGGCGGTTAGGTGGCCAACCATATTTTTGCGGTTGGTCAAGCGATAATCATTTCGCTCCAACTGTTCCAACAGAACCGGCATTCTTGCAGCTTCTGTCGGCAAATTACTAAGATAGCGTCCTAACAATTGCGCTATCGAAAGAATGTAATCAGCTCTGCTGGTTTCTTCTTCAAGTAAATTTGACACTGAATTAAAAGGCCTCGAATACTACCTGGGCAACTTCACCAAAGACACGAAATGTCTCTCTAACTGTGTCTAAATCTAGTTTTTCGATTGAAGTAGGTTGAACTAAAACTACTCCATAGCCTGACCGGACATGCAACTCTGTGAAATTGGTGTACTGGCTCAGTAGCTGCAATTTATCAATCATTGATGGGTATTGCACAAAACGCAAGGCTTGTTCATCATCATTGCTTTTGGCTATGTAATCAGCGTCAAATTTTTTCATGCCCACTGGTCTATCTGTATGA
Source organism: bacterium Ga0077546 (assembly GCA_943370275.1). Classification (GTDB taxonomy): domain Bacteria; phylum Cyanobacteriota; class Vampirovibrionia; order Obscuribacterales; family Obscuribacteraceae. The sequence continues at coordinate 17,633 of CALRQI020000018.1, read as the reverse complement.
TCTACCAGAAGTATGCGGCTGAACTTGGCCCAAAAGCCAGTGACTAAGCGATGGCTCACTGTAAGAGTGAATTCTCCAGTGCTTTTCTTCGATTTGTTTTCGTTCAGAACATCTGTTTCTAAAAAGAAAGAACAGCCAAAGGGAAAGCTCAATCTCATCGCCTCTATGGTGGCGGGAAAACCGAGCACAGTTCCTTTGATACAGGCTTCTATCCGTGCACTATCGTCGACTATTTTGCCTTCGATTAGGTCGGCTAATGCCTGTAGCTTGGCTTCTTTATCAAACATAGTAATTACTCAGTCTTCTGATCGCTAGCCGCATCAGGTGGATGCACGAACATTTTCATTTCGCTTTTGGGTTTGCGTTTTACTAAACCGAGCAGGCCGCCTTGGCGCTCTTCTGGATGTTCTTTAGCCCACTTTGCTTCGGCTGCCTTCTTCTCTTTTTCCAGTCTTTTCTTTTCAACGTTGCGAGCGGCCGAATCGATTATCTCTTGCCTTGAGGCACCAACAGATGGTGACTGGCTTCTGTTTGGTGGCAGATCGCTCACCACTTTATTCTTGTTGTCTTTGCCCGAGTCTTTACCAGAATCTCTTCCTGAATCTTTGGCAAACTGACTTTCAATTGAGAGTATTTGTTTGCGGGCATCTCTAGCAAATTCTGATTCGGCTGCTAGATCTACTGCCTTTTTTAAGAGCACTAAGGCCTGGGCCGGGTGCTTTTGTTTGTTTAGTAAGCAGCCCATGTGATAGAAAGCATCGGCCATGTCTGGTGCTATTGATACGGCTTTGACGTAGACAGCAAGAGCTTCGTCGTATTTTTTTTGCGATTCATAAGCGGTGCCCATATTGAAATAGGCGCTTGCAAATTTAGGGTCAACTGCTACGGCCTTCTGCCATTTTTCAATGGCTTGATCGACTTGGCTTCGGGCAAATAGCACTGACGCTAAGCCGTTCAGTGAAGTTGGGCGATTGGGTTTGAGAAATAGGGCCTTGTCGAAGGCATCTTGGGCCAAGGCATAGCTCTTTTGTGAGATGTAGATCAGGCCAAGATTGCTATAGGCTTGCTCTAAGCGATCGTCCGAGGCGATGGCCAGTTTGTATTCCGCCACGGCCTTCTCAAAGAATCCAGACTGGTGAAATTCAAGGCCACGGTTGTAATGTTTGATGGCCTCGGCTGAGTAGGCCCGAGGTTTTGCTTCTGCCGCGGGTTTATCGCTGGTCTCTTGGCAGCTGGCCGGTTGGCTCGAAGGAAGAGCGAGCAGAGACGTGGCCACAAGCGCCATTAGTGTTGCCTTGCTAAGGCCTATATTAAACGAGCCGAGCAAGGTATGTCTGAGAGATATTCGAAGATCTCTTTCTTTGCTTCTAATGACTGAGTCTGTGCGGTTTTCCATAAGAACTTATTGTACTCCGAGGGCCATTATAGCCTTATGCCAGTGCGCCTAATATTTACTATTGATTAGTCGTAGAAATTAGGTGGTCGTAGAGGGCTCGTAAACCCAGTTCATAACTATTGGCACCAAAGCCAGCGATAACACCTACAGCGACGTCGCTGAGATAGCTTTTGTGCCTGAATGGCTCACGGGCATAGACGTTTGAAACATGTACTTCAACGAAGGGCATGGCAATGGCAAGAAATGCGTCTCTGATAGCGATAGAGGTGTGACCGTATGCCCCAGGATTGATAACCACTCCAGCTACCCCGGTGCCCAGGCAAGACTGAATGATATTGACTAGCTCGCCTTCAAAGTTTGACTGCTTAAATTCTAGCTCTAGACCTGCAGAGTGTGCTGCCGAAATTTCTTTGGCTAGTTTAACTAGCCTACTTTCAATTTCCGCCAGGCTAGTTTTGCCGTAGGTGGATGTTTCGCGAGCGCCTAGGAGATTGAGATTCGGGCCGTTGAGAACAAGTATTTTCAAAAGATTATCGCCCTAATAGACTATCGGGTCTTAAGCTTGCGCTTGGCCCTGAGCTTCTGCTTCTTCTTCGGCTGCTTCGGCGTCTAGCTCTAAAGCTTCCATGGCGCATTGAGCTTCAATCAAGAAGGGATCATTGCGGGTCAGCAGGCCTTCTTGTCTCACCATCTGCAAGAATTGTCCGAGTAAATCGCGCAGTGGCAGTGGCTGTTCACCATACATAACTTGGTCAGCAATAATGAACATGGTAGATCCTAGTAGCACTCGGGCTTCTACTGCTCTTAGTTCTTTTGATGAAATAATTTCTTTGAAGAGAACCGGGTCAGCCTTAGTTTCGGTTACCAGACCTTTGCACAGCTGCAAAACAGAGTTGAGTAGCCCCTTACTGCGTTCTTCTGGTAGGGAAGCTGCGGCTCGAATCAAGTTGAGTTTGTTGCCAGCGTCTCCCAGTGACTCGGCGCTGTCAACCAGATTTCTCACTTGGTTTGCTTTGGTATTGAACTGTCGGCGTAATTCGGTTTCGGCCACCGATGAAACTGGTTTAGTGGCGGCATCGAAGCGTTTGTCATAGTAATCTTGCACGTGTTGGCGCTTGAGTTCGATGCCGAAAGGCATGAGCTCCATAAAAATAGACTCGAGCCCCTCTAATTGGGACTGCAAGTACATTAATTCATCTTGCGTCACTGCTGACAAGATCCACTCCTCCAAAATTCAGCTCTTCCAATCAGATACTATAACGCGCCTGTACTAAAGTGTTGCTTTTGTGAGGATTCTTTGAATCTCAGCTACTACTTCGGGCACTGTTTTCCCATCAGTTTTAATTGTCAGGTGTGCTTGCTCATAGATGTGCCGTCTGCATGTCAGTAGCTGTTTAATCTTGTCGATTAGCTGTTCTGGCTGATCTGGTGCCAAAAGTGGGCGACTGCCCTGACTGGCTATTCGCTTTGCAAGGGTCTCAACTTCAGCTGTGAGATAAATTGTCTGGCCCAAAGTTTTAAGCTTCTCCATATTGCCACTACCTATTGGCAGGCCGCCCCCGCAAGCGATTACCTTCGGCTCATCAAGTAGCTCATTTAATAGCTGATCCAGAAGCTTATTTTCCAGGGCGCGGAAAGCTGCTTCCCCCTGCTCCTTGAACAAAGAGGCAATTGATTGTCCGGCCTTTTCTTCGATGACAGCATCGCAATCAAGGCAGGGCAGAGATAGTTTCTCGCTGAGAAGACTGGCGGTGCTAGATTTACCCGCACCAGATGGTCCTAACAAGATAATGTTTCTAGACAAGGCTGTTAGTTGAGTCTCTGCGCCAGATTTCTATTGCTACCTTCATCAATTGAAGAACTCATGGTTACTTTTCTCTGTCTTGGTCTGGGCGCTTGATCTCCAGAGACACCAATCATGCTTAGGCGTCGACCATTTTCAAAATTAGCTCCAGAGTCAGAGCTAGAAGTAGAACTAGATCGCGAGCCAGAATTTGGATTATAGCCGCTCGATGCTGCTCTTTGTCTTACTCCAGTGCTATTCAGCCCTGCTGCCAGGCAATTATTGGCGTTCTGCTGACCGAATTGCTGGCCGTTCAGGCGGTGGCACATTTCAATTTTTGTGTGGGCATCAATTAACTCAGGATTGATAGCCAGGGCAATTTTGAATTCGCGCGCAGCATTTGTGTAATCATGTGTGTTGAATTGAGCCAGACCAAGGCCATAGTGGGCCGATGCCATATTTGGTGCCAATGATAGAGTGTATGCAAATTGTTCGATAGCTTGCTCGTATTGACCATCCATAGACAAGACAGTTGCTAGATTATTGTGAGCCACAGCCATTTCTGGCTTAATCTGAATAGCTTGCTGGTAGACGCGACGAGCGTCTTTGTTTTGTCCAAGGGCAGCGTAGGCATTGCCTAAATTAAAGGCGGTGAGAGCGTCTTTCGGCTCGATTGCTAGAGCCTTCTTGAACTCTTCGATGGCTTCTTTGTTCTTGTTGCGGTGCTGGTAGCACATGCCCAAGCTAGAATGTATAGCTGCTTTGCGCGGCTCTAATTGAGCTGCTTGCTTCAGTTCTTGAATCGCTAAAAAGATGTTGCCTGTTGAAAGAGCTGCTCTTCCCAATTTTTCGTGGGCTTCGGCAATTGTTGGGTCGAGAGCGAGTACATGCTTCCACTGTGCCATTGCCTGCGGTAGCATGTGGGCCTGCATCAGAGCCTCTGCTTTGGCCATGCCATCAACAATTTCGACAGAAGATTTGACTGAATTTTTTGCAGTGGCGGCCTTACCGGCACCAAGGCCGAATGATTGGGCCAGGCTGCCGTTGATACGCACGTCTTTATTGAGCTGCTCTAGTTGAGCTACAACTTTAGATTGTTGGCCAAGCTTTTCATAAACCCTTGCCAGATTGCTGTGAGCGGTTGATAGTTCGAGCTCGGCTTGTGAACCTTTGAGCATTGCTTCGCTGGCTAGAGCCAACTGACCACTGGCTTTGTTTGCATCTACAGCTTGTTTTGATTCGCTCACTCCCAGCCGGGCAATTTCAATTGCCTGTTTGAACTGATTTTCAGCCTGACTCAATTCGCCGAGTTCGGCATAAATCAGACCAAGTCGATTGTGCAAGGATGGGTCTTTGGGATTGGCCTCAATTTGCCCGACGAGAAGCTTTACTGCTTCGTCTACAAGTTTGACATTGCTGGCAGTTACCCCGGTGTTTAGCATTGGCTTGGCCGTTGCTGCAGCACTCATTCCAGAGCCTATTGCTGAGCTGTTTGGCGAAATTGTTTCTGATTTTGCCGGAGTTTTCTTGAAAAAATTGCCAAAGGCAGAATTAGAGAGGCCACTGCTAAGACTCAATAGGTCGGAGCGCTTAGCACTGTCTTGGCAGACGAAGTAGACACCCGGTACGACGACGAGGCTGACACCGCCCAGCACAAATCCCATCAAAAGCACCGAATTGCGGCGCCGATTGGAGTGCATGGAGTTAGAAATTTGACTAGTGCTAGCCAAGGCTTTTCTCTGGTGATTCCGGGGTATTACTGTTTGTCTTTATAGGTTATCTCGGGCTCTCGACCGTTTGGTGAGAAACAAGAACTCCTATTTCGGTCTATCTGCTGCTGATAGGCGTATGTCAAGATTAAGCGTGCCTAAGGGGTGAGTCAATACGGGTAATACGCATACGATTGACAGTAATCCAATATTCCAGATTAATGCAGTCTCATTTGTACCCTAAGCCAAGCTCAGTGGCATGCCGATAACCAATTTATTTTGTTGCCTAGGTTGTTATCTGGCCCTGACATAGAGAATCGTTCCGCCCAATATGCCGATGACAATATTGGGTAGCCAGGCCGCCAAAAGCGGCGTAATTCGTCCAGCATCTCCAAGGGCGCCTGAAGACGATTGCAACACGTAATAGAGAAAGACCACTACCGCACTATATATAAGACCGAGGTTACTGCGTGACCTTCTCGCCAAAAGGCCGAGAGGAGCACCGGCCAGCGATACGATCAAGCAGGCCAAGGGTTGGGAGACTTTTTGATAGTAACGTACCAAAAGGTCGTTACTCAGCGAGTTGGAGCTGCGTAGGATGTCTAGATAATTATTGAGCTCGAAGAGGTTCATTTCTTTGGGTGAGACTTTTCCATTGGCCATTGCTTTTTGCACCTGACCCAAGCCTGGAATTACCATCTTGTCGAAACGGCTGATTCTCGTGATATCGGAGTCTCCCGCTAGAACATAGGTTCGGCCGCTGTTTAAGGTCCAGTGTCCGTTGTCCCATAGGCCGCTTGAGGCCGAGATAATTTGCACTAACTTGGCCCGAGAGAAGTCGAGAATGATGACATTGCTCAGGTTTTTACCTTCATAGTAGCCAATGAAGAAAATGCGGTCGATATTGAGGTCTTTACCCCTCTCCATATAAGTAAAGTTGGCTTGTCCAGCGGGCAACTCGGCTTTGTAGAGGGCAAGAAATTCAAGGCGTTTAGAGGTGCGGTTGGCCACTGGCACCACCGCTTCGTTGAGGCCGAAGCTCACCAGTGAGGTAAACAAACCGAACATTAAGGGGGCTACCATGATGCGGTAGAAGCTGACGCCGCTGGTGCGCAAGGCAATAATTTCAGAGTCGCCCGAGAGGCGGTTGAATACTAAAAGTGTCGCCAGCAGCACACCAATGGGAATGGTCATGACGATAACTTCGGGCAAGTGTAAGCCCAGAATAGTAAGAGCCATGTGAATGGGCACACCTGATTTCATAACCAGGTTGAAAATTGTTTTTAGTTGCTCGGCGCCGAACCATACACCAGTGACGATACCAATACCGAACAGCAATGGTTGCCAGAATTCATTAGCGATATATCGGTCAAGAAGCTTAATACCAATGCTCACAGAGTGAAGTCCTCTCCCAGATATTGTTTGCGCGCCACAGGGCTTTCAGCTACTTCTCTTGAAGTACCGGCAACCAAAATTTTGCCGTAGTCAATTAAGTAGGCGCGGTCAGTAATTTTTAGTGTGGCCCTTGGGTTGTGGTCGGTGATTAGAACGCCCAAATTCCATTCGTCACGCAGCCGGCGAATCAGGCCTTGAATATCGGCAATCGAAATCGGGTCAACCCCGGTGAATGGTTCGTCTAGCAAGATGAACTCTGGCTCTGAGGCCAGGCAGCGGGCTAGCTCAAGACGTCTTCTTTCACCACCGGAGAGCTGCACTGATATAACATCAATCAAGTGGGCCAGACCGAATTGTTCAAGTAAGGCTAGAGTGCGCTTCTTGTGTTCTCTGGTTGGGAAATTTCTCAATTCAAGAATTAGTTTGATATTATCGCCCACGGACAACTTGCGGAAGTTAGAAGCTTCTTGCGGTAAGTAGCCAATGCCCAAGCGGCTGCGAATGTGAATCGGCAACTTAGTTAGGTCTTTGTTTCCCAGAGTAATTGAGCCCTTTTCAGGCTTAACCAGGCCGAGCACCATATCGAACGAGGTTGTCTTGCCCGCACCATTTCGGCCCAGTAGGCCTACTACTTCGCCGCGATTGAGGTAGAAGCTGACGCCGTCAACGACTCGTCTTCCACCGTATGATTTTTGCAGGCTCTCGATTCTAAGCGTTCTAGTATCGTTGGATTGTATTGAGCTTGATGTTGGCGCGGCCGAGGTCATTCTGGTCTATCCACCTTCGTTGTACTGAGCTTGCCGCTAGAGTCGTCACTAGAGTTGTCTTCAGCGCTTGGTTTAGACTTGTCTGCCAGTTTGAATTCTGGCGCTGAATCAAATGGTACAGCTGGTGCTGGAACAATCGGAGCTGGCATTTTTTTCTGCAATATGAAGGCTCTGGTGTTGCCTTCGGCAAGCACTCTGCGGTCGTTGATGATCATGGTGATGCGATCGCCAATCCAGCGTTTGCCTGGTTGGGTAATTTGTGATCGGCCAATGAAAACAACTTTCTCTGCCTGACCATAAGCATTGCGCACCATTACTATTTTCGGTCCGATGCCAACGGTATCTTCATAGAAGATTTTGCAGTTGCCAACGGCATCGAGACGGCCTGTCTCTTTGTTGTAGTCTTGTGTGTCTGAAACAATAATTACCGGTGCACCAGTATTGGTTATGGCTGGAGTTGCGTTGCTCGCCGCCATGCCACCGTTAACAATGGGCTCTACTTTGCCTTCGTTGGCTGGTGCAGTTACAGTGGTCGATTTCGAGGCAGTACTGTTTGAATTATTGCTCTGAATGACTTTCGAGCGCACATGGCCAGTGGCCTGTAAGCGCTTGGTGGTGAGGAAGTAAGTCATAGTGTCAGACTGGGTATTGTTCTGTCCTTGAGTGGCAGATACTTTGCCAGTGAAAACTGCTGCTTCTGGCTTTTGGTCGGCGCCGTAGGCCATACGCAAGTGGTCAGCTAATACGTCGATATCGCCAGCTTTTACTTTGACGTGACCGAAGGCCTCAAATTGACCAGTACCGCGGTCATAAACCTGACGATCTGAGTCAGTAATGATTGTAGTTGGGCCTTCTGTTGGGCCACCGAGGGCACTAGCAGTGGTGCCGCCAGCCCCATTAGCGCCAACGCTAGCTTTGCTGGCTGGTTCAGTATCGTCAGAATTAAGTGACCCTTTTGTCGCTGCTGCTTGGGCGAGTGCTGCTTCAGCGCTAGAAGCTGGTGCTACCTTCTTGGTTGGTTTCTTGGTATCGCCTTTCACTGCCACTTGCTCAGCAGCAGGTGGTGGGGCCTCGTTTACTACTTCAGAGTGGGCATGACCATCGGCCATGATCTTTGAACTTACCATTTCAAAAACTAAAGTATCAGCATCAATTTTGTTATTGCCCTGCACTAGGTGCGGGTGTCCGGTAAAAATAGCTTTCTGGGGCTGACCGGTGTTGACGTCACGGTAGAGCGTCGCTACTGGGGCAACAATGACACTGTCTTTGTAGACAACGCGCACATGGCCTCTGGCGATAATGTGGTCGCCAGCAAATTCTTGTTCTTCTGCCTTGATGTCGATAGGGCCGCCGCCGCCCATGTCTGGTGCTTGAGCCATCGCTGCTAGTGGCATTTGCAGGGCCAGCAAGCTTGATAGCAAAGGTAAGATTGATCGTTTCATACTAAGGCCGTTCATTATTTTACTGACCTTCCTTACGAGGTGATTCCTTCAATATATTGCGCATGAATAAAATCATTTATTGGCTCGCAATGATGGCGTGGGTATTTCCAATTATCTTGAGATCTTCTAGGTCTTTTTTGCCAAAACGCCCAGTGGCGTAGTTACCGGTCACCTTGGCTACCCCCATGGCGATGTTAACACCACCAGTGGCCTTAAACTGATTTTTTTTCTCTAATTCCAACTTTTCCATGTCCATTCTTGACTTCCCGCCCTCACCCTCTGCAATTACCCGCTGGCCTGGCCCAGAGGCCAATTCCACCCGGTGCGTGTCGGTGTTGGCTTTGCCCAGTGGTGCGGTAATCATCATTTTTACGTTGGCTCCGTCCAAAAACTTCATGCTTATGTTGGTCAGGCTTACGTCTTTAGAGTCTTTTATCAAGGTGCCGGTCTGGGCTGACAGAATCCAGCGCACATTGTTGGCGTCATCGACTTCTTTCAATTCATAGTTTGTAAAGGCTATGTTACTGGCAGTTGGGTTAGCGTCTCTTTGCGCTTTGAACGCCTTCTCTTCGATTGTGGCGCTCCATTGCGCATAGTAGAGCAATCCAACAATGCCGCCCAAAATGCTTAGGGCGAGAACGAGCTTGAACCAATCAGATTTTAAGAAGTCGAACATTGAACTCAGTTACCTGGAATTAGTTACCTGTTGCCCTCAGGGCAATTGCTTTTGAAACATTGGTAAGGCTTTCTTTGAGATTGCCCTTCTTAAGATAACCCTCGCCGAGGAAGAAATAGGCGGCTGGATTCAATGGTGAAGCCTCTTTTACCTTCTGCCACTCGACAATAGCCTGATCGATATTGCCTGATGACTCGGCTTGGAGGTGCGCCCGATAGACTCGAGCCCAGACGTCATCAGGTTGGCGAGCCAAAAGGTCGTCCAGCTTCGCCAGAGCGAGTTCGTAATAACGCTTAACTTGTGGCACCGCATCTGGTGAAACTTGTGACATGTCTTTGCGAATTTGAGTTAAGTTGCCGAGTACTTGGCTTGGTAGGGCTGCTGGTTGAGCTAGAACTTTTTCGCTGGTTTCGGGCTTGGCAGCTATGGTTGAAGGGTCTGTACTGTCTTTACTAGATGGGCTTGGATCCGCTGGCTTTTTGGCCTGGGCAATCCATTCAGCATACTTTGGATTTTGACCGGCCGCTTGGGCTGAATACTTAGCTAGCAGATATGCTTTCATGTAATAAGCCCACGCCAGGTGATACCTCACCTGGTTATCTTCTGGATAGTAAGTGAGCATCTTTTCGTAGCTCTGGATCATCTGGTCGAAATAAGCTGGCCCGCCGTCTTTTTCGGCCAACTTGCGCGCCCGTCTAACTTCTTGCAGAGCGGTTTCGACCTGACTGGTGCGACTCAAGGCCACAGCATAGATAAAACTGGCTTCCGCACTGTCTGGATAGGCCTCGCGTTGCTTTCTTGCCAGGGCCAAATCATTTGTGCAGACGATATCTTCGGTGGCCATGCTGACCGAAATGGATTGGCCGGGCTTAATCAGCCATTGGCTATTCAAAGCTTCAGCAGTGCTGGCTTTGCTTTCTGGTTTTTGGTCTGTTGTGAGAGCTGTTTGGCCTGCTGTCGGTGTTGCTACTGTCGCGGGCGTTGAATTTACGGCCTTGGACGGCTGCACCGCCGGTTCAGCCAGGGCTTCAGCTCCGACGCCGAACAATAGTGCACAAGCCGCAATAATTGGACGACCGTGTCTTTTGACCACAGGGCTGGAAAAATATGAATGAATGCTCGAAAAAATGGCCTTCTACCTCTTGAGCCGACTAATAATAACAGACGACGAGAGGTTGCCAACTGGTACGGCTAATTAGATGAAGTTTTCTGCATAATTGAAGAAGCTTTTAGCCCGGCTTATTGCCGTTGCGCCCTTTGAGAATAATCGGCAAGACTTCATGCAGGCCGTCCACAATATGGGTAGGCTCAGACTTGGCCAGCATTTCTTTGCTGTGTAAGCCGGTGGTGACGCCAATGGCGTCTACGCCAGCATTCTTAGCCATATCTAGGTCGAAAATACTGTCACCAATAACCACAGCATGCTCAAGTGGAATTGAAAGCTGGTCAAGAGTCATGTGAACCGATTCAGGATGCGGTTTGTGATTTTCCACATCGGCTGCGCCCACTACCATTTTGAAATAGTGAGCAACGTTGTGGTGATCAAGCACAATTTCAACTAAGTTACGGCGCTTAGACGAGGCAATCGTAATCACGACCCCAGCGTCCTTGAGGCTCTGCAGCATAGTGAACATGTGAGGAAAAGGCGGGCAGATTTCAATAGCCATGGTGTCGTAAATGGCACGGTAGCGGTTGGCTACTTCTAAATGAAAATCAGCTGATTTCTCAGGCATGATGATTTCCATTTGCTTGGGCAGTGGCACCCCAACTAAGAGTGCCCATTCGTCTAAGATCGCTGGTGCAAATCCATATTCATCCACAACTACTTTCATCACATCGACGATGCCAGGAGTTGAATCTACCAGGGTACCGTCGAAGTCGAAGATTGCTACTTTATACAAATGGCGCCTGCTTTCACTTGCTTACTTATTTACTTACTGACTTTGTGATGTGACTCGATTAAAGACAAGAAACGGTCAAACAAATAATTAGAATCGTGTGGCCCCGGGTGGGCTTCTGGGTGATATTGAACGGCAAATATTGGCAATTCTTTGTGGCGGAAGCCTTCCACTGAATTGTCATTTAGGTTGATATGAGTAAGTTCTAGGTTGGCTGGCATTGATTTTTCATCGACAGCGAAGCCGTGATTCTGGCAGGTTACTTCGATTTTTCCGGTGGTTAGATCTTTGACTGGATGGTTGCCACCACGGTGACCAAACTTTAGTTTGTAAGTACTGCCACCGAGGGCAATAGACAAAAGCTGATGGCCGAGACAAATACCAAATATAGGTATGCGAGAGGCTATTAGGGTTTTCATCTCGGCAATGATGTCTTCGCAAGCGGCTGGGTCGCCGGGACCATTTGACAAGAAGATGCCATCAGGGGAAGTGGCAAGAATATCTGCTGCTTTTGCTCTAGCGGGGTAAACAGTGGCAGTAACACCGCGGGCTATCAGCTCGCGCAAGATATTTTGCTTGATGCCAAAATCGAGTACGGCAACTTTTGTTTTGCCTGTTCCGATTGTATATATTTCTTTGGTAGTAACTTCGTTGGTGAGGTCTTGCCCTGCCATTTGCGGGGCATCAGCCAGTGCCGCTAGCAGCTTTTCGCGGCCACCTTCTGTTAATACATCTTCTTCAGTTGATATGGCGCAACGCATGGCGCCTTGATCGCGCAGCCTACGAGTTATTGCTCTTGTATCTACTTCGGATATGCCAGGGATATTGAACTTCTCTAGGAACGCTTCGAGAGTGCCACTGGCGCGGTGATTGCTGTGTTTGCGGGAGAGATGACGCACCACGAAAGCACGAGCAAAAATTGAACGCGACTCGATGTCTTCGTCGCAGACACCGTAATTGCCGATTTCAGGATAGGTCATGGTGACTACCTGGCCGGCGTAACTAGGGTCGGTTAAAACCTCTTGGTATCCCATCAGCGAAGTGTTGAAGACCAGTTCACCCACTGCTGTGGTGCTTGCTCCGAAGGCTTTCCCTTCAAAGGTGGTGCCGTCTTCCATAATAAGAAGTGCTGGTTTTTTGTTGTCGTCTAATTCAAGTAAGCCGCTGGAGTTGAGGATGAGCCTTGTGCCGTTTGCCATGTTTTTACTGTTCTATCTCTAAGACGCCGTTTTAAGTAGTTATGCACTATCTTACCCCACAGGGCTGTCAATAGGGGATTTTGCCAAACTAAAGCAAAGCTTACTTACAGATTGGGTAATCCTTACGATTCTTCCCATTTAGCTATGTAGAATTAGGAGCGTCGGTGAAGACAAAAAATTAAACGCGAACTTGGGGACTTTTAATTCAAATGGGCGATTATCAAGATTACACGCGGATGTTAACGTTGCTGGCTCCTCAGCTCATCCTTGTGGTCGGTGTTCTATTTGCGGCTCTGTGGAACTTGTTTGCTCCTAAAGCAAAGGGTTTGACTCCAATAATCTGTCTCGTATCCCTGGCGGTGTCGGGCTATGTCCTGACCACACAAATGGGTCTCACTGAAATACTTTGCAACGGTCTCTTTACTATCGACCCTCTCTACACGGTCTTCTCGCTCGTTGCAATTGTGGTCGGCATCCTGGTTGTCTTAATCAGTATGGGTTACGACCATCTCTTCGGACGTAACCGCGGCGAATACTACGCCATCTTGATGACTGCGGTTTTGTCGAACCTGTTCTTGGCTGGTTCCACCGATTTGATTATGCTCTTCGTTGCCCTAGAGACCTTGAGCGTTTGCTGCGTTCTCTTGACCAGCTTCACTAAGAAAGATGTAAGAAGCGGCGAAGCTACTCTTAAGTACCTCCTTTCAACCGCTGCTACCACCGCTACCCTTTTGTATGGTCTCTCCTTCCTTTATGGTTTGACCGGTGCTACGTCTTTCACTGCTATCCGCGATTGCTTCTCAGTGGGTTCCCAGGCAGCCCCTTCCTTCTTTATGTTGTTGTTGCTAACCCTTGTGATTAGTGCCATCTGCTTCAAGCTCTCAGTTGTGCCCTTCCACATGTGGACTCCAGACGTATACGAAGGCGCTCCTACTCCGGTCACTGCTTTCCTTTCAATTGGTTCAAAAGCCGGCGGTTTTGTCGTCGCCATGCGCCTGCTCTTGATCGTATTTGCTCAGTCACAAGCCCAGTGGATGGTTATCCTTGGAGCTTTAGCTATCTTCTCTATGGTTGCCGGTAACTTGATTGCCCTGGCCCAGAATTCATTAAAGAGAATGTTGGCTTACTCTTCGATAGCTCACGTTGGCTATATTTTGATTGGCCTGATCGCTGCCTCCGAATCTGGACTGTCGGCCTTGGTTTTCTATGTCATGGTTTACGGCTTGATGAACCTTGGTGCATTCGCCGGAGCCGTTCTTGTTAGCAATGAGACTGGTTCTGATCGCATTGAAGACTATGCTGGTTTGATTCGCAAACGGCCACTGATAGCTCTGGCTATGAGTGTTTGCTTGCTCAACTTGGCTGGTCTGCCAATTCCACCAGCTGGATTCTTCGCCAAAGTCTTTATCTTCACGGCTGGCGCTCATATTCAAACTCAATTTATGGGCTTACCTCTTGGTTGGGTGTTAGTTAGTGCCGCTCTGATTACCTCTGTACCAGCTATCTATTACTACTCACGTGTAGTAATTCTGATGATTGTTCCTGAACCGTCTGAAAAAGTGGCATCCCTATCTGGCGCTCAAGCTCCAAAGCCATGGGTAGGCAGTCCGCAAGAAGCTCCTGCTCTGGCACTGATTCTTTGTACTGTTTTGGTAGCCTTAGCCGGTACCGTTTCAGTCAATTCATTGATGAACGTCTCTCGCGCGGCCGTGGGCTCTATGGCACTTCGCTCTGAAGATGGTACGCCGATATCGGCTTTGCCTAAAGCTAATAGTGTTCCGATTGCAAGTCGTCCTGACTACAGTGCACCGCTCTTCCAGTAACTAAGTGCCTAATTTGTCTTTGAGCGAGCGCAAGGGTGAAATAGTCTCTTTGCTAGTCTGTTTTGTGGCGCTTGTATTGGCCCTAACGGCCTTTTACTTTCCCCCATTGGCAGAAGGCCGAGAATACTTTGTCTCTGACCATACCTATTTCTTTGAACCCTTTGCTCGCTTGATAAAAGAAGCTTGGTTGGCCCAGCGGCCTCCCCTGTGGAATCCTTATATCTATTGTGGTTCGCCCCAATTGGCTAACCCATCGCCGGGAATTTTCTACTTCCCCAATTTCTTGTTCGTCGCTCTTCCGTATAGCGCGGCTCTGGCTTTAATTCAGTTTTTTCATCAGCTCGTTGCCTTTGCTGGTGCCTATGTGCTCTCGCGCATGCTGCGCTTTAGCGTGGCCGCTTCTTCTTTTGTTGGTCTAACAGTAGCGCTCAGTGGCTATTTCTTTTCGCTGCCAGCTAACTATACTTTGCCAGCCACTTTTGCCTGGGGCTTGCTTGCTCTTTATGGCCTAGCTTCAATTGCAAAAAAACGCAATCGCCTGGCCTATGTGGTTTTAGCCATCCTTTCAGTGCACTGGATGTTGATGGCTGGTCGGCCAGAAATTTATGTGCCTGTCTTTATTATGTTTGGCTTCTTGATACTGCTAATGGTGCTGAATCTATTTAAGTTGCCTGGTGCGGAACTGGAAGATAGTGAATTAGGAACTAGCGTCAAGCTATCTGCTCGTATCAAAGTGACCTACTGGCAGAGTCTGGCCATAGGTTTAGGCATTTTGATGAGTATGACCATGCTCTTGCCAGTATTTGAGTGGAGCAAACTATCCCCAAGGGCCAGCGGCTTAGATCTCAATCAGGTCTTTAACTGGAGTTGCAATTGGTATGACTTTCTCTGCCTAGCCTTTAGCCAACCCCTCGGTGATTTGCAGCAACCCCGTACTTTGTTCGGTGGTGCTGTGGCCAGCAGGGCTGGCTACTATCCATTTTTGCCATCGGCCTATATTGGCCCGGTTGTTGTCACTTTAGTGTTCTTCGGTCTGGCCGATAAAACTTTCAAGTATCGCTTCTATGCCTTGGGAGCCGCACTCGTGGCGGTGCTTTTGTCTTTAGGTAAATACACACCGATCTCGACTTTTTTGCTCAAGACCCTGCCGTTTCTTTCGATACTGCGTTATCCTGTCAAGCTTTTGATTTTTGTCATTCTCTTTTTAGCCATATTGGCCGGGCGGGGCCTGCATGCTTTAGAGGAAGGCCAGCGTAGCAAAGTGGCAATTATTCTCAGCCATAGTGTCTGGATCATAGCCCTTACTATTGCCACCACATTTACCTTTGCGCCTGATTGGGTGCACGGTATTCAACCAATGTTCTCTGCTGCTTTTTATAAGGCGCTTGGCCGCCCGATGATATTTACAGCATTGATTGGTTTGATTTTCTCATTAGTAATTGCCTTCTCGAAAAAACTCAAAATAGCTGATAAGCAAACTCTGGCACTGATTGTGGTGGCAGCTCTAATTGGAAGTTTGATTGTGCCAGCTTTCCAGTACAGGCAAAAGACTGCAGCCCCTGGCTATTTTGCCTACGAAGGCACCCTGCTGAAGAAGCTCAAGCTTCTGCGCCAAGAGGACGCTGCAGTCAAAGGGCAAGAGGTTGGAGACAGTAATGAAAAGCCATCTGCGATTCTTCCTCCGCGGCTCCTTACTGTTTATTTCGACCCCCTGAGAATGAATGCTGACTATCAGGATAATCTGCCCAGAGAGTGCGTTAACGGCGAGGCGTACATGCAGTATTGCCGCGAAATGCTTTTGCCAAACATCTGTATTGATTGGCACCAGCCTGTCACTTTCGGCTACGAATCTTCTGAGACTAAAGACTACCGTTCTACTTTCCTCAAGTTCTTGCATCGCTCCTCAATTGATACTAAAGGCGCCACAGACGATGAACTGGCTCGTTTTTGCAAGATCACTTCTACTCGGTATGTGGCTAGTTCAATTATTGGCTCTGGTAAAAAGGGCCCTATTAGCATGCTTAATAGTCGCTGGTTCAAGCTCTTAGAAGAAGACAGCGAATATAATTTGCGTCTCTACGAAGTACTGGATACTTTACCTCGCGCCTTCATAGCTAGTTCTTGGGTAAAGCGCAATCAAGAACAAGTGCTGAATAGCTTCCTCAAAGGACCATCGTTGCCTGGCTCTGGCGCCTACGTTGAAGAAGATCAGACGCTGCTACCAGCCAGCGATTGGTTAGCTAGTTTTGATGGTGCAAATGGCGATAGTTCTAATGGTGATGTGGCCGGCGATAGCGAAGTGCGTAAACTAAGTGGTATCGCTCCTGGTGAGCAGAAATTACCAGCAACTTCGTCGTCAGGACTGCACCCAGACCTGCAATCAGAACTGCGACCAGCGCAGAGCACATCTTCTGAGAGCTCTACTAATAAGGTGACAATCTTGCAAGACCAGAATGAGCATGTTGCACTTTCGGTGCAGTGTGATAAAGACAGTTTGGTTGTTCTCAATGATCGCTTTTATCCGGGCTGGAAAGCAAAAGTCGATTCTGTGCCAGCGACAATTTATCGGGCTAACGGCTTTATGCGTTCGGTTTATGTCACAAAAGGATCGCACTTAGTAGAGTTTGACTATCGCCCCGATTGTCTGCGCTTTGGTCTTTATTTAGCGGCCCTAGCAATTTTCGTAACGCTAGTGCTGGTAATGGTTTCGCTAGCAAAACCAGCGAAAGCAGTCTTTAGATTTCTCACCACTGGTCAAAAATAGGCGATACTAGAGAAATGAATATGCAAAAACTAGCAGTCGTCATTGGTTTAATTGTTATGGTCGGCATGGTTATCTATCCGCCATGGCAGTCAGTGGACAGCGACAATAAGGCTTCAGCCATGGGTTATAGCTTCTTGTGGAAGCCCCCAGAAGTGCAGAATATTGCCCATGCCAATATGTTTGGCTTAGACATAAATGTCAAGCTGAAGTCGACCACTGCCAATTCAATCGATTATGGGCGCCTGCTCGTGCAAGAAGCGGTTGTAGCTATAGTTATTGGCGGCCTCTGGGTACTTGGGGCTAAAAGTTCTAAGTAGTTGTAAAAGCCGAAATTCGGGTGATAGACTAGTGACTTAGATCAAGCAATTGGTTTTGGTCATTTTGCCCTCGTAGTTCAGTTGGATAGAACACCTCCGTCCTAAGGAGGGTGTCGGGCGTTCGAGTCGCTCCGAGGGTGAGTTTTTTAGGGAATGACAAAATGTCGCCCCCACACTGCCCCCACATTTCTCAGTAACTGAGAGCCAATTTTAATTGGCTATTCATGAGCTAAGGGCAAACAGTTGACTAGGACGGTGGAGGCCATCAGTGTGATTCCCTCCGGAAAGAAACTGTCCATTTTGTCTGAACGCCACTCATTTACACCGAGGGGGTTGGGAGTTCGAGTCTCTCATCGCCCAAGACTTTCGGGACTTTGGAAAAACCCATCCCAACAATATCCCAACTTTTCCCCGGAAAAGATTGGCATGATAAGAAAACGTTAGTAATGCTCTTTAGAGCGATC
>CALRQI020000017.1:0-79320 GCA_943370275.1 bacterium Ga0077546 | reverse complement strand
GTGTGCTTTGAGCCGAGGGGTTAAGTGGAAACGCCAGGTCTGCGCAGACCGGAAACTGTAGTGATAACCCGCTAGCTGTGGATTCTGACTTGAAGCAGCAAGAAATATCGAGCCTACGCAATAGGCAGTCAGACGATAGTGAAAAAGCCACCGCAGATTTATCTGGGTGGCTTTTTTGTCGGCCAACAAAAATCTGCATTTATCGTTTTTTCTAGTTTCCAAAACTGTCCGATTTTCGCCTGAAAATCGGACAGGCTAGAACGAGAACAAGAATTCCAGATCTTCTTGAGTCAATTCTTTAGCGACACTATCGTCGCCACCAATAATCAAATCAGCTAGCTCTTTCTTCTTCTGTTGTAGAGCCAATATCTTTTCTTCCACTGTTCCACGAGTAATCAACTTGTAGTTGAACACGTGGCGAGTCTGGCCGATTCTATGGGCTCGGTCAGTAGCTTGGTTTTCTACTGCTGGGTTCCACCATGGATCATAGTGAATAACATAGTCAGCGCCAGTCAAGTTGAGTCCAGTACCACCAGCTTTCAAACTGATCAAGAAAATCGGAATAGACGGTGTTTGGTTGAAGCGCTCGACGCGATCAAGTCTTTCTTTAGCCGGTGTTTGGCCATCAAGATATTCGTAGGTATATCCTGCCTTCTCCAATTCTTTGCGAATGATGGCAAGCATTTCCACAAACTGGCTGAAGATCAAAATCTTGTGGCCTTCGTCGACAACTTCGCCAATCATAGCTAACAAAGCATCTAGCTTGGCCGACTGGTCGGTTGCTTTCTCTCTGTTTTTCAACAGGCGGGGATCACAACAAACCTGGCGCAGACGCAGAAGTTCCGCAAGAATTGAAATAGATGACCGTTTAATACCACGAGAAGCCACTTCGTTAAAGACGCGCTGACGACATTCGTCAAGTACGTCAAGATAGAGCGAACGCTGCTCATCATCAAACTCACAGAGTTGAATAATATCTGTTCTGTCGGGCAAATCTTTTTCTACCTGACTCTTCAAACGGCGCAAAATAAAGGGATGAACTGTCTTGCGCAGTTTCATACCAGCGCCATCCAATCCAGCTTCAATCGGTCTTTCAAAGACTTCATTGAAGTCTTTGTACTGACCAAGGAAATCAGGCATAAGGAAGTCGAAGAGCGACCACAATTCTTTCAGTCTGTTCTCCACCGGTGTACCAGACAAGGCCAGCCGGTGGAAAGCCTTAATACTCTTAGCAGCAATGGCGCCCACTGACTCTGGGTTCTTAATATTCTGGGCTTCATCGAGAATGAGAAACTCGAACTGAATATTCTTCAGCTGCTCATAGTCACGGCGGATGATACCGTAGGTAGTGAAAATCACATGGGGCTTATTGGTGCTCTCCTTACCAAGACGCTTGAGCATCTCGCCACGATCGCGGCCCATGAACAAAGCAGTCTTGAGGTCGGGCACAAACTTGGATGCTTCCGACAACCAGTTATAAACCACTGAAGTTGGCGCCACCACCAAAGCCGGTGCTCGATCGGCCTTGCCTTTGCCTTGATAGTGCTTCAATAACATTGCCAGAGTTTGGATAGTTTTACCCAAGCCCATGTCGTCAGCGAGAATGCCTGCCAGTCCATATTCGCGCAAGAACATCAACCAGTTGCAGCCTTCTTTCTGATACTCACGCAACTCGCCTTTGAAATCTTTTGGCAATTCAAATGGCGGCAATTCACGGAAGTGGTGAATTTTGTGGATAAATTCTTCAAAGCCCTTATCAGCTTCTACAGGAATCTCTTGCGTTTCTAAGGCATGCAAAATTCCTAGTGCTTGATAGAGAGGACGGGCACTGTCTTTGCTTTGACCGATAGACTTAAGAAGACCCATCAAAGTGGGCGTCGGCACACGCACATAGTCGCCATCAGATAATTTCAAATAACTGCGGTTTCTAAATAGTGCTTCAATCACTAGAGGGAATGGCACCTCTTCATCGCCAGCAGAGCAAAGCAGATCAAACTCAAACTTGTAAGAATCTTTTTTCAGCGACAACTTGGCCTTAAGTGCCAACTCTTCTTTTCTTACGCGATAAGCGCTGAGCGATTCCCAACCAGCGGTATCCCAGTCAGCAGACTGCTCAGATGAAAGATGGAAAAGAGCATCAAGAGCTGGCTCTTCAACAAACGAAAAGCGATCGGCGATGGTTCGAATTGGCATCATATTGGTGAGGAAGCGGCGCACCTGGTTTTCAGGTTCCCACTGTCGTTCCACCCAAACACTCTGACCAACTTCTGAAATTGTGCGCGTGAATTTTTCTGATTCCACGGCACTGGTCTCATCCCGCGACTGCAGAACTAGGTCGCCGTAGCGGAAGCCTAACGAAACTTCTAGACTTGAAGCCTCTGGAGCAGGCTTCTTCGTGGCTGTAGCCGAGCTGCCATGAGAAGAGATAATCGTATTGGAAGCGGCACCGGGCAGTTTACGCTCCGATAACTTGATTACAACCTGAGGCGGCTCAGTAATGGCAACGGGAAACGGTGCTGTGGACTCATCAAGAATGACCGGCATGCGTTTCTTCAATACGGGCAAATCGACAGAGAGGAACTTCGGCACGACTTCGAGCTTGACCACCATGTAGCCGAACGAATCGAAGTACTGGAATGAGCGGTGAATCGCCGATAAATCGATAGGATAGAAAGTATCTTTGGAGAGAATCCAGCTTGATGGCCCCATAAAGAACACAGGGTGTTCAACGGCCTCACCTTCTTCGGTTATGCCTTCTAGGCGCAACATCAGTTCGCCACTCTCAGTCTCAGATAGCACCGCGCGCGGTGTCAGTGGCTTATCCGAGAACTGCACAATCTGATTTGTGGTGGTATTAGTCAACTTGCAGCAAAGACTGAGGTGACCAATCACCGTACCTTCATCACCGCGAGGAATGCGGTGGCCGCCAGCAGGCCCTTTGGTTGTCTGGGGTAGACCGGTGAGATATTTGGCCAAGCGCTGGATGCGCGAATCGGGCGGCAAGGTCGGGACAACTTCTACCGGCACCTTGAGAATGTTGACTTTGCCCTGGGGTTCGTTGGGAACGACACCAACAATCATTGCCAGTGGCTTTTCCAGCACCAACAAACCTAATTCAAAATCACGTTCGTCAGCAACGACACCTTCTTCACGAGGGTCGTCAAGCAATTCTTTGGCTCGAGGGCCCTTCTCTTGTGGGCTCTCACGCTTCTGTTCATCGGCCATGTCGAACCTGATGCCAGGATTATGCTTGGCAATATGAGTTAGAACAACGGCGACAGAATGCTTACAGACATCTTCAAAATACGGACAAGAGCAGGATGCCTTAAACGCATTAGGCGAATCGATGTCAACGACGATTTTGTAGGCATCTTTTTCTGAGCCAATAACGAGAGCCTCAATCTGAGAGCCATCATCACTTTCAGAGTATTTCAATACTTTTTTGCGTCGATAGTATTGCACACCACGACGATAAACCGGCTCGCTGCTAGCCTCTTGCAGGGCTGAAAGAGCGAGAGAAAGTTTTTTACCAGAACCCGAGATTTGCTTCATGCAAAATTAGCCTTGAAAGGGCACTGCCTCAATTGCAGTACCAACAATAAGAACAACCGACCGCTTACAGCGGTGGGCGGGAGCTTTCCTAAGCGAAAGCCGAATGGTCAAGAATTAGCTTAGCACGAGTTAGCGCCATGTTGAGAAGACCAAAGCACAAAGTACATTAGCGCGGACTCATATCCATCACTTCAGCCGGGGCAGGAGCCTGCGCTGGCATGGTTCTCTGAGGGGTGCGATTAAAAGCACCTTCGACAATGCGCTTCATCTCCACTTGTCTTTCTTCTAGCGAATTACAGTAATCATGAAGAATGTCAGCCTGGCTGCGCAGGGCCTTGGCGTTGTCAGATAAATCAGGAATTAAAATCTCTATTTCTTCAAGAATAGACGATGGTGGGCTGACAGGCGGCCGAATGCGCACATGAGAGACCACTTGTTGACCAGCAGAGTTGCTCAGGTTGTTAGAAGCAGTTGAAGGCGGTGGAGCAGGCAAAGCATTGAAGTTAGACTGCACTCCCTGCTGCCGGCCTGGTTGCATGTTCACTCCCGAACTGTTTGGATTAGCCGTATTAGAACTATTGGCGGCCATGCTGCCAGCCAGGGCGTCACGCAAACGCTCAAGATTCTGCTTAAGGCCAACAGCTCGGCGATAAGCCTGATCCGCTTCCCTCTCTAACCAGACCTTTCGTGCCTTCTGGGTGGCCAATTCGTTACTCAAATGCTCTAAGGCCTTTTTGCGAATTCCAAGCTCGCGTCTGACATGCTCTACTTCTTTCTGCTTGAGTTCGAGGCCCCGGCGGCGCAAATAAACGAGCAACAGCACAACCAGAGAGAAAGCAATCGACATCATTGAGATGTAGAAATAGCCGCGCTTTGCGCCAGACATCTCAGCCACACCAGTCAACAAGAAATTGCCAATATCTTCGGCGAAAGGTGGCGGCGGACTACGCATATAGTAGATGCGACCAAGAACCTTGCCACGAACTTTGGCCCCTGTAGCTCTGGCTTTTTCCACTCTAGGGGAATCATGGACGAATAAAGGCTCAAGCTGCGGTGGATCGGTGATTAAATCATAGGGCTCATGGCCTTGAGCCAAGCCCTCTGCATTGGCAAACTTCTGCCAGGACTGTCGATGGTAAACCTTGTTGGTTTTATAAAGAACGTTCTCTCCTGAAGGATCTGTCAGAACCAGGCCGAACAAACCATAGTTCGAATCTAGAGTTTTCTGTATGAGATCGTCACGACCCTCTTGGATCATTGCTGAGAGGGTGATTGGAAGAGTGTGGTGGAGCAAATTAAAATCGGTGGTCTGCACCTTGGCGATAGTACCAAGCCAATAGCTCTGATAGTGAATTGAGCATAAAGCCAGCCAACAGACTATTCCGGCCATGCAGACGACAGGCACGAGAATTCTATTACGCAGTGATAGCAGCAATTTATCCATCAAAACGGAGTCTACACCCAGGTGTATCCATTGTACATACGTAATTTCCAGACAAAATCTTGCCGATATTCGGCTATTTGGCTGGCTTTTGGTTTAGAGGCCAACAAATTTCGAAGAAACATGTTAGCTATCCAACAAAAAAATAGGTTTATAAGTCATTGCCACCGGGGTATTAATACTGTGTGGACGAAAGCTCTCACGGAGGAATCGGTTAGAGCATAACTAGGTCATACCTCGTGTCTACTAAAAACCCGAACGGGAAATTCCACCACTAGGTGGCTGCACATTTAACACTATGTGTTCAAAAAGCCGGGCGCTCGTCGCCCGGCTTTTGTAATGACACCACCAGTAGTGCCTCAAAGGCGGCCTAACCTAGCGTAAAGTTCCATTAGATTTTTAGTGTCATTTCGCAATGTAAGGTTTTCAAGCACATTTTTTCAGGAATAAATTACTAGGGAATAGACTCTTCATCACTCAAGACACAAGAAGTGGAAACAATTTTTTTTCAGGGCCGTCTCAGCGACCATATCAAGAGCAGGTCTTGCGCTAAAATCAAGACTCCTTGATCAGTTGCCGGAATAAACCGAATGATGCCGCCCGAAAATCAAGATTCAGCACAACAAGCCTCTCCAGTTAGACTGGGAGACCTTCTCACTGGCGCCGGTCTGCTCAAGGCTGAAGATTTGCGACAGGCAATGTTAATTGCCAAAACCCAGTCTCTTCCGGTTGGTCGTGTACTGATCATGTCTGGTTTTATTATTGAGCCACATCTGCAAGCTGCAGTGCAGGCTCAATCGATGCTAAAGGACGGTCTGATTGATCTCGAAACCGCCCTTGGCAGCTTGCGGGTCATATCTCGCGACAGCCTGAGTCTTGATCAGGCTCTGTCAAAAATGGGCTGGTCACAGCCCGTCAACCAAGTAACCAACAAACTAGGCGAACTATTGATCGAAGCCGGTCTCGTCAGCCGAGCTCAGCTAGAAGCGGCATTAGTACAAGGTGATAGCACAGGGCTGCCCCTTGGTAGAGTTTTGGTTACTAATGGCTGGCTCTCAGAACAGCTTCTGTCTTCAGCCCTAAACGCACAAATATTAGTGCGCGATCGCCGAGTATCAAGAGACCAGGCCATTTCTAGCTTGCGTGCCGCCCTAGAAAGACAAGTGCCAATTGAGCAAACCTTAGCCGAGACTGGTGTCTCACTGCATCTCGCCAATGAAACAGTGCGCTTAGGCGAACTGCTTGTCATGGCCAAACTCTTAGACGAAGAAAAACTGATGCAAGCCGTTGAGCTTGGCTTGGTCAATGAACAACCAATCGGTCAAGTTTTAGTCAAAAACGGCATGGTGAGTGAAACCGTATTACAAACGGCCCTAGCTATTCAAAGCATGGTGACCAAAGGCGAGCTGCGCAAAGTTCAGTGCGGCCGCGTTTTAGAGCTAGTAAATACTGAAAAACTCTCACTGGCAGAAGCCGTAGAGCGGGTGAAACCAACGCCCCCACGCGAAACCTCAAATCTTCCCCTCTATCAATTTTTGCAACTGGCAGGCGTAATCGGCCCTCCCGACATCGAAGAAGCACTCAAAGTCGGTTCGCGCGATACCAACTTAATGGGTCAAATGCTGATGATGACGGGTGCTATCGATCAAAATCTGCTGGGCATTGCCATGAACTGCTCAAGCCTGATGGCTCAGGGCATTCTAAAAACAGAACAGGCAGTAATTGTGCTGGGCATTTGCTGGAAGAGCAAAGCGACTCTAGAAGAAGCATTCAAGCAGCTAGGCTGGAGTTCAGCCATTATTTCATCCGCCCTCCCTGCAGCCAATGCAGCACAAGCGGCTCAAACCCAGGTTCAAACCCTTCCAGTGCAACAAGGAACAACAGCTCCGCAAGCAGTTGCACCTCAACCAATCGCTCAGGGCACGACCACAAGCCAGAACCTAGCGCCCCAACAGGGAACAGTTTCAACCACAAACCAAGCAGAGGTTCCAGCGGAACCTGCAGCTTCACCCGTTTCTACAGGTACCAACATCGGCACAACATCAACTACCAATCAAAATATCCTGCAGCAGAGCCGCACCGGTGAGCATCAGGCGCCGAAGACTTCCAAACTTGATCAGGCAATATCAGGCCGCAACCGCCAGGGAAGTTCATCGGCAACAGCCCACAACCTGCCTGCGATGCCCGTTGGTCAGAACCTCACGGTTGAGCAAGGAAGCTTACAGCCCTACGATACTGGCGAGATGTCGCCAATCCGCAAAAAAGAAGAGGCTGAAGCGGCGGCAAGAGCTGCCCAAGAATCCACCCAAGACAATCCCAGTCAGGCTAGCACCCAGCCGCCCAAACCATCCGGTGGTCCGTCGGTTAAGAAACGTCTGGCTGACTTGATTCCTTAGTTGCTTATTTAACATCATACTTAACGGCTGTAACGCTTCAGCGTGGCACCAGCGGTGGTGCTACGACGCGAGCGAAAACAAAGGCGTCCACGGCCTAGACCGAAAGTATAGTATTGCGATCTTTAGCCGATTCAAGACAAGAAAATTAGAGAAGAATGCAGATTTTATGAAATTCACTGAATAATCACAAACGGTATGGTATGAATAACAGTCAAGAGCCGCATCCAGACTTAATACTGCGCTGCATAGGAGAACTTCATGCTTCAGCAAAAAATTACTTACAAGCCATACCCAGTTCAGGATTTCAAACACCTCTTGGGCTTGACTGGCATTTCAGACAAGACTTTGGAAATTCACTTCAAGCTCTATGCTGGTTATGTCAAGAACACAAATGATCTAAACGAAAAAATCATCGAACTAACAGAAGCTGGCAAGAGTGGTTCGCTTGAATACGCAGAATTGAAGCGTCGCTATGGCTTCGAATACAACGGCATGAGACTGCACGAATACTACTTCGGCAACCTCAAACCAGGCGGTTCTGAGCTAAAAGAATCAAGCGCCATCGGCAAATTGATCACCGAAACCTATTCTTCAATCGATGTTTGGAAAAATGACTTCTTCAAAGTCGGCGCCATGCGCGGTGTTGGCTGGGCTGTCTTGTTCCAAGACCCCTTCACTAAAACCCTTTCCAACCACTGGATCACTTTGCACGAAGAAGGCAACATTGCTGGATTCCAGCCATTGCTAGTAATGGACGTTTGGGAGCATGCTTTCTTGCTCGACTACGTTCCAGCCGACCGTCCTAAGTACATTGAAGCTTTCTACAGCAACATTGACTGGGAAAAGGTTGAAGCCAGACTGCTTAAATAGGCTAATTGCTGAAAAAATAAGCGATATTGCGCGAGGGTGGGAATTTAATTCCCGCCCTCTTTGCTTACAGGCAGCGGTAAAAGAGTGATGAAAGGGGCTGAAAAGCTGGCCTTAAAAGAAATCAACCCGCAACAAAGGGCAAGAAGCGAGACAGAGCCTCTTGAGAACAGTAGAATAAACGCTGGCCAAGTAATCAAAGGCTGATGCGCATGAAAGAAACAGTAACGACAACCAGTCTGGGTTCAATCGGACAAATCACTGAAGAGCACGAACTAATCATCGACGTTCAAGTTGAAGACAATTCCCCTGTCACGCCTGATGCGACACAAGAAAGCAAACAGGCTCGCGCTTTAAAAGAAGAACGCGAAAGAGAAGAACTTGAAAAAGATCAAGACGATTATGATGATGACGATGTCGAGAATTATGCCGACAGCTGGTCTTACGAAGTGCCACGTCCCTGGCTCACAGTTGAGCAAGCGGCCAGCATGCTGGGCCGGTCAGCTAGAGGTGTAGAGCGTTCAATCCTTGGGCGTTGGGGCAACCACCTTCCCGAAGGCTGGAGCGCTCGCCGCGTCCGCATCGATGGCGTAGACGAATGGCGAATCATTCCCCCACCAGGCTTCCGTATCAAACACAGCCGTCGCGAAACAAGCAGACGCGACGGGACCAACACAAATACAGATAAAAACAGCAGTGTTGCCACAAGTACCCATGCGGGTACTGGCGATAGTAATATCGAAGACGTTGAAGCCAGCCCGATAAATAGTTCTAATGAAACACATGGCTCAGCCAAAGAAACTGAAAAGACCGACAAAACAGCCTCCAAATCGCAAGAGAAGAAAATGGCATCTACATCAAACTCCGCAGTAGAATCGCCTTCTTCAGCCAGTGAGCCCTTCTCATTTGAGAAATTTTTCCAGTCTGCTGGCAAAATGGCACAAAAAGAATTAGCCTCTTTCGGCCTAACAGTAAGGCCGACAAGCGAACGCACTGACAAACACGGCATTGTCGATGCTGACATCGAGCATGCCACAATCGTCATTGATCGCTCCGATGAAGTCGAAAAATTACTGAGAGAGCTAGCCAACACCCAAAAAGAACTGGCAGAGCAGCGCCGCATGCACCTTGACGATTTACGCTTGATGCAAGAGATGCAACGTTCTATGCTCTTGCTTGAAGTCAACGCTAAAGAAACAGGCGAGCTCAAACAAGATCTCACCTACGCCCAACAAGCACTGAAAGAACATCGCTCTCAATACCAAGCGTTCTTGGCCCTGCCATGGTACAAACGTTTATTCCGCAAAACGCCATAGGCAATAGACTTTTAGGAAACCTGAAAAGCACCAACAGAGGACTTGTTCATGGCTGAAACTGCAGACAAACGCTTCAAAATCACTTACTGCACTTCATGTGGATATCGGGACAGAGCGGTAAAACTTTCTGAACAACTAGAAAAAGATTCAAGCGACACCTGCTTACTCGTCCCTGCCGAAGGCGGAGTCTTCGAAGTCGAAGACCAGGGAGTACTGCTCTTCTCCAAGAAAACTAGAGACCGCTTCCCCGAAGAAGGCGAAGTACAAAATATCATCAAATACATTAAAGACGGACAACCCCTGGAAGAGGCACAAACAAATGCAGCCCACGAAGCTGGACATAGCGGCGGAGTCTTGGACTGGATCTATAGCCTTTTTAGAGCACCATCACACAAATAAGCCGGAGATACGAGTGGGACATCCTCAAGCGCTGCAAATAGCTATCGATGGCCCCGCAGGCGCCGGCAAATCAACCGTAGCGCGAAAATTAGCCGACCACTTGGGCTATCTATATATAGATACAGGTGCAATGTATAGAGCATCAACCTGGCTGGCCTTGAAGAATGACATACCTTTGACTGATGGCGACGCCATCGCCGCTCTCGCCAGCAAAAGCAATATTCAGCTCAAACCCGCAGACGAAAGCTCCGACGGCAAAATCAGAGTATTTGTTGACGGCCAAGAAATCACCCGCGAAATCCGCACCCAGCGCATGTCTGAACTAACGGCTGGCATTGCCGCTTTAGGCAAAGTGCGGGCCGTATTGGTGGAGAAGCAGCGCGAGCTAGCGAGAGAAGGCTTTTGCGTCATTGACGGCCGCGATATTGGCACAGTAGTGATGCCCGACGCTGGTCTTAAGGTGTTCTTGACCGCCAGCCCGGAAGAGCGTGCCCGCCGCAGACAAAAAGAATTAGCCGCTCAGGGTGAAACACCAGATTTCGAAGCCTTGCTCAAAGCCATTAATGAGCGTGATTATCTCGACTGCAACCGCGCAGTCTCACCTCTGATGCGAGCAGTAGACGCAGTTGAATTGATTACCGACAACATGACCATCGACGATGTTGTGTTGGAACTGGAAAAATTGGCAAAAGAGGCCTTTCAACCGGCGCCCACACCAGCCCAACCACGCGCCCACGAGCGTGAAGCTGTATCAGCACTGACTGAATATCAAGAATTGCCCGAATTCCAAGAACTACCTGAAGCTCAAGAAGTCTAAATCTCAAAAGGCTCTCAACTGGTTCGCAGAACGTGCGCAAATAGTTTGCCAACCAATACGTAAGTCCACCAACGCCAGAATGTGATTGGCCAGCTATATTAGAAAGGCAATGTATGGCTATCGCCTAGAGCTGGCTTAATCAATGGATGAACAATCCGGCAACGACAAGCTAGAGCCGAAAAAAGAGGACGGAACCAACCGTTCTCAGCTAAATTCTGTGGATATTTTGCGCGACGACGGCAAAGCCGGTGAACCTGACAAACTACGCCTACCGGCGAGCAGAGACAAAAGCGCCCAAGAACCTCCGATTGGCGTTGCACAGCTAAAAGAGAACGAAACTATAGTTCTCCACCTCAAAGGAAAAGAAGGTGATCTCAGCGGAGAAGCCGAGGTTGAATTCAAACTGGGAGACAAGCTCTACGACGATGTCTTTAAGCACTTAGGTGGCATAAAAAAAGGCGAAACCAAGTTAGTGCCTGCCTGGCAAGATGCTAGCGAAAAAAAGCAAGGGCAGCCGAAAAAGCAATCGATTACCGATGGTAGCACAGCTCCAGAACAAGGCGATCAGTCTCCTGGCAAAGCACCGGATACAACAATGGGCCGAAGCACTGACAAAGCAACTGACACAAAAAGCGACGCCACCGCCCCTGGTGCGCAACCAACCGACATAGCTACTCCAGAAGTAATCGTCCCACCCTCAGTGCAATTCGTCACCAAGGTCAATGATACCTACGCAAAAATGTCGCCAGAAGTGCGCGACATACTGAGCCACGAAGGGGCCGTTGTCACTCCTACCCGCCGAATTACTGACGCCTTACCTGAGCTAAAAGGGCAAAAACCTAGAGGCTGGCCTCCCGGTCTCACCTGGGACGCTGTGGACGGCGCTTACAGCCCCAGCCGCAACCTCGTCGTGGTTGCTGAAGAAACTAGAGATACCAATAATAAGTGGAATAAGAGTAACCGCACCGAAGACGTTACCCGCCACGAGGTGGGTCATGCCACTGACTACGCCATGGGCAAATTTTCGAACACCGCGGCCTTCACCCAGGCCTATGAAGCCGACACCCAGGCAATGCCAGCGGCACTGACAGGCACCCTCAAATATTTCTTGCAATCAGGCGATGGTGGCAAAGAAGAAGCCTGCGCCGAAGGCATAGCAGCCCGTGAGGGCGGCTCCACCGCAGGAAAAGTCTTTGAATCAGGCTTTGCTAAAAGCATCGCCGCCATCAATGATGCCCTATTGCTGCTTAGAGCAAAGCTAGCGAAGACTCCAGCTGCGGGAAACCCAAACCCAGTCACACCAGTGAAAAACGGTAATTGATTTAGGCAAACGAGAGTTAGCGGCATCATTGTGATAATTGGTTAAGGAATTATCAGCCGGGTATAAAAGTAAGGTCGGGCGATCGAATTAATCTCTAAATTTTTGAGGGCTTGCTCCTGAGGCAATCCCCAAATTGTGCGCCTGTTTGAATCTGCATATTAAATCCGACCAGCACTACATATAAGGACCGGTCGACAAGGATATACGGAAGGTTGTATCTTAATAACCTATAACATTAGTAGCTGATAAACATTCATTCCACTATCGGGTCCCACTTTCTAGGAATCAAGGAGAGCACCATGGCCAAGGCTAAAACAAGAGTTCTGGATAAGCCACAAGCCGCGTCGAGTGTTGCCCAGCAGCCAACAGAAGTGGCCGAGCTAAAACAAATTTTTCAGCGGGTCGATCTAGCTCAGGGCCAAGCCCGCGCTAAAGGTCTGACCTACAACAAGAAGCAGCCGGCATTTGCTGTTCTCTCGTTGAGTGATGGACGCACCATTACTGTTAACTATGGTCTAAAAGGAAGAATTGAAACTATCACCTTCTCTGACGGCCGCGTACTAACCACCACAGATGGTGGCGAATATTACCTAGATAATCTTCAGCCTGATGTTAAATTGAAGAATCTAAAACTAGACATGAATGACGGCGAACTTTGCTACAAGACTACATTTGGCAAGCGTTCAGCTCAAATCAAAGAATCTTCAAACGGCGCTAAGTATGCCACTCTCAAAGAGAAAGGCGATGCCCGCGAATTTCAACTTTTGCCTGACAGAAGCCAGGTTGTGATTGGCAAAGAAGGCAAAATGATATTCTCAGCCGACGGCAATTATTTGACCATGGAGCCCAAATCAGGCGGTCAGATCAAATTCCATCTCTGGAACAAAATGCTTGATGTAGTATTTCCAGACGGCTATGAACAGAGTTTCTACGCCACCGAACAAGAAATGAAATTGCTGCAACTGCAACCTATTGGTTTCTACGTTAATTGGCTGCCAGCGGACGATCTCGGCCGCCACTTCGAGTGGGGCGTAGTGCTGCCACAAGCAGTGCACTAACGATCTAGAAAAGTGCCGACAAACAATGAAATTAGAGTAACTCTCCAATTCAGGAATGCGAGAGATTCAGCAGCTTGTTCAGTTCTTTGCTCAAACCAAAGACCAATGGGCCAGACTATTTTTCGACGTCTTTGCCGAAATATTCACGCCTACTGACTGCAACATCAGATACAAACATGACACCTGAATGATGGCTGAATAGCGTTCGGAGTGCAGATAAAATTGGCTCGACCTTCTCCTCCGGCACCACGGTCATAATCATTTCAAGACTATCGATTCCGCCGAACATAAAATGCGACTCTTGCACACCACCATGGCCCTTCCCAGCGGTAAGGGCTATCACTGTATATCCTGTAGCTTGGATCTTATCGAGAATGTCAGTTACGAGAGATCTCTGTTCCCCAGAGACTATCACTCTAACTTCCTTCATCGGATGTAGCGATAAGTCAACCATGTAATTATCTCCTTTGGTTCTCTATGAGGCGCTAGCGGTCCTCATTTGCTTTAGTAGTGCTCTTTCTTCCAGCGGTGCTTGAATCGGAAGCCATTCCCCCGAGGGCGAGTAGCGATAGAATTTCTCCTCCTCCCGGTCGAGAGCAACCAAATAGACCCACTCGTTGTGATAGAAGCGCTTTAGCAGTTCATGACGCCCTATGATGGCTTCAATAGTAGATCGCGGTGCTTCCACCAAGGTAGTTAGTCGAAGCGGCTCGTGGTAAGGACTTTCGCCATTCATGACGGTCTGCCAGGGTAGCCCGGTGCGCAAGTCGCTTTCGGTGCCCGTCATCACGCCAATCTGCCCTGCCACATTATGATAAACCTTACTGCCACAACCGTATACATCATTATCGACAGTAGAAAAATAGTGCTCCATATTTATCCACTGCGTCACCACTTGGGGTGCGGTCATAATAACTTCAAGTAGCTTGCCACCAGGATCCGTGAGGTAGTCATATGAGTGCAGAAATGCTCGTCCCTCCAAGTGGACTTTGCTAGAAATTTGACGTCTGGCAATGATGAAGGATGCATTTCCGGACAATCCCCATTCCGGGCGAACTTGACTCCAGTCTGCGCTGCGCTCCAGCACTCGATTCGCGGCCTGTTCAGGAGACAAAGTACTACTTAACTCCGGAAATCGAGAGCAGCGCTCCACGCTAGTTTGTCGGCTTGCCTGTTCTAAGTCTGCCACTAGTCTTGCCAGATCCAATCGGTGTGTTGTTGGCACATCCTCAAGATCTAAGAGCTTCACAACATCAGTTGTAGTATCAATTTGTGCAGGAAGAAAATATGTATCGGCTGGAATCATCAGTCCCTTTTGGGCTAGTAATTCGCGCACCTGAACTTTATTGGCCATAGCTGCGAACGCTCTGGCATTTGCCTGTCCTTCGTTGCCACCACAGGCACCGCAATCTAGAGCAGACTCAAAGGGATTGTTTTCGCTCGTGCTTCCATGAGCACAAACCATCACTATGCGAGCGAAGTCGGTTGTTAATCCCATCATCCGCAGGGCTGTCTCAATAGTAAAGACTTGCTCTTCAATAGTGAAACCAGTCCTGGTGATTCGCTCCAAATGGGAGGAAGCACCACGAGGACTTATGCGATATGTGTGGCGTAAATCCTCAACGAAGGATTGAATTTCTTCTACCGACAAGTTTGGCAAACTCTGCTTTACTGCAGTCACACATTCGCCTGAGGCCTCTTCGTTCAAGGCAGACCTTTGCAGTACTTCAATTAGCTCCGCTGAGGCTGCGGCTCCTGACAAGGGAAAACGCTCCTGTAGCGCTCGTCGAATAATTGACTGCTGGTTGCTGAAAACCATTTCATTTGCCGATGCCTGAGATAGTTTATCGATAGTAAGTGTTGTGGAAATAGGTGATTGAACCAATCTTCTCAGGCCACGACTGAAGCTTTGATAAGGAAGCACAGCCATTGTCTTAAGGAATAAGGGCAAACTATAAAACCATCCAAGCGACTCCACAGTCACAAACGGAGTGATGAAGTGTTCCTTGAGGCTATGCAATAAAGTTCGGGCATTACGAAGTAATTCAGACCCTGTTCTATAGCGCTCCACCTTATGATTCTCGTATGATCGAGGAACCTCACGCACTATATTGCGGGCCTTCATAATCACTGGAAACTGATTACTTTCGTGGCCGCTATCAAGTGATTGGAACCGCATAAAGCAGAGGAAGAAACCAGCTACGCCAAACGTCTCATTCCGACCTACGGCTTCAAGGTTGCGACGAAATGGTTCTGAGCGAACATCAATGCAAAACATCGCCTGGCATTGAGGACGCCGATGTTCAGATTGACGGCCGTCGACATCATTGGTTTCCAACTCCCGATCTGCTTTAATCGATTCGGCAATCTGACCTAGTAACTTATCCTGATAGCTTGCCTCTGCGGCCTTAAGCCAAACTAGCCCGTGCCTACTCTCTGGAAAGTCCTCGAGCCAACCTAGTAGGGTGCGCAAAGTCTCAGGGGAACAGTTCAGTAAATCTTGAATCGATACTTCTAGACAATTTGCAAGAGTAGAAAGGCGCCATGCTCCGGCGCAATTTACTACTTCGTTATAGCTTTCATTGACGTCATTAACAAATTGTGCAGCCAATGACTGCCAATCGGTAATACTATTGTTTCGCTGCCAAAGTCTGTCGACTTTCTGCGCCAGATTGATTTTTAGCTTGTTTTCGACACGTTGTCGCAACATCAAGTAAACGATAGGATGAGAATCCATATAGCTTAAAATGGCGCTACAAGTGGCTTCTATGCCTAGTCTATGGCGGCAAGCCGCTTTCACAAGTTGACGTTCATACACCAGTCGAATCGCAAGACACTGCGTCAAATCAGCTGGATAGACTAGCTGCCACTGATGCCCCGAATGATCAGCCCGCCACTTGATAAACGCAGACCAGCCGGGAAGAGCCGATAGATGAAGAGCAAAATATTCTTCTTGCTGAGGCTCCGAAATTCCAAGATCGTCCAAAACCTCGAGAATACAGTCCTCTGGATTCTCAGGCAGGGCCTCAAGTGCGATGCGCCAAGCTCTTGAATCAATTCCATGAGGAGCTGGTGCCAAAAGTGACAACTGCCTCCAAACACCATAGAAAGTTTTTTCTCGACCGGGCATTTCCCAGGCGGCTTGACCTTCATCTACGAATGCAGCAATCCATTTTGTTAACTCGCTGTCAATAAACTGAGTGAACTTGGTACCAAGAACGCGGTCGCACCATTGACTTAACATCATATTCCGCGTTATGGCGATGCTATCCTCAGTCACGACTCTCTGGGCATCAAGCTCTACGGTTGATTTTTCAGTTAAGACAGAATCTAGGCGATTTGCCAGAGCTAATATTTCTTCCCTATGTTTATCTCGGTACAGAAGCCTAGAAAGATTTTCCGAGGACGGAGCAATCACATCATGCAGCAGGCGTGCCCGGTAAACATCAATATCTGCTACAGTTCTGTCCCCAAGAGTAATTGAGTCGCTTTTTGATATGGAAGCGAGCAATTCATCTATGCGATTCAGGCTGATTCTGCCTTGACCGAAGAGACGGCGATAGGTTTCATTTTCTAAATAACCGCGACCGCCAAGAAGAGTTTGCCCGCGTTTGATAGCTTCTTCAAAGTGGAGATATTCAAGTTCGTGCAGCGGATTATGATGCACGAAACTTCCAATCGACCAGTAAGGCGCCAAGATCTCGCTGGCAATCTTTACTCGCGAACGAATCGCCAGGCGCCTCGAATCGGAGTAAACTACACTTAGTTTTGACATACAGAACTCCCGTCAAGTTCAGTGCTATAAAAAAGCGATAGTCTTGAGCCAGGCTGCAGACAATTCAGTGCTCTATTGCTTGCAGCCGTACGCTGTAACTTTCTATCGTCGATGCTCGTCACTTCGACACTCCGGGTCACCATGTATGGTAAGACCGCACCGGCCAGAAGAACTAATGCCACGAGCAACAACGCGACCACATCGCTATTGCCGAGATCCTCATAAATTAGATCAGAACGCCGAGCACCAAACAACAATTGCTGCATAATTGAGACGAGTAATAATGAGCAAGCTAAGAATACTGCCGAAAAAATATAGAGGATGTGTAGTTGATTTGAGGCTAGCGTCATCGCCATTGAAGCTGAAAACATAAAGAATGGCGGGAATCCTGCAGCCGCCATAACCACGACGCCAAAAAGCAGACTAAATTTCGGCATCGGCTGAGCCAAACCTCGCAGATTCTCACGCAACTGGGGGCCATATCGCGACTCCAAGTGATGAGCGCACAACATTAGTCCACTGGTAACAACAGCCACTGAAATTACATACCAGGTAGTTTCAAAACCTGACTGGTATGCGGTTCGCCCTACTGTTCCGATACTCAACCAAGCCAGAGATAGCAGGATCGTTCCAATTGATGCAATAGTTCTGGCAAGATGAATCTGCACAGACGCTCTGATTGTGCTCACAATCGCTCCGATTGCGGCTAAAACAATCACTGTTTCACCAAGACCTTGCGGAATGGCTGAATTTCCGGAAATTATGGTGTACCAACCAAGACAAGGTAAGACCACAGCCAGAAAAGCGCGAAATGCATCTGTATGGCCACTGAGCGAACCAACGAATGCAGCATGAAGAGGGAAAAGTGGCATCAGTGCTGCGGCTGTCGCGAGAAGAAGAACAGTTGACAACGGCCCTTGTATAACGAATGACAAAGATAGACACAACAGTGCCACACCAAAGACGACTGCCGCACCGCTCGCGAGTGGATTGTCACGCCTTTCTTTCAGCGAAAGTACCAAGAGAATCCCTAGCAGCATGCCTAGTGAAGCGGCTGGAATTGGGGCTGGTAACCGGACATTGAGATATCCAAAACTCAGCCCTTCTATCAAAAGAATCAAGATTATCGGTTTTTCAGCATTCCTAACTAGCTGCTGACTCAGTATGCAAACGAAAGCAGAAGCACTGATCAGCGTGGTCATAATCGTCTCAATCGGAACACCCTGGCGGAAAGTGCCAATTGCCAAAGCGACTAAAATCAATGTAGAAGCTATCAAACCGACTGCTTTGACTAGTCGAGCATTAGATTGCATCAGCAAACCGGCTGCAGCAGCGAGAAAGGCAAAAATGCTTGCAAGTGAGCTAATTTCCATTTCACGAACTCCTTAAGGAAGCCAATCCGGCAGAGTCGCGTCCAGCCGCCTGGCGGCTTTACTAATTTGCAGTCCGAGCAATGCATAAAGTCTATCCAAATAGAGCCGATTCCAAAACCACATATAGAAGCTTGGGATGAAGCTAAACAGCCAGCGTGGAATTAGTGCTGGCTTTCTACGACGATCCGAGTAACTTAGATACCATCCGGATAGAAGAAGGAGAAGGATGACGCCAACTAGCAAATCAAACACCCAAAGAGGAAAAGCGGCTGCATGGAAATAAGCAGACGCTTCACCGGCAGTTGGATAGAGAAAGCAAGTGAATGCCTCTGTGGCCCAGACATAAGTAACAACGATGAAGAAGACGGTCAAAACCATCGCTGTTGCCACTTTCCACGATTCCATAGTCTTTAGAGAATACAGACCGAGAATAGCTTGGGACGAAGTCACCCACGCGAAAAACAAAAGAATAACTGTTCCTTGCGATTCACTTAAATTCACTTCTACAACTTTGTTTGCCACAAGCAAAATAACGAGAGGCAACAACAAAGTCATTAAAACTCCAGTGGTCCAAGAAAGCCTTCTAAACTCGGCAGGATCATTCGTCTTAATCGTGGCTGGGAGGTGCGGATCTTTGCGAACTTTATGTATCACACTTCCTGCACTCAAAAAGAGCGTCGCTTTGAAGATTCCATGGGATATTAAATGGAATATTGCCAAGGCAAAAGCACCAAGTCCACACTCCATGATCATGAAGCCCATCTGACCCATCGTAGAGAAACCTAGCTTTGTTTTCACATCGCTTCTCGTCAGCATAATTGCTGTACCAGCGATCGCAGTGAGCAAACCGACCACAAAAACAATATGCAGAGTATCGGGACTGGCTCCATAAAGGGGGGCCAGACGATTAATCAAAAAACCACCCGCATTAACTATTCCAGCATGCATAAAGGCCGAAACCGGTGTTGGTGCATCCATAGTAGCTGGCAACCAGACATGTAACGGTAGTTGAGCCGACTTCGCCATTGCGCCAGCAAACATTAGCAGAGTAATGGCAGTGACAGAGCTAATCACAGGTCCACCGACCCACAACTGCAGAGTCTGCGCATCGGCAGCAGCACGCTCAAAAACAGCTGGAAAAGTGAGGGTGCCATAACATTTATAGGCGAGTAGAACTCCGCACAAGAGAGCCGCATCACCAAGCCGAAGAATCACAAAGGTCTTAAAGGCAGACTGCACAGCAGCAGCATTTTCACGGTTGTGGCTGAGGAGCAAGTAGAGCAACCAACTTACGAGTTGCCACCATACAACCAACATGAATAAACTTCCACTTGTCACCATGGCGAGCAATACCATTGTCATGTACCCAAGCATGCTGAAAAAGCGCGCATAACCTGAGTCGCCCTGCATATATCTTACGGAATAGATATTGATCACTGAACTGACAGATGTTATCAAAACCATCATGACGGCGCTAAGCCGATCAACATAGAAATTGACTCGCATCCAATCTGGAGCAGTATCAGAAAACGGCTTCAGCTCAAAGAACACCGGTCCTGTTGAAATTACCGACCAGAGAATCAAAAGCGCCCCTGCAAACGCCAAAGCCATACTGGCGACAGAAATCTTGTGACTTTGTTCACCAAATCTGGTACCAAGCACGGCCACTAAGCTACTGCTAACAAGCAACAAAACCAGGATAATGCCTAAAATAGAAATGGTCATGGTTTTTGTCCAAGTGAGCGAACTTGAATGTCTTTACAGCTATCCGCTTTAATCAATAGAAATCTCAATTTATCTGACCTGCCTGTTGTTCCCGTCTATTTGATTTATCGCCACAAGCTAAAACAAATGCTCTTGACGCCGGATCGAATATCTCAAGCGTATTGGTATCCGACTGAAGAAACCACGCGTGGAAGCGCAACACGCCTTTGTGAGCCAGAGCCTCGATATCCGGAGATGACAACATGCTCTTTATCTCATTTAGGACGTTTCTCCGACAAATGTCGAGCCATTGCTGTTCACTATTTTCAGATGCAAATTGTTTCGGGAAGTAATTCTTTTGCGCCATGTGTTCAGCTTGGAAATATTTAGAGATGAGAGCCTCCTCTTCTTCAGTGTGTTCAGCCTTAGCCAGGAATTTCAGAAATTTGCAATTCGAATGGCCATAGAAAATCACATCGCTCACCCCCTGGCACATCACGGTTTGAGCTTCAGCGGAGTAGTTATGTCCAAATGTCTGAAATACGCAAAGTCTTGCCGTTGCTGAACTGCAAACATAAGGCAAATGCAATCCCATATCTGAACATGCGAAGAGCATCGCAGCTGAAATATCGCCAGAAATCAGTCTGTCACCAAGCTGCACATCATCAAGATAGGTGACAAAAGGCAACTGACTCATCTCTGTTGCAAGAAGATCATCAACCGCTAAATCTGTTGTCATAACTTGCCTCAGATTTCCATTAAACATTTGGAAAGGTCCCCAATTATCGATAAGGTGCTGTCACGGCTCGTCCTATGGCTGCGCTGATCTGCACGGGGCTGAGACCAATAGAGCGCGCTGCTTCCACAGCGCACCATACCTCCGCTGACGTAGCCGGCTGTCCGGTGATGAGCTCAACTTTTTCGCACAAGCTATCTAGTCCAAGCGGTGAAAACTCTTGCTCGGTATCCTCTCGGTCAGAGTACAAAGCCGCAACCAACCCTGACAACATCGGCTTGCACCGCTCTCTAACAGCTAGGTTTTCGTCATAAACAACGGCTCTTCCGCAATTGTCTCGGTTCACCGTTTCGAGAATCTCGCAATACATCATCGCAATGCTTGCATCTCTCTCAACTGAAGGTAAGGGATGTTGGGTACGTGCAATCACCGCTAAATCGGGAGCTAGGGCACTTCCGATTCTTGCGACATCGCCTCTTTCAACCGCCCCCGCTTCAAAGAGCAATATTTCAGTGCCCTCTGGCATCGACAACACATCACTGACGCAGCCATATCCACCACCATCGAAAGCGACATGACACTTAAAGCTGTCATTGAGAAAATGTCGAATTAGTTCGATCACTGCCCGCCGGCCCATATTGCCAGCAACTCCGACTGTCGTGGGATTAACAGCGTGACGCCAGTACGAGACCAATTCCAACAAAGCAACAGAGGTCTCAGCAACGGAAATAAGTGTTCTACCTTCGGGCGCGGATGAATACCTGGAACGTCTATTTACTACACAACCATGGGCACCCTTCTCAAAAGCTATGGATAAGTA
This sequence comes from bacterium Ga0077546, assembly GCA_943370275.1. Classification (GTDB taxonomy): domain Bacteria; phylum Cyanobacteriota; class Vampirovibrionia; order Obscuribacterales; family Obscuribacteraceae. Next base: position 57,745 of record CALRQI020000017.1, on the reverse strand, counting down.
ATCATGAGTGTCTATGCTCCCGCAAACTGAAGCCAGAAACCAATCTCCCGTGCGAATTTCTTCCAGACTCCACACCAACCGACCCTTATGGTCATTAGTGCCGCCTGCCGCAATGCGACCATGAGTCAAACGTAGAATCTCGTCTGCCGAAAATAGTGCAACCATTCACAGCCCCGCTTTTCGAGTAATACATGCAGATAGTTGCATACATGCACTTCATAGTATATAAGCATAAGAACATATGCAACCCATGTCAAGGTTAGGTAGACCAACTGCGGTGAAAGCTCATGCCGTCAATCACGGAAAGTGCTGTATCTACCTATTTAGGAACCGATGCTATGGCCTGCATATTTATACTTTCAAAAATTTAAATCATGTGATGTTGCGGCGCGCTTGACAAAAGGAATGTCTTTCAGGGCATCGACTATTAGGTCTTCTTTCTGCAACTTTTCTATTATCCGTCTCCACATTGAGTGCCGAAAGACTCCGAAAAGCTTTGAATACTGCCAATGCCTGCAAATAATCAACCTGAGTTCCTTGCAGTCTCCGGGCTCCTGCTCGCTCTTTTCCTGAGTAAACGAGTGTCTGCCTAGATTACGCAAGAAACTATGGTGGTGGATGTCGAAAATTTACTCGGCCCATTCTCTGTTCCGCTGTATACACTTTTAGACGCGACATACGGCCTAAAACCATTCGTCTATACTCATTTCAGCACCATAGTAGAATCCAATTTCTCATCACACAAAGCAGAAGCGCCGACAGCAGAAAGAAAAAATGCCCAGCATCTTTAAAAAGCAGCTAAATAAAGTCAATCCGCTTAACGGTGGCAGCAAAGGCCTCTCAAGCAGCAGCGTGAGCAAAGTCAAACGACGCTGGCTATATATACCTTACGATCAAGTCACTGACAAACTCGGACCGCTGAGCAGAGAAAACCCAGAATCGCTCGGCATCATCCTTATTGAAAATCCCGGTAAAGCAGCCCGAAGACCTTATCACAAACAAAAGCTGGCTTTGATACTAGCTAACCTGAGAAACTTTGCCATAGAACAAGCCGAGCGCGGCGTGGCCGTGCGCCATGAAGTAGTGACCAATGCCAATGGTCTGTATAGCTCGGTCTTAGAAGAATTGGCCCGCGAACTAGGGCCCATTGAGGTTATGGAACCAGCAGAGCGTGAGCTTAGAGTTGACTTACAGCCTTTGCTAGCTAGCGGCGCGCTGATACAGACAGCTCATGAAGGCTGGCTTACAAGCCTATCTGATTTAGAGGCAATCGTTGATAAAAACGGCAGCTATCGCATGGATGCCTTTTACCGACGGGTTAGGCAAAACACTGGCATTCTAATGGAAGGAGGCAAGCCACGGGGCGGAAAGTATAGCTTCGATAGCGAAAACCGACTGCCATGGAAAGGCGCTCCACTACCACCACAGCTACCCAGTTTTGCCGTCAGCGACATTACTGAAGAAGTCGGTCAGTTGATTAACAAACACATGGCGAATCATCCCGGCAAGCTCGACCTAGAGAATTTACCCGCTACAAAATCAGATAGCGAGCGACTCTGGGCCTGGGCCAGAGAAAACTGCCTGCCCCTTTTTGGCCCTTTTGAAGATGCTATGTCGAGCGAAAATCGCGGCATGTTTCACTCACGCATTTCAGCCATCTTGAACATACACAGACTAACACCAAAGCAAATTATTCAAGACGTGCTCTCTCTTGAATTACCACTACCAAGCCAAGAAGGCTTCATCAGGCAGGTATTAGGATGGCGTGAATTTGTGCACAAAATCCATTTGGTCACCGATGGCTTTCGAGAAATTACACCGGCACCGCCCATAGCATCACATCCCGGCGATGGTGGTTACCAGCTCTGGTCAGGCAAAAGCTTCGTCGAGCCAAAACCTCTGGCGACTAATGAGCCAGACGGCGGGGCCTGTCCATCCTATTTCGGTGCGAACAACTCGCTACCACCGGCCTTCTGGGGAGCAAAATCTGGCCTGAACTGTCTCGATACTGTTGTTCAGTCGGTTTGGGATGAAGCTTATAGCCACCACATCACCCGACTGATGGTGCTCTCCAATCTCGCTACTCTGCTCGATATTTCGCCACGAGAGCTAACCGATTGGTTCTGGGTGGCTTACTTCGATGCTTTTGACTGGGTCGTAGAGCCAAATGTACTGGCCATGGGCACCTATAGCGTTGGCGGCTTGATGACGACCAAGCCCTACATATCGGGAGCGGCCTACATAAATAAGATGAGCGACTACTGCAAAGGCTGTCAGTTTGATCCAGCCAAGAACTGTCCAGTAACCAGGCTCTACTGGGCCTTCTTAGAAAGACACAAAGCAAAGCTTGAAGGCAATCTGCGTATGGCCATGCCCGTCAATTCAGTAAAGAAAAGAGCTGACAGTCTAAAAGAAGAAGATCGCGCCATCTACGAAAATACAATTAAAACTTTGCATGAAGGCAAGAAACTAAATCTAAAGTCAAATTCTACTCTGATATAGACGCAGCAAATTCTACCAATTCAGCCGTCAGACCACGGGTGAAAGCATTCTGATTGATTTGGGTGGGCTTCAAATAAGCAGACAAAACCTGGTTGAATTTTGATTGATCAACGGCCGATCCGCAGGTGAACAAATCAACGAAGCAAGCAGCGTTCTCAGGATAGGTATGAATGCTCGCGTGGCTCTCAGAAAGCAGCAGTACAGCGGTCATGCCACCATTAGGAAAGACATGGTGCCTGGCTTCAATAACAGTGGCGCCGGCAGCCGTAGCCGCAGCCGAGAAATTCTCTAACAGCAATTCGACATCCAGCAAAGCCGCTGTCGAACAGCCAATCAAGCTCGCCATCATATGGCGACCTTGAAACTTGTGGCCATCATGATCAACTAAAACTGAGATAGCGGAATTTTCCATTAGAAATCTTCTTTTACTTCGTCTCTATTGAGTAGCTCTTCTACTTGCTTGCAGAGGTCAACAACTTTCTCCGGCATGTCTGAAGCTCTGATGAACTGCCGACAAAGATCGAGTGTTCTTCTGATTGCTCTGACCACATCGCCTTCATCTCGTGGCGACGACATGCGGATTTGATCCCATGGTGCTCCCTGTGCCCACATTTCAGTAAGACCAGCCAGCTGAGCGCCAAATTCAATTGGCATATCAACGTCAAAGTCTTTCTGTAAGCGTGTAATTTTCTTGGCCATTTTGCCAATTTCAATAATGGCATGGTCGACATTGTGCGTGACGTGCACACGCATTTGCTCATTGCCGCGCGGCTCATCGCCAATGAGAACAGTTAGAAGAGCGGCCAGTTCAGTAGGTTTCAATAAATCAAACATCCCGCTGATGGCAATTTCGCTCAAGAATAATTCGTTCGAGCCGCGAATAGAAGCGGCCATACGACCAAGCTTGGTTGGCTTATTGCCATCGAGATAACCGAGTGTGCGCAAGATATTTGCCAGCGCTTCAAAGGTCGTCCAATACTTAGTGGTTTCGCGCTGCACGCGCTTGTCGAGATCTTTGATACGTTTTTGCAAATGCTCGATGCGCTCGGTTTGGGTGCTACAGGGCTTCTGCACAGGGCAGCCATGACAGGGCATGGCATAAGCCTCTTTCAAGAGAACTTGAATCTCAGCACGGGTTTCAGCCAAAGCGATAATAGCCGGAGAGCCCGGTTTAATAGCCGATGGTTTAAGACCTTTCTCGGTTGCTTTCAGCTGTTTGTGCTTCGAACGAATAGTCTCAAGACGTTTGGCATAGAGTGGCAAGTCGCCAAGCTCAGCCGGGCATAGTGGTGCAGTCAACTTCTGCAGTTCTGTCTCCCAAGCCATTTTCTGGGTGTAGGCTGGTTCTAATTGCTGATTGACCAAGAACTGACCAAAGCTTCGTTCGATCAATTCACGTGCATCATCGATGGTGTGCCGCTCGAGTAGATTCAAGACCATGCCATAAGAGGGAGTGAATCGACTAGAAAGCGGGTCAGCACCAGATGTTGCCAGTTTAGCCGCTTCATCCACACTCTCAAAAGGATTGTGCAAAACGACAACGTGACCAACTTCATCCATACCGCGGCGACCAGCCCGGCCAGACATCTGCAAGAACTCAGAAGCTGTCAGCTGTCTGTGCCCTTCGTCTGAGCGCTTGTGAATAGAAGCAATAACTGTTGATCGCGCTGGCATGTTGATACCGGCAGCCAGTGTCTCAGTAGCAAAGACTACTTTGAGCAAGCCTTTTTGGAAGAGCTTCTCAATCATGCCTTTCCAGCTCGGTAACATGCCCGCATGGTGCACCGACATGCCTTCTAGCAAATATGGAATATGCGGATGGTTAGCCAGGTTCGGATTGTCTTTAGTGAACTCTTCGACTTGACGCTTTAGTTCTTTTTGTTCATCAGCATGGAGCAAAGGAATGCCCCGAGCCATTTTCATTGCTTCTTCGCAGCCGCGGCGAGAGAACAAGAAATAAATAGCAGGCAGCATATTGCGCGCAGAAAGTGAACCCAGCACATCACCAGGATGGGTGTACAACCCCCCCATAGGACGTCTGCGTTTATCAGAGCCACTATGCTGTGGTTTCTTTCTACCAAAACGTGATTTAAGGAAAGAATTTACCGCTCCACCGGGGGCCAATAGCGGATAGATCTTGCGTTCACCAAAATAGTGGAAGCGCAGTGGCACTGGCCTGAAGTCTGAAACAACAAGTTCGGTCGGTCCATGGGTCTCGTCAATCCAGGTAGTAAGCTCTTGGGCGTTCGCAACTGTTGCCGAAAGACCAACAAGCTGAATATCTTTCGGAGCATAAATAATCGATTCTTCCCAAACCGTGCCCCGATCAGCATCATTCATGTAATGACATTCATCTAAGACAACAAAGGCAACATCGCGCAAGTTGCGACTAACGTCACCAAGAATGGTGCCATACAACATGTTGCGAAAAACTTCAGTAGTCATTACAACTACAGGAGCATCACGGTTGACCGAAAGATCACCAGTGAGCAAACCAACTTTCTCATCGCCATACTTTTGCTTCAAGTCATAAAGCTTTTGGTTCGACAGAGCTTTAAGCGGCGTTGTGTAATAGCAACGCTTGTTTGACATCAGCGCCATCTCGACAGCATATTCCGCTACGACTGTTTTTCCTGAACCGGTCGGCGCGCAAACAACTACGCTCTTGCCTTCCTCTAGGTGTTTCATTGCTAGAAGCTGAAACTCATCCAGCTCGAAAGGAAATAGGTGGGCTACGTCAATTTGCACTGGGTAGGGATGGTCTCCATGGGTCGTAGGTTCAAAATCTTGGCAATAACTTGAGACTTGAGCTAGTCGGTCCGCTATTGGTTCAAATAGCAACGAATGAAAGTCATAAGTTATTAAGGGATTTTAGCAGTGATTGCCTCTGCAAATGGTCAAAAGCGGCCCTGACAATTACAGGAAATATAGTCTGCGGTATAATTGCCCCATCTCTTTCAAAAGATACCGGGACGTAGCGCAGGGGTAGCGCGCACCTTTGGGGTGGGTGAGGCCGGAGGTTCGATTCCTCTCGTCCCGACCAGTTAAAACTAAAAATTAGACTTCGAGCTAATATCTACTTGGCTAATGACTGCGTATTGGTTGATATTGACGGAACGCTGGCTGACTGTGAGCATCGCCGGCACTTCTTAGATGGGGAAGTAAAGGACTGGAAGTCGTTTCTATCGCCAGAATTGGCTGCTCTAGACACCCTGCATGAACCAGTAGCCAAAGTGATAACCGCCTTAGCCCAGGCATCTTATCCCATTATTTATGTCTCAGCTCGCAATAGTGGCTTACGAAAAGTTACTGAGAACTGGCTAAAACAACATCACCTATGGTTTGAACCCCGCTTGCTGTATTTACGCAAAGAAGGCGATCTGCGCGCAGACACCATCGTCAAACGTGAGCTGCTAGAGCTGATTCGCGCCAAAGGTTACAATCCAATTTTGTCTTTCGATGACCGCAATTCGGTTGTGGCCATGTGGCGAGACGAAGGCATAACCTGCCTACAAGTGGCCGACGGCGACTTTTAGCCCCAAGAAAAGGGCCAGAGACGATACTAAATATGGTGCCAGAAGCGTCAGAAATTTTGAAGAATTTCTGACGCTTTGAGAACTGAGAATTAGTGCTTTAGACTATCGAGCGGCGGCTGTAACGGCGCCGAGTTGGCAGTTGACGGCTTTGATTGGGACACTCAACGTCAAAGCCAGCAAAGAACGATTTGCTCGCGAGCGGCACTGAGGGCGTAACTTCAGCAGGAGGGCGAGAAGAAACTTGGCTATTGCCCAGAATATTCTGGCGGAACTGGCTGCGGCTAATAGGCTCAAGCGAAGACTGTGGCTTGCCTTCAGGCAGAGCAATAACAGGCTGAGCAGCTTGTCCGTCGTTCTTGACTTGCATAGAAGGATGAGCAGGAATAACAGACTGCAAAGCTTGTTCTTGAGCTGCATTGGCTGCAGTATCGGTCAAAGCACGGTTGTAAACATCTACATCAATAGACGGGATGCAATTGAAAATCGGGTTCAGATGAACGAACTCACGAATCTTGATCTTCAAGATCGCCCGGAGGTGATCTTCTAGTTTGTCTAAAGCGACTGGTAGTTCGTCTGGTAAGAAGGACATGAGGTAAGCCCTCATCAATAAAAAGCAGTAATACTCGCAGCATAGGCCACAAGTGGAGAATGTTAGCAGAGATTAACCGATTGTCAACAACCCTTGGCTTAGAAATCAAGAATTTAATCAAATCGGCTCGATAAGCCAATTAAACCCTAGCGAATTTCACTGCCAATGATCTCTTTCAAGCGCTTCAAGCCACTGTGAACAGCTCTAGATACACCCATTTCAGACAAACCAAGAACATAAGCTGTTTCCTTTTGCGAAAGGTCATAGAAGAAAACAAACTCAACAATCTGTCTTGTTCTGTCACCAAGCCGCTTTAGGGCCTGAACAATTACTTCTCGCTCTTCTGAGGCACTAAACATATCTTGACAACGCTTGTCTGGCACAACATCACAGAGCGAGCGACGATCATCTCGCTCTTCCTCATCAGCGCCAGAATCAAGGGAATCGTAGTGCAGGCGAGCTTCCCATGACTGCTGCGCCTCAAGAATATCTTCAACTGAAAAACCAGAATGCTGTGCCAGCTCGGCCACAGTGGGAGCACGATCAAGTGTCTTCGTAAGACGCTCTTCCAGCTGACTCAACTGGGCATTCATCTCAGTGAGACGACGGGGCACCTGCACTAGTGAACAGTGATCGCGCAAATAATGACGAATCTCGCCACGCACGTAGCAAGTGGCCAAAGTGCGAAAACTAGCTGAGCGTGTGCGCATAGGGTCGTAATACTTGATGGCCTTGAGCAGACCAATAGAGCCTACCTGTACTAAATCTTCAAAACTGTCAGGTTGATACTGACTGTATTTCCGAGCAATCTGCTTAACCAGACTCATATGGGAACGCACTAACTGGTCGGCACCGGGCAGACCATTCGGCCCAACACCATCGGCTAACGAGATCACCGGCCGCATGCCAGAGCGAGATATGCGGGGGCTCGAGCTAGCGTTGATTTCGCTCTTCTCGCTGCCGCCAGCCACTTCTCTTTCGCAAACAGCAGAAACAGCGAATGCATTGCATCCGCTCAACAAAACTTCATCGCCAGCAATCACTTTTCTAGTCAAGGTCAAATCTCCCGCAATTTTCATCTAATTACGATTGACCCTGCACCCTCTCTCCAAGCCCCAGTATCTAATCAGCCCCAAAATTACTATTCCCTTGACATCCGCACTTTAAACCAACCCTTTTGCCCACAAACTCACTCTCTCTAGCTAAATTGCCGGTTTTGGCTACAATTGCACTAGTTCTAATACTTATAAGCAAGCGGTTCTAATGAATAAGGCCACCAAGACAATTACAAAGATGAGAGTGCTCTGGGCCAAAGTACCGGCACAAAAGCAGCTACTCTTCATGGGCCTGGCTTGCATTGCCGCTCTAGTAACCTTCACCGCCCGATTCTGGCTACAACGAGCCCAAGAATCAATTAACGACTCTGTTGAGCAATTTGGCATGGGCTTTGCCCAAGCACTGGCTCGGGGCGGCGCTGAAGCCCTGACAAACTCTGGCGATTTGAAGAGTTTGAAATATTACATTCTCACTCAGCGCGGCAAAATTAGAGCAATCGCCTACGTTATATATGAGGATATGGCCGGCAATATTTTGCTAAATCCCAATTCGCCTCAAGATTTAAAAAACATCTATCCCTATTACAAAGACTACAAAACCAATCCCGAAAACTTCATCGTTCCGGGCCAAAAGCTCAGCCCCAAAGGCTATCGCGCCATTACTCACTTTGTTGTGCCAATGCGCAAAAACAACAAAGATCTTGGTCTTTGCTGGGTTGGCCTCGACAGCGAAGCGTTTACGATTCTTGGCACACAACAAGAAACCACCAATTTCTTGATCAATATTTTCTGTTTAGTTGGTGCTCTCGGTGCCCTTGGTGTCTGGGCCAACTATGCCTTGATTAATGGACCGCTGCGCACACTGTCTCAGGGCGCTAGCCAGATTGCCGCGGGGCACTTCGGCCACGTCATAAAAGTGCAACGGGCCGGCAAAGAAATAGACCAGCTCGTCAACGCCTTCAACTACATGTCTAATCGGCTACAGCTCTACGATAAACAGAACGTCGACAGCTTAATGGCTGAGCGTAACAAATTTATTTCGGAACGCAACAAGCTAGAACTAGTTCTGATGTCGATCGCCGACGGAGTTGTGGTGTGCGATCGCGATAACAAAGTACAAATTGTTAACCGCGCCGCCACTGAAATTTTCGATAAAGACGCCAAAGACCTTGTGGGCAAGCCACTTGTAGTCTGTACTGAAGGGCCCGACCAACCACAAATTTGTCAGGTAGTGCAAGCCTTTACTGATACCACTATCGCCCCTGGTGCCTTAGAGCCCATCGTCGAACAAATTCAATTAGGCGAGCTCACAGTGCGCCTGCACATTGCCCCAATTATTCTCAACAAAGAATTTCTTGGCTCAGTAATGATCATGCAAGACAACACCAAGCAAGCTGAGCTAGAGCGCATGAAAGCAGAGTTCATGAGCAATGTCAGCCACGAACTGCGCACACCAATTACATCGATTAAGAGCTATGTAGATACACTCTGCAACCACGGCGAAAAACTTGATCCCGAAATTCACAGAGAATTTCTCGAAATCATCGACAACGAGGCAGACCGCTTGATGCACCTGGTCAATGACGTGCTCGAACTCTCCAAATTTGAAGAAGCCGAGCGCGATATGGAAATGGTGCCGATGGACATTCACCGCGCCTGTGAATCGGCCGTGCGCTCACTCAACCTCATGGCCCGCGACCGCGGCATTGAGCTTGAACTAGTGCCTTATGCCAATATGCCGCTGGCCATCCTTAACCAAGAATCAATTGAACGAGTAATCATCAACTTGATCTCCAACGGTATCAAATACACTCCTGAAGGCGGAAAAGTCTCAGTGATTCTAGGCGTAACCGACAAAGAAATTGCCGTACATATTAAAGACACCGGCATCGGCATTCCCGAAGACTCTCTAGAGCATATCTTTGACCGCTTCTTCAGAGTAGAGAAGAAGGTCCACACTATTAAGGGCACCGGCTTAGGCTTGACCATCGTCACCAAGATTCTAGAAAAACACGAAGGTCGCATTACAGTTGCTTCATCTTTGGGCGAGGGATCAACCTTCAGCTTCTTTATTCCTTTCTATATAGATCCAGCCGTCAAACTTGCCCGGGTCGGTTCAGATAGCGAGAACGGCAACGGGGCCAATAGTGTAGGGAATAATGCCAGCGCTAGCGGCAAAACAGAAACCAAAGCCGATAGCGAAAATGTAAAGGATAGCCAGGCCACTTCAAGCGAAGTATTGGGCTAAACAAAAACTGGCCCAAGACACTGAAACGGCCAACGCATATCCCTCCCGAGGCCCGCTGTATATGCGCCTGCTACCACCGGTAAATCCCCTGAACATTAGCAACTTATCCATTTACATAGTGGGTTTTCAAGGATGGTCGTGTTATTATCGTTCCGTTGACAAGGTCTCTTTGGACTGGCGTCCTCGGGGCATCCACACTTGGAACTACTGAATGACCGCAAATAGCGGAAAGAAAGGAGGAGCAATCGGGTTGGTTAGAGCAATCTATCCAGGTTCGTTTGATCCGATGACCTTGGGCCACTTAGATATCGTTCAGCGAGCGAGCAAACTCTTCGATGAAGTGATTATGGCGGTGGTTGGTAATCCGGGAAAATCTCCCTTATTGCCAGTGGATGTACGAAAGAGCCTTATTACGGAAGTAGTAAAAGAACTCAAAGGAGTCACAGTAGGAGAGTTTCAAGGACTGACAGTTAATTATGCGAAGGATAATGGGGTAACTATTCTCATTCGCGGCCTACGAGCCATTTCCGACTTCGAAGCAGAACTAGGTATGGCCCAAGCAAATAAGCAACTTCTACCTGAACTAGAAACTATTTTTCTGATGACAAAAGCCGAGTATTCTTTTATTAGCTCCTCAACTGTGAAAGAAATCGCCCGCATGGGCGGAGACGTATCGCAATTCGTTCCACGTACTGTGAATGATCACCTTAAAGAGCATTTCAGCAGGGGTATCTACCAACAATGACCATGATCACTGCACCGACAGCCCAGGCAGCCAACACCTTCAAGCAAACTACGATCTATAAGCACCTAGATTTGCTTGAGCATCTAATTGATGATGCGGCCGGTGTCTACAAGTTTAAATTCATCAATGCTGATGATTTCCTTGACGTGCTAGACAAAGCACGGGCACGCCTACCCGAAGAACTGCGTGAAGCAGCCGACGTTCTCCAACAGAGAGACGAAATAATTGCAGAGTCGCAGCGTCGCTCTGAACAAATCATCACCACCGCTCGCCGCCAAGCAGAAACCATGCTACACGAGTCGGAACTGCTCAAAGCTGTGCAAGCTGAAGTTGAGCGTATTCGCAAGCAAGTTGTTCAAGAAGTTGAACAAATGCGCCGCGAAGCTCTCGCTGAAGCCGAGCGCATCAGACTAGAAGCTGACGAAGACGCAGCCAAGATCCGCGAAGGGGCCGATCACTATGCCGAGCAAGTATTGACTCGCATGGAAGGCGATCTTCAAGGTCTAGCTGTTCGGGTTACCGAATCACAACAAATTGTCAGAAACGGTCAACGCTTGCTTGGTCAAGTGAAAAGACATGGCAGCCTCAGCCAACCCCTTGGTCAAAATCCTTTGATTAATGTCGCGCCAAGCGCTATGCCACTGCAGAATATGGCACCACAAGGTGCGATGCCTAGCGGTCTATCGAGCCCTCTTCTGTCTGGTGGACGCTTCGAGTAAGCAAGAATGTTGTAACAAGTAAATCGACACGATTAAGTCAATAAAAAAGAGGCATCACTGCCTCTTTTTTTTCGTCTCATTCCCAGGGATAGCACTCAGTGCGAGGCTGAAGAACCAGTAGTCGGCTGTAGGGTGTCAGATCCAGACGCCCCAGAAGAGCCAACTGAAGAAGAAGAAGAACCGCTGCCTGGCGCCGGAGTTCCTACTAGAGGCTTGGTCAAATCTAACTTGGCCGGATTGGGCTTCACGGCTTTAGCCTGAGCCTCAAGAGTTGGTCTAGTCTTTTCAAAGCCGGTATATACAATTCCGGTAACCTTGCGAATCAATTCATTGGCGCGGCGATCGTTATGGGGCCGCTGCACTTGCATTGCCATAATCAATTTATGGCCATCTGGCGTGGTAATAACGCCAGTATCACCAACCATCGAACCGATATCGCCGGTCTTATGGGCCAGCTTAGCGCCAGGAGGGATGCCCTGGTTTATTAGTGTTCGAGTTTTAGTTCTTGCCATAATGGCGCGCATACGATTGCGCCAGAGATCGGACATCAACTCACCGCGTTCAACACGGGCCAACAAGTAAACAAGATCGTAGGGGCTGGTCTTATTGGTGCCCTCGAGATCGGCCAACGGTGCATTAATAACCGTATTTTTCAAACCCCACTTAGCAAACTTTTTGTTGACCACCGCCTTGCCACCGAGCAAGTCAATAATCATGTTTGTAGCGGTGTTATCAGAAATGATAATCATCAGCTCAGCCACATCAAGCAAGGGAAGCTTGGTGCCAAGCGGACGCCACTGCAAGTGACCTGAGCCACCAGCCACATGGTGCGGCTTAATGCTCATAATTTGATTGGGATCAATGTCACCACTATCGATGGCATTCAAAAGCGCCACAAGAACAGGCACCTTGATCATGCTGGCGGCAGAGAAAGAATTATTGCCATTGTAATCGAGGTATGCGCCCGTTGCTGGATCTATGGCAAACACACCAGGGGTAAGCTTCTTAATCTGGCAAACAGTCTGCACGTTATCGCGAAGGTTTACTAAAGGAGTGGTCATAGCAAAGGGAGCAGCCAAAGGCACCAGCGGTTGAGCACCGCCAGTAGTACTCTCACAAGGACTGGTGAGGGGATGGATAAGCCCTTGACCAACGGCCAAAAGCATAGCTACAGCTACGGCACGCAAGAGCCTCTGACCGGGGGGTAACTTGCGCTTACGTCTGCGCACAGAAATTTTCTTGGTCGGTTTATGCTTGAGCACAGAAACAAAGCGCTTAACCGTGGCCAAACGCGCCAAGCTAGCAATACTAAAGCCACGCGTAGTCTTTTGTAGCGCAGCAGCGTCTTTAGTTTTCTCGGGGGCCTCTAAAGCCATTCGTTACCCCTTTGCCAGGAATATACAGAAGATATACAGGCATCATATCTGGTGTTGATTTAAATTGCCAACCAATTTTCAGCTTTGGCAAGTCGACAAACTTCGACAAATTCTTGTGGCACCAGATGAGCCACCGCTATTCTAACTTAGCATTGCCATATGTCGAGCACCAACAAGCTGCTGCCGAAAACTTTTAATGAAAGCCACCACTAGTAGCTAATGCTGACTAGGCAGGCTCTTCTTCGCAATATTTTTCCCAGAGACGGGGATATTGAGCGCGAAAATAATTCTTGTCTTCGACATCAAAAGGTTCACCATCGGGGGTGACTAAGCTCTCTTCACGGAAGCGATCGTAAATGGCACCATCATTGTTACGCTCTTCATAAACTTCGCAAGCGAGGAAGAGAAACTCTTCGCAATCATCAATATCATCTACATAGGCCAACGAATCTGGCTCGGCCAAAGCCGCTTCATAAGTCTCTTTGCCTGCCATGATTAGCCCGGCTCTAAAATACTCAAAGCCATCATCGGCGAGGCCACCATTAATAACGTGAGCAGCTCCCCAGAGCTCCCAGCGATAGGCACGGTCCATCATATGATCGACCATTTCCTGAAAGGCAATAATGTCTTCGTCTGGCGCTTGGTGCAATATCTCTTTCAGCTTGGCAAGCTGAACATCTCTATCGCCGTCAGCCTCTTCTATTGAAGTGGCGATGATATACCAAAAGCCTTGCTCGTCCATAATCTACCTTTGAGGAATTGTAAGAGTGTACTACATAAGTCTCAAGCTACTCAGGCGCGCCTCTGGCCGACTTAGAAATAGTTCGCGGCGCAAAAAGATAAACTAACAACAAAATGGCAGTGGCCAGGCTCACGAGATATTTAGTCTGAGCACTAATATCGGTGCGAGGAGAAACAAAACCCTCAATAGCTCCAGCAATTAGCAGCAAGAGCACGCAACCCGCAAAGAGCTGCATGGCAGGCTTAGCAGTACGTCGAAGCGAGTCTGAGCGGCTGAACTGCCCCGGAAACATCAAAGACTTACCAAGCAGCAGCCCCGCGCCACCGCTGATAAAAATTGCGCTCAGCTCAAGCACACCATGACCAGCGACAAAGGCTAATAAACGCATGGCCATGCCATAGTCTTGACACACACCAAATATGGTGCCGATACTCATACCATTACTAATAAGAACAACAACTGTTCCTAAACCAAAACTGATACCAAGGACGAAAGCAGAAATGGCCACGCGAATATTATTGGTGGCAATCAGACTGGAGATGGCAGGGCCGTTATCTTGAATCGAATCGGTCCACAGCCTTTTATTCTCAATCATATGCCAGAGGTCGTCAGAAACCAGGGCCCGCCCAGGGCTGACTTCCATCTGTCCAAAATGAACATCCTTAACGGCCTCGAAATAGCAGCCGGCGCAGGGAATAATGAACAGCATGAAGGCCACTGTCACATAAACAATATTCTGCTGAACCAGCTGGGGGAAGCCACGGTAGAGAAAGCGCCATAAGCTGCCCAATCGGTCATCATGAGTTTGATAGACTTGGTTGTGAGCTTTTACCACGAGGTTATTTAAATAGACCTGCACTTCATTGCTCAACTTCAGAGCCCGTGCCCTTGACAAATCCGCCGAAGTAGCGCGATACAAGCGGCCCAGTTCTCTCAGCTGCTGCCGGTCAAGAGCTTTCAAGCCTCGTTTATCAACGACCTTGAGCAAATCTTCAAGCTGTTGCCATGACAACCTTTTGCTCTTGAGCCAGCGCTCTACATTCATTCGTTAGACAGACCCTTTATATGGTAATTGCCAGCTAATGCAACAGCCCGACTACTCTATCTCTACCCCTGAAAATGTCGATCTACACCTGGAAATCGCCGGCCTTGGCAATCGCCTCCTGGCCCAACTGGTAGACAGCTTAATCAACCTGCTAACGGCCTTCATTGTCATCATAGTCGCCCTAATCACCGGTTTTCTAATCTCGACTTCGCCCCTCGACGCCCAGAGCAAAAACATCTGGTACGGCGTCCTGGCGATGATCTCAATATTCGTCATCTTCATCCAGCTCAATTGCTACTTTATAGTGTTTGAAGCGATCTGGCAGGGCCAAACTCCCGGCAAAAAAGTAGCCGAAATCAGAGTAATTGAAGCGAACGGTCAACCAATCGGCTGGGCGGGAGCGATCATTCGCAACCTCATTCGCATGGTAGACCAAATTCTCTTCCTCGGCCTATTAGTAATGCTTTTCGACAAGAATGAAAGGCGCCTGGGTGACATGGCTGCCGGAACAATTGTCATTCGTGAACACAAACCAGACATCTCCACCACCCAGTTACTACTGGCAGCCCCAGCCGGTTCATCCGACCTGCTCGATATCGGTCGAGTGACCCCAGGCGAATACGACCTAATCGTAGACTTCCTTAAGCGCCGCAAGTCATTAGCAAAGGCCTACCGCCCACTGGTAGCGCAAAAGCTAGCTAAATATTTCCATGAAAAGCTAGGCTCCACAGGCGACGAATCAGCTCCGGAGAATTATCTAGAACAAGTATTTCATTCTTACCAAGCACGAGCCAACGAGTAGCAGCGCTAGCTAATTAGCACTAGTTACTTAGCGCTATCGCTCAGAGCTGGAACTTGACGCTTGTCGATTTCAACGTACTTGAGGTCCATCTCGCCGATGTACTCAGCGCGAGGGCGAATCAAGCGGTTGTTAGCATATTGCTCAAGTACGTGAGCAGCCCAACCAGACATACGGCTGATGGCAAAGATTGGTGTGTACAAGTCGTTTGGAATACCGAGCATGTAGTAGACCGACGCCGAGTAGAAGTCAACGTTAGGATTTAAGCCCTTGTCAGCTTTAACAATCTGCTCAATCTTGTAGGACATATCAAACCACTTGGTATCGCCAGCGCGCTTACCAAGTTCTTGAGACATCTTGCGCAAGTGAGAAGCTCTTGGATCTTCAGTCTTGTACACGCGGTGACCGAAGCCCATGACTTTTTCATGACGCTCAAACATTTTGTCGAGGTGAGCTTCAACGTTATCGAGAGTGCCCATCTCAAGCAGCATTTTGATTACTTCTTGGTTGGCACCGCCGTGTAGCGGCCCCTTCAAGGCACAGATACCGGCAACGATGGCCGAATGCATGTCTGTCAAGGTTGCAGCAGCAACACGAGCAGCGAATGTGGAAGCATTTAATTCGTGGTCAGCATGCAAAATCAGGGCAATGTCGAGAGACTTAACGCTCACTTCATTTGGCTCTTTGCCGCCGCTGAGCATATAAAGGAAATTGGCAGCCAGTGAATTGTCTTCTTTAGGCGCAACAACTTCTTTGTTGTTTCTGATCAAATCCCAGTAGGCAACAATTGTGGGAATCTGAGCAGTGAGGCGAATGGCCTTGCGAATATTAGCTTCGCGCACATTGTCTTCAGCATCAGCGTCGTACATTGAAAGCATTGAAACGGTTGTTCTCAAAACTTCCATCGGCAAAGCCTCTTTGGGCATTTGCTTCATGGCCTTGACCACGTCAGCAGGCAAGCTACGATTGGTGCGCAAGCCTTTGCTCAAAGTTTCAAGTTCGCTCTTGGTGGGCAAGCGGCCGTACCAGAGCAAATAAATGGTTTCTTCAAAGGTTGAATGTTCAGCGAGATCGTGAATATCGTAACCGTGGTAGATAAGTCTACCTTCCGTACCATCGACAGCACAGATTGCCGACGACGCGGCTACTATGTCCTCAAGACCTGCCTTACCCATGACCTGATCCCCAAATTAAGTATGAACTTTCAAGTTTTATACACCAAATGACATCAATCCCTGGGCAAATAATAGCCTTATCTTCATGGTGTTGCCCCAGCAAAGGTGTTTAGCTCTTGGCAAACTTACAAAATTTGCTCCCAAAATTAAACGAAGAAGGGCAGCACAAGAGCCTTTCAGAGTTTAATCTGGCATTTTTGCGAAAACTAGCAAAAAGGCTGGCCGATAAATCACCGAAGCAAAGCGACGAAAGCCTTCATTTAGCCGTCAAAATAATCGCCCACATTAATCTGGCCGAGCGCAATCTTTTTCCCGGGCCATTTAATAAATCCGAGCTGAGCACCGCTCTGTTCAATTATTTCAGAGCAAACTACTTCAACGAGCAGGAACCAGAATCACAGATAAAAGGAAGTCAAAAAGATAGCTCCGCCTTCGCCGAAACCTTGACTTCTCCGCTTGCCCTCGACACCTTAGACTGGCCCGGTTCGCCAGAGGAACTAACAAATTGGGTAGGCCAGACACTGGGCGAGTGCATAAAGAAGAAGGGCAGCCCGGAAGGGTCGAAACGAAGCAGCACCAAAACGAACTCGCCCTGGCTGCATGAAGTAAGAGCAATCGGGCAGAGCACCTTATCGACAGGATGGGCTCAAGAATTATTTGGCCAGAGCACTCAGGTCTTTACCCCCGAAAACATCGCCCAACACCTGGCAGCCGAAGTTTTTGAATCAGACAACAGAGCACCAGCTCGCCTTTTGGACCCCGCCTGTGGAGCTGGACACTTGCTCATTCCAGCGGCTCAGTTGTGGTTATCGCGTGCACGCGCAGACCAAGACTCAGACTCAGGCATAGACCCAGGCGCAGACATAGAGCAGCTAGAAAAACTGTTTACTGAAGTAATCACCGGCCTAGATGTAGACCGCAAATTATTGCAGCTATGCGGATTTGCTTTCTATCTTTTCGCCCGGGATCACCTAGAGGGGCAGAGCCGATCGCTAAATCAATCACACTGCGAACTACCTTTGCCTCGCCTATTTCTCAGCAAATCTTCAGCAGGAAGCCTCAACCTTGGCTTACACAGAAATAGTACTCAGGTCAAGGCAAAAGACGCAGATGACTCAGGAGAAAGAGAAGAACCAGAAGACTCAGAAGACTGGTTTGATCTTCAAGGCAAAGCCGCTCCCAAGCTGAGCAATACTACTTACAACAAAATCGTAATGAATCCGCCCTATCTCAGCACTCGCATCATGGGCGATACCATGGCTACTTTCCTCAAGCGAAATTATCCTGATAGCGCTGGCGACCTTTACACCGCTTTCATAGAGCTGGCAACAAGAGTGCTCTCACCGAGCGGTAAGCTGTCAATGATTGTGCAGCAGAGCTTTCTCTCGGTTCAACGCTACAGGGCCTTCCGCCTCAAACTACTAGAAGACTGTCATATCAGCTCATGCCTGACGCTAGGCTTAGGAAGCTTCAGCGCCTGCCCGGGAGAAAAAGTTAACAGCGCCATTCTAACTTTAGAGCGTAAAGAAAGTGAGCAAGATCTGCCCTGGCGCACCATCCGCGTCGGCCGCATGGAAAACAGAAGTCTCAGCACGAGCCTAATTGCCGAAGATACAGCTTTAGACACAATGGCAGCAATCAGCGGCAATCCCTTTGCCTTCGACTGCCCTGCAGCTCTAGCAAATTGCTTCAAAAAACTTCCACCTCTAAGCGACATTGACGGTATTGCCATCGTCAACGGACTATTCACCTGTAACAACAAGAAATTTGTCAAACTAGATTCTCAGCTGAGCGAAAGCGAAAAGCATCTCTATGTGCCCTACGATAAAGGCGGCGGACAAAAGTGGTATCACCAAACCAGCTACCGTCTATTTTGGCCAGACAACGGCGATAGCATTCGCCAATATCGCAAAGAACGAGGCCAATCAAGGGCCTTGCCTGGCGAAGAATACTATTTCAAGCCCGGCCTCACCTACTCTTATATCGGCACTACCGGCTTCAAAGCGCGCCTATTGAGCGAAAACTCAATATTCGATATCGCTAGCTCTGCAATCTTCTCAAATAACATTGACCATCATTACTTGCTCGGCTTCCTCAACTCATCTCTAGCCATCTACTTATTAGGGGTGCTAAATCCAACAATCAATTTTCAAATTGGCGACTTGCGCCGCTTACCGTTCAACGCACCAACAGCAGAAATATGCGCCCACGTGGCCGACTTAGTCAAAGAAGCAGTATCCTTAATGCGCCACTGGCACGACAATGCGGAAGGCATAAACAGCACGGAAATAGTTGAAACTGAAAGGAAAATACAGCTAGAAATTGATACCATCATCTACCAACTCTACAAAATAGACAAAGCCACCGCAGCAATTATTAGAGACAACGAGTGGGTGGTGCGCAGCCGCAAGAAGTTAATCAAATAAAACGCTAGTCAAATAAGAAGCTAGTCACATAACTGCTAAGTCAACAGGAAACATTTGCAATTGAAATCTGCCGAGACTAAACCGCTCAACTTATACTTACTGAAAGCAACTCTCTTCAGCCAACTTTTAGGTTTAACACTCTACACCACACCCGGATTGGTATTCAGCTTAGGCCTAGCTTTAGTCGCGGGCCTGCCATCTTGGGCCGCTCCTGTAGCTAAAGAAGCAAAAAAAGAAAATTCCTATAAAGGCTGGATAGTATTTCAAGAATCAAGCAACGGCGGCCCAATAAACTGCACAGTCACCGACCAAGCCATACGCATTGATATTGCATCGTGCTCTTTCTCGGCCATTGCCAAAGCCCCAGACTTTAACATCTGCGTTTTCAGACCTGACACGAAAGAAATGGGCTTCGTCAAACCCTCAAAGTGGCAGCAGTTCAACACCTCTACAGTGGGCGCAACGGATGAGTGCACTCTTGAAAAACCAATCGCAAAGAAAGCAATTACGCTAAGAGGAGTCAATGTGCCCTCGTATCAATATACTTTCCCTGGTGAAAAAGTTACGACGGCCATATTCCAAACAGAGAAGCCGAGAGAAGTGAGCAACTACTTCGTAGACTCATACCAGTTATCAAAGGCACCACAGGTAACAGCAATTCAATGCCAGTTATTCAATTGCGTAAAACTCGATGGACTCTTAATAAACTGCATTGGAAAAATCAAAGAAACAAACGAACCACATTGGTTTATACGCACGAAGAAGGTAGTAAGAAACGAATCGATACCAGCTTCGACATTTGAATTACCCAAAAACTACAAAGCACTGAAAACAATTGATAGCAGCTTTAAATTCAAAGGTATGTCAGGCTCTATCGATGAATTCGGCGACATGCTAAACATCGGCAAAGAGAGACCGACCAAGGCCAAGCAGTCAAAACTATAAATGTCGCACTGACCTAAGTCTTCGCAACAGGCTATGCTAATGTTTAGATTGAACAAATAAAGGCAAAGAAAATGGGCTTATCGTTAGTAGTTTGTATCGGCTGGATTTTCGCTTTGTGCATCCACGAGTTTTGCCATGCTGCGGTGGCTTATGCTGGCGGCGACAAATCAGTCAAAGACAAAGGCTACTTAACTCTCAACCCTATCAAATATACGGACCCGGGCCTGACACTGGTGATACCAATTATCATGCTGATGCTGGGCGGCATCGCTCTGCCTGGGGCGGCGGTGTACATAGACCGAAGCAAGTTGCGTAATAAATGTTGGCACTCAGCAGTATCAGCAGCGGGACCGTTTGGTAGCGCAGTCATGATTTTTGTCTATGCCTCACCGTTCATGCTCGGCTTCGTCAAACCAAGTTCCGACTACGGCCTCTGGCCAGCGCTAGCCCTGCTTGTGCTTTTACAAATCGTCTGCCTGATTCTCAACTCACTGCCCATTCCGCCCCTCGACGGCTACGGCGTGATCGAGCCCTGGCTGCCCCGCGGCGCGCAAGAAGCCATGAATCGCTTTGGCCAATTTGGCATCTGGATAGTATTTGGACTGTTGTGGTTCGTTGAGCCACTAAATGCCGCGCTCTGGATCACAGCCATGTTAATAGCTCATCTATTGAGCGTGCCCGGTGCCATGATTCAAACAGGCTATCAATTATTCTCAGAGCAAAAATATTATTTGATTGGTGTACTGTTCATCATCATGATGCTAAGCAAAAAGGGTAAGACAAGCCCACCGCAAATAGCTGCGAAAGATTGAAGGGTGAAAAGTGAATAAGGCGCATGCAGCAAAGACTTACCACTTGTGCAACAGTACCCGTGCTATGGGGCGCGACCTAATAGTCTTAGCCCAAGCCTCAAGTTTGATCAGCTTCTGTTGGCTTGGTGTGGCTCAGATACCAGCGCACGCCTCTGAAAATAAGAAGGCGCTTGAGCTTATAGACAACCAACTAAATAAAGGCCCTGTTGACGAAACTCGCCTCAATGCCTTCAAAGAAGAGCTAGATCGAGTGATCAAAAAACGACCAGATGCCTACGCTCTTGCCTTGCGAGCCACAGTACGTTTCAATTTAAAAGACGCTGCTGGTGCTCTTTTGGATTGCAATGAAGCAATCAAACTCGATGGAAAACTCGAACGAGCTTACGCGCTTCGGGGCATGCATTATTGCGTGACGCGACAACCAGAAAATGCCTTAAAAGACCTGACAAAAGCCGTTGAGCTGAAGCAAGACGACAGCAGCTCCTATCTATTCAAAGCCTTAGCTGAGCTACAACTGGCAAACTCTGCAGCTGCCATAGTCGATTTTACTCACACTATCGAATTAGAGAAAGATACAACCCTGGCACTGCTTGCCCTGGGCATGCGCGGCCAAGCCTATCTTGCTGCCAGGCAATATGATTTGGCCATTGCCGATGCCGACAAGATTCTTCAATACAAAGGCGAGCACCTACCGGAGGGCGCCGCTAGAGACGCCCATAGAATCAAAGGCACAGCACTGTTTGCCCAGAAGAAGATGAAAGAAGCCGTGACGGAGCTGAGACTTTCAGCGGTTGGTGCGCCTTCGGGTCGAACCGTCATTGCCATTCCGGGAGCAGGCCCCACCCCTAATTCAAAAGCAGCGGAAGAAGCAGTTGGCTCTGACGCCACAAAACTAGAAACAGCAACAACACTAGGTTTCCGCCCAATTGGCAGCCCTCCACCAGATCGAATTGTGCAGGACCGCAGAGACCATATGGACGCCATCCTGGCACCATATGTGGAGGCTGCTCGCAAAACCCTTCCAGCAGTCAAAGCACGCTATCTAAAAGGACTGCCTGCTGGTCAGTCACTGTCGGTAACCACGCGGCTTCATGACACTGAAGGCAAAAAGATGGAACAAGTCTTTGTCACAGTGGTTAGCTGGCACGATGATCAAATCGAAGGCACTTTAAACAGCGAAGTGAAACTGAATAATTACAAACGGGGCGAACCCCTACTAGTGCTAGAAAAAGATGTGGTCGATTGGACTATCTTGCGTCCAGACGGCAGCGAAGAAGGCAACGTCGTCGGGAAGTTTTTGGACACCCAGCATTAGGAAGTCGAATTTGCCATGGCGAAAAAATTTAAAAGCGATGCTTTCGAAGCAATACACAGTGCAGTATCCGACATGCATAGAGTAGGCATTGTGACCAAAGAAACTATGCGTCACTTTGATGAAAGCTGCCTTGCCGTGCCTGAGGAGCTAGGCCCGAAGCAAATCAAGGCACTGCGCGAAAGCTACCATATCAGCCAACCTGTTTTTGCCCGCTATCTAAACACCAGTGAAAGCACCGTAGAAAAATGGGAGTCAGGAGCAACAAAGCCGCAAGGCGCCGCCCTGAAACTTCTAAACGTCGCAAAAAAACATGGGCTCGAAATACTGAACTAGATTTAGGCAACGAAATTACTTTGCTTCGGCTGTCCTTTTCATTTTCTCCAGCAGCTCACCATATATGTTGAGAACAATACTCTAAGGCTGCTTCTCTCTACGATCTGGGAGGCTCTCAACTATCCAAACAGTCGCGAGAATTAGGACTAAAGGACAGTACCAACTCCGACTGAACTCTCTTAGAACAACCTCTGAGAAGGCCCTCCGAAGCGTCAATCTTTCCATCTCTAGCCTCTTCGCCGGAGAATTCGCTCTAAACCAAGGATTCCAGTTGAGTTCATCGACCTGGCTGTAGAAATAGCCGCCAGCAACGGCCAACAATAAAATTAGATAGAAGAACAAATAAGCGAGAAACAGCGGAGCATACTTCGACACTAAACGATTCAAGTTCAAGTTCTTCAATTTTGTTTCTTTCTTACAGCTCCGGCTCTGCTCGACCCAGCTTTGTGCGACCTGGTTTTGTGCACACTGGGTTTGTGCGAACTGGCTTTTTCCAGTTTTACACTCGGAAGGCTGTTGAGAAAATCAATTATATTTTGCATTTCTGCGCTAGATAGATGCAGTGTGCGAATCATCTCAGGTTCGTCGTAGCCACTTCTCAAGGCTTCCTCTAACTCCAGCCGGGTGCGACGCGACGAAATTCCATCAAGCCTCGGACCAAACCGACTTGGCTCACCGTCCACTGTGTGGCAAGCAGCACAACCGCGACTGAGAAACAAAGCGCGGCCCTTACTTATAGAAGCAGCACCATTAGCAGTGGCACCATTTACAGTAGGAGGTTCAGCAACTATCTTTTCCCCAGAATGCTCTTTGCTGGGCGCTTCCATTTTAGGATGTGCACTAACAAGAAAACCGTTCTGCGGCTCAGGCAAAGTAAGCAGATAAGCCGTAATCAGCTTAGCCTCACTCAACTTGATGCCTAAATGCGGCATTATATTTGATCTACCACCAAATAAATCGGGAAACTCAAGCATCTGTTTTTCAGGATCTAAAAGGTGAGCGGTAATGAACTGTTCTCCGCGGGCACCGCCAATGCCATCAAGAGGTGGGCCCAAGGTACCGCCTTTGTTCTCCGCCTGGTGACAGCTGGCACAATTGCGCTTAACGTATAGAAGCTTACCAGCTCGACTGTCGTTAGACGGAGGCGGGGGAGTATAGCCAATTGCAGGAAGGCGATAATGCTGAACAGTGCCAGCGCACTGATTCATGTTCTCATCCAGGTCTGGCACCGGTGTCGTGGGTCCTGGCAATTCTTTACCGCTATGCAAACCTGTTACTGACGGAGCAGTAAATTTTACAACACCGCTGTATTTTGGCCGCTCGGCTAAGGCAGCACCGCCAGAAAACATGACGGCGCAAACCGTGAACACCAAAAGACGCTTCTTGTATAGCATTGGAGATGACTTAGAAATATTCGGCTGCTCCAGCAAATTGTACAAAGGCAAGGTCGAGCTGCTGAGATTCTCTCTTTCCTCAAGCCACTAATCAATTTAACCACAGTTACCGAAAAGAGCTAGCGATAATCTCTGACGTAATCGCTCACGTTAACGCGCAGGGGCACATTCGAGTAAGGGTTTTCTGCTCTGCGTGCCTGGAAATAGACGGCCTGAAGCGCCCATTCCCAAACCGCTCATCCCGCCGCCCATACGCATACCACTCATGCGCATACCACTCATACGTCCGAAACCTCTGGCCTCAGCATCAGAAAAAGAAACCGCAGCAAGAGTCAGCAGCAGAAGCGCAACAGAAGTAGCTTTGCTAAACACGGGAGCAACCTCGACCTACAAACACCGCTTAAGCCTAATCTGTGAGTATTTCGTGGGGCTTGCAAGATAAGAACAAACGGAAACAAGGTGGCAGAGCCAGTTTACTTCTACCGCAACTTACCGAATAGCAAAAAGCCCCACAGGATACGAATCTAAAGCACCGAGAAACTTTCACGAGGTGTCCGCTATGCTGCAATCTGGCTAGAGCAAATGGAGAGACGAGATGGCAGAATCAAAAAACGACGCTACCGCCACAAAAGCTCCAAAAGGCGAAGTTGACAATACTGCCTTAGACAAGATAAATGCCGGAAAACTTCAAGAGATTAGCGGTCCTGGCGCTAAGCTTACTGATAAGGCCGAGGGCCAGCAGCCTCAGGGCGACAGTAAGCGTACTGGTGAGTTCACCAAAGAACCCTATAGCGTAGATGTATCAGCTGTGGCCTTTACTGCACTGAAAGAAAAGCTCGGAGTCGATCTGCTATCAAGCGGCAAATGGGATGCAAAAACTACCGAGCAAAAATGGTGGTCGAAAGCTATGCCGGAAGCCGCTGCCAATCTTGACCAGCTGCCACCTGGCTTGGAAATCAAAGCAATGGCCGCCAAAGGTGTTGGTGGCGCCAAAATAGTCAATGACGCAGTAGGCACAAAACTAGAAGACAGTGGCCGCCCCGACAGTCTTTACCTGGCCGGAAGTATTGCCAAAAGCGATACGTGGAGCGCCAAAGCCAAAGACACGGAGATAAAAGACGAGAAGGGCAATGTCGTACAAAACCCAAATCGTCCTGATGGCAAGGCAGACAGCATTTATAAGCAGGGCACCGTGTACCAGGTAGACGGAGTCAAAGTTTTTGAAATCCACAAAGACTCAAGCGGCGCAAGAACCTTTGCTATTGCCGATCCTGGCAACTTACCGGCTGGCATGGACTACAACACCTACGCCCAGAAGATGATTACAAAAGCCCTACAAACTGAAGGCAAACAGGGGCCAATTGAGTTTCCCGCCTATGAAAAGAAAGTGCAGCAAGACCTTTCTGGCATCATTGGCCTAGGTGTCAAAGATTCAAACTTATATATTGCTCAAGCTAAAATGGACGCAATTTGGGCCGCGAATAAGGATGGTAAATTTGCCATTGAAAAACAATCATTTGAGGTGAGAACACGGGGCCTAAGCCTTGCTCCGCAGGACCCACCAGCAGAAAGACTAGATCGCTCGAAATTCATGGTGGCAGAAGCAACCAATCTTGGCCACGTATACATGGCTGCCCGCTTTGATGCTAGCCAAGGCGATCTCAAGAAACCAGATCTTGAAAAACTGAAGAAAGAAGCTGGCTACGGCGGGAAGTAGATAGCAATAACTTCCAAGCGTAGCGGCTACAATAATTTAGGATGCGCTATTGCTATGAGATTTTAGACGAATGAAAAAACGCCATACTTCTCAAGCGTCACAGGTGTCCTCAATATTCGGCATGAGCCTAGTTCTTGCCTTACAGCTAGCCACATTATGCCCTTTGAGAACCTCGGCAAAGGACGATGCGCAGACAAACTCCGAGCTACCGAAAGCAATTGCCGCAGAAAAATCAAATACACTGATCAGCCCAAGGAACACTCTCACAATTCCTGGCACTGTATCCTTTCTCGAAGTGAGCTCCGATGAGACAGACCACACTTTTTGCACGAAACGGCCTTCAGGGCCGCACTTCTTGACTCTGGGAGATCATCTTTACCTCAGCCATGAAACCTTGCCGCAGATGGAAAGAATTAAGGGCGTTCGCAACCATCCATTTGTAATGCGCGAAAGCGTTGAGCAAAGTCATCTATACATCCCCAAAACCACTCCTAACAGCTGGGATGCCTGGACAATAGAATTCAGCAGAGCTCTAGCCGACGAATGGAAATCAAACGTACCAGGCAAACAACAGGTAGTTCTAAAAGTTGATCAAAACCAAAGAGTTGAACTGCTTCAGTCGGTGGCCTTCGTTCCTGCGGTCGACACAAATGGAAGATTTGTCACGAGACACGAACTACCTACTGTTGAAGAAGATTTCGCAGAGGCAATCGAATCAGCCTTAGAAAGGTTATCAAACTCCGGCAAACTAAGATTTCCAACTGGCTCCACAGCAACAAATGCGATTGTCACCTTTACATTCAATGTCGACAGCAATCTCGATGTGTGGCTACCCGACCTTCGCACAGTAAAGACCGTACCAGAAGATCAAAAGAGCCAGTGGATAGCTAGAATTTGCACAATACTCGATGCCGGATGTATCTATAAGGTATCAGACGCCCTGCGCTCTCAACTCCCTGCGGCATCACAGATACACTTTATTGATGATAATTCCTTCCGAAGTCTGCACTCAATTAGAATAGCCTATGTGAGTGGTGAGCCAATGCCTCAGACCTTAGTAACCAAAGAAGGCCAGGAATACCTTTTATCCAGCTTGAAAAACTACTTAAAAGAAGCTCGCTATAGAGAAGCAGAACTTCTCGCGAAATATGTTGCTAGTGACTGCTTCCTGAAAACACACTGGCGTAGCCCCCCACCGCCGACAAAAGAGGAGCACGGAAACTTCTCAGATGACGAGCTTGACCTAGCTTACGTACAAGCCAAAAGGCAAAAAATCGAATGTCACTACGAACACTACGGTTGGGACTCACGCATAGGCATGCCTATGATGTGATGTGTGCTTGAGTGAGTGCACAATTTCGAACTTAACTAATGCCTCAAAATACTATATCTATCCCTCAAACGCGGAAAGCGGTAGACCCAGAGCATGCACGCTTGATTAAATCCGCTAACGTAACTACTCATCACGCTCAAAACAGCCACTCCGACTACTACTCAATCGGACGTCAGCCTCTCATAATCCTCTTTTGCGAGATTGGCTTTGGCCAACTTTAACAACTCACGTGTCTTGTTCTTTCGACCAGCTCTTGAAGCGGCAACTAGCAGCATAGCGTAGGTCTCGACAGTACTGTTGACCAAGAGAACTCGCTTTGCAATTTCATCGGCTTGCAAATCTTTCTTCACGCCCAGAGCTAGCTCGAATACTTTGGCACCCTCTATTGCAATTTGTTTTTTCCAATAGCCTGCCATCGACGTGGTGGAACCTTTGCGTTTGTGGGCTTCAGGAAAGAGTAATTCATTTTCGTAATGAAAAATCAGAAACATGAAGTTGTTTCCAAATTCATCAAGATACTCAGCAAGTACTTCATAGCGCTGCTCTTGAAGTAATCTCTCATAATTCGATTCAATAATGCGCTCTTTCACAGAATCGTCCAAGAGCCCCCTCGTCGCCAAATTCTTGAGCAGTTCCAGTTCGCGATCCTTTTCATTCAAATATCGATTGAGGCAAAGCCACTCAGACAAAACATCAAAGTCGGTCTCACCATCAACGAGCATCTGCTCTCTGGCATCACGCCTAAACTGCAACGCCAACTTAGCTGGTGGATACTTCTCGCCAAGCAGTGCGATTTCACCAGGGATGTACGAGAGGCGCACTCCACCCCAGCCGTAAACATACTTGCCATTATCAAAAGCAAATAGATAAGCTTCCAATGCACCAGCATGATCATCAGTTGTAGCCAACTCACGCGCTTGCTTCAGCTTCAGCTCGGCTTTGTTAGATAACTGCAGTCTATTCTCGTCGCAGCTGCTATAAGGCATGGCACGTTAAAACCTATCTTTGAAAACCTATTTTTGAAAATCCATCGGTGTCCACACTCTATAATAGCTTGTATGAAAGATGAACTTCCAGAAGAACTAAAGGAGCAAGTAGCTCCCCAAGCGCGACTCGCCGCCGAAAAGCGAATCGACGAAGAATTCACGATTGCTCAGACATTACTGAGCGAAGGGCGCTACAAAGAGGCCCTGAAGAAATTTAAGTGGGTATTCGCTAACGATGCTAGCTATGATCTCTTTCTGCCGAGCAGCGAAATCACTAAGCTATGTAAAAATTACCCGCCCGCAGCTATTGTAATTAAGCGTTGGCGAAACGACAAAGAGAAATTGCTGATTCAGCATAACGGTGACTCAAAGTTGGTAGGCCAATGGGATGCACTAAACTCTTGCCTTGGCGAGAAGAATAGAACCCTAGACGTATTCATGCAACTAGAGGCAAGTGGAGCCCAAAAGGAACTTAGACATTCAATTCTCTATCGTATCTGGCAGCGAATTGCCCGCGCAAAAAAATATGTGCTGCTGAGAGATTATTTGCCGACACTCGGCTTTCATCTGCTTCTCAATGCCGTTGAGTACGATAGCCTAGTTCTATTTCCCGGTCATCGAAAGATGGACAAAAAAGACCGCAGTTATGAACTTGCCAGACACGTTCGCTATGCGCTAGGCAACGGCACGATGTGCTGCGAAGTAGCCTTTGCCCTTGGAGACAAGCGAGTAGCCGCAGCTTTTACCTCCAAGATTCTCAGTATTGAGTGCAGCGACCGCGTTTACGCTGGCCTAATTAAGGCAGCTATCCGCGCGCGTGCTTATGCAGAGGCAATAGCACTGTTTAATGATGCTAGAAATAAATTCACGCCGCGACGACTTAGGCAATCGAATAAAGCGATTAAGACATTGCCAAAGAGACAACTTGCGCTGCTTAATGAATAGCGATGCATGACTGCCCGGTTAGCGCAACAGGTAAAGGCGCTTAAGAGCCCCGCTCAATGTACTCAATAACCCCATCCTGCAAAGCCATACCAAATCCATGGTAACCAAACGTACCAGCTAGCTTGCGTCTTTCAATGAACCAAGTAACGAACCTTGCATAACCTTCGTTTTCTAGCGACTTACGAACTAAGGCCAATTGTTCTGCTGAAATTGCATCGACACTCATAGACCACATCCTGGGTTTCAAAAAGCGCTCAACCGAGTTCTCCACTTCGGGTTCCTGATCCTCAGACTCTCTTGGTTTGCCCTTTGGTATGGAAATATCCCGACAGCTATAGTGGGCCTGAATTATATAATTAGGGCCTCTCTTTTTTCCAATCCCCTTCCAGACTTTAGCCATTCGACGCTCGCTCATTGAGTAGGTTGAATACCTGACTACAACCTCGTCCCTCTGCGGCACAGCCGCAAGCTTTTCCCTCAAGATGGCAGGAGTTACGGGATACACTTTCCCTTTATAGAGCTGGTCTTTGTGAAGAGTTTCAAAATCCATTGAAGTATCAAAGCCTGTTGGGATGTTTAAGGCTCGCACATGAGGACACGCAAATGATTCTGCAGCAAACCCTGTCTATATTTCTAATGCCATAAGGGCTGAGTTAATTAACAGTCCAGGTGAACGTTCTAATCGGGACTCTTTCGACTACCACTGTCGCTGAATAATTGCCGGGCGAGACCCCCTGCACAATATCTCGGCCAACAAACAAATAGCCATATTGCGGCATACGCTTTACTGCAAAAGCATTGGCCTGTCCTTTTCTTGCACTTGTTTCTTGAACAAGAATTACTTTTCTAGATGTTCTGACTTTCACACGCCAGCCAAATAAACCGCATTGTTTACCAACAGTATTGATCAGTTTGAAATGACGCGGATCGGCGGGATCATCCATAAACTCACCTTGCTCTGCCGATTCGATGACCAAATCAGGAGCAATTACCTTTAGCGGAGTTATGTCCTTGGCTGAGGCTAAACCGTTGACGCTCAAAACACCTGCAACTGACACCGCAAGCCCGATGCGAATTATGTTGCTATTCATTGCAGCCTCCTTTTAACGGAGTATAGCGCGGAGGCGGCAGTAATCGGGTGTAATCAGGTGAGTTTACGGGTGAAATCGGGTGATGTCAATCAGATGCTGAAAACTGAAACCATCCAGGTAGCACCAGATTTGCTGACGTTACCGACCGAAATCGACGAGATCAAAGGTGCTTGGCGCGCAACCTGACACGGATTGCCTTGATGACTTTGAGCGCAGCACATAATTCCTACAATGACCGTAGGGAATATGCTGGCTCTCAGAAAGAACTACGCTAAACAGGTCTACGATGTAGCAGAAAGCCAGAATGGCTGCTTTTCGGAGCCAAGTAGGCTCCGATCTCAATAAATCTCACTGAGCGGCCCGACCTTTAAGATTGTCGAAATGGCAGGAAGAGTATTGAGGTAACCAAGGCCGATGAAAGCAAAGAAAAACAAATAGAAGAAATATGATCTTGGACTATCCCAATACCTAAAAATAACGGCACCTGCAACCCACCAAACAACTACAATCAGCAATATCAGCCATGCTGCTGGCTGGTAAAGAAGCGTAGAATAGTAACCTGGCGTCAAACCGTAGCCAGCAATGCCACAAAAGAAAGGCACGCTACAAATCGCAATCGTTTCTCGAAGCTTCACAGTATTCTTCAAACGATCTGATAAGCCATCAGTTTCGCTAACGGATAACAACATTGACTGTCTTCGGTATTTATAAAGCAAGATGAAAGCAAGAGTACAGCAGTAAACGAAAGGCAACATCGTAAATCCAGCTATAACAGCAAGCCCATTCGATGATTGACCAAAGAAACGCCCGAAAAGACTTTGGCACTGGCCAACTACAGCAAAAGCTATCAAAGTTGCAACGAGGCCAAATGCAATCTCAGTCCAAACTACCCGGAACTTGTTCTGCCGCTCAAAAGGCCAATTAAGCAACAACCACTGTTCGCCTGGACTTCGCTCAAATTTCAAAACTTGCCAAATTACTCTATAAAGCAAAGGCGCTACAACCGGTGAAAAGAACTTCCAAAAATCGAAGAACCAGTTAGAAGAGTTGGCAGGCTCAAAAACTGCATAAGCAAACATAATGATGATCACAGGATACCAAGGTACAATTACGCAAAGGAAAATCAGCGTGGCATTAATGATCGCGGCTGGTAGCAATCGATTGAACAGAAATTTCATTCTTACTTTTTACCCGCTCTGTTGATCAACGGAGTGACTGCTTCTATCCACTTATTCTTCGGACTGCGTTTCAACCAGGCACGAGCACGGCGCGATGCTAATTTGTTTTTTCTATCAGCCATAAGCAAGGCGTAAATCATTTCTGGTTCTAATTCTTCATGATCTTTCAAGCGTTTTAACGCGGCCGCTGCTTCGGCAATCGTTTCGGCATCAGGTGCTCGCGACAATAATCTCATTAAAATCCACGGAGTGCTGTTCCTCGCGTATGCTTCCTTTGCCCAGGCAATGCTCTCATCGTCAGTATGCGCTCCGAGTAAGGCGCCGACCAAACGCTGCTTACGGGCAGTCGAGGTTTCCGCTCGCAGCAAACGCTGCGCTTCTTTCACCAAGTACTCATCCGGCTTGGTGCTGTGCCAGTATCCATGATCTAAAATGTCAGAAATTACATACCAGGCGTCTGCACTGCTCCGGTGCTCTTGGTACCACTGTTTGGCTCGGAGAATATCCAACTTAGAACCGGAAGCAGAAAGTACCGCAGCGTAAACACTACCGGCGGCCTCATGGTCAGGATTCTTCTTCAACCAGGCTCTGGCATACCGCAGGACACTAGGCAGAATAGATCTGTGATATTTTGCAGCGGCCCGGAGTACGTCCTTAAGCGAACCAGTCAAATCATCGCCAGTACGGCCCCCAAAACGCACCCAATCAAAGACAGCTTCGATAATCTCGGGCGACTTGGAAAGCAAAATATGACAGGATACATACGCTTCGGGATTACCGACATTTAGCTTCAACCACTTCAGCACTAGCCCCAGCAAGTTCCGACTTCTATGTCTGGAAGTAGTTAAAAGAGCTAATGACCAAGTCTCAGCTTCAGGATTTCGCTCTATAAGGTCTTCAACCTTCTTGTATAAACCGATATGCGGAGGATTCTCTATAATTGCTCGAATAATTGGTCGCAGGCTACTAACATCATCCGAAGTTTTGAGATACCATCCCGCCAATCGAACTATCTTCGGCGATGGATCAGCTTTCAGCAGTTCACCAACAAGCTCTGGTGTTGAGTCATGGCTCTTATACTGGCTCAACCACAACAGACCTTCAGCAACAAGACTGGCAGATGGCTTCACTTCCAACAGCATAGCGATAGCTTTTCCGGCAGATTCATCGGACTTATTTTGCTTCAGCCAGACGCGGCCTTGTCGCAGAAAATCCTTATCATCGGAGGCCTCATTTGCCAGATGCAACCATTCTTTCTCTTTACTGGTCTGCTCTCGGTTCCGGCAAGAGCAATCGGCATGTTCGTCATCACGGCTTCCGGTTTCATCAGTCTCACTACCCGCAGCTCGCTCAGCTGCTATCTCCTCCAGTTTCTCAACGCACAAATGCACGCACTCTAAGCAGATATAAACACCATCACCAGAAATCAGTTTCTTGTCTGAACTTGACGAACAGTACCAACAGAATGAACACTTAGCTCGCTTTGGCTTCCACTCCTCAGGTGCTTTTCGAGAAAACTCCTGCAAGCAAAATGTCACACATTGGTTGCAGATGTTAGCTATTAACCCCGCAATCAGCGTTTCAACTTCTTCACTATCCTTGCCGCACCAATCACATTTTAGTTTGGACATCGGCTCGAATCACCTAAATAAATCTCCACTCTTACAACCATAGCACTTGCATAGAGCACCGCGCGACAAACCAACACCCTACAAAGCGTTCAACTCTTCAGCCAGGCGCAGATGTTGCTTAATAACCGGAAGGGTTGCTTTCGAAAATCTCTGAAGGTCAATGTCGCCCTTGCCTGACTGAATCTCGAATGAAGCCAAGATCTTGCGCTGGTGCGCGACTATCTGATTGGCATAAACTCTATCGAACCCTGTCGGGTGCAGGGAGACAAACTTGTCGATCACGATTTGATGCTCAGCATCAAAAGTTGTTGGCACTTCTATGCCCTTTTTCTCGGCGATGGCCTTAAGCTTGGCGTTTATCGTGCGATGGTCCGTGATCATGGTTTCTGCAAAACCGCGAGTAGCGTCTGACTTTGCCTTTTGCTTCGCAATTAAACCGAGTTTTACTTCAGTCATTCCAGCTTGAGCTGTAGAGGTGATGAAGTTCTTGTCGTCAGCGCTCAAGGTGGCAGCAGCAGCAACCGTTGTGCTGCCCATAGTCAGTGACGACACCACAGATATTGCCAGCGCAGTCAATGATAGCTTCACTTACACTCACCCCTATTAAATCGATCAAGCCTAAATTGACTACTCAACGATGCGGGAGCGAATCTCAGCCGCCTTCTTATCTTTGCCCCGCGCCTCAGCGCACACAGCCCACAGATTCATCACCATAGAAGTGGTGCTGTCATCCGGTCCTAACAACTTTTTCGATAAATCAGCGGCATACTCAGCCAGCTTTTCGCCTTTCTCAAAATCATTGAGCTGCAGGTAGCATGTAATCAAACCTATAAACGCTGAAATAGACTCAGGCTCTGCTTCATCGCGTTGTCGTTTAAATATCGGAATGGCCTGCTCAAAAGCATTTTTAGCTTCAAGGGTTTTATCTAGTTCAATGTAAAGCCTTCCAAGGGCAGCATTAGCAAAAGCGCACTGGGTCTTGTCCTCTAAAAACTTATCAGAGAAAGCAACAGCCTTTTTGAATGTCTGCTCTGCTTTATCGTATTGTTCAGCTAGGCGATAGGCATCGCCAAGAGCAATCAATGAGTTCGACAAAGGCTCTGTCAGTTCCAGTTTTTCAGCGATGGCACAAGCAGTCTCAAGCGACCGAGCAGCTTTGGCAAAGTTACCTTTCTCAAGCGAGGCGATTCCGGCACCGAAGTTCTCGGCCCATTTGTATTCTTCTGCACGAGTATCGACAGTCATTTATAGACCTCACTAATTACAGGCGCCTCACCGGGCAGCCATCTCAACTGTGATGGTCTCGTATTGAAATCTTGTTCGTCAAGTCGTTTTAGCGCAATAACATGGTTACAGCCATGTTTAATTTGAATTGCGATCCTTCCGACTATATAGGTCGCAGAAACATAAAACTCCCACCAAACTACTGTCACGATCTTTTCACCCCCTGGCTCCTAACATGGCTATATTCAGTCACAAGGATAGCTACGGCCCATGGCAATCGCAAAGGCAGATACAGCTCACGACACAACCGTGGCCCGCGACAAAAGCCCAGCGGCTGGAGATAGAGACTTATCCACAGCTACAGCCGACCGTTTTCGCGATGAGCTGGGATCGGTTTTTGGCAAACCAGGTCAAGAGTCAACCAGGCTCGCTAAAGCCGAAACCGGCAACAGAACTGATGCCGGTGATAGAACACCCGAGAGAGTGAGCGATAAAACTTTTCGCGACTTCGCCACAGCGAACGGATTAGACACAAGAAATACACCCGATGGCAAACTTGAGTTCAGCCTGAAAAACAACGGCGAAAAGCTCACCATCGGTACCGTCGACAAAACCAGAGAAGGCTTCAAAGAAATAGACAGAACCTTAAAAGAGATGACCAGCCTGAAGCAATTGGAACTTGAGAATAAGTACGGAGTAAAGTTCGCACAACCAGGAGACCCTAAGCCCCGCCAGCAGGTAGAAAACGATACATCGGGTAAGCAAGGCAAAGAGCTCGACGTCCGCAATCCAAAGCTAAGAGAGTTACTAGGAGTTGAAGCTGCCTTAGCAAAGGCAAATCCATCACACACCACCGGTGATGGCGGCAAGCAACTGAAATTCTACTTCTTGAAAGATCAGTCTTTCTCGCCAAATGCCGGCGGAGCAGCCGCCTTTGAACCAAACGTGCACGGCAACCCAGCGGTAATTGTCGACCCCGGCTCAATGGACAGGTCACCAATAACCGAGCGCGATCGCACCGACAAAAGAACCGACGATCACCGCAGCATTGAAAGTCTAATGATTCACGAACTCGGCCACCACACAGAAGAAAAGGCCTTTAAGAACCCGGCCGAAAAGGCAGAGTTTTACAAAGGCATGGGATGGTCACCAATTCCCGGCTCAAAACCAGAAGACAATCAGTGGATGATCAACGGCCGAGATGGCCGCGGCTATGCACCAGGAGGCATCAACCCTAATTCTAATTGGCAACGAATTGATCAACGCGGGCAAGTCACCGGTGCAGTGAACCCCGATAGGGTAGAGCGGCTAGCTCCGGTGAAGCCAGCCACCAACTACTTTGAAGGCCCCCATGAGATGCTGGCGGAAGGCTTAACCATGCTACGCCTCGGCGACGGACACCGAAGCCATCTGATGCAGCGAGACAACAAACTGTATGGCATGATCAAAGGTCTCGATCAAAAAGAAATCGACATGGCCCACGGGCCAGGCAGGTTTATGCGCTCTTATGACGGCAGACTGCAGCCACGAAGCCCTGAGGCAGAAAGAGCACTACTGCAAAGAGAGGAAGCCGCGAGAGCGAGAAGGCCAGGCAACCGCTAGCCTCAAACGATAATCAAGAATAAAGACTCAAAACTAGAGACTCAAAACTAAAAACTCAAGACTCACGACTAAAATCTCTATACTCAAGCCTGGCCACGCCTGCACAGTTTTACCGTTTACTAAACCACAGGCACAGCCCCGGCCACAGACAGGGCTATATCAAAGGGCAAGCCAGCAGCAATTCTCTCCTTGTCCATATCGATATAGGTAAACTCAAGAGCGCGCACCGCCACTTGCACCCCTTTTTGCCGGGCCAACTTCAGAGCCTGACCATAAAGCGGGTCGATATCATCAGCGGTGCTAAAAGATTGGGCGTCGCTGCGACCAACTAAGTAAAACTGACAGGCCTCAAAGCCATCAGCGACAGCTTTGCTCAACGTGGCGAGGTGCTTGAGACCGCGCTCTGTGCGGGCATCAGGAAAGAGAGCACAGCCATCTTGCCACATGGTGGCAGACTTTACTTCCACGAAACATGACTTGATACCACTAGTTGTGTGACTGAGCAGAAAATCAAACCGGCTATCTGAAAATACTTGTTCGCCAAGTATTTGATCAAAGCGACCAAACTCAGGCAATCCGCCCTGCTCAAAAGCCTCTTTGAATAGCTTGTTGGCCAACATTGTGTCGACCACAACTAGAGAACTGGGGCACTCGACTAACTTGAGAGTCCAAGGCAACTTGCGCTTAGGGTCGGCGCTATGACTTAGATAAGCGTTCATTCCGGCATCGCACATGCCCAGCATGCTGCCGGGGTTAGGGCAATGAGCTGTGATAACGCTGCCATCTTTCAATTCGACATCAGCAAGAAAACGCTTGTAGCGCTTGACCAACTTGGCCTGTACTAAATTAGAGAGAATCATTTTTCAAAAATAAAAGTTACTAGTCAGAAATAGAAGCTGCAGCACCAGCTGAGAGACCAGGAGAGCGAACGGCCGCAATTGGCATCACTATGCTGCCTGAACCTGCATGAGAACCTGCAGAAGCGAGCGCGCTGGCACTAGAGCTGCCCATATCTTCATTGCTGCGACCTTTCATCCAGGCCAACAATGCATCGAACCCAGCTTTTTGCTGACGAGCTTTGATGCGCGATTTGAGGCGTTCAAGAAGATCACTGTTAGAGACCGACAAGCTAACAATCTTTTGCGCACCACTCTGGTCAGCTACGCGCCAGGCGAGAAGCTCTTCTTTCTTGCCCAGTAAAAGTTTGGTGCGCACTACGATATCGCCACCTTGGGCAACCTCATCTTGAAAGGTAACCTTACCTTTGCCAAATATTTTGCGCCACCGCGGGTAGTAGCGTTGTTCAACCAAGCCTTTGAGTGAAGCAATGAATTGAGTACGCTGGGTAGCGCTCAAGCTATCCCAATCTTTTTTGCCAAGACAACGCACCGACATTTCTTGATAGTCAATTAAGCTAGATGGCCCACTGCCAACTTTAGCAACAGCCTTAGACCCCTTCGAAGATCCAGCACCATCAAAGGTTTGCAGCAATTGCCCAACCGCCGCCCAACCTGGGCCAGCCGGAGCAGCGTGAGCAGCATTTACTCCAGCGAGACAAAGCAAAGCCGTTGCCATTGAAGTTCTATAAATGAACTTAGACACAAATCTTGCCAAGAGGAGTCTCCGGAATTCCGCCTGAAAAAGCCCTACATAGAGGCTTTGCTGCGGATTAGTAAAAAGCGGGCCAGCCACAACGAGACAAACGACCAACTTATCAGTATGAGGATATCACGAGTGTAGTCAGCAGGAATACCCAACATCACGCCTTTAGTGATGTCTGCCGCGTAATACATCGGCAACGCCATGGCCAGCTTCTGTTCCCAGCCTGGCATCGCTTTGACAGGTGTAATGATGCCTGACACAAACATCAGTGCCACCCCCAAAATTGACACAGTCATTGTGTAAATTCTAATGGTTTTCAATACACATGCGAAACAAAGGCCAATGCAGGCGAAGGTAAAGACCGACAAAACCGTGGCTCCCAGAAGGCCAAAGAAGTTACCGCCCAGAGTAAAGCCAACGATGGGCGAAGTGATGCCTAGCGCGAGCCAGAGAACCAGAGAGGCCTCAAGAGTAACAGTTAAAGTTTTGGCCACAATAGCGGCGTTGAGCCCACCAGGGGCAAAGACAATCTGGCGGTAGGTGCGCTCCATCCATTCATATATCCAGCTAAACCCTACATTCATAGAGGCGAGCACATAGCAGAGATAAGCCACCAGACCAGATGTTATATAGTCACGCAAACCAAAGTTGACTTGAAAGAGGGCAGCAGAATGAAGAGGAATATTTAGCTCTTTAGCGCGCTGAGTGAGCACGGCCAGCAAGCCCATGGCAATTTGATCATCAATGAGAGGGTTATTTCCGCCCGAGAGAATTTGCACCGAATCTTCCAGGGGGTCTTGGGAAACGTTAGCGAGGGCAACGATTTTCTCCCGAGCAAGGTCGCCTTTAGCTTTCTCCAGATCGTCATAGATGCGCACTCTGAAGCGTTTGGTGTCAGTCAGGTGCTTTGATAATTCGCTAATACCGGCTGGGTCATAGAGACCAAAGGGCATGTCGTTGGCACCAGATATAGTATTGCCGACACAAACCAAAATAAGAATAGCGAGCATCACGCTTGCGCCAAAATAAAGAGGGCGACGAGTCCACTGCAAGATGTCTTTGTACATGATCGCTAAAATCGCATGCATCATTTGGCTACCTCATCTTTAGAGACAGCCAAGAACACTTCTTCTAAATTAGGCTCACCGGTGGCGAAGCGCAGGAAGGGAATGTTCTCTTGATAGAGCCAGGCAAAGACTTCTTTATGGTAGTGCTCAACATCGTCGTCTGCTAGCTGAGTCAAATAGATGGTATTGCGCAAATTATCCAGGCGCACTTCTAGTTCAAATTTAGACTTAAGCAAAGCAATGGCAGAGGCAATCGCTGGAGAATCAACAGAGCACTCCTGCATCAAGCGTATAGAAATACCGCGCATGCCACGAATACGTTGAGCTAACTCAGGCACGGTACCTTCTATTGTGAGACGGCCCGAGCGAATGATGCCAATGCGATCGGCCAATAGTTCGGCTTCTTCTAAATAGTGCGTTGTCAGCAGAATAGTCACACCAGCGCTCTTTAGCTCTTTCAAGGTGGCCCAGATCAGGCGGCGGGCAGCGGGGTCCAAACCAACAGTTGGCTCGTCCATGAATAGTACTTTGGGTTCATTAATCATGGCGCAGGCGATAGCTAAGCGGCGCATCATGCCACCAGAAAGATTTTCAGTGCGATCGTTCAAGCGATCAACCAAACCGGCTCGGCGCAGTAGTTTCTCAATGCGTTCTTCACCCAATTTCTTGGGCAAACCATAAAGGTCAGAAAGAAATTTGAGATTTTCGTAGGGCGTTAGCTCGTTGTAGACAGCTAGATCTTGCGACACTACACCGAAGCAGCCTTTGATTTTTTCGGCCTGGGTGAGGCCGTTGAAGCCACAAATGAAAAACTCTCCTGAACTGGGCGGAAGGAGAGTTGTGAGCATGCTGATAGTGGTGGTTTTACCGGCGCCATTGTCTCCTAGCAGAGCGTAAAGCTCTCCTGGGTAAATATTCAAATTGAGATTATCAACAGACAATCTCTGACCGAATTGTTTGGTCAAATTGCGGGCTGAAACCGAAGCCTGGGTGCCTGAACTTAGCAAACCAATCCTTGGGCATCCTGACTAGGAGAACCACAAGCGCGCATCAAGCTATCGATGTGAGCGACTTTGAAGACTTTGTAGACAGGTGATTGAACATTGACGAACTTAACTGAAGACTTCAGCGAATCAGCTCTCAATAAGAACTCTTCTAGCCACTCTAAGCCATCAACTGAAATGAAAGTACAAGCAGAAAAATCAAGCTCAATGTCGGTTTTGCCTGTGGCCAAAACCTTATCAACATCATCAAGACCGCGCTCTAACTCGCCCAATACACGAATCTTCTCTAGCTTTCTTGTTTCTTTTGTTGGCTCAGCCATGATTTTATAGTCCTATTATTCTGCTCTAGTTCTTTTCTGCTCTAGTTCTCTACTTCACTAGTTCTCTACTTAGCTAGATTTATGGTCTCTCACGCGGCGCGTAAGCATTGGCAAACAATTGAGCCACTTCTGGAGCCAGAGTATATCTTGGGTTTGTGCGGATACTCATATCGCTAAAGGCGATTTCAGTAAGTTCAGGAATAGCCGCCATATAGGTTTCAAGCGGAATACCAAGTTCGGCAATTGAAAGTGGTTGCTTAGCCAGTTTGGCCAAATCATATACAGCTTGTCTGAGCTTGTGCACCAATCTCAATCCTTTAGCTTCCTCAGTTTCGCCTTCGATTGGCTCGACTGTTAAACCAATGAACTGAGCTGCCCGAGCATACTTGCGATCGGCTACCCAAAGTGGATAACAAGGAATTGAAACAAACTTAGAGGGAATCTGAGCGTTGTATTCAATGGTTGAAAGCAGGAATGCACCGTTAGCGCGGCCGTGAGGAATATCGAAGCGGGCACCAAGAGCATGGGCCAAGGCGTGATTAACGCCTACCGAGGCATTACCAATAGCCATACCAGCCAGGGTGGCAGCGTTATGCAATTTGTGACGATAGAGAACATTGTTGGGATTCTTCAATGTCTCTGGCAACGATTCAAATATCAAACGCAATGCTTCTAGTGCAAGCCCGTCAGTGTAATCAGACGAGAAGGTTGAAACTAGCGCCTCTAGAGCGTGGGTGAGAGCATCGAAGGCAGTATCGCCAGTGATATCAGGTGGCAAGCTGCGAGTGAGGTGAGCATCGATGATGGCAACATCAGGCAGCAAGCATTCGTCAATAAGTGAAATCTTGCGATGGCCATCTTTAAGCACCGCGAATGGTGTTACTTCTGAACCAGTACCAGAGGTGGTTGGAATCGCCACCAGCTGAGTTTTCATATCTTTTGGAAACTCGATCATACGGTGGTGGAAATCAAGGAAATTGACAGCAATTTCAGAGATTTTCAATTCTGGATAATCATAGAAGAGACGAACAATCTTAGCGGCATCGAGCACAGAACCGCCGCCCAGGGCGATAACAGTATCAGGCTGGCTATGGCGCATGGCAGCGACAACTCGCTGAATCATGGCGAAATCAGGCTCTGGCCCCATATCGCTGAAGATATCGACCTGGCAATCTTGCGGCAGACGTTCAGTTACCTGAGCCAGATGACCCCGGCGAGAAGCA
The DNA here is from genome assembly GCA_943370275.1 of bacterium Ga0077546. Lineage (GTDB taxonomy): Bacteria > Cyanobacteriota > Vampirovibrionia > Obscuribacterales > Obscuribacteraceae. The sequence goes on along the minus strand of CALRQI020000017.1, from coordinate 17,066 downwards.
CTGCGGGAAGTAATAATGAAGGCGCTCTGACACTTCAGGCTCTTCAGATGATCGATAGAGCCTGGGTTGATATAGATATTTTTGGTCGTCTGGAAACTAATGACATAGTTTCTTCTGCGCGGCACTCGCTTGAAGTTAATCAAGTTTTTGATGCCGACGTTATCGGTGGTGATGTTGCCGCCGCCAGTGCCACAACCGAAGCTCAATGTTGTATTGAGGTGGTTGTAAACGCCACCAAGGCCACCAATTGAAGCAGGCGAATTGACGATAATACGACCAGCATTGATAGCATCAGAGAAGCGTTCGATAACATCATCGTCTTCGCAGAAGATACCTGCTGTGTGACCAGTACCACCTGCGTAATTGATATCTAGAGCCTTGTTGATACCTTCATTGACTGAATCGACAATGACATAACCCAGCACTGGCATTAGTTTCTCGATGGCCAGTTTGTGATGACGCAGCTCCCCGTTAAGAGGGCAAAGTAACATCTTAATTGGTTGAGTAATGTTCAATCCGGCTTGATCAGCAATGAGGTTAGCTGGCTGCCCCACGAGCTTGTAGTTGATGCCACCACTGCGACTATCAATAATCAAATCAGCAACTTTTTCTACTTCTTCTTGGGTGCACAGGTGGCAGCCAAGTCGCTTAAATTCGTTGAGAAGCGGCTCTGAAACTTCTCTGTCAATTACCAGAGTCTGCTCAGAAGGGCATTCTGTGCCATTGTCGAAAGTCTTGGAGATAATAATGTCCATGGCAGCCGAAAGCACATTGGCGCTTTTGTGCACATAAACAGGAGTATTACCAGGACCAACACCAAGGGCTGGCTTGCCAGAGCTGTAGGCAGCTTTGACCATTTGTGTTCCGCCGGTGGCGAAGATCAAATCAACTTCAGGATGGCTCATCAATAGTTCGCTAGTGCGGCGCAACCGCGAAGATTTGTCGACCCAGGTGATAAAGCCTTTGGGTGCGCCTGCTGCGAGAGCGGCTTCGTACATAATTTTGGCAGCGTAGTTGGAAGATTCTGCGGCCATCAAGTGAGCACTAAAGATAACGGTGTTGCGAGTCTTGGCGCAACAAATGCTCTTGAAGATAACTGTTGAAGTGGGGTTGGTTACCGGAGCCAGGGCAAAAATTACACCCATAGGTTCGGCTACTTCAACCATATTTAAGTCAGGAAATTCGCGGGTAACACCGACTGAACGCTTATCTTTGATCTGGTGATAGAGAAATTCTGAAGCGACGAGATTTTTCAATATCTTGTCTTCAGTGACACCCATACGGGTCTCTTGATGGGCCATCAGCGCCAGCTTACCAGCATTTTCAATAGCGGCAGCAGTCATTGCTCTGACGATTTTGTCGACTTTTTCTTGAGAATATTGAGTGAAAACTGCTGCTGCTAGACGAGCTTGACGCACCAGGTGATTAGCGCGTTGGGTGAGCATCAACTCTTGTTCGGACGATACAGTCATTTATTTTTCTCTGACACGTTGACTCTAAATTGTCCAGAACGCTCAAGCCGAACAAACGGAAATCAGCAAATATATCTAGACATAGCAATAAACTTATCAAGTGTAAGGCAAAACCGCATCCATAAGATAAAAGGTTAAGAAGGCTTGATTAAAACTTATTCTATAAAATTGACCGCTAGCGGCCACGGAGGGTGGGGAGAATACGCATCGACGCATGGTCTGTAGTATATCTACCACCTATGCATGTCAAGCGCCAGGCACTACAATTACGTGGCGGGGTAACCTGTATACACCAATGGCGAATCGAAATTGAAACAAGCTAAAAACCTAACGGCTCAAGGGCAAATCCAGCGCAAAAAGCAATCTAGTTGTGCGGCGCCGCCCCTCTCTTGTCTGACTACAGCCCAGATGACCGGTCTGGGCCTTATCGCTCTGTCCTTGTCTACTTTTTGGGCCTACAACCCTAGCCAACCAGCCTGGGCGCAAGACGCCAGCGGGCGGCAAGTAAAAGATTTCAAGCACAGAAAACGCTTGGTCGTGCCCGCCTCTGAGAACGTTAGAAGAATCGACTATCAAGCTCTGCCCGGGCGCGACTCTCTGATGTTGCCCACCTATGTACCTAAATTCCCTCCAGCTGGTGCTGGCGGATCCCAACGCTATACCAACGGCAGCGCCCAGACTCCTGCCTCAGATCCCTATGCCAGTGGGCTACCGCAAACAAACAACAATCAAGATGGAATGCTCGGAGGTGAATTGTCGGCCACGGCCGAGAGCCTCAGCTCCACACCAAGCGCTCACAAACCCATAGGCAGAACCAGCAGAGCAGGCCTCACTCCGCCGCCGCCACCAATCAAATCTTCCTTGCTACCTAATAGCTTGACCAAAGAATTGCCCGGCAAAACTGCCACTGCGCACCATACGACGACTACGGCATTGAGCCCACAAAAAATTGCCCAGGTTAAGGCCCAAGCTGAAGCTCTGGTGAAAAAAGGCAAGCCCGCTGAAGCCCAGAGCTTACTGAGCGGATACCTCAAGAGCAATCCCAACGAGAAAACACTATCAACCGAGCTGAGCAAGATATCGCTACAGCGCGCCCAGAGCTACGCCAAAGCCGGTAACAACGAAGCAGCCACCGAACAAGCGCGGCTAGCAATCACCCACGGCGAACACGCCCCTGAAATTGCCCAAGCAGCTCATACAACTCTCAATTCCAGCCTGCAAAAAATTGGTGTGAAAGCTAACGCCCCAGAAGATCGCTTTGACCTGGGCAGCAAACTAATGGGCCAAGCCCGTTACGACGATGCTGTCATCGAGTACAGTGCAGCAGCCAAGCTCAAACCAACAGTAGAAGCCTATTTAGGCGCTGGCGGCGCTGCCATGAAAGGCGGCCATCAGCTCCAGGCAAAGAAATATTTCCAAGACGCTCTTGAACTCAACCCTAACTCAGAGCCAGCCTTACGCGAACTCGGTATTGCCCGCTATCATCTCAAAGACTATGCCGGTGCCAATGCTGATTTGACCAGAGCACTGGTGATTAATTCAAGCGACAAAGAGGCAGCTAGCACCTTGCTTGAGCTTTGGCATCATCAGGTAGCCAGTCGACCAACAGATGCCAATTCGCATTTGGGCCTAGCCCGTGCCTATCAAGTTGCCGGAGATCTACCAGCGGCCCAAAATGAATACAAAACCGTAGTAAAAATCCATCCACAGCACCCAAACTTACCGGCTGCAAGACAGAGCTTCAAGCTCGCTTATGCCAAGCAGGAGGCTGGCAAAGCCTATGATCTGGCAAAGACGCTGGAGAGCCAGGGCTCACTTCTCAGTGCCTACCAAAAAGCTAGTGAAGCAGTGCATCTCTACCCATCTGAAGCGCGTTATCAAAGTTATTGCGCCCAACTAGCAGCAAAAATGCAAGCGGCCGCACAAAACCCAGCCGCAGCGAACGTGCTCAATCAGCAATCTACACTGCAATCTAGCCTAATTCCAGGGTCCACTCCTGAAGCTCCACCAGTTTCGATACCTACAGCCCAAGCAATTGGATTAGCACCGGCGGCAGTACCAGGAGCTAGCGTAACTCCGATGGGCACCGCCAGCGGATATCAGCAATTATCGACAGACAGTCAAGTCAATAGCATGTCCAACTTCCTGGTTAGCCTGCGAAACTTTACGATGCAGCAGCAAAATCAAATTCAAGCAGCCGAAGACTCGAGCATCTGGAAAGCCGGCACATCTCTGAAAAAGCCACTATTGCCTGGTCTTGGCGGCGAGGATGCTGCTGACACAGCCATAGCGAGTGCCCCTTCGGGCATACCAGTAGCTGCGGCGGCAACGGCCGCGACCGCCCCTCAATCTAACTCGGTGGCTGACGTTTTGAAAAACGCAGCATTAGCCCTGGCTAATACCAACAGTAGTGCGAGTGTAGCTAACACAGTAGCTCCGGCCGCGGCAAATGCTATTGCTAGTTCGCCGGCTAGCTCTGCGGCTAGCTCTGTAGCCAGCGCCGCGCCAAGCGCTGCAGCAGCGGCAGCGCCAGCCCAACCAAGCAGTTATGCAAGCTGGGCCATGCAAGCTCAAGAAGCTTACAAAACCTCAGGCATTGGCTCCCTCGCCAGCATGACCGCTGGTTCTGCCCCAGCTCTACTGACAGGGAAACTCAAGACTATCAACAAGCAAGACATAGTCACAGCGGCGCAGAAAGCAGCCAGCCGATTTACAACTAAACCAGCAGCAGCAGCTAAGACCGCAGCCCAGCCAGTGGCAGCGACATCAACTTCCGCTCAAGTCGCACCCGCATACAACACAGCCTACAGTGCAGCGCCGATGCCATCACCTGTGCCCATCGAGGCCCCGCCACAATATCAAGCTGCCTATGTGCAAGGTGGATATCAGCCCCCTCAGCAGCTAGCGGCTCAGCAGATAGAATCTCAACAGCTAGCCACTCAACCAATGGCCTCTCCACAGTACGATCAAATCTCGCAAATGAATTCACTGCAAACCAACAATCAGCAGCTCCAAACTCAGCTCTCTCAGGCAAACTCATACATTCAGCAACTGCAAAGCAGAAATGCCCCAACACAATCGATGCCACCACAGATGATGCCCAGCCAACAGATGATGTCTGATCAACAAATGATGCCCAGTCAACAAGCAATGCCTGGTCAACAGATGATGCCTGGTCAGCAGATGGGGCAACCCAGTGGCTCTGTGCGCCTGCTGCTGCAAGGAGTAAAAGCGGCAAAGGACGACGTTCAACTAAAAGTGCTTCTGATCAACGAGACCGGCCAAGAAATCAAACTGCCTAGCAATTTGAAAGCGTCCGTGCGCAGCTCCAGCCAGGGCGAAAAACAAGGCAAGGCTAGTTTCGCAGGCAAAACTGTCAACCCCGGAGCCTCCGTTAGCGGAACCATTAAAATAGCTGGCGGCAATTTAGATCCCACAGCCGATGTTGTTATACCAGCATCTAGCTTGGCTGTTGTCGGCATGGGCGACCTGCACTTAACTGTGCCGATTTCGCAACGTTAAAAAAAATTCGGATATCTTAGATTTTTCAGCTAAGGCTGTTCCACTCAAGTTTTTCCACTTGAGCAATTTTGCATTGCCCTCGCAAACAACGCTGCTAACAGTTACTTGAGAGCATCTTGATACTTTCTTGACCTCTTGAGCGCCTTAATTGATGCCGCATTGACTACATAAGAGCTTAGATATGAAGTGTCAGCTTTGGAGGCAGGGCAATGGACATCCTTCTAATTTTAGTGCTCTTTTTCATGGCCTGGTTGGGAGGTCACGCCCTCGACTATCTCTTTAACAAAGTAGAAAAGGCCGTTAAAGGCAAAGGCAATGACGAAGATGTGAGCACACCCGAAAATCTATCAATTTATGGCAGCCCAAGACCAGCTGCGACCAAAGCTGATGGCAAACAGCCCGCCCGCATCTACCTAGTGCCGTCGGCTACAGCCAGACACTAAGTGCTTTCAAATAGAGCAATAAACCAGGAATACCACTTTCAATGAGTACAAATACTGTTTTGACAAAGGCTGACAACGCTTTAGCGACAAAGCAAGAAATTACACCCAGCAAGCGAGACCACTCTAAAGAGCAAGCGTCTTGGTGGCGAGTAATGTGCCTAACCGGAGTCGACTATTTCTCTACACTGGGCTACCAGCCAGGCATTGCTTTTCTTGCTGCCGGCATTCTTTCGCCAGTAGCAACACTGATAGTGGTGCTTTTAACTTTGTTTGGCGCCTTGCCTGTCTATTGGGTCGTAGCACGAGAAAGCCCGCATGGACAGGGCAGTATTGCCATGCTAGAGAAACTTTTTCCCGGTTGGATTGGCAAAACAATTGTCTTGGTTCTGCTCGGTTTTGCTGCCACCGATTTCGTCATTACTATTACACTCTCAGCAGCTGACGCCACTTCTCACATCTTAGAAAATCCAGTTGTCCGACAGCTCAACTTTGTCCCTCAAAACCCCATATTCTGCACCAGCCTGCTGCTTTTGCTATTGGCCGGTGTATTCCTTCTGGGTTTTAGAGAAGCCATTGGCATTTCCACAGCCCTCGTTATTGCCTACATCAGCCTCAACATATATGTGCTGACAGTAGGTGGTCAAAAAATCTTAGCCAATCCAGCTCTGCTCAACAATTGGCAACTCCAACTCAACAGCCAATATCTCAACCCACTAGCTATGGTGGCAGCGGCAGCACTGGTCTTCCCCAAACTGGCTCTTGGCTTATCCGGTTTTGAAACCGGTGTGTCAGTGATGCCTTTGGTGCGCGGGGCCGAAAGCGATGATCCCAATCAGCCTAAAAAACGCATAGCCAATACCAGAAAGCTCTTACTCAGCGCCGCGCTGATAATGAGTGTAATGTTGATGGCTAGTAGTATTGTCACCACTGTGCTCATTCCTGCAGCCCAATTTGCCCCTGGGGGCGGAGCCAATGGCCGGGCAATTTCCTACTTGGCCCATATGTACATGGGTCCAACCTTTGGCTCAGCCTACGACATTGTCACCATTGCCATTCTCTGGTTTGCCGGTGCTTCAGCACTGGCCGGTCTGCTAACACTGGTACCACGGTATCTACCTCGATACGGTATGGCACCGGAATGGTCAGCAGCCACTCGCCCACTGGTACTGTTCTTCTTTGCCGTAACAGTTACTGTCACTTTGATATTCAAAGCAAACGTAGATGCCCAGGCGGCAGCCTATGCCACAGGCGTCTTAGTACTGATGACCTCAGCAGCGGCAGCAGTAACCGTGAGCATGTGGAAGCGTTCGGCTATTTTGCGCCTTGGTTTTATGGCCGTAACAGCCATTCTTCTTTACACCACTGGAGCCAATATTGTTGAGCGTCCCGATGGCATTCAAATTGCTAGTTTCTTTATATTCATAATTTTGGCAATTTCACTTTGCTCGCGCATAGCCAGATCACTGGAGCTGCGTATCAAAGACGTAAGTCTTGACAGTACAGCCGCTTCTTTCATTCGAAGCAATAGCGACAAACCCTTGAGAATTATCGCCCACCGCCCAGGGGGAGCAAGCTACGCAGCAAAAATGGACGAACTGAAAGAAACCCACGGCCTCAATATGAGCTGCGACCACGTCATTTTTCTGGAAGTCAGCGCCCTAGACCCATCAGAATTTGAAGATGAAGTACTTGACGTCAGTGGCGTCAAAGTAGGCGAATACAAAATCATGCGCTGCCAGAGCCCAGCAGTGCCTAACGCCATTGCCGCCTTGCTACTGTCGTTGCGCCAATCAACGGGCATCAATCCTCATGTATACTTCGGCTGGACTGAAGGCAGCCCAGCTATGTATGCTTTCAAATACATCTTCTTTGGCGAAGGCGAAACAGCGCCACTAACAAGAGAAATTCTTCGCAGCGTCGAAAAAGATTTGAAAAAGAGACCTGTGGTTCACGTCGGCTAAATCAGACATGCGACAACTTTGGAAACACGGCATCGGTATAGCCAGCGTCATTTTTGTCACTGGTCTAATTACTGTATTCCATCTCGATAGCGTACTGGCCAACGTCTCTATGCTCTATTTGCTTGTGGTTTTCTTGCTGGGCCTGTATGTCGGTCGCTCTGCGGCGGTGGTCTCGTCGCTGCTTTCGTTTGCTGCCTTCGACTGGTTTTTCGTGGAGCCGAAACACACTTTGTCGGTACATAGCGCCTCAGAAGTGTTGGCCTTGTGTATGTTTCTGTTGGTCTCAACAATTACCGGCCAGCTCACCTCCCGAGTGCGCGCAGCCGCGGCCGAAGCAAGGCAGAGGCAGACCGAAACAGAAACCTTAGCCAAAGCAAGCTGGGCAGTTTCATCGCAGTTAACCACAGAACAAGCACTGACAGAAGTACTAGAGCAATTGCATCGAGTGGCCGATATCGAGACTGCTGCTGTAATTTCATTTGATCAAGATGGAAAAGTTTTACTGCGAGCCAGTATTAGCTCTAGCGGTGATACCGATAAAAAATCTCTGCTAACAGAAATAGACAAACATCTGCTCAGCGCCAGAGGAGACGCTTCAAGCGAACGAGGCTGGACAGCTGTCGCTCATGGTGGCAACCAAGCTGGTGCAGTTTATGTCAAACTCAACGATAAGACTGAAGAAAGCGAAGAACAGAAGCGCCTGATCGATGCCTTAATCAACCATGCGGTGGTTATTTTGCAAAGAGAAGAGCTGATGAAAGAACAGTCGCGCACGCAAGCTCTAAAAGAAGCAGACAAACTAAAAACAGCTTTGTTATCAATGGTGTCACACGACTTTCGCAGCCCTCTGACTGGCATTAAAGCTGCCGTTTCAGCCCTGTTACAAGAGTCACCCAAAGAACTAGATAGCGCTGAAGCCAAACAGCTACTGCAAGGAATTGAGCAAGAGGCCGATCGCATTAACAGGATGGTTGGCAATATTCTCAACTTATCGAGACTGGAAGCTGATGCCTGGAAGCCCAACCTAGAAAGTAGCTCACTGTCTGAAATAATCGGCTCTGCCCTGGCATCATTCTCGGCAGAAGACAATAAGCGCATTACAGTTCGCCTGCCGCGAGATCTAGCGGAAGTGACAGTCGACCCTGTGCAAATAGAACAAGTAATAAAGAACTTGATTGAAAATGCCCTAAAATACTCCGACAAAGGGAGCCTTGTGGAAATTCAAGTGAGCACTCTTGACGACGAAGTATTGATGAGCGTTTTGGACCGAGGCATCGGCGTCACTCCTGAAGATGCTGGTAGAATTTTTGAGCGCTTTTATAGAAATCCACGACTAAAGGAAACAGCTACACCCGGAGTCGGAATTGGTCTAGCAATATGTAAAGCCTTAGTAGAAGCCCACCACGGCAGTCTCACCATGGTACCAAGAGTAGGTGGCGGCAGTGTATTTGAAGTCAAACTACCAATCGAGAAAATATCATAGATTATGAAAGTACTGGTCATCGACGACGAACCGCAAATAAGACGAGCTCTCAAGATGGGCCTAGAACGCAATGAGTATATTGTCAGCTTGGCAGGCAGTGGCGAAGAAGGTCTCGACAAGATGGCCACGGAACCATTTGAATTAGTCGTACTTGACTTAGCCATGCCAGGAATGGACGGTTTCGAAGTTTGCCGTCAAATTCGCAGCTGGAGCCAGGTGCCCATAGTAGTGCTATCAGTTAGAGACAGCGAAGAAGACAAAATCAAAGCTCTAGACTGCGGAGCAGACGATTACATCACTAAACCATTCGGTGTCGGTGAATTGCTGGCACGGATAAGAGCGATTATTCGACGAGCCAAAGGGGCCGAAGCATCGCTGAGTACTCCAATTTTTAGTGAAGGCAATCTAGCGGTAGATTTCGACAAACGCATTGTCACCGTATCTGGTGACGTTGTTCACCTAACGCCAAAAGAATATGACCTTTTACATATGCTTATTAACAACGCTAATCGAGTGCTTACCCACAGGCAGCTTCTTACTAAGATTTGGGGTGTTGAATACGCCGATGACCATCATTCACTAAGAGTGCACATCGCCAATCTGCGCAATAAAATTGAAAGCGATCCCACCCGCCCTCAGCTGATTCAAACAGAAACAAGAATTGGTTATCGCTTCGTCACCACGAACAACTAACTTTCGCTTTGACTAACGGCATAAACCGCTGACTTTCTACTTCTCACCGTGCTGCCAAGCGCTATTCTTTATGCCATTTTTATAGCAGCAAGCCAATCTTGATACTTTCTTGATCGGCTTGTAGCTATATTGGCACAAGTCAAAGACAGACTAAATACGGATCAGATGCAGAGCAAGCACTGATCAAATACTGATCAAACACCGATCAAATAAACGATTATCCAAATGGAGTATTCACCAATGCGGGCGAGAAAGACTAGTAAAGTCGCAACCACAAAAAGACTCAGCACGATTTGTATACTGGCCGCAATTGTCGCCAATCAAACTATCTTGCTGCCCTGCGCTGCTGCGGCTCCCTCAACCCCACAGATAAACTCAGTTCAAGTACCAAAGCAGATACTGCGCACCGGTATCAATCTGGATTCTAAGACTGTCTCCCCAAATACGCTTCAGCTTGCCCAAAATTTAAATTTGCTACCAATTCTAAGCCGCATACAAGAATTGAAAGCGAAAACAGCGCAACAGCAATCTAACGACAGCATAGAATCAATACGAGACACACAAGAACTAATTCAATTAACACAAAAAGCGCAAAATATCATAATCCGCACCTCTCTAGAAATTGACTTTGTACTAGCAGAAATTGACGCAGAGCAAAACATTTACAGCGAAGTTATGTCGTCATTTCAAGCTTCAAGAGATAAGTTAGTAGCAAGGCTCAATGCAGGAAGCTTCATTTTAAACGGTGCACTTTGGGCCGTGAACGGTGCCTTAGCGATTCCAACCCCTCAACACCCAAACTACGCCATTCAATCTGGAATTGTGGGTATTTGCGCAGGCTTGGTACCTTCTATTGCATCGGGTTATGCTCTAAAGGTATACAGTGGCAAACACAAGCGCTCTGAATCAGATCCCAACATGCTTGCCAAAGTATTCGATCGCCCAATCAATGAAAACATAGACTATCCCAAATCAGTGTGGGCTTTTCTCAACACAACACCGGCTGGAGAAACAGGTTCAGAGAGCTCCGGCAAAACACGCAGAGAACAGCTCGTCGCCCGTTGGATATCTGACAAAAATATTCCATCCTTCACCGACAAATCAAACACAAAACAAATAGATATTATTACGGCCTCAGCCTCTCAGAAGAAAGGCCTATCAATAGACAATCTCAATGTACGCCTGGTCATGCTTGAGCAATTACAAGGAGAGCTGGCAAAGATGAAGCGCATGCTGATGGAAATAGCCATGGTAATTACAGACGAGAAAGAAGTCTAAGTAGGTTAAAGCAAACTCAGACAGCGATAGTTATAGACTTATCAATCTAAAAGCCTCGAAACCTTGATAATATTCAGTCTTTGACTCATACAAAAGTCAAAGACTGAATAACTTTTGGAGGTTTGTTCGTGGAATCAAGTCGTCGGCTCACCACGGTTTGCTTGCTAGCTGCAATTACCACAGCTCAAAGCATCTGGCAGCCATGTGCAACGTTAGGGGCAACTCCTTCAACATCTCAAGCCAACACAGTTGACGTACCCAAGCAAATATTGCGCACAGGCATTAACCTCAATTCAAAAAATGTCTCTCCAAATACACTTCAGTTAGCACAAAATTTAAATCTATTGCCAATTCTTAGTCGCATAAAAGAGTTGAAAGCAAAAACAGCACAACAGAATGGTGAGAAAACTATAGAGTCAATCAGTGACACACAAGAGTTGATACTGCTGACACAAAAGGCCCAGAATATTCTCATTCGCACCTCCCTTGAAATTGACTTTGTGTTGGCAGAAATTGATGCAGAGCAAAACATTTACAGCGAAGTTCTGTCGTCATTTCAAGCTTCAAGAGATAAGCTTGTAGCAAGGCTCAATGCTGGAAGCTTCATTCTAAACGGTGCGCTGTGGGCCGTTAACGGAGCCTTAGCGATTCCCACGCCGCAACATCCCAACTATGCCATTCAATCTGGAATTGTAGGAATCTGCGCTGGTCTGGTACCTTCAATTGCCTCAGGTTATGCTCTAAAAGTCTACAGCGGTAAGCACAAGCGCTCTGAATCAGATCCCAACATGCTGGCCAAATTATTCGATCGCCCAATCAATGAAAACAATGAGTACCCCAAATCTGTATGGGCTTTTCTCAACACAACACCAGCTGGAGAAACCGATTCCGAGAGCTCCGGTAAAACACGCAAAGATCAGCTCATCGCCCGCTGGATATCTGACAAAAACATTCCATCGTTTACAGACAAATCTAACGAAAGGCAAATCGATATACTGACGGCCACAGTCTCACAGAAGAGGGGTCTCTCGATAGATAGTTTAAATGTGCGCTTGGTCATGCTTGAGCAACTACAAGGTGAACTAGAGAAGATGAAGAGGCTATTGATGGAAATAGCCATGGTAATCACAGAAGAAAAAGAAGTCTAAGCGACTAAATTATCGAAACCACAGGCTACATCACATAAGCCGGCTTACTGCGATAGAGATTTCTAATGGTGGTTTTGTCAGCTGGTGAAAGCTGATTGACGATTCTATTTTCATGCATAATATCGTCGCGATAGGGGCTGTGGGCCTTAATTCCCAGGGCATGTCCGAATTCGTGAGCAGAGGCACCAATCATTTTTTCAGGAGTTGAGGCCACTAGGGTGGAAAGCTCAATAACTACTGGCTTCTGCTGAATGTTAACACGCTGGGCTTGCTCATATGGATAAACTTGGGCGCAGGTATTGCCACCAACCATGATACCGCCCGGGCTAGTCGAGTCTTTAAAAGAATCGACAAAGAAAACTAGTATCTGAGCTTGTTTGGGATCATCAACAAAGCCATAGCGAAAAATGCCTTCCCGCTCAAACTGTCGCCATTGCTCTATACCAGCCGCTACCTGAAAGTTAGTTTCATCAGTCCACTGCGGGGCTTTTTCTAAAATCGAGAAGCCTTCAGGCTGACAAAGCATTGAATAAACCTGATCTGGCCGCACCTTCTGCAATTCGCCAAAGGGCATCTCAGGCAACTTAAGACCAGGGCTAATCCAAATCTTGAGGGGCATTTTCTTGTTTTCCCAGCGCACTAAACCCATATTGAGACTGGGTTCACCAGGATTATAAGCCGTCGAATTAGTGCCAGGCGCTCGGTCATAGCCCTCGGTCAGGTGCAGCCCGTTGGTATGCTGCAGCTGCGGTGTACCACCACCTGGATTGGAGAAACTTTGAAAAGTCGCCCGTTGCAGCTTACGCGTTTGGCCATGGGCCTCTAGGGTCAGAGGATAGAGCAGCAAGGAAAGAGCTGAAACAAGAGACAGGGCCGCCGTCGCCCCTTTGAAACGGCTAAATTGCCCAAGAGCTTTGGCTCGTTTGCTCAATGCGGTCTGGCTATTTCTGCTGCTATACAACCTAAGTGGCCTCAAAGAAACGACTAGATGACATAATAAAAGTCGATATTTATAGAAGCGCTGTTCCGAAACTAAAGCTTCTATGCATATTTACTTACCGCACCTTTTCAATAATAAAACAGGCTGAGACTTGGCGCCAATTATGCAACCTGCATCGTATGAACAACTTAGCCTCAAGGTGGCCCATGCCATCGCTGAACAAATCAGAATTAAACCAAAGTGCTGCCTGGGACTGCCCACCGGAAACACACCATTGTTGACCTATCACATCTTGGCCAACTGGTCGTCGGGGCAAGGCCAGTACGCCGACAGCGATGCACCAGCCATCGACTGGTCACAGGTGCTTTGCTTCGCCCTTGATGATTATTTCAATGTCAACCGTGAGCACTCTTTTGAGGCTTTTCTAGAAAAGCACCTCTATAGCCACACCAATTTACCTTTAGACAATCGCTTAAATCCATGCCAGACCGAAGACTACGATTTACTGATTGAAAGCTGCGGCGGGCTTGATTTGACCGTTTTGGGTATTGGCGGCAATGGCCATATTGCCTTCAACGAACCAGGCACCATGGCCTTGAGCTACACCCATTGCATCTGGCTTTCCGAATCTACAAGAATAGCCAACCAGAACGCTTTCGGCAGCCTTGAGAGCACCCCACATAGGGGTATAACCATGGGACTGCAAACTATTCTCTGCAGCGCTAGAATAATACTCATGGCAAGTTCTGAGGCGAAGCGAAGCATTGTCGAGCGCGCTTTTGACGGACCAGTTACTCTAGATTTACCGGCATCTCTTCTGCAAACCCATAGCCACGCAGATGTTTGGACCGATTTTGGCTATGAAAAAAGCTTCCGCTATCACATCTAATTCAAGCAAATCAAATTGAAAGGTACTAAATGGCTCTGGTAAATCAAATTGCTATACCTCGCAAAATGCAGTTATCTAGCCTGGCTTTCGTTTTGCTTTTAAGCGGCACGGTCACTGGCGCTTTAGCTGATCAGACAGACCCCGATTTTGTACCACCTGAAATTACGCTACCAATGCCAGCCCGCTACAACCCTGCGGTGAATCCGGCAGCCGGCAGCGCGAGCCTGGGCAATACCCCAGCTCCAGGCATGACCAATATGGGTACTAATATGGGTACCAATATGGGCGCAGGGGCAATTCCGGGCATGAACAACCCCAATCAGCCCAATCCTTTTATGATGAAAGCGGCAGACCGCCTGCGCCTACCTCCAGGCACTAGCCTTCCCGGTCGGGGCTCGGGCCCACCAGGAGCGGCCGGTGCCAATCCAGGTTATCCCAATTATCCCGGTCAACCAATGACTGGCCACCAGGGTTATGGCCAGCAAATGGCAGCCCCACCCCAGGGTTCATCGGCCTTCCTTCAGCCCGGGCAACAGCCACCAGGCGCAGCTACACCGCTGCAAAAACAACTAGCAGCCCAGGGTCAAAACAATCAAGGGAATCCAAACAACCAGAGTGGTCAAACGGACCCGGTGGTCACCCTGCAGACTAGTAAAGGCACAATTGTAATGCGCCTGTTCCGGCAGCATGCGCCAATTACAGTCAAAGCCTTTTTACAAATGGTCAAATCAGGCTTCTATAACGGCCTCACCTTCCACCGCGTCGAGCCAGGCTTTGTTGTACAAGGTGGTTGCCCTAACGGCAACGGCACAGGAGACTACATTCCACCTGGCCAAACCCAGCCGCGCTACCTGCCCCTAGAAGTATCGCCCTTCGCTCGGCACAACGCTGCCGGTGTCGTGGCCATGGCGAGGAAACCCAACAACCGCGATTCGTCTAGCTGTCAGTTTTATATTACTCTTGGACCGAAGCAACAGCTCGACAATCAATACACTGTATTTGGTGGCGTCATTCAGGGCCTTGATGTCGTGCAGCGCATAGCCATTGGCGATCGCATCTTGGCTATGACAGCCTCTGAATAGCTCAGCCTAACTCTATATCGTCGTCATCTTTAGTATTGAAAAACATAATTATTGAGAGCACGATGGTAATACAGCCACCAGCGCCAAAAATTATATTAGTTAGGGCGGCAATAGCACCGCTTTCATGCTCGGATGTGGACAAATAATTGGCCA
Source organism: bacterium Ga0077546 (assembly GCA_943370275.1). GTDB lineage: Bacteria > Cyanobacteriota > Vampirovibrionia > Obscuribacterales > Obscuribacteraceae. The sequence continues at coordinate 2,002 of CALRQI020000017.1, read as the reverse complement.
CAAAAAAGAAAGATACGCCGACAAAGAAGAGAATGATAGAAGGAATTTTTTTCTTCATTACTTGTTCAAATAGTTACGGATGGCCGGTAGTATTCCACCAATCAATTTAGAGCCGCCAATGTGGTTCATATGGACAGTATCCCAGAAGTCGCTTTCTTGAAACTGACTTTGATTGGTCATATCTACCAGAGTAACATCTTTCCCGTAGGCGCTAGCTAGAGTTTTTACTTGTTGATTGAAGCGCTGATAGAAACCATCAGCCATTAACCCTTGATTGAGCTTTGTCAGCGGCATATTGACGAGGACTACCTTAATTCCTCTCTCCTGACAAATTTTAAGGGTATTGTCTAAGCAAGCCATTTGTACGCTCAAGTCACGCTCGGCAATATTTTTATAGCGACCACGATACTCTCTTGTGCTGGTCTCCCAGCGTTGCTCAGCAGTTCCGGCAAGCAGAGATGAGATTGACAAGTCTGGTGTATTAGCGCTACTTGTTTCCGCAGCCGCTGTTGTTGCAGCCGCAGGCACCGACGCCGCACCGCCAGCAGTGGCAGAGTTTTTACTATCTGCGGCTTTGCCAACAATAACTTGCGCCACAGCGGCGCTGATTTTCTCTAAAGTACGGTCGGCTTCTTTCTGGAAGCGCCAACGGCGCCCATAGAGAAAGCAGCTATGGTTCGCAATAAACTCGGCCTTGTCTTCAAAACGAGGCAAGAATGTTTTGGCATAACTAGAGAAGTTATGGAGGTCGACAATTTGTTTAAACGAAACCGTAGCCATGGGGCTCTTGACGTTATCGTCAGCAAAGTCGCGGGGAGCGATTCCCCAAACGACAACCTCAGGCTTGGTGTCGCCTTTGAGAAATTCACTAGCATAGAGAAAAGCATCAGAACTCATCTGCCCAGCGCTCGCCAGGGAGAAGACAGAGCTATTCTTGATGCCGCTCTTTTCTAAAACAGCCTGGAGTGCTACAGACTTATGATAGTGAGCAATGTCGGCAATCTTTGGATCGAAGGAAGCGTCCATGGCCCAGAAAGGAAACATCATTAGAGAAGAGCCCAAAAGCACGACATTGGCCGGTGGTTTTTGCTCTTTATACTCTTTGATAGCCAAATCTATCAAAGCAGGATTGGTCCAGAAATCGCCGCCAGCACTGTGTGCGGAACGCTCTTGTTGAATACTTGAAACTTGAGCCAGAGCAAGATTGATCACAGTAAAAATTGCTAGAGCCCAGCTAATTGGACGCTTCCAGCCAGGCTTGGAGCCTTTGTCTTTTTCTTGCCCTGAATATTTCCCAGGCAAAAGCTCAGGATGAAGCTTAGTTCCTGCTATCCCGGCTGTGGTCGTCGATTTAATCGGCGTTGTAGTGGAGGCTGAAGGGGCAGACAACTAAAGAGGATCTCCAAATAGCACTTGACTATTTTAGTCAACTTTACAGCCTTGAATGTTAGCCATTTCTAAGATCAACGTCAAATCGAATTGGGATCGGAGTAAGGAGGTATCTCCTCGCGGGTAGGGCGCTTATTTAAATTTGGCAAATCGTTTATTGGTGGGCTTAAAGAAGACGGCGGTGTAACCGAACCAGACCTAGAACCACCGGAAAAAGGCCCAAAGCCAAAGTTTTTGAAGAATTCGAACATTGGTTTCTGTAGCTGTTCAAAAATATTATCAGTCGGTCCAAAGCTATTGGTCGAACCAGTGACTCCATCTGGTCCGAAGTTGCGTACCGAGCTAGTGGTACCGTCTGGCCCAATGCGAATATGAATCTCTTGACCAGAAAATCCACCGCCACCTGGTCTGGCAGCAAATTCTCGTAATTTACCGATATCGGTCAAGTTTTGCATGTCAGGCATTTCGGGCAAAAGATGATCGGTCAGAGAGCCCTCGTCAAACTCAGAGAAATTTTCAAACGGAGAACCAGCAAATGGAGAACCGGCAAAAGGAGATCGAGCAAAAGGCGAACCATTTTCAGTCAGACTACCGAACAATGAACCTGAACCAG
>CALRQI020000016.1:0-107619 GCA_943370275.1 bacterium Ga0077546 | reverse complement strand
CCGATGGTGGCAGTGAAACCGCCGATGAGAAGAATGATCTGGTGGCCGGCGTCCTGAAAGCGCTTGAGCGCTCGCAGAACAACGGCGTGACCAAGATGCAAATCAGCCGAGGTCGGGTCGACGCCGAGCTTGATGCGCAGCGGTCGCCCGTCCTGTTGAGCCTTGGCCTGGAGCTCGAGCAGAGCGGTCTGGCTGCCAGGCAAAACCATCGCACCGCTCGGAATCTGAAGAGGCGCCGGGGTGAGCAGACTCACTGGCACCTCGACCGGTTCCTCAGCCGGTTTCTCTGTTAGTCCATTCATGGTTGTTCTCCTGCAGATGAGAGATATCACCGGCTAGCTTTGCAGGGCCAGGTTTTGTTGCTTCTACTTTACTTTTGTTTTCGCCGGAGGTCGTGCAGTGGCCGGGTTGGTGGTTTGCATCTGTTTCACCGGGCGTGGTACCTCAGGCGTGCTATCTTTCAACGGTTCCACAGGGCGTGTTGCCGCAGATTTGGTATCGCCAGTTGCGGTTGCCTTGGTAGGCTGCATAACGATTTTGGCGACAGGTCGTTCTAGAGCCTTGGATTTCTTAAGGGGCCGACTTGCTGGAATGAATGGAACGAATTTGAAATCAATGCGATCCAGTTTTTTACTCATGCGAGAAAGCTGCCAAGCGATTACCTTCTCGAAGATAGGTAGTAGAGATTTCCTTGCAACCTCAACATCTGGATGGAGATTGCCGACGTTGACGGTGACAGGCGTTACATCATTTCGAGTAGTAATGTTGAAGTACAGTGATGTCTTTACTTCAATTGTTTGTGCGACCGGGTGTTTCGATTCTTCTGCGGACACTTCAATCAGCTCGGTGTGTTCAATCACAACATTCACAGGATGACTATATTGAAAGCCTTGCATGGTGTATTCGATAGCTCCCTTTACCTCCTTAGCTTCTGAGGTCAATCCCCAAGCTGCAAACTGATCATTCAAAATCGCCACGATCTTTGGTGTCTTCAACATAAGCTTTTGGGTTTTGTAATTGTGTTTTGGTTTGTCTTGAGTCTGTAATTCAATTAGCTATGGGAGCTAAAGCTGCTAACTGTCTATATAGACCTACTGCAACGATTTGAGTTACCTTTACTGATCAGCCAGGTAGTTTGCCTCATCAGTGCCGGAGTGACTATCTCGCGGCATACCCAGTGCTAGAGTTCATCAAGCACTGCGGTTTCGGCTCTTTACGTTGATTGCGAGGCATCAGTATCTCTTCTAAGCATGAACGAGTTAAAGTCGAAGTCTAGCTCGGAGTTCTTGGAGGACTCATCGAAGCTAGACTGTTCACGCAAGCAATTGTCCAGGACCGCTTTGACGGCTTGGATTGCTTCAGAAATTACGTGACGCTGGAGGAGATTTGCTTTGATTTGAGCCAAATGCAACCTCTCGCTGAGTAGCTTCAGGTACTTCCTTTCGTTAAACTCTAGTGGTTCGTGCTTTCGATTTGGCCACGCTTGGTTGAGGTCCCAGGAAGTGTAAGCAGCTTGGGTTTTTGCGTCCAGGGTACTTTGCAAATTTGTCAACAGCTCTACTCTTCCTGCCAGTGGAGCAAGGGCCTTGGTTGTTGAGGTAGACAATGACAATGCAACACTGCCTGTGAAATGTAGCTCGAAAGGCCGTATGTCTGCCAATTGTTCCATGAGAAGATCTCTCAACGAAGCGATTTCCGTCTTTAGAATTCCAGATAAATTCTCACTGCCTGGTTCAATCGCTGAGATTGCAAGCTTCGATGTGGCTAAGGCAAGCCATTTGATCGTGCCGGTGATTGGACGCCAGAGATCGGGAAATAAATTTTCTAGCATAGTAGTGGTCAGGTAAATAGTAGGTTCATTTTGCTAACATAGTTTAGAGTTACCACCGCTAATGGTGCCTTAGCGCCTAAATTATTGTTTGTGGTAGCACAGCTAGTGTGTGTTGTGGTCTCTCCAGTAAATTTGCTATGGGCAAAATATATAACAACTTCTAGCATCTAGGCCGCAGTGAATTCAAGCATAAATATAGATCTCCCAGAAGATTCGTGGGCTAGATACGAAGCGCAATCTAGCGCGTGGTGATAGTACGGTGAGCGAACTAGCTGAATGATTTGAAATACTCTCGCAAAAGTGCCTGAACAGATCAAAGATTGTCTAGATAGCGTTTAGCTCTTCGCGTGACGTGCGTTATGGTCAAAACAGAAGATTTCGGTTCTCTCATATTGTACTGGTAATGGTAATTGGCTGATTACGACGATGAATTTCGTCCCTGTTAACCTTGATAGAGTCGTTTCGCGGCTGTTGTGTTTCCGGTCGTAAATTGGTTTGCTAAGGAGTAATAAAACACATTCCTTTTCATGAAATACGAGAGTTCAGCTCCAACAGACAATCACAATCATTCTCTAAATCTATGCCAGCACCTCTGGGTGATGGATGGAGTTTGTCTTTTATTCTGAGCCGTCTGGCATATTCATGACTTTTGAAGTGATACCTTATTTAGCCGCAAGGCTGGAGCATTATTATGCAATCCACACAGCTCATTGCCCGCATGGACAGCGCTCATCTTTCTGTCCCATCGGCACTTTCTCAAGGTGTTGTTCCCACTGAGCAGTTAGTCTGTCTTTGTTATCAGTTTCCTGATTGGCGTCGCATAAGTCAGACTGAAGCTGCTACCGCTTTGAACGCATGCGGTATCCCACTGGTCTATTTGCCATCTAAGAACGAGTTTGAAGGGTAGGTTTCGTGAACAAAGTTTCTTCCAACTTTTGCACCAGCGAGACAATCATTCTTTTTCTTCGTCCTCTTCTTCTTCTATTGCCAAAGCAGAACGCGATGCTGCGCTTTGCTTTGGTAATTTTCTTTCTTTGCTCATGAGCTATAGGTGGTTTGATATTTTGAGTTCATTAAAGGAGAAATTTTTTTAGCAAAATAGAAGTTGACCGGTCGAATATTAAAATCGCTATTTTTTGATGTTATGTTCGTCTGATATTAGAGATGCATTTTTACTAGCTGATAAGTAAGCGATAGCATAGAGTTATAGAGGTAGAAAACAGAATTTAGTTAACTTGATGCCCGTATGGAATTGTCACTTGCGCTCTTGTAATCTTGCATTAACGAGTGAAAGATAACTCCAGATTTTGTGTGAAAGTTTCTTTTAGATCGTTCTCCGTGATTGCTTAGATGCCTGGGCTTCGTAGCCGCAAGCATCGTGCAATTGAAGAGCTATCCATGAACTAAATGGTTATGGATGGCTCTTCGAGTGCTTAACTTAAGATTGGTCTCTAGTGTTGTTGAAGTCTAAATGGGTCGTCACATGGTGTAAAAGTTCCGTAGACTTTTTCATCGCCATAAACAAGGGCGAAGTATCGTACAGGGCCATTCACATGTATGCCCTTATATTCGCTTGGCTGAATGTCAATCATTTCAATTCTGCCCTGACTTGCTTTGTAGACGGCACTCTTAATTTTGTCGAACCAATTTTCTCCTTGCTGAAAGCAATCAGCAAATATGTGCTCTACAAGATCTTCGTCGATATCCCAGAAGTTCGGTTGCTCTAGTTTAGCCAATGAAGTGATGCATCGAGCCGCAAGGTCGTGCTCTGATAGAGAGTGCTGTGATAGTTCTTCCTCGTGTAGAGCTTCTTCTTCTAAAACGGCAAGTGTTTGTTCTTTTGCCGTCCTTAGAGTTGGTTTTGTCACAGGATTTAGAGGCGCTACTCCGAAATCAACCGATGATTTCAGAGGCCGAGGCAATCTGTCTTTTTTCATAGAGTTTTGTTTCAAGAAAGCACTTAATTTCGATTTTAGTCTTTGTTTTTTATGTGAAGCCTTGGAAAACTAAAGCTAGAAGCCACTATCGCCGCTAATATTTGAAATTACTCCTGGTAAGTTTGGTACTCCTGTAGGCAGCTTAGTAGGTAGACCCGGGATACTGCTAGGCAGTCCAGTTGGTAGGCCCGGGATAGTAGGCAGTCCAGTTGGTAGGCCTGGAATAGCAGGCAGACCATTTGGTAGGCCCGGGATAGTAGGCAGTCCAGTTGGTAGGCCTGGAATAGCAGGCAGTCCATTAGGCAGGCCAGGGATACTGGTAGGCAGTCCATTGGGCAGGCCAGGGATACTGTTCGGCAGTCCATTAGGCAGGTCAGGGATACTATTGGGCAATCCTGTCGGCCAGCCAGGGCTTCTCGGTAAACTTGGTAGATTTGTCGGCAGCGAAGGTAGTTGAGGAATTTTGACTCCCGAGTTTGCAAGAATAGTGTTTAAGTCAAAAGGATTGTTTGGGTTGCCAGTCGGATTTGTCGCCGGTGGCAGTGTAGTTGCTGAGCCTGGTGTTTCTGTACTCGACTGATTTGAGTTTCTGCCTCGGTCAACAGTGTTTATATCAACTGAAGATGTTGACACTACAGGTAGTGTACCGTAACGCGAACTGCCTCCACCGCCTCCAGAAAAACCGAAGTCGTATGTACCAGATGGATACGATGATTGATCAACGCTTTTAGGCGCTGCCACACTGTAACGAGCATCTGGAAGTGACACTGCGCCAGTTCGATTTTGATATAGTGCTTGGCGTGTCGTTCGTAGACTATCGTGAGTTTGCTCACCAGTGGCCGCGAGCGAATATTCAGCTGCATCCTGAGCGCTTGCTTGAGTGATTGCTATGATAGCGAGAGTTGAGGCCGTTATTGCCCCGTCGAGTATTTTTTTCATTCTGATTACTCCGGCCCGCCGATAAACTCATCACGACCCCATGCGCTAGGCAGAGCACTTTTGTGACCAGTTGTTAGTCCGGCATCGTTGCCCATAATTCCCGCGTTGATTCTGTTTTCTTTGTTGAATCCTTCAATTGGTGAGACGCCGTCTTCTCCTTCGTCACCATAGATGAGCTCAGCCTTGGATCCCGCTTCTAAGACAAAGCTATCCATTCGGCAGATTGGTAATCCATTGCTTGCCATCTGACCGAATCTTCCGGCTAGTGTACTAAGTGAACAATTTGGTAAATTGGGCTTCTGTGTTCTTGAAATAGTTTGACTTTGTTGGCCGGTATTTGAGGACCTTCGATAAGAATCGCCAGTGGCTCCTAGCGAATTTAGCGCTGCTGATGGGCTGGCTACAGTTGAGATATCAAAAGATTGGGCGAAAACCGTTTGCGAATTGAACATTGTTGCGAACATACTAAACAGAACTAGCCTGAGCTTCATGTCTTGCCTCTCCTTGCTGATACCTTGGCGATTTAGACAAGAATACTTTGCTAGGCATTGCAAAAATGTTACCACCCAGGCTCCCAGGCAAAACAAAAGCTAATTGTTTTTGCTTGGGAGTCCGGGCATTATTTCGTCTATTTAGTAGTCGTCTTCCGGCGGAGCCTTGGCTGAAGAATCTTCACTTGTTACCGACTGTTTGTTTTCTTCTTTTGCCAGTGCTTGATTGGACCCAAATATTCGAACCGCTTCTAGAGCTGCTCGCTGAGCCACTTGCATTTGAATCGTGTGGTCACCCACTGCGACTGGTTCTCCTTGGCGTTGTGAATAAGGAATGCTCTCGAACCTAATGTTTGAATCAGTCAGACGCTTGTCAAAATCTTCTTTGCTTATATTGTTAGTGCCATCGGTGTCTACGTTTGAAAGTAGTTCTTTCAGGCCTACGAGTATTTCCAGTTCTGGCTTGCTGGCCCCTCCAGCTATGCGCTTATCCATGTAAGTTTCTACATCGCTTTCGGATATCTTATCCTTGTCTGGGTCATCAGATGCTGCGGCGATTGCATCGAAATTCTCTCTGGCGTACTGTCGTGCCGCAAACTGATTTTCATATCGTGACTGGGTGTACGAGTATCTTTTTAGATCTTCTTGACTTATCTCGCTTGCAGTGCCATCTTTACTGTCAGCATTAGCATCAGATACGGTATTAGCGATAACTGTTGCATTTTTTACCAGCTCAGATGAAAGCATGTACTCAGCTGACTTTTCTCCGCTTTCAGTTTTAGTCCTGTTCCTGAAGGCTTCTATTTCTGGCACTGACAAGGAATTGCTTTTGTCAGCATCGATTGTTGCGAAATTAGCTACTGCGAACTTGCTTTGTTTCTCAGCGTTGTAATAGCCAACGGTTGGATTTTCTGCAGTGCCAGGTAGACCAAAGTACTTTGACATATCGCCATAGGGATTGCCGTCTGGGACGGATTTGTCAGTGGCGGATGGCTGTTCGTTGCCTGCGGCGGGTTTGTCATTTACCGAGGCTTTGTCGTCTTTTCCGTCTTCGCCGCTGCGTTTTCCCTCGAAAATATTGGGATTTTGTTGCTTGTCGCTCTTTATGGCTGATTTCGAATCTGGCTTATCTGTACCTTCAACTTTGCTTCCGTCATTTGTTTCTTTGTCAGAAGTTTTAGTTTCTTTCTTTTCTGCTTCTTCCTTGTGAATATCAGTAGTTGCTTCCTTAGCAGCTATCTCAGGAAGAACAAATTTTTGGTCCTGATAAATCAAGTCTTCATCTTTAATCTGGTCCCTATTTTTAGCCACTATTTGATCAACGTATGATCTAATATTCGCATTTGATATTTCTTTATTCTCGGCATTTTGCCCTTTAAGTTGTGCTTCGGCTATTGTCCATAAGCAGTCACCATCTTTCACAACGTATATGTTCTCTTTCGGTTTGTCGGTCTTTGGCTCAATTGCAGTTTCCTTCTCTGTTGATTTCTCAGATGAAGCTTGTGATGATTGATCGCTTTTGGCTGAGCTATTCGTCTCTGCTTTATTATTGGTGTTGCCCTCTTTTGGGCTTGGCTGAGAACCTGTCTTGTTCAGGTCTGCCAATTTCTCTACCCCAGCATCAGAACTTGCAGCTAGTATTTGACTAGTTTTTTCAGCTGTAAGACCAGTTTGCTTCATCTTTTCGCTGATGTCTTTTGCTTCGATGATTGAGAAATCTTCTGAATTTCTCGCTTGCACCTGGTTCGATTTTCGATCAAAGGTCACAAGAGCGTTCGTCTGCTGACCATCAGCTTTTTCAAGTTTGCTCTGACCGATCAAGTCAAGGTCTGGAAACTTAGTATGCAGCGCCTCGTCGAAAGCCGTTCTCTCTTGTTTCTGCTCTTGCGCTGTGGTGTTATTCGAGAGCAGGCTGTAAACCTCTGAGAAGTTTGGCTTGTCGCTACTTTTTGACACAGCGGCTTCTGCACTAGTCTTAACTTGATTGGCTTCGAGGGTCATACTCGTTCTCCTAAACTCTTCTCTAATTTATTTGTGTCCACTGTTAAATTGACCAGTGGGAATTTGCTCTCAGCAGGTTTGATGGTGCCAATTTAGTGCGGGTTCAAGCATTTTTCAAATTTGTCGAACTGTTTTGAGGCGTGTAGATAGAAGCCGCATCAGTTGACTATTTTGATACTTTGCTAACCCGCTCTAATTGGGCTGACTTGTCTAGGTTAGAAGGCTGACGGTGACAGTTCCATACGGAATGAGGTCAGTTCTTCGTAGAAGCACCATGAAACATGTAAGTTTAGTAAGCATGGAAGTGAATACAGCAATTTTCCTAACGGCATGAATCTGTAGGGGAGCGTTCACCTGCCGTTCATTTCCCAAAAGTATGCTGTAAGTGTATGGGCGATACGGCAGGATAATCTATGAAATTAGTGACATGTGGAAGTCATTCTTCTTCGATGGATCGCTCACAAGCTACCTGCTCTAGAGCGGAGCGCGCCTATAAAAAGATTCTGACTAATGCTGAGAACCTTTGTGGCAGGATGAGCGGAGAGGTTGGTTTGGTGCTTATCTCTATCAGCGATTTCTACCATCAGAGAAATGATTTTGAGATGGCCGATTGCGTTGATAGGCGAATTACTGCCATCGTAGACTCTTATTGTCTTGATTCGCTGTAGTTTTCGTTCAAAAATTGCTTTTTAAAGGTGAAAAAGTGGCCTAGAAAGATTTTTCTTAGGCCACTCTTGTTTCGATACCGTTGGTCACTATTTCACTAGAAGTATAGATCCAAAGGGCTCTGGTAGAACTAGCTTACCTTTGGCTAGGTTACCTCTTTTTCTTTGGATTTTTGCCAGCGTTCTTGTGACTAGAGTTACCTTTGCTTCCACCAAAGCCTTTCGACTTTACCTTCGTCGCCGAATGCTTGACGACTTGGTTGATTTCTGCATCTTGAGCAATCTCTGCGGCCTCTGTTGCCTGTGTGATGGCGGCAGAGGCGACTTGGGCGTCGCAATCAGAAGTTCGAACTTCTGTTGAAGTCTTAGAGTCTAACGACTTAGTTTCTAACGACTTATTCATTGTCTGCCAATTTGCATTGGACAAAGATCTATATGCCTTCGCTCCGACCATACGCCTCTGAGCGCGATTGTGCACCATCGGGATGCTGTAAAGTGCCATAAAATGAGCGAAGCGAGCTTCCAAACATGCTTCTCTGTCGTATCCAATAGTCTTGTCGTATTCCACATTACTCTCAAGTTCGCCAGCGGTGATTACACCAGATTCGATGTCGTCTGAGTTTGACGCTGAGTCTTCTTTCCGCTTGGGGCGATATATAACGGCAGCAGATGCGGCGGTAACGACTGCTGAGCAAGCAATCTCAGTTTGAAAGCGCTGATTCTGGTCGGTATTGCTAGCAATGGCATTGCCAACCGGTACGCCAATTAGCACTCCGAAACTCAGTGCTACGCAGGCGTTACGAAGGTGATTCCATAGAGATTTATTAGACATCTTGTTTGGGGATAAATTGATTTGAGCTTAAGCGCTACTTTCTTTACTCATCTTGTTTCGGTCGCTCATTGAGTGCAGAGGTGCACCAATAGAATTTTGTCGAGTGATTACATGACAGTTTTCTTGAGCTAGAACCGAGATAAGTGAACAGGATAGATACCTTATTAGAACAGAAGGCACCGATGGTTTTAAAGGGATGTATACCGCCCTTCATAATTTACTTCTGCCAACAGCCAATGCCATTGCGTTATCCACCTAGCGGCGCTGGAGTTATTGCGCTTTCGACAGTGCATGCGATAGCTAGCGCGGGGCTATTATGAGAAATGTATTGCTTGTCGCGCTTTCGCTAGTGCTGGCTCAGGCAAAACAAGTCTACAGAATCGCTGCCTTCTGACAGAGATATTCCTCAATCACCTTAAGGGCTGCCTCTGATGGAGTAGCATGCGATTGAGTTAGGAAGAGTCTGCGCATCTCCGGTTCCAGGCGAAGACGTTCGAGTCTCTGAGCTACAAATCTATGTAGATCTGCTAACCGTTCTTCTTCAGATTGCTTCGCCGCGAGATGGTTTAATTTGAGCGCTCGTTTTTCTGTGGGCAAGAAGATAGTATTGCTCTGGGTTGACTGGTTGCGAAAGAACATATTTTGCTCCTATTCTGTGCCTTACGTGCAGCGTTCGGCACTTCTCTAATTTGCAATCCAGTGACTGCTAATTGGTGGTGCAACGAATAGCTCCTCTGTCGCTAGAATCTCCAGAGTTAGTTTAGCCATTGAATTGTCTGGCTCTCTTTTAAGAATTGCTTGAGCAATTTCAGCTGACTCTTGTCGACGCTCTAAGCGCGCCAAGCAAAGCATTTTTAGGGATTGCAGTGCCAGATCGTCTGCTAGTGTTTCTTCAGCTTTTGTAACGTCAGTTAAGGCACGAGCTATTAGTCCTAGCCCATAGAGAACCTGTGCTCGTGCTAGGTAAGTTTCAGAAGTAGGATTGAAGTAGAGCACTTTTTCATAGTCTTCAATGGCGGCTGAGTAGTTCTTGAGTTGCTTATTGCAGCTTGCTCTCAGGCTGTATACTTGAGTAATGTCGACTAGGTCTACTTCTCCCACGACAGGATTGAGCTCCAGTAGCACCACTCTTGTTGCTAGGCCAATTATCCTTGTTAGATCTGCAATACACGCTTGCAGATTGTTTGTCTTGTAGTTGCAGACAGCGCGGCAGTATAGAAATGGCAGCCCGACATGACTAACTGAGAGCACCTTTGGAAATGCTAATAGAGCGCGCTCATAGTCTCTCGTTGCCATTATGTTGCGAACTTTCAAGTATTGTGCGGCAGGCAGCGAACGGATTTTATCTGGTAGTGTTTCAAGATACAGCTCGCACTGAGCATGTCTTTGGTTCCAAAAGTGATTTCGTGCTTTTCTCAACTGGCTCAGTGTATTGAATGTGTGCATATCCGTAGCGGCCGCAGAGTGTCTTCCCATAAAGGTGAAGGCCATTGCCCGTCCCAGATAGCTTACAGTTTCTCCTGGGACGATACTTGTTACTGCCTTAATGCCTATGGCGCTTGTGAATGATCGAGCAGCTTCTTTATAGCGCTTCTTGTAGAGCCTGACCTCTCCGAGAAGCTGCTGAGTAGTAGCACACCATGGGTCATTGCTAGAGAGGAAAATTAACTCAGTTAGTGAGTCATCATATTTACCAATTTCCATCAAGGCCTTGGCTCGTAGCAGTCGGCTGTGGTTGTCCAGTTCACCGAGTTGTGCTAACGCATCCATCATTTCAACTACAGAATCCCAGTCATCTTCTACATAGCCTGTGCGGACAGCATGAACAAGTAGGCTCAAGTTGCAGTAGTAGCGCTCATCCGGAGCGACAAGAAGGTCAGGGTCGAAAAATCGGTTCGAGTTTTTTTCTGTTCCATTCATTTTCTGCATCTCTATAGTTGGCGCAATCTACTCAGATAATTTGGCGAAGGCTGGCTAGCGCTCGAGTTCTACCGAACTCGAATTCGCTATTGGCGCTTGATTACTTTGATATTAGTTAGCTGTCTGTGACAACTCTATACTTGCTGCTTCATGGTAAGCACTATTGATGTTTTGCGATTCTATCTTAGCTCTGCATCTCTTTAGATGGTTTTGCAGCACTTGATTTATTGGATTGATTTCGCAGGCTGCTTGTGCGTCACCAATCGCGGTGCCATACAATGAAAGTTTCAATGCTGCTCGGCTGCGCTCAAGATGCGCCTGCCAACTAGGCCTGCGTAAAATTACATAGTCTAAGTCAAGCATTGCTTGGGCAAACTCGCCAAGTTGGTAGTTTGCTTTTGCTCTAAGTAGTCTGCCGTCAATACTGTCGCAAATGCCTATGGTCCCAGAATCAGCTGATGATTCAATCGCAAGTATGCCGTAGTGCTCCTTAATGATTTGAGATAAGTCTCTAACGCAGTTCCTCAAGTCGCCAGCAAAGAATGAAGCAACGGCTCTGTAGTAAAGCGCGCTTTCGCAGCTATTGTTATCTAGAACAATTTTGCTTGTGATTCTAATAGCTTCGTCATAGCAATTTTCTGCAATGAGACATCGTGCAATTAATACGCGAACATAGACCTTATCGCTGAGGTCGCCGGGCAAGTTCTTTGCATAGTATTTTGCTACTTTATAGTTACCAGCAAGATATTCTCGGCGAGCCTTTTCCAGCTGTTCCAATTGCATTACTAGGTTTCTGTCATTTTCGGCGCGCTCGTTCGCTCCTTGTAAATCTAGGGCTTTCGCTCTCGCTAGAAGATTGTCGCTTACCGAGGCATCAACAAAGCTACCAAAATTTTTTTCAATGGCGCTAGAAAAACTAGCCACGCTTTTATCTGCTAAACCGCAGTTTAACGCAATCAAACCTCGGCAATGAAAAACTCCGGATGAAGAATAGTCTGTGGCAATTAAGCGATCGACTATTGCCTCGGCCTCATCAAAGCGTTTAAGTGAGCAAAGTGCCCGTGCTCGCAGAAGAAGTATTCTCGCATCACTACCAGTAAGGCCCTTAATCAGCTCCAGTTTTTTCAGGCATTCGGCCCAATCACCATGTATTAAGCCAGCATTGAGAGACTGCTCGGCAATCCAGGTGATCTCTTGATCTTTATACAATAGAGACTGGTCTATAAACATCATTGACTCCGGATTGTTTGGTATCGAAGCACCAAATCAACTTTCAGAATAATGATTTCTCTGTGACATTGACATACATTTATAAGTCGCATAAGCCTGGCGACTACGTAATCTACTTAATTTCTATACTAATTACGCAATTGGTGGTGGGCTTTTGCGATCTAGATACTTTTGCAAAATGATGGCGGCTGCTTGTTTATCAACCATGTCTCTATTTTTGCCGGTTTTCACACCTTGAATGGTGAGAGTGCGAATGGCCGATATTGTAGTTAAGCGTTCGTCTTCATAGACAATCGGTAAGCCTGTGGCGTTTGCTAGCTTCTTGGCAAACGACTTCACTTTTTCGGCTTGTTCACCCATCGAGCCATCCATGTTGTAAGGAAGGCCAACGACAATTTGCACTGCGCCATGGCGAGCGGCAAGCAAGGCGATGTTGTCAACGTCGGTGTGCATATTGACACGATGAATTGTCTCCAGGCCGGCTGCAGTCATTCCAAGTGGATCGGAAATCGCGACACCTATGCGGCGGTCGCCGACATCTAATCCGATCATTCGTGGCTTTAAATTACTCATCTAATAAATATTACTCTAGTCAAAGATAAGTTCCAGTAATTTCTAACACGTAAAATAGTAATAGGCTAAAAGCTGCTACAAAATTTGGATGGTGAGGTTGCCATGAGACTATATCTGGTTAGACACGGAATTGCCTCAGAACGTCTGGGTCACGGTGTGACACGAGACGCTGATAGACCACTGACTGACGAAGGCAAGGAAGAGATGAGAGTGGTGGCACGCGGTCTAGCCAAGCTCAATGTCAAACCAGATGTGGTGCTTGCCAGCCCATTGGTGCGTACCCGTGAAACTGCAGAAATTTTAGTGGAACAGTTTGGTTGTGAGTTGAAGTTCACCGACACCTTAGCGCCGGGTGTAACCGCCGCCAATGTCTGGAAGAGCGTGGCCCGTTATCCTCAGGCCGAGCAAATTTTTCTTGTTGGTCATGAACCCGATATGGGCATGTTAGTGCGCGACCTGGTGTTTGCCGGTCTTGAGTTTGAATTGCCGTTTAAGAAAGGCGGTGTATGTCGCGTAGACGTTTCAGACTTGCCACCAACTAGCCCGGGTATCATCAAATGGCTGCTTCCACCTAAAATATTTCATTCACTCTAGGTAATTCTTGCTATGAGAGTTAAGCCATAGCTGCTGCAAGTGGTGCTGGCATACTGTGATTGATGCGCTCAGCTTCGGTTAGAGCTTCTGCTTCAATGGCCCAGACATAGAGGCAGGTGAAGAAAGCTGCTCTGATATAGATAGACATTGCTGTTACCACAATCACAGTTGAGGCCCAGAGACAGCCGCCTAAGACGACTATTGGTGATGCCATCGACAGGTGTGAGACATAGGCATAAGAGAAGCCAGCCATGCCGCCACCGGCCACCAAGAGCAGTACAACTCGATTGATCGTATCGATACCGATTTCACCCACACCGATTGTGATCAAGTTACCTTGACCAATGCGGTCTGAGCGTTTGAGAGCGCCCCAGAAGGAAGTGCCTTCAATGACGATGGCAGGCAAGATCAAGTGACCGGCCATGGTCCAGAAGATTTCAACAATACTCGATAAGAAGTTAACCCCCATACCAAATATGCCTGAGCCGCGCTTGTCGCGCATAAAGCGGGCAATACGTTTGGCAATAAGTGTCACTAGACCAAGAGTAATGATGGCAGGAAGTGAGCTGAAGACAGCCGCACAAGAGGTGGAAAACTTGCCAGAGCCAGCCCCTTCAGTTAGATGGCTGTAGACCAAAGCTGTGGTTACCCCTTCTAAAAATCGATTGGTCAACCACCAGAGCGAGAGAATGGCAACAACGGCAAAGACAGCATCAGGGCTGGCAGCTTGCTGTAGAGCACCAACACCGCTCTGGTCCCACTGGCCATTAAGGGCTGTCTGACCAATGAACTGCTGGATTCCCTCGGGAGTAGGAGTGAGTTTAGCGGCGTGGTGAGCGCCATGAGTGACAGCCCCGTGTGCGGCAGCTCCGTGTGCGGCCTGGGCGCCGTGTGCTGTGGCCGCAACTCGCGATTTGCCCTCAAAGAAGAGCATGATGGCAAAGAAGAAGTTGCTAAAAACAGTCAATATTGCCGGAAGCAGCAGTCGTTTATCTTGCCAGCCCATTTTGATGGCTGCCATGATCATCTTAAAACCCCGACCGAATGATTCAAACATGACCTAATCCTTCTATTGGTCCCAACTAAACTGATGGCTTGGACTTAGAACATAGTAAAAAGGGGTTATCCCCTGAGGAGCTTTAGACCTGAAAGTGGTCATTGCTTTATAAAGCCTCGCCAGTATTGTAATTAGTTGCCAAGCGAATGTAAAGAACTTTTTTATCTTTTGCCCTAGATTTTTTCTAGTTCAATGTCTTCATCAGGATACATAGAGTCTAAAATTCCCTGATATTTGGCGGTTACATGCTTGCGCTTAACCTTAAATGTGGGAGTTAGCTCTTCATCTTCCACTGTAAAGTCGTTGGGCAGAACTTCGTAGCGTTTAATCCGCTCAAATGTAGCCAGGCTTTGGTTTATTCGACCAACGGCCGCATCGATCTCGTCTTTTATTAAGGGATGCTGGTAAAGCTCGTCTACTTCCTTATAGACGAGTTTATGGCGACTGGCCACGGTTTTGAGCATTTCGCGGTTGAGTGTGAGTAAGCAGGTAATGAATTTTCGCCGATCGCCGTAGACGAGGCAATGGCTGACGATGGCTTCACCTTTGAAGAGATTCTCAATGTACTGTGGGGCCACATGTTTGCCACCGGCAGTGATAATTATGTCTTTTTTGCGGTCTTTGATCGTAATAAAGCCGTCGCTATCGATGGCGGCAATATCTCCGGTTTTAAACCAGCCATCGGCAAAGGCCTCTTCTGTGGCCTCCGGGTTCTTGTAGTACTGCTTGAAGACATTGGGACCACGAACAAGCAGCTCACCGTCTTCGCCGAGCTTAACTTCTACACCTTTAAGCGGCCGCCCCACCGTTCCCGGGCGATTGCTTTCAAGATTGTTGCAGGCTAGCGGGGCGCTTGTTTCAGTTAGGCCATAACCTTCTAAGACGTTCAAGCCGATGGTGTCAAAAAAGCGTTGTACTTCAGGCGGTAAGGGAGCTGCCCCTGACATGAGCATGCGCAGTCGGCCGCCAAATCTTCGTCGTATCTTTGAAAAAACCAGTCTGTCTGCAGCTCTTAGCTCGGCGGCATGAAGTTGCTTGGTAATAGCGTTTTTGACTTCACTGTTGCTGGTCTCGGCCTGGCTTTGATGGCTGCGGGTGGCCATGCTCTCGCTGGCTACTTGTTCCGGAGCTTTTTTCAAGCCGAAGGCCCAGTTGATCAATATTTGTTGGGCTTTGGGCAAATTCCTGATTTCAGATTTAATCCGCTGGTAGGCCTTCTCGTAGAATCTCGGCACACCGTTAATAATTGTTGGATGGGTCTCGATCATATTGCGCGGCACTGATTCTATGCTTTCAGCATAGGCCATAGTAATGCCGCCAAAAATGCTTAGAAATTGTCCGCCCACTCTTTCGTAGACATGTGAAAGTGGAAGGAAGGAAAGGGTCTGGTCGTTTTCGGAAAAACTCATGCGCTCGCCGATGGCAGCGCAGACCGAGTAAATATTGCCGTGGGAGAGCATTACCCCTTTGGGGATACCCGTAGTGCCAGAGGTATAAACAATAGATGCCACCGTATCTGGGGCTATTTTTGCAACCGACTCGGCTACTAAATTTTTATGGGAGAGAAGATATACTTCGCCATCTTTAAGCAGTTCATCCCACTTCAATATTTTCAGCTTATCGGTTGATGGTGGTGGTTCACCCTCAAAAATTACAGCAAATTTGAGCTTTTCAGGAAGGTTTGGTCGCTCTAATATCTTTCGCAGTTGCAGTTCGTTTTCTACAAAAATTCCTACAGAGTCGCTGTGCTTGATAAGAAAATCTACTTCAGGCGCGTTTAGGGTCGGGTAAATAGGAATACTGACAGCGCCTAGTGAAAGAATGGCTAGGTCTGCCCAAGTCCATTTGGGCGAAGGTAATGACAGTATCGCTAGGTGAGCTTCTCTATTGATGCCTAGTTTGGCTAGCCCACCCATGGCAAGCTCAATGACGCGACCATGTTCGCGCCAGATTATAGGCTGATAAATGCCTTGTGCCTTGTGCAAAACAGCTGGGCGTTCGCTATTGCTCTCCACCCGTCGCCAGAAGACATCAATTATCGTCTTTTCAGTTTTTGATGCCATAAGCCGTAAATTTAGTCCTGATTTACTTTAGTGCTAAATTAAGCCATTCCAGATAAGGTGCATATCCGTTTTCTATATCAAGTGAAATTATTTCTGGAACTTCGTAAGAGTGAATTTCTTTTATGCGCTGTTGCAGTCTATCGTAAACGATGCTCGAGGATTTCATTACAAGCAAGCATTCGTGATCTTTCACGATTTTTCCTTGCCAGCAATAAACTGATTGCACTTTGTCAATGATGTTGACGCAGGCTACAAGTCCATCTTCAACTAGTTTTTCTGCCAGCGACTCTGCTTCTGATTGAGCGCAGGTGGTAAGAACAATATTGTTTTTCATAATTTAGATAATCATGCTGGCAAGCTCATTACCAGCTTCAGCAATAAATGAGGCAATGAGTTCAGTTGCTCTGAGGAATTGCATAGATTGCAAGCGCGGCATGCGATAACGCTTATGCAAGCGGATAATCACTACTGGTACATTGAGCTCGCTAGCGGCATAATCGGCGAAAGGTCTGAGGAAATGATCAAAACTACGAGCACCAATGGCCTCCAATTCACAGAGTTTGAGTTTGAGCCGACGTTCGTATTCTTCAGCCCCTAAAGATTCACCATAAGCTGAAATCTGGACTCCTGGTGCTTCTTGCCAGGTAGAGCCCATCAGCATCACCACCATTCCCACTTTGCCAGCCTTGATGACATCGCTAAAGACCCGGCGAAACGGAGTTTCTAAATACCAGCAGGGGTCGGCCACCATGCAATAGTTGCTCATTAATGTATGGCAGCCGGTCATGCGATTAAGCAAGGCAGACATACTGCCTGTAAATGACTCTTGCTCGTGAAACTCGCCTTCCCGCCAGTTTGCTGTGGCATGGGGGGCAACCACTAAGACAGGTAAATTACCGCCCATAAACTTATAGTCAGGCTCTCCAGCGTGAGGCATCTGCTCATAGCGCTCAGACAACAGCGCTTCATATTTAACGGCCCAATCTACGGGGTCTGCTTGGGGTTGCTGGCCAATAATATATTGAAGAGCATGATCGAGTTCGTTAAAGCGAGCTTGAGAGTGCGAAAGTACCCAGGGGTTAAACGGTGAGGGGCCAACTACGGTCACCATCTTGCCGCGCCTATGGGCATAGAACATCTCCATAGCTGCGCCATAGCTGGGTCTTTCTAGATTGGCCAAGAGGCCATCGCTCTGGTCGATCAGCTCAAGGGCTCTTTGCACCCTTTGGTCTGAAGAACCGGCAATTTCAATGGCATCGAGAAAATCTACTTCGGTCTCGGACCAGGCAAATTCTAGGGGGTTAACTACTCTGAGGCCGTGGTTTTGCAGTCTTGTCAGAGCGAAAGTGCGCCAATCGGGCGCCGAAATATTGTTAGCAATGTTATTGCTAATAGCTGCCGAATGTGACAGCTGAGCGGGATCTATAGATCCGCCAGTGAGATAAATTGACGAAAGTATCGACAATTTTTAGTGCTCCTAATGCCCCTGCTACTCTGAAGAAGAGTCATAGTGCCAGTTTACCAAACTTTTGGCGTTGTTACGCTTTTGAGAATATTTTGCCCAAGCTTTAGTGCTTCAAAATCATTTCTGGGCTTAGCTTTGGCCTTGGTATAGCGGTTTTGCATATCAATCGAGTATGCTTTCTTTCTCAGTGTTTAAGGTCTCTGTAATTAATGCATTCGCGACTATGGCTAAAACTGCTTTGCCAGGCAGCAATTTTGACTCTTCCTTGCAGCCTGGTCTTCACTGGTTGTTCTCCTTCAACCAGCACAATCGAGCGACCAGCCAATTACACCAAGCTTGCACCCGGGGCTGATAATGCTTTTTCGAATAGTGCCGTTACTGATGAAACCGAAGTGGCAGCGGCCCAGAATAATCGAGCAAGTCATGTTCAAGTCACTTGCACACTGCCGGTGAAGCGCATGCTGCGCCCTGATGACAAAGGGGAAAAGCACGAGAAATTTCTTCTACAACTCTCAAACGGTTCAACAATTTTGGTGGCTCATAATGTCAGCCGGGCCCCGAGCGTCCCTGTCGAAGCCGGCGATATCGTAACTGTGCACGGCGAATATATTTGGAACAACAAAGGTGGAGTGATTCACTGGACCCACGCTAGTGACACACCAAGACATGAGGGTGGATATATAGATTTCAAGGGGCAGCGCTACCAATAGAATTTGCTCATACTGCTTGCCTTTGTTGGGCCCAAGATCAAGCCGTATGCTCAAGAAGCTCATCTTGGCAGCCTCTTGCTTGATTATAATTCGCTCATGGAATTGTTAATAGATTTGCATAATGCTTTTCAACAGCCAAACTCACGCTTATACTCAGTGAGTGACGCAATTTACAGAAGGTAAAGGGGCAGTCTTAAATGATCCACGGTCTGAAACAGTTCACTGCTGCAGCACTAGTAGCTCTTTCATCTTCAGCCTTTGCTGCTGAGGCATTGGCAAGCAATTCTGATTACACTAATTTGATTGCGGTTAACACAC
This sequence comes from bacterium Ga0077546, assembly GCA_943370275.1. Classification (GTDB taxonomy): domain Bacteria; phylum Cyanobacteriota; class Vampirovibrionia; order Obscuribacterales; family Obscuribacteraceae. The sequence goes on along the minus strand of CALRQI020000016.1, from coordinate 88,993 downwards.
CAGGAATTCGCAACTCTACTGATTCTTCTATAGAACAAGCTGTTGACTATCTCAACAAGGCTGATCACTCTGTTTCTATCAAAAGTCGCAGAAGCAAAACTAGACCTGCTTTTGATAGCAAGATAGTGCGTGAAGGTCATAGATTGCCTTCCAGCGCAGACAAAATTCTTATTCTCGGCGGCTCTGATATCGTTCCTATGTAACAGGAAATTGGGCACGCAGATACATTGGTAGTAACAACAGAGACAAAAGCATGTGATGGTGGCCTGAATTTTCAGCAGCCACTGAGTTACGACTTCGGTATATGTACTGAGCTTCTCGGCTTTACCTTAGCTGAGCATCTTGATCTGATTTGCCAGCAGCAGCCTGAGCACGAAGCGATTGTTAGTTGTCTTGAGAATAAACGGCTGACCTACGCTCAGTTCAAAGCTGAGAGCGAAGTCTTGGCTCGGGCGATGATGGCCCAAGGTATAGAGCAAGGCGATCGAGTCGGTATCTGGTCTGCTAACAACTGGCGCTGGCTTACAGTGCTTTATGCCGCTGCTCGAATTGGTGCAATTCTGGTTAATATCAATCCAGCCTATCGCAGTGGCGAGCTTGATTATGTCTTGAGTCAGGCTGGAGTTAAACTGCTCTTTGCTATTCCTGCTAATCGTTCGAGCAACTATTTAGAGATGCTAGAAGAGTTGGCACCCCACTTATTTGCTACTTCTGATGCGATAGCCACTAAGGCTCAAAGCCTTCCTGGGTCATTGAAGAATATTGTGGTTATGCCTGCCGTCACTATTGATGGCCAGCAGCAAACTTTTAGTGATGATAAGCGCTTTGTTCATGGTTGGGACAAGTTCATAAGCCTGGCTGAACTGACCAGCTCTGAGCAACTTCAGCAGCGGCAGAATTTGGTGCAGTTTGATCACGCCGTAAATATTCAGTACACCTCGGGCACAACAGGATTTCCTAAGGGCGTCACTCTCTCTCATCACAACCTTCTCAACAATGGTCTGTTCGCAGCCCGTGCTATGGCCTTGAACACAACTTCAAGATTCTGTGTGCCTATGCCTTTCTATCATTGTGGTGGCATGGTTAGTTCGGCCTTGGCGACATTTTCTGTCGGTGGAACATTAGTATTGCCGGGGCCCTATTTTGAAGAATTAACTGTGATGAAGGCTGTTCAAGCTGAGCGCTGCACCCATCTTTCCGGTGTTCCCACTATGTTTATAGCCCAGCTAGAGCACAGTCAGTTCGCTTCTTTTGACTACACTAGTTTGCAAGGTGGCTTTCTTGCTGGTGCACCATGCCCGGTGCAATTGATGCGACGGGTTGCCAGCGAAATGCATGTTGCTGATGTAGTCATTCTATACGGTCTCACTGAAGTTTCGCCGCTGATGACTGCTACTACTATTCATGATTCTCTTGAAACCAGAGCGACCACAGTGGGCAGAGCTATTCCCGGTGTAGAAGTGAAACTGGTAGATGATTCGGGCAAGATTTTGCCGCGCGGTGCCCAGGGTGAAATTTGTTGCCGCGGTCATGGCATTATGCTTGGCTATTGGCAAGATCCTGAGGCCACCGATAATTGTATTGATTCTGCTGGTTGGCTACACTCAGGCGACTTGGGCGTGATGAATGCTCAAGGCTACTTGCATATTACTGGGCGGAAGAAAGACATGATTATTCGCGGTGGCGAAAATATCTATCCGCGCGAAATTGAAGAAGTCTTGCATGCTCACCAGGCCGTGGCGCAGGCGCAAGTATTTGGTGTGCCAGACCGTCGTTTGGGCGAAGAAGTTGCCCTCTGGGTAACCGTAAAGAGCGGTGCTGAAATCAGTGAAGCTGAACTGCTTGGTTGGTTGAGAGAGCAAGTGGCTCATTTTAAGGTGCCACGATACGTTAGGTTTGTCTCTGAATTTCCCATGACAGTTACAGGAAAGATTCAGAAATTTGCCATGCGAGACAAAATGATCGAAGATTTGGGTCTTCAGTCAGATGCTGCCATCGAGACAGCATAGCGCTCTTGCTCTACGCTTTTGTTCTATACTGTATTTGACCTAAATTCAATTATAGGAAGTCTCGGATGTCTCAGGACGGTTCTGCTGGCCAGCGTCGTCGCAAGAAAAATGTTTTTCTTGCATGGCCATTGATTCGCAAACTAGAGAGCCTGGCTTTTCTTGCCATGTTTATAGCGGTGCCTTTTTTTGGTTATCGCGTTGTTGATTACACTTCCAGACACCTTGCTTTGAACAATGCCACTCATGATCTGGTTAAAGATATTCGCAAGGCTAAGCAGATGGCTGCCGAGCTGGGCATCGATATTTCGGTAGAATCGCGGCAATCGACTGAGGGGAAAAGAGCCGCTTATATCATCAGAAGCGGCTCTCGTACTCTTGAAGAAGTTGTTCTACCAGACGGAGTTAGCATGATTGGCGGAATCACTTTTTCGAAAGAGGGAGTGCCAGATCACCCTGCTACGTTTGACGTCCATATGGACACCCGCTCTCTCGCTATCGACGTCGATCGCGCCGGTCTAGTGTCACTGCCTTAATTAGTCACTGTCTTAACTAGTCACTGTCTTAACTAGTCATTATCGGTCCAGTGTGCCATTAGCGCCTGGTTCGCTTTCCTTGCCGCACCTGGGCTTAGCAACAAGTCAGGAGTGATTAGCTCTTCCAGTCGCATCAAGCGTGCCACCAGGCCTGTCCAACCGGTTTGGTGGCTAGCGCCAAGGCCGCTACCATTTTCGGCATGGAAGTATTCGTAGAAGAGAATATTCTCCTTCCAGTGGGGATCATTCTGAAACTTATCGCTATCGCCGTAGACTGGTCGCTTTCCGTCTGGACCGGGGAGAAATATTGAATACAAGCGGCGTGAGATTTCTTGGGCTACTTCTAGCAGATTCATCATATTTCCTGAGCCAGTCGGGCACTCAACTTTAAAAGATTCACCATAATAGGCAAAATAGAGATAAAGTGACTTGATCAGCAAGAAGTTTACTGGCATCCAGATTGGTCCGCGCCAGTTAGAATTTCCGCCAAACATACCGTTGTCTGATTCCCCTGGTAGATAGTCGACTCTGAACTCGTGTCCTTCGTGATTGAAGACGAAAGGATGGTCTTTGTGATAGAGCGATAAAGAACGAATACCGTGGGGGCTGAGAAATTCTTTTTCGTCCAGCATGCGCGATAGAATGCGCCTGAGCTTGGCTTGGTTAACAATTGAGAGCATGCGACGGCCAACTACCCCCGGTTTTGAGGGTAGATGAATATTGGCACAGAGCTCGGGATGTCTTTTGGTGAAGTCGTTGCTCAGTTTGCAAAATGTCGGTAGCTTTTCTAGAACCGCTTCTTCCATAACGCAGACAGCTGTAAGAGGAAGCAAACCAACCATTGATCTTACTTTCAGTCGTTGTGATTTACCTCCCGGTAGGCGCAGGACATCATAGAAAAATCCGTCTCCTTCATCCCAGAGTTCGTCGCGGTGTTCGCCCACGCGGTCCATAGCTCCAGCAATCCACAAAGTGTGCTGTAAGAAGCGCACGGCTATGTCTTCGTAGAGCGGGTCATGGGAGGCTACTTCGATAGCTATTCTCAGCATTTGCTGGCTAAAGAAAACCATCCATGAGGTGCCGTCGGCTTGTTCTAGAGAACCTCCGGTGGGCAGCGGCGAGCTACGATCAAAAACGCCAATGTTATCTAGGCCGAGAAATCCGCCTTCGAAGACATTCTTGCCCGATGGGTCTTTACGATTGATCCACCAGCTATAGTTGACTATAAGCTTGGTGAAAGCGTACTTAAGAAAATCGATGTCGCCCTTGCCATTGTTGCGCGCCTTGTCATTCTGGTAAATTTCGATGGTGGCAAAGGCATGCACTGGCGGGTTAACGTCACTGAAGTTCCATTCGTAAGCTGGCAATTGTCCGTTGGGATGCTGGTAGTCATTGCGCAACATCAAGTCGAGTTGCTGTTTGGCAAATTCAGTATCGAGAGTGCCTAACGGAACAGTGTGAAAGGCTAGATCCCAGGCGGCATACCATGGATACTCCCATTTGTCCGGCATCGATATGATGTCATCGTTGTACATGTGGTGCCAATCGCTGTTTCTGACTCTGCTGTCTTTGTTATGTTCAGCTAGCCAGCGCTCAAGATCGTAGTAGAAGTATTGCTTTGACCAGAGCATGCCTGCCATGGCCTGACGAAAGACTTTTGCCCGCTCTGGGTCTGCTACCATATCTGGTGTGTAAATGGCGTTGTAAAATTCGTCGGCCTCTTCTATGCGCTGTTGGAAAACTTTTTCAAATTCGGCGAATGGTTCTGTGTTGATGCTGGGTGCCAGATTGCTGAGGCGCAGCATCACAGTTTTTGAGCTGCCTGCGGGCACCATAAATTGATAGTGAGCTGATGCTTTAGTGCCGACCATTTCGGGGTTGCAACTTTGCTCACCATTGACTATTAGATTGTTTATGCCATCTTTAACGAAAGGAGTGCGATTCTCGGTGCCAAAGAGACGCTGGTGATTGGTGGAGTTGTCGCAGAATAATAGAGGTATTTTTCCTTCTTGATTGGTCAGGCCATGGCAATAGAGATAATAGTCAGGCAGTGACTCTTGAAATAGGGGGTCAGTGTGATGAGCATGAATGACGCTGTATTTCTTGTGGCTGAGATTTTCTAAAATTGGTTTTTGACTGTGCTCATTATGGTCCCAGGTATTGCGGAACAATAGGGTGGGAAGAATATGCAGTGGAGCATCATTGCTGCCGCGATTTTCGGCCGTGATCTTGACCAAAATATCGTTGGGGCCAGCCTTAGCATATTCGACAAAGACGTCAAAATATTGATTGTCATCAAAGACCTTGGTATCGAGCAGCTCAAACTCTGGTTCTTGGCGGCTTCGGCCCCTATTGTTTTCGACCAGGCTGTTGTAGGGAAAAGCTTGGTGCGGGTACTTATATAAGTACTTCATGTAAGAATGGCTGGGGGTGCTGTCAAGGTAAAAATAGTACTCTTTGACATCCTCGCCGTGATTGCCTTCGCTATTGGTTAAACCAAAAAGGCGTTCTTTCAAAATTGGATCATGGCCGTTCCATAGCGCTAAGCTGAAGCAAAGAACTTGGTGGTCATCAGAAATTCCAGCTAAGCCGTCTTCGCCCCAACGATAAGCGCGGGAGCGGGCTTGATCATGGCTGAAATAACTCCAGGCATCGCCATTGTCGCTGTAGTCTTCGCGCACTGTGCCCCATTGGCGTTCACTTAAATAAGGCCCCCACTTTTTCCATGGTTCTTTACCCTGGCGTGCCAATTCAAGTCTTTCTACTTCGCGCCTTTCAGCATTCATGTGCTTTGTCTCCAGCAACAACTGTATCAATTGAACTACAAGCGATGATAGCTTATTGAAATCGCTGAACTGCCAATAGCCTTGTGTTTGTGCCGAAATGTCACTGTTAGCCTGAGGCTTCCAGAGTGGTGCGGAACATTCGTCAGGCGTTCGCTGTCTTCAGATAAGTCAATGGCTATATCAATAGTGAGGGATGGAGTTGAACAGTTTGAATTACCGGCTTTTTGCTGCCTTGATTGTGAGCGTGATCGCTTCTGCTGCCAACCTCGATGCCCTGGCTCAGAGTGGTGATATTCAGGTAAAAAGCGGTCAAGGCGAAGAGTTTAATGTCAAACATAGTCTCTTTGGACGAAAGAATATTGTCGTGCAGGATCGCCTGGGCGATAAGATCGAGCATCAAACTGGTTTAGTTGGCAGCAAGGCTAGGGTGCAAATTTTAGGTAATGGCTATGAGTCGAAAAAGGGCATTTTTGGCAATAAGTCATATAAGGTCTCGACTATTCTGGGAGATAAAGTTGAAACTAAGAAGACATGGTTCGGGCTGGGCAGGCGCAAGACAACCATAGATTTATCCGGCACCACTGGTCTTGTCAATCAAGTTCTGAAGACCAAGGTCGCGAAAGGCAAAGCTGAGGTACACTGACAGCTGTTGCAGTTGTGAATAGGTAAGACTTAGTTGCCGAGAGTTTCCCTAGTAGCTAGTGGCTTATGGCTGCTTTCAGCTTTAACCCTAATACCTAGCTATGCTTCGCCCCCGTCTAGTCAGACAAAAACTGCTGTGGGCAGCTTCAATATGTACCCAGCCGTAAAGAACGTACCCATGCCGGCCAGGGTTCTAAAGTTTCCGGTTAATCAAGCTGTGGGAGGCATTGCGGTTTTGGACCAGCCTTACTATTCAGTAGATGAAGTTGGAGGCGAGCTTTCAGATCGCTCTATTAATCGCAAGGCTCAGGGAACGATTACTATTCCTGCCAACAAATTTGTAGTCTTCTTTCCTAATCACAACTTTATTCGCAAACCCCACTTGCTCGACGGCTTGCCGGCAAATAGTTTTGACTTCGTTCTTTTTCGCTATATTTCTATGGATGCTAGCGATGATAACCTTGGTAATCCTGCCCTGGCTTACTTGTCACGGTTCACTAGTATCCGCTGCCTCGACCTAGAGAGATCAGAGATCAACGATCAAGGTGTGAAGCAGCTTGCGCCCCTGGTCAATTTGGAATTCATCGCTTTATTTTGTACTGAAATTGATGGGACATTTTTGAAGAGTTTGGCAGGTCATAAGTCTCTTCGCTATGTTGCTGTAAACAATACTGGCTTCAAGAGTTCTGAGCTGCGCTATTTCAGTCTTTTGCCAAACTTGGAGTATCTCAATCTTTCTCATACGCGTCGAAATGATCGGGATTTAGAGGTTCTCACCGGATGTAAGAATCTAAAGTGGTTGTCTTTAGCGAACAACCCTGACATTACTGATGGTGCTCTAAAAACATTTGCCTTGATCCCTAAATTGGGCTGTCTAGACTTGCGTGATACCAGATTTACTAACAAAGCTCTTGCGTCTCTTGAGAAAAGAGGAATCGTCTTGAGAGGAAGGAAGGATGCCGTTTCAACTACCCCTCGCCGCAGTCGCAAAGAGACCAATGTTGAGGAGATTTTTGCTCCATTTTCACGAGGGCGGAAACTCTAGAGGCTCTAAGCTCTCTTACCAGTCTCGATTGGCAGCGCTTACTGCTTGCTAAAGGCTAGTATGTTTTTGCCGTGGGTTTTCTCGCTGCCAGAGAGCTAGTTTCTTTTGCCAGGCTAGAGATAGTGCTGAGGAATTTCTCGCCACCTTTGCTATTGAGGTGCACGGTGTCGTAGAAATTGCTTTCGTCGTAAGACTTAGCCGACTGTAGATCGAGAAAAGGCACTGCTGCTTCTTTTGTCGCTTCTTTGACGAAGCTTATGTACTGTTGATAGAGCCCTGGGGGCATCAGGTTAATATTGTCATCTGTAAGGGGCATGGCCACTACGCATAGCTTGATTTGACGCTCGGCGCAGAGAGCTGTAAGGGCACGGAAACACTCTTTCTGCTTCTCGAACTGCTTGGCGTTAAAGCGCTTATAGCGTCTGGCATACTCTTCGATACTCTGCTTCCACACGGCATCGCGATCACCGCCCAGTAAAAAGTTAGCCAATGGATCTGCACTAGTAGTATTTGAATTGATTTTGTTGCCTGCCGCAGCCGGCACTGTCTGATTGGGCAATTTGGCCAGAACTTTATCTTCTAGTTTCGCTGTAAAATCCTGCATCTTGGCTTGGTAGCGTCCGCGCTTGCGATACAAAAAGACGCTGCGATTGAGAACAAAATCGCCTCTTTCATCAAAGTTGTTGAAGAACAATTTGTCGATTTTAGAGAAATCTTTGGTCTCAACCAGTGAGTCAAACACTGAGGTCATTGCTAAACCACCAGTAGTGTCATCCATAAAATCGCGCGGTGCGACACCATAAATGAGAACACTAGGATGATACTTTCCACTTAGCAATTTTTCGGTGATCAAATAGGTATCAGATACGAACTGTCCGGCCGTGGCCAGACTTACTACGGGGCGGTCCACCAGTTTTTCTAAGTGACCACTGGTGTGATGCTGCATGCAATCTTTGAAAAAGGTGCCCTCAGCGACATCTACGCTCCAGAGCGGAGCGAGAATGAGGGAAGAGCCAATCAGGACCACCGGTTCAGCCCCTGCTTGTTGCTGCAATACAGCGGTGGCCTGGGCTAGAGACTTCTGAATGGCATCTTTTTTTGACTCACCAGCCGCACTCAGGCCGTTGCCGGCTAGAGTTAGGTTAATAGCCAGAAAAGCTAGCAGTGCTGTGGCGGTTTTGGAGATCTTCAAAGGAATGCCCGATGCTGATTGTCAGGAGGCTATTAAACCATACATCCCCTGTGAGCAGATATAATCCGCTTAATTTCTACTGAACGTTCACAGCGCCGCCTTGATAGGCGTAAATCAGTAGCATACGGCCACCGTGAGGCCCTACCGTCAACGATGTCATTGAGGTGAGCTGATAGCGGTAGTTGGAATGCTCGATAATTGACTGTGAAACATCGTCAGCTGGGCATATTTCTTGCACAACCATGGTTGGGCTCTTAATAAATTTCTTCAGTTTGGTATCGACGATATCTGTAAGTTTTGGCATTAGTTGTCTCCTTTACTTGCAATACTCTAGAAGGCTGCTGCGCCGGCCTCAGCCACCGCATGGTCTTGTTCGCCAGAGCCGCCGCTCACTCCGATTGCTCCGACAACTTTTCCGTCTTTTTTCAAAGGAATGCCGCCGGCGAAAATCATTATTTTGCCGTCATTAGAGGCATTGATGCCAAAAAACTGACCGCCCGATTGGCTGTGTGTGGCCAAATCTTTGGTGGTAATGTCGAAAGCGCGGGCTGTGTAGGCTTTCTTAATAGAAATGTCGATGCTGCCTAACCAGGCATTATCCATACGCACATGGGCCACGAGATTGCCGCCGGCATCTGCTACTGCAATATTCATGGGCTGGCCGATTTCGGCTGCTTTAGCCTCAGCTGCAGCAATTACTTTTCTAGCCATTTCAAGTGTAACCATATCTTTAGACGCCCCTTGTCGATGCCCCTTGCCAATAAATCGTTGAGTACTAAAAGGTACGCTAAGCCAGCACATTTTTCCAGATGTAGCAATTTTGTGGGTGAAGCTGTTGAAAACTACTACACTGGAGTTATGTTCACCAGCAAATTATCCTGCCTGGCCCTGCTTATGGCTCTCCTCTTGGGCTTATTTCAGCCCACTGGAGAAGCTCGCTTAGTTTCACTGAAAGAACAAAGTAAAAAACTCGAACTGGATTTAGATGGCCAGAGTGTATTTGTCATTATCGACGGTTCACTCAACATTTCTCAATCTGACTTGCTAGCTTATGTGCGCAGCGCCGCCTTAGCGGTGGGCAAAGTCTATGGGCAAATACCGGTTAAACGCACAGTTATTCGGGTTGAAGCGACTGATGGGGACAGTGTCGGCTTTGCCACTAGTACTTACAATGATGACGAAGATTATGGCTTGATTGAAATAGCAATTGGGCGAGATACCAGTCGAGAGACTCTTGATCAGAGTTGGACACTGACCCATGAACTGCTGCATCTTGGTTTTCCCATTGTTGAACATTCAAAGCGCTGGTTGGCAGAGGGAATTGCTACCTACGAAGAGCCTATCGGTCGGCTTCGCCTGGGTTTGATTAGGGCTGAAGATCTCTGGGGCGATTTGCTGTTGAATGCGCCGGAGGGGCTAACGCAATCTGGTGGAAGGGGTCTCAATAACAGCTCCTCCTGGGGGCGAATCTACTGGGGTGGAGCCCTTTATTGTCTTCTTGCTGACATAGAAATTAGGCAAAAGACTGGCAATAGGTATGGCCTTGAGCACGCCCTGCGCGGTATTGCCAGCAGTGGCGGTACTGCTCGCTCTAACTGGACAGCCAGTCAGGCCCTTGCAGCTGGTGATAAGGCTGTCAGTCTTGACGTATTGGCCCGTCTCTACCAGAAGATGGCCTTTTCTGGCTATTCAGTCGATTTAGCACAGCTTTGGCGGCAGTTAGGTATAAAGAAAACTGCTACAGGTATTGTCTTTGACAATAGTGCTCCCTTGGCTAAGATCCGTCAGGCTATCGAAACCGGCGAGTGACTAACTTTCGCAAAGCAGGCTCGCAAGCACTTCCTCTAGCATGTGATGTAAGAGGAAGTGACCACGCTGGGGCACTATGTTAACCGTCGCGTGCGGCATACGCTCTTTGAGATAGTGGGTCATGATTGGTGGGCAGAGCCGATCTTCTTCTCCATGCCAGAGAGTAACATAGCCTCTAATGGCACTGAGGTCGAATCCCCAGTCTTGGGCAACAGCTCGATAATCATCCACCACTCCCATCCCCCCCTGACGTGTAGATTCGAAAATGAAATCAGTGGCGGCTTTTGGCGAAAGTTTTTTGACAATGGCTTTGTCGCTTGCTGTAAGCTCACTTTCCAAGATCCATTTCATAGTATGGGCCGGTAGCTTGCCGCTGGCATCCAGGCTCGCTGCCAGTAGTGGTTCAAGAGGCCTAGGACAGGTAAGCAAGAGGCGGTCTGCGAGAAGACCAAGTTGCTTCACCTTAACTGGCGGTAGTATTGGTGAGGCACCGCCAACAGTACCAATTTTGGTAAAGCGATGGGGTAGCTTGTAGGCGCAAGCCATTACATACGGACCAGCAAGTGACCAGCCTAAAAGCGGCAGCGACTGAATCTCAAGATGGTCTAGCAATTGTTCTACGTCATTGGCCCAATCAAGTAAGCTGCGCATCGGCTTAGGTGATGAAATGCCAATGCCGGGTCTGTCAGGGGCAATTATTTTGATGTTATTCTCTTGGCAATGGCTGTGAGCAAATTCAATGTCGAGACGGCTGCTGACACCGCCGTGAAAATAAAGAATTGGCTTGCCCTCTTTGGCACCATACTGAGCAAACCCTAGAGTGCGACCGTCTGAAAGCTTCATCTTTGAGTCTCGTCGCTCAATCATCTAATCATTTCTCATTCAATCATTTCTCACTATTAAGAATGCTTTTCTGACGACTCCGGCTTGCTTAAATCAGATTCGTTTTTCCCCGCTGTGATATTGCGTATGCTGGTAGTCATCGCTTTACCAAAGTGCGAGATTATCTGTTTTATTGGGTGGAAGCCGAGCACGTTGTAAACATCATAGATACGCACTAGTAAGAAACGCGTTTTCATACAGCAATAGACCTTCTCTTCATGGGCTCCAGGAAGCTCAGGTCTATATTTGCTCTTGTGGCGATAGAGATTCTTGAAGTTATAGAGAAAGTTTGCTTTTTCAAAGGAATATTTGAAGTGGGCTGTCAGCAATTTGCTGTGGCGAAATTCTTGGCTATCATCAACTTTTGCCAGTGGAGAGAGGCCGAGGGAAAGCTCTTCTTTACCTTCGGCTTTGAAGATGTCTAGAGCTTCTAATAAAATAAAATCTACCACAGAGTAAGAACGATCGAGATTGCTGCGCAGATGATTGGCAATGTAGCCCTTTACTTTGCCGTTTTCATAGATAGGGTCGAAAATTATGAAACCAACCACAGTATCGCCTTTGAGGGCGACAAACTTGCGCACATCGATTTCGTCGACATAAACAATAGGTCTTACTATGAACTGCATCTCGCTGTCGTTCATGACCTTGTGCTTCATCCACTCTTCACTGATTTTTCTGAAAGCTTTGCGCATTTCAGGATCGGATGACAGCACTTCCTTGCAGACTAAATTATCTCTTTTGGCGTTGTTTCTAGCCTGTCTCAGAGCCTGTCTTTTATTGCCAGACAGGGTGAACTTTTGAATCTCGATTATTGTTTCTACACCGAGTTCGTTTACAGAAAAACCGCGTTCATTGAGAATTTCGGCGGTGTCACGAGAGGCGTGCAAGAAAATAGGATCTTTCTTTTCGAGCAAGAAGGCATCGAGAAAGGCTCTTAAGTTTTCTTTGCTACAAATGGGGTCGGCCAATACACACACAGAGTCTTCGCTATCACTTAGGGGCACATAGGCGCAATATCCCAGCTTGTCGTTCATGTAATACTGCATGCCGGCTTGTAGCGAAGAGTAGGCCAGGGAGCCGCGTCCGTATTGCTTTAGTTTGTCAATTCGAAATGCCGCTGTCTTGGAGCCTGTTTGCAGAGTCTTGACTGCAGTCTGTAGGGCTTCTTGGCTTGTAGTCATAGATTGTGACAGTCCGGGTGCCACTTTCTTGATATTGAGACCTTTGCCTTTGAAGCCCTTTAGCAAGTCCATGAGCACACCTCTTTAGTTACTGCGAACATACTACTTTACTTTGACGGCGAAAGTGGGCTCCGTGTAATCCTTGGGCAGATAATTCGCAGGAATAGTCGTGCGGTTGCCATCACGCAAAGTGGCATAGTGAGGTGACATAATCTCAATGCCAGCCTGGTTAAAGTGATCTTGAATGTTTCGGTGTAGGTCCGAATAGGTCACGGCCATCATTTGCGGCTTGTTAGTGAAGGCATTGATTTCATAACTAACAAAAAAGTCGTCAAGGCTAGTTTGTAAGACAAAAGGCGCTGGTTCATCCAGAATGTTTTCTGTCGCTTTTGCAGCCGCAATTAGGGCCGCCTGGACATCGCGCCAGGGGGCGTCGTAGCCAATTGTCACTGTGGTATGCAGTACTAGACCAGAGTGGGCAGAAGAGGAGCTGTAATTAATGATATGGCTGCTCAAGACCATAGCATTAGGAATGGTTATGTATTCTTGTTTGATTGTGCGGATACGAGTGGCCAAAAGTGTCTTCTCCACAACATCTCCAACGGCATCGGATATCTTGACGCGGTCTCCCAGTTTGAAAGCTCCTGTGTATGTAAGGAAGACGCCAGCCACTAAGTGTGATATCGCTCCGCTTGAGCCTAGTGAAAATAGAACACCTAAGAAAATTGATACTTGTTGAAATGCCGGTGAGCCTGAGCCAGGCAAATAGGGGAAAATCAAAACGAAGGCGAAGGCAATTACTAAAAAGCGAATGATCTTAAAAGTGGGATCGGCCCACTCGGGGTCAAAGTTAGCAATGGTGATAGTACCGCGCCCTACTTCATTAAAGATGAAGTGCACAAAGGCCACCAAGTAATAAGTGGTAATGGCAATGAGAATGATTACTAAGACATTGGGCAAGTATGCCAGTATCGCCGGTAGTGCTACGCCGACTACGGGGTCGACCACCCAGCCGACTATCTCGTTGGCTATACCTCTGGTTTCAGGAAAGAAGCTCAAAGCGAGGGGGATGAAGAGGCCAAGCAGAGAAATGACTGTTGCAACTCTGACAACTCGCAATACACCAATGAGAATATCGGCAAAGGTGTGATCTGAAATCAGCTCAGCGTTTTGAATGCGCAAAGATTTTATTTGTTTGCCTTTGGCAATTTCTATCCAGCCGTAAATCCGGGGAAAGAACCAATTCAAAAACATGAGCGAGAGCAATAGGCCTAGAGCTGATATCGCTGTTTTGCCGGCCGCTAGGAGGAGATTACCTGGACGATGAGATTCAATGCTTTGGAGGAGCGCTTTTTTCAGACTAGCCGCTTCGCGCTCGGCTAGGACCATGCGGTCACTTAGGCCTTCAGCCTTGGCATCTTGATCTGAGACTATTACTAAGGGCTCATTGCCCAGCATAATTTCAGCAACATGCTTTTGGTTGATGGCCTTTATGTTTGCAACCAGTTCGCTGTAGTGCTCATCACTCCTGGCTTTTCTTAGTCGGTTTTCAATGTTCTCAACCCGAGTAGGTATGGAATAAGGACCGACCTTATGGCGAATGCGAAAAACTTCGACGCCATCCACCACAATGGGCATGCTGTCGTCGACTTTTTCGCTCGTTACCTTGGTGTTCTTATTTGTAGTTTCAGCTTTGGGCTGCTGTTTTTCTTCCGCTTCTGGCTCTGGTGTTACAACCAGCTCCTCGTCAGCTGGCTTGGCTGCGCTTTGTTCTGCTTGATTTCGCTCTGGCTGATTGGGCTCTTGCTGGGCCAGCGCTTTTTGCCAACAGAGGTTGCTGCCATTGAGGTAGCCGGGCAAGAGTAAGCCGGGCAAGAGTAAGCCGAGCAAGAGAAAGCTGCTCAACAAAATTAGCTTGCAAAAACAATTAACAGCCTTCATATCAAGTCTCCAGTCTCCGCTAGTTCTAGTATTTGCTCAGGCTTGAGTCGACTTCATCGGCCCAGCGCAATATTCCTCCAGTTAGATTGACAACGTTCTTGAAGCCCTGTCCTCTGAGGAAGTTGGCGCAGCGATCGGAGCGTGCTCCGGAGCGACAGTAGATGATGATCTCTTGGTCTTTAAGCTCGCTTAGCTCCTGAAAACGTTGGGCCAGTTCACCCATGGGTATTAAAGCTGAGTTGTTAAGGGCACAAATTTCAACCTCATGGGCTTCTCTGATGTCAAGAATGAAGGGCTTTTCCCCTGCATCGAGGCGTTTTTTCAGCTCCAGCGGGGTTATTTCAAGTTTTGTTGTATTTGCTTCCATCTCACCTTGTCCTTTTCTATCCAGCATTAAGTATAATCTCAACTTAAAGTTCGCATTAGGAGGCGCAACCGTGGCCAGATCATTAGAAGAATCCCTTAAGGAAGTTCTCGCCGATGACAATAAAGTCTCGAAATACGAGGCTAAAGTTATCCGTGAGTTAGTTATGTCCGACGGTGTTGTCTCAGAAGAAGAAAAAGCAGCCTTGCAGAAAGCATTGGCTAACAATACATTTGACGAAGAAGCATTTGAGCTTTTGTCAGCTCTGCTATTAAGATCCCACATGAAAGACTAGTTTTCAAAATTGTTCTGAGCTATTCCCAGAGCAATCTTTGAGCCAAACTAGGACCAAGGCCAAAATATTTGTTTAATAGCTCGGGTTTTGTTTCGGTAGCGATGACAAAACCCGGGCTTACGTATTTGTTCCATGCTTCTTGAAAAGCCAGTCTGCCTTTCTCTGAGCGCGCTAGCAAATTGGGCACTGCATGATAACTACCAATGCGCGGCTCGGCTCTTCCATTTACATATTTGCGGAAAAATCGATCGCTTTCTTCTGCGCTGGCGATTTCGGCCAGGGCAAATTCATACTTGGCAATTAAATAGGGCTGGTTGGAGAGTGGAGAGAGCACCTCTTTAAATGATTGGTTGAAATATTTGCTGGTGTCAGAATCGACTGTGTCTAAGAAAATTCGATAACTGCCGTCACTGCGCACGGTGGCGTGGATATTTTCTTTACCGATGGTGCGCGGCACCAGTTTCATTTGCTGCAAGGCTGCCAGAACAGCGTAGGAAATGTCTAGCAGCGAAGATTCTTGTGAGTTCGGCTGGCAGAGGTCTTGTTTGAGCTTGAGAAAAAGTGCCTTTCTCTTGAATGTGGCTAATATGCTAGCGGCTATTGATGGCAATACAGCTGTCCACGCTATTGGGCCCAAACCAGTAAGAAAGAGCGCCATCGCTGCCGATATCAGTGTTCCCACGGCTAAATATTCACCCCAAACTCCGTTTAGGGCGGCACGTATTTGCTTGGCATGCTCTTTGTATTTGCTGTTGTAGCGAATATGCGGCGGAGTCAGGGCAATTTTGCGTAACTTCGCTATTTCAAGACATTCGAATAAGCGATTTTTATATGGCTCACCGATTTTCCAAAGATCGTAAATTTGATCGCGAACCAGGGCCCTTCCTGCCATTTCTTGATTGAATGTTTCTATGGAGGCGAAAACTTGTGCCGGTGTTAGCTCAGAAAAAGCAGGGTGTACATGACCGACGCCGCACTCTATTTGGCCGTCATCGCAAATGCCAAAATAGCCGTCATGTTTGCGCACAAAGCGCTGATAGTCGTTCAAGCCCTTTTCTAGGCTAGGGGCAATACAAACAACATCCCAGTTGTTGGCGACTTTTCTTAGTCCAATGGCATCGTTTTGAATGCGAATTGAGCGGCCTCTAAGTTGCTTCACCGAAACGGGAGAAGTTGTGGTGGTCAAATCAATCAAGGTGTTCAGTGCCTGGCTGTCCCAACCTTCGCCAAACAATCCCCTGGTACCAATCAGGCACTTAGTGATGCCGCGCTCAAATAAGCTGGTGCTCAACGCTACATACAGCCTTGATTCCCAGGCTGAGGATGTGGCTGAAATGGCAGAGAATAAATCGCCAGCTTTACTGCTTAGTGAAAGCTCGAAGCTATAACCAGCTTCCTTTATGAACTCTTGGGCCGCTGCTAAAAACTGATCTTTGATGCGGTTGTCAATCAGTAAATGCGATCCTGTAACCATACAAGGGTTGAGATAGGTCGATATGTCGCTATCTAACAATATGCGCATAGCGGCAATGGCCCCGCCTGATTCTTGGTTGAGCACTCCCTTTACTGCTGTGGCGGACATGCTTTCAAAGTCAGTTACAACAACCGCTCTCAAGCGGTCTTGCATCACTCTGTACTCGATGGCGAGAATCTCTGCCACCGCCTTTGGTTTCGCTTCACTGAAGGCAAGAACCCGATCAACCGGTGACGCTTGCTTGCGCAAACCTTGCTCAGTAATGGCATAGCCAAGCTTTCTTGTGGCCGATCTAATTCTTTCATAGAGCTTATGGGATTTTTCTGCATTGCTTAACTTCAGCTTTTGTGAGGCAAAATCTTCAATAATAATCATCCAGTCTTCAATAGTTGGCTGGGTTAGTTGTTCTGAAAACTCTACAGATCTCGGTCTGGGTAGGCCAAGCTTTGAGATTGCTCGCAGCAGGGCTGAGGCTATCTCAGTATTTTTGGCGAAGAATTTGCTGAAGCCATGTTCGTTTTCGATGCGCTGACTGTAATCAAAAATATACTGGGTGAGCGGTGGATATTTGATTTTGCTGGTCGGAGCAATAGCGTCAGTGCTTGCGCCTGAAATATTTAATTGCCCGGTGTGGAGACTGCTGTCGTTTGCTGGATCGTTTTGCTTGAAGGAAAAGGTTGTTGTCGCTGCTTCTATGCTAGTCGAGGGGCTAGTCGAGGGGCTAGTCGAGGGGCTAGTTGGACGGCCCAGATATTCGCTGCCACAGAGTTCATCTATTAATTGATGAAACTCCAGGTGTTGCTCTGATAAGAAGTCGAATTCTTTTTTAGTTGGCTCAACAAAATAGACCAGGTCTTGAAAGGGGGCCAGGCCTTTCTCTCGTACCAGTGCCGGAGTGGGGACCTGATAATCGATGTCACCCACAAGGCTGAGGTAGCGTAGCTCTTGACTGGCAGATTTCTTTTCTGGCGGGGTGCCGGTCAGGCCAATTACGATGGGATTGTCAAGGTGCTTGACTAGGTGCTGCATGATTGCCGCCCAGTAGTCAGTTAAATGATGGCATTCATCAAAGAGAACTAGCTTAAACTTCTGCCTCCTCAGGGTTTGCAGAAGCTCGACTGCATTTGGGTGCAGCACTTCGTTTAAGTCCATCTCTTCAGCCAGGTGCTTACGCAGTCGGCTGACATGGCGTGAAATTTCTTTTTGATAGGCTTTGGGGTTGTTCTGAAAGATTTCCAGAATGCGTAACTCGGCTTCGCCGGTGCCGCCTGAACGGCCTTTGATAAGCTCTTTTACCCAAGAATTGTGAGCCAGCTTTTCCAGGTATTCTTGCTCGCGGCCAGGTGTTGAAAGCACCTGGTAAGTCAGCACTGTAATGGGTTTGAGGGGTTTATCGTCCTGGGTGCCTAGTAGTTGCTCCACCCCCAGCTTCGCCTTGCCAAAGCTTTTTTCGTCGCTCTCTAGGGGCAAGAACAGGTCAAGCTTGCCGCCCCATTGCGATTGAATTGTAGTATTGGGGCAGAGAATAAGGGCTGGGCACTTTAGAGTGCTAATCATTTGCAGGCCGATGATGGTTTTGCCTGCCCCAGGAGGCGCGACTATGTGTATTTCTCGTTCACCCTGAGCCAATTTAGCATCAACTAAGTCGAGAATTTCACGCTGATAACCACGCATGGGATAGCGAAACTGCAAGTCAGCCAGCAGCGGCTCTTGGGCATCGCGGAAATCTGCTGGAATCATTGCTTTAGGTTTAGCGTCAGTCGAAATCATTGCCCTATTTTACTTTCTTTTGTCGATAGTGCTGAAAATAGGGAAAAGTTCTTGCTTGCTGGCTACAATGATCTAGTCAGCAGATCAAATTGGCTGACTAAAACAGTAAGTAGATATCAATGAGCCATCTGCTCGATATCTCAGCGTGTTGGGGTTAAATGGCTTCTTTTCCACTTCTTCAAATTGAGTCTGTTTCTAAGAACTATGGTGAGCATCACGTTAAGGCCCTTAGTGCAGTATCTATCAACATTGAACGGGGTGAATTCGTCTCCCTAATGGGTGCCAGCGGTTGTGGCAAGAGTACTTTGCTCAATCTTATTGCTGGTTTGGATAGTGCCAGCAGCGGCCGCATTATGTTTGATGGTGCTGATGTTACTAAGCTTTCTGATGAAGCTGTCACTGCCCTGCGCGCTAAAAAGATTGGCTTTGTTTTTCAGTTTTTCAACCTGTTGTCGACCCTGACAGTGGAAGAGAATGTTGCCCTTCCACTGGAATTAGGCGGTAATGTCAATGCTAGCGAGCGGCAAGAAAGAGTATTAGAGATGCTCACCCAGGTGGGTATGGAAAGCCGCCTGAAGTTTTATCCAGCGCAACTTTCTGGTGGCGAAATGCAGAGAGTGGCAATTGCCCGGGCCCTTGTGCACAAGCCCGAATTGATCGTGGCCGATGAACCAACTGGCAATCTCGACTCTGAGAACGGTATCAAGGTGTTAGAGCTACTCAAGCACTTGAATAAGAGTTTAAATCAAACCATTGTCATGGCTACCCATAGTGAAGAAGCCGGCGCCATAGGTGATCGCATCATTCGCATGAAAGACGGTCTGGTTTTAAGTGATTCTCTTGTGACGCACTAATGAACGAGAATAGCTGATGTCCTTTGCCTTCACTTTATTTCTCAGATTTGTTGCCCGCGATGTGCGCCGCAATTGGATTCGCACTCTGCTTACTGTTTTCGGTATTGCCCTTGGTGTAAGTGTTTATTTGGCTATTAGTATTGCCAATAACACGGCCATTTCACAGTTTAAGCAGACCGTTTCGCAAGTGTCAGGCAAGGCCAATATTGAACTCATGCCTCTGTCGGGTCCAGCCGTTCCTGAGAGTGTATTGCTTGAATTAGCTAATCTGCGAGCACTTGGTGTTAAGTACACCCCGATGATTGACGAGCATTTGGTTCTGGTAAACAAGCAAGCCCCTGAACACAGCGTAAATAGTGAAATAGTTCAGCTTATAGGCATCGATATGTTGGCTGACTCTGACTTTAAGTCATATCAGTCTGATGCTGAAGATGAGAGTGATGATTCTGGCAAAATTAGAGCTGAAGACACTGATTCAGGTACCACAAAGGCTGACCACCTTAGTGTATTCAGCCCAAGGGCTGTACTGGTAGGTGGCAAGCTGGCCGAGCGCTATAGGTTAAAGAAAGGCAGCGAGCTTACTGTCGTTGTTAACGATCAACAGGAACAATTGATTGTTGCCGGCGTTTTAGGAACAAGTGGCATCGGTGGCGCCTACAGTGGCAACGTTATTGTGGCCGATATCGGTCTAGCCCAAGATATTCTTAAATGGCCAGGAAAAATTACCCGGGTTGATCTCATTGCCCCCGATGAGGTCTTATCTATAGCCCAGGAAAAGCTCAAAGAGATAATGCCCAGTGATGTGCTTGTGGCTGCACCTGACACCAGGTCTGAGCAGGCCGAAAAAATGGTGCGTTCTTTTGAATATAACCTACTGGCTCTGACCTTTATTGCTTTGATGGTTGGTATGTTTTTGATATATAACACCATGACCATCACTATTTTGAGGCGGCGCCCTGAGATAGGAATATTGCGCGCAATTGGTGTCAGTCGCAGCACTGTGCGCAGCATATTTTTGTGGGAAGCTATTTGTCTTGGTTTAATGGGCACCACTCTTGGTGTGGTCATGGGCGCTTTCATGGCCGATGGAGCATTGAAGGCCGTAGCTCAGACCTTCCAATATTTTTACTTCAAAGTTCCCCTGGAAAAAATTACAGTTGATCCACTGCAGTATGTTGCTGCCTTTGCTATCGGTATGGGTCTGACATTAATAGCTGCTTTGCCACCATTATTAGAATCAACCACTGTTAGCCCGGCTGAAGCAACCAGGCGTGCTTCGCAAGAAAGTAAAGTGAGAAGTAGTACAAAACCGTTGTTCCTCGTGGGCCTGGTTTGTCTGGCTTTGTGTTACATCTGTGCTCTGCAGCCGCCGGTAAGTAATTTCCCGTTGTTTGGCTACCTGGCTGCACTCCTGGCCATTATGGGTTCGTCGTTTCTTGTACCGCTCATATTGGCTCAAACCCTGCCGTTCGTGGCCAGCGTTTTGGCTCGTTTCTTTGGCGTAGAAGGTCGTATCGCTGCTGTTTCTTTGCAGGGCACCTTGGGGCGCACCGCTGTTGCTTGTGCATCGCTAATGATAGGCATTGCCATGATGGTTAGCCTGGCTATCATGATCAGTAGTTTTAGAAAGACGGTAACCCATTGGATCGATCAGAGTTTCGAAGCTGACCTCTGGTTGCAGTCACAAGCTAGGGCTTCAGGCAATAAGTTTGGGCGACTGAAAGAAGATGTGCTCACGGCTGCATCTGCCGTTGATGGAGTAGCTGCCGCTGAAGGCTTTGTCGACCGCAATATCAATTATCAGGGCATGAGTGCATTTCTAGCAGCCGCCGACTTTGATGTTTTGACCAAGTATGGCAATCAGCTTTTCTTGTCTGGAGAATCAAGTAAAGTAGTGTGCGCTCGAGTTGTGGGCATGCATGCCATCATTTCAGAGCCATTTGCTGTGCGCAAAAATTTAAAAAAAGGTGATTCTGTAGAAATCGATACACCTCTGGGTAAGCGCAAGTTTTTCATCGAAGATGTTTTCTATGACTATGCCAGTGATCTTGGCTACATTATTATTCCGCGCGATGTCTACAAGAGTCTTTATAGTGACAACAGTATCTCCAATGTCGCTATCTATCTTAAAGAAGGAGCTGATATTGAGAAGGTGCGGCAAGGAATTTTAAAAAATCTCGATAAGAGTTCATTGGTCTCTTTGTCGAGCACAAGTGAGCTGCGCAAAGAGGCAATTCGAATCTTTGACCGTACTTTTGCTATCACTTATGCACTGCATACGATTGCTGTGACTGTGGCCATGCTTTCCATCATGAATGCTCTCTTTGCCCTTACTATTGAGTCGCGAAGAGAGTTTGCCATTTTGCGCTATATCGGGGCGAGGAAATCGCAGTTAGCTAAAATTGTTTATTTGCAGGCAGCAATTTTAGGAGCTTGTGGCAATCTCGGCGGAATTGGACTGGGCTACATACTGTCACTCTTACTTATTCATGTCATCAATAAACAATCTTTTGGCT
The DNA here is from genome assembly GCA_943370275.1 of bacterium Ga0077546. Taxonomy (GTDB): domain Bacteria; phylum Cyanobacteriota; class Vampirovibrionia; order Obscuribacterales; family Obscuribacteraceae. Next base: position 67,697 of record CALRQI020000016.1, on the reverse strand, counting down.
GGAGCGTTCAATACTTTGTGCCCTACGATTTTATTCTGCAATCGAGTACCTTAGTTATTCTTACTTCTGTGCTTTCAGGTATTTATCCGGCTCGAATGGCTGCTCGAACTCTGGCTCCATCGGTGGTGCGCGATGAATAACAGTAGATCAGAAAATAACAGTAGAACAAATATATTCAAGTTTCTAAGATGCGTGTATATACACCTATTTGTCAAAAAGAGGATGGCGAAAATGTTCAGAGCCAAGTTAAGTTTTCGTTCTGTCTTGACTATGATTTTCGCCCTTCTAGGCACTTTTGCTGCTGTGAATATCCCGGCCCTGGCTGCCCAGAAGGTCTATAAGCAAGCCTTGCCTGGCTATCAATATAAGTTCCCCCAAGATCACTATAGTCATGACCAATTTCGCACTGAATGGTGGTACTACACAGGCCATTTGTTGACCGAAGATAAGCGGCGCTTTGGTTATGAGCTGACGTTTTTCAGAACTGGAGCTGATAACGAACCCACCAACAAGCAGTCGCCTTGGAAACTAGATAATTTTTACCTGGCACACTTTGCCATCACCGATGAGAACGGTAAGAAGTTTCGCTACACAGAGAAGTTGAACCGCAGCGGCCTCAAGCTCGCTGGCGCTAGGCAAGATGCTTATTATGTGTACAACGAAGGCTGGTCGGTTGAAAAAGTTGGTGAGCATTATTTATTGCGGGCCGATTCGCCTGAGTATTCAATTCACCTAGTTCTTGATTCTTTGAAGAAGCCGATTGTGCATGGCAGCAATGGTGTCAGCCAGAAAGCGTCCTGTGTAGGATGTGCTTCGCACTATTATTCAATGACCAGACTGAAGACCGAAGGAACTTTATTTATTGGTGATAAACCAAATGCGGTGACTGGCACAAGCTGGATGGATCACGAATTTGGATCGAATCAGTTGACCTCAGACCAGGCTGGTTGGGACTGGTATTCTATTCAGTTAGACGATAATCGCGAATTGATGTTTTATTTGATGAGACGGGGCGATGGCAGCTTTGAGAAAGAGTCGAGTGGCACGATAGTCAATGCCGATGGTAGCTTCCGTCATTTAACCCTGGCCGATTTTAGTGCTAAGCCTACTGGTTCTTGGGTCTCAGCCAAAACAAAGGGTAAGTACCCGATGGGCTGGAAGTTGTCTGTGCCGAGTGCGGCAGTTGATATCGAGCTGACCCCTACCATGGTTGATCAAGAACTTGTAACTGGTCGCTCTACTGCTGTAACTTACTGGGAAGGCTCGGTTTCGGTAAAGGGCACGTCCAATGGCAAGAGTGTTACCGGGCAAGGCTATGTAGAGATGACAGGCTACGCGGAGAAGTTTAAACAGAAGCTCTAACGAAGCCGCCGAAAAACTCATATGAAAATTATCAAATAGTCGGGAACTTAAGGCAAACGCCCCAGTCTTCCCACAGGAAGCCTTGGCAAAACTTATAGGTTTCTATGTGCGTAGTCCGAACTTTTCAAACTATCTGGCGGGAACAATTAATGAGTTTTACTGATGTGAGCCCATCATCACCTATGTATGATGCCATTGCTCTTGAGCGTTTAGCGAACTTTGCTGTGGATAAGCTCAATTGGAATGAGGCTGCAAGGCTACTTCATGAGTCTTTGGCCATAAGAAAGCGCTCCGACGGTGACAATGCCCCCGGTTATGCTCTGACCTTAGACCGTTTGGCCGATGTTTATATCAATCAGGGCAAGATTGCCGAGGCCATGGAATGTTTGTCTCAGGCCCTGCCTATTTTGGAAGCCGCTTACTACCCGGCCCACGGCACTGTTGCTGCAATTCTTGAACACCAGGGCGATTGTCTGGTGCGCGAAGGTAAATTTGCCGAAGCTGAGCCTATCTTTAAGAGAGCCTCTGACATCTATACAGCTAGTGTTACCCTCGAGAATAGAATGGCCCTGCGCTGCATGTATAAATTGGCCAAGGTCTACCTTGCCCTGGCTAAGCCTGCCGATGCTAAGGCTGTTTTGCTAAAGACCATCAAGTATGTCGATACCCCTCTGGGTCCAGTGGCGGAGTTTCGCTATCAGCTAGCTCTGGCTGCTATGCAGCTGAAAGAAACTGTAGAAGCTAGAGAATTGCTACATAGTGCAGCTGCTGATTTCAAGCAACGCAGTAACTATGCTCGGGTGGCCGACTGTTCTTCTGCCTTAGCCGAGATATGTCGCGCTGATAGCGCCAATGCGGAGGCTGATGAATGGATTCGTCAGGCATTGCGTTATAGCCAAATGGCAATTAAGTCGCCCTACCCAGATGACATATTTTTGGCTACACTGCTACGAGCTTAGTCAATAGCAGGTATTAATTAGTACGCCATGAAAGCTATGCAGTTTGAAAAAGTTGGTCAGCCCTTAAAGCTGGTTGAGCGTGAAACTCCGGCTTTGCTTGCTCACCAGATTTTGCTGTCGGTCAAAGCTTGTGGCATCTGTCGCACTGACTTGCATATTATAGATGGTGAATTGAATCAACCAAATTTGCCATTGATACTGGGCCATCAAATTGTGGCAAAGATTAAGGCCCTGGGTGACGCTGTCGCCGGCTTTACTGTTGGACAAAGAGTCGGAGTGCCCTGGTTAGGACAAACCTGTGGTAATTGCAAGTTTTGTTTGTCAGGTCGCGAAAATCTCTGTGATCATGCTCTCTTTACTGGTTATACAGTGGATGGTGGCTACGCCAGCGAGGCCATAGTCAATTCACAGTATTGTTTTCCTTTGCCAGAAGAATCTAACTATTTGTCTGATACTGACATAGCACCGTTACTTTGTGCTGGATTAATAGGCTGGCGCACTCTTAAGCTCGCTGGCGATGCTAAGCGTATTGGTGTTTATGGCTTTGGCGCCGCCGCTCATATAGTGATTCAGGTCGCTTTATATCAAGGGCGTGAGGTTTATGCTTTCACCAGGGACGGTGACTCAAGCGGACAAGAATTCGCGCGAAAACTAGGTGCCTCTTGGGCTGGAGGTTCTAGTCAGTTGCCTCCAGAAAAGCTTGATGCCGCTTTAATTTTTGCACCAGCGGGTGAATTGGTGCCCTTAGCTCTGCAAGCATCTGATAAGGGCGCTGCCATTGTTTGTGGTGGCATTCATATGTCAACCATTCCTTCATTTTCTTATGACCTGCTTTGGGAAGAGCGCTCAATCAAGTCGGTTGCTAATCTCACGAGAGTTGACGCTGCGGAGTTTTTCGCTATAGCTTTCAAAATACCGATAAAGACCAGTGTCACTGTCTATCAATTAGAAGAGGCCAATCAAGCTCTTTCTGATTTAAGACAGGGCAAATTTAAGGGTGCTGCGGCTCTATCTATATCTTCTTAGCAAATGCGCGGTAGCTGATCCCCAACCAGCATGTCGACGATTCTCTCTCCGCCAAAAATTGTTTTTAAGATTACAGTTTCCTTTGGTGCTTCAAATATCTCAGCGATAATGGTGCTATCTTTTCCCGCTTCATTCTGGCGCATGGCTTCTAGTGCCACTTGAGCATAGCTGGCTGGAACCACAGCGACTAGTTTACCTTCATTTGCTAAGTAGAGCGGATCTATACCTAGTATTTCGCAGATGCCGCGCACTTCTGCTCTTATTGGCAGGGCCTTCTCGTCAATTTTTATACAGACTTCACTGGCACGGGCGAATTCATTGAGCACTGTGGCAACTCCACCGCGGGTGGCATCCCTCAGACAGTGAACTTCAGGGCAAGCTCTCAGCAGAGCATAAATAAGGTGGTTGAGGGCGCAGCAGTCGCTAGCGATGTTGTTTTCGAGGGCCAGATCACCGCGAGCACCAATAATCGCAGCACCATGATCGCCGAGATGACCGTTAATCAAAACCACATCGCCGGCTTGGGCATTACCGGCTCCGACATTGATGTGTGCTGGTATAACGCCAATACCAGAAGTGTTGATAAAGATTTTGTCGGCAGCGCCGCGTTCCACTACTTTGGTGTCTCCACTAACAATTTTGACCCCAGCTTTGCTTGCCGCTGTTTTCATAGAAGTGGCTATGAGCCTTAAGTCTTCAACCGCCAAACCTTCTTCTATTATCATGCCACAGGTAAGGTAAAGGGGGATGGCACCACCGACAGCTAGATCGTTGACTGTGCCATTGATGGCCAGGGTGCCGATGTCTCCGCCATTAAAAAAGATTGGGTGGACCACATAGGAGTCGGTAGTGAAGGCTAGGCGATTGCCTTGAGCTGTCAGGAGCGAAAGATCGATACGGGCTTGGTCTTCTAGTGGTGCTAAAAGTTCGTTGTCGAAATTACCGAGGAAAATATCTTCTATCAGATCGCGCATGGCTTTGCCACCACTACCGTGGGACATATCGATAGACTGTCCGCGCACAATACCTGATCTCTTGCGCATTGGAGACGAGTTCATGAGATGCTCTTTTCCTTTAGGGTCATGATTTCTTGCAGATTGCCAAAGTTATAGTATGCAGCACAGGCTCCTTCTGAAGATACCATTAGAGCCCCCATTGGTGTTTCTGGAGTACAAGCAGAGCCAAATAACTGGCACTGCCACGGTTTTATGGCTCCCCGCAAAACTTCTCCACATTGGCATAATTCAGGATCGGCCACTTTTAGATTGGGCATAGAAAACTTTTTCTCGGCGTCAAAATGACTATAGGCTTCTGTCATCTTCACGCCCGATTGGTCTATAGAGCCTAGTCCGCGCCATTCAAAGTAATCGCGCAATTCAAAAACACTAGCCATGGCCGCTAGACCAGGGCTGTTGCCTGCTGTTGCTACAACCCGGGCATATTGATTTTCTACCTGGCAGCGCCCCTCGGCAATTTGTTTGATCAGGAGCCACAGTGATTGCAAAATATCGATTGGCTCAAAGCCTGTTATGACAATGGGTTTTTTATAAAGATTGGCGACAAAATGAAACGGTTCCTCACCGACCACCATGCTCACATGCCCTGGGGCAACGAAACCGTCGAGTTGCATACTTGGTGAATCTAAAATTGCTTTGATGGTTGGGACCGTGGTGATATGGTTGCAAAACAGTGAAAAGTTTTTGACATTGTCTTCGGCGGCTTGCAAGACAGTGAGCGCCGTGCTGGGCATTGTGGTCTCGAATCCAAGGGCGAAAAATATTACTTCTTTATCGGGATTTTTCTTGGCTAGTTCAAGGGCGTCAAGCGGTGAATAGACCATGCGAACATCAGCGCCATCAGCTTTGGCCTGGAGTAAATTTTTCCTAGAACCAGGAACGCGCATGGCGTCACCGAAGGTGGTGAAGATTACTTCTGGTCGCTCAGCCAACGCTATACAATCGTCAACTCGCCCCATTGGTAGCACGCAGACAGGGCATCCGGGGCCGTGAATTAGTTCGATTGTCTTAGGTAAGAGTTGTTCGAGGCCATAGCGGAAGATTGTGTGAGTATGGCCACCACAGAATTCCATAATTTGGAGAGGACGTTGACTGGTTGTCTTTATCGTAGGCAATAGTCTCTCAATCTCTACCAGCAGTGTCTTGGCTAACTCAGGGTTCCTAAATTCATCAACATACTTCATATTTGCCTCGCTTGATCTGATTCTAGTTTTGCGCAGAACTTTGCATCGCCTCTAGTTCTTTTTGTGCTTCACCTAACTCCATCAGCAGCTCTAACGTCTTTCTTGCCTCGTCTTCGTTAATCACGCTCATGGCGAAGCCGACATGAACTAGAACCCAGTCGCCAACACAAGATTCGATCGGATGGCTATCGCTAACGATGCAGGCCAGGCTAATTTGTCGCCGCACCCCTGATATTTCTACCTTTGCTAAATGCTTTGCGGCATCTATTATTTCAACGACTTGCCCAGGTATGCCAAGACACATGGCTACGCTCCTTCTTTTCTATTTGCCCTGCTGCCGAGATAACAGCTTGGCCCAGTGATATTCCACCATCGTTTGTTGGCACTTGTCTGTGAGTAAGTACTCGGTAGCTTCTCTTAGTTAGATTCGACTTGACTAACTCTAATAATATTTTGTTTTGAAAAACGCCACCGGAGAGAGCCACCGTAGAAAGCCCGTTGCTGTTGCCTGACGACAATTGTTCGACCATGGCAATTATGACCTTTGCCAGACCCTGGTGGAAGCGAGTGGCTATTACTGGTGGTGCTGCACCAAGACTCAGATCCGTTAGCAGCGCCTGCCACATGGTTTTAGAATCGATGTATGGTAACTTCTTGCCAAGATTTTCAATCACAAACGGGTAAGCCTGTTCATCTTTGTCTTCCTCGAGTGCATTGCTGCTCACAAGTGCCTCTAGCTCGATGGCAGCTTGTCCTTCGTAGCTTATCTCTGCACGGCAAACACCAATTGCCGCAGCTACTGCATCAAACAATCGACCACAAGAAGACGCCAGTGGAGCATTTCGTTTGCTTTTGAGCATTGAGTCGTAGGTGGCTAGAGGCTTGCTTTGGAAGTATTTGGTTAGTTCCAGTTCTGCATATTGCTCAAAATAGTTTTGCCAGCCTATTGCTGTCACTATATGAGCATAGGCATTGCGCCAAGGCTCCCGCATTGCCTTGGCACCACCTAGCAATGCAACTGGTCTAAAGGTTGCTATTCTCTCGAAGCTGCCGTAGTCTGCCAGCAAAAATTCACCACCCCAGTAGCTGTCATCCAGGCCATAACCCAAACCATCTAAAGCTACTCCTATTACCGGCCCCGCTTCTCGCGGCCAGCCGTTATCTGCCAGGCACGAGGCTATGTGAGCATGATGATGTTGTACCGGATCAATTTCAGCTGAAAGATTTCGCCCCAATTTGCTTGATAGGTACTCAGGATGATAATCAATTGCTATGCGCTTCGCCTCGAATTGAAAACAATTTTGATAGAGTTCTAGATTCTTCTGATAATCGCTATAAGTTTTAGCCTCTTCTAAGTCACCCATATGTTGGGAAATAATGGCGTTGTTATCTTGTAGAAGACAAAATGTATTCTTTAACTCAGCACCGAGGGCCAGTACCTCTGGTGCCGACTCGAAGCCTGGTGGTAGTTTAATTGGAGTGGGTGCATAGCCCCGGGCTCGCCGTAAAACTTCGAAACTATTATCTTTTGCTGCACGTACAACTGAATCGTCTAAGCGATTGACAATGGCGCGATCGTGAAGCAAAAAGAAATCAGCGATCTGGGCGAGATATTCTTTAGCTTCGTCATTGTCAGTGCATTGAGGCTCTTCAGAGAGATTGCCTGAAGTAAGTACTATTGGAATGTTCAGGTTTTGCAAGAGTAGGTGATGGAGGGGGCTATACGGCAGCATGAAGCCTAAGGTCGTTTGCTTCGGAGCCACGGCATCTGAGAGCTTTTCGCTAGTTACTACCTTCTTTTGCTCAAGCAAAACAATGGGAGCCTCGTGACTCTTGAGTAGCGACTCTTCTGCCGCGCTTACCAGGCAATAGCCTTTGATAAGATCGAGGTCTCTTGCCATTAGGGCAAAGGGCTTTTCAAAGCGCTTTTTCCGTTGCCTAAGAGTGGCAACGGCTTTATCGTTTGTGGCGGCGCAAGCGAGGTGGAAGCCGCCGATGCCCTTTATCGCTACTATTTCACCTCTTTTGAGCAAATTTGCCGCTGCCTCTATGGCATCTATCGCCTCGTGTTCAGAAGCATGCTCAATGCCCCATTTGTCTTCAAGCCAAACTTTCGGTCCGCATAGCCTACAGGCATTTGGTTGAGCATGAAAGCGGCGGTCCTTTGGATCTTGATATTCGCTTTCACAGTCAGGACACATAAGAAATGCAGCCATGCTGGTCATGGCGCGATCGTATGGAATTGCTTTGATGATCGAGAGTCTCGGGCCACAATGGGTGCAGTTAGTAAATGGGTAGCGATAGCGACGATTAGACTGATCGAAAATATCACTGAGACAGGCCTGGCACGTTGCAGCATCGGCGGCAATATTTGTTGCGACGGCGCTACTTTTGCTCGTCTCTATGGCAAATGAAGTTGGTATGGTCCATATCGCTCTAACGCCAGTATTCTCAAGCTCTTTATACGTAATTGACTCGATGCGAGCAAGTGGGGGTGACTTCTCCCTAATGGCTTGAATGAAAGCTTCCAAGGTCGCCTTGGGGGCAAAGGCTTCTATTAATACACCATCACCGTCGTTGATTACTTTGCCGCTGATGCCCAGTTGGTTGGCGAGGGTGAAAACAGTTGGTCGGAAGCCAACACCTTGAACTGTGCCTTTGACTCTAATTGACCAGCCCGTCACGGTCGCTTCTGATTGAGAATAGGTTCCCACGGCTTTGTTTTCCAGATAGAGATTGCCTATGATTACTCAGACAGGATACCACCGAGAGACTAGCACTTTACTTCTTGGCTCTTATTTACTTCTTGGCTCTTATTGAAGCCAAAATTTGCAGTTCTCTCAATTTACTGCTCTTTGAAGTGTAGAATCTATTTCAAGATAAAGCTAAACAAGATAAAGCTACAACGGTATAAAGTGATAAATTGATTGAACTTCCTCTACTAGGAACAGCACTAATTCTCGGCCTCAGGCATGGAATAGATCTTGATCATATCGCTGCCCTTGTTGATATCTGTGGTGCCAGTGCCGGAGAGCCTCGCCTGCGCCGGAAAGGCCTGACGCTTTCTCTAGCCTATGCGCTAGGGCATGCTCTGGTTATATCTGTTCTTGGTCTGGCTGCCATTACATTTGCTGCTCTCTTGCCGGCCTGGATTGATACGGTCATGGAACGGGTGGTTGGGGCCACTCTTGTGGTTCTTGGTTTGTACTTACTTAATACTGTATTTGGTGCCATCAAAAATGCCGATACTTTTAAGTTCAAAAGTCGCTGGACTGCGTTCTATTCTCTCTTGCGAGGCGCCTTTGCTAAGCTAACAAAGCAGGCTTTGAATGAAGCAGAGCCTGTGCTTTCGGCGCGCGGAACCTTTGCTATTGGTATGCTTCACGGTATTGGTGCTGAAACAGCTACCCAGGTTCTATTGATATCGGCCGTTGGTGGTGTCGCTTCTCAATCTACTGCTATAGCTATGCTAGCAGCCTTTGTTATTGGTCTGGTCGCTTCGAATACCGGCATTGCTCTCTTATCGCTCGGTGGTTTCGGCACCGCTTCTAGCTGGCGGCCGCTATATCTTCTTGGCGGAGGGCTGGCTGGTGTGTTTAGTCTCTTTGTCGGTGGCACATTTTTACTAGGTTTAGTCGAATAAATTTAGAATAAATCCTGATAAAAGCCGCTTACTCGCTTGATTCTTTGTCTTGCTTAAGTTCTTGCTCTTGCACTGGCTCATTGTCAATTAAATCGTCATTGGGGCTCACAGCCACATGCTCACCGCCGCTCAATCCTTCTTTTACTTCCACTTCGCTACCAAAGTCGCGACCAATGACAATTGGTTGATATTTGGCTTTGCCGTCTTTGACTACAATGACAAACTGTCCGCTCGGCCGGGTCACTAGAGTCGTTCCCGGTACGCGAATCCACTTACCTTCTCTGGCACCAGTTAATTTGATTTCGGCGTACATGCCGGGCAGCAGTGAGCGGTCTTTATTGTCAATTTGAATTTCAGTTTGTCGAGTTCTAGTACTGGGGTCAAGAGCACCACTAACATTGGTGACGATGCCGTTGAATTTGCGATCGGCAAATTCAGGTACTGTAATTTCGGCCAGTTGCCCGGCCTTTAGATAGCGGGCAACACGCTGGGGAGCGCTGACGTAGACCCTCAACCTGTCGATGCGGGCTAGTTGGTATAACTCTAAGTTGTTCGACTGACTGCCCTTGGTGATCAGTGCACCGGGGTCGACTTTTCGCAAAGTAATAATGCCATCGAATGGTGCCAATACTTTTTGGAACGATTGCTCTACTTCTAAGCGCCTCACTTCAGCTTGCTTGGCTTTGACTTCAGCCAGTGACTCTTGTATCTGTGACTTGGCTGCCACTATCTTTGCTTCAGCTGCCAGTACATCAGCGTCTTGGGCTTTTAACTCAGCTGAGGTTGTATCGAGAAACCGTACTTTCTCATCTCGAGATTGAAGGCTAACTGCCCCTCTGGTGGCTAAGTTAGACCAACGGGTAGCTGTTACTGTGGCATAGTCAACATTGGCTTTCGCTTTTACTACATTGGCCTGGGCTGTTGCTTTTTGCGCCACGGCTTCTTTTAGCTGTGCTCTGGTTTGGTCAACTGTGGCCTTGGCTCTTAGTAAATCGGCACGTGCTTGTTCTAGTTCTTGGTCCACAGTGGGGGTATCGATTACAGCTAGGAGCTGGCCCTTTTTTACCAGGTCTCCGATATCAACCATGCGGCCTGTGAGGTAGCCATCTACACGAGCATAAATCGTGGTGTACTGGATGGCGCCAATATTAGCGGGTAAGACAAGCTCTTCAGTTTCATTGGCCAATGAAGCGACAATTGTCCGCACTACAGGTAGTGCGCCGATAGTTTCACTGGTGGCTTTGTCTAGATCTTTCTTGCGTTCAAAGCGAGGCATTAGTCCAAGCACGAGAAGAGTCGCGAGAATTATCACCACCACAATCACGACAATGATTAGCTTGCCTAAGCCATTCTCATCGCGCTGTCTAGATTTAGATTGAGCGGGTTGTCGGTTAATTGTCACTTCGGCCTCTTTCGCAATAGAGAAAACATTAGGGGTACAAATAACAAGGTTGAGAATGTCGCAACTGTTAAGCCGCCGATTACCGCCCTACCAATCGGAGCGTTCATCGAGCCGCCTTGGCCGCCACCAATGGCCATGGGGATCATGCCAATAATCATGGCTGTGGCTGTCATCATTACTGGTCTGAAGCGCTGATAGCCAGCGTTTAGAGAGGCATGCCAGGCGTCCATGTCTTTGTGTTCGGCCATTTGCTCGTTGGCAAAAGTTACCATCAAAATTGAATTGGCCGAGGCCACACCAACGGTCATGATTGTGCCCATGAGCGCTGGGATAGAGAAGCTCGTTTGGCTGACAAAGAGACTCCATAGAATGCCTGTAAAGGCACCGGGAATGGCCATCAAGATAATTAGAGGGTCAAGCCAACTCTGGAAGTTAACTACTAAAAGTAAATAGACTAATAGTAGGGCAAAAATCAGACCGAATATCAGGGCGGCAAAGGCCGACTTCATACTATTGACCTGGCCTCCCATTACAAGGAAGGTGCCTCTGGGCAGGTCTTTTTCATACTTGGCCAAAATCTTCTCAATTTCAGCAGACACTCCACCGAGGTCTCTTTGCTGGCAGGCGGCATAGACATCAAAGACTGGTTGCGCATTGAGATGATTAACTACTGCTGGTGTTCCAGCTCTATCGAAAGCAGCAACGTTAGTTAAGAGCGGCGGCTGTACCACAATTGGTGCTTGCGACTGATTGGCAGTCTGGGCGGCGGCTTTGGCGCTAGAGGTCGATGAGGTCACCGCTGTTATGCGCATATCATCTAAGCTAGAAATTTTGTACTGTGGAGTTTGCGCCGCCAAATTGTAGTTGACACCATTTTCGGTGTTGAGCCAAAAGTTAGGAGCTGTCTGAAAACTAGAGCTAAGCGAAATTAAGAATGAATTGGAAATGTCCCGTTGGGTCAAGCCCATTTGATTGGCTCGGGTGCGGTCGACAGACCAGACAAACTGTGGTGCGTTGACAACCTGGTGCAAACAGACATCAGCGGCACCTCTAACTTTTGCTACGTCGCGCTTGATTTTTTGAGCTAGCTCATAGTTCTTGGCCTGGTCTAGGCCAATTATGCGTATATCAATTGGCGCAGGCAGACCGGCATTGAGAATCTGGGTGACGATATCGGCCGGTTGGAAATAGTAGATCACCGAGGGGAAATCATGGGTGAGCATCTTGCGGATTTCTTTTTGATAGTAAACCGTGGGATGAGCGCGCTCTTCTGTTAAGGTGACGAGAATCTCGCCGTCGGCCTCTGAGATGGTCTGACTGTCTGAGAAAGCATAGTTGACGCCGCTGACTGGCATGCCGATATTGTCGGTAATCAGTTTGACTTCATCTTCTGGTATCAATTTGCGAATGGCTTGTTCGATTTTCTTGTAAAGGCGCTCGGTTTCTTCAACTCTTGTTCCTGGGCGGGCATTGACGTGCAGTCTTAGCTGCCCAGCATCGATGGCGGGGAAAAAATCTTGACCAATCATTGGTAGCAAGAGCAGGGAGCAGGAATAAAATGTCAGGAAAATCCCAATGGAGAGGCGTGGATGATTGAGACCTTGCTCGAGTACATGTTTGTATTGCTCTCTTAGAAATTCGAAGCCGCCATCGATAACTAAATATATTGAACGGAAGAAGCCGGGTTTCTTTTTGGGAACTTCTGGAGACTCTTCTTTCTCTGGGCCTTCGTGCTCATGGGCCAGCAGGTGCTTGCTCATGAGGGGAACGATAGTACGCGATAGCCCATAAGAGGCAAGCATGGCAAAGACCACAGCCATTGCTAAGGGAACAAAGAGTGATCTTGATGGCTCAGTTAAGAAGACCACTGGAACAAAAACTATGCATATTGAAAGGGTTGATACCATGGCCGGTGTAGCAACTTGTTGGGCTCCATCTAGTATGGCCGTGACAATGTCTTTGCCCATGGCCATGTTGCGGTGCACGTTTTCTACTTCAACAGTGGCGTCATCGACTAGCATGCCAACGGCTAGAGCTAATCCTCCTAAGGTCATCGAATTTATGGTTTGACCGGTGATGTGCAGGCCAATAATCGATGCCATCATGGCCAGTGGGATGCTCGTGGCAACAATCAGAGTACTGCGCCAGCTACCCAAAAGAGCTAACATCATCAGGGCTGTTAAGCCTGCTGCCGTGCAGGCTTCGCGAATTACATCGTTGACACAGTCACGCACAAATACCGATTGGTCTACTAAAATTTCGATGTTGCAGGCCGCTGGTACGATTTGTTTTATGCGCGGCAATACTTGCTTGACGTTTTCAACTACGGCAAGAGTCGAAGCGCTTCCATTTTTGAGAATGTTAAAGAGAACAGCCCGCCTGCCATTTTGGTTGACTATGTTCAACTGAGGTTGGAAGCCATCATGGACAAAGGCCACGTCACGTACGAAAACGACAGAACCCTTAACTGATTTGATGGGAATATTGTTTAGCTCGCCAATTTTCTCTGGCACATTATTGAGAGTCATAATGTATTCGTAGGGGCCAAGTTTGGCTGTGCCTGACGGGGCAATAATGCTTTGTGAATTGATAGCTTTGGTGACATCGTTGGCCGAGACGCCGCAGGCTACCATGGCCTGTGGATTGAGATCGATCATGACCTGCCGGTACTTACCACCATAGGGGAAGGGGATAGTGGCTCCTTGCACCGTAGCGAGCTGGTTGCGAACAAAGTTGTTAGCGATGTCGAAAAGTTCTGCTTCGCTCATGGTCTTGCTGTTGATGCCTAGTTGCAACACCGGCACATCGGTGGCACTAGATACAGTGACAAATGGTGGGGTCATACCAGCGGGTAAATATTCCAGTACGGCATTGCCCATGGCAGTGACCATGGCCACTGCTTCACCAATGTCAGTACCCTTGTGCAAATAGACTTTGATAATCGACATGCCTGAAAGCGAGGTCGACTCAATGTGCTCAATGCCGTTGACAGTGGATGTGAGCCAGCGCTCAGTCACTGTAGTGATTAAGTTCTCAACGTTGTAGGGCGACATGCCTGTGTAGGTCCAGACACAGCTAACAATAGGAATATCTATTGAGGGAAAAATATCTACAGCCATTTGCTTGATGGACATAATGCCAAAAAGAGCAATGGCCAGGGCCATAACTATAAAAGTGTGGGGCCGTTTGAGAGCGAGTTCAACTATCCACATGGGTTAACCCCGTGGTTTCTTTTTTCGCTTTGTTTTTTCTTGCTAGGCTAAATATTAGAGGCACGAAAATCAGAGTCGACAGTGTCGCCACAAGCAGGCCGCCAATTACAGCGCGTCCGATTGGGGCATTTTGAGAACCGCCCTGACCACCACCAATCGCCATCGGAATCATGCCGATAATCATGGCCGTCGCTGTCATGATAACAGGTCTGAAGCGTTGATAACCGGCACTCAGTGCCGCTCCCTTGGCATCCATGTCGCTATGCTCAGCTAGCTGTTCTTTGGCAAAAGTAATCATCAAAATAGAATTGGCTGAGGCCACGCCCATGGTCATAATTGTGCCCATGAGAGCAGGAATGGAGAAAGTTGTCTGGCAAACAAAGAGACTCCAAACAATACCCGAGAGCGCCCCAGGTATGGCCATAAGAATAATCAGTGGATCGCTCCATGATTGGAAGTTCATAACCAGTAAGAAGTAGACCAATAAGAGGGCAAAAGCCAGACCGGCAATCAAAGCAATGAAAGCTAGCTGCATGCTCATCACCTGACCGCCGATGAAAATGAAAGTGCCACTGTGGTTGGGCAGATTGGCCTTGGCACGATCGACTATCACCTTTATATCTTTTGCCACACCACCGAGATCGCGTCCTTGACAAGCGGCGTAAATGTCAAACACCGGTTGCACATTTAGGTGGTTCGCCACCGCTGCTGTCTGGGCTCTAGTGGCAGTGGCCAGGTTCATCAATAGTTGGGGCTCTCGCGCTGTCTGTTCTGATCCAGTCAGGGCTGGCGTAACGCTGGTCAGGTTGATATCACTCATGCTGGCTACTGAGCGCTGTGGGGTTTGGGCAGCCAGGTTATAGGCTATGCCGTTCTTGGAGTTCAACCAGAAGTTAGGATTGGTCTGAAAACTTGAGCTTAAGCTGGTAGAAAAGGCATTTGATATGTCTTCTTGGGTGACACCAACTTCTTGGGCTCTTACCCTGTCAACTTGCCATTTCAAGTGCGGGGCATCGACTACCTGGTGCAAGCAGACATCTGCCGCCCCAGGCACGCGCTCAACCTCTCGTTTGATTTGTTTGGCAATTTCGTAGTTTTTATCGCGGTGCATACCGAGTACGCGTATATCAATGGGGGCTGGTAGGCCAGCATTGAGAATTTGCGTGACTATGTCGCCTGGTTGAAAATAACAAGCGAGATCACGAAATTGCTGTTGCATCATTTTGCGCACGAGCCGTTGATAATACTCAGTATTGTGCTTGCGCTCTTCTTTTAGGGTGACAATAATTTCGCCGTCAGCTTCGCTCACTGTCTGACTATCAGAATAGGCGTAGTTAATGCCACTCATGGGCAAACCGATATTTTGTGTAATCGATTCGATTTCATTAGATGGAATGGTCTGCCGCAGAGCTTTCTCTACTTTCTTGAAAATGCGCTCTGTCTCTTCTACTCGGGTGCCTGAGTGGGCGCTAACATGCAAGCGCAAGGCACCACCATCGATGGTGGGAAAGTAGTCTTCGCCAATTAAAGGCAGCATCGAAAGCGATATGGCATAGAAGGTGAGAAAACTAAACAAGGTGAGCATGGGGCGATCAAGAGCTGCTGCTAGTAGCTTTTGATAGTGCTCTCGCAGAGCTTCAAAGTTGTTGTCTATAAATTTGTGCACGGCAATAAAGGGGCTGAGCCAACCTTTATTTGCTAGTTCTCTTTCTCCTTCTCCTTCTCCTTTGCTTTCGTGCTCATGAGCCAATAAATGCTTTGACATCAGTGGCACGATTGTACGAGATAGGCCATAGGAGGCTAGCATGGCAAAGGTGACTGCCATCCCTAGTGGCACGAACAGCGACTTGGATGGCTCAGTCAAAAATAGCAAAGGCACAAAGACGATACATATTGAAAGGGTAGAAACAAGAGCTGGCAGTGCTACTTGTTCTGCGCCATCCAAAATAGCAGTTTCAATATCTTTGCCCATGGCCATGTTGCGGTGCACGTTTTCTACTTCAACCGTGGCGTCGTCCACAAGCATCCCCACTGCCAGAGCCAGTCCACCCAGGGTCATTGAGTTGATTGTTTGACCGGCCAGGTTTAAGCCAATGATAGAAGCCAGTATGGCGAGCGGTATAGAGGTGGCCACAATTAAAGTACTGCGCCAACTGCCAAGCAGGGCTAGCATCATCAGGGCAGTTAGAAGACCTGCCGTTAGGGCTTCTTTAAAGACTTCTGAAACGCATTCGCGCACAAAGAGCGATTGATCTACTAATATTTCTATTTCACAGGCGGCTGGCACAATTGACTTAATGCGCGGCAGAATATCTTTCACACCCTGCACCACTGATAGTGTGGAAGCATCACCACTCTTCAATACATTGAAGAGTAGGCCTCGTTTACCATCCAAATTGACAATGTTGAGCTGGGGCTGATAGCCATCGTGCACTTGGGCTACATCTTTGAGAAAGACTACTGCACCTTTGACTGTCTTGATTGGTACATCGTTCAATAGGGCCAGGGTTTTTGGCATATTGTTGAGCACCATGATGTATTCAAAGCTACCCAGTTTGGCTGTGCCATCAGGGGAGACGATGTTTTGATCATTGATTGCTTGGATGACATCATGAGCTGAAAGGCCTGTGGCTCTCAGCATTTGTGGATCTAGATCGACCATGACCTGGCGATACTTGCCGCCATAAGGAAATGGTATTAGGGCACCTTTTACTGTGGCAAGTTGAGTGCGAATGAGATTGTTAGCAATGTCAAACAGCTCAGCTTCAGTCATGGTCTTGCTATGAATGGCCAGCTGTATTACTGGCACATCGGTTGCTGATGACCTGGTGACAAATGGGGGGCTGATACCGCGAGGCAGTTGGCGTAAAATGGCCGTGCCCACCGACGACACCATGGCCACCGATTCGCCTACCGGTGTACCCTTTTGCAAATAGATCTTGATGATACTCATGCCCGAGAGCGAGCTTGACTCCATGCGCTGGATGCCATTGATGGTCGAGGTCAAAGCTCTTTCAGTCACTGTCGTGACCAAATTTTCCATGAAGTAGGGCGACATGCCAGTGTAGGTCCAGACACAGCTAACCACCGGCGTATCAATAGTGGGAAAGATGTCGATAGCCATCTTATATATCGACAATCCACCAAAGATAATGATCGATATTGCTAGTACTATAAAGGTATAACCCTGGCGCAGAGCCAGTCTAACAATCCACATCTGCTATCTCATCACTTTGATGAAATTAGTTTACCATTGCAGCTTGTGGCTCTAAGCTTGTGCTTTTTGCCGTTTACTCTTAGGGTAGACATCTCCAAGAACTCTCGTACTTCACCCTTTGCGCTTGACTACATTGCATTTTCCACGCCTGCCCACTTATTGCAAATATGTTTTAGCCTTTACGGCCATTCTGTCGTCAAGCGCTAGTGGTGCTATGGCGCAACCTGGCGGAAGTCAAGGATCGAGAGGGCAAACAAATTCTGGAAATATTCCTGTTTTGCGGGGCTCTCCTGTGCCAACCACCAGGCCAGCTGGTATTGGCGAGAATTCAGCTGAAGAACTACCCAAGTTACGCGGTTTGGGCCCAGAGAACGCCACTGCCAGAGAGACGATTGATTCTCTTGCCAATGAAGTAACCAATAGCAGCGGCAGTATTTTTGTTGATGCTGAAAAAGTCTTTGTTAAGCCGCCGGTTTTGAAATCGCTCATTACTCTCAACGAAGGTTCGCCCTTGAGCATTGACGCGGATCAATCAATTGATATCACTTTGCGCGATGTGCTCAACTCAGCACTT
Source organism: bacterium Ga0077546 (assembly GCA_943370275.1). Taxonomy (GTDB): domain Bacteria; phylum Cyanobacteriota; class Vampirovibrionia; order Obscuribacterales; family Obscuribacteraceae. Next base: position 50,102 of record CALRQI020000016.1, on the reverse strand, counting down.
TCAAATAATTTGCCCATCAAAATATCGCAAAGCAGCAATCAAGAGCGAAAGTGGAATTACATTGAAGCCTTGTCTGGTTTTTTGCCATCGTTAACAAATGACATTAGCTATCAGCGTCTTGATGGCAATTATGTCAGCCCCGCTGGTCTAGCAATCGGCATCCACAACCCCTATTTGACTATGGCAAGCGGCTTCCAGCAGTATCTCTTTAAGGGTGGTGGCATACTTTATACTGCCAAACAAAATCAAGCTCGTTACCGCGCCTCGAAATTTGAACTCAGTGGCACTATCAATGATATGTTGCTTGAGTCGGCTGAGCGCTACTATGATTTAGTGCGCAATGATGTGCTTTTGCAGATTAGAGTAAAAGCAGTCGAAGTTTCTAAGACACTTTTGGTCGTCAATCAAGATCTCTTTGATAATGGTGTCAATACAGAACTTGATGTGCTGCAAGCAAAATATCAACTGTCTGCTGATCGCCAACACTTAATTAAACAGCAGGTAGCCAGACGGAAGTCGGCTATAAAACTTGCCACCATTTTAAATATTGATCAAGGCACCGATCTTAGCATCCGCAATAGAATGGTGGCAAAGGCGCGCTTGATTGATTCAGCTCTAAGGCCAGCTGATTTATTGAAAATTGCTATTGATAAAAGACCAGAACTGAAAAGATATGAGCAGCTAAGATTGGCTGCTAAAGACGCTATTAAAGTCGCTCGTTCGACGCTATTGCCTTCTGTGGCAGTAACTGGCACGGCAATTGGCTCTGGCTCGTATGCCAGTAATGCTTCTGTTAGTAGTTTGCAAACTCAACAAACATCACTGAGTAGCTCTGGCGCCTCGGTTGGTGCCATTAGTAGTGCCGCGGGTTTGCCACTGGCTACCGGAGGAAGTGGACCCAAGCCTTGGACCACCCGATCACTCTTTACTATTGGCGTTGATATGCAGTGGAATTTAGGCGGGCTTGGCCTGCAAGAAGTGGCTCAGGTACGGGCTAAACAGTGGGAAGCCAGAAGGGTACAGCTTGAGTTCAACCGAGAGCTAGAGAAAATTCTTCAGGAAGTAAGAGATTCTTATTTAGCCAGCGTTAGCACTGAGAATCTCATTGTCGAAACCACAGCTGCCGTGAAGTATGCCGAAGAAGGCTTAAGGCTGGCTGAACTGCGCTTCAAAGAAGGCGTTGGCACTTATCTTGATGTCATCAATGCCCAAAAATCTTATACCGATGCTTTGATAGACAAAGCCAACGCCATTATCGAATTTGATCAGGCTCAGGCTAAGCTTTTACATGCTATTGGCTGCCTCAATGTCGACACTCTGACGGCAGCCGTGCCTCTGAATAAGGGCTAGCGAATGCGATTGAGTACTTCTAAGAAGACAAAGCTGAAGGTGATTCCGAGCAGGAAGACACTGAGGACAATATGCCAGATTAGAGCCGCTTGACGCTCGTTTAGTGTGCGCATGATGCCAATGCGACTCAGCACATAATAGAGCAAAGCTGCTAGGGCTAAGGTTGATACTATCAAACGGGCCCAACCGCCTATAGTCACGGCAATTGTCAGTCCGATGCACGTGATCGGAACCAATAGTGAAGAGATCTTGTCTTCTTGTCTGACAGTTCGGCCTTGAGTTTCGATAGATTTGCCGACGTGTTTTACAGATTCGCTGATGTTTTCAAAGAACCCCAGTCTTTCAACTTTGTCTTTGGACGCAGTTTCGTCGGTCATTACCATTCCTCTTTCTGCTTAAATAACTAGCTAGTAGCTTATTAATTCCCGGAATCGGCTATTAATACACTCTCTTTATCAGTTACTGGTTCTATCAGCTACTTGTTCTGTCAGCTGCTCAAGCTTCTGCCGATGGACAGAGTTCATTGACTGGGCAGGCGGCACAGTTTGGCTTGCGAGCAAAGCAAACGCGGCGGCCGTGCCAAATGATTGTGATTGATAATTTTGACCAATCTTGCTTGGGAAAGACTTTCTGCAAAGCCAGCTCAATCTTGTATGGATCTGTTTCTTTAGTAAAGCCAAGCCGCCGTGAAAGTCTTTGCACATGGGTATCAACACTCCAGCCTGAGACCCCATGGGCGACCCCAAGCACAACATTGGCGGTTTTGCGTCCTACCCCAGGCAGTTCAGTCAAAAGCTCATGCTCGGTCGGCACAACACCGTTGTATTTGCTCACAATTGCTTGGGCGCAAGCCTGAATGTTTTTGGCTTTGGCATTGAAAAACCCACTGGCCTTAATTAGTTTCTTGATGTGCTCGATATCGGCTTCGGCTAAATCTTTGGCTGTCGGATAATACTTAAATAGTTCAGCACAGACTTTATTGATGGTGACATCGGTGCTCTGGGCTGAGAGCACAACGGCAATTAGCAGCTGAAAATCTGATTCGTAATTTAGTTCACACTCGGCTTCAGGGTAGGTGTGGCAGAGAATATCCATCATGCGCTGGGCTTTGGCCTTGGGCACCATGGTTACTTTCTCGGGTCCTTTGACTTTGGCTTTAGCTCTCACAGGTAACCTCCAAAACTTGGGCACCACTTTCGATGGTGTGGCTCACCCAAAGATCTATTGGGTCATATTTGGTGGCGCAGGCAATCTCATTGACCTGGCAGTAGTTTTCATAAAAATCGGTTTTGAGCTGCTCCGCTGCTTCTCGGCTAGCTGTTACTGCAAAAATTGTTGGGCCGCTGCCGGTCATGTGACAGCCCATGGCGCCTAGCTTGATGAATGTTTGTTTGATGTCTTTTAGTTCTTGATAGTGGGGAAATACCACTTGCTCAAAATCGTTGCCAAAGGCCTTCAGGGCTTCGGCAAGATTGCCCTGGGCCAGAGCTTGGCTGGCAAAATCACAGGGCAAGGTATCGCTCATGTACCGATCGCGCAGCTTTTCGGCTAGATGAAAGATTTCGGGGCAATCATCGTAAGCCCCGTATACCCAGGGGGTAGAGATCGAAAGATTGCGTGGTTTGGCTATCACTAAGGCGATAGAATTTGGGTTGTTCAGTTTTTCGCTTAGTTTATCGCCGCGTCCAGTGCCGACTCTAAGACCGCCAGACAAACAAAAGGGTACGTCTGCTCCTAACTTAGCAGCCAGGTCGAGTAACTGGCTCTGAGATAAGCTCTTGAAATACTGGTTCATGGCCAGAAGTGTCGCGGCGGCATTGGCTGAGCCACCAGCCATGCCGGCACCAATTGGTATTTTTTTGACGATTGAGACGTCGACTTTTAAGCTAACTGGTTTTTCGATAGCCGATAGGTAAAGGCGAATTGCTTTGGCAATGAGATTGTCACTGCCGAGAGGAAAACTATCTTTTTGAATGGCACCAAGATTGTTGGCGATAGAAATATTGATGGAAGGTTCGCGGCTTGGTGCAAAAGTAAATGTTAGAGAGTCACTTAAGTCTATGGCAGTCATAAGTGATCTCACTTCGTGATAGCCGCCGTCAAGCAGGCCGAGCACCTCAAAAGTAAGATTGAGCTTGGCTGGCGCTGTTACTTCAATTGAGGTTTTGTTCATGGGCTATTGCTTGTGCTCTCAGGGTTAGACTGCTGCTTCTCGGTCTTCCTTCTGCCGCCTGGCTTGAATGGCGTCTGATAATAGGGCAAAGGTCGTTAGTGGAAGGTTTTCGGCCCGCGCTGAGGGTGCCACAGCCAGCTCTTCAAATATTTCTGCTAGGGTTTCTTGGCTGAGTTGAGTGAAGGCAAGATTGTTGCGCAGCATCTTTCGGCGTTCTCTAAAGCCACCGGCAATTACCTTGCGCAGAAAGAGAGCGTCGTTTACTTTTACACTAGGCTTCAATAGTCTAGTCATTTGCACCACTGCCGATTCCACATCGGGTTGAGGCACAAACAATTCTTTGCCTACCGACATGATCATTTTGCAAACGCTGTAGTAGTTGCCGAGCAATGTCAGTTGGCCATATGTCTTGCTGCCTGGCATGGCTGAAAGGCGCAGTGCCACTTCTCTTTGTATGGTCATGGTCAGGCTTTCAACAGAAGAGAGCCAGGGCTTAGGTTCGCCTATTTCACCAAATACATGGGTGATAATAGGGGTAGTGATTTGATAGGGAACGTTGCCTACTATTTTTATTTTTGCCCCGGCTGCCACTGCTGCTGGTGCAATTGAACTAATGTCAAAGTCTAAGAAATCGGCATGAATGACAGTGAGATTTGGTTGCTTAATTTCTTGCAGTTGTTCAACCATTTCGCGGTCTAGCTCAATAGCGAACACCCTGGCCCCGGTCTTTAGTAGCTCTTGAGTCAAAAAGCCCAGTCCTGGACCGATTTCAATGACAAGATCATCGCTCTTGAGGTTGAGGCTCTCGACAATTTTGCTTAAAACCGAGGGCTCAATTAAGAAGTTTTGGCCCAGACGTTTTTTTGCTCTTACTTTTGAAGCTTTCTTTAAAAGTAGATCTCTGGTTGATAAGGACAATTAGATATTTCCGTTTTGAATGTTTTTAGTTACTTAGGTTAGCTATTTATTGAAGGCATACCTTGTTCGGTAGTCTTCTTGCCATTGCCGTTTTTAAGGCTACTGTGTGTTGATGATTGCTGATCGCGACTTTCGCCCTTCGCGACTTTTGGCTCTTTGATTTCTTTGCGAATAAGGCGCAGCTTGATAATGCGATGTCGATCTGATTCTAGTACGCGCAGCACAAACGTTTCTGATTCTATTTCATCACCAGGAACTGGCTCGCGGCCCAATGAACCAAAGACGTGGCCACCAATAGTGTTGAATTCTTCATCTTCGATTTCTAGATCTAGCTTTTCGTTTGCTTCTTCAAGGGTAAGCTTGGCGTCTAATACGTAGGTGCCATCAGCCTCTTCGTGAATGAATTCTTCCACCACTTCGTGTTCGTCGGCGATATCACCGACTAGTTCTTCTAACAAATCTTCTAAGGTGACGATACCCTGGGTGCCACCATATTCATCCATAACCACTGCCATATGGGTTTTGGTCAGTTTGAATTCGGTGAGCAAGTCTTTGAGATTTTTGTTCTCGGGCACAATCAAGATATTGCGAGTAAACTCACGAACATGCGAATTTTCTTTGTGTTCCACCATGGCTCTGAGGCCGTCTCTGATGTGTACCATGCCAAAGATGTTATCCATGTCTTCTTCAAAGACTGGAATTCTTGAGTGGCCCCACTTCAGTGCTTCCTGTACAAACTCGCGAATAGTGGCCGTAGCTGAGACGCAGACTAAGTCTATTCTTGGAGTCATTACTTCCGAGGCTACAGTGTCAGAGAAGTCGAAGACGCTATGCAGCATTTCTTCTTCGTCTGGCTCTAAGACACCCTCATCATGAGAGGCTGTTACCAACATCTTCAGCTCTTCTTCAGAGTGCACCGAGTGTATAGAAGGTGGGTCTTTGATCTTGAGCAGCTTCACTACCACCTCGGTGGTCTTCTGCAATATCACCAAGAATGGTGAAGTGATTACGCACCAGAAGTGCATAGGATAAACAGTAAAGAGAATTACTGTTTCGGCCCGACTATAGGTAAGCATTTTTGGTAGCAGTTCGCCGCCAACTGTTTGAATATAGGCAGTCAAAGTGAAGGCGAAGGCAAAGGAGAGCAACCCTAAAGTTTTTAGAGACGACTCTGGCAAGCTAGCTTGCATACCCAAATGCCGTGTCCATTCTGAAATGTTCTCGGCTAGAGCGCTTTCGCCAGCAGCACCAAGGAGGAGGGTGGCGATAGTAATACCAAGCTGACAGGCTGATATAAAGCGCTCCGGGTCTTGCAAATAAATTTGCACTTTCTTGGCAAAGAGATTATCCCTTTCGGCTAGCTGGTCTATGCGTGTGCGCCGCACACGAACAAGAGCCATTTCAGCCGCTACGAAGAAAGCGTTGAAGAGAATTAAAACTGGTATCCAGGCAATTTGGTACAAAATAAATTCAGACACCGCTAGCTGCGCTGTCCGTCTCCTTTTTTACCGAATACAAGCCCGCTGAGCAAACGTTTTAAAGGTCCCGGAAGAGGGTCTTCGGACTCTTTGACGGTGCCATTATTGTTGCTGCTGCTGCTGCTACTTTGCGAATCTTCCATCGTTACTGTCTAGTCTTTTCTATCGGCGCAATAAGATACGAACCATTCGATCGTATCACATGGGTATTTTGCTTTATGCCCAGAACCTACCCTGTCATCTGCGACTATACCGGATAATCGCGTGTAGTCAAGGGGCTTTAAGGGCCCCTGCCAGGGCGCTCAATTTAGGTTATCAAGAAATTATGCGAAGCCCGTTTCGTCAAACCCGCTTTGTGACATAATCTTGGGCTGGCGACGACGACTATCTGTTCTTCTTAGAGATCGCTAGGGCTGAGGGTTTATGAGAATTAATAAAGCTTGCGTTTTTCTGTCGGCAGCTCTGCTTGGGGCATCTTTGCCTGCCAGTCAGGCCATGTCGCCAGAAACACTTAATGCCACTGCTAAAACCACTGGCACAAAGAAAGCCTTGGGTAAGGCTAAGGCTGCCAGCAAAATTCAAGAGGTTGATAACTCTGGTCGCAAGTTAGCCCTTTCTATCCCTGGTATCGGTACCGCTAATATCAGCCTTACTCCAGCAAGCAATATTATTGCTACTCCGGCGGTTAAGACTTCCGTTAAAGCGCCGACCTCTGCCTATGCCATCAGCCGCAGCGGCAACAACATCACTGTTAAAGTGCCTGAAACTGTCGATGAAGCTTTCGATTATGCTCATATCGCCTCAAAACAAGTTGGCAAATTAGCCAATGAGGGTGGAACACAGTTTACGAACTTTGCTAAATGGATAGGCATTTACATTAAGCAACTAAGCCACACTCCAACAGTCACGCCCTCGGGCTATCCTTATATGACCAGCAAAACCGTGCAAGCTCCGACCCAAATTGCTGCCGGACAGAAGCTCTATTTCACCAACGAAGGCCGATTGAAAACCGTGGTGCAGCGCTAACTAGTTTTGACTGAATCAATTTTATTGATGTAGGCCCAGGTCTGGCCCATCATGCGCGAGCCAATGATTTGCGCCAAGAAATAACAAAATGGCGTAAATAGCGCTCCAATCAGGCTCATCGGCGGAAGAACCAGGGCCATGATCGTCAATGCCGAGCTAGCTAACCAGACGGTGGCTAGTTCTAGGGGCGCTTTGGCAATGCGTCGCAAACCTTTGCGCCAGGCAAACCCTGCTGCCATGCGCTCTTCTTCGGCAAAGTTAGCCATTAATATGGTGAGGAAAAAGTTTTGAGCCAGACTGAGGAAGAACAAACCTAAGAATGTAGTCTCTGACCAGACAAGAAAGTTTGGTTTGGATATATGGGAAATGTCGTAGCCCACGCCCACTAGCAGGCTCATTACCAATAGTGATAAGGCAAAGAAAAAGAAGCCAGCAGCAATCGACAGCCAGGAGAGTCCTGAAATAATCAAGTCAAGCCAGTCAGTCCAACCGGGCAGCTTCTCTAGTTCGCCAGCGGCGCTGAGGCGCAGACTGCGTAAGAGATAGCCGGTAGAAATTGCCCAGAGCACAAAGCAAATGGGAATGAAGGCCGGATTGAAGAGGAAGGCACCAAGGGCCGTGTAATTGATAAAACCGCCAATGGTTGTCTTCAAGGGCCATTCGGGGTCTTTGAATATGGCTTTATAACTATTTGCCAGATCGAACGTGGTGGGAGAATTCATTGACAGTCATCATCTCATTGAGCTTGGCCAGTGTATTTTGGTCGGTCATGTTGAAGGAAACAGGCGAGATTGTAATATAGCCGTTGGCTAGGGCCCAGACATCTGATAGTTCAGATTCGCCTTCCTCTATGGCACAGCCAGAGAGCCAGTAATAGTCGCGACCATTGGGATCGTGCCGGCGTTCAAATATATCTTTGTATTGGCGCTTGCCAAGTTCTGTTACCCGCACTCCTTTTAGTTGCTCTATCGGGCAGGCGGGAACGTTGACATTGAAAAGGCCACGGTTAGGCATTGGTGCTTTTGGTAGCACGCGCAAGAAGTCGATAATAAACTCCGCAGCCAGGTCAAAGGCCAGCTGATTGTTCTTTTGAGCGCTTACGGCAATGCTAGGAAATCCGGAGAATGCACCTTCCATGGCTGCTGCCACTGTGCCCGAGTAGAGCACGTCAGAGCCCAGGTTGGGGCCCGAGTTAATACCCGAGATAATTACATCGGGCGGCTCTGGCAGAAGTTGTTTAACAGCTAATTTGACGCAATCTGATGGTGTGCCAGTGGTGGACCAAGCTGCTTTGATGCCACCCTTATGGTTTACGGCTAGGTCGACGGCCTCAACTCTAAGTGGCTTGTGCAGTGTGACTGAGTGACCCGTAGCACTTCTTTGCCTGTCTGGCGCAACGACATAGACTTCGTGCTCGCCAGTGGCCGCCAACGCCCTTGCCAATGTGCCAAGCCCTGGCGCAAAGACCCCGTCGTCGTTTGATATTAAAATTCTCACTGATACCTTCTTAAGCTGAACGGCTTATTGCCCCAGGGTAAATTATAGTTTGCTGCTATCCTATATATGCTCCTTAAAAAGCCCATAAGCCTATAACGGTGAGCATTTTCTAATAGATTTCCAGTTTTGCTTGCAAATTTTGGCTATCTAGACCTTCACCTGTATCTAGTTTGTCCCCTTTCTTGGATTATTAGCCAATGTTGGATTCTGTTTTTGAGCGTTCAAGCGATTCACTTTTGCAAGTATTGCAGCTTGCCTTAGATGAATGCATAAACTTCGAGCACAACTATATCTGCACTGATCATATTCTTGCTGCCCTGGCGACTGAATATGGCGGTGTTGCTAACGAAGCGCTTGCCACAATGAAGATTGACGAAGCTTCTGTCAGTAAAGAATTGGAAAATCAAGTTAAAGGTAAAACTGAATCTGAATTGCCGTTTTCAGGTCGTCCAGACCTTTCTTCTGGACTGCCGTCCGTTAGTCTCCCTGTTGTTGCCACTGGTGCCGGTGGCGCCACAGCTAGCTTTAGTGAAACCAGAAAGGCTTATGGCTTAAGTGATCTTACAGTGCAATCTTTGCACCGTGCCTATGAATATGCCTTATTCTTCGGCCTCAATTTTATCAATCCTGAGCATCTACTCTTGGGCATCATGGATGCTCGTGAATCGACAGCCGTGAAAATAATTGAAGAGCTTGGTGGCAATATTGATTATCTGCGCCGTCAAATAATGCAATTGATGGCCAAGAGTCTAAACACTGGTTCAAGCAATGCCGAAGTGCCTGGTCTCAACCGTGCTGTGGTTAATGGCCTGAAAGAGTTAATTGACAAACATTACCGCGCCGTTAGCACCCTTCAAGGGCTTTCTGTGCGCAGCCGCCATGCTCTTTCTTCCCTGCCACCCCGCAGTGAGATTGTGCACATGGTCTGCACCGGATATTTCCCTGATTTCTTGCTCAATCAAATTGCTTTTCGTCGCTATTTGCTTGAAGAAACTCTGGCACAGCTTAATTTGCGCGTAGGCAATCTCGACAAAGAATTGATTGCCACCATTGTCTCTTCTGCTGCTCAAAGTTTAAGACAAGAAGTGCGTACCTCAATTGAGTTTATGCTCAGCAATGAATATCGTTTATTCAGCCAGATGCTTGATGAAGCTGAACACGATTTGATTGGCTCGGTGGTTGAAGATCTTTGGTGGGCCCAAGGCGAAGAAATCGCTCTCAATGATCTCTTTGCTGACGCTTTAGATGATCATAGAAGAAAGCATCTGCTCAATTTGCAGAAGCGCAGACTAGAAATTACAGAGAGATTGAACAAGCTCAAAGGCAGACTTGATGAGACAATTCGTCAATGCTTTGTCAAACGCTCTGTCTCCGCCTAAAAAAAAGACGGTCTTTAGTGTCGGTTTACTTCGAAGTCTATGAAATCGTCAAGGACATTCCCCGTGGCCGCATTTTGACCTACGGCTTGATTTCGAATTTGCTAGAAAAACGCCTCAGCGCTCAAGGGGTAGGCTGGGCTCTGCGTGCTCTTTCTAGCGACACGGCTAGCAAGAAGTCTAACAAGAAATATCACTCTGGCAATGTGCCCTGGCATCGAGTGATTAACTCTACTGGTGGTATCAGCACTAGTAGAAATACAGAGATGCAGCCAGATTTGCAACAAAGTTTGCTGGAAGCCGAAGGAATAGTGTTTAACTCTGAAGGAAAACTGGATATGCAAAAGTACTTGTGGTCAGAGCGCTTAATGTGCCTCATTATTGTGGCCTTTATGACCGCTTCTCTTTTTGCTTTACCAGCCTATTCACGGCCAACTCCTGAGCAAGCCCTGCAAGAACTCAAGGCTGGCAACAAACGCTACTTGTCGGGCAAAACTAATCACTTTGAAGTTGATTCAGTCAGGCGCGAAATGACTGCTATCAATGGTCAAAAACCTGTAGCAATTGTCTTAGGTTGCTCTGATTCAAGAGTGCCAGTAGAGATGGTCTTCGATCAAGGTCTGGCCGAATTGTTTGTTGTGCGCGTAGCGGGAAATGTCTGCGCTACTTCAGAACTAGCTTCGATTGAATATGGTATCAAGTATTTGGGCATTCCTCTTGTTATTGTCTTGGGCCATTCTGATTGTGGTGCTGTTAAGGCCGCCGTTGATAGTGCTGTTAATGGGTCGCTTTTGCCCGGTAATTTGCCTACTATAATGAGCAAAATTGCACCAGCAGTAGCGGCAACAAGGCGCAGCCATCCCACTGAAAAAGGCGACCAGTTAGTACATTCTTCGGCCATTGCCAATGTCTGGATGTCGGCAAACGATATGCTCAGCAATAGTTCGATCGTGAAAGAAGCTGTCTACTCAGGTAAGGTCAAAATAGTTGGTGCCATGCGAGATCTAAAGACTGGCACTATTAATTTTCTTGGTGAGTATCCCCAGCCAGCACGCTTGATGACGAAGTAAGAAAGTTTACTTGAGGATAAAAGGGCACTTCTGGCAGAAGGCCTTGGCCATATAGATAGGCTGTTCGTCAATGTCTAAACCTTCCTGTACACGGCAACGCAAAGTATTGCCACATTGTGGGCATTCTTGCTCTTTGACGCCTTTGAGAATGGAGTCGCTTAGGTCGGCCAACATGGCCGCATAGGCTACAGGATCATCACTTTCTTCTAAACGCGGCCTGGTTTCAACTTCTTGAATGATATAAGGGTCAACCGCCAGGGCCCGGGCTAAAAGTTGTCTATCGGTAGACGAAAGCCAGGTTTCTAAGCCAGATTCGATGTCTTCGATGCGCTCTTTAGTAAAACGTGAATCTTGTGCCAGGTCTCTAATGGTCAGATTCTTGCGCTCGCGCAGTTCGGCAATACGACCAGAGAGTGTCGAAGGCAGTTCTTTAGCAGCCTCGCTGGGGTCTTTGGCTTTGCGGTTGTTTTTCTGATTCACTGTTAATTTGCTTTCCGGCTGAAATTCTACTGTTTGATTGTCTTCTGTCAGTAAAGTATAGCGCTACTATTAGTCATCTCTTTTCTATCTCGTCTCTTATAACTGGATTTTTTCACATGCTCGACTTTATGAAGCTCTCTCAGCTGGTATCACAAATTGGTGCTGATGCTGTTGTGGAGAAACAAGATTATGAGAGGGTTATGGCCAGTGCACTGGCCGCTTTTTCCGGGGCTGAGAGTAACAGTTTGCGGTTCGAGCAAAAACTAGCAGACAATTCCCCCTGGGTGTTCTGGCCCACAGCAACACCCCTTGAGCCTGTTGGTCGGCGAGAGGCTATCTCTGCCCTTGATACGGCCCGTCAACCCTGGACAGTAGTGGCCGTGGATGGTTCGCAGATAATGCCCTCTCATCATGAGGTGCACAATTGCTATTTGCTCAACGTAGGTGTGGCGCGCATTTCCTACGGTCTGCCTCTGCCACCGCTTTTGTATAGCGAACCTCGTTTGCATGCCAGGCCCGATGACCTTTATCCTCTGGTAGACCGGCGCCGCGTGCATATTGATGAACTCTATGTCGCCCTTGAGCGGGGCCTGTTTGAATTGGAACTGTTGACTGAAACGGCCTGCCAGGCTGCTAGCCATGGTCGTGCCCTGGCCATGTACGATGGCTCGCTCATTCCCTGGTCGGTAGAGAAAATGAGTAGCACCTATCAGGAGGGCTATTTTGCCCGTTTGGAGGAACTTATGGCGCGGCTGCGGCTGGCTAAGGTGCCGATTATCGGTTACCTCAGTCATAGTTGCAGTGCTGATTTAGTCAACTGCTTGCGGGTTTCAATTTGCCCCTATGAGCTCAGCCACTGCCGTGACCTTTGTGCCAACCTCAATGAAGAAGATTTTCCGTGCTCAAAGGTTTGGCCACTCGGTGACCGCAGCTTATTTGAGCGCTTGCTGCCAATTAATCAGCGCTCGGCTGTATTCGTTAGCGGTGCCACTGTGGTCAAGCTCATGCCCCAGACTGATCGCAGCTGCTTTGTTTATTGGCGCGGTGCCAGTGAGGTTGCACGTATAGAGATGCCCCATTGGGTTTTTGCGGACCAAGAGTTGTTTAGCTTTGCCATGCAGGCAGTGCGCACGCAGGTTGAGAAGGGTCAAGGTTACCCTGTTGCCTTGGCTGAAGCCCACCATTTGGCCGTAATTAAAGGGCCAGAAAGGGAGCGCTTTTTTGACCTGGTAACCGATCAAATGATTAGCTTGGGTGTTGGCAATATTCGGGTTAGCCCTAAAGAAAGCCAAAAACGTAGTGGCTTCGTTTAGCGATCACTAGTCAACCACTGCTACGACTAGATAGACATTTAATATCTAAATTGATAAATTAATGAAGCGGCACTTATTTGGGGGAATTACCCCATTGAGATCGGAGGGGTACTGAATTAATCTCTTGGCAAGTCGGGATTAGTATGAGTTTCAACTGGCGGGTATGAAAATTGATTTCTAATGTGCTGCTTCTAGTCAAAAGTTTGAGTTCAACAGTATCAAGAGCAAAGGGTGGTTTGATTCTGCCCAATTTCATTGATATCGACCGCAACAAGCAGCGTTTGGCCCAGATGCGTGCTCAGAGTCATCAAGGCGGCTTTGACCTGAATGACGCTCGGCGCATGGCTGATACCGATCGCGAAGAAAATGTTCTCTGTCGTGAGCGTCAGAAAACCGCAATGATGCACTGGTTTGGTGACAGCCGTCGCAGTGAAGTTGAAGCAATTGAGCAGAGAATCAACGATATTGATCGTGGCCGCCGCGCTGGTATGCCCTTGATTGAGCCCTTGCCCTCGATTGAAGACAGTTTTCTTGCCTGGACCAATGAAGACGAGTATCTTTTTGAATCTTCCATCAAAGAATCTTGGCGAGATTTCGATGACGACCAAACCGGATTGGTTTTGGCTTCGCCTTATTCCCTTGATGATGACTTAGAGATCGATGCCGACTTGCTGGTTGAGATTCTTGCTCATGAAGATAACCGCAGACCAGTATTTGAAGAATCAGCTGCCCCAATTCGAGCCAATTCTAGTTTCTGGGTCGATTAGAATTAGTGAAGTAATTTTCGCCTAAATAGTTTGATTGAGAGAGCAATGAACGATTTGTCCGCCCAGAAAACCAAGCTTCCTACGCTCAACACGGGAAGATGCATCATTCGTTTGGCCCAGATTGAAGACGCTGAAGCTGTTATAGCCTACTTTAGTAGCAACAGGTCACACCTGGCAGACGGCGGCCCAGCTTGGCCCAGCAATTTTTTAACCCATGATTATTGGCACAAGCAAATTGAGCAGAATCTTGAAGACTTTCATGGCGATTTGGCTGTGCGCTTCTTTCTCTTCGATCGCGCCAATCCGACTGAGGTTGTGGGTTCTGCCAACCTCAATAACATTGTTCGCGGTGCGGCTCAGTATTGCAATTTAGGTTATTCAATTGCCCAGGATCGAGAAGGCAAGCACATGATGAAAGAAGCTCTGCAGTCAGTGATTTCCTACGGCTTTTCGGGCCTCAATTTGCACCGAATTATGGCGAACTATCAACCCTCCAATCAGCGTAGTGGCTGGCTTTTGCGCAGCCTGGGATTCAACGTTGAAGGCTATGCCCGCGATTATTTGTTGATTAATGGAAAGTGGTGTGACCATATCCTGACATCAATGCTGAATCCTAATTGGATTGTTCGAGACTAATGCGCTGAAGGGTTACATTGCCTCTTGTGAACGCTTGTGACTAGGTCGCGAGATTGTGGACAAAACCGATTTTTATCCTGTTAAGATTGTCTGTTGAGATTAGTAGCAGTCTTTAGAGGTGTCCATGTCTGCTGTTATTGAAAATAGAATTTTCACTGGTCATCCCCTGGCTGACGTAGCCGAGAAAGTTTATACAGGCAAGCGCATTAGCCGCGAAGACGCTATCCGCCTCTACCAGTCTGACGACTTGGTGGCTATCGGTGCGCTAGGTGAGTATGCTCGCCGTGTCAAAGCTGAGCCGGGACAAGAGAATTATGTCTATTACATTCACAACATGCACCTCAACCCAACCAATTTTTGTGTTGAGACCTGCCGCTTCTGTTCTTATGCTAACCCTGATGAGCGCGGCAAGGCCTACACCTGGGGCGTTGACCGTGTGCTTGAAGAAGCGGGCAAGGGTGTAGCTCTCGGTATCAACGAGATTCACATGGTTGGTGGTCTTAATCCTGCTTGCGACCTGGCTTATTACGAAGAAGTGCTGCAGCAGTTGAAAGCCAAGTATCCTCATGTCCACATGAAGGCCTTTACTGCCGTTGAGATCGAGTATTTAGCTAACCTTGACGGCATTAGCTACGAAGAAGTTTTAACCCGTTTGATTGCCTGCGGTTTGGGCTCAATGCCTGGCGGTGGTGCTGAGATCTTTGATGATGCTGTTCGCGAGCGCATGGCGGTGAAGAAAACGCCGGCTCCTGTTTATTTGGAAATTCACGGCATTGCTCACAAACTTGGTCTTAAATCTAATGCCACTATGCTGACTGGAATTAGTGAAAGCATCGAAAACAAAGTTGATCACATGCTGCTCTTGCGTGAACAGCAAGATAAGAGTGGTGGCTTCCAGTGCTTCATTCCATTGAAGTGCTATTACGATGGCACTAATATTCAAGATGAAGTGAGCGAGCCAACTCCATCAGACTTGCTCAAAGATGTTGCCATCTCGAGAATTTTGCTTGATAACTTCCCACATATTAAGGCCTATTGGATTCAGCTCGGGGTAGAGTTGGCTCAGCTTGCTCTTTCTTTTGGAGCCGACGACATGGATGGCACCATCATGGAAGAGAAAATCACCCATGCTGCTGGTGCTAAGACTCCTTTGCAGTTAGCACAAGAGAAGATGGAGCAGCTTATTGCTTCTTCTGGCTACAAACCAGTAGTGCGCGATACTGTCTACAACATTCGTCAAGTGTCTGAGCTTGAGCCAGCAAAAATTACTGAGAGTTTTGCTGAGAGACTCAATGCTCTTGTTCAAGACTAAGCAGATGCAAGGTTAAAGAATTACTTGGCCTATAGCGCCTTTGCGTTCAATCATGAGCTGCAATGACTGCCCTTGAGTCTTACCGTTCATTATTTGCTGGAATTGGCTGACGCTTTTTATCACTTCGCCGTCAATTGCTCTGATGACATCACCACGCTGGAGACCACACCTTGCTGCTCGCGAGGCGATACCGATGGTGGTGACAAGCACTCCTGACTTGTTGCTCTTGGCGAGAATGCCAAATGCGGCTGATGGAGGTGGGGCGTTCTTGTCGCCGCCTAAAAGGCCGTTGCTATTGCTATTTGAGTTGTTGTTGTTTCTTTGCTGATTCTGGCCATTTTGCTGATTGAAATTTGGATTGCGATTAGCATTCTGATTCTGGTTCTGGTTTTGATTTTGATTCTGGTTTTGATTCTGCCAGGCTCTCTCTGAATTGAGGCGTTCAGTTTCTTCTGTTTGTAAATTGCCTTCTAGTTGAGCTACGGCTTTTTGATAGTTAGGTTCGTCCGGCTTCAGCTTGCGCGCTTGTCTAAAGAAATCTAAGGCCTGCACTGGACTTTTCATGGCCAGGTAAATAGTGGCAATGTTGTATTTCACCAGAGCTTGATTTGGCGCCTTGCGATCAAGTTGTTTGTAGAGGTCAAGCGCCGAAATGAATTCGCCGCGTCGATAGGCTCCAGAAGCGTTTTCTGCCAGCATACGCAGTTCAAGTTTTTTACCGTCATCTTGTTCTTTTATGGCAGCCTTTTTCTCTACCAAGCTTACGGCTTCTTTGTACTCGCGCTTGTTGGGGTCAATCTCGTTAGCCTTCTTATAGCAGCCTAAAGCTTCAGTGAAATTTCGCTGGGCCTCGTAAATGACACCAAGGCTAAAATGAGCTTCGGCATTATCTGGAGCCAGTCGTACAACTTGCTCGAATTTTTCTAGGGCTTCATTACCCTTGCGCTCTTTCCACAGACGCACAGCATCGGTGAACATCTGATTGACTTCCTCGTCGCGGGCAGCCATTGCCCTTTGTCTGGCCCTGTCGGCAGCCTCTTCCTGGCGCAGTTGTTGCTCTTGCTGCTGTTGTTCAAAGGTCGGCTGTTTTGACACTACTGGGGCTGGTTGATTGCGCGGTGTCGGTGGTTTATCTAAGGGCTTGGCCACTTGCAATATATTTGCTAAACGGGGGCTCAGTGCACCCTCGGCAGCTTCGCCGAAAACTCTTTTTTCAATACGAGCCATACGAATTTCGGCACTATCGTCGTCGTAGTTCTTAAAGAACAGGTTTTGTTCAATTAGTTTGAGCTTGCTGCTTTCTTCGCTGCTCAGGCTTTGAGCTAAAGCTGGGTCGGCTGAAAAAGGGAGAGCCAAGAGCAGAGACAACAGTGCCCCTAAAGCAATGCTTGAAGATTTTAAGTTTCTAGCTTGTTTTTGCACCATAGAGAATTGAACTTTTTTCCTGGAGAGACTGTTGTTAATGCTAGCATCATTATTTGCAGGGGCTGAAGGGTTTGCAGGGAAAATGCAACGAGAGGGTTGGTATATCTGATTATGCATCTTATCGAGGATCCCATCAAAATGTGGGGCAATGAGGAGCTGAAATATTGGCTCGCTCTTGATTTGTGCACGGGTTGCGGCTTCAGGGCCTCTCGTATGATCAAGCTATACGATCGCTTCGAGACCATGAAGACATTTTGGCACGGTAGCCCTTCTGAACTAAAAGAGATGAGTCGGGCCCCGTATTACCTTGGTTGGATCACTGACGAGCTAATCGCTAAATTTGTTGCGAAGCGTGCAGAGATTGACCCTGATTCGTTGCCTGACAAGTTAGAGAAGGCCAAAGTCAGGGCTTATCCGATGGCTCATCCGCTTTATCCCCATACCCTCAGAGAGATACACGATCCACCCTTCGTCCTCTATGTGAAAGGTGAGATGAGCATGGAGAGTTTGGTCTACGGCATTGGTGTCGTGGGCACTCGCACACCATCGCATTACGGTCAGAAGTTAGCCAAAGATTTTGGCAGGGAGTTGGCTCAAGCTGGAGTGACCGTGGTTAGCGGTATGGCCGTTGGCGTCGATTCGTTTGCTCACTATGGTGCCATTGAGGCTGGTGGCAAAACCGCTGCTGTGCTTGCCTGTGGCCCTGATGTCTGTTACCCCAGTTCTAACAAGCCCCTTTTTGCTAAGTTGTCGGAAGATCCAAAGGGCTTGGTTCTCTCCGAATATTTTCCTGGCATCACCCCCGAAAAATGGCGTTTTCCTGCTCGAAATCGCATTATTTCGGGCATTGGTCAAGGTTTGCTAGTAATTGAAGCAGGAAAAAGCTCAGGATCCCTGATTACAGCGCGGCAAGCATTTGAACAGGATCGCCAAGTGTTCTCGATCCCGGGAAGAATTGATCAGCCCACTTCAGAGGGGACCAACCGGCTGATTGCTGATAATATGGCTCAACTTGTTACGAGCGTTGCTGAGATTATGAAGGCTTTAAACTGGGCGACCAGCACAAGGCCCCGCAGTGAACCTATTGTTTTAGAGCTTTTCGGACGCGAAAAAGATGTTCACGAGCTGCTTTCTAATGAGCCGGTTCATTTTGATCAGCTCACCGAAAAGACAGGAATGACGGCCGGCGAACTTTCGAGTACTCTGACCATGTTAGAGTTGGCAGGAATAGCTGAGCGCTTGCCAGGCGACTGGTATGTCAGAGGTTGATCGAGTAATAAATTAACCTTGCTTTAGTGGCTGATAATCGTACTTGCTGGTGGACTGCCCAGGTCTATGGGTAAGTAATAAAAGGGGTAGTATCTATTGGTACTACTTGAGAAAGATTTTTTGATGGAGTCACGGACCAAAATTGATTGGCAGTTCTAAATGAAGCTTTGTTTGCGGTGCAACAACTATTTTGGAGACGAGGTTTCTACTTGTCCGCGAGACAAGGTCGCCCTAGAACCGGTCGGAAAAGACCCGTTGATTGGCGCCCTCATTAACAATAAGTATGCAGTTGAGACTGTGGTTGGTAAGGGTGCCAGTGGCATCGTCTATCGAGCTACCAGGCTGCTTATGGGTGGTGCTGTGGCCGTTAAAGTTGTGCACAGCTACCTGGGTGCTGACCCGAAGAGCATGGAGAAATTCTCCAGAGAAGTCAGGGCTTTAGAGCAACTACGGCATCCAAATATCGTAAATTTGTGGGAATCTGGCATCACTGACGATGGGCAGCCTTATCTTGTAATGGACTATTTACAAGGCACACCACTTTCGTCGTTAATCACAACCGACGTACCGCTTGCCCCCTCCCGCATGCTCGAAATCACCCGCCAGGTTTGCAACGGTTTGCAAGAAGCCCATAGTCAGGGCTTTGTTCACCGCGATATAAAGCCTGAGAACATAGTGCTAGATTCAACTAGCGAGCAAGATTTCGTCAAAGTCTGCGATTTTGGTATTGCCTACACCGTCTTTGAAAACGGCATGAATACAATGGCGCGCCCGACCACCGTAGCGGGTTCACCTGCCTATATGAGTCCGGAGCAGTGCCGTGGGTTGCCACTCAATCACCGCACCGATATCTATTCTTTGGCACTAGTCGTTTTTGAAATGGTTACAGGTAAGCGACCCTTCGAAGCTACGACTTCCAAAGAGTTTATGGTTAAGACTGTTAACGAGAAAATGCCATTAATGTCTACCGTGAGGCCAGATTTAGGCATTCCTGAACCAGTAGATCTCGTTGTGGCCAAGGCTTTGCAGAAAAATCCCAAAGACAGGCATGCATCTGCGGTTGATTTTGCCAAAGATCTACAGTTAGCTTGTCAGGCGACTGGCTTCACCTTAGTTAAGGGAAATGACCAAAAAAACGATGGAAGGTTGCAAAATCAGTCCCAGCGGGTAAATGAGCGTACAAGGGGTCCGCAATAGGAAAATTGGCCAAAAAAATCTTAGTTTGGTCAGCATAATCTGAGTGAAATCAAGGACAATTGAGCACTGTGCAGCCATAGGCTTCGAGAGGAAGAATAGTTTGAAGGACGACTTGCCAGATTTGACCCCTTACTTGAGTAAGAAAGGCGGCAATAGCCAAGGGAAAGGGGCTGATAATTCAGCCGGTAAAGCCGACATTTCCTCTAAACTTTCAGCACTGGTCAAAAAGACTGGAACTCTCTCTGCTGAGGACTCTGATGCTCTTGTTGACAGCCCCGCTTCCGCCGCTGTCTCCGAGAGTGCTCCGCCGTCATCTAGCGTTTCTAGTTCTTCTGGTTCTTCTAGTTCTTCTAGTTCTTCTAGTGCTAACGCCGTAGCCAGTTCATCAAGCTGGGAGCAAGTTGATTCATTTTCTTCTACAGCACGGCTTGAAGCACAAGCCGAGGCCCTAGCGCAAGAGAAGATGTTTGCTCAAGCTGCTGCTGGACTTATCGACGAGTCTGATTATGCTCCCTATGGTGACAATGCTACTGCTCTAGATCCGGCACCGTCTGTAGTGGCCCAGCAAAGTAACCCCGAATTTAGTCCGCCAAGTAATGCAGAAATTAATAGTGATGCGTCTGTGTCAAGTTCTCAATCTGGAATCTCGACATCAGGAAACTTTTCTACTTCCGGCACCTTTACTACTAGGCCGATGGCAAGTCGCCCAGGTGGTCCCCCTCCATCTTTAGATAAATTCAAGGCGCCGCAGGCCCGGCCTATGAATACCCTTTCTTCAGGTACGCCACCGGTGCTGAAAATTCCTGAGAAAGAAGCTGTTAGACCTCCAGCGCCATATACTTTTCACCAGCCTAGCGAAGCACCACGAGAAGCCGTTGTGCCAAAGTCAATGCAACTTCCCACTCCTTCTGCGCCAACTACTTCAACACCAGGGTCTTCAGCCCAAGCTAAGAGAGCTGCTGAAGTCTCGAAAGATCCACCTCCATCGTGGCCTGCTCAGCCGACTTCGCCTCCTCGCATCGTAGAGAAGACCGAAAAGATTGAGAAGACTGAGAAGAAAGTTGAATCGCAACCTCAGTCGGCACCAAGCCCACATAAACAAATTCAGCCAGAAAGCACCGCTGAAATATTGGCTAAAGCTTTCGCTGAAGAGGCTAAGGCCCTTGAGCAGAATTCTGACGATATGCTTGAGCCCTTAAGCCCTGTAGAACAATATAATTTTTCGTCTGAACCTACAGCCCAATTTAACAATGAACAGGTCGCTCAACCTAGTAGTGACGCCGATTCCGATGCAAAATATGATTCGCCTTACTTCGAGCCTAAGCCTAAGGGTTTGGTTGGCTTCGGCAGTTTGCTTGGTGGTGGAAGCTCTGAACCCTCTCCCGCAGATGCCGATAGTGCTACACCAGGGCACAGTAATCTAGCTGATTTGATGATTCCCACTGGCGAGCATCAGGCGCTGTTTGCGCCAGAACGTCGAGATCAGGAAGGCGTATCGCCATTTGATGAAGTGCATCCTAATGCTTTTTCTGAAAACTCTCATAACTACTCAGTTACCGCGGCGACCACACCGGAACCGGTTAGAGTCGATGAAAGGTCAGCCCCTCCAGCTTTCTCTTCTCTGTTTAGCACTGAAATAGTTACCTCTGGGCAAGACTATAGCTTCCAAGGAGATAAGTCTGGCGACATGCAGCCCCAGAGTAGTGACTTTAGTCAAGCCGAGTCAGAAGCTACTTTCGCCAGTGCTGAGCCCGCAAGTGAGCCTACTGGTGTGCTATCTCAGTCTGATGCCATTAGTAAACTCCTAGCTGCTGTGAATCAAGAACAGCAAAGTAATATGAACTCTGATCTAGCGAGTAGTTTTGCTGATCCATCATTTACTGAAAGTAACTACGGCGAAGTCGAGGATATGCGCACTGCTGACACTATGTTCGGCCGTGGCGGCTCGAACAAGGGCAGTGCAGAAGAGCTGTCTGCTGCCGATGCCGTATTTGGTGCGGTGCCAGAACTTGCCGCTCCAGTGATAGAGCCACCATCGCCTCAGCCCCCTGCAAAGGCACCAGTATCGTCGTCAGCTTTTCCGGAACAGCCAGTTCTGGGAAAAGACTCTCTACCAATCGCTTTTGCCAATGCCGAGAACTTTGAGCAAGAAAGTTTAGAGAGTATCAAAATAGGTATTCGCAAAGCCAAGGCCGAAGAAAAGGCTCGCAAGAAGGCAGAAGAAGAGGCTAAACTTGCCGCTGAGCAATCAGGTGCTGCAGCCAAGGCTGATCAAGTAGCGGCCGAGTCTTATTCTGAACCAATTTCAAAACCAGTTTCACAACCAGTTTCAGAAGCGGCCGAAGAGCCAGCCAAGTCTGAGTCGCAGTCACCTAAGTCAACTGCCAAGCTATCGCTCACCGAGATGATTGAGCTTGCCAATTCGGCCAAGCTCGAACAAGTGCAAGATGGTAGACCGGCACAGGCTGAAGAGCCTGCTAAGTCAGGCTTGGCGTCGTTGCTTTCTTCGACAAACTTTGATGAGCCCGTTTCTAGAGCTCCGGCTAAACCTGCTGTAGACGAAGAAGACGATGATGGTGATAGTCTGGGCGGAGCAATTTCTGATGCTCTCGACAAATTACTGGCTGCTGGTCAGGAAGAACAGTCTCAGGTCTCATCGCCCGAATCACAACCACAAGTTGCACCAAGCAGCTCACCTTCGCAGAACCGTTTAGAGACCTTCGCTTCGACCTCAAATCAGGTTGAAGTTGAAGCCCCCTTGACCCAAACTCAAGCCAATAAGGTAGATGCCCTTTCGCGTTTACTTGAAGTTGCTAGCAAGGCACCAAATAAATCACCTGAGGATAAGAGAACCCCGAGCGATTCAGCTTCAAAAATTGCTGCTGAGATCAACAAGCCGCCAGGTAGAGTAAGCCGACAGGTCGAAACCATTCAGTCCTCTGATTACAATCAACAGCCCAATCAAGGGGCTGCTATGAGTTCTCCCTTCGGTGGTTCATCGCCATTCTCTTCGCCGTTTAACTCGCCTTCGTCTTCACAAACCAGGCCCGCAAGCCAGGAACAATCACCTTCTACCTCGGGTACTGGCATGGCAAATCCTTATGATGGCGTAGCCAGTATGCCACAGGCAACAGTATCAAATGACGCCGTTAGCGCTCGAATTGCTGCTCTAAACCGCAAACTAGAAGAACAGAATCGGCCACCATCGGCTTCAGCGGTCAATATGGAAGCTATGGCGCAAATACAGCAGCAAGCTGAGTACCAGGCACAATCCCAGTCGCCCGTTCAGTCATCAGGCCAGTCTTCTCTAGGTACTGGCACCGGCAGCGTACCATCCGTCAATTCGCTTAGTCAGCTGCCACCGCAGGTTGATGATTCCCCTTCTACTCGCGCTGAGCTAGTTAATCGTATTCTTGGTTCTGCTAAGATTTCGCAGCAAGGAACGAAAATGCCTGAGCTTCCTACTCGAACGGTAGCTGAGTCAATTACTCCAGAGCAAACTGCCGCTATACGCGGTGGCAAAGGTAGTTCGCAAGCTCCCGGTCGTAGAGGAACTCGGGTTGCCAAAATGCCTGGGCTAGATCTCAGGCCAATAATTGCCATCGTGGTTCTCCTGGTCGTTGTTGGTGGTGGTGGCTTCTATGCCTACCAAAGTGGCATAGTTAAGTTCAATTTGCCAGACAGCAAGCCTGGTGCCGAGACAAAAGCTTCTATTGATCAGATGATCAAAAATGGTGAGCTTGATCGCGCTAGAGAAATCTTAGAAGGTAAGGTCAGTTCTGGCAAAATCACTGCCAGTGAAGGTGAAAAACTTCATTCAATTTATTTCCAGATGGCTAATAAGGTTGACGAGGAAGATCCTGCAGAAGCCGTAAAGCTTCTGGAGAAAATACCTAGTCGATCTAAGAAGTTTAAGGACGCTCAAAAGCTTCTGCGGAAGCTGAAGAGGAAGGTGAAGAAGAACTGAGATGAAGCTTTGTCTTCAGTGTAACACTCACTTTCAAGGCGATTTTGAGCAGTGTCCCGATGACGGTGCTAAGCTCATTTCGGTGCCGGACGATCCTGTAATTGGCAAAGTCTTGGGTGAGAAATACCGCATTCTTTGTCCTGTCGGTAAGGGCTCGATGGGTGTGGTCTATAAGGCAATACAAGAATCTACTGGCCGCGAAATGGCAGTTAAGTTGTTGCACCATTTTCTTGGTAGCAATTCAGATTCAGTCAAGCGTTTTCATCGTGAGGCTAAAGCAGTTAGCCGACTGAGTCATCCCAATATTATCCGGCTCTACGACTTTGGTGTTGTCGATGAGGGGCAGCCCTATATTGTTACTGAGCTGCTCAACGGTGTCACTCTCTCTGATGTTCTGCGCAAGCGTGGCTTTGTTGACTTGAAACAAGCATTGCCACTGTTTTCTCAAGTATGTGCAGCCGTTGGAGAAGCTCACCGCAGTAGGGTAATTCACCGGGATCTTAAGCCTGAGAATATAGTGCTTGAAGAAGTCGATATTGATGGTAACCTCGATGCCCCTGATCTAATTAAGAAGAATGCTGTCAGGGTGCTCGATTTCGGCGTTGCTAAAATGTGGACTGACACTGGTGCCACCTCAGCTTCGCTCACTATTGAAGGTAAGGTTTGCGGTTCACCGGCATACATGAGCCCGGAACAGTGCCGCGGCGTAGATGTCGATTATCGTACTGATATTTATTCGATGGGCGTTGTTTTTTTCGAGACTTTAACCGGTAGAAGACCTTTTGCTGCTGATGATCTGATGGCTTTGATGCTCATGCATGTTAATAATCAGGCACCATCTATGGGGTCAGTCAATGAACAAGTGACTTTCCCTAAAGAGATTAACGACGTCATTATGAAGGCCATGGCCAAGAACCCTAATGATAGGCAGCAGAGTGCTGAAGAGTTATGGGAAGATATTCAGGCGGCTTGTAATGGTCGGCAGAAGACAGTCAGTGTCGCTCCTCCGGAGAACTGGATACCCTTCCAAGGTAAGGGTGGTTTAGTCTTTAGGACAAGCGAAGACGGCATCCCGCCACCAGAAACCTCAGATAGCTATTCGGCTCTAAATGATCCCAATGCGTTGCTAGATTGGGGACCTCAGTCTAAACCTGTGCAAAATAAAAAGAGTAGAGGATCGGCGGCTAAGACCATGATGGTGCTGCGTGCCCTTGCCCTGGGTGGGCTTGTTATTTTTGGTAGCTACCAGTTTAGTTCTTACTATAAGGCCAATGACGAAGCAAAAAACGCTTCTATTTTGATTAGTCGTGGTCGCTGCGAAGAAGGCGTTTCAGTGCTTGAGCGCTTGCAGCGAGAAAAAGCTTTGATGCCTGAATATAATGAAACTCTTTCTGATGCTTATTTGCAGATGGCGATGCAGTATGCCAAAATTGGCAATTACAATCGTGCTGTAGAGCTGTTGCGAAAAGTTCCGGCCAAGGCCAAGGCATCGGCACAAGCACAACATTTTCTGCGGCGCTGGACGCCGCGAGTGCGCAATTAGGAAAGGGCTAAAAGAGCTTCCTTCACTTCTGCAGCAGAAGCTGGTCTGGCTTTGTGGTCTTGCTCTGTGAGGCTTTGCACAAGTTTGTCGAGCTTTTCGCTGACGGTTTTTTCGATTTCGCTTGGTGAAGACTGGGTTAGAGGTTCTGGATCACGACCAGTAAGCATAAAGTAGAGACTGGCACCGAGGGCATAGAGGTCGCTTGATTCGTTAGGGTGACCGCGAAATTGTTCTGGTGATATGTAGCATTGCTTGCCTACTAAAGTGCCTGTGGCTGTACCAATTAGCTCGTTGGCGGCACCAAAATCAATGAGCATGAGCTTGCCATCGCTGCCAATAACCAAGTTATCTGGGGTGAGATCTCGGTGCAGAATTACAGGGTCTTGGCTATGGAGAAAGTGCAGCACATCACAAAGTTGTTTGCCATAGTCAATTACATCTAGTTGGTGAAAAGCACCTTGAAGGCTAACTATCTGCCGAATATTCTGCCCACTAATATAGTCAAGCAAGAGATAGTGTCTTTCATCTTCAGTAAA
Source organism: bacterium Ga0077546 (assembly GCA_943370275.1). GTDB lineage: Bacteria > Cyanobacteriota > Vampirovibrionia > Obscuribacterales > Obscuribacteraceae. The sequence goes on along the minus strand of CALRQI020000016.1, from coordinate 24,769 downwards.
ATGTTCATGCACACGAACGATTCTGGGGTGCTCAAGCTTAAGCAAAAGGTGAGCCTCGCGCAAGAACATTGATTGAGCTTTCTCTTTGAGCTTGGCATTTACTCTTGGTGGTATCACTGACTCTTTTAGCACTCGCAACTTGGTATTGGCCTCTTGCACTAAATAGACAGCAGACCAGCCACCGAGGGCCATTTGTCGTATCACTTTGAGATTGCCTTCTTGCAGCTTTTGACCAGGATTGAGCGGTACATAAGCACTGGCCGTAAAGCGGCTGGTCAACTCGTCCTCCCACATGCTGGTAAAGCTCAGCAGTGTGCCGCCCTTTGCGTCTGCCGTTGAACTAGCATTCCAGAGCAATTCTTTCAGCTGCTCAAGTTTGCTATCTAATGCTTTTGCTGGTAACCAGTTGGCCATGCTCACTAACATATACTCAATGTCGTTGGCCACCAAGCCATTGAGGCCGAGTACGGCAAAGCCACCGCTCTTCATCTTGATGTGAATTTTGAGCGAGTTCAAATTGCTTAGATCATCACCCAATAGTGTCACTTTTTCAACTTCGCTCCATTCTATAAAACGGTCAAATCTATTGGTGAAGCTAGTGAGGGCTGGCAGTGTAAGACCTTCTTGGCTAACAATGATGTTGCTCTCGCTAAAGATACCGGTGATGATTACACCACTGAAGAAAAGCAGCGCCAGGGCCAGTGAATTGCCCATCATGGCAATGGCCTGGGGAAAGACACCATAGAGCACTGAAAATAGAGAAATAACTGAGAGCGTTAAAAGGATGACTGGGGCAACTAGGCCCCAGACTGGCAAAGTGAGCGTGCACAGTGCTAGCCCAGCTTTTGCTGGTAGAGAGTCGTAGACAATGATTTTTTCTTGAGCCATATTTTGCGAGTTCTCTTTAAAATCTTGTCTAAACTTCTTCTAGACTTACTGCTAAGTCTGCGCGCATGTCAGCGATATTGCGAAAGCGCCGCCTCAGCTCTGGCTCTGTACAGCGGGCAATGAAGGCATCTAAGTGATCCGAGACAGTGTCTGTGATGTGTTGTGGATGGCACGAGTCTAGGGCTTCTGGTTCTCTGGCTGTCAAAAGAAAGTAGAGAGTGGCGCCTAAGGCGTAGATATCACTCTGAGGGCAGGGATGTCCGCGAAATTGTTCAGGGGGTAAGAAGTTTTGCTTGCCGACAATTGTCACCTTGCTCTTAACGGCCTCTTCGGCTTGCAGGGCAACGTCAAAGTCGATAAGCTTAACCTCCCCTTCTTCATTGACCATCAAATTATCTGGTGTGAAGTCTCTATGCACCACAGGCGGTGTGCAGCTATGTAGATAGTCGAGAATGTCTAGCATTTGCTTAGCTAAATTGAGAACTTCTGCTTCGGGTATGGCCCCCTGCATCTGCACTTTCTCTTGCAGGGTTGTGCCTTCTATGTATTCGAGCATGAGAAAAGCACGATGTTCTTCAATGAAGTAATCGTGTAGTTTTACAATCTTAGGATGGTCCAGGCTCTTCAAGAGTTTGGCATCGCGCTCAAAGCGTTCAGCCACTCTTAGTCGAGCTTTCTCTATGTATATTGGAATGATGATTTCCTTCAATACCACTCTTGGTGAATTAGGCTGCTCACTCCAGCGAGCTATATATGTGACGCCTTGACCGCCGCTGGCCAAAAGTTTTTCGATTTCAAGGCTGTGGTGACTGAGCTTCTCTTTCTCGTTGAGAGGGGTCAATTGCTGCAGCTGTGGGGCCGCCTCAAGCGAGGAAAGCCAAAGCTCGGTGTAACTAGTATCCGGAGCGCTAGAGAGAGCCTCAAGTAGCTTGGGATCGATAGTAACTTTCTTGCCCCATGATTCTAGGGCCTCCAAAAATAATTCACGATTGTGCTCTCCGGCGAAAGCCCGCAGAGGTATTTCAATAGGAAGCCGATCGCTGCGAGAATTGAATTGCACCGTTGAACTGGCCATGGATGCTTGTTTATTGGTCAATAGCTTGATATTAGCTATTGACTGCCAGCTCAGGTGTTCTTGGGGCACGCTGCCGGTTGGGGTCTTAAGCTGTGCTGTGATGCCGAGATGGTCGATAAAGGCACTGTCTGGCTCTGACCAGCTTTTAATGGCATAGTAGCAGCAGAGCAAGAGTAAGACGAAATAGCCGCAGGCACCGAAAGCATTAGCAAATATCACTTGTGTTAGTGCTATGGCTGGCTCCCAAATGGAGCAAAATGCAGTAAAAGTGCTTTCAATCCAATGGGCGGCGAAAGACCCCCGTAACAAGTCAATGACAGAGGGAGGGAAAACAAAACTGGCTAGCCAGCTTGCGGCAGTTAGGGTGGCCGCACCGACCCAAAATATAGTCCAGGTGCGGTAGCCTGTAGCCTCGTAAATGCTCATGTACGACAGCATTTGTTTGAGGCGGCTATGTGCTTTTATGTCTACCAACAGTTGCAACTCCCGCGCCGGAGCGGCAATCATCGCCATCTCGGCACTAGCCGGTATGGCCAGAGTTGAAGTTTCTGAGCTGCCTACCCAATTTTTAAAGCGCTCACGAACTTCTGAGCTAATTTCAGCTGTTCTTAATTTGGTTGCTAGCATTACCCAAAGAGTTTCTGCTGATTCGCGGGATAAGCCGGTGACTTCAACCTTTTTTTGTAGCGGGCCGATTTCTGTAATTGCTTCTATCAGAATCTTGTCATCATTGGCAAAGCTAATACGTTTGATTTCACTATATTTGAGGGCTGGGCCCCAAAAGCCTGGGAGCTTGAGTTCTTCTTGGCGGAAGGTCAGTTGATTTTTGAGCAGGAAGATAAAGCTCATGGCGCAGGCCACAATGACTGTGAGTATGCCAATAGTCCAGAGCGTGTCGTGGCAAACTATAATAATTCCGGGCAGAACCATAAGCCAGACAGGAATCAATACAGTCAAAACGCGCAGTTGAAATTGCTCTCCGCTGCCGCTTAAATCTATTTTTGTATCTCTAGCTTTCTTTCTCGCCGTGATCTTATACTCACAGATGACTCTCTTCTTTAATGCCCTTGCCACTTTCGTTTAAAACTGCCAAGAGTAGGGCTTTTAGCTCATGGGCAGTGGCTGGCCGACCAGCCGGATCTTGTGCTGTTAAGTCTTCTACAATTTTGTTTAAGGCAATGGATACGGCTGCTCCTGCTTTTCTCGCTGATGCCTGGGTCATGGGCACGGCCTCTTGCCCGCTAAGCATGAAATACATCGTGGCTCCCAGAGCATAGAGGTCACTCTGCTCGGTGGCATGGCCCTGAAACTGTTCTGGGGCAACATAGTTCTGTTTGCCTACCATCGTGCCGGTGGCTGTGCCGAGCATCTCATTAGCAGCACCAAAGTCAATTAGGCTCAATTGGCCTTCACTGTCGATAATGAGATTGTCGGGCGTTAGGTCTCGGTGTAAAACTGCAGGAGTTTGACTGTGCAAATAAATCAAGATTTCTGCTAGTTGCTTAGCGTAGTCGATTACGTCTAACTGGTGGTATGGACCCTGCAGTCTCACTGCCTGCTTAACGGTTTGGCCGCTGAGATAATCGAGCAGAAGATAGTGACGATTTTCTTCGACAAAGTGTTCATAGACTCGCACAATTTGTGGATGATTGAGTTTGAGTAGTAGCTGAGCCTCCCGCAGAAACATTGACTGAGCTTTCTCTTTGAGAGTTTCGTTTGTTCCTGGTGGAATTACAGACTCTTTCAAGACCTTCAGTTTAGTATTGGCCTCTTGTACTAGATAAATGGCGCTCCAGCCGCCTAGGGCTAGTTGACGCACTACCTTTAAATTGTTGTTTTGCAGTCGCTGCCCCGGATTAAGAGGAATATAGGCAGTGGCCGAATAGCGACTGGTTAATTCGTCTTCCCACATTTGAGTGAAGCTAATGGCCTTGTTTTGCCCTTGCTCCAGGGCTTGAGAATCGGCATTCCAGAGCGCTTCTTTGAGGTCGTGAATTTGTGGGTCGAGGATACTGCTAGGCAGCCAGTTAGAAATGCTGACCAAGAGATATTCAATGTCATTGGCGCTCATGCCGTTTAGCCCCAAGGTGACGGTTCCACCGCCAGAGGTGAGCAGTTTGATTTTCATTTTGTCAATGGTGCTAATGTTGCCTTGCAAAATCACTTTTTCGATTTCGCGCCATTCGATGAAGCGCTCAAAGCGATTGCTGGCGCTGGGCAGAATCGGAATGAACAATCCATCCGAGCTAACTATTATTTTGTTTTCTTGCAACAGCCCGGTGACAACTGTGCCTGAGGTGAAGAGCAGGGCACAGAAGATCCCTGAATATGCTCCAACAGTAAGCTCCTCCATTGTCAAATGTTTCAATAACAGCAGCACCACCGTTATGAGGACGGAAACGATAAACCAAACTACTGGCGCAATGGCCCAGGCTGGCATGGTTAAGTGACAAATCGCCAGGGCAATTTTTGCCGGGGTAGAGTGATAGACGATCAGTTTTTCTTGAGCCGACATGGGCCATCTCCCCTAGCCGTCAAGTGAGCACACGGTCTGATATTGACTTGTTTAGGGCCTGCAGCTCTGCCAATACCTCTGCGGCGCTCTGGTAGCGCTTGTCTAGTTCTGGCTCGGTGCAGGTTGCGATTATTAGAGCGAGGTGATCAGAAATTTCAGGCACTATTGTCTTTGCTTGGTTTCTTTGCATGGGTTCAGCTTCTCTACCGGTGGTGATAAAAAACATAGTGGCACCGAGGGCATAAATGTCGCTTCGTGTACACGCTTGTCCGCGAAATTGCTCTGGTGGCAAATAGTTTGTTTTGCCGGCAGTGTTACTACTGCCGTTTATTTGATTGGCTTCTAGGGCCACATCAAAGTCTATAAGTTTTATTAGACCGCTAGGGTTTACTATGAGATTTTCTGGTGTGAAGTCTCTGTGCACTATTGGTGGTGTGCAGCAGTGTAGATAATCGAGAATAGCAGCCATTTGCAGTGCCAACTCAATAGTCTGGGATTCAGTTAGTTTGCCATCGCGCTCAACTTTTTCTTTCAGACTTACTCCTTCAATGTACTCGAGTACAAGAAAGGCCCTTGATTCTTCTATGAAGTAATCCTGGAGCTTAACTATTTGTGGGTGGTCAAGGTTCTTTAAAAGCCTGGCATCGCGCTCAAAGCGCTCGCTTACTTTCTTTCGCGCTGCTTCTATAAATAGAGGCAAGAGAAATTCTTTTAGTATTACTTTGGCCCCGGGATCGTCGCTCTTTGAGGCTAAATAGGTAACGGCTTGGCCACCACTAGCAAACTGCTTTTCAATTACTAAGTCATGCTTTAGCTTCTCGCCATCTGCCAGAGGAAGTAGTTGCCCTAAGTTTGGCGCCGATTCGATGGCGCTGAGCCAAAGGCTTGTGTATGATTCTTCTGCTCTTGGCGCTAAGGTTTCGAGCACAGAGTTGTCAATTTCGATGTTTTTACCGAAGTAAGTGAGCATTTCAAGAAATTGCTTTCTCTTTTCGTCGCTAGTAAATGCAGCCAGGGGAATTCTGATTGCGGACTTTTCTTTAGGGTCAGATGTCTTAATTTCTATTGCTCCGCCTCGCAATTTGCCAGAATTTCCCTTTGGCAGAACTGATTTGACTTCTGTTATAGATGACCAGATGATTCTGCGCAGTGTGGTTTGACCTAAAGGTGTTTTCCTTAGGAGCACCACACCATCTTCGCTAACGATTGCCGAATTTGGTTTTCGCTCTTGACTGATTAGAAGGGCAAGCAGCACTATGGGCATTAAAACTAGAGCGCATGTGGCCCAGATGTTTTTTAGGTGCTCAGTGGCCGCTTGTGTAAATAATCTTAGAGGTAGGCTGGCAAGGATTAGAATTTGCATCGCCAACTCTTTCATCATTTTTATGATTGAGAGCTCGTGTCCTAGATTTAGCAGTGCAATTGCATAGTAGCCACCAGCCATTAGCCAAAAGGCTGTCCAGCAGCGCAGGGCAACAATGCCGCAAGTATTTAAGTAGACACTGACTTGTGAGTATCTGCCTCGCTCGTTAAAGTTGAGCTGGAGAGGCGGACTGATTGAAACAATTGAATCTACAAATTTTTTGGGTTCCTGGTCTATTGTTGCTCTATGTAGATACAGACCGGGTTCTTGCCAATTAACTAGGCGATCTCTGACCGCGTTCTTAATTTCAGCGCTTCTTACTTTCGTGGCGAGCTGAGTCCAGAGGGCCAGGGCTGATTCTCTGTTTAGGCCAGAGATTGCTATTCGTCTTAATTTAGCACCGGCCTGTGTTAGTTCTTCGATAGTTAGAAACCGACCCGTTGGATCGAGGTCAATACACTCGATATTTTCGTACAGGCATGTGTGGCCAAATAGTCCAGGCAAAATCAGGCGATCAGCTTTGAACACCAGGCGATTGCGGTAGAAGAACAAAATTTTGTAAAAGGCGAAAATACCAAGAAAACAAAGCCACGTCATCATGAAAAAAGAGACGAACCAAACTGGCAGGCAAATGAGAAGACCTACCAGGTAGCTTCTTTCACCAGGGCCATTTAGTTCAATTTTCTTGCTTTCGATTTTTCTGGCCGTGGCTGATAACCTTTGCTGCTATGCCACTTTAATTCCCCATGGGGCACTTGCCTTAACTCGTTTTTTTCGGCCTGATCCATTATTGTTAGCCAAGAGCGCCCACTGCCAAGGATTCAAAGCAATGTATACGCCGAGCTCGTTTAAAGAAGATAGGTTAGAAGTTCTACATAGATTAATGCGGGTAAACCCGCTTGGATTGCTTGTTTCTAATGGTGAACACGGACCTCTAGCCACAGCTTTGCCATTCCATTTGATAGATGATGGTTCATCCTTTGGCACACTTAAGTGTCATCTCGCCCGAGCTAATCCACATTGGCAAGGTTTAGATAAACAGAACGTTTTGATTGTCTTTCAAGGTCCAGACGAGTATATTTCGCCAAAGTGGTATCCCTCCAAAGAAGAAGACGGCAAAGTAGTTCCAACCTGGAATTATGCAATGGTGCAGGCGCGAGGAGTAGCCCAAGTGATAGACGATGCTGCTTGGCTCAAGCGTCAAATTACTAGTCTGACCAATCAGCAGGAAGCAAACGCTGCTGATCCGTGGAAAGTGAGTGACGCGCCGCGAGATTATATCGATGCCCAAATTAAGGGAATTATTGGTCTGGAAATAAAGATCACGGCTTTGGAGGGCAAATGGAAAGTCAGTCAAAACCGCAGTTTAAAAGACCGCAGTGGTGTTGCTGAAAATCTCTCAGCCCAAGGCAAAGATGAAATGGCTCAATTAGTGCGGGAATACAGCGATCTCGACAGTGCAAACAGTTGAACCCCGAATCCAGCGTTAAATATTCGAGTAGCGTCTTAAGGCAGTCTAAACAGCGCTTTGGCATTAGCATTCACCTGAGCGGCAGTGTCATCTAAACTGCTGCCACGCAATGTCGCTAATTTATCAGCTGTCCACCAGACGAAGGCCGGTTCGTTGCGCTCGCCGCGTACTTTTTGTGGTGACAGGAATGGGCAATCGGTTTCTACCAGCATGCGGTCTTGGGGCACCAGGGCGGCTGCTTCCTGAATATTAGTAGCTTTGGTGTAGGTGAGAATGCCCGAGAAAGAGACATAAAAATCGAGTTTAGCAATCGCTTCTAGATGTTCTGGGCCACCGGTGAAGCAGTGAAAAACCCCACGCACCCTGCCTTGAGCTTCGCCTAAAAGAGCAAATGTATCTTCCCAAGCGTCGCGGCAGTGCACTATTACTGGTTTGTCTAATTCAACAGCTATGGCAATTTGTTCGCGAAAGGCCTTGAGCTGTTCCTCTCGACTACTATTGTTATAGTAAAAGTCTAAACCGCATTCACCTACCGCCACCATCTTCTTATGCTTGAGCGCAGCCAAAACTTTTTCTTTGTGGTCGTCACACCAATGTTTGGCTTCATGGGGATGCTGCCCGGCAGCTCCATAGACATTGGGCCGTCGTTCGATTAACTCTAAGAGTTCATCAATGCCTTCTACTGCCACGGCCGGATTGATTAAGGTGTGCACTCCGCAGGCCAATGCCCTATCTAGAGTTTGCTCTCGCTCACCTTGAAAGTATTCGTTGACCACATGGGCGTGGCTATCGATTATGCCCACCGGCGATTGGGGGGCAATTGGTCGTTCTTTGGTTTTCTTGGCGGTTGACATCGTTCCTGCGTGCAATAAGTTGGGGGGCCTAATATAATTGTGGTAATTGCGAATTGCCTTTTTGGGGATAAGTAGTACAGTAGCCTTAGAGAGCTATTGACAAGCATTAACCTTTTGAGTTAGCCATGATTTTTAAACAACTTACTAAATTCAAGCAAATTACTAATCTATTTTCATTGACAGCGGCTCTCGCGCTCACTAGTGCCAGCTTTATGCCTTATGCAGCGGCCGATGTGCTAAAAGGTGGCGTGCTGCAAGAAGACCAGTACAAAACTAGCACTCCTGGCTTAAATCGCAATGATATTCAGGGAGACCCCTTTAGAGAGGGGGCTAATAGCAGTGGCAGTCCTGTTGATCAAATGTTAGAGCTACCACCAGGAGCAATGGATATTGGCGGTATGCGTGCACCGGCACCGCCGAAGAAAACGATGAGTGGCAACGCTCAAGATTCGGGTGGAGATTTCAATGGCCAAAAAATGATGCCGGTGCACGAAGATCCTCCCTACACTCCTCCTCCCCAGCAGAGGCAGCCGAATTTACAGGGTGGAGCCCAAGGCGGCCGCAGTAATGACCCCGATGGTGGCTCAGCTGAGATGCAGTTGCTCTGGGATGCCTGGCACAAACGAGTAGCCGAGTCGATCTTCACGAGATTCAATAGCTTGGCCCAGATGGCTTTTAAACATAGCCCTCCCCTGGCTTGCCAGGTGAGCTATATGGTGGCCCGCGACGGCCGAGTTGGTAATGTGCAGGTTTTGCAGAAAAGCAGTAACCCCATCTTCAATACCATGCTGCTTGGGGTAATCAATTCAATGAATGGCAACCCGGTGTTGGAATATCCACCCAACTCGCGCCGTCAATTTGTTGAGAAGACTGGTACCTTTACCTGGAACTATGGTCAGCAAGGTTTCAAATACACCACTGGTGACCAGGAGCGCATTCAGCAACAGCGCAATCAGCCAGGTAATAACATGCAGAACAATAACATGCAGCAAATGCAGCAGAATAATAATAATATGCAGCAGATGCGCCAACCTAATCAGATGATGCAGCAGATGCAAAATAACAATATGCAGCAGATGAGGCAACCCAACCAAATGCAGCAGCCTATGCAGATGATGCAACAGATGCAGCAAATGTTCAGATAGAGCGCCAAACAAGATATAGTTATTCTTGATGGAAGTTCTTAAGCCCTTAATTGAAAAATTAGTTGCTATTGTCGGTGCCGACTATGTGCTTACCGATAAGACTGATATTGGTCTTTACGACTCGGATGCTGAGACACTAGATAAAGCGGCTCCTGATATCGTCGTCTTGCCAGCTAGCACCGAGCAAGTGGCAGCAGTAGTAAAACTGGCGGCTCCTCAAAAAATACCAATCTCGCCTCGAGGCGCTGGTACTGGTTTGTCTGGGGGTAGCACCTGTGTTCGTGGCGGCATAAGCCTGGTGCTAACACGCATGAACCGGGTCTTGCATGTAGATCCCCTTGAGCGCTTGGCTCTTGTTGAAGCTGGTGCTACTAATGTTTCAGTTTCTCAAGCCGCCGCTAAGCATAATTTGTATTTCGCCCCAGATCCCTCCAGTCAGGTGGCCTCGACCATCGGCGGAAACATTGCTGAGAACGCTGGCGGCCCCCATACTCTCAAATATGGCATGACTACCCATCATGTGGCCGGCTTGAAAGTTGTTCTGGCCGACGGCAGCATTGTCACCCTTGGTGGTGCTGCTCGTACCAGCAACGAAATTGATCTTTCTGGCTTTTTCATTGGTTCAGAAGGCACTCTTGGCATTGCCTGCGAGGCTCTTGTAAAACTGATACCGAGACCAGAGAAAGTAGAGACATTACTGGCCTATTTTCAAACAGTTGGTCAAGCTGGTCAGGCAGTATCAGATGTGGTGGCGGCCGGTGTTATTCCTGCGGCTATGGAAATGGTTGATCAACTCACCATAAATGCTGTAGAAGACTATTTGGGTATGGGTTTAAACCGTTCGGCTGCTGCCCTTCTTATTATTGAATTAGACGGTCCTAGTGCTGCGATTTCGGCTCAGCGCAAAGTTGTCGAAAGTTGTCTGCAGGCTAACGGCGTTATTTCTCTGCGCTGGGCTATTGATGCCAAAGAGCGTGCCACCATATGGAAAGCGCGCAAGACTGCTTTTGGTGCACTTGGTCGCATAGCGCCCCATGGTTATGTCTTAGATGGTGTTATACCGCGCTCGAAGTTGGCTGAAGTAATTGCTGGTATTGAGAAAATCGCTCAACGGTTAAGCCTGACGATTGCCAATGTTTATCATGCTGGCGATGGAAACCTTCACCCCTGCATGCTTTATCATCGCGAAAACGAGGATGAAGTGAGGCGGGTAATGCTTGCCGGAAAAGAGATATTGGAACTTTGCGTAGAAATGGGTGGCACATTGTCAGGGGAACATGGCATCGGTATTGAGAAGATGATGGAGATGCCTCTTGTCTTTAATGCTCTTGATTTGTCTATGATGGGTCGATTAAAAGAGGCCTTTGATCCCGATGGTATTCTCAATCCGGGCAAGGTTATTCCCAATCTCAAAACCTGTGGTGAGTCAGGCGCACGGCCGCTTTTGCGCCACAAAATTATGGCCGGTTGCTAAATTAACCCTCAGAGCATTAACTGTTAGTATATTAACTGTCAGTGCAAGGTTGATGAAGGGTCGAAATTGTAAAATTAATTGGTCCATGTCGAACCTGTAGTAAGTTTAGTCAAGTAAAAGTAATGCCTGATGCAACTTTAGGATAGTCATAAATCGACTTGTACCTTTTAGCTTGTGCTTTGCGCTATCGCGCCTTTTGATATGTGTGTATGAACAAAATCGAGAACCCGAGCGAGAACATCGAAAAGCCCGCTGGTAGTGGCACAAGCCAATCTTGGCTGCCTCATTTTGGCAAAGACTTTCTCGCTTCTGTGGTCGTGTTTATTGTCGCTTTACCTCTGTGTATGGGTATTGCCATCGCCTCAGGGGTTGATCCAGCCAAGGGCATCCTCACTGGTGTCGTCGGTGGTCTTGTCGTCTCAGCGATTGGTGGCTGCCAATTGCAAGTGAGCGGCCCTGCTGCTGGTCTAGCGGTGCTAATGCTTGAGCTCATAAAAGAGCATGGCATAGAGAAAATGGGTGTGATCATTCTCCTGGCCGGTTTAATTCAGATTCTCGCTGGACTTTGTCGTTTTGCACCTTGGTTTAGAGCCGTACCACCAGCGGTTATTCATGGCATGCTGTCTGGTATCGGCCTGCTTATTTTGGCCGCTCAGTTTCATGTCATGGTCGACGATACACCAAAGGGAAGTGGTATCAACAATCTGCTCTCAATTCCTATGGCAATATACAAAGGTCTTAATTGGGCTGGTGTTCAATCTGGTGACTCTACTCATCAAATAGCTGCAGCTATAGGTGTTTTGACTATCTTTATACTAGCTCTCTGGCAGCGCTTTGCCGTTGGTCGTATGAAGGTTCTACCTGGTTCTTTGGTGGCAGTGGTAGTGGCCACTTCAGTGGCTTATTTTTTACATCTGACCGTGCACTATGTCACTATTCCAAGCAATCTCTTCGCCTCAATTGCCCTACCAAAACCAACCGTTTTGGTTTCGATCTTTAATTGGGAAATTTTCTTTGATGCATTAGCCATAGCTTTCATTGCCGCTGCTGAGACACTTTTGACCTGCAGCGCCCTCGATAAAATTCATACAGGGCAGCGCACCAACTATGATCGCGAACTGATTGGCCAAGGTGTTGGCAACGCTTTATGTGGTTTGATTGGTGGTCTACCGCTCACAGGTGTTATGGTCCGCAGTGGCGTTAACGTAAATGCCGGTGCCCGAACTAGGGCTTCTGCCTTTATGCATGGTCTTTGGATTCTCATATTCGTCGCTCTTTTTCCCAATGTGCTAGAGCTTATTCCAACTTCAGCTTTGGCTGCCCTGTTGGTCTTTACTGGCTACAAGATGATTAATTGGAAAATCTTCAAAGAGATCAAACAGTATGGTCGCTCAGAGGCCGCAATCTATGTCACTACAATCATTTTGATTGTTTGTGTTGACTTGCTAACTGGAGTGATAGCCGGCGTTCTTCTCTCAATCGGCAAGTTGCTTTACATCTTCTCTCGCCTTGATATCAAGATTACTGAGGATGAAGGTCGTAATCGCACCCATGTTTCTCTTAAAGGTGCCGCCACCTTTCTAAGTCTGCCCCGCATCGCTGAAGCGATTGAGTCGGTCAAGCCAACCACTGAGCTTCATGTTCACTTAGAAGATGTTGAGTATATTGATCACGCCTGTCTCGATACCATGATGGGTTGGGACAAACAGCACCGCGCCCAAGGGGGAACTCTGGTGATGGATTGGGGTACTCTGGGAACAGTCTTCCGCGAAAGACGTGGTGGCAACAGAGAACTAGCCACTCTTGAGTTCAGACCAGTTCACGCTGATGAAGTAGCTTCTGAAGAAAAGTGAGTGCTCATGAGCAAGCCGCATATCTTAAGACCCTTGTTACTAGGCCTTTGATATACATTAAATGTGAGTGAAATTAGACTGATAAACGGGTATGATCCGGGAGTATCGCCTGTATTTATAGGAATGGTTTCCCATTTTATCCCCTGTCTGAGGTTTACTGATTGCACGGCAAAGTCGACTTAGGTAAGGCGAAAGGCCTGAAACAGTCTGAGATTAAGAAGCTCAACCGCTTGTTGCAACAGCGTATTCCGAAAGACAAGATTCTCACTATAGAGCTAGCTGATTCTGTGGCCGAACTCTCCCATGAGACCGGTTATCCATTATCGCTCGTGGTCAATCGGCGCGGACAGGTAGTGAACGTCACTGTTGGTCAGCCCTTTGAAGTGAACATGCCAGAGTTGCGCGGTGTGCGCGTTGGCCCTGGTCGCCTCTGTGGTCATCGCATTATTCATACTCGTCTCGATGACCGCAAACAGTCTGGAGATGACAAAAAGCAGGGTGTAGAACAGAAGCCATCTGATGGTAGCGAATTTGTCTCAAAAGAAAATCTTCAGTGTCTGGCTCGCAATCGCCTAGATTTGTTAGCCCAGGTCGGTGTTAACCCAGCTGGTACATTCAGTCGAAGCAAGGGTGAACAGTCCAAAATTGCCGATGTGGTTCACATTGCTCATCTGTTGCCAGGGCGTGATGCCGAGGGCAAACTGTGGAAAGTCATGCCCGGCTCAACAGCCAGACGGGCTCAAGATGATAACTTCGAAGAGCTAATTAGTGCCTTAGAGCAAGAATTTCGCACTCAAGCCCCTGGTTTGGCCGTGGCTGAGGGCGAAGAACGGGCTTATTTGATTGGTTTGGTGAGCGATGGCACCGATTCCTGGCAAGTTGAAGATGACCTGGATGAATTGGCCAGGTTGGCTCGAACAGCTGGTGCTACGGTTTGTGGTCGGCTGATGCAGACCAGGCAGCAGCCTGATCCTAAATACTTCTTTGGCTCTGGCAAAATGCAAGAAGTAGCTTTGCACATGCAAGAGTTAGGCTCAACATTGCTAGTGGTCGACCAAGAATTGACTCCTAGTCAGAAACGTAATATCGAAGAAGTTGTTGGCGTAAAGGTCATTGACCGCACTGAGCTGATTCTCGATATCTTTGCCCAAAGAGCACAGACAAAAGAGGGTAAGCTGCAAGTTGAACTTGCCCAGATGAAATACCTGTTGCCACGGCTAATTGGTAAGGGCGACAATCTTTCTCGTTTAGGCGGCGGAATAGGCACAAGAGGCCCCGGTGAAACTAAGTTAGAAATCGATCGCCGTCGTATTCGCGAAAAAATTACCTTGCTTGAGGCTGATGCCGAGCGCATTGGCAATTATCGTGACGTGCAGCGCAAGCGCCGCATCAACGAACATCTGCCTGTGGTGGCATTGACTGGTTATACAAACTCGGGCAAATCTACTTTGCTCAATGCCCTGACTAAGTCTGATGTCTTCACTCAAGACAAGCTCTTTGCCACGCTTGACCCGACCACCAGGCGCACAACTTTGCCAGATCATAGCCCCATTCTTATATCTGATACTGTAGGCTTTATCAAAAAATTGCCGACATCTCTCGTTACTGCTTTTAGAGCAACCCTAGAAGAAGTAGCAGTGGCCGATGTTCTGGTACATGTGGTGGATGCTTCTCACCCTAATGTGCTTGAGCATATTAGTGCTGTGCACGATGTGTTAAGTGATCTTGGTGCCGTTGATAAGCCAATGATCACTGTTTTGAATAAAGCGGATATAGTGCGTAAAGAGGACCTTGCTTGGCTCATTGCCCAAGTGCCAAATCCGGTTATTGCTTCGGCAAAAATACGTTTTGGCCTGGGCAGTATACTCAGCAAAATTCAAGAAGTGATTTCAGAAGTGTGTCCTGAACGGAAGAAATATAGCGCCTAGAAAATCCTGCCAATTAGGCTAAAAGGTGGTACCTGAAGATGGCTTCTAGTGATAGCAATACCAGCAATAGTAGCAATTGTAATTCGTTAGAAGCGAATGAACACTTGCGCAAAGCTTACTTGATGCGCGAAGTGGCTGACACCGATGGCGCTCTGGCTCAACTCGACAAAGCTCAAGCTGGAATCGATGCCAATTGCGAAGCTAGCCTGGTACTACTGGCGGTGAAGGCAGATAAGGCGGCGAGCCAAGGCTGTAATGAGGACCTCAGACATTTTGTTGATGCCCTCGATCAAATAAGTCGAGAAATAAAAGCGAAAGCACCTATTCCTACCATGTTGGTCTTTCGCGCCATGTGCGAGCTGGGTCGTGCTTGGCTAGTCGCTGGTGACACTGAGCTTGCCGGTCAAGCATTTCGTATTGCCTTGGGGCTAGCCCAAGATGAGTATGGCAAGAACAGTCTTGAGATGATTTATCCATCGCTTTGTCTAGCTATTTATCATGCTAGTCAAGGCAGCAATCTCTTAGCACTGGCTCTTGCGCGTGATGCTGTTAGTTTACTGCGCGAACGGGCCAAGCAGGTCAATGATCCATCACTACTTTTAGCTGGTTTGATTGTAATCAATAGCTGCTCGTTTAAAGAACGTCGCTTTCAGCAAGCTCTTTCCTCAGCTGATGAATTGCTTGATTTGGGTGCTAAGCATTCTCTCTCTTTAGCTGTCTGTGAACGACTGCAAGAAGCCGCTGTGGTCAAAATGATGTCTTTGGCCCAACTTGATCGCTTGCAAGAGGCCAAAGATCAAGGCGAGATCTTGATTGAAGCAATGGAGACCCAGGGCAAATATTCACATCGGCTGCTCGAACCACTTTGTCAGCTTGCCACGGTCTACGAGCGAATAGGCTCTCGTGATAAAGCTTCGCGCTGTCTTGATCAAGCTTTAGTTGTGGTTAGCCATATTGTTGAAGAAACACCTTTTGCTACTAGCTCGGGCTCTGCTGAGGCTGGTGCAGCTAGTAGTGAAAAGGCTGCATCAATGCCTTTCAAAGAGTATCAAGTGCTCAATCGTCTCTCTGAGACCTATTTCCTCCAAGGCAAATTTGTCGATGCCCTCAAGCTTTATCCTTCTTCAATGCGGGCCCGCTACACAACTTATGTGGCCTCGTCGACTAATATCATCGACATGCTCAGCAAACACCTAGCCGATTTTACAGAAGAGCATCAGCGCAAGCAGAAGTCGTGATAGCCCGGGCAAACTATTGGAGTCGTTTTTGACATAAATGGCATGTCAGAGTCGAATTGCCTTTAAAAGTACTTTCAAACCAAACCGACAAAGCACCAGGCCAGCCACTCCAACCGCCACGCAAATCACGATAGTTATCATTTCGGTGTTAGCAAAATTAGAGCACCACATTAGACCAGGCATGACAAAACCAAGATAAGCAAGCGTTATACCGAAAAGTGTCAGTCCCAAAGAAGCAGCAAAACAGACAAATTTCGCAAGCTTTGCTTCTGTCTCAGTAGAAATCACAACGAGCCATCCTTTGACGTTTTTTGGGGATGTTGCGGTGCATAGTTGTTTAGATAATAACTCCAATTGCACCAATCTTCATACCAGCCTGAGGCTGCTCTGTTTGAATTTTTCTCTGAGTCCAATGAATGGAAGATAAAAGATTCATCGGATACTGCTGGCACAGTGATTGGAATATTTGCTGCGATTGCAACGTCTTTACGAAAACGTTCTGGTGGCAAGCAGTCTATAGCTGCATTAAAAGCCGGATCAGCCTTACCTCTTATCGAAATGTCGCGAACATGCTTTCTCAAATATTCACCAAGAAGACTGTCTAAAAATAAGTCCGAGGGTTTATATTGAGGATCAAAGTCAGAAAAATCGGCTGACCACTCATTTTGATTCAATAAGTCATCACAAAAAAGAGTTACCTTTACTCCGTCTGATAGGGGCGACACGGCATAGCGCATCTTACTGGGATCCACGGAATAACAGGCTTTCTTAAAGAAATATCCAGGAACTCGCATCCTTAAATGATGTGGATGGGGACCGAGACCAATCCGAATATTTTGCAATTCTGGGGCTTCGCGAAGAAGTAATAGGCATTGTGGGCATGAATTTCGATCTGAGCACACTTTTGTTGTAATCATTAGGTCACGGCTTGAACCCTTAGTTGAGCCGAGCATAAGCAATAGATCGGAATGGATAATCGAAAGAAGCTGCTGAGCCTTAATAAATTCCGGATCACTTGCATTCCTCGCATCTCGAAGCTTAGCCTGGTTCAATGAGACGTATCGGAAGAAATCGCGTCGCGCCGAACTGAATTGATTTTCTTTATGCTCCCATGCTTGATGCGCTTCAGCTCTTGTCGCCTGTAGTTCAGAGACGGCAACTGAGTACCAGTACGTGAGAATGCCAATATAAGTTGCAACTATAAGCAAGTAAGCCGCTAAACAGAAAGCATTCATGTTCAGTTTTTCTAGAAGCTTTGTTTGCATCTCAATTATCGTAGGTTCTAAGAGGAGTTTACCTTTCGCTCGTTCGCCAAGTCAATGCAATGCTATAGAAGATTGACCATAAACTTTGTTTGTAGCTGATCAAACTTTGATTGGTCCTTGTCAGCTTCGACCGCATGGCAGGCGAGACGATGAGCTTCTGCCCGTAGCAGATATGAAAATCTAAAATGTGGATCTGCTTCCAGCCCAGTGTTCAGATCTGAGATGGCCTGCTCGACTTGACCTTGCTTTAGATGTACATTGGCCAGCGCGTACCAGGCCAGCGCTTCCAAATCGTGCAATTCGGTGGCTTTGATTGCGTCGTCCAGTGCTTCAGCAACGCGCCCCAGCCCTGCCAGTGCCAGGCTGTTGAGGGCGTGTACGTAGGCAGATTTAGGTGAAGCAGTCATTGCTAACTGGGTACATTCAAGCATCTCCGCGAACTCACCGCGGCGGAAGCGAACGTAGGCTTCGGCTTTTCGAGACGACTCCTTCTTTCCAAGAACCTCGTTTCTCTTGCAGGCAACGAGAGCTTGATTAAGTAAGCCGGCATCCGCTAGAACCAGTGCTTTTCTTTTATAGCCGTCTGTTCGTTCCGGTCGCATTGCAATCGATTGTGAGATTGATTGGAGCGCCAATGCCCCTTCGTTCAGGCGTCTATATGCCGATGATTTAACTTCCAAGAACCAATATGCTGCTGAATTAGCTTCAGGTACCTGAGAGCAAATGGACACAACCTCGCTAAACTGATTTTGGCTAAACTTAAAATAGGCTAGAGTGACTGCATCATCAGAGCCGGCTTTAGGATGTTTGGGCAGCTTGCTTACAATGTTTTCGGCTGCTTGAAAGTTAGCTGCCCTTAAGTGTGCGATGGTCGTGATGCTGCGTGTTTGAGGTCCTGCCTTGCTTTTGGGATCGATGCGCGCGCAATCCTCAAAGCAGCCCTGCTGATCACCTAAATAGTTCCGTATAAATGCACGCGCTGCCAGTGCGTTCGGGTTACAAGGCGCCAGCTCCAGAGCCTTCTCGATATTGATAGCCGCTCCTTCGTAATCATCAAGCCACATTGCCACGACTGCGCTGCTGTACCACGCTCGCCACTGTTCTGGTGCAATTCTGGTTGCCCAGTCTGAATAAGTTTTGGCTTCCTGATAGCGCTTCATTGCCATTAGGGAGTTATATTGGTCTATCAGAATTCTGCAATTGCTGGGCATGAGATCGAGTGAATGCTTGCAGATAATCTCCACCAAATTATCCTCTTTCAGTGAACTGAAATGCCTGGTAATCAGTAGAAGGAGTTCAGGATAAAGGCAGAGGAGGGTTAGACAAATTACAAATAGGCTCGGCAATACTCGTGCTGGTAGATCTGTGGTTTGTTCAAGAAGATATGAAAAGATGGGGCCAATACTAAAAGCTAGTGCGAAACGTGCCCAGATTGGCCAGTTGAGAAAGCTTTTTATCACGCACTTCTCCCTGCCCTAGCTTCAAAGATAATTGATTACATCAAAGTACCTAACTGCAAGTTGCTAGAGCACTAGAACCTAATAGCGTTCACACCTTTGAACAGCATTTGATTAACGCTACGGTTCACCGCGCGATTGACACTGCGGTTTACTGTTCTGCTCACTTGCTTGACGATTAATGGCGTATGCATTGGTTGACTAGGCCGCTTTTGTACCTGTTGCTGCGGCACGAAGACTGCTCCGGTGCCACCGGTCATGGTGCCGCCTCCGCCTGTGCCGGTTCCCATATTTGGGTTGAAGGTATTGCCTTTAGTGGGCATGACATTTTGCATGAAATTCATGATGCCAGGAAGTACGCCAGCAGCAGCACTCTGGTTGAATGCCGGCATACCCATGCCCGCTCCTGTTCCACCATTCATGCCACCATTCATGCCACCATTCATACCACCGACTAGGCCGCCGCCCATGCCACCACTATTCATATTGCCCATGCCTGAGCCGGTAGTATTGAACTGGGCGCCACCTTGCAATTGTTCTTGTTCTAATACTGCACCAAACGATGGTGCCGAACCGCCCGATGAGCCAGTGCCGAAGTTGCCACCAGTACTTTGTGATTGTTGAAACGAGCTTTGTGGGAAAGGTGGGCTGCTCTGGCTATTGTTGCTGAAGCCAGTATTGTCACTAGCTCCTGGTGTCGTCCACTGCGACTGCCCTATGCCACTGCCGCTCTGCTGGATTGGCGGGAAGCCTGGAGTTTGGTTAGGCTGACTTGATTGCATAGACTGACTCGGCTGCATAGACTGATTAGAGAATGCGCCGGTTGGTCTGGATTGCTGCTGTTGCCCGCCACCGCTATTACCACCAGGTGTCACCCATTCCGATTGACCAATACCGCCGCCAGAAGCTCGTGGCTGCGACTGTGGTTGGCTCTGGAAGCTGCTTTGTGAACTTGATTGCCCGGGGTTGTTCCACTCCGATTGACCAATTTGACTACTGCCGCCGCCCTGGCTAAAGTTTTGACCAGAACCTTGACCTTGATTCTGATAAGTATTAGTGACCCATCCCTGGCCGCTATCTTGATTGTTTTGATTGGAAGACTGCGTCGATTCATCATTAAAGCCGTCATTAGTTGGAGCGACCCAGTCAGAAGAACCAAGCTGGCCGCTGCTGGAGTCTGTGGCGCCGCCCATCTGTTGCCAGTCAGATTGGCCCATCTGCTGCATTTGCTGGCTAGGCTGCTGATACTGTTGCTGATTCATGGGCTGAAACTGTCCTGAGGACTGATTACCACCGGTGAGTGAAAGCGTTGGTTGGCTTTGTACATTCGGTTTTAGCGGGGCTGGCTTTGCTGCTGTTTTCTTAGCGGCTTGACTTGCTACTGGCTTTTTCACAGCCGCTTTATTGTTGAGAAATGCTCCTGGAGGTTGGCTGGCCCAAGTCTGATTGTCATTGAAAGGGTCTTGGCACTGACCAGGAGTACAACTAATGGTGCAATTAAGTGCGGCACACAATATTAGTGTAGTGCTTGTTAGTGCCGCTTTCATGGCTGAGCCATTCATCTCAATACTCCTATTTTTGTTCTCTGGGCTTTGCACAGCTAGTGACTCATCATATTTTTCATCAGTGAGCCGAACATGCCACCACTGTTGTTGTATCCATAAGGGGAACCGTATCCACCCATGCCTCCCATTCCGCCCATACTTCCCATGCCGCCCATCATTGGGTTGTAGCCGCCGCCGCCTAGCATGCGACCGATGGTGCTGCCGAATCCACTGCCACCACCCATCATTGGATTATAACCATATCCAGAACCATACATGCTGTTGGCGGAGCGTGCCGTCATCACAGCTCCGAGGGTCTTGACTAAAGCTGAGCCGACAGCTGCTGCCGCGTTCGGTTGAGCAGGAGCTTGAGTCTGACCAGCTTGCCCTGCCGCTGCGCCATTCTGTGGTTTCTCGGAGAAGTCAGTGGGCCAGTTATTGTCATTGGGAATAGGAGTTTGGCTTAACTCTTGTTCTAGCTGATTCTCTTGTACCGCTCCTTGCACTGGAGCTGGACTAGCGTTCATGCCCTGCGGCTGCTGAAAACTCTGCTGTATGGGTGGCTGATAACCCTGCTGGGGCTGCTGGAAATTTTGCTGGGGCTGTTGAAAACTTTGCTGCATTTGTGGCTGATAGCCATTGGGCTGTTGGAAGTTTGGCGCCTGTTGTAGCTGCTGAGCCGGCTGGAACGGCTGGCCATTCTGCATCTGTTGCGGTGGCTGATATTGTTGGTTTGGCTGGAAGCCCTGACTTTGCTGGAAGGTTTGGTTTGGTTGAAAGCCTTGATTAGATTGAAACTGTTGAGTCGGAGGATATTGCTGGTTGCCTTGCAACTGTTGCGGTTGAAATTGCTGATTTGGCTGAAACTGCTGGTTGCCTTGCAATTGTTGAGGCTGAAATTGTTGATTTGGCTGAAACTGCTGGTTCTGTTGAATCTGCGGTGGCTGCTGATACTGACTTTGACTCAGACCCTGTCCCTGACCTACACCTAAATTTTGATTGCTATTTTGGCTGGAGACACTGCTATTGGTGCTCTGTACGAAACTACCCGGCGGCGCACTGAGTGGATTGTCTGCATAAGCTCCTGCTGCATTGGCGAGAATATGCAGCGAAGCGCCCGTCATTGAGACGAGCGCCAGGCAAGTTAGTCGTTTGAGGTTTAGCATGAAGGCCTCATTAAGCGCCTCTTTCTATTATTATCTGCTGATAGACAAATTGCTTGTACGTACTGGCTTCAAGCTGGCAATTTTTTCTTTCAAGCAAGAGAGGGCAACTTTCATTTGTTTTTCTTTGTCAGTTTCAGTGATGTCTGGAATGACGCCGATTTTGTGAATGTCCGATCCTGCAGCTGTGAGGTAACGGCTTACAGTGATGTGGATTGCAGCTCCTCCTGGTAGTCTGTTGATTTCTTGAACTAGGCCTTTGCCGTAGGTTTTGTTACCGACCACAACAGCGCGACCATTGTCTTTGAGAGCACTAGCGAGAATTTCTGAGGCGCTGGCCGACTCTTCATCAACTAGTAGAACGATTGGTTGGTGAGTAGCAGGTTCGCCGGAGGCGATATCAGTGTGACGACCGTGACGGCTAACAGTGCTAACGATTGCGCCGCCTTCAAGCAGCATGTCTGAGATTTCGAGAGCGTTGGAGAGAAGGCCGCCTGGGTTGTCGCGGAGGTCGATGATCAAGCCATCAGCGTGGGAAAGTTTGCTCAAGGCTGCTTTGAATTCACGAGAAGCATCATTGGAGATGAAGGTGGAGAGATTGATTAGGCCGATATTGCTTTCTTTGAGCAACTTGGCGCTAACAGCGTGGATAACAATTTCTTGACGAGTGATATTAACCGCGTGTACCGGACCATTGCCTTCTGACTTGAGGCTCAACTGTACGACACAACCAGCCTTACCGCGGATTTTATCGGCGGCCTGTTCTGGGGTCATACCGATAGCGGATACTCCGTCAATGCCGACGATCTCGTCTCTGGTTTTTACACCAGCGGTTTCAGCTGGGCCGCCTTCGATGGTGCGGGTGACGATAAGTTTTTGTAGGTCTTTGCTCTGTTGCAAGTTGATGCCGATGCCAACGATGCGAGCGTCGATAGCGTCATTTTCATCTTGGAAGGCACGGGGATCAAGGTAACGGGTGTATGGATCGTTCAGTGACTCAAGCATGATCTTTATGTATTTCTGAGCATCAGCTGGAGTCTTGATTTGGTTGTCGAACTTGTGTTCGAACTCATTCCAGTTTTTGCCGTTGAAATTGCCATCGTAGTAGTTGTCGTGCACTAACTGCCAAGCGCGGTGGTAAGTGTCAGCCGGAGTGACACGATGACCGGAGGCTGGTTGCTGGTAGACCGTTGTGAAGGTCAAACAAGCAAGCACGACAAAAGTAGCTATGCGCTTCAACTGGCTCATAGAGAACACCTGAGTTATAAGGTAAAACCGAACCGTTCTACGCTTTGCTTTTGGAGCAGCGTCACTATGTTCGTATTTCTTTTATGCCCACCAACTCAAGTTTTCATCGCCTGAAGATTAAACGTTTCCGCTTGGCAACTTACTTTTTTGCTTTTGTGCTAAATCCATATTCTGCCCAGCGGCTCGTGACCTGGGTTTTCACTGGTTCAGACATAATTATCGGCGTCGGCCATTCCCGCTCAAAACCTTCCGATTTCCATTTGCGAGTAGCATCGATTCCAACCTTAGAGCCGTAACCCATGAGCGGTGAGGCATGATCGAGAATATCCACGGGGCCATCGACAAACATCATGTCGCGTTTGGGATCTGTATTGCCAAAGACGTGGAGAGCTACTTCTGATAAGTCGTGGACATTGATGTCTTTGTCGACGATGATGGCGAATTTAGTGAACATCATCTGCCCCAATCCCCAAATGGCACTCATTACTTTGCGGGCGTGGCCAGGGAAGCGCTTGTCAATTGCTACGATCACACAGTTATGGAAGACTCCTTCCCAGGGCAGATTCATATCGGTAATTTCCGGCACCAGCATCTGCACCATGGGCATGAAGATGCGCTCTGTGGCCTTGCCTAAGAAGCAATCTTCTTGCGGTGGTTTGCCCACAATGGTGGTTTGATAAATTGGGTTTTTTCTATGGGTGACGGCCGTAACGTGGAAGACTGGAAAGAGGCCAGCTAAGCTATAAAAACCAGTGTGGTCGCCAAACGGGCCTTCGCGCCTTAGCTCTTTTTGGTCGACATAGCCTTCAATAACAATTTCAGCGGTGGCTGGAACTTCAAGGTCGATGGTCTTGCATTTAACTAGACGCACAGGGCTTTGACGCAAGAATCCAGCAAAAATCATTTCATCGATTTCGGGCGGCAATGGTGCTGTGGCCGCGTATGTAATTGAAGGGTCAGCGCCCAGTACCACAGCTACTTCTAGGCGATTGCCGGGCTTCTCGTATTCTTCTTTATCGAAGAATGTTCCATAGTTCGGCGGCTCGGTGGGCTGATTGGCCGGCGAATCGGGGTGATTGGGATCGGCTGCACTCATTGAGTCACGGCGGGAATTTTCGAAGTTCTTGGCGCCGTCATGGTGTTTATGCCAATGCATGCCGGTGGTGTTGTTATCGAACTTCTGCACCCGGTACATACCGACATTGCGGTTGCCATTGTGTGGGTCTTTAGTGATAACAGCGCCCATAGTAATAAAAGGGCCACCGTCTTCGGGCCAGCAAGTGATGATTGGTAGCTTGTCCAGCATCGGGTCAGCCGGATTGGTAATTACCACTTCCTGGCAGGGGGCTGGTCCAGAGACAATTTTGGGCGGGAACTTACCGACTTCCATAATGGTTGGCAAGAAAGCCAGTTTAGCCATAAAGCTCTCTGGCACTTTGGGCTTGATAAAGACTCTGATGCGGTCGGCGATAGTGTTGAGGTCTTCTACCTCAAGAGATAGGCACATGCGCTTCATTGAGCCCTGGGCATTGATTAGAACCGGCATGTCGTAGCCGATAACATTTTCAAATAGAAGGGCTTTGTTTTCAGAACCAGGCAGCTTGCTGACCCGGTCGGTAATTTCAGCCAATTCTAAGTCTGCTGAGACTGGCGCTGTGATGCGCATCAGCTCTCCTGCTTTGTCTAGAGCTTCGATGAATTCACGCAAGTCGTTATATGCCATATGGGTGCCTTTTGCAGTAACGGATTTAATTCTAGTGGGTGGAAGCAATATCACCCCAGGTTTTTCCTATATATGAATTGATTTGATTTCTGAGTTGATTCGATTTCTGAGTTTATTTGCTGAGTTTATTCTCTGAGCACTGTTTTCAAGTGAATGCTAAGCTAAAGCTATCTATTATTAGATTGAGGGGCTTTATGAAACGCATGAATCGTGTCTTTGCCTGCTTCTGGTGTTTGCTCGCCGCTTCTTGGCTAGGCTTTCAATGTTTGACTACTGGCATGCTCAATGTGCCAGGGGCCTAGGGCTCTTTCATTGCTGTTCATAACTGCATATACAAACGAATATGCCGATGGTGACACTCTGGTTCACGCGCTTGGCTATTAGGTTAGATATCGATAGTGGGGCTAAGAGTAGTCTTTCGAATTGTCAGCAGATATAGCAACTATCTTCATCGGGGGACTTCCAATAGATTTCAGCTCGGATATACTAATTACATAAGCGGTGAGCACCCACCAATAAATAAGTTGGGTACTTTGAGCCGAGGGGTTAAGTGGAAACGGCAGGT
>CALRQI020000015.1:0-114940 GCA_943370275.1 bacterium Ga0077546 | reverse complement strand
GGGCTGGAATCCACGCCGCACTGATGGCGAAAATTTCGACTTAGACGCAGCAGCCTTCTTGGTCACTGCCGATGGCAAAATTCGCACGGCCCAAGACATGGTTTCTTATGTTGAAGGCTTCGAAACTCACGCCAGCGGAGCAGTCATTTATGGCGGCGACAACAAAGATGGACAAGGCGAAGGCGACGACGAAACATTGACTGTTGACTTATCAACAGTGCCTGAGGACATTGCCAAAATAGTCTTCACTGCCAGTATCTACGCTGGTCGTAGCCGCGGTCAAAACTTCGGCATGGTAGACGGTGCCTACGCCCGTTTGGTCGATGCCACCAACAATGCCGAATTGTATAAGTTCGACCTTTCCGAAGATGCCAGCACCAATACCGCAGTAATTTTGGTGCGCTTGTACAAACACAACAATGAATGGAAATTCGAAGGTGTTGGTCAAGGCTTTGACGGCGGCTTCCAGGCATTGTGCGCTGAACACGGTCTGACTGTCGAAGAAGAAGTCGACGGCTAAAACCAACACTGTCGACCTTTAGCCGCAAGCTGGAAGCCCATAAATTGGTGCTTCCAGCAATTGCCGCTTACAACTTAAATTCACACCTAAAGAGGAATCACTCATGTTGACACTCATCAACGCCATACTTTCATCATTCTTCCTTATGCCTTTCATAATGCTCGGCATGGTCATGGTAGGCAAACACACCTACACATTCTTCCGCACGCACCCTCTGCTCGGCCATTCAGGTAAAGCAGAAGCGATTACGAGCTCAGCCATTGTCATGGTGATTTCGGCTGTGATTGTCGCCATCCCCCATGGTTTTCTGGCAAAAGTCGGCGTGCTTGGTATTCTGGCGCTGGCAATAAACCTGGTCTACATAGGGGTAGCACTCTATTATCTGAAAAAATGGATCATGAGCGCAGTGCGTGGCACACAAGATGATCTAACTAAACAGGCATCGGCCTTTCACACCACTGCTTTTCAGAAATCAGCCATGGGCCTTACCGCTCTGCTTGCGTCTTCAGGCAATAGCGCCGACACTCTCACGGCCGCTAAGAAAGCAGCAATTATCGAGCGCATCAATAAAGCAAAAGCACTTGACCATTTGCCCAAAGAAACCTTGGTGAACATGTTCACTGACTACCTAACCAGTATCGAAAATATCAGCGGTATGTTCAACTGGGAAGACACAATGAAAGCAATCAAGAGTTTGCCAGCTCAAGGCAATCAAACTGATGTGGCCTTGCGTGTAGCAATAGCAGTTGTAGGTGGCAAGGACGGCAAAGAACTAGACGAAGCTAGCCTAGAACGGGTAGCAAGTGCACTGGGTTTAGAACCAAGAAGCTACAGCAAGTAAGCGTATAGCCTGAATTAAAGACCACTCCCCCTAACTTAGTCGATGGCTAGCACTCAAGCTCCGCCATCGACCTTTTTTTACCGAGATGTCAATATGAAATATAAACACAGCACTACTAGCGCTTCAAATCAGTCAACGGAAAGCAGAAGAATTGAACTTCCAACAGGAGTTTTGACCGTAGACGTGGAAGACTCTGACTTGAGCTTAGATCAGCTCTGTGACTTTGCCGCTCGCCGCAATCCTAAACGAGGCTTTCTCTTTGTCTCAAAAGTACTGGGTAAGCATATTCCTATTAGTCCAAGAATCATGCGCGATTGCTATCAGCGTCTCGCCAGAAAGATACCTCGCGACTTGCCTGGACCAGTAGTCTTCATTGGCATGGCAGAAACAGCCACAGCCCTTGGACACGGCGTCTACGAAGAGTACGCTATGAGGACC
The DNA here is from genome assembly GCA_943370275.1 of bacterium Ga0077546. Taxonomy (GTDB): domain Bacteria; phylum Cyanobacteriota; class Vampirovibrionia; order Obscuribacterales; family Obscuribacteraceae. The sequence goes on along the minus strand of CALRQI020000015.1, from coordinate 113,141 downwards.
AGCCGACAAGATCTGGTCTTCGTTCACACCACTCGCTATGAACTAGAAAACGAAAAAGCCCTCAACTTTGCTGAAGAACACAGCCATGCCACCGACCACTTCCTCTATCTGCCAGAAGAAGCGGAAGCTCGCCGACTGTTTCAAAATGCCCGCAGTCTAGTTTTGCTCGATGATGAAGCCAGTACTGGTAAAACTTTCATCAACTTGACCAAAGCATTCTGTGCCCAAGTCGCCAATCAGTTAGAACAACTGGTCACCGTTGTAATCACCGATTGGCGGGGTCAAAAACTAGTGCAAGAACGGCACGATAGCCTCTATGCAGATGAAGGTATCACCACATCTTCGGTCGCATTGCTAACTGGCCGCTATAGCTTTGATGCAGATCCCGAGCTAAAAAATGTAGTGTTGCCAAAAGCAAGTGGCAATGGTGCCTTGAAAGACCATCTGTTTCAAGCAAACTTCGGTCGGCTTGGGTTGAGGGATCCAGGTGCACTGCATCGAATAGTCCAGCTCTGCAATATCCAACTGGCAGCCGGTGAAAGATGCCTAGTTTTAGGTGTAGGTGAGTTTTCATACTTGCCCTTCTTATTGGCCGAACGGATTGAGCGCTACAACCCACATGCCACAGTGGCTGTGCAATCTACAACCCGCTCTCCCATCATGCTTGGTGGAGCAATTACCAAATCATTGTCATTCTTAGACCACTGTGAAGAAGAGATAGACAACTTTCTCCACAACGGTTCAAAAGAAGACTTTGACCGAGTCTTGATCTGCACTGAAACACCAGCAACTTCAATTGACGAAGCACTGGTGAGAGCACTTGGCGCACAGATCCTGACGTTCTAATAAACCTATTCTCAAAGGCATCAATATGACTGATCACAAAACCAATACAGAAGGCCTCGCAGCCAGCGTCATTGTCTTGCTCGACCTCGACAACAACATTTTTCAATCAGAGAGAAAGTGCCCAGAAGGAGATATAACACCGGTAGCCTACAAAACATCTGGTGAAGCCTGCGGTTTCATGACGCCCCAGCAGCAGACGTTCTTCAATTGGCTAAGCGCAACAAGCTTAGTAATACCCAACACCGCTCGCGATACCGCCACGTTTAGACGGGCACATCTGCCTTTCAACAGCTACAGCATTTGCTCATTCGGCGGCGTCATCCTGCAACCTGACGGTAACGTAGAACAAGCTTGGCATCAACTGATCGCTGCAGAAGCCGCCAGCGCAAAGGAGCTCTTAGAAGAGATACACACAAAACTCTTACACATTGCCTCAGTGCGCGACTTCGACATTCGAGCCAGACTTGTGGAAGACCAGGGTCTCACGCTCTATATCAGCGTCAAACACAATAACCACCTCAACCACGAACTAGTCGACCTCGGCCAAGCAGTGCAAGAGTATTTACCGAATGACTGGACCGTTCACTTTAACGACAACAATCTGGCTATCTTTCCTCAATTTTTAGGCAAAGAAAAAGCTAGCAGCTGGCTCTTAAAAAACCGCATCAAACCAGCAAAAGAAACCGTGATAATTGGCTCTGGTGATAGCTTCACCGACGTAGCATTCATGGCTCAGTGTCATTTCGCCTTAATGCCTGCCAAAAGCCAAATTTTTTCAGGTGTAGAACAACTGGCTGCTAATCCTAACTCTGACTACATCTCAGACTAAGGTCAGCGGCAACTCTTACTTTTCATTCAGGACTAATTCAGCTCCTGAACCTTAACTATTCCTAGAGGAAGTTCACTATGACAAAATCATCTTTAGCTGTAAACCCTAACGGTCAACAACATCACTTCGCTGGCAGCTACGCAGCCAGCGACGTCAACTTTCTTCTCAAACAAGTAGATATTCCTTTTGTCGGAGTTACCGAGAAAGAGCAACTGATTCAAAGCGGTGCTCACTACTCTTCAATGCTGTCTCATGAAAAACTTCCATCGGAGCGCTACATGCAGCTTTTCTGGGAAGCACTGGATAATAACGAAGAGCGCTTTTCGAAAGACATTGCCACTCTAGCTGTTGCCCTTGCTGAGCGTATGGCTGACCAAATTGTCTTAGTCAGCCTAGCTAGAGCAGGCACACCAGTGGGTGTATTACTCCATCGTGCTCTCAAGTCTATGGGCCGCGACAGCCACCACTATTCGGTCTCTATCATCCGCGACAAGGGCATTGATCAAGTAGCACTAGACTATATCTTGGCTCAAGGACACAGAGCTGAAGACATTGTCTTTATAGACGGTTGGACAGGTAAGGGGGCAATTGCCACTGAACTTGCGAAGACAATTGCCGAGTATAACCACAGTCGCAAAGTGCAAATAGACCCAGCGATGGTTGTAGTAGCCGATTTGGCCGGTGTCGCTGGACTAGCTGCTACCTCAGACGACTACTTGATTCCATCAGCCATTCTCAATGGTATTGTTTCTGGTCTCGTCAGTCGCACAGTCCTGAACGACAAGCTTGTTGCCGCTGGTGATTTTCATGCCTGCTACTTTTACGATGAATACAAAGAGCAAGACCTTTCTCGCTACTTTGTTGATAGGCTCTCGCCTATTGTCGAAAAGTACGCTGCCGAGGCAATACAACTCTCTGCTGTACAGCCTTTTGTCTGGAATGAGGCGACACGGCAAGCATTGAAAGCAAAATCAGATGCCTTCGTTGAACGCTCAATGACGGTTTACGAGGTCGCCGATCGCAATCGAGTAAAACCAGGTGTGGGCGAATCTACCCGGGCACTCTTACGTCGTGTACCTGACTGCCTCATTCTTAGAGAACGCGGTACGGCTGATGTCGCCCATCTCGAAACCCTAGCTCTACAAAACGAAGTAAAGGTGATTGTGGACAGCGAGCTGCCCTACGCTGCTGCCGTAATCATAGCCACTCTTGGCGACGACTAATCTCTCTTTTTCCATTTACTGCGGACCTGACTATGAACTCAAATACAAGACAAGAACAACTGCTTCTAGGTGCTTCTATGTACGTCCCACTGACTCAATCAGTGGAAGCCATTGTCGCCATCGCTAACAGTGAAAAATTCCCCAATCTGCGCTCGGTTATATTTGACACAGAAGACTCAGTTAGAGACGACCAAGTAAATCTTGCCTTACGCAATCTGCGGGAAGCCTTGCCTCACTTCAGAGCCAACCCCAATCTAAGACGCTTTGTTAGAGTGCGCACCCAGCACATACTCGGCAACATCACGGCGATGGACGGTGTAGTGAACCTCAACGGCTTTGTCTTACCCAAGATTACGGCTAGCAATATTCAAATGTATCTCTCAAACATCGGCCAGAGAGACCCATTTATGCTCATGCCCACCCTTGAGACCCAAGAGACCTTCGACAAGGATGAAATGATTGCCCTGCGCAATCTTCTCTTAGATGACCACCGCAGCCGTGATCGCATCATCTGCCTCCGCATTGGCGGCAATGACTTACTTAACTGTCTACGCATTCGCCGCAATCCACGCGCCACCATTTACGATACCGCTATTGGCAATGTCATCGCCATGCTCTCCGGCGTATTCATCCCACACGGTATTGGTTTGTCGGCACCGGTTTGCGAAGTAATGAACCGCCCAGATGTTCTTCAGTTGGAACTGCAAAAAGACCTTGACCATGGACTTTTTGGCAAAACCGCTATACATCCAGACCAGATTCCACTAATCGAGGCAGCCTTCGCCGTAGACGAATACGACTACACAGAAGCCTTGCAGATTCTCGATGAGAATGCACCTGCCGTTTTCAGGGCTATCAGCTCTAGCGGCAAAGGTCAACGGATGTGCGAACCAACTACCCACAGACAGTGGGCCCAAGACATTCTGGCTAGAGCGAAAGTCTATGGTGTCAGACAAGAGCAGTCGCTGGAAGACGAAGAAAACTTCTCACAAGCAAACGTTAGCAACCTAATCCAGCTGCCAACAGCTGCGCACCAAAGAGCACAAAGACAAGCCTGAGCAATTCACCAGCTCAACAGCCCTGCAAGCCTCTTGGCCCAGGGCTGCGCTAGCACACTCAACTTAGAAGGTAAGTATGTCAAAGAAAAACTACAACATTTGGTTTAACAAAAACCTTTCCAGTACAGTCAGAGTAATTGAAGAGTTCGGCACCGCGCCCGATGCTAAGCGCTTCTCTATTATCTGTACCCATCCAGACCCACACAATCCAGTCGCTCAGATAGCAGACATTTTTGCTCGTGAGCCTGGTCGAAGCGTCAGTGATGATGAATCATATGTTGAGTTCTGCTTCCAATTTGCAAGAGAACACAAGGTCGATTTATTCATTCCAGGCAGAAGACAGCAGGTACTGGCAAAGCAGCAAAAACGCTTTAGTGATGCCGACATCACAATGCTTCTAACAGCTGACAGCAAAACTCTCGCCATCATCGACAACAAAGCAAAACTATATCGTCATCTGCCAGAAGGTCTAGCAATCATTCCTAAGTTTGCAGTCGTAAACAACTTTATGCAATTTGAAGACAGCGTCTATCAAATGCACGACAGCGGCAAAGAGGCTTGCTTCAAACCTACAGTCGGCATCTATGGCATGGGTTTTCATACCATTGCTCACCGGCGGCACGATGCTAAAGACGACAATCCCCTTGCTCGTTTTCTGGCAGGCGATACAACTTTAATTGGCATGGATGAGGCACGCTTTTATCTCAGCCTTGAGCCATCCTTCAAAGAGTTGATGGTGATGGAGCTATTGCCAGGTGATGAACGCAGCGTTGACTGTCTAGCCTTAGACGGCGACCTCAAAGCCGCTGTCTGCCGAGTGAAATCTAGACGAGAATACCAAGTACTGGAAGACAACCCCGCACTCATGGAACAAGTCAAGGCGCTTACTAGCTTCCTCAAGCTCAATGGGGTCTTTAACATTCAGTTTAAAGACAACGACAAGGGAGAACATGCCCTTCTCGAAATCAACCCGCGTATGTCTGGTGGGCTACCCATGGCTTGCCTATCTGGCGTGAACTTTCTCTACTGGGCAGCACGACTTGCCCTTGAACCAGACTCAGTGAAGTCTATTCCCACTCCCCAAACCGGCTTATGTGTTAGAGACGTCGGTAAAGCAATGCTTTGCTAAAGCACTCTAATACAAGAGTCAACAACCAACTCACACCAAGGAATCTCATGAACTTAGACAAATTACAAAGAGAGAAAGACCAAGCCACAGTTGCCGACATTTTAAAAACAGTAGAACTGCAGTTCAGCGGCAAAGAATGCAAGATTTGGCTCTCGGGCGTTTCGCAAGAAGATGCCGCCAAAGCAGCTTCACACCTGCGCAGCGAAAACTTGCAATGGAGCTTCTCAGTTGAGGGTCACGGTGCAAGCGGCACCTACCTTGTGATTAGCCAGTCTCGCCTAGCACAATCAGGCGAAATCGGCGACCACTAAACAATTTTTCAATCATGAAGACCAGCAATCAATCGAGAGCTGGTCTTTGCTTTATCGTGAGGTAAAAGCATGAACAACAAGCTAAAAGCAGGAATCGTCCTCGTCGCTAGCAAACAGCTAGAAGTAGACCCAGACTTTAAACAGTCGGTGATTTTCTTAGCCGTGCTTGATAGCGAGAAAGCCTTCGGATTCAATATCGCAGGCTCCGTTGAAGACGGCTGGCTGAGCAACGGCGGACCAATGGAAACGCCATTGATTTGGTTGGACAAAGTTAATGAAATCACTGCCAAACACGCCATAGGTGAAAGCGGCTACTTCATTGTACCGATCATCTCCGAAGACAAGACACCCAGCGAAATGAAAGAAATTGCAGCCCATTTGCGGGCCATTGCCAACGGAAATAGTCTTGCACTCTGCGGCTACGCCGGTTGGACACCAGAACAACTGGAAGATGAGGTCAATGCAGGCTACTGGCAATTGCTAAACATTCACCTCGATGAGCTGCTCTCGGTGCCCACAAACGAACGTTGGAACCACGCCAATGAGCTACTCAAAATTTAAAGACCCAAGGCACCAAATCATAGACTACGCCTAAGGGAGCTAGAAGGTTCTACATCATTGGGTTCCATCGCTGGATGGAGCCCTCCTTTTTTTTCAGTCTCCTTTTTTTCAGTCTCCTTTTTTTGGTCACTCCGCTACAAGTAATAGTAGTTATCTCGATGCGCGATGCTAAAACGGTTGGCTTTCATGCATAATCTTGAACCGGCAAAAGCAAAGTAATTGAAGACCGTGGCTAGCGCAGCTCAGGGAGACTCAATTGCTCCGCCCAAAGCGTGCCAAGAAAATAGACAATTCATACAGAGTCAGCCCTTGGCTTGGTTCTGCGATAATGCACGAGCACAAGAACTCGCCTGGATGGCTGCTGCAGCGATGAGATTAAGGAAAGAATATCAGTGATTATGGGAGCGCAATACCCAGCCTGCTAGGGTAGAAGTCCAATTCTTCCTGCAAAACTGAGCTATCCGAAAAGCCTAACAATCAACACTTCAAATCGTGTTCCCAAACTAGTTCTCTAGTGCGGCGTGTTTGGCACTTAAATATTATTCGGTTGCTCACACAATCCAACCTATGAAATTCTCAAGGAAAAAAGATGAAAATTGTCAGTCAAGACAATTCGACCGTACCCACATGCAATGCCAAGCTTATCGCCTGGGTAAACCAAGTAGCTGCTCTTTGCCAACCCGCTAAAATTTTATGGTGTGATGGCTCACAGAGCGAGTATGACAAGCTTTGCGCTGAAATGACTAGTGCCGGTACCCTCACAGCACTCAACCCTAAAAAGCGCCCTGGTAGTTTCTTAGCTCGCTCGAGCGAAAACGATGTAGCACGCGTAGAAGAACGCACCTTCATTTGCTCAATTGACAAAGAAGACGCTGGACCAACTAACAACTGGCTTGCCCCCGACGTAGCTAAAGCGACATTAACCAAATTATTCGAAGGTAGCATGGCCGGTCGCACCATGTACGTCATTCCCTTCAGCATGGGCCCCCTGGGCTCAGAAATCGCTCACATCGGTGTGGAGATAAGCGACTCACCCTACGTCGCTGTCAGCATGCGCACCATGACTCGCATGGGTAAAGCCGTTCTCGATGTGCTCGGTGCCGACGGTGATTTTGTTCCCTGTCTACACTCAGTGGGCGTTCCGCTGGCTGCCGGTGAGAAAGATGTGGCCTGGCCCTGCAATGAAACCAAATATATTTGCCATTTTCCTGAAACCCGCGAGATCTGGTCTTATGGCTCTGGCTACGGCGGCAATGCTCTTCTCGGTAAAAAGTGCTTTGCTTTGCGCATCGCCTCTACCATGGCCCACAAGCAAAACTGGCTTGCTGAGCACATGTTGATTGTTGGCCTTGAATCACCAGCCGGACAGAAAATCTATATCGCCGCGGCTTTTCCTAGCGCTTGCGGCAAGACCAATCTTGCCATGGTGGTACCTCCGGCTGCTCTAAGTGGCTGGAAAGTCACCACCATTGGTGACGACATCGCCTGGATCAAACCTGGTGCGGACGGCAAATTCTATGCCATCAATCCAGAAGCCGGGCTGTTTGGTGTCGCCCCGGGTACCTCCGAAAAGACCAATCCCAATGCCATGGCTGCTCTTAGCAAAAATTGCATCTTCACCAATGTGGCACTCACTAACGATGGCGACGTCTGGTGGGAAGGCATGACCGAGCAGGCACCGGCTACGGCCATCGACTGGAAAGGTCAACCCTGGAGTCCTGACTGCGGTCGGCTAGCCGCTCACCCCAATGCCAGGTTCACGGCACCAGCTACCAACTGTCCTTCACTTGACCCAGACTGGGATAATCCCAAAGGCGTGCCAATTGCTGCTTTCCTCTTTGGTGGCCGCAGACCAACCACTGTGCCTCTAGTTACCCAGGCAGCTAGTTGGGAAGATGGTGTCTATTTGGCTGCCACCCTGGGCTCAGAAACCACCGCTGCGGCTGTTGGTGCAGTCGGTCTGGTGCGTCGCGATCCCATGGCGATGAAGCCCTTCTGTGGTTACAACATGGGCGACTATTTCGGCCACTGGTTAAAAACGGGAAAATCGCTGACAACAGCGCCAGCCATCTTTGCCGTCAATTGGTTTCGTCTTGATGCCAACAAGAAGTTCTTATGGCCAGGCTTTAGCGACAACCTCAGGGTGCTCAAATGGGTCTTTGAAAGAGTGAGCAATGCCGCTGGTGACAATCACACCAAAGTTGCCGTTGGTCTAGCACCGCGGCGCCAAGACTTAGATTTGAGAGAACTAACTCTCAGCGATGAACAATTCGCCCAACTAACCAAAATCGATGCTAGTGAGTGGCAGCAAGAAATAGCATCGCAAACAGAATTCTTCGACAGCCTAGGCAGTCACTTACCCACCGAGCTGCTCGCCAGCCAAAAGGCCATTTTAAGCGCCTTGAATCGAGCTGCAGGCCCAACTTAGAGATGAAATTTATGAATGTCAAGACACCACGTGCACCTCCGAAAGGCAAGGCCAGCATTCTTGCACGGCTAATTTCTGGCTTTTCGCCCACCGTATCAAAAATTACTCAAGTTCTTGCTGAACTAGTCGGCAAAGTAAGACCACTGACAGAACGCGTGACAGCAGTCGAACTTTACCACTGTACCTGGGAAACCGCATCAAAGCTAGCTTATACCATCACTGATTGGAAAGACTGGAAGACCTGGGAACACAAATTTGATAAACAGATAAAAAGCGATGAAGAGGCCATCAAGTTCGCTAACGAAATGCTTGCAGCTCTTGGCGATAAGTACGCTATTCTGCTCTCGCCAGCCCAGGTAAAAGCTGAACAAGATCGCGCCAGTGGTCAATTTACCGGCATCGGTGTGCAGTTCGAGGTCAAACTCGACTCGTCAGGAAGAGCCGTTCTCGCGGAACACCCTGAAGACGGTTTCATGGTTAAAACCGATGAGAACGGCTACCCGCTTATGCAATTGGTCACTGGTCCCGCTCAGCAAGCCGGCATGCAAGATGGTGATGCCGTCGTTTCTATAAACGGTGAGACCGCTAAGAACATTACTAGAGCCGCTCTAGCTAACAAACTACGGTGTGGCTCCGGAGAAAAGATCGAAATTGTAATTCTGCGCAATGGCCAAAATCAAACTATCAACATTACAGCCGGCACAGTCAACACAGAAGTAGCATCACACCAGCTGTTCAAATCGAGCCAGGGTGAGTCAGTCGGCTATATCCGCCTGGAACATTTCTACAAGCTCGAGACAGCGAACGAAATGATAACAGCGATAAAAAAACTAGCTGTCGACAAGCTGATCATTGACCTGCGCTACAACCCAGGTGGAGACATGGATGTACAACTACAATTGGCCAGCTTATTCATCAAAGATGGTGTGCTAGTCTCGTGCCGCGAGCGCATCGGCAGAAGCAACCACGAGTTAAGCACTTACTCGCTTAGCCCCAAAGGCCTAAACATAATTGTCAAAAATGAAGCCAGTGGCAAACGCACCAATAAACTCCTAGAGCGCCTGGAAGCCATTGCCGCAGAAAGCGAAATAGCCATACTGGTCAATAATGAAAGTATGTCAGCGGCCGAAATGTTTACAGCCGCACTGCAAGACAACAAACGAGCTATCGTCATCGGTGAAACCACCTTCGGTAAAGGTATTGCCCAGGCGGTACTGCTTATGCCCAATGGCACCCAAATGCGTGTCACAAACCAGCGCTACTTTACCCCCAATGGCAAATGGCTTGGAGATGGTGGCAACTCTAGCGAAAGTTATGGCATTGTGCCAGACCATATCGTCAAGCTAGAAGACAAGCCAGACATAGTTCTTGGTACACCTCACGACAATCAACTAGCCTTTGCCCTAGAGCTTCTAGCAAAGTCGGGCAATCAAGCTGATCTAGACGACAGCCCCACTGACCACACCACCTGCGATACCTAAGAGCCATCACAGTGGAATCGACCATAGAAACAACGTCCGCGGAGACAACCTCAATGAACAATGAAGACAAACCTCCATCCAAGAATCCAATAATGATGCTCATTGAGCTCATTATCAAGGGCGTAATGGGCTTTTTCATGGTCTTTTACTTACTTTGGAAAAACACAGCACAACCTCTTCACAAGAAAGTCTACGAAGGCCACTACTGGCACACAGTTACCGGTTCACTAGCAGCACTAGCTGCTGGTGCTGTCACTATTCCATTGCTCTTGCCCTTAACCGGGCCTTTGGCAATACCACTGAGCCTGCTAATTACAGTGCTCACATACAGCCACCTCTTCCCACTGTTCTACATAATCGTCCTCAGGCCGCTAAAGAAAGTTCTGAACAGCCTGTGGTCAGCTATAAGGGCTGTACTCAAACCCATAGCCCGCTACATCTGGCGTCTTGTGCGCTGGTGCTGGCAGCGCTTTGCCTCTTTCTGGCAATGGCTTGCTAACAAAATCATCCACTTGTGGCAGCGGATGTGGGGCCAAGTAAAGCGCTTTTTACGCTATGTTTGGCCTCATATTGTTTCTCTCTTCCGCTGGCTAGACAATATCATCAAAAGCGCCTGGAACTGGCTGCGCGACAAAGCACTACGTTTCATTCGCTTGGCCTGGCCACACATCGTCTCGTTCTACAGATGGCTAGCGAACATCGTCAATACCGTTTGGAACTGGGTTTCTGACAAAGTTGAGCGACTTGCCCGCCTAGCCTGGCCCCATATTGTTGATTTTTACAACTGGCTAGCGAACATCATCAACACCGTCTGGAACTGGGTTGTTACCAAAGTTCAGCAACTTGCTCATTGGCTTTGGCCACGCATCGTAGCTTTTTACAACTGGATAGCGAACATCGTCAATACCGTTTGGAAGTGGGTTGTTAGCAAAATTCAGCACGTCACTGGTTGGCTTTGGCGACACATTGTCTCTGTCTGGAACTGGCTAGAAAGAGTCAGAACTGCCGCGGCCACACTAGCAAAGAAAGCCTGGCACGCCATCAGCAGCCGGTTAGTGGCAATGTGGAATTGGTTAACACCCTTAATCAGTCCGTACATTGAACGCCTGAGCCAATTTGTTGGACGCTTCTTCAAACAACTACTAGTTTGGGGCCAAAGTGTATGGAGCGCCATAGCGGCCATGATCGACTCAGTCAGCGCCTGGTCAAAAGAAATGTGGGATTCGCTCTCACGACTTTTCGCCAGGCTGTCTCACTACAACAACAAATAAACAGGAAAAGAAGATGACACAAAAATATCAAGTAACTGCAATAACCATGCATGACGGCGAAGCAAACGAACTTCGTGCCCTGGGTATTCCCATCACCACCACTAACGATGTTCAGGACCGCACTGAATTTGAAGCCGAATTAACCGCCCAACAGGTAGCTGCTGTGCGCGCTCACGATGCAGTAATAGCGGTGACTGAGATCTAAATCAGCCCAGCTAAGTACAAAATTTCACGAATGGTCAGCTTGCCCAGCCAGCTGGTCATTCGTTTTTCAACACAATAGGAAACAATCATGACCGAAATCAACAATGAAAATAATGGCTCAACCTCATCTCAGGGCCCAAAGAAAATACCAACCTTCATCAAATGGGCAATCGGCCTCGACATTGCCTGGGCAGGGCTTGTAGCAACTTTTGCAGCAACGGTATTTAACACCGCTGGTGGTGCAGCAGGAGCCACTTCTACTGCTGTTAGCCTAGGCACTATTAGTGCCTGGCTGATTGCTTTTGTCATCGGTTTAATGCAAGGCGCTGTCTTCATAGCCGTTTTATCGGTTTTTGCCTGGGTGGGAATGAACTTGTTTGCCAGTACAAAAAGGAGCTAATAGTTCTTCAAGCAAATAGCTAAGAGCTGCTAGATTACTTGGAAGCAGAGCGCCAGAGGGAAACCACTGCCGCTCTGCATCTACGCGCTGACACTCTAGACAAACTGGCGAGGCATTTTTTTAAAACGAACGGCTACTAGCCGCAGTCGTAGCTGCCGATAAATTTTTATACTTAGCTAACGACAATAGCCCAGAGCAAATGAACTATTGACAGCATTCTTACGTTATCTCTATTGTAAGACTAGCGAGGGTGTGACCATGAACCAAGACAGAGAACTAATTGAAATGCTTCAAGGTGAGATGAGAGCAGGCTTTACCATGCTTGCTTCCGCCATTGGCCAAACCAATGCCAAACTTGACCAAACAAACGTTAAGCTCGATCACACCATTGGCCAACTTGAACAAACAAACGTTAAGCTCGATCACACCATTGGCCAACTTGAACAAACAAACGCTAAGCTCGATCACACCATTGGCCAGCTTGGCCAAACTAACGCCAAGCTAGATCAAACCAACGCTAAGCTTGATCACGCCATTGGTGAATTCCATGAGTTCCGCGCCGAGGTAAATACCAAGCTAAGCGGCATATCTGCTCTGCTGATTTCATCAGAACGCAACGTTGGCCGGCTAGAAAAACGCATAGTTAAACTTGAAGACCGTATGGACCATTTCGAAGACAGACAGAGACCTTCTTCAAACTAGGCCTTAATCAGTCTATATCAATCTCGACGCTGCCAATAAACCGGTCTACTACAAATTCTTCAAAAAAAAAAATACCTGCTAGTCTCATGGAAATCCATTGCCATGAGACTATTCAGATTTACGGCTAAGCTTTCATCCGAAAGCCCTCTCTAACTACATGCACCACTCAAAACTAGAGCAGACCTCCTTCTTAGTATGGGCTCACTTGAGTAGATTGCTGTACTTGCTGGCTATGATTGACAGCACCGCTTTGATTGTTAAATTGCACTTGAGTGCTGTCGTTTAAGTGGCCAAACTGAGTATTGCCTTGAAACTGAGTAGAGTCATTCAGATGACCTACCTGGGTGTTACCCTGAAGTTGCGCGCTGTCATTGAAGGCACCATGCTGCACAGACTGCTGCCACTGAGCAGAGTCGTTCAAATGACCGAACTGGGTATTGCCTTGCACCTGAGTAGAGTCATTGAGATGACCTACTTGAGCATTGCCCTGAAACTGAGCAGAGTCGTTCAAATGACCGAACTGAGTATTGCTTTGAAACTGGGTGCTGTCATTGACGACACCACGCTGCGTTGACTGCTGCCATTGAGCTGAATCGTTTAAATGACCGAACTGAGTATTGCCTTGCACCTGAGTAGAGTCATTGAAATGACCTACCTGAGCATTGCCCTGAAATTGAGTGCTGTCATTGAAGACACCACTTTGTAGATTCAACTGACCCTGTGTAGATAAATTGAAACGACCTGCTTGGTGACTCCACTGCGCCTGGTCGCTGACGTTAAAGCCACCACGCTGAGCCGATTGCTGCCACTGATCCGAGACGTTACCGCCAGCATATACAGGAGGACTAGCTTGAGCTGAAACTGAAGCCAGAACCAATACTGCTGCGGTGAAGATTGTGGTTGCGATGTTTTGTTTTTTCATGAGGTTGTCTCTTTTTTTGGGTTTGGTTGACTCCGCTCTACGCCTCCCTGCGCTAAGTTGGGAGGTAAATCTTGCGTCATTCCTTATTAACGTTAAATCGGTTGCTTGCTTTCTCAGTCGTCGCTTTCAGCAACTGGTTTACCGAGAATATTCTTAGCGTAGGCGGCGCGCAGCTCTAACGCTATTGGATTAGCCTGCATCTGCTGTGTACATTGCTCAACCATATCGACAGCCTGATTCAATATCTTGTACCCAACAGCATTAAGCTGTTGATTCTGGGCTAAGACTGCACCGGTCTGTACTAAGTTAGTAGCAGTAGCGCAGGTCATTTGTATAACACCTAGAATTCGACAGATGTTACTCTCGTCAGCATGGGAATACCCTATTCCACCAAAAATCGAATAGAGCGAAATGCCATCGGCATCCCCTGCACAGTCAGCGCTACGAATAGCGTTAGCTTGCGGACCAAAGAGAGTGGTGCTAGTACTTTTAGAGTTCATGTTCAAACTGCCACCCTGCCCAGCCACATTGGCTTGATTCGGAGCAGCAATATAAGTCGGGGCAGCGATAGCTGTTGGGGCAGCGATCTGTGATTGCTGACCAGTTACTTGACCGTTAAGGGCATTGGTGTTCTCACTGGTGTTGCTCGGACTTGCTGGATTAGGATTGCCTGTATAGCCATCTGCCATAGCGTAGTTAGCGAAGATGCACATAGCTGAGGCGAAGATCAAGGCGAGCATGTTTTGTTTCATGGCATTATTCCAAATTGATTTGCGAAGAAGGTCTCTACTACTGGTGCCACGTCGAAACCACTAAGTGATTGCGAAGATTCCATGTATAAGGGCATTGATAAGGTGTTTGCAATGATTCCGAAAATTGGTGGCGAACGAGTAGTGATTCAGTTCTAGCGAGAAAGCAGGGCCGGAACCAAGGATTGTAAACAATTGCGCAGCACTGCCAAGCTCGCCTCGTTAGGCAAGAAGCTGGTATACAGGGCAGTCGCAGAGCACTATCAGCTTCGAGGTGAGGAGAAATTCAGTTTCACAAGGGCTAGTAAACCGCACGCTGTCTCACCTGCGGCACTTAGAAGCGGCAGCAAAAGTTACAGCCAGCAACAAAGAAAATTGATCGACTCATAAACAAAAAGGGCCTAGCGCTAGCTAGACCCCATCATTGTAGAAGCCTTGATCGTTGACTAATTTACATAGTTATCGTCGGCAGCCATACTTCTCATATCAAATATAACCGAACCCTTAAACGCTTCCACTTCGCCACCATAATCGGCCACAGCTGAACCATTAAAAGCTCTGACTTTTGAACCAGGAAGAGCAAGCACAAAAGAACCATTCATGGCTTGAACATCAGAGCCAGCATGGGCAATCACTTTAGAGCCCTTCTCAGCATCGACTTCTTCACCACTGACTGCATGAACTCTTTGGCCAGCCTTAGCTCTTTTGATAAAATCAGGAATGGCTTCAACCTCGGCCGGAATGTCTCTTGCAGCAGCGCTTTCTTCACTGTCTATCACTTGGTCACGACTGCTATTGGTCTGACCAGACGACTGCTGTTTCGGTTCTCTGACCAAGAGCCACTGATCCGGATAAACACGATGGGGCGCTAACACCAGATTAGGAAATCTATCTCTATTCAATTCAATAATTTCACGAACTTTAGCAGTGATTGCTCGTCCATCCTTATCATTTGCACCTTCATCGGCTAAAGCTCTACGAGCTACCGACCACAAACCTTCACCATGGTTAACTATTAAAGTGCGGTCAAGCTTATCAGCGGCACTTTCCCTTTCAACGCCCCCAGCATCGAGCTTTAAAGTACGACTATGAGGCTGATCAATTTCATCATAGAATCTGGAGCTAGATGCTTCGTTCTGCTGCTGCTCACTACGAGTCTCAACTTGATGTTCCATTTCTCTGCTCCGGATGTGCACTACTTTCATTGCTTTCGCTGCTATAACTGGCCTGCCGCCAGCAATATATACATATAGTGATCAAACAGATTTGCTCTTTTCGACCAGCCGCTTTAAAAGAAAAACCTGAGACACTTGAGAAAATATGCTAAAACGCAATCAGGGCAATAGTTTCCACCCCTGAAAGATTTTTGGGAATCGTCCCACTGCCGGCGCCAGCACGGCTCAAAGCCTGCTACAGCATCACTATCACTGTCTCGCGCTCAAAAAGCGAAAGCGGCCCAGGTCACGACTCACTCAATTGCCGATAGTGGTAAAGCGCTATTTAAGCCTTTCTTAACTGCCATCAGGCTGAAATAGCTAGTTCGGCCCTGCTAGTTATCAACAGTACCAACGAAAACTCTTCACCATTTACTCGGCAATTTAATTCCCAGCAAAAACGCAAACTATCGGCGAAACCCATTTTCTAAAATGCTACCCCTTTTATTCGGTAGCGGCGCCTTGCTGCCTCCGCTCTTCTTCTAGCAGCTCCTGCTGCTCAACCCACCTGGATAATCAAATGACCAAAAAAATAGTCATCAGAGCCATCCCCGATGCACAACTGCAATTCATACTCTCTGACGAAGCACTGACATTTCTAGCGGCTCTGCACAAAAACTTTCACAAGCGTCAAGCTGAACTAATTGCCAGTCGTCGCAAGCGCCAAAGAAAACTAGACAAAGGACAGTTACCTCAATTTAAAAGCAAACAACTGTGGTCCAATCAACAAGACTGGCAAGTTGCTAGTTGTCCAGCCGATCTTGAACAAAGACTGGTTGAAATCACTGGCCCTGTCGACGCCAAAATGATCATCAATGCCCTTAACTCAGCGCCCGGTGCCGATGTATTCATGGCCGACTTTGAAGATAGTTCGAGCCCTACCTGGCTGAACATGATTTCTGGCCAGGCCAATCTCTATCATGCTGTCAGACGAACTTTAGAATTTAGCGCATCAGCTGGTAAAACTTACAAGCTCAACGATACCCTGGCCACCTTAATTGTTAGACCGCGTGGTCTGCACTTGTCTGAGAAACATCTTTTGATCAAAGGCGAGCCCATTCCCGCCAGTCTCTTTGACTTCGGTCTGTTCTTCTTCCACAACGCTCAAGAACTAATTGATCGCGGCAGTGGACCATACTTCTATCTGCCAAAACTTGAAAGTGATCACGAAGCTCGTTACTGGAATGACGTCTTCAACTTCGCCCAAGACTACATGGGCATAGCCCGCGGCACCATCAGAGCAACTGTCTTGATTGAAACAATCATGGCAGCATTTCAAATGGAAGAAATTCTCTTTGAACTAAAAGAGCATGCTGCTGGCTTAAATGCTGGGAGATGGGACTATATTTTCAGCTTCATCAAGCGCTTAAAAAACCATAGCGACATGGTGTTACCCGATCGCTCACTGATCACCATGGATGTTCCCTTCATGAAGGCTTACTGTCAACGTCTAGTAGAGATCTGCCATCGTCGTGGCGCTCATGCTATGGGGGGAATGTCGGCCTTTATTCCCAATAAGAATGACCCCACTGTAACAGCTCAGGCCTTAGACAAAGTAAAACGCGACAAAGCCCGAGAAGTAGCCCTGGGCTTCGATGGCACCTGGGTGGCGCATCCCGATCTGATCGCCGTGGCGAAACAAGAATTTGTCTCGGTATTACAGGCTAAAGCCAATCAAAAAGACAAGGCCTTTGTTAGCAATAGCTGCGGTTGTAGCGACGTCCCTGCCGAGGAGATTAGCGCCGAAAGTCTAATCTCACTGGAAGATATTCCCACCACTGTCACTGAAAATGGCATCCGCAACAACATCAATGTCACCCTGCAATACATAGCCGCCTGGCTTATGGGCCGTGGCGCTGTGGCTATTCACAACTTAATGGAAGATGCCGCCACTGCCGAAATATCGCGGGCACAGTTGTGGCAATGGCTCAATCATGAGACCGAGCTTGAAGATGGTCGCACATTTAACCGTCACCTTTACCGCACCTTCCTGACAGAAGAACTAAATACCCTTCTGCAAGGAGCCTCGCCGCTCCTACAAGCCCGCTTAATGCAGGCCGAGGGTGTATTGAACCAGGTAGTACTGAAAAAGCGCTTTGAAGAGTTTTTAACCCTCGTAGCTTACGAAGTGCTACTCACCAACGAAAACGAGCAAGCCGAAAACGCGGCTCAAGACAACCCCATTAACCAAACACAATCAGGTACGCACATGACCACACAAGACAAAACTCAACCGGCAACTACTGAACCAACAATCACATTTGGTGGTTGCATTCCTCAAAATGCCATGGCCCGCCGCTGGGAAGGTATTCAACGGCCATACTCAGATGAAGACGTAGTGCGCTTGCGGCCAACCGTAAATGCTGATTGCACCATCGCTCGTCATGGTGCAATCAAATTGTGGAACATGCTGAGAAATGGAGAGCAAGTTATTGCACTTGGTGCATTAAACGGCTCGCAGGCTGTACAAATGGCCAAAGCAGGATTAAAAGCAATCTACTTAAGCGGCTGGCAAGTAGCTGCTGACGCCAACTTAGCTGGTCACACCTATCCTGACCAAAGTCTCTACCCATCCAACAGCGTGCCGGCTGTAGTGCGTCGCTTAAACAATGCTCTAGCTCGTCATGACCAGATCTTGAAACTAGAAGGCAAATCTGGTGCCGATGCTTATTTGCCCATCGTCGCCGATGCTGAAGCCGGTTTTGGTGGCCCACTGCAAGCCTACGAACTAATGAAAATGATGATCGAAGCTGGGGCCTCTGGTGTGCACTTTGAAGACCAACTAGCAGCTGAGAAAAAATGCGGTCACATGGGCGGTAAAGTGCTGGTACCGACTTCCCAATTCATCAATACTCTAGCTTCTGCTCGCATGGCCGCCGATGTCTTGGATGTTCCGACAATAATCATTGCTCGCACTGATGCCCTTGACGCCACCTTACTAACCTCTGATATCGACCCTCGTGACCACGCCTTCTTAAGCGGTGAACGCACTGCCAGAGGTATGGTCAAAGATGCGACTACTGGTCAAATGGTAGAAAACGATGTAGTCCTAAAAGGCGAACGCACCAGCGAAGGCTACTTCCGTGTCAAAGGCGGTATCGAATCGGTGATCGCTCGCGGCTTGGCCTATGCCCCCTATGCTGACGTAATCTGGTACGAATGTTCTCGCCCTAACTTAGCAGAAGCGAAGCGCTTCGCCGAAGCCATTCATGCGCAGTTCCCCGGCAAAATCTTAGCCTATAACTGCTCTCCGTCCTTTCACTGGAAGGACTATTTGGACGACGGCACCATTGCCACTTTCATGGATGAGTTAGGAAAAATGGGCTACTTATTCGACTTCATTACCTTGGCTGGCTGGCACTCAATCAACCTGAGCATGTTCAAATTGGCCAGCGAATACGCTGCCGAAGGCATGCCAGCCTATGTGCGTTTGCAAGAAGAAGAATTTGCCATGGTAAACCAAGGTTATACCGCAGTGAAACACCAGGCCGAAGTCGGCGCCGGCTGGTTCGACAACTTGTTGATGACCATCACCGGTGGCACCTCGTCTACGGCTGCACTGAAAGGCTCAACTGAAGAAGGACAATTTCACGGTGAAAAAAGCCAGTAAACGGTAACAGAAACCAACAGCACATCAGGCAGGGAAGCCGATGTGCTCACTAGCTGAAGGAAGATATATGTCAGCAAAAATAAAGAAGCAATTGGTGGTTCGCAACGACCTGAATATGCACAATGAAAGCGTTTAAAAAGTTCTTCTTCGACACGGTAATTCCATATTTGATTTGGTTTGGAATTATCATTTTCGCGTGCTGGTTAGAGTTTTCAGGCTACCACCGCACTAGCGCACCAACAAGAAACACGGGGCAGGTCTGTACCAAATAGAAAGAGTCTTCACCCAGACTGTCGCCACCACAGCAACTTAAAAGCAACTCAATTCAAACCAACCGAGCACACGAATGAACCAAAACCAAAGAGACACCATCAACAGCACCAATGCAAGCCGCTTCAAAAGTGATTTAGAAGACCAAATCACAATGATAGAACTCTTTCAACGGCTATTCACTGACTTGAGCAGTGAACCGGACGACGAAAACTTGTCCTGGTTGGCCGCCGCACTGTTCTCATCCAATGCGGCTCGGACTCTAGCGAAAGACTGCTTGGCCATAATCGCCGCCGAACACTATGGGGTAGCAGATGAGACTTTTTACCTGGTGACTGAGCAATACCAAAGATTCTCAGGGTTACTGAATAGCCACCAAAGCAAGGCGCCGTTCGTAGCCTCTACCAGTGCAGCTGACCTGCTGGCCCTTGAGCAACAATTGAGCCAAATCAACACCGAACTGGCAACTTGGCACAGTGACCAACCGGCCATTAAGGCCCTGATGCTGGCGCTAGAAAATGCCGTAACCCAAGCCAAAGAAAGCGTACTGATCGGCCAAGGTCATCCCGAACTGATGTATACAGAAAGCAAAATTGAAGCAGTAACCCAATCATTGATCGGCCAGATCAGGGGCGGCGATGCATCAATTACTGAGGCAACGGCCAGAGAAATGGTTGACCAGGTACTGGGCACCACCAGCGAAGAAAAACGAACTTTCTTAGTAAACGACAGCAATACAAATGGCATGGTGCAGTCTGTCAACGTCCAAGCTGGAGGCGCTCTTTCAGCAGTGGGGGAAGTAGCATTGGCACAATCGCTGGCCAGTATTCTCCGCAATCTGGCACAGCAAAGCAGCGCCAAAGTCACTGCAATAAGCACAGAGACTTTAGACCCCGTCGACTTGATGCTGTTAGAGGCTGAAGCCAATATGGGCAAGCCAATTCGGGTCGAACAGGATGGTCTGCTGAAAAAATAGAGCGAAGAACGGCTCCCGACCATACTTCAACAAAAACAAACAGGAGACCAGATTGGAACTCTATGATGTTACCCCCGACCAAATCATTGTCGGTATTGCCATTGAAATGCCTGCCAATGGCCGTCCTTACGTCTCACTGCCAAAGCAATCAGCTGATCAGCAAAGCGATAGAGAAGAATTGAGATTCAATCTCACTGATGCCTTAATAACCAGCCCCAATCGTTTTTCTTGCGGCAGACTGTTAGACGCAGTTCTCATCAGCGAGAACGGACAGATGCAGTTAGAGCAAGACAACTCAGACACAGAGGCAGTTTTAATCAGATTCAAATACGGTGAGCGCCTCGATGACAATACCGCCTCACTCAATCTAGAACCTGCAGGCCAAGCTAATTTACTAGTTGAAACCAACTGGAATGAAGAACACTTTGACCAGCATCCGGAAGACTGCCGCGCTTACTACACCAGGCACAAAGGCGCTCTACTGAAGCTTCTACCCGACACCAGCGTTAAACTCAATCGCATTGGCACAGGCCAAGGCTACGAGCACTTCTGGCAACGGTTTATCCCGGGCGTCAAGCCCATTGCCACCATCGTCAGAGAACCAATTGGCTCGATTTGCTTTGATGGTATGCGAGTCTTTTGGCGGCAGAAATAACACCAAGCACAGGCTACTTTGTCGAAGCCCATTAATGAAGTAGTGCAATAGCTAAAACTGAAAACAGAGAAGCAAGGAAGCTTCTCGCCTTCTTCTAGCTGATGCTCAGACAAGAGCAGGTCATTTTCCGGGACATGCTATTTTTTTCACCCATGATTAATAGACCAGTCGACTAGCAAGCAAATCAAAAAAATTTGGATTAAAAGGGTTCAGTTCAGCGGAAAAACAGGAGCTTCCTTGCCCCCGAAATTTCACCTGTTAGGCACAAGCAACCCCAGAGTATGTTATGCCATTTAAAAGCGAGTCCGATTCAAAGATATTTGTCAATTTAAATCGAGACTAGCAACCCACTGTTCGTCAAGTTGGACAATCCTTTGAGCAATCTGCGCTTTCTTATCATTAAACTGACTCTGTAAGTGCTCTAAGGACTGTTCATGCTGTTGCTGTAGTTCGATCAACTCTTGATCTAGCGCCAACTTGTCAGCCTCCCAGTCGGCAGCTGTCGGTTCTACTAAAGCCTGCTTTCTGATGTTCTCTAGAACATCATTGACCGCAGCAGTAAAGGCAAGCAGCTCTTCATTGCTATCAACAGAGTGTGCCTGTTGAGCAAGCGAACTAAAATCACTCCAGGATTCAGCCAATAGCTCACGCAAAGCCGGTGGCATGTACTTACCCCTAAAAGAATTGTGCATAGCAACAATAGAATCGCGAATTTTCGTAGCCTCCACTTCAGCCAGAGCGTATCGGTTCCACTTTTTCTTCGAGATTGCAAAAGCAATCCACCAGCTCAGCCACGCAAAAACAACAGTTATTGCAAGGCCAATTAAAAACTGGGGGAATTGAGTCATCGTTTGAGTTGTATCCATAAGTAATTCCTAATTAAATATGCCAAAAGCGCCCAGTCTGAGCGCCTCTAGCGGCTGTGAAAAATACGCCAGCGCAAAACTTGCAGTGGCGCGAAAGTTGTTCGCACAATCAACATGCAGTTCTTAACCGCCAAAACTCAGATGAGTTACTCGCAAACTGAAACTTGATCAAGGGTTGGGTAAGTTCTGGTAAGGGTGAAAATCGTCTGCTCTTGATGATATCCATTAAGGCTGTGCCTGGCTCCGATTCCCCAGCCTTTATCCTTGAACTCAGCTTTTAAGCGGTTAGTAACTCGTGCATCAATAAAGCCGCAACAGCGGAAAATTTCTTCGCCATTACCGTCAATACAGGCGGTTCTAAGATAATCGCACAAATTCTGCTTTATAAATCGATACTGTGCTTCTTGTTTTTGCGCAATAGCACCTGCCATATCAGTACGGGAGGGAATTTCATCAGAACCCTCTTGACTGAGGCTGTTGCACGCAAAACAAAAGAGCACCACTATGGTGCCAAAGGAAACTACCAGTAGGCCCCAACCAGTGCCGAATTTAGCTGTTATGAATACAGCAATAACATCACATAGAGCCTGAAAAACTATGCCTTTGAACATTTTTATTCTCCAATTAGTAAAACCCTATAGCCAAAATGCATCTGACTAAAGGCAAGTAAATTCATTTGAAATATCTGCTGATCCGTTGACAGATAGATAAGTGCCACCACATCCCTGTGGTGGCGATAAGCTCAGCGCAGGTTTCCTAGCTCCAGCCAAGCACATAGAGTATGCGGTAAAAAGCCTCACGCAAGAGCGAGAAAACTCCACCGAGCAAACCTTTGGTCTGCTGAGGCATAAGCACCGCCATGATCAAGAAAAAGATGACCAAGCTAGAAAACCAACGAGTAACTCGATAAAACACTTGCCGAACTACCAAAGCAAGCACCAGTAAAACCAGTATAGCCACTGGATCTATGTACATAAATTCTCCAAATTGATTGAGGGGTCGCAAGCTACCTAAAAGCGAATACGACTATGTTTAGCCGTAGTGAGCAGCAGTAATCGCACCACTTTCATTAAGCTTCAGTTGAAGCACCAGACGCTGGCCACGATTATTGCGGTGACGACCAGGCACTTCAAAATGAATGCGATTGGTACGAAACTGAGAAACACCAAGGGCGCCTTGTAGCACTTCAGTAATGCCAGAGCGGAAGTCACCTTCAGCCAGACGAGCGCGCACTAAAGACAAGTTAGGCAGACCAAGGTCGTGGGGATGAAACTCAAGGCCTTGCAATTCAGGCAGACTATCTTGGCACTCAGCAATTTCCAAAGCAGTCACGGCAGCCAGTTCTTGCTCAATAATCTGGCGGCGCGAAGGGAAGACATCTTCTCTGCATCTGCCTTTCTCGTAGCCACCAAAGCGACCATGCAGAATTTTTGAACGACCGTTGTTTAATGAAATGATAGTTTTCATCTTAATCTCTCTCTAGATAAGTTGATTCGTTGACTACCTAAACAGGCAGCCAAGCCAGGTTTCTACAAGGTTTTACTTAACAGTCAGCTTTATGCTTGAGCTGTCCTGCATTACCTTCGGTCTCGAATTAGGCCATGAGAAAAAAGACCTTATTGCTCTTTTGGTGCGGAATCATGGCAAGATAGATGTTTCTGTTGATGAAATAAAGCTGCCGCCGAATAGCAACCAAATCATCAATATTTTGCTGCAAATCAACTTCTTCTCTAAATTCGTTGATTTGACGCATCCAGTCATTTGCTTGTCTTAGAAGCTTGCTTGATTTACTAAACTGCGATTCATCAGCACAGGCTTCATTGGCAAGCTTCAGTTTTTCTACTGTGGCCTTCAATTCGGCACTGAATTGCTTTCTTAACTCATACTTCATCCAGTAAAAGTAAATTGCAGCTATGCAAATGCTGACAAAAATGCCTGTGATAATTTCATAGTCGGAAGTTGACATAAGTATTCCTGATAAATGTAACTGGATTTAGTGGATTTGCGCTAAAGGCTATCTTTGACCGCATTGGTTTTAATCTTGAGCAATTCAACGGAGACATCGGAAAAATTACTTATACGAACAATCTTCCAAAACCAATCTCCATCTGCCCTTGCCAGTTCAACCTTAACGCCGATGTAGTGCTCTTCATCGTCCTGAAAGTTGAGAGTCAGTAGCCAGTTCGAGCCAACAGCTTCTCTAGCAAAATTATCAACACCAGTGTAGTGGTAGCGATCAAAACCCAATTGTTTATTCAAGGCGTCTAAGTTAGTGCTATAGCCAACACTCTTGCCGGGACTGTTTTGAACATCATCAGCCAGCGAACCAGCGGCGACCGCATCGCGAATTTCGCTCTTAATTGCCGCTTCAAGATCTGACTGAAAGAGTGAAGCAAACGTGCTTGCCACCCAGTTGCCAAAAGCACCACCACCTAGGGCGTTTGAAACAGGCGTAGAAACCATGTCGCTAACAAGATTTTGAGCAACGCTATCGACATCAACGGCACGCTCGAAGGTACCAACAGATTTCGACTTGACAGCATAATGCGCCTGCAGAACGGCAAACTCTGGGGTTGTAGTAGCGTAAACCGCACCTAAAAGCAGTACGACAACAACCAAAGACAAAATCGTTTTCCAGCTTGAACCACCTGGCTCAACCGGCAATGCCGTGCCATAATTTTTTATTTCACTCATATCTTTTCCTCGCAAATAAGCTGACGGCGACCTCCCTGTGCCTTCAGCTAACGAAAATTGAAAACCAACGCAATCCGGCGCTAGTAATTGTTCTATGACTTTGGTCAGGCGGGCAAAACTGGCTGCAACTGACTGACTTTCAAACCAATACCCTGATCGTCAAAGCGACCTTGGTGTCCCATCGACTGCGATAACGCTCTATAGAGGGCACGTTCTTGGGCAATTAGTTCTGTTCCATCAAACCAACTGTCGTTCAGCCAGATGAAGAAAGGATTCTCCACTTCCTGACGACGGTCGTAGCCAAAGGTAAAATAGTATGTCTTGCCATCAGGAGTGCTGACAATGCAGTCAACCTGATAAGCGCCCACAACTTTCACCTCTTCATCGATACGACGACTGAGCTTGACCGTAGCAGATACTACCGCTAAATCAGCATCGGCCTTGGCAAAGAGTGCTTTCAGTTTAGTCAAAACAGCCTCTTTCTTAGCGGGAAACTCCTGGTTGCTGATACTAGCTCTAATACTCTTGACCGTCATCTATTTTCCCAATGGTCAACACTGCATTCAAAACTCCCTGTCAAACACAGCGCCTGATTATGCCACCACAACACCGCAGTGGCCAAATGTCGCAAGCTTAAATCAAGCAGCTTTGTCGACTTGCACGTTGCTAATGGCGACGGTTATGCCCTGGCCGAAAAAGCCACCCTGAATGTTCATAACTTCAGAGAGAGATTGGTAAAACCAACCGTCTTGAGCAATCAACTTGGTGCCATCAAACCAGTTGTCTTTAAGCAAAATGAAGAAGGGATGTTCGGCTTCTTTGACTCGATTGTATCCAAAGCAGAAGTAATATGTCTTCTGATCGCTAGTGATTAACGCACAATCAACGTGGTGATGACCGACCCGTTTGCCGCCAAGTTTAACTTCCAGCAAAGCCGAAAGGGGTTCAACGTGTGCACCGCCCTGGGCAAAGAGTGTGCTCAGTCTAGCAATGAGTGCCGCTTTTTGAGCTGCTAGTTGGCGATTTTGAATTGCATGTGCATTTATGTTTTTCATAACTGTTTCCTTTTCTAAGTTAGGTTGTTTTGTTTTACCTCTGCAATTCGTTCTTCACAGCAAACAAAACCAGACAAGACCGTCCTCGAAGCAACATAGTTGCATCGAAAAATTTGTACATAGGCCTTATTGGCTGTTGTTAAAGGTTTAAAGTACCTTGCTGCGCGAAAGAGAATAGAGAGATATCTATTGCTATCAAAGACGTACTGTTTAGAGCAAGGAAAAATAGGACAACTACGCTGGCCCAAACACAGCACAGGCAAGAAGCCAAAGGCCTTTACCGTGCGGTTTTTGGGCTAGTACCCCAAAATAAATAGCAGCAGCCTGCTGGCACCATGAGTGGTGATAATACGAAGAAACACAAATTAGCACAGGCTCATTTTAATCTAAACACTGAAAACACTGGTCAATAGGCTATCTCAAGACGCAGAAAACAGAAAGCCTCAAACTGTCTCACCCAGACTAGAGAGAAGCAGCCTACTTCAGACAACAGTGCGAAGGAGATTTGCCTAAATGACGCCTTAGAAGTAAACTAAACTAATAAGACTTAGTTTAACAGGTCAACCATGGAAATAATCAATATCCATCAAGCAAAAACCCAGCTCTCTCGCTTGATAGAACAGGTTTTGAAGGGCGATTCGTTTATCATTGCCAAGGCAGGGAAGCCGTTGGTCAAGGTCTGTCGGCTGGATTCACCGGTGGCAAATGAAGTGAGAAGACTCGGTTTCTTGGCTGGACAGATAAGGGTTCCTGACGATTTCGACCGTATGGGCAGCGAAGAAATTGAGTTACTTTTCGGCGGCGCTGAGACAAAGAAACCTGATTAAAAAATGAAAGTATTGTTGGACACACACCTACTTCTCTGCGTTGCAGGCTCTCCAAAGCGTTTATCGAAAGAGACGCGGACAATAGTAGAAGATCCGCTAAACGAGCTGCTTTTCAGCGCCGCTAGCCTATGGGAAATAGCAATCAAGCAAGGCTTAGACCGCTCCGATTTCCAGGTGGACGCAAGAGTATTGCGACGGGGCCTGCTAGACAATGGTTATCTAGAACTGACAATCAATAGTGCACATGCTGTTTCTATTGCGAGCCTGCCGCCTCTCCACAAAGATCCATTCGATCGCATCATAATTGCCCAGGCAACAGTTGAGGGCATTACCTTACTAACAACCGATGCAATGGTGGCACAGTACCCAGGACCGATTCGAAAAGTTTAAAAGAGCCTACTTGCTGAATTATGGCTACAGATCGGTCATCGGTCGAATAAGTAGACCGGTCGACTATCGGCTTGGTAAAAAAAGATTCCTACTCTCCTGAGATCAAGCCAAAAGATACGCTGTCGACACTGCCGACAGCGCTATTTGTAATCCGAACGAAGCTAAGATTTACTCAGGTTTTAGGATGACTGAATCCATGGTCAAGGCGAAGACATCGTCGAGAAGTTCCGCCTCAGTTGTACCGACCAAAGCAAGGAGGGCGCCGCCAAATGCTGCTACCGAAAAAGCAGCAAGCAGATTGTCCCCAAACAGAGCCCAGACAGCACCAATCAACAGCAGCAACACAGCCAAGAATATTAGGGTCTCAGCATTTCTTTTAATTGTCGTTTTCATGAGTAGTTCCTCAAAATGAATGAATAAATGAAGCCAGAGGCACACTAAGTGAGTACCTCTGGCAAGGTTGAAAATTAACTGCCGATGCAGCACAGTTTGTTGCTCGTTGGGTCAATGAAGAAAGTACCAGAACTAAGCTGCTGACAGCGATTACTAAACACAACACCATCTACTACAAAAACATTTCGGCGAATCATACGCCAGAAATGGTGCATCAAGTGAAAACCCAACACTGTTCGAGTGCTGGCTTCTTGCCGAATCTCCGAGTTGAGATCATTCCAATCGCTACCCAGTCGAGTTTTGAGAAAACGTCTCAACGGTGCGAGATGGTCATTGAACTCTTTGCGACGGTCCACTCTGCCAACTAAGCGCTGAGCCTTGTAGCGACGATGAAAATGCCAGTGCACTTTCATTGATTCACGCTGCGGAAGGGTCTCCCAGTCGCACTGCAGCTTCCTTCGCTCACCTTTGCAAATACGAAAATCATGATTCAAACGCGGTCGATCCAAAACAACAAATTTCATATCTTCACGCATACAAATACCTCGAACGAGCCGTTAGCTCTATAAAACCAATCAAATAAGAACTAGCCAGCCTTAATGCCTAGTTTAGGAAAACGAGTACGTGCCATGAGAATGGCTTGAGGAAGAGCCTCAACCTCCATAGTGTATGTGTAAGGCGACTCGTGGTGCATCTTCGTATCTTTAATGCGAACACCCAGCAGAGTAACTAACTCGCTAACTATCTCTTGCGAATCCCGCACCAAAGTCATGAAGCTTTTGTCTTGCTTCACTTCTAGTGTGTAGCTACGGGCCAACTCAGGATAAAGTTCGACGTGGGATTTAATCAAAGACATGGCAGAAAGCAGAGTCAAATTGTGCAAGTCAGTAAAGGCCGCTGGTGTCTTCGGCATCAAACCTAGCTTGTTCAGCTGATCGGCGAAACCAAAACCAAGCGACTCTCTTTGCACACCACCTTCAACAGCCATAAGTAGCATCGACATTGAGCGAGCACCGACTAAATTGCTATTGCCGATAGAGAACAAAGAGGCAAGCATCTGCCTATCTTCATCAGTCAAATCTTCATCCGATGGAGTGGGGCTAGCAGCAGCTTCAGCAGGTGAGCGCAGCAATGACTCAAAGCCAGAAACCGTTGTCGGCTGACCCAAAGCATCACCAATCTCAAAGAAAAAGATTTTGTTGCCAACGCCATCAGAGCCAACTGTTTCAGCTGTTACAGCGCCTTCTGGATACTCAACATCAACAATGACAGAATCGCCTGGTTTAATGGTGCGTTTAGTGGCCTCAATACCCAGAGGAATCTGAATCTCCTTAGTAATCAACGACTTAACGTTACTCAAGTTGCCCTTACCTGCAAGCGCCTGACGCAATACTTCATCAATGGCCGCTTCAGTTACCGACAGGCTAAAGAAGTATCCCGAAGCATTGATCAACTCCTGAATGTCCTTGAAGTCACGTCTAACAACAAGTTTCATCATCTCTGCGGTCAATGATTGAAACACAGCGATACCACCCAACTCTTTCAAGCGGTTGCGAAACTCTGGAGGAGTACGCTCTTTAATGACCCGATCAACAACTTTGCTTACCTCAGCGTCACTAAGCTTACCCTCACTAGCAGTAAAACCAATACCACCAGACTCTGCCCGCTCTACCTCTTCCATACCACTGTTACAAGCGGCTACAAAAATGGTGTTGCGAAAGTCAACGACTTCGCCCGAACCAAGAGTGATCTGACCATCATCCATAGCCTGCAACAACAGTTGGTTGAACTCAAAGCAAGCTTTGTCCCATTCGTCCAACAGAACTACAGACAGAGGCACATCTGAACCTTGCTTAGACCATTCCAAGTTATGGTTCATAAATTCAGCATAGCCATGCTTCTCATCTTTAGGCACAAGATGATACTTTTCATCAGTTGTTACCTGATTAGAAATGTGCCCACGAGGAGAGCCTTTGAGGTTCCACAGACTGTGCTTGTCCATGTACTCACTGCAGTTGATTTTCAGTAAAGCAAAGCGATTTTTGTGGACGAAGGCCGGTATCATGCGAGCGCCTTCAGTCTTTCCAGTACGCGACTCACCAGCGAAGACAAGAAAAGCAATCGGCTTGGTCTTGTCGCGCAGCGGGTTAAGATAACTGGCATAAGCTTTGCGCAGTAGTGAGCGGGCCTCAGGCTGACCAAAAAAATTAGCATCTAAAAACTCGTCAAAAGCCACCTCTGCATCGCTCGAAACGCTAGGGTCGAGGCGACGACGACGTGGTAATTCTTGTGGTGCCATTTGAGTGTTCATAATAATCTCCAAAATTTGAGACTAAAGCTCGCTAACTGCGCCGCTCAAATCTCCTTAAAAATGAGCCTTCGACACCAATGGCATCGAAGGCAATAAATTTACTCAGGACTTAGCAGTTCTGCCTGCTCACCTCAGGTTATAAAACTTCTGCGGCCCATCAATCGAGGAAGCAAAAGATGAAAGCGACCCAACAGCGCGCCTGTAGTCTTCAACATACAAATGCAAACAAGGTGCGGAATCAGCAGGCAAGGCTGGCTCCTTCAGCTCACCGGCTTCATGCAAGTCATAGTACTGACAATGGGCATGAATCATAGCTCTTGCCTTAGAGACAACTTCTAGCATCATAGATACTCCGCTGAAAAATATGACCTCGTCTGCTTCAGTCATGAAGGCATGGCGACTGCTCGGCAGCCAGAGCAAGGTCCGGTTAGCAGGACAGTTGTTGTACAGCGTTAGTGCGTGTCTCCAATTAATCTTGCGGTCGAGATGTCCATGAATTATTAGAACAGGCACAACCACTGATTGGAGCTTTTGGCCAGTATCCATGAGGGGCAGCAGAATCGACGGATAAATCCGCAACCAAATACACAGTTCCTGACTGATGCGAGCCAAACTAGAGAAGGAACTCTTGAGAATTAGTGCCCCAGCAGAACGTTTGCTCAACAGGCGAGCTGAAATTGCTCCTCCTAGAGACTCTCCGTATAAGACAATCTCGTCAGACTTTTTGTTGAAGCGCTCAACGACAAAATCAAAAGCATCCTGCGAGTCGTTGATGGCATTCTTCAAGGTGGGCTTGCCCTGGCTTTTACCAAATCCGGAATACTCATAAATGAATAAAGGGACACCGGTTCTCAGCAATACAGCCAGTATTGAAGCTCGCTTCTCAATATCACCATCATTCCCCATCGAGTAAAGAACAAAAGAAGGTGACTTTGATTTCTCCGGGTCACCGGCGAAATAGAAACCACGCAAACGCTTGCCTTTTCCATTTGAGAAATAGACTTCCTCACCGCCAAGGGCATGCAGATTTTGCTTGTCCTCTGGTGAACCACAGTTCTTGTCTGGCCGTAGCAAAAACCTCATATACAGACAAGGAGCCAATCTTGGCGAAAGGAGGAGCCACGCCAAGGCACATACAAGCAATATTGCTGTCATAAATTTTCTCGCTGTTTGTTTACGTACTAGAGATCTCGGCCCTGGTACAGAAGTTTCAAAAGACTGTAACTAGCTGTTAGACAAACCTAAGCGAGTCTATTGGCGAATACAGGTGCGCTCCGCAAGCCATAGAGTCACAGCCCAAAACCCAACCATAGCCCATGCCCCAGCCGAAGCAAACGGTTTATCTCCAACCCAAATCCCCAGACCTATTCCAACTACCCACAGGACCACTCCGAGCATGCTTCGCGCTCTTTGGCTCATAGGTACGTGACAGACACAGGCAAGTATTATTCGACTAGTAAAAACAGACAGGAGCCGAAACCTGCAAATAATTGAATCAAACATAAAACCTCTTTTTAAGCTTGGTGAAATTATGGAAGACTTGATTTCGAAGTCAGGTTAAACGCTAGGCAAAAACACTAAAACAGGCGAAGTAGATGCGGCCATCGCAGTCATTTCATTTGCTTGACGCTTGAAATAAGCATCGTTGCACTTAGTGCTGCAGACAAAGCGACCAGAGTCTGGACTTGTTGCCTGAAAGCCCGCTGGACCACCAAGCTCAATAAACATACTGATGTCTCTCTGACAAATTACGCAGGTGTTGCACATATTTTTCTCCTCAAGGAAACAAGATCATTGAGCGCCGTTGCTCTCTGAAATTTAGACGGAAAATCTCTCCACTGACTCAATTCACGCTAGGGCCAACCACAAACAAAGCCATTCTCGAAACAACAGAGTTGTCGAAGAGGAAGTTGCATGTCAGCCGCCGTGGCAAATATTTGTAGTTAGGTAGTCCTAAACAAAAAAAGTAAAAGAGAGATAACTAGTACTATCAGAGTCTTTCCTTAGGGTGCAATCAAGATAGAAGCACAACAAGATGGTAGAAAGCAGGTCAACTGCAGCGCCAGAAACCCTCAGAACGCTTTACTGAGGCTATTTTGGGGCAACCTAATTACTAGACCACAGTGGTACCACTAGCGCGGAGGCACCGCCCACAGTGGTACAACTACGAGAAAATGACATTAGCAGAGACCAATGGCAGTCTAAGAGCGAAAGCCTCAATAGTACTGCTTTTCGAACCAGCGCGAAAATAAAGCTCACACTGTCTCATCAAAAGCATTAAAACTGTCATAGTCGTCAAAGCAGCGCTACTGACTGACATACAAAGGAAATGACCCGTTCGAAACGCCTATGACTCAGGTGATCCTAAACAACTCTTGGCCTTTTGAATATCTAGCTGAGCTTGCGCATTCTTGCCCAGCCTTTGATAAACACGGCTTCTCGCCATGTAATTAGTCTGCGAATCATCGCGCAAACTAATTGCTTCATTGTAGTTCTGCAAACTGCTCTGGTAGTTACCAAGCTCAAAGTAAGCATCACCCAAGCTTTTGAAGGCCTCATCGTCCATAGAATTAGCTTTGGCAATAACATTAAAATCAGCGATTGCTTCCTTGTATCGTTTGAGCTTCATCAATAGATCGCCTCTGTTGCGCTTAAGTTTGAAATCTTTAGGAGCAATAGCAATGGCATGATTGAGATCTTCTAGTGCTCTTTTTCCATCACCTTTTTGCATATATGCATTGGCGCGTCTTCTGAAGCCATTTATCTCCCGTGGTTTTAGCTTGATAAAAGCACTAAGATCTTCTATCGCTTTGTCGACCTGCCCTGTTTCTTCATAGGCTATAGCACGATAACTAAAATAACTATACTCAGATGGAGCCAACTCGATGGCCTTGGTTAAGCTGACAATTGCTTCCTTAGACTTCTTTTCACCGAACAGCCACACCCCTTTGTTGAAGTGAGCCACAGCGAGTTTCGGGTCTAACTGAATCGCTCTGTCTAAATCAGCTAGGCCTTTTCTCGTCAAATCTTTGTCTTGACCAAAGCAAGTAAAAACCAGCATGTAATAGCCTCTTGCCCTAAGAGCATAGGCTTCGGCCATTTTCGGGTTGATAGCAAGGGCTGAATTAGCCTCCCGAATTACCTTGTTGGGCTCTTTGCTGTTTTCATATTCGATACCACGCAACACATAAGCTTTTGCCAAACGGGGCTGAGAGCTAATAATTGCTGTTAGCGCTTTAAGCGCCGCGGGACGATTATTAGAAAGCCCCAAAGCCTCAGCTTCACCCAAACGGGCATCTATGCAAGCGGGATTAGCCTTAACTACGGCCTTGAACTTGAGTGCCGCTTCTTTGTAGTTCTTGGCGGCAAAACTTTGCTTGGCTGGCAAGCACTGATTGCAAGCGATACCAGGGAGGAAGGCAGCCGACAACAACAACCCAAAAGAAAAGGTCAAAACTTTCGCACGGGAGACGGTCATTTCACTCTGCCTTAAACTGCCAAGTCTATTGATCAGATACCTGCCTGTAATAGACCGATTTCAAACCTGTCAAAAGACTTCTATGCAATAAGACAATATCTGGTTGCAAGCTAAAGTTCAAACTGAGCTTTACAAGAAAACTCTATAGCCAAAATTCAATTGGTTTTAACCGTCCAGTCAATTCGGTGCCATAAGCACTGGCGGTATCGCGCTTAAGAACGATAGACGAAACCTCTTTACCAGAACTAGCACCAGTTCGAACATTGGTGATATAGGTATTCAACAAGTCGTCGAGAGCATTGGTACCCGCAGTTGGTTTGTCGAACGGTCCAATTTTTACCCAGTGATGATTTTTTGTAGTGAAGAGACTGACGCCTTCATTGTTGACAGAAACCCCTTCCACTGGCCAACCTCTAGTGAAGCCAAGATGCTTCGCTTCTAACGGTTTTGCACCATTAGCATATTGCCAACCTGGTCGAGCACCTAGTTCGATATTTGCCATAAGCTTTTCGTCTGGCTTCAAGGTTTTAGCTACATCATCGGCAACTAATTTCATTGGCTTAACTAAGTCATCAGCAAAGCCAAGGGCTTCTCTACCGAGAACTCGTGAGGAGCGCAAGCCACTTTTAGCAGCAGACTCGCCAACAAAAGCAAGCTCGGGCAAAACACGGCCCTTGGAAGCAATCAATAGTGTAGTAGCTGCAAGTGCGGCCACAGCAGTGTATTCAAATGCTTGGGTTGAAAGTTTAGTGGATGCCTCGTACTGGTTCTCATCAGAGAGCGCCTTCGAAAGAATGCGGTTTTCAAAGATAGGCATTGCTAATTGCTCCTCGCTAGTGGGTCAACAATAACGAAAAGGAAAGCAAAGCAAAACCCGGTATTTACGCAGGTTTTGGGGCATTTCTGTGGCGGACTTGTGTTCAAACTGTGGCAGTCTAGAAACCAATCACATAATTGCTACTGAGCGTAGTACAACACGGCTCTTTTTTTTAGTTAGCGCTGCTCGCAGAGTCCTTTCCGCAAGCAGCTAATTTGTTTTCTTTAGCGTTCCTAGCCTAAAGTTAAAGCAGTGGTGCCAATTGGGCCAAAAGACCTCGCTGAAATTGATCGACTTCAGATGCCGAGCGCGGACCGTCCCAATGGCCGAGAGCGCAAATCAAATTGGCAACTTTCGGTGCCGATTGCAGACATTGCTGCTGATTGACAAAGCCCAGACGAATACGCCGGGATAATATGTCATCTAAAGTGGTTGCCATTTCACTATCGAGACAATAGGGCACCTCCGCTAATATCGCTGGAAAGTCTTGGTTGATGCGCTCTGCCAGTTCGTGATTTTGCTCAACTAGCTCGAGAATCGCCAGAGCATCTTTGCCATAGGTAGCCAATAAATGCTGAACAGTTGTTGGCTCTAGCCCTAGCGCTTGCGCTTTTGCTGCAATCGAATCGGCTCTAGCAAGGAAATCAGCATGATCAATCCAACCACCCAACATCAGGTGACTGGTATTACTCTTGGGCAAAGCAATATATGATTGATCCCGCTCAATGAGCTGAGATAAGGCCATATCAACCACATGACTGGAGAGCATTCGATAATTGGTCAATTTCCCGCCAATCAAACCGATAATTGCGCTTGGACCTTCGAACAACAAATGTTCGCGCGAAATATTTGAGGTTTGACCTGGTTGACCAGAGTCATTCGGCTCACCCACTAGCGGCCTCAGACCAGTCCACGTGGCTAAGACGTCGCTCCGAGTCAACGGCTCAACCACTCCGTTGTCGCCGATATTATTGCGATATGAATTGAGCACCGCGAGCAGATAGTCGATCTCTTCAGTAGTTGCCACAGGGTTGTCTAAAGGGCCGTCGTAACTAATATCGGTTGTGCCGACCATCAAGGAGTTTTGCCACGGCACAACAAAAACATAGCGCCCATCTGCTGTAGGTAGAAACAACGCCGTCGTCGTCTCAAAGCTCGACAATGGCAAGACGATGTGGGTGCCCTTTGCCGGTTTAACCCGCTGCCTCCAAGTCGGGTCTACCTGACTCAACAACTGATCGGACCATACGCCGGTGGCATTTACACAAGAACGACAACGAATAACAGTTTCGTCGCCAGTGAGCGCATCTCTACAAAGAACGGCCTCTACTCGGGCATTCCCCTCCGTGGTTTGAAAGCCAGTAGCTTCTAGATAATTAATTGCAATGGCACCAAAAGAACAGGCCGATTTGATCACTTCCATTACTAAGCGACTATCGTCAGTGATGCAATCATGAAAACGCAGACCACCATAAATGCGCGAGATGTCGAGCGAGGGTGCGGCCCTGAGCGTATCTCCTCGACTCAGACGCTGATGCCTGCGCACACCACGAGCGTGGACAGAAAGTAAGTCATAGATGGTTAATCCGAGACTAGCTTTCAAACCAAATACTTTCTTATCGTTGCTGACAGGCAAAATGAACGAAAAATCTTTGATCATATGCGGTGCAAGCTGCTCAAGCAGACCGCGCTCATGACAGAGCTCTCTAGTGAGCCTGAATTGAAATTGCTCCAAATATCTCAAGCCGCCATGAATTAACTTTGTGGTGCGGCTAGAAGTGCCCGAAGCAAAATCGCCTTTTTCTAACAGCAAAACAGACAAGCCTCGACTGACGGCATTTTGAGCAACACCGGCGCCGACAATACCTCCGCCAACAACAACTAGATCAAATTCTTGCTCTCGGGCGATTTTGAGACTGTCGCCTCTGCTCTTCATTTTGTCACCGGTTCTTTAGACTCGGCAACAGCGGCTGACGGTGTAGGAGCAGAAACCTCTACAGCTGACTGCTCAGTAGCAGCCGCGCTTACCGCTGCTTTCCCCCATCCAATCAGGTCATTCATAGTTGCCACATTCTTCGCTATAGCTGCTGCTGACTTTTGCAGAGCAGCCAACTCAGAGCTTTCTAACGGCAATTCGACTATGCGTTCCACGCCGTTGCGACCAAGCACAACAGGTAAACCAACATAGACATTGTTTAGGCCATATTGACCAGTGGCCAGAACTGAGCATGGCAACAAACGCTTCTGATCTTGCAGAATTGTCTCTACCATTTGAGCAACAGAAGCACCAGGTGCATAGTAAGCACTGCCAGACTTCAAATAGCTGACTATCTCAGCCCCACCATCTCTAGTGCGCACCGCTAGCTCTTGCAGGCGAGCTTCAGGAATTAACTCCAAGGCGGGAATTCCATTGACTGAGGAGTGACGCAATAATGGCACCATAAGGTCGCCGTGACCCCCTAGAACCATCGCTTTAACATCTACCGGGCTAGTGCGTAGCTCGGCAGCAATAAAGGTCTGAAAACGGCCGCTATCGAGTACACCGGCCATGCCAATGACGCGATCGCTCGGTAAGCCAGTAACCTGTTGGGTTAGCTGGGTCATCACATCAAGCGGGTTGGTGACAACCACAAAAATGGCGTTTGGTGAAAATTTCACCGCTTGCTCGGCAGCACTGCTGACAATCCCGGCATTGATTTTTAGCAATTCGTCGCGGCTCATTCCCTCTTTACGGGGAATACCTGCAGTTATGACGACCACATCTGACCCGGCGGTGGTTTCATAGGCACTGGCGCCTGAAAGGTTTGAACAGTGAGAGGTAATCGGCCCGGTCTGAAGCAAATCTAATGCTTTACCCTTAGCAGCACCTTCGTTAATGTCGACTAGTACAACGTCGGCCAAATTTTTCATGGCGATGTAATGACCAGCGGTAGCGCCGACGAAGCCGGCTCCAATAATTGATACTTTGAACATGGTTGTTCCTTGGTTGAGGCTGTTCCACTGGCAACCTAAATAAAGCAGGCTGCTGGTACTGAGCGGTTGATGATTGGTTAGTTGAATGGTTGATTCTGTCTAAAAGAAAAACTATCAGGCAAAACAGTAGGGGACGGAATATAAGAAGCTCAGCCTAGTCTCTAAGAGTAAACGACTTCAAGGTCAGAGCTGCGAAAAATCGAATTCACCGATAACGCTAGCTAAAAGTGACTCAACAAATGAAAGCGAAAGCGTCCAGGCAAGCCAGTAGCCCGTCTTGAGTCTGTTTTGCTGGCTGTGCTAGGACAAGTTATCTTTCTTCACCAACTTTTCACCGAGCATTCTTTCAACAAACAAAAACTCTCGCTTTCCCCACTCCAATTTCGGCCGCTCTAACGCTTCCTCGCATTGCTTAAGGGCAATAAGGACTCGCGCTCTGCTGCCATTTTGAGACGGGTCCTTCCACCTAAAAACTATGGAGAACTCTCATGAGCACTTCAAACGAAAACAATACAACTATCACCAATAGCCCAACCTTTCCTGCTGGTCTAGAGGGCGTCTATGCCTGCTATACAACCTTGAGTGAAGTAATGGGCACAGAGGGCAAACTAATATTCAATGGCTTCAATGCTGTTGAACTGGCTGAAACAAAAACCTTTGAAGAAGTCTGGTTTGTTTTGCGAGAAGGTCGCCTGCCCAGCTGTTGTGAGTTATCTGACTTTCGCTTCAAAATTGAAGAGCTAGGTCACTTAACCAGCGACGAAGTCAAATTGGTACGCAAACTACGTGGCGGCGAGCCAATGTCAGCATTCCGCAGCAGCCTCTCAGCCATTGCCAACGGCCGCAATTTCAAATCTTGGTTGAAACGCGACCAGGCAGAAATAAGCGAAGAAATCATCACCCTATGCGCTCTAACTCCGGCAATTATGGAAGTTCTGCATACTGGCCGCAAACCAAAATATAAATTTGGCAACCGTGGATACGCCGAAAGATACCTCTGGGGCATTACCGGTGAACGACCTACTGAAGCTAATTTACGTGCCCTAGAAACCTACTTGATCTTGACCATGGACCACGGCTTGAATGCTTCGACATTTAGCGCCCGCGTCACTGTTTCAACCGGTGCCGACATTGGCGCGGCCCTTACAGCTGCCATTGGCACATTATCTGGCCCACTGCATGGCGGTGCACCAGGACCGGTTTTAGACATGTTCGACAGCATTGGTGATTGTGCCAATGTCGATCACTGGGTAAGCGAGAAGATGGCAGCAGGGCATCTTTTTATGGGTTTCGGCCACCGCATTTATCGCACCGATGATCCGCGCTCTTTGACCTTAAAACGGGTCGCAGAAAGACAAGCTGGACCGCGCATCGACCTGGCAAAGGCAACCGAAGCAGCAATTCTAAAAGCTCTAGCTGAAAAGCAACAAGCCAAAGCCATTGCCGAGAACAAACCAGTCCGCACCCTGCGCGTCAACGTTGAGTTCTGGACAGCGGTAGTGCTAGAACACGTTGGCATTCCTCGCAGGCTCTACAGTTCGACCTTCTGCGCCAGTCGCATGATTGGCTGGGGCGAGCACATCAGAGAGCAAACTAGCAATAACAAGCTGTATCGTCCGCTCTCTTATTACACAGGTAAAAAACCTGCGTAGATCTCCATTTCAGCTAGCTAGAAAGCCGGCTCAGGCTGGCCTTCTAGCTACCCAATAATCATATAAAAAAACTCTTTCTCTCTACTCGGCCTTATAGTTAAACCATCCATTTTTTTTAGATTGGCAAGACTAAGTCTCTTACTAGTCCGGAGAAGGAAGAGAAAGCTTGCAGCTACTCATCCTCCTTCTCTAATGTCACTATTGATAATCAAAAGAAAGTACTCCGTTAGCGAAGACTCAGTTAGATGACAACGAGGTTTCCAGTTGAATTAAGATCACGAGGAGCCAACTGATCAACAATCTGATGACGAACCATCGCAGTCAGCTCCTCTGGGCTAACCTTTGCACTAGAGTCAAGCCAAATAGGCGCACCAGCTGTCACAGTGACACCATGGCGCCAATTGAATTTCATCGAACCGTAAGGTCCTTTTGCCGTTTCAGAATGATAGCCATTAAAAGAAAGATGAATTGGTACAATACCAACTCGCTCTTGCTTCGGTAACTTTGCCGCCGCACCAAGGGCAATAATCGCCGAACCCAGCTTGTACTCGCCATTGAAACCAATTCTTCCTTCAGGAAAAATGACCAGAGAATCGCCACTAAGCAGCACGTTCATAGCAGGCTCAATCACGGTCTTGCCCTTAGAGCGATCTACAGCAAAAGAGCCGCAGGCGCCCATAAATACAGCCCTGAGACCGCCGAGGCCAGTCATTTCTTCAATGGCAGTCATATAGCGGGGGTAGCATTTCAGTATCGAGTAGATAAGAATGGGGTCAAACATGCTGACGTGATTAGCGCAAAAAACCAAACGACCACCACTATCTAAATGCTCCCTACCGACAACTTTTACGCGACCTACCTGAATAAAGATCCAGAGCTTAGCCAACAACCTGCCGATAAACTGCAGCGGCAGGAAGGCGACTGGCAGAAATCCACTGGTAAGACAGCGTTGCGCGTACTGCCAAACAAATTTCTGCTCGATTGCGGCAATAAGCCGAGCAATAGGACCATCTCTAAGCCCTAGTGTAAAAAAATAGACTTTCATTTTAAGCCTCCCTACGCTAGACCAAACTTTTTTAGACCAGCGCAAAACAACGACCACGCAGCAAGTCTTCAACAGCCGCCGACGTGGTCGATTACGAGTTAACAGAGATGAGCTGAGCGAGATTTAGTCAGCTCAACTCACCGTTTAATTTAAGTAGCGGCTAAGACTTGGACGCTCTAAACCGGGCCAAGAATGGCAACGAGAAATAGAAAAGCGCACAAAAGACAGCGACCATGAAAGGCACAGCCCAAAAGCTACCCACCATGGAAAGCAAGTCGTTATAGAGTGCCAGAAAGAACAGGCCGATAAAGAACACCACAGTAGCGCCTACCAAGTAGCCGCTCACGGTAGCAGAAAGTGGCCGTCCTCGATATCTCTCTAAGGCCAAAAGCACAAGCTGACCGCCGTCTAAAATAGGCAGGGGCAAAAGGTTGAGTACAGCAAGAGCAATGCTTAGCATCGCAGCAAAGGAAACACTTGCTACCAAGCCACTATTCACCTGCTTTCCACCTTCGCTGACGATGCCAACGACACTGCTCACATGGCTGAGGTTTTCGCCTTGAAACAACTGGCCATACATAGCTAGAGTTTGCTCAGTCAGACTCGCAGTTTGGGAGAAAGCCTCAACAACCGCACCACCAGCGCTAACCTCTTTAAATACTTGCTCGGTATGCACCCCCAAAACTATGCCTATTTTGCCATCCGAGTTAGGAACAAGAGTGACCGTCTTAGTTCGACCCAGGTGATTAACAAGCAAATTGACGGTCTGCAATTTGTATTCATCCAATAGGCGCACAACCTGCTCTGGCTTCTCTATTTGTACGCCCTCGACAGCCAAAATTATGTCTCCTTTCTCCAGACCAGCTGTCGCAGCAGTGGAAACGCTACTAGAAAGGTCTGCGAGGTAGACATCCTTAACAGCAATATCAGGTACGCCTTTCATAACGAAAAGCAAGAAGAAGAGCACAACTGGAACCAGTAAATTCATCGCTGGTCCTGCAGCTAAAGTAGCGGCGCGACCAGCAAACGAAGCGCGAGCAAACGACTGATCATCGGGTTTGATAAAACCACCCACAGGAAAAGGTCTGAGCTGAAACTCAGTGCCAAAAGCCCGCCCCATAACCTTTACCTGATTGGCACTACCTAAACCAACCGAAAAAACTGGTACAGCTATACCTGAAATCCGAGCAATTATCCAATGCCCGAACTCATGCAAGGTAATCAAGGCACTTAGTATTAGTAGGGTCGAGACCAAACCAAATATCTTGGCCGAGATAATTGACGCCAGTAACACAACAGCAACTATCGTCACTGCAGTTGGAGGACGCTTCTCCCAATAAACACCAAACTTATTCATGATTGGCTCCGCTAACAACTTCGATTGCATTGACCCGGCTCCATAGCTTTATGTAGCCGTACCAGAGAGAGGCGTAGAGCAGCAGCATCAAAGCGAAAACAAATAGCGTTTTTGACTGAGCCATTGTGTCCCAAAGTCCATGCACAAACATGGAACTAGCCAAACCAGTGCAGAGCACAACATAACGTTGGGGCGGCGGTAAGAATCTAGAAATGCCAAAGGCGGCCCCCCAGATGGCGCCGTATAGAGCATGAATTGGCACTCGAATGAAAGTACCAAGCAGAAAAGCCTGGAACCCACCTTGAGCGTCTACCAAGAACAGATTGTGGAAGAAGTTCTCGTAAACGGCAAAACCCAGTGCAGCAGCACAGCCCAGCACAATACCATCGGCCGGCCGAACGACAGAGCGAGGTGCTAAATACTTAACCACGATGAGAACAGCCGAGAACTTCAAGAGTTCTTCAACAGCCCCAGCGCGCAAAATAAAATAGGTGAGCAAGTCACCACCTGCCAAAGCACCAAAGAAATCATTCAATGCCTCGCCAAAAAAGACAAATACAGGCGCCACCAAAACAGCAACACTCATACAAAGTGCGATTGTCATCAACTGCGAACGACTGTATTCAGCGGTGTCTTCTGAGTGAGCGAAGCCTGACAGAGTATTTGTCTTGCTCAAGCGCAACAGTACCCACTGCCAGGCAAGGGGAACAGTGACAGCAAACAGGCCAAGAAAAAGGCCAATCTTGAAAAGGTTGACAGCGACTAATATAAGCGCTCCGCCAAAGACGACGTAGCGCGCTTCTATGGTAGAAGCAGAAAAATTGAGGTTCATAAAATTCTCCTCTTGCCCCGAGGAGCAAGAATAAACATGTTGCAAACACTGCCAGCAATTAGCTAGCAGACAATTGCCAAAGCCCTTCTCCCAACAAAGTCAGAGACTGTTGATGGAAAGCGTCTAACGAGGGACGATGGCCAACCGAAACGTAAGTAGCACCGCTGGCTTGCAGAGTGCGATAGAGCAACTCTTCATCAGCCAATCCAAGAGCACTTGTCGCTTCATCGAGGAAAACATACTTAGGCTTAGCCAGCAAAAAGCGCGCAAAAGCCAAACGCTGCTGCTCACCAGGTGACAGTTCACTACTCCAAGGCCGAACGACCGCTAGTTCGCTTAGCTCCCCATCAGATTGGCCTTCACCAGGAAAGCCATCAAGACCACCAGGATAGCGAGTAGCCAAAAATCCGACATTGGCCTGTTTAAGAGCGGCAATCAAATCATCGTCAGAAAGATCGCTGCGCACGTGAGGATAGAGCAGCTGGTCGCGTAAACTACCCAAACTCATGTATGGAGCTTGAGAAAGGAACATGACCGAACCCATTACCGAGCCAAGCTGAGGACGAGTTATCGTACCCGCACCAGCACGCCAGAGACCAGCCATAGCACGCAAAATAGAGCTTTTGCCAACGCCACTTGGTCCTTTAATAATAATGCCAGTGCCGCTTGGTACCTCTAACGACAGACCTTCTACCAACAACCGTTTGTAATCAGGGGTTCTCACCGTTACTGAATCAAGGGCGATTTTATCAGCAAAAGTGGTGACGATAGCCGTATGACCCACGCTGTCAGCCAAGTCTTCAGAATTTACAGCATCCAAAAGACCAGTAACACGCTTGACGTTGGCAGCAAAAGTACTGATTGTGCCAATTTGCGAGACCAACAGCGAAAGAGCTGCCAGCACCTGTCCAAAGGCCATGTTGGCTTGGGTAAAAGCACCAATCTGCAAATCACCGCGCAAATAAACAGGTAAAATCACAGCGAAAGGAACTATTGCCACAAAATAGTCAAACCAGGTGGTAAACAGACTGACTTGGCGCTGGTAGCCAATCAAACTCATGTTGTTTTTAATGGCAGCATGAAAGCGCTTTAAAAGCTGCTTCCACTCGGCCTGTTCGCCCTGGTAAAAAGCAATAGGCTCAACGTTGTTGCGCACATTGATTAGGCTAAAGCGATAGTCAGCTTCTAAGCGGGTTTGATTGTATTTTAGGCCAATCAACTTCACCGACAACCAGATCGAAATCAAGCTACCAAAAGTAGCGTATAAAATCGAAATCGCAGTCAGTGAGCCAGACAAGCCCCAGAGAATCTGAGTGAAGAAAAAGAGAGTGACAATGGCATCAAGCAGAGATAAAACCAGGGTAACTGCCCCGGTAACAAAGCCGTCAACGTCGTTAGCGATACGTTCGTCCGGGTTCTCTACCAGTGAAGAACTAGCAATGCGGTAATAATTGCGGTTGCTGAAATACTGTTTGAGAATGTCCTCAGTCAACCACTGCCGCCAAACAATGCCGAGCAAACTGCGCAGCCAAGCATAAAAAACCACTACTGGAGCGGCAAAGATAAAAATCTTAGCCAAGATCCAAAGATTACTCCAGGCAACATCGGCCAAGCTGCCGTCTTTAGCCGCATCAGGTAAAGCGTTTTGAAAATTACCATAGGCTCCATTGATCATGGCATTCATTTTGCTCACACCAATCAAAAAGGCAACAAGCAAAACAACTAGCGTCCATGCTTTTATGCGGGTTTGCACTGCAAACTTAAAGCCAATCAGCGGAATAGTGACCTCTGATTTTTCGCGGGAATAAAAGAATGGTTTGGCCAGCGCTAATACACTGAGCCAAAGAGACGAGCTAAAAATGCTCGTTCTGTTTTCGGTTTCCATAGGGTGCTTCCAATTTGTGACTAGAACTAAACGGTTCTAGGGTTCATTGATGAACGGGAACTTCGGCGACCAAAACGTCGCCGAAATAACCAAGCTCTGATTTGACCAGCAGACTTATCTAGCTAAATCGATCTCCACCTCAGCACAGTTTTCATCAGTGCCAGTGGCAACCACCTCAAAATCATCACCTTGCTTAGACTGACTCAATGTCAATTTCAGATTGCCATCA
Source organism: bacterium Ga0077546 (assembly GCA_943370275.1). Classification (GTDB taxonomy): domain Bacteria; phylum Cyanobacteriota; class Vampirovibrionia; order Obscuribacterales; family Obscuribacteraceae. The sequence goes on along the minus strand of CALRQI020000015.1, from coordinate 69,498 downwards.
ACGATTTCGATTTCGACGACGAACACCGGTAAGCGATCGCCAACTTCAAGACTGTCGAGCATAGAATCTCTCTCATAGCGGGTTTCACCGTCCATACGCATTGCGTGCAACAGACCCGAAACATGCCAACCAGAAAGCTCCATGAAGACCCCGTATTCTTTCTTACTAGTAACAACGCCGATGATTTCTTCATTCAAGGGGATGTACTGCATGACCTGGGCATTGTGCACAGTCTTTTCACTAAGAGACAGTCTTGTCAGCCGTCCTTCTTTCTTAATATCCAACACTTCAACAAAAACCTCAGCACCGACCTCAAGCGAACGAAGTCTGGCGTTGCGCAAGTCGGCACTGTTACCAGTCAACTGCGACACGTGCACAAGGCCAACGTGACGTTCACCGGAAAGGGCGACCAAAACACCGAACTCGGTTTTTTTAGTTACTGTGCCTGTATAGATTTGATTTTTACTAATACTCATGATTGTGCTCCAAAAGCGAAGGCCCTAGAACGAGGGCAAAAAGGGTTGTGTTGAATCAAGAGCCTGTTTAGCCAGAGATAGGCAGCAGCAACAGACATGATTCGTAGATTTATTCGTTGACCAAATGCTCTCGGCTCTCAGCAGTGCCTGTACGAAACGCCTATAGGCGAAGACAAAAGCTGTAATTAGCACTTTGAGATTTTGACAGGTGTGCTTTATAAACTCTGAGAGAAGGAAGTTGAACGAATACAAGAACGATACGAAAATAGCAGTTCTACTTACAACTACACTTATCGAATTAGCTAAAATAAGGCGTCCGAAACGCCCTATTTTAGGGCGCTTACAAATACTCACATCTGAGAAAGCTACTGCACTACAGCCACTTTCGCGAAAGCAAAAGAGACACTTCAAGCGACGTATAGCCACACTCTAAAGTCCGGCCCAAACTCAGTTCAAATAGCAATATTATCTATGCCGGATACATATTGGTAGTAATGATAGAATTTCGCCCTTCCTTGTAATGCTGAAATTCCAAGGCCCATTGCCCTCTTGCTGGTGCTCTAGGCGAGAGCATAGCGCCAAAACGATGATCTGCTACGGAAGTCCACATGTAGTCATCTTTGCCAGCGTCGCGCAGTGTAACTGAGTGAGACTTTCCAAATGGCAAATTGTAACTCGTATTCCAGCGTCTTTCATTGCCACCATCTAAATGCATCTTGGTTGTTTGCCCATGCAATGGTCGACCGGCTGTCATCGACTGCAATTCCAGTGAGCCATTCTTAGACAGGCCAACCTGCATCAATATTGTTGGTCTATCATCAATTTCTAAGCACGGCTTAAAATCGCTATCGAACCCAAATATTCTCGACTGGCCGCGTAAAATTCGCTCATTTCTCTGAGGTAGAAGACCATCCAGACTTATGTATTGAGGCAGTCCATCGTCCTTTTTCTTAAAGGCGCTGAAAAATCCAAATGGTTTTGATTCCCTAGCAATTGGTAGGGGCGCAATATCTTTTGGCACCAAAGACAGTTTTACATCTCTACAGCGCAGCGGCAGGCTTCCACTGGCAGAAAGAATTGAGTCTGCAGTTTTACCTCTTGTAGCTAAGACAAGCGCTACTGATGCGATAACACCCGCGCCCACTAATGTGGCTTCAACAGGGTGTTCTTCAGCTATTTGAGCAGTCTTTTTGCAAAATCATATGCTTCAGCTGTTAAGGACTGCCCGCTTAAGGTGTGACTATCACTCAGACTCTTTTTGTTATCAATGCTCTCAATTCGATCGTAAGGCATTTTCGCACCAATTCCGAGATAGTTGCTGTACGTGCTATGCATGACCATACAATTGCAAACACAATTTGACAAATAAAGCTTTTTCCGCCACAAATCAGCCACAGTTAGAACACGAATCAGCTCTGCGACTCACGCTTGTATCAGTGTTGTCTATCAGCTACCAGTTACCACAAGAGCAACGAGCAAGTGAAGTTACCACTTGCTCGCTAATCCGTTTACTACCTTGAATAAAAATCAGGCTACTGCATGCCTGCGCTTGGTGCCAACTAAAGTGTCAGCGATCACGGCATTCAACTGTTCGAAGCAATCGAGTGAGCTTAAGACAGGCACTGCTGGAATATCTTTGCTTTTGCTGCCAGAAAGTGAAGGAATGTGCGATGCCAGTTCAAGATAGCGGGAGTGATCAAGATCATGATTGCCATAATTAGCACGAACAAAATGAATTGGTCTATCCTCATTTACATGAAGATGTGATTTCTTACGCCATTGAGCTGCAGCAAGACCTTCTTTGCTATCTTTGTCTCCACAAATTATGATTTGACCCGAAACCACACCCAATCGTTTGGCAATCAATTCTATGCCAGCAGAACTTGGCTTAGCGAAGGCAGAAGGAATCGACATGTTGAGCAGCAGATGTTGCTTATTTACCTTCTCTTGCGCTGCCTCGATTCGTCGTCGAGCGCTTTTGATACAGTCGCGATAACCGCGCTGTCGCAATTTTGGATCTTCCGTGCGGATCGCCACTAAGCCGTGAACTAGCGGCAGTAAGCCCGTCAGCGAAAGTCGCTCAAGGGCGACCCATTCGGGTGAATCAGTCAGTACAACGATTTTTAAGTCGTTGTGCTGACTGCGAATCTGTGCCAGAGTCTCGTGCACACCTTCATATACTTCTATCTTTTGATGAGCCGCTGCAAAAGACCGCCAGAACTGTTCTGACATCTCCTCAATCTTCTTGTACGACAGTGAGCGATGTAACTTCAAACGGCAAGCAATCTCTTCAACGGCAAATCCATACTCATGCAATGTTGTAGTTGTCGCCACTTCAGCAAAGAGATTATTGATTAAACTAGTCGGCGCCCGCATAGCACTGGCCAATTCGGCCGTAGCTCCAAGAATGAAATCGGCAAACCAGCGCCGAGTATCAGTAAGAGTATTGTCTAAATCCAGGAGCAGTATATTTTCATCGCTGGCATTTCTCAAAGCAGTTGTATTATTAGGTAGGCTAAAACTCTCTTCCCGGGCATCAATCAAACGAGCTTTTGGGCTGGTTGCACGATGGTTTCTTTGCATTTGCCGTTCCTCCAGAGTTTAGATTCATTCGCTCATTTCCAAGCCAAATCAGAGCAAATCTACCGACACTAGCTAAAGTGGCAGTGCGAAGATCTGACTATTGGCAGCAGAGTTACATCACGCACGAAGTCAAAAGCTTGCAAACGCGTGATATCAAATGTGGTGCTTACTTCTTAGACCAACCTAATTATTGAACTCTAATGTGCTCTTGTCAACGGTAGAAAATTTTAACCTTTTGGCAATCACCAGTGATACCACCCAAAAGCAAGAAGAGCTAGAATTATTTCTCTTAAAACCCTCTTCTGACGCTCATCTAAAGAGACTTAGCAAGAAATCATGACTCGACTAATCCAAGTGAAAACAGAACGCTTATATCAAAGCAAAAGAGACAGTTATCTCGGCAAAAAAAATTTACTTGGATGGCAATCACTCGATAGGCCGGAAGATAATAAAGCTCATGTCGTCAGCACCAGCTTCAGGCTTAGGCTGATTGAGAATCCCCTGGCGAATCTGTTCTGGCTTAGGACCAGTCTTCTCTAAAAACTGCTGAAATGCCTGGACCTTACCATAGCCAAAGCGATCAAAAGCACCATCACTTGCCAATACAACAGTATCGCCCTTACCGAGTTTAATAACTTCATTGCCTCGAGGGAAACTGCCATACATGTCGGTACCCAAACCTAAACCACCCACTTCGGCATCAAGTTGCTTCACTACACCATTAGAACGAACAACAAAAGCAAACTCAGAACTGGCTGTAGCGGTCTGCAACTTGCCAGTAACCGGATCATACTTAAGCATAGCCGCTGTAACTGACAGCTCATCTTTGGTACTTAATTTTTGATCGATCATAGCCAATATGTCACTGGCACTTTTATGGCCTGTTTGAGGAAGCACTTTATCAATAGCAGCATGAACAGTAACAGCCTTCCGAGCGGCGTTTAGACCGTGCCCCTCAACATCCATGGCGGCAATCAAAACCTCTCCATCCGCCGCTTTGGCAACTCTGATCAAATCACCACTGGCAGCCCCCTTAGCAGCTGGTTCTGTGTGGCTGATAAGCTCAATTCTACCGGCGGCTTGTTTCTGCAACACTACTGGGTTTTCCCAGCGATTTTGCAGGCTGCGAATAGCTGTGCCACCGTCAGAATCAGCCCGGTTCAAGGCACCTTTAACAAGCTGAGCCGGAGGAGCAAAACGCAACGCTGCTAAAGAACCAAACTTCATACCAACAGCGCCAATACCGCTATCTACAATAAAGGAACCAAGACTATTTTTAGTAATATCGATATTACGCTCCAAATTAGCTTCGGAGTGCCAGGTGTCTTTCACCGCACTACCAAACTGAGTCCAGCGCTTTCCTGTCAATTCATCATAGGCGAACTTAGTAGCCATAGCTGTACCAACACCAGCAGCCACCAACCTTCCTGGGGCACCCAAACGACTAGCGGCACCCAAAGCTAAACCCATGACTAGCGATGTAGTAAGCTCAGGCAACTTATCTAGTGGATGCTTAGCAGTGTCAACCAGAGCGCGACCGACACCTAAGCCAATCATCTCGGATTCTCTATACAATCTTTTAGATGTTTCCGGCAAAACATTATCAGGTTGCCCCTGGCTGTATGCTGAGTCATTAGATTGGCCCTTGAACTGCGGCATACTGCACTCGCGATATCTATACAGGCTACTTAATATGACTCCTGAAAGAATAAAACAGCCAAGTTGCCTCAGCTGCTTACTCTGCCACCCCCGTGGAACTTTGAATTTTATTGAGTTGAAGTCAGATGCAACTCACTCCATGACAATACATTCGCTGTGCATTTTTGGCAAGCATTATTTTCGCCACAGAACGGCCACAGTTCGGTCACAACAGGACTAGAGGCTACTTAAAACCGCAGACTAAGCAAGCGACCCAGCACCACGCGTGATACCAGGCTTTAGGCAAAGTCGGAGATAAAAGATCACTGATGGTAAGCGACACAAGCAATTACAACCGACGGAATATCCGTCGAAACTAGCTCAGCAAACGCTCTCAAAGCTGTACAGACAAGCAGTAGAGCGCTCTTCAGTATTTACTGGCCTTTGCATGGACGCACTTGAGATTCAGCAACTGGGCAGGTAGATTGCTACAGTAGTTAAGATCAAGCTTGCGCAAGCCGGAAAGGTGCCTGATGCAAACAAGCGCTTTCTGAATGAGCAGCCGACTGACCGGCAACAAGGTCTTTCCTCGAGAGCACAGTAGCACGTAAATGAACAGCTACTTTCTAGTGTATCTAAATCAATTTTTCCCTTGGCAGATTCTTGCAGAAACTGAGAGGTCTGCAACCATGAATATTTCAAGGGGCAGCTCTATGCTGCAGCCACTCAGGAGTTTGATCTGCCTCGTAAAGTTTCGCCTTCCACCACCGCACATGTTCTGCTTGCTCGGCCCCTTTACGCTTGAACATCTCGAGATCTGCGGAGGTAATTATGTCTTTTTCTACTTTTGAGCCTGGAGTTCTATCAATGTTTTGAGTCTTGAGAAAATCGAAACTAGTCTGAATACCACGGGCAAACGCACCATCTAGAACGAGAGCTTTATCAGCTGTAGCATTTCGCTGGCGGTCGTTTAGATCTTGCCTTGTTAAACCCTCTTTTGCTGGTGTGGCACTAAGAACATCCTCAGCCCACTGGATAGACAGCGCTGGTATGGTGCCATTCTCTTGTAATACTTCCGCGACCCTTCCTACATAAGCTGCATAGTCGCTTGGAGCCATTTTTGCTCTCGTAGCCTCTAGATCGCTCTTGAGGTTTTGATATGCTGCATCGGCGCCCTCGGTTAGATCTGCTTTCTTGACTGTTTTCTCTGCGACTTCACTAACATCTTGGGGCATGACAAACTCCTGCAGAATTGGATAACTATTGAAAAAATCCAGAGTAGATCGGCAACATTAATCGCTCCCGCTCACCCGGCTCTAGAATGAAGGCCGCACCAATACCTCAGGTCCTGCAATGGCGAAGCTGCTTCATGGTGAGCAGATTACCTATTCTTTGTGGCGAAGATGTGTCCGTCGGTTCATCAACAACAAGAAAAAATCTTTAGTAATTATGGGGTAGTGCACTACGGCATATAAGAGCTATAGCGACAAGAAAAAAGAAGGTTTCACCATAGACATCTCCACAATCAGCAAGCTGCCACCGTCCCTGGTAGCAAGCACTTGACTGATTTAGGTAAGCCTAATTAAGGAGAAATGAAAAAATCAAACCAAAAACACAGGTAAGGAAGGCCATTTTAATACCAAGGCGCACATGAGCCACCCTAGCACCGCTGAGGAACATTGAGAAGAGAATGAAGCCAATGAAACCACTGCCAAGGGTCTGTGTGACCAGTTGTGCATTGCCTGTAAGCTTTCCCAGCAAAGTAATACTAATGGCAAGAACCAGCGGCAGACCAAATATGTATAGTCGAGACTGAGCAGCCCAACTCTCGAAGACGGTGCGGCGGGAAGTGAATGTTCCAGCCCAGTCGCAAGGGAGAATTCTGCCTAAGCCAAAGATACTGCCAAAAAACAGTACCAGTAAAAGAACGTCCATAATTGAAACCTTAGAGGTTGAAGGGAAAGACTAATAAGAAAAAGCGAAAGCAGCTCTACTGAGCCGCAATCGACCAGGTCACTTTTAGGCCTGTGGGTGCAGTAAAAGTGTATGTCAGCTCAACCCCTCTCAGGCCGCGGTCAATCACTTTGTCTACTAGCTTCAAGAGGTCAGGGTCATGATCCACCAGCCCATCGAGGTTGACTGCTACCCATTCACTCACCGGTAGCTCATCATAGTGCTGTCGCAACCAGACACGACAAGGAAAGTCTTCTTCCTTACACTTATCGCCACTTTCATCAACCGACTGAACAGCAAAGTTAGAGCCTTGGGTACGGGCGTAAAACTCAGGCACAAAGCCTTGGGCTTCGGCCTGTTCAAAATATGGGGTGAGGCAGAAGCGATAGTCTTCACCACGGCGAAAAGGTGCAATCAGTTCCCTCTTCTCATCGGAAAGTAGCGCCGCATCTTCTCCCTTAAGCTCAGCCAATAGCAAGACATCGCTCGCCACTAGACCCAATTCAAACTTAGCGTTCAAGGCAGCAACAATGGCGTCTTGTACGGGCTTATAGCGAGAGTAGAAGTAATTGGGACCAATTGTTTCTGCCAGAGCCAGAGCTTGTAAAAGGCGCTCACAGTCTTTAAACCATTTACTGCCATAAAAGGTCGGCAGCTCTTCACGGGTAAAGATGAATCCGCCCAAACGCAGGCGAAAAACACCGTATGGCTTACTAAACGAAATTACTACGGCAGCAATATTGGGATGAGATACATCAAAAACATGCTCGCCAGTCAAGCCAACATAGGCGAGGTCTAAAATGACATGGTGCCCAGTATCAAGCAGACCGTTTATCAAATGGTCAGGCAATATATTGCCTTGACGAGCCGAGGGATTACTTATGAACCAATAGCCCGGCTCTATAAACTCCGGTACTTGCCGAACCTCATCATAGTCGTGCTCAATCACCTCCATACCTAAATTCTTAGCCTGCGCTCCGTAGCCCTCATACTCGCCTCTAAGCACATGAATTGCAGCAACACCCTGGGTGCGCAAGCGCACTAGCAGATGAAATATCCCCTCGGAGCTGCCTTGACCCGGGTACTTGAAAGCAAAGTGCTCGAGACCTGAAACGGTCCGAGAGTATGCTTGAACCACTCGGTCAATGATAGGCCGATGAATCATGTCTAAATCAAGCTTGCCCTCATCTGTGGCGGTAACTTCTAAGGGCGGCGTAACCAAGTTAGAAAGAATCTGACCGGCCTCGCTGGCCTCTGTAGACACACGAAAGAGAGCGGGATGGACAAAGGGAGCTACACGCTTCAAAACCTCTCTTGTATCGCTAAATAGATAGCTATAAACTGCTTTCATTGGCGCGAAGGCAGTTACTTCAAACTTTCTCATGGTTGCTCCCGTTTATTGATTTAATTGATGCTGTTGGGCCCGAACAAAGGCATCTAGCGTGACACCTTCTTTTTGCCAGTCATCACTGACCCGGCCATCGGGCAAGAAGATCAGCTGCCGGCCGACATCTTCATTTTCATCGGCCTTAGTCAGCGAGTTGGTTAAGCAGACATTCTGGCCACCAACGTCATAGACACTGCCACCCCAGGGCAGGCGCTCTACCAAAGTGCCAGCAGTTTCAAGGTATGCTTGAATTTCAGCCTTAGCACTATCAGGCAAATAGTTAGCGGCAACGAAACTAGTAATTTCATCGTCACGACTAGAGTCAGGCTTGTTGACCGGACGAATCGTGAGCTGCTCCACTCTATTGCGCCGAGCAAAATCCATCATTTTTTGCAACTCGGCTGAGCTGTCAATTTGTCCGCGCAACATCACTACGGCCAGGCGCACGGCATAGCCGAAACTATGCAAGTGGGCAATCAACCCAGGCAAGTCAATGTATGCCTGACGATGGGGCAGGTAGGTCTGTCTATTGCACTCAGCATCATAATGAACAACCGAAATAGCAATCAATTTCAAGCCATACTCACGCCACTGACGCAGGTGCTGGCTCGTCACAATTTTACGATCGGCGATGGGAATGCCGTTCGTTTGCAATTCTACCGACTTAAAGTCAAAGGTGCGCTGAATTTTTAAGTACTGCAAAACTTGCTCGGGCCAGAGAGTAGGCTCACCTTTTGAAGTGAGCAACAAGCTATCGCATTGGTGGGCCTTAGCAAAAGCACAGACCTTAGCAAAAGCATTCAGGTCTGGCGCTTGCGCCTTAGCGGTGACACCGTTCTCAGGAGTCATGCCGGCCACACAGAAAGGGCAGCGAGCATTGCAAGCCAGGCCACCAACAATAGGGGTCAAAAGTTTGAAGCGTTTTGTCATGTATATGTCTCAAAGTAATTGAAAACGACTGGTAGGAAAACTGATTGATTGTCGACTAGAGGCTAAAGCGCTTTAACTTTGCTCTGTTTTCCAAGCGCCAGCAAAGATAGCTGAGAGCATTTCGTGAAGACTTTGCCTGCGCCAACTCAACTTCAAAAGCGCGTTTGTCTTTGACAAATTGGCGCGTGCGCTTGTGCTGACTGACTGAACTCTCGCTCAAATCGAAGGTGTCAAAGCGATCCTCTCTACCATCGGCTATGCGATAGGCTATGCCTTCTTCAACCACTCGCACCAGCTGACCTAAAGCTTCTGCCGCTGCTACAGCACCACTATGACCATTGCCAGCCCCAGCAGACCCAAGCCGGTCATCGAGGCAATGCTTATAGCCAGTGGGGGCACGCTCATCAAGAAACAAATTCAGAGCATGAGTCTCTTCACCAGTGGACCTAACGTGAGGTCTTCTTTCGGGGTCTTTTGTACGAGCATGAATATGCAATAGACCTTCACTAAAGCTGTAGTAGCTACTGTGGTCGTTGGTTATGCTGCCAAATACCTGAGTAAATGCGGCCATAATCAACAAACAGTCTTCCGGTGCTTTGGCATAGACTTTGAGCAAACCGGCTAACAAAAGAATATTTCTATCGAGAAAAGCCTGAAAGAAATTGGCAAACGCCACCCGCTCGTATTCAGAGAGAACTTCTGTTTCAGCAAAATGGCTGACTACAGAAGGAAGAAATTGCTCGATCTCTGCTTTAGTAACTACTTTATTTTTCATGATTGTGCCTCTTGTTTTGAGTGATCACTACAAGATTGCGCTCATACCAGATCAGCCAAGTGAATACTGAAGAGCGCAAAACTGTAGTAATTTTGAAGGAATAGAGCGGGGCAACCAGCCATTCAGCCGATTGCCTCGCCATTTAAACGGTTACAAGCTGAGACTAAGCCCCAAATACCCGGGCAATCTGAGCAGTGACAACTTGCCAGGTGCGAGCGATGGCAGCCAAAACGGGCTGCAAAACAACTAGCAAGAAGCTAAATTGCCGAGCGACGCTGGCCCAAAGCGCCTTGTAAACAGCCCACAAAGCTTCGAAGGCTCGATTGCAAACTGGAGCCAGAGTAGGGGTAATGGATGTGAACAATTTAGAGAATTGCAGGTACAACAACGGTGCAAATACTCCACCTACCAGTCCAGCCGCGCTCAAACCCAGCAACGCCGCAGCAGTTAAGCTGCCACTCAATTCATTAACATAGTAACCAACCGTAGCTAAAGTGACTAAACCACCGACAGAGGCCAAAGTAGTGGCACTATAGTATGAAAACAAACGACCCAACAGAACAAAGCCATTGATTGAGACGAAGGCAATAATTACCGCATCGACGTAGAAGTTACTAGTCAACTTGGCCGACACCACAGGCAGTGCTTGCATTAGAGCAATCACCAAAATCGCCAGGTTGAGCAAGTGACCGAAAAGCTTGGCAAAGTCTGATCTGTCGTCGAAAGCCTCTTTGCGTTTTTCTGCCAACACCGCAAATGCAGCCACAATTTTGCTAGACAGTCTGCCATGCAAACTCTCTAGAGCATAGCCGACTGAACTTGACAGAGGGCGAGTCATAGCGCGAAAGGCAATGTAAAAAATGGGATAAAACACCAGCCCAGTGCTAAGCAAAGTAGCTACCGCCAGGCCAAAATTAAGGGCAGCAGAAGTAGTGGGTGCGGTTTGATAGGTGCCGTAAGAGGCGACCAAAATGGTGGCGAGAGCCATCTCACGGGTAGCCTGTGAACGGCCAAAGTGTTTTTGGAAACCTTCTGTGTAGCTATAAACCAGAGAAACTACAGCAATCAACCATGCCAACCAAAGTGCCAGACCTGTAGCAATACTTAAGCTATAGAGAACCCAGGCAAAGGCAAAAGCCAAGCCAATATTGAGCAGATGCTGATAAAAGCGTTGGTAGTCTTGGTCTTCTTCATCGCCGTAAGAAGAATTAAGTAACTTGCTCCAATAGTGCAATACTCTCTTCATAAAACCGCCCTGCAAGCCAACTACCAGTGCTGGCACCAAGTAGGTAATAGCGAACAAAATAGAAGCGGCGAAAGTAGCAACTTTCACTACTTCTGACTGAGCGGCGACAAAAGGCACATACTGAACCAGAGCCCAAGAGCCTAACAAGCCATAGGCAACAACAGACTGATAGGCTTTGCTATCGAATAAAGGGCTGACAAGACTGACTAATACCAGAGCCATGATAAAACCTGCCACTGCAGCAAAGGCTTGCAAACCGACAAAGCTAATTCCCAGGGTCAAAACCCAAGCATAGGTTAGATAGCCATAGTATGAAACCGCGGCAAAGAGGACAATATAGAGTACTGTTTCAATAAAGCGAATGCCTTTTGAACGGCCACCATATTCATTTTGCAGTTGACTCCACAGTGCCATTGCTCCTGGAGCCCGCTGCACCATGGCGACAATCTGCTCTAGCGCTGGTAGCAAAGCGTTTTTCCAAAGCTTTTCATAGGAGCGCCAAAGCTTTTCCCACAAATCCCAGACATGACGAAAGACAAAGTAGTACAAGCTTGACCAGACGTGGGTGTAGGTAAGGGTTGTTACCACCAAGAAAATCAGTAACCAGGTGGCACTGCCTAATCCATAACTGAATGCTAGCCAATCAGCAGTCTGCCAGGCAGCCAGGATGGCTAGTACTGCACCAATCAATGCCACTGGTATCGTCCTTGACCAAGAGCCAGTGCCATAGGCGCGTTTACATAGCCACTCACCACTAATTTTCAGGGTGACAGGAATGAAGAATATGATGTTGAGGATGAACTGAAAAATGCTCGTTTTTGGTGTTTCCATTGGAATACCTGTAAGTTGTTTGTTGTTGGTGATTGCTGAACTTAGTAACAGGCACGATAGCTATCGCGTCGCTCGGCCTGATATTCAGCAATTAGGGTTCTCTGCTCGGCAGTTTGCATATAATCAGGCACAGCGAAAGCCGCTGTCACAAGCGTATTGCGGGCCTCATTCATGCGCCGTTGTTGTTCTTGGAACTCTCTTCTGCGCAGCACGTCGTCGCGATTTGAATAACTACTAATAGAACTACGGGCATCAGCCACCAGACGGGCCAGCAATGGCTCAACATCGCTCACTGTCAGGGCTTTTAGAGCAGCCATTGAAACAAAACTACTAAATCCATGCTGTTTCATCGTTTCAACTTCTTCTTTCTTTGAAGCGATACCACAGGCAGCACGGCTGCGATCGGCTGCACCATTGAGAATCTGATAGAGATTACTCTCGCGCCCGCAGTAAGTATGAACATCATAAATTGGACAAATAATTAGATCGAAATAGTCAAAGGAGCCGGAGGTATAGCAATCTTCTCCAGGGGGCAAAAACGACATGCCTAAATTTTCATGGGCTTCGTTAACAGAAATAGCCAGAGTAACATTGTGGCCAGAAGCTATCAAGACTTGCGACAGTCGCACTAATAGCTGGTTGTTTCTATTGATCAAAAGAATTTTCATAGGGTTTACCCTCCGTTTTTTACTTGAGAAAACCTGCCCTAACCGAAGTTAGGGCAGACAGAATTTAGTGCGTGTATTTGCTGGAATCGAGGCCTAGACCATCAGCCACTAGCTGCAGGCGAGTCTGGTCTATATTTCGGCCCCCTCTGCCGCCAATAATCGACACTGCCAAACGCATGGCGATGTCAGTCTGATAGCGATCGGCAGATAGTTGTTTGACTTTATTCAAGGTACTTTCCCAGGCATACATGCACACTGGATGTTCAATGTCACCTAGATAAGTATTGAAATAACCAACCAGAGCATCAGTAGGTAGGTGATCAAAAGCTCTGGAATGCTTGATACGCTCAACAATCTCTTCCTTCAACTCATCGCTGAGCAGCTCAGTGCGCTTGCCAGAAGCCAAAAGCAGGGCTGTTAAACCCATAACAGATTTCTGAAAGCTCACGGTAGTGATGGCCGAGGCACATTTCGTCAACTCGTCATGAGTGGTATAGATAGCCTGCATCACCCATTTTTTCAGGTAGTACAGTGCCACCACAAAGTAGGCAAAAGTGACAAGCAGAGCCAATAATTCAAGCAAGCCGGCCATACCAAAGAAAGGTACAGCGACGATGACTCCAGAAATAATGAAGGTAAAAACAGCAATAGCTATTGCCTTACCTTCGCTGGAAAATCCAAGCTCTGGATGACTACCGAAAAACTTGTAGATATTGTGGCTGACCATGATCATGCCTAAGATCACTGGCATCAGTAAAACGATGGGAAGGAGGGCGGTAATGGGCATCAGCATATGTGATTCCTCTTTGCCTTTTGGGCAATAGTTGGCGAATGAAATGGAGGTTCTTTGTAAGAACCTCCACTATTGAAAAGATCGTGTCTTATATATTTAGCGGGGTAAGCTTTAGCGCTTGCCGGTACTCTTGGTGACGGTAATCAAATAGCGAATGGTTGCTACTGCTTCGGCCGCAAGCGGAGTTAGCTGTACCATGGCTGGAGCAATACCATACTCTTCAGCGATAGTGTCACCCAGGGCCAGCAATTGCGAATATTGTTCAGCAGTTGCCGATATTGAAACGACAGTATACTTACCATGCTGTGCTTCAAGAGTGCTGCGATGAATCAATGTAGGTTGTGATTGACATTGAGATTCAGATTCAGACATAGTTCATTACTCCTAAACTTGATTAACCAAAAGAGAGCCAAAGCGCTTCGAGACGAGCTCTAACTAACTGAGCCTGCTCTTCGATTTCGGCAAAAAGTGGGGCGAAAGCTTGATCGACAGCGGCATTAAAACCACTTATCTGCATATAGTCATGCACATCAAAATCTGTATAGTCGAAACCTTCTGGCAAGACTGCCGGAAAATTTTGCCATGCAGGGGAGGGGTAAGAAGCTGAAACAGCTTCAGTTGTTGCTGCCATTGGTATTCTCCGCAATGGTTGTTTGTGTTAGTCAATTAGTGCTAGCAGAAATGTGCGAACAGAAGCATGCGAAACACCTACTACCAAAGGCATTGAGTGATTGCTTGCTAGATGTGCGCGGGACTTATGTAAGAAACCTTCTTGCTGGATAGCGGAGTTGAAAATTAGAGGGAATAGATTCACTAATACTGCAAGACCGCCTGCTCACTTGGCAAGGACGCTATGGTCTTTATGAATTGCAATTACGGAAGACCGCCTATCTTAGATTAAATCGACTCATTAACCACAACACAAAGCGGCCTGTTTTCAACCCGTCTAAAAGAACTTATACGCACCAATTAGCGCAGCGCAATCAACTGAAATTACCGGCAAAAGACCAGTTACAGACCAAGCCAAAGAGACACTAGCAACCGAGCGACATAGGCTAGTGGGTGGAGAGAAATATGTAATCAGATCTGCTTGCCAAGGGCTAATTGATCAAGCCAATATCAAGATCTCAATCACACTTCTTTTTCTTGGCATTACAACTCCTCTTATCTACACCAGCCACCCCGCAGCACTTTTCATTAGCACGTAGCTAGTGAAGACACTGCCGCACTAACAACTTTCACTTTTCAAAAACTTTGAAGCCCGCAGGAGGTTTTATGAGCATCCACCGCATTGAATATTTAGACCATGAACGCATAGTAGCTTTTGACGATGAACTAGACCCGGCTTTTGCCCTCTATGTTCTTTGCCGCAGCTACCTGGCCTATGGCGGAAAAGTTACTAGTTACAGCGAAACAAGCCTAACTGCCGAAGTCACTTTCTTGCGCCCCGAACAAATGGTTTTGACAGCTGACTGCCAGAACATGAAAACCTTGTATCGAGCGGCCCAAGCCATAGAAACAATCAACCAACCAGCGCAGCGCATTGAAGACAGCCCGAACGGCCTTATCTTTGCCCTAACTGGTCTAGCTCAAGCTCATAGCGGAGAGAAGACTGCCATGATTGCCCTGCTAGCCGGCGCCAACATTACCAACTCGACTGAAATAAAAGCAATGACCGAGCTTGGTCTGGAGCTAGCCCTAACAGTCTTTATGATTGACGCTCACAGCGGAGATGAAACCAAATTGCCATTACTCGACACCATAGCACTGGTGAAAATCATCTCTGATTTTCTCAAGTTAGAGACGTCAGATTCTGTCCAACCAAATCACAACACAATCATGGACGCAACCAACTACGCCTTGAGAGAGCAAATACCGCTCTTAGCGTTCTTGGCCGAATGGGTCGAAGGTATGGCACGGGGTCTCGCTCTCAGTGACATTGTCAGACACAAGGCGGCCTAGGCGCGCTATCGCTACAACGCTGTAAGCGATAGCAATTTTTAAGCGCTGCACCTAAGCGGCAATAACTGGAAAAGCAAAATTTCCTATAACCTGGAAAACAGGAGCCCTAAAATGGACTGCACACACAGATGTCCGGCCATCCGTCTTGTGATGTTCCCCAAAGATACAAACCCTTGGGGCAGCATTTTCGGAGGCGTTATTCTCTCTAATATTGACATTGCCGCTAGCCTTGCCACCCACGCTATTACGCAGCACCGCACCGTCACTGTCTGCATGAAAGAAGTAGTTTTCAAACAACCAGTAAAAGTGGGAGACATCCTCACGTTCTGGACCGATGTCATCAAAGTTGGTCGCACCTCGATCACCATCAGAGTCAAAGTAGAAGCTGAACGTCAGGGCGAAACCATCCCCGTAACCGAAGGCGAAGTAGTGTTCGTATCAGTAGACGATCAAGACCGCCCGATTCCACTCGATTCAGCCATTGGCACTCAAGGAGAAGCAATCTAATGCTTACATTCACTGGTAACTGGTAGCGGAGGAAAACCTATGTTTGCAAATTTAGATCCAGCAATAGTTTTAGTACTTGTCGTGGCCGTTCTTACCTTAGCGGTAGCCTGCCGCGCCATCAACAACGGCAAAGTAGGTCCAGAGTATGGCCTTTCACTAAAGGACGTCTTTAAGAAAACCAAAGACAAAGAAAATCCAGAACTCAGCAAAACAAACGAGCCTTCATAGAAAAGGCTCACAACCCAAACACTCACTTTCACAACATTCTGAAGACAACCATGCCCAAAACACGTCGTCTACATTTTGCTGCCGCACTAGTTCTAGGCCTTTGCCTGGCTTCACAAACCAACGCTCACCCCGCCACCTGCACAGCAATTGCCCCCGCCTATACCGCTCCCGCTTTCTCTGGCGAAGCCCCCTCCGAAGGCTACCAAATCATGTATCACAGCATGTGGGAGTTCATTCGCGATCAATACTATGACCCCACTCGCCTGAAAAACTGGCAAAATATGGAGCACACTTACGACACCAAAGTAGGCACAATTAACGACATTCAACTGGCACTAAAACTGTTAGCTGAAGCCAGTGGTGACAAATGGACTAACTTTGTCTCTTCTCAAGAAATGCGCGAACAAGCGGCAATTCAAAAGCAAGGTCAAGTAATTAGTGGGCTCATGCTCTATCGCCATGGAAGCCACTACAAGCTTGACGTCATCCATTATGACAGCGCCGCCTATGGCACCTCTCTAAGAGAGCGCGATACTATCAACTGCCTCAACAAAGTCGCCATCGACGGTCTTCAGCGCGAGCAAGTCGATAGCTTGCTGCGGGGCAATAGCGGTGACAAACTTCTGGTCAACGCCACCTCAGCTATCGATGGCAGTCAATACGAAGTAGAGCTGACCCTAAAGGCCGTACCCAAGCCAGTAGTCGAAGCGAAGCTGTTACCGGGCAATATAATTTATATCCGCATGCCTTCCTTTGCCAGTGAAGCCTATATCAACGACTTCATCGAGAAGTTCCAAGACCTATCGAATCAAGACGGTGGCCAAACCAAAGGTATGGTGCTCGACCTAAGAAACAATCTAGGTGGAGAACTACCAGCGGCAACAAAATTCTCGTCAATGTTCTTAGCTGAAAGCCAAATTGTCACTCAATCTATAGTGCGCGGCAGCACAACAAAGCTGATAGCTGTAGCAAAAGCAGATAAAATTGTTGCCAAAGGCAAAACCATCAACAGCGACACTGTGCAAATTTTGCGCAAACTGCCCCTGGTAATCCTAGCCAACGGCTCTTCTGCTAGCGCAGCTGAAATTACAATCTCGGCTCTTCAAGACAACAAACGCGGCACTTTCATTGGTGTCACAACCTTTGGTAAGGGTGTTGGCTACAAGACTCAACCAGGGCCAATTGGCGGACAAATGAGCGTAACAGCGCTGAAATATCTGACACCAAACGGCAACGAAGTTCACGAACAGGGCATCATCCCCGATATTTCGGTACCTGTGCCGCCCAACGAAACAAACGACATCCAGCTAGCTGCGGCAATTGCCAAACTAAAAGACCAACTAGCTATTCAGCCATGAAAAATCAATCGGGGTGAACCCTAGGAGGCACCAAATGGTATCGCATGAATTCGTGCAGCTCTTAGCTATGCTGCCAAAATCTCACCCTTGGCATGGAGTATCACCACATGTGGTCGGTACTGGCATGATCAGGGCGTTTATAGAAATGGTTCCAGCTGACAGAATGAAACTGGAACTAGACAAAGCTACAGGCCACTTACACGTGGATCGCCCCCTGCTCTACTCATCAAGTTGCCCCAATCTGTATGGGTTTATTCCACAAACCTATTGCGGTGAACTTGTTGCTGAGCGCTGCTCCAAACGAACGAAACGTCGGGGCATCATTGGTGACGGCGACCCGCTAGACATCTGTGTTATCACCGATTCGGTCTTTAGTCATGGTGACTTGTTTGTTACAGCTCGTCCGATTGGTGGACTGCGCATGATTGACAACAAACAAGCCGATGACAAAATCATTGCCGTGCTCAAAGACGACCTAACCTTTGGCAAGATAGAAGACATTAGCCAGCTGCCAGAAGCTGTTATAAACCGGCTTGAACACTACTTTTTAAGCTACAAACGCAGTTTTGCCAGCGAGAGTAAAAGTAAGAAGCCAATCGTGTCGATTCCTGAAGTCTATGGAGCAGAA
This sequence comes from bacterium Ga0077546, assembly GCA_943370275.1. Taxonomy (GTDB): domain Bacteria; phylum Cyanobacteriota; class Vampirovibrionia; order Obscuribacterales; family Obscuribacteraceae. The sequence goes on along the minus strand of CALRQI020000015.1, from coordinate 51,535 downwards.
GAAGCCTTCGAAGTAATCAGATTGAGCTTACAAGACTACCAAAATCTCTACGGCACACTTGCAGACCGTCTGGAAAGGCTGCAACAGATACTTACGGCTGCCGCAAAGGCCTGACCAGCATCGGAACTTCCGCTGTCTTGGCGATCCTTTCGTTCCAATCATAGGCGCATTAATGGGCTTTATGTTAATGTGCACCATGCCTAGCACCACCTGGATACGCAAATGACAAACAACCTAGAAAATAGCCCTCGAACTAAAAACGTTCCTAGCAATCAGCGTCAAATCGTAGCTATTGGTGGGTCGCTCAGCAAAGTGCCCTCTAGCTGCGGTCAAGAGCGAATACTTGAATATTTATTCGACCTGCAGCCCGATCGAAAAACTCAGCGCATTCTTGTTATCAATACGGCCACTGGCGATGCCAAAAGCGCAGAAAACTTCATCTACCATAGCTGGAACATGTTGAAACGCCCCTGTAGTCTCTCTTTTCTCAATCTCTTCGGCCGAACACCGCCTGACCTCAAAACTTTGCTACTAAGCCAAGACATCATCTTTGTCGGTGGTGGTAACACCAAAAGTATGCTGGCAGTCTGGCGCGAATATGGTATCGATAAGCTTTTGCACCAGGCCTGGAAACTCGGTATCGTTCTAGCTGGGTCAAGCGCCGGTGGCATCTGTTGGTTCGACAGTTGTCTCACCGATTCATACGCTGAGTCTTACACTAGCCTCAAATGCTTAGGCATTCTCAAAGGCAGCTGCTGCCCTCACTATGATGGCGAAGTTGGCCGGAGGGAAACGTACCATGCCATGGTTGAATCACAAGAACTTGCCAATGGCTACGCCATTGACGAAGCAACGGCAATACATTTTGTTGGCAGAAAGATTCACGATGTGATTACTGTGAGCACCAATGAACATGCTGCTGCCTATTTAGTGAGCAAACAGAATGAAGGCGTTGAAGAAATCATCCTCCCAGCTGTGAGGCTTAACGTCTCTAGTCAGTAGAGAAGCGGAGATTCTCCCCACAATCTAACAAAGAAATCAAATTTACTCATCGCTTCCAGTGATGACTTTTGTATTGCCCTGTCGCCAATCTCACCGATGAGTTGGGCGCAGGGCTAACCAAATTCTTCTTTTTCGCCATAAATATTCGACCGGTCTACTAATATTTAAAAAACAAGCCTCTCAAAACGAGAAGCGGAACTGGAAATGCAATTGCCACACATTGGACACCAGTCGCTCTTAGTATAAGGACAGGTGGCAAGAAGAGGTAAAGACAATGCTTGGCATAGATCCCGTTCTTCTCTTCGACCTAGCCCTTTGCCTAGTGGCCGCACTGTGTCTAGACAAAGTGCGCCTGTAAATTTTTGCGCGCAATGCAGAAATACCGTGCTTGAGTTGAACCTATGAGGCTATTCCATGACAGATTTTAACGAGATTTTCAAACCTCAAACCGAAGCCGAAAGACAAGCCGCAGCCAACTATGATGAGAGAAGAGAATCAAGCAAAGCGCTATACAACTCTTTAGACAATGGCGATTACCTCGCGGCAGGAAAAATCTTGCAAGAAGCTGGCTCGTGCCAATGGGATAAGCTATTAAGAGATTCCGCCAATGGCAGCTTTAGAGCGAAGCCCTATGAAACTCACTACTTGATGGACAGAGATAAAACCAGTGTTGAGATAATCGAAAAGATCTGGAGCCGCCGCGACGGTGTACCAAATGTCTATGTACCTCGCCTCACAGTAACAGACGACAGCTGCAAAGAAACAGAAAAAAAATGAGCTTGCTTATTCCTAAAGCCTAAGTCAAGCGCCGCAAGCGATAGCCAACCCGAGGAATGTTCTCAATAAACGATTGAGCGTCGCTGTCGCCAACATCAAGCTTCTGTCGCAAACGCTTGATTGAAGTGCGCAGCGCATCAGAAGTGGCCTCAGCGTCAGAGCCCCAGATTCGTTGCAAAAGCGCTTCAGAACTAAAGACTTCATCGAGATGGCGCATCAAAAATTCAAGCAATTCAAAATCACGCGGAAGCAAATGAACTTCCACACCACCCTTGGTGATTCGGCGCTTAACCACATCAAGCTCTATATAGCCATTGATTATGACATTGGTGACGACGGCCTGGGGCCGACGAAGAAGGGCGCGCAAACGTGCCGATAACTCTTTGAGATTGAAGGGCTTAGTCAGATAATCATCCACCCCAGAATCGAACCCTTCCATTTTCTCTGTGATTTGGCTCTTCGCCGTCAGCATTATTACTGGCGCTACCCCACCAGCAGCTCTATATCTGTTACACATTTCTGGCCCCGACAGACCAGGTAAGTTCCAGTCTAAAATAACCACATCGTAGTTATATTGCCGCAAAAATTCCCAACCGGTAAGCCCATCATGAGCTAACTCAACGGTATAGCCATCTGCCGTGAGCCACTCATTGACAACAGCTGACAAGTCTTTGTCATCTTCTACGAAGAGGATTTGGGGCATTGCGCTTCCTTGACACCGTTACTAGTATTGTCTTACTTGTACAAATTTAAGCGAGTGTATCATGCCACTAGGCTGGTGATAATAGTGGGTTTAAGGAAAGCCCGGAGGGGGATATTGCAGGCATGACAACAAGTGGGCAGCAATGCGGCTTTCTCTAGCAGCCAAAGGTCTAATTCTGGTATCCATTCCGCTCTTTTTCGAGGTCGGGGTGGTAGCTGTGCTCGTTGACCTGCAAAAGCAGGCCGAGGCCGAAACAGCCAACTCACAGCGCTCAAGAAGGGTAGCTGCGGGCATTAGCCGCTTGTCAGCCGAGCTATTTGACCTCTGGCAAAATGTCGTGCCAAAACTTAAAAAGCAGTGGGCCACAAGCGGCAACTTTGACCAAAGCTATAAATTTGCAATTGACAAGCTCAACGCTGAATACGCCGAGCTTGAAAGCCTCTGCCACGATCAACCTGAAATTCAAAGCCGGTTGAAGCAATCCCGCGAAATTCTAACCAATGCTCAAAAAATCTTGGACCATGCGGCGGCGGCAATGGAAAGCGGTTTCGGTCCAGCCATGGACAAAGAAGACGTAGAAGTTTTGAGAGACATGCCCTCAACAATTCGTCAACTTGGCATCAAGAACCAAGAACTAGAAGCCATTTACCGGCGCGATTGGGCCGATCGCAGCCCCAATCGACAATCTGAACTGCGCGAGCAAACCCTTGGTGTAGCAGCCATTGCAGCTGTAGTTAACGTCATTCTTAGCATTGCCCTAGCCATATTTTTATTGAAAGATGTCACCGGTAGACTGCGCGTATTGAAAGAAAACGCAGAGCGACTGGCAACTGGCATGCAGCTGCGCGCGCCCTTGCAAGGTAGTGACGAAATTGCCGAAGCTGATCGCGTCTTTCGCAAAATGGCTCGGGCCTTAAACGACCTTAGCCACAAAGAACGGGCAGTAATTGAAAATGCCCTTGATACTATTTGCGCCGTTGACAAGGACGGTCGATTTCTCAGCGTCAACCCGGCCAGCTTTGAACTATTTGGCCTAGAACCTGATGAACTAATTGGTTCTAGACTAGTAGACGTGATAGATGAGAGCAGCAGAGAAGAAATGCTCTCTTGGATGAATAGCTTGCGTAATCATTCAGGCGACCAAGAACGCGAATTCGTGGTGCGTCGACGCCTCAATCAGCAAGAAAGCTCGTATGTAGACACGCTCTGGTCTGGCCACTGGTCTGAAGAAGAACGTTCTATTTTCTTTGTCGTACACGATATGACTGACCGCAAAGAACTAGAGAGGGCCAGGCAAGAGATGGTAGCTATGTTTACCCATGATTTGCGCCTACCGCTCAGTACCATTCAAGGAACTCTAGAGATGGCCGACGCCGGTTTGCTAGGCCAATTAAATGAACGGGGCGAAAGGCTGATAAAAGCCGCAGAGAGAAACGGTGTCAGAATGATTGGCCTGATTAACGATCTGCTTGATATTGAAAAAATCAAATCAGGCACCATGACACTAACTAGTGAGATAGTTGATCTGCAAGAAGTATTCAACACCGTAAAGCAAAATGTCGCGGCCCTAACTGAAGAAGGCAAAATTCATTTCGAGTGCCCACCAACCAACCTGGCAGTGGTGGCAGACAAAGAAAAACTCAACCGCGTAATTTTCAATCTGGTTTCGAATGCAATAAAATTCTCCCCACCTGATAGTCGTCTGATTTTAGCCGCCACAATTAGCCAGCAAGAAGAGTGGAAGAAAGAATCTAGTCAAAAAGAATCTACTAAACCAATGGTAGAAATCACTGTCACAGATCAAGGCCCTGGTATTCCACCAGATATGGTATCAACTATTTTTGAGCGCTTTCAACAAGTGTCAGATTCAACTCACAACAGCAAAGGCGGAACAGGCCTTGGGTTGACGATCTGCAAAGAAATAGTCAATCTGCACGGTGGCCAAATCTGGGTCAGCAACGGCAAACAGAAAGGCAGTGTATTTCACTTCACCCTGCCTAGTGCCTAAGTAGCCTACAAGCATAATGATTCAGACACAGAACTGAGACCGTCATGGGTCAAATACCAAAACTATCCCTCCAAGAGGAAAGCAGCTGATTGCTCAGCTGCTTCTCTCTGCCACCCCCGTGGAGCTTTTTGATAATCGGTCACTATTCTCTGTTACGTCTGGTACCAGGAGGATAGAACGTCTCATCATCAATTGAACCTGTGTCCAATTGCAAATCTGGTCTAATGGTGCTATTTCCATCACTGTAGATGCTTGGACCAAAATCAAGAGTGTTATCTCCGGCTCTCAGACCAACACCAGCACCAACACTAGAATCTTCGTTATCTAAGTCGAAGTGACCGCCAGTGCGAACACCAACTAAATCTGCTACGTCAGTGTTAGCACCGCTATAGGCATGCACGCCGTCTGGACCAACACCAGCACCGGCTTCAGCTTGCACATCAACAGGATAGACACGACCGCGGACATCACCATCAACACCGGTGTTTCTGCCGAATCTGGCATCGAAATCAGCGTCGCCGTTGACGAGATTGAAGAAGTTGGCACCAGCGCCAACATCGCCGCGCACACCATTCTCGCTGAAGTTAACACCAGCACCTGTTCTTGCGTGAATGGGTCCACCAATTGGCATAAACTCAGCATCAACCCGGGTATTAGCGCCAAGCTGAACATCGGTTTTAGCCACACCGATGTTGACACCGGCTTCTAGGGACCCACCGTCGTTGTAGCCGAGTTTGACGATACCCAAATCGAGACCATGAAACTCAGGCTTTGGCTGATTGTAGACAGCATCATAAGCAGGGCTGTTTGGCACTTCTGGAGCGAAACGACTATCAGGAGCATAGCCTGGGTGCTTGATACGAGGAGCAACATCAGCTAGCGGCGCAGCTGAATTTTTGTCATCAAGGTCATTGATATCTTTGATCTCAATAACACCATCATCTGCGGCATGAGACTTTGCCGCAGCTCTGTTGTGTGGCCGCAAAGTTTTCGATTGCTGGTGAACTTTCTTAGCTTCAGCTTCGGCAGCCACTTCATCCATAGCGCCGTTCCACTGTTTCTTGTTGTACTTGTGCTTATGCTCATTGTTCTTATCAACAATTGCTAAAGCCTTGTCCCAATCTTGAGGATTCTTGCTGTTCCAGAGATCCCAGGCCACACGAGCATCTTGGATATCTGCGGCCATATTAGCTTGGTTGTCGCCATGCTTGTGGCTGTGTTTAACGTGATCGTGGCTAGGCTTGTCCATGGAATATTCCTCTTTGGGGGAAAGGCGAAATGTAGTTAACTTTTTCAAAAACGCACAGGGATATAGCTGAAAGCCCGTGGCTTGTTCAGTGAAAACCTTTACTGTTTTTGAAATTTGTCGGTTGGTTGCGATTGCAATTCCGACTCACCCCATGACAATACAATCGCAAATGCGATTTGGCAAGTAAAACTTTTTCTGACACAAGTCCGCCACAGTTAAGACACAAATCTGCCACAGGTAGACACAGAGCCATTCTTGGACACCGTAACAAACGCTCAAAGACAAAACCACCCGACCACCACCGGTACCACATATGGTGCAAACACTATCGACCAATCTTTATTATTCGGCAGAAACAGACGAAAAGCCTCACCATCAATTTGACAGCGTACTGACAAATCTGATTTAATTCGAAGCCTTACTTTCAATCTTTATGGGAGCCCTTATGTCGGGAATACTGGACTCAAAGACCATTCTCGGACGCGTACCGTATCAAGGAATTCCCACGTTCTGGCGCGCAGAACATACTCAAGATCTCAACGGAGCCGAATTTGTTGTCTACGGAGTGCCCTGTGACATAGAGATTGTCAATCGCCCAGGAACACGTTACGGCCCACGCAGCATTCGTGAACAGTCGCTGTATGTCGGTATCACCGGTATACACTGGCCCTTCGACTACGATCTAATGCAAGAATACAAATTGATTGACTACGGCGATATTCAGTTCTACCCAGGCCAAGTAGATCAAATGCTCGCCAATACAGAAAAGCATGTGGGCTTAATGGCTGCAAGCGGTGCCGGAACTCTCGGGCTAGGCGGCGATCACTTAGTGGCCTATCCTGCCATCAAAGCGCACGCTAAGCATCACGGCAAGCTCTCACTGATTCACTTTGATGCTCACACTGACACGCACGAGGCCAAACACCTCAATCATGGCAGTATGTTCTGGTATGCCGCACAAGAGGGTCTCATTGATCCAGAAACCTCTATTCAAATCGGCATTCGTACGCTCATTCCGCCGGATGATAAATTCACTGTGATAACTGCCGACAAATGTCTGCACATGGGCGCCCAAGCCATTATTGACAGAGTGCGGCAAGTGGTCGGTGACCGCAAATGCTATATCTCACTTGATGTAGACGGCATGGACCCAGCCTTTGCACCAGGCACTGGAACTCCCTTGCCCGGTGGCATTACCTCGGCTATGCAAAGAGAAATTCTCTGGGGATTTCGCGGTTTGAACATTGTCGGGGGCGATGTGGTGGAAGTCTCACCACCTTATGACCCATCGCACATTACTGCCATTCTCGGAGCAACTGTGGGCATGGACATTCTCTATGCCATGGCAGAATCACCCTTCCGCCAATCATGCAAGCGAAAATCAATCCTACAGAGCAGAGCTTAGATAGCTTCGCTTAGGCCTCTAGGCGATAGCCGACGCCGTGAATAGTACGAATAATAGAAGGCTGCCCTTCTACATCTATTTTCTTGCGCAAGCGCTTAATGCAAGTGGTAAGAGCATCAACAGTAGCTTCTGACTCAGTCACCCAAACGCGATTGAGCAGCGCCTCAGCAGCAAAGACGCGATTGGGATTGCGCATGAGAAATTCAAGCAAAGCGAATTCTTTAGGTAAGAGCCTGATTTCTTCCCCATTCTTCATCACCTGAAAGTTTTGGTGATCGAGAGTAAGGTGAGCAAACTTGAGCAAATCGCCAACATAGCCTTCAGGGCGTCTTAAAAGCGCTCGCAGCCTGGCGGTTAGCTCTTTGCCGTGAAATGGCTTGGTCAAATAATCATCGGCACCAGCATCGAAACCGGTTTCTTTATCATCAATCTCACCTTTGCCGGTAAGCACAAGCACTGGAGTGGTGCCGCCACGTCCACGAAACTCTTTGAGAATTTCAATTCCAGAAACGTGAGGCAGCTCCCAATCAAGAATGAGAATGTCGTACTCATAGACTTTCAGCATGTTCTGGGCCTCGGCACCATCGGTGACGATCTCGACTTTATGATGCTCCATCAAAAGCCAGTCGCGAATCATCTTGCCCAGCGAAACATCATCTTCGACAATCAGAACTTTGGCCACGTCAACCTCAAACAGCTTGTGTTTCTATACTTATTGAATTTTGCGCGGAATCCTAAACCAGAAGGTACTGCCCCTTCCCTCTTGCGAATCTACCCCAATTGTTCCACCATGACGCTCAACAATTGCCTTACAGATAGCTAGCCCCAAACCGCTACCACCTTTTACCTTGGCATCATCGATTTCAACCTGCTTAAATCTATCAAAAATCGCCTCGCGCAACTGCTCGGGAACGCCCCTTCCCTGGTCAATGATATTAAACCTTATCCAGTCAGGCTCTTCAGCGATGGCCAGGGTGACAGTGCCGCCTTTAGGGGAAAACTTGATGGCATTAGAAACCAAATTGATAATGACCTGCACCAGACGGTCGCGGTCGGCAAAAATCTCGGGATTGCCGTGAGCTGGAGCAGCTAACTTCACCCCTTGCTGCTCAGCGAATCCACGCACCGCTTGCAAAGACGGCGTGAGAATATCAGCAACCTTATAGCTTTCACGCAGCAGTATTAATTTGCCCGACTCCATTTTCTCAAGGTCGAGCAGACCATTGACCAAACCAATCAAACGGTTAACGTTAGCCTCGGCCGCCTCTAAGTTTTCATGGCCGCTATCGCTAAGCTGGCCATAGGCTTCGGCCTCTAAAAGCGATAGAACCATCTGAATCGAAGTCAAAGGAGTGCGCAAATCATGACTAACCATGGCGACAAAATCGCGCTTCATGCGGTCGACCTGCTTGCGCTCAGTAATATCGCGAGCCACACAAAACAGGGTTTTATCAGCCTTAGACCAATGGGCAGACCAGGCAAAGTCAACGCCACGACCATCCTGGCAAATAATGCGGTTCTCAAATGACCCTGTGCCACTGACACTGGCCACCAGCTCATCGATTGCCTTAAAAGTCGCTTTGACATCATCTTCATGAACAATGGCATCGAGCCCATCACCAATCAAATCTTCATCAGAGTAGCCCCAGAGCCTTGCCACCGCTGGGTTTACAGCAAGGAAGCGGCCGTCGCGGTCGAGGGAGCAGATAACGTCTTCAGCATTGTCGACCACCGCATGCTCTTTACGCCGTGATTCTTCCAAAGCCGATGCCATATCGCGAAAAGTATGGTCGAGCCGAGCAATTTCATCGCGGCCAACCAGAGGCGGGTTTAACGGCTGATCAACCGCCAGGCGCTTGGTATTGTCCAGCAAAACATTAAGCCGCCTGGTGGTACCGCGATTAAAATAGAATGCCAGACCAATGGCTATAAGAACGTTCAATAGCAGCCCAGCCGGCAAAATAATCTCTACAGCACGGCGATAGCCGGCCTGGGCAGCCTTCCGCTCAGCCAAGACTTTCTCTTGATAGACAGTAATTTCATCTATCGCCCCCAGAAGATGGCCGATGTCTTTGTCGGCGCGCATCCACATGCGGGCGGCCCCAATTTTATTGCCTAACTCAAGCTGACCTTGAGCCCGTTGAAGATTTTCCACCGAGACAGTAAGCAGACCAGTAATCTTGTCAACGGCGGCCTTTTCTTCGGGATGATTGCGCACCAAGGCCTCAAGGCCATCTATCTGGGCGCGAATCTTAAAACGCGAGTTCTCAAAGCGCTTTTTGAACGAAGGGCTATCAGAGACATGATAGAGCACACAAGACGAAAACCTGTCTAGCAGCGCGGTTAGAGCGGCGTTGACGCTAGCACTTACCTCGCGGGCGTGGTTCTCACGCTTGCGCTCATTGTCGACCGAATAAAGCAGGGCCGACAAACTAACGACAAAGACTATTTCAAAGGCCAGGGGAATGGCCACGAGAATCAGTGCTTTTTTGGAGAGGCTTAAAGACATCTAGCTATTATTGCAAATTCAGGAATGCCAAAAGTCTGCCAAATCTTTGCCCGGGTCCTGCCAAGCCCTTTACCTATATTAAGCACGTTGCCAGTGCAGCACTTACTAAAGGGGCCGAGAAAATGAGCGCATTTGCCAAACAAGCAATTCAAGTGGTTCTAACTGTAGCAGTCTTGCTCAGCGGTCTTGTTTCTTCACCAGCCGAAGCTCAACAAAGAGTGGCTACAGGCTTGAGAAACGGCCTTCCCCCAACCACCATGGATAGCTTTGTCTACGAAGCTGGCGGCCACGCCGAGCACATCTACGGCGACGAAGGCGTCAATGGCTTGCCTCCTTACATGGGCTTCAGCAAAGCTCACCGCATCAATGCTGGCATCATGGATCGCCGCGACGCTGGCCTAACCACCGGCCACGGCAGCTACATGCCCGATGCTTCTGGCAATGACGAGTTCATTGCTCCTCCGGGCGAATGGGGCCAATCAGGCACCAGAGGCCACTCATCTAGCAGCGGTTTCGCTGACGACGGCATTCCCACAGTAGTCGGCGGTGGCGGAAACAACCCAGTAGACTACGGCCCACCTCCCGGCGAAGGCTACCAACCAGCTACTACTTGCGAAGGCTTTGTAGGCTGGTACAGCCCTGAAGAAGTTGCTCTTTCACAAACTGACTTCCCAGCTGCTTTCGAGCATTTCGTCTACAGCGGCCGCTACACCGGTAGCTGGCAAAATGCCATGATGATCCTCACTCTGCAAATGGGCCGCCCACAACCTGGTTATGGTGGTTAAGTTGCAGTTGAGCTGCGGCAGGGCATAAAGAGTAGATGCCGTGAGAGAAGTGATTTTGAGTGTATGGAAGTTCAAAGTAAAAATACCTCGGCAAGCATGATCGCTCTAGATCGCGCTATTGGAGTCTGCATAGACTTTACCGCCATTGGCCTGGTGGCATTTGCACCCTGCCTCTTTCGCTACCTCAAACATCCAATGCCAGACCATACTTTCGGAGCTATCGCTAACGACTATGTGATGTTTGGATGTTTTTGTCTGGCATTTTCTCCTCTGCCGCTGCTTTACCTGCGCTTTGTTTTTCGAAGACTACTTCGTTCACCCACGCCGGGCGAAATGTTCGCCGGCACTGTGACAATTTCACAAGCACCCGGACTTTCTGGAGTGTATCGTGAGCTTCTCTTTGCCGTGCTTCAGTACTACGTTCTTGCACTGGGAACAGTGATTGGCGGCATAGTAATATCAGTGTGCCTCCAATTAAATCTATTCGGAGCAGCAAATACCGCAACTCAAACTACAGCAGCCTGGGCCACCTTGCCTCTCTTCCCAATCATGGCTGCAGCGGCTGCAAACTGGCCTCGCTCTAAAACAAACTCGGAATCAGCCATAGACTATCTCTGTGGCTTCGAAGTTAAGCGCCTACGCTAAGCGAGCCTCAAAATCAGAGTGACGTAATTCAACTTACCGCGATAGGGGGCCAAACATTGTCTTGGTGTACGAATCTACCTCGACCTCACCTTTGGCCTTCTTGTGTTTAAAGAGAGGGAAATGCTTTCGGATCTGCTCTTGCTGAGCTTTTGTGTATCGATCAAAAGACTGAGGAAGGGCAATTCTGATAGTGCCTAACTTGCTCAGTTGCAGCAATCCAGCAAACGAAATCTTGGTTTGCTTTATGAAGAGGTGATCTAAATTCGTCAACTTCAACAGAAGAGGAACGGCTCTATCATCAACAGTAGGGTTCTCGTTGATATCGAGAGACTTCAACTTAGTGCATTTGCTGACGTGCTCAAGGCCGCGCAACGACAAATTAGTTCGCGATAATTCTAAATTGGCAAGATTGGGAAACTCTTTTAAATAGCGCAAGCTCTCATTATCTAAAGCGGCCTTTCCAAACCGCAGCGACTCCAACTTCTTGCACCCAGTCAAGTCACGCAAGCATTTGCCGGTGACCATGGTCTCACATAAAGCCAACGCTCTCAGTTCCGGCATTGCGCCGAGCTTAGACAAACCAGCATCGGTGGTTTCAGACTGGTCCATATCAATGCCTTTCAAGCCTGAAAGATGATGAATATAGGGAACCAATCGATCACTGATCTTTTCATCGGCATCAGTCATCGCAGTGAAGCGCAGGTTGATGTAATCAATTCCATCAGAGGGAAGCTTTAGCAAACACTCTGGATGCTGAAAGAACTGCACACCGGGATAGAGCTTAACCAATTTATCTTGCGGCACCTTGATTAGGCCCCTGGCTTCACCAATTGGCAGAAGTTTGCCCTTAGCGGTTAATGCATGAGTTTTATCAAGCAGGCCCAAGGTACCAACTGAGTATTCTGTGGGGAAGGGTAAGAGCCGCATTCCTTCATTCTTATTTCCGGCATAAGCATTGACAGCATAGGCGCTTCTGGAATAAGAATTTCCCGCATAAGCACGGCCATGAGCAAAGCTAGCGACGGAAATTCCAATCAGCAAAAGCAAAGACGAAATATGGATTCCGAGGGCAGGGACTCCGATAGCACGGTTCCTTAGCATAAGCGAACCACTCGTCGAACCAATAGCTTGAGTATAGCAGGCGGCTCAAGCTACAAATTACCAACTAATAAACCTGGTCATCGCTGGCTTCTAAAGCGGCATCAACGTCAGCATCTGAGCTTGCAGCGCTCTGAGCCAACATAGTAGTGAAGCGTTTTCATTTCAAACTCCTGAAATTTTTATAGCTGTATTTTGAAAAGCGATCCGAGCTAGCGACCAATGTGATATTGGGATTGCCATCCTGAGCACTAGCAAGCTTTCCTGTCACGGGCTCGGCCCGCACGGAGGGAACAGCGCTTAGCAATAACAACGCCAGCGCTTTCAATGCACCAAGACGCAAGCACAAAGATGACTGCGAACTACATCCAAATGGGCGCGCCAAAGTTAGGCCTAGGGCCTTAAACGATAACATTTCTACCTTCAATACTTCGAATTTCGAACCGGGCTACCAGAAAGGCAGCAGAAGAACAGCGACACTACAGATAGTGTCAACCTTAAAAAGAGAGCGCACACGCTGGTCTTATTGGGTCAGGCCTCCTGAACTAATGGCCGACACTCCGATACTACAACTGCTCAACTAGCAATGATGCATTACCAACCCCGACCCCAACACAAAGTTTTATTCGATAAAAGTGATGAGCTTGTAATCAATATTTCCAATCTTGCACAGATGGTAAAAATCGCAAATAAGCGACTTTATTGGAATCGCTTAAGGTAAATATGTCAAGATAGCCCGACAATGCTTCTTCCCCAACGGAGTTAGCTGATGCGTCCAGTATTAGTAGCTAGTTTCGCCCTCTTAACCGCCATGGCCAACGCCTTTTCCGGCAGCCCGCTATGGTTTACAGAACCAGTCTTTGCCCTCGAAGATTCGTCTAAGACCGCTGCAAAAGGCAAAACTGAACATGATTTTATGGGCATGGCCGACTACTACCACCATTCTCTGTATGGCAAGAAGACAGCGTCAGGGCAGGTCTTAGAAAAACATCTCTATACAGCCGCCCACCGCACTCTTCCATTCGGCACCCACGTTCACGTAAAAAATCACAGCAACGGCCGAAGCTGTATCGTAGTTATCAACGATCGCGGGCCTTTCACCAAAAGCAAAGTAATTGACCTCTCCCATAGCGCAGCCGCTGAGCTAGATATGATCCGAGCCGGTACCTGCAAAGTTGGCTGCACAGTTGTGCCGAAACCAAAAACTGGTACAGGCAAAGTCGAACTGGCCAAGACTGTGGCGGAGAAAACCATAGCTGAAAAGACCTCACTGGCAAAAGTCGCTACAGAAAAAGCCGTGGCCGAAAAGACCTCAGTAGCAAAAGTCGCTACAGAAAAGATCTTGCCCGAGAAGATCGTGGCTGAAAAGCCAGCAACAGTTAAAGTTGCGGCAAAACCAGAAACAATCCCGGCCCTGCGGCCAGCCCTTGCCATGAAAGTAACAAAAGACAAGCCGGCAACTACCGTCAGCACAGACCAATTCAGCCGCGCAGACGAAACCAGTGCCGAGCTAGAGGGCGCCGAACCCATAAAATGGACTGAAGTTCAGTAAAAGTTATCAGCCAATCAGCTGTAACCATTGAGCCTCAACCTTTACAACCACTTGCCGAAGCCGCCGAGAGATGGCATAAACTAAGTGGAACAAGGGGGAGCTATGATCAAGAAAACCGGCATTACCCTAAAAAATGTGCCGGACATTCCTGTTCTTCACCAGATGCTGTCACAGTCTCTCCAGAAGCCTGGTGAGAAGCTTATCGCCACTTGGCGCAACAACGAAACACTGCTCTTTACCCTTGAAGTAATCTGCTCGCTCAAAGACAGAGACCCTCGCTGGCTCTTGATTTGCGAAAAAAGCGGCAAACGTAGCGTCGTTTCGCAAATTAGCGGTCACGACGTACTCTTGATCTACAAGCAGATTGCCACGGCCTCAGCTAATGCCCAGGAAGCCATATCAAAAGCTGAAGAACTTGAGAATTCCGCCCGATTGGCCAAATCAAGCGACAACCACCCGGCCCTAACAAAAGCCAATATGTCCCTCAGCGCCTCAGTGGGGCAACAATCATCCCAGGGCTCCCAGAAACAATCTCCGAACCAGCCAGGTCAATCTGCCAATACAACAGCCAACGGAACAGCAGGGACTAGTCCGACGGTAAATATAACAGCACCACCAAGGACAAGACAGTTAGCATTTCCACTAATCGGAAAGATAGCAGAACTGCCGTTACCAAGACTACTGCAGCTCATTAGCAATGAGAAAATGACTGGTCTTTTGCAGCTCGAAGAAGAAGGCAATACTGCCAGCCTCTTCGTTCAAGAAGGCCACCCAATTGAAGCGAAACTGCTAGACACCGAAGGCGAACTAACAGGCGACGGCGCCTTTGCCGAAATCATGTACTGGACCGCCGCCAACTACACGTTCAAAATTGGTGCCACCACAAGCACACGCAATTTAGTCAAATCATCAGAAATTCTACTTGAGCATGTCCGGCCCCTAGCCCAGGTTCTAGAAGAACTGACAAGTCGCGGCATGACTGCCGATTCGGTCTTCAAGCATGCTCATAAAGATCTAACTGGCGAAGAATTTACAGCCAAAGCCACCCCTGATGCGCCAGTCGACATGGAAGCACTCGCCGCGCTCTATCTACGTCTTGATGGTGACAGCACCATGTCAGATTTAGAAAATGTACAAATTCTACCGCGGCCGCTACTGGTCAGGTCAATTCACCACCTGATTGCCTGCGACATAATTACTTTCGTCAACAAAGCACCAGCCAAACCAACTATAAAGCCAGCCGTGGTCCAATCGGTGCAACCTGAGAAGGCAGCACAGCCATCCTCACCGCCCCTCACTGCGCATCAAATGCGAGAGCAAGCGCTATTGCAGCCGATGGCTCAACCGGCACAACCGGCTAAGCCAATTCCTCTAGCACAGATCACACAGCCTGCTAAACCAGCACCAGGTGCACCCCTGGGCCAGCCAACCAAACTAGGACCGCCAACCAAGCCAGTCGTGAAGCCTAAAAACATAGACGGCGCAGCTATTCAATCAGTAATGATGAGTCTACGCCGAGAAGACACTGGTCTTTTCATTCACCCGGCTTTCCTCTACTTCTTAGAAGAAGAATTTTTCCGCATCTATCGAGCCAAAGGCTCTATGTCGGTAATTATTTTCGAGATACGCGAGGTAGTAACTGTAGACGGAGTAGTGCGGCGCAAACCCATACCGATAGACGCCATAGCCGACGCCGCAATTCGCATCAACAGCAAGAAACGTCACACCGATATCGTGGCCCATTACGAAGCTTACGATTTCGGCATTCTCCTGCCTAGCACCAAATCTAGCGGCACGAAGGTTTTTGTCCAGAAAATCATCAAGGCGCTAATGGAAAAACCACTAGTCGGTACCGAGGGCAAGCAGCTTTCTTATGCTTTCGGCTCTGCCAGCATTCCCGAAGACTTTACCGACATAAACTCATTGCTTGGTGCCGCAGAAATGAGCATGCACTATGCTCGCGACCGCGGTGAGCAAATCATATTCTTCAAAGATCTGCTGGTTTAGCCCTTCAGCGGCAATGAGCGAAACTGAAAAAGCCAATACAGAAAAAGACTCGCTGGTTCCGGAATCACCTGAACCAGTCATTCTCTTTGTCAACTATCAAGCCGCGGAAGTAAACAACGCTAGCTGGCTGGTTTACAGAGAAGAGACAGGCGGAAAAGTTGTTTTTGCAGCATACTGTCTAGCATTCGTTATTACTGTATTTGTGGCACTTGGTTATCTAGGCATCTTTACGAAGTCGCCACTGCCAGATGGCCCCTATCAAACATGGATAGCACTAATTCTAGTTCTAGACGTTTTCTTTTTGCCACCACTCTTTGCTTACTGGCTATGGCAGCTATTGAAGACCTCACGCCTCGAAACCTTCTCCCGCGAACGCCGCTTTTCCAAACCAACATTGTACTCAATTAGCAACGATGGTATTCAAATCCAAATCAACTCTGATACCACAATTAGCTCATGGAGCCATGTCACTGCATGCTATGAGCTAGCAGACTCACTGACGTTTGTCATCGATGGCACGATTTTTCCAGTGCCAAAGCGTTGCTTCTACTCAAAAGAACAACTGCGTCAAACCAGGCGTTTAGTTATTGAGAAAGCAGTGGCCTACTGCACCGTTGGCCCGCAGAAAACCAGCATCATGTACGCTGGAACACCCATGACTGATTCTGAACAACAAGGAAATGAGGCCAACAAAAGAGATACAGACGAAAGCAAAGTAGATGAGAGAGAGACGGGTGGGAGCGATAATTCAGAGATATCTAAACCAGGCCTTGAACATGCTGTTTTACTTAACGGAACCGAATACGCCTTGGACGAGAAGCATCCCAATTCTTCACTAATTTTAGAGCCGTTGATATGGCACCCAGCTTCTGGCACATTAACACTTGAGTGCAACTATTCTCTTACACAGCTAAAGGCCGCCGACAAGCTAGTCTTTATGAAATACGATGTTCCACTAATAGGGTTGCAGTATATAGCCTACCTGTTCATCTTCCTTGCCTACACACAATTTGTTCAATACATCATGGGGCAGAAACAAGGCGAAGAAATAAATTCAATTCTATTCAAATGCACTCCATTGATTTTGCTTGGGGCGATCGCCCATGCAAGATATCATTTTGAAAAGCGTGTCGAAAGACTCAGAGAGACAGTCAAGCTCGACCTACCCATCCTAATCACGCTAGCAGAAACCGAATGCACCATACGCTCTCGCAGAACAATTCTGTCATACCCATGGGGGAGCTTCCGCAATTGTATTGTCACCAAAGAACACTATATTTGCCGCAGCAAAAGATCAATAGTTGTAATACCAAAAACCGCTATAGATAGCCGCTCTAAAGAAATCTTTGTAGAAAACCTTCTGCGCACCAAAATAAAACAATTTGAAGAATGGAGTTAAAACATCAATGAGCGGTCGACAAAGAAAACTCCAAGACAGCCTACTTTACTCACTTGCTGCGTTGGCCATGATCACTCCGACCGCGCTTATACCGGCGAATGCAGCCAATCAAGAAGAACTCTTATTCAAGCAAGCGCAACAACTGACCAATCAAAAACATATCGCTGAGGCACAAGAGATACTGCTCAAACTGTGCAATAGCCCCAACGCCTCAGTTCAAGCTCTGTGTCTGCTCACTTGGACATATTTGGCAGAAGAAAGCACCATCACGGATGAGCATGTAGCCGAATGCGAAAAGCTCACCAAACGCGCGATAAAAACCAATCCCGAGTGGGGAAATGCCTATAAACTTCAGGCCCAAATATTCAATTTACAAGGCAAACACGAACAGGCGATTGCCTACAGCACCAAAGCTTTATCTGTAAGAAATCCAGATACAAAAGCCTACCTTCAGCGTTGTCTTGCTTACGAAGCCATGGGCAAACACAAAGAGGCGCTGAGCGACATCACTATTTATTCAGATAAATATGCTCCGGAAGCTGAGATGTTGGAACTGAAAGGCTCAGTACTAGTGAACCTAAATCGCTACGACGATGCCATTGCCGCTTATCGCGCCGCTCTGAAAAAACAATTTAAAGACTGGACTATTTACCGCATAGTCGATTGCTTTGAACAACAACATCAATACGACAAGGCCGCAGAAGAGCTTACGCGGCTGATAAAAGTCAATGCTCTAGACTCAGAAGCCTACCAGACACGAGGCCGCATGCTGGGGCTAGCAAAGCATTACAAAGAGGCCATCGACGACTATACCAAGGCAATTAAATTAGAGCCCATGGCACGCTTCTACAAAGAACGGGCCGCGCTCTACAAATTGACTGGTAAGCCAAAGGAAGCAGCTGAGGATCTAAAAAAGGCGAGTATAGAGGACAAATCGCAGTTTTAGAGTTACCTGGGCGATTCTCAGCCTATCACGCCCAGCAGCAGTGGAAATCTACTTGTTTCTCGTCTCCACCGCGGATATTTGCAGCGGCGAAAATGTTATGAAAACAATTGAGTAACTGTATTAACCGACCAAACCCTGGCACAAACTGTGAGAACATACACTCAGCTATAAGAAATCAATTACTGTGGAGTTCGCTTGAATAAATCTGTCAACTCAATTGCACTGTCTCTTTCACTTTTCTTCTATTCTGGATCTGTTGCCTCTGCCATGCCCACCAACGACAGCAAAGCTCAGCTCACAGCCCAAAGCGAATCGCTCTCGATAGTAGAAGATCTTGAAGCTGCAGTTAAGACGGCAGAAGGAACCGGCGACTTTACCAAACTAATCATGGTAATTAGACAGCGCTCTTTCGGCTTAGAAAAATCACTCACAGCCGAAAACAAAACTAAGATAGATAGTCTAATTGACCGAGCCCTGCTAAAGCTTAAGACTGTTGAACAGACGGATGATACAAGAGACTGCCAGGCAATGATAGCGCGCTATTTCACTACAAAAAATCTCAACGATAGAGCCATCGAAAACTATAAAGACGCAATTCATTCTAGTGAAAATCAATGGAAATATCCCAAGGGAAAGCTTAACATGCAGCCGCCAGGGGCCGCAGGGTTTGAGCGCAGCTGCAAAACAGCCTTGGCCCTGCTTTATCTAAAAACAGGAAATCTTTCAGCGGCTGAAAAATTGAATCAAGAAGTGAATTGGCCATGGGCTGACACGCCGGGCGCAGAGAAAGAGCGGATGTTTCGCGACAGGATGTCGCCAGTAGTTACACGCACAGGACAAGCCCTTCTTGCGACTCGTCTGGCTGAGGCATATGAAAAGGCTGGAAATAAACCGATGGCAGCAAGAAAATACGCTGATATGTTGGCTTATGAAACCAATGTGCTTGATCCAAAACACAAACAAACAGCATCGATCTATCCAACTATAATCACAACAGTCACTACTAGAACCGAGACGCCCACCAATTTTAATAGCATCGACTTTGATCATCTAGTAGGTGTTTTCCCCTCAACCGAATCTATAGTGCGACCCTACATACTCTTCGCCGAGAAAAATCCGAGGCTTGTACCAATTGATAAAGTGCGCCGAGTAAAAGAGCAACTGCACGATCTGACTGCTATCAAACTAGCAAAATCACGAACAAAGCTGTACTTCGATTGGGAAGCAAGAGAAGGTCGCGCAATTGACGGACTCGTCTCTAATCCAGAAAAAAGCCTCGCGCAGTTCAAAACCATCGTCGCCGAACGTAAAAAGCTAGACGCTATAGACCCAACACTGCCTCAAGCTCTGACGAAAATTGCATATCAGCTAATCTTAGCCGGTCGGTTTGAAGAGGCGCGTAGTTACATCGCCGATGCCATAACGCTTCAAGGAAAGCAAGGTGCGGCGGGCCGCTTTGGGCTTGGACAAAGCACCTGCTATCTAGCTCTGATAAATTTGGAAGAAGGTAAACTGGATAAAGCCAAACCGCTGTTCGAGAAAGCACTGAAACTGCGCGATGGCGATCAAGATGACATATTTGCTGTGGCAAAGACGAGAGTTCCGTATGGAAAATTGCTAGCCCTATCTGGCAAGAATGACGAAGCAAAATTTCAACTAGACCTAGCGACAAAAGCCTTCCGAGACAAGCGTGCATCGCTTGCCGAGCTGACGGGACTGGACGTCATGCTATCACCCGAAGTGTTTACGGAAAAAAATATTCGCAACCACTTTGAAGATCAAACGAGAGGATGGTTTCTTGCACTGGCAGCCATAGAACTCAGCCAAATCTATATAGCTGAAAACAAAATAGACAAGGCAAAGACATTACTTTTACAAACGCTTTTAACAATGCCAGACTCGAACGAATTCAGCCTGCCAGCCCGGGTCAATGAGAAACTTGCAAGAGTAGAAATGGCTTCAGGCAACCTCGAGTCTGCCGACAAATACTTAGCTCAGGCGGAACTTGCCAGCAAGGGAGGTAGGGCGCGTGGCCTTGCTCTAGTCGACATTCTATCTTCGCTGGGTGACCTAAGAATGAAGCAAGAGCGAAAGGCTGAAGCACGAACCTACTATCGCGACGCCGCCGACAAACTAGCAAAAACTCTTGGCCCTCAAAATCAGCGAGTCTTGAAGCTAAGACGACTTAGCGCCTCAACCTAAATCAGCTGGCGATAAGCTTCTTCTGTCACTGGAATTCCAAATTTTTCGATTACATTATATAGTATACAACCGACTTTTTTTTAAACCCTGGTGGGCTGCCCGGAAAAATATCCGAGCAGCCCTTTAGAGCAGAGGCCTTAGCCTTTAGGCGTGAAGCCTTACTTCTTCGTCGAGGCGATCTTGCCGGCGAAGAGCAGGGTGTCAGTGCCTTCATCGATCAGAATGGCGACGAAGGGGCGATCGACGCGCATCTGGCGCGTGAAGGAAACACACTCGAGCGCCATGCCGACGGCAGTAACAGCAGCAGCTTCGCCACCGTCTTCGTCGAACTTAGCATAGGTCTTGTGCTTGACTGTGCTGATCACCAGGGCTTCATCGGCCATGCCGGTGAAGTCGGCGCCAGGCAGGCAGGCCGGTTCCATGCCGAGGGCACAGAGCGAGTCCTTGAGGTCGACGTCGTAGTCGAGCTCGAAGCGCGGCAGGGTGAGGTCGACTTCGCTCTCCCAGGTGGTGGCCTTGATGGTTGCGAGCACCGAGGCGTCCAGGCCGGCGACGAAGGTGTTGATGTCGACACCCTGGTTGGGCAGCAGAACGTAGAGCTGAACGCGCTTGTTCTCGCCGAAGGGCAGGGCCACCGCCGAGTAGTTCGAGCCCTGCGAATAACGCATGTCGCCATTGCGGAACATCATGTCCGCGTCTTCGGCGCCAGCTTCACCCGCGAAGGTGCCGGTGGTGGTTAGCGACTTGTCGAATTTGGTGGTCCAGGAGCCCTTGAAGTAGACGGCGTTGAGCAGATACATGACCATGTCGGGAGAGATCTCCTCGATGATGGTGGGAATCTTGCCGTTGGTGTTGACGTCAGCCCAGCCGTTCATGTCGGAGACGGTCTGCGGGTCGAGGAAGTCGGCGGTGTTGATCTGGGCCTTGTAGCTCTCGGCCGCACGGTCGAAGAAATCGGCCTTGAATTCGATGTTCTTCTCAGCCCAGATGGCGTTGGCAACCTTGAGCACGACGCCGATGTTGGGGTCGGTGACACCGGCGATGATGGCAGCGAGACTGGCGTTGATGGCTTCGACGCTCTCCTCTTCGGAGTAGCCCAGGGTAGCCTTCATGGCCGCGAGAGTGGCTTCCTTGGCACCGTTGAGCGTCATCGCCAGGGCGATGGCCACAGATGCCGGCGACACGAGAACGTTCTTGCCGGTGGAGGCAGCTGCTTCCTTCTTCAGGAGAGACAGACCGAAGCCAATGGTGACGTTGGACTTCTGAGCGGGGGTCGTGGAGGGTGTGTTCATGAGTTCTCTTCTCGGGTTGATGGGGTGATTTCCTCTACACAAAACCGAACCAGTCCACAAACAAATCCACAAAAAACCAATCAAATCTCGACTCATTGATCGCGCGACAAAGTGCGAGCTCCAACAAAAGACAACATCGGTGCTGCTTTTAGTTGAAATGAGTTGGGATTGCTTGATTTCTGTGTTTTTAGATTTGTTGGAAAGTTGGTTAAAGAGGCCCCTGACCTTAGGACATGTCAGGCCCAATCTTCAGAAAACGTGCATTGAAACTGGTTAATCAAGGCTTGTAAACAAGCAGCAAAACACTTTCCACACAAGCGATCGCAGCACCTGACAACCAATCAGGCGACTAGACCTGTGAGGCGGTTAACCTTGTCATCCAACCACAAACCTAACGCAGCTAGCACAGGTCTGCCAATAGGCTAGCTAGAGACCTCAAATCAATAGCCTCTATCCCAGAAGCTAGAGGATAATGTTCGCTGCCCGAATAGACGACAAAACGACGATCCGGCTTTAGATCTTCACAGGCAAAGTGAAATCCTTTTTCAACTTTAGGCGCCAGCCCCCGCTTCACCTCAATTGCCCAGAGGCCATTTTTCGCAGGTAGCTCTAGTACCAAATCTATCTCAGCACCACCTGTAGTGCGATAGAAACTAGACATCGTATCCTCTGGCGCTGCGGCCAAAATATTCTCAATAACAAATCCCTCCCAACTGGCTCCCACAATAGGATGACCAGCCAGTTCATCGAAGTCTCGAATACCCAACAATGCATGTACTATTCCGCTGTCACGCACATAAACCCTTGGCGATTTGACTAAGCGCTTACCGACATTAGCAGCAAAGGGGCGCAACCTTCTAACTAAAAGCAAGTCCACAAGAAGATCTACATAGCCTGTTACAGTGGGTGCACTAACCGATAGCCCACCGGCCAACTTCAGAGCATTAAGCTGTGCTCCCTGATTATGAGCAAGCATTGTCCAAAGCCTTTCGAGTGTCTCTGCCGGAATCCGCGGACCAAACTGCAGCACATCCCGCTCTAAGTAAGTTCGAATAAAGCTGTTTCTCAACTTAAAGCTATCCGAATCATTTTTCGCCAAGAAACTATCAGGAAATCCTCCACGCAACCAGAGTTTGACCAAGTCTCTTTGATCGCCAGCTACTTCTAGCGCGTCCAGCGGACCCAAGTCAATATACTCAATTCGCCCTGCTAGACTTTCGCCAGACTGTCTAAGCAACTCAATTGAAGCAGAGCCAAGAATTAGAAACCGGCCAGTGCGCCTTCCTCGACGACGTCCTTCATCGATCAAACCACGCAAAGTCTGAAACAGCTCAGGCATTCGATGAATTTCGTCAAGGATCACAAGGCGATCTTCATACATTCGAAGAAATAGAGCCGGATCAGATAACTTAGCCCTATCTTGACTAGATTCCAAATCGAGATATAGTGACTCGCGCTGTCCGGCGATTGTTAATGCTAATGTCGTTTTTCCGACCTGACGTGGTCCAATTATTGCCACAGCCGCCTGTCGGTCTAGCGCATCCTTGATACTTTGCTGTAATCTACGGGCTATCATCCTTGCATTTTAAAAGCTGGGCTTTCAATTTGCAATGTAAATTAACCTTCCCTGCCCAAACTTTAGCCCCGTCGCTGAATCAGCTCAGTCGCTTCAAGCAAAGGCCCCATTTCTTCATGGCGCAAGAGATAGCCGTAATTACCTAAAGCACCAGAAAAAACATCATTCAATCTTTCGTGATGCATCATCACGGCCGAACACTTTTCCAAAACTTGCTGGTGTGTCATTTGATAGGGAATACGATCTTTGCGACCAACGTAAAAGACAAGATGACTGCGCTCGCCTAATGGCTCAGAGACACCGTTTACAATCAAATTGGCCCAGGTGCGGTAGCAGTCGGCATCAAAAGTATAATTCATCATATTAAGAGTCAAGCCGCCTGGTGGGCGAATATTGACCTCCAACGGTGTAATGGAGCCATCTTCTTTCATGAAGAATTCAAGATGGAAGAAACGTTTGCGCATATCAAAAGCCTTAAGAGTGGCTATGCCAGCAGCTTCTAACTCAGGCTCTATCTGGCGCACAGTATGATAGTAGATGTCAGAATCTTCATTAACAACTTCCATCACCCCACGGCTGTAACGCAGCGATGACGAGAAAACCACATCGCCATTGCCGTCCACAAGCCCATCATAGGTAACAATCTGACCTTCACAATATTCTTCTACGATGTATTCCTCTGGCAATTTTTCCGCCAAATAATTATCGATTTCAGACTCTGAACAAATTTTGAAGGTTTTAGCCGCACCAACACCAATGTTTGGCTTAGCGACAACGGGACAACCCACCTCTTTTATGAAAGCAAGCAACTCTTCTTTGTTATTGCAAACACGACCGCGGGCTGGTTTAAGCCCAGCTTTTATGAAAACTTCCTTCATCTCAGACTTGCGTTTAATTTTGCCAATTTGATGAACGTCAATGCCTTCAATATTGAAATCTGTTCTCAGACGGGCTTCAGTTTCAAGCCAATATTCGTTGTGCGAATCGAGGTGGTCCATCTTGCCGTAACGATGCGTAAAGTAGCCCATGGCCCGCACCAATTCATCATAGTTATGCATGCTTGAGACGCGATAATAATCGGTCAAACTGCGCCGCACATCTCCGCTGAGATCATCATAATGATCATCACCAAGACCTAAAACGCAGGCTCCAGCTTGCTTTAGCTGCACAGCAAAGTTAGCGAAGTTGGGCGGAAAATTCGGCGATAAAAATACTGAATTCATAGGTTAATCACTTCACTGGAGAAACTTGCCAGGAGCGTGGCTCCAATAATGACAAGGATGAACAATTTGCGTTAACAAGTATAGCGATTTAGTTACTTACGAGACTAGTAACCGACCGGTTACCCTTGACGTTCGCGCCACCATGATACAATTTCTCGGCATCAATACTGGCTAAAGGCAATCAAGGCAAATGTTGCGGGAATATCATAAATGGCATAGCCCAGCTCTCGATCGCGAGATGGAGCTTCTTCAGTTCGGACACAGTGGCGCTCGAGTCATTGTCTTTCCAACTTCACAAGGGCGCTTTTACGACTGGGAAAACCGGGGTTTAATCAATACCCTCGGCCACCACATCTCCGAAGGCTGGATTCAAGTCTTCTGCGTCGATAGTGTTGACCCTGAAAGCTGGTTCAACAAGAACGCCCACCCAACAGATCGCGCTCATAGACACTTGCAATATCAAAACTATATTGTCCAAGAAGTCTTACCCTTCACACTCTCGAAAAACGACAATCCATTCGCAATCGCAACTGGCGCCAGCTTTGGCGCTTATCACTCAGCCAGCATAGCACTGCGCTTTCCTGAACACTTCAAGCGCGTAGTCGCCATGAGCGGTGTTTACGATGTGCACGAATGGACCGACAACCATTTTGACGATGTCATCAAAGAAGGCAGCCCCTGTGAGTACATCGAAAACTTAAACGATCACGACAAGCTCCATAAAATTCGGGAAATAGACTGGATCATTCCAATCGGTGTCGAAGACCCGCTTCACGGCAACAACAAAAGATTCTCACAACTGATGTGGGACAAAGGCGTCTGGCACGCCGTGGAAGAATATAACGAAAATGCTCATGATTGGCCGCAATGGCACGACATGATCATCAAATATATTGGCGGCAAAAAATAGCTAAGTAAGTAAGTAAGTAAGTAAGTTCGCAACTAGCTCAAGAAAATCGTTCACTCAATCAAATATGCACCTCTTTTACTTTCCCAAGAGGTGCATATCTGTTTTTGGATAACTCCAAGACTCGATCAGACTTGAACCTAACCGAACAGCTTGAACGGATTCGGCAACTTATCAAAGATATTCTTAGGCGAAGGTAGACCAGGAGGGGTTGGTAAGTGAGATAACAGATCGCCTGGCTTCGGCAAGCCCGGAGGGGTTGGTAAGCCATTCAAGAGGTCGGTAGGAGATGGGGGTTTGGACGCATCCAAGGCTGGTAGTTGAGTAGGGGGGCGATAAGTACTATCAACTAGCCGAAACTGCGAACCCGGACCAGAGGTAAAGCCATTGCCGTCAAGCGAATTAGACAGATCATTCTGGCGGAAGTAGTCAGCTAATTGATTTAGTAATTCGAGCGGGGAGGCATAGCGAGAGCTATCTCTGTACCGGCCACGGTCGCTAATACCATAGCCCCGACTGAAATCACTCTGGCTTTCCCAGGGCGGCGAGTTGATACTCACAAAGGAGTTGTCTTTGCCAGAGCGGCGGTCAAAGGGCGATGACTGGCCAAAATCAAACGTACGATCATTACCTAAAAACTGCGGGCCGTTAGACGAAGAAGAATCATTCATACGGTGATGGCCGTGGGAGTGATGCTCATGACCGTGGTGCCAGGGATTGCGTGAAAATTGGTCTGACTGAGTGGAGTCTCCAGAGCGCGAAGAGCGGTCAGAATATCCGCTGCGGTCAAGCGGCGAAAAATCTCTGCGACTGTCATCAAGCTGACCCCGTGAACCAGCACCACTATCGCGTCCAGAAAAATTGCGCGAATTATCTCCGTCCTGTTCAAATACTATTTGCAAACTAGGAAGCGACTCTGTACCTTGCGCCGAGCGAATATCGATTCGAAAAACTGCTTGATTCTCCGGAGAATATGCCTGGCAGGACGCATCACGCATGGGGCTAGAGTCATTTCCGCGAAAATTCTCAGCCTGAAACGACGGTCGTAAATGATCGCTCATAGAACCTCCAAATATAGAAAATATCGGCAAAGCCGAAGATAGTAAAACTCAAACACCTATAGTCTTTCGACCGGCAACAAACGTCGCCTTCTTGGTGTTTTTGTGCTTGCTGCTTTTGCACAGTATGCTTTTGTGCTGGATGTTTGTGCTTGGTTTCCGAACTTCCGTATTTGCATCCTAAGCAGCAATTGTGACAGCACTGTGAAACGGTTATACTTTTGTCGCTGCTCGGGGTGTCCATAAACAGATATGGCCAAAATACTACTGGTTGAAGACGACGAGGCCTTCGCTGCCATTGTCACCGATTGGCTAGGGCGCGAGAATCATACGGTAGAAGTCTGCCATGATGGCGATTCGGGTCTGGAGATGACCAAGTCATTTCGCTTTGATTTGATAATTTTAGATTGGCAGTTACCAGGCCTATCCGGGGTAGAGGTCTGCCAGAGCTACCGCAAGAATGGCGGCGTCAGCCCAGTGATAATGCTCACAGGCCTTGGCAGCATCGACGACAAGACCAGTGGCTTTGATAGCGGAGCCGACGATTACCTCACCAAGCCTTGCGACCTGCGCGAGTTATCAGCTCGTGTCAGGGCGCTATTAAGACGACCAGCGCAGCTTGAAGAAGAAGTTTTGAAAGTGGCTCACCTCAGTTTAAATACCAAATCTTTGGTAGCAGAGGTGGCAGGTAAGAAAGTGGATCTCTTGCCAAAAGAACTGGCTTTACTTGAGTTTTTTATGCGACACCCCGACCGGGTATTCAGTCAAGACGCCATTCTTGCTCATGTTTGGAAATCAGATTCAGAAGCTGGCCCGGAGACTGTGCGCACCTGGATCAAACGCTTGCGAAAAAAAATAGATGTCGATGACAAGTCAGCAATTCAAACGATTTATGGCGTCGGATACAAACTGTCCAGCAGCAACGTTTAAGTTTATTCAAACATCACCGATTGGCAGACGCACAACAAATGTGCTGCCGTGCTCACCATCACTTTCTAAAGCAATACGTCCACTATGCTTCTCTACTATTGCTTTAGCAATGGCCAAGCCCAAGCCACTACCGGCGCTGGTTTTGCCGCGACCAACAATTTGTTCGAAGCGATCAAAAATACGGGCTTGA
This sequence comes from bacterium Ga0077546, assembly GCA_943370275.1. Classification (GTDB taxonomy): domain Bacteria; phylum Cyanobacteriota; class Vampirovibrionia; order Obscuribacterales; family Obscuribacteraceae. The sequence continues at coordinate 24,072 of CALRQI020000015.1, read as the reverse complement.
TGCTCAGGCTTGATACCAGGTCCTTGATCCGCCACAACAAATACTGCCTCTTTACCTTCCTGGCGACACTCTACAGACACAGTCGTTCCTGCAGGAGAAAACTTGATGGCGTTGGCAATCAAATTAACCAGCACCTGAATCATTCTATTTTGATCAACGAACAGGTCAAAAGCATTTCCCTTCTGGCTTACCGCAACCTGTTTTCGCTCTGCCATAGAACGTACAACATCAATTGAGCTGGCAATTATATGAGTAGATACAGCATCAACAGGCTCTAAAACAAGCATCCCCGATTCGGCCTTCTCTAGATCAAGCAGGTCAGAAATCAGCCGACTGACAAGGTTGACGCTCTCTTCTAGTGACTTGAGGCGGTTCATCCCCTTCTCATTCAACTCACCATAAAACTTCTCAGCTAACATTGATAGAAATGCCTGAACCGAATTGATCGGCGAGCGAATGTCATGGGTAATCATTGACATAAATTCTAGCTTGAGGCGCTCCAGTTGCCGCCTTGCAGTGATATCGTGAGCGACACAAAAATAACTTTTCTCCGACTCGGACCAATTGATATTCCACAGCATAGCCAAGGCCGCTCCCGAGGCCGTCACCACGCTATTTTCAATGTCTTGTGCCTGACCTGTCTTTTTGATTTCTGCCAATTTTTGGCGAGTGACATCCCAATCTGCTGGGTCAATTAATTCTGCCAAACGACGCCCGAGCAATTCATCTTCGCTGAAGCCCCAGAGCTTTTGAGCGGCATTATTGGTAGTAACGATAGAGCTATTGCCATCGAGAGAGCAAATGACATCGCCAGCATTGTCTAAAATGGCTCGTTCTTTTTGTCTCGCCTGCACCAAAGAGTCAGCCATCTGAATCAAGGTACGTTGCAACTCCGCCAGCTCATCGTTACCAGTCAAGCGCCCCTCAATTGGTTTGCCCATCACCAGACTGCGAGCATTCTGCATCAGAGTCTTCAAGCGACTACCAGTCTGCTTACTAAAGTAGATGCAAAGGCCCAGCGCCATGGCCACATCAACCAAAAGAAAAGCTAATAGCGCCATCTTTTGCTGCTGCCTCAACTCTTCCTGCACCACTGGCCCTTGTGCCTGCAATTGTTCAAAGTAAACTGCACAGGCTTCAATCGCCCGATAGACAGACTGCAGCTTCACTTGCAGCTTCGCCACCTTGGCTAATACAGTAAAATTTTCACCCGACTTAGCATAGTTCTTGATCTCCTTCATGGCATGCCAGCTCTCGCGCCAGGTTACCTCCAGATGCTCAATAGCCTTCATCTGCTCAGGATGACCAACCGACAAGCGTCTTAATTTAGCGAACTCACGGGGGAGAGAATCACCCGGAGTGGAAGGCCGGAAACCGTCACCGACAGTGCCTCCGTCGGGAGTTTGCAAAGTAACACCAGCACTCGATGCCAAGATAGTTCTGGCAATATGATTGAGACTGGTCACCATATCGCGGGCTTGCTGCTCTTGAATAATCTCGTTTTCAGCCTGTTGCAACATGCAAAAAAATGCCACCAAAAAAGCCACTTGCACTGCCAGAGGAATGAGCACAAGTATGAAGCCTTGGTTTGTCAATTTAATTTGCATTACGCCGATTATAAACCTGGCGCAGATAGTTTGGTTAATAGTTTGGTCGGTAACGCTTCAGCCGTCTCCCAAACTTGCTCTGTCCAATTGCGGTCCAGCCAGTCTTACGAAAAGCATTCAAAAAACCGTTCCATAAAGCTTTCGAGGTAGCTTTCCAAACAGCCAGGCGACTCGGCTTCCAATCCAGCCGGGAGGAACTATTCAAACCAAGATAAGAGAGAAATGCCAGAGCATCGAAGTATGGCCCCCGAGGGTGCACTGAAGGGTTTTCACGAATAAACTGGTGCAGCACCTCTAAAGTTGAATCGTTGTCGCCTGAGCAAATCTCTTGCACTAAGGGATGGGCCCTTTGCATACAGCGAATTCTTTTACGCGCCAGGGCCTCAGAGGCCGATTGTAAGCGGGCAAAGTCAAATCCGGCCGGGTGTGGAGCGCCACAAAGCAAGGCTTCGATAAGTTCTTTTTGCTCCTGCGCCATCGCCAGACGCCTACTGTCCAAGCTTGCCTGCGCGCCAGCTTCAAATGCTATTTCTTCTTCAGGCATTGGCTATTGCCTCCAACTCATCAACTAACTCAGCCATAGCTGGAAAGCTATCATCACGCTCAAGCATGACCCGAGGCACCGAACAGATGCCTTTTAGTGCGCTCAAGAGCTTGAGCGACTGCTCTTTAAGAGAATGACAGTGACTATCGTGATAGAGACCATTTTTGAAAATTCCCCCGGCCATATGAACGTACTCAAGACGCTCAAGGGGAAGAGACTGCAAATAACCAATGGCATCAAATTTGAGATTGTGGCTATTAGCAAATAGATTTGACACATCCAGCAATAAGCGCGAATCGGTTTGCTCCAAAACCGCGGTGACAAAAGTCGCCTCATCCATTTCATTGTCTGGCCATTCAAAAGTAGTGGCGATATTCTCTAAGACAAACGGCACAGACAAGCCCGCTTTTACCGAATGAACGTTTTCACAGACTACCGCTAAGTTAGCCTCGGTACGCCGCACCGGCAAGAGATGCCCACTTTCAATATTGCCAGCCCTTACAAAAGCGATATGATCGCTGACAAAAGGCGAGTCAAAATATTGAGCCAGACTGTTCAAATGCTCAATTCGTTCGACTGCAACTGGCTCTGCTCCACCGACAGAAAGCGACAAACTGTGGGGAATAATCGTCACACCACGCTTTTGCAAATCACGCAAGGCCTGGGGAATACACTCTAGATGCATAAAATCTTCAGCTACGATTTCAACAAACTGAATATTTTCTTGTTGTTCAATGAAGCGAGCAAGCTCAGGACGGAAACCAATTCCTAGCTGTGTAATAGCGTGAATCGAGTTGCTCTCTTTAGTCGTCGTAGTGACATTAGTCATGTTAGCCACCACAACCGCCACCGCATCCGCCGCCGCAACTGCTGCCACAGCTACTACCGCAGCCGCCCGAATCGCTGCTACCGGCGTAGGCTCGGTGCAAACCGGCGTGAGCAGCCATAAAGGGGTCACCAGCAAGAGCCAGAGCGCCGAATACTCCATAAGCTAGGGCGCAATCTCGGAGGGAAAGGCTGGATGGATTGGTGGCATGGGTTAGCATCAAAGCCGAATTGCCATCACTCAAGGCTCGCAATACCCGCTCACCTTTAACCGTTCTTGAATTGTCTGCGCGAAACAGAAAATAACTAGCGGCCACAGCGGTTGCCATTTCTAAAACCAAAAAGCTGTAGGGCAAGTGCGTCTGGCTGGCAATTATAAACTTGGGTACTGCAAACAGCAGAGCAACAAACAAGTAGATAAAACCAGGCAAGATCTGAACTGTGGTGTTCTGACTTGAATCAACTATCAAGCCGTTCATTGCTATCTTGCGCTTCAAATCAGCAGTAGCAGTGGTCACGGCCGCTTTGCACGACGACAAAGACGCACCGGAGCCGCTACAGCGACTAATCAACGCCCTTTCTATTCGATCTAAGGCTGCGTAAACCTTAGAATTAGCTGAGCCAGTAATTTTGACTTTATCGTTGACAGGGTCAATTTCAATCAGGTTATGACGAGCAAGGCTGCCACATGCAGTGAGGAAAACTCGCTCAACCCCACCGGCAAGGTAGGCCGCTTCGTATGGTTCTAATGTCTGAGCTAAATCTTTAGCTTCGACATTTTGAGTGCGATCATTTGCTTCAGCGGCTTGATTTAGAAGGCTCCCTCTCAGGACATATGCAACCATAAAAACAGTGCTGCAAACTATCAAATAAAACACCAGATATGCTGGGCCATGTATTTCAAACGGATTCATTTTTCTCTTCTCTCTTTCTTCTCTATTTATCTGATATCAACCTATACCCAGGGCAACTAAGGAGCGGTTAAGACATAGTTAATAGATCCTGATTAATGAGTATCCGTTGCCACTTTCGCTGGCGTATCGAGTGTTATTTCCTTAGCTAAGTCTTTAGCTACGTCTGTGGTTACCTCTTTAGTGACATCAACGAACTGCAAAGGAGTTGGGTTAGGAGAGTAGATGCACTTATCGGCCAGCAGCGGAAGTTTAGCGTCAAAGTAGTGGTTAAGGATGACACGAAAAGAGTTTACCGGTGTTATTCCATCATAGATAAGGCTTGAATCAGCATCGGGCAGTCGGTAGGCATTTAATATGCGCATACGCTCGCGCAGGAAGGCCGGCGAAGGATTACCATCACTACCATTTTGCAAAGCCGGGCCGTGATCACCCTGAATGATCACAACTTTCTTCCTGGGGTTTTTATCCAGCTGATCCAACATCGCCAGAACTTGTTTCTGGATAAACTTCACCTGGGCGACATATTTCGCCTTCTCAAACTTGTCAGATAGCGAAATTACGCCAAGGGGGCAAGTGCTTCCATCTTCGTTAAAAAGAAAGGGTGGATGAGGAACGACGATGTGGACAAAAACAAATTTCGGGGCCTGGGATTGAGCTTGAGCCTGAAACTGCAATTGAGCAATTGACTCTATATTCTGCAGGCCATAAAGACGAACCTGCCGCGCCGCCCAGCCCAAGAAGTCGAAATCACGCTGCCACGGACCTATCAGAGTGTTTCGCAACAGGGCAAGGTGGAAAACATTGCCATAGGCAAAGCCAACATTGACGTCAGCATTTGGGTTATAGTCAGTCGGGCTCCAGCCAGAGCGAACATTGACATAACGATAACCCAGACCCTTCAGCAATGAACTCACCTTATTGCGCTGAATCAAGCGGTAGAGCACGCTGTAATCAGCAGAATTGCTACCCAATGTTGGCTCTAAATAATCTAGATACTGCATATTCAAAGACGAGGGCAGCGACAGACAGGTCATCTGATAGTTACTGCGACTGCCAGCCGGAATGACGAAGCCCCGCTTTTTGAGCCCATCTATAAACGAGGAGTTATCGAAATCATAGATTTCTTTGAGAGTATCGCTGCGACCAAAAGCATCGAGAATAAAGTAATAAATATCCGGTGATTCACTCGAATTGCTTGAACTGTTTGAACGCCGCACCTGCTTCAGATCGATGGCCGCCAGCTCCCTATCGTTATTCTGATAGATCTTGCTCATGGTTAGACTAATTTTGTACTCATGCCAGGCAATATAGAAAGCATTTCCTGTCACCAGCAACAAGCTCATAAGGTTGAGGCACGATGTCGCTGCTTTATAGTCACTTTTTGCCTTGAGCAAAAGATAGATGATAGTGAAAATCAAAAGCGAAAAAGGCACAAGGTAAACCCTGTCATCATGCGGCAACCCATAGCTGGTCAATAGTCGATTGGCAGGAGCAGCCATGGCATCAAAAGAAAAATTCATCAACACAAGGGCTGATGTGACGATTCCAGCTCTGCACCAATTATGCAGACAGGCATAGGAAAGCAAAAGCACAACAATAGCCAGAGCAAAGCTAACAATTACAGGCAATACCAATTCTTCAGGCAGAAGATAGGCAACCAAACTGGAATAGGCGCAGAGAACAGGAAGAACACCAAACAGTATCGAATGCAGTGGCACAGCTTTGAGCATACTTGCTTAAACCCCTTAGTGGCTAAGAAAACACCTGATTTCGTCTCTACCCTAGCTATGCCTTACTTTCAAGCAAATAGATAGTTCTATGACTTGCGGCAATGGGCAAACGCTCGATGATAGAAAAATATTGCGAAAAGCTCGCTTCAAAAGATGCCTGTGAATAATCGGCGAATACGTCTTTGCGGCTCGACAGCAAGCGTCTCACTTGCGAATCGTCTTTGGTAATAAACTCAATAATTAGCCAATGGCCTAGCTTAGAAAAATAGGCAGCAATTTGAGCAAGGGGAACATTATTAGCAATGGCCAAGTGATGAACCAGCGCCAAAGCCAAAATTGTATCGGCCTTGCCACGCTGATCAAGCCTCTGTCTTTCAGCATTGGCCCAACCAATGGCCGGAGTTGGTTGCGACATGTCTACCACAAGAGGCAAAAGATTCTGCCCCGATTCACGACTCTTTAGATAATTCGTCTCCACACAGTTGTGATCAAAATCCATAGATACAGTGCAAACTCCCTTTGCTGCTGCTATTTCACTAAAGGCTCCAGTATTAGCTCCAAAATCCCAAAGCATGCGGGGTTTGGTCTGGTCGATCAAACGAGAAACAATCCTTTGCTTCTCTTCCTGTGCCGCCACCGTATAGTTATTGTCTTCATAATAGCCAGTCCAGTCAGACTTGGTTTTGGCAATCTTGAGTGCTTCCACAGCCCCCTTGAGACTATCCACCAGACCCAGCATTGCATCTTTTGAGAACCCCGATTGCTCGCCGTTAGATTCTAGTTTAGTAATTGTGTTTTTATGAGCACTAGCATGAATTGCTAGATGGATTGCCACGCTTGGACGAATCAGTGCCAAGGTTGGTAGAAGTTTGCAGGCTAAATCAAGGGGAATACCGTCAATATAATTGCGCGAAAGGCTACCCAAGCGAACATCCACCGTTGACATCAATACTAATGGTGCCAAGAAATGCTGGCAAAACTGCCGGTAAGCGATCCAAGGCTTGCCAGGTTCGTAGCGTTCGAACGAGAGTGTATCAATTAATAATGGCTTACCATTAACAAACTGAATATTGAAAGCATTGCTATCTTTGAGAATCATGCCATGTTTTAGAGCCATAGACTGTATCTCAAGAGTGGCTAAAGCAGCGTCTTTGAGTTGACTAAAACACCACTCATAAGGATAGGAAATGAACGGCACTTGCTTTGGTTTGCAAATCTTGTAAATACCAGATCGCGTATCATCAGTTGATTTTGTTTGCTGTGAATCAGCTTGCACCAACTCAATTTCTTCATGAGCAATTAGTAGATTCTTCGCCATTAAAGCCTGATACAAACCAGACTGGAAAAGGCAGTCATAATGCGGTTTATACACGAGGTTAACCTGTCGATAGATCTGATCATTCTCTCGAAAAACACAGCCGGCTGGATCACGAAAAGAAGCGCTGCTGACTTCTCTAGTGCTAATACTCAAACTCACTTTCTCACCAGCGAGCAAAAGTAAGATTGAGCACAACCCCATAGCCTGCGTGAATTGAATACTAAAGCGAATAGAGTACCTAAGCCGCATTGAATCGCATAGCTTCCAGTCGACGGATCTAAGTAGGCACAAGCCGGCTCAGGCAAGAAGCAGAGCAAGGCAAACATAAAAACAAAGAAGGGGATATTTCGTAGTTGAAGTACATTAGTCATTTCTCTCTCCCGCCGCCAAGGCGCCATCACCACTTACTTTTTCATCTTCAGGCGACCCAGATAGACTGTCGATTCTCGAATGCGTACTAACGAAAACGTGTATAGCCGAGAAGCCTATGTTTAATGGCTTTACAGCTCACAGCCAAAATTCGGATGTAACGCAAGATGTAGGATTGCCTCAATACGGGAATAAATAAGCAGGCGAATGAACTAATGCCTGTGCCAACAAACTAGCAATCGAGGTCAATCAAATATGCAATATTTGCGCTGGCATTTCTTAGTAGCAAGCCTTATAGCCCTGCCCCTAACGGTTAATGCCACCTGGGCAGGCACGCACGACAGGGATCTAGTTTTTGAAGATCTGAGACACCCGCGCGATTACGGCCAAGAATCAATAATCGATAAAATCAAAAGTCAGAAAGACTACCAGTCGATAGTGAAAAGTCTAGAGCAGAACCTGACTAAGAACGAGAACGTACTCTGCAACTTTAACGTCGACAAGACAGGCCGAATTAAAAACCTCAAGGTTATCTCTGAAAAGCCCCCCACTGACCTCGAGAAAAAAGTCTTGGCACTGATAAGCAAGGCTGCGCCTTTTCCTAATATGGCATCGGCAGAAATGATCAGCAAAGGCGGGCAAATTGAGTTCTGGCAATGGCAGGGCATAAATTTGGCAGCCCGCGTAGCTCCGCCGGTCAAGCCACCAGAACCGACTGACGGTAAGGTAGATCCGTTCAAGGAGCTAAGCAAAAGTAAAGCCTACTAAGTTAGTTCGAAGAGGACACTAGCTATACTTACCGTAGTAGTACTACTCCGAACAGTACAATAAAACAAAAAGAAAGTGCTGGGAAAAGCACAATAGTCACGACTTTTCCCAGCTTACTTTTCCTACAGTCACTACTTAGCGCGGCCGCGGAGGAAGACTCTGAATGGCCCGAGTGAATTCGATGAAGGTGTCACTGTAGTACTTGTGCAGCTTGGCATTCGCATCTGAACTGGCAGCAGGCTTGTGACTCACTCCAGCGAGAGCAAAGATACCCTGCGAGAGAAGCTTGCGAGCCTCTTCTGCCTGGTCTCCACTGGAAGCAAGTGCTTTTCCTAAGTTACCTCGAGCAACGCCTAGCTGCACTGCATCCTGGGCGAAGATAACTTCGGCCAAAGCGAGTGCCTTGCTAGCGCAGTCAACTGCATGCCTGTGATTCTGCAGCTCAATGGCGATGGCACTACGAGTGGTGTTGATCCAATACTCGCTTTCACTGCCAGAGCCATTGCCCTCAAGGAGCATAAGCTTAGCCATGTTAGTGAAAACAGTAACAAGGTCAGAGCGACCCTGTTGCGCCCAGAATAGAGCTTGATCGATTTGACGGGCGGCTTCAGTGAGCAGCAGTGCTTCATGGGTGGCGATCAGCGCAGAGCTTAGAGCAGCGCTTGTAGAAGAGTTCATACCGCCGTTGCCTGCTGCTGTCTTATTGCCTTGTGTCATGGCATTTTTCCGCTAGTTGACCAATTTTGGTCATGCTTCTATTTTCTACTTCGATAGTGTTGCGGCTTTGAACCCGCAAAAAAAGAGGGTCGCCGGAGAGCAAGAACACAAGCGTGTTACTGACCCCGACGACCCTCAAAAGAATTTCCTTACCCAGCCAACAGCTGAGCTTTATTCTTTCTACTGCTTGTTGCGAGCGTTGCGCTCGATTTCGGCCAGCCGACGCAGATAACCTTCGGCCTTGTAGTGCTCGCCGCGCTGGTCTTCAAAGGCAGCCAGGTCGAGCAGCAACGGTACCAGCACCACGGCATCGTAGCCATGGCTCTTGACCAGCAAGCTGAGGGCAATCTGGAAGTTGTCGGCCGGGTCGGTGTACAAAGCACCTTCGTCGTCGCGCTCATCGGCGTCCTTCACCTGCAGCACGCGGCCGAGGCGATGGAAGAGCTGAGCCAGCTCGGGAGCACCGCGATCGACCTCGGTTTGCACCGATTCGATGGCCGACTCGAAAGCCGAAACCGCGTCGTCGTATTCGCCGGCAGCGAAGGCTGCGTCGCCTTCTTTACACGACTCGACCGCGGTGCTGTCACTGCTGGTGAACGGCACCTTGAACGGTGAGACCTTCAGTTTAGGAGCGTAGGAGCTGCCATCGGAGCGGTCAGCCAGCAATCGCTTGGCGTCAGAAACAGCTTCGATGATGTTCTGACTGCGGCGGATGAGCGTCTCGGCCTTTTGCTGATCACCGGTCTGGTAGTACCAGGAGATCAAGAGCTTGAGCACCGGCAAAAGCTCTTCGCTTTCGCCACCGTAGCGCTGCTGGAGGATGGCGAGACCCTGCAGATACTCGGAGCAGTCGATTTCATCGGCGGCTTCCTGGTAATCGCGCGTTTGAAAGAGCTGACCCTGACGAATCAGGAGCTGAGCCACTTCCACCGAATCGCCACCGAACTCAACTTGAGCGAGGGCGATGGCTTCGCTGATGCTGTCGATGGCTTGATCGAAATCGCCATCTTTCTCTTGCTCTTCCGCCTGAGCAACATAGGCTGCGATGGTCATGTCTTCCTCCGGCTCGGCATCTTCTTCTTGCTGCTCCGACTGCTCAGAGTCAGAATCAACGGCGGGTGAAGCGACTGCGGCCACGGGCTCACCGACGCTGTCAGGAAAAGCAGGCGGCCGCGAAGGGCTGACGGCGTCAAAAGGATTGGGTGCAGGCAACTTCGGGCCCTTGAGCGATCGATAGACGATCACCGCAAGACCAATCAAAACAACCGCACCGACAAGTAATAGAGCAGGTCCGTTCATAGAATATTTCTCCTATCGGGCTGAGAGAATGAACGCCCCCCACGCCAGCAAAACGACAACCACGCCAGCGAGGGCGTAGATGACACTGGAGGGAGCGATAAGAATGAACGCGGGCAGAAAACCGCCAGCGCTGGTAGCCGTGAGCAGAGCGCCAACAACGATGGCCAGTGCCGTTCCTACGACACCGGCGACAAAGCTTCGACGACCTGCCGTTTCATAGTTGACCTTGAAGACGTTGGTCAACACCAGTACACCGACAATGCCGGTGGCGAAACCGCCCAAAATGCAGGCAAGAAATGCCCACAAGGCGGGGACGAAAAGTTGGAAAACTTGGAAAGCATCCATGATTGGATAGCCTTTAGTGTTGAGTTAAGAAAGGCGGTGGCGCCAACTAACTTTTTCAAGTCAGTCGACGCCACCACCAGTCCGAAAAAAGAAGTGGAAGCTTACTTCTGGTCGTTCGCGCCAGCGTCAGCGGCCGGCTTCTTCAGGTCACGCGCGGCAGCGTTCTCTTCGCGATTGCGAATGAGCGTGTCGGCGAGCAGAAGATTTACGAGGCCGTTGCCACCGCCATTGTCGCCACCGGCAACAACCTGCGGCACCAGGGCCTGACCAGAAGCGGTGAGCAGCTTGGTCACCTCGATGGAGGTAACACCCTGCGCCGTCAGCGCTTCGACCTGCTTGGCGTAGGCTTCAGCAGTCGCTTCACCCTTGGCCTTGATGACACCGGCTTCGGCATCACCGACGGTCTTGACGCGGCCGGCATCGGCCTCTGCTTCGATGCGAGTCTGAGCCGCCTTACCCTTGGCGCGCTCTTCCATCTGTGCCGCTTCGTGCTTGGCCACCTCGATGCCGGCTTTCGCCTTGACGATGGTGTCCTGCTGGTCAGCCTGCGACTTCGTGGCCTGGAACTCGATACGACGCTTCTCGGCCTTTTCCTGGGCGTCGAACATCGTCTCGCGCTGCTGGGCCAGGTTGCGTTCCTGGGTGGTGTGCATCAGCTCCTGCGGGAGCTTGATATTGCAGATCATCACCGACACCACTTCGACCTTGTACTTGACCAGGTCGCTCTTCACAGCGTTCTCAGCGTCGAGCTGCTCGGTGGCACGCTCCTGCTGATAGTTGATGGCCGGCGACTTGCTGACCTGGGCACGGAAGATACCGTCGATCTGCGGGTGCAGGACGTTCTTCTCCAGCTCTTCCACCGAGCCGAGCTTCTGCACGACGTACGGCGCGTTCTCGGGCAGAATGCGGTACTGGCAGCGCACTTCGACCTGCATCATGAAACCGTCGCGCGAAACGACAGCAAACGGATCAAAGTCCTTGGCGCCGGCGTTCTCGGACCACTCGATGGAACGGGTGGTGGTGGGAACGACGATGACCGTGTAGGCCAGCGGGTTGATGTTGTACTTGCCCGGGTTGAGGACATCCTTCTGGATACCGCGGTAACCCTTCGGCACCACGTGGCGAGCGCGCACGCCGGTGTTGTGGCGGGTTTCTTCGGGGTCGGTGGCACCGACGGTAAGCGGCGAGCTGTCGGCAACCGAAGTGTCGGCAGGAACAGCAGGCGCCTTGACGACGGCCGGCACAGTGTGGTTCTGGAAAGTACCGTCATCACCGAACAGCTCGGCCGGATCCTTGCCGATGTTGGAGATCATCACACCGACTTCACCCTGCTTGATCACCGTCTGCGGCTGCATGGTCACCGAGAACAGGTAGGGGTTGACGTAGTAAGTACCGGGGCGCAGAACCTCTTCCTGAGGACCACGCTTGCCGCCGTTGTTGAGGAAGGCCTGGCCGTCCTGGTAGGACATGTGCAGGCTCATCTCCGGCGAGGCGCCGACAACGTCGTCCTTGCCCATCGGCTCACCAGCCTTGGCTTCGACGATGCCGATCTGGTTTTCCTTGACCTGCACCGCCGGCTTCACATCGACCTTGAACATGTCGGAGAAGATGTTGTAGGTACCGGGGCGGAGGAAGTCGATCTGCGGACCCTTCTGGCCGCCGTTCTTAAGGAAGGTCTCACCCTTCTGGAAGTTGTCGTGGCCGGTGGCGCGCTGACCAAGCAGCTGGCCTTCGATGAGCGACGCACCGTCAGCAGCGGTGACGACACCGATGCTACCTTCAGGCACAACAGTCTTGTCGATCAGGTCGACCTTGAACAGGTAGGGGTGAATCTTGAAAGTACCGTTGGTGAGGAAGCGCAGCTGCTTACCGCGGATACCACCGTTGCTGAGGAAGCCCGTCGGGTCCTGGAAGGAACCGTGGTTTTCGCCAGCGGCGTCTTCAGCGTACACGCGACCGGAAGGCATGGATTCGCCGTCGGTAGCAGTGATGACGCCAAGCTGGTCGGAACCAATCACCACGAAGGGAGCCTTCTTGATGACGCGGGTGATCGGCCAGAAGATGAAGTGCAGGCCGGGAGAGAGATAGGCAGCCTGGATGCCGACTTCGCCGGAAGTGGCGAAAGCGCGGTTGGGAGGCAGCTTCTTGCCGAGGTAGCGGCGTTCGGTGATGGCGATTTCGGTAGGGCCAACGTTGACGATGAAACGTGTGGCCAGAAAGCCGAGGGCGAGAAGGCCGATGACGGCCGGAACCCAGGGAAGCAGTGACAGCATGATGTCCATAGAATTGTCCTTTGGTGTTTTCGTGAATGATCGTGCAATGGAGCCTGTGGTTCACAGCACTGACGCGATTGCACATTGAGATACCGTCTCTTCCGAAATTGACCAGCTCAACACTCATGACTGAAAAACAGAACATCACGCAACAGATTCAGACACGCATCCTTTGTGGGGACGGTGAGAAATCGGAAGTGATGAACAGGGGGGGATTTTTCGAGTGGTTTGCTTGGCTGCGAACGGGAAGAGTTGTGGAACTCAAAACCTACGAATTAAGAGCCTGCCAAGGCGGATACTACAGATTGATGTAAAGTAGTATTCTTTAAGCTTGCCAAGCTAGATTATTAAACCGACGCAGTTGGCGCTAACCACCCACGTTGTCAAAAGCCCAGCCCAGGCAAGCAATTGCTCATCCCATAAGGCTCAGCGGTCGTCTTAAGAATTGAAAGACGCACTAGTTATCCATGCAAATCTCTAATTTAGCTACTGCTTGACGAAGCTAGCACTAGACTGCCAAAAGCCATTTTGAGGCGAAATCGCCGAATAGCAAAAGTGAGTCGATTGGATATACAGATATGCACACGGAAGAGGTGCGGCTGCCAATTAGCAACCACACCTCTTCCTCCCCCTCGAGAAAAACAGAATTGTCAGAAAACGCGAAAATAGAATTGGCTTCAAAAGCACTAAGACTATTTGTCATGCTCGCTGAAGGACGAAAATTTTACGGACAATAACGGCGTCTCATTGCTGCCGAAAGATCATCAATAGTGGCTTTGCGTTGAGATTCGCCGTGATAGGCTACCGTTCCCCAATCAATAGAGTCACCAGGCCCCTGGCGCACCGGCCCACCCATGCCGACATTGTCTTTGCCAACTTCTAAATAGCGCTCGGCTCCACGATGGTAGATGCGGAAAGAACTAGCTGTCTCCTGCTTATCGGGAGTGGAGGCACGGAAGAAGTTGAACTGGTTATAGTCCACAACAATTCCCTGATCTCTGAAGGTCTCATTAAGAGCGCGGGCAACTCGCTCGCCAGATTCTTTGTTAGCCGGAAAATCACTCATGGCTTTCTTCAAAGCTTCGGCATCACCTTCAATGACAGCCTTACTAATGCGGCAAGCAGTGACATATTCCTTTTGGCTGAGCTCAGGGAACTTAGCCAGATCTTTATAGATATCGCCGGGCTTACAGACATCAGGGCGGACGGCCTCACCGGGTTTGTCGCTGGGTTTGTCTTGGATGCCGTCAGAAGGTTTTGCAGCGTTACCTGGTGTCAGAATTTCTGCTGGTTTTTCTGACGGCTTAGCGGCGTTTCCCGGTGTCAGAATTTCTGCTGGTTTTTCTGACGGCTTAGCGGCGTTTCCCGGTGTCAGAGTTTCTGCTGGTTTTTCTGACGGCTTGGCGGCGTTTCCTGGTGTTGGATTTTCTGCTGGTTTTTCTGTCGACTGATCCTGGTTCGTACGCCCAGGAATGTTCAACTTGGTTCCGCGCTTCAATAAGTGTGGATTGCAATCAAGACCAGGCAAATTTTCTTTGTTGGCCTCGACCAATTCTTTAACACGTTTCTGAACTTCGGCGGCGGACGACTTACCACCTTCTTTCTTTATGGCCCGTTCGGCTATACCCCAAAGGCTGTCACCAGGCTTAACTTCATATTTACCATCGGGGCCAACTTCGAGGTTACTACCCTGCTGTTTCTTTGCTTCTCTGTCCCAGGCACGACCTGACTCAGTTTTACGCTCATAATCGGGCTTAAAGGGCGAACAGGCATCATTGATAGAGCAAGCACCGTTGCTGCGAGCTGGTAGCTTGTATTGCTCTAGCAATTCACGCTGTACACCAGCAGCGTTACCGCTGGGGGCAGCTGCAGCAGTGCGGTCAGTTGGTAAATGGTTTGAATCTAACATTTCGCTTCCTACCTGAGTTGAGAGGGGGGGTTCTCTGTGCTCTCAATATAGGAACGAGTTGTTACGGCTTAGTGACTAGATTTTTGACTATAAGGCGTAGTATGCAAATCCAAAAATTTTAGAGGCGGAGAAATGATAGAGAGAAACGGGGGGAAGATTCAGAGCCTTAGCCCTGTTACCTTCCCCCCTTATTAAGGTTGCTGAAGAATCGAAAGTTAGTCCGGCAAGACTAATTCACTTGAGCACTAACCACCGATTATTCACAATCGCTACTTCATAAGATCCTTTATGTCGGGGTCCTCGAGCCACTGCTTGCCACCTTTGCCAAACAGCGCTACATCACTGACTTGACGAATGGTGGGCAGGGAAGTGGTGTCACAATCGACGCCGAACAGGGAAAGAATTTGACGAGTGCTGCGCCGCAACTTGCGATTAGCCAAACGTCTGTCATTCTTTTCCGAATCAGCATCAGTCATGCCGGTGATGGGGGTCCGCTTCAACGAACGACTCATCTGGATCTCCTTTGTTTTTTTAAGCAAGCAATGCTTGCGGATAATTTCCCAGATCGAAATCACCACTTGGAGCCAACAAGGCAATTCCAAATGGTGTTACTCATTGCCCGCGTAAAAAAAAAGCACGCGAAGAAAATGAGTGTTTCAATTCTTGTTTTTCCGAACAGTGTTTCCATCAAGAAGCGCTTACTTTCTCGTTCTCACCAAGACGAAGTCTGAGCAGCACACCAGGGTGAGTGAAGGAGAAGTGGTATAGAAGTTGAGCTAGTGCGCTTTTAGATGGATATTTTTGGAGCAAGGGAAAGAGTTTGGGTGTGCCTATGGAACCTATGATGCATGGCCATTTGATATCAAGTGATGTCAAGCCATGTATCTAAAGCAGATTATGAAAATTGCTTGAGAACCAGGCAGAGAAGCACAGAAGAAGTTGTCAGCGGGCATTAAAACACTTACTCTGCAGGCATCTTCAAACCCCAAGACTAAAACAGAGCTTAGTTCTTGACAATTTACCTGCGCGAGCTAACGCGAGCATGTAAAGCGGTCTGTTAACAATGTTTAGTGCTTTTAAGAGTTATTAGAGAGCGTGGAAGTTGATCCTGTTTAGCTCTCATCACTACATTCAAGACATCTTCTAATTTCATAAATCGAATAGGTCTCTCTCACCCCCCAATATTCGAATTCCTCCCCCAACCCCTATTGCTTGTGCACATACCTAACGCTTGCGTTTCGCAGTTAGGCCGGTGACATGCATGGAGATTTTTATGTCAACAACCTACAGCAACGCCCAATCTTTTGCGCGCGCTGCGGTTGCCGATATGCTTAGTGCAATTACCGGTAACCTCAGCTCGACAAGAATGCGTTTGGTGTCCACCACACCAAACTCTTCCTATTCTCGCTTCGTCTGGATCATGGTGGAACGCATCGCACCTGGTACCACCGGTGATAGCGTCATCGCCCGTACCAACGATATGGACCTCTCCGGAGGTGTTCCACCGAGCCTCTATGTCACTGCACCGCTCGCCCGGACGCAAGACCTCGAGGTTCACATTCTCAACTTTCTCGATACCGAACTCTTGAATTACGGCAAGGTCGAGGCACTGCTCCAGTCTGACATGCAAGACGGAACACCCTGCGCCACTTTCGTCGGCGATTCGGAAAGCGGTTACGCCAACATCACGGAGCAGGTCAGCCTGCTTACCGTCTGATGCAGGTTTCACTCACCAACAAACTCAAACATGCGCAAAGCCCATAAGCCTAGCGCTTGAGGAAAACAAACATGTCTCTCATCATTTCGGCAACATCCAGCCGTCTTGACTCGGCAATTACGCGGGTCAAAGCTGGAGAACGCGCCAACCTCCTTCTCGTTGTATTCTCTGGTGAAAAGCTTTCCGGCCAGGCTCTCGCCGCTGACGATCTCACCAACGGTCTGATCAAGCGTCGTATCAAGCAGGACGGCTTTCAAGCCAAGTTCATCCAAACCAAGGTGATCGACACCGATCTCACCACCGACGGTCTGGACAAAATCATTCTGGTCAGCCTGGGGGCGCGCTCCAAGCTCACCCTTAACGGTCTGCGCGCAGCTCTGGCTGAAGCGTTCACCACCGCTCGTGATGTGGCCGGCTCCGAGCGCCTGATCTTCCCGCTGATTGACGTTGACCTGCAAGGGTTCACCGTCGAGCAGTTCGCTCAGGTCGTGACGGAGTATTCCGTTCTGGCCGACTACGAGCCCAACCACCGCAAGACGCGTGAGTGGCAGAACGAAGCCCCGCGCACGCACCTCAAGTCGCTGAAGATGCTCTGCACCGCCGGCACTCTCGCTGCGGCCAAGAAGGGCATCCTCATGGGCCGCTTGCTGGGTGATGCCACCAATCGCGCCCGCAACATGGTGAACGAACCTTCGAACATCATGACGCCCATGAAGATCGCTGCCATGGCTCGCGCTGTGGCCAAAGATTCTGGCGGCCTGGTGCAGTGCCAAGTGCTCGACATCGAAGGCATCAAGAAGCTCAAGATGGGCGGCCTTCTGGCTGTCAATCGGGGTTCGGAAAACCCGCCGGCTTTCATCGCCATGAGCTACGACCCTGAAATCGGTCTGACCAAGCAGGTGATCGGTCTGGTTGGCAAAGGCATCACCTTCGATACCGGTGGCCTCAACGCCAAAGACTACGACGGCATGCTCGACATGAAGAACGACATGGGTGGTGCTGCCGCTGTGTTGCAGGTGATGTCGATTCTCTCAGTGCTGAAGCCGCAGATTTCGGTGCGGGCAGTGATCGCCGCCAGCGAAAATCTGACAGACGCCAAGTCGATGCGCCAGGGCGACATCCTCAAGACCATGGCTGGTCTGACTGTCGAAATCGGTCATACCGATGCCGAAGGTCGCCTGACGCTGGCTGATGCTCTGCACTACATCCAGACCGTCAGCGGCGCCAACCAGGTGATCGATGTGGCCACCCTCACCGGTGACGTCGAAACGGCTCTTGGTGACAAGATTTCGGGCGTGATGGGCAATAGCGAGCGTTTTACTCGCGAAGTGCTGAAGTGCTCGAAAGAAGCTGGCGAACCGATGCACGAACTGCCGCTCTTCGATGAGTACAGAGACTGCAACAAGGGCGTCATGGCTGACCTCAACAACAGCGGTACCGGCCCTGGTGCTATCTCGGCTGGCTGGTTCCTGCGCGAGTTCATCAAGGATGGCACGGTTTGGGTGCACATGGACGTGGCTGGCACGAGCTTCCGTCGCTACGACCATGGTGTCGATGCGGCTGGTGCTACCGGTGTGGCTGTTCGCACCCTGGGCCAGTTGCTGCGCCAGTACTCGAAGCTGTAAGAAATTCTCGAAGCTGTAACAAGCAGTCGAGACACTAAAAAGAGAACTTCTCTTTTTGGAAAACAGGGAAGGAGCTAACGCTCTTTTCCTGTTTTCCTTTTTCATTACGACTATTGTCTTATATAGTTGATTTCCAAACCCATGGCCATTGAGGCAGAAACCGCTACCTTTTCCCCACCCAATGAAACTCCGCTAGCTTCACTACTACGGCCCCGCATCTAAACTCTCCATAATATCGACCTCAACTCTTTGCAACTCTTTACTACTGAGATCTTGTATTGATGTCAAAGAGCCAAGTAACTTCAGTACATCACCTTTCAGTTTTCTGAGATTTATCTACCGCCTACGCCCAGCACCACAACGGCCCTTGCAAGAACCACAAGAAGAGATGCTCTCTCTCAATCTTCACGGCCATTGAACGCTAAAAGGGCAACGTCTACCAGCTGCCACTCAACAGCTTGAACCTAACCATAGGTCGATGGAGCTCCATCGGTCGACAACTCTGTGAGAAAAAAACATGTGGATCATTGACCAATCAATACGCAACCTGGTTCAGCGCATCGACAAAGGCGAAGAACCGCTCGATCTGCTTCTGACCCGCCTCATTGCCAGACTGCAAAAGCGTTGCGCCCATCCCAAAGTGGTCGCTCGCTACGCCCAGTATGGCCGACAGTTAGCCACAACCTCAAAGCCGTACTCAGCCCCACGCCTTCCCCTCGACCAGGACGGTTATGTGATCGGCTTCGACCCTCTCACCCAAGAGAAAGAGTTCGTCGATTCATGGCATCGCTATGGAATTGTCGTCGGCGCCAAGGTCGTCAGCCATGGCCAATGCCAGGAAGTCGTTGCGCGCATGCATGAGCTTCTGCTGGCCCTCAGTGACGGCACCTGCGACCTGAGCAAGCCTTCAACCTGGGACAACATTCCAGTCGATCCAGCCGCTGTCCCGATCATCTCTCGTGGATTTTTCGAAATCTACCATGACCAGGCCCTCGCCGCCATCCGCCAGAGCGTGCGCGTCTATCTGCACTATGTTCTGATTTGGGGCCGGGCAGACCTGTGGGCGACCTTCGACCGGCTTGGCATCAAGCTTCCAGGTCTTGCCGATGGCAAAGCCCTGCCCTTGCACGTGGACCAAAATCCCAATGTGCACCCCGACTTCCGCACTGTACAGGGTGTCCTAGCGCTAGCCGACTGCCCAGCCGAGCGCGGCACCTTCGTCGGCGTGCCCGGCTCCCGCGACAGCTTCTCGGTCTATGGCTCCATGGCCAAAAACCAGGGTGAGTACGTGGAACTCGACCTCGGCCACACCATCGCCGCCCAGTTCACGGCTGGGGCTCAGCTCTGTCCTCTGCACGCTGGTGATCTGATTTCTTGGGACAGCCGCACCACCCACGCCAACAGCAGCAACGTTTCAGAAGAGACGCGCACAGTGGCATACATTGCCTTCGGCCCGCAAAGGCAGAGCGATGAGAGTGCTTGCCAGGCAAGGCAGGAAGCCTTTGAGAGCGGCTTGGGCAGCAATGTTCGCGACGCCTTGATGCACGCCAGCAAGCGTCCCCGTTTCACCAACCAGACTCGGTTAGCAGCCCTGCGCCGGTCAGAAAAACTAACTAAACTCGAAAGGTTAATCTATGGCCAGGAAAAATACTGAACAGACAAAGCCGCGGCTGTTGCTCAACGCCGAGGCTTTTGGCTTCGGGCCTACTGCTGCCATTGCTGACTGCTTCCCGTTTCTGCGCAAGCACTTCAGCACCATTGGCTTCGTCGGCACCGGTCACACTCTCGATCTGCAGAGGCCGCTTGCCTACGATGCCATTCATGACGCCAGCCAGCTCAAAGAAGCGGCACTGAACGAAATCTTCGCTCAGTACGACATCTTCCTCACCGCCCTCGATTTTGCCATGGCCGAAAAGGCACTAGGGCGGGGTCTGACGGTCTGTGTCTACGACCCGCTCACCTGGTACTGGAAGACCATTCCAGCCGTGGTTGGCGCAGTCGATTTGTACATCGCCCAGAACTTCTTCGGGGTAGAAGAGAGACTGAAATCGCCTGAATTCGCCGCCGCCACCTGGCAGACCGTAGCGCCAATCGTCGGACAGCAGTCAGAGAATCAGTCTAACGGCAAGGCCGACAACGGCAGTGCCAAAGACCTGGTTCTGGTCAACCTTGGCGGCCTGAGCAATCCGTTGTGGACAGGCAATGAGGCTCTCTCTTATGCCCGCCAAATTCTCGAAGCAGTGCTGCCCACCCTGGCCGGCCAAAAGGTCGTGGTCGCTGCCAACTCAGCTATCTCGGCTGCTCTGGCTCACCTTGGCGCCAAGAACCTCAGCCGCGAGCAAATGCAAGTTGTTCTGCAACAAGCAAAATATGCTCTGATGACGCCAGGCTTGGGCAATATCTACGACGCTGCTCGCTTCAACACCCCAACCATCTGGTTGCCACCGGCCAACGACAGCCAGGGTCAGCAGTTGGCGCTTCTGAACCAGAGCAGTCTGGTGGACGGCCTCGTCGACTGGCACCAGATTCTGCCAGTCAGCGCCATCGACTACAGCGCCGACCAAGGTGCTGTTCTCAAAAGCATCGCCTCTGCCCTAGAACGGGGGCAAAGCTCGAAGAGAGCAAAGACCCGCTTGGCCAAATTGCTGCGCCAGCAAATCAAAGCCTTGCCGCAAAACAGCCGCCTAACGGCACTCGTAGAGCGGTTTGGCTCAGGTGGCGCGCAGCATGTCGCCGAACTGGTCTTTCAGCAAAGCCAACGGCAAAGATGTGATCCAGTCAATACTCAAGCCAGTCACCCAGCAAACAGAAAGGAGGTACAAAATGTCTAACGCCAAACATCAGTATCTCTTGCGGCTGCCTGGTGCACTGCAAGTTTTGCTCGACTTGCCCCAGCCGCTCTTCGATGACCCGGCAGCGTGTCTGCTCTTAGGGGCCTATCTACCAGGCGTCGAGCTAGCTGATCCCAGCGAGAGAAGCGCGAACAGTGCTAAAAGCGGAAAAGGCCTGGTCACAATCGCCCTGCGGCAATCAAGCAAGCCGAGATTGGCGGTGAGCAAAAACGGCAACAGCTACACCTTCTTTGCCGAGAGCACTGGCGACGCCCTGATGGACCTGATCTTCCTCACCTACGGCATTGTCCGGCAGAAGTGGTTGAAGCTGGGTCTCTACTGCGTCCACGCTGCCTGCCTGGAGAATCAGCAAAAGCAATTGAGCCTGATCGTCGGCCATTCCGGTGTGGGCAAAACAGCAGTAACGCTGAGTGCTCTAGCGCGCGGCTACAAAGTCTTCTCTGGCAACCGCACCCTGGTGAAAATCACACCTGGTTCAAGCAAAGGAGACCCTGCAATTATCACTGCCGTAGCCGGCACCCGCACCATCACCACCAGGGCAGAAGACCTGGCCAGGCACTTGCCAGAGGCGCTGGAAAACGAAGAAGTTGGCTACGAAGGGCGTTCTGCTTTCAGCCTGAGCAAGCGCTTCTATGCCGACCCAGCACCACAGGCAGTGACCCTGATAAGCTTGCCGCGTCTCAACGACGGCGTCGAAAAATCGCGACAGCTCAGCTCTCTCTCGGCTCTGCATAAGCTCTATCCCTTCTTCCTCGATGCCGTCAATGCCGACATCGTCTTAGCCGGCGGCCGTCTCGTCTTTGCGGGCAACCCGCCCAGCGGCGTGAACAAGCGACTGGCGAGCGAGCTCTCCCAAGCGCTGACGAACTTACCGGTCTGGGAGCTGGAAGGCTCACTCCCCTTCATCAACCACACACTGGAGGATTTATGAAAAGCAAAAAGATACTCTATGGAGTGTGTGGTATCGGCATGGGTCACACCTACCGCCAACTGCCGCTGCTCGACGAACTGGCGAAAGACCATCGCATCGTGCTCTTCGTCTATGGCGAAAGCAAAGTCTTCTACGAAGAGCATTTTCGCCACAGTGAAAATGTCACAGTGCTGACTGTCTCGGTGCCGTTCTACGTCGGCAACGCCCAGGGCCTCGATTTCGCCGAAACCGCCAGACGCATCGCCGCAAGTGGCATTGACCATGAGGCCATCAACCTGGCGGCCATGGAGAAGACGCAAGAGCTGATCGGCAAACCCGACCTGGTGATCTCAGACTACGAGCCTGTCTGCGCTCAGTACGCTTACGCCAGCGGCACGCCCCTGGTGACAATCGACCAACAGAGCAAATATCTGGTCGGTGATTACAGCCAAGCCATCGCCGGCCAAACCTGCCTCGATGAAGTAGAACGGCTCCGGCTCTTCTTTCCGAAAGCTACCTTGCGGCTGGCCTGCTCGTTCTTCACGGTGCCAAGACGCTCTGGTGGCAAAAGTGCTGCCAGCGAAAAGGTGATCATCTGCCCGCCCATCATCAAGCCAGCCATCGTGGCGATGAAGCAGCGGCGCCGCCAAGCCCAGCAGGACAAATCCAAATCTGGAACCGGAACCAAATCAATACTGGTCTATATCTCGTCGCAAAGAGACTTTGTCCAGAGCTACGAAGAGGTACTCACTGTGCTGTCCACAGCCCCCGATTATCACTTCCACGTCTTCGTCAAAGAACTGCCGCAGAATCTGCTTGCAGTGCTGCCCAGCAACGCCACCCTGCGTCGCCACGGTGACCCTCGCTTCCTCGATGTGTTAGCCGAATGCCAGGGCATTGTCACCACCGGTGGCCACACCCTGGTTTCGGAAGCAATGTACCTGGGCATTCCGGCCTACCTGATTCCGTTGGCAGTCTACGAGCAACAGATCAACGCTCATGCAGTCGGAGACAACAACTTCGGCCTCTGCGCTGAAAACATCAACCAGCCGCAACTGACGACATTCCTCTCTCAGCTTGAGAGCTTCGCTGCCAACATCATCAACGACAAGAAAGGCAAGAACAGCAAAAGAATTCTTGTGCCCGGATCTGGTGAGAAGAAGATTCTCGCCTACATTCGAGCAGCCTTGTCGAAAAGCAGCGCCAGCGCTTAAACCAACACGATACAATGGAGCACCCATGCGAATATATGTTCTAAGACACTGTGAAAGCGCTGCCATGCGCTGGCGAATGGACAACCCGGCTGCCGAGGTTGTTCCACCCGAGCTTCTGCCCGACTCAGCGGTGCCGCTTTCTCAACTCGGTGACGAGCAGGGAGAAGCACTTGCTCTCTTCTTCGCCGCTCTGCCCGAGAGCGAAAGACCGACTCACGGCTTCAGTTCGCCCTTCAAGCGCACCACCCAAACCGGCGCATTCGCCCTGAGCAAGCTGCCGACGAAAGTAGAGCTGGTGCTGGATGAGCGCTTGCGCGAAATCGACTTTGGCATCTTCGTCGACCTCACCAAAAAGGGTCGCGCGGCGAAGTTCCCGACCCAATGGCAAGAGCGGCGCACAGTCGGCAAGGTGCACTATCGCCCCGAAGGAGGCGAAAACTGGCACGATGTCGCGGCGCGTTTTCTCAACTTCCAGAAAGAACGCATCGACGGTCTGCCACCATCAGCTGTGGTCTTGATCAGCACTCACGAAACTGTCGTCAGCGTAAGCCAATGGCAATGGGCTGGCGAAGATCTTGAGCAGCTGGGCAAAGAAGGGGTGCCATCGGCCTCCATCAATACCTACGACTTCGACGGCAAGACCTTCAAGCTTGTGTGCCGTCAGCAACTGCCGCCCTCACCCAGCGGAAAAGACCTGTTCTCTATGGAGAGCAAAGCTAAGGACATCTGAGCAGCACCTAAGCGAAGACTGTGCGAAAAGCACAATAGCACTCAAACTTACCCCAACAAGAGTAGAGAGATTCTGGCAAAATCTCTCTGCTCTTTCGGAGGAGCAATTTTTCTATCAGTCTTCTATGTGGGCGTTTTTTGTCAAGAGTTCCTAGAAGACCTCCCGTTTTCTGGGAATTTTTGTACTTTTTTGCACTTTTTTTGGCCTTTAAGCCGACGCAAGGCCTACACCTTTAGGTGTAGAACTGGCGTCGGAACCCGCTTTAGCGGTTCCGAACTGGGTCTTAGACCGAATGACGTGATAGCCACCAAAGGGCTTCACAAAGCTTCCATGCGCCGTCACACAGGGGTGCAGCATCGGTGATTATTTCGTGCTGGGTTGTAGCAATCTTTTTTACGACCTCATT
>CALRQI020000014.1:0-131333 GCA_943370275.1 bacterium Ga0077546 | reverse complement strand
TGCGCAGATAACAATTAAAATTGAAACTACGGCAGCTAGCTCGATCGCAGTGATACCTTTAAGCCGCTCTCGGAGCAACTTACGACTTGAAGGTACCGATTTTGGTTTATTAACCACCGAACCGCCTCCTGAAAAGGATGGTTACACGTATACATCTACTAACATAACGACCCTGCGTGAAGTGAGGGTGAAACGAAAAACAAAAACCGGCCTTGAAACAGGCCGGTTTTGATTTTTCTTACCTATCTTTTTTTATCTTTGGCCTTGGGTGAGACGCCGAGCAACAGCTGAGAACGAATCTCTAACGGTACTGGCACTCGCACAAGGGAAGAACTTACCGCCGTTACCAGAGGCACCAGCCAAGCCGGAAGGTAGGTTGCCTAAGAAGGTGACCTGCGAACCTTGCAATACTGGGTTGTTGGTTACGTCTAGTCCGATGGTGAACACGGCAATACCTTCTCCCTTACAGCCTTGCGCTTGGGTCAAGGTTGGTCCGGCATCAGCTGCGTTCGGTACACCGTCTGTGAAGAAGACGATAGCGTGTTTCGCGGCTGGTCGGTTGTTGGCCAGAGTGGCGATGTCATAGCTAGCACCGTTATGGAACATGGCGCGAGCTGTGGTCAACGCTTCGGCTGTGGCAGTGTCGCTCAGTGGAGTACCGTTCTCAAGACCATTGGCTGCAGGGGTGCTCGCTATGGCTGACCAAGGAGCACAGAATCCATTGAGGGTCGAACTTTGCAAGCCGCCTACCACCCCTGTGTAAGAGGTGTTCTGAGACTCTGACTTGGCCAAGGCCCTGCGCGGTTGCCTGAAGCCCGTTCCCGCACCTCCTGATATGGCCGTAGTGTACTCCGGACCGGGGAAGTTCGTTGAGTGGAACCTCGTTCCGATAGTTCTACCGCTATATTGCGATGAGACAAAGAAGCTGTTGGGTTGGTCGGGAGATAGTTGGTGGGCCGAACCTTGTGATGTGAAGTTAGGACCAGATGGGCTGGCTAATGACTGGGCTGAGTTGGAGAAGCCAACAAAACCAAATCGGCAGTCAGTCAGTGTATTGATCTTCTGGAAGAAACCACCATAGGCGCCATCGATGGCTGTAGCGATTGGTTGCGAGTAGAGCATAGCCAATCTCTGGTAGGCCTTCTGGTAGTTAGGAGCACAGTGAGCAACGGTCATTGAGGTATTTTGTTTGCTGACGACGGCTGGACTGGTCGTTGTGTAAACAGAACCTCTGTCGAGCAGAGCATCGGTGAAGTAGGTGTTTAGGTCAAGGTTGCCTCTAGCGGCCTCAGTGAGCACACCGATGTTCTCGAAGCTGAAGGTCTGTCCAGCTAGGGCGGCATCTGGTTCCTGCGAAGGGAACTGGAAGTTAGTGAAGCCGACGAAGTTAGTAGGACCATTGAGCGGTTGAGCATAGGGCCACGAGCCAGGATTGGCTATGTTGACCACTAGGTCGGTGTAGACGTGTGGGTCTACTCCTGTATTGACATAGGCAGGATAGCGTATAGCGCCTAAAGCCGCTGTTTTTGGGTGCTCCTGTAGAAATACTACAGTAGGTGTATTGGGGTTGTATGCGGCGTTGACATTGACTCCAGCTGTGAAGTCCATGGGAACTCCCAGGGCTTCGTTGTAGAACCTACCGTACCCAAAGGGGTAAGCCAGAGTGCAGTTACCTGGAGGAGTGCCATATTCTTTTCCGAATTTAGCGGCTGGTGCTCCCGTTCTAGGAACGAAGTAAGGCAGGCTGTTAACTCGCAAGTTGGCATCGAATACGTATTTGTTGGCTGCCATTGAGTAGATGTTGTCAGATACTGGCAAGCTCTGTGGTGGCAGTACGTTTAACTGGACCCCGTTAGGCGATGCAACATAATCGTGCTGCAAGTAGTCAGACAGGCGGTGAGAAGAACCAGGTGGTGGCACTTCAATATAATGCACTACACCATGGTTAGCAGCAGGGTTGGCGCCACTGCTGCCGTCAGCAACGGCATTAAGAGTAGTTAGCACACTGTTATCTAGTTGGCCATTTGAGGCAGAACCAGCCGCAGGAGCGGGGCCTGTGGAATCCCAGGTTCTTCTTATGAAAGTAACGCTGGTAGCATCATCCATTGAACCGGAATAGTCGAATACAAGAACGGCGTCTACTTGAGGTAGACCACCGCCAGAGCTAGCTTGTAGTAGTACTTTGCCGACACCAATCACACCCAGAAAAACTGGGTTGTAGGTATAGCCGGCGTAACACATGATGGCGCGACCGTTGAGGCGGTCTGGGAAGACGGGGGCAACTCCGGCAAACTGCTGCTGTGGGTCAGCTAGTGAGATCATGACGTTGCAATCACCCGGGTTACCGATAGTTGATACTGCGCTGTAAGGGCTGACCACGTTGGCAGAGCCTAGGCTCTGACCTAACATGTTGCCATTCTGGAACATGTTGCGGGCATAAGCACAGGCCTGGGCTTGAGCAGTGCCCAACTTAGAGGCTGTAGCATCGTCGTTGGCAATGTCGAGGGAGGTGAGCATGGCCGTTCCGGCCAGAGAAGCCGCGTCGCATGTTGCTGTCAGTTCTCGCTGGGCCATCTGCAAGCGACTTGAGTCGAAAGCGAAGAACCCAGCTAGCATGATAAACAGGAAGAGTGCGATTACAAGCCCGGTTACCGCCGCCCCCTTCTGATTTCGTATCCTACGTTCGTTCATTATTATTACAACCTCTATTAATTAATCCGCTTTTTTCAGCTTGCCTTCTAGAACTGCAGTCCGGGTGGGTTTTCAAATTGGGCTTCTGAACTGACTGTCAGAAACATTGGGCTAGATAGACCCTGTATGTTGAACCAAGGAACAGGGATGAGCGGTGTCACCTGACCATTAATAGTCACTCTGATCGTGCAAACGTATTGGTCGACGTCTGGGATGTTACCCAGACCAAGAGTCGCGGGTCCAATCACGTCTGGTACAGCTGGCGCTCCAGAGCCTGGAATGACAGCCCTGATAATTCGAACCTCGGGATTGCTAGCATTGGTGGTCCAATCTACGCCCGGGAACATGCTGCGTATCTGAGCAGCCCGGGCACGAGCTGTGGCATAGGCCCCAGGGTATGGTGTACCGGATGGCTCCGGAACATAGACCAGGGTGTTGAAAGTTTTTGCTTTGGCAGCAAGCATTGTCGCTTGGTTACAGGCAAACCAGAGGAAAAAGGCCCTCAGGCCGCAGGTTCCCAAATTCAACACGGGGAAGAAAATGAACAGGAACAAAACGTACATGGTAGCGACATACTCCGCTGCCATTGCTCCTTTGCGCTTTCTTCGTTTCGTCACAAATTTGGCCATATGTATCTACCGTCCGTTAGCTGATGCTCAGATTTGCCGAGAAATTCTTCTTTATACTTGCCCGTGGTAAGCCAAATAAATCACCCCTGAGATTATGCTCGGGGCAGGTTAACCCAAGTTAACCTTAGTTAACCTTACCTCTAACTTAGCACGCCAAAAAAAGGCCTGTCAACTGTCGAAGAAGCTCACAAATTGGCTTTTACGCATAATTGTCAAGCGCCTTCCGCCCTGCCAAGAAAGTTAGTTATCTCCCTCACTCATGCTTGGGTTAATCAAAACAGGCTTGCTTGCCTGTTCCTCCATTTGCTCCTGGCTAACGCCTTGACTTGAACCTAATCGAGCGGCATCTTTTTGGTAGGTTTGGGCGTCAAGTACGCCTTGGCGAAGAGCGGCGTAGTATTTCTTTACAACCTGGTCGGTGGCATACGGCGCACCCTTGTCAGCTTCTTGAAGCGCCTGGGTGAAAAGTCCTTGTTTAACCAGTGCCTTGACGGCGCCGCCGCGAGCGGCATGATAGGCTGGCGATATGGCTAAGGCCTGTTGATAGCAGCTCTGGGAGTGTGATAAGGCACCTGCGCCAGCATAGGCCTCACCAAACACATACCAATCAAAGGCATTCATTGGTGTGATTTTGCTCAACTTTTGCATTTGGGTCAGCGCAGGGACATACTGTGCCACTTGCACCATGGCGAATGCCAGATAACGGCGAGCTGTTATTGAGTCTGGATCAATGTTCAAAGCCTTTACGAGAGTCTTGACTGCCTTGGCTGAATTGCCTCGACCAATCTCTTTATACGCATCATTTATTAATGGCAGAATTTTCTCGTTCACAGCTTTTACAGCTGGCTTGCTGTCTTCAGTGTCATCTTCTCTATTTGATGAGGCCGCTTCTTCTGCTGCCAAAGCATAGTTGGTGCTGAGTACAGACAATATTGCTGTTAGCGTTATGGCTGACTTTGCAATTGACAGGGCCATTGATTTTCTCCATTAAACTTAACGGCTGCGATTTTAGCACTTTCGCAAAAGCCTTTGAGGCTCTTGAATTTAGGTATGGGTCTTGATCAATCTTGATGTCAACCTGGTTGATATGTATTTGTAAGTAGCGTGAATATAGAGATAGCAAGGAAACTTCTTGGAGGCACTGTGAAGACAAAGATAAGACGAGTGACGGTCTTTTATTGGCTGATATCAGTAACACTTGTCTCTTGGTGTTTTGCCATGCTTTACATCTATTCTTGGCGATCCAGTTGGGCCGGCAAAATTGAGCTTGAGCAGACCGCCAAGAAAGAAGAAGCTGCCCTGCGAGATAAAATCAGAATCTTGGAAGAAATGGACGCACCAGACCATGAAATTGTTGAGGCCCGCATTGGCCTTACCAAATTGCTTTTCTTCTTGGGAGACTATAACGGTGGTCGTTATACCATAGATGATGCTGCTGCTCGTTTGACCAGTGGCAAGCTTGCCGCTGACAAAGACACAGAATTGGCTGAGAGAGTTAGGCTCCACAAGTTTGCCGCTCTAAGTTGTCGTGAATCTGGCCTCTATCAATTTGCTCAAGATCGCTATAACAAGATCTCCAAGCTTTTGGAGCAGGCAAATGCAGCTGACCAACCACAAATAAAGAGTGAAGTGCAATATTTGAAGATCGGCCTATTAAACGAACAAGCCGTACTTCACTATCTCTGGGCTAATTCTTCAAAAGAAGAAGTTGAACGCAAGAAACATTTTGCTCTAGCCCAATCGTTTTTTGAAAAGTGCTCGCAGCAGAGTCGGCAGCATTTGAATGAAGCTGATGGCGCTAAATATAGACGCCTAGATGAACTGTCCCAAGCCAATTTATCTGAGCTAGAAAAAGATCTCAAAGACCGTCGCGGTGTTTAGACTTAAGCCTGAGAAGTTACTTTCCGGTTAGTGAATTTATTTCGTAACCAGGTAAGAGCGTAGGCTAGATGTTCTGGTTCGAAAAAGAGTGTGTAGCTAACGATCATCAGCCACTCAAATAGCGGAATATTCATGTGATATTCGATGGTGAGGTGGAAAATGACAGCAAAGGCAATCACCCAGTAGCGGAACTCCTTAATCCATATAAGAGTAAAGAGTGCACCTTCAATACCCAGTGTTCCCCAGGTCAAAAGGTTGATGGTCCAAGCGTGCTCAAAGACGTAAGGCAGAGGGAGTCTCTGTAAGTCTTCAATACGTGAAGCTGTAAAAACAGCACTGCCGTCGATCCAGGGGCCACCAACAATTTTGCAAAAGAACGTGTGCCAGTAAACAGTTGCTAACTGTATCTGCAGTAGGCGTAGAGGCCAGATGCTGACTTTTTTGTAATTGTTAAAGTTGCCATCTGGGTTACTACGTTGCTTCCTGCCTGTAAGGGCAAGAGCGTTGCCAGAGGCGGAAAATATCAACCAGAAAGTTGAAACCCTCATGTATGTATCACCAGCGTTAAAAATAAATGGATTGCGGTGATAGAGGCTGGTCAGGCAAAGATAGCAAATAGTGGCAGCCACTCGGGCATGAAAACCTAGGGTCAGAGCTAATGCAGCACAGAAAAAGACGCACTGAAATACAATTACAAATTGGTCATTATCAGGAAAGAAAGAAAAGAGGTTGAGAAAAACGGCATGACCGTTATTCCAATCAGCCACGGCTTGGTTGGAACATATTCCATGGGCGCCAAACCAGACAAAGAGGTCGGGAATTAGCAATAAGATAAAGGCCATGGTGAGACAGCCTAATAGTATGCGATAGACTGCCACCGATAGTGGTGAAACTTCGGAGAACCAAAACCTATCCCAGGCCTGCAATATTGTATAAATGCTCACTTAGGCTGCACCCCATTCAAGTCTTGAGCGGCGATGGGATAGACGCCCAGTACTTTCGTATCTGAGTGCGGTAAGTTCGGCTTGTGCAGGCCTTCTTCCATGGGCAAAATTACAGATGAAAAGCGAATCAACGACACCAGAATCGGTGGATTGTCAGCATCGAAGTAGTTTATGCGAGCGACATAGTGAGCAATGTCGGGCCACACCACTGGAATATTCCAGGCGGCATTGTCATCAAAAAATTTGCGATAGCGCTCTTTGGGAATCTTGGTGAAAAAATCTAACCGTTCCATACGTGGATAGGTCCACAACCTTGTAGTGCCATCTTTGTATGTAATTAAAGCTGTTAGGTGCGGATTGGTTGTGCGAGGTCCTGGTGAAAAGACGTTCCAGGCTTGCTCTAGACCCATAAAGGCATAGTAACCAAAGAAAAAATGATTGACGTTATTGATATAGGGGTGATTATTGAATAAATAACAGTAGTTGAGAGTGCAATGCAAAATAAGAAAGGCAGAAATAATTGGCTTGCGAATACGCGCCCATTCTTCACGGCTGAGAAGCTCGTTTAGTATCGACTGTTTACGCACAGGTTTAAGTTGTTTATTAGTCAAAATCTACACTGAATCTGCACTAGATCGGCACAAGATTTACTATTTGACTAGCGATGGCTATCTTCGAGAGCTTTCAATTCGCCTTTGACGACTTTAACTTCGCTAGTCTTCTTCTCATGTTCTAGCGTATCAATCAGTTCGATAAGACACAAGCGGTGCCAATTCCAATCTACCTGGCCGGCAGGTGCGCTAGAGGCAAAATTGATCGCCTTACGTAACTGTTTCTCAGCTTCTGGGAATATCCGAAGCTTTTTGTAAGCAAGGCCCTGATGAAGGTGTACGTTAAAGAACCATCGGGGAAGGGGACGCTTCTCTACTGGTTGCTTATAAAAAATGTGGCCAGCCAAGATGGCATACTTGAGCGCTTCTTTGTCTTTGCCTTCCATGTGAAGGGCTGTGCTGATGCGAGCACAGTATTGGCCAAGTTTGGTTTCGCCTGCAGCTGACTTGATGGCATCGTCGAGTTTACTCATCAAGACTTTTTCGGCTTCGGCAGCATTCAACTGATCAATAAGTTTGCGGCCTTTGACAAATTCAGCTTCAGGAAAAGGGACTTTAGTGTCTGGTGAGTCAGTGACAAAACGTTTTTCTTCGGCAGGGCTAACGAACATTTCTTCGCTTCGCTGAGCTTGAAGAGCTGGGTCAGCCTTCCCTTCACCTTTTGAGCCGCCGCTTGTGGTAGAAGATGGTTCGCTACAGCCAGTCAAGCCAAGTGGAAGGCTCAAGGCCGCAGCTAGAAGGCAAACGAATGCTGGAACCGTTTGTCGAGCCTGTTCATTGCGAAGACGCATCAATTTCCTACTTCCTTAATTACCTTGACTATCTAGTAAGTGCGAAGAAGATAATAACTCATATTTGAAAGTAATTTCTGCAAAATTTTGACCGGTTGCAATGAGCTGCACTGAAGGCCCAGTTTTCCAGTCAAGGTTATATCTACCCTCTATCTATTCGCTTGCTGTTCTTACTTTAGTTTGTCATTCAGCCGCAAGAGAAAACCCCGCAAGAGGTCAAATTCTCTTTTGTTTGGCCGCATCTTTTGTAAGGCGCTACGAAGCTGCATGGTTACTAGATCACGGTTATATCGGCGCGAAAAATCGGCCCGGTCCATCAGTTCGCTCGTCAGATTCATGAGCTCGTCTTCTTCAGCACCGCATGGCAATATCGCACTGCTGACTTGCTTGTGATTGTGCAAACCTTCAGTGCGGCTCAGTTCGTATGCCACTATCCCTAGTGCCTGAGCTAAGTTGAGACTAGCAAAGGTTGGTTCTGTCGGAACCAAGATGAGCTCGTGACAGCGAGCTATTTCTTCTCTTGTTAAACCGTCCCGTTCGTCGCCGAAGACAAAGGCTATTTTGTTCTCTTTCGTTAAGTCTTGCTGGTGAAGTTTCTCTACCAAACGGCCCAATGCCTCGGGCTCCTCGGTGCGATGCTGACAGGCGGAGGTGGAAAAAGCCAAATTTATATCGCGTAGTGCTTGCGACAGCGAGCTTTCTACTTTTGCCTTTTTTAGAACGTCAAAGGCGTCAACAGCCATTTTTCGGGCTTCAGCATCGAGATAGTTACGGGGAGGATTGACTAGGCGAAGTTGAGAAAAACCGAAGTTTTTCATAACTCTGGCCGTAGAGCCGATATTGCCAAGAAAATTTGGTCGCACCAATATGAAAATGATGTTGTCTTTATTCATCTATTTGCTTGATCTAAGAACCAGCGGTGAAAGCAAAATGGAGACAGCCGTAAGTCCTGCTCCTAGCACATTGAGTTCTTTGAGAAAATATAGGCCCGATACCACTGCTAAAGTCTGCTCTATGGGCATACTGCAAAGGGCATAGACGAGCACTAAGATAGTATCTTTGGCTGCAAGGAAGTGAGGGAGCTGCTTTTTCGATAAATGTGTGAGCAGGTGGTGATACCAGTCAGGTAGTATCAAGCCGGCAATTGTAGCCATTGCAGTTAGTGTGGCATAACAAATAAACCAGGTGTGTGACCATGCTCCAAGCAAATAGAGCGAGAGTGATGCTAATGTCACCACCTGTAAGATCACTCTTTTGCGCGCCAGGCGGTTGAGGAAAATTGAGAGAACGGCGCCACCAGCGCAAGCTAGGCTAAGCGAGGCGCTGAGATTGCTGATCATGAAAGTGCCAGCTTGATTGCACTCTATTGAAAAAAGCAAACTGACGAACATTGGTGCAAAGAGAGGTAGGTAGAGGGCAACTGTCGCTGCAAGAAATCGAGCAAATTGCCATGGCCTCATGTCAGTCGCTTCACTGGGAATATGATTTTCTACTGAGGCAATGGCCTGCCGCACAAGGTCTTCTTTGTTTTTAAAAGTGGCCAGACTCTTCCAGCCATAATGAGATGCTCCAATGGCTAGGGAGTATAAAAACAATAGAGCAAGGCTGAAATTGCTAATTGGTTCAGATACTATCAGTGGTGCCAAGTAGAGTGCAGCCCATTGTCCGGCGAAGAATGCGGCGATGATAAAGCTCAGATATGGCAACGGTCTAGAAGCCGATGTTCGCAATTGCACCAGGGTAGAAGCTAGGGTCAGTTGACCTAAGAGAAAAATGGTGGCCAGCGTAATGCCGACGGCAGATTGTGAACCGGCAAAAAAATCTTTAGCCAATACCAGGGTTGATGTTAGGGGAATTAGTGCTCGCAAGGCGATGGTTAAATTGAGCCAGTGCAATCTCTTGGCGGCGAAATTAGCAGAAAGAGAGGAAACAACCAGGCTTACAGGTAAGGCAAAAACTACTAGGGGTAAGAATATGAAGGCCGCTCCTAGGCCCAGATTTTCGCCACCTGGTCCGAGAAAAACTGTCGTGGCACCAAGATTAAGGGCGATAATGCGATCGGCAAGGGTGCTGGCAAAGACAAAACTGGCTATGAGGGCAATGGCTTTCCAGTCGTGAGCGTTCTTTATGTGATCGCGTTCAAGTGCTGCCAACCGCAAGGCCGCTGACTCTGGTTCTGAAAATACTGGTTGGTTTATTGCGGAGTGCAGAATCGTTGCCGGAGTAATTGAGGTGTGCGTATATCTTGGGGATATGGGGAAGAAATGGGCAGGCTAAGGGTTTCCACTGCTAAGTGTCTTCTATTTTTGCTCGTTTACGTTATTAAGAGACTCTTAGTTGACTTTCTTCTAAACTTTCGGCCGGCGTATATACTGCATTCTTAATACTAGTTTGGCATTGGTTTTGTGCGAGAATCACTTCCCATGAGCCTATTCATCAAAGTATTGGCAGCTTTAGCTGGTCTTCTCTTTCTGCCGTTTCCCGCCTTTGCCGCGAGCGCCGAGGCTGGTGTCGCTGTTTCGGACACTAGTCGAAAGGCTGAGTATGCCGCAGCAGACAAGGCTAAAGGTATAAAGCGAGCCAATGCTCCCTGCATCGCCTGGATTGATCCCGATGTGCCAACCCGAGCGGTACTACTATGTATTCACGGTCTGGGTTTGCATAAAGATACTTATGAGGCCTTTGGCAAACGCATGCAGGCCCTTGGTATAGCTACTTATGCTATTGATGTGCGCGGTTTCGGTGACTTTATGGCCTCTAAGGGGCAGCGCACTTGTGATTTTGATGGCTGCTTAAGTGATGTGCGCCGCAGCTTGATTGCCATTCGCCGGGCCAATCCGAACAAACCAGTCTTTCTCCTCGGTGAGTCTATGGGCGGTGCCATTGCTCTGCGCGTCACTTCTATGTATCCCGAGTTAATTGATGGTCTGATCTCTTCGGTGCCTGCTGGGGACCGCTTCAAGCAAGGCCGCAGCAGTTGGAAGGTGGCCATTAAATACTTGAAGAACAAAGATAAGCCTTTCAATGTTGGTGAATCGGTAATTGAGCAGGCGACGAAAAAACCTGAGCTGCGTGAGGCCTGGAGTAAAGACCCTGTGGCGCGCATGAACATTTCGCCAAAAGAGCTGATGCAATTTCAGATGTTTATGAATCAAAATCACAAAAGCGCCAAACTGATTACATCGAAGCCAGTGCTGATTGTGCAGGGTTGCGAAGATAAGTTGGTCAAGCCAGAGGGTACCGTTGAGCTATATAATAAGCTCTCGACAAGCGATCGTGAGATTGTGTTAATTCCCAATGCTGAACACCTAATTTTTGAAGAGAACCAGTTTAACGACGAGGTGATAACCAAAGTCGCTGGTTGGATCGATAACCATATAAGTGCAAGTGGCGCAAATCAAATAAAGTAGGTAAGCATGATTTCTGTATTTGTACGAGATGAAAAACTAAGTTTGAAAATGAGCCTATTGCTGGCTTTGCTTGTAGCTGGCTTTAGTTCTCCGGCTCACAGTTTGCCCGTGGCTAGCCAAAGTTTAGTTTCGGCCAAAGCTAAAACTAGTTTTGCCAAGACTAAAAAGGTTGTAGCTCCTAGTGTTAGTCCAGCGCTGATTAAAGAGCTAGAGGCAAAGGTTTTGGCTGATCCTAAGAACGCCGAGAACCATTTATTGTTGGGTCAGGCCTATTTGAAAAGTAAAGATGCTCTCAAGGCTCGTGAGCATTTTCGCTTAGCAGTGCGCCTTGGCCATGGTTCTCCCAGTGCTCAGAAGGCAAATTTGGCCCTCATGGGTATGCCTAGTCAAATGATCAAGCCTAAGACTGGCCCGCAAACTCGTATGATTGCCGCAATGCTTGGCCTCGGGCGCACTAGAGGCATGGGTGGTGCTGCCCTGCCCACGGTAATCGATTTCTACGCCGATTGGTGCCAACCTTGTAAGCAGCTCGATAGCGCTCTGGCAAAAGTGAAGAGCAATTATGGCGAGAGAGTTACTTTTATGCGCGTCGATGTTGACGATCCGAACTCTCAGCCGCTCATGGATCAATATGAAGTTAGCCCTATACCGACTATGGTCTTCCTCAATCCTGAGGGAGAGGTTTCAAGCTATTCGATTGGATTTACCAGCGAAAGCAATATCTCTAGCAGTATCAATAAAATTCTAAAATAGGTCGTCAATGCTCAGGTTCAGCAAGCTTTTGTGCCTACTGGTCGCGGCCGCTTCGATTTGCTTGTTGAGTTGTCCAAGCGCTGCTGCTCGTGTGTCTAAGAGCAGTCGCGCAACTTCGGCCCGCAGCGCTTATTTGCGCCAACTTGTTAATCCTGAGAGCAAACAGAATTTAGGCGTCGCTTATTTCATTGAGTTAAACCGAGCTGGAAAGCTCTACAAGACCAACAACAAATGCAAGTTTCGTAGCGGTGATCAGATTCGCTTTCATGTCTTTGCTAATGCTGATGCCTACGTCTACATAATTATGCGTCAGGGTACTAAGGGCACAAAGTCTGTTCTTTTCCCTCTGGCAGAGACGGGTACTGATAACTTGGTCAAGCGAGGCCGCGACTGCATAGTGCCGACCGAAAGTGCTTTGCAGTTTGATGAGAATCCCGGGGTGGAAAATGTTGGGCTATTACTAAGTCGCCAAAAAATTGCCCCTGAGCTTGTTTTGAACTATCCAGCTAATTTGACCGCTTATGTTCCCTCACTACAAGTAGCCAAGCGTAAGCTGCCTGGTGGCACCAAAATGTCAGTAGAGCGGGCCCCTGGTGGTTCATTGATGCAGCTTCAACCAGCAAAGAAAAGTGGGCGCTTTGAACTTGATCTAGTGGGTAAGAATTATCGCGGCCGTCAGCTCTGGCGCAAAGCTTCGGCGGCCTTGAGAGAGTCAAATATGGTGGTGGTTGTCAAAGAGGGCGCTGGGGCCGTTGCCGTAGACTTCGCTTTGACTCACGAGCCCTAGAGGCAGATTGGTGAGATTAAAAATGACTTATTCGCCATGGGCACTCTCAGGGCTGTCATGTCCTAAACTATAGCGATGGCTGAGATCATTCAACTTCAAGTGCAAGAGCAACAGCAGGTGTCTGTGCGGGAATGCGAAAACACTGCGCATAGTTTTGATTTGTGTCCGAAGTTACCAATTGTTGGTGGTGGCCTGTTCGATCTTTTGCTTGAGGCCGCTTTAAAGTTTCAGCAGAAAAAGGTATTACGGCACAATCACCTTGATTATTCTTATGCTCAGGCCTTAGCTCGTTCACTTTATCTTGCGCAACTGCTGGCTGAGCATGGTATCAAGCGTGGTGACAAAGTTGGTTTGTACTTCCCCAATCACTCAGAATTTCTCGCCGCCTTTTTCGCCATAAGCTCGTTAGGAGCTACAGTTGTGCCAATCAATCCTCTTCTCAAGGCAGAAGAGATTGGTCATGTATTGTCTGACTCTCAGTCAGTGGCTCTTATTGCTCATAGCCGTCTCCTCGACAGCGAAAATGGCAGTAGCCAGGAAGTGCAAAGTACCCTAAATCAGCTACCACTGCGCAAGCTCTTTTTGCTCGGCGGCCCTGCTGACAAAGGTGCTGAGTCTCTCATGACTTCTGCCTTTGATGTCATTCGCCTCGGCAATGATAAATTTGATAGCGGTATGAATAGCTGGTTGCAGCATCTTGAAGCTCAAGAGGCATTCTCTGCTCGGTCATCTGCTGATCTGATAGCCCTACTTGGGTCTAGTGCTATTGATGTTGATCTAAATGAAGAACTAGCTTTAGTAGTCTACACTTCTGGTACGACAGGCAAGCCCAAAGGGGCCATGCTGACTTTCTTGAATCTTCTCACTGCGGTCAACACCTATCCTCATCGGCTTGATGTTGGTAGCGATGATAGGCTGGCTGCGGTTTTGCCACTCTGTCACTTATATGGTCTGATTGTGGTCTTGCTTGGTACGATCAAGCAAGGCGCCACCATGATCTTGTTAGAGCACTTTGAAGCAGCAGCCTTAGCAAATCTGATAGAGAGCGAGAAGGTGACAGTATTGCCTGCTGTGCCGACTATGTTTCAATTTTTGTCGCTTGAGTTAGAGCGACAGCCTCGTTCCCTTTCATCATTGCGCTTGGGTCTTGTGGGCGGCTCCGCTATGCCTGTTGAGCTGATGAAAAAACTTGAGATTCAACTTGATGTGCCTGTATTAGAAGGTTGGGCACTGACTGAGTGTTCTGTTATTGCGACGTTTAATCCGAGCGGTCTGCGGAAGTATGGCTCGGTCGGTCCAGCTATGCCCGGGCTAGAAGTAGCTGTCTTTGGCAGCGATGGCAAGTATGCCCACACCACTGAAGTTGGCGAGCTTTGTATTCGTGGTGCTAACATTATGAAAGGCTATCTCAATAACCCTGTTGCCACTGCCGATAATATCAAAGATGGTTGGCTGCATACTGGTGATTTAGGTTACATCGACGAGCACGGCTATGTGTTTGTGGTGGGCCGCAGCAAAGAGTTAATTATCCGTGGTGGTATGAATATTTATCCAAGAGAAGTTGAAGCGGCAATTCTACGTATGCCAGAGGTTCGCGATGTGGCTGTGATTGGTGTACCTGACCAATATATGGGCGAGCGGGTTAAGGCCTTTGTTGTCTTAAAAGAACCAGGCACTGTAACAGAGAGTGAAATCAAAGCTTTCTGTGCCAAGCACATGGCCGACTATAAAGTGCCGCGTTTAGTTGATTTCGTCGATATTATTCCGAAAAATTCTACGGGCAAGGTTTTGAAGCGCTTGCTTTCATAGTTCAAAATTTCTCGCTCATTTCTTCTAGACGGGCAATGCGCTCGCTCATCGGTGGGTGGGTGGAAAACAGGTTCATGAGCCAACCAGCTTGATTTGGTTGGGCAATGTAAAGCGATGAGAGGGCGGGATTAGCTGCTGTCATTGGTCTAAATTGGCTTAGTTTTTCTATTTTTGCCAGGGCTGAAGCTAAAGCCAGGGGCCTGCCGCAGATGTGGGCGCCGGTGGCATCGGCTTCAAATTCTCTTGAGCGTGATATGCCAAGGTTGATTAAGCTGGCTGCTAGAGGAGCCAGAATGATCAGGAGCAAAACAAAAATTGGGTTTGCTGGTCTGTTGTCGTCATGGTTAGAGCTGTAGCTGGTACCAAAATACATGCCGTAATGGGCAATCGTTGTCACTACTCCAGCCAATACTGCAGCAATGGTTGATATGAGAATGTCTCGGTTTTTAACATGGCCCAGCTCATGAGCTAGTACAGCTTCAAGTTCGCCAAGGGTCAGGAGCTGAGTTATGCCTCTAGTAACAGCAATGGCTGAGTGGGCTGGGTCTCGCCCCGTAGCAAAAGCGTTGGGTGAGTCGTCGTCAATAAGATAAACCGTGGGCATAGGAATCTTTGCTTCGTAAGCCAAGCGGCCCACAATTTCATAAAGTTCTGGTGCTTCGGCTGGGCTTATGGGCCGAGCCCGTGACATTGCCAGAGCCATTGGCGCCGAAAACCAGTAGCTCATCACG
The DNA here is from genome assembly GCA_943370275.1 of bacterium Ga0077546. Classification (GTDB taxonomy): domain Bacteria; phylum Cyanobacteriota; class Vampirovibrionia; order Obscuribacterales; family Obscuribacteraceae. Next base: position 116,296 of record CALRQI020000014.1, on the reverse strand, counting down.
TTAGTGGCTAGGGCGAAGACAAAGGCCATTATCAGGCCTTCCCTGCCGCCAATTAGACCGCCTACCGCTACTATTAAAGCGGTAAGAAAACCCATGAGAACAATTGTTTTTAGAGTATTCATACTTAGACTTTACGATTGACGCTCAACTTTATTGAAACTATGCTTTTTTTTAAGTTTACTCTTTAACTTAAGGTATTGGGTGAAGGCTACTTCTCTATAATTGCACAGTTAATTCGCAAGGCTATTTTAGACTATGACTAATACTAGAGTTGAGCGCGATTCTATGGGCGGAATGGACGTTCCTATCTCTGCTTACTATGGCGCCAGCACACAGCGAGCTGTTCTTAACTTCCCCATTTCAGATTTGAAATTTCAACGCTGTTTCATTCGAGCTCTTGGTTTGATCAAACTTTGTGCAGCTGAAGTAAATAAAGAATTCGCTGATGTTGATAGCAAGTTAGCTGATGCCATAATTTCGGCTTGCGAAGAAGTTGTAGCGGGCAAGCTTGACGGTGAATTTGTGGTTGATATTTTCCAGACTGGTTCTGGTACATCAACTAATATGAATGCTAATGAAGTGATTGCCAATAGAGCGATTGAGATTCTCGGTGGCAAGCGCGGCGATCGCAATTTGGTACATCCCAATGATCACGTCAATAATGGTATGTCATCCAATGACGCCATTCCTACTGCCATTCATATTGCTGCCTTGATTGCAATCAACGAACAGTTGAAACCAGCATTGTTGAAATTAGAGAGCAGCTTGCGCCTTAAATCTAAAGAATTTATGCCAGTGATTAAAACTGGTAGAACCCATTTGCAAGATGCTACGCCTATACGCTTGGGGCAAGAGTTTGAAGGCTATGCAGGGCAGGTGGAACGGGCTCTATTGCGTTTAGAATATGCTCAAACTCGTTTATCGGAAGTGGCCCTTGGCGGCACTGCTGTTGGCACCGGCATTAATACCAGACAAAAGTTTGCCCAAAAAGTATTGACGCGAATATCTAAACGTCTTGGCTTTCCCTTGCGTGAGACTAGTAACCATTTTCAGGCACAGGGAACTCTTGATGAGATTGTTGATGCTTCCGGTGTGCTTAAGACAATTGCTGTTAGTTTAATTAAGCTCGCCAATGACATACGTTGGTTAGGTTGCGGGCCCAGAGCGGGATTTGCTGAAATCGCTTTGCCAGAAGTGCAGCCCGGTTCTTCTATTATGCCGGCCAAGGTTAATCCGGTTATTGCCGAGTCACTAATTATGGTTTCGGCTCAAGTAATTGGTAATGATGCCACTATTGCCATTGCCGGAGCATCAGGAAATTTTGAATTGAATGTAATGATGCCAGTGGCTGCCTATAATCTCATTCAGTCAATCGAACTGTTGGCCGCTGCGGTATCGAATTTTACGGTCAAATGCATCGACGGCTTGACGGCTACTGATAATGGACCAAAACTAGTGGAGCGCGGTCTGGCTCTCTGTACTGCTCTAGTGCCAGCTGTTGGTTACGATATTGCTGCGGCCATAGCTCATGAGGCCTATACCAGTGGTAAGACTGTGCGCGAAATTGCCAGAGAGAAGACTAAATTGAGCGAGGAAGAGTTGACAACTTTGCTTGACCCGATGCGCATGACCGCACCAGATAGAAGCTGACTTGCTTTATAGGGCGGACAAAGCTTTCTTCAATTCAGTGCACGATTTATAGCGGTCTTCTGGTCTTTTGGTCAGACATTTGAAGATGATTTTTTCTAGCTTAGAGTTTATCTTAACCGGCTCGGGTAGGTTCTTGAACGCTAAGGGCATCTCGTAGAGGTGCATTGCAAATGTATGCATGGCATTGCTGCCCCTGAGCGGGGCTCGGCCAGATAGCATTTCATAGAACATACAACCCAGTGAATAGATGTCGGAGCGAATGTCTAGCTCATCACCTTTGCACTGCTCTGGGCTCATGTATAGTGGGCTGCCGAAAATGAAACCTGGTTGGGTGAGCTTCTGCGAGGTTTTGTCGTGAGCTGATTGGCATTTCGCGATGCCAAAATCTAGCAGTTTGACATTTGAGTGGCCATCGCTATACGGCTGATCTGACTCGGAGAGCTTGTCTACAAGCATGACATTGCTAGGTTTTATATCGCGGTGAACAATGCCTAATTCGTGAGCAAAGATGAGGCCATCAACCACTGCTTTGATTATCTCAAGTGATTGTTCCGGGGAAAGCCTGGTCTGCAGATCGAGGAGGTGATCGAGGCCGTGTCCTTCAAGGTGCTCTAAAACTAGATAGGGCCTAGCTTCTTCTTTAGATTTACTGTCGGTATCATGCAATATACCGTACGAAATCATATGAACAATATTGGGGTGGTTAAGAGCATTAATGATGATAGCTTCGCGCTTGAAGCGTTCGATACTTTCTTCTGTGTCGGAAAAATGCGTGTGTAATATTTTTACTGCCACGGTCATATCTACACGGTTATGGCGGCCTAAATAGACCGTGCTGATGCCGCCTCGACCGAGAATGCGATCAAGCACAAAGCGATTTTCAATAGTTGAGCCAATTAGAGCTTCGTCTTCAGCTTCGATGATGGGCATAGAATTTCCATTTTACTGCTTTACTAACCGACATGCACTTTAGGGCGTTTGAGCGGGTCTGCTTCAGCCTCTCGTAAGATCTCCCTAGTGACTGGTGCGGTTTCACCTTCTCCTAAGAAGATAAACCTAATAACGTATAGTAACGGATTACCTTCAGTCCACCCCATATAAATGTGTGCTTGTCTTTTGGTGGCGTCACGGACATGCAGAAGCAAGGCTGCTATAGCATTGGGGATGGCTGGGCTGGTGCATTTTAGTACACGAAAGCGGCCCACTTGCTCGCCCCGCACGACAACTTGCCTAAGTTTAAATTGAGAAGCATCGCTAATTGTTACTTCCACAAATATTAGATATTCGTTGTGAAGGTTGTGAGTGGTCATTGCTTCTTTTTCAGCTTTTTCTAGGTCACCTCCTGGTCTATGGGCGACCAGACGAATTTCTTGGTCGGGGTCATCTTTGATAAATTGCTTGGCTGTGCTGTCTAGCACTACTTCTCTAATGCGCAGCTCGGTAGAGCGCAGGGCCCTTGAAATTATTGAAGTGAGCAAAATGGCAGTAATGAAAAAGGTTGCTATATGCAATCCGTCAGGTCTTTCGTTAATATTTAAGACCGTGGTGTAGAGAAAAATAAGAGTGATCAGGGCGTAGGCCCAGCGAGCGATTTTGGCAGATGCCCAGACTTTGAGAGTGACTGCTAAGGCTGCTGAAGTAATCAGCACTAAAACACCGGTGGCATAGGCACCAGCCTGGGCGTCAACATTGGCTTTGAAAATTATGGTGACTGCCAGGGCCACTGCTGTGAGGAATATTACCAGAGGATTTTTGGCGCTGGCCCAATCAGGTGCCATGCCGTAACGTGGCAGATAGCGGGGTACTAAGTTAAGCAAACCAGCCATGGCGGATGCTCCAGCAAACCAGAGAATAGAGATACTGCTGAGGTCGTAGACTGTGCCAACCACCTCGCCCAATAGTTTGTGGCAGAGATATGAAAGAGCTCTACCGTTTGCTGCACCACCTTCTTGAAAGTCTGCTGGTTTAATTAGCAAGGTCGTGGCAAAGGAGCTAGCTATGAGAAAAACGCTCATAATCAAAGCCGAGGTCAAAAGCAATTTCTTTGTGTGTTCAATGCGGCCGGTTAGGTCTTCTTCGGCGCTAGCGTCAGCTCGATTGCTTCCCTTGACCAGTGGCATTACTGCTACTCCGGTCTCAAAGCCAGAAAGCCCGAGGGCCAATTTGGGAAAGAGCACCATGGAAATTCCAAGCATGTTCCAAATTGAGTGATGGTCTACAACTAACTGATTACTCCACTTAGAAAAATGGTCTAGGCTATGACTCAATTCAATACCAGCGGCAACGACAGTGGCAAGATTGAGCACCAAATAGACTGAGACCAAGACCACCGAAAGACCAATTGCTTCGCCGAAGCCCTTGATAAATATGGCACCGAGAAGAAGTATTAATAGAGTGGTTAGCCCCATTTGGCCCAAAGGCAAAATTTTGCTCAAAATCGGATTGGCCGTGATGTGAGCGGCAGCATCGGCGGCAGAGAGGGTGATGGTGATGATGAAATCGGTGGCGGCAAAGCCGAGCAGCACCAGTACCAGGGTTTTTCCCCTCCAGCTGGTTAAAAGCTCTTCCAGCATGGCAAGGCTACCCTGACCATTCGGTGAGTAGGCCGCTACTTTGTAGTAGACCGGCAAAGCGCCAAACAGTGTAAGCAAGACCAAGATTGCCGTGGCAATTGGTGAAAGTAGACCGGCGGCTATGTAAGCGATACCCGGCTGATAACCCAGGGTTGAAAAGTAGTCTACCCCGGTCAAGCACATGACTTTCCACCAGGGGCCTTTGTCATTTTTATGATGCGGTTTATGCCCTGGCTCGTCAGCGTTAAATTCGCTGCTTTGGTCTTCGCTTTCCACCTTTTCTCCAGCAATGTATTAAGCTACATAGTTGTGCCCGCTAGGCAGTAAAATTACATGCTTTTGTATGGAGATATAGATGAAGTGGGCCTCGGTTCTTGAGTGTATGGAGGGGCGTTCGGCTCAGTCTCCTGAGTCTAACTGGCCCCAAGCGGTCGAATCTTTGGCCGAGCAACTTGAGGGCCAATTGGGTGGCAAGCCTGACTTGCTTCTGGCCTTTATTTCGCCTGATTATAAAAAGTACTTTGAGGGAATTATTGCTGCCTTAAGGCAGAGTCTTGGGCCAGTAGCTCTAATTGGTTGCAGTGCGGGTGGCATAGTCGGGGGTGGCCAGGAGGTTGAACAGCAGTCAGCTATATCTCTGACCGGAGCGATTTTGCCAGGCGTGGCTATCAAAACATTTCATGTCACTAACGACTCTTTGCCAGACCTTGATGATGCCCCAGGTAGCTGGGAAAAATTGATGCAGGTGGAAAGTTCGGCTCAACCTTCCTTTATTTTGTTATGCGACCCTTTTAGTTTCAAGGTCGACTCTTTTATTCAAGGTCTTGATTATGCTTATCCACGCTTGGTGAAAATTGGTGGTTTGGCTTCTGGTGGTCACAAAGCCGGTGAAAATCGACTTGTCTGCGACGATAAAGTTTATCGCTCGGGCTTGGTTGGCGTCGCTTTATCAGGCAATATTGAAGTCGAATCGGTGTTGGCACAGGGGTGTCGCGCCATAGGTAAGCCCAGTCGTGTGACAAAGTGCGACCGCAATCTTCTTTATGAACTTGATGGAAAGCCCGCTGTTAACGTTTTGCGTGAAGCGATTGAGCGATTAACAGACTCAGAGCAAAGACTGGCTAAAGATGCCATTTTTCTTGGAGTGGCGATGAATGAGTTTCAAGATAAGTTTGTTGATGGCGATTTTTTGGTGCGTAATATCTTTGGCATTGAACCAATGAGTGGTGCCCTTCTTGTTGGTGAAGTCTTGCGCTCTGAGCGTACCGTTCAGTTCCATTTGCGAGACTCGGCCACTTCAAGAGATGACTTGAGGGCTATGCTTAAACGTTACGTCGATAAATCTGGCTCGTCGGCTCGCGGCGCCCTCCTTTTTTCATGTCTGGGAAGGGGTCAACATCTCTACGGTCGAACCAATCACGATAGTGATTGTTGTCGTGATTTTTTAGGTGACATTGCTATTGGTGGCTTCTTCTGTAATGGTGAAATTGGACCGGTTGGAAACTCTACTTTTTTACATGGCTACACTTCTTCGTTTGGAATATTCAAGGAAAAAGAGTAATGGAAATGAAAAATCTAACTTGCCTGCTTGCTAGCGTCATTGTTCTCACTCCCTTTGTAGCTGCAGAAGCTGCGCCAGCAGCAAAGGGCGGTGCCAAGAAATTGATAAGACAAACACCGTCAACTGATGCAGCTGCTGGACAAGCCTATAGTGCTCGTCTATGGAATCGCATCTTGTCTCAGTGGAACTATCCTGATGGCAATAATCATGTCACGGTAACGGCGGTAGTCACCGCCGATGGCAATGTCGAGAGTATGCAAGTGGCTAGCTCACCGAAGAGCGCTGAGGCAGAAGCCAGTGCCCAAGCTGCTTTTGATAAGGCCAAGCCCCTTGAAGCCCTGCCCACAGGCATGACCAAGGCTACTGTAGTGATAGTCTTTAACTCCAAGTCTGACCCCCATGGTGATTCTAGTTCTGGCGGTAGTGTCAGGCTAGATCCTATTAATAGTAAATAGTAGAAAATTATGTTTGGATTTGGCTCGACTAAACAAGCTCGCCGTCCGCTAAAGTATGCGGGAACATGGTATGACGCTGACCCAACACGTTTAGCTACTCAAATTGATAAATTTGTTGAAAGTGCCAGGGCTAAGGTTGAAGCTTTGCAGGTTAGTCATGAGCCCGTTTTAGCAATTGTGGCACCCCATGCTGGCTATATCTATTCGGGTGGAACGGCCGCAGCTAGTTATTTGGCTGCGGCTGAGGCCGGTGTAAAGCGGGTCTTTCTCTTTGGACCCAGCCACTATCAGGGCTTCTTTGGTGCGGCCTTAACACCCTGCAAGAGTTTTGCTACGGTCTTTGGCGACCTCGCCATCGACATCGATGTGGTGCGTGACCTCAAGCAAGATTCAATGTACCAGGAGAGGGCTGATACTCATTTAGTTGAGCATTCTCTCGAGCTACAACTGGCATTCATTCGCAAGATACTGGGTGATGTGAAAATTGTGCCAGTACTCTTTGGTAGAAGCGATCAACCTATTGAGTCGCGCGCACTGGCTGACAAAATCGCTGAGCACTTAACTGATGGCGACCTGATTGCAGTTAGTTCTGACTTTACCCATATCGGCCCGCGTTATGGCTATACGCCTTTTCCTGCGGACATGACCGAGCGGTTGAAAGAGCTTGACATGGAAGCTTTCAGCTATTTGAATCAACCCAACTTAGAAGGATTCCTCTCTTTCTACCGTCGCACTGACGATACTATCTGTGGTGTCTATGCCCTAGCGGCATTGCTTGCTCTTCTGCCACCGACTGCAGTGGGAAATTTGCTTGACTATCGCACATCGCGAGATCAAATTAGTTTAGACCTGGCTGATAATGAAGAAAACTCTGTCTCTTATCTCTCTATAGCTTTCACCTGCAAACAGAGCTGGAGCCAAATTGCTGAAGATAAACGGGCCAATATTGTGGCGCAGCTATCTGAGGAAGAGAGAAGTACTCTCCTGAAAATTGCCCGGGCTACTTTAGAGTTTTATGTTACAACTGGCCGTGTGCCTGAATTTGCAGATTTAGATGTAAGTGCCAATCTAAGTGCCAAGCTTTTGTGCCCCCATGGTGTTTTTGTCACTCTCTATCAGCGCCGCCCTGGTCTGAACGAAGAACATCGTCTGCGCGGTTGTATTGGTTATATTTTGCCAGTGCAGCCTCTCTATCAAGCTGTAATTGCTAACACTGTAGCTGCCTGTTCTAGAGACCCGCGTTTTGAAGCGGTTAGTAGTGATGAGTTAGAAGGTCTTGAAATAGAAGTTAGTGTGCTCACTCATCCTCAACCAATTGAATCGGCAGAGCAAATTAGGCTTGGAGTCGACGGAATTATTTTGCATATTGGCCAGAGGCAGTCGGTTTTTCTGCCTAAGGTCGCGACTGAGTATGGCTGGACTATTGAAGAAACCATGGCTCAGCTTTCTTCCAAGGCCGGGCTGGATAGAGCCGCCTGGAAGCGCAATAGCCGACTTGAAGTTTTTCAAGCCGAAGTGTTGTCCGAATCATAAGCAAGACAGTAATGTTAGAAGTGAATGATGTGACTTTGCAGTAAATAGACAATGATGTTCTGTACCATTACCTGGAAGCCTGCAAACATCAGGAATATAAGGGTGTTGTCCTGGCTGGCGAAACGTGTCAGTTCAGCTTCTATACTCGGTGCCAGGCTCTTTTGGGCTTGGGCATCTAAGACATGATTAGAGACAATCAAGCGTGGATTATTGCGCCAGAGTCCATAGCTAAACATTTCATCGACGCTATCATCGACAACAGCAAGGCGAAGACCAGGTAAGGCCAACTTTTCACATTGAGAAGACAGTATCAGAGCTAACTCAGGGTTGTCTTTGGCTACTTCTTCCATGGCTAAGAAACGAGCTTTATAGTAGCGCCGTTCAGCCCAGTCAAGCACCAGTGGTAGTAGCATAACAAAAAGAACATTGACACTTAAGATTACAAGCGCGGCGCCACGATAACCGACATCATCGGTGGTGACGTAGTAGGCCACCGGAACAGTCAACGCTAAGCCAACAAGAAAAGTGGTGGCGTAATATGCTTTTAGAACTCTTGATGGTGTGACCATAATTATCTGCCTACAAGTTTACGAGCGAATTAACGCCTGTCTTTTGCATCTTTCTCTTAGATGTTCTGTTTAGTTTGTTCCACCTTAGCTTGATAGTGAAACCCACAAAAAACGCGAAACGACCGCTTGACAATACTCTGGCGGCAATTTTATTTATTTGGCTCATTTAATATATGATTGAAGCTGTTTCAATCAGCGTGTACTTATTTGAAATCAGATTTAACGCACTATAAAAGTCAGCTATTAAACTTCATTCGCCGACAAGAAGCCCTGAAGCTTAAGGGTGACGTTGAAAAACTGAGCGAATTGGCCGAAACACCTGATGACTTTTTACTGAAAAAGTGGGTGTGGACAGTTTGTTTGCTGGCTGGCCCTGGGGCATTCGTGGTTATGCCTTTACTGCTCTGCGTTTTTGGGATTTTTATCCCTGCGGCAGTTATGGACGTCTTCTGGTTCATTACCAAGCTTGGTATGGCCTTAGTGTTGGTATTGTTTTGTCTGGCTGTTTTCTTCACACTGCGCTCAAGTCGAGAATAGGTGCTAGTGTGAGAATTTATCCATTTAGGCCCACGGGGGCCGATGCTATACTCATGACTTCCTCTGCCACGAGAAGTCTATGAGATTTGTTTCCGCTTTCCTGTTCTTATGGTTATTTGCCATAGCTCCAGCTCTGGCCGCTGAATCTAGCTCTAAATGCTCGCATGTAACTATTCCAGTGCTTTATATGACTGACCGGGCAGCTTCGGGAAAGGGCTATGATGCGCAGCGTAAATTCGAAGACGGCAATTCTATTTATCATGTCAATTGCGGCAGCGCTGAATATACAATTGTGAATTCTCGCAATCAGGCCTTGACTGACAATCAGAAGAAATTGGGCTGGCAGCCTGCAGCCGCGCGCTCGAAGCTTTCGATAAAGGAATTGGATGGTTCAGGCAAAAGTAGTGCGTATAGTGACTTCGCTCAGGCTATCAAAGACGTTGCTGCCAGTTCAGGCCAGAACGAGTTCTTTATCATCGTCCACGGTTTTAATACTACTTTTGCTCAGGCTGCACAGTCAGCAGCTCTCTTGTCTTACAGTTTGGAAAAGCCCGTAATTGTTTACGATTGGCCCTCAAAAGGCAAGGCCGGACAATATGAAGTAGATGCTGGCAACAATGAATGGAGCCAGGAGCATTTTAATCAGTTGGTTGATCATTTGGCTGAGGTCAAGGCCTCTGGTATCAAGTTCAATCTGTTAGCCCACAGCATGGGTAACCGTTTATTGATTCGCTCGGCCCCAGTTCTTAGAGGCAAGCACCTCTTTGATCAGATCTTCTTGGTAGATGCCGATTTTGATGCTGAAACTTTTGTGCACTATATGTCTAGGTATGCTCGGATCACGGAAGAAAATTTGCGCAGTGATGCTGCCAGTGGTCTTAAGCCACCCAAAGTTCGTATTCTTTTTTCTCACCGTGATCATGCCTTGCCGCTTTCTCAGTTTCTCTATGGCGGTTATACCAGGTTAGGTCAGGCCGCTGATGGCATGCTCACTTCAGTGTTTAGTTTGTCGGCATTTAGTCGTATGCTCGAACACGCCAATAATTTAATTGCCGGCACTGGCGAGGACAAAGCAAGTGTTGTGGTGAGACCAGATTTGATGCTCAAATTTGAATGGATTGATTTTACTGCACTCGATTACGGCATTATTGGCCACACTATTCCTTATCAGCTCATCGCTAATCTAGCAGCCACAGATAAACCCGGTGAAGGCCTTGAGCTAGTTGAGAGTGAAAACGGTTCGGTCAACAAACTGAGCAAGTTTTCGCTTGGTCTCTTTCACGAGAAGAAGCGTATTTCGTCCTGCATTGGTAACTGTAAGCGAGTTGTTGTGCTGAAAAAAGAAGCAAGCAAAGAGCAAGTGGCCAGCACAAAGGCTGCACCTAATTAGCTAACGCCACCAGATTGGTTTGTCGGCGCCAAAGGGGCGCACTGGCAAAATATCAACTTGGGGAGAATGCTCGAACTGCACTGCTGGGGCCAATTCGGTGATGGTGCCGTAGGGCGACGGTACATCTACTAGTTTAGAGGGATAGTCGTCTTTCTCGCGCTCATTCTCATAATCGCGTTGAGCGATGCTGCCAAAGTCTTGCACCCACATGGCACTGCGTGCCAGAGAGACCTTAACATGATAGCTACCACCCTCGGTGGCACGGCGCAATAGTGCACTCATTACACCGGAGGCGGCTAGATAAGCCGTGAGAAAATCATTCAAATAAAATACTGGTGAAAACTGAGGCACACCCAGCTTTAAGGCCCCTTCTGAGCGAGCGAAGCCTGTCGCTACCTGAGCGTTTTGATCAAAGCCCGGGCGCTCTTGCCAGGGGCCACTATGACCATAGGCATTGATAGTTAGATAAATCAGGCCTCTATGATCTTTGACCAGATTTTCGGGCATGAGTTCAAATTTTCTGTTCACTGCTGGGCGATACGATGTTGTGAAAACATCAGCACCAGCTGCTAGTGTTCGCATTTGCATCATGTTTTCTGGCTGATTGAGATCGAGGTAGGCCAAGTGCTTACCAGGATTTACCAGTAAGTTCTGGGGTAGAGTATCGCCGTGATAGGGCGAGCTTATGTGCAGCACTTGAGCGCCATAATTTGCCAGTGTTCTAGCACTGCGCGGCCCTGCTAAGACATGGGTAAAGTCTAAGACCTTGATGTCGTTAAGGGGCCCTTTGCCGCTATTCTTGCTAAATGGAAGCGGTTGGCCTTCTGCAATCTTTTCAATTTCAACTACCGGCACTTGCATCAATTTCTGTCCCTGCGGATGGGCCCGCCACTCTTCTTTCGTATAGGCGAGGCAGGCTGGTAAACCAGCTTTCGAAAGTGCTTCCTGTAGCTCTTCACCATCGTGTTTGGCAATACTGCGAGCGATTGAGTCGCGATTGTTGCCACAGTCAAAGAAATTGAGATATCCGCGTTCAAGCTTTATGTAGGGTGGCCCTGATTCAATCATGATGTATTGGCCATCACGACATTTAAAGATTCCGTTGGTGGGAATGTACTCTGCCCCTACGGTCATGGCATAGCCAGACTGCCAGAGAAAATGTGATGAGTGGAGGAAATGAATGGCATCAATAACATTGACAGTCAGTGAATTGCTCTTTCCTCCTTGTTGTTTGGCAATTGAGGCTGCGGCCATGGCTTCTGCTGTGAGTGCGTAAGCTGTGGCTTCAGATAGGTGGTGGGGGCTGCGTAAAATCGGATCGCTGCCGATGACAGTAACGTCACCATCAAAATACTTGTCTAAGCCCAGCAGTTGCGATAAAGCCTGCAACTCTTTTAGTTCACCATGGGCAAGAGAGCGACGGCTATTCAGCGCTTGGTTTTTCATAGACTTTTGCATTAACTTGCGTATCCAATTTAATTGATTGCCAACTGAGACATGAATTCTAGCAAGTTGAGAGGATGCATCTGTGATTTTCTATTGCCAAGAGCTGCTGGCTGAATGTGCGGGTTATACTCCTCTTGAAGATTTTTCCTGCTCTTAGCATTGGCTTGTTTTGAAGTCTATAACTAAATCGAGACACGCGTCTTTGAGCCTGGCGACTCAGGGCATTTTATTTGTTGCTCTTTTGCTTGTCTGTCAATTTGTGTTGATTGGCGCACTAGCTTATCTTCTTTCGCAGGCTGAGGCCGAGGCCAGCCGTCAAGAGCGGGCCCGCTTAATAAGCTCAAGGGCTAATCGACTCTATCTCATCGGCTTTGATACTGGCGATAACGTCACGAGCGTCAGCCGTAGCATAGAGCTTGGCACCACTGATAGTGTTTCTGCTTCTATGGATGAATCACTCGAAATTATTACCTGGCTCAAGGAGCAATTAAAAGATAATCAAGAAGCTCAAATATTACTGGAGAGAATCGAGCAGAATTTCAAAATCTGCATACCAGTTCTTTCGGCTATGGAAGCCCAGCGAGCTTCTCTCGAAGACGAAGCTGAGCGGGAAAAGTGGCAGGCAAAGCGCCATTCGATTATGCCTACTTTTGACGCCCTGATTAAAGACATTCCGCAGTTGCTTGCTATTACTCGTAAGCTTGAGAGTGATGGCCCTAAGCGCGAGCGTTTAATTAGAGAACAAACAGAGGGTGTTCTAGCTCTTGGTCTGTTGCTGACCTTTTTAGTGGTGCTTCTCATAGGCTATCTATTCTCTAGTCGTGTGACCGGGCGTTTGGCTGCTATTAATGACAATATTGCCAGGCTGAAAGATGGGCGCAACTTGAGGCCACAACTTACGGGTAGCGATGAAATTGCGCTGGTAGACGCTGTTATCCATGAAACCGCCAGTACCCTGAGAGAAGAGATGAATCAACTCAAGGCGAGTGAAGCCAGAGTGCGAGAGCTAATTGAAAAACTGCCGGTGGGCATAGCAATGCTTGATCATCACGGTGCCATTGAGTTTTTGAATTCAACTCTTGAAGCTGATTTCAATTATTCTTCCCATCAACTTCTAGGCAAACGTATCTCGAAGCTTTTTGCCTCTGGTCAAGATATACCAGATTCTGTAACTGCTGATGGTGCTTATAGTACGGTTGGTCAGGCCTGGGAATTTACTGCCCTCCGTCGCGATGGTGAGCCATTTCCTGTCGATTTCATGATGGCAGCTGTGGAGATTGATGGAGAGCCCAAAACTCTAGCCATGATTATTGATGCCAGCGAAAAGCATGCCATTAAGAAAATGCGTCAAAACTTTGTCTTAATGGTGCACTCTGAACTAAAGGAGCCATTGACTAAAGTTGGGGCCTTCCTCGCTAAACTTGGCCCAGTGGCTGCGGCAGTTTCTTTAAAGGCAGCAAATTCGACAAAACAGATGCAGCAGAACATCGAACGCTTGATTGTATTGCTAAACGATCTCTTCGATCTTGACACCCTCGATACAGGCAAAATTGAAATTGAGCCAGCGCTGGCCAGTCTTAGTATCATTTTTGAGCGGTCAGTAAGTGCCGTAAGCATGTTTGCTCAAAAGCATCAGGTAGAGCTGCAACTAGAACCTTGCCAAATAGAGCTTTTCGTTGATGCCAATCGTCTTGTGCAGGTACTGGTTAACTTACTCTCTAATGCCATCAAGTTTTCTCCGCCAGGTTCGGTGGTAACTATTGCCACTAGACAATCTCCTGGTTATGTAGAAATCGGTGTAATCGATCATGGTCGGGGAATTCCTGAGTCGCATCTAGAGTCAATTTTTGAAGCCTATCGCCAGGTCGAAATCGCCGATGGCCAGGCCAAAGGCGGTACTGGTCTCGGCTTAGCAATTTGCAAAGCAATTGTCGAAGCTCACCAGGGGCAGATAGGAGTTAATAGCGAACTGGGCAAAGGCAGCGTATTTTGGCTGAAGTTGCCTCGATTGACTGGGGAGGCAAGATGATTTCTTCTCTTAGTCTTCGCGCCAAAGGCTTTTTGGTCATAGCTTTATTGCTTGTCTTTGAGCTGCTTTTCGTCTGCTGCCATGCCGCGCTCTTGATAGCAGCTGAACGAGAGTCGGTCAGACAGCAAAATGCTAAGGAGATTGTCGCAACGGCCGGCACTCTGCTGCAGGATTTTTATGATGCTGGCGATAACCTGGCCAAGTATTCCTTGAAGAAGGAGCAGGATGCCCTAGGAGTGTATCAAGCTAAATGCTCTGCCCTATTGCGCAATAGTCGTTGGATTAAGGAACAGTTGAAGAGCGGCAGCAAACAGTATCAGCTCTTTGAGAAGATTGAAAAAAACCTTATTGCCAACTTGAAAATGTTTGCGCAGATGAGACAGCTCAGCGAAACCGATAGTGAATTAGCCGTGGCACAGTTTGGTCTAAAGCTCAAAACTAAGATGCGGTTGGAGCTGCTCACTTTGTCTGGTGATTTAGTTGAATTTCTCAATGCTGAAAAGCAAATTGAAAGTGCCAGCCCGGTTGCTATCAAGTTACAGAGAGAGCGCACCAGCTGGTTGCTTGGCGGCGGCATGGTTTTGAATGTTGTCGTCGCGTTTTTATTGGTGCGGTGGTTCTTGCGCAGCATTACTTCGCGTCTAGAAATTGTACAGGATAATGCCGAGCGCTTGCGTCAGCGCAAGAGTCTGCGAGTGCCAATCGCTGGAGCGGATGAGATTGCTTCAATTGATGAGGCTTTTCATGAGATGTCTCACTCTCTGCAGGGTCAAGAGAAACTGCTGCGAGCCAGTACCGATCAGATTCAAAATATCATTGAGCAGATGCCCATTGGTCTGGTGGTGGTGGCTGAATCTGCTCATGTTGAATCTGCTCAAGTTGAATCTGCACAAGTCGAATCTGCCAAAATTGAATATGCTAATCCGGCCTTGGAGCGCATGCTAGATTATAAAGCTGGCGAACTTAAGGGAACTAGCTTAGGCCGCTCGTTTACAACTGCCGGAGTCAGGCCTGAGCCCCTCACAGATACGGCAATGATTGATGGCACTATCGAGCTTTTGGCTCAGAAGAAGAGTGGCTCAAAATTGCCTGTTGAGTTTTCGGTCAGTGACGTTTCTTATGACAGCATGTCGCTGCTTGGTACCGTGATAGATATCAGCGAAAAACACGAAATTGAAAAAATGAAAGAGGCTTTTGTTGCTATGGTCAGCCATGACTTGCGCACTCCGCTAACTTCAGTGTCTGGTTTCTTGCACATGCTGCCTCTGGGAATCTATGGTCAATTTAGCCCGGCGGTTGTGGCCGAAACAACGGTGGCTGAGAAACAAGTAGAAGAGCTAATTACTCTAATCAACGACTTGCTTGATTTAGAAAAGCTCAAGGCCGGCCAGCTAGAGATGCGTTCGGCCAATGCAAATCTTGAAGACTTGCTCGACAGCGCCATTGAATCTTGCTCAGAGTTAGCCGAAGAATCAGGAGTCAGTGTTCTCTTTGAAGGCTGTCAGACCCCCATGATGGTGTTAGCTGATGGCGATCGCTTGAAACAGGCACTGTCGAAGGTCTTTGTCAGTGCAATTCGGCTGAGCACTAGAAGTACAATCAATGTCAGCGTAGTCGCTGAAAATATTGATAGAGCCCATAATGTAGCTCGAATTGCTTTGCATATTTCAGGTGTGCAGATATCTGAACAGCAAATAGAGTCGCTCTTTGAGCCATTTCAGGCGGGGTCACTAAATTTGGGATTAGCTCTGCCCCTGGCAAAAGCGTTGCTACTTAGCTTCGCCGGTCAGTGTGGTGCCAGTCATGAAGATCAAGGCCTGGTGCTATGGTTGCAGTTGCCGTTGGCTTAGGTGTAAAGGCAATTTGTGTTTAGTCGCCATGCCGCAGCCGGGCTAGCACATCCTTGGAAAAACCGCTCTGAGAGCCAAATTGGCTTGAGCCATACACCAAGCTCGACTTGCTCGGGCTATAAGTGGCCGCCACGGGGTTACTCTTATTCGTGGCCAGAGCCGGTGCACTAAAAATATTTTTGGCAATTGGTTTGATTGCTCCGATTGGACGCGCCGGAGCTGCAATTGGTGTAAGACCACCCATTTTGACTTGATTCAAAGGCCGTATATTTTTACTAGCAGTTATGTTTGTCTGGAAACCAGAGGGCGCTAGGCGATTAGACACCATTCGCACTGATTGGTTGCCACCAGCTGATGAGCTGGGAATCGGGCCAATTGGGATAACAAAGTCTTGCGGTGCTTCGTCGCCTCCGCGAGTGTCGTTTACTCGCGGCCGCTCGTCGACAATCTGAATATTGAGGGGAGCTTTGAACCATCCCACCTTTTGTAGTTGGTCTTTTCTCAAAGTCACTGATTGCTGAGCACTGGCGGGATTGGCGCAACTTATAAGAGATAAAACAGCCAAAATAGTAAATGTTTTCATTGTGCTTCTCCTGCCAGTGAGGTTACAGGATAGCGCAGATGTCAAGTGCGTCAACTGGGGTTTACCCTAAATTCGCAAAGATTGACCGTGTTTGGCCGCGTGTTCGGGCAATACTCAATCAAAAAGAGGCCGCTATCACTAGCGGCCTCTTTCATTTCTTCGAGTCGAACGACCGTCTTATTTCAATCCAGCCATGATCTCATCGAGAACGCTCTTCGCTGGTCTAATGACCTCTTGTGGCAATGTTGCCAGAGGAGCATCGACAACATTCATGATGGTGGTGAAGTCTTCTACGCTTTCATTAACATAGAGTAGGCCAGTGAGAAACTCTTTTTTATCATGAGCTTCTTTGATCGTCATAATCGCTTGGGTTTGATTAGTCGGATCATAATTGCGTTCAGTCTTTTTCAATCTAATCTTCGAGCCATCGTGCATCTCTACTTCTTGCATAGTGCCTGGTTCGTAGTCAACGCTGATTTGTTCGAAGAAGGGAATGTAGCCGAGTTCATGCAATGGAGTTTCCATTTCTTTGGCGTACTTGTAAGCCTTGGTCGAACCTTCATGGTTGTTGAAGGTAACGCATGGGCTGATGACGTCAATTACAGCTGTCCCTTTGTGCGAACCAGCAGCTTTCAGCAGTGCTACTAGTTGCTTCGGGTCTCCTGCAAATGAACGGCCAACGAAACTGCAACCTAGCTCAATCGCTAGACCACAGAGGTCGATTGGTGGCAATTCATTCAGTACGCCGCTCTTGAGCTTAGAGCCAAGATCTGCTGTGGCCGAGAACTGACCTTTGGTTAGGCCGTAGACACCGTTGTTCTCAACGATATAAATCATAGGAACATTGCGGCGAACCAAGTGACAAAATTGACCCAAGCCGATTGAAGCAGTGTCGCCATCGCCACTGACGCCGATTAGCGAAAGTGTATGGTTGGCTACGCTGACACCAGTTGCTACTGATGGCATTCTGCCGTGGACAGAGTTGAACCCATGTGAGCGGTTCAAGAAGTAGGCTGGTGTCTTAGATGAGCAGCCGATGCCGCTCAACTTTGCCACCATGTGTGGTTCTTTGCCTAATTCGTAAAAGGCTTTGATGATCTGAGCTGTAATAGCGTCGTGACCACAACCATCGCAAAGTGTTGATGGAGCGCCTTTGTAATCGGCCATGGTTAGGCCAATTCTGTTAGTTGGAGGTGTTGAAGTTACCATTGTTTATCTCTCCTGCTCCATGATTGCGTCGGTGACAAATCTGGCATCGATTGGCAGACCATCGTAGTGTTTCACTGAGCGAATCTTCATCGCTAGTTCGGGTAGTTCTAAGCGAATCAGATCGCGCATTTGAGCGTCTCTGTTTTGCTCAACTACATATACGTGGTCGTGAGTTTCGACGAATTTACGCAGGTCGTCGTTGAATGGCAAGGCCCGCACTCGCAAGTAGCTAGTTGGAATGTTTGCAGCTTTGAGTTGGTCCCGTGATTCTATGACGGCGAAATCAGAAGAGCCGAAAGCGATGATGCCGATTTTTGCACCCTTCTCAATACTTACAACCGGTGCTGGCACAAACTTGCGAGCAGTCTGGAATTTCTTCTCTAGTCTGTCCATCAAGTTTACGTAGTCTTCTGGTTTTTCAGTGTAGCCAGCTTTTTCGTTGTGGCCAGAGCCACGAGTGAAGTAAGCAGCTTGAGGATGGTCCGTGCCAGGCAATGTGCGGTATGGAATACCGTCGCCGTCTACGTCTCTATAGCGCTCGAACTTGCCAGCTTTTTCAATGTCAGCAGCAGTCATTACTTTGCCGCGACTGATTGGCTTAGTTGGATATTCGAATGGATCGCTCATCCAGTTGTTCATGCCGAGATCAAGGTCGGTGAGAACAAACACTGGGGTTTGGAATTGCTCAGCCAACTCAAATGCCTCGCCTGCCATTTCGTAGCACTCAACGATTGAGCCAGGAAGCAGAACGATGTGTTTGGTGTCGCCGTGCGAGAGGGTGTAGGCGCTGATCAAATCGGCTTGTGATGTCCGAGTTGGCATACCAGTTGAAGGGCCTACCCGTTGAACGTCGAATATTACAGTAGGTATCTCGGTGAAGTAGCCGTAGCCAGTAAATTCAGCCATGAGCGAAATGCCAGGGCCCGATGTCGAGGTCATCGACCGAGCACCAGCCCAGCCGGCGCCCAGAGCCATACCGATTGCTGCTAGTTCATCTTCGGCTTGAATTACAGCAAAGCTTGCTTTGCCTGTTTCTTTGTCGATTCTGTAATCTTTCAAATAATCAATTAACTGTTCGCACAAGCTCGATGAGGGAGTGATTGGATACCAGGTCACTACAGTTACGCCAGCGAAGAGTGAACCAAGCGCACAGGCCGCATTACCATCAATGATGATTTTGCCTTGAGTCTTGTCCATTGGTTCGACGAAGTAAGGATCTTCTTTCTTGAGGTTTTCGCGAGCCCACTCACGGCCGATTTTGACAGCGTTTAAGTTGAGGTCGATAGCTTTGGTCTTGCCTTCAAACTGTTTGCTGATGCTGTTTTCGATTTGATCATGGTCGATATTGAGTAATTCGGCCACGACACCAACATAAAGCATGTTCATCAGGAGCTTGCGCAATTTCAGATTTTCACTGGCTTTAGCAGCTAGTTCAGTGAAAGGCACTTGGTAGTGCAGCACGTCTTTGCGAATGGCATCTAGTTTTAGTTCAACTGGTGAAATACAAACAGCACCCGTAGAAAGACTTTTGACGTCATCGATGGCTGTTTGTGGATTCATCGCTACTAGAATTTCGATCTCTGATTTTCTGGCGACATAACCGTTTTTATTGACGCGGATAGTGAACCAGGTTGGCAAGCCGGCAATATTAGATGGGAAGAGGTTCTTCCCGCTAACCGGTATGCCCATCTGGAAGATGGAGCGCATCAATACGCTATTTGAAGATTGGCTTCCTGAGCCGTTTACTGTTGCAACCTGGATGGAGAAGTCATTGACGACTCGTCCTTGCTCCAGTTTTTCTTTGCTATCGGCAGCTAGTGTTTTCACTGTGCGAATATCCTATTGGAAAACTCTGTGGGTTTACTTTACGTAGAACAGTCTATCAAGAGCCGCGCCGAAACTCCCTCAAATACCAAATTGCCTAAGCTTTCTATACGTTTTGAATTATTTTGGGATTGCTTTTTGAATTAAAGTTAAGAATGGCTGGCTCAGGTCCCTGAAAAGTAAATCTGAATGAGTAAATCTGGGTCAGTGAAAGTCAGTGAATGCGTTTTAGTGAATGCGTGCGTCAATCAAGAAGGGGCCAGGCCTGTCGAACATAGCTCCCAGCGCTTCTTCTAGTTCACCCATGGTTTCAGCTTTCAATGCTGGAATTTTCATGGCTGCTGCAATTTGAATGAAGTTTATTTCTGGGCTGTCTAGCGGGAATTGATGATCTGAGTTCCCAAGGTGCAATGTTAGGCTTTCAAAGCCGCCATTGTTGACCACGACAAATTTGGTGTTGAGTACATAGTGAGCGGCTGTCCACAGTGCTTGAGTGGCCTGCAAGAAAGATTGATCTGAGGTGACGCAAACTACTGCGTTGTCTGGAGCCGCCCACTGCGTGCCCAGCGCCGCTCCCATAGCATAGCCGTCGACGCCTGAATTTGAGGCGAAATAGGCTGAACTGCCCTCTAAGCTCATCACAGTGGCTGGGTCGGTGAGGGTGCCGATTATGTCGGTGACAACAATGGAGCCACTAGGGCGGGCGCCATCGAGGCTGCGCAAGAGCCAGAAAAGCGAAATTGGATCATGCTGTTTGGGATAGACGAGGTTCTCTTCTAGCTTTTGTCGCTCACTAGATATATTTAGGGTTGTATCTCTTGCTCTATTTCTGGCTGCGTTCACCCAGTTGTTATCTGCGATCAGCTGAATTTCGGCTCGCAGTCGCGACAAAGATTCGGCAATATCGGCAGTGGCAGTGGCAATACAAGGCAGTGACTTACCCGAAAGCGTCGGGTCGACATTAATTTGCAAGACCGAGGTACGTGGTGAAATAAGTGAGGCCTGGTCTGCTGTTTCAGGCAGTCTAGTTTGCATGCCAAGGGCGAGAACAAGGTCGTGTCCTCGAAGACTTTCGCGAGCACTGCTGATTTCTGTCGATAGCACGCCAGCGAACTGTGGATGCCTGTTGGGGAAATTTACCCCGGTGGGATTGGGCTCACTGTAGACAGGAGAACCAATTACTTCTGCCAGAGTTGCCACTTCTTTGCGAGCTCTGTATTGACTCACTTCATTACCAGCAACAATACAGGGACTCTTTGCTGAAACTAGAGTGCGAGCGCTTTTTTGAACAAAGTTGTTATCGGCAGCGCCAAGGGGACTGGTGTGGGGCGGATTAATTACTGTGGTTTCGGCAACTTGATTTAAGATGTCAATTGGGATTGAGATCAAGACTGGGCCTTTGGGAGGCGAGAAGGCCTCGGTAAATGCCCGCCTGATTAAGCGTGGTATTTCACCGGCGCTGCGCGCTTCTGCGGACCATTTGCAAACTGTTTTACTGACACCTAAGACATCGAGCGATAGAGCGGGATCATCGTTGAGAATTTGGGTGCTGAGCTGGTCGCAAATAATAATCATTGGCACATGAATGCGACTAGCGGTGTAAATGGCTGGCAGCGCTGTAACCAACCCTTGACCAGCTGATAGCAACAGTACTGCAGCACGAGAGGATGCCTGGGCGTAGCCAATACTCATGAAAGCAGCGGCGAGTTCACTAGCGCAGTTGACTTGCCGAAAACCTTTGACCTCAGAGAGTGCTTGAGCTACGGGCGAATTGCATGAGCGCGGCGCTACAAATATCTGGCTTGCTCCTTCGGTGAGTAGCTGTTGTAGCAGTAAGTCGCAAGTAAGTTTGGTTGAGGATGTTGTCATTGCCTTCTCGATTGTCTAGAGATGATCAAGCTCCATTAATGGACAAGGAAATTGATAAAGCCAATCTCCAACATTATTGTCAAGGGAGAGCATCATGGACCTTCCCCAATTTCTCTCAGAGTAATAGATTTGACCACGAAAATCAGCCTGAAATTCGTCGCCTGCCAGAAAACTCTTAAAATTAAAGCCAGGCTCAAGGCCTCTGAGATTACCTTCCCATCCCCTGATCTTGCGTATTTGTAGGGCGTAGGCCTGAGTTAAAATAGCTCTCCATAAGTTTTCAGGACCAATACCTGCATCTACTAGTTCGAGGATGCGCATGGTCTTGCCACCAATTTCGTAAATGCAATAGCCATTTTCGGTCTTAAGTAGATTTAGGCGCGGCCAAGAAAGCGTTGAATTTTCATGGAGAAATTGCTCTTTTGCTATTTTGTAATGCCAGTATTTGACAGAGCGTCTTATGGCAAAAGGTCTTCTTGTAAGCCACCGCTGGTGGTAGCGGTGCAAAATCTCAATGTGCTGCTGACCTAGCTCATCAATTGTGAAGGCTGGGCATAATTTACCTTCTGGCAAGCGCCATTGAGCCAAGGCTAAATCAATCGAAAAGTCTAGACTAGATAGCTCTTGAAAACCGTGCTGTTCATAAAAATCTGAGCCAATGTCAGAGAACAGGACAATACCCGCAGCCCCAATGGCTTCGGCCCTTTCTATGAACTCTTCCATGAACTGGCCACCGAGGCCTTTTCCTCGAAACTTGCGCCGGGAGAACAAAGCGCCAATTCCTAAGAAGGGATAATTCTTGCCCCTTGAGCTAAGCTCAATTTGATAGGCCTTGCAGCCAACAGCAATTTCGCCGCCTTGTTTTAGGGCGAGAAACTTTAAATGGCGGCGTCCCCAGTCGTGGTTCCGCTGAAAAGCGTTGTAGTGGTAATAGTCTTCTTTTGTCAGACCAGCCGACCACAATTCATAGGTTTCGTGCAAGACCTGCAAAATCTCTGAATCGCGAATTTCGGACAATGTCATTGGCTAAATCACGGTATCTTAACTTGCAGCTAGTATTACAGTATTTGTTTTGTTTATGGTGTCTTCCCAAGAGTTTATGAGCCAGTCAGAATCTGATTTAACCAAAATCTATTTGGGCCATGTGATTTCGCCCTTATCTAGCACTGCTTATCTTGACTACGTTCAGGGTGCGCTGGTTGTAAATGGGCAGGGCACAATCATTGATGTTGCCCCCTGGCTCGAAATTCAGCATAAGTACATTAATGGCATTCATATAAATGATAGTAATGTTGAGATTGTTGATTTAGGCCAAAAGCTGATATTGCCAGGTCTAGTTGATTTACACCTGCATCTGCCCCAGGTTTCTCAGACCGGGCGCTCTGGTCAACACCTGCTCGCCTGGCTCAATAAGTATATTTTCCCTGCTGAGGCTCGCTTTTCAGATACTAACCATGCGCGCAAAATAGCCAATTGGTTCTTCGATGAGTTGGCTGCCAACGGAACGACTCTGGCCGTTGTCTTTACTACTATTCATAAAGACGCCACGGATGCGGCTTTTGAAGTTGCCTTAGAGAAAGGTAGTCGGGTCATTATGGGCAAAGTGATGATGGATGCCAATTCTCCAGAAGCTTTGACTGAAGATACCGAGACTTCGCTAAGAGAATCGGAGGAGTTGGCGGTTAAATGGCACGGACAGGGAGATGGCCTTCTGCTTTATGCCTTCACTCCGCGCTTTGGCGTCACTTCCACGGCTGAACTCTTGGCCGGAGTAGGCCACTTGTTTGCCAAGCATCCCGGCACCTATGTTCACACCCATCTGTCTGAGGCAAAAGAAGAGATTCAATTTGTTGCCACCCAGTTCCCCACTGCGCGCAGCTACCTAGATGTATATAAGAGTTTTGGCATTATCGGCAAGCGCACGGTGTTTGCCCATGCTATCCACCTTGATGATCAAGACATTAAGACCGTAGCCGATACTCATAGCTCCCTGGCCCATTGTCCGAGCTCTAATTTCTTCCTCAAAAGTGGTGTCTTTCTGTATGCCAAAATCTTTGCCGCAGGCTGTCTCTTTGGTTTAGGCTCAGATGTAGCGGCGGGGCCGTCAATGTCGCTGTTCAATGTTATGAAAGATGCCAACTACATGCAGCCTGACATTTGGATAGAGCCGCCGGAGTTACTTTACCGGGCTACTTTGGGCGGGGCGAAGGCTGCCCACCTCGATCATTTAATTGGTTCTTTGACCGTTGGTAAAGAAGCAGACTTTATTGTTGTCGATGCCAGTCGCAAGAGTGGAATTGTGGACAATATCCTCAGTCAGCCGACGGATGAAATACTATCTAGTCTTGTATTTTTGGGCGACGATCGACTGATTGAAGCCACTTATGTTAGAGGCCGCTGCATATTTCACATATAGATTTAGGGAAGCAACTTAGATGTGAACCTGTTACGATTTCCATGTTCTAAAGGGAGTTCTTAAAATGTCCGGAAAGACTGATATGGCCGCAACCAAAATTGAGCGCGACAAAGAGGTCGACTCGATTAAAACGATCTACTCGCATGAGCAGATTCAAAAACGAGTAGCTGAATTGGGTGCGCAAATCAGTGCTGACTATGTGGAACTGGAGAACCCAGTTGTGATAGGGGTGATGAAAGGAGCTTTTTGCTTCCTTGCCGATATTGTCAGACAAATCGTGACGCCAGATCCCCTACAAATTGAATTTGTTAGATTGGCAAGCTATGGCAGCGCCACTGAAAGCTCTGGAGCCGTGCAGACGCCCTATCTAGAATTACCTAACATTTCCCGCCGCAACATAATTGTGGTTGAGGATATTATTGACTCTGGCCGCACGGCAAAGTTCTTCATGGAGTATCTGCGCGATCAGTTCAACCCCAATACTCTAAAGATTGCGGTTTTTCTTGATAAGCCCTCTCGCCGAGTCGTGCCTATTGAAGCCGACTACGTAGGTTTTAGTATTGAAGATTTGTTCGTTGTCGGCTATGGTCTTGATTATGCGGAGAAGTACCGCGAACTTCCCTACCTAGGGGAACTAAAGCTGGCTAAGTAATACTTGCTTACACTAGAGGCCCTGTGTCAGAAGAAGCGGAACAAGAAAACGTAGAAAAAGCGGAAGAAGCGAAACAAGGGTCGAAGTCTCAAGACTCGCCGCCTTTAGAAACGCCTTCTGAAGCAGCGCCTTCGGAGCTGGTCACTGAATCTGCTCCTGCCTCTCCAACTGTAAGCAGTTCGGCTCATGACCCTGGCAAGTTGAGTATTTTCGATTTGGCCGCCGGCGTCTTGCTGCTGGCCTTTGTTTCATTGTTTGCCGTCAACATTTTCATTGCTAATCTTGCTTACGACTACAACGAGCGCATGTGCCATACCGCCATTGTTCTAGCTGGTAAGGCTGCTTCTGATGGCAAAGATTCGGTAGCGGTGAAGCGGGCCGCCAACGGCTTTATGGATAAGTGCGGACCAGGAGGCTTCTTTGTTGAGCGTCCTGAGCTGATTACTTTTTATGATGAAATCAATCCAGAGTTACGGCAGGTTTCAGTGGCAACTTCTACCAGAGTTTTGATACCTGCTCCATTTATTGTGGCGGATAAGAGTCGCTTTGATCGCGATGGCATGCACATGACATTTAAAAGTGTTTGTCAGTTTCAATTGAAGAACCCCAAAAACTGTGATTCCGGAAAAGTGAAAATCAATCCGACTGGTAAAACATTTGAAATCAAAATGCTCAATACTCCAGCAGTGGCGCCAAAACCGGCGGTGAAGAAAGAGGACGGCAAAGCCCCTTCTTCACCTGAGAAGAAAGGGCCAAAGCCGGTTTCGAGTCCTGGAGCAGGCTAGATAAGAGCAGTCAATCTCCGTTTACTTTTACTTAGGTACTGATACCACGTCTTTCTTTGAACCCGTCCACATCTCAATTTCGTGCAGTGGTGGTGGAACTAGTTGGGCGCTGCTCGAATTGAATGATGCACTGGCGATGGGGCCAGCATTGAAATCAGGAAGTGGTGGGGGTATCAGGTTCGAGAGAGCTTGTTCACCGCTGTTAGTGGCACTCACTGCCTTTGCTGGACGAGGATATAGCGCTGTGACGTCAACTGTTGCTACTGGTGTGTGGTCTCTGCCGTTGCGTAGTGAAAGATACAATTTGCTTGCCGATAGAGCTTTTATCAGCTTCTGAGTGTCTTCCGGAGAAACGGCTACTGTTACAGAGCCGGCTGGATTGGCTTGATTTTTTGCTTGTCGTTCGAACATTTGACCGACAGCAACAACCTGGACATCAGACAGTATTGGCGCTACTCTTGTATCAGCACCACTGCCAGCCATTCCGAGAATGTCTACATGACTATCTGGAGCTATGAACCCTGCTACGCCGGAGTTGGCATCAACAGCAAAAGTAACTGCTCGCATACCTTCTTTAACGTGCGATTCAAAACTAAGGCTGATACCTTGTGGTGCCAGATCGTGAGTCGAGAGAATTTGCCCAGTACTGACACCGTACTTAACTGTGCGACCTATCGCAATAGTTGAGTTGGTGACTGCGTCTTGCGGTGTTCTGGTTAGTTCAATCTCTTTTTCCTCAAGAGCTTCTGAAGTGATTACTTGCCCATCGGCAATATCTTTGATCACATATACAACTTTTGTTTTTGCATTGTTTTTCCTTTCTAGATCTTTGAGTGTGTCGTTGAATGCCTTGTCGCGGACCGACTCGGAGCTTGTAACCGTGACAGTGACTAGCACCGCCACTCCTATAATCATTAAGAGCATGATTGCTGGTGGGGTGCGCGAAAGCATAAGAAAAAGTGTGCGCAAAGGATTGAGGGTCATTTCCGACCTCCTGTGGTGGCGTAAATTTATAAAAATCAGTCGTTCCTGATTTCATCTTGCCTGTTGCGCTCTTCGGCGATAATAGGGAAAACCCTGGGATACTCGCTGGCTCATGTTACGCTTGTGTTACAGGTCGTATAATGGTGATCCTTATATGATGGTCTCGATATGAAGATCTTGCTGGCGCCCTTTGTAAGAAAGAGTTTTGAGGATTAAGAGCATTATGCTGCCACCAAAAGAAGTACCAGAGGGTCTGACAGCAACAGAGTATCAGCGTCTTACCATTCGCTATCAAATGTTAAAGTGGCCCAAGCAAATGGCTGCCAGTTCACGCTACAGTATGGCCGCTGCTGGCGACGCTGTGCCAGAAGAAACTCGACGCAAGGTCGGAGCTCTGATGGCAGCCTTAGAGATTACATTTACAGTGAATGATGCCGTTAATGCTGTGCGCGGTACCGTCGAAGAAGCCGTAAGGTTGGCCGGTTCTGAAGCTGGTAAGGTAATCGATCGCAATGAAACCCTGGCTAAGGCCAAGCGTAATGTCGGCAATGTTTTTTCTTTAGCAAATGATTTAGCCAATAGTGCTTTGCATAAAGTTGTTGAGGGTGTGGTGCTGCCACGTATCGGTTTGCCTATAGAATATTTGCCCGAGGGCCTATCACAGTCAGATTATTTAAAGATGGGAGCGCGCTACGAGCAACTTGGTTTTGCTGAACAGGCCCGTTCGGCTCTGGAGAGAACTATTTCTCAGGGCGGCGATACTATTCAAGGCAGGCGCGCAAAGATACGACTTCGTACCCGCATTCCTCGCGACAAAGTTAGTGATGATGCGACGCGTCGCTATGTTGATGCGTTGAAGCTTTATATCACGCAAGAGATTGTCGATGCTAAAGCTAAACTTGAACTACTTATAAGAGAGTATCCTGATTTCGAATGGCCATATATTCAGCTCGGCCATATTCTTCTTACTGCTGGTGAAGTAGATAGAGCCTTGGATCTGGCTGCTAAAGTTGTACGGCAGAATCCGAACATGATTAAAGGTTGGCTTATGCTTTCAACTATTGATCTGATTTATTGGAACATTCCAAAATTAGAAGAGCATTTGCAAAAAATAAAGACGCTCGATCCTGAAAGTCCGGAGCTTTCAACTTTCGAACAGCTGCTTGAGTTAATCAATCAACAGGGTATGAGATAGCGTCTTGTTGATGCAGGCATTTTGCTGTTCTTGCACTTTCACGATTGTGCGATTTTTGAAGCGTAATTCAATTCGAAAATCTAACAGCGGAACCTAGTTAGAATTTTAATCCGAAAATCTAACAGAGGGACTTAGTTAGAATTTCAATCCGAAAATCTAACATCGGGACTTAGTCAGAATTTCAATCCGAAAATCTAACAGCGGGATCTAGTTAGAATTTTAATCCGAAAATCTAACAGTGGGACCTAGTTAGAATTTCAATCCGAAAATCTAACAGCGGGACTTAGTTGGAATTTCAGTCCGAAAATCTAACATCGGGACTTAGTCAGAATTTCAATCCGAAAATCTAACAGCGGGACCTAGTTAGAATTTCAATCCGAAAATCTAACAGCGGGACCTAGTTAGAATTTCGATCCGAAAATCTAACAACGTGACCTAGTTAGAATTTCAATTCGAAAATCTAACAACGGGACCTAGTTAGAATTTCAATCCGAAAATCTAACATCGGGACTTAGTTAGAATTTCAATCTGAAAATCTAACACCATCAATTTGAACCATTTACCTTGTCACAACGTTATTAAGAATACACGCTGTTTATGAGGTGCAATCATGAGCTGTCATGGCGATATTCTAAACTTCATCTCCCACCTGTCTTCTGGTGAGTGGTTTTCCACTCAGCAAGTACTAAATCTCGGCACGAGAGAGGCTATTGATCAGGCTCTATACAGATTGGTCAAATGCGGTTACCTGACCCGCATAGCTTGGGGGCTTTTTACTTTGCGAACAAACGAGCAAAACTTTGAACCGTTAGCGGTGGCAAAGTTCAAAGCGCAAATCTTCAAAAAGAAGATTGCTATTCATGGCCTCGACATAGCAAGCCGACTTGGCCTGGTTGCCCCTGCTCAAGAGCGGAAGCTTTTCAGCGTATATGGTGTTAGCAGTGCATTCCAATCAATGAAGCAAGAGATCACTTTAAAGAGCTACTCCCCTAGAAAGATTACACTTGGTGATTCTCCAGTAGGTGAAATCATAAGCGCACTCTGGTTTGTCGGAGAGAGGAATTGTGATAACTCAGTTGTGGCCAGCGCCTTGAGCCATCTTAGTCCTGATGGTATGCGTGAACTGGCACAATCGGCTCATCGAATGCCTGGATGGCTAACTAGAAAAGTTCGTCTTTTCAGTGGTTTCCAGCAATTTAGCCAAGAGCACAAGCCGCCGTTATCCAGCATTATGATCTTATGAAGTAAAGACAGTAGATGGAACTCTGTAATCCAGTTCTACGTAGTTAATTGTAGAGATGCCGCATGCTCAGCTGTAGAAACTACTTTAGCGTAGCCAAATTGTAGAGCTGACATATAAGCGCTATGAACTTCTGCCGCGGCAATTGTTTTGCCGTTGAATTCAAGGTCGCGGGTGGCACAGGCATCATGTACAACAATTACGTCGTAGCCGAAATCATTGGCCGCGCGACTTACAGCATCGATGCACATGTGACTCATGGCGCCACAGATGACCACTTCGTCAATGCTGTTTTTGTCCAGTACTTCTGCTAGATCTGTATTTCTAAATGAGTTGATGTGGTTCTTTACCACCACATGTTCGCCAGCAATATTTTGCACCTTAGAGTGTATTTGAGCTCCCTGAGAGCCAGGGGCGAAGAATGGCGCTTCGGCCGTAGGAAACTCGTGGCGAACATGAACTACTAGCTCCCCGTTTCTGCGGGCACTAGCAATAAGTTGGGCGGCATTGTCGGCCGCAGCTTCCATGCCGACAAGGGGCCATTTGCCACCAGGGAAATAGTCATTTTGAATGTCTACTACTATTAATGCTCTCTTTGCCATTGCTCTATCCTATGTATTTACTTACTGATGCTTACTGACTTTTCTTTTCGTCTGATATTGAGCTTAGTTTTCCCTGTGCATCGTATACAGTTACAGGTCCGAACAATTCAAGGTCAGTCTTAATTTTCTTGGCATCGCCTACAGCTGCTACAACCAGATTGTTTGAGTCAATTAGTTTGCGGGCTGCTGCTCTGACATCGTCGACTTTTACTGCAGTAACTTTTTCAGCATAGGTTTTTAGGAAGTCATCCGGAAGATCGTAAAGCTTTGCTTCTAGCAGTCTCTGGGCCAGTCCGCTTTGTGTCTCGAGGCCGAGTTGGAAGGAACCAGCTAGATAGTTTTGGGCACTCTTCAATTCGGCATCAGTAACTTTAGTTGTGCGCATCCGGTCTAGTTCGTAGAGAAATTCTTGCAACGATGGATTGGTCACCTCGGTGCGCACATTGGCACCAGCAAAGAAGGTGCCAGGTTGTTTGCGAGCCGACATACGGCTATAGGCACCATAGGTATAACCTTTTGCTTCGCGAATATTGAGGAACAGTCTGGCGTGAGCTGCACCACCAAGAATCTGATTCATTACCACCATGGCGAAGTAATCAGGATCACTTCTCTTTACGCCAACGTTACCTACCTTAATAGCAGTTTGTACAGAGCCCGGGCGGTCGACTAGATAAATGCGTCTACCATTTTGTTTTGGCATTTCCGGCTGAGCTGCCATTGGTACTTCTAAGGCCTTCCATTGCTCACCAAATTTGCTGGCAATTAGCTCGCGCATTTTGTTCTTATCAAAGTCACCAACCACAACCATTACTGAATGATTTGGCTGATAATGGGCCTTGTGATAAGCCTCTATGTCTCTTCTGGTGATTTTGCTGAGCGATTCTTCTGTCGGTGCTATTACAGAATAGGGATGCTCGCCGAAGAGCACTTTGTTGAATCTCTCTTCTACCAGAAATTCAGGGTTTCCTCGTTTAATAGTGAGGGCCTGAATCTGATTGATCTTTTTCAGGGCCAATTCGTTTTCGGGAAAACTTGGGTGCAGCAGCACGTCGGAGAGTACATCAAAGAGTCGTCCAGTGTATGGCGATAGAGCTGAACCGCTCAAGATCGTGTAATCGTAGTCAGTGCTCGCGGCCAAACCACCGCCAATGAAGTCAATTTCAGAGGCAATCTCTTTGCTTTTTCTGGTGGTGGTGCCTTCTGTTAGCAGGTCGGCTGTCATATCTGCTAGACCCAGCATGTCCTTTGGCTCGTTGCTGGATCCATCCCTAAAGCCAATTGTGGCTGAGATAAAAGGATAGCGATGGTCTTCAACCAGTTGCACTTCCAGGCCATTTTCTAGCTTATAGCTGGTGATTTCTGGTAGGTTAAAAGGCCTAGGTGCTGACATTTTTGGCGCATTTTTGCGCCAGGCTTCAACAGCCGTGTTGGTTACCTGGGCGCGAGAGATGCTCTGGGCTTTTGGTATCACTGGCTGCTCTGGCACAACAACTTTGTTCGTGGTTGGCTTTGTCTTCGGTGCGATTTTTACTTTAGCCAGGGCTGGCAAAAGTGATGAAGTGAGCAAAAGTGACACGGCAGTGAGGCTGAAGAGTCTAGTTTTGAGTGCTTGCAATTTCATTTTTAACTCTAGCTTTCCTTTTTCTTTGTCGGAACCACATCGACGGTGGTGGAACCTTCGTGATTAAACATTTTGCCAGCTACTCGCTGAATGTCATCTGTGGTGACATTCAGATAGGCCTCGACATCTTTGTCGACCAAACCCGGGTCTCCAAAGAAAGACGTATACTCGGCCAGAATTTCAGCTCTTCCCAAAGACCTTTGTAGTGAAGAATGGCTATTAGACGAGAAAAGCTGGCGCAAAATTTGGTTTTTTGCTTTTTGCAATTCTACGTCGGTCACCTTTGCCGTTTTGATTTTGTCCAACTCTTGGAAAACTACTTCTCTAACTTTTTCAGGAGTGGAACCCGGTTTGTAGACTACGAAAGTCTCAAAAAGCGATGGACCGCGGCGTTCATCATACGAGCAGTCAACTTGCAACGCTACTTGATCTTCTTTGACCAAGCGCTGGTAGAGCCTTGATGACTCGCCAGTGGCAAGGATAGTCTGCAACAAGTTAAGGGCGTAGAAGTCCTTTTCTCTTCGTGCTGGTGCTTTCCAGGCAATCCAGAAAGCCGGAGCCTGGGCCTGTGGGTCTTCCACGCGCAAGTACTTAGCCTTAGTCTGAGTCGGTTCGCTCAGGTCAGGTCGCTTTGGCAGTATGACTTTGGGAATAGTGGCGAAGTATTTTTCTACCAATCGGGCTGCTTCATCACTGTTGAAATCGCCAACGATTGCCATGGTGGCATTGTTAGGAGCATAGTATGTGTCAAAGAATTTGCGCACGTCCTCTACTGAGGCGGCTTCTAAATCTTCAAAGTAGCCAATCGGTGGGTGGCCATTGCTCCAGTTATCGAAAGCCATTTCTTCCAGCTTAATTGAAGCTGGTACGTAAGGTTGGTTGTCGACTCTCAGTCGCTTCTCTTCCTTGACGGTCTCTAGTTGGTTGGCAAATTTTTCGGGAGTGACCTTGAGAGAGCGCATTCGATCAGACTCAAGCCAAAGTGCCAGTTCTAATTGATTGCTGGGCACCTTTTCAAAGTAGTTAGTGAAATCCGCATGAGTCGAGGCATTTAGGCTACCGCCGGCACTTTCGATGTATTTGAAATGTTCCATTTTGCCGACATTTTCTGAGCCTTGAAACATCATGTGTTCAAAAAGGTGAGCGAAACCAGAGCGTTTTTTCACTTCATCTCTGGCGCCAACGTCATAAACAATTGCTACTGAGACGACTGGCACCGAATGATCTTCTGAGAGAACTACCCTGAGACCATTGGCCAATTTGAAGTCTTTGTTCACTGGTATGAGCGGGCTCTTGATTTTGATGTCCGGCTTGTCAGTGCTCGCTGCATCTGTTGCATAGGCTGGATTGTTTGATATCCCAGCGGTTAGGCAAAGACCTAGGCCTAGAGTCAAACAAAAAGACCTAATATTGGCCAGCTTACCCAGGGGCCAATTTTTTTGAAAGTTCATGCGCAGGATTGATCCTTATCTTTAACAGTTTTTTCAATTTGTTCGTCGCGCTCAGTTCAGCTCGCTCAGTTCAGCTCTATCAGTCATCTTCGTCGTCGTCTGTACCCAGCAAAACGCTGGACCAGAATATCGAAACTACCAAAAGCGCCAATATTCCGCCGCCAACACAGATTTTCTCAGGTACGCCATAGCGGTGCAGCATCAGGTATGAGGATAGGCTGAGTACCAATCCTAGTAGTGCGACCACATGGTTAAGTGAGAAGCTGCGTAGCATTTACTTTTCTCTCAGTGCTTGTTGCCTGTGTAGCTATTAGCCGCGGGCTGATTTGAGAGTGTCGGCACAAGTGCATTTTTCTCTTCCATCAGGAATGGTTTCAATTAAATTGACCAGCAGGCTTTGCAGTTTGGTGATGTTAGCGGCAAATACTTTCATCACTTCTGCGTGTGAAACTGGCTCCACGTTGGCGGTTACTCCACTATCATAGTCGGTAATCAGCGAAACGTTAACAACACACATTGAAAGCTCTTTGGCTAGGTAAGCTTCAGGGTATTGGGTCATATTGATCACTTCCCAGCCCATTTTATTGAACCAGGCCGATTCGGCTTTGGTGGAGAAGCGGGGCCCTTGTATCACCACCACTGTGCCTGATGGGTGCATGGTAATGCCAGCTTTCTCTCCTGCCTTGACTGCCAGTTCGCGCAGCTGGGGGCAATAGCACTCCGCCGGGGATACGTGGGTGGTGATTGGTCCATCATAGAAAGTATCGGCCCGGCCAGAAGTGCGGTCGATGAACTGGTCACAAACTACAAACTCGCCTGGTTTAACGTGTGCCTGTAGTGAGCCAGCAGCACAGGGGGAGACCAGTCTGGTTACACCGAGTGATTTCATGGCCCAGAGATTGGCTCTAAAAGGCACTTTGTGTGGAGGGATAGTGTGCTTTTCACCGTGGCGGGGCATGAAAGCCACGCGCTTTCCGCCCATGGTGCCAATCGCAACTGCCGCAGAGGGTGGGCCATATGGTGTTTCTATCATTTTCTCTTCGTATTTATCGAAGAGTTTGTAGAAGCCTGAGCCTCCAAAGATTCCAATATCTGCTAAATCGGCTGAGTTTGATGGTGATTTTGTTGCCATGAGATTCTCGTGTGGGAAAGCCTGCTAAATAAGTGTCAAAAATGCAGCCATGATCGTAGCACTAACCAACAATGGCTTAGTTAGCATTTCTGCACTCGTATTAACTAGGCGTTCATCAGACTTACCAGAAAAAATTGGCCGAAATAGTCTAAAACCTGGCGTGACTGGGTATAAAGAGCTTGTCAAGGTAGTGATTTCGTTTCGAAAGTAAGTCGGGGTCTTGTTTTATATGTTATGGAAACACCTTTTAGCACTTCCAGTTGCTCTATCACTGGCTTTAGGCGGCTCTGGTCTATTAGGTGCGCAGACTCAAAATACTTATGTTGCCTCCCTTCCTGATAAAGAACGGCTGGCCCACAACATCTCTTTAGTACCATCAATACGTCCAGACGGCCTCTATCATCGGGTCTGGCGATTGATCAAAGAAGATTATTATGAACCTAGTTTTACTGGTCAGTCATGGGACCGTTGGGAGCATCGCTACGACGGCAAGTTGAAGACCCTTGAAGATGCTCACAAAGCTATCGAGACCATGTTGGCTAGTTTGGGTGACCGCTACACTCGCTTCTTAGACCGAGATGCCTTTGACGATGAGAAATCGCAAATCGATGCCAAGCTCTTTGGCATTGGTGTGCAGATTGGCTTAGACCCTGATAGCCACAAAGTAATTGTCATAACCCCGATTGAGGACACGCCCGCCTACAAGGCGGGAATTCTAGCTTCTGATGAAATCACTGAAATTGACGGCAAGAGCACCAAGGGCTTTAATGTCGAGGATGCGGCAAAGCATATTCGCGGAGAGATAAACACGCCGGTCAATCTCGTTTTGACCCGCAGTGGTAAGCGAGTTAAGGTCAAAGTTGTACGGGCGGAGATCGCCATCAAGGCGATACCAACGGCTAAAATGCTTGACTCTGAAGTGGGCTACATTAGACTCTCTAGCTTCATCTCGCAGCAAGCAAACCGCGAAATGAAAGATGCTATTGCCAAACTCTCTGGCGCCAAAGGCCTGGTTCTTGACCTTCGTGATAACCCTGGTGGTCTATTGACCAACGCCATAGACATCTCAAATATGTTTCTTGATTCGGGAAATATCTTGTCTACGGTAGACCGCGATGGTTACAAAACCCCTGCTCAGTCTGATGGTCATCCTATTTGTATGAAGCCCCTGGCGCTCTTGATCAATAAAGGCAGCGCTTCTGCTTCTGAAATCACATCCGGTGCCCTACATGATAACAATCGCGCCATTCTGGTTGGTCAGCGAACTTTCGGTAAAGGACTGGTACAGGGCATAAACCGCCTCGAAGATGGCAGCGGCGTAAATGTCACCATTGCCAAATACCTAACTCCAAGTGATACCGATATTCACAAGAAAGGCATCTCTCCTGATGTCGCTATCGAGCTGTCGGAGCAAGACTTGAAGGATAAAAAAGGTCCTTGGTGGTTAGAAAAACCTACCGCTGGAGTTCGTCGCGCTCCTGAAGACGGTAAAGACGTGCAGCTAAAAGCGGCACTAGAAGCTGTGCATAAGCGTATTCAAGATGCTGACCACCTGGCCGTGCACGTAAGATAACAAAAAGAATCAGATAACAAAAAGAATCAGATAGCTAAAAGAATCAGATAATAAATTCAGATTTCTACTTTTGGCATAGTCAACAGTGGCAGTCAACTTGATATTCTAATTGTTCAGTTAGATGGGTTGATTAATGTCAACTGGAATGAATCATCAAAATACTCAAGTTGGTAAGCAAGTAATTAGCAACGGTCTTACCATCATTGGTACTGAGGCTGGTTGTGGTAAGACTGTCTTTATGACAGGCTTGGCGGCCATGTTGCGACAACAAGGTGTGGCGCTGAGCGCTGTTAAGCCAATCTCTTTTTCTAGCAAGGATCGCGCCGAGTCTGAAATCTCGTTTATTTGCTCCATTAGTGGCACTCCTCGCAACTATCCTACAACCGTTATTTCATCAGCAAAGAATCTCTCCGAAGCTCAATGGGAGCACTCGCTTTCGATTGGCCATGACTCTTCTCAATTTATGTTTGTTGAAACTCCCGGTGGTTGTGCTTCACCGATGAGTTTCGAGCAGAGTAGCGTGGGTACTTTGGCCCATTCCTGGAAAGACACTCGTGA
Source organism: bacterium Ga0077546 (assembly GCA_943370275.1). Taxonomy (GTDB): domain Bacteria; phylum Cyanobacteriota; class Vampirovibrionia; order Obscuribacterales; family Obscuribacteraceae. The sequence goes on along the minus strand of CALRQI020000014.1, from coordinate 81,009 downwards.
TTTTGCTCGCGAGCTTGGCTACTCATGCGTTATCGTTGCCCACCACAACCAGGATGCCATTGAAAAACTTGTCTTGGCCTATAGCTATTTGCAAGAGCTACCCATCACCGGCATGGTTACTGTTGAAACTCAGGCCGATGAAGGTAAGGTGCTAGAGAGTAAACTAACAAGAACTGAAGTGGCATTGTTGCTTGCTTCTCGCACAAGTGCTCCTTATCTCGGTTGTCTCAAGTTCAGCCCCTCGATTTCGGTACCTCGAGTTAATCAGGGTAACTTGATCAAAGTCATATCCGAGGGGGTTGATCTCCTGCTGATTCTCAAGTCTTTGAATCTCACTGTTGTCAAATAGATGAATTGAGCTAACGGCCGCCGAAGTCGCGGTAGAAGCTGTTGGGATCGTTTTGGCGTAATCGCCTTAGGGGCCTAATTTCTTGTAGGACTTCGTGGCCTGTGTGACGCAGAATCTCTCGCAGGCTTTTACTTCTTGGCGGCACTGTTGCTTGACTGGCTTTCTTTCTCGAGGGCTTTGCTTGTGCCTTTCTAACTGCTTTCTTCACTGACTTGAGGGCTGGTTTTGAGCTGCTTATAGTTGGCGGGATTGAACTTTGCTCTGCTGGCTTGCTGGAGGATGGCGGGTTTAGTGGGGCTGGAGGGGTATTGCGGTGGTCTGCACCACTTGTGGTGCCAGGATTAGTCGGCAAATTAGTAACAGCTGGGTGCTGTATTTTTGCTGCGGCATTTTTCTGGTTTTGGTAAAGTGAAAATATACCTGCGGCCACGGCTCCTAGCAATACCAAAAGAGATAGAACAACTATGGCCAGTTGTTTTATCCCGGCTTTATCTGAGCTGGACTGCTTCAGGCTTGGCTGATTGATTTTGGCTTGATCGGTTTTCGTTTGATCTGTTTTCGTTTGATCTGTTTTCGTTTGACTGGTTTTACCTTGACTAGCTTGAGCGACGGCGTCTACTTTTTCATAAGTAAGAGTTGCCTCTGACTCAAGGCGATTAGGATAGTTTTTAAGCAGTTCCGCTCGCAACTCTTGCATTGTGGCGAAGCGCTCGTCAGGATTTTTTTGCAGGCACTTCAGCACTACAGCTTCTAGCTTTTCTGGGAGATTGAGCCCGGGGGCAATGCTATCGAAAGAGGGTGGATACTCTGACAATTTGCGCGCAATTGTCTCTGGGAAGCTGGCACCACGGTGTGGCACTTCCCCGGTGAGGCTGCGAAACATCACCACACCGAGGCTGTAAATATCCGAGCGGTTGTCAACCGTTCCTCCTGTGCATTGTTCAGGGCTCATATAAAATGGTGAGCCCCAAATTTCTCCAGACTTGGTTAGTTGCTGCACCTCAGAAGTCAGTTTGACAATACCGAAATCAAGTATCTTGGCGAACTCGAATTGCTCGCGTATACCGATCATGATGTTCAGAGGCTTGAGGTCGCGGTGGATAATTCCCTGGCTGTGAGCGTAGCTCATGGCCTCGCAGATTTGAACGAATATCTGCAGTGCTCGGGCCATTTCTAGTCGCTTTTCTTGGTCCAAAATTGTTTGCAGCGATTTGCCCTCGACGAGCTCCAAAACTAAGTAAGGTTCTCTCTTTTCGGTAAAGCCAAAGTCAAAGGTTGTGACTATGCCAGGATGGTTCAGTTGTCCTAAGGCCTTGGCTTCCCGGCCCAGTCTCTGCACGGCCGTGGCATCAGTAGCAATCTCGAGGGGTAAGAATTTGATAGCGACATCACGGCCAATGGTTTCTTGACTCGCCCTAAAGACATTGCCCATGCCACCGGTGCCAAGCACACCGGTCAGTACATAGGCGTGACCTACCCTTGTGCCGATAAGATCGGCAGCTGTTGCTTGTTTAACAGTAAATTCTTGGGGATCCAAATGCTTACTTCAGCTGTCTACTTCAAGATAATCATAGATGCCTGTTTCCTATTTTATCCTGATTTGCCCATCGATTTGGGTTGGCGCTGAAGTCAACTATAAAACATATATGTTGTAGGGGCATTTTTGCGGCAAAATGTGTTACTTATTTAGCGTCAGCACCGCCGTGAGTGAGAAGTGAAAGACGCACACCATGACTCAAGTAAGACACTGGCCAACGAGCCTAAGCTGCCGTCCAATTCTAGCGAGCTGATTATCTACACTATGTCTGATTCAAGCGGTGAGACCGCTGAGTCTGTCGCTCGAGCTGCTCTTGTGCAGTTTCCGCCAGGTCATGCTTCTATCTATAGATTGCCCCAGGTGCGCAGTTCGCAGCAAATTCCTGCTATGGTCAAGGAAATTTCTCAGGGCCGTTCAATAATTGCTTATACCTTGGTTTTGCCTGAATACAGAGAAACCCTTGAGGCCGAGGCCAATAAGTACAAAGTGCCGAGCATCGATTTAATTGGTGGCTTGATGGCACGAATTGGTAATTTGACCGGAGCTCAACCTCTTTCGCAGCCCGGACGACTGCACTTACTTGACGAAACCTATTTCAGGCGCATTGAGGCTGTCGACTTTGCCATTCGCTTTGATGACGGCAAGAATCCTGATGGCATCTTGCAAGCCGATGTGGTTCTAGTTGGAGTTTCGCGCACAAGCAAAACTCCTAACTGCATGTATTTGGCTCATCATTATGGCCTTAAGGCTGCCAATGTGCCGATAGTCTATGGTGTCGAACCACCCCTGGCTCTGTTTCAAGTGCCGGCTAAGCGCATCTTTGGCTTGAAAATCGACCCTTACCAATTGCAAGAAATTAGAAGTACAAGAGCAGCTGTTCTTGGTATGCCTGGCACTAGTGACTACGCTGATCCAGATCGCATTATGCAAGAGAGTCGCTACGCCAAGAAGATTTTTAGAGAGCTAAAATGCCATATTCTCGATGTTTCAGCTAAGGCCATAGAAGAAACATCTTCCGAAATTTATATGAATATCCGCGACGACTAAACTTAGAATCTTGACCCGAATCTAGCCCCAAACCAACAATGGAGAGAGAAATCATGGTGAGTATGACAGAGAGCAGTCAAGCTCAGTTGAAGGATAAATATGCGCAGCTCAAGCTAGCTAAGCGCGTTTATCTTTTTGAAGAAGGCTTTGATGCTTTTGCTGGCAATCGGGATGCTATGAAAGATTTACTTGGCGGTAAGGGGGCTGGACTGGCTGAAATGACCCACTCCGGGGTCAACGTTCCACCGGGTTTGACTATACTCACTTCATGCTGCCGCGAATATAGCGAGAATTCACAAACAATGCCTCCTGGTTTGTTTGATGAAGTAATGGTCGAGCTAGCCCATGTAGAGAAAAAAGTTGGTCGTACCCTTGGCGATCTAAAAAATCCGTTGCTTCTTTCCGTTCGCTCTGGCGCTAAGTTCTCTATGCCAGGCATGATGGATACGATTTTAAATCTCGGTCTCAATGATAAGACGGTCGAATCAATAACTGCTTTGACTAGCAATGCGCGCTTTGTCTGGGATAGCTATCGTCGCTTCATCGCTATGTACGGCAGCGTCGTGCTAGAGATTAGCAAGGACAGTTTTGAAGACTTGCTAGAAGATTTGAAAGATGAGCTCAAGATTGAAAGTGACGCTGAGTTCACTGTTGAAAATTTGAAAAATTTGGTTGAGCAGTTCAAGTCACTAGTGCAAACCCGTTCAGGCAAGCCTTTCCCGCAAGATGCTAGAGAGCAACTGCAAGGCGCTATCGAAGCCGTATTTAGATCATGGAATAACAGTCGGGCAATCTATTATCGCAATCTCAATAAGATTGACCACAACTTGGGTACAGCTGTTAACGTGCAGTCAATGGTATTTGGCAATTTTGATGATACGTCGGCTACCGGTGTATGTTTCACTCGTAACCCTAGTACTGGTGAAAAGCTTTTGTATGGTGAGTATCTCGTAAATGCACAGGGTGAAGATGTGGTGGCAGGTACCCGCACTCCACTGAAGATATCTGATATGGCAAAAGGAATGCCCAGCGTCTACGAAGAACTCTTAGCTAATGTCGGAAGGCTTGAACAGTACTACCGCGATATGCAAGATATTGAGTTTACGATTGAGCAAGGCAAGCTCTACTTATTGCAAACCAGAAGTGGTAAACGCACTGCCGCTGCAGCTGTTAAAGTTGCTGTTGATATGGTGACTGAGGGCATTCTCACCCGCGAAGAAGCTCTCAATCGCGTAGAGCCTATGCAACTGAACCAATTGCTTCTGCCTTCGTTTATTGCTGAAGATAAAGCTAAGGCTAAGAAAGAAAATCGATTGATTGCCACTGGTCTCAATGCCTCTCCTGGTGCTGCCATTGGCAAAATTATTTTCAATCCTGATGAAGCTGAAAAAATGGCGAGTCAAGGTCTTAAGGTTATCTTGATTAGAATTGAGACCTGTCCAGATGATATCCATGGCATTGTTCCGTCTCAAGGTGTGATCACCAGCCGCGGTGGCATGACCAGCCACGCAGCTGTAGTTGCTCGCGGCATGGGCAAGCCCTGCGTTGCTGGCTGTGAGGCTTTGAAAATCGATCTGGACCGCGAAGAAATGTATGTTGGCACAAAGCTCTTTAAGAAAGGCGATTTGATCTCAATTGATGGTTCAACTGGTGAGATTTTCGAAGGACAAATCATCACCCATGATCCTGATTTCTCGCAAGACTTCAAGACATTGCTTGAATGGGCAGATCAGGTAAGAACTCTTCTGATTCGCACGAATGCTGACACTCCCGAAGATGCCAAATTGGCTCGTGAGTTCGGTGCTCAAGGAATTGGCTTGTGTCGGACAGAGCACATGTTTATGGCCCAAGATCGGCTTCCTGTAATGCAACAGATGATCTTGTCTAATACTGATTTAGAACGTGAAGAGGCCCTGGCTAAGCTTTTGCCAATGCAAAGGCAAGATTTTACTGGAATCTTCCAAGCCATGGCCGGCCTGCCTGTCACCATCCGTCTACTTGATCCGCCACTACACGAGTTCTTGCCCAAAGAAGAACACCTCATCGAAGAAGTTGCTACCATGCGTGCCAAGGGCACCAAGGGGCCAGAACTGCGCGAAAAAGAAGTGCTGCTTAAAAAAGTCGGTGAGCTAAAAGAGGCTAATCCGATGATGGGTCTGCGCGGTTGCCGCCTTGGCTTGCTTTACCCTGGCATTAATAAGATGCAGGTGCAGGCTATATTTGAAGCTGCTATAGCCGTGAAGAAACAAGGCCTAGAAGTCTTGCCCGAGATAATGATTCCTCTTGTTGGTCATGTTAACGAGCTGAAATTTGCCAGACAGCAGCTCGAAGCCGTAGCGAAAGAAGTTATGGCGCGCGAAGGCTGCGAGATTGTCTACAAATTCGGCACCATGATCGAGATTCCCCGTGCGTGTCTTACTGCTGATGCCATTGCTGAATATGCTGAGTTCTTTAGCTTCGGCACCAACGATCTCACCCAGATGACTTTCGGCTATTCCCGCGATGACGCTGAAGGCAAATTCCTGCAACGCTACCTTGATGGTGTTGATTGTCTTGGTACTAAAGAAAAAGTACTGAATAGCAATCCCTTTGAGGTTTTAGACTTTGACGGAGTCGGTAAGCTCATGCAGATAGCCGTCGATTTGGGTCGTAAAACAAAGCCTGACCTGAAGCTAGGCATCTGTGGCGAACACGGCGGTGAACCGCAGTCAATCGCCTTTGCTCATAAGCTGGGCCTTACTTATGTTAGTTGTTCGCCTTTCCGTGTGCCGGTGGCACGTTTGGCCGCGGCCCAAGCGACCTTGGTGAGCGGTGAGCGCGACAAATAGATAAGGTCTATAAGCGCTCAGTGCATAGGGATATTTCGAAAATTACTTGGGCAAAACCCAAGTTAGAAAGGTTTAGAAGATCCCCTTGCACTGGTAGAAAATAAATGAAGGTAGAGGAAAGTAACCGCGGACCCACGATAGTCATGTCCATCGATGAGAATGTAGACGCCCTTTTGCGGCTTCTACCAGATATGGAGCAGTCGCTCGGCCCAGATCACCCAGATTTGGCCGATTACTATATTTCGCTTGGCCTTTTGCTCTATCACGACAGTCGTTTTGAGGAGGCAGAAGAGCTATTTATTAAGGCTCTGGCCATGCGCGAGCGGCTTCTAGCCGTTGATCACCCTGACGTGGCGGCGGCCTTAAATCATCTTGGTCTGGTCTATCTGGCTCAAGGCAAGTACGCCGATGCTGAGCCCTTATTTAAAAGGGCTTTGAGTTTACAAGAAAAGGTTCTGGGCCCTGAGCACCTCAATATAGCCTCCGCCCTTAGCAATCTGGGTGATCTCTATATGACTCTCAGTCGTTTTAATGAAGCTGAGGAAGTCTTGCGCCGTGGCTTGAAGATTAGAGAGCGCTATTTGGGCCTAGAAGACAGTAGCTTGATTGAAATTCTCAATTCTTTGGCCAATATTTATGCTGAGCAGGGGCGCCGTGCTGACGCTGAGCCTTTGTTCCGGCGGGTCTTGAAAATTGAAGAACGGGTTCATGGTAATGATCACCCGAGTGTAGCCAATGCCTTGAACAATCTTGCCTCATTGTTTTTAGCAAAAGAGCAGTTTGAACAAGCTGAACCGATGCATAGGCGTGCTCTGGCCATTCGCGAGCGTGTGCTTAGCCCCGATCATCCGAAAGTAGCTGAGAGTCTCAATAATTTGGGTTGGCTTTACCATCAACATGGTAACCACGCCCGGGCTGAGAGCCTATACCGGCGTGCCATCGAAATTTGGGAACGAGCCCTTGGACCTGAGCACGCTTATGTGGCAGCTTGCCTCGAGAATTATGCCGAACTCTTGCGCAAGACTAACCGCTCAACTGAAGCAGTGACTCTGGATCGTCGGGTGCAGTTGATTCGCTCGAAGTATATGGAATAGATTAGCTATTCTTTTGGGGAAATTCCGCTGGTATACCTCTGGCAATAAAGCGCATGAGGCCTGGTGCCACGCCATGGAGGCGTTCGGCAAATTGACCAGGCAGAGTAAGAATTAGCTCGTGAGATCCACCACGGGCGAGTGCTCTTTCTATGTCGCTAGCGCATTGCTTGGTGCTGATGCTGAGCACGTGCTTCATGAGCACGCCGCTGAGATCCTGGCGCTCAGCAATCAGGGTTGGGTTTTTCTGCCCGGCCACTGCGTTTTTTTCAAAAAATTCGGTGCGCACCCAGCCTGGGCAAACCGTGATGACATCAATGAGATTGCCAATTTCGGCAGCTAAGCCTTCAGAAAGCCCAGTCAGGGCAAACTTGCTTGAGCAATAGCTGATACTGCCAGGAAAAGATATTTTTCCAGCTACCGATGCCACGTTGACGATCTTGCCAGCATTCGATTTTTTCAAATGAGGTAGGGCTGCATAGGTGAGAGCCAGCGGGGTGAAGAAATTGACTTCAAAAAGCCGCCTCCAGTCTGACATAGAGAGAGCTTCGAATTTCCCCGGTATGGCCATGCCGGCGTTGTTCACGATAATGTCTATGCCACCATAAGCAGTGAGGCATTTTTCTACGAGGGTATCAATCATCCCCTCTGCGGCAATATCACCAACAACAGTTTCGGCCTGGCCGCCAAGGGCGACTACTTGTTCTGCTGCACTCGTTAAGTCACCTTCACTGCGTGCCGTTAAGACCAAATGGGCCTTGTATTTCTCTGCTAAAAGCAGAGCTAGCCCGCGGCCAATTCCTGTTGAAGCGCCAGTGATTATAACCTTAGTGTTTTGTTCTATCGTTTTTGCCATTTTTTTGTTCTATATGAAGAAGAGAGTTTCAATACCATAAATCGACAGCAAATAAGACAACTCTGCATCGTAGTCTGTGCTGAGCAGGACTGACTTGAGAGCATCAATTGAAGATGAGCTGCGGTAGCGTGTCTTCAATAATTTTAAGTGCCTTTGAGCCAGAGGTGAGCTGCATTCAGACAGGCTGAGGCGGTAGGCTTCTAATAAGTAACCGGCCGCTATGTATTGGGCCAGCATCATGCTCAGTAGCATCAAATAGGTGGCTGGGCTGTCCACCGTTTGAGTTAAATAGAGAACTAGTGAGCCCATTAATAGGAGTATGAAAAATGCGAAAATGCTCAAACCATTGAGAATGGCATTGACCAGATGGATAAAATATTGCAGTGCAGTGATGCGAAAATTGCGTCTGGTAGCATGGTTCAATACTTCACAGAGATCTTCATAGAGTGGTATGAAGGAACGGGCACCAATAGCGGCTTTTACTGTGCATGCTGTTAAAGCTGAAGAGGCGAAAATAATAAGAGCATGGGTATGATTTGGTATTGCCAGTAGTAGCAGGGTGACAAAGATTATTTGGGCAATTACGAAACAGACCGAGTAGATTGTTGCTAGTTTTTGTCTTGGTTTCGGTTCCAATAATAGACCCTTGGCTAGCAACTCTGCTCGTAGTTCTGCTTCGAACTCTTGTTTCAGCCCGGATGAACCTATTTGGGCAAGAATACGCATTAGACCGGTTTTTGAAATGTATCTGCTCAGTTGGCGGGGGTCATTCAAGATTTCTTTAGCAGTGCCTTTTAGGGCATTGGAGAGAAATCGATAAAGTATTGGCAGTCGGCGAATAAAGCCGATAGGGTCCTTTTTGTAGTTTAGACCGGCCGCGTCAATGGTTTTTTCGCCCCAATTTTTCAGTGACGACTTAATTATTTCTTGCAGCCTGGTTTCGAAGTAGCTATTCGCGCTTGTGCCTGACAGTGCTGGCAGAGTCGATGAAGAAGCTGAAGAAGATGCTGATGAAGAAGATTTGGCTATTAATAGAGAGTCGCCTGAGCTGCTCAAGCGGCTCTTCACTTCTTTATGTAGCATGTCGAATACTAGTATGCTCAAAGCGAAAGCGGTGTCGCCGTTGCGCGACAGATAGGCAATTTCTACTGGTTCTAAATCTAGGTGCTCTCCAGAGCTGCCGTTGTCTTTTGTGTGTTCACCTGACAAAAAGCTTCGCAGAACCACAAGGGTTATGCAAACGACAATTAGTTCGACAAAATACACTAAATTTGTTAGCCAGCCTTGGTGAGCATGCTTGCAGTCATCGAGCCAGTTACAACTTTTTGACGGAGGCCAAGTTTTCTCATGGTCTCAACTAAATCTTTCAAGCTAGCATCAGGTGATAGTTGCGCATCTGATTCAAAGGTCAGGGGCCCTTCGATTGCTTTGGCGTCGCCCTGGTGCAGAATGATGACAGGAATATCGCTGTAAGTATGTTTGACCCGACGTAGGGTGGTTACCGCTTCGATTCCAATAGTAGAAAGGCTCAGTACCACCAGATCAGCCTGGCTTTCGCGAATTTTTTGCTCTAATTTGCTTGTAGGCAGAGCGGTGCCGACCACTTCGAAGTCTTTGTGTTGCTCAAGCCAAAGGCTCAGCGTAACCAGTGCCAGACGGTCGCTGTCGACAATGAAAACTTTGGTGGGCGGGTTCATAAGTTCTACTCTTCCTGGTCTGACTTGACCTGACCTGCGATGCCTGAATATGAGAGTGAAGTGGGGGCGATCTTTAATTTGTATCTTTGCGCTTGTACAAATTCAACATCATGAGCTACATGCACAAAGTAGAACAATAGACTGTAGAACTACCAGCCCAACTGCTTCATTAACTCGTTTTGAAAAATAAAGACAAACTGAAGATGTATGCAAGTGTATACCCTTAGCTAGCTTTTTGGAATGTCAGCTCTGTCTAGCAATTACAGGGGCCTCATGCTTGAAAAGCCTGAAATGGCGAAGGGAAAGCCAGGCTGTCAAGAGATAAGATGCAAGAAACTTAATCAGTCTTTTGCCTGCCTAGAGCAAGTCAATTGTTAGTCTGTAAATTCCAACGATAGATCTACATTGCGTGCAGAGTGAGTAAGGGCGCCGGTTGAGATGGCATTTACTCCGCTTATGAGATAACCACTGAGGTTTTCCAAGGTAATGCCACCGGATACTTCGACAAAATACTCACTACTACCGTTGCTACTATTGATCGATATCTTTTGGGTGCATTGACGCACCTGATCTGGAGTCATATTGTCAAGCAACACTCGTTTGGCTCCAAGATCTAGTGCTTCTTGTAGTTCGTCTAAACTACTGACTTCAACTGACAGTATTTGACTCATCTGTAGATGTGGATGAGCCTTGAGAAACTGCTCGGCTGCCAGCAACGCTTGTTTTACTCCGCCAGCAATTTTTAAATGGTTGTCTTTAATGAGAATCGCATCAAATAAGCCAAAGCGGTGGTTGGTGCCCCCTCCAGCTCGGACGCCGTAGCGCTCAAGCACCCGCAAGCCCGGAGAGGTCTTTCTTGTATCTAGTATGGCGATGCCTTTGGGGCTAGCCAGGCTGGTGTATCGTCTTGTTTGAGTGGCAATACCTGAAAGCCTTTGCATGATGTTGAGGGCGAGCCTTTCGCCCTTGAGGATAGCCTGGGCCGGTCCCTTTAGTTTAGCTACCACCACGGAGGTTCCTACATCCTCTATATAAGTACCGTCGGCTACTAGCAGTTCAATTTCAATTGTTTTGCTCAGACGTTCCATTACTCGGGCTAAGAATGGTAATCCTGCAACCACTGCGGGTTCTTTCAATAGAATATCAGCGCTTGTTTGCAGGTTGGGGCTGACGGTTGCTGAGGTGGTGAGGTCGAAGGGCTGCTCACTGTCTTCGTTTATACCGCCGAAGTCTTCCAAAAAGGCCAGATCAAGAAGCTTCTCGATTAGCTCTTCTTGCAGGTGGGCTGTAATTTTCGTTGATATTACGGATGACATATACTTTCGAGGCCCTTTGTATTCTAGTTGAGAGTGCGTTAATATTATAAGCTTCGCTGGCTCTGGGTCTATGGAGTTGATATGAAGCTTGAAAGAGCGGTGGCCACCACCGTAAATTTGAAGGTAACAACTGTGATTGCCATTATGGTAGTTGAGTTTCTCGTGGTTGCCTGTGTTGCTTCATTAGCGTCGAATTCGCAAGTATATGGTAGCCTCCAACGTAGTCGCGATGCTCTCCTTGACCAACGAAATTATTTACAGGGCGAAGCTAATCGCCTAGCTGTAAGAATATCTGCTTTGCAAACTCAGCTTGATACGGTCAATAGTTATTTGCGTGACAACGATCGAGCGCTGCGTGATGTCGAAACTGCTATGAACCGTGCACAGTAAGGGCCAAGGAGAATAATGATGTTAAATAATCAATCTAGAATGGCTCTGAAGCTGCCAACCATTGCTCTCTTGGCATTGGGTTTTGTCTACTGCTCTCCGCTCAACTATCCCAGTGCTTTGGCTGCTGAGTCCAAAGAGACAAAAATGGCTAAAGAAACGAAAGATATAAAAGATGAGTGCGATGTTACTTGTGTTGATCCTCACGCTGCCTGTGTTGAGTCGCAGAAGGTTATTGATACTTTGCATGAAATGGCCAAGGCCATAAACAAAGGTGATTTCGAACACTTTGCTGAGTATTTCGATGAAAATGTCACGACTTTTGACGACATCACTAAGCAATTGCTAGTCGGTAAGAAGCAAGTTATTGCTCGTATTAAGGAGCGCTATGAACAGTCGGTGCAGGCCTCTGAAGCCCACGCTGTGTCATATACCATCTATCAGCCCTATGCCAAAGTTCACGGCAACACAGCCACCGTCACGTGTGTTTTGCGTAAGGTGATGGGCGGCAAGCATCCTGTGGTCTTTGAGTCCCATGACACCAAAGTGTTTGTCAAAGAAGGCGATAAATGGAAAGAGCTCCATAGTCAGGGGCTTTGGAAAAAGGTTTCTTCTTAACTTATTTGCCGAGGACAAAATTGAGGCCTTCCAGGTAAAACTCCGAGGCTGGAACGCCGTGCTTGTCTGGTACCTCAATTAGCTTAGTGGGAAGATTTGCTTCTTTCAGTTTTTCCTCTAGCGCTTTTTGAAAGGCTGGCGGAATGACAGTGTCTTGATTGGCTGAAATTAAGGCAAACTTAGTGCCAGCCCTCATTTTTTCTAGGTTGTTATTAATGCTGCGTTCTTGATACATATTCGGAACCGTCTCCGCTGCACCACCAAGACCGATAATCATGCCGGTCTTGACCAGGCGGGAAGGGGTTTTGCGGTAGAGGGCGAGCCAATCTCCAGCGCCTTCGCAGGCTACCACTCCTACAATCTTGGCTTTGATGTCTTCGGCTGCCAGATAGCTATACGCCAGGGCGGAGCAGCCCCCCATGGAGGTGCCCATGATTACTATACGGCTTACCGGATAGCGCTCCATCAGTTCGTGGATGTTTTGATCGATGTCAGCAATCGCTGCCTTATTGGCCCATGATGTGGTGCCGCGATAGTTGGGCGAGGCAACAATTGCGGCGGGATAGTGGCTTTGTATATTTTGGGCGATGGGGCTTTGTTTCGGTGAAACAAATGGTTCAAGATCATTTGAGCCCATACCGTGTAAGTAGATTACAAGAGTTAGATCTTTGCTGCCATCAAAAACAATTGGTGGAGCTAGTGCGTAGAGATCGTGCACGCCATCCAGCTTTGAAATGAAGGTGTGTCGCTCTGGTAGCTCAAGGGGCTTGTCTACTGTGAAGGCCTGGTGGTTGCGCAGGGCCGCAAGGCTATTAGCCAGGACTTGTTTTTCTTTTTGCACTTTGTGGAGCTTGCCAGACTGAGTCAAGAACAAGATGAAAAAGACTATGCCTGCTATGTCTACTAAGAGCGCGATTATTAGTGCTGAAATTAAAAGGCGATTGCGCACGCTACCTTTCCTATCTTTACCTGTGAAGCTTAGCAGAGTAATATGCATTTGGTTTAGAGAGTGAAATCTGTGTTTATGCTTGGGATAACTAGGTCTAGCTTCGTTCGCCATATATGTTGTATGGCTTTTGCTGTACATCTTGGTATTGCTTTTACTGTGCCAGGCTCGGCCCAGCAATCGTCTTCAGTTTCTTCTACAGCCGGTTCATCTTCAGGAGTTTCTGCTCAAGCGAGAGAACTAAATTTAAAGGGAATTGAGCTGCAGTCTAGTGGCAAGCTCAAGGAGGCGGTGGAATGTTATCGCCGTGCCATCCAAATCAATCCTTCAGCTGCTGGCTATCACAATAATCTTGCTCTAGCTCTCAAAGATCTCGACCAGTTTCAACTGGCTGAGAGTGAAGCTCGTTTAGCTCTTAAGCTCCGGCCCAAGAGAGCTGACTATCATTTTAATCTCGGTATAATTTTGCAGCGGCAGAAACGCCTGCCAGAAGCAGAGGCATCTTTTCGCCAGGCTATTCAGCTTGATCCTTCAGATACCGATTCGCATTTTCGCCTTGCCCAAATTCTTTTAGCCAGTAAAGATGGTTCTGATAGCACTTCCATAGAGGCTGCTGAGCAAGAAATCAAGCTGGCCTTGATGCTAAAGCCAGACCGTTCTGAATATTGTGAGCTACTTGGCGACATCTACCTGAAATCGAAGAATTTAGACGAAGCTTTCAATCAATATAAGAAGGTTGTGGAGATCAGAGGCTATACTGCTGCCACTATCCCTGGTGAACTAAAATCAAAAATCGATTTCATTAAGACATCAAAGCCTACTCCTTAAAACAAAGGGCGTTATTTAGTGGCAGAATCAAATTTGAACCGACCGAAAGATCCTCTGCTAGCACTGCAAAGAAAGCTTGTCATCGCAGTTTTGTCGTTAATTATTTTCAGTGCTGCTTGTCAGTTTGTTTTGTACTTCTTAGATATAGTCAGAATTCTTGGCATTTCTATACTCATCTCTTATCTGTTTATCAGTGTGGTTGACTGGCTAGAGAAGTTCTTAAAGAATCGAGCTTTTTCAATTTTTGTTGTTTACGCCATTGTCGCTGTTGTTTTAGTAATTTTGTCGCTCACCGTCGTGCCATCACTCTTAGTGCAGGTCAATCAGTTAATTGAGTCGGTGTTCCATGAATTGCCGCGCACAATTGAGAGCTTCGGTCGCTCTTTGGCCCCCCTAGATGAGCGTCTTCACGCTGCTCAGATACAGGTACGGGCGATCGACTTGGTCACTACTGTGGCGCAGAATATTCCTAAGCCTGACACCTCAATGATATTTTCTCGAGTTGGTGAAGTGGCCATGTCTACTATGACTTGGTTGCTCTATGCCCTAAGTATCTTGGTGGTTTCTTTCTACTTTATGTTGGATGGTTATCGCATGACCGACTGGGTTATTGCGGCATTCCCCAAGAGCTATCACCACTCACTAAAGAGTATGGCAGCCGAAATTGACGTTAGTTTGCAGGCATTCTTTCGCGGGCAATTGGTTCTTGGTTTGTTCTTCGGTGTTGTGATGCTGGTGGTCTATCTTGTGATTGGTGTGCCATTTGCTCTGGTGCTAAGCGTCTTGCTAGGTATTTGGGAAGTTGTGCCAGTGATTGGTCCACCTATTGGTTTCTTGCCAGCTCTGATTGTGGTGGCATTGAATGGGCTCGACAATATCCCGACCAACCGTATTGGTCAGGTGGTCGTCTTGCTATTAGTTTTCAATATTTTTCAGTGGCTCAAAGACAATTTGGTGGCGCCGCGCTATATCGGCAATAAAATAGGGCTTCATCCAGTTGTCATATTTATTGCGATCATGATCGGTGCCAAGATTGATGGCATGCTCGGTATTATCTTTGCCATACCAGTAGCCAGCGCCCTTAATGTTGTCTATCGCTACATGCTTCTGGACTCAGAACCAGAAGCTGAACAAAGCAAAAGCCAATCCAGTGAAGGTCTGGCTTAAGTCTTAGTTTTAAGAATCATTACAAAGTCAATTTTCAACTAAGGGTTTTGATGACTCTTTTCAAATTTCTTCTGATTCTTGATAGCTTCAGTCTTCGCCTTTTTGGCCATTTGGTCTGGTGGCAGTAGCTCATTGGTGCCGCCAAGATCTTGCTTCAGTGCGTTGAAAATAGTGTTTTGCAGCAAGACGCCGAGGACGACACAAATTGCTAGCCCTATCAAAATTAACTTGGTGTTGTTTGACATCCGTCGCTTCCTGCAGTGATGTAAGCCGTAAATCTCAGATTGCTCGCTTCCTTAGCAATTATAAGAGAATAGCAAGTCTTGCATAGATGCAGGAGGCTGATAAATTGCCGAAATCGCGGATTCAAATTGCTTGACTTCCTCTGGCAGCTAATTTCAGGCTGTTTAGGTGTAACTTATAGCTGGGTATGAAAGCCCTTGTTACTGGGTTTAAGTCATTCACTAAAAGAAGGGTCTGAGAACGTGAATAAACCGCAAGCTTTTGCTAACACAAGCCCTGGTGCAACCTCGGCCTACAGTGGAGCAGCGAAGGCATTGGTCCAAAACATGGGCAAAGCTTTGGTTGGTCAGGCGCGACCGGCGAAACTGGCTGTTGTTGCTCTGCTTGCTGGTGGTCATGTGCTGTTGGAAGATGTGCCCGGGGTGGGTAAGACCCTCTTGGCTAAGAGTCTTGCCAATTCGGTAACTGCTAACTTCAAGCGTATTCAGTGCACACCTGACTTGTTGCCGTCTGACGTATCCGGGGTCAATATCTTTGACCAGAAAGACAACAGTTTTCACTTCCTCCCAGGGCCGATTTTCACCAACATTCTTCTTGTTGATGAAATCAACCGTGCTACTCCGCGCACACAGTCTTCTCTTTTGGAAGCTATGGAAGAAGGCCAAGTCACCAGCGATGGTACTACTCGGCCACTGCCTCAACTTTTCTTTGTTATCGCGACACAGAACCCGATTGAGCACCACGGGACATTCCCATTGCCGGAAGCTCAACTAGACAGGTTCATGATGTCGATGTCTTTAGGGTATCCACAAGCTGATCAAGAAGCTGAAATCATCAAAAAGACCATGCGTGAAGGTGGTTTCCATGTAGATTCAATACTTAGCACAGAAGATGTCCTCAACGCTCGAGCCGGGGTCAAGAAGATCTTTGTGCATGATGCCTTAGTCAACTATGTAGTTCAGATTGTTCAAACTACGAGAAAACACCCATCAGTGCTACTTGGGGTCAGCCCTCGAGGATCACAACTGCTTGTTAGAGCTGCACAAGCGAATGCCTTTATCGACGGACGAGATTTTGTTACTCCAGACGACATTAAGTTGCTTGCCCCTTCAGTTTTCGGTCATCGTGTTTTACCAAAAGTAAAGACCAATCGGGTCAGTCATGCAGAACTCATCGAAAAAATCCTTGAGACCGTCCCCGTCCCAGCCTAAAAAAGGTCCTGGTTCAGTCGGTGACGGTGGCAAGAGTCGGACAAGTGATAACACCAAGAAACCTGGGGCTCTCTCTGCAGGCACTGATGCTTCATCGCCTTTATCCGGTATGGCGCCAGGTCGTCCTATCTCTCAAGAGCCAGTCTTTGGCACATCTGGCGGCCGTCGTTTGCGCATACCGCTTGGAGGCGGCTACACCGTCTTCTTGGAAGGTCGTCAGTTTGGGCTCGTGATGCTGTCGGTGGCACTTTATATTTTTGCCGCTTTTGTCGCTAGCGAATGGATTTACTTACTTTCTGCTGCCTTTCTTGTGGCATTGATATTGGGATTTCTCTTGCCCTTTTTCGAATTGGCTGGTCTTTCGGCTGGCTACTTGTTGCCTCAAGAGGTAGCCGCTCAAGAAACGGCTACCATTCGCGTTAATATTAGGCGTCATTTTAAGTTAGGGCCGATATCGTGGGTGGTGCCTACTCGTGCTCTTCGAATGACCGTAAACATGACTAAGCGTGCGGCTGATGGGCAACCTAGCGATGTCATGGTTGCACCAGACCCGGTCTATATAGACAAACTCGACAGTGACGAGTGGTTTAGCTTTCCTACGCCATCGCTGAAGCGCGGTGTTTACTTCCTTGAGAATGTGGAGCTTTCTACCTGTTTTCCCCTGGGTATTACCTGGTGGTCGCGCACTGTCAAAATGACCGAAGCTGCAGCTACCAAACCGAGCATCACTGTTTACCCTGACGTATTGCCAATATCAGGTAATTTTCTCTATCTGCTTAGCGGCATCGTTTCGCCCATGGGTCACGCTACTTCGACCTCCGTGATAACTCATCAATCAAGCAGTTTCCGCAGCGTTCGCGAGTTTCGCAGCGGGGATAGCATGAGGCATATTCACTGGGCTTCAACCGCTCGGCAAGGCAAGATGTTGGTGCGAGAGTTTGATTCTGAGACCTTACCGGTTTTTGATATTTTGTTGAACTTAAGAGCCAACTATCGCAGTCCGGAGCAATTTGAGCTGACCGTTAAGTTGATCAATTCTTTGGTTCACCTTGGTCATAATTTAGGGCATATGCCCAGACTGTTGCTCAACCCGTCTACTGACTCTGGTGATCTCCAAGACTTGCTTATTGACCTGCCGCACATACCGCCTGGTTTGGCTCTAACAGCAGAGATATTAGCGAGAGTCGAGCCAATTACCAAAGTTGCTGCAAACCGCAAGACCTTTGATGAAGAGTCTCAGACTCCTTCTGAGACTTGGGACCATATCAACGATCGACCCCTTGTCACTGTGCTGCCTACCTCTGAAAAAATAGTAAAACATAGCCCAGGGCGCGGTGATGTCGTCTGCCTTCCTGTTGAGGTGGTTGAAGTTTCGCCTAGTTGGCAAGACGATGATCAGCCCCTTCCTGGTATGGAGGTGCAAACTGAGAAGACCGCTAATGCTAAGAGTCGCGGTGCAGCAGCCAAGAAGACAGAGAGAGCTGAGCGTACCGAATTAGGACCGACCTCAGGAAAAGTTCTGGCTAGAATTGAATGGGAAGGAGATTTTGAAGGCCTATGAGCAATCGTAATCAATCTCCAGAAGACTCAATTGCCCTGCGGGCAATTGTCTATTGCATGACTCTGACATGCATTGTTGCTAGTTGTGTCTTTATAAAAACCTCTTGGCCAGTGATTGTTTTGGCTTTCACTCTTTGTACCGTTGGTAGTCTTGTGGCCTACCAATATCGCTATGAAAACCAGAAATGGATGCAAGGTATCGTCATTGTCGGCGTTCTTGGTGTCGGTGCCAATGCCTTAGCTGAGTTTTTAAACCCTATCAACGGCCCTGCTGATTTCTGGGGGCCCGTGGTGCACTTCATCGCCGGCACCTTTGCCCTGCATACCTTTGACTTGAAGTCACGTTCTGATATCAATCTGTCGGCTATGTTGGGGGCTCTAATTCTCTGTTGCCTGTCACCAGTTGCCCGCAGTATTTACTTCGGAGCTACGGTGCTGACATATATCAGTTTAGGCACCATGATGCTCTACTACGATTGCATGTCGCGCACTCTGACAAACTGGCTCGATAAACCAATGCATGCAGCACCGGTGGTGCCATCTTCGTTGACTGATAAGAGACGTAGACCAAGAGGGAGTGCCCAGCTCACTTTGGCTATGTTGCCGTTCATCACTATTTTGGCTTTTCTCTTTGTGCCGCGCTCAGATGACACTATCGACATTATTACTTCCAGTATTCACAATCTCAGTTTCGCTAATTTACTGAGGCTGCTTCCTGATTTTTCTGATCATTCTCCCAAGAAGGAACCAGCAAGAAATCCATACACAGCGCCGATACGCAATTTGGGAATGGCCAAGCCCGGCCAAGACCAAGATAAGCCTGCTTTTGCACCAGTGAAAGCTCCTGAAAAGCACGCACCCGAAGTACCAGAAAAAACTACAGCCAAAGGAGGCAAAGGCGCTAAGGAAGATAAAAGTGCTGCTAGTGATGGTGCTAAAGCGATAGCTGATGCTAAGGCTAAAGAGAAATCTGCCAAAGAGAAAACCACAAAGGATAAAGAAGCAAAGGCAACAGCTGATGCAAAAGCTAAAAATTCTAAAGATAAAGACTCTAATGGCAAAGACGCTAAAGACAAAACTGGAAAAGGCAAAACTGGAAAAGATGGCACTGGTAAGGCTGGTGGTGGTGCAGATAAGAACGCTAAAGATAAAAATCCGCTGCCGCCTGGCATTATTTCAGCCAAAGTTATCGATATGGACGTCAATCCCTTCCAGAAACAAGGCGAAATCTTATTTAAGGTGAGTTCGACCCGGTTGTTCTGGGAGAGAAGAGCAGTCTTTGATAATTTTGATGGCCGCTATTGGAGTCGTTCTAAAGACGCTTTGAAAGCGAAAAATATGAACATTAGGCCTGTAACAAGCAAGCCGACATCTGATAATGCAAGCGAGACTAGTTCTGCGTCTCCTGGCGCCGAATTAGTCGATGATACTGGCAGCGATAGCAATAATAATGGTTCGAGTACTAACTCTGCTGGTGCAGCAGAGAATGTCAATGATCCAGCTAAGAAGGCTGAGTTGGAAGAAGCTGAAGCGGAACGGCAGCTCGAACAAGAGCGCTTGCTATCGCTTGATGGTCAACTAAGTGGATATGGCGCCGATTCTGCCATTAACTTTGTTTTCTTCCGTCCGGACAAACCAAGCTTCGATCTCAAGAAAGCTAACGCCTTTATCGTCCCCAAGATTATGCCTGTTGTTGAGCTGACTCAGGGTTATGAGATGGTGGGAGACCTTGATAATATCGTTCCAGTCTGTTGGATACCTCAAGCCGTTGGACTTGATTCTAAAAAAATTACTGTCAACGATTACGGTATGGTCTTCGCCACTGATCCTATTAAGAAAGGCACCACCTTTAAGGTGGTATCACAGCTACCTCTCTATGACACCAATCATATGCGCATTGAGCCTGGTCTCACTGCCGACCAAGAAACCTCGCTGCGCAAGGTGCTAGCAAATTACTTGCAATTGCCTGAAGATGTCTCTCCCGAAGTTGTTGACTTCGCCAATCAGGCTGTTGGCACCACCGGTAATTGGTTCAGCCAGGCCGATCGACTCTGTCACGTGTTGCGTACCCAAGCAGCTTACGAAGTCTCCAAACCCGAAGGCTTTACGCCGGCAGAAGATCGCATCAAGCAGTTCTTGCTTGAGCGTAAACTAGGCAACAGCCAAGATTTCGCTTCGACATTCGTTGTGCTGTGCCGCAGTGTCGGATTGCCTGCTCGTTTGGTCAGTGGCTATGGTATTGGTTCTACAAATAAAGTTTCTGGCGTTCGCGAAGTGCGTACCAATGATCTGCACTTCTGGGCTGAAGTGTTTGTCCCTGAGTATGGTTGGGTTCCCTTCGATTCAGTTCCTGATGGCATTTTGCCAGCTCAGGCACGGGAAGAAGGCTACAGCCTGTCTGGTATTCAGAAAATGCTTGAAACCCAAGCTGGTATGAATTTCTCCGACCAGGAGGGGCTCAGCCCTCGACGTATTGCCGGTTGGATTGCAATCATATTCTCATTACTGTTCTTACTGGCTGGTATTATCTTTGGTGTTATTCTCTTCCTCCGTCATTTAAAGCGACAAGCTGCTCTCAACAGTTGGCGTGGTCCGGAATGGAAAGTTTATTTAGCAATCATCAAGGATCTCAAGAAAATAAAAATTGAGAGAATAGAGTCTGAAACGAGTGAGCAATTTGTTCGTCGTGTTGGAGAACTTGTTGCCGATCGCTTGAAGCAAGGTATGAAGGTAGATCGAGACCTGCCTGTTGCTCTTGGCGAGTTTTTCACTGTTTACGAAGCCGTCCATTTTGGCAATAAAGAGTTGTTCAAAGACTTGAAGCAAAAGGCCGCTGACGTGCAAAAGCTGATTAAGTCGAAAGGAAAATAATTAGTGAGAGGAAGCCGCAGTTGATCGAAATGGTAGACAATCAAGCACAGTGTTTACTGCTTGATTATCGCAGTTGTTCATTAGTTGATTTTGCTAAGCCTTACTGTGAGAGCCGTTTGCCTGACATGCTTAGTCGACATATACCATTGTCTCTTTTCTATCAGTGCATGATTAGAAAATTGCTTGCCCGTTTTCGCTGCACAGACTTAGATGATTATTTGAAGATGAGAGCTATGCAAGAGCAAAGTGATCACCTTGGTGGTTTGTTTGCCGATGCTGGCATTGGCACTGTTTTGATAGATGACTCGCCCTCTAACAGCACCGACCAGCTTCTGCCTGCATCACAGATGGCTCAGTTGACTAATTTGAATATCAATCGAGTACTCGGCATTGAGCCACTGTTAGAGCGTCTCTTTGTCGAGAACGATACTTTTGATTTAGCCTTGCGCAGTCTTGAACGCGCTCTTGACTCAGCAATTGAAGAAAGTGCCCAGAATAATCTTAGAGTGGTGGCATTGAAGACAACCCTGGCAAATGGCGGTTTTGCTCTTGAGGTATCAACTATCGCCAGTGCCCGTACTGCCTATCATCCGGCTCGCAAAGAAGTCCTAGATACGGGTCGTCTCGGACGCACTGCGGCTTACAATTATTTGCTCACTGTAATCTTAGAACTCGCAATTAAACGTGGCCTTCCCGTTCAGATTCGCGGTAGTGGTGACCACCAGGCTATGCTAGCTGAGAGCAATCCGCTGGCCTTCCAGCCGATCTTGAGAGCGCAGCGCTTTGCTGATCTCAAAGTTGTGTTCTTGCACAGCTATCCATTTGTTCGTGAGGCAGCCTATCTTGCCTCTGTTTATCCTGGGGTGTTCTTTGATTTGTCTCTGGCCAACAGTTTGCTCGCCCCTGATTTGACGCGCCTTTACTATGAGGCTCTCTCTGCTGCGCCGTATTCTAAGCTTCTTGCTGGAACCGGCGGCAATAGTCAGCCAGAGTCATTCTGGTATGGAGCTACTTGTTTGAGAAGGGGCCTTAGCGAAGCACTTAAAGAACTGACCGAAAAAGGTTATCTACTCAAGGCACAGATGGAAGAAGTGGAGCGGGCCGTGCTGCGCAGCAATGCTATCAATCTCTATAATTTGCATTAATTGCACTAAATCATCCATAAACCTCGATTTCACTAACTATTTCGTCACTTGAACTCTGTTGTCGTTAAGCAGATAACAAAATGCTGCGATTCTGGCAAATATTCGCTGAGATCTTTGTCACTATTTGCATACCGGTGCCTGACAGCCTTGTCGCCAAGAGGCTGGATGCCTTACAATTTAATGTATGCAATCACCAGACACGGCTAATAGCCGTAAAACCACCGAAATCAAACGATCCGAAGCACTTGAAGCGATTGTCGCTGCTGGCGCGAAAGATATTCCTTCTGTTCCCGTACCGGTTCCTGTGCCGGCTCCCGCTCCTGGTCATGCTGATTTCGCCATGCCCGACACCTCCCGCTTGGACCTGCCGCCAGACAATGTCATGGTTAGTGTTACCCAAGAACAGCCTCCGGTTGATGCTCCTGAGGATGCCAAGCCTCTTCTTACGGACCCGGCTTATTACCTTAATCGCGAATTGAGTTTGCTAGCTTTCCAGTGGCGTGTGCTCGAAGAAGCAATGGACGGAACTAACCCTCTGCTAGAGCGCTTCCGCTTCTTGTCTATTCTGGGCTCAAACTTAGAAGAGTTTTTCATGGTGAGAGTAGCAGGGCTGAAGCGCCAAATTGAATCAGGCACTCCAAGTGCTGGTCCTGATGGCCTTAGCCCATCTGAGCAGTTAGACGCGGTGAGTTCTGAAGTGACTCGACTGCTTGCTAGCGCCCATGATTGTTTGAAGGGTTCTCTTCTGCCCGAATTGAAAATGGCCGGTATTCAAATTTTGCAGTTCGATGAACTGACAGAAGAGCAGAAGACTGATGCCCGCGAGTATTTCCGCAAGAAAATTTTTCCTGTTCTCACGCCTCTGGCCTTTGACCCTGGTCATCCGTTCCCACACATTTCCAATCTCAGCCTTAATTTGGCTGTCTTGATTCGTGATCAGGTATCAGACGAGCGTTTTGCTAGAGTAAAGATTCCTGATAGCTTGCCGCAGTTAGTGCCTATTGGCAAAACTGAGCCACCAGGCGCGCGTTCAAGTGTTATTCAGTGCAAGCCCAATACCTATATTTGGCTTGATGATTTGTGTAAGGCTAACATCGAGCAGCTATTCCCAGGCATGTCAATTGTTGAAGTCTATCCGTTTCATGTTACTCGTGACGCCGAGATGGAAATTCAAGAGTGGGAAGCTGGTGATCTGCTCGAAACAACTGAAGAAGGTGTTAGACAGAGGCGCTTCGGTGACGTGGTTCGCTTGCAAGTGCACCATGCCATGCCCGCTTATATCCTTGAAATTTTGATGAGCAATCTTCAAATAGAACCTTACGATGTCTATTTGATTGAGGGGCGCATGCCTTTGAGTTCGCTTAAGTATGTAGCCAATCTAGATCGGCACGATCTTAAGTATCCACCATTCATTCCGGCAATACCTGCTGTTCTTGATCCAGACACCATGGATAAAGACGAAGATGTTTTCGCTGCGATTGCCAGGCGCAACATTCTTTTCCATCACCCCTATGATTCATTCCAGCCAGTTGTAAGCTTCCTCAATGCCGCTGCCAACGACCCTAATGTTCTAGCTATTAAAATGACTCTCTATCGAGTCGGCAAAAATTCTCCAGTGGTAGAAGCATTGCTAAAAGCGCAAGGGCGTGGCAAGCAAGTGGCCGTGCTGGTTGAGCTTAAGGCTCGCTTTGATGAAGAGAGCAATATTGAATGGGCGAAGGCTCTTGAAGCTGAAGGCGTGCACGTAGTTTATGGCTTGCTAGGCTTGAAGATTCACTCTAAGGTGGCATTGGTAGTGCGTAAAGAAGGCGATAGCATTCGCCGTTATGTACACCTTGGCACTGGTAACTATAATCCAATGACGGCCCATATCTATACCGACATTGGCTTGCTTACTTGTGATGACAAAATTGGTACAGATATTTCTGACCTATTCAATTACCTCACTGGCTACTCGGCTAAGCGCGACTATCGCAAATTGTTGGTTGCTCCAATCAATCTGCGTGAGCGATTTGAAGAGCTTATTCTCAGAGAAATTGAACACGCTAAAAGTGGTGCCAAAGGTCGCATCATTTTGAAAATGAATGCCCTTGTTGATGAGCGCATTATTGAGTTGCTCTATCGCGCTTCTCAGGCCGGTGTAAAAGTCGATCTGATTGTGCGGGGAATTTGTTGCTTGCGCCCTGGTATACAGGGTGTGAGTGAGAATATACAAGTAGTTAGCGTGGTTGGTCGCTTCCTTGAGCATAGTCGCATTTATTATTTCCGTAATGGTGGTAAAGACGAAATATTCTGCGGCAGTGCTGACTTGATGCCGCGCAATTTGAATCGTCGCGTTGAAGTGCTCTTCCCTATTGAAGACGAACGATTGGCCCGCTTTGTGCGCGACGCTGTGCTTAAGACTTATTTGTTTGATACCAACAAGTCACGTATCATGCAAAGCGATGGTCGCTATTTAAGGCTACATCCTAAAACTGGTGAGCAAGGCCTAAGCTGTCAGCAATGGTTCTTGACCAACAATCAAACAAACAAGCGCTGATTTCCTGGCGAGATTTTTTGTCTAAGCGACGTTGCTTGCTGAAAGATCTAGGTCAGCCACATAGGTTGAGCTGTTGTTATCGCGTTGTCTAATTGGGTTAGTAGCTGGTTTTCTTTTTGAATCTATTTTATCTGGGCTGAATGTTGTTGCCAGCATTTCAAAGCGGGCTTTTGAATTGGGTCGGTGAGTAAGTTTTTCCATTTTCTTTAGCACGGCGGCTTCATCTTCTACTTCACCACCGGGTTTGAGGCCGGCCCGGCGCATGATGCGGCGAGCACCGCCTTCGCCCATTTGATTAGCGATATCGGCGACAAGTGCTGCTCCAAGCTCTGATTTGAGGCCATACTTCTTGGCCATTTCTCCAGTTTTTTCAGCGAATTTTTTGAATTTATCAACTTGTACTTCTTGAAACTCAGGATCGTTTAGAGCTTCTTTCATTCGCCCCATCAGGTCTTTGTTACCAGCCATGTTGGTACGTCTGACATATTTCTCGCTCAATAGATTATCGGCGTATTTGCCAAAAATTTTGTCGAACTTTTCGGGGTTTTTATCATGGAAGCTTTTGAGTAAGTCTGGTAGCTCGCCAGCTTTTTGATTCCACTGTCTGACACCAACTGAGATGCCATGGCCAGCATCGTTGAGGTTTATTGTATTGAACTTACCTTCGTTGCTAGCCACAGTCTTAACGACACGGTCATTGAGAGTGTCGCCTAGGTGCGCTTCCAGTTCTTTCTTTGGCCCTTCTAACAGTTTGCGATCGCGGTCGTTCATAAAGAGCGAGCCTTTGAGCTGACCGAAACCAGTGTCGTGTAATAGAGGGGAGGGAAAACCCATTTTTGCTATGGCCGCATTGTCAGAAGCCACATCTGGCTTGGCTGGCAATTGATCTTTGGCTGGAAGACCATTAACTTGGTCGTGCACAGCGCTCTTTGTATTGTCACTACCTTCATGGGCACGTTCAACTGGCTTGTGCTTTTGGGGCGCGGTATCTGAAGCGGATTCGAGGCTCATAGTAAATGTCTCCCAGGGGTGCTTTCTCTGAATCGAAAGGGGAGATTCATTATTGTTCGATGGAGCGTGAAAATTACGTGACGGTATTGAACTGACTTAAGCTGACTTGAGCTGACGTGTAAATCAAAGACTGTTGGCTTTATTCACCCTCAGATTCAGCAAAATGAATTTTGCACTCTGGTAGTGCCCGGTGTAGCGCGCTCACCTCTGCATCGCTGAATGACCGGGGAGACAGTAGCAGCAGCCTCAGCCCCTTAATTTTGGCAAGAATCTCAGCGCATCCTGGCTTAATGGGAATGTTTTTTATTTGGAGCTTTCTTAGCTTCTTACAGTCAGTCAAATAGGCCAGGCCCTGGTTGGTGATTTCTCGATTGCCGCCAATGGTTAGGTCTTTCAGGTTGGCCATCTGGGCAATTAGTTTGAGTTCGTTATCTTTAAGGCCAGCATTCTTCAGTGAGAGGGAGCGAAGCTGCGATTGGCCGCTCAACTTTGTCAGAAAAGCGCTGGGATTTCTGACGTCGTTTGCTGTTAGAGAGTCAAGTTGCCGCAGCCGCCTGAGTTTAGTAACGCCATCGCCGCTGATTTCAGTGTCAACAAGAGTGAGGTTGTCTAGTTGCGGAAAACAATTGAGGGTGGCCACAGCTTTCGATGTCAGATTGCAGTCTCGCAGAACTAGAGTTTCTAGGCGGGTGAGGTGATTGATGTTAGCCAGAATCTCATCTGTAATCGCTGTAGGCTCGCCTTGAATGTAAAGGCTAGTTAGGTCATTTGCATCAAACTTTTGGAATAATTCGGGATGAGACAAGAAGAGCTCATTAGGACGAAATTGAATTTTTTCGTTGCGCATTACTTCGATATTGCCCATTGCCATAGTTTCGACAAAGTTCTTGCCAATTGTCATAGTGCCAATGCTGTTTTTCATCGGAAACTTGAACACAGTGCGCTTTCTATCTCTGTAGACAGTAAAATTTGGCCCCGCCTCGGCTACTTTATCTATGTGACTGGGCATGCGGTCAAAAAGATCTGGATGTTTCGGCATCCGAGCCATTGGTTTATTGGTAAGAGAAAAGTACAGAGACACTATGGTCGTGAGTAAGAGAAATAAGGCTGAGGCGCCTACTAGTAGCCAAATCTGGTTTAGCTTCGAGCTTTTAGCCGGGCCGTAAATTTCGGCTGTTTCAAGCTGCTCGTTTACCGCTTCGCCGTTGGCAATGCAATACAGGTCATGGGCCAGCTGTGAGCAGCTGCTGTAGCGATCGTTGATAGACTTGGCCAGCATTTTGTTGAGTACGATTTGCCAGTCGCTTTCGTCTAATAGGGTGGTATCGTAGTTAGCCAGCAGCGGCAAATCTGCGGTGTTGTGCGAAATTGCTGTGGCGAAGGCATTTTCTCCACAGAAGGGCACTTTGCCTGTGAGACTTTCGAACAGCGTGATTCCTAAAGAGTAAATGTCCGACCCCGGCCCGAGAGCTTCACTATTCCAGTGTTCTGGGCTCATATAATAAGGGCTGCCGATAATCTCTCCGGTCGCAGTCAGTGATTGGGCAAATTCATCTGCGCCAAAGCATTTGGCTAAGCCAAAGTCGATTAATTTAGCATCGATTATTTTGCCTACCGGGTCTGTGATGACAATGATGTTGGACGGCTTAATATCACGATGGAGAATATCCATTTGGTGGGCATGCTGCAGTGCCGCAGACATTGCGAGGAAAACGGTAAGTGTTTCTGCTTCGCTCAGGGGCCCTTTGGTTTTGATCCTTTCGTGCAGCGTCTGACCGGTTACTAGCTCCATTACTAGATAAGGCACTGCGCTTGTGAGCTTGCCGAAATCATAGACTCTGGCAATATTGGGATGGTTCAGTCTACTTGCGTTTCGCGCCTCACGTTCGAAGCGTCCCCAAACTGCTTGGTCGTTTAGGTCGCGCTCGAGAGTCTTAAGTGCAACTTGTCTATTTTTCTCTAAGTCGACAACCAGATAGACTTTGCCCATGCCACCCTGCCCGATTGTGGTGACAATCTGGTAGCGCTGGTCAATGACTCTGTTGCTAGAAATGCTAATAACCAAATTATTCTCTTCTTCTCTATTTAAGGAGAATAGGAGAAGGGGCGTGAATATTGCGTGAGTGAGTTTTTTGTTCTTGTTTGTCAGAAGCCAGGAAAAGAGGCAAGTCACAATTTTATATGACTTGCCTCTTCTTTTGTATTACCCTTTAACGCAGACTAGAGGCCTTAGCTTGTGCACTATTTCAACAAGATCGGCCTGTGCCGCCATGACTGCATCAAGTGGCTTGTAGGCGCCTGGCGACTCATCAAGAATGCCTTCATCTTTGCGGCATTCAACATGAGCTGTGTCAGCAGCGTGACGATCAAGTGATATCACTTTTTTCGCCTGACTACGAGACATGGTGCGACCAGCTCCGTGAGAGCAGCTGTTGAAGCTCTCGCGGTTGCCTTTACCTCTGACGATGTAAGAGCCCACACCCATAGAACCGGGGATGATACCCCAGTCTCCTTCTTGTGCCCTTACTGCACCCTTTCTGGTTACCCAAACAGTTTCACCGAAGTGATCTTCTTTGGTCACATAGTTGTGGTGGCAGTTGATCACTTGCAGCTGGGCTTCAAACTCAGGTAGTTCACCTGTTCTTTTAAGAGCCTCAATTACTTGTCCCATCATCACTTGTCTGTTTAAGTAGGCATAGTCTTGTGCCCATTGAACAGCATAGAGATAGTCGTCGAAGTAATCGGCACCCTCAGAAAGATAGGGCAAGTCTCTGTCAGGCAAATTGATTTGATTTCTCGTCATCTCTTTGCGCGCCAGTTCAATGAAGTAAGTACCGATACGGTTACCGACTCCTCTGCTACCTGAGTGCAACATCAGCCAGACATTGTCTGCTCCATCAAGCAAAATTTCGATGAAGTGATTACCCGAGCCAAGGGTGCCAAGCTGCAAGCGGTTGCGGCTGTAGTTACCATCGTCTACTTTGGGGTGCTTAGCAGCAATAACATCCCATCTGTCACTCAAGGCTGACCAAGCCTTGTTGATTGGCTTGGCGGCAGGATGACTAGCGGCTAAGTCGTCATGCCAGAACCCTTTACCTACAGGAACAGCGTTTTCGATTGCTGCTCTCAATGGGCGCAAATTGTCAGGCAGGTCGCTGGCTTTCAGTGTCGTGGCCATGGCAATCATTCCGCAGCCTAAGTCAACACCAACTGCGGCAGGAATGATTGCCTTGGAAGTTGGAATGACAGTACCGACAGTGGTGCCTTTGCCCATGTGAGCATCTGGCATGACGGCGATGTGCTTGTGAATAAATGGCATTGATGCCAAGTTAATCAGTTGCTGCAATGCTGCTGCTTCTAGAGCAACACCTTTGACCCAAGCCTTGATTGGTTTCTTTTCGTGAATTCTAATTACTTCGTATGGCAGGTCGTTTGGATCGTAGTGAATTTTTTCGATTTTCATTTGTTTCTCTTTGTGTTTGATATTTTGTTGTCTAAATTATAAGGGCTTTTGTGCGCTCGAAATGCCGGCACATCATTTCCATCAATTTCACCGCCATCAATTTCACTGACTG
Source organism: bacterium Ga0077546 (assembly GCA_943370275.1). Classification (GTDB taxonomy): domain Bacteria; phylum Cyanobacteriota; class Vampirovibrionia; order Obscuribacterales; family Obscuribacteraceae. The sequence goes on along the minus strand of CALRQI020000014.1, from coordinate 52,187 downwards.
CTATTTCGCTGCCTTTGCCATATGTCTGGCAAAGTAGTTCGGAGTTGCCGCTCTCACGCAATTCTCTGTGACAACGACCATATTGGCGGTAGGCATTGACGAAGATGTGTTCGACAATGAAACGCTGGATAGGACGTGGAGAGTTTATTGCTTCGATCATGAACCTCATTTGGGGTTCCTCCTTCTTATGGCTCAACGGTAATGAGCTTTGAAATAGACGGGTGGAAAATCTAAGTGTCTTGGCCAATTTTTATTCGGCCAATATTTACTCGACCAGTATTTGGTCGCAGCAAAGCTGCTGCACCGCATATGGTGCATTTGATTAAAAGCTATAGGCGTTCCATTTAACCGATGAGCAATACAAAATGCTCATGGTTCAATCGGTATGCACTACCTTATAAGGTTGAATTCAGAGGGTTTTGGCATCTAAACTAGATTGTCAGACTAGTCAGAAACGTCTCTTGTTCTGGCCTTCTTATGTTGATCTCTTGCCGCTTGCTTAGCGGGTTAATTGATTGCGCTATCCGGCATTACGCCCTGATTTTTCGCTGCTTTCAAGAGATTGAAACTTTTGCCGTTCACAAATTTCTCGACCGAGAAGTCGTTCACCGCTAGGTTCTCCCCTGCGAAGGTGCCAATCCGGCGGGCAGCACAAGTAGTGCTGGCGGCTCGTTTGGTTTTATAGAATGGTCCCATGGGGCACCTCTCTTCCTTCGCGTGAAATTCGTGAGTCGATTCGTGTTTTGAAAGTGCAGTCTTTTCGCTGGCACATGAAAACAGCATAGTGTTATAAGCACAACTCTGTCAAGCGCAAATATACTAAACTATGAACTAAACCGCCTGCATCACATATGGTGTCACTTGCAGGTAGGATTCGATTTTGTTAGAAAAGAAAGCTACGGATTGTCTTCGATGTAATCTCCGCCAACGGGCAGATAATCGTTGATAAGGGTAAAAACTATTGTGCCGAGGACTACAATGGCCAAACTGGCGAGAGTCATAAAAAAACGAGCACTCCTTTGGGGTTAGTCTATTATCTATGCTGCAAAGAGACCATAGTGTATACAGTAAACATATCTTTACAGACTAGAAGTTAAGTCTGTCTCCCGACTTCGATCCCTAAATGTTGGCATTTACAGCTTAGATGGCAAGAGTGAACAGGCGGTGAACGTCGCTCACTCTTGCTCATGACAAGATGAAATCTAAGAAATAAAGTCACTAAGAGACTTGTTGTGCAGGTGTCGTCTTAGCTTTTTCAAAGAGCGCTTTTGGATGCGCCGCAACTCAGCCACGTCAATGTTTAGCTTTGCCGCTATCATTTTCGAGTCATACAAGCCGTCACCTTCAAGACCATAGAGATAACTGATTGCCGTTTTCTCTAGTGGACTGAGATAGCGCGTTAGACGGTCGATACCCCGTCTCAGCATCGTTTGTTCGGCCATACGCTCAGGCAGAGCTGAAAACTGGTCTTCAATAAAGCTGCCAATCGTGTCCTTGTCTGAACCAGGCATGGTTTCATCAAGTGAGGCGATGCTGCTAGAGCTGGTCACAAGGCGAGTTATCTCTTCCGGTGGAAGCTCGAGGGCAACCGACAGCTCAGCTTCTGTGGGGAAGCGGCCGTGACTTTGGCGGAATTCTTTGGCATAGCGCTTGATTCGAGATATCTGACTTCTGACATGAACCGGTATTCGAATGCTTCTACCCTTGTTTGCGATAGCCCGCATCACGGCCTGACGTATCCACCAGGTGGCGTATGTCGAGAATCTGTTGCCCATGGATGGGTCAAATTTTCTCGCCGCATGAATTAGACCCAAGTTACCTTCTTGAATCATGTCTTCCATGTCTAAGCCTTGGTTGCGAAATCGTTTTGCGATGCTGACAACTAATCTGAGATTGCTCACTACCAGTTTAGATAAGGCCGCATCATCTCCGCTGGCAATGGCACGCCCTAGTTCAATCTCTTCGTCGGCCTTTATCAGGCTGGTCTTGCCGATGTTGTGGAGATAAGCATAGAGGGCTGGCTCTCCACTGGCTGCTTGAGCATCTTTCTCAGCTTGCTTCGATTCTTTTTCGTCCTCGACCTCGTCTTCTTCTAAAGGCAGGGCCATGGTTCTGTCTAGCAACTCTAAACTTCCGCCGTCGTATAAGCTGGGCGGGAAATCAACTATGTATGTGTCTAATTCGTTCATTTTGCTCACCATTTTGAGAGTCTCAAGTGCGCCAACATCTAGAGAAATTTGGGAGCGATTTCGTTTTTATTGATTCATAAGCCGTCTTTTGCCTCTACCTTAGCTATGTACTTTGCTGTTTGCGGTATAAAACTCGAACCAGAAAGTACTGCCTGTACCCACTACACTGTCTACGCCAATCTGCCCACCGTGCAACTCTACCAGTGAACGACTGATGGATAATCCAAGACCCGTTCCACCAGCCTTGCGGCTATCGGAAGAGTCTAACTGCTGAAAAACTTTGAACAACTTGTCTAATTGATCAGGGGCAATCCCTTCGCCTTGATCAGCCACTGAAAATCTTACTGTGTCTAAGCCGCGTAGTTCGGCACTGACAGTAACTGTGCTTTTCACTGGAGAGAATTTGATGGCGTTATCGACAAGATTAGTTAGCACCTGCATGGTTCTATCAACGTCGACCGTCAATTCCGCTGCTGTTGAAATATCCTTTTTCAAATTGACTTGAGCCGAGCAAGCCAGGGGCTTCACCGCAGCTATCACACTGTCTATCAATTGTTCTGGGCTGATATTGCTGGTGTTCAGTTTGAACTTGCCAGATTCAATTTTTTTCCAATCTAAGATGTCTGAGATCAAACGAATTAAGCGTTCTGAATTTTCTAAGGCGATGCTGACCATGCGCATTACCTGAGCGTTGACCTTCCCTGCCGAGCCATCGGCAATTACACTCAAGGCGCCGTTAATAGAACTGAGTGGAGTGCGCAGCTCGTGAGAGATCACCGAGTAAAACTCAGAAACCCTTTTCTCTGCTTCTTTGCGGGCAGAAATATCGTTTTGTATTCCGACAAAATTGATCAATGTGCCGTTTTCGTCGTGCACTGGTGACACTGTCAATTCATTCCAGAAAATAGAACCATCACGCCTGTAGTTGCGCAGTACCGTCGTGATCGGCTGCTCTGTGCGAATGGCTTCTCTGATATTTTCTATGGCGATCTGGTCACGGTCGTCGCGCTGTAGAAAACGGCAGTTGCGGCCGACTACCTGATGCCTTTGATAAGTGCTCATCTCCAAAAAAGCATCATTGACATAGACAATCGGATTGTCTGGCAGACGCGGATTGGTTATGCAAATCCCGTTGCGCACAGATTCAACGGCACGTTTGAAAAGGAGAAGTTGTTCATTTTTACCGGCGCAGTTGCTGTCCACGGAATACCTATCGTTTCTAAGATTCTGCTCTTTGCAGAAATTCGCCTCTGGACGTGTTCTTGCTCTTACTCATGGCTCACTCGCTCCATGGCCTTCGCACTTACCGTAGATTTAGCTCTAAGCAACGCTACCAGCCGTGGCTTTGAGTTCATGGTTCAAGGCTTTTTCGAGGTTGGCATAATCGAACTTAAATCCTGCCTTCTCTAGCTTCGCAGGAAGGACAAGGCTGCCATCCAGAAGCATTTCTTGAGCCATCTCTCCCAAAATCAGCTTCAGTCCAAAGGCAGGAGCTGGCAAGATTGCAGGCCTGCTCAGTACTTTAGCCATTGCGCTTGTGAATTCTGCATTTGTAGCTGGGTTTGGCGATGTCATGTTGACTACACCCTCAACGTTGTTCTCCAGCAGAAACTCGAAAGCTTTTACCAGGTCGTTGATTTCAATCCAACTCATATATTGACGCCCGCTACCGAGAACCCCACCTGCTCCGAGCTGGAAGGGCAACAACATCTTGTTAAGGGCGCCGCCTTCCTTACTGAGAACTACGCCCAACCTAGCAATAACGACCCTGAGGCCATCTCTCTTGGCTGGTTTGGCAGCCTCTTCCCATTTCTTGCAGGTGCTGGCTAAAAATCCAGCTCCTGGCGAACTTTCTTCCGTAATAGACTCGCTGCCACGATTTCCATAGATGCCTATTGCTGAAGCATTTATGAAAACTTTAGGGCTGCCTTTGGTCTGACTCAAGGCATTAGCCAAGAAGGACGTGGTTGACACCCGGCTGTCAACAATTAGCTTCTTCTGCTCGTCAGACCAACGCTTAGCGGCGATGTTCTCACCAGCCAAGTTGATAACGGCATCGAAGCCTTCTAGATATTCAGGGGTTACGTCGACAAAGACCTTGTCTGCACTGCCACCGCGCTTCAAGGCAGTTACAGTGTGGCCTTTCCCTGTCAAGCTCTTTGTCAGAGCCTTCCCTACCATTCCACTGGCACCGGCTATAGCAATTTTCATAATATCTCTCGCTTGAAGGCACACTCACATACTTAAACTACGCCTGCACTGTGAATATGTAGTGAACGACCGCAGCTATTTTACTGCTATTATCTACATTCTAATGGCAAAAATCTTACTAGTAGAAGACGACTCAGCGCTGGCAGAAGTGACCAAATTTGGTCTTGAAAGTCAGGGCCATATGGTTCAGATCGCCTCTAACGGTGACGATGCTCTCTTAAATCTGCGCGTGAATAAATACGATGTGGTCATCCTTGACTGGATGATGCCTGACAAGACCGGTATTGAAGTCTTAATCAGTTATCGCAAGGCTGGTGGTAAGATTCCGGTTCTTATGCTCACCGCAAAGACCCGCCTTGAAGATAAAGAGCAGGGCCTAGATGCTGGCGCTGACGACTATCTGACTAAGCCTTTTGAACACCGTGAGCTACAAGCTCGCGTCAGAGCCTTGCTGCGTCGCCCCAGTTCACTCGCCAGCACTGTTTTAGCTGTCAGTAATATAACTCTCGACCCTGCTACTTGCATCGTTACCCTTGATGGTGCTGAAATTAAGCTCAGGCCAAAGGTCTACAGCCTTTTGGAATTTCTGATGCGCCATCAAAATCAAGTATTTTCGGCCGAGGCAATTTTAGAGAGAGTTTGGCTTGATGATGCCATGGTCTCCACTGATACGGTGAGGGCCCACTTTAAGCTTTTGCGTCGTAGCCTTGGTATTTCAGAAGGAACCTTGATTAAGACTGTGCGAAACCGTGGCTATATGCTTGTTTCTGATGACCGCGAACCGGGCTCTCCGTCTATTGCAACTGCTAGCTCAAGTGCCAGCACTAATTGATATTCGTTTTGGTTTTCTTCAATCTAAGCAGGTGTTCTTTTTAGAGCATTCGGGAATAAAACTGTCTCATTATGAGTTAAGGCTATAGTTATGAAGGTTGCTATATGGATGCTTTACAAGCTTTGAATACCAGAGTGTTTCGTGCTCCGCTATGTCTTCTAAATTCAAAAGCTGCTCTGCCAGCAATGCTTTGTCTGTTTTCCGTTCTAGGGGCTTTCGTCAATGCTTTTCTTTGGCAAGCTCCGGCATTGGCTGATGCTCCCGCTGCTCTAACCAAGAAGGTCTCGGGCCAATACGAGGCCCGCCTAGTGATGATTTATGACCATGAGTGCGCCGTCTGGTGCGGCCAGGTTAAGCCAATTCTTGCGGAATTACAAAATGAATACAAGTCTAGGGTGCAGTTCGTTGGCTTGGATACATCTAGTGATCAAATAAGTAGCAGTAGAATCACAGCTAAGGCGATTGGCGCCTCTAAGTTTCTCAGTGAGAATGCCGACTATGCCCCAGTTATCGGTGTTTTTTCTGCAAAGGGTAAGTTGCTCAAAGAGCTAGTTGGCCCTAAGAAGAAAGAGATTTATGCAGATGCGATAGCAAAAGCTCTCTCAAGTCAATAAATGCCAATCGCTCAACCCACTAACTATCTCAATGAGCGTTTGGTTGGTTCCGCTGCCTCTGCTGCAATGTCCTTGGCGGTTGCCAGCCTTGTTCTTGGTGGCACAGTTACATATGGCTGGGTTGCCGACAATAACGCTTTAAAGCACATGTTTCTCAATGGCCCAGTGGTTTGGTCGAGTGTTGCTATCAACACAGTTTTTCTAAGCACTGCCATTTGTCTGTTGTTAGTAGCAGATCGCAAACTGCCAAAAACTCTTACCCATTCTCTAAAGGTCATTGCCAGTCTGCTTTGCTTACTGGCATTTCTGGCTGGATTGAGCACTGCTGTGGAAACACTAGCAGGTCTAGATCTTAGCTTGAACCATATTTGGTATCGTGCCAATGAAGACTCTTCTGGCCTTTCCTATCCTGGCCCGATGACTCCAGATGTATCATTTGCCTTCATGGCCTTAACTTTAGCGTTGGCCATTCAAACCTGGTTTGCGAGCAAGAGGATGGAGCTGGCCCAGTGGCTCTGTGTTGTCGCCCTGATGATAACTTCTTTGCCTTTAATTGGATCAGTCAGCGGCGCTGAATCGTTGTGCACCTTCTTTGGCTGCTTGCGCATGTCAGAAGGTATCTCCTTCCTCTTTATCGCCATGAGCAGCGCCTGCTTTTTGTTGAAGCCGGAGCAAGGTCTAGCAGGCTTTCTCTGCTCAAATACCGCTTCTGCTCTAGTTGCTAGACGTGCCACACTGCTCGTTGTCTTCTTGCCTATGCTCTTCGCCTTGCGTTTCGCACTGGTGCAATACAAGATTGTCGACAATGGTCTGGGATGGGCCATATTTGCCTCTGGTGCAATCGCTCTGGCTGTTGCTCTGGTTGTTACCGGCGTTAAGGCTACTGAGCAGTTGATGGCATCTGCTGCTGGCTTGAGCCCATCAGTACTTTTTAGTCAAACTGGTTCGATGGCCATAAATCAGCCGGGAAATCTGGAATTTTCAATCAATCTCGGCGCTGGTGTTATACAAGATCAAATTGAACATTCTTCAAGCCATGTGCGAAAAGTTTGCTTGGCCTGTGAAGAAGAAATGGACAAAGACCAAGATGTTTGCCCCTTCTGTGACTCGGTTTTGACGCGCTTAATTAATAAGTCGCTAGTTGGCCAAATCTTTGCTGATAAGTACGAGGTGATGTGGCAACTCGGTGATGGTGGCATGGCTAGCGTCTACTTGGCTAAGCATTTGTACTTACAACAAGAGCTAGCTGTAAAGGTTTTGCACGCCGCTGTTTCAAGCAGCATTGTTGATGTGAAGCGTTTTCAGCAAGAGGCAAAGGCTCTTGGTACTCTCAATCATCCGAATATTGTTGCAGTCAAGGATTTTGGATTCACCGCCAGTGGTGAAGCGTTTTTAGCCATGGAGTATGTCAAAGGTTTCTCTCTCAGTGATTTGGTGGAGAAGAGTAAGGGTTTGACTGTGCAAGAGACTGCCTCAGTAATGGTTCAAGTCTGTGATGCCCTTCTGCATGCTCACGGTGAAGGTATTGTGCATCGTGATTTAAAGCCTTCAAATATTATGTGCAGCCCTGGTCAGAATGGCAAAATGGACGTCAAAGTGGTTGACTTCGGATTGGCCAAGATTACCGGTCGCGACGATATTGATGCAATCAAGCTAACTCAGACCGGAGCTTGTTATGGCAGCCCTCCGTACATGAGCCCAGAGCAATGCCTGTCAAAGTCTGTCGATTTCCGCACGGACATCTATGCTATGGGCTGTATCTTGTACGAGTGCTTGGTTGGCAAGTCGCCCTTTGTCGGTGGCAGCGTTTACGAGACGCTGACTATGCAAGTTACTGATCCTGCTCCCGATTTTCCTGCTTCTGTTTCTGTGCCAGCTGAATATAGAAAAATGGTGATGCAAGCTCTTGAGAAGAATCCCGATGATCGGCAACGGTCAGTGGATGAGATTAAGCAGGTACTTCTGAAGTTGGTTTGAGTGGCAAGCTAGCTGTCTTTTTCGCTTGCTCTGACGTCTGCCGTTATAATGCTTCTGACCGAAGTTTTTGAAAGGACTTCTATGCTCTTTAATCGAATCGTTAATTTGGCTTTGAGTGCTGCGCTAATCTTTGCTGTTGCTGGTTCTATCGGACCGGGATGGTGCGGGGAAGCAGCTACGCAGGAACAGAATCTAGCGCTGCTAAAACGAATTGAGGCTGACCTGGCGAAGAAGCCTGGGGATGTGACTTTTCAGTTGCAGCACGCTGCAATTATGGGGCGGTTGAAGCGCTACGAAGAGCAAGTTGCCGAGGCTAGTAGTCTTATCAAAAAAGATCCTAAATTGAGAGAGGCATATTTAATACTGTCAGATGGTCAGGCAAATCAGCAACGCTATGCTGAGGCTCTTGTATCGCTCGATATGGCTTTTAAGTTAGGGCCGCCAACCCCCATGCTTCTCCTGCAGAAAGCTCGCTATCTAAGGAACGAGAAGAGATATGATGCAGCCATCGAAACCGTAAACAAGGTAATTGCCGCGGAGCCTTCAAATGTTGACGCCTACAAGTGTCGCTCCGCCTGCTATTTTCGCCTGAAGGGTCCATGTGAGGAAGCCCTGCGAGATATGGATAAGGTCGTTCTCCTTAATCCGTTGGACGCTGCAGCCAAGTCATTGGTTGAAGATCTGAAGCGTGAACTTAAGACAAAAGGTTCGTCAAGTGCAAGTCCGGCCAAGTGACGCTGTCAGTTAGTTGCCACTGCTAAAGTGGCAGAATTATATAGTACGTTTTCTTGTTTCGATGGTGACAGTGATGGTCGACCGAGCGGAAAATCAAGGTCCTAAGCCTGAAGTAGATCCGGTCAAAACCGAAGCTTCAAAACGTTCAATTGATGACGCTTACAGTAGATTCCAAGCTGCTGAGGGTTCTGCTGAAACTTCCTCGATTTTAGGTGTGCAGGGGAAGTCCGATGCGGCTACAACACCAGTAAAACCCTCCGATGGCGTCAAGCCGGAACCGGGCGCTGTAACTCCAACCAGAGATACTAATGTCTCGCCTGGTGATATCAAGCCAGCTCGGGTGGAACCGCAGTCGTCTAGAGAAGCCGTCACACCAACGAATCACCCGGTTGAGAAGGTCGTAGATCCGACGACAAAACCAGGAATGCCAACTCGGCCTGGCGAGCAGTCAAACGCTCCCACAGATGGCGCCGTGCCTCGAGTCCAGAACAAGGATGTACAACCATCGGTTCAGCGCCCTAATGAAGTTCTACCGGCCCAGGCTGCGACTAAAGTTCCAGACAAGGCCCCGGATAGAGTTAGCCCAGTGGCATCGGAGCAGCCTTCCGACCGTGCTCTCCTTCCTGGCCTAGCAATTGTTGGTCCCGAAGGCAAAGCTCAGCAAGGCAATGCCGGAACAGTCGGTACTAACGATGGCAAGGTTCACGACCCTGTTGTACCTAAGCCTCAAGATTTGACCGCGAAGTCACATGATCCAGCTACGCAAAAGGCTCAAGAGGCATTAGGGGCAAAGGTTAACGATACCGGCTTGCGAGGCTCTGAGCCCGGAACTGGGGCTTTGACTGGCAAGATACAAGCTGGCCCAGAGCAGACTAGGGTCAATGATGCTGCTGGCCATCCCAATGCTCAGAACGCCGATGCTCTTGCTCGCCAAGCAAATGGGGCATCTGTTCTCAAAAATTACTCGGCCGACGGCACTCGTTCTGGCATTGACCACACAAACCAAGGAATTATCGGCAAGGGCGCTGATGGTAAGTCTGAGGGCGTTCGCGCCAGCCAGGTGTCGCTAAACGATGGCAAGATAGCCGATGGAAGGCTCGATGGTGATCGCGGTCAAACCAGACTTCCCGATGGTCGAATGCCAAACGGCAAGATTGGCGATGCAAGTTCCTCCGGCGGTCGCCCTGGCGAGGTGAAGATGGGCGATGGCAAAATCGCCGACGGAAAGACCACTGACGGTAAGACCAGTGATGGCAAAGCTGGTGATGGGAAAACAGGCGATAGGCTTCCAGACGGAAAGGTCGCAGGTAAGACCGGAGATGGTGGCTCGTCTGGTCCATCAGCCTTTATTCAGTTTATTGAGAGTCAGGCAGGCATCCGCGGTTTTGGTTTGCCAGCTAAACCAGAAGGCAATAAGTCTGATGGCAAGAATGATGGGAAGGCAGAGGGCAAGCTCGATGGCAAAATAGACGGGGCAAAGAACAACCTCAGTCCAAATGGAAAACAGATTGGCGGTGATACTAAGGGTGGTGCCGGTATTCCTGGTGGCAGGTCCAATGCGATAGATGGTTTCCTTGGCCTGGTTGAAACAGTCAAAGATAATATCAAAGGCTCGCTCAAGAATTTAGGAGACCGCACACCGGTTTCTGTGCCACTTAAAGAAGGTGAGATGGCTGCTGTTGCCATGCGCGGCAAGATGCCGCCTTTGCGAGATGATATTACTAGCGACCAGATACTTGCCGTCTTAATTCCTAAAGGGTATGTCGGCTGGAGTATTGTTCGCGCACCTGGCTTAAGGCCTAGTGACTCGCCGCTTCCTGCTACACAGACCAAATTCGATGGTGGTAAACCTGGAGATGGTAAATCAGCCGATGGCAAGCCTTTAGATAACAGGCCTTTAGATAATAAACAACCCGATTCAAAACCAGGCGAATCTAAGCCATTTGATATCAATAATCCCGAAGTGAAGTCACGTCCTTTCATTCAGTTGCACGGTGTTGATAGCAATTACACCGGTGCTGGCGCGCGCCGCGCAGATGCATCTGTTCCGGGGCGAGTCGAGCCGGTAAAGGCTGATCAGCCTAAGGTTGAGCCAGCTCGGCCAGAGCCGATTAAGAACGAACCTACTAGAGTTGATCAAGTGAAGCCAGATCAAGCTCGGCCAATTCCAGTTAAAGCTGAACCTCTCACTGACACAAAAATAGCCGCTGTGACAGCCGCAGCCGCTGCTACTCCATACCTTGACGTCTCGGCAAATAGCCAAATCATTGATCAGAGTGCCACGAGGCAGACTATTCCCTCGACGCAAAAAGATAGGCGCCAACTGATTGAAGAGCAAGAGCACACCTTGCCTTCCTCTAGTGAAAATGAATTTGAGATCAGCGATGAACCTAGCGCAGACTCCGACATTTCTTCACTGCAATCAACGATCGATATTTCGTTAACTAAAGAAGGTGAGAGGCGTTCGCGCTATGTCAATCCGGCTCTCGACGCCCAAGAAGAGACCTGGAACAGTGAAGACGATGATGCCGCCGGCGCCCATGAAATGCCTGCGCCATTGGGGCGTTACACCTATATCGTCCGTGCTGGTGACACCATTGAATCGGTGGCTGTGGTTGAACTGAACGACCTATCGCTCGCACCGTTGCTATTCAAAAAAAATAAAAAGTATGTTCTGCAAGAAGAAGAGTACGGCAAGCATCCTCTTGTTCCTGGTGTTGTCATCGACCTGCCAACACCAGCTGAAATAAAGGCCTTTAGACAGTTCTAGTGCTTTTGTGATTGAAGTCTTTTCGCCTTGGCTTTATTTTTCACTTTCAGAATGGCATTCTCTTTTAACCCTTTGACGCATTCGGGGCTGATGTCTCCGTTCGGGTTTGGATATTTTTTAGCCAATGCTATCGCTAGCTGATATTCACGGTCAGAGTCTTCGTATTGAAATTGCTCTGAATGGCATTTGCCTAGAGTGCAGTGTAGCTGCGGCCACGCCCATGATAGAAACGGATATTTCTCAATCTGTGCCAACACTTCTCTGGCTGTTTGTTCAGCTTTTACCCATTCGCTGCCATGCATATAAATACTGGCTAACAGACCCTTGTCTTGAACAAAGCGATACAGTTTATCGGGAGGGTAATTCTTTTCTAGCTCAATCCCTTGTTTGATGTAGCGTTCTGCGGCAGCTCGATCACCGTGGTTGACCATGTACAGCGCTATATGTCTGTAAGATTGCGTGACATTGGGGTGATGAGGGTCTACCGCTAGTCTTAGGGCAAGGGCATGGAAGAGACATTCCTTTGCCTCTGAAGACTTTGCGTCTCTAGATTTGCTGGCGAGGCCGTTGTAACTCTCCGCAAAATCATCAATATCCACCATTAACTCCAAGTCTTCCTTGAATAATGCTGGAGTTACTTTTAGTGTTTGCAGGTAAAGCGGTTCCGCCTCTTTGAGTTTGCCTTGAATCACCAGAAGGCGAGCTATGCGCGTTCTGCTTCTAGCCACCCAAGTGGCGTCTTTGTCTTTGTTGGATGCATCAATAATTTTGTTATAGAGCGCGATTGCCTCTTTCGTTCTGCCGTGGGTTTCAGCTGAGTTTGCTTTGTCAAAGTCATCAGCTAGTGCCGCTGACTTTGCCGGCGGGGCAAGCAGCAGGAGGAACAGCAATAAATAGAAGACACGCAGTTTTTGCATGGCAGCCTAAGACAATGCTGGGTAGTAGACCTTAGACTCCTCAACTTTTATACCCAGAAATTTCCCAAAGCGTCTTATAAATTATCGACTGCCAATTAATTTTTCTAGCTCGACCAGTCGAGGCAGTGAGGGCACCGCCCCAGCCTTGGTGCAGGCGAGAGAGCCCGCTGCGCAGCCATATTTTGCCGCTTCTGCCAGGCTGTCACCCTGGGCCATTCTCATGGCCAGGGCGCCACAGAAGGCATCACCAGCAGCTGTTGAGTCGACTACCGAAACCTTAAAGGCCTCAACTGTTTGTGGCTTATCGAGTTGGGAGCTTTCGAGAATCAGGGCGCCACGCTCGCCCAGGGTGAGAATCACTCCCTTGGGTCCAAGGTCAAGCAGTTTGCGTGCGCATTGATGAGCTAGTTCGGGCGAAGTTGGGTTGATACCAGTGAGCAAGTGGGCTTCTGTTTCATTAGGCACTATTACGTCTACGTTATTTAGCAGTTCTGCCGATAGTCCAGTCTCTGGTGCCGGGGCTGGGTTGAGAATGACTGTTAGGCCCTTGCTGCGGGCTGCTTTCGCTGCTTCTAAAACGGTTTCTGCTGGTATTTCTAGTTGCAGCAACAGCACTTTGGCGTTGCTGAGCAAATCTGCTTTTGTTGATACATATTCTGGAGTCATCGAGTTGTTAGCATTTGGCACGATGACAATACTATTTTCGCCTGAGGGGCCAACCCATATATTGGCAATGCCGGTGGTTTGATAAGAGTCTTTGGTCATGCCAATCGTATTGACGCCATTGTCTTTCAATGTATCAAGCAAGACTTGGCCGTAAGCATCATTGCCAACTTTGCCAATCATGGCTACTGATGCACCGCAGCGCGCTGCTGCTAGGGCCTGATTGTTACCTTTGCCGCCAGGAAAAGTATCAAATGTTGAACCTTTTAAGGTTTCGCCTCGGCCTGGTAGGCGTGGTACGCGGATGACAATATCCATACTGAGGCTGCCAATAACAACTACATCTGCGCTGTTCGCTTCTGAGCCCACTAACTTTTCCTCTGCTGATGGCGTATTTGGGCCGCTATTCTACCAGAAGGTACTATCATTACTGTTGCTCCTTTCTCTCGCTCTCTTTCTGCCGCGCCTGTTTCGAAGTTTTGTATATCTGCTTAAAAGGAACCACTCTGTGTCTAGAATTGTGCGCTTTCATCAAACCGGTGCTGCAGAAGTTCTACAGGTCGAACCGATGCCAGAGATAGAACCAGGCGAAGGCGAAGTGCGTCTGCGTGTTCATGCTCTTGGTCTTAATCGAGCAGAAGTTTTGCTGAGAGAAGGAAGGTATTTAGAAAAGCCAATTTTACCTTCGCGTATTGGCTATGAGGCTAGTGGCGTAATTGAGGCAATTGGTCCGCAGGTAGAAGGCTTTAGTATCGGGGATAAAGTTAGCACGGTGCCTTGTTTCTCGCAGACTAAGTATGGAGTTTACGGCGATTGGGCGGTGGTACCGGCTCGCGCCTTGGCTAAGTATCCTGATAATTTAAATGATATTGAGGCCGCTTCAATCTGGATGCAGTATTTGACAGCTTATGGTGCTTTGATTGAGTTGGGCTGCCTGACAAGCGAGCAAACAGTTCTGATCACAGCTGCTTCTAGCTCAGTTGGCTTTGCGGCAATTCAAATTGCCCGTCGTCAGGGCGCCACTGTTATTGCCACCACTCGTGGTGAAACAAAGAAGCAGACCCTTCTTGATGCTGGTGCGCACCGTGTCATTGTCACAGAGCAAGATGATCTTGTTAAAGAGGTCATGTCTGCTACTGCTGGCAAGGGAGTCGATCTAATTTTTGACGCTATAGCTGGGCCGCTTCTTCTCAAGCTTGCTAAAGCAGCTGCATACGAGGCATCTATTTTCATATATGGTGCCTTGAGCTTAGAGACCACTGCATTTCCTTTGCAGCTGGCGCTAAAGAAGGGGCTTACAGTGCAAGGCTATACAATGTTTCAAGTGACCGACGATGCCGCACGATTTGCTCGGGGCAAAGAATATACCTATGCAGGTTTGAAAGACGGTTCATTGGTGCCCGTCATAGACAAGGTCTTCCCCTTCGAGCAGATCGTGGAAGCGCACCGCTACATGGAATCCAATGAGCAGAAAGGCAAGATAGTTGTGAAGGTTAGTTAGATTCTGTTGGCCAGCGCTTTTCGAGCATCCCATCAATGATGCTGCCAATTTTGAAAGACATGACGTAGAAGACTGGAATTGAGAATATGCAGAGAATTTCTTCCATAGCGACCTACTGGGGGATGAGTGTGGAATCCTCTAATATGCTGAGCGCTGGAACGGAGGTTTGCATCGGCATCTCAAATGCCTAAATGGCTGCTGTTAAGCCACGCCATTGCCCGTCTTAAGTTTTTCATTATATTTCGATAGTCGTATCTTAAGGGCGGCAGTGGGCACTGTCAAATGTATTTTCTGTTATTTATATCGGAGAATACGAAGGTGATTTCTTGCGGTGCAAGTGGCGCTTGGCGCTGCTAATTGGCGCCTGACGAATAGAAACGCCTGCCACTCTCGCTCATCGACGTCAAAAGGCTCGATATCTGTCTTTTGGGCTCGCAGGTGGTATAGGTTTTGTTCAGCTCTTCGATCAGCTGGGGAATACCAAAGCTGTCGGCGTAGCGCAGCACGCCGCCGCGGAAGGGTGGGAAGCCTGAACCAATTACTAGAGCTAGGTCTAATTCTCTAGGTTTGCGCACAACCTTCTCTTCAAGGCAGCGAGCCGCTTCGTCGACAATGACGAAGATGAGACGATGTTGAATCTCGGCTATCTGCTCGGGAGTGGCTTTCTCAGTGCTGACAGTCATATTGGTGATTCTAGCGAAGTCTGGGTTGATTTCCAGTTTGCGACCTGAGGCGTCCCAGTGGTAGCAACCAGCGCCTGAGCTTTTGCCTCTCAAGCCAGCTGCGGCTGTAGTCTTCATGGCGATTGGCGGGGTAAACCTTTCGCCAAAGGCGGCATGCAGTTTATTGGCCACCGAGAAGCACAACGATAGGCCAAGCTCATCTACTAGGGTAAATGGCCCCATTGGTAGGCCAAATTGTACTGCGGCATCTTCTATCCAGTTAAATGGGTAGCCTTCGTCAAGCATCCGCGATGCTTCCATAAGGTGGGTGGTGAGCAGGCGGTTGACTAAGAATCCAACGGAGTCTTTGACGCCTATTGGCACTTTGCCAAGTTTAGTCACTAGTCCAAGGGCGAGGCTATTAGTTTTCGCGTTGGTGCTGGGGTGGCTGATCACTTCAACCAAAGGCATTTTGTCGACGGGATAGAAGAAATGCAAACCGACAAAGCGTTCTGGTTTGTTCATCTCTTGGCCGAGTTCGATAAGCTCTAGAGCAGAAGTATTTGTTATCAAAACGCAGTCGTCGGCCACATTGTTTTCAACTTCAGCTAAGAGCTTCTGCTTGAGCTTACTGTCTTCAGGTACGGCTTCAATTACCATTTCGCAATCACTCAAAACAGAGAGCTGCTCAGAGAATGTAATTTTGCCCCGCTGTGAGGTTCCACCGGCAAGTGTTGAAGCGTGAGCTTCTTCGTGGGCTGCATCGAAATCAGCCATTTCTTTTGCTCGGGCTTCTGAACTAGTTTTGACACGCACATTTATGCCGTGTACAGCAGCTAGTTTAGCGATATCTAGACCCATGATGCCACTGCCAATGACACCGAGCGTTTTTATTGGTTTCGCGCCAGATTTTTCAGCTGTTCTTGCTGCTGAGCGTGCGGTGAAATCTTGAGAAAAGAACAGTTGAATCAGGTTGCTTGATGTTTTATCACTGGCTAGGTCGGCGAATGATTTTGCTTCTAAGGCCAAGCCCTCTTCCAGACTCGCGGTGGTTGATAGTTGTACCGCTTCAATTGCTTTGAGTGGTGCTGGATAGTTCCCTTTGAGGCGAATTTTGATTGAGCGCTCCATGGTGGCAAAAAGTTTTTTCAGCTTTTCTGGGCTCTCTTCTGCTCTAGCGGGCCGAGGTTTTGCTGTGCCTTCAAGTATGGCAAGAGCTAACTCTTCAGCTGTTTTGTACAGCTCACTGTAAGGCACTACTTGATCGACAATTCCTAACTCTCGAGCTTTTGTGGCTGAGACGATTTCAGAAGTAAGAATATATTCTAGAGCGAGTCTGACTGGTATCAAGCGAGGTAGCCTCTGTGTGCCACCAAGCCCGGGTATCAAACCAAGGCGTACTTCAGGTAAGCCAAAAATGCTCAAATCTGAATCGGAAGAGATGCGGAAGTTGGCGCAAAGAGCAACTTCTAGGCCTCCGCCCAGGCAGGCACCATGGATGGCTGCAACGGTAGGCTTGCCGAGATTTTCTAGTTGATTGAAGACTGCCTGACCTTCTTTCGAGAGTTTGTGAGCTTGCTCTTGCGAGTCGAAGCTCATGATTTCGTGCAGGTCAGCGCCTGAAACGAAAGTGTCTGGCTTACTTGAAGCAATGATCAAAGCTTTGATTTTTTTGTCAGCTTTGATTTCTGGAATTAGCTCGGTCAGTTCGAGCAAAACATCGTGGCCCAAGACATTTACTTTGCCAGCGCAGTTAAACCAGAGTATGGCCACGCCTGAAGGAAGCGTCTCTAGCTTTATATCTCGTTGATGTTTCAGGGTTTCCATTAAGTCACTTGTTCCTTTAGGTCTATTTTCAGGCTTTCGTGCCATGAAGTTTGTAGCCGAAAGTCATTGCCTCTGAAAGCAAATGTTCTGGCAGTATGTGAGCTTCAATCGAACCTTTGTCAGTTTTCCTAATTTCTGAGAGCAGCGATTCGGCGCCTTCTACATATTCTTGTGCAGCAATCTTGTAGCCACCAAATGGTTGACCTTTGTTGATGAATACTAAGATGTCGGGGCTACTGTCTTCACTGTAAGTCAAGCACCCAGTTTCACCGGTGAGTGCAATTGACACTAGAGTGGTGTCCAAATAGTCAAGCATGGCTTTCGAGTCATCTTTAGCCAAGGGGCAACCAAGAAATAGTGCAGACATGGCGAGAACTACGTCTGCAGGTAATTCGTAGACTTGTAAAAATGTGTCAACGCCAGCGATATCACCTTTAATCAGTTTGATTGCTTTTTCTACTGCAAAGGTTTCTTGAGCGTCTTTGCGGCCATAAATGGCTCCAGCCACTCTTCCTTCGTAAAGTAACATGGCCGAGCGTGATTTTTGCTCTTCTGAGCGGGCTTTGACGCAGCCAGTGAAATTGGCTAATTCGAGTTCAGAAAGTAGTTTCGATGAATCAGCAGTTGAGCAATTCAACTCAAGATAGAGTTTGCCCGACACCGCCGGCATTATTAAGTCGATGGCCCGGCGCAGGCGCTGGCTGGTCGGATAAGAATCAACCCAAATGGCAAAGGCATTGTCTTGATCAGAGTCTGTACTAAGCTGAATTCGCTCGGTAGTGCCAAGCATAAAGGCGAAGGTCATCAGCGCCCGATTGTTATGCATGCAAACAAACGTTGCTGGCACTGTTTGGCCGATCTTAAGTGGTTCGGTACTTGGTAGAAATGCCTTAAGAACATGATGATTTTCAACATCGTCTTCAGCTGGGTCTGCCAGCGGGGGCAGGCCTGAACCGATTACAACGGCGTTGTATCCTCCTGGCTCGGCGCTCTCGACTTTGCACATTACGCTCTGGCCGGGGCGATAGGTGCTCGAGCTGTCAATATCTGTCATAGCATGCCATAGCGCTTGTACCTTCGATTAACTCTCAGAGGGAAGGAATAACTTCTAACAGAAATGTAGTTTATCATTACCAAATGAACACGGTTCGCGGCGCCTCGTTAATCTCAATAATCGGTTGTCTATTTGTTTGTGGCTCTACAAGCTTGCTGTTGACATGCTGCGGGGGGCCACAGACTCAGCATTTAGGCAAGGTGGAACCGCAGTCAGGAGCCTTGTCTTTGTCTCCTGCTAAGCCTGACATGGGACAGAGCCAGCATAATGCCCTTCAACCAGGAACCATAGCTTCGGGCGATACAAGTGCTAATAATAGTGACCGAGTCACTCTTGAAGACGTTGCGGCTATTGCCAAGAAGGTAGATGCTGGCTTCGAAGATGGCTGGATAGCTGGGCGTGAAGCACGGGTCTTTAAATCACCGTATCGCACCCTTAGTGCCCAAGATAAGGCCCAATTCGCTCTTGCTTATCATGATTTTCTGGAGCCATTCCATCAAGATCTCGGTAATAACTTGGCTACTTATGTGCCCTACCGAACTAGAGCCGCTTTCGCCCGCAAGTATTGGCTTGCTTCTAGTTCTGGCGAAAAATTCAAGAACGAAAAAGAAAAGTATCAAATCGCCTGGATGCACGAGTCATTGCTCGATGGTAGTGAACTTTGGTGGCGTGCTGCTGAGAAGCGCTTTGGGAACAAGATTGACTCAGTTTTAGCGCTAGTGCACGATACTGAGCAGAATATGGTTTCGAAGTATATGGAAGATGAAAAGACAGAAGGAACTTTTTCTAGCCAGATGTCAGATAAGTCAGTCAAGCCTGAGAGTGTAAACTGATGTCTGACAAGCGCAAGAGGCTGACTGAAAGAGAAGAGCAGGAACTCCTTTTCCAGAAGCGCTTAGCCGAACTCAGGGCGCGCAACAATCAATTTCCTTGGAATATGAAGGAACAGCCAGATTTTGAAATTCCGGCCGAACAATCAAAGCTATTTGCCGATAGGTATATCGAAGATCCTTCTCTCTCCGATGAAGAGGTTGAGCGTAGGGCTCTGCTTGATCTTAACTCCTTCAATTTTTGGTCATTTTATAAGCGTTTAAATTACGAAGTACGAAGAGCCAGCCGCTATAAAAGGCCACTTTCATTGCTCTTTGTCACCATCGATAAGCTGGCGAATGTAGTTGAGAATTTTGGTCTGCAGGGCGAAAATGCAGTAATACTTGGTACTGGGCGCGGCCTTCTTGGTAGTGTCCGTGATGTAGATATCGCCGGCCGCTGTCGCGATGATTGTTTTGGCGTGATACTGCCCGAGACACCACGGGGTGGTGCGGAAATTGCCGCTGAGCGAATTCGGACTCGCCTGGAGAATCTCACGGTCGACTATAAGGCCAGTCAAATTCTACTTACGGTCACTGTGGGTGGTGCCAGCTTAGATGAGGGCATCGATAAGCCAGATCAACTGATTGCTCTAACGGTTGAAGCTCTTCAGCTAGGGATTCGTTCTGGTGGCAATACCGTCAATTTTCCGGTTGACGAATAGGCTTGTTCAGGGCTAACCAACGCAGTCTGAGTTATATCGGTAACATTTATTCGCCTATAACCTCCATAAATTGGGTAAAACACCTATAGCAGTATTGGACCATTTAGTTTTGTAGTGGAAATCCACCAAATGGAATCATCCGACTCCCACGATGCTCAAGTGCAGGTTCCCAACCAGCTTCCTCAAGCGGGTTCCGCTGTGCCTGCTAATGCTGCTGCTATGGCCAAGCCAGGTGTCTTCGCACCAGGAACCATCGTCGGCGCGAGCTACGAAGTGATCGAGCTGCTTGGTCGCGGCGCCATGGGCATGGTTTACAGGGTTAAACATGTTACCTTACCGGCTGAATACGCGCTGAAGATTCTTACTGACGATAAACAAGATGACGTCTCGGTTATTCGTTTTCAAAATGAAGCACAAGCTATTGCCAAACTGAATCATCCCAATATCGTGGCTATCTACAATTTCGGCTTGCATGATGGTTCACTGCCGTTTTATGTCATGGACTTGCTAGCGGGGGAGGACCTGCTAGATAAGATTGTATGTTCTGGGCCAATGGCGCCAGATGCGGCCTTGCCATTGTTCATTGAGGCCTGTGCCGGCTTAAGCTTTGCCCACCGCAAAGGCATTCTGCATCGTGATGTTAAGCCAGCCAATCTATTGATTCTTGATCGGCCTGATGTGCACGGTGCCAGTGTTAAGGTTGTTGACTTTGGCATAGTCAAGTTTGCCGAAGAACTTAAGCCCGATTCGCAGAAGCTCACGGCTATGGGAATTGTATGTGGCAGCCCTAGCTACATGAGCCCCGAGCAAGCCATGGGGCAAAAGGTCGATCCCCGTTCTGATATCTATTCCTTGGGTTGCAGTCTGTTCGAGACCCTCACGGGGAAGGTACCTTTTAGGGGGCGCAGTGCATCTGACACGATGATGATGCATGTCAGCGCCCCGACACCATCTCTGGCGAGCAAGAACCCAGAAGCTAAGTTCTCTGATGATTTAGAAAGTCTTGTGGCGAGAATGATGGCGAAAGAGCGAATGTATCGCTATCAGACAATGGACGCCGTTGCTCAAGACCTGAAGAATCTTCTTGAAGGCAAGCCTTTAGCTAGCACACCTTTTGTTCAAACTAACTTTGGCGGGTCTCAAGGCCGGGCTGAAGGAGCCATTGAGTCTAGCCCGGCTCAGGGAAATCTTACTCAAGGAAATCTTACTCAAGCAAACCATATTCAAGGGAATCTTGGCAGAGTTCCTACTAAGCCTCCTTTCCGTCAAGACGAGCCTTTGTTTGATGGACGTTTTACTGCAGATGACGGGCGCTTTACTGGTGAGCAAGATGCTTCTGGCGAGTATGAGAGCGAAGAGTCTGACGAAGAACGAGATGAAGAGGGGGAATTCGGCCGTTCTAGTAATTTGAAAATCGTCGTATTTTCACTTGTAGTTCTCAGCCTTATCGGCATAGCCTGTTTCTTTGTAATGCAGCCGCAAAAACGCTCGGTTGCTTCACCAACTCAAGATCAGATTCAGGTTAGACCATCTCAAACTATTTCTGAGCTCAAGCTTGAGTCAAATGACCTTAAAAAGGAACTTCACCTTGATGATGTCTCGCCTGAATCGGAGGCTGCTGCTGCCTCTGTAGAGCTTACTAAAGCGAGATATTTTTCTAAGCTAATCGATGTGGGCGGGCAGAAGTATGTTCAGTTTAGCTTTCCCCCGAAAGGAAAAGCTCGGCCATTTGCCTATATTGGCACATCGATGAAAGACAAAGCCGATGCCTTTGGTGAGGTGAGATTCCCACGCAACAAACCCATTTACTTGGTTCCGTCACCTAATCTCTTGCTGAAGAAAGAATTCTTCAGTAAATTTCGCCCCGGCGAGATTACTGAGGTTATTCTTTGGCCGCTTTTTGCTAGTGACGAACTTGCTATTGAGTCGGTAAAAGTTCCTGGCATCAAAGGCTACTCAATTGGTGGTTGTACCGAACTTACCCCAGCCATTATTCCGGCCCTGCAGTCTTTGACGGATATACAGTCATTCGATGCCACTCGTTCACCACTGAAAGGCAGCGAACTTGCTAAGTTGAGATTTTTGCCCAACTTGAAAGTTCTTGCGCTCTCCCATTGTGTTGAAGTAACACCGATTTTGAGAGTATTGAAGGGTTCAATAAATCTTGAGTCACTGGCTGTTTCTGACACTGGTATTGGTGCCTCTGACTATCGCTTGATTGCTAGTCTTCCTAGGCTTAAAGCGTTGATGCTGGATGGTAACAAGATTTCCGCAGAAGATTTGCAGCAACTTTCTCGTCTCAAGCACCTGAGAGAATTATCCTTGGTAAATGTTCATATGAAGGGTGGTTCTGCCGCGAGAGAACTTGTGCGTTTTCCGGCCTTGCGAATACTCATTGTTGACAAGGGGCATTTCAATAAAGAAGACCTGGCTGCGCTAAGAGAGCACGTGCCCGATCTTAGAATTCAGTTTTTCTCTGGGCGACAGAATTTCCTTGGTGAGGAATAACTGTGGTTGATAAGATCACGAACTTCTTCTAAGCTGGCAATTCACGGGTTATTCAGATCGTAAATTGGCAAAGAACAGGGAAGTGATCCGATCCACAATCGTCTTGGACAGAGCGTTCAGTGCACTTGATTGTTGGCGATATGAAAACATGATCGATAGGAATCACCATGTACGGTAACATCGTCGGCCAGGTCGGCTGTATGCCTTTGTTTAGCCTGCTGTCTCGCAAACCAGACTCTTTGATGAAATCTGTGAAAATATAGCACCATGGTGTGCAATTGAAATCACCGGCTAAAATCGTCAGCTTCTGGCTTTGTACAATTCGTTTGGCAATTTCATGCATCTGGACATCGCGCATATTTGTATAGCTTGGGCCTACCGGTGGTGGCGGATGGGTGGCTATTACTTGAATTTGCTTTTCACCAGACTCAGTAGGCTCAGACTTAGCTGGCAAGGATATATCAACAAATATTGTCGGCACTCCAGCAATACCAATTGGCTCACGGCTTTCCTGAACAATTTTGTATTTGCTCAAAATACCAATGCCAAAGTTGTCTGTCCTCGCCCGCACACTTTGATATGGGTAGATGCTTTTGAGCTTCTCAAAATGCTCGCGCCAACCCTCGCTCACTTCTTCGACACAGACAATATCAGGCTTGGTTCTTTCTATTAGCTTGTCGAATTTCGGGTAGTTTGTGTTGCTTGAGTTAACGTTGAATTGCAATAGCGAAAGCTGCTTCGCCCCGCTTTGGGCCTGATTTGAAGTGGCGCTATCAAAGCTAGTGGAAGCGAAGGCGACCACTGCTATGTTTGCTATAAGAGCCACAGTGCAGCTTGCTAGATAGAGTCTGTTGAGTCTACTGTATTCCAAGTAGAGTAAGTAAGGAATCGCCATCGCCAGCAAGACGGCATACTGCACGCGAAAATGGGCGAATAACTCAATAGGCCAGCCCATGAAACCCACGAAAGCCAGCGCCGTAAAAACAGCAATACAGAGAGCTGGCGCTCTGACTAGGGCACCAATGGCAGCGCATATTTCTTTTGGCTTTTTCATGCCTAGTTGCCGAGGCTTTTGATTTTCGCCTTGGCTGTTTCTACTCTAGGGTCTTGGGCTGGAGCCAGTTGCACAAAAGTTGAGAGTTCGCTCTTTGCACCTTGTGAGTCACCTAGCTTTTCCATGGTGCTGGCGAGCAAGAAATGGGCATCGACATTGTTTGGATCAATAGAGGTTGTCTCTTTATAGACTTGTTTGGCACCATCGGCGTCGCCTTTTAGAAGTAAAGCCGAGCCCAGGTTTAGTCTCGCTGAAATTAGCTTAGGGTCTAGTTTTACTGCTTCTTTGGCGTGGGCAAATGACTGGCCGACGTTACCAGTACGAGCAAAGACATAGCTTAGACGGTCATGCATTTGCGCTGATTGAGGAAATAGATAGACGGCTTGCTCTAAGAGGTTGATAGCATTGTCGAAGTTGCCGGCTGCCATACATTTATTTGCCAGGGCGCCGAGAATAATTTTGTCTTTCGGATTAAGCCGATAAGCCAATTCAAGCTCTTTGATGCTCTGGTCTTCTTGGCCTAGCTTGGTTAAGACCCGAGCATAATTGGAATGGAATAGTGCATCGTTTGGCTTCAGTTCTATTGCTCTTTTGTATTTTTCAGCGGCACCGGCCCAGTCGCCTTTAATTGTTAGGATTGCGCCATAGTCGGCAATGGCGTCGGCGTATTCAGGATCTGTGGCAATGGCGGCCTTGTATTCACTAATGGCACCATCGAAATTGCCATCACCCACCAGGTTGTTGGCTTTGAGATAGTGCGACTCGGCGGCGACAAAAGTCATAACGTTGTCTGGAATCTCTTTGACTTGCTCAAGGGTTGGGGCACCAAGAACAATATCGTTTCCCGTCCAGTCCGATTTCATCACAGGAGTCTGACGCTTGGTAGAACCGCTGCTTATTGTGGTATCGCTTTCGGTCAGAGCGCGCGCCTTAGCAAAAGCTTCATTGAGTGATGGCATGCCATCTTTCTCGCGTAATGACTTGATCAAGTTGTTAGAGAATGAGTTTCCCCATGTCATTTGGTCGGGTTTGCTCGATGTCAGAATAATATAGCCCTTGCCCAGCGAGACTTTGTTCAAGTCGATGTTGCTGCCCATGAAAAGCGCCTTGGCGCCTGCTGTGAGCTCAGCGGCTCCACTGTATGGTGATTCAAGCACCATGACAATGCGATCGGTTTTTACATCTTTCTTCAAGGTGTCCATCAAGTTTTGCATTGATAGACAGGTTGAGTAGACATTATCTAGGGCGCAATCATAGGCACTCAAATAAGTGGTACCGTCGGTGGTGGGAAAGCCATGGGTGGAAATAAATACGACTACGAGGTCGTCTGGCCCAGCGAGGCTTCCTAACCAGCCTTTGCCCAGATTGTTTATGATGTTCTGGCGGGTTGCTTCTGAGTTAATTAAAGTTTTGACGTGGCTTTCGGGAAAACGCCCGGCATTTGGATCTTTTAGATAAGCTGCGAAGTTGCGAGCAGCAAGGTCCATTTTAGCATCGACGCCGTCCAGTCTCTTTTCTTTGAACTTGGCCGCACCAATTACCACTGCCCATTTCTGCTTGATTGGGCGATTAGTAGAAGTGGCATTGGGATTCAAGTCTTGAATCTTTGTCCATTGCACACCGCTAGCAGGGGCTTTGTTGACGTCGGCTGTGGCGGCCAATGCCTCAGCTCCAGAGATGCCGAGGGCGATGGTAAAGACAGCCGCTAGAGTGACAACAGATCTTGCTTTGAGCAATTTATTCTGGGTACTATTGTTCACAGTCTCTCTCATCCCGAATTTCTCTCATCCTAAATTTTTCAAGAAGACGCTATTTTATTGGTGGGCCAGGGCGACATCCACGGCCATTAGACCGCCTGGGTCGTTGAAGCTAACTTTTACCATGCTTCCGTTTGATGTACTGAAGCTACGTGCCAATTTTTCTTGACCAGGTACTTGATCCGGCAAAATTACTGGAGTTGGATCGTCCCAAGATAATTGCATACGGGTGGGCACCAGGTCTTTTGATCCAGACATGTCATCTGAAACATAGGCCGTTAGATAGACTGGTGGATTGAGGGCTTGTTCATTGGCAATTTTTGTTGTCGAGAACAATAAGCTCATTTTTTCAATACCTGGTGTATTGTCAAATGTTAGCCAGTCTTTGGGGAGAGGATAATCGGTTTTGGCTGCCAGATAGTTCTTTGTACCAGTATCTTTAGATGGGAAGAGAATTGTTTTCTTGCCGCTACTTCCTTCTTTCATAACAATATAAGCGTAGCCAGCCGAATCAGGAATGATGTGGAAGCGTATGGAATCGCCTGATTTGAAGGCCATTTTGTTGTTGCAACGATAGATTTTTCCGCCTCTATTCAGTTCAATCCAGTATGACATTCCGGCACTAGAAGAGACTTTGATGTCGTGATTGTTGGCCTCTGCTGGCTTCTTTGTAGTACTGGGTTTGACCAAGACCGGAGCAGCCAGCGCTACTTTTTCTTCAGGCTTCTTTTCTGCCAGTTTTGTCTTCGCTTGATCATCAGCTACTTTGTTATCTTCAGTTTCTTCTTTACCTTTGGCCAGTACTTTCTTATCGATCCATTTGCTGATGTAGCTAAGATCGTCTTTGCTGAACTGCCCTTCTTCAAAAATTAAGTGCTCTGCCGAGTTTGACATTACTTTGTCTTTGTTGGGAGTGGAGAGGCTGTCGAAGAGTTTGAATGTGGCAACCGGTCTCACTAATTTGTCATTGGAGCCCATGATGAATAACACTGGTGTTTGTTTGATAAGTCCAGCACTATCAAAATTTCCGTTCATAAATTTCTGGAAAGCAATTAGCTCGTTGGGGCTAATTTTTGTGCGGCACAGTGGGTCGTTGAGCCAGCGCTCGCGCAAATCACTCTTTTTTGTGGCGGCGCCGACAACCATAGGACCAATATCAATGGGCTTGTTGAAGCCTCCAAATACCGCATGAACTCCAACTTTGAGACTGTTATCAACACTGTTGAAGCGATCGCCAGATGGAACTGATGAAATCAAACCGTCAATTAAGTCAGGATAGAGAGCGGTGGCGTGGATGCCGATGCCTCCTCCCATTGATTCTCCCAGCATAATCAAGGGCAAACCTGGATGAGCTTTGCGAATCTCAGTCAGGGCGCGTTTGATGTCTATAAGTGAGCCATCAAAGTCTATTTGGGCATTTTTTTGCTTAGAAATCCAGGAACCAAAACCGCGCATATCAATGGCGTAGGTGATTAGCCCTTTTTTGGCCATTTCACGACCGAAGTCTTCGTAGGTGCCCTTATGCAAACCCAGACCATGAATACAGAGCAACACAGCCTTCGGCTCAGCTTCTTCGTCTATCCAGCGAATGCAGGGAATTTTGTCGAGCTTGTCAGCTTTGCCTGACTTGGCGCCTAATTTAGGCTCAGATTCAGTGGCGAAGGCGGTAGCTCTGGTTAAGGTGCTGCTTTGATTGATGGGATGATAGCTCAAAGCGTCGCGGGAGCGAAAAACATCGTAGTTGTCGCCGGCGTTTTGCGCACTGACTTGGTTGCGGCTACTTTGGCTAAAGACCTGACTGATGAGTAATCCTGTGACCAGCAAGGCTAAGTTTGTTTTTTTCATCACTTTCACTTCAAATATAAGACTTCTCTCGTTTATCCCAACGGATCAGGCCGCTAAATTAGGGGAGCCCAAGGGAAACGAATAATGCTATAGGCGGTTCATTATATAGGTTCCAAGTGCGCCTATGCTTGCTACCCTACCGGGGGCAAATTAGTAAAAATGAAAGTGCCCCGAGAGACACTTTCATTTTTAACTAGATATTCAATTTTAACTAGCTATTCACTTGCGGTCTGCGCCGTTCAGGTTTGGCTTGCTACTTATTTAGTAGCAGCGGCTTCTTCGCTGTCTTCAGCTTTTTCTTCGTCTGCTGGTTTTTCAGCGTCAACATCAGAAGGTTGAGCGTCAGTGACGTCGGTTTCGGCTTCAGATTTAGCTTCGCCATCGCCTTCTGCTTTGGCTTCTTCAGATTGGCCAGCCTCTGCTTGCTTCTGTTTGTACTCGTTGCCTTCTTGGTCCATGATCACAACGTGGCCGCGTAGTTCATTCATGGTCTCTCTAACTTCGGCTTCGTCAGCTTCGGCGGCAACTTGACCGCGCAGCTTGCCGATGATGTCTTCAGCTTTAGCCTTAGAAGCATCGGTCAAACCTTTGCCCAGGTCTTTCATTTGGCGCTCAACGGTGTATACAAGGCCGTCTACTTCGTTGCGCAGGTCGGCCATAGCTTTGATCTTCTTATCGCTTTCGGTGTGCTCGGCAGCTTCTTTGACCATGCGTTCAATATCTTCTTTGGTCAAGTTGGTGCTGGCAGTAATGGTGACATTCTGCTCTTTGCCTGTGCCGAGGTCTTTGGCGGATACCTTGACGATGCCGCTAGCGTCGATATCAAACGAAACTTCGATACGCGAAGCGCCGCGAGCACCAGGAGCAATCCCATCAAGTCTGAAGTTGCCAAGCTTTTTGTTGTCACGAGCCATTGCCCGCTCACCCTGGAAGATATAGATATCAACAGCTGTTTGGTTATCTTCAGCTGTGGAGCAGAGCTGAGTTTTGTGGCAAGGAATAGTGGTGTTGCGCTCAACTAATTTGGCGAAGACACCACCCATGGTCTCAATGCCAAGTGATAGTGGTGTAACGTCGAGCAGCACTAAATCGGTCACTTCACCGGCTAATACACCGGCTTGCAGAGCAGCTCCGACAGCAACAACTTCATCAGGGTTAACACTCTGATTTGGTTCTTTGCCACCGGTCAGGCTCTTCACCAGGTCTTTGACTGCAGGAATTCTAGTCGAACCACCAACCAAGACTACTTCGTCAATTTCGTTATAAGTCAGTTTGGCATCGCTCAAGGCTTGCTCAATTGGACCTTTGCAGCGCTCTACTAGAGAATGGGTTAGTTCGTTGAAGCGTGAACGAGTCAATTTCATGTCAAGGTGCTTTGGACCTTGATCGTTGGCTGTTATGAACGGCAATGAAATTACTGTTTCTGTGACCGAAGAAAGTTCAATCTTTGCTTTCTCGGCGGCTTCGGTTAAGCGTTGCAGAGCTTGGGGATCTTTGCGCAAATCAATTGATTCAGCGTTTTGAAATTCAGTTGCTATCCATTGCACCAGGGCATAGTCGAAGTCATCGCCACCCAGGTGAGTATCACCAGAGGTTGATTTAACTTCAATTAAGCCGTCGCTAACTTCTAGAACGGAAACGTCGAAAGTACCACCACCAAGGTCAAAGACCAAAATTGTTTCGTCTTTGCCTTTCTTCTCTACGCCATAAGCTAAAGCCGCAGCAGTAGGTTCGTTGATGATACGCAGCACTTCTAGGCCAGCGATCGTGCCTGAGTTTTTGGTTGACTGTCTTTGCGAATCATTGAAGTAAGCGGGCACTGTAATGACCGCAGTGTCTACTTTTTCACCAAGATATTTTTCCGCATCTTCTTTTAGTTTGCGCAAAATCATTGCTGAGATTTCTTCTGGTGTGTATTCCTTATCACTGATAAGTACTCGAACACCACCATCAGACGACTCTTTTACTTTATAAGAGACAATTTTGCACTCTTCTGAAACTTCAGAATAACGTCTACCGATGAAGCGTTTGATTGAATAAATTGTATTGGTTGGATTCACCACTGCTTGTCTGCGGGCCAAGAGACCAACCAAGCGCTCGCCTGTCTTATTGAAGGCAACTACCGATGGAGTAGTGCGTCCGCCTTCAGCGTTAGATATGACAGTGGGCCTTCCACCTTCCATAACCGCTACGACAGAGTTAGTTGTTCCAAGATCGATTCCGACTGTTTTTCCCATGATTTTTAGCGTTCCCAAGAAACGGTGTAATGCTTTATATCACTGAAGTTTAGCAGAGCGACCAGTCAAGAACCGGCAATGGAGCCTTAGCTGTGAGAGACTGTAACCTTATTAAAGTGGTATATATCTAGGTGTCAAGAGGATTACGTATGTCAAATTCAGGTTTTGAGAATGATTCTGAAGAGCCTAGCCCTGTCCCTGCAAACATGCAGCTGCGGCGTAATGGCGCGCGTATGACTCGCAACGATTTGCAAGCTTTAAAGTCGGTGCAGACTAAAGAAGAATCTTTCATGGTGCAGATTGTCAAAGGTATTCAAGGCTTCTGGGCAGGCTTAATTGCATCTTTTGCCATGGCTCTTCCTAGCAAGAAAGTCTCCCCTTGTGAACTGAACGGCCACGTCTACCCAAAAGGTACGTGGGACGGCGAATTCCCGCGCTGTACTCACTGCGGTGAGCAGATAAAGGACGCTAATCAATTTGGTGGACGATAGGCTGCTTAGCCAGATTCTGCTTAGGTTTTAGCTTCTTCATTTGCAATTTGACCGATATCGGCCAAATTGCAAAATGACAAACAATTGACGGCCGCGACAATCGGTTCTACCATACGTATTTATGTAAAACATTTAAATAGTCTTCGCTGTTTGCTCTGCTGATAAATGGGTCTAAAGTGTCAAAGTCTGGAAAAAAGACTGTAGCAATAGGAATTCGTGACTTTGCCATGCCTTGCCCGCTTTCGGGAAGCATAGAAGTTAACTCAGGCTACGGACAGCTTTTTGGCGGCCCCCTGGCTCTGGCTGCGGAAGGGCGACAGCTGCATAGCAAAATTCAAAAAGAAAGACAAAAGCTCTTTCCAATCTACAAGGCTGAAGTAAAGTCGGCTCATAAGTTTGAGAGTGAGCACTATATCTTCAATGTTTCAGGTCGGATCGACGGTTTTGTTGATGCCTTAGTGCCTATTATTGAAGAAATCAAAAGCTCAACTTCGCCTGGTGAATTGCTCTCTAAACTGGCTATTGATCCTCAGCATCCTTACTGCTTACAACTGGCCACCTATGCCTACATCTTATATCTAGAAAAAGATGTTGTGCCTCTAACGCGCTTTCTAATTACCTCTAATAGCTTCGATAAAGTCGAAGTTCTAGATATCGATTTTAAAATCGACGCTTATGAAAGTTGGCTGGCACTGCGCTTGGCCGAGCTTGAAAGCGAGGTAATGGCCGAAGAGGCTGCGCGATTGCGTCGCATGGAACTATCAGAAAAACTTGTTTTCCCGTTCACTAATTTGCGCCGCGGCCAAAAAGAATTGGTTGATGAATTAGCTAAAGATATTGAGACTAAGCATCAAGTTCTTGTACAGGCACCAACTGGACTAGGCAAGACTATAGGTGTGATTTATCCGGTTTTGCAAGACAGCTTGCGCCGCGGTCAAAAACTGATTTATGTAACACCGAAAAACACTCAGCATTCAGTTGCTCAAGAAGCAATTACTCGTTTGCAGGATGGTGGAGCACCAGTTAAGGTGCTAACTCTCAATGCTAAGGCCAAGATGTGCCTTAAAGATGAAGTGATTTGTAATCCAGGCTATTGCCAGTACGCCCGTGATTACTATACAAAAATGGATAAGCATAAAGTAGTCGACAAAATGTCTGAGATGACGTCTCTCACTGCTGATGAATTTAAGAAAATTGGCGAGGAGTATGAGGTTTGTCCGTTTGAGGCATCACTAGATGCGGTGGCGGCCGCTGATGTGGTTATCGGTGACTATAACTATGTGTTTTCGCCCCGCAATACCTTGGGGCGCTTTACCTATACTCTCAGTAAGTTTAGTGAGAAGCCCAATTTAGTTATTGACGAAGCCCACAACTTACCACAGCGGGCAGCTGATTATTATAGTAAGACACTGAGTTCGGCGGTTATATCTAAGCTTGCCCAAGAACTTGCTTCTTTGCCGTTTGACCAGGTGGTCGAAGCGCGAGCTTTAGTGTCTAAGATTCAATTTGTAATTTCGAATGTCGGACGCATGGTTGGTTTTA
Organism: bacterium Ga0077546; assembly: GCA_943370275.1. Classification (GTDB taxonomy): domain Bacteria; phylum Cyanobacteriota; class Vampirovibrionia; order Obscuribacterales; family Obscuribacteraceae. The sequence goes on along the minus strand of CALRQI020000014.1, from coordinate 21,267 downwards.
AAGAATCAAAGCTCACTGTCTCAAGAGAACTGTTTGAAGAGGCACTACCTGCCCTGCAAGATTTGATGGTACGGCGTATCGCTCGTAAAGCCTCAGAAGCATCCGCCTCTGAGGCAAAGAGTGGTACTGGCTCTAGTTCTGGCTCTAGCTCTAGTTCAGATCCGTTGATGGCCATAGTTAACTACTTTAATGATTTTATGGATGCAGTTGACTACGAAGGTGATGAGTTCTTCCATCTTTACACCCGCAATAAATTGAGAGATGGCAGTGTTGATGAGGCCTTGAAAGTAGTTTGTTGTGATGCCTCAGCTAAGCTCAAGTTAGCTCATAAAGAATTTGAACATGTGGTGGCATTCTCTGCCACGATCAAACCGTTTGATTATTTTGCGCAGCTTTCGGGATTGGACGATCCTGAATTGTCTCGGCGGGAGTACACCAGCCCATTCCCCCGTGAACACCGCAAGCTTTTGATCATTCCCCAGGTTTCTACCAAGTATTCAGATAGAGAGCGCAATTTTGGCAAAATTGCTGATGGGATTGCTCGTATCGTTCAAGTAAAACCCGGTAATTATTTTGTCTTCTTTCCCAGTTTCGCTTTTCTTGGCAGTGTCTATGAGCTAATAAAAAGCAAATTGCCAAATTCCGTCTTGCTATTGAAGCAAGAAAGCGAGATCACTCAGGCTAAGGCTAAAGAAATTATGGATTCGCTGGGCCGTACAGATTCGCCTACTCTTGTTTTTGCCGTTCAGGGTGGAGTATTTGCAGAAGGTGTCGATTACCCTGGTGAAATGATTATTGGCGCCATTATTGTCGGGCCCGGTTTGCCTAATTTCAACTTCGAGCGAGAACAAATCCGTACTTACTATGAGAAGCGCTATGGTAATGGCTTTGACTATGCCTATGTTTATCCAGCTATGGCAAAAGTTATTCAAGCTGCCGGTCGTGTCATTCGCTCAGGTGATGATCGCGGATTGATCGTGCTGATGGATCAAAGATTTATTCAAAAGCAGTATGCTTCAGCTATGCCGGCTGATTGGTTTGAGAAGCAGGTCGGTGAGCTAGTTTCGTCTAGCATCATTGCCGACATTGAGTCGTTCTGGCAACAAGCCGATGAGAAGAAATGCCTTAGTGAAATTAGCTGAACAACCACTGCTATTTATTGATTGTCAAACCACTGGCGCTACTCCTCTGAGTGCTCAAATACTTGAATTGGGCTGGCTTTTGCCGGAGGTGGTGGCTGGTCAGCTACCTCATTCTCAGCTCTTGATCAAAAGTCGTTTGATACGTTTGCCTGAAGAACAAGCTTTGCCAACTCGTATTCAAAAAATCACGGGAATTACAGATGAGTTAATGCAAGAGGCTTCTCCTGCGGCAGATGTTTTGAGTGAATTGATGAAAGACCTCAATGGGTGTGGTCAAAAACAAGTTAAGTTCGCCGTCGCTCACTACGCTCAATTTGAGCAAGCCTTTGTCAGGCAATTGTTTGTCGAACATCTACCAGAGCAGAATTTGCCTTTTAGTTTTATTTGTACTTGTCAGATTGCTAAGCGTCTGTATCCTGATTTACCTTCGCGGGCAATTCGCGCTCTTGGTGGCTATTTTGGTTTGAGTCTTACGGAGATGAAACGCTCGTCTTGCCATGTTGAGGCCACTTACTTTATTTGGCAGAGATTGCTAGCTGATCTACAGTCTATTGGAGTATATGAAGACGACCAGCTTCTAGATTGGCTCAGTCAGCCTTTACCAAAGGTTAGCGCTAAAGGAAAGAAAAATCCCTATGCCATCCCTATGGAACGCCTTAAACGCCTCGACTTGCCCGCAAAACCTGGTATCTACCGCATGCTCAATAGTGATGGCAATATTTTGTACGTGGGTAAAGCTACCTCGCTTAAGAGCAGAGTTAATAGCTACTTCCGCGGAAGAAAGGGGAAAGACTCAAAGACCAAAGAACTGATTAGCCAGATATTTGATATTGCCATAGAAGTTGTCGACACTCCTCTTGAAGCGGCTTTGCTTGAAACCGACTTGATCAAGCAGCATGATCCGCCCTATAACCGTGCCCTCAGACAGCGTGGACGCGTGCTCAATTTTTATAGCCACGATTTTGTTCAGGTCAGTCTGCAGCAAGATCTTGAACACAGGTTGGGCCCATTTGTCAGTGATTCGTTTAAGCCATTACTTGATTTGCTTCAAGCATTGCAAACAGAAACTTATCCCCTAGACTTGTTTTGGGGCTTGGCAAACGCCGAACTGATTGCTAAAGCTTTTGCCCTGATATTTGTTGAAGGACCCATCGCCAGTTATTCTGCCAACCAACTTAGTGCCCGGCGTTTGTTGGCCATTGGTATGGCCATGGTGCGGCAGGAAGTTAACTATCAACGCATTCTCAAGCGCGAGGAAGAGCGTTTAGCTGAAGCTGCCAGAGAAGACCCAAACCATGAAAAAGCAGAAATAGAACTTCTTCAAGAAGATCTTGAAGAAGACCTAGGCACTGAAGTAGTTGAGCGTGAAATAGATGAGAATGACCTGGTTGAAATGATTTACGGCATTCTTGCTCGCTCAGCAAAATTGTATTTACAAGCCAAACGGTTAACGAAGTTGCTTAATGTGCAGATTATGTTCGTTGATGGTGGCATTTCTAAGACTTTGACTTTTATCAACGGTAAGTCTGTCAATCTTTCTAAGTGTGCTCCCTCCGAAGTCAGTCAGCCCGCCTGGTCTGGCCTTGATATTGATACTTATGATCGTATGCGGGTATTGCTCACTGAGCTGGCGCGAGTTAACCTAAGGGACAAGGGAATGAAAGTAGTCGGTTTGGAGACAGTGGTAACCCAATAGTTTTCTTTTGCGAGGAAGAATTGAGATTCCCCATCTCGTTAGTATGTGTATTAGGCTCTTTTCTCTTCTCTTTTCTATTCTTCGGCTCGGCTCCTCTTTGGGCTAGCGAGACTAAGTCTAGTTTTGAGAAAGTACTTTTGCTTACTGCCACTGACGATAAGCAGGCTTTGATTAGAGAGTGCGCTGTATGTTTGCGCGCCAATGCTAAAGACGCTGATGTATTGGCTATTCGTGCCCGCACATATTTAGAAATCGATCGCTTAGCAGAGGCTGAAAGTGATGCTGAGCGCGCTCTGGCTATTGAGCCAAAGTCATCTAGCGCACTTACCACTCGTGGTTATTGCCGTATAGCAAAAAAAGACTATAAGGGCGCCCTTGTCGATTATGAGGCAGCGGTAAAGACACAAGAACCTGTACTTTATGTGCCCCTGGTGCAAGTTGATTTTGGCAATCTTGCCGCCCTATACAAACTTGCTGGCCAAAGAAAATTGGCGGCCGATGCTGCTCATAAGGCCAAGATTGAGACCCTAGTTCGCAAGGCCTGTGATTGCCGCGAAAGTGGAGCGGTTGATCAAGCCATCCGGCTACTAACAGTCGTGCTCAAAGAACAGCCAGATTTTCATAAAGCCAGACTGTTGCGTGGTATCACATACAATAACAAAAGCGATTACAAATTGGCTATCAAAGATTTTGATTATTTAGTCAAAGCCTTCCCCCGCAACGCCTGGTTTTACTATTTGCGTGCTGATGCCAGCAATGAGTTGGGTGAAAAGAATAAATCTATCCGTGACCTACTAACGATCACTACTCTCAATCCAAGACCGAGAGTAGTTGCTCTCAATTACACCGCTCAAACCGGCCGGATACGGGAACGCTTTGAGGGCAAGGACGAGAATATTGTCAATATTGCCGATATTTATTGCCTTTTGGGCAGCCGCTATCTTGACTTAGGTAAGTTTGAGCTGGCTAAGGCCGCCTATGACAGTTGTTTGGCGCTCGACAAAAATGAGGTGCCTGTTCGGATTGAGCGGGCCGCCCTGCTGCGAAAGGCCGGTAATAGCAAGGCGGCAATCAACGACTTGAATTTTGTCATATTGGCTCGGCCAAAGTTTATCGATGGCTATCTCGAACGAGCTAAGTTGAAGGATGCCCTGGGAGATCGTTCGGCCCTAGATGACTATTCAACCGTGGTTGCACTGGGGCCGAAAGATCCTGGTTCATACATGATGCGAGCCGAATATTATCGGCGCAATAAGCAGTTTGCCCAGGCAATTGAAGATTTCAGTCATGCCGTGAAGCTAAGCCCGGCCGACGGAGATGCCTACATTGGCAGAGGGCAGGCCCATGAGAGTTTGAGTCAATGGGCTCTTGCTTTGGAAGATTACCGCAAGGCCGTACCTCTTTCACCAGAGGATAAGGCTATGCTGACCGAAAAAATAGTGAAGTTGGTCAAATTGCTTGGTAAAGGTGGGCGTTAACAAGGCGATATCCTTGCTGTTAAATCTTCTGAGCCGGGTATAGATAACTTGGTTAAGTGGAGGGAGTGAGAAGTGAGAATGGATAGCAAGAAAACTCGATATTGTCAGGTCGCACTGGTGGCTCTGTCGCTGCTAAGCCTTTCGTCCTCTAGCCCGGTCTTGGCCCAGGTAGCCGGAGCGAACCAGACTATTTATCATGATGAGCAAGAAATGCTCAACACAGACCAGGCCATGATTAATCAGTACTCAAGCGCTGAGAATGAGGCTGAAAGCAAGTTAGCTGCCGAACAAGCTAAGACTAATGCCTATAGACTCTATGCTGAGCAGCGTATACAGGCTCTGGAAAAACAGAAAAAAGGTGTATCGCCTTCTTTGGCTGGAGCAAAGTCAGGAGAAATGGCTGTTCTCACATCTTGGTTGCAGCAAGACAGCGCCTACAGGGCCAAACAGCAGGCTTATATTGACCAGCTCGAGCAGTGCATCAGCAATCTGCGCACGAGCCAAACCAATACTCTCGCAAACTTGAACACTGATATTAATGCCTTACGCCAGGGTGTTCAGGATGACAAAGATCAGCGAAAGTTTGAAAATCAGATGCAAATGAATCAATTCAATGAACTGAAGAGCGAAATGGGTGCTTGTTCTTGGGGGGATACTCCTAGGGATGGTACTTTCAATTCGGTTGGTGGTTATGGTTTCAACGGCGGCTACGGCTACAGTGCCATGGGCGGACGTCGGTGGTTGGGGGGCGGACGAGGTTATTAGTCTTTGTCTGATAGTTCTGAACTAGACAAAAGAAGGGCGGCAGCTAAGGCGCCTCCAGCTCAAGCACCTGATCTAGGACAAGATCCGGCCGCTGGCTATTCTTTTTTCGTTAACGAGCCTGGAAATTCGCAGTACAACTACGGCCTAGATGTTTCGCTTTCGGCGCCGGTAAGTATTCCTGGGTATGCGGCCTATGCGCCGACACCGGCTTCACCTCCGGCCCCAGCTGCTGCTAGTACTTCTCCTTCTCCTTCTGGTGCGCCACAGGCCCCCAGTTTTAGTTCTAGTTCTAATTCTAGTTATAGTGCTAGCTCTGGATATAGCCCTTCTAGTAATAGCTTCAATCCAGACCTAGACTATGCCCCTGTCTATAGCGCCGCTTCCGCTGAGATGGCCCAGGAGCATCAGCGTGACGATATTCAAATTGACAGCGATCGACCATCAGTATTTACTCCGGCTATGGCTGAAGCCTTTTTTGCCAAACCGGAGACCATCGAGCAGAATGCTACCTTTGGTCAGTCCGCCACCATCAATCAAGGTGCCACAGTTTTTGAAAATGTCACCTTTGGCTTGGAGACTAGTGTTGCTCAAACAGCGGCCAGTATCGAACATGCCGAACTGATTCAAGATGCTGCCCCCATCGAGAACACTGTGCCGGTCCAGAATGCTGCACCGATTCAGAATGCTGCACCGGTGCTCAGTGCCTTCACTGTCCAGAACGCTGCGCCGATTCAGAATGTTCAACCAGTTCAAGATGCCTCAACCTACCAGTCTGCTTTTGCCAGTCAGGATGCCAACACTCTGCGTGCCTGGGGGGTGGTAAAACCAGAGCCGCCTCCTGCGCAAGATACGAGCTATCACGCTGGCTTGAGCAAAAAGCAGATAGACGAAATTGATAGCGAGATCTGGCCGACAGATGAACTGAACAGAAAACAGAGCCAGGCAGCAAAAAAAGGTACACCGGTTCCACTGCACCTGGGAGCCGATAAGCGCTTTGCTGGTCTGGTACTTGCTCCGGAACTAGCAGCAACAGTTGATCGTATTTATACACTGGTTGATCTTGATTTCAGTGGCTATGTAGATTTTCCTGAGATGTCATCGGTCTTAAATAGTGAGCACCTTAGTGACTCTGAGAAGAGTTTTGTGCGCATGATATATGCTGTGGGCTGCAAAATTCTTGGTGAGCGGCCGGCTGTCTCGCAGAGTACTGTGCCTGTTTTAACTCAAGATGATTTTCGCCGGGCTTTTGCCTATCAGTGCGCCAATACATTGGGCGATGATGCTAAATCTAAGGGTATTCTAGCTAGTTCCAACAAAGGGGCAAATAGCGCCGAAAGATTCACCGAAATCAAACCGTCTCTTTATGCTGACAATGATTATCCGCAAATGTCGCTGCAATCCAGCGCTGTTCGTCTTGGTACCATGGGTGATGCGTACTTCGCTGCTGGCGTAAGTTCACTGGCCGAAGCTAGACCAAGGGCATTACTGCGTATTCTATCTGAGAATTTAGATCACAGCTTCACCGTGGCTTTTCCTGGTGCCCACGGTAACACCCTTGATGTCATGCCTCCAAGGCCAGAAGAAATTCTTCGTTATGGCTTGGTGGCAAAATATGGTTTTTGGTTTCCTCTGCTAGAGAAAGCCTATGGTATTCACCTCGCTCAAAAACATAGATTGGCCAACAAGCTAGCTGAACCTCGCAATGAGGGCTTTGCTCGCGCCTCGCAGGTTATTGAAACGCTCACAGCAGCTTTTACTGGCACACTGGTGACAGCCGATTGCTCACCGCAAGACCTCCTTCTGCGACTTTCTGATCTAATTGCCAGAAAACGTATTGTCATTGCCGTTTCGTCAGATTTCGTGCCTGAAACTTCATCTTTTGCCGGAACTGCTCCTGTAGCCAATAAGCCCTATCCACTTACGGGTTTCGATCGGCAAAGGGGACATATTTTTCTTGGCTCAGTATATGGTCATGACACGCATCACGAAGACGAGCCCTTGCGCTTCACAACAGAACAATTCTTGCAGTACTTTAAGGTCATCTATTTTGAACAAGAAGTTGCTCCGGCCGTGCAAGCCTCGAACCTAATGCGCTCCACGCAAAAGCAAAGTTCAAATCCATGGAAGAAGCCGTAATTAGCTAATAAAAGACTTAGCTCTTGTAGTTGCCATATTCTTTGATGAGTTCAGTTACGGCCACTTTAATTTCTTTGTTTTCGGTCAGCTCAGCAATGCGTTTATCTTGGTTGAAGGTAGTGAGGGCCACTTCTGCTTTCTTGCGGGCACGCTCATTGGGATGGGCTTTGGCGACAAAGTAAAGGGGAGGTATCGAGATCAGTTTCTTCTCCTTTACTAGTTGGTCTATGGCTACGCTCACTGCTTGATAATCTTCACTTTTGAGGCAGGCGACCAGTGCTTTGAACAGCATGTGATCAATTTTGTTGTAGAGGCCTTTTGTGGCGGTCGCAACCAGATCTGCAACTGAATTAAATTGGGCACCGTAATCGCTCATTGGTCACCTTTATCACTTATATTCGAACAGCAGAGAGGCAATATTCCTGTAGACTAGAGCTATCAATATTTTATGCCATGGAGAATTGAGCTTGAAACAAGGAGCGGAAACCTTCTCTAGACGATGGTCTAAGAAATTCGCGCTCTTGTTTGCTGTAGTTTCTACTTTAGTCAATAATTTTGAGCCTGCTCTGGCGTCTCATGACAGCTTTCTCTTTGGGCCAGACGCCGCAATCACTAATTGGGATGCCGCACTGTCGGCTGAAGATTTCGGCGTTAGCGCTTCCTATTCGCCGGTGCAGACATCTTTCAATCAGGCAGTTGTTGACCACTATATGGCTCAGAGTTTTTTGCTCGCAGCCTTGAACAGCTGTGAGACCAAGGCCAAAGAGCGATTGTTCAAACTCAGCTTGAAGAATAGTGAGCGCTCTTTGAATTCTAGTTTTAAGAATGACCGAGGCAATCGGGCTTTACGTATTTTTGTGCTTTTGCAGTTGCAACAAAAGGTCGAGGCTAAACAAGAAATAGCCAGTCTGGTTGCACTTCTTCGTGAACCACCTCTGCCATCGGCACTAGCAAAGCTGCAGAAAGAGAGGAGAGATGCCGCCAGGAGCGATAGAACAAGTTCTGCGTCTGCACTCATTGATCTCGCCAGGCGCTTTGAGCGAGCTGGTGATCGTCTCTCGGCACATTATTTAGAGCGGGCTGCTGACAAACTTAATTTACTTGAACCTGATGGGCCAGTGCCAGCTAAAACTCCTACCGAACAGCAAGTAGAGACACTCTATCAGCTAGGTGCTGCTGCTTCAGCGAAGGGCAATTTAGAGGAGGCGCAAGAGAAGTTCAAACAGGCCCTTGAGCTACAAGAGAAGACCATGAGCGACAAACTTCTGCGGGCACTTGATAGCAGGTTGGCTCTGGTGAACACTCTTGTCGCTTTAGATCAACCAGAATTGGCGCAAGATCATTTTTACCAGGTGATTGAACGGTTAAAGCAAATATCAAAAATTGAAAGACCGCAAACTGCCGATTTACTTAGTCAGTATATGGGCATTGTAGAAACTGACTTGAATGAAACTGACTTGAATGAAACTGATATAAATGAAACTGACTCGAAAGAAGCTGATTGGTATCAATCAGACCTAAAGAAGAGCAAACAGATGGTGAAAGGTGCCGTGGCCAGCAACATAACACCTGCTAGCGAAAAGAGAATTGCCCGCGGTCTAAATTCACTTATTACCGCCGCTTATCTTTGTAAAATTGATGGCAATCTCAGTCAGGCTGCTCATCTCTTTCGCCGGGCCTATTTGATCAACCGCCGCTACTTCCCTGATTCTGATGAGCAGCTAGGGTCAATTTGTTATGACCTGGGCGAAACACTTTATTGGTCTTCTGATTTGCAAGAGGCTGAGCACTACATGCAAGAAGCCTTGCGGCTTCGTGAGAAGAATGGCAAAGATTGCGTCGATGCCATTAATCTGCGAGGTACACTAGGCCGAATTTTGATAATTGGTGGCAGAGGCGAGGCGGCCTGTCGCTTCTATGTAGAGACATTGCAGCTTCTGGCTGGAAAGAGTTTTGCCAAAGGTTTTGAGCAAGCTAAAGCCCTCGATTTTTCGCAGTTGATAGCTAGTTTAACTACCGTGGCAACTGATTCTAGCAATGCACTCAATCCTGATTTTAAGAGTCAGTTTGAAGATGCTCTGCAAGGTTTGGCCGATGCTGCAATTTCTTGTAAGCACTACGATCAAGCCATTGCAAGTGATAAGGCGCTGCTTCATCTGCGAGAAGAGAAACTATTGCGTGAAAAAACTTTGGCGCAAACATCTGATCAGAAGAAACAAGTTGTTGAAGAGCAGCTGAATCAGGCCCGTGAGCAAGTGGTGGCAACTCTCTGGCAGCTTGCTTGGGTAACTTCAATGATTGGCAATCTCTCAGCCGTTGAAGATTCAAGCAAGTACTACGGTCGATTGATTGCTGAATTTCCTTCTCCCCTACCAAGGCCTCTAGCCGATTGGTATCAGGCCAGAGCAATTAGCTTTGATTTGCTGGGCAAATATCCTGAGGCCAAACGTGATTTTAGCGAAGCCCGGAAGCTATTTCAAAAGCATTTGCGCGATGAAAAGGATCAAGAGCAAATTGACATTGTTACCTGGACTATCGATGACATCACTTACAATCTTCAAAGTCGCCGCAAGAGTCCAGCCTCAGACCGAGACTATCTAAAAGCTGAGCCAAATTCGTTTTGGCGAGCTAGTCGTTTCCCTTTGAAAGTTTTTGTTGAAACTTCAGCTAGCAATGGCTTTGGAGGCTCGATTCGTGAGCTTATGCTTAAAGCTATGGAGCAATGGAGCAAATACGAAGATTCACCAATTTCGCTCACTTATGTATCTGATATGGATAGCGCAGATGTCTATATAGAAAGAGTTACTTCTTATGACGACATTCCTTATGGCTCGGCCGGAAGAACCAGCGCTATCTACGAAAAAGACAACAAGAGGGCTCTAGAACGTGCGCATGTGCGAGTTTACTGCCCTTCTTACAATGGTTTTGCTTCTCGAGCAGAAGGGGCCCTCGACAAAATCGAGAATCAAGAGATGACTTCATTTGCAAAAACTCAACTTTATACTCTGTTCATGCACGAGTTTGGTCATGTTCTTGGCCTGGGTCATTCACCCGGTGGTCAAGATGTAATGTATTGGAAGTCATGCTCGACAGAGCTTACGGAGCGCGACAAAGAGAGTATCCGTAGGCTCTACAAACTAAATAAATAGGCCTTGTCTTAAACCTTTCGCACTGGCACTTAATTGTAAAGTGTTAATCTTCGTTGGGGCTGTAAGAGCTAAAATAATGGTCTTCCAGCACCTCCAAATGCTGAGCAGTAAAAGTTACCTAATTTCTGAGAGCGTCTAATGCATTCAGCCAAATCTGAACCAAGTCATTCCAATCTTGATCACCCCAATCCATCCGATCGCAATAAGTCAATCATATGGTCTCGTTACCTAATTGATTCTACTGATTGGCTGGTTTTTGCCAGCAAGGTGACTCGTCTGAATGTAGCTGTTGCAAACATGATTTCTTCACCGATTAAGCTGCTCTCTATGTCAGTGCTTTCGCCTGGGGGCAAAGTTTTGTTTGAGGGTGTACTTAAGCCGCAAGACGAAATTGCCAGTCAATTGATTGAAGAACACGGCCTCAATCAGTCTATTGTCTTTAATGCTATGTCTTTCAGTGAGATGCTAATTCAGCTCAATCGACTGTTTGAAGGAAGACAGGTTTTAGCCTGGGATCTTAACGCCCAGCAGGCTCTCCTTGATGAGATGGCGGCTCAGTTTGCCCAGCCGCAGACATTGTTAGCTGGCTACAGTCTCAGTCCGGAGTATGCGCGCTTTGTCGGCAATATTAACAAGACTAGTGCGGGTGATACTACTAGTGGGGCCAAAGGAGCATACGTTCCGCAGGCACTAGCTGTAAACGGAAAAGGTGCAACGGCTGAATGTCGTGCATTGATTGCCACTCTCTATCAAATGGCTGGTGCTTCACAGTCAAGTCGTGCCGCCACTGGTAACCAGAATTGGACGGGAGAGTTTTACCGACCAAAAGTTTCAGCCACAGATAAGATCAAAGACTTTCTTGGCCTTTAAGCCACTAGCAAGTATCTGATTTCATTTGTTCTTGCTCAATCTTGCGGCCTCATCTTCTAGGGCCTTGGCTTCGTTTGTTCGATTGTCTCGCTTGAGGGCTGCGGCCTGATTGAGCAGTACATTGGCATAGAGCTGCTTTTGTGATTTCATTTTCTTCAATAACTTGGCTGCTTGTGAAAAATCGCTGGCTGCCTGTTTGAAGTTGTTGCAAGAGTTTTGGCTGTGAGCTAATTCGATATAGGCATTGGCAAGTTCTGACTTTGCCGCTTCGCTGCCATGGGGCTTAGCTTCAAGTTCTGCTACCTTTTTCTGCAATAGTTCTTTTCTTGGCACGGGGCTAACTGTGCTGGTATTAAGGCCGTTCATACTGGGCTTGCCCATCAGTCGTTGCTCAGGTTGCCCATCCGTTTTTAGAGTTGGCTCCCCTCTTTCTACATGACTGGCGCTTGAACTTGGACTTGAACTTGGACTGGAACTTGAACTTGCACTAGAACTTGAATTTATAGGCTTTGCTTTGACTGGTTCATTGGCTAGAGCCGCAGCAAAATTACTAACAAGTAAAGCAACGAAGCTACTTGCTAATTTTAAAAGCTGTTTGCTGCGATCGCGCACTGCGCGAAGACCTTTGGGGCAGTTGTCACTTAATATGGTGCCATCTTTGCGTCTAAAAAATTGCACGCAAACTTTGCTTCCGGCTCGCTCCGCTAAAAATCTCTCGGCTTCTAGGCTGCCCATCGATGAGATATTGTAGACATTGAGTTCACAACTCGAACAAAAGCGCTCTCGTTCTGTTCCCACCATGCTATCCCAATCAGCATTGCATGGTGCTGCAATTTTTAAGCTAGAGAGTATTGGTGTTTCTGCTGCGTTGCTGTCGTTCGATTGGCAAGTCATATGCACCTTCTATGGGAAACAGAATAATCAGTATTATACCGAAGCTTTACGGGCGCCACTCTAGTTCTCAATTTGCAGCCTGATCTTTTTCGATCAGGTTCAAGGCTGGGTCTGCCAGAAAGCGCACTGGCATGATCGGGTCAAGTAGCGTCGTACCAACTCCTAGTAGACCTGTGCCATAGTGGTTAATTGGCACATTCATGCGTCTGTAGAGTTCCACCGCTGCGCCTATGCAAGTCCAGCGGTCCGCTGCAATCCGCCCCATAAAGGTACCGAACCAGTCGTAGCCACTGGCATGAAAAAATTGCTTGAGTTTTGAGCTAAGCCACTCTGGCAAGGGAAAGAAATTGATGCGTTTGAGCACTCTGATATTTTCGGCTTCGGCCCAGAGGCGATTACTCTTGACCATTTCTTGGGCTATGGCAAAAGCACGGGCTCTTTGCTCGTCTGACCAGGGCTCTTGCAAGTGCAGGCCGACATAACTGCCATCATAGTCGGGGCCGGTTAAATCGCTTAACTGGTGCAGGGTGCAGCCTTTATCCATGTAGGAGCTAAGTAGCATCTTGGCTCCGTTTGCGTCTTCAAGCACTACTTCTGCATGACCGACGCTCTCGTGCAGTCGTTTGGCAACGTTGCCACTGGTGAGCAACAAATCGCCCGCCCGTAAAAGCTCTGCTGGTGGATTAATAATGGTATTTAACGGCACTGGCCCATAGCCCTGCTTCTTGAAACGGGCCTTGTTGTGACGGTACAGCATAAACAAGTAAATCCAGCATGCTATTTCGGCAAGGGCGAGGGCATGCACAAGCGGATGCAGCGCCTTGGCGAATAGGGCCAGTAGGCTCAGGCTCAAACCAAGCACCACTGGTAGTTGCAGCTCGATACGTGAAAGTACGTCAAAATAGGTCTGCAATAGATGGTCGACTTTAATTCTGGTCAAAATTAACCACGAGCCGCTTACCAGCACACAACCACCAGAGAGTTGCCAGTCAAGCTGATGGCTTAGAAATTTGTAGGTCAGCCAAATAAGAGAAAAGTAGCAAACAGTATTGATAGCCTTGACTAAATCAAAGTACGCCCTGTTTCTTTGAACGGCGATGCAGGGTTCGGCTGGAGAATAAGGGGTAATAAACATTTCTCGATAATACCTCCTAATTGACAATCTCAACGCGTATGGGCAATACATTGATAGAATTGCGCCAATTAGGAAGCCATTTAATGAATCCATTTAATCAAGCTATTTATATAGGCCTTAGAGCTCTAATCTTAACGTCGTAGTCAATGCCAGTGAACTTACACCGTTCTTTAGCCTCCGTTTTACTCTCCTTGCTAGTCTTTCCGCTAGCTGGCGAGTACCATAGTGTGTCTAGTTCGGCTTTAGCTTCTTCTTCTTCTTCTTCTTTCAAAAGTGCCAGCGGCTCCAGGGCTCAGGAACTCACCGAAGAAGCTATGGTGGCCTTAAAGGCGGCTAACTATGCTGCGGCCGAACCGCTTCTAATAGAAGCCTTGCAGCTCAACGAAAAGGGTTTCAAAGGTGCCAATCAGGCCGGTCATTTGATTGGCAGCATTGAGCGCTTGGCCGACTGCTATTTCTTACAGAGTAAGTACAGTGAGGCCGAGGTGCTTTACCTGCGCGCTATTACAGCCAGGCAGAAGGTTGGTGTTGCCAAAGATAGCAGCTTGGTTCGTGACTTGACTAATGTTGCTGCTCTTTATCAACGGCAGGGAAAGCATTCCGAGGCTGATCAGCGATCAAAGCAGGCATTACTTCTGGTTGAGGAACAATGGGGCGATAGCTTAGAGTTGGCGGCGGCGCTAACTGCGCGGGCCAAAGTCTTGTTAGATATTGACCAAGCGCCGGCTGCTATTAGTCTGTTAGAGCGAGCTCTTAGTCTGCGCTTAAAAGAAGCGAAAGGCAACGATTCTTCAGTCAGTTCTATTTTGACTACTTTGGCCAAGGCCTATTTGGAAAGCGACAATTATCATGCCGCCGAGAAGAGTCTGAAGCAGGCTCTCGATATTGACCTAGCCAACTCGGGGCGAGAGTCACTGCCTGTGGTGGTAGATCTTAGTACAATCGGCCAGCTCTATTTACGCCAGGGCAAGTACAGTGCCTCGGAGCATGCTTATAAGGAGGCCCTTGAGATTTGCACTCGCCTGAAAGGCGACAAGCATCCTGAAACTGCTACTTGTATGAATAATTTAGCCTTTCTTTACCGCAATATGGGCGACTATAGCAAGGCCGAAAGCCTTCTACGTTCTGGTCTTGATATTCGCGAGCAGAACTTTGGCGCCGACCACCCCCTGGTGGCACAGAACTTGATCAATCTGGCAGATCTTCTCGTGGCAGCCGATAAAGCTACTGAAGCCGAACCTCTACTTAAGCGAGCCTTAAGTATTGAAGAGAGCAATCTTGGGCCGCAACATAGCTATGTGGCTTTGATTGAGCGTGAATTGATAGATATTTTGCAGACCCAACCAACTAAACTGGCTGAGGCTGAGAAGTATGCCCGACGACTTCTTCAATATGACCAAACTGTTAGTGGGGAAGATAGTCTACTTACCGCTCGTGATCTTGAATCTCTAGGCAAGATTCTCATCGCTCAAGACAAAATAGCCGAAGCCAAGCCGTTGATTGAAAAAGCACGGTCAATTGAGAGCATGCAAAAAGGCTTGTTTTTCGAGCAAGAGAAAAACAAAAATTTGGCTGAACAGTTAGCTGCTAATTCAAGCATTATCTACAATAAACCAATTCATGATAAATGGGCTCTGGTTGTGGGTATTAGTAGCTTTCAAGACGCTTCTCTCAATTTGCGATTTGCCGCCAAAGATGCTGTGGACTTTAGAAACTTCCTGGTTAATCAAGCTGGCTTCCAAGCCGACCATGTCAAACTACTTACAGATCATGAGGCAACTAGAGCAAATATTGTGGCATTGCTCGGTGATAAGTGGATGAAGCGTGTGGTGAAAGCAGACGATCTGGCGGTTGTTTATATTTCTAGCCATGGCACTCAGGCAGCTAGCCAGGTTGGTGGCACTAACTTTATTGTGCCCTATGAAGGCAATGTTCATAATATTGTTTTTTCCGGTATTCCCATGCAGTGGTTTTTAGCTGGTTTAAAAGACTTAGTTCACAGTGATCGCATTTGCGTCTTTCTCGATGTTTGTCATAGTGGTGCTGCCGCTGTTGAGAAGGGTGAATCTAAATCTAAATCTGAATCTGAATCTACTCAAGAACTAGAGAAAGAAATTACCGCGGTCGGTGGAAAGTCACTCTATCGTATTCGTGACATCGGCGAAACAGTTCTGGCATCCCCACCAGGGCAGGTTGTGGTGGCCGCCAGTCAAGCTGATCAGATTTCTTGGGAGTCAAAGCGCTATTCTAATAGCGTCTTCACCAGACGTTTAATTGAGGGGCTTTCTCTCAATGGTAAAGAGACAACATTGCAGCAAGCCTTTGTCTATTTGCGCGATCGGGTAGAAGAAGAAGTGCTAAGAGATCGTACCCAGATTCAAGCACCAGTTGTGGTGCCAAAGCTGCAAGCGACAAATGCTCCTCAATTGGGTTGTAAGGCTACTAATCCGCGATCCGCTGCAGAATCTGCCGATTTGGAGAGCAATAGAAAGTTTGGAAACAAAGTAAACTAGAGTGCAATATTAGGAGAAGAAGATGGTTACGCTTAACTTTTTTAAAATGGAATTGGTAAAACGTGAGCCAATTAGAGTAGTTCCATCTAAATTTCTTTCTGCTAGCTTGGTTTTGGCCATGGTTGCAGCCGTTCCACTTAGCATCAGTACTTCCTCGCCTGCACAGGCTTTCTGGCCATTCTCAAAGAAGCATGCCGATGGTTCTAAGCGTAAAAAGAGAAAGTTGCAGGGGACGCAGGTCGGGCTGGTACCTGGCAATCCTCCGGCACTGTATTGGGCCGCTAAGAAGCCTAGAGCGGTGGTGCTTTGTTTGCATGAGCTAGGGCTCTACAGCGGTGTGTTTGACGACCTCGGTTCACGTATGGCGGCAAAAAATATCGCTGTCTATGCCATCGACCTGCGCGGTTTCGGTGGCTGGCGCGAGATTGACCGGAAAGACAGCAAAATGGACCTGGCTAAGACCTTAGCTGATGTAAAAGGATCTTGTGAAGAGATTCGCAAACTGCATGAGGGAGTGCCAGTATTCATTCTTGGTGAGGCCATGGGCGGCGCTTTGGCTTTGCAGGCTGCTAGCAAGTATCCGACTTTGATCAACGGCATCATTTCTGCTGCTCCTGGCGGCGATCACTTCAAATCGGTCAATAACTTCGTCAATGTTGGGGTTGGTATGGCCGTAGGCTCCAAGCATGCCTTTGGTTTGGGCGAAAAACTTATGGATGTAGCTACACCGAAGCAAGAACTAAAAGCCGCTCTGAGCGAAGATGACATGGTGAGAATGGATGTTACCTCTGGTGAGATGGTGGCTTGCCAATTCTTTATGTATAAAACCAAAGCGATGGCCAAGGCTATTAAGGAAATGCCTGTTTTGATTGTTCATGGCGATAAGGACGGTGAATCGAAGCTGATCGGCTCAGAGAGTGTTTTCAAGAATCTTGCTACCAAAGACAAGAAATTTGTCCGCCTTGCTGAGGGCGACCACTATACATTTGAAGATACAAAGGTGGCCGATGATGCTTTTGGTACAGCTCTTGCCTTCATAGAGGAGCATGCACCAGCATCTGAGGATTAGCGACAATCCATTTCCGTCTTGTTTTGTTCAAAGTCAAAGGCGTAACGGAACGGGACCTTGAGTGCTGATTAGGGGGATGAGGGCCCTAAGATGCCATTCTCATTCAGGACAAAGGTATCTTATTTTTCGAGTATTTCTCTTCTGAGATTTAATGATAAAACGGTAGACAATTTAGTAGACCCTGACCTAAACTCTCGGCAGAGAAATTCGCTGAGCTGCTTTTGCTCTGAGGTCTTGCCTTTTGCGCAACCTTTAATCTTAAGTCATTCATCAAACGGTGTCTCTGGAATCCCTCGTATATGGGTAAATGGCTGTCGTTTCAGGCAGTGATTTATAGCGCCTTTTTAAATCTGATTCGTGCCTTTTTTATGAGGTTCGATCTGATTTAAGCGCGCTCACCGATAAATTCAGGCAGAGACTTCGAATGCAAAAAAAATTCAAAAGCCCTTTGAGAATTTTCCCATTGGCATTTTGCCTTTTGTTAGGTTATACGTCCAACGCGGCACTGGCAACTAATCCGCCAGTCATTACTCCTGCAAATGGAGTTCAGTCAACGGTACAAACCACTTTCAGTATCACTGGTGACCCGGGCGCAAGTTTTTACTATACGACGAATGGAGCAAATCCGACCACATTTAGCACGCCGTATGTATCCCCAGTTGCCATCGGTAGCACGGCAACCATTAAGGCGATTGCTGATTTGTCTGGGGTGTCGAGCACCGTCACTACCGCGAACATTCAGTCTGACCCAGACACGTTACCTGTTCCACGGACAAGTTTGCAGCTATGGCTAAAGGGCGATTTTGGAACAGTTTTGAGCGGTTCAAATCTTACTCAATGGAGCGATTTGTCTGGTGTCGCTCCGGCCAACAATGCCACTCAAGCAACATCTGCCAGTCAGGCCACTCTTGTTTCTTCTGCTCTAAATGGTTACCCTTCTGCTTCCTTCAACGGTACATCGAGAAATTACTCACTCGCCAATCAGCTAACAGATCTGACTTCAGGTTTTTCAATCTTTGCAGTCATAAAGCCTGTCGGTACAGCTACCAAGACACTATTTGCCACCTCAAATGCTGGACCATCAAATTTGGTTAGTCTTGAGACTGTCAATACACAAGTAAGGCTTAATGCTTACAATGCCACCACGGCAAGCAATGTCATTACGCCCACTAGCAGCATCACTGTTGGCAAGTTTCAGCTTGTGGATGCCGTTCACACTGGCGCTGCCAGCGCCAGTATTTCGGTGAATGGCGAGAGCAAGATATCTGGCACAGTACAGAACCTAGTCAACACGGCCAGGACTCAGAATATTCTTGGTGCCAACAATACAGTAACCACGTTCTGGAATGGCGAATTAGCCGAGCTTCTTGTTTATAGTCGTGCCGTGACCGAGACTGAACGAAAAAATATTCAAGCCTATCTATTCAATCGCTATCAGCTCACCACAGCGACAGCGACTGCGGCTCCTGTATTTAGCGTTGGCACAAGCACATTAGCTGAGCCAACAGAAGTGGCTGTAGCTGTGCCTTACAACGGAACGGGCTTCATAACCTTGGATGGGACAACGCCAACGACTAGTTCGCCGGTTTACTCAAAGCCGGTGCGGATAAATTACACACAGACTCTGAAATGCCTTGTGGTTGCAAATGGTGTTAGCAGCACGGTAACAACGGCTACCTATACTCTTGATGCCACGAAATGGCCTGCTCCAGATGCTTTAGATACAAGAGCACTTCAAATCAATTTGCAACTACCTACAACAGCTATTCCACAGTAACTATCTTCGTTGACGGCGAGAGAGAATCAATAGAATGAATCACGGATTTAAAATGCATCACAGGCTTGCTTCCAAAGACTCAAGATTTGTCGCACGGCTGCTTGCTGTTGGTCTTACCCTTTTGATGATCTCGACGACGACCCCTCTTGCTGCTTTGGCCATGCCAGAGATTCCGTTCCACCCTGATACCCCGGCACCACCACCCGCAAATGTCCAAGTAAAGACAGGGCCGCGTTCAGTAAAGATCGTCAAGCCTGAACTTAAGCTTTCAGCAGATCCAACCGACCTTGAGTTAACTACCGCGCGAGTGTTTCAAGAACCGCTCGTACCGATGTCTATCAGCGCAGTGTCTGGTGAGAACGAAGCATTAGCCTCTGCGATAAAGAGCTTCAAGAATAGAAAAGATTCAACTAATGTCAAAAGTAACGACTCGAAACTCGACGTCACAACAGATCTTGCCTCGAACCTGGCACCATTCGAGAAGTTTGTCTCAGATTATCCAAACTCACGCTGGGTGCCATCTGTACAGGTAAATCTAGCCGAGATCAAGTTTAAATGTGGCTACTTATCTGAGGCTCTATCGCTCTTTCTCAAAGCCTGGGAAGGTTCAAAGAACGAAGTTGACAGAGACAAGGCCGCTGTGGCAAATCAGGCAATTTCTAGCCTGCTCATAATAGATGCAAGAGTTGGCAGAAAGGATGAGCTGAAGAAATATCTTGCTCTAGTGAAAGGCCGGGCATTCTTCGGTTCAGCCGAGCAAAAAGTAAAGAGTGCTAAAGATGGTCTGTGGAGCATGGAGCACGCCCCTGGGATTTCTTTCAAGTGTGGCCCGTTGGCTCTAAATAGTGTCTTGAACCTGACTAAGGCTAAGCCTGAAGTAAATCCAATTCTTGAAAAAGCAGAGTCTACAATCAACGGCACCACTTTGGCGCAATTGATGAAATGGTCGGATCAAGTTGGCCTCAAATATCAATACGCAAAACGCTCTAAAGGCGCTGCTTTTATAGTTCCTAGCGTAATGCATTGGAGCGTAGATCACTTTGCATGCATTGCCAAT
The DNA here is from genome assembly GCA_943370275.1 of bacterium Ga0077546. GTDB lineage: Bacteria > Cyanobacteriota > Vampirovibrionia > Obscuribacterales > Obscuribacteraceae. Next base: position 1,586 of record CALRQI020000014.1, on the reverse strand, counting down.
AAAGACAATGGGCTTTATCACCTTAAAGACCCAACTTTTGATAATGACGGCCAGCTTTGGGTAACGGCAAAGGCTTTGGAGCAAGAGACAGACGGTTACTTTCTGGTGCCCACAGATAAGCCCCTGCCAACTGGCTGGAGCACGCTGACTGAAGAAGAAGCAAAGACTGTTTTTGGGAAAGGCAATGCGAGCGGCAGATCAGGTAAGGACACTACACCAGATGCCCCAACGGACGGCCCCAGCTGCGAGAAAGGCGGGAAGGGTATGGCTGTAGCAGACGCCTACAGCATGCTTGCCTCTCTTCGAATCAGAGACACCCCGATGGAGTATTCCCCGCCAATCGGGCCAGATATCAATTTTAAATTTGTCTACAATCACAAACAGACAGATCAACCATCGACATTTACATTCACAAATCTTGGCCAAAACTGGAACTTCAACTGGCTCTCATACTTGACCGTAGATCCCAGCACCAGTGTTGCGTCTGTAAGAGTTAGAGAGGGTGGTACAGAGGTCTATGCCCCTAGCGGTGGCGTTTACTCGCCGGACTTTCTGTCTCAAGCACTCCTCGTAAACATGGGCAGTGGTGTCTATGAACGACGAATGAAAGACGGCAGCATTCAAGTCTATAACCAGCCAGACTCAAGCTCACCAGCCAGAATTTTCATGACACAGGTGAAAGACCCTCAAGGAAATACTGTCGCAATTCAGTACGACGCAAACTTCCGCATCACCACTATCACCGATGCCATTGGGCAAGTAAGCACGGTCTCCTATGTCTCAAACACCGTTGGCAATGTTGGCTTCTACAAAATTGCATCAATAGCTGATCCTTTTGCCCGCAGTTGTTCTTTTGCTTACGATTCAAGTACTAGCAATCTCTTGTCGATCACTGATGTGGTCTCGTTAAAATCAGCTTTTCAATATGACACTACTTCTAGTTTCATTAGCCAGATGACCACCCCGTACGGTACCACAGCCTTCCTCGACTATGTGCCTGGCATTGATGTCTATCCTGCGGTTGGTCTGAGAATGACTTATCCAGATGGAACTGCGTATGTAATCGAGAACTGGATCGACGAAAGAAAAACCACTTACATTTGGGATCGCCATGCCCTGTCGATGTATCCAAATGATCCAGCAAATCACGTCTATACCCATTGCGAGTTGATGAAATGGACTTTTGATACTAATACCTATCAGGAAGCTTCTTCAACTCAGTGGGTTGCTCATCCATTGCAGCTTACAGCTCCAACCTACATGACTTATGCCAGTTACTACGGGCCCAATTACAAAGGAATAAATAATCTTCCGATCAATATTTCACGAGATCGGGGCAACATGACTGTTAATCTCACTGTAAGCGGGACAGTCACTGCGGGCGATGTTCTCGGGGTGAAAAATGATTACAACTATGCTTTTTACACAGTCCAGGCAGGCGATACCTTAGAGAAAATCGCGATTGGTCTAACAAATGCGGTGAACTCTAATGCCCCCTTCCAAGCCAATGGAATAAGCGCCGGTAGAATTGGAACCACAATAAGCATGCGCTCTGAAGTCGACGCTGCTAGAGTTTACGCCACTTA
>CALRQI020000013.1:0-190948 GCA_943370275.1 bacterium Ga0077546 | reverse complement strand
GACCTGCTCTACTGCATTCTTTCTGAATGTCCATGAATACTCGGGCTTAGTCTTTTTCTTACCTGTCATTTTCGTTCTCCTTTTGACATTTTGTCACCAGGAGCATTTTTTTCCAACCAACTGTCTACTGAACGGGGGTCATGCCATAGTTTCTAACTCTAGGTTCGAACTGTATGTTCTAATTGTTCTCTTGGCTGAAGCAGTGATTTACTGCTTTGCAATGTTATTTTGAGTAGCAGCCATAGATCAATTTGGCTACCTTACTTCAAACTGGCTAGCTTATTTGAAAATTTCAGCAAAATCTTCGCCTAGGGCCTTCGTATTAATAATTTGCTCGGGCTTGCTTACTCTCTTGTACGAGCTTGGTACTTTGAAATCTGCTGCTGATACGGTTTTGTGTTGGACGCCCAAGAGTTCTACCTCTTCGGAATGGGCGCCGCCATTGTTGAATACGGTCAGCGCTAGGGGAATGCCAGGGGCAACCGGAGCAGCAAAGCAGAGATTGAGAACTCTAGTTGCTGATGCAGGAACTTCCTTAGCAGGCAGCGCCCAGAGAAACCCGTCGCGAACCAATAGCCGCTGCCAGCTATGAAGGTTTGCTTGATTGGCAAATTTCTGGCCAGTCAAATTGTATTTTATACAGGCTAAACCTTTTTGCTCCGATTTTGTCGATGCACCAGGCTTTAGGGCACTGGGATCGCCGGGGCGAAATATTGCACAAGTACTATTGAAATTAGATTTGAAGCCTTTGGCATCACCTTCCCAGTAGAGTTTGTTGCCTGTATGACAGAGCTGTACCTGCCATAGAGGCGGCCTCATTAGTATTAGCTGCGACTTCTCGTATAGGTCTAACTTAATTCCGTCTTTGCAGTAAAGAAGTTCGGTGCGACCAAGCATCAGAGATTTTTGCTTGAGAAATAATGCCTGTTCGGAGGCCTCTGCCTTAGCTCCGCCAAATGAGCAGATAGCCAAGATAAGCAATGATGTCGAATATTTTTGGAAAGCAGTTAGCTGGATTTTTCTCAATTCAAACTCAATAGGCTATGTTGATCACTTAGCCATATGGCAACGCAACTATTCGATTATACTCTCCTGAACTGAGTGCCTTGAATCAATGACCTTGCTGTCGTTAATAAATCAATTTGATTGCTCGCTCTAATACTTACCACTTGTCCCTTTATGCCTTTATCCTCCTTAAGTCTTTATCCCCTTATCCTTCTAGCATTGTCGGACTTAAGTTCAAATCGGTCTATTTAAGTGGGTACCAAGTGGAAAGCTCGCATTTCTGTTTTACTTTGCCTTCAAGTTGTATCTAATTTGATTTCGATGGCAAGAGTAAGATAGTTGAAGTGAATATTGATTGAAACTTTTGGCTAGTTCAGATACACGAGGGTATGTATGGTCGATGCTTTTGCAGAAACCCTTCTAGAGACGCAGGAGATGTTGAACAGCCCTAATAGTTTGCTGGCTATCCAGCCTACTGCATCTACTATTGGTACGTCTGCTGTTAGTGCTTCTGCTGAGTTGCAATTGCAGCCTTCGCAAACTGCTTTTTTTCAGCATCTCGCAGCTTTCGCCCCAAGCCTGATCGAAGATGCGACCATAGCCGATTTAACGGCTTTGCATCGCATGGGTGTGGCCTGTCGCCTGTGTGGCCAGTTTGCTATGGCCGAGAATTTTTATCGGCGGGCATTGGATTTGGTCGAAAATGAGTTTGGTTGTCAGTCTTTGGTCGCATCTAAGCACCGTAATTTTCTGGCTGGCCTGTACTTTATGACTGGTCGTGAGGCTGAGAGCATTCCGCTAATTGAGGCATCCCTGCATACCTACATCAAAAATCTCGATAATCAGCACCTTTACACCCGCCTGACTCACTTCGGTCTTGCCCTAGCTTTTGCTCGAATGAGCGATACTGAGCGGGCGCAGGATCATTACCGACGCAGTGAGTTGGGTAGTAGTTCTCGTCTTGATGCAGTGGATCAACTTCGTTGGTCGGCGCTACCTCTAAAGCTCATGAGTCTAGCCTCAGTCAAATTTGAGCAAGGTCGTCTTGATGAGAGCGTTGAGCTATTTCGCCATTGCGTGATCCATGAGGCTAATGAGGCGTGGCCTGGAAGTATCGTGGTCGCTCGAGCCCTCAACAATTTAGCTACATTGTGCCGCTCTCAAGGTTTGGATGCTGAGGCAGGAGAGTTTTTTCGCATGACTCTTAAAATGAAGGCTGATTTAATGGACCAAAATAGTCCTGACTATCAACTTACTCTAAAGCAGTACCAGGACTTTCTCAAATCAACTGCTGATCGCAAGGTAGACTAGCGAAAAATGCTGAACGTTAGGTTTGCTGTCTAGAAATTTTGGATTTTCGAGCAAAATTAACCTATGGGCAGAATTGGATAATATTCGGTTTTTGTTGTTTCAAAATAGCAGCGAAATTTCGTTTGGAATTTCGCTGCTATTTTGAAACTTCGACTTAGACAATCTTTTGGCCGATTCAAAATATTGAACTTTTTCATTGCAGATTAGTTCAATTCTCAATTTTGCAAAAATTTCAGACCCCTCGGTGGATGCGAAGCTCGCTTTCCAGCTCGCTGAGTTGCTCTTCGACTTCGCCAAGGCGTGAAAAATATGCCTCCAGTTGTAATGCATCTTGATCGACTCGAGAGCTTTGCGGGTGTGATTTGGCGCCACGTTCTACAAAATCTTGCTCTGGTCCTTTGTAGCTTTTCTCCATTGCGACAAAGGTACCCTTGGCTAAATTGCTTTTGCATTCATCAATTGATTTAACTAAATAGTGTCTCTCTTTGAGCAATTGTCCATAACTGCTATTTAAGCCATCTCGCGCCTTTCGTCCCAGACCATCTTTTTCTGTGAGTTGTTGTTCGTAAATTCTGGTATCACTTTCGACTCCTTCAATAAAGCAAAATAAGATCCAGGCTAGCCCCACAATCATTGTTGCGACGGCGCTGCCTAACTGGATAAGGCCGTTCCACAGGCAATGCAGTGCAATCTCGGCCCATTGACGAGTAACTTCGATCCATTCGCCTGTATGGTCCGTTTGTTCGTCGATTTCAAATAGGTGATTGGTACATTCTGTGCACCACCAGCCATGATTGTAGTGAACGTATTGCGGGTTGGGGTTGGAGCAAAGCTCGTAGTATTCGTTTCTCATTGTGCATCTCATTGTCATGTTTAGAACTGCTGGCAAAACTGATATGGCGGTTAATGATTGATCCGGATCTTGCTTTGCTGCTGAATCTGACCATAGGGATTTGGCGCCGCACTATCACCGTGCAATTACACAGTGTTTATGCGATGTGAGAAATCGAAGGCGAAAAGTCTGACATGAAAAGGTGGAAACGAAACCGTTGGATATGAAAAAAACAGGCTCCTCGAAAGGAACCTGTTTTCAATTCTGGGGGGCTCTCTGTCACTTATTCAGTCGATAGCCCCTAAACCCTTTCGGGGGAGATAGCCGCGCCCGCAACTATCTCCAGACCGCTATTTCTTGGTTAGCCGCATTTACTGTAGCCGCAGGATTGACAGACATTACAACCGTCAATTTTCAACCACTCAGCGCCACCACACTTGCCGCATGGAGCTTGCGCTCTGGCGCTATTTGCAGTTGTGCTGAACAGTTCAGCGGAGGCGGATTGGCCTGTGCCGCTAGCTTTTGGTGCAGTTTGTGATGCTGCGTTTTGAATTGCAGCAGCTGGAACTGAGCCGTGATTGAGAGCTGTTTCTGCTAGCGCCAACTCTTCGTGATCTTGGCTGTGATTTTTACGGTAGTGCTGAATTGCTTTGGCCAAGCCATCGCAAGGAGATTGCACCACTACTGCTTTGTCAGAGTCGGAGAATTTGAAGAAGGCTGGGTAGCCAGATTGAATGTTGACCAGTTGATGAACGATTGTCATCTCTGCTTTGGAGCGCTCTTCTTCGCCAAACTCAGCAGCGTACTGCAAGAACGATGAAGCGAGGCGTCCAACCGCTTCAAACAAACCAGCTTCTACGGCACCTGGTTTGCCCATGCGGGCGTAGACTTCAACTAGTTCACCTGGATGGTTTTTCTCATGATTCAAGCTGACATGCAGAGTCGAGCCACCGTCAGGAGAGCCGACGCGTACCTTGTAGTTTTGACCAATCGTTTCGTCAACATGAATGTTGCGACGCTCCTGGTGGCCGAGTTGAGCTAGCAAATCTGATTCGCGGTCGTAGTCATTGCTGGCAATCTTTTCTACCGGTTGAGATAGACGGCTGCCATCTGGGTAGAAGGTGATGTCTTTGACACCAAGTTTCCAAGCCAAAATTACAGAGTCGTGCACTTCTTGTTCGCTTGAATCTAAAGGAATAGAGCAAGTGTTGGAGACAGAGTTGAAGACTTCTGGCATTTCGTTGGCGCCATCATGAATGGCGGCGAGATGCTTGATGTAGCCTTCTGGGCTGACTTCTACGCGAATTGGGAAGGCCAACTGTACAGCTTCTGGAACTTCAGCGATGCCGCGGCAAGATTTGTGATTGTCGCGAATTTTCTTCATCAGTACTTTCTGAGCATCTTCGTTTTCTGGCCAAGCGCCGTGCTTGATCATCAATTCTTTGAAGCCCGGAGCAACAAAGTCAACGAAGCGAGAGCGAACTTTGCGTGAGAAGACGATGCCATTGTGTGGATCTACTCCCCAGCTAGTTTGTAGTGCCTGAGCCAGTGTTCCGGTGGGAGCATTGTTAGTCAAGCAGCTATTACGAACGCGCAGACCTTTCTTTTGGAAGCGGCTGCCTTCCCAGAGAGGATAAACACCGCGATCTTTGGCCATTTCAATGGAAGCTTCGAGTGAAGCTTTGTTGTATTGGCGGAAGAGTTCTTCAGTAGCTTGATGGCTTATGGGGGAACCGAATTCCACGCCTAATCTTGAGAGGAATTCAGCAATTCCTGCAAATCCTCCGCCATTGCGTCTTTCTAAGCGAGCAGTCATGTTCTGTAGAGGAATTGGATACCAGCTAACGTCCGAAACGTTGTCCATAAAGCGCTGTTGTACGCGCACTACAGCACGCATGGCTGACATGTTGTAGCTGCCATCTGGGCCCCAGAAATCTGAGTGTGCAGCATGTAGTGAGGAAAGGTTGCAGTTGCCCATGTAGGTACGGCCGTCTTTGCCTGGGCCAGCTGGCAAGAATTGCTCGCCGCAGGGATTGCAGGTATTGAGGTCGTAAGCGTGGTTGTTAGCGTTGCCGGCATTGATGGTTTCATAGAAGCCAATACCAGGTTCGCCTGAGTCTCTCATACCTTCGACAACTCGTTGGAAGACATCGGGGGCGTAGAAGTAACCGTGGGCTTTAACGTATTTGTCGGTGATTTCCACCATGGCGTTGCTCAATTTACGAGCAGCGTTGATTGCTTCTGGATGCTTTTTGATGTCGACTGAGTACTCTTCGTATGTCGGCTCCTTGGTGAGCTTGTTAACTGTCATCATGCCGCGTGCATCGAGCACTGGCTTGCGTGGATCGTAAACAGGGCCTGTCCAAGGTTGGTTGTTGAAAGAGGCTGGGTAGAAGCGTTTCGCTTCTACGGCTTCCATGAATCCAGGCATGGCCAGAATTGTAACGTTAGTGTTCTTGAGATAGTTTTGTCTGTCGATGTAGTTAGCGTATTGCTCGCCGTATTTTTGTTCGGCCAGTTTGAGCAAGCGTTTTTTGTAAGTCATAGAATCTTCACCAGATTCTTGTCTCAGTTCGCTGCGCAATTGCTTGTAGATTTGGGAAATGGTGGGTGGTGGAATCAATTTCTTCTTGTCGATGAAGAAGAGAATATCTGGGTGATCGGAGTTGCGCAGTTCAATGAGAGCTCCACCGCGGCGCCCTCCTTGGGCCACTGCTTCCACTGCTTTGGCAATGGTCTTTTCGTAGAAGCGGTCTGGTCCAGAAGCAGCTGCTCCATTAGATATTATTGAAGCCCAGGGGCGGAGTGAGGAGGTGTTGAGACCCATTCCCATTGCCGCTTTGGCGGCCAATGCTTCAATGCGAGCAGCTTCTTGGATGCCTTCCAGGCTATCGGTGACAAAGGCCACTCCGCAGGCCGCTAAACAGCCTTTGCCGCGCAAGAAAGCTGAGAGGTGGCCCATGGCTACTTCGTGTTCCGAAAGATTGGTGATTTTTCCCTGAGTGACCGCATGGCGAAGTTCTTCAGAGCGCAACCAAATATCTTCTTCTTTCATGTTGGCAAGTTTGCCAAATGCCCAGTACTGGAGAACTTTTAGTGAAACTTCTGGGTCCGCGTTTATGTTCGCTGGGGTATTGGCCCAGAATCTCTGGTTACCTATATTGTCGGCGAAGACTTGAGTCCATTGAGCTACTTTAGGATGATTGATAGCATCAGCCAGTGTTAGTTCCACCAGTTCGGCTGGTGTAAGCACATACTTCAATTCGGCCAAAGCGACTGAGCCAGCCACTCTATGAATAATGTCGTTGACCCCTTCAATTGGTTGTCCGGTCAATGGGTCTCTGTTGCCATAAAGGCCAACTAATGTCTCCTGTGTCGATTCCCAATAACGGCTGGTGTAGTCCTCTTTTGCCGCTATCACTGTAGTGGCTGGGGAAGCCGATGCTTTAGCGGTAGTTGCACCTTGAGTACTTGTGGAGCTTGGTGTAGACGACATAGAAACAGGCCGGTTTGCTGTTTTCTCTGAAGTGTTATCGCTAGGAGAATCTTCTTTAGAGGAATTTTCTTTGTTCTCAACTGTCAGCATTTATATGTGTTTCCTTCCTAGAGCAGAGATAAGGGGGCGCAGATACGGGGAGGGGCGATAGTTTGTGCGGGGCTTTACTTAGTGCAGGTCTTTAGGTTGTGCAGGTCGAGGAGTCGTGCAATTCGAAGAGTCGAAGAGGTATTGAGCGTGGGCGTAGGCAGGCTCAGTTGCTGTGAATCTATCTCGGGTGAGACATGTACACGCATCAACTAAACCCCGCGAGGGCGGGGCTTTGTTGGAGCGTTGGGGCAAAGTTTCGCTGACTCATGAGTCAGTACTCACAAACCGAGATTTGTGATTGGAACTTTTTTGTTTTATGAGAGGTTTTTAGGACCTCTGCGCAAGATTTCGTTATGAATAATCTACTACCGGTAGGGTCACCTCCGCAACTAGCAAATTGATGTTCAAAAGGTGTTCAAAGTCTAGGATGCTTTGGTGGGATTGCGTTAGCGGGTTAGATAAAATCGCAAAATAGTCACTCCACCCCTAGTGTCGGTACTGCTATATGTGGTGTAGGTATGTCTGCTTGACAGCGCTATGCCGTTCCTTCAAAGGCTGACAGGGCTTGAGGTCCGATAATTTGGTATCACGATTGTATATATATTCGTGGTGGCGTTTGCGGTGGCTGATATATCCATGTGTGCGTGGTGCTATAGATGGTGCGCACTGGTGGCGTTGTTGGTGATTAGCCGCTGTTCATGCGCGTTTGTATATGCATCGATGCGCGTGGAAATATGTCTGATAAGTGTGAGAGCGCGATAATATTTATCGGCGCTAATTATCAGCCATTGTCTGGCGCTATGGCTGCTTCTTGTTCTTATATAGAATCTCTTGTTCTTTTTTTTTTTTTGTGTGTGAGCGTTTTTTTGCTCAGCTTCTATCTGTTGGGTGATGTTTAGCTTTCGTTGTGTTTGCCCTTCTAAAGTCCAGCGAAATTTTGTTTGGAATTTCGCTGGCTTTTAGAAACTGCTCCAGTCGAACTGCGAAACGTGATTGAACTTTTTTTGTGCAGTTCGACTTTGAACTTTTAGCCTAGTTTGTACGTTGTTTTGAATATAGGCCAAGTCTAAGCAACGGGTAGAAAGCCATGTCTAGCTGTATTAGCAAAGTTCGCAAACACGTATCTTCGCTGGCTCCAGGAGCCTTATTTAGTACGCAGGAATGTGTGCAGTATGGCTCTCGCACAGCAGTCGATCAGGCCATCTATCTGTTAATTGATCTCAATATTATCGAAAGAATTGTGCGCGGAGTCTTTGTTTCAGTCAAAAGCCGAAAGCGTGAGTATTCTGCTGAAGAAGTAGCAGAAGTAAAGGCGCGAGCATTTGGCAATTGTATAGTTCAGACCGGTGCTTCCTGTGCGAATGAACGAGGTCTAAATACTGAGTCAGATTTGAACGCAGAACCTGATATTGGTGATCAAAATTTCGACAGCAAAAAGCAGAGCTACACATTTTTGACATCTGGTCACTCAACTAAGTTTCGCTTCGGTGACGGTTATATTTACTTGCGAAAGTGCAATGGTCGCAAGATACAACTTTCAGATAGTCATGTTGGCAAAACCATTCGAGCGCTCTGGTATGTGCAGCAAGCAACTCTCACTGTGGAAGCTATCTATGGGCAAATTTTATCCTTTGCTCGCAGTGATTTTCATGAGTTGGTTAGCAAAGCACGGTTCATGCCTGCCTGGTTGAGAGACAAGATTGCAAGTGCTTTTAGCCTTCGTTGGCAGCGCCTTGTGTTTGAACAGACGATAAAGCAAAAGGAATTATGTTTGCTAGATAGCTCGGCATAGCGTCTGCGAATGTGTTCAAAATATTTTGATTAAATGGAATGAGTTCATTGAAAATAGTTAGATTCCATTTTACGTCAATTTGATGCTGAATCCCTCATTCTGGTTTGATACAGGGGAAAGGAGGTTGGCATACTAGCACCGTATGTAATACCGTATGGTTTGGTGGTGTTTGTCCTAGGTTCAACTGGCGCAGTCGGCAATGGAGCAGTGCTTCACGTTAGGCGATTTGACACGCGGAGCAGCCTCACTGCGATTCAGTTAGATGAGCGAAGTAAAGATCGTTATGATGAGCCGGAAACACAGAACGCTTATGGTTCAAATCCTTACGGTCCGGAGCCTCACGGTTGTAACCCGCACGATGAGCAGCATGACCGGAATATGCCAGCTAATGATCCAGACCGGTACTTGAAGTAGGCACCGCAACTGATTTTCAATAAATTCAAAGGGATAAGGTGATGAGTTCGCTTTATCCTTTTGAATTAGGCGTAATGTGAAAAGGCTCAGGCTGGCAAAAAAAAGATCTATTCTCGCAGTGAACTATGAAACCATTTATGATAGGAGGGTAATGGTAAACAGGGTTCTACCATGAAAGATATTGGCAAAGTTATTTGTGCTATTTAGTTTCTTTGTTGCGACCGCGGAACTTCTCGCTTAGGTGCAAAAGTTGGTTCTTACAAATACTCCAGTTAAATTTTTGTCTGCCTGGTGCCGTCTATTTTGCCTTTGCGCATTCAGTCTGATGCAAGTTCAGTTTTCTTTTGTACGTGCGGGTGAGCCAAGGCCTGAAGCGGTTAAGAAGGCTGCAGTAAGTAAACGAGGAGAAGTCCACAGCGCCCATACAAAGAAAGTAGATCCGCGAGATTTGTGGAAGTATAGCGTTCCGCGAAACGCGATTAGTGCCAATCAGCTGCCAGTGGGAAAATTGATTGGTTTTCTACGGAAGAAGAAACTTGCGGAGATTCGAAAGCTGCTCAAGGAAACTCCTGTTCATCAGGGCGATGCAAATGAGAGGCTGATGTGGGAAGCGGCTTGCTTAAGTAGCAATAATCGGTCGGAACAGGCTGTGGTTTTGTTTGATAAAGTCAAAGATTTAGACAGCGCTCCTGTCTTGGTCTTAGTTAAGGCGGCCGAGGCTTATGCCGGTGATGCGCAGTACGATAAGGCCATTCGGCTTTGTGATAAGGCGCTAGCGAAGTATCAAATATCAGATGCCTATCAGATTCGAGCTGGCTGTTACGGGGCGACCAACCGGTTGACCGAGGCTGCTGCTGATTTCGAGAAGCTCGCGATTTTGGGCGGCTCGTCACCCATTCGCTTCTACTGTCGCGCCGCTAGTCTTTTGCTTAAGGCTGGCAAGAGTAAAGAGGCCTTAGTAATGGTTGATAGAGGCCTGAAAGCTTCTACTGGTGAATTTATTGCTCCCCTATACATGGTCAAAGCTGATTGCTTTAAATCTCAGGGGCGCTGGCAGGATGCAGTAAATAGTGTTACTGAGGCTATTAATTTGACTCGTTCACACAAGGCTAGTGCTGGTGGTGAGGATGAAGTAATTTTGTCGACCTGCTACAAAGAGCGAGCTTCTTGCTATCAAAAACTCGGTCAGCTCAATCTTGCTAAGAGAGATTTGAAGGCCCTTGAGGAATCAAGCAAAGGCATAACCGACGAGATAATTGGAGACCGCTAGGTCACTTGGAGTGCTTTTGTACTAGGGCTGCGATATCCTTTGGCAAGACTTTAGTGGACGACATTCCAGCGAACGAGATAGTATTTTCAACAGCGAAATTTCGTACGTTTGACTGAGTTTCAGTTCGAGCATTGCCAATTACTACATTAGCCTAGAGGGAAAGCTTTGTCGCCTGGTTTTGTGGATACGTGTAACTGAGGTTTTGAACTGTCCTTTGCAGTTGCTGCGGCCAGAGTCTCAAGTCCAATATCTTTGAAAGCTTTTGCGATTGGTGGAAGGCCCTTGCCGTCACCGTGAAGGTAGCGCTCTGCCTTTATCGGATCTATGGGCTCAAGTGCTGATGATCTTTCTATTCTGCTGCCATTTTTTTTGCTTCGATTCTCTGCGGTACTGCATCTTCTCGGGTTGGTTTTTCAGTTGGCTGAGGGTTTCCTTTGCTTGTATCTAGGTGCTTTTTGAAGAACGTATTGTTTATCGTTGCACCAAGCATACTGTCTATTGATAGCCTGGGCAGTGGATAAGTAGTAGCGTTTTTCTGACTATCTGAATTAATTGCCTCAGCTGTTCTGTGTAAGGTTTGGGCCGTATGCCATTGCGGGGTTTCAAGTGGCGGCCGATGTTCGCCGTGAACATCGATTGCTTTGCTTTGAGCCATTTCGATTTCTTTCGTCATGTCTGATCCGCCCAGAAACGCCAAAATGCCACGCTAACTGCGAGCCATGCCATTTATGCATAAACAGCGTGAAAATCTCTGGTTTGCCTAAAACCCTCGTCGCGTTTTCTAATCGCCGCTGAAATGCGCGCGTAGCAGTCTTTAGTAAAAATACTGAGCAGCTATCCGCTGGAGGCCTAGTATTCAGCTCGACTGTTTTCTATCGACTGCTGTTTCGTTTTTTCCCAGTCAGCGGCAGTAGCTAATTTGGCTGCTTTGACTGCGCAGTTTGGACTAGAAAGTTGATGTTCTGCCCAATATTTTTCTATCCGCTGCAGGTGTTCTTCGTTAAAGCCGTCTAGATTTTGCTCGTAGGCGCTAACATGTGGCAAGGCTTCGTAGACATCAAGACGAGGTTGATCGTTTGAAAGCCAATCGTGAAAGGTGTCATTGTCAATTTTCGTGTGCTCACGACCGTGACTTGAATGCACTCGAGAAATGATGTCATCGCCGCAGTTCCTGCAGAGATGTGGTTGATCGTGGATACTCGCCTTTTCTAGGTGGTCTGTCGAGTTCCTGGCCGTCTCAAGTTGATTAACTGGGTGATGTTTGGAGTGCTCATGAGGTCGATGAAGAATTTTGGGGGCACCATGTTTAGCCTGTAGTTCCTGCTCTATGGCATGAATGCAACATGCTGGAATGTAGACGAGCTGATGAAGGGCAAATGAAAACCATTGGCTCAGGTCTTCCCAGTAGTGTGCATGCGACTCACTCATGACTTCTTGGCCTCTGCCGTGTCTACCGTCCGCAAGTCGTGGTTTGTGGTTTTCTGCAGCTCAAGGTACCAGGAGAAATGCACCTGTTGGCGTTTGTGGTCTCTTATGGCAATTGTTGAGCAATCCAAGCTATCCATAATTGGCAGAGCTTTAGAGCCGAACTTTTGCTCTTCGCTGCTTTCTTCTCCTTGTGCACCCAGAACCACTAGATCGGCGTCCCAGGCAGAAGCGAGATCTAGAATTGCCCCGGACACAGAATCTGACTGTAGTGCAAATACTTCAAGCTTGCAGCGCGGCTGTTTTTTCGCTATTTGTCTACCAACTACACGCAGTCTATTTTCCAAGGTTCTCTGATATTGCTGTTCTGAAATGTAGCCTTTTGACCCAGCGAGAAAAGACACACCCGGTTCTCTCTTGGATGCTTCGGTAACATTCAGCAGCCGAATCTCAGTATTGTCGAACCAGTGGTTGTCTGCTACCCATTGAACGGCGTTATCTGCTTGCTCTGAGAAATCAGTGGCTACGATGATGCGACGTGGCGATTGGTTGGCGAGCTGTCTTATTTCTTCTGTGTCGCTGCCGCTGCCTAATCGACCTATCTTTCTGCGCTTGCTAAAACGTACCGCTTCAACTGTACATGGCGCGTTCATAAGTACTTTTGAGGCAATGCTGCCAAGGGTTTTGCGGTCGACTATATTGAAGTCATGGGAGCCGATTAAGATATAGTCAGCTCTCCAGCTGCTTGCCACTTCACAGATCTTTTCAGCGATTCTGCCGCATTCTAAATCGGTAATAGTATCGGGAAAAACAGTTGCAAATGAGTCTTTGAGCTGATTAAGCCATTTGCTCATAGTACGGCGATGTTCATTTTGTTCAGCCAATAACGCATCGCGGTGAATGGTTTTAGCCTCAAGGCTTTCGCCACTAAGACTTTCGATTACTGTTGTGAGCATGAATTGCGTGTCGTGCGGCCATTGACGCGCCATAGCAGCTTCAAGGGCGTAGAGAGCAGAGTCTTGTGAATTTATTGGTATTAGTACTCTAAAACCGTGTGACTTCTCTGTTGTGCCAGTAGTGAAATTCGAAGGGTTTTTCTCTGCTTCCGGCTCTGGCTTAGTTTCTGAGACATTACCATTGGTTTCACTTACGGAAGTTGACTCTTCTAAGATTTCTTCCTGTGGTTCGACGGCTCGAGCAATTATCCCAAGCAAGTCAAATTTGGATTTTGTCTTCTTCCGTTTCAATCAAAGCCCCCAAATTGGACAGCTCTTCGCCAATGTTCAGCATTCAATGGATTTCGGTAAGCTAGCAAAATTTGATCACAATATCTCCATTAACCAGCAGGCCATTTGTTAAGTCTACTAGGTCTGACTTTTGCGGTAATCACCTATTTGGGTGACTAGTCTGGATTAATTGCTACTGAAGGGGCTGTGCTTGAGTGAGAGTGTGTGCAGTTTTGAACATATGATATTGCACCGGCTGATAAAATATTGACTCGCATTTCACCAGCTTGTTCTATATCGCATAAAGCACCACCCCCGATACCGTTAGCGAAGCTCGCAGTCTCAATGGCGCGAGCACGATAAGTCTCAAGAAAATCTAATTCTATGCGGGCAACTGCATCTTGTACTTGCAAATTGACGAGCAATATTTCTTTTCTGCAAGATGCTTTTTGAGCTGAAGTCGCCGACTGGCCATAGAGCAGTAACCGAACTCATTTGACTGCGGTCTTTCCAATTTTGGCTTGTTTAACAAATTTTCTCCAGATCTAGCTTCCGCTAATTTCGGGGCAGCTAATTGCGGAGCAGCTGATTTCGGAGCCGCTGATTTCGGAGCCGCTAGTTTAGGAGCCGCAGCAATCTGTTTTTGTTGCGGCCTTTGTTGTGCTGGTTTCCGGTGATTGCTCTGTACCTTCTGCATCATTGCTGTGTCGGAGAAGCTGCCATAGCTCTTCCATTACTCTGGCTGAGTCATTGTTTTGTACCGCCTCGACCACACAGGTATTGAGATGGTCTTTGAGCATGATTTCAGCACTTTTATCTAGAGCCGACTGCACCGCTTTCAGCTGGTTGAGGATGTCAATGCAGTATTTCTGCTCATCGACCATCTTGTAAACTGCGTTAAGATGCCCAATAGCTTTGGATAAGCGTGCTTTGAGTTTGTCGCGTGATTCGTTTGTGATTGCCATTGTTAGAGTGTATCTTAAGGCAGTGTTTGCACTAGCTATGCGAGTCTTACATCTAGCTAAGATTAAGACGTTAAGCGAGAGCTTAACGCATAGAGGGTTGCCAATAGATTTTGCGGTTGGCGCTGGTATGGCTTATGGGGTTTTCGATTAAGCCATGTTGCAAGGTTCTGTAAATGAGAGAGGCTTAGTCAGCGCCGCTCTCAGTAAACACTTATTGATAAACCAATAGGAAGTTCTCTTTCAATCTCTCCCCAATCAGGACTCAAACTTTCTCTAATTGACTAGCAAAGCCAAACTATAAAAATCAGCAGGCCGCCGTGACAGCATCCTTTAGATGTTTAGGAGACAACGGTAGCTAGGTATACCTGAACGATAGTACGTTCGAGAACCCAATATTTTCGCCACTCTTGCAGTGGCAAACTCCAACAGCACAGCGATTTACCTCCGTAAATTGCTCAAAAGAAATCTCCTAAATCATGACCAAAAAATCTCTCAGAGCACAGACCAAGCAACTTTCCAGCCAATGGACCAACAATCGCTTTACCGGCATTGTTCGCCCTTACTCCCCCAACGATGTCGTGCGTCTTCGCCCGCGGCTTCAGGTGGAACACACCCACGCCAAGGTGCTTGCTCAGAAGCTCTGGAAGCTCCTCAAAACCAAACCCTACGTCAAGACCTTCGGCGCCATGATCGGCCCGCAGGCTGTGCAGATGGTCCGCGAAGGTGCTCAGTCTATCTATCTCTCTGGCTGGCAAGTGGCCGCCGGTGCCAACAAGTCTGGCCAGGTCTATCCCGACATGAGCCTCTATCCTGTGGACAGTGCTCCGGCCCTGGTGTCACAGCTGATCAATGCTCTACAGCGTGCCGATGAAATCGATGCCAGCGATGGTCACAACGGTGTCGACTGGTACGCTCCTATCGTCGCTGATGCTGAAGCCGGTTTCGGTGGTCCGCTCCATGCCTATGAACTGATGAAGTCGTTTATCAAGGCCGGAGCCGCCGGTGTTCACTTCGAGGACCAATTGGGCTCGGCCAAGAAATGTGGCCACCTGGGCGGCAAGGTGTTGCGTCCCACTTCGCAGTTCATCAACACTCTCGTTGCCGCCCGCCTGGCTGCCGACGTTCTCGGTGTGGAAACCGTTTTGGTGGCCCGCACCGATGCCCTCGACGCCACCCTGCTGGAAAACGACGTGGACGAGCGCGACCATGAATTCATGACCGGCGAGCGCACTCCAGAAGGCTTCTGGCGCGTGCGTGGAGGGCTTGATTCGGCCATCAAGCGCGGTCTCGCTTTTGCTCCCTATGCCGACATGCTCTGGTTCGAAAGCTCTAAGCCTGATCTGGAGCAGGCCCGCAAGTTCGCCGAGGCCATTCACGCCCAGTTTCCGGGCAAACTCTTGGCTTACAACTGCTCTCCCAGCTTCAACTGGAGGAAGAACCTCGACGACAAAACGATCATGGACTTCCAGGCCAAGCTCGGCGCCATGGGCTACAAGTTCCAGTTCATCACCCTGGCTGGCTGGCACTCGATCAACCTCAGCTCCTGGAAGCTGGCCCGTGAGTACATGCAAGAAGGCATGCCTGCCTATGTGCGTGTGCAAGAAGAAGAATTCACCGCCCAGAAGGCTGGCTACACTGCCGTGGCACACCAGAAAGAGGTGGGCACCGGCTTGTTCGACCTCATCCTCGAAACCGTTACCGCCGGCCAGTCGTCGACGACGGCACTGGCGGGGTCGACAGAAGCCGGTCAGTTTCACGGCTAGCCTAAACAGCCAATCTGAACAGTCAAACTAAACTGCCAGCTTGAGCTACTCAATTGCCCAAGGGTACTGGGAGCGCGAAAGGGCTCCGCTCTCTGGCTTGGCGCTGATTGCAGCTGAAGTTTGATCCTCGTCTTTATCGGGGTTTGAACGAGGTAAAGAAAGACTTGCAGCGTCAGTTGAGTTGAGCCTTTGAAGTGCTACGGATATTTTCCGTAGCACTTCTTTTACTCCTCGGTAAAAAAAAGCCGGACAAGTACTACAGAGGGTAATAAGTGCGAGGTGCTTCTCAAGACGCTTTCAAAGGCTACTATTGGCTGAAACAGAGAAATTTCATCGAAATTTCTCTGTTTCAGCCAATAGGCAGTTGCAGGTCAATAAAGGCAAGCTCCATATTATCTATGCTAATTCCGCATAAAATTCGACGTTACCGTTCGTGCACTTTCGGGACTGTAGATTGCTTGAGATGATCCAGTGCTGCTTTTAATTGGTTGTCAGCCGCGGAATTCAATTTAGCGCCTTCTGTCAATGGCACAACCTGGTGCGGAGTCAAGCCAATTTTGTTCGATGCGGCATCGCCTACCCAGGTACCGTTCGGTGTAAAGTACTTGAAGGTTGTGACTTTCAACCAGCTATCCTCAGGCAATCCACTTCGTTTTACAGTCTGACCTATGCCTTTTCCATAGGTTTTCGTGCCCATAACGTAAGCTTCGTTGTTGTCTTTGAAAGCGCCACTTAGAAGCTCAGAAGCTGAGGCCGATTTCTCATTAACTAGAATAACCACGGGCTTGTCGACTATGTCGGGATGTCTTTCAATATTCTGCCCTAGTCCTTTCTGTAAAGAAGGCATGTCTTCGTAAACGGTTTTTTCCTTTATGCCGTCTGCTTCAAGTTGATAAGTCGTCTTGTCGAAGCTGACCTCGCCGTCTACATCGTTACGGCTTCTGGTAGATAACATAAGCCCCGATGACATGAATAGAGAGCCGGTTTGCAAGGCCTCGCGCACGAAACCGCCAGGGTTGTTGCGCAGGTCTAAAATGTACCCGTTGGCGCTAGGATTAGCTTTCAACGCCGCTTCTACTTCTTCTGAGACATCGTCTTGGGAGAAAGTCATAACCGATAGGTGAAGGAAGCCATCACGCATTTCGCTCTTTACCGCTGGCACGTCGATGACTTCGCGTTTAATCTCGACTTCTCTTTCTTTTTCGCCTTGCTTTACGGTAAGACGAACGTTCGTATCGACATCACCGCGAATCAGTTTTGCTGTCTCAGAAACAGTTTCAGTGTCAATCACTTCGTTGTCGACTTTGACGATCCGGTCGCCGGCTAACAATCCGGCACGCTGCGCTGGGGAGCTTTCCACGACTCTGCTAATAACGACGGGTAGATTTTCTGATGCCGTGGGTGCGTTTTCACCGGTCACTGGCGCCAGCTTTTGCGGTGTTGCCTCTATTTCTATGCCAATACCAGTAATTTCACCACGTTCGGCCCGCTCTATCTCTTTTGCTTCGCTGGCCGGAATGACATCAGTGTAGGGATCGCCAAGAGTCTTCACCGCCTCATCTGCGTACTTTATAGCGTCGGCATCTGATTTGATTGAGCAGTTGTACTTGGACCGTAAAGCACTAATTTGCTCCTTGCTCAGCCGCTCTGGTTCGTAAAAGCTATTGATGGCTCCGTTGACTAGTTTAAGGTATGCCTTCGAATCAGGGCATGAAGCACCAACACCTTCGCTCGTTTCTTTTTGGTTGAAGCGTTGGGATAGATCGGCGTCGCCGTATAGTAAATCTCGCGCACGAGATTGCTCCGATTTGGAACTTTGATTCCTCGGCTCAAAACTTTCTGAACTGTCTTGCACAGGGTTGCTGTTTGCCACTTATCTAGTTGCTCCGGGGGCTGAGTTATAGACGATAGCCCTAGTTGCCGCGCTTGACAATTGGTGGTGTTCCCATGCCTTCGTAGTTCTACGGTTTCTAAACAAGTGAATATTCCATAGCGAATATTGATTGTTGAATAGCAACGTATCAGCAAAGTTTTGGCTTCTGCTATTGGCTTCGGCAAAGTAAAAACCAGTTAGAGCCTTCGTTGAAAAGTGTTGGCCGTTTTGTTCGAGAAGTGAGCATTGCTTTTCAATATTTCGCTCTAGGAACTTTTTACTCTATTCAGCCAACTCGCCTTGCCAGTTTTGTAATTGTCGTCAGCAACTTGATTGCCGACTACCCTACTGAAAATTTCAATATTTGCCAAATCCAGAGCAAATTGATTGAGCGCTGCTAGCCGTAGGGAGCAAAATAATCCGGTCAGCAGGTCAGGATGATGTCGCTCTCGCAAACTCGTCTTATTGGCGAGGCCAATTCCGCTGCCGTCTCTTAAGATCTGACTGCGGTTTTACAGTAGGTGACTATCTCTTGGCTTAAAAGGGTAAGAAGATTTTGTCGTGAGGTGACAGTAGTGCCTGTGAACAGTTTGCCGCTGTTGACAGTTATCTTTTCTCATAGAAGGAATTAGTAAAGGAATTAGTGGTTGTCCAAGTGAAGAGTAGTCAGAGGCGAATCAATTGCCAATTACTTCTGGCTGTGAGCCTAGTTCTCTCTGGATGCTTAGTTCTGCCCTTGCCAGTGCGGGCAGCGCCATCGGCAGCGCTGGCGCCGACAGCTTCGGCCTCGTTTTAAGTGTGACATTGATTCGGCTAGCCCACTTCCTAGCGGGGCTTCGACCAAAAATGCCGATGGTGCAGCGAAATTTCGCTAGAAAAATCGCTGGGGCAATTATTGCTTCGCGGGTGCAGGTGGCTGAAGAATTGCTCGGCGCAGACTCGCCAAGATTTTGTTTCGGCAAAGGCACGGCAGGTAGCCGGTGCAATCTTTAGGGCGTCGAGTGCTGCCTGGTTCAAGTTTTCATTGAGGAAACCGACAGCCCTTTCACCAGTAAGTCCGCCAATAATGTCTTTGGGGCCGGTTACTGGGTAGGCTGCTACCGGCAGGCCCGACGCAAGCGCTTCTAGCACAACCAGGCCAAAGGTGTCAGTGCGGCTAGGAAAGACGAAGACGTCGGCGGCTGCATAGTGCTGCGCTAACTCTTGGCCGCTCTTGCTGCCGACAAAGTGGGCAGTGGGGTAGCGGCTCACCAGCTCTTTATACTGCGGGCCATCACCAACCACTAGTTTGCTGCCAGGCAAATCCAAGTCGAGGAAAGCCCCGATGTTTTTTTCTACTGACACCCGGCCGATGTAGGCAAAAATTGGTCGTGGCAGATGCAAGAAAGATTTGTCCCGAGGGTGGAACAGTTCGGTATCCACTCCCCGGGTCCATTCGACGACGTTGACAAAACCACTTGCCGTGAGAGCTTCTTTCATCGAAGCAGTGGGCACCATCACTGCCTTTGATTGGGCATGGAAGCGCCGCAGTAAGGCATAGGTGATGCTGGTAGGTATGCCAGTTTTGGCTTTGAGATATTCGGGAAAACGTGTGTGGTAGGCGCTTGTGTAAGGAAACTTCTGCCGCAAACAGAGTTTTCTTGCTGCTATTCCCAGGGGGCCTTCGGTAGAAATGTGGATGGCGTCAGGGTCAAAGGCGTCAATCATGGTCTTGAGTTTCTTGCCTACGCCCACCGCTAACCGTATTTCGGGATAGGTGGGGCAGGGAAAGTTGCTGAATAAATCGGGGCTGACTAGAAGTATGTCGTGCCCCATCTTGCGCAGTTCTGCCACCAGGTGCGTATGAGTGCGCACGACTCCGTTCACCTGTGGATGCCAGGCATCCGTGATGATTGCAATTTTCATGATTTTTGTACTTTCGTTAGGTCAAGTGAAGGCGTGAGCCTTCGCTTGAGAGTTAGTTCAGGGTGATTTAGCCGAAGACTTGCTCAAGCAGCGCTTGATTGGAGATCGGGATGGAGATCGGGATGGAGATTGGGGTGACGATGGAGCACTTTGGGTTCAGACCCCAATTGCCATTTGATCACAGCCAGGCTACCGTCCAGCTCTTCCACCAGCGCGCTGCCAGTCTCCACCCAGTCGCCATCATTCAAATAGAGAACACCATTGGTTTGGCGCATGGCAGGATGGTGAATGTGTCCGCAGAGGACAGCATCAAAGCCGTTTTCAAAAGCGTGCTTAGAGACCGCTTCTTCAAAGTTGGTGATGAATTTGACCGCCTCTTTTACTTGCTTCTTGATGAAGCCCGAGAGCGACCAATAGGGCAGGCCCAGTTTGCGCCGGGCAAAGTTGAGCCAGCCGTTGAGCACTACAGTCATGTCGTAGGCCCAGCTGCCTAGATGCGCCAGCCACTTGTGATAGCGAACGACGCCGTCAAAATCGTCGCCGTGGATGATGAGAATTTTCATGCCGCGGGTAGTGGTGTGTTCGGTGGTGTTGCGCACTTCAATTTCGCCGAAAACTAGACCGTCGTAGTCGCGAATGAACTCGTCGTGGTTGCCGGGAATAAAGACAACCTTGGTGCCTTTGCGTGCCTTGCGCAACAGTTTCTGCAAGACGTCGTTGTGACCCTGGGGCCAAAACCAACGCCTTTTTAGCCGCCAGCCATCGATGATGTCACCTACAAGGAAAAGATTTTCGCTTTCGCTGTGTTTGAGAAAATCTAGTAGCAGAGCCGCCTGGCAACCGGGGGTGCCAAGGTGCACGTCGGAGATGAATATGCTGCGATAACGCTTAGAAATCTTTGCATTTACAGTTGTTTGCATTGCATCGCTCATGATTGGTACCTCCTGTGTTTATGGAGACGAAAAACCCAAGTTTCTGCATCTTTTCTTCTGAGCCAAGACCTAGCTATGCCCGTTCTTCATTGGGTTCCTTGGTGGAACTAGAAAGGGCTGCTTTGGGCTTATTTGTTTGGTTTTAGTAAAGGTGGCCTGAAGAAATGGATGAGATATGGGATAGCTCAAGCTAGCAATGATTGGCTGCGATTCAGGTGGGTAAAGCTTGAATACTAACTTGTATGACTTCTGTTTTCTCTCTGTAATAGTGTTTGAAACCCACACTTGAGGGCTTTCTGGCAAACTTTGCCGATTCTAAGCGCGTTGTTAATTAGTGAAAGTAATTGTTAGAGTCGCTAGCGAAGCTGGCGTATGCCACCACCGGGAGTGCAAACACACTGAGGTTGTGGTGGGGTAAAGGTTTACGAAAAGGCTCTTGTAAAGTGCTTAAGCACTGCAAATACTAAGGCCCCAGCGTCGATTGCTGAGGCCTTGGTATTGTCTGTGGTGTTTGGTGTGGTTTGGTGTGGTGTGGTGTGGTGTGGTGATCAGTATGGTGTTTACTAGGGGGTTCTAACTAATAGGTGATTAGACTGTGATTGGGAGCGCAAGGCTAAACTTGATAAGACTTAGTCAAGAGATTGCCACACAAGCGAAGCCATGGCCGCACTTATTTCTGGCTTTAAGCCCGGTCCAGAAAATGAGGCAACCACTATATTAGGGTTGTTCTGTCTAAGGCATGACAGTTCAAGAAGTGCAGCCGAGCGTAAATTGGCGGTTGAGTAGACGTTCACAAGCTGGTAATTTTCTTGTAGGCGCACTAATGTCGCCAATATTCCCGGTTGTTCTTTAAGCTCAAGGTGAGAGATGAAAGGCCCGTCGAAATCGAGCGGGCCAATTTCAATCACGGCGCTCTGCTGCTCGAAAATCTGACTATCCATGAGACAGTTAGACATCGTTTTCTTAGGCAAATTGCAAGGTCTGTACTAGAGGAGGCTCGGCATTCTCGAACCAGTCTTCGATGGCTTTGACAAGCGAGCCAGAGAGCGCTTTTTCGCTCTGATTGATGTAGTGAACACCGACGAAAAGCAGACCGGGGTACTGTTTGGTCCATTGTTCAAATTCGTCGGGATCGACTAAATCGGCTCTGAGGTTATCGCTGTAACCAAAATCAATCACTTCATATTGGTCATCAAATTCTTGCATGACAACAAAAATGCCAGCCTTATCTTCGATTTCGATTGGCGTGCGGAAAGGTCCTGAAAACTCAATATCGGCTACTAAAATTGACATAGTAAATACTCGCTGGAATGTAAGTGTGTTACGCGTGGCGTGATTACTGAATTGGTATATGGAAAGGTAAAAGGTGAATGTGTATAGAATCGACTAATGTAGTTAAGGTGAGGTAAAGGTGCTAACCGAGGTCAAGGAGTGTTTCGCATTGGCAAGCCAAGCGGCTAATTCGTGTGGCAGATATACTAGTGATACTGATGAAATCGAGCAGCGTGCAAGTTCTAATATCGACTCCTACTATGTGGAAGGACCTATCTCCACCAAGTCTTCTGGTAAGCACAGCTTTTGCGCTCGCTCTTCTTTGTCCTCTTGCAGCGCCCGCTGAGGAAAAGTCTAAGCTGGCTGCTTCTGGACCAGCCAAGCTGGTTGCTACATCGGCCTCTGCAAAACCGTCTGCCACCGCGTCTAACTCTGGAGGGATGCCCCTTTATGTCCCCATCGTTTTAGATTTGCGCATATTGCGGAAAAACGTCAGCCTATATGAGCGTGAGCCCAACAATCAGCTAGCTTTCTACGATGCTGCTCGTTATTTTTTAGGTGTGCGCGATTATGCCAGTGCCGAGAAATTAGCCAAAGCTGCCCTTCGCGCTCATCCTCATTGGGCCAGTCCCAACTTCGTCATGGCAAAGGTAGTTGATAGCCAGTTTGAAGATTTGCAGTGTATTGAATACTATAAGTTGGCTCTTAAGGCCAGTCCGCATTGGCTCGATGTTTCAATTGCTTGTGCCGACAAGTTCAATGCTTGTGAGAAATATGCAGAGTCTGTGGCTATTAGCACTGCGGCGCTAAAGTTCTGCGAGAGCCAGCCCAAGGACGCTGGGCTAACTATTTACATGAGTACTTTGCGCTATTGCACGGCTCAGGCTCTTTATAATCTTAAAGATTTTCGTGGTGCAGCCAAAGTTCTTGAAGTTAATTCACCGCACTACCTTGATAGTGTGCGCCTAAAGTTTTTAGCGGACTGCTACATACACTGCCAAGAATGGTCGAAGGCCTTGGCTATTTCCAATCAACTGGTGCAGCTTTTTCCCAGTGATTACAGTTATCGTTTGCAGCGAGCCCAGATTTATGCCGGTTTGAATCAACCACAGAAGGCGATTTCTGATCTGACGCAATGTCTGCATTTGAAAAAGTATTCGATCAAGAATACTGGTATCGGAGCTTTGGCTGTTCTTGAGGAGCGCGATGTGCGCCTTTTGCGCGCTTGTATGTACGATAAGATCGGCCAGAAAGATCTTGCTAAAAAAGACCGGGCGGCGGTCAAGGACGCCACCGATCGCTCGTATAAAGAAACAGTATTCAGAACAGCACAATAGGTTAGAAGCCCATCTTGATACTTGCAATCGTTTTGAAATGACGCGATTTTTGCCTACAAGGTCTCTATAGCTTTGTCTGCGAATTCGAACCTGACTGCCGGAAATTCCCGACTCAATTGCTCCCTTTGTGCTTTCGTAATAAGTGGGCAGTGGGCTAGACTCAGGCTCATTAACATTTTGCTTTGGCAGATGTTACGCACGCCAGCAAAAGTCACTTTGGTGCCTTCTATCTTTAGCTGTTTTAGCCTTTTGAGCTTCTTCAGGGAGGATAGGCCCTGGTCAGTAATTTCTGTCTGGTTTGCCTTTATCGTAACTAGGCTTTGAATGCTAGATAGGTTTTCTGCACCAATGTCATTGAAATTGGTGCTAGTTAAAATGATGCTTTTCAATGGCAGTTTTGATAGCTTATCTAGGTTTTCGTTGCTTATGTCGCTGCCGAGGAGGTCGACTGTCTCGATTCCCTTCGCTGTCGCAATGGCTTCTAGTGCTTTAGCTGTAACATCGGCTCCTTTTAACAAAAAGTAGTTTTCTGATCTCGCCTGCATTACCTTTAGTTGGATTTTGACTAGCTCTTCTGGCTCTAATTCTATTGAAGCGGAAAATTTTTCTGGATCTTTTGATTGTGCTGATTTCGCTTCTTCTTTTTCTTGTCCTTCTTTTGCTTGTCCGCGCTCATCGGGTGATGCTGTTGCTAGCTTTTCTGGATGATGCGAGCCGTACTGAATCACGCCAATTGTTGCCATTGCCAGAGTCGAGGCAGCAATAGTGGCTGCGATGATGTATTTTAGGAAATTGCTCCTTGAGTTGTTGCTCTTTTCTTTTGATTGATCTGTTGTTGATAGAGAAAGAGGGCGAGATATTTTGGCTCTGTCTTTGCTCTTTATTATTGAGGCTAAGTCGTGGGCAACTATACCGAGGCTGTCATAGCGATCTTCTGGCTCTTTCTCTAGCATCTTCGCTACGATGTTCTCAAGCTCTTCAGGGAATTCTTTCCCGCCTGCGCCATCAGCCAGTGTGGGTGCGGGCTCTGATTGATGCATCATCAGCGTTGCCAGGGCATTGTTGCCAACGAATGGCGCTTTTCCAGTCAGGGTTTCGAAGATGACGCAACCTAGCGAGTATATGTCAGAGCGGAAATCAACCTGGCTACCCATGCACTGTTCTGGGCTCATGTAGAGCGGGCTGCCGAATATTTCGCCGGTTTTAGTCAGGGCTTGAATTTCTCCCCCGTCTCTGTGGCTAAATTTGGCAATGCCAAAGTCTAAAATTTTGACACTGCCCTCGGTGCCAAGTTCCCGACCCTTTAGAATCATTATGTTGCTAGGCTTTATGTCTCGATGCACCACTCCATTGTTATGTGCATGGGCTAGGCCGAAGCAGACTTGAATGATGATTGGCAGGGCTGCGGCCATTGGCAGCGGTCCCGAGTCGTGCAATAGTTCTGCTAGAGTCTCACCATCGACTATTTCCATTGCCAGAAAAGGGGTCTGGTCGTCGAGCAGACCATAGGCATTGACTGCAATGATGTTGGGATGATTGACGGCAAAGGCTGCTCGTGCCTCGTGCTCAAAGCGCTTTACTGTGATATCTGAGAGAAAAGATTTGTGGATAGTTTTGAGGGCTAATTCTTTGCCAAGAAATATTTGCTCGACACGATAGACTAGCCCCATGCCGCCTTTGCCTAATATCGATAACACTTTGTAGCGCCCGCCGACGATCTCGTCGTGGGCAAATTCCGCCCCTGCCAGCTTCCCTTCTGCACTGTTTATAGGGCGCGTGTTGTCAGAATCAGATGGTGCCATTGGCTTTCAACATCTGTTTTTCCCATTGCTCTAAGCTATCTAAAACCTGCGTCTTGAGTAGTTCTGGATCATTTTTGACTCTCTCAAATATCAATTTCATTTCTTTTGTTTCTGGCAAATAAGCTGCGCCCCATTTAACCATTTCTAGCAAGATTGGCATGAGATCTTTGCCTTTGCTGGTGAGGTAGTAGAGTTTGCGCGACTTGTTTTCGGGATGGATAATTTCTCCAACGAGGCCTTGGTTCAGTAATTTTTTGAGGCGGTCGGCCAAGATGTTTGTAGCTATATTTTCTGGGCTGGCTAGAAATTCTTTGTATTCATGCTTGTTGAAGAACAGTAGATCTCTAACAAGCAATAGCGTCCAACGATCACCAATGATTTCAAGTACGTTGCTGACCACACAAGGTGATCTTTGAATTGATTTAGATGCTGCTGCTTTGGCGGTCATTATTTTGCTATCAAAGTTTACTGGTTAGGTTTACTGTTTATCTTTACTGGTTGCTTTTACTGCTTATGAGTCCTGAGGTCATGAGGATATTCTAGCACTCGCTTGCAAAATGCAAGTACCTGTTGTATCATCCGCTTGCGAAATGCAAGTGGTTTCTTGGAGGGGTGAGAATGTGTGCTGCAGCAGAACCGAAGTCGAAGGATGCGAAATTAGCCATGAGCGAATTAGAGACAGCGAAAGCAGCCAATACTAAGTTGGATGCTCCTGAATTAGATGGTCCTAAATTGGATAAGCCTGGGGCCGGTCTACCCTTTATCGAATGGGCTGTGGCCAAATACATTGTTATTCCTCGACGGTTCAAGAATTCCAGCAAAGAAAAGGCATTAGCCGACTTTGCTGAACAGTCTGACAAGATCCTAAGATTAGCCCGAAGGCTAAGCTCTGAGCAGCTCATTGAAAGGCGTTTGATAGCTCGCTTGCGGGGCCTAGAAGACAGCTCGCGCTACTGGTCTGTGGCAATGACTCTAGACCACCTAACAATAGTGGGAAACTTGATGTCTCACGCCGTAATTGAGTTGTCTAAGGGCAACAATGCACTCAAAGTTGTTGGTACTGCTGAAGTAAAGCCAGGTGCTGCTGCCGATGCGGCTCGTTCGTTGAAAGATTTTGAGGAGATGACAGAGCGCTTTTTGCGTGAAGTTGGTAAGTCAAACATTGATGTGCACTCGAAAGTGACTCATCCGCACCCCTGGTTCGGGCCGCTCAATGCTTATCAATGGCTGGTGTTTGCTGCTCCGCATGAGAGCATTCATCTTAAGCAGATAGAAGCGATAGTGGCTTTGCTTTAGCGCTTTTGTTGGCATGCTTTCGTGCTTGTGCTACAACAGGTTGGTGCTTAATTTGCCGTGCGGCCTTTGGGGCGTCTAAGGGATGATTAGTGCTGTCTCAGAAAACTTACGTAATTCTTAAACCGGCCCTGCATGGGTACTTCCATAACCGACCCTTAACCATACGAAGCAAATACTAGGGTTGTCAAGGGTGGATCAAAGGGGATGCTCAATGCGTCATTTTTATAGACCGACGTTCGTCTCTCTAGCTTTCGCTCTTTTCATGGCAGCGGCGCCAGCTCAGGCTGAGGAAGTCAGCGACTTTACTGTTAATGCCAGCGTGTCAGCGACAGGAGACTTGAATGTTGAGGAAAAAATTCTCGTAGACTTCGGTAAGGAGAAAAAACACGGAATACTGAGAAAAATACCTACCAATTTTGCCTCAGACGATGCCGAGATAGATTTGATTTCAGCAGAGTGTCCACCGGGAAAAGCTTGCCCAAGAGTGATTTCGCAGCTTCATGAGTCTTTGCAGCTTAAGCTCGGTGAGCCAAAGGTTCTTATTTCCGGTAAACACACATACAGGCTCAACTACATCATCAAAAACCCAGCTAGAAATTTAGGCAAGACGCTCAGCTATGAATGGTCTCCCAACGGCAAAAACTGGCAAATTCCCATTAAAAGCATGACCGTGAATATAGTTGGCGCCAGCCCAGCAGTGAGCAAGTCGCTCATTGTAGTCAAAGAAGGTCAACCTTCTGGTGCCACCATTTCTGGTACCGCTGGTAAGTATAAAGTTAGGACCCATGATCTGCAAGCCGGACAGGTAGTATCTATCAAAATATCGCTGTCCGCTGCGCCCGGCCAGAATCTTGCAAGTAGCACAACAGCAAGCAAAAAAACAGGTATTCTGCAGGGCCTGACCTCGCTAGATCACAACGCGCAGGTGGTGCTATGGATTGTTGTTGTCGTTGGCTTTGTGCTCGTGCTTGCAGCATTGGTGAAATCACAATCAAATTGCAGCTGTCGCTGCGGCCCGGTCTGCAGCTGCACTTGTGGTTGCCGCAAAGGTTGCACTTGTCAAAGCACCAGTTTCAAGGAAGAACCACTCTCTATCCGGCCGTCTGTTTTCGGCAGCGGTTACAACAGCTATAGCAACAGTAACTACAATGACTACAACGATAATTACGACAGCTGGAGTAGCAATTCCAGCAGCAGTAGCAGCTCCTGGAGCAGTTCTGACTCTAGTAGTTCCAGCTCGGATAGCGGCGGCTCCGGTGACGGTGGCGGGGGTAACAGTTGGTAACCCCCCGCGCGAAGAAGCTAGGCAAGTTCATCGGCTATCTTGAGTCTATTTAGATCTTGCCAGCGTCTTTCTCGACTTTGAGAATAGATTAGACCGGTCTACTAATAATGATGCAAAAAAGAAAACAGAGGCGAGGCCCCTGTTTTCTTCCGTCAAGACAGCCCCTCAGCTCTGTGGATAGAACATCCAGTTGTGCGTCAGTTGAGCCGAAGAATTCATCAAGCAAATGCCGTGTTCGAGGCGGTCGCCGATTTCGTCGTTGGTAAGGTCCGCCAGGTCTTCGGACGTGTCGTAGCGATGGCTCTGGCCATTGCGTTGGCAGGCGATGGCCAAGTGCACAGCCTTGGCGCCAATCACCGAGTTCGGGTCAGCGCTGGCCGAGTAGCTGACGGCATCGTGGGCCACCTTCCAAAACCAGTACTGGTTAGGCAAAGCGAGCATGACACCAACGGCTTCGTCGCTGAAGAAAGCAGACAGAGTCCGCCCTTCCGCAATGCCCGGCTGGAGAAACTTGGCCAGGGCGAAGGTCGAAGCGGGCAGGTCCGCGACCTTAACGGTCTGCTGGAAAATGCGCTGGGGCTCGCATTTGCCGCCGTTGATGAAGGCGAGCCGTTGCAGCTCGCTGTGCAAAGTTACCAGTTGTTTTTGCATAGTCGCCTTTCAGTTATTGGGGGTGAGGGCATAGGCCTTTTCCACCAGGGTGGTAGTGGTCCAGCGGCTGGCGCTGTTGACGCCCGTGACGCCTTTGTCGCGCAGGCGAGCAATCAGCTCAGCGCGATCGGTGCTGCCGACGGCTGCCACTGCGGTCAGTGCGGCTTCCCAGCTGGAAGTGCCCGGCTCGCCGTCGACGTCGCCGCTGCCACGCAGTGCGGTGACTGCTTGGGCCACGGCCGCGTGCAGTTCGTCGCCGTTGACCACCGAGGAGAAGCGGTTCTGGCCATTCGCGCCTTGGTCGAAGGGCTGCTTCCAGCTCGGGTCGACGAAGATGTTGCGGGTCAGAACCTTGGCCAGGGCTGTCGAGGCTTCGGCGTTGCTGGGTTCGACTCGCACGCGGTAAGTGTCGTCATTGAGGTGGCGAACGGCCACCAGGCCGAGCGAGGTTTGGCAGATGACCACGTAGTTGTGGGTGCCTTCGGTACCGGCGATGCGCTTCTTGGTTGTGAACATGATGGTTCCGTTTAGTGATTGCTGAGGGTGAATGAGTGGCAGCAGTTGGTCGTCGCTAACTGCTACTTTTTTACTGCTTGCAGAGCCTTTTGCGTTTCCGCCAAGGCCGTCGTTTCGGCGTCGCGCAGCTCTTTGCCCCGCAGTGCCGCCTGCAAAGAGGTTTGGGCGCTGTTCAGCTGCACATCTGCCAAGAACAAGTCGTTGACGAGCAAGGCTGCCCTGGCATCGCATAGACTGCGAATGGCCCCTTGCAGGTGTTGGGTGATCATGCGGTTGGTGGGAATGTAGCGTCCGCAGCCGTGACGCACCGGTAGTTCGATCTCGATCGGTTCGTTCAGGTCGAGCACACGTTCGGGCGGAATGCGGAGATACTTGGCGCATTGATGGACAGTATCGAAGATGCGCTGGGGCAGGTCGTTGAGCAGTTGCTCTCGCTGTTGACGCACAATTCCGGCAGCGGCCGTTCTTCTGCGCTTCTTGACCAAGAAGTCGGCCGTCCAAATCAGCGCGAGGGAAATGAGGGCGATGATAATGGGGTTGATGTTCATTAAGTTGCTTGTGAGGAGTGTTGCGGATTTAAGTAGAAAGTTTCAAAATTGCTTGAAGTCAGTTTCTGTAGGTTATTCTTCCTAGTAGCAGTCAGACTTACTCGAATTTACAAGGCTGGGCTTTGAAGTAACGGTAAATCGGTGGTGTGAAGAACAGCGAGCTGCTCGAGAGAATTGAGGGTGGGGGCCGTAGCGGTTTGGTTTGCTGTTGGTTGGCTTTAATTTAAAGAAGTAAAAGATATACAAACAGGTTAGCTAAATAGAGCTACTGTTAGCAATTATGAGTTTTTGTTTTAAGTAAGTCTTGTACTAAATAGTGCTAGCGCGGTTGGCGCTATGCCACTGCTAGTAGTGGCGTAGAACAACAAAGGTGCATTGAAGCGAAAGCTTCAATGCACCTGGCAATTGATTAGACCCGGGGGTGATGATCTAATATTTCTAGGCTTACAATACTTGGCAAATCTTGGCAATTTATGGGCGCCAGCATAATATTCAGGTATGTTTTAATTTAGTGGTGGAATTAGGGCTTTTTTATGCGTATTGCCATTGTTTGTAATGATACTAGGGGTGGTGTACAACCTTATGTTGCCCTTGGCTTGGGCCTGGCGCAGGCCGGTCATGAGGTGCGTATGGTGGTGCCAGCTAACCATACTTCTTTGTTCGATGGTACTTCCCTTGCCGTATTCCCTCTCTCTGGGCCTCCGGCAGAGGAAGTCAACGCTGCTGCTCGTATCGCAGAGAAAGGCACTTTTGCTACCATGGCCTTTATGGCACGGGAGATGCCAAATATGATTTTCACTGCGACAAAAGAGACTCTCGATGCTTGTGAGGGGGTTGATTTAATTACTGGCGGTGTTGGCGGTATGGTCACTGGTGTTTCGGTGGCTGATAAGCTTAAAGTCCCTTTCGTACAGACTCACTTGCAGCCATTAGGTGCTCCCTCGCCTGATTACCCTGGTCCTATGCTTGGGGCTTTGCCTGATTGGCTCGGTGGATGGGGAAGACTTCTCAGTCATCATCTTTCAGAGTTAGCCCTTTGGGTGCCTTTTCAAGGCGCGATGTCTAGCGCCCGGGTAAAGGTGCTGGGTCTTAATGAAAAATCTCATTCTATGGACGGACAGCCCTGTCTCTATGGTTTCAGTCGGCACGTCGTAGCCGTTCCTGATCACCCCGTAAAGGTTCGCCACAGCACCGGTTATTGGATTCTTTCTGCGACTGCGAATTGGAATGCGCCACTTGATCTGCAAGCTTTTTTGGAGCAAGGTGAGCCCGTCGTCAGTATTGGCTTCGGCAGTATGTCTAGTAGTAAGGCTGAGCAAGTTACTGATTTGGTCCAACGGGCGGCAACTGAAGCTGGGGTTCGGGTTGTTCTGCTGGTCGGCTCGGGAGGTCTTAAGGCGGCAGGGCAGACTGATCGTCTTTTCTGTCTTGGAGAAGCGCCTCATGAGTGGCTGTTTCAGCGAGTCTCTGCCATTGTTCATCACGGTGGTGCTGGCACTACTGCTGCTGCTTTGCGTTCTGGTGTGCCTAATCTAGTGGTGCCCTTTGGGGTCGATCAACCTTTTTGGGGCTCACGGGTCAAGGCGCTGGGAGTAGGACCCGAGCCGATACCCCATGCTCGCCTTACGGTGGAGCGATTGAGTAAGGCGCTTAAAGTTATGGTCGGCGATCAAGCTATGCGTGCGAGAGCGGCACAACTTGGTACCATCCTTCGTTCAGAGGATGGCGTGGCCGAGGCTGTTAAGCATTTCGATCGTTTGAGCCCTAACGTCTAGTTAGGCTGGCGGCAATCTTTTGAGCCGTTTCGCGATCAGAGTATGGCAGGTTCTTTCCGCCAATTGATTGGAAGTTCTCATGGCCCAGGCCAGCAATTAGAACTGTATCGCCACTAGCAAGATTGCTTATCGCTTCTGCAATTGCTTCGCTTCGACCAGCTATCTCTCTGGCTTTAGGCGCACCTACAAGGACATCCCGCCTTATTGTTGCCGGGTCTTCTGCGCGCGGGTGGCCATCGGTGACAATGACATTGTCTGCTAAAGCCTGAGCCACAGCTCCCATATCTTTGCGCTTGCCTAAATCGCGTTCACCGTTACAACCAAAGACAATGGTTAGTTTGCCCGTGGTGAAGCTTCGGCACGCCTCCAGAGCGGCCCTGATGGCGTCTGGTGAATGGGCGTAGTCGACTATCACTTTGCCGCCTGTTGGGCTGTTTGCCACTAAATTGAGGCGGCCTTCCACTTCGCTCAACTTTTCCATATGTGCCACGGCGGTCTCTACATCAACGCCTGAGGCGACCACAATGGAAAGAGCGCAGAGAGAGTTGCTTGCTTGGAATTCACCAAATAAATTGAGGTTGCACTCGTAAGTTTTGCCGAATATTGAAAGAGTGAGTCTTTGTCCCAAAGGCTGAGGAACGCTGTTTACCAGGCGCACATCTTGGCCTTGAGCGCCGTAAGTAATTATTTTGTGATTGCGGGCGCGGCAAATGGCAAGCGCCGGAGCAAACCATTCGGCATCAGCATTGAGAATGGCATGGCTGCCTGGTTCTAATATGTTGTTGAAGAGCATCATCTTGACGCGGAAGTACTCATCCATAGTCGAATGAAAGTCGAGATGGTCGCGAGTTAGGTTGGTGAAGGCCCCGATATTGGCGGCGACTCCGTGCAAGCGATAATCAAAAATGGCATGGCTGGTCGCTTCAAATGCAACGTGATTGATGTGGCGCAAAGCCAGCATATTGAGCATAGTGTGCAGGGTTACTGTTTCAGGCACTGATAAAGTGGGGTCGCGGTCCCAGATCAAAGTGCCATCGGTCAATACTCCACCAAGGTTGCCCACCGAGCAGCTCTCAAGGCCCGCGGCGCTCCAGAGCATCTTGCAAAAGTTGACAGTGGAAGTTTTGCCATTGGTGCCAGTGATGAGGGCAATATTCTTTGGTTTTGGCTCGCCATAGAAGGCTGAGCATATTGGTCCAAGAATCGATAGGGGAATCGGGTGATGTAAAAGTAGCGCTTTGCTGCCTTCGGGTAATTTTGTCTCAGGGGTGGAGAGAACCACTGTGGCTCCATTTTCGAGAGCGCGATTGATATAGTGCCGTCCGTCTAGTCTGACGCCGTAACGGGTGCTGTCGACTGTTTCGCTCTCTTCCGCTACATAGAGAAAATTTTGCTGACACAGTTCAGGGTCGGTGGTGATTCCGACGATATCTATTTTTGCAGTTTCTAGGTTGGCAGATTCTAGTTTGCTTGAATTCGCTGGACCCGATGCGACACTGAGGTCGGTGGTAAGGCCGGCAAGAAGTTTGTCTAAAGTTGGCATAGAAATAGTTTAGTTGCTCATAAATACAAGACTTACGAGAGTCTACACGTTCAGGACCGAATTGATACGTCAAAATATCGAAGTTTCCATGCGCTGTTGCCTGTAATGATTGTGGGGCTGGTTTGTTCGAAGTAATCCATCTCGACGCGAAGCTGTAACAATCGACGATTTATGTCGTGTTCTCACACTTGCGCGATAAGATGGCAGGGCTTATCTACTTAACTGCGCTAGAATTGCCTGAAATAGCTCTGCGATTTCTGGCTTTGAGCTCAACCTAAATTGGGTGTCATATGTTTCTAGTCAGTTTTCTTTCAATTATTTTCCTGTTTTTGGCAGCTATGATATTTCTGCCAGACACTGGTGTGTGCGAGCATGGTTTTGTATTTGTTGATGGTCAGTATCAGAACTTAGCGACAGTTCTTGTATGCACCATACCAGTTATTCTTGCTGTATTGGTAAATAGGCTGCCAAAGTCTTCCTTTAAAACAGTCATGAAATGCTTTGTTATTCCCTCAGTGGTTTGCTCAGTTTTGGTGGCCACTGCAAGCATACTTATGATGGCTTTTCCATTACCATCTCTTTTTCATTGCTCAGTTGTTCCTGTTAAATCTGTAGATGGCGTAGGTATTCGTCTACTCTATTTAGACTATCCTTCAAAGTTTGATGACAATGACGGCCTCTGTATTTTGCGGCTTGAAAGAGATGTTTTCGCTAATATCTTGAGAGAGTATAAGTGCTTAGCTGTCGTCGACCCTGCTCCTGGCGCCACTATCGAATTTTTGGACAACGGTGCCAAAGTAAAGCTTGTGGTGCCTTACCACTATAGTCTGATACCAATCAATAGAGTCTTTAGCACGGATTGGCTAGCTAACGCCTCAAAGCCTTGTCTCAGAATCGACAGAACGTTCTAGCAAGCGCCTACGGTCCCGGCAAGTGCAGCACAGACCCCGAGAATTTCGAGCCAAAGAAGGTGAGATTGTTATCTGGGTACATGTAAGACCAAATCAGAGAGCCCTGCACGTTGCCGAAACCTTCTGAGCCGCCAATGTTTTTCACTGTATATTGCTGGCCAGATCCTAGTCTTGAATAGAACGGATGGCTCTGTGAGTAGAACGGTTGGTGGGTGCTAGAGGTCGCTACTTCCACTTTGCCCAGTGAGCCTAAGTGTGTGCCTTTGATTTTGTTTACGCCTTGTTCGTAGGCTCCCAGGCTGGCAATGAAGACCTTTTTGAAGGGCATCAGGCCAGATATGTTACCTTCTAGATTGCTTGCCATTTGTGAGCCAGAGTAGATAGTGTCGTCAAAGTAAGCCACGGCCTTGCCTTTGGCCTGCCCGCTGGCAATCATTTTGTTGAGGCGTTGGTTTGAGACGAAATTCTCTGCTGGCATGCCGTTAGCTTTGCCGAAGAGATAGCTGACCAAATGTGTGCTGCCGCCTGGATCTTTGTCTGAAACTACAAGCAAGTCGTTCATGCCTAGACCGCTTTGTCTCAAAGCCGTGGATAGTTTGGTGTGCAGATCCACCGCCTTTCTCACCATGACCGGGAAGGAGTTGTGCACTGCTCCCTCAGCTAGCATGCGGGCTGCTAGTTCGCGTTCTTCTCCGACATAGCCAGAGAGGAAGTTAGCAATCTGTTCTTTTGAAGCCTTAGGTACATTGTACTGAGAGTGCAGGGCATCGACATCGCTCATTCGCGCTAAGTCACTAGCAGCGGTGGCGTTGGGTATCGACAGGCTCTGCGATGGTCTGATTACATGAACATTAGGGCCAACGGCTTGGGCTGCGGCGTCAAAGCTCTCGGTCATAGTTAGTTTGGCCACACCAGAGTCAATTGAGCCAACCCAGAGTCTGTCGGAATACTTAGCTTTGATTGCTTTTGCTTCCGTCAACAGCACTGATAGCTTTTCTGCTACAGCTTGCGGACCTTTAGCGACGTCGATGACGTTGATTGAGCGCTCGAATGAACCTACGTCTACTACAAATACTTTCGGCACTTTCTTAAGAGCTTCAAGGGTAGCAGGAGACATGGTAGTGCTTGAAAGGTCGTCGAAAAGTACAACTTTGTTAGGTATATTGCCTTTTTGAACTTGCTCAACCAGATTGTCTATGTTGTTCATGCTCATGCCAATGCTGTTACTCTTGCGATAGAGATAACCAAGCAAGTTAGCCGAGGAGTCGGCTGAGAGCGTATAGACATTGTCTGGGGTGGAAGAACCAACTTGGCTAGCGATATCGTTTTTAAGCGCTTGAAAGCGCGCTTTGAGAATGCTATCCGAAGAAGTTCCTGCTGATTCTTGCAGTAATGCCACCGCTAGTGGGCGGTCGGCTGCGGGCACTCCCTGTAGTATCGTTTCTAGATTGCCTTTGCTCAAGGTTTCAGGGTTAAATTTGCCGTAGATGTCGTCTACCAGCTCGTTTAACTGCTGCCGTTTGGCTGGGTCAGTCATGTCTTTGAAGTAGTCTGCTGCTTTTTGTTTGTAGGCGGCTTCCACTTCTGGGCTTGCCGATCGTAGTGCTTCGGCTGGCTCTAGGCCTCTGGTATTTACCTGGCGCACAGCCATAGAGGTTTTGAGATCTTTTTCAAAGCCCTGGCGGAAGTTCTGTTCAAAAGCATCAGCAGCAGTTTGACCACCCTGGGCGGTCTTTAGTCTGATTACTTCTTGATAGTTTGGGTCGGCCACAACGCGGGCCAGTGGCTCTTGCACGGCCGTTGGATTGGCCGAGAGAAATTCATCGGTGGCCTGCACTACCTTTACTTTGCCGCTCAGCTTTAAACCGGCTTCAGCGGTCAGTAAATCTACGTTTTGCACAGTGGTTAAGGCATCGTCAAAGCCTTTGGGAAGAAGGCTTTCGCCCGTGAGCGCATCAACTTTCTTGATGTTGAGTCCGGTTTTTTCATACAAATCAATGGCTTTAGAGATCGCTTCGTAGGGCTTCTCTGCGGCTAGTTGAGCCAGTTTGTTTGCGTCGGTATCGAGTATTTTCGCGGCATCAGCCAGGCCAACTGTGCCTGAACTGGGCACATCCACGCCGTTAATATTGCTTTTGATGTTTGTCACTGCACCCGGGCGATAAGAGCGGAAGCCATTGCTGATGCCGTCAACAGATGCACCTAAGGCCGTTCCACCAATGAAGCCTAGTACTGAACCCTTTAAGCTAGCCATGACTAAGTCGTTCGCAGTGATCGGGCGCCCCTGCTCAATGGCATTGATTGCTTCGCGACCCGGGCTCTCAATCGCACCAAAGATGCCACCAGAAGTTCCTGATTTGGCAGCTGCACTAATTAGCTTGGTGCCAATTGTGGCTCCCTGTGTCTCAATTTTTGCGCTGAGTAAGTCGCCAGTGACGCTTAACCCAAGCTTTTTGCCGAGGGTTTTACTTAGCTGCGCTCCACCAAGTTCGCCGATGGGCACGGTGGCCCCCATTAGCGAGCCTATGGCTAGGTCGTGCCCAAGGTTGGCGTATTTACCATCTGCTTGCATCAGGCCAGCTTTAGAGAGGCCGCCGATTAGAGCGCCTTTTGAGGTTGCGCGCAGCATGGTCTCGGTCATGCCTAGTTTGCCGGATCTCATGGAGGCCGCTACAGCAAGGGCTACGCCAATATCGGTTATAGCATCGACGCCGTTGTGTTGCGATTGGTCAAAGGTTCTTGCTGCTTGTGAGCCCTTTAGTGCGGCGACGGAACTATCTTTGCCCGGTTGTGAGCCGTTTCGATTGGGAGCATTGGCTGCATCTTGTGCTAATTTTGCTGCTTTCGGGTCAAAGTCTTGACCAGTAAGTTCTTTGTAGACTGTTGCAAATTTTGTTGTGTCTTTGGCTTCGGCTGCTTGCTTGAGCTGGGCCAGTTTATCTTTTTCGACTGCCAATTTTTGCTCAGTTGCTTGTGAGCCGAGGTCGCTGTCGAAGAGACCAGACCACATGCGTTTGGGGTCGTACCAGGCGCGTCCTTCGCCGCTTGTACCTATGTTGTTTTTGGCTGCGTCGAAAGTTTTGCCGATGAAACCCTGGTCTTTTTCGTTGAGATTAAACGCTTTTTGGGCGAGATGATGCTGCTTGCTTAAGCCGTCATAGACTTTCCTCAAGTCAGGACCGCTGTCCTTCTCAGGAGCTACCGGAGTCGTTGGTTCCGGTTTTGGCTTGTCTTTTTCCGGTTGGACTTGAGGTTTCTCTGCTGGGTCTTTGGCCGCCGGATCTTTGGCTTCAGAGACATTGCCGTCGGGAGTCTTACCTCTCGGGATTTTTCCAGGCGCGTCTTTGTTGGGATCGCTGGGAACGTATCTTTCGTCCGGCTTTTGGGCTTCCTGCTTCGAGGCATCAGCCTTTGGTGCGTCTGGCTTTGGATTTTGCTTGCCGGCTTCGTTGGCCTCTTTTGCTTCCTCAAGCCGCTTTTGCAATTGGCGGGCACGCTCTTCCTCTGTGGCCGTGGGCAGGCGCTCTCCCTCTATCAAAACGTCGCGACCGCCGCTAATTTTCTTTATGCGATGGGCTTCTTTAATTACATCATCATCAGTTTGCTCTGGATGCATGCGCTTCCAGACTTGAAAATAGCCTTCCCCGGCCTCAACTGGCACAGTGCTGGTCTCGTCCTTGATTTTTTGCTTGAGGCGCTCTTCTAGGCTGGCTTCAGGTTTAGTCTCAGCTTTGCCTTGAGAGCTGTCATAGAGAGCAAACTGCTGATGGCTGCGAACGTTGTTCCAGCTTTTCGGTAAGTCTTTGTCTGAAATTTCGGTTTTCCCGTCTAGATGCGCCTTTGGGTAGTGATTCAGGCCCATGACGCGATTTAATTCATGGTAGATGTTGTTTTTCGCTGTGGGCTCGCCGCTGATCTGGCTGCGTTCAGATAGCGACTTCTTCGCTAGGTCGAACAGCGTTGTCTCTAGTTTGGCGGTCTTGGGCAAGGCCAGCAGCTGCTCACTACTGAGGTGCAATTGAGAATCAGGAGCGGCTTTCCCCTCTTTCTCTTCGCCCTCAATTTTAGGCGCATCTGACACAGATTATCTCCTGTCACTCTATATACACAAATAGAGT
The DNA here is from genome assembly GCA_943370275.1 of bacterium Ga0077546. GTDB lineage: Bacteria > Cyanobacteriota > Vampirovibrionia > Obscuribacterales > Obscuribacteraceae. Next base: position 153,595 of record CALRQI020000013.1, on the reverse strand, counting down.
CTTTCTCGACACCTTACAGTTACAAATCCAGGTTACCTCTGCCAGTGTGACATTTCCATAAGGTTGGTCTTTTTCCCTTTTGTCCTTTATGGAACTAATTGTCGTACTGAAAAATGACATAGTTGTGGCAGAAAGACTGCCACACTTAACTTAATTTGTCTAAGGTTCTTAGTTTGGCTGCAATTTAGATTTTGTTTTTTCTTCTTTGCTAACTTCTGGCTCTCTGATGGTTGCAGTAACGCTCGTTGTAGCAGGCTTTAACACTTTGCGTAGATAGCGGTCATTCGTTTCCCAAGGTTTTGGTGAATAGCCTGTGAGTTTCTTTAGACTGGCCTTTGCTCGTATTGTTCGGTCTTCATCCTGAAAATATCCCAGTCCAATGCCTATTCCTTTAATAGAGGCACCTTTCTCATCACCAACTTCATTCCGTGCCACCATTAACCAATTTCTAACGCAGAGATTGAAGATATAGGGGTCTTTTTCTACTTGGTGCGAAAGCTTCTCTTGCAGTGCTTCGGCGTAGAGGCATCTTACATCTGGATCATCCGGATCCAGCTGTACTGCTTTTCTCAGAAGCGCAATTGCTTTCTTGTAGTTATGGTGTCTCATTGACTGCTTTGCCGATAACATTAAGGTGCGTGCATTTACTTCGGAGAAGCCGATCTCAGAATTCGGATGCTCGTTTGTCTCGGTTATTTCTGCTGCCTTCAATTTTTCGTCTGCAGGTTTTGTCTCACTCCCGAGAGCAGCTATCTCTGCAGAGGTAGCTGCAATAGTGAGGGCGATTAGAATGCAGGAACACTTCTTTATAGGTTTTTGAATAGACATATTGTGTTTTACTCTATCGATAGAGAAATCATCTTCACATCGATAACTCTATCTAGCAAAGAGAACTTCAGTGCTTCTAAATAATTATTGACCTTTTTGTTTTGGTAAGTTTGTGAAAATACAATAACTGACTCATGGTTGAAACTTTGCGCTCATAGCTTGCTCTGTGTATTCATTCTCTATTGCTTCTGTTGCTCTATTTTTTTCATAGCCAAGGCTTGGGATTTGGACGACCGTTTCGTCTACGAAAAGCCGGGTCATATTGTTGAGCGTATACTGAAATGTCTGCCTCTGAGATGCCGAGAATGGTTTCTTCTTGCTGCCAGTAACCATCCTCGTGTGCTCTACAGATCTGCTCGTATCGAACTAGAAGTTCTTGCATGATCGAAGCAGCAGCAACTTTTTTCTCTTTCAACATTTTTTGATGGAATATTTGCAGTTCATCGAACGTCAAACGACCATCCGGCTTATTGCTAGCTGCTTCCGGTAGATCGATATCATCCCAGTTCTTCTGCAAGAATGGCATTACAGTCTCTGTCACAAACTTATGTTCATCGCAGTACGCATACATAGTTAACTCTCCTATTTTGAATTGAGTCGACCAGCAGAATTGGTATAAACTATCTGGAAATTGCGTATCTAATATTTCATATATCTAAATATCCAGATATATGAAAGTATGTCACAGGATCCTTTCAAGAAGCTTTTGCAAGAATCAACAAAACCTAAACTGACGAGGCGTGTCTGGCGAATTAATATAGAAGCAAGTCAAGTGATAAAACAATTCTACCGATTGCTCTTTTCTCTCCTGCTGTCTGTCACCTTTGGCAGCTCCGCCTTGTGTCAGAGTCAGGAATCGGCGGAGATTGCAGACTCTGGGGGAGCTTCTGGTTCCGTTATGTCGGCATCAGAGACAAACAGCTCATCACTTGAGCCTATCCGACTTCAAGAGGATTTTCGACTCTGGACTCCTTTGTTCTTGCAACTGCCAATTCATAAGCGTCTCAAGCTGTTTACTGAAGTGAGCCCTCGTATTGGTAATGATGTGACGCGCATGAACCAATTACTCATGCGTGGACAGTTTCTTTATGAGTTAAGCCCTAAGGTAGATTTCTCTGTAGGCTATGTCTATAACAGGGTTTATCAGCCGTTGCGGTTTGAGCATCGTTTAACTCAAGAATTACGCATGCGACATAGGTTTAGGCAATTGCGCATAGGAAATCGCACGAGGCTGGAGCAAAGATTCATTGAAGGGTCTCCGGAGTTGAGCAATCGACTAAGGCATCAGGTTCGCTTTAGTTTACCGATTAAGAGCACTCCACTCGATGCTGTCGTTTCAGAGGAGCTCTTCCTCAATTTGAATAGTGTAGCGAATGGCCCAGTTCGTGGTATTGATGAGAATCGTCTTTTTGCTGGCATAGCGATGAGAATTCCCCGCAAGACAAGTCGTCTAGAAGTAGGCTATCTGCAACAGTACATCAATAGGGATATTCAAGCAGATCAACTGAACCACATACTATTCTTGGGTGTAGTCGGAGATATTTGATGTGAAAGTTTGAGGCAAAGCAAACAAAATGTTCTATATCCAATGCTTCGGTGCTAGCGTCTCGTTTGACTTGTGGAACTTTCTCTTGGCTAGTTGCTCGTAAACAGAAACATCTTCCTCAGATATTCCAAGCAATGTTTCCTCGCCCCACCAATAGCCGTCTTCGTAAGACAGGCAAATTTTCTCGTAGCGCTTAAGAATTTCTCCCAAAATCCAGGCGTCAACAGAACGTTCATCCTCTAGTGCTTTCTGGTACGCGCAGCTTAGTTCTTCACGAGTTAGTCTGCCGTCTCTTGAATGCGTATCAATTTCAGGTTGATCGATATCGTCCCAGTGCTTCCGAAGAAAGGGCATAATAACCTCTTCGACTAGCAAGTGTTCGTTGCAGTTAACATTGGTCATGGCGCAACTCCTTCGAAATAATTCTATTTAGGTAGGTCTGTGCATGCGCATCAATTATTCTTACGCTACAAGCTGTTTCCTTCATCAATCTTTTGATTCTGCCCAAACGGTTTAAACAAAAACTTGATTTTGCACTTTGGTGTTTTGTTCTTGCGCTTTCTATAGAATTCGTTGTCGTATTGAAAAATGACATAGTTGCGGCAGGACCGAGAACTAAATAGTTCAGATTACCCGCAAATGGGGAAGAGATTGCTGCAGTGCCTCCTCGCTGAATAACTCTTCGATCTGGTCTGGGGGCCTTAGTTCTTTGAGGCTTTTGAATCTTTTCAGGGTATCAATTGTTGTTGGTGTGAGATTGCCGCAACGTTCAATATACAGAGTGGTGAGATTAGGCAGGGAGGATAGTTTTAGTAAGTCGGCGTCTTTGATGGCCGATTCCTTTAGTGACAGAATGTGTAAGTTGGTTATTCGCGAAATCAAGGAGTAGTCTTCATTGCTTAGTTTGGCACTGTTGAGACTGAGTTCAGTGAGGTTGTTGCTCTTCGCTAGAACGGTCAGTACTGGAGTAGCGTCAGTTAGCATGTTGGCGTGTAGTGTTTGCAGTTGGGGCAGTATTTTACATTTTGCCAGGGCCGCACTCGTGATCTTTGTATTGCCTATGTCTAGTAACCCTAGAGCCTGAAATTTTTCTAGCAAGGGTATGTCTTCATCGCTTAGCCTAGTGCCTCTCAGCTCGAGGCCATGCAGCTGCGGTTGCTTTGCTAGGGCTTGGAGTAGCTTAAGTGGAAGTACTTGTGAATCATCGAGGTTGATGGAGCCAATTTCGTTTGGCCTGAAAAAGCTTAGTAGTTCGGGATAGCTCAGTAACTCTCGGCCAGCTGTTAAGCTCACGGTTCTGCCGTAGATGGCAGTTACGGTTCCTCTTGCTGGAACAGTTGTCCATTTCTTCGAGCCGGGTTTTGTAAAGCCGATGGTGCCTAGGCTAAAGTCGGTCGGGAAATTGAAGAGCTTAAGTTTTTCGCCAGCAACTGTTTTTGTTGTCGAATAGGGCTCAATTCTTTGCCGAATAAATTCTTTTACTAGCACTCTTTGGGTATTTGGTAGACCTGACTCTTTGTTTGCTATTTGCTCTATCAACTCTATATTAGCTATTGTATGGCTAGTGTTTGCGCTGTTGAACGCCTGCTTTTCTATTGTGGAAGCTTTATTGTTGAGATCTGGTTTATTCTCAGTCTGCTTCAATTGATCTAGTGGCTCTAACGATTCCAGATTTACTAAGCCGCTGCTGACTTGCTTGGGAGAGCTAGGCTGTTTGTCTGCTGTTAGACCCGTCGTCATTAGTGTTGCCGCTGCCGCCACTATTAGCGGTGCGGTCATTACAGCGCTAATGATTGCCACTTTCGTTTGAGAGGGTCCTCTAGCAGTGGTTTCTGGATATGATAAATTGTAATTTTGAACGTCTTGACCTTCTCTAATGCGGATTAGGTCGGCTGAAAGTTCTTTAGCTGATTGGTATCGCTCGGCCGGTTCTTTTGCCAGGCATCTGGCAATGACCCGGTCGATTGATGGCGGCAGTTCAAGCTCAGGAATAACTTCAGAGAGTCTTGGCGGCTCTTGCTCTTGGTGTAATAGAGCGATTTCGATAGAGTTATTTCCTTCGAAGGGAACAAGTGCGCTCAGTGACTCAAAGAGTGAACAGCCAATTGAATAAATATCTGAGCGTCCATCGACGGTCTCGCCTCTACACTGTTCTGGGCTCATGTAATAGGGGCTGCCGAATATGTCTCCGGCGGCAGTGAGATTTTGCGCCTTTTTGCCATCGGAACCGACAAACTTAGATATGCCAAAATCTAAGATTTTTACAGCTGTCGCCCTAGTGGTAGCACCACTAGTAGTGCCATTAGTAGCGCATAACATGATGTTTGCCGGTTTGATATCACGATGAATTATGCCGTGACTGTGGGCGTAGGCGAGTCCATCTAGAACTTCCAAGAAGATATCTATGGCTTGCCGCAGCTCGATTGGGCCGTCTTCAACCAGTATTGTCTCAAGGGTGCGGCCGCTGAGATAGTCCATCGAATAAAATGGTACTGTTTTTGCGTGTATGCCAAGATCGTAGACGTTAACGAAAGTACGGTGGTTGAGTGAAGCCATTGTTTTAGCTTCGGCCTTAAAACGCAGCCAGTTTTGCTCGTTGACTAAATCTGGTGCTAAAGCTTTTAGGGCAAACTGTTTGTTTAGGGCAGTGTGTTTGACCAAGTAAACTACACCCATTCCCCCTGAGCCAATTTGCTTATTGACAAGGAAAGTTCCTGCGATTATCTCTCCCTGACGAAATGCTGCTTGTGAGGTATCGCCCAGTGTGTTTAGGCGGCTAACAGTAAATTGTCGCCGTTGAGCCTGTCTTGTGGCTGTAGGTGTGCGAGTTTCGCTATTGCTTTTGCTGTGTGTTTGGGTAGAAGAGCGAGGGCATTTACAACGTAGTTCTTGGAATAGAAAAGACGTAAATGAACCAGCGCTTTCCCTTCCGGGCCAAGCTTTTCCGCAGTTTTTGCAGATAGAACTTTGCGGCTCTTCATTGTTTTTGCCTTTTGCTTGAAGCACTCTGCACTGACAGTAATTGTGCTGAAAAAAGAAAGAGGTAAGTGAACCGGCTCTAGTAGTCGATTGCGATTTGCCACATCTTTTGCAAACTCCATTAGACATTTCGCTCTACTCCGTGTACTCGATCTTATTGTTGTTGTTGACCAAGCAATCACTAGCTCAATTTTAACACTCTTTTGAATCAGGGCTTAACACTCAAGGCTTGCAAGACGTCTTCGGATCTCTGCATGGGCAGATACTTGTATGAATTATGCTTCTATTTTTATAGTGAGCATACTTTGGGCTCGCGGCAGAGTTATTGTGCATTTGACTGTGGTGGAGATTTTGGCACCGGAATGGAGATGCTGATTGCTGTGTGAGATGTCTTGTCTGTTGTGTGTCAATTGCCCCGTTTCTGTTTCTGCCAGTCTGGTTGGTATTGATGCTTCGGTTATTCCTCTATACTGACGAGTTTTATTCTAACGAACACTTCTTCGTGATTTATGAAAGAGCTCATCTGCAAGAGACCATTGGTGCAAACTCATTTGATGAATCTGCTTTTGCAGTATTACTTTCGTTGCTACAGCGTTACACTAAATCGTCGACCTAGAGTTCTGCTCGGTCGATCTAAGGAGGGTCATGAAAATAATTCGGCTAGTTATCGCTGCTCTTTTGGCTGGACAAGTTAGTTTGCAAACTTTAGCAGCCGAGCCTATTTCCGCTGCAAAAGCTAAGGAGCTTGACGCTCTAGGCATGAGGTATCTTAGAGGAGATGGTGTTAAGAAAGACTCGCAGATGGCCTTTAGTTTCTTTGATAGAGCTTCTCGAGCTGGTCAAGCATCAGCCGAAATGCACCTTGCACAGTTGTTGGAGAGCGGTGAAGGTGTGAAGAGAAACCCAGAAAGAGCTTTTGGGCTCATGAAGAGAGCTGCGGAAAAGGGTCTAGCAGAAGCACAGAATCATCTTGGCTGGATGTACCAAAAGGGGGTCGGTACTGATCCGAATTTAGGGAAGGCTATTCAGTGGTTCCGGCGTTCAGCCGAGAAGGGTTCTGCGGCTGCAATGTACAACTTAGGTGTCTCGTATGAGAAAGGCGCTGGAGTGCGTATGGATTCTGCTAAAGCGGTAGAATTGTTTCGCAATTCTGCCCAGAATGGAAATGCGAACGCGCAGTTTATGCTTGGTGTCTTCTACTTGGCGGGAATTGGGGTGAAGCAAGATCTTGCAGAAGGCCATCGCTGGTTCGCTTTGGCCTCGTGTCCGACAAGATGGAGCGAATTGCCCGAAACTGCCCACAGATGGAAGAGTGCCGAGAGCGACTTAACGAATGTTTCTTTAGAAAATACAAATGAATGGTTTCAGGCTCATGCCAACAGAGGCAGTAGATTTGTCAAAGAAAAGCTAAATGACTGGATGCCTTGAGATGTTTTTGTTTGGCTTGATTCTTTCGTTGTCAGCTTCGTGTTGAGAAATTGAGCTTAGGTCGTGGTTCCTTCATCCTAAAGAGCTGTGATTAGATGCTGGTCAATCTCGCTGGCTGCTGCTCTTTGCTGGTCTCATTAATGTCCCGACTCATTGTCTAGCTTTGTGGGATTGTTTTCACGTTCTATTTTTCTTGCCCTACTATCAGCAAAGCCTTGCTAAATCCTTTCACATTTCTACATATGCAGATATTTGCACAGATTGTCTGGGCGTGCTAATCTTGTTGTGTAGTTGGCCGTTGGCCGCTTGTTTGTCTTTTAAGATGGTTTTAGGGTGGTGGCGTAGATGAGAGCAGAAGGTCTTAGTGGAGCGGTTGATTCGCACCGATCATCTCATTCTGTTCATTCTGGCCACTTTGTGCATTCTGGTGACGCTCATGGGGTTTCGCCCGTCAAGCGACTCTGGGACATGCTTATCGAAGATAAGCGCGACTTGTTTGTGCTTATCACATACACGCTCATTACTGGGTTTATTTCACTGGCAGTTCCTTTGGCCGCGCAGGCTTTGGTCAATACCATTGCCGCTGGAATTTTTCTGCAACCGCTTGTTGTCCTTTCTCTTCTTGTGCTAGTTGGCCTGATATTTAGTAGCATTCTGCGAACAATGAAGCTCTGTTTAGTTGAAAATTTAGAACAGCGAATTTTCGCAAGAATTACTCTTTTGCTTAGTGAGCGTATACCTGAAATCAAAGCGTCTGCTCTCACAGACGAGTACATGCCAGAGTTGATCAATAGGTTCTTTGATGTTGTAAATGTTCAGAAAGCTTGGGGTAAGCTTCTGCTCGAGATGCCAACGGCCTTACTTCAGGTATTCGTCGGACTTTTGCTCATGGCTTTCTATAGCCCCTTTCTGTTAGCTTTTGACCTGATAATCATTATCTTTATAACTTTTGCTACTGCCGTTCTTGGTATCGGTGGTTTGAGGACAAGTATTGCTGAGTCTGTTCTCAAATACCGATTAGCTGAATGGCTGGAAGATATGGGGCGCTGTCAAACTAGTTTGAAGACAAATGGCACTGCTCATTATCTCAATCAACGCACTGATAATATAGTTATGAGTTATCTTAGCGCGCGTCGGGCTCACTTTTCTGTTCTTTTCCGCCAAGCTTTAGGTACTTATCTTTTTCAAGCACTTGCAAGCGCCGGTATATTGGCCATTGGCGGTTGGCTTGTGATTAACCGGCAGTTGACTCTAGGTCAGCTTGTTGCTGCTGAGATTGTAGTTTTGACAGTACTGGCGGCGCTAGAAAAGCTGATTCGCAATTGCGATACGTTCTACGATCTTCTAACTGGTTTGCATAAGGTTGGTCACCTTACTGATCTGCCTCTAGAGAGAAGCGGCGGGATAGAATTGCCGTTTAACAATTGCGGCGTAAGTGTTGCCTGTAGAGGCGTTCGGTTTTCCTATAACCCCAGTCGAGAGATCTTAGCTGGTGTCGATATGCGTTTGCAGGCCGGCGAACGAGCTAGTCTTGTTGGCGCGAGCGGTGCAGGTAAATCTACCATCGCGTCGATTTTGTGCGGTTTGCATGAGGCTTCTAACGGCACAATTGAGATGGCTGGCTTAGACATTCGAGATATCGAGTTAAAGAGCCTGAGGCGCAGTGTCGGTTTAGTCGGAGACACAAACGAAATCTTTGAGGGAACTATCGAAGATAATGTCAGTTTGGGTAGGTCCTTTGTCACTCATCAAGATGTGCGCTGGGCGCTTGAGCTTGCTCAGTTTTCTGATGATCTTGTAAATGCTCCCTATGGCCTCAGTACAATGCTTGTCAGTGGTGGCCGAAACTTGTCCCGTGGTCAAGTACAGCGCTTGTTAATTGCTAGAGCTGTGGCTGAGCGGCCTCGACTGTTAATTCTAGACGAAGCCTTTACTGGTATCGATGAGAAGACAAAGCTGAAAATCATTGATGCTCTTTTTGCTCCCGAAAATTTGTGGACTGTTCTTGATATTTCACATGATGCAGAAGTTGTTATGCGTTCAAGCAAAGTTTACGTTTTGTCTAACGGTGTTATCGTTGAATCCGCTTCACCGGCTGATTTAGCCTGGCGAAATGAAAGTGAATTTTCAACTCTATTTCCAGATCTGGCTAAACAGATTCGCTCATTTGAACGACGCAAAACAGCGCGTGACGGAGGAGGCAACTAGTGGAGAAAACAGACGCTGACGCAGCAGAACCAGTTGTGCCTGTTAAGGCCTCTTCTGAGGGGCCGTCAAATTCAGCTCTTGCTGTTTCCTCCGAGGCACCATCATCTGCTGATCTTACGGCTCGGGTTGTCTCAGCTCCGGCTCATTCTTTTCAAGCCTTGCCTGCTCAAGTTTCGCCCCATAAACCGCAGCAGTATCGGTCTCTCAAGGCTGTAGAGTCTTCGCGAGGCTATCTGGTTCTTGCTGTTATTATTGGCTTTTTCCTTGTTGGGCTGGTATGTATCTTAGCTTTTGTACCATGGCAGCAGTCTATCTCTGGTACAGGTAAGATCATGATCCTCTCGCCGATGGACCGACCTCAAAATATTGAGGCGCAGATACCGGCTCGTCTGAAGAGCTGGCATGTGCGTGATGGACAGTCTGTAAAGAAAGGACAGTTGATCGCTGAGTTGCTTGATTTAGACTCCAAGTTTTTAGATCCTCAGCAAATAAAGCAACTTGAGGCCCAGAAGCAAGCCTTGATTGGCCGGCGCAAAGCCGCTCAAGTTCGTGCTCAGGCACTGCAGCGACAAGTTGCTAGTCTCAAGCTCTCTCAGGGTGCGGCTATTCCGTCAACTAAAGAGCGTTCGGCGCAGGCTCACGACCGCATTGATGCGGCTAAACAGGCAGTCGAGGCGGCAAAGCAAAATTCGGTAACTACCGAACTGAATTTACAGCGTTTGAAAGAACTTTTTGACAAAGGTGTGCGATCGAGGCGCGATCTTGAGTTGGCTCAGCTCGACCATACCCGCGCAGTTACAGAGGTGCAAAGAGCAATTGCTGCCTTAGATATTGCTTATCGTGATAAAACTGTGGCCGTATTTGATCAAGACAAAGTTGCTGCCGATACTGAGGCTGCAATGAGTTCTATTGCTGCCGCGATTGCGTCTGCTGGGGAGACGGTTGAAACAACATCAGCCGATATTTGTAAGTTAGATATCGAGCTGCAGAATCTTCGCAGGCGTATGGAGCAACGCAAAGTTTATGCTCCCTGCGATGGAAAGATTGTTCGATTAATGTGTGTGGGAGCTGGTGAAACCGTTGACTCGGGAACAGTTCTGGCCGTGCTCGCTCCACAGACAGAAGATTTAGCAGCTGAGCTAACTATCAGCGATAACGATGCTCCCCTTGTCTCCGTCGGTCGCCCTGTGCGCTTACAGTTTGCTGGTTGGCCCGCTCTGCAGTTTGCAGGATGGCCGTCCATTGCTGTCGGTACTTTTGGTGGTAAAGTGGCAGTCATTGATGCCAGTGATGATGGCAAGAGCTGCTATAGAGTAATAGTTAGACCTGATCTTGACTTGATTGCTAGTGGTCGTGACGAACCATGGCCGTCCTCAAGATTTTTGCGTCCTGGGGCTGAGGCCAGTGGTTGGATTATGCTCGATACTGTTCCTCTTGGCTTTGAGTTGTGGCGACAGTTCAATGCTTTCCCGCCAACTGTAAAACCAGAGGAACTGGGATTGCATAAAGGTTCTGATGTTGGTAAGTCCGAAACAAAACGCAAGTCAAAGTAAACGATAAGAAGAGAAAGTTTCTAAATTGAGCCATATAGCTAGCAAAGATCAATTAGACACTGGAAGAGGGACGGTTTTACTTTCTCTCGCTCTTGTTTTGTTTTTGTCTTCTCATGATCTTCAAGCTGCTTCGGCCTCAGATAAGGTGGCTTCTAGTACAGTTCCTTCTAATCAAGCTCAGACAAAAAAAATTGCCAGTACTTCTCCTGCTGCTAGTAGCGATGATAGTGCCCTCCCTCTGCGTTTAATGCGCTTGGGGACTAACTTATCGGAGAAAAGTCTTTCATTTGAGTCGTTTATCAAGAGTGTTGATAAAAACTATCCAAAGCTCTTGGGTGCTGACGCTGAGCGGAAGATCGCCGGGGCCAAGCGCTTGGAGAAGACCGGTGCCTTTGACCCAGTCTTGTCCAGTATCAACGAGTATGTTCGCTTACAGGATATTTTTAACAAAGGTGAGGCAAAGATTGCACTTCACAACGAAACTCGGGTCGATTTACTCACTCGCTCTGGTATCAAGGTTTTTACTCAGTATCGTTTCAATCCGAACACTTCTCAAACTTCATTCGTACCCACCGGTCTTGGTGGTGAATATTCCGGCGGATTCTCCGTGCCTTTGTTACGTGGCTTACGAATAAATGAGAAGGCTGCAGCAGAGCAAGAAGCGAAACTTGGTGAACCTCTGGCCGCGCAGGTTTTTGGTGGCACGCGTTTAGAAGTTTTACTCAAGGCGGCGGCTACGTACTTTGACTGGGTGGGTGCTAAAGCGCGTGTCGATATTGCCAGTGACTTGCTTAAGATTGCCGAGGCTCGTGTTAGCCAGATAAAACTACGTGTGCAAAGCGGTGATTCGCCTGCGTTAGATGTGGCAGAGTCAGAGCAAGAGATTCAGCGAAGACAAGCAACTCTCGTCAAGACACAAAGAGAGTTCCAGAAGGCTTCACTGCTATTGTCTGTATTTTTCTGGGATGAGAACGGTAACCCCAAAGCATTGCCGCCTATTTCTGAGGTTCCGACGTTAGATCCAGAACCGCGCCAAATGCTCGAGTCTGCCTGGTTCGAGGGGCGAAAACAGGCGGCGGAGCGCAGACCTGAACTGAAGAAGATTGACCTAGAACGACAGCAAGCTAAAATTGCCTTGCGCTTAGCCCAGAATATGATTTTGCCCTCTGTGGATGCTTATTTCGCTCAGGGGGCTGATACTGGTTTGGACGGCATTGGCTCGGTTACGAGAACTGGAATGCTTGTTTCTGCTCCTCTTCGTCAGCGCACCGCCCGCGGTCAGTTGCAGGCTGCTCAGCTCAAGCTGCGCAAGCTTAGTTTTGACGAGAAAGCCGAGAAGCAGCGTATTCAAGCTGAAGTTGACGATACTGTATCTGCTATCAATACGTCAGTTGAACGTTTTGAGGCAACTGGCTTAGAGGTGAAGAAAGCTAAGGAGGTCGAAGTGGGAGAGCGGCTGCGTTTTTCTGCTGGTGATAGCACGCTATTCCTTGTTAATCAAAGAGAGCGCACGACTGCCGAGGCCCAGATGCGTTTGGTGGAGACTCATGTCGAATACCTGCAAGCGCTAGCTGCATTCAAAGCTGTAACTTGCAATCTTTAGCATGTTTGATGACTTGACTTGTATACAGAGTTTTATATATGCTAATACTTGCAAAGGTCAAACTCAAAGTTTTGGGGCGAAACAGAAATGCCAGATAGAGCCGTGGTATGTGGTGAGCTAGCAAAGCTTTTCGGAGTTTTGTCCCATCCAATTCGCATCCGTATTTTGGAAGAACTTCAAGCTGAAGATCGCACGGTAGGTAATCTAAAGGACATTCTCGGCATCAACCATGCCGCCGTATCTCAGCAGCTTGCTGTATTGCGGAGTCATCATCTGGTAGTTGAGCGCCGGGAAGGCCGAAATGTTTTTTATCACCTGCGCAATGCTGAATTGGCAAAGTGGATCATGGGTGGCACTGGCTTTATTTTGCCGGATGCAAGTGAAGTGGAAAAGATGATGTCTGCAGTGCAGACAGTTCTAACTGTCTGGGGCCCGCAGAATCCTAGCGATAAGAAAGTAGCGCCCATAACCAAGAAAGTTTCTAAAGCTAGGTAACAGCCTCTCTAGCTATTTCTGTTACTGCTAAATAGCCAGTCTGGCCTTTTCGACAGAGAAGGCCAGCCGTTTTTTGATTGCTGGATTTGACAAATAAGGCTTATTTTTTATAGACTTGCAAAAACTCATATGTTCATATATGCAAGTATATGCAAATAACGAAACGTTGTTGAAAGATTTGCCAGATAATTTAAAAGTGTTTTGGAGACAATAGGTTATGGAAGAAAGAGTTCTTGCTTTTGTTGAACTTTGCGTACTGTTGCTACCGGCTATAGCTGTGCTGGCCAGTTACCTGTTGCGTAGCGAAACTCTCAAGCTGCGTGCATTGCTTTTCTCTCAACTCTTCTCTTTGGCTTTTGCTACTGGCGCTTTCATTGCTGTATGTCTGAAACCATTCGATTGGCGCGTTTCTTCACTGGCTAATATCTTAGACCTGCGGTTCGATTTCTTTTCTTCATGCTTGCTTGTTGTAGTCGCCTTTATCGCTAGTGTAGTTCTCTTCTATAGTGAGCGTTACTTGGTGGGTGATAAGAACCGTTTGAGTTTTATTCAAAATTTGCTCGCTTTGTCGATTGTTTCTAGTCTTCTAGTGCTGTCTGACAGTCTAGTTATTTCTCTTCTCTGCTGGAATGGCATCTCAATGATATTGTGGCGACTGCTGGCTATGCGCCAAGAGGCAGGGGGAGCGGCCAAGCTTGTCTTGCAGCATCACTTAGCCAGTGATTTCTTGCTCGGCCTGGCAGTGGCAATTCTGTTTAACTGCTGTCACACAGTGACAATTTCGCAATTGCCTGGAAGCACCTCTGCTTTGAGCAAGAGTGTTGAGTTGTGGGGCTATACCATGCCGTTTCATTGCGGTGCTGTAATTGGTTTGCTCTTAGTTCTTTCTATGTCGATTAAGTCTGCCCTATTCCCATTCCACCGCTGGCTGCTCGCTACTCTTGAAGCCCCAACTCCTCTCTCTGGTTTACTCCATGCTGGCGTGGTAAATGTCTCGGCAATTTTGGCCGCTCGTCTTTGGCCAGTGCTGCAAGAGTCTTCTTTTGTGTTGATCGTTTGGGGGATACTTGCCGCTGTTTCTGCTGTGGCCGGAACACTAATCATGTCGGCACAATCGGATGTTAAGCGAAAATTGGTTTTCTCTACGGTCGGCCAAATGGGTTTCATGTGTTTGCAATGTGCTTCAGGGGCTATTCCAGCTGCTGTTTTTCATCTTATCGCCCATGGTTTGTTCAAGTGTCATATGTTTCTACAGTCTGGCAGCGCAGTCTCGGAAGGTCTATTGAAAAAACGGTGGAACTTTTCTGAGCAAGATAATTTTGATCCAGGCCTCGTTCCCTCCACTGCGCGCTTGCGTTTGACTTTGACGGGTCTTCTCTTGTTTGTCGCTCTTCCTCTTGGTCTGTGGTTATGGCAAGAGCATTCTGTTAGTAGTGAAACTGCTCTTTCTGTCTTGATAGCAGCGGCGGCAATTTGTACCAGTCTGCCGGCCTTAAAGCGCGTCAACTTTGCGCTTTTGTTTGCCTCTGGTCTGATGGGGCTTCTGATTGTATTTAGTTCAGACCTCTTAGCTCACATCTTTGATGCCCGTATCGTTCCTGAACTGAATGAGCAGAATTGGCTTCTTCCCGTCGCTATTGTTGCTTTTGCTCTAGTGGCTTTGTTGCGCTATCTGGTTTCGGCCAGTGATATTGGCAAAGCCCTTTACGTGCATGCCCTCAATGGTTTTTATGTTGATCATATGGCTCAGAGATTTTTCGCTGGTTTGAAAGTTCCTAGTTCTGGTAGTGCCTCGAAGGAGACAATCTAGATGGCTAAAATAGTATCGGCTACTGCAATTCAAGCTAGTGTATTGGAGGCCTCTCGACCACTCAATTGTTTTTGGCCGCTGACGAGTTTTATCGCTTGCAATTCGCTTAAAGGTTTTGAGAACAGGCCTTTTGAAGCAGCAATGAGAAGAGCTCGGCAGCTCTTTAATGCCCGTGGATTTTTATCTCTGGCTGAGTATCGAGCCCTTTATGAGAGCGGGCGTATTAGAGCGGGTGACGTGCAAGAAGCTTGCGAACGCAACAATAAGCTTGCCGAGGTTGCAGGTGTTGCGAGTGACGTTGACGAGCATGTGTTTGCTCCGATAGCTACTTTGGCTGATTTCATTGATGAAGTGCATGGTACTAGCATTGTGATGCAGACTAATCAGCAGCTAGTTAAATGGTGCTCGGCATACTTCGATTGTTCCCAGGCGCAGTGGTCGACGCCTAAAGACGGGCTATATAATGGCTGGCGCCAACTGGTAGGTTTCGATTATTCTCTTACCCTTCAGGGCTCTCGAAACTGGAAAAATCTGCTCAGTGAATTGCCTCCTCAAGCTGATCGCGCGTTGGAATTCTTACTTGCGAAGCTGGGAGTTGAAGAGCACGAGTTAGTTCAATATTTGCAAAAGCACTTAGTGCAATTGCCCGGTTGGGCTAGTCATCTTAAGTGGCGTTCTACCCAAGGTGAAAGCGAAATTCTCACCGACTATCTGGCAATGAGATTGTTCTATGAGTTGTCGTTGTCTGAGCCTATAGTTCAAAGCTCTTATAAAGGCGTTGTCAGGCCTTGGGCAGCTCTTTCTGATCGTCGAGCAATCGAACTGGCGAAGTCTGATGCCTCTGTTAGTAAAGCGTCTGATTGGTCAGCAATATGGCAGGAAGGTTACGAAATCAATTACCGTAACAGGTTGATTGCCGACTTGCGCCGCTCGAAAGAAGAAAATCATTCTCGAGGTAGTGGTGCAGAGCTAGTGCCAACATGCCAATTGGTTTTTTGTATTGATGTTCGCTCCGAGCCCATTCGCCGCTCGCTTGAGACGATTGGAAATTACGCCACCTATGGCTTTGCTGGTTTCTTCGGTTTTGCCATGCGTCTACAACCACTGAATAGCAATCAATCAATTGACTTGTGTCCGGTTTTGATTAGCCCAGATAAGTTTGTTAGAGAGGCAATTGGACCTGGCGCACAGGCGCTAAAGGCGCCTGGTTTTGTTGGTCTGAAAGATCGAGCCTGCCGGTTAGCCAGCGTTCAAGCTTTGCTTGCTTCATCTCTGCAGTTGCGAAAACGCCTGAAGGCCAGTTTGATCGGTGCCTTTGGTCTAGTAGAGACATTTGGCCTCTGGTCTGCTTTGCCGCTGGTTGGTAGAACCTTTTGGCCGCAAACATTTCAGGGCTTGTTCGCTGATGTCAAAGAGCGACTCTTCCCGACACCGTGCACCCATTTAGATACCTCTGCTTTTTCTTTGGCCGAAAAGATTACTCTGGCAGAAGGTTGCCTAAAGGGTATAGGCATAACGGACAATTTTGCCAAAGTGGTTGTATTCTGCGGCCACAAGAGCACTTCGGCTAATAATCCATATGCTTCAGCCCTTGATTGTGGTGCTTGTGGTGGTAACTCTGGGGGCTATAGCGCCCGACTAGCAGCGCAGATTCTCAATCAAGCAGATGTTCGCTCTGGGCTCTTGGCCAGAGGTATTGTTGTGCCAGCTGCAACTATCTTTGTCGCTGCCGAGCATGATACTACTGATGACCGCTTCGAGGTATTCAACGTCAATGATAGTCTCGAGTTGGACAGCGCTCAGCGGGAGATAGTCGAGCAGCTACGAAGAGATTTGGCAGCAGCCGGAGAAATTGTCAGGTCGCAGCGCTTGAAGCGTCTTCCTCAAAGCGTTATTGATAGTTTCAATTCAACTGGCGTGAGGGGGTTTGATTGGGCTCAGGTTGCTCCTGAGTGGGGGCTTGCTGGCAATGCTGCCTTCATTGCGGCACCGCGTAGCTTAACCAAGGGTCTAGACCTCAAGGGACGGACATTTCTTCATTCGTATGAGCACAGTAAGGATCAAAGCAATGCGGTGCTTGAAATTATTATGACTGCACCACTTGTGGTGGCGCAGTGGATTAACATGCAGTATTATTTGTCGACGGTTGATAATGATGTTTTTGGCAGTGGTAGTAAGGTTATACATAATGTTGTAGGTGATTTTGGCGTCATGCGTGGAGCCTCTGGTGACCTTCAGCTTGGTTTGCCCTGGCAGTCAGTGATGGCCGCCGATGGCACAAGAGAGCACGAACCGATGCGTCTTTTGGCTCTGATTCAGGCCCCTCGCGATGCAATAGATAGTGTCTTAGCTAAGCATCAGTCACTGGCAGATCTGGTGAAAAACCGCTGGCTTCGCTTAGTCGCTCTTGAAACTGGTGGTCATGATCAAGATGTCTTAAAATTCTATCAAGCCGATGCTCGAGGAGATTGGCGCGAGATACAGGGTGATGATTGTTTTGTTGACGAAAGTATGGCCAGTGCTTGTGAATTGATTGTTTGAAATCCGATATTGGTTTGGTCGAATAGCCAGAGAAGAGGTTAGCCGTGAGTAAGGCTAAGGGGCCCTATTTTGAGCAAAAGGCTTGTCTGACAACAAAGCACCATAAAGCTCGGGCAATCGCTTGGCCGCTGCGTGTGGGCCTGGGCCTAGAGGTTGTTACTGCATCTGAGATTGATACCGACTTGCTTGGTACCTTTACTGGTGAAGTTGAGAGAACTTGCTCTCCCCTTGAAACAGTAGTTAAGAAAGCACGTATGGGAATGGCTGTCTCCGGAATGTCTTTGGGCCTGGCCAATGAAGGCAGCTTTGGGCCTCATCCCTATTTGTTTTTCATTCCTGGTACGCAAGAGATTATGGCTTTTATTGATGATCAGTTAGAAATAGAGGTTACTGAACAGCTGATCTCAACAGAGACAAATTTCAGTCATAGCCTCGCTGAGTCAATAGCTGAGCTCGACGACTATCTTACAAGAGCTAAGTTTCCCAGCCATGGGCTAATCGTTAGGCCTAATCGAGAGAAAGGCAAGTTGGGTGCTTCGGCTGACGATGGCGGACTTCCGGCAAAAGATGGCCTGGTCATTAAGGGCGTGTGCGCTTTCGATGACCTGGAGAAGGCCATAGACTTGTGTAAACGAGAATCTAGTGATGGCAAAGCATTTGTTGAGACTGACATGCGTGCGCATATGAATCCAACCAGACAAAGAGTGATTAGAAGGCTGGCCATTAAGCTTTCTCGTCGACTGAGACAGCTTTGCCCTCGATGCTCCTGCCCTGGCTGGGGCCTCACTGATTTTCTGCCAGGTTTGCCTTGCGCTCTTTGTGGAAGGCCGTCGGAGAAGGCGCTTTTCGAGATCTTTTCTTGTCAGAAGTGTTTGCATCGAGAGCAAGTGCCTAGACGCGACGGAGCGTTAGCTGCGGAGCCCCGCGATTGTAATTATTGCAATCCTTAACTGGCGGTTGAGCTCCGCTCGTATCCACTCATTTCAAAGAGAATTCGATTTGTTTATTGTCGACTTATTGGCCATGGTCTTGGCCCAGTCTACTTGATAGGTGCCATTGCTATTTTCTTTCCAGACAATTTGGCGCACCGGTGTAGCTTGGATGTGATGGTAAAGTAGACCTACTCTTTCATAGAAACCGCGAGTGTGATATGTCTCCGGTAGGTTGAGTGAAACCATGTCTAGGTGATGAAAAAATTCATGACAAAAAGTGCTGAGAAAGACGCCATATGATGTCGGCTTTTTCTGCACAGCGGTGCGCATCCAGAGACGGATTTTCTCAGTTTCTGGTGTGTAATCGCCAAACAACTCATTCACCCATTTCTCGGTTACTTTTAGGGGCCTAGAGCTCAAAATACTTATTTTTGGTGTGCTCACATCATAGAAGGCAGACAGTTCTTTCAGCATGCTGAGGCAGACCGATTGCACCGCTTTTTTGTCGTCTGCTGCTAATGCAGTTTTGAGTTGGGTGGCAAGGCTGCGCAAGGGTTCAGTTGGCGGTAGAGCAATTACTCGTAAGGCATCACTGCGCCAGTACTCTTCTTTTTCTTCCGCTGATTTGGGGATGTAGTCTGTATTCATGTAGAACCTGTTTAGATGCGGCAGCGAAGTTTTGAGTACTTCTTATATTGATCGGGTAAGGAGTGTTACCCGGTATTTGGAAATGTCATGAATAATTCTACTGCTTGGCCAGCTTCGCTTATCTGTTTGCTAATTGCCTTTTACTTAGGCTTCCAATATACAGTTAACAAGAAGGATGCCAACCGCTCCGAAAAGTGGACCCACGTGCGCGGTGTAATAGATTTAGTGGGAATGGCAAAGAGTTACAGCCGTGGTACCTATTATTATGATCCTCATGTCTCATACCATTTTAAGTACAAGCATAAAGTCTACTATGGCCATGTGATTGCCTTTCCCGATCCCAAAAATTTTCATGAAGACGGAGCTCAGGCCTTTCGTTTGAAGTATCCCGAAGGTCGCCAGGTATCTATTTATTTTGATCCTCATTCGCCTAGTAATTCTTGTCTGCAGCCTGGCGACAACGGCAATCTCGACTTTTACTTGTGGGGTGCTATAGGCTTGGCCGCCTTATCAGCAGTGCTTCTTTTTGTTCGAGCGGAAGACGGTGAAAGTGCTTCAAGCTCTTATTTTTCGCCATCGTCGTAACTTTGCCTCGTCTAGGGCTAGCAAGATCAATTGGCGGTCATCTCATCGAGCATGCCATATTGATTGGCGGTGTAAAACATTTTTTTATCGAGTTTGGTTTTCTTGTAGCTTTGTGGTGCATGAAGCGCGGCTGTCTTGAATTCAAAATTGCGACTGGCAATGACACAGTTTAATAGAGCGTCGGTTTTGTTGTTTTGAGTAAGGGCAAAAGATGAAATCGGAAAACCCTTTAGTTTTGGTATGTTGTAAATCTTGCCTATAATTTGACTGACTTGGCTCGGGTAGTCGTTATCAAAAGAAATCACTTGCGGCCTGAGCTTTTGTCCTCCTTTTAGACCATTGCCGTCTTCGCGATCAGCAATGAAGAGACCACTACCGTTGACTGTCTCTATTGGTGGGAAGTAGGAAATTAGCAGCTTGTCTCTACCTCGAACTACTTTTTCTGTCCTGCTTGGTTTAGTCAGCTCAGCTAAGTAACTAAATTGATTGGCTACTAATACGTCTGATTTCATAAACTGTTCAAAAGACATTTGGGCGCATTGTTTGCGGTCGGGACGCCATACTTGAATCTGCCAAGTCGGGGCCTGCGCGGCAATGTAATAATCGTTTGATCTAGAATAAACACGGATTGCATCGGCCGAAACCCAGACGTCGTAGACACCGCTAGCTTCAGTGGTCTGAACTAGTTTTAAACCTCGATGAGTGGCAATATTGCTGCCTTGAGCCAGCCCAGTCGCGAACCAGAAAAATTGGGCTAGCGCCAGGCAGAGACACAGGCTTATAGCAGGTACAGTAGCTTTTGTGATATTGAGCTTCATGGTGGAAGCTTAGCACAGCCTTCCTAGGGGTGAAAGTTTGAATCTCTGGTGACACGATTGCTGTGGTTTACTTGATCGTAAATCCACTGACTTGCACGCCCAATTTTTTGTCTGTTGAATACTCGAGTTCGATCTCGGCGCCCCAGAACGTGTCGTGCTTAACTACGTTCTGCATAAAATTGGTGAAGCTTTTCGGGGTGCTTGCCTGTCTTTGGCAATATCCTATGGTTTCCAACGCTGCTGGTACCTGATTCCAATTCAACTGCTTGGCTGCTCTGCGAGATTCGGTTTCTCCGCAGAATAAGCTATCGTCTTTGAAGTTGAGCTGCTCGTGACCAGTTGTTTGAACAGTACCTGTATTCGACTCCGCTACTGAGCCTGTTCCGGTGCTGCCTCTATTGCTTGAGACTGGGCCGCTGTAGGAATCCGAAATTCCGCCTGGGGCTGGCGGCATGCCTGTGCTATGCCTGTCGCTGACTGGGTTTACAGCTTTCAAATCTCTTGTGACTTCAGCCAAAAAAATTGAGCTAGTAAGGTTTTCTCTTTCGGGAGACCGGTTATTGTAGTTGTCGCTACCCTTTGAGAATTCTTGAGTCATGTTTTTCTCTCCGCTTAGAAAATCACTTGTGCCTTGCCATCGATGACTCAAAGATACTAAATTGGTAAGACCGAGTGGTGACTTATCCGTGACTAAATTGTGACCACTTTTGAGGCGACCTGTTTTGTTGCTGTAGGTTTGATTTGCTCTGGCTTGGTCGATATAGTCATACATGCTTGAGACAATTGGTCAAACTAATGACTGCTCCTGAAAATACTCTTTATAAGCCTGGTGATGTTGTCGGCGAAACTTATGTTCTCACATCGGTTCTTGCCAAAGGTGGCATGGGTGTGGTTTACAAAGCCAGGCACATGCAACTAGATAAATTCTACGCTCTCAAATTGCTGACGCCGATGCAGTCTAGCAGCGCCAATTGGCGACGTTTTGAGTTAGAGGCTAAGACCTTGGCTAAGCTAGAGCATAAGAATGTGGTGCAGATTTTCAATATGGGTGTTGATGCGCGAGGCTGCCCTTATTATGTGATGGAACTTTTGCACGGTCAGTCGATGGCAGAGGCATTAGAGAGTAGAGTGCCCCTGACTGTGCCACAGTTCATTCAGTCATTTTTAGATGTCTGCTCAGCTTTGAAATTGGCTCACAGCAAGGGTATTGTCCATCGTGATATAAAACCGTCTAATTTGATATTGGTTGATTCTAGTTCACCAGTGAAGCTTACTAAAGTAGTTGACTTTGGCATTGCCCGCCTGCTTGGTGTCGAGGGGCAAAGTGTACAGAGTCTTACTGCTCCCGGAGAGATTTTCGGAAGCCCTTTGTATATGAGTCCAGAACAGACTTTGGGTCTACCTGTTACCAGTGCTTCTGATATTTATTCGCTAGGCTGCACTATGTATGAGGCATTTACTGGCAGTCCACCGTTTAGAGGTCAGACTGCTCTCGCCACAATGATGATGCATCAAACCGATGCTATGCCTGAGATTTTGCGTCAAGACTGCACTGGCCATGAGTTTGAGGTAATTGATCAGATTCTTGCTAAATGCCTGGAGAAACAAGCATCAGATCGGTTTGAAACTGTCGGCGAAATTGCCGACTTGCTTGAAGACTTGATGCCACACACTTATGGCATGGGGCGCCAAGGTGCAACATCTTCGAATAATTTAGGAACTTCGCCGAAGTCGAGAAATACTTTTTCAAAAAGCGACTACTTGTTTGACAGCACCGCTGGACAAACTACTGGGCCGGTCTCAAGTGGAGACAGAAGCACTATCTATGCCATTGCTGCTGCTCTTTCTATTGGCTTGGTCACCATGGCCGTTTTGTATTTCATTCTGACGCAGCAGAACCAAGGTAAGGTTGTGGTGCCCTCTAACAGCGATCTTACCAGGCATATCACAGGTGATCGAGCCCTGCCTGCCGTTGATACCACTCTTAGAGCAACAGAACCATTTGCAAAAGAGACAAAGCCTATTTCTTGGCTGGTTTCGAGTGGTGGCAGAACCTGGCGTGAGTTTGAGTTTCCGGCTGGTGAGCCGGTCGGATTTATCTGTTTAAGCGGTACTAAGAAAATCCCCGCTAGTGGGCGCATGAAGTCTACGCATGCTAATCCGGTAGTTTTTGATGCCACTGATGTTCTTGCTGATGCTCCGCAATTTTACGATCGATTTGATAATAAGGCCGTGTGTTCTTTGCAAGTAAAAGATTCAAATACTCCGCCTTCAATTAGCACCTTGGCTCGGTGGAAAAATTTGTCTGCTTTTGCGATTGAGCATTGCAATCTAGACGATTCGTACCTTCGGGGTTTTAGTAGACTAAAGCACCTAGAGTCTTTGTCCCTGCTTCATTGCGATGTTTCCGCTCAGCCATTGATCGATAGTGGTGTGTTATTTCGCATCAATGCACTGCAATTAGTTCATGTTCGAGAGTCGGCAAGAATTCTTAAAGCCATTGAGAACAGAGAGAGCATCAGAAGTCTTTCTATTAGGCGTATAGATTTGAATGAGCAGGAACTGGCTTCGATTGCTGCTTTGCCGAGGCTTGTGCATCTCGATTTACGCACTACGCGTCTGCCAGCTTCAGCTATGGCAACTGTTGCTAGGTTGCCGAACTTGCGATGGTTGCACCTTAGTGAAGCTACGTTCGATGCCGCTACTTTGACCAGTCTTGTCAAATGTAAGAAGCTTGAATCTATCACTTTAGACAAGAATGTTTTATCTGCTCAGCAGAAGTTACAGTTGAAGGCGAAGTTGCCTTCTCTGGTAATTATCGAAGAGCTTTATTGAGAAATTGGGCGTGCCAATAAATTGCCCATAGCGTCTGGCTATAATCACAGCAATTAGTGAGACTATGCGCCTTTCTACTCTTCGGTTGGAGAGTTTTGCGGGCGGTTGAATTAAAGAGTGTGCTGCTCTTGAAGCAGCTGCTGTTATTCGTTTTAACTTTACAACATGGTTATGTTAGTAAAGTTGAAATAAAGCATGGGTTGATTATTCGGTGAGCTAAATGCCGATAAATAGTCACATTAGGTTGCATTTGCATTTTTTACTTAAAAGCTGAGCTAGTAGAAAACTTATCAATCGTGCTTGTATTGATTAGCGAAGGTTCGCGAGCTTTCTCTTGGTCGATATCGCGAGCCGAGCGAGTTTTGATTTTGGTTCAACCACGTAAGAACCGCATAGAAACAGGGCTAAAGCTATCGATATCTAGTCTTTTTGCTTGGATCTTGCGATAGCTGATGGGTAGCATAGATTTATCTTTCAACTCTCTTCAACTAAGCAGATGTAATAAATCTCTTCACGCACCCTTTTCACTCATGGCATTTTTCAGGCACAACTTGGTGTCAGGTCCGCTGCTAGCTCGTTTGTTCGCCTTCTGGCAGACAGACAAACCCAAAACCTTCGAAAGTTATACATGACCCAGACCACTGATTTCGATGATACCTACCCCTTCCAGCGACACTTGTCTGCACTTGCTCGTCGCAGCCTGGTCGAGTTCGCCCACGAAGTCGGTTATTACCAGCCTGTGAACGTTGACAGGCTCAGCAATGATTTCTACCGGCTTGCCATGAAGGTCAGCAATTATTCGATCTTTTCGCATATGGAGCAGCTTCGCATGTTCTTCGAGCTGGAGGCTGCTGAACTGTTGCTTTGCATGCCTAACAATTACTGGTTCTGGAAAGCTGTCTACGGAGGCTTCGTGAAGGCCGGAGTACGTGGTGCGAGAAAGCCTATTCCGCTAAGTTGTGTGGCTGAGGGACTGGCTGAAGTCCGTCGCATCTACGGTAGCAAGTACAACCTGCACTTGGCTGTTTCCGACCTCAGTCCTTCACAGGTGGCCTCTCGGGCGGTCGCTGGCGTCCTTCTCGTACGTGCCCGCCCGTTCGACCTTGATGAAATCGTGATCAACCCGATCTTCGCTCCGTGGCCCCATCCCGAAGGCCACGCCTTCATGCCAGCGGACGCATTGGCTGCGGCCTTGCTCAACGCCTAAACGGCGGATTTCATGCAAGACCTCACTCAAGTTGCTCCGGCGATCGCTCGCCGGTTCATCCGTGTCGAGTTGGCCAAAGCGGGAATTTCGGCTTTCGAGGGTGTTCTCTCGGGCTCGTCCGAAACCCGTCTCTCTGTGCTTGATACCAATGTTTTTTCGGAAACCCGAGCCCCGGTGGTCGGCATGATGGTTTTCGAAAATGAGGCTTTGGCTCTCTTCGTGCGCCGCTGGTTCTACTGGGAGGTGCGTTTGACCAAGCCGCTGCCGCTGAAGCCTGCTCAAGAGCTCTTCGACTACTTCTGGCGAGTCGTTCGCGTAAGCGGCTATGCCTGTGGTGCGGAACCTCCAGCCGGTGGCGTCAGTCTCTACCATGTCGATAGCGTGCCCGGTCTGGAAGCGCTGATGGCGAAGTTGATTAGTGCTTTCGGCAATGGTCGGGCTGCTGAACCGCAGCGGCTGACGCACGAGACTGAGAGCTGGATCCAGCCCGGCAGCTTCAAGCTTTTGCCCGCGCCTGTTAGCATCGCTGAGCGTGATGAGCTGGAGCTGGCTGGCCTGGCTGCTCTGGGTCTTGCTTGCGAAAAGCTCAACGTCTAAGGCGATAGCTTCTCCTTCGCTCCACCTTCTCTTTTTCCAGTTCTTCAACTTTCTCTTTCAAGTAACCCTGAAAGGTTTCACATGAACACCGTCATGAACACCAACGACAGCGCCAACTTCATCACCATCGTCGGCGGCTCGGTGATCAGCTGCACCGTCGCTGCCATCGCCAAGCACCCCGACAGCGGCGTGATCGCGGCCATCGAGGGCAACCCCAATGGTTTCATCCCCACCAGCCTGCTCATCGGCGAACGTCGCAGCGACAAGGAGGCGCGCCGCGCTTACCTGATCGAGAACGCCGGTTTGTTCCCCATCGAGGCCTTCGTCAAGGAAGCGCACATGCTGCCGGACGACTGCGTCGACCCCCGCAAGAAGCGCGCGCCGCGTGCCCGCATCGTGCTCGACGAAGAGGCCGTCGTCTTCATTCGCAAGCTGGAAGAGGACCAGCTCAACCTGGCGGCTCTGCAGCCCGGCACCATGATGAAGGCCTGTGTCATGCAGCCGCGCATGAAGAAGAACAGCGAAGGTGAAGGTCAGCACTTCATCGGCTACACCGTCGAGCTGGAGAACCTCTACATGGGCTTCCTGCACAAGTCGGAAGTGGTCGGTGAACTCAAGGACGGCGACTACATCGATGTCTGCGTGCTGTCGGCGGAGATGAATGGTGACCACCCCCGCATCAGCGTCAGCCAGAAAGCGGCGCAGGCCAAGCTCGCCTTGGGCAGCGAAGTCAAAGCTGGCAGCAAGACCACCGGCCGCAACCTGCGCGCCGCCGAGGTGGAAGGCATCGAGGGCTTCACCATGGAGATCGGCAAGGGCAAGGGGGTGAAGGCCTTCCTGCCGCTCAGCGCCATCGAAGGCGACCCGGCTTCGTTGCTGAAAGGCAACCGTACGGCCAAGGTCACCGTGCTGCCGCTCACCCTGGGGCAGTATGTACAGGTCACTCGCCGCGTCAACGTCGCCAACCTGGTGGCGCAGGTGGTGGCCAAGTTGGAGGCGGAAAAGCACTCCTGAACCAAGGCATTGCCTGCAGATCGGTTTTCCACCGACCTGCTCTTTCAATCAATCAACTCTGCAAAGGATCAAAATGTCGCAGCAACATATCAACACGACCGCGCCCCTGCTCGACGACCGTGACGTCGTTGGTCACGAGCCGCCGCCGCCGTTTCCGAGACTGCAACCGCTTCCGCGCTTGAGCGACGAGGAACGGCAGGCACTCAATCGTGCCTTCGGCGGGGTGCATTTCGTCTACGACGGCTATGGCTTTCCTTACCTCTCCGTGCTCACCGAGTCGGGCACCATGGGTGATTCGGCCGAGCGCTTGCGCGCTCTGCTGGAGCCGAACGCCGGTGCGGAACAAGCCTGAACAACCGCACTCCGACATCCTCTACTTCAACTCGATTGGAAATCCATGAGCCAGTCCAAGTCTCAGCAATCGGCCGCCGCCAAAGCTTCGGCCAAGAGTTCTGCCATGAGCATCAACATCCGCGCTGGTGAAACCATCGGTGTCTTTGTCACCAACATCGCCAAGCATCCCGATGGCGGCATCATCGTCAACGTGCCGGGCAATCCGCGGGGCTTCATTCCCACCAGCTTGCTGGCCGGCAAGAACAACGCTGCCAAGGCCGCACGCCGTGAGCACCTGATGGCCAACCCTGGTACGCGGCTGGATGTGCTGGTGGTGAAGGCGCAGCTGGTGGCGGCTAAGGTCGAAGACGGCAAGACCATCAAGGGCGAGCGCGCCCGCATCATCCTCAACGAAGACTATGTCACCTACGGTCGCATGGTCAAGGCTCGCAAGGAGGCGGCCGCGGCACTGCTGGCCACGGTTGCCACTCTGAATGTGGGGGCCTGGATGATGGCGACGGTGATGAGTATCGCCTTCAGCCAGGGCAGCGGCCAGTGCTTCGGTGCTTTCGTCGAGCTGGAGAACGGTCTGCCGGCGCTCTTGCACAAGTCGGAGATGCTGGCACCGGTGGAGATCGGCGAGAAGATCTACGTTGCCATCCGCGCTTTGCGCCAAGACGGTGACGAGACCAAGGTGAGCGTCAGCCAGAAGGCAGCAGAAGACAAGCTGGAAGGGCTGACCACCCTGCAGCCTGGCGCTCAGTGCACCGGTGTGCTGCAGGCGGCGAGTTTCGTGTCGGGCATCGAAGGCTGGCCTGTGCTTGTGGACGGTTGCCTCAAGGCCTTCCTGCCCCTGAGCGAAGTGGATGACAGCGTGACCCGGCGCAGTCTCTCCCTCGGCTCGCTCGACGTCGTCGTCATGCCGCTCTTGGTTGGCGACCATGTGCGTTTGACGCGGCGCCCGGCAGTGATCGCGGTGCTGCGGCGCGCTGCTTGCTGAAAGAGAACCATCAGTTGCTCGTGCAACTGATGGTTCGCAACTTCACCTCAACGCTTCAACTACGAAAGCAATACCATGTTCACCCAACAGACCGTAAACGCCCTCCGCTCGCTGCATGACCTGACCTACAAGGCCGACGAGCTGCACCGCCAGACCAACCGTGCGGATTGCATCGAAAGCCGTGACCTGCTGCTCAGCGCGGCCACCCGTGACCAACTGATGCTGGTGGGCAGCTTGTTGCGTGTGCTCTGCGTTAGCGCCTTGCTGGAAGGCTTGCGCGATGCCCAGCCGTTCTTCGCTGGCACGCCTTTCGAGCCGGCCATCCCCCAGATCATCGCCGGCTACGTCGATGGCTCTCCTGCTGCGGAGAACAGCGCCAGCGCCGCACTGGCCGCGTTGGAGCGCGGTGCTACCAATTGGCTTCGTGATCATGTGGAAGCGACCCAGCCCCTGATCAAGTACACCGTCAGCAGTGCCTTTGGCAAGTTCACCGTGGAGGCCAGGTCGCCGGAAACGGCTCGCCTGCTTGCGGCTGCTGAGAACTACCGCTGCACTGTCGACGAATTGGTTGCTGGTTGCCTGCGCGACTTCGGCAACGGCGTGCCGGTGAACTGAAGCGATTAGCTTCGATTCATCATCGCGGCGTTTATCCCCAGGCGAGTGAAGGAGAGCTGCTCAGGCTGCGTCCTCGTCAGGGCTATTACCGCCTTGGGGTAGCTGATTAGTTCCGGTAGTTAGTTAGTTGGGGAGGTAGAGTGGCACCCACTCTACCTCCCTACTTGTTTTCAATTTCTTTTCTGTTTTACTATTATGTCATATAGTGTAAACTGCTTCTGCTAAGCCTGGCTCTTCTTGCCGTTTTGACTTAGTTCATGCGTCTGCCTAGTCTGAAGCTAACGGTTTGATTGGCCACTCGACGGTATCGATATTTTCAACAAAATGCAGTATGGGCTCGCCTTCAAGTTCTATCCCTAATGGTGTAGCCATAGTGTTAGTGCGCCATTGAGCCATAGCTGGTTGCAGCGGCCAAGGCTTGTGGTGAATGTCTCCGCGATAAACAGTGCCACTAAATACGGTGAAGAGGCAGTAGCGTTCTGTGAGGAAGTGCTCGAGACTGCCGGGTTTGCTATGGTAGATCGGGCCAATGGGGCCGTAAGTGAGGTCGAGCTGCACAGTACCGTTGATTGATTTCTTGTTTGAAGTTGACTTAGTACATCGCAGACTCTTGTAGCTAAATTGCGGTTGGCCCGAAACAAGAGTCTTTTGACATTGCATTGTGGCATCAAAGTATGGGAGATGGTAGAAATTGCAGGCGATCCAAACTGCCACAGGGTTGCCGGCATCAAGGCTGAAAAAGTAGACACCCGGCCGCCCGTTGTACTTTACGTAGGTGCGGACATTTAATTCTGGAAAGAATGAAAGCCAGGGCATCGAAGGCAAAAGGCGCGGGCTTACTTCTCGCATTTCAAATGGCACCACGGCGATATAGGCCTGGCCTGCAAATAAATCTAGCTCTAGTTGTGGTGGCACTAGTTCCCGTATTGCGTCGACTGGTACAGGCCAGTGAGCAAAGAGGAGATTGCACCAGCTTTGATTGAGAACCCAGGGTGATTGCTCAACGGCAAATGGCCTATGATCTGTATATTGAAGAGTATCTGCGTATTTAGTGCTAATCAAAGTCATGAGGGCAGTCTAGCAGATTAGAAAGGTCTTTCCCCTTTGCCTCTATTTATTGCAGTTAGTTTTGCACTGCTGATTTTTCTAGCCATTTCTTTCTAAACCAATCAATGCCCTGGTCGCTCGGGTAGAGCTTTTCATTTGTGGCATCGATGGAAGAATTGGGGCTGTGGCTAATCACTGCATATTTATCTTGATTTAGTATCACCGAGTTCTGATAATTGGAAATAATGTCAACCAAGGGTTTAAGCCCACTGAATGTGACAAAGCCTTGATAGCTGCGGGCGTATATCTTAGTGCTGTGTTCATTGATTGGCACAAAGGCAAGCATTTGATAGAAACTGCCAGCCTTAATTTCGAGCCTCCAGATATTGGGGAATTTAAATTGAAAGCCGCCGCCATCTTTGAACGCTAGTGTTATTTGCTTATCGTCGAGTTGGAAATCACGTTTTATTGAAACGTCAAAACCCCGGCCGATTGAATTTCTGTGCAAATAGGGCAAGTGGGCATAATCGAGCTGGTTTTCGATGCAGCGGGTGACATGAATTGGCCATACATCAGAATGTTCTGAGTAGATTAGTTTGGGATTTTCTAGTTCGTCAAACCAGTGGGTTTGTGTTAGAGCGCTAGTCGCTTCCTCGCCTAACCACATCCAGATGAAACCATGTTTCTCGGTGGCGCTAAAAGTAGACACGGTGAGATTTACTGCTGATTTTTTTGTCTCTGGCACAAGCTGGCAAGCGCCAGCGCTATCAAATTCGAAGCCATGAAATGGGCAGACTATGCAGTCTTTATTGATGGTTCCCAGGCTCAGCTTGACTCCTCTGTGTGGGCACTGGTCGCTGGTTATAACGGGGTCGCCACTGGATTCGCGCCAGACTACCAATGAGCGACCAAATCGCTCGATCGCTGTTGGTCTATTTTTCTTAAGCTCAGTCGAGCTTAATATGACGTACCATCCCGCTGGAACTTTCAATGTCTGACTCCTCAATAGAACTCGTTTATGTTAGCGCTTGTGAGACATTTTGAGGGCTTCTGTTCACGCCTTATTCATACAAGCTTTCTAACATCTGATAGTGAGGGTCTAAAGATCCACGTATTAGTCGCATCAGGTGTTTACTATGATTTCTCAACCTGGCCTTTCTGCTTCTTCTTCTTCTTCTTCTTCTTCTTCTTCTGGGAGCCCGTCGGTAGCTGCAGGGCCTCACATCGCTTATGCCAGGATGCGCCGTTGGTTAGGCATAGGCTACGTTGGTGTTGTGGTGACAGCTTGTTCAATTGTTCTGTCCTTTGATCTTGCTCGTTCAATTTTTCCAGCATCCAGTCAGTCGATAGCTAGTTTGACCCTCGATTTGACTGCGGCAATATTGCTTTTTTCGCTCTGCTCACTACCATTTGATATTGTCGGTTTCAATATTGAAAGGCTTTATGGGCGAACTAGTTCATCCCTTTCTGCTTTTCTGGCTAAGCAAATTGCAGCCGCTTTTCGCCATGGCTTGATATTGCTGGCGATGGCGCTGATTGCAGCGTTAGTCTATAGCGTTTTCGGTCTATTAGGTTTGTTAATTTCTTCAGTACTGCTTTCTTGCTGCCTATTGGCTGGCCAGCTTACTCTGGCGAAGTTCTACGGTGGATTTTCCTGTGAACGTGCTCCCGATGATGTAGCAAGAACTGCTCTTGAGAAACCAAGGAGCATACCTTTAGTGTTGGCCCAAACCGATGAGCGTTGTTTCAGCGGCGGTATCGTTGGTCTTCCATTTTTTGAGAGCATTGTTATACCCAAGCAATGGCTGGTTCTGTTTACTCCGCCTCAGCTATCTGCTGAGCTGGCTCGGCGCAATTTGATTGTCGCTTCTGGTGGTCGTTTGAGAGGAGTTTTGCTGGCTCTTGCCTTTACTAATATTGGAGTTTTGTTAGCCGCCCTTCTTACTACAGGGCATTTTGCTTTGCCTCTGAACAGTGTTGCTGGTCTAGTGACGATGTCAGCTGCCTTTACTCTGTGGTCGTTTGTTGGGCTTCTGCTTCTGCCTTTGTTTAGTCACTACGGTGTCTATGAAGCCGACCGACTAGCTCTAGAGAGTGGCGTAGATAACGAGCTTCTCTTTCAGGTTATCGCTAAGATTGATGCTGATTTAGAAGATGAACAGGAGCGTACTGTGGCTGTTGATACGATATTTCATCCAGTTCCGACCATTGCCTATCGCCTTCAAGCCCTAGATCAGAAGCAACAGACAAATCAGGGGATGGCTGCCTGGCAGGCTGCTCGCTATGCCATTTTTCTTTCGGTCATTGGCCTCGGGCTACTAGGGCGAGCGGTGCACTGCAATGCCGGAAAGCCTGAACTGTGGGCAATGCTTCCAGCCGATTAACTTACTATTTTAAAAAGTACCTTTTGGTCACAATTCTGACAGAACTTCGCAGTTTAATAGCCTTATGCGGTTGAAACGCCGAGTATTTCAGGAAGTCGAAAAATGTCTGGCACTGTATATAACTAGATACTTCCACCAAGACCAGAAGGAAAAGTTCGATGCTCGCCAAGATTGCCCTTGCCTTGATTATTCTTACCACTGTGATTGGCGCCGACGCTGCTCAAGCCAGTAGTGATAGAACTACCAGCAAGACAACAGGCAGTGTCACTGGTTCAGTTTATTGTGTTCATGGCACCGTTACAGTAAAGGGTTGGGAGCAAGATTTAGTCAAGCGCAATCCCGGTTTGAGGCGCTTTAACTGGACGCCAATAACGGCAGCAAAGCCGGGTGTTCTGGTCTTTCGTAAACCTGGTCAGGAGCAATCAAGTAAGCAATATCATTACGCTAAGCCTCGAGTGCTTAGCTATGTGGAAATGCGCGCTGCTCAACGGGCGCAAGAACAAAGAGCGCAGGAGCTGAAAGCTTCTCAGGTAACTGCAGCCAGGCTAACTACTGCTGACCTCAACGGCAGGTTGACTAGCAGTGGTGCTGGTTGTGAAGCCAATACCTACGACAGGCAAAACGTTCAAGCTCAGTTGGTAAGCACTTACACTGGTGCATCTTTGAGCCAACCGGCTACTTACTCTAGTTCTTATTCAGCTCCTGATAATCGGAGAAAAGTTCATGGTCGTCTTATCTCGAGCCATTATTGAGGCTTAGTGCTCGGCTTTTACTTTATCAGCCGATCCGTCGTTGCCGCTGTAATAGCTGCCCACTTTCTCTTCTGGTATGAGCCACTCAATTTCATGGAGAAAGAGCCCTTCGTCAAAGGTTTCCATACTGATGTAGCGCGCTGCGCCCAATGAGCGAGCAGCTGTGCGCACGCCGTCGGCGAGATACTTACCAACCTCAGGCGGCTCCGCGCTAAAGCAAACAAAGGGAGTGGCGTGCATGTGGGGGTCGCCCTTGACCCAGCGCAAAAAGTCAAAGACGCTGCCGCCATTTTGCAGGTGAACATCCGAGACAATCAAGTCAAAGTCTTTGCTTCTTAGAATTTCCATGGCGTTATGAAAGGTGTCTACTTTGGTCACTTCGTGGCCGACCCGTTCCAGGCAGGTGGCGATTTGATTTCGCTCTTTTTCGTGTTCCATGGTTACTAAAACTTTGGCTGCCATTTCGCTCACTCTTTTTCTTTGTGGTGGTTTGACTGATGGTTGTCGATGTTCGCACCTGCAGTCTTTCTTGTTGCTTTTTGCTTTTGCCTGTCAACTAGCAAGAGTGGTTCTATCTGGTTGCGAAAACTAATCGGGTCGAACCTTTCGAAGGTCAGGTATAAGTCAGCGCCGAGCAGCCTGGCTGTTGTTCTAACACCATCTTCTACGTACTTTGCCATTTTTGTAGGTTTGCAGCTGAGCAGCACGAATGGAGTGTCTTTGGTCAGTGGGTTAGCTTTTGCCCAGCGCAAAAAGTCAAAGACATTGCCGCCGTTTTCTAGGTGCACGTCCGAAATGATCAGGGCACAACTTTTTTCTTCTAACAACTCGATAGCCTTAGTGAATTTTTTGCATACGGTGGTGCGTCGATCTATGTCCTTCAGGCTTTCTACTACCTGTGCGGAGTTCTCGTCTAATTCTAGTAACGCTAGTATGTGAGGTTTCATTCTTACCACGCTATAGGACACCAGAAGAGGTGATTAGCGCAGCACTTACCTGTATTTTAAGAGCTCAGCCGATCTTATTGGCCCGATCTGAGTTCATCATAGGCTAATGGAGGGTAAGAAAACTACGTGTTACGGATATATGTTTGAATCGGACATATAGACCCGCGCCTGTGCCTGTCGGAGAGAATAGTTAATGTTTACTTCTTTTGACGGTCGCAGCTTTTTCTCGCTCGATTTTAAGAGAATGGCCCTGGTTGTAGCCTTTCTGCTACTGCTTTCGCCGAAACAAGTAGGTTTGCTTCAAGCTGCTTCAGCGCAGGCAAGCCCGGCCACCTTGTCAGCGGAAAAAACTAAGCCAGAAAGGCCTCGTTTTACACCTTCGGACCTCAACGGGCGCAGTTCTTACCTTGACGAAAGTGATGATTCAGCCATTGCCCCGCCGGGTGTGACACCACAGTTAGTACTATGAAGTTGCCTCGTCAGCGACGTTTGGGTCAAAGAAGGATATCCAACGCCCAGTCTGACAGTAAGTTCTATTGAGAGAGTGAAAGTAACACCAGCGATGATGGCGCTTAATCCTAAGTGTCGTCAAGTGAAGAATAGTGGCGAGCTGATATATGCATCTCATAGTGACTTGAAAGATAGTGAGCTAGATCAGTTTTTGCAATCAAAGTGAGTTTTATTTCAGTCATAACTTAGTCACAAATTGACAATACACTATTCTCAACACGGAGAACTTAGTGATGACACCCACAGATACCACCCTAAAAGTAATAGACTCTCAGTCAGGCAAATATAGTGCACCAGCTCTAGCAAATTTATCTCATAACAATGAGCGCAGACAAAAGCAATCTCGATTTTTCACTGAACTGCGTATTTTAAAAACAGCCAGTCGACTTACTGTTGAGCAAAACGAATTTGCTTGTCAGTTGGTCAATGGCTTACAGAAAGGCGATATTGCTACATTGAACAAACTCTGGGTCGAGCGCACTCTCGCTCCAGAGAGTCTGCATGTGGCCGTGAGCGCGGCCCAGAAAGTTTTTGATAGCTTCGACTTGAATGCCCGCCTAGAACTCTTTGAGGGCGAAGTTCGCTTATGGTTGCAGCATCCAGATTATGGAAGAGTTTGCATTGGCTCAGGTGATAGTCAATTTGACTGTGTCGACAGCGCCCAAGATATTGCTTTGAGAGCAATGGCTGAGCGCGTCAACGACTTTTTTGTCATGTATTGAATTTTGAGCTGACTAAAAATATTCAATAAAATGTTGCGCGCAGATAGAATAAAGTAGTAATATGGAAAAGGTTGTTGGCCGTTTGCCACTCCGCAATTTTCTTTTTTACCACTCTATAATCTAGCCAGGAGCAGTGTTCCTGGAGGAGCTGCGCATGATCATGAATCTGCCAGCGGCCTATCAAATTCTTGATCTGCCTGTTGGCAGCTCACTCGAAGTTGTTCAGGTTCGCTATCGTCAACTCGTCAAAAAATATCACCCTGATCGTTTTACAAGTGCTCAAGATAAAGCCTCTGCAGAAGCGCGTTTAAAGCAAATCAATCAGGCCAAAGAAGTAATTCAAAAGCATTGGTTCGAAGCCAAAGTTAAAGCTAGTGAGCCGATACCCTATGGTGCTAAGGAGTCTGATGCACCACGCCAGACCAAGGCTCAAGGTGAAGCACGGGAGCAATCTCAAGCTAAGACTCCGCCACCGGAATCACCACAGGAACCACCTGAAGCACCAGCACCAAGTCGGCCGCGATCGCAAGTCTTGTGGCAGGAATTTTGCCGACAGCTGTTTGTCGAGCTTGAGGCTCTGTTTAAGAAGTTCGAGAAGAAGGTGACTTTAGACGAGGCTCTAGAGCAACTCGACAAACCTTTTAAATTCACTAGCGAAACTAAGTTACGACGAGCATGGTATGCCATCGCCATCGTAATTATCGTTGATCTTCTTTACACTGGCTATTGTGAAAATATGGAGCGGCGCAAGAATAATTTGAGCGAGCCACAGGCTAGAGTCGAAACCCGCTTGTTGCGAGGTTTAACGCCGGTGGCTGCAGTGAAGGCACCAGACTCTTCCGGGCAAGAGCAGCGCAAAAGGCTTGAAAATGCAGTTTATTTCAAACGACTACAATTGGATGCCACCGAGCGCGCCATTCGCAAAGATAGCGATTTGATTGATGAAATTGAAATTAAGCTACTTGCTGAAGATATGGCTATAGAAGATCGACGCAGCCTGGAGGGGCTAAAAGTTTTTCGGGAGCAAGATAAGCAGCAGAAAGAAATCGAAAGAGCTGCCATTCTTGAAGACTTGCATCAGCTAGAGTTATCGCAGCATGATACATCTGGGCAAAAACCGAGCTAGCGACTAGCTCTTCGGCCTTGAGCCTGCTAACCTTGAGATTGTCATTTCTTGGGCCAATGCATAGAGAAATAGTTGTAATGGAAGTAAAGCTGCGCCGGGCGCGCGTAGAAGATGCGACGAAAATCCGCGACTTGCATGTTGCGGCCATTCGCAAAACTTGTGCGCCCGACTATACTCCGGAACAAATTTTGGCCTGGTCTGCTAATCGCAACGTTGATCGTTACCGCTGGGCCATGGAGGAAGGCGGCGAAACAATGTTTGTGGCAGTTTGCCAGAATAAAATCGTGGGTTTTTCTTCTTGCTACGACGATGAAATTTGTTCTGTCTACGTTCATCCCAACTTCAAGGCTCGTGGTATTGGTGCCATGCTCTTGCAGGCTGTTGAAGACGAAGTGCAGGGTGCGGGCTGGGATGAAGCACACTTAAATGCCACGCTGACGGCACAGAATTTTTATATCAAGTATGGTTGGCAGAACACTGGTGGCCTCAAAAGCGAAGAGCGCAATGGTGTGGCCATTCCCTGCATCGGTATGACTAAGCGCTTTGTCTAATATTATATGCCGTAGTGAACTGACCCTTTTTTAGTAAGAAAGTTGGTGACAAGCAACCGGAGTGGGCGCTAGCCCACTCCGGTTTGTCATTCTTGTCGTCAGATTAGCTCAATCACAGCGCTGCGCTGAAGCACTTCACCCAGTCAACAATCTTGTTGGCGCAGAATTCGCCGGGGCACAGTCCTGCTTGTAGTGGGCCGCCTTCAGGGTCGAAGTATCGTTCTTCGAACGCTGCCAGGTACTCGCTATTTTGCCAATGCTCTGCGCTGATGGCGATTTGCATGGCAATCTTGCTTCCCCGAGCGCGGAAGTAGACGTACTGCCCTTGTTTCAGTTCGCCAACGAACTGCACTGGCACGGCTCCGAAGGGGCCTTGCCAGCGCTGGAACAGGCCTGAGCTGTGCAGAATCTCTTGGGCTGATGGCAAATGACCGTCACTCATATCTTAGTTCTCCTGATCAGTCCAGCTTAAGAAATGGGCTGCGGCCCAATCCTCTTGCCGGTGGGTTGAAAGATTCGATAGTGGGACTTGGTTTTAGTGAAACGATTTTTTTCAGTGCTTCGCCAACAACGGCATCTGGGTCGTCTTTGGCTAGCACCGCTTTGGCCTCATCGCTGAGGGTTATATAGAGGTCTGTAGTATCGTAGGAGCCGTTATCGCCTTGGCTGCTGTAAGACTCGAGGGTGCCATCGATTTTGTAGGCCTTGTCGCTGTGCGGTAGCCAGCCAGACGATTTGAAAGTGCGCACAGACTTGAGATTCTTTCCTCCTGGATAAAAGGCGATTACTCTTCGATTTCCAGCCGCATCTGCTCTCAGTTCCTCGACTTCAGCTAGATAGCAGCCTTCGCTGACAAGGCCTTGTTGGTCCGCTGGCAGGTCTTTGGGTAGGTTTTTCCACTCTTGCTTGCAGCTCTTGTTGCCGGCACTATCGTAGTGAGTGACTACCAGGCTGTCGTTGTAAGACTTCTGGCATTCATAGCTAGGCTTTCCATTCTCGTAGACTGTTCGTGTCGTTCGTGAATACTCACTTTTGACAGTTTCGGAAATTAGATCACCACCACTTTGCCAGATAATCACTGTTTCTACGCGGTCGCCCTCGTAGACAAAAGAGATAGTGCGTGCCCCACTTTTGCCGAAGAGATCGCGGCGAACCCGGCTGCTCCCTTCTTTGGTTAGGCTCGACTGCACTCGGCCTTGACCGTCGAAAACAGTTTCACCAATCAGCTCTCCGCTCTTGCGAGCGTATGTTCTGATGGCCTCAAGGTTGCTTGAGGGGCTGTAAGCGTTTACCACTAGGTCTCCGCTTTTAATGCGGGTGGCTGTCTCTCGGATTGTCTGGTCAGCATCTAAAACTGTTTCTTCCGTGATCGTGAGGCCATCTTTCTCGAAGTTAGTTTTCCTCACAACGGCTCGGCTAGAAAGCCCAGCGGCAATATCTTTCGATAGTTCTGAGCTGTTTGAATTGTCGCTGTCTTTGCTCTGCTGGTAAATGAGCGCTTGCTGCGGCCGGCCACTTCCGTCGCAGTGCACCAGGCATGTCAGGCCGTTGTTCCAGTCAATGCGGATGCGGCGAGGGCGCTTTTGTTGATCTAGCTCGATCAGGCGCAGAGTTTCCTCTGACCGAGCTGGCCGCAGTTGCACAGCGATGCTCTGCGGTTGATGCTGCAGATGGTCTGCCAGAGCGGCTGTTTCCAGCTCGCTCTGGTCATGTTTGCGCTGCCATATGGTGGCGCAGATAGTCAGTGCCAGTAGCACTATGGTCGTTGTTGTCCAATATGCCAGGGCTTTTGATCCTGCCATAGTTTTGTTCCTGTCTTAGTGATTTTTTTATGGTGTCAGAAATGGAAAGTGGGAGAGGCAACGTTTGTCTCTCCTCAGTTATCAAAGGCAAGTAAATACGACAGTGCAACCAAGGGCTGCCCCAAACAGGCCGTTCAAGGCATAGAGCTTGCTTTGATTGCTAGGGTAATTGAATTCCTGGTCGCCCTCTGCCCGATAGAGGTAGTAGGCGGCCCAGCTCATGACCATGGCCAGCAGGCAAGATGCGATGCCCAAAGCTATCATTGCCGTGGTGCTCACATTGTAGGTCTGCTTGCTGTAGCTGAGCAGGCTGGCGGCTGCCAGTGTTGTACTCATGAAAGTTAGCAGATGCATGCCGCTGTTGAGCAGAGAGTTCATGCTAAAGCGTTCGGCAATTTGTTCTTCTTCGTTGACGCCAGCCATTGGAGTTTTCTCTTTCTTCTTCGATGGAATGATACGGGGAAGTTGCGGGTAAGTTACGGGTGAGTTACGGTTAAGTCACGCGTAGGTCACGGCGAGTTCGTAGTAAGAGCAACGTGCTCTTGCTATCCATTGACGATTCGCTGGTCTGACTCTGTGGTCTTGTTTGGTGCTCTTTAGTTTTGTTTTGAAAACGGTGACAGTTAAAACTAGTCATGACGATGTCTTCTAAGCAAGCTCATTTCGTCTGATGTAGATCTATTTTTGTCCTAAATTTGAAGAATTACTTATGCATCGCTAGCACTAACTATGTATGGCTAAGAATGGCTTGTATTCAGTGTTTCTCATGATCTTGAATCGGTGAAATCTGCAACAAGTTTGCAACAATCTTGCCTTCACTTTTTGTCTAAGGCATTGAATGTAGAGGCAAGCTAATTACTTTTGAAGAGTCTTCGATCGCTCTCGCTTTGTCGATTTATTTCTTTGATTCGCTCTGGCGTCAGGGTATCAGCCTGCTGTGAAGTGGAGTCTTGTTGGTTCTCTATTGAGCATAGTGTTAGTGCTGCCCAGCTCAGTGCTATTTGAAGCAGGGCTATATGCCGAACACTGGCGAGAAGGCCAAGCCAGCTATAACGCAAGGAATTAGTGCGAGTGCCAGTGCTATGGAATAATCGTTGACGAACATTAATCGACTTCGAATTCGACTTTAATTTTGCGCACTGAGGCCACCGGCGCACCACTTAAACTGGCAGGACGAAAACGCCAGGTACGAAGGGTGACTAGAGTCAGCTCATCGACTTCACTTGAGCCAGTTGATGATAGCAATTCGACCGTCGACTTGCCCGATGGGGCAATGGCAAATTTAGCTGTGCAGTTGGTTTTGATGCCTTGCTCTAGCATTTCTTCAGTAATAACTGGCTGCGGGCAGTCAAGGGGCTCGGCTGGAATTAAGTGGTTGGACTCTTGGGTGCCAAGTTTAAAGGTCTCTGCCAGGGCGGGTCTGCCCAGGATGTCAAATGGCGCTGTAGCCAGCAGGTTAGCTATAAGCACCGCTATGGCGGCGGCTGCAAAGTGAGTGCATTTTAAGTTCATGAACGAAATTATAACGGAAACCATTTCCATTTATCTGTATTGCTGCTAACATTTTTGGAAAATGGAAATCATTTCCGTTTGAAAAACGGCGGTATCCATTTTGTCTCCCGGAAGCATTAGCTCAAGCAGCTTCAATACCAGTACCATTACTAGTAACAGTGGGCGAAGACTCACCCTCGGCCTTTTCTGTGCCTTTTCTTTGGCCCTGACAGGCGGTCGTGCCTGGGCCCAGTCCGATTCGGTCAAAGACCTGTTGGAGAAGCGCGAGGCCGCCGCCCAAGCTAAAGTTGAGAATGCTGTTAAGGCTGTTAGTGGGCAGTCTATTAATACGGCTTCGATCACCGGCAAGGTGCTTTCGTCTGAAGGAAAGCGACCGATTGCCGACGCTCAAGTCGTCTTAACTCAAGATGGCAATGAGCACAAGCGTTTTGAAACTGAGTCGGACGCCAATGGTCTCTTTCGCTTCAATAATATAGAGCCAGGCAACTGGCATATCACTACTTCTGCTAAAGAGATGCTCTCCCACACTCAGCCGGTGAAGCTAGCCGGCGGCGAAGTGCAAGACCTAAGTTTAGCCTTAGATGATATTGAGCCCGTAGATGTTTTGCGCGTGACCGGCAAGCGTTCTCTCATTCACCCTGAGAAGATTGGCAGTGAAACCAATCTCGACCACAGATTTATACAAGAGTACAAAAGTGGCAACGACCTCAGGCAGCTGCTTGAGAGTACTCCCGGTGTGATGAATGATAGCTATGGCAATATCATTACTCGGGGCGAACACAATGCCATCAACTACGTTGTCGACGGTGTGGTCATACCTGAGGCTGCCGGTGTATTGCAACAGACACAACCTGTTAGCCCGCGCTCCTTACAATCAGCCCAAATAGATATTGGTGGCTACGAGGCTCAGGATGGCGGTGGGCCACTAGGGGCAGTGGCACACTTGAAGACCCTGCCGATTTTACCAAAGCCTAATTTTACGATTGGTCAGCAAATCGGTGGCCCTCTTGCCGGAAGCATTTATTACAACACTAGCGGGGCCTTTAGTCAGAATCCTGCCAGTAGACTCAATCGCTTGCGTTTTGATTCGTCTGGCTCTTTTCGCGGATCGAGCCTACGAATAGCGCCACCGACCAAAACTTTTGCCAATAACCGTGGCGCTGATATCAACGTGCTCGCTCGTCTGGAGTATTTGCTTACTCCTCGCGATACCTTGCGTTTGACCGTTGCTATTAACGAAAGCTTCTTGGGAGTGCCGACAGCTAATCTTTCTAGACAATTTGGTGTCAAGCAGTTTCAACAAGACCGCCAAGACTATTTCACTTTGAGCTACAAGCATAAATTTGCTAAGTTCTTTGACGAATTCAATTTGCATTTGCTCAATGGCTTTTATTCTGAGTCTTTTCGCTCGACCAATGTATTTGACCCCAGCCCCGACTTTAACGCTGATCAGCCGCTGGTTTCAATTGCTGCCCACGCCAAGAGATTTAACTATATTTTCTCAGCTCAAGGTGATTTGACTAAGACTGCCTTCAAAACGCACCATCTTAAGACTGGCTTTTTGAGCGAAGTTCGACCAGTGAAGACTAGCTTTCAGGCCACTTATTTTAACGCTGATTATGTTAGCTCTGCCCTGGCTCAAAATGATGCTCTGGGCCAAGTGGCTCAATTACAACAAGATGGCGATCTTGATGGTGCCAATGCCATTAATACTAATCCGTTCCCTTATGGTGGCATCCTTAGCCCTTTTACCGGTCAGGTTGAGGGACCGCAGATGCAGGGCAACATTGGCAACTACAGAGGCTTTAGATATTTGCAAAGTGCTTTTGTGCAAGATCGCTGGAAGCCTGAGAAAGGTTTTTGGAAGCGCCTGACGGTAGATGCCGGCGTGCGACTTGATGTGCAGCACAGTGTCTTTGGTAATGCCATGCGCTTGGCCGAAACATTGGCACAGACTCCTGGTGTTGAGCAATTTTCGCTTAAGCCTTTTCAAACTCAGCGTATCACTGCTGCTCAAGCTAGCGGCCGCTATGGCTTGGCCTTTGTCATCAATAAAAATACAGTGCTGCGCGGCTCTTACTCTGACCTTTTTACTCCCACACCAGTTGATTATTTTCTAAATCCCATTCCTATTACCGGAACAATCGTAAACGGAATTTATCAGGGCACACCGCGGCCGCTGCAACCAACCCGAGGCAAGTTAGTAGATGTTAGTATCGAAACTCAGATGGGGCCGCGCTTTGTCACGCGTACCAATGTCTTCTACAAAAAGCTGCGCAATTTTGGCGACTCTGGTGTAATTGGTAATCTTCCTATCTATAACCGTCTGACCAATAGCGCGCAAGAGGCTTATGGTGTGGAGACTCGCATGGATCTCAAACCAGCTAAAGATGGTTATGGCTTCAATGGCTTTCTCTCAAACACTGTGCAAGTGGCTTACCTGCGCGGCACCCATGGTGTTAGTGGTGGTTTCTATGATTATCCAGAACCTCCCCTAGCTAAGTATCCCGATCACGATAGACGCTATCAATCTACTCTTGGTCTTGGTTATCGTGGCCGCTCCAACTGGTGGGTCTTAGGTGATGTGCAGGTTCTGACTGGCTTGCAAAACAGCATTGATAAAGCTCTCTTTGGCCAGCACAGTGGTCGCACGCCGACTTTGACCATGGTTGGTATCAGTGGTGGTTGGCAGGTTCCAGAGAAGTTTCACAAGAAGTATGCCTATCTTCCAGCGTCGTTTGATGTGCGAGTAGAAAATGCTCTAAATCAGCGCTTGCTAGCCAACGCTGGCAGCCCCTTCCAGGGCACTCGCTACACTCTGCCCTGCCGTGTTCTTGCTGGCTGTTCTTGGACTGTAGGCAAAGACAACAGTAAGCTTTCTAGTCGGCCGGTTAAAGGTAGCACCATTTAGAATCTGTAGCGCAGTCCGAGGCCTCTTGAATGGTTAATCGGCTTTAGTCAATAACTAATTTTGGCAGCTCATGCTTTAGCGCAGTTCGGAAAGCTTTGTAGTCTTTAGAGGCTGTCATTTTTTCAGAAGTAAGAATGGTTAGCCTTTCAAGGTGTTTGAACTGCTTTAATAGCCCTATCAAGGGCTGATTAACTGGATAACCCTTCATGTTCAAGTGATTAACCTTAAGAGCAGTAAGCCAAGGAAGATCGCTTGTTGTTCGACCGTCCCCGCTAATGTCGAGGTAACGCAAGTTAGACATCCTGCCGATCAGTTTAAAGTCACTCTTTGTTAGCGGAGTCTGGTGCAATGACAGTTGATTTAGGTTGTTGATTGAGCTGAGCTTTTGCAGAAATGCGGTGACATTTTTGCTGTCGTTGAGATTCAGGTTTGTAAGCTTTTGCCAGCAATTGGCTTTGGCTAATGTGTCACCACTCAAGCTGGTTCCTGCTAGATTGACAATGGTCAAGTTAGTAAATTTGTTCAGTGAGCTGAGACAAGCAGGTGTGAGAGTTTTACATTGATCTATGCGCAGCTCAGAGATGTCGCTCAGATTACTACATGCAGCCAGTACAAGATCTGAGTTTTCTATGTTGTAAATTTTAAAGGCTTCAACATCACCTGAGCGAAAGCGTTTCATGTACTGGGGATAGCGTGCCACCGTGCGAGTGGGGCAGAACACCAGGCGATCGCTCAAAGGTGAGCTGCATTTTCCTCGGGCTGCACGATTGGCGCTACCGTCATACTGGCAATAATAACCAATCAATACGTCTTTGGGAAAGTTGAAAAGACGACTGTGAGTGCCTTCAACTATGCCGAGGCTAGAATAAGGTTTGGTTAGCAGCTGCGAGCCGTTGGGCGTGTCAATCTTATCGAAGTAGCTGTCTGCCGAGGTTCCGTTGCTAACAAAACTTTCTAGGTCGGAAAAGCCCTCTTCGTCTAGATTCGCTCTATCCGTCAGTTTTGGTGCATCGAGAAAAGTGTGCGAGGGTTTAGTGAAATACTGCCAAACGCTAGCCGCCCCAAGGGTCATGAGCAGCAGACCAGCTACTGCTAGCTGAGGCTTAGCAATCTTTTTGAATTTAGACCCGTTTTCGCCATTGAGTGCTGCAGAGTTTGTCAGGTTGTGAGTTGGGCCTTGGAAGGTCAGAATCTCTTTGTTTTCTCTTATTCTTGTCAGATCAATTGCTAGTTCTTTTGCTGACTGATAGCGGTCTTGTGGCCGTTTTGCCAAGCACTTAGAGAGAACAAGGTCTAGTGACGGGCTTAAGTCAAGTTGCGGCGCAACCTCTGAAAGAAGGGGTGGTGCGCCCTCCTGATGCATAATTATGGTCTCAAATGAGTTGCTGCCTTCAAATGGTACAGAGCCAGAAAGAACCTCAAACATTGTGCAGCCGATTGAGTAGATGTCAGAACGTGAGTCGATACTTTCACCGATAGATTGCTCTGGGCTCATGTAGAATGGGCTACCAAATATCTCGCCTGGTGAAGTAAGGCCCTGTGCCGTTTTATCATTGGTGCCAATTAGTTTGGAGATGCCGAAGTCTAGAATTTTTACTGATGTGGTGCCGTCAGTGTTGCAACGCATTATATTTGCTGGCTTAATATCCCTATGGATAATACCGTTGCGATGAGCGTAAGCAAGACCATCTAGAACTTCGATAAAGAGATCTATTGCCTCACTGGCTGGCAGCGGGCCATCTTCGTCTAGAATCTCTGCCAAGCTCCTGCCACTGATAAAATCCATCGAGTAGTAGGGCACTGAGTGTTCATGAATACCGAGATCGTAGACTTTTACGAAAATTGCATGATTGAGAGCGGCAAGTGTTTTGGCCTCGCTCTGAAAGCGCAACCAATTTTCTTCGTTCACTAGTTGTGGAGATAGTACCTTCAAGGCAAATCGACGATTGAGGGCGGCATGGTCGACTAAGTAAACGTGCCCCATGCCTCCTTCGCCAATCGTTGATATTATTCTAAAAGTGCCACCAATTAGTGTGCCTCGTGTGAAAACCGTTGACGATGGTACGAGGGTATGGTCGTTACCTTTGAAGCTTCCGCTGTAGCTTTTTCTTTGCTCTGTTCTTGCGTTGGA
Organism: bacterium Ga0077546; assembly: GCA_943370275.1. GTDB lineage: Bacteria > Cyanobacteriota > Vampirovibrionia > Obscuribacterales > Obscuribacteraceae. The sequence goes on along the minus strand of CALRQI020000013.1, from coordinate 109,625 downwards.
GCTAGTTCGTTTTTTCGCCGGTGTAGTGCACTGACAGCGCAGTTCTTTAAAGAGATAAGAGGTGAAGGAACCGGCGCGGCGATTGGATGGGCTGGCTTTGCCGCAGTTGCGACAGATTGCGCTCGTGTCTTCTTTTTGCGCTGATGGCTTTAAATTGTCATGGAGGGTAGCTTTCTTCTTGCTGTTGCCGCATTGACAGTAGTTATGCTGGAAGAAATAGGACGTTACCGAGCCGGCACGATTGGCGAGAATATTTTTGCCACATGTATTACAAGATTCAGTCATTGAGCTCTTTTAACTTCGCGCTTCGTCCATCACTGTTGCTAAGGCCGCGAGCTCATCGGTTCGCCCTAGCTCAGTAAGGCATTCTCCGAGTAATTGAACACAGACTGTTGCACTTAGCATTAGCTCTTGTTTGTACTGGCTGGCTTGGAAAAATGCCACTGAGCTTGCCAGTGGTTCTGTGGCTGGGAGAAATTGTTTCTGTGCCACTAGTAGGTGACCCAGGGCTGAGTAGGCAAGCATAAGAAAACTGTCGCGGCTGATGTGGGCTTCGTCTTTGAGCAAAACAGTGATAGCTTTTCGGTATAATTCTTCGGCGAGCTTGTGATTTTGGGCATCTTCAGCGTCGGCGGCATCAAATAGCAATTGCTCTGCTTCTAAATTACCAGGTTCGTCTAACTCATTGGCTCCTGCTTTTGCTGCTACATTTGCTTTCTCGATTATTGTTTCGCCATTTGCCCCATTGGATGTTTCCTCGAGGGCTTTCCGCTCTTTAATTTTCTCGTCGTTGGCAATTGGTTTGCCCCCTTCGCTAGGCCAGGTGAATAGCCCTAGTTGGTTCTCATAGTCGAGGAAAGGCAGATCGCCGTATTGAATCATGCCCGAATAAATTTCATAGCGAATGAGAGTTTCTTTGTCTATTAGTAACTGGGCGCCGCCGTATCCGCTCTTGAATATCGATGGGCCAAATAGACAACAGCGCTTACCCTCCCGGATTTTCCGCGAGAAAGGGTCACCATAAAATTTGTCGGCGATTGATTTGGGATTATGGGACTTCATGCCACATAATTCCCCGTATTGGAAATAAATATTACTAGTCGTTGGCTTTCAATTTTTGCAAGTTTTTGAGCAATAAGTGAGCGGGGGTACCAGCCATTACATGCGGGCCTTCAGCGTCCATGACGGCAATGGTTTTACCACTTGCATCCAGCATGGGGCCGCCAGAGTCGCCACCCTGGCTGAGATTTGACTTGGTCAGGGCTGAGAGCATTGTGCGCTTTTTGTCTTCTCCGGGCAGTAGCGCGAGACCGGCTGCCTGCTCTCTTATGAAATAGGTTTCAACGGTACCTTCAGTGAAGCCGGGAGAGCCTTCTCGTGCACCCATTTTTAATACCGGGTCGTTCGGTTTGAGTGGTTTTTCTTGGTCTGTTATTTCAAGGGGATGGCAGTCATCTTTTTTGACGTTTTCAACTCGTACGATGGCCAGGTCGTTAGCTTCGTCTTTCAATTCCACTGTGAATGGATATCTATTGCCGTTGCCGAGTTCGAGAGTGGCAGCGCTTGATGCATGGGCTACTACATGATTGTCGGTGGCAAAGCGGCAGGCGTCTTTTTTGTTGCTACCGTCGGTAGATTGGCCTGGCAGAAAGTCGATGGCGAAGCCCGAGCCCACAGTGTTGTCTAAAATATTGCCAGCTAGATTGATTTTATCGCTCACTCTAACGATGCTTTTCTTATGTTGATTGAATAGGGCGTTAGCATCAAATGGTGAATTCCCTGGGCCAGTGGCATCGGCTTCGCTATTGGTCGGTTCTGGTTTAGATAGGGTTTCTTTTTCAGACATACTGCACCTCTAGCACCATTATTGAGAATGGGCTCTTAAGGTCAATCGGGAAAATACGTCAGAGTTTGAATTTAAGGATTTCGGTCTAGCTAGCGCTAGATGAGCTAGCTCTCATAATTTCGCGCTAGATTAATTAAGCTATCTCTCTCCTTAATGCTAGCTCTGAAAGAGTTCTACTGCCTAGTCGAGAGTACCTTTCGCAGCTTCTGCTAATCGACGTCGCTACTGACGAGCCCAAGCTCTCCGTTCACGAGCAAGGTGCGCCTGAGATCAAGTGTGTCGACCGCGTGGTTTTCAGGTCAAGTCAGCTCAGACCAAATCGGCTCAGGCCAATCTTGGCTCAGACTGCCACTTGCTTATCCCCACCGGTGGGTTAGCTTGTGCGGACTGTCCCAAATCGCTACCCTGCAGTAGTCTCTGGAAACTAATGTGATCAAGTTTTTCTCAATTGCTGTCTGCTCGCTGTTGTTTGCCACTCCAGCTCTGGCTCGTTCAAAGTCTTGGAACATTGATAGTTCTAAATCACTGGTCGAATTTGTTGCTCTCAGGGGCTCGCGCATTGGCGCCAAAGGCAGCTTTAAGAATATTGCCGGGACCATTCAATTTGACGGAGTGAATTTAACCACTGCTTCCGTCAACGCTAAGATACCGCTTGATAGTCTTGAGAGTGGCATTGCTGTGCGTGACGATGATTTAAAAGGGCCGAAATACTTCAACACTGCTCTCTATCCAAGAGCTTCGTTTGATTCACTCAAAGTAAATAGAAACAAAGATGGCAAGTACGTTCTGTCTGGAGTATTTACTTTGCATGGCCTGAAAAAGAATGTTGATTTAACCCTCAGTGAACCCCCGCAGATAGTTACTAAAGCTGGCAAGCAAAGTCTTTCTATCTCGGCTACTGGAGCCATCGAACAGGGCCACTATGGGCTGACCTTGAAGCGCTTGCATCCCGATGGGTTTGTCAAAGTCAATGACAAAATAGCTATTAAGGTCATGGTTAAAGCTAGTACTGTGGCCACAAAAGGGCCAGCAATTCGCTTGGAGAAAACAAAGAAAAATTTTGGTGTAGTAGAAGAAGGGATTGAACTTTCTTGTAATTTTATGGTGCATAACGATGGCGATAAGCCGTTGCGTATTTACGAAACCAAGTCAACATGCGGTTGTACTCTGGCGTCGATGAAGAAGAAACTAATACCTTCTGGTGGCAGCGCAGCGCTCAAAGTCGTAATGGACACCTCTATGAAACAAGGACCAGTAACTAAGGAGATTACGGTCAGGTCTAATGATGGCAAAAAATCTGCTCTGAGTATCTTTGTTAGTGCCGACGTGCGCAATCCCCATCAAAATCTCGGCAAGAATGTTCAAGCAAAGATTTTTCAGGGTCGTTGTGCTGCTTGTCATGTCAATCGAGGCTTGGGCAAAGTCGGAGAGGAGTTATATCTGGCCGATTGTGCCATGTGCCACGGACTGATGGGGGGTGGCGCTGTGGGGCCAAGCTTGGTCAGGCTTGATTATTCAAACAAAGGTATGGCTGAAGCTGTCAGCCAAATTATTGCCAATGGTAGCCCTAATCACCGCTCTATGCCAGGCTTCTCAAAGAAAGTCGGTGGCCCATTAAGTGACAGTGAAATTGAGTCGATTGTAAAACACCTGCAGCAGCTGTCTCAGATGGAGAGCGGCGTTGTTCGTTAGCTGACAAGAGATCTTTTGGTTCAGTCTTGCTCTTAGACTGCTGGTGTTAATATTGACTAGTGCAAGAAAGTACGGCGCCAGCGCCTGACATCAATAACAAAGCAACTAGTGTTGCAGCCAGTAAGCTAACTCAGGGCTATGTGCCCTGGATCATTCTTGCTGTCGTTTGTTTCGGCGCTTATTGCAACAGTCTGGGCAGTTGGTCATTTATTGATCCCGGCGAAACTTACTACACTGAAGCTGCTCGCGAGATGATCGAGAGTGGTGAATATATAGTGCCGCATCTCAATTATCAAACTTACTATTCCAAACCAATTTTGACTTTCTGGCTGACGGCTGGGTCGTACAAGTTATTTGGTGTCAACGAGTTTGCCGCTCGTCTACCTTTTGGCTTATTGGCTTCATTGCTAGTTTTTGCTAGCTACTATGTCACTAGTGTATTCGCTACTAAACGAGCGGCCTTGCTGGCCGGCTTGCTGGTTGCTAGTGCACCGCTTCTGGTGGCATATTCAAAGCTCTCCTGCATTGATGTAGCCTTTACTACATTTGTCAATCTCAGTGCCTATGCCTTTATTCTTTGTGTCTTTGCTGGTAAGCGCCTCTGGTGGGTCGTGCTGTGGTTGTCTTTGGCTTTGGCGATGTTGACCAAGGGTCCGGCCGGACTTTTGTTATTTGCTATCGGTACCGGGCTTTATTTACTCCTTTCAAAGCCCGGTTGGAAACGTCTGGCTTTCTGGTTTGCCAGCACCAAGCCAATTTGGGGAATTCCCATGTTCTTTGCCGCTGTTCTGCCCTGGTATTACTGTGTGTGGAAAGCAACTAAGGGCCTATTTCTTCAAGTCTTCTTTATCTACGAAAACTTAGCCCGCTTTCAGGGCAAGACCAATTTACACAAGTCTAATTTTCTCTACTACTTTCCAGTACTAGCCTATGGTTTAGCGCCTTGGTTTCTCCTGCTTCCTCAGACTTTTAAGCTGACTTTCTTTCAGCCCCTAGCAAAAGTATGGTTTGGTGGTACCAGGCTTTCATTCAAGTCATCATATCGACCTTATGCTCAAGATATGAAGGCGCGAGATTCGGCCCAAGACGATAAAGATGCCCTTCTGGCTGAGTACCTTGATTTTGATTTGCTGCAGAATAGAGCTGTATTTTATCTCGGTTCTTGGGCTACGGCTGTTTTGCTGTTTTTCAGTCTCTCAAAGACCCAGTTAGACACCTATGCTATGCCTCTGGTAGCGCCGTTGACTGTGCTGATTGCGGTGGCGATGACGCGCCTGGCTGATACTTCTCTTGCCGGGAGAGCTGGCGATAAAACAGCACCTGAAATTGCCCCGAAAACAGCTTATCTGCCGCCAGTTAAGGGTGCTGCGGCGTCAGCTGATACTAAAGAGGTAACTAAGAAGCTTACTAAAAAGAAAGCCAAAGAACTAGCCAAGGCTGCTGCAGAAGCTGAGGTTGCCTCTGCTGTGAGTGATAAATTTGCCTTTGATGATCAAGCCAAATGGGATAGATTATGGCTGATCATTGTCTCTTGGTTGGTCTGTTTCTTGACTCTTGGAGCGGCTTTGGGCCTGCCCCTATTAGCCTTCCTGATGACAGGAAGCAGCGCCCAAAAACTTAGTTTGGCCCTGGGGGGGGCAGTAACATTGCTTGGTGCTGCCGCTCAAATGCGCGAACTTTTGGCCCGTCGCTATAGTGCTAACTTATTGGTTGCGGCGCTCACCATCTGTGTTTTAACGTCGTATGTAACCCCAGTGGCCTTCCAATATTTTGCGGCACAGAAGCAAGACAATATGAAAGCAGTGGCCTCTTATATTCCAGACTGTCGTGAAGAGATCGCTCTCTATGGTGCCTTCAAGCCTTCGCTAATGCATTATTTGAAGAGACCGGTTGATACCATGTCGCACATTGATCAATTTATTCTCGCCACTGAACCATTGCCCGACGATGGTCTTTCTTATGGCCCGACTAAGTCAGGGCGCAAGCAGCTCATTATTGGCGATGATAAGCATATGAAAGACTTTGCCGCAAGACCAGAGCTTAAACTCAGTGAGATGTTTAGGCAGGGCGACTGGGCCATCTATGAATTGACCAATGGTTATGCCGCTCGTCCCAAGTCACTAGAAGAGAGCTTTAAGTGGATGCTCCATGCCGGGCAGTCCTTCACTTCAAGCAATAACTTTGGTCCGTTGACCGTGCCATTAGGTGGCGGTGACCCCGATTGGTACAGGCGCCAGAAGGCAAAATAGCTAGCTTTATCTATTCGTCGGCTGAGCCGTTAACGATTTGTTGTCTGGTGCGGTAAGAAACGCCGCGGAACAAGGCGATTTTTTCCATATGCTGATTGGAGATAATGACGTCGTAGACCCCAGTTTTGCCATTTAGAACTGTTTCTTGGGCCACAGCTGTGAGGACATCTCCGCTGCGCGCTGGAGCGCTATAAGTAATCGAGCAGTTAAGAGCAAGAGTGCGGTTGTTGCGGGAGTTGCAAGCAAAGGCGAAGGCAGTATCAGCCAGGCTGAAGGTAACGCCGCCGTGGCAGATGCCCAGGCCATTAACCATGTCTTCTCGCACAACTAGTGATAACTCGGCGTAACCGGGGCTAATTTGGTTGACTTGCATGCCTAGATATTGGGCGTGCTTGTCAAGCTTGAGCATCTCATCGGCAACCTTGTGAGCCAAGGTGAGATTTTTGCTGTTGGTGTCGTTTTTCAACTTACTAACCCCGATGGTGTTAATTGCACTGATGTGCCAGATTTTAGCGCTGTTAGGGATGTTTTTCCACCTTCTTGCAGCTTTTGCCAGTATTTGTGGTCTGGGGGGTCTGTCAGGCCTAAATGAGAAGAATAGTGGTGATGTTCTTGTAACCGGTGGGCGCTTGGCTTCTGCACTCTTTTGCCTGACATGATTGGTTTGGCTTTTTGTTGGGTATGTATATTTCATCCGTAAAACTGCTTTCTCTCTGTCTCCCCCCACCACCCCCCCCCCGGTAAATTTTTAGTTTTCTTCTAGTGTCGGCGATCTTCTAGGTTCGCTGACTCTTGTTTTTTGAGGACGACCTATTTAATGACAGTGGTTTCGTCAGTGCCTCGCGCGAGGCTTGCCAGCCTTGTACCGACTTAACTGCTTTAGTCATGTATAGAGGCTTTTCGCATTTGCTCTGGGCAATTGCTTTGACTGAGCCTCTACTTTTCCTTAGGCTCAGAATATCTCTCTATCAAATATTCATTTGATCTCGCTGCCGGAAATCTCAACTAAATTTATCTAAAACCAACTAAAACCAAGCAATCATGAAACGTGAATTCACTGTTGTAGGCATCTGCATGGTGTTGATGTTAGCCGTTCAGGCGTATCTTAAGCCGGGCTTCTCGGCTAACACCGTAGTAATTATTCTTTGCGCTGCCACAATGTGGGCACTAATCAGCGCTATTTTCAAAGATGAACGGCACTCTTAAGCGCGCTCATTTCTTTCACTTAAAAACCTAAAGTTATGAAATCAAAATCAAATGGCATCAAGCCTTTGCGAGTTTTCGTATGGCTGCGCCGCTTGACCAGAACACTTGTTGTTTTGGTCATTCTCTATCTAGCCCTTTCTCCTCGCATGCTACCGGGGCTTTACACTCACAAACTTTTCCATCCCGACAAAGAACGGGGCACAAAGCTCGACATTGAGCGTTTGGATAGCTTTAAGGCTGTGCCTAATTATCAATGCACTTTCAAAGCCAAAGACAGCAGCAATTTGCGCGGCTGGATTTTTAGACTGCCAGATAGTGCCAGCAAAATTTCTGCTGCCAAGATTTCTAAGTCAAATCGGGTCTTTCTTGTTTGCCCTGGCAATGCTGGTGATATTCCCAAAAGGCTTGAGTTTATCAAATTGCTTTTGTCTACCGGCGCCTCGGTTTTCACTTACGAGCCCCGTGGATTTGGTAAGAGTGAGGGAGTACCCACTATTGCTCATATCTGCGAAGACGGTCTCAGCGCCTATGATTACTTGGTGAACGTGTTGGGGTACAGGGCAGAGCAGATTGTCATCTATGGTATCTCCTTAGGCACCACAGTGGCCTGTCATGTCTCTTCGCAGCGAGCGGCTAAAGGTTTGATTCTGCAATCGGGATTTGCTTCACTGCCACGCATAGCTCATGAAAAAGTAGCCTTTCTAAAAATCTATCCCAGTTGGCTTTTTCCGCGTAGCCCGGCTCTCAACAATGTCGCTATTCTAGAGCGGCCTCATGTGCCTTTGCTTATTATGCATGGTGCTATGGACAGTATCATAGACATTGACCATTCAAGAGAAATGTTCAGTCGCGCTCTTGCTCCAAAGCGCTTTGTCGTTTGTCCGCGCTCTAGTCATGTCAATGTTGACCTGGCTGATGTGATGATATTTTGTGGTGCTATCAAGCAATTTTTAAACCAACTAAATTGAGCTGGAAGCAATAAAGACACTATGAGAGCAATCGACGACACTTGAGAAATCTGCATGCAGGCTGTAAAGCTTTCGGCAGATTTTTTTGCTTTTGTAATTACTATATGAAGACGTAGCAATGGTTAAAAAAACAGCAAAGTGGGGCGCGAAGCCCACCTTGCTGTTTCTCGAGTAACGACTCGCTATTGCGCTTTGCCCTTGTTCTCAGGTCTTGGCCTTATTCTTGCGAATTTAGCTCTATTCTTGCGGACCGGCGCGCCAGTCGCGGAAGTCTTGCTTGGTCAGGCGCACCATTTTCTTGGCGGCTGGCTGAAGCCAGTTGCTGTTCTTGTCGAGAAAACGGATGATTGCCATCCGCGCCTTGGGTGTGCCCAGGTGCAGGTTGGCAGCTTCGGCGCCCATGGCCTCAAGCAAAGCGCGTTCGTCGCGTTGATCGGGCAGTTCGTTCAGCTCGATGCGCGCGCAATCAGGAGCAAGGCGACGAATCACCCAGCCGTTGTCGACCCGCAAGAAGGGGTCGTGAGAGCGCAGGCACTTTTCTGACAGCTCGTTGAGGTAGATGACCGGCTCCTGACCTTCCTCGGGGTGAACCAAAGTCCAGGCTGAGGGCAGCATCACCTTGGCTTCACGGACGATTCTGCTGCCACCCAGGTCGCAGATTGCCAGATAGCGTTGCCGGCCCAGGCTGCCAACTCCAGCTTGGCGCTGAAAGTAGACAGGCTTGGAGGCATTGCGCGGCAGGGCCTGGTCGATCAGTTTGACCACGACAGCAGGCACGGGGCTTGAAGTCTTGGCCTGGCTGTCGAGTTTTTCGAAGAAGTCGCGGGGGTCTTTCAGGCGGTTGCGCGCCATCTTGCCCAGGTCGCGGTTCTTTTCTGCCAGGACAAAGGGGCGCCCTTGGCGCACCAGAGCTTCGCGGTAGGCGCTCGTGATGATGTCGCAGGCGGCCTTGAGGCTGAGGGAGAGCTTGCCGTCTTCGATGGCAAATGCCGCCGAGGTAGCCAGCCTGACCAGGTCGTTGGTAAAGGGCAGCGGATGGGCTTCATCGAAGTCGTTGACACCCCAGTTGAGCCTGCCTTCAGCGTCGCGCCAGGTGCCGAAGTTTTCGATGTGCAGGTCGCCGGCGGAGAGAACAATCGGGGCTTTCATCAGCTCGGGCAATGCTGCCGGAAAGAGTTCGGCCCAGCGGTAGAAGGTTCCTCGAAGCAAAATGAAAGGGCTGGTGCGCATGAGCTTGTGCTTCTGGTCGAGATCGGCTTGCACGATTTTTGTGTGCTTGCTGAACCAGCGCTCATATTCACGTGTTGCGGTGTGGATATCGGTCATAAGACGCTCCATTGTTGCTAAGCGTTGATGAGATAGGAAGCTAGAGCTGTGACGGTCCTCGACGGTCTGTCTGTCTTGGGGACACTCTAGTGCGCATAAGGGGCTATTGGTTAGTCGGTGGTTCTTTGGCTCTTAAAGATTATTCTGTTTGTGTGTAGAAGAAATGAGGTCTTTAACCTACGCGTACGCGCGGGATAGAAACAACGCTTATTAAATAAAATCCTTGCAAGGAAAGCTTCGCGCGGGTGTGCACGGTTAGCTCACTGCTTTGACTTTTTGGCCCTTTCCAGGTCGGCGTTGGCTTTTGCGCTGTCGCCAATTTTCAAATAGGCTTTGCCCCGAGGTTCATAAATCGAGGCTGCCAACTCCGGTTCTTCCGCTATGGCTGCTGAGTAGTCAGCAATCGCCTTCTTCCAATCTTGCGCCTCGCAGTAGGTGTCTCCTCTTTGCTTGAGCATAGTGGCGTCATCGGGCACTGATTTAAGCACCGCAGAGTAATCAGCGATGGCCTCTTTTGTGCGGCCGAGTTTTCGCCTCAGACCAGCTCGTTTAGAGAGAATTTCAAAGTTGTTGTTGTTGATTGCCAGTATTTTTGAGCACCAGATCTCGGCATCGGCAGTGCGATTCAGGTGTTCTAGAGCATTGACTTTGAGCCGGTAGAAGCGCTTCAGCTGAGCTTTGTCTGTGCCAGCCAGTTGAATCACTCGCTCGTAATCTTCTAGCGCCTTCTCAAAACTTCCCATATCTGAGTAGGCCTGACCGCGATCGTAGTGCAGGTAAAGGTTGTTCTGAGAGAGGGCGATGCAGGCAGTAAAGTCTTTAATTGCTTGGGGATATTTTTTGAGAGCGTGATAGCACTGGGCTCGGCATTCCAGGTAGGTAACATTTTTAGGCTCTTTGGCAATAGAGCGATCGAGCCAGGTTATGGCTTGCTCAAATTTGCCTTCTAGAATCAGCGGGTAGATGGGTAAGCGGGCAAAGGCCGGATTGTCATCATCAATGTAGCTGCTCACTGGCGGCGTGCTTAGATTGACAGCGCATACTGTGAAAATTATTGTGGGCCAAAACAACCATGCCACCATTGCTCGTTACCGCAGTTGAAGATAAGCACAGAGTTTAACTGCTTGGTGGCTAAGTTTCTAGGTTTTGCTTCAATGCTGTCTTTGTTATTGACTGGAGGCAATGGCATACAAAAATAATTGGTAATACAAAGAGGAAGGCTTATGCTCAAGTCTTAAGCCTTCCTCTTTGCCTTGAGGTCTAGTGGGAGCCTTCGTGTCCTTTGCAGGAGCCTTCTTTGCCCTTACAGGAGCCCTCTTTGCCCTTGCAGGAGCCTTCTTTGCCCTTGCAGGAGCCCTCTTTGCCCTTACAGGAGCCTTCTTTACCCTTACAAGAGCCTTCTTTGCCCTTGGCTTTCTTGTCTGATTTATCGTCAGCTAAAAACTGCTCAGCAGTCTCTGCCTGGCTTACTTTTAAGAGTGATGGTTTTTCCAAGATTCGCAAGCTTTGGTTAGATGCGGCATTGGCCGAACCCTGTATGGCGAGCCCTAGGGTTGCTGCTAGTGCTGCGGCTACTTTTGCTTTTGTTTTGTCTTGCATCCGAAAAATCTCCTGTGAAGTGATTGATATTTCGTTAACTGATGCAATTGCGATTTTATTCCCGCCAGCCAAAACAAATTTTTTGCCGGGGGCAAAGCCATTAAATCGAATAGAATTTACTTCACCAGAACTTCATGGAATAAAATCTGGGGCGGCAAAGTATAGAGAGTTAACGGCGCGTTTGCGCTTCTGCCAGGCAGGACAAATTTGGAAAGGTGATCGATGACTAGCTATAAAAGAACGATGTTTTGGGCCATTACAACTACTATTTGTCTATCTGGCTGTTCAACCCCGTCAATTGGAGCTTCGCAAAAGCCAACAGATATGAGCAAAAACATTGACACCGATAAACCTAAGATTGAATGGAAGAAATTGACAGATAAGGAATGGCGGGCAAGGCTCACTCCTGAGCAGTATCGCGTTGCTCGTGAGAAAGGCACTGAGATGGCCTTCACCGGCAAGTACTGGAACAATCACGATAAAGGTAATTATCAGTGCGCTGCTTGCGGTGGCACCTTGTTTTCGTCGGCTCAAAAGTTTGACTCAGGCACTGGCTGGCCAAGCTTTACTGATCCAGTCAAAGGCGCCAACCTAGCTGTTGCCTCTGACAGTAGTCTTGGCATGGAGCGTAATGAAGTGATGTGTGCTACTTGTGGCGCGCATTTGGGCCATGTTTTTGATGATGGCCCTGGGCCTAGCGGTAAGCGTTATTGCATTAACTCGGCTTCCCTGGCCTTCGATGCTAAAGCCAATGTTCCTGCTGCGGCGGCGAGTAAAAGTGGTGGAGCTGCGACCTCTGATAAAAGCGCCGATGCTCTCGACTTGCCTAAATATTCAGCAATTGAAGATGCAGCAGAGAAGGCTAAAGGCTTGTCTGTGGCCTATTTTGCCGGAGGCTGTTTCTGGGGAGTTGAAGATGCTCTCAAGGAAATTAAGGGTGTGCGCGGCACGGTGGTTGGTTACACCGGTGGTATCACTAAAGATCCGACCTATAGTGATGTTTGTAGTCATTCAACCAAGCATGCCGAGGCTGTCAGAGTAGTCTTTGATCCTAAGGTGATTAGCTATCAGGCTCTTGTCAAAGAGTTTCTCTCTATTCATGACCCCACAACTAAAGATCGTCAGGGGCCAGATATTGGTGACCAGTATCGCTCGGCAATTTTCTATGCTGATGAAGCCGATTTGAAACTGGCCAAAGAAACAATTGCCTCTCTACAAAGCAAGTTTGATAGCAAAATCGTCACTTCTTTTGAGCCCCTGCAGACTTTCTATACTGCTGAGAGTTATCATCAAGATTACTTTGCCAAACATCCTGGGCAAGGCTGCCATGTTCCTCGCCGTCATTTGTAATAGCTATGTTTTTTCAAGAAAATGCTTTTAAGAAAAAGACCGTGGAGGGCTGGGTCAGGGCCTATTCGCGCGAACTTTACAACTATGCTTTTCTGCGCCTGCGCAAGCATGAAGAGGCTGAGGATGTTGTGCAAACCACATTCGTCAGGGCTTTTCGCTCGTTCAGTAGCTTTAAGCAGGGCAGCAATGAGAAAGCCTGGCTTTATGCCATTCTCGGCAATGCTATCAAAGATATTGTGCGTCAAGCTTCTGCTGGCCCGCAGTATAAAGCTATTGAAGAAGACGACGATTTAGAAAACCTTCTGGTTGATAGCAGGGAGACACCAGACTTAGTGGCGTCACGCAAAATTGAATATGAACTACTGGCTACTGGAATTGCTAATTTACCCGAGCATTTTGCTGCTCCTTTGCTTTTGCGAGAAGTGAGCGATATGTCTTACAAAGATATTGCCGATTACTTAAGTGTTCCTGTCGGCACGGTTATGTCTCGTCTGTCGCGGGCACGCAAGGCCCTTTTCGATTTGATGACGGGTAGCAACTCTGACGAGCAAACTAATACAAAGCCTGATAAAGCTAGCAAGAAAGAACAATCAAAGAGAGGCCCAAATGAACTGTGAACAAGCCCGAGAGCTGTTAGGGCCAGCTAGTGATAATGAACTTGCTAATGAGTCTGCTGCTATGGTGGCTGGCCATATTAGTAAGTGTAATCAATGTCAGAGTGAATGGGAGCAGATACTTTCGGTGCGGGCTGGTATTGTCGATATTCTGGCTCAGCAAAAACCTGGTGATGACTTCGAAAAGCGCATTATTTCTGCTCTGTACAGCGATCAACAAGCCAGTAAAGTGAAGTACATGACCACTTTTTTTATTGGTGCGGCAGCCACTGTGCTTCTTGTTTCTCTGGCCCTAACTTCTCCTTATTTCGCTGGCCGCACTCCACTGCCAGTTCAAAGTCAAAATGCAATCGTCGCTGAGAACTTAGTGGCTAGCATTGGTCATCATTCATCAGGCCCAGAAGACCCTAGCTTTGTGGTTGATTATGTGGGCAAGAAAGATGCTTCTGATTTGGCTGCTAAAGTTGGATTTGCTGTGCAAAAGATCAAGCTAGCCAATTATGTTTTGTATGGTTCTGATATTGTCAAAACCAGTGATGGCAAGACTCTTGTGCGTATGTGTTTCAATAGCAGCGATGGTTCTTCGACTGATTGTATTGATTGCTATCAGGCACCAACTGGTTTGCTTTCACTACGCAAAACCAGTATGCGTCAAATTACTCTTGAGAATGGTCAGGTTGCGAGCATCGGCAAGTTAGGCAACCAGTCTGCACTGCTGCTTTCAAGCAATGGTGCCGATGTTCTCTATGTTAGCCCGATTGCCTCGGAAAAGTTGATCAAGCTGGTGGCACCAGCGAGTTGATTTGGGTCTCTGATAATATCGATTATGTTTCATCGTTTCTAGAATGGCTCAGGAAGCGCGTTTTAGCTACTGGGCTGGATGAAGGGCGCGGGGATTCTTGTCTTGGTATCCACTGCTAACACTAGATGTGGATTAGCTTTGCTGTAAAAGGTTGAAAGGTAGTAATTGCGCCAAACACTACCGGTAGTGTCTCTCGATTCTCGCTAAAGCCGTCCCAAGTTTTCAGCAATCGCCCCCTAGATGGCTCATTTGTGATTTTGGGTTGCCTTTTCAGCCCGCTCCCGTCTTATGAACTGAGCTGTATATGAGAAGCCGTTTAATTGGACATACAAGTCCTGAAAGCCTCATGGCGTGAGCCTCGCTAGCCCTTGTTGTTGCCTCACTTTTTATCATAATGGCCCAAGGACGCCAGTCTAAAGGTTTACCTAATGAAGATCCTGCAACACTGGGTATCTTGGGCAACCGTGAAAGGCGAGGGTTGAGGGACTTCTCATCTAATCAATTCCCGCACGCAATCTTTAAAACCAAAACAGGCTCTAAATCTTCCAACTTTTCTAGACACCGTTGTGTCAGAGAAGTCTTGATCGTCTGCGCCTGGTGCGATGAGAAGTTCCACTCAACAAACCCAAAAGGTAATCAAAATGAAACAGATAAAGAAACGATGGCTAGGTTTAGTCATCACAACAGCGCTATTTGCGCTCTTCGGAATAGCCTCACCGGCAATGGCGCAGGACTACAATGGCCCTTGCGCCGGAGCCCCTGACACTATCAACGGAACTGGAACCATAACTGATGGAGCCTGTGCCGGTCGCACAATAACAGCAACCGGTGCACTGTCGGTTACATCAGGTGGAGCTGTATCGGCGACTTCTCTGAGTGGTGCAACACTGACTGTGCAAGGCTCATCGGTAACAGTCCCAAGCCTTTCTTCAGCTTTTGGCCCGGTTATCGTTAATGCAACTGGCGGTGCCGCAACCCTCGGTACTATCAATGCTGTTAATGGAAGCTTTTCAGTAACTGCAAGTACTTCTGTTACAGCTTCCGGTGCGCTTGTCTCGTCATATGGGCCTAGTGTCATTACTGCAAGCAATGGCGCAGTGCTTGTCAAGGACGTGACAGTTACAAGTGGTCAGGTGACGATCACTTCAACCGGAGGTGCTATCACAACTGATAACGTCACAGCGTCCTATGAGCTGGATATTAAATCCAATGGCGCCTTTGCCATCAATACCAAGATTCTGACCGCGAATAACGGCAATATCAAGGTTGACTCAGGTAAGACACTGACCATTGTCGGTCTCACCAAAAGTACTTTGTATGACATCGAGCTTAAGGCTGTAAATGACCTTAAGACAGACATTATTGAAGCGGGCCGAAATCTTACGGTGACTTCAAGCAGCGGAAATGTTAACACCAAAGACTTGACCGCCGATCAAGGCGCGCTCAAGGTAAAGGCTGACGTCAAAATCACCATTGTTGGGATAACCAAAACCAATAAATATGACATTGATCTTGATGCCAAAAATATTGTCAAAACCAACGCCATTACTTCCGGTAGCCACGTTCGTGTCAATTCAACCGATGAGAATATCAATATCACTAGTACCATTGATTCCAACATCGATGACAGTTCCGGTGGCAATATTCTTTTGACTGCAAACAAAAGCATCATTAGTCGCTCCATTAATACCCACGGTAATACCAAAGTTGGTGCGGTGAGGATTGTTGCTAACAAGGGCGGTGCTAGCACACTGTTTATAATTGGTACGACTGCAACTACCAATGGTGTCAAAGGAACCATTACCACCAATACTGTTACCGGTGGAGGCACCAACCCAACAACTTTCAATTTCGGTATTTACATTCAGAATGGCACGGTTGCTTCTACAGGAGGCATCACTCTTGTTTCAGCTGCAAATCTGAAGGTAGCGGCTTCAAACTCCAAGGCTGGCACGATAATTCTGGATGCTAGAAATGGCACTTTGACCTTACCGACGGGCACATTAAACGCCAATGCAGCATCGGGTAAGCAAGCTGGCAGTATTGTCCTCCTTGCAAAAACGGTTACGACCGCCAGCGGAACGATTTTGTCTGCGACACAGACTACCGCAGCACCACCATCAGGACACAGCGTCTCAATCGCAGCTGAAACCATAAACCTCGCTGGCACAGCTGGCTTGAAGATTCAAACCAATGGCAACGGTGTTACTGGCTTTCCCGCATTGGCTACTTTGAGCCCCCAAGGCAGCATTGTTGTCTACAGTGATGATAACTCTGTCTTGTCTATGTATTGGCAAGTAGATAATTTCAATACAACATTTACAGCCAAGCCGCTTACAGTAGCTGGTGTCGCACCGCTGACTGTTACTTCGAATGGTGACGAGAGCCAGATCGTAGCATCCGGCTGGCCATTGAAATTCACGAATACCGACATCACACTTCAATCCAGAGGTAAGTTAAACAACAGAGTTGATGTTGTTTACAACGGACCTGATAACGGTTCAACCAATATCATATTTGAAAATACTGGCACTGTCGCTCTTGATGCAAATGGCTCAGGCGGACCAGGTGGTAAGGTAAATATCTACGGTGACAAAGTTTCCTTGAAGGCTCCGCTATTCAATGTAACTGCTACAGGGCCTGCGACTGGTAATGGCAATGGTGGTGAACTTTATTTCCGTTCTACAGCAGCAACCTTGAGCCCCACTTCTAAGGCATCCTTTAAAGCTGATGCCGCGATCGTTGGTACAGGCAATGCCAGCGCAAATGCAATCATCTTCTATCCTGGAGCTACTGACGTAGAGATAGGAAATGATGTTGGACAGTTCTCTTTCAGTGCCAATGGTGGAAAAACGCAGGGTGACGCTGGAAATATTACGATCAATCCGGCTGGCAACATCAATGTTCACAATACTCTTGCTACAACCCTTCCTGTTACCGCATCGGCAATTGGAACTACTGGTGATGGTGGGAAAATTTCCCTCGTTGGCTACCCGAACGTTACCTTCGCAGGCTCTTCCATCGCTATAAAAGCTGATGGTGGTAGTGTTTCCGGCAGCGGGGGGGAGATCAAGATCCTGGGGAATGGAACAATCGACATTGGTTCAACAACTGATGCCGTGACCCTTTCAGCTAAAGCTCCCGGCACCAGCAATCCAAACACTAAACATGGTGGAACCGTTGAAATTGGCTATACCACCATATTGACAGTCGATGCGGCAGGTGTTGATGTTAGTACGGCTGGTAATGCTCTTGGGGGCGAAATTAACTTTCATGATATTGGCAATTTGACCCTTTCTGGAACACTAAAAGCAAACGCAATCGGAACGGGCAATTCGGTAGGTGGATCAATTACCCTAACGGCATCTCAAATCAACCTACCAGCCAGTTCCAACACGCTTTTGTCAGCTACTAGCGCTGGCACCGGTAGCGGTGGCAAAGTAAAAATAGAGTCGCGTTTTGCACCAGCAAATATTGGAACAGCAAACAATCAACTGAGCATTAATACCAGCAATACAGGCAGCGGTTCGGGCGGCGATGTAGATATCTCTGCTGGCGGCACCTTAACTGTTCAGGCTTCGGCCATAAATGTTTCTGCTGGTCCAACCGCACCATCAACAGTGAATGCTGGTGGTGCAATACTGCTCGCGACTACTTCTGGTAGCATACATGCTTCTGGCATTTTTCAGGCATCTGCTGGGCCACTTGGTATTGGTGGTGTGATCAGTTTTCAGTCTGCTCAAGATATCAACTTAGCAGATCAGTCACGACTGTTTGCTATAGGCAACGGTAATTCTGGATTTGGTGGCACTATCACCTTGGCTACGGGAGTAAACACGAATGCCACAGGCACGGTCAATTACGCAAGTAGCAATATTATATTGGATGCGTCTGGTACGGCTGATAAAGGTGGCAGCATTCAAATCTTGACTGCTGATCCGACAACAACCTCTGTACTTCAGATCTTGGGACCAATTTATAATAATGGTACTAAAACCGGCGGTGGTCTTGTAACCATCAATAACAAGTACGCGACTGGTGTTCGCGCTAACACAGGAATCATATCGGCAGTAAAGGGACAAATAACCTTCTTATCTAGTAATGGTCCAATCGAAGTTACCGGCATTGCACCATCAGGAACTCCTGGACCATATTTCGGACCTGTTTCTATGAGTGGTACGGACCTAACTTTACAAGCCAACGGCTCAGCAGACTTACTGCTTGGAGACTTTGACGCTTCTGGTGATATCCGCATTCAGACTGATATTGGTAATATGACTTCAGATGGAACAACCGAGCTAGAATCAACTTCACCAGGAGGCACCATTACCCTTATTTCAACAAGTGGTAAGATTGGTACTGGTTCTTTCACTCCCCTTAATGTGTCTGCATCCTTTGTTGACTTCAACTCGGGGATCACACCGGTAAGTGGTTCGCAAATCTACGTGAATGTATTCGGTCCTGTTACTTTGAAAGAGGTTATGGCCCATGGTGATATTTTCATCACTGGCTCAGACAATATTGTTCTTTCCGACAATGTCAAAACTATTCAAGGAAACATTGGTATCAAGTCAACCGGAGGAGCCATTGTTCTGAATAGTGGTGTTGAAGCCTTAGCACAAGAAGGAACGCTTTTCTTCCAAGGGCAAACAGCAATTACACTTCAGGCCAACTCCAAAGTAAGGGCTGTAACAACAACCACAAATACAGCTCTGGGCAATGTCGATATCTCGTTGTTGGCACCAGGTTCTGGATTTACAACAACTACTCCAGCCAACATAAATATCACTTCTGGTGGTCAGTATATCAAGTTTGGAGTGGCTGGCATTACGGCAAATGCGCCAGTGAACACACTTTCGTCTACAGGTCAACGGTTTTTGCTTCTAGATACGAATGGACTGCCACCTCAGTTCTTCGTATTGGGTGGCGGAGTGATAATTTCCGCAGACGGTAACTAAAAACGCTGGGTAGAACATAATTTCAGGGTGGTTAGCATATTTCTTGTTAACCACCCTCTTTTTTGTGGCATCAACTAATAAGGCAATTCGAAACGAGGCACTGCTATATGTCAACTAAAATAAGTGGTGTTGCACTCTCGTGCTTTGGTCTTTTGTTATTATGCGGATTAAACTTAGGAGCTTTTGCAATGCAAAAAGAACAGCACGAGCTATGTAGTCAAATAGCCAGTTCTGCAAAAAAAGAATTTATGACTCAATATCGAGAGACGCGCGCTCCTTGCAAACTTAAACCTAACACGTCCTATCGCTATGATATTCGCTTTAGGATGATGCCTGCTGGCGATATTAAGAACATAGGGCCTACTTTTCACTCTGAAGATTCGCGTTTTAACATGTTGGCTGTGCAAGCCATACAAAGGGCACAATTCCCAACTTTTGAGGGAGAAAGAGAATTAAAAATTCTCGTGTCATTTAGGTTGGATTCAGACAACCTCGACGATATGAAGGTGGAAGCCAAACTCTTACCGGATCATTTTGTCCGACCTAATCCTCTAGAGAGTGCTAACTGAGCAATATTAGCTCATATTCTCATGCGTAATTTTTCACTAAAACTTACTATATGCAACAGTTTTGCTTAGCATTTCCAGCACAGTGGCTTGCCCTTTTTCTCATCAAATCATTTCAAGAACCTATTTAGCAACTCCTGATTCTGGCTCTTAATAGCTTCTAGCTGGCCTTTTAACTCGGCGGCTTCCTTTATCGCGCTTTTTTACTAATAAGTATTATCAGCCACAATCTAAAGTCGTAAAAGATAGACAGGTTTAACCTCTTGCCGGTATACTCCTTGGCATGAGTGATACTGCCCGCGATTACCAGACACCCGAACCAGTTTCTATGGAAGGACTGGAAGACTTATTCGATGAGTTCGCTGTAACTTGGCGCATTAAATTGCCGGTTTTCTGGCGAGATCTTTGGCAATGTTGGCGAAATATTTGGCGAACTTTGCCACCATCAGATGCCGCCTGTCTTTGGTTCCAAGTTACAGTCAGAAGTTCTAAAATACTAGCATTGCGGATGCAAAGTTGCGTTCTGTGACGATCGAACTAGTCGGGCATGAGTTGAACTACCTTTGTTCGATGCTTGCCAACCATCGCTGTGGTACATGGTTAAAAACCACTCCTGCTGAGCGGTTTGAGCATTGCCAAACAATGCGCCAAATTTTGCCAAATAATGTGCCAAGAAATCGGCAAAATAAATGGCCAATTCACACCATCTTTTTCTGGGGAGGAAAAACGGAATACTACATAGCGTAGTTGTTGTGGTGAAAAATAAATGCTCCTGAAAAGTAGATGGCCCGCCGTTCTATGCGATTTGGTAATCGCTGAACGGCGGGGCCATGTTGTTGTAATCTTGGCTGGCTGCTGCTTAGGCTGCCAGTTTGCGGTCGCGGTAGAGGATGTCGCCCCAGGTTGCCCAGTCGAACATGCCGCGCACGAGAGCGAACTCCCGGCGCAGTGCCGAGCGAGCGAAGTCGAAGCGGTCGTCGGCCGGAGCCGTCCAACCTGGCCGTTCACGGGCAATCAGGTCGGCGATGGCCTGGTTGTGCATGGCGTGCCCGGCGCGGATGACGGCGAGTGAGGGGCCGTGATCCGGGTGCTCGTGCGGAATGCAGCTGCCGCTCCAGCTCTGGCAGTTGTAGTCACCGCAGGCGCAGAACCAGCCGGCGTTGTGAGCGAAGACGTTGGCCTTGGCCTTGCAGTGACCGCACGATTCGGCAGTGAAGCCGCTGTGCATGCCGCCGTTGGAGCACATCGACGCGATTTGCTCGGCGCTGTATGCCACCGGACCTTCCTTGAAGCTGCCACTGCGAGAGCCGCGGGTAGAGAGTTTGTTCATATATTTCCTCTGTTGAAGTGTCTTTCGACTTGAGAAATAAGCAGCATCGTGGAATCGCCAGGCTTCTATGTCCTGGGCGATTCCCTTCTGCTGCGGTGTGCATGCGCTCTCCTCAGCTCCTACTGCTCAGCCGGGTTGGGCAGGCGACCGTCCTTGATCGCTTCGAGCAGCACGCGCTTGGAGTGCACGCGGGCTTCCTCGTACATCTGCAGGCAGCGCTTCTTGCTGAGCGCGAAGGAGAGACCGCAAACGTCGTCGGCCTGCTGGTTGATGAGCAGGTTGCGAGTTTCGTCGATGGCCGTTTCCTGCTTGACGATGGGGAAGTAGACCTCGCGGTAGTGGAAGTACAGCGAGACCGGGTCGAGCATCTCCTTGGGCCACTTGGTGGCGAAGCCCAGAGAGGAGACCACCGCCGGGTCGGTGCAGAACTGGTCGGGGTTGCGGTGGAAGCAAGCACCGTCCTCGAGCAGCATGTCCTTGTAGCGCACGGGAAGAAAGACGCCGGGGAAGGCGCCGGAAGCGGCCAGTGCAGTGCCGAGGCTGTAGCCTTCGCCTTCGAAGAGCACCGGCTTCTTGGTGGCACCATCGCAGGCGACGATGCGCAGACGCTCGTTGGGCTTGATGTCGAGCTTCTTCACCGATTCCTGCCAGGGGCCTTCCAGGGAGAGGAACGACATGCCGTGCATGAAGCTCGGCAGGTCAGGCACCACGATGGCGCTGGCCATGAGCAGCGGGTTTTTCGAAGAGTCGTGAGACGCCAGGAAGAGTTCCAGCACGCGGGTGGACGACCAGCCGTTGGAAGCGAGAGCAGCGACGATGCCGCCGACGCTGACACCGGTGAACTTGGAGATGTTGAAGCCGAGCTCTTCGAGCGCGGTCAGCAGGCCGATGTGCAGGTAGCCCTTGACACCACCGGCGCCAAAGACGACTTCAATCGCCTTGCTGTTGTTGGTCTTGACGAGAGTGTTCATGATGAACTCCTTTATCACGTTGCGGCGAACCACGGGAGTGTGGCAAGCCGATGATTTTCAGATAGAAGTGCTTTCGCATTAAGTCTCCGTGTTTCGCGGTTTTTGTTGGTCGTTTCTTGTTTACTGCTTCGGAGCGCTTGGTCAGGCCCGTTCGTAGACGAGAAGCAGCTTGCCGCCCTCGTTTTCGCCGGTGCTGTCAGCGCCCTCGTCTTCTTCCGGCGTGAGCCAGTACTCGCGGTAGACACCGTGGCCGCTCGTGAGGGGAACTTCCAGGTCGGAGAACAGCATCGAGTCTTCGAGCGGCTCCACCTCGAAGCTGTCCATGTTGTGGTACTGGCGATAGCCCTCGCTCTTTTCTCGGAGGTAGTCGCGCACCATGATGCGGGCCATCTTGTCACTGCTGGCGATGACAATGGTGTAGCCACTGCCTTTGCCACCTTGACCCCAATGGCTCAGAACGAAGATTTGAGACATGATGCTCCTTGTTCAGATGGAGTTGTTCTGCACGTGCACGCCGTCGACCAGGTCGATGGTGAGCCGTTTCGACTTGCTGTCGATGGCGCTGACCAGAGCCAGGGTCTTGCCATTGCAGGTGATGGCAGAGCCGACCACAGTCGGTTCCACCTGCTGAGCGTCCTGCGGCTGTTCGGCGTCGTCGACGCGGGCCGCGAACTTTACCAGCACGAAGGTGGTGGCCTTGAGGGAGTGGAACTTGTTGTTGGCGACCTTGACGGTGACACCATCGGCAACGAGAACCACCGACTGGCCTTGCTCGAGCGTGATGCTCTGCTTGGGGCTGGCCAGCTTCAGCGCTTGCAGTGCGTCAGGAAGACGCGCGAACTGCACTGGAGGCGGTTGCTCCAGGTCTTCCAGTGTTGTCATAGATTGACCTCCTTAGAGATTGTTTCAGGTGGTTTTAACCGACGGTGACGGTCCAGCGAATTCCGATGTAGAAGAAATAGTCACGGAAGTCGCTGTTGATGTGCTTGGCATATGCCGGCGCATTGCTACAGTCAGCTTCGGTCACCAGACCACATTCCTGGTAGAGGGCGCGTTGCACGAAAGGCTCGTACCCTGCTTTGCGGCAGTATTCGAAAACCGTCCATGGTGCTTCCAGAAACTGGTTGGGGTCTGGCAGGCGACCTTCTGGCCAGCAATCGAAGATGTTGTCGAAGAAACCGGGCTTCTCTCGCGAGTCAGTCCAGTTCAGTCGCATCATCAGAGCGCTGACCGTGTATTGCTGCAAGCCCTGGGCCACGGCCTGGTCGACTGTGGCGGCAGAAACTTGTTGAATGAAGGCGGGAATGTCACTGATGATCTTCTGTGCGCGAGCCTTGTCGATGGCCACGAGACGTTCTATCTCAGCGGTGAGCGTGGAGTCATACTCCGGTATAAGGTTGGGCATTGTGTGCCTCCTATATGGAGGAAAGAACCAACCACTTGTGGTGGCTGGCTCTTTCGATTACCGCTGAACTGGGCCGAGGCGCTGTTCAGCTCAGGGCTGCGACGTACTTCTCGAAGGCGTTCAGGTCGGCTTCGAGCTGGTTGCGATAGCTCGCCGCCTGCTCGGAGTAGTTGACCTTGGTTTCGAGCAGATCGAGGACGGCCTTGACGGTGTCCTCGTGGTAGCAGAAGTGGAAGCCGGTCTCCGCGTTGGAGAGGTTCTCCTTGGCGGTGGCCATGGCGGCGTTGTGGGCAGCGCGCTTGCTGTCGAGCGCTTCCTTGGTGGCGGCGACACGCTGGGCCAGCTCGTCGTGGTCGTCACCGGCGGCGGTGGCGTTGAGCTGCTTGACCAGGCGGGCGTAGGCGAGCGTCTCCTTGGCCAGTTCGGCCTTGTCGACGTTCATCTGCGCCATGACCTTGCGAGCGTTGAAGAGCGCCAGGCCGATGTCGTAGTCGGTGCTGTTGACCTCCTTGAGGCAGCCGGCGGCGTGATCAGCGATTTCCTGCAGCGCCTTGGTGGTGGACATGGTGCTGCCGAGCTGGGTGAACATGGCGCCGGCCGTCGCGTCGCTCTCGATGCGCTTCTGGGCGAAGGCGAACTTGAGGTCACCGAGGCCGACGGTCTTGCTCGGGGTGGCCCAGGCCGTCACGCGAGCGAAGACGTCGTTGCCGGGGGCGCGGACGATCTTCACCTGGACGGCGGGCTTGACCTGCTCGGGCTTCGGCGCCACGGCTTCCGTCGTCGGCAGAGCGACCGGCTTGGCGGCGCTGACGAGTTCGAGGCACTTGACGAAGTGGACGGTGCCCTTGGGGTTCTCGCCGGCGACTTCGACCATCCAGGTCTCGCCGAGCTGGGGCTGCGGGCCGTTGCGGCTGGGGAAGGCGCGGCGGCCGTGGACACGCTGCTCGGTCTGCAGGCCGTTGTTGGCGGCGATGAAGGTGGCCTTGAAAGCGGGGGCCCGGGCGGTGTTGGTCGGGTTGGACTCGTTCGACATGGTGCTCTCCTTCACGATGGGGTGATAGATGGAAATGACGGTATCGTTGGTGGTGCCTGAAGAGTGCTGCTCGACGCTCTTCTCAATGCGCAGTTCGACGCCGAGCTTGTCGCTCACCTTCGTGGCCGTGGCCAAGATGGCTTCGAAAGATTCGACCCAGAACTCCCAACCGGTGGTGCCGACCCACTGGCACTGGTTGAAGATGCTGCCGTTGACACCGGTTGCCTTGACTTCGTCCCAGGCGTCGCGGACGGTGCTGTCGGCGTCCCAGCGCTCCGAGTCGGGCAACTCGAAGTAGCAGGGCCGATAGGGCACGTATTTCTCGTCGCCCTTGAGCTCGTTGACGTAGAGGATGTATCCCTTGCCCGGAGGCTTGGCGAGTACCAGTTTCATGGTTTTCTCCTGATGCGAAAGGTGCTGCTGTTGTTGGCGGCGGCTGACATGGCGTTCAGCGACGACGGCAGAGAGCAGCGATGACGAAGCAGGCGATGGCGAACAGCAGGTTGCCCTTGAGCAGGCCGAACAGTCCGATCACCACGAGGATGCCAGGCAGGCCGAAAAAGGGCAGCGCGATGAAGCCCACCACCAGGAGGATGACCCAGAGCAAAATGGTATCGATGCCGTGCATGATTTTCCTTTCTGATTTAGATGTTGTCCTTCGAATCAGACCAGCGGGATGGCGCGCATGGTGCCGCCTTCGTCGATGATCACCTTGATGGGCGGCCGCTTCGGCTTGACGACGACGGTGGTCACCATCGTGGTCGACGCGACGAAGTGCTGGGCGTGGCCCTGGTTGTTGCCGTTGGAGCGGCGGCGGTCGTTGCGGCGCTTGTTCTGGTTGCGCCGGGGCTCCTGGGCGGGGTAGTCGCTGGAGCTCTTGTTGATGATGCCGCGCGGTCCGATCATGTCGCACTCTTCGATCGCCTGGCGAGCGTCGAGGTCGTGCTGACGGCGGATCAAGTTGAGCTTGGCCTCGTTGTCACGGCGGCGGTGGCGCGTCTCGAGGCTGTTGGTGTCGCCGCCGATACGGTTGCCCGTGCGCTTGATGCGGCCGTTGTGCAGCTCGATGATTTTCTTCGCCATGTTTGTATTCTCCGGAAAAATTGTCTGAAAGATGTTCGGTGGTTCGAGCAGAAGCTCGGGACAGCGGTATGGCTCAGTGCCAGTGACCGCTGCCCCGTGCTTCAACTTCTAGCTGTTACATCCAGCTCTTGCAGTGGGCCGAGAGCACGCGGCCGTTGGCGTCGAGCACCATGGTGACGTTGATGTCGTCGCCGTTGTAGCGCACCGCGTTGCCGTAGACCTCGGCCTCGCCGTCGAAGAGCATCTCGTTGATGCCCTGGGGCTTGGTCGCGGGCTGGTTGAGCACGTCGGCGGCCAGGGAGCTGATGTCGCAGTCGGCGATCAGCTGCGCGGTGAAGCGCTTGTCGGCGCGCGTCTTGATGCGCACCTTGATGTTGTCGTCGACGTCGGCGCGGTTGCGGACGCTGTTGCCGCCGAAACGACCCTTGAGCACCTTGGTGCGGCCGCTGTTGAGCTGGATGAAGGTTTTCGCCATGTTTTTTTCTCCGATTTCTTCAGAAGAGCGTGTCAAAGCGCCAGCTTTGAACACGCCGGTGTTAAGGTTCGAGCCGAGGCTCATTGATGTTGCGTTCAATGGATTTTCTGGTTGGCAGCTCCTTGGCTGTTGTTGATGTTGTTGGTTGACGTCGGTAGCGGTTGCCCCAGAAAACTATCTAGGGATAGACAACCAGCTTGCCGTTCTGCACGACCTCGAGGACAGCGTTGTCTTCGAGGGTGAAGTGGCCGCTGCTCAGGGAGTAGGCCTTGGCCGAACCCTTGCCGTGGAAGACCGCACGTTGGCCGACGAAACCGTTGCTGGTATCGTGAGCGGTGACCGTGCTGTCGTCCATTGCAATCCACGTGCTCTGGTCGTAGGCTTCCAGCTGGCTGTGCTTGTGCATCACTGCTTCAGCGTTGCCCAGCAAGACGACCTTCGATTCGCCCATGGCGGTGCAGTGCGAATGGTCGTTGGCACGAGCACTGGCCTGGTCGAAGAGAATGACAGTGGCACTGCCGCTCGCTTCGATGTGGGCTGTGCCGCAAGCAATCACTAGGCCGCTGTCGACATGATGAACGCCGCTATTTACTTTGAGTTGTTGCATAGACCTCCCTGTTAACGTGTGGCTGCGAAAACGCGACCAGTGCGAGCCGGAGCAGAAGTGGCAGCGGATGCGACTTCCTTGACTTCGACCTTGCTCTTGAAGCCCTGCCCGACGAAAGCGTTGACCACTTCCACATTGAGCTTGCTGCCGATGCCCAGGCTGCAGAAGCGGTCGAGCTTGGCATTGCTGTCGCGGCCCGCGAGGCCACTCGGCGAGATGACGGTCTCCTGGCAGTTGTCCAGTTCGAGAACCAGAGCTCCAGAGATGATGCGAATCACTTCCGCACCGATGACGTCACCAATTTTCAGATTTACTTGCATTTTCTTCGCTTTTCTCAGACGAGCCTGCGTACTTGTTGTGGTTAGGCTCGATGCTTTTCAAATTGCCAGTGCGACAGAGAGAGCCTCGTGAAAGGCTCTCTCTGTGCATGGCGACGGACTGAACTGAGCTGGCGCTTAGTTCAGGTAGGTGCCGCGGCGACCGAAGAGGCGGTCATCGCGGCGCTGCTCGGCAGCCATGTCGATGGCGTCGCCGAGGTTCCAGCCGGTCTCGCGCGCGAACTTTTCGGCGAACGACAGCTTCGCGGCGCGAGCGGTGCGGCTGTGGCGGCGGCCGAAGAAGCGGTCGTCGCGACGGCACTCGGCGGCCATGTCGACGGCATCGCCGTAGGTCCAGCCGGTCTCACGTTCGAAGCGTGCTTCTTCCGTTTCGACCGTCAGGCTCGGATCGGCTTCCAGGGCGGTGGTGCAGGCGCTGAGCCAGCTCCAGCCGGTGGAACGTTCGAACTCGGCGACCTGCGCTTCGTTCTTGGTTGCGAGCAGGGCCTGCAGGGTCATGTTGTTGATGACACCGCTGTTGCTGCTGGTCATGGTCATGTTCAGATGGCTTTTCATGGTTTGGTTTCCTTCTTTCGGATGGTTTCTGTTCAATACAAGAGGCAGCGTGGTAACTACACTGGTCTGCTGCTACCTGGTGGCAGGCCGATGTTTTTGTCAGTGACAGAACTGGGAGAGTTCAGTCACTTAACAGGCGTGTTGAAAAAAACGACCACAGCAAAAGACTGCTCCTGGTGGAACAGCCTCTTGCCTGGCCGCTTTTGACAACGGTTAGTGGCGAGTGCCGAAGAGACGGACCTCGCGGCGGCGCTCGGCGGCCATGTCGAGGGCGTCGCCATAGGTCATGCCGGTCTCGCGTTCGAACTTGTCGGCGAAGGATTCGCCGGTGACGCTCGCGACGCGATTGCGGTTGCCGCGGCTGGCACGGAGGTTGGCTTCGGTCTCGGCCAGGATGGCCTCGTCCACAGCGTCGCTCCACTTCCAGCCCGTCACCGCCTCGAACTCAGCGATTTCCGCCGCGGTCTTGGTGGCGAGCAGGTTGGCGCTGCCGGCTTCCAGAGCGGTGGTGCAGGCGTCGTGCCAGCTCCAACCGGTCTCGGCTTCGAACGACACCACGGCGGCGGCGTTCTTGCTGCCGAGCAGGAGCTGCAGGGCGGCGTTGTTGATGACACCGAGGTTGGTGCCGTTGTTGGTGCCAATGTTGCCATTGGTACGGTTCATGGTCATGTTCAGATTCGTGTTCATGGTAGTTTCCTTTTGGTTGGTTTCTGTTCAATACAAGAGGCAGCGGTTTGGTTAGGGCCGTCGGTCTGCTGCTGCCTAGTGGCAGGCCGACGGGGTTCTCAGTAACAGACACAGCGGCCCGAGCCAAAGCAAAAGACTGCTCCTTGTCGGAGCAGCCTCTTGCCTGGCTCTGGGTCAACTGTTAGTGGCGAGTGCCGAAGATGCGGTCCTCGCGGCGCAGCTCGGCGGCCATGTCGACGGCGTCGCCGTAGGTCCAGCCGGTCTCGCGTTCGAACTTGTCGCTGGAACTTTCAGCGGTGTCGTTCTCGGCGCTCTGGCTGAGCTCACGGATGCGAGCTTCGACGTCGGCGAGAATGCTCTCGTCGACAGCGTCGCTCCACTTCCAGTTGGTGGCCGCCTCGAAATCGGCGATTTCCGCGGCGCTCTTGCTGGCGAGCAAGTTGGCCGTGGCCGTCTCGATGGAGGTCTCGCAGGCAGCCTGCCAGGTCCAGCCGGTCTCCGCTTCGAACTGGGCGACTTGCGCTTCGTTCTTGCTGGCGATCAGCAGCTGCAGGGCTGCGTTGTTGATGACGATGTTGCCACCATTGTTGATCTGGTTGGCACTGCTCATGTTGGTATTCATATGCTTTCTCCGTTGGTTTGGTCTTTCGACCGGTTTGACTGATTGACACAAAACACAGACCTAGAGCAGGTCCGTTACTAACAGCAGCGCCTTTGCCGAAGCAAAGACACTGCTGGTTCTCTCCAGCTGACCTGATTGCTCAGTGCAGCGCTCTGGAGATGTTCTGCGACCGCAGGCTCAGATACAGCGCTTCGGGAATGAAGCGCCGCACTGTGTCGAAGTCGCAAAAGCGGTTGATGATGCTGGCACCGTGCGCCGAGACGCACAGCAGCTCAGCACCAAGGGCATCGGGTTTGGCGCTGACGACGATGTCACCACAGCGGCAGAGGCCGTCGTAGATGTCGTCGGGCACGTTCAGGCAGAAGATGTCCATGCCCTTGTTGGCCACCTCGATGTCGGAAGCGATGTCGAGAGCGAGTCTCTCCGCCGCTTCCAGGCTCGAGTGCACCAGGTCTCCGCGCTTGTCGTTGAGCACGGGGGCACCATCTGCGTTGATGTGTTGGACAATCCAGTTTCTTTCCTGGAATGTCGCGATGTAAAACAACTGAGCCATCTTGGCCTCCTTGTCTTAGTTAAAGAAGGCCTTAGAACACCACCTCCATGTGGGGGCAGCGCTCCTTGACCGACGGGTAGTTGTAGTGCGGGAAGTCGTCGTCCCGGCCGTAGGTCTCTTTGTGACTGTTCAGCGGCTGCTCGCCGTTGCCGACCAGCAGTTCGTTGATGAGCTGAAAGGACATGTTGTGGTGTGCGCTCGTACGCCAGACCACACGACCGAGGAACTCGGCGTCGCCGATCGCCTTGACCAGACGCTGATGCACCTCGGGGTTCTTCACGACCACATCTTCGATGTGTTCGTTGCTGGCCCCGGGGGTGATGGCGTGACCGCGGGTGCAGCCGAAGGCGAAGAGGCCGCTGGCCAGGTCGTCGTCGGTGATGCGGCCAGCCTTGAGGGCGTACATCAGGCCAGTGAAGGAGATGAACAGCTTGCGTTTCTGCATGATGAATCCTTTCAGCGCAGAGTTGAGTTAATCGCGACCGAGGTCACGATGGCTGACGACGACATCGCAGTTCCACTGTGGGTTCTGCTCGATCAAATCGCTGACGATGGCCTGCGCCTTGAGGGCGAAGAATCGTGAGCGGTGCTTGCCTCCAGTGCAAGCGAAGACGAGCTTCACCTCTTCCGGGTGATAGCTCTTGGCGGCGAGGTGGCCAGGCAGCAATGCCTTGAGCACCGCAGGAAGCGCAGACAGCATGAGCTGCACGCTTTCTTCGTTCTCAAGAAATTGCTGCACTGGCTCGTCTGCACCGGTCAGGTGCTTGAGGTGTGGCTCGTAGAACGGGTTCTTGAAGCTGCGGCAATCGAGAACGAAAGCCGCATCAGCAGGAGGTACCCCGTGCTTGTAGCCGCACGACATGATGCGAATGGTTTTCTTCATGGCACCTCCCTTACTGCCGGGCGAAGTTGACGTGGAAGTTGGGGTCCATCACCGGCATGAAGCGACGCACCAGAGCTTTGGTGTATTGCGCCAGAAAGGTGAAGGTGCCGTCGGCGTTGCGCTCGAACCAGTCGTGTTCAAGCTTGACGGCGTAGCCCCCCTTGCTGGCGAAGGAGAAGTCGACCAGAATCTTGCGACCCTCGGCCTCGTTGATGAGGTAAAAGTCGATTCCCTGCCGGTCTTCCTTGCCGCCCACCTCGGTTTCTTGACCGCTCCAGCCGGTATTGGCTTTCTTCAAGAATTCGATGACGAAAAGGCTGACAGCGTGCTGCGCCTTGATGCCATCTTGTTCTTCCAGTTCGGCGCGAGTCATGGGCTTGCGGCCGATCTCGCTTTTGTCACCGATTTGGCGACTGCTGTAGCCGATTGGTCTGATGGTTGCTGTGTTGTCGCTTGGCGACTGTTTCATTGATGTGTTCATGGTTTCCTCGGTTTGGTTGTTTGCGGAAATAAATTTCCAGGTGATACTTCTGCGGCAGCGGAATGCTGACGCAGCGCCGATTTCTTACCGTCGGCTCAAGAGACTTCTCAGTCTCACGCGGCCGCAGACCAGATTTCTCTGCTGCGTTTTGGAGTCCTAGCTAGGGGCTAGAACTCCAGGCAGGAGCAATTGCTTGCTTCTGATCTTGCTTCTGCTCTTGCTTTAGGCCAGCAGGTGACGACCGAGGTTGCGAGCAGCCTCATCGTCTGCCGTCGAGCGGTGCGGTTCGTACTGCGTCGGGTCGGGCTCGACCTTGTGAATCGGGCCACCGGGGATGGTGACGAACAGGCGCAGCTGCTTGGTGGTCAGGCTCGACTGGCCGTCGCGATTGCGCACCATGTGGTTGCCCGGGTCGAAGATGCGCAGTCGGCCGTCGAAGCCTTCGCCATCGAGCAGACGCAGCGCTTCGGTCAGCATCTCCTGGTGGTCGTTCGAGGTGAACGGCGCTTGTTCGCGACGCAAACCTTCCACAACCATCAGGGTGTGATAGCCGCCCACGATGGAGTTGATATAGAGTTCCAATGCCTTGGTCATGTTTCTCTCCTCGATACATAAACGAAACCCTCCCTTCGGTTGAAGGGAGGGGTGGGGCGCAGGGGCTGTCGAACTAGGCCGCCACTGCTTCTTGCTCGCTCACTGCACTGACGACAGGCTCACAGGCAATGGTGCCGTTGGCCTTGAGAGCAGCACGGAAATTCCGCGAATGCTCGTTGGGGTTGACGGCACCTATGATTTCGGCCATCTGCTTGATGAACTGACGCGCCACCTTGAGGTGTTCGATGCGTTCGTCCATGTCGGTCGTCGTGTTCATGAAGCCCGACCAGACACTGGCCAGGATGCGAGTTTCGTAGTCACCGGACTCGGCGTAGTACCACTGGGTGATGCTGACGTCGATGTTCCAGCGAGCCTTGGGGTTGCGCGAACGGGGTCGCCCGAGCAGCCGGTCGGCGAGGGTGAGCTCACCGATTTGCCAGAACGAACGCCATTCCCTGGTCAGACCAGTGGCGCCGTCGTAGTAGCCGCTGGGCATCACCGCTGGCTTGGTCTGCGTGGCAGCGCGCACCGGCTTGAGCACCTCGTACGACTGGTCCACTCGCTTGCGGTCGCCCTGCGGCGTGAACAACTCGAGCAGACCTGCCCTGGTGAGCAGCTGACGCACGATGGTGCGATGGTCGAGATAGTCGTGACCGACCACCGCGATACCGAAGGCACTGTTGCTGGGATTGAGAGCCCCGGCGAACGATGCCCCCATTGCACTCATCATGCCGTGACCGCCGAAGTCGCCGTCCAGGCTGACGCCGTTATCGACAGCGACGCTGCCGTCGTGGTCGGCGCAGAACGAATGGGCAACGCACAAGGCGTCTGCAGTCGCTCCAC
Organism: bacterium Ga0077546; assembly: GCA_943370275.1. Taxonomy (GTDB): domain Bacteria; phylum Cyanobacteriota; class Vampirovibrionia; order Obscuribacterales; family Obscuribacteraceae. The sequence continues at coordinate 77,989 of CALRQI020000013.1, read as the reverse complement.
CATCGTGACCATGCTCATGTCCCAAGTCGAAATCGACCCCTGACATGTGACCGGTGATGGCGTCATTGCCATGACCGTCGAAGCCACCTACTCCGTGACCGTCGTGTGATCCGTGATCCATAATAAATCTCCTTCTTGTTTGAGAGGGCACCACAACTGGTGTTATCCAGTAGATGGTGCCCTCAGGTTGGTGTTATTTGATTTACTTGTAACAGGGCTCAGGCGGCGTGGACGGTACCGGATTGGAAACCGTGCGACGCATGGGCGTGAACCAACGCTGCGGGTGCAGTGTTGGTGTCGTTGGCTGCCACGTCAGGGGTGTTGACCTGAACCAACTTGGCAGCGACTGCGGCCATCGACTCGTCAGCCATCGCGTCCTGCTCTGCCTGCCACTTGAGGCCGGCCGGGCAAGACTTGGCGAACTGACAGGTCTTGCAGCGGTTGCCAGTTTCAGCGCGGAACTCTCCGGTGACCCAAGCCTTCTCCATCTTCTGGATGGTGACCTGGGTACCGTAGAGGGCCTGATCCTGGCTCTCATTCAGCCGACGTCCAAGCCAGTAAGGCCTTTCTTCCGGCGTGTTGAGGATGTTGCCGAAACGGTCGCGCAGGTAACGCACGGCGTAGCGGATGGGGCCTTCGTGACCGAATGCCTTCGACATCTTGGCCACGTATGCCTGGAAGAACACCGAGGTGAGCTGCATGGGCGAACGATAACGGCCGGCCTTCTGGTCAATGACGTTGAGGTATGCGCCCCGGTCATTGCTCTTCAGGTCAGTCGAGTCGAGCTTGGCGTACCACCAGGTCTGGGTGTAGTCGTCGAAGTAGACCAGAGTTTCCTCCTTCTTCGAGACCTTGGCACCCTTGCTGTCTGCCTTCTGAGCAGCAGTGGAGACCTCGATCAGCTTCTTCACTTCAGCGACAACCCGCTCGCGCTCGACCTTGTCGGTGACAGTGGTGATGCGGCTGGCCAAGTCGTTGATGCGCTGTCCTTCCGGCTTCGCGGTTTCCTCGTGGACGATGTCGCCGACCTGCTCGGAGATGGACTGCTCGCCGGTGGCGTCGCCTTCTTTCCACTGCAGATAGAGCGCTTCGCACTCGAGGAACTTCTTGACGTCGGAGGCGCACACCGTGCGGTCCCAGTTGTTGATGGGAGCGATGGTGTAGTTGTTGTTCAGGATGCGCTGACGGAAAGTGCGCACACGGCCGAACTGCTTTACTTGGTTCGTTTTCATGATGTTTTCCTTTGTTTAAGTTACTTGTGATTGGGAATGTTTCCCCAGCCGTGCCCCTTTCCAGGCACGACCAGCACGAGACCACAAGCGGCTTTAGAAGCTACTTGCGACCTCGCCCCACCGCAGGATGGTGCGGATTCGGGATTGTTAGAGTTAGAGACTACTCAATGATTAATCAGCTTGTGGTCCGCAGTGCGAGTGTTAGCGGCCCTTGGGCGCAGCCAACAACATGTTCTGCGGAAGACTGATTAATGACTGACCATTCGTGAACTCGATGCGGGAATCGTCGATGTACTGACGTTCGGCGCCGCTGAGTTCGAGGACGAGTTGCATTGCTGCCAGAGGAGAACCTTCGTGGGCGAGCAGTTCGATGAAGCGGCGGTTGCCGGCGAGAACTGTGCGAACGACGAAGTCACCAGGGAGCATGCTGTCGAGGTCGATGGTGAGTTTGACGCCCTGGGTGGGGAGACAATCATCGATTTTCTCGACATGGACAATGTCTTGCCTGGAGGCAAAAACACTGCTCTGGAGTTGGCCTTCTTGAAGAACGACGGAGACGACTTTCTTAGTTGAAGTCTGCATGTTTGTCACCTTTCGGAATGCTGCGCATTCCAGTTTTGAGAATTAGAAACCAGTACTTCGAGGATGAGACAAAAACGCTGCCGGTTGCTGCTTGGTAAGAAGTGTCCTTTCTACGTGCTCTGCACGTGGTTGGTGTGACGGTGGGGGGGATAGTGGGTTTGGCTTTTGGTTGTTTGTGCTCTTGGGTTGAATGAATTGGTTAGGTACGTGAGTTGATACTAATGAGAAAGTTTGATGTCAAGCAAGGATCTTCTTTTCTCTTTTACTTATGTCGATTTGATTGAAAAAATGCCTTCGCCCAAACTCTGTGACTGCTGTAGATGCCAGCATTGCAGGCTTTTGGGGTATGCTCTTTGGTATTAATGGGGTAGTAAAAATGTTTTTCGATGAAGATTTCGACTGGCTTCCTATGCGGTTTCTACGTGTTTGCGGGCCGCTCTACCATTGGCACGGGTGACGCAAGGTTGCGGTTTTCTCATTTTGCTCCGATCGAATTGCATATGATTGATTGCGATCTTCGGGGGTCTGGGCAAATCGATTACTTGTGATAACTGCGCCAGTTAGATCGGTTGGAGGCGGTTTTTTTGAAAAAGCTCCGGCTTGAAAGTTCGCGCAAGCTGAGCTATGGTTAATGATAGATGCTTCACAAATGCTCTTCTGGAGCAAAATCGATTCGCGCCAAAAATTGTTTTTGGCAGTGAAGTTGCAAATAAATTGAATTTTTACTGGTCTGTTAAACGGCAATTAAAACATAGGAATTTTGGGGTAGCTAGCGCGGCTCTCATCACCAAAGGAAAAGGCCTAATAATCATAGATGCGCGATACTTACTGCTTTATGTAAAGGCATGTAAAGAGCTATTAATTACAATTCTTCTCGTGAGTCATAGAACTCACTCTAGTTAGCTACTAGTATCCCTTTCCTCCCAATTACCTAGAGCTATTTAGCAACCTCCAAAGCAAGCTCCACTTACATTTTGTCTCTTCTTGTTGATCTTCCGATCGACCAGGGGTGACAGGGCTGTCGCTGGAAGCTGCTGCTCAGGTCTTTGGCTGCTGGGAGTCTTTCACTTTTGCAAGGAGAGTCTATGGTCGTAAACAGCGTCGTTACGCGTATCTACAGCTTTTTATTTCAAAGGAGTGAAGCATGTCTACTTCAGCCATTTCGTGGTCAAACCTGACTGGTCGTGACCTTTACCGCGCCATCGTCTGCTCGCCGGCCCTTCGCCTCGAGCGCAAGCAAGCCTACGCCAGAGAGCGCGCCATCGCCAGTGGTCTACTCAAGGTGCATGTTCCGCGCAAGCCCATGCCTGCTCGTTCCAGAGAAATCTGGCACATCAGTCCGCTGCTCAATTCTTCTGGTGTTCCGGCATCTGACGATGACGCTGTCAGCTACTGCCTGCATCCCCACAGCGGTCAACCACTGGTGGTCAACGGTAGTTGTCTGGTCTATGACGGCGAGAGCAGCCACTTCCGCCTGGTGCGATACACCGACGGTATGGGCTCTGACTGGGCGAAGCAACCCAACATCATCGACGGCGAGGCTCATCTGGCCTGCGATGGTGGCACACTTGTGGCTATCTATCGCAAGGGCAAGTGCGTCTCCAGCAGCTTCGTCTCGCTGGTGACCAGCAATTGTTCTCCCGACCTGATGGCCATGATTTTCGGCCAACCGGGTGCTCCCGATATCACCCGCAGCAGCCACCGTAACGAGCAGCGCAAATCTGGCAAGTCCTCGACTTGAGCTTGTCGGTTGCCATTCAAGAAAGGAGTCAACTTTCTCAGAAATTTTTTCAAATCACATTCACCGTGCGTGAATAGGGGGTCCCATGAGTAAGCAAGAACAATCAGACCGGTCCGGGTTCAGAACTCGAGCACGACTGCTGCAACAGCTGCAGACCGTGGTCGTGGATCAACACGGTCATGAGCGACCCTACCTCGAGCAGTACTTCGACTGTGAGCTACCCGACCATGCACGGGCTTACATCTACGAACTGGTTGAGGTCAAGCAAGAAGAGGCAGTGGACGGCCAGAAAACGTACCAGGTGGTGCGACTGGCCGGCACTGTGATTTTTCGTCGCGGGGTCGTGCACTAACACCCTTAACCCTCAGGAGAACGGATGCTCTACATCATCGAATTCTGCATCGCTGTTTGCGTGGTGGTGGGATTGGCGCTTTACGGCGTTTTTCTCATCAGTCCCATGTTCAGTGTGGTGGCAGCTCTGCTGATCGCCGCCTGGCTCTTCAAAATCGAGGCCCGTGCTGGTCTCGCCATCTTCGGTGCCAGCTATGGTCTGCCGGCACTGATAACCATTGGTGTGCAGCTGGCACACTGAAAGAAAGGACACAATGTCAGGTAATGACAAAGTAATACCGGCTGCCACTGCCGAGGTCGTCTGCGAAGATGGCCTATGCAGTGTGGCTCGCCCCCTAGGCGGTGCGGCGCTTCCTTCACGGAAGCTCGGCATCGCTGCCGGCGAGCGACCGGGTGCATCGCTGCATCCGTTACCGCCGCAGTCGTCTGCGCCCACAAAGCGCCCTTTTCTGGTTGACTTGCTGCACGGCGATGTCGACCTGGAACGCTTCTTCAAAGACGAGTAGAAGCACCTGTAAGCAAGGCCATAAGCTTTGCGGCCACCTGATAGCGATGAGGCACACGTTAGCCCTGTCGTTTATCCAAGAGTCTGAAGTGTTGCCGATGCGGAGCTGACGCGCGCTTCAGAAAGAACAAAATTTACTTAAACTGGACTACATCATGGACATGATCATCGCCGAACTGCACGAAAAGTCGAAAGCCCTGCGCACCCGCGCCCGTATCGCCCTGCTTGCCGCAAAGCGGCTGGAGGGTGACGAGACACCGCTCTCGGTCAAGGACGATGCCGCTGTCAAGGCACTTTTCGGTGGTAAGGGCCTGGCCGACGAACTGAGTGCGCTGCGTTTGCTTGCCGTCGAACTGAAGATGGAAGTACGCGGCAATCAGATGTCGTACCCGACGCCGGCTGCTCTGCACCGCCGTCTTGGTCGGGCCTGCGAACTCTCTTCGATGGCAATCGAAGCAGAAGCGCGCATCTTGCGAATCGCCGAAGGCGAGAGCAAGATGTACGTCGCCCTCATCAGTGAATCGGCGGCCTTCAAGTTGGAGGCCGAGGCTCACATGGAGAGCGCCAGCGCTTATGAACGCTCTCTGGCCGACAGCAAGCCGGCTGGCAAGGGCAAGTAAGCATCAGATCACGTCAGCAAGAACGTGCAAGTCAGTCGGCTGTTCGCTGACTGGCTTGTGAGCTGATTCTGCCGAGTGCCGAATCAGCTTTTGAACAGTGCATTCTTCGGGGTGCACTGTTTCTTCCAAAGCACTCCAATTAAACGCAACCCAAACAAGAAAAGAGGCGTAAATGCGTCTGTTCAATGGCACATCGCTCGGTGTGCAAATCGTCGACAACGGCTTTCTGCAGTGCGGCGACGAGAAGGTCGAATTCGAACCTTCCCTCTACACCACTCGTGGTGCAACCTTCGGCAACAGCCTGATGTTCGCCCAGCTCGTTCGCGGTCTCGATGGCGTTCATCGACTGCGCGGCTGCCCGGTGGATTCCCATCAGATCAGCGCCATGGAAGCGCTGGTGGTCGTCAACATCAAGGTTGCGCCCGAAGGCAAGGTCACCTATCCGGCCGACAGCTTTGGCGCCAAGGTGGCTCTGGGTCAGCGTATCACCCGGCGCAAGCCGCGCGGTCTCGATACCCATGAGTTCCATGCTCTGGTGGTGCTCAAGCCCGGTCATGAAGTCGAACTGACCGATACCTACCGGGTTTCGGATCCGAGCCAGCTGGCTCCGGCGCCCAAGTCGGCCAGGCGTGATGGCGGCCGCAAGGGCGCCCAGCCCAACACCTCGCCCTTCGTTCAGGTCGAGCGCATCTGCAAGACCCGCATTGCCTTCGATGGCAAGGCGGTGACTATTTCTTCGACCAACTAGCTGGCTGCAGCAAGGGTCGGACTAACCTTCAACAATAATTCTCGAAAGGAGAGTTGTAATGAAAGTCTTTTACGGTACCACATCCGGTATCGACCTCGGCGGTGAATCCACTGCCTTTGTCGGCCGTCGCCCCATCGTTGTCGAACCTTCGGCCCTGAGCGCTCCTGGCGCCATGGTCGGCGGTCGCCTCTGCCGGGCATCGATCATCCAAGATGGCGATGACTTCAAGCTCGTTGGTGAGGGCGTCAAGTCGAGCGTCAGCCACAGTGACCAAGCCGCCATCGTCCTCTTCGACTGCCCCCTGGTCAACGCCGAGCCGTTTTCGATTCGGCCTGTGCGCGGTGACTGCCGTGCTCTGTTGTCCGAGCGCGAGACGTATATGATCTCGTCGGGCATCTCTCCCGGTGCCGCCATTCTCACCCGCTTCCTCGGCTTGGTGGTGATGGAGCCGGGCTCCTGCATCGAGGTCAAGGAAAGCTATGGCCGCCTCGCCCTGCTCGACTGGTTCGATCGCTGGCGCGGCATTCACTCGGGCAAGACCCGCTACATCCTGCGTGTTCAGGTCTCCTACGACGGCGATGCGGTGAAAATCGACAAGCTGCCCACGGAGCGCGTGATCAGCTAGGTGCTGAATTTATCAAGCTCTGCAAATGTTTCCGGGTCGGCCTGCGGTTGGCCCGGAACGCCATTTGAGAGCACTCTAAGGAGTATTTGATGAAAACGAATCTCGCTACATCTTCATCAGATGCAAGCGCTCCTAAAGCGAGCATCTCGCGCTCGTTGTTCTGGGCGCAAATGCGCTGCTGGAGCCTTTGCCTGCTCGTGCTGGCTCTCTGGGCTGGCATCGGCATCGTTGGTCTCTGGTCGCCGTTTCTGCTCGAACTCACTGTGTTTGGTCTACCCAGCTACTGCATGCCGCTGGTTTTCACTCTGGTGGTTCTCTGGAATTGCCGTAAAGACTGGAGGGCACGTCTTGCTCTCAACGCCAGCGGCATTGACCATTGGACCAAAAACGGCTATGCCTTTGAGCCCGATGCTGATCATCCCGATCAGTTCAGTTGTGAACTGGAGAGCTTGAGCGCCACGCTAGCTGTGGGCAAACCTCGTTGGTTTGTCACTGCGCGCAAGGGGCTCTCGATCAAGGTCTACGCTCCGGCCTCTTCGGCTCAAAGAGCGGCGATTTTGCTCACTAGCGACATGCTCACTGCTGGTTTTGCTGTCGAAGGGCGCCGTACTTTGCTGGCCCATGAGCTTGCTCATGTGCGCTTGCGCGGCTATCTCTTTGACATGCTATCTGCCAGCGCTAACATCATCGCCTGGTCTGGATTGGCTGTGGCAGCCTTGTTTCTGCCGGCCTACTGGGGTTGGCCTCTGCTGCTGCTCGCTCTCTTTGTGCTCCTCATCTGCTGGAATGCCAGCATGCTGGGTGACATTGTGGCGGCGCTGATCAGTCGCATTCATGAAGGCAGTGCTGACCGCATGGCTGACATTGTTGAAGGCCCTGGCTCGGTGGCGAAGGTTCTGGTGCATCTGCTGCGAGCGCAGTTGAGCCGAGCGCCGCAAGGGAAAAGGGTTTACTTCGTCCGCCGCCGTCAGTCTGGGTTTTGGGGCCTGCTGCGCTATCTCAAAGGTGAGCTCTTGGCTGAGCATCCTCATGACCTGGCGCGCGTTGCCGTTTCTCGGGCAGGCAAATTTGGCAAGAGTAAATAAGGAGAATCAATGAGCATAGGACAAACGAAGCCCCCCAGGGCTTCCATATTTCTGCTTTGCGGACTGGCTCTGCTCAGCCTTGTGCTGATGCAAGAGCCGTCTCTGAGCTTTCTTCTGGTGCCTCTCGAATTGCTGAATACCACCTTGCACGAGATGGGGCACGCTATCTTTTGCATCGCCACTGGTGGCACGGTACACGGCTTGACCATCGTCAGTGATGGTGACGGACATGCCGGTCTGACTATGACAAGCGGTGGCATTCCTTTCATCTTCAATCAGACTGGCTACCTCGGCACCACGCTCTTTGGCTGTCTCATGATTGCTCTTGGTCGCAGCCAGGCTGTGGCTCGGGGCACTCTGATTGGTCTGGGAGTGTTGATTGCCGTGGCCTGTCTGGTCTTCATCAGTCAGACCTTCTTTCTCTCTGGTCGTATTGGTGAGGCGGCTGGAAGCATTGCCGTTGGCGTGGCTTTGGCTGTGGCCTTGATGTTTGCCGGAGCGAAGCTCAGTGACCGTGCTGCGCAGCTTCTGCTGCTCTTTCTTGGGGTGCAGGTCGGCATCAACGCTCTTACCGACATCGTTTGGTTGAGCAAGCTGTCGCTGGGGCTGGTTAGTCAGCACTCATTCACCGACGCCACCAACATGGCACAGCTGACCGGCTTTCCTGCGGCGTTCTGGAGCTTGCTCTGGGGGCTGCTCTCCCTTGGCATGCTCTTCGGTACGGTTAAGCTTGCTTACGGCAGCGACAAGTAGTACAACGGCTGTAAAGGTCAGACCCCTGTGGTTTGTCCCCTTTCTATTAACCGCAACTCTTCGCTTTGGAGGCCGCTATGAACCTTGGCACTCAAACGCAAACTCTCCGCGACTTCGTTCTCTGCAACTTGCAGCACACCCTGGCTGTGCCTGTGCTGGTGGCGATTCTGGAGAACGATCTCGATCGCCTGGAGGCCATCAACAAGATCATCATCAAGATGGATGACGATGCTGTGGAAAGCGTCGTCATTGAACTGAATCAGGCCATGCGTGACCTCGGTCTGCGTCGCTCGGGCTTCTTCGCCCGCAATGGTGAGACTGACACCATGTGGTTCAGTTTCACCCCGCTGCCTCACGGCAGCTACCGCACCGGCGGCTACCGCTTCGGAACGCTGCACATTCACGCCCTCAACGGCGCTGGTGAGCTCTACGTTTTCTCTCCGGCAGCTCGGCGCATCGCCAATCCGGCTCTTGCCAGCGAGGCCCTGGTGCTCAAGTCTGGTGCTGTTGGTTCGCTGGTGCAGCCGGTCGATGTGGCCGAGGCTCTGGCGCAGATTCGCTCTGTGCTGGCCGCTGCCATCGCTGAAAGCGAAGCCCTGGTTCACTAGCAGGCTGAATCTAGCGTTGACTGCAACTAGCCAGCGCTGCCATAACAACAACTAGGAAAATTGCATTGCCGTATTCGCTATCTTGAAAGCAGGCGAGCAAGTGCTCGTCTGCTTTCTTTCTCTTCTTAAAATTTTCGACTGTTAAACTATATGCAGTGGTATAAGCTTTTCCTGTCGTTCTTTGGAGAATTGTTTTTCCGATACTTGAGTACTCAAGTATTTGAAAAAACGAAAAGAAAGCAGCTGAAAATCTATATGGGCCGGGCAGTGTCAGTAGAATATTGAGGTCAAATTACTATGAGAGATAAAAATCATGTCGCAAAGCGCAGGAAGCATTTTTCATTTGGGCGAAGACACCACTGAATACAAGTTCTTAGGTAAAGAGCACGTCTCGGTTGAAATGTGGAATGGTCGCGAGATGTTGGTGGTCAAACCTGAAGCTCTAACCATGCTTGCCAAGGCCGCTTTCAAAGATGTTTCGCACCTGCTGCGCGAGAGCCATTTAAAGATGCTGCGCTCTATTTTAGATGACGAAGAGGCCACTGCCAATGACAAGTTTGTCGCACTTGAGTTGCTGAAGAATGCCAGTATTTCTGCCGGTGGAACATTGCCCATGTGCCAAGATACAGGCACGGCCATAGTAGTAGCTCACAAGGGTGATCATGTCTGGACTGATGCCGATGACGCCGCTGCCATCGCTGAAGGCATCAAGAAAACCTATAACGAGTGCAATTTGCGCTACAGCCAAATGGCTCCTCTTAGCATGTATCAGGAGACAAACACTGGTTCTAACCTGCCAGCCCAAATTGAGATTTATGCCGAGCCGGGCTCTACTTACGAGTTCATGTTTATCGCTAAAGGTGGTGGCTCGGCCAATAAAACCTATCTTTTGCAAGAAACTAAATCTACTCTCAATCCCGCATCCCTCGCTCGCTTGCTCACTGAAAAGATTGGTGGGCTTGGCACTTCCGCTTGTCCGCCCTACCACTTAGCCGTGGTAATTGGTGGGCTGTCAGCTGAGATGACATTGAAGACTGTGAAACTGGCCAGTACCCATTACCTTGATACTTTGCCTACTGAGGGCGATAAGACTGGCCGTGCTTTCCGCGATCTAGCTCTTGAGAAAGAAGTGCTGGAGATTACTCGCAAGTTGGGTATCGGTGCTCAGTTTGGTGGAAAATATTTCTGTCATGATGTGCGCGTTGTGCGCTTGCCAAGGCACGGTGCCAGCCTGCCTATGGGTATCGGTGTCTCTTGTAGTGCCGATCGCCAAATTCTCGCTAAAATCAATAAAGATGGTATCTGGTTAGAGCAGCTAGAGACTGATCCCGCCCGCTTCTTGCCTGAAGTTGAGCCGACTGATCTTGGTGCAGAGTCTATCAAGGTTGATCTTAGTCGACCGATGTCTGAAATTCGAGCCAGTATGGCTGGAAAGCCTCCTGGTACTCGCGTTATGTTGACTGGAACATTGGTCGTTGCTCGTGATATTGTGCACGCTAAATGGAAAGAATTGGTAGAGAAAGGCGAAGAGTTGCCTGAATACACTCGCAATCACCCTATCTATTATGCTGGTCCGGCTAAGACTCCAGCTGGCTATGCTTCTGGTTCTTTTGGCCCCACCACGGCTGGGCGAATGGATTCTTATGCTGATATTTTAATGAGCAGAGGGGCCAGTTTGGTCACTCTTGCTAAAGGCAATCGGGCCAAGAATGTTGGCGCTGCTTGTGGTCAGTACGGTGGCTTCTATCTTGGTACCATAGGTGGTGCGGCGGCGCGTTTGGCGCAAGATTCAATTCGCAAAGTAGAAGTGATTGATTATCCGGAACTGGGCATGGAAGCTGTGCACAAGATTGAAGTAGAAGATTTTCCTGCTTTCATCATCATCAACGATAACGGTGAAGACTTCTTCTCTGCTGTGATGGAGAATGTCGCGGTCTTAGCTAAGGGATAAGCCTAGGACTAATTTTTTACAAGTTGCTTAGATTTTGCGTTGTTGTAGCTTCACTAGGCCATGGTGATTCTACGTGTCTGCCAATTCCGTCAATCAATAAGTAATAGTAACGGCCGTTATTAACTTATGCTCTCTTTAGTAAATCTTGCTATCAGAAGGCTTTTCTTGTTAGCACTAGTAGTTCCTTTACCTTTTTTCCTCCAACAACCAATAAAACTACCTAAGCACTAAACACACTCACGCGTCGCTCTCTTCAACAGTCTAAACAGCTGTTTCGTCATCGGCCGCCTTGTTCTCCTCGTAGGTCTCCTATGAGAGTTCGTTGTGGCTAACAACCAGTTTTTCTAACCGATGAAGCCTGAGTTAGCAACCCTAATTCTTTCCAAATGCAGGCTAGCTAGCTGCTTTGGGCGCTTCGTCATTCTCTAACCGGAATGCTCCAACAGGAATGTTCCATAAAGGAAATGTCTATGACAACTCAGAACCCCAAAATCGCAGCCGCTGCTTACTGCAACGACTCGATCAGCCTGATCGGCTGGATTTTTGCTGATGCTGCCAAAATCGATGGCTGCCTCGGCATGGCTCTCACTCGCATCGACCAGAACGGCAAGCGCGAAGTGATCACCACCAAGCTGCCCTTCGAAGGCGAAGACAATGCCGATTGGAAGAGCCAGCCGAGCACGGTTTGGCCGATTCAGCGCATGTTCCACATGGACTTCACGGCCAAGGTCGGCAACACCTACACCTACGAAGTCCAGGCCATGGGCGGCACTCCGGGCAACCTCGTCGCCATCCCTGGCATGTTGGCTGTGACCAATGCGGTCAACGTCAGCACCAAGGTCGACGACACCTTCGAGGTGGCCTTCACCCGCGGCACGCTCTCCACCCAGTGGATGGCGCGCATGATCGGCACCACGCCCGATGGTCTGCCCGACTTCCAGAAAATCATCGATGCTCTGGAAGACTACGCCAACCCCAACAACGTCATTCGCAAGACGCTGGTGGGCAACGTGCCGGCTCTGCTGATGGCTCCTGTGACCGAATGCGCGACGGATGGCGGACACGTCTATTCGGCGCTCTACGAGCTCAGTGCCAACCAGCTGGTCGACCACATCAAGGCTAACCTGCAGCACATCACCCTCATCCTCGGCAACACCGGCGCCGACGATTTCATCAACGCTCCGGCTCGTGCGGCTCTGCACGCGGCTGGCGCCAAGATGTACGATCGCATGATCGGTAACTGGGGCATCGCTCACAACAAGAGCCAGGTGAAGGTGAACAAGGACGGCGTGCCGACCGATGTCACCACTGGCAGTACCAACTGGACCAACACTGGTCTGGGCTGCCAGTCCAACATGGCCTGCCGCATCCACAACCCGGCGGTGGCAGCCAACTTCATGGACTACTGGAACCGCATGCTGGCGGACAATTCCGAGCAGGCACTGGTTTTCCGTCGTCGCAACGCTCAGGGCTATGCCCCGATCACGCTCAACGACGGTACGGTGATCGAGACCTACTTCCAGCCCTCCATGGACGACAAGGTCAAGCCCAAGGGTCCTTCTGAAACGGTGCCTCTGTCGCCGTTCTTGGCTCGGGTCAAGGGTCTGATCGACGACGCTGCTGCCGATGGCGACAGTGTCATCTGTGGTGAAGTGTTCTATCCGGGTACACCGTCGGCCATCAACTGGTTCGCCGATGCCTGGAACAAGAACCCGCAGCTGTGCATGTTCATGACGGTAAGCTCGTCGCAGGCGCTCATGGGGGTGAAGACCATCCGTCGCGCCGGTCGGCCGCCGTTGTTCACGATCGCCACCGGTCGTGAAAAGGAGTTTGGTGACTTCATCACGGAGTTGCTCAAGCTGCCGGAATCGCATGCCATTACCCACGGCAAGATCGTGGTGATCATCAACAAGCGCACCAAGAAGTACACCGTGGTGTTCGGCTCGGACAACCTCGGCGCCAAGGCCAGCTACGGTAACGACGAAAATGGCGTGATCGTGCTCGGCAACGAGAAGCTGGCCTGGAACGTGTTCGTCAACATGTTCGACATCAACCAGCACTATCTGTCGCGTGCGGCAGCTCGTGCAGCACAGTACTTCCAGAAGGCCACCGGCTACACCGGCCGCCTGAAGACCAACGATGGTTGGCAGGCTGCTTGGTTGGTGGGCTACAAGGCGAAGCTGTCCAGCCTGCTCGCCACCGGCGTTTGGGATGGTACGGGTTTGGTGGACAAGCCCGGTGCAACGCCTGTGCTGGTGGTGCCGTACCCGAAGCGCAAGCCCAAGGCTCCTGCTGCGCCTGCTGGCGATGCGTCGGTGCCGGCTTCGGATTCGGGTGCGGGTAACGCAGGTACGGAAGGCGAAGGAACTGCTGCTCCCGTTGTGGAGTCGGTGGTGCCGGCTGCTGCTCCTGTTCCTGCTACGGTTCCGGCTCCTGCGGCCGAACCAACCAAGGCGTAGTCAATAACGCCGTCGGCTGCAGCTTACGCTGTGGCTTCAACCTGTGGCTTCGGGGCTCTAATCGGGCTCCGAAGCCATTCTCTTTCACTCCTGATTTTTCTCATCCCACTTTTAGTTCAGCCAAGAAACTGAAAGGAGTTTCTATTGTGGAAAACAAAATAAGAGTTTTCGTTGGTTTCGGTAACCCCGGTCCTCAGTTTCTCTGGACCAGGCATAATGCCGGTTTCGACGTCATTGACCATATGGCTCAAACGATGAACGCAGAGTTCGTCGAAGACCCAGATCTGACGTGCCTGATCGCCCGTCCCAACTCGAGTATCGCTCTCGTCAAGCCGCAAACCGGCATGAATGACAGCGGTCTCACAGTCAAAGCCCTGCTCGAAAAGCTCGACACCAATATGGACAATGTGATGATCGTATATGACGACATCGCCATGCCGTTGGGACGTCTTCGTTTTGCCGAGAAGGGATCGGCCGGTGGTCACCATGGCATCGAATCGACGCTTCGTGAGCTTTCGGGAAACAGCAGTTTTCCGAGGCTGAAAGTGGCGGTTGGTCCGGATGTCAAAAGTGGAGATCTGCGCGCGGCGTTCTTGCTCTCGCCGATAGAGGCCGATCTTCGTGAACTCTATCTGCGCTCGGTCTCCGTCGCGGCAGAGGCCTGCCAGCTTTGGCTCACCAAGCCTATCGCCGTTTGCATGGGGCGATACAACGGTCTGGACTTGACGCGTACATCTGCGTCGTAGACAGATTTCTGCAACAACACGCATGAACAGCCTTCATGCATCAATGGGACGCTAGAGTGAGAGGCGCTAACCACGTGCCCCTTGCTCTGGCAGCCATTTTACTGAATTTGCCTGAACAGAACTCAGATTTTTTTCTTTCCCGTTTCAATCTCAACCAAGAAACCTAAGGAGACACCATGTGTCCATCCCCCGCTACAGAGGAGCGCTCATCAGTGCTGTAATCCTCGCCGTTACTACTTCCACTTCCTTGGCGGCTGCATTGGCTCTGCCCGTGCTTGCCTCCATTCCCATCAGCGCTCGGCATCTGCCTGTGCGTTCGCCGGGGCAACTGCCTGTACCTATGGCTCCTCAAGGCCGCGACGCTCAGGGAAAGCCAACGGCTCAAGCGCAAAAGCAGGCTGACCAGGCCTCTATCAATGAACCACTGCTGGGTAAGACTATTCTCGTTGACCCCGGCCATGGTGGCAGCGACCCTGGAGCTATTTCTGGTGGCGTAGAGGAAAAGACCGTGACACTCAAGGTCTCTCTCTTGCTTCGCAGCAAGCTGGAGGCTCTCGGTGCAACGGTCGTCATGACTCGCGACAGCGATCAAACCCTCACTCTGCAAGAGCGGCTCGATGCCAGCAATCGCATCTGCCCTGACGTCTTCATCGCCGTACACGGAAATTCGGTGGCAAAATCACATATTCGCGGGATAGAGACCTACTACTTCGACAGCCGCGATCAAAAGTTGGCTGAACTCGTTCTCGATACTGTTTCGCTCAAGCTCAAAGAGCAAGCCAAATGGAGTCACGCTCGAAACCTCTTTGTGTTGGATGGCAACGATGTTCCGGCAACCTTGGTTGAGATTGGTTATCTGACCAATCCCACTACCAGGGCTCTGCTCAAAACTCCTGCTTATCAAGACAAAGTGGCTTCAGCTCTGACTGATTCGCTAGTTGCCTATCTGGCTGACAGTGGCTCTGAAAGAGGTTGCTCGGTTTAGCAATCTTCTCGGCGCCATTGCTGCTTGTCACTGGTAGCTCCGGAACCTAGTTCCTGAGCTGTCGGCAGTTTCTAACTATCTGTCTAACAACAAATCGAAGGATATGAACATGAACACTCTGAAAGGAATCGCTGCTTTGGTCTGCTTCTGCGCCTTTGGTGCAGGTATGTTTCTCTTCTTGATGCTCGGCGTGCTGTGCTTGTCGCTGCGCGACGGCATTCTCGCTGCTGGCAAAGGCATCAGCCGGCGTCTGCGCGGCGAGGGCAAGTCCGGTGGCCAGCCCAAGATCTTCTACGGCGGTCGCGATGGTGTGCCCAATCTGGTCATGGATGCCGACGGTTTCGTCGAGCCTCCGCAGACCCATGCACCGTCGTCGTTCTCTGGTCGTCGAGGCATGCCGGTCGGCCATCTCATTCCGGAGGGAAGTCCTTTGCTGAGCTACAGCTCGGGACAACCCTGGCGCAATGGTGTGGCGGCGGTCGGTGTGGTGCAGGCTGATGGCGGCGTGAAGGTCTTGGAGTTTCCCAGTGACCCTGCGGAGCGCCAGCGCTTGATCGATTCTCGCCCGCGGCGCGTCGACCATGCCACTCTGGATGGTGACACTGTCGTCTTCATCCACGGCCGGGCCGGCAAGTAGAGCCAGGCTTGGCTAAATAAGAGAACCCGGGGTGCCGGAGAATTGTGCTTTGTCACAGTTCTTCGGCACCACCGGTTTTCTCATATTTTTCTTTGTTTTTTGTCTACTTGTCTATATAGTTGAAGCGGTGTTAGCTATGTTGAAGAGTGGCGAAAAGCCGCATTCTCAAGTCTTTTGGTGGGTCGCTAGTCGCTGTTCCATCGTCGATTTGCGCTGGGGAAAGGAGATTGCCTGCGTGACAAGCAATGGTACCGCAAACGGTATCACTACTTGTCGCATGACGCCATCGATCCACTAGTTTGTCGGCAACTCTTGTGAGTTTTTCTAACTAGCAAATTCGTTATTTTGTGCTCTGGCTAAGTGTTCATCGGGGCCGAGCAAAGCTTTCTGAGTGGTCGAAGCTCAACGGCGAGATTACTAAAGAGTTGGGACCGAACTGTGATCGCAAAAAAATATTAGCCCTAGCGCACCACGTCGATGCAATAGCCTAAGCCTTTTATGGTGCGGATACATGATACTTCACGATTGCCATCAATTTTTTTACGCAAGCGGGTGATGCGTTGACGCACCGCTTCTTCTGATGCATCTTCATCGGCTTTGAAAATTCTTTCCATCAATTCGTTGTAGCTAAAAACTTTGCCCCTGTTGCGCAGAAGTAATTCAAGCAGTGCATATTCGTTGGCTGCAAGAGAAGTCGGTTGATCATCGATGGTGACAATGCGAGTGTTTAAGTCAAGTTTGACATTTTGCACGGTCAAGACGCTTTCTGCTAATTGGCTAGGGCGACGCAGAAGAGCATTCACTCTTGCCAATAATTCTTTGAACGAAAAAGGTTTGGTCAAGTAGTCGTCGGCGCCCATGTCCAGCGCCCCTACTCGGCTATCGATATCATTTTTTCCTGTTAGGAAAATTATTGGAGCCTGTCCGCCTTTTTGCCGATACTCTTGACAGATCTGTAAGCCGGTTAACACCGGCAGACCCCAGTCGAGAATGGCTACATCGTACTCGCTGGCCAGTAAGCGCTCTAAGCCATCGCTTCCCGTCGCTACTGCCTCAACCACGTGATTGAAGCTAGAGAGCCCATCTGTTAGGGTCTCCAGCAATTGCTCATCATCTTCAACGATTAGTATTCTTGACATTAACTAGGCAACTTTGAACGGACAAGAGGTTAGTAATCATAATAGTCTATGCCCGCTTAGCGAAAAGTTAACAGTGGAACTTCTTGTTGGTCTTGGGGTCGTTTCATTTCGGTGGCGTTATCCCTGCTATATTCAGTATTTGCTGAGCGAGGAAAGAGTTTTTTATGTCCGCTCAAGTAAATGAAAAAGTGTTGACGGGGCCCTGGTATGGGCCACAGAACCTTTGGCGCCAGAAAAGTAGAGTAATTGCTGTCTTTTCTATCCTGGCAATTATCTTGCACTTGGTTCTTCGATTTGCTTTACAAGCTGATGAAAAGACTTACGAGTTGCCGCTGCTGTGTTTGTTCGCTGTTGGTGGTCTGCCGCTTTTGTATGAGCTTCTTGTTAAGCTGCTCAAGAAAGAATTTGGTGCCGATTTATTAGGCGGTATCTCAATAGTTACCTCGATCGTTCTGCACGAATATTTGGCAGGTTCAATTATCGTCTTGATGCTCTCTGGCGGAGAAGCCTTGGAGAGCTATGCGCTCAAGAGCGCATCATCGGTGCTAGCTGCGTTGGCCAAGCGCATGCCTTCAATTGCTCATAGAAAGACAGGAGCTGAGATAGTCGATGTGCAGCTGCAGGATGTTGCTGTTGGCGACACGTTGGTTATATATCCTCATGATATTTGCCCTGCTGACGGTGTGGTAATTGATGGTCGCGGTGGAATGGATGAGTCTTATTTGACTGGTGAGCCTTTTCAAGTGACCAAGACTAGCGGTTCAACTGTTATCTCTGGTGCAGTAAATGGCGAGTCTGTTCTTACCATTCGCACGACTAAGCTTGTAGCCGATTCTCGCTACGCGAAAATTATGGAAGTAATGCGCGAGTCTGAGTCGAAGCAACCGCAGTTGCAGCGCCTGGGAGACAAGCTTGGTGCGATCTATACACCGGTAGCACTGGTGGTGGCAGCTCTGGCTTGGGCTCTCAGTGGTGAAGCTGTTCGCTTTCTCTCTGTACTGGTTATTGCAACACCGTGTCCTCTAATTCTTGGTATTCCAATAGCAATTATTGGCTCTATATCGCTTTGTGCTAAGCGAGCCATCATTGTTAAGAGCCCTGTGGTGTTAGAGCAGATTAGCAGCTGTCGTACTGCAATTTTTGATAAGACAGGCACGCTCACCTATGGTGCGCCGAAACTGACTGAGCAAATTATGGCGTCAGGTTTTGAGCAGAGAGAAGTATTGACTCTGGCTGCCAGTCTCGAGCGCTATTCAAAGCATCCATTGGCCCGTGCTATTCTGGCCGCGGCTGAGAGCAGTAAATTAGAATTAGCTGAAACCAGCGCAGTCAGCGAGGCCCCTGGTCAAGGGCTGCGTGGCACGGTTTCTGGTCGGCAAGTGCAAATCACTAGTCGCAATCAACTTGATGCTAAATTGCCTGGTATTGAACAGCTGCCGCCAGTGGCCGGAGGGCTAGAATGTGTGGTTGTTATTGATGGCCGATATGCTGCTGATCTGCGCTTTCGCGATGCGCCGCGCCGCGAGAGCAGCAGTTTTGTGCGCCACTTAGGACCAGAACACTCTTTCAATCGAGTGTTGATTTTGTCTGGCGATCGCGAATCTGAAGTGCGCTACCTGGCTGAACAAGTAGGAATTAGCGAAATTTTTGCCGAGAAACGCCCAGAAGAAAAACTGGCGATTGTGCGTAAAGAGACCGCCGCGGCAAAGACTCTTTATGTCGGCGATGGCATCAATGACGCACCGGCGATGTTGGCGGCTACAGTCGGAATGGCCATCGGGCAGAATAGTGACGTTACGGCTGAAGCAGCCGGTGTCGTGATTATGGATAACTCGCTAGAAAAAGTGGACGAGTTTATGCACATCAGCAGACGCATGCGCACGATAGCCCTGCAGAGCGCCATTGGGGGAATGGCACTCAGTGTTGTTGGTATGGGCTTTGCTTCGACTGGTCACTTAAATCCCGTCAACGGTGCCATCATTCAAGAAGTGATTGATATTCTTGCCGTGCTCAATGCTCTTCGTGCTGCTTTGCCTCCAAAAGTTTTGCACGATTTGTAACTTATCCTCGCAGGCCCAGCTTTTGCTTGGCGTTGTTTATTTTTGCTAGCAGATCTGTTTGATTGCGTGCTTTGTCACCGCCAGAGCCGGGGATGGCAAGGTACTCGATGTTGCGGCTCTGGGTGCCGCCGTGGGTGGGCGAGGGGTTGAGGCCGAGCTCACGAGCTAGAGCCATTGAGCCTTCGCCCCGTTTGTGTCTGGGGCCAACGTCGCCAAATACTGCTACCGTGAGCGCGCCATTTTCTTTGTTGCGCACGATGGCGAGGTCGCCGACTTTAACTCCATGTTCTTTGAAGTGACCTTTGGGTAGTACCACATATGGTACTGCATCGGCGTTGACTGAGCCGTTGCCCTCGCTGTAACGCAGCGTGGTGTGAAGGCTGCCGTGTTTGGGATCAATCTTTTTGACATTAGGGTGACCATCAGCATCTACATCAAATTTGGCGCGCATATAGAGACCATCTTCTGTTTTAACTAGTTTGCCCACTGGGTGACCAGCTCTGAGAGCTGCAGCATCCATTATTTTGTGTGGGTCAATGGTCGAGGGGCCTTCTACTTTGGGCTCTACTTTAGGTTCGACTTTAGTCTCTACTTTCCGTTCTGTTGTTTCTGGTTTGGCATCTGCTTTTTGTACGGTTGTAACTCCGCTCGCTTGTTCTCCCGCTTTCGAGTGTCTGCTATGTATTCGTGGCGTAGCGTCGGCTAAACTTGGTGAGATTTCTTTACCTGATCCGTGCCAGTCGACAAATCTTCCCTTACTGTCTTTTTGTCGCTCGATGCGGCCATCGCTGTTAGCAACTCCTTTCAGCAGAGGCTTTTCTTTGCCGCTGCCATCTGCTGAATGGATGCTAACGAGATCTCGTGCGCCTGCCTTTGATGTTTCGAGACGCAACGATTGTTTTTCTCCTTTATCGTTTTGTAGTTCTATTTTTCTTATGCCTTCTTTGGCCAGTTCTCTTGCTGCTGCCAGCCGCTCCTCCGGCTTGGCATTGCTGTCACTAATCAATTGCAAGCGCTGATCTGGTTTGCCGCCAACTTTGCTTGAATCAGTTAGTTCTACATTCGGTAAGTGCGCCGCTATTGTGTCTTGTCCTCCTCTTGAATCGCTACGGGGGCTGTTGCGCTCTTTATCGCGGGTCTCATTGACCTCGTTGCCCATAGTCTTTCCAGCTTGATCGTTGGCCTGTAGAGCCGTTTTGGAATGTGCATGTTCGGCGTTTTCTCCACGTTTTTCCATGGTCATAAGAGTTGCCGCCTCCCGGTCGATCGCGTCTTTGCTCTATCGCTTAATGCTCTATCGCTTAATGCTTTAGCTGAGGGTTGAAGAAGTTATCTTCAACCCATTAGCTTGCCAGCCAGTGATTTCTATTGGTAAGTATCATGCGGGGTGATTTGCCCAAAGTAACTCGCCATCGTGACGCCATCGTGACGAATTCGCAAAACCTATTGTGGCAATTTTAAGAGTATTTAGAAACCGACTCTAAAGCACAGTCCGGCGCGTGCTTTGGAGTTGCATTTGCGCGGGTTTAACGACATTTCGACCGGCTGGCCATTGAAGTTGAGGTCGAAAGACGTAGCCTTGTCGAAGCGCAGACGCAAGTCTAGGGCTGGCTGCGAGGGAGGAGCGTCGAGCTTGAAGGTAAACCTGGTGTTGCGGTCTAGGGCTTCATCTTCTTTGGTGAGTGGGTACGGTTTAAGCTTGAATTGCTCGTCAAAGACTAGCGGATTGCTCAGGTCTAACTTTGGCATTGGGCAGAGGGTCGGTTCCAAAGTCAGCGGGTCTATGTTTCCTGATTTGATAGGGCAGCGGCCAATCTTTAGTGGCGATAAAGGTGCTGCAAATTCAGGTTGAAGCGTCGGAAGCTCGACTTGAGCTGAAACCGCAGGGCTGTCAGAAGAGTCCATGTATTACCTTCGTGGTGGAGGTTCAAGGTTTATTTAGATACAGGATTCCGTGGGCCATGTTCTCCCATTAATGTTATTGAGGCAAGGGGGAAATCACCATGCAGTTAGGGCTGACCGAACCTGGCTGTTTTCAGTCGCCGCCTCTAGCTATGGCTCGGCCTAGGGCTCTAGTTTGTAGCCAACTCTGTGCACCGTCTTGATTATTGATTCAGTGCCGGGCGTATCAATTTTTGCCCGTAGCTTGGTAATGTGAACGCGAACAGTGTCCGGGGACGCATCACTTTCTTTTGACCAGACCTGATCTAATAGTTCGTTTTGGCTAAATGTGCGCCGTGGATTGCGCATGAGAAAGTCGAGCAACGCATACTCTTTTGGCATAAGTTGGAGGGGGACGCCGCCTTTACTGACAGTGTGATTAGCAGCGTCAAGACTGAGGTCGGCAATTTCTAGCCGAGCGGCAACGTTGGTTCTTGACCGCCTGGCGATGGCTCGCAAGCGAGCGCCCAGTTCACGCATATGAAAAGGTTTGGTCAAGTAATCATCTGCTCCCAGATCAAGGCCGTGTTCTTTATCGGCGAGAGTATCTTGGCCGGTAAGAAAGATTATTGGGGCGCTGCCCCCGTGTTGGCGATAAGCTTGGCAGACGTCAAAACCAGACATTCCCGGCAATCCAACATCTAGAATAAGGCCATCATATTGACCTTCTTCAAGTCGCGTCAGTGCAACGGGACCGCTCGTGACATGTTCTAATTGGTAGCCTTCTTCGCTGAGGAAGTCAACGACTAGGTCTGCAAGTTTTTGGTCGTCTTCGGCAAATAGAATTTTGATCATTGTTCGCTCGTGCTAACTGGTCTTGACTGCTTTTTATTGGCAATATTCTATCTTCCCTGCTTCACCGGGGCTAGAGGTAAGATAGATAAGGCTTTGATATTTGGTATCTTTTGTATGCTTGAAAATTTTGGAATCGCAAAAGGGTGCTTGTTACTATTGGCGGATTTGCATTGAAGCTATCAGTCGCTCAAAAAGGCCTCATAATGGCAGCCGTTCCGCTTTTGCTGGGGCTTGTCTATTTGGCTGTCCTCAGTGCCCTTTTAGAAAACGCGCAGGTCGTGGCCGAGCGAGAATATCGCTCAAGAACAATTGTGGCTGAGGCTAATCAAGCTCAGCGAGATTTATTTGATGCAGGCAGTGCCATTATTGCTTGGAATTACATGAGAAACGATGTCTTGCGAAAGCGGCTTGATGACGCGATTGCCGTTATTCCTGAGCGTGCCGCCAAGTTGAATGCTTTGCTTAAAGACGATCCATCGCGTGCTGAGCGATTGAAAGCCGTAGAAGCCCAGGCGCAGAGCGTAGTGACAGTTCTCAATTGGCACAAGCAAAGAATAGAAGAGTCGCCGCAAGATGTTTATCACTTTCAGTTTGGCAAATTTAGAACCCAGATTGAAGGTTCATTCAAAACTTATGTAGATGAACTTCACAGATTGACCAGCGAGGAGAGGCAAATTCAGGACCATTTGCCTACGAATGTGGAGGGGCGAAAGCAAGAATTGCGTTTGTATATCCTTGCTGGTGCGCTATTGAATTTATTGCTGTCGCTAGGTGTAGTTGTTTATTTTAGTCGCGATATTGCTGCTCGCCTTAAAATTTTGAGTCGGAACGCTGAGCTCTTTGTCGAGCATAAGCCGCTCTTGGCGCCAATTGAAGGCAGTGATGAAGTGGCAGAGCTTGACGTTGCTTTTAGAAAAATGGCAGACGATGTTGCTAGAGCAGAAGAGATGAAACAAGCCTTCGTGGCAATGGTTAGTCACGACTTGCGCAGTCCTCTAGCTAACATACAAGGCGCCGTTGAGCTTGTGGAGAGCGGTCTTTATGGCGAAGTCTCAGAGAAGGGAAAAAAACGATTGAGCGCTGCTCATAATGAGTGCGATCGACTACTCTCGCTCGTTAATGAATTGCTTGATATTGAGAAACTGGAAGCCGGAATGATGGAAATGAAGCTGGCGCCAACAGATTTAGCGGATTTGGCCGTGCAGTCTATCAACAGTGTAAAAACCCTGGCCGAGACTAACGCGGTTAAGATTGAAGTATTTGGAGATCATGCCATTGTCTCTGTCGATAAAGAGAGAATCATGCAAGTATTTATCAACTTGCTTTCAAATGCAATCAAATATTCGCCACAGGGTTCCACCATTACAGTAAGTGTTGCAATGAAGCAAGACAGCGCTCACATCAAGATTGAAGATCAAGGAAAAGGCATACCGCGCCACATGTTAGACTCGGTTTTCGATCGCTTTCAACAAGCTCACGGGGGCGGTGCGGGCACAAGTGGCCTCGGCCTCGCCATCTGCAAAGCTATTGTTGAAGCTCATGGTGGAAAAATAGGTGTTGTAAGCGAAGTGGGCAGCGGGAGCATGTTTTGGCTCCACCTGCCCACTTCTAACCCCGCGACTTAAACTTGCGTGCTTCGACTCTCTATCTAGCTATTATTTTTACCTTGAGAGCTGAGCTCCTAGGCTTCTACCAACCAGCTTGCTTGTGGATTTTTTCCACCGACATCAGCCACTGTGTCTACCCAATGGACGCCTGTACCATCATGGACATCCATCAGTATCTTTTCACCAATGACATTGTATACCTTGATGCCTTTAGCCTCGATTGCTGGAACCTGCTTCTTTAGGAACTGCTCTACTCTAGCTTTCTGGCCGTCTCGGTCAGGATTTAGTCGATCTTGTTGCAGCATATCTGCCACTAGGTGACCGATGAAATATTTGGGAGTATCGTGGCCGTTGTCCCATTTCACTGGGTCGAATCCCGGAGGAGTAGGTGCAAACTCGGGTGCCCGAGTCTGGGAGGCATCGCCTTTGCCCAGCACTGTCCACTGTACTTCAGGGTTGCTGCCACCGATGTTTTTTACGACATCAATCCAGAGAGGGCCTGAGCCATCGCCAGCGTCGAGTAATACTTTTTCGTCCTTAATGGCGAGGACTTTTCCACCGCGGGCTTCCATGTTTGGTACTTGAGTCTTGAGGAAATTTTCGGCGAATTTCTTCTGCCCAGCTCCGTCAGGAATGGCTAGAAGCTGATCGAATGAACGAGCTAGTTCTCGTCCAACTGCATATTTGATTGTGTCATGACCATTTTCCCATTTCGCTTGATCGAACCCAGGTGGGCAGGGCGGTAGCGGTCTATTGTCTGTTACTGGTGTCGGCGAGTCATAGCGATCGCGGGGCAAAATGTCTTGGCCTAGCGGGAGGCTGTTGTAGCGATCGTGCGGCAGGGTGCGATTTAGCTCTTCAGGTCTTCTTTGATTGAGTAGGCTGATTAGCTGTACTTCTGAATTGCCTCTTCGATCTCTAACTGTGTCAATCACTAGGGCACTGCCGCCGATACCAAGATCGATGGTGATGCGCTCGCCGTTCCTTGAATGCTGTTGGCCGTCGCGTGAGTGGTGGTGAGATCTTTCGTAAGGGCTATAGCGATCATTCTGTAAATCGCGTAGATTGCGGTGCGAGCTGTGATCGGATGCCTGGCTCACGCTGACAAAGAGGGGTGTTATTTCCAGGCTGTCCATCATGTTCTGAGCCATTCTGTCGGGCGTACGCCCTCTGCTCTGGCCGCGAAAGAAGTCTGTGGCGTCGTTACTTGCTTGCTGCGTCCAGCTATTGAATCTGTCTTGGCCGGGGTTATCCTGGAGGTCTCGGGGATCTTGGTAGTCTCTTATATTCATATTCATGTTTAGCGGCATCTCCTGAGTGCGGGGTTGGTAACTCAGTGGTAAAACAGTAGCGGCCGCAGTCTGGGTTTAGAATTGCAACCGCTGCTCTGTGATTTCAATATAGGGCCGGCTATGTTCTAAGTTGTTACCAAGTTGCTAACACGGGCAAAGTGGTGAATCCTGAAATATGGGGCGGCCATTCTCGAACAACCTTCGCAATGATTGCCGGATAGGTTCTTGAGTGCCGCTGGTTCGACTACGCTGATCGCTCTTGGTCTGGTTATCTTTCGCTCTGTCCGGATTCGTTGCTTTCTTGTTCTTCTTTACGGTCTTGTCTCTGCTCTTTGATCAACTGCACAATTGGTGCTGTTTGCTTTTTTGTCACTGCCAGCGAAGCAACTATTAACGCTGGTATCCACAATATTGGCAGAATAATCGAGAAGAGAGTCAGTCCTACAACTAGTCCGGATGACGGTAGCTTTTCGCGCCAGGCCATTAGTGCTGGCGATAGAGCCAGCGCGAAACTTAGTACGACTGTTACTAGTGCCAGCCCACAGCTAAGGACAATTCCCAGATAAAGCAGCATTTCAAGATTGGTGCTTCTCGCCATTTGCTCCATTGTGTTGACCATCATTGGAGCACCAAGGGCTACAACAATATTGCCAATGCAGGCCATGTAGATTTTGCTTGTGTAGCCTTTCGCGCCGCAAGCCATCGGTATCCAGCCTAAGAAAAGATTGGGAATGCCCGTAGCCATACCTAGAATTTCTACACTGTTAGAAATTATGTTGGAAAGTGCAGAGAGATTGGCGTAGTTTTGTGCATCCATTGTGGTTCAAACTTTTCGTGAGGGAATAACGCTAAGAGATGATAGCTCATTTTCGTTTGAGGAGGGAAAGTTCGTGAGGCAGCGCGATGTTACGCCTAGGCCTAGCCTGCATGGCAATTGGTGTTTTGCGAGGACGCGCACTGTTGCTTTCACGTCGTTGTTCGTGCTTCCAATCATTCTTCTGATCGGTACTGCTCATGGTGCTGCGGCTCAGTATGATTCCCATCAACTAGGCGGTGGGCTAAAGTTAAATACTCCAACGCCAACCAATGCCCTTGAGCACAATAATCGCGGCGTTGAGCTCGGCTGTCGTGGCCTGTGGAGTTTGGCCATAGATGAAGCCGAAGTGGCTGTTAAAGCCTCTCCTGATAGCGATATTTTTAGAAGAAATTTGTCGGCTGCATGTCTTCGCTACGGGGTTCTGTTGGAAAAAGAACAGCGCACACCTGAGGCAATAGATCTCTATCGCAAAGCTCTGTTCGCCGATTTTGACAATTGCCTGGCAGCAAGCGGTTTGAATAATTGCTTAAGGCGATTGGGTAAGAATCCAATCGACATTACCTGTCGACTTTTGCTTGCGGAGCAGGCAGAGAAAAGAAAGTTGTATCGCGTCGCTGCGGTTGAGTATCGTGCATGTACGTTATTGGATGATTCTGCAGTGAATAACTACAGGCTCGGTCGCTGTTTAATAGATGCGGATTCTATGAGTAGGGCTCATCTAGCTTTGAAGACTGCCATGAACAAGAACTGGACCAAAGAAGAGCAAGTTGATAAAGCCGCTTGTCAAAGCCTTTTGGACGAAATTGAAAGCAAGAACCGAGTCGTTGGAGGAAACTGACGCAGCCTGACCCCCCGACCACAGGTTCAGATGCCTATAATTGGAGCGAATTCACCCTTGCCAGCCATAGTATGAAATTGTCTCAGGCTTTCCGTGTTTTCCTTAGCAGAAGACTGCAAGAAGCTAAGAACCCAACAAAACTGAGCCACGACAGAAGTGATAGTAGAGTTGCTAGTTTGTCTCCGAACAAGAACCAACATGCAACCGCTAATAATGGCATCCAGATATAGCCTTTCGTCGTGATTAATTTCTCGTGCAGAGTGCTCCAAGCTCGCGCACCGTACTTTATATCTAAATTCATGGCGGTAAAGCTAAGCCACACTAACACTGTGGCTGTTGCTGAAACAGTTGGGGTCAAAGGGTCGAAGATTAGCTTGAGATTAATGAGCATTGAGTGTGTTTCGGTTTGGCCGCAGCCATACTTAAGCAGGCCTGTGCGCATGCCGCTGAGCCACGTTGTTATGCCGAGCACGTAGAGATTTATGCTAAGCCACACAACGTATTTTCTAACTAGGTAGATCCATTTCATTCTTCTAGATTAGCAGAATTGTTCTAGCAGCTGTGACGGCCTCATCCAACCAATCTCTTGCTAAGAATCACGCTGCGATAGCAGGCCTTGTCCCACTGGTGGTATTCAATCAGCCGGTAGGCTCTGCTCGTATAGTATTCAATTAAGTCCGTAGCACCTTCGGCGGTGTCACAGGCCATTTCCTCTTTGCCTTCTGCTCGTGCGAGAGATTCTGCAAAGGCAACCAGTCTGCTGCCTATGCCCAGCTTCTGCATCCCATGATGTACAGCGAATTGGCCAAAGTGTCCGACTGTACTTTTCTTGTAATACTCTGGTTCGTCAGGCGCAACTCTTGCTGTGGTGTAATAAGTAACCGTGCCTATTATCTTTGCTTCTCCCGTCAGGCGGGCGATGTATCCCTTTCCAGCAGTCAGCCGACTTTTGGTGACTTCAGTCGTTTGTGTGGCGGCAACATAGTTGAAGCCGCGCGCTGCCAGGCTGGCATAGGCTTGATGAAGTAAGTCAGTAATTTCTTCCAGTGAGTCGGTGGTTGGATCGTACAGCGCGATTCTTGTATTCAATGCTTTGCCTTCTGTGGCTTTTGTTTCGTCTGCTGTTTCTGCTTCTGTCATTGATTCTTCTCGACTGGAATTAGAGCTTGAACAGTATTGCATATTTGCCATTTCCCTTTTGCTGGTTTTCCTCTTTTTGAGGCGTTCCGATCTTGACTCATTTTTCACATGAAAATGAGACAAGATTGGCGGACGAAAATGCAGTTGCTCAGCTACTATTTTTTGATTTCCGAAACTGTCAGAAATTTTGAAGAAAAATGACAGCTTTGGAAGTGAAATTGACAATCCAGAAACTTCGGCGAAACGCTAAACTTTCAAGAATTCTCTAATACTTAAGTATGTCAACCGCTGATTCGTTGCCGTCGAGTAAAACGTCATCGATTGTCGCTTTCTTTAGACCTGCTGGCAAGATCATTAGTTTATCTACGTTCTTGCGTGATATTGAAAGCGTATCAAGCACTATATGTGAGCCACCATCAGGATCTTTGTAATCCAATTCTAGTGGAATAGTTGCGAGTTTTGGTAAGCCGTATAGCTTCGTCATCAGAATTCCGGCCGCGGAGAAGGGGCTGTCTGTCAGCGCTGATAGTCGCAACTTGTCTGTGATTAGGCTTGGCTCGAACGATGTATCTTTCGCTTGCGCAAGGTATTTCTTATACCGATGATTGTCGATTTCGTATCGATCAGCTTTTATGTTTTTTTGGATGAATTGTCCAGTTTTTAGGATCGGAACATCTGACATTATTTTGCCTTTGCCGAACGCCAGGTGTCGCACCATCTGACCTTCAAAGTTATCTAAGGGAAGTTGGCAAATTCGTTTGCTGGCAATGTTTATGATTGAGACCGTTTTTCCTGGGGGAAGGCACAAGACAATGACGCTTTGATTTGGCATTACAACATGCACGCCAGTGCGGGCCATACTAACTTTGTATAGTCCTAGGTGCTTGCGATTCTGGGTAAGTGACCAGCCTAATTCGTTTTTGTTGGCTGCTATGGCTTGACTGCTGTAGTCAATAAAGAGCACGGATAGAAGTACTGATGAAAATACTGAGAACAATAAGAGTCGCCCGGTGAGTACAAATGTGAGTATTGATGAGCAGCGCTCTAACAGCCACGTTTGGAATAGCACAAAATATTGCATGTAGTTATTTGGCATTTCTCAATCTGCAATCATCTAAATGTATTTGCCTTTGGTAGTGCGCCTTATCCTAGCGCATCTGTTCATGGTTGCTTAACAATTAGTCGAATAGTCTTGCAATCGAAATTTTATACCCGCATAATGCTCGGCATGTTAAATCGTTCCACCAGCAACATGCAGATGTCCATGCCCCTCGCGGGCAGGGATTTGTTGCGTTACGATTTTGATCGAGCATATCGAGACTAAAGATCAGTAATTAAGTTAGCAACTCCCTTTCCCGCAGCCGCGAGAAAGGGAGTTTTTCTTTGGAGAAAATAAATGACTACTAGTAAGCAAGATTCAGCACAACCGTCTTCCCAGGGCCAGCCTAGATCAAGCACCGACGCCCCCCGGCGTACCTTTGGCTTCAACACTTTAGCGATTCACAGCGGCCAAGAGGCCGACCCAACCACCGGGGCTTTAATTACCCCTATATATCAGACTTCTACTTTTGTACTCGATGAATTGGGTAAGAATAAGGGCTATCAATATGCTCGCACTCATAACCCAACCCGCACGGCGCTTGAGGTTTGCCTTGCTTCTTTAGAAGGAGCCAAGTATGGAATAGCCTGTGCTTCAGGTTTGGCGGCCGTATCAATTGTGCTTGATATTTTGTCTGCTGGTGATCATGTCATTGTTGGAGAAGACGTCTATGGTGGCGTATACAGGCTGTTTGAGAAGGTCAAAAGAAAATTCAATATCGAATTTTCATATGTAAACGCTGCCAAGCCTGAAGAGATTGAAGCGGCAATTAAGCCAAATACTAAATTGGTTTGGCTGGAAACACCGACTAATCCGCTCTTGAAATTGGCTGATTTAGCGGCCGTTGGCAAAATCACAAAGAAACACAAATTGCTCTTCGCTGTCGACAATACTTTCGCTACTCCATATTTTCAGAAGCCTTTGCAGTTTGGTGCAGATATTATTGTGCACAGCACAACCAAGTATCTATGCGGACATAGCGATGTAATCGGCGGCGCTATCATCACTGATAATGATGAGCTTTATGATCAACTGAAGTTCTATCAGAATGCTGGCGGCGCAGTGCCCGGGCCTTTTGATTCATTCTTGATTTTGCGTGGTTTGAAAACCCTTGCTCTGCGTTTGAAGGAGCATGAGCGCAATGCCTTTGCCGTGGCTAGATATTTGTCAGAGCACGATTTGGTTGAAAGTGTCTATTATCCTGGTTTGCCATCGCATCCTCAGTTTGATTTGGCTAAGACGCAAATGACTGGTTTTGGTGGCATTGTTGGCTTTGTTGTTAAGGGCGGTCTGGTAGCGGCTAAGAGTGTGGTCAATTCTACTGAATTGTTCCAGCTTGGTGAAAGTCTTGGCGGCGTGAAGTCGTTGATTTGCCACCCAGCTACGATGACTCATGCTCCTATCCCCAAAGAAGTGCGTGAACCTCTTGGTATTGTCGATGGTCTGATTCGTTTGTCTGTGGGTATCGAAGACGCTCCTGATCTTTTGCAAGACTTAGAGATTGCCCTGCAAGAAGCTGCTCGTGTTGCTCTCGTTTCTTCCGCCTCGAATAAAGGAGCTAAACATGAGTAATTCAACTAAGAAAATCAAAGTATTGAAGTTCGGTGGCACCTCAGTAAAGAATCCTCAGCGTATAGCCCACGTGGCTCAAATAGTGGCTTCTGTCAGTGCCGACTACAAGACCATTGTAGTAGTTTCTGCCATGGGTGACACTACTGATAGTTTGGTGCGCCTGGCTGGTCGCTGTTCTGACAAACCTAATCCACGTGAGCTTGATGTGCTTCTGGCCTCGGGTGAACAGCAGTCAATTGCTTTGCTCAGTATCGTTTTGAGTGATCTGGCAATTAAGGCTAAGTCTTTTACTGGCGGACAGTTGGGCATCATCACCGAATCAAACTACGGCAATGCTGAAATTCTCAGTATTGATGCGGGCAAGATTGATGATGCCTTTGTCGATAATGATGTCATCGTTGTTGCTGGCTTCCAGGGGGTTACCGCTGCTGGCGATATAACAACTTTGGGGCGCGGTGGATCTGACACTTCGGCTGTGGCAATTGCTGCGGCTGTGGGGGCGGAGTTATGCGATATTTACACCGATGTCGATGGCATTTTTACTGCCGATCCAAACATTATTGAAGGCGCAATTCAGCATAAGCGCATTAGTTACAGCGATTGCTTGGAGATGGCGGCTGGAGGTGCCCAGGTGATCCACCCGCGGGCGGTGGAGTGTGCTCGTGAAAACGCAGTGGCTTTGCGGGTGCGCAGTGTCTTTAATCCCGATAATTGTGGCACTGAGATTGGCTCTGAAGGCGAGGCGGCAGCTTCTGGTAAAGACATTGTTGGTGTTACTGCGGTT
This sequence comes from bacterium Ga0077546, assembly GCA_943370275.1. Taxonomy (GTDB): domain Bacteria; phylum Cyanobacteriota; class Vampirovibrionia; order Obscuribacterales; family Obscuribacteraceae. Next base: position 47,277 of record CALRQI020000013.1, on the reverse strand, counting down.
GACGGCTTTAGTGTTTTGAAGATCGAGTTTGATTCTTCGCTGATACATTCGCAGCTCATTCACGACACGGTACAAAGCGAAGTCGGCCATGTTAATTTGCTTGAGACTTATGTGCGGGAAACAGGCGCGACTGCTAAGTCGTTGTCTCAGTCGCTACTAGAGTCAATTGTGTCTTCTGCGGCTGCCTCTTGTTCCGTTGCCTCTTATGTTGTTTCGGGCTTGAATCGTTCATCGGGCCAGCGGTTGGTGGAAGAATTGGCCGGTATACCGGGCGTGCTCAATGCCAGCATAAAATTCGAGATTACTTGTGTCTCTGTTGTTGGTCGAGGTGCGGCGGAGGAAGTCTCTTCCTTGCTTGAAGACTGGCAGCAAAAGGGCCTGCTTGAAGGCTTGCCGCCGTCTGTGGGTGATCTATCTGTGGCTTTGTATGTCGCTTACGAGCACTCCCGTCAGGCATGGAAATCGCTCCATGAAGTGCTAATACCTTGTTTCCGGCCCGATGAATCGCTTTGCCAGCTAGCTGCCGTTTAAGCTGCGAGTGCTTATATTTGCGAGAGGCTAGAGCCAGTTTGGGGGCAATGGGATTTTCACCATTGCCCTCTGGGCAAATTGTTGGATACTTGATTGTGGCAATTTATTACCTGGAAAATCTCCAAAGGTCATCCCCCCCCGATGGCAGCTTCTCTCGAAAACGACGGCAAGTCAGCAGACAATGATAAAGACGCAGTTAAACCTGGGTCTGATACTACTGCGGGCCAAGAGGCGAAGCCTGAAGCTAAGCCTGAAGTTAAGGCCGTTCAAGAGCTGACACCGGCTGACTGGCAAGCTGCTAACAGGCAAGGTGCGGATAAACAGGTTGCTGGCGATCCGGGAGTTGGCAATCAAGGCTCTGGTAAACAGGTTGCCGATGCGACTGCATCAGATCAGCCCGCCAGTTTGCCCAAGGTCTCGCTTGATGCCCCAGCTCCGCTGGCGCCCAAAGAAGTTCTCATTAATCCGGCCGCATCTGCAGAAGATAAGTTAAAAGCTGTCGAGGCTCTCGGTCGCGCTGGTCAGACCAGTGTGGAAGTTGTTGATAAAGATGGTACCAAGCGCAACCTAACTATTGAGCTTGAAAAGGCTGGTAACCGCACTCTTGTGCATCTTTATGCCAATGACGATCAGGGCAAAGAGCATGTAGTCTTGCGCGGCGTCAAGAATGCTGATGGTAGTTGGCAGCAGCAGCAGACTGAAAAAGGCGATGCTGTTAGCTCTTACGGTACCTGGTGGGCGAAGAATATGGGCGACCGTAGTTTCTTCTCTGATGCCGTCAAGCTCGAAACTAAAGTTGCCGAACAAAGAGTCGCGCCTGAAGATTTGTTCTCTGAAAAGCGTAACCTAATTCCTGCCGCTCCTGATGTTAAGCCTGCTGCCCAGGTTTATGATCAGCCCAAGCTTGAGCCCTACGTTCAGCCTTACGTGGCGCCGCCTCAATTGGATGCCCAGGCTATTCCGCGGGTAATTCCAACCCAGCGAGATATTTCAGTTCAAGATTTGCCAGTGCCACAGCGCGAAGTGGTTGTGCCTTGGAACAAGCCAGAGCAGCGCGTAGTCACAGATGAAGAGCGTTTGAATCAGCTCTTTGATGGCGTGGCAGAAAGTGCCGGATATGCTCGCCGACTCACCCGTGTTGATGGCGGTTCTGTTTACTTCCGCGCTGGCATGGCCATTGATGCTGACGGGTCGCCAAGAGCCAGGCAGATTGACCCTCATGGACAAAGTAATACTTCTCTGCGGCACCGCAATGGCGCGCCAGTTAACGCTGAAACCACTAAGTATTTCGTCTTGCCTCTAGAGAGATACCAGCAATACGGTGTGCGTCTCGGTGACATTGCCGCAGTGCGTTACGGTGATAATGTGCGCTTTGCTGTTTTTGCCGATGTTGGACCGCACCAGAAGCTGGGTGAGGGCTCTATGGCTCTGGCTGATTCGCTAGGTATTAACTCTAATCCGCGGAACGGAGGTACCCATCGGCCCGAAGTTGAATATATTGTTTTCCCTGGTTCAGGAAACGGCAGACCATTGCATAGCAACGCTCACGAAGGTTTAGGCCGTCATTATCTGGGCAAAGCCTATCGCAATACTAAGCGAACTTGAACGATGTAGCGCACAGGCGGTTAGTGAAAGAGAATGAGTGATATCGATAAGTCAGAAGTCGTTAGTGAGCCTCCAGCGACTTATAAAGTTGTGCCGGGAGATAATCTCTGGAATATTTCGCGCACATTGCTCACCGCGAAAAATGGCAAAGAACCATCTAATCAAGAGATTATGGCCATGGTAAACCATTTTGTAAGTCTCAATGCCATCGTCAATCGTGACCTGATTTACCCTGATCAAGTCTTAAAAATCCCGCAACTTTAAGCAAATTAGGGCATATTAGGGAAGAGAATTGGCATTTTGCCGTCCCGTGTGCCAACAGAAAAAGTATTCCTGCCCATGACCGATGTTCTAGCCCAAGAGGATAACCCCGCGACTGCTCTAATTGCAGCGCCGGTGCTTACTAGAATCATGGCTATGCTGCTTGATAGTCTTATCTTGGTGACCTTGCTTGGTGGCGGAGTTTACCTGGCTTTTCTCGGTAGTAACTTTATTATTTTCCCGCGTTCTTCGCTTTCTGGAGTGGGCGCGGCCCTTTTAGTGGCCTTACCGGCACTGGCTTTGATCGTGCTTCTAGCCGTTCCGATTTATTTTGCTATTTTTGAATCATCGGGCTGGGCCGCCACGCCAGGAAAGCGCCTGACTGGCTTGGTCGTACGCAATAGCGAAGGACAGCGCCTGGGCTTCTTCGCTGCCTTGTTTGCTCGGTTTGTTTATTGGATGCCGTGTTTGATCTTCCCATTAGGGGCATTCTATATGCCAATTTACGCCATGGCGCAGATGGCAATGGCTGGAGTTCTGGCTGGTTTGTTCTGCGATAAGAAACGACGTACGGCCGCAGATCTGGCCTGCAAGCGTTTCGTTTGCTCCCTTAAAGATGCGCCTCTGGCGCCAGCCACAAACTTTTGGCAGAGGTTTCCTATGCCACTGGTGCTGGTGCTGACCATGTCGGCATGTTTGTTTCTAGCTCCGATAATTATGTTTTCTTTTGGCCAGATGGGTAATCTTGTCTATCGTAACAAGCTCTCTGTCTGGCGGGCAAAAGGCTTGCATACGAAGGGAAGAGTGGTGTTTGTCGAGCGCCGTATTATGGCCCCGAGTGTACTGAGTGATAGTGATCTGGCAGAATTTGAAGTCGATCCTGAGAGTCTTCCGCCTGATGCTATTGTCGCCAGGTCGGCGGTTCTCGGCAAGAAGATCGTGGGAATTGTCAATGAAGGGGCGGTGCTCACCATTGAGAATTTTGATAAGGCCGATGCTAAGCAAATTGAGTCTGCCGAAGCTTCTTGCCCTGCTGCTGTGCAGGTGGACCCCCGTCAGGGTATTTTGGTATATCGCTGGCGCGATCGAGTCAAACGCGGACAAGTAATTGGTCTGAAAGATATCGAGCCTGTTTATATTGTTGAAGAGCAATTTATTGATTCTATCTGTTGCACTCCCTGGCAAATTGTAGGGCGCACTGTAAGTGAAAATTGTCAGGCTCTCAAGGGCGATATTATTCATTGTCAATACGTCGATGCGCCGGTCTCTACATTGGTGACTAAGCGCGCCCTGAAGAAGGGGGAGATCCTCAAGGCAGAAGATGTTCAAAGCGCTAATTTGTCAGCCAAGCAGCGCTATTACACGGCAATTTCGGCACCGCCATTGGTGCTTGGGGCCAAGCTTAAGTACGATGTAGCTGCTGGCCAGGCTTTGCGTTATTGCGATTTCGAGAAGTTTATGCAGTAAGGTTGCGCTGGTGTATTGGGTGTAAAATTGATTGTGCGGGCTGTTAATGAGATTTTGATGGAAACTCCCAACGCTTCACTGTCGATTGTTCTTGCGCTGCTCGTGTGCTGCAGTCAACCGGCGTTAGCCGTGGGGGAATTTGAAAGCGGTTGCCAGTTTTACAAGCTGAAAGACTACAACCAAGCTCGTCCCTGTTTTGAGAAGGCCGTAAAGGATTTTCCTGCGAACTGGACCGTGCACTACTATCTGGCAAATACTTATCTCGCATTAGGCCAGGCGATTAATGCTAGGCGCGAGTACGAGGCCTGTCTGAGACTCCAGCCTAGCGCTGCAACTGCAAAGTACTGCCAAGGTGTAATCGTAAAATTGAGTGGTAGTTTGCCCGCTCTCAAGCCGGAAGCATCGAATGGCAGTGGAGACAGCACTTTAGATGTTAAGCCTGCAGATTCCAAGACTGACAATACTTCCTCCCCTACTATTGCTCATGAGCGAGCTAGGGCGGCCGAAACTATGAAGAAAGCCGAAGCTGAGTGCGCCAAGATTCGAGCTGAAACGAAGGAACTATTGGCCAACGGTAGTAAGCTCAGCAATGATAGGTGGATACGCCCAGACGGTTCGCCCTATATAGACTGGACGGATGACCAGCGAGAGGCCATAACGAGAGACTCTGACGAGAGATGTAAACGCATCATGGATCAAGCAATACGTAGCACAGCACATGTCAAAAACTGAAGGTGTGGGCCTGGTGTTGCATTAGGTTTAGTCGCAAAGGAATCAGGTCTACAGCAGAGATGAGTCTCAAGAGAGCGCGGACATTGTGGATTGAAGAGGCCGAGAAGTATGGGGCTGATTTGGCCCGTGTACAGGTTTGGGATGCACTGTCGGAATTATTTCTCGATAGCTATCGCACAGTCGATGAACTCGATTGGCTGGCCGAGATAATCGCGGATACACCCTTTAGTTTTAGTGAATTGGGACATATTCTTTTCTGTGAAGTCGGTCCCGTTTGTTTGCCCAATATCTTGTTGTGGGTTGGCGGCGAGGGTATGGGTTTTGGTCCAGACTGGCTAATTCCTAAGTGTTTGCGTAATCAAAAAGAGAAGAGATACATCGCCAGCACCAAGCCTGACGATTTGCCCATGTGGATGCATTTGGCTTCGCCACTGTATCTTGATGCATACTCACTAATTTATCGGGTGAAGCGCCTGAGGGGATTTCGAGAGCTTAACTAACCCCCACCCGACTCTCTTTCAATTTCTGAAAAGCAGCCAGCGCCAGATTGCGAGCTTCACCATGTTCGACAATCGGCAAAGGATAGTTCTCTCCCAGGGTCACCCCGGCGGCAATAAGTTCTAGGGGCGGAGCCTCCCAGGGTTTGTGAATATATTTGCTCTTCATTTTTGCTAGCTCCGGCACCCACTTGCGCACGTAGGCGCCGTCTGTGTCGAATTTCTCGCCTTGCAAGATTGGATTGAAAACACGGAAATATGGCGCCGCATCAGCGCCGCAGCCTGCCGACCACTGCCATCCCATAGTGTTTTGCGCTAAATCAGCGTCAACTAAAGTATCCCAAAACCATTGAGCGCCTGCCAGCCAGGGCAGCCGTAAATGCTTTACCAGGAAGGATGCGACAATCATGCGCACACGATTGTGCATGATGCCGGTGTGCCAGAGTTCGCGCATGCCGGCGTCGACAATGGGGTAACCTGTCAGGCCTTTTTGCCAGGCCCGTAGAGCTTCTGGGTTTTTCTCCCAGGGGAAGAGCTTAAAGTCTCCTCTGAGGGGCTCTGTAGGCGTTTGAGGGAAGTAATAGAGCAGATGGTGTGAAAACTCCCGCCAGCCCACTTCGCGCAGGTATGAAAGGGCTGCGGCCTTGCTCTTTTCGTTTTTGAAATGCTCAGCTTTTTCTTTGATGATAAACCAGAGGCTGCGTGGGCTGATTTCTCCAAAGTGAAGGTGCGGTGACATGCGCGAGACCCCTTCTATGTCTGGTCTGTTGCGCATTTCTGAATAGTCATCGAGGCCGTCGTTCAAGAATTTGTCGAGTTGCTTGAGTGCGCCTTTTTCGCCGGGCATCCATGCTTCGGTGATGCCTTTTTCCCACTTAATGTGGGGAAGCAGGTGTAAGTCTTCCAAGCTGCATTCGAAGCTTAGTTTCTCTGTGTCTGTTGCTGCCAACTTTTTTGAGGATAATATTTTCGGCGCTTCTAGGGGCGGTTCAAGTTCAACTTGTATCTGACTAAGGCAAGTGCGCCAGTAGGGCGTGAAGACCTGGTATGGTTTGCCCTCTTTCGTCGCCACCTGCCAGGGCTCCAAGAGCAAGGCCCCGTTAAAGGTTTCAACTGTTAGGCCTCTGGCTTTGAGAGTCGATTTGATCTCCTTGTCGCGGGCAATCGCTGCTGGCTCATAGCGACGATTCCAGAAGACTGCGCCAGCGTCAAGTTCTTCAGCCACAGCCTCGAGGATGCGCAAGCTCGACTGCTTGGGCTTGTCCCCGCCATTCTGCGGATCAGCTTCAAATAGGCGCAGTCTTGACCCGTGCTTTTCGATTTCTTTGGCTAGTGCCTTTAACGATTCATTCAGCCATACTTTGGTTGCCCCTCCTGGGGGCCACATGCCTTCTTCGTCGGGCGCCCAGATATATACCGGTATAACCTTGCCTTGGTTCTCGGCCGCCCATTTAACAGCCGCAATCAGACCAGGGTTGTCAGACAGCCTTAAATCTTGGCGAAACCAGAAAATCGCCGAATCGTGCTTCATTCTTTGTCTCTCTTGGTGCTAACTGTGCGCTGACTTGAAACTTACTTAGTTAGTTTAGCTGGGTAGCAAGAACATATCGTGAACATAAGATATATAACTCTTATGCTTTGTTGAAAGAGTAAAACAAATTCTTAGTGTGGTGTTTCGTGCAACAGCGTTGCAACAGTTCTACTTTAGTCTAAGCAATAGCAGGCCTAAGGGAAATTTGGTTGCTGCGCTCTTCTTCTCCGAGCACCGTATCTGGTGTGCTCGGCTATTGCCGTTGGCTCGCTGTGCTTAGCTTGGAGATTGGCTCTGGCTGTGCGTCTAGCGCGAGCAGCGCTAGGCGGGGCCGTCGAGAATTTGTTGTTCCGAGTTTGTCTCGGTTGTTTCTCGAGGCTGTTAGTTCAGCTTGTAGAGCTGGTCTAGCTTGCGGAGCAGCTAATTTGCACTAATTCCGAATTCTATTTCGATTGTGGCCAGATCGCTTGCTTATTGAGAGTCGCTTTAGTTAACAGTAAGGATATTCATCGCAAATGATTTTCAAGAGAAAACGCCGGAAACAAAAAAACACTTCCTCAAGAACAAATTTGTCCCCGGCAGAACTCTGTTGCGTAGTCACGCATAGTTCGATGAACAACCCATTTAAACGACTGGAGTCTGTTATGTCTGATTTAAAGAGTACGTTGACTGTGCTTGTTCTGTTAGATGCACAAACTGGCGCATCGCCACGGAAAGTGCTTTTCGAACCTGGCAGTCCAAAGACTGTGCTTGTAATCTTTAATGATGAGCCACCGCAATTGCATGACCTGACCAAGTGCCAATTGCAGGGCAGTAAAGAGAGTGGTTATGTGGTAGAGCTGAATGAGAAGTCTCTGCGATCGACATTCTTCCGCAGCACGGCTGGAGCAGCTGTGTATCACCCTTGCGCTAGTCAGTTGGCGTTGAGCTTTGTGGAAGACTGCTGTATCTATCGCATTGATCTGGGGCGAGACCAGTTGCTGGAGCCTATCTATTGCCAATTTGCCTCTGATGATGAATGGCCGGTCAGTCTTGCCTACGGTGATGAGGGGCAGCTTCTTGCTGTTGGAGGAAGTAAGGGAACGATTTTGGTATTTCGCATTTCTGCCGCTGGTGAGAGCGAGTTGGAACTTAGCGCTTCAGTGCCAGGTGCGGCGCAGGAGTTAACTTTTAGCGTTGTCACTGGGGAGCTTTTGGTCGCCACTGATTTCAATTGTCTTTTCAGCATGGGCCTTGCTGACGAGGCAGAGCCAGTGCGTTTGGGTGCTCTCATTGATGACCAACAGCAGGTCAACAATATGTGCCTCAAGACAATCACTTGTGATTCCAGCACTGGCCTGGTCGCGTATGCGGGCATCGGTAATCAACTATTCGTTTCTAATCCCCTCAGGCACAAGGGTGTTCGTCCTAGCCTGAGGAGTATGAACCGAATTAGCTCGCTGCAGTTCGTGCCTGATTCGAATACTTTGGTTGTATTGGGTGATGGAGGTATCGAGTTGATCGAGTTCACGCTTGATGACTTCCGTTTGCCTGTCTTCCAGCCCAAGACCATGCGCTTCCAGCCAGCCTTGGAAGCCGTTGGTTGTCATCACTTTGGCGACTTCTTGTTTATTCTCTCAGTGCTGCCTGAGTGAAATGTAAGACGTTAAACGTTAGATAGCTTGTGTCAATAGTCGTTAATTTCGGAAGGGTTACTTCCGGGGGAAGCAGAGGCTTTCCTTTCCATTTCAAAACCTTTTCTGCCGAGGCAGAAGGATAGATCATGAATCAACAAATCGAAGAGAGAACATTGCGGCTTCAAACCATCAACATGGAGCTTGAGAGTCGCGGCTTGAAACCTTTGCGAAAGCTCGGCTTGAGCACTGAAGGTGAAATTGAGATTGTCCGTATTGTCGAAATTTACGAACATTCTCGTCGCTTTTTTACCGATGTCAAATTGGCTGTTGTATTTCCTGGTGGTGCAGCGGGTGAATTCACTGTGCGCTTCAATGCCAATGGTGGAGTCAGTGACGGTGCTGTGATAGTTGTTCTAGTCAACGGCAAGTTTGCCTTGGTCAAACAGTGGCGCTTGCCTCTTTGTCATTGGACCTATGAGGTTCCCCGCGGCTTCGGCGAGAAGCTAGATAAGGCGCAAATTCAAGGCCAGCTTGGTACTCTCAAAATCGGTGATTTGCCGCTCGGCACCGTTGCTAGAGAGCTGGGTGAAGAGGTGTTTGCTGGCGCTGTGGTTGCTTCCGTTACTCACCTGGGCAACGTCGCCGAGAACTCTGGTACAAGTGCCGTGGTTCCTGGTTATTTCCTGGTGCAACTGCAAGTGGATCAGGCCCGTTTAACTGCAAGACTGAGCGGTTCTGAAGATAATCTCAAAGTTTGCCTCTGGTCCCGTGAAGAGGCGATGGCTCAGATTGGCTCGAAGATTGCCGACAATCATTCCATCGTAGCGCTTAGTTTGGCGCTTCGTTACATCGACAGTTTGCCTCGACCTTAATGGTGGCGGCAAAACCTTAGAGCAGTGGTGCCGGTTGTGGTGCCGCTGCTCGATATCTCTGTGTTAGACCGGTTTTCACTTTCAGTACTGGACAAATTGCTATGACAAACATGACCAAGGCTAATTTTGACAAAGGGATTTGGATTTTGGACCGCAAGGATTTTGTGGTCTATGCTGGCACCTATGCTCATTTCTATGGGAGTTCCCTCTATGGCGGTATCCCGCACATCGTCACCGCGCAGGAGTTGGTTCGGACAGTTGGAATGGATGCCATAGTCTTGAACATCGAAGATCAAGGAGAGCTGCAGTATCCGGTGAAGGATGCCCCGGAGTCTTGGCGGAAGACTGGATTGCAGCGGTGGAAGGATCAGGGCATTGATTACGAGAGTCTGCCGGACGGCAATGTTGAGGAGATCGGGCCCTTCTATCCTGATGATTCTGATGATTCAGCTGGGTTCGATGAGGATATCGATGAGGAAGTCGAGAGCGACTCCTAGGCTTCCTTCGCCTAGTTCCTGGCGTCCATAGTATCGACTTGTTTAGAGATGCGGTTGTGCGGCCGCATCTCGTTTCTGTATTTGCTTTGTTTTGTGTGCTTTGCTCAAAGGGTCTTAACGGGCTCTCTTTTAACCTCTTTTGTAAAGTGAGACTAGTGATGACAAGGCTCCGAACGATTGTTTCTGCTGCTGGCTCCCCGGCTAGTATTTGCCGCGCTGCATTCTCGGCGAGTGGCCGGTATTTAGTTAGTATTGTTGGCCCATGGCGCGAGCTTAAGTTGGCTCGCCTCACGGGCGACGGTGTTGTGCGGCGCTCTGCACCCAGAGCCCATAACCTCACTGTTGCTGTTACTCGTGATTTTCTCGATGCCGACGGACGTAAAGCTACTGAACTGCTGTACGGTGGCGACGATTCTGGGAAGGTGCTGCGCTATTGTTTGCACAGTCGTCGACAAGTTGCTCCTCTGCCATCTCGTATTGAAGCCGGTGAGCTCTATAGTATCAAGACGAGCCGGGACGGCCGCTATGTTGCTCTTGGTAGCACGGGCGGTGTGGTGGAGGTATGGAATCTTGATCTCGATGAGCCGCTTTTGGTTTTCGATGCATGGCTCTGCGACATGGGCAACATTGTCGATGTTACCTTTTCGGCTTCCAACTGCGAGCTGTATGTCTGTGGAAGTCAAGGCGGCATCGTCCGCCTTGATGTTCTTGGACAAGGGGCCGCACGACTTGATTCTGATTGCAGTTGGAACTGCTTTTCCATCGCTGCTCAACCTGAGGGACCGGGGATGGCATTTGCTGGTGACGGTAACAAGGTTTGGCTCTTGAATGTTGAGAATGCCCAAGCCGTTTGCATGTCTGACTCTGTGCCATTTGCCTATGAGGCTGGTGATACCGTGACTGGTGCACCTTACTGGTATTTGCCAGGCTTCGTGAAATCTCGTCTGGGTTGCATCGAAACCTTTGCTGGAGGCCTGATTCAGCAGCTTCTCTTTCTCGACCAAGACACTCTGGCCGTGCTTGGTGAGTCGGGGGTTGAAGTATTTGAGCTGCCGTCGGGAAAGCGACAATTGCGTCAACCGCATAGCAAAGACCGACGAATGCCGGCCCTTGGTGGCCGCGCTGAAACTGCTCTAGTGCTTGAGTGCCTCTAGGGCTCTAAGCCTAAGCTGGGTCAGCAGGCTTGTGACCAGAGTTTGGAACTTTGTGGCCGTAGTCTGGAACCGGCTACCAGACAAAGTAGCACTGGCCTAGTGCTTTTTCAGGCATAAGCACTTGGGCTGCTGCCACTTGGTCTCGGCAGGTTTCTGCTATCAGCTTATATGTATTAGGTCTGAGCAGTCTTGCTGGCCGTTAATATCAACTGTTGGTTGATTTGCTTGTGCCGAGGCAGCGGAATCATTGATTCCGCTGCCTTGTTCTTTCAGGTAGTCTTTTCGAATTTGAAAAAAAACCTTTATACTATACAAATTAGTATGCATCGTTGATATATCTGGCCCTTACTTTGAACTTATTTTGCGATTTTAACCCTGCAGTGAGAACATATCGTGAAGATGAGATTCAAAAACCAAATGGTTGGTAAAAGAATCTTAGGGAGTACCAAACATGGCAGAAGCAAAACCTGTACGCATCGGCGAACTTTTAACGCGAGCTGGTGTACTGCGCAAGCAAGATTTGCAGGAAGCAATTGAAATCTCGCAAGATACTGGTCAAATGATCGGTAAGGTCTTGATTATGTCTGGTTTCATTACCAAAGAAGATTTGCAGGCGGCCGTTGAGGCCCAATCGCTCGTGAGGGATGGCAATCTTGAGTTTGAGCTGGCGCTGCTGGCTATCGCTACCTGTTCTCGCGAAAAGCTATTGCTTGACCAGGCCCTTGACCAATTGGGCTGGCACCCGCAGCAGGCTCATCCTTCTGCTCGTTTGGGCGAATTGCTTTTGGCTGCTGAGGTAATTACCTCTGAGCAGTTAGACATAGCCCTGGAGCAGGTGCGAGAGTCGATTACGCCTCTTGGGGCTGTCTTAATTCAAGCTGTGGTGATCAACAGAGAAATTTTAGATTTTGCCCTGATTGTTCAAGCCGATATTCGCGCTGGAAAAATTACCAAGCAAGATGGAATCGCGCGATTGAATTCGCGGGTTAAAGCGCATTCGTAGAAGCGCTATCCTGAAAACACTGAATAGTTTACTGAAGGCCAAGTCAATCAAGCTGCTGTGAAATTGCTAATTCGGTTTGGATGAGAAAATGGCTTAACTGGCCTCTCGTCTTGATATAATTTCGTGCATTGAACTTATTGTCGCGCTCTTTCGTATATACATACACAGCGGTTTGCTGTTCGTCTTTCTTTTGGGGGGAGCGGCATGAAACTTACTTTAGAATCTCAGCAACTCGAAATGCGTTCTTCCTTTTCTGAAGTTCATACTCGAATTAATAGTCTCGCTAATCAGCTTGACTTGCACAGAAAAGAGACAGCTATGAATTTTCGCCAAGTCGATCTTAGATTCGATACATTAGAAACTAGGTTTGATAAATTAGAAACTCGGTTCGATGTTCTGGAAGGTCGAGTCGATAGTATCGAAGCTCGGCTCGATAGAATAGAGGCCAAAGTCGAGAAGATCCCATCTGAACTCGCTACTATTCTTTCTCCGGTTTTTAGAAACGTTGAGGCCATGCTGGAAAACCATGAAAAGCGCATCGGCGCTCTTGAGCACTAGTGAGTTGCTGAATATTGTAGAAGTTGGTCAAGTCTAAATTTAGCATTGCCACTGCGGGCTATTTGCCGCCTGACTTTTTCTGCCTTTGCTCGTCGCCGCTCCCAGACGCGAAATCTTTGGCAAGGTCAATAAGGTCATTTCTGTAGGCTGTAGAAATAATTACGTCCTTCAGGTCTTTGGTGCGTTTGAAGCCTTTAGGATATTCAAAATCGGATGCTTTGTAAGGTATTTTTTTCCAGCTAATAAATTCTACAGTGATCCTTTTTTTCGTCTCGCTTTCTGGGCGTGGGAAGTTGAGCCATGGAACTGCAGATTTTTTGCGCCTCTCTATATCGCGTTTTTTCTGCTGTTCAGTCAATTTCTTTTCGGGCTGTTCTATGCGGATCGGTATGCCCGAAACATTGGCAGTGTTGAAATACCGTGCAATTACTTCTGGTATTTGTGGTGCCCCTTTGATCCCTTTAGGAATCCAGTATATTGAGCCATCACCCAATTTGAGCTTATTGCACGGCAGTCCTTTTAGCGATTCCTCACTTGTCGATTTTGGCTTGGCTGCCACAATTGTCGAGTGTGTAGGCAGAATAGCTAAAATAAGGGAGCGGTCGAAATTTTTCAGGTCAGTTATAAACTCCAGTTTGTCACCAGGGCGATAGCATGAAATTTTCCAAGTGGGGGCAGAAGCCACCGCAATTCCACCGTTGCCGGTATTTTCTATTCTGATAGCGTCTTCCGTGACAGAGTAATTATATGCGCCAGAGCCGGTGTGCAAGGTTTGAAAAAACCATTGTTCTCTCGCCATGGCTGATTCTGCCAGGGAGGGAGAGAGCGATAGCAGGATTACGGTGGCCAAGTGTTTCTGCCATGTGTAGCCTAGTACCATGCGAATTAATCAATCTCCAGCAAAGCCTTTAGGTAATGATACTGCTCTTTTTATATCATGTGGTCACTTAGCCGATTTACGACAAGCAAATTAGGCTGAGGTATCGGCACAATTGAAATAGAATTTGGGTCATACTATCTTTTCGAGCAACGGGGATAGAGATTCTTTCATGATCGCGCGCAACCGTGTACCAGAGTTAATGGATGACCCAAGTCTCGATTTCGAGAGTCATGCCGCTGCTCTGCGTGGTCTGGCACGGCTCAATGAAGCGAGCCTCAGCCCTGCTTCTATCTGGGCTGAAATAAGGGACGATGCGCGTTTGGCTGCTAAGCCTTTGCGTGTTCTTGATATTGCTACTGGTGGCGGAGACATCCCCATTGCTTTGTATCACAAGGCTAAACAGGCTGGTGTTACTCTTGAGATTGTTGGCAGCGATATTAGTCTAGATGCAATCAGGTATGCTAAATCTAATGCTCAGCAGAAGAAGGCAGAGGTGCAGTTTGTTCCTCTCAATGCTTTAGAAGATCGGTTGCCGTCTGGTTTCGATGTGGTTATGACTTCGCTCTTTACCCATCATCTTGATCCTGATGACGTTGTTGCGCTTTTGACGAAGATGAGTTGTGCTGCTCGTTTGAAGGTGATAGTCAATGACCTGGTACGTAGCGAGCTTTCCTATTGCTCTGTTTGGTTAGCTACTCGCCTTTTGAGCCGTTCGGCGGTTGTGCATTATGATGGGCCGGTCTCGGTTAATGCTTCGTATACGGCTGCTGAGCTTCGCGATATGGCCGGGCGCGCCGGTATGCTCAAGGCTTCACCAGGCGGCGGTGGGCCCAGTTCTTTGGTGGTTAAGTCTTTTCCTCCTTGCAGGCAGTTGCTTGTGTGGCGCCGAGGTGCTGATGATCATGAACCCGGTTAGCTCTAAGGTGTACGACGCTGTGATTGTTGGTGCTGGCCCGGCCGGCTCCTTAGCTGCCTTGCACTTGGCTCGCTCTTGTAAAAAAGTGCTTTTGCTCGATAAAGCTCATTTTCCGCGCTCTAAAGTCTGTGGTTGTTGCATTAACCAATCGGCCCGAAGGGTGTTACAGCGCTCCGGACTGGAAGCTATTTTGCTACAGTCGGGTGCCGTTCCCTTGAATCAATTGCAACTATTTGATGGCTCTCTCAGTGCCACTGTTGAGCTGCCGGGCGGTCACTCTCTATCGCGAGAGTATTTCGATAAGGCCCTGATTGATGCTGCTGTCGCTGCGGGGGCGCTGTTTTTACCACGAGTGGCAGCCAAAGTTTTTCAAAGTAGTGAAGGCAGCAGCCTTGTGCAGATTGCACCGCATGGTTTGCCATCTATTGTTCAAGGTGTAGAGCAAGTAGTCGAGGGCAAAATCACTATTGTCGCTGATGGGTTAAACGGACACGCTCTCGATCAATTGCCACAATTTGCCTCAAGCGTTGCGGCTAATGCTAGGTTCGGTTGCGGCACCACTATCGCACCGTCCAGTCCAATCAATTCTTACTATAAACCCGGCCGCATTTATATGGCTTGCCATCAGGGCGGTTATGTTGGTCTGGTTATTCTAGAGAATCAGGCAATTGATATTGCTTGTGCTTTAGACCGCTCTTTCGTGCGCCAGAAAGAGAGCTTGCCGTCGGCTGTAGCTGAGGTTCTTGCTCAATGCCATTTGCCTTTGCCTGTGTCAGCAGAGCGGTTCGCCGGCAGTCATTGGCACGGAACCGATGCCCTGACAAGAAAGCGTAGCAAAATTTCGGGTCAACGTATTTTTGTCATTGGCGATGCTTGCGGTTATCCTGAGCCACTGACTGGAGAAGGCATTGCCTGGGCTTTAGAGTCGGCAGAGGCGGTTGTGCCTTTGGCTCTGGCGGGCATTGATTGCTGGAGTGATGACTTGGCGGCCCGGTGGCAGCAGGTGCATGGTAGGCTTGTAAGTAAGCGCCAAGTGAAGAGTCGTTTAATTGCTTATAGCCTGCGTAATCCGCTGTCTCGATGGGGTGTCTTACAGGCGATCTCAATTTTTCCCTTACTGGCGCAAGGCGTTGCTGCTAGTCTTACTCACCAGCCAAAGCAGAGTGTCGCTAGCAAATGAATTCATTGAAACAAATCACTACTTCTAGAATACTGGCCATTGGTACAGCATCTCCAATTGGCTCTATGAGCCAAGCGCAGTCTTGTCACCAGGCTCAAGAGTTTTTTCAATGTGATGAGAAGCGCGGTCGCTCATTGCGGATGCTCTACAAACGCACTGAGATTGAAAATCGTTCGTTGGCCGTGATCACCCAAAAGAGCAGTTCTGGTAATTCAAGCAATTCAATTGATAGAAATCTGTTTCCCTCACCGAGTAACTCTAGCGATAGAGGGCCTGGTACTGCCGCTCGCATGGCACGCTACAATCTTGAGATTGGTCCTCTAGCGTTGGCTGCTTGTCGCTTAGCTCTTGAGCGAGCGCAGGTTGACGATAATGAAATTACTCATCTGGTAACGGCCTCTTGTACTGGTTTCGCGGCACCTGGGTTTGACCTGGCTTTGGTCAGGAATCTGCCGCTTTTGCCTCATTGCCAGCGCACTCATATTGGTTTTATGGGCTGTCATGGCGCGCTCAATGCCTTGCGTGTGGCTGACGCCTACTGCCGCGCTGATGCTAATGCAACGGTTTTGGTTTGTGCTGCTGAGTTATGTTCTGTGCACATGCAGTATGAGTGGTCGGCGCAAAGATTGGTTGCTAATGCCCTGTTCGCTGATGGCGCGGCGGCAGCGGTTGTGAGAGCTTCTGCTGGTTCCGTCGCGGCTGCTTCGGTATCGTCTGGTATCGCCTCTTCTGATTCTATTTTTAGCAAGGCCTCAGCAGCCTGTCGACCGCAGTATTTGTCTTCTCAATCAGTTGTAATCGCAAGCAGTTCGGAAGCTATGAGCTGGGAGATCAGTGACAATGGCTTTGTTATGACTTTGTCTGCTGAGGTGCCCGATTTAATTGAGCAGCATTTGCCGGCTTTTTTAGAAAAATGGCTAGCGCAATCGGGTCTGTCTATCAGTGATATAAAGAGTTGGGCTGTTCATCCTGGTGGTCCACGCATATTGCAAGCGGTTCAAGATAGCTTGCAATTAGATGAAGAGATGCTTTCTGCCTCTCGATACGTACTTGCTGAGCATGGCAATATGTCATCACCAACGGTGCTATTTATTTTGCAAAGATTACTTCAGCAGGACGACAAATTTCCTTGTGTCATATTGGGCTTTGGGCCAGGCTTAACGGTAGAGGCTGCGCTGATCGGTTGATTTATTCGCTATAATTGCTAAATTAGAAAGTTTAAGGGTGAAATTTACCCATCGGTTGATGACTTTTGTGCGCAAGAATCTAGCCAGTGAGTGTTCAATATTCCTGACCCCATGATGACTTGTCCTAATCTCTTTTGTTGTGGTCTTTGGTGCTGCCGTTAAGTGGGTTGATTACTCATATAAGCAGCAGAAGATAAAGAAAATGGAACCGATTGTCACTAGTATCAAAGCGGCAAATAGACCTAGAGTGATGGAGTTTTATGCCACTTGGTGCGGCCCTTGCAAAGAGTATGAGCCAATCATTGAGGCAGCCCGGGTCAAGTATGCGGGGCGTGTAGATTTCGAAAGGCTCAATGTTGACGATCAGGCCAGTGCTGATAAGAAGCAGGCCCTAGAAGTCAAAGCAATTCCCAAGACTTGCTTTTTCGACAACGAAGGTAATGAAGTTGATGAAGTTGTCGGTGGGCTCGATCAAGATAAGCTCGAAATCAAAATCGGCAAGCTTCTACTGCCTAAATAGCTTTCCAATTTTAGTCGTCGCTAAAGCTACTGTGCATGATTTTGCTGGCCTTGTCGGCGTCTTTGCCGCTGACCACACAGGTCAATTTCATTTCGCTGGTGGCGATCATTTTGATGTTAATGCCTGCCGCACCAAAGGCTTTGAAGACTGTCGCTGCTATGCCTGATTGACCGGCTAGACCGGCGCCAATCAAGCTCACTTTAGCGATATCTTCGTCGGCAATGACAGCGGTGGCAGAAAAGTCGCCCTTGATTGCTTCCAATACTGTTATGGTTTGGGCCAGGTCGGTACTGTGTACTGTGAAAGTGATGTTGTTGTGGCCATCTGTAGGGTGGAAGGCCTGCATAATCATGTCGATGACGATGTTGTTGTCGGCCAGAGCTTGCATGATAGTCCCGGCAATGCCAGGTTTGTCTGGCACGTTCATAATCGTGACGCAGGCTTGATCTTTGTCTACTGCTACACCGCTGATGCTGCGATAAATTTCCACGTTTTCTCCTTCGTTAGCGCCTTGGTCGATTATGGTGCCTTCGTGCTCTGGTTTGAAAGTGTTGCGCACGCGCAGGCGCACTTTGTATTGGCGGGCTAATTCGACAGCTCGCGGGTGCAGCACCTGGGCGCCCAGGCGAGCCATTTCGATTACTTCGCCATACGAAACCCGTTTCAAAAGCTTAGCTTCGCTAATGACATTGGGATCGGCTGTATAAATGCCGTCTACATCGGTATAAATATCACAGACATCGGCGTTGATTGCAGCTGCCAGCGCGCAAGCTGTGGTATCGCTGCCGCCGCGGCCTAAAGTGGTTATGTCACCATCGGCGGTGACGCCCTGAAAGCCGGCTACCACTAAAACGTCGTGGTCGACTAGGGCGCGGTTGAGGTTGTCACTGTTGATATCGACAATGCGCGCCTTGCTGTGTACTTTTTCAGTGAATATGCCGATCTGTGGAGCTGTGAAAGAACGAGCGCTAATGCCCATTTCTTTTAGAGTGAGTGCCAGTAGTGTGATTGAAATTTGCTCGCCGGTTGAAAGCAGTGAGTCAAGCTCGCGCTTGTCTGGAGTGCGGGAACACTGCGCGCCAAGTTTCAACAAATAGTCGGTGGTGTCGCCCATGGCTGAGACCACTACCAAAATCTTCTGCTGGTCTTCGCTGCCTATTCTAAGTCGGTCTCGAATAATTTCAGCAACGTGCTGAATACGCCCCAGGTTCTTTACTGATGTGCCACCAAATTTCAGCACTGAGGTTTTGACATTATTCATAATGGGCCTGCAATCCTTTAGTGTCAACGCTTAAATCAAGTATCTGTGGCTTGTGCTGGCGCTTTTCTGCCCAGTCGTGCAGATAAGTTTTGATTTCAACATGATCTCTTTCATGCACAATTACCAGGCTGGATGATCCGGCCCCACTTAGTACGCAGCCTAGTGCTGGCGTTGAGGCCAGGTCGCGGCGCAGAGCTTGAAGTTCTGGTACCAGGTGTATGCGATAGGGTTCGTGAAGCTCGTCTAGAAGAGCTTCCCTTAAAGTGTCTTCGTCTTGGTTTACTGCCGCGGCAATTAAGAGTCCGGTGCGTTGCAGGTTTTTCACTGCTTGGCCCATATTCACCCGTCGAGGAAGTACTCGGCGAGCTTCTTGGGTAGAGAGTTCGTATGGGGGAACAACCACCAGGGTGCGCCATTGCTCCGGCCAGGTTAAGCGCTGACAGATGGCGCGGTTGCCTTTTTGTCTGTATCCAGAAACAATGAAGCCCCCAAGTAGGCAGGCGGCAACGTTGTCGGGGTGCCCCTCTAGGCGGGCGGCGCTGGCCAGTATTTGATCGCGGTCGGGCGCCGCACTGCTACTAAAAGCTTGAGCGGCCCAGAGGGCGGCCAGAATGGCTGTGCTGCTACTGCCCAGCCCACGCGCTAGCGGAATATCGGTTTCGATGGTGAGGACAATGTCAGCGGTTGGTCCTGAATAATTCTGGCGAAATTGTTTGAAGATCAAATTGTCTTCGTTGTCTGGCAGGCTTTGGGCAGCTGGTCCTATAAGGTTAATCAGTTTCTGATCGGTTGCGCGTTTTTCTGGCAGCCGCTCAAAAGTTACTGTTGTATAGACTGAAAGAGCCAAGCCGAGAGTGTCGAAGCCCGGCCCTAAATTTGTAGTGCTGCCAGGCAGGCGCATTGTTAGTTTTTTCAATGGTGCCATATTGTTATTGTTACCCCCTGCTCAAATTCGTTAAAGTCCAGTCAAAGTCCGATGGATTGCCGCAGCGCGCTGATTTCGGCTTCTACTGGGGTGAGGTCGACTGTGGTTACTTTTTGAGCGGTGTCTGGATCTTTTAGGCCATTGCCTGTCAGTACGCAGGCGACGGTGGCATCGCCGGGTATTAGGCCTGAGTTTAGATGCTTAATTAGACCGGCCAGGGAAGCGGCACTGGAAGGCTCGCAGAAGATTCCTTCGGCTGTGCCCAGCATTTTGTAAGCTGCCAAAATCTCTTCATCAGTAACCGAGTCAATTTTACCTTTTGACTCAGAAGCGGCTCGCACAGCTTCTTGCCAGCTAGCCGGATTGCCAATGCGAATGGCTGTGCCAATGGTCTCTGGGTTCTTAATTGGTTCGCCGCGCACTATGGCTGCTGAACCTTCTGCTTCATAGCCGTGCATGCGAGTTATATTGCTAGGTGCGGTAATGCCTAATTCGTTGTAGAGCTTGAAGCCGCGCCAATAGGCGCAGATATTGCCAGCATTGCCTACGGGGATGCAAAGATAGTCGGGCTGGCGCTCTAGGGCTTCTATTATTTCGAAAGCCGCTGTTTTTTGACCCTCCAAGCGGTAGGGGTTTATTGAGTTAACCACAGTAACTGGCGCTTGTTCAGCCAGTTCGCGCACCAGCTCTAGGGCCCGGTCAAAGTTGCCTTTGATCGGCACGATTTGAGCGCCATAGTGTATGGCCTGGGCTAGCTTTCCTAAGGCGACATAGCCATGGGGTAGCAGCACGTAGCACTTCAGGCCAGCTTTGGTGGCAAAGGCGGCGGCCGAAGCACTAGTATTACCGGTGGAGGCGCAGATGACAGCTTGTGCTCCATCTTCGACGGCTTTAGAAATGGCCAGGGTCATGCCCCGGTCTTTGAAGCTGCCGGTGGGGTTTAAACCTTCTAGTTTGAAATAGATTTTGAGCTGGGGGTAGCCCAGCAGTTTTGGTATGTTGCTAGCTTGAACTAAGGGGGTGTTGCCCTCGCCCAGCGAAATTAGCGGGGTTTTGTCTGTTACCGGCAGGTGCCTTTTGTACTTCTCAACTAGACCGGTTTTTTTGCAAGTGGCTGGGCAGTTGTATTGTTCTTGAATTTGCTCATTGACTTTTGGTTGCATAAAGTTTCTAGCCTGCTCTATAAATGCGAATGGCGCTAGCTACCGAGTCGAGGAAGGGGCATTCTTTCAGGTCGGTCAAGGCGGCATTCATATCGCCTTCGCGCACGTCATGGGTGAGAATGACGATGGTGGCCCGCCCGTCTTTAACACCACGCTGAATAATGCTTTGAATGCTGATTTTGTGATTGCCAAATATTGTACCGATGGTGCCGATTACACCTGGTGTATCAGCTACCGATAAACGCAAGAAGTAAGGGCTTACCCAGTCGTCAGATGAGGCCGTGTTTGACCATTGACTGGTTATGCTAGGTTGGAAGTAACTAGCAAAGTCGGGTAGCTTCAAGGCGCTTTCTAGGTTGATGATGTCGCCCACTACTGCTGATGCAGTGGGGAGGCTGCCAGCACCGGGGCCGACCATGATAATTTCGCCGACAGCGTCACCGGTGACAAGTATGCAGTTGTTTGAGCCTGAGACAGCAGCTAACGGATGACTAAGCGGCACTAGCGTTGGGTGCACTCGCACTGCTAGTGACTTTTCTTCTGCATTAGGTTTAGTATTAGAATCTTTTGTAGAGTTAGTACTGCGAGCGGTGCCTACCAATTTGATTCGATAGCCGAATTCTTTGGCTAGAGCTAAGTCTTCAGGGGTAATTTCGCGGATGCCCTGTCGATAAATATCTGTTGGCTTGACGAAACTCTGGAATGAAAGCGCCGCTAAAATAGATAGTTTGTAGGCGACGTCGTGTCCGTCTACATCGGCAGATGGGTCCGCTTCGGCGAAGCCCAGAGCTTGTGCTTCGGCCAGAGCTGTCTCATAGCTCTGGCCTCTTTCTTCCATATTTGAGAGAATGAAATTGGTTGTGCCATTGAGAATGCCTGTTACTGCCTTAAATTGATTGGCGCCAAGGCCTCGCTGGATGGTCGATATCAACGGTATGCCGCCAGCTACAGAAGCCTCAAAGAAGATGGTCACACCTTTTTCGCGAGCCAGGGCAAAGAGGCTGGGGCCATGCTTGGCTAGTACTTCTTTGTTTGCGGTGACAACGTGTTTGCGTTTTTCTAGGGCTCGTTTGATATAAGCCAGTGCAGGTTCTTCGCCGCCCATGACTTCTACGAGAACTTCAATTTCGGGGTCGTCAATGATTTCGTTGACATCGGTGGTAATTGGACAGGTGGTTGTAGTGGCCCGCTCTTTATCCAAGTCACGTACTGCAATTTTTTTCAATTGTAAGTGCTTGTGTTGGGCCAGTAGCTTAACAACACCACTGCCAACGGTACCTAGTCCTAACATTCCGAGCACAACCCGGGCCATAAATTAACTCCAAATCGCCAACTACATTACCTTGGAGGGCAATTATCCCCTATCCGTTTGCCCTTGCGGCCAAACAGTAACAGTGGCAGTTAACATATGAAACTAGAGCTTATTTATTAATAGCCCACTGGCGGCGGTTAGTCGGCCTGCTCTTTGATTTGCTGATTTTGCCCGGACTGATTTTGTTCGGGCTGCCCCGCCAGTCTTTCTTGTGTGGCTTGAATTTCGCTTGAAAGGGCGTTGTTGGCGAACTGGTCAAGAATATCGGTGGGTATACCAAGAGCCTTTGAATTGTCACGCATTTCCTGCACCTGGCGGGCTAGCTCCCGTGACTCGTTAGAGGCGCGCGGGTCTAGGGTGATGGCTTTTAGCTCTTGGGTCTGGCTGAGCTTGCGCACGCGGGCCTTTTTAGGGTCTTCGACGACTCCTTCCTCTTTTTTTTGGTCGCTGTCTTGAAACTCTGACACTCTAAACCTCTAATCCCTAATCTATGCTGCTTAGTAACTATTGTAACCCTCTGACATTTTGCCCGGAAATTATTGTTTCGAGCATGTTCACGTCTTTTTTATGTATTGGCAACTATGTTGAACTCAGCTTTTAACGCTGTTGCCGCCAGCTTTCAAATTAGTAAGAGTGTGAATATGAGAGAAACCGACACCGACGCTAGCCGTGAGCGTCATTTTACTAAACCGGACGAGCGCTCAAGCTTAGCTCCGGGAATGGACCTAGTTTCGTTATCAAAACCAGGCGACAATGCCAGTGGCGATAAACAAGTGGGTGGACAAAACAACACATCCAGAGATAACAAACGGGTCGCTGGGGTGAAGCCTGAAGACGCAGTCACTCACTTGGATTTCAGCCCAGACCCATACCGGAGCATAGATTTATCTAAGCCAACAGATGCAACTAAGCTTTCTGATCAGCCTACGAGCGTCGATGAGCGGCTTGCAGCCGGGCGTAAGGCTATGGAAGATTTGGCCGAGAAGCATATGACCAAGTTCTATCCCAGTATCTATGACGGTAAGCAATACCAGTATGCCCCGACCTTTAAGAAAGATATGGAGAAATTGGAAGGGCGCATGAATGCTGGTCAAGTTTCGAAGGAGGAAGTGGCTAAAACTTATGAGTCAATTGCCAAAATGGTCGATAGTCCTACTGATGTTACTTCGCAGGGCAAACGTTTGCAGCTGGCTAAGAATATTATGTTTCACGCTGGCGATCCTACTAAAACAGATCAAGGTGAATACAACACTTGTGCTCTAACTTCGCAACAAGAGCGGCTCTTTACTCGCAACCCCAGTAAAGCTGCCGATATCATTGCTGAAGCTGCCACCACTGGTAAATGGGTTGCTCCCGATGGTAAGGAGATCAAAATAGATAAGGCCAGCTTGCAGCCGCGTCCTGGCAGCATTATGGGTCAGCCTATTGATGGAGAGCGTAGTTATGCCACCCAAGTCTTAAACAATGTTTTGGCTAACGATATTCACCAGCGCAAAGAGAAGCCTGAAAGCTATGTGCAGTATCAGAATCGAGACAAGCAAGGTCGACGCTTGGGTGAAGAAGACAATGGTGAGCGTGTTTATGACGCTAAAGGAAGAGAAGTACGTGATCCCGATGGCAAAAAGTTGAGAGCACCTCAAGTTGATGACGTTGAAGTAGCAGCTCAGATCAAGAGACTGACTGGTGATACTGGCGTAGTTATGGTGAATAAGAAAATGACAGAGACAGATGATACCAGTCAGAAGCGCAGTCCTGAGGCCGCTAAAGACGTGGTGCTTTTGTCGAGCGAAAAACAGTTGGCTGAGAGTTTAGCTAGATTGAAAGAGCAAGGTAAGTTTCCCGCAATTATTGGTCTTGATGGTGCTGACCGCGTTTTGGGCGCAGGTTTGCCGAAAGATCCGCGCATGGCCAAGAGCAGAGAGTTTGAAGGTCATATGCTTTCAGTGACAGATTACGATGCAGCTAAAGGAAGAGCCAGGCTTTCCAATCAATGGGGTCAGGCTAGCGATCGCTGGATTAGTATCAAAGATCTCTATCGTGCCACAGACCCCGAGAGACCTAGGCGCTAATTTCGGGAGCATCAAGTCTGAGCTAGAATCTAAATTGAAATCTGAACTACTCCAATTTTGAGTTTGGTGAGACAATACATGGAGCCTCGGGTGACCCTGCGCTCCTATAATTCGATTAAGAAAGCTCTTTTTAGTTTTATGCCTGACTTCAATCAAGACGCTAGCAAACAAGGCACTTTGGAAGTTGGTTCTTTCATTGGTGGTACTTATCGTGTGCTCGACTTTATTGGTCAGGGCGGCATGGGCTTTGTCTATAAAGTCGAGCATTTGATGATGGCCAAGGTTTTGGCTCTTAAAGTTCTGCGCTCAGAGCAGGTCTCAGAAGACGTGTGGAAGCGCTTTCGCATTGAGGCTCAAGCCATTGCCAGGCTTGATCACGCTAATGTCGTACGCATTTATGATATGAGTCAAACTGAGGCGGGCCTGCCCTACTACACGATGGATTTATTAGTCGGCCAGTCTTTGGCCGACTACCTTGATGAATATTATCGCCTGCCCGTTAAGGAGGCCTTACCGATATTTCGGCAGGTTTGTGCCGGCCTTGCCTATGCCCATGATCGTGGAATTATTCATCGCGACATTAAGCCAGGCAATATTATGCTTCTTAGTGATGGTCGAGAAAATGCCCCACCGGTAGTGAAGATTGTCGATTTTGGCATTGCTAAATTGTCCTCTTTTGATAGTAGCTTTGGTCAGGGTTTAACCAGACCCGGTGAGGTTTTTGGTAGCCCGCTTTACATGAGCCCAGAGCAATGTTCGGGGCAGCAACTAGATCATCGCACTGATATGTATTCAGTTGGTGTAACTATGTTTCAGGCATTGACCGGTCGTCCGCCCTTGCTCGGAAAGACAGCCGTAGAAACTACTGCTATGCATCAGTCGGCGGTGCCTCCGACAATGGCTGAAGCTTTAGATTTGGAAGAAGACGAAGAGCCCGTTGTTTTTCCTCCCCAATTAGAAGAGATTGTGGCGCGTTTGCTGGCGAAGGCGCCCGATGCTCGTTATGATTCGCTGGCTGATGTTGCCAGCGAATTACTGGCAATGGAGCGCGGCGAAATTAGGCGGGCACAGGGTGCTGCCGGCGTTGGCGGTGTCGTTGGCTCTGCTGGTATGGCACCGTATGCAGTGGCGGAGGCGGCCCTGCGCAGATCTAACTATTCTAAGACTCAGGTGTTAACTTCTGGTCAAAGCGAGACTGACTCCGGAGCCGATGCTGCCGCTCGCAATCAGGCGAGGGCACTTGTTATTGGCTTGGCTGCAGTAACTGTTGTGATGGTTTTGCTGGGTGTAGTGGCGGTTACAATTTATAGCGAGCCGCGTAAAACCAAGATCTCTACAGTTTTTACTAAGCCCGTGGCTGACGGTGTTCGTGCTGCTCAAACGATAGACGCAATTGCGACGCTTGATTCCGGCAATATTAAAGCAGAAAAACGAGTTAAGCCCGTTCAGGCAAGAAGTATTGAAAAATATCTTGCCACTCATAGAGGATTTTATTCAAGGTCAGTTTTTGTAGACGGTAAGAAGATTCACGTCTTCGAATTTCCCGATAAATTTGATTTGGGTTGGCTCTCCCATAGAGCCTCTGTTCCACCGTTTTATAAGAGGGAAGAGGCGCGCGGCTCTATCGCCATGCCGACTAATGAAGATATGCACTTGAGTGCTTCGCTAGAAGTAACGGCCTACCCAGATTTACTGAAGTTCTTTCGCCCGACGGAACTCTGTGAGCTTTGTTTTAACGATAGCAAGGAAGCACCGGCAAAGCTTTTTTCAATTTTGCAAGGCTTTACTAGGTTGAGTCGGCTGGAATTGAAGGGCACCAAGCTAAAGGCTTCCGACGTCGTCTCGTTAGATAGGTTGGTCGCTGTCAATGAATTGTGCGTCGATGATTCGGGTTTGACTGGAGCAGCGCTAGCGCGCTGTAAGCTTCTGCCTCAGTTGCGAGTTCTTGGGATGTCTCGGTTGACGGAGCTGGTACCGGTGCTAAAGAAACTATCTGAGCTGGATAGATTGCATGCCTTGGAAGTTAATCAAGCCAAGCTCGGAGCGGAAGAGTGTAAGTACATTGCCAAATTGACTCGGCTGGAGCGGTTAACGCTGAAGGATAATCCGTTAACAGACGCAGACGTTGCCCAATTTAAGACTTTGAAGAATCTTAAGATGATTGACTTGAGCACTTGCCACGACTTAACATCAAAAACTATCGACATGCTTGAACAGCTCAAAAACTTAGAAGAAGTGAGAGTACCGGATGTGCTTTTACAACCCGATTACGAGAAAAGGTTGAAGAAAGCTTTGCCTCTGCTCAGGAGCTTTGAGTAGCAGGGCTGAATAGCTTTATGTGTTTAGCGACCGGCAGCCGAAGTGTGATTCTTGAAGAAGTCCCAGATTGCTTGGCTGGCGCTGAAATCTCGTGAAGTCTTGCCCACTGTTCCCTCGGGCAAGTATTGCCTTCCCCCGGGCCAGGTGTGGCCACCGCCCTCGATACCATAGACCGCTACTTCGGTGCCCTGGAGGCCGCCTGAAAACTGGGCATACTTGACTCGGGTTCCGTCGTTAGGGTCAACATCCGGTAGGTCAATGGTGCGCGGATTCGGTTGGCAGCGGTTGGCCTTTACCCAGTATTGGGTGGCTTCTTTCGCTGATAAAACGCTGCCTCTATCGCGGAAGCTTTGGTAGTGAATAGGGCCGCCGTTAAAGGGCACGAGGGGGTCGCTCATGCCCAAAATGTATAACATCGATACAGGCTTTGTTGGTCTTCCTCTGCTGTGGACGATATCTGGCAAAGTGGCTCCGACTGAGGCGCAGCCAGCGAATTTGCCAGGAAGCATGAGGCATAGATATTGACTGAAAAAGCCACCATTCGAAACCCCTGTGATATAAACGCGACTAGGGTCTATGTTCCAGCGTCGCTCAAGGTGCTCTAGCATGTCGCTGACAAATTGCACATCGTTATAGCGATCATGTCCATCGATGTTGCGGCCATCATTCCAGTGTCTGTTGATCCCTTGCGGATAAACAAGAAGAAAGCCATTTTGATCGCTGATGGCATCAAGGCCAGTCAGGGCGTCCATTCTGCTGCCTAGGCCAAAGCCGCCGTGAAAGCAAATGACCAGCGGCATCTTGCGATTGTAGTCATAGCCTCTGGGCACGTGTACATAAAATTCGCGTTCAATACCTTCACTGCTAACTACTTCTCGAACCAGTGTGGCATCGGGTGGAGGTAGTTGGCCATTGGCTCCGGTTATGAGGCTGGGATCGAGTGGTTTGTTTGAGACCTTGCTCTTCTTAGCTTTTTTCTGATTTGGTTTGCTCTCGGGCTTATTGTTCGGGTCTTGGAGCAATGTGTTCTGGCCGTCGGTTTGATTGCTCTGGGCTGAAGCTGGCGGCGAGTTTAGGGCAAAACTAAGCGCTAAACTGAGAGCCAGGCTAGTAGCCAAACTAGCTCTGAGGCCAGAAATTGTTGGAGGCCGGGCGCGGTCAAAGCCATTGCTCATTTGCTTGATTTCTTTTTTGCCTCTATGTCTTTTTTCGCCTTAATGACGATACCCTGAGTTAATGGTGTCATGTATTTAGACAAGTCAGTGTCAATTCCAACTGTCTTAAGGCCCGCCGCGACTACTCCGTAGACAGTCTCGCTGTTGAGCATGATGGCCGCTACGATTAGTAGTGTGAATGCCAGTTGAATTAAGGTCTTGATGGTGCGCCATCTACCTTCGTTGTATTTGCGAGATGCTTGTTTATTTCCCACTGTTTGTCTCGATTCTTCTTCTATGTGTATTGCAATACTTGGGTCTATTACGGCGTGGTCTTTGGGGGCACCTACTGCGGCCATTATTGGTGCTAAATCTAGTTGACCAGTTTTTGGACGCGCAGCGCTTTCTGTAATACGCTCAGGATGAGTGTCTAAAATAGATTGCGATGCCTCTGGCAGGTTGGGCAAAAGAGCAACAAGTTTTGTGGTGGAAAGCCATAAAGCCTGGTTTAGCTCTGCAGTCGGTTTGCGCATGGGATCTAAAATGGCGTAGTTACCGTCGCGCACCATTAAGAGTTTGCGCACTGCCCCGTAGCCACTTTCGCCCGTGACATTTATGCGCGCTCCGACAATGAAACCACCAGCTGAAAATAAAATGCGCCCCTGCAAATCTGATTGATTGTCATTAATGCGCAAAATCGGAGTTTGGCAAGATTTAATTGCTACAACGGCATTGACGACGTCGGCCACCGGTTCATCTTGATTGATAGTTCCTTCAGTGATAACGTCCACGGCGTCCCCTAATTAAATTGATCGTCTTGTTTGTTGGTCAGATAGCAAATTAGTCTAACAGACAGCTCTTGCTATAGAATATATGACTATGAAAAAGCGCGTTATGTGTGTGTTTGGAACGCGCCCGGAAGCTGTCAAGTTGGCTCCTGTGGTGCATGCTCTTCGCCAATCAAAGAGTTTAGAACCAGTGGTGGCAATCACTGCTCAGCATCGTGAGATGCTCGACCAGATGATGCGCTGGTTTGATGTCAAGGCCGACTACGACCTCGACTTGATGAAGCACGGTCAGACTTTGGCTGAGCTAACAGGTCGGGTGTTGAATGGCGTTGATCAGCTGTTGTCAAAAGATAAGCCTGATCTCCTTTTGGTGCAAGGTGACACTACTACAGTAATGTCGGCTGCCCTCGCTGCCTTTTATCAAAAGGTGCCAGTGGGCCACGTCGAAGCTGGGTTGCGTACCAATGATCGCTATAATCCTTTTCCTGAAGAAATGGCCAGGCGGCAGACTGGTAGGCTCGCCACTCTGCACTTCGCCCCGACAGCTCTGGCTGTAGAAAATCTAAAGAAGGAAGGCATTGTCGACAATGTTTTCATGACTGGCAACACTGTGATTGATGCTCTTCTTGACACTGCTGGTCGATTGCAGGCAGATCAAATTGACCCTGCCCTTTATGGCAAGGTTGATTTTGCTAAAGCCAAGGTGCTCTTGGTAACGGCCCATAGGCGAGAGAATTGGGGTCAGGGCATGGATGAAATTGCTTTGGCATTACGGCAAATTGCTGATGAGTTTCCGGATGTTCAGGTGCTTTATCCCATCCACAAAAACCCAGTGGTGCGCGAATCGATTGAGCCGGTATTCGCAGGTCATGATCGCTTGCACCTGGTCGAGCCTCTTGATTACGTGCCCTTCGTGCATGCCATGCAGCGTTGTCATTTCATTCTTACTGATTCTGGCGGAGTGCAAGAAGAGGCTCCTGCTCTTGGCAAGCCGGTGCTGGTTATGAGGACAAATACTGAGCGTCCTGAGGCGGTGGCAGCCGGAGCTGCCAAGTTGGTCGGTGTCACTAAGGAGACCATTGTGGCTGGCGCCAGAGAGCTTTTATCTAGCAGCGCTCTCTACGCCAAAATGTCTCAGGCTGTCAATCCGTTTGGTGATGGCCATGCCGCAGAACGCATAGTAGAGTCGATTGAGCGGTACTTCGCCAGCTAGCGACAGCATAAAACAATTCTATCTATCATTTAAGTTTAGGCTTAAATAGGCGGTTTGGCGCTATGATTGGCGTTAAGATTTGCAATGAGAATTGCATTAGATTAAGGGTTTATATGGGAGAGAGTGACGTGAGCACCTCAGTTACCGAGCACGATATTATGCCATTTGGTGAATTTCTCAACGAGGAGCACCAAGCTATCAGAGAAGCGATTCGCGATTACGCCACTCGTGAAATCGCCCCAAAGGCACATGAGGTTGATCAAAACGCTCGTTTCCCAATTGAGAATTTCAAAGAGCTAGGCAAGCTTGGTTATCTTGGTCTCCCCATCAGTGCCGAGTACGGCGGCGCTGGCGCCGACTATCGCTCGTATGTAATCGCTGTAGAAGAAATCGGTCGCGCCTGCGGCTCCACTGGCTTGAGCTATGCTGCTCATATCTCCCTTGGCACTAATCCGCTCTATCTCTTTGGCTCTGAAGAGCAGAAGAAAAAGTATTTGCCTAAGCTTTGTTCTGGTGAATACATTGGCTGCTGGGCTTTGACTGAGCCAGGTACCGGTTCGGATGCTGCTACCCAGAAAACCACAGCTAAGTTGGTTGGTGATCACTATGTTTTGAACGGTACTAAGCAGTTCATCACTAACGCTACTGATGCCGATGTTGCCATCATCATGGCCATGACTGATAAAAGTCAGGGTCGCAAAGGTATTTCTTCCTTTGTTGTAGAAAAAGGCACACCAGGTTTCTTTGTCAGTAAGGTAGAGAAGAAATTGGGCATGCGTGGCTCCCCCACAGCTAGTTTGACCTTTGAAGACTGCAAAATTCCTAAAGAGAATTTGATTGGTCTGGAAGGTGAAGGCTATAAACAGGCCCTTACAACTCTTGAAGGTGGTCGTCTTTCTATCGGTGCTCTAGCCCTTGGAATCGGTCAGGCCGCTTTTGATGCCGCCTTGAGTTATGCCAAACAGCGTGAAGCTTTTGGTCAGCCCATTGGTAAGTTCCAAATGATTCAGGCTTATTTGGCCGATATGGCTACTCAGCTTAGTGCTGCTCGTTTGATGCTTTATCATGCTGCCTGGATGAAAGACCACCACAAGCGTGTCACTTTGGAAGGCTCACAAGCCAAGCTCTTTGCTTCTGAAGTGGCTTCAAAGGTTTGCAACCTCTGCGTGCAAATTCACGGTGGCTACGGTTATATCGTTGACTTCCCAGCTGAGCGTTTCTTGCGCGATGCTAAGCTTTGCGAAATCGGCGAAGGTACTTCTGAGATTCAACGACTGCTAATTGCTAGACAGTTAGGGCTCTAAGTTCTTCTCAGCAGCAATTCATAGTTTAGTTGAGGCCGTCTTTGTCAAAACAGAGACGGCCTCTTAGCAAGTTAACAAATCGATTACATGCGCTGGTGTAAGCTCGCTCTATAAGACCTGTTTGAGCGCTTGCTCGCCTTGTTATTTACGCCGAACGACTTCTGATTGTTTAGTTTTCGTGCTTTCCTTTTGACACTACTGGTGGTGCCAGGGTTAACGTGGCTAGTGAATGGGTGTGGAGCTGAGAAAAGCTTCTTGGCGCCTTCCTACCTACTATCATCAGATTACTTGATCGTGCTCAATAGCTCTAACGGTCAAAGATAACTCTATCTCTCCTCTTATGTAAACCGTGGTACTAAATCGCTCGCGCCCTAAAACTGCGTACTACAACTTCTTTCTTCTGTGACTCTGTCACCGGGAGCGTTGTGAGGTCTATAAGCCGTGGTGAGTAAGTTTCGGGGTGAGTAGTTTCTGGAGAGATGAACTGTCGCAACATAGAGCAGCTACTCTGAAGATTGAGCTTCCGGGTGCACGAGCTGCTAGGCTTAACTGAAATACTGCGAAGTAATGAAAGGGAATTCCATGACTTCAGTGAACAAACCTAAGGCCGCTAACGTCAATCTTGTTGCTCCTCCCGTGGCCAAGAAAGTGCCCCATGTGGTCCGCCTGCACGGCCGTGATGTGGTCGATGACTACGCCTGGATGCGCAATCTGCCTGTTCAGGACCCCGATCTGATTCCTCACCTGGAAGGCGAGAATGCCCACGCTCTATCCTACATGGCAGACACCGTCGACCTGCAAGAGGCTCTCTACCAGGAGATGCGCTCACGCATCAAGGAAGCCGATCAGACTGTTCCTACCCGCCGTGGTCGCTGGTTCTATTACTCTCGCACTGAGGAGGGCAAGCAGTACAGCATCACCTGCCGCCGTGCCGTCAAAGAAGGCAGCCCGGAAGAGATCATCCTCGACGTCAATGTCTTGGCCGAGGGCAGCTCGTTCTTCCAGCTTGGTTCGGTGGCCTTCAGCCCCAGTGGCAATTTCGTCGCCTATACCTACGATAACAAGGGCTTTCGCCAGTACACCCTGGTGGTGAAGAATCTGCGCACAGGCAAAGTGCTTTCTTCCACGGCCGAGCGCGTCACCTCGGTGGTCTGGGCCAACGACAACAAGACTCTTTTCTACACCAGCGAAGACACCGTCACCAAGCGCTCCAACCGTCTCTATCGGCACAAGGTCGGCAACAAGGGGCATGAGCTTGTTTGTGAAGAGCCGGATGAGTTCTTTGCAGTGCACGTCTCGAAGACGCGCACTGGAGCCTTCATCTATCTCAACACCTCCAGCCATACCACCGCTTCGGCGGCCTATATCCGAGCCGACAAGCCGCTCTCGAAGTTCAAGCTGATTCTGCCGCAGCAGCACATGGTCACCTATGAAGTCGACGATGACGGCAAGAACTTCTACATTCTCACCAATGAGCAAGCCAAAGATTTCCGCTTGCTCAAGGCCCCCGCCCGCTCGCCGTCCAAGTGGAAGGAAGTGTTGGCACATCGGCCCGGTGTCAAGATCGAGGGTGTGGATGTCTTCGCCGATTACTTGATTGTCTTCGAGACCGACCAGGGTCTCGGCAAGATTCGCATCCAGAAATTGTCGACTGGTGCGGTTCACTACATCGACTTTCCCGAGCCAGCCTATGCGGTTTCTGGTGCGGCCAATCACGAGTTTGATACGGCGGTCTATCGCTTCAGCTACAACTCGATGGTGACGCCGCCATCGACTTTTGAGTACGATCTCGAAAGCCGCATTACTACCGTGCTCAAGACCCAAGAGGTGAAGGGATACGATCTCACTGCTTACAAGTGTGAGCGCATCTTTGCCACCGCTAATGATGGCACTCTCGTGCCCGTCTCTTTGGTCTACAAGGGTGACCTCAGCGCCAGCCGCAAGTGCCACCTCTATGCCTACGGCTCTTACGGCATCACCATCCCTACGGGCTTCAGCAGCGCTCGGGTCAGTCTGCTCGATCGCGGCTATATCTATGCCATCGCCCATATTCGCGGCGGCGGCGACATGGGCGAAACCTGGCGTGATGACGGCAAGTTGCGCAAGAAGATGAACACTTTCACCGACTTTATCGCCTGCGCTGAGCATCTGATCGCCAAGGGTTACACCGGCCGCGAGCAGTTGAGCATCGAAGGCGGCAGTGCCGGTGGCTTGCTCATGGGGGCAGTGCTCAATCTGCGTCCCGACTTGTTCAAGGCCGCCATCGTCGACGTGCCCTTCGTCGATGTCATCAACACCATGCTCGACGAAGCTCTGCCACTGACCGTGGCCGAATTCGAAGAGTGGGGCAACCCTAAGGTCGAGGACGACTATAACTATATGCGTCTTTACTCGCCCTACGAGAACATTCAGGCAGCGCATTATCCGGCTATGCTTGTGCAGTCGGCTTTCTACGATAGTCAGGTGCCTTACTGGGAGCCTTCGAAGTACACAGCTAAGCTGCGGGCCACTAAGCTTGATAGCAACCCGCTGATTTACAAGATATCGCTTGAAGCGGCTGGGCACGGTGGCAAGTCGGGGCGTTTCGATGCCCTGAAAGACGTGGCCTTCGAGTATGCCTTTTTGCTTAAGCAGCAGGGCATAACGCTCTGAACTAAGAAGCCAGAATTGATCAAGCTCCGTGATGTTTCAATCATCTGGAGCTAAGTCCTCAGTTTTGCTCTGGTGTCACCAGCGGTGCCTGAATTCTTTCAGGAATTTAGGCACCGTTTTTTCCTTGCCAAGTTATTTATTCAATCCCAACAGAAGAAGTGGACTAAAGCCAATGAAGACAATCCTGGAAATCTTTAGCGCTGTCATCGGCACCGTTGCCCTACTCGCCCTCGTCAATCTCGTTGGCTTCTTCACAGTGATCATGACCATGCTCGTCTTGATGAGTGCAATCGGCGGCATTAGCGGCTTCTGCTACCGGGCTTTTGCCTCTTTGCGCGGATTCTAGACAGTCAAGGAACACCGCCACTAATAGCCCTGTTCCTTTGCTTGTGTCTTGTTCTTTCAGCTTCCTTCTCTGATTTCTATTTGCGATTTTGTTTATACTGTATCAAGTAGTTATCTGCTGTGCGTCGACTTGTAATTTATCTGTTAGTTTGAGACATATAGATTTTGAATGGGTAAGATAAAGTAATCGTTCTAGTACATGGATAAGCTTGTCAAATGCCGATTTTGATGTTGGGTGAGGTTGTCACAGAGCTAAAGCTGACTTCTGCTACTGAAGTAGAACGCGCTTTGCGTTTTGCGAAAGAGACAGGCAGTCCGCTTGGTCAAGCTTTGGTAGCTCAAGAAATCATTTCACCAGTTGTTCTTAAAGCCTGTGTTCAAGCTCAATGGATGCTTAGCGATCAGCTCCTCACTGTTGATGAGTGTCAAGCAGTGGTTGCCCTTGTGCAGCGTCGCAGATGGTCTTTCAACGACGCCTTATTGACCCTTGGCTTCTATTGCGAAGATAGCAAAGGCATTCGCCTTGGTGAGTTGCTTAAGGGGGCTGGTCTACTTGCACCTGAGCTAGTAGATAAAGCTTTAGAGCGCGCTAACTCAGCTTGTCTTCCCCTTGGTAAAGCGATTGTTTCTTTCGATTTTTTGGAACAAGCAACTGTTGATAAAGTGCTCGAAATTCAGAAGCGTTTGAGGCAAGGCGAAATTGTTTTAGCTGACGCTTTGCAAGAAGCGAGCAAGCTGAGAGTCAGTTCGCAGGCATTAAGTAAAACCAGTCGTATTTTGTCTCGTCTTTTGATTGACGCTGAATTAGTTAACGTTGAAGATGTTCAGACTTATCACACTGCCGCTGTAACAAGCGGTCGCGGTCTGGCTGATATGCTTTATCTCTATTCTAATTTGCCTCCACAAAAGCTGTTTGTGGTATCAAGTATTGCTAGAAGAATTGAGTCGGGCGCGCTCAGTTACCGAGACGGTATGAAATTGATAATGCAGCACAAACTGCATTGCGAGAATAGCTCTAGCTCTCAGGCTAGCTTGTCCCAGGCCGGTAAAATTTCCTTTTACGTTTATTTGCGCATGCTCGACTATCTCAACGCTGACATAGCTCAAGAGCTAATTAGCTACATGAGTGCTAATAGAGAAGTGGTTGAGGGTTTGTTGTCTGAGTATGAGAAGACCCTGGATAAACACCTTAGTGCGGAGTCTCTGAAATCATGGAAGGCCAAAATTAGATTCTGTATTGAGAGCGATAGCTTGCTTCACAGCTGCTTGTTGCAAGCTTTTCCAGACAATCGCGAGAAGTATGTCAAAGCCCTGGAGCTGCTGCAACTTGTCAATTCTAGTTGCCTGACTCTCGAAGAATCATTGTTTTGGTCGCACGGTTAGCAATTGTGATTGACTGAGTGGTTTATCTGTCTTCGCGCCAGACACCAAACTCTTTGTGATCCCATTCGTGCTGCTTCTGCTGCTCTTCTGTGGTTACTTTGGCTGGGGCGGCTTGGGAGGTTGAGTCTTGCGTGCCCCTGGGCTTTTGCGCCGATTCTTGGGTGGGGAGGCTGTCGATAATAGGGTTTGGCTCGTGGTTTCCAGAGTTTGCCGTATCGGCTTCTCTAATGAGGTCCCCGCTATCGCGCTCGTCAGGTGGTGTCCAGTCTTGCTTCTCGGCTATAGGAGCCGGGGGCGGGGTATTTGATGGCTCTTCGATTGATTGATGAATGGGGTCGAGCACCGCTACTTCGATGGCTTTAGTTTTGTCCACAATAATCTCTATGCGCCGATTGGCAGCCATGCCGACCAGATTGTCTTTGCCATCAGGTGTTTGGTTGGGTGCAATGGGATGACCCTTGCCTACGCCGATGGCAGTAACTTGAACATCATCGAGTAAGCCCCTTTGCAGGAACCAGACGCGCAGTCGCTCCGCCCTCTCTTGGCTGAGCTTGCGAATGTAGGTGTCGAAGCCAAAGCTATCGGTGTGACATTCGATTACAACAGGATGCTCACGCCAGCGGCTTAAGTGTTCGACCATTTTGCTCAGTGCAGCCTCGCCACCGGGCATGATTGTGGTTTGGTCTGGGTCAAACAATCTGTCGGTTGAGATAACAATGCGTTCGATTGTCGGTGTTTTGGTGAAGGTTACTGTGGGTTCAATTTTTGCTACGGCATGGGCTTTGGGCATGGCAGCAGGCTTTGTTTTGCTCTGGGTTGGGTGAGCATTGTGACTAGTGTGACCATTCTGATTAGTAGGCCATTCGAAGGGGCGGTTGCCCGTATGGCTTATCTGGTGGTTGTTTGATTGCGCGGCAGTGGGTAGACAAATTGTTGCCGCCAAAAACGGCAGAGAATAAACCAAGGCCGCGGCCCTCAAGGATTCAGTCGCTCTCGCGAGGGAAAGGTTTGACTTTGCAATTCTCAACTTTGCAGTTTTCATGGGGCAATCATAGCAAATCAGACCTGCCATCCGCCCTTATTGCAGCCATTCTTAAGTGGATTTGATACAGCTTTTGTTTTACTATAAAAAACCGTAGATAGTGAAGCAAAAAAAATGTTTTTGTACTGAACTGTGTGGAGTTAGTGGCTAGAGATAATTGAAGAAAACAAAGAGAGGGGCCAGTTCTAAATGAACTGACCCCCCTTTTGTTGTGTTTGTGACTTGGCCTCGGTCTCAGAGCTGAGTTCTCAGCTCTAAGTTCTCGAGGCTCAGTCCGGACGGTAGCCAGTCTTGGATGGTCTGTGGTCGAGGGTGATGAACTGACCGACAGTCCAGCCGTACTTGGAGGCCACGGCCAAGAACTTTTCCAAGCGAGCCGGCTCACCTGGCGTGTTGATCATGAAGTTACCGATGGCACAGGGGTGCATCAGTATCATCATGCCACCGTCGGTGGAGGCAGAGTCGCCATCGCGGCCAGCAATGACAAACTTGCGTTCGTCGATGCGCGACCAGCCGAAACGGGCGCGATTGACGTGCAGCCAGTAGTGGAAGCTCAGCGGCTTTCCCGGCTGCGGCTTCGAGTGCCATTCTTCACCACCGACCTCGTAGCTGTGATTGACACCGGTGGACATGCCGCTCTTATCGTAGATCAAGTGCGAGCCCACGACGTTTTCGGGTTTGACGCCGAGAATCGGAGCAACGGCGATGGCCAGCTCCTGGTCGCCGTTGGAGACGATGACCACGGTGACGCCGAGGGAAGTGAGCAGCTCGTTTTCTTCCTTCACATCAGGGTAGGCCTTGCTGGCATACAGCGGAGCGAAGGCAGTCACTTGGGCCAGCTTTTCGGCCTTGGAGAGACCGACTTGGCTGGGCCAGTAGATGTTGGTCCAGAAGTCCATCATGGCGATGCCATCACCACCGGCTTCCTTGTTGAGCCACAGACGCAGAGCTTCATGAGGCCCGAGGTTGGTGGTCGGCTTGTTCTTGCCGATGCTCTGGCAGACTTTCTTGATACCAGCAAGCATGCGCGCCGGCCAGCTCATGGGAGCTTGCTGGTTGCTCTGGTTCTGGCGTTGGTTTTGGCGTTGTTCCAAGTAGTCGGCGATCACTGCCAGCTGCTTCTCGGTGAACTTGCCGTTGTCGGCCCGCCACTTGAAGAAGAAGGTGAAGATGTCACCGGCGCCCTGGGTTTTGTCGACGTCCTTGAGCCAGAAAACTTGCCGACCAGCAGCCTTTTCGCAGGCTACCCAGTGGCGAAATTCGTCCGAGCGGAAGTAGTCGAGACGCTGCTGGCTGGTCATGCGAGCAGCTTTGGCGTTGCCGCTGTCGATGCTGCCGCCGGCGATGGAATAGAGCTTATCTTGGGCGGCATCGAGGGCAACGATGGCGGAGACAATGTTCTGTAGATCCGTTGGTTTGATCATAATTTCCTCCAGTTAAAGAGACCCGCTGATAGCAGGTGGAAAAATAGAAAGAATTGGCATGCACTGCGCGTGCAGGAGCTAACGAGCGATGAAAGAGTGTTTTGCTTTAGATGCTGATAGCTAAAGGCCTATTGGAAGATTGAGAGAGATATGATTCGACCCTAATTGGCTCAAGGGTCACAAGGCAAGGATCTTGAGCCCCCTGATGGCGTATCAGAGGGCTCTGAAAAATTAGATCAACTAGTTTAATTAGCGCTAGCTAATATGGGCGCTAGTTATGCCCTAGAGAGTTTGAGCCAGTGTCGCTTGACGTACGGCTTCGGCCAGGTTTGCCCTGGCTTTTTCCAGCTGCTCGATTGCGTCTCTCAGGCCGTCCTGGTTGAGCTTGGGAACGCTAGGGGCAAGGTCACCGCTTTGTCTGACCTGGGCACGGTTCTCAGTCAAGGTGATTCGGCCTTGGTTGGTCAGTACGGCTAGCTGTTGTTCGAGCTCAGCACTGCTGCCCAGTCCGACTTGGGTGGCCAGCAGGGTTGTCAGCTGAGAAATGGTAGCAGAGCCACCGAGGGCAGCCAGAACAGCCAAAATCGAAGATTGTTGGGCTACGGCTTGAGCACTTTGATTGCACTCATTGGCTTCTAGTTCAAGCGCTTCTGGGCGCAGCGAGATGATGGCACTCTTGTGGGCGCCCACTGGCTGAATGAGAATACGCTCCGCTTCAACTCCGATGACTACGCCGTGGGTTTTTGGCGCGACATTGAGCCATTCGATTTGTTTGATGCGAACTACGGCACCGAACTGGAAGCGCGGATGTTGGTAGTTGGCCACGACCCGCAATTCGTTCGGGTAGAGTTCGAAAGTTCGCTCGCAGGCGTCGCTTTCGACCGGTTCGACATCTTCGGCGCGAACCGAGATGTAGGCGCCGTTGATGAACTGCACATAGCCATGGGCGGCACATTTGAGGTGCTTGTGCTGCAAAATAGCTACCTTGGCACCAACCTGTAGTGACAGTTTGGTAGTAGGTTGAGGGGTCATATGGGTTTCCTTTGGTTTTCCGTTGATAGCTGTTTTTACCAGTCGGTTCAAGTGAGCTTCCGAGTGGGTAAAGACGTAGCTGGGGTGAAGTTAGGTGATTGGGGCTGGAAGTATTTGGCTGGTAGATTTGGAATAAATGGCAAGTAAACCTAACCGCGTAAAGGCTTGCTGTTCAAGCTGCTTGAAGTTTTTAAGCCTAAAACACCCTTCACTATTGTCTGAAGCTAGCGCTAGCTTTTGAGAAATAAAACCCCGAAGGGGTGGTGTGATAATAGTTCTGCTAGTTTTGTCCAATTGTTTATAAATAGGAAAATTTGATTGCCTCCCCGATCGACCGCAGTAGATTCGAATTTATTCAGTCAGAGCCGGAGTCTGCTCTCACGAGCGCTTGGCGTCTTACTACTTTTTTGTAGCGCCACAAATTCTGTTGCCGCGGCGGAAAAGACTCTCTATCTCAAACAGTCTGCGGTTTCTGTCGGCGCGGCTGAGAGCTATTTGACCAGCCAGGGAGTTCGCATAAATATTGGCAATGACAAGATTTATTTGGTGGCAAGAGCGCCGACCTGGCGGGTGGTTTTGTTTAACAGCGTTACCAAGAAAGGCCTGGCGATGCCTTATCAGCAGTGGATTAGCCATCACCCTGTATGGAACCATGGCAAGGATGTTGACTGGATTCCTGCTGAGCACTTGTTGAAAGTTGCTTCTCCCGTTATCGACGGACGGCGTTGTAATGATTTCGTTTTGGCTGAACTCTTACCTAATGGTCACTTGGTGGCAAAAGCTGGTGGCGCTTCTGGTCATTTAGTGACGGCAGAAGTTGATGGTTTGGCCCCTCAAGCTTGCCATATTTTGCAGCGCACTTTAGACCTGCCCCAAACAGCTGGTGTGCCTTTGAGTTTTACCTTACACGGTCGATCGCGCCGAGTTGAAGGAATGAATTTTCTTCAGGGGGGTGACATGCATTTGGTTTTTACTAAAATAATAAAGACTGTTCCCGCACAGCCTGTGCTTTTTGTTTATCCAACGAACTTCAAGGCTGTAACGACAGAATTTGACGTGCTCTATGACTCAAAAACTATGAATAGCAATGTTGAACAGTTTTTGGATGCCTTTAAATAAAGAGCACGTGACCTCGCATTTGGTGTCACGTGCTTCTCTTAGTTAACTCTGCCAACTATTGGCCTGGAACCGCACCAGGCGCTGTTCCAGGTGTTGCTCCGGGCACTGCATTAGGGTCGGGCGTTCCAGCTGGAGCTCCGGTTGGATAAGTGGTTCCAGCAGGGTAGGTTGTACCGCCCGGATAGGTTGTTCCACCTGGGTAGGTAGTGCCGCCTGGGTAGGTTGTTCCAGCTGGATAGGTGGTGCCTGCAGCGGGCTGAGGTTGGTTGGGAT
This sequence comes from bacterium Ga0077546, assembly GCA_943370275.1. Classification (GTDB taxonomy): domain Bacteria; phylum Cyanobacteriota; class Vampirovibrionia; order Obscuribacterales; family Obscuribacteraceae. The sequence continues at coordinate 7,492 of CALRQI020000013.1, read as the reverse complement.
CAACTGCTTGCCCTTGCGGCAGTGGTTGACCTTGAACCGGTGCTGCAGCCGGATTAAATTGCGGTATTGGGTTTGTCTGCTGCACGGTAGAAGCTGGCACAGAGTTAGAGCTTGGAGTTGGCGTGCTTGTTGAAGGTGCAAGCGGGCTGCTCACAGACCCAGGCATACCTGGAGCGGGTGGCGGCATTGCCGGTGCTTTGTCTTTGTTGATATAGAGGAAGCCAAAGACAGCCACGCAAGCCAAAATCATGACAACCATTATGATTTGATAGCCGCCACCTTGAGAGGTGGCGCCGGCTGGTGCTGTTGTCTGATAACTGTTGCTACTGGTTGGCGCCGGGGTGCCGTTGTTCTGATAAGAAGCGTAATTCTTCATCCATTGGGGCACGTCCCCGCTTTGCTGCTGCGCTTCTGGTTGGGCGGGCGACTGCGAAGCCATACCAGAATTTGTTACTCGCCCTGGCGACTGTGAAGCCATGCCAGAATTTGTTATTCGGCCCGGACTGCCAATAGCACCGGCACCCTGATTCTTCACAGTGGAAGGCGTCGGAATCGCGTTTAGCTGTTCACTCAAGCTTGGTGAAGATTTTTCCTCGTCCATTTGACCGCCTCCAGAATGTAGTGCTTAGTTTATTAAGATCTAACCGGTTTGATCAAGGGTTATGGCCGTCAAATAAAGATTTCCAAGTGCCTATTTACTTTACGAAGAGCTGAAAAGCAGTGAAATCTCAGCAAAGAGTGGTAACTATGTAATAGATTGTCTACTGGGCTTACTATCTTGGCAATGAAAGATCGCTGGCAGAATTATAAGAACTCGGCCGAGAAAGCTCAGTCGGAGGGCAAGTACGAGTATGCCGAAAATCTCTGGTATGCAGCCCTAGAGGAAAGCAAAGAGTTTGGCCCCACAGATCGCCGGCGCGCTTTGTCGTTGGAGCGACTTTGTGAATGCTTATGGTTTCAAGAAAAGTTTAAAGACGCTGAGCCTATGGCCCAGGAACTGGTTGTAATTTATACCAAGGTGTTCGGCTCTGAACACGTTGATGTGGCTGGCATGCAGGCGAACCTTGGCTTGCTTTATGTGGTTATGCAGAAAGAGGAGCTGGCAGAGCCAATTCTTCTCAAGGCTCTCAACATCAAGAAGCGCATTCTTGGCCTAGGGCATCCGGATGTGCTGAAATTACAAGCCACCTACGACGATGTCATTCTCAAGTTGAAAAACAAGGGCTCCGCTCCAGCAGTTGTGACCGCTCGGCAGTGGTCCAAGACCGGTCGCTTTGAAGCGCTGAAGCCACCAGCGGCAGCGCCGGTAGCGCCTAGAGTTTTGTCTGCGGATGAAGCAATGGCTCTGTGGGAACCACTCTATCAAGCCGGCCAAGAGGCTTTGGCTGTCGGTGATTGGGCCAAAGCAGAAGAGCGCCTGGCCAAGGGGCTTGAAATCGCCCAATCATTTGGTGAAACAGATCATCGTCTCTGTCTTACCCTAGAAGCTTTAGCAAAGGCGCTAGGTTCTCAAGATCGCAATCAGCAAGCGGCTCCGCTGCTAGAACAAGTACATCAGGCTAAGGTGAGAGTCTTTGGTCCTAACCATACGGTTGTGGCAGAATCGGCTGATAGCCTCGCTCGCTGTTACTATTACTGTGGCAATTATGGTGCTGCTGAAAAGAGCGCACTGGAGAGCTGCAATATTTACGAGAAGATGTACGGTCCAGATCATCTTACTGTTGCTACTTGTCTTGGCAATATTGCCATGCTTTATTTCGTTCACAAAAAAATGATAGAAGCCGAAAATGCTTACAAGCGCTGCCTGGCAATTCGCACTAAAGTTCAGGGTGCTGGCCACGCTGATACTGTGAAAGTCTTGCAAAATTATGCAAATTTGCTGCGCCAAACCCATCGGGAAGATGAAGCTAAGCATCTACAGGCTTGCGCCACTGGCTTTGTTACTGGTAGCTGGAAAGTAATTGAGATTGCCCCTGAAGACTCCCTCAGCAAAACTAATGATGACTGTGCGGTTTGCGGCACTGCCCTTGAGGGTTACTATAAGTGCAGTAAGTGTGGTGCTGACGTATTGGCTAAGGGAAAGAGGGTCAATGACCGGTGAGCCGGCAGACCTCTCAAAATAAGTGGTTTGTGCCCCCAAATTGCCAAACTTGATCGACTAGATTGTCTGTAATTCCGCTCTAGCGATCTGATCTTGTAGTCACACGCAACATCGATGGTTGCACCGCTGGTGGTGTTAAATATCTCGGATCGGTCTTTGGGATCGAATTTATTGCTGCACTTCGATAGCTAAGGCTTTCGCTGTGTGGCTTTTTGCTTAGTGCCACCGCGGGTAGTATCGCTGCGCTAGTTGCTTTTCTTTGTAACGTCTGGCGGCGACTAATGCTGTGGACAGGCTTTTGTGTACTTGCTCTAGCTCTGCAAGTTTTCTCCTTCTTCCTGCTTGTGGCTTTCTGTGCGCCTTTCGCCCACTCTGCTAGCGCCGTCAAGCGAGTATCGATTTGCTAGTACCTTCTCAGTCCGGAGACTACGCAGAGTTTCCCATAGTTGATTAGCAATAGGGGCTTTAATTAGGGTGATTTTTATATCTCCTCAACAATTCTGAAAAAAACAAGTAACTCTTTAGAAAACTAATACACCCCCGTTCGAACTCTTTCTTCTCGACAGCTTGCTGTTGAGTGGTTAGCCGTTGCAGTTTCTTAGATTCTGCATTGCGCTACTTCTCCAGTTCATCAATCCCGAAAGGCTCGCATGATTATCGAACAAATGGCGTTCTATCTCGCTGAATTTGTTTCGCTGCACAAGCGCTACAAGCTGCTTCTGGCAAGACTGAACGACAATCGCCAAACGCCGATCGACGCAGAGTCTGTAGCTCTGGCTGTGGCTGAGCTTGGTTGTGCCGAGAATTCTCTGGTGCAGCTGTTCGCTCACTTCGGCCCCGAGGTGGAAGAACATCTGCACCGAGTGAAAGACTGCGATTTCCCGGCTGCCTACGCCCAGAACTATCTCTTGCACAGCAAACCGGCTATGCCTTTGTCGTTGCGTTGGAACGCGCACACTTGCTTTCCAGGCACGGCCTTCGCCGACGGCGACCTGCGCGCTGAAGCGCTGTTTTCGCGTCAGATCTTCATGCTTCAGGATTCAATCCAGAAGAACCTCGCCGTCGCCGCGAAGCTCCTGCCCGAATCGGCCGAACGCCTGGCTGCCATTGCCGCTGAGCGCGCAGCTGTTCGCAAGCGTGGTGTTTGCACTTTCCTCGGTGCAGCTGGTACCGATTGGTGCCCCGGGTTGGCTCTCATCGACTGAATTAGAGCTGCGGTCACCGCCAGCGCTGATTCAGCATTAAGGAGAATAGTCATGGATTTCTTCATTACGCTGTTCACCGTTCCGGTAGTGGCGCTGCTCGCCTTCTCGCCTCTGGGCATCATCATCTACATGTGCAAAAAGGAAAAACTGTGAATCAACCTGACGGTTCTGGTCTGAATCTCGAACAACTCGCCCGCCTCGAACGCACTCGTTCCTTCGAGCAGCGCAACTACTGGCAAGACGTCTCTCTTCTCAAGAGTGACTATGAAATCTGGGATGTGGCGCGGCAACAGCGCGGCGTGGTTTCGCTCGAGCGTTCGCTGGCTTTCCCCACCTTCTTCACCGCCGGGGCGGAGGAGGTGCTCATGACCTTGCCGAACAACTTCTGGTTCTGGAGCGTGGTCTCTTCTGCCGCATCAGCTGCCGACGGCGGCCTGATCGATGAGGTCAACATTCGTCAGGTGATCGCTAGCTTTCGTGCTCGGCGGTCGTCTGTGTATGACCTCAACAAGCCCATGGCGCAACTCTCTCCCTTCGACATGGCCGTGCGGGTGGTCGAAGGTGTGATCTTGCTCAAGAGCAGCGACTTCGAGCATGTCAAAGATGTCGAGCTAGTTTTCAATGTCATGTTTCAGCCGCAAGCAGAAGGCTGAAATGCAGCTGGGCACTAGTTGTTGCTGATTCAGTCTGTCCTAATTTTACCTATGCGCAAGGAGCTCAAATGACCACTTCCTTCTCCGTTCAACTCTACCAGATCGCTTCCATCGCTCAGCAAGAACACGCCTTGAGCCGCAACTGGAGCCAGCCGCTCACCCCGCAGATGCTTGGTCTGAACATCTACCGGCTGGCGATGCGTGTTCGTGGCGTCGAATCGGTCAATGACGACCAGGTGCTGCCGACCTTCTTCAGCGCCGAGGCCATCGCCCTCCTCTTCACCATGCCGAACCTGCACTGGTTCTGGAAGGTGGTCGCCTACTCCGCTCTTGCGGCCGATGATCATGCCGCGCTGATCGGGGCTGCCACGGTCAAGGAGGCTCTGCGTCACTTCCGCAACGAGCTCGGCATGGCCTTCGACTTCACCCGTCGCATCGACCAGCTCACGGTTCAAGAAGCCTGTGTGCTGGTTGCGGCTGGCGTGATTGTGCTCAAGCCCGAAGGCCTCTTGGCCAAGAACGCTGTGCCGGTCTACAACCCCGTCGTTCAGCCGCAAGGCTGAATGCTTTCCACTTTCAACTTCCAGGAATCAACATGAACTCATTCGACTTCGTCTTCTTCATCCTCTTCGCCCTGGCCGGCTTCGCGCTTTTCGCCGTCGTCCGCTTTTTGATCACCATCTTCCTCATGGGTGGTGTCGCCGGCGGTGGTGCTGGCCAAGATACCAGCAGCCGCGATCTGATCATCCTGCTGGTGGTCACTGCCATCATCACCATCACCGCCGGCTTCTGGCTCGGCACTGCGGCTGCTCTGGGCTCGCTGCTGGGCTCGGTACTCGCCGCTCTCTGGCTGGTGCCCAAGATGCGCTCAGGGCGCGGCGGCCGGCGCTGACTTCTAGTCAGTAGTTCTCCATCAACGAAAGCAAGCAATGAGCAACAACAGTTTCTTCAGCCACTATCCCTTCTTCACCCCGCCGCCGCAAAGCGATCATGAGCCTGTGGAGTCGACCTTCGATGCAAGTGCCGTCGCACGCAGCTTGCTTGACGCCATGGGCCGGCCCAAGATCGACTTCACTTTCGACCCAGCGACGGCGCCGGCGTGGTGGGATCCCGAAACCCAGACTCTGAACTTCCGCGCCCCGGCTCTGCCTCCTGCCGCCGAGGCCTGACCTCCCATCGCTCAGTTAGAAAAGAGGCAGGGTCAAGCCCGGGCTTGGCCTTGCTTCTAGCAAGTTAAAACACGAAACACTAGGAACAGAAAATGAACAACCAGACTTCCATCCAGGCTTCCATCCAGAGCCTGCTGAGCCAATCCGAGGCCATCGCCCTCAAGGCTCAACAATTTGAATCGGCCCGATCTACCGATGAGGCCGTGCTGCACTACGGCGTTGCCCTGGCCATGCTCGAAGTGCTGGCTGCGCAACCGGGCGAGAACTATCGCCTTTTGCAGCAATTGACCTTTGTGCACGAGCGCCTCGGTCTGCTCCAGCTCATCCGCCTGGATGGCTACAAGGCGGCTCTGCATCTGGAGACTGCGGTGGCGGGCTATGACCGTCTCGTTGGGCCTGGTAGCGTCAAGTCAATGAAGTTGACTGTGCGTCTGGCCGAGGCCCTGGTTCGCTGTGGCAGCGTCGTTCCCGCTCACGCTGCGGCTCAGTCGGCCGTGGCCATGCTGGAGGGTGTCGAAGGCTATCGCGGTGCCTCCAAGGCCTATGCCTACTACTGGCTCTATCGCAGCGAGCTGTTGCGGGGCAACCACGAGGCTGCCGCAGCTGCCGCCAGCAAGATGGGGGCGTACTTGATGGCCAACCCCGATGTGGTCAACAGTGGCACGGCCGGCCTGCTGCTGCTGCGGGATGTTGCTGGGCAGGTTTCCTAGCAAGCCCGATCGGAACCAGAGTCAGCCGTGGCTCTGGTTAGCTCTTCTCAATCTCAACAACCAACTTTAGGAAGCAAAATGAACTGGTACGCATTCGTCATGAATACCATTGCCATCGTCGGTGGTGGCTCGCTGATCGCTGTTCCCAATGGTCTCGCTGGCGTGGCCCTCTTCTTCGGCGCCAGTCTGTTCACCGATTCGCTGATGGCCGCGGCCCTGGTCACTGGCATCGGCGGCATCGTCTGGGCGCACGTCTTGTTCTGCGTGATCATGCCGTTACCTTTCCCTCCCTTCAGCTTCCCGCGCATGCCGCTGAAGAAGATGCTGGGCTGGTACATCGCCTTCGGCGTCGGCTACGGCTTGGGGCCGGTGGCGGCATCCTTCGTTCATCAGTGGTCGCTGGCGTGGCCGCTTCTGGTCAGTCTGCTCTGCAGTGGCGGCTTGCCGCTGGTGCTGGCTGGCATTCTGCAACCACTGGGCATCGTCGGTTTTCCCAATCGCAAGTTCGACTAGCTCTAAGGCTGGCTCGTCCGGCTAGTGGTTCTCACTTTCTTTTCAGTCCCTCCCTTCCCTTCTTTCACCGCCCTTCAACTTCACCTCGAAAGTACATCATGAAACTCATCGCTCGTATCATCATCCTGGCTCTCCTCTTCGCCTACGTCTTCCCTGCCGTCGTTCCTGGTGTTTCCATTCACGGCGGCCTCTGGCCCCAGGGCATCGCTTGTGGCGTGATCTTCGTTGGCCTCAGCCTCTTGGTCGGTCTTTTGGCCGCGATCATCGGCATCGGCACCCTGGGCATCGGCTTGATCGTGATCTTCTGCCTGCAGATGTTCGTCCCGGCGGTCACCCTGCAGTTGATGGCTTATGTCGCTCCGACCTACCTGACCGTGAGCAGCTGGGAATCTGCCATCGTCGCCGGCCTCTGCATCTGGCTGGTCAACTTCGTGTTCAGCCGCCTGGGTAGCAGCAGCAGCACCAGCAGCAAGTGAGCGGTCGGCTACTAGCCTGAGCTAACTGAGATGGACTGGCTAGCAATAGTCGGTCCATCAATATCTTCTTGTGATTCACTGACTAGAGGAACTTCTATGACTGCAAAGATTTTCGAATTCAAGCCCAAGCCGGCCACTCCCATGCACAGCCTATACCTGGTGGTGCAGGAAGCTTGCAATTGGGCCACTTCCCTGCAGCAGCGCGCCTTCGCCCTGGCGGCTGAGGAGGCTATCGACGCCGCTACCTGTGTCACTCTCTCGGCCGAAGCTCAGAAGCTGCGCGCTCAGCAAATTGTCAGCGTCAAGTACGACGCCCAATTGGCTGAGCAGAGGGCTCGCAATGTCAGCGAGACCTTGCCCTATCGCGGTGCTGATTTCTCCAGCGACATCAACTTCGTCTCGCGTCAGCTGCACGCTCTCGAGGCTGAAGTCTGTGCTATCGAGGCGCAGCTCACCTGCGTGCGTCTCATTGCCGACGCTGCCGAGCGTGATGGGCAAGAGCGGCCTGTCGGCGAGTTCGACTTTCTCACGGTCAAGGCCGAGCGCAAGCAAGCCGAGGCTTCGGCGCTGCAAGAGAAGCTTGCTCGGCTGTCGGCTTCTGCGTCTGGCTCTGCTGCAATCACGGTGGACCAGCCGAGGGTTTAGTTCTTTTGTCTCTCTCTCTC
>CALRQI020000012.1:0-195939 GCA_943370275.1 bacterium Ga0077546 | reverse complement strand
GTGGCGATCACTACTACTATCGACCAATACGCTGAACGCAAACAAAACTTTGGTATGGTGAACAACGCCTATGTGCGGGTGTTGAACGCCGATACAAAAGAAGAGATCGCGCGCTACGATCTCGGCGAAGACTACTCCCTCGAGACCGCGATCATTTTCGGCGAACTATATAAGGTGGGCACCGAGTGGAAATTCAAGGCAATTGGCCAAGGATTTACCAACGGCCTTGCCGGTCTCGCCACCAATTATGGTGTCAACCTCGCCTAGTGAATCGTCCAAGACACATTCATCCATAACAGCAAACTCAATCAAGCACGAAATATGGCAATTAACTTGTCCAAAGGTCAAGCGGTCTCCTTGAAAAAGCCAGACGGTGGAGCACTAAGTAACATCTTGCTCGGCCTGGGCTGGGATGTCGGTGATGAGGAACAAATCGACTTGGATGCATCGGCCGCAACCTTCGACGCCAAGGGAAAACTCCTTGAAACGATCTATTTTGGGAACGAGAAGAGTGAGAACAAGTCCATCATCCACTCTGGCGATAATCTCACTGGAGGCGGCGACGGCGACGACGAGCAAATTTTGGTGGACTTAAATTCACTGCCTGCCGAAGTTCAGAACCTCGTGCTCACTGTAACAAGCTACCGGGGCCAACGCTTCACAGCCGTTAAAAATGCCTTCGTACGCATTGTCAACCGAGCCGATTCTCAAGAGCTATTCCGCTACGAACTCTCGGAAAAATACCGCAGCACAGGCATAATGTTCGCGCGCATTTACCGAGACAACGGTGAGTGGAAGGTTGCAGCAGTTGGCGAGCCCGCCGACGGCAGAATCATTTCGGACCTAATTCCAGCGATCAAAAAACTCTTGGGCTTCTCAGCCACGGCTGGAGGTATCAAGAAATTCTTTGAAGGCCTTGGTTTCTAACCTACTTCCGCTGTAGGCCTGACCCTAAAAATTGGTCAGGTCTATGGTCACCACCATCAATCTCGACTGATCAACAAACGTAAAAAACTCCTAAACATATGCCAATTCAACTTTCAAAAGGCGGCAACATTAACCTCTCTAAAGAGGCTCCCACTCTCAATAAAATCTTGGTCGGTCTTGGCTGGGACGCACGAAGCACTGACGGTCAAGCCTTCGACTTAGACGCCTCGGCCTTTCTCCTCACTGCCTCCGGCAAATGCCGCGACGAACACGACTTGGTTTTCTACAACCCTGATAATTTAGTCCATCCTGACGGTTCGGTGACCCACACGGGTGACAATCGCACCGGGGCCGGAGAAGGCGACGACGAAGCAATCAAGGTTGATCTCAGCAAGGTCAATCCTGCGATTTCCAAAATCGTGTTTGTAGTTTCTATCTATGACGCACCAGCACGCAAACAGTCCTTTGGCCAAGTTAACAATGCCTATATCCGCTTGGTCAACGAAGATACTGGTGTTGAGGTAGTCCGTGCCGACCTATCCGAGGACTTCTCTACCGAGACCTCAGTGAACTTTGCGGAACTCTACCGGTACAACGGGGAGTGGAAATTCAAGATCGTTTCCCAAGGCTACCGAGAAGGTTTGGAAAAGTTTGTGCTGGATTACGGTCTGACTCTAGCTTAGACTCTTAGCCAGATACGTATTTCAAGCTAACCTAACCTAACAAAGGCAATAAGAGAGCCGCACAAGAGGCTCTCTTATTGTCTTTACTCACATGTTCACTTTTTTTTGATCTGAGGTAGTCAGGAAGCTATGGTTTTAACTCTTGACCAAGTAAATGCAAAAATAACAGAATGGAAAGCAGACAGCAATGCACTTCACACCAATATTCTAGAACTGCAAAGTCAAATAGAATACGGCTTGGCGGGAGACGGAAGTCTGTTGAAGGGCAAAACTCTTGAGCGCTTTCTGAGGGCAAAGGCCGCCGAAAATCGTTTGATATCTGACATGGCTCTATTCGATGAACATCTCAGAAAGATTACCCTCAAAAGCTCGCAAATTACCATCATAAATAGAGGAAAGTGCCTTGAGGAGCTGACGGAACTAATTGAAGGCAACTCGGTGGCTCTGCCATCAGAAATGGTTGAGCTATCGTCTAGACAGGTTTTCGACCAAGCCGAAAAAGCGAACTTTACAAGTGCAGCGCTCGTTCGACAACGCTTGAATGCGGACTTTTCCGAACTACGCGATTTCTTCACTCAACTGTCTAAAGCGTGGCTAGGCTTTGACACGCAAAGAGAACTTGCTATGGCAGAGCTTAATCAACTCAAGTTAAGGTTAAAAGAGCACGGCAAGGAGAATATCGCAGAAGTTGCTGCTTTAGAAGGCCGAATAGTTTCAACTACTAAGCGTTGGAAATCCAATCCATTTGAAATTACTGAAAATCTACAAGACGACTTAAAACCCTATTTCGCAGATGTAGAAAGACAGCAAGCTCTGTTAGAGCAAGATGTCAACAAGGTTGCTCGTAGTGTGCAGCAAACGGCACAAGACCTTGAACGACTCTTAGCAATGAGAGTCGACGTACTTCAGTTGCACGCATCGTGCTCAAATTTGATTAGCGGTGCCTCTGGTGATTCTCTAGCGAAAACGCCACCTTCTCTAAAGGCTTTGAGGGAGTCTTTGTCAGCACTGCAGACTCTTCAAAAGAGCGGCAACAAAATAGAAACTAAAACCAAGCTCAAGGCTGAGGTTGAAAAATGGCAGAATGAATACACTAGACTCTTTCGAGCAACTGTAGCGGCTAGAGACTCTAATGCTGCACTGCTGACAAAGCTAGACAACTTAAGGACGCGCTTTTCTCTCGCTCAAACTCTTGCTAATAGCCTGGCCCAAAAAGGAGTTGAACTGCCGCGCTCAGTAATCACATTCAAAACTGCTGCGCTAGATATTCTGCAATCAAACAAAATTGTTCTAGAAAATCTCGACTCTAACGTCAATTCATTAGAGGTCAAACTTGGCGAAATCGATGCCGCGAACAAAAAGGCTAAATAAACAGAACTGAGAACAGCAGCAGTAAAATCGATAGCGGCTGTTCCAGTTTCTCTTTCACTAGAGAGCAAACGAACTAAATTAAGAAAAAAAAGCCACGTCTCTACTACTCCTTTTAATAGCAAGAGTTAAAAAATTTGTGTTTCAGTCACAGACTCAGCTCCAATCAGAGCAAGAACACGACTCTGTTCTCTTGCAAAAGCATAGGTCAATTTAGAAGATAGAGTGATAATTTCAAAAAAAGTGAAGCTAACGAAGAATGGAACTGGTTGATAGCAATACCAATTCTAGACTCCGAAACAAGAGTCTGGAATTGGTATTGCCCAGTAGTGAAGGTCTGGTTAGGGATAAGGACGACTACAAACGAAATAGCCCATCAACAAAGTGACTGCGAGGAGAGCGACGGTGACAGCATTTGACAGGATACTATCTTCGTCTAAATGAAACAACGAGTAAAAGGCAAAACTAAGACCAATCGCAATTGTCAGAGTTACGCCCGAGTTGAAAACAAATTCTTGCATATTTCAGTACCAATTTTTGACAAGAAAATTCAGCAGAGAAGTCGAAGTCACTGTCTCGGTCTCAAACCAAAGTTGCCCTTCCAACATCTCTAACCCGAAGACCGATAATTGGTGACGGAATCGACTCGACTGTAGTCGGCTCAAGAGCAATTCTTACAGCCCAGTAGAGGAAATTCACACCTGCCAGGCCAGCCATAGGTAGCCCACCAGACATGCGCGTATTAATCTCCAGTAGATATGGCACTCCATCTGCATTATCCTTAAACTGCACATTAAAAATTCCGTTTAAGCACAAGTAAGATGTCAGAGCTTGAACCTGCTCCAAAATCGAATCATTTTCTTCAATGAGCTGATAAGGAAGCTCCGATTTCAATCTGCTAACAGCAGCTAACAGACGACCATTTTGAGCGAGACAGTCAACACTATGTTCATCGCCAGGCAGATATTCCATGACGATTAGCTCTCTGAAACGCTCTGCCTTACTGAGATAGAATCGTGCTTCGTCAATGCTTAAGGCAGTTGTGTCACCGTCCAGTAAGCGGTCAAGAGCATCTCCATCTGCTGAGATAAAGTGAAAACCAGAACCGTAAATACCGACTGCTGGCTTGAAACACACGCCTTTCCCTAGCGCCGTTAAACGATCGAACTCAGCGTTAAAGCCAGCTATATCTGTCACTGAAGCGAACAACGGGATGTTGGCCAGGCCCAGAGACAGAGAGCGATAAAAACTGACTTTATTATCTAACAAAGCGAGATTGAGGTCTGAGGCAACGAGCAGAAGCTTACAACCGAGCTCAGCAAATTTGTACTCAGCTCGTGCCAGGGCTTTAGTGCGCCGTCCAGGAAGAAAGAGACTGACATTATGCCGTCTGACGAAATCCAAACAATAGGCGACGTATTTCTCCTCAGAATTGTCGCAGTCCAGAGGCTCTTGCTCAAAGTGATCAGCAATCAACCGAACTGGGTTGTGCTCATCAGAATGGCTACAGATGAGGTAGAAACGCTTTGAATCAACGTCAGCACGAAACTGCTTTAGCACGCTGTAGGTGCTCGATATATTCTTGTTGAGCCAAATCCGACTTTGTGTGTGTGCCATGGTTCTACATACAGAAACGACTTTAAGTTAGTAGCGATTTCTACTTCGACGAATACCCAACTAGCATTACTTAACTAGCGTTAGTTGACTAACACTGTTGGCTGGTGCTTTACGAACCCCATAAGTTTCAGCACGCGCAACAATAAGCCGCGCCCAATTAGCGTGGGTTGTAGGCTCGCACATACGCTGCCCCTTTCCATCATCACCGCTTGCACGAAAAACAGCTGGCGCATTGACATCAAGAATCTGCCTTGCCTCGCTCAAATCCTCTGAGCTGACTGCATATGCCTCCTCAATTAGAGCAATCTGGCTCGGATGTATGGCTGTTTTACTCAATAATCCGAAATCGAGATCTTGCTCGATCTCCTTTTGTAAAAGGGCTGGATTATTCATGACCTCAAAAACCGGAGCACTCAAGCCTATTCCGTATGGAATAAAGACACCAGAGAGCATTCCAATGGTATGACCGATTGCCGTGTCGTAAACTGTAGAACGAGGGTTACGTCGAGATGAAAGGCAGCTGAGCAAATCGTTAGCACCAATGCGCAAACACAAAATACGCTCACGAATTTTAGGATCCTCAAGAATGCTTTCTCTCAATCTGGTCATAGAAATGATATCGAAAGCCTCAGCCGTCTCTAAAGTAGGCATCAAGAAAAAGGAGTCATTGTCACTTAACCTGGCGCTATAGACATGAAGATTAGCACTAGTTACCTTTGGCAAAACAAAGCCATCAAGCCTTGTTACAGCCTCAAAACTAAGGACTATAGACAGGATCTCCGGATTGCGAACTCTTACAAAACGCTTGATCTTTGCATCCACCTCGAACTGCGGCAATGCCAGCTGCAGATTAGTCAAAGCACTAAAGAGCTGATCTTCACGCACAGAGTCTTCGGTGTCGAAAATCACAGAACGAAGTTCATGAATTTTATTGCCATTAGCAATAGCGACAATTGTATCGACCGAATGTGTCAGGGGAACATAAAGAGATGCACCAAGCTCAATCTGAGTTTGCTTAAACATGTCATTAGCACGTGATAGTTTTACTTATAATCAGTCTTCGCCAAGAGTTGCAATTATTACAGCCGCAGCATAAGGCAGCTGCTCATCAACAATGACTGAAACACCTCGCTGATGGGCTAGTGTCTCTAAGTGAGCGACAGCGGCAACACCACGCTCCCGAAGAATCAGCCGGTCTGGTACACGGCGCAATAGAGCGCGCGTAGATTCACCAACACCAGGTTTGATCCGATTACGATCTTCTACACCATACAGAGACATAGACAACCCGACGAATGCATCTGACTTAGCCCTTAATGCTTGCCGTGTTGCCTCATCCCATACAAACGGCTGCACAGCAGAGACTGCAATCGCTGCACTCAGGTATCTGGCAACAACGGGAGTGAGGCGGTCAACAAAGTAGCAAGAGAGGTCTTGCTCTTTGTATTCATCATAGAAGTAGCAGGCATGAAAGTCACCTTCTGCCATTAAGTCATCATTCAAAACTGTGCGACTAACAAGACCAGAGACAATGCCGTTGAGGATTGCTGAAGGTATTAGATAGTCGTCGGATGTTGCCGCTAGCCCAGCCACACCGGCAAGATCAGCGACAACCACCATGGCTGAATCGATTTGCACATTGCGACTTTGGTTGTACTGGCCAATAGTCTTAGACAGCTCAGTGGCGATAGCCCCTTTACCTGTCCAGCCATCAACGAACACAATGTCTTCAGCCTTGTGACCCTGAGCTAAAATATAGTCCAGTGCGACTTGGTCAATGCCTCTATCGCGGATGATTGAAACCGCGTAATGACAGCTATCACGCCCAATTGACTTAAGCGCTCGATGAAGCAAAACACCAACTGGTGTGCCCGCTCTGGCCAAGCTGACTAGAACAATCTGACCAGCCATACGCTCAGCAATCGCAACCGTGAGAGTGGCGATGTCATTTGAGAAGCGCTCCTCGTTGTTTTTCATAGCTTCCCAGAAGAGCTGCATGTAAGGCTCAGAAGGAAGCTTTTCGCGGGAAAGCATTGACGAGTAATGAGCCCCATTTTGAATCAATTGTTCCTTCTCTTCAACTGTGACAAATGGTATCTGGGATGGCTTAAGCAAAAAATTGACATCGGCAGAGCAATAGCTACCGGAGAAATGACGTTTCTCTTGAGCAACAGAATGTGTAGACAAAACTGAACTGTCCATGTCGGTTATCCTGAATTTATGATTTTCTGGAGCGATTTCTGAAACCCTAAGCGACAAGAAAAGCTATCAACCCATCAAATAGCTCATCGTGAGATGAAGTTTGAATTGGGAATAGCGGCAACATGTCCAAGAGCTAGGAAATTTTGGCTCTTGGCTGGAATTAGAGCGAAGTGCGACTGCGACATAAACAGAACGTCGGTAAAGCTGTCTCCAGAACCGATTACAACCGTCTCTTCCGGTGGCCTAATGAGATTTTCAAGGAGCCAAGTACAGGCTTTCTCTTTGCCTAAAAACTGAGGAAAAATTGCCAGGTTGTTATCATTGAAGTGAACTGTCCAATCTCTTGGCAAAAGATCCTGCGCTGCTTTTCCAAGTTCAACCAATTCAAAATTCAAATGATCATTATGCTTGATGCTGATATACAGCGTTAGGTCTTGATCCTTAACAAGCCTTGCTCTGATATTGAAACTGCGAGCAGTGGCAATCTGAAGCAAATGTTCGTAGACCTCCTCAATGGAAGCTTTCACACTTGAAGCTCGATCAGATATAACGCGATGCCAAGTCGGTTCGACATTGCCATCAGGTTGCAGAATTACCCCGCCAAAAGAACAGATACTGTAGCTTTTGAAAGGTAGCTGCACTCGTCGAAAAGTTGCGGTATCACGTGCAGTGTTTGGAATAATAAGAGCGGTATTGTTAAGCCAGTTAAATAACGTTTCTTGGGCAGGTGTCATGAATCCACACGGTTCACCAGTAGTCTTATAAGCAACTGCTTTGGTGACACCACTAGAGCTCAAATGACGAGCTGATTGAAAAACGTTGTTATCGAGGTCGAGCAAGACGATTACTCGCTCAGAAGTTTTTCCAATTTCGGTCTGATTAGCAGTCATGTTTAGTCCTACAGTATAGAAATCGATCAAAGGCTAAAAAATCAAGACTTGAGCATCTAGCGCTAGAACTAGCTCTTGGTCAAGGGAAGAAATGGGAGTTTCTGTGCAGATCAAGACCCGATCGAAATCATCTATTGAGCCATTGTGGAGGAAGTTTGCGATACCTTCCTCACAATTATCCTTAAATGCCAAAGACTTGAGTATCGCTCCACCAAGCATGATAGGCGACCTGGTGGTCGATTGAACTGCTACACAGGCGTGAGGATTTAAAGTTTCCAGTTGCTCAGCCACCAAGAAAGGCAAATAGGAAAATTCACCCAAACCAAGTACTAAGCAACGCTCACCTTGAGAAAGCTCAATCGATAGATGCTTAATGCGGTCGTACAGAGCCGTTGGATCGACAAGACCAAGTCGCCCATGATTATTTGTGAAGAGATGATCCTTGAGCTCCCCATTACCTGTTGCCTTAGGTAGGCGAATGTTTTTTAGCTCAGGATCTGCTGCAAAACTATATTGTCCAGAAAGCAGCGAAACTGAAGTGCTTTGGATGCCGTCCTCTTCAAGTAAAGAGCGGTGCCTTTGCTCAATCAAAGCTTGACCTCGCCAGTCGGTAATAACTACTGTTACCAAGTTAGTGAGCGCGCTGGCTACCTGAGAACAAAAGGCTTTAGCAAGGTTGACGAAGGTTTTTCCAGTACTTGCTTCATCATCAACTAAAACCAAGCTTCTAGCAGATTGGAATAGCTCTCTAGAGGAGTCCTCACTTGGAAGATAGAGGTTGTGATCGACAGCGTGGCTATGCTCCTCAGCAAAGACTAGTGCTTTTTTTCGTGCCAATTCGTATCTGGTGGTGTGGACAAAAACTGTGTCAGAGCGTCCTGTTTTATTTACATACTCTTCGTAGACGCCATGGCCAAGAGCAGTAGCTGTTTCAGCCATTCCGATAAAAACAACGGGGCCGGGCAGATCTAGAGAGATTTTATCGGCCAGCCTTCTGTAGCAGTCACGCATATCAGATGGCTTTGTAGGAATATGCTTACCAAGCACTTTTGAGACAAACAAAAAGCCCCTCTTGGGGTTTTGCCTGGCAGCGAAGTCACACAAGTCATCTAAGCTTAAATCAGAATCTGTGACTTCAACCTGCAGAATACCTGTCGGTAAAACAACTGCCCTGCTTTCTGCAGAGACTGTTGGTGGGAAAGTTTTCGCTGGCATCAAAAGACCTCTCGTCTTATATCCGTGTACTTCTAATTGGCTCGTCTATTGGTGGTGCGGCAGTCCTTTATCTCCACCCTGGGCACCTTTGAGTTTACGGCCGGCACCATAAGTAGAGCCATAATAATCTCGCAAAAGCGCATTAAGACCACTACCAATGGTGTCCTCTAGTTCAAAACTAAAGTCAGGAGCCACGGTGATTCTTGTTAATGTCTTTTTCCAGAGCCCAACATTTTCGACAATGTTGGCCGCACTGCGAATAATCTCTACTCGACCAGCGACTTCGAGATGCACAGTTATGCGAATTTCAGGCCCAGACTTCTCAATCAGCAGGAGCACTTGCAACTGAGAATAGTCACTGTCTTGCAACCATTTATCTTGCTCGAAGCACAATAGCTCCGCATCAATCAATATAGCCTTTACTAGATCAGAGACCCTTCGCTTAGCTAGGGGGAAACGAAGGCTAAAAGGCCCCTCTACGGTTACGCAGAAGCCAGAAAGACCAGTAAGAAGCTGAGCTCGATTCTCGCTCTTGCCCTTACTTGCTTTGCCTCGAGGCCTAGAGCTCGGAGTGAGCGCAGCTCGATAATTACTGGAGTTAGATCGCCGGTTGATATCAAGGGTTTTACCTCTGTTGTTCCAATCTTGTGAACAGAAATACAAAACCAAGCAGATCACCAATATCAGCGTGGTTACGACTGGAAACTCTAGATAAGCTGCGGTGATAAACATGACGAGAATACCGGCCGTCATGATGTACATTCTTAGGCTTTTCAAGGGTTTTCTCCGGAAATACAAGTTACCTTGACTACTTTTAGTCCCAAAAAAAAGTGAGAATCTGGTTTCTGCAAAAATTGCAAAAACCAGACCCTCACACCAAAGGAAGCTCGATTATGAGACGAACACCAACACTAGAACGGAATCTAACTCAATTTAGAAGACTCCACAAGCTTTTTGTACTTAGCCACGACTGGGTAGAGACTGTCACCAGCGGACTGAGTGTTGCTAGCTTCCACAATGTCACTGCTAGCTTCAGAGCCCTGAGTAGCACCACCAACAGTGTCCTCGACGCGAACAGCAACTGCAGTCACATCAATCACCGTGCTATCAGTCAGCTTAGCAAGGTCAAGCAACTCAGGCTGAGTACCTGCAGCAATTGTTTCTGCATCGACATCAACTGTGCTCTCTGAAGCAGGCTTAGATACAAAGATCTGGGTAACAGGTGATACCAAACCAGCAGCCAATTCAACTACATCTGATGCCACTTCACGAACATAGCTAACAGGCTGGGTGAACAGTCTCTTGACGGCTAAGACGTCCGTGGTCAATTCATAGACATTACCGAACAACTGGCCAACGTAATTTACGACGGGCTTAGTAATTGTTTTTACAGGCGCAAATTGGGAGTAAGCGAGGCCACTACCAATGATGGCAAAGATACCAATGAATTTGGTTATTTCGTCGGCACTGTATATGCCCTGCTCTTCAAGTACTAGCAATGCTCCAACGTAGCCAACCAAAAGATATGCAATCGGTTCAAGAATGGGGTACTTATTCGTTAGCTCTATGAACCAGCCGGCGACGAATCGCATTGCCAGAATCCCTATCGCTACCCCTGTGAAAACTGCCCATAATTTGTCAGACATAGCCACGGCAGCGGCCACGTTATCAATACTGAAGGCTAGGTCAGCCATCTCAACAGCAAAGACTGTA
Organism: bacterium Ga0077546; assembly: GCA_943370275.1. Taxonomy (GTDB): domain Bacteria; phylum Cyanobacteriota; class Vampirovibrionia; order Obscuribacterales; family Obscuribacteraceae. The sequence continues at coordinate 185,324 of CALRQI020000012.1, read as the reverse complement.
GCCCAGAAGCCACCTTTGCTAGCCTTTACCTCAGATTCTTCTTCGCCATCACCGGCCTGGCCCAAATTGCTGACCATCATCCAAATTAGATAAGCCCCTCCAGCCAATTTGAGCCAAGGATTCTGGATAATGAAACTAGCACACAAGAGCATTAGGCATCGGCCACCAACGGCTCCCAAATAGCCAGCTCTAAGGGCCAAATTTTGCTGGTCTTCTGGCAAGTGTTTGACCATAACGGCAAGCACCATGGCGTTATCAACGCTTAAGAGGCCCTCAAGAATCACTAGAGATGCCACCACTGGGCCTCCGGTCGCAAGCAAGTGCAAGGCTGTGGAACTTGCGAGCTGAATTGAAGTAGAGTCGAAAGCAAGAGATGGAATAAACATATGGCTTAGCTTGTAGTGGATAATATTGAGCTAGAAGGTAAACGCAGAATACGAACCAGAGTCGCGGTAAGCACCACGACTCTAGTTTTTTGACGCTAAAGACCTAGGGCGTTGTCTACTTCAACAAGAACACTGGGCGCCGCATCACCAGGACTACTTGTCTTAGTCAACTCTTGTGCGAAGATAGAGAGCTGTCGAGCAATTTCAGGGTATGACCTTATCGCTTGAAGACGTTTCAAAACCTCAATGCGACCAAAGGCATCCTCGGCACTATCTCGAAGAGAAACCAAAGAGCTGTTTAGCAAATCAGATTGGATAGCTCCAGTTACTTCGGACTTCTGAATGAGCTTATCGGAATACAGCTGCAAATCACCCACAGCAGGTGCCTGGCTGGCCACTAGAGCGGCTACAGCCAAATAGGCGTCGGCCACTACCTTTGCCTCAGGTCCAGCAATAGCATGGGCAACTGTATTCACTACATCAGTAGTAGCTCGTCTCGTAGCAGTGAAGAAGTTCCAGATTTGCTTCGCACCAAACCAGAGGTATAGCAAGAACAAACCAGCAATAACAGCTCGCAAGAGAATAATATCGGGCATAAGCCAGGACACAACCATTGGAGCTGTAGAGAGAAATACAAGACCATAACCGATAGGTTCGGCGTTGCTTGAAATTGCCGGAATGCGGCTAAACTGTCTGCCACCAAGAAAGGTGACAAATTTTCGAGCAGAAAGATACGCGCCAAAAAGCGCAACTATGCCGATTGGGATGCTAAGAATCCACATCTATTTATACTTACAGGTGAACTAATTTCGAAAATCACAGGATGTAGCAAAAGAAGCAGAGTCTAACAAGATGAAAGCCTTAAACAAGCATCTCGCTAGATTCTGCTAACTAGGGGCTATTAGAGGCGAGCTGGAAAGTCGATCGAAGCTACTTGGTGCTGAGTTCAATTCCCAAGTCTTGCTCAGTCAATTTCAAAGCGCCTAGAATCTTCTTCACGACGTCCTTCTCCTCTGGGGCGAAAGTGCCATCAGCATTAGCAATGGCAACGCCAATGCGAGCAGCAGTAATTGCCGCCTCACGATTGCCAGAGATTTTACCAACGCGACTGTAGAGGTCGATCAGTCCGAACTCATCGAGAGCCTCATCGGCATACTTTGTGAAAAGCCGACCTAGCTCACTCGCATCAAAAACCTTGAGTGCCTCGTTACGTTGTATCGCCTGCGCTACCTTCGTGCGCTCACTAGGATCGATCGTTCCGTCAGCAGCTGCAACAAGGGCACAGATAGAAACAACAGCTTCTTTGAAGTTGCTATTTGCGAACTTCTTGACGCCTGCAGCTGCGTTATTTGCCCAATCTTGAATGCCAGTAAAAATACCCATGGTCTTGCTCCTAAATGAATGTATTGGAATTTGATTCGATGCGTGAAATCTCTTAGTGACTAAGTCTAAGAATTAGCCAGTAAAGGCAAGTCGGATGATGTCTTCTGGTGAAAGATTTGCCTTCAAAATTTCGTCAAAGTGCACCACTGCGACGACATCGAAGGCCGCACCTTTTGCTTCCAGACCGTTGTCTAATGTCTTTAGCCAGCTGGACGCACCGTCGTCATGACCAACTTGGATCACCACGATACCGAAGTCGCTCTTTTTCTTGATACGACGACTAGCATCAATAATCACCTGCTCTACTCGATCGCGGTCGCTAGGACTGCCATCAGTCCAAATAAGGAATGCCACTGGCTTTACTGGCGAAATAGTCTCGTAGACAGCTGGAACTGCCTTCGACATAAAGCCACCGCTTTTTGCTGGTGACTTGAGAGTAGCAGGAAGATAATGATCTATCATCTTGCGCAAGGGGGCGGCAAGGGATGTACCACTGTTTGGGCTATGACTAGCGAAAACATCGCGCACTCTAGCTTCAACAATTCCACTGTGAACATGGAAGCTATCATTGAAGAAAACCAGATCAATACCGTCGTCATCAAACTCACAGACAGCGCGAGTTATCTCGGTATTGACCTTTATAGATAAATCCCAACGGCTTTTGCCACGCTCACCCTTCTCCGATCCAGAAGTCATGCTGCCACTTTTATCGATGAAGCTGACTACATTGACATTGAGGGCTCCGCGTTCCTGTACCTCTTTCAGTTTACTGAGATTGATTGCCATACGACCTACCTATTTACTTGAGTCCAAATCTTGCAGAATATCCACTTGAATCAACTGAGCAGAACGTTTCAAACAAAGAAGCAAAGCAAACACGCAAGCCAGAATGAGCTATTGCCAGCGCTGCCCGATGGAAGGCTAGCAAGATAAGCGACTAAAGATAGCGCCTAATTCATTCGGTAAATATGGTGTTGCTTGCGATTGCTTGGTTTGAAATTGCTCGGTTGGTTTGGTGCGGACTTGAAAGATACCCTGAGGAAAACACATCAGTGCCATAGGATGCAAAGGAGAATTTGCCTGATAACAGACCGAAAGAAACCGGTCAAAACAGGCAATAGCGATAGATTCCAAGCAATCAACACTCCCAGCAAAATCAAACCAGAAACTTTAATCGAAACTCAGGCTGAAAAAAGAAGGCTACCAACTATCGCTATCTGCAACCATTTGTTAAATTGCAGAACTTTATTTGCGAATGTACTTGTCACAATCGCTGTTGTAGTGTCTTGGTAATATCGCAGTGCCGAGGACAACTAAATATGAACAATCAGAATAATGTCATTACTGTGAGACCAGATACGGTGGTCGCTGTAAGAAGTATTTCTGACTCTTCAGAATACTGGGATTCAAAGCAAGCCTCAGAAGTGCTGGGTCGTTCACGTCGAACTGTCGCCAGATACATTGAAAGTGGTCATCTCAGCGCCATTAAGATTGCTGGCCCCAAAGGACCAGAGTGGCGCATCGTACCTTTTATAGTGCAAAAATCTTGCGACTTGTTTGAGCCGAAAAGCAATCAATATATGAATAAAATTGGCCAACTAGAACGTGAACTTGAATTGTTAAAGCAGCAGCAGCAGAACCAGCAACAGCAAGTGAACGAGCAATATCATGGAGCTGAAAGCATGGCAAAGCCAAAAGATATCAGTCCTGGCTTGCTGCAAACTGTTGCGGCCTTCTTTATGATCTCTGGGCTGCGCCTAGGCCTAACACCAAAACAATTGAAGTAAGGTTGGTTGCTAGACGACCGAACATTAGCGACTGCCGCTACGGCAGCCTTTGAAAAAGACTAAGCGGCAGTCCAGAAATAGCAGAGAGGTTATCGACGATCACCAAAGATTCGCCCTTCCTCATTACCGAAACGATCGCAGTAATTCCAAAATTAAAATGACGCATACAACCGCCGCTAACTTCAAGACCACCAATGAGATCTTCACGGTTTGTGCCATGCAGAGCCATATTTAGCAGAGGTAGTTCGGCCAGGCTAAATGCGCGCATAGAAGTCTGATTGAGATCAGCTCTAATGGTAACAGCAGCAACTCCAAGAGGGTTGCCCTTATCTTGATCGTAAGGCTGAATTCTGACACCAGTTTCAGGGTCAGACCAGATTGGCCAGCGCACCAATTTGTCTACGCGATAGAAACCAGCTTTGGTCTCATGACCGGGGCGCCCAAGAGAATTTGGTGTAGAGAAGACTGAAACCAGCCCAGCATCGCTGCGCTGTAAGATATAGGTGCAAAACGAAGCTTTATCAACGAGCAGGACGGAAGGACGCAACGGATTATAGCTAGCCTCTCGAATGGTTCCACGACAATAATTTTCACTTCTCTGCCTGTCACTCTCCAATTGCTCAACAATGGACGGACTAGCATTTGCCCTTTGGCAGAATAAAGGACTCGCAATCGAAACAGCCACGAACATAGCTAGAAGAGAAGGAAGTCTCGCTGTAAGGCCTACCAAAATCGCACCGGCCAATTTCCATTTTGATTCTTGGCTTCTTGAAGAGCAGCGCAAGCCCGACTATCGCCAGCGTTGCAGCGATTTTCAACCGACTTAGTTAGAGCCTCATTGAAAGCGTACCAAAGGAAAAAGATAGCAAAAACGATCAAAAGCCAGCATTTCCAATCCATAAATCAAGCACCTTACTAAAGATCACAAATTGCCATTAAGTTCCAACCAATATTGTTGCCACTTCTGAACAACAGTAACAATGGCAAAGTCAAAAGTAGCTAATGCCGCTTCGACTTTGCCTTGCAACCTATCAATTAATAGGTTCATCATATCGGGGAGGTGTTACGTGCTTTGGTGGATAAAGGCGTTGGGCAGCGTTAATACGCTTCAGTAAGGCAGTGGTTCGGTCATATTCGCGGCGGAGAAACTCAGCAATTTGCTGATCGCTCCATTCCATGAACTTGGGTCCGATATCTATATGGATAGCAGCAACTTTCGCTGGCGACATACCAATGCGAACCAGTAAGAAATCGGCAAGGGCCTTCTCATATTCTTCTCTAGTACGCCCCTGAAGCTGCAGCAACAGCACTCGTAAGTCAGAAATGTTTTGCTGCTGCTCAATTTTCTTGACAATCGCCAAACACTCAGCACTAGGAGTAGTATCAAGACTAGACGAAGAAATAATGAACAAGAAATTCGACTCAATAACATTGAGTGGGCATGTAACAGAGGCCCCGTCGGGGTAGCGAACTTGCAAAGAAGGCGAAGCACTCTGAGCGTTCGCACCACCCGAAAAGAACATTGCCGCAAGCGAAACACTAGCGGCCACACAGGCAGTCGTAAAAAACCTTGACAGTGCTAGGCACATAGGTAAGTGGTTCCTTTATATGTTTGGTTGCAGCCCTTTAAATCGAGAAGCAGGGTAGAGAAGCTAGTTCTCTACCTTGCATCAGAGAGAAGCGAAATCATCTCAAGCTAACTGATTTCGCAGATGTAAGAGAGTAATTGCACTCTAGTTAGAGGCAGGAACGACGTCTCTTTCTATAAGAATACGGATAGAGCTATCAGCGGAGTTTTCTTGACCTCTATTATAGGAAGAACCAGCACCGCCATCAGAACCGCCAATTGCTTGTTCGTTACTAGAATCACGAGAATTACCAGAAGTACTAGAAGTACGCTTAGCACCAATAACTTCGAGCAAGCGGTCTGCAGTAGGAATTACATAGCTAGTGCGTTGTTGCTGATTCATATAGGGGAACAGCTCAACCAATGCAGCGATGGCATCGAGGCGTTGAGCACTCTCAACTAATGGGCCGCAATCAGCAGGCATTTTATCGCTAGTGCGACTGGCGCCGGCATTCAAGACATAGACAGTGACGTGCCATTCCGAGCTTTCAGTAGGACAAAAGACATAGACACGACCTTTATAGATATAGCGTCCGGCCTGGATATTTACATCAGGGTTGCGCACGGGGTCTGGCAGGTAAAGGAAACTGTTATCTCCAGTACGCAAGACATTGGTAACAGCACCAGCGGCAGTGGTAGCAGCTCCTGAAACTGTGGAGGCATCGCCACTGCGAGAGTTAGAAGTAGAAGTAGCAGCACCAGCGGTCGATGTTGCACCAGAAGTCGATGTTGATCCAGAAATAGCGGTAGCACCAGCGTTGGCACTATTATGGATGATCGCAGTTGGTGCAGCAGTAGCACTTGGATTGACATTGACCGTCGGCACTACAGGTGTTGGTGTAGTAGTAGGCTGATGAGACGGAGGAGTGACTACAGGACGAGTGGCATCAGCACTATGGGCAGACATGGTCACCGCCGCTAAGGGCATAATTGCGAGCATGCTAGCAGAGGCAACGCTCAACAGAGCACCGCGGAAGGGTAGAGCACGGAACAATGCTTTTAACTGTGATTTCATCAATATTATCCTGGTGTTCTTCGAACACATAAATTTCCAACTTCAAGCAAACCGCCCAATCGCAAGAGATTCAAAAACCAAAGCCGGACATCCAGAAAGACCACAAGGACACCTGCAAGAAGTGACCGGTAAGGCTGTAAAGACACGCTACCGAAAGGTGTTGTCTGAACTATTATGCTGGTGGGCAGGGCGCTTTGTTTTGGGTTGATTTAAAGGTTCTTGCGAGCGATTGGGCTGATTTGTTTGATAACGCACCCTAGCCGATACTGACTAGCGTAGGCAAGCTATTCTTGAAGCAAACGGCCAAATTAGCAAGCTTTAAGTAGCGAAAACCGGGGGTACTAGATAGCGCAAGCACAATTTCATAGTCACTCACAACGAAATTACCACTGGAAGAAACGGTCAACAAACGAACTAAAAAGCTACCCGCGCCATCTGCGCAATACCATTTATCAAATACTACCTGTGCTTAATCAAATTCGATCTCGTAAACAGCACTAGACTGATAGTCGATAACTAGATACACAAAAGAAAGACTTGCCATCACCCTCAGTGCTTAAGCTAACTTGAGGTAGCAGCCTATTACAGTTCAAAAGTGTCCATTAAATCAAAACCCTCAAATCATTAGCTGATTAGATAACAGTCGCGTCTTATAAAGCCAGCCACAGTCATCGGATAAAAAGTGCCGAGACCAGAGTTGATAAATAGACACGATCATGAACTGCCAACGGCACAGAAAAAAATTGTATATAACAGCAGGTACAGCTATGTCTACAGCTAAAACGCAGACAGGTGCAGAGTCTCTAATTCAAGCACTGGTAGCAAACGGGGTAGATACCATATTTGGTATACCTGGTGAAAGTTATCTTGCTCACCTAGAGTCAATGAGAGCGCACCAAGAACTTCGCTTCATCGTCAATCGGCACGAAGGCGGAGCAGCATTCATGGCCGAATCCTATGCGAAACTGACAGGAAAAACTGGGGTACTTTTCGTCTCGCGCTTTCCTGGTGCGACTAACGCAAGTATTGGCATTGGTGTGGCCCACGAAGACTCTAGTAACGTCATTCTGTTTATCGGCCAGGTTGACCAGGCGGTAGTAGGCCGTGAGTCGTTTCAAGAAATTGATTACAAGACATTCTTCGGCAGCATTACCAAAGCTGTCTTTGAAATAACAGACGTCAAGCGAATTGGCGAAATTGTCACCGCAGCCTTTCAGCTTGCCAACAATGGTCGCAAAGGACCAGTTGTAGTGGTCTTACCCCATGACATTCAACTGAACTCCAGCCCTCAGCAAATCACTAGACGATTCCAACAGCTTTCCATCGCACCAAGTGGCGACGATCTCACTAAACTCCAAGCACTACTAAGTGCTTCGAGCAGACCCATACTATTAGTAGGTGGCAGCGGCTGGACCGAGAAAGCTCAACAGAACATGATCAAATTTGCCGAAGACAACTACCTACCGGTGGTTACGGCATCAAGAAGAAACGATCTCTTCCCCAACGATCATCCAAACTATGCTGGGGTAGCAACCGTCAATATCAATAGGGCGCTAGCTAAACGAATACAGGCAAGCGATCTAGTTATCGCTCTCGGTTGCCGTCTTGACGAAATGACTACTGGGCGATACACCCTGCTGAAACCAATTCCCAATGCAGAGCAGCGTCTCATTCATATCTATCCAGGTATGGCCGAACTCGGTCGAGTCTACCAAGCAGACTTGCTCATCAATGCAGACATGGCTGAGATGTCTCAAGCCCTCGCCCGACTCACACCGTCGTGTCAGCCTTCTACTCAAGCCCAACGACGAGAGTGGTTAGAGCAGGCGAACTGCGACTACATCGACTTTTTGCAGTTTGAAGGAAGTGGCTTGGAGATGAACTTAGCTGCCATAATCAAACATCTGCAGGCCGAGCTACCCGCTGATACTATTGTTGCCAACGGTGCGGGCAACAATGCCCAGTGGCTAGACCGTTTCTATCAATATCGTCATTTGCACACAAAGCTCACATCAGTTTGCGGCTCAATGGGTTACGGAGTACCAGCTGCCATTGCAGCTAAGCTTGTCCATCCCGATAGAACGGTCATCTCGTGGAATGGCGATGGCTGCTTTCAAATGAATATGAATGAGCTCATCTTGGCAGCAGCAGGCCGACTTAAAATCATCTTTTTGATCATAGAGAATGGAGTCTATGGCACCATCCGGCAACATCAAGAGAAGGCTTTTCCTTGCCACAAATTTGGCACAGATATTGAGAACCCTGATTTTCTTTATCTGGCCAAAGCATTCAATTGTCTAGGTCAACGGGTGGAACGCACCGAAGACTTCGACCAAGCACTGGCGGCAGCTCAAGCCTACGATGGACCAGCGATCATCGCCATAAAGGTCGCACCCGAGATTCTATCGCCCGACGAGAGAATTTCAAATTTGTGCTTGAGCGCTAAGCAATAGTCATTCGCATTAGATAGCTCGAAAGAACAGACACGCTCGTCTCTAGATGGGCACCTTGGCGCAAGCTCACGACCCATGATTGCCGCTGCTGAGCGTGGCTTAATCAGCCTATCTTGCGCGCATGGCACCGCAATCTCAAGCCCTGACAGGGTATACAAGGAGGCTAGTCACTAGCCTCCTTATTGTAACTGCAGCCTCGTCAATGTTTGCATAGACTAATAGACCACCAGCAATTCTCTACGAGGCAATTAAGTTAGCTACTTCCCCAGTCAATAGTGCACTAGCTCCTCACAGCTTAATTCCTCGGTGGTAACCACTTTAGGTAGAGATTATCGGTCGTCATACAGAGCGCAGAATTTTGTCATCGACACCATTCTGCGCTATCAACGTTCTTTACTGGAGCATACCTATGTCTGACCAAATGAATATCAATCCAAGTAACATCAGTCCAAACACTGCCACCACAGCAGTGCTGAACTATGCCAGAGAATACGCCAGCGGCACATCCGGGACTGCGACTACCGGCCACCTGCTTCTTGGCCTGATTCAAGTGCAGTCATCCCTCACTACCGTGTTTAAAACTTTCGGCATCTCTGCACGCGATGTACAAAAGGAAGTAGTTGCCATAGATAAGAAGCGCGCAGCTTCAGAAGACAAATCCGAGTTCGCCACACCGGCAGCAGGTGCTATTGAGCGCGCGTATCAAATTGCCAGAGATCGCAAAGCAACTGAAGTTGCACCAGTCGACCTTTTGCTGGCGCTTTTGCCCTCTAAAGGCGCTGAGGTTGTCGACAGCGATGACTTTACTGATGTGCTTTTAGCTCTAAGCGTAGATCCAGAGAAGCTGCGTCAAGCTGTTTACGATCAGCTTGACAAAGGTAGCTCAGTTGCCTCATCCCAGATTCAGAATACGAAACGCCCTACGCTTGCACTAGACAAATACGCGCGTGATCTCAATAAATGGGGTCTCGATGGCAAGCTTGACCCTTGCACGTGGCGCGGGTCAGAGATTGCCAGCATGATCGAAATTCTCGGTATGCGCCTGCAGAACAACCCGGTGCTAGTCGGTGAAACAGGCGTGGGTACTATCTCGGTAGTTGAAGGATTGGTTCAGCGCATACTCAGCGGAGAGGTGCCTGACAGTCTAAAATCAGTGAGAATATTCCAACTCAACATGAGCCTTGTCACCGGTGGCTCTAAGTACCGAGGCGAATTTGAAGAACGCTTAAGCAAGATTGTTCAAGAGGTGCAAGAGGATGGCAACATCATCTTGTTATTTGAAGACTTGCACACCATCATCGGAGCAGGTGCGATTGGCGAAGGCGGAGCCGATGCTGCAAGCTTTTTCAAGCCACTGCTAATACGAGGCGAATTGCGCTGTATCGGCACAACCAGCCCTGATGAATATCGCCAGAAAATCGAGCGCGACTCAAATATTTCTGGTCTTTTCCGCAAGGTCAGTGTCGCAAAGCTAGACGTTGAAGAAACGGTAGAAGCGCTTCAAGCGGTCAAATCGCGATTTGAAAAGCACCACGGCTTGTCCTATACCGATGAAGCTCTAAAAGTTGCTGCTGAGTTAAGCAAGCGCTACCTGTGCGGGACAGTGCAACTTCCTGGCCGCGCTATTCAACTAATTGACCAAGCTGGCTCTCGCATCAAGAATGCCCGCTCAAACCGTCTAGTAGTCGATGAAGTTGACATTGTCGAAATTGTTGCCGATGAAACAAAGCTGCCTCTAGCCAATCTCACCCAGAGCGAAGCAGAAAAACTGCTTTCAATGGCTGATACCCTTCATCGCAGTATCATTGGCCAAAGTGATGCTGTAGATGCTGTGCATAAGGCCTTTATGCGGCAGCGAGTCGGGCTAAATTCGAGCAAGCGCCCCATTGGCTCTTTCTTATTCATTGGCCCCACAGGCACCGGTAAAACTGAGCTTGCCCGCATGCTGGCTCGCCATCTCTTTGATACCACTGAGGCCCTAATTCGCCTTGACATGTCGGAGTACATGGAAGCAGTATCGGTCTCGAAACTAATTGGTACCTCAGCTGGATATGTAGGATATAAGGAAGGTGGCACACTGACAGAACCAGTGCTCAACCGCCCCTATTGCGTACTCCTCTTAGACGAGCTCGAGAAGGCCAACCCCGCCGTATTGAACTTGCTCTTGCAAATTCTAGATAACGGCAGCCTCACCGATGGAGCCGGTCGCACTGTAGACTTCACTAATGCGGTAATCATTGCCACAAGCAATGTAGGCTCTCGAGTCTTGGTTGGCAGCCTCACTCAAATTGGCATCAAGCTGGGTGAGACCAAACCTACTGTAGTCGACCGCAAAAGCGATGTGATTGAAAGAGAGCTAGCAGCAAGATTCCCCCCCGAATTCCTCAATCGCTGGGACAAAATAGTTGAGTTTTCAAAACTTCAGTCTGAAGAACTTGAGCTCATCGTTCAACTGCTGATCAAGGAAATTTATTCTCCACTAGAACTCAGATGGAATATTCGTCTTTCTCTATCCACTGAAGCTGCCAAGTTCATTGTCAAACGAGGAGACCCACGGTATGGCGCACGACCATTGCGCAGAACATTGCAAGAGCTCGTTGAAACTCCGCTCTCCATCGGAATAATTTCGGGCGAATTTCGTGACTGCGAAATTGAAGTTGTGGTCGAGAATGACCAAATCGCGCTAAAACGCGTCGAGCAAAAATAGGAACTAACCGACTACTCTCTTAGCTTTTGCTGCGCAGGTGCCTCGAAAATTTGGGGCACCTTCCTTATTTCGATGTTCAATAATATCTAGAGATTACTGATATGACTATTCGCATGACATGGGAATCTGATTTCAACTATCAAAGAGCTCATGCTGCTACCTTCCAAGCGGCAAATCAATCGGTACCATTCTACGCTCCTACAATTCGCAAGCAAGTAGCTGGCGGAGAACAAGCTACTGACCCGATCAGCGAATTGTTGGCAAATCGAATTATAGTTTTTGCTTACCCATTTGATGATACGGTTGTGACTCAGATCATTGGTCAACTGCTTTATCTTGACAGTAATGGCGAAGGCGATATCACCATGTATGTCAACAGTGGAGGCGGCTCAGTCACAGCCGGCTTAGCCTTATACGACACGATGCAGCAACTGAAAAGCGATGTAACTACTATCGGCATGGGCATGTGTGCCTCAATGGGAGCTTTTCTTTTATGCACTGGCGCAGCAGGTAAGCGCTATGCCCTTCCTGACACCACGATTATGGTACACCAGCCCTCTTATGGTATGGAAGGCAAGGTCACACATTTGCGCAAGCACATGCAATTCTGCAATGACCTATACGTGCGTCTAATTGGAACTATGGCAGCCCACTCTGGTCTAGATTTTGAAGCTTTAGAAGCTCAGATGATTGAGGACAATTATCTTTCTGCCGAACAAGCTCTAGAACTCGGACTAATCGACAAAATCTTACCCGCCCCCGACGGCAAGGTCAGGATTATGCCTAAACTGCCTAAAGTGAAGCAATCTGAGAGCAACTAAAAAAGTTGACCCTCTAACTAAGCGACTAAATTTGCCACCGCGTAACAGTGTGGTCAATGGAACGCCCAAAGAGGAGTTGACGCCGGTCGCTCCTCTTTCTTTTCAGCTCTCCCTGGAATAAAAAAATGAACACAGACACAATTTCGATCGACCCAGTATTTCTTAACCTTGCACAACAAATTGCCAACCAGGCCTTGTTGCTCTCCAAGGACCTCACAAGGCTTAGCCTGGATCAACCCAAATTCGATGGAATCGGACTTCTACAGGCGACGCTGAAGCTTGTTCCAGAATCAACTTCAGCCGCCGCCGGCCAGTACCAAGTGGCAGTTGGTACCACGGGCCAAATCGGCTCAACCATGCTCACCAACGAACAAGCTGTAACTAGTTGCTATATCTTGAGAGCCAAGCTCGTGAGCTATCGGCCCTTCGGCGCAGAAATCATCCAAGCCATGGTGCCAGTGCGGTCGGCAGTTGACGAAACAATTCGCAAGCTCTTGTTGATCGACTGGAATTCTCAGCAGTGGAATCCAGATTTCATAAAGATTCTGCTGCGCTACCAAGCTCTCATACAAGCAATAACCAGTCCCTCGTCGGTATTCAACAAGGCAGATGAGCAGCATAAGGCAGAAAATTATCTGCCCATCATTCGTGAAGAGCTAGTGCCAGAATGCCATAAGATTGCCACCCTTCTGATTCGCTTCTATCTTCCAGCTATCGCCTCCGCTAAGGCTCAGATTCTGGAAAATGCATCAGAGAACGCTAAAGAATTTGAGTATCTTTGGACTAAGGCTGCTATGCCACTGTTCAAATTTGCTCTATTTAAGAGCTTTGAAACCTTGCCCAGACAAACTAGAGAACTCTTGCAGAATAAAGAAGACTTAGCTGATATTCGAGAAGCTTTACCAGAAATATTCGCCTCTTACGTGGCCGGTCGTGAGCCTACCAAATTAGATACAAGTTCAACTATTCTCATGCCAGAGCCTAGCCGCTTCGGCGTCGACAATTTCAGAATGGTAACCGAGTTCGCTGATCTCGTTGACTTCTTCAAACGAGCAACTGACTTCCATGAGATACAAAATCTGATTGCTCTCAATGATGCCGAGCTGGCTCTCAATATCAGTCTGCTGAAAATGGATCTTGTCGAGCTAGCTCTTGAGCTCAACCAAAGCAGACAGGCACAGCAACTAAACTCATTCTTCGGGGCACTCGTTTTTGCCTCAACCAAGCTCGTTTACGCCAACATACAGCTAGTCAATGCAGCAACAGGCAACAAGCCTGATTCATTATGAAGACCACACTTTTCCCCTCTATAATCACAGCAACTATTGGCCTTGCCAATTACTCAGTCACACAAAAGGACCTCGACTCAGGAGTCTATCTGCTCACAGAAAGTGCAAAACAACTCGTGGGTATCAGACCTGACTCCTGGTCAGATATCAGCGAAGAAGCCAAAACTCCTGCCCCAGAAGCTCTTGATAGCGATGGCAACTTAATTCCCGAAGAATTTACCGGTATTGCCAGCCGCCGCCCCGCCGAATATCTGATTGTGGCACGTGCCTTTCGCAAGGCCTATGGCGATGAGGAAACAAAACGCGTACTTTCAATGCAAGAAGTAATATGGCGAAACTATCGCATTGTTCAATAGACTGCTAGCGCCAAGGTTGCTGAAGCACTCTTCACCAACCTTGGCCACTTTCGAGCAGGAAACACCTAAAATCACTCGAAATCAAAAAATCAATAATATGATCTCAGAACTCTACGTCGAACTCTCACCAACCGGTTGGCTGCGACAGTCTACAGATGCAAAGTATGTAGCCATGGGCGGTGCCAACACTGATCTGCGCGTCTATCGCAACAACAGCACTGATACCATTCTGCTACGTGCCACTGTTCCATTCGCCATTGAATGTGACGATCTCTCGTTCAGAACCATCAATGGTGAAACTGCTGGTATGGCCATAATCGGTTACCCGCCCAATGCCAGAATTCACCAATTCACGTTAGAAGACCGCATGGTGCGCCCGCATCAAAGTGTGGCGATAGCCGGGGCGAGCTGCCTAGCATATTCTGCCAGCGGTAAATCGCTCGTGGTCGGACTCAACAGCGGGGCACTGCTTGAATATGCCGTCGACAAAGACGGTGCCATCCACACAAGTGAAAAGGAAAGCACCTATCTGCGGCGTTATACCCTGCCGAAAAATCATCGCGTCACAAGAATAGTACCCTCACATGAAGACGGTGACTATATTGTGCAAAACAATGCCGGCCAATTGTTTAGAGTAAACGGCCACGGAAGCTTTGAGATTCAAAGCAGTATCGGCCCGGCACAGCCCATGCAGGCCCATTTGATAAAGCATCATCCGACCTTGCCAATTCTTGCAATAGCAAGACGCAACGGCGGTCTGTTGATATTCGATGGCACCATTGGAGAGAGCGGCATCATGGCTGATCTATCTTCGACATTCGCCGCTGAAGAGATGCTATCGCTCTGCTTTACACCAGACGGAAACATTGTCATTGCTACAGGCAAAGACATCTTTCAAATTATCCTGTCATTAGTTCCTGCTGCTGATTCAGATGACATGAAGCTAGACGTTCAGACTCAGAAGGTTCACCGCTGTGCTAAGACAATAATCTCCGCGCAAGTAAACCCCATTAGTGGAGACATCTCGATATTACGCATCTAGTCATTTAATGTGCGTTGCACTCAATCGTGCAATTCTGGACAACAAAACAATGCACGGATATATCTTCAAATCTCGAAGAGAGATAAGAGAGACTGCAAACTCTGCCTTGAACAATTATCTGCGGATACACCGATGGTTAACGGTTGACCTTGTAATTGTTCAAGCAGACTTAGTAGCAGCTTTAGAGCTAGCATCAAAGCTAACTCAATCTGACTTTGAGTTGATCGGCCACTATCGGCAGCAAATTAGAGCAGCGGACCTTTGTGCCGCTCTTGACCAAACGATATCGTTGATAGAGCTCGGGGATAATTCGGCCACAGTTGTGACCGTTGCCAGAATCTACAAGAGCCTCTCACAATACTTAGCGCTTCAGCAGAGTTCGCCTGAGACAGATGAGGAAACACGCACGCTGCGGGCCCTCATAACACACCTGACAGAAGCCGCCGAGATGAGACAACTTGCAGCCCGTTTGACGACAGCTCTAGAGGTGGTCAAAGCCATGCTAGGTTCCGATGAAAAACAAGTAGAAAAGGCCGGGGCAGCTGAGTTGAAAGCAATTTCGCGCAATCGGCCTTTGTCGTTTCTCCTTACTGTACTTGACACTTTAAACTTAAAAACGCCACAGTCGCAATAGCTGTTTTTGACTTTACTTTTCATTCCCAACAACTGATTCGAAGAATTATTCTTGGAACTCCTCGAATCAGTTGCATCACAAAAATTCAAAAGCCCTGGTTTAAGAATATGACCGAACAAAAGAATGAGACAAATTACTTGAGCGAGGCCCTCTATGATGTACTAAAGCTAGCCAATCAAGGTGCCTTGAAGCGTGCACGCTCAAATATCGACACCGATGACTTAGTTGTAGCAATTGTGTGGCAGCGCCACTCTATTGCGGCCCAAGCTATTCTTGAAAAAGTTAGAGACTACAAGCGCGTTGAAGCCAATCTTAATGACTTTAGGACAGGACATTCGTCGGTCTACCGAAATGCAGTACCGAGAAACCTCGAATTGAACGCCCTTGCTAGAAACTGTCTAGACAAAGCCATCGACATTGCCAGTGAGGAGAACAAGACTCTTGTCGAGCCAGAACACTTACTTGCGGCAATTATCATCGACCCCAGAAATGAGGGCTCAAAACTGCTTATCAAGCTCAAAATCGAACTTCCGAATCTACTAGTCGAGCTCAAGAAAATGGCAACGAATTTGTCCAAACAAAATTCAGAGAAAACCGGCAGTACCAGCAGTGAACTAGACAAGTACACCACCGACTTTACCGAACTAGCTCGTCAAGGCAAACTTGACCCAGTCTTTGGTCGAGATAGTGAGATCAAGCAAGTAATTGACATCCTGGCTCGTCGTCGCAAGAACAATCCAATATTATTGGGTGAGGCCGGAGTAGGCAAAACAGCGATACTTCATGGTCTGGCGCTGAGCATCGCAGCCAATGAAGTTCCTGAAGCTTTGCTCAATTGCCGGTTACTCAGCCTCGACGTCACCGCTGTGACTCAAGGCACGATCTACAGAGGAATGTTCGAGGAGCGACTGAAGAATATTATTTCAGCGGTAACCACTGCAGGAAACATTATCCTGGCCATTGATGAAGTCCATACAATGGTCGGCGCAGGAGGTTCCAACTCCGATAGTTCAGACATGGGCAATATTCTCAAAACGCCGCTGGCGAATGGTGAATTACGACTCGTGGGAGCGACGACTATTGATGAATATCGCAAACACATTGAGAAAGACCCTGCTCTGGCCAGACGAATGCAACCAGTGCAAGTCAATCCACCCGGACCGGAACAAACACTCGCGATTCTCCGTGGTCTAAAGAAGACGTACGAAGAGTTTCACAACCTAGCCATTGAAGACGCAGCACTTGTAGCGGCAGTCAGACTGGCAGAGCAGTATATACAAGACCGCCATTCACCAGACAAAGACATCGATGTAATCGACCAGGGATGTGCCTGCCTGAAAAACACCAGAAGCTCTCCCGAGCAGCAACTCGTGTTGACTGAACTTCTTGTAGCCGAGCAGGTGTCTAAAATTTCTGGAGTCCCAGTTGCGAAATTGACGAAATCAGAGAAGGAGAAACTTCTACATCTAGAAGACAGCCTACACAAGCGCATCATCGGCCAGAATGAGGCCGTTATTGCAGTTTCAAAGGCGATGCGACGTGCCGGCGTAAATCTGAGAAACCGAAACAAACCAATTGCGAGCTTCATTTTCGCTGGCCCCACAGGTGTTGGCAAAACTGAATTAGCGAAGGCTCTGGCTGCTCATATGTTTAGCGAAGGGGCAATGATCCGCCTAGACATGTCTGAGTATATGGAGCGCCATACTGTTTCAAAACTAATTGGTAGCCCCCCTGGATATGTCGGATTTGATAACGGCGGTCAACTCACTAACGCAGTGCGTACAAAGCCATACTCAGTAGTGCTCTTCGATGAGATTGAAAAGGCTCACCCAGACGTCTTCAACATGCTCTTGCAGATTTTAGATGATGGTCGCCTTACTGATAGCAAGGGCCGCACTGTCAGCTTTAAGAACACGGTGATCATCATGACCACCAACGTCGGGGCTGCGCAGATTCAGCGTAAAGTAACAAAGAGCATGGGCTTTCTTCTCGGCGATAGCAATGAGGCCAATGCAGTCGAAGACGCCTACAACGTTATCAAAGATCTAGTCCAGGGTGAACTGGCAAAATATTTTCGCCCTGAATTTCTCAACCGACTTTCTGGAACAGTAGTGTTTCGTCAGTTGACGAAGCCCGAAGTTTATCAAATCGTTGACATTCTCTTGAAAGACATTCACAAAGCGCTAGCAGAACAGTCTCTCACTATGAGCGTAAGCAATAGTGCACGAGAACTGCTCACAGAAAAGGGCTTCAGCGATAAATTCGGGGCACGAGAATTGCAACGAACGATCACTGAATTGCTTGAAGATGAACTGGCAGTCAAAATGCTCGAAAGCAGCTTTGAACCAGGAAACTGTGTGAACGTTGATGCAAAAGATGGCAAACTGACTTTTGATTCTTCACCTAATTCTTGCCAAATCAAATCTTAGATAAAACAAGATTCTATGAGAAACAAGAACAATGGAAAAGGTTGGTGGCTTGGTGCTACCAAAGAAGAGGTCCTCGCAGCGCAAGGTTCACCCAGAGGGGTTAACGAATTCGCTTACGGGGAAACCTGGGACTATGGAGCTGAGTGGCGTTATAAGCTCTGGCAGTGGGAAGCCGTTTATGTCGAGAACCGTGTGGAGTTCGACATCAACGGCTTGGCCTGTGCCTACGACAATACTGGCGGAAGGCTCATTCTAGAGCCACCAAAAGATAATCCGAAACCTAGCTTCAGCATTGGTTCCTCAAAGACTGAAGTCCTCGCTATACAAGGCTGTCCAGCTCGAGTCACGAAATATCTTGGTGAAACTTGGATTTTCTATAGAGGGCTTCAGCTTTCTTGTCCCGCAACAGTTGATTTCTCAACAGACGGAAAAGTTATAGGTGTTGAAAACAGCTTGAACATTCTCAAGTTCAAGCTCTCACATTAGGCTTCAGCAATTTCAAAAAGCATTTCTACCAAAACTCAAACTACCTCAGCTTGATTGGGACTCATAGTCAAACCCATTGCTGAGAGTCACTTACATGAAGGCTCCTCAGCCTTTTTTTCTATCATTTTACAGTAGACCGGTCTAATAACGATGACAAATAAAAGAAATAACGGTATAGCACTAAGTGATCACATTTATGAAAGCAGGCCGCGCGTATACTACTTCTTTCCCCAGAAGAAAGTGGACAGCCTAGATGAATTACTCAATAACACTTTCAGTAGAAACGAAAGGAAACCAGCATGCGGATCGATTCTATAAAAAACAACATAAGTGAATCAGATCTTCCGCAAGCAACAACTCAGGACAATTGGGTTAACGAGCTGGACACAATAGAATTACTAAAGCATTTCAAGCAAATCAAGCCGCCCGAGCAATCTTATCAACCTAAACAAGAGCAATTGAATCCGAATCCATCAAAGATTACTTTAGACAAAGAAAATCCGTTTACCATTTCCTTTCTCAATACAGACATAGCTGCCAAGAAAATAGATAGCAAAACCGCGCAGTCTGAATTGCCGACTTTTGATGGCCGACTGGACATAAGTGATAGTAGATTAGAGGCTAACAAAATTGAGAAGGTATCAAAACTAGGCGTATACCTAGCAGAAAAACAAGAAGAAGTTGCTAGCAAACGAGACACTATTGGTTTGTGCTGGCCAGCTGTGGCTGACGTTTATGACACGACCCACCCAGAGCAAGTAGCTGAGGGTTATTCGGCCTGGGAAGCTAGTAAAACGTTCGCCAGAGACAAGCGCTTTAAAGAGCTACCGAACACTGGTCAAGGCGCTGTTGACATAGACCAACTTACACCTGGAACTGTCGTAGTACTAAGCCCATCAAAAGAAGCAATAGCGGAAGGTCGAGTGCATGGTCACATCTTCGTCTACCTAGGTAAAGGAGAGATAGTTCTGGGAGACGACAATCGCTATCACTTCGTCCCCCAAGAGAAAATGAAAGATCCCAGTAAAGCTGAACCAATAGAGGCCAGCGATCACCTTGAGCCCATCAAGCCTAAAGACATATATGACTACAGCAAGACGCGTATCTTCAAACCAATCTCAGACCAGATTTAGGACAAGTCAATTTAAGACAATACATTTTTAGGTTAAGAACATGGACCACCCAGTAGAATTTACGCCAGCTCGCAACAACGATATCCAATCTCGCTTGTTTGAACAATCGACGCTACTGCTATCCTCGCTACCCACGAGGGAGCCAGTTACTGAATTTACAAATTCTGAACTGACGGCGGCAAAGTCTTCGCTTCAGAAAAACATCCTAAGACATGAACGCGAATTTCCCCACCTAACACAAGCTATCAAAACCACAGCTGATGCAATCATTGACGGCGATTTGAAGAGTATGCAGAAAATCTTCAAGCAATTAGACCATGATCCCAAAGCATTAGATACAGTGGCAGATGAACTAGACCGCAACCTTGGACTTATGGGCATAAGAGTAAGAAGAAACATCCAAAACTCTCAATCAAGCATAGATATCCTGCGTTTTAGTGACAGCAATTATCTCTCAATACCAACTAACGGTATCGACGCGCCGTCTGTGCTTGGACCTGTTATCTACAAGAGAGACAATGATTTTGCTTTAGAGCCATTTATTCAAACCGGCAATGCCAGCCCGGTCAATTTGATTGATAGAATTCGCCGCACCATAATCGCCTGGCAGAAAAGATGAGGAAGAGGCAAATAAACTAGCCGATCACCTCCTCAGTAGACCGGTCGTCTAACAATTCATACAAAAGAAAAAGCTTGTTATGGCTTTTTGAAAAGCAAGAGATAGTCACCGTAAAGATGGGAACTACCTCTCACTCTTGAACAGAAAAGAGCAAGCCTAAGCTAGCTCTTCTCTTTGGCATTAGACCTATTTAGAATCAGACTTAGGGTCTACTGCTTCTGCAGCTTCTTCAGCGGGCATCTGTGTTGCGCTCATGTCTGCGGCAGGCTTCTTGTTAGAAGTCTTAGCAAGCAGACCCTTTAAGTAGGCATAAGACTCTGCTGCCTGTTCTGCATACCTCTTCAGGGTCTCAGGAAAGAAGATTCCCAGAACTGAAATTATGACGCCCAAGACCAATAAGAGCAGAACCAGCAAGAGAAGAAGAGTGCCAATGTGCACGCCAAACTTGATAACGAAAATCAATGCGGCAACGGCAGCAAGTACTTTGAGAACCAATTCGGAACGGGGGGATAATTTGTTAGACATTGTTTTAATGATTTGAATTGTTTTTCGGTGATTGATTGTGCGAGCGAATGAGCGAACGAATTAACCAGCAACGGTATATGGTTATGGTGCTAAAGTGCCACCACTAATGAATGTCTCAAGCTCAGCTCGCGACTTGAAGCTTGAGGTTTTCAGGGTTTCCATGTCGGTAAGAATGAGCCTTACTGCGGTGTGATCATCGCCCTCATTCTTAACCTCGGTCATCAACCAAGACTTTTTCACTGCGTTTGACTGATTTCGCACCAAAAGCCTTGGTTCCTGAATTGAATAGGCCGTCCAATCTTCTTCAGGAGCGGCATTAGTTGCTTGCTTCAACGCTCGACGTGGTCCAGTCAAACCACTAGCAGCTGGCACTCTATAAACATGAGTTTTTCCAGTCTGAGCATCAAAAAATAATAGTTCAGACAAAGCAAAACTCTGCTTGCCAGCTGGTTCAAGCGCCAAGACTTCTTGCAGCTCACTACCCTTTGTTTTCATAGCAAAAGATTGAATATATGGCTGCTGATTCTCACCAGGCTTTGGAGTATCTTCACTAATTTGATAAATGCCTGATTCATTGATCCAGACATTCAACAATCCAGTGCGGTAGTGGGCATAAGCCTCACCGTACTGCCGGGCCAGCACACTCGGATAGAGAACCGAGCCCGGGAATAACTTAGCAGCATCCTCAACTGTATGGTCGCTAACCCAGCCCCACTGGTTCACTTGCATTACACCACCAAGAACAGGCACCATGGTGCCGGTTAAAGTTGGTCGATAGCTGATGTAGGGAATGAGAAGAGACCACTTATCAGCATCATTGCGATAGTAAGTCGCTTCTGCTCGCTTTGAAAGGGGATGGCGTAGGCGAAAGAGTGTTTCAGTAACGATTGATTCTTCACCGAATATAAACTTCGTACTAGAACCACTGTTAACATCATTGCTCATCTCCAGCTCTGAAGCGTTAATGCGGAGAATGCATTGAGTAGAGCCAAGAAGACGTGGAAGCCAACTGCTCAATCGACCAGTTTTGAAGCTGTAAGCACCCTGCCAGTACATTGAATATGAGCCGTTCTTGCCTTCCCGCACAAGCTGGGGCAAACCCACGGTCTCTAAACGATTATCAGGATTTTTGCTATGCAGATACCAAGAAGCTGTCCCTTGACCTAAAATCCTCAAGTTCTCAGTCTGAGGAATCTCAGTCAAACTGATGGGCTTCAAAGAAGCAGCCATCTGACTTTGTACGAACCAAGGAGCGGTATTGGCCAGCAATAGGAAAGCGCAAAGAACCACACTGGCAAGCGCAGTGGAAAGCAAAAGCACTATCTTTCTGAGCCAGCTATCTGTGGCCTTTTTCGCTAGTGCGAGCAAGAGTGGCAGCGCTAGGAGAGGCACAAGCCAAACAGGAGCAAATTGCCAGAGCTTGACCAGATAGGGTTGGGTTAGGGGCACTCCAATTAGGTATATAAGTGAACCAAGAACCAAGACTCCACCTAGAAGCCGCGCTCTGCTCAAGGTGCTAAGCGCCAATTTGAATCGGTATGGGAATCGAAACTCTGCCTTCATATGTTTGCCTAGTTATTTATTTACAGTTTCTCAGTGAGAGCAATTAGTCGCCGTCACTATTTATCTAAAGCCGAAATAGCTAGCAGTTGTCATCAAGACGATGACAACTGCATTTTGAGAAAGCCATTTAGCCTATCGAGGAGGCCTGTCAAACTCGCGCTTGTAATGCTCCATTTTGATTTCCTCTGGAAAAATGCGGAACATCATTTTGGAACACAGCACAAAGGTGGCCCAGTCACAACCAGCTCCCAGCGGCACACCAATAAAGAAGCCAATGACTGGCAAAACAGTTCCTAGAATAGCGGCGCTGAAAAGATCTGGCAAAACCAGTACACAAATTAGCGCACTAGAAGTTGCCAGAAAGAAGAACTTACGCCAGAAGACCACTCGTCTATTAGAAAGAATTGCCTTAACCATTCGCACTGAGCGAAACGGATGCAGTAATATCTTACGCCGTTGAAAGACCAAAGGCTTAGCACGAACGATTGAGCGTTTTACCATAGCAATAGACAGAATTAGATTGAATCAACTAATGAATTGATATGCGCTTCAGCCTATATCAACCCGTGCTTAGCCTTGAGACGCAATACTCGCAGTACCGCTCGATCGAGTGAGTCTTGCGATACGGTCCCATTGCGCAGGGCTCTTTCCAGTGCTCGATACATGTTGATGAACTGTTGCCTGGTACAAGATGGTGGCTCATCTTGGCTAACACAGAGAACGACATCAACACCAGCATTGATAGCAAGGGTGACCACCTGCTCATCGGTATAAGTCCTCTTTAGGGCCCCCATTCCGGCGTCATCGGTCATGACCAAACCATCGTAATTGAGCTGGGTGCGCAAGACATCTTGCACGAGTTTCTTTGAAAGCGATGCGGGTAAACCGCTGGATTCAATTTTCGGAAAGGAAACAGCTCCGACCATAATGGCATCGGCTAAGCCCTTGGTAATATTTTCCTTGAAAGGATAAATATCTTGCGCAAGCAGGGTCGCGAGGTCTTTATCTACGACTGGTAGGTCATAGTGAGAGTCGACTTTTGAACTACCAAGACCAGGATAGTGCTTCAATGTTGAAATGATGCCACTTTGCTTAGCACCTCCTAACCACTGAGTGGTAGCAATGAAGACCGTATAAGAAACTGTGGCAAATGCTCTGTGACCAAGTGCAGAACCAGGCGGATAATCAACATCAAGAACAGGTGCCAAATTCATATTGACGCCAACGGCCATTAAATCTTGACTTACCGATTTGGCGTATGCGGTCAAATCTGGCCTTGAAGCAGCATCACGAGCAGATGGAAGAGTGGGGAAACCGTTCTTCAAGCGTTGAACGATACCACCTTCTTGATCAGTAGCCACCAACAAGCCAGACCCATTCGCTGGCTTGGCTGATGTCTGCAAAGCAGTTAGCACTAATTTTAGTGATGCGCCAATGTCATTGCGTCTCATTAGAATAAAACTGCCGACATTGTAGTCTCGAATAAGCGACTCAGCGTCAGCCTGATCGGTAAACCCGACCATAAAGACCTGTCCAAGCTTTTGTTTAGGTGTTAAGGTCGCCAGCTTTGCACGAGCTACTTTGTCAGCTGCTTGATCATCAACTACTTCGTTTGCAGTAATTGCAGGGCTGGCAGTACTGGGAGTCTGAGCCTTATCACTTGGTGGCAGAGCCTTAGAGTCAGGCGCTGCGGCATCGGTAGCCGTAGGAGTCGGGTCAGCAGTAACCTTATCGCCCGTCTCAGCCTTGTCGGCCTTATCTGTCTTGGCGACAGGCTCGGTCTTGTCTATTACTCTAACAACACCGTCGCCATTCTGCCCTGAATTGCTAGCCGAGCTGTCGGCAGCAGAATTCTTAGCTGGTGCACAGGCAGAGGTAGAAGCAAGAGTGGC
This sequence comes from bacterium Ga0077546, assembly GCA_943370275.1. Classification (GTDB taxonomy): domain Bacteria; phylum Cyanobacteriota; class Vampirovibrionia; order Obscuribacterales; family Obscuribacteraceae. The sequence goes on along the minus strand of CALRQI020000012.1, from coordinate 161,177 downwards.
CACTAGCAATAGTGACCACACAAACTTAGTAGGTTTGCTCATAACTGTTTCTATTCGTAAATTTTATGCTGATTTGCTGATCTGCTGAATTATAGGTTGGCGACGTCAAAACTAATTATGCCGTCGTCTTGATTTGGTTGCTTCGGAGTAGCCTTACTAGCAGAAAGAGCCTCATCAGGCTTCGCTCCCGGCGTAACCAATGCCGAAGCGACTAGGTCGCCTTGAGAAGGTAAGACATTACCTCTAGTGCGACCAAGAGCGAGTAACTGACTTTTATCGCCAGCAAAGCGATTCATGTCTACACCTCCTTCTACCCCGGCGATGTTACCCTGGTCAGAGTATTGCCAAAGCTGCCATTTGCTAAATGAATGGGGCAATGATGGAGATTTATCACTTGTATAGTGAGCCAACCACAGATCGTAGCTGGCAAGCTCGGGAGCACTATGCAAAACATCTTCCATAAAGGTCGGGCCAGTATAAATGATAGGTCTAACGCCAGTCTTAGCTTCAACAGTTTTAAGCCAAGTTAGTACCATACTTATTTTTTCTTTGCGACTAAAGCCAGTCCATATCGCAGGGTCTTCTAGGTCTAGTGCTGGAGGGAGATCATCAGCTTCAAGTTTACCAATCTTAGCCAGAAAATTTTCAGCCTGCAGATCTGCTGGAACCGCTGGTTGAAAGAAATGATAAGCACCAGTAATAATACCGTTCTCACGAGCAGCCTTGCGGTATGGTTCAAAGATCTCGGTGCGGAATGACCCACCCTCAGTTGCCTTAAGGTAAGCAAAAGAAACACCACTATCTGCGACCTTCTTCCAATCGACATTCTCCTGATAATCTGAAACGTCGATTCCAAAGATGTAGCCGAGCTTATCAGTCTGCACCCTACGGTTCGGACTCTTGTTGGTCTCTAGCCCGCGGGTGCCCAAAGAAGTCGAACTCAGAGGAGCCGGAGCTGGAGTGGTAGTGGTCTTCAAAGTGGTGCTTGAAGTGGTGCTCGGAGTTGGCGCTGCACTTGGACTGGGTATCGGAGCTTTATCTTGGAGATTCAGAGGCGGAACGCTCAAAGACGCTATAGGAGGAACAACGGGAGCAGACCGAGTTGTTTCATCAGCAACATCAGCATTATTCTGCGACTGGGGTTGGGGTGGCAACTGTTGAAGAGGTTCTGGCGTTGCAGGAGAAGTTTTGTTCGTCGCACGGTTAGTATCAACTGGGGCGCTCGAATTCGCATTAGTGCTCGGACTAGGGCTCGAAAGCACAACTTCAGAAGTTGGCTGTGGAGCTAGATTGCTGGGAACAATACTCTCCGAGACTTTAGGCTCCGTCTTAACAGCTGCTTCGCTCTCAACTTCGAGTTTAATCCTGTCAATGGGGTTTGCAGCAGGCACAGGTTGCGGTTCAAGAGGAACAACAATTTCGTGGTCTAAAACTGGAGTCTTTGTCGATTGAATGAGAGGCTCGCCTTTCGGCACAGCAGAAGTAACAGGAGGTGGCAAAGGCAGCTGTTTTGCATCAGCGCCAGAGCGAAGCTCTGGTGGCAACTCGGCATCCTTAGGCGGCACCCTAAGATCGGTGGGAAGCACAGACTTAGGAGGGCCTAACTCCTCGGCGCTAGCCTGATGTGTCTGAGTTAAGACCCATAACATGGCCAGAGTCGTAGCAACATATAGTTCTTTTTCAAGGTTATTCATATTTTTTACCAATATAGAGAGCGAATCAACCAAATAGCAGTGCTGCGGAAGAATCGGCGATTACACCACTGCGCTCAGCTCCGGAAAAATCAGCACCATCGATTTTGGCGCCGCGAAGGTCAGCATTAGTCAAATTGCAAAAGGTCAAATTAGCATTGCGAAGATCAGCACCAAGCAAAATAGCATTTGATAAATCGGCACCACGCAGTTGCGCGTCTCTCAGGTCCGCTGCAGTAAACTTAGCACCACGACAATCTGCAAGAGATAGATCGGCGCCTATCAGTCCAGTAGAAATCAACTTAGCCCCCTGCAAATTTGCCTTGATCAAAAGGGCCTTATCAAGAATAGCTGTTGTCAAATCAGCTGAACTAAGATTGGCCAAAATCAAATTAGCCGAAGTTAAATTACATCCGACAGCCTCACACGAACGCAAGTCGGCCTGGGATAAATTGGCACCGGTTAACTCCATCAGACTAATGTCGCCATGGGGCAAAAAAATCAGTGAACCGACAGGAAAAATGCCAAACCAACGAGCTCGCCATCCAGGACAATTCTTGGCAGCTTTTCGATATAAATCTGCGACCTGCGACATAACCTTAGGCGATGAGGGACTAGGAGCGGGACTATGAGCGGAACTAGAAGAGTTGGTAGCAATAGAGGCGGAAGCAACTTTAACAGGGACCGAAGACACAGCAACCCCAGTTTTGTTAACTTCAGATTTACTAACTTCAGATTTGCCAGATTCAGATCTGCCAACTGCAGTTTTCAAGTCACCTTTCTCAGATACGTTTCGATTGTCAGACATACTAGACTCCATTTAATTTTCAATTTGGTCGGCTTCTGCAGTCAAGCTAGATAAATTGCGACAATCGCAAATGCTGCTGAATAATCGCAGGCAGGTTTGCAGCTGCGGCAATTCGGCAGAGCAAAAGAGCAGGGAGAGAGAACCTCTCTTAAGTAAGAAGAGGTTTTGGCTCCCCACTCTCCCACTCAAATGACCCGGGGAGGGAGGGAACAGCTAGGTTCTTAGGCATTCGTTTTTCACACAGCACGACCTAACATAGACATTTGATTGGCATACTCAGCCCTTACGTTGCGTTCACTCTCGGCATCAGCTTTCAGTTTATGTGCGATTGCGATTGACTTTTCATCAAGCGCAAAAGTCAGAATAACCTCAGCCAAATGTTCAACAGCTTCGCAAGCCTGATATTCGTAGGCATTATCAAGAACACGGTAGGCAGTGGCCACCGCTGTATGAAAATAACTTGTTGCAGTGTGAGCTGGCTTCTCTTCAGGATCTGAATCAAAGGGTCCAGCAAGTGAGACTATACCGAGATACATCTCTGTTTCTAGCTGCAACAGAGAATTATCAGGAGAAACAGGCAAGGCATACTTGGCCAAGGCGAAGTAAATGAATGCCTTTTTCATCTCCTTCTGCCAGATATCAGCTAAGAGCCGCTCAATGGCAAAGAGAAAGAAATTGGCGTTAGGTAAAAGATTGGGCGCACGGGTCGAGCGACCAATCTCCAGGTACATCAATAAAGCGACTGTCTCGGAAGCCCGCTTAACATGCTCGTGAGCAAGCCAAGCAATAGGTTCCGCGCTCTCTATAGAGCCTTTACCAAAACGATCTTCGCGACTGACAACAACTTCAAAGATCTTTCTTTTGGCCGCCGTTATTCGCCCTTTCTCATGCAACTTGCCGGCCATTGCATGTATACGGAAATCATTTAGCTGCCGCAGCCATTCTAAAAAGTTCATGGCCTTCATTCCTTTACTTTCAAAATCAAATTTACATTCAGATTCAATCTATTTGCCCGGAACTTTTGGCACGACCTTATCTAACACAGATGATGCTGGTTCAATAAAAGCATAGGTGCCGTTTTTTTGGCGCCTCAATACACCCACAGAAAGAAAGTTTGCAGAGCCTAAAGGCGCACCTTGATTAACCAGACCGGCCCTGGGGTTTTCCAAGCCACAAAACTGAATGGCGTAGCCAGGAACATCTAGGGCATCAAATCTAGTGCAACCATTACTTGAAAGACTTGCCGTGCCATCAAAGGGAGCAACAGCGGATTTACCTCCCAACTTCAAAGTAACCTGACCAAGTACGGCAATAACTGGTACACCGCTAAATTGATCACCGACCTTTACCGTCCAGTTTTGATAAAGCTGTAGCTGCCGGTCTGAGCCTATGTTCGCAGCTCCCTCTTTGAGGGGTCTGATTCTAAAGCCCAGGTACTGATTATCTTCAAAAGCTGCAATAACGACCACAGCCGGATTGAAAGACAATAGGTAAACCTCTCTGACGACAGTGGCTCCCGCCCGAATCTCAAGCGAAGTCATTGCACAGTAGGGTTTGGGCACAGCCTTACGAAACTCGTCTAGCGTAGCTCGTTCTGGCACCAGAAGCAGCTTTGTCAGCTGCTGTGGTGCCAAGTAGGCCGTTTTGTCAGAGGCGCTATCACACTTAACCGGTGGCAGAATAAACTCTGCTGCCTTGGGTGTAGAAGGCGCAGAAACGACCCAGAAAGATACAGCCGCCACGGCAAGAACAGCGGCGGCCGTCAATACATAATGCCACCGAGTTGGGGCAGCTCTAGTGCTCATATTTTAATAACCTAGTTTCAGATTAATTGGTTTGGTTCTCTCCTCTCACGCGCATCCGGCATTCATCTAGCTTGCGCATCATCTCAGCAAATGGAACTTTTGCAACCGAGTCAGATAGCCTTTGCCTCAAAGATAGCGCTCGTTCTAGCGAATACTTTGCCAAGTCGTACTGGTCAAGTCTCATTTGATTGAGCGCTAGCTCATAGGTGAGCTTAAAGAGATCTTCAAGCGGCGCAACCCCAGTGGACTCGAAGTCTTTCTCGAGCAATGCCAGGCTCTCTAGCAAGAGATTATTACCAGAGAAAGTCTTTCCCTCATCTATCCTCTTGCGCGCTAAGGCCCACAAAAGTATCCATTCGGGAATGTCTTGCTCAGCATCTTGGCGGTCTCTTGAGAAAGAGTTGACATCAGTCTTCTTAGCTGGGGTCTTTTTAGCCGGAACCGGTTTAGCGGGCTTCTCTTTAGCTGGGTTCTCTCTAGCTATTTCCGTTGAAGGCTCAACAGCGAGCTCGTCATCTTCAGTTGAACTGAAGAGATTGACTAGTAACCCCACGATAAACCAGCCAATCCAAACCGTTGCAAAGGTAGTTCCCCAGATTTTGCCGAGACCATCAATTAGAGGCAGTGGCAGGCTGATATAAGCAGAGCTAAAGAGACTGAGCAGGTAGAGCACCGCTACTGGTACCGCTGAGGCTAAGAAGAGCGCAACAACAGTAGCAAGCATACGAACTATCCGATTAGAGCGCAGCTCCTCCTGGATGGTCGTGATGACATAGACAGCCGTTGAGCAAACTGAAGAAAACAGGGCCATCAGTACTAATGACACACCAAAATCTTGTGTCAGCAGTATAAGCCAGCCAATTTTGCTAAACGCCAAGAACAGTGCACTAACGGCAAAAAAATAATAGAGAGTGCGAAATATTGCCATGACTGCCTCCTAATTGTTACAAGTCACTTTTCAGTGTTCAGTGGTTTAATAGGCAAGGGGCCTTGATACTTGGCAAAGACGACTTTGTAGCCAGAAGCACCGAGTAAGATACGTAGCTTCTCCTCACCACTTGCTCTTGCTTCTCGCAAGAGAGAGCCGTCCTCGCGAATACCTTCGAGAATGCGCAGGCGAGCCTCTTGCTGCATTTTCTGGATAAGATTGGGATCAGACCAAAACCCGCTAAGAAGCTGAGAATCTTTTGATAGTACTTTGCTGTTATTTACATCAAGGACCAGACGAATAGTGGGTCGCGGAAGCAAGAAGTAGGCAGTGTCGTTAACAACGGTGATATCTTCGGCCTTTAAGTCACTCAAATCGATTTGAGCTTCTGCAGTGTAGACAGCCTGATATAAATATTCTTCCTTTGAACCAGGCACCACTGACTGAGTAAGACCGTTCAATATCTGCTGCGAATCACGCTTGGCGGTAATTATTCGAAACTCCTTTTGAATAACACCAAGTAATATGGCTCCATTCTGAATGCGAATCTCTTGCTTAATCTCTGGCACCGCCAGGCGAAAAGCTACATATATTGCACCGCCAGCGGCGCAAACAATGAACAGCGGAAGCAAGGCAGAGACAATCAATGACTTAATGATTTTCATAGTCACTCCATTTATTTTATGAATTTACTAACTAAATAACCGTGAATAGGCTGGCAACTAATCCGAAGCTTGACGGTTGAAAAGCCAGCGATAACCCACGAGCTTTTCATCTTTGAACAGCACGACAAAGTCTGTGCTTGGATCAAAAGCTAGAGGATAGAAATACTGATTAACGACACCCAAATCTTTTGACTTAAAATCGCCGAGTTGACCTAGGGGCAAACCCACCGATTGGAAGAATTGGTCACGCATAGTATTAGGCGGCATGGCCGTGGCGATTGCTAACTTGTCTCGCTGGATTACCGCGTTGTCATTAAGACGGCGCACCATGACATTTGATTGATCCGGAGGGTTGGGATTAACGAGACCAGATAAAGTGAGCAAGTAGTAGGATGCAGCAATACAGCCAACTAATAATAAAAGGGGCAAAAGGCGAACATACCAATTGCCAGGCGAACGACGTCTTGGCATGATTATTACTCTTGAATATAGATACAGTCACCGTCAACTAACTAGCGGCTCGATAAATTCCCTGGGGGATTTCTGTATAAGAGAAGAAAACGGGGAAGAAATGAGGAAGTCGATGGATGCCTAGCGGTAGTTGGGGAGATGGTAGATAACTTCTTTGTAGCTAGTTTGCAGTATCCATTGCTACATCGCTCTCATTAACTGCACCAAATATAGGGCCATCAGCACAGACAAAAATGGGGAAACCGCCAGTAATCAAGTGCTGGAGCGGATTGACAGAGTCTGACTGTGCTTACATCTATCTCAAGAGCTTTCAAAATTGAAAGGTTGAGGCAGCAACGAACGAAAGATGCACCATATTTATTAAGCGCAACTCAAGCGGGAAATTAAGCGGTTGCAGGCTAGCGCAGCATCTCAATTCAGTCCGACTTAAAAGAGAGATGAGCACTGAGTCAATTCTTCTCCATAGAGAAAGTCGACTGGTCTACTACAAACTAGAATACAAAAAAATTACTACGTGGGAGGTTCAGCCATGACTGAGCGAAAACCTACCCCAAGCGATAAAGGAAAACTAGAGCTGCCCCTAAGGGCAAGCTCTACTAGTAAATCTCAACTGCGGTTTCTAAGTCATTGCGAATTGCGTAGCACTCTAGGTCTGGTCCGTAATAGGTATCGAACACCTCTTGGATGCCGAGATTTGACAATAGTGTTAGAAGTGTCTGGCAAACCCATTTGGTGGCATTAGGATTAGTTGAAAAACATTCGATCACGAGCGGTAACCCGCTAAGAAATCGAAGTTCACCTTCCAATGAAAATCTGCAACCTGACTGCCCGACGATAGATTCGTCTTCGGGTGAAATCGCAAGGAAACCGAGTTCGCTCAGCTTCTGAAATGCCTCGTGCACCCTGGTCAAATATTTGACCCTTGTTTCGAATTCAGCATAAAACATAATTTTTGGTCCTCATTAGAGATTGCGATTGTCGCGTTTTCTTATCGCCGGCGACAATTAGTCGTCATTTGGATTAAGTAGCTCCCAACCGAAAGCTACGATTATGGCTAAAACAGAAAGAAGAACAGTGACTGCAAAAGCAGTAAGAAGGCTAGGAATTATAAAAGCAAAGAATACTCCAAGCGACGAGAGAGCAGCTAACCACCAAACCATATTGGCAGCTATAGCAGACATGGCAACGAGCACTGAACCATGAAGCGAGAAAGCAATTGCCGAAAAGAAAGCACAGACAGCGATCACAGCATTAGCTACATGCAGAGAATCACGCGAGCTAAGTTTTAGCTCACGCCAAATTGAAGTGTACAGCCACAACCACAAGCACACTAAAGCAGCAACTGTTACCAGTGAGAGAATTCCATACTGAACGCTCATAGCGACAGCCAACGCAAACAAGGCAGAGCAGATAAAGAAATTGCGACGTCCAGTTTTCTTCTTTGAATTAGTCATGTTCTTTCCATTGTTGATTGATCTGACTGCACGGGGTTTAAGCGTGCAACCGTTTTTGTTCAGTCGATCAAAGCCAGAACTTCATTACCCCAGCTGCCAGCAGCGTAGATACGAATGGCTTGTCCGTCAGTCAACTCGTGGACCTCGAGGCTGGCTTCTTCGTCTTCACTGCCAGGCTGAACCAGGGAAGTCAAGTCGACGACAATTAGGCGAGTTGAAAGAATCATCAGACAAACACCATCAGGCGAGTTGATGAACTCAATTGACTTAGTGTCGGCGTCAGACACAAACTCGATCCAATCACCGCTAGCGATGTTGAAGACAGCTACTATCAACTCGATATCGCGTCGAACGAAGGCGAGATATGGCAACTGCCGATGGCAGCACATTGAAACAATGCGCCATTGAGCGTCGTCTAACTCTTCACCAGTCGCAGCCGACTGCAAAGTCAGTTTGATTTTCTCTTGATTGCCACAATCGACGAGATAGAACTGTGATTGATCAGTAAGTACGTAGGCTAAATCGGCCTCTAGTGTGCCAACCATAAAACGCACGATTGGGGAGTCAAAGCTAATTCGGCTAGCGAGACGCACCGAATCAGGCTCTAAAGCAGAAGCTGATTCTAAGGCATATACAAGAAAGTCGCATTCCGAGGCAGCAAAGAGAAGCCCTGCCTTGTATGCAAGAGAAGACGCTTGAGCAGTTGGAACGCTCGGCAACTGTTGTACTTCAAGAAGAAGCGAAAGTCTAAGAATCTCGCTTTCAGTAGCAACTGCGACCTCCGTGGTACCAAACAACTGTGAATACCGAAAAGCAACAGCGTAAACAGTGTCAATAGAGACATGCAAATGAACAAGTTCCAGCTCTCCGTCGACCAGTTTATACAGCGAGAAACAAGACTCGCCCCTATCGAAAGCAGCGACGTAAGTGCAATCAGGCGACAAGTAGATATCGCAGTCCTGCGCATTTGGCAATTTGATGGTTTTCATAGGTCTTAGTTACTAAATTCTTTGTCTTACCGTACTCAACCAACAAGCACAAAAAGTGGCTCGTCTTTACTCGCATGTAAATAAGCAATGGCTGCTATTGAAGTCTTGTTTGATTTCGAGTGGTTGAGTTGGAAGTAAGATACTTACAGTGTGCCGGGAAGGCGCTGATGAAATCAACAGCCAATTTCAAGAAGTGCCAGGTAGCAGAGCTAGCAACGCGTGTATTGACCGAAAGACGACACTCGGCAAGCAGCTAGCAAAGATAGCATAGTCAATTTTGGCAGATAAATTGCACGTAACAAGCGACAGCACGTGGGTGTAACGTATCAGTAACCTTGATTTGGTTCTTACATCTATGGCAGATTGAATCTATACATCATTCATCGCTGCCATCAAGCCACCTATATAATCGAATCCGACCTGCCAATCAACAACAGACTCTCAAGGCGCATTTATATGTGTGCGCATTTAGAACTGAACATTTGCCAGACTTCGTTGTTGATGAAAAATTCTTCCAGGATCGCTGTTAGATTGGCTTGTCACTGGCACGATTGCGTGATGTTCGTCTACTGCTCTAAACACTTAAACCAAGAACCAATATGACTTCTCAAGCTGTAACACTTCAAGACATGGCTGGCCTTGCATACGACGCACCAATCAGTGAACCTGACTATGATCAGCTCGTTTCTCACCTGATCGAACTCGAAAGTGAGCGTAGGCAGTTATACGCAGTCGAAGCTGCACGAAAGGATGAACTTGAGCTGAAGATTTCTCAAACAAAAAATCTGATCGCCCAAGCAAAGTGGGATAAACAGCTCAACCGTCTGAGATTGGACTTCATGAAACTGACTGTCTATCAAGATAACATCGCTGTGCCAAGATTTGCCATGTTCAATACAGGCATGACCAGTTGCTACTTCGGCATTAAAATCAGCAGTCGCTTATTTGATCGCGACCTCGACAAAAAGTCTTTCTTCGCCAGCAGTGATGAGTTCTTGCACTTGGCTCTGAACGAGGTCACAAACCAAGATCTAATCTCCCTAGCCTCAAAGCAGCTCAATCTCTTCAACTACAGCGCTTACCTCTGCCTGAAGACGACATTTGCCGGAAAAATACCTCAAGAGTGCAAACAGAAGCTGACAGGGCTCGAAAAAGAGCTAAGTCAGAAGTTCGACTCAACCTATCTAATAGCTGAACCATCCGCCTGGTATATCAACACTGGTTCTGGCACTGCCAATCAGGGTACACCTGTCGCTTCTGGCTTCTGCCTGTTCTTGGGCAGACTGGGTGAGACCTATTGGTTGATTGAACAGTTTACAAATGATGCTGATTGAGGCACAGCTAAGCAATTCTAGCTGAGAAGACATCGAAATGGAATCCAAGGTGCAAGAGTAAAGACAATGCCTATCAGTAACTCAAATTTCAGTTACGATTTTCAAGATCTGCTATCTAGCAAATCGTTGCCGCATGACCTCAGAGATAGAGAAGGTGCCGACACCAATGACCCTATGAATTCTATACCATCTGAGAAACGCCCATCTATTGACGAAAGCAAACTCATAGAACTCTGTCGGGCCATCAGCCGAGGCGAAGTGGTAAACCTCCTGGTATTTTCTCAAGACCCCTTCATGAGAGGTTGGATTGGGAAAGTACTAGCAACAGCGGCTGCCAACGCTGGCCTTACGGTTGGTTGGTTCGATGGCTCTTCCGTAGCTCCGGAGACGTACAACATAAATTCGCTCTGGAGTTGTTCCAACCTCAACAACGGATTCATGGGCGAGCTAGAAACTCCTCAAACAAAGCGTCTTCTCAACGCCGACCTGGTGGTCATTAATGATCTGCCAACGAACTTAGTAGATGAACAAGCCTGTCTCTTCAACGAAATTGTATTGGCCAGGGTTGAGAAAGGTCTTTCCACAATAGTTCTCGCCCGCAGTCTTGAGACTTGGCCGACCTTCAACAATTCAGGCCGATTGCTTCTCAGCCGCCAGCATAATCCCAGGAGCTATTTCTTAGCGCTGGGCCTCGGTGTCGCGCTTACACCAGAGCAAAGCAGAGCATTTGCATCCAGTGCAATGTGCCCCACCGACTTCGATTGCATCACTAGATACAGACTGTACCCTCTGAAATCGGCGTGCCAGCTTCTCTTGAGGCACAACGACACACAGTCAGATCTGTACAGCATAATTGATGGCGCTGAATGGAGTCCTTCTAGAGGAGCCGCAACCGGCTGGGAAGTTATCACGGTAACCGAATCACTGTATTCTCGCCACTAACACTTACGGTACAAAATCAAACGAGGTCAATTATGAAATGCTTTACCGTAGACGAGTCTGCATCAGTCAACCACGGTATTAAGGCTAACAGCCTTCAAATTCCTGTCGATGTGCCTGTCACATCCTCTCTAACCATAGAGGCTGCAAGCATTCAGCGCGCTGGAGATTTAGTTCGTCTAATTCCAGAGAAGCCCAGTAAAGCTACACCAGAAGCAATCGTACTCTTACCGGCGCACCTAGACGCAAGACTCTGCATCCCAGAATGCAATCAGCGAAACATTCTTGCCATCAGAGACGTAAACTTCGATGGCTGGCTTGTCTACGTTGCCCCAGGAGACCAGGTGAATCTTGCCTTGTCCGACCGCGCTGAGGGAGGAGAACCTCAATGGGAAGGCACTAATCATTTTGTACTTTCGTGGAACGGTTCTGAGTTGAAAGTTGAGCCAAGCGATTGCTTGGAATCAAACTGGGAAAACTCAACAACTATCCCTTAGAAATAGTGTGCAATCGCAAATCTCATCACGCGAGGCCACAATTCGCTCATATGGCACAAAGGTTGTCGTTCAGCATTTCAATCTTCACTTAAAGCACCAACCCTTTACTGGAAACCCTATGCGGTATCGCACTCTTAGCAACAAGACTTTTGTCTAGATACAAGTCAATGTTCCTTGATGAACGGTAACTAGAAATAAGCTTAGCCCAATATTTGCAGGTTAACAAACTGCGAGAACTACGATAGCGCTGATAAGTTAGCTTGCTTCTGTACCAAGCCTTTGTTAGGTATTGGTAATCACCTTGATTCACACCAACCAAACAGCAAAGCAAAAACAAACACAAGAAACCAGACGCCTTGACGATCACAGCAATGGTTAATCACATCAATTGATGTGGTGAACTATTACTGTGATATCAGAAGGTTCTGTTCGCGTGTGTTATTGCTCGTGCAGGCTGCGTGAATAAACAGGTGCAACCAATGACTTTTCTTGCACTTCAAAACCAATCACTAATCAGTAATCACTAATCAGACAGAACTATGAAACCATTTATCATTACAAACAAAGGCGACGTAACCCCCGGAATCAGCTGCCTGCCAGAGGAGGTTTCGTGGGCATCCCATGGCATTCCCGATAGAGTTAGCCTGAAGGAGATTCCCGGTGGCTTCTTCCAGATAGTAGAAGAGCCAGCCGACAAATTGCCCGATAGAAAGTGTCGAGCGCTAATTAGCCTGCCGAACGTAATCGACGGGAGAACCTTTTCCCACAATATTGCACCCGAACAGGTGCTGTTAACCGATGCCACATTTGGCTCTCTGGCTTATCTACGCCCAGACGAGATTGTCAAAATTAAGCTGGGCAATCCCAACGGCGGTTTCAGTCGCCCGCCTGAGCCCAAAACCCTAGTCGTGTCGTGGGACGGCACGAATCTAAAAATCTGTCCGATCGGCGATTTCGTGCCAGATTTCTCACACGCGAAGTTGCTTGTGTAAGGAATAGGAGTTCAAAAAAATAGAAGAGATTGGAGTCAACTGCGACTCCAGTTCTTCTATTTTTCGAAATGAATAATCGACCGGTCTACTAACTAGAGAAAGAAAAAAGAGAAACACAAATTATCGCAGAAGTTGCTTTTCTAAGCAGTGCACTCACTCCAGTTGTCTAAATTGATTGCGGCGAGAGCGAAAGAGGGGGGCAGAGCCCCACCTCTCAGCTAACACGCTTGGATGGAAGAAAGAGCAGCCTCGAACTCGCTCCAGTCACTAATTACAGCGACACAGCCAGCAGTAAGGAGTACCTTACTGAGCTCTTCTCTCTCTCCTTCAGAATAGGCGCCAGTGTAACCAATAGTGGTTATACCGGCGCCGACGGCAGCCCGAGCACCGCTATTGGAGTCTTCGATGGCCACAGCACTCTCAGGATTAATATTGAGTGCCTTCATGGCCTCTAGATAAACCCTAGGATCGGGTTTGCTACTGTTGTAGCTAGCCGCACTAAAAACCTGCCCTCCGAAAAATGAGTCTTGAATAGCACCTTCAAGACAGGTAGTAACACGCCGGAGAGCACTAGAGGAAACAACTGAGAGGTTGAAACGACCGACAAGTGAGGCTAATAATGCGTTAGCGCCTGGCGTAGCTTGAATATCCACAGCAAGACGTGCCACCACGGCATCGACTTCGTCGGCTACAAGCACATCTAGTTCGCCATCGGCAAATACAAAGCTGTGCTCAGTGGAAAGTTCTGTCGCCATGCGACTGAAGCTACAGCCTACGAAACGGGACATCAGAGATTCGACCGTAAATTGCACCGAAATGCCCTTGGTCGAAAGAAGCTTGTTGACAACCCCGCAGCAGGCTGTGAACGCCGGGAGTTCAGTTAAGCCAAGGGTATTATCATAATCAAAGAACAGATGAGTAATTTTCATAGGGATGAGTAATTTTGGGTTTCAATTAACGCTTAAGTAATAAAGCAATGGCTTTAGCCGTGCTTTCTTTGCTTAGAATCATGAGTGCCCAAGCCAACTCTTTATTAAAAGAGTCAACTCCAGCAAGCTGAATAAAGCGGTTATCTCGCACTTTCCCGCCGATACAGCGAAGAATATGAGCAACATCACTGGCTTGCGCTTCGCCAGAACGGGTCAAGCCTAGCACCGAAAGATAAATCTCGGCAAGATTCTGCTGTTCAGCATCATCCTGTTGAAAAGTATTTCCGAACTCATCAGTATTGCCGAGATTCAGCAGCCAGCATGCAAAGACAAAGCTTGGAACCTTTAAGACAGTAGCGTTGCCAGACAGCTTTAGGGCACGTTCAATAGCGTACAAGAGCCGATCTGACACCTTGCTAGTACCTCTTGCACCAACTCGGCGTAAAGTATCCATTGGCGCACTATCAGAGAAGCGACTACGAACGTCAGCACCGTATTTGGTAACATTTTCGCCAAGAATTATGGTTAACTCCTGGTGAAACCTCTCAACCAAGAGCGCCACGGCACCGTCTGCCATGGCTTCATGTACATAGGTGACACCGAGTCTCTGACCTACAATCGCCAACACCTGGTGTGCGGCATTCAAGCCAAGAAACTTGAGTTCCCAGTATGAGCCGCAGTCGTCAACAGTCTCAACGCCGACTTGGCCCCAATCAGGTAACTGAAAGCGCCCCTTCTCGATCACAAGTTGGCGAAAGCTTTCAGTTCCGATCACTACCGGCGTTTCAAAGCCGACCAGCTTGGCTGTATCCCTGCGGAAGCTAGCAGTAACCTCGGGCGTGATTCTGTCCACGAGAGTTACCGGGAAATCGATATTCGTCTCAAGCTGGGCAAGAAGCTTCGCGCGCAAACCATCTTTGGCTAGCTCTGGATCGGCGCTTGCCTCTATGAATTGCACGAGCCCTATCTTAAGAAGCCTGGTATTCTCAGCGATATTGTCTAGAGAGACAATAGTCAGGGGAGTACATTCAAGCGACTGGCAGGAAGCGAAGCGTTTAAGCAGACCATTCAAGAGATACCAATAGATTGTCTTGGGCGTCTTCTTGCCCTCGCCATTAGTGGCATTCAACTCAAGCTCGAGATCGGCAACGATATCGGGGTGTGACAAGTCTAAACCAGATGCTGAGTCAGCTATGAAATAGCCCTTGTTGGTCACCGTAATGGTGACTAGTTTAGTGTCACCACTGGCAATGACATCGACCAAACTTACAGGAGAATCAGGTGCAAAAATAGTATCAGTAATTGATCTAACAACCGATGCTTTTCTATTCTCACCTTCACGCACAATTAATAAGTACTGATGTTCTTGCTGACGAAGGCATGTGACAGTGCCAGGAGAACGTAAGGATGCAGCAGTGATGCCCCAGGTGAAGTCTCCGGTCTTAACCGTGTAGTCATGGATAATATGTGCCAGGTGCGCCAGAAAGAAGCCACCCGGACCAAGGTGGACAATGCCAGACTTGAGCTTATGGTGGTCATAGCCAGCTGGTGAAACATGCGATGGCAGATTGTCAAAACCAAACGGAGGTAAAGAGGCAGAAGACGGAGTCGAAGAATTGCTCATATTGCCAATCAGTAATTTGTAATTTGTGGACAAAAGCGAAAAGCGGCACCCAACTAAAAGCTGGGTACCTTGAATGGAATCAGAAGCGATGATGCTAACTGGCGAACTATTTGGCTTTCTTGCCAGCCTTTTCGTCAGGTAAGAGCCAGGCGAAGAACCAAGTCAAGGCCGCGCTTCCAATAGTCCAATTGCAGCAGAGGCCAAATGCATCAACGGCATATCCAGTGCTGCAAATGATTATCGTCCCTGTCGCAAAACAGAGGAACAGTGTTGCACTAAGAGCAACAGCAAAATGAGCAGCTCCGAGGCCGTACTTGCTGTTGGCAGAAATATTTGTTCTGTTTGGGTTAAGCATGGTGTTAATCCATAAAAAAGCTAGATTATCAACTTTCAGAATCACGAAGAGACTAGCTATTAAGCCTCTCGCAGCAAACATCACCACAACAAAACAACAGTGCAGTTCTCCAAGCCAAGTTCATAATTACTCTCCGAGGAGAACAACTAAAATGGTCAAATCATCGGTGAATAGTGCTGTTTGCGTGAAGCCGTGGTGTTTTGAAAGAGAAAGTTACATTCAAACTACTAACCTGCAATCCTCTAAAGCAAGGCAATTATTGGCTTCAGAGAAAAGCTCCCCACAATTAATCTAGCAACTATGTAACGACGACGCCAAAAGCTTGCAGATGCGCGCGAGACTTGCCTGGCATAGCACCTGAAACTTTCAGGCGACAGAGCTAGCGCATGCACTTTCGGAAAAATGAGACGGTGCTCAATAATATTTTCTCCGAGAAAATAAGGTATCTAGATACAAATAAACCTTCTGTTTGCGCTCATCTACAAACTTCTCTTGAAGACCAGCTTCTCATTGCTCGTCACATAATTCCAGTTGAGTTAACTGATCTATGTCGGCTACCTTAAAGCATCATTCACCACTTCCAGAGCACTTCGGAAAACAAAATCTCTTAAACCATTCAATAAGCGACTCATCAAATAGCTAACAGGACACTATTCTGTGTTCACTTTTTGTGTGAGTTTTTTGGTTAAAATTTTGAGGAGCGAAGGCTGGAGAGTGGCAACGGATGAAGTTAAAAACCATACAAAAATGCACCGGAAATCATGAGCAATAACAAGTCACCATTTACGGTAATCAACTTCGTCGCGATAACCCTTGGACTCATCACAGGTCTTGTAATTGTTGCAGTGATTCAAAATTCAAAGCCTAATGCTGAGTTAGTTGCTCACTGCGGCTCTGCTAATGACACTGTCGAAGAAGTCTTCCGCGGCGACTTCGGTACAACAAAAGACGGAACACCGATCAACTCAAGCGGAATACCTGTTCAACCGGATGGAAGCTGCAAGCTCAACGCTCAGACAGCAGATGAAGTATTTCGTAGAGTGCCAAGCGAACAGTACCTTAAGGTGCTCTCTGAAAAATTTGGTTATATATACACTGACGATCAAGGCCTGACTCGCGGAGGTCGAAAATACGAGTTTGGCATCAAGCTGTGGGGCAAAGGTGTCCCCGGAGTTAGTGTGAACGACGACGCTCCGATTCGGAATCACGACTAACAGCAAGCCGCGTCCATGAGGGAATGTTCTAATTCAAACTTACGAATATGAAATCAATAGATAGCACACTCAGAGATGCCTCGCGTGCAAGAAACCTCTTCCTTGGATTCGGCGTAGCGCTTTTCTTTCTGAGCTTGTGGGCATACACTGTCAAACAATCGGAGCGGACATTCTTTGCTCTTTCAACAATCGTATCGCTATCGGGAGCAATCGTTATCAACGATACTGTTGAAAACATGAAAATGCTGAGGCTTCTACATGCCAATGGCAACAACGTGGCCAAATCACCTCTGCCAATCGTACTCTTGAATACAGCAGGCAAAGAGCAGTCACTCCACGAAATAAATTCCACACTGGCCACCATCGGCATCAACGCTCCCTCTGCAGCCCTGGCCGTGCACAGCGCGGTGAACAAAATCGACCCGGCATCAGACAACTGCACGACCTATTGCAAGAATGGTGAATGGTACGTAATGGTTAGCTATGACGAATTTGACACTTTTACTGGTGGGTTGCGGGTAGCGTTGGTCAACAGAAACACCAAATCAAGACAAGTCTGATCTCTTAGATTGTCGAACTAACTGAAGTAAGAACAATTCCAAGTTTACTGAGAAGCAAGGTGGAAATCTCCTGCCTTGGTTCTCAATTCTCGCTGCACAACTATCAATAATGGACGAACAATGATGATTCTATTAGGACTATTTTTCGCTCTCTTGATCGCGTTCTTCATTCGCTACGGTCTTGCATGCGTTGTTGCATGTTTGAGCGCCGGAGCAATCGCAGCGCTAGCAGGAGGTAGCTTTGTCACCGCCGCACTAATAACTCTCGGAGTGGAGGTTTTCATAGCCTCGCTCATTGTCATCACAGAGATACTAAATATCCACTAGAGCTGCCCAATCGATCAAATCAATCAAAATATACCCAGATAACTAACAAATGCTCGACCTAATAATTATCGCTCTCGTCGTCTACGTGCTTGTAGAGATAATCTGCGCACGACTGGTTCCTTATATCTTTACAAAGGTGCCAACGGAAAGAATCAGCAATGCAACAGTTCGCACTTTTGCCAAGGCTATAGTCTATTCCTTGCCATACATCGCACTGTGGTCGCTGGGTCTAACACTCTTTGGCATCGCAATAGAACTACAGGGAGTAGTTCTGTGGTTAGGTATTCTGATCACGATTTATGTACTGAAAAACCCTGAAAATAACAAAGAGTCATGAAGAGCTTCAACTTGACAGATGGGAAGTGCTTCACCTCAAGTCTAATCAATACTGCCATGAGCAACTGGGATGAACTACTGGCCAAATCCCGCCAGCACTATCTTGTGCCGGGCTTCAATAGCATTATACTGAAACACTCGCCATCTCTAACACTTAGATTGTACGTCTTCAAGCCGGGCGAATCGAATCTGGCTGGGAGCCTGTCACCGACCAACAACGTGCTTTGGATTCACAATCACAACTTCGCCTTCCGCTGTCAAACACTAGTGGGATGGATGAAGAATCTCTTGTATAGCGAAGTCTCCTGCTCAACCGATCAAGGCGCTTGGTTCAAATACAATTACCAGAGTGCTTTGAAGAGTAGTGACGGCCGCATGCACCTCTGCCCCATTGGCCCGGTCAACTTAGCCTTAAATGAAGTGGAGTACGTCCCGGAAGGATTCTATTATGAAATGCTTCCGCAGCAGCTACATCGCATTCTTGTGCCAGATGACGAGCTAGTGGTTTTGCTCTTTTGGCAATACAAAAAGGTGCCAATCACTCAGCAGCTCTATAGCAATAAAGAGCTGGAGACGTCTCCAGATTTAACTGGGTTGAACCAAAAGTTCATTTCAGAAGAACTCAAAGCGCTGCTAGAAATGGTTCTAGCAAGACTCTGGCACAGATAAGAGTGCCGCCTTCGATTACGAAATCAATCAATCAATCAATCAATCAAGAAATCAAGAAATACAAACATGATCTTTTCATACATTTTCGCCATTACCTGCACCCTAGTCTTTTCGGGGCCCTTCGCCTCCTTTGTTAGAGAGCACATTTCAACTGCAGGTCTGACAGATGCACGCGCCCGGCGCCTTGCCGAAGCTTCCATTGATGGTGGCGCTTTTTCAACAATATATTGCCTCTGCCTGTTGATCACAGGGGTAGCCATTGCGTTGACAAGTTTTCTCTTGGTGTTCCTCGTATGCACACTGTTGGAATACTTCAACCCTTCCAGAAAATAGAACTCTTAGACGACCATGACCTTCGATTCCGAACAGCATTTGCTCAACTATCTTAGAGATAATCCACAAATTAGGACTCTTCACCTAGCGAACTGTTTTCTTTTAAGGGAGGTACCAGTACTTCCAAAGAGCTTGAAATCACTGAAGATTGAAAACTGTCCTCAACTAACCAGATTAGTTGGATTACCCAGAAGACTGCTGCACCTACGCATTGTTGGTTGCGAAAACCTGAGGCACTTGCCGCAATTGCCAAGCAAATTGCAAACACTACACATCGATCACTGCAGCCAATTAGCCGCTCCAGCAACACCAAAGCATCTTGTGACTTTCTGGTTCAACTTCGGCAATCGCTTCGACAAGCAACATAGCCTCAAAGCTGGCCAAGACAGATAGAAGTAATCACAGCAATGTGCTTGCTGTGATTACTTCACCAATAGAACTCTTTAGGAGATTCATAGGCCACCACTTCCGGTGGCTTATTTCTTTTTGACAGATTACTATACTCTACAGTTACCTACCCCAAAATAAACAATTGAAAGGCATGCCATCACAAGTGATGACATGCCTTTCAATGTAAAACCAGAGAATCAAAAGCCAACAACTAATCAAGCGAGCGCAAAAGATTGCTTAAGTCAACGTCCTTAACTTCGCGCCAAGTGTAGAGCACAGGCTGAGTATCTAACTCCTTAGCTCCATAAACATAATCTAGAAGAAACTCTTCTACACTTTGATTAGTAAGTGCTGGCACGTTGATTTGGGCAGAAGCACTTATAGGCACACTCGAAACTGCTTCTGCGTCAGCTAGGGCCGACAGAAGGTTAATAGACTGGCCGATCTCAGCAGTCGTCAACGGGTCTAACGAAGCGATTTTTTGTTGAAGAATTTGGCAAGCAACCGCCGGAACTTCTCCTGCTTCTTCCCAGCATTGGTCCCAGACCTGCTCTGTAATAGCCTGATAAGCAGCAAATCGCGTTGTCTGCAGCTGAAGTTGGACCAAGCGCCCCTCCTTCAATAAGTAAACTGTGGCCCAACCGGTGTCTTCACCCAGAACCTCTGGACAGTAGAATAGGCCGCCCGCGGACAGCACCTTCTCCTGAAGGAAGTTGCAATCTTGGTGTTTTGCTAGCCAATGCTGCAACTTCTGAGACATTTGTTGAGCCTTTTGCTCATCGATTTCATCGAGTGGTTCGTAGTCAGTTGTCATAATTTTCAAGTCCTAATGAAAGGTGAGTTGGGCAGAACCATCCCTGCTTCCGGAGCTAAAGCCAGAAACAAGAGTAGACCGCCTGCAATGCCCGGCCATATTGCCGATCGTATTCAGTGGTCAGAGGATTGGCCTCCAAGTTTTGCCACCAATAAGACCAATCAATTCCGCCGCCTTCTTTCTAAACAGCTGCTGGCCTCAACTCCTCATTCAGCCATGACCAAATCTGAGTGGTATCAGAGCAGCGCTGCAGGTCTTCTATATAGTCACAAAGTGTGCCAGTGATGCCACTCAAGTTCATTATCGCGTGCCAAGCAATCGGGCGAGGGCAGCTAAGCCAACGCGATTTTGAAGGTATCGAGCTGACACCACTTGTCTGCAGCGCTCTCGTAGTAATAGCGAACACCGTTTACTTCAATACGAAAGGCGAAGCCCATAGACTTCGCCCCAAAATCGCAAGCTTGAAAGCGTCGACCATAGAGGCCCAAAATCAGCTCAGCATCTGCAACAGCCACATCAACAGTAAGTTTGAGGATGATGGCGCCAGCGTGTTCATCGCTAAAATTCTCATCAGAGTCGACAATCAAAGTCGTCTCTTTAATCGAGAAATTAGCACGATCATGCTCAGAGTTGTGCCAGAGATTCAAATGAGACAGCCCTAAACGGCGCAAGATGCGCAGAGACAGCGCGCGCCAAAACCTAACCCTGTCTTCATCTCCGACACACTTGTCGGAAATTACAACAATCGCCAATTCGGGAAAGGTGCGCAGAGTCTCCAGGGGTATTTTTAGAAAGTCATTGGAGCGATGCCGCGAAACTATTGCCGCTACTTTTCCAGCAAGCTCGGGTAAAAAACCTTTTTCACTAAGGTATTCATAGGCGATTTTTCGACCAGCATCTGCATGATCATCAACAGCCACAGCCCGGCCAATATCGTGGAAGAAGGCAGCGGCAAGAACCACTAACTCTGAAGAATCGTCAAATCTATCTGGAAAGCGCCCTTGCATCTCTTTCAAAAGATATTTGGCCACCTTCATGACGGAAATCGCGTGCTCAGCGTTATGTTTCGTCTGAAAGCGCGACTTGCGATCACCAGCTTGATAGAGCCCGATAAGGCTTTCTTCAAAGGGCAACTGCACGACAATATCGCGCATAGCATCTAGCGAAAGTAGATCGTTAGTATTTTTGGTCATAATGTAGTAATAGCTGTAATAGCTAGATGAATATCGACTCAAGACAGAAGACTAAATCTCAAGGCCAAAGCAGTGAATCATAGCCACGAGACGAGCGGTCATATCAACAGTGTGGTTGGGGCACGAGTAATAGTTTGATTCAAATTCTTCGGCATCTAACTGGGAGAGTCTAGCTGCAACAGTCTCGCAGAAAGATTCCTGAACCCAGCGATCTCGCACAGAGCAATGAGCGATAGGTGAACCACCACATAATCTGAGCCTAGAAAGAGAATTGAGATAATCACCATACAAATCTTGTACATATGCAGTGACCTCTAGAGTATCGCTTCCACAAGAATTCTCGAGAAAATCGCGATAGGCAATTCTCTGACTTTTAATACGAGTGCGCCAAAATAGATGAGCCAACTCATGAGCCAGGTGCGGCAACACCATGGTGTCAGATAGGCTCTGATCGCTCATCTCAATATGTGGAGTGATGAAGTCGGCAGATTCTGCAGTGAAATCGGCATAGAAAGCAGACATACTGCCAATAGCCGTATAACGCTCAGCAAAGCTAAAGGTAACTTGCCACTGATGGCAGAGGTCTTTGAAGACCTCTGGCAATTTCAGAAAAGCTGCAACTACGAGCTCAATATGCACTTTGTCTGACCCTTGAGCAAAATAGAGCCCAGACTCACCATGCAATTGGTAGTAACCATAGAATTTTTGAAATTCTCTGCGCCTAGCCCAAAGCCGTTGCTCAATGCCTATTACTCGCAGCGGTGCGGAACAGCAGTCAGTCATTAGTTATTTTATCGGACAGTATTAGCGAGTGGGTGGTTTAGTATCACGGCAGAATTCATAGCACAGATAGAAATGCTCCGGATTATCTAGATGCACAACACCACCAACATGCGATACAAGCTTGCTCCATCGCTCGATCATGTATTCAACCATAGCACCGTCCACCAGCTCGCTGATGGTCCGGTAAAAGGCTATAACATGGCCGTTCAACAGTGCCAATTGAATTTCAACATTGACATTGCGGCTGCGATATGAGCCGATAACAAGCAGTTGATCGGCGTTGTCGCAAGTAAAACTCGCCTTTTTCCGGTACTCTTCAAAAAGTACAGCCCGTTCAAAAAGGGAGGCGCGAACAGCGTACTCGACTTGCCTAAAGCGTGGTTCTCGCTCCATGGCACCTGTCAAGGCGTCAGAAACAACTGATTTTTGGACGGAAGTAAGCATGACGGTTATAAGGGTGTCAGTTATTTGATTGGTTTTGTTGTGGGTTGAACTGGTTCATTTAGAAGTGAACCGGTTCAACCCTTTTTTTGGCCGGCTGCTAATGAGCGCCTATTCGCTCAAAAGCTTTGAAATTACAGAATTGTTGCACCTGGAATAACGGTATCTCTTGCGCCAATGGAGCCAGACGACGCAAACAACCATAGCTATAGTCATAAAGCTCTCCTCCACTGTATCGACAGCGCCCATATATGAGAGTGTCACCATCGGTTCGGAAGAAAGTCTCGAATACCAACATTGAGTTGCCAGTGGTCGAGTCTAAAGCCTGAAGACTAGTGGGCAGAACCACATATTTATCAGCGGCAAGCGAGTAAACGTTGCGATCGCCGAACTCAGCAGCTTGACTTGGTTCAAACCTAAAATCTGTCTCCGAGATAACGGAGAAATCAGCAGAGACAGTCTCTAACTTACCGTGATAGACACCAACAGGAGGTTCAGAGTAGTGAGCCTCAAAGGAGCATTCATCAGGCAAAAGCCGAGCGCTTAGGCCAGGCTCTTGCTGAGATCGCTCCACCAACGATATCGATTGCAGAAGGCCGTCGGCATACAAGCAACCGAAGGTCTGAAAATCTGAGTTGGTTCTGCTAAATACAAATTCAAGGCAGAGAGCCTGAGTGGATAGCAAATTAACATGGCTATACCAGACGCCAGACGAGTTCAAGAAAATTCCTGAAGTGTCGCCATCTTGTCTAATCTGAATGCCAGAAGCTCTGCTGCATTCGGCCCCGCTAACACCGCTTAGAAATTGCGGTTTAAAGTCTGCGTTATCACAACTAGCTTCAGAAATCTGAACTGTCTGAGCGCTCTCAGATTTCACGAGTAAAGTAGACTGAAAGCGCTCGAGTAGATTTGTCGATGGCTTCAACACCGTGTGCTCAAGATTAGTCGGGAAGGCTGTAGCATAAACTAACAAGAAATTCTGCCAATTTTGTAGAAGAGTCAATCGGGAAAGAATTCTGATCATGATTCACCACTCTCTGCGGTTTTTGCAGAACTTCTCATTGCTATCAGCGCCTCCAAGCGTCTCTGCTCAAGAACGTTAAACGTCTCCAGCTGAACACCGATTGCTTTGATGGTCTCAGTGAGGCGACCAAAGTTCTCTACAGGCAGAGCTTCTAGACCTATCAAATCTACGCCATCAAGGTCTCCGCCCATAGCAACTACAAGCCTAGCCATAATGGCATTTCGGTAAATCATTGTCTCGAGCATATAAGTCTGCTCATGCAGCAATTTAGCAATCCAGTCCTTACCACTTTGACTAGTGTCAGGAGCAACTAAACCCTCCAAATTGCCGCCATAGAGGGAGAGCTCTCCAGCGAGGATAGTGTTACTGACGCGGAAAGAGTTACCAAACCCGCTGACGATTGTAACTACGGTCTTGATCTCATCGATAATTGGCAGAGCGAACAATTTAGGCATAATGAATTACCAGTTTTAGAAGTGTTTTAAGGTGCTTACGAACCAATAGAGCCGAAAGCTACATCAGAGCTACTCACAGGCAGTGGCACCGGTAAGAAAGAGAGAAGTGACGTGTATTTGTTTTGGCTAGAGTAGTTGTAAGCAGAGAGTCATGAATAGGTATACCAGTAGACTAGAGCGGCGACAGCAACATATGCAATCAATCGCACTTAAGCCAGAATAATGATCTCAAAACATCGTAGCGCCGCCAGCACAAGCTCGTTTATCAGGAGCAAATCAAAGGCCAATTAATATTGACAGAAAACCTAGCGCAAAGCCAGACGATTAAGCAATTCCGAGAAACACCACTCGCCAGCTAGCGCAAGCTTTCCAGGAGAGTCCAACACCTGTTATGGCTTAGGAATTCCAATTCAAGTGAACTCCAATCAACCACATAGAACAACACAACTCAAGAAGCATCAATCTCACAGTTCATATCAAATATCACCTCTGACAAATCAGTCAGCTACTACCAACCAAAGTTATGCTCAAAACTACTCTCGTCTGGCTGACCTTATCTACCGGGATATTCGCGGCCGTTGTGATCGTCGATATCCATGCCACCGGTGCATCAGCACAAGAAGCGCTTCAAGACAATATCGCATTAGCAGCGATTATTCCCGTTGCAACGGCAGCCGGTTTATTTGCGAGTCGCCTTGCATAAAAAGCTGCAAGGCGAAAAAGACGCGAGTCGCCAACGGCAATTCCTAGTGGCTGCTCATTTCTACAACAAATTCACTTATAAACAAGATTCGGAGGACAGCCTTATGAACGCTCAATCTACAGCATCAACAGTAGATCCAGTAACAACATCATCAACGGAATTACCTGAATTAACGGAATCAGCGGCAGCACAGTCGCCTCTCGATTCAAAAAATACCTTGCCATACAACCACTCAGCTAGTCAGATCCCTAAGACCTGCCGATTGGATGCCCCGGCTTCTCCGCCTGAAGTCGTAGAGCTTGAAGTGGATGAAATAGAAACGCTTGTCCAACAGTTCATCAACCCAGATATTCTCGGCTTCGACTGTTTACCAGCAGGAGAATCTCGCATCTCCGATGAAGGTCATCAATACAATGCCTGGTTTACAGTCCTTGCGACTGGTGAAATCTTTCCAGTCAATTTCACTGACAATTGCGAAGAGACCCCCTTAGACATCTGGGTAGATCCTGACTGGTTCAGCGGAACGCTCTATGTAATTCTCGGAGTACATAGAATACAGTTCATCGAACGACTTGAAAAATGGATGGATCTGCAATGGCAGATTAAGGCAGGGAAGGTTGTTTAAGGCTCTGGGCAGCATAAACTTCTTAATCGTCATGACTAACATAATCATCATGCAACCAAGCCCTTTGGTATTGCTCATCAGCTCTGGCTCGCGTTTCAACGAATCAGTTAGCCTTGCTGCTTGCTTGCCGGCTCTCCCCTTACTGATGGGACCAATACAGGTACTGGTGCTAACGTGCTTCCTCGTGAGTAACCCCTTACCCCGCAGCAATTCATTTCCCTATAAAGCAGATCGCGTTTAAGGAAAAGTGCTGAATAGAAGTAGCGCAAGAACAGGATATAGAGCTGCAGTGGAAAATACTCATCGCTAAGCGCGCCAACTTTACCAACCAAGACCGAACAAGAATGCTTGAGCCGCTGCAGAACGGCGACTAGACCGCGCCAAGTGCAGCGAGACTTGAGTAGCCTTGAGCAAGACAAGGCAGTGGACAAAACGTGAACAAAACGTTGACTGCCGCTGCCAAATTTTGCCAACGTGAACGTATCTCTATTCACATCACTCAGAACAAGGCAACAACTCAGCAAAACAGCACCATTCTTCCTCAAGAAAACAAAATCTTCACATCTACGATGTGGAGATTTTGTCTTGGTTCTGTCTCATCGAATCAGTTATGAGTTAGCTGGCTTGAACTGGTTCAAGTGATAGGTCTAGAAAGTAACCATGAACTTTAGATCAACAAAACTAGAAACCATAAAATCATATGACATTATCAACAGAACTCCGTGCGAACTTGGTCAAAATCAAATTGTCTGAAGCCGAAATCAGTCTTCTTGAACAGAACGGACTCGATACTGAAGCTGCTCTTTCTGCTGTTACCAAGCCTGAGCTACAGGAAATCGGTCTTTTGGTCGGTGCGCGCAACAAGGTCAAGGCTGAATATCCAGAACCAACGGCAGGCGCGGCAGAAACATTGAATCTACAGGTAAGTGCCGAAGCAGCAGTAGCTCATACAGTATCCACTCCTGCCAACCCATACGCCTACCTACTGGGTAACTCTCAAAGCGCGCTCGGCTTCTCCGCCCAAGGCCTCAACCCCCGCATCAAACCCGATTTCATCCGGAGCGCAGCCCAAGCAGCCGGTCTCTTTACAATAATCGCAACAGGTCTATTAGACTTGTTCGCAAGAAAAGACTTCTGGCAGCAATTGCAGCTTGAAGACACTGCCCTGCGCGGTCGAATCTTTAGATGGACAGAGAGTGTGCGCACCGAGCGCTACATTTCTACTGAAGCATTGGAAGAACTGGGCACTGGTGTGAGCTCCATCTTCGGAACGCACTTCCAAACCCTGGTAAGTACATCATCAAAACTCAGCACTCAGCTAGGAGCACTAGAGCTTTTGGGCACTCAGGCTCGTGCAGACGTTGGAAGCGATGCAGCAGCCTTTGGCCAACTTCAAACTCTGATACCCCTAGCCGCTGAAGAGATCAGCCAACGCATGATATCTTCACCTTTGCCAGAGCAATCTGACAGCCTAGTATTACTGCTTCGTGAGCTACTCGACATCCTCAAAGATAGTCGACTCCAGACTGCTGCTGGCATCACCAATGCCACTAATGCAGACGAAGGAGCAGTCCTATTCTTGCAACGCCGTCTCGGCTCTGATATCGCAAATCGCTTTCGCTTGGCTCTGGCTTACGAGCAACTGCTAAATGCTTTAGCGGCTTGCCCTCAAAGCGCTGATAGCAGTTATCTGCGAGTCTTTGGACAACTAGCAACTCAAGTTCACAACTATTTCACTGCAGTAAGTGGTGGTTCCACAGATGCCATTGCACCTTCAGCTAATGGTCAACGCACCACCCAAGTGGCACAGAATGGTGCAGTGAACTTCCGCTTTAACTTCTCGCTCTCCTTGCAATTGGTGCGCAAATAGTGCATCTTTGGCAGGAGAAACAGAACAGCAAATATGAGCTGCAAAATCTCTGTCTGTAGTTAGTCAAATCAAGGAGGGGCAGCATGTCGTTGTCACTCCTTTTCTCTTCATCTATTTGTCGAAAACTAAACCAGTAATGATGGATGGAAAAATGACCGAACAATTTCGCGAAATGCTCAAGCGCAAGGCACTTTCTGAGCAGGCAATTGATGCCTTGGCTGCTCAGGGACTAGATACGATTGAGGCACTAAGAGAGTGCAATAATGCGGATCTGTTGGATGCTGGGTTGACTACTCTTGGCGACCGAAAGAAGGTCCTCGCGCTGGCAAACGAAGGCCAACCGGCAACCATCGAGACAGACGAACCGTCAGGCACTACAGCAGGTCAGTCTCAAGGTTTTGACGCGGCAAATTTCCTTAAGCAGCTCAGTGGCTCAAGTCTAAACCTCGGTTCAATCAAGCCAAGAATCAACGTCGATTTTGTCAATCGCGCTGCAGACTCGGTGCTTGCTTATGTCATTGTCAGCACCGGCGTTCTTGAGGTCTTTGGCAATGGCTTTTGGTCAAGCGTCATGCTTGAAGATATTAGCCTGCGGAAGCGAATTCATGAGTGGCAGGAGAGAAGTCGCACACAGCAATACCTCTCTATAGCTGCAAAAAATGAATTGCTCGATGCCGTTCCAAAACTATTCGCACCAAGCTTCGACACCCTAATATTGAACGCCCGCTCAATGTCTGCACAACTTGAAGCTTCTGGTCTACTGGGTGCGCAAGCACGAATTAATATCAGCAGCGATGCAGCTAGCCTTGTAGCACTGCGAGACTTGATTCCTCTGGCAGCTGAAGGTCTTTCTAATGCGATGATAGCTTCAGAGATGCCAGAGCAGGCACTCTCAGTGGTAGCAATGATTAATGACCTGGTGTCGCTTATAAAGGAACCACTCCTTCTAGCAAACGCTGGGATAACCTCTTACGACGGTCCTGATGAAGGTGCCATCAACTTTCTCACTCGGCGCTTCGGACAAGAAATCGCCAATAAATTCCGCCTTGCTCTAGCCTATGAGCAATGCGTTAGAGCGATCGCGGCCTGCCCTGCCACTGAAGAAATCGGCCGAGGTTATCTCCAGGTCGTCGGCCTTCTAGCAAGTCGCCTCTGTACCTACCTCAATCTTGTCGTGCCAGGAACTACAGTAGAACACCCGTTTTCACAACTGCAGAATTTGACAAGAAAATCGGCAGAGACAATTGGTCAAAGTCAAACCAATGCCAAAATCAAGGGAGCATCACCTACTGGATGGCCATTTCCCAAATTTGGCAGTAAAGTTAAGGGGAGAGTTAGCGCCACGCTGCCTATGATCGTCGGCCCCGAAGTTGGCGATCTAATAAGTTGCACTGTACCACTTTTAATTGTTGGCACTGGCAAACTTACATCTTGTGAGATTAAAAACCTCATTTGGTTTGGCAATGGCGAAGGCGAGGGAGAACTAACCTCCTGCAATGTCACCAATTTTTATTGCCAAGTCGGAGATGAGCCAGAAATTACTGGTGGCGATGTTCCAATGGCCCAGTACAAGACCCGCGATGAGCTGATTGCTCTAGCCGTTGAACTGGCGCAACAACGAAACATCGAAATTCTCTAACACTTCTAGCCAAGTTCTAGCACTTTACTAGAACTAATTTCAGACATTCCAAACAATTCAAAAAATTTAGGAGCAACTATATGTGTGTAACTTCAGGACCAGCGAAACTCGGCAAAACCAAAGTAGCCGCTTGGGAAATCACTGCTGGCGAGCATGCCTTAGGGTATCAAAATCAGCCCCAGAGCCTTGTTGGAGGCTCTGACGGCAAAAATATTGAGCGCTTCATACCAAGGGGCATTGACCAAGAAGGTCAACCCACATTTGATTGGGACAGCGAAGGATACAATTTAACTACTCTATCAACCGCCAACTGCATGCTTCTGCCGATTCCTTTGTCTAAAGATGCAAAAGTCATGGACATTGCTCTTGTTGATACTAGAAGCATTAAGAATTGCCTGACAGACATGGCTGAAGCGATCAGACAACCGGCCGCTATGACAAGGGGCGGGGCGAAAGGCATTGAAACCTTTGGTGGCCCGCGTGGAGAAGTGCACCGCTTTGAGTTTGATGTGTACTCCATAGTACTGGCTGAATTTGCTGGTGACGCCTACAATGCGCTAGAAACCGTCGCTCCGAGCAGACGGCCCTCAATCAAAGAAGAATTGCTGATGGCATACGAAGAGTGGTACGGCTGGCCTTTAGCCTTATGCTGCTTCGACAACGTCGAGGCCAAAGACGCCGCGCCGTTGATTTTCACTTACCAAACTCGCTTCCCAGGCAAGCTATTTCTGCCAGCAATTCACGGACACGATGGCAATGTGCCCGACCTGTACAGTAAAGTTGAAGACGATCACACCTATATTGGTGGCAGCTGTCTCAGCAAAAGAGGCGAAATCGTCAACTACCGCGACAAAATCGAGGGTGTCGCCGATCAAATTCTTCCAACTCGTGTGGTTGGCGCTACTGCGGACTATTACCACACACAAGGTGATGTGGTTTTAGACGTGCAAAAAGTTCGACAAGGCATTTTCGAGCTCAATCGCCTTTTGCCACCAAATGCACCTCGTCCTAGAAAAATGGCTGCACAAAAGTCAACCGGACGCACCACGAACTCTTCCTTCTGGTAAGACCAAGTCGCAATGGCATTGTCGCCTACAGTAAACAAAGCAGATTCTGAATTGTAGCCTTGTCACTTATTATGTTGAAACTCATTTGTCTCTGTAGGCAGGAAAAGTTTTAGCACGGATAAGTGACAAGCCTTCTTTTTTTTCGACCTTTAACTAACCATTCTGCAAGTAAATCTAACTCACTCCGAGACGACGAGTGGTAGTCAGTGACTCTCGCGCTCTACCCAAGACAGTTTGTAGCTCATGTCCATCCTCGGGAAAAGTTACCACCGAGCTTAAGAAAGCGAAACTGGCTGAATTCAAGGCTGTTAATGGCTTCATAAGAATCTCTTTGTCAGCCTTGGTCCTTAGTTGGCGAACAAATCCAGCCGCTTCATTACTAGATGCATTAGGCAAAACAGCAAGCAGAGAATTATCATCAATGCTATAAATCTTGTCTCCCTTTCTCATCAACGACTTAATGTTATTAAGCAAACGCTCACTTGTTTTACCAAGCAAACTCTTGATCAAAACAAACGACATTGCTCGATTTGAGAGCAGTGATTTATTCAAATCGTCGGCAAGCAAGTCTTCAAGATCTAGCCGCCGATTTGCTATATCTCGCCGCCTTGGCTCTTCTGTGTTTTGGTAACTCTTAACCCTGACAAAACCAGCACTGACAAGCGTTGCAGTGGCCGAAACAAAGACATCAAGAGGAAGGCAGACTCTAGACTGTAACGTTGACAACAACAGTTCTTCGGAGCCCATGAATCTTAGCAACTCTAGGCAATAGACCAGGTGTTCGTGTCCGCATATCTGCGTCAAATTTCGATTAATTCGAGCCTGGCTAAAGAGACTCTCTCTGCGTTTAACAGACAGAAAACCTAAGGCTCGGTCTTCAAACAAAGCTGAAAGTTGGGCCTCTCGATATGCAGCCTCTAGCAGCACTGTATCTAGTGCCAAAGAAAGATCTGACTTAATTTGACTAAGTTTAGGCGAACTAGCAACAACCAAAGACATACCAGAATCAAAACTGTAGCGTCCCTCTTTCAACAAAATCATTTGAATCAATGCTTCGCTGCCAGACAGTCTTGCCCACTGTGCCTTAACAACCTCACCTCTGCGCCAATGAACCGTACCAGAAGCAACTTGATTCTCAATATTCAAGCTTCCTGTTACTCTCTCAGCAGCAAGAGCTTGAAAAAGCGCAGCGCAAGAGAGAGCGACGGTATCTCTGTCATCATCAATTTCAGCAAGACTAGTTTCATGCCACTCTTCAGATGACTCAATAATCCCGGAATCATGAGCGAATCTTGCAGAAGTAGAAGCCGTCAAGCTCTCCGATATCCAGCGGCTAACGGCCGACAAATCACTACTAATAAGTGTTTGAGTTAGCTCCTCTCCAGAATCGTGAAGAGCAATCTGCCAAATTGGCTCCGTGCTTGAACGGTAACATTTCACTGACAGCTCAGCGGGCCTAAAGCTCAAAGCAGATTGAGCAATCTGAAGCGTTGGACTAGTACCAATTTGTTTTCGAGCCTTCAGCCACATGGCATTGAGTTCACTACGTGTTGGTATAGAGAAAGCTTTTTGCTTTCTTGCA
The DNA here is from genome assembly GCA_943370275.1 of bacterium Ga0077546. Classification (GTDB taxonomy): domain Bacteria; phylum Cyanobacteriota; class Vampirovibrionia; order Obscuribacterales; family Obscuribacteraceae. Next base: position 129,671 of record CALRQI020000012.1, on the reverse strand, counting down.
AACATCTGAAACCGAGTATCTTTCTAGTAGATAAGGAAATGTGAGTTAAGAGCGATCAGCTCTTGCGCCGAATTTGCACACCCGCAAAAGAGCGAAGGTAGGAATATATCAGCTCAACCTTTTGCATACAGCCTAGATATTTGAAATATGTTTAAGACAACCCAAAACTGAATGACCAAGCCAGTTTCAAGAAAGACACAATAGCAATTTAGTGAGAATAGTCATCTTGAATGCCACAAAAGTAAATAGAGTTACTACTTCGATTTTTGGCGCAATGAGTGCTCGCGCAAGCTAGCAATTAGCCAAAACGCTCAATGAGCGGATGGTAATCTGGCTACCTTTGACCCCAAATGGAGCCAGGATATACGAACCTAGTGCTAGTCTCGACACTCTGCTCGCGCGCAATACCACCACGCGCGAGATGGCATAACAAGCCAGAAGACTAAGAAATATATTCTTCTGGGTACACCGAAATACGCCACAAACTGGTTCTTAGAGGGCTGCAAAGTTGTACAGCGTGAAATTTCGCAGGCAAAAGCATGCAGTCGAGTTGCCTACATGAATGTTGCACCTGAGCGCACACCGCTGGTAAGACTTGGTTATCTCATTCATTTCACTCAACAAAAAGACAAACCCGAACCACCAAAACCCAGACCCATCTGCCAACAAAAGCACCTTTTTCTTCACCTCTTGTGTTGAAGATTGATTTGGTGTCTGGATTCTGCGTGTTCTGACTTGTGTGCGTTCGTGAGTGATTGAGACATGAACCAAGTAAAAGAAGAAGAACATTATGGCAACTGCAATCCAATTGAATAAGCAATTTCAAGTTTTCCAAGCTCGTGCCAAAGAAACCGCATACAAGGTCTGCTTATCACATCCGTGATGCAGCCTTCTGCTCTTTCTTCTTTCAAATATCCCTAAATCCGACACGCAGTGTTGGAGGAGGCATAGCGCGAGTTTCGACTTGTGTGAGTGTGCGCCGAACGCTGAAATGCGTTGCAGAGAGGGCGAAAGCCTATCAAACAATTACGCCGAGGAGGCAACCATGAATATTCAATCTTCAACTTCCGCACAAGCCAATCAAGCCAAGCTTGAGGTAAGGTTCCAAGTTCCTCTGGACATTTATAGTTCAGACTATCCTCTTATAGAGGTCCTGGACTATGAAACAAGGACAGCCGAAAAAACGTGTTTCGGGGTTTCAACCTTTCAGCTGTTTTTCAGAACCGTTGCGGCACCCGCCTGCTCTTTGGAAACTCGCGAAGTCATTGCAGGAACGATTCTGCAAAGATTGTTACCCCCGGATAGTTACTATTCGGGGAAAGGCGGAGAGTTTGACTTGATCAACTCGCAGGCAGATTGTTTAGCGCGCGCGGCAGATTGGCTTGGCCTCATGAGCAGGGTTTACCTACTAAACTGCTTCAACTACTCGCGTGCAACTGCAAAGTGCGGTTTCCGGAACAAGAATGTCACAGACTTGATTTACGGCAGGGAACCAAACCCTCTAGATCTTATGCGCACGCATCCCCTTACTGTGATAAAGATGGGATGGCGGAACAACAGTAGACTCTACACTCTTCAAGATGACAATGGTGTGGTTCTTGAAGAGTACGACCAAGTTCTGCTTGCTCAGTGCAAGAGTAAGTCGAGTTCTAGCAGTTGATTGACTTTAGTCATAGTGGTCTTTCATCTACCGAGAGATTGACCAGTTTCTTGAATACCCAGAGCTTTATGGTTGCTTCTCACCTTAGGTGATGGCAACCTTCTGCTCTTTTTTCTTCTTCGCCATCAGTAGACCAGTCTACTACAGCTCAAAGAAAAAAAAAGAATGGAAAAGATTGGCAGATTGAACTAATCCGCAAACATAAAAAAGAAGCAGACGACTGTAACCATATTGGTCAACAGCCGCCTGAGTAAAAGCTGAGAGTATTTAGGAATTTAAACAAGTCGAGCAGCTTGGCTCAGCATTTTCAAAACTAGCTGGTTAGGGTGAATTTGCGGGTTCAAAGCTGCAAACTCAGCAAGGTCTATATTGCATGCATTGGCCGCGTATGTAGCAATTGCTCCGCTGCGACTGACTCCAAGAGTGCAGTGCACGTGCAAATTGACTTCAGCTTCCGCTGCATGCAGTTGTCTGACAAAAGCGACAATCTCAACCGCCTGACTAGCATAGAAAAGCTGCAACGGTCGGCCCAAAGCCTGCATCTCAGCACAGATCGTCTCAAAGCGCTCCACGTTCTCAAACATGTCCGGTGACACATCATCAAAGCGCAATGTAATCGCTCTTAAGTGACCATCAGGGAAAACATTATCGGCCGCAGGGTCGACAATGCTAATGAAATAGTTGCTGTCTTCGACAAGAAGCTCCGCCAGATTTTGACAAATTGCCTCACGGCTATGCACTATCACTTTTCGAATCATAGCGTTGGGTCACTCCTCTCCGCTATTCAACGAGCGTTTAGCGTTCCGCCGCGCGCTTTGTCGTTCCTTCTTTCTGCGCTGCTTCTTGTCACCACCATGAGCACCAGAACCGGCACCACGATTGCTGTACTCGCCGAGTTCGATTGCAACCTCTCGACGAGACTGTTTCTCCATCAACCGCAATTGCTCAGTGGTTATGATTCCAACAAAGAGCGGGTCATCCTTTCGACCTCGTTTCAAGTTTCTCTTTTTCATGGTTCTATTCTTTCTCTACTTTAGCCGGCGGACGGTGAACTGTTAAGTCAATGAGTTGACCCGACAAAAGCCATCTGCCAATCGCTTCTGCCGCAGCCGTCTCCCAAACTCTGGTATATGTAAGGACAGCCTGAAAGTCGCTGGACCTTTGAGTCACCGTAATTTCTCGACATGCAGCCGCATCGTCTTCTGCGAAATCTTGGACTCCGAGCGATATGAGCAATTTACTAATCGCTACGGCAGCGTGTGTCCCGCTCTCCCAAACTCCGGGATAAGCTTTAAGGAAAGCCTTAAAGCCAGAACTTCTTTCAGTTACGGTAATTTCAATTGTTTTCGTTTCCATTTGTGTAAACTCCAGTTATGAGAAAAATTTTGTAGAAGTAAAGTCACTGGACAAAATAAAGTGGCCGGCGCCCCAAGATATGAGCGAGCAGCCTGAACTTTATTCATCCAGTGAGATGAAGACTTGAATGGCTTGAATCGAAACCAACTATTGTTAGCGTCGAGCTTGAAGAGGCGAGAGAATATTCAAGGTAAGCCAATTAGTTGCTGCTTTTGTCAAATACGCAAATACCATCTGCTCTAAATTGAGCCACGTCACCTAGAGAGAGAAGCTGGCAAAGGGCTCAGGCTCTCTCTAGCGTGGCTCAGGTCATGTTCATAAATGACTAACTAAAAATAGAACGAGCAGCGGCTATGACTTGTCTGATTCGGGCTGCTGTTGCCTCTGGTTTAACGCAAAATGCTAAGGCCACGACCAATGCAGTAACGACCACAAGCACTGCAGTGACGACCACTGCTAGACATATGATTCCGCCGTAAAGGCTGATTGCCATCCAGCCGAGACGGACGACTAGAATCGCGACAGCAACAGCCAAACATTTCAGCGCGAAATTGCCAACACCATTACCCATAAAATTCTTTTCTCCAATGAAAATAGACAGCTACAACTGCAGGTGCGCAGAAGCAGCCTTCCCTGATTGGGAAGCTTATCGCAGCAAAACTCCGAAGAGTCAGAGCCAAGGTATTGGCTCCGGCTGCGATTAATGGAACTGACGGGATTCGAACCCACGCAGACTGACACATCGTTCGAACAATGGCATTTTGACAATGACATTCCTAACAACGCCGCTCTGCCACTGAGCTACAGTTCCCGCTCATCAAAGTAAGATGAAGCGCATAAAAATAACTGATACCAACCCTAGGGTTGACAGCAATATGTAACGGGGAAGTTCTAAACTAGTCATAGTGTTCTCGTTAATATCAATCTAAAAAACACTTTTAACTCAGCGGCATGTTATCGCTAAAGTAATGGCCCACTCGAACAACTCGTGCATGTCAATCGAACTTTTATCGAGAGACTGCTTCAGGCAAGAGTCAACCACTTCAATGAGTGCGCCACAAGCAAAGTTTTCAGCACCTGATTAAGTCTAAGCGCTGAAATACTAATGACACCCAGGATAAGCCGTTACTTCACGGGCATAATCAGGACGCAAGTATCACTCGTCTGGTAAATACCAGAGCGGTCTTGATAGACCGTAACGATGCGCTCGCCACCGAGACGATACTCAATGCAGTTACGACCTACAACAGGTATGTCGAATTTGGCCTGAGCGTCGAAAGGGAGCTCGTCAATCGTCGCCCTACTCCTTGTGGTCGGATAAGGATTGCCATCAACAGTAATATCGAGCACATCTTTGTTATCGTAGGTCACATAACGGCCTTTAGCGAGCATCTGCAGCTCCTTGCCTGCAGACAAGACTTGCACTTGAGTAGCACCGTTTCTCAAGTAAAACTCGATGGCGCTTCTTACTTCAGTAGGCAATTCCGAAAACTTATGTTGAGCCATAGTAATTTTCCTTTATGTCTTTTCGAGTGAATGATTGACCGAGCATCTCTCTCAACTGCAACAAAACAAACAGGCAAGAACAAACTACGACCAAATGACAAAGCCAAAACCATATTGCAACACCGAAGGTGAAGAAAAGTGGTGCTCGAAAGCAGAATTGGTTTTGTTATAGGTTAGTTAATTGCCTGAATGAGTTGGTTGAAGTAAAAGTGATTACTAAGACTTACCAAAGGCTCCTTCTTCCAGACAAGAGCACCTTCTTTGCGATTATATTAGTAATTTGAATAGGGCAACTAGAAATGAAAACGCTCAATCCTGGGCGTTTCTGCCTATTTGAAAGCAAGCAAAGAATAGGTATTGAGCGGATCTAGTCAAACCTATCACTAAGTCTGCTAGCGTATTGTCTTCACATAGCTACAACACAAACCTAGCGCTAACTTTAGGCCTAATATCGAGCGACCAGTAGCATGAAGTCTGAAAAAAAACGCCCTAAAGTAGCAGATGCTTGTTTTTGAATAAGAGTAATACGAGCGCTTAGGCTCTGCACAACCCTAGAAAATAAAGCCCAGCGATCTTTGGCGCAAATCTTTATTGCGTCTTCCAATATGGCATTGTGGTCAGCAGCCAGTGGCAAATATCTGGCCAGCGAAAGTGGTAAGACGACGACTGACTTGGCGTCATCCATGGCTTTAATAGATTGCAAAACGGCGGCTTCTCTCTCGGGTTGAATCACCGCAAAATAGCCATAGTCGATGACATGACCTCTAGTGTCACGGCAAGGATTAGAACGCACACTGACTCCTCTCAATTCTGCAGGCGTCAATCTTATTCCAGTCTCTTCAGCCAACTCGCGCACCGCGCAAGATGGCAGATCTTCCAAAAGTGGACGAAGAAATCCTCCCGGCAGAGCAAGACAGCCCTTAAACGGTTCCTGCTTCCGTTCAACCAGCAAAATAGAAGACGAGCGCCGGAAGAAAACTACCACAGATGCAGCCACATCAGCCTTTTGATAGGCATATACGAATCTATTTCCTTGAGACAGCAATGCTGCAACAGCACCCGTTAAAGCAAGCTGACAACCATTTTTTTCTAAACAATCTAAAAGCAGCTCTCTGCTTATGTCAATCTCGGTACTATCAATGGTGACAATTACTTTCAGCCCCTGCTGCTGGAGGCTCATGCAGCATCTAAAAAGCTTTTCACTACTAGTTGTTCCGCAGACAACAACATAATCTAGGTGCCAGGCAACATCGGCAGATACCAGTGCTGAACTATTGGGTATTTCGTCAAGATGCATTACTGCAATATTGCGGTCAGAAGCAATATCTTTAAGCCGGCGCACTCCGCTACAAACAGAAGATTCCAATAACTCTTCACAGCCGCCCAGCACCAGCAATAAAAAATTATTGGCCACGACAACCGCCTCAAATCTACTAACCTAATATCTAAGAGGCCTTTTTAGTGTCAGGCATCGACTGCATAGCACCATTAATCTCGTCAAACCAAGGAGCAGGAACACAAACGGTCTCTTTCTCTTGCAGAAGGGCGAGCTCTTTTAAATCCCAAAGATCATAGAAATGACGAGCCTTGAAATCAACTTTACCGCTGCTTCTCAAGGTCGAGTAATAGCTATTGAGCCGTTCTCGTAACTCACTAGTAGCAACAATTATTGAAGGTGTCTCGTTTTCCATATTTCTATCTCCGACTTGCCTATGCAAGAACGCTGGCGCTAAAGACTTCTCAACCACAACTCTTCCTAGCTGCAGACACTTGTCAAGTTAACGGGTTCTCTGTGACAAATCCATAAAGCTTTCGTCTCCGCTGCTGGTGTCAACGCAAAAATCTAGAACCTTACTATACAACTACGTAATTTAAGGTCGAAAATTAAGACCGGGGGAAAGAACGGCTAGCACGTGCTTTTCAGCAAGTATCGCCGCTCTAACAACCCTATTGTACTCAAAATTTAACAGGTAATCGTCAGTGCACTTTCAGAACCGCCTTGCTGAATTAGCCAGCCACCAAATGCTTGGCAAATGGCACAAGAAAAGCGAAACAGCGCCCATTCCATAGATTGCCAGCGCATGCCCTCTAGAGAACGTTTAGCTCGCTCTACCATCAGACCATCCATAGCAGCGTCGCTGACGGCCATTCTTAAGGCTGAGAGCGTCATCGTTTGGGTGAGCCAAGGCAGCGAGTGATGAAGAGGCACAGCACAAAACGCCAAGGCGTTGAGCACTGAAAATATGGCAATGTAGCTCTTTCTTCTATAAACAAGGATTGGGAGGAAGTCGGAGACCATCCCATATATTGGTTTCAAAACCCATGGCAGAGTAAAAGCTGAGAACATCAGCGCCGTCTGGCTCGCTGAATGCCCGGACGTCTTTGAAACGAAGGTCAAGGGCAGTGAGATTAGCTGCGCTTGCCCAAAGGCCTGGGCAAAGTAGGCGATGCCAAAGAACCAAGTCAGCTTGCTGACTTGGTGTGTAGCAAATTTATCTAACATAAGAGTCTCCAACTAATTCTTCCGCAGTGCAGTTGCTTAGTCGCTCGAGTGCCTAGGGCTTAGTGATACGAATTAAATCAATCACAGAGCCGTCAATGGCTATCTGACTCAAATCCAGAGAATCATCTCGAATACTGAGCTGAGTAAAACTCTGGATAGAATCGACAAGCACAGCTGTCGAAGGGCTCAGAGGTGAGTGTTTAGGTGTCTTCTTGTAGCTTACTAACTGACCACCGGCACCGGTGACAATATAAATAGGTCCATCCGGCCTGGTGTTAGTGATACCATCAAACGCGAAATCGATTAATATCTCGCCATTGGCAGAGCCATCGGGATTTAGCTCACAAGAACTAAGAGCAAAGCGAAGTGGGCGATGGCGCTCATAGATGTGGCAGTGCCCGCTTAAAACAATATCTACACCGCCCGCCTCAAGGATGTCGCAAATGAGGCGCATGCGGTGCTCGTTGTAATAGTGAGCGTGACTATTAAAGCCTGGTTGGTGGAAGCAGACGAACTTCCATCGTTGGCCCTGTGCAGCCTTAAGGTCGGCCTCAAGCCATGCTCTTAGTTCTGGACAACTCCAATCTACATACTTGTTGGCATCAAGCACAATCCAATGCTGATTACCCCAGTCGTATGAGTAGTTAGTACTGCCCAAGAAAGAATAACCGTGAGCATCAACAAGCATCTTGGCCTTTTTGCTGTTGGCAAACATTTGCCTCAAGGTCTTTGGGGCAAGCTTAGGACCATTGCCAGAGCCATGCCAGAACATGAAGAAACCAAATTGGTCGCTATAGCGCTGTTTATCGATTGAGTCAATTTGCCATGGCATGGCAACATCATGATTTCCCACAACGGCCACGGTCAAGCGAGAACGAAGTAAAGACGCTCCTGGAAGCACAGCGGCCCGCTGACACAGCGACGAGTCATCGTTATCTGCACCAGCAGTCGCATCAGAATTAATCACCGGAAAGAAGTACTTCAAATACTCTGTCACGCGACCGAGCTCATACGTCAAATCACCGACAATAACAATCTTGTCTGGATCAGCTTTAGCCACTGCAGCAGCCACGCGAGAAGCGCCGGTGCTGCCGTCACCAAAATCACCAAAAACAACAACCTTGCTTTCAGAAGAAGAAGTTGATGGCATTTTGTATGTACTAGCGAATACCACTTTATTATCGAACAATATTCGATACTCTGGCGCCCTAGAACCAATTTCACAAGAGAGCTCTGCCGACACCGCTTGGCTAATTGATGACTGAGTAAGACTATGAGCAGGCAAGCTAACTCTCAATTTGCGAACGGTCTGACGACCGAGTTTGTGTTTCTGTACGAGACTGACAACAAGGTCGCACCAATCGTCAGGGCCAGCGCCAGAATAGTTCATTCGATATTGCACCTGCCAGTGGCCTCTGCCGGCAAAACTAAACCAGAGCAAGCTAAACGAATCGCAAGAGCTTCCCAGTTGAAGGTATGGTTTCACCCAGAACGGTACACCCGACATATCAGACGCAAGAGAAGCGCGACGACTCCCCTTCTTTGCATAAGTTATAGGCATAGTGTTTCAGAACTTTATTAGTAGTTATTAGCTGATGTAATTAGCGTTGCTCTCTATAAATAAAAAGTAGAATTCACACTCACAATACCGAAGTAGCACACAGCAAAATCAATAGTTTTCAGGAAGCGCTAGCCCCGCAATGGCGAATGCCGCCAGGATACGACCTTCGCCAGCTAGCTCAACTCGATTCATTTCAATTCAGTTACTCGGCACTCAGCTAATCTCATTTAGAAGCAATGGTAAAAAGAGACTACGAAGATGACAAAAGACATCGCAGCCGCAAGAATAGATATGTAATTGTCACAATCGATATAAGACAATAGATGTCTGACATTCTAAGCTAGCCAATCAATAGAAGAAGAGCACAACAGGCTCAAAGGAAACCCTTATGCTTTCTTATTTCGACTCTCATCTTGAAGCCAAGCGACTAGTACGCATGGTCAAGGCGGCCTTTGCTGGTGGAAAAGAAAGAAGCAACGCAGAAGTTGAAATCGCCTTAGCCTCTTTAGCGCCAGCCGAACTTGAAGCTCTAGCTTTTGAACTAGAGAACGATTTCGAAAACCGTCTTAGTGTGGAACCTTACGCTCGGATCGTACGTGACAGTAGAAATAGAGTCAAAGCGATTCGTTTCTATGCTGGCTGGCTCGATCTTCGCAATATCGGAAAAGAACTGATGGCTCAAACCTACCGACTTAGCTTTGATAACGAAAAGGAAGCCAAGGTGACATAGCTAGCGACGACCTTGTATTAAAGATTAGTCGGCGAAAATAAAAACAGTAATTTATAGTTTGGTATCACTTCTGGTGCCAGCAACTTACACACAGGAGAATCAAGCTAAAATCGAAATTTGTGGTTCAGGAGAGTAATCAGTGGCGGTCTGCCGATTAGACACTTTCGATGCGGCGCTGAACAACGCTTTCGCAAGACGTACATTGAAGGCAGTAACGCCTTTGGTGGCGCCATTGGTGATATATAGAGGCCGCAGTCTCTGTAATTTTGCAAGCAACGACTACCTAAATTTATCCAGGCATCCACTTTTAGAAGAGCGCTCAATTGCTTACATAAGGCGCTACGGCGCTAACAATCAATCATCCAGACTGGTTACTGGCAATCTGCACTGCTACGAACAGCTGGAACGCAAACTTGCTCAGCTAACAGGCTTTGAAGCAGCCGTAATTTTTCCATCCGGTTATCAACTAAACTCGGCCGTTATCTCAAGTTTGCTAACAGCTACAGACTTAGCACTTGTAGATTCGGCAGCACACCGCAGTATCGTCGAAGGTATCAAGCAATCTCGAGCGCGCTTCAAGCGTTTCGCCCATCTTGACCACGAAGCACTAGAAGAAAAATTAGCAGTGTATTCAACTGTACAGAGAGAATACACAAGCAAATGGATTTTTGCCGAATCTGTCTACAGCGTTGATGGATCAGTTCACGATATCGATTGTCTAGCCAATACTGCCTCACAAAAAGGCTGCAACCTCTATATCGATGACGCTCATGCTGTGGGCGTACTAGGAAAAAATGGCATGGGTTTAGTGGCAGGAAGGCGTGACGTAAAACTTGCCATGGGTTGCTTTAGCAAAGGTCTTGGTGCCTTTGGTGGATACCTACTCTGTTCAAAACTCGCTAAAGAATATTTAGTCAATTCATGCCCCGGATTGATCTACACAACCGCACTGCCACCGGCAGTATTAGGTGCTATAGATGCATCTCTCGAAATCGTACCGCACCTAGACAGGGAGCGCGCCTCCTTGCAAAAACATGCAGAAAAACTGCGAAATGAACTAATAAGCAGCAATTTCGACATAGGGGCATCAGCCAGCAACATAGTGTCGGTCTATTTTGATAGCAAACAAAAAGCACTTGCACTTAGTAAACACCTAGAAAATTGTGGAATCTTGGCTGTAGCACTTAGACCGCCGACCACTGCAGACGACAGGTCAGCAGTGCGTTTTTCTCTAACCTGCGCCCACCGAGAAGAAGATCTCGACTTCTTAGTATCATCACTGAGGAAATTTAAGCATGCAAGTTAATATCTTGTTTCAACACGGCTGGGCCATGGATCACTCAACGTTTACTGGCTGGGCACCGCATCTAGCCGTCGTCGCAAACTCGATGAAGCAATCGGGCTACAAAGTCAGATACGCACTTTTGGACCAGGGATACTTTGGACCAAGAACAACCTTAGATTACCAAAGCAACAAACTTGAAGGTAAGCTCATCCTCGTAGGGCATTCTCTGGGTTTGCATCTCCTCCCTGAGAGTGTACGACGTCAAGCCGACTATCTGCTCTGTATCTCATCATTCGCTAATTTCCACAAGACTGCTGCTAAGGGCGAGCGTCTTAGTCGCACAAGCTTGCGTCGCATGCTAGCCAAATTAGAGACTGAGCCAAGCCAGGTACTATTCGATTTCTGGAAGGCTTGTGGTTTAAACCAGGTGCCGCAGACTTTCTTAAAATCAAACAGAACGATGAACGTAGATAGGTTGATTGAAGACCTACGTCTATTGGATGGTGTCGACATCGGGAGCGACTTTGTAAGTGAGAAAACCTATGTCTCTGTAATTAACGGCAATGAAGATGCTCTTCTATCGTCTTTACACGGCCACGAACTCAGCCTCATTCTCAATGCCTCAAAATTCCATGAGGTAGAAAACGGGCAACACGCGCTACCAATAACTCATCCCCAAATTTGCGCTGCGGAGCTTGCACGAATTTTAGAAAATATTGCAAATCTGGACAGAACAGATCTAACAAGAACAGATCTAAATAGAAAAGCACTCTACAGAAGCGAACTGAACCAAATAGAACGGAGTGGATCTATTAATGACTAGCCCGGTTGTCACAGAATTTTCCAAACACGCTGAAAGTTATGACAAATTCGCCGTGGTCCAAAAAACCGCTGCAGATCTGCTGATCAAAATGATGAACGAAAGTCAGGTCGAACCCAGCTCGAATTTAATCGTTCTCGAAATCGGAGCCGGTACAGGTATTCTCACCTCCAATCTGCTCGAAGCAAATCCTAGCAGCTGCTTTGTCTGCCTAGACGCCTCTTCAACTATGCTGAGAAAACTAAGAAAGAAACTGGCGCCGCAGGTTAAAGACTCACAGATTCTTACCTATCTAATTGATTGCAACAGGCTATCCGAATTCATGTTAGACAGCGAATTCAATTTCGATATGGTTGTATCTTCCTTTGCTATTCAATGGATTAACGACTTACCCTATCTATTCAGGTCAATCAACAAGTTGTTGCGTGCTGGTGGCAGGCTGGCATTCTGCCTTCCAGGCCAGGACTCATTTCCCGAATGGCAAGAGGCCTGTTCTCTAGCGGGAGTACCCTACACTGCTAACTCTCTGCCGTCCTACGAAGAAGTCGTAAATGCCTGCTCCAATGCTGGTTTCTCCGGCGACTTTCAGCAGCTCTCAATCACTCAAAAATTTGATAAATCTAGAGACTTCTTTCACTCACTAAGACAAACCGGCGCAAGCAAAAGGCATCAAAGAAATCCAGAACCAGCTCCTATTCTAAATGCCAGTCAATTTAGCAAACTAGAGAAAAGCTGGGACAGCCTGTTTTTAAACAATCAGATCGAAGTAAGTTACCAGGCTATATTTGCCATTTTGGAGAAAAACTAAAGGGCAAGAAGAAAAGGGGAATTAGGAAAGCAATTGCAGAACTAAACAGGAGTAATAATCGGGAGATAACATGGCTAGCAAAATTTGGCGACCATACACACAAATGCAAACCGCAGCTATACCAAGAAAGGTCGTAAGTGCTAAAGGCGTATATCTTGAGATGGAAGACGGCAGCCAGGTTGCAGACTTAATCTCAAGCTGGTGGACAAACCTGCACGGCCACTGTCATCCCCATATAGTTGAAGCCATTTACGAACAATCAAAAAAACTAGAGCATGTTATCTTCGCCGGATTTAGCCACGAGCCGGCAGAAAGCCTATCAAAGCGACTGGTTAATCGCTTACCCAAAGGCCTCAATAGTGTCTTCTTTAGTGACGATGGCTCGACGGCCGTCGAAGTCGCTCTAAAAATGGCAGCTCAATACTGGTTTAACAAAGGCAATGGTTCCAGAAACCGGTTCCTTGCATTTTCTGGCGGCTTCCACGGCGACACCTTTGGAGCAATGGCAATTGGTGCGACTAGTGGATTCTTCCAGCATTTTCAGCAGAATACTATTCCTGTAGAATTTATTCCTTATCCCGAGCAGAAGAGCGGTAGTGTAGATCAGGAAGAAAGAGAACAAGCCAGCCTCACGCACCTTTCTCTGCTAATTGAAAACAATCCGGAGCAATTCGCCGCACTGATCATTGAACCCCTGGTGCAAGGGGCGGCAGGAATGAGAATGTGCTCCATTGCGTTTTTGCAAGCGGTTGAGAAGATCTGCAAGAAGGCAGGCATACTTCTGATTTATGATGAAGTAATGACCGGTTTTGGTCGCACTGGAGACTGGTTCGCAGCGACAAGATCGCAAACCACACCTGACATCATTTGCCTATCAAAAGGCATAACTGGCGGTTTCCTTCCCTTGGCGGCAACTGTCACAACTGATGAAGTTTACGGTTCTTTTCTCTCTTATGAGCCTAGACAGATGTTTGCACACGGGCACTCCTATACAGCCAATCCTCTAGCCTGTGCCGCAGCATGTGCCTCGCTGGATCTGCTTGAGGAGAACACAAGTAAATTTCAGAGACTTGGTCTTCTCCATCAATACTTGATGGACATTCATTGGCGTGACCATCCAGCCTTAATCAATCACAGAATCTGCGGCACCATTGCCGCTGTCGATTTGAAAGGCCAGGGCGAAGATAGCTATTTCAACAGCGTAGCCGGACAATTGAGAGAGAAATTTCTTCAAGAAGGACTACTGGTAAGACCTCTGGGTAAAGTCATTTATTTAATGCCACCATATTGCATTGATGACTCTACCCTTGAGAGAGCCTATAAAACCATCGCCAAAGTAATAAGTAGCGTTTAGACAGGTTAATGAGGAAGTTTAAATTGCAAACTATAGAACAAACTTGGACCGAGCAAAAACTTACAGAACTGTTTGATGCGCCTCTGCTTCAGCTGGTACAACAAGCAAGCTTGGTTCACACAGAGCACCACAGCTTAGAGCAAGTACAACGGTGCACACTGTTATCGATAAAGACTGGTGGCTGTGTAGAAGACTGTTCTTACTGCCCACAATCAGCCAGATACCAAACTGGCGTTGACAATATGGCGATGCTAGGGCTTGATGAAGTGGTTGAAACGGCCAAACAAGCGAAAGAAGCGGGGAGCACACGTTTTTGCATGGGTGCTGCCTGGAGACAAGTTGAAGATGGCCCCGAGTTTGATCAGATACTTAAGATGGTTAGTGCAGTTAGAGAACTCGATATGGAGGCCTGTTGCACCTTAGGGATGCTCTCCCTGTCACAGGCGAAGCGCCTCAAGGAGGCTGGTCTAACTGCATACAATCACAACCTTGATACCTCACCTGAGTTCTACGGGGACGTTATTTCTACTCGCATTTATCAAGATAGGCTAGAGACCATTGGCAATGTCAGAGACGCTGGTATTACTGTCTGCTGCGGCGGAATTATTGGTATGGGCGAGACTGCACAAGATCGAATTGGTTTGCTATTGCAACTAAGCAACATGAACCCTCAACCAGAATCAGTGCCAATAAACATGTTGGTGCCCGTTGCCGGCACACCGCTTGAAGACAGACCAGCAGTAGATGTATTTGACCTGGTGCGAATGATAGCGGTGGCCCGAATTACCATGCCAAAATCAAGAGTACGCCTATCGGCTGGTCGTATAAACCTGAGCCCTGAAGGTCAGGCTCTCTGCTTCTTGGCTGGTGCTAACTCAATATTTTCGGGGGATAAATTGCTGACTACAGCAAACAATAAAATCGCAGAAGATGAAAAACTAATTGCCGACTTAGGTATGAAGTTCTCGAACTGAGTTTGCTAGCAGAGCTAGCAGCGGGGCAAATCGAGCGGCTAATACGCGCTGCTAGCTCTCAAGGAACTCTAAGCCAATTTTTGATAGCTGCCTTTCGGCTGAAAGCAGCGTTCAGCATAGCTTGGCTGAAGAAGCTAATTGACTTAACAGCTAAATTTATGCCAAGTATAAACTCATATCACTTTCATCTCTGCACTCAACCGAATAAATAGCTCAATCCAATCTACCACTATCTAAGAACTCTCCAAGTGCACCTTCTTGTGTGCACTGTTCAAAGACTGAGGTGTTCTGACTCGACTATTTATGTCTGATTCTCACTGAGTATTGGTATGACTCGGGTGGCAAGAATGAAGTGATATTTGATCAAAACCGCCGCTGATTTTTCACCAAATTTTATCGGAACAAACACTATGGTTCGCCAATTGATACGCTTAATCTTGATCACCGTGGCAATTCTAGCTCTAGCCCCGGCCATGGGACTATTTGTGACCGGTAGTTCCGTTTTTCTTCGGGGAGGCTTCACTTATGTGTTAACTGTCGCGCTTGCGCTTTTGGCTGCTTACTACCTTTCCACTGAACTATACAAGCGATCCCTCGTAAAAATACTTCTGCGAGGAGCCCGTCCGAACTTATTCTTGTCTATGCTCGTTGGAGCCATGCTAGTACTTCTGGCGAGCGTCCTTACACTTTCCCTTCTTGCGACGTATACAACCCTAGTTTCTGGCAGCCTTTCTTCTCAGTTTCTATTTGCCTGCGTTTTACTGGTCATTACTTTGCCCACGTTCTTAACCCCCAAAAAAGCCAGAACTATCGATGTAGGTCACGGGCGTAAGGTTTCCAGACGAGAGTTAACGAATCTTCTTCGCAGCAGACGCTAGCCTTGATATCACTTTGAGGTTAATTAGAATCGAATAGAAACTATCAGGTTAGCAACGCCCCTGGCTATAACCCATGTACACCTAATATCAAAAACCGCCTACGGACTATGACGACATTAGCTTCAGCAATCATTTCAGCGCTCATTGGAACTGCTCTACTGGGCGCCGCTGCCCTCTACCCAAAATGGGCCCATTTACTTACAAGTAAGGGCGCACTGGGCCGGCTCGGAATTGAAACGTCGGTAGCACCAGTGGTGCTATACGTGCTTATCATTGTGGGAGAATTTCTTATATTGAGCGCCTCAATATGGGCGTTTCTGGCTGTCAATGGGCTTGCCTTAGTGTTGCTTGCAGCCGTGCTTAAGCAAAAGCATTAGAGAGAACCATGCCAATGCGCAAGCAGCGGCATGCCAATTGTCCTTCTTCAGTTTATCTATACAGTGCAAATAATATGCTTTTAGCAAAAGAAGAAGAAGAAGAAGCTACTTCTGGTAATGCTTCTAGTACCCATTCCGTTGAGATTGTTGCTCCAGCGCCAGCCCCAGCTCCGCAATACAACCAGTACTTCAACTCTGGTTTTGCAATATGGCCCCTGCTGATACTTCTAGTGGTAGGTTTCGTTTGGCGCAAGAAGTCCGCAAAAGAGGAATCAAAGGCAGTTCCTCAAATCAATGCGGATGCTCCAAATGCGCTAGTGGTGGTGGACATGCAGTCATACTTCCCCGCCGCGAATAATCCTGACACGATTGCAGCCGTCGAAGATGAGATTCGGCAGGCTATTCAAAATGGGTACTTCATCGTCATTTTGGAGTACCTCGATTGCGGACGGACTATAGGCTCATTGATGAAGGAGCTTGAAGGTTATAGCGACTACAAAGTGGTTACTAAAAGCCGCGATGATGGTTCTGAAGAAGTGAAGAAAGCTTGCGACGTTAGAGGTCTAGCCCCGGCTAACATCAGCGTAGTTGGAGTCAATACCGGCGCCTGCGTTAGGCAAACTGTGGAAGGTCTATGTCGCAAATATCCGGCTAGCTTAGTGTCCGTGATTGCCAAGGCCTGTAACACGGAAGGCAGCTATAACTGGTCAAACTTTCCTTCCCTTAAAAACGTAGTTGTGCAGCATTGAGTGATTAACCAGACGGTCCAGGCTCTGCTCAGACACAACCCCTAAAAGCAAGTTAGACAGCTAAGCTTTGGCTGTCTAACTTGTCTCTTGCACAGACTATTCTCACAACCATTAACAACTAAGAATATGGCACCACAATTAATCGAGATGACTGCTCCATTGAATCTCAGCACCTTAAAGTTAGTGGCGCTGACTGCGGAAGTCGAGTTTCGCCCAAGCAATGACGGCAAACTAAGAATTTCTGCCAGCACCCCTGAGTTCTGGACGGTTTCGGATGGACAGATTGAAGAGACTGGCGGCGTCCTTGCTGAGGCTCTTCAACGCAACATCAATATCTCGGCAACTGGTGACATCACCAACAGCGTAATAATCGGTTCCAACATTTCGACTATCGCTGGCCGTTCTATCACTAGAACTGTTATAACTGGCTCAACTGGCCTGTCTCTAAAGAACGGTAGATACTATTTTGGTGACAATCCACTAGAGCTACCGCAGGCCCGGGAAAAGTTGCTTATCGAAGTGCCTCAAGGTCAAAGCCTTGAAATTCTTTCAGAGTATCTTGCCAATATCACGTTAAAAGCACAGCTGCGGGCTATTGAGGCCACGGTAGGTCGCTACTCAAAATTGGTCATCGTTGATCAGGCCACCGCCGGGAAAATCTGCCTCGAAGCAAATAGAGGCGGTGAAATCAAGGCCGGGTCACTTCACTCTGATGACTCCGTAGAAATTAGCGTAAGAGGGCAGGGCGATCGTAATAGCGTTATCAAAATCGACGCGCTAATCGCCAAGAACCAGGTAAATCTAACAGCCGAAAGGCTCGGCAAAATCGAGGTCGGTGCTGTCACTGGCAATGAAGTCGTATTTGAAGCGAGCAAAGATACCGGTGCAATTCTCTGTGGCACTGTGGTTGCAAATTCACTTAAAACAACCGTTAGTGGCGGTGGAGAATTCACTAGCACTGACATATCATGCAATGAGTTGGCAAAGTTTAGTGCAGTGGGTTCTGGCACGAAACTCACAACTGGCAATGTTACTGCTCTGGGCGTCAAGATTGAATGCCAATACGCCTTGTTTTTTGCCGGCAATATAGAAGCGCAGGATTTGGTCAAGTTGAAGGGGTCCGGTAGCAATACAAAAATCGAACTCTGTGACATTACTGCTAGAACAGTTGTGCTCGAAAACCGAACTGGAGCGGTGACAAAGCTCTCCGATTTGACTGCAACCCAGCAGGTCACTATCAACATCTCGGGAAGCGCTACACAGTTTTCTTTTGTGTCCTTGAACTCTGATAGTTTGGTTCTAAGCACCGAAACGTCGGCAAAAATCCAGGGACAGAGTATTTCAGCAAGAAAAACCCTTGAGCTGGTCGCGATTGGAAGCTCCAGTCGTATTGAAAGCAACGACATCCGTTGCGACAATGTTATGACGCTCGAGTGCCTAAGAGGTGGCTCGCTAATCACGAACATGGTTAATGCGCAAACGTTGAATGCCGATTTAAACGGTAGTAGCTCTCTCTTCAAGGCCTCAAAGGTACAGCTGAAGGCTAGCTCCGAATTCGCAGTATCGACGTCAGGCGCAATCGCACTAGATTATCTTGATGCCGATGCTCTCAAATTGAGCGCCTCTCAATCTGGTCGCATAGAAGTAAAGAGAGGTGGCGGCGCACAATCAGGTAGTGCTGATGCTGAATTCAGTGGCGCGATAACCTTGCCCAAAGGTTTTGAAGCGCTGCTAATCACAGAAAGAAGAAGCGGAAAAGTCAAAATTGGCTAATTGACGCCTACATTCTTCAATGTCCTCTAACCTATTAAAATCTAAACTCGATGGCAGTAGCAATAATTACAAAAAAGACTCCAGCTGTGGTTGGAAGCGCAGCCGTTCAGCAAAACTTCTCCCCCGGCGAAGGTCGTTCTCTGAATCCGGCAAAGGGTCAATTGATTGTCGCAGCCGACCCCGTTGAACAGGCGGTGCTTGTGGTGGTGGACATGCAGGATTATTTTGCAGCCTCAATGCACCCCGCCACAATTGCTGCCGTCAAAGAAGAAATTCGGCTGGCTGTCCAAAACGGTGACTTCATCGTCGTTCTGGAGTGCGACGGCTGCGCGCCCACCCAAAAAGAACTGATGGCTGAACTTAGTGGATACAACCATTACTCAGTAATGGTCAAACGATTCGCCGATGGTTCTGCAGAAGTGCTCAAAGCCTGCCAGGACAAAGGCATGGTGCCGGTAGAGTTCAAGGTGGTCGGTGTCAATAGCGATTGCTGTGTCTCAGCCACAGTTGCAAATCTCAGTCACAAAGTTCCCCAAAGTCAGATCGTCGTCATTGCAAAGGCTTGCAATACCTTTGGCAATCGAAATAACTGGAGATACTTCCCTATAGCTCCAAACATTGTCGTTCAGCAGGAAGCATAAGGCCCAGAAAACGTTTAGCGACTAAGCATTTCTTTCGACCAAGAAAATCAAGTTAAACAATTAAACAGGAATTCAAATAAATGAAAATCCCAAATCTCACTCGTAAGGGTTGGTCCTATGCAATTGGCTTTGTGCTGATTTCATCTCTTTTGGTGCACCTCGTCTATGGTGACACTCTCTTAGGCAACGCCGTAAATCCCTCAGGGCGCGTTGCCGAAACAGCCCCGCAGTTTCCCTCAAAATTTCATGTGCGGCACGTGGCAATATCGCCATTGACCCACCGGTTCAACATCCAAGCCGATGGCGCTCCAAACTTGGGCCGCATCGATGAGCAGTTCCTCAACTGGGGAAAAAGTTCCGTTTCCTCAACTCCGCTGGCGATGAGATTTTCGTGGCGCACCAGCAGCCCTTCGCTCTTGGCACGACCATCGATTTGTTTGATGGCAAAGGGGCAAAAATTGGGACTATTCAAAAACAGATCGTCCAATCGCTCTTCAAGAAGGTTACCTTTTATAAGCTCCTAGGGCCTGACGGAAGTGCCTTAGGTGAGTCAGCAAAGCTCGACCTAGTTGTGACTCAATTCTACATTCGAGATCCCAATAACAAACTGCTCATGACAATCAGTCGGCCCTGGATAAACTGGCCAACGGACCGATGGGATGTCACAATCCACGAGCACAGCATCAACCCTGCGTTTGCTGCAACTATCGCAGTATATAAGTCAGCAGCTGACGCTCAGTAATTCTGCCATCCATATTTCTGCCTAAAAACGAGTGTCTGTCCTCGATTGATGAACATTGTGGAGCCGCTCGTCGAGTTTACTTCAATGGCTTTCGTCTGCCGCCTCACGGCCAGGTGGTATCGTCAAGTTACCCAAGATGAAATGGCATTAGAAGTGGCAGACAAAGCCTTGATCACGTAGCCTAAATCTAGATGGAATCATGCACTGTAAAAAAACAATATCGATGATCTTGCCGTCTGGTGAAAAAATAGAGCCGGGCTCTTCGGCTCTTGACGTGCGGCAGAATAGTTACCCGAACTGCCACGCCATCTCGTCCTATCGAGAAGTTCTTGAGCATCCCAATATGCCGAGCCCTGAGGCTGTGAGTAGTGACGACAAGTTGTATGTTCAACTTCCTGGCTATAGGGAAATTCTCGTATACAGCTCCATTCCTGATTCTGCTGTCGCAAAGACTAAAGATCTATACTCTCTCTTGGTTCTGACGGCTCTCGATGACGCTAAGAAGAAAGAATATCCCAACTTGGTTGGCGCTCCTTCCGCTGTCGACTTATTTTATTTAACTGGCCTGAAGGCAACCAGTTCAAATAGACGAGCAGCGGACGATAGACCTCCTAGTGCGACACTGATGATCTCAGATGCAAACGTAGATGCACTAGTCGTGACCACGATGGAAAGACTGCCTTGGTGGAAGAAATTGACATCAAAACATGCTTATGCCGTTGATTTGATTGAGAAGGCCAAGCAAACTGTCACCCTTGTTGATACCGACGGTAGTCTGGTTACTGTTTCTTTTCTGGAGTTTGATCGTCAAGTAATTAACGTCGATCGCATCTCGCAAAGAACAGTTGACTTGCGGTTAGGAAACTGAGCTAGAAGAACTATCGCTGCTATCGACACGACTGCGCCATCAAGATCAAGTAAGTCAGGGCGATTCAATGCCCTGACTTACCGACACAACAATCTATCAAGAGTGAGATTCGCTAAAACTCGGTGTCAAAAAATATTCCAGAAAATTATATGCCTAACAAATCTTCTATCGTATTTAAGTTGTTTTTGATTGCTACAATCGCCTTACTTCAAGCAATATCTTGGGCCACTCCAGCCTTTGCGACTGAACTGACTACTCGATATACGGCGAGCATCGCACGGACAGCTTGCTTCATTGTCACGGGTGTCAGGTATGTAGAACAGGTCACAGCTTGCACCCTAGTAGTGGACGAAGGCGGCTCTATCAAGATCATATTTGAGCAAGCTCAGATTTTTCCCATTCTCCCGGTTTTGAAAGAGGGAGACACTGTGGTTTTAACCTACTCCGAAAAGAATGGTGCGTTTCCCAGCAAAGAGCTGGTTGGCATAAATCTTTCTTGGGCAAAGCCTATCAACTAGACCTTTGCGCTGATTCGCAGAAACTCAAACAGTCTTGACCTAAAATAATCTGAAATTTACTACAGACAAACATGAAACTCGCTCTAATTGGTCTCGGTGGTCAAACTATAGGCGACCATCTACCTGCCATTTCCAACCTAGCTAGCGGCCGAGTGACCATCTCTAGCATTGTCGAAGCCAACCCACAGAGGCTAGAACGCTACAAGCAAGAGCTAGCTGTTCCAGGTTTCTCGACCGTCGAAGAAATGCTTGAACATGATGTTCCCGATGTAGCTATTGTGGCAGTGCCGCATGCTGCCTATCCCGACATCATGCGAAAACTACTTGAGGCCGGTGTCAGTGTCTTGAAAGAAAAACCAATGGCGGTGAGTCTTGAAGAAGGCCGGCAAATAGTCGCCATGACCGAGGCCTCACACGGCCAGGTGGTAATCGCATGTCAGAAGCGCTTTAGACAATCAACCCAACTGTTTGAACAGATTAGAGAGCAAATCGGAACCATTCGCTTTGTGCAAGCAAATTACTTAATTGCCAACCATACTCGCTACGGCAGTTGGCGCGGCAATCGCAGCATTTCTGGCGGCGGCTGTTTGCTTGACATGGGCTACCACTTAGTTGACTTGCTGATGTGGTACTTTGGCCTACCTGAGACTGTTAGTGCGGCTGGTGGCTCACCAGAAGCAGACGCTGAAGTTGAAGATGTGTCAGCATTCTGGGCCGGCTATAAAAAGGCAAATTTCATCTGTTCTTGCCTAATTTCTGACTGCGCCCAAAGCAAGAGTGAGTTCATAGAAGTCACTGGTTCGACCGGCATTATCAGAATCGAAAAAGAGTTGGTAACTGTTCAAACCAACAAAACTGCAGATATAGAACAATACACATTCAAAAGCCGAGATTGCGCCCTGGCTCAACTTGAGAATTTCTTGGCAATTGTTGCTGGTGATGCCGAGAACCTGAGCACGCCTGCCGCACACTTGAGCCATCTGGCTTTTATTGATGCTGCTTACAGGTCAATGACAACTAGAATTGCTCAAAGTCCTCTATTAATTGCCTAGGAACTACGATGTCTAAACTAGCTTTGCTTGGCGGCGTTCCTGAAATAGCCGAACCCTTGAAATTTGTTTGGCCGATCATCACAGACGACACTCTTAACGCTGTGGCAAGGCAGCTGACCACAGCGGTCTCAATCTATGACCGCTCGGGCATCTACGAAGAGTTTGAAGACGCCTACAGGAACTACCATGGCCTAAAGTACGCACTAACTACAAACTCAGGCACCACAGCTTTGTGGTCGATGTTCTATGGTGCTGGTATCACAAGCGGTGATGAAGTAATCGTGCCAGCTTACACGTTCTTTGCCACCGCCTCACCGCTCTTGAGCTTGGGGGCAACTCCGATACTCTGCGACTGTGACGAGACTGGCAATCTTGACCCTAGAGCCTTAGCCGCGCTGCTAACAACAAGAACCAAGGCAGTTGTTGTAACTCACATGTGGGGTATACCAGCCGACATGCCTAGCATCAAGGCTTTCTGCGACGAGCATAAACTCATGCTCTTTGAGGACTGCTCCCATGCCCATGGGGCGAGAATTCAAGGCAAACTTGTGGGCACATGGGGCACGGCCGCAGCGTGGAGTCTTCAAGGACAGAAAATAGTGACCGGCGGAGAGCTAGGCATTCTAGCCACCAATGACCCAGAAATCTATGTTCGAGCTCAGCTCTTGGGACACTTTAACAAACGCTCAATGCAAGAGATTCCCCAAGACCATGCTCTTTACGAATATGCCGTAACTGGTGCTGGGCTCAAACTGCGCGCCAACGTTTTAGGGGTCGCAATGGCCAACGAGCAATTTACTCATTTGGACCACTGGCTCAAGCAAAAGCGTGAGTTTGCCGCACTCTTCGATAGTCATATCAGGCAAATTCCTGGTCTAAGCATACCCTCGCGTCATCCAGATAGCGAACCAGCCTGGTACGCCTATGTACTGCAATATGACCAAGATTGTTTTGAAGGAGTTCCCCGCTCGCTCTTTCAGAAAGCAGTCTGCGCAGAAGGGGCTATTGAGCTTGACGTGCCAAGTTCCACCTGTCCACTCTCTAGGCTTCAACTGTTTCAGCAGCCGGAACAACTGCATCCAACCTATACAAATTACGTGTCACCTCGCATTCAAGACTTTCCTCAAGCAGAGAGCTTCTACACCAAGGCACTCAAATTGCCGGTATGGGTGAGAGTGGCTGATGAAGCAACTGTTCGACTGTACATCAATGCTATCGAGAAAGTCGCAACCAATTGGCACGAGCTTCTTTCACTGGTTTAGAGGCAAAGTGCCGTAACAATCTCAAGCAGGAGCGCGCAACCACCTCAGACAGGTCGAAACCACCAGTCGCTAGGCGCGCTAGCAATCAAAACCCTTGACTTACCAAGAGCCGGCAAGGCAAGGTTGAGACAAATCCACTTCAACCAATTCAAAGAGACCTGAGCCACCACAGACCTATTCAGCCACTAGCTTCAACCCTTCTCACTAACACGGCAAGTGTTAGTAGTTTGCTGAGTGTTAGAGGTCTGCTGAATCGATTGTGGTGGCTCTGTGCCTCTCTGAATCGATTCTGGTTAGAAGCTGGTTTTTCAATCTTCCGAACAATAAATAGACGAACAAACAGGAAGGAGGTCATATGTCGACCTTTCTAATTTATCTGATGCTAATTGCTGTCTCAGCGGTAGCAAAAATCGAAGAGCTTCTTTCGCCCGAACTACTTATGGCAGAGAAGCTCTGGCTCATCAACTACCGCTTCGACAGCCAGAACCATTGGTTTTGCCGCCTTTGTCGCAAAATACCGACATCATGCCCAGCCGAGCAAATTGGTTTGCCGCCGATGTGCAAGCTCAATCCATTGTATGACCAAATGATGATCCTCCAGCTAAAAGCTTCAGACATCGAGCATCAAGACACGTGGATTGAGATGGCAAAAGCAGGACTCTAGAAAACAGGAAAAGGATTCTGCGATGAAACTTCTTAGATTTGCCCAGTATACATCTGCAGCATTACTAGTCGGTTTGGTGCTGCCAGCGGTTGGACTAGTAACATTTCCGCATGTTGCAGTTGGCCTTATTTTAGGCTTCGTATTCGGTGTCGCACAAATCGCCTTTACCGATAAGGCGCTGGAAAACCTCCACCGCACTTGGACCAGAATGGATTCGATAACAGGACTCCTGTGGGTGTTCGTCGCTCTAGGCTTTTTGATTACTGTTTTGAGCGATTTCTTCCCATGGTTGTTAGTGCTAAGTGGCGATTACTCTGGTTTTCTATCCGCTTGGTCGATACTACTTGTTCAACTTTTGGTATCCAAGCCCTTCGAGTAAGACGAAGTCAAATACTGCTAAATCCAGCTCGCCAAACACTCACTCTACTCTGTAAAAATACACTAGTTCCACGGAGCTTCCATGTTGAATGTTCTAATATCGATGTTTCTTTGGGCAACCTTAGAAACCGTTGTCTTGACCGCCGTCGCCTCGGCCGCCGCAGGCAAAGCCTCAGGCGTCAAGAAATGCGCGTTAGGTTGGGCGATTCCTACTAGCCTCATCTACAACTTCATAGTCTTCTACTTCTTGCAACCAGTGCAAGAAGGCTTTTTGTTCGGCCAAGGCTGGACAATCTTTGCCGCAGCCTTCTACATAGGCTTAGCTGGCATTCTTGCGCTGAAATCAGACAGCGATAGAGAGACGAACCCTGGTGACACCCTTGTGCTTATCGCTGCTGCTATTGTGGCTCTAGAAGTAGTACTGTGGACAGGCAGCTCTCTTGCTGTAACAGTTGGCGCTGGCAACGCTCAAAATTACGCTTCTTTGGCGAACATCGAGCTGGCAAACCCAGATGAACGATTGCCAGAAACAGATACAAAGAATATCGTGTTGGTGACCGAAGATATTGCTCAGTACCTCGGGCAACAAGCACTTAACAGTGCTGGCAACAACCTGGGATCACTATTCAAGATTAGCCAAAGCGAATTGGTTTTACAGTCGATACAGAAACATCTGTATTACGCAGCGCCATTGGAATATGCGAACGGTTTTAGCCAATTTGGATTTCTATCTCAGAAGATCGGAGCCAGCCCAGGTTATGTATTAGTAGACGCGGAAAATCCTAATGCTGATGCAAAGATCATCAACTCTTCGCCGCTGCGCTTTTTGCCTGGTGCCTACTTCCAACAAAACCTTGGTCGTCACATTTACCAACATGGGTACACCATGATCGATAAGGCGACCTTCGAGGTGGATGACGATTTCCATCCACATTTCACCGCTGCAGTTTTAACACCGAAGTTCGGAGTTGACGGCACTCTGGTGAAGAAGATCTTGGTGATCGATGCAGCAACAGGCGACATTACTGAATTTGCACCAGGCGCAGCTCCAGCTTGGCTAGACCGCGTCTTCTCAAAGGAATTAGTAAAGCAGATTGTCTATCAATGGGGTCTATGGTCAGCTCCAGAAAGTCGCGCAGAATGGCCAAACTGGGCGGGTCAGTATCAAATGACGGCTGAAGATCCAGAGCTTGTATACAACAACAAAGATGTTCCGGTATGGTTGGTGCCTATGCGCTCCCATCAGTCTTCAAACGCAAGCTCAACCGGCATTCTATTGTTTGACACTAGCAACAATCATGGAGTGATGTATCCCGGCCTCAGCGGCCTGGGGGTGGGCGACAATGTCACTCATACGTTCCAAAATGCGGCCAGTAATATCCGGTCGTACCCAATCGATGCGGTACAACTCTATTCTATTAATGGTGTACCAACCTGGGTAGGTGTCTACACCCAAGCTCAAGGCGATCACGGTGAATCCTTCGCCGCCGTTGGCCTGGTTGACGCGCGACATCTCAATGGTGCCAACGTCATTATGGCAGCAGACATGAACTCTGCACTATCGCGCTATGCTAGCTACCTCGCTAGTGGTGGCGGTCTAACAGCTGACGAAATCGCCAGCATGGCGAAACTTGAGAAGACTGTTGGTCAGATCAACCGCATTGGCTTGTCAGTTGAATCGGGTGAATCTTACTACCACATTCTTGTGGGCGGACAAAACCAGGCATTCACAGCCACGCTCAAAGTAAGCCGCCTACTGCCACTGATGCAAGTTGGTGACAACGTCACTATTGAATATTTGGGTAGCTACAAAAATCGAGCTGTGACAAGGATTATTGATGATCAACTCGCGGCGCTGACTCAAAGCGCTGAGTTAGAAAAAGAATAGTCAGATTCGATTGCAATACTCAATGGGCTTGCGCTGTGCGTGAGCCCTTTGAGTTTGTTG
The DNA here is from genome assembly GCA_943370275.1 of bacterium Ga0077546. GTDB lineage: Bacteria > Cyanobacteriota > Vampirovibrionia > Obscuribacterales > Obscuribacteraceae. The sequence continues at coordinate 103,264 of CALRQI020000012.1, read as the reverse complement.
TCCCGCGAAATACCCCAAGACCTGAAAATCACTGAACTATTCACCACGAATCAAAACATTATGTCTTATCAACCTTTGACCCTTGGCGATGTCATTGAAAAATACGCAGCACCCTTCAATGCCGAGCTTGACCAAGAAGCAATCGAGACAAGACCGCAGCAACTGCGCATTATCGAGGCCGATCAACGATTTCGCCGACTCGACATGGGCTTCATGCGCGAAACACACAAGCAAGGAAGGCTATTAGTGCCAAGTTTTGCAATGTTTGCCGAAGCAGACTATCGCTTAGTTTGCTATCTCACAGTCCAAGCCGCGTGGGATAAATTCCCATTTACGAAAGATGCCGTTCTTTACGAATGGCGCTCACTAGAATTTGTGGAAGCGTTAGACAAAGGTGTCGTAGACAGCCTAAAGACAGCAACTTCAAGGAGACTTGGTTTCTTTGAAAGCTACGCCTCTGTCTCGATTGACATAAACTTCACCGGCACACTTCCTGAGCATCTGCAAGCAATGCTCAATCAAACTAAATGGTCGGGAGACGGCTCTTCCAGCCTTGACTTTGACGAAGTCTTTATCGTAGGGGAAGCGCCAAAATGGCGGACCAATCTCGAATCGTATCCAGAGGCAGGAACAACAGAAGGACTGCATCTTTTGATCGGGAGAATTGGCAAAACATATTGGCTAATCACCACGTTCGACTCTAGGGCGTCGAGCCATCTCGATAATGATGATTTCGGTGTCGCTGAAGAGAATTAGTAGGCGCGCTGCCAGGTTCATGCAAAACCCGCTCTAAGTAGACAACTATGGAAAAAGACAAATACTCAATTCCAAGAAACCCCTTCGGGAACGGCTATGCTGACGAACTCGGTGTGGAACTTCGCGAAGTCGAAGTCCATCTGAGACATGCGATAAGTGCGGTAGAACGATTGACCACCCGTGAATTTAAGAACAAGGAGATGATTTGCGAGGGTGCAAGAACAATAGTTGTCGATGCAGTCGAGGCATGCACCAAGGTTCTTGCCTCTGAACAATTGAGCTTGATTGAGCTAGGTAACGTTATCGGCAATTCCGAAGACCACGAGAAGCTGGCTAAACTGCAAACCTACAGCAACGAGGTCGAAGCTCTGCTCGTCAGGCTAAAGCTTGATGCTGGACTATACGGGCGGCGCAGTGCGGCCTACTTGCGATCAATCTTGTTCGTCCGAGCCTACGGTTGGCAAACCATTTTCGTACTAGCGTTGGCAGCAGCCTGTGTGACACTTGGCTCAGCAATGAGCAAACTAGCCTTCAGCCCGCCTATAAGCGACGGCAGCCAAACAGAGACCAGAGCCAAAACTACGAGACAAAGCTCATTCCTCGCGGTGAAGGCTGGGCAAGACCTGATTGCTTCGAGTAATCAAACTTACGAAGTCTTTACTGAAGGCACATTGCTGGCCCGTGAAGGCTCCGCTGGTGTCGCCAGGCCAGGTTCTACCGTGATAGTCGCTTCGGGTGCCCAGGCAGAGGTTTATGGCATTGCGTATGCCTATAACGGAGCGACCATCATTCTCTATCCGGGAGGACGTGTATATGCAGAGCCTGGTGCCCATGTAGACAACCGCGGTGGCGAACTCATTCCCCTCAAATCTACCGATTGGCCCCTGCGCTATCGGCGGCTCTAATTGTTCGACCAAGGCAGCCTGATTCTGAGCAGGCTGTCGAAGTAATCATTGACCTAACCTAAACCTACTAATCAAAGAGAAAAAATATGCTAGGACTGGCAATCATCTATACAATAGCGGCAACTGTCGCAGCCGCAGCCTACTCTTTGCTGACAGCAAAAACACCGAAGGGAACACTGGTGAGAACCTTTGCGGCCGCGGGCTTTGCACTGTGCGTCAATCTCTTCGTTGGCTACTTCGTGCGGCCAGCGCTCATGGGCTCTTTCTGGGGGCAAGGCTGGCTACTCGGCTGTCTGGCGGCAGCAGTTCTACTCGTCGCTCTAATTGACATATTTCAAGACGAACGAGATTCGCAAAGAACCGGCAGCATCCTAGCCGCTGCTTCGGTTTTGCTAGCATTGCTAATCCCTGTCGGCAATTACATCCAATGGTTGAGCAATTCTTTTGGCTCAAGCAACGCTGCTCGTTGGGGCAATGTTCTCAAGGCCAAAGCGTCATCAGAAGTACCAAACACTGACCCTAACCATATGGTGTTAGTGACAAAAAACATGGCCATATTCAAAGCGACCCAGGTCATGGGTCAAACCGGCAGGTCTACTGTTTACAAGGTCGACACCGGCAATGGTGCTCGTCAAAGAATAAAGGGCCACTTGTTCTATGTGTTTCCCGTCATCCCACTTGACGCACAGGCTCAAATAGGCTTGTTCAAGCAAAAAGTAACCGACGGTTTGGGCTATATCAAAGTCAGTCTAGAAGACCCCAATCAGCCTGCTGAATTGGTCGAGCGTCCACTTCTCTACCGCCTTGATGGAGTGTTTGGTCGCAACGCCTTGCGCGTCATCTATGATGCTGGCTATAACGATGGTGAGTTAGCAGACCCAACAGTTGAAATTGCCGATGACGGCACTCCCTTCATCACAGTCACAATGATGAGGCCAGCATTTGGCAATGCCTTCCGCCAAATTTCTAAGGTCATCACTCTAAATATGGAAACTGGAGCAATTTCCGCCTTTGACCCGGCCGAAGCTCCCGCGTTCATAGATCGCATCGTGCCCGATGACTACGCCATTGATTTGGCTAGAGAGTGGGGCTATTGGAATGACAAGCGCAGCACAGAGCAATGGAACATCTTTGGTGCAACCAACCAATACCAGATGCAGCCAGCCGTAAATACGCCGCTGCTGCTCACTACCGAAGCTGGGAGCTCTGTATGGGTAATACCCATGACCAGCCGCAACTCTGCTGACAACTCTAGCGTCGGTATGCTTTTGGTTGATACCAGAGTGGACGATAATGGCGAAGTTCGCGCCGTATTCTACGAAGAGTTCAGAGGTGCGGCCATCGGTCAAGATGTTGAGAAAGCCTTCCTGGGCCCTATCCAAAACATGCCAAACATCAGTATCAGTACCATTCAATTTTATCGTCTCAATGGCGCAGACGCGTGGGTGGCGATTTACGAACAACCTCAGGCAATTGGCACGAGCCTTTACCGCTACGCTATCATGCCTGTTCGCAACTCGGCGGGTGCCAACGTCAGCGTTGCGGCAGACAAGCGCTCTCTGCTACAGATGTTCAGTCAGACAATTGCATCAAGCGGACGCAACGGAGATTCTGTCTCTACTCGTGCTAGCGAGAAACCATTCAGTGGCACCATCATTGGCGTCAACAAAATCTGCACCGGCGGATTCAATAACTCGGGTGTCGACACTTTAGTTCAGGTAACTCTCAGCTCTGACCCAAATCATATCTATCAAGCTAGCCTAAAGGATGCCCCATTTTTGGGCTTCGTCAAAGAAGGGCAGACACTCTCCGGCACATTCAGTGCGACGCAAGACTCATCAGTAATTCGTCAGATTATCAATATTGACGAACCAACCAGCCGCAAGTAGAAGAGAACATACACATGAAAAGAAATCGAAGTGATGCCCTCGCAGAAGGCACTGCGTACGGACTCATGACTGCTACGGCGGTAGCTGCACTTTTTATCGTCATCGCTTCCTTGGTATTGCCAGGGAAATTGACAAACCAACAAATCGATGACGGACTTTTGGCCATATGCATCGGCTGCCCTTTAGCTGGAGCGGCCTACGGAGCACTAAAGAAACTTTGAAACCGCAGAGCAGCGCTCGTAATACTACTCACAAGCTCTGCTCTGTTGTTCTCGGTAATGATTCAGCAAACTTTCGCCAACCAAAACAAAAAAATATGTTCACCAACAACACTCTTCTCAAATTGCGATCGTTACAAGCTCTGTCCGACGAAGGCCGTGGACTGAACGAAAAGTGCAACCAACAGCATCATGCTGAGTATCTTTACAGCCTAACTAGTAGCGAGAGTCAAAGCGAACTCAAACGAATCTCCGCTTCTCTTCGCCTTGTATTACAGCGCTGCATGGTTGAAGCACTGCAAACTGCGCAAGCAGAATTCGACAATACCCCTTTCGCTAAAAACTTTGAACAAGTCCTGAACGGCTACTTAGATGGCGCGTCTTCAGACGCCAGCTTGAATCTTACACTAATGTTAGGGCAGGCGAGAGAATGGCTCACCGCAGAAGCCGAAAAGACACTGCCGAAGGGAAAATACAGAGTCTCTAGTAGTAAGCACGGAGAATTCACCGTATACGCAACTTCGGCGTCAAAGGCGCGACTAGCAGCGGCAGCGCAACACTTCGGTCGCGAAATCGATGCCACAAACCACAACCTGCTGCGTGACTTCAGCTACGGAACTCGAGAAGGAGAAGAAGAAGAAGAAGAAGAAGAAGCCACCACAACGTTGGCAGAGTAACAATTTCTACGCAAGGCAGCAATGCGCTTTGCGCCTGTTGTCTTGCAAACCCGCAAAAAAATTACAAATTGCAAATCACAAATTATGAGCAATTCCATGAAGTTCCAAGCACCAACTGGCTCCTTTCATCCCAACAGCGTCGTTCTCGGCACAATCAATAGAGAAGGTGAAGTAACCTCAGTTGAAATTGAGCAAATTTTCGAGAATCCAATCGAAGCGGAAGAACCTGCAATTCTGCTGCATCTCTCACCGATACTCGAATCGGTTCTGCAACCTGGCGAAAAGGCCAGCGTGAGTGTCATACAGAGATTTCCTCGCGCTATTGGCCGTTTTAGAGGTGTGCACGCTGGACCTCTGCAAAGTAGCTATGTAACCAAGCTACAAGTCAACATTTACACTGACCAGATCGGAAATAACGAAACCTGTTCACAGTGGATCTTCATCAATTTTGTCGACAACCGCAAAACGTTAGAATGCTACAACAATGATGGGTTTGGAATTGGCGGACATATAGGGAAACTCGAAAATACCGATAGGTTCTACATCGGATATGACGATTATTATAGGGTGCTTTAGCAAAGCATTTTCTATATCTAGAAAGAATACGACAGCCAAGCTCTGTTCTATTGGATTCAAAAACGATTCAGTAAACTTGCAGAAGTCTAAAAAAAAGGAAAACTTTCACAGTAGCTGCTACTTCACCAACAATGGCGCTATGAGATTAGAGCTAAAGCAATAGGCTTGCCAAAGAACAAGCACTAAAGAGGCTCTACCAAATTCGTGCTTGTCCAAAATCTTCAGGTAAAGCAAAAACAACTAGGGAAAAACTGATATGTCTACGCAGCAAACACTTCGAGCATTAGATTCTCTATTAGCTCAAGCCCTACTGGTCCGATATCTAGTTGGCAACAGCAAGGATACAGAACGAGAGCAGAACCTAAGCTTGCTTCTTTCTGTTGGAACTCGAGATAAGCTCAAACAAACCACCCAGGCCGTTTACTCCGAACTGGTCGGCTATTTAATCGACGGACTGAAAAACGCAAAGACAGAATTCATTGATACTCCCTTTAACCAAAGCCTAGATGAAGTCATCGCCGGCTTCTTAGACGGCTCGTCTTCATCTGAAGAGAAGGCAACCGTTACTCTTTCAAAATTGTTGCGGGAGACCAAAGATTGGCTCATGTTACTGGCGAGTAGAGACTGTCTCATGGCAAAAATCAATGCCGCAAACAATGACCTTCTGCGTGACTTCAGCAACAGCGTTCTCGAAGAAGAAGAAGAAGAAGAATAAGAAGAATAAGCCGCACGGATGCGGCTCTACCAAATTCGTGCTTGTCCAAAATCTTCAGGTAAAGCAAAAACAACTAGGGAAAAACTGATATGTTTACTCAACAAACACTTCGCGCATTAGATTCTCTATTGGCTCAAGCCCTACTGGTCCGATATCTAGTTGGCAACAGCAAGGATACAGAACGAGAGCAGAACCTAAGCTTGCTTCTTTCTGTTGGAACTCTAGATAAGCTCAAACAAACCACCCAGGCCTTTTACACTGAACTGGTCGGCAACTTAATCGACGGACTGAAAAACGCAAAGACAGAATTCATTGATACTCCCTTTAACCAAAGCCTAGATGAAGTCATCGCTGGCTTCTTAGACGGCTCGTCTTCATCTGAAGAGAAGGCAACCGTTACTCTTTCAAATATGTTGCGGGAGGCCAAAGATTGGCTCTTGGCAAAAATTGTCGCAGAGATGCCGAAAATGAAGTACGAGGTCAGAAGTCAACACGGAACATTTACAGTTGAAGCCCGCTCGCCGGAAGAAGCTCAACTGGAAGCAGCGGCGCAGTATTTCTGTCGAAGTATCGAACACGTAGATCAGCGGCGTTTACCTGAGTTCAGCTTGGGTGTTCTCATCGCCTGACAAGAAAAGTTCTTCATCGATGATCTCGGTGCATGCTTCAGCCAAGTAGCAACTTCTCAACCCATACATCCAGTCAAACTATGAATAATTTCCTTGCTCCTTATGCCCCATCGGCGGCAGGAGACCAGAGCGATTTGATTGAATATCGCTCTGCAAGGTTCAGTGACCTTGAGCAACTTCTGCAACGCTTGTTGGAAATTTTCTCTGTCGATGCTTGGGACCGCGATACGCTAAGCCGATATCTAGGTAATCGTAATAGCCGCTGGATGGTAGCAACACGTGGAGATGAGATCATTGGCTGGGTCTGTTATGTCATCGAATCTGGCAATACGATTCTGGTTAGCAACCTGGCGGTAGTTTCCAGCCACCGCAGAAGGGGTATTGGCAGAGCACTTCTAGGCTGGGTAATTGCCGAGTCGCTAAAGTTGACGTCCAATAAAGTCTATTTGGAAGTCTCCGAAGACAGCAGTGCAGCTATCGCTCTCTACAAATCTAGTGGATTCGTGGCCGTGAAAGAACTGCCTGGCTTCTATGTTCAATCAGACGGTATTGAGATGGTGCTGGGCTAAACAAGCATCGATTTGATACCAAGACATCGGATATCTAAGAACCTATCAAGTAAACCTACCTGTACATAACTATGTCTAAAGGATCTATCGCACGTCTGCTTAATTGGCGCTCCCCAAGCCTAAAGAAAGGGCTTCGTGCTCTTTTCAGGCCAAGCTTCTTGCCGAACTTCAAGTTCAAATCAACGCGAATCAAGTTCAAGTTTGACGACCCCGACCGCTTGATGCGTGCGGACGACGAAGACTCAGAAGACTACAACTTCTGGGGCATACTGATTCTTTCCACTATCATCTTCTGCCTGTGCGCCGTGTTCTTTCACGGGGCGCTACCATTCGGAACGACTTCACAATGGCAAACACGCGGATCGCTAGGAGAGTGGCTGAAAACCTCGGTTCCAATCTTCGCCTGGGGCAGTGGTTTAACAACCTTGGTCTCGGTTTTAACGTGGAACGACCGCGCACAAAATCGGCAAGCCGAAGCACTTTTCGCCAAAGGCTTCTTTACCAGCCTTGTTGCTGGTGTACTTGAAGAGCTCGCATTTCGCTGGATCATCTTCTATAGCTCTATTGCCCTAGTTTTAGCCATCAACTGGTTATTCTTTGGCTGGGCCGGCTTTGGTCTAATGGAGTTTATACACAACTATCTATTTGGACCAGTAATCAATTGGGTTACTCTCGGAAGCCTTAGCGGCTGGCTCGTCAACAAGGATGTCTGGTTCATCGGCGCAGGAATGATTACGGCCAACGGTCTATTCCGCGACGGCCACAAATACCTCGGACCAATCGGCTACGTGAACAGTTGGTTCATCGGCATGTTCATGTTTCTCTTACTGCAAGAGTACGGATTAGTTGCTTGCATCGTCTGCCACTTTATATATGACCTCCTAATTTTCGGAGTTCGTTACCTAGACATGGTGCTCGAACGCGCGCTTGGTCGCGTTTAGATAGACTCAAATTCGCGAGATTTGCCGCTCACAGCTGGCGAACGGTTCATTGAGTACACTGTCTTTGTGCACGAAATAGTTTCTGCTGACGAATCAGCGAAGCGGTGGGTAATCGTGTTAGTGCGTGAGGCACCAGAAGATGAGCAGCTCGTTCTCATTGACCCAGAGCAAGATCCATTATCGGAAGCCTTCTTTGAGGAACTGAGAGAACGAAGCAAAAGTGATTTTGAAACTGGACGTTCTTGGCAGGTGAGCGGTCTTCGCAATGGATGGCAACTTCGCTGTCATCCACGATTTGAAGAGCTGCTCACCTTATTGCGAAAGGGATACGGATATCGCATCGATCAAGTTCACGGCGGGCTGCTACTGCCATTCTAAATGAAGTATTGTCACTTCTTCACTAAAGCCGCATTGAGGTCTGAAGTCAACCCGCCTTAGGCCCTCTCCAACTCGCGCTGTAACTCTATACTAATGGAGCTACAGCGCTCGAGGTTGGATTGCATCCAAGTAAACACTAAACCTCAAGATCCTAAAGATCTTTTTTTGATTGATTTCGAGTAGACCAGTCGACTACACTCGCAAAAAAAAATCGAAATTATTGTTTGTTGAAGACAGCTAGCATGAGGCCGCTGTCTCCAACAATCGATTTAAAAGAGAGGATAGCTTACATCAGTTAAGAAAAGCGGTTCGAAAACGCTTTCTTCATCAACTAAATGAGAAGACAATATATTCACGCTGTTTGTCTCTCCAAATTTCTTTCCTCACTTTATAGCTTCGACCGACCAGCAAATAGGAGTCTTGACTTTTCGCTATCGGTACATTCGAATAGCTAGCTTGAGAAGACGACTCCTGAATGGTCGCGCAGAAATGTTTCCCGCAAGTGTCTTTGGCAAGAATTATGACAGTAGTCGTTTCGGACCGCAACAATTCCCGTCTGCCGAAACGATGTTCCTGGTAGAGGAGCATTGCTCCAACACCAGATGAAAGCAAAAAGCATAGACCAAGTAGGATTACCCACAGCTGATTATGATTGCCGCGGCCTGATCGCTTTAGCGATTTGAGATAAGAGATAGGAAGCATTTATTCACCTTATTGTGTTCTATGTAGCTACGATGATTGCTGCAATTTTTTTCTTGTAGCGCCAACCAGGTAAGAACGTCAGCAGAAATAAGAGACTCGATTTTCTGAGCACCACCAACAGTGAGTAGACCCTAAGCAGTTTGACCGACTTCGACAGCAATGAAGCTGATTAGACCCTAGTCTAATTTGAAGACAACGAAATGTCACAACAGACTCTCGCGATAGAAAATCAATCGCCAAGGTCAATTACGCAATCTATTCTTTATGCGCCGAGGGACAGACATTGACCCATTCGCAAATAGCGCAGTGCTTGCCTGGTCGAGCGATAGCATGCTTCAAAACAGATTCACGCTTCTGCTTCATGGCAAGGTAGCTTTTTAGGAGCCCTCGATTCTCGTTAATCCAGCTGACCATCTGGGAAGCTGTGAGAGTTTGAGTAAATATTTCCTTTGAGCCAAGAAATACAATAATGCGTTTTATAGAACTCTTGTCGTCTCGCATGGCACACCAGGCAGCCGCCATCGTCTGGAAGTCTACCTTCTTGCCAAGTTTACCCTTCTCCATAGATCCAGATTTGTATTCAATTACTACCCTTTCCACTCCTTCAACAAAGGCATCGACTTTGCAGCGGATTGTCAATCCAGACTGCACGTCGAGACGCTCCAAGGTAAACTCTGCCTGAATTGGTCGGGAAAACTTAAACCGACTCAACGCTGAACTACACCAAGATGCCATGTCTGTGCACTGTTGCTGAACCTTCTCTGCAGCTTGCAAGCCAAGCACTTCCTTAACTGAATCGACTTCACGATGCGAAATCTCAGTACGTTCTGAAGGCGAGGGCACGGCAAGCATTTTATGAACCAAGTTACCCTTCAATCTGCCGACATCGGTAACCTGAGGAACACCGTATTGCCAGTTCCACGCAAATCGCCGCTTACACTCACCCCAGTGAAAGAGGCGTGTTACCGAAACGACCAAAGTTTCATCTACAGCTTTGTAAGCTGGTCTATCTAACTGTTCCATAATTATTCAGGTGTCTAAACTAAAGTGAACATAGGGAATAATCCCAGGGGTGAGGCGGGAATCGAATCCGCACCTCTTTACTTAGGTCAGGCTAAGCTAACCTAAGCAAAGCGCTCACACCAGTAAGCTACTCACCCTTTGAGCTAATCGCTCTTTAGAAATCGCCGCCGCCGAAGGAATCAGGTTCTGACTCTTCGGGCTCAGCATCGGTAGTGAATGAATCACTTTCAGCAATGTCGCCACCGCCAAAAGAACCAGAACCGGTGTCAGCGTTGTCGCTCGAAAATAAGGAAGCAGACGAATCAGAGCTAGAATCAACAATGACTGTGCTGCTAACGATAAGCTCTGCAGCTTGTTGCTCACGCAACAACTGGTCAGCTGCTTCTTTAACTAGCTTAGCTTGGCGCTCTTCTTCTGCTAGAGTTTCAAGGCGTTGCTTCTCTACTAGCTGCCAAGCTAGAACGGCTGCAGCAACAAGCGCCTCAACCGCATTCTCAGCATTTTCCTGCGCGGTTTGTGCAGCTGATGTTGCTGAGTCGGCAAGTTGAGAAGCTATTTCGTACTGTTTAAGCAGCAACGCGGCTTCAGCCCTTCGCAGGGCCGCATTAGCAGCACTGGTATCAGCAACGACATCAGCACCAAACGTGATCGTCTCGCCACCAATCTCTTGCTCAGTAGCATAAGAACTTGGCACCTCTTCGATTCTGCACTTGGCCAAATATACAGCCCGCTTAGAAGTATCGGCAAGCTTAATGTCAGCTTTTGCAAGTTCTTCAGCGGCAGCAATCTCTATATCTACCTGATCTAAGCTCTGCGAAACTGCTTCCCAATCATAATGAGCGGTTTGCATGTTCAGCTGAGCAGCACTTAACAGCTCGCAAACCAACTGCAACTTATTTGAGGCTGCATCTCTGACTTGGTCTTGAGCAACCAATAAAGATGCATTGTCGAAGCGACTCTGACTAAGCTCTATACCGCGCGAGGCCTCACTATGTGCCAAAACTTGACTGTCGATAGTTTGAGCAATCGAATGAATCGCTCTCGTAAGTTGCTCAGCGTCTTGCTTGATCTTCTCCCAATCTGGTTTTACAGAAGAAGCTAGATTCGATACCAAGGCAACTTGCTTACGCTGAAGACCAACTTCCTGAATGGTTTTAGCTGAGGTTGAAAAGTCCTTTTCGGATATCTTCACTTCAAGAGCACTAAAGGCTATCTGAAGATTTCTGTTAGCTTCTTGCGCGGAAGCTTTCAACCTAAGCAATGTGTCCAGAGCGATGTGAATCGCCGAAAGGCCCTCACGACTACTTTGAATAGCAGCGCGCACAGCAATGAGCTGCTCTTCTGCAGCAATGAAATGCTGCTCGAAATAAGCAGATTTTACCTCGTCGAGTCGACCACCGGCTTGTTCGGCAACACTGACAGCAGCTGTGACGTTTCGCACAACAGAACGAAAACTATCAGGTAAGAACTCATCACTTAGAGAAGTCAATGCCTGCTCTGCCAAGGGAACCTCAAGTCGCAATTGCTCAAGAGCCTTGTTGACAGTAACGACCTCTCTGCCCACGAAAGAACGGGCTGCTAGAATAGCTGTAACCGAGCTGTTTAGATCATCAATGAGCGTATTCGCGCAATCATTTTGAGAATTGCACTCGGCAATATTTCCTTGTTGGAGAGCATGGCTAGCACTGCAGAGGCACTCTCTTACCTGAGCAGCAATAGCGTCAGGATTATGGCCAGGCTCCGCCAGCAAGAAGGTTCTAGGTGCATCAGCGGGAGTCTCAGCATCTGGGAAGGAAGAGGAAGCAACCTCTTGGCGCTTTTCCTGGACGAAGCTCACCGAAGAAGCAAGACGCTCTTCGGTCTTTGCCAAAGTATCAACCAAAGCAATTGCTTTCTTTAGATCATCAATCAGAAGTTGTGCCGAATTTACAACTTCAGACGACTCGTTGTAAGCGGATAGTGGATCGCTCAGCATCTTATCTGAAAACTGCTGGGTAGCAGTTAAGATTGCCGCTCTTCGCACATCATAAGGCGTGGCTGAGACTTCCAGCGCTGTTAGTTGTCTGACCAAAGTATTCACAGAAGCAAGCAATTCGGCTACTTTGCCCTCGTTCTCACTAGCGTCACGAAATGCTGGCATCATTTGTGACAGAGCTTGATTTGTTCGGTCAAAAAGCTGGCCCATGTTCTGTAGAAGCTGGCCAGGAAGGTAATCAAATTGCTGAACCGCAGAACCGAAAAGTGTTCGTTTCTCAAGCACCAGAATATCGCCAGTAACAGTTACTGGAACATCTTGAACCAGAGAAACAGCCTGCTGCAAGCCTGATACAGAGAGAAAACCATTGTTCCTCACTGCAGCATCAGCCTCACTTAAGCGCAGACTGGCAGCCTCAATGCGAGCACTGAGGTCTGCATAATCCTTGACAGCAGCAGCGTACGCCACAAGAGTGATACCAGAAAAGCGACTGCTCCAATCGCTACCTTGCTGAGAAAGAAACTCATGGTACTCTGTCTCAAGAGCCATATAGTTTCCGTTGGCTCGATCAAGAGAAGCGCGAAATGCATCAATAGCTTCCTTAGCCTCTTTGCGTGCGTTGTGATATCTGAAGAAAAGAAAAACAGCAGTGAGTAGCAGTGACAGCAAGCCACCGCCAAGGGCGATTCGGCCTGGCAAGGCAGCCTCGAACTCTTTCTTGGCCTGTGCGGCCTCCTTAGCGCTTAACGCCTGATCAAAGAGAGCGTTTATGTCGCCAGCGACAGCTGAAGCAAAACCAGCAACATCGCGAGGAAGATAAGCAACGCGACCCTTGCCACCTCTGGCGGCAGAGTCTAAATTAACATTATTTGCACCAAGGCCTAGAATGCGAGCGCGATTTCCCAGATTAATCGCGTAGCTAAATTTCTTAGGGTCGGTGTTCGATCGCACGACCAAAAGCAAAACATAATTGTCTTGCTCAAGCTTTGAGGACCATTTGAGCATCAGGTCCTCCAGGCGACAGACGGCAAAACCCTTCTTGCAACTAGCAGGCGACTCATCGCCCTGCTTGGCAATCACTACGTAGAACTTCAAGCCATGCCTCTTTGCCTCCTTAGCCAGAGCAGGCGCAAGACTATCCAAGTTTATAGGTGCGGCGGTATCCGCCTTAAGCAGCGGGTCGAAGTATACCGTCGCATCAGTCTTGTCGGGTTGATAGGTTGGGGCCGCAAATGCAGCAAGCGCGGGAGCTACAGTGAGCAAACCAGTGAGAGCCAAGAGCAGAGTTGCTCTAGAGATGTGAGTAGAAGACTTTTTGGAATTAGATTTAGCTTTAGACATAACTAGATATTCCTGCCAATTGGCATATAAATGAGAGTTAGTGAACAGTCCGAAACCATATCGAAATAGCTAACAGACGAAAGCGCAAGCCTCGGGGGCCGCGAATGAGATGAAAAGCCATTTACCGATTGGCTAACGTTCTGCGGCGACCGCAGAAAAGACTGACGGGAGTCGAACCCGCATACCTCTTCGCTTAGGCGAAGCGCTCAGACCATTGAGCTACAGTCTCGACAAACAAGCGAAAAGAACTAGCGCAGATTGTGTCGAAGGTCTTGCATTAGGGGCAAAAGCCATAGAGAACCAAAATAGTCTACCGATTCAAATCGTCGGAAACTATTACTCTCACCGCTGCTAGCAAAGTTTTAGCTGGTTCCACAAGGTCCTCAGTGGCATCAACCAATAAATCTGCTTTTCCATCTGTCACAAAACGAACTAGCGCCAAGTAGTTTGGTTGATCACTTCGAGATTTTAAAAGCTTTTGCAGACTAATAGTTACAGACTCCACCTTCTGCAGGTAGGCAGCCCAGCTTTGTTTGTATTGCAGAAGGGCCGGTTTGTGTGCTGCCGGAAAAATAATTTCAGGCAAGAAATTGAGAGCAAAGTAATTTACACTTCCGCTTTCATCATAAAGCTCATATCGCCAATGCTTAGCGCCATTATCTCGCTGAGAAACTTCCTCGGAGAAGACGATACTACTTTCAGGCCCGACCACTGTAAAGCGAAAGGCACTGTTCTCAGAGGAAGCCTCATTGCCATTCAGTCCAACCTTTGTGAAGGTATCGGGCAAACCTATCACTAAAACAGTTTGCCCAGCAACTAGGCCCAGTCTGTTGGCTCGAATAAACAGTTTGTTTGAACTATTAGTATAGGTGATTAGTTCAATGCGAGCAGAATCGTCAAACTTTCTGAGCTCCGGCACTTGAATCTCTGAAGTGTCACGACTCCAATCAAAACTGCTATACACGAGCGTTTCTGAGTCAACGGTAATCATCAACAGATGCGGAGTGGGCAAGCTTATCTCACAGACGGAGTAACTATTACCAGCAAAACTAGCTCTTCCTAAAAGGCGGCGAACGATTTCTTTCTCAGTGTCCTTTAACTCTAGAGCGAAACTAGTAGCTTTATCAAACTGAATTCCTTGCGGTTTACTGTCACCACTCTTGTAGATCAACGCCGTGTATTTCAGAGAAATAAGTGACTCGACAGAAGTCAGAGCTGCAGAAAACAAATTGAAGAGAGTTTGATCAGGAGATAGAGTTACAGCGTCGCAGTCGACAGCGTAGGCCTGCAAATTGTCTGACTCGTCAACGGCAGCTAGATCTTGGTGTGTAATTTTCACCTGCTGAGCCGAAAAGCAAATCTGCGGATCAATGACAGAACTCACGGCAGCACTGATGCGCAGCCGTTTTGCGGCAATAGTGTAATGCACGTCAACTCTAACAAAATCCTTCAGCCAGAATACAAAAGTGCCTGCCTCGATGACATCAACACTGATATAGAAGTCCTGGGGCCGCTCCTCAAGTTCTCTGACCTCAGAAGCGCTGATAACAGCCACGCTCCCTTCAATCGCCAAGAAAATTTTATGATCATCGTCAGTTTTTTCTACTCGATTGATTACGCCAACTCGGCTCTTACCGTTGGCGGTAAGCAGAACGCGCTTGCCCCGCAATTCATTGGCAGCGTGAGCAACACCATCGGCGTTCGATGAAATGCCACGAGTAATCGAGATTAAGTCTCTCTGCTCAATTGGGCTACATGAGCGCACGATTGCGTCAGCATCAATCAGATTGGGGTTCTGACCTGGAAGCGAAACAATAATCTTGCCCGCTTGCTCAACCTTGAACTGATAGCCAATCTGCCCGGTTGTGGAGAGAATGACGTACAGGGGAGTTTGAGCTTGAGACTTAGTGATTGTAGACATAATTAAACTCCAAATTATTTTTTATCGTGAATGAAATTAAAAGTGAACACTTCTAACCAGGAAAAGAAACAGGCTCTGTCGAGATGCTGCGCGGCGAGTCGATAGAGGACAGGCAGCTGCTTTGATCAACAACTAAGCGCTGAAGAACTGAAGCAGTCTCCTCAGAACACTTCAGCTGCTGGCAAATGTCAGCAGCGGGAAGTTCAGTAAGACTGAGAAGTGACAGAGCAAAAGAGACAAGATCCTTGCTAAGCTGATTAAGCTGGAATTCCTTTTGTCTTAAGGCTTTCGTTTGCTCCCTGACCTGCGCGTCATGTGCGTCAAGGGCTTCTCTCCAAGTACGAGTGTCAGGGTAATTCTTGTGACTCAGGTCAGCGCCTAAGGTCTCAGTCAACTGTGAACTCAAGGTCTCGATGTCAGCCTGCAGAGCCGCATACTTGGCCATAATTTGTGAGTTAGTCATTATTTGAATCGACTCTAAAAGAGCCGGATAAACTGCATCGAGACTTATTGCCGGTTGAGAGCAAGAGGATGTTCAGCATGACTGCCTACTTGCTCTCAATAACACTAGCTCCGCGAATGGGGTGGAATGTAATGGAATGCCTAATCCTACTTATTCTTCGGAGGCAGAGCATTTTCGTTTTCAATGACGACAGTGTCCCTCGCACGCAGATAACTCTGAAGAGCTTCCTCAAAGCTGGAAGAGATAAAATCGATTATCTCCCTTCCAGCAGACCCTTTGAGCAACTCACGCTCACGCATGACCACTGGACCAGTCGTATTTGCTTTAGATACGCATCCAAACTCATGCACCTTCATTGCATTCCAAACCAATGCATTGATATACCTGAACAGGCTAATTTGATACTCGTGATCGAAGTCATCAAGCACCTGTGCTCCATTGAAGCCGAAGCTGTAGAAAAACACTGAGTTATTCGACAAATCACTGTCAAATAACTCAAAGCCAAACTCCAATAGATAATTTGGATTCCGTTGGGACTTAGCAGAAAAACTATGTCCAGCAAAATGCCGCCGCGTTCTAGCGGTTTCAAGCTTAAGGGTGACGGGAGAGTTGGCCACAGTGAGAGTTATCGTGGCAAGATTTCTGCTGGAAGCAGAATTCGAATTAGCATTAGAATTAGCATTCATAAACTTACTCCTGAAAAAATTATTGGATCGATAAACTGAAAAGCCATTTACCGATTGGCTAACGTTCTGCGGAAACCGCATAGAAGACTGACGGGAGTCGAACCCGCATACCTCTTCGCTCAGACGAAGCGCTCAGACCATTGAGCTACAGTCTCGATAGATAGGCGAAATTCTAAATTGACAAGCAGCGCAGGCGAAAGAAGTGACTCATCAAGCCACTTCTACTGCTTCGTCAACAAGAGCTGCGAGATCTTCGCGTTTAGCCAGTTTTACATACTTAGATGCTTCGAGAACCTTGCCAATCTCGCGCATAACAGCCATACGATTTGGCTGATTGTCAATGAAAACTACCTTCTGCGAACGGGTCTTGAACATCTGCCTTCTAACATGTACAACGTTCCAGCCATTTTTCTTAGAAGCTGGTTTCAAGGTAATGTCGAGACTTATCAACTCATCTTCAGGGCTGACGAGAAATAAGTCATGACCAAGACGGTCATCACGGCTGCCAGGTATAGTCCGCAGCAAGCTATATCCAGATTTTGCTCCGTTTATCCATTGCTCTAATACGGCAGCCATGGCGTGCTGAACTTGGATTCCGTAAAGGTTTTCCAAATCGGAAGAATTCAATAATTTACTAGTCATGTTTTTAGTTATCCCCAGGAAAAAGAAATTGGGGAATAAGTGCAACGGGAGTCGAACCCGCATACCTCTTCGCTTAGGCGAAGCGCTCAGACCATTGAGCTACGCACCAGTTTCAATCGAAATAAGGAATTGGAAGGAGATTAACTAGCAGGCTTCTTTCTTTAACCAGCTACCACGTGACACATTGGTGCGGTAGTTCTCGAGATCAGGGTCGCAGAGATACGCCAGCGGCAGTGCCTCTGGCATGAATACCCCAAGCTTGCCCTTCGAAAAGCCTGAGAGCTTGTTCCAAGAAGCAATGACCTGCGGCCATCGAACATCTCTCTGTACTTCAACGACCGCTCCGTTCCTATCGCGCTGGATGTAAGCAATCTTTAGGTCGCCTCGTCTGCGCAGTCTAATGCTATAGACGCCGCTGCCACCGTCAAAAGTCAGAACCTCAAGATCAAGACCGATCTCCGTCGGTTGCGACCTTTCGTTATCTTCTCTGCCTATCGAACTAGTGCGAGCGCCTGGGTGGTAAGCGTCACACACCGCTGTTGATGACGATGGCGCGAGACAGGACTCTGGCTGTAAATCATCCCGGTATCGAAGGAAATAAAACGAGTAGAGATAATTCTCGTTCTTGAGCCAATAGTCGACCTCGGAACGGACAGACTCATTGACCTCGCACTGCGATATTGCCAGCAAGTTAAGGCGGATTAGCCGCTCAAATACCGACTCGGTTACGCTGGCAGAATAGCAAGTAAATAATCCGCTCATATATGTCACCTAGTGTTGAATTGGATAGTCAAATTCACTAGAACACTCAGCCACGAAGAAGGCACCACAAACCACGAGCGCAATAGTGCGTCAAGTGAAATAGCTGTAAAAGCAAAGTGGTGTGGGTTTCGGTGGTTGAAGCTCTAGTGAAAATGTGAAAAAGTTATGCCCTTATAATGAAGAAAGCGCCTGTGATGAGTCAACAGTTATCCAGCTCACGCATTGAGCAACGGTGCGGCCAGCAAGACTTGAACTAATCGCCATCCAGGCCCTTTACAGCACTACTTTCGGGGCACCCCAAAACTCAATTAAGACCGCGCCACGAGCACCTAGCACCGCTAGCGATGCGTCATTTGCGCACAAAGAAAAGAGCAATGAGCGGCACTAGCTTTACAATCAACTCAAAATTTACAGCAGGCCTTGAATTTCATAGCTAAGGTCTGCGAGCGTCAAAGAGCATCGACAATAAATCACTCTGACCATAGGCATATAGCCTCCTCCAAAAGAAAACCAGTTAATAGGCAATCAATAGACAACCAATAGGCAGATGTTCAGGACATCTGCGCCGTAACCTAGCAATGGTTGTCACGACCTATTTTGTGACCGCTGGAGAGTCAAGTGAAATTGTTCGCGTTCAAACACCATCCACTTGAAGACAAATGACAAAGAGCTTGACTGTTTATTTAGTTCAAACATTCGGAATCTACAACCAGAAAGAAATGGAAAAGGCTATTTTCCTTTCGTTCAACGACGCTACAAAATCGATCGGTATTTCCTGCGACTGGGTAGCGAAAGAAGATGGCGTCTGGGAGGCGTTCCCAAATGTCGCCAGTGTCGCCGAATTCTACCGAATCTCTAAAATGAATGTAGGTCAATAATTATGCGCAGAATTACAATGCATGCGGTGACAACGCTCCCCAATGAAGGTAGTCGCCTTGCTTCAGACGGCTATTCGTACGAAGCCTACCTTGGAAGGGTCTATTTCAAACCAAGCTGTGGCTTTGAACAGGCAGTTGCTGCGGTGAGAAACATGCGCACTCGTTATCTACCATCAGCACTTTTTCCTAGCGCGGTGCTTTTAGCTAACGCGATTAAGGAACTTGCAAATGGAAAATCAGAGTTTTCAATGGAACAACGCATCAATGCAGTCAATAGATTGGCCCTAGTCAACCTCAGAGACGATGTCGTTCACCCAGACGCTGAAAATATAGTGACCGGTCACTTCTGGGAAAACAAAAAAGAAGACGAAGAAGCTGAAGACATAGTCAATTTCTCGCACCCAACCTAGTCGGTCTAATTAGCCTTTGACCATTTCTGGTGCTCAAGTTTGCGGACTTGAGCATCAGTCAATCTTTCGTGATTGTCGGTGGCAATCAATTGAATTTGGCAACGCGGACAACTAGAAGTAGCAAAACGCCTGGCATTCATACGCCAGATGTGGCTTCCAGAAAGAAGTGAAACTTTGCAGTTCGGACACTTGCAGAGGCTGCAATATCTCTTCCAGCAGAAGATCGCTAACATCAAAATAATGCCAAGCATGATCAAACGATCAAGATTAAGACAAAAATGTAAAACAAGAATGACAGAGATAGATGATGCAATATAGGTAGAAGCCATTTTCTTCTGCTCAAGAAAAGTCGCTTGTATCTTCTGCACCGTGCGTTGATCTGCAGTTCTAAATAACTGAGTGACTTCCCTGACACAGTAATCTAATTGGTGAGAATTGTAATCGGGCATGGCGCGCTATTCCTAATAGGTAAGACAAAGGCTAAGAGTAGTAAGCAACGCCCGAGGCTGGGTTGTTCGTTGGCATCAATTAACAGTAAGCCATCAATTGTGACAATTCTATGCCCGCAGCATTTGAACATATAGTAAGCTGACTGGAAGTGAAAAATACGGGTTACACTCTTGCACAGCCCTAATGTTTACTCTATGCGGTAAGTGTTTTCTAGATCATGTGGTGTCAGATAGCAAACCGTCCGAGATCATGGGTGATTTTGAGCCACTTTCAAATGAATCAAACTGAACAAGCAAAGCAAGACAGCAAGTTCAAATTAATCGTCGTGCCTGGCTTTGAACTATCGATCTACTCACTTAAGGTCTGCTATGAAGTAGCCAGGCTTCTTGGCCTATGCAACAACATGGCTATCTGGCGTGGCGCATTCATAATGGACAGAGTTGGCATTCAACCTAGCGGTCCGTTCCTAGTGCCTGCAGCGGTCGACGAAGCAGACAAAACACTATTTGAAAATGTTTGGGCTCTAGCCAGGCTCAATGAGCTACAAGAATTGGCAGAATTGCAGGTCTTGACAGAACAGCTTGAAATCGAAATGGAAGCGTTGGAAAGGTGGCCTTGCGAACCGAAAGAACGCGCAATCTGGATGCGCTGAAATTTCTCACCTCATTCTTTTTCACTATTCCAGCCATTCTATTTTTAGCTTCTGATAGTTGACCGGTCAACTACAAAATTACAAAATAAATTATCCATAGACTACTTTGCTATTTTGATAGGCAGCGGCAGCGTAAAAATCGAACAGATCCCGTTGAGTGGAATCTGTTCGAATAATGCACGCCAACTAATTCTCAAGGTGACAGTCATGCTAGAGCTCTCGGAAATCAAAGCGTAAAACTCTCTCCGGCATGCCTTTGAGCTAGCTCTTCCCGAAAGTCTCTGCCAGGCAAAACGATTTCACCAGAGGCTGCCAGAACTTGTTTGCAGCGCGAGAGCACACGTCCGACTTGGTCACAAGACTCTAGGCGGCCAAGAATTCCGCCATCCTCTCCCATTAAGCGAAAGTTGCTTGTGATCAAGGCAAAGATACGTCGTTCGTAGAGCATAGTGATAAAACTCATGAACGCCTGCATGTCAGTGCGTGGATGGAGCTGATCAATCGATTGCCGATCAGCAAATATGTCGTCAATGATGACGATCGGTGCTCCACCATAATCACAAGCACCAACCTGGTGATCAGAGTAGAAACTACCGCGAGAAAGAACAACCTTGCTCAATAGCTGGGGAGCTTTTTCAGCGATGTGGTTAATTACGGCTTCAGCCAAATGAGTTTTGCCATGGCCAGGGGGGCTGGTCATAAACATAATGCGGCCATTATCAAAGGGAAACTCATTACGGAGAATCAGGTCACGTTTTCTGATAATTTGCTCTGCCAAATCCTGAAGCCGCGCAACAATTGGTCGTTGCTCTTGAGAGTAGATTTCAAAATTTTGAAAAGTACAATTAGGCCGAACTTGAGATAGCCTGTTCTCTCCGTAAGACTTGCCGGGAATAGCGCTAAAGCGTTCAACACCGTATTTCTGGAGCGCAGCGATACGTCTAGAGGAATTGTCATTCATAGTTCTTTGGTTTCAGTTAGACTAGGTTGGCGATAATGATAGAGAATTTCTTAGCCAGAGCAGCTAGATGGTCTATTCCGGCAGTCAGTCAATATAGAAAATTGCGCAGCTGGTAATGCTCTCGAAGGCAAGAATCAGCCATTGATCAAGATGGCAGTGGAGGTTCTGGTCCACGAGATTCCGAAGCACCATAACCCTATCTAAATGAGCTGAGTAACGCATTTAGATAGGTTTATGGTGGTGGTTATTTTACGTTCGTATCCTTGGCGAATGTCGCGATCATTCGGTTTGTTGGTCAGGGAAAAACAATTCAACGCCTCGAGCTAATTCAAGTCGAACCCAGCCATTCTCAGTATTGACGTCCTCAATTCGAGCGATGGGAGTATAGCTCTTGCGCTTGCTTGCTCCTTCGTTTATCTCGAGGAAAAAGCTCAGCCCTTTCTTATCACCAAATCGGTGGTAATTGCCTTTCACTCGACCGCGATCCTGCCCGAACTCTAGGGCATCAACATGGCAGATGATATGCCAATTTAGGTTGCTGTCTGCAAGATCAATTCGCAACTCGGCATTGACCCACGAAGTACACTCAAGATCGGCACCAACAGGTCGAACGAATGCCGGTTTGTCTGGACCAATAACCACTTTCTTTCCGTCAGTCACGAATTTGGGTATGCTCAATTCGTAGGCTTGTACGGGTGGGTAGACACCGAGATCGACGAAGGGAATCTCAAGGCGAACTTTAAGACCATTGAAAGCTTTACGAAACATGCCGTAAAGGCTGCTGGAGTCAATGAAACTGGTTATTGACAAACGGAAGCTAGCTCCGCTCGTCTCTTCTTTCATCAGACAGCTCCAAACTGAGAAGAAACCGAAGACTGGCGAAAATTGTGGCATCTCAACTGACACCACGTGAGATTTGGCTTTTGGGTCGCCGAGCAATGACCTATGTTCCTTACCGACCAGAAGCTGCTCAAGCTCTTCTTTGAGCGTTTGACCGGCCTCAATGGCGCGAATGCGATCTTGTGCGTTCAACAAAAGGTAGCTCTGAGTGTTTGTGAGAAGTGTCATTTATTTTTCCTTATTTATAATTCGGTTGTGCGTGTTCAGACAGACGGGCTATTTCCGCTCATTGAGCATTCACTATTGGCGAAGAATAATTCTGACTAACAGAAGTCAGAGATTTTCCGATGGTTAAGAATTGCCGTAGCGCTAATAGCAAGGTAGAGTCGTCTCCACAGGCTGAAGGCTCGCTAACTTTGCCCGTATGCGCATAAGGCGAGATACAAACTCTTTCTCAGTAAGCACTGTGAGATTCGCATCAGTTTTTCCAATGCTGTGCCTGAGCTCAGCATCGCCAGTAGCCATAAGTGCGCATTGCGCATCGTTGCTTTGGTTAAAAAGGCTCTCAAAGGCCTCGTCGAGAATAATCTGAAATTCTTCAGAGTGACGTCCGATTGCGATGCCCTCCCAGAACAAAGTCTGGGTAAGAAACCACTCTTTCTTTTTGCCTGCGAACTTGACCTTTCTGCCTACAAGGGCGCAAACCTCAACCTGTTTCTTCGAGCAAGAGAACTTGAAGCTTTGCAGCAGACCTTCCATTGAGGCACACTGAACACCACGAAAGCAGAAAGAATGCGCTGAGAAGTTTGACAAAGCAGCTGAGGGCCAGCTTGCAGTTCCTATATCCAAGATTGTTTTTTCATATTCTTGAACGACCCTAACTATCGAATAACGTTACATGAAACCTGAACAATCGAGAAAAATGCTCGAACTAGGCCAGTAACGTTATTGCCAAATCAACTTGGGTGAGTTAACTCAAGCAGAATCTTACGAATTTCACTATTTTCCATTTAAACGCTCAAGTGAATGTTCAGGTTCAATATTGGCAGAGACGGTTCTGCAACCAAGCATCTAGTCATTTCTCTCTGTCGTGTTCGTTGAACTCCGTGGGAAACTCAACGAAAACAACTTGATATAAGGCTCTATTCCGGCAGTCCGTCAATGTATGTAAGCGCATTATCAATCTCAGCTGCAGGCAGCTGCGACTCTTTTATGCGTTTCATGATTGATTGTTTGAGCGCGGCAGCACCGGGGCCAAAGGGAGAACGGGCCATTTGCCCCCAACCCGACTGATAGCGCTGACGAGCTAAATCGACAGTAACGTGATACCACATAAAGCTCCCATCGCGAAGCTCAAACTCGTAGAAATCAGTTGCTATCGGTTGAATACCGCTACTATTGCTTAACTCTTCCACTTTTACAACCACGACATCGCGGGCACCATCGGCATGGTTCACACTAGGACAATCACGTGGATCTTGGTTTGGAAAAGACTTATAAACACCTGCCAGATTTTGGAGGGCTTCAACACAGTTGATTAGTGACATAGAGTGCTCCTAAATTATCAAAACAAAAATTGCGCAGGCTGGTAATGCGCTCAACGGCACGAGCCCTGAGCGCATCTTAGGATGATGTGAATAGCTAACTGATGAGGCACACCTAGAAAAGTTGATTCGGCATCTAATCTTTCAAACCAAGATTCAGCCATTGATCAAGATTCTTGATTAAACCCCAGAGGGTAGTTGAGGTTCTGGGCCACAAGAGACTGAAGCACAGCAGAAACATCCCCAGAACAATTCAGCTGCTGGTGTATCTCAGCAGAGGGAAGGTCGGCAAGTTCGAGAAGCGAAAGAGCCAGGGAGATGAGAGCTTGGTCAAGCGCCGCGATTTTGTTGGCGATTTCGTTTTCTGCTTGTGATATGGTTTGAGACCTTTCGGTGCGGGCTCTGAGCGCTATCAGCCGAGCAGAAGCATCAGCGAAATCTTCCTCCTTCGGGAGGGACCGATAGTTAGCTTCAAATTGAGCCCGTAAGCTTAGAAGATCGGCCTGAAGGCGTGCATACTCGTTCAACAATTTTGTATTGGACATGGGGCGAAATTAGCCTCTGGTTAGGTTGAGCGAAATCAGATTGATGAAGAGCGCTGAAAACGTCAATTCATCTGTCTTTGCGGCCGTGCTTCTTAACTTCTTGTGGAATTTCAACGAAGAGAATCTGATAGGCAGAATCCAAAGAAGTCCATTTGAAGATCAAAGATAGAACAACGACAATCAGCACGGCCAGAGCCGCGCCGATGCCGACTCCGAGCTCAGCAAAGAACCCGACATAAGCAACCAAACCAAGCACAAATGCCACAAAGCCGCTCACACCGATACTTGGTGCAAGTATGGCAAAGACAAAGTTCCAGGTCCACAAAGCGCCGATTAGTGCGCCCAAAAGAATCGCAGCAAAAATGTGGACAAGTTTCATTTTAGACTCCATATTTTTTGGTAGGAAGCAGAGCTATTCAAAACAAACGCGAACATCCTATGCGCTCGAAGGCACGAGCCCTGAGCGCACAGAATGCGTCAGAAACTGATAAGAGGCTAGGGCAGCTTACTTGTCCTCAGACGCAGAATCAGTAGTATTCTTCTTGTATTCCGCTGGCAGTTCCACAAGAACAATCTGCCGAACAGACTCTAAATCGGTCTGTTTAAAAGCCAGACAGAACACCACAAGAGCAAGCAGTGCAAGTGCAGTCCCAATAGCAGCTCCGAGCCAGGCGAAGAAGCTGATGTAGGCAAAGCACCCTAAAGCGAACGCCAAAGCGCCGCTAGCACCAGTACTCGGTACAAATACCGCGAACACGAAATGCAGCGCACAGGTTGCACCAAATATGAAGCCAGCCAAAATGGCTAACAATACATGATCAAGTTTCATTGTCGACACCAGTATATTTATTTTGTGAATTCGCTGATCATTCATTGCCGCAGTATGCTCAAGGCCTAGTGAGAGGCATCCAATCAGTCACTCTTTGGACTTACAAGAGCCACCCCTGAAGACTCTACGAAATCGAAATTGCGAATGTCTAACAGTTCTAGAGGCTCGCCACGAAAGCTGTAAGTAGCTAGATTGTCGTCTATGAGCAGAGTGCTTAGCTCACTCTCTTTGCAAAGATAGAACGCATAGGACGTCTTGCCACTTGCACTCTCAAAGCTCTGAATAGCTAGCTCAGATAGCTCTGACAATGAGCCTTTGCCATAGAACAATTTGCAGGTGTGCCAATTGTAGTGATGACAATCGGCGCTCAAATAGACAAGCTGACCACCAGCGAGACGAAATAGATAGACCGGCACGCGAGCCTCCGGCAGAGGTTTATAGGTCACCGAACTCGGAGCCTTCAAGCTAGTATACTCAACACCGCCATACACTAGCTCTCTGTCTAAACGGCGAATATTCCCAGGGGCATTGGCAATCACATCTTCTTGAGTTAACCCTGACGACGCTATGGCTGCGGAATCAAAAATGAAATCATCGCCATAAGCGTAAACGAAATTTATACCAGCGTCTCCACTACCAATAGAATAGTCTTTCTTGCGGCCAAGTTTCACACCATCGATTACCACAAGACTGTTGTTCCGCCAGAGCTGATGGCGAACCAGCTTGCCATCTTTGAAATATTCAAAGATCAAATGATGGCATCGGGTATCCCCCCAGAATTTAGCTTGATAGACTTCATAGAAACCTTCACCACTAGGTGGTTGATAGAATATCTCGCCGTTGGTCGTTCCGTAAATGAACTTAGAATTGCCAGAGACGAATTGGAGAGCCGAAGTACCCAAATCAGTGGTTTGGTCAACGGTAGAAGGAACAGATTGAGAATCAGTAGACATTAGATATTCACCTAATTTAAAAACTTGAAGAACTAAGAAGGAGGCAAGCACCTTGACTCACCTCCTTTTCAGTGGAATACGGCCACTACAATTTAGGTCTGTCAACCATTTGTGACTCGTAATTCTGGAAAGCCGTCACATCGCGCGCCAGTTTTTACACTCCACTCTTAGGTGTGATGACGACGTTATTGCCATCGTCTTGAATATCAAAATCGCGAGTTAGGCATTGTTTCACTACTTGGCCTAGCCACTTGGAAATAGCAGGACCAGCCTCCTTAGGCTGTGTCCACAGTTCGCCGATTTCTGTGACGATACTAGTGGTACCGTATCGACCACGGTAAACACTTTTTACATCAAACTCGGTGAATGACTCGCCGCTGCCAATGAAAAGTCGAAACGATTCATAGGCATGGTTATAACGGTCAGAGCTGACGTACAGCAGTTGACCGTCGCCAAGCGAGAAAAGGTATTCGGCTTGTCTAACGGTCGGTAAAGGCAAATATGTCACTGTCTTCGGTCTAGAAACATAGTGTAATTCCTGACCACCCCATATCAAATCATCACCCATGCAGCGGATTTCTCCCTTGCTATTGGCGATAACATCACTAATGTTAAGACCGTTGGCGCTCCAAACCTCAGTAAATGGATGCCAAACAAACTCAGAACCACCAAACACGAAAGTAGGTTCCCCCTCGTCGGGGTTTCCCTCGAAGGTGTACTTCTTGCGAGCAATCTGTTGGGCGTCAAGCACCAACAGATTGTGATCGCGCCATAGGTCACGGCGACGCTGGTCGCGCCCATCTTCAAAAGAAATATGATGGGTGAGCGATTGCCCCCCTGATCCCAACTGTCTTACCAGTCTGAGAACACCATCACCATCGGCAACTAGATTGTCTTTGAAGGAGCTAAGATAGACAATTGCAGGCAAGCCCGCTGCAGCGACAAAAAGCGCAGCATCAGGGCTAGACAAGTCTGCTTTAACTGCCACATCGGCAGATAAAGTAGCAAAACGAGCATCGGTCATAAGTCTACCTCTAATTGAAGTGAGGTCGAACAGACCAACTGCGTTGAATCTGTTCGACAA
Source organism: bacterium Ga0077546 (assembly GCA_943370275.1). GTDB lineage: Bacteria > Cyanobacteriota > Vampirovibrionia > Obscuribacterales > Obscuribacteraceae. Next base: position 76,350 of record CALRQI020000012.1, on the reverse strand, counting down.
ATACGAGTGGAAAGTCTTAAGGGAAAAAACGAAAAGACGCAGGCCGGAAAACAGGCAAGCGACCAACTAAGCGATCATTTTCTGCCGCCTTTGCTGCGAAACTTAACGACCTTTGGCAGCTCTAAGAACAGGATGTTAGAGACAGAGTCACAGTCTGTCCATCTCAGCGCCAAACCAACGGCAATGAAAAGGAGCAGAGCAAAAGCTCCGCCTAGAAACGTAGCAAGCGCACCGAAGAAGCCAAAGTAGGCGAAGATGGCAGCGATGAAGGCCAAAAAGCCGCTAAGCCCGATAGCGGTGACAAAGCTCCAAGCCCATGAAATTCCAAGGATAGCTCCAGCTACACCGCCGAGGCCAAAAGAGACTAAAATTTGATCAAGTTTCACAACTACTCCGAATGTTTTTGTTGAATGGGAAGACACTTGAGCTATAGCTAAATCAACAGAGCAGAACCACCCTCAATCAGCCAGACGACAAGAACTACTTGCGCAATGCGCAGAGATGTTTTGCTAGGAATCAGTAATGGCTGGGAATGGAGAAGTGATTTGCCTGTAAATTAAAAGCTAAAGATGTCTTTACCCTAGCAAAGCTCATGTTTCATACTCAAACTTCCGGCAAGATTCCGACAAGATATCAACTAACTTGGCTTGGAACTCAGGGTCGAAGAACCAAAACACATCGTTGATGATATCCCACCAGAAATCTGGAAAGTCTTTTCTATATCGAACCAATGACGTGCTAGAAAGCGCCATTAACTCGGGCAGGGAAGTCTCCTCATGCAAACGTGCTGTGCGTGAAGCGACCAGACCAAGTTGCTCCTCATAGAAGATTCGAGACTTATCATTGAACGGACCGAAGCCTATTAGAACCTCTTCACCAACACGAATGCTAGGAAACTCGACAAAGCTCGCTTCGCCAGCGAGATAGTGCTGATATAGGCGGTCAATAGAGGCTGGTAGAGCGCCACCCTCAAACTCCGCAGCACCCATAAATGTTAGCTCTACCGCTGCATAAAGCGAGGTAACATCAATAGGCCTTTGAATGTGACCGCGCTGCACCAGATCGATTGCCTTCAAAGTACGAGAGCAAGTTGTTTCAGAGCCTTCAGTACTGCCCTCTGACGATGAAGCCACTTTCTTGAGTTTGGGCTTCGGTGCCGGACGACGGAGCACTTGGCTGATTGAGACTGGCGCAGAAGCAAGAATAGGAGCAGGAGTGCGAGCAGGCATTTGAGCAGCATTGCGCTTATCAGCGGCCAAGATGGGACGGTCGATTTGTTTTTTGGTAGTCATAGCATTACTCCACTAATTACGAACATACAGAGATTGGAACTGCCGCTTAACTTTGCAGCAGTTCCATGTTTACTTATCGCTCAAATGCCGAGGCTCAAAGAGAGAGAGAGAGAGAGAGAGAGCCGGGCGCTATTTGATGTTATCGCCGAGGCTAGCCAAGGGGGACGTCCTTGGTCTCAAGAGTATTGTCCGAGCTAACAGAATAGGCCGCTGAGATTGCAAACTGAATCAACAGCTCACGCTCCACTTCAGGCTGCCCAACCTCCAAGAACTTGAGATTGCCAGCTCGATCTCTAATAACGGCGCTCTCAAAATAAACGTTGCCACTGTCGACCGTAATACGACCAGTCGCGGCGTTACAGCTTGGAAATTCACCAGTCCATATAACCACGGGCTTCTTCGTTCCCGCCTCCTGACGCGAAGCTACTTCACGCCCATGATATATGGCATAGGCAGAGAGAACTTCAATGACCAATTCTTGGTCGTCAATATCATTGAAGATCCAATCACCCAGCCTATCTTGACGACTTGCGCTTTCACAAAAAACTTCTTGGCCCACGACGGTAATTCTCACAGTTGCCTGCGTATCGCGAGGGCTTTGTCCAGTAAAGACTACAGTTTGGGTGACAGTAGCAGCAGAGTCAGATTCCTGTTGGATTGGTCGATTGGTGCAGGATTGCATAGTTTTCAATTCCGTAGGTGAAAGTTTTTTTGTGCGAGTGGCAACCTTGTTTATAGACCTACCAAGCTTGGCATTGCCAAAGAGAGCCCTACGATCGAATGGTTATCGCAAATTCGTTTGCCAAGCTCGGCTTGAACTTGCTCCCAGCTCCAGAAATAGACCTTGAGTTGGTCATCTGAGCCGTTAACCTTCTGACTAAAGAGGGTTTGCTCAACCTCGATTTGAACCAGAAAATAGTTCGGTGAAACATTACTTGTGCCAGAGTTTTCAGCAATACAACCGAGTTGGCTTAGTGCCTTTATCGAAGCATCTTTCATCAGCTCTGGCCCAAGTTCTCGCACCAAAGTAGCGAGTGGAAGATCGGCGAACGAGAGCGCCGCAAACTGTTGGTTGCGACTTGCCTGTTCAAGCTTGTCCCCAGCAAACCCACGTGGTAGCTCGTAGGTCCACTTGGATAACGGCAACCGCCATTGTTTGACGATGGCAATGCGGTCGTTAACAACAGAAACGATAACAGCACCATCAGAGGAAGCACCATTCGCATTAAAGCGAACGGTAAACTGTCCAAGTGCTCCTCCGGGAAACATCACCTCGAATTTAACATCAGTAAAGAACCTCGCAGAGTGTTCGTAGATTTCAAGAATTCTTAGAATCTCGATTTCGCCCTTGCTGGACTTGCCAAGCTTCGCGATTGGCTTCAAGCTTCGCGCGGCAAGCTCACTGTTAATTGCCCCAAGTAAATCAGAAGACTGTTGAACGTTTTTCATAGTTTTTCCTTCTGCCTCTGCAGAAATTGTTTTTGGATGAAAGAAGGGCAGCTCGCCTCTGCAAGCTGCCTTTCTAAGATTGAAATTTCGTACTAGACCTGGGAAGTGCAGTGATTCAGAGCCTGCACAACCTATAGGTCTATCGTGTAAGCAGTAATAATTCCACCGGTCTCAGACGAGTGCCGAAAACCTGCCTTCAACAAGGTCAAATCCATCAAGGCATTCCCTTTCAGGACCCGAGCGAAGATACGAGTTACGGTAGAACTCTGCTTGAAGCGCTCTAACGACTGCTGAATCAAATAACCAGCAATCCCAAGATGTCGGTGAGACGGATGCACAAACAGATGAAGCAGTTCACCTCGCAGCGAATTGTTCAAGAGGAAGCAGCCCGCAACAATCGCGTCACCATAAGTCGCGACTTGAGGACACGGATAATTCAATCTCACCGCTAACCTCAATTGCTCTAGGGTCTCATAATCACGCAACGAGAGTTCCGGGATTGAACTCATCAAATGCATGACCTCTGGCACATCGGCCTCTTCCATGGACCTGAAATTGTATTGAACAGTCAAGTGTTTCTCCTTCTGCCTAAGCAGAAATTTGTTTACAGTTGAAAGCAGCAAAAATCACAACTAACGTCAATCCGAGGCAAAAATCATCGCAGAGCTTTCTGAGAGTAGGGACAATTGGTTTTCCTTTCCGATAACAAAGGAAAACTAGATCAATGGCTTTGAAAGCATCCGAAGCAACTGTCGTACCTGAAGCCCCTGCAGCCTTTTCTAAGTGCGCAGACAAACTGCGAACCAATTCAACCGCCTCGAGAAAAGAGTAGCTAGACTCTTGAGCACTGCCGTCGAGATGCATTGCCAGGTAAACAGCAAGAGCATCATCGATATGAAGTGCTTTCAATACAGCAACTTCACTAGGTTCGTGTATGCTCGTAGCAGCAAGCAAAGCGTTGATACCAGCAGTGCCAGAGCCTCTTTCACTTTGCAAAGCAGCCTTTGCAGCCCGGACCAATGGCAACATGGCATCGGCCTCACCAGTAAAGGTAACTTGCTCTCGACGCAAAGAGTGCGTCTCTGCAACAACAGTAGTGTCATCACATCTAGTAATCCGTCCGCCATACGCCAGGTAGCATCTAACTAGAAAATGCAAAGCTACAGGTAGGGAAACTTCGTCATCAATTGTCTTGTAGCGGGAAATGTCGACATGTTCGACTCGTTTAATAGGCATAGTGCTACTCGAATTAATTTAAAATACCGAATCAGTTCTTGGCAGCGACTCCAATTCTAGTCAGCATTTCCTCCGCCAACCCGACAATGCGAGCGGTAGAAGCCTGCTGAGCAAGGTATGCGTCAATACTGCGTTGATTGCAGTAATGGAGAGCTTGAAATACTCTCGATCTTTCCTTTAGGATTTCGGTAAACTCTTCGCTAGTGAGGTCGCCTAAGTTTTGTTCTAGAACAAAGATTCGGTATACCTTCTCTCGAATCATAACTGCGGTCTCTAATACCGCGTGGGCGAACACTTCCTCCGGGCAAAACAGTGACTGTTTGATAAGCTTTAGAGCTTCAGCTGCGGTTGTCTCCTTTACCGTGTGCGCCAATTTTTCTCGACTTGGTTCTATTGCCAGTATCTTGATCTTGTCTGCATAATGCCTCGCCTGAGCCGAAAGCGTTATCAGTTCCTCTTGAACGTTGCGTCTGTATTCGACGCCACGATATCTCAAGTTCAAGGTGACTTTGTCTCCCTTTGGGAATGAGGGCGGAGTTTCTAACCAGCGTTTCAAGAGTTCTTGCTGATAGTTGATTGCTGCAACTCTTGCCTCAAGAGACATGGCTCTTGCTTTGGCAGTTTGAATGAACGCCCTCAATAGCTCATTCAAAACTTTCTTAATTGCTGGTTCATTGAGCTCTAATACCCAAGCCTTCCATGGTCTAGATATTGAAGTGACTGCAAAGAATACTCTTGCAAAATCAGCGTTACAAGCATCTGCCTTTTCTTCCCAGGGTAGAACTTGTATCAGTCTTTTCACAAGGTCTACACTCGAGAGTTGGCGGTGACTTATTGGCGAGAGCTGCCCGGAGCTTAGCTTTGCAGCAGATCCGTTTAAACTAGCTTTGGAAGCCAGACTGCGGCTTAGTTTCTGAATTCTGACTAGCTCTTCAAGTTCACTTCTATAGAAGCGATTTTGCCAAGACTGAAAAAACGATTTCAATTTCATTCTTTTTTGACCACAAAAAACAAGTAAGCAAGTTGTGAAACCAATGCCACAACCCATATCCCGAAAGCTATCCACGCCCAGGCAGATCCTGTGACAACAGCAAGAAGCCCGAATGCGAAGACTGCGAGTACGCTCATTGCTATATCTAAATAATCCATATCGATTCACCTATTAAAAAAAATGGCTGTATTCGCGGAGAAGGAGCAGCTCAAAGAGCCGCTCCTGAAATCACAATCACAATCACTGAACAGGCGCAACTCTCAGGGGCTTCATCGAGCCATCGGCAAAACTCGCCCGCGTGGTGTCATCAGTGATAATGCGCTCAATCTGCACCAAGGCAGCTTCGCCTAAGAGAGTCTGACCACCTGCAAGACTCACTCTCAATTGGCTAGAAGGAAAGCCCAACTGCGCAACGATAAAGCTATCGATGATGTCACCGTTGCGGAAACTTTGATAGTTCCGCAACTTATCTAACAAAATGCTTTGTTGACCACGAAATGCTTCGCGATTGGCACGAATAAACTGGACGATACTGCTGTAGCTCTTCAGTTCGACTTGAGGATAGGCCTCTTTAATAGCAGAATACAGAGCTGGCGAACTCTGTGCGTCCAAAGAGTTGTCGTAGCGCCCGGCGATTGCCTCTTTGAGAATTTTGCCCAACTGTTGGACCTCGCGGTCAGCAATCTGCGTCTGTTCAGCGAACCCTAGAACATAGCTTGAAAGCTGGTTCTGATTCACAAGATATTGATTGGAGATACCAACTTCAAGAGCGATCATCTGACCACGTAAAAAATTGACTTTTGCAAATAGGCTGAAAATAAGAAGCGCGATAACAGCAAGAGCTGCCAATCGTTTGATACCGGACTCAATGACCATTTCGATTTCCCTTCAGATATTAGTGTTTATCAGACGGCAGAGCTGCCTCGACAGAATTAAGACTAGCTTTGAAGAGCTGGAGCAGAGAGAGGCTTCATGGTTCCGCTGCCAAATGTTTCGCTAGTAGTGGTGTCAATGACAATAGTCTTGATGCGAGCAAGAGCCGCTTCTCCAAACACCACATCATTGCCGATGGCTGCTCGCAGATTGTGGGTGGGTAGTCTCAAAATACCCGCCAAGACGCTATTGACCAAGTCGCCGTGCACTAACACTTCATAGTCAGCTACTCTAGACAAAAGTGCTTCTTGCTTAGCGCGGAAAGCCTCGCGGCTGACCTGGATATAGCCGACAATGTCGTTGTAAGTCGTTAGATCGACATTCGGATAGGCTTCAGAGATGGCGGAAAACAGAGTGCCCTGAGCGAGTTGCGCTGCCGACATCTTGCCGTCGTAGCGGCCTTTAACAGCGTCCGTTAAGACACGGCGCAGTTGCTGCGCCTCTCTGTCAGCAATACCTACCTGCTCGGCGAAACCAAGAACATAGCTGGAGAGCTGGTTCTGATCATTTTGATAATCAGCAGACAGACGCGTCTCAGCAGCAATAACTTGGCCGCGAAAGCCATTGACCTTGGCGTATCCACCGAACAAGAAAATAATCAAAACAGCCACGATTGAAATAAGTTTAGTTGTAGATTTCATGAATTTGTTTCCGGTTTGTTTCTGATTTGTTTTCGAATACTTGAAATGAAATGGCAAATTAGATCAGTTGCGCAGCACGATGTACCAGACCACACCAGATGCGGCCACTACAGCAAGAACGATCAGGAATTTCTGTACCGCGGTTGGCTGCACTTGGTTGAGCAGGTAAACGAAACCGGGATTAGTCTGATTGGTCGAAGCATCAGCATCACAGCGCATGCAGACGCGCTGAAAACGCCACAGTAGTGTGCCAAGCTTGCCTTGGGGCAAACTGTAGCTAACCTCAGAGGCATCATCGATAGTAGCGGTAGGAACACCGAGTAGCTGCTCTGGTGTCAGCTCGGTTCCAGGTAGCTCATTTTGGACGGCAAGTAGTAAAGCTTCATTTCCAATCGGCATACCGGTTGCAGCACGCGCCCAAACTACTTTACCGTCAGCCACGCCTGCCACTACGACAATTGCATTCTTTGCCAATGAATTTTTCGCAAATGCGCTCTGCCAATAAGCACTAACAGCAGTTGCATAGTAATCGGGGCTATCTATTTGATCAGCTCCAACTATCAAAAGATGAAGATCACCTTGCTTGGCCATGCCAAAGGCAGCATTGAAGCGCATTATTGCCTGCAACCAATCGGCACTGGTTGGCTCTTGCTTAACCCAATATATGCGGTTTTGCAAATAGTCGCCTTCAATCTTGTACTGGAAGTCAGGCATAAGACCATTCTTCTGGTACTCGACAATGCGGTCAGACTGCAACTTTAGTAAATTGTCACTGGCCAGAATATAGTTGTCATAAGTGTGACGCACGGCTACAGGCCCTGGAGTTCCGGCCTCAATTCGCTGCTTCGATTGCAGCCAAGTTGATGGCTCACCTGATGGAATATTGGAAGGCGCACTCACCCACGAACGCCAAAGATGCTTTTCGGGGTTCGTCGGAGCGTTATGGGGAGCTATTACAATGTTGCCGACTGTGGTATTTAGGGCATACTCAAACTCATGGTCGAAGTACGGGCAGTCGTGATAGATCGTCTTGGTCTGGGTCTTGCCCTGGGAGTCTTTGTATTTCTTCGTTTCAGGGTCGCAGCGATAATCCCAGTGACAAATACCATCCTTAAAGCATGTGGTTGTATTTACAACTGCTTTTTGCTCCCAGCCGCTTGCAGTCTCTTGATAGGAGACATTCTGATGGATAGCAACCTGGTAGCCGAAAAACACCACTATTGGTGCTACGAAGCAACCAATAATGATGGCCGAAATCTGGAACTCTTTGTCTGTGATGTTAAAGCGGTAGTCTTCTTCGTATAAACGCTTAAGACCCCATCCAAGTGCTACGGAAGCAATCCCTCCGCAAACTCCTACTAAAAACATAGTTTGTCCTATAAGCTAGATGTGCAATCTATGGGCGCACGCGCCGTACAATCTGAACCAAGATACCTTCGTCTGGTGAGCTAGACGCATCAAAGTTGACCAGTACAGCCCAAGTCTTGGCGACATAGAACTTCGAGGTTTCAGTGCAATCAAGCAGTTTTACAGCAACGAGAACAGCTTCCACAGCATCTACATCCCGAACCGCGACAGATCGAAGAGCAACAGTAAGCTTTTGCCTTAGATAGTCAGAATCAAGTTCGTCGGCAAAATCGCGGCTAAGGTAAAAACTAACTCTTTTCTTCTTGAGGAAAGAATCTAAATTTTTCGGTACCAAAGGATCTTCGCAATTGTCTATGGAAACAGTGGCAAAGGCAGCAGCCGCAGCTGAGATAGCCCATGCAAACCATTCACCTTGATCCTTCTGAAGCTTCGCAACTGAATTAGCAGCCAGAGTTAAGGATAGCAAGGCACCGATTGCCTTAGCGAGCAACACCGGTGACAACCGACCCGGAGCGGAAATTCTACTTATGGTCATATCAGCTCTTTATTCAATATCGTTTAAGCGAGTTCAAACAGACTTTTCGGCAAAAGATTATTGGCAAATGATTATTGGGAAATAAATTATTTGCCAAACAATGACGTGAAGAGGCTTCTTATCACCAAATATCGCTTAGCAGTATAAAAGGCAGCTCAAATCTGACAAATGATTTGCCTAAAGCTACAGTTATATCTGGCGTGTGGGAAGCTCTAAAGTTGTCTTGCCTTGTTTGATTGAAATAAATGGAAATACGGTACCAGTCTGGCAAAAGCCACCACGGTTTTCAAGAGAAGGTTGCGCACAGAAACTGCTGCATTGCCTAAACTATGCCCAGCGCAGGCACTCTAGGATACGGCGGCAATGCTCGCGCAGCTAGCAACTAGCAATTCACGCACAGCAATCACTCAACCAAATCTGCGCTAAGGCTAGAGAATGTACACGAAAGAGGAAACTAGGATCTTGCCTTAGAGCGCAAATCTACAGCTATCGGGCCTTCCATGAAGCAGGAATTCCCACCCACTTCAACTCTTGTAACGGCACCATCTTCGACCTCAAGCCGAGCTGTAATCTGCGACGGCCGATTCATAGAGAACCCTTGTTCAAAGACAATATTACCGACAGCATTATCTGCCAGTAAACCTTGACCATATAGATAGCAAGCGAGAGCACCACTGGCAGTTCCGGTTGCTGCCTCTTCTGGAATATCATAGAGTGGAGCGAAATTACGACAATGGGCAAAGCCACCAAATAGCGAATCTAAACAAAAAACGTGATAGCCGATTACACTGCGTTGCAGACTTAGCTTAGAAATCTTGGCGAAATTCGGTTTAAGTTCGTGCAAAGCCTTTAGATTTTTCAAGGGTATAAAAATATCCCGTACACCAGTAGAAACGATCTGAGGCAAGAAAATCGGATGTAGTTCGCTGACATCTACACCAAGAGAATCGGCGATCGCAGTTTGTTCTACATAATCTCCGTAAATTGGCTTGGCCTGGGACATGAAGACCTGACCAGTCTTAAATACCTCTACATCAAAAATGCCAGCCTTGGTTTCCTGGGTGTAACGACCGACTCCAATTCTCTTTAAACGAGCCAATTGAGAGAAGGCGGCAATAGTCGCGTGTCCACAAAGATCGACCTCACCAGAAGGCGTGAAGAATCTCAACTTGAAATCAGCCGCTGCTGATGGAAATACAAAGGCTGTTTCAGAGTAACCAATCTTGCCGGCGATGAACTGCATTTCGTCTTCGCCTAAGTTGGGAGCATCAACCACAACTGCAGCAAGATTACCACCAACAGGCAAATCACTAAACGCAATCACGGAGAAAAACTCGACCATTTATATAGACCCTCAACTTCCGAATTGCAACAAATGATACATGCGTACAAAAGAAGAGAAAAGCTAGCGCGATGAGGCGAGCCCGCAAAGGAGCGAGATCGCCTCATCGCCAGCTAGCGTAGCTCGAAAGAGGAGTATCAAAGGCAAAGCTATTTGAAGAGAATATAAACCACAAAGGAAATAACAGCGCCACTAACAAGCAACTCAATCACAGGAAAAGGAATGAGGCTTAAAGCCACAATTACAAGCAAGGCAATCACTGAAAGAGCAGCTAGAAAAAAGATTTTTTCAAAAGACATAGATTTCTCACGAATTCAATTAGGTTTGCATCTGACCTCTATCACGACCTCCACCTACACAAACAAAATGCCGAACACAGATGTGTTCAGCATTTTCGGGAAGATATAGTTCTAACGATGGTTTCGGTGGTTAGAGACTCAAGTGGGTCGTGAAAGAAAGGCTCATTGATACTGCAAAATTGGCACTGAATAATTCAAGCTCTAACTTCACAGAAGTACGCACACTCGGCCTTGTCAACAATATCAATAGCCAACATAATCTTGACCTGAGGCAAGTTTCACTATACCTGGAACATTTTGCAATGAGCCATATCGACCTACTGCATAGCGCACGCCAGCAATGATATTAGACAAAGGATCAGTAATATCACTGTTATAACCGGCAATCGCATTCTCCTGGAAGGTCGAAGGAATAGTCTGCATTAGCCCTTGCGAAGGTGTGCCAGCCTCAGCATTAGAATCCCAGCCATTGAAAGCCTTAGCATCCCAACCACTTTCCTTCTCAATAATTGTATTGACGGCAGCAAGATTAGCATCGGTAATTTCTTGTCCAGCAAGTTTCAAAGCCTCTGAGATTAAGGCTTTACGTTCACCCTCTGGAACAACACCAACAACGGTATCACTGCCATTTCCATTCATGCGCGCTTCGTTTCGCATCTTATTAGTTGCCAACTGATAGAGTTTGTCACCGGCTTGAGATGCTTCGACCGCCTGCGGGGCACTTAAGTCAGCAGCTGTAATATTCTCTGCACTCTTGCCAGAAATAAATGCGGCACCGATGGCACCGGGTTTATCACCAATTTTGCCCTTTAGTTTATCTACGAGATCTGTCGCTATCGACTCTTGCAGCTCTTTCGGCAGAATCTCGCGCATCGCTTCTGGTGTTATCGAACCCTTATGCAAGGCTGACATCGACTCTTTGAGCTTAGCCAAGAACTTTGGATCTTTGAGCTTCTCAGCAAAGTCTTTTGGCAACTTACCTGTTCGCACCAACTCAGCAACATGGGCAGGGTCACTCAAGTCACCCAAAGAATCAAAGAAGCTAGCAATCTGATCTGCAGACAAACCATAACGACCATAATGAACAACACCGTCTGGTGACTGCCGAATAGTGTCGTATGGCGCGGCCTCATCAGGTTGAAACAAACCGGCTGCTACTTCTTTAAGTGCTGCCTGTTTATCGCTTTCGTTTAGTTGACGCTCCACCGAACGACTCTTGAATGAACCAAAATCATCGCTTGAAGCAGAGGGCATATCCACGCCGTGGCTGCCATTAAACCTATTGAGATTACCAACTTGCTCTCTAGTTTGAGGAGTAAAGGTTTCTTGGCTCTTAGGCGGCAATAACCCGGCTTTCTGCTCAGCGGCTCTTGAGACTAGATTATCTTTGTCCTTCAGTGTTATCGGCGACTTCGATTCTCCCGGTCCGTGAGCACGTTTACTTAGATAGGTAACTAGTTCGTCAGCGGCGGCCATTTGCTCTTTAGTAGGGTTAATCTGACCGGCTTTGCGGGCGACAACAATAGAAATATCCTTACCCTTGTTTTCAGGAGCCTCTGGATCGATCTTCATCTCAATCTGGCCCTTGCTATTAATGACAAAGTTTGGCCGCTGGGAACTTGGGTCATTCTTGTTTTCAAGCTCAACTGAAATGGACTTCGTAGGAGCATCAGACGACCTTACAGCAGTACTATCAGTAGCTTTAGTGTTCTCGACAATTTGATCAGCTAACTTTCCAATCGTAACAGGAGCGCCAACGCTGAAATTCTCCAACATGCCAGAGGTAGTAGCATCGTGAATTTTTCCTTCAGCAGCCAATGTTGATGGTGACTTCTGCGCATCTAAAACTGGACTTGCTGCCTCGACAACGTTAACAACAGGAGCTGACTTGTCAATGCTTTGTACTATCGTAACGTCACTGGCTGGAGAATTTGAAGCAGTATTACTGGTAGTATCAGCAAAAGCTCCTTTATAATTGCTATCAGGTGGACTTGAAAGGGCGACTGTTGACTCAGCGTTGAGATTGGCCTTGGCTGACAATTCACCGGAAGGCATAGAGTCAACAACCTTTGGCTGCACAACCTCGGCAGACATATTACTGTTCTGAGTAGACATAATGAATATCGCTCCAAGCACATAAAAGGGATGAGGAATGAAAGCCTGAGAAAATTGGGTGGTGAACTTTTCAACATGAATTCTCTGCGAATTTAATTATTGACAGTTCTCTGTGACAAAAACATACCAAATCACGCGGGAAGTACGTGTCTAGCTCTAAACAACAATACGAGAGGCGACCCTCCAACATGGATCGCCTCTCTACACCCCCGGAGAAAATTTTTCAACAAGGTCTTATCTAACCACTCGACTATCGATCAGTTACTGCACTTTGCCGTTTGATACCATTAGAATCTGGCTTAAAACTAATTACTCTTGCCTTACCAGTCGGATAGATTACAGTTTTGCTCTGCTCACTAGAAGTCCATTGCTCTTTGGCACCATCATCGCCAGCATAGGCATGCCGATAACTACCATTGGCTTTCTGTTCAAAAACTTGTTGCACCGGATAGGTTTTGAGCATGCGATAAGTACCATCTTTATCAAGCTCAACTTGACCTCGGAAAGAATCTGCAACTTGTTCAGCACCATGTCGACTATAAGCTTTCCAGCTAGGAGCCTCACCTTCTACCGCAGCCTGACGCTCTAAACGCGAGCCATCTGGATTGACCACAACTGTAATCTCGCCTCTCTCATCTCTGAGAACAACACGCGATGCACCATCCGGGTACTCTACTTTCTGTGTTCGACTTCTTAAGTCGTCTTGTTTTGATTCAACATAGTCTGACCTTCTATCAGATCTGTTTAAATCTTTCAAGTCATCGAGATCGGCGTAGGGCATAGTATGCTCAGTTTCAAACCTCTGTCTTGGTCTGAAATCACTAATTCTTCTGTCATGGCGATAAGGGTCGTTGCCATAAGAGTTATTGAAGCAATTATCACCAATACCAGTCGTCGAGCGCTGATAATAGTTAGGACCTTCTGTACCTCTATATGGTTCATTTGAAAGACCAGCACCAAGGGAAGCTCTGTAAGCGGCCAAATTGGCTCTCGACTGAGCGTCGTCTAAGCAATAGTCTGGCAACGCATTGCGACGGCCAGCTTGTCTATCACCACCACCATTGTCATCAGGCTGGTCTCTGTCTGCCCCAGGAGATGTACGTGGCTGTTCAAGATTGCGGTTGTCTCGTGGCCCTTCATTGAGATCACGGCTACGTGCATCGCTATTGTCGACTAGACCAAGTCCTGTTGAATTCTGGCTCTCGTACTGCATGCGCTCAAGTGGCGTGAGAGAAGCCCCTGAAGGATTCTTCTTATCAGTCCAAATATCTTTATAGATATTATCGATGTCTTCCTTTGAAGGCACTCGTTTATCCAGCGACTGCCAACTGGAGTCTTTGCCCTGACTGTTCTCTGCATGCTGACTCATATAGATACTCCAAAAAACATGTGTGGTGAGAAATGGGGTGTGAGCGGCTGCTCCAAGAGAGCATGACAATGCAATTGCATACCAGGACAATACCGACTTTTCCGTGACAACTCCATACGGCTCGGCAAATCGACACGAAAGGAAACAGCTCGCGAAGGCAAGCCATAGCAATTTCAAATTATGATTTTGGCTTTAGGTCTGTCTATATAGAACTAACTTGAAAGTGACAGCAAAACAAAGATATCTATCCAATATGAACTACTCAATCAATATTTAGGAACGATCCACGAGCAAGAAGCATAGATAAATCACTATCTTGAATTGCCAGCGGTAAGGTAGGAAAAATTCCTATTTCTTATTTGCTCGTTTCTAACATCAGTTGACAGTTCAAAAACAGACAACTACAAGAAGTCTCAAATGCAAAAACAACTAACGCTTTATCTAGCGGTGCCATTCTCATCGAACGAACCTGCTAGTGGCAACCCAGCTGCAGTCTGCATCGTTGAAGGAGCAATAGCCGAGGCAACAATGTCTTATATTGCACAGTTCTTGAATCAACCTGAGACTGTCTTCGCCAAGAAGCGAAATGAGGGTGAATGGGAATTGCGTTGGTACACTCCGGCAGGCGATGCAATCTCTCCCGGCGGCAATGGCACCCTTGCTCTTGGCCATGTGCTACTGAATCATGAAGAAACGAACCTCTCCAAGGTGAAGCTCAGCAATCAATATCCACAACTGAGCTCTTGGGCAGAAAGACAACCTGACGGTCAAATTACAGTATCACTGCCAGCAGTGGCGGCGAAAAGCATAACCCCTGAATTTCGCTATCTCTTAGACAGAGCTTTCTCCGGCCAGTCACCACACACTTATCTAATGGGAATTGAAGACCTAATCATGGTTTTTGATGATGAAGAACAGGTGCGGGCAATTGAACCAGATTTCTCTCTCTTGGTTCAAACCAACTACGTTGCCTATGTTGTGACAGCAGGAGCTAGCGGTCGTAAAGGAGGCTTCGTCTATCGAACATTCATAACCTCGCACGGTCGAAGAAGATGGGAGTGTCCAGGCTCAGCAAGGGCACTGATGAACCTAGTACCATACTGGCATCTGCTGCTGGGTGGTAAACAAGACATGGTGGCCCAGCAACTTTCAGAACGAGGTGGCGAAGCCGTTTGTCGTCTTTCTGAGGGCCAAGAAAATGTCATTGTCACGGCCAGATGTTTGACAAGATGTGGGCCAGCGACTCTAAGCTTTGAAAGCTTAGGAGGCGAAGAGACATCTATAGAATGCGATTGCAACCCTTTAATTTGGTATTGACTCGTCGCTATCGAATCCGTCATTTCTCACTAGATGGAAATGTCATCAACGAATGGGTTACAGACAACTTCACGCTCAGAGGGGCATTGATTTCCTTTAACCAGCTCGGACACAAACTTCCAACTGTAATAGGTGGAAGTATTGAGATTGCTCCGATCACTGATGAAAACGGCAATGCACTCTCGTAAACCTATCGGCGAAGGCAACTGCTTTTGATTTCGGACAAGCACGAATATGGCTTTGCCAAATTCATGCTTGTCCGAAATCTTTCTATTCCTTCCACGGTTACTAGGTCGAAGTAAATCTGGGATTAACCACACAAAAAAAATATCTCGATTTAGTAGACCAGTCTACTAATAACCTTGAAGAAAAAAGGTCTTTGCAGACCAATGATATTTTCGGCAAACTAGCTATCTAGACGACGCTCGGCTTGCAGCCAGCGTTCCAAGAACACTAGACTCAAGGTGACAAGAGAGTCACCAGGGCCTCTCTGATTTAAAGACTCAAAAAACATACCGCTGACGAAGAAGCCCAACCAAAGTATCAAAGCGTTTTGACTTTTGAAGCCGTAGTTCAATCGACGCACAGCGCGGCCGACCTCTTCGTCAGCAACCGGTATCTTCAATGTGCCATTTTCAAGTTGATAGAAGCCGCGGCGGCTAGCTTTGAGAATTTGCAAGCCAACAGCTTTTAACTGTTCAACATCATAGACAACTCTATCAGCAGCGTTAACTGGTTCAGGAAAGAATTGAGCGCCCATAGCCTGAGTCTGACTGAGCACCACAGCACTAAGTTGAAGATCTTCTGCCGAAGCCCGCTGCAGTGCTCCCATGTTCCCTTCTATAGCGCTAAGTGTGCGGCCAACCAGCATGAACTCAGCCGGAAATTTAAGCCCGCCTCTTTCAGAAACACGGCTCAGTTTTTCTCTCAACTCAATGACGCTATCGGCTGAGAGCTTATCAAGCTTTGAGATAAACCTGAGCATGACTCGACGGACATCGAGACTCTCTAGGGCACTGACGCCAAGTATCCCAGCTTCAACGCATACGGCAATAAGCCCATCAACGTCTTCTTTAATAGCGGCAATACCAATCTTCAAGAGCGATTCTCGCTCTTTCTTAGTCAATCTTCCAATCATGCCAAAGTCGTACAGAATGACCCTCGGGTTGCCCTCTGTATCAAGAGTTACAGCTATATTGCCGGCGTGCGGGTCAGCATGAAAAACACCTTCCGCAACTAACTGCTTAAGGAAGGCTACAAGAATTATCTCTGCAACTTCCTTGATTTGAGTGCTGCTGCCCTTAAAATTACTCAGCTTTATGCCAGGCAAATAGTCGAGAGTTAGAACTCTAGTAGAACTCAAGTTTCTATCAACTGAAGGAATCAAGACACGCTCAGATGGATCAGCAAACATCTGAACGAACTCTTCGACATTATCAGCCTCAATCGTGAAATCGAGTTCTTGTCTAAAAGTCTCAGTTAGATCATCGATGATGCTCATGGCGTCAGACTCTTCGGCAAGTCGGGGCACGGCAACTTGAAGATGCTGAATGATCACACGCAAGAGAGTCAGATCGAGAGCAATCACAAGCTCAATTCCTGGTCGCTGCACCTTGACGATTTTCTCTGCTCCATCTAGCGAACGTACTCGGTAGATTTGCCCAATGCTAGCCGCAGCAATTGGAGTCTTATCAATGCTCAAGAACAACTCTTCGAGATTTCCTCCCAATTCTCCTTCAATAACCTGCCGAGCCAAATCAAAATCGAAGGTTTCAACTTGGTCTTGAAGAGTTGAAAATACCTCGATGAATTGGCTAGGCAAGAGATCTTGGCGCGTTGAAATATTCTGGAGCAGTTTAATAAAAGTAGGACCCAATGACAAAGCCTGAAACTTACACCATTCAGCCAGTGCAAGGTTTGCTTGGTTTACTTTGACAGGGTCTCGCAAGAGTTTGATTTTTGCCAAACGGCGAACCAAGCCGCCAGATACTCTGAAAAGCTGGGCAAGTCGCACTGATCTAGTTAGAAAGTCAGGATTATAGGACGGTTGTTTAATAGGACTGTTCACGATAAGACTCCTGCGTTTCGGTGCTGTTCAGCTTACTTTTGAGGCGGTCAGAAAATAAAGAAATGGTATTAGTCAAAAACATTTGACCAATACCATCATGTAATTCAGAAAATTTTCAGAACGAGCCTCGCTATCCAGGGGGACCCTGAATAACTAGTCGCAAGCTGAACAGACACTGAGATATGTCGTTATTCTTCTGATGGCTGGTCTGGAAGTTGTTCAGAAGGTGCTTCAGAAGGTGCTTCAGAAGGTGCTTCAGAAGGTTCAGCATTATTAGAAGTCGCACAATCAGCTTTGAAACTTTCAATTGTATCGACGACCTTGGCCTCGACCTTTAACACCACCTGGATGACGCCGGTCTGTGCGGCCAATAGAGCATCTACAGAAGCATTTTCTGCGTTGTTCAGCGCTTGGCCAGCTTCCTCTATCACTTGCTCGCGCCCATCACGCTCGATCTCTTCAAACCGAGCAGCATCAGCAGGTGCTTGCTGAGCGCCTTTCTGAAGCTTTTCCCGGGTTGAGCGACCGTGCTCAACTAGAGATTTCTTCAATTCAGTCCAAGGAGCTGTCTTAATGCCAGTCAAAGCAGCGACGCGGTCGCGTACTTTTGCATCTACGAGATCAGCGAATTTACGAAATGCCATATGTTCTCTCTCAAGGTCATTATTGTGTGCCAAATACCGTTCGGCTTTGCGGTCGCAATCAGCGTTATCAAGGCCAGTGCTGTCACCACTAACACTCTCAACACTTCTTGCAATTCCTATGGAAGGAGTCGAACCCTCAACAACTCGCGTTGTTATTCTCGGCCGGTGAGATTCATAGGTGGAGGAGTTGCGAGTTAGGATGGTTCCGGGTGAGATTGATGAAAAGAAATCACTTCAGCTAACCATTAACGTTGACTACATAGCAACACGCTTACTCAGACACTAACTAGTATCAGATGGGCTGTGTCACCCAAGCCTCGTCAAATATGTGGCCCCCATAGCGCCTAAGCAATCACTAATAAGCGAGAATGAGCAGTCGCCACCTAGCGCATAATACATTGCTGCTAGTTTTAAGCTCAAACTACTCAAAACTATTTGCATCGGTAAACGCTGCCCTGCAATCGCGCAACATAGCGATGCCAATATATTAAAAATGAATCTACCTTAAACATGAATTGACTTCTATCTTTCGCTGAGTGGTTGACTGGAAGTTCGCACAACTGCCAGAAATAGTTATTCTCATCCCATACTTCTAAGCCGCTGATTAACTCGCCGATCAAATCGCTCAAATCATTTGATCCAATCAAAGTAATAAAGCTAACCTCCCAGCCTGTTCCCACAACAGCGGCGTTAGTTAGAGCATGTCAGCTAGAGGTAGCCCAAATCTGTGGATGAGCATGATTCAGGTCAATTAACAAACTAGTCTAAAATTATGGAAAGTTCGACGCTCAGTTCAACAGCATCGAGTGCTGCCCTCGACACCACTCCAAACGTTGCAACCAAGACTACAACCAACGGAAGCTATGAAGAACAAGCGCTGGCAGAGATTGCAAAACTCTACCCAAGAATCAAGCGCGATATTCTAGAGCTTTCCCTCAAACCACAAAAACAAATTATCGTTGAAGTGCCACTGCGCAGAGACGATGGTTCTGTCACTTCTTTTACTGGCTATCGCATTCAGTACAGTAACCGCCGAGGCCCCTTCAAGGGCGGATTGCGCTTTCACCCCCATGTTGACTTGCAGGAAGCGACTACACTTGCTCGACTGATGGCGCAAAAGACAGCGCTTGTCAACGTTCCATTTGGTGGTGCAAAGGGAGGAATCGCCTGCGATCCCAAACAATTATCGGCAAGAGAATTGGAGCAACTCACTCGCAATTTCACTAATCTCATAGCTGCTGAAATCGGTCCAGAAATTGACATCCCAGCGCCAGACGTTAACACAACACCGCAAGTGATGGCATGGATTTTTGACGAATATTCCAAGCGACATGGCGAGCAGCCAGCAGTTGTCACAGGAAAACCAGTCGGACTGTTTGGCTCGCTTGGCCGCAATGAAGCAACCGGCCGAGGCGTGATGTGCGCAACAAAAGCTGCGGCGGCAGAAATCGGCATCGATTTAGCAAAAGCCACCGCTGTAGTTCAAGGCTTTGGCAACGTTGGCTATCACGCCGCTAAGCTGCTGGCCGACGAATGTGGGGTCACAATAATTGGCCTCAGTACGTCCTCTGGCGCTATCTACAGTGAAAAAGGAATCGATGGAGAAGAGGCACAAGCCTACTACAACACCCATGGTTCACTCAATGGATTCCCGGAAGCAACTGCGCTAAGCAACGACGACTTGCTCGCCGCCAAGTGTGACGTTCTAATTCCCGCCGCCCTCGGCCGAGTTATAACCCCATCAATAGCCGCGCGTCTGCAAGCACGCTTGATTGTTGAAGGTGCTAATGACTGCACCCTTCCAAGCGCTGACGCGATTTTGACTAATCGCGGCATTAAAGTGGTGCCTGACATTCTCGCCAATTCAGGTGGTGTCATCGTTAGCTACTTTGAATGGGTGCAAAATCGAAGCGGCCGTTACTGGGATCTGTCAGAAGTAAGAACCAACCTCGAAGATATGATCACGGCTGCCTACACGGAAGTCTCACTTCTAAGCAGCGCTGCCAAGATCTCGCAGCGACTGAGCGCCTACGTCATTGCTCACAAGCGCATCGCCGATGCTACCATCAACCGCGGTATCTCCTAAAAACTTATGAACATTGAAGAATCGAGAGCCCTAACGGGGCTTGTAGTTAATGTCGGCATGGGAGTGTTATTAGTACTGATGCTGGTCAGTACCATTCGCACCCTTAATCAGCAAAATCGTCTGTCAGACTCCAGCAAATCCTCCGCCAAGAAGATCGAGTCTGACTCTGAAAAGGTTACATTCGCAGATCTTGCCGGATTAGACGAAGTGAAGACAGACATGCAGTTGTTTGTCGAATGTCTCAAGAACTCAGAAACACTAACTAAATTGGGAGGCCGTCCGCCAAAAGGTATTCTCCTGGTTGGGCCTCCCGGAACAGGCAAAACTCTCTTGGCAAGAGCCGTCGCTGGTGAAGCTGGCGTGCCATTTTTCAGCGTGTCTGGCTCAGAATTTGTCGAAATGTTTGTTGGAGTAGGCGCAGCTCGACTGCGCGACTTGTTTGCCAAAGCCAAGGCCCAGGCACCAGCTATCTTATTTATCGATGAAATCGACGCCCTTGGACAGCACCGCGGTGCTGGAATTGGCGTCAACAACGATGAGCGGGAACAGACCTTGCTTCAGCTGTTGACAGAAATGGATGGCTTTGAAGGAAACGGCAGCCTAGTTATAATCGCCGCCACGAACCGACCAGACAAGCTCGACCACGCTCTGCTTCGCCCAGGGCGCTTTGACCGCCAAGTCACAGTATCGCCGCCTGATAAAGCGGGCCGCCTAGAATTGCTCACGCTGTATAGCAATGGTGTGCCACTAGCGGCCGACGTAAACCTAGAGGCCCTTGCCGCTGACACCACGGGCATGACGGGCGCAGATATCGCGGCGATGTTCAAGGTACATGCACCGGTAAATGCTCTCAAGAGAGGCGGTTCGGAAGTGAGCGAAGTCTCTATGGCCGATCTCTCCAGAGCAGTTTGGGATAGCCAAGCAGGCGAAGCCACCGAAGGCAAGTCGCGTCGTCTCTCACCTGATGTTAAAAAGCTATTGGCCATTCACGAAGGCGGACATGCCATAGTCGGTCAATACCTCGCTACTCAAAAGTTAGACTGGAAAAGCAACTGGGGCGACCCAGTTAGTAAAATAACCATCATCGGAGCTGGTGCGGCTGGAGGTTATACCGCCTTTGCCAGTAGCGATGAAGGTAACTTCCCAACAAAGGAGCGGCTACTGGGACTGATTACCACAGCACTGGCTGGCAACTTGGCCGAGCAACTATTTTTGGGCACCACCACCACTGGTGCACAAAATGACTTCGACAGGGCTTATTCTCTAGCCAAGCTTATGGTGACTCAAGTTGGAATGTCCGAACTGGGACCAATCTCAGTTGGAGCCAATAGCAGCGATCCTTTTCTTGGCAAAGCTATGGGAGTGCCACAAGGCTATGGGCTCGGCGATGAGTCCTCAGACCAGATAGATCGCGAGATCAAGAAAATTCTGGACAATTGCAAAGCACGAGCGACACGAATTCTTGAAAGTCCATCTCTCAAATCATTTCTTGAGGATACACTTGTTTTGCGCCTGTTAGAGAAGGAAACAATCTTACGAGACGAATGGGCAGAACTTTGGCAAGAACACTGCAGCAATGTCACCGTAGGCCTGTAATTCGGCAGCAGGGCAACCGCTAAAGCAAGCAGCAACTGCTACAACACAGATCTAGATAGGAGTTCCTTACTTACAATAAGGAGCTCTTTATCACTTTTCTTCTAGGTCTGTCGACGAGCTCAAAGGCAGAGCTTCAGGACACCACAACGACGGCGAGCAGCGGGTCATTCACAATAGCCGCTCTTTGGTTCTACACGCCTAATTTGTGCCCGGCCATCCCATTTTTCAGCCCAAAGAGAATATGCTCCGCCCAAAACTCGGTCGCAAAACGAACGTCTTCCAATAGTGGAATCAAACATATAAACGGCCTGCTGCCTATTTGCAGGGCTGGTAGAGTTCAGCGCATCCTGACACGGACCTATTCCAAAGTCTGGTTTGCCCATTGTCCTGATCGAGTTGTTGATGACAGCTAAACACGTGTCGACAGCCTGATTCGGAGTTTTCTCAAACAGTGACCATGCAACCTTTTGGGTATCATTAAAATTGATCCTTGGAAGAGAGTTTGTAGCAGAGTCAGCTGAAATATTTTTGGAAATTGGTAAAGTCGCACGGTCCTGTTGTATTTGCTCGAGAAACTTTGTGCTTGAGGTTATTGACTCAGATGTTTCACTAAGCCTACCGGAATCACTACGGTCAAATGTCATTCACTCTACCTTCCAAAATATTAAAAAGTTTCATCACCGTAAAATTATCTATAGAACAGATTTCATAAGTGTGATCAACATGCCACCACCAAATGAGTTTGATATCCAGAAAGCTAATATAAAGCAGTGACCATTGTTTATTTTGGGGTATAACGCTATAGTTTATAGTAATACATAAACCCCAAAATAATCACGGTCCTAACTTCAAGCATATAGGCAGAAAAACAGAAATAGAGGAAGAAAGGAATAGCCATTTCTTCCTCTATTTGCATCTACGAGCTAAAGCAAGCAGACAAGCTTAAAACTCAATCGAAATTGACGAATAGGGCAGCTCGAAAGCTAAATCAAGTGATTGTCGCTAATCAGATTGAGGCATCGACGCGTTTTTGAGCATCAGCAAGAGTCGGCTCTGCCATGTTCAGAATTCTCTCAATATCCTGAATAGCCGCTAACTCGACAACCGAGTCATCGATTCCAAACCGTTCCACAGCGAGCTTTTTCAACTGAGCCACAAAGTTTGTAAATTGGGCTCTGGAAGTTCCCTGAGGAAGTGCGATGATTTCGGGCTGCAAGAAATTGAGCTTTTCATCAACCTGCCTAAGCAACAATTCGACGAGGCCCAAATCACCCAAGGGTCTGCTGAGTGGGGTCTCAACACTTGCCCGGGAGCATTAGAGCTCAAACGCATTCGCAACGGCTGCGATGCGACCGGTGTAAACCTGCGAAAGGAATCGAACCTTTGCCATCCTTTACCGATTGAAACACCAGTAAAAGTGCTCTGCCACTGAGCTACGCAGGTAATCTGAGAAAACTCTAGATACGAAAACAAGACAGCGCGACTAGACTTAGTCTCTGCACTTGCTGCACCTAGTCAATTTGCCTCCTTGACTTTTCATCTAACTTACTAAAGTTGCCAACAGTCCAATGCCCTAAAGCACCAGCGCCATCGTAGAAAAGCCTGACTCGTCGCAACACTGTTTGCTCCTCGTCTTCAAAGTCAATCAACCAAAAGACTTCAAGCACTCGGTAAGTCGAAACATAACTTGAGGTTGAAAATCTCAAGCAAACGTTTTCAGACAACGCCACCAAGCCCGGGCCGCTGGCTAGACTAAAACTATCAACAATGAAGGCACTCTCAACAGCACCAGTGAAGGTGCTCTCGGCACCAGCCCAAAGGCCAAATATTTCTTTAGTTGGACCAAGCGGATGGGTCTCACCAAATCGCGCTAAGAACGGCAAATTCTCAAGCGGTTCGGGAATCTTTGCCGAGCTGAAACGATAACTCTGATTGTCGTCACACCAATCAAAAGAAAGCCCAAGACGAACTTGCTTGTGCTGCAAATAGCAAAGCAATACTTTGCCATTACAACCGCAAGCAGCTTGCCAAGTCTCTGACGAACTAGACAAGCTATCCACGCTACGTAAATCTAATTGCAGCAACAATGGCGAGGGCACAACCTCATTCATAATCAACTCCAGAGAAACTCTAGCGAAACAACATAATCGACAAGGTGAGCTTCGCTAACGCCAAACCGCCTTGAGGCGATAATGCGCTAGCGACGCAAGCCAAGTAGAGTGCAGATGCGGCACAACTACTTCGAACTCATAAATTGGAGCTCAAAAATCAAGTACTTTGTGACCGAAATCATTACAGCAGCGAATAGTAACTTTAGGATTTCGATCGATACGACCAGACCGAATAGCCAACCGCCGAAAAGATAGAACACAACAGGAATAATCACCTGTCCTGCCTGCACACTTGGTTTATCACCAAGCTCGGAGCCGCTTCTGGCCTGCCAGAGTCGGCGGTCGTAGTAGCTGCCTACGATGCCGACTACCAATACCACCAGAATTCTTGCAGTTGCTGTCAAAGGCTCGGAGCCAACGACCGTCGGCACGACAAAGGCATACAAAACGGCCTCAGCAAGCCAAGGCAAAAATAGATCGAAGAAACGAAACAAACCGTATAGCTGGTTCATAGATGACCTCAAAGGAGTATTCAGAGCTATAGACTGCGCAAAGCGTTAACATCGCTCAGCAGAGTAGAAACTCCACCGGGCAAATCGACCAAACAATTAGTCGAGGCATCGACGACGCGGTGTCCAATCAATGCGAGGCTCTCTTCATCTTCTTGTCTAAGAGGAAATCCGAGAACAGTGACCAGCCAATACAGTCTGCCACCTGAGCAGAAAAGCCTAGGCGCGCCATAGCGGTGATTAGACTTATTAAACTCGCTCGATACTGTGTTGATAGCCTCAATTGGTCCATAGATGACAGAAGTAGAATCCCGTTCAAAAAGCCGAGGTTCTCCAGTCTGAATGTCAAACATGACCACACTATGTAACGCCCCTCCTTGCTCTTGAGGAAGGCCAAGCAATACGGTGTATTGTTGTCCAATACTTGCGAAACTTTCAATTCGCGCCGATGAAATTTCCTGATCTGGTTCGTATTCGTAGAAAGACAACGGCCGCGAGCGGCGAAGCAGCTGATCACGGAGACCACCACACCAGATGGCGTAAGCCAAGGCATAGAGTTCAGCCATAGCTTTCGGAAATAGCGGTAATTCGGGATATAGCTTCTTGGCCTTTTCTAAACCAACAAACTGAGGCATCCCCATTGGAGACACCCTAACCACGAAGCCGCTGGTAGGTATGAGCGTTCCCAACCAGGTGAAGCGAAACCATGGACAAACAAAGACAAGTGACCACTTGCCTTCAACGTCTCTTTGGTAGCTGCGCTCGATGATCGAGCTGAAAGGAAGCCATCCAAGAAGAAAGCACCAGAGAGGACTATTCTCACCAATCAAGAAACGCTTACGATGCAATACGGGTGTACCAAGTCTTCGAGCAGAGACTTCAATGAAGCCAGAGTCTGAGCAGAAGATACGACTGAACCAGTCGTTGCCATTCAATGTCGAACGCCAGACGGGGTCTCGACCGAAGATCAATTCGGTGTGTTCCGACACGTCGCTGTGCCTATTGCCATTTGCACCCTTAGCTAGACCACTGGCGATAACCTCAGGAACAAGAATCGGGGCATCAGTTGAGCTATCGGGCATTTTGGCTATGCGATTTTTGTGCAGGCAGCGATACATCTGCCAACCGAGGACACTGGGTCTGTTTGCCAGCACGAGCCAGCCGATAACAACGACCAAAACAAGAGCTGCGATTGCTGCGGCAGTGAGAATTCCTTCGGATGCAGCGAAACTTCTCTCTAGGGCCTCCTGTGCCTTCTGGTCGCGCACTTCAGCGGATTCTGTCGACTTTGGAGGGGCTACAGGCTTGATGGCCTTATCAGCATTGGTTGGCGCATCTACAGTGCCTGACTTACGCAAAGGAGCAGACTTATCTGGGGCTGCAGCTACTGCCGATGGTGCAACTGCCCGATTCTGTGATACTGAAGCTGCGCTAGCGGAGCTACCCAGCGTGATTGGAACTTGGACAAAAACGGCAATCAATAGAGTTAGGAACGTAAGTTTATTGCCTATAATTCTTTGAAACTTGAATGTTGTGGTATCCATGAGTTTGTTCGTTCTTTGTGTTTTTTCTAGTTTTCATAGATAGACTGCGCTGCCAACATAAGACTTCAGACCGCAATTGCTGGTCTGCCGTGGTGTTCTCTAAGTGGAAGCTTTATTGATTGTTTCTGAGTCTTGAATTACTTGTGTGAATGAAAATATAAATAGGACTTCATTCAAGCATATTTCACAATGAGAAACACAGTACTGCTAGTAATACCGCTGTTGATCAATTTCCTAAGTGAATTGCAGCATTACGGCCATCACAAAGCCGATCACAAAAACAAAGGCATGCAGAATCAGTGGTTTGCGCAGCTGCACTATGGTGCTTTTGCGCAAGACTAGGAGCACCGCTGGCAGCACTAGCTTTAAATCGAACAGCCGGAGCAAATCACAAAAGAAATCACCTTCTGCTTGAATTACTCTCGAACTAGCGGCGAGAAGCGCGACCGCAGCTACTAGCCGACGAGATGCTAGCAGAGCTAGGAGAAGGCGACTTGCTCGAAGCTGGAGGAAAAGAAGGTAAAGAACTGTTAGAGTTGTTTTTGCCGGAAGTAGATGAGCAAACAAGACACACAGTGCGTTCTGCATTTTTCAAGTGAATTGAATAAAAAACAGCATCGAAGAACATGGAGTTTCAAACGCTAAAAAATCAAACTCGTTACAACGCGATGGGAAACGGATACAAAAATCGGTGCCGAACTTGGGTTCTTATGTATTTTTCTACGTTATGTACTTTGCATGAATTCATCTCCGACTAAATCACAAATCACTCTGAGAGAAAGCTGCTTGCTTATAAAACTCGAGTAAGAAAACAAAATATATCTATATGGATTAGCTCAAGAAAGAGTTGGACGCTGTTCTATAATATTAGTTAAATCGATATGTCATGCCGTGAACTAGAAGCCCCCAGAGACAGCACAAAGCTATATACAATTGATTCAACGCGAGTTATAAAGCAGGCCATAAAAACAAAAAGAGGCACTCTAAGTAGTGCCTCTTTTTGTTTGCGAATCAGGATAGGACTAGAAGTCAACCTGTATTTTCCCAGCGACAGTGCCAGGAGTATGGTCAATCTTAATGCGTACATCGTTGATCTTTGCTTCAGCTCCAACCTGAGGAGCAACGCTTCCGTCCTTCAGAGAGCCAACCACGCCACCAGTTAGCGAGGCAAAACTATTATCTTCAATCGGCGCAGTCAATTTAACCTGGCCGAAGTAGGTGCCATCGCCGTTAATCGGAACATTAACTCCACCAGCGACAGTGAGAGCACCACCTTCAGGATTCAAACGCTGATCGAACCGAAGAGTAGCATTGAGATTGGTCGTACCTTCCTTGATCGTAGACGCATAGCTCAAGTAGTCAACTTGACCACCGAAGTTATGATTTATGCCTGGTTCGAGTACAAGACTATTATCGTCTTTATTGTCGAAAATAGGAATGGGCTTCGATATTCGAATGTTGGCATTGTCAGCTTCGACGTTGAAAAGGTTAGGAATTTCTAGCTTGGCATTCCCTTGAACATTGCTTTCACCATTGGCTCTAAATATCGCTTTAGCAGCTACGGTTCCCTTAAGGGCCTCAGCATTGTTATCTTCTTTCTTATCGACACCAGTAGTTTGATCACTGTACCTTTTAGCAGCGACATCAACAGGAGGTAAATCTTGTGCCAGTGACCGGCGAGGTGCTTCGACAGGAGCAGCTGCTGCGGGTTCTTCTGCAGGCTTATCGGCTGGTTTGTCTGCGGGTTTATCTGCTGGCTTGTCTGCTGGCTTGTCTGCTGGCTTGTCTGCTGGCTTGTCAGCTGGTTTATCTGCGGGCTTGTCTGCAGGTTTATCGGCTGGCGGCTTGTGCTCTACTACTGGCGGCTTGTGCTCTACTACTGGTGGCTTGTGCTCCACTACTGGTGGCGTTTTCTCACAATCATCCTTAACAGGCTTACGGTATGTAGCAACCAATTCTTCATGAAAACCATTTTCCTGACTTTGAGCAACACTAGCAGACTTATCTGAAACATCTAATCTATCTGACATGACTCTGACTCCTTAGCATAAGTGAAAACCTACTAACATGGCTCACAGAGCCACATGTATATAACAATCTAATATTGCAAAATTGAAAGTTCGACTGCTCAAAGTTTCGGATTTCGAACAGCCAAACTTCATTGCGTTGATAATATGTTTTCGGATGTGACAAAAACATATCAGTCATACATTTTTTCTAAGCAATCAAAGTCGCGTGCAAAAACAGATCAGCCAAAACTGACATTCTGCAAGCATCTCGAGCGATCAAAAAGTCTCAATACTTTCTGATTTTTTGCAATAATCACAATAAATTCATAAGGTTATGATACTAGATACAATACCATTACTAAGCTCACGATACGTATTTACACGATAGGTTTGCGGCAAATACGTACCGCACCCAGTACCAACTCAAACCTAGCGCAACTGTTACTACGTAATTTCACCATTCGCCAGGAGCAAGAGAATAGCAGAAGGTCTACCGATACAGATAGAAGAGCACCGAAGTATCGTAGACAAAAAAAGAGCCTGTAAAAACTCACGGGCTCTTTTGCTATTTGGTTATCTGAAATAAGAATTTGAACTAAGTAAATCAACCTAGAGGAGATTCAACTATCAAAATCTACCAGGTGTTGTACTTAGCTCGTCCCACACAGCGGAGAAACTCGTCCCGAGTGAAGAGACTAGCGTATAGCTTACCTGCCGCAGCTTTCTCAGCATCAGTTAAGCCTTTACCTTGTTCTACTGAAACTGCCATTGGTGCCGAAAAATCATTAGCAAGATCTGGTGAGCTGGTCTCACGCATCTTTTTCAGTATCCCTTCAACATTCTGCTTAGCTTCAAGAAGAGACTGCTCTTTCGTCTCACCTTTGATCGCCTTAGCTTGCTCTAGAGCAATATCGTAATACTTGAGACCATACTGCTGCAATTGCTTCTGGACAATAGCTAACTGAGTGGCCCGGCTCAATTCAGGGTTCTCTTCCTTTTGAGCAAGTTGCAGAGCATGCATACAGTCGGCGTTAAACTTAAACTGATTGGCAACATCAACTATAGCCTGAGGGAAATCTTTGCGGTCAACTGTTTGCAATGACAGAAACAGCAGTTTGACATTATCAATCTCGTCAGGATTACTATGAGTTACCTTAGTATTCATATCTCCAGAGCGACTTCTAATTTTGGTCGTGGCGACAAGATTGCGATCTTCTCCCACATACTGATCTGCAGTAGTGTCACGTTCGACTCTGTCACCAATGGCATTGAGCAAGTAGTCAGCCTTACCGTCAGCGTTCCAGTTAGAAGGCAAGTTGCGCCTAGGGTCTAGAACGTTGTATTCAGAAGGGTTAGCAGAGAAGCGATTCTCTGGTTTAACAGTTAGATCAGGTTTCGCATTTGGATCAATTGCTATCGACTTAGATAAATCCTCTACCGGCAGATCGCCACCACTGAGATTACTCTTGGCAGAGATGTCAACCGATGGCTTATTTGAGTTAGCCTGATCAGCGCCCAACAACTTTGCTGTTTCTAGTGAAACACCCTGATTCAAATACTTGCCTGTGACAGGGAGAAAAGGCTGTGCTTCCTTCGAGATCAAACCAGATTGCAGATTGCTGCCGAGCTTAGCGTTCTCGACGGCAAGTTCAAGTAAGCGTGGATTTGGACGGTCGGAAGAGTGGGTAAAGCCAATGATGCCTAAATCTATACCATCTTGCCGGGGAACAGTACTTGACGAATTCCATTTCGAAACCGCATCCCCACCGATCTTGGCCTCAAAAAAGGTAAATGCACCTCGCTCAACCGTTGTCGAAGTTGAAGGGTCCTCCAATGGCTTTATCAAATTGTCACTCAAGCTACTGGCATCTAGCCTAGCTCTATCAGCAGCCGACATCTGACGTCGATTCTGTTGATCAGCGCTCGATGGTGGATCGGCAATATTAGAGTCTGCTCGAAGCGCAGAACTCGCGTCTTCAGCAGACTTGCTGTCCAACGCAGCATCAGAAACATCTCTTTCAATAGCCATTACCCTGCAACCCCCTAAAATTATTATGTTTAATAAGCTGCAGAGCCTTTCTTAGAGTAAAAGTAATAGTCTAAAACTAAAGTTCTGCAATCATGTGGACAGTTCAGTCCGGAAAGAAAACTCTGCCCGGACTGAACAGAATCAGCCTACTTAGACTCTGGCTTCTTCTTAAGCGTCTCAAGATACCCATCGCGAGATACCTTTTTAATTTCAGGATCATTGTCGAAAATCATGCTGGCTGCGGTACCACCCACTAAATATTTTCCAGCATCGTGAGTTGCCTGCATTCTTGCCTCACTCTCTGCAGTTGGCCCGCCATCAGCGGCGGTGAAACCAATGCCCAATCCAGGCAATCCCAAGCTTGCACCAGCCGAGTTAGAGCGACCAACTGCAAAGTCATAGCCAGTAATCTGATCAATATTAGAGCCACGCTGTTTAGTGATTGAAAATCCGCTTCCACCTTCAGTCTTTGGAACTGAAGCAGGAACAACTGTTACATCGGGCACTCGTCTTGACTCATCACTGCCGTTGTTGTTGACAGTAACGTCACCAGTTTTGGCACTTGAACTGCCGGCTGTGGCAGTCGCGTCGCCACTTCTTGCGCTGGCATTGCCACCAGTGGCATTGGCTCTCGCAGTAGCGTCCGCGCTGGCTTTGGCAGCTGCAGCGGCAGCGGCGTCGGCCTTAGAATTTGAAGGATTATTGAAATGATTGTTCTCTATGTTATTGACCACTGGAGGCGCATCGGTCTTTGGTTCAGTTTTGGGTCGAGTAGCCATCAGCTCTACACGGAAGGGGTTATCGACATCGGCAGCTGCAGTGTGGTGACTCTCTGAACCTGATTCAAATCTACTGGTCATCTTGTATCTCCTGGTATGCATGTATGATTTTCTATACGCGTCTACTAGAGCCGCACACTTAAATCTAGACTCTTAAACATTGAGTGTTAACTGCCAGCGACTGAATCTGAGGCAATCAACCTTCGATGCGCTGATACTAGGTTTTAGATTGTGACAAGAACATACCAGAACCGCCAGTGATACCACGGTTTCTACGATAGCACGCATGAATACACGTACTATCACCATAGAGGTGTTAGAAACCGCAGTGCTTAAATAGTCAATGCTATGGCGCGGCTAGCTATACGTAATAACACTAAGAACTTCGACAAATGGCCTAATCGTCTTCTACTTATCATCTGTCTGACTAGATATAGACTCAGTGTTGAGCATATAACCATGCCCACGCTGGTTGAGAATATAAGTGGGTTTACCAACAACATCAAGCGACTCTCGCAAGCGCTTAACACAAGCTCTCACAGTTTGTTCTGTCGCCGTACTTTCCGAAGGCCAAACATGCTGCAACAAATGCACAGCATTAAAGACTTCGTTTGGATGTCTCAGTAAAAACTCCAATAATTCATATTCCTTTGGCGAGAGCTTAACTATTTCGTTGGCACGTTTAACCACTCTAGTCTTTGAGTCGACAACCAAGTCAGAAAACTGCAGACAACCAACCTCAATGGCTGGATAGCGCCGCAACAAGGCTCTCACTCTGGCAGACAGTTCTCGAAAATCAAAAGGCTTAGTAAGGTAGTCATCGCCACCTTGGTCCAGCCCTGACTCTTTATCGGTCACAGCACCTTTGCCGGTGAGAAAGAGAATCGGCGTCTGTCCACCGTCGCGGCGAAACTTGCGACAAACCGAAAAGCCATCGATTCCGGGCATAGTCACATCTAAAATAATCAAGTCGTACTTTGAGTACGCCAAAAGCTCAAGAGCGGCCTCACCAGTGTGGCAAGACTCGATGGAGTAAGATTCTGTTGACAGCCATTCAGTCAAAGTAGCACATAGGTCGAGGCTATCATCAACCAATAGTAGTTTTGCCATGGTCCTTCTGTCGCCGAGGGCTGACTGATCTAATTAGGATGGGTATACCCAATCTCGTTTTGAATTAATCTGCACAGATTTACATACAAGGATGCCAGCATAGAGCAATCTATGCCGCCAAAGCTGCTGATAAATACTGTCTAGCTAATAACCTGACGTGCCGAGACTAAACAACATCAAAAAACCACCCAGGTTAGTCAACAGGTACATCGGTGCTGCTGTCACTAAAAAGAACTCCATGCGACTCAAGCTGCGAAAGTTTTTTGAAGCAAGGCATATTGCTGTAGCGGCTCCGTAGACAAGCGAAATTACTGACGGCAGGAAGCCGCAATCAGCAGCGGAGCAGTGACCTTGAAGAGTAATTGCCAAAGAACTAAGAGAAACCAGAAGAGCCAAGATCGCCAAAGTTGAACGCTGTTCGGACATAACAAACTTTCTAGGTGCAGCTGCTGCCAGCCAGTAACATCGATGTTAGCGAACAGCCATTATGCAGGCTGCAAGCCTGAACAAACAAACTTACACAGCCGAGCAAGCAGGAAAACTGTTACAAGAAGGTCATCGCTAGCTAGCGCTATGGCACAATCACTGAATCGATAAGTCGATAACTCAATGAATCAACAAACCAACAAACACAACAAATGAAAAAACGGACTCCTAACGGAATCCGTCCTTTCTGCCTCTCCCCCGAGAAGACTCTTAGCGACGACCAGCAGTGCATCGCTTACAAGAAACAAGATACTGACATCTGTGTGACAAATCCATACTGCAATTTTTTTTACAGTATGCCTTTCATCATGCCTTGCCAATAAATCTGAGGCAAAATATCTTTCTTGAAAACAAACATAGAGTAACGCTCTTCTGATTGGTCAAAAGGAAAACTCTCTTGTGGGTTCAAGTCATAATCGAATTCAGCCAAGATCAAGCTACTGTAACCAGTGACGAGCGGGCAGGATGTATAGCCGTCGTAGGAGGCCCGGAGAGGCTCTCCCCTCATTTGGCTAATTAAGTTCGATACCAATACTGGTGACTGCTTACGAATAGCTGCACCGGTCTTTGAGGTAGGAAGATTGGAACAATCGCCGATGGAAAAAACATTAGCAAAGCGATTATGCTGCAACGTCGACTTGTTTACATCAACCCAACCGGCAGCGTCAGCCAGCTCACTAGCCTTAATAAAATCTGGTGCACTCATTGGTGGGGTAACATGCAGCAAATCGTAATCGACAACAATCTCTTCGCCTGTATCGAGATGCTTTAACGTAGCTCGTTTGGCTTCACCATCAATGCTGATTAAGTCTTGGCGAAACATGGTCTCAATTTGCTTACGCTCAACAACCTTAGAGAGAGCCAGAGCGTATTTTTTCACAGAAAAGATACTGGGGTTTGCCGAGGCAAAAATCATCTTTACTCGATCGCGAATGCCTCTAATTCTGAAATGATCTTCGGCTAAGTAAGCAATTTTCTGCGGTGCACCGCCGCATTTAACAGGAGTATTTGGTTGGGTAAACAGGGCTGTTCCACCTGAAAACTGCGAAATGAACTCCCAGGTCTTGCTCACGAATTTGTAGCTATAGTTGCTGCAAACTCCGCCTTTACCTAGTGCCTCGGTCAAGCCGTTGATTTTATGCCAGTCGATTTGCAGTCCAGCTGCCATGACTAAATAGTCATAACTAATTTCGCGGCCGCCCTCGAGCTTTACAGTCGAGCGCTCAGGCTTGACATCAATCACCCGCTCTTTAATCCACTTGACACCCTGAGGGATTAGTGAATACTCATCTCTCTCACTTTCTTCTTTCGGGCAAATTCCAGCCCCGACAAGAGTCCAAAGGGGTTGGTAATAGTGCTTTTCTGAAGGCTCTATTATGGCGATACCAACGTTGCCAACAGCCCGCATCAGGCGATGGGCTACAGATATACCCGCCGTTCCCCCGCCGACAATTAGAATTTTGTGATGCTCCGCAGCAGGACTCCCGGATATATCAGTAGACGGCAGTGCGGTCATAGCTTGAGCCTCTCCAAGTTAGTTCTAATTGTTTAGCATGACCCAGCATATGGGAGGGTCTTCAAAGTTATAGGCTATAATTCTGCCATGTCACACTGCATTCAGGTGGCCCCCAAGGCGACCAAAGTGAAATTTCATGAGCGCACCTTACATCGCACTGTTAGTTTTTGAGGCCATTTTAGGGGTTCTCATGATTATTTTGATTCTGCTACACGCCCCCAAAGGCGATGGTATGGCAGGGATAGGGGCCGCCGCTACAGTTTTCAGTGGTAAACGCGGGGCAGAAGCAGGGCTTGATCGGCTTACCTGGACCATTTTTGGTCTGTTTATGCTCGTTTGCCTGATCTTAGGCTTCGGCTTCGTCAAATAATTCCAGACAGGCGTCACTTATGTCATTCAAACTGCCAACAAAAGAAGACAAGCACGATTATGTGCATGATCAGTTTGAGCGAATCGCCAAGGGCTATGATTTAAGCAACGACGTAATCAGCGTTGGCATGCACCGAGCCTGGAAATTGCGGGCTATCCATGAGCTGATGAATGGTCAGAAGGAAGCCAAAGCCAGAGAAGATGGTAGCAATGAAGGTGGCGGAGCGAGCGCAAAATACTTAGATATCTGCTGTGGAACAGGCGACTTGGCACTGACTATAGCCAAACAAGCAGCTGCTGGTACTAAGATCACTGGTCTCGACTTTTCGCAAAACATGCTTGATCTAGCCGGTGAACGGCAAAAGCGCTTGGCACGCAGAAAAGACAAAATCAAAACAGTTCAAATGGAGTGGATCTGCGGGGACGCTCAGCAATTGCCATTTGAAGACAATACTTTTAATGGCGCCATCATTAGTTTTGGCTTGCGCAACCTTACTGATTTGCAAAAAGGGCTAGACGAGATGACCCGAGTTGTAAAACCCGGCGGACGAGTCGTCAACTTAGATTTAGGCCATTCCACAGTGCCATTTTTCGCTCCAATTTTTGATGCTTACTTCAGCAATGTTGTACCTGTAATCGGCGGAATTCTGCAAAACGATCGCCAGGCCTACAAATATTTGCCTGAATCCGGCCGTACCTATCCTAGACCAGAAGCCATTTCTGAGATGTTCAAAAAAGCTGGGTTGATCAATGTTCGACACATTCCGCAGGCACTGGGCACGGTGGCTCTGCACGTAGGAACAAAACGGTGACAGGCCCTAGCCCTATTGTTTCTGCGGAGACAGTAGAAAAAAAAGGCCGCTCACTGATGATTGTCTCTGGCGATCATTCAGGAGAAAAACATGCCTCCAAAATTATCAGAGAGCTAAAAGAAAAAGATCCTGACCTGCACATCTGGGGTGTGGGCGGCTCAGAGATGGAAAAGGCTGGCATGGAGCTGCTCTTCAATAGCGCCGACTATACTGTGGTCGGTATATTCGAAGTAAAAGACTATGTCTGGTTCTTTGCAAAAATGCACTGGACGCTCTTAGCCAATGTCATCAAACGCAATCCAGATGCCATTTTGCTAGTAGATTTTGGCGGCTTCAATGTCGGCTTTGCTCAATCGGTTCGTTCAATCATGCCGATTATTCCTGGCGATATGACCAACGTCGATGATGACCGATCGCTAGCTGCTCTAATCTGCAAACCGAAAGATTATTTGCAAAAATGCTTTGATGACTTCGTGCGCTACATGGGTTTTAAATACTATTTAAAATGGCAAGGGGTGCGCCAATCTAAACGAGCCGTTCCTATCTATTACTTCATATCGCCGCAGGTTTGGGCATCAAGGCCCTGGCGCATCAAAGCATTAAAGCGCTCGATAACTAAAATTTTCACTATCTTTCCCTTTGAAGAAGGGGTTTATCTACAAAAGAATGTCAACGCCCGTTTTGTCGGCAATCCACTGCTGCGCGCTTTGCCAGAATTAGACACAATACCTGACCGCGAAGCCATGTGCCATTCTCTCAATCTCGACTCTAGTAAGCCAATTATTGTGGTTATGCCAGGCAGTCGAAAACAAGAAGTGCTATCCCACATGCCAGTGTTAGAGCGCGCTATGAAAACAATTCTGGAAATTCGCCCAGAAACTCAATTTGTCATATGCCGCGCCACAGATTACCTCGCCACCCTCATAGATGCCAGTCTCAAGGCCTCTGGTCTCGATCAGAGGATTGGCAATGGACTGACCATTCTTGACTCAGACCGCAATTTCGAACTAATGAAAAACTGCGACCTGATCTGGGCGAAATCAGGAACGACAACCCTTGAGACAGCCCTATTTGGCAAACCCATGATCATCTTTTACATGGGCAATTGGTTTTCTTACTTACTTGTAATGCTCTTCAAAAGCGTGAAAAACTTTGGCTGGCCGAACCTTTTGGCCGGTCATCAACTAGTTCCTGAGTTAATTCAACTAGATTGTCGCGGTGAAATGCTCGTAAAATACACTCTCGACATGCTAGATGTGCCCGGCTTACGCCAGGAGATCACTAGCGAGCTACTCACCCTCCGCGCCGAACTAGGCCAGGGCGATTTTGTCGAGAACTGCGCCCAGGAGCTTCTACAAGTTGTCCAATGAGCTACAGTCACTAAAGAAGTTACCAGGCCTGCCATCGAGTGTGAGCCCGACCCAGTTTCAGACCTATTTGCGCCTGCTTAGCTATATCAAGCCCTACACATTTCTCTTTGTTATTGGTGCCTTAGCGGCAATCCCTTCGGGCAGCATGGACGGCGTCATCGCCTGGGCCGCCGGTGCAGGTTTGCAGAAAATCATTGCCGAAGGACAGATGCAATACATCTACTGGGTGCCGCCAGCAGTAATGCTTGTCGCTTTTCTGCAGGGACTATTTGGTTTCATTGAAACTTACACAATAAAATATGTCGGGGCCTCGGCCATTCGCGACTTGCGCAACCAGCTATTCAGCCATTTGCAAAAGCAACCGCTCATGTATTTTCAAGGGCAATCATCTGGCGTATTGATTGGCAGACTAATTAACGATGTTGCCATCGTCGAGCATGCCATTTCGCAGACCTTTCAGTCGCTAATTTCGCGCGTTGTCACAGTGATATCACTAGCCCTGGTGATTTTACTGCAAGCATTCTGGCTAGCTCTAATTGCTCTTTGCATAATTTCGCTGATTGTGGTGCCTGTTTCGATTTTAAGTAAAAAGATTCGCAAATCATCAAGAGGCGGGCAAGAAGCCATCGGGGACTTAGTATCAGTAATTTCAGAGTCAATTCAAGGGGCCAAGATTGTTCAATCCTTCAACCTCGAAGACTATCAAGTAAAACGATTTGAAGAAACCAATGCTGGCTTCTTCAAGAACACTATAAAGGCAGTCAGCGCAGAAGCCATTCTCTCCCCCATACTTGCCATGATTAGTGCCAGCGGCATAGCTTGTGTCATCTGGGTCGCAGGCTCAATGCTAATCAAGCATGAGATGACCCCAGGGGCTCTGACATCGTTTATCGTCGCCCTTTTAACTCTTTACTCCCCCATCAAAAACATCGGTCGTATCAACGGCACGATACAGCCGGCCATGGCTGCTGCCACTCGCATATTTGAAGTGTTCGACCAGGTGCCAGATATTCGCAACTGCGACCAGGCAATAAAGCTCCAGCCAGGCGCCCATCGCATCAAATTTGAAAATGTCTTCTTTCAATATCCCAACAACGAAAATATGGTTCTGCGCGATATCAGCCTAGATATTGCCCCAGGCAAATTAGTGGCCTTAGTTGGCCTTTCAGGCTCTGGCAAATCAACCATGGCCAATTTGATACCACGCTTCTTTGATGTAACAGCTGGCAGCATTCTAGTAGATGGTATCAATGTCAAAGAAATCGACATGGCCTCTCTGCGCTCTGAAATTGCGGTAGTGACCCAAGACAATTTCTTGTTCAATACCACTATCTACGAGAACATTTTGCTAGGCTGCACCACGGCCGCAAAAGAAGCAGTAATCAGTGCAGCAAAATCAGCCTACTGCCACGATTTCATTATGGAACTGCCAGAGCAGTACGAAACTAAAATTGGCGAGCGCGGGGTTAGATTATCCGGCGGTCAGCAACAGCGTCTGGCCATTGCTCGAGCTTTTCTCAAAGACGCCCCTGTTCTAATTCTTGATGAAGCCACAAGCTCTCTCGATAACGAATCAGAAGCAATGGTGCAAGAAGCGCTTAACAACTTAATGAAAGGCCGCACAGTTGTAGTGATTGCCCACCGACTATCAACTGTTCGCCACGCCGATCAAATATTAGTATTAGAGCAAGGTCAAATTGTTGAAAGCGGTACCCATGACGCCTTGCTTGCCCGTGACGCTTCTTATGCCAGGCTGATTCGGGCGCAATTCGAAAGGCCAGTGGCTCTAAATTCTGAAGAATAGTATGAAAAGTCGCCTCTGGCACTTGCTCATAGGTGCATGGCCTTTGCTAACAAGCGCCTGCTTTCTGATTATGGTGGCAACAACACCGGCAACTGCAGAAGAAAGTACGCAGGTAAACGAACTACTGGGGCAGAAGCAATTCAGCAAAGCATTTGATTTAGCCAATCAGAGACTGAAAGACAAAGCTGATGGTAATGCCTATTTAAATAGAGGCAATGCCTATTGGTCAATTTGCGATTACCATAATGCTATAGCTGACTTTGATAGGGCCCTATCACTCGATAGCAACTTATTAGATGCCTTGGTGCACAAAGGTATCTGCCAGGCAAGGCTAGGCAATAAAGAAGAGAGCCTAAAGACTTTCGAACAAGCGGCAACTCTCACTATTAGTCTAAATATGCAGAGTTGCAATCCTCATCAGATAGAAACCATCGGCAAAGCCTTGATTGAAGGTGGGCGCTTAGAAGCGCTACAAAAGATGATTGCCTCTCTCAGAGCTAGCGACAATATTTCACTAACAGAGCTGGCGGCAAAGCTCGATGCTGACACTCACAAACCAGCCCCTGAAAATGTCATCAAAAAAGACCAGATAACAGCTGGCATGACTGCTTTTGTTGCAACACCGCACTTCGTTTTCATCGGTGATATCGACAAGGCTAAACTAGAGCGCTATGGTGCCATTGCCGAAGGTTTTTTAGACTATCTTCAGCGTAAAGGCTTAGGTGATACCAAATTTTCTCTATCCTGTGGAGCTGAAAGTAACACATTCAAAAAACTAATTAATGCGCCAGAGCCAGTTAGTATCTTCATTTTGCACGACAAGCCGGCAGAACGGGCTTTTCTCAAAGAGCGCCTCAACTTTCCCTATCATGTTCATGGCGTCTTCATCAGTAGCCGCAATCTGCTTGTCACCTACGATGGTGCTGGCCCGGGAACTTACTTGCACGAACTAATGCACACCGTGCTCAGCCGTCAAAAAAACCTAGAATATTGGGCAGAGGAAGGCATTCCTTCTTACCTTGAAAAAGTCTATGGGGCAATATCGCCCCAGTTTGAGTTGCTCCACGGCTACGGTGAAAATTGGTTCCCCCAGGCCCTATCAGCAAAAGTGATAAAGAAAGTCAGCCTTAACTTAGCCGACATCGTAGGCAAAGCTAAACACGCCGACGCTGGGCAGGAAGTACAACAACGATTGGTGGCATTGTTCTTGCAAAAACACCACCGTTTAGATAATTACCTAGCCCTGACGATGGCCAACGAGAACAAGGGCTATAAAACCTTTGTCGAAGCTGCTTTTGACAAACCAATGGCTAAGCTAGTTCCAATGTTTAATAATTTCATTCACGAAATCAGGCACCCGGCAAAAGCACTAGATTTGCCACCATCGCAAATCTTTGACACTAAATCTGAACTAGAGCGGTTTGAAAGAGAACATTTAATTGGTGGTGACGATAAGCTCCGTGATTTCTTAAGAGGAAAAACTCCCAGATATAACGGCTACGACAAATTTTGAAAGCGAGATTTTATGCGCTCAAAGAATGCGCTGAACTAATCCGCTCAGGAGCTGCATTTATAGAGCGCATCATTTAGACTATTAATTTGCCGGTCTCAGAAGCTGCATATTTGTAGAGCGGGTTACCGCTATAGACATCACTGCCTCCGGCTTGAGAGATAAAGGGCTTTCTAAATTGCTCGCGTAAGCTGTCTTTATTTCCCTCGGGAAAAATCAAAATGTTATCCCAATTGCTTAGAGTATTAGAAGGTGTATCACCTCCAGGCATCCAGAGAGGGAGTTTTCCGAACTCTCTTGTTTGGGCTGTCGGAACCGATACAGGCTGACTGATTTCATTCGTTAACGGATAGAGAGCAAAACGCTGAGGATTATATTCAGTATGTTGGTCGCGTTCACCACCTAGCTGGGGGTGGAAGGTCGTGACCTTTAAATTGTCTTTGCGAAGAAGCTCAACAGCTGTTGGTGTTTGTAAATGATTCTGCCCCTGCTCTAAATGGTATGACCCTGTGAGGAACGCTACCTTGGAATCTGGTTTGGCTTTGACTATACTTTCTATATTCCTGGCCATTGCCTCGTTCCTTTGAGTTTCCGGAATCTGAGGAAAGGCTGCACCTGCAGCGTCGACGCAAGCTATTCTAATGCCGCTTAGCCTTGCCTGTTCGAAAATTTTAGCCAGATCCGGCACGTACTTGATTATATTGCTTAGCACTCGGTAGTCAATGCGAGACTGATCAGCAGGTATATTCCACTTTCCGGTGCGCATGAATTCATCGAATACAGGCTGAAGACTTGTGGGCAGCTCCATGGCCAGATCCGTAACTCCAACCTTGGCTAGCTTTGGCATCATATCTGCATAGAGTTTTCTGGCAGGATTGTCTCTAGTTGTATGAACATCTCCCAAGCCTATTACTGTTGAATCAGAAGCCGCTTTCAACAGTGCTTGCTCGGGTGGCTGACCAGTTGTGTTAATCTCGCGCTTTAGCTGAATTATTTGCTCCGGTTTAACCACACCTTGCCAAAATATAGCCTCTGCAGGTGAGACCGTTTCCTTGACTCTTTGGGATTTTGATTCAGCAAACTGCTCTGATGAGGTACCTTTTGGACTAA
Organism: bacterium Ga0077546; assembly: GCA_943370275.1. Classification (GTDB taxonomy): domain Bacteria; phylum Cyanobacteriota; class Vampirovibrionia; order Obscuribacterales; family Obscuribacteraceae. The sequence continues at coordinate 36,001 of CALRQI020000012.1, read as the reverse complement.
AAGCTTCATTGCGATTCGTGGGCCGATCAAAGCCGTTGATCGGAGGGAATATAAGCAAATTGCTCGCTGTAATTACTTCGCTAGTAGGCAAACTTTGATTTACTATGCGCTCCGAATTACTCATAACTGAGTGATATAAAGAGTCACCAGAGTCACCTGAAGGTCTTATTCCATCAGCCGCCGTACTGGTTGAATCTGAAATACCTAGTCTATTCATTATGAACTCCCAAGTAGTAAGCAGCGCCCTCGGCTCAGTTGTCCGTAGGCATCCGCTAACAGTAAGCAATTAATTGTGGCAGTTCCATGTCCGAAGCATTTGAAGAAACAATAGCCTGACTGGAAGCGCAAAATACGGTTGAATAGCCGCGCTAGCGCCCAAATAGATCGAATTGATCAAATGGAGCGAATTTACCGAATGTTCCGACCAGGCCAAACGGAAGATTATCTATCCGCATAGTTCAACCGTCTAGATCACCCAACATATTTAAAATGCCAAAGATCATTAGCTATGGGGCCATTTCCATCGCCATGAACAAAACCATTTGCTTCCAAAAATGGCTTGGCTTGATCATAGTTTTGAATATCGACAGCATTACCATCTTCATGATTAGACGTACCAGGCGCGGCAACGGGAGAAATTCCATTAAGTTCATTGAAAAGTCGAGACTGCTCTTCAAATGTTCTTCCAGCTGAATTTACTTGAATATCCACTCCAGCAGCACGAGCCTGTTCCTGTGCACGCAAAAATGCCTTTCCAGCATCACCAGAGAGCCACTTACCATCACCGATGCTGACTTTACCTGCTGAATCCCACTTTACTGTGTCATCGGGGCTGTTCGATTGTTGACGAGCTTGTGCTAACTCATATAGGCGCTGGCCGGCTTGATTCAACTGCATTGCTTGCGGCGAATTGATATCGGCTTCACTTAGTTTGTCGGGTGATCGACCAGAAAGTACAGCGGCTGCAATAGCACCAGGATTATCACCGACTTTTGCCTTAGCGCCGTCAACTAACAATGAAGCAATTCCTTCTTGCGCGTCTTTCGGCAAAAGAGTACTAATGTCGTCTTTTCCAATCGCTCCTGATCTACCGTCCAAGCTTTGCGCTAGATTCTTTAACTTACCAAAGAAAGCTGGATCCTTGAGCTTCTCAGCGAACCCCTTAGGCAATTTGCCCGCTTTTACAAGTTTGTCAATCAAGGCTGGATCGGGTGGGTCACCCAGGCTTGTTAGAAAATCGCCCAACTGCTCACCACTAAATCCATATCGACCAATTCGATAGCTACCATCGCCCTCTTGTCTTATAGTTTCATACGGGGCTTGCTTATCGCCATTGAACAACCCAGCAATTGCTTCTTTCATTGCCGCTTGTCTATCTGACTCATTCTCTTGCCGAGGAACCGCGCGCGGAGGGAAATAGTCGTTGGCCTGGGAAATCGGCATTTCGCCGCCATTACTTCCAGTGAAGCGATTCATATCTTGAGTCATTCTCTGAACTGGTTCTGACAGGCCAGCCGCGCTAATTGGACTCTTTAGATTCTCATCTTTCTTTATATCTTTAGATACCAATCCGCTTTTATCATCAATTTCTATTCCACCTGAAGAAACTTCAGGATTTTGGATCTTCAGTCTATGAGATAGGTACTTAACCAGATCATTTGCCTTAGCAATTTGTTCGGCACTAGGAGCTAATTGACCGGGAGTTCGCTCCAGCACCACTTCAATATGAGAATCTTTTGCTGACTTTTGCGATGCTTCTGGATTACGCCAAATCTCAACCTCACCATTTGCTTTGATTACGAAATCGGGCTTCTGCTGTTCAGGCTTGGAGAGATTCTGCAGTTCCACCGAAATTCTTGGAACGACCTTGTCACTTTGCCCCGACAAACTCACTTCGTTCAATGATCTATCTAAGCTAGACTTATCTGCGCTCGACTTGTCTGCGCTGGTTTTATCAACGAACGTCTTGTCTTCAATCAACTGCGCTGGTGTCTTTTGCACATCAATGCTTGAACCGGAGCTAGTGAGACTTAGCTCAGGCATTTTCCCAGAAGCATCACTAGCACGGGCAACAATTATCGGACTATCTGGGCTGGACAGATTTTTGGCAGCTTCTGCACCTAAAATGGCACGGCTCTGTGCCTGAGCTTCAGCAGCATTTTCACTGATTTGCTCTCTTGGGCTGTCGGTAATCTTGTTCACTTCAGCTACCATTGTTGACCTCTGTTGTCCTCACTCAAAGTATGTTTTGGCAATCAAACCAATTTGAAACTAAAACCTATCAACAGCTCTGTGACAAATACATACCAAGGCAAAAAGGAAGCGAGAGTTTCCTCTCGCTTCCTCGTTGGCTGTTTAGTGCAATCTCCCTTTTGCAAGCAACTTAGTTAAACAGAGCGGCATCTCGGCAAGAAGCTACCAGCCAGTTGATGCAACCAGGGGTGGCGAGTCCACCAGTGACACCAACACAACCAAACAGTACTTTCTTCATAGCATCATGAGAACCAGCAGCCATGTGCATGAAGCCCATGATCATAGTTGGTCCTCCCCAGGCAATACCTAGAATTTCCATACCGTTAGCAATAATATTGAGCAAAGCCTCCAAGTTAGCTAAGTTATTGACACGAACAGTACCAGCTGTGTTTACACCTTGAACGACTGTAGCCTCTGCCCCCTGAGGAGCAATAGTACCGTTAGTAGCACCTTGCAAGAGCGGCGATACACCATCATTTAAATGCTGAGTCTGCGAGCCGGTAGTGTAATTCTGACGTGCTTGTTCACCAGTAGCACCCAACGAATCTTGTTCAGTTTGGGCGCCAGAACCAAAAGCATCTTGGGCAAACGCTGGCACAGCAGTAAAGGTAAGAAGAGCACAAGCAACAGAAAGTTTAGTAAAAGTAGATTTTAGAGACATAGTAAACTCCTTAAGAAAAAGAATCGGATAAATCAGGCGAGCGGGGTATACAATTTCCGGTTCGCTGCGGTGGTCGATGAAATTAGAATATGGGATAGGTAATTACATTCTTGTGATCAACTGCAACAAAATAGTTTATGGGCAGAATATCCGCTGATCACGCCCCAGTTGTGCGCATGAGAAGTGCAATCTTCTGTATGCCTTGCTTCTCAGTGGCAGCGAATTTTAGCTGAAGTTCCATAGCATGCTTTGCCAGTAAGCGAGCCTCAGCTAATCGCCCTTGTTTTAAGCGCACGCGGGCAAGATTATAATTACACAAAGCAATCATTCTATTATTCTTACCAGGGTTCTTCACTCTAATAGAAGTCGAGCAAAGAAAGTGCTTCTCGGCGTTTGAAAAGTCACCAGATGAAAGAAATACTTCGGCAATATTATCGTGATCAATGGCAACAATAGGATGCCAGGCACCTAAAGCAGCGGTATCAAGACAAAGTGCCTGACTGGCGAAACTTTCTGCCCTTGAATAATGGCGTTGAGCAAGCTCTACTTTTGCCATGTTCTCATAAATGACAGCCAGTGAAGCATCTTCACCTCCCAATCTTTCAACAGTTTTCTTATAGGCGATGTCGAGGAAAAGCTTAGCTGTTTCATAATTTCCTGTAAGATAAAACAACTTAGCCTGATTGGTGTAGAGGGTAGGCAGCTGATTTGAGTAACTCTTGTACTGTGGCTTTGCAGCCAAAGCTAGAGCTTGTTCAAAGAGGGATTGCGAAGAAACATAGTCACCCTCATCTCGGCGTATTACAGCTAGATTATTTATGCAACTAATGTACTCAGCCTTTCCCACCAAATATTGCTGGGCATGTGCCAGTGCTACCAAAGAGTAATTCTCGGCATCTGCAAAGCGTCTTGTTGCTCGATACAATTCAGCAAGATTATTGACAGCTCTAATTCTTCTAACATCCCCATCAGCAAGCCTATTAGAAAGCCGCAACGCACTCAGTAGATGTTGCTCTGCATTAGAATAATCACCAGCCTTAAAATTCGCTTCACCGGCTCTGATTTCAAAATAGTAAGGACCACTCTGCCACAAGAGAAAGATTGCATATACTGAAGTTACTGCCATTTCCAATCGGAGCAATGACTTGACAGTTTTCCTAAAGTCTGCAAATCGCTGCAATCCCACTCGATACTTGGACATTACATCTTCCACGAAAATCCTCCAATCCCCAAGTATCAAGTCGATACTAGCCGCCAGATGCTAACGAAACTGTGATGGCCAGCCTAACGATTTAGTTCAAACAAATGGAAGCAGCCAAATACTTGTCAATTGACGATGACTAGATTACGAAATCACACCTTACAAATTCGTGATTGTATTTGTGATTGAATTGGTGGCCAATCTAACCAGCCAGAATATCGCTATATCCTTGTTTATAGGAAGGAAAAAGCAAAGAGTATCCAAGCCGCTCTAAAATCATACGGGCGTCAATCTGACGATCACCCCGAAGCCTACCAACACTATTCCTTTCACTATTTGCGCTATTTACACTCGTTCTGTCAGCACCACCAAAGCCTGGTGATACTAGGGCCGTATCTAGATCAGCGGTATCTAGATCTAATCCTAGCTGCAAACGAAGCCAATTAACCACATCCTTATGCCGTGCGGGTTCCAGATCGCCGACAACAAAAGTTTCTGACTTATCGAGAGTCTCAAAGCCTAGCAAAATCATGCGAGCGAAATCTGTTTGATGTATGCGAGAAACAAAATTATGGTCATTAGCAGGAGGTTTATAAGTACCTTGCAAGAGACTCAAATGAAGACCGCGATCTTTTCCGTAGATAGCCGGCGAGCGCAGAACAATGGAACCAACAGAGCGCCAAATCTGCTCTGATTCAAGCCTAACTTTAGCCAAATGAGAATCTGGCGAAACCAATGTAGAATCATCAATTAGACCGCACTGTGAGCCATAGACGCCGGTCGAAGAAATATAGATTATGTGGTGAGCATCGATACAGACAGATGCCAAAAGAGCTTCTAAATTAGGATCAGGTGGAAAAGAAACGAGTAAATCAGCATTGCAGCTCAGAGCAGCTAATTGATCTAAATCTTGCAAAAGATTGCTAAGCAATATTGGTTTAATAGATTTGGCTTGCAACAAAGGTATGTGATCTTCAAACCTGGTAGTTCCGTAGATGGTGCTATAGCACTGCATCTCTGAATAAGAGCATGGCAAAGCCTGCTCAGAGACGGCAAATGCTAACTTACCAGACCCTAATAGTATTAAGTTGCGATTACTGCTGTTGGTCATTCGCTTTTGGTCATTTGCTTTTAGTTATTCGCTGTCGCCCATAGGCCCTTAGTCACTAAAATAATTTGCCTTGCTTAGCAAAGGTATTTAGAACGCCCCTCCGCCCAGCGACCAAAAGACAGAGGCCACCAAGTGTCGAGAGAATCGACCACAACTGCAACGAAGACCGGACTAGTTTAACTGCTCGAGGAATGTCCCGAGCTTGAGCTTTGTCACCGCAGCCTAACGAAGGTCTGTGCTTGGACAATCCACCGTAGACGGCGTCTCCTCCAACTGTCAAATTTAAGGCACCAGCGCCCGCAGCCATAACTGGCCCCGCATTCGGGCTGTACCATTGCCGCCCCTGCTGCTGCCAGCAAGTCAAGGCTTGGTTGCTATCCCCCACCAGCGAATAAGACAAAGCAGTCAAACGTGCGGGCAACCAATTGAGAAGATCATCTAGCCGTGCAGCAGCCCAACCAAAATCTTGGTAACGACTATTTCTATAGCCCCACATGGCATCAAGAGTATTTACCAATCGATAAAGCAGAGCACCGGGTGCTCCGCCAATGTAATACCAGAATAGAGCTGCAAAAACAGCATCATTACCATTTTCAAGCACCGATTCAACAGTTGCTGCAGACAATTCTCTAAAGCCAAGAGCTTCAGTATCGCGACTGACAATTCGTGATACTAAAATTCGTGCCTGGAGGAGATCGCCTGAACTCATGGCAGCATAAACATCATCGGCGTGTTCCGTTAGACTGCTGGGGGCGATTGTCAGATACAGCAAGAAAATTTCAAAAACATTGCCAATAAATGGTGCCATTACCAATAGCCGCGCTAGAGCAACTGGCGGTGCAACTACCGCTACGAGAGCCAGAGCACCTAAGACATTTGTCAACGCTTTACGAAAACCAGGTTCATAACCTGAATGAAAGAAATTTTCACTGCACCGAGCAAGGCGGCCAAAGCCAGTCAATGGGTGATAGACAGAAGGCTCTCCTAGTTTGTCATCTAATAATAGCGCCAACGGCATCTTCAATAATCGAGATGCGATGAATAACATATCCGTGTCAAAATTCCTATATGAAAACAAATGCAATCATGATACAAGGTACCAGCTCTAACGCCGGAAAGAGCCTTGTCGCAATCGGCCTATGTCGAATTCTAAAGCGTAGAGGCTTTTCTGTCGCACCATTCAAACCCCAGAACATGTCGCTCAATAGCGCGGTGACATCAGATGGTGGCGAAATCGGTCGAGCCCAGGCAACTCAAGCCCTGGCATGCGATCTAGAACCACATTCTGATATGAACCCCCTGCTACTGAAACCGATGACCGACAGTGGTGCCCAGATAATTATCAATGGCAAGGCTCATGAAAACATGAGCGCTCAGCAGTTTCACCTTTTCAAACCGAAGGTCTTAGATCGAATAATCGAATCATACTCTCGACTAGCTGCCAAATACAATTGCATAGTAGTCGAAGGAGCAGGCAGCCCAGCTGAGATAAATTTGAGAGAAGGAGACCTGGCAAATATGGGCTTCGCCGAAGATAGCAGGGTTGACGCCCCGGTTGTATTAGTGGCTGACATAGACAGAGGAGGAGTTTTCGCCCAAATTGTTGGTACCCTCGCTCTGCTCACTCAGTCTGAGCAAAATCGTATAGTTGGCATCATCATTAATAAATTTCGCGGTGACATAAGCATCTTACAGCCTGGTATTGAATGGTTAGAGAATACCACCGGTAAAAAAGTACTGGGAGTCCTTCCGTTGATAGAAGGTCTATATATGGAAGCAGAAGATAGCCTTTCTTCAATAGCCACAAGCGTGCGCCCCCAGAGTAATCGCTTAAGGGTAGCGGTGCCAAGATTTCCCAAACTCAGTAACTCTACAGACTTTGATGCCTTAAGCTTACATCCACAAGTAGACTTTCAATTTGTTTCTAGTCAGGGAACACTTAAGGGCAATGACCTGATCATTCTTCCCGGTTCAAGAAGTGTCAATCGTGATTTGACCTGGTTGAAAGAGCAGGGCTTTGTAGATGAGATACTGCAACACCTGCGCTATGGCGGCAAATTAATGGGAATTTGCGGTGGTTTTCAAATGTTAGGGAAGTCTCTCTTCGACCCAGCTGAAGTTGAAAGCAGCTGCAAAGAGTCAGATTGTCTCGGGCTACTTGACCTAACAACCGAAATGTTACCGAAAAAGCATCTTCAACGAGTATCAGGCTCCTTAACTCTTGACGGCACCACTATTAGTGGCTATGAGATTCATATGGGGGTTTCGAGCGGACCGGCTCTGGCTCAACCACTAGTGCGAATGAAGCAAAGAGATGATGGGGCTCTATCTGCCGACGGCAAAATAGCTGGTACCTATATACACGGCATTTTCGATCGAGCAGAAGCACTAACTTCCTTTCTTACTTGGGCGGGAGTTCAAGAAGCGCAACAATCAGACTATATTGCTTACAGATTGAAAAATATTGAAATGGTGGCGGATGTCATGGAAGAGCATCTAGCAATCGATCACATCTTAGCTCAGTTCACGCGACCCCTTTTTAGCAAATGAACAGATAAGTAATCTTGGTCTTGTAGCACAGCGCCGTGAATATAATTGCTGTTCTATAGTTATAAAAGACTGAGAATGCCCAATAGCCTTAAAACAATACTTCTGCTTAGTCATGCTCACAGCGATCTTTTGATGCTCGCGAAGATCAAAGATAGCTTGCCTGATGGTTTCTCTAATGTGTTCGGTATCGACCTACAACAACACGAGAGCAGCAAGAAGTTTGAAAAGGATCTTCGTACTCATCTGACAAAAGCCAGTGTTGTAGTTATGCGCGTCTTAGGCGACTCTGGCAGCGTACCAGCGATGGCGGAGATCATGAAGTTCTGCAAGACAAAGCAAGTTCCACTAATAGTTATAAGCGGTGCAGGAGAGCCCAATGCCGATCTTGCTTGCCTTTCCACTGTTGACAGCGAAACTCTTGAAACAAGCAGACTCTACTTTGCTGGAGGCGGCCAAAGTAACTTAGTACAAAGTCTGCTCTTCTTATCAGACCGATTATTGCTCACTAATTATGGTTACCTTGAACCACAGGAGTTGCCGAATCACGGCTTTTACTCAAAAGAAAATAACGAGCCAGAAACTCAACTAGATAGACTTAGGGATAAGCGCCATCTCGGTATAGTTGGCATTGTCTTTTACAGAGCCCACTGGCTCTGCGGCAACACGAATTTTATTGATGAGCTGGTAAGTGCTCTAGCCGAGCACAATATCGGTGCGATAGTAGTCTACACCGCATCGCTGCGTGCGATAGACGAAAGCAGCGGCCTACCTTTTGCCTATGCCATGCTGCAGCAGTGTGGTATCAAGTGCGACGCCATAATTAACACTACCTCCTTTTCAACCACTGACTCGAATAATTATTCAAAGTCAGCCTCGGCATTTGATTCAACCGATTCTGTAGTGCCTGTTTTTCAGGCTATGACAAGCACCATGACTAGGCTGCAGTGGCAAGACTCAAATCGCGGCTTAAGCCCGCTTGATACAGCTATGAATGTGGTACTACCAGAGTTTGACGGTCGGATAATCACCCATCCCATTTGCTTCCGCAGCAACAACGATTGTGAAAGCACTGCACCTAGCAAAACAGAATCTAATAAGGTTTCTAGTGCCACCATTTATGAGACAGTGCCGGATCGCATTAGCAAGCTAGCCAGCCTTGTTGCACGCACGGTGAGACTGGCAAAACTGGCCAATAGAGACAAAAAGATTGCCTTTGTTCTCACTAACTCAAGCTCCAAGGCCTCACAAGTGGGCAATGCTGTAGGTCTAGATGCTCCAGCATCACTAATGCTTCTACTTAAATCACTAAAAACCGCCGGCTATAGTATTGCTGAATTGCCCGAGAATGGTGATGAGCTAATACATTCTCTGCTTGATCTCTGCTCTTATGATGAAACATTCTTGAGTGAGAAACAGACACGCAGTTGCATGGGAAAAATAAGCCCAAGAGAATATTCTCAATTCTTCCAAGCCCTTCCACTAAGTCTGCAAGCTACGATGAAGGCACAATGGGGCGAACCACCAGGTAGCGCCTATTTAGATAGTGGCGATAACCTACTAATAGCAGGCCTTAGCCTTGGAAACGCTGTGGTGATATTGCAGCCACCAAGGGGCTATGGCATGGACCCAAACGCTATTTATCACAAACCAGATTTACCACCCACTCACCATTATGCAGCCGTATATCAGTGGATCAATGAAAAGTTCAAAGCTGATGCCGTAGTGCACGTTGGCAAACACGGTACTCTTGAATGGCTACCGGGCAAAGGCGTAGGCCTATCACAAGAATGCTTCCCCGATGCCCTCTTTGGCGATACTCCCTTAATCTACCCATTTATCATCAATGACCCGGGTGAAGGCACGCAAGCCAAGCGAAGAAGTCATGCCGTGATTGTTGATCACCTGACGCCACCGATGACAACGGCCGATACTTACGGCGAACTTGCCAAACTAGTACAGCTGGTAGACGAATACTATCAGGTGGAATTGCTCGACCCCGCTAAATTGCCACTGCTACAGAAGCAAATTTGGGACTTGGTGCAAGAAGCTAGCTTGAATCACGATTTGGAAGCACTAATAGGTCACGAACTAAGCGAACATGAACATGAACATAGCAATGAACAACATGAACATGATCACGACCATGACCACGAGCATGGGCATGAGCACCCACATAGTCATCAAGGGCAACTAGAATTGAATCAAGAGGGAATTCCCTCAAGCTTGGCGAGCATGGACGCTGTCAAAATTTCTCACCTGATTCAAGAAATTGACGGCTATCTCTGCGAACTTGGTGCGGCCGAAATTAGAGGCGGTCTGCATATATTAGGTCAAGTACCAGAAGGCGACGCTCTTACCGACATGCTCGTGGCCTTAACAAGACTACCAAATCTCGATGCCCCCTCACTTCCGGCAGCGATTGGTGCTTATTTTGGCGTCAACCTAGACGCCCTCCTTAGCCACCCAGGTCAAAAGCTCGATAAAAAGTTCTCGCTATTAGAAGACCATTGCAAACGCGAGCTAGTCACAGCCAGCGACTTCATTGAAGAAATTAACAAGCTATCCTGGCAATTACTTTCAAAACTTGCCGATTTTGGTTTCTCTGAACAGTCGGCCGCTCTGGCAACAGAGTCGATTTTAGGCACAGAAACTGCAAAAGATACAGAACACACAAAAGACACAGCTGACATTGAACTAGTTTTGAGCTATGTGGTGCGTAAACTGGTGCCGAGCCTGAGAGCCACTGGCGAGGAGATAAACAGCATTCTCAGAGCTCTATCTGGTGGATTTGTTGCAGCAGGACCAAGCGGAGCACCAACCCGCGGAATGGCTCATATCCTACCAACTGGTAGAAATTTTTATTCCGTTGATCCACGCAGCCTGCCGTCAAAATCGTCATGGCTAGTGGGCAAACAGTTAGCTGAGCAAGTCCTCAGTCGCTACATGAAAGAAAACGGCTCATATCCAGAAAGCGTCAGCATCACGGCGTGGGGCACAAGCGCCATGCGCACCGGTGGCGATGACATTGCTCAGATTCTCTATCTTATGGGCGTAGAGCCAGAGTGGCAGTCAGAAAGTCGCAGAGTCGTCGGGCTTAAAGTCATAGAATTGAGTGAGTTAAAACGCCCACGCATCAATGTCATTACTCGCATAAGTGGATTCTTCCGCGATGCCTTTACCCATCTCATCAACTTAATTGATGATGCAGTCAAGCTCGTCATTGCTCTCGATGAACCAGCTGAGATGAACTTTGTGCGCAAGCATTTTCACTTAAATGAAAATCAGCTTCTGGCCACAGGAATATCAGCAGAAGAAGCCTCGCAAAGGGCTGTCTATCGTGTTTTTGGCTCCAAGCCAGGAAGCTACGGTGCAGGAATATTGGGTCTGATACAAGAAAAAAATTGGAAAGACGATAGTGATTTCGCCAGTACCTATCTCAATTGGGGTGGCTATGCGTACACCCGAGAGGCCGGTGGAATAGCTGCCAGAGAAGACTTCGCCACTAGTTTGGCTGCTGTGCAAATAGCCATCCACAATCAAGACAACCGCGAACATGACATCTTTGATAGTGATGACTATTTACAGTTTCATGGCGGCATGATTGCAACCATTCGTAGCTTGACAGGAAGAAGCCCAAAACAATATTTCGGTGATAGTAGCAACCCTGCGGCCAGCAAAGTGCGAGATCTAAAGGAAGAAGCTTATCGAGTATTTCGCACAAGAGTAGTAAATCCGAAGTGGATTAGCGGCATCACTCAACACGGCTACAAAGGTGCCCTCGAACTAGCTTCGACTGTAGACTATTTGTTTGGCTACGACGCTACGGCACGCATTATGGACGATTGGATGTATGAACAAGTGGCTCAAGAATACCTTTTCAAACAATCAGTTCGAGAATTTATTGAAAAGAGCAACCCTTGGGCATTAAGGACGATTTCAGAACGTTTAATAGAAGCCAAAGAACGCGGGCTTTGGGCAGCCAAAGCTCAAACTCTCGGTCGACTACATTCTATTTTTCTTGAAAGCGAAGCATTGCTTGAAGGCCGACTAGAAGAAGAACAAGAAAAGTACGAACAAACAAAGAACAGAGAGCAGGGGGATAAGCAAATAGTATGAAACCGCTCTATCCACTTTCGGCAATAGTTGGCCAAGAAGACCTTATTCTGGCGTTGACGATTTGCGCAGTAAGCCCCAATGTCGGTGGTGTGCTCATTCGTGGCGACAAAGGCAGCGCTAAAAGTACAGCTGCTCGTGCCATAGCAGAGGTAATGCCCGCCATTACAAAAAAACTGGGCTGTCGCTATAACTGCGAAGCAAATATGCCAGCTATTACCTGTGATATCTGCCAGACCACGAGAAAACTTGATGTTGAGAGTAACGGAATTGCTAGTTGTGCAGATTCGCCTCAATCGAATGAACCAATATCTATGCCAGTTCCTTTTGTCAATCTGCCTCTAGGTGTAACAGAAGAGCGCCTGATAGGCACACTTGATCTAGATAAAATGCTAACCAAAAGCGAAAAAGCTTTTCAACCGGGCCTCCTGGCAGCGAGCAATAGAGGAGTTTTATACATCGATGAAATAAATCTGTTAGCAGATCATCTTGTCGATTTACTGCTTGATGCAGCAGCAATGGGTGTAAACGTCGTTGAAAGAGAAGGTTTTTCTATATCGCATGCGGCCAAGATTACACTGATTGGCACAATGAATCCAGAAGAAGGCGATTTGAGACCGCAATTGCTAGATCGGTTCGGTCTTATGGTGCAAGTTAAAGCCCCAAGCGATCCCAATACTCGTGCTCTGGTTGTTGGGCGCCGAATTGCTTTTGATCAATCTCCAAAAGAGTTCTGCCAACAGTATCAGTCAGCACAAGCAGAGATGCGCAGTCGGATTATTAAAGCTAGAGAGTTAGTGCGAAACATAACTCTCTCCGAATCTATGTTGATTATCATAAGCACAATTTGCTCTGAAATGGGTATCGCCAGTCTCAGAGCAGATATTGTTATGGGTCAAGTAGCTAAAACAATTGCAGCCCTAGACGAAAGAGTACATGTCACTGTTTCTGACTTGAGCACAGCCGCTCGCTTAGTTTTACCACACAGAAAGAGAACTAAACCGGGTGAAAGCTGCGGAATAGACGAAAACAAATTAGAAGAGCAACTAAAAAAGGCGGAAGCGGAAGCAGAGGCAAACACCTCACCAACTACTGAAAAAGGAGTTACTGAAAAAAGCAATATTGAGCTCTATAGCGAACATGAGCAAACAAAAGAGAAAGACAAAGAAAACAACGAAAATACAGCAGCCGAAAATCAAGTATTTGCGACCCAAGAGCTAGCCAATCACCTCAGTATCGAGACAGAAGATAATCAAGTCTCGAAGTCAAATCTGATTGGGCAGCATGCCCCTTCTGGCAGCAGTTGCAGGGGGCGGCATCTAAGAGACAAACCAGACACTGCGCCCACTAGCATCGCCATTAATACCACCATTAAACACTCTCTGGTACGGAATGGTACGGTGCAAATATCGAAACAAGACCTCCACCAAAAACAAACACAAGCCCATAGCGCAAATTTAGTAATTTTCGCCGTCGATTGTTCTGGCTCTATGGCAGCACTGAAGCGTGTGGAACTAGTTAAAGGTGCAATCAAAGAACTAATAGCTAACGCTTATCAGAAAAGAGACCAAATAGCTCTAATTACTTTTGCCGGTAGCAGTGCAAAATTATTGCTACCACCAACTCGCAGCATCGAAAAAGCAGAAGAACTGATCGCCGCTGCAGAAACTGGGGGACGAACACCGCTACCAAGCGCGCTCAGCCTAGTAGAAACAATGCTTACTAACCTCAAACTCCAAGAAGGTGAACCGCTATTAGTGCTACTTTCTGACGGCAAAGCAAACGTAGCCATAAAGGCGGAGGGCGACGCCTGGCAAGAGACTATTGTCATAGCAGAGAAACTCAGAGAGAAAAAGCTGGCCACTATCATTATTGATACTGAAGCAGGCTTTGTACGTCTCGGTCGAGCTAGAGAATTAGCTCAAAAAATAAACGGCGAATATGTCTCGCTCAGTACTCTGTCGGTAGAAAGCCTCTCATTGATTGTAAGAAGATGCCTCAACGGTCGCCAAAATCGCAACGGTATCAAAGGGAATTAGGAATAATGGAAGGGAGATTGGCAAAAGGTTTGCGCCTAGTCAAAGAGCAAACTAAGTTGAGCAAAATTGGCGGCGCACAGCCAAGAGCCTACCTGATTGGCACCGGTCCGGGCGACATCGAATACCTAACCCTAAGAGCAGTGCGAGCAATAGGTGCTTGCGAAGTACTTCTAATAGACGATCTGGTAAATCGTCAAGTTTTAGACTTTGCAAAATCCGACTGCAAAATTATTCCGGTCGGTAAAAAACCAGGTCGCCATTCAATCTCTCAAGAAGTAATCGAAGAATTATTTCTATCTGAACTAAAGCTTGGCAAAATCGTCGGTCGACTAAAGGGTGGCGACCCCTTTGTATTTGGTCGCGGAGGCGAGGAGATTCAGATGCTATCTCAAAATGAAATTCCCTTTGAAATCATCAGCGGTATCACGGCTGGTATAGCTGCCCCAGCGTCAATAGGAATACCCATCACTCACAGGGGTGTGGCGCAAAGTGCCACTTTCATAACCGGCCACTCTTGTGCTTCGGCAGACAAACAAAACTGGCGGGCACTGGTTGAAAGTGGTACCACCCTAGTAATTTATATGGGAATAGCCCGTATTAGCGAAATATGCCAGACCTTGCAAGACTGTGGCATGGCAGACAGCATGCCAGCCGCAGTAATAGAAAATGGCACCTTAACCAGCCAACGCAGCTTAACCAGCACCTTAGGTGCCCTGGCGAAAGCGGTTACAGAACAAGGCATAGCCGCACCAGCAATTATCATCATCGGCGCAGTGGTAAGCGTAGCAGCGAACACAAATCCAACTTTCAATCATAATTTTGGCGCCAATAATCTCAGCGTCAATAATTTTAACGCCAAAAATTCTAGCGCCAACAATCAGCAAACTCTTGAAGGACTAATACGATGATCAGATGCGTTGGCATTGGGCCAGGCAATCTCAGCTTTATCACCCAACATGTGCTTCAAGCCGTTCAAGATGCAGAGGTTGTGGCCGGTTTCGATGCTGTGTTAAACATAATAAGCCCAGTAATTGCAGCAGATGCTGAAATTATCGCTATGACCTACCGCAATCAAACAGCCAAGCTTGATGATGTTGCCGCTCTGCACCATCGAGGAAAAAAATGCATTGTTGCTTTCATGGGTGACATTCACTTTAGTGGTTTTCAATATTTAGAGCGCGTAGAAAAAGCCTGCGGGCATGAAGTGGAGACCTTGCCGGGAATATCGTCAGCGCAAATTTTAGCCAGCAAAGCCAAAGTTTGTTTTGACGAAACAAGCTTTGTCACATTTCATCGACGGGGTGATTTAGAGCCATTCAAGGAACACTTACGGCAAAGTCTCAGATTAAGACGCAACGCCATAGTAATTCCAAGGCCATGGGATTTTATGCCCGAGCAGATAGCAGGCTACTTACTGATGGAAGGACTCGATTCTGAGCTGCCAGTTGAAGTCTGGGAGAACCTCACCATGAGAGAAGCTTCTTGGAGCGGCACTCTCGGTCGACTCTGGAGCATCTCTGGCAGCGGAGATGCACTTGATTTAGCCTATAGCTTCAGCGCCAAAATCGACGCCAGCAAATTCTCAGACATGAGCATTGTTCTAATTCGGGCAGAACAGCCCTTCCCCAGTCAAATTTTCCCTGAAGTTTCCAGTAAAAATGCCCAGATAGTGAGCACCGAGACACTAGGAATTGAAACACTAGCAATTAAAACAGCTCGAAGTGAGACGCGCGGTCTATGACAAAAACTGCTACCGAAACCTACAGCGTCGTCCTAGCTGGCCACGGCACCCGCGATCAAGAAGGCGTAAAAGAATTCGAGCAAATGGTCGAGCTCTTGCGTGAGCAGCTAGGAGGACGGCCCCTACACCACGGCTACCTGGAATTCTCCCAGCCTACAATTGCTGAAGCTGTGCGGGCCAGTATCAAAGCAGGCGCTAAAAAGCTTGTCGTGGTGCCAGCCTTACTGTTTGCCGCAGCTCACGCCAAAAACGATATGCCCGCAGAGCTAAACGGCCTAAGACAAGAGTTTCCCCAAATTGATATCCACTACGGTGCGGCAATGGATCTCCATCCACTTTTGCTTGACCTAGCTAGAGAGCGCATTATTCAAGCGGAGAGCACGGCTCAACAATCGGTGCGAAGGGCAGAGACCTGCCTCATTATTGTCGGTCGGGGTACATCAGATCCTGATGCCAATTCTGAAATCTCAAAACTCTGCCGCATGCTGGAAGAGGGTATGGGCTTCGGCACCTCCTTTGTTTGCTATTCCGGAACAGCAAAACCACTGGTTGCTGATGGCTTAAAAGCAGCGGCCAAGCTGGGTCATAAGCGAATTATAGTTATGCCATTTTTACTCTTCAACGGGGTCTTGGTTAAAAGGGTACGAGAAGCTGCTGCTGCACTAGCTGTCAGGCACCCCGAGATAGAAGTATTGACGAGCCATTATATGGGTGTGCACCCAAGCTTAGCCCGGGTATTTGCCGAACGAGCAGAAGAAGGTGTAGCCGGACGGGCCACCATGGACTGTTCACTATGCAAATATAGAGTGCAAATAATTGGTTTTGAAAAGCAATTAGGTGAAGCCCAAAAGAGCAATCACATCAAGCCCGCAAGAGAAGAAAGACAAGAAAGAGACGAAGAACAGGCCAAAATAACAAGTGCATACGAGCCCCACCCAATTGAGGCTGAGAGCATGGCCATTATTGAAAATGGCAGAGACTGGTCTAGCTACGAAGGTCTAACAAAAGCCATAGCCATGAGATTAGTTCATACCTCTGGCGACTTTAAAGTACCAGAAACTCTCTATTTTTCTAGCGGGGCAGCAGAAGCTGGGGTTAAGGCACTACTGCGCTGCAGACGCATCGTAACAGACGTCACCATGGTTGAAAGCGGAATAAAAAGAGCTTTGTTGCAATCTCTTTCAATCACTTCTTGGTGCGGCGTTCATGACCAAGAAGCCTATCTCTTAGCACGTGACACTGGTATTACCAGGTCAGCAGCGGGCATTAGAATGGCCTTTGAAAAATTCGGCAACGATGTCGTTGTGGCAATCGGTGATGCCCCCACTGCAGTGGTAGAGGCTGTCAGACTAATTGAAGGGCAACACTGGCGCCCCCAACTGTTAATAGGTCTGCCGGTTGGTTTCGTCGGCACTGAAGCCGCTAAAGTAAAACTGAGCAAATGTATGCAAGTGCCGCGCATTACAAATTTTGGCACAAGCGGCGGCTCTCCTTGGGCCGCAGCAGTTCTGAACGCAATGTTGATCGAATGCGCAGCCAAAGTGAGCTTAAGAGTGTAGGTATGGCAGACAACTTGCTTTTCAATCTAGAAGAAAGGGCCCAAAATGGCCTGAGAAGAGGACGCACCACAGGCACCTGCGCAGCAGCAGCAGTAAAGGCAGCGGCGCACTTTCTGCTTTATGAAGAGGTGCTTGAAACGGTGGCCGTGCGTCTACCCAACCAAGCCCAAGCTTGTTCGCTAATGGTGCCAATAGCAGCCATCGAAAGACTAGCCAATGGAGCAATCAAAGCAGAGGTAATTAAATTCGCCGGTGATGACCCAGATCAAACCGACGGCGCCACCATAGTTGCCATCATAAAGAGAAACGACCTACGGCAGTTGCGGTTCTTTGCCGGTGACGGTGTTGGAGTAGCTACAGAACCCGGTCTGCGTGTTGCTATTGGAGAGGCGGCCATAAATCCGGTACCAAGAGCAATGATTAGACAAAGCCTCGAAGACGAGATGAACCTAGACCCTGATATTGGCTTTAATATTGGCTTCGATGTTGAAATAGGTTGCATGGACGGAGAGAAAATCGCAAAGAAGACGTTTAATCCTCGCCTTGGGATAGTTGGTGGCATCTCAATATTAGGCACCACCGGCATAGTCGAGCCCATGTCTTTAGCAGCCTATCAAGCATCAATTGAAGTTTATATAAGAGTGGCCCTGGCCCAGCTAGGCAAAGTAGCCTACTTGCCAGGAAACATTGGGCTCAATTTTGCCAAGCAACAGCTTGGTATAAGCGGCAAGAAGCTGGTTCACATCTCAAATTTCATTGGCTTTGCTCTCGACTATACAGTTGACTATCTAGAAGAAGTAAACCAAGAGCTTGATGAGCTATGGCTTCTAGGACACCCTGGCAAACTAGCCAAAATTTTAGACGGCGTTTGGGATACACATTCAAGCAAGAGCGCCATGGCCACAACCGCCGTTGCTACGACTGCACAATCAATTGGCTTTAGCAGCGACCTCGTAAAGTCAATGAATAATGCCAATACTGTCGAAGCAATTATAGAAAATCCAGATATTGACCAAGCAAATTCCGAACGCCTTTGGCAGGCGGTCGAAGAAGCAATTGCTATGAAAGTAGAACAGCGGCTCAAGCGAGTTAAAAACCTTCAGGTGAGGCTCTTTAATATGAGCGGCAAAATGTTGCGAGCATCAGTATGACTGAAACTAAAAGCATTGGCGCCACTAATATCACTAAAACTAAAAGTTATGGCAAGTTCTTCGGGGTAGGTGTAGGCCCAGGGCAGCCAGATCTTTTACCACTACTAGCGGTGCAAGCATTACAAAATTGTCAGCTTATTTTATGCCCCAAGGCTAAAAGTGCAAGCTACAGCGTGGCAAAGCGTTGCGTAAGCGCACTAGATATTGATGATGATTGCTTCGAAACAATCGAATATTCAATGGAAGAGGACCGAGCAGAAGCTCTACAAAACTACCACCGGCTAGCCTCGCGCATTGCTGAAAAATTACAAGAAGGAAAAAATGTTGCCTACCTCACCATCGGTGATGCACTAACCTATTCGACTTACAGTTATACGGTAATGGCCTTAAAAGAACGGCTGCCAGATATCGTTGTAACGACGTTTCCAGGAATCACCTCATACACGACTCTGGCAGCAAAATTTCACTGGCCACTTGGCCAAGGTAAAGAGAGGCTCTTAATTTTGCCGTGTCCAGATAGCGCAGAGGAACTACGGTTCGAAATAGAAAGCCATGACATCGTAGTCTTGATGAAAATCGGTAAACGACTACCAATGGTGTTGAAAACGATCGAAGAAATGCAAATTGAAGCCAATTGCGTGTTTGGAAGCAGATTAGGGCTACCTGGAGAAATTACCTCAACCCTAGCGGACATGCTGACAGCTAGCCTTGACTCGGGCTCAACGGCGATAGCAGAACACAATGGCTATCTGGCAACAATGCTAATTCGCAAGGAGCCGCCAGAACAAACCTGGCTGGGCGAGCAAATGGGAGAGAAGGAACAGAAGGAACAGAAGGCGCAGAACGCAGAAAAGGAAGAGAAAGTAACGACCAGTCAACTAGCGAACAACAACGATAACCAGCAGGAGAGTCAAGCATGAAAGTATATTTTATTGGAGCTGGTCCAGGCGCCTATGACTTAATTACAGTGCGCGGAGCCCGCTACCTCTCTCAAGCAAAAGTGGTTCTATATGCGGGCTCGCTTGTACCTGAGGCACTTTTAGAGCACTGCTGCGACGATGCTCTCATCGTCAACACTGCCCATCTTGATCTTGACCAACAAATGGAGCACTACCTCCAAGCCAAAGCCAACGACGTTGACGTGGCCCGACTGCATTCTGGTGATCCGGCGATATACGGGGCAATTTCAGAACAGATTGCTCGCCTAAACAAAGCCAACATTAGCTGGCAGATTGTTCCAGGAGTATCGTCTTTCACCGCAGCTGCGGCAGAGATTGGCTGTGAACTAACCAAGCCAGCTATATCCCAGACTATTATCTTAACCAGGGTAAGTGGCCGAGCCTCAGCCGTACCAGATACTGAATCGATAGCACTTCTAGCCAGTCACAAAGCCACTATGTGCATATTTCTTTCGGGGCCACACCTGACAAAAATAGTCCAAGACCTACTTCTACACTATCCGCCATCGACCCCAGTTGCCCTCGTCTACCGGTCGACCTGGCCAGACAGAAGAGAGCATAGAAGCACCCTAGACAAGCTTCTTGAAGAAGTCGAAGTTGAAGACTGGAAGCTCACCACCATGCTAATCGTCGGCGCCGTGCTAGATAGCGACATTGAGGCAGCTTCAAGTCTCTATTCTAAGCACTACAGTCATAAATTTCGCAGGGCTCGCGTTAAGCAAGACTCGCTATAAGCAAGAAGGAAGATAATGAGAACCGCTATCTGGATGGTGCGCAAAGAATCTGAGGAGATCGGGCTAGAATTAGCTACCAGTCTCAGTGCTGTTATCTTTCGACCATGGCTCGAAAACTCTAAAGCACAAGATCTCTTTAGAGCCAGCTATCGCTCTTTTTCTGCCTGGGTCTTCGTGGGCACCACCGGAATAGCAGTGCGCTACCTTCAAGGGCTATTAGACGACAAGCAATACGACCCCTGTTTAGTCGTAGTCGATGAGGCCGGCTCTTTTGCCGTTAGCTTGGTCGGAGGGCACGAAGGTGGTGGCAATGAGCTTGCCTATAAGGTCAGCTCTATACTGCTAGGAGCCGTACCTGTCGTCACCACCGCAAGCGATAGCCTAAAGCCTCTTGTACTCGGTCTGGGCTGCCGTTTAGGCGTAACAGCAGAGACTATTACCGAAGCTGTCAAGCTTGCGCTAAAGGAAAGAAGTCTCTCTGAGATCCGCGAAATCGCCACCATAGAACTAAAGGCTGCTGAGCCAGGTCTAATTGAATTTTGCAAAACCAACGCTATTCCCATGCGCATTTTCAAACAACAAGACATAGCCGCAAGGCAGTGGTGCACAACCACGTCCGCACATGTAATGAAAACGATTGGACTAGACTGTGTCTGCGAGCCCTGTGCCTTAATGGCAAGCCCCCGTGGCAAACTAATTCTAGCTAAGACAACCCACAAAGGTGTCGCCCTAGCAATGGTTGAAGACAGCAGGAGGATTACGACTTGAGCGGTTGCCTCAATCTGGTCTCTGTTGGACCAGGATATGCAGAACACATTACTAAAGCTGCTCAATACGCTCTGCGTCATAGTGACTTGATAGTTTCATATGAACTGTATTTGACTTGGATCAGAGTTTTTATTGCTGGCACAGAAGTTATCACGACACCCCTAACCCAAGAAAAAGAGCGCGCTGAAGCAGCTATCAAAGCAGCCCGAGGGGGCAGAGTAGTCTCTCTAATTTCTAGTGGTGACATCGGCATCTACGCCATGGCAGCGCTAGTCTTCGAATTGATGGCCGAAGAAGATACGTTTGCCGTCAAAGTTATTCCCGGTATCACTGCAGCAAATTCTTGCGCTTCTATACTGGGCTCACCACTGTCTCATGATTTTGCCACTTTAAGTTTGTCAGACCTGCTCTGTCCTTTTCAGTGGATAGAAGAACGGGCCAGAGCAATTGCTAGCGCTGATCTTTGCTGCGTTCTCTACAACGTGCAAAGTGAGCGCCGGCAAGAGGGTGTCTATCGTGTTCTCGATATACTGCTTGAAAGCAAGAGCGGCAAAACCCTTTGTGGAGTGGTAAGAAACGCCTATCGCCCAGGGCAAACGAACTATATTGCGACCTTGGCTGAACTGCGACAACAAAAGTTTGACATGCTCACTACTCTGGTTATCGGCAACCGCTTCACCCAAAAGAAGCGCGACTGGATCTTCACCCCGCGAGGTTATGGAAGCTGGGAATCAGATATTGACTCAAGCACCAAATTAGAGAATGTTCCAGAATCTGCCCTTCAAGCAGAGCCACCATTAAATGCCGTCTGGATATTTTCTGGCACTAGCGATGGCAATGAAGCAGCTCGTCAAATAGGCGCAAGCGGACGCGAAATAGTGCTATCTGTGGCCGGAAGCTATGGCGAAAAAATCTCAAAAACAATAGCTGGTGCTCATGTTATCAGCGGGCGACTAGGCGAAGAGAAGAGAAAAAACCTACTCAAAGAGCGTCAATGCAAAGCACTTGTTGATGCCACTCATCCCTACGCAGAAAAAATCTCGAATCAGCTAGCCAAAATTAGCACTGAGCTAGAGATACCATACTTACGCCTTGAGAGAGATAGCACACTAGCAGACCAACTGGCACCCGGCGTAATTCTCTGTGATAGCCCAGAAGAAGCGGCCATCAAAGCGATGACATTAGGCAAACGCATTTTTCTAGCCACTGGCTCTAAAGATTTAGAAAATTATCTTGGTGCACCAGGGGCCCAAAGTTGTCTTTGGTTCCTGCGCCTAATTCCTGATCAAGAAACAATTGAACACGCCTTAAAGTTGGGCATTCCCAACTCTCACATCTGTGCCATGCAAGGTCCATTTAGCCAAGCCTTCAACGAAGCCCTGTGGAAGCAATGGCAAATAGACGGCGTGATTACCAAAGATTCTGGCACTGCTGGCGGAGCCCCAGAAAAACTAGAAGCAGCAAAAGCACTCGGTATTCCTTTACTGGTAGTCAAACGACCAGCCCAAACTAACCACACGAAGGCAACCAATAGCTTGGCCTTAAGCACGAACACAGTTAACGACTTAATCACAGCACTAAAAACTTTAGGAGTATAGAATGCAAGGCAAATTACCAGTTACAATTTTCACTGGATTTCTCGGTGCTGGTAAGACAACTTTGTTGTCTAATCTAGTTTTGGCGGAACCAAATATAAACTTTGCTATCGTCATCAACGAATTCGGCATAGTTTCAGTTGACGATATTCTGGTTAGCAGTGCCCTTCAGCCTTCACATAGACAATCACAACTGTACAAATTAGGCGGCGGCCTGATTGCCTATCAAGGCGATATCTTCATGCAAACAATGCTTGAAATCGCTTCAAACAAGTCACTCTATGACCATGTTTTGATTGAGACCTCCGGCCTAGCAGTGCCAACTGCCGTTATCGAGGCATTACATCACGAAGAACTAATCGAACACTTTAACCTCGATGCCACCTTAGCCTTGCTCGACACACCGTTGTTCTTAAGAAACTCTGATTCAACTAGCGAAGCCATCGCTGAAGTATTCACCAGCCAAATTCTCGCTTCCGATATTGTTGTCTTAAACAAGATCGACAAACTGACCAGCCAAGAGCTAGAAACAGCCGAGAACAATGTACGAAATCTTGCACCACAAGTGCGTTTCATCGAACCAGCCTGGCACGGTAAACTCGATAGCAGACTCTGCCTCGGCCTGCACTTAAATGAGTTTAGAGCCCTAGAACACATACCTGGGGTTACTAGCAAAATATCTCACAATCATGAATTATCACAAACCAATGCCGACGGTCATTCACACGGCGCTTTAGGTGCCCACGAGCATGGAATTTCAACCCATGAACACTTACACCAAGAAGATCCCGCCTGGCTTTCATTCTGCTTAAGCAGCGAAGAAGCCCAAGAGCGAAAACTACTAGAAAAAGCTCTCGAAATAATTGCTACTGAGCTGCCGCTGCTAAGAGTAAAGGGCTTTGTCAAATGCCAGGGAATGGCCGAGCCTTTACTTATTCAAGGAGTGAGGGAACGTATCGTTACCTCGACTGGAATGGGAGAAATCGAGCATAAACTCGAACCAGAACTTGTGCTAGCACATGGTCACCATAATCATGATCATAAAAGAGAGCATGAACATAATCATAACCGTGATCACAACAATGCAGAAGACCACCAACATGATCATAGCCAAAGTGTTAGCCAACTTGTTTTGATTGGATACGAGTTAGAGCGAGAGGCAGCCGTGCGTTTGTTGATCGAACATACCAATAAAACTTGGTACTAAGAAAAACAACTAAGAAAAACTGGTTCTAGCTAACGCCTCAAATTTCTCATAACAGGATAGTTGAATGTCAAAGATAGACGCTGAAACTCACAAAAGACAGGCTGAAAAACACAAAGTAGCTTTTGAAACAAAACTGGCCCAAGCGACAGCAGAAAAAGGACTCTTAATTGTCAATACAGGCACTGGCAAAGGCAAGAGTACCGCTGCTTTTGGCATGGGTTTGCGGGTGCTCGGCCATGGACTCAAACTCGGGGTGGTACAGTTCATCAAAGGTGCCATCGCCACAGCCGAGCGACAATTTCTCGGCGTTCACGAAAATTGCGACTTCCACACAGTAGGTGAAGGCTACACCTGGAATACTCAAGATCTTGAGCGCGATAGAGCAGCAGCAGCAAAAGGCTGGCAACTAGCCGAAACAATGATCACTGAAGGTCACTATCAGATGATTATTCTTGACGAGTTAAATGTCATCCTAAAGTACAAATATCTAGACCTAGACACAGTCCTAAATACTCTTAATAACCGTCCAAAAGACTTGCACGTAGTGGTAACTGGAAGACACGCACCACCAGAGCTAATAGATTGTGCTGACCTGGTTTCAGAAATCAAGCCAGTCAAACATCCTTACAAAGAACAAGGCATAAAAGCACAACGGGGAGTGGAATTTTAGGTAAATTGCAGACATCTCAATCGTGCCCAACTCTACTGATTACAGCACCAGCATCGAACCAAGGCAAAACCATGCTGACAGCCGCCTTGGCTCGCTTTCATACCAATAGGGGTAAGCGCGTTAAAGTCTTCAAGGTAGGCCCAGACTATCTAGACCCGATGATCTTAGAAATTGCCTCTAGAGAAAGAGTCGACCATCTTGATCTCTGGATGGTCGGAGTTGAGCGTTGCCGCGCCCAACTGTTCGATGCGGCTGCTCAATTCGACCTGATTCTTATAGAAGGGGTCATGGGTCTATTTGACGGTCATCCGTCTACTGCAGACCTGGCAAAACTTTTCAATCTACCAGTTGCAGCGGTAATTGATGCGTCGGGAATGGCAGAAACCATAGCAGCAGTAGCAGCAGGCCTAGCACAATTTTGGCCCAGTCTAAATTTCTGGGGCATCATTGCTAATAAAGTGGCAAGCGATAAACACAACACCATAATTGAGACTTCTATGCTGGCAAGCAGCTCAAACTTTCTTGGCTCAATTAGACGAAACGATTCCTTTGTCCTTCCTCGCCGCCACCTCGGGCTAGTGCAAGCAGCAGAGTTAGATAGCCTAGAGCTGCAATTAGATGCCGCTAGCCAAGCGATAGCAGAAACAAAATTGAGCAATATGCCACCACTAACACCATTCACCCCAGGCTCAACTGGACCAATTGAACCATTATTGCAAGGCAAGAAAATTGCAGTAGCGAAAGATAAAGCATTCTCGTTTATCTATCAAGCCAATCTCAATTTGATTGAAGAAATGGGCGCGACGCTAAGCTTCTTTTCACCACTAGAAGACCAAGCATTTGACAAGTCAGATAGCATCTATCTCCCAGGTGGCTATCCTGAGCTTTTCTTGGAGCAACTATCAAGAAATAGCCGCCCAATTAGAGCTTTAAAACATCATGTTGCCTGCGGTGGAAAAATATATGCAGAATGCGGTGGCATGCTCTATTTACTTGACACTCTCACTGACTTGAACGGGCAAAAGTTTGCCCTAGCTGGATTGATATCTAGCGATGCGAAAATGAACAAACGGCTTTCTGCCCTCGGCCACCAATATTGGGAAACAGAGCAAGGAGAGATTCGCGGCCATACATTTCATTATTCAGAACTGACCACGCCCCTAAAGGCGACAGCAAGGGCCCAAGCTAAATTTGACGAGAAAGCGGGCGAGGCCATTTATCAACATGGCAACATCACGGCGAGTTATGTTCACTTCTACTTTCCCTCGAATCCGAAGGTTGCAGCCGCATTAATGCATGGTCGTCTGTAATTTCAGCTCAAAGCCACAAGTCACAATCTGCGCTAGGCGTGCTAGCAGTCATCTCCAAACTAAGCAGCAGCTAACTTTCGGCCTGTTATTCTCACCGGCCCAATGGGATAGGGTAATGGAAGTAACTTTAAATAGACTGATATTTGAAATAGGTAGAAACATCACTTAGAAGCAAATTTTCAGAATGCATTTGCTAGAAAATTGTCACAGTACGTGCCAAACCAGGACACCGGATGCATTTTCTTCTAGGTTTTCGATCCAAAACTGCCAATAAACGCTCCGGTCGTTTGGCAGTCAGTTACATCAGACAAAATCAGAACGAGTCCAATAAAACATTTCTCAGTACAATTTTATGACAACTAGCAATGCTCAAGAAAACAGCCAGAAGAACAATTATGCGGCCACCTCTCAGAGAGAGCACAAGTACGAATCAGCTTACGAAGAAGGTACAGGAAACATTGAAATACTTCAGCTGCCCCATGGCGAGCAAGAGCTCTTTGAACTGCTTACTCTTGTGTTCGAACATTGGAGCGAAATAAACTTCGGTATATTAATTCAAGGCTCAGTGCTAGAGATTGCACCACCCTGCCGACCAACCAGCATGAAGCTCCTTGACGGCTACCTCACAGTCACCTTTGGTGAGCAAATGCACTTTCATCTTTGCATTGGTGATAATTTTGGCTCAAAGAAATTTCCCACTAGCGAGAAACTGCGAAAGCATAGAAAAGCCAGTCGAGCAGAACTCTATAGAATCTTGAACCCCGATCTAGAGCCGGTCTCTTGGGGGTTGCGGTTTTTCAATGGTGCAAATCAGCAGATGCTTACTATATTCTTGCCCAATCCCTTTCTCACCGGCCAAAATCGGCACGCAAAAATTCCCGATTGGAGCAAGTTGAATCTATGGCAAGAAATCCGGGCTCAATTTTTAAACGAGCAAGAAAAAGACCCAAGAGACTTTCTCGCCAAGCATTTTGTGCACTGCTGCTAGGAAGAAAAACATCACTACTTCAAAAATTGGTGCAGAGCGAGTAAGAGCGAAGGCGATAAAACAATCAAATAAAACCAGAACTTCAAAGCTATGACAGAAAAACTAAGAGACTACCCCGGGACCGGCTGCCCAATTTGCTGGACCAACAAACGCCTGACCACCGTTAAAGAACTATCCCGCGAAGCATTTAGAGGTAAATTAAATGATTAAGAAGCTACCATTACCAGTGCCACTATTCGGCGATCTTTTTATCATCACAGACCCAGGTCGAGATCAAGATGATGAAGATGTGCTAGTTGGCGTAAACCGATTCATTCGTCTAGAAATCCTCAGGGTCCTTGGGGTGGTGGCAAACCTTGCCCCTTCTCTAGAGCGGGCTAGACTAGCCAAGGGTACCCTTAACCAACTCGGGCAGGAAGCAATCGCCGTCGGCAAAGGCTCAAGCTGCAAACAGCCAGACGACGACGGGCTGGAATATCAATTCAATGTTGGTTATCTTTCTGATGCTGGCGAAATTCAAGACGGCAAAGAGCTAATTCTGCGTACACTAAACGATGCCAAACCAAAGGGCATTGTGCTGCTTTTAATTTCAGGCTTGACAGATGCAGCTGCCGTGCTTAAGGAACACGAAGAGCTATTCACATCAAAAGTTCGACGGGTTGTAATAATGGGTGGTGTCATGAGCAAAGACGACCTACCAGTGCTTGATTCTGTTGGTCGAATGGTGCCAGATATGAGCGCTCAAAACCACTCTTTCGACAAAGAAGCAACTGAGTTTCTTTATCGTCAGCTACAAGACTTACAAATTCCAATCACCGTGCTTTCTCGTCATGCCGCGGCAGCTGCAAAAGTACCACGAGCAATCTATGACGACATGGCCGCCACCGGGCATCCAGTTGGCGTAAGGCTTCTTGCCGCTCAAAAAGCGGCCATTCAAGAGTTGTGGGTTCGCGCCTGCATGCCAGCAGATGCAGCAGAGAGACAGGGCCTACCGGCGCGTTGCGACAAGACTTGGTTCTGCCAAGTCTTCTGCGGCGATCAAGGTAGCGAGAGGACAGCCGCAGACTCAATTTGGGACATCTTGCAAACTTTCAACTTGTATGACCCCTGCACACTGGTGGCAGCCATTCCCAATCTACGTGAACACTTCTTCGCTGCACAAGTGGTAGAAGTGCACGGTATGGAACATCTCGTCATAGGTGTTTCGGCAATTCAGCACAATGTGCGCTGCGGAGGGGAACTAGCAGACTTCCTTTGCACAACACTGGTAGACAGCTTACGCGATAGTAATGCTATCAACGGTGGCACTTCAAGCGCAGAAAAATTAGCGGCATAAGGAGATTTCAATCTAGCAGCCTATTAAGGCCGATATTTTACAGAAGCACCCATGCTTCTTTTTTCACGACTTTGTAATAGACCGGTCGAATTTAGAACCAAATAATCAATCAACCAGCTAACGACGATAATTAGCTATGACTTACGGCGCAGCAAAGCAATTATGTTGCCAGGGCATTCCTTGCTATTAGGGCTAACCGCACCCGTTCCATGCTCGATATGTTCAATTTCAGCCAATTCAAAACCATTGGCGTCAATAAGCTCAGCAACTTGGTCAACGGAAAAATATCTGCGATAATTTGGCTCGGCCACACCCGATTGGTTATAGAAGCATTCACCCAACTCATAGCCACGGCGAAACAAGCGCTCGTCCAAAAATCTGTTCTCTAATTCAGCTCCCCAGCCAGAATTATCTTCGATATTGTAAAAATCCATAAAAAGCCAGCCGTCCTTTCTCAGAACGCTATGAGCATTAGACAAAAAAGCATTTACTTCCTCCTTGCTGCTCAAATGCTGTGAACAGTCCAAAGCCAAAATCAAATCAAGCTTGATCAGCTGCTCTCTTATAGCAAAGTCTTGCCAGCATCCATTTATGAAATCGAACCCTAATGCTGCGGCTTTATGGCACATATTCAGCGATGCATCGTTAACAATGAAAGAACTTATGAAATCACTAAAAGCGTTTTTGATGATTCGCTCTCTTCTAGCAGTTCCTGAGCCGATCGAAAGAATATTCAGCTTTTTAAACTCAGCGCATGCAGCAACAACATGCATTGAAATAGTATCCAAAGCAAGCTCATACCGCGAAATTGGCGAAGAGGAACCATCCGACTCAAGCGACCTTTCGCAGACAGCATCATAATGCCGCGCAATCAAATCCTTAATTTCTTGCTCACTGGGCCGTTGCTCAGGAAAAGCATCAAGCAAATGCGGTCCATAGTAACTGAAGTCTTGCCGACTTTCAGTAGCCAGATTTCCGGCAGCGCTGCTAGCATATGGCTCCAACAATGTACATTCATCTATAATCATCGGCGGAGGAAAATCACCATTAGAGGTAATGCTCGAATTGCCTGTGTACATTCTGTCAACTCCCATTTTCGTTATCTAAAGATAAGTAAGTGGTTGTGACATTTGAATACCATATCGTTAGCCGTAGCAAAACTACTTCAAATGATCAATCAAGAAATTGACCAAGCATCTTTAATAAGCTCTCGGCATTCGACTTGATTCGAATCAGTTTCTTGGCTGGTTTCGCTACACCAGCAACAAGGTCATCTTGCGACAGCAGCTCCGCAGACTCAATAATCTGACAAAGGGTCTCAGCAGCATAATCCTTCAACAGCACCAAATTTTGTGACGGATCACTACTCACATCAGGCAAGCCAAGAGAACAATCTGAATTACGACCTTCACTATCTTCTGTGTTGTCACGACATTCACTACCGTCAGCAGGCAAAGTCATAACAACGCGAATAAAGCCGGGTCGAGAAAGCAGTACTCGCATATGCCCGCCATGAAGAGTCGCTACTGAAGAAACAATTCCAAGCTCAAGAGCTGAAGCGACTAACCTCCGAGCATGAACACTTAATTCAGCATAAGACTCTGATTCTGTATTTAAGGAAGAAGAATTAATCGCCTCAACAAGGAGTTCACAAAGAGCCTCATCAGCTTCGATTTCAAACCCCAGCTCGATTAGGTTCTCTGTCACCATGCCAGCAGGGGTATCAAGCCCCAGGAACAATCGGATCTCGATGTCTGTCTTAACCAATCTATCGAAAAAGGCAAGACAACAAGAGAATGCATGAGCAATCCGCTCAGAATCGCAATGAAGTTGAAGACTCTCAATTTCATCGGAGATTTGAGCATTTATGCGAATAGCTCGAAAGCGCTTGTTTAGACTGTTCGAAACTATCTCAATCAAATCAGCAGCATCAATTGACTCAATTTCAAGCACGGCCGCACCGATACGAAAGCGCTCAGAATCAATGGCATTGCTTGCTACGCGACCTAGTCGCCTTGAACTTTCTACCAGCACTGTTTTCGCTTTATCAAGGGCCTCGTTGTCAGATACAGCCGTTAAGGCGATTAACTCTGCAGATGAACTAATCACAGCTAGAGGGGTGCGAACATCGTGGCCAATAGCCTCAACAAGCTCTCTTCTGCGTGACAATAAATCTAAATGATTAACTTCTGGGTCAAAAGCTCTAGGTGTAGGCAGTTTTGCATCCAAAATAAGGGCATCCTTCAAATCAGTCACTTTGTCCCTAAATCATCATAGATTTCAAGTGACAATACTAGAATCGGCTTCGAATCCAACCAACTGTCTCTGCATCAAATTTAGCTATCTCGCCTATCCCAATCAACCCGCGACGAAAGGCCTCAAGAACTAGTCGAACACGAATATTGTACACTTCAAAGGCAACAGAGTCTTGTAGTTTCAAACGCTCTATACCTAAAAGCTTATCGGCTAAACTCGCAATCTTACTCTGCACCCCAAGAAAGCTCAGGTAATGCCGCATGGCGATTGCTTTGTCTGTCAGACCCATGCAAAGGTCTTGAAGAATGGCCAAGTCTTCTTGAGTTATTACGACATCTTCAGTCAAAATATCTTTACGCAAACCGCGCACAACGGGATCAACATA
Source organism: bacterium Ga0077546 (assembly GCA_943370275.1). Taxonomy (GTDB): domain Bacteria; phylum Cyanobacteriota; class Vampirovibrionia; order Obscuribacterales; family Obscuribacteraceae. The sequence goes on along the minus strand of CALRQI020000012.1, from coordinate 5,414 downwards.
GTGGTTGTCGTGTAGTAGAACAGAAGAAAGCGCATGTGCTAATTTATCATCGCTCTCTGACTTCAGAGTATAGCCGTGAATTGCACCACTGGGAACAATTTTGCGCAAGTCGTGAACAAAAGACTCACGATGAAACTGCGACCAGAAAAATATTTTGGCCGATGGTTTAGAAGCCCAAACTTGCTGCGCAATCTTGATACCACTCATATCAGACATAGCAATATCGACAATAGTCATATCAGGCTGAAAGGCATGAAAGGCCGCAACACCTTCCATACCGCTTTTGGCTTCATGAACAACAATACTTGAGCTCACTCGTTCATGCAGAATGCTAAACATATGCTCTCTTAAAACAGCCATATCTTCAACCACTAAAACTCTGTACATTTTCTAGAACCCGCTCTACTGGTGTAGGGTAAGCGGCAACAATGCCGCCTCTGACAATATCAAAGTCAAAGCAGCGTGACCGGCTACTTCATTTACAACAGTAGACCGGCCAGAGGCGTTGCGAACAACATACTGAACAACGGTATCACCATCGGCAGTAGCTGGCAAACAAAGCATTTTCAGAGTAAAGCTGATATCACCTAAAAGTGCAATTTTCAAGTAAGTAACTTTGGAGCCAATTAATGGCAGGTTAGTATGAAAGCTAATATCGAGACCATAGCCTCTAGCGATTCTTGAAACCGACAGCAAGAGCTTCTTGCTGGATGCTGCAACATCGCCCGATGCGTTTAAGCGCGACAGACATTCAAGAGTCTTAGTCAACTCGGCGAAATTGCCAGTTCTAATTTCTGACCAAATTACTGATGCTTTCTTTTCTAAGACTTCTTCAACTGCAATATTAGCTGGCACTGCTTGAGCTGCAGCTGCACCAAGCAAAGCAGCAAACTGTGAGGCGATATTGGAAGATTGAATAAAGGTATTGCTGTTCACGAGCGCTCTCCATTTGCTTTACTAATTTGTATTAGTCTAGAGCAATGAAATAACAAAGACGTGATCACAAATTAGATTCGGCTCTTAAGACTGACTCAGCTTTTCTCAAGGCCTCAAGATAAGCTACAGACAACTTGTCAGCTAAATCTTGCCGGTTAAAGCAGTAGTACTGTTCGGCCAGCAGACCAAAGGCTTCAAAGCAAAGACAGTGATTAGGGCCATGCATGAGAAATATACGAACGAAATTGACTTCAGCCCACTCAAGAGGTTGCTTCAACTTAGTGCTCACCCCAAGGAATGTCTGTAACCCATCAAAATCAATTTCTAGGTCAACAGAACTCTCGCCCGCGCAGGGCAACCTGCCGAGTGCCAGCCTCTGAAATGCCTGTGCGAACTGGTGCGCATGAACAAGCAGATAGACCTCCTCGGCAAGGGTATAAGAGACAGGAGCGATGGGAGCAGAGTCACAAGAACTACACTCAACCACTGGAGCAATGATATTTTGAAACGCACCAATTATAGACGCGCCAAGCTTCGACATAACCCTAACTCTTCCTTTCTTCTGACATCAAACCAATTCAAATATCAATTTTCGCGATCGGCCATAGCCTCAAGAAAAGCATGGGCAAGTTGATCAGAAAGAACCTGCTGATTCTCACGGACATATAAATCAGCGAGCGTACTAAATGCTGCGAAGCATTGATAGTTTTGCAGAGGATGCAACAAACAATGCATTACCAAATTAAGCTCTGCAGCCAATATCTGCTCGTCTAAATTACTTATCGCGATCAACTTCTCTTCTAGCACTACAAAATCGGCTTCAAGATCTGATGGTGTAGCCAAGCAATTGACTGCTAGATGCCGGCGACCAGTTTCAAACAACCTGAAGGCTGCAGCAAAACGATTCTCGTGAAGTAGCTTCAACGCGGCCATTCCATAGACTTCTACATCAGTGCTCCGCAACGAATGCTCGGTAACAGTACCCCTGTTTTTGGGGTTAGCACGATTTATCCGGGCAGGAAAACTCTTACCGGCATCGCTAATTGGAGTTACATTATTAGTCAAGCCTTGAGAATTAATGGGCCCCTGTTGATTGAACTTGCTCACGAGAGCCTCCTTTCACCTAAATTAGATACGACATCACGAACTGTCTAATTCATTGGTTTGCTATTGTGTTCGTAGTTTGAATATACTGCCTGAGGCATTGCATTAGTGTGATAGAGAGCAACCGAATCTAGAATTTGAACTTTGGTATAGTCACGCATAGCCTACTGCCAGATAAATCGTCTGACAGCCAATATCTTGGAGACCTCGCAGTTACAGGACAAGGCCTTGGTGTTCGATTGAGCGTAAAAAACTACCCAATAGAACGCCTTCGTAAATGATCAAGTGGTCGCTCAAGCTTGAGGTGAGAGGACTCGTAAGACCGTCACTTTCTAATGGCATAACAGCGTTAACTCCGGCAGCTCAGACAAGCAACTTAAGTCAGCACCTCAGTATCCAAGCAGAAAAACCATTCGAATCTCTGCTTCAATTACTGATCAAGAAACCAATATTCAATGACTTTTAATTGAACATATCATCGGCCTCCTTTTCGTTTTGCTCTCTCCGTCGACGATTCCTTAAAACCTCTTCGCTTCGGTCGTCCCAAGTTCTTTGAGAGCCATCTTCATTTTCGAGCACATCATGAGCTCCACTCATCCCAGCCTCCTCCCAATCTTTCCAGGCGTCCCTCAATGCTTCACCGTCCGCATCAAGAGGTGGAAGATCCAAGCCACCTTCGCCTACTTCCTTGCCTTCGCCCTCTCCTGTTTCAGTTTCAGCCTTTAGTGACGCTGGTTTGCTGGAACGATCAGAATTCCCAAAGTCAAAGGTGAGCTCTGCAGGGTTAAAGTCTTTAAGATAGGCATCCAGTGTTTTGAATACCGAGTTTCCTTCGTTCGCATAAACAGAAACTCCTGTAGCGCTCATATGATCTCGAGCGTTTGCGAGTTCCTTCTCATACTGGTCTTCTGTTCTAGTTATTTGACCCGGACCTCTTACATTATCAGCTTGATCCAAATCAGGATATCGCGACGTAGGCTTGCTACTATCACTATTACTATTCTCGCTTGCCGCCCCAACGCTGGCGGCTAAAACGTCTCCATTGACTCCCTCTGTGGAAACATTAGTAAAACTACTTGGGCGAGAGGAATCAGGCGTTGAGTCTTCCGCCTTTGATTGAGTGGAGTTCCTCACTTTAGTAAGATCCGGTGGCTCGCCAGCAGGTCTATAAGGCTTCACCTCCGTGTTGTTGGGACGCATTGATTCAGGTATAGGATTGTTCGGAACTCCCCAAGTTTCAGTCTTCATGACATTGTTAGTATTAGCCATCTCAGGCTCCAAAGTTGTCTTTGGAAGTTGCTCAGCAATAGCCCGAACACCGCCCGAAAATGCTGCAGTAAGACCTGGTAGATCGGAAATTCCCGAAGAAGAAGGTGGAGCATCACAGCGAGGATGAACCACTCGGTCACCAGGCGAGCCCGGGGCGGAACCATACCGCTCCAAAATCCACTTATTAGCTTCATCAGTAAGACGTGATCAACGACAATTAGAACTGAGCCCCGTATTGCCTGATTTAAAAATCATACCCTGACAAGATCGATTGCCTGATTTGAAATCGTACCACAAGCCCATATACCTAGACCACTACAAGTGGTGGCATTGGCAACACTGTTCATTTCGTCTGTCAGGCTCTGCTCAGTTCGAGCTGTGCGGAAATCCGGTTCCTTATCTCTGCTTCACGAAGTTGTTTCAGTCTTCGCCTAAGAGTTGGAATTTGCGCGCCGGACACGCTGTTTGGGAATTTCTCATCAAGTATGCTCAATAGTTCCTGCACGGAAATTTCTGGGTTTAGCCTAAAGCGTGCTGTTACGACTTTCGTTACCTGCTGCCATTGGTCAGGTGATAGCTTGCTTCGACTTTTTATGTGTTTAGGATAAGTCTGTCGCGAGGGTGAGGGAATTACTTGGCCATCCACGGAACTACGAAGTTTGTTTAGTCTCCGCATGAGCGTTCGGCTTTGAGCATCTGAATAGTCTCCAGGAGACTTTTTCTTAAGTACCGTCAAGAGTTGCTTCGCAGTAATGTTCTGATTCTGGTGGAATTGCCTTTCGATTTCTTCCGCGAGATTCTCAAACGGATCCTTGCGAGTTCTCCACTCATGTAACCGGCCCGATTTTCGTGGCTTTCGCGTCTGCCTGTATTTGCGAGGAATTTCTGTTTCTTTGACTTGACTGGTTGCCGCAACGGTTGGCGATCTGTCGCTCCTTGTGCGTTTTACTGTCGGTAGCTGTAGTTCATTCTCCATAGCCGGCATTATTGAAATACGCAGGTCTGACGATTCCGATTGGCTTACATCCGCGCCAATGTTCGGCCGCCAAGCATGCCTCCAGAATGCATCTTGTAGCTGCTCGAGCTCTTGCAACAGTGCCACAGGATCAAGCTTTGAATACATTAGTCTCAATGCCGATTTTGTTTTCTTAGACACATCCGATGCGTCCAACATTCTCCTGTAGGGTGTTTTTGCGGAATCGTATTGTCGACTGACCTTGGCGCCATCACGTTGTTTAGAAATTAGCTTCATGCTTGGTTGGAAGAAATTTACGTACAATCGCATAGTGAGATACAGCTCTTGCAGCGCGTCCCGAGCAACGCAACCTTCATATCGGTCGTAGCCGACAGTCCTCCGAACGACTGACCCATTTCTTTCTTCCACATGTGCTTGGTCATTCTTCTTGTACGCGCGCGAACGTGTAAATGTAATTTGATTGTCTCTGCAGAAATTGATCAAACCGTGATTAATGAACTCGCTGCCGTTGTCTGAATCAAATCCTAGAATAGCTATGGGAAGAAGGTCCTGCGCCTTCTGAATGGCAGCAATCACTTCTGCCTCACCTTTTTGAAGTAGCGCAAAACACTCAGTCCAGGAAGTCGCAATGTCGATTAGCACCAGGGTGTTTAGAAATCTGCCGCTGGGGTCAACACCGCAATGCGCCACCAGGTCCGCTTCGAAAAATCCGGGTTCAACATCGTTCCAGTCTGAAAAAGTCCTGATCGGAATTTGTCTCTTGAGCAGAGTTCCAGAACGAGTTGTCGATTTTCCTCCCGCGACACGTCGCTCGGTGGCAAGCAGTTGATCAGCTGTGGACGGACTCATGGTCAGAAGTTTGGCACGAATTTCTTCGGTTAATTTTAAGTGGCCGGCCCGCTCTAAGGCTTCTAGAAATTCAGGAAGGAAAGGAATTAAGCGTTTTGAGCAAATCTCGTTTGCCGCGCGCCAGACCTGTATTGATTATGGCAATCTAAAACTGAGCAGATATTTGGCAAATGGCCTTCCAAAATTGAGCAGTTTTAGATTCACGCCGATAATAGAAGGGCCCCTAACAACGGGGCCTAGAAAAGCGACGGCAAGAATGTTAGATCAAGATGCTTGGGCA
>CALRQI020000011.1:0-226251 GCA_943370275.1 bacterium Ga0077546 | reverse complement strand
GACCTGCTCTACTGCATTCTTTCTGAATGTCCATGAATACTCGGGCTTAGTCTTTTTCTTACCTGTCATTTTCGTTCTCCTTTTGACATTTTGTCACCAGGAGCATTTTTTTCCAACCAACTGTCTACTGAACGGGGGTCATGCCATAGACAATGACACCGAACTTGAACTATCTAGGACCATAAGACTTATCGACGAGATCAGTTTGATACCAACCAATCAAGACACAAAAGCAATACACCTCAGATTGAACGACGAGTTTGAATACGATTGGCAAAGCGACACAGAATACACCTATGCATCCCGCCCATCTGACGACCAATACTGGGCGGTCGTTAAGACAAACTTCAAAAATCTCCTTGGCAATACCAAAGAAGAACTAAAAAAGTTACTTGGTCCGGAAAGATGCTCATCAGAATTAAAACAAACTGCTGACTATAGAATCGGCAATCAAAGACTGCGGTTTTACCTCAATAAAGATCGTGTTTCTTTCCTGAAGCTAATCACCGACAAGTACGGCAAAGAGAATTGGTTTCTATCTAAAGTTACTCCGGCAAAGCCTCACCCTGAACTATGGCCAATATTTCAAACTCAAATTGACAGACTTCCTGGCATGACCAGCGAACAGTACGAGTCACTAGTGCAAAACTCCAGAGAAAAAGAAGCAGCCAATTCAAAAAGTGCCCAAAGCTCATCGAATAGACAACGGCAGCGCGATTACAAAATGGATAAATGGCAGCTTGATGATCGAATTAGAAGCACAGTGCTTTTGCAACGTGGCCTCGTGCAGTCTATTGACTTTGAGCCCATTGAGATAGCGGAAGATCGCGAACAAGCCCACGGCCTTGTTCGAATAGGCTGGGGTTGCGAAAGGCCAAGCGACAAAGATGCTGTTTACACCGGTGCAAAACGACGTGACGAAGCTACTTACTGGGCAGCCATAAAACCAAATCTGCAAAAATTGATCGGAATGAAACGGCAAGAAATACTCACCCTGCTCGGCCCAGAGCGCTGTTATTCTGAAGCTGGCAAAAGTATCGACTACAGAGTTGGCAATAGTCGACTGAGATTCTTCTTGCGATACGATGCTGTCATCGATTTTGAATTGAAAAACGATATGTATCTACACGACACATAGGTCATCCGCTCTATGAGCAGCCACGACTAATTTCAAGTAAAGTCCCCTTATTTTCTCTTGGCATTAGCGCCAAACAGCTTCTAGAACTGTCCGATTTTTGGCTGAAAATCGGACAGTTTTCTCTAAGTAAAAATGCAGGGCTCAGCATCATCTCTTTTCTTGCCTCCAAACTTGACTCATTTTTCTAGTGAAAATGAGTCAAGTTTGGCAGAAGGAAAAAGCACTAGGAGAGCCAATATTTATCCAAAAAGCTCGTTTTAACCATATTCTATAGTATTAAAATCTAAAAAGAGAAGAGCTAGTAAAATCCAGGCGTGGCCTAGGTTTAGACTAACTCTCCCCAAAACATCATTGCCGTTTATTCTTTCTTGGCCTCAGCATCGTTGCCACAGGCATTGCCGCCGCAGCAGCTACCAGCGTCAGATGATTCTTCGGCGTCCAGCTTGTAGAGCAAATTCTCCACCAGCTTGCGGTAAGAATTGACCACAGGCAAAATCGAGGCAATTTCGATCGCTTCATCAGCAGCATGCAGGCCGCGGAAGTTGACGCTAAAGCCGCAGGTGGCCGGCACTTCCAAGGCGCTCAGGTAGCAGCCGATATTGGAAGGACCACAGACAAAACTGGTCACGGTACGACCATGTGCGTCACCGGCAGCAGCGATGAAACTGGCTAACAGTGGGAGTCTGGGGGGATTTGTCAGTGGACATTTTGGGTTTTGGTGTCAAGTAGTATATGAGTACATACGAAAAAATTTATGCTGGAAAAAGCCAAAAAAAACGCCCAGGAGAATCAGGAAAACCTGATCACCTGGGCGTTCCAAAAAATGGATTTTTTGTTCAACGAAGATCACGCCGGAGCAGAATCACTCCTGAGCAGAACCACGTCTAAACTGAGCCAGGGCCAAACCGAAGTGTGGCCTAGGCTTAGTCGAAGCTATAGCTCATCGGGCGCTGCGCCAGCTTGGGAGAAGCCGCCAGATCAAAAGCCGGGTCGGGGAAAAGCTTGGTCGGCTTGGTCCAGTCGGCAGGCACCACTTCACGGTCGCTGTTGGGGCCAGGAGGTGAAACAACCGTCTTGGTCACCTGACTCCAGTAGTACTCTTCCACCTTGTCGAGACTACCGTCGGGACGATAGGTCTTCATGGTGCGATTGGTCCAGGCCATGGTCGGGCGAATTTCCACCTGACCGACAACTTTGCCACCGGGGTAGTAGCGAATGATTTTCTTGGCTGCCAAACCATCCGGATGCATGTCAGCGACTTCGCTGAGCACATAACCGTCGTTGACTGCACCAATGAAATCAGTGGGAACGGCAGGGTCAAGCAACACCCAGCGCTGAACGATGGTAGCCGTGCCAGCAGCATTGTAGTAGGTAATTTGCACTGCCTTGGTGCTGGTGTTGTAGCGACGCTCCAACTGCTTCTTGCCAGTCGTGCTGTCGTAGATGAGGACGATCACCTCGCTGGAGGTGTACTGAATCGTCTGCTTCACCGTGACGCCATCTGCAGCGTAATCGGTGACGGTGACGTCCCAGTTGGTGAAGAGCACGTTGCGAGTGCGCTTACCGTCGCTGCCAAAGAAATCTTGCTTGGCCTTGCTGTAGTAGTTGGTGCTGTCCTTGGCCAGAACAGAAGCGATCGTGCCGTCGACATTGAAGACGCGCTCGCTCTTGATCAGACCCGTGGTCTTGTCGAAGACTTGAATGCTTTCGACGCCGTTCTTGTCTTCACGATAAACGGTCACCAGCAGGTCGTCTTCAGCGGTGCGCACGGCCACTTCTTTCAAGCTGCCGTCGGGGCGATAGGCTGTCTGCGCAGCAACGGACGAACCATCGCTCTTGAACAGAGTTTCGCGCAGCACAGTGCGGGTGTTGAGGGCCTGCTTCAAAGGGTCCGCAACGTCTGTGGATTCCTTGTTCTGCGAGGCACCAGGATCTGCCGCCGGAGGAGTCGGCACTGGGTAGTACTCGGTCAGCTTTGTTGCTTTGCCATTGCTGCCAAACTCAACCGTGGCAGAGCCGCCATCGTAGCGCTCAATGCGCATCGACACGCGAGTGCGCTTGTCGGGTGCGTACTGCACCAGGCGAACCTGCTCGCCATACTGGCCGTCCTTGAGGACCACAGTAGGCGCCTGAGAACGCTCAGGAAAACGCGGATTGGTAGCGACAGAGTCACCAGCGACAGCCGTCAGCCCCAACTTGACCAAGACCAGAAGAAATACGAGGAGAGCCGCGCCAATGGCGGTCTTTCGAATATTGATGTTCATAGACTCAGACCTTTATAGGTTGATGACAAGAGCGCCCCGACTTCGGAGTAAGTCAGGGCGCTCGATGTCTTGTTCTTTTTATAGGAAGGAGGAGGCCGGGCCACCTCTTCCCCAAATCTCAGGACTGGGGCTCTTCAGCTCCCGGCCCGCCAGCGACAGGACCAGCTCCATCCGGTCCGGTTTCAGCACTGGGGTCACCAGCGTCGCTGTCCACACTGGCATTGGCATCGCCACCTTCGCCACCTTCATTGCCTTCGCCGTCACCGCCTTCACCAGTGCCGTCGCCCGAAAGCGAGGCAAGGTTATTGGCGGCATCAGCCTTGGCAGCTTCAGCCAAACGAGCGGCTTCGGCTTCGAGGGCTGCCTTGCGAGTCTCGAAGGCGTTGCGCACCTGGTCGATCATCTTCAGAGCAGTGGCTTCGATGACAGCAGCGCCATCACGCGGCTGAGTACCTGATTTGCACAGGCCCCAGTAAGCGAGAGAGGCAGCAGCGATGACGTGAGTGACATGAATGTCGCCCTTGTCGGTGGGCAGCTGAGCCTCACCGTCCATCATCATTTCGGCCAGCATCTGGGCCTTAGCCTCAGACTTGGGCGTCCAGTAAATCACTTCACCGGTGCTGACCTTGCCCAGCGATTCGAGGGGAGTACGAATCAAGGCACGAGCCACAAAGGGCGCCGCACGCTTGATGTCTTCCACCGGAATCTTGATGGTCGGGCGACCCTTGGTGCCGTTGACGTCGTCCCAGGTGATGAACTCCGGAACTTTCCAACCCACGGCCTGGTCGGCCAGCAGGCGACACTGCTTGGCCTCATCGGGCATGCCGATCTCATCAAGGGCGGCAGCAACGATGTGCGCCCGGATGTAGTCGGGCGGGTGCGGCAGGAAGGACAGCGCCATCTGACCGTTGGCATTCTCTTCCATTTCATAGAAAGAGGAAGTGCGCAACAGCTGACGCTGGTTGAAGACGCCGCGCCGACGGGAATTGAAGGCGGAGAACGTCATCAACATGTTATAGAGGAAGGCCGGACCAGCGAGCAGAACGCCGCCAGAAACGTCGGCATCGACCTCGCCGATGGTGTCGGCATACATCTTGGTGAGCAGGTTGGCCAGAGGCACGCGCTGCTTGCCAATGTTGACGTGCTCGCGGGTGAGCTTGAGCTCACCCTTGCCCGCCGCCTGCATGATCGCCTTGCTCACCACCGCGGTCAGCTCCTCACCCATGCCCTCGACGTCATGGAAGACATCGTGGCGGAACTCGTGCATGTAGAGCACGAGCATGAGGGTGATGAAGTGGCGCTCATCGTGGGGAACTTCCAGGGCGTGAGCACGCACCGGACCACGAGTGCCAGGCAGGGTAGCCGGACCTTCACCACTGAAACGAGCGACGAAGGTATCACCTACGCCAAAGACACGATTCTTCAGACGGGTGGTGACGTCGTTCGACAGAGGCTGCGAAGGGTCATTGCCTTCGAAGAGCAAGAAAGCCTGCTCGACAGCGAAGACAACAGCATCAAGCTGCTTGTAACTGCCACCGCGCTGCTGGCCGAAAGCATCCGTCCAGATACGCAGCACAGAGATGATTTGCCGGAGCTCTTCGTCCAGCACTTCCACAGCCGCTTCGATCAAGCGACCTTCGCCCACACCAGGGTTCTGCGCGCGCAGACCATCCAGCACCCGAGGCAGGGCGCCGAGATAGACTTCACGCAACTTGCTGAGCTGAGAGCTGAGACTCTCCACAGCACGCTGGTACTTGGGACCCATGTTGTCGCGGGCCCAGTTGACCTTGTCGACCAGGTCGTCGAAACGCTCGGCGACGATGGCATCGTACTTGCCATCTTCCAGCAGTTCCCGCAGACCGCCGGCCGCTACGAAGAGCGTACCGTCGATGCCGTTTTCACGCGCCCGCTTGGACTGGGCGATGACAGCGGCAGGCTTGGGAATCTGGCCCAGATTGGGCATGCCGGGAACGAAAGTCTGATCTTTGCTGGCATCAATCTGACCCCACGAATCTCCCGCACAAGCGCCGGTAATGTGTTCGTGGCTGTGGCCACTACCGGCAGTATCAAAAGGGCGCTGGCCCTTGCTTGACTTGGAGCCGATGCCGTCGGTGTTGATGTCTCCACCTTCAGCCTGTGCGGCCTTGGCGTCGGCTTGTTTCTTCTTCAGGCGAGTGAGCGCCCGAACGGTCAGGTCTTCGGCGTTGGGGAAAGGAAAATCCTTGTTGCCATAGCCGGGGCAGATGACCACATGAGGACGACACGAACCATGATGGCCGTGCGGCTTGCGATCGCTGCCGTCATCGTTCGACTTGAGGTCGAGGATGATTTGAACAGGTTTGTTATTTGACATGTTGGCCCTTCTTCCGCTGAAAAGCGGTACTAAAATTCGAGCTTTTCTCAACTGTTGCCAGCTGAAATAGGCCGAAAAAAAACACCCCACCTGGCCCGGAAATTGCTTACCGAACCAGGTGAGGTGCTGTGGTGAGTGAGAGAATTTGTACTAAGCGCTAATTTCTTAGCGGTACTACAAACGGTGCGATGTGCGATGACCTGGACAGGCCAGTTCAGTCGCGGTAGTACTGGTCGGGAGTAAAGACGTCGACTTCGATCACTTTCCGCTTAGCGGCCTGCGCCAGCGACAAACGATCCGCTGCAGATTGAGTGATCACACCGAGTGTGACTGCCTGAGCGGCAATCGTCTCGTTGATGGCACCACGAGGCAACTGTCGCGCCCTTTGCGCCGTGATGATGCTGTCAACCGTCGCCTGGGCCTCGGTGGTGAGGCGGAAGGCGTGGATCAGTTGACCGAGCCCCGGAGCGTCTTCATCGTCTACGAAGACACCTTCGGTGAGACGATTGAACTGGTCTCCGTAGGTCTGCAGGGTCCTTGCCGCCTTGCGAGCGACTGCATCAGAAGGTGCATGGCCAAGCGGGTTCATCCGCAGCATTGCCATGCCTACCGTGCGCATCAGGAAGCCGAGAACGGGCGCTTCGAAGTTGGCATAAATGCCTTCGAAGGCCGTCTGCACTTCGCTGAGTGCCTTGGACAGAGCGTAGTGCACCAGCGGCAGGTCTTCCTTGCGACGCCCTTCAGCCTCGAAGCGCCGCAGCGCCGAGAAACCGAGCAGCATCCAGGCGACCGCATCAGCGTAACGTCCGGTGAGCATCTGGCGCGACTTCAGCTTGCCACCAACCGTGAACATAGCCAGGTCGGTGAGAGTGCCGAAATGCGCCGCCGCCCAACCGAGGCGCCTGTAGTAGGTCTTGGTCTCGGGAGCGACTTTGGGAATGCTCGTGGTCCAGCCGCGAGTGAGGCCCCGCACACCGGTGCGCACCATGCCAAAACCGAAATGCAGCATCCAGCCGCACAGGTTGTTACGGAAGGCTGGCACGTCATTGTCGTCCACCGCATGCACCACCTTGAGCGCATACGGATGGCAGCGGGTCGCGCCCTGACCGAAAATCATCAGCGTGCGGGTGAGAATGTTGGCACCCTCAACGGTGATGCCGACCGGTGCTCCGGTGTATCCCTTGGAGAGGATGTTACGCGGACCCTGCATGACGCCGGCGCCGGCGAAGACATCCATGGCATCGATACCGGCCTTGCGGGCGATCTCGGTGGTGTATGCCTTCAACACAGCGGACGTCACTGGGGGCTGAACGCCCGAATCAACGGCCGAGCAGACGAAGATACGCGCCGCATCAAGCATGTAGGTCATGCCGGCGACGGACGCTACCTTCTCCTCGATGCCTTCCATCTGACCGATCTGGCGATTGAACTGCGACCTGACCATCGAATATGAACCGACGGCGGCTGCCGACAGCTTGAGGTTGCCGACCGCACCAGCCGGGAGAGAGACGCAGCGACCGCCGGCAAGCTGCTCCATGAGCATCTTCCAGCCGCCTCCGGCGTACTCAACTCCGCCAATGATGTTCTCGACCGGAACGACCACATCCACACCCTTGAGCGTGCCGTTATCGAAGGGCTCGCCAATGGGGATGTGGTGATTACCGTTGACGAAACCGGGAGTGCCCTTGTGGATCAGCACGCAAGTGATGCCGATATCGCCCTTGTTCTCCGCAGTGGCCTTGCCGGTCAGATTGTCGGGATCCGACAACTGAAGGGCAACGGTGCAGAGGTTGGCGATGGGCGCAAGCGTGATGTAGCGCTTCTCGAAGTTCATCCGGATTTTGACCTGGCCGTCGGTGTCGCGGAAGACCACACCTTCAGACTTCATGCTAGCCGCATCAGAGCCGGCCTCCTTCTCGGTGAGACCGAAACAGGGGACGAACTCGCCGCTGGCGAGCTTCGGCAGATAGAACTTCTTCTGTGCATCCGTGCCGTAGTGGATGATCAGCTCGCCAGCACCAAGCGAGTTGGGGATCATCACCCGTACACCGACGGTGAACGAGTAGGGCGTGAGGATGTGCAGGATGGTCGAGACGGCCAACCGAGAAAACTCGCGGCCTCCGTACTGCTTCGGGATAATCAGCCCCATGAATCCCTGGGACTTGATGAAGTCATCGACTTCCTGCGGAACGCGACGCGTCTGGCCGACCTCGTAGTGGTCGAACATGCGGCACAGCTCCACGAGAGGGCCGGCGATGAAGGCTTGCTCTTCTGCAGTCAGCCCGCCGTAGGGCTTCTCGAGCATCGAACGGAAGTTGGGCTTGCCAGCGAAGATATCGCCATCAAGCCAGACATCTCCGGCCTCAAGCGCCTGGCGCTCGGTTTCGGAGATTTGCGGGAGGACTTTCATCTTCTTCATCGTGTTGAGGATGAAGCGGAAGAAAAAGTCGCCCTGACGGCCCTTGCTGGACCTCCCACTATTGGGACCAGCAACTGACCCCTGCGGATTTTGCTTGTTGTTACTCATATGAGTTCCTACTTGAATTTTGGGTTTGGTGTCAGAAGAAAAAAGTGACTTCTGACTGATAGGAGAAAGACACAGAAAGCGCCTCCAGGCGAAACACTCACTCTAAGAAGCGAAGCCGATCAAAAGTTGACGGCCCGAGAGTGCAATTGTTTGCCTGAAGGCTGCCGACTTCGCCCTATGCGAAGGGTCTGTGTCCGGACAAAGATTTGACGCTGCTGATTCTCTAGAGACTCAGCAGTTAGACGGCGACGCCGACGTCGCTCCAAGCCTGCTTCAGCTTGGCGACGTGCTGCGGGCACATCTTGGTGCAGTTTTCCACCGTCTTCTTGGCGAAGTCGGCGATGGTAGCGGTGCTGCCGACGCGGTTGGTGCCAGAGTTCGACTCCCACCACACGTGCGCCGGCTCCTTCCAGGAGTAGCCGCCGACGGCGATGGCGAACAGGGCGAAGGCCTTGTTCGGGATGCCAGAGTTGATGTGCACGCCACCATTGTCGCCCGAACCACGGTACAGCTTGCTGTAGTGGTCAGGCTGCGGGTCCTTGCCCAACTTCGGATCGTTGTAGGCCGTGCCCGGGGCGATCATGGAGCGCAGGGCCTTGCCCTTGATGGTGGGGCCAAAGATGCCTTCACCGACGAGCCACTTGGCCTTGTCAGCGGTCTCCTTGTTGAGCCACTGCCTGAAGCAGACGCCCAGCACGTCAGAGAAGCTCTCATTGAGAGCGCCAGACTCGCCGTAATAGTCGAGACCAGAGGTCATTTCGGTGACGCCGTGGGAGAGCTCGTGGCCGACGACAACGGGCTCGACGAAGGTGATGAAGATCACGCCGTCGCCGTCGCCGTAGGTCATCTGCTGACCGTTCCAGAAGGCGTTATTGTAATTGCGGCCGTAGTGGACAGTGCCCACCAGGTTCATGCCCTTGCCGTCGATGGAGTTCCAGCCGAATTCCTGCAAGAGGAAGTCGCGCATGCCGCCATGGTAGTCGTAGGCATTGTCGGTGGTCTTGTCGCCGGTGACCTTTTCGCCTTCGAAGCGAGCGCGGGTGCCAGGCAGGCGCGTTGCGTTCTTGGCGTCATAGATCTGGCGCTCGGCCTTGCCGGCGGCGAGACGGTAACGGACGGTGTGGTTGCGGGCGGCCTGGGACAGCTTCTGGGTGGCCAGAATGGTGGTGACCAGGGAGAGATTGTTCGGGTTGCGGTTGGCAAGCTCGAGCAAGAACGAAGACGGGATGAAACCGTCGAAATCGCGGTGTGTCATGGTTGTTTCCTTTCGCGTTATGCGAGATTTAGAGGGTTGAGTTAGAAAATTGCTTAGGTCCAGGCACGCTGAAAACCCATTCAAATAAGCATCTAGAACAAACAACTACAAAACCAAGACCTCCCCTGCGCGCACTGCGCGTGATACCAGATGAGGTCTGAAGTAGATCAGGTTTGTTTTTGGAGCTAGGTTTGAAAGGGGGTGAGGTGAAGGAACTAAATGCTCTGTAACCCTATGAAATAAGAGATACAGAATTCAAGAAGAGAATATAGACCTAAGATATATTGAAGATCTGGCTGCCAAGAGGCACTATTGGCGAGGGTTGCGTCAACTGGCGGGAACTAGTCACAATGGTGCTTTCCGCACTCCACTAAATATGAGAATGAGGAAATAATTAGCGCTAAGGCACCGAACTTTTGCTGCGCTTTTCCCTTAATTCAAATCAGTTACCAAGAAAATTGTTTCTCATTTTGCTTTAGCAATGGCGCAACGACAACCCACTTGTCAACCCTAGAGATAACCTTGCAGTAAGCCTTCGCAGACTCATAGCCACGACAACTAGAGCTTCTTGAGGAATAAGCTCATGAGCATTTATTAGCTTGAGCAACATTGATTCTCAAGAGGTGTTTTACGTAGCTTGGTTATATATCTCCTTCACTGCTCTTAACTTTGGTCCAATCGCTGAACATCAGTCTCTAACCACATCTGGAAACTTCCGCGCGCAGACATCAGTTGTCATGCTCAACAACATGCTTCTACAAATGTTACGCGCAACTAATTTCCTGTCAAAATGTGCTGAACAGCCGAGAAAAGCTTGAGCCAAAGCATAAGTTTGTGCTTGAGATTCCGTCACCTAATCCTCCTAACGGAGATAACTCAAAGTAGGGATACAACTATGTGCATGAAACATCACATGTCTGGGGGCACTGCAACGGTAGACCAGTCTTTCCGTCTGCCCAAGACCGTCAAACCGAGCAACTACAAGATCAGTCTCACTCCCGACCTGACGAACTTCACCTTCGCCGGTACAGTCGAGATCGATGTTGATGTGCTTGAAGCGACCAGCACGGTCAAAATCAACGCCAAAGAGCTCGTCATCACAGCCTTCTCGGCAACGAACTCGGCTGGCACTCGACTCGATGGCAAAATCTCCCTCGACGAAGAGACCGAGATTGCCACAATTTCTTTCGACGGTACTCTGGGCAAAGGTGCCTGGAAGCTTTCGTCTGTCTTCACCGGCACCCTGAACGACAAGCTCAAGGGCTTCTATCGTTCGATCTGGACCGATGACCAGGGCAAGAAGCACACCATCGCCACCACCCAGTTCGAGTCCACCGACGCTCGTCGCGCGTTCCCTTGCTTCGACGAGCCTGAATTCAAGGCCACCTTCGACGTCACCTTGACGGTCCCCGAGGAGCTCACTGCTCTTTCCAACGGCGCCATCATCAAGAGTGAATCGGTCGGCAATGGCCTCAAGGCTGTCAGCTACGAACGCACCATGAAGATGTCGACGTACCTCGTCTGCTTCTGCATCGGTGAATTCGTCTCCTCCAAACCGGTCATGGTCAACGGCATCGAGACCCGCGTCTGGTGTGTGCCTGGCAAAGAAGACATGACAGAGTTCGCTCTGCGTGCCGCTGCTTTCGCCACCGACCACTACGAGAAGTACTTCGAGATTCCTTACCCCGGCGGTAAGAAAATCGACCACATCGCCATCCCCGATTTCGCTTCGGGCGCCATGGAGAACCTTGGCCTGATCACCTACCGCGAGACCGCACTGTTGCTCAACGAGAAGACAGCCACACATGCAGAGCGCACCCGCGTTGCTGTGGTGGTGCTGCACGAGTTGGCCCACATGTGGTTCGGTGACCTGGTCACCATGAGTTGGTGGAATGGTCTGTGGCTGAACGAGAGTTTCGCCACTTTCATGGAGAACCTCTGCCTCGACGCCTGGCAGCCCACCTGGAATGTCTGGGACGAGTTCGGTCTTTCCCGCGCTGCGGCTTCACGGGTCGACGCCCTGCGCAGTACCCACCCGATCGAGTGTCCGGTCAACCACCCCGACGAGGCAGCTCAGCTGTTCGACGTCATCTCCTACGAGAAGGGTTGTTCGGTTCTCTATCAGATTCACCAGTACATCGGCGCCGAGACTTTCCGTCGTGGTATCGCCCTATACCTCAAGAAGCACAGCTACGGCAACACCGAGACCCATGACCTGTGGGACGCCTTGGAAGTAGCCTGCAAGGCTGCTGCTGCCGAGAGCGGTGACGCTCCGGTTCCCGTGCGTGAGATCATGGACCGCTGGGTCTTCACCGCTGGTCATCCAGTGGTTGAGGTAAAGAGCCACAAGGATGCCGGCTCAGTCGAACTGACCCAGCGCCCCTTCAAGTTCTTGAGTGAGACCGCCGACGCCACTCTCTGGCCGATTCCCGTTACCCTGAGGGCGAAGGTCAACGGTAAGGTGGTGGAGCGCAAGTTCCTCATGTCGGAAAAGAGCCATGTGGAAAAGCTCGGCGACACCCCCGATTCGAAGATTGAGTGGGTCGTGGTCAACTCGGGAGGCTCTGGCTTCTACCGCGTGGTCTATGACAAGGCACTGACTGCCGCTCTGAGCGCTAACGTAATGGAGAATCTCTCTGCCATCGAGCGCTTCAACCTCGTCAACGACGCCTGGGCTTGCGTTCGTTCGGGCATCCTGGCCACTCCTGACTACATCGAGATGGTCAAGCTCTTCGGCGCTGAGGAAGACCCCAACGTCTGGGCCATCATCACCAGCTCGCTCGGTCACCTGCATTCGTTGGTCAAGGACGATCACCGCAAGGCCCTGGCCGAAGTGGTGCGCAACCTGGTCAAGCCCACCGTCGATCGCCTCGGCTACAGCGCCAAGAGCGATGAGTCGATCCAGAGCCGTCAGCTTCGCGGTTCGCTCATCGGTGTTCTCGGTACCATTGGCGAAGACGCCGAGGTGCAGAAGAAGGCCGCTGAACTGTTCAGCAACTGGAAAGCCGACAAGCAGTCGGTGGACAGCAATGTGGTGCCGGCTCTGGTTGGCATTCTTGCTCACAACGGCGACGAAGCTCGTTACAACGAGTTCTTCGAACTGTCGAAAGCGGCTCAGTCGCCCCAGGAAGTGCAGCGCTTCCTCTTCGCGCTGGCGCGTTTCCGCGATGGTGCCTTGCTCGATAAGACCATCGACAAGTGCCTGACCGATGACGTGCGCACCCAGGATGCCCCGTATCTCTATGCCAACGTGCTTGGCAATGAGATCGCGGCTGCCGCTGCCTGGAACTTCATGAAGGCCAACTGGGCCAACATGGTGGCGCGCTACCCTGAAAATGGCGTAGTGCGTATGTGCGGTGCTGTGGCCGGTCTCGACACCGCCGAGTTGGAAGCAGAAGTGAAAGCCTTCTTCGCTGCCAACCAGGTGAAGTCGGGTGACATGGCTGTGGCCCAGGCCCTCGAACAGCTGCGCATCAATGTCTTGATGCGTGAGCGCGAAACAGCTGGTCTGCAGAAGCATCTGATTGCTACCACTACAACTGGTGCCGCCAGCACTGCCAAGGCTGACGAAAAGCAAGAGCCTGTCTCGGCTAAGTCGTAAACCGCCAGCACTGAACAAAAGAAAGGGCTGAAGGTGGCAACCTTAGCCCCGAAATAATTGACCCAAGGGGGTGAATCCGATCAAGTTGGATTCACCCCCTCTTTCTTTCCCGCACTTCTCACGAGGGCAGCAATGGCTGCTCTCGGCTTTGTGCATGCCATCAACCTAACTCTGCCAAAACTCTCAACAGGAGAAAAGCTATGTGTAAGCTTCGCAATTGTTCTCATCACGGCCTCGCCGTTTCCGGCCAGTCCGTTCCCACTGGCAGCCAGTATCGCCTGCCGCGCGACATCTGGCCGCTGCACTACGAACTCGAGCTCACCCCCGACTTCGAACATCTGACCTTCTGGGGCAACGTTGCCATCGACGTCGATGTGCGCAACCCCGCTGGTACTTCCTCGATCACGCTCAACGCCAACCACCTCACCATCGGCAAGGCCTCGGTGGAAGACGCCAACGGCACGGTTCTGACTGGCACGGTGTCGCTCGACAGCGTTCTGCAGCGCGTCACCGTTTCTTTCAACGGCAACCTCGGCGCCGGCAAGTGGAAGCTCAAGCTGGCTTTCGCCGGCGAGCTCAACGACGAGCTGAAGGGCTTCTACCGCTCCACCTGGACGGACGATCAGGGCAAGGTGCATATCATTGCCACCACCCAGTTCGAGGCCACCGACGCTCGCCGCGCCTTCCCCTGCTTCGACGAGCCGGAAATGAAGGCCACCTTCAAGGTCGCCCTCAATGTGCCCCACGACTACACCGCCCTGTCGGCGATGAAGGTCGAGAGCATCTCCACCATGAGCGTCAGTGCCCCGGCCGAACTGGCTGTGGCTACCACTCTGCACGACGGCGGCCACTCGCAGCTGCTCAAGCGCGTTGAGTTCGCCAACACCCCGCTGATGTCCACCTACTACCTGGCTTTCACGGCCGGTGAGCTGGAATTCGGCGGTTCGGTCAAGGTCAACGGCAAGGAGCTGGGCTTCTGGTCGACGCCGGGCAAGAGCCACCAGCTCAAGTTCGCGCAGCAGATCGCTGCCTTCTCGCTCAGCACCTACGAAGACTACTTCGGCATCGGCTACTACGGCGGTGACAAGATCGACTTCATCGCCATGCCCGACTTCGCTGCCGGCGCCATGGAGAACCTGGGCTGCATCATCTATCGCGAAACCGACCTGCTCTGCGACGAGGCCACGGCCACCCAGGGTGAGAAGGAACGGGTCGCCCACGTGGTGGCGCACGAACTGGCGCACATGTGGTTCGGTGACTACACCACCATGAAGTGGTGGAACGGTCTGTGGCTGAACGAGAGTTTCGCCACCTACATGGAGAACAAGGTCGTCGACATGTGGAAGCCCGAGTGGCACACCTGGGACACCTTCGCCGGATCGCGGGCCTCTGCCTTCGGCCTCGACCAGCTGAACAGCACCCACGCCATCGAAGTGGCCGTGGAAAACCCCTTCCAGATCGACGAGATCTTCGACCTGATCTCTTACGAGAAGGGTTGCTCGGTTCTCCGTCAGCTGGAGCAGTACATCGGCGCCGCCGCCTTCCAGCGCGGTGTGCAGATCTACCTCAGCCGTCACGGTCTCTCCAACACCGAAACCCACGACCTCTGGGATGCGCTCGAAGTCGGCTGCCACGAAATGGCCGTCAACGTTCCGGTGCGCAAGCTCATGGACGCCTGGGTCTTCACCTCCGGTCATCCGGTGGTGTCGGTGGACGAAAGCTCGATGCCTGGTTTCATCGAACTGGGTCAGAGCGAGTTCAAGGTTCTGCGTGAGTCCGACAATCTGTCGGCTTCGCTGTGGCCGATCCCGATCGTGCTCAAGGCCAAGACGCGCAAGGGCGTGATCGAGCAGAAGTTCCTCTTCTCCGAGCGCAACCAGACCGTCTATGTCGGCGAAGGCGTCGAATGGGTGGTGGTCAACGCCGGCGGCAATGGCTTCTACCGGGTCAAGTACTCGGAAGGCCTGATCAAGGGCATCATCAGCAACAAGAAGACGATCATGACCGAGGTCGATCGTTACAACCTGCTCAATGACAGCTGGTCGCTGGTTCGCTCGCGGCTGGTTTCGCTGGTGGACTACCTGAAGATGGTGGAGAACTTCACCGACGAGCAGGACCCCCAGATCTGGAGCAAGATCATCGGCTCGCTCAACTACGTTCACAGCGTGGTGGAAGGCCCGGCCCGCGCCGCGGTCGAGAGCAAGATGCGTCACGTTCTGCAGCCGCTGCTCGACAAGCTGGGCTACGCCAGCCAGCCGGGCGAATCGGTCAAGGTCACCGACCTGCGCTCCAGCGTGGTATCGGCCCTCGGCACCACCGGCAAGCACCCTGGCGTGATCGCCAAGGCGAAGGAAATGTATGCCTCCTGGACCAAGGACCCGGCTTCGGTGGACAGCGATGTCTTCGCGGCCATGGTCTACGTTCTGGCCGAAAACGGCGAAGCCGCGCTCTACAAGGAGTTCGACCATCTCCGTCTGCATGCTGCCACGCCGCAGGACACCAACCGCTTCATGTACGCTCTGACCAGCTTCACCGCACCGGAGCTGGTGGCGGCCAACATCAAGCTTGCCCTCTCGGGTGAGCTGCGTGTTCAGGACGCTCCCTACTTCCTGGCCAGCCTGCTCGGCAACGAGGACGCTTCTGAAGCGGCCTGGGAAGCGATCAAGGCCAACTGGGAAAAGATCAACGAGATGTGGCCCGCCAACAGCGTGTCCGCCATCTTCGGTTACCTCTCCTCGCTCGATAGCGTTGAGCAGGAAGCCGACGTGCGTGCTTTCTTTGCTGCCAATCCTCCCAAGGGTGGGCAGATGAAGTTGACCCAGGGTCTCGAGAAGCTGCGCATCAACGTGCTGCTGCGTCAGACCGTCGACGAAAAGGTGACCCAGCATCTGCTCCCGGTCACCGCCGAAACCTGCATTGCTCCCAACCCGCCCCAGGGCGCGGAAGAGAACAAGTAACGGGATTTCGCCTCCGTACCAGTCTCTGTCTAAGTAAGGAATAAGAGTAGCCCCGGGCCATACGCTCTGTGTGTGAGCCCAGGGCCTACTTCTTAGTTCCCGACTACGTAAGCCGTCTTGAAGCGACTCTACGTTGGAGTCGCAGAAACCGCGGAATATCTACAAAGGATACCTATATGTTCTGGATCATTTTCACAACCTGCTCAGCTCTCCTGGGCGGCCTCGCTGGTTGGACTCTCGGAGAACAACCGGCGGCGCTTGCCTTCACCATCGTCGGTGCCTTCGTTGCAGTTGGCATTCGCGATCTGACACGACACAAGCATGCCATCCTCTCGCTCACTATCATGGTCGGCACCATCGCCGGCTACTGTGGTGGCCTGGAAGTTGGTTTGGTGGCAGCCCTTCTGGCCTTCCCCCTACAAATTGCCGTTGCCGAATTCACCCAACGGCAGAGCCCCTTTCTTCCCCTCTCACTGGCGGCGACCTTCCTTGCCTGGTGGCTTGGTTGGCATTTTTTCAACCCCATGTACGGTCTGATCTTCGCCTTGCTCGCCTTCCTCTTGCAGGTGGCGGTGCATGATGCGGTGATTCAGCACACTCACACCATCCGGCGCAACTTCCCTCTGATTGGCTGGTTCCGTTATGGATTCGAGCTGATTGGCGACGAACTGCGCCAGTACTGGTTCATGAGTGACATCGAAGAGCGGCCCTACAACCGGGTGACGCGTCGATACATCTATCGCTCGGCCAAAGGCATCAATAACAACTTGGGTTTCGGCACGCAGCGCGGCTACCGCGATGTCGGCGAGATTCATATGTTGCCGTCGATGTTTCCTATCTCTGATGTGGAAAGAGTGGGCAATCGTTTGCCAGCTCTGGTGATCGGCCCCAAGCGCCGCACACCATACCACTGCCCGTGGCCCATCAATATCTCGGGCATGAGCTGGGGTGCGCTGTCAGAAGAGGCTGTGCAAGCCCTTTCGAGCGGTGCCAAGCTGGCCAATATTCACATGCTCACCGGTGAAGGCGGTCTTACCCCCTTCCACCTCAACGGCGTGGACACGCGGCCTGACACCTACGAGCGGGTGATCTATCAACTGAAGAAGCTGTGTTCGATTTGCACCTTCGGCATGGTCAAAGCTGGTGCTGCACCGGCTGGTCGTGTTGTTGGCGGCGGTCGCATCATTCAGCAAATCGGCCCTGGCAAGTTCGGCTTTCGCAAGTCGACCACCCGTGCCATGGCTGAAAAGCTGGTGCGCAGCGTCTACAGCGCTGTCGGTCACAACCCCGATGAACCCTTCACCATGCTCGACATCGAGAAGGTGAAGAAAGTTGCAGACAATCCGCAAATCGTCGGCTTCGAGCTGAAACTGGCTCAAGGCGCCAAGCCTGGCCAGGGTGGCAAGCTGCCGAAAGAAAAGATCACGCCACAGCTGGCAGAATGGCGCGGCATTCCCATGGGCGAAGACTGCTATTCACCCAATGCCTGGGACGAGTTTCACGACGTTCCTTCGCTCTTCCGCTTCGTCACCATGATGCAAGAGCTGACCGGAAAACCGGTTGGTATCAAGATTGTGGTAGGCAACGAAGAGTCGATTCGCGAAATCGCAAGGCACATGAAAGAGACCGGCGAGGCTCCTGACTTCATCACCATCGACGGTGGCGAAGGTGGAACCGGCGCAGCTCCTGTGGCCCTGGCGGACCGGATGGGCATGCCCATTCTGCACGCTATCCCGGTTGTGGATACGATTCTGCGCGAGTTCGGCGTGCGCGACGAAACCATTCTCATTGCCTCTGGCCAGATCGCCAAGGGTGATGATGTGGCTATCGCCATTGCCATGGGCGCAGATATGGTCAACATCGGCCGCGGCAACTTGATTGCCGAAGGTTGCATTATGGCCCTGCGCTGCCACACCAACCAGTGCCCGACTGGTATCACCACTCAAGACCCGCGTCTGCGCCGTGGTCTTGACCCGCAAGACAAGTACGTCAAAGTGGCCAACTACAACATGGTATTGCAGCGCGAGTTGCTCATGTTTCTCAAGTCAGCTGGTGTGCGCACCCCCTGGGAGCTCACCCGTGCTCACTTGTCGGTGGTCACTTCGCCGATGGTGGAAGAGCGGATGGACAAAATTCATCCCTACCCCGACGGCTCTAACGGCAAGCGCAGTCCCAAGTTGGGCGAAATTCCGCCTGACGACGCCGAACAAACCGATCGCTTCGGGCCCAAGTTGATCAAGATTGAACGGCGTTTCTAATCTGGCAGACGACTGTCCTTCAACTGACAGAACTCTGACAGTGCTGTTCCGAAGGCGACCCTGAGCTGTAAAAAGCTTGGGGTCGCCCTTCTGGGCAGTTTCACCTCTTTATCAGTGGAAAACTCTCATGTATGAGATCTTCATTATCACGTTGTGCTCTCTGCCTTGTTTTGCCAGTGCACTAGCGGTCTATGGCCTTCACCATCACAGTAAAGCAATCAAAAAGCTGGCACGAGGCACCACACCTTCGATTTCGCAGAGTTCCGAACTGATTCGCTTTCACAAGCAGATGAGCAATCATCTCGCTACTTTCGAGCTCTGTTCCTCTTTCTCGTTTGTCTGGATAGCGGTAGCTTTTCTATTGCTATTCTTCTGCGGTAACTTGCTACCGCTCAAGACCAGTCTGGTGCTCTACGGCTGCTTTGTTATCGTTGGCATCGTTCAGTCGCTGGCGAAACAGCGAGAAAAAGCAACAGTGCACAAAATCGTCAAGTCGCACCCTTGCTTCACTCGAATGGAACTGTTGACGCAGCTGCAAGCCCTGCAAAAGCTGCAAAACAGGTTCAAGGGAACGCTAGACAAGCCAGCGCTGACGCTCAAGCTGGACAACATACCAGCAGCATCAAAGCACACATTGGCCGAAGAAAACATGCTCAAGCGAGCCCATCAAGAAGCTCTCAACGACTGCACTCTTGCAGTCGACGAGCCAATGCTGGTAATTTTCAAATGCAAGGATCAAACTCTCAAGATTTTCTTGGACAAAGCCGAGTTAGTCTGGCAGCCAACCATCGACGAGGCTGGTAACACAATTGCCGGACGCATCTATTGTGCCGGTGTCAACTTCAGCGGTGCCAAAATTGCTCACTTCGACCGCCTGGCTTGGCCCGAGACACATGTAACCACCTTCACCCATGGCTGGATTGCCACGAGGGAACGGGCGCACATTCTCTTATCTACCCTATGGTGGCTCACCGATGACCAGCGAATTGTCATCTACGAGCTGATCAATCCAGGTCAACCGTTCCCTATTGATTGGCTGCCAACCGCTGCTAGTCGGGGATCGTGGCAATAGGCGCGAGCGCTGAGCCAAACCTCTCAGGCCTGGATGAAGACACCTTAATCGTGACTGAGCATCACGATTAAGGCCTGCCAGTAAAAATTTCAAGAGAGAGCCATCAAAGCCACGTGCCTGGTGGCTCTCTCTTTTTCAATTTAGATACTATGTTTTATAGTTATTGTGGTGAAAATTTTCTAAAAATGAGACAACTCTGGAAACGCGAAAGAGAGCCCTCGATAGGCCAAAACAAGCAAAGAAGCAAAGAGTAGAGAGACGGTGAACTCTCTCTACTCTTGCGTTCTCTGCCTACAGTTAGTTACTTACTGGCAGCTGTTTCTTCTGTAACCGGATCCTACGGCTTGACCTTAGTCTCGCCCTTGGCCTTGTCCTGCGTCTTCTCGGCCGCCTTGATGACAGCGACCACCGCCGTCACATTGTCGCGAGCCTGAGCTGCCAGAGCAGCCTTAATCAGCTCCTCGACCATGACCTGAGCCGACTTGCCACTCGACAAAATGGCAATTAGTTGATCCTCGGTCAACGAATTGTTCAGGCCGTCAGAGCACGACAGAATCACGTCACCAGCGGCGATCTCGACTTCACGGAAATCGACATCGAGCTTTCCGGCACTGCCCAAGGAGCGAGTAATGACATTCGAGGTGTAACCCCTGCGGTAAGAGTTCCACTCTTCGTCTGAGAGTTGACCAGCCCGCCAGAACTCGTATTTGACGACATGGTCATCATTGACCAAATCAAGAGTACTGCCGCGCAGGCGGTAGACGCGGCTATCACCGACCCAAGCCACCAAGAGCTTGCTGCCCTGGATCAGAGACAAGGTTGCAGTGGTGCCCATGCGCTGCAAACCCGATTGATTGTTATTGAGCTTGACCACCGCCTGGTGAGCATCTTGCAAAGCCTGGCAGAGCCAGGTTTTAGCAGCATCTGTCGAGTCGAAGCTCGTTGCAGCAGCCGTGGCGCTGGCGGCCAAGCTTTGACAGGCAGAAGCACTGGCCATCTCACCTTTTTGATGCCCACCCATACCATCGGCCACAACCAGCAGGTTGTTGTCGCGATGAATGGCGAAGGCGTCTTCATTGTTGGCTCGACCACCGATATCGGTCTTGCCGAAAGCATCCGACGAAAGGACATTCATGTGTGTCTCTTCTTCTTGGGAAATGGAACCTGTGGATAGGAACTGGAAAAACGAACTGTAAAGAGGGCAGCGCCAGCTACCCTCTCTCTTTGGCAATAATTTGCTGCTGTCCTAGCGACTAAAGCATCAGCTCTCAGCGCCAGACTTCAACACCAGACCCAGGCTGCTGTAGCACTGCTTTGCCTGCTTGATGGCATCGCGCGCATGGCTGGCAGCCAGCTGAGCCGAATCGAGCAAAGAATTGCAGGCAGCAGCGGCCTCGACCTGATACTGCTGCGCGTCATGCTCAACGGTTTCCAGAAAGCGTTCGTACGCATCCTGGTCCACTTGAGCCCGCTCTTCCAGCCAGACCTGCAGTCTGGGCGGGGGAAGAATGGCAGCACCACGAGCACGCTCAAGGGCGTAGTCGAGGTGACGGACAGCGACCACCGCAGCCTCACGCTCTTTACTGTCCTCGCTGAAACGATTGGAGACGCAGACGGCCTGAAGCTTGGCAACATCACTGACGAGGCTCAGTGCCGCTGCGCGAACTGCATGAAACCGACGGGTGAAAGACGCCATGATCCTACTCCTTAGTATGCGTGCTTGGTAGCTCAACCGAAAGGTTGAAAGATTCTACTTCTGCACTAATGCTGTTCGTTGGTTGGGCTGCTTTTTTTTGCTCGCAGACGAATGATGGAATAATGAATATCTCTTTAGGATAAGCTGGCACCGCTGGTGATTGCAACGCTCCCTAGATCATTTCACCTATATGACTCCGAGATTTTGCCTGCGATAACCGCGCCACATAGCGCAACCGCGCTACACCCAGAACCCTTACACCAAGCCATTTTCGTCATCATTTTAGCATTATCAACTGCGCCAATAGCGGCACCGCTAATGGTGTCGCAAAATTATGATAGACAATTGAAATCAGTATAAATAGCAATTGTTGCAACTTTGTTGCTAGCTTGTGCTGTGTTACAAATTGCAGCAAAACCGGCATAGCGAGACAGTTATGCCCAACGTGAGAGCTAAAGCTCAGCTAGCTAAGCGATAACAATTCAAGGGCGTCTAAAGCAATTACTCGTACAAATACGCACATTTATGTTGTTTTACGGCGCTGTATTTGGTTAGCAATAGATAGCTTTTCAACACCACCAACCTTCTGAGACAAACGAACAAAGAACCAAATACCAACAGACAAGCCCGTTACTTCAAGTTTGACAGCAGTCGCAGACTGTTGAGTGGTGTCAGAAGCAGCAATGTCAAAGCATTCACAACTGCCATTGTCGGCAGTTGGCTCGAACAGAACAAAAAAAAAGAACAAGAGCAAACCATGAACAGACAATTGATTCGGAACACAGCCAAAGTTGGCATCATCGCTCTCATGTCCCTAATCTACTTGGGAGGAAGCTCCGCCTTCGCCCAGGTCAATCATCACTACGGAGCTGGTGCCCAAATCCGGCTGAACAGCGGTATTGGCATCACATTCGGTGGCGGGCGAGTGGGAGTCAATTTTGGCGGAGGCTTTTATCCGTACCAAAACTACGGAAACTATCGCTATCCGTACTACAACCACCGACCCTACTACCCACAACACAACTACGGCCCACGCTATTACCCGAGCCCTTACATTCCGAACCCTTACGTTCCGAACCCTTACCGTCCAAACCCTTACGTGCCAGCCCCTTACTACCAGCCTCGCTACTACCAGCCCCGTTACCAGGAACGAGCACAGGGACAAGAGCAAGAACAATTGCGACAAGAGTTGGAACGCCACCAGAGGGAAATGAAGCGAATTCTCACGGATCGCTAACGCCAGCTCGCTCTGCTGCCAATCTCGTCGATGACGTCTAAGCTATTTGAATCGCTTGCTGCCCAAAGGGCAGCAAACTGACGTGCTTTTCTGCAAAAGTCTTGACTGTGGTTCTTTCACCCAGTCAAGATTTTTTTGTTTGCCTGTGTGCTACATCAAACAGTAGACAAAGACGGACAAAGAAACTAGCTTACAGAACCTTCACTATCGCTCGCCAATTGACCAAGGATAACCCTGGCGCGAGAACTAAGTGCGCGCGCTTTTTCAAAATCTTTGGTCTCTTCGCAGACCTCAGAATACTGCATCAGAATATGAGCAAGCACAATGTGTTTCGCACCCAATCTCAATTCGGCCATTGTGAGAGCTTGATCGAACATCTTAGCTGCATTCTCGAAATCCCCTTTTTTATGGCAGGATTTGGCGCTTTCAACCAACACCTTCCAACCTAAGGTCCTTTCTGTATCTCTATCTTCAGGCTTTGTCTTCATGGCCTTAGAAAAAGAATCTATATTCATAACTTAGAACCTGCTCCAGCCTCTATCTTGCTATTAAGTCATACCCGGGAACGCGATGCCCTAATCGAGCCGGCTTTAGCCCTCAAGCTTTTTGAACTGATCATCTAAATCATCAGGCTGATCAAGTGCGTCTTTCTCGGTGGTATAGATGGTGTTATCTGGCCCCTTAGGCAAGCCGCTAAACCGCACTTTGCGAGCCTCTAGAAGCTTATCGTTAAGTTCTGGCGTGGGGTTTTTCAAAGCTACAGCAAAAGCCATTTTCTTATCGTTGCGCTCAATGATGCCATCGTTTATCAAACGAAAAATTGGAAAACGCAGCGCTGGGATGAGGAAGAACAAAAGACCGTAGCCGAAGAGTAAATAGAGCAAAGGCTGCAGCGTATAAAGAACAGGCACAAGTGACATGTTGAAGATCAAAAATATACTACCAAGCAGCACTACTAGACCAAAAGCAATGATGCCAAAGAGCTGGCCGCCCTCTACGCTCATGAACTGCCATTCTTTCTCTGGCAAGAAACCCTCTAAAGCAAGACCGCGACTTTGACTAGCTTTTATAGCTTTTTGTCGACCGATATGCTGATTGAACAAATGACTTAAATTGTCTGGAGCAAAGTCTTCTTGCTTGGCTGAACCCAGAGCTGTATTAGGCTGCAGGTGAGAGACACTCTGAAAAGCAGGAAAAACATAAATGATATGGCCAGCCTCGGTCACTTCTGGTGACCCATTGAAGCGTTGCATCACTCCTATCATCCAATCTTCGTTCTTCGGATCAAGTCCTGTAAACGGTGCTATCTGTTCTGCGGTGACAACACCTTGATTGGCTTCCAAGACCTGAGCAATTGTCTGCCATTTGTTCTCTTCAAAGTTCTTGTTTGGGCTGCCATCGCCAAACAGATAAGAAAAGACACTGAACAGAAAGTTGGGCTTAGCTTTGTCGGCATTGCGCTGATTGCGATAATCGCCTTGAGCATCGTAAGGAAGGTTAGAAGAACCATAACCAATAGGCGTCGGAGTAACATAACGCCAGAAGAAAATCCAATCCCAGAACCAGTCGAACATCCAATAAAGATAGGCTGGTCGATAGGAATAGCCAGAGTTGTAGCCAAAATCAAAGATATTGCCAAAATCGAAATTAAAGTCGCCGCCACCGCTGTCACTATCACCGCCTGTCAGTGCCTTCAAACCAGCGATGATGACCACTACGACTAGCACAACAACTAAGAGTGCACCCAGTACCAAAGCCAGTCCAAACGAAATTCTAACGACGAAGAACATCAGAGCAACAAATGCGCGCATAACAATGAGCGACACGTTTGCTATGACCCGAAAAATAGAGCGTATTACTTCACGGGAAGCATTGGCGGCATAGGCTTGCTGCAAATTGCCTGCAAACTTATAGGCGATGTTGCCTGACTCGGTCACTTCTAGGTGAGCATTGGTTTCAGAAGCAATGTTGTTGAGCTCGCTGACCACCAGGGGCAAAGCCATACCGGTATCAGCAGCAATGTCTACTGGCACAATACGCGGCCCACGTGTGGCTATTGCCTCAAGAACTTTCTTCTTTTCAGGAGAATGGACCGGATTTAGTAATTCCGCAAAGGTCGCCATGACTGCTCCGCCAAAATCAAATGCACCAAGAACAAAAAAGCCAACATCATTTTGCCAATGCTAACTAGTAGCTATTGTGCATCAAAACAGCTGGCTTTTCATTTGTCTTTTTAAAATTCGGGACCGACGGGACTCGAACCCGCGACCTCCTACGTGACAGGCAGGCGCTCTAACCAACTGAGCTACGATCCCAAGACTAAGCCCACACCGAAGTGGCGCTCCAATCGAGACAAATAAGATACCACAGCTTGCATATGTCGTCAGACTTCAAAGGCAATATCGAGCAAAAAGCCTTTACACAAAACTGAACAATACAACCACACCAGCGCTTGACAAGTCTCGCCTAGCAAGCTTTCGCAGTTGTGCTAGGTTCTCCACATTCGCTAGGTGCGCTAAGTACTGCCAGCGATCGAATTCTTGTTAATAGAGATAGATACTAATCATGAACGGTTGAACTCGGGTTCTCTTTAGAACTAATCTCGATAAAGTCTAATGCCTTACCTTTCTTCTGAATATAAAAACCAAACCTAAACCTTCACACCTACTTTGTCTCTCTCCCACCCAGTTCACGCTCAATCGCGTTGAGGGGAGAGCTCGACAAAATTTGGCAGCAAGGTTTGTTCGGCATTTTCTAAATCTTTCTACCACTTACCAATCACAAAGGAGAACACATCATGTTCCTATACGTAATGGGTGCGTCGGTGGTTTTGGCTGTTGCCATTGCCGTCGTTGCCCACTTCCGCAGCAAGGCCGCTTCGGCCCCTCCCGCAGACAGCGACGTCGACACTGAAGAGTTCGATGGCACGGTCGGCGAAGAGTTTCCCAATCCCAACGAGCCCCGCGCAGACCTGATCGAGCTCACCGACGAGAACTTCGAAGCTGAAATGGCGAAGAGCGATCTTCCCATTGTTGTCGAATTCTTCGCCGACTGGTGCTCCGCCTGTCGTACCCAGGGCCCGTTGATGGAGCAAGCTGCCGCCAAGTTTGCTGGCAAGGCTCGCTTCTTCAAGGTCGACCACGACGTCTTCAACACGCTTTTGCACCAGGTCAACGTTGACCGCATGCCCACCACTTTCTTCGTCAACCCGAAGACTCGCACCCAGATCGTCCATGTGGGCGTTCTCAAGGTCGATGCCGTGGGCGAGAAGCTCGACCAGCTGGCTGCCAACAGCGACCAGGGCATCCAGGTCGGTCCCGACAGCAAGCACATGTTCTTGCTGGACGCCACCGCCAACTAAGCCTAGCGAAAACCAAGTTTTCGTTATCGGCTCAAGCCAAGCAAAGCGTTCAACAACCAAGAAAACGACCCATAAGGCGAAAGGTACCGGCGTTCGCGCTGATACTTTTCGCTCTTATGGACTCGTTTTTTTGGCAACTGTTTTACTATATGATTTAATATAATCAGTTTGTCTCAAACGGTCTTGGTTAGCCAAATTAGAATTTATTGCTACTATTAGCGGATGATTTTCGCAGTCGACAATTTAGCTATTAGGCCCTATCGCTCCAGTGACGCAGACTCACTAAGCCATCATGCCAACGACCGCGACGTCTGGTTAAATTTGCGCGATCGCTTTCCCCATCCTTACACCAAAAAAGACGCTCGAGAATGGGTTGAGTTGGCTAACCGGCTACAACCAGTGACCAACTTTGCCATTGTCGTTGACGAAAAATGCGCAGGCGGCATCGGTCTTGTAATTAATCAGGATGTCCACAGAAAAAGCGCTGAATTAGGTTATTGGCTGGGCAAAGAGTATTGGGGCCAAGGGCTTATGAGCAAAATCTTGCCTCCGATGACTGACTATTTCTTTGCCCAGCACGATCTCGTTCGCATCTATGCCATGGTATTTGACTGGAACCCCGCCTCAGCAAAAGTACTAGAAAAAGCGGGATATGAGTTTGAAGGACGCCTGAAGAAATCAGCTCTCAAAGACGGAAGATTTTGCGATCAACTAATTTACGCCAAAATTGTATAGCTATACCAAGCCCATCCAACAACAGATAAAAAAACAAGCGAAGATGACTAGCAACAAGTAAATGCAAAAGCTCACGCCTGGCACCATCATCGACAACAAGTACTGTGTACTGGATTTTCTTGGCATTGGCGGCATGGGTATTGTCTATAAAGTAGAACAGCTCTCATTAAAGGCCATTCGCGCTCTAAAAATTATAGACACCGACAAGCTGAGCGACGACTCCTGGAGGCGCTTTGAGCTTGAAGCAAGAGCAGCATCAACTTTTGAACACACCAATGTGATCAAAGTCTATGACTACGGGCTCTTTAACAAAATCACGCCTTACTATGTCATGGAAGTAGTAGATGGCATGACCCTTGGTGAACGCATCAACATTGAAGGGCCGATAAATATTGAACAGTTTTTCGCGATCTTTATTCCTGTCGCTCAAGCCTTAGCCTACATACACAGCAAGGGTATTCTCCATCGCGACATCAAACCAGCCAACATAATGATTGTCGAAGATAGCAATGGCAAAATTAGCCAGGTGAAAGTTCTTGATTTTGGCCTGGTAAAAATGTTTAGCCATAGCGATGCAGGCGCCGGAGCACTAACAAAAGCTGGTGCATTAACCAAGGCCGGAGAAGTAATTGGCAGCCCTACTTTTATGAGTCCCGAACAAACGGCTGGTCACAAACTAGATCAACGCTCCGATATCTATTCTCTGGGATGCGCCATTTTCGAAGCGCTTACAGGCAACCTGCCTTATCTCGATAGCAATCCAGTCGAAGTTATGATCATGCATCAATCTGAGCCGATTCCCAGCCTGGCCGAAAAGGCCAATGAGCGTGAGTTCGACGAAAGAATCGAGCAACTGGTGCGAGTAATGTTGGCGAAAAAACCAAGGGACCGCCATCAAACTATGGACGAAGTAGTTCATGACCTAATTGCAATTCAAGCAGGCCGCAAGCCACTCTTTGCTAAAGAACACTGGCAAGGTACAAGCAAAAAGCAATCTTACGAAGGCATAGAAAGCGACAGCAAAAGACTTGATAGCAATGGTAGCAATGATGAATTTGACAATGACAGCGACGATGTAGAAGAAATAGAAGAAGAATACGAAGAAGAATTTGAGAGAGGTCACAGAAACAAGAATAGAAAGAGCAATAGAGCCAGACTAAACTTGATAACTTATGCCGCTCTCGCTATCACTGCAATTCTCACAGTGACAGCTGCTTCTGCCATTGTTATACAAAAATTGAACGAGAAGAAACCAGTTGACACGTATACCTCGGTTCGCACATTCTCACACGAATCAACAACAGCAGACGGAGCAAAAGTTCTAGTATTCGATTTTCCCAAAGAATACTCAATCGGAGAAATCAGCACGGGCAACTATGAACATAAAGTCAACGCTCAAGGCACTGTTACTTTGCCTGCTAACGAGACTTTCCGCTTCTGGGCAAACAAAGCTTGTATAAGAAATCCCAAGCTGCTAGAGCAATTCAAAAGCAAAGAAATTGGAGAGCTCGATTTAAGCGTACATCCCGGAGCTAGCGATGAACACATCGCTGCGATCAGGCATTTTGGTACATTGAGCAAACTGAATATCAGTTATTGCACCCTTAGCCCAAGCGGAATAGCAGATTTAGACTGTCTTACAGCTCTTCAAGATCTCACGATTAATGGTGCCACGATCGATGATCAAGCGTTTTCAAAATTGAAGATATTGGGGCAGCTAAGTACTCTCGAAGCAAAAGAAACTCCTGCCTTTGACAAAACAATAGCAGCACTATCAGGCTCGACAAATATAAAAAAACTGGTCCTCTGCAACGGCGCACTCAAAGACCACAATCTAAAAATGATCGGTAAAAACAACTCTCTCATCTATCTCAATCTAGCTTTAAATCCAGCTATCACAAGTGAAGGAGTAAAAGCTCTGGCAAATTGCAAGCAGATAAAAAACCTCAACCTCATTCAAGACCCTATTACTCCCAGCGCAATATCAACTCTGTCAAGCCTGAAAGAGCTGAACAGCCTAAAACTTTCTTGTTTAAACTGGAAAGAAGAAGACGAGAGCACCCTAAGGAGAAATTTGCCACAAAACTGCTCACTGCAAATCATCCACATGAAATCAACCAAAGCGGGCAAAGACCTGGATAACCTTACTAGAATTGGCCTTTAAGCTGAGGCTCAATGTTATGGAACAGCTCAAACCAGACACAATAATCGACGAGAAATACCGAGTAATTGATGTACTCGGCGTCGGTGGTATGGGCATCGTTTACCGAGTAGAGCAACTCTCTCTGAATAGCCAGAGGGCGCTTAAAACAATTCCTACAGACAAGTTAGGCGACAGCGTCTGGCAACGCTTTCAGCGTGAGGCTAAGGCGGCTTGCAGACTAGAACACTCTAGTCTCGTAAAAGTTTTCGATTTCGGTTTACTTGAAACAGTAACTCCGTACTATGTGATGGAGATCGTTCAAGGCCAGACCCTCTCTGCTCGAGTCAAACTCAAAGGCACACTCACTCTAGAGCAATGCCTCTCCGTCTTCATTCCAAGCGCATTTGGACTGGCCTATGCCCACGATAAGAAGATCATTCATCGCGACATGAAACCAGCCAACATCATGTTTAGCGAAGACACCAATGGCAAAATTACCGAAGTCAAAATTCTTGATTTTGGCATTGCCAAATTAATTAGCGATGAGAATCTCACCAACGCCCTAACAAAGCCGGGCGAAGTAATCGGCAGTCCGCATTTCATGAGCCCGGAGCAGTCGTGGGGAGCAAAAATAGATGCACGCTCAGACATTTATTCGCTTGGCTGCTGCATGTTTGAAGCCCTTACTGGTTTACCACCATTCATCGCTAAAAATGCCGTACAAGTGATTATGATGCATCAAAACTCAGCACCACCCAGTCTAGCTCAAACCGCACCAGATAAGACTTTTAACGATAGCATTGAACAAGTAATCAGAGTAACGCTGGCCAAAAATCCTGATCATCGCTATCAGAGCATGGATGACCTCGCTCAAGATTTGATATTGATCAAGAATGGTAAGCAGCCTCGCTTCGCTCAAGCACAAGAAAAATTCTCCGGACAAGAATCCAATTTAACCACCGCCAATCCAGCCGCTAAAGTGATAGCGCCAATAACGCTTTCGCTAGAAAAGGTTGTGGCTAAACTAACACCAAAATCATCAGAACTAGAAGATACAGGAAGTGAGATATCCGATAACACCTTCGACCAACTCTCTGAAAGCCAGACCATCACTACTAAAGTATGGAAAAGATTCAATTATCACGCTCTAGTCCTGGCAGCAATTCTTGTGACCGGAACTGTTAGAATCCTATTTGAATTGCGCCCAAACCAGCCTGCTAATAAGACTACAAAAAGCACTACCAATGCTAACCCTGCCAATGCCAGCCGTGATCCTTTAGTTTTATCGAACAAGCCATTCAGTCGTTCAAGTCAATTGGCAACTGGCCAAAAAGTGATTGTCTTTGACTTTCCCAAAGAGGTCTCGCTGGGAACGATCTACTCATTAAATGGCGAGCACGTGATTGAAGCTCAAGGCGAGGTTACTATTCCCGAAGGTGAGCTGATTCGCTTTCGACCAAGCCGCGATTTTATGAAGCACACAGAATTGTTCAGAAAATTCAAAGCCAATCAGATAGGCGATCTCGACCTCAGCAATCGCCTGATATTGACCGATGAAGATTTAGCCAATATCAAACACTTAGTAAATATCCGCAAGCTTGATCTAAGCGATTCTAGTGTCACACCTAACTGTGCTACTTGGCTCTATGGCATGAAAAACCTGACGGAACTCAACATCACAAACACAGAAATAAATGACAAAGCCCTAGCAAATCTACCAGCGCTAAGACGGCTAGAAGTGCTAGAGGCAAGAGAATTAGGGCATATGAACAACACTCTAAAAGCCATCGCTGGCTCAACCAGACTACATAGACTCACTCTCTCAAATAATGGCATAGACGATAATACGGTAAAGCTGATCGGTAAAGATCGAAATCTCGAGTATCTCAGCCTTTCGGAAAATCCAGCAGTAACTGCCAATGGCATCAAATTCCTCGCCCCCTTAAAACGCCTTAGCCACCTCAATTTACTTAATTGCCACGTGGGTCCAGAAGTGATTGAAACACTACCTAACTTTAGGCACCTGCAAGAACTAAAAATCAATACAGCCAAATGGTCTAGAGACAATCTAATCAACCTAAAGGCTTCACTACCACCTGGCTGTAGCCTCGATCAAGGAGCAAAAAGCACAAAAGATAGTAGAGACGCCCTTGACCATTTTAAAAGCCTGAGAACAATCGGCCCCTAGACAAAATAGGCTCGTCAAATACTTGGTACTGACCGGTTGTCTTCGGGAATGCAATCTTTAACTTCGCCTGACAGATATATTGGAACTAAAGCCACAAACTGGATGTCATGTGCGTCTGGAAGTGTGCATTTATCGAGGTGGCGGGCTAATGAATCAATTAGAACAAACAAAAATAGCTTTGCTACGTGAAGCTTCAAAGACTCTCAATACCATCAGCAAAGTGAAGAATGGTGGCGAAGAGTTTGTCAAATGTAAGCACGCCTACGACCATCCAGAAGAAATTAGATCACTCTACCTGCAAGCTCTAGACTCACTGATAGAAGATGGCGCCACTGAGCTTGTATTGACCAATGAATATCTAGATTTGTTTGAGCTAAAGCAAACCTCACCGATTTCGACACTAGCTGCGGCAAAAGAAGCCTTGCTAAGACAACTAAAACAAGACGGCCGCATTTATAAAATTCACAGCCCCCAGGGCGAGTTTGTACAGTGCAAGAAATTTGCCTTGGGCGGTGCCGATCGCCCCGATGAGAACGAAGAAGAGTCGCGCATAATGTTCTTAAAAGCCCTATCTGAATTGATGCGCTACGGCAAAATCGATTTGGTTTCAGAGAATAGAGAAATGACTGTCTTCGCCCCAGCAATGCAATACAGCAGCGCAGCCACGGCCACTGAAATCTACGAAGATCTAAGGCAATGTAGTTAGGCCTTCCTATCTACTTCACTAAAGGCATATCAATAATTTGTGCTACTGATAGTTCAGGAGCGGCTCTGCCACTTTCTAAATGAAGCAATCCAAGTTGCTCATATTTAGGTCTAATTCGCTCTGACATCAGACCTAGACGTTTCAAATTTGGAATGATCATACGGAACATCGAGCTTCTGAAGAAGCCCATCAAAGCTGATTCGCTGACAAATTTATCCCAGGCCTTAGGGGTGAATAAATGAGTGTAATACTCATCATAAATTTCATGAGCAAGAAAGCGTCTTTGCAAAAGCAAACAAACTTCAAAGGCCCATTCTTCGCGCTCACGCAATTCGGCTTCATTCAACTCTGTTTTGTAATAACGCTCTAAAGCCAATACACCGTAGTGAACGTGGCGAGCCTCATCACCGATGACATACTTAAGACAGTCTTTGAGAACCGGCTCACCGGTGACTTTACGTATGGTTGAAAACGATCCCAAACCAAACCCTTCAATCATAATTTGCATACCGAGGAACTTAACGTCCCATCTTGGATCTTCCATCAGAGCTTCTGTGAGCACATACAAATTCTCATTGATCTCATAGACCTTCTCCATTTTTTCATGGAGATAACGGTGAAAGACTTCAATGTGTCGGCCTTCATCCACAACCTGTGTAGCGCCGAAGAGTTTGCCATCAAGCCATGGCACTGCTTGCATTACTTGCGCTGCGCCATAGAGAGCTGCTTGCTCACCATGCAATATCTGACTCAAGAACCAACTGAGCAGTGAATGTCGTTGCTTTGACTTTTCTAGTGGGCTAAGTTTGCTCCACATGGGCAAAACATTAGCTGGACAAAATGCATCAGGCAAGAGCAGCCCGGTTAGATCTAATGGATCGACATCTCTACTCCAGTCGATGCTCTCGGTGGCATTCCACTGCGAAGAATTGGCGGCATTATAGAGTTTGGCTAGCTCAGGATAGTCACGGGTGTACTGCCAGTCAAAATGTACTTTATGCGATGGATTCATGCTCGAAAATGGAGCACCTTTGGCACACTGTTGAAACAGGCCACGATATGCTGGACCGAGAAAAGACTTGAGCATTTTGATGTTGCCACGACTTGTTGCATCAGCAACAACTGGCCAGGTACGACCGACAGCCGTAATTAGTTGGGGGAGAGATTTGATAGCCAAGTGATACCGCTTTGCCTTTTCTTTTACAAGAATGAAATTGCCAAGACCTAAGAACTGTGAATGCTAGTGACCGGCATTCAGCAAATAAGTTCCAACTTGAACAGGTGTCTGTCAGTTTAGTTGCCTAACAGCAGCTATTGCCCTTCATTTAGACTGGCGCTTGCTAATTGATCCAAATCAAAATATGGCCACTGGACCAGCTACGAGCGCTGATTGGCGGGCGGCTTCGATCACTTTCATGCAAACTAAAGCATCTTCGATTGGCACAGGTACAGGGCCTTTACCGCGGATAGAATCGCGCATTTGTTCATAAAAGTTCTGATAAGAGCCAGGCTCTGACTCAACATTTATTTTGTGTTTGACGCCATTGGAATAGGTAGTCAATTTGCCGTGATGATCAGCATGCTCACGGCCCCAATGCCAAAGACCCGGCCTATGGCCATCCTTAAGCAAGTTCTCCTGAGGGTCCAGGCCCCATTTTTCATAGGTACCCTCAATTCCTATCAAACGAAATCGCGGGCCAACCTCAGGTGCCAGCATGCTTACCCATATATGGACAACCACAGCATCAGGAAAGCGCAAAGCCACAAAAGTATCGTCATCACCCGCCACACCTGGGCGTCTGTGCAGAATTTCAGCATAAACCTGTTGGGGTTTGCCAAAGAGGACCAGAGCCTGGTCTATAAGGTGACTGCCTAAGTCAAAGAGTAGACCACCACCTTCTTCAGGCGATGTACTTTCGCGCCAACCACCTGGTTTCGGTTCCAGGCGATAGCGCTCAAAGCGCGACTCCATGCGGGTAATTTTTCCCAACTGGCCCCGTTCAATGAGCTTTTTAATCGTCAAAAAATCATTGTCCCAGCGCCTGTTTTGAAAAACTGAAATGGCAACATTAGCCTCGCTACTAGCAGATATAAGTTGTTCAACTTGGTCTGACGAAATGGCTACAGGTTTATCTATAACAACGGGAATTCCAGCATAAATGCTAGCCAGACCCAAGTCCATGTGCGTGTCGTTGGGCGTAGCCACCACCACAAGGTCATACTGGTCAGCGGCCTTAAATACTTCGTCAACCTTGCAACAAATTTTGGCCTTAGGAAAATCAGCCTGTGCCTGTTCTTGCCTACCCTGGCTGCGGGTGACAATAGCTGACACTTCCATGGAGGCAGTAGAAGCAATTAAAGGTGCATGAAAAGCGGCACCGGCGAGGCCATAGCCAATTATGGCCGTGCGAACTGGTTTATCTTCAGGCACTATCATGCTCCCTATTTTGCAATTTAAGATAGCTTTGCTCTACCCAGTGGTCAAGGGAATAATCGCAAAATCATAGTCAGAAGACCAACATTGTTGCGCCGAATACCCTATGAGCTGTAAACTGTCTCGATTAATAGGTTTACACTTGGTCAAAATAGGGACTGATTAACTTGTTAGGACCTATTACTACCGACTGATAATTTTTTTTGGACGAAGGGCTATACTGGCTTTCATGGATCAAGATTGGGACAGATACAGAATTTTAGGCGAGCAAGCTGAGGCTTCCTCCAATTATCCCTACGCGGAAGCAATGTGGGCGATGACTGTCTTGATTGCGCAGCATTTCGGCGACAAAGATCCACGCACTCCATACAGCCTTGACTCTCTCAGTCGCTCGCTTATGAGACAGCAGAAGTTTAGTTTAGCCGAGCATTTTCTTAGCAAAGCCTGGACCATAAAGACCCAAGTAATCGGTGCCAGCGCCCTCGAAATTGCTACTACCATGAACCTTGTAGCAGAGCTCTACTACCGTCAGGGCAAATACCCGGATGCCATACAAATGTGCAAGAAAGTGCATGGAATCTATGGCAGCGCTTACGGTCCAAATCATCCCAAGACCCATGAAATTGCTGGCAATATAGCCATGTTAGAAAGAATGGCCAATCCCGCCCCAGCTCCTCAGGCGGTCGCAGCCTCCCCTGTAGCCAGTACAGTCAGTCAGCCATCTGTTCAAATACAAGGTCAGGCACAGGTTCAGGCACAAGCACCGGCTCAAGTCGCTGCCCCAGCTACCACTCCCGCAGCAGTCAATCCAGCGCCTTCAACTAATAAAAAACGCGCAGGTATGCCCCGCTGCGAAGTTTGCGGCTCGGTTATGGAAGCCGACTGGTGTTTCCGTTGTACTGGCAACAGCGTCAAAGCCGTTAATCCTGGTCAACAGCTTACCTAATTAGTATTACAAAGTGTTTTTTTTGATTTTGTATCAGTTTTCAACAGGCAAACATAAATAGTCCACTTGGAAATTAGTAAGCAAAAAAATTTGCCTTGAGTTGCTAAAGACGAAAGCTGCAGTGCAAGTGTAAGCATTGACTATCCGACTGGCGACGATTCTTCAATGATACTCTATATGGTGCCAGACACATTGCTTTTTATAGCTTCGTTTTGCCTAATACCTCGTGGAAAAAAGGAAATTGGACCCACGGGTAAACAATTAGTCGCTAATGCAACTTGGTAAATGTATATTAGTAGAAGACTAGCTCATACCATAAATAACTAATCGGTTTGTAAAACTCTTCAAAATAACTGGGAGAGAGGAATTTATAGATGCCTTTACGCAGAATCAAAATTGAGACTTTGACTGAAGCTCCTGATATTCGACAGCGAACGCCGCTTTCTGAGGAATATCCTGAGATAGCGGCGATGTGGCATAAAACAAAAAACCGCAATTTCAAACCAAGCCAATTCTCGGTTGGCTCTAATATCGAAGTTTGGTTCAAATGTCCAGAAGGCTCAGAGCACGTCTTCCAAAAAGCAATTTCATCAATGGTTTTGGCAAGGCGCAAAGGCGCAAAAGGTTGCCCTGCATGCAAGGGCGACCTAGTCACAAAAGACAACAGTCTTGCCAAACGTTTTCCTAAGCTGGCCAAGGAATTTCTCGAAAAGAAAAACGGTCTATCACTTTCTAAAGTCAGTTATGGCTCAAGTCGTAGAGTGTGGTGGCACTGTTCCAAATGTGATCATGAGTGGCAAACTGCCATCTCTAATCGAACCCAACTGGGCTCATCATGCCCGAATTGTCGCAAAGCACCGCTACTCAATCTGAAGCATATAAGCAGATACTTGCGCTTCTTTGACAAAAAAGCCAATAAGGGTATCGATCCAGAAAAATTGCCTTCGCGCAAACCAATTTGGTGGAAATGTAACCGCGGGCCAGATCACGTATGGAGACAGGCCTTTAAAGAAAAAGTCGGTGAGTTTTGTCCATTTTGTCGAGGCTCACGCCCATCAATCACCAATAACCTGACATTGATGCCTGCATTGGTGAAAGAGTTTCATCCCACCAAGAACAACAAGATGAAGCCTAAAGATATCTCCATTCGCAGTTTTAGAACAGTCTGGTGGAAGTGTCCTAAGGCCCCCGATCACGAATGGGAAGGCCGAATCTACGAGCGCACCTACGAAGGTGCAGGTTGTCCTTTCTGTCGCAACCATCGCCTCTCGGTCTCAAACAGTTTGGCTAAACTAGCTCCAGATGTTGCTAAAGAATGGCATCCCACTAAAAACGGCAAATTAACGCCCAAAGATGTAGTTGCCTTCACAACTAAACCAGCCTGGTTTATATGCCCTGCTGGTCATGAGTACGAAAGACAAGTGCACCTGCGCATTCGCTTTGGCCTGACCTGCCCAGAGTGCAAAAAAGCTGGCATTAAGAGAGCAAAAACAAAAACACTAAAAACGCCAGAAACAGCTCAGCACAAGGATAAAAAGAGCAATAAGTCGAAACGAAAATAGCTGTCACGAGTAATTCGCGCTAGCAATAATTAAATGCATGGCCCGAAACGGCCCAGGAGCCTGTGGTATACTCCTGCATCGGTGCATGACAACATATTGGAACGCGGATGAACGGAAACAGTTTTCAGCTCAAAGAGCCAGCTCTCAGCGATATCAAAGCGGAGCTACAAGAGCAATCAGACCGCCGGCGAACGTTTGCGATTATTTCGCACCCTGACGCCGGTAAGACAACTTTGACTGAAAAGTTATTGCTTTTTGGAGGCGCCATTGAAGAAGCTGGTGCTGTTAAATCGCGTCGTGAGCAAAGAAGCGCCACATCTGACTGGATGGAGCTAGAAAAGCAACGGGGCATTTCAATCACTTCAACCGTTTTGCAATTTGAATACAAAAACTGCTGTCTTAATCTACTTGATACACCGGGCCACCAAGACTTCAGCGAAGACACCTACAGAACTCTAGCAGCCGCCGATAACGCTGTCATGCTAATCGACTCTGCCAAAGGTCTTGAGCCGCAAACAAGAAAACTTTTTGAAGTTTGTCGATTGCGTCGACTGCCACTGTTTACCTTTATAAACAAGCTAGACAGGCCAAGTCGAGAGCCTCTTGAGCTGATCGACGAAATCGAAAAAGAGTTCAACCTCGCCACTTATCCAGTCAATTGGCCAATTGGTACAGGCGATCAATTTAAAGGAGTTGTCGACAGACAATCCCAAACAGTCTACTTATTTGAACGCACAGTTGGTGGCCGTACCCGCGGTGAAGTAGCTACCTATAAACTTGACGATCCGAAACTCAAAGAGCTGATTCCCAAGGCACTTTATGCTCAGCTCAATGAAGAACTAGAGATTCTAGACGCTGCAGCGGCCCCATTAGATCTAGAAAAAATACACAGAGGCGAACTGACCCCTGTTTATTTTGGCAGTGCTATGAATAACTTCGGTATTGAACTGTTCCTCAAGTCGTTTATTCAATTAGCTCTCCAACCTGGTTCCTTCCCTTCTAGCGAAGGTGATATTCCCCCGACATTCACTGACTTCACTGGCTTTGTCTTCAAACTTCAGGCCAATATGGATCCGCGTCACCGCGACCGCATTGCTTTTGTCAGGGTTTGCTCCGGCATGTTCGAAAAAGACATGAGTGTTATCAATAGTCGCACCCAAAAAAGTATTCAGTTAAGCCAACCGAAAAAACTCTTTGCCAAAGAGAGACAATCAATCGAAAAAGCCTATCCTGGAGATATTGTTGGCTTCAGCAACCCTGGAGCTTTTGCTATTGGTGACACTATTAGCAGTGGCAAGCGCCTGTCTTATCCAGGCATTCCAACCTTTGCTCCTGAACTCTTCGCCTTCCTTGAAAATAAAGAGCCAAGCAAATATAAGCAATTCCACAAAGGCATCATTGCTCTACAAGACGAGGGTGCTATCCAAATCTTGTGGATGACCGAAAGAGATACACGCTATCCTCTCTTAGCCGCTGTGGGTGCCTTACAATTTGAAGTTGTGCAGTTCAGACTACAAGCTGAATACGGCGCCAATACTACCTTGCGCAACGTAGACATCCACAAAGCACTCTGGGTTGTGGGCGCCTGGGATACACTAAAAACCGCTCCTAATCTAGCAAGTTGCACAGTGGCTACCGATAAATTCGAAGACCCTGTTCTTTTGTTCAAGAATAAATGGGATCTTAGTAAGTTCAAGGAACTCTACCCAGATATTCACTTGAGCAAAGTAGACCCACGCACTGGTCCGGTTTCAGAAGCCTACTAAAAACTAGCCGGCCGGACCTTTTGAAGGAAAAAGCGTTGTTCAGCAGCAATAATGACGATTCGGCCAGTAACAGAAACAGCAATGCTAATTTATTCCTCTGGCTCGGCCTTGTTTGTCTCTTGCCTCTTGCTTGTCTCTTGCTCGAAATCTGGAACTATCCACGCCTAATTTCTGGCGCTCTATCTATGCGCATAGTGGCAACTAGCCTGCTGACTCAAGGTGAACAGCCGTTCTACGATTTTTGGGATTGGTCTCAACCGATTGTCTACGAACTGCTCAAATATCCCTACATGTTATGCACTGCTTTGCAAACCATGCATGTACCAATAACCCATGGGGTTTTCATTTCTCTTTTTATCTTTTGCTTAACTGTTGGTTTTACATTGCTTACAGCTATCATTTGCGCCCAAGCACTAGACAAAGCGGCTAACGAAGAAAAAGAGAGCTATCGTAATTTCACAGTTTCTTGTCTTATCGGCCTGGTTTTAACCACACTTATTACCCGTTTTGATTTTGGAGACTTGCAATATCTCTTTCTGCTCACTATCGTACCCTGGTTTGCACTGCGCTGGTTCGCTCATAATACAGTTAAAGTAAATCCGATTACCGCATGCTTGACCGGTGTTTTTGCCGCTTGTGGTGCCTGCCTCGACATTCCTTATTTAGCTGTATTTATCATATTAGAACTAACTCTGGCCTTACAATCTGGTCGCTGGAGATGCCTTCTATCGAAAGAATGGTTAGCTTTTCTGCTCACCTTTGTCACTAATTTTCTCATTCTCTGTCAGCTGCCAGAGCCTGTTCATACGGCCTTCTGGAAGTGGACTATGCCTCTCAAATGGTTCAACTATTCAGTTTTTGATTTTATGATTTGCGGTCAACACGCTTGTCCAGATCGCGCAGATGTAATCTATAGCATGGTCGCTGCCGGTGCTGTTTCTTTTTTACTAGGCAGAAAATACTGTATCTTCATTAGTCTGTTTAGTCTCATGTTCTCTGGCTTCGCTATATACCTAGCTGAAGGCAGGGGTTCATCAAATGACTTAGTTTTGACAATCTTCAGCATCACAACAATGTTTGTTAGTTTGCTACTGCTCGCC
Source organism: bacterium Ga0077546 (assembly GCA_943370275.1). Classification (GTDB taxonomy): domain Bacteria; phylum Cyanobacteriota; class Vampirovibrionia; order Obscuribacterales; family Obscuribacteraceae. Next base: position 186,952 of record CALRQI020000011.1, on the reverse strand, counting down.
TGCAAAAAAGTAGAAAGCAAACTAAGTGAAAAACTATCTGCCAAAATATTGAACTTGTCAAACAAGACAGGCGCTTTTGTCTTGGTTCTCGCCGCGACAGCAGGCATCTGGTTATCACTAGAACGAGATAGAGCCCAGCTACAGAATTGCATTTATGTCAATTGCAGCAAAGGCAAGGAGCAATTAGAAACACTGTTTGAGCAGACAAGCAAAGTCGGTGATGGAGTTACTGCAATATGTCAAAACATAGCTCCAGCCTATCCTCTTCTTTTTGTCTCAGGTAGAAAACCGGCTGGCTACTTACTTTGGGGTAAACCACTATGGTTATTTTCTATACTCAAATCAGATTCAAAACTAACTGGCCCAATGAAAGATTTTTACGATCACACCTATAACAATCTTCGTTCAGAAATCGACCAAACAAACACAAAGTTACTGATTATCGAGAACCCAGAGCCCTTTGATAGCACAAATCGCGAGCAGTTTTTCAAAACAGCTGATAAAAATTTTCAAGATCTAAATAAAAGTGGCCATTACTTCAGCTACGAAAACCACCAGCCCCGAGAGTATAGCGGTTTCAACTTTCCATACAGACTTTTGCAAAGAAAGAAAAACAAGGGCATATGAACTGGTTGAAAACAAATCTATCCAAACTATTCAAACTAGATATAACACTTGTGTATGTTGCCTTTGGCATAATGATCTTCGGCAAATTTATTTTTTGGTATGGCCATCCTCTACTAACCTTTTCAGATCAAGCTGCCTACCTAGTAATGGCACAATTACTGGCAGAAGGAAAATTACCATACATCGATTTTTTCGAATCGAATCCGCCTCTAATTATGTATCTAAATTTGATACCACTGGTAATTGCTAAACAATTACACCTTCCCATAATTGCTGTTTTCAACTACTCAGTAATCTCGCTTTGCGCCTTCAGCGCCGTTATGAGTTTACACCTTGCCACTAAGTATATGAGCAAGCAGCAGTTGACTGCATTTCTACCATTCATATTTGCAGCCACCTATTTCAATTTAGAGCAAACCACAAACCTCGGCGAGCGTGAGCACCTCTTTATAGTTGCCTACTTACCATTTCTAATTTTGCGCGGCCTAGCTTGGCAGGGCCAAAAAATATCAAGGCTTGATGCGATAGTGAGCGCCGTCGTGGCTGCTGTGGGAATGGCTCTCAAACCACAGTTTGCTGCCTCTGCTTTGCTGGTTGAGCTGTGTTTTTTTTATCAATTTAAGACAATCAAAGTATTCGCTAGACCTGAAATTTATACGGTCATGGTTGTCTTTCTTCTCTATCTATTTGGACTTATGTTACTGCCAGCCAAAGTTTGGGATATGTACTTCAATCAGGTTGTACCGCTGTACGTGAATGGCGCAAAATATTCAAGCCGATCGCTTATCTACATGCTGCGTCACGATCCTAATTTCTACATACCTTTCGTGCACATGCTAGTGACGCTTCCACTGGCCTTGTTATATTCTCGCTACAACCGCTGGATTGCACCATTAGGCGTTTTCACCCTTAGCTTTGTCTTTCACTATGTTTATGGCAATCAAGCCTGGCCCTACAGATACATTCCGATGACAGCCAGCCTGTTCATGTTAGATGGACTGTTAATTGGCATGCTACTAGAGAAGATTTCTGCAAGACTGAATCAATCAAAACTAACAAGCTTGTTTGTTGGCTTCACCATTTTTGGTGCGGCTTCTTATACTACTTACAATCAACTATCTGGCGAAAATGCCAATCGTGCAATTAACTCTCGACCCTTCGATTTAGCCAATGTAGGCTACTCTGGCACTTGTCTTGGTTCAGATTTTGATCCGCTAGTGTTTTCGATCTTGAGCCAAACAAAATTAGATGATAGTGTCATTTTCATCGGCAACGGCATAGACCCTGGATTTCCGGCAATACTGCAAACTGGACGGAAACCTGGTAGTCGATATTTTTATTGTTCTTTGCCTTTTATTGATTACTGCGCCACTCAAACAAAAGACCAGCGCTGGGAGAAAATGGCTGAAACAGCTGTGGCAAACTACGGACAAGATATCATCAAAAACAAACCCGCTGTGATTTATGTACAACAAAGACAAATAGAAGAACTGCTTAATCGCTACCATTTCTTTAACCGCTTCATGGCCGCTTATGAATTAGCCGGAGAAACTTATTTATACAAAGTTTGGACCCACACAGGCAAACTTACTAATTCATCATTGGCCACTAATCCCACCCAAATAGTCATTGATATTTTGGCCAAACGAATAACAATTGAAGATGCTGTTTTAGAGAGCGGATACGAACGCTCTAAAATCGAAAGATGGCTCTATCTGGCCCGTCTGGCTTTAGAACATGCTGTTTCTAAACATACTTCTGATCGACAATTAGAAATAGACGAAAACATCAACAAGCTAAACGAAACTATCAATCAACTAAAAGCTGAAAACGCACAGCTAAAACTCGACTTGCAAAAGAAATAAAAGCCACTAGAGACCGAGTTTTCCCTTTATGTACTTCATCGTATTGGGAAAGTAAGTAATCATATCTTCTCTGACCCAGGGCATAGTAAGAGTGAGCCATATAATGCCAGGCTTTGGCCCCTGCTTTCTCTTTTGTAATTGATTCGTATTCAAATTCAATACTATCAATGGACTATCTGAGGATTAGCGTATGTTGGAGCGAACATAGGAATGTTTGCCCAAAACGGTATCACCTCTCGGCCAATTCTATCGTTCGCTTCGACCATGGCAATTGAAACTGGATACTTCACAGCTTTGATCAAAGAATCATTACGACCGAGAGAGAAACCTTCACCATAGGCACGGAAACGCACCACCATCTTAGACTTGCGATCTACATCGAACTCGCCATTAATTGTACCCTCCATCGAGCCTTCTCCTGCATCATCAGCTTTAGGAGCAGCATAGCAAGCGTAATCTCCAGTGAACGAATAAGTTAAAAGGTCACCTTTTGATGTCTTCTTCTTTGCTTTGAAGATAGCTCTTCGCACTTGCTTTTCGGAAAATGCAGACATTATGTTCCCCACATTATTTAGCAAATGAAACCGCACCATTCTAGCTACCAATGATGGGGGTAAATTGAAACCTTCTAAACCGCCATTGCTCCCAAGAATCTCCTCTATTTCGCGATGCAGAATCCACATATGATCGCGACCAACACTGCGCTCAGATATGGTGGAATTTGCTGGCAAAGGAATAATTCGACTGTAAACACGCACCACAGAAGTTGATGGATCGACCGATAGGCCGTTTCTATCATTTGCCAGCCGAGGGTTAACTCCAGCCCCCAGAGAGAGAGGGGCTTTATTAGACTCAGCGAGAGCTTTTGCTAAAGCGCCAACAAAATATGTGGGATCGTAAGGTAAACCAACTTTGTAGTCGTAGACAGCGCCATTAGATCCAACCACATACATGCCTTGATAGGTTTTGAACTCTTTCCAAAAACCAGGAGGAGCAAACTGACTCATGGCGCGTTGCGCTATCGGCTCAAACCACTTTGACTGCGCCGACACTGCGCCTCCGTATCGACTGGGCTGCAACTCCTCAACAGAAGCACTAACAGGCACGAAATTCTTCTTGATAAAGTCAACTACTTCCTGATGATTCAAGAGCACACGGCTCAAGTGCCCGTTACCTCAGGTAGTACCAAGAACGTTACCATCCATTATCCAAATAAACAGCGGCTTACCTAACTCCTGGGCCCTAGCGCGAGCAGCTAACAGATCTGATTGCCACGGGATCTCGAGAAATCTCTCTTCCTCCTTACGCGGCAAGACTGCTCTAATTTTATCTTCCAGGGAGCTGTTGGCTGGTGGTTTACGCACTAGAGGCCGAAAGCACGACACAAGGCCAGCAGAGCGTAAATACTCAGCCGTGCGTGGTTGAAGTGCTAAGGCCTCCCGCTCTGAAACAGGCTCGAATAAAGTACTTGGTCCTTCAATTGTAGTGAGACAATTTTTCCAAACAGACTGAGCTTGCTCAAGCTCCCAAGGTTGTGCACTAAGCAAAAAGGAAATGATTTTGCCGCGAGCAGGTAGAATCAAATATTCCTGCCCACCGATATAACCATTAGCGGCGAATGTCACAGTTTGAGAGTAACCCTTTAGTCGAGCACCTTTACCAACCAAAACGTCGCCATAAACCTTCTTCTTCACTCCTGACAGTTTTGCGTAAACGGCTTGATCCAAAATCTTAGAATATTGCTGAGCAGTTAGACCTTTGGGCGCGTCGACAGCAGAAACAACAATCTCAGCCTCAGTACCGCTAGCGGTCTTACCGCTGATCTTAACTAGACTGTCCTTGTCAGGGCGTCGCTGGGCTTTCCAGGAGCGCGGATACTTAAATTGCAATCCAAGCGAATTCTCGGGATCTATAAACTCAACCAACTCTGCACAGTTCGAAGCCACCCGACCCTCAGCATCAACCTTACTGGGATTTACTGCGACAGCAACTAATACCGCTGCAATTGATAACGCCGCACTGACGAAGAACCCACTCTTTGTTGCAATCTTCAACTGACCTTATTTTGCTTGTACAGGCATCAAGAGATACTTATAACCTTCGTCGCCAATGCCCTTGATGATTAAAGGCTTGAGCGAACCAGTCATTTCTAATTTGATCTCTTCTACAACCAGCCGTTGGAGCACATCGGTTAGGTAGCGCACATTGACAGCAATATCGATTGTTTCGCCTTCAAAACCAATTGAGACTTCTTCTTGAGCGCGGCCAACGTCTGGAGTATTAGCCGAGATCTGCACGTTCTCTGCTTCAAAGTGCAACTTAACCAGGTGAGTGCGTTCATCAGACATAACTGCAACACGCTCGATGGCCTGCATAAGCTCATCGCGCTTGAAGCTAGCTAAGTGACTGAAATCTTTTGGGAAAAGCTCTTGATAGCGTGGATATTCACCACTAATCAAACGAGTGGAGAGATAGTGAGTTTTAGTTTCAAAAGTAATTTGACCATTAATGACGCCAAGACGTACTTCATTGCCACTATCTTGACTATCAAGCACTTTGATAATTTCAGAACAAGCCTTAGCTGGAATTATGGCTTTCAGGCTAGCTGGCTTTTCTAAGGTGGCTGTAGCTACTTTAGCTTCGCTTGCCTCGCCTTCAGCTTCAACGCTATCAGCTTCGCCTTTAGCAGCGGCTACAGGTGCAGCTAAATTGAGTTTTTCAAAGCGGTGAGCTAGTCGTGAACCGTCGGTGGCTGTGCATTCAAAGTTGCCATCATCGATAACCATGTAGACGCCACCAAGGATGCTAGAAGCATCAAAGCTTGCGGCAGCAAAGGCTGTTTGCAAAATACTTTTCTTGAGAACGTCGCAAGGCATAAGCACTGCTTCTTTTGGACGTTGCTCAATTGTTTTAGGGAAATCATCAGCAGGCAAGCCAGAAATGCTGAACTTGGAGCGCTTGCAAGTTACGGTTGTTTCATAAGTCTCTTTGTTGATCTGAAAAGAAACCAGATCATTTGGCAGCTTGGAAACAATTTCTAAAAGTTTTTTGCCTGGAAGTGTTATTGCGCCTGGGGTGTAAACCACAGCACATGCCTTGGTTTCAATTGTCAGGTCGAGGTCTGTACCGTGGAACTTGATGCTTGATTCATTATCACTTTGAATCAACACGTTACTCAAGATTGGCTGCACTACACGTGTTGCAAGAGCACTGGTGACATCTTTAAGGGCTTTTACGAGTACATCTTTCTGGACCGCAAAATGCATTTCAAAACCTCAAGTTCGCTGTGTTTAAAGGTTACTCGTTAGGGCGCTGTTTTTCAATCTCTCAACGCTCATCTTTGAAGGTTTTTTGGCAACCTGAGCCATCTCTAGAAATTCTCTTGCTGTTAGGTCTTTAAATTAAGTTATATAGAAGTAGCAGAGGGAGCCAATTTCTGTAGATAACCCCGCAAACCAAAGCCCCTATTCATTTACCCCTGTAGATAACTTGTGTACTGATTGTGCAAACATAAATGCTGTATATACGCTAGGTTCAAGGCTTTCGACAGTGAGCTGACATGGTTCAAACAAGTTATGCACAAGTTTTGAACAGGCAGTTAATCGGTCAACTGATGGGTGATTTGCTTGATCGATTGCGACAGGCCGGGGTCTTTGGTCACTAATTCTTTTATGCGGCTATGTGCATATAGAGCAGATGTGTGTTTGCGGTTGCCAAATGCCTCGCCGATTCTGGGAAAACTCATATTGATCATGTCATGAGCCAGATACATAGCGATGTGTCTTGGCAGGGCCAGGTCTTGGGAACGCTTAGCCGAACGCAATTCGCTTGATTCGACGCGGTAGTGCGCAGCCACTGTGTCGATAATACGGTCGCAAGTAAGGGTGACCTTGGGACGGCTCGGTGTTGTGGGCTGCAGCATGCCAGCCAGAGCGTTTACGGTCAGAGTTTCACCGGTGAGATTGGCGTAGGCGTGACTGCGAATCAGCGCTCCTTCTAGTTCTCTAATGTTATTTGTAAACAACGAAGCGATGTATTCAAGAATTTCATCGTCAACTCGCATGCCCTCAAGGGCACATTTTTTGCGCAGAATAGCTAAGCGTGTTTCCAGGTCTGGTGCCTGAACGTCAGAAATCAAACCCCATTCAAAGCGACTTCTCAGCCTTTCTTCCAGGCGAGCAATGGCTTTAGGAGGGCGATCTGAGGAGAGCACTATTTGCTTGCCAGAATCGCGTAAAGCATTGAAGGTGTGGAAGAACTCTTCTTGAGTACTTTCTTTGCCTTGTAAGAACTGGATGTCATCAACCAAGAGCACGTCTATCTGGCGATAGCGTTTGCGGAAATCCATCATGCGGTCATCGCGAATAGAGTTAATTAGCTCGTTAGTGAATTTCTCACAGCTAATGTAGCGGACAGAGGCGTTGGGTGAACCCTTAAGAATCTCGTGACCAATGGCGTGCATCAAGTGAGTTTTTCCCAGGCCAACTCCTCCATATATAAAGAGGGGGTTATAGGCTTGACCAGGCCTTTGCGCCACGGCTTGGGCAGCAGAGTGGCTGAAGCGGTTGTGGGAGCCAACCACGAAGGAGTCAAAGGCATATTTTGGGTTGAGATTGCTGCGACTGATGGTGACATGGTCAGGTAAGCGTGAAGAAGCGCCATTTTGCAGGGCACCTGGCGCATGGGTGCCGGAGCTAGCTACCATAGAGAGGCCGTTACCGAAGTTGCTATTGGACCCACCGAGGTTAGTGTTTGGACCAGAGCTGCGGCTGGAAACGTCAGCCAGGCCGTCACTGGTGGAGCTAAATGACGAAACATTGGAGTTTAAGCCAGTCTCAGATTGTCTGTTATCGGTAGTTATTGTTGTGCTTGAAGTATTGCCCTGACTAGATGTGATACTAGCAATGGTGGCACTATAGCTTTCGCTTTGGGCGTTGGCATCGACTACGACTTTGATTGTCACCTTTTCTTGGGTAACTTCGCCTATGGCTTGAGCCAGTGCGTCCATATAGTGATTAGCAATCATGGTTTGGACAAAGTCGTTGCTAACGGCTATAAGAGCAATGCCCTTGTTGTAGTCAATAAGTTGAGATGGTCTAATCCAGCTCTCGAAACTAGGCTGCGACATTTTTTTGACGAGTGTCTTCTGGGCCTCGCTCCAGATCTCCCGGGTGGGTTTGAGCAGGCGCACATCGTCTTGGTCATGGATCGTCATCGCTTAGTTCTCTGATTTAAGGCTCGCGCCTATTTTGTGGGTCCGACAATAAGACGAACCCATCCCCTCAAAAGACAATTATGTCTGACATCCTACTCAGCACCTTTGGCAAGGTTAGAAAAGAGCAAGAAAGGGGGTGGATTCGTAAATTTTTAGTCTGCCCAGACGGACAGACAGCGCGAAGTATTTGCAATAGATGATAGCATAGCTATCCTATCGATAGAATGATAGCCATCAATGCCAAAAACATTTTTAGCTCCCATTCTTGTTTGTCTCAATTTAGGTATTAGTTGTAATGAAAAGAACACTTAGAGGCGCTATCCGTAAAGCCAAAAGAGGCAGCGGATTCTTGAAAAGAATGTCCACCGCATCTGGTCAAAAGGTGATCAGAGCTCGCCGCGCCAAGGGCCGCTACAGACTATCCGTCTAGAGTCATCTGCGGGTTTGCTTTAAGCATAAAATGTTACCTGCTCATGAGCGTCTACGCAAAACAAGCGTTTTCCAGCGTGCTTATGCGGCGAGGAATAGCGTTTCGTTTGGTTGCGGGACGCTTTATGTGTTACATAGACGGCCTCCGGGTGGTAAACCTGGCGCCAAAGCCAGACCTGAGGCGGCTGTAAAAGCAAAGTCCGGCAACCAGCTAAAGCTACCTTTAGTTGGTTTTTCCATTTCTAAGAAGGTCTTCAAAAGCGCTTGCAAGAGAAATCGCGCTAAACGCAGAGTGAGAGAAGCTTACCGGCTAGTGAAGAATGGTTTTGACGAGAGCTTCAGGCAAGAAGCAGCAATGCACCGGTGGTACGCCCTGGTTTATGTCATCAATCCCACGGCTCTCACCCTAGGATTTACAGAGATTGCGGCTGCCATTAGAGAAAGTCTAATTAAGGCCGGCAAGAAATTTGGTCAGAAGCAATGATTTCAAGAATATTACTTTTGCTTTTAAGGACCTATCAAAAGACTCGTTTCTTGAGACAGCCATCATGCAGGTTTTACCCATCTTGTTCACAATATATGGTTGAGGCAATTGAGTGCCATGGTGTTTTCATGGGGCTTAAGCTAGGTACCATTCGCTTGTGTAAATGTCATCCGCTCAATGACGGTGGAGTTGATGAAGTGCCTCCTAGCCCTAAAACAAGCAGTCAGATCGAACTAGATAGCAGAACTTACAACAGATTTATTAGCCGCGGCATTAACAGAGGTACAAGGTAACCAGTGGATATTACTTACCAGTTTATGATCCCGGCATTGCAGAAACTCGTTGAGTTTACTCATAGCTATGGCCTCTCAATTATCTTGCTAACCGTAGCCGTAAGAATTATTGTTTGGCCCTTTGTTACGGCCTCAACTAAAAGCATGCAAAAGATGCAGTTGCTTCAGCCGCGCATGAAGTTGATTCAGGAGCGCTATAAAGGCGACCCTGAGATGCTGCAGAAGAAAGTAATGGAGTTCTACGCAAAGAACAAAGCCAATCCTCTGGGTGGTTGTTTGCCGATGCTTGTGCAACTACCTATTTTGTTTGCTCTCTTCGGTACTTTTAACGGTCCGCCCTTCGGTGACAAGCCAATCGACGTTAAAGTGACTGTGGTCGAGGCAAAGGACGCCAGCAAAGTTCATCGCAGCGAGACCTCTGGTGGCAATAGCCCCTATGTCAGCCCCGCTGGTGACTTGTCTAAAGTAATTGTTTTTCCTGGTGAATCTACTGTTCTGGTAGGCGATTCCATTGATTTTGGCACTCGGGCAACCGAAGGCAAATTACCAGAAGACTTCAAACCATTATGGGTAATGAAGTTCGGCGGTAAATTTGCTACTCCCTCTGAAGGTTTGATTGATCAAACCGGCCATGCAGTTTTCTCAGCGCCGGGAGAGTTTCATATAGAAGCCGTTGTGCACGGAATTGCCAAAAACGATCGTTTTCTTTTTGTCAATTCACTGGGTAAGACCGCTACTGGTGTTGATTTACTGAAACCCGAGAATTACGACTTAGTTTTCTTGATCATTGCCTTTGGCGCTTCGATGTTCTTGTCTTCGAAGCTGACCATGGGTAAGCAGAATCCTGATGAAATGGATGAGAGTCAGCGTGTCACCCAAGACACCATGAAGTACATGCCGATTGCAATGTCGGTGAGCTTCTTCTTTATTCCATTGCCTACTGGTGTTTATCTCTACATGGTTGTTTCCAACCTTTTCCAGACTGCGCAAACTTGGCTTGTTATGCGCACTCCGCCAGAGCCTTTAGTTGATCCTGACGGTTTTGACTCAGCAGCCATGATGGCATCAGCACCATCAACATCAGGATCTTCTGGCAAGAAAGAAGCACCTAGAACTATCGACGTCACTCCATCTGAGCCTAAGAACGGTAAGAAAAAAGATGAGGGCGGCACAATCAAGTTTGGTCAAGCCGACAAAAACGGCGAGACAATTGACACGGGTAAATCTAAGAAGAAGAAGAAAAAGCTATGATGAATCTAAACACCCTGGATGACAACGCCAAAGACTATCTCGAAAAGATTTTGGCCATTCTCGACATCGATGCTTCTGTAGAAAAATTAGAAGTAGATGATAGTACTTGCTGTTATCGCATCGACTGTAAGAGTGATGACGCTCGTATGCTAATCGGTCGCAATGGCCAAACTTTAGAGGCCTTACAGTTTGTTTTGCGACAGATGGTGAAGAGCAATTCTCTTGGTCGTGAACACTTTATTGTTGACGTTTTAGACTACCGTACTCGTCGTAGACGCACTTTAGAAGAGAGTGCTAAGCAAGGTGCTGTGGCCGTCCTTAACGGTGATAATGAGCATTATCCTTTGCTAGCGATGTCGGCATATGATCGCCGCCTGGTGCACAACTACCTGCAAGAAGCTTTTCCTGAGCTTGCTTCAGAGAGTGAAGGCGAAGGTCCAGATCGTCACATTGTAATCAGCTACAAGGGCTTGCCTGATGGCGAACGCGGTACTTCTCCAGAAGACGAAGAGTATGGTTCCGAAATCGGCGATGAAGACGATTTGGATGAGATTGACGCAGATACTCAGCCAAAGCCGTAAAGACCACCGAGTCAGTGCTGGTTTGAATTTCAGAGCTTGGTAGTTTCTGTTTGTTTAAATGCGTGTATATACACCTAATTCTAGAAACGGGTTGCCGAGCGCGAATTTCCAAGATAGCCTGAGGTAATAGGCGTGTAATACTGTTTTGGTTTGAGCATTGTTTTAAGCAATTTTTTTAGCATTCTATTGGGTCTGTTCTCTGGAGGCATCGTCGTGACTTTGACCGTAAGACTTGATGATCAAGAAGAAAATAAACTTCAGTAGTTTGTTGTGGCTCTCAATGCTGAAAGTCAGAGCGCTTTGATTCTTAGCAAAAGAGTTGTATCTGGTTGAACATTTGGGGCCAATTGATTTCGCTAAGATTGCCGACCTTAATGCTAACTATCGCAGTGTGCCTGCAGATATAGACCATTTAAAAGACTTTTCCCGTCCTAGCTTTTCTTTGGCTAGAAGACCTCACAGAAACATTTGAGAAACAATTTGCCATCAGACTGCAAGCATGGTTGAAAGTGAACGTGTCTAGTTTTTAGTAGTTGCGGATAGATATGTTCAGCCTTCTGGCAGAGTTTTCTTAGTAGGTGCGGAAATGGGTGATGGCAGATTAGGTGGCCCACAATTAGATAAGGCAGACAATACTGAAGCTCTCAGGCGCTTTCTATTAGACATGGATTGCGAACGCAAGGGTAATAGCTTAGCTGCTGGTAAACGTGACTCTCTTGCCACAACAATGGGTCTTAAAGATGGCTTTTTGCGTTTTGACGATCCATTTGTAAGCAGAGAAGAAAAGTCAAAAACAGCTGTTCAGGTTGAACAGATTACCGATTTGGTTAAACAAAGAGCAGCGGCCGAGCGCGGCTTAAGTACTGAGCAAAAAGATGAATTGCGCCGGGCGCGCCGCGACTATACCTTGGCAAAAACCCCCGAAGACAAAGCTAAATTTGTTGAGCAGATAGAAGGTTTGGTGCCGGGTTCTCGTGATTTGAACACAAAGATTAGACTTGGTTTGATGACAATTGAGCCAAATGCTAGCGATGTTTTTAAAATGCAGAACGTTACGCGACGGTCTATCTCAACTATTCAATGCCATGCGCGACCTGAGCCATCTCATTATGATCAACAAGAGCAGTCACGTATTCGCACTGAATTCCTACTGAGAGAACAGGTCAAGGGTGCTGCTGATAGCTTCTATAAACCACAAGCAGAAGATCAGTTTGAAGCACGTTGGGCGCAGATTGCTCTAGAGTCTCCAGTGGTGAAAGCGACAGAAGCTCTCAAGCAACTGCCTCCTGTTAAGCTCAGCACTGATAATGCTGTTGATCTGATCAAATATGGATTGACAGTTTCGGGTGTTGAGACTACTGCTCAGAGCAAAGAAATGGTGGAGAAAATAGCAGGGGGCATTAAGTCTATCTCTAAAGAAGGGACCAATCAGTTTGTTATTGAGAGAGATAGTAAGCGCGAGATTCTATTGCCAGAAAAACGCGATGTTGCTGCTGGAATTTCTATAAAGGGAATTGAAATTGACAATTTGCGTTTTCAAATTGGTCATGGTAAGTACCCAGAGTTGACCAATATAGAGGGTTTGAAGGTCAAACTGGATGTGCCGGCCATACTCAACAAGGGTGCGCAGATTGATAACGAAGCTAAAATCAAACGGATATTTATGACTAGAAATGAGGGCACAGGTGACTTTACTGTCAATGCTGAAGTGACAAATCCTGTCCCTAGTCTAGTTCGCAACAGCTTGCACTTCTTTAATAGCGAAGTTCCGGTTACCGAGACAATAGTGGCACCTATTGCTGTTTTAGGACCGGATGGTAAGCCTCGCTAGACTGATTTGGTAGAGTAAACCAGAAAGTACTGCCTTGGCCTACTTCACTAATGACACCAATGGTGCCACCGTGACGCTCAATGATGTCTTTGCATATTGCCAGACCTAAGCCAAAGCCAGATGCTTTGTTGGCCTCTTCATTTCGAGCCTGTGTGAATTTCTCAAACAGTGTAGGAATGTCGCTTTTGCCAATACCGTTGCCATGGTCTTTGACTGCAAATTTAGTTGAATTATCAGTTACTTCTATGCTGAGAAAAATAGTGGAATTGGCTGGTGAAAACTTGATGGCGTTGGTCAGTAAATTTTGTAGAACTTGAATAATTCTGGCTTCGTCACAGTGAACTATGCCAACTCTGCTAGCGTTTGTACTTTCAATTTTGACTTCAATTTTGACTAATTGTTGGTCTGCTAGCCCCTGTACCATTTCTAGACTAGCCTTGAGAATGCTGTTTGTATTTACATCTGTTTTGAAAATTTGAAATTGACCTGATTGCATTTTTTCAATATCAAGTAAGTCGTTTACCATAGCCACTATGCGATTTAAGGCGCCGCCGATAGAACCTGCGCGTGATTTACCAGAGTCGTTGAGCTCACCATATGCGCCCTGATCAAGCATGTCTAGAAAAATTGTCATGCCGCTAAGGGGAGTTCTAATGTCGTGACTGACCATGTTGACGAAATCACGTTTGGCATTTTCAACACGCCGCAGTTCAGAGACATCGTGAGCTACACAAAAAAGAAGCTCTTCATCGGCGGACCAAATGACGTTCCAACTAAAGGTTCTAACGTGCCCAGTTTTGCAAATAATAGGAATGTCTGCTGATTCAGAGAGACTTGTGCTGCGAACATTCGAGAGAAAACTATGGGCTTCTCCTTGAAATTCTGTTGGCACTAATTGCATAAGACGCTTATTTAGTAGTTCTTCGTTACTGTAATTCCAGTGGGTTTCTGCTGCTTTGTTGATAGAGCTAATCATTAACGATTTGTCGAGACATAAAATAACGTCGGCGGCGTTAGATACAAGAGCCCTTTCTCTTTTTGATGCTTCTTGAATGTTTCTAGCCATATTGTGTAGCACTTGGTCTAGTCTAGCGATTTCATCTTCGCCAGCCATGGCCGGTTTCATTTCTTGGCCGAGACTAACTAACTCAGCATTCTTAGAAATGCGGTAGAGCCTGAAGACTATGTCTCGCAGAAAGTAGGCGGCTGAGGCAATGGCCACAAGAGTACTGCAAACTAAGCCAATCATAAGTATCTGCAAGATAACTTGAGTGCGCTCAGCATTGAGAGGATTGGCAGCTAGACGTTGCTCTTCTACTTGTCTCATTGCTGATAGTTCGGCATCACCAGCGCCGTGCTTTAAGGCACTGTGGCGCATTTGCAGGCCAGCTGTCACTAGAGCTGTTTGATCGTCTTCTTTGATGGCGTTGGTGACCCCTTCTACGCCTTCGAGGAATTTACCGAGCTTGTCTTTTAGTTTGTTGGCATGAATAGTTTGTTCACTGTCACGGCTAACCAGCTTAATTAGTTCGTTTTGTTGCTCTTGTAGATTGTCTCTAGAGGCATTGAGCAGTTTTATGATGCGAACACTTTTCTCGACAGTGAGCCTAACAATATTGAGTGAGATGTCATAACAAGACGATTCGATTTTGCTTAGAACAAGCAGCACTTCTTTTGAGTGTCTTTCATCTTGTTGTGCTTTTTCAGCACGGCTTTCCATCACAGCTAAGCTGATGCCAAAGACGAGCTGGAGCACTGCAGGAATAGCAATAATCACCAAGCCTTTGGCTACAAGTTTGGGGATTTGCACTCTGTTCTTCCTCTACAGGCAGTTCTTTTGAGTAAATCAAGTCTGCATAGAAATTTTTAGCACAGATAACCAACAATGAAATCGCTTTAAGATTGTCAAGAAGTTGAAACATTTGCTCCATATGATGCTTAGCAAGGCAGCGATGGCGTTGCAGTTTAGGAGGAAGTGAAATGAGTGATTGTAGATCAGGTAGGTGTTCTGACCGGCAAGTTATTCCCCAAGCTCAGGTCTGGCAGCATGAAATTCCTATGGCCTCGCCGTGTTCTGGCGCTAGTTGCTCACCTCGTAGTATTGATCGCATGCCTACGAGAACATTGGATATGCCACCAGCACCTTATGGTCGCTTGTGCGACGGAGGAGTTTGTCAACCGACCGAAACAAGAGCCTTTGCTTTACAGCCTTTCGATAAGAGTCAACACGAGAGCAATATAAAAAACAGTTTTGATTTTACCGATAAAGATTACTCTAAAGCCCTAGCCAGGGCTGCTAGAGAAGGCAAACCCTTAGTAGTAGTTTTTGCTTCAGATCGCACTCCAGGGGCTATGAATGCTGTCGATAGTGTCAAATCTGCTCAGAACAGTAGAGTTGGAAACGAGGGCTGGCCAGTCAAAGACAATGCTGTGTTTGTTTATGTTGATAGCGATAAAGCCGCTAAGACACCTGAACTGCGCGATCTCATGAATCAAAAAGGCATAAGTGGTGAAAGAGCAAGAACTATTGTCTATAACGCAGAAATGGGCACTGATGGCAAAGTAAAAGCTGTGCCTGCGGCTCTTAATAACGATCGCACTGATTTTTCTGGCTCTCAACTTGCCGCTGATATTCATAGCGCTAAGGCTCATAGTCGCTCTCTTAACGTTCCGGAAGGTAAAGACGCTGACGCTTTCCTGAAGCCGCAGGAAGCTACTCCGGCTCCCGCTGACAGATCTGGCGATAAGTTAACTCAGACTCCAAAGCTTGAGGCTAAACTTGCCGAACAAGCTCAAGAATTAGAGAAGATGAAACAGGAACTTGTTGCCCTGAGGTTAGAACTGCTTGCGGCTAGAAAAAATAATGGTAGGCCGGGATGGCCTGACATTGAATCAGATTCTCCACCACTTCGGCCGCGTCCGCTTTCACCTCTGCGTCCTGTAGATGAAACTCTCAAACCACAAGGACCACAATTAAAGCCCAATGATGTACAGCCGAAGCCTCCTATACTAGGCCCAATACCGCGTGAAGTTGTGCCGAATCCAAAGACTAGAGATGGCAAACCTGTCGAGCCAGATTCGAGTAAACCAGGAATAAACAAGCCAGAGGTGAAGAAGCCAGGAGCACAAGTTGAGGCCCCTCCTGTCGCTAAGGCTCCCGAAGCCCCTAAAGTTCCTCAGGGTCCTAAAGGTATTGATCTGTTAAAGCCAGATGCTAAACCCAAAGAAGATCAACCGAATCAATTCGAAGAGAGGCGCAACCAGATTCTAGCTTTCAATAAATTTTCGGAGAGTGAAGATAGAAGACTGAATGGCGCAGTGGCGACCATGAAAGATGATCATCCAACCGCCACAGCAGAAAAGACAAAGTGGCTGCGTCAGCAAGAAGATATGAATCTCTTAGCCGATGGTGATATTCGAGCCAAGCTATATAATCTTGGCACATACTTTACCGGAAGCGGTCGCCGGGCTGATGAAGATGCTCTGGTTGAGAAACGAGCTCAGCAGTGGCAAGACTTGCGCTATCAAGCAGCAAATCCCGGTGATCCCAATCATAAAGCTAAGCAATTCATGCTTTATGAGTTTATGACTGGTAAGCACACTGATGGTTTTAATTTCGGTACGGAGAATGAATATAGAGTTGGGCACGGTGGCAGCGCTCTTAAAACCGACCGTGAAGAATGGCAGAAGCAAGCTGCTAAGGCTCTGGTTGAGGTCATTAAGAAACCGGGAGTGGAGCACGAGTTGGCTACCAGGTTGATTATCGATGGCTTGAGTAATCCTAAGGTTCCAGTGTCTGCAAGAATAGAATTGTTGGCTGGTATAGAGCACATGGCCAAAGATACTCAGAACAAGTACCTAGATGGACATTCTGGTCCAACAGCTGTTGCTGTGGTAGTGCGATCTCTTCTAAAGAGCCACAATGAGAAAGAAGACAACGGTGACTTCCAAAGAGCGGCCATGGATAAACTAGTAAACATGAATGCTGAGGTGGCTTATGGTGTGATTGATTACCTGGCTCGTGAGGGTGGCAGTGACAGAACCCGCCAGCGCGCTCGTGATCTTATCTCTAAGGTGACGCCAAAATCAGGTAAGTAAGCAGAGAGAGCTGCGGGCTAGATTCCTTTATCGAAGTCCGCCAGCTTTGCTTGGTCTTTCTGTACAGCTTGGAGGTCGTGTAACTCTCTACAGGCATTCATGTGAGAGTTTAGGATTGGTCTATCCATCGGCATATTTAGCAAGGCTTTTTCAAAACAACTTCGAGCCTGCTTGAACTCTTTCAAATGCATGTGAGCATTACCTTTAGCAGCAATGCACCGGGCATATATGATTGACTGACGAGCTGTTTTGTTGAAGGCAACGGCGGTTTCCATCTTGTCTCCTGCTTTAACAATAGCTTGCCATTCACCCAAATCGCGTGAGTTATCCATGACATCAAGCCAAACACCCAGATTTCGTGGCTGCTTTGTTAGATATCGTTCAAATAGACTTCTACTCTCTCTAAGCTTACCGACACTGCGAAGATTTTCTGCATGGCAGGCCCATAGCGCTTCGCTTTCTGGAAACTTGAGCATGGCTATTTGGGTAATATCAAGCGCTCTTTGGAAATCTTCTAATTCGCGGCTAACTCTAATGATATGAAAATAGTTCTCTAGTTTTATATTTGGTTCTTTGAGTGCCCGCTCTCTATAGCTTATAGCCTCGTTCTCTCTATCTAGATACATTGCTAGCAGACTGGTGTGGCAGAGCAACCAGGTGTCATGAGGAAACCTATTCAGTCCCTGTTTCGCGGCGGCAAAGGCTTTATCATAGTCTTTTTGTTGCATCGCCATATTTGTCTCTTTTTGAAAGGAGGCCAAAGACGAATCAGCTAGAGCATGCTTATCAGAGAAGTTCGACAAGACAATGCATGTGCAAAACAACAAAGTAGCTAAGCGCCAAAGAGAAAAAGCATAGGTTCCTTTGGCCAAATTGCGCCTGTTTTGCATATGATACTTTTCACTCAGCGTCGTCCAGCTTATAACCAAGGCCATAGATGCTTTGCAGCATCGACTTTTTGCCTTCTATGTCAATTTTTTTTCTGATTCGAGTGATGTAAGTTCTCACAGCACCTTCAGTAGCTTCTGTTTCTGAGTCCCAACAACTGTTCAATAGCTCCTCAGCGCTGAATACTCGACCTTTATGCCTGAGGAAAAATTCTAATAGCTGATACTCTGTTTGCAGCAATTTAACCAGGTTGTCGCCCACTTTTACTTCAGCTCGGGCTGTATCCATAGTTATTTCGCCACAAGTAAGAACATTGCTAGTGCTGTTAGCCGCTCGACGCAAAAGTGCCCTGACTCTGGCGCAGAGTTCGCGGATGTCATAAGGTTTGGTCATATAGTCGTCAGCACCAGCATCGAGGCCCAGTTCTATCTCGGCCGCTTGATTTTTGCCAGTAAGGATTAGTACCGGTGAGGTTTGACCTTTGCTGCGGTAGCCCTTTAAGACCTCAATTCCATCCAGGCCCGGCAAACCCAAGTCGAGAATCAAAAGCTCAAAGTGAAATGACAGAGCCAAATCAAGGGCGTCCTGGCCGTTGTGAGCTAGCTCCACCTTGTGCTGATCGAGCTTGAGGCGGTCACGTAGCAGTTCTGCTACTAGTCGATCATCTTCTACAACAAGGATTTTGGCCATTGGTTATCAGTATTGGGATTTCTGTTCAGGAAGAATTGGTTGAGTGCCTTTGTTCAGTATGAGAGTTTACACTCCGGCTGGTCATTAATGCCACCTTCCTGTTGGTTTGCTTTCAACTTTTGCCGGGCATGATTGGTTGAATAGGTCGGTCTCTCGGTTCTTTAATTTTTCACCGCCAGATTTACTGGGGTCAGTTAATGTCTAGTCGCTTGCAGCTCGCTGTAATTTTGCTTTTTGAGTTAACTGTTAGTTCATTGCTTCAGTGCCTCGCAGAAACGCCCGAAGAGAAGCGAGAGATAGCAGAAGCCAATGCACTTCCTGATAAGCAAGCGACAATCAAGCATCTCGATAACTATTTGTTGACCCATCCTAATTCGGCTAGAGTCTTTGGTTTTCGGGCCGAAGTCTATAACTTTCTTGGCCGAAGCAAAGAAACTATTCGAGATGCCACGCGCTATTTTGAATTAAATAGAGAGCCGGCGCTCCCGGTAATATACAAAGTTCGGGCGCACTCTTATTATAAATTGGGTGAATACAAGAAAGCTCTGCATGATCTTGAAGACGCAAATAAATTAGATGCAAAAGATGGCGCCACAGTCTTTATGATCGCTCTTAATTTAGATCGATTGGGCCGAGCAAAAGAAGCTTTACAGCAGTATTCAAAAGCTATTGAATTGAAGGATAACGAGGCCTATTTTCACAAGGCTTGCCTTGAATACAAATTGAATGATAGAGCCGCTGCTACGGCTGATTGCGTTGCTTATATTCGTAACAGCAAAGCAGCAGACGCTCAAGAACGGCTTGTTGGCGAAGTAAGTAAAAGCGGAAACAAAAATTTATTGGCTCTTTATGATGGTCTAATTGAGGCAAAATTAGCTAAACCATTTGTTCATTTCAATCGAGTTGATACTCTCTATCTGCTAGGTAGATTCGAAAAAGTTTTGCATGAGCTAGATTATTGTGAGGAACTATTTGGCAAAAAAGCAGATACTGGCTCTATCAGGCGATATGAAGAATTGCGGTTTAATAGCTACTTTAAGTTAGGACAGACCGATAAAGCAATGGCCTATATAAATCAGCTGATTGCTAAATCACCAAATCAACTTGGTCTCTATCTGTTGCGGGCAGACGCTTATTTGGCTCAACAAAACTATGATTTTGCATTGGCAGATTTAGAGCGTGCTGGTGTTCTGGTAGCAAAAGATAAAAATGCTCTGTTGAAGAAAGCAGAATGCTATTTTCGCCTAGGTCAGTATGAGAAAGCCGAGGTTGATTTAGCTAAAATAAATAGTGTAGATGCTTCTGTTAAGTCATTGACTTTTGCCGGACTAAATTTTAAGGCACGGAAGAAGTATCGTGAGGCAGAGCAGTGTTTTACTCGTGCTTTGAAGCTTGCACCGCTGTCGAATAGTTTGTTTGCTTTTCGTGCCGATTGTTATTTTCGTATGAAAGACTATGCTCTTTGTGAGCATGACTTGAGTGATGCCATTACCTTAGATAGCAAAAATCTTTCCTTCTATTTGGCCCGGGGCTCCTGTCGCCTGGCCGCTGGCAATGCTGAGGGGGCTGTCAAAGATCTTACTGTTTGTCTTGCTGACCATAATTTTCATAGTGTTGCTTATGCTGCTCGGGCAAAGGCCTACGCTAAACTTGGTAAACATGACTTGGCAGCTCAAGACTTGCGCGCTTCTGGCTCTGCCAGCAAAGCTGTGGAGGGCGATTTGTTCAAGCAATGAGAAAATCTGTTACTAGTTTGGTTTGTTTGATAGCTATATTGAGTTCATCTCTATCGAGTTATGCTGCTGTGTCTCTAGAAGATCAACAGGAACTTAAAGAAGTAAGGACGCTTACTGATATAAAAGAACAGATCAAACGATTGGATAGATATTTGCTTTCGCATCCCAAATCGGCACCGGTTATTGGTTTTCGTGCCCAATTACATTGCTGTCTTGCGCAATCGCCAGAATCTATTCGTGATGCCAATCGCTATTTCGAGCTCAAGCCCAACCCTATTGAGCCTTATGTTTATAAGGCGCGCATCAATTCATTGCTTAGAACAGGACGAACAGAAGAAGCGCTGAGAGATCTTGATGCCCTTCGACGTCTGACACAGGAAGACGCGGATAGTATGCGCCTTCGGGCCTTAGCTTTAAACGCACTCGGACGCAGCTCGGAAGCCTTAGAGATAGCTAGCCGAGCAGTGAAGCAAAATAATATTGATGCTTTGCAGATAAAGGCCATTGCTGAATTCAATCTCAATCGAGTTTCTGATGGAGTAAGAGACACCGTTGAATTTGCCAAGAAGACTAAGAACCGGGATGCTGTCAGGGATATAGTTGTTGTACTCTGTCAAAGAAAAGAGTGGCAGAAAGTTGTATTAGTTGGCCAAGCGCTTGGTCAGGCGAAATTTACTGACCGCACTGTGCAGGCCTGGATAGCAGAGGCGCTATTCCGTTTAAATCGGTTTCCCGAGGCCCTGGCAGCTTGCGATAAGTTTAAGCGGTTATTCGGGTCTGATCTACATGAGCTTAAGTACAATATTTATACAGGCATGGGTAATTCGAAATCAGCCGCAGAAGAAGTAAATGCGATGATTAAAGCGGCGCCCAAAGACAAGAAATTAAGACTTCTACGAGCCGAGAGATTGGTTAAAGCGCAGGACTTTGAAGAAGCTCTCTCAGATTATAGTTTTGCCGGGTCACTTGTAGAAAAAGATATGGATGCTCGCGCTAAGAGGGCTGAATGCTATTTTGCTTTGGGCCAATATGATACTGCGGCGCGCGAATTTGCTGTGGTAAATCGTGCGAAGGCAGACTATAACAGCTTGTATCTAGAAGCAATGTCGTTAAAGGCACTGACCAAATATAGTGAGGCAATTCTTTGCTTTACCCGCGCCATTGCCATGAAACCTTTGATGGTCAGGTTATTTGCTCAGCGAGCTGATTGCTATTTTCGTATGAAAGATTATGCTCATAGTGAAAGTGATTTCGATGATGCTATTGCTCTAGATCCAAAGAATTATTCTCTATATTTCGCCAGAGGCTTGTGCCGCCTTGGTGCTGGCAAGGCCGAGGGGGCTGTCAAAGATCTTACTGTTTGTCTTGCTGATCATAATTTGCATAGTGTTGCCTATGCTGCTCGGGCAAAGGCCTACACTAAGCTTGGTAAAAACGATTTGGCAGCTCAAGATTTGCGCGCTTCAGGCTCTGCCAGCAAAGCTGTGGAGGGCGATTTGTTCAAGCAATGAGTAGATTTTCAATTGAGTGTTTTACTAGAGCGCTAAAGCTCTAGTCACTCTCGTCGACTTTACTTAATTATCGCGCCGAGTGTTGTTTCAGACTGCATGACTACAAGAGGGCAGAGGCCGATATGACCGATGCCATTGTTCTGTCCCCTAAGAAATATTCATACTATTGTGTGAGAGGAGCTTTCCGTCAGGAGTCTGGTGCAACAGTGAAAGCAATTGATGATTCTTTAGAGTGAGAAAGCCATGTCTTTCTTTGTGCGCATCAAAGTAAATTCTAGAATTGAGCGATCAAGTTTTATAGTGCCTTTGCGTATTTGTTGTTGAAAAGCATAGCCTGTATCGATGATGTCTTTATCGTCAGGTAAGACACTTGAGAGTAGCCGGAGAAATCGATTTGAGTCGGTGACGGCAACTTTTAGTGTTTCTTTTAGTGAGGCCTGTGGGCTCTCTTGGAGATCGGCAATTATGGCTGGTTCTCTAGCTGCGCGAGTGACTACATCTGAAAGTTTTTCTGGTGTGATATAGCCAGTTAAGCGCAGATATTCATAGAGGCTAATGTTGCGTTCAAAGTTAGTTGGGCCAGTAAAATCAAATGCTGATAGAGGGGCAAATGCGCCGGTTTCGGCCTGGCCCTTGAGAGTTGAGATGGCATCATCAAGCGAAATTTCTTTGGAGCGGGCTTTTTTTTGCAAGCTCAAAGCCTTGTCTAAAACTGTATCTGAAATCCAACCATGCTCTGTTAAGACTTCTCCTACCATCTTGCTGTTAGCGGCAGCTATGTCGAGCGCCACGGCGACTTCAGAGTCTTTCAAAATGCCAGCATGGGATAGCAGCTCGCCAAGCAATAAATTATCTGTGCGAGTGATTGGTTCACGTTTTACACTTTCGCGAATCAAGGCTAGACCAGTATCTACTTCCAGGCCACCAACTCTAATATCGTGCTGTAGTCTTAGGGTTGAACCTAACGCATTTTCGCTAACGCGGTCCAGTAAGAGCAAAATGCGACCGAGGGGCAGTCCTGAGTAGTTGCTCACTTTGAGAAACTTAGTAATCTCGTCTTCGCTGAGCTGTCCAGAGCCAACCATGAGTTCGCCCAAGCGAGCACCACGGGTAGCGTAAGCATCGATGCCCATAGTTACCAAAGCATCGTTGAAGGCCCAGTTTTTGCGACGCACCAGGTCTACGGCGTGCTGTGCCTGACCAATTGAGATCAAGCCGTCCTTGAGCATCCATTGGGCGTCTATTACTGCTTTTAGGGTGTTATCTGTGATTTGTTCGAACATGACTAGAACTTTGCCAACAGGAAGCCGTGTCTCGTTAGCGACTTTGAGGGCGCGGTCGAATTCATGCTCTTGTAGTAAGCCGAAGTGGCTTAAAATGGTTCCCAGTCTTAAATCCACTGCATCTCCAGGGTTTCCATAGTTGTCCCGACAAACAACTATAATTTTTCTCTACTTATGGCCATTATTCCCAATCTAGATGGGGGCGTAGCAAGTATCTATATTTTTACGCTTTCGCACCAGTCTAGACAGGTAGCTGGCCCTAGTCGTTTTGAGTAGTAGTCGTTCAGTCCTAACCATTCGGCCTTTAGCCTTGCTCTGCCTGCCTTTCCCCTTAGTGGCAGAGTAAAGCAGTGTTTAATGAAATGCCCCCAGATTGACAAAAGAGCTATTGGACGCTGGCTTGGCGAACAATACTGCATGAAGAAAAGCAGGCGATTGCGGCTGTGATAATAAGAGCGCCAGAGGCTGAGACCGCCCTGGGTGGAGGCGTTTCCCTCGTGCTCGATGGTTGAGCCTGGTACCAGGAGGCATTTGAAGCCAGCATCAGTAAGACGTTTACACAACTCTACATCTTCAAAGTAAAGATAGTAACGTTCGTCGAAGAGTCCTACTTTGCTAAGCGCACTACTGCGTAGAAGCAAATTGGAACCAGACAGCCAGGAGCAGGAATAGACCCCTTTTTCTTGTTTTGAGTTCTGACTACTGCTTTTGTCTTGGCCAGTTTTGCGCAGATAAGTTTTGGCTTTCTTGAAGTTAATCTCTCCTAGGCCCGCTTCTTCTGCTGTGCTGCTGTGGCCTTCTAAGACAATCGCTCCGAGGGCGCCAGCTTCGGGGTTAGCAATTGCTGCTTTGACCAGGTGCTCAATGCTTTCTGGTTTGGCTATAGCATCGTTATTGAGTAGCCATATAAAGTCGGCCTGGTCGGCCAGGGCTTTCTCCATGCCGCGATTGCAGCCGCCAGCAAAACCGTAGTTCCGGTCTAAGGTGAGCACCTCAACCTCAGGAAATTCGGTCGCTAGTTGAGCGCTGTCACCATCTGGTGAGCCGTTTGCCACTAGAAGCACGTGACTGTTTTGATAGCTCGTTGCCCTGAGTGAAGTGAGGCAACGCCTAGTTTTTTCCATTCCGCGCCAGTGCAAGACCAGTACGGTAACGCTAGGCTCTGTCGAATTTGGTTGGTTTGCTGAATTGGTCACTTGTTATCTGTCTTAGTCTTTGCGCTGCGGGTTGAATGATAATATTAGTTAGTCAAATGTTTTACTTGCCGGTAAGGCAATGATTTAGTTTTTCTCTTCCCAAGTACTTGCGAGGTCTCTGTGGCTGAAGCCGACTCAACAAAGCCAGAATCAGCGGGAGATGCCCAGGGCGCCGATGCTGCTGCCAAGCCAGCTTTTGAACCGCCAATGCCCCAAGAAGCCGGAAACTTCCCCCGTCGGGCTGGTCTTGCTAATTTGTACTTGGCAATTAAGCATATCAACGATGCTTCGGTGGCTGAAAACGTTAAGCAGCGTTTTTCTGACTACGTCACCATCATACTTGTGATTATGTGTATTTTGAGCCTGGTAATGGCCGTTTCTGTGCCGGTTTCGCCGGTTCTAAAGCTATTACCACTACTCTTCACTGTGGGTTCAGTAGTCTTCTACATCATCAATCGCCTTGGCATTATGATCAGCTTGACAGCTCGTCAGGCTCTGATTGTCTGGCAGATTCTGGTGGCCGGTTTCTGGCTCGGTGTTACTAGCGCCATGCTCGTCATGCTTGCCTGTTTCTACTTTGTTTCTCAAGGTGGACCATCGGGTATCTGAAGCTAGGCAAGAATAAGCTAAGCCAAAATAGGCTAGGCAATAACATTGCCATTGCCCTTTGCCTTGCTGCATTGGCCGGCTTTTCAGCCGTTAGGGCTCAGAGCCCTGTTCTCAAAAATTCGCTCAAGCAAATTGTGCTTGGCATGGTTTGGGAGCCAGTTTCTTTTAATCCAGTGCGTGGCATAGATTCTGGCTCTTATACAGCGGCATCGCTTGTTTATGACGGATTGGTCAAATATGACCGAACCATGACGCTAAAGCCAGCACTGGCTGAGTCTTATGGTATTTCTGACGACGGTTTGACCTATCGTTTTAAGCTGCGTCCTAATTTGCGTTTTTCTAACGGTGAGCCGCTCACTGCTAGTGATGTCAAAGCGTCGCTTCTTTTGGGAGCTTCAGACTTGTCACCTTTTAAAAGTGACTATGCCGACATCAAAACTATAGAAATTGAAAGCGATCGCGACATTTTAGTGAAGCTTGCTCGTCGCTGTCAGCCTTTGATTTCACGGCTGGCCGAGCTGAGAGTTTTGCCAGCGAGTTTGCTTAATAGTTCCGATCACGGCAATCAGATCATAAGTCGTCACCCCGTAGGTACTGGACCATTTAGATTAGTAAGTTGGGAAAGCGGCCTGGAATTAGTTTTCGAGCGAAATCCTTACTATTGGGGAGCCCCTGCTCAAAGTGATCGCTTGATATGGCGGGTAGTACCAGATCGCAATGTCTTGGCTGTGGCACTAGCCCGTGGTGAAGTGGATGTTGCAGCAGTAGACGGTCGCATATGGAAGACCTTTCTCTCCACTGCTAAGTTGCCACAAGCAAGCAAGAATAAGGCACCATTGAAGGTGGCAGTCTTTAATGGAAACCGCACTGTTTACCTCGGCTTCAATCTTGAAAGAGAGCCATGGAAAGAACTTTTGATCAGACAGGCATTTGCTTGCGCCATTGATAGAAAGGCCATCGCTGATGTTTTTTATGGTGGCTACGCTGTCATTCCCGATAGCGATTTTCCTGTAACTAATTGGGCCTATAGCAAAGAGACAAAGCACGTCAACTTTGACCCGCATCTGTCGCGGCAGTTGATAGAGCAAGCTGGTTATCGCCGTCAGGGAAAATTTTGGCTGCAGCCAGGAAATGCCAAGCCTTTAGCTCTTAAAATTCACACCATTAAAGATCAAGAGGAGGTGGCGCAGGCGGTGGCTGATTATCTCACTGCCGTTGGTGTTATCTGTGAAGTTGAGACCATGGAATATTCCACCGTGCGCCGCTCTTTTTTGCAGAAAGGACGCTTTGATGCTGTGCTTTGGAGCCGCTCTTTTGGTCCAGATCCAGAATGTTCAATTGTCTGGAGCAGTAAAGGGCCTCTCAATTTTTGCCGACTGCGAAGTAAAGAGGTAGACGCTCTCATAAATAGTGCTCGTCTGGCTGCCAACAAGTCTGAACGCAAAGAGCCTTACCGGCGTTTGCAAAGTTATCTTGCTAGCCAACTACCTTGGGTTTTCTTGGCTCAGCCGCAGCAGCTAATTGTCTACAAGGGCGATATTGAAAATGTTGAAATTACTGAGCTAGACAAGCAAAAAGGCCAACAGAGTACTGTTTTATCACAGCAAAAAGGCCAACAGAGTACTGTTGGCCTTCCCTGGGACAATCCAGTGTTTAACGCAGCCGAATGGCGGCGTTAATTGCATTTTTGATTCCAACGCATGCCAGAGTCCCATAGAAGGTCTTCTGACGCCAAGCCCCAAGAACATACCCCGGGCAAGCCCGGAGCACTGTTTCTAGGGGACAATCCACCCAACTGATTAGGTTGGGAAGCTGAACTGGTTAAGGTTCAACTGGTTTTTACTTGGTGCAGAGTGGCTTATCGCCCAAATGTTCTCTGTACCAACGAAGGGCTTTGGCCCAACGGTGGATTGCATGTCTTCTTGCGCTAGGAAGTGAGTAGGATGGTGGGCGGAGGTGGAAATATCTACCTTCGTCTCCACATACCTGTGCATTAGCTGCCTGGACTGAAAGGCCTGACAGAAGTGCAAGTACTAGAAGTGCTGATCTCATCGAACGTGTTCTCCTTTCTGGACTTTGCATCGCGTAACCTAGGTTTTAAGGTTCGATTACGAGAGCATACGGACAATCATTTAAAAAAATGAGGTGGCCAAAGTTGATTGTACTATTCCCGCACCAACTGAAAATATGTCAAGCATTCAAATGTAAACAGCAAAAAGCCAAAAATACAGCAGGCGCGGTGGTTTAAGGAATTTTCAAAATTAATCTTTGTCATCAATTATCAGACCATGACAACTAATTGTTATCTAGAGTCTTAATGACACGACATATGGTGCATATTCTGATACTAATTGTGGAACTACTTTAAAATGAAGTTCCCCGGCCTTATGGGCCATCTAGAAAGCAAAGCACGTCAAAGGTGCCAAAGACTCAACGCGTAGACCACGTTCCAAATAGAGTGCCGCTGCAGCCAGGAGAATGCCGGGATGCTGTGCATTGGTTTGTGGATTCGGTTGGCCTATATCAGGGTTCAGTGCGTGGTCTGTTTTTATCAGACTATTCTGAAGACCAGGAAGCGTTGCTTGAATCGGCCGTCATTAATTTCAAGAGTCGTGGAGTTTCTACTCTAGTAATCACTGGGGAAATGCTCTACAAGCAGGCCGACTACCTTTTTGCTCATGCTGTGGCCCAAAGTCCATTTGGCCGGCCTTTGCTCAGTAAGATGGAATTGGACATGCTTGATGCCGATGTCCTTATTGTCAAAGACTTGAATGCACCAGAAACGCCCCAGCAGCTTTGGTATCTCTATCACCATCTGCTCTATCCTCGGGCTCTGTCGCAACGCACTTTGCTTATTAGCACTCAGCTTGGCTACGAAGAATTTCTAGGCTATGGCACTATGTGTGAAGACCTTGAGTATGCTGGTCGTAAGGTGACTTGGGAGAAAGTAGCCTGGTTACTAGATAGCATCATGATTGACTTGCATCACTTCAGGCAAGTGCGTTCTGAAAACCTGCCGCCGATGCTCAAAGTCGAATACTATCTTTACAAGGCTGTGGCTAGCCGTGGGCTTACTCTTAGCCCTCAACATGTACTGGGAGACTATAGTCTCGACTTTGCCTTGATGGAGCGCAAAGGCAATAAACTGGCCATTGAATGTGATGTTTTGGCCAGCCTTGATCAGCCTAGTGCTGGCTCTGCTGACGCGAAGCGCACTTTGGTACTACTCAGTGATGGTTGGAAGCTGCTGCGCTTTACCGCCGTAGAGCTGCTTGCCAACTTGGGTGGTTGTGTCGAAGCCCTTGAAGAAGCTTGGGTGCATGGATACAAACGTTCACCTTATGGTCGATTGGTATCTGGGCATCAGCCGGCTACTGTTCTTGATTTGCCTGTTGAAGATGATGTGCAGCGTTTAGCCATTACTAATGGTGCTGGACCGGTTGCCATTACCGGTGGTGCTGGTACTGGCAAGAGTAGCTGTATCACTCGTCGAGTTGTGCATTTACTTACCCAAGGCGTAAATGCCGAGCGCATTCTGGTTGTTTCGCATTCGACTGAAAGTGTGCGCAGTTTGAAGGCCGATGTTGAGAAATTAATTGATCGCCAGCAAGCGCAGAAAGTCGCGTTTTACAGCTGGAATGAGCTTGGTCTCAAGCTTCTAAAAGAAAATACAGCTGCAATTAAACGCAAGCCGCCTCTAAAAGTTGAGGCCAATCCGCAGCGCATAATTCAACGCTTGCTCACTAAATTCAAAAAAGATCTTGACCAGCTCACTCTTGAGCTATCGGAGGAATTGGAAGAGTTCACCATTGCCTCGCTAATTTCTCTATACAAGGCTAATTTAGTAACGCCTAAGCACGTTAAAGAGCGAGCTAAAGGCAATGTCGATGAATTAGTTGCCCGGGTCTATCAGGGCTATGAAGAGCAATTGCAAAAGAGCAATAAAATTGACCGTGATGACATGGTTAGTTTGGCTGCGCAACTATTGGCTGACAATGCCGATATACGTGCGCGCTATCAATATCAATATGAGTTTGTTTTAGTTGATGAATTTCAAGATGCTACTGCTGCTGCTGATTTGCTGGCACGTATTCTGGCTTTGCCTCAGGATAATCTTTATATCGCTGGCGATGAAGACGAGTCTATTTTTGAGAGTAAAGGGGCTTTACCGCGGATTCTTTCAGAAGTTTCAGTACGTCTTCCCAATGCTCGCTGTTATGTGCTCGAGCGCAATTGGCGCTGTCATCCTTCAATTGTCAATCATGCTCGTTTACTCCTCGGCGGTCTGCATCGTCGCAAGATTAACAAAGACATGGTGCCCGGTTGGGATGAGACAGAGTCACAAGCAATTGTTGGGCCATTTTTAGCAGAGAGCGAAGCCGACGAGGCTGAGTGGGTCGCTAATCAGGTGCAACAGCTTTTAGATATCGGAAGAAACCCGCAAGAGATTGCTATTCTTTATCGTTACAACCGCTATGCATCAATGGTTGAAGAGGCTCTTTTCCGCAAAGGTATTAAGTGTCTTACTACTAATCCCGACTCCACCATGGTACCGGATGAAGTAGCAGATGTTATGGCCTTCCTGCGCCTGGTAATGGACCCTGATGGCCCAAAGGCGAGAGAGTCTTTCGAACGTGTCTGCCAGCTGCGCTCTAAAGAGGTTGATCCAAAACTCTTCGGTACCATTGCTAGTTTTGCTGAAGCCAATAATCTTTCTTTCTTAAAGGCAGTAGAAATATATTCAGAGGCAGTTGCAGATCAGTCTTGTATGGATCTCAGTCAATTAGTGCGCATTATTCGCACTATGAACCATGAGAACTTGCCGCCTGCAGAAACCATTGCCTTGCTCAAGCGCACCCAACGCCTGACTGAGTATTACAAATCAGTGAAGGTGCCGCCTGGTGTTAACTATGAACCAATGCGCAAACTGGCTGCTTTAGAGGAAGAAGCTCGTAAGTTTAAGACAGTAACTGAATTTGTGCGCTCGCAGCAGAATTTGCTTAAGGCTAATGATGGACCAGATAGCGAGCCTCTGGTCTATATTTTGAGCTTGCATGAAGCCAAAGGCAAAGAATATCCAATTGTTTTCCTTACGGGAATGGCTGAAGGGTTGTTTCCTTCAGAAACTGCTAATGACCCTGAAGAAGAGCGGAGGCTCTGCTATCTCGGCTTTACTCGGGCCCGTGAAGTGCTCTATTTGTCGTATCCGAATCAGTTTAATAACATTGCTCTTGAGCCATCGCGTTATCTCTTTGATGCTGCCCTCGTAGGCGAAGGAATGGAGATCATGCAGGCTAGTTCGCCGGCGCCAGTGCCGACTGCTAGTTCAGCTGCTGCCCAAGCAGCATTGCAGGCTCAGCAAGAAGCTAGAGAAGCAGAATTGAAGGCTCAACAGGCTGCCCTTAAGGCTCAGCAAGAAGCGCAGCGTCTGCAGCAAGAACAAGCTCAACGGGCACAACAAGCAGCTGCTTTGAAGGCACAGCAAGAGGCCCTGGCGGCTCAACAACGGGCACAGCAAGCTGCTGCCATGAAGGCTCAGCAAGAGTTGCAAGAACAGCAGTTGCGAGCACAACACGAAGCTGCGGTTCGGGCTCAGCAGGCTGCTAATGAAAAAATTCTAGCCGAGCAAAAGGCCCAAGAAGCTCAAAGGTTGCAGCAAGAGCAATTGCTTCGTGCTCAACATGAGGCTGGTCTTAAAGCTGAGCAAGAGCAAAAACTGCGCGCTCAGAAAGAACAGCATTTGAGATTGCAGCAAGAGCAACAGCAGCAGCAATTAGCTAAGCAACAAGCGGAAATTAAAGCGCAACAAGAGCAGCAGTTGCATTTGCAACAGCAAATGAGTTTGCGCAGTCAACAAGATGAACGAATGCGTCAGCAGCAAGAGGCACAACTGCGCTCTCAAGAGCAAGCGCAAAGACAAGCACAGCAAGAAATTGATTTGCGTTCACAGCATGAAGCGCAAGTAAGAGCCAGACTCGAGGCCGCTCAGAAGCAGCAGCAGGAAGAACGATTGCGCGCTATTCAAGCGCAATCTGCCCAAGCTGGTCAAGCCGGGCAACCAGGTCAAGCTGCGCCAGTTGATCCACTTGATCCATTAGATTTGCAAAAGCAAGTGGTGCTAGAAGCAGCGCAAATTGCTCAGTTTGCTCAAGAGGAAGAAGCAGCTCAGGCAGCCGCTCAAGCCGCAGCTCAAGCCGCAGCGCAGGCAGCTGCCCAGACGGCGGTGCAGGCTTCGGCCCACGCTGCCATGGAAGCTGTGGCGTTAGCGGAAGCTGAAGCAGCGGCCCAAGCGCAGGCGCAAGCACAAGCCCAAGAACAAATACATGTTCAACTACATGATCAACCAATAGCCAGTCAATCAAGCTTTGGTCAGGCTAGCTTTAATCAACCAGCAGAAGCGGCAATCCTAGAACCTAGAATGCCAGAGCCGATAACACCAGAACCGGCAATGGTGGCTGAAGCCCCAGTAGCAGCGCCAGCCAAGGGCAAGGGTAAAGGCAAGAAGAAAGGTAAGGGCCAGACAGAGGAAATTGCAGCGGCGAATCTTGCTGTTGATATAAGTGTGCCACCAAATTCGATGGCAACTTCAGCACCAAGGGCAGAAGAAGCAGTTGGTTTGCCACCGACTTCTCCAGATTTTTCGTCACAACCGCCAGCTGCAGCAGAGCAATTGGCAGCACTTTTTGCTGAACCAGCACCGCCGCAGCCAGCCTATAGTCTAGATTTCTTTGATCCCGCTTCGGCACCTCAGACTGGTCAACCGGTCTATCAACCGCAGCCCCAAGAGCAAGCTGGGTCAATGCCAGGTCAGGCTGCAGCGCTAGAATCGCCCTATCAGGCACCAACTGTGCCCATTCCTTCGCCGACATTCAAGCCAGTAGTACCCAGTGGGCCAGTCCATCCCCAGGCTTTTGGGCAGCCTACTGAACCAGCTCAACCGACCCCATCAGCCCAATCGATTCAACCTGCTTTACCAGCACAGCCGGTTGCGCAAGAGCAGCCTGCTATGCCACCTCAATCGCAACCTGTACAGCCTGTACCACAATCTATACCGCAATCAGTGCCACCACAACAGTCGGCAGCGCCAGAAGAATACGATGTACTGGCTGATCTAATTCCGGACTATCAACCCCAGGCTTATGGTCAGCGTAATTCAGAAGCCCCTGCTATTTCTGCCCTTCCAGCTCAACCAGTGGCCAGTGATGCAGTGCCAGCTGCTGATGCGCGTCAGGCTTTCTGGAACACAGTTAACAGTGCCATTAAGAGTGACCCACGCCAGGTTGCAGGCGGTGGCGTGCCCCAGGGTGTTTCTGCCCCTATCCCTGCTTACTTCCCGCAGCCACAGGCCGCCCCTGCTCGGGTTTCTGCTGGCACAGCTTGCCCTGGTTGTTCTGAGTATCTCGAGCCGGGTTCGCGCTTTTGTGGTGAATGCGGCTACCGTCTAGAAGCAAGAATTTCAGCTTGTCATCTATGCGGTGCACCGCAAGAGCCTGGTGCTAAGTTCTGTGGTGAGTGTGGCTCTAAAGCCGCCCCGGAAGTTATTGCTCTGGGCACTGCCCCAGGGCAAACAGAGCCGGCTCAATTGGGAGCGTCTCAAGCCCCAGCAGCAGCTATGACCGAAGAAGCTCGTCAATATGAAAGCTATTTGAGTGGGCAGAAGCCAACTCAGCAGGCTTGGGTGACCAAGCTCAAGAAAATTCTAGACTAGAAGCGATCACCAACCTGACGCTGAACCTGCACCTTGGCTATCTCAGCTTCTCTAAGAGGCACTAGTTTGAGTGCGTCCCAGGCGCATTGGGTTAAGTCTGGTGGCAATAGTCGAATCACTGGCCAGGGATCTTTGCCATCGGCAGTAATTTCTTTGAGGCAATTTTGTACTCTCACAGTGAGACGGTGATAGCGCCTGCGCACCTGTTCAAGCAGCTCGTGGGTGACGCCAAGATGACAGATACGGTCTTCTGGGGAGCATACAGCGGCTTCTTTCTTAAAGGTAGCAACAGCGGTGGCCCAGTGTTCTCTGGAGCGTTCAGCAATAGGGTGCTCTTGGAAAGAATCTTCTGTATTCAAATCTTCAAGCGGTACATCTTGTAAAAATTGATAGAACAACATCATTAAACGAGCCTGACGCCAAGCTATTAAGAGCGGTTCAAGACCTAATTCTTCGGCTGCCATGAGGTGATGGTGGCCGGATAAATTGAGCACTGTTGATAGAGCTGTCTTAAGCTCAGGCTTGAGGGTGTCGATCATGTCTTCGCGATCAAGCGGGTCAAGGTCTTCGAGTTCTTCGATCATTTCGGCTGTGGCTTCGTTCAGGTCAGTTTCTCGAATGAGAAAATCACCGCGCATTAACTGAAAATCGGGATCGCTGCTTGAAGTCAGTCGCAAAGTGGTTAGCGCCTGCTGCTTTTCAGCGTGAAGGCGGGCTGTTTTTTCAATTAGGTCGATAAGGGCCATGATTTAGCTCACTTTGGTCGCTTTCAATTATAATGCGATAGCTCTATTTGCACTGTAGCACAGCCAAATCAAGTATGGCTCGTTTCAAGGCCATCTCCAGCGTGGAATAAGCAATAAAGCACCACCTAGAAAGCAGGTTGAGCAAGTAATGAAGGGTAATACCAGCGACTACGCACCTGGTTTTCAAATCAACAAAGCTTATGAAGTAATTGGCATCATCGGCCATGGCGGCATGGGTTCGGTATATCGAGTGCGCCACCTCTTCTTGTCCAAAGAAATGGCTCTTAAGGTTTTGCCTACAGAGCAAGTATCTGAGGTTTCCTGGCGGCGCTTCCAGATTGAAGCTCAGGCCATAGCCAGGCTAACTCATCCAAATATCGTGCGCATCTTTGATATGGGCATGGTTGATGGAGTGACGCCATATTATGCAATGGAGCTGTTAAATGGCCAATCACTTGCTCAAAAACTAAAGAAAAAACACGTCTTGCCGCTCAGTGAAGCGATCGGGATTTTCCGCCAGGTTTGTGCCGGTTTGGCCTATGCCCATGAGCACCAAATTATTCATAGAGATGTAAAGCCCGCCAATATTGTTTTGCAGGAACTAGAACCAGGTGTAGTGTCAGCCAAGTTAGTAGATTTTGGCATTGCCAAACTAACTGGTCTTGGAGATGGTGATAAGCAGGGCCTGACAAGACCTGGTGAAGTATTCGGTAGCCCTCAATATATGAGCCCCGAGCAATGTGCTGGTGTTGCCGTTGACTACCGCACCGATTTGTACTCCCTTGGGGCCTCACTGTTTGAGACATTGACAGGCACAGTTCCTTTTCGCGGCAGTGACGCCATGAATACGGTGCAGATGCACCAGACTGATACTCCACCTACTTTGTTTGATGCCTCTGAGGGCGCAGATTTCCCTGAAAAAATTCAAGAGTTAATGGATTCTCTCTTGGCAAAAGACCCAGAGGATCGCCCCCAGTCGGCTTCTGATGTGGCTGCTGAATTGCTTTTGATTGAACGTTCTCTTGCCAATGAAGAGAACAACGAAAAGCGCAGTCATGGCGCATCTGGAGTGCGCAAGCCTTTGGCTAAGCGCAAAACTGAGGAGAGTGAGAGCGATAGTGATACCCAGGCTGGTGCCAAAAGGAATTCTTTGATTGTGGCTGGGGTGGCTGCTGTATTGGCTTTATGCGTATTAGGTGGCGGTGCCTATTATTTTGTCAGTCAGAAAATGAACAATCGTAGTGCCGCCGAAGAAAATATTGAAGCGAAAAAAGTTGAAGAGAGTGAACAGCTAAAAACTGAAGCTGCTTTCAAAGCCGAAGCAGAGAAAAAAGAACCATTTTTCTTAGGTACTTCCAATAAAGATGGTCATCAAGTCTCGCATTTCAAGTTTCCTGATGAAATTTCACTGGGCACTCTCACTTTGCGCAGCGATGATGAAGAAAAGCCCCTGGACGCTAAAGGTGAAGTTTTTATCCCCACTCGTTACAGTTTGCTGTTCACCCCTAATACTCTTTGTCTTAAGAACCCGCACATACTGAGGCGTTTCGATGACGGTACCTTGCAGGCTATTGCACTGACAGCCGATGACAGTGAGTTGTCTAGAGTAGTGGCACCATCTTCGGCCGAAACTGAAGCGCCTAAACTGGCAGCAGAAGACCCTAGAAGACTGCATCGTAGCGATATCGTGAATAATGAGACGCTGAAGTGTATCACTCAAATTAAGAGTTTGAAGATTATCGAATTGGGACAGAGTGCAGTTACAGGCGAAGCACTAGTGACTTTATCTCGCTTTCCTAAACTCATGGATCTTAAAGTAGGAGCTACAGATATTGATGGTGAGCAGCTGGCTCAGTCTGGCTTACTACCTAACTTGCAGGTGCTCCATGCCGATCATTGCACTAAGATTAGTGTCGCTCTTGCCGCCTTAGAAAATTCAGCGAAACTGCGCAAGCTCTTCATTTCGTTCTGTAATGTCAGCCCTAAAGATATTCAAAATATTAGTACCATGAAACAGCTTACCAGGCTAAAATTATCTGACAATGCTTTGCATGATAGTGATTTAGAGCCGCTAACTAAGCTGCCTAAGTTAGACAACCTTGAGCTGGATGGCTGCAAGATTACTCCGGCTTGCGTCAAGACATTGAGTCAGTGTAAGGCTTTGGTGCAACTGAGTGTGCGTCGCAATCAGTGGACGTCACAGCAATTTGCCACGTTCAAAGAAGCTATGCAGAAAGCAAATCCGCATATAAAAATTGAAGAAGATATGGTTGATAGCGCCAGCTTGAAAGAGTTAGCAGCACCTGCGCCAGATGAAGAGTAAGGGAGTGGTGCAGATTACAGTTTGCTCTCGCTAAAAGTTATGCGAGTAATGACATTGTAATCGCACTGATAGCGGCCGTCTTTGTAACCCCAGGTGGCTTGTCTGTTAGCGTATGGCTCTGCCACCCATACCGCGGAATTTTGAAAAGAAGTATTGTTTTGAATGAATGATGAGGGAATGCTGTAACACTTTTCGCCATTGGTTGGCTCAATTTCAATCCAACCAATGTTTGGGAAATATACTTCTGCCCAGTTATGCATGTTGCCCCAATCGCTTGGCCGGCTGGTCCTTTTACCATGGGGATCGGTAAGATTGACGCCCACCACATCGCGACTCTTAAGCCCTACGCTGCGACAAAAACCATGAAAAAGTTGAGCAGTGTGACCGCAGTGACCGCGGTGGTGCTTTAGGGTTGTAGCTATATCATCTGTATTATGTTGAACAGTATCGTCGTAGTCAATATTGGTTTTTAACCAGCGACAAAACTCTATGACTGTGTTGGCCGGGTCATGATTTTGCTTGAGTTTAATTGCTAGAGCCATTACTTCAGGGTCGTTGGCAAGCTTGTTTGGTGAATTGATTTGATCTTTGCTCATAAACTGCTGGCAATCGGCCCAGCTACAGCGGAAGGAACTTGGATTGAAGGATCGTTTAACCGACACTGCCTTGTATGAACTGACATAGCGAAGTTGTGTACCGGGCACAAATTGACGGTTTTCTTCAAAGTAAAAATGAGCCGATCGCTTATCATCTTCTGCTTCGATTTTGCCAGTGGGAGCGCTGCGCAGGTCGTTAGCGCCAAGGGGTGAGGTGGTATTTGACCAGGGCTTGTAAGCTGCGATGGCGTGCCAAACTCTTACCTGGTGACAGCTAGGACCCTTGGTGGGAATTGTGACGTCGGTCTGGGTGCGTACTGTATAGACTTTGGCTTCGCTTGTGGCCACGGCCCCATAGAGACGGTCGCTGACAGAGCCTGCTTGCAGAGGGGCGGTTAATGCCAAAGATAGGGCGAGAAAGGGGGCCAGACAGCGCAATTTAATAGCTCCAAGTTTAGGTCAGAAGCTCGAACATCGGTGCTTAAGCTTACTATGCAAATGTACAATATTGCCAGCGACTATTCGATAGCTTGTGCGGCTGGGCAGTCGGGCAAGTCTTTGCGCACGTAAATGCGGTGGTCGTCGATAGTCCCGCAATATTGGTAGTCTTCTAGCACTGCAGTATTGTTAGAGCGATAATACATGGCGGGAACTTATGCCACTTCCGGTGGTGCCTTGTCGGTAGAAAAATTTTCACGCAGGCCAGTGCAGAGGCTGCTCTTCTCACCAGTATATTTCTTCCCCTACAGTGAAAGGTTCGAGCTTTGCGGCCGTTGTTGTAAGTGGTGGGCAAACTGGTGCTGCAATTTTAAGGTGGATGGGGTTGACTAAGTCTCAACTTAGACTTATTCTAAATACATGACCACCCAAAACACTAGCGACAAAATAGTCACTGCTGAACAGCTGCTCTTATCGCGTGGAGTTAAACCCACCCCTCAGCGCGTTGTTATAGCTGATTACTTGCTGCAGACCGACAGCCATCCCACAGCGGATGAGGTGCTCTCAGCGGTTTCTGAGGCCCTTCCTGTAGCTCTTTCGAGGGCGACTGTGTACAACACTCTCAATACACTAAAAGAGGCTGGTGTTATCAAAGAAGTATTGACCGAGCCTGGACGGGTCAGATATGACGCCAATATTTCGCATCATCATCACTTTGTTGATGTGAAAACTGGCAAGATTGTCGACATTCCCGCCGATAAGGTTGAGGCTATAGGCGAGCTATTGGGCGATCAGTATAAGGTTCATGGTTTTCAGGTTCTGTTCTATGGAGAGCTAGAGCAGCACTAGTTTTTTTGCCCACGTATTAGACTAAGTCTAAGAGTAGATTACTTCCAGGAGAAATTATAATGTCAGAGAATAAAGCACCCCAATTAACCGATTCAGAAGCTACTTTGGCTGATTTAACCAGCTCTGATGCCACAGCTAAATCGGGCGCAGCCCCGGATGGCACTAAAACAGCGGCAAACTTGATGGCTGCGTTTGGTGGAGAATCTATGGCTAATCGCAAGTATCTTTATTTTGCCAAAATCGCTCGCAAGCTTGGTAATGAAGAAGTGGCAAAGCTTTTTGAAGAAACTGCCAATCATGAAACAGCCCATGCCTTTGCACATCTTGAGTTGATTTATCCATCGGCTGAAATGACTGTTGAGAAGATATTGGCTCTAGCAGCTGAAGGTGAGATGTATGAAAGTGTCACCATGTATCCCAATTTTGAGCGTGAAGCTGTAGAAGAAGGCAATGAGGCGGCTGTCGCAGAGTTTCAGGAGCAAGCGAAAGAATCGCTCGAGCATGCTGGCATTTTTCAAAAGGCAGCAAAGCGCTTTGGAGCCCTCAAGCGCGTTGAGGCTTTCCATGCCGCTCGCTATCAGGCTGCTCTAGATAAATTGACTGCCGCTAAGGTCTAGTGTTTTAGCGCCTAGTCTTGTTCTTTTTCTTGTTCTCTTTCTGGTTCATGAATTTCTGCCATCATCTGGGCCATGCGCTCATGAACTGAAGGAAGTAGATCGGTAAGTGGCTCACTATCTTCAATGCCGCCCATAAAAGGGCGGCATTGCACTATGTGCCTTGCCAGTTTGTCGGGCCAAATATGCAGATTCTCCAGACCCTTTTGATGGCCCAGCCAGCGCATTTTGTAAGCAATCGCTAGAGAGTGTGGTTCCATATCATCAACTAGAACAAAACCATTAGTAGGCGGCACCATGTCACAATTGTCAGGTCCATAAATTTCGCCCACAAGGTCTGCCAGTCCTAGTTCTTTTAACACTTTAGCTTGAAATTTTGAGTGTCCGAGAGTGAGCATAGCTACTTCGTACTTGCTGCCCAGCTCTTGCAAAAATGCTTTAGCGCTTGGTCTGGCCTCAGTTAGCACAGTATTCCAGCGAAAGAAAAACTTAGGGCGGCGATCAAATATATGCCTGGACGGCAAAGGATAAATCTCGGTGTTGACCAGCGTACGGTCGCAGTCTACGAATACGCGGTGATTGCCAGCAGTAATGATTTTTTTGTTCACATCAATCGTTTATGAACGATGTGGTCGATATAAAACTGGAATTGTGTTGGTGTTGGCCAAGTGCCGTGGGTACCCTTTCTTTCTATAAATTTAGTCGGGTTGCCATTAGCCACCAGGGCGCGATAAAGCTGATTCTGCAATTTTGGCGGCATGGTTGTATCTTGCATGTGAGATATCACCACGACTTTTACGGTTTTAGGAAATTGTTTGATGTTTGGTATAAAGCTGCGTGCTTTGTACTCTTTCTTCGCCTCAGCAGGAGTGCCGCCCATGGCTTTTACCAGCGATTCTTGAACGAGCTTTTCGCCAGTTAGTTTGTAGAGATTAGCCAGGTCGCCGCAACTCAAAAGAACCATGATGCATTCTGATTTGCTTTTGATTTCGGGTGGTGCCTGCTCAATGAATGAAAGTAAGTTGCAACCGCCCATTGATGCGCCAATGTAGATAATGCGATCAAATTTGTATTTGTCTTGCACTTTGGCAATGGCATCGCTGACGTCTTGAAGAGCGGCTGGATTAGCCCATGTATTAGGTTGGCCGACAGAGAGGAAGCCATACATTGGATAGACGCTGGTCATGATCGGCCCAGTGGGAGCGCCTGCCGGTAATACGAAAGGTTCGTCGATGTTTGAAGTCATACCGTGATAGTAGACCACCAGTGTGCTCGGGCCAGCGACATTTGGCTGTGTTGGTGGAATGAAATAGGCATTGATTGGTTTGCCGTCAACATGACTAGTGGTGGTAATTTGCTCTCGGCCAGCTGCTTGTGCGCTGTTGGGGCTGCAAAAGAGCGCGGTGAAAAAGAGCATTGAAGCGATTAGAGCGGTGCGTAGCGGCGAGGTGGGTGCCAATATTAGTGGTTGTCTTGTTTTTGTTGAAAGATTCATTGAAAAGATAATTGCCAAAGAACTACCGCTGACCTCAATATATGCTTGCAACCTTAATTGCAGCACTATTTGCAGCATTTTACAGCATTTATTTCTTGATTAGCTAGAGTTCAAGGTGCTTGAGTCTGGGGGCGTTATCGTCTACCATCATCAGAGATAGCGGTGATGGTGGGCGATTGGCCTTATGGCTTATTGATCGGAAAATCATATTCGGTAATATCTTTAGATACCTGTTCTTAGGAAATTCATGGCCACAATAGAAACAGAACGCAGCATCTTCACTTTGATCAATACCTTCGAAGTTGAGCCAACCAAGCAGCAAATTTTGGCCAATA
This sequence comes from bacterium Ga0077546, assembly GCA_943370275.1. Lineage (GTDB taxonomy): Bacteria > Cyanobacteriota > Vampirovibrionia > Obscuribacterales > Obscuribacteraceae. The sequence goes on along the minus strand of CALRQI020000011.1, from coordinate 147,261 downwards.
TGCTCGAGGAGGTCACAGAGAAAGTGACTAAGCATCAGCCAGGTTTTGTCTCTGCTAGTGTGCATCAGAGTTTTGACGGCAAGCATGTGGCGAGCTACGTGCAGTGGGAAAGCGAGATTCACTATCGGGTCGTCTCTAAAAATCTAGAAATTCAAGCCCACATGAAAGAAATACAGGCTGCGGCAATATCGGTGCAGCCGGTTTCTTATCGTGTTACTTATGTCGGCGAATCAATCAACTAAGACGATCAGCACGAACCCTTCGCTGCCAGATTGCCCAGGCTAGTAGTAGGCAAACAAGTAGTTCAACTATGCTTGCTTCTGGACCGAAGACTCCGCCAGTTAGCCATGTTGGTCCGTTGAGACTGCTAAAAATTAGGGGTTCGCCCATATGCATGCCTGAAACTGGGGTGCCAAACACCGGCCCTTCAAAAATATTCCAAAAGGCATGTAAACCAGCCGCTAGCCAGAGTCGCCTTGTATATAAGTAAGCTGCACAAAAGAGCAAACCGGCATCAAGGCCGAGGGCAGTACAAGAGGCTATTTGATTGAAAAGCGGCACATCAGGCTGAAAGTTGTTAATGTGGGCGGCACCAAACAATAGAGAGCTTGCGATCACAGCAAATTTGGTATTGCTTGCCCGCTCGATTGTTTGCAGCACATAGCCGCGAAAGAGAATCTCTTCAAAAATGGCAGCAGCAATAAGGCCTGGAACAAGTTCAAGCAACTGGCAGTGAGTATTTATTCTTAAGGCTTGGTAGCAGCCCAGGGTGGCCAGAATGATAGTGACGGTGGTGACCATCAAGCTGCCGATCAGACTGCCGTCATAGAACTCTATGAGGCCGGCCCAGAAGCTTTTTGCTGTGAGTCCGTAGTCTCTAAGAGTGCGCTTCTCTATGAAGTGGCCAGCGAGCCAGAGCAAGAGCAGGCCCCAGATCAGGTAAGCCGTAAACTGAGTAGACAAATAAGGCAGCATTTGAGAGACGGCCTCAATTAGAGGCTGGCCGCCGTAAATGGCCATAAACAAGAAAATAAGCGACTTAGCGATTGCCAGGGCTAGCTGTTTGCTTCGAAAACCTGGTTTGCTTTCAGTCAGTGCTTGCGCTTGAGAGTTAGGTTCGCTGGTCAATGGCACCTTGCTTTGGTCAAATTTCAGGCTATTCATATTGTTTTTTATTTGCCTATTGTACGAATGTCACAGGGGCTAAGGCTATCTCTTCAAGCTAATTAACTGTGGGCTATATCGGGGCTACGGTCACTAACTTCTCACTCCTTTTAATTAGGGGGTTGACAGTTTGTAGACGACCGGTCTAATATTGCAATATGCCCAAACGACAGCCGGGGCAAAGAGGAGATTTAGCCATGACTCAAATACCATTATTCGATGTAGTCATTCCTGGAGTTATAGCCTGGGTATTGGTCGACGACCTGTTGCGATCGGTAAAAACCGCGGAACAGTTAAGACCAGTGGTGAATAAGCTTATCGAAAACAAAACAGCAATTAGCAAGGCCGTAAAATGCGCCAAAGAGTCTTGTTTACTGCGTCGCTAGATCTTTTTGATAGTTTCGATAATTTTGCGATTGGGCGGACCTTTGATTATTGGCCGATCTTCAAGCTTAGTGAAATCAGTTACTGTTTTATAGCCTTTAGGAATCTCGAAATCAGCCGCCACTAGTTTTACTGGTTTCATTTCAGAAGTGAGTAAAATGGTGTTCAAGTCGCCTCGGCAGCTAATGTATTTAAACTGCAAGGGCATTGATCTTTGCATCGGTACGCCATAAAACCGTGAGAGCACAGTGGCCGCTTCGACTGGTAAGGTGACCTTTTCAGCTACTAGCATTTGGGCAGATTGCACAAATCTAGGATCGGCTGATTCGTGTTCTTTGTCTTTTATTTGTTTGTCGACGAAACTTTTTGGTGTCTGCAACTCTATTGCGTTGATGCCGTTTAGCACGGTTTTTGATGTTGGTTTTAGCGGAATATTGTATAAAGTTACGCCACCAGTAACAGTGGCAAGTTTGTTGCCTATGCCTGTGAATGTGCGTGGTGAAGTGAATGAACAAATGCGCTTGGTGCGGGTGTTAAAAGCAAACACTTTCCATTGTGGAGCGGTTGCTACAACCACCGTACCGTGACTTCTATCGGCAATCTTTACTGCCGAATTGGTGACATAGGTATCTTGATCGCCCATGGTTGAGCTGGTTTGATAGCTGTAATAGCCATCATCGGCTTGGGCTTTTTCAGCATTTAGAGTGAGGCAGACAAGCAGGCTAAGAGCAAATGGGATTCGTTTCGATAACTGCATTCTTCCTAACTCAATAAACTGACTGACGATTGTACTCAATAATTTGTGCGCCGCTGGAGAGATATATACGGACAGAGAGCTAGATCTAGAGCAATTTTTCTAGTAAAAGGTTTACCTGCCTTGCAGTCTCGGCTTCGCTTTGAGAGTTGTCTATGACTTGATCGGCGCGATTGCATTTTTCGCTCTGTGGCAATTGGGCTTCTAAACGCCTTTGAATTTCTATAGCGTCTAATTTATCTCGTTCCCCAAGACGCTGTTTCAATACCTCTTCTGAGGTAAATACTGTCCAGATTTCATCATATTCATCTGCCATATTCGCTTCGAAAAGAAGAGGAACCAAGACCGCTACTATTTTTTCTTTGTTCAGCTCCTTTATGCGGCGCCGACAGCTCAGGACAACACTGGGATGCACTATTTGTTCTAATTTGCGGCGCGAATCGGCATTTTGAAAGACGATTTTGGCCAAGTTCTTGCGATCGATGGGCCTATCTATAGGACTGATTTCGGCATTTGCAGATTGGCCGCTGGCAGCAGAAGTAGTTGTACTTTCTGGGGCTGGGTCTGGGGCTTCTAAAACGCCAGGTCCGAATTGTTCGAGGATAGCTTTTTTCACACTGACATCATGAGCTAGAACGTCGTGAGTGAGCTGGTCGGTATCAATAACAGGAATATTTTTTTCGGCTAGAAGTCGGCCCACGGTTGATTTGCCCGACGCTATTGTGCCGGTAATGCCTAAAACAATTGGTCCATTAGGGTTAGAGCGTTTCTGCATCAGTCTTTATATCGCCAAATTTGTTTTGTACTTTGTTCAAAATTTCTTTCATACGCAGACAGTTAAGCCTTTTGTTGCGGCTTTCGCACAGTACTCTTAGTTCTGTTTTGGGCTCTGTCTTGGCTTCGGTCTTTATCTCAGTTTTTGAAGCACTATTCCCTCCCGCCTTTGCTTCTGCTAGAGCCGGTCGCAGGGCGACAATTGCTTTTTCACGGCTTGTGGTATCACCGCCGTTTGAGTCAAGGCTAGAGCCGCCGTTGCTATTTAGTGTTATGAGCATGTGGCCAGAGTTGGCACTGAGGCCAGATACGGTCAGGCCCTCGTCTTCAAATGCTTGTCTTAAGGCTTGTAAGGCATTGTTATAGTTGGCGTTCAACACCAGGGCAATGGTGGTGTTCGGGTCTAGCTTTTGTTTGAACAATTGAAAGGCCTTGACGCGCCAGGCTTGAGCTGGTCTTGCCACGCCGTTTCCGCTCGGTTTTAGTGGGGCCGCATTCGGTGGTGGTGGAATGGGTGGGCGGTCAACTGTTGGTACTATATTTAGTGCGGGAGTACCATCGGGCGTAACTGTAAACGGTTCTGGATTGGTCTCTGGTTGTGCTGATTGTCCAGTATTTTGGTCGCTAGCTTGATCTGAAACTTGTCCAGAATTTTGGTCCGAAGTTTGGTTAGAAGTACGCCCGTCTGCGGCTGGGGCAAACTTTGGTTCAGGTTGATAAGGTGCAAAAGCCGATCGTCCTTTGATTAGCGGTGCGGTTTGACTCTGTGCGCTTTCCATGAAGGGAAATACAGAGATAAATAGACTTATCAATAAGAAGGTAGGCTGCTTCACGGCTATATTCATCGATATCTTCAGCATCTGCGGCATCTGTTTATATTAACTTGAGCTGTCAGTGCCAGCCCAGAAATACGAGTAAAAAGACGAATTAACCCTTTACGTTAAAATCTTGATTGACAGAGGCCAACTGCTTGATATGATTTCTTTAGTCTCGGTCTGGGGCAGAGCTCAAAAGTTTTGTCCTACAAGTTTGAACATACGGGGATCCCGCTCGACGCTTCCACGTATACCTTTGAACCAGCTTTACGCTTCTAGCAAGCCCCTGGAGTTGGAAAAGGAAACGGACAGAAGTTAGGAGGTTCCCCCCCTGGAGTATATCCCGGGTACAAAACGCGCACCTGTTCTGGACTGAGACCCTTTTTATACAGATGACAATACAATTTCACTTAGGTGGCTTACCTCAGACCAAGCGCTTTGGTCTTGAACTGGCTCATGCTGTGGGCAATGGCGCCATCATTGCTCTGAGTGGCACCTTGGGTGCTGGTAAAACTACTCTGGTAAAGGCTGTTGGCAAGGGCCTGGGCGTGGAAGAAGTGATTAGTTCGCCGACCTTCACCATGCTCAATGAGTATCACTCTGGCCGCCTGTCGCTCTTTCACCTCGATTTATATCGCGCTGGCGAGACTGGTGAGACCATTGATTTGTCGATGCTAGCCTTAGAGCTTGATGAGGTTCTCGATGAGGTCCTTGATGCCACGCCAGGCAGCCTATCTGCGGGTTTATCTGGTGGTATTTCTGCTGGTATAAGCAATCCGCCCGCGCTAGTAATGATTGAATGGCCCCAATACTTCTTAGTTGAAGGCGAATCTTACTTAGCTGACAAAGACTATTTGGAAATTTCCCTTGACCTTGTCAAGCAAGGTGACCTCCTATGTAGTGTAGGGGGCTCTCAAGAGGGAGCTGTGGAAAAAGTGTTACAAGAAACATATGAGGCTGAAAACCCTATAAAGGATGGGGTGGGTGAGGCCAGAATCGCCAATCTGGTCGGACATGGCCCGGAATCTTCGCAAGTTATCGGAAGACTTCAGAGCGCTCTTCCTGATATGGTTATATATTTGTAAGCCGAGGCCGAGATTTGTCATCGTGTTATACTCCATCGACGTCGGCGTATCTTGACAGGCCGCGAGTAGCTCCACCACAGCGTTACAGAGAAAAATGGTCAAATCGTTAGTTATTGTTGAATCTCCAGCCAAAGCCAAAACGATCTCAAAGATCCTTGGCAAGGACTTCACGGTCAAGGCCAGTTATGGCCACGTGAGGGATCTCCCCAAAAATAAATTGGGTGTCAATGTTCGCAAGAACTTCGAACCCCTCTATGAAGTATTAAAGGATAAAGAACCCACAGTTGCTGACTTAAAAGAAGCAGCCGCGGGTGTCGATAAAGTGTACCTGGCGCCCGACCCTGACCGCGAAGGGGAAGCAATTGCCTGGCACTTGTCAGAAATTTTGGAATTGCCTAAGAAGAAGCTGCATCGCATCGAATTTAACGAAATTACGAAAGAAGCAGTCTTAGCGGCCATCAAGGCGCCACGGCAAATCGATCAGAGTTTAGTTGATGCCCAGCAGGCCCGCCGCGTGCTTGACCGCTTGGTTGGTTACAAAATCAGCCCATTGCTCTGGCGTAAGGTAAATGGCCGTTCGGCTGGTCGTGTGCAATCAGTTGCTGTGCGCATCATCTGTGAGCGCGAAGCCGAAGTAGAAGGTTTCACTCCCCAAGAGTACTGGACAATTAAGGCCGAGCTATCTCGCGCCCGTTCAAAGCAATTCTTCACTGCGCCACTAGCTAAATGGAAAGGCAAGCGAGTAATTGCTGCTTCTGAAAAAGCGACTGCGCAATCGACCACCATCGATACCAAAAAGATGGCTGACGATATCGTCAAGAGAATCGAAAAAGAAGATTTCACCGTTGCTTCAGTGGTTGAGAAAACCAGTCAGCGTCAACCGCAGGCTCCGTTCATCACTTCAACTCTGCAACGAGAAGCGGCAACATTCTTAGGCTTCGCTGTTAAGAAGACAATGAAAGTTGCTCAAGAACTCTATGAAGGTATCGAACTTGGCTCACAAGGCCCAGTTGGTTTAATCACCTACATGAGAACTGACTCGACTCGTGTGTCGCAAACAGCAGTAGATGAAGCGAAGAACTTCATCGTTGCTCGTTATGGCAAACAGTATTATCCAGATAAGCCTCGCGTTTATGTGCGCAAAGCTAAGTCGATGCAGGATGCTCACGAAGCTATTCGTCCGTCTCATCCTGAAAGTTCACCTGAATCGATCAAGCAATACTTGAGCAGCGATCAGTTGAAAGTGTACAAACTGATCTGGGAACGCTTCATGGCTAGCCAAATGGCTTCAGCTGAGATTCTCACCAGAACAGTTGAAATCACCGCTGGCGATGCCATGTTTAGAGCATCTGCTTCAGAGAAGAAATTCCCTGGTTTCACTATTGTTTATGACCGTCTTGCTAAAGACATGGCCACAAGCGATTCAGATGCGGTAACAGATGAAGTTGATGAAGAAGAAGCAGCGCCAAATCTTCCTGAGTTAGAGAAAAACGAAAAGCTCAAACTCAAAGAAATGAAGCCTGGCCAACACTTCACCCAGCCTCCACCCCGCTTTACAGAAGCAAGTTTGATCAAAACCTTAGAAGAACTGGGTATTGGTCGACCATCTACTTATTCTGCGACCGTGAGCACAATTGTCGATCGCAAATATGTAGAGCGCGTGCAAAAAGCATTGGTACCAACTACTCTTGGTAAAGCCGTTAATGCTCTTCTAGTTGAGCACTTCGGCAATATCGTTGAAGTTGGCTTCACCGCTGGAATGGAAACTCAGTTAGATAAAGTCGAAGAAGACAAGTCTGACTGGCGCGTCATGCTCAAAGCTTTCTACGAGCCTTTCAATAAAACATTGAAAGAAGCCGAAGAGAACATGAACAAGGTGCTCATTCTTTCTGACCAATTCTGCGAACTTTGCGGACAGCCTATGGCTATTCGTTCTTCGCGCTACGGCCAATTCTTGGGCTGTGTCGGTTATCCTGAGTGCAAGACCAAAATCTCGCTAACTAAAGATGGCAAGCCAGTTCCTGAAGATAGACCATCAGAAGAGAAGTGCAAAACCTGCGGATCTGACATGCTGATTCGCTATGGTCGCTATGGCGATTATCTCGCCTGCTCAGCTGAAGAATGTACCGAACAACGACCAATTCTTAAATACACTGGTGTTACCTGCCCTCGTGAAACTTGTGGTGGCGCCATCGTTGAGAAGAAATCGAGACACGGAAAAATCTTCTTCGGTTGCTCCAACTATTCACTCAATCAGTGCACATCGGCTTATTGGTACCCACCGGTGATTTCAGGTGGTCCAAAAGGCGACAATCTCTGTCCGAAATGCTCGAGCGTTCTTATCTACAAGACCCTCAAGCGTGGCGACCAGGTAGCTTGTTCGTCTAAAGAGTGCGACTTCGCTGAATTGATTACTGGTTTGGAAGTGCACGCTTAAGGATAGACACGCTTAAGAGTAGATAGGATAAACTTTTGGGCTAGCGTCTTGAAGCTAACTGGAAAAGTTGCCTGGAATCCTGATCGGCATGTTTGAGCACTTTAGCGAACAATCAATGAAAGTAATGGCCTTGGCTGACCGCGAGGCCGCTGCATTGAAGCACGACCGTGTAGGCACTGGTGAAATACTGGTGGGTTTGCTGGTTTGGGCTGAGACTTCAGGCGGGGCAGACAATGCCTTGGCGGAAGCAATTGATAGTAAATCTGAGAAAGCAGAGAAATTTCGCATGAATTTCGCTGCTTTCAATCTGACTGCTGCAAAAGTGCGGGCCGAAGTCAAAAGAATTACCGGCTCAGGGGCAGGTGAGAGGGCTTCTGCCTTCAGTTTCACCCCAGGGGCGGAACTTCTCCTACTGCTTGCCTACGAAGAGGCCTTAAACCTCTGTACGCGTCCTGGCACTGAAAAAGTCGAGCCTGAGCATTTGCTGCTTGCTCTTTTGCGCCAAGATGAAGGGGTGGCCTGTCGCATTTTGGAGCGCCTGGGGCTGGATGATTTTAGTCAGTTGCGCTCGGCCGTGCTTTCGAGCTTGGGGGTCAATCAAGAGGAGCTTCTTGAGATTCGCTTTGAAAGAGCGCGGCGCCAGGGCGCGAAAACGCAGTCAGTCGCAGATTACTCGCCTGAATCAAGTGCAAGTGTCGACTCAAAAGATCGGGCGCTTTTGGCCACTGCTGAGAAATTGTTAGAGGATGGCCTGCAGAGCGGTGCCTCATTTACCGATTTGCCTTATTCGCCTTATGCCCTTGAGCTATTCAAAGTGGCCCAAGAAGCAGCTGCTACCCACGGTCACGATGTCGTCGGCAGTGGACATTTGCTGCTTGCCGCTCTGTCAATGCATAAGGGGCTTCCCCTTAGAGTTATGGCTCAGTGTGGCGTTGAGCGCTATCAAGTCGATGAAGAATTGTCCAACATCCTCGGGCCTGGCTCTGGTGTGCCCTCAGATTCTTCTATGGCCTTGAGTGCGTCTTGCCAGAAATTATTGAATTTAGCCGCTCATGAAGCTTTAGAGTGGCATCATAGTTTTACAGGCCTGGAGCATGTGCTCTTGGTCTTACTGCGTGAACACGAAGGTGTGGCCGGTCGCATATTGGAAGATTTTGCCGTAGATAAGGGTGCGCTGCGCAATAAGATTTTGGCAGACGCGCAGTTTGGTAGCCTCGAAGGTTAGGCTTGAAGCTTCCTTTTGAAGCAACGGTTAGATTTATCATTCTTTTTCTGGTTTCCATTCTTTTTCTGGTTTCCAATCGTGACTCATTTTTCTAGTGAAAATGAGACAAGATAGGAATTCAGCTTTGCGGGCGCATGTAGAGCGTGTTGAAAGAGTTGATTTGATCAATTGTCACTGAGCTACCGGGCAGAGGTTTCTGCTCTTTTACTGAGCGCAATAGATCACCAATTTCAACTTTTCTAAAAGTGGGGGCTACTCTAGAGGTGCTGCCTCCTTCTGAAAGCATCAGTGGCAGAACCTTTGAGGCCGGTTGGTGCAGAAATGCATCTAAAACAGCACTATCAAATTGGGTGCCGCGGCCGCGTTCAAACACATCAATAAGCTTTCCAACTGGTGTCGGTGTTTTGTAAGAGCGGCCGTGGGAGAGAACATCAAATACATCGGCGACGGTGTTGACTCTTGTTTCAATGGCGATTTGTTCAGCACTGAGTTGACTGGGGCTACCGCGACCATCGAGGCGCTCATGGTGATTCTGCGCCACTGTGGGCAGATCGGCAAGGCGCTTAGGGTAATCGACTTTCTCTCTGAGAATGATACCAGTATCGGTGGCGTGGTGATTGATTACTGCCCGCTCGTGACCATCTAGTTTTCCTGGAGAATCAAGAATTTCTTTTGGCGTTTGCAGTTTGCCAATGTCATGCATTCTTCCTGCCAGATATGCTTTCTCGACAGACGCCGGCGGAAGGCGCATGCCTTCAGCGATGATTCGGCTCATATCTCCCACTCGGTCTTGATGGTGGGCTGTCAGTGGATGATAGCTAAGCATTTGCTGGCGCAGTTGGGCGTGTTGCTCTTGAGTACGGATACCCAAGGCCTTATCAATGCTGTGATGCACACCCATATAAACGCTAGAGTTGCGAGCAACTTTGACCCCGACAATGCCGCCGGCGCTGAAAATAGCGCTATCGGCAATAAATGCTCCAAGAGCATTGGCATTGCTTCGCGCCTCTCTGTTTTCGCCAGATTTGTTGGTCCAGGTATCGGCCACGGCGTCTCGGGCGACCTCGAACTGCCTGGCTGCGGTGAGGGCAAATGATGCTGTCATTGAAGCGCCAACAATTTGGGCTACTTCGCGAGCTACCCCAGCTTTTCCCTGGGCCAAGGCTAAGCCAGCGCCAATTAGCATCGAACCGCCCAATTCGGCGGCTACCTGGCCTGGATGGTCGGTGAGCTCGTCGACACGGTTTATCACTCCGCGGCCAACTTCGACCACCAAGTTACCTTCGCGGCTGAGGCGTTCGGCGTTGGATTCCCCCGAGTCTGAGCTATCGGACGATGCGGAATGCCCGGATGCAGAATCAGAATGTCCGACTGCAGATTGATTTTCTCTGAAGGGCATTAATTTGTTAGCTGTGATTTGGGCGTGGGGGATTAAATTGTCTTCCTGGCCATGTTAGGGGCAATACCGGGGATTGTCAAGAAGTTGAGGTGGGGTGATCTGGGTAGGGGTGTGGTGGGCATAAAGGGAACGGAGCATTATTTTGTGAGGTTCTGTTGATGTTTGAGCGTTTTAACGAGGGCGCTATTGAGACTATTAGGCTGGCACAGGAAGAAGCCGCAGCATTGGGTCACAACCGCGTTGGCACGGAAGCAATATTGTTGGGTTTGATGGCACAAGAAGAAGGCATTGCTGCTCAGGCATTGACTGAAGAAGGTGTTACTTTGGACGATTTGCGGTCGGCAGTGGAGAAGGAAATTGGTCGTGGTAGTGAAAAAGCCACTGATGAAATGCCTTTTGACTCAAGGGCAAAGAGGGTTCTTGAGCTTTCTTGGGACTCGGCTCGTCGTTTTCGCAACGATCACATTGGTACTGAGCATTTGATTCTTGGACTTTTGCGGGTGGGTGATGGCGTTGCCTGTAAAACTCTGCGTAATCTCAAAGTTGATTTGGCGCGCTTGCAACAGTGGGTGCAGGATGAAATTAATCCCCCCGATGGGGTTGTTTAGTGTTGGCCAAAATGGCCATTAAAGTTATGCACGATGCAGAAAAACAAGCTATGGATTTTGGAGCGTGGCGATACTCATTCAAAGCCATGCGAGCAATCGTTTGTGCTGAGGAAGAGGCGCGCAAATTGCAGCAAAAGTATTTTGGCAGTGCAGAAATAATGTTGGGTCTGATGGTGGAGGGCACGGGAATCGCCGCCCTGGTGTTGCGGTTGGGTAAACTGAGATTGGCAGAAGTGCGTGTGCTTGCCTCCCGTAAGCATGTACCTTGCGATGGTATGCCTGAAGACATTTTATTAGACAAGGATGGTAGCAACTTAGTTGAAGCAGCTAAGGCTATTGCCGTGAAGCGTGGAGAGTCGCATATTCGTACTGCTCATCTTTTGTTAGCTATATTAGAGTCAGAAAATTCCCTGGCCCGGGAGATTCTTGGTCTTCTACATGCTGATATGTGGTCGATGAAAAAGGGTTTGACTGAATTGTTGGACCAACAAACGGGAAAGCAAGAGGTAGATTGAGAGGTCTGTTGAGGGGTAAGTCGATCGGTAGCTTGAGAAGCAAATTGAGAGGATTTTGCACTAGTTAAGATTGGTTCTGTCTACGAGGAACGTTAGTGTACGAACACTTCACTGAGAAAGCTATCAAAGTTATTATGCTGGCTCAGGAAGAGGCCCGCAGGCTACGACATAACTTTGTCGGTACCGAACAAATTTTGCTTGGCTTGAGCGGCGAAGGTACTGGCATAGCAGCCAAAGTTTTACGCTCTCATAATGTCAAATTGAAAGACCTAAGAGCGACTGTGCTTGGAATAATTGGCAAAGGTAGCGGATCTGTTTCAGTTGAAACACCGTTTACCCCAAATGCCAAGAAATTGCTGGAAGCTGCCTGGAATGCTGCACGGGATCTAGGACATAACTATATTGGTACTGAGCACCTGCTACTGGGTTTGCTTGCTGCGGATGACTGTACTGCTAAGCAAGTATTGAGTATTCTCAATGTTGATCTGGAAAAGATGAAGGGCGATGTTCTAGATTCGATTAGTATGGCCAACAAGAAACAGCAACTGGCGAGTGCGAATCCGGCGCATGTTCCGGCAAGTGCTCCAGGACAATCTCAGTCCCTCGTTCGCTCGGCCAAAGGCCCAGTCGCAGGCCCGTCAGCTAAAGAGCAAGTTACGAAGTCTAATGTCACTCACCTCTTTTCTGAAAGCGCCATTAGGTCGATGCAACTGGCTCAGGAAGAAGCTCGCCTGGTCGGCAGTGCCAAGCTTGAGCTGCAGCATTTGTTGTTGGGAATTTTAGCGGAGGGTAGTAGCGAGGCCGCTAAACTTCTCACGGCTAAGTCTATAAAACTTGAAGAGTTGCGATTGGCCACAATGCCAGAGGAGGAAGTAACACCCTCCGAATCTTCTTCTCAAGATTTTGAACTGTCTAAACAAGTCGTCTTTTCTGTGGAAATGGCTTCAGTTGCGGCTCGTACTTCTGGCAGTGTATTGATTACTCCTGAATTTCTGCTGTTTGCCTTAATAAGCTACGAGGAAAGTCGTGCGGTAAAAGGCCTACAGAAGCTCGGTGTGAACATCGAGCTCTTTGCTGAGGAGTTGCGATCAGTAATTAAGGCCTTGTCTATTGCACAGGTGCAAGCTGCCGAGGCGGCTAAAGAAGCTAGAGCAGCCGAATCTGCTAGTCTAGCTGATTTACCATTTTCTGTTGAAGACAGTGAAACTGGCAATCAAATAAATCTCAGCCACCGCTCTATTGAAACTGTTGTGGCGGCTATGGCGCAGGCGCATGCTCTCGGTCACAATTTTGTTAGTACTGAGTTTCTTTTGCTTGGTCTGTTTGCGCCAACTGGAGGCATGGCTAGACAGGCTTTGATGAATTGTGGTGCCAGCGAAGAGATGGTGCTGTTAGTGATTGAGCAACTTCTGGGAAGCGGGCCAGGGTCAACTGATTTGCCAGTACCTTCGACGTCTAACGCTAGAGAGGCGTTTAAGTTGGCTGTTGGCAAGGCCGAGAGTTTTTCCTGTGATTTGGTTGAGCCTGAGCACCTATTGCTTGGTTTGCTGGCGATAAAGGATTCAACTGCTTATCGTATTTTAGAAAATTTGGGGGTAGACCCGGCAGCAGTTTGCGCTCGGCTTGTTAGTTCAACAGCTCCGCGTCGGCCTATTGGCATAGAAGAGTCAAAACAATCTGATCTCGCCCTTACCGAGATGGTCGAACACGCCATTGTTTTAGCTACAGAAGAGGCCCACCGGCTTGGTCATGTTGAAGTCGATACCGATCATCTTTTGCTTGGTTTAATGACAGAAGCCGATGGCTTGGCCTCTCTGGCTTTGCATGTTTGGGATGTGAAGACTAAAGAATTGCGGCAAGAATCTGAGAACATGCCCGGGCGCGAAAAGGTCGAGACCCCCTGTGCATCTAGATGTGGTTCTAAAGTAAATGAACTAGTTTTGGCAGCGCGTAAGCTGGCACTAGAAGCCAAACTAAGCTATGTCGGCACTGACCATGTTTTGCTTGCTTTGTTGGCCGACGAAGATAGCGCTGGTCTGAAGGTATTGCGCAATCTGTCGATTGACACAGCGCGGCTAAAGAAGATGCTTCAAAATGCTAATTTGCCTCCGCGGATTGACGCCAAGTATTCATCTTTAGTGCCTCTTGCAAAACAGAGAGGCTTTGAGCGCTTTTCTGAAGAAGCAATAAAAGCATTGATGTTCGCTAAAGAAGAGGCTTTTAGACTGGGCCATTCACGAATTGATTCGCAGTTTTTGTTGCTTGGTATTTGCGATGAGCGGCTAAACAAGGGTGCTGACCGACTTAGGAAAATTGGTATTTCACTGGATGATCTTCGCTTTGAAGTTGAACACCTCACCGGGTACGGGGATGGCGATTGTGGCAGTGGCTTTTCTTTTGGTGAGCATGCCCTGCAAGCTATTCGTTGGTCTTTTGTTACAGTGATTGCCGCTGGCATTGAAGTAATTAGACCTGAGCATTTATTCGTCGGCATTATTCTTGAAGAGAGTGGGCCGGCCTTCGCCCTATTGCAACAATTCAATGTCAGTATCGATAGATTGCGAGCGAGTACGGTTCTCAGGCTTAGAAATGATGTCAAAGATCCGGTCATTGCCTCGGGTAGAGACAAAGTTCGAGGGCTTTTTGACTCAGGTGATGCATCTATTTGTGACTTACTTAGTCAAGGATCTTTTAACTCGATACTACGCGGCCAACTAGAGGCTAAGGCACTTTCTCAAGAATTGTTGGAGCCTTGCCATATTTTATTGGGGCTCTTGGGTGAATCTACAGGCCTTGCGGTTAAGACCGCTGAATTTATGGGTTTAGAGGTCAACCAGCTGCGTCTTGGTGTTCAGCGCATGCTTGGGAAAATTATCTTAAGTCCAGCAGAGATTTCACTGTCAACACATACTTGCACGGCCTTGGCTGATGCTCGTGTTCTGGCGGAGCTTTGCAAGAGTGACTTGATTGAACCAGATCACTTGTTCGTTGCGATACTCAAGGATAGCTCTTGTCTCAAGATTTTCAACGATGCCAATCAGGACTACAAGAAGTTTTATGATACTGCTCTAGGGCTTTTAAAGGCTGATAAGCCAAACTTGTTTGCCAGAGAAGAAACGGCTCTCGAAGGCTCGGCTGCACCACCATTTGTAAAGCTGACTGACAATGATATCGATCAGCTCTTCGATCGAGCTGCCGGTAGTTCTGAGCATCTCGCTATGCGGGTCTTTAGCTCTACTGCTCAGAATGCCATTCGCCTTGCTGTCAATGAAGCTAGGCGCTTGGGCCGAGCCCAGGTGGGTACTGACCACCTTTTGGTGGGAATTCTGTCAGAGCAAGATAGTGTGGCCGCCAAAGCCTTAGAAGCAATTGGTATTACCCGTGGTTCACTACGGGCTGCCATTGAAAAAGAATTTGGAGTTGGTAATTCAACATCGGCAGAAGACTTACCTTTTAGCAAGAACGCCATACTAGCCTTTGAGAAGTCTTTTGAAGCTGCGAAGGCTTTTGGATTTAATACGATAGGCACTGATCAATTGCTCATTGGTATTCTTGGTCTTCAGAAGGTTCTTGATCGCGGTTCGCTTAGCCGAGAAGACTGCGCTGGTGTAGTGATTCTGCGCAGTTTGGGTGTTGATCTTGGCTCTTTTCGTCAGCTAGTAATAAATAAACTCAAGGCGCCCAATCTTGATATAAGAGCCTTTGAAGGCCAGGGTTTGCCTCAATCAAAGAAATTTACGTATTCAGACATGGCAATAAAGCGCTTTGCCAATTTTGCTGCGGATGCCCTTAAGGTCGTCATAGTCGCTCATGAAGAGGCCCGCGAGAATCGTCTTAGTTTGGTCGGTACTGAGCAAATTTTGTTAGCTCTGGTGCTTGATGCAGAAGGTAAGGCTGGGGCTATCTTGAAGACCTTAGGAGTGACAGCTGAGAAAGTGAGGGCTGAAATCGATAGGTTCATTCAGAACGGACCAGGAATTTCACATAGCGATGAGCCCTATACTTCTGAAGCGATCAGTGTGTTCCATCTAGCTCGTCTTGGTGCCTCTTTTGTCGAAGGAAAAGTAGGCACTGAGCATTTGCTGTTGGCCATAATTACCAATCAGAGGTATCTTGCCAGCATAATTCTTGGACGGGCCGGTGTTGATGTGGCAAAGCTTCAAGAGATAATGGCTGATGAACAGACGGCTCTGTCTGAGTTGGTCGAAAATGAGTCATTAGAAAAGACCGCTGCAGCTAAGAGCCGTGGTGAAGTTGTCTCTGAATCCCTGCCGGTTGTTGATTACAGTGCAGCTTTGGCAGAGTTCAGTAATCCAATCAAGTTACCAGGTTACGAGCAGGGCTTACAAGCTGTCCACGAGATGCTTCAAGGGTCGACACAAGAAGATACGAGTCAACAACAAGAAGATGATTGGGCTGCTCTTAAGGAGCGTTTCACGGCTAATCTTCGCACCGCGATAGACTTAGCAAAAACCGATTCTTGCAACCGCAACAAAGGCATTGTTGATGCACCGCAGCTTTTGTTTGCTCTCTTAAACTTGAGTTCGAACTCTTGCGCTAACCACTTAAAAACCCTCAATTTAGATAGATTCGATCTGCGCGATAGGCTAGGCGAGATACTCCACATAACAGAACCACGATCAGCATCAGCCTTTGTTGGTTTTAGTGCTTTAGCAAATCAAGTTCTCTTGCGGGCGTTCCAGTTGTCTGCCTTTGAAGGCGTTGGCTGGGTGCAAACTAAGCATTTATTGTTGGCATTGATTGAGAGTGACGATGAAAAGTTTGTGCCCTTTATGGCCGCCATCGGCCTGCGACCCGATTTGCAGGTTGTTGTTTCAGAGCAGAAACCAGCCCTCCAGGCTGAGCCTATAGCTGCTCCTGATTTATCGCAGACAGCCCTAAATCAAGACGCACTCGGCATTACTGCTACAGCTGAGCGAGCGATGAAGTTAGCCGCCAACGAGGCTAAGCTAATGGGTCACAATTTCGTTGGCACAGAGCAAGTCATGCTTGGTTTGATTGCTGCTGGTAATAGTGTCGGCGGTCAGGTTCTCTTGCGTCAAGGGCTTATTTTGCTGGAGGTGCGTCACCGCGTAAAGGCTATTATCGGCTTGGGCGCTGGTGCTGTGGCTGATGAGCTGCCGTATACTCCGAGAACCAAAAGAATGCTCGATTTGGCTTTAAATGAAGCGCAGCGACTCAAGCACGAAGAAATAGGTACAGGTCATATTCTCCTTGGCCTTCTGCGGGAGGGCCATGGAGTAGCTGCTCGGGTGCTCACCGAACTAGGGCTCAATCTCGATACTCTCATCGAGGAGACTGAAATTCTGTTGCTTGAGGACATGGAGAGAAAAAGCAGTGGCAGTGGAGAGTTTGAGAGATAAATTGTTCGGAGATCAAGGTTCTTCCTGCTTATCTACTTTATCTGCGTCTGCGGTTTCAGTTTTGTCTTTAGCTGTATTGCCAATCAGAACTCTCATAAAAAGAGAGGGCAAAACTATTTGGGCACCATGAAAATACTTAAGCGGGAGCAGACTTTTGGCATCGTAGGAGACGATATAATCAGCTTTACTTTCGAAGCTTGCGGCGAGAAAGATATTGTCGTCAGGATCTACCTGATCAAGTTTGGTTGACTCGTAGGCGCCTGGAATGTGTAAGGCGATTTTGCCAATTAGCATCACAAAATCCTCTACGACGTCCTCGTCAATGCCCTTTTCGAGTAATTTTGCAACTAGCTCGCGTAGAATCTGTGGTGACATAACAAGCGTAAAGGCGCGTGCGTGCCACATTGAAATAATCTGTGCCGGGTAGCTTTGTTCATTTTTTCCAAGAAAGCTAGCGACAAAAATATTTGTATCTATAACGACCTTAAGCATTTGGCTGGTTGCGCTGTGCGCGTTGCTCTGCCTCTTGTGCTTGGGTTCGCATTCTTTCGCGCAGGGCGTCAAACTCACTCCAGATCTCTTCTGGAGTCTGCTCTGGTTCTTGCATAGCTCTCTTAAGACCGCGCGCAATGATTTCGTCAGCTTTCTTGAGAGAGTTGGAAGAAGGAGTTGCGTATGCGGTTTCTGACTCTAGGACGAAAAGGTCATTGGGTGTGCACTTTAGATAGTCACATAGTTTTGCAATGGTGCCAAATTCGACACCTTGACTGGCACCAGTCTCGAGTGCGCTTAAGGTTTTTTGACTCAGGCCGGTTCCAAGAGCTACATCGCGCTGGGTTAGTTTGCCGCGAATCACTCTCATAAATGCCAAATTGAATCTTACATATTTGCCCATTTTAGTTGGTTTTTATTCTTTCAAACTACACGCAAGAGTGTAGTTTGAAGTAGTATACGACATCTAGTACCCACTATAAGTTGTGCTCGGGTGTATGTCAAGCGGCTGGCTAAGGTGCCAGGATCGAGAGTGTCACCACCACTGGGTTTAGCTTGTGCATGCTGGCGTTGCTAGAAAGAATCTCTTTGTCGCCGGATAGATCTTCTGGGCTGTTCTTGCCTTTGGCTGGTGCGAGACTAGCAGTGGCACTGACTTTTCCAGACTTAGATTTGAGCAATGATTCTAGTTTGCCACTATTCCAAGACAATACATTTCCGCCGTAGTCCCAGTCGAAGCCTGACATTTTGAAGACCTTGCCATTCAATTTTTCAAGTTCGATTAGCGAAGTTCCAGTTGTTATTTCGTTGGGTAAACGCCACAAACTGGGCTGGTCCTCAATGCGAATAACCTCTGGCAAATTGCGCTTTTTAACGTCTTTCCAAATAAATGTCACTCGTTTTTTAGGGTCGTTAGGGAAAATGACCGTACCGTTGCTGGTTTCGCCTTCCGCTAGGTTGACTGTCTGGCGTTTGACGTTTTTTGCGCCGAAGTAGGCAATTAAGTCTTTCTCTGATGTTGTTGCGCCTAGCATAGGAGAAATTTTACTGGCTTGTCTTATGACTAGATAAGGCTGTTGTTGTTCTGCCCCGCGAGCCAGGTTGAAGCTCGTGCTGCCACCTAGCAGAGTCAAGAGAGAGGCCGTCGAGACTATTTTCCGCAACGATATTAGCGACACTAACGACATTGATAGTTCTCCGTGGCAGGTTACATTGTTCCGAACGGGAAGTATAAGTCATCTCCGATATCAATATCGGCAGGTTGTTTTTCGTCAATAACATAGATTGCTAAAGATTGTTATACGATGATATTATTTTATTGTCGGTAGTGAGGGCCAAGAAGATGAATGTTTCATTGACACCTGAACTTGAAAAAATGGTAAATGAAAAAGTGGAAAGTGGGCTTTTTAATTCGGCTAGCGAAGTCATACGTGCGGGACTCCGTTTGCTCGTTGAACAGGACCAATTAAAAAAATTGCGGCTTGAGGCCCTCAAGAAAGATTTGCAGGCAGGGCTTCAGCAAGAGGTCGTAGGAGAAGTGGTGTCCGGTCCAGAAGTGTTCAAGAAGCTGAGGGCTAAGCATGCGAGAACGAAGAAAGGGTGAGTAGATATAGGTTTACGGTCTTAGCATCGTTAGACTTAGAGGAGATATATGATCGGATTGCTGCCGATAATAGCAACGCGGCACTCAAGCTAATCAACGCGATTGAGGAGCGTTGTAATGGCTTAGCAGAAATGCCGAATCAAGGTGGCTCAAGAAATGAACTTTTCCCAGGCATGCGTAGTGTAACGGTTGGGAGCTATATAATTTTCTATAAGCCATCTGGTGGCGGTATTTTGGTCATTCGGGTGCTCCACGCTAAGAGAGACTGTGGTCAACTATTTTTGGATGATTCCCTGCCGACTGAATTAGGTTCCGACTAGTAGGCATTGAAACTGAGGGCAGTGGAGTCTCGAATTAGCTGTTTTTTCCTCCGACAAAGATCAATGGGTCAGAGCCGTTTATGACTGCAGACCAGGCAGCAGCAAAAATGCCGTTAGACAATAAGGCAAAATATTCGCTAGTTAGTCTGGCTCTGGTTGTGATTTTGTTCGCGCTGGTGTTTGGAGTTATCTGCAGCAATCCGTTGATGGTTGCCCCAGGGGTCTCTCTCAACCTTGAGGCCGCTAAGCTAATATTGCTAGGTAAGGTTCCATACTTCGACTTCTTCTGCTTGTCGTCGCCCCTGCTTCTGTACGCCAGCGTTGTGCCATTGTCGTTTGGGCAAGCTCTTGGTCTTCCTCCAAGCTTGGCTTCTAATCTATTGGTCTGCTCTCTAGCTCTTGTTTCTGTGCTTTCGTGTGCTGCAATATTGTTGCCGAGGAGGCACCACCGAGAGTGGCATTATTTTCCTTTGTTTATAGTGGCCTACGCTCTGGCAAATGTTCTGATGCTTTTTCAGATTGGCCAAGGTGAGCATCTCGTTATGCTGGCACTCACTCCCTATTTTCTCGTCAGGTGGTTGCGCTGGAATGACCATCCAGTTTCTAGAAGACAAGCTATTGTCTCGGGAGTTTTTGCTGCTTTTGCTGCCTGCCTCTGGCATGGCATTTTGTTCATTGCTGCCAGTCTGGAAGTCTTTTGGCTGTTGTCTCTGCGGCGGTTTCGGCCACTGCTAGCGTTAGAAGTTCGCGCTTGTATTTGCACTTTATCTATTCTTTTGCTTGCGGCATTGTCTTTGCCTGACGCTGCTAGGAATGAATATATTTCGCTGGTCTTTCCCCTGCTGTCTTTGGGCTATCAGTGTCATGATTGGTCTATTTACGGCATTAACAGTGTGCCTGATCGGCGCGATATTTTCTACATAGCTATTGCCGCCATTCTTTTTGTTTTGCCCTTCAGGCGACGAACGAGTTTGGCTGCGCCGCTTGTCATAATCTTCTTGGTTGGTTTTGCTTTGTACTTAAGTCAATTGAAGGGCTTGAGTCAGAGTGCCATTCCGATGATTTTTGCCACTGCTCTATTGCTCTCGGTTAATTTGAGTATTGCCGGTGTTATTGTTCGACGAATTAGTCGCAATGTTCACGGACGCCGTATGCTTGCTTCGGCTGGCAAAGGCGCATCGTGGCGGAATCCACTGGCTAGTAATTTGGGACTGTTCGCCTATGCAGTCAGCATTCTAGTGCTTGCTGGAGCCTTCTTGAAGCAGCAAGAAAGCAAGATGGGTCGCGCATTACCTTTGGCGGGTGAAGTGATTCCTGAGGAGATCGCAAGACAGAAGTCTGAACTGGCCCCAAGCTCGTTACCTGGACAAAGCTCTGCAGAAACCTCTGAACCTGCCAGCTGTGCCGCTTGGCTGGCAAAGTATTCTCGCGACAACGATGAGGTCATGTTTCTCACTGATAGCTTGGTGCCGGGCTATCCGCTGATGTTGCAGATGAAGCGCAAGCCCGCTGGCTACCTGTTGCAGTCTGATTGCCTGGTCGAGCTGGAGGCCTGTGAGCGTGAAAGCCTACAGCCTAAAGTGTTTGAGGCGTATGCAGAGAAGCTCTACACTCGCCTTGAAGGCGATATTGCCAGTCAGCGAGCGAAAATTATTTTTGTTCAGGATGTGACCATTGGCGATTTGCTGAACAAACACAAAGTAGCGGCGACTTTGCTCAAGCATTATGAACTGAAAGGTCATGCCCGCTTGAAGGCTGCTAACGAAGAACCGGTTGAGCACAATGGTTTTAACTACAACATTGGTGTCTTCTTGCCACGAAGTCCACAGCCATGACAAAACTCAGTGAGAAATTCCAGGTCTTTGTGTCGACACTGAAGTCGTTTAAGTCTATGCCTATGCCTTTGGCTTTGACGATGGATACTCCAACTAGAAACGCTATGTTCTTGTTGAGTGGTTTCTTGTTGCTGTTGGTTTTGGTTCGTTTGCTGACCGGTCCGCTGCTGTTTCCGCTGCAGATTTCACCGGATCAATCTATGTTCGCCTCCATTGGTGAGCTTTTGCTGCAGGGCAAGCGGCTCTATGTTGATGTGTTTGATGTTAATCCACCTTTGGCTTTTTATGTTCACATGGTACCGGCGGTAGTGTCGAGGCTTTTTGCCATTCCCGCCCCTCAGGCTTTTGGCTTTTCTATAATCGTCTGCTGGCTTTATAGTGTGGGCTTTAGTTTGTGGCTGCTGTGGCGGCAATCAAAGCACAATGAGGCCTTTCTTTTTGTGCCGCTAGTCGTGTCATTCTCTTCTTTGACTCTTTGGCTTTCTCAGATGGACGAGTTTGGGCAAAGAGAGCATATATTCTTGCTGCTCTTCTTTCCTTTCTTTATAGTCAGGTGGTTGCGTTGGAATGGCAATGCTACAAGCCCTCGAGCGGCGATTGTTGCTGGAAGTTTGGCTGCTATCGGCTTGTTTTTCAAACAGTATTATCTAGCTGCAGCGGTAATACTGGAACTACTCTGGTTTATGGAAAAGCCGCGCTGGCGTAATCTTGTGGCTCCAGAAACAATTGCTTGTGCAGTTTTTTGCGTGCTCTACGTCGGTTGTATTTTGGCTATGCCGCAAGACATGAAGGATGGCTATTTCTCCTTTATGGTGCCGATCTTCGCTGCTGGCTATAGCGAGTATGGCACTTCAATTATGTTTCAGTTTGTCGGTTGGGCCCAGATGTGGAATGACCGCATCTATCTGCTGATCATCGCCTGCGCTCTTGGTATGGCGATGATGCGCTATTCCACTTTGATTATGCCGCTGATTGCCTTTACTTTGGTGGGTCTTGCTTCCTATCTGCTTCAGGGTCAGCCCTGGCTCAATCATGCTCTGCCCTTCGTCGCCGGCTCGTACATGCTGTTAGGTGTTGAGGTGGGGATTGGGGTCTGTGTGCTGCGGCAGTATGCGCTCATGCTGTTCAAGCGCCCCAGTGGCTGGATTGATATTGTTTGGATGAGTGCTCTTCTAATCTGGCAGGGGCAGATTGCAGCTCAAGCAATTGCAGAACAAAGGCAGCGAGCGGCTGAAGCTGACAAAATAGACCTTTCCCTGGTTGGCTACAAAGGTGAGGTGGCCAAGGGAGACAGCGAATCGCTATGTGCTGTCATTCTTCGCTATACAAAAATTGGCGAGCCGGTTCTGTTTATGACTAGAAGTATCGCTCCGGGCTACCCGCTATTGTTGCAGACCAAGCGCGAGCCAGCGTCTCGCTATCTGCACGGTATGCTGTTGCCCACATTGATTTATGCCAGTGATAAGGCCAGTTCAGAAGCGGTTAAAGACAAAATGGATGGCTTTAGAGCCAAGGTGATAGCGGATTACAAAGAAGATATTCGCCGCAATAAGCCCAAGCTTATACTCATCCAAAGCACTCGCATGTGGGATATTCTGGAAGATTCTAAGTTTATGCAAGACCAAATTTTTGCGCAGTATCAGTTCGCTGGGGTTGTGGAGGATCATCGCATCTACATTCGTCGCGATGTGGTTGCTCCGCCGAATTGAACAACTCGAAGTTTGGGGACAAACTCTTCATATATTTGTTTTCCCAACTTGATGAGTCTTCCCACTCTGACGCACTGATTGTCAAGAAATATACACTTGGCAATAACCGAATAGCCTGTGTTTTCGACGTTACTAACAAGATTAAGCTGTGTGCTTCTACGATTTAACCTTGGCTAAATTTGCCGCAAGTGGCTGTCAAGCGAAGTTGAAATTCTAGGGTGGTTTGTCAAAATTCGCATCAGGGCTTAGTTTTACAGCCTAGTTGCGAAAGTCACCACTAGCAACTGACAAGTTCAAAACTCCATTTCTTCATGATTTCTTCCAACTGTGGCCATTCTCAAGTTGGCGTATCTTGCCGTAACTGTGCCGTCACCGCTGGCAATATGTAGATAGCATGATGTTAGAATGTAATCACGATTAGGGATAACTAACTGTTCGGGGGCTAAACGCCATGTTTGAAAGGTTCACGGAAAAAGCGATCAAAGTAATCATGCTCGCTCAAGAAGAAGCGCGCAGGCTTGGTCACAATTTTGTGGGCACAGAGCAAATTCTTCTAGGTTTGATCGGTGAAGGCACCGGTATAGCCGCCAAGACTCTCAAGTCTATGGGCGTCAACCTTAAAGATGCACGTGTCGAAGTAGAAAAAATCATCGGTCGTGGCTCCGGCTTCGTCGCTGTAGAAATTCCATTTACACCTAGAGCCAAAAGAGTGCTCGAGTTGTCGTGGGATGAGGCTCGCCAATTAGGTCACAACTATATTGGTACAGAGCACCTGCTGCTTGGCTTGATTCGTGAAGGCGAAGGCGTTGCTGCCCGCGTCTTAGAGAATCTTGGTGTTGACCTGACTAAAGTTAGAAGCCATGTCATTCGCCTACTTGGCGAAAGTGGCGCTGCTACTACTGGTTCTGGTTCTGGCAGCTCGACCTCTACCGGTCGCTCTAAGACCCCTACCCTTGACGAGTTTGGCGTCAACATGACCCAAGCCGCTCAAGAAAACAGACTTGACCCAGTGGTTGGTCGTGAAAAAGAAATTGAACGGGTTATTCAGATTCTCGGTCGTCGTACCAAGAACAACCCAGTATTGATTGGTGAACCAGGCGTTGGTAAAACCGCTATTGCAGAAGGTTTGGCCATCCGCATTTCTAACTCAGACGTTCCTGAAATCTTGCTCGACAAGAAAATTGTCATGCTTGATATCGGTCTGCTAGTTGCTGGTACCAAATATAGAGGCGAATTCGAAGAACGCCTGAAGAAAATCATGGACGAAATCCGCTCTGCCGGTAACGTCATGTTGGTTATCGACGAGCTTCACACCTTGATTGGTGCTGGTGCTGCTGAAGGTGCTATCGACGCTGCTAACATTCTCAAACCAGCTCTCGCTCGGGGCGAGCTACAATGCATCGGCGCCACCACAATGGATGAGTATCGCAAACACATCGAGCGCGATGCTGCTCTAGAACGTAGATTCCAGCCAGTTATTGTTGATCCACCATCTGTTGAAGAAACAATTGAAATCTTGCGTGGTCTTCGTCCTAAGTACGAAGAGCACCACAGATTGATCATTTCTGATGAATCTATCGACACTGCTTGCAAACTTTCTGACCGCTACATCTCTGACCGGTTCCTTCCAGATAAAGCTATCGACATCATCGACGAAGCTTCATCTAGAGTGCGTTTGAGAGCATCTAGCTTGCCACCAGAAGGCAAAGAAGTTGAGAAAGAATTGCGTGCTGTTCGCCGCGATAAAGAAATGGCAATTCGCAACCAAGAGTTCGAAAAAGCAGCTTCTTTGAGAGAGCAAGAGACCAAGCTTTCTGAGAAGATTCGCGAAATTCAAGCTGTTTGGAAAGCCAAGCAAGAATCAGAAAAACCAACCGTCACTCCTGAAGAAGTAGCCCACGTAGTTAGCGCATGGACAGGCATTCCGCTGCTCAAGCTAACCGAAGGCGAATCAGAAAGATTGCTGCACATGGCTGATGTACTGCACCAACGAGTAATTGGTCAGAACGACGCTGTTGAAGCTGTTTGCAAAGCTATTCGCCGCGCAAGAGTTGGCTTGAAGAATCCAGATAGACCAATCGGCAGCTTTATCTTCTCCGGACCAACCGGTGTTGGTAAAACCGAATTGGCTAAGGCTTTGGCTGGTTACTTCTTCGGTTCCGAAGATAACTTGATCAGAATCGACATGTCTGAATTCATGGAGCACCACACAACTTCTAAGTTGATTGGTTCACCTCCTGGTTATGTTGGCTACCAAGAAGGTGGTCAGCTGACTGAAGCTGTTCGTCGCAAACCCTACTCTGTAGTGCTCTTCGATGAAATCGAAAAAGCTCACCCAGATGTCTTCAACGTCCTTCTCCAAATCTTGGATGATGGCCGCTTGTCAGACAGTAAAGGACGCACCGTAGACTTCAAGAACACGATCATCATTATGACCTCCAACGTCGGTGCTCAATTCATCGATAAGACCTCACTCACTCTGGGCTTCCAAGTTCAGGCTGAGAATGCTGAGCACTCTGAGCGTTATAAGAAGATCAAAGATCTTGTTATGGATTCGATGAAGAAGACCTTCAGACCAGAGTTCCTCAACCGCGTAGACGAAATCATCGTCTTCCAACAGTTGACCAAAGAAGAAATTCGCTTCATCGTCGACATCATGTCTTCCGATCTACAGAAGCGCATCAAGCAAAATGGAATGGAATTGGTCATCTCTACCGAGAGCAAAGACCTCATCGCCAAAGAAGGTTACAACCCTGCTTACGGTGCCAGACCATTGCGTAGAGCAATTCAACGCATGCTTGAAGATGCCATCTCTGAACAAGTTCTGCAAGGAACCTTCAAGGAAGGCGATGTAATCGAAACCATGGTTGAAGACGGTAAGGTTGTCTTCGTTAAGGTGCCAGGAAAGGTATCTAAACCGGTAGAGAAAGCCGATAAAGATAAAGACAAAGAAGAAGCCAAAGCTAGCAAGACTGAGAAATCAGACAAGCCAGAGAAGGCCTCTAAGTCTAAAGACAGCGAGAAGTCGTCTGAGAAAGAGACTGTCGAATAGTTTGAGTCGGCAGGACAAAATGTCGTTTGAACGTTTGTCATTTCAATGACTGTGGAACTAAAAGGGAGCAGCTCAGGCTGCTCCCTTTTCTGTAGAATAGACCGATAGGCTGAAGCGGCTCTTGCGATTTTCGATTACAACTAGATCTTGATGAGTGTTTGAAAATTCAATGCGGGAATCAAATTTGAAACTCTTGTTTTTTAAGTCACGGCCAGTGCTTTTGCTCTGTGCCACATTGGCTATTTGCTTGACTGGCTGCGAAGCTGACAAACACGGTTTTTCGGAGTCGCAAGTCTTCACTTTTGATGTGCCAGATTTGAAAAAGAATCCGGTTACCCCTCCCAAAAAAGAGAAGGATCCTGAGGCCTGGGCGCAGCTTGCTTTCGACTACCAGTCTAAGCAGATGTGGCCGCAATGCATTTATTGTTATACAAAGAGCTGTGAGCTCGATCCCAATAAAAAAGGCTATTGGAATAGCTTGGGTACTGCCTATCAGTTCTCAGACAAAATGGAAAATGCCCGCAATGCTTTTCTGCGCTCTCATGAGCTCGATGTCTACGAGATGGGAAATCTCGAATCGATTGGCTATGCTGACACCCGCATGGGCATTCATGATGACGAAGCGCTGCGTTTCTATTTGATGGCACTGGCGATTGATCCAACGCACAAAGCGGCTTGGGATAACCTTATTGGTGTTTTGCACCGGCTTGATAAAGATGAGTTTATACCGCGGGTACAAACTCTTGTAAGTTCACCCACTGAGCCAAACGCTGCTTTTGTAGCCGATTCTATCAATGAGTATTTCTTGCACGAAAAACCAGACGACTATGATTTGCTTGTCAATAAAGGTTTGTTCCAGACCCGTTTGCTAAATGAGCCAATGGCTCGCGAGGCATTTGATAAAGCCAATAAGCTGCGTCCCGATAGCCCACGAGTGCTGATTGGTTATGGCTTGCTTTACGATGCCGTCGGCGATAGCAAAAAGGCCGATCAGTACTTCAAGCGTTGCACCGAATCTAACCCGAGCCAAGCCATGGCTTGGGCTATGCGCGGCTTGATTGCCGAGAAAGCCAAGAACTATAAAGAGGCCTTAGACAACTATGCTGTTGCTTCGGCCCTATCGCCAGAGAAGGCCCAATGGTCTGCAAAAATTGGTGTCTTAGACAAAATAGTCAAATCTGGCGGTACGATCAAATACGAAGATGCTGCCCAATAGGTACAGGCTGGTTTATTTAGACGATGCGCGTTTTTTCGTGCATGGCCAACATCTCTAAAATGTTTTCGGGAGTAGAAGCTTCCAGAATAGTGGCTCTCAGGCTAGCCGAGATGAAGCCAGCTGTGACTGCATCGTCGAAGAAGGATAATAGCGAGTCGTAGTAGCCGTAAGCGTTGAGAATGCCCATGGGCTTTTTGTGCAGGCCCAGTTGGCCCCAGGTGAGAATTTCGCAGAATTCATCAAGGGTTCCATAGCCGCCTGGAAGGGCCAAAAACGCATCTGAGAGGTCTGCCATTAAGGCCTTGCGCTCGTGCATTGTTTCGACGTAGTGAATCTGGGTCAAGCCCTGGTGAGCGACTTCCTTTTTGTGGAGGAAGTGGGGGATGACGCCGATGACATTGCCACCTTTGGCCATGGCTGCGTCAGCGATTACACCCATAAGGCCTACGTTGCCGCCGCCGTATACTAGAGTCAGACCGCGTTCGGCAATTAATTCGGCGGTCTGTACGGCGATTTCGCGGTGGGCGGGATTGTTGCCCATACTGGCTCCGCAAAATATGGCCACTGATTTCACTTATAACAACCTCAATAAACGGCCTTACTTTAATTTGATTGGCCTTGCTACCATTATCAGAATGCACATTATAGAATCTTGCGTCACTCTTCAGGCCCAGTACTTCGAAAAGCTTCTGCAAGAAGCTCAGGCTAATTGGCCACCTTTAGCCTATACAACTTCGCAGTTGGACAAACAGTGCTTTACGTTAATAATGCGCCCCAGCGAAGAAAGCCGTGAGCTCTTGGCTGAGCGTTTGCGGTCAGTGGCTGAGCGCTTTCCAGATAATATCTATTATGGCGAGAAAAATCTGCATTTGACAGTATTTGGCTTGCCTAATCTTGACAGCAGCCCTCTGGTTCATCGTCACTTCGACCGCTATCTCTCGTCGCATGTGTGTGCGGTCAAGCCGGTAACTCTGCCTCTTGGCGGGTTGTCGATTGTGGGTAATACTTTGGTTTTCAAGGCATTTGACCCAATTGGTAATTTGTTGCAGTTCAACAAAAGTGCTGTAATTGAGTTGACAGAAGAGCTTTATGGCGATGGCGTGGACATCACCAAGATGATTGGTTTGCACACAGAAATTTTTTGGCTCACAGCAGCTCGGCTTGGACCGAATCAACCCCGTGAGTTTTTGGATTACGTTATGGAACATGGCAACGAGAGCCTTGGCGCGCTGTCTTTTGAGACCATGGAATTGATCAAGACCGATCATCTATTTAGGCCTGAAAACACTAAGGTGATTAAGGCTTACACTCTGGGCGAGTTGAATTAGGTTAGACTTCTTCTGCGCTTTGTAGAGTCAACTCTAGCGTGCTGTCTGGTTTAACGCGCACTGTTATCCAGGTAAGATCATGCACGACATAATCGGCTTCAGTAATATTGTGGTCGGCGGAGCGAACAGCTATGGCAATGACACGCATACCCGCTTGCTTAGCTGCCTTTATGCCATTTGGCGAATCTTCAAAAACCACACAATCTTTTGGTTCTAGACCTAGTCGATTAGCTGCGAGAATGTAAGGTTCAGGATTTGGTTTGCCTAATGTGACATCATCGGCGGTGATAAAAACACGAGGAATCGGTAGCTTTGTATGCGTTAATCGGTGCGTTGCCAGTCTGTGACTGCCCGAAGTAACCACGGCAAAATGATGTGGTGATAGGCGTGAGAGCAATTCAACAGCGCCATCGATGGGAACAAGCCCTTTTGTGCAGCTAGTTTCGAGATCTTCAAGATGTTTCACTTCAGCGTCAATATCGGCATCTGGTGTGAACATTTGGACGATATCGATGGTGCGTCTGCCGTGAGCTTTTTCTACCAAGTCGCCCAGGTGCAAATTGTGCTCTTCTGCCCAGGCTGCAACGGCGTAATCAACGCAGATTGTAGAATCTACCAGGGTGCCGTCTAAGTCGCTTAGAATCGCCTTGCAGTTGACTGCTATGCCGCCCTGGGGGAAGGCTGTTAGTTCTTTGCGCCGACCGTGTACTGGATTGGCCATGGTTTACCTGTGCTCCTGAAGAGCTATATTATGCCTAAAGACAGTTGCTACCAGGTGCTTCGGATTGTCAATTGCTACATTTCTTTAGTGGATGGTTGGGTTTGGCTGGTGATGATGGGCTAGTAGATCTTGCGACGGAACTGGCCGGATTGACGGATATGTCAAATCTGACATAATTGAGAGGCTGAGGGGAAGTTAGGTTATGAGTGAAG
Organism: bacterium Ga0077546; assembly: GCA_943370275.1. GTDB lineage: Bacteria > Cyanobacteriota > Vampirovibrionia > Obscuribacterales > Obscuribacteraceae. Next base: position 118,229 of record CALRQI020000011.1, on the reverse strand, counting down.
AAATTTTCACTACAGGTAGTGGCAACGTATTCGTCGATTTAGGTTTCTCTGAAGAGGAAGCCGCTGAGTTGACTATCAAGTCGTGCTTGTTCTCTATACTACAGGAAGCCATTGGTAAGGCTCTTGAGACAAGTACTCAGGCTCAGATCGCGCTGCGATTGGGAGTTGATCAACCAATAATTTCAAAAATCCAAAACGATAAAATGTCTGGTTTCTCTGTCGAGCGTATAGCGAGTTACCTTTTGCGATTGAATTACGATATTTCCTTAGCGGCCCATCCAGCGCCAGCTGAACGCGCAGGTCGAGTGATTCCAGCCAAGCAAAATCGCTCTATTGCATAAATCAGATAGTGGATTGATTTGAGAACTGAAAATTTGCTAGTGGGATTTTGAGAGGCGCAGCAAAGCCGTGACTTCTGTATTGAGCCAAGCCCGACCATCGTGGTTTGGGGTGCATGACTAGCTGATCGTTTGTTATCGAGAAATGATCACACATACCAATGATGTCGAAGAAACCAGCTTGTGCTACGAACCGATAGGCAACCAGGCCTGTAGCTAATTCTGTCAGTCTAACGTACAGGAGGCAGCCGAAGGACGAGTCTTTGAGCTTTAACTCTGGTTCAATCAAGTATTTGCGTGTTTGCTTTATAAGCTTAGTCATTTTCACTGTCGTGCAATTCTTGTCGGCAAGAATTCGCAATCGTGCTTCTTCAATTGGCTCAATATCAGAGTTTTCTTGCTGAGCTAATGTCTTCAGGAGATTTGAAAGAAGGTCGAGCCAGTATTCAAAAGGCAGAGGCTCGGTCAAGTCTTTGACCAAGCCAAATTCTACAAAGAACAGACGAGTAGAGAATTCATTTACGCCTATTATTTTGAGTTCGCCTGGCGGGACGTCGCCAGCCCGTATTCGCACATGGTCATATCGGGCTAGTTTGTACTGGTATTCGAACCTGAGAACAGCTAGAAAAATTTCAGCTATCCTGAGTCCAGTTTCGTCCTGGCAATTCTCTCCCACAGATAGGGCAAAATCAGCAATGAGTTTCTTATTCATTGGACTGAACAGGCCTAGGCGGATTGGAAAATCTCGTTCGCCAGATATTTCCGCTTACCTCATTTCGATCAAGTGGTAACGGGATACGGTAAAGGCAGTAGATATATTCAGGCTGGTCTGACATTGATCTTCGATAGAGTAGCTCAGAGAAGTCGAAGATATCGATAGAGATGGCTTCTTTAGCTTTAACAACGCCAGGAAAACCTTCTAGTGTTGGCAAATCTTCGAATGGGCTATCGCCGTTAGATAGCCTTGGATCTATCCATACGTCAATTTCTTCGCGGTTCAACAATATTAGTTTTCGCATTCTGCCAACTCACTCGCGGCTCAAATGCCACACGCCAAAGGGGTTGTAGCGAATGTCGGCATCTTTGAAGAGATTGCAATTTTGGATTTCTGCTTTCAATCGAGGGGCGTCAGGTGTGATGCTAAAAGTATTTCCTGAAATGAAAGCGTTTGGCGGGCAGGTGCCAATGAGATAGGTTGCTAGTGACTGAAACAGATTGCAGGCGGCTTCGCCCATGTTTTCGGGGGTGAAGCCCATGCTCAGCAGCGTCTCTTTTTTTATGCTGTAGTCTGGTTGGCCAAGGCAGTGCATGCCGATAGAAATAATGGAATCAGGCGTTGTCACCGGCATTTGCGCCAGGGAAAAGACACAGGTCTCAAGCGGCTGTTCTCTGAATCTGCGCACAAACCTCATCCACGCTTCTTTGGAATGAACCAGATTAGCGGTTTCAAGCGAAACACCCAGAGCACCCAAGTCGAACAGTTCACCAATCAAGGGTAGAAATGATGCCGAAATTTCCAGGGCCTCACTGCTTTTGAATGGCTTTGTGCGAAGAACAAAAAAGTCGGTGTGCTCGGAGATGCTAGCGATTTCCGCAGCAGAAGCTATTGGTGTATACCACGAAGCTTGCTCTTCAAAGTGTTTGTGCATGGTCTTGCTGTGCGGTTTTATCTCGTATTTGACTTCGCGAGCATCGAGCAACTCGCGGCAATCTTGGGTCACTTCGCCTTTAGTTGGAACATAGAAAACCAGCGATGGCCAGAAGCTTTCGCAAAATTCAATGCGGCGGCGGTGCCAATCAGCTAAAACATTTTCTGCGTGTATATCAACGAATTCACGCACGGCACTGAGCTTTTCAACATCTTCGGCTTTCATCATGACGCAGGGTTCTTTGTCTCGGCATTCAATGATTTCTTCATTGGTAAGTAGCCGTTGCTTGGCTGTTTCTAGTTCGGCAAGCGTCGTGCCCAGTGGAACCACAAACTGAGGTACTAGAACTTCTGTTGGCTCGTCTTTTTGATCTGATTGTTCAGTCTGATCTATTTGTTCAGAATGTTCTGTGTCTCTAGTTTGTTCTATGTCTGTAGTTTCTTCCACTGCCGCTCCTGAGGTGGGCGCTTGCTAGTGCCCTTCTTGTGGCTTTTAATTGTAGCAGCCTGGTGAGATCGGTTATTTCGTCCAATCTTCGATCTTGAGTCCCTTAATTCGACTGAATGCTTTGTCATTAGTGACAAGTATGGCGCTTACTTCTAGTGCGTGACTAGCTATGAGTAAATCTAGCGGCGACAAAACGATCCCTTGATTTTCAAGCTCTGCTCTAGTAGCTCCGTATTTTTCTGCGGTTGAACTCTCCCATGGCAGTATTTGGACTGCTCGTAGAAATTGCGAAACTATTTCATGCAAATTAACTGCTGTTGGTCTCTTTCGTAGCCCGAAGATTAGCTCAGCTTTCGTAATTGACGATATGCATATAGACGATATTGGCATTGAAGCCAACTGCTCTTTTGCTCTTGTATTACCTTTAATCAGGTGGCTTACAGTATTCGTGTCAAGCATGTAGAGCTTCATTCTTTCCAGCCTTCAAATGGATCTCGATTGGGTTCGTTCTGCTTGCGCTCTTCCGTATTCAAAAAATCAGCTGGAATTTTTGCATTTTCGAGAGCTAAGAAGAAATCATCCCAATTTTCTGGTCTTTTCGAGAGGATGACGTCGCCTGTTCTTTCGTCTCGTCTAATGTAGACTTCTTTGGAATCAAACCGAAACGCTGATGGCAGGCGCACTGCTTGGCTGCGGCCATTGATAAAGATCTTTGCTTTTTGGTTCATCACCGACTCCTCGGTCATTGATATATATCAAAGTATATACCAACTGCTTGCGTCGAGCAACAATGTCAATACAGCCAGGTTTTCATGTAGAGTACGTCAGCAAGTCAGAGTGAGTATAAAGAGGTCTGCAGTGAATGAAATAGGGACTTTCTTATTACTTGGAACCCTGGCTCTGATATTGATTTCTGTTCTGGGGAGCTGCTTTTATTGGTTTCGTCTGACTAATACTCAGCGGGCAAAAGCAAAGCTTGCTGAACTGATTGTTATTGATGAAGTTGAACTAGACAACTATCAACACTTCAGGTCGAGTGGAACCAGTGTCAATATGAGAAATAAGACGAATGGTACTTTTTTGGCCGTACTAAGACATTCGATTGCTGGGGATGTTCGTCTGTGGCTGCCTACTGAGCTAAAGGACGAGTGGTTTGCAGAGCAGCAAGGGTTCAAAATGGAATTGAACAGAGCCATAGTTGTAGGCACCGAAAAAGTTGTGCTAGCTGGCACCGATATTCCTCTGTATGCAGTAAAGATTTGGGAGCAAGGGCAGACAGCAATTGCTGGAAAGCAATTTCATTACTGTAAAGCTTTAGAGAAGTCTCCACGAGACGGTACACCTAGTGCCGCTTTCTGGGCGCGTTCACTCGATTATGAAGAGCACAAGAGAATCGATCTTAAGGTGTATGTGATTGGCAGCGGAGATCGAGACCTTTTAGATCGTGAAGTCGAACGATCGCTGAAGCTTATTAAAAGCTTTCTGTAAGCGAGCTTCAACAGGTGTTCGGCATTTTGTTATCGCCATCAAGTTTAGTGGTGGTGCGAATAAGTAGGTCTGCCTGGCACTTCGGAGCTGGCTACCATAAAGTATACTGGATCAATGTTCGGAAGACTTAACAGCCAGAAAATTCCAACCTCAAAGCTGTTAGCGCCAGTAGCTGTTGCATTCCTTATGGTTTCTTCGAGTACTGCTCTGACTTTTGGCAGCTTGGTTTTAAGTGCCGATAGCGCTAATGCAAAAACAGGAAAAAAAGAGTGGATTCTGCATCAAACTTCGGATATGGGCGGCGCCGCAATAGTTTATGTCACTGACGATGCCGTAAAAGTGAAGACAGAGAAACTTGGCTGTAGTTTGCTCTGTAGGGCACCTGACTGGAAAGTACACTGTTATCAACCGCAAGATAAGTTGGAGTGGATTGGCGATTTGTCGCTGTTCTCAGGCGCAGTAATGGGTAATCCTTATGCTCTCCCGAAACAACCTCGGCCCATACCTTCGAAGGTGGTCGGGAGCGACGATTTTAAAGGCCTGAAGTATACAAAGTACACTTCTGGTTTCTATGGATCCAGTTTGATGTGCACCGCTGACGATATTCCGGTTGCGCCAAAAGCTGCTGAGTTTTTGAGCAGACTTTACTCTATTCCTCTGGTTGCAAAGGTTCCTGTTTCTTGTAGTGGTATAAAGAAAGGGGCTTCTCTGCTAGTGGATAAGGGTAACATCAAGAAGAACGACTACGATTGTGCTTCCGATTTGCGCAAGGGAGAAGTACAGTTTTTGCGCACTGTGTCTTGGAAGTCATTGCCATACAATCCTGCCGATTTTGCTCTACCTAAGAATTTCAAACGTGCTTCAGACATCATTCAAGTGACTTTCTCGGCTGATAAGAAAGATCAACTCGGCGACATGCTCGACAATGTTGGCTTCAAATCTCAGTTGGATAAGAACAGCGGAAATGGAAAGTAGATGCAAGGCCCTTTGTAAAGTAACTCAGCTGCTCTATTAGAATCGACACACAAGGCTGTCTAGGGCGCGCAATAGGCTTGTTAACGGTGCTCTATTTGGGTAGCTTGTAGTTATATTCACTCACCAATTTATTCACCATTCAAGAATCAAACTAAAGCTAAAACAACTACTCAGATAGCTTTTACGAGTCTCTTTACTCTGGCATATTCCTCTGCGCAGTAGGCTCTGTGCTGGTAATTCATCAACCAAACAACAAAATCACTTTTATGAACACAGTAATCTTTGTGCCCACGATTAGCTCTAGTGCTTCGTGGATTTTCTGCAACCGCGAAGCAGCCTTCAAAAATGGAGTGCTCAACGCAGCAGGTAAAATTCTTAGCGGTTATCAGAATCGCCAGGATGCCATCAATGAAACCCTCGCCAAGCTGCCTCCTGAGCCATTTGCCCTCTTGCGGTTGACTATCAGCAGTGATACGCAGCAGTTTCTTGCCTACAAGGGTTGGATGATTGGCACAAATGAAAGCGCTGCTGGTGCTCCTTTGTGGACAATTGCCCAGGCTGGTTGTATCTATCTTGCTGCCCCGGAAAAGGCTGATTTGACCATGGAAGTAATTCCTGTTCCACCCCAGAGAATCGTTCTCTATTAGCCATTCGGGCCAGCTATGGGCCGAGCAAACAAAATCAAAATTCCCATGACTACACAAAATTATCCGGTCTGGATTGACAACGGAAAAATCGAAATCGACAACGGTGAAATGCTCACCATTCTTAATGGTATCTGCCTGGAGAAAGGCTGTGCTATTGAACTTGTCGCTGGCTCTGTGACGAGTATGCATCCGATGATCGTTACTGTGGCGCCAGAGCAAACTATTTTGCCGCGTCACGTTGAAGGTGTCTTATTGCACGCTGTAATTAAATTGCCAAATACGACTGGTAGATTGAGAACCAGTATGTATCGGGAAGTGCCAGTGCGAGACGGAGCGATTGTGCGCATCTTCTTGCAGGGCCGCACCTAGATATTTCTGCTGCTAGGATTTCAAATCGGCTAGCCTGTTTTCAGCTAGATGATTCGATATCGATTGTTTTTTCTGTTTCCAAAGTTGTCTCATTTCTAGTAGGAAAATGAGACAACTTTGGAAACTTAGTAATCACAACTAGCCACAACCAATGAGCTTTTTCATGAGTTTCAAAAAAAAGATGACTGAGGCATTATAGAGTATAGTAACGCCTAGCTTTTTGAAAAATTTTTAGGAATGAAAGCTCTAGTTCTGACAAGAAAACAACTAGTAAATAAAGTCCCGCCTATCCGATAACCTCTCTGCAAGTGCTTTGCAGAAAAACTATCGGATAGGAGAACAGTATTATTTTTGGTCTTTGTCAGCGATGTGCCAGGCTAGAACTAGTCAGGCTTCGTTGAACGAGACGGTGAGACGGCACTTACCGATCAAGCGATCAGCCATGCCATAGAAGATGTCGAAGACTTCGTTGCCATCCTTCGCCAGGTCAGGCCTTGCGACCATGCCGGTGGGGAAGACGACGTTGTTGACGATGCCGGACAACTCTTCAGGAGTTTCTGGCTTGAGGATGGTGGTAGGCGAGACGTAGAGTAGGCGGTGCGGTTCGTCGCCGTCGTGCAGCAAGAGACCAGCGCTGTAGCAGCTGTGGTAGCGGCCGGTACGCTCGTCAATGACCTGGTCGACGCCGTGGAAGATTTCCAACCAGCCTTCCTTGATGCGAATCGGCACAGTGCCAGCGCCAACCTTGAAGCAGCCCCAGTTTGGACCAGGAGCGAGCACGAGGTCAGATTCGGTGACGTTGAGCAAATTGATCAAGTTGTCTTTGACGGGGGCCAGCGGAATGTAGGCGATGCGCACGCACTGACGCTCGGTCGGGTCGGCCTTGAAGGTCGACTGAATCTGGTCAAGAGTGCCGGAGACCGGAACATTGACCATGGGCCGATGGTACATGGCGAGGCAGACTTCACCACTGGGTGAGAAGACGGGTTCGGGGAAGAAGGCCGCATCCTTGTCGTCTTTGGCCAGGCCGAAGATCGAAGGGATGTTGACCAAACCGAGGCGCTTCCACTTATAGCCATCTTGCGACGTAGCCAGCGCGATGCGCGGACCATCGAAGCCGAAGGCGGTGTAGCACATGACGAAGCAGTCGAGCTCGGGGATGAAAGTGACACGCGGGTCTTCGCAACCTTCTCCGCCAACCAGTTCGAACGAACCGCTGGTGGTGGCGCGACGACGACGCTCATACTTGGCCTGCGGAACGAGGGCGAAGCCGACGCGCTCGAAGCCAACGTCGTTGCCGCTGGCATCGACAGCAGGTTTGCCATCTTTCCAGAGTTGACGAAGGGTCTCAAGGCGCGACTGATTGCCGACGGCAACAGAGCGCATGATCATGACGAGATTGCCGTCACGATCTTGAAAAACTGCGGGGTTGAGGACGCCTTCCTCTTGGAAGCGGCCGTGGGGAGAGGCGACGACTCCAAGTCTTTCGACCTGGATGTTGGCGCTTGTGATCGCGGAAGCGATTGCAGTCATATTGTTATTCTTGTTCACAGTAAATTCCTTAACGTGCTAGCTGCATTCGGCAGCATAAAAAAGCAAGGGAGCAGTCTTGCGACTGCCCCCCTGCGAGCGGCTTTGACCTTTTTACGGGCCTTGTTATTTAGTCAGGCCTTGTTATTTAGTCGAGCTTACTTGCCCGGCTTGGCGTAGATTGCCTCGACGCGATCAGCGTAGCGCTTCATCGCTTCTTCGGTGCGAATCTTGAGAGTGGCGGTGAGCAAGCCGTTGGCCACGGTTGCTTCATCGGCGATGATTTCCACCTTCTTCACTGTTTCCCAGTGCTCCAGGCGGGTGTTGCCTTCAGCGATTGCCGCCTTGATTGCTTCTTTGACAATGTCATGGCCAGCCAGGAAAGTCTGCACGCTTTCGGCAGAACCGGCAGGACAAGCCACACCCTTGGCGGTGAGCAGTTCTTTGGCAGCCAGTGCATTGACGAAAATCAAAGCACTGATGAAGGGACGGTCGTTGCCAACCGGCACAATCGCTTGAATGATGGCGGCGCCATCGAAAGCCTTCTCGACCTTCTCGGGAGCGACGTACTTGCCGCCCTCGGTCTTGAAGAGGCGCTTGGCGCGGCCGGTGATCACCAGGCAGTCGTCTTCGTCGAGGTGACCGATGTCGCCGGTGTTGAACCAGCCATCACCATCGAACGACTTGGCGCTGTCTTCCGGCAGGTTCCAGTAGCCAGTGCAGACCGGGCCGCCCTTGAGGTAGATGATGCCACCCTTGGCGTCAGGGCCGGCTCCGGGCAGCGGAACGAACTTGATTTCGACACCAGGAATCATCTTGCCCACGGTGCCGACCTTGTTGGAAGTCGGGCTGTTGGCGGCGATGGCACCACAGGTCTCGGTCAAGCCGTAGCCTTGCACGATGTTGAGGCCGATGCTCTTGTAGAAGCTGATCACCTCGGCAGAGATGGCGGCGCCACCAGAGCCCATGATGCGCAGACGACCACCGAGACCAGCGCGGATGGTGCGGAACACCAGCTTGTCGGCGACCCAGTGCGAGAAGCCAGACTCTTGCTTGAAGGCCCACTTGATCAGTTTGGCCTTGAAGCCCTTGGCGCCGGCGATTTCGCCTTCGATCTTTTCCTTGATTTTGCGCCACACCTGGGGCACGCCGAGCAGAATCGTCGGACGGATGATCTTCACCACCTTGCCCACTTCTTCCACCTTGCAGAAGGCTGTGGGAACGGCGTTCCAGAGGCAGATGTACTGCCCGTTGATGCGCTCGTAGCAGTGCGCCAGAGGCAGATAGCTCAGGTAGACATCAGACTCGTTGAAGTCGAAGCCGTGGTCGTGAACGCCCTGGCAGGATGCCGTAATGTTGGCGTTGGTGAGGGCAACACCCTTGGGCTGACCGGTGGAGCCCGAGGTATAGATCATGGTGCAGATGTCGCTCAGGCGGATGCCGTGCGGCTTCTGGCCAGGGGCGACGACTTCGTTGAAGGCGACGCTCTTGTCGTTCGAAATCGTTCCAGTGGCAATGCCGATGTGGAGGAAGTCGAGGACGGCCTTGGCTGAGGCGCTGACCTTGAAATGCCCGAACTCGCCATAGAAACCATCGGTCTGCTTGGGCTCGATGCCTTTGACTCGACGCTGGTAGGTCTCGGACTTGCCGGCGAGATCAGAGAAGAGCAGGGTCTTGACTGGACCGTTGGCATCGACCTTTTTGGTCTGGTTGCCGTCGTCGCCGATCAGAAGCGTCGCGCCACAATCGTTGACGATGTAGTTGACGGCCTCGGAGGCGCTGTTGGGATAGATGGGAACGGCGACTGCACCCAGCGTCTGGATGGCGAGGTCGGTCCAAACCCATTCGGGGCAGTTCCAGGAGAGGATGGCGACGCGGTCACCGCGCTTCACACCGGCCTCTCGGAGGGTAACGATCATCTCGGCCACGATTTCGCCGACCTGTTTCCAGGGCAGTTCAACATAGGGACGAGGCTGTACAACAACAACACCGCCACCGCCCATGGGGCCAACCATGGTAGTGATGAATTCGGTCTTGGGGTTGGGATTCTTGAGCAGAACTGCGGTGGCGTCCTGCATAGTGAATACATGTTGCCAGAAGCGGCCAACAAGCATGGTTTGATTGGTCATCATATGAGACTCCGTCGACGTGGTTGCCAAGCGAAAGCCAGCGATCTCCTGATCGCTTTTTTCGCTGTTTAGAGAAATGGTTGCTAGACTTGCTCTTGACTACAAAGCGCTTGACCACTCGTTCTGCTTTGCCGTGTGTCTATAGACCTGTTAGCAGATCTGGCCACGGGGTAATGCCTAAACGGTGGTTGTCGGATGCCGATGATTGGCTGGTTTCCGGCGGGCGCCTGAAGAGCGTGGCTGATGAGTTAGAAGAAGCGTGCTGCTTGGGTGTTGACTGTTTGTTTTTTATTTGAATGGAAAGAAGAATGACGGCCGAAGCCTATTCGATCTCAGTTCTCTATCTCAAGCTATCTCTAGAACATCTTCAATTTACTATCTAAAGCTTTTCTTTGAATCTCAATTTATTGCCAGAGAAACCGCCCGAAAAACCGCTTGACAAGATGGTTTCGTGTAACAGTGCTAGCGTAACTAGTCACCTTGGCGCGGGCTTGCAAACTGTTGCGCTCAAGAAGCATGTTGTAGATCTAATTTAGATATGCTTTTAACCTAATGTCATGAACTAAAGGCCAATAGCGTCCTGTTTTTGGTTGAGTTTGGTAACGCGGAGTTACTAGTATCTGAAGGTCTTTCTTCTACAACCAAAAACAAACAGGTCTTTCTAACCCCCTTTTTTCTCTTCCCTTTTGCCTTACGCCCCTCACAGACTCCCAGGCTGGTGTCTGTGGTTTTCGCTGGGGCTGAAGGCTCGTTCGCTGCAATTTTTTTGCGGCCCTAAAGCTCATGGAGCAAACAATGAGTGCCAATACTAAGAAAATGGTGGTTCCGTCCAATCCGGACACTCCACCTCAAATGCATTTGCTTGTATCCAGCGGCGGTTCCCGGGCCATCCTCGCAGGTGCTGGTGTAATCCTCGCTTGCGATCACGCTGGCATCAAAAACTGGAAATCTGTTGGTGGCATCAGTGGTGGGTCTTTGCCCACTGTCATGATGGCCTCCGGCATGGATGCTAAAACCACGGTAACCACTGCTCTCGACGTCGACTTTTCCAGTCTTCTGACTCGACGCGGCAGTATGCTGAAAATTCTCTTTGCATACATGATGCAAAGTCGTTATGAGACCAGCCGTCCTCGCTTCGGCGTTCTCAGTTCTGAAAAAGTGGGCGAGTTCATCGAGAAGGTCGTTGGCGAGCAGATGGGTTCACCCATTTGGCCGACCAAGTACTGGACGATGGCCAATGTCGGCGATGACCAGCTGATCTTCAACTCCACCGGTGTGCACCAGATTCGCAAGAACGGCGGCTACCGCTTGCTCAACACTGAATCGGGACCTCTCGGGGCTTCCATTCGTGGCAGTTGCGCGGTGCCTGGCATCATCGATGCTGTACCGATCGAGGTCGCTGGTGAAAACTTCTGGCTGCACGACGGTGCTCTCTCGGAGGAAGGCCGCACCCCGGTCAGCATTCCCGAGAAGTTCTACGGTGCACAGCCGCAGAACATCATCGTCTGTGACGTCGGTGACGGTGCACACGATGAGAAGTCTCGTCGGCGCGAGAATCGCAAGATGGCTCTCTGGCGTTGGTTCTGTGGCAAGCTCTGCGTGCCCGGATTCGAACCGGAGCCTCTCGACACCGATAAGGGCTACATCCTCATCCTGCCAACCATTACCAACTTCAGTTCCCTGCAGTTCACCCTCACCCGAGACCAGAAATGGCAGGCGGTGATGTCAGGCTACATGGGTTCTGTTCCGGCGCTGGAGAAGGCTGGTCTGCTCACTGGCGCTGCTCTCGAGCAGGCCAAGCAGGTGACAGCTGACTTCAATGCCATCGTCGCTGATTGCGTCAAGACCAAGGCGCCCGTTGGTGTCCTCACTCGTCGCACCGAGGCTCTCTTGCAAGAGAGCGGCCTCTGGAGCCCACGCTGAATTTCTTCCACAAAATACCTGCCGCTTGGCAGGCGAGTCGCTCTCAGGGTTTGGCAAGAAGTTGCTATTCGCCTGGGGGTGCTCGACAATAAAGCCATAATCTACGGAGAATCCCATGAAATCCGGATCAAAAGTCTATCTTCTCTCTGGCAGTCGTACCCCAATCGGTTCGTTCGGCCGTAGCCTCAAGTCGGTTACTGTCGACAAGTTGGCCGGTCACACGATGGTGAACGCCATCCGCCGTGCCAATATCAATGCCGATGCCATCGACCAAATCATTCTTGGTCATGGTTACCAGAGTTCCTACACGCCGAATACGGCGCGTTTCGCGCAGCTTGAGTCGGGGCTGCCTGCATCAATTCCCGCTTACACCGTTCAGCGCCAGTGCGGCTCTGGTATGCAGGCCGTCAACGACGGTATGCGCCTGATTGCCCTTGGCGATGCCGACCTGGTTCTCGCCGGCGGCGCTGAGTCGATGTCCACCATTCCCTACCTCCTGCCCGGCTCGCTGCGCTGGACGGGTTTGATCGCCAAGTACGTCAAGTTCGCCAAGATGGGTCCTCGGCCCACGCCTTTCGCGCTGGCTGACAATGGCCTGGCGCCCACCAAGCTGCTCAAGGACATGAAGACGGTCTACATGGCCGGCACTGCCCAGCGCTTGGCTGATGCCTACAACGTCACCCGCGAGGAGGCCGACGAGTACGCTCTGCGTTCGCAGACCCTGGCCAACGAGGCCATCAAGAGAGGTCGTTTCGACATCGAAATCGACCCCATCGAAGCTCCCGGCCGCGGTTTCTTCACCCGCGACGAGCATGCGCGCAAGACCAGCAAGGAAGCCCTTGCCGGACTGAAGCCGGTGCTCGGTACCAAGGTGATCACCGCCGGCAACGCTTCTGGTATCAACGATGGTGCTTGCGCCCTCGTCATCGCTTCGGAGGCGAAGACCAAGGAGCTTGGGGCTACGCCTCTGGCTGAACTGGTCGACAGCTGCACCGCTGGCGTTGACCCTGAGCAGATGGGTATCGGCCCTGTGGCCGCAATCCAGAAGTTGCTCGAGCGCAACGGCCTCACCCTTGCTGACATCGACCTGATCGAGCTGAACGAAGCTTTCGCCACCCAGTATCTGGCCTGCGAAAAGCTGCTCGGCCTCGACCGCAGCAAGGTCAACGTCAACGGCGGCGCCATCGCCCTGGGTCACCCCATCGGAGTGTCCGGTGCTCGCCTCATCCTCACCCTGGCTCACGAGCTCAAGCTCCGTAACAAGAAGCTGGGCATTGCCGCTCTTTGTATCGGTGGTGGCATGGGTATTGCCACTCTCATTTCCAACCCCGAATTCGAGGGAAAGTAATATGACTAACAAGATCGTCACTCTCAATATGCTGCCTGGGGGCATCGCACACGTCGTGATCGACACCCCCGACAGCAAACTCAATGTGCTCTCGCAGGCTTTTTTCAGCGAGTTCAACGCCGTTCTCACTGAATTGGAAGCTCGCCAAGGCATCTACGCAGAAGTGAAGGGCCTCGTGATTTCATCTGGCAAGGAAGACAACTTCTTCGCCGGCGCCGACGTCAAGGAAATCCGTTTCCTTCAGGCTCAGCCTTCAAAGCAGATCTACGATGCCACCATGAATGGCCGTAACTGCTTCAACCGCATCGCCGCTCTGCCCTACCCGACTGTGGCTGCCATCAATGGCACCTGCCTGGGTGGTGGTCTGGAGCTGTCCCTCGGCTGCAAGATCCGCATCGCCTCCACTTCTCCCAAGACCTCTCTCGGTCTGCCGGAGACTCAGCTGGGCTTTCTGCCTGGCTGGGGTGGCACTATCCGTCTGCCCAAGCTGATCGGCTTGCAGCAGGGCTTCCAGATGATCTCCACGGGCTCGCGTGTTGACGGTCTCAAGGCCTGGCGCCTTGGTCTCGTCGATGAAACGGCCGTGCCGACCGACCTGATCAAGCGTGCGGTGGAACTCGCTTCGGGTGCCAAGCCCAAGCGTTTCCAGAAGCCCTTCAAGCAGCGCATGATCGACGCTGGCATCGCGACCAAGGCCGGCCGCGCCGTCTTCGCCAACATGGCGACCAAGATGGTGCTGGCGCAGACCAAGGGCAAGTACCCGGCTCCGCTGGAAGCTCTCAAGCTCATCCTCAAGACCTGGAACATGCCGCAGGAAAAGGCCTTCGAGATGGAATCGCTGATCTTCTCGCGCCTGGCGGTTTCGTCTGTGTCTCGCTCTCTGGTCGGCATTCTCTTCGCCGAAACCGAAAGCAAGCGCATGCCCGAAGGCGTCAAGCCTGCCATCAGCGTCAAGACCGTTGGTGTGCTCGGCGCTGGCGTCATGGGTGCAGGCATCGCTCAGGCGGCTGCCTACTCTGGCTACGCAGTTGTGCTCAAGGACATCGACCAGGCTGCGCTCGACAAGGGCATGGCTGGCATCAAGGCTCTCTTTGATGGCCTGGTGGCCAAGCGCAAGATGTCGCAGGTGGAAGCCGACATGAAGTACGGCGCCATCAAGGCCACCGTCAACTACGCCGACATGGCTGACTGCGACCTCGTCATCGAGGCTGTGGTCGAGAAAATGGCGGTGAAGAAGGCGGTTCTGGCCGAGCTGGAGAAGGTAATCACCAAGCCCTTTGTCTTCGCTTCGAACACCTCTTCGTTGTCGATGGACGAGATGGCCAAGGCTGCTCGCACTCCCGCCAACGTTGTTGGTCTGCACTTCTTCAACCCGGTGCACAAGATGAAGCTGGTGGAAGTGGTCAAGGCGGAAGACAGCTCTGCTGAAACCGTCGCTCTGGCCAAGGCCTTCGGCATGCGTCTGGGCAAAACCACGGTCGTCACCAATGATGGCCCGGGCTTCGTCGTCAACCGCGTGCTCTCGCCCTACATGAAGGAAGCGTTCACGCTTCTGTTGGAAGGCGTCTCCGCTGACGACATCGACAAGGCTGCCACCAAGTTCGGCATGCCCATGGGCCCGATTGCCCTGATGGACGAAGTCGGCCTCGACATCGTCGCCCACGTCATCGACGTCATGCACGCCGCTCTGGGCGATCGTCTGGCGCCGCCGGCCATGATTGCCATGATCAAGAGCACCAAATTGCTCGGCAAGAAGGGCGGCAAGGGCCTCTACCTGTATGACCCCAAGACCGGTCGTCGTGCTGGTATCAACCCGGACATCGCCGCTGCCATCACGGCTGCGCCCAAGGTCATGACGGTGGGAGCGATCCAGGATCGCCTCTTCCTGCCCATGGTCAACGAAGCGGCGCTGTGCTTGCAGGAAGGCATCATCACCGACCCGTCGCAGCTCGACCTGGCCATGATCTTCGGAACGGGCTTTGCTCCGTTCCTCGGTGGTGTGCTCGGTTACGCTGATCAGGTCGGCATGCGTACCATTCACCAGAAGCTGCAGTACCTCTCGCAGGTGGCTGGTGACAACTACAAGCCCGCTCAGCTCATCGTCGACAAGGCGAAGCGCGGCGAGGCTTTCTACGGCTAAGACCTAGGTCTTGGGGCTAAGTCTCTAACTCAACCCACAGCAGGCTACGGAGCAATCTGTAGTTTTGCTGTGGGCGGTTGGGACTGGCCTTGAGAACGACATGGTATTAGTTTCAAAAAGCAATTTTGGAGGCGGGGCGAATGGCATTGGCTGTTCGCTCCGCTTCTTTTTCCTCAAAACCATTTTTTGCCCCCTGTAAGACTATAGAATGTAGTAGAAAAAATAAAAGTCGACGGATTCTCGGGCTAAAACAGCAAAAATATGCCACGAAGAATCAAGGTTTCAGGGTTTAGGTCTATCGTGCAAGCGGATTTCCCAATTGTTTTTTTAGCTCAATGTCTGAGCGTCCAAGTGGTTTGAATTGATCGATACTTGCCATTCCGACAATTTCGTCGCTTGTGCATTTGCAGTTAGAGAACAAATGAGCAATTCCGTCTACATCTTCATGGCACCTGGTGTTCACCACGGCAAAGCCAATGACCATAAATGTCAAAGCTGGAATTCGGTCTCTCATAGCTCAATTCTAGAACAGTCAGACACCTCGCGGAAGCGTGATTGCACCAATTAGTCGCTGCTCTCTCTGCATCGCTATTACTGACATTTTCAACTTGATCGAGTGATCAATTCTTCAACTGTTCTTCGCCCCTCCTAATCTTTGCTGGCGTTGACTAGACTGATTAGAAGTTGGCAGTCAAAGCAGAAGAAATGAACAAAGAAAAACAGATCAGGTCTAAGCAACTGAACGAGTGCAAAATAAGCAGCAATAAAAAAGGAAATGGCGTGAACAGATTGAAGAGAGCGGTGAGCGCAGGTTTGCTGGCGACGCTCTTGAGTGTTAACCACACTGCCGTTGCCTTTGCTGCCTTACCAGAATCAAGTGTACAGGCCGTTAAGAAGGAAGTGATAGAAGTGTCTACTACAGTTAAAGACATACCTCTGGTCGAAAAATATCTCTTAGATGGTCGACTAAAAGAAGGTGAAGTGGCACTTGTGGCTCATTTGAAAGAACACGGCAGTGACGATCAAGCTCGCTTTGGCCTGGGTGTATTGCAGTTTCTGCGGGCGGTCGAAGGCTTGGGGCAGTCTTTTACCCGTTATGGTGTTCGCACTTATAGAAATCACGGATTTATTTTGCCTTTCTTGCGCCTACCGGCGGCGACCAATGAAAATTCCAAGACCATTAGCTACTTTAAGCTGCGCGAGATTGTCGAGACTTTTCAAAAGCAATTGATGCAGGCCGAATCTACACTGGCACCGATTAACGATGCTGACGTCAAATTGCCGCTGCATTTTGGCATGATCAAATTAGACTTGAATGGCACAGTGCAATCACCTAGTGAACACGGCAGTGACGACAATAGAAGTTTGTGGAAAGTCTATGCCAAGCTCACCAATAACTCTAATATTCCGATTGAGAAAGCAGAGCAGTTTTTCATCAAGTTTGATCGCGGAGACGTGCATTGGCTCAGGGGTTATTGCCATTTGCTCTCGAGTATTTGCGATATTTATTTAGCACACGACAGCAAAGATCTCTTTGAGCGCACAGCTCATCTGTTTTTCAACAAGGTAGATACACCCTATCAATTTTTGAGCAAGTCTAAGCGGATTCGCACAATTGGCGCCAGCGATGTGGAAATCTTGGATTTAGTTGCTTTGATACATTTGATCAGGTGTGACGTGATTGAGCCGAAGAGAATGGCTTCAGCACTAGATCATCTTCAGGCTGTGATTGATCAGAGTCGCAAGACCTGGAAGTGGATCATGGCAGAAGAAGATGATGATCATGAATGGCTGCCTAATCCGCGGCAAACAGGTGTGATTCCTAACGCTCGTGTGACTGAGCAAATGGTTTTGGCCTGGTCTGGAATTATGACGGAGAGCGAAAAGATCTTGTCAGGCGAATTGTTGATTCCGTTTTGGCGCGGTAGCGACAGTGACCATCGTGGTATCAATTTGCGCAAAGTATTTTTGCAGCCTCAACGATTTGACCTTGTGCTCTGGGTGCAAGGCTCTGCTGCAGCGCCCTATCTAGAAGAAGGCAAACTGAGTCGTGGTCAAACCTGGAGAGATCTGCGTGGCGAATTTGGCAATCATTTTCCTGGATTTGCTTTGTGGTTCAATTAAGTAGAGTCTCTTGAAAAGCAGCTTTTGTGGCTATGAGTCAAGGTTTTCAGTTTGTCGACTGCCGTTTGTAATGAACCTATCTCTGCTACCGCGAGCTAATGTTGACGCTATGCCTGCTAGTTGTTCTGCTGGCGAGCTTAAGCGCGTGCCATAAAACTTTGCCTAAATGTAATCGCTGCGTGAAAATCTCCGCTCAGTTTTTCTCAAATTTCCTGACATCTAAACTTTAAGCACTTTTGATGTCATGCAGCTTTTCGCCCTCTTGGTTGTCAGAAGCCAAGAGCCGTTACCTGTGCTGCACTGAAGAGTTTTAGTTGTAGTCATTTTGATAATTGGCTTAGTACATTACGCGCTTGTCGTCAGCTTGAGAATAGGAAGTTAAAGGTGATATTCATGAGTTCTATACAAATTCTCTTTTAATTTACAGTCACGCAGATAGAACCTACCCCCCGACTCCTATCGCTCAAATTCTCTTTCACACTGTGAACTGTAGAAGGCTTGAGTCAAGAGCGGCAACCCATCTGCCTTTCTAATGTCTAACCCAGAAAGAGAGAAACGTCATGAACGATATGACCAACTCGCTGACCTGGAAACGCCTCTATGCAATTGCCAAACCCTTCTGGGTTTCGTCACAGAAAGGTCGAGGAATCGCCCTCTTGGTGGCTGTTTTGTTGTTGCTCTCGGGTGTCTCTGCGGTCAACGTCTACATCAACTACATCGCTGGCAAGTTCGCTACTGCACTGCAGTTGCGTGATGTTGGCCAGTACTATGTCTTCTTATTCACTTACGCAGCAGCGTTGCTGGTGGCTACTCCCATCATCATCTACTACCAGTTTCTGCGTACGAAACTCTCCTTGGTTTGGCGTCGCTGGCTGTCACAACACCTGATCAGTCGCTACTTCGCCAATCGCGCTTACTACAAGATCAGTTCTGACCCTAACATGGACAATCCCGATGAGCGGTTGACCCAAGACGTGGAGACGTTTTGCAATTCTGCTGTGGGGCTGTCCATTGCTGTGCTCGACGCCGTTATCACTGTCGTGAGCTTCGTTGGTGTGCTCTACACCATCTCGGCAATGCTCACCTTCGTGGTCATCGTCTACTCGCTGTTTGGCTGCTTTCTCACGCTCTATATCGGCCGCCGACTGGTTGACTTGCAGTTTCAGCACACCAAGCTCGAAGCTGATTTGCGCTATGTCATGACCGATGTGCGACGCGATGTTGAGTCGATTGCCTTTTACGGCGGTGAGCGGCGTGCCAAGTTGCAAGTCTTTCGCGCTGTTAAAGACGCCATCGGCAACCTCGAGCTGATGATGATTCTGAACCGCAACCTGGGCTTTTTCACCACCAACTACAATGCCCTTGTGGTGCTCATTCCTGCTGCAGTGATTGCCCCGCTCTACTTTGCCGGCGACATGCAGTTTGGTGACATCACCAGAGCTGGTATGGCCTTTGCCCAGGTCTTCGGAGGCATGACCTTGATCATTGCGCAGTTCATCGGCATCAGCGCTTTCACTGCCAACGTCAATCGACTTGGCTCGTTTCTTGAGTCAATGGACGCGCTGGCCGACAAGTGCTCACTGCCTTGCAAAGAAATCGAACTGATTGAGTCAGATCGTCTCGCCCTCACTAACGTTTCGGTGCTAAGCCCAGACGCTACGCGCACACTGATTTCGTCATTGACTGTGTCGGTGCCAGCTGGCTCATCTTTGCTCATCACTGGGCCGAGCGGCAGCGGAAAATCATCGCTTCTGCGCGCCATTGCCGGACTCTGGCAAGGTGGCAGCGGACGCATCGAGCGACCGGGGCGGGAGAAGCTGATGTTTCTTCCTCAGCGGCCCTTCGTGCCCAAATCTACTTTGCGCAAGGCGTTGTGTTACCCCATGACGAATACTCGGCAGAGCGACACACAACTGTTGGCTCTGCTCAAGCTCGTCAATCTGCCAGATCTCGCCGTGCAGTCTGGCGGGCTTGATGTCGAACATGACTGGCGCGACAAGCTTTCGCTTGGTGAGCAGCAGCGCTTGAGCTTTGCTCGAGTGATTCTGGCCAAGCCAGCTTACGCCTTTCTCGACGAAGCCAGTTCTGCTCTGGATGACGCTAACGAAAGACTGCTCTATACCCTGCTCAGCAGCGTAGGGAGCACAGTAATTAGTGTCGGTCATCGCAGCAGTTTGCTGGAACACCACGACACCGTTCTTGAACTGAAGGGCGGTGGTGAGTGGGATTTGCGCGCCTCTAAGTAGGCTGTCGCTTCTATAGGCCGGCCCTGACCTCAGGGCTGGCCATATTTCTAATCTCAAAAACCACATTCACAAGAAGTGGAGAACACCATGGGACGCCATAAATTGCAAATACATGCCCCGCTTCTCTCGCGCATCGGGTCACTCCCGATTGGAGAAGAGGGCAAGAAGCGCGCCAGCAAGAAGGCCAACACCGCATCTAAGACGCGGCGAGGGTCTGTTGTGATCGGCCGTAACATCAGTGCCAGCAATGACATGATGCTCGAGAGGGTGCAGCGCGCACACTTTCAATACTTCCTCGACTACCAGGATAAGACCACTGGTCTCATTCTCGACCGCACTCGTCTGGACGGGCCTGCCACCATTGCTGGTGTGGGTTTCGCTCTCAGTGCCTATGGTGCTGCCAGCAAGCGTCTCTGGGTCAGTCGTACTGAAGCCGCTGCCTACACCCTGCGGGTATTGCGAACTCTCTGGAACGTTCCACAGGGTGAGCAGACCGAAGGCGTCAACGGCTATCGCGGATTTTTCTATCACTTCCTCAACCCGGCTACCGGCACTCGCGCCACAGCGCCTCAGTTCTGGAATTCTGAACTGTCGAGCATCGACACAGCATTGCTGATGGCAGGCGTTCGTTTCGCCCGCTATTTCTACCGTGGCAAATCTCCTGAGGAAGTCGAGATTCGCGACCTAGCTGACAAGCTCTACAACCGTGTGGAGTGGAATTGGCTCGTGCGCGAGAGTGGTCTGATTGGCCACGGTTGGACGCCTGAGGATGGCTTGATTCCCAGCGTTTACGCTGGCTATAGCGAAGCGCCTTTGCTCTATCTTCTGGCCATCGGTTCGCCCACCTATCCGGCTCCGGCTGCTTCGTGGGATGCTCTCTTTGCCAAGCCAGAGTTTGCTCAGCAGGATGGCAAAACCTATGTCAGCATGCCGGGGCAGCCGCTCTTTTGCTACCAGTTTCCGCAGAGTTTCATCGACTTTCGCGGTATCAGAGACAAGCTCAATCGCAAGCTCGGCATTGATTATTTCGAGAACAGCAAGCGGGCGACCCTGGCTCAGAATCAGTACGCTGTCGAGAACCCCCAGGGTTTTCGTGGCTACGATCGCTTGAACTGGGGCCTGACAGCTTGTGATGGACCGGGCGATGTCACTAAAGTTGTGGACGGCAAGGAACGCACCTTCTCTTGGTACAGAGAACGGGGCTGCCCCGCCGGTTATGACGATGGCACCATCGCCCCTACCGCTGCCATCAGCTCGTTGCCCTTCGCACCGATGCTTGTGCTCAGCACCATTCGTGGTTGGTTGAAGAATCGGCCCGAACTTTTCTCTATGCACGGCTTTGCTGATGCTTTCAATCCTACCTTTGGCGCCAGTCTGCGCTCTGGATGGGTCGACGCTGAACGTATTGCCATCGACCAGGGGCCGATAGTGCTCATGATCGAGAACTACCGCTCTGGCTTGGTCTGGAACACCATGCGTCGTGACCCGGTCCTCGTGAGAGCTCTGCGCAAGGCAGACTTTCAGGGCGGCTGGCTCGCGAAATAGATTTACCAACTCTCTAACCACCCAACGAGGTATTATCATGAACACGAGCAAGAACTCACGCACCGCTTCTGGTGCCGTCGCTGGAAATGCGACCGTCGCAAAAGGCAAAAAGGCTAGCCGTATGGGCTATGTGTTTCCTCAATTCAGCGCCGCCCACAGCCCCGTGCCTGTGCGTCGCTACAACTTGCCCGAAGGCTTCGTCTTCGGCGCTTCCACCTCGGCCTACCAGATTGAAGGTGCTGTGGACCAGGCTAAGTACGGCCGTGGCCCTTCGATCTGGGAAGATTACTTCACTGCTCGTCCGTTGCTCGACAACGGCGCAGTGGCGTGCGATCACTACAATCGCATGAAAGAAGACGTGGCCATGATCAAGAAAATGGGCCACAAGGTCTATCGTTTTTCGGTCTCCTGGCCGCGCATTATTCCCAACGGAACAGGCGCTATCAACGAGCAGGGCTTGCAGTTCTACTCTGATCTCGTTGACGAGCTACTGGCCCAGGGCATCGAACCCTACCTGACACTCTACCACTGGGATCTTCCCCGTGCCATGCAAGACATCGGCGGTTGGACCAGCCGGGCAGTGGCTGAGCACTTCGCCGATTTCGCCGAAGTGGTGGTGCGTCGCCTGGGCGATCGCGTCAAGAAGTGGTGCACTTTCAACGAACCGGAAGTGATTGTCGCCGGCTACATCGGTGACGGTCTGGCTCCTGGTTTGAGCAATCCCAAGCTGCGCGTCACCGTGGCGCATACGCTGATGATTGCCCATGGCCTCGCCACCAAGCGCATTCGCTCCATCAACAGCAACCTCGATGTCGGCATCGTCGTCAACCTGGTGCCGGTGGAACCAGCCACCAAAGCGGCTACTAAGGCTGCTCGCAAGATGTGGCAGCGCAACTATGCCATCTACCTCGATGGCATCCTTAAGGGCAAGTATTCCGATACTGTCCTGGAGGAAGCGGCCGAGACCGGTGTTTCCATCACTGCCCAAGACATGGCGCTGATTGCTCAGCCCATCGATTACCTCGGCATCAACTGGTATCTGCGCCTGGTGGTCAATGCCCGTGGTCGCGTGATCAAGGTGCCTGCTGCCGAGGAGACGCTGATGGGGTGGGAAATCTGCCCGGCTGCTCTGACGCGCATGCTGCTTTCCATGAACCAGGAATACACCCTACCGCCTGTCTACATCACCGAGAACGGTGCGGCGCTGGCTGACACCCACACGGCCACGGGCGTGCACGATAACCGTCGCATGCTCTACATCCACGAGCACCTCAGCGCCATCGAACTCGCCATCGCCGGCGGTGTCGACATGCGGGGCTACTTTGCCTGGAGCTTGATGGACAATCTGGAATGGTCCCTCGGCTATTCCAAGACCTTTGGTATGGTCCACGTGGACCGTCAGACTCTGGTGCGCACTGTCAAAGACAGCGGTCTTTGGTATCGGGCCATGATCAAGGCTAATTGCCGCTAACCTATAAACGTATAGTGAGGCTAAACACCATCAGCTCGCCTGCTAGCTTCAAGAGCTAGGGCGAGTTGGTGGTGCCAACCGGAGCACACAATGCAAATTCAACTCAATACCAATACTTGTAAACTAGTACTGAGCGATGGCGTTAAAGCCACGCTCAGTCAGCACAAGCCCGATCGTGCTGTGCGTCTAGATTTCGAGTTCAACGGTGCCGGTCATGCCATCGTGCGTGTGCCTGTTGCAATCAAGCTGCCAGACAACTATGTCTTTCAGTTTGCCGTTGCCGGACAAAGCCCTGTCAACACCCTGGAAATTAAGTTGCTCGACCAATCTACCGACAATGTCTGGTGGGTAAATCGGCCACACTTCGCTTTCAGTGGCACAAAACAGGTGCTCATTAACAAAGCTCGGCATTTCTCCTATGCCTGGGGGCCGAGCAAAGAACCACTGGCCGAGGTGGCCTACATCGACCTAACTCTCACCGCGAGCACTGGAGGGAAGGGCACCATTTACTTCAGCGATCTCTCCTTTGAGGAGCGCCCCAGTGCCTCGAAGGCTATGGGTAAGCCGAAAGTATGGGCGAGCTCGTCGCGCAAAGATGCCGTCAACGTTCTTGATGGCGATGACTATTCGCTCTGGCAGAGCGGCTTGAGCGAGCGTCAGGGTTTGGTCTTCACTTTCCCAGAAGTGCGAGAACTCAGTGCTGTACTGATTGATTGGGGCGGCCATCATGCTCGCAACTATCAGGTGCAGATCAAGGGTGAACGTGGTGCCTGGCGTAACATTGACACCATTATTGGTGCCGGTGGCGGTCGTCAGTACTTGCGCTTGCCAGATTGTGACATCAAGGCCTTGCGCCTTGTCTTGCGCAAATCGAGTGGCGGCAAGGGCTACAGTGTTCGCTCTGTGCGTTTCATGGGCCTCGACTATGCCCCCGATGCCAATGAGTTCTGGCGCCGCATCGCTCGCGATCATCCCGCTGGCTTCTTCCCTCGCTACTTTGATAAGGAGCAGTCTTTCTGGACTGTGGTCGGAGTCAGTGGCGGTCGGCAGGAGGCAATTATCAACGAAGAGGGCCTTCTAGAGCTTGGTCGCCAGACTGCTTCAATCGAGCCTTTCATTCATGATGGCAGCGAACTGCTGACCTGGAAGCACGGCCGTCATGAACAGCACCTGGAGGACGGCTATCTTCCTATTGCTGTGGTCAAGCGCACCCACGAAAAGCTCGCCCTTGAGGTCAAGGCTTTCGCCCTGGGACCGAGAGAAGACGCCACCCTCTACGCTCGCTACAAGGTCATCAACCGTACTGGCGTTAAGCAGGCTGGCAAGTTGTTCTTGGCCATCCGGCAATTCCAGGTCAACCCGCCCTGGCAGTTCCTCAACACCCCGGGTGGTTACACTCCCATCCACACCTTCTCCCATGCTGGTGACACGGTCTATGTTGGCGACAGCCTGAAGGTGCGCACCCTCAGTCGGGCCGATGCTTTTGGGGCTACCACTCTTGCCACTGGTGACATTGTCGAACACCTCAACTATGGGCTCTTGCCCGAGTACGGTGGTTTGGCTGACACTCGTGGTTTTGGCTCTGGTGCCCTGATGTACAGCTATGAGTTGGATGCTCACGAAGAAGTGACTTTCGACATTGCTGTGCCCTATTCGCGTTACTCAGCGCTGCACGAAGTAGATGATGCTCTGCCGGCAAGCAAGCGAGAGTGGCGTGGCAAGCTCGACAAAGTCTGTATTGATATTCCGGCCGCTGCCGAGCTCAATGCCACGATCAAAAGTCAGCTCGCTTACATTCTCATCAATCGTGATGGCCCCGCTATTCAGCCCGGGTCGCGCTGCTACCGCCGCACCTGGATTCGCGACGGTTCACTCACTTCAGCAGCTTTGCTGCAGCACGGATTTGTGGCTGAGGTGCGCGAGTTCATCGACTGGTTCGCCCCCTATCAGTACCCTAACGGCAAGGTGCCTTGCTGCGTGGATAAGCGCGGCTCTGACCCCACTCCTGAGCATGACAGCCATGGTGAGTTCATCTTCATGGTGATGGAATACTATCGCTACACTGGCGACAAGGAGTTCTTGGCTGGTATCTTCCCGCGCATTCTTATGGCCGTGGAGTACATCGATGTGCTGCGTCAGCAGAACATGCGCGCTATTGAGGCTCAGGAGCAGGCTAGTGCGCTAGCACCTGAACTGGCACGTGATCTGGCTAATGGACTAGGCATCGAGCGTTCGCAGCTCTTGCACCTTCATGGTATCTTGCCACCGTCGATTAGCCACGAAGGTTATTCGGCACATCCGGCCCATTCAAACTGGGATAACCTCTTCGCTATGAAGGGTTTGGATGACGCTGTATCGGCCGCCCTTGAGCTTGGCGCTAATGATGAGGTGTACAAGCTCGGCACCATCCGCGATGCCTTCCGTCGTGACTTGCTTGCCTCTGTGACGAATTCGATGCGCTTTCATGGTATCGATTACATCCCTGGGGCCGCTGATCTCGGCGATCTCGACCCGACCTCAACCACCATCGGTCTTGACCCTTGCGAAGTGTTTTCTGCCTTGCCGCAAGAGCTTGAGCAGACCTTCGCTCGCTACTGGAAGTTCTTTCAGCGGCGCCGAGATGGGGAAGACTGGGTTGACTACACACCCTATGAATGGCGTTCGGTGGGCACTTTCGTGCGCCTTGGGGAGCTTGAAAAGGCTTATGCGGCAATCGATTATTTCATGGGCCATCGTCGCCCGAGGCACTGGAACCATTGGGCAGAGGTGATCTATCGCGATCCTTTGACTCCGCGCTTCATTGGCGACGCTCCTCATGGTTGGGTGGGTTCAGACTTTCTGCGCAGTGTGCGCAACCTCTTTGTCTATGAGCGCGACAAGGCGCTTGTGTTGGCGGCTGGCATCAAGCCAGATTGGCTTGATAAAGGGGTTTCAGTCACCAATCTGCCTACTTACTTCGGTAAGTTGTCTTTCACTGCCCGTCGTGAAAATGCGGACGTGGTCTATCAGATCGACGGTTCAGTTTCGTGTGCAATCGAACTGGCCGTAGGCACCCTCAGTCGCGTTGCGGGAAAAGGCACTAGCAATGTCACTGTTAACGCCTCTGTAAAAGTTACCGTTAACGGCGAAGCGGCAGAAATACAAGACGGCATGGTGAGCATCAAGGCTCTGCCAGCACGGGTGGTTGTGACGGTTTAACAGCCTGTCCTTCCGCTAACTAGGCTCTCGGTCATTAGTTTAGGCAGGAAGAAGCTAGCAATAGCTTCTTCCTGCTTTTCTTTTTTTTTTTGGACTTTTTGGACCCTTCTGATTTCTTTTGGCTTTTTTTTGCACTTTTTTGGACTTTTCTTGCTGCTGGCAGTTCCTTTTGTCGGTCTTTTACCAGGATATTTTTTTTGCTTGAAAGCTTGACATCCCGCCCCAACTTTTGCTGGCCTACACCTCTGCTCTTAAAAAAATACTTGAGTACTCAAGTATTTATCCAAACCATCGGCCTTAGCGCTCAAGGCTTATACTTTCTCAAGTCGTTTTTGAGAGTGCAGGTGCGTGCTAAAAATCTACTTTGCTGGTTCAATCACCGCAGGGCGTGGCGATCAGCCTATTTATGAGCAGATCATAGATGAGCTGCGAAAGTACGGCACTATAAGCACAGAACTAATTGGCAGCCCGAATCTGTTAGCGGGTGGCGAAACCATGAGCGATAAAGCCATTCACGATCGCGATGTCGCCTGGTTGTTGGCATCAGACTGTGTTGTGGCCGAGGTTACCAATCCCAGCCTTGGAGTCGGTTATGAGATTGGACTGGCTACTCAGGCTAAGATTCCAGTGCTATGTCTTTATCGGTCGCTACCGGAGAGGCGCTTATCGGCCATGATTGCTGGTTGTAACTTAGTGCAGGTGAATCGTTACAGTGATGTAGCGGAAGTCGCCCCGTTGTTGGCAGAGTTTTTCAAAAGCATGGCTAGAGAAGATTCTGCTGCTATCTAAGCCGTATGGTTTAGATTAAACCGGCTAGTCTTGACTGGCTAATCCTTACCGCTTGGTATTATGGGTAAGGTATTGCGGGAGTCTTCATGGCCAAAACTGGTCGCGAAATAATAATCGGCGTTTGCGAGCGCTACGCCAATCTGAAAACATACCAAGATTTTGGTGTAGTCAGAATGCGCGAAAAAGTGGGCGAACCAGGCGAAGCGGCCAGAATTATTCGCTTCTATACATACTTTGAGCAACCTGATTTCTTTCGCTGTGAATGGTATGAAACAGCTAGCGATGGCAATTCCGCTGGTTATTGCGATAGTCGTATAAGTTGGCTAGAGAAACTGAGCGGGCTTATGAGTGGCGGCAAGAAGAGTGTTGAGTCTTTAGCTGAGGCTAAGTCTAATGATGCTTTCAAAATCGCTCTCGCTAAAATTGGGCATCATGGGCCAGCGGCCCTCATCAAGTCTTCCCTTAAGGCCCCCTCTGTGGCGCCAGTACTTGAACCCTTTAGCCATGCTCGTTTGATTGGAAAAGTTGTACACAATAAAGAGATGTGCGATCGCCTCTTAATTGAGCTAGACGATAGCTACTATGGTGAATTTTTAGTGTCGCAAAGAGGATCCGTTCTCATTCGTTCAAAAGAAGCTGTTTGCGCCGGTTCTAAGAGTGCAGCAAGTACTTCTTATGGCGGCGTTTTGTTGAATGGCAAGATTCCTTATGAGCGCTTCAAGAGCTGTAAGTTGCCCCGCGTAACGATCTAAGCTTTCTGGTTACCTGGTCGGTGCGCGATTGGCGCTATAATTGAGCGGCCACAAGGAGAAGCATATGTCAAACAAGATTCTAGTCATTAGCGCCAGCCTCAATCCCGCTAGCCGCAGCCGCATTATGGCCAGTGAGGTATTTGCTCAACTACCAGCTAGCGCCGATAAAGAATTTCTTGACCTGCGCGACTATGACTTGCCAATTTGCGATGCTGGCGCTTGTTACGCTAATCCGCTAGTTGCTAAGGTGCAGACCAAAGTGAAAGAAGCCGCCTGCATTCTTGTTGCTTTTCCTGTCTACAACTACTCTTGCTCGGCTGCTTTGAAGAATTTGATTGAACTGACCGGTAAGGCCTGGGAAGGCAAAGTTGTGGGCTTTGTATGCGCCGCTGGAGGCCACTCAAGCTACATGTCTGTGATGAGTATCGCTAACTCTTTGATGCTCGATTTCCGCTGCGTTGTTATTCCGCGCTTTGTTTACTCTGAAGGCAGCGCCTTTAACGAGCAAGGCCTCAATAGTGACAAGGTCAAAGAAAGATTGAAAGAGCTCGGGGCCACAGGCGTACAGATGATGAATGCCTTAGCGCCGCTCGCTGTTGGCTAAAGCTTAGCTTGTCTAAAAAGTGATTGCTGGTCGCAGCTAGCTGTTCTTGCGTATTGCTAGCTAAAGTTTGATTTGGCGCAAGCGCAGAGCGTTGGCTATGACTGAAACAGAACTCAGTGACATGGCCATACTAGCTACCATCGGATTGAGCAAAAGACCAAAAATGGGATAGAGTAAACCAGCAGCAATCGGCACTGCCGCTGCGTTGTAGCCAAAAGCCAGAAGCAGGTTTTGGTTGATGTTGCTGCTCATAGCCTGGCTCAGTTTAATGGCGCGGACGATACCCTGTAAGTCGCCTTTGACTAGTACTATGCCAGCGGCTTCAATAGCAACACTGGTGCCGTTGCCCATGGCTATGCCAACATTTGCTCGGGAAAGCGCAGCAGCATCGTTTATGCCATCGCCTGCCATAGCTACTCTTTTTCCGGAATCTACTAGCTTGGCAATATAGTCGTGCTTTTCGCCCGGAGTGACCTCGGCAGAGATTGTCTTCAGGCCTAGCTTCTCGCCCACAGCGCGAGCGGTTTTTTCGTTATCGCCAGTGAGCATGTGCACAGCTATTCCCTGCTTTTGTAGAGCGCTGATTGACTCTATGGCATTGTTTTTAATGGGGTCGCTGATAGCAAAAAGGGCGCTGATAACGCCGTCTATCTCAAGTAAAACAGCTGTTGCTCCTTGTTCGCTGAAATAGTTGACGCGCTCGTGCCAGCTACTTGTTTGAGGTATTGGGCGTATAGGGCTTGTCTGTTCGGTTTGTTCGTTTTGTCTAGTGTGGGGCGTCTGTTCGTTTTGATTTCTCTGGCGGAAGTGACCGACAACAATTTTCTTGCCAGCAACAAGGGCGCTGATGCCCTCGCCTGGAATAGCTTGAAATTCTTTACTGGGAAGTAGTTCTAAGTCTTTCTCTTGGGCGGCTGCAACAATCGCCCGGGCTAATGGGTGTTCGCTGCTGGCTTCGGCAGAAGCTGCTAGCTGTAACAATTGCAAGATTTCTTCAGAGCTGCTTTTTTCTATTTCAATCGAGCTACTATCTCTTGTGGCGGAATTGTTGCCATCTGCAAGTGAGCTGCTATGCACTGCATTTTTTGCCTTTGGATCTAAGACCTCAATAGCTGTAACGGTCGGCTTTCCTTCAGTGAGCGTGCCTGTCTTATCGACTACTAAAACGTCCACCAACCGTAACTCTTCTAAAGATTGAGCATCTTTGACTAGTACTCCTGCTTTAGCACCTCTACCGATGGCTACTGTAATTGACATTGGCGTAGCCAGGCCAAGGGCGCAGGGGCAAGCGATAATTAGTACAGCTACGGCATTGAGAAATGCATAGGCAAAGGCTGGTTGTGGACCAAATAGCATCCAACCAATAAACGTCGCAGCAGCAATGGCAACAACAATCGGTACGAAGTAGCTAGCAATCTGGTCTACTTTCTTTTGCACTGGGGCTCGGCTTCGCTGGGCCTGGGCTACAAGCTTGATGATGCCAGCTATAATCGTTTCATTGCCGACTTTGGTTGCTTTGATAATCATTGAGCCGGTTTGATTGATAGTGCCACCAATTACAGTATCGCCAACTTTTTTGCTGGCAGCTAAAGCTTCACCAGTAAGCATAGCCTCGTCTACGGTAGATTGGCCACTGATAACTATTCCGTCAGTGGGTATGCTTTCGCCAGGGCGCACTCTGAGTCTGTCGCCACGCTCTAGTTTTGATACAACTATGTCGATTTCTCTGTCATCTATTTTGATGAAGTGAGCTACTTGCGGGGTCAGGGCCATCAGTTCACGGATGGCGGCGCCAGTTTGTTTTCGGGCTTTGAGTTCTAGTATTTGACCAAGCAGGGCTAAAGTAGTGATAACAGCAGCTGGCTCGAAATAGGTGTAGTTGCCGACCATATTGCCATGCATGGCGGCTGCTTTTTGAATTGTAGTTGGCACTAAATTTGGTGCTATCGTGGCGGCGGCGCTGTAAAGATAAGACACGCCAACACCGCTGCCAATCAAGGTGAACATGTTCCAGCTTTTGTTTTTGATTGAGTCTAATGCTCGTTCAAAGAATGGTTTAGCTAACCAGATAACTACCGGTGTGGCTAGGGCGAACTGTAGCCAGTTGGTCAATTGCAGATTGGCGAGTTGCGGTCCAAAAAGGTTGGGCTGGCCGAGCATGTCGGGCAGGTTCAAGGCAAACAAGGGAATGGTAAAAGCCAAGGCTAACTTGAAGCGCCTGGTCATATCGATTAATTCGCTGTCGTCTTCGATTGTTTGGCTGGCATCAAGGCTTTCCAGGGCCATGCCGCAGAGTGGGCAAGGGCCAGGCTTTGCCGTAATAATTTCAGGATGCATTGGGCAAGTAAACTGGTTTTGCTGGCAGGCGTCAGAAGGTGCCATTGGGGCTTGAGCCGCGGGTATTTGCTCGTCTGGATTTTCTAAGGCGCTGCCGCTATAGCGCAAGGGGGCTCGTGAAAACTTGGCTGAGCAATTTAGATTGCAGAAGTAGTAAGTGTTGCCTTGGAAAACTATTGCATCTGCGGCTGTTTCTCGCTCGATCAGCATATGGCAAATTGGATCTTCAAATAGACTTGGAGCTGCGCTAGCCTGTGAAGAAGAATTGCTGGAAGAATTTGAACTTGGTTGAATAGAAACACGAATTACGCGTCCTGCGTTATTCTCTGCTTCCATTGGTCCCCCTTAAGTGTTGCTGAGCTGAAGTCAGTAACCCAAGTAAATTGTCAATTGTTGCAGTCAATTCTAATGCAGTCTCTAACATTTCAGTGCACAATCAGCTAATGTTTATACATAGTACGTCGACATTTCGTGAGATATGGTTGATCCGCCAATTAAAGAACCAAAACTTCGCAAGGAAGAGAAAAGTTTTCTGGGAAAACACGCCCGGCTGAAATCGGCCATGCTGATGATTGCAGCCGTTTATGTCGTGCAATTTTGGTTCTTTCAACGAATCTGGTGCACCCCTCACGACCTCTATCATCGAGTCTGGAAGACTACCCACGACAATCTTTTTGATCAAGCCGCCATGAAAGATTGGTTGAGCTTTGAGCATAAATACGACGATAAAATCAAAAACGAAGCTGATGCAGTCAAGTACGCCAATGAGATTCTCAAGACTCTCGATGATCCCTTTACTAAATTTCTTGACTCAAAGCAGGTAGCCAAGAAGCAAGACTCGCAAAATGGCCTTTATTCTGGCGTCGGCATGATCATGAACGGCAAGAAGAAGCCCGTTGTAGTGCGGATGTTGATTGCTGGTGGTCCGGCTGATAGGGCCGGTATAAAGCGTGGTGATCAGATTCTGAAGCTAGACTCGTTGGATTGTCTCAAAGTGCCGGCAACGGAAATCGGCGAATACACGCGCAAGCACATGGGTCAGCTAATCAAATTTACTGTTCGTCGCCAGGGCAAAGAACTCGAGTTTGCCATGATACCGGGCAAAATGAATGTGAAGTCTGTTAGGTCGCAGTTAGTGACTAGCGAGAAGAATAAGAACACCATTGCCTATGTGCGCTTAGAGAATTTTGTTCATAGCGACATTGTTGCCCTGGTGCAGAAAGAGTTTGAAAAGGTAAAGAACGCTCAGGCTCTAGTGTTTGATGTACGCGGTAATGGCGGAGGAAGCGTTGATAGCTGCCTGTCTATAGTTAGTATGATGCTTGATACTGGTGACTTGGTAGCAATGAAAAGTCGCTCTGGTACAGGTGCGGGCTCGCGTGACACTGGTACTGCTGGGTCTACCGATTACCAGACTGTAAGTTATCACCTAGAGCCGAACATGATGAAAGTTCTGAATGAAGAACCAGGAAAAGAAGTAAAGGAAGAAATTAGGCCGCGGCAACTCAACGTTTGGCAGAACAAGCCAATCGTAGTGCTGATTGATGATAACTCAGCTAGCGCTTCAGAGATGCTAGCAGCTGCCCTTCACGATAACAAACGTGCCACCTTGCTTGGTGTCAGAAGTTATGGCAAAGGTGTCGCTCAAATTTATTACGACATGCCACTATCGACCTGCTTGTCGCTGACAGCAGGTCGATATTACACTCCTGATGGAAAGTGGCTAGGTGACGGACGCGAGCCTGTTGAAACTACCGCTGAAGATGTTAAACCCAACCCTGATCACAAGTCAGATTTAAATATTGTAGATCGCGGCATTGCGCCTGATATTGAAGTTAAGTCAGCAGAGAATCTTGATTACGGTGCTGCTAACGACAATCAATTGTCGGAGGCAGTTAGATTTCTTGAGGGAAAAATTACTGCTACAAAGTAGTTTAATTGGGGTGAAATGCAGGTTCGCAGCCTTTAGCTACCTTGCTTGAGCGGTTTGATTTCTATGCAAGTATCGCTGCCGCCACTCTTGCTGCTACCACCTCCGGGTTCGCTTCCTGCCGCTTTGCTGTCAGAACTTGCTGCATCGGCTTTGCCAGCGCTACCGCCGCCACCAGCCTTTTGATATGTGTCTTCAAAGAGTTTTGAAGAGATTGCTGCAGCGCCTTCTCCTGCTTTTACGGCTTCATGCTGTTCGAAATGTGACATATTGAACTCCAGTGTAAGTTGTGTAAACGCGCTGGTTTACTGGTTTGTAATCTATTAAAAAAACATTTGTCGCGTCAACTTTTGTCTTCGGGACATCTGTGCTATGACAATAGTTGCAAACACGTGAAAACAACGTGACGGTCTAAAACGCTACTAGTGGTTAGTTCTTAGTTGACTGGAGCGTCGCTAAACAAACTGTCTTCTGTTGGCAGTTTGAGGGTTTTCCAGCTGCCTGAGATTGTGCCTGCGACCACACCGTTGAGGCGCGAGAGCTCTTCGTTTTTGTCTAGTGCCTTAAGTGTGGCGGCATACTTGCGCATCACTCTTACTGTAGATGGGTGTTCCGAACCTAAGGTGTTTGTGCAAATATCTAAAGCACGCTGGTACAGCGCAGCGGCTTCTTCATAGCGGTTTTGCAAATGACATGTGAGGCCCAGGTTATCTAGTGCTGATGCTACGTTTGGATGCGTCGGACCAGATAGAACTTCGAGCATAACTAGATATTGGCGGCTGTAAAATTCAGATAGTTTCAAGTCGTTGATACGATAGGCCAGGCTGGCAACATTGTTTAGCGTGGCTGCAATCTCAAAGTGATTTTCCTCGAACAATGCTCGTTTTGATTTTAGGCTTTCAAGGAAGAGATCGAGAGCTTCACTGTGTCGGTTCTGGGTTTCGTAGATCTTCGCCAGCACTTCTTTAGCGCGGGGATGACGGACATCATTGATTTCGATTTCTTCGGCGCGATCGAGAATTTCGGCCCACATCTGTTCTGCTTGATCAAGGTCGCCAAGCTCGTAGATTGCGTAAGCTGTTCGGCAGGCTTCTGCCCATTTTGCTAAGTCATATTCTCTTGTAGAAATAGGCTTTTGCATCTGGTCTAACTGTTGCCAGTTGAGGGCTTTTAGAGCATCATCAACTGATACTTGATTCTTGCGACAGAACTCTAAAACTACGCAGGCATGCTCAATAGAAAGTCGGCCTTGTTTGAAAAGTTGATAGCTTTTCAGGGCTTCTTGCAAGACGTTTTTATCAATTACACCGGCGACGTCGAGAATTTTTGCGACCATCTGAGGGTTAAGCAAAACCGCTTCAAAAGCCTTTCTTAGTTCATCTGTAGTGACGTTTTTTGTCAGTTGCAGGAATTCTGGGAAAGTTTGCGTCGCGTTATTTTTAGACTTGGTTTTTTGTGAATCTTTTGGACTGCTATTGTTCAGCGCTTCTTCAAGGGTAATGCCGTCGCGATATATGGCGGAAAGCGCGAGGGTCGCGTCTTCGAGTTTGAGGCTTTGTTCTGCCACCATCTTCTGTAAGGCTAAAGCGGCACTGATTGTTGCCTCTTCAATAAAGCGCAGGTCAGTCAGCACTTCTCCTACTGGTTTGTTATTGGCCAGGCCAAATTCAAGGGCTGTCATCAACTCTTGCTCTGACAGGACGCCTGCGGCAAGAAGTATTTCGCCGAGGCGAATTGATTGCCTCGTTGGCAGTGCGTAATAGCCTTTTTCGGCCAATGGCACTTCAATCGGCACATGCCTGCTAAAAGCGGAGCGCAAACTTTGCGTAGCCTGGGCCCTTGATACTCGCGAATCGCGCAATAGAACTTGGGCATTGATTGCAATCGATAGAAGCTCTTCAGGAATCAAGCCTGAGAGCACCAAGGTGCGCCCTAGAGGCAGCCCGGTAGCTGTGCTCTGCTCAAGAGCAAGTTTGAGTCTCTTCTCGTCGATATAACCGGCTTCCATAAGTAGGTCGCCAAGCAAGTTACTGCGTTTGATTTCGCTGTCTATTCCACTTTCGACCAAGGCTTGGTTGAGAGTGCACTGCTTCTGCTTTACTACGGCCAGCACTTTTTTTGCCATGCCAATGTCGATTAGCCCTTCTCTTATCATCGATTGGGCGTCTACAACTGCTGCCAGCATGTCGTCTTTGAGATAACCGGACATAACGAGCACACGACCAAGAGGCAGACCGGTTTCGTGGCTGACCTTGAGAGCATCAGCCAATTCACGTTTACCTAATAAGCCAAGGCCCCCAATCAGCTCGCCTAGCCGCAATCCTGCGGAAGCCGGTGCCTGTTTGGTTGCGCGGCCGTTTTGCATAAGAATCTCCAGAAATTTTAGAGTGATTCCATTGCCAGCGCTATTTTAGGTTATGCCCCAAGCCAGTTAAGTTTGCGTGTTTTAGACCTTAATTTCTTAGGCTTTGGTCTATGGTGGTCACTATTCCACACAACAGTGGCGTTTGGAATTTTGAAGAAATTGTGGGCTGAGTAGACGTCTTTGCCCCATGTGCGCACAGTTTTGACAGGAATGCCAACGGCATTCAAGGCGGCGCCAACAAGACCGTTGCAGTAGCCATTTGGATTAACAAATGTGTGATCGTAGGCGCTGCCCAGGTGTTTCTTTACCGAAGCGATGACCGTGTGTCTTTGTTTTTTGTCTCTATAAGGTGGTCTGATAATCGCCAGGCGGGTGCTGGACCATTTTTTGAAGATGCCAAAATCGGTTTGGACTGCTACTCCATCCATGGTCAAGAGCTTCTTCTCATCGTCTACAAGGGCCGTATGTACCCATGACGAGCCCAAGGTGGAAGTGCAAAGAGCTATCCACTGCCAGCTGTGCAGGTTGGCTTCAACGATTATGTCGCCTGGCTCAACCAAGTCTTGCAGCATGTTGAGTTCGTCGTCGTTTGTGTCAAAAGGCAGTGGCCATGGCCAAAGTTGGGTCGTGAAAACCTTTGTTCGCACTGACGGAACCAGTGCGATAGTTGCAATTGAGAGTGGGATGACTGATGCCACTAGTAAAAAGGTTCGTAGACGCACTAACCTGGCTCCTTAAGCCGTTGACAAGCCGTAAGATATTATCACTATATTTCTTATGCCTGACAAATACAAGGCTGTGCGTTATTATCAGATGCTTGTCAACGGGCTCTGTTGCCGGAAAGCATTGAGCTGCTTAGCTTTTGGGTGTTTTGAATTGTAAGAGAATTAGTTGTAAGGGGAAGGCACCCAGGCTGTAGCCAGGGTGCCTTCTGGAGTGGAACGTCGGACTTCGTACTTCGTACTTCGAACTTCGTACATCGAACATCGAACATTGAACGTGAATAACGCGAACTAATACAACGGACTTCGTACATCGAACATTGAACGTGAATAACGTGAACTAATACATCGAACGGTTTGAACTAAAACATTGGACAAAACACAACAGTTGTCTAGACAGTGTGTGTATCGATGTCACCACATCGAACAGAACATCAAACTATGTACATGGACTTGAACATTGAACTAAGTACACGAACTAAATACATGAACTAAGTACACGAACTAATTTCATTGAACACGAACTAAGTACACGGACAGTGAACTTCGAGCTCGAAATCGAACACGTACATGAACATCAAAATGAACTGAACAATTACAAAGACAGTACTTCGAACTCGAAAAGTACATCGAACATTAACAGAACGTTGGACACGAACATTAACAGTACGTTGAATTCGGACTTGAACAGAACATCGAACTTGAACCAGAACAGTACATTGAACACAATGAACAGTGGTGACATCGATACTTAATTTGTAGCAGATGTTTTTAGTGTTCGCAACAGTTTTTTTCTGTAGAAAAAATAAATTCTTGAAATTACCGGTTGCAGATTGTTTGCAGATATCTACTCGTTAACAATTAGTCTGCGTCTGATTGACTCACGGCCCTGTGTAACCAGCTTCATCTGTGCAAGTATGAACCACATGGCCAAGAGCATGTGAAACTCACTTCTACTGCTAGCGATACCTATGAAGTCGCTGAGACCTCCCAGGGTATCTCCACATGATAATTTCAGTCGCGCACGGCATGCCTCTAGCCATTTGCTGTCTGGCTCGATTGCTATGGCTTGGTCTAAGTCTTTTATCGCTGCTTTATAGTCGTGCACTTTTGACTCTTGCATGGCTCTCATAACGTAGGCCCAAGACCATGTAGGCTCGTACTTGACGCATTTATCGAGATCGATCATGGCGGCTTCGCGGTCGCCTCTTTCTAGGTCTGCAAAGGCCATCATGTAATATGGTCGCGACCAAGTTGGGCTGAGTCTGCTAGCTTCGTTATACTCAGCTACTGCCATTCTAGTAAATCCAAGTTGATCTAGGGCCAAGCCCATGTTGTGATGCATTCTAGCGCTCTCTGGAAAGAGTTCTAGAGCTTGTTCGAAATCGGCAGTAGATAAACTGCCAGGTTCAGAGAAGACACTGATTTCCGTTAGTCTCAGGTGAGCGAAGTAGAGATCACTTTTGTATTGAAGTGATTTTCTGAAGTCAGATTCTGCGCCATCGGTGTCTCCAAGACCGTATTTTATTTCGCCGCGCAGTGCCAGAGCGTAAGGATTGGTTGGATCTGCCTGCAGCACGTGATTGTAGTCGGCAAGCTGCTCGCGCATGTTGCTGTTTGCCATGAAATAGTCGGTAGCTGGAGAGTGAACTCTATCGAAAGAAGGGTTTAGTTCTGTGGCATGAGTGTAATCGTCGATGGCGCCTGCGAAGTCATGGGCAAGAACCTTGGCGTCTCCCCTTTGGGAGTAGAATCTTGCTGCATGAGGCATGATTTTGGCTGGTGTATCGTGTGTTTGGTTACAGCCAAAAGTGCAGTTTTGGTGCATTTTGCAAGGCATGCTGGGGGCAAGAGATAAGTGAGGTTCTATGTGTAGACCATTTCCTGGGCAGGCAGTAGCCTGGGAGATGGTGGTGACGGTAGTAATGATCAGCAGTGTGAGCAGTGACAAGGTGGTAGCGCGGTGCAGTTTCATCTTTTGCTCCTAGGGCTGTCTATTGAATGTACCCAGAATTGCTCAGCGTGCAGGTTAAGTTTGCCTCTGCGATCTCTATTCTGCTGTTCCAAAGCTGACTCATTTTTACTAGGAAAATGAGACAACTTTGGAAACGGTTACTAACTAAGACCTTCTAGAATCGATTCTAGCTTTGCCCGTTCATTAGCAGCTTTGTTGCCTAGAGCCTCTAGGCTCTGTTCGATGAATTTTCGCAGGCTGTTCTTGTCACGCTCGCCGGTGGGTCTTACTGTTACTGGTTTTGCCTCGCCATTGCTGCTCACTGACATTACTTGGCCAGCGGCGTCGAAAACTTGCCAGGTCGCTAGGTCGTAAGATTCGATATAACTTTGCGCATCAGCCACAGTCGAAAACAGATTGACGTCGCCGGAGTCGAGTTCGACAGCGAGCAGAGGTAATTTGACTGGTGGCAATGGCTCTGTCATTTTTGGTTTAGTCTCCTTGGGTTTGTGGCGATGGCTTGATAGAAAGCTACAGGTGGAGTGTTTTCTAGCAGAGCGGATACTTGGGTGTCTCCTAGCTCAAGCACTAGCCATTCTTCTGTCCTTTCTTTTCGAGAGCCTTCAGTTTGGCTTCGAGTTCCGCAATGCGGCCTTGCAACTGCTCAATTACGGGAGCAACCTGATTTTGCGAGAACCGCCTGTGAATGTGTTGCGGGCAGTTCACGTCCCATGCTTCGATCTCAAACAAGATGGCCCGTTCAGCCTTGCCGGGATACGAAGGATCATGCAGTTTGTCGAGCAGCGCCGTGTCGTCTTCCACCACACTGGCTCTGCCCCACAGCTTGATGCGGCGGCTGAGGGCGTAGTCCATCAGGAAGATGAACGCCTTCGGGTTGTCAGACAGATTGCCCAGTGTGATGAATTGACGATTGCCGCCGAAGTCGGCAAAGCCCAAGGTTTTCTCATCCACCACCTTGAGGAAGCCCGGCGACCCCCCCCGATATTGAATATAGGGTTGCCCCTCGGCGTTTGCTGTTCCGAGATAGAACATATCCAGCTCAGCGAGGAACGCTTCCAATTCCGGGGTGACGGTCGTCTGCCAACTACCGCCAGATTCCATTCGGGCATAGCTGGACCGAGAGCCTTTCTTTTTTTGAATGTCCTTCACCGTGTTAGTGAAGGCCACGTCGCTGGAAAACGAACGCATAGGAGGAGTCCTCCGAACTTGCAGGTGTCGTGTAAACCGGTCACGGGCGTATTGATGGTCAACGGATGAGGGGGATCCCTGGGTCCTCCGCAGGTCGTGGGCCCGGAGCAGACCAGCGGAATCTTTGTTCGCTTTCCTCAATAGGAACCTCATTGATGCTCGCCTCCCGACGCCGCATCAGCCCGTCCTCGTCAAACTCCCAGAGTTCATTGCCGTAGGCTCGGAACCACTTGCCTGCCGCATCGTGGTACTCGTACTGGAAGCGAACAGCGATTCGGTTGTCCGTGAAAGTCCACAGCGATTTGGTGAGGCGGTAGTCGAGTTCTCGCTCCCATTTGCCAGTGAGGAACGCTCGAATCTGCTCGCGACCTTGCAGGAACTGATCCCGATTTCGCCACTCCGAGTTCTCCGAATAGGCCAGCGCCACTCGCTGCGGGTCACGACTGTTCCAGGCATTTTCGGCGTCGCGGACCTTGGCAGTTGCGGTTTCCAGCGTGAAGGGCGGTCGAATCATGGTCATGGCAGTCTCCTTTCAGAAGGATGTTGAGCCGAAGTAAAGCCTGGTGCCTGGTGCTTGGTGCGGCCAAGCACCAGGTAAGATCACGGTTCGCTCAATGGACCATTTTCTTAGTGTTGAGCGATTTGCGGATTGACGGAATTGAGGCGTAGCATGGTCTTCTCCAAAGTTTCATGGGAACACTTGGGTGCGCCAATTAGTTGATCGGTTGCTTGCCGAGGAACTCTTGGATCAAATTGGCGATCACCACTCCGTCTTCTTCGAGGGCAAAATGACCCGTATCGAGCAGGTGAAATTCCAAGTTCTTCAGGTCACGCTTGTAGGGGAACGCCCCGGCAGCAGGAAAGATTTGGTCGTTCTTGCCCCAGACAATCAGCGTCGGCGGTTGGTGCTTGCGGAGGTATTCCTGCCACTGCGGATACAGGGGCGGGTTGCTGCCATAGCTGAAGAACAACGCCAGTTGAATCTCTTGGTTGCCGGGACGATCCAAAAGCGGTTGAACGTGTCCCCATGTGTCAGGGCTGATCGCTTCTACATTGCGAACGCCAGCAGTGTACTGCCACTTGGTTGCATCGAGAGTCAAAAGCGAACGCAGTTCGTCGCCCTTGTCCGTGTTCCGATCTTTCCAGTACGCCTTGATCGGCTTCCAGAATTCGTTGTCGATGCCTTCATCGTAGGCGTTGCCGTTCTGCACGATCAGCGATTGGACCCGCTCCGGGTGCTTCAATGCAAGTCGGAACCCCACCGGCGCACCGTAGTCCATCAGATAGATCGAATACTTCTTTAATCCAACCTCTTCGGTGAACTTGTCGATTACGTTCGCCAAGTTGTCGAAGGTATAGTCGAAATCCTTGATGGATGGGGCCGAACTGTTGCCGAAGCCGGGGTAGTCCGGAGCCACGACGTGATACTTGTCGGCCAAAGCAGGGATCAAATTTCTAAACATGTGAGAGGAAGTCGGGAAACCGTGCAGAAGCAACACTGTGGGGGCGTCTTTGGGACCGGCCTCTCGGTAGAAAATGTCGAGGCCGTCGACCTTAACTGTACGGTGCAAGACCTGCGTGATCGGCAGTGCAATTGCGGTGTTCCTCAGCGTGGTCATGATTCATTCTCCTTGGTTAGGTGTCTCTTGATGGACTATATAGACAGGTCTGTTTATTTTTTTGAAAAAAAAGAGAGTGGACTCGATTACTTCCTCTTGACCTTGGTCACCAATGCTAATGCTGCCTCTCTCGCCACATCAGCGGACTGAGACGACTGTGCCATTACTGCTGTAACAATCGCTCCTTCAACCAGCAAAGAAATCGCTGGTGCCACGGCTTCAGCCGACTTCATTCCCGCCGATTCCTCTATGATTGTTTGGAGCATCTGGTGAAATCGCTCTTTGTGCAGCGCTGAGAACTTCGAGGCCGGGTGGTTTGCGTCCGCCAGTTCCACACGGGCGTTGATGAACATGCAACCTCGGAAACCGGGACTCTCGAACCAATCCTTTAGAGCTGCGAAGAACGCTTCCAGCTGGTCCATTCCTTCTGAAACGTGGTGACTAATCCAATTCTCGAACATGCTGTCAAACTTCTCCTCCCGATATTGAAGCACCGCAAGAATTAGGTCGTCCTTCGAGGGAAAGTGGTTGTACAGGGACATCTTCGCCACTTCCGCATCGGCGATGATCCGGTCGATGCCGACAGCTCGCACCCCCTCGGCGTAAAACAGCCGTTCGGCGGTTTCCACGATTCGCTGACGGGCTTCGGATTTGTTTGCTCGTGCTTTGTTCATGTCTTAAATATACAGACCTGTCTACATAGTGTCAAGTGCCAGCAGAAAATAATCCATGACTGAGCCGTCACCTTATCCGGATTTGTGTAGCACCTAACGAAAGCCCGGACCCGGTAGCGGACCTCTGCCTGGTATTCTTGAAGGTGCGTGAGGCTTCCTGTGCAATCTCTTCTAGTGGGAGCAGCTCTAGGTCTTCGCAGGTTTGTCCAGCCAATATTTGGCGACAAATCTCAGCACGCGATAGAGTGCGAGTCTTCTTCTCTTTCCAGAAAGTACTGCTGTAGGGGAAACTCATTACTCCCTATTCAAACATCAATAGCTTTCGCTTAAGAATGCTTCTCCCTATGTCCATTGCCGCTAGTTGAACGATGAGGCATAGAGTTAAAAGATAAGCAGAGAATCTCACAAGCAAGCTTGGTTGTTGCACTGCATAAAAGGTAAAGTCCGCCATTGCTCCTAGAACATCTCCAGAAGCTAACTTAGCTTTTGCTCGATGCTGGTAAAGCCAGGAGTTTTCTGTTCCGCTGAGTGCTATTGCTTGATTGTAGTTGCTAATGGCCCTTTGATAGTTGTGTATGTATAGCCAGATTTCAGCTTGTCGACGGTACGGCTCAATCCAGGTTTTCTCATATCGTAAGCATTCTTCAAAACAAACTAGAGCTTTGGAGCTGTTTCCCATGTTTTGGTGCACTTGTGCAAGCATAAAGTATGGTCTAGACCACTGCGGCTGCATCGCCGATGCTTTGTTGAATTCTTCTATAGCACGTTCAGGTTCATGCCTATCGCTATAGGCTATTCCTTTATCGTGGTGCAAGCGAGCGCAGTTAGGATAGTATTTCAGGGCTTCGTTGCAATCTGCTAGAGCGCCGTTGTCTCTTCTGTTAATCAGATCTGCTCTGCGCACGAGCGCAAAGAACAAATCTGGTTGGTTGGCGATGGCTCTGTCGAAATCAGCTTTGGCACCAACATCATCGTATTTCATGAACTTCAGCTCGCCACGCAGAGCTAGTGCGTAAGGGTTGTTTGGCTGGTTTTCTATAACTTTATCGCAGTCGGTAACTAGTTTGCTGATATTACAATTGCTAAAGAAATAGTCTTCGTTTGGTGCGTTTGGTCTGGCAAATGTTGGATTTAAATTGAGCGCCCTAGTAAATTCATTAATTGCCCCTGCGAAGTTGTGAGAAGTTGCTTTAGCGTTACCGCGGTCTGCGGCCATTCGTGCTTGCTTTTCTGGGTATTCGTTCCCAATGGTGAATTTACCGGAGCCATCAACGCGACAACTTTTGCTAACGATCTGTGCATCACTTTCCTTGGCTGGTTGTGGCATATTAACAACTAAAGTTCCTTCTGTCCGCGCCGCAGTTGACGTGGCGAAGCTAGCCAAAGCAAATATTGTAAGGATAGCCAAGGTCTTAGCGCTCTGCCATTTCATCTTCGGTTCCTATTTCACTGTGCCGTTCTATTGAATATAACCTTGAAAAAGGAGATTGCAAGTTATGTTTGCAGTATGGCTTTGTTTCCACTCATCAATCTATTCATCAATCAAGCGATTCATTCATTCATGAATCCTCCTCGTCCATCGATTTAATCTTTTTCGGCAATTTCAATGTC
Source organism: bacterium Ga0077546 (assembly GCA_943370275.1). Taxonomy (GTDB): domain Bacteria; phylum Cyanobacteriota; class Vampirovibrionia; order Obscuribacterales; family Obscuribacteraceae. Next base: position 76,096 of record CALRQI020000011.1, on the reverse strand, counting down.
GAGAAATTTCAGGGCGCGGATAGAACAGGGCATCGAAGTTACTTATGGCGACAACATTACTAGTGGAGTCTATAATGGCAAACCAAAGCTCTGAAAAATCCCATTTTGAGTCAGTTCGCGAGCGCCTTGGCGAAGAGCTGATGGCTTCAATTCCGCCCTTGCCTGTAAGCAAGAGAGAGTTCAATGAAGAGCTCAAGCTCTGGAACAGTATTTTCAAATCTTCTAGTTCTAGTGACCAGCAAGTACCTGCTCTCAGCTTGTCCAAAGACACTGATACTGCTTGGCGTGCTTATGAGAACTCTGAAGCTGGTCGCAAAAGACGTGAAGAAATCACCCGCTCCATGGCGAGCTAACTGGCCCCGGCAGTGCAGTTCGCACTAGTGGCGATTTTTGCTCATGCTGAACCAGACTTGTATTGCTGAACTGGATCTTGCTATTGCTGCACCAGATCAATTACCAGATTTATCGCCACTTCATTGCTGATTGTGGCAGCAGCCAGTCCGCCAATCTTATAGGCCTTTCGTTCTACCTCTGTGGTGGCATTGGCGAGCAGATGCTTTTTGCCAGCGTCGTCAACGCTTTCTTTCAGTGGGCCAGCCGCCAATGTCACTGGTTGGGAGATACCATGAAGGTTGAGCGTGCCTAAGATTTTGAAGTTTCCGCCTTTATCGACTTCGATTTTTGAGGAATTAAACTCAGCAACCGGGAAAGTTGGCACATCGAAGAAGTCTTTGGTTCTCAGGTGTTCGTCGCGTTTCTCGTTTTTAGTATCGATGCTTGCTGTGTCTACTTTGGCTTTGACAGCGGCTTGTGCCAAGTTCTTTCCGTCATAAGTAACATCGCCTGAGAGCTTGCCGAATTTGCCATCTACGGGCTGGCCCATGTTTTTCAGCTTGAAGCTCATGCTTGATGTCTCTGGGTTGATTTTCCAAACTGGCTCAGCCGCCTGCGCTGATTGACTGAAGCCACTGTTAAGGCCAGTTAGAAGGCCAAGAACTATTAGAGTATTGCTGATTTTTGTTTTCATTTGGACTCTCTGATTGGAAATGCGGGGGCGGTTAGGTTTTCTAAAAGGCCGATATTGGAGCAGTATAGTCAATCAAAACGCTGCCTAACCATGCTCGTTCGTCCAAAATGTGTGCGCAAAAGTCCAGATTGGCAATTTGCTTGGCTTTGGCGACTTTAGTAACTGTTTGTTAGTTTGTTACCAAAATTACACTTAAATCTTAGATTGGGCGGCATCTAGCTTCTTGGCTGTTTCGCTGTCTTGCTTGGCCAATGCGGCTTGGTTCAATTTCTCGTAGGCCTTTGCTCGCCGCCAATAGTTGCTGCTGCCTTGTGCATTGTCTATCTGAATCGCTTTTGTATAGTCGGCCACAGCCAGATCGTATTTGCCACTTTGTCTGTAGGCATCTCCACGATCGCGGTAGGCTAAGGCCGATTCTGGAGCCAGTTTTATCACTATGTTGTCGTCTTCAATTGCTCCGGTAAAGTTCTTCTGAGCGCGTCTGGCGAGAGCTCGCACACCGTAGGCGTATGGTACAAACTCAGTTTTTATCGAGCTGTTTTTACCCTGTGTTAGCTGAGTGAAATACATATTGCAGTATTTTTCTGCGCCTGACCAGTCGCGCAATGCTTCGGCCGTCTCTATTTTTTGCTCTATAACTTTGGTGTCATTGGGAGCGATTAACAGCATTTTGTTTAACTCGCTGTCCAATTCTTTCATTTGCGATTTTTGTTTCAACCCGGCACAGATGGCGGCATACACTCGATAGTCACCTTTGTGGTCGGCGGCAAGTTTCTTAATTGCGAGAGGGGCTGCGAATGGGCGACTGCTTCGAGCTTGACCATTCGCGTTTTTTCCACGTCCATGCGGCGGTGAGATTTGAGTCTGGGGCATAGCAGCTATCGCGGATAAATCGCCATAAGGTGGGGGCCCTTGCTTTGCAAGAGTAGCTGCTGGAGCCATTTCTGCTTTTAGGCTTGCGGAATCTTTTACAATGGTTTCAAGTTTTTTGTAGGAGGCTAAGGCCTTGGCGTACCTTCCCAGGCGCAGATTGGCTCTGGCTTGAGCTAGAATCGCCGAAGCTGAATTTGGCTCTTTCAAAAGTGTTGCATCGGCAATGCGCAGTGCTTCTTCAAGTGCATAGATTTCGACCATGAACAAGGCCCAGGCGCCATCAGCTGCTGGCCGCGCCGATTGCGAATTGCGACTTTCATTCTGGGTTAGTTCTTTTAGCTTCTTTTCGTCTTTTTCTGCTAAATCGTTTTTGTGCAATGCCTTGTAGGCTTTGGCTCGATTGTAATAGCTAGTCGTGTAGTCAGGCTTAAGTTCGATCGATTTGGTAAGCATTTTGATGGCTGTTTCATAGTGCTTCATCATCAATTCAAAGTAGGCGTAGTGCGATTGCAGCCGAGCTTCTCTCGCTGCTTGGTTTATCTCTAAGTTAGATACTGTGTTGTCTAAGGTGTTGTTATCGCAGAGCGTGTTGGCTTTTCGGAAGTATTCTGACGCTTTCGACCAATTTTTATCCTCTTCGTACAGACGGCTCAATAGTGTGGCTATTTGTTCGTTCTTGGGGAATAGCTCAGCGATAAATTGTGTGTTGCGTAACTCTTGTTTGGCGGCGTTGGGGTTGGCTGCTCTGAAAATAACAGTCTTTTTTGTCGATTCGACCACAATCGTATGTGTGAATCCATCTTGCTTGTAGCTATATTTTTGATGCTGTGCATCCAAGCTGGTTTTCATTGTATTGGCCATCTTCTGTGCTTCTTCTGGTGTAGAGAGTTGCATCTCGCGCCGATTAGAGCTAGGAAAGTGCATCGAACTGCTTTGTTCGCTGGGCGTGAAACCGTGAGGGCGTACTTCGTCGATATCTTCGGCCAGCGCTAGTGCGGGTCCTGCGGTGAGAGAGGTCGCTAAAAAGAAGGCCGATAATTGACGCAGTCTGTCAGGAGTCATGGTTTCCTCGGATATTCGAATTTTGAAGGCGCGCCTTTGGCTTTGGTGGTTTGGCGTCAAACCTTTGAAGCGGTGATTTATATGGTCATTTTTCTTTTACCCAGTAACCTGCTCTCTGATATAAGAAGTTAAAGTATTACAATACCTGCTTGTTTAAGCCCCTCAGGAAAAGAGCGAAAAATGGCTGCGCCCAAAAAAGACGAAACTGCTTCTACTGAAAAAGATATCAAGCACACAAGTAGCAAAGACATGCAAATAGATAGTGACGTTAAGCACTACGACACTGTTGTCCTCGGTGGTGGCAAAGGAGGGAAGTCTTTAGCTCTGGCCCTTGCGGCGAAAGGTGTTAGCGTCGCACTCATTGAAGAGAAGATGATTGGCGGCTCTTGCATCAATGTTGCCTGCATCCCTACTAAGACTCTGGTTGCTTCTAGCAAGCTGGTAAATGCTGCAAGGTTGGCCGCAGAAGAGGGCTTTAGCTTTTCTGGGCAAGCCGCTGGGGAGATTCAAGATGATGCTGATGTTAAAGATTTCAATCTAAAAGCTGCCCTCGCTCGCAAGAGAGCGGTGGTTGAGGGAATGGTCAACGCCCACTGGAAGCTCTTTGAATACACCGATAATTTAGATTTCTTCTATGGCAAAGGTAAGTTTGTCTCTGCTAAGTCAATTGAAATTGAATTGAACAGTGGTGCCAGGCAGATAGTTACTGGCGACAAAATATATGTCAATACTGGCAGTCGGCCTCTGATTCCTTCGTATGAAGGCTTGGAAGAATGCGGTTATTTGACCAGCACCTCGATCATGGAGCTGGAGAAGTCGCCTGCGCATTTAGGCATCGTTGGTGGTGGCTATATTGCCCTTGAGTTTGCTCAGATATTCAGACGCTTAGGCAGCAGAGTTACCATTATTGAGCGCGGCAATCACTTTTTGCCCAGAGAAGATGCTGAAATTGGTGATTGCGTCAAACAGATAATGCTTGACGAAGGCATTGAAATTCTTTTTGATTCACCGATTAAGTCGCTGAAGAAGAATGGCGAAAACACTGATATTGATCTCGGCGACAAGGGAATTCTTTCGGTGAGCCACTTGTTGGTTGCTACCGGTCGTCTTCCTAATACTGAAAATCTTGGCTTAGAAAATGCTGGTGTGGCCCTTGATTCACGCAATTTTGTCAAAGTTGATAGTCGTTTAGAAACTAACGTATCTGGCATCTTCGCCATTGGTGATTGCAAGGGTGGGCCGTTCTTCACTCATTTATCTTGGGATGATTATCGGATTTTGCGTGACAATGCTTTATCTGGGGCTGGTCGCACGACAGAGGGCCGAATCGTTCCCTATACTCTTTTCACCGACCCTGAGCTAGGTCGTGTGGGAATGACGGAGGCCGAAGCCAAACAAGCTGGGCACAAGATACTGGTGGCTAAGATTGAAGCTAAGACCATTCCGCGCGCTCAGACCGAGCGAGAGACAAAGGGTTTGCTTAAGGCTGTTATTGATGCTGAGACCAAGCAGATACTCGGCGCTTCAATTTTGTCCGCAGCAGGCGGCGAGATCGTCTCTGTGATTCAAGTGGCAATGCTGGCGAAAATGCCTTATACAGACTTAGCTAACGTGATGTTTTCGCATCCGACTATGGCGGAAAGTCTGAATTTGTTGTTTGCTAAGGTAAGCGAGGGCTAAGCGAAGTGTCGTAGTTGTGGCACGAGGTGGGTTGTGGATTTAAGAACCGAACGCACCTTGCACAATTTCACCGTCGGTGTTGGCCACATGTCGCCTGGCTCTAATCCACCAAAGCCTCCCAGGTCACCCAAGCTCAGGTTTTTGATTCGGCTTGGTGCTGCAACTTTCTTCCTGATTTCAATTAATTTTCTTACTTTGTTGAGCCTTTTCATTGCACCCCTGACCTTCGCTATTCTTTTTCCGAACTATCTGATTTTCGTTTTATTTGGATTTTGGCAGATGAGGGCAATTGAAATAGCTTTAGCAAAGGCGGAGGCCGAGAAGCGACTTAGTCAGCCGAGTCATCCTGGTCAGTTGGACCAGCAGGCAATGTGCCAAACACGCGAGCGTTATGAGCAATTAGAAGAGTATGAACCAGAGGTTCTTAAGCGCAAATTTGCCTTGGCATTTTCATTTGGAATTGCGGCCCTGGTTATATCGGGGTTCTATGGGGTGTTGCCGCAACCGATTCGGGTACTGATAGTTCCACCTGTATTTTTAGCGGCTTGGTATCTTGGTAAGCAAATAGGTCGATAATCAGCCCAGTGTTTGAGGCTATCTAGTGCAGGGAAAAGCAAACGAGCTGGTGAAAATAGTTTCGACTGAGGTTGCTAAAGTCGGCCGTAAACTATATGCTCTGCAGCCGGAAGGCTTGCCCAAGTTTGGGCCGTATGTTTTTGTTTTCCTGTCAACGGATGTGATGGTTTGGTCCTGTCAGTTTTTGCCACAGCTTAGCCAGTTGATTGTTTTTCCAGTCTTCCTTTTCTTTGTGGTGAGAAGCTGGTGTTTTATGCGATTGATTGAATCGCAGCAAGGCGTCAAGATGTTGGCACCTAGCCAGATTCCTGACTTTGGGTTTCCGCCCATTTTTGTAAAGGTTTTCCCATTCATGATGTTTGGCGGATCACTTGCCACTTTAATGACTGAAGACTTGCAATGGGGACGGCTATTTCTTGTGCCTTTTGGTATTTGTTTGGGGCTGTTCCTCTGGAAAGATAATGACTCTAAGTTCTTTTAGGAAATGGACTTGTCATTCAATCTTCGCTGATGATTTCGTCTAAGCCATTTTATTGCTGCTGTTTCCGCATTCACCTATATAGGAGGTATCCTATTATTGTCTGAGTTTGGGGAGATCTTCAATGTCACTGTCGCACGCGATTCTTGGCTTTCTGCGCCAACAACCGCAAACTGGATACACGCTTAAGAACGAGCACTTCGACAAAAGTGTTGCCTATTTCTGGCCAGCGGACCAAACACAGATCTACAAGACCCTCGACAAGCTAGTTGAGCAGGGCTTTGCTACTAGCGAAATTGAATTTCAGTCTGATCGCCCCAATCGCAAAGTTTATACGATTACCAAGCAAGGGAAAGTAGAGCTGGAGCGTTGGTTGAGTGAGGCTATTGAGCCGCCAATGTACCGAGACCCGCTTTTGGTGCAGCTATTCTTTAGCGATTTCATTGATCGCGAAACTATGATTGCTGTGCTCATGAGCGCTAAGGTCAAGCATGAAGAATGCTTGGCTGCACTAAAAGCCATTGATATTCCGGCTGTGTCAAAGTGTTCTGACTACGAGCAGTTGGCTGGTCGCCTAACCCTTGAACTCGGATTTAAATCAAAGCAAGCATATATAGACTGGTTGGACGAGGCTATTGAAGCCATCAAAGCTATGGAGAAGAAGTCTAAGCGCGCCGCTAAGCGTTAATGCCAGACCTTTGGTTCCGTTCATAACTTCCGCTCGATAGCTTCTAGAGCAATGTTAAACCGTCGTAATATTAGACGTGCCCACTATTGTACTTTTCTGATATAGGAGTAGTCTTATATGAATCAAGTCTGTCAGTGGCAGATTCGTAGAGCAAGTTGTTGAAGAGTTTTAGTAAGCGGCTAGTTCCGCCAGAGGGGTGACGAGTATGGCAATTAAGGAGAAGGCAGTGGATAGAGCCGCCGAGACGACGACTGAAAAGTCCACCGAGAAATTGACAGATAAACTGACAGAGAAGCTGGTTGCTAATCCTTTTCTTGTGGCAAATTTCGCCCCAGTGGCCGATGAAAATGTTATTTCTGACCTGGCTGTAACCGGCACCATTCCCGAAGAGTTGGAAGGCCGCTTTTTGCGCATTGGCCCCAATCCATCAGCCAAACCTAACCCTAAAAAATATCACTGGTTCCTGGGCACGGGCATGGTACACGGCCTACGCTTGAAGGGCGGCAAGGCTGAGTGGTACAGAAACAATTATGTCTTGACCGACAATGCTGCCCGCGATTTGAAGCGTCAGCAATTGCCCTATCCGCGCAAGACCCACGGCGGAAGCGTGAACACTAATGTGCTCAACATCGGTGGGGAACTTTATGCTCTGGTTGAGGCCGGCGCTCTGCCGATGAAACTAGACGGCAATTTGCAGACAACCGCTTATAGCGATTTCGATGGAACATTGAAAGGCGCTTTCAGTGCCCATCCGCGCCGAGATCCAGTTACTGGTGAATTGCATGTGTTGGCCTATGAGCCAGGGAAAAAGCATATTGATTATTTGGTAGTAGATAAGGCCGGGCGATCGCGCACTGCTGCCCAAGTTTCTGCCCCGCATCAGCCCATGATCCACGATACTGCGATCACACCTTCGTTTGTGGTTATGCTTGATTTGCCTATGACATTTGATCTGGTCGCTGCGGTCAGTGGTAAGTTTCCCTATCTGTGGAATCGCAAGCAGCAAGCGCGTATTGGCCTTCTGCCTCGCAGCGGTGATGTTAATTCGATGATTTGGTTTGAAGCACCGCAGTGTTATGTCTATCACATCATGAATGCCTACGAAGACAGTGGTAAGGTTGTTGTGGACGTAGTCAAAAATTCCACCTATTTTGATGCCGATGTGATTAAGCGCGGTATAACTCCTCCAGCTTTGGTGCGTTGGGTGCTAGATTTGCACACCGGCAAGCTTTCTGAAACACAGTTAGCTGACCAGGCAGTGGAGTTTCCGCGCTTGAACGATAGTCGAGTTGGTCAGAACTATCGCTTTGGTTATACAGCGCAGTTGACTGCTGATTTGCAGTTTGGCTCTGCTTGCAAGCATGATTTGCTCAGTGGCGAAACTCTGACTCATGACTTTGGTTCAGGTAGAGCAACAATGGAGCCGGTTTTTGTGGCTAAGAAAAACGCTGTCGCCGAAGACGAAGGCTGGCTCTTGTCTTATGTTTACGACCAGAATACCAACAGAACTGATGTCGTGATTTTAGACGCGCAAGATTTCGAAGCCTCTCCTGTTGCCACTATTCATCTGCCAGTGCGTGTGCCTTACGGCTTCCATGGCAATTGGGTGGCTGACTCTGATTTGAATGCGCCTTAGTTAGGCTGATTTTTCAGGTCACTATTTATTTCGCAACATAAATGGCGATTGAAGAAAAAAATCGTTGACAAAGTAGAAGCTCGCCGTTAACCTTCAACAAGTTACCGCTCTGGAATGCAACCGCAGAAATGCTCTCACTTGCTTCTACTACTCTTATAGCTAATGCCGCTGACCGACGCCGCCGCGAGTTCTCACCGAACCCGGGGCATCGACTTGCATAGCTAATAAGCTAATAAGCGCAACAAGACTGTCATCCCTGGGTTAATCACCCGGGGATTTTTTTTGCTATAGCCCATCAATAGTTTGCCCATAGCCAACCGCTCAACCCGCTGTAAAAGGAAAGACAAATGACCCTAACTGCTCAAAACGAGACCGAAACAATGAAGAAAGGCGCAGCAATCAATACAGCAAAAGTAACTGTTAAATCTGGCAAGCCTCAGCGTATGGCTAATCCCGAGGGCGTTTCTCCTCTGGCTTTTGTCCTCGATGAGCACAGTATGCGCGGCAAAGACATTATTGGTATTGAGCAGCTTAGTGCTACGGAGTTACTGTTGATTCTTGATGTGGCAGCTAAGCTCAAGGCAAATAAGTTTGACGCCACCCAGACCCTTTTTGCTAAAGGTCAAACTTTGACCATGCTGTTCGAGAAGCCTTCTTTGCGCACTAGAGTGACATTTGAGGCTGGAATGACGCAGTTGGGCGGTCATGCCATCAATATTGAAACCAAGCTTGGTGAGCGCGAGACCATTGCCGATGTGGGCAAGAACCTTGAGCGCTGGGTTGACGGCGTTATGGCTCGCACTTTTGAGCATTCGACAGTTGTGGCTCTGGCCGCCAATGCTAATGTTCCAGTCATTAATGGCCTATCTGATAAAGAGCATCCTTGCCAGGCCCTGGCTGATTTCCAAACACTGATTGAGCACAAAGGCATCAAAGGTCTCAAAGACATAAAACTGGCCTATGTTGGTGATTCCAACAATGTATCTAATTCTCTTTTGCTCTTAGCGGCTACCCTCGGTGTTGATTTCTCCATGGGTTGTCCTCACAAATATGAGCCCCAAGCCTCAATTTGGATGAAAGCGTTGGAGTTGGCAAAAATTTCTGGCGCTGAGATAACTCTTTCAAATGATCCTTATGAAGCAGTCGCCAATGCTGACGCTGTCTATACAGATGTGTGGACATCAATGGGGCAAGAGGCTGAGGCCAAAGAGCGAGAAAAGATTTTTGCCCCTTATCAGCTCAATTGCGAGCTGATGAAGCACGCTAAGCCCGATGCTATTGTCATGCATTGTCTGCCTGCCCATCGCGGTTTAGAGATTACAGATGAAGTAATCGATGGTCCAAACTCAGTAGTTTTTGACCAGGCCGAAAACAGATTGCACGCTCAGAAAGCCATTTTGGCTCTGGTGCTTTAGAAGAAACCACAAAACTGCGTTCATATAAAACTCGCATATTGGAAATACATTTAAATCCACGTTCAAACTAACCCATAAAAATTCGGAGAACCCAATGAAGAAAATTTTGCTAGCTTATTCCGGCGGACTAGATACTTCCTGCATTTTGACCTGGCTCAAAGAGAAGTACAATGTGCCGGTGGTGGCCTACTGCGCTAACGTTGGTCAAGAAGAAGACTTCGACGCTGTGCACGAAAAAGCTCTCAAGACCGGCGCTGAGAAGTGCATTATTGATGACCTCAAGGCAGAGTTTGTCAAAGACTTTATCTTCCCGTCAATTCAAGCCAACGCTGTCTATGAGGCAGTTTATTTGTTGGGCACATCCCTTGCTCGTCCGTGTATTGCCAAAGGGATGGTTGAAGCAGCCTTGCGTGAAGGATGCGATTACATTGCCCACGGCGCCACTGGCAAAGGTAATGATCAAGTGCGGTTTGAACTAGCGGTGAAGTCCTTAGCTCCGCAGTTGGGTGTAATTGCCCCCTGGCGTGAGTGGGAGTATCAAAGCCGTACAGACCTGTTTGCCTACGCTGAGAAGCATGGCATTCCTCTGCCAATCACCAAAGAAAAACCTTATTCGATGGATGCCAATTTGATGCACATTAGCTACGAGGGTGGCATTCTAGAAGACCCATGGCAGCAAGCTCCTGAAAATATTTATCTGTGGACTAAGAATCCTGAAGAAGCTCCAGATAAGGCTCAGTTTGTTGAGATTGAATTTGAGCAGGGTGTGCCAGTGGCTATTGATGGCGAGAAATTAGGGCCAGTTGAATTGGTTGAAAAAGCCAATGAAATTGCTGCCGCCCACGGAGTTGGCCGTATTGATTTAGTCGAGAATCGTTTCATCGGCATTAAGTCTAGAGGCGTGTATGAAACCCCAGGTGTGACTATTCTCTTGCAAGCTCACCAGGCTGTGGAATCGCTCACTCTCGATAAAGAAGTGGCGCACTTGAAGCAGTCGTTGGTGAGCAAAATAGCTGAGCTTACCTACAACGGTTTCTGGTTTGCACCAGAGACTCAGCTGCTGCATAACTTCATCAAAGAGTCACAAACTTGCGTTACTGGTGTTGCCAAAATCAAGCTCTACAAGGGTAACTCAATGGTCGTGGCAAGAAAGTCAGAACAATCTCTCTACAGCGAAAAGATGACAAGCTTCGAGAATATGTCGAGCTTCAACCCTGCTGATTCTGGCGGTTTCATCAATATCAACGGTCTTAGACTCTCTGCCTGGAGCCAGAAAAATGCAAGTATTAAGAAAAGCGTTCACGCAACAGCTTGATCAATCGGTTACTGCCTTTGTCAATTCAGTTGATGCCGATGAGGCTTTGGTTGAAGTTGATATTCAAGGTAGTATCGCTCACGCCACTATGTTGTGCCAGCAGGGTCTCCTCACGGAGGCCCAGGGCGCAAGCATAGTTGCTGGATTGAAGGCGATTTTAGCCGAGTATCGAGAGGGCAAGTTTACGCTCAATCCTGTTTTTGAAGACGTTCATATGAATGTCGAGAAACGCCTTGAGCAGCTCATTGGTCAAGATGCTCTGCGGTTGCACACGGCCCGTAGTAGAAATGATCAAGTGGCTCTCGATCTCAGGCTCTTTGTGCTTGGTCAAATTGCTTTGCATAAAACGCAAATCACTGTACTGAAGTCGGCAATAGCTAAATGCGCCCTTGCTAACATAGAGGCCGTAATGCCTGGCTATACCCATTTGCAAAGAGCACAGCCAGTGCTCTTCGCCCACGCCATGCACGCATTTATGGAAATGCTTGAGCGCGATTTTGGTCGCTTTTGCGATCTAGAAAAGCGCACAGCAGTCTCGCCTCTTGGCGCTGGAGCCCAGGCCGGCACTGGCTTGCCTATTGATCCACATTTGAGTGCCAAACTGCTGGGGCTGCCGACTTGCTTCAGTAATTCGATTGATGCTGTAAGCGATCGCGATTTCGTAGCAGAGTATCTATTTGCAGCATCGATGTGCTCTGTGCATTTGAGTCAGATGGCTGAGACTTTCGTCATTTGGGCCACTAGAGAATTTGGCTTTGTCACTTTCAGCGATGCGGTTACCACTGCGTCAAGTCTGATGCCACAGAAGAAGAATCCAGATCCAGTAGAGATTGTGCGCGGTAAAGCTGGAGGGATGATGGGAGAATTGATCAATGTTCTCTCCACCCTGAAAGGACTCCCTTTAGGTTATAACCGAGATTTGCAGGAGACAAAGCCCCCAGCAATTAAGGTTAGCAAAGAACTTAGCGGATGCTTGAACGTAATGGCCGTGGCAGTCAATAGCATGACTGTAAACAGTGCAACTACGCTCAAGGCCGCTTCTGATCCCGATATGATTACGACCGATCTAGTTGAGTATCTAGTCAATAAATCTGTGCCTTTTCGCAAAGCCCACGAAGAAGTGTCGGCTCTCGTGGCTTTCGCCCGCGAGAAAAATGTCTCTCTTTCGACTTTGACGTTAGAAGAGATGCAGAGCTTCAGCAAAGAGTATACAGAGGATGCTCTGGCGCTGTTTGATCCGGTTGTATCGGTTAACGCCAAGACTTCGCACGGCAGCACCGGCACGGCTAGAGTGAAGGTGGTGGCAGAAGGTCTCGACTAGTTTTGAGGTTTGGTTTTGGCCGTTTCTGGATTTCAGCAAGAGTTCGGGCTTTGGTGATGGGTTTAGTCCCAGAAGATTGCACATGGACTGGTTTCGTGAATTAGTCTGTCCCCTGTAATTAGTGGGCAGTCGATTCGAAGAGCCATAGCCACTATCAATAAGTCAAATGGGTCTTTGCTGAATAGAAGGTTGTGAGAGCGGATTATATCCTCGGTTTCAATATCGACAATTGATATTGCTTTTGCAAAGAATTGCTCTTGAACGTATTCTTCAAGTGGAATTGCCGTTTTAACCGTCCCAGCTTTTATGAGTAGTGAGAGTTCCCAGAGCACCACTGCCGGAATGAAAATTGCGGAGCGTCCGGACACGGCGCTGTCAAATGCTTTCTTGACTTTGTTTGGCAACTTGCGAAATTGCGCTGTTATGTAATACACCAGTGGGTGCGTGTCGGTAACAAGTAATGGCGCAGTCATAGTTCTTTCGTGGACCTAGCAATTGAATCAAGAACAGATTGAGTAATTTTATTGCTTGCTTCTTCTAAATCACCGACAAGTACGGCGGAGCCCGCTAGCTGACGCTTCGGCTTGAAGGGTTGGTTTGATTGGGCTAGAAGCCAGAGATAGTCTTTGTAACCAAGCATGACCGCAGCTACTTTTCCGTAGTCTGTTACTTCAACAACACCACCAATTTTGGAGAGTGACTCAACGAGTGGAGCAAACTGCTCACGTGCCTGCGTCTTGCCGAGCTTCTTAAGGTTTTTTTTGTGCGCGATATCTGTCATTGAATCACCAAGGTTGTACATAAAACACTGTACAATCTTGAATTGGCCTTGTAAAGGGGGGGCGCTAGGAGCAAGTTACCTGGAGGGTTGCGTTGCTATGGTGATAGAAAAAGCGAAATTTGGGAAATTTTTTTTCAATTGAACTTTTTCCCAGCTCATGACGTATTACCTATTATGGGTCTTTTCTGATTGAGGACGCTGTGTGGAGGTAATACTTTGGTGAACAAGGTGAAAGCAAGTACTGGTCTGGGGAAGGCAACCTTGGCAAACCGGGCCGTATCAAGAAAGCCATTTTCTATTAGATACATGGCGTTGTTTGTGGTTTTGACATTGCTATTAGGAATGATTGCAATTGAGCCAGCAGAAGCCAGACGATGCGGTAATCGTCGCATAGGTGGTAGGGTTGGGGGCCGCAGTGTGATGCGGGGCGCTGGTCGCATGACTAGAGGGCTTTCTCGTAGCCTGCTAGGTGGTCGGCGAGGGCGCGGTGGACGCAATCATCGAAACCTGAATCAAAACCAAAACAATTTTACGGGCCAGAATGCTGCCTATCCAAATGGTATTGACCCCAATGCTGCAAATGGTTTCCATAACAACGGCAATCACATCGGTAATTAAGTAGTTCTCAATAATTTGGCCAGTATTTTACGAATCGGCCTAATTATTTTGTGCGCTCTGTTGAGGCTCTCGTACGGAGGGGAGTCCTTACTTACCAATGGAGCGCAAAGAGATGATACGCAAAGTTTCCGGATTGGTGTCTAGGCAAAGTCAAAGGCTGTTTGCCACAGCTCTGTCGTGTTCAATGATCTTGGGAGCAATGCAATTGCCTGCTCTCAGTTCTGAAATGAAATTGAAAACTCCTATTAATAGATCAATGAAAAAACAGGTTAGACCTAATGTAACCTGGGAGCCAGACACTCTTCTCATCTGCCCTGACATGAAAGCAGATAACGATGATATTAAAGAAGCACTAGAAGGCGTTCACGGAACTGTTGTTGCTACTCTCGGTGACGGACGCATGAAGATGCTTGTGGTGCGCACCGAGAAGGGTCACTTCGCCGAAGCTGAAAAGAAATTGACAGGCGATAAAAAGCACTTCGCCGCAGTTGGTCGCAACTATCGCTATAGCGCCAATGTGGTGCCGAACGATCCTAATTTTTCAACTTCATGGCATTTGTCAGCCATGAATTGCCCGAAGGCTTGGGATAAGGGTCAGGGCGGCGCTAAAATTGCTGTACTCGATTCTGGCTGTCAGGGTGGTGTCGCTGATTTGAGCGGCAAGGTGGAGAAGGGTTTTGATGCTAACACCGCTGCCGCCAAGGCTCTCGGTGGCATCTTAATGGCAGGCGGTAGTTTACCAGGAGTAACAGATTTAGCTGGCATTATCGCAGCAGAAGCTTCATCTGGCGCTAACACTGATCAACACGGGCACGGTACCTGGGTGGCTTCCTGTGCTGTTGGCGCCATGAATAATTCACAGGTCAGTGCCGGAATCGCACCAAAAGGTAGTATTTACCCCATTCGCATTGCCGATGGCGCACCGGGTACATCGGCTATGACTGACGATCTTTCTATTGCATGTGCCATGTTCAAAGTCTTCACTTCTGGTGCCAGAATCGTCAATATTAGCTATGGCGGACCCTACTATGGTTTCCATAATGCGGCAATTCATGCCCCTCTGCACAAAATATTTTCTGAATTCTATTATGCACGTCAGGGTCTAATCTTCCTTTCGGCAGGCAATGATGGAATTTTTGATGGTACACCCAATTGCCCCTACATCAACTTTGTTTCTGCAATTGACTCTAGCGGCAGTCTCGCTGACTTTTCCAACTGGGGTACTTCAGTAGATTTCACCGCACCAGGAAAAGGAATTGTCGTCACCAACATCGATGGCACACAAGGAGCTGTTGATGGTACGTCGTTCTCTTCTCCGATTGTGGCTGCTGTAGCCTCTCTTATCATCACGAGAAATCCAGCGCTACCTAACGTTGCTGTCGAGCAGATTCTCAAAGCAAGCTGCGTTAATTCAGTTCCCGGCTGGAATCCCTACTTCGGTTGGGGTATGCCAGATGCTAAGAAAGCCGTAGATTTAGCTACTGCTGGTCTTTAATTCTGGTACTGGAAGTGTCAGAAGAAGAGGATCGGCCAAGGGTCCTCTTCCTTCAGAAAATACCAAACGCCTTTCAGAAGATACTAATAAGTCCAATGCGCGGCATCCGAAGAATTTAGATTGTGGCAGAGTTGAGGATTGATCCATGAATTTGAGAAAGTGGCGCAGAAGCCATCTCACCGGCATCCCTTCACTAGCATTAGCCCTCGTTTTAGCGCTCTCGGCTGCTCAGCAGGTAATGGCTGACGGTATGGTTTCTAACCCTTATGACTGGGTGGTGGAGCTGGAGACCAAGCCTTTGGAAAGACAGTTTCAGTATGAAGGTTCTTCTCTAAAGAAAATTGAGAAAGTGCAAGTGGCTTACTATGCGCCGAACAAAGAAGACGAAAAGGTTGCTTATGAGTATCTTTGGTTCAACAACGGAAAAGCTTATGGCATGGAAAAGCAGCGCAAGTTTGATTTGCCCCAGGGCGAAGGTGTTTGTCTCAAGGTCAAACACAAGGGGGGTAGCTCCTCGAGTGAAGAGCGCAAAGCTGCTGCCAATGCTGTTTTACGCTTAGCTCTAGATACCTTTGTCAATAAAAATCCAATTGTTCAAGTGCGCCTGCCTAATGAGTCTTATACCGATATCGTTAACGAGATAACTAGTCGTGGCTTTCAAGTAGCACCCTCAGACGGTAACGACTTTGATGGCGGCTTTACTGCTGATCTAATTCTCAATATTTACTCTGAGCAAGACGGCATGAAGACTGTGCTTTATCGGTAAATGGCAAGCGCAGCCAGAACCAAGAACGGTGTATGAAAGAGGCACAAGGAGAAGGCAGACTATGGTCTGCCTCTTCCCTTTGGTTTCTCAATTCAAATGTTATTAGTATTCAGTTTATGGTGCAGCGGCTGGCATGACGTAAGTAATGGGCACGATGTGTTTGGCGGAAAGAGCGATGCCGCTGTCTCCCACGACTTTGCCGACAATGAAGGGTGGATAAACATCGATTGTGGTCTTGACGCTTACTTCGCCGTCTACAGCGCCGCCGGCTTCGATGGCCGGAATGTCTTTGATAGTTTCAATTGCTTCAATGTTTTGACGGATTTTGGCCGGAACATTGGTGGCATAGATTTTTTTGATTACCGATTGAGCGCGCTGGTAAGGTGATTTGTCTGGTCCGATGGTGCGATTATCAGCCAGGGTTAACTCAGAAGGCGCTCCAGAAGCGGCTGCTCGGGCGGCGTCACGACAGGCAGCGTCGTTTATTCCAGCGCCGATTGCTACTACTCCTAAGTCGATAAGCACTAGGCCAACCGGAACCAAGCACACCAGTGCAGTGACAAGCTCGACGATGCCCTGACCTGTTTTACTGCGGGTTGTCAGTTTGCTGGCAATTGATTTAGCGTTTTTCCGCTCTTCTGATTCTGTTGGATTATTGCTTGTCATGCCGTTCTTGACCTGCTTTTCTTAACTGATTGACTGCACTTGCTTGTTAGGTGCTTTAGCTATAACTGATTTTGGTCAATTTTTAGAGGCGTTTGTGAAAAAGCCCTAAATCCGTCCTGAATACCTCCTAAATACGCCAGAGTCGCCGTATTGCCTTTACCGGCAAATAGGTGTTTACCATGAATGGCACTCGAATCAGCGGAAACCCAAAACTTTATTTTCACAGCAGGTGCAGAAAAGCCAGTGGTCATGGCCTTACCGAGTTTGCTGTTGGTCTGATTGTGCTCATCGCCTTTGTTTTTGCTCCACTTTTTAATATTGCCATTATCCCGATTCGCTATTTAATCGTTGAAGGTGCCATGACTGAAATGGCTCACCGTGTAGTTCTTTGCGAGAAGCGCACTGAAGCCTACGATATGTTTACTCAAGACCCCTGGTTTACTTCGATTTTGGAAAAGTGTTCAGTGACAATCGCTAATCCAAAATTGAAGTTGACAATAATTTCCAAGAACGGCTCTAGTCAAATATCAGTGCCCAACGGTGTTTCGATTCCCTCTGAGTGGTTGCCCGATGGAAGTTTTGAGCCAAGTCTATACAGCATGGAGCTTTCGGCTGATTGCTCAATTGCTCCGCTTTTTAGTTCAGCTGCAGGTTTGCCAGGTTTTACTAGTCCGATTACGCTGCATTTGCATACTTCTTCTCCTTGGGAAAACTTCAGCCGGGATCCTGTTACTTCTCAGTATTTCGTCAACGAATAGTTGATAAAGAGGAATGGAGATGAGCTCAGTTACTAATAAATATGGAAGCAAGTGCTTGAGGACGAATAGAAAATCTTCTACCCATTTGCGGTGCCGCAAAGGTTCTGTATTGGTTTTAGCCATGATCGTCATTGGCTTGCTGGCTGTCTCTTTGCTGATTGGTTACTCTTATGGTGGTCTTTTCTTTGAGCATAATCGCCTTCAGGCATCGGCAAACGAAATGGCTCTGGCTGCGGCTCGTAAGTTGAATGATAAAGATCGCATTGGTCAAATGAACAACATGATTGCTCGCAATCGCCAATTGGTATTTGCTGGTCGGCAGCAGTTCGATGAGTGCAAAGAGAAGTATCCGGGCTTAGCCTCATTGGCCGAGGAACTTTTAGATGAGTCGCGTGATTCAGCCAAGACGCTTGAATTGCAGCGCAAGCAACTTTCTATAGTGGCAAAGAAAGAAGCTAAGCAAGCAATGGAAAAGAAGTTTGAAGAAATCAACAAGACCTACGCTATGTATCTGCCCTGGATGAAGGTTGAGGAGCCCTTGCTGGCTGGTTGGCAGTGCGGTCGCGTGGTTAATACCGAGTCGAATGTTGAAGTGTTGAAGAACATTGCAGAGCTTGAGGCCCATGACCAAGAGCAAAGCTATGCATCTAGTGCTGGAATGAAGCTCTACAAGCACGACATAGACGCTAAGCTGCCCGATGCCGATGGCGACCTGACTTTCAAGATTGCTGCTCTCTCTGCCCCGGTTATGAAAACTGTAGCGCCGGCACGGATAATCTTAAACGCCAACTACGATAGCGTTGTCGGCGACAATTTGCCTTCAGCTTGCCGAGTGAAAGTGTGGTTGCCAGTTGGCACCGGCCTGGGGCCGAGTGCTTCTTCTAAAATGAGTTGTATTGGAGCTGCCAGCGCCACCGGTGGTTCCACGCAACAGTAGTAAATGGAAATACTCGGCTATGCAGATTCAAGCTGCAGTTATTGAGGCAGAAATTATTCAATCAGTCTGCGAGCGTGGGATAAGTGCGAGCGGTACCAACCCTTGAACTCGCGTATCTGCACACTGCCATCGTGCGAGTCGATAATATGGCCTTCGTCGATGTAAATCACCACATGGGAAACTTCGGAGCGGTCATTTTTGAGAATGTAGAGTAGGTCGCCGGCAACGAAAGGTTCGCCGGGGTTAAGTCGCCTTCCTGGGGCTTCTGGGCCTTCGGCTTGTTTGTGCACGTCGCTGTTGAGTTTCATACCCAGGCCGTAGTTATAGACCCATGAGGTGAAATTGGAACAGTCTAGACCAGGCCCTTCTTCGGGTGACCAGGCTGGTATGTGGTGGTGCTTGTAAGGAAGGCCAATGTATTTTTCAGCCACAGCAATGACCCGCGCCCTTTGCCATTGAATTGGGTCAGAGCCGCTGGGAATGTTAGGAGCGGGATATTCTAAAGCGCGTGGTCCCCAGGAGTCGAAGCGACCTCGCTCGTACCACTTCGATTGTGGCACCCGTGTTTCTGGCATGGCATCGCGGGCGGCGAAATCTGCTGTTAGTGAGGTGGCGTCTATTTTGGCAGCGAATACTGCTGACGGAGTGGCGAAAACTACAGCTGGCAAAATCAATTTTGTTAGATGTCGGGTGATTTTATCCCGACCAATTTTGCTATTAGCTTTGTTGCCAATATTCTTGCCCATCTATCTCCTTCAGCCCTTACTGCGCCACTGCATTAGTGCTTTACTGGGCTTATATACCCGAGCTGAAGAATTTGATTTAGCGAGCTGGATAATTTAATTTGGTGAGAAGATTGCTTTCTTTTTTCGCCATTTCTTCGTAGACAATTTCAACTAGTCGATTGCTTAAAAGCTCAATCTCAGATTCCGACAACCACCGCACTTCTGTTGAATCTGCTGAGGCAACTTCAACTTCTGTTAGGCGGGTAATTACAATACTCATATTAGGACTCCAACGTTCGTAATTACGTTATAGTCCTATTTTGGGAAAGAAAAGGTTAAGGCTTAACTAATCGATCCAATTGGCCCACCAATTAATTAAGTGCTCAATGACTGAAGACGAATTTTGGAAAATAGTTGATTCGGCGCTGATTGATGAAGCATCGCCCTTCTTTCTTGAAGATCACTATCTGAGCTATTGGAATGCCCTGGCGGCCCTGCCAGATAAAGAGCTTGCTGAGTTCGCCCAGATGCATTCGCAAGTTGTGCAGCGTGCATTGGCAAGTAATCTGCCACAAGCCCCTTTCATTATGAATCAGGGTTGGAGTGATGCGGATTTTCAAAACTTACTAGCGGGCCTAATTTCACGCGGGCGTAAGGTCTTTGGCGATTTCTTGCTTGATCCCGAAGGTGTTATGCAATCAATTGACAGGCCGTCTCTTTTGAGCAAATGCGAGGCTTTTGGCTACGCGCCAATGGCGATTTATCGGGAGCGGACTGGACAGAATCAGTTAGTTTTCGGAGAAATGATCATTAATCCTCACACTTAGCCCGTTGTAATGAAATTGAAAGCTGTCTCTGTTATCTTTACTACTTGAGTTTCTTGACTGTTAGCCAATATTGGGTTCAAGTTATGTTTCAAAAACGCCTTGCTGATGCCATCGAGTCAAAAGACCACGACACGAAGTTGTGGAAATCGCGCATCAGTGCAGCCAAAGGTGCTTATCAGCAAGGTGAGTTTCGCCAGTGTGAAACACTTTTATTCAGAGCTATTGAGCAGGCTAAGCAGCTAAAAGACCGTGATTTTGCCGAAAATGCTTGCCACGTCGGTCTTGGGGCAATGTATATCGCCACAGAGAAATGGAAAGACGCAGAAAAGCATCTAGACCAAGCAATGCACGCCTTGTCGGGGGCTAGCGAACCTGCTTTGCGTGAGCTTTATGCTGTTGCTCTGCGCTTTCACGCGCAGATTTTTTGGGAGCGGGGAGACCATGCTTCTGCTGAAAGAGAATTGCGAGAGGCCATGTTGATTCTCGGAGATCTAAATCAAGACGGCGCTGTGCAGCTAGCTTATGTTATGAGTGATTTGGCGGTGATGTACGCCGCTGATGGCAAGCTCGTAGACGCCAGAGACTTACTCTTCTCTTGTATGGAGCTGTTGGAGATTACACTTGGTTCTGGAAATCCCGCATACATGCGTGCCAGTATAATTTATAGTGTTTGTCAGCAAGAAAATGTTGAAGATCTGTTGACCCAGGGCGAGGATGGCATTTTTGCCATGCAGTATCTGCTTGGGCAAAAACATCCAAATGTTGTCAGAGCCTTGCGCTGGTATTTGAAGAAGCTGATGGAGCTTGGTGAAACCGAAAGAGTGAGAGAAGCGCAAAAGCGCTTTGATCTGCACGCTGAAAAGCTTGGCGTATAGCAGCTATTTTTTCGATAGCAGTGTTTTCTTCGATGCTTCCAGGCGAGCCACTATTCCATTGAGTTCGTCAGTGATTATGTTGAGCGAAAAATCGCCGTGATGGCAGTTGGGAAGTTCTACATAGCGGAGATTTGAGTCATGATTAGCTTGTTTGTCTGACTGGGAAGTTTGGTGGGTTTCTTTGTAGGCCGCTACTAGTTGTCTGCTGTGAGTGACTGGAATTCTTTGGTCTAGAGCGCCGTGGATTATAACCACAGGCTGAGCCGTTGAACTGCTTGCTGACTGTACTGTCGCATTGGCCACTGACGTTTCTAATCTTTGCTTGTCTTTGATCATGAACGGCATGCAGCTTATATCAGGTTGGGGAAAGAGAACGGATGGATAGAGTTTGAAGTAGTTGATGTTGTCGCAGGCGGCCTGCGCTAAGCTGTTGTATGGTGCCACCAATAGCAAGGCGGCGCAATCTCTGTTCAAGGCTGTGTTCGCGGCAATGCCTGTTCCCATGGAGCTACCCATGGCAATTATTTGACTTGCTTTGGCTTTTTTCTTTTGTATGAGATAGTCATAGGCAGCGATGCCATCGCTCAACAGGTTGCCTGTGCTGGCCTTTCCTGTGCTTTCGCCGTAACCCTCGTAGTCATAAATTAGTACGTTGAGATTGCTTGCTAAGGCTGCGTGCGCTAGGCCAATCTGTTGTTCCATTTGGCCCTGGCCGTGGCTAATTAGTACTGTATACGGTGCGTGGGGCCTGGGGAAGTAAAAGCCGCAAAGGTGACCACCATTTGCTAAGGGTACTTCTACTTTCTCGCCAGCAACACCGTATGGTTTGAGGAAGATATTCTTGTAGGCATTAGTTATCTTTTGGGGGAAGAGCAGGTACGGCGCCAGCTCCTTTGGCGAGAGTGCCAAATAGAGCGCGACTAATGGCGTGCCTAATAAGGCTGAAGCTATCAATGTCACCGAGAAGCAAACAAAAATCTTCTTTGATTTCGTCATTCGCCTGCCTTTGTGCGTGAAGTTGTCTGCTGGCTGATATTTCAAGTCACTAGTTCCGATTCTAGTGGTTGCCAGTTTCATCACCGAGAGCGGCAAACAGTTTGCTAACTGTTGGGGCAAAACGTTTATTATAGGCTTGTTGCTCAGCGGCCCAATTTGCAGCCTGGTGTGCTTTAGGAGATTTATTGAAAAGTTTTGCTTTCACTGTCAGTTGTATAGTTATCGCCTTGCTTTCGTCTGCCGTTGCCGTTAGCAGTGCCAATGATGTTTCCAAAGATGAAGCCCAAGGCAAAGCAAACAAGAAAGCAGACCTGGTTGGCAAAACAATCGTCATCACAGGGGCTTCTAGTGGCTTTGGAGAGGGCGTAGCGCGGCGATTTGCTGCCCGGGGAGCTAATGTTGTCTTAGCCGCTCGCCGGGGTGAAGTGCTTGAGCAGATTGCCTCACAGTGCGGCCCTAACGCCCTTGCCGTGGCCACCGATGTTAGCAAGGCCGAGCAAGTAGAGGCCCTGTCTGAGAAGGCTTTGGCTAAGTTTAAGCAAATTGATGTTTGGATCAATAACGCTGGAGTGGGCGCCTTCGGCCGCTTCACTGACATACCCTTAGCCGATCAGGCTCGCATGATCGATATTAACTTGACTGGGGTTGTGAACGGTAGCCACTTCGCTGTTAGTCAGTTTAAAAAGCAAGGCCATGGTACTTTGATAAATGTGGCTTCTATGGCCGGGAAAATCCCAATTGCCTATTACGCCACTTATAGTGCCACCAAATTTGGTGTTGTCGGTTTTGATGATGCTTTGCGTGCTGAGTTAAAGGCCGATAAGCTCAAAGATATTCATGTTTGTACAGTCAATGCATTGCCGACCAATACACAGTTTTGGACTAATGGAGCCAATTACACCGGTCACAAAATCAATCCGGGAGTTATGTATGAAGCAGACATCGTGGTTGATGCCATCAATGATTTAGTGCTGCACCCCAAAGATGAGGTCAATGTCGGTCTGAAGGCTAAGGTGGCAGTGCGCGGCCATCGCCTTGCCCCACGCTCGGTGGAAGACAATTACGGCGACTATCTGCGCAAAATTCAGTTTGAGGAGGGTCCTAGTGCTCCGCCCTCGTCTGGAACTTTGTATCGGCCAGTATCTTTCTAATGCTGTCGCAGACAAAACCAATTACTTTCTTGCCTTGATCTGGATGGCCCGCGCCATTGAAAAAGACGCAGAAATCTATGTCGCCAGGCAGGTGCTCTACTTGAGCGTGTACTCCGGCAACTCCACCGTTTTTCATATAGCCAGTGCCATTCTCATTTTGATAAACCCGGTCAAGGCCTAGGCCAAAGTGAAAGCCGTTTGGGCGTGGTGGTACTGGTGGTGGTACTGGCGCCACTAGGGCTTGTCTGGCAGACGGGCTGAATAGCTGGCGTCCATCGGAACCATCAAGTGCCATGAACAATTTGACCATGTCGTTTGTAGAGCAGACCCAAGAGCCCATGGGGCCGCTTAGGGGATAGGCTGGACGGCCGCCTGGCAATTCCTTTCCCTGTGGGTTATACCGCCGCGCTTCGTTGGGGCGATAATTACCTTTGGTTTCTTCCAGGTGCATGTCGACAATTCCCAGTGGCGCCAATATTTGCTCTTCTACATAGCGCTGATAACCCATACCTGAGGCTTTGGCGATGATCACTCTCACCACCGTGAATTGAAAGTTAGAGTAGATTGCTTTGCTTCCTGGTGGGTAATCTAGAGGGAAGTTCATGGCATTGAGCAGTAGTTCTTCAAAGGGAATTGTTCCCCCGCGGGCCATGGCATTCATCATTTTGCCATCATAGGGAACGCTGCGATCCCATCCGCCAGAGTGGTGCAGCAGTTGTCTTACTGTAATTTGGCGGACGGATGGGTCGGCACTTGCTCTTAAATTGGGGCGGCCAAGAATATCGTAAAGGCGGTCGTCTAGCGATAATTTGCCTTGGTCGACAAGGTGCAAAATGGCCATGGCGTCTACCGCCTTAGAGCAGCTAGCTATGCAGAGAGGCGTATCGGGGGTAAAGGGTCGACTCTGGCTTACGTCAGCCATGCCATATCCTCTGGCGTAAATAATTTGACCGCGATAGCCGACGCTAAATGAAGCACCGGGAACGCCAAAACGACGTAGTGAATCGGCGAAAAGCTGGTCAATCTCGGCAAAGCTAGAGCTTTGGCTGTTGCTTGCACCTAAAGCTTGTGGGCGGCGATTTATGCCAGCAGAGCTTTGATATTCGCTCTCATCGTTGTAGTCTGATTCTTCGTCCTCGCCCTCAAAAGCTTGCTGCTGCTGCTGTCGATAGGCTTGGGCATAGTTAGTCGGTTGCGCCAATGCCGCTGAGGTGCCGCTTGCAAGCGAAAGAAGCTCTAACAAGCTAAAAAAAATTGCTACGTTGTGGTGCTGCTGATTCATCAAATTACTTATTCCGACAGATTCTAAGGTTTCCCGTACAATAGTAGTCAATTTGCACTCGGACTATTTGCATTAGGTCTATTGGCATTAGGTCTATTGGCATTAGAAAGATAACTCAATTTTAGCGGCGGCAGCTTTGACTATTTCTCTTGGTTTCTTCAAAGTTTTAAGTATGAGGCTAGGCCATGTAGACGTCGCAAGGCGGCTTAAGACTGAGTCTTGCGGGTGCGTGTTGGCATTATCGCTGGTTCTGTTGTTGGCTTTGCCGCTGGTTCTGTCTGCAGGCCCTGCTTTCGCCCAAGATGCCATGACTAAGGCTATTGCTCTGTTTCAGAAGAAGGATTATCAAGCTGCCTCTATGGCATTTCGAGAGTTGGCTGACTCAAAGCAGGGGGCAACGGCGCATTATTACCTGGGTCTTTGCTACATACAGCTCGGGCATACATCCCATGCCAAAGTCATTTTTGAGCGCTTAGTGCAGATCTGGCCTAATTCTGCTGAGGCAAAGCTTGCTTCCAATTATTTGGAAGGAGGTGGGGTAGCAGCCTCCAAAAGCCAGTCGTTGAAGCCTGAAGATGCCGAGAGAGATAAAGCTAGTTCGGCTCTTGCCGCAAAAATTCTGGAGAATCTATCGAAGTTTCGAAAACCTCTGACTAGGGCTGAATGGGCGAAGTTGCCAGAAAAGACCCGCATTCCTCTTGAGCGTGCTAACGGACATTTGTGGGTGCGGGCGAAGATTAACGGTAAGTATTGTCGTGTCGTATTTGATACTGGTGCAGAGGTTTGCACTCTTAGCGTTGCTGATTTTCCTGATCTAGTTTCAAGAGATCAACTGATGCAAGGAAAAGTAGTTGGTGTCCATCGGGTCTATGGTCTTATCTCTGGACGAATGGTTGAAACCGAGATATCTATTCAGGATATTACTCGTAAGATTGATACGATTTTTATATCTGAGCCCAATTGCAGCGTGATTGGTCAGAATTTTTTCAAAGAGTATTCGTATCAGGTAGATGACTATTATTTACGGCTGACCAAGGCCCCATTTGAAGGTGATGAGAAGACTGCCACCAGTGGTAGTGTTTCAGTTATGGCAAAGCCTGACAGAAATGACAAATTCTCCCTTCCTTTTGAAAAACAAGGAAACAGCATGATGGTCGAGATTTTTGTCAATGGTCATCCAATCAAGGCCTGTTTTGATACTGGTTGTGGTACGGAAGGACTTGTTATTCATCCCCGCATGCAAGGGCCTCTGGGTGTGACTAGTCGAGGCTATGGTCGTGGAGTGGCTGATCGTGTGGAGGTTGGCCACATGATTAAAATGGGCTTGCCGGTTGATTATGCTAATGGGTTGAGCCACCCTCTAATTGGGCCGAAGGTTTTCAATCGTGGCTACACTGTCGACCAGCAGGCCAAACGCATCAGGTTCGATTATTGAGTTTTCGCATGCGATAGAGCACATGCGGCTTGAGCGGGTCGCCGTCAGCTAATGCTGGATGCAGAAAGTCATCTGCTGGCTGGTGAGTCATGCCGATTTTTTCCATCACACGCATCGAGTTTTTGTTGCAGGTGGCAGTGAATGAAACTATTTCTTTGAGGCCGACGCGTTCAAAGCCATCAGCTAGAACTGCTTGAGCTGCCTCTGGAGCATAGCCATAGCCCCAGTGTTTGTAGGCCAGTCTCCAGCCGATTTCCACACATGGCGTAAAAGCTGCTTCAAAGCGAGGCACAGACAGGCCAACAAAACCGATGAATTCTTCGTTGGCGTTCAATTCAACTGCATATAAACCAAAACCGTTTTCTTCAAAAGCTCTTTCGATGCGCTCGACCATGGCATTGCTTTCTTCGTGACTTAGTTTTTTCGGAAAGTGCTCCATGACTAAATCATCTTGGTTGAGCTCGGCAAAGGGATGCAGATCAGCTTCGCGCCAGCGACGTAGTAGCAATCTTTCAGTTTTAATCAGCGGTGCAGATAGTGACATTGATTGACGGTTTCACCTTTGTCGAGTCGTGGAATTCTATATAGCAGTTTATTGGAGGGTGCACAACTAAATTGGCACGTCTAGGTTTCTCGTTGGCAAGTCTCAAAAAAGGCACAGGCGCAGCTTTTGCTTTGAAGCTTGCGGTCTTGTTGGTTGTTTCTGGGGCCACTGTCACCTGGCAATCGGCCACGTGGGCGGCAGGTAGTGACGGAGCTGGAGGGGCTGAAAGTAACGCTGCCAACCGACCAGTGACTGATAAGTGGGCCCTGGTAGTTGGTATTAGCAAGTTTTCTGACCCCACTTTGAACCTGCGTTATCCTGCCAAAGACGCTCAAGATTTCTACAATTATTTGATCACCAAGGGCAATTTTGCCAAAGACCATGTTCGTCTCTTGCTCAACGAAAAGGCGACTAAAGAAAACATTCTCGATCAGCTCGGTGATAGCTGGTTACCGCGAGCGGCTCTGCCAGACGATCTGGTAGTAATCTTCATCTCTAGTCATGGCAGTTCTTCTGACGCTGATATTCGCGGCGTCAATTATGTGGTGGCTCACAACACCAATCCAACTAAGCTTTTTACCACCGGAATACCAATGCAGCACCTGGCGGATACCATTCGCGAAAGAGTGCACAGTGACAGAGTTCTGGTGGTGTTAGACACTTGCCATGCTGGAGGGGCTAGCGAAAGTAAAGGTATTGTGCGGCAGGCTAATGCTGATGCCGCTACTATCGCTCAGGGCTCGGGTCAATTGGTAATTTGCTCTAGCGACAAGAATCAGACCTCGTGGGAGTCTAAGCAATATCCCAATTCTGTTTTTACCCGGAGTTTAATCGAGGGTTTGCAAAAACAGGGCAGTTCCAGTGATGTGTCTGATGTATTCAATTTTGTCAAAGATAAAGTGCAGCAAGAGGTAGTGCAAGAGCGCGGTGTGTTACAGACTCCAGTTTTAGAGTCGAGCAAATGGACAGGCAAAGATCTGGTTATTGCCTGCCAGCCAGTGCGACCCCGTCCGGGTCTGCCTGATTATGATGCTGCTTTGAGTAATCAAAAGTTTGTCAGTAAGCCTGAAGTTACGCCTGAAGCAACTAAGCGTCAGGAAGTTGTAGTTCTTAGCACTCCGACTGCAAAACCTGTAGTAGTGGCAGCACCAGTTGGCAGTCCTCGTTTTGCCGATTCAGCTAGTTCATATAATTCAGCGAGTGGGTCTAGTTCTTCTAGTTCATCGATGGATCGAATTAGGTCCGTGCGTGATACCACTGCTAGTGAATTTTTAAAGTACCATTTTCGTGCTATTGCCTTCAAAGAATTCGAAATAGCCTGGGATGATCTGGCACCAGCATATAAGGCTAAGTTCAATAATAATAAGTCTGCTTACATTACCTCAGTTTCGCGCCATCATTGGCTTAGTACATCGCCGCCCGACAGCGACTTTTCTATAGGTCCTCGGCAGGGTGATTTGGTTAAAGTTAGAGTGAAGATGCTCAGATTGGCTGGCTATAATTCCGACTGGCTTTACACCCTACGGGTGCAAAATGGTAAATGGTATGTTGAGGCCGTGGGCAGCGCGCCTTGAGTTGCACCAAAATAGAAAGTCTAGTTTAGCTAGTGCAGCGGTGCAAAAAGAGAGGGATCCATGTTGCTGCCGCAGTTTTCTTCTGTGATCGAGGCTTTTGGGAAAATAGTTTTGAGTTGGGCTAGTTCTTCTTTGTTAAATTGTCCAAGACCAAAGTGAAAGCTGTGTATCGGGCAGTTTTTTAAAGCCTTTAGCCCATTGATAGAGACGCTCGTTTGACCCACATCTAGATAGTGTAGCCTAGGCATTTTTGCTAAGTACTTTAGACCATAGTCTGTAATCTTTTTGTTTTCATGTAAGGTCAGAGATTGTAAGTTTTTCAGACGGCTAATTGGCTCTAAATCTTTGTCTTTGAGTTGGCATGACTGCACGCGAAAGGCTTTTAGACTTTGAATAGCGGCCACCCCATCCAGATTACCGTCGCAAATGGCATTGTGGCCAAGCTGCAGGTAAGTTAGTTTTTTCAAAGGTGCCAAATCTGCTAGAGTTTTGCCTGTTACTAGTGACCGGGCTAATGTTACATAGACTAAGTTAGGTAATTTCGCTAAAGTTTTTAGGCTCTGATCGCCAACATCAGTTGATTCTAATTCAATTCGCTGAAGGCTGGTTATTCCAGTCAAATACTGAAGATCGGCTTCTCTAAAGGTTAGTTTGTTCAGTTTTAGCGCTTGTAAGTCATTGCTTTTTAGATTTTGCAGGGGTTGAAGATTTTCACCTAAGGTGTAGTTTCCTACCAGAAATGCATAACCTTTTTGCGGGATGGTCACGCGTCCTTGGGCGTGCTTGCGAACTTTCGCATTGTTGGTTTCAAGTACATTGTTAGTAAGATCTACCTTGTCAAAAACATAAAGTCTGCCAATCGAATATTTTTCAGGGAACTCTAGTACTCGATTTTGTGATTGAGATTTTGTGGTGATACTTTTTTGTTTTTGGCTCTCTGCACCGACTTGACTGATATTGCTACAGCTCAATATCCCGCTCCAAAAGCCTATGATCAATATTTTGGAAACTATGTTTTTCATAGCTTGTCTCGTTTCGC
Source organism: bacterium Ga0077546 (assembly GCA_943370275.1). Taxonomy (GTDB): domain Bacteria; phylum Cyanobacteriota; class Vampirovibrionia; order Obscuribacterales; family Obscuribacteraceae. The sequence continues at coordinate 47,556 of CALRQI020000011.1, read as the reverse complement.
CGATTGTGGAATTAGCTCATCGAGCATGCCTGAATCTTTTAGTTGAGCGTCGAATTCACTTCTGCTGCGCTTGTAATTCACAGGCAATTTTAAATTCGCCAGCTGTGTCGTAGTTTCTTTGCAACTTATAGTGTCAACAATAACCACTTTTGTCAGCAGGCTCAGTGTAATGTGAATGAACCTCAGCGGTACTCGACCAATTTGAGGCATACCGTGCATACAGGCCAGTTGGTTAGCTGCTTCACTGGAAACAATTGCATCTTTTGCGGCCCAGAAGCCATTGATGCGCATTGAGTCGTCCATTTCTTCGAAGCCGTGCCTGGTTAAACGCCAGTTTTTCGCTAGTCTTGAATCAACGTAACGGCATGCTTTTATCCCGGCAATTGTTGATTCTTCTACGGGTGTCCATTTTACTTTATCAAGATCGCTGGTTGCTATGTGCATCATGCGTTGCATAACAAGGGCGCTGGCTTTGGAGTCAGTTTGAAAATAGGTGCGAGAATCGTGGTTGATTACTAGCGCTCGCCAATCTGGTGCTTTTACCAGGGTTGTTCGCAGGCCACCGGGCTGTTCGACTTTGATGGCTTGATCGCTGATGTAAATCGTCTGGCGGCCGAAGTTTTGGATATTCTGAGTCAGTACAAATGCCTTTGTAGATGCGCTTTTTGCGCACACTGATGCTTCAAAGAGAAAGAGGCCGCACGTAGCAAGCCAGATTGCAATTGTGAGTTGCCTGGTCTGCATAGTGACAGCCTCAAATTAGCTATCTACTATCCTACCTCATTTCTATTTCGGCTTACTTCTTACTTCGACTGAGGGCGATAGGCTTCAAGTAGGCGTGAACCTTCTGCCAACTCGGTCAGCGAGGTTTTTGACCAGTAGCGGCTATCGGTGTGGTGAACATAAAGTTGACCATCTTTCCCGGCTGTGACAATACCCCATTGTTCGCGACGGCCAGGTCGACCAGTTAGTACAACTAAATCACCGCTGATTACTCTGTTTAGTGGCACTGCATCAAGGTGTTTGTTGATGGCGTCAAGTTGATCGTTGCCGCGAATTAGTAAGTGATCGCCTTGTTTGCCAGAGGATTTGGCTTCGACGTTTAAGGCAGTGCTTGACTCTGGCACGCGGGATGCGCTGAGGTTAAATTCTTGGGTGTCACCAGGATTGGCAAAGCTGCGCAGATTGGAGAGAAATTCTTGGGGTAATTTGAAATTGTTCCAGCTTTCGTTGGTGCTCAGTGGAGGTGCGCTAACAGCCGGAGCATAGGATAGAACAGGGCTTTCTAGTGGTGGGCTGATTGACATTCGGTTTCTCCGTTCCAGAGTAGTGGCGCAGGGGTGGCTGCTGAAACTACTTTATGAAAGAGAGGGTGAAAAACTCGTGATAGTTTAAATTTTTTCGTATTTTCCCCACTGACTTGGATTTTGTTTGCAACTACCATGACTTCGCGCGTGAAGATTAAAGCCTAGTAGTAAGAGTTTCTGTGCAAGGATGACTGATGGTAGATGACCGCCCAAATCTGAATCTGGGAGAGGTGACAAGCCACTTCCGTGACAAGGCGGCCAAGTTAAGTGGTCAGAAACTGTCTGATGAAGTTATTTCTGATGCAACGATAGATAAGGCTAAGCAATCTACAGTAAAAATCACTACTAGCAGCGTCGATGGGCCACGTGGATACGGTACCGGTTTTATCGTGGGTTCTGGCAATGAAATAATTACCAATTTGCATGTCATCGGCAATGCTCGCTCAATCGATATCGCTACTCCAAGTGGAGAGCATTTTGCTGCCCGGGTCACCAAGGTTGACGAGTTTAGCGACCTGGCTTTGCTTAAGGTTGACGGAATGAGCGCTGATAGTTCGCGGGCTGTTAAGTTTGGCTCGACGGCTGACCTTACTGGCTACTCAAAGCTATTCGCTGTCGGTCACCCAAATGGCGTAGACAGAGCTCAGGTATCGCAAGGCACCTTCAGGGCCATGAGCACTTACGGTGAGGTGATACCAAAGTACGAAGCGGATCAGTGGCGCAACGGTGTGCCTGTTCTATACGGCAAAGATGCTTTTGGACAAGCTTATATTCCTGATGCTGAGAAATATTTGGCCACTTCTAGAGTGGCCGCTACCCTTCAAATTGAGCACGGTAATTCTGGTGGATTGGTGCAGAATGCAAAAGGCGAGACCATTGGTGTTGCCACTAATATTTCACCTAAGAGACCAGGCCAGGCTTTTCTTGTGCCATCTGAAAATGTCGTTTCTTTGCTCAATGACCCCAATAATCGTTTTGCTTTTAACTACGAGAAAGAAACCAATTTCGACCGCAACCCGGTGCTTACAGTTGGTAAAGATGCTGCGCTCGTGGGTCTGGGTTATAAGTTCAGGCCAGTGGCAGCGCCCTTGCTAGGAGCAGCCTATTCGATTGACCTCTACAACGACTTGAAGTTGGCAACGAGTAGTAATCTTTACGGTAACCGCAGTGACTATGTTCGCAATGCCGCAATTGATGCGGCAGCTGTTACTGGGGGCGTACTTAGCTTAGTGCCTAAGGCAAGAATGGTCGGATATGGCCTGGTGGGCGCCCGGGTGCTCTATGAAGTTGGCTCAGACTTATTCAAAGGCGATCCCGTTTTGAATCACGTAAAGCGTACGGACGCTGCTCAACCGCAAAGATCCGGAGAGCCCTTGTATTGGTCTTTGATAGATCGGGTAAATGCTAATAGTGACCAAATGGCACCTCGACCTGTAAGTTCTATGCCAAGCTTAATACAGGGTTTCAGAATGAACCGCCATTAGTCTCATTTTGGTTCTAAGTTAGAAAATGGCCTATGTTGGTCTTTAGTCGGTCCTAAAAGGATTCTTTTGCATGAGTCAGCCCCCTGAAGAAGTACCTGAAGGGCTTAGCGCTCGGGAATATCAACGCTTAATTGCGCTATATACTCTAATGGGGCGCCACAATCATGCTGCCAAGGCTTTTTCTCGCTTATCTGAAAACGACCAGAAGTTGCAGGCGGCAGGTCTTAGAGAGTCGGTGTTGAGAGATGAACCAGAGAATTTAGAAGAGGGCGTTTCGACTGGTTTACAGAGCCCTGACAGCCCACGCGCTTCTGAGCTGAAACCAGGTTCGGAGGCCAATGAAACTTCTGATGGTTCCGATGAGCGAAAACTTGTGGTGGGTCCCCATGACCAGTATGTATTGGGTCAGCAAGCTGGCGCTAACTTCGCTCAGGCATTGCTTAAGCTTTTGCAGCAACTGACTATTGAAGCCGTTGATAAAAACGACAAACTCGGCACTGTTGGAGATTCTAAGTCGGCCAATGGTAAGAGTTCAAGGAGAGATTCGGCACAAGACTCTAGTGCCGGCTCTGGTCAAGACGTAGGTCAAAGCTCAGATCAGAGTTTAGATCAGAGTTCGGCTGCCGATGCCGATTCTGATAGTGATGAGCCACTTACGGCTATGAAAGAACAGTTGCTTTCAATTGGTCTGTCAGAGGCTGAAGCTCAAGAGTACGTGCAGAAATTGCGCCAAGCTTTAGCTGATATGACGCAAGCCGAGCCCCCACCAAGAGAGTTGCCGGAAGATTTGAACGCAGAAGAATATTGGCAGCTGGCCGTGCGCTATAAACAAGTTGGTTGGACGGAACAGGCTCGCGATGCTCTTACCACAGCCATTGAACTAGACGGAGACGGTCCGGTCGGCATTAAGGCGCGATCTTTTTTGCGGTCTAAAATTCCCCGCTATCCTGTCCCACTTATGGCAGAGCAGCTAAATATTCAGGGCTACAATCAGATGTTCGTTAATGAGAATGAGGCTCAGCGAATGTTTGAGAATCTCGTTAAAGACTATCCTGATTTTGAGTGGCCCTACGGCAATCTCGGCTCTCTTTTGATTAAGCGAGGACGGCTGGAAGAGGCGCAGGAGCTTTTAATCAAAGCTGTTCAGATTAACCCCTACTACATCAATGGTTGGCTGCACCTGTCGCGTGTTTACGCGATCCAAGAAAATTTCAGTGCGGCGGAAGAGTGTTTGCAGCGTGTCACAGCTATCGATGCTAGCGACCCTAATTGGAAAGGCATTCGCGACTTAGTAGACCAGCTAAAGAGCGATTTTGAAGAGAGCTAAATTGGTTTCGATAAAAAGAGAAGACCTCGCTGGCGGGCGAAGTCTTCTTTTTTTGGTTGCTACAGGCCGTTGATTGCCAGTGGGGTATCTAGACTAGAGTTTTTGGATGTAATAGTCTTGGTCAAGGGCAGAGTCTTTCAAGCCACCATCCATGGGTTTCTTTCCAGTAGATTCGGTGTCTTTAGGGCCACCCTTGCCTGGGAATTTTTTGATTATTTCGCTGCCTTGGACTTCCTTATCTTTCAAGCCACCATCGGCTGGAATTTTTGGTTTCGCTGGAGAAAAGTCGAGGGAGCCTTCTACTGTGGCACCAGGCTTTCCGCTATCGGCCAACTCTTTTTTCTTCTGAATCGCGTTAGCTTCTTCAAGTGCCTTTTCTTTCTTGTTTCTGATGGCGTCGTCACCGGCTAACTCTTTCTTTTCCCGAACCATTGCTGCAATAGCCTCTTCACCCGTCAGCTTTTTGCCTGCTGCCTCTGATGGATTTTCCATACTATTTTTCTTGAAGGGATCGCTAAAGGTCAGTGCTGTTCCATCTTTGGTTAGACCATCTTGGGTTAGACCATCTTTGCTGTAACCTAAGCTCGCTTTGCCAGCTGCATCTTTGGAATTCTGTCCTATCTGACTCCATGAATCGACAGCGATACTGCCAAATTTTTCTGCTTGTTTCTCTGCGCTATTGGCGGCAACGTTGTCGACAGATTCGCTTTTAGCCAAGTTTTTTACATTGTCCATGATTCGATACCTCTAGTAATTTGTTTTTTCGGCAGGTTCATCGACTTGGGGGTTCTTGAGGTCGGTGTGGCCTGCGCTACGAGAACAAATCTAGAAGAAACTTATTACTGAACTGTGATTAGAATGTTTCGGCTTTATAACTGTCTCGGCTTTATAACTGTCTCGGCTTTATAGCTGGTTTGGCAGAGTAAAAATGAATGAGCTGCCTAGCCCGCGGCTTTCTACCCAGATTTTGCCGCCGTGCATTTCGACGATGGCCTTACATATAGTAAGGCCAAGGCCTGAGCCACCTTTTGATTTGGAGCTGCCACCCACTTGCTGAAAGCGCTCGAAGACAGCTTCTAGCATGTCTGGGGGGATACCTGGGCCTTGATCTTCTACTTTTACGGCAACTGAGTTTCTTTGTTGTATCGCCGTAACTTTTACCGTTCCACCTTTCGGGGAGTATTTGAGAGCGTTGGCTACAAGATTGGAGAGCACGCGGTCTAGTCTTTGTTCATCCGCAGCTACTGTTATATCTGTTGGCTCAAAATCTAGCTTTACTGACATTTCTTCTGCCAGGCCCAGGCTTGCTGCCTGGCAGTTGCTGAAGCAACGATTGAGTGACACCGTATCAATTTCTAGCTGCATCATGCCTGACTTGATCTTTTCTATGTCGAGCAAGTCATTGATGAGGGCAACCATGCGATCAGCGTTGCGTTTTGCCATCAAGACATAGTTGCGACCTTTGGCGTCAAATGTTCCATAGGTGCCGTTTTCGAAAAAATCGAGGACATTATTGATAGTCGAAAGTGGCGTGCGCAGATCATGGGTGATCATTGCCATTACTTCTTGTTTGAGTTTTTCTGCTTTGCGCCGATCGGTCATATCGTGGATGACACAGAAGAATGAGTTTTCCTCGTCTGACCAATGGGCTGACCACAGGGTCTCTACTGTAGCGCCTGAATTGCTGCGCATTTCGATTTCGAGTGGGGTGGTGTTGTAGTTGTCGCTCTTTTTGAGCTTTTCTAGGTAGTCTAGGGCTTTATTGGTGTCTGAACCGACCACAAGATCAATGAAGTGTTTACCAAGCAAGTCTTGGGGCTCGATGCCAAAAAATGTTTCAGCGGCTTGATTGACAGCGAGAAAGCGACCCTGGGTATCGATGGTGCAAATTAAGTCGCGGGCATTTTCGACAATTGCTCGTTCTTTGCGCGATGCCTCTTTGATTTCATTGGCCATTTTATGAAAGACCTGGTCAAGTCTGGCGATTTCATCACTGCCGCGCATTACCTTGTGCAATGGCATACCACTGGCTAGTCGATAAGTGTTTTCGCTCACTCTGTGCAACCTGGTTGTAATTCCCTTTGTTAGGAATAAAGCGAGCGCCAACCCGAGGGCTAGGTCGAAGAGGCCGATTCCAAGCATTATTGATTGAGCTTTCTCGCGGAATTGTGCTTGTACTTCTGGGGCCTTTTGTGAGAGACGTTTTTGCTCATCACCAATAGTGAGTAGCTCGTTGTAAAGAATTCCTTTCATCTCATCGCGCAGCTTGCGCCATAGCACTTTGCGCTCCGATCGACCTTCGCCGCCCGTTTTAAGAAACGAAGTTTTGATGTCTTTGAGCACTTTCATGCAGCGGTTCGAGGCTTCTTCGGAGGTTGTTATTGCTTTTGTAATTTCAGGTTGGTCTTGAGTAAAAGCTCTTAGCACGTTGTAGTCTTCGTGCACCCGCTCCATCATTTCCTGAGCCCTACTAGTTTCAAAACTAATCTCGTCTAGTGCTTTCTCGTTGCCGTAAACTGTGAAAATTTCAAAAGCATCATTGGTAATTTTGTTGATAGCGTCTGATATTTTTCCGCTTTTGGTCGAAACTCTCAAGGCTTGTTCTGCTTGGCTCTGAAGTGATGCAAGTGAGGCTAGCAAGCCTAGTTGAATCAGGAGAGGGACAGAGACAAAGATGAGAACCTTGGATGTTAGCGAAAGATGCAAGCGCATGTGACTTTTATCCCCATTGCTGCCCTGCCTAAAACAGATTGGGGCAATTAAGCCCTGTTCAAAACGGCTTTCAAGACGATATATTGTCACAGTGAAAGTTACTGCAAATTTGCGCTTCAAATTGTTGCTTCAAGAATAGGCTCCACGTTGGCAAAGATACTGTTAGTCGAAGATGATGTAGACCTGGCCATGACTATTGGTGATGGCCTCACCGCTGAGCGTCACACCGTTGAGACCTTCAACGATGGCCTCGATGGTCATGACACTTTGAAAATGACTGAATACGACGTAATTGTGCTCGACTGGGATTTGCCTGGAATGGCCGGTATCGATATTCTCAAGAATTTCCGGGCGGCTGGGGGGAACACACCTGTAATCATGCTCACTGGCAAAGGCGAGATTGCCGAAAAAGAGCAGGGGCTTGATTCTGGGGCTGATGACTATGTCACTAAGCCATTTAATCTTAAAGAGTTGGCGGCGCGCATTCGCTCACTCTTGAGGCGTCCACCTATTTCTCAGTCTAATGTTCTCAAGCATGGCACATTGACCCTAGACCCGACTAAATTCCGCATTACCCGTGGCGATAGCGAGCTGCGCCTGCTTCCCCGCGATTTTGCTTTACTTGAATTTCTAATGCGCCACCCTAATGAAATTTTTAGTGTTGATACCCTTTTGTCGCGGGTTTGGCAGTACGACTCAGATGCTACCCCAGAAGGCCTCAGAGTGGCTATCAGACGTATTCGTAAGGTGGTTGACGAAAGCGATGACCTTTCTAAGTCTGTTATTGAAAACATCTCAAGAGTGGGCTATCGCCTGCGCCCACTTTAACCTTTTGGTAGACAGCGGCAATTTTTGACAGCTTAATTTTTGCGGTTACTTCCAGGTGCTTTGTTTTGACCGTAATTTCCCCAAAGACCGTGAGGTGGCGATTGTCTATGATTTGGGTATGAACTAAGAACATAGCCAGGTGCGTCATGGTCGGTGAGAGCGATTCTTGTAAAGTTGTGCCCGAGATTAAGCCTGGTGGCGGCGTTGAACGCAATGAATATTGTGGTAGCGGGCTGGTTCTTGATGCTTACAAAGATCTTCTAGGCAAATCGGTAAAAATTAAGACTGAAAGAGGCACGGGCCCGGATGCTGGCAGTGGCTTTTTTGTGCGCAACGGCGATGAGATTGTTACAGCGGGCCATGTGGTTAAGAATTCGACTTCAGTAAAAGTTGAAATGCCTACCGGTGAGCTACTTCCTGCACGCATTGTCAATTATGACGATATTAATGACCTAGCTTTACTCAAAGTTGAAGGTTTGGCACCAGACCCTACTCGGGCGATTGAGTTAGACCGCTCCAATCGAGATTTGGCCGGCGAAACGATTTTCACCTTGGGTACCCCAGGGCTGAAGAACCAAGAGAAGGTTATGTCGGCCGGAACGGTGTTGGGCCAAACTAAATTCGAGAACATTCTCAAAATGGGTAGTTCTAGTGCATTTGCTGGCTTGCAGGGAGCCTTTGATACTGGCATTAAAGAGCTACAGCAAGACGCCACTAGTTATGTTTTGGGTCAGCGTTTGACCAGCACCCAGGGCATTCTGCCCGGCCAGTCAGGCAGCATGCAGGTTGATAGAAACGGCCGCTTGGTTGGCGTTGTCACGGACACTGCCGGCGACTCTCATTCTTTGGCTACTCCAGTCGACAAAGTTGCGGAGCTGCTCAATAACAATGGCAAGTTCAATTTTCTCTACAGCAAGAAAAGCGATTTTGATATTAATCCGGTTAAGACCCTTGGTGTTGATGCCATGATTGGCGGCAGCATGCTGCCTTATGTTAATCGTGTTGCTCCGGCGCTCTACGGTTTGAAGCGTTTGACTGATTTACCCTCCAATTTGAGCAATTATAGCTCCGCCAGCGCTGGTGATTTTAAGTCGCAGCACGGTCGTCTTGCTGCCGAGGACGTTGGCTTTGGTGCCGGTGGCCTGGCCCTCAGTATTGGCATTTTGCGCCAGGTACCGCAAGCTAAGTACATCGGCATGGCTGCTTTCGGTATTGCTGCAGCTTCATCTGTTATCGGTAGTTTCGAGGATAAACACTTGAAGTATGAGGGCTATCAGCGCAAAGATGGCACTAACAGGCAGCCTTTCATGTGGAATTTCAATATTGCTGGAAAATCAATTGGTTAGAGCTTCGCTGATTCGTTAGCTGGTTTCCGACTTGGAGCCAAGAGCCTGGCTGAATTGAAAATAAATAGAAGCTCCGAGCCAACGTGTATAAGCGCTGCTGCTAGTGGATTTAAATGTCCGCTAGATGCTAGGCCCATGCCGACTAGGTCAACGATGATGGTGCCAACAAAGTTAAACCAGATGATGCTATAGCAGCGCTTGGCAATCTTTATGGTGTCTACCAGGTTGAGAAGGTTGTTTTTGACAATCATTGCGTCAGCTGACTCTAATGCTATATCGCTTCCAGAGCCTATGGCAATACCAATGTTGGCTGTGACTAAGGCTGGGGCATCATTGATGCCGTCGCCAACCATTGCCACTGATTGACCACGGCTCTGCTCGAGTTTTATGTATTCTGATTTTTCTGCTGGTAGCATGGCCGCTTTGTATTCGTTGATGCCTATCTGTTTGGCGATGGCTGACACTGACTGCTCACTGTCGCCACTTAAGAGAACTGTACGAATGTTTAAGGCTTTGAGTTGCAGAGCTGTTTTATGGGCTTCTGGACGAATTTGGTCGGCGATTAAGATCAAGCCAGCAAATTTTTTATCAATAGCTACATATACGCTTGTTTCGCCGGTGGACAAAGCCTCTGTTAGTGATTCTGAAGCGCTGCAGTCAATGTTGTGCTCTGCTAAAAGCTTTCGGTTGCCAGATATTATCTGGTGGTCCTTTAGCTGACAAATTATGCCTTGGCCAGGCAAGTAGCTAAAATGTTCTGGTGCCTCTTTGCTGACATTTTCTTCACTGGCTTTAAGTTTGATTGCAATTGACAGTGGGTGCTCTGAATAAAGTTCGCATGTCGCTGCGGCTGAGAGCAGAGTTTGTTGAGTAAATTCTTCGGTGGGTAAGACTTTGGTGACAGCTGCTTGGCCTGTGGTTAGTGTGCCGGTTTTATCGAAGATTATTGTTTGCACTTTAGCTAGCGTTTCTAAGTGCGTGCCGGCTTTCAAAATAACTCCGGCACGTGCCGCTTGACCAATGGCTCCTAGTATCGCCAGTGGTGTGCCGGCTGCGACTCCACAAGCTCCGGCAACAACGATTACAGAGATTGTTGCTGGCAAGTCTTTTGTGCATACAAATGTCACGGCCGCCCACGTTAGGGCAATGTAGACAAGATAGCCAGAAAGTTTGTCGGCTATGTTTTCGATTGGAGCTTGTGACTTTTCTGCTTCTTCAATTGTTCTGAGAAGCTTGCCGTAAGCAGTCTCTCTACCGGTTGATTCAATTTTTACCCGGAGCGCCCCGGATTGATTGATTGTGCCAGCATAGACTGGGCTATTGATATTTTTTATTGCTGGTAGCATTTCACCAGTAATGCTTGATTGATCGACGGTGGAGTGTCCTGAAACAACTACACCATCTATAGCAATGCGGCTGCCTGGTTTGACAATGGCTATCTGTCCAGGTTGTGCAGTGTTGATATTTATGTTGTTAATGGTGCCATTGTTTGGGTCTTCGATTGATATTGTTTGGGGAAGATCGCCAAGAAGGCTTTTGATTGATTGTCTTCCCTTCTCTAAAGTGAGCTTCTCTATTTCTTCGGCTATCAGTACAAAGAGAATTATCAGCGCAACAGTGGCAAATTCGCCAATTAATAGGGCCGCAGTCAAGGCGATTACCATAGAAAGTTCCATGTTCATGTGCTTTTCTACGATCGCTTCTTTCGCTTCCGTGAAAATTGGTTTGCTACCAATTATGCCGGCGGTAAGCAAAATTAGATTACTTGCTAAGCTGTGGAAGGAGCCAATTGCAATTGGTAAATCACCAAGAGAGTTCATGGCAAAAGAGCTTGCTATCAGTGTGGCGACTATTGTTATGCGTGCTAGATCTTCACGCTCTACTCTGGCCCACAAGGTCAGTTGGTCATGGGTAAGATTTTCAAAAATCTTCTTTGCGTCGGTGTCTTGTCTTGATGAACTTGTCGTTTCTTGCTGCAAAGAAGTGGTGCTCACTTTAGATAGCTCCGTACGATGTCAACCAGGTCGTGGGCTGCTTCGACCCGGTCAGACTGGCTGGGGTCGTCTATATCTACTAAGTGCGACAAAATATGACCTTCTAACACCTCAGACATCAGGCCATTCATGGCTCCTCTACAGGCAGCTATTGTCTGCAGTACTTTCGAGCAGTCATCGTCTTTTTCAAGACCTCTCTCGATGGCGTCAAGTTGACCGCGAATGCGACTGACTCGGTTAAGCAATTTCTTCTTGTCATTTTTAGTGTGCATGAGAGAACTCTAACAAATACTATACTGGGGTACAGTATACCAAATTTCGACAGGCGCTAGCTTTTGGGTAATTCTGTGGTTTCTTTTGAATACTAGACGGAGTTGTTGATAAACGGTTATCATTTTCGCTTGTTCGATCGGGCAAATTGTTTGGCCGGTTAGTTTATACGGACAGGGTGAAAACAGATGGTTAACGTAGATAAGTTAAATAGAGTGCCAGTAACGGTTTTGACTGGTTTCCTCGGCTCAGGGAAGACCACGCTCTTAAATAGAATATTGACTGAGAACCATGGTAAGCGTATTGCCGTAATCGAAAACGAGTTTGGCGAAATCGGTATCGATGATGCCTTGGTTGTTCAAGCTGACGAAGAAATTTTCGAGATGAACAACGGTTGTATTTGTTGCACCGTCCGTGGTGACTTGATTCGCATACTTGGTAATCTCATGCGCAGGCGAGATAAATTTGACTATATTCTGGTAGAAACTACTGGTTTAGCTGATCCTGCACCGGTAGCTCAAACTTTTTTTGTTGACGATGAGATTCAAGAGTCATTAGAGCTTGACGGCATTATTACTTTGATCGATGCAAAGCATGTTGCTATGCATATTGATTCGAGCACAGAGTGCAAAGAACAGATTGCTTTTGCTGATGTCATTCTTCTCAATAAGACTGATTTAGTTAGTGAAGAAGAGTTGAATCAGTTGGAGGAGAAAATGCGTTCAATGAACGCTATGGCAAAAATTTATCGCACAAAGAATGCTGAGCTGGATATGGATAAGATTCTCAGTGTGCGTGGTTTTGATCTTGAGCGAGCTCTTGCTGTTAAGCCCACATTTTTAAATCCAGAGTATCCCTTTGAGTGGGTTGGTCTGTATGACTTTAAGGGGCCATCGACTCTCTACTTAGAAGATGGCCCAGATCCTTCTATGAATATGCTTTTGTTGCCAGTGACTAACGAGGATATTGGAAAGCCTGATTTGATGGTGATCGAATCGTTGCTAGAGGTCGCTGTGGTCAAATTTTCTCAGGATAGACTTGAGGTGAGCGCTGGAGCTATCATCGATACGGTCGCTAAGTCGTATCAATTGAATCTTGATAGTGAAGGTAGCAAGCTCTTTCAAGTTGTGGTTCCAGCTGGCCGTTATGCGCTCTTCACTCAGCATAAGCCTGAAGAGTTTGCTATGTCATTATCCTTCGAAGACGAGCCTTTGATGCCAATTTGTGCTCAAGTGTACGACGCTGGGCACACCCATGACAGTGAAGTCAGTTCGGTTGGCATAACCTGTGACGGTGATCTTGACGAGAAGAAGTTTAATGAATGGCTAGGGGAGCTTTTGCGTGAGAAAGGCACAGATATCTTTAGGATGAAAGGCATTCTTAGCATAGCCAAGCAGTCTCGGCGTTTTGTATTTCAGGGCGTGCATATGCTTTTTGATGGTCGGCCAGACAAAGAGTGGGGAGATGAGCCGCGCAACAACCAACTTGTTTTCATTGGTCGCAATCTCAACCGCGCAGAGCTAACGGAGGGTTTCTATTCATGTCTGGTAAAGAGTCAACTGCTCAGAAAGTAAAAGATCTAGATTTAGCTTGGCTGCTTGATTTTGGTGACTATATCTCTAATTTAAGTTGGTCTAAAGATGGTTCTCTGCTTGCCTGTGGCGACGCTGAAGGTAAGGTCACGGTTGTTGATGTTAGTGGAAAAGTAGTTTCGCAGTGGATGGCCCATAGTCTTGGCACGCTCAAAGTTGGTTGGTCGGCTAGTGGTAAGTATTTAGCTAGTGCTGGTCAAGACTGTAAGGCTCGCATCTATGAGACTGCTAATCGTACCTTTGAACAAGTGGCTGAAATGGATCATGGCTCTAGTTGGGTGGAGCATCTTGCTTGGAATGCTAAGCGTGATGTCTTATTGACTGCTGCAGGAAAGGATCTGCGTCTGTGGGATGCTGTAGGCAATGTCGAAAAAGAGTTTGCCCGGCATAGTAGCACCATTGCTGGTATCGCCTGGAATCCGGCTATGCCAAATCTATTTGCCACCAGTAGTTATGGTGGGCTCAGGCTGTGGGCAGATTCTGAGGTTAAACCTAAGCGTTTCTTTGAATGGAAGGGCTCTGTTCTTGATATTGCTTATAGTCCAAACGGCAAAACTGTTGCTGGGGGCTGCCAGGATGGCGCTGCCCATATTTGGTTGCTGCCGAGTGGTGATGACCTTTTTATGAATGGTTACGCGACAAAGGTGCGAGAGCTCGCTTGGGATAGCACTTCACGCTACTTAGCCACCGGTGGCAGTGAAGTGGTGGTAATCTGGGATTTTAGTGGGAAAGGCCCTAGTGGTAGTAAGCCTTTGATGCTAGAAGGGCATCAAGCCTTTATTTCGAACTTGGCCTTTGCCCCAAGTGATATGCGCTTGGCTAGTTCGGGCCTCGATGGTAATTTGATTATTTGGAATATCGCAGGCAAGAGCAAGAGCGAACCACTTGCTCTATTTACTGGTGATAGCGAAATCAGTTCGATAGCGTGGCAGCCGCAGGCGGCTAGCATTGCCATTGGTTGTGCATCAGGTAAATTGATTTTGCTTGACTTAAAAAACGTTTGAAATTCACGGTCGTTAATGATAATGTATTATCACTGATTGGGGGCGGCTCTATTGGCTGTCCTTAACTAAACTGATTGATTGAATTTCGTAGTAGAGCAGCTGAATTTGCTTTACAGTTTGTTGCGAGGAAAACTAGATGAGATATACAGACTCTAAGGCAAAGCGCTGTCGAGCTGTCGGTGTTAATTTGTTTGGTAACACTAAGTTTGATGACTTGAGACCTTATCCACCAGGTCAACATGGTCAAAAGAAGAAGAAAGTCTCTGACTATGGAACACAGCTCTTAGAGAAGCAAAAGATTCGCTGGTCTTATGGATTGTCAGAGAAGCAATTTGTGGCTCTTTACGAGGAAGCAACAAGAGCTAAAGCTGCCACTGGCACTGTTCTCTTGCAATTGCTTGAGAGGCGTTTGGACAACATAGTTTTTCGCTCTGGTCTTTTTGCTAGTCGAGATTTAGCTAGGCAAATAGTCAATCATGGTCATGTTTTGGTAAATGGAAAGAAGCTTGATGTAGCATCAGCCAGGCTAAGCCCCGGTGATGTGATTACTTTCCGCGAGAAGAGTAAAAAGTTTATTCAAACAGTCACGCTCGAAAACAAGCAAGTTAAGCCAGATTGGGTTGAAGTGCTGAAGAACGAACTGTCTATAAAATTGTTGCAAGTTCCTGAAAGAGATCAGCTAGATCAGAGTTTCAGAGAGAATTTAGTGGTTGAGTATTATTCGCGCTAATCAATGCTAAGTAGGCCTAATCCGTGCTGATAAGCTGGAGGAGTTGTCTTGATCTCTAAAGGTGCAGAGTATTCTTTGCGAGTTGTTGTGCTTCTTTCCAGAAATAAGGGAAGAAGGCTTGTTGCTTCGGAGATTTCTGAGCAGACAAAGATATCGATAGCTTACATTCCTAAGGTAATAAAACCGCTTATAGCGGCTGGTTTTATCACTAGCAATCGCGGTGTTAACGGTGGCTACGCCTTGAAAAGATCAAGTAAGCTCATCACTATTTTGGACATTCTCAACATAGTTGGTAACGCTCAAGATGAGCACGTTGAGCGAGGCGAGTTGAGTGATAACTTTGCCTCGCTATGTAAAAAGCTTGAGCAGCTAGATGCTCAAATTTTAGACTTTTGCGCCAAGACCACTGTCGCTCAACTGGCCGCTAGTTAGCAACAGTCCATTCGCTGGGCAGCATATCGTTGAATTTAGCCCACGATTTAGGTCCGAGTTTCATTTCTTTGTCGGTCAGTAGGCACTGATTAAGTTCGTTTTCGATCCATTCTCTATCCATGTGAATACCTATGAATACGCACTCTTGGCGTCTATCACCGTACTCTCCTTGGCACTCCTCTTCGATTTCAGCACGAAAATCTTCTTCTTCTGGCCATTCTGCTTTATCGATGCAAGCCCACCATTGATGAGCTGGTTGCAGGCGGCATGAGCCCCCGGCGTGCGACCAATCTAAGGCGAAATCCATGCGGCTGGCCAACCAGAAGAAACCTTTTGAGCGAATGACACCATCCCATTCTTTGTCTAGGAATGCTCTGAAGCGCTCTGGGTGAATAGGACGGCGTGCTTTATAGACAAAGCTAGAGATGCCATATTCTTCAGTTTCGGGAATGTGTTCGCCACGCATTTCTTTCATCCAGCCTGGCGCTTCTGAAGCCTTTTCAAAATCAAACAACTTGGTATTGAGAATGTCGCTAGAATTTATTTTTCCAAATTCACTTTCGATAATTCTTGCTTCAGGATTGAGATGGGCAATGATTTTATGAAGCTCCTGCAGCTTCTCTGGCTCAAGCAGATCTGTTTTGTTGAGAACGATGACATTGGCAAATTCAATTTGATCAACAAGCAGATCAGATATGCTGCGGTCGTCCTCTTCATTGATGCCGAGGTTGCGGTCTTTCAACTCGACGCCTTCTTCATAGTCGCGTAAGAAGTTGAAGCCATCAACCACTGTAACCATGGTGTCTAGAGTGGCAACCTTGCCCAGGCTCTCACCACTCTCATCTTCAAAAGAGAAGGTCTCAGCCACAGGGAGAGGCTCTGAGATACCAGTTGATTCTACTAATAGGTACTCAAATTTTCCCTGCTTAGCGAGTTTGGAGATTTCTATCAAGAGATCTTCGCGCAGAGTGCAGCAAATGCAACCATTAGACATCTCAACTAATTTTTCTTCGACGCGATTGAGGCTGGCACCGCCATGCTTGATTAGCTGCGCGTCAATATTTACTTCGCTCATATCGTTGACGATAACTGCTACACGCAAACCTTCGCGGTTGTTGAGTATATGGTTGAGCAAAGTAGTTTTACCGGCGCCGAGAAAACCAGATAAGACTGTTACTGGCAGTGTTTTCATTTGATTGAACCTATTTCTTTGTTTCTTTAAATTCTGAGTGGCAACGGCAGCCGGGGCAATACTTGTTCAGTACGAGCCGTTCGGGATTGTTGCGCTTGTTCTTCGTTGTCACGTAGAAGTGGTTGCATTCCATCAGGCCGCAAGCCATCTTAATTATTATTCTGTCTGACTTTTTCATATTTCTAAGTATTTGTCCTTTGCAGCAAAGTACAGACTCTGTTTATATGCAGGGTCTTCACAGCTAAAGTTTTGGCAAGGCCAGTGATAATAGATTATCATTAAGAGGAAGTCAACCCTCTTTGAGCTTGAACAATTATCTGGATGTTGTAATCTTGCTAAGTAAGCAAACAGGTGGTTATGGAGCGCAATACACAGCAACGGCAGGCCATCCTTAAAGCATTTGAGATTGCTGAGCGCCCCTTAGCGGTTCAAGAGATTCTTGACCTGGCTCAGGGTGATTGCCCGGGCTTAGGCGTTGCTACGATCTATAGGAATCTAAAGGCGCTGGTGGGCGACAAAAAACTCATAGTTGTTGATATGCCTGGCGGCGTTGCTTTATATGAATTACCGGGCGGTCACCATCATCACCACTTCTCTTGTAGTGGTTGTCAGAAAGTTTTTGATGTAGATGGCTGCGGTCTTAATGTAAAGAACCTTGTGCCTAATGGATTTACCCTAAAACGACATGAAGTTCTGCTGTACGGATTTTGTGATTCTTGTTCGCGCTAACAAAAATATTGACTTAATGATAATGATAATCTATTATCAGTAAAGCTATGAACGCTGCAAGAGAAACTCGGAAATTGATCTGGCTCTGATCTTTGTCCGGTGAGGGTGGCACCAGGCTCTCGGTTGTCATCCTTGACTCTTGTAGCTTTGCTTAGGCTTAGTTTGCATGCGTGGGGTTCCATGAAAAAGTTACCGGTGACTGTATTGTCTGGCTTTCTTGGTGCAGGCAAAACGACTTTGCTCAACCATATTCTCTCTAATAGAGATGGGCTCAAGGTCGCTGTGATAGTGAATGACATGAGTGAGGTCAATATTGACGCGCAGCTAGTTAAGCAAGGTGCAAGCCTCAGTCGTGTTGACGAGAAACTGGTTGAGATGTCGAATGGCTGTATCTGCTGCACTTTGCGAGAAGATCTGCTCGTCGAGATCAATCGCTTAGCTAGTGAAGGTCGCTTTGATTATTTGTTGGTTGAGTCTACCGGAATATCAGAGCCGATGCCGGTTGCTGAAACCTTTGTCTTTACTGATGCTAACGGTGTTTCGCTTTCAGAAGTGGCTCACCTTGATACCATGGTTACAGTAGTAGACGCTATGAATTTTCTTGATGATTACATGGAGAGCGCTGCCTTAGTATCGCGTGGTCTAGAGTTGAATGAGGGAGATCCTCGGACTATAAGCGATTTG
This sequence comes from bacterium Ga0077546, assembly GCA_943370275.1. Lineage (GTDB taxonomy): Bacteria > Cyanobacteriota > Vampirovibrionia > Obscuribacterales > Obscuribacteraceae. The sequence goes on along the minus strand of CALRQI020000011.1, from coordinate 29,925 downwards.
CTGATTAGCCAGGTTGAATTTGCTAATGTGATTATTGTCAATAAAACGGATCTGATTTCGAAGAATGATCTAAATAGATTGACTAAAATTTTGCAGCACCTCAATCCTGAGGCTCGCATTGTGCGTTCGAAATTTGGTCTGGTAGATCTGAGTAAAATCCTAAATACAGGTCTCTTCCAGTTTGATCGTGCGGCCGAGGCTCCTGGCTGGCTCAAAGAATTGCGTGGTAGCCATACTCCTGAGACTGTTGAATACGGTATCACTAATTTTGTTTACACTGCTCGTCGTCCTATGCATCCGGAACGCTTGCGTGCATTTCTTGATGCTGACTGGGATGGTGTTATCCGCTCAAAAGGATTTCTTTGGGTGGCTACCCGTATGGACTATTCAATAGAGTGGTCGCAAGCTGGTGGTGCCTGTCGTATTGAGCCTGGGGCAATGTTCTTTGCTGCTATGGATAAAGAACGTTGGCCGCAAGATTCATTGCTTTTACGTGATATTCACGATAGCTGGGAAGAGCCTTTTGGTGATCGTCGCCAGCAGTTGGTTTTGATTGGTATTGGTATGGATCAGCAATGGCTAACTAAAGAACTGGATGCTTGTTTGCTCACTAATGAGGAAATGATTGCCGGGGTTGATGCTTGGAAGAATCTGCCCGACTCGTTCCCTGATTGGAATATCAAATTTTTGAGTGATGTGGCGCAAGAGAATATGGCTATAAGTCATTTAGCGACAGCAAAATAAATAGAGGTGAATATGGCAGGAAAGGTACAGAGAACTGAGCCGCGGGGGCTTATGCCGAAGCGGGCAAAAGTTGATCCTATTGCATCGAACAAGATTGAGCGGGTTGACTATAAAGACGTCAATTTGTTGCGTAAGTTTTTGTCGGAAAATGGCAAAATTTTGCCAGCTCGCATTACTGGTTGTAGTCGCAAAAATCAGCGTATGGTGACAAAAGCAATTAAGCGAGCCCGCGAGATTGGTTTCCTTCCGTTTGCTGGCACGGGTACATAGTTGTGAGTAAACAGACTCTTGATGCGCCAAAGATTGAAGACGCAAAGGCTCTTGCGGCGTTTGATTCGGCTCGCCAGTTGATGCTTGCCGATGAATTTGATCAGGCGCTGGCTGGTTTTGCCCAGGTGCTAGAGTCTTGGCCAGAGCTTTCTGAAACTAACTATTATCGTGGCTGGATATATTTTCTCCAGAAAGAATATCAATTGGCGATAGATGAGTTTACTATTCGTCTTTTGAAACAGCCAAATTGTGCGCTAGCCATGTATTTCCGTGGTCTTTGCTACGAAGAGTTGAATGATCATTTTGAGGCTTTGTGTGACTACACCAATGCTCTTGATGAAGACGAAGACTTTGTCATTGCCTATTATGCTCGTGGTCAGCTGCGAGCTGCTCTAATGGATTTCAATGGAGCTGTTGATGATTACAATGAGGCTATTGAAATAGAGCCTGGTTTTGCTGATGCTTGGTACAGCAGAGCGCTCATTTTTGAAGAATTCGAGCAGTTCGGCGAAGCTATTCGTGACTATGATCAAGCAATTCAGGTTGATCCTGCTCATGCTGATGCTTTGTGTTCAAGAGGTATGTTGTTTAAGCGCTTAGGTGAAGGAGCTTTTGCTTTGGCCGATTTCAATAAATGTCTTGAGTCAGATCCGTCTATGGTAGAAGCTTGGGTCGAAAAAGCCCGCGTTTTGAAATCGTGTGGTAGCCTGCCTCAGGCACTAGCTTGTATAACTAAGGCAATAGATTGCGAGAGTGACCCTGAGTTTTTGCAAGAACGGGCTGTTATCTATATGGAGCTAGGGCAGCCAGATTTGGCTTACAAAGACTTTAGTCGCTATATTGCTGAACTCAATCGAGAAGACAAAGAGCTTTCTGGTGGCTCAATTGAGTGCTAGCTATCTGTCGGATTCAGACCAGAGCTTTGCCACTTGTTTAATGCATATTCAATGCTGGTGTTGGGGCTGCGATATTAGGCGAGAACAAGGTAATTTGTTGCTAGCGCAAAATTTCAAACGGGTTCAGCCCCCTAGTGGTGTGCGCGGAAGTTCTTGTTATTTTTCTGATTTAGAAAGTGGTAAGTCTGTTCTGTTATGGGGTTTTGGAGCTGCCATTGCTTCTCTAGACGGTAGAGGACGAGGCGCCAATATTGGAGTTTATATTAACCGCTATCGGTTTTACCCTGTTGCTATTAGGTTGCCCTCGTTGAAAGAAGGGATATGGGCACCTGATCAACTTCGCCCTGTAAAGCAAAAGGGAGAGCGTTCTTGGCAGAGTTCGTTAGGCCTTTTGCATGATTTAGCTAGTTGGATTGCTGCTTATGAGGCTAGTGTTGAATCTTCGCTAGGCAAGGAATATCGTGTAAGTTGTTTGCAAGAGATGCCGGAGCGTGAGTTGTGCCTGCTTTCGGGTATGCCTGCGGCTTGGCGCAGTGTGGCGCAGGGTATAGCTGACTTGCGCCACTAGTATTGATTGGCGATGAGGTGTGGTGTGTTTGATCGATTGAGTGGCACTGGTAGTTCAAAGAAGACGCGAATTGTAAAAGACTGGATTCGTGAGTTTGCTCTGGTGCCAGATGAGTTTAGTATTTTGGTGACTGAGCTAAAGTGCACAGAGCCTGGTTGCCCACCTCTTGAGACGGTGGTGGCTTTGCTTGGTCCTAATGCTGTGAGTTGTCAGCAAAAAGTGCATTTGGCTATTGCAGAGATTACTGAAGAGCAGGCTAAGGTTGTTGCTGAAAAGTTGCAGAGGCAAATGCTCAGTGATGCCTTTGGCGGCTCGGAAGTAGACGAATGTGATGAGCATTAGTTTGTCAAATACAAAATAAAGGAGAAAGTGTAATGTCTTTAGTATTAACGTCTGGCCTTAAGCTCGATGAAAGCAAAGAATTGGCCGATTTTTTTGATAATGCCCCAATTGGAATGTTGTGGGTTGCTGCCGACGGAACTGTGCTGAAAGCCAATAAGTACAAGCTTGAAATGCTTGGATATGCCGAAGAAGAATTTGTGGGCAAAAACATCTCTGAGTTCCACCCAGACAAACAAAATTTGCAAGAAGCTTTGGAGCGAATCTCAACAGGTGAGACACTAGAAGGCTATGTTGTTGAACTGCTATGTAAGGATGGATCTACTAAAAAACTTTTGCTGAATTCTAACGCAAGATTCGATGGGGAATTATTGATTCACACTCGTTGTATCACTAGGCCTCTTACTTAAGAAAAGCGAATCAAGGCTTGGTATTACCTCTGCTTTGTTGCTGATCAGTAAGGTGCCTATGAGAATGCTTAGGACGGCCACCAGTGAACCTATTGCTTTGAGCCAAATTCTAGATGAAGCCGCGCGATAGTAGCCCTCGCTGGCTATAGTTGCGAGTATGATGCTCGAAGCCAGCATGCCTGTTATGAAGCTGCTCAACATCATTAAGCTGGCTGCTAAATTGTTGCTGCCGGCTACCGACGTAAGCAGAATCACTTGCGTACCTGTTTCTGCTCCAATTCCGTGGAGAGCACCAATCGCTAGCGCGCACTGCCAATTACATAGTTGAGTGGGCTTATGTGGGTGAGAATTTTGTCGGTGGACCAGAAGTGTTCGCTCAAGCCTTTCTTTGCCTGCCAGAATTAGATCTAGTAGCAATCTGCCTCTGCTTGGAATGGCTAAGCTATTGTTGGTTTGAGCTTTTCTAAAGAGGCAATAAAGCATCCAGCAGCCAAGAAAAATAAGGGATGCACCAACTAGTTTTTCTATCAGTGGGTCTATCCAACTTGGTAGTATTGCCGAGAATAGCAGTGCGCAAAGCCCTAGGATTGCTACAACTGCAGCGTGGCCAGAAGCGTAGGAAATAGCAATCAGACATGACTGAATCTTTGCAACAGAATGGTTTTTGTCTTTCGGCTTTTGAGTAGAGCTAGCATCGCCTGCGTTTGAGCCAACTAAGTCTGCAATCGCAGCTATGTGATCAAAATCTAGGCCGTGCCTTAAGCCCAGCCCGAGTGCCGTGAAGCAAAGCAAGTCTATGGCCATTTGGAATTGTTTCTCCTCGCTTGCCTTCTTAATGATAATAGATTATCATCTATGATGATACACCTCTGAGCTTTTGCCGTATCTGGTTTTCAGTCGTGCTTCGTTCGAAAAGGCTGGCTTTTTAGTGGATGTTTTTAGATCCGCGTTTTCTCTCGTGATTTATCGAGAGGGAAACGTAACTATTGATGACATAGACAGAGTGCTTGAGCGCTATCGCATCAAGCGTGGCGTTGATGTTGATCGTGATGCTTATATTCGAGCAGTCAAAGATTCTAGAAGCTATTATCTTTCAGAGCGTCAACGTCTAATGATTTGTACGGATGGAGCCTGTCTAAAGCGCTGTGTCGTTGACCTTACTCATGACTACATTGAAGGCTTGGCCAAGCAAGTCGGCTGCTCTGTGATAACCACTGGATGCCACTGGCGATGCGACGATGCGTCTGTTGTTACTTTGAAAGTGGGTGCTAAATCTAGCAGTTATCTAAACTGTGATACTGAAGAAAATTATATAGAGATGTTGGAATCAGTTAAGAAGCTAATCGCTGAGGATGGCGACAAGTTGGTTAAGCGGTCAAGGAAGCGGGAGAAGAAGGGTGCTTGATTGGGTGATTGTCGGTGGTGGCATACATGGTACTTATGCAAGCAACCAGATCTTAAAGGCTGGAAGAGCTAACCCCGAGAAGGTTTTAGTGATAGATCCTCATGATCGGCCTCTTGCTGTTTGGAAGCGTTGTACTGAAAATACGGGAATGGAGTTTTTGCGCTCGCCGGCTGAGCATAACCTTGATGCTGGTTCAGGCGCGCTAAAGCGCTTTGCTAGAGAACGAGCGAGCGGTGCGGCGGAGTTTTATTCGAAGTACAAGCGACCATCGCTGCGATTGTTCAATGCTCATTGTGATCATGTAGTTGATTCTGGCAATCTCTCCTCTATGCGTCACAACGCCAGTGCTCTCTCTCTGAGTAGGAAAGGTGAATCTTATATTGTCACTACTACAGAAGGTGAATTCGAGTCTAAGCGTGTCATCCTTGGTATTGGCATGGCTGATTGCCTTAGTATTCCGGCATGGGCTAAAGAGCTGCACGCGGTATCACCAATTGTTCATGTGTTTTCGAAAGAGTTCTCAGCCGCTGCCGCGAGGGAATGGTCAAAGGTAGTCGTTGTCGGTGGCGGGATCAGCGCAATGCAAGTAGCTCTGTCACTGTCAAAGAAGCGGCCCGGTCAAGTTACACTGTTGCATTCCCGGGAGTTCAAGATCAAGCAGTTTGACGCAGACCCCTGTTGGCTAGGACCGAAGTGTTTGAATCTTCTTGCTCGTGAAGCTAACTTTGTTGAGCGCCGCAGAAGGGTAGATAGTGCTCGCCATTGGGGTTCGTTTCCAGAAGATGTTCGTCGCCAGGCTCATGGAGCAATGATAAGCAAAACCATTTCGTTTGTTGAGAATTCGGTGGTTTCTGCAAGTGGCGATAGCGGCTCAGTTCGCCTTACTCTTGAAGATCAAAGTTTAATTGAGGCCGACCTGGTGGTTTTGGCAACTGGTTTTGAGCGCTGTTTGCCTGGTGGTGCATTAGTTCGGCAAGCAATAGACGAGATGAATCTGCCTTGTGCACCCTGTGGTTTTCCCGTCTTGGATAAATATTTGCGTTGGTCTGATGGGCTCTTTGTTACCGGAGCATTAGCCGAATTAGTTATCGGCCCGGCCTCTCGCAACATTATCGGTGCGCGGATGGCGAGTGAGCGGATTATTAGCGCTGACATTCCCCGGCCGTATCGTCCGAGAGAATTGTCCTACTATTACTATAGAAGTCGCCGTACTGGCTGATTTGCTGATTTATTCGCTTCTTTTTCTCTGCGCAGAACAGGCTCGTAGCCGACGAAAATATATTCGATCATCTCCAGGGTTTCAGCACAGCAAGCGCAACAGTGGCGACCATAAACAGGTCTATCTGGATGGTGCCAGGCGACCATGAATTCAACTGCTTTGTTGAAACCGCCGACAATATCACCGTCGAAAGGGCCGCCTTTAAACTCGATTATCATTTATCTCTCCGTTGAGTCGGTTGCGCTAGTTTTCTACCAGACTGCAGGGCTTCTCTGGTGCTCTCTTCTGACGTCTTCACAAATTAGTTGTCGCTGAGTTTCGTCAAGACCTGGGGTGTAAAGCACTGCGTAAAATCTGTTTGTAGCAGTTGGTTCTGCTCGTTCTACTAGTCGTTCGATAGTCGTGCGAATAGAACTTGAGTGATACATTGCCACCAGACGAGTGCCTCTTTTGGCGTTGGAAAGCAATGCAAATAGCCCAGGCTCATTCTTTAGACCTTGTGAATTTAGAATTGGTCCCTGGAATTCCATGCGACCAATGACAATACTCATATTAGAGCCCTCTTTTTTCTTGTTGATAATACATTATCATTAAGCTGCTTCAATTTCCAGTGAGTTGTAATCGCTATGAAATTCAGGTTGCTCTTACGTCCTATTGTTGTTAAGTCCTCAGCCACTGATAGATAAACAAGCAGCCGTCTAGTATTGCGATTGAGGCAAAGGTGATTTTTAGTTTTTGCTCTCCAATGAGACGGCCAAGAATTGGAGCCAGGCTAGCGCCATAGACGCAGCCGAGAATCGTAAAGCAGGCGTAGTCCCACGGTATGCCGCCAAGAAAAATCTGGTGTATGAGAGTCAAGTAAATAGAAGTGATGGCAAGCAACAATACGCCAGTGGCTATGCTGGTTCGACTGTTTATCCCAGCGGCTAGCATGAGAAAAGCAGCAACTACCTCGCCTTCGCCTACCGCCACCCAGCCAGATATCAAGCCGCCAATGAATGAAACCCCCAGAAGCGGCAGCGCCCATTTCAGATCAATAGTTTCGCTGCTGCTTTTTTGTTTTGCCAAGCTAGTAGAAATTATTAGCAATCCGAGAGCTATAGATACAGGGCCGAACAGGCCTTTGATCAGAAGAGGGTTTGGGTGAATTAATAATGAGCTTACGGCAGCGCCAGCTAATAAGCCAGGTATTGCAAAGTACAGTGTTTTCTTGCAAATGGGTGTTTTACCCAGCCAGCCAATAGCACCTGCAGTCATGCCAAATGACTGAGTGGCAAGAGCAATTTTTAAGGCGACCACAGGGGGCAGATGGAAAACAAAGATCATGACTGGGATAAAAACTAAGCCGCCACCAATGGCGCTGAGGTTTCCGATGATTGCTCCTACTAGTCCTGTAAGAATTAGCGGCCAGCGTATTTCCAATAAGGCGATTGGATTGGGTGCTAGAGAAAAGTACATCGCTAGCCAGAGCAAAGGGTAGGCTATTAAGAAAGCCTTTTTTGTGGATAGCCTTTTGTTCTGCGATTGACAATCACTACTTTTTGCAATTTTTGTCTTATCGCTTGTAATCAAGGGTCGCCTCTGGGTTTGTGCATTATTGATAATACATTATCAATAATGCACAAAAAAGGCTAGGCGCTTTGATGTCGGTGGTAACATGAACACAAATGAGCAAAATTCATTTGTGCGATATTTAGATGTTGGTTTCGGCTTTTTTTAATGAGTAATTTTGAAAACAAATCTTGGCAAGAGTTGAGAGAAAAGGTTCTAAGCGAACTCAACGCTGCTGCAGATCGTGAGAGTAAGCATACTAAGATTACCTACTGTAGCGGGTGTGGCTATGAGCCTAGGGCAACTGCTCTGGCTGCAGAAATCGGTGCCGAGTTTGGTATTCGAAGTGAGCTTTATCAAACTACTGGTGGTTTGTTTGAAGTAGATTTTGGTGAAGAGCGAATATTTTCAAAAATCAAACTAGGTAGATTTCCTGAAGAGGGTGAGGTTGTAGAAATCCTCAAGGCGATACTGAGCAGATCTGAAAAGTAGCTTCGATGTTAGATCGGTTCGTTCTGTATGTAAAATTGGCAGGGGAGAAATTTTAGTGAGCATATCGGCTACCATTCAGGCTCTCTGTGATGAAGAAGCTGTCTCGTACAACCAGCAATCTGGTCATGGATTATTGTCGGTTGCTGAAGCTAAGGCTTGGCGGTCGGAGTTTTTGCGATCGGTGGTAGTTCGGCCCGGTTACAGCTGTTTGGATGTCGGCGCTGGCACTGGTACTTTGACTCACATGCTAGCTTCAATGTTGTCTGACGAGGGCAAGATCGTTTCGCAAGATATTTCAGGACCGTCACTAGAGATAAGCAAGGCTAGCCTCCCTGCTGAGTTTTCCAAGCGTGTAGATTTCTTGACTGGTGATATTCATGATCAGTCGCTTTTCTCGTCTGCGTACCATGCTTCCTTCGATTTAATAACCGCCAGGCAGTCTGCTGTTCTTTTGGTAGATCCAATCAAAGTCTTTTCGCACTGGCGAGATTTGCTAAAGGTAGATGGTCGAGTGGTTATTCTTGATGCGCTTTGGACGCGCGAAAGTTGGAGCGGTCAATGGGAGCAGTTTATTGATCAGCTTCCACTCTCGTGTTTGCAAAGTCTCTCCACTATCCCTTATTTGCTTCAGTACTCAGGTTTTGAGGTTGAGAGTGCGCGGTATCTGGATGAAGTTAATGAGGCTTTGGGTCTGCAAGGAGTTGCGTGCCCTCGCTTTATTGTGGTGGCAAGGCGCGCATAGTTGCCCTGGGTGGTGATAGTGTTGATTCGGCCTTGCGAGCTAGACCTTGGCGTTAAAGAATGAGGCTTTGTGCTTGCTAATGAATGGCTTTTCTATTCGCCGTCCTGATGATTTTCATGTACATTTTCGCGAAGGAGATTTGCTTCGCTTAGTGGCGCCATATACTGCAGCTCAGTTTGCCCGTGCGCTTGTTATGCCCAATACAGTAATTCCAATTGTTTCAGCTCAGTTGTTGTCTGCGTATCGCGACGAAATAAAGTCAGCTACGAATGGTAGTCTCTTTGAGCCTCTAATGACTTTTAAGATTAGCAGTTCGCTTAAGGCTGATTCTCTTTCTCAGCTAAAGGCGGTAGGGGCTTTGGCGGGGAAATTCTATCCTGTGGGAGTTACAACTAACTCTAGTGATGGCATTTCTTCTTTGAAAGATTGTGCAGAGATATTGAGTGCGATGCAGGAGCTTGACATTGTTTTGTGTGTTCATGCCGAAGAACCGGGAGTGTCTAGTCTTGATGGAGAGAGGTCATTTCTCTATCAAATTATTTGGCTAGTTCACGAGTTTCCTCGCTTGCGGGTAGTGTTTGAGCATGTGTCTACGGCCGAGGCTTTGAATCTGGTGGCTTCTCTGCCTCCAAATGTTGCTGCTACCATAACTGTCCATCATATGCTTTTTAGCTTTGATGACTTAATTGGTGATTCACTGCGTCCGCATCTTTTCTGTAAACCGCTTCTGCAGTCAAAGAAAGATCGAGAAGCTATTCTTGATGCTGCATTTAGTGGTAATCCAAAATTTTTCTTTGGCTCTGATAGTGCACCTCATGTGCGCAGTAAAAAGGAAAGTGGTTGTTGCCCAGCTGGGATTTTTTCTGCACCTGTCGCTTTGTCCTATTTGGCTAGTATTTTTGACGGCGTTGACAAATTGTCAGCCCTAGAACCTTTTGTGTCTGAATTTGGAGCTATCTTTTATGGTCTGCCTCTGAACGATTCGCAAATTTATTTGGACCGCAGCGAATTAAATGTTCCTGCAACTATAGGTGATTTAGTGCCGCTAGCTGCTGGTTCGTCTTTGGGCTGGGTTGTTTCATCTGATCGCTCTTGTCTAAGTTGACTTCTCTCTATTGATAATCTATTATCATTAGAAGGAAGATTGGTATTATATGAAGAGTTTAGTTGCTCAGAACCCTTTTGCTTCTGAAGCAGAGGTTTGTCTAGAATCAAGGATAGAGAGACTCTGTTGGTCACAGCAAGGTGCTGCTTTGTTGGCTAGCACGGCTAGTGGTGAGTTGATTCTCTTTGACGAGAATGGCAGTGCGTGTCACCGCTGGACTGGGCACGATGGCAGAATTATACAAATAGGTTTGAGTTGTAACAATGATTTTGTGGCGTCTGCAGGTGTCGACACGGCTACCCGGCTATGGAGTTTGGCTGATGTTGGTAAGGCTGTAGAGTTAGAAAGAGGTGGCTCGCTGGGCAAGCTAGCTTGGTCGCCTTGGTCGCGGGTGCTGTTAACTAGTCGCGATCAAGATATCAGCCTGTGGGCTCAGTCGGGGGCACTTGTTGAGCGCTTGAGTGAGCATAGTCTTCCTGTCGTCGATCTTTGTTGGCATCCCGTTGAACGCAATATTTTTGCTAGCTGTGCCAGTGATGGAATTTTTGTGTGGGAGTTGGGCTCAAGTAAATCTCTATATCATTTGAATGGACAAGGTGACCCTACATACCTGCGTTTTAATCGCTTGGGGAGTATTCTCGCCTATGCCTGCCGAGATTCCAGCGTGCGTGTATGGGTAGTTGGCTCTGGAATAGTTTTGCAGCTGAATGGTGCCGGTGAAATTAAGTCTTTAGATTGGAGCTGGGGTGGTCGCTGGTTGGCGATTTGTAGTGAATATAGTGCTTATGTGTGGAAGTTCGATGATCGCCGAGTTGAGTCGGCACAACCGACTAAACTCAATGGCCCAACGGCTCCATTGACCAGTATGGCCTTTCATCCTTTCGAGCACTTGCTTGCTTGCGGTGATCAGTCTGGGGCAGTCTATGTTTGGCGGACAGATTTGGGAAATAGAACTGCTCCTGTTGTCGTTGCTCGTGGTCAATCTGCTGTGACAGCACTGGCCTGGAATCCTTTCAAGAATCAGCTAGCTGTGAGCTTTTATGATGGTTCGCTTAGGTTCTGGTCTAGTGAGTTTAAATGAGGGAGAAGTTGATAGGAGTTGAGAGCTTTATGTCGCCATATGTACTAACTTGTCCTGATATAGCTGATTCTAAGGCCAAGACTCTGTTCGACTTGGCGCTAGAGCATATGTCGGCTGAGAGACTTGATTTGGCATTAGTTTGCTTCGGCCGAATTCAAAAGCTTTATCCTTTCATCTCCGAGGCCGATTACTATCTTGGCTATATCTATTTTCTAAAGAGTGACTACAAGAGCGCCATTCACGAGTTCAATATTCGCTTAGCAAAGAGCACTGATTGTGTTTTTTCTTCTTATTTTCGTGGTCTTTGTCGTGCTGAGCTTGGTTTGCACCAAGAGGCTTTGCGCGATTTCTCCGCTGCCATTGAATGCGATAAAGGTTTCTTCAGTGCTTATTTATCACGGGGCGAGTTGCGTTCTGAGCTTCTTGATTTTGCTGGAGCGGTGGCAGATTTTAGCCGAGCAATTGAGCTTGACCCTTATTCTAGCGATGCTTGGTATGGCCGGGCTTTGGTCTATGATGATTACAATGAATGCAATTTAGCTTTGCGCGATTTTGATCAGTCAATTAGGTTAGAGCCAAAGAATGCTGACGCCCTCTGTGGTCGTGGATTGCTTCTGCTTAGGCTGGGACACGATTCATTTGCTTTGAGCGACTTCGATAAATGTCTAGATATAGACCCATCTATAATTGAGGCATGGCTTGAGAAAACACGCATCCTTCGCGGTGCTGGAAAGTACCATGATGCTCTTCGCTGTATAAATGATGCCATTAAGCAGGAGTCTCTGCCGGAGTTTTTGCAGGAGCGTGCCAGCTTAAACTTAGAGTTAGGAAATTCTGATAAGGCATATAGTGATTTTAGTCGCTTTGTTTCAGCGCGTCTTGAAGAAGAAAATCAATAATATACTTGGGGGAATTTTGACTTGAATAAAGCCGAACTAGTTGATGCTGTTTCGAGCGCAGCAGAGACTACGAAGAAAGACGCTGAATTGATCATCAATATCGCAATGCAAACTATTATTCAGCAAGTTTCTCAAGGTCGTAAGGTAACACTGGTTGGTTTTGGTGCCTTTGGTTCTCGTTCACGCAAAGCGCGTGTCGGAAGAAATCCGAGAACCGGTGAGTCTGTTGTCGTACCGGCTAAAACAATAGCTGCATTTAAAGCCGGTACCTCTTTTGCTAAGGCTGTTTCTAAAAAGCGTTAATTCTGGAAATGACTTAGTAAATGGGCTAGATTGCTTGAAAACTAGCTAGCTCTATAGAGTTTCTGCTGGTCTCAACTAAGTCTGAATCTTTCAACGAAGGTAAGTTGCCTTTGCTACAATTGCCCCCCATTTGGAGAGGCGATTGATGATTCTGGTTACCCGGCTGTTCGTGCATAATTTTCTACTAGCTAGTTTGATCTTTGCCAGCTCATATACTATTGCCAGTGCTCAGGCTGTTGGCAGCCATGTTGAATGTTCTCCGACTTCTATGCCAACCAGCTGGTGGCCTGGAACTGTCATAAAGGTAGATGCTGCTGGTAACTGCACCGTGAGGCTTGATCAAAGGGAAGGGTATGCCCCCAATGAAGAGTATTTTGTGCCCCAAAAATGGGTGCGAGCGGCTGCTGCTCCGGCTAAGGCCGAAGAGGCCGCTACCGCAAACAATCCGATAAATAGTGCTCCTAGCGGAAACTTTAACGCTACTGCTGCGACGACTGGCAGTGCCGCGCAAAGAGCTGTAGATTTTTCTGTTGGTACAAGAGTGCGTGCTAACAATATTCATACGCCTGGTGAGGCACACTGGCATAACGGCACGATTGCGCGCATGATTTCTCCTGGGTTGTATGCCGTGCATTTTGATCACAATGGTCTTACTCTTGTGGTTAAAGAAGAGTGGATCAAAGCCGGTACTGGGGCACCAAGCGTAGTGCCTAGTTCGGGTAATGGAAAAAGCGGCAATCAGAACCCTGCTAATCCAGGTACATCTCAGAACAAGCCTCCGGTTGATCAATCTAAGGGTAAAGGAGCGCCCCCGGATGGTTTGTATCAGTGCAATATGATTTCTGGTGGAATGTACATTCACATTGGCACATTGGAAATCCGTGGTGGTACTTACAAAGGCTTGAACCAGGGAGCTGCTTCTCATCCCTTTAGCGTAGATGGTTCTGGAAACATGAGTCTAAGCCACGGATTGGCAGGTATGCCTGATGGCTTTACGCTAAAAAGTGTTAGTTATGTAGGTGCCGATCGCGTCGGTCGTCCGTTGATCAAGATTCGCTATATTGGTGCTTCTAATGCTCACGATACCATCGACGCTGTGCGGGAGTAGGCTGAGCGAATTTAACCTCACCTCATTGAATGCTTCAGCCCTACCTTACTAGCTTGCGTAGTTGCGCTGGTGCATTTTTTTATCAACAAGGAGTCTCTGTTTGCAGGTGTAGCGGTATTGTCTATCTTGCCTCGCAAAAAAAAGAATTGGGCAGGTTGAGCAGAGTGACTTCTGCCCAGCCTGCCCAACCTGCTTAAACTTTCAGAGAACGCTAAAGGCGTCCTCGCGACGTTTTGTCGTCCATTTGTCAACTTCTACAAAGAAGGCTTCGACTGCGCCAGCAAGCTTTGTATTGGCGTCGGCCAGTGGCGGAGAAGAAAGCACCGTCGAAAGTTCTGCTGAAGCGTTGCGATAGGCCTGAAACGAATTGACCGAACGTTCGCGATACTCGTCGTAGGCCATCAGCAGATCTGGTACTTTCTTCGCTCGACCGTAGCGCTCAGCCGAAAACCAAATCGAAAGATTGATGGCAAAGGCAATTCGATAGTCGCACTGCATCTCGGCGAATAGCTTTGTCAGTCGAAAGTAGGCAGCAATTTTTTCTTTGCCTTCGGTTGGCTGCGCCGCCACAAACGCAAGCTCAATACCTTCGAGAGCTGCCTCAAGCTGCACTCTGGCGATGCACACCGGACAGGTGTCTTCTTCACCAGTAAACGCTTTAGGAATGAAATTGATCATGATTGTATTCTCCTGTTTCAAGGGCCACAGGAGCATTCCTATGGCCCTCTATTGGTTACATTTGGTGTAGGCGCCAAATCCGCTCAGCGGCAAGCTTGGCTCCGATGATGTTTCTTGCCGCTGGCCCAAGCTCTAGTTCAGCCAGGGCACCAGTGACAAAGATGCGTGGATGACCCCAACGCAGCAAAGGATCCACCAACGGATAACCGCCTTGATGAACCGGAAGATTGAGATTGAGAGCCGTGTAGTCGAGCCATGCACCTCCTGGTCGGTTCTTTTCGAAACCGGTGGCGAGAATGACTCGATCGCACTCAACCTTCTTGCCGTTGCTTAGATGAATGGTGGCTTTGCCGCTGTAAGAGTTTACCCTTTGAACGGACCCTAAGGTTTGCACCACTCGACCAGTTTCGATCGCGCTTGCTAACTTCTCTTGAACGTCTTGGGGGGCTGTGCCTTTGTGCCTCGCTTTATCAATGACGCGCCTTCTTTCGTCGGGGTCGCTAATTTGGCTGAAGCCTTCCATGCATTCAGGACCCAACCAACAGGGATCGAAATCCAGGTTATTGGTGGGTATGACGTCTCGGCAGACTAGGGCGACCGGATTTTGGTAGCCGCCTATCTTTGTTGCCAGGTGCGCTGCTGTTATGCCACCGCCAACAATGGCTACTCGGTCGCGGCCGCTGTAGTCATTGAGATTGAAATCAGAGGCAAAGACGTGCTTCACCTCGATTCCCTTCGATCTCAGCTTGTACGCCCAAGCTGGCATCAACGGTGACTCTGATTGCCCGAGAGCAAGAATCACTCGTCTGGTCTCGAAGGTGCCGACATTGGTCTCAATGGCCAGACCCTCTGCAATCTCGCGAATAGCAGAGGCTCGCGCCTGATGAAACATTCTCTTCAACCCAAATTGGTTTACCAGATAACTGATATGGCTGTTGAAGAGCTCGAGAGACGGGCGCCGGGAATCACCCAAGGTCATTGCCCGGGGCTTGACGGAGGGCAGATTAGCGTAGTTATCCAGGGCGTTGGGATGCAACCCTAGATGATGTTTACCAGGTGAACGCAAGAACACCATGCCGGTGTTCTTGGTTGTCTGTTTCCACAAAGAGCAGGGCTCCTCATGGGGGTCGAGTACAGCTACCTTGTCGAAGCGGTAACCGAGAGCCGTGGTGAGGAAGTTGGCAAGGAAGGTTCCGTGAATTCCTCCGCCGATGATAATCCAGTCGTACATAGGTTTGACCTTACTTAGTTGTGAATGATTGATCGAGCTTGGAACGTGATTGGTTACGCCTGGATGGCGCAGCCCTTGAACCCAGCCAGAAGCTCGTCGCGCTTGAGGTCTTTGCCGATGAAGACAATCTTGCTCAGGCGTTCGCCTTCTTTCCAGGCACTGCCGCTGGTGACTTCCACCACGCGATGAACGGTCTGAAGGATCGTTTTATTGGTCTCGCCGGCGATGCTGAGAATGCCTTTGCAGCGATAGAGCCGGTCGCCGTTGTTCTGAATCAGCTGGCCGAACCAGGTGTTGAAGCGGGCTTTGTCGATGTCACCGCTCAGTACGCAGCCAACTGATTGCACGTCGTCGTCGTGATGATGCGAGTGGAGATGCCCGTGATCGTGATCGTGGTCGTGTGCATGATCGTGATTGTCATGCTGATGCCCGTGATCGTGGTCGCAGGTCTCGCCGTGGTGGTCATGTCCGCAGCCTTCATGGGCGTGGCTGTGCTCGTCATGGTCTTCGCCGACTGCTTCGCTCGAGAAGGCGTGCTGGTCGAGAATTGCAGCGAGTGCAATATTGCTGCGCTCGGTTCTGTGAATGACAGCAAGGCCGTTCAAGCTGCGCAGCTTGGTGACAACCGCCTCGGCTTCATCGGTGGTGACAAGGTCAAGCTTGTTGAGAATGAGGATATCGGCAAAAGCGACTTGCTCTTTGCATTCCTTGTTCTCGATGTGTTCACCGATGTGCTTGGCGTCGATGGTGGTGACTACAGCATCGAGAGCGAATGCTTCGGCGATGTCTTCATTGACCATGAAGGTCTGAACAACCGGTGCGGGGTTGGCAACGCCAGTGGTCTCGATGATAACGTAGTCGAACTCACTGCGACGGGCAATCAGTTCCGTCAGTGTGCGCACTAGGTCTCCGTTGATGGTGCAGCACAGGCAGCCGTTGCTCATTTTGAAAATGGTCTGATTGCTTTCGACCAACAGAGCATCGTCGATGCTGACTTCACCGAATTCGTTCTCGATGATCGCTATGCGTTTTCCGTGGGCACCGTTGAGCACGTGATTGAGCAAGGTAGTTTTGCCCGAGCCGAGGAAGCCAGTGACGATAGTCACCGGGATGCGAGTGGTTTGAGTGATCATAGTTTTCCTTTTGCTGTAAGTTGTGAAAGGAAGTGAGCTAGCGCTTCTCAAGAATGAGGAACAAGCGCGCACGCCAGTCGTGTTGATAGGCGATTTGCCTCACTTGGAACAGTTGCAGTAGATGCCGATTGACAGCTTGTGGCTGTTCACTGAAGTACCAGGGAAAGAGAGCGAAAGTCCCGCCAGCTCTCAGCAGTGCGTGTATTTTGTCGAGCACAGCGCATTTGTCGTCGATTGACGAAGACACTAGTGGCGGGTGGCAACTGGCAAAAATCAGGTCGCAAGAAGCTTTTGCCTTGTTGAGGTCGTAGATGTCAGAGACAGTCATGTGACAAAGCGCGGCCAAAGCTGGATTTTCTTGGAGAATTTCTTTCTGTTTTTGCAAGTAAGGCTGCGAGAAGTCTACTGCCTGGTATGAACGCAGGTTTTCGCTCAGAGCCTCTGGAATGGCAGTTGTATATGCCGGTCCGAGTTCAAGAACATCGAGGTTTGCTTTGGCCGACGCCCATCCTTTCAAGATTGGCGCGATCATCTTTCGTAGTTCTGGAGACTCGTATTTGAGCAGCTCCTTTCTTGAGCTTTCTCGCATTTGTTCTTCATGGCCAAGGCGCATTGTCTCTGTGAAGACCAAGCGGCCGACAGTGAACTGAGAGCTACCGGCCTTGGGTCGATAGATCAGTTTCTCCGAGCTGGTATGGAGCTTGACGCTGCCATCTTTATCGACGGTAGCGCTGGATACCGCCGAAGTGGTGTAACTGGGCCTCGGGTCAGGCGAACTTGTGGCTGCAGAAAGAGCCCGGCGCGAGCGACGCGCCAGGCTCGTAAGCCAGGGTGAGATAGTCATGTGAGAGTCCTCTCTAGTTGCCCTGGCTTGATGCTAGGCAGAGGGCACTATTCGATCAGCAAGATCAGCGCCATCAGTGCCACACCAAGAAGGGTCATGGTGAAATAAGAAGCTTTCTGTTTGCTGGTGCCTTGCATGCGGATCTGCGGCAGAAGCCCAGTCGCTGCAAGATAGAGAATTGCACCGGCTGCAAACGGAGTGGCAATAGACGAGAAACCAGGCAGGGCGCTGCCCAGAGTGAAAGCAAGCACGACACCGACGACGTTTACCATGGCGGAGGCGAAGTTGAGCAGCAAGGCCTTCTTTCTCGAGAAACCAGAGTGCCTCATAACTGCATAGTCACCAAGCTCCATCGGCACTTCGTGCAAGAAGATAGCAATGGTGGTGGCAATGCCTGCAGGGATGCTGACGAGGAAGGCCGCGCCGATGACGAGGCCGTCGAGGAAGTTCTCCAGCCCGTCACTGAGCATGACCAGATAGCCGAGAGGCTTGACGCATTCATCGTCTTTGTGAGTCCGCGTCAGCAGGGCAAGATCCAGGCCGAAAAGAGCGAGGAAACCGGCCAGCAACAGCGCGAAGACGGAGAGCGACGAGTGATCGTGGTTGTGACCGGCGTGGGCGTCTTTGGGAGCGCCCTTGTGGGCAGCAGCGTCGTGGTCGTGGTCATGATCGTGGCCAGCATGGGCGTCTTTGGGAGCGTCCTTGTGGGCGGCAGCGTCATGGTCGTGATCATGATCGTGATCTGCATGATCAGCGTGCTCTGGTGCTCCGACTTTCACGGCTGTGTCGGTCGGCTTGGGTTGCACCACCTGAACAATGGCGGGTGGATTGTGCTTGGCGTTCTCGAGTGAGTGAGGCAAGAGGTGCAAGAGAGCGTTGCCGAGCATCGCACCAGCCGCCAGGCTGAGAAGCAGATTGATGACTTTCTTGAGTCTGTCTCCGGTGAGCGAGAATGTTGCCACACCGATAAATGAGACAGCGCTCACGGCCAGTGCCGCAAGCAAGGCGATTGCGAGGTTTTCCATTGGATAGTTCCTTGGTTTGTTGAAATCAGCTCGAACAGATTCTTGGGGCTTTTGTTGGCTCCAGGTCTGGCTGATTTGGTTTTAGAAAAAAGAAAAAGCGACTACTTTCGCTTATGGTTTCGCTGGCTCTAAATGCTGGTCTGCTTCAGGTAGAAGCGGAATTAGCAACCAACAAGCGAGGGTGGTGATAGCGCTGACCACAATGAGCGGTGCAAAGCCATCTTTGAAAACGAAGGTGTAGAGCGAAGCACCAACGTTGATTGAGATTTGTTCGGCGATGTTGTAGGCAGCCACTAGTATGGCGATGGTAGTACTTTCGAACTTTTTAGGACTAACATCGGCTGCTAGGCCGTAGACCAGAAGGATTGCTAGCATCTCAGCGAACCCGCGAAGAAGCTCCAAACAAATGGCCGAAGCTTGTGAGCCTAAAAGCAGGTAGGCTAGGGTGCTAGTGGTGCCGACGATGACTGCAATTTTCGCTTGCTTGTGCGGCGTGCACTTTTTGTCCAAAAACTTTCGGTAAAAGAGCGCACCAGCAATCATACCGACAGAAAACAAGGCTCCCAGTTGACCGATGAATATCTGGTCAAAACCTAGGTCTTTGGTTTGGTGGAAGTACAGTGGGGTGCCAAAACCGGGGCTAAAGCTCCAGCAGCACATAAAGAGAGCGACATAGAGCAGTCGTTTAAACTTTGACGGTGCTAGTTTTTCTCGTAAGGCTTTCACTGATGGTGGTTTCAGTTTAGTCTTCTCTTCTTTCACCAACAGCCAAGATGCACAAGCTGTTATCAAGCAAGGAATAGCTGCGATTGCTGCGGCGACAGACAGGGCCGTGCTCGGCGCTAGGTTACCACAGAGGTAGCCCCCAAGGAGGAATGAACCAATGTTGGCACTGTAGTAGCTGACTGCCTGTACGGCTTGAAACCTTCGTGTTTCAGCGTCTGGGCGTCCAACTTCTAGGGTGAGTCCACAGATGATCGCTGTGCCAGCTGCCATCCCCATTGCTGTGAGAAATAGTGCTGCCATTAATAGCTCTATCGACTGGGCGGCTGCAGCGCATAGATAACACAATCCTGCCAAGCCGTAGAAAAGGCTTAAATATGACTTCCTTCGGTAGCCTAGCAAGGGTAACGAGTCACTGAGGATGCCAAATAAAGGCTTGATCATCCAGGGAATCATCAAGACTGAAAGCAGAGCTGCCACTTGAGCGGCGTTCATCGCTAAGGTCTTGAGCATATAGTACTCAAGTGGTTGGGCGATTAGGCAGAAGTGTTGAGCTATACCCTGGGTGAGGTAGGCCAAGACAACGTAAGTGAGGAAAGCTTTTTTCGACATTGTTGGTAAATTTGCCGGCAAACAGGTCGCTGCAACTTCTTGGTTTGATTTCATAGATAGCTGGCTTTCTGATGAATTGGCTTCGATTATTGACTCATTTGAGTCGCAGGAGTTGTTAAAACGATTTATGTTGGTTTGATTTGGAGGTTTCTTGTCGCAGATTAGGTTTTTGAGGAATGCATTGAGCTTAGATAGTTTAGAGCTGTTTCGCAACGATGTCAGGAATTCTCTTCCCTTCTGCTAGGCATTGCTTACGTTGCTAATCTTCTCGTATTTTTGGGGTACGCTAATCGCCCGAGGCGCTTTCTTCTCTGTAAAAATGACAATCGTTTCCATTCCGTCTCCTTAGTATCCCAAAAGTTAGACAAAGTCTTGCCGTGAAAGCTTACTGATAATTCATTATCGATAACGTGCCTTTCTAGCCTATCGCAGCTATGCAAGCTTTGCTTCGACACTTCGATTTCCCAAAATTTGGGCTTGGAATTGTAGGTACTTTTTCTAGTGGATTATGTGGCAAGTGGATACGGTCCGTAGTACATTTGGTGATAGTGTTGACACCATTAGCAATTGTTAGAATCGAGTTCTGGATGTTTTCAGTTGATTTATTTCGGCAGTACTTAAAGACGGCAGCAGATTTTCTTGCTGTTGCTGCTCCAATCCTTTGTCTGTTTGACTGCGTCGTTCTTCCTGTGCTCAGTGCTGTACTTCCCTTCTTGGGTTTGCAGAACGTCATTCATGGTTTGAACGATCAACTAATTAGCATTATGGTGTTGGCAATTTGCTTGCCTGTTTTGCTTCCTGGTGTGATGAAGCATCGAGACAAGAGAGTTCTTGTTATGTTTTCTATGGCGGCCTGCTTGATGTTCTTTACTAACATTTTGGGTGAGAATATTGATTTAGCGCTGCATACGACCTTGACTGTCTTGACAAGCGCTCTGCTTTTGCGTGCTACGTGGCTAAATAAGCGCTTGCTTGCTTGTGGATGCGGTCACAGCCATAAGCACTAAGCTCTCTTCTTCAAATCAGCCAGCATTGTCTCAGCCTTGCGATAAAGCTCTTGCGCTTCACCATGCTGCGACATTTTAGAGAGGCAGCCACCCAGGCGCATTAAGCATTCGGCTACCAGTTTGTGCTCTTGGCCGAAGACCGATTCCCGGGCGGTTAGGGCGCCTTCATAGCAAACTCGTGCCTTCTTGAACAAGCAAGCCTCTTCGTACATAGCCCCTAGTTTTAGTTGGGCATCGGCGTACAGTGTGTGTTTGGGCAGCTTGATGTGTGGTTGTGAATAAAGCTCAGCTAGCTCTTCTAGCACCTTTTTCATTTTCGCTTTTTCGTTGAGCTTTTGATAGCTTGTGCTCAGCTCGTAGAGGCAAGCGGCTGTTAGGGCTGGGTCAGTGGTTTGGGCCCGCACCACAACGATAGCTTTGCTCAATGCTTTTTCCGCCTGCGGGCACTTAGCCAGGCCGTTTAAGCAATTGCCTAAGGCGATATATTTGCGTGCTGTTTCTAAATCTTTCTCACCGTAGATGGCCAGCGAAATTTTGAGAGACATGCGCAGATACTTCTCGGCTTCCTTAAGGCGCTTGAGCTGCATCAGAGCCAGCGCTAATTTACTTGTCAGGCTGATTAGCCCCGCATCCATGTCACCGGCCAAAGAGCGGCGCATAGTGACCGCTTTAGTGAGGTGTTGGCAGGCGCTTTCAAAACTTCCTCTCTGCAGGTGTAGAGCGCCCAGGTTGGCATAATTTGTACAGAGATATTCATCGCAGTTTTCAGGTAGTGTTTCGTAAATGGCAATTGCGCGTTTAATGGCGCCTTCGGCCTCAAGAAACTTGCCGTTATTGGTGAGGCATTTTGACAAGCCCCAGAGGCAATCTGCGACAAAGCGGTCTTTTGGCCCAGCCCAGCTTTCTGATACGTCCATGGAGCGGCGGAAATATTTCTCTGATTCGTCGTAGCGCAGAAGATCTGACAGCAGTACAGCCAGAGACCACAACACTGATGCCAGTCGCTCAGGGTGGGTATGGGCGTGGAAAGTCTCTAGTAAACGTAGGGCCTCAAGATAAGACTCTTCTGCTTGTGAGAGGTCACCGAGTCGGTAACGACAATAGGCCAGTCGACTTAATGTGTCCGAAAGTCTGGCATCACTTTCACCAAAAGAACGAGCGACGAATGCAGCTTGGGCATATTCGTTTGCGGCTGTAGCAAAATCTCCGTAGGTGCCACTTTCACGAGCTTTGGCATAAACGGCGTCGAACTGACTTTCAGCAAACTGCGGTTCAGTTTGCCCTTCTATCTGTTCGTTCGCATCTTTCATGTCCAAGCTTTCCCCAGGCAGCCGTTCTAATATGATGACGCTTCAGCGAACTTTGTGCCATCAATTATTACTTTCCACGACTGGTCACTTTTCCTGCAATGCAGGAGGTATTTTGATTGGAAGCCGCTGGCAAAGTTAAAGTGCCTTTGTCGGTAATTTTGGGATAGTGTGATTTTTTCTTCTCAGCTTTCTTTGGTTCTGCGCCGGGCTTGGCATAAGCTCCCCAATAGCTGGCAGTAACGTCGCCTTTGTGGTGAAGCTGTTGTATTGAGTGCATTCTGTGAATAACAGTTGCGCCGAAGGCTAAAACAGCAAAGCTCCCGAAAAATATCATGTCTAGTGTGATGTGCATTCCATGCCTCTTTTCTGAATCAGAAAGTGAACGGTTGAAGCAAATTGGATTCCAAAGGAAAATTGCTATGTAAGGTGTAACACTCTTCTTGGCAACTGTCTATCGTGAGCTTACGCTAATAACATCTAGCGCAGCTAATCCGCATTAAATCTTTTGCTCGTCGTATAATCGGCGATGAAGTAGCGCAGACTGTCGCGTCGGCTCGAAAGGCCGATGAGGAAAGTCCGGGCACCATAGGGCTGGTTGCTGGGTAATTCCCAGTGCGCGTGAGCGTGAGGATAGTGCCACAGAAATGAAAACCGCCGCAGCAATGCGGTAAGGGTGCAACGGTGCGGTAAGAGCGTCACCAGCAAGGTCGAGAGGCCTTGGCTAGGTAAACCCCGCTGAAGGTGCAAGGCGAAGGTATAACTTGAGGTTCTGGTGGCCCGCCATCTCAAGTTGCTGATGCCGCTAGAGGGTGTAGGAGACTGCACTCCCAGATAGATGACAGTCGAACACAGAACCCGGCTTACGCGCTACTTCAATTTTTGACGAACGATAAATTAGGCGAGAGAAGCACTATCCACAGCACAAGCTCTGTTGGAAAGTTTGCCCTGGCCGGTTAGTGCTTCACATACGACTATGGCTGGAATTCTTACCCATTGGCCTGTTCGTAGAAGATCTAGGTCTCTAGCATCGAGATTAGCCAGGCGCAAGGCTTTCACCTCAGCGCGAATCTCTCGGTAAGAAGGTTCGTAGGTGGGGAACATGCGGTGTGTCTCTCGTAGCAAACATTCGACAATGGTGATAATGGTCTCGCCCATTTTCACCATATATTGAGCACTGCCGTCAGCATTTAGTGCGAATGAGCGTTTGTTGTGTGATTGGCCCCAACGAAAAAAGACTATTTCGGAGTCATGAGAGGTTTCTTGTTCTCTCTTTACTGGGTTGTTGGCACTATTGCCACTGTTGACACAATTTGAATGGCGTATTGCTAGCCTGGTTAAGGCTACATCTAGCTCAATCAAGCCAATGTTGCTAGATACCTGAGCTGGAGCCTGAACTTTTGCTTTGTTGCTGCAGGCGGGAGCTATTTGAAGGTGGCGAATGGCCTGTGGTGAGCCAGAGGAAGCTTGTGCCGATTTTTGAACACTCTGAATTTTTCTACCATCTTGGGCAATTTGTATAGTCTGGGCAAGGGTAGCCATTGATTCTCCTAGTGCATGCTTAGCACATTCTTCGAGCTGATTTAGACTGCCGCGGTCGACTTTGGTTCCAATGTTTTGAATTAATTTAGAACTTTTGGGGTATATGCCAAGAGGAAGCCCTAGGTATGGCTTGAAATCGACTATTTCGGCATTTCGGCTATGAAGCTCAAATCGGGACGTAGGCAAAGATGTATTCGCCTAGGAAGAAAATGACCATTGGTCGCGAGCGTGAGGCGAAGCCTGCCTTGCGTGTTCCTGTGGATACCTCTAAGTCAGCCAGTTCGGCGAATACTGCAAATAGCCCTGTTAGTAAAACTGGCAAAACAGCCAAAACTTTTACCTACAGCACTTCAACTGATTTTGTTCGTGCTGTCGAGACTGACACTAATGCGGTTGGTTTCGTAAAGCAACAAGAGCAGCGCTTGCCCACTTATTTTTCTTGGGACAAACTAATGCCGGACAAGTGGAAGGTCGAAGCTCTGCAGCTGCCGACTTTGAAAGACTGGTGGCATTGTCCTTCTGGTAAAACTATCTTGATTGGAGTAGCGCTGGGTTTGGTTATAGTTGCTGCCACAGCGGCGACAGAGAGGGTTACTGCCGAGGGTTACAGCGAAGAAGGCCGAAAGCTTTTGAGTACAGATCCGCAGCAAGCCATTCGCTATTTCAATCAAGCAGCCAGCGCTGAATCGTCCCGACTCTGGGCTGGTGCCCCGAGGCATATCGCTGCCCTAGAAGGATTGGCCACTGCCTACGAGCGGGCTGGGTACAGAGACAGTGCTGTGGAAACACTGGCACAAGAGTGTCAAATGTTGAGCAAGGCACCAATCAAAGACGATTTTCGTCTGGCTTCAGCTCTTGTTGTTTATGCTGATTGTTTAGAGCGCAACGATCGCAAGTTTGAGGCTGGCAACGTGCGCACCGAGGTCAATCGTCTGCGCAATAACAGTGATTGGGTGCTGATTGTTCTTCTCGTTTTAGCCAGTCTTGCAACTTTTGGAATTTATGCCGCCAATGCGCTTTTGCAAGACAAGCTGCATTTGAGCAATTGGCGAGTATATTTTTGGTTTACGACCATGTGGTACTTCGGCTTTGTTTTTTGCGCCATGCATATAGGCTTGGCCTTGCTGCCTGCACTTGTAATTTCATTGCTGGCTGAGTATGCAGTTCTTCCAGCTTTTATGGCTGGCTTAGTGGCTATTGGTCAGTCTTGCGCTCCGATTTGGAGCCACTGTATTACCTCGGCTACACAGCGCAGTGTGAAGTAGGATAGCCCTAACTTTCGCTCGAGGTTGTTGTTCTTGACATTGCTTGTTTATTGGTGATATCTTTGATATCAATGATATCGAGGTGAAGTCACAGTGGCTGCAGTAATAGTTCGCAATTTACCTGATGAAACGCACCGAGCCCTGAGAATACGTGCGGCTCAGAACGGGCGTAGCACAGAAGCAGAGATTCGAGCAATTCTAGAAGATGCGGTGCGTCCCAAGGAGAGAATTAAGATTGGTTCAGAGCTCGCTGCTTTCGGTGATAAGTATGAGCTTGACTTGGCAATTTCGCGAAACAAAGAATCTGTTCGCATAGCAACTTTTGAATGATGATTCTTGATACAAACGTTGTTTCGGAGGTTGTGAAGGTTGGCCGCAATCCTGCAGTTGTGGCGTGGCTGGATGAACAATCAGCTGAAACTCTTTATTTGACGGCTATCAGCTTGTCTGAGATTCTAATTGGTGTTGAAATTTTACCTGCGGGCAAGCGAAAGGCTGCACTTAAAGCTGATCTTGGGGGCCTAGTGGGCAAACTCTTTGGTGCGCGAGTACTGCCATTCGATGAACAAGCAGCCATCGCTTATGGTGCCATTGTTGGCAAAGCTCGCATTGCCGGAAAAATTGTTTCTATGCCAGATGGGCAAATCGGCGCAATCGCTGTTGTTCATGGTTTTACTGTAGCGACCAGAGATACTGCGCCGTTCATCGCGCTTGGGGTTCCCACTGTCAATCCTTGGGATATGGCAAAAATTTGAGTTTGTATAGTCTACAGCTCTGTAACTGGCTTTATTTTGGTGATGTCGAAGTGAAAATATGGTGCAAGTGGCAGCCGATCAAGTTGTTTTTTCAACTCGCCGTCGTCACTAGCGCGCATTTTTAAGAATGCGCGCCATTCTGGGTCTTCGCTGTCGCTCATGTCAAAGTCGAGGAGCAGCCCTTCACGTTTTAGTTCTTTCACTACTTGAGATTCGGCCGGTACTAGTGATTTGTATTTTTCATCGACTGGATTTTTGCGACTGATTACAACTTGATAGCGATTTTTGCTGTCACTGCCGAAATTTGGAAAATCAGACAGTGGCGGTAGCTTAATTGGTTGTTCTTCGAATAGAGAGTTGATTCGCACAGTCAGCTGCGCGAGGAATTGTTCGCGCTCTTCGGCCGATATGCGTGCTGGTGACCAGGCAATAAATGGTTCTAAAGGCAGAATGCCATTGAACCAAAAAACTCCGTGTTGAATTGGCTGCAATAGATTTTGCATCGCTGGATTCATGCCCCAACCATCATAGGCGCTGGGTCCGCCGCCGGTGGTCATAATTATCATTGCCCGCTTTTTGCTTTGGCCAATGCCATTCTCGTATAGTTTGCCACCACCATAGACTCTTCCCATGGCTAGAACGCGGTCGCACCAACCTTTTAGTATGGCTGGCATGCCGAACCACCATAGTGGGAAAGAGAAGAGCACGGCATCGCACTCCTCTAGCTTTCGAATTTCATTTTCTAGCTCAGGCGCAAACCCGTTGTTTGCGGTGGCATTCATCTCTTCTTGTTGCTGTTTTAAGTAGTTGGAGTCTTTGGTAGTCGTGAAGTTGCGGCGGTCCGAGACTGGATCAAATTTCAGTGCATGTAGGTCAGAAAAAATAACTGTGTGGCCATTCTTCTCTAGCTCGGCTTTTGCATGCTGGCTTAGTGCGGAACAAAAACTATTAGGTTCATGATGGGCGTGCACAATCAAAACTTTCATTTCTTGGCTCCTAACTCTATAAGGTGCAGATAATAGACCAGTCGTCTATTGTGTGTCAAGAAGGTATTTGCTTTTGAGCTTGATCTGCCAATTCAACTCTTCGGCTCGTCGATTTGGCTTTGTATTTTAGGCTTTGCTGCTGAACCAACTGGCGAAGGAGCCAAGCCAGCTTTTCTTGGCGTTAGCTTGTTGGCGTAGCAGCTGTAGTTCAGCTTCTAGCAGAGCTGTTTTGCTAGCTTGTGCCTGAAGGTCAGGAAGGAGTTTGATCTGCTCTGCCTGAGCCTCAAGAAGAGCTTCTAAGTAGCCGTTTTTGTAAGTCGAAGCCTCGAGTTTGCTGGCCAGTTCGTTAATTAGCTGTATAGCCGATTCGTGGCCGATTTCAGCATCTTGATTGCGCTGCTTAGGGTCATTGATTTCGATATGAATGACGTCGTCGGATTCGTTCACTGAAAAGTTTACTTGAACGTCTGCATCTGCCACCACTTCACCATCGCTGTCTTGTTCGGTGTCAGGCTGATCAATTGTGCTGTCTGTAGAATTGGAATTATGGCTTTGTTGCTCAGTTTCTTGTGATTGAGAAAATAGTTGATCGGCTACTTTGTGTTCAGCGCTTTTCTGGCTAGTATTGTTGCTTGTTGCGGTTTTGGCTTCAAAAAACTGGTCGAGGCCCTCGGTGCTTATTCTGTTTTCATAGCGGGCGAGCTGATCGTTTAGGAGGCGATTAAACTCACTGGCGTATATAAACCAGCTATTCTTTTGACTGCTTGGGTCGCTGTCTGGTCGCTGTTCGCCTTTGATTTGACCGCTTGCCAGACGTTCTTTAAGCAAGATTGGATCGGTGCGAAGAATTGAGGCTGCCCTTGCCAGTGGTACCAGAGGGTGAACGGTAATTTTCTCTTCAAAGACGTTATGCAACGGTCTCTTTTGTTCCGCAATTGGCTCTGTAACTTGCTTTGCTTGAGACATCGGTGCACCAGATATGGAGCTAACCTACCAAAGGCTAAGGCAATATTATAACTCTTCTTGCAATTTTCTCAAGAACTTCTTATCTTCTTTGTCCAGTTGCAAGTCAGCTCTTTCAAGCAGGTCTGGGCGATTCAAAAATGTTACTCTGAGCTGTTCTTGCCGCCTAAATTTGGCAATTAAGGCATGATTTCCCGAAAGCAAAACATCAGGCACCACCATGCCGCGAAAGTCAGCTGGTTTCGTGTAATGGGGCCCTTCTAATAAGCCGTCGTTAAAAGATTCATGACTGAGGGAAATACTTTTTCCCAATACTCCTGGTATCAATCTGCCCACAGCATCGATTATGGTCAAAGCTGGTAGTTCCCCACCGGTCAAAACAAAGTCTCCGATTGATATTTCGGCCGTAGCCAGGCTGCGAATGCGCTCGTCGAAGCCTTCATAGTGGCCGCATAAAAAAGTGATGTCTGTTTCTTTGCTGAGGTCTTCGGCCATGCGTTGGTTAAAGGTCTGGCCCTGTGGTGTCATTAAAATCACCGGGGAGCCTGGGGGACGGGCAATACTTTCGACACAGGCAAAGAACGGCTCTGGTTTAAGCACCATGCCGGCTCCACCGCCATAGGGGGTATCGTCAACCTTGTGGTAACTATCAGTGGCGAAATCTCTAGGGTTGTACGCCTGAACTGTGAGGCGGCCAGCTTTGACACCTCTGCCGATGATACTGGTTTGGCAGTAACCGCTAACTAGCTCTGGAAAGAGCGTGACAACGTGGAAATTAAGTACTTGTTCTGACATGGTTCCAATTCTCGCATATTTATATACACACTTTCGCTAATACCCTTTCGTCGATGACGTATTGGCGCGGCGGGAGCACAATAAGAGTGTGGATGGTTATTGAAAATGGCTTTTGGGATTGGTTTAGGAGTTCCTGCGGGAAATTGGAGAGCAAATGATGGTACGTAATAATTCACGTTCGGTCGGTAAGTCTGTCGCTAGCAAGCACTTGAGTCGCGAAGAAACCCGCAAGTTTGTGGATATCCATCCTGCTGCTCAAGCTTCTCTACCTCGGAACATCGACAGAGGAATGTTTGGCCATGGGGTCAGTGACAAGCCTGAGCCCAGCACTAGTGGCGCTTACCAGGCCCACGTTAACCTGTCAGAGCAGTTTTTGAGCGGAGCCGGCGGTGAAAGATCTTCAACAGTGCTCAATTGGATGGACGAGCTTAAGGCTGAGTCTGAAGATTTCATCAACGGTCGGCGCGATGATCTCTATGAAGATGAGATGAAGGCTAGTCTCTATCGCTCGGCTGTTTCTTACCTGGTAGACAAAATTTTCCAAGATTTACGCTGGTTTGCCTTTGAGTACAATAAAGTTGCCGCTGGTACAGCTTTGCAAATTTCATCATCGATTCTTGGTGAAGTGACTGAAGTGACCCGTGTTAATAGAAAGCGTGAAGCTGAGGATACAGCGACTTTCTTCCGTGCCAGATTAGCTAATCGTCGCCATAGTCTTGTCATTCGTGGCAGCGGCAGTCAAATCGAATTTTACATTGTGCCAGTATCACAGGTAATGGCGCTTAGTTTGGTCGAAACAGAGTTTGCACCGGTTGGAGTTATGCAAATCAAAGTGAATGAGCAAGGCATGTCGTGGCGTTTGCGTGATTCACAGTTTGCCCCAGACACTATTGAAGAGCTAAGCATGGGCATGTTCGCTCGCTTTGTTGAGACTACAAAGAAAGAATTGCTTGCTGAAGAACAGTAGTCACTTAACTAGCGGTGTTGTGCTGCGCAGGCTGAGAATCTCGAATAGCCCTGGGCAGCCATATTCTTCCAGAGACGGTAACTGCAGGGTTCTCTTGTCTAAGAAGTGGTTATAGATACGACCGTCTTCGGCGGCCTTCAGAGTCTCGGCAATGATATATTTCTCGGCGTCTAGGCCGTTGAGACCGAGGGTTCTTGCCTGTAGACCAATGCTTCGGCCAATGGCATTGTTGTGCAAATCTTTCTTGGTGTCTAAGTACCAATTTTGTGTTCCTGATACTTTGGAAGTGATGGCCTCAGCGTATTCGTTGGCGCGGAATAATAGGTCGGCCGGAACTTCACCTAATTCATAGGCCGCCAGAGCGGAGCCGTATGCGTGTTGAAAGCTATTAACTAGCTGCTTGTATACGTGGATCGTCTTGCCGTTGCGATTGTATGGGCTTGTCAGTTCATTGAATGTGGAGGCGTTTCCTGGTTCTGTTGGTATCTGCTTGTGCCAGGAAAGTGGAATTAGTCTGCTGTAGCCAAATAGATGTTTTTCGGCAAAGCTTACTCGCCATAAAATTGAGAAGACGTATAGTCCAAGTGTAATTGCTGAAAAACAAATAGCTATGAGTACGGTGTGTCTTGGTCCTAGTTTTGGCGCAGTTCTAAGTACTGGTGCTTTTGTCACTTTAGTCAAAGTCATGGTGTTGATGGAGCTTTCTAGGAGAATTCTTTTCCCATAGTAACAAGCGATAGCGCTTGCTGCTTGTGCTGGAAGAAGGGCGCTATTGCTTGGCTCGTGTAGTTTTGCGGACTTCATTGACTTTTGACCTGTACCAAAAACAGTGGACAGCGGTCTTAGAAAAATCGTTCTAGGCCGCTGTTTCACCTTTAAGGAGAAATTCCTCAGGTGAAACGTATCCTAACACTGAATTTAGACGCCTCCTGTTGTAAAAGATTTCGATGTAGTCGAAGA
>CALRQI020000010.1:0-231012 GCA_943370275.1 bacterium Ga0077546 | reverse complement strand
TTTAGCTTTATTGATCACGAACTCATACCGATATCGATCCAGCTTTATTGAGCACGAACTCATACCGATATCGGTCCAGCTTTATTGATCACGAACTCATACCGATATCGGTCCAGCTTTATTGATCACGAACTCATACCGATATCGGTTTAGCTTTATTGAGCACGAACTCATACCGATATCGGTCCAGCTTTATTGATCACGAACTCATACCGATATCGGTTTAGCTTTATTGATCACGAACTCATACCGATATCGGTTTAGCTTTATTGATCACGAACTCATACCGATATCGATCCAGCTTTATTGAGCACGAACTCATACCGATATCGGTCCAGCTTTATTGAGCACGAACTCATACCGATATCGGTCCAGCTTTATTGATCACGAACTCATACCGATATCGGTTTAGCTCTATTGATCACGAACTCATACCGATATCGGTTTAGCTTTATTGATCACGAACTCATACCGATATCGATCCAGCTTTACTAAAGAGCGCAACCCGCAGCCCACATCTATGCATCCGCTTACCAACCTTGCGATTACTAGAACTGGCAAGGGGTATTTGCCTAGAACCTTACGAACGACTTCTGGGCAATGATCCCATTCGACGGAACCAAGTACCAGAGTGTAATAGCCAATTACTTGATTCTGCGCCAGAACGACAGAGGTCTTGGCACCATCTCTATCCTGCGTCTGCCTGGCAAACTTCTTGAGATAGTCGTTGAGCACAGGCTCTCCACAGCCAAAGGAAGACCGATCGAGACCCCTGTCCAACGGACACGGAGAATCCATCAAACATTCCTCTCAAAGACGCTGGGAGTATTCATTAGCTTTCTCAGCCCTTTAGCAGGCAGAGTCGGGGCGTCCAAAGCATCGGGAAATTGCTTCCAGCTTTCCTCATTCCAAGAAAAGTTATAGCGAGCCTGCTCGTGCAAAATTTGCTGAGCGGCTTTATAGGCATGGTCAAGGATGAAGGCAGATAAAGACTTTTGCTTCAATTCAGCAGCCCGGCGAATGGCCTGCTCTTGCGCCGAACGAAGCCAGCATAAATTAAATTTTTCCTGACTAGACGACCTGGCAAACCTTAATGCTCCAGAGTTGTCATTACTGCCCTTTACTCACAACCTGTCCATACATTGTCTATACGCTTAGATCCAATTCACCTCTTTCTCAAATCGCCCCTCTAATTCTAAACACTAGTAGCACCAATACAAATTGCCACCAGATAAGGTGCTATCACTCAAACATACAATCGGGGATTGCTTCAGGGGAAACCAAAGGCAAATACCATCCACCGTTGTCAAATGCTTAAATCGCAGCTTGAAAACTCCAATTCCACGACCTTGGAAAGCCTCGACTATATATAATCCGGCTAAACCGGTGAACGCCAAATAGAGGATCCGAAATCCATGAAGACACTGATTAAGAATGGTCGCGTCATCACTGCTGTCGATGACTACTACGCCGACGTTCTAGTCGAAGACGAACGGATTGTTCTCATCGGTGAGTCACTGGCCCATCTTGAGCCCAATGTCGACAAAATTATCGATGCCAAAGACCGCTATGTGATCCCCGGGGGCATCGACGCTCACACCCACATGGACATGCCCTTCGGCGGAACAACCTCAGCTGATGACTTTGAAACCGGTACATTTGCTGCGGCCCACGGCGGAACCACCACAATTATTGACTTTGCCATCCAGGCCAAAGGCCAGTCACTTTACACAGCCCTCGACACCTGGCACGAAAAAGCAGCCGGCAAAGCAGCCATAGACTATGGCTTCCACATGATTACAACTGACTTGCCACGTGAACGCATCAGCGAAATGAAAAAGCTGATTCACGACGAAGGAGTCACTAGCTTCAAAATGTTCATGGCCTATCCCGGGGTTCTACTGGTTGACGATGCCACAATCTTCCGAGGCATGAGTGCCGCAGGCGAAGAAGGCGGCCTGATTTGTATGCATGCTGAAAACGGTATCGTTATTGATGAAATTGTTCGCTACGCCATCGAAAAAGGCCATACAGCGCCAAAGTATCACGCCCTGACCAGACCAACCCAGGCCGAAGCTGAAGGGGTCAATCGCGCTATCAGACTGGCAGAAATGGCTGGCTCTCCTGTTTATATTGTGCACTTAAGCTGCCATGACGCCCTAAAGCGCGTCAAAGAAGCGCGAGATGAAGGCATTCCAGCCTTTGCCGAAACCTGCCCCCAATATCTTTTCCTTGACTATACAGCCTACGAGAAAGCTGGCTTTGAGGGCGCAAAATATGTAATGACACCGGCTCTGCGCGAGAAGTGGAATCAAGACGAACTCTGGACAGGTCTGCGCATGAATGACCTTCAGGTAGTTTCCACGGACCACTGCCCCTTCTGCTTCAAAGACCAAAAACAACTGGGCAAAGACGACTTCAGCAAGATTCCTAACGGCGGGCCGGGCGTTGAGCATCGCATGAACCTGATTTTCAATGGCGGCGTAGTGGGCAATCGCATCACTTTGAATAGATTTGTTGAGATCACGTCCACAGCAGCAGCAAAAATCTTTGGACTTTTCCCCAGAAAGGGTACTATTGCCGTTGGCTCAGATGCTGACATCGTCATTTTCGACCCTAATAAGAAAGTGACTATTAGCGCAGAGACTCATCACATGCGGGTCGACTACAGCTGCTACGAGGGAATGGAAGTTCAGGGAGTAGCCGAAACAGTGCTTTCTAGAGGCAAAGTAGTAATCGAAAATTGCAAATATGTCGGTCGCAAGGGTGACGGCAAATTCCAGAAACGCTCAAGAGTGCAACATCACATCAAAGAGTCAGCATATGCAAAGTTGAATCACTAAACAGCAAAATTAGGGTGCATAGCCATAGCAAGCTTGATAGAATCTTCATTTGTAGAATATAAAATCTATGAACAACGGGGACAAGACACTGGAAACTAAGATTGGGCAACTAAGCAAGACTAGGACGGACGACATGGGTTACGCCAAAGAATTCACGAAGATGGTGACCGAAGAAAGAAACTCTCGCACCAATGACCTAGATATTCTCGATACAAAAGATCTGGTCAATCGTGTACAGAAGGAAGACTTTGAAGTTGCGCAGGCAGTAGAAAAGGTCAACCCCGAAATCGCTCAAGCCGTTGACTTAATTGTCGACAAGCTCAAAGCCGGTGGTCGCCTAATTTATTTCGGAGCCGGCACCAGCGGCCGCCTGGGCGTGCTAGACGCCACCGAATGCCACCCCACCTTTGGTGTCGATCGCCAAATGGTTCAAGCTTGTATCGCTGGCGGCAAAGAGGCAATGTTTGTCTCCTTTGAAAACGCCGAAGATTCAAGAGAGCTAGGTGAACAAGACGCTATTAATGTCAAAATCACAGCCAAAGACGCCGTAGTAGGCATCACAGCCAGCGGTCGCACTCCTTATGTTATCGCCGCCCTTGAGATGGCGAAGAAAGAAGGAGCCGCGACAATCGGGCTCGTCAATAATTTTGAGTCTCCCCTGAACAAAGTTTGTGATGTGGTTATAGCCCCAGTCGTGGGCCCCGAGGCACTGACTGGTTCCACCAGAATGAAAGCAGGTACTGCCCAGAAAATGGTACTCAACCTGCTTTCAACCTGCGCCATGGTAAGACTGGGCAAAGTCTATGAAAACTTGATGGTTGACCTAAAACCAACCAACGAGAAGTTAAGAGAGCGCGCCGTATCAATTATTGCTCTCATTTGCGATGTGCAAAGACCAATAGCAGAAGGTGCTTTGGTGGCTTCTAATGGTCAAGCTAAAACCGCAATCTTGATGCTCAAACGCAAAATTGGAAGAGTGCAAGCTGAAGAGCTAATCTCAAAATCTGGCAGCTCATTGCGTAAGTCACTAGTGGCTGAAGTGGAGCACTCTTAGGAGTTGCAAGCATTTAGCAATCGCAGGCACTTTTGCTGCGCTTGACTATACGACTGAACAATTGGCGCAATATTTGAGAGTGGGCCAGCATTTCTTCCTGAAGTAAATGCTGGCCTTTTCCTATTGCGTTGTCATAAATCTGGTGCAAGCTTTTCGCCGCTTATATCGCTGCGACAGAAAGCATCAGCAACTGCAGCTATAGCCGCAAAAATTATCAATGTCCGACACAAGCAAAAAGGAGCCTTCGCCTGAAGGCTCCTTCTTTGAATGCAAAAGAAAGAAAGTCGCAAAATGTCGCTGAAAGTAGCTGAAAGTAGCTAAATGTCCAAGAGTCTAGCTAAATGAAGACTACGAGTTAGCTCGATGCTTGGCCAGCTCTAGATTACGCCAGCTCTAAACTGCCGCAGCGCTTTCGGCCTTAGCAGCTTCGGCTTTATGAGCAGTCAAAGCTTCTTGCAATTTAGTTTCATCTGATTTGGACAAGTTTGTCTTGAGAACTTTTCCGCCAGTGCCTTGCAAATCTTCTAGCACTTTGTCAGTAGTCATTTGGCGAATCAGCACACAAAGAGCTGAAGTACCAGGCTTAATGGTTTGACCAAGCTCAATCATAAAATCGTCTTTGATGCCAAGATCTTCAAGAGCCCCAGTGATCATGCCAGTTGCAGCGCCCAAGGCCATACCAAAAATTGGCACTAAGAACAAACAGCCAATCAATGTGCCCCAGAATCCACCTTCAAGAGCTCCGGCAGCAGTAGTGTTGACAATCTGATGCAGCTTAACTTTGCCCTTCAAATCACGTACAACAACCACGGCATCTTCCAAATCGACCAGATACTCTCTCTCAAGCCTTGCCAACTTCACTCTCATTTCTTGAGCTTTGTACATGTCGTCGTAGCCGATTATTACTAACGTTTCCATTTCTCTCTCCTTCGCTGATTTGCTTACCGCCTAATGTCACGTGCTGGCTACAAAGCCAATAAAGCATGCCTTGTCTTATCACGACCAAAGAACGCGTACATTAGATTGAGTGGAAGAGTTGATTAAGAATAGACCAAGCCCTAATGTTGCAGGCGGGAGGCACTAATCTCAGCCGTCCGCATGATTGCTTCGCAACGGTCCTCAGCTTCTTTGGTGATTGCGTCCTTTTCTTCATTACGCAAATCGATGTAGCGAGTACCATCGGGCTTGCGGAACCACTGATTGCCCGTAAATTTGCCATTAGCAATGCGCTCTTTGGCCTCAGCGCGAATAGCTTTGCACTCGTCATTGGCCTGCTTTAAGATTTCCTCTGCGCGAGCCCTGTCTGCCGCTATTATGGCTTGAGCAGCGGCTTCCTTTACATCTGGCTTAGCCTCGGCCGCTGGCGACCTCTCACCCTCAGTGAGCGGTGCTGGCGCAGCTGACGAATCTAGCGCTAGGGGAGCAACCCCGGTGAGCTTAAACACGGCATCCAGACAATACTTAGTGGTGGCGGCATCGGGCTTACATTTCAAACAAGCCTCATACTCTCTTGTAGCTTTAGCAGACTGACCAGAGAGCAAATAAGTATTGGCCAAATAGTAATGCACGAGCCAATTCTGCGGATAAGTCTTGAGGGCCTTCTCAAAGCTTATTCGAGCCTGACCATAGCTCTTTGCTTTGTAAAATTCACAGCCTTGCTCGAAGTCTGCAGCCCGGGCCGGCCAGATGCACAATCCTGACACAGTAATCAGCGCAGTACCTTTCAGCGCAGCCAGCGGCGCCCAGCCCCACAAAATCGCAGTATTCTTCTTGAGTATTTAAACCTTACAGAAGACTTGAGACTTAGCTCTTACTATCTTACGAAAAAAATGCACTTTGGTGGCTCAAATTGCTAGGTAATCGCCACATCACTTTCAAGCCAATGATCTTGAAATTCTCTATACCAGGCGAGTATTCCACCGCTGAGATTGAGCACCTGCTCATAACCTTTACTACGCAGCAATTGCGCGGCTCGACGACTACGAATGCCAGAGCGGCAATAAACCACTAGCGGAAGCTCACTTGAAATTTCGCCATAGCGGCTCTCTAGCTCATCCACAGCAATCAGCCTACTACCACAAAAACGCATGGCTCGATTTTCTTGGACGGTTCGCACATCAAGCAATAGCAGTGTTTCTGCCGAATCAAGCCTTCGCCGCAGCTGAGCCGGCGATATTGAAGTAGAAGCCACAGCAGAGGCACTTTGACAAGTGTCGACGGGCTCTCTTTCTTCTTCCTTCACGCGCGAACCGAGCGCAACGGCAATATCACGAGACTGACCCGAGCCATTTGAACAAAAAAGACTGCAGCTAGCGGTTAACTTGAGCAGTCGAAAATCAAGAGCTAGAGCGTCATAAAGCAGAAGTCGGCCCACCAAACTCTCACCAATTCCCAGCAAAAGCTTGAGCGCTTCTGTCGCCTGTAGGCTACCAATCACGCCAGCAAGAACACCGACCACGCCGGCTTCAGCACAATTAGCTACGGCTGCATTTTCCTCAGGGAAGAGGCAGCGGTAACAGGGCCCACCAGGCTGGCAAAAAACGCTGACCTGGCCCTCAAAGCGATAAATAGAGCCGTAAACGAAAGGCCGTCCCAGTAGCAGGCAAGCATCGTTAATGGCATAGCGAGTGGCAAAATTGTCGCTACAGTCGACAACCAGGTCATAGGCAGAAATAAGCTCCTCAGCGCCAGCTGCGCCAAGGCGCTCGTGATGAGTTTGCACAACGATGCCAGAGTTACAAGTCTTGACTCTGCGCGAGGCAGCCTCAACCTTTGCCACACCCAAGTCGCCTTCGCAAAACAATATTTGTCTCTGCAAATTTGATAACTCAACAGCATCGTCATCAACAATACCAATGGTGCCTACACCCGCAGCAGCAAGGTAAGCAGCAACAGGTGAGCCCAGCCCCCCGGCACCGACTATCAAAACACGAGCCGCCTTTAGGGCCAACTGACCAGCCTCGCCAACCTCCTCAAGGAGAATATGGCGACTATATCTCTCACGTTCGGAAGCACTGAGCATGAGATCTCTAAAGCACCCGATGGCGACAGTCAGCGCAAAAGACTCTCAATCCATGGGGGCGAAAAAATCGAATCTCATTCCATTGACGCGAATAGCTTAAATACATGCGATCGTCGGCAATGCCGCGATAGGCAATGTGTACGATGCCTTTGCAACAAACTAGCTCTTCTTCGACAGTAATATCTGTGGCAGCGCTATTCTCTGCCTGAGCGGGCTTTGCCGCCTTCTTTCGAGCTAAGGCACGAGCACTGGCAACAAAATCTCTCAACGCTTTTTTATCATCAGTCATGGACAAATTCTAACTGATCTCAGGCATTGTCTGGCCTAAGGGGCAGAAGAATAACAAAGGTTGAACCCTTTCCCACCACCGATTCGACTTCAACCGTGCCATGATGCCGGGCCACAATTTCACGCACAATAGCCAAGCCCAGACCTGTACCGCCAGGATTTCCGCTCTCTCTGGTGCGGGCTTTGTCAGCGCGATAAAAGCGCTCGAAAATTCGCGGTAAATCGGCGGGATCAATGCCGCCACCACTATCTTGAATGCGAATCTCTAGCCGTTCGCCCCCCATACTGCGCACATTTATGTTAATAAAACCATTGGCTGGAGTGTATTTCACCGCATTAGTAAGAATATTGAGCAAGGCTCTTTGCAATTGATTGGCATTGCCAACCAGCACCAAGTCTTGACCACCACTATCAAGGGTTATCTGGGTTGAAATAGCCAACTCTTTCTTTTCAGCCTGTGGCCTGACTTGATCAACAGCATCGCTGATCACCTGCGAAATATTGACCTCGCTCTGCCAGTTAGTCTCACTGCCGCTATCAAGTTTGGAAATATCTAGCAAGTCTTGAATTAAATTGGTTTGCCGATCTACTAGGCGCTCCAATGAACCAAGAAACTGCACCCGTAGCTTCGGATCTTCAGCCGCACCGGCCTGCAATGCTTCCACCACCGAGCCAATAGCCATCGTCGGAGTCTTTAGTTCGTGGGATGCATTAGAAATAAACTCTTGGCGCACTCGCTCTTGCTCACGTAAACGGCCAATCATCTGGTTAAACGACAAACAAAGCTCACCAATTTCGTCACGGCGGCGTACCGGTAAGAAGGCCGAAAAGTCACCAGAGATAGAAATCTGCTTCGCCAGAGCACTCATTTCACGCACTGGTCTATTCACTCGGCGAGCCAGCCAGAGACTGATGAGTACAGTAACTACACCGGTAGCCAAAATAATCTCAAGGAAGACGAAAAGATCTTTCTTCAATCTTCTCTCGATTTCGGTCAAAGGTACGCCTACCCGAATTACTCCAGTGGTAGTACCAGAAGAACGCACTGGGCAGGCGACATACATCCAGTTTTTCAAGCTATCAGGATCGCTTCTGGTTGTCTTGGAAATAACCCCAGCAAGAGCTTCATTGATTTCCTGTTCTTTCGACAAGTTCTCAACGGGCCCAGGTTCTGATGAGTCAGCTAAGAGCCGACCATCTTTATCTACTACTACAATTGCCACACCAAGTCTGGTGGCACGACGATCGACAGCCGATTGAATACGTTTGCGGGCCTTGGGCGAATCTAACTCCAAGTCATTGTCAATCTCCAAACCTAAGTTAACAGCTTCGACCTCAAGGGTATTCTGCAGATCAGTCAAAGACTCTTTGCGAATCGCCACCAGGGCCCAAAAACTAACGGCCGCAAGGGCGATGGTAATCACCAAAAGGTAAGTTATGAGCAGTTGGTTAGCCAAACTGCGAAAAAGCCACCTATATAAGATGCGGTCGAGAAGATTCAAAATGGTCCCCAGAAACTCAAAGAAAACAAAACCGAGCTTGGTTTGCTCTTAAGTGTAAAGTCTAACCTCGTTTTTACAAGAGCGAATAACAATCCTGAGATGCCGAATTTGCTTAAGGTTAACGGTCTTACATAGACCCTTT
Source organism: bacterium Ga0077546 (assembly GCA_943370275.1). Taxonomy (GTDB): domain Bacteria; phylum Cyanobacteriota; class Vampirovibrionia; order Obscuribacterales; family Obscuribacteraceae. The sequence goes on along the minus strand of CALRQI020000010.1, from coordinate 222,161 downwards.
TAAGGGCTCTTGACTAGCCGGGGGTGGGCTAGGCATTCTCGCAATATGTGGGAAACTACTTCACAGTCACTATAATCTTTTTGATGGCTCACCAGCTTCAAAAATCTATTTAGTGCTCTGATTCAGAGGAGGTCCTGTTTAGAAATGTCCGTTGCAAACGTTACCGATTCCACCTTCGAACAGGAAGTGTTGAAAGCTGATATTCCAGTTCTCGTCGACTTCTGGGCTCCTTGGTGTGGACCATGCAAGGCCGTAGCCCCTGTAGTTGAGGACCTTTCTAAGGAGTACGAGGGAAGACTCAAAGTAGTCAAACTGAATACAGACGAAAACCCCAAAACCGCCCATGCATATAAGATTCGTGGCATTCCAAGCCTTTTCCTGTTCAAAGCTGGACAGGTATGTGAAGAGGTAGTTGGCGCAGTGCCAAAATCTACACTTGCCAAGGCGATCGAACAGCATGTTTAGAGACCAACACGTATAGATCCAGCACGTTTAGAGCAGGTTGGGCACGATTTAGAGCCCATTCTTCCGTTTTTTGAACATACATCAGCCGGAGATAGTCGGCGGATTTGAAAGGAGAAGCTAATGGAATTTTACTCATGGAGTCGCCGCAGCAAGACTAGCGTGGCTCTTTCAGCAGCGCTATTGCTCGGAATCGGCCTGGTTGGCACAACCACCGAGGCTTCCGCTCACCAAAGCAAGCGTCATCACAGACATCATCATTACTACAGACATGACGCAGCTAACGTTGCCATGAAAACCCCTGAATGCTCAACCACAGTTACTGCTTTGAAGAAAGCTGGCGCTGTTGGCCTGCTTCGCATTCACGGACCAATCACAGTATTTGCTCCATCAAATGCTGGCTGGGCCAAGATGACCAAAGAAAATCGCGAAGGTCTAATGAACGACCCTAAGCGTTTGGCTGAAGTATTGAAGTATCACGTAGTCAAAGGCAAATACTCTGCTGCTGACTTAGCTGACAAACGTTCACTCAAGACCGTTCAAGGCGAATCGTTGATGATTGACAACAAGTCTGGCACCGTAGTGGTCGATGGCTGTATCGTCACCACCGCTGACGTTCCTTGCGACAACGGCGTTATCCACATCATCGATGCTGTGGCTATTCCAGAACGCGGTAAATGATCTTAGGGCCCAAAGCCTGACAGACCAAATTTGAAAGTAATAGGACAGGGTGGGCATTGCTCACCCTGTTTTGCTTTATGCCCAAGTCTATAATCGAGGCAGAAGGGCAAGATCAGGGTAATCACTTATTGTGATTCCGTAATGGGAATGTGTAAAACTTCTAAGGCTATGCCAATATATATGTATTGCGGTCTAGAGGCCCAACAACGAACTAACGAGGTTGGAGATGAAAGAAGCGGTTATAGGATTTGTCATTGCCCTTTTGGTGAGCTGCACGCTCGCCGGCTTCGACAATCCGCTTTCGCCGACAGGTTGGACCTTTGCCAACGCTCCGGTGGCTGATGTGGTCACTGATGTCAATGCTGGCACATTCCAAGGCGAAGTACTCGACTCGCAGCTACCGGTGCTAGTTGAGTTCTATAAGCAAAACGACCCCCACTGCCTAACCATGAGCCCAATCCTCAATAAGCTAGCCACCGACTCCCAAGGCTATGTTCGGGTAGTAAAAGTCGATGTGGATAGCAACGAAACCCTAACTGAGCGCTACGATGTGCAAGGGGTACCTGGATACGTCTTATTCAAAGAAGGCAAAGCCATCAACGGTATCAAAGGCGAAATGACCCAGCCCGAGCTAACCAAGTGGGTCAAGCAAGAATTAGATATGCCAACGGATTAATAATTATGGTCAAGTACGCCGTCGCCTTCTTTGTGGCGATGATTCTCTCTTCTAGCTTCGTTAACTACAAGTTTCCGCCAGGTCGGATGCCCGCTGGTGTGGCTGATGTAATCAGCTCTAGCCTTGGAGTTTGGAAGCGCAGAGAAGGCTTGATTCCAGAAGTAAAAATTGTCGATTCATATCGCAAACTGCGCTATATCGGCGACGTCAACAACAAAAATGAGAACAGAGATGCTGATGCGCCTGGCATGGGCAACAATTAGGAGAAGCGGAGAATCATGAAAACCTGGGCTCGTTGGACACTGCTTATACTCTGGACCGTGGGACTGATTCTCACCGCCCAGTACTGGAACCCGTTTGCATCACTGCCAGCCTTCCTCAAATACTCAGTGATAACCCTTGTGGTGGCCGTTCTTTACGGTGCCTTCTTCATTATCATTCAGTTCTACATCATGCTTTCGGTGATCTTCCCGCTCCCTCCTAGAGCTGACAGCAAAGCACCAAAAAGCATTGGCAAGCGCTGGTTTAAGTGGCTCTATAAAGAATCACCTATCAGCCCCAATGCCCCTAAGACTCTCGAAGAAATGACTGGCAACGACAAGGCCAAACAAGAGATTCGCGAAGTCATCGACATCATTCAAAAAGCAAAGCACTACGAAGACTCTGGTGCTCAAGTGCCAAAGGGAATGCTATTTGTTGGACCGCCTGGAGTTGGTAAAACTCTGTTTGCCAGAGCTATTGCCAATGAAGCCGGTGTGCCATTCTATGTCATCGATGGTGGTGGCGTCGCTGGTATCTTCATGGGCCTTGGTGTGCTCAAGCTGAAGACACTGTTCCGCAAATTAAAAGCTCACGATCGCGCCATACTGTTCATCGACGAAATTGAATCAATGGGCTCTAAACGCTCACAAGATCAAGGGTTCGGCGGCGTTGCTGACATGAACATGACTCTTAATTGCTTGCTCACCGAAATGGACGGCTTCTCTGGCTCGAAAATCATGGTTATTGGTGCCACCAATAATGATGCCATGCTTGACCCAGCTCTCATGCGCGCAGGCCGCATGGACAGACGCATCTACTTCCAGATGCCAACTCCAGAAGAAAGATCTGGCCTATTCAAATATTACCTATCGAAAGTAGCATGTGATGAAAACATTGACTACGAGCAAGTGACAATGCTCACAGCCAACTATTCGCCAGCCGAAATATCAAACGTAGTCAACGAAGCAGCATTGATTTCACGCCGCCCAGGCAACCCCAACAAAGTCACCACCGACATGATATTGCAGGCTTTAGACAGAGTATCTGTCGGCCTTGAGCGTTCATTGACTAACTCTGGTGTTGAACTAGTTAATCATGACCCCTCAATACGATTCTCGGATGTAATTGGCATCGATGACATCAAGCAAGAGTTGGTTGAAATCGTAGACTTCCTCAAGCGCGGCGACGAACTGCGCAAAATCGGAGCGAAGATACCTAAGGGCGTATTGCTTGTCGGCCCACCCGGTGTGGGTAAATCGATGCTAGCTAAAGCCATCGCCAATGAAGCTGGCGTGCCGTTCTATGGTTTGTCAGCCAGTCATCTAAACAATTTCGGAATGGGCGCCCAACGCATAAAAGCACTATACACACAAGCTAGACAAAGCCCAGCAGCGATCGTATTTATCGACGAAATTGACGCCATAAACGCTAGCCCTTTTGGTGGCCCAGAGCCTACCGGAGCCAGCCGGACTGGCTCTCTCAATCAGTTACTGGTTGAATTGGATGGTCTTGGTCGCAGCAATGTAATCACCATTGGCGCCACCAATATGCAAGATGATTTTGATCCTGCATTCTATCGCTCTGGTCGCTTTGATCGCAAAGTATTCATTGGCGTTCCAGACGCCGAATCGAGAAGCTTGATCTTCGAAAAGTATCTCAAGCAAATAACTCTGGCATCTTTACCTGACCTGAAAAAGCTAGGCAAACTTTCATTCAATTTCTCTGGTGCAGACATTGCTGCCACCTGCAACGAAGCGGCTATCTTGGCTGTGCGCAAGGGCAAGAGCCAGGTGACGGAAGAAGAGCTAGAAGAAGCAATAGATAAAGTAATGATCACAGCGGGTCATAAACTCAACGTCGCCGGAATGAATCTCTCTCGCGTGCCAGATCTTGACGTCAAGCTTGATGACCTTAAGGGTGTAGAAGAAGCCAAAGCCGAAGCTGCCGAAGTTATCGCTATGCTGAAGAACATTAAGCTGGTAGAGAAATTTGGTCTCAAACCAAGCAAAGGTATTTTGCTAGTTGGCCCTCCAGGCACAGGCAAAACTATGTTAGCCAAGGCCATAGCCAATGAAGCTGGAATCGCCTTCTATTCACTTTCTGGCGGAGACTTCCAGTCAATGTGGGCAGGAGTTGGCTCCAATCGAGTCAAAGCCGTTTACGAACGAGCCAGACGCAGTGGCAAGCCCGCTATTGTATTCATTGACGAGATTGATGCAATCGGCGGGAAACGCGGCGAAGACTTGGGTGGAGGAGCTATCCAGGATGCCAACAAGACTCTAAACTCTCTGCTTGTTGAGATGGATGGCTTTGGTAAAACCAATATTCTCACCATCGGTGCAACTAACAGCATGCACATGCTCGATAGCGCACTACTAAGGCCGGGTAGATTCGACAGACATATTGATGTTCCGCTACCAAACCTTGAGGGTCGAGAGGCAATTCTGAACAAGTATTTGGAAAAATTCAAGGTTTCTCCAAATGTGCAGGTCATGGAAATTGCTCGTATGACTTTCTTGCAGGCCGGAGCTGATTTGGCCAATATGGTGAACGAAGCTGGCTTGATGGCAATTCGTGAAGGGCGTGTCGAGATAACTCACTCTGATATGGTTCGAGCGATTCAGAGAGTAAGCTTCGGCATGAGCAGAAGTCAGCACATAGGCGTTAAGGAGCTCTTCGAAACGGCTTATCACGAAGCTGGTCACACTATTGTTTCTTACTTCCGCAACAGAAAGGAGCGCATCCAGGTAGTGACTATTGTCCCAACTGGCCGCGCACTGGGTTACATGTGGTCGGTAGAGAAAGAAGACCGTTTTGTTTCTGGCGCGAACAAGCAAGACTACCTGGTAGACATCGAAGTTTCCCTAGGTGGTTACGTGGCGGAATCACTGTATATGGACACCACTACCAGCGGTGTATCGCAAGACTTGATCAATGTTGGTGAAACAGCAAGGCGCATGGTAAGAAATTGGGGCATGGGTTCATTCGCGTTCAACACCGAGAGTGCCTTTGGCATGAAGGGCGGAGCTGCCTCTGGTAGTACGGAACGAGAGATTGAACTCGAAAGTAAGAGGATTGTTGACGACTGTCTTGAAAATGTTCGTAATCTCCTAAGAGATAAACGCAAAGAGTTAGATCAAATAGCCCATGCTCTAGTAGAAAAAGAGACACTGTTCTATAAAGATCTGGTCAACATTCTAGAACCGGGCAAGAGCGAAGCTGATATCAACAAAGAAATCGATACTCTCTCCGAAAGAAAGCTAGTTGGCACTCCACCAATCGTCAATCTAGAATTTCTTCCCGGCCTTACTCAAGTTGGCCAGGGTAATGGCCCCAACAATGCTGAAAACAACAGAGTGACCGACCTGGCTCAACAAGAGAACAAAGATCCAGAAAACTTCAGACCAGAAAACTAGAGAGAACAAAATTGTCCGCAAAACTAAGTAGACAAATTGCAAGAAAGGCAGCCCTCGTGGCTGTCTTTCTTGTTAGCCAAACTGGCCTTCTTGCACTAGGGCCTCACACTGGCATAAAGCCGCAAGCAGCCGACGGCAAAGACTTCTCTTTCACCGATATCGCCAATCATCCGGCCAATCCCTACAAAGTCACTTCAGCCACAGCCTATCCAGCTCTAACCAAGAGCTTTGTCAACGACACAACGAGCAAAGTAGACTGGGTAGGCGGAGATGCCGCCTACAGCATTCCACTGGGCCCTAAACGCACCCTATGGCTCTTTGGTGACAGTTTTATTGGTCAAGTAAAGAACAACAAACGCACGAATTGCTCGATGGTGCACAATGCCGTGGCAATCGAAGACACTAGTCAAGGCCGCCCAGGAAAATTTACTTATTACTCGGGCCAAAAGCCAATCAATCAGAAGCCAGAAAACAGCGGCTTTTTTAAGTGCCTTGATAAAGGCGATTACTACTGGCCTGCTGACGGCTACATCAGCAATGGCAAGCTCAGCATTTTCTTGCATACGGTGCGCACCGACTATAAGTTACCGGCACCATTTCAGTTTGAACTACGAACAGATCATTTGGCGACCGTAGACAATCCCCAAGATACACCAGACAAATGGCGTTATAAAATCAAAGCACTCAATACTAGCGCTAAGCGCACCTTGTACGGAGTGGCTTGCCGTGCCGATAACAAGCATATTTATTTCTTTTGCTCTAATGGTAGTGTCGCCCTCGATCTTTTCAAACATCCAGCCGTAGTGGCTCGTCTGCCCCAGGCAAAGGCCGAACCATTCAACTTAAACAAACTCGAATGGTGGTCACAAAAATGGGAGCCATCCTACGAACTACCTGAAACATTATTCGACGATGGCGCCTCTGAAATGACAGTAGCAAAGGTTCCCGGCCTGGCTGGCTACTTCGCTTTCTATATTCCACCAGACAAAAAAGCCATCTTCATGCGCCATGCAAACGAGATGCAAGGCCCCTGGAGTGAAAGAGTCGTGGTCTATCATTTTCCTGCAACTACATCTAGGACATCAGACTTGTTGTACTACAGTGCTAAAGCTCACCCTCAATATTTAACTGATGCGGCAAAAAACAAAGGCGAAATAATTTTGACCTACTGCACCAATAGCAGCAACTTCGCCAAACTCACTAGCAATGCCAAACTCTACGTTCCTCAAGCTCTAAAAATTTCACTAGCCAAAGCTAATTTGCATAAATAGCTTTGATTGAATTTTTGTCGCGCTCAGACAAGATGGCAGCATAAGGCGGATGGGCCAGGGGGAACATAATATCGTGCGGATTGCTGGAATGATTGAGACCCAGGGCATGGCCAACTTCGTGCAAGACACAGGCCTCAAGCTTAACTAAGTTGTAGCGCTCATCCCAAAATATTTCGATACGCGACCACTTAACGATATCGTCGCTACTATCATCCCACTGCAATGCGGTCTCGCCAGCCTTATCGCCTATTCTACCGTGCTTTGAGCCACGCATTACTCGCACCAATTTGCAAACTATGTCGGCCGAGCGTTGATCTGAGACTATCTTAAAAGTAGTCTTGCCACCAGAAGCTATTTGCCATCTCTCGAAGGCCCGCACCACATCTTGACGAAAAGGCTCTTTCAGTTCTTTCAATTCAGGATCTGACCAAATCGCTACCCGCAGAGGAAAGGCGCTTTTCTTCCAGCCATGCTTGTCCGAGAAATCGTTAGAGAAGACATACTGCGGAGAATTAGCATCACCCAGCGAATGATAGTAGCTAAGCCTCTCCATCGCCAATTGCACTCGATATTGATCAATCTCAGAGACTGGTTGTCGACTGAGTATTTGTTTGTAAACCAAGATAGCATCAGCAAATTTACCAGTGTGCTCATAGACTTCAGCCATGCCAAAACGGCCTGAATTACTTTTAGGATTAAGCAAAGTACAAGCCAAGAAATTCTCCTCAGCCTTGCGAAAGCGCCCAGCATCCATCATTGCTCGACCTAATTTAAAGTGCGCCGAAAAACTATGGGGATCTTCTCGAACAGCTTGTTCCAATTCTTCAGTTGTTTGCCCCGACGCCGCTTTAGCCGGAAGGGCAGTATAAGCCGAGAGTACAACGAGAACCGAAGCGAGAAAAGAGAATTTTGCTTTTGCTGCATTGATAAATTGACTGATCATATTTCATATCTTAGCGGCAGCCAATAAAAAAGGGACGCTGAGCGCCCCTTTTAATTTCGACTTGTTATTCAAGCAAAGCTTTTGCTACGTCTATCCGATGTTAGGCGTTTCAAAATTTTCCAGTGGATTGCTTCCTTGAACTAAGCGGCGATCTCTGGCAGCTTTCTGTTTAGCTTGATACTCAGCATCAGCCTTGGCTTGAGCAGAAACAGCCGTCACAGCGAAGTCTTCACCAGGGGCAGCAACATCATTACCGGCTACAACAGGAGCTGCGGCACTGTCAGTAGATGCCTTGAGGTTAGGATCACGGCCTGCCGGTTGAGCTGGGGCAGGTTCTACCTTGCCCTTAGTGGCATCAACTGGGGCTACGGCTGGGGCTGGCTCAACCTTACCCTGAGTGGCGTCAACTGGGGTTGGAGTTCCAGCCTTAACTGGATTTCCGCTTCCGTCTTTAACTACATTGCCACTACCGTCTCTGAGCAAACCATCAGCGGGCGGTGGTTTAACCTCACCTTCGCCACTGCGAGTGCCATTAAACAAAGCCGGATCTCCTTTGTCTCCAGGAGCTGCAGCTTTAGGATCTTTTGCCGCATCAGTCAACGGTGCAACATCACCTTCGCCACTGCGCTTCCCGTCAAACAAAGCAGGGTCGCCATTGTCAGCAGGCTTAGCAGCAGCTGCCTTCTTCATTTCTTCAACTTTAGCGTCGAACTGCTTGAGCATTTCTTCTGTACGAGCCTTAACAGCTTCATCGGTCATCACCCGAACTTGGTCACCAGGATGAAGCATCTTGGTTGGGTCGAGCCGACCTTCCCAACCATTGCCCTTAGCCACATGGTCAGATAGTGCCACCACCAAACTTTCATTGGTATGGCTGCCGTCTTTCTCTTGGCGAAGTACATCACGTGCAATACGGTCCCAACCTTGGCCAGGGCGCACTGTGTAAATGGCCCGAGCTTGGTAGTGCTCGGCTGCACTCTTAGCAAACGCTTCTCTGGTTTTGGCGAGGTCGCCGTCAAGCTTGATCTCCGGCATGACCAACTCAGGAATTGGCTTAGGCGCTTCGAATGGCTTGGCAGGAGGAGCTACTTCTCTTGCTTGCTCACCTCCGGTTCGCCGGCCAGCAGTTTGGTCTACAGGTTGTCTATCTCTAGGGGCACGCTCAACCGGAGCCCTATCTACAGGTTGTCTATCTCGAGGCGCACGCTCGGCAGGCACTCTGCCGCTGTCAGGCCTGACAGTAGCCTCACCTCTGTTGTCTAGCAAGCTTGGATCACTAATAGTCTCTGCGCTTGCACCTTGGCGCTGACCACCTACTCCATCGGCTGGACGTCTAACTGGTCTTTCATCTCCAGGATATTCAACCTCAGTTCTTTGATCGCCAGCAGAAACAGGTCTGACACCACCTCTATCGGTGACAGCAGCTTGTCTGCGTCCAGCCGCATCACCAGTGGCATGGGCAGCGTACATCTGGTCAAGATTGGTGCCTTGCAACTCAGCCATACGCTTCAAATTAAGGTATTGATGAGTCTGTTTTTCGCTGTCGCCATGACCAGTGTGTCGATCAAATTCACCACGCAAAGATACACCAAGAGGTTTATCCCACTGAGTATCTAACAGTTTGGCAGCATCCAAATTGCGCTGGGTGTAGCCTAAATCACCACGGGCTTGGCCTTGATCAAAGTTCTCAATAAACTTACGCACGTCACGACGGGAAATATCACCATCGGGATTTACACCCCGTTGAATATCGAGCACAGCACCTAGTGAAGTTCGTGGATCACCGTTATTTTGCATGAGAGCATCAATAACAAAGCCCTTCTGGTCAGCCTGGCGCTGAGCCAATTCTTGAGCTTCTGTCTGCTGAACATCACGACGCACGGGCTGTCTATCGGCAGGAGCATTATCTTGAATTTGATCATCAGCCGAAACGGCTCTGACAGCACTACCATCGCGCGCGGGCTGAGCGGAGGCAACTCTTCTACCGGTGTTCATATCAGGGCTAACGTTAGAGGCATACAACTGGTCAAGAGTCGTACCCTGCAATTCGGCCATGCGCTTAAGGTCAATACGGTCGTGGGTAACCATATCGCGGCTGCCACCATGACCACCGCCATTGTTGCGCTCAAACTGACCTCGAAGTGAAACACCCAGAGGAGCATTCCACTGCGAATCTAAAAGCTTGGCTGCATCTAAATTGGCTTGTGTATAGCCAAGATCTCCGCGGGCTTTACCCACTTCAAAATTTTCTACAAACTTACGAATGTCACGGCGAGAAATCTCACCGTCAGGATTAACGCCTCTTTGAACGTCGAGAACAGCAGCCAGTGAAGTACGAGGATCACCGTCATTCTTCATCAAGGCGCTTACGACATTATTTTTCTGGTCAAGCTGACGCTGAGCCAACTCTTGTCTTTGCGCAGCCTCGTGGCTTTCCGTAATCGGCTTTTCGCGGGCCTCTACTAGCTTTCTAAAATTCTTCTGCGAGAATGAATCATCAGCATCTCTGCTACCAATCAGCGGTTGAATGCTATCAGACTTGTTCAGGGCTTCATACTGATTCTGCAAGCGCTGCATCATCGCTTTCTCAAAGCCCGATACGGCCGTGGGGTTGCGAGGATTCATCTCTTGTTTGTCGACTTCGCCATCACCAGATGTATCGAAGCGACCCATGTTATCGCGACTCCAGCGCAGCATGTGATCGTCGATTTTTCCAGTCTTCTCAAGACCGGCTGCCACTTTCCTGCCCAGTTCATCAAACTTGGCCGGGTCATTGGCATACTTTTTCTGATCTTGAGCAAGCTCAGTCATCAGCGCTTTATAAGCGTGCTCTCCACCCTGGGAGAAATCGCTGCCAGCTTTCACTGCCTTTTCAACATCTTTGTTGAATGTATCATCGCCTTTTTGGGCCATTGGAATGATCCTCTGAATCTCAGTAACTGATAAAGGATGGACTAAATTATGTACGCGGGGGGCGCATCAACTTATTTATTCCCAGCTTTTAGGCGTTTAGAACCGCCCTAGTGGAGACTTTCATAGATTGACAACACTAGTCTGACAGGCCACAGGCAATGTGTCATGGGGAAAAACACGTAGTTAAGTGCTGAAATTTATTAAAATGGAACGATGGAAGAGCCAATTTCGCAATCTAATCTATTAACTGAACTCGAACCGTACCAACCGAGCGACGAACGTGACGGCTGGGAGCGTGCTGTTTTTCTCTCAACCTCTATGGCAGCGCTATCCTCTAACATTTTGGCTTCCTACGTGCGCTACTGCCTCGATGGCGCCAAAGCTAATTCTGTGGCCGAGCCCTTTGCCGTGGTCGACGCTGACTACACCCGCACAACCAAAGAGATACTTACCCTGGGCCTCTGGTTGATGATTTGCGAAGAGTGCGGCCCCAAAGTTCCTGAATGGTTTCAAAGCTATCTTTATACAGCCTTCCAGGTAGCCGACGAATTATGCCAAGAACCAACTGTAACTGCCATTTTTGAGACTTACCCCATGGACAACGGCCCCATAGCCGTAGCCCAGACCCTTTCAATGATTGTTTGCCACAGGCTAGGCCTTGGAGCGACTAAAGCTGAAGCAGCCCTGGCCCTGGGCGACTTTATTCTCAATTGTCGCGAACGCCGTGAGGATCTGCTCAAATTCTCTCTAACTGAGTCAATTATGGCCCTTGATGCCTGGGTAGCAGACATGAAGCCCCAAGCAATTTAGATTGGCTGGCTAAGGATTAAAAGCAAACAAGAAGGTGGTAACGAAGTTAAAGCCTGCGTGACCAATTATTGTGGTTGTCGTATTGGTAAAGCGTTTAACGATTCCCATGCAGCATGACCACAGCGAAACTTGCAAAATAAGCATCGGTGCATTGGCGAATTGAGCATGGAGAATACCGTGCAAGAAAGCCGCTGGCAATATTCCAAGCACCGGTTGAATGGCACCCCTAATCAGTGTTTCTTCACCTATACCAGCACAAATAGCCGTAGCCAGGGCGAGAAAGACCGAGGCGCCAAAACCAGCAGGGCCGCCCCCGGCAACGCCAGCCGAAAAGGTATTGGCATTGTAAGCTGAGATTTTAGTGGCCATATCGCCCGACTGGTGAGTATATAAAGCCCAAACCAGGTCATAAAGGAAGCTAAAGACTACCAAACTCAAGCCAATGCCGACTTGAACACCGGTGGGTTTGACCCAGGCCATGCGCTCAAACATGGCTTTCCATTTGCGCGTAATCATTATGCCTGTGCCGCAAATCGAGACTACGACAAGACCGATGAAGTTGTACCAGAAGAGCTGATCTAAAGGCACGGGGACAAAGGGGAGAGGAATCTGGGGAAATTGAAAGCCGCTAGCCAAATTGGTGTTAGCGAGATACATGCCAAAAGTAGCGATATAGCAAAAAGCCCCCACCATATGAGGAACAGACTGAGGCTGGAATACTTGAATATTGACCATGGCCGCCATCATTGTCATTTTGTGGCGAGCAGGACCGGTAAGGAAACGCAAAGAGACAATGCCATCTAATAAAGTAAGGATGCGCGATAAGACCTTTCGCGCCGGTAGAAATAGCAGTAACAGACAGGCTACACCCATAGAGCCGCTCACCTGATAACCCCAAGAAGGTGAATCAGCGGCGCTTCCCGCAACATAGGCCAGACCGGCAGAGAAAAAGAAACAACCTATGAATATACGCAGCAGCCACTCTAGCCACTTCTTTGTTCTTGCTCCGTGAGCCATTAAACCGAGCATCGAACACATGAAGATTGTGATTACGTCAGACAACTCCACACCCTCTTGAAACTCAAATAATCTGTCGGTATCTCTTTAATCGATACTAACCCCTTTTAACCACTTCTAATATTTCCAGGACATGATAGTATATTGTCAAGGTCCGAAAGTGTGGGTATCTTCTATCATAGGGGTAAATATCCGAATAAGCCTGCAATCTGGGTACATCATATTAAGGATGTAGGTTACTGGCTGGAATCAAAAAACAAATTTTTTGAGCAGCTTTCCTAAAGCTGTGGTCCAATAAGTAAAAGAAACAAGTGCAATATCGACTTGTAAACCTGTTTTAAAGTTCGCCTGTTTTAAGTTCGGAGGAATAAACACTAAAGATGAAGAAGCGTCTACTATCAGCGGCTGTTCTGGCCACCACTCTAGGATTCGGACTTTTAACTACGGCCAGCTTTGCTAATGGCCCGCTCATGATTGGCCCTGCACCAGTACCTGTGACCCCAGGTGTGCATGCAGTCGTCAACACTGTACCTGTTCAAACCAAAGTGCTAAGCACTTACAGACAGGTAAGAGCGTTCTGGCTATCACGCGCACTAGTTAGATAAATAACTAAGCGTTTAGCTCTGCTCCTGTAGGCTAGTTCCAACCTTTAGAAAGTCGCCTCTTGGGGCGGCTTTCTTGGTTTTGAACGAGGGACTAGCTGGGGATAGTCATAGCGAATGTTGCCTGACATCTCAACAGCCTCAAATTGTGCCAGATTTCCACGGCCATCTAAGGCTCTGATAGATTCACCTTCTAGCAATCGACTGCGTCGGCGCAGTACTATTTCCGCTAAATCATCCTTGCCAACAGCCTCATAGATTTCGGCTAACTTCAAGAGAGGAAGTGCTAAGTCAGCGCTCTCCCCAACAACCCTGGCACGTAGCAGCAAAGACCTACAAAAAATTGCTTCCGCACCGGCCCAGTCTTTATCCTCAATCAAAAGTTGGCCGTAGGCGTTGAGAAATACGCTGTAGGTGAGGGCATCGACATCACTATGACGAAAATGGTCCAAGGCTAGCCGACAAGCCTTCAATGCTTCCTCTCTCATTCCCATAGAGCTAAGAGCGAGAGCCAGATTGGAATAAATTTTAGCCCGAATGGCAGAGGGAAAAACCTTAGGTTGGAGAAAAAGAGCTCGCTTGTATGCCTCTATGGCCTCAGCGTCTCTTTGCTGGCAGTGCAAGATAACACCCAAGTAGTTGTGCACATCAGCAAGCCTGGACAAATTGCTGCGAAAGGCAGCGGGATCATCAATAATTTCTCTGAATGTTTGCTCGGCCGCAGAGTAGCGACGCTCGAAAAGAAGTTGCTTTGCTTGGTTTAGGCGATCTTCAAATGTGCGATCAAAGCTTCCAGCTGAGCAGAGGTCAATTTTCTCTCTTTCAAGGCTGTGAGCACCGTGAGCATATTCAGATGAAAACAAAATGTTGCGAGACAGAACAAGAGAGATGCAAATCGAGAGTGCAGAATAGCTCATTCGCTCTAGCCTCATTGTCTCAAAACGAAACGCAAAGAACACCGGATGAAAACTTTTGCACCACTGGCGACACCACCGCAATAATTCCGACAAGCACCCGGAAGCTAGCAAGCTACCATAACTCGCACGAAGAATTGTGCAAATTTCGTGCAATCGACAAACCGCCGAACATTAGGCTTAAACTTAACCATCGTGCGAACCTATGAGTTAAGATGATAAGCAAACCTTGGCGATGGGAAACAAGAACATGTCTCGCATTTTGGTTGTTGAAGATGAAGATGGACTTTCCGGTGCAATTCAGGAATGGCTTCAAGATGAACACTACGTTGTGACCATGGAGAGCGATGGCCTAGAGGCGCTCAAGAAGCTGCGGCATGATTCCTTTGAACTGGTTCTGTTAGACTGGATGCTTCCCAACCTAAGTGGTCTTGAAATATGTAAAAGATTCAGAGCCGCGGGTGGAATCACACCGATTTTGATGATCACAGCAAAGAGTACTCTCTCCGCGAAAGAAGAAGGTTTGGATAGTGGCGCAGATGATTATCTGACAAAGCCATTCAGCATGAGGGAATTGTCAGCGAGAGTAAGAGCCCTCCTGCGCAGACCAAAGACCAAACCGGAAATGATTGTAGAAGCAGGAGGCATCCGCCTCGACAGAAAATCACTAAAAGTGACAAAAGGCGATCAGCTACTGAGACTCCTCCCAAAGGAATTTATTCTCCTCGAAGTCTTGTTGAGGCATAGCGGCACTGTACTAAGCACGGAAGAGTTAGTAGATCATGTCTGGGGAAGCAATTCAGACATTACACCAGATACGGTGCGCTCCCACGTCAAATCTCTTCGCAAAAAAATTGACTCAAAAACATCGCCATCGCTGATAAAAACTGTCCACGGCATGGGCTATAAAATCGAGGCAGACTGAAGATGTTCAGAAACTTTCGCTGGCAAATCGCGATATGGTTTTTCGCCTTGTCCTCATTCGTCTACATTGCTTTTTCGATTGCCGGAGGCGCCTATTTCTTCAACAGCTTATCGAAATCTATGGACCACGAACTCAAGGTTGTAGCCTCGCAAATAGGCCATGCTATCGACCTAAGCGGTAGCAAGCCAACCTTTCGCGACTGGCTTAGGGTAGTAGAGACAGAGCCAGCACGTTCCGTAATGGCCATGCAGCTATTCGATAGTAAGGGGCAATTGCTTGAACACTATGGCCCACCAGGAATTCCCACTTTGATAACGGACACGACGGAAGCGACTGGTCACGGCGACACGTATCGCATCCGCTACTCCAAACTTACACACAAAGGCTCTGTAGTCGGCTATCTACAGCTGCAGCTTTCAACTGCAAAGAGAGCCGAACTAACCAAGGAATTTCTACTGACAATGGCTTACATGGGCCCTTTCGTTTTGATTGGCTTTGGTCTCTGTGGCTATTTTGTCTCGGGTATGGCCGCCAAGCCAATAGAACAACTAGTGGGTACCCTCCAACGACTTGTTGCGGACGCCGGCCACGAACTCAACACACCGGCCAGCATTGTGCAAGCGCGGGCACAGTCACTCGAGCGAAAACTAGCGAAACACGGTCAGGAGGAGAACGACCTGAAGATCATTGCCAATTCCGCTGAGCGCATGGGATATATAGTTAAAAACCTTATGCTTCTAGCGGAACTTGACAGTCGAGACAACCAATCAAGCAACTTATTCAACAACAAATCGCCAAACAAACCAACAACTGAAGTGCGGGAACAACTTGCGAAAGTACTAACCGAATTCAGTGACCGTTTCAAGGAAAAGAAAATCGAGCTAGAAATTGACTCACTTGAAGATGCAGTAGTAGCCACTGACAGCCAATCACTCCAATGCGTACTAACAAACTTACTAGAAAATGCCCTTAAGTATACCGAGCCTGGAGGCAAAGTATCTGTCACCTGCAGAATCTCAGCTGAACAAGCTCGAATCACAGTCAATGATACCGGCATTGGAATCCCGGCAGAAGATCTCAATAAAATCTATGATCGGTTTTATCGAGTAGATAAGTCACGCAGCCGCTCTTCAGGAGGCGCTGGTCTCGGGCTTTCGATTGTCAAAGCGATAGCAGAGCGTGATGGCGGCTCCGTAACTGTAAACAGCATTCTCGGCACAGGCAGTCAATTTACAGTGTCTCTGCCGGTTGATAAGAGCGCAGCGGTTGCACAAAATTTGCACACAAGTTGATAACGGCTTTACTACACTAGATTCAAAGTAATTGATGCTCTGCATCAGCTATCCATTGCTCCTCGGAGCGGGTGAACCCAGTGAGAGTGAAGACAACCAGGGAGATCTTAAGCGCTATTGTCTTGCTAATTTCTCTACCCGCTCAAGCTTTCGGCGAAAGCAACATCAGGCTAAGACCAGAAATACAACTAAACGAAACTTCGCTAACTTTAGTTGGTGCAGTGCAACTAGCAGCAAGCAAGTATCCCCAAATTCTCAAGCAGCAAGCCGAGCTAGAGGCAGCCAAACACAATGTTACACTGCAAAAAGTAAAAGAGTACAACCCAACGGCCCTGCTTTCTTACCAACAAGTCAACGCTACTCACAATCGCTTGACTCAGACTCTCTTCGGCTCTGCAGTTCTCCCAACAACGCCTGGTCCAGGGCCAGACAATGTCAGATTTGGCGCCGATGCGTTTAGCGCAGCCGGCTTCATAATTGACTGGGCACCAATCGACTTCGGCTTACACAAAGCGCGCATCAACTACTCGAAAGCAGAGATGCACTACGCATCCGCCAACTATGACCTTACAGTCCTAGATGTGACAGTACAAGCAGCGGCAACTTTCCTTGATGCCCTGATAATGAAAGAGCAAGTCGCAGTAGCCATTGCTAACGTGCAACGTTTCGCCGACTTTAGCAAGGTAGTTCACGCCCAAGTAGACGCTGGCTTAAAAGCTGGAGCCGACGCTTCTTTGGCCGACTCCCAGCTGGCCAATGCAAAGAATGACCTAATCCGAGCTCGACTAAACTACGAATTAGCTTTAGCAGAACTAGCATTTAGAGTGGGCATCGGCGGCAACAGTGTTGAAATCAATCCAGGCGGCATTAGCAAATTGACTCAACCGGATGACCCACAAAAGACAGCGCCAACATTTACGAATCATCCCCTCACCCTAGCAAAACAGTCAATAGTAAATGTCAGAATGGCAAATCGCAAAATATTGGAAAAAGAATACTATCCAAAATTTCGCTGGCTGGGCGGAGTTAACTTGAGAGGCACGACCTTCAAAACGAATAGAGGAGATGTAGAAGCACCAGGCGTCAGCGGCATATTTCCCACTATTCCCAACTGGAATGTGGGCTTGGTTATCGATTTTCCTTTCTTCGAAATAATACGAATTCAGGCCGAGAAAAAGGTCGTCGACCAACAAATAAATTCAGCTCAACAGTCGTACGCCCTAGCGCTGCAGCAGCTCAAAGCCGAAGACGTACAGGCTAGAGCTCGGGTGAAAGCCTCTCTTGAACTGGCGGCCAATATGCCCATTCAGGTACAAGCAGCGAACCTTGCAGCACAGCAAGCTCAGGCGCGCTACCAAGCAGGCTTAGCAACAGTGGCACAGGTCGCAGAAGCCAATCAAATATTGGCAGATTCAAGGGTCAAAGAAGCGGTAACAAATGTCGGAGTGTGGAAAGCGCTGCTTGCCAATGCAGCGGTGCACGGCAATCTCAAGCCCTTTTTAGGGGCCGCCGCGCAAGCCACCAACAGCATAAACAACTCCAACAGAACAGGAACAGAATAAATGTGGCTAATCAAACTAGCCATGGGTCGACCGATCACTATCATGGTCTGCGTCATCACGGCATTGCTAGCGGCATTTCTTGCTGTCAAAGGCATGAAGGTTGACATTTTCCCCAACCTAAACATGCCAGTAATTTATGTAATTCAGCCTTACGGTGGAATGGATCCAGCCCAATTTGAGGCGTTCGTTGTCGCCCACTACGAAAATCACTTTTTGTATGTCTCTGGCGTGGATCATATCGAGTCAAAGGCCATTCAAAACACAGCAGTGATGAAAATTGTCTTCAAGGCAGATACAGACATGGCAGAAGCGATGTCTAACATCGTTGCGCAGGTAGAACGGTCACGCGCGAAAATGCCTCCCGGCACGGTTACACCATTCATACTGCGCTTCGATGCAGGTAACGTTCCAGTTGGCTATGTGGTGCTATCTAGTAAAAGTAAGTCAGTTGGCCAGATAGAAGCAATTGCTGACGAACGCGTGCGACCAATAATTTCCACCATACCTGGTGCCACAACCACTCACCCTTTCGGCGGCAACGTCCGCACTATTGTAATTACCGTCAGTCCACAGCGCCTCAGGGCGCTGCACTTGAGTTCAGAAGATATCGTCAACGCAGTATCAACTGGCAATATGATTACTCCATCTGGCCTAGTAAGATCGGGAGGGATACAGCGCATTGCCAATCTAAACTCTACTGTCCTTGACATTCATGAGCTCGAAAAAATCCCCTTGCGCCTAGGCCCAGGAGCCAGCCTAACCTTAGGTGACGTAGCCACAGTGGTAGACGATATGGATATCGCCACCGGCTACGCACTGGTTGATGGCAGACGGACTGTCTTCATGACTATATCCAAACTAGCCGATGCCTCCACTCTAGACGTGGTTCAACGAGTAAGGGCGGCCTTACCACAGATGAGAGCGGTCATTCCTAAAGATATCAGTGTAAGTTTTGATTTCGACCAAAGTATTTATGTTACGGAAGCAATCAGTGGTCTGGTCTATGAAAGTTTGATTGGCGCCCTCTTGACCGGAGGTGTGGTCTTACTCTTCTTGCAAGATATTCGCAGTGCTTTAATAGTCGTTGCGACAATACCGATAGCGCTCGCCCTAGCAGTGGTCGGCCTTGGCGGCAGCGGTCAAACAATTAACATCATGACTCTAGGAGGACTTTCTCTAGCCGTAGGGGTCTTAGTAGATGAAGCAACCGTAGCCATAGAAAACATCCACACCCACCTTGATCGCGGCGCCCCTCTATACAAAGGCATCGCCGACGCAAGCCGAGAAGTAATCACGCCACAACTACTGGCAGTGCTCTCTGTGATCGCTGTATTTCTTCCGTCATTCTTCATGGAGGGCACGACCAAAGCACTGTTCGTGCCGCTATCACTTTCTGTTGGCTTTGCTATGACCGCCTCGTATGTGCTGTCAAACACACTGGTGCCCGTATTATGCGGTTGGCTCTTGCAAACAAGCAGTCGCGAAAAACATAAAGTCAACAAGATTGCAGGCCTAATGATCAAATTACGCCGCCAATATGCTCACAACTTAGTTAAGATTCTTCGACTGCGAGTGCCTTTGATACTGACATATTTAGTTGCCACACCAGCGCTTTTGCTGTGGCTTGGGCCGACGCTAAAAACAGAAGTCTTTCCTATGGGCAATCCATCGAGCTTTCAGATTAGATTAGTTGGTCCAATCGGCACACGAATTGAGCTCACTGAAAAATACACAAAAAGAGTACTCGATATCATCTCAAAAGAAGCTGGGCCAGACAATGTCGAAATCTCAATCTGCTACGTCGGTACACAACCACCAAACTTTGCCCTAAGCAATGTCTATATTTGGACAAGCGGCCCCCAAGAGGCATTAATGCTCGTGGCATTGAAGCATGGCGCAAAAATTCGTTTAAGTGATTTGAAAGAACGTTTGCGCAAAGAAGTTGCCAAAGAACTTCCTCAAATCTCGCTCTCCTTTGAATCTGGTGACATAGTCAACAAAATCATGAATCTCGGGGCACCAACTCCTATTCAAGTTGATATTACCGGCTCTAACCTTAGTCAAGACGAAGCCTATGCGCGCAAAATTCTAGAGCAGTTAAGGCAAGTCTCTACTATCAGAGATGCAGTCATTGTCCAGCCCCTAGAGTATCCAACCATCGATGTCACAATTGACAGAACACGAGCTGGTCAACTGGGTCTTACCGCAGCCGACGTCAGCAAAGCCTTAGTGCCAGCGGTATATTCAAGTAGATTTCTCAAGCAGATTTGGTGGCGAGACCCACATCATGGCCACTCGTATCAAATACAGGTGCAATACCCTTCAGCCAATATGGAATCAATTAGAGACGTAGAAATGATACCGGTGCGAGCAGGCGATGCCGAAAGCCCAAGAGTCGGCGAAGTTGCGGACGTCAACTTTGGCAAGATGGTCGGCGAATATGATCGATACAATTTGCGCCGCATGTTGAGCATAACGGCCAACATTGCTAGCGATGACCTGGGCAGTGCGGCAAGAGAAGTAGACAAGGCAATAGCTCGAGCTGGAGCGCCACCACGAGGCCTCAACGTAAATGTACGTGGACAGGTACCAATATTGAGAAGCACAATGTCTGGCCTTGCCAATGGCTTAGGCTTAGCCGTAGTGGCCATTTTACTAATGCTTGTCGCCTACTTCCAGCGGGTCAAGCTAGCACTAGTTGTAATGTCAGTTATTCCAGCGATTTTGCTTGGCGTAACCATCAGTATCAAACTAACTAATGTCACTCTCAATGTGCAATCGTTTATGGGAACAATTATGGCTGTAGGTATTGGTATCGCCAATGCCATCTTGATTGTGTCATTTTCTGAATCACGCAGAATAGCAGGTCAGCCAGCGGGCTCAGCAGCGGTACGCGGCGCAGCCAGCCGGCTCAGGCCAGTACTAATGACCAGTATAGCCATGATTGCAGGCATGCTTCCAATGGCACTCGGCTTGGCCGAAGGGGGAGAGCGGACAGCACCACTTGGAGTGGCAGTTATAGGCGGCCTCTCATTCTCGCTGTTCGCCGTGCTCTATATTCTGCCTGCTATTTTCGCCATGGTGCAAAGCGGTTCTTCACGAACTGTTCCCAGCATGCTCTTTGACAAAGAGCAATCACAAGAAGGAACGCAGTAATGGCTAAAAACCTTGTTCGAGTGAAAGTCTTTCCAATGCTGTCAAAGACGTTTTCAACAATGCTTTTGACAATGACTCTAAGCATCTGTTTGATTAGCTGTGCACAGCAAGAAGACAACTATACAAATAGTTCTGAGAGTAAACAAGAAAAACAAAACCAAAATCAAAATACAGCAGTGGTGCCAACCGTCAAGGTGCACTCAGCCAATCTAGAGCGCACCGTGAGAATTCCCGCTGAGCTAAGTGCTTTTCGTGAAGTAGCAATACATCCAAAGGTACATGGGTTCATCAAGCATGTATACGTAGACAGAGGTTCAACGGTGAAGCAAGGGCAAATATTAATTGAGATAGTCGCCCCCGAACTTGAAGCAAACTATCAGGAGAGCCGAGCCAAACTAGAAACTGTCAGCTCAGCCCTGGTTCAAGCACAATCGAATGTTGCTAATTTCACGGCCCAAAAAGACGAGGCTGAGGCCAAAGTTGAAGCTGAGGAAGCAAACTATAAGCGCATTCAGTATGCAGCCCAGACGGCCGGGGCCATTGCGCCGGTAGATTTAGAAGCAGCAGAAAAGACTCTCCAAGGTTCAAGAGCTCATGTTCGAGCGGCAGAGCAAGCAGTAATTGGAGCGCAGGCAGAACTAGAATCACAAAAGGGTCGAATAAGATCGGCCAAGCAGGCTCTTATCTCGATGGCCGAAATGAGAGCTTACCTGACAGTACGCGCGCCATTTAACGGTACTATCACTGAGCGCAATGTTCACGAAGGCAGCTTGGTAAGCTCATCAGCCAGCAGCACAGCCCTATTGAAAATACAAGAAACGTCGAAACTACGCCTAATTGTGCCAGTACCAGAAGAGGATATTGCGGGCATCAAGCAAGGCGCAGAAATGAAATTCACTGTACCAGCATTTCTTGGCAAAACTTTTACTGGATATATTGCCCGCATCAGCCACGGCCTTGATCGCAAGACAAGAACCATGGTGATTGAACTAGATGTTAGCAATCCCAGGCAAGAACTTGAGCCTGGAATGTACGCAGAAGTAGTCTGGGAGATGCGACGCCCCTACCAAACGCTTTTTGTGCCAGCATCAGCGATCGTAAGCAAAGAAGACAAAACCTATGTCATTAGAGTAAGAAATTCTGTGGCAGAAATGCTACCTGTCAGTAGGGGTCAAGCAATGGGCCAACAAGTTGAGGTTGTAGGAAATCTGGTGAGCGGGGATGAAGTAGTTCTCGATGCTCGCGACGACATCAAACCAGGGGCAAAAATTAACAGCAAGTTAGAAGCGACTAAAGCAAGCAAGCACAACGAACACGACGAGTGAAATTCAATTAATTAATTATTTGCCGATGCGAATAACTATTTCGTCGGGACCAGCCAGATTGAGACGCTCACGAGCCAGTCTTTCAATACCTGTTGAGGAGCGATAGCTCGAAAGACCGTCGCGCAACTCTTTGTTGATTTCTTCGGCCTGACGCCGACCGTCTTTTAAGGCATTAGCCTGTTGATGGAGGTAAACCTGACGCTGGCACGAACCCACTATTGAACGACCAGCCTGATAGATTGCTATAGAAGTAATCAACATGATTACGAGCTGGCGGCCAAGCTGCCCTGAAATACTGAACCGCGAAAGAATGCCGGGTTTACCTGCAGGTTTATGTGCCGGCACAAGAGGCGCCTGGCTAACAGGCGTAGAAACTGCTTTTAGACTTGGCCTACTGTCGTTCACGTTCTAGATTACTTCCGCCGTGTGCTTAGATTTTTCCGGTGACATGGCGTCAACTTTGAAGCCCTTTAAAATTTCGTCGATTTGGCTCTTGAAGTCAACCATTAATGAATCAATTAATTGTTCAGATCTACCCTCACCAGATACACGAATGACTGGTTCAGTTCCACTTGGTCGAATTAAAAGCCAATTGTCCGCGTCGTGATAGAGCTTCAAACCATCAGCCCTATCAACTTTGTAGAGCGGTTCACCAATTAGTTTAGAAATTGGCTGCTTGGCCAAATGATCAAGCAAGAGCTTCTGAGTTTGCTTGGTTAAATGCAAATCACCACGTCGCTGGAAGAACTTAACGCCAATCTCGTCTTCTAAATCTTGCCAGATTTGCGCCAGTGGTTTCTTCTCATAGGCCAGCATCTCAATCACTAGCAAATTAGCAAGAATGCCGTCTTTTTCAGGTATATGCCCCTTAATCGAGACACCACCAGACTCTTCTCCACCAATCAAAACGTCTTCTGTGCGCATCTTTTCGCCGATATACTTGAAGCCCACTGGTGTTTCAATCAATGGCAATTTGTAATGCTCTGCCACATGGTTGAGCATATGACTGGTAGCTACAGTACGTACAATGGCACCACTCATGCCGTGATTTTTTACAAGATGCCGGGTCAGTAAGCACAGCAGCTGATTAGGTGTAAAGAAAGTACCCTGGCCGTCAATGATGGCAAAGCGATCGGCGTCACCATCTGTTGCTATGCCAATATCAAAAGTACCGGCTTTGATCGTGGCCACAAGCTCTTTCAAATAAGGTGGAGTTGGCTCAGGCATGCCCCCACCAAAAAGCGGGTCGCGAAAATCATGCAAGGCCTCTAGTTCGATGCCGGCTTCGACTAAAATTTTATCGATATAACCGCGGCTAGTACTATAAAGCGCATCAAAAGCCACTTTCAAGCCAGAGGTAGAGATTTTCTTCAGATTTACGAGCTTCTTCACCGCCTCCATATATGGTGCACTGGCATCAAACATTTGCAGACTTTCGCCGGAGCGCGCAATTTGCTCGGGGCAATGTTTGAGATTGTCGACTATTTTAGCGGTAATGTCGTTAGTGGCAGGGCCTGCATATGGTGGAATGTACTTGACGCCGCAATATTCAGGCGGATTGTGACTAGCAGTAAATTGCAGGGCACCACAGGTGTTCTCAGCTTGAGTGGCCCAGGCAATACAAGGTGTGGGAATATCGCGACTTGCGACTCTGACATTGAGGCCCATGGCCATAAGCACGCGGGCGGCGCGCTCAGCAAACTGATCAGCCATAAAACGAGTATCAAAGCCAATTAAGACCGGAATATCTTTGTTTGCAGAGCCGTCTAGATAGGTCTCGGTTAGATAATGGCCAATGGCATAGCTGACCTTCTCTACATTGGCGAAAGTAAACTTGTCTGCGATTATTGCCCGCCAACCATCAGTGCCAAATTTTATATCGCTGGTTGCCGTCATCGCTTCCTCTAGTCACCATCACAACTACTAAATAATGAAAATAACTGCTCTCTATAGAGCCGCAAGATAGTTAAAAACGTATTCGCGTAAAGCTTCCCAGGCTGTTCCAGCTTGTCGCTTACCGCGATGAGCTGGTGGCACCGGTTTGCTACCGGGTGGCAGAACATTCTTGGGCTTGAGCTGCTCTAATTCACTATCTGAACTGAAATCAATGATTGAACCATCCCGGCCATAGAAGCGATATGTGCCTGAATCTTCAGCACGACTAAAGTCTGACTCAACAAAATTGCTGGCTTTAGTAGTGTTAGCAGAGCTGGTAGCATGATTGAGAGCCGCAGATTCTAAGGCTTGAACTTTACGAAACCTTGTGGTCATGCGGAATCCATCAGAACAGAAAAGAGCAGTCATGGCAATCCAATCACCATTGGCATCAGGCAAAAGTCTGCGCTCAGTATGAACCGAGCGAATTAAGTCGATACTCCAGAACTGTCCATCTTCGCGGGTAATACTGACACAACCGCGGGCATCCACTTGCATTGACTCGCCCTGAGCTTTGACTCGACCACGACCATCACGCACCAAAACCCCAGGTCCTTCTACTTCGCCCTGGGAGTGCACCACTCCACTGGGATCGTGTCGAACAAACGAGCAGAGATGCCCTTTCTCATCGTAACCGAGGACAACACAAACTCCGCGGTCTGAGACAATTTCTTGCACTCGACCAATATCGTCTTTGACAACTTTGGCACCACTCGGAAAAGTTTCAACGCTACCGCGGCCGCTGCTACTTTCTTTGATTTCCACCCGGGGACGCATTTTTATCGATGCCGTGATACCAGATTCAGTGCTGTCAGTAACTCTCTTATTACTTAAAGAGCGGCTATTGCGGATACCGCGCAAGAAGGCACCCGGTCCACCGGCCCCATGTTGACCAGCGACCTCACGCCGTCCGCGCTCAAAGTGAAGACTATCGTCATCAGCTTCAAAGTCGGTCTTGGGCCAATAGCCTTCGAGGGAAGTCTGCTCTAAACCATCGACATCTTCTGAATCGGGAAAATTACCCGAATTGAGCCAAGCCTCGAGCATTTGCGCCCCAGTAGAACTAGAGCCAACTGCTGCCATTGAGCCTTGATCGAGCAACTGCCTTTCGCCTTGCGAGGCGGTCTTAGACAAATAATTTAATAGGCGACCATACTTGAGATTTTCGCTGGCAAACAGGTCATCTTTAGCCAATGAAGGGCTTTGCTCTAGAGGACGATAAAACATCGAACCGCTATTTGTAGTCGAAGCAAAGCGCGCGTTGCCCTGTGCTCTAACTGTATGGCGGGGGTGATTGTTCTCTAGCATGATCGTTAACACACACTAATCTAGCCATGATTGAGCCACAATACTTAGGGCTATCACTCAAGCGCCAGCAATTGTAGCACTTTTGGCACAAATCAAGGGGTAAACTACGCAAGCTGCAAAGACGTTACATGCCACAGGCAATAGTTGTCTGAGACTCAATTTCGGGCTAAAGCTATTTGTCGTAACGGGGAACTTGAGTATCGAGCCAGCCCCGAACCTGCAAAGACTCAGCCATGCGGATGCCCGACATGCGCTCGTCATACATGGCCACACAGAACTGACCAATGTCAATTTTCCCTTGACTAAGTAGAAACTCGGCAAGATGCAATGACTTCATCTCGTTTTCGTTGACATAGCCAGCGCTGAGAACCAAATCGGATACAGGCACTTCAGGGAAGCTGCGCATTTGATTGGTCAAGGCTTGAACTTCAGCTGATCCAATAATTTGAGCAGCCTTAAGCAACTCAATTAGCATTGGCAATGGCTGCTGTACGATTGGCTGTGTGGTCACCATCATTGGCTGTGGCGGACGCTCTTCGGTAAGCTCCATGAGCTCGAAAGTGCCGTCATCGGGGATGTGCTTCTTGTCGACTAATTGAGCCCGACCGACGATCAAATCATGACTTAAACGCAAACGCGGTTTACGTAGAATAAAACCAGCATCAAGAATGCGGTAGTACTCAAGGCGCTGCTCTTTGGGGAGAGACTCACGCAAGAACTTTTTAGCTACGCGGAAGTAAGCCGCCACCACCACCGACGGGGTAACGTCTCGATCGATGTTCAACAAAGTGTAGAGGTCGCGAGGCATCTCGGTCTGATTTGGCCTTAAATCAGGTACCAAGTCAGGGAAAAGCTGATAGAGCTCGCTACAAGATTTGACTTGTCCCTTGAAATCATTTTCAGCCCAACTCGTGCGCAAAGCAGAGCAGAGAATTTGACTCTCTAACTCAATACGATTGGCGCCACCTGCATCAGCCATCCCTAAGCCCTAACCTTTAACTTCAGTTCTTCTCAACTTCAAATGTAAGTTCTGTGTGTCCGACTCTCACTTTATCGCCGGCAGAAAGTACCTGTCTTTTGACCACAGGATGTCCGTTGAGCAAAGTACCATTAGTAGAACCAAGATCTTCAATCCAGAAATCACCTTCTTCAAAAGTGATCCAGGCATGATGCCGAGAGGTGAATGTGTCGTCAGGAATAACTACCTGATTGGAAGGGTCACGACCAATTTTCACCTTAGCAGTGCGCAAGGTATATTTCTGACCGGTTTTAACGACAACTATCACGACAGACAAGCCCATTGGCTCTTCAGGAGGCTTGGCATCACTCTGCTTGAGATAATCTAGCTGGAGACTCTTCAAGTCAAGGTCTGTGACCGTGGCGCAATAGACGCAGCGAGTCCCCACTGGCGTAGGACGCCCGCAGCTGGGACAAGGCTCTGTATTATCTGGCATGCGGCTCCTAATTTCGCTCTGAAAGCGCTTGGCTACTCAATCAAAATCGCTTTCACTAACACTCGATTATTATACGCACCCACTTTCACATAGAACATATGGATTCATGGAAGCTTTGCTTCAGGGTTTACTTGACTTGCCCAGCTTAACTAGCCAAATAACAAGCAAACTTTTTAAAAGCCTACAAATACGGGCAATTGCATCCTAAAAAGTTCAAAGCAAGTTCTAACTCTTTACAGCAACGTAGCAAAAATCAATTTTAAATTCTATCGGAATGCTAAGCGCTTGCAGCTTGAGCAACATCAGTATCGTCTTTTTGACC
This sequence comes from bacterium Ga0077546, assembly GCA_943370275.1. Taxonomy (GTDB): domain Bacteria; phylum Cyanobacteriota; class Vampirovibrionia; order Obscuribacterales; family Obscuribacteraceae. The sequence continues at coordinate 194,916 of CALRQI020000010.1, read as the reverse complement.
GTCTTCGCCATCAGCTTTACGCGTGCGGAAACAATAAGTGCAATAGACCGGCTTGTAGCCTTTAGGTTGAAAAGGAACTCGAGTAGGCGAACCACACTCGGCACAGGCGACTTCAGCCGTGCGACCAGGATCATCCCCATTTCGTTGCACACGCATCAAGATTCGACAGTTAGGACATCGTTTGGGCTCATTTACCAAACCCTTGGCGCTAAAGAACTCTTGCTCTCCCGCTGAGAAGACAAAAGCCTTGTTGCAGTCCCGACAGTTAATGTCCTTGTCCTGGAAAACCATAGCGTGCCACCTGTGATATAGGGGTTTCCTTAGCAGAGCCTCAAAAAAAGCACTGCATATACAGCGCATGACCCTATAGGGGTCAATATAGCCATGCTATCACGACTAATCGCACAAGGGATATCACAATAGGCCAATCTGTGGGAATCACCATAGAAATATGGCATTACCCTTTGTTACCAAAACGAATAAAATCAAGACAAGAAGCCGAAAAGCTAACGTTGGCGAGAGTATGCGCTGACGGAAAGAGGCACAGGCTCGCCACTATAGAAGGCTGCGGCAGCAACCATAACGGCATTATCAGTACAAAGAGCAGGCGCCGGGCGGAAAAACTCAATGTCAGTAAGGCTTTCGAAGCGCTTACGCAGATCGCGGTTGGCAGCCACACCCCCCGCTAGTACAACCTTAGAAACTCCCTTAGAACGGGCCACAGCAATGGTCTTGCGAAACAGCACTCGATTAACGGCATCCTGAAAAGAGGCAGCAAGATCCTCTACAGGCAGCTCGACCCCCTTAAGGTTTTCCACAGTGCGCAACACTGCCGTCTTCAGACCGCTAAAGCTGAAATCGCTGCCAGATACAACACCTTCCGGGAAGTGAAAGGCCCTGGGGTTTCCCTTAGCTGCGGCTTTATCTACCGCAGGTCCACCGGGATAACCCAAGCCCAACAGCCTTGCTACCTTGTCGTAGGCCTCGCCCGAAGCGTCATCAAGGGTTTGCCCGATAATGCTAGCCCTACGATACGACTCAAAATGCATTATCTGGGTGTGCCCTCCGCTGACAACAAGGGCAACAAACGGGGGTTCTAAAGTTGTGTCTATATAGTTGGCGCAGACATGGGCAAAAATGTGGTCGACCGACAGGAGCGGTACATCATAGGACCAAGCCAGAGCCTTTGCGCAAGACAGACCGACTAGCAAAGTGCCAATCAGTCCGGGCCCAGTGGTGCAAGCAATGCCAGCCAAACTGCGGGGAGCAACTTTAGCTTCGTCAAACACTTCTTGCACTAAGTCGTTAATTACTTCCAAATGACGACGAGCGGCAACTTCTGGCACAACGCCGCCAAACTTGCTGTGTACATCGTTTTGAGAGACAAGCCGCTGAGCAATGACTTTGCGGCCGTCTTCAACGATTGCTACTGCTGTTTCATCACAGCTAGATTCAAGACCGAGATAAAGCATGGGTCTCCTATTGCTGACCTATTTTGCCCTATTGACAAGGGGTCCGCCTAAGCTTAGTATCTTTCTATCTCAAAGCCCGATTTATTGCTCGCCTTAGCGGGCATAACTTAAATGAAGTAAATTGGGTAGAAGGGCCACTACTGTTGAAATCGACAGCTGAAATCGACAGCAAGCACGATTCAATCGCAGATACCTCTCTCACTTACCATGATGCACCTAACAGAACCGTCGTTACCTTTGCAGGTGGCAATATGCCAAATATTTATAGTTTGATTTCGCGCAAGGCCGCTGGCCTCACTTTAGCTGCACTGAGCATGAGCTTAGTCAGTATGCTGCCTGCATCAGCTCAAAGCTTCGATACCAGCCAAGTGGGCGGTGTCACCATGGGCGCCAACGGCCCACAAGGGTTTCTCTCGATGCCCAATGTGCCTCAAGTTATGAATGTACCCCAAGGTGGCGGACCAGGTTTTTCAATCGTCGGCGGCAGTCAAGCTGACCGCTCGATGGCCGCTACTGGCGAGCAGTATCACGACAGTGACATTACCGGTCCTCAAGCACTCCGAGCAGACGGTGATTACAGCAGCAACAGAACTAGTCGCAGCAATCCAGTCAGAGGCATGGGCTCAAACTTTGGCTTGAGCAAAACCGAAACTGGTTTACTCTCAAACGGCTCGGTTGACAACAGCCGGTTACCCTCCAGAGTTCACTTCGATTTCGGCTTTAGCAACCGTGGCGGTGGAACATATGAGGGCATATACGGTGCCGACCGTGCCATCAACGGTCTTATCAATCGCCTTGGCGGCGGTGTCTTCACTTCTGGCTTCCAGAGCCTCCCGGCGGTATCCCAAGGATCTGTTGACGCCAGCATCAATGACAACCACGGTAAATAAGCCATGAGTAAAAGTAATTTCGCTAAAATTGCCAGTCAATTTGCCCTGATCAGCCTAATCGCTTATCTTGCACCTGCGGCTCAGGCACAGAGTTTTGATACGAGCACGATGAACCTCACCAACGTCAACGGTGGAGGCAATGGTATGGAATCAATGGGTGCTAGTGGCAATTATGGCCGCCGTGGCTTCAAGACCGGTCAAGCACCGGGAGAATCCAGGCTATACGGTCACGAAACCGGCTTCACCAAGAAAGGCTTAGGCTCCATGACCACCGGCCTGGGGCACTTAAGTTTGCCCTACGCAGCCTCAGCAGGACTTTCACCAGTCTTTGGCTTTGGTCGCCAAGTGATTATGCCACCAACCTATACCACGCCACTCGACGACGCTATTACGACCATCGGAAGCAACAGCAGCTTTTCTGTAATTCCTTCCACAGGCCAAGTATACTCACGTATTGGCAACGTTAGAACCGGAATTGGTTTTGACGGCAACGGCAATGCCTCAGTGAAAATAGACAATGGTAATGGCGTTGGTACCACGATTAGCAATGGTCAAGTTAACGTCAACAGCGGCCTCTTGGGTGGCGCTGCCGGTGGCTCCGGTGGCAGCAACAGCGGCTTTTAGCGAGCCCTTCACTTGGCAAGAGCATCTTCTTTTTGGCAGCTATTGCGGCCGAACCAGTTAGAATATTCCTAATATTCTACTGGCTTCAAAAGGAGAGGGACGTGCCCGAGGTAATCAGCCCAGAAGTTGTGGCAACAAACAACGCCCCCCAGGCAATCGGACCATATTCACAGGCCATCAAGCATAATGGCTTGGTTTTTGTTTCTGGCCAAATACCGCTCAATCCGGCCACAATGACCCTGGTTGAAGGCAGCACTGGCGAACAAACCAAACAAGTGATGAGCAATCTCAAGGCAATTCTTGAGGCCGCCGGCTCAAGCTTTAGCAATGTTTTGAAAACAACTGTATTTTTGCGTGACATGAATGATTTTGACGAGATGAATAAAGTCTACGGGGAATATTTCAGTAGTCACAAGCCGGCAAGAGCAACAGTGCAAGTTGCCCGTTTGCCTAAAGATGTGGCAGTTGAAATCGAACTGGTCGCCTCTTACTAATCTAGAAAAAATATTTACACTTGCTCAACTTAACACCACCCGAAATAGCGGCTATCGTTGCCACCACCATTGGTGCGGTCACCGACCTTAAAACTCGAAAAATCTACAACTGGCTGACCTTCCCGTCGGCCTTTCTTGGCGTCATTTTAAACACTTGCCTGACGGGCTTGGAAGGCTTCAAAGATGCCGGTTTAGGCTGGGCGCTGGCAACCCTTTTGATGGTTTTCCCCAATCCCGGAAAACGCATGCACTTCGGGGACGTAAAAATGATGGCTGCGGTTGGCGCTTTTTTAGGGCCAATCAAATTTCTTATGGTGATGTTCTACTTCAGCCTGCTTTACGGTATCGTGGCAGTAGCCTCTATGGTAAGAGCCATTCCACCAGACCAATACAAAGCCTTTTGGCTAGCTTTCACCTCGATGGGTGCTGGTGTTGATCTCTCTGCCACTGTCGATATGACCGACGTAAAAGCTGCGGGCAAACGATTGATTCCACTAGGACCAATCATAGCCATTGGTACTATATTAGGAATCTTGCTAGCCAAGCCAACAATGCATTTCATGGGCTTTAGTTGGTACCAGTAGCAGCCTCGTTAACAAAAGGAACATAAGCCATGAGTGAAAGCTCAAAACTACCAGACATTCATATCCCTCAAGACATTCGCTATAGCTGCCAGGGCTGTGGCCGCTGCTGCTCAGGATGGTCGGTTGGCCTCACAGAAGAAGACTACGACCGCGTCAAAAACACAGACTGGAAATCATTACACCCTGACCTAGCAAAGAAAGACCTTTTCTTCCATCGCGAAAAAGAGTTTGCCGAAGGGACAGCCGGTTACCCTCATTACACAGCGCCCAAAGATGATGGCAGCTGCCCATTTCTCATCGACAATCTTTGTTTCATTCACGGCCATCTAGGCGAAAACGAGAAACCGATTACTTGCAGAATCTTTCCTTACACTTTTGCCGAAACTCCAACTGGCATCTATACCGGTGTTGTATTCAATAGCATGGCCTCAGTGCGAGATATCGGCGACCCACTCACGGAACAAAGAGAAAAGCTAGAAAATTATTTCAAGCTCGCCATACAGCACAAAAATGCGTCAATGCGGCCCGAAGCAAAAGCTGCTAGAGAAAAGGCCCTGACTGAAATAGCCACTGGTGGCTCACCAGGCTACACCAATCCGTTTGAAACAGTTTCATTGACCCCCGCCTGTCAGGTTAGCTGGGCAGAGTACTTAATAATTGAAGCTCGCATGATCGATATTGTTCTTGAGCGCCTTCGCCATGCAGACGAGCACCCAGACGACTGCAGTATCTTAAAGACACTATTACAGTGTTCGGAAATTCTCACTGAGGGCCGCAAACTGAAGCTAGCAAATGCTGACATGAACCAAATAAGCGATTTCACGCCCGAATTGAAACAGCCAGCCGACATCACTCCTAGTGGCATAGAACTAATGACGCTGCGCATGCTTTTCTATCGCTTCTTTGTTTATCCGACCATACGCACCAGCGATACCAGACTTTGGCAGATGCAGAAAGATAGAGCCTTAAAAGGCGGCAACGCTATGGTCGTGGCGAAAATGTTTAAAGGCTATGCTGGCAGCGGCATACAAACTATCTTCTTCGGCAAAACGAAACTCCCGATGCTTGGTGATACCAATCTTGACAAAGCCCTTGTGGCCAAGTTCAAAAACCTTGACGTTGAAAGTAACAAACTTTTCCACCGCTGGATTTACCTCAAACTCTTCTCGAAATCGTACTTCGGCCCAGCAGCGGCAGGTTTTTCGGTACTATCAGGTTTTAACTGTCTAATAGCCGGCTTACTTTCTATACTTCTATTTAGCAAAGCCTCAGCCATGAACAAGAAGCAAGATGAAATTGTTATAGCTGACAATTACGAAGCATTTTGGCGCCTAGACCGAGAGCTGTTAACTATCGGTCAAATTCCGGCACAAGAAAGCCGCATGTACAATGCTGGTCTCTCCGCTCCACGAGTATTCAATAAAGCTATATGGGCTTTGAGTCTGGCTTTTGGCGAAAAGATTTAGAAATCGTGCTATTGGCTTTTACCAGCGGGGCCAGCTTCAGCCAAAATAGCATAGGCCCTCATGCGCAATTGCATGGCTTTTGTAATCTCCAGGTCAATCTCTTTAGCTTCAGTGGCAACAATAATATTGCTAGGGTCACTAGAATTGATCTGCTCAGCCAAAACATCAAGATGTCGATTAATGCCCGTGATCGCTTCGCGCCATTTAGCATAAACATGCTCAAACTGCCTTTTCTTGCCATGCACAACTTTTACTTCAGACAAATGCGCTTCAACCTCATGGACGTCATGCACAAGCAGCTGCACAAGCGGTTCCATGGTGCCAACAAAGAAGACGAGCCAGGCCTTGCGCAGTGGTTGGTAATGACTTTCGGCTTGTAATTTTTCATGGGGAATTACTAAACACTTAGAAATTACCTTCGATTCTCGACGCTTGCGCGTTGCTTCAACATACAAATCAATGGCTTGCTGCTGAACACGCTGCAAGGTGTAGCCAATGTCTTCAAGATTATCCAGCGGCAAGGCCAATTGTTTTTCCATCTCTGCCTGAGAGACACTATCGGAAGTTGAACCAGCCACCTCAGTATCACTTTTTTCCTCAAGAGAGAAAGCAGGCGATGGCGGCAAGATCGCTGCCAAAAGCGACAAGCTAATGGCCGTCAACTTAGATAGCAACTGGTTTGAGATCGTTCGAGACAACATACTTTCTATACCTGACTATCTAACGAGGGAGTTTCTAAAGTTGAAAAATCGATTCATCGACTTGGGGTAATAGCTCTAAATTTCTAAATTTGGTAGAAGAGAGTAAGGCACCCTCTTTAAAGAGAATCCACTCGATAGGCAGCATGCGGCTGGGGTCAACCAAGACCCGCTGTGCCACCGAAGTGCTAAATGGACCGCTGTCTCGCAACTCAACGACGATAACATTAGAGAGTTCATCAATTTTTAGTGGCATCGCCGATACCGTTACATCGGCACCAGATTTAGCTTGCAACTTAAGCCAGCGGACAAGGGAGGCGAAATCACAGCCCGTTACCAATAAGCCATTGGGAAGACGCAGAAGGCGAGAGCCTTTCTCTAGATTCATTTTTAAGCCAAACAAAGCCGGACCGCCTTTGGCACAGATTCCCCCATCGGCACGAACAGCCACAGCCGCGCCAGTATTCATACCGCCGCTCAAGACATCGACACGCAGCAGACTGGGAGCTTTAAAGGTAAATTGAGCTACTGTCTTGCTAAGCTTGCCCTTCTTTTGCATGGCCAGATCGGCAGTCACCCTATAGGCACCAACAGTAGTGGCACTATGCAAAAGCTTTTCGACAAACTCAGTACCGTTTTGGACCACTGCCGCCGAGGGCTGCGCCGCAAAACGCTGCCCACCTTCAGCCGATGCAGGCAAGACCGCAGCCAACAGAAATAGGAAAAACGCAAGAGAATATAAGCCCTTGTCAGTTGTCAGTTTCAAAATTATCCATTTGTAGCAATTGAGTAACGCCGTCCATATCTTACACTTAACCAAGTTCTATTTCGCCATTAAGGGGCAAAGCCCGGCTCTTTCTGCCACTTTTCTCGTGAAACAATAGCAGCATCTTTATCAGAATAAAGTACTTTCCACCCGGGCTGCCCAGAGAGCTCACGTACAAGAGCACTAGAAGCTGGCAGAAAAACCCAAGAAATCTTGTACTTGTCAAGCAAAGCTTCAGGCTTATTACGATAGAGCACCATATCCCAATAGTCATTCATGAGTTGAACGTTGTAGAGAAAATATCGGGGATCAACAAAGAGCTTAGGCGAATCTGTCATCTGCCACATCATCACCGCCCCAAAGTGGGAGTCATTCAACAGATTTCCCTGCGGTAAATTCGAGGCTTGCTGCAAAAACTTAATTGCATCAAAAGGTGGATGAAACGCGATACTTCCTTCGGGGATAGTCGGTGGAACTATTTTGGCTGCCAGCAAATAAGCACCTAAGCCAGAAAAAGTTGAAATAGAAAGCAAGTACATTAGGCCTAAAGGCGCAATTACAGCTTGACACTCGGTGCCGAGGCGGGCAAGCTTGCCGGCAGGCAGCCTCAAGACCGGTGCGAAAGCCAGAGCGCTCGACATCATCAAAGCAGCCAGGGGAAAAGTGCGTACGGACAGAAAAGACATAAGCAAGGCCGCTGGAGTCAACAATAGAAAATACAACTGCTCGCCAGAAGTTATCTTTTTGCGCAGCGAGAGCAGGAAAATAACGATCGCAAAAATTGCCAACAAGAACCAGGGATAATTGAGAACATTACTGAAAGCAGCTAAAGAAATTGGTTTAAGCTCGTTGATCGTCTTATTTATTGGATCGCTGAGCATAAGAAAAGTGAAGGGCCAGATGGAAAAACCATAAGGGTTAGCGAGAGTTGCCAGTGCACCAGCAGTAAAGGCAACAAGGGCGGTTTTGACGCCACCATCAAACGGCTCTTTCTTGACTAAAGAGTAGCTTCCCAGGCAGAAAACAAAGAAGCCAATCAGAATGAAGTAAAAGATAAAGAGACAGTGCAGATTAGTCCAAAGAATTTGCAAAACAAAAGCCAGAAAAACAAAAGACCAATCAATAGCCTGACCAGGGCCGCGCTTTGCAAGACGCGCTAACAGCTCTAGGAGCACAGCCGTGATCAGAAAGGAGAACATCTCAGGCCGGACACTTGGATGGGAGAGCGAAGCTAGAGAGACAAGGGCGACCAAGAAAGAGCTAAGTAAGAGATTGCTTCCACCAAGACAAAACAACCTGAGCGGAATGACGATGAATGTAACTGCTTGAATAATCGCTGTAAAAACTAATAAGGCAATGGCGCCAGCGAGAGCCTGCACTGCGTAAAGTATGACCTCAGAAAGCCACTGGTAGACAACATAAGCATTGCCGTTCGGAAAGGCAGCATAGGTATAAGAAAAAGGATCAACCCCAGGTATCTGCCCATGTTGAACCATCCAGCGTCCCATGGCTAAAAGAAAACAGACATCAGGTTCACGAAAAACAATGCCAGCTATGAAGCCGCCATAGAGAACGCTAAGTAGCAGAGCTGAACCCAATATTAGCATTGCTATTAAGCGCATTTCTTCCCACGGCCTGTTGTCACCAGTGACTAAGTTCAAGAACCTAGATAGACCAGCCAATCATTCCAGCTGCATGGTAATTATTCAAGCATGCAACAATGGTTTACAAGCCTTTCCACAAAAAAAGCACTGCCACAACGGCTTTGAGCCACCAATCTAAAAGCCAGGGCGACTTTGAATGCCAGCAGCAAGCAAAGCCCAAAACACAGTAGCAACAATATTTTTAGCGAGCTGCTAGAGCTTTAGGCAGCAGCGACCGCAATACCGCCGGTGGTATTGCCATTCCTAGTAAAGGCGCGGCTACTACTTGACTAAGGTTAGACCAGTAAAATATATCAAACATGAGCGATCGGATATGCTCAACAACGGCTGACCCAACAGTCTAGCTCTCGGCCAATCCAAACAAAATTTCAATGACCAGGAGACCAAGAACATGAGAGGCGTTACCTTAGATACTCTAGCTCAAGCCCTGATGTCCACAGCCTACGACCGAGACGGTCAACTGCCAGTAGTACATCCGGCAATTTCTAACCGTCTGAGCCAGTCTGAGCGAAGCCTATTGAACAGTTCAGAAGAGCTTCTGCTCAGCAATAACTGGATAGAAAAATCAAGCGATGGCACATGCATGCTGACAGAACTAGGCCGAGCCGAAGTCGAGCGTAGACGCCAAACTGTCTAAGCTAAAGGGCAATGGCAGCCCTTAGTCGACTAAAAATCTACGATCATTTTATACTAAGCCATACAGTAGCAAGACTAAAAACAAAAAAATAGCGTAGCCAGGTTTCCCTGACTACGCTACTAGATTTAAGGGCGAACGCTCCTATTCGATTTCGACCTCCACATGAGAGCCGGGCTTGGCAATAACCAAATCGGCACTTTCCGTGACAACGTACGAGCCCGCTTCAGCAGTCACAAGCGAGCCATCGTAGGCGTCGACCGTCGAGCCCGAATAAGCGGTAACAGTCGAGCCATAATCGGCAATCACAGTGGCGCCTTCGCAGGCATCAACGTGCGACCCTTTCTCGGCCCAGACATAAGAGCCTTTGACAGCTACGACTTTGTCACCATCCTTGGCGATCACTTGAGGGCCGGCTTGGGCCAGGATGCTTCCAGCCTCGCCACTAGCCGCATCAGGTGCCACCAGTGGCACACAAAAGGCGGCAGGCAAGACCACCGCAGGCACCTTTGCAGAGGTTCCCGTCGGTACGCTGGTTTCGCTTGGTGAGCAGCCGCCAAGGGGGCTCAGTGTAGCCAGGCCCAAAGAGGCCATGGCAATGATTTTGAGCAGTTTCATCTATTCTGTTTTTCTATCTCTTGCATTTCCGCCAATCGGAAACGCCTTTTGCATCTATGGCAACGCTACACCCGCAAGATACGCGAGAGAACGCTGATGATTTTGCGGCGAATGCGGCCACCCTTAGCTGGCACAAGCAAGCGCTGCAAGTCGGCACTGGTACCGGCAAAGCGGTTCATGTCGCAGCTCTTGGAGGGCACGCCGTCGACAACGCCGAGTTCGCTGTACTGCCAGAATGTCCAGCCAGCCCAGGGAGCGGGAACGCGTGGCGCCGGACGGTCAGTGTAGTGTGCCAGCCAGAGCTTGTAGTTGCCCAGCGCGGCAGCTGAGGCTAGCTCATCGCGGGCCATGGGATTGTTGATATAGATCAGCGGCTTGACGCCCAGTTTCTTCTCAACGGTGTTAAGCCAGTCGAGAATCATCTGCACCCGCACCGTGACGGCGATGTCTTTCCAATCTTCTGGTACTTCGATGTCGAGCACCGGCGGCAGATCACCAGGTTGAAGCTTGCCCACAGTCTTGACGAAATTGTCAATCTGAGCAGTCAGCGAGGCCTTAGGGCGAAAAAAGTGATAGGCGCCACAAGGAATACCCACAGCTTTGGCACCGGCGCGGTTGCTGGCATAGCGGTTGTCGACATAGGTCTCGCCTTCAGTCGCCTTCAAGAAGACGAACTGAACACCAGCAGCTTTGACTCTCTTCCAGTCAATGGTGCCCTGGTGATGCGAGACATCAATGCCAAAGAGGGTGTTGACGTTTTGTGCAGTGGTTGGCCTGACTGGCCGAGTTTGGCAAGGCAGACAGACGGCACAGCCATCAGCCTCGTCTTCGAATCCGCGGTAATTGTCTTGTCTCATTGGTTCATACCTGTTGTTCTATTGAGTTTTTACTTAGCGAGTTTTTAGTTCGCCAGTCATTTCTTCGGAGGAAGAGTAGGCAGTTGCCGAGTGAAGAAACGCTCAAACAGCGGCAGCAGCAAAGTCGTCAAAATCAGCACGACTGTGCCGTAGAGAGGTCTGTACCAGGAGAACGTCAGAGCGAAAGGTCCGCCGAGGGCGAAGATGAAGACAACGAAAGCCAGAGTTGACGCCATCCAGTGAAAAGTCTTGGTGGAGCGAAAGCCGGGCGGGTCGGTCTTCATGTAGACGACATAGAGCGGGGTGAGGCAGGTGAGAAAAGCGAAAACAGACCACACCAGCCAGAGCGGATTGGTTGCCTGCTCCTTGAGGATGCCATCAATGGCAAGCCAGGCAGCGAGGATGTCAGCCGGAATGTATTTGATCAGCTTTTCGAAATAAGAATCGCTGCCTTTGGAATCAGCGGGCAAATCCTGTTTGACAAAGAAAAATCTGAAGGGATTCCACATGATGGGTCTCCTGTGGTTAGCGACTAGCTGCAGGCGCAGCCAACACTTTGTTATCTCGACTAAATCCAAACGAACACTTAGCTCAGCATCTCAAGCCAGCAACAACACAGACACTGTGTAAGTTGGCTAAAGGTGAAAGCTAAATATTTTTACTGTTTGCTTGATTCGAGTATTTATAGAGAAGAAAAGAAATACGCTTTTTTCTAACAACTTCAGACAGCTAAAAACAGGGTAAATAGGCGATGTCCTGATTTTTCTAGGTAAGCTTTCGATTATCTCGCTGTCAAGGGGTGGTGCTAACCTGGGAGAACCTTTCCTGGCGGGGGAAGCCAAGCGCCAGCCAGCCCACTTGCCATCGAGGCAAAAAACCGCCCAATCAACACTTCTTACAGCAGCGCCAAGAGTAAAGAGCGGTTGCAAAGACGTCGCCGGAAGAAAGTTTCCAAGGTGACGCGGCTAACTCATCTGTGTGCGATTGAGCTTACTCCGGAAAGGAGGAGAAGACTCGGAAAACGATATACTTTTGAGGTAGTAACTGTTTGAATTTCGGGAAGGACTGTCATTACGCGCTCTAAAATATTCGCCCGCACCTCGACACTGTTGGCCTGTTGGGCCATTGTTTGTTTGGCGCAGACAGCAATTGCAGCGCAGAACAAGGCGCAAAATGGTGCTCTCGGCAAAGCAGAAGATGTCGCCTCCGCAGCGGCGCCAAGCCCAGCAGCAGTAACACCTATGGATGGTGTACTAAACAGCGCTCAGCAAGCCTTAGACAGCGAGAACTGGAGCAAGGCTGTAGAACTCTACGATGTCATTCTCGAAGAAACTCCTGCCAACTTTGAAGCCCTAAATGATAGAGGCTACGCCTTGCAGCAAATGGGCCAATACAAGCGCGCCCTTGCTGACTTCAACCGAGCCATCGAACTCAATCCCAACTACGCCATCGCCTTCAACAATCGTGGCCGCACATGGAGTCAACTAGGAAACGAGCAAAAGGCCATTGAAGATTTTAGTCAATCACTTAAAGTTAACCCCAAAAGCGCTGCAGCCCTCAACAACAGGGGCTGTGCCTATAGCAATATCGGCGCCAATAAAGAGGCTATTCGCGACTTTGATCGAGCGATTAAGCTCGACAGTAAGAACAGCAATTTTTATTGGAACCGCGCGCAGGCATTCAAGGCGCTAGGAAACAAACGAGCCTCTAAGAAAGACATCGAGCGCTCTATGCACTAATGACCGCCCTGGCATCACTGGGGAGCGCTACCACCACCTTGATGTTGCATTCTTTGCTGGCGCCGCTGCTGGCGGAAGGCTTGCACGGCAGCTTTCTCATTTGAGTCAAGCTGACCATCGCCATTAGTGTCAAAGCGAGCCATCATCTTTTGCCTTCTAGCAGCCTTATCAGCAGGGTTCTTGCTACCATGCTTACCTTTGCCGCCAGAAGCACCGCCGCCAGCGCCACTGGCTTTACGCTGCGCCCGTTTGGCCTGAGCCGCCACCCGCTCGCCGTCATCAATCATGCCATCGCCATTGGTATCAAGCCGAGCCATCATCTGTTGCCGTTTTTGCGGATTACTGCCCTGGCCTTTACCCTTGTGCCCTTTACCTTTATGCCCTTTACCTTTATGCCCTTTACCTTGTCCCCCCAAAGGCGAACTACCTGTACTGGCAGCCTCAAGCCCAGGAGGCGGTAGTGAAGCTGGTGTTTCTTGCTGCGGTGAGGCACTTGGAGCATAGTCATTGTCAGCCAAGGCCGGAACAAGAGAACTTACAAGCAAACTAAGGGCAAGTAGTGTCTTTTGAAATTTCATTCTCATTCTCCATTACCCTTGAATAAAGGGACTGCCAGTAAATTGATAACCAGGAAAAACCACTGCCATCTGTTTAGCGGAAAGGCCCAGACGGCTGCTCACAACAGAACTAATAACCGCTCGAAAATCAGTTGAAGTAGGCAAGTCACGAGCCTCGTTGAGCTGATTGTCGGCTAGACCACCAAAGCGGCCGTACACCTTACCACCAGGCACACTGCCACCCATCAACCACATGGCATTACCGTGACCATGATCAGTGCCGCCATTGCCATTCTCTCTAGCCGTTCGACCAAACTCAGACATAACCACAATTGTAGTGTTGTTATAAACCGCTCCAAGACCCCGTACTAGGTCAGCTAGCCCTCCTGCCAACGGTTGCAATAGATTAGCCAATTGCCCCTGCTCCGCCCCTTCACGCACGTGCGTATCCCAGCCACCAAAATCAATAAAGGCCACTTGCACTGTCGGGTCTTTTGTAAAGAGGGTGGCCAACTGCTTGCCGAATTCAGGGGAAGACTTTGGCGTTAAGGCGCCGCGATTAGCAATAATCTGCTCCTTAGTCATTGCCGCCATTTCTTCTTGTGGCTCAGCGGCCGCCTCGGTCATGATGGCATCAACCTTACTGCGAGCAGACTTTCCTGAAGCAAAAGCTTTAGACATATCATCATTGCGACCGCCATACATAGCGGTGAAAACGCCAGGAACAGTTCCGCTTGCTTGACTTTGCATGTACCGCCCCATTCTCTTTCCCGCTTTGCCGCCTCCTTTGCCACCAGAGTTACCAGACTTGGCAATAGTAGCAATGCTACTGGGTCCGGCAAAGATGCGAGGCAAGACAGGCCCTATGCTAATTGCTTGCAAGGCCGAATTCTTTGAAGGCAACTGCCCTACCAGCCGGTTCATCCAACCAGTACTTGTCGCTTTTTGGCCAGGCACACCCGACTCCATATAGTCTTGAGCATCAAAGTGGCTGCGAGTCTTATCAGGGGAACCACAAGCATGAACAAATGCCAACGAATGATTAGCCCAAAGCGGACTAAGAGGCGCTAGGGAAGGGTGCATGCCCCAATAGCCATCAAGATCAAGCAAACCGGATGAGCGGGACATGCCGATAGTAGGTCTGATTTGTTTGTAGCGATTATCTCCGTAGGGGGCCACAACATTTAAACCATCAATGCCCCCGCGCAGAAGCACGACAATGAGCTTTTGCGCCCCAAAGTCTTCATTGGCGTTTCTATAGGCCCAGCCTTGTTGGCCGAGCAAAGGGAAAACTAAGGGCGAGAGCAGAGCTGCTTTGAGAAAGTCACGACGATTCATTCTATACTCCTCAATAATTCATAAATTCAGGGCTACCAATCAATGCAGCAACTCGTTGGTCAGGCGGAGCTTTGTCAATCGCTTGACTGGTTTGAGGCGAAAGCTTGCCACCATTAACGGTGCCCAGAACAGATTGATAATCGGCAGCGCCCGCAGCCCCAGCCAGGCGCACTGCAAAATCCATACGCTTAAGTAGACCATCTGGGTTCAACCAGGCCTCTTTGGTATTCTTATAACCATCAGGGGTTAAACAACCGTAGAGCGGTTGGCCTTGGGTTTTGAGAAAGGCCGTTAATTGCTTCGGTTGTCTAACTTGCGCACCTGTGGCTCGCATTGAAGAAACTAAATAGTGAAATGGGCTCTTAAACTTACTGTTTTGATATTTAGCATCCCAGAATTCTTGGCTCGCAAACAAAGTACCGAGAACACTCTTGATGTTTCCACCAGACTGCTGATAGCTACTTGCTAGTTTTTCCACAAGAGCACTAGGAGGATTGTCGTCGACAAAGTATTGGGCCAGTTTAAAACTCAAATGGTGAGCCGTGGAACTATGGCGAGAGAGCATGTCTAGGACCTGCTCAATTTCTTTTGCACCGCTGCCTTTAATGGTCTGACCAAGGACGACCTTATCACCAAAGTCATGACGCTGCTCATCAAAAGAAGCCCAGTAGGCACCGTTGCCCGAGTTCTTGCGACCACCAGGCAAGCCCCATCCTGTAAGAACTCGGGCCAGCTCCATCACATCTTTTTGACTGTAACCACCATCGACACCCAATGTGTGCAGCTCCAAAAGCTCGCGAGCATAGTTCTCATTAAGACCATTCTTCTTGTTCTTCGGATTGGCTGATTGGAAGCCGGCTTTAGTGTTCTGGGCATTATCTAAATAGAACATCATGGCCGGATGGTGCATAGTGGCCCCGAGCATATCGCGAAAATTACCGAGCAAATACGGACGCAGGGCCTGCTCCTCATAGGGCCCAATCAAAACCCTATCAACTCCCTTACCAATTGAAATATTGAAGTGATTGAACCAGAAATCAGCCATCAACTCATTGAGCTGTCTCGGGCTTTCTACGGCCCTGACGATTTTTGTTTCAAGCACCCCTGATTCAATTTCGCTGCGCAAATTGGCATCGCGATTAAGGGTCTTGCCCCTCTTTTTGCCAAATTCCTTAATGACGGGCCCGTTGCTGCTGCCTATGTTGGTGTTGGTATTGGCTTTAGCAGCAACCAAGCCATCCTTTTTGTTCTTGGCGGCCTTACGCTCTTTCCTCGCCTCCTGAAATTGCTGCAAAAGCTGACTCGATGGCACTGTTCTCACCGAGGCTGAGCGCTCTAACTGGGCTATTACTTTGGGTGATTCAGCAATACTGGCAGGATTTAGTTGGGCCTGAATAAAGCGCTGCACCCCAAGACTACGCACCTTTTCAAAATCGCCCGGGCGAGGGCCATAGGTAAGGCGATTGAGAACATGGGTTATCTGCGCACTATCAGTGCTCTCAGCAGCCCCGGCAGAGGAAACAGGCATGCCGCTTAGAGGCAGGGCAAGCAAAGAGGAAGCCGGCAAAACCAAGGCAGACATAACAGCAAAGGCAACAATCTTGCTATGTGACGTAAGAACCTTCATAGAAACCTCAAAGCAGTCCAAAAAACCTGATTGACTACTAATACGCTTGCGCTTTCAAAAAAGTTCAATTGCAAAAATTATTTTTTTTAAGACCCAACCTTTTTGCCCATGATTTTCTCCCGTATGGCTCCAACCGTAAGATAAATCACAGGCACAATATACAAACTCAAAACTGTCGAGAAGATCATACCGCCGCATACCGCGGTACCCAGCGAATGCCTGCTGGCAGCCCCTGCGCCTGTGGCAAAGACTAGGGGAAGAATGCCCGAGACAAAGGCCAGGGAGGTCATTAAGATAGGGCGAAAACGAGTTTCACAAGCACCTTTAACCGCTTCTTCAGGACTCAAGCCCGATAACTTGAGATGATTGGCAAACTCAACAATAAGAATGGCGTTCTTGCTGGCGAGGCCAACCAGCATCACTAGTCCTATTTGACAGAAAACGTCATTATCTAGATGGCGCAAATACTGAGCTAAAAGCGCCCCCATCATCGCTAGGGGCACAGACAACAGAATAATGACAGGATCGACAAAGCTCTCATACTGAGCCGCCAGTACCAAGAAAACGACAATGATGCCGAGCACAAACAGAATAGTACCCTGGGGTCCACTCTCTTTTTCTTCTAGCGAAATACCAGACCACTCATAGCTCATGCCTTGTGGCAAAACGCGCTTGGCCAGACTCTCCATCGCCGCAATGGCCTGACCAGAGCTAACTCCAAGCGCTGTTGAACCATTAACTTCGGCTGAACGGAAGAGATTGTAGTGATTAATAGTCTGTGCTGCTGTCGTGCGCTCTATTTTGACAAGATTACTCATGCGCACCATCTGGCCGGTCTGAGAACGCACGTAAAACTCGTCAATGTTGCGTGGATTGGCCCTAAACAGGGCATCGGCCTGCACATAAACGCGATAGATACGATTGCCCAAATCAAAGTCGTTGACGTACTGTGAGCCAAGAAATATCTGCAAAGTGCTGAAAATATCGCCGATCAAAATGTTCATAGCTCGGGCTTTGTCCCGCAGCACTTCGGCAATAAGCTGAGGGCTACTGGCGGTAAAGGTAGAGAAAACACCACGCAACTGTTTGTCTTGATTGCCCTGCATCATCACTTGCATAGTGGTCTGGGCTAAGCGACTGATATCAGTACCATAAAGATCTTGCAATTCAAAAGCAAAGCCACCGAAGTTGCCCAAACCCTGAATAGCAGGAGGATTGACGGGGATAACCATGGCCTCAGTAATGGCGCCAAAGGGCCCACGCAGTCGGTTTATGATGCCACCCAGACTGTGTTCTTCGCCGTGGCGGTCATGCCAGGGCTTAAGACTGCAGAAAACAATGCCATTGTTGGGGTTTGTGCCGGAGAAGCTAAAGCCCGCAATACCGAAGGACGAGACAATTTCCGGGCAGTGATCAAGCTCTTTCTCTAGCTTCTTCAAGACATTCAAGGTGTAGTTAACTGAAACGCCCTCAGGGGCTTGCAAAATAACAATGAAGTAGCCCACATCTTCATTAGGGATGAAAGCCGTTGGTACTTCCTTTGAAAGCCAATAGGTGCCACCAATCAAGAGTGTAAAGACAATCAGCACAAGGGGCTTAACTTTGAGTACCAGAGCCAAAGTTGCAGTGTAAAAATTACGGGTTGAGTCAATCACCCAGTTGATTGGCCTAAAGAATTTACCTCCCCCATGAGCCCCTTCTTTCAGCCATAAAGCTGACAGAGCCGGGGTTAAGGTAAGGGCATTGAAAGTAGAAATAGCAACCGAAATGGCAATGGTTAAAGCAAACTGTTTATAGAGTTGCCCGGTGGTACCAGGGAAGAACGCCACTGGCACGAACACCGCACCGAGCACTAGTGATATGGCAATTACAGCACCAGTCACTTCAGCCATAGCAGCAGAAGCGGCCTCCCTGGCTGGCATGTGCTTCTCATTGATGAAACGGGTGATGTTTTCGATGACGACAATGGCATCGTCAACCACTAATCCGGTAGCAAGGGTGATACCAAACAAGGTCAGTGTATTAATAGAAAAGTCGAGCACCTTCATCACGGCGAAAGTACCAATCAGTGAAACTGGAATGGTGATCACCGGAATGAGAGTCGAGCGCCAGCTCTGCAAGAAGACGAATATAACTAGCACCACTAGGCCAATAGCTTGAGCTAACGTTATCAATACTTCTTTGATTGACTCACGAACCGACAGGGTGGTATCAAAGGCAAACTCATGCTTCATACCTGGGGGGAACCGCTTAGACAAGCGCTCCATCTCAGCACGAACACCACTAGCTATCTCTAGAGCATTAGAGCCAGGCCTTTGAAATACACCGATACCGACAGCTTCCTTACCTCTAAAGCGCACCACATTGCCATAATCTTCAGCGCCGAGCTCGGCCCGTCCTACATCTTTGAGCCGCACTAGCTGGCCATCTGAGCCGTTGCGAATAATTATATTCTCGAACTCTTCAGCATTCTTGAGGCGACCTTGAGCCCTGATGCTCATTTGGAAAAGCTGACCAGGAGGCAGTGGGGCCTGACCAATTTGACCGGCCGCTACTTGGACGTTCTGCTCGGCTATGGCAGCTACTACGTCTTGCGGAGTGACACCTTTATTAACCAACTTTGTCGGGTCTAACCAGATGCGCATTGAGTATTTGCGTTCGCCAAAGATGCGCACATCGCCCACACCTTTGACGCGCTTAAGGGCATCTTTGATGTAGACATCGGCATAGTTGCTCAGAAACTGGCTAGAATAGCGGTCATCAGGCGTAAGAATACCGATAGCCAGAACAAACGAGTTAGAGACTTTAGCAACAGTGACACCTGTTCTCTTCACCTCTTCTGGCAAGCGGCCCTGAGCCGATGAAATGCGGCTTTGCACGTCAACAGCAGCAAGGTCAACATCGCGGCCCAGATCGAAATTGATATTGATTGTGGAAGTGCCGTCATTGCCACTGGTAGAAGTAATGTATTTGATGCTCTGAGCACCGTTAATGGCTTGCTCAAGCGGCGTGGTTACGGCCGATTCCACAACTTCGGCAGAAGCACCAGTATAGGTAGAGGTGACCGAAACTTTGGGCGGTGAAATGTCTGGATACTCAGCCAACGGCAAAGTAGGAATACTGACGACACCAGCCAGAATAATAATCAGGGCACAAACTGTGGCGAAGATTGGCCGACGAATGAAGAAATCAACAAACATTACTTACCTGCAGCCAGGGCAGCCCCTTCGTAGAGATTCTGCACATTAGAAACAACGATCTGCTCAGAACCTTTTAGCCCGCCTTGCACAACATAGTTGTTCTCGTAAATGTCGCCAAGCTGCACCGGTCTTTGTTTAGCAACATAGAAACCACTGCCCGGCTTTTCTTCTGCTGCCACAAAGACAAAATCTTGACCGCTAATATGAGTGACCGAATTGGTTGGTACCATCAAACGTTGTTTAGTTTCCCAAACAATTTTTGTTGTCACCTGTTGGTTAGAACGCAGTTGTTCGGCCTCATTGGAGAACAAAGCCTTAACTAGCACAGATTGATTGCGATCATCGACCTGAGGGGAGATGAAGAAAATCGAGCAATCACCCAACGATTTCCCATCGCTATCGATCATGTTCATCGACATGCCTTTACGCAGGCGCGAGGCCTGTTCTGCGGGCACATAAACATAGACTTCTAAAGGGCGGCTTTGATCAATAGTGGTGAGGTCGCTAGAAGGCTCGACATATTGACCAAGCTTTACAGGAATATCTCCAACGACGCCATCAAATGGCGATAAAACATGGTGATAGGCCAACTGCAACCGTTCTTGCTTCGTTTGTGAGGCGCTCTGTTGCAGCAGTTTACTCGACTTATTAATGACTGCTTCTTGTGAGCGAATCTGAGCATCAATCGAATTTAAATCGGCCTCGGCGGCCTTAAGTTGATTAGAGTACTGATCAACGCTCTCTTGAGCAACAGCCCCTTCTTTGCTCAAGTCGGAATAGCGCTTGTGTTGGCTGCGAGCAAATTCTAAATTAGCTACTTTGGCTGTGCGATCGGCTTTTAGAGAACGCAATTTCTCTTCAGCACTGGTTTTCTCAGCCTTGTTCGATTCGAGAGAAGCTAACTGAGTATTGAGTGCTTCTTGCTCTTTGGCTGGATCAACTTCTAGTAATAGAGAGCCTGCCTTAACAATATCGCCGGAGCGTACATAAATTTGAGTGAGATAACCAGACACCCGCGGCCTGATAGTAACTGATTTGCGGCACTTTAGCGTGCCAACATAGGTCGAAGTTTCACTGATTGGCTTAGATAGAACCACCGCAATCTTCACTGGAGTAGCACGTGGCGGTGCTGCCCCCTGCGACTCCTCACGCTGACAGCCTGAGAGCGTCAATGGCATCAGGGCAAAACCAATAATTGAAGCTAAACAGCTGGAATATTGCAAAAGTTGAGAGGTTTGAATTCTCACAGTGGGTTTCCTTTGACATTAGTCAGCTCAAAGAGCCAACCTTAGTTTAGTTGATATCGACAAATTGCTAACCAAACGGAAAGCTATGTTATGAAAATTTCCAGCCCCTGGACCGATGTCAATCGACAAAAACTCACAACCTGTCGAATAGAATTGCATTGAACAAGCAATTCTTTACTGTGGTAAAAAACTTTACCATAGTAAGATAACCGACAGGGTTAAAATGTCCTCAGTGGGAGATTCAAAGTGCCTGGTCTGCGCGAGAAGAAGAAAGCCAGTACAAAAGAGAGCTTGCTCAATGCCGCCGAAAAGCTCTTTCGTGAGCGCGGCTATGCAGAAACAACTGTCGATCAAATCGCAGACTTAGCTCAAGTTTCGAAAGTCACTTTCTATGGCTATTTCAAAGCCAAAGAAGATCTTTTAACAGGTCTGCACAACCGTGTGTTAGAAAGCGCGCTAGCGCGTATTAATCAACCAGAACACAAAAATGCCGGGGCCGTGGCTACTCTCAAGACTTTAGCAAGCGACCTAGGCCGCTGGACTGAAGAAAACAGTGACTTATTCAAAGTACTTCTCACAGAGAAAACCTTGCCACTCAGCACATGCTCTTCAGCCGGTAGCGAGAGTGAATGCCCCGCCGCCCAAGCCATGATTGAGATTTTAGAACGGGGCATTGAGAGCGGAGAATTACGGGCAGACATAGATGCGAAGCGAATCGGCCGTTATCTTGCGCTCATGAGCTTCAGCGAAAAAATGTCATGGTTACAGCTAGGCTGTCGAGACTCACTGGTTGAGCGCCTGAAGACCTGTGTCGATATCCTTGTGAGCGGCATCAAAGCTAACTAATCGAGTATCTCGCAATATTTCGTACGACAAAGCAAGCCCTTAACCAGAGCTTAACCTGACGGCCCCATGCTGATGACTATCAATAAACGACTAAAACAACAGGTTTCATCAATGAGCGCTGCTACGGGAATTGTCCTCTTTGACATGCTAATTCGCCCTTTCTTCAAAGTGGCGATGAAATTTCCGCTAATTGGTTTTCTCATTCTCTTTGCCATCTACGGCGTTATCGCCTACGTAGCGCTCAAAAGCGCTTATTTAGCCGAAAATCACTAGCTAAAGAAAAAATCTCTATTGCCCTGCACCTTAATAGTTGCTAGAACTAGAGCTGCTAAAACTATCTAACTAGTAATTGCAGGAAGATCACTGTGCCGAAAATCACATTTCAGCTGCTGCCTCAAATGGCACCAAGCGGCCTTAAACTTGGTCTTTGCCTAGCCCTTGTCGGCGCTAACAATCTTTCACAACAACTAGTCTGGGCCAAGCCAGCAAGAAACACCGCCGCCCAGGCCGATTTGATCATCACAAATGCCAAGATTTATACCAGCGCACAACCGCCATGGCAAAGCGCTCTGGCTATTCGCAACGGCCAGATCGCTCAAGTTGGCAGTACAGAAGAGGCCCTAAAATTAGCCGGCCCGACAACCAAAATTTTTGATGCCAAAGCAAAGCTGATCATGCCGGGCTTTCATGACAGCCATGTGCACCTGGCCGAGGGCGGCGCCGAGCTGTTACAGTGCCGCTTGAACTCAGCAAAAAGCAGAGACGACGTACTCGATCTTCTGAAAAAATGGAACAGCGAAAACCCCTCTGGCAAATGGATACTAGCAGCTGGGCTGCCGCTACCGGCCATAGCGAAAGAACCGCTTGACTGCCGTATTTTAGACCAAGTATCTGCCGAGCGCCCCATACTTGTTTACGCCGAAGACGGGCATTCAGCCTGGTTGAATAGCAAGGCTCTGCAACTGGCCAAAGTAACCAGCGAAACCAAAACCACCTGCGGTGGCATCATCGAACTTGATTCAAAGGGAGCACCAACTGGATGTCTGCGCGAAGGCGCCCTGGCTCTAGCGCAAAAAGTGTTACCTGTTCTTTCACTGAAAGACCGCAGCGCCGCTCTAGCAAAGGCAATTAACCTGGCCAACTCTTTTGGTATCACTTCCGCTCAAGAGGCCCACGCTAACACTGAAGTAATAACGGCTTACTACGATCTGGCCAAGCACAAGCGGCTCAATCTCAAAGTCGTGGCAGCTCTGCACACAGGCACAATGACCCCAGGTGCTTATAAGCAGATCGAAGCAGCAGCCAAGAAATACTCCAAATACAGTCGCCTTAGCGCCCACAGCGCCAAGATTTTTGCCGATGGCGTAATCGAATCACATACAGCCGCTTTACTAGAGCCTTACAGCGATCAAGCAAAAAACAATAATAAAAAGCAGTCACTAAACTTTTCACCTGACGAACTAAAAGTCATGGTGAGAGAGCTAGCAAAGCGCGGTTTTCAAATACACATTCATGCCATTGGTGATGGCGCTGTTAGAGCCGCACTTGATGCCTTTGAAGCGGCACCAAAAGGAAGCGATTCACGCCACCAAATCGCCCACTTGCAACTAGTGGCCCCAGCCGATCTAAAACGCTTTGCCGCCCTCAATGTGACAGCTAACTGCCAGGCAGCATGGGCCTACCAAGACCCATACATCAAAGATCTAACAGCGCCACTACTAGGCCGCGAGCGCATGGCCAGAGTTTATCCATTCAACAGCCTGAAAGAAGCTGGAGCCAGACTAGCAGCCGGCTCAGACTGGACGGTGTCGACCCTCAACCCCCTTGAGGCCATGCAAACAGCAGTGACCAGGCAAGCGCCCAAGCAAAACAGCGTCGGCACTATAGAACCGCCTCTAAACGCCACAGAAGCGCTCGAGCTGGACGACATCGCCAAGGCTTACACCACCGGTGGTGCGTACGTCAATCACTCAGAGAAGCAAACGGGTAGCCTAGAAGTCGGCAAGTGCGCCGACCTAGTCATGCTAGACAAAAACATTTTCAAACTGCCCAAAAGTGAAATTGCCAGCGCCAAAGTTCTATTAACCCTGATAGACGGAAAAACCGTATACAAAGACAGTAACCTTTCTTTTTGAAGCAGCAAAAACACATGCATTTTCTTCTTAGCTGGGAATAAAAGGCTGGGGGAAACAACCAATTTTGGATAGCCGTGAACATAATAAGACTGTGATCGCTGGTCAAACGGCCGCTCCGGTAAGCGGTCAGCCGATCAATGAGAGATTTGCCAATGGCCAGGGCAATGGCAGATATGCCCCCGGCGATGTTCTGGGCGGCACTTACAAGATTATTGATTTTCTCGGTCAGGGCGGCATGGGCTTTGTCTATCGCGTTGAGCATCTGCTCATGGCCAAAGAACTAGCCTTAAAGGTGTTAAGAACCGAGCAGATCTCTGAAACAATTTGGCGCCGCTTTCAAACTGAAGCTCAGGCCATTGCCAGGCTAGATCATGCCAATGTAGTCAAAATTTACGATATGGGTCAAAGCCAAGATGGCGTTCCCTACTACACTATGGACCTTTTGCTGGGGGAATCACTGGCCGATTATCTTGACAGAGAGGATGTTCTCACCGTCGAGCAGGCCCTGCCAATATTCCGCCAAGTATGCGCTGGCCTGGCCTATGCCCATGATCGCGGCATCATTCACCGCGACATTAAGCCAGCCAATTTTATGCTGCTGACTGAGCCGCAGGGGTCAATCAAAATTGTCGATTTCGGCATCGCCAAACTTAGTAACAACGGCGAGGCTAGCCAGGGGCTGACCCGCCCGGGCGAAGTTTTCGGCAGCCCCTTGTATATGAGCCCCGAACAGAGCCTGGGTCTGGCTATTGATCACCGCACCGACATTTATTCACTGGGCATAACTTTCTTCGAGGCTCTCGCCGGCCGTGCCCCCTTCATTGGTCGCAGCGCCGTTGAAACTACCGCCATGCATCAAAGCGATACTCCACCATTATTAAAAGACATCGGAGACTCGGAGTATCCACAGAAGCTAGAGCGCATCATCGCCAGAATGCTGGCTAAATCACCAGACCAGCGTTACCAATCGTTGGCCGAAGCGGCCAACGAGTTATTGCTATTGGAACGCGCTCTTAGCCAGCCATATCACTTACAAGCTGACAACGACAATGAAGACGACAATTACCAAGACCATGACGAAAACGAAGCCATAGAGCAGGTCGGGCCAGACCTAGCTGAGCGCTTTAGAAGTGCTGCCAAGCCCTTGGCCATAGGCTTCATTTTGCTTACATGTACTGTTGTGTTCGCCAGCCAAACTCTAAACTCAGCCCCCAAGAGCAAGGCTGAAGCAATAACTTCGCTGCCAGTTCCAGAAAAAAACTACGACGCCTTCACACGGGAGAACGCAGAGAAACGAGACCCTCTTTTTGAACCAGAAATCGGCCCCCACAAACCATTCTTTAGCAAAGTAGTGGGATCAGGAGCAAAGGCAGTAAGACACTTCAACCTGCCAGACAAACTCAATCTGGGCACGATAAAATATGGCCCAGACTTGAATCAGAGCAAGAAAGCTCAGGGCTCATTCAACCTACCAGAGAACGGCATCCGCGAGCTAATAGTAAGTCAAGAAGCCGCTACCCACAGCAAAATCTTTAGACGTTTTCAAGACGGCGACTTTCAACTTTTCAACTGTAAAGCAACAGAAGGCGCACACGATGACTTGATTGAAAACATCAGCCATATCAACTCAATCACTAAACTGAATATGAGAGGAAACGATCTCTCTAATGCCTGTGTTCCAGCCATAGCAAAGCTGACGAATCTTACCGAGCTTAGCGCTGGAGAAACCGACATAACGGGTGATGCCCTAGCCGCAACGGCAATACCCATGCGTCTTGTACACCTCAATTTTGAAAACAACAAGAATGGTTCGCAGCTTGTCCAAGCTATGAGAAATTCTCAAAAAGCATCTGATCTCTGTTTTGCTGGTAGCGGTCTCGATGGCGCTGACATTGAGAACTTGAGCACCATGCCAGAACTGGTGAAACTAGAAATTGGCCATAACAAAAAGCTTCGAGATCAAGACCTCAAGCCCCTAACCAAGCTAATTAAGTTGAAAACCCTAGAAATACAAGGGTGCTCTAAATTGACTGCTGCAATAATTCCCACTTTGGCCAAAATGAAAAATCTGGTTCATCTTGAACTGAACATGCTCAAATGGTCTGAGCTAGACAAACAGCGGTTGCGCAAAGCTCTACCGAATTGCAAAATCGAGAATAGCAACACCAAGAGTTTCCTGCAAAACCAAAACAGAACAGAAGAAGACCTGAGTGGACTCTAAATATGGTGAAATAGACGTAGAATAAGAGCAGTTGACGCGAATGGCAGCAAATTGAAAAGGTAGTAAATTGCAAAGGTAATAAATTGCAAAACCAGTTTCAGAGACCCAAAACCAATATTTCTATCAAAGAAGGTGACACCTTTGCTGGGTCTTATCGCATCATTTCGCAGATTGGACACGGCGGCATGGGAGCCGTTTACCGAGTTCATCATGCCTTTCTCAACCGCGAATTTGCACTGAAGACAATTCCCCCAGACGAAGTAACAAAAGAGAGTTGGGCTCGCTTCCAAATGGAGGCTAAGTCGGTGGCCAAACTTGAACACAAAAACATGGTAAAGATCTACGATCTGGGCATCGCGGAAGGCAAATTTCCTTACTACGTTATGGACCTTCTCGAAGGCGAGTCACTGGCTGAGCTATTAAAGCGACAAGCTACTCTCCCCCTAGCAGAAGCCCTCGAAATATTCTGTCAGATAGCTGACGGCCTAAACTTCGCCCACGAGCGTGGCTTTGTTCATCGAGACATAAAGCCAGGAAATATCATGCTTACCTTTGACACCGGTGCCACCAAGCCAACGGTCAAAATTCTCGATTTCGGCATTGCTAAACTGGCCACCCCCACAGGGCAAGATTGTGCGGCCACAACTAACACCGGCGCCATCTTCGGCAGCCCTTTGTACATGAGCCCAGAGCAATGTCGCGGAGCAGAAGTGGACCCGCGCTCAGACATTTACTCTATCGGCTGCGCCCTCTACGAAACCCTCACTGGCGCACCGCCCTTCATGGGTGACAGCGCCCTGATCACCATGGTAAAGCACCAAAAAGAAGTACCACTAAAACTACGAGAAGCCTCTCTAGGCAAAGATTTTCCCGAAGGCATCGAGATAATTGTCGCCCGACTGTTAGCAAAAGAAAAAGCCGACCGCTATCAGTCATTAACTGACTTACACAACGACCTTCTTGCTGTCAAAAGCGGCAAGCCCCTGACTACTCCCTATTTCAATAAGAAGCGCATCCAAGAAGCCTACGACGATGATGATGATGACGACTATGAAGACGAAGAGGACGAGGACGAAGAAAACAGTCAGTCATCCGGGATGCCCAAGATAGTGATTGTCGCCATCATTATCGCCACAGTGCTACTTCTGGCAGCCACAATCTTACTAATATACGTTCTCACTACCGGCCAGGGTCTCGGCGGTTAAGTCAAACAGTCGATGGCAAGCGATAAACACGATATCACTGGCGTTTTACTAGCGGCTGCCTCTGCAGCACTATTTGGCTTAAGCACGCCATTCGCTAAATTACTAGAGCGAGAAATAGCACCAATAATGCTAGCCAGTCTTTTTTATCTTGGCACCGGAATAGGCTTTGCCGTGCTCTCAGCCTGCTCTGCATCAAAAAAAAAGCAGGCCAAAGTTCTATTTCTTCGCCGCAGCGATTTAGCAGCACTGACTGTTGTAGTCACCAGCGGTGGCGTTTTCGCACCAATCTGCCTGATGCTGGGCTTAAGCCAAAGCACTGCCACCACCGCTTCGCTCTTGCTCAACCTCGAAGCAGTTTTAACAGCGCTAATAGCCTGGTTCTATTTTCACGAGAATTGCGACCGGCGCATTATACTAGGCATGCTCTCTATCACCGCCGGTGGTGCAATACTAAGCTTCAATACCAATACCGATTTGGCAGCAACAACTTTAACTAGCATCTCAGGCCCGGCCTTAATTGCACTGGCCTGCCTGGGTTGGGCTATAGACAATAATTTCACCAGAAAGATCGCGGCGGCAGACCCCCAACAAATAGCAATGATAAAAGGCTTAGTAGCAGGGCTAGTAAACTTTGCTCTGGCCATGCTCCTGGGGCAAAAGCTACCGAGCCCTGTAACAACTGTTGGAGCACTTCTACTTGGCTTTATTGGCTATGGTCTCAGTCTTGTTTTTTATGTCAAGGCTTTGAGAGATCTTGGCAACGCCCGCACTAGCGCTTACTTTGCAACAGCTCCGTTTATTGGCGCCTTGACGGCGCTGCTCATTTTTCACGAACCAATTACTCTGACACTGGCTCTAGCAGCATTATTAATGGGCTGTGGAGTCTACCTGCATATCAGCGAAAATCATCAGCACTCTCACCATCACGAATTTATGGTGCACGAGCATGAACATGTGCACGATTTACATCACAACCACAAACATGAAGACGACGACGCCCCCCCTAAACGTGAAGACGGTAGTGAGATACCGCACACCCACAAACATCAGCATGAAGCTCTAATTCACAGCCACAAGCACTATCCCGATCTACACCACCGCCACAAACACTAGAGTTAAGTTCATAACCGTACATAAGAAGTTAACCTAGCTTGATCACCCAAAAGGGTGAGACACCAAGCGATTGAGACGTGGAATAATGACAGAGTAAGGCACTTGCACATGCTGTCCAGGAGACATTATGAGACGAATGGTAAACAACAGACTGTGCCGGCAGACATTGCCCTAATGCCTGAGCAAAAGCCCATTTCTATTCTGATCGCCGAAGATCAAGCCATAACTCGCTTTGGGCTGAAGTGCTCACTAGAGGCCTATTCCGACTTGAAAGTTGTGGCTGACTGCGGTGACGGGGTCAGCGCCATTTTGCAAGCCTTGGCTCTTAAGCCTAATGTCATTTTAATGGACATTGGTCTTCCCAAAATTGATGGTATTCGGGCCTCAAAAGAGATCAAACAAGCCCTGCCCAACTGCCACATCATCATGTTTACAGCCAGTGCCGATCAAGCGCATATCTACGAAGCTCTTGAGGCCGGCGCCGACGGTTACTGCTTAAAGACTGTAGCTGGAGAGCATCTCCATGCTGCCATTAAAGCCGTTACCTCTGGCGCCACCTGGCTAGATCCAGGTATCGCCAACAAACTACTTAAGGCACAAGATAAGCAATTTAGCGCAGTAATTACCAGCTCACTTCCGCAAAAATCATCAACCAATCCGGCCCTCTCAGAACAACAAGTAGCCATTCTAAAGATGCTGAGCGCTGGCTGCAGCCTAGAATCGATTGCAAAGCAAACGAACACACCGCTGGAAAATGTAGGTGATTTAGTTCAAGGAACACTCGATCTTTTGCTAGTCGCCGCTAAGCAGGAATTAAACGATAAAGGCGAAACGCCTGTATCGCCTTACAAGCTAGGTGGTCAAGACAATCTGGGAATCAAGAATTACCAAAACGGTAGAACCCCCCTCGGTGACCGCTACGAAATTGACGGCGTACTGGGCAGGGGCGGCATGGGCATAGTTTATAGAGGCAAACATGTACTTATGGATCGCCCTGTAGCTATCAAAATGCTGCACCCCGAACACACCAGTGACAAACATGTCGTTGCTAGATTTCAAACTGAAGCACAGACATTAAGCCAATTGTCACACCCAAATTTAGTTTCTGTTCTCGATTTTGGAGTCACTGCCAATCACGAACCATATATGATTATGGACTTCCACTCTGGACAAAGTCTTGAAAATTACGTCTTAGCCCAGGGTGTTCTTAGTACTGCAGAAGGAGTAGCAATCTTTAAGCAAGTGCTGGAAGGGCTAAGCGTTGTTCACAAAGCCGGAATTGTTCATAGAGATATAAAACCAAGCAACCTTATTATATCAGCGGAACTAGCACCGAATGTCAAGATCGTCGACTTTGGCATAGCCAAGAATCCCAAAGTGGAGAAGGAGCGCTTGAAGCTTACCAACACGGGAGAAGTTGTTGGCACACCACGCTATATGAGCCCTGAACAGTGCACAGGCAAAGAACTAGATGCAAGAAGCGACATCTATGCACTTGGCTGCGTCATGTACGAGTGCTTTACAGGCAAACCTACATTTGACGGCGATAGCTTCTACGACATGGTTCGCCTCCACCTTAACGAAACACCTTCACTTTTGCCCTTCTTTCAGCCCGGGGTAAATCATCCCAAAGAGCTCATAGACTTAATCTTCAAAGCACTAAAAAAGAATCCAGAAGACCGTTACCAGAGCTCAGACGAGATGCTCGAAGCGCTAATTAAAATTCCGACAGTTGCAACAGCCTTAAAGGTCACCGACTAAATTCGGACTAAAGATCTAATTCTTGGCGGTGTAAATCCATGGATAATTTTCAAGAAAAGTTACAGGCATTGATAAGCGGGCCAATAAGGGTCGCATTAAACAAAATCGAGAATCCAGGGACGCAAGCCGAAGCACAAAAAGCTATAGAACAATTAATCAGCCTGGCTGAAGACGAACACAGCCAGCGAATAAATGTGTCAAGCGAGTGCGCCTATGTCAGCATTGAAGACCACAGAAGTTTGATTGAAGAACTAATTCAGGCGCGAGACCAAGCTCAAGCGGTTTCGAAACTAAAGTCAGAATTTGTAGCAAATATGAGTCATGAAATTCGTACACCCATGAATGGAATTCTAGGGATGATAGAAATACTATTGCGTACAGAGCTTAGCCCCACTGCTCGAGAATATGCACTTCTTCTGAAAGAAGCGGGAAAATCACTGCTAAGCATCTTGAACGACATTCTAGACTTTTCAAAAATTGAAGCAGGCCGACTTGAGATTTCGAGCTGCGAATTTGACCTAACGAGCCTAATTGAAGGAGTAGGTGAAATTCTCTCTCCACAAGCTGATAGCAAAGGTCTTTTGCTTTCGACATTTGTTGATCCACGCATTCCTGCACTCGTAACAGGAGACCCCTTGAGACTAAGGCAGGTTCTGCTCAACCTTGGCGGTAATGCCATTAAGTTTACCAATCGCGGCAGTGTCACCATTCGAGCAGATCTGCGCAATCACCTCGAAGACCAAGCTATGATCTGCTTCTCTGTGATTGATACAGGCATCGGCATTCCTCAAACCAGCCTAGAGCGCCTCTTTGAGCCATTTGTACAGGTCGACGGCTCAATTAGTCGACGATACGGTGGCACCGGTCTTGGCCTAAGCATTTCAAAAAGATTGATAGAACTGCTTGGGGGCAATATAAGTGTAGTCAGCACTGTCAACACTGGCTCAACCTTTAGCTTCACGCTCAGCGTGCAATCGACAAGCCGAAGAACAGCCGGCCCAGTAACTAACAGCTTTCAAATCAATGCAGCCAGCTCAACGGTAGTGATATTGGACGACGACCAGCAACTAAAGGAGTGCATTGCCAACTACTGTAACAGCTTTGGTCTCCACGCAGAACACTGTAATTCTGTGGCAGAGACCATCAAGAGTATTGAAAAGGCATACAGTGTGGGCAGTACGGTTACAGTAATCGTAGACGGTGCACGCCATAGCCAGCTGGCCCTCGACCTTTTCGAACACCATTTTTTCGGCCAAGACAAACCCTGGCAGCGACTAATTTTGCTCACAACAAAAGATCTCAAAGCTGAGACAGAAGCACTCTTACCCGATAGGCTGGCAAAGACTCTTACGCGACCAGTCAGACGCAATGCCCTCAAGTATTACCTAAGTACACCTAGTCCACACCAGAAAGAAGGAGGAGAAGCCCAAAATAAGAAATCGCTCTCTCAAAAATCTGTCACCACACGAAGGCTCAGAGCACTTGTAGCTGACGACAATAAACTCAACCAACAAGTAGCCAAGCTTCTTCTGCAAGGCCTAAACCTTGAAGTAGAGGTGGTGGAGAACGGCATGGAGGCTGTTGCCACCTTCGATAGCGGCACTTTTGACATTGTCTTTCTAGATTGTCAGATGCCCGAGCTAGATGGCTACGCCGCTGCTAGAATTATAAGAAAGCTGCAAGAGCAAAGAGGCAGCCATGTTCCCATCATCGCCATGACAGCCAATGCCCTAGAGGGAAGTAGAGAAGACTGCCTAGCAGCGGGTATGGACGACTATTTAGCCAAGCCAATTGAGCCAGTAGAACTTGAGAGAATACTACGGGCCTGGTCTAAAGACTTAGAAAAAATCAGCACAATTACCCAGCGCCTAATTACAGGTCAATTCGTGAGCCAAGCCCCTGAGCCAGTAATTGAAATTGAAACTCTAGCCTCACGCTTTAGCGAGAAAAACTACAAACAGCTACTAAAAATGTTTGCCGATACCGCCATTGGCGAAATTACAAACCTACAAGAGCACCTTGGCAAAGAAGACTATAAGGCCGTCCGCGCAGCAGCACATGCATTTAAGGGCGCCTGCGGTACAATCTGTGCCACTAAAGTAGCGGGTACACTGCAAGAGTTAGAGGCAGCAGCCATTTTGGCAGACGTCTCGCAATGCAAAGCCTTACTCTCTCGCTTAGACACCGAAGTGAGAAAAGCACTGGTTGAGATCCAAGGGCATTTAAAAGGAAAATGACTCCAACCACGTCGCCGGAAGGGCGCTTAAAAGCCAAGGCCCCTGACTGACATCTGTTTTCAGCCTAATGCGCTAAACATAGCCTACAATACATAGCCATTCGTTGGAAACTTCAGACCAACCAAAGGCAAGCACCGTGATCACCTACAGCAGCGATACGAAGAAGTGTCTCAGCGCAATAGCTATGGCGCTTTACTGCGGCCTTTCAGGCACTGCGGCTTTGGCACAGCAAAGCCTCAAACAAGCAATTACCCTTTACAACAAGAACGACTTTGCTTCATGCACCGCCCTGCTTTTGAAAGACATCAACGGCTCCCTGAGAAACAATGCCAGCGCTCACTATTATTTAGCCACCGCCTGCCTCAGACTGGGGCAAAATAACGCCGCTGCAGAGCACTATCTTGCCACCAGCAGATTGGCACCAGGAACTGTTTACGACAATTACAGCAAAAAAGCCTTGCAATCAATCATGGCAAGAGCAAGCAGTGTGCCTGCCGCCATCAAAGAACAATATCAGCGCCAGAGTTCCCAGAGTCACACTAGCACCATTAGCGGTGCCCACTCTAATTCAAGCTCTAGCTCTAGTTCTAGCGCAGGCTTTAGTGAGGTCAGTGATCCCACCCTACAGCCAGCTAGCCTCAAAGATGTAGACGCCTCCTTCATCACCGTCCAACGCCGCACGGCCGACACCGACACAACGCTAATTCAAGTTTGCCGAGCCCTAAAATCAGTGCCCAAAGAAATAGTGGAAGACCTCAAGGGCGGTGGCATTACCGTAGTAGTTACACCGACAGTGCTGGAAGCAATGCCAGGTTCAGCCATGGAGAAACCACGAGGCTACGATCACGGCGGCGGCTACACCAACGCTGGAGCCCTTTTTCACTCTCCAAACATAGTCATTGGCGAAAGAGTCTCCTATCTATCAAGTGTACCGGAGCCAAACACGAGAGTTGCCAGCGGAATGCTGCATGAAATGGGCCATGCCTATGACCATGTAAAAGGCAATCTCTCGCAAAAAGGTAAATTCAAAGAATGCTACCAAGAAGACTTTTCCCATATCACCAACACTCAGCGCACCAGGCATTCTTACTACACCCAAGAAAATGGCGCCGGTGCCAGCGAACTATTTGCTGAGCTGTTTAGCTATGGTATCTATAAATCACAAATTAGAGGCGAGCAAGGGGCAGCCGACCTGCAGGTGACTTTTCCCCGCTGCACAAAATACATAGCCGACTTAATTAGAAGCAACCGCTAACTTTCTACAAATAAACCCACTATTAATTGAAAAAGCTGCGTAATAAAGTAGTCAAAACAGAAAGAAGAATATCAAAAATGATGAAACTATCGCTCCAACTAGCACTTTCAGGCCTCCTTGCACTGTCCTCTGCCACAGCAGCATTTGCCGAAGCAGCGATCTTTTCGCAATACTCCTATGCCCAGGCCAAGCAAAAGGCTGAACAAGATCACAAATTACTACTAATTGATTTCACCGCATCCTGGTGCCCTCCGTGTAAGAGAATGGAATCGTCCACCTGGCCAGACGAGGCGCTGCAAGCCTGGGTCAAAGAAAACGCCATTGCCATTCAGATTGATGTAGATGAAGATAAAAAGACAACCTCAGCCTTAAAAGTCAGCGCCATGCCAACCCTTGTCTTATTCTCGACAGACGGTAGCACCTCTGAAGTCGGTCGCCAGGTCGGCTTGATCAGCCCAGCTGAACTGTTGCGATGGCTGAAAGAGGCAAAAAGCGGAAAGACTGGCGAGGAGCTTGAGAAAGCGCAAGATGCTTCTAACGACAGCGCTATCTGGGAGCGCATTTCGGGCGCACGCCAATTGATGATGTCGCAAAAGAATGGCGAAGCCCTTGAAGAGTACTTGTGGCTGTGGAATAACCTCAAAAATGATGATGCAACTTTCGGTGAACTGCGCCTGAAGATGGTACCAGTCGAGATCAAACAACTCTGTGCCTCATATCCAGCAGCCAAAACGAAAATGGGCGAACTGCGAGATGCTGCTGAAAAAGCCGACAATAGAGCAGATTGGATCATCTTAAACGGCATACTCGATGACAATACCCGCACATTAACCTGGTTCGACAATGCTAAAAGCGATCCAAAGAAGCTTGAGACCATCAGCAAAAACAGCGCACTACTTGAGCCCGTTTTATTCTCTAATTGCAGGTGGGCTGACGCGGCAAAATATCTCTATCCGCAACCATTAGCAAAAATAGCTGAATATCACAAGCGCGCTGAAGCTATGAAAAAGCCGCGTCCTGATACTGAAGTTGCCAAAGATTTTGATCCATTTCCTAGCATGATTCTTCTAGTTTATGGCGCTTACATTGGTGCCAATAAAGAAGCTGAAGCCCAGAAAATTGCCGATGAATGCTTGCGCTTAGACGACACGCCAGCAATGCATACTGCTTTAGAAAACATGGCAAAAAGCATGCGTGCAGCCCGGGGTAAATGAATCCTTGACGCATCTCCCGACTACGAAGGGAATCTAAGTTGATGCTCTCCTGTCTCACTCCTGTCGTTTCAAGAACGAGATACCCACAACAAGGGCAACTGAAAAGTGATGCCTCTTTGCTGTGGGTAGTTCTCATTTTCCGGCAAATT
Source organism: bacterium Ga0077546 (assembly GCA_943370275.1). Lineage (GTDB taxonomy): Bacteria > Cyanobacteriota > Vampirovibrionia > Obscuribacterales > Obscuribacteraceae. The sequence continues at coordinate 160,305 of CALRQI020000010.1, read as the reverse complement.
TGTTCGCAGTAGAAGCTACAACCCTCCCCCGAGGCCGCCGCAGTTATTGATCATAAAAGTGCCAATCAGGTGCACAACTGTAGGCGCAAGGGTAACTAGACCGACAGCCTTGGCATACACTGACCAAGTCCTCACTTTCCGCCCGCTGATAAAGACTATTGCCACCACCAATGAAATGAGCAGCGAAAGCGCAGTCAGCAAGCGGGAGAAATCGCGAGCACGATCATAGCCATAATCAGCCAGTTGACCAACTTCATTTGATTGACCATAACGAGGATCAACCGGAGCACCAACTATACCGCCGGTCAAACTTCCAACCCAATTAGCGGCACGGCCAAGAGCATCTTTATAGGCACCCACAGCCAGCCCACTAGATTTGTACTGCTCGGCATTCTCTAAAACCACCGCACCAGTTACCAGAGTGGCGAGACGATAGCTAGAGGCAAGCTGTTGTGCTTCTTGCTGATGACCACCAGCGATTAACTTCGCCACCTCGCCCTTGGCCCAGAGGCAAGACACCTGCGCCGAAGCTATTCGATCTGAAACGACGGGACAAGCTGGCTTTTCAACCGATAACGTTCTATCAACAGCAAGTCTCTTTGTGCCTGCGCTCTTTGTTCCATCCCAGGTTAACAGTAGCGACTTAACGTCATCGGCAATAGAGCCGCAAACAACCTCTTCACAAGCAATCAGGCCAGAGACGTCCTCCATTTGCAACGCCGGCAATATGGCATTGACTCCAGGTTCAATTTGCAAATCATACAAGCTCACACGATGAACTAGATCTAGAACTGCCGAGTCGACCAGCTTGGGAGCAATTGGCTGGGGACCATGAATCCATACCACAGCACTGTTAGGTAGCTCAGCGGCAGTCTCAAGAGTTTCTCGCAAAGTCGGCCAATTGTCTTGTCCGCCTTCAAAGGCATCGGCGTTTACGAGAACCTGAGCCTGTTTTCCAGCAAATGAAACTATCGGATTAAAACGAGCAGGGATAAGTGCCAGCGCCTGCCTGATCTGGAATGCATCACCCCGGAGAGACGAAGATGGATCGATAACAACAAAAACCCGCTTCGGAGCTGGTATCACCACCTCACGCAAACGTTCAACTATGTATCTCGGTTTTCGCGAGAACCAGTCAAGAGTAGCTACCTCAGCAAACGGAGTGGTTCTCCGAATACTCAGCTTTGTATCCCTCAAACGCACACTACTAGCTTTAAGGATGCCAGTTAGACTGTATCCATCAGGCCCTTTGCTCACAAGAATTCCTGGTAGATTTTGCAAAAGCAAATCAGGCGAACTAAAACTGAGGCGATGACGCTTCAATTGAGCGAAGTTACTGGCCATCATTTGCGGTAGCTTCAAAGAACAGTCTCTACCGTCGACGGTCTCAAGAGGCAACTTAAAACCGATTCTGATTTTCAATTCTCCTCCACTTGCTGGAACAGGAAAGCACTGAATAAGAACACGATCCGGCGCAGACATTGTCACAAGTAACGGGTCTCTCTGCTGGCTAACTACAGCACGATACGCTCCCTGAACTCTCGTCGTAGAAGCAAATGCACCTTCACGCGGCACCCCATCAACCCACAGTGTCACCCGAGAAACCGCCGCTTCTTTCGGTATAGCTATCTCACAGCGAGCTTCCTGCGCAGAGGCCGATGAGTTGTGGAAAGTCAGCGTCCAATCGACAGAGCTAGATAAAGTAGCAGCATCGATGTTTCCCGAAATCTGAGACTTAGCCAACGAGAGCCCGGCTATTCTGCCACCAATAACAGGATTAGCCAGAGCCTGCTCTTCCTCAAGACTCTGATGTCCTTTACGGTCAGCAGCAAAATACGACTTCCCTGTCACTTTGAAGTACAGATCTCTATCTGTTTCGGTGCCATTCTCAAACCCTCGATTAGGAATCAATAGCTCAGCCAAGGCAAACCCGCTCAGTGGATATTTGGCTGGGCGCAGATCCTCTTCGGTAGAGACCGAGCGCAAAGTTGATACAGCCACTCCTTGCTCAGCCTCAGGCGCCTGCCTGACGCCAGTAATAAGAGACTGCACGAAAAAAGCACGGGCCATTGGCGCAAATACAAACAACAGCGACAGTAAAATTCCCAAAACCGAAAAAGTCGAAGTAATGCGCCGTATATTTGCTTCTGTTTTATGCCAGAGATCGAGACTGAGACAAAACGCAGAAAAGAGAAGAAATGGTGCAGTGCAAAGCAGTAGCATCCAGCCAAATTTGCAGGACGAGCTACTGGACGCCAACACTACGGAACTAACCCAGATTGCCGACCACGACGCCGAAAGACCAAAAGCAAAGCCGTTCATTAAACCAATTAGGCGTGGCCGGACCAAGTATCGCTTGCGAACGGAAGACCAAACTACAAAATTGAAAAAGGGGACAACAAGAAGCAGAACGAGCTTGGCAAACTCCTCAACAGAGTTCTGCCATAGCATTGTCAACATCGAAGTTGAGACAGAATAAAACCCGTAGGCTAAAAGACTTAAACCGGGCAGAATAGCCCCAAGAGTTAATACAAACACACCTTCAAATGGAGCGGCAAATGATTGATGCTCCTTCTTAGCACTAAAAAGAAATCGTTCTGCCATGATGTGAAACATCACAGCCACAGTCGTCATTGCAGCAAGTGACGACCAGAAAACTATTGGGGTTTTGCTCAAACAAACAGTTGTCGCAATCAAAACTATCGCGATTGACAGGTAGAGCGAGGGTTCCCTATAAATAGGCCGAGTGCCACCATCAAAGCCATTGATCGCTGGCTCACTAACAATCGATTCAGAAGACGGCACTTCGGCTGGAGCGGCATCCGCAGCAAGATCCGGCACAGGTTGTTCTATGGTGTTCATGGCAAATACCTCGGCAAAGAAAAGAAAGAACGGCAGCAAAATACTGCCGCAGCAAAAGATGCGAATCAAATTGAATAAGACAGCGCAAAGCTGCTCATTGAGATCTGCACTGGTGGCAGATGAGCAAGAATCGGCAAATTTCGTTAACGCATTATCATACTCCCCAAAAGCCTTTGCAATAGCGCATTTTGGCTGCGGGGAGGGAGTTCCCCCATGAAATTGCTTTGGCAGCTATGGAGTTGACGCCGCAGGAACAGAGGGCGGATAGCCACTAAGGCCACGAGGAAATCCCGCTGTGACACCGGGAATGGCAATAGCACTGGCATCCCAGCCTTTGCTACTAAGCTCATGCGACATCCAGAAGCCAATTGTATTTGAAAGCAATTCGGTATTGTTTCCCAGAGAATATTTCATACGCATCATAAAATCGTCTATGGCAGAAGCTTTAGAGTAACCACCATCCCCAGGCAAGGGCGGCCGGCCGGGCACCACAATGTCAGGCACAGCACTGAAGCTACCACTGACAGCCACTCGGGGGCGGGCATACTGGTGATACCAGACCGCTCCGGTGTAATAGTCATAGTCTTCAACAGGTAGCTCTGACTGGCCCAGCGCCGGGCGAATTTGAGCATAAGGAGTAAAGAAAATTCGGTCGGCTGGCAACTGGCCTTTAGACATTAGACGAAGCAACTGATAGAGATGGTTGCTTTCTTTTGTTAGACCGCCACCATAGTTACTACCAGCATGAAACTGAATGAGAACTTTTGCCGAAGACCAATCGATGCCCTTGTTAGAAAGCGCACTACAGGCGGTGCAAGCATCGCCAAGAGCAACCATGGCGAAAGTACCGACCATGACATTCTTAAAGGGAATGGGGTAGTTCTTTGATTTGGCATTGAAGAAGTCACGGCTGACTGCAGCGGCAGTAAATGTCTTGCCATCAGTTGCCAGCACTGATTGGATGTAGTTAGAGGCTGAAGAACAAGCATAGTCGACCATATTGACCACTGCGGTCTTGTGCAATTTAAGCGCCGCTGAACTTGACTGATCAATCCAGTGATCATGCTCAGACGCTGGCGCATTGACCTGGGCAACAGCTTCGATATCACAGAGAAGCTTCTCTAAACCCTTGCGCCAGTATGGATCACCAAGCTCCTTCAAATTAGCCAGGTAAGCAATTGCCGGGCCCACATGCGAAATCGCTGTCAGCTCATAGAAGCCGCTTTTGGGGTCGGCAGAACGCAGGCTAGTGCTAGCAATCAGTTTTCTAGTCTTATGGTCGTAAACATAAATTCCCGATTCTATAACAAGAACAAGCGGGCCAGCGGCACCCATCTGTTCTTTCTTTTCCAGAGCATCAGCCAAACGCTGGGCAATGGTTTGCGAGCTGCCATCATGCACTCCAGTGAAGTCATGATAGAGGTCCATAAACGGCTGCGGTACGCAGTTTTGTTCTTGCGCATGGGAGCTCAAGTTGATCGTAAGCAAGGCCGCGACGACATTGCAAGTTGTCATTTTTACCAACAAATGTTTCATACAGTCCCTATGTGTGCCGAACTTTTTTAGCTTAAAAGTATAGATGAAGGGCTGCTTCTCTGATCCGAGAACAAAACGAAAGCACTTTGGAGCGTGCGGGCAGCTAAGACTTGCCCCATGATAACAAATTTGTTATCATGGGGTCATGAATTGGCAAATCTCTTATTTCAATGCCACTCTTCAGCAAGAACTCTTGGACTGGCCAACCGGACTTCAAGCTCGCTACATCAGACTTACCGACATGATGCTGGCCTTCGGACCAAACCTTGGAATGCCTCACACACGAGCCCTTGCCTCCGGCCTTTTTGAAATACGAGTCAAAGCGAGTGAAGGAATTGGTCGCGTATTCTATTGCTGCGTTGCTGGACAGAAAATCATTATGCTCCATTGCTTCATCAAGAAAACTGAAAAACCACCGAAGCGTGAACTGGAAATAGCAGTACAGCGATTAAAACAGGTAAAGAACGATGCTAACCCATGATCAACTGAAAGCGAAGATGTTGTCTAATAAAAGCGTTAGGAATGAATACGATCGCTTAGCAGACGAATTCAGCATAGTTGAGGAACTTGTAAAAGCTCGCCTAAGTGCCGGGCTCTCCCAGGCCGAGGTAGCGGACAGGATGGGCACGAAAGCACCAGCAATTTCCCGCATTGAATCGTCTGATGCTAAACACTCGCCCTCTCTGCGCACACTACAAAAATATGCAGCAGCAGTTGGATGCGAATTGGAAATTAGGCTAAAGCAGACGCACCAACATTAGACAAGAAGCCAATCTACCTCGACCGATAATCTCGATCGAAGCCAGTTTCAACAGGTAAAACTTTAGTTGCCGGATGTTCTTTTACCCAGGTCGCCCAAGTAGTTGCCACCACTGGCAATGCTTTCAACTGAGCCCCTTGAAGAGTCGGATCATAAACAAGCGGTTTTCCGCTGCGGGCAGACCAGAGCGAATGGGTCTGTTCATCTGCAATTAAATGCTCACCGCCGTAGAGAAAAGCGCTATTGAAGAAGCGGCGGTTGGCCCCACTGCCAACATTTTCATAGGCCACCATCCCTTTCTTCTCTTCATCATAGGCCGCAGTAATGACCAGACCACCTAGGTCTGTTTCTACAACGTTGTGCCAGTGCACAATGCGCAGAGGCAAAGCAAGGGCGACACCGTTTTTATCAACAATGCCAAAGACTGTGTCGCTAGGTGCGAGGTAAGAAACTTGAGCAGCACTAAGTAGCTGCGGATGGCGCAAGGGAGCAGAAAAATACTTAGGACCAGCCCAGTAAATTTCATGGGGAACAGCACTACTAAGCTTGCCTATAGCAAAATGATGAACCAACCTGGGGTCAAGGCGATGGTATAGCAAAGCCTTAAAAGCAAGATAGCTGGCAGCATCAGCTTTACTAGGAACAATTTTTTGTTGCTTAATCCAACTTTCCCAGTCGTTCAAGTTATCAGCAAATTTCTGACCTGTTTGCTTAGAAAGAAGAGCAATTAGCCGTTCTCTAACTTCCACAGAATCGCTGCAAGCAAGAGCCTCAACTAGCCGCGCCGCATCAAGTGGCTGCCAATCTTGTTCTAAAAGAAGAGCCGAATTTTTCTGGACAGTTGCATCACCAGATATGAAGTCTAAAACCGCAAGATTATGACTGTCGAGATGGGCGTTCAACCATTTTGCCACAGGTATAGCGGCGGCCACCCCAAGGCGTGCATCCTCAATTCGCTCCATTGCTTCGCGGTGGTGCAGCTCATCGCGCTCAGCCTGACTGCGCCGCCAACCCAAGGCCGCCATCATCACCACAAAGGCAACAATCATCAGTGCCACTTCCCAGCGAGCGGGCTTCTTCATTGACTTTACAAGAGCCCAAATGAATCGGGTAGAGCGGCTAACAAATCATCAACCACAGTCATTTTTAGAATTACCCGTGGTATCTCATCCAAATATTTTTCCACGTGCATTTGCTTAGACTCTTCTTCGATAATGACATGACCACTCTGCCAGCTTTCTTTATCGGGCCACTGGGCATAAGCAATCCAGACGCCTTCTTCGGTAGAGTGCAGCCGGGCTCCAAGGGAGCCATATTCTTGCACCATATTTTCAGTAACAGTACGCCAAGCAGCACGAAAAGGCTCTTCTTGACCGGCTTTTACTTTCAGTTCGTAGAGCACACAGAACATGGCATTCCTCAATTAGACTCGGGGGTAATAATCTTAACGCTTCTAACGTTGATAAACCTCCAGGGGCAGGTTATCGGGGTCACGGAAAAAAGTAAACTGCTTGCCAGTGATTTCATCCACACGAATATCTTCGGCCTCGACATTGAGACTGCGCAAGTAGTTAAGCACAGCCACCACATCTTCTACTTCAAAGGCCAGATGACGCAAACCACAGGCTTCAGGATTACTGACCCGTGCTGGCGGATTGGGGAAGGAAAACAACTCTATTTGATTGGGGCCAACACGCAGATCTAACTTGTATGAGCCGCGGGCCTCGCGATAGGTTTCTTCTATCACTTCAAAGCCCAGTATCTCGGTATAAAAATGCTTCGACTTGGCATAGTCTGAGCAAATTATGGCAACATGATGAATTTTAGCAGCGCCAAACATCGACTCCTTACCTCTCCTGCGTCTTCATATCACCTGATTATCTGATAAACTTTGCCAACTAATTTTGATTCAAAGAGAAAACATGATGTCTCTACCCAAAAGAACAAAGACAGTGGGGATTATAACTGGCGCCATCGCTCTTGCAATCGGCCTGACAGCTACTGACATTTATCCACAACGGTTCAGTGAACCAGCCGCAGCCGCGAAAGCAGCAAAAACAACTTTGGCAAAACCAGACCAGGCAATAATTTTTGCCACACTTTTAAGCAAAGGGCAGTTTGTCCAGGCCCATAAAATTATGGACGCTTCCATGCAAGCGGCACTGCCACTTAACCAATTGACCAACACCTGGCAAAGCCTACTGGCTCAATTGGGTCCCCTTCAGAGCCTCAGACCAAATGGTTGCGAAACTATTGGCGCTTTCAAGAAAACCCTAGTGGCAGCGCAATTTGAGCGGGCCACAGTCGACCTCCAGATTGCCACTAAAGGCGCCAAAATAAGTGGCTTTTTCATTAAACCCCATCAGACAAACTCAAATGAGCCTGCTTACGCAAACAAGGCAAACTTCCAAGAAATTCCAGTTAAGATCGGCACCAATAGCGGCAATGGCTCTTATCAATTAGACGGCATACTTTCGCTGCCCAAGGGTCAGGGGCCCTTCCCGGCCGTTGTTTTAGTACACGGCTCTGGCCCTTGCGACATTGACGAAACCATAGGTGCGGTCAAAGTTTTTCGCGATCTAGCCTGGGGCCTCGCTTCTAAAGAAATTGCTGTATTGCGCTACGACAAGCGCACCCACCAGCACGGCAGAGCCATGGTAGTTGCTGGGCAAATTGATAAAATCACAGTCAAAGAAGAGACTAGTGACGACGCACTGCAGGCAGTGGCATTGCTAGCCAACGACCCGCGCATCGAAAAAAATCACATATTTATTTTGGGTCACAGCCTAGGCGCCATGGTCATTCCCCGGCTGGCAAAAGCTGACGATACTGCTTCTGGTTTTATTATTATGGCCGGTCCTACCAGGCCCCTTGAAGACATGCTGTTAGAGCAAACCGAGTATCTACTTTCTACCGCAGAGAAAGATGGTAAAAAGCCCATCAACAGCGCAGGGCAAAAAGAGCTCGCGAACTTAAAAGAAAAAATCAAAGCAGTAAAAGATCCAAATTTAAGCCTGAATACTGCAGCAACAAAGCTGCCCCTTGGCTTACCGCCTTCATACTGGTTAGATTTGCGCGATTACAAACCAGCCGAAGCCGCAAAAGAAATCAAAAAACCACTTTTAGTTTTACAGGGTGGTAAAGACTATCAAATCACCATGGTCGATTTTCAAAACTGGTGGAATGCCCTAAACGACAAAGGCAACACTACTTTTAAAGTCTACAACTCTCTTAACCATGGCTTCGTCAAAGCCGGAACTTATTCAACAGCTCACGACTATGACCAGCCCCAAAACGTTGCAGTCGAAGTAATCATCGACATCAGTAAATGGATTAAGAGTCAAGACTAAGGCTATTTTAGTTCAAGTGTCAACTGCACATAGTTGCCATCGTCACTCTCCCTTTCGCAATCGAGGTTAGATAGAGACAAGCCCAGCAGACGTGCATTTTTTTCTACAACTTCAGTTGTATCCAAAAGTTCCATAGCAATTTTGATTATTGGCGAAAAGTCTCGTACATCAATAGATTCGGCAAAAGTTCTACTGCGTGTCACTTGCTGGTAGTCGCCATATTTCACTTTCAATGTCAAGGTGCGCCCACTAGTCTCGCTCTTCTCAACTCGACGCTGGAGCGTAGCAGCAATCTCTTCGATAGCTGTAAGAAATGAATGACGATCACTGAGGTCATGGGCAAAACTTTCTTCAGCCCCGATTGATTTGCGAATACGATTAGGCACAACCGGCCTATCATCACAACCTCGAGCGATATTGAAATAGAAGTGACCAACCTTGCCAAACTTACGCACGAGGTCAACTTCTGACCAAGTCTTCAAATCGGCCCCGTTAAAAACCCCAGCCTGCCTCATTTTTTCAGCAGTAACTTGACCAATGCCATAAAATTTTTCAATAGGCAATTTTTCAATAAAAGCCACTGCTTGATCTGGTGGAATTAAATGCAAGCCATCAGGTTTATTTACAGCTGATGCGGTTTTTGCCAAAAACTTATTAATCGATACCCCTGCCGATGCCGTCAAATTTAATTCATCACGAATAGCTTTTTTGATCTCGCGAGCAATTAATGTGGCTGAAGGCATCTCCCGCTTATTCATCGTTACATCAAGATAAGCTTCATCCAGTGAAAGTGGCTCAACCAGGTCGGTATAGCGATAGAAGATCTCACGAATCTGCTCAGAGACATGACGATAAACTTCAAATCTAGGTTTAGCAAAAATTAGTTGCGGACAGCGCTGAATAGCAGTACGAGCCGGCATGGCAGAGAATATGCCAAACTTTCGCGCTTCGTAACTGGCGGCCGCTACTACTCCCCGCTGATCAGGCGATCCGCCTACAACTAGTGGTTTACCCCGATAGTCAGGATGATCTCGTTGCTCCACTGAGGCAAAAAAAGCATCCATATCAATATGAATGATCTTTCTTATGCTAGGCATTTTTTCGCTAGTCATGATTAATGAAGAGGAGCAAACAGTTCAGCGGGCATACGCGGTCGATCTAACTCAAATTCTATAAGAGCGTGAGGAAATGCTTGTTGCAACCTCGCCTCTGTGCGGGGGTTCTTACATCGCGAGCTCAGTCGTATAAATCTTAAATCAATACCTTTAAGAGCCAAAATTCCCTCTGCAGTAACTGATGTATTGGCGACATTTAGTCGTTGCAGCCGTTTTAAGCCGACTATTTTTCTAATACCGGCATCGGTGACATGCACATTGTCAGCAATTGAGAGCAATTCTAGATGTGTGAGCTTGCTAAGCGGAGTTAAGGCTGAATCACTAGCTGCAGAGTGGTTTAAATTGAGGCAACGTAATTCCTTGAAGTTAGCCAAGCGAGAAAAGGCCGTTGCATCAAGACTGACACTGTTGATATGCAAAGTCTTCAGGGGAGAGCCCCGCAAACTGTCCAAGCTCAGCCCTTTAACAAGAGTAGAAGAAAGGCGCAAATACTCTAATTTATTGAGCTTGTTTAGCTGTGCCAAGCCAGCATCACCAATATCGGTATCTTCTAATTCAAGCCGTCGAAGACCAGCGAGATGATTGACATAAACGAGGTCTTTGTCGGCAATAGAGCTACCACTGAGCACCATGCAGACCAGAGCATTAGGAGGAAATGAAGCCAGGAAAGCCATACGATCGCTAATACAATCGTTGGCAAGCAACATAATCTTCTGCCCAGGCGAAGTAGAAACCGCACCTCTAGCAGCTGCTAGGGGCCTACCAGAGGCTGATACCTGATCAGCCTGCCAACTGGGCTTAAGCAGTATTAGCCGACCCACTGATATATCGCTCGGAAACAACAGACTCAAATTAGTCGATGCCTGCCCCCAAGATTTAGCCAGCCCGGCTGAATAGCAACAAAGCAAAAGTAAGCCAATCTGAAATAATTTGCCATTTCCCTTTTTCTTCAATCTGATTGTCAGTCCTTAAAAATTGGCCCAGACCGGGGCAAAAAAAACCTGGGAATAATTTTCAGCACAAATTTTGCCAATGTTGCGCCCCCGTCTAGTATTCATATCATTTCACCCAGGCTAAACGCCCGATTTTTTCGTTGCCAAATGATTTAGGCATATAGCCACATGAAATTATTCAGGTACCATAATAGTCAAAAGCGGACCGCAATCCAAAACTTACAGGCGACATGGCAAAAATATTGCTGGTAGAAGACGACATTGAGCTGGCTGAAAGGTTAGAAGACTGGTTTACGCTGGAAAATCATACCCTTGAAGTGGTCAATTCGGGCGAAGACGCCATACAGATGCTGGAAAGCTTCGAATTTGACGTGATTGTGCTCGACTGGGGCTTGCCAGGAGTTACCGGGGTAGATGTTTGCCGCCATTACCGCAAGGGCGGCGGCCAATCGCCGATAATGTTTTTGACAGGCAAAGGCGATATTTCAAGCAGAGAGGAAGGTTTAGACTCTGGCGGCGATGACTACCTGGTCAAACCATTTGATGTGAGAGAGCTTTCTGCTCGGGTTAGAAGCCTTTTGCGCCGCCCTAAAGGGATATTACCTACCCAACTTAAAATTCAGGGCGTTGCGTTAGAACTTGAAAACCGCACGGTCATAGTGGGCGAGCAAACTGTGCACTTAATGCCCAAACAATGTTCTCTGCTTGAATATTTAATGCGCCACCCCAACCGCCCCTTTGGCGCCAAAGCCCTGCTTGATGCCGTCTGGCCATCGGAAAGCGAAGCTTCGGAAGATACAGTGCGCACCTGTATGAAGACCTTGAGAAGGCAACTGGCCACCGTGGGCAAAGAAGAGCTAATTAAAACAGTACTTGGTTCTGGCTACTTAATCGAAGACAAGTAGCACTAGCCCTAAAAGTAGCACTAGAACTAAATATCGCTCCAACGAATGGACGCTACTGCCTTTTCAAACGATGGCAGATATTGATCCAGCAAGGATTGAGTAGAAGCCTGTAAGACTATTTCTTCAATAGAACAAGGTTGATTGCCTGGGGCACTGTCGAAAAGCAAACCATGATAATAACTAGTGGTAGGATGCCCTTCAAACTCTTCAACAGGCACACTACTGCCATGAAAAATGCCAGTCAAAGCTAAAACCTTGCGCTTGTTGACCATGGCCACAGCCATCTTTTGCATAAAGAACAAGGGGCCGCTCAAACCTGGCGGTTCATGGTTGAGTAACTGATTATCTGAAGCAGGGCCAAGGGCCTCACTTAGATTTTTCAAGATACTGGCAATCGGCCTGGTATTAGTGTCTTTACTCTGCTCAAAAAGTGTGCCCGGTGTTTGGGTCAAAAGTACGCGAAAAGCGTCACCGGCGTTCTTATACGGCGGTTTACCGCGATAGTAAAGAATGATCTGGGCACCAGAATCAGTATCTTTAAATTTGCGCGGATGATAACTCTGGCGCCAATTATTGCCTTTGCCACCAAACTCTTGTTCGCCTTGAACAAATTCAGGCGGCAAGAGCAGCTCTTTGATCACACCAATTTTCTTGAGCAACATTTAGGGCCTTACTTTCAGCTAACTCTAGGTAATTGCCAGCACAAAGATAAACTATAGCGCTTCTACGGCTCAGTCAATGTGAATGGCAGACCCTTCTTAGTTTCGGCAGCGATTTTTTGTTGCATCCATGCAGCGTGAGCTTCAGCTTTCTGCCGTTCTTTGGTTTGCTTTTCTTGCAGCTCTTTTTGCTTGGCTTCATCAGCCTTTTGCTGCTCGAGCAAGCGTTGATTGTATTGATCGACGCTTTCGTTGGGATTGCGCCCGGTGTCTGGCTTGATTTCGGTGCGATCGGTTGGACGATCGGGATGTCTTGGATCGACAGGTCCGTGCTCTGGACGAGGACGATCGCTTGGAATACGACTGCCTTCTGGATTTGTCGCACGAGCGACGACGGCAGCATCAACAGAACTCATATCGTAGTTAGAAGCCCAGTTGTTGTCCAGCTTGAACTTGCCGTTCTCTAAGGCAGTAATGTTCATGGCATGGAGACCATGACCGCTTTGTCCACCACCGGGAAGATAAGGGGCATCAACCAATATTTGAGCTGACTGCCCTGTTCGATTCTGGAAATCAGTTAACTTCGTGCGCAATTCGTTGGTATCAGCAAAACTCGTTACTCTCAACTCGGGTGGATAGTTTGCACCTTTAGGCGGCACGCCATCGCCGACCACAGTAGAACTAGCGAACATAGCACCCGGCTCTCCACCCATGGCCATGTTCAAGTGTGCACTTTGCCAAATATCGACTCCAGGTGAGTTGGTGACAAAGTCGTAAGAGCCTTTGCTATTTTTCGCCATCAGAGCTTCATTAGTGCTGGTTTGACCGGGCTTAGCTCCAAGCTGATCAGCATGGGCAGCCATATAAACGTAGCTAGCTTTATCAAGTCCTTGGGCTGAACTTGGCTTACCTTCTCGCTCTGAACGCAAATCAGCCACTGTCTGACCAGCGAGAGCATCGTATACATGACCAGCCATGCTGCGCTTGCCCTGGTCGCCGTGATAGTTTGCATTAAAATCTTGACCCGACTCTTTGTCAGGCATAAAGCTGCGGGAATCAACGTTGACAGTGCGTGTGGTGCCATCTTTCTGCACCACTTCGGCAGAACCTTTATTGACCACAGAAGCGATTTGCTCAGAAACTTGGGCTGGATCACCAGCTTCTAACCGTTGTTTCTGGTTAGACTGCAGCACACAGGTCATGTGATCGCCCTGGTTGACGAACTTCTCTGGGTTAGCCTGGCGTGCGGCCATGTCTTTGACAAGATTGGCGCGATCGCGATCACTTAAGTGATCTGTCTGGCCGTTTTCCAGTTTACCATCAGGGCGCGTGCCTGTTTTATCAAGAACATCAGTCATCGCCTTGTTCATGCGATTGAGCTGTTCTTCTGGCGTACCTGTTAGTTTGCCGCCATCAGCTGCTTTCTGTAAGCGGTCAGCAGTGGCGCGAGCAAACTCTTCAGCTTGCTTGGGCGACATATTGGCCCGTTCTAGTGTCTTCTGATAGGCTTCGGTGGCACTTTCTAAACCGCTGCGAGTGGGATCACTCTTATCGCTACCATCAGATACGGGTGAAACTCGATCTCCGCGAATAGCTGCAGCAAACTTCATTCCCGAATCGAAATAGGCCTTCTCTGTTGCATTATGAGGTAGAGTGTCAACACTGCCATCGGGCTTGATCGGACTGGCTAAGGCTGTGCCGTCAGATTTAGCAAGCGGCGTAAATGTAACATCATCTCTGACGTGCGAACTTACCTTGTCAGCACCAGATTCGACTTTTTCGACCGGTTGGTCTCTTTCAACGGTATTACTGTTTGCCACTATTGGTCACTTCTGATTGTGCTGGATGTTAACTTCAAAAACTAGCAGTAAAAGTTAGAACTTAAAGATGACTCGAAGGTTGGTAAAAGTGTCTGCACTAATAGCTATCCTTAATCACGAAATCTTCGACACTACCCCCAACTTCATCATAGAGCAAACAGGTTCTTTATTGTGGGGGGAAACCCCCACCCTGTCTGTAAGCCAGCAAACATTTGGAAAAAACATTGGCCTGGTTAAGCATTAATGTAAAACTGACGACGTGAAAATGCCGTGACAATTGCAATTTCGACGGTTCATTTAGCAGTTGGCGCGTTACAGAATAGCTCTAATGTTTCGCCGTAATAGCGGTCGGTTAGGCCCAGATGAATCATGCCTAAGCGCTCAACCACTTTACGCGACGCTAAATTGGCACTATCAACCACTGCAAAAATCTGAGGCAATGCCAGGGTATTAAGGCCGAAATCGAGAGCTGCAGCACCAGCTTCACTAGCGTAACCAGCTCCCCAAGCTGAGCGGCGCAGATGCCAGCCGACTTCCCAGTCATTAGTTGGCAACAAATTTTGATCAGGCAAGCGCTTCAGCAAAATAGTGCCGAGCAAAACATCATCATCTTTGCGAAGCAATGCCATGATTCCTCGCCCGCCCTCGCAAGCGGCATAGCGAGCTAATCGCTGTTCAGTAACAGCGACAGAACTATCAGCAGAACAAATTTCTGCGCCTTTACTGCTGCTCAAGAAACGAGTAACTTCTTCATCACCGTACAGCAAGAATGCCGCTTCGGCATCTTGCTGCGGGACGAAGGTTCTTGCATACAAGCGAGAAGATTGAAAGATAATTCTTGCAGTCATTCTCATACTATAAACGAAAGGCCAGCGAAACTATGGCGTAGCTGGCACCGGAGTGACTGCAGGTTTGGCTCCTTTCTGCCAGTCAACGGTATAGTCACCCTTGTTCTGTGTATCAATTGTAGAAGTAGCGCCAGAGCCCTTGGTGTAGCTAGTACTACCATCATAACCATACGACTGCCCCGATGCCGTATTGAAATCTTTGCCGCTATTGCGAGTGCCAGTGCCTGTTTGGGCGTTATAGACATTGTTGCTATAGCCCGATGCCGAACCGCCATTGGGTCCCTGACTAGAGAATTGACTGGCTCGTGCTCCCCCTACACCTTTCTTGAAAGCACCAGCATTTGCACCCTGGAAAGTGCCGCCGTTCGGCCCAGCAAAGCTCCCGGCACGGAAACCAGCAGCTCCACTGCCATAGCGCACGGCCCTACCACCAGCGCTGCTGCCATATTGCCCTTGCCTGGCAAAACCGCCAACCGCCCCATTCGCCCCGCGAGCAAAGCCTCCGCGAGCCTGAGCTTGGGTAGTGGAAGCAGCAGTCAATGCTATCGCGGCCACAGCAATACAAGCCGCTTTCATTACTCGTTTCATAGTTGCACCTCAAAAGTTGTCTACGAAAACTAATACGTAGCCAAAACAAAAAGTTTCACTGTCACTTTCACGAACTTTTCATGACTGTCGCCGTAAGCTGAAAGCATCCTGTTGAGAGAAAGAGGACCTTAGTAAATGGCGAATATAGAGAGTTTATTGCAAGCAATTGAAAGCGGTGACGGAAAAACAGTACGTGACTATATGATTGGCTTCTCATTTGAAACACAATTGAACATAGCTCGGCGCTTACAAACACTCAACTCGCGCAGACGCAATCAGAAAGATGCAATTTGCAGCACCTTGCCACCGAGTATTTATGCTCAATTTGAAATGGTTGAATGTGGTGGCTGCATCCAAGAGCGCCTCACTGTAAGAGTGGTAAAAGCAGGGAGAGCCGAAGATATCTATACCATTCAGAAAAACAACAAAACCGGTCGTCTCCTTGTTCGCTTTCAATTCCAAGGATCGCCAATCAGATCACACGGCACACTCACACTTTCAAAAGTAGAGACGCACCATAGCGAAAACTCAGATGGCACAGCTAATTTAGCTCAGAACCAGGCCTATATTGCCGCTTACAACCCTGGCCCGGACGGCTTTAGTGCTCTCACTCCACTGAATATGGCTGGCTAAAATCCTGGAAAGCTTATTCAACAGCTTGCCGGTGAGGCTAGCGCAAATATAGACCGGGCCTAAATACTAGTTCTTTAATACAGTGAGAACATCGCCAATCGCTGTTGAGCTAGAGGCAATTACACCGGCCGGTAACTCCAGACATTGCTTAGCCTGGCCAAACACTCGTGACATTTGTCCTGGAGCAATATTCTCAACCAAGCCGACCACTTTATATTGGTCATCAAGAAAGACGCAATCAATTGGATATTTCATGCCAAACATATGAATACTGTTGCAGGGCGCAATGAGCAGACCCTCACCAGCAGGCAATGACGTTGTTCCTAACAGGCCTTTCAATCTGCTCAAAAACGTTTTGGCCACTCGCACATTCTCTGCCACCACTTTATCTCGGGCAGCATTAACAAATCGTAGAGAGGAAGCTTGTTTTAGACCAGCAGCCACTTTCGACTTTACTTCAAGCCAGACATGATTGGGCCGATAGCATTGAGAATGGTTACTACGGCAGGTCCAAGCATCGGACAAAGAATCAAAGGCATAACGAAGACCATGATTACTGGAACCATCTTAACTGGCACCTTACCAGCTTCTTCTTCTTTCTTACGCTTCAATCTGTCTCTCAAAGCGGATGCTTGCTGACGCAATGGATACGACATGTCAGCACCCTTTGCTTCAGCAGCAATCAGAGCAGATGCCATGTTAATCAGTTCGTCTACGCCGCATCTCTCACCCATCTCACGCATGGCGTATGGCACAGACTTAGCGAACACCTTAACATCTGAAATCAACTGTTGCATCTCAATACTGAGAATGGGGCAGGACAGTACAACTTCTTTAGACACTTTGTCGATGGCGAGCATCATACCAAGACCGGCTTGAGCGCAAACAATGAGCAAGTCGATGATCACAGGCAGTTCTTTCAAAATCTGGTCTTGGCGCTTTTTCACCCGGCTGCCGAGGAAGAAGTTAGGCATAATCCAGGTAGGAATTGCACCAATCAAGCCACCAAGCAACATAATTGGGTTAGTGATCGCCGAGAAGAATGTCATCACCAGAACTGAACCGGTGAGCAGCACCTTGATACCAATAAAAATAGCCATGTGCTGAGGAGTACGGTAGTTAGCCATGTTCAGCAAAATTACAGTACGTTTGTCGGCCAAGGCTGGCATCAAAGATAGGGCGAACTGACCAACAAATTCAGCCAATTTCAAAATGACCGAATCTTTTGGCTTCTCTGCTGAACTATCCTCTTGCTGCTTGCGAGGACGAATACGCACACCGTAGTTGTCTACCTGCATGCCGAATACCGGCCTGAGTACCAGTAAGCAGCTTGCTACTACACAGGTAAAGACTAGTATCGCTAAAACAGGCATTGGCATGGTGAACACTATCCCTATGAATGAAAGACCAACTTAAGACGAACCATGAGGATGAAATTAGACCTCGAAGGTCACCATTTTCTGGAGAATCCAGAAGCCGAACAGCTCCCAACAAACCAAAGCTACCATTACTAGTCTAGCAACTGGGTGGTTCAAAAAGGGTGTCATGTATGCAGGTGTCAAGAAGTAAGTTCCAACTGTAATCAAATAAGGCAGACAGCCAATGAATGTAGCTGTTGCTTTACCCTGCGAAGTAAGAGCATTGAGGAAGTCGCGTAGCTTGAATCTTTCACGAATGGCATCGGCAATCGTAGCCACCACGTCAGCCAAGTTACCGCCCACGTCTTGGGAGATGAAGATGGCCTGGGTGAGGAGCTTAAAGTCAGGGGCCTTAATACGGAAAGACATTTCGAGCATAACGTCTCTGAAGGGCTTACCAAGCTGCAGTGAAATCAATCCGCGCTTGAACTCGCTTCTGATTGGATCGGCTCCGGTGTCTGAGATAACTTTGAATACTTCCATAACCGGTGAACCGGCTCTCAATGCCGATACCATTGTTTCTAGAATCTGAGGCAATTGCTCGGTCATGCGAGCTTGTCTCTTCTTAGCTGCTTCGCCTAAGTAATAGACGAAGCCTGCGGCGCCAACTGGCAAACCAACAAAGAAACCAACTGGCGAAAGTTCAGCCATACCGCCAACGACGAAACCAATGGCAAATAGCACTCCGGTACCAATGGCGGTACAAATCCAGTAGGTCTTCATCTTGTCATATTCGGCTTCTTTACCAGCCAATGCCAAGAGTCGAGACAGATAGTCCTGACGCTGAGTGACGAAAATACTCTCGGGATCTGCTCTATCGTTGAGCTTCTCAGCCATACGACGTGAGTGTTTAGCAAGCCTTGAGAGCTGGTCAACACTATCGCGACGGAGAAGGACCATCAAAAGAAGGCCGACCACCAAAATTGAGACGAATAATACTGGGCCGTTCATGATTTCAAATCTCTATAGTTAGCGGGGAATTCAAAATTTAAAAGACCGCTCCCATCTTTGCAATGAGAGCAGCCTTTCCAAACACTTCGATTTACCTGAGCCACTCGAGCTTGAATGGAACAGCTTCTTGTTCCAACTGCTCCAAGAACTTCGGAGGTAGACCAGAACCCATGTGGCGACATTTGAAGAAGCCTCTGGCATCGCGGCCTTCCCGCTCAAGGACGAACATACTCGAAATAGCGATGGTATCACCTTCCATACCGGTGATCTCGGCGATTTCGGTTACCCGTCTTGTACCGTCTTCTAGACGGCTGATCTGAACAATCAGCTGAATAGCAGAAGCGATTAGTTCGCGGGCTGCTTTCTGCGGCATTTCCATACCGCACATCAGAATCATGTTCTCAAGACGCTTGGTACAGTCTCTAGGATTGTTCGAGTGAATTGTGGTCATGGAGCCGGAGTGACCGGTGTTCATGGCCTGCAACATGTCGAACGCTTCTTCTCCCCGACATTCTCCAAGAATGATGCGGTCAGGTCGCATACGCAGACAGTTAATAACTAACATCCGCTGTGTGATCTGGCCTCGTCCTTCTGTGTTTGGCGGACGAGTTTCCATGCGCACCCAGTGCTCGTGTTGTAAGCGCAATTCAGCCGCGTCCTCAATCGTGATGATGCGTTCGCGGGGGTTAATGTGCGCAGACAGAGCGTTGAGCAAAGTTGTTTTACCAGATCCTGTACCACCAGAGATGATGAGGTTAATCCGGCCCTTAACACAGGCCTTCAGAACTTCAGCCATCTGCACACTCATCGAGCCTTTCTCGCACAATTGGCCGAGAGACATGATGGATGTACCGAAGCATCGGATTGTGATCGTTGGACCGTCAATCGATACTGGTGGAATAGTAGCGTTTACCCGTGAACCGTTAGGAAGACGGGCGTCTACCATCGGTGAGTTTTCATCGAGTCTTCTGCCGAGAGGCTGAATGATTTTGTCGATAGTCTGGCGCAGGTGTCTATCGTTCTCGAAGACTACAGTGGTTTTTTCTAGACGCCCGTGACGCTCTACGTAGATGGCAGAAATACTGTTGACGCAAATGTCGCCTACGCTAGGGTCGCGAAGAAGTGGACCAAGGGGTCCGAAACCAAACACTTCATCGAGTACGTTCTGCAGCAGAATACCCTTTTCCATCATGGTCAGAGGAGCGGGGTCAGAGTTAACGATTTCTCTAATACGAGCTCTTACTTGAGCTTGAGTATCTTCTGAGATATTGGTCAAACGCGATGTATCTAATTCTCTACGCAGTTGATCAATGATGAACTTTTCACGCTCACGGATCAGTTGCTGGTTGGCTGAGAACTTACCGCCGATGTCTGTGGGGCCAGCATCAGCACCGCCACCGCCGCCATGTCCGCCACTGCCGTACTCGTCTTTAGCGTCAATTCTGTCAATATCGCCGCGAGATGGGCCTTCAGATGCGGGTAGATTACCGCCACCAGGGCGAGCCTGAGACATACCAGTGTTCGGAGGCGCACCACCTGGTCTGGCCATACCGCTCTGACCAGGAGCTGGACCTGAACCAGGTCTAGCACCAACACCAGTACCCTGCGCTCCACCTTGAAGACCTGTATTCTGCTGCTGAGCAGGCACCACTTCTGATGCCTGCCGCTGCCGGACTAACTGTCCCATTAGTGAAGATGTGGGTCGTGCCGGTAGATTTTGATCCTTTCTTTCGTCACCCATTTAGAAGCCCACCTTTATTTATTTTTTCTTGCCGAAGATCGCCGGTAGCTTGAATCCTGCTTTCTCGCCTTCGTTCTTCTGAGTCAACAACAGTTGCTCGCCACCAGCCAGCCTTCTGGCAAGTGAATCGAGGGCTTTACCGAGTGGAGTGTGACCAGGAGCGATCTGACCCTGGTTGTTAACCCACTTAGCAGTTTTAGAATCGTTTGGAATTTCATGGAAAACAGGATAGTTGAGGTTGGCACGACATTCACTAAGAACGTCTTGGGGCAACCATTCAGACCTGTTAACGGTGAGAAGTAATTTCTCCTGGTTGTAGTGAGCCTTAAACGTATCGAGGCACTTGCGAGCGTTCAAGATGGCAGCCCAGTTGTACTCTGTGATAACAAGCACGTGGTCGGCCAAGTCGAGAGTCGCGATAGCGCGTTCATCGAGCAAGTTTTTGGGCAGGTCTACTACTGTGAAACGGAATTCTTGTTTCGAGGTATAGAGAATTTCCTGCACCTGCGCAGCATAAATATCACCAATATCTTCAAGTTCTGGTGGTGCTGCGAGGATGCTCAGCTTATCGTCATACCTTGTCATAAGGTTACGCAGATAAGTGGCGTCAAAGTTCGTGTGTGAGAAGTCAATCGTACTCAAGCTGAACGATGGCTCGAGGTTGAGGTAGTGCGAAACCATACCAAACTGCAAGTCGAGGTCGACGATGCAAGTCTCACCGTACTTACCGAGATAACCAGCAAGGTTGGTACAGATCGTGGTGGCGCCGATGCCACCAGTGGGGCTAAAGATGCCGATAACTTTACCGGCAGCAGTAGAAACAGATTCAGATTGATGTTTCAACTGAATCGACTGAACAGCGGCGGGCAAATCTGTACGCCAGCGTTCAGCATCCAAGAAGTCGGAGGCCCCGAGTCGATACGCAGTACGAATCAACTCAGGGTCTGGAACTTCATAACTCACGAAGAAGTAGAGTTGCGGGAATGTTTCCCGCAACTCTGCCAACAACGATAGTCCACGCACAGGGGCAGGACTGAGCTCAATCCACACCAATTTTGGGTGTAAACTGCCGATTTGTTCGCGCGCCATACTTCCAGAGACGGTGCTGACCAGAGCCAACGATGGTTGACTGTGAATCAGATCTTCTATGGTCTGGCGTTTGTCCAAACCTGCATCACATACGAGCAGTGTGGTCAGTTTCATAGCTTCAGCTTTCTCCCCTTATGCCGACAGCCCTAACTAGGTTTTACCCAATAGCTTAGCTTTACTCACTTTGTACGTTTACTGTATATCCACCAAAACTAGGACTTAGGTACCGACAGCACATCTTTTTTGCTACCAGACCAGATCTCAATTTCGTGTAGTGGTGGAGGCGGTGGAGCCGCGTTCATCATCATGCCACCAGGACCACCCATAGGCATAGGACCTGCATCAGGAGCTCCTGGCAGTGGGGGTGGAGGCAGAGCGGATGGCGGTGGCAAGGATGAAATATCGCTTTTCGGAGCAGCAGGCTTAACGAAGAGTGATGTGACATCAACAGTTGCAACCGGTTGGTGATCTTTGTCGTTTCTCAAGGTCAAATAGAGCTTGGAAGCGGTGATCGATCTGATCAGCTTATTAGCATCTTCAGGTGACAGAGATACAGTGACCGAGCTGGCTGGTACAGCGGCTGTGCCGCCTGGAGCCTTCTGGTACATCTGACCTACTGCAATTACTTCGACGTCGGATAGGATTGGAGCTACCTTAGTATCACCACCACCACCAACCATGGCGATTACATCGACGTGGCTTTCTGGAGTAACGAAACCAGCAACACCAGAGTTACTGTCAACAGCGAAGGTGACAGCTCTCATACCTTCTTTCAGTCTAGCTTCGAATCCGAGCGAGATACCTTGTGGTGCAAGGTCATGCTGAGAAACGATTTGTCCTTGCTGGATGCCGTATTTGGCAACGCGGCCAGCAGCGAGTGAAGCAGAGGTAAGGGCGTCTTGCGGGATTTTGGCCTGCTCGATTTCCTTTTCTTCTAGAGCTTCAACTGGAATGGTAGAACCTTCAGAGATATCTTTGATGGCATATACCACTTTGCCCTTCGCGCTCATTTTCGCGATCAGGTCTGACTCTTTTGCTTTCAGCGCTTCCTCATGAGCAGTCTGGTTGCTAGTTACCATCATAGTAATAAGCACGGCCAAACCGATAATGAGAACCAACATCAACGCTGGAGGCATTCGAGATAACTGTAGAAACAAACTTCGTAATGGGTTCATTACGGATCCCCCTATTCTTTCTGGTGAGAAAGATTAACCACTTACTATTAACGCACATCAGCCAAACAAGGACAACGCCTGCCCCTGCCCGCACCCAAAAATTTTGTACCCTTGGAAGCGGCTATTTAACCTAGGAAGTTTACACGCTGTCCTAGTGCTTGATTTCCAGATAGGGCGCCAGAACCGCTAAGTATCAAGTTTTGTATTATCCTGACATCGACAAGAAACCCAATTTCAGTGATCAAGCGGAACTACTGATAATCAGCGCATCTTTAGTAGGAATTTTACAAACTGTTAATCTGATCAAGAAATACTGACGCCGGCAGCGTCAAGATAAAAACGGCCAATAATGCCAGCTTTGGCAGCCTACTGTTGAAAACCTTTTTCAAGACGAATTAGCAGCAGCGGCAGACATATTTTCCAGCTGACTTACAACAGCACTGAATGCCTTAGACACGGCCTGGCTAAGACTTCCATTATAGAAGCCAAAGGCCAAGGCTACCAGGATAGCGACAAAGGAAAGAATGGCTCCGTACTCCGTTATCCCTTGAGCATCCTCGTTGGAAAGGTAGTCACAAAGCGCTTCTCTCTGGCTTCTTAATAGTTGGGGTGACACAATTTTACCCTCTTGCGCAAAGGCTGAATATAACCAGTCGACGTAGCCATACAGCACTGATACGGTGGTAAGTTAGAACATAATGCTTAAAATCGCTGATCGAGAACGACGCTAAGCCCGGAGATGGCAGTCAGTAAGCATGTCGAGCATTGGCTTTATAAAGTAAAACATGGTGGCAGAGCGAAATTGGCCTGCCACCATGTTTACAAGTTAAGAACCTAACAACCTAAGTCCGTAAACAGGACAGACGTTAGAATCTCTACGACGCGTTGGATGCAGCGTTAGACAAGTTATTAAGCTGTGATACTACAGCACTAAATGCTTTCGAAATCGCCTGGGTCAATGCGCCCTGTGTGATTGAGAACACAAGTGCTACGAGAATGGCTACGAATGCCAAGATGGCGCCATATTCTGTAATACCTTGTCCGGACTCGTCGCTGATAAATCTGTTAATTGTTTCGCTCATGTGTACCTCCTGGGACGGATTCGAGTAAACCATATTACACGCAACATTGGAACCTTTAAAGGTTAGTTGCGCAAAATAAAGAAACCGAACACGTAAGACTGTATGACTTTAGTAACTCTAAAAGAAGAAAAAGAAAACACTTACTCGATAGTACTACCTCTCAAAAACACACCCTAGCCTTTTGAACATTCCCTTGCGCTTTAATAATCAAACATCCGACCAGGTAAGAATGATTAGCGCAAAAAACACAGAAAACCTAGAAAAAACAGCTAGTACATTTAGGACAGGACCAGCGCCGGCCACCTCCAAGCAACCGACTCTTTGATCTTACCTTGACATCCACCGGCTGCCTAGTGCCTCCCCTCCAAATTTCTGTTAGCTGCAATACATTTCGCGAAAAATAGCTGCGAAGCATGATTCTGCGGGCTTTAAGATGTTAAGTTTTTCTTCGCATTTGCCCTGGTAAGACTTACGGGCAAGCTTTGCTTGCTCTAATCCAGACGTACAATGGACTACATAGCTGTACTTTTGTACGAAAAAGAGGTTTCCCTTGGCATCCGACTCCAAGCTAAAGGCGCAAGACAGCAGCCGGGCACTGGCAAAAGCCCTTGACTTCCTGCGTCTACATCAAGATGCAACTGGCTGGTTTCCATATAAAGTAGGTGGTCAGCCTTCAATGGAAGCTACAGCCTGGTCAGCCTTAGCCCTGCGCCAGAATCTTGATGTTGCCAAAGGCACCGCTCAATTTCTAGCCACTAACCAAAATAAAGATGGCGGTTGGTCTACCGAACCGGCAGCTGGTCGCTCAGACTGGAATTCAGGACCATCTATGTTGTGCTTGCGACTGCTGGCAGCAGAACACGAAGAAATTGCCACGAACAAAGACGTAAAGAGAGCGCTCAAACTAGGCCTTGCCCGCTTGTTAGACAGCAGGGTCGAGTTTTATCAGCCCATCGCTCGTTTGCTACTACTCATATCTCAAGGACCAAAGGCCCTCGCCTATGGCCGTGGCTGGCCCTGGGATCCGGACTGCTACCACTGGGTCGAACCCACTGTCTATAACCTTCTCGCCCTTAAATTTCCAGGCTTACCGAAAGACGAGCTGTACGTGCGCATAGTCGGGTTTGCCAATCAATTTTTGCTAGAACATGCCTGCAAAGACGGTGGCTGGAATCACGGCAACAACATCACCCTAGAACAGTACTTACCACCCTATAGATTGACCACGGCTGAAGCACTTTTAGCATTACAAGATCAGAGCGAAAACCCAGCTGTGCAAAGCGCCCTAAAATATTTGAAGAGCCTTTCGCACCAAGACACTTCTAGTCTTTCCCTAGCGGTCTCCGCACTGGCCTTAATTGCTTATCAACAGCCAGCCCACGAAGAAATCAAATACCTAATCAATAGGCAGAAACCAGATGGTAGCTTTGCTACTTCGGCAGTAGCTACTGCTCTCGCGGCCCTAGCCTTGCAAGCCGACAAAGACAGTAGTATGCATGTTCTCAATCTGACAAAAATAAAGTGAGGAAGGAGCCCATGAGCAGCAATAGTGACGACGAACTCAATCGCCGAGATTTTCTCAAAGTTGCTGCTAGCACCGCCGCCGCTGCCGCAGTAGCAACCTCTATAGAAGGATGCAGCCAGTCAGACCCAAACCAACCCAGCCCGTTACATATAACCGAAGAACAGCGCTCCTGGCGTAGAAAAGGACGCTCGCAAGTTGGCATTATCGCCTGCCAGAGTTATGAGGAAGATGTATTCGAAACTATCAAACCACAGCTCCCCTCGTTGCACTTGCCTGACTTCAAAAACAAATCAGTGGTGCTCAAACCAAATATGGTGGAGTATCGAGAAGGCAAACCAGTGACGACAAACCCTGCCGTCTTAATCGCTGCAATCAAACTGGCCTGGCACCTTGGTGCTAAAGCTGTCACTGTGGCAGAAGGGCCAGGACACATGCGCGATACTGAATATTTGCTGGACGTAACGGGCCTGGGGAAGGCTTGCAAAGAAATGGATGTGCCTTTTGTCGATCTCAACCTTGACGATATAGTTGAATTCGACAACAAAAATGGTTTCACCAAACTAGATCAATTCTTCCTGCCTAAAACCATCGCTGAAGCCGATGCTGTGGTCAGCGTACCAAAGCTAAAAACACACCACTGGGTGGGCCTAACTTGCTCAATGAAAAACTTGTTCGGCACTGTACCCGGGCGCAAGTATGGTTGGCCGAAAAATCTCTTGCATGTGCGCGGTATTCCCAACTCTATTATCGACTTGCAACACCTGATTAAGCCTGCTTTTGGCTTTGTTGATGCCATCGTCACCATGGAGGGCGACGGCCCTATCAATGGCGACGCCAAGCACTTGGGCTACATTGTTTTAGGTCAAGACTTAGCGGCTATTGATGCCACCTGCGCCCGAGTAATGAAACTTAAACCAACTGACTACAAGTATTTGCGCATGGCCGGCCAAGTTGTCGGCAACATCGAAGAATCAGAAATTGATGTGATTGGACCGGCTGTTGCCACTATAGCCCAGACCTATGCCATGCCCATTACTTTTGGCAGCAACAAGGAACTACTCAAAGACGCTGGCAGCCAGGGCAGTTAGCACCATAGCCCATTATTGATTCTTTGGTGCCTCAAGTGGTGAACTACCGTTCAATTCAAATCCTTTGGTGGGTTTTGAGTTGGGTAATTCCGGAGCAGCCAAAGGCAAATAAAAATCTTGCATGCGCCCTTCATCAGGAAATTCTAGTATTACTTTGTAGTTCTCCTTAATGGCGCGAATCACCGACTCATCCCAATAGTAATTGGGCTTAAGCAAACAGCCATCGCGTGAATTGATGACGATGGCACCATACTTTTTCTGGCTAATTCGCTCTCTAATTTCAGCCATATGTTTTTCAAACTGACCAGGCACCGCTTTCCATTTTTGCAAGAAGCAGGCTGGATCAACAAATTCAGGAACGGCCTCAAGATCAAGTGCGACAGAACAGTCTTCGCAAAGCATCAAATCTTTATTAAAGCGCGCGCTTTTCATCACTTCGCGAGCGTCAATCATCGGCTCAACTGAGCGATTGAAACGACCACCAAGGTGAGCAATTACATAAATGGCTATCGCTAAAACCATAAATATAACAACCAGATAGCGCCGCTTGACATGATCGGCGGAAACAGCCACCAGCCAAGCCGTTGGCCAAGCCAAGATGATGATTTCATCGACTTTAGCAAACTCTGCTCCGAGAGCAAAAAAAACTTGCAGGGCAGCAAGACTAAATAAAGTAGCAGCCAATACCAGGGCCGCTAGCTGATGGCGATAGGGCCCTTCTCGACGCTCGCGATCTCTAAAATAACCAACCATCGCCAACACTAAAGCTACTGGTGAAAGCAAAAGCAAAAGGCAGTCGGATCCCAACCAGGTGACATGAGAGCAAAAAGCATTCCAGAGAAATGGCGAACCCTGGGCAAAGGCCATATGAGCGAGAAAACCACTGGCAGTGGCACTATTAACTAGCCAGGCTGCGGCTATGGCAAGAAAGGTACTGAGAGCCATAAACAAAATTGAAAGTCGCCACTGTCGACCAATAATAAGGGCAGCCGCCACAGCGGGAACAACCAAAACAAAAGCTTGCTTAGTGAAAGCAGCTATCAAACAAAGAGTGGCCACCACTATTAAGCGCGGCAAACGAAAAAGATTGTCGTCCTTTGGCTTGCGGGCTAAAACAAGATACTGCTGAACGGCCATAACCATAAACATCAAGCCCAGCATTTCGACCCGACCGCGAGACGAATAAGCCCAGATGGTATAAAACGATGACAAGGTCAATAAACCAATCACCCGAGCTAGACGAGAGCAACCGCTGAGGGTAAAGACGCGATAAGAGATCACCAAAGTAATGATCAAACAGATCATGCTGACCATGCGCATCGGATAAAAAACCGGACCAACTAATTTGAACAGCCAGCCCAGCAAAGCAAAATAAACCGGTGGATAAGCAATGCAATACCAAGGATGCTGCACCAGGCGGGCAAACTCATAAGCGTTGCGGTTCTCCGATAGAGACAAAGATGCCCACATCGAAGCGCCTTCATCGGTTAAGGCATAAGGCGACAGCAAAGCCACCGACCATCCCTGGTAGTACAAAAAGACCAGGGCCAAGAGGATGGCAGTCACTACCGGCCAGAGCAGTAGATTATCGATGCGGCGATTTGAGGCAGTTGCCACAGACCCTTGGCTTCCTTTGATTTAACTATCTGCACGGCTTATCACATCTAGCTAGTTTAAACTATTACCAGAGGCCTAGAGCCATGAGAGTAAAGGTTAAAGCAAGTGCCCCAGGTACTAAAAATTATTGGCAAAATCCTACTCTCACTCTGCCTCATCGGGCTCAACTCCGCCCATGAAGGCAGCAACAAAGGCGGCAATGCTAGCGCTCAAACTAGCTCTTTCTATCATCCCGAAATCAAAGCAAAGCTGAAAAATGGCAAAGTGCTGCTATTCCCTTTGGGGCCAAGGCTCGGCACTTTACAATTGACTCGCCAAGCGGGGCAGCGAGGCAAAAGCATCAGCGCCTGCGGCCGCGTTGAGTTGCCGAGCCAAAGCCAGGTGGTCCTTGTTCCCTCAAGCTATCTCCTGCAAAATCCAGACTTAATCAATGGCTTTAGCGGCGCCATATCTGGTATCGAGATCAAAAGCAAAGAAGGCACCCGATTACTGCAACAGCTAGCCGCAAAAGAAACTATTGAGACCCTGCGCATTAGCGGCATAAATTTAGATAGCGAAGTGCTTTCGGCTATCAACAGCCTACCCCGATTGAAGAATTTGCAATTCGACCGAATTCAAGGGTTAGATACAGCAATTGCCGGCAAAATCAGGCCACTAAAGCAGCTCAATTCGTTGGCTCTGACAGCAAATACAATGGCGCTCCTCAAAGACATAGGGCAGGCAAAATTTTTAAAAAAGCTAGAGCTGAGCAATGCCAACCTCACCCTGAGCGATTTCGCCACGCTGCAAAACCTGCCCGCACTTGAATTTCTAAGCATTCAAGAAAGTCAGTATGCCGACGCCGCTGTTGCCTTCTTTCCCCGCTTCAAAAATTTAAAAATTCTCTGGCTGGGCAAGCGTCATTGGACCAAAGAAACAATGATGCAGCTAGAAAAGCTCACCAACCTGGAAGAATTGCACGTGCAAGTAGCGACCGAAGAATTGCCTCTGTACGTAAAGCTATACAATGCTTTGCCAGGAATAGTGAAGCCATAATGGTCACTACCGGCGATATCACTCAAAGGCAGATTTAATCAGGCTCAGGCCACAAAAAGCCAAAAGTTTGCTACCATGAGCCCCAAGAAGCTGGCGCCACGGGAATTGTCACATGTTATTTGCTTGCCATTTGAAAACCGATACGAGATGGTAGATAAATCGGAGATCAACCAATCGGCTGGGTTCGCCCTCATCGCCATTTGTGTTCTTTTATTCTTGTCAGGCTTCAGTGCCTTAATTTACGAAGTAGTTTGGGTACGCTCACTAGGCTTGGTGGTTGGCAACAGCACTCAAGCAACCAGTTGCGTCCTGGCAGTTTTTCTCGGTGGCCTTTCAGTCGGCGCCCTGATCGGCGGAAAGTTAGCAGACAGAAAGAATTTCCCCCATTTATTAGCCTATGGATTACTGGAAATTAGCATTGGCATTGCCGCCATTCTAGTAACAGCCGGTCTCGATGCCGCCAGCCTCTGGTTTCTCAAGACGGTTGACTTGTTTCCCAGCGGCTCTGGCTATCTGACCGCAGCGAGACTACTTCTGGCCACTATCTTTATTTTGGTCCCGACCATATTCATGGGCGCTACCTTGCCTATCCTGACCAGATACTTTTCTGGTGTGCACGCACGCGCCGCGCACTTCCTCACCCTTCTATATGGCCTCAATACCCTCGGGGCAGTTCTTGGCAGTCTGGCAGCAACTTTCGGCACACTTCCCTATCTAGGGGTCTCGGGCACAACTTATTTTGCCGCAGCAGTAAACGGCACAGTAGGTCTCTTGGCTTGCCTTGTCTATATCAAAGCCAGAGGCCACGAGACCCCCAGCCCAAGTACAAAAGAAATTGAAGCGGCCCCTGAAAAAATCAAGCAAAAAGCAATCAATCTTCAAGCAATCTATTGCACCGCAGCATTGACTGGCTTTACAGCGCTAGCCTACGAAGTTCTCTACATTCGATTTATCAGATTCTATTCAGACTCAAGCACCTACAGCTTTGCCTTGATGGTTAGCTCATTTCTCTTTGGCCTGGCCATAGGCAGCTGGGTCAACAACAAGTTTCTAGCGAAAGCCAATGAGCGCACCGACGGCGCCCTCTACCAGATGCGCCTCTTAGGCCTAATTCAGTTTTCGGTTGCAGCGGTCTCTGCTATCGGTTTTCTTTGCCTACCAGGAGTATTGGTGTTCAAGGCCTTCTTCATGATGCATGACATCCAAGGGCTTTTGTTCCAAATCATATCCGCGTTTACTTTTATGATTTTCCCTGCCACCCTCATTGGTATTTCCTTCCCCGCTATTGGCGGCATTGCCGCCAGCCAAACCAACCAGGTTGGCAATGCTGTTGGCCGTGTCTATGCCGCTAATACCCTCGGCTGCATCTTCGGCTCAACCCTCACCGGGCTTGCCTTCTTGCCCTTGATGGGCTCACAACTAACCTTTGAGCTAATGATGGTCTTGTCTGTTTGCACTGGCTTCATCTGCCTCCTTAGCGCTGAGCCCCAAAAAGCCAAATATAAGCTTTTTATAGCACCATCACTGGTGCTGGTGCTGTTCTTAGCTTTGGTACCACAAAACTATCTAGAAAACTCATACGCCCTTCTTATGAGTGGCAAAATAGAAAAATGCAAAGACGACGCTGGCGCCAAAGTACTGCTCTTTGACCAGAGCGGAGTAAAAAGACTAATCGTCAACGGCACATTTTACTCAAGCACACTAGTGACGGCCCAACGCTACATGAGAGTGATTGGTGAGCTACCCGTGCTGCTCCATGATAATCCGAAAAATGTCCTCAGTGTCTGCTTTGGCATTGGCACTACCAGTGGTTCTATAGTTAAACACCCCGACGTCGAACACCTCGATATCGTCGAACTATCTCCTACCGTTATAGAATTCGGCCAATATTTCAAAGCTACCAATGGCGATGTTCTCGCCAACCCCAAACAAAAAGTTCATATAGAAGATGGGCGCAATTACTTACTGCGCAAAGAAAACAAATACGATGTCATTTCGTTTGAGGCACCACCCCCCTGTGATGCCGGCGTTGTTAGTCTTTATTCTAAAGAATTCTACGAGCTCTGCAAAAGCCGCCTGAACAAAGCCGGCCTGATCTGCCAGTGGATGCCGATGGAGACTGAATCGGCACCTCTATGGAAGATGATGATCAAGACTATGATGGTAGTTTTTCCGTATGTCACTGTTTGGAATCCCGATTCGGGCGAAGCCATTGTTATTGCCTCCATGGAACCCATCAAATTTGACATAAACAAAGTACAAGCAAAGCTCGATCGCACCCCACTGGTGCAAACCAGCTTAGAAGAAGTAGGCCTGGGCAATGCCTACGCACTGGCGTCCACCTTCCTCATGGACGGCAAGCCCATGGCCAGGTACTTAGCAGATACCGCGGTAATCACCGACGACCGTCCCTACCTGGAGTTCTTCTTGCCTTTCAGCGGTCCATCACTCTGCGCCAAAGACCTAGAGTCAGTCGGCAGCAGAGCCAGCGACATCCTGGCCAACGAGCAATATGATCACGAACTATTCGCTAAGAATGTCGAGGCAATTAACTACATGCGCAGCGCCGCCCAAGCCCTGTCTATTGAGAACAAGCCAGACAAAGCCCATGCCTTCCTGGAAAAAGCCCTGGCACTTTTGCCAGACAATAAATTCTTCCAGTGGGCAGTAGCCCACCCTAAACAACACTAGAGCACTAAAACTAAGTTGAGCGCTTGCGGGCCTCACGTAGAAGCTCGACCAAGGGAATTGTAAAAGACACCGGCAGGTCAATTCCTGGCACCTTGGTCGACACTTCCATGACAATTTGCTTGCTTGGGTCACGCATTAAGACCGCATTACCGTTGATGGGTACGGTGAGATTGCCCAAAAAGGTCTTGAAGCGGAGAGAAAAACCCTCGTTAAAGCTACACCGCAGGCCATTTTTCTCTTTATCGAACAGGGCCTGAAAATGAACACGATTGGCAATGCAGACCGACTCAAGCTCAACAAAAGGAGCTACTTTTTGCTTAAATGGCAGTTCTTTCTCGTTTTTCAAGCGCATGTCAACTTCAATCTCAGCGGGAGGCCGGGGCGTGATATTGAAAGACTCAACTTCGCTGAAATCTTTGGCCAAATCGTTGACCATTTCCACTGCTGACTGCAGACTGGTTTTACCCTGATGGGCCATCTTGTTGAGCGACTGCCAGGCGCCACCGAAAGCAATCTGAGCGGCGGTACGATGCTCAGGGCCAAACATATCCTGCAGCTTACGCTCCATCTCGCGGTAGAGCAATCTGCTCATTTTCGCGGTTTCACTCTCTTCACTGCCAGTCATTGCGTCACACAGTCCATAAACAAACGTAGGCAACCACTTCGCGCTGCTCTACCCTACCAATGGAAGCCCTGATGTGACTCAACGTTCAAAAGTTCCGGGCTTCGGATAAAGCTTACTATTTCTGATTCTATCGCGAGAATGCCAAAATATCTCGACGTATTTGCAACCAGCTTAGATTGGCCAAAATCAAGGTAGCGATGCGAGAACGCTCCGCAATGAAGGGAATTAACGAAAAATGCCGAAACTATCACGACCCACGCATTTAGCAACTCTCAGAGCGAGCGTAGACCGCGAGAATATCTGCTCCTTCCATGCGCTTGCCTGCATCATAGAGATACTGCACTCCCAGACAACCTCTGAAGATATGAGAAATAGTCTCAGTGTGAATTGGCACCAAGCCCACCTCTTCAAACATCCGATTGAGCGAACGCACAGAGAAATAGCTAGTGTGATCAAGCTTGTACGAATAGTACATATCGCCAAGAATGGCAGCTTCCATCGACTCTAAATTAGGAGTACGAATGACCACAATGCCATCGTCGGCAAGAAACTGAGTGACATATTTAAGAGCTTCAAGGTGGCGATCGAGATGTTCAATTACATCCCATAGCGTAATGATATTGAACTTCTGTCCAGGCTTAGCGTGTTTCTCCACATCGAAGATAGAACCAAGCCATGTATCAAACCCAAAGCCATTCTTGCAATGTTCAATAGCGTCGGTAGAAACATCAATACCATAATGGCTTAGACCAAATTCAGAGGCAGCAGCACGAAATAGACCGATGGCAGAACCAACATCAAGCAATGAAGCAGCAGCCGGATTCTTCAACCAATTCTCGGCTCTAGCACCACTAACATCGAGCACGTGGGCCGCATAACGTCTAGCTTTCTGCATCCGCCAATCAGTGTGCTGCAAATACTGCTTCATGCCATAGTGACTATCTGGCCGATCATCGAAGTAGGCAGTATCGTATTCGATACTATTTGCATGTACCGTATTCTTTTCAGAAGGATTAACCAGCCAAGCAAAACCAGTAGATTTACAACCAACCACGGCCCGTGAAAGATTGCCGCTGATAGAACCGGCATAAACGGTATCGGCTTTATTGCCGAGGAAATCAGTTCCCCAGGAGCCACCGGCAGTTAACTGCTGTAAGCGTTCGGCTTTAGGAGGAAATACTTTAAGAGCAGCGAGTCGAAGACATTCAATTTTTGCATCCATCGGAATCTGTGATGGCAACAATTGACCATGGCGCTCGAGGGACTGCTCCACCCACTCTTCAATGAGCTCCGTAACCTTCTCCTCTGGCACTTCTAATAGGCGCACAAAGCCATTAGCAATGTGTTCATGATCATCAGCGAACTGCACCTGATCATCAACCACATAGAGCACACCAATTGACTCGCGTACCCATTTGCCATTCTTATTTCTTCCGGTTTTAGTAAGTTTTCTAAAATCCGAGCTGGTTTTGCTTTCTGTTTTCAACTTTCGTACCTCTGCGAGTGATCTTTAATTGGCAGTCTCAAGCATACGAGCTGAGACTGTTTTGGAAGAACGAAGAATGCCGTCGGAATTATAGTAAATGAACTCAGCAAAACGCCCGCAAAGCTCAATTCCTTCACTTTTGCAGTAAGCGTAGATGATCTCAAGATTCTTCTCACGATCAATATCATAAATTGGATAGGCATACTTTGTACGCTTTACAGTCGTCGCTATCACATCTTTTTTATCAATCAGACCTTCACGCGCCAACCCATCAACGGTTTCTCTCGTGACATCAGCGTCACTCATAGCCCAGAGATCGCTAGTTTCACGAGCGGTGATTTCGGCCTGTATAGATGAACAACCAGGGGGACAGTAGTTTTCACCATAGTAGTCGAGACAACTAATGCGATGAAAAATCAAATCCATTTGGGGGAAATAAAGACCCAACCTATTAAGTGTCGATTTCTTTTTCAAGCCCACCAAGACCACAATAAGCGAATTATATTGCAGGGAGTCAACGGCCTTCCGCACCTCTGGCGGTGCATCTTCTAAAGCGCGGATAAAATCAAAGATTGGCATAGCGCAAACCAATTTCTTGTATTCACGCTCCTGAGCGCCATCAGAGACGACCCAACTATTGGCCTTGCGCACGATTCTTTTAATAGCAAAATTCTTTGTCACCCTGTCGCTAATAAGATCTTCAAAAGTATCGGGGAGAACCTGAAAACCACCTGTCTTGGGATAATGAAAGTAAAGTTGGTGAGTGTAACCTTCAGACTCAACGCCCAATGCTGACTTAACAATATCGGCCACAGAAGGCTTGGGTACACGCTCTACCCAATGAGTCCCCATCTCTGCCGGCGGCGTCTTCCAGATTTTGGTATTGTATGGAATCAAATAGTTGTCAGCAAGGCCCTTGCCAAAAGTGTTGTATATCCAGTCTTCAAAATTGTTCTGAGGGCGCTGCGGATTTTCCAGAAAATTATAAAGGCAGTCAAATTTGTCTTGGGGGTCTAGCACCGAGAGGCCATTCTCAAACGGAAACTTAACCAAACGCTTCTTAAACCAAATAGAAACGTTGCGGTAATGTCGATCAACTTTGCCCTTAAGCAGTTCCAATTCGAAATCAAGAATCTCCTGATCTTTAGAAAAGATGATGTGCCCACCCATGTCGAAGGTAAATCCCTCATGGTGATAGCTGCGACACAATCCGCCACAGGCATCATCTTTCTCTAAAACTTCGCTATCTTCGCCGAGGAAGTAGGACAAACTTAAACCCGCAAGGCCTCCGCCCAAAATCCCGAACTGCTTGATCATTCAAAACTCCATAGTGTCCTTGCATGACTTACCACGCTTACCGCCCAATATCTCGCCAATCAATTAGAGTCGACGGTGCATAAGAGTAGCCGGTTTGGGCATACAATAGGAACACTTGCCATTTCGGAGTCAAAGTTTATGTCACTAACGGCCGATACTCTCAAAATCAAAATTTTTGGGGATGGCGCAGACAAAGATACAATTCTCAAACTCAATCAGGACCCACTCATCGCTGGATTCACGACCAATCCAACACTGATGCGCAAGGCCGGTGTCACCGACTATGAGACCTTCGCCCGTGAAGTCTTAGCACTGGTAAAAGAAAAGCCTATCTCTTTTGAAGTCTTCTCTGATCACTTTGACGAGATGGAGAAGCAGGCAATTGAGATTGCTAGTTGGGGCAACAATGTCAATGTCAAAGTAACCATTACCAACACCAAGGGGGAATCTAGCCTTCCTCTTATTAAGCGGCTTTCAGCGCTCGGCATTAAGCTCAACATTACAGCCATGACCACCTTCGAGCAAGTTGAAAGTGTCGCAGAAGCGCTCACCAGCGGTGCCGGTGGCATTGTCTCAGTATTTGCCGGGCGCATCGCTGACTCTGGCCGTGATCCAATGCCGATTATGAGCAAATGTGTTGAACTACTGAAAGACCATAACAATGTAGAAGTGCTCTGGGCCAGCCCTCGTGAGCTATACAACATCGTGCAAGCAGATCAAATAGGCTGCGACATCGTCACTGTTACCAACGATATTCTCAAAAAATTGCCACTACTCGGTGGAGACTTAGATAAAGTCTCCCTTGATACTGTCAAGATGTTCTTCGACGACGCGCAGGCGGCTCAGTATTCAATAGAAACAAAAAGAGCAGTGGCGAACAGCTAAGATTGCTGCTTCAAATGCTCTTCTAATTCCTTCAATCCTTCTGGCGTTCCAACTTCATAGAAGCGCTGACTAACTTCATAGCAAGCTAAGTCGCCAGCGGCAATGAGACGCTGTACTACACGAGAAAGATCAAATGATTCTTGCTCAGTGAAGCCGGCAAAAGCTTGCTTAGAAAATATGCTCAGGCCAAAATCGACATGCACCATATCGGCACTGGGTCGCTCTTTATCGTATGCCGCCACTAACTGATCGACAATCTTCAAATTGCTTGGAATCAAGCGATTTTCGTTGCGATAAACAGTCATCAACGCCGGTTTTCCTAAGCGAAAGTAAGTCTCAATAATTGGCTCGAAATCAACTTCTAGCCAAGAATCGCCATAGAGCACAGCGAAGGGTGATTGAACCAGCTTGCTGGCCTTGAGCAGGGCCCCACCGGTGCCAAGGAGTTGGCCGGTTTGGCCCGTTTCACCATCGTAAGAATATTGAACTACCATGCCAAAACGGCTGCCATCACCAACAAAGTCAACCAGAGGCCCCGCCTCATGGCCGACACAAAGCACAACTTCACGAACACCTTGTTGCTTCAGTAAGCGCAATTGACGAGCAACAAAGGGCTGGCCAGAGACCGCCACCATAGACTTGGGCAAACCCGGATTAATGGCGCTCAGCCGAGTTCCCAAACCCCCGGCCAAAATCAATACGGCTAGCGACTTAGCCATAATTTAATCGGCTTGTGCAGCCAATAAATGGCGATCACTGAGCATCGCTTCAATCGAGCGCTCTATCGCTTGACGGCAAGTGTGCTGACATGCCCAACCGAGACTACGAATTTTGTCTGTATTCATGCGAATTATAGGCACATCACCTTTCCAGCCGCGATCGCCGCCGCTATAGCAGAGCTTCACAGAAGACCCACTACCTAGCGTTTTTTCGATGGCAATTTCGGCAATTTCCTTCACCGAAATATAGTCTCCCGTGCCGACATTGAAAACGTCAAAGGGAGCCTTTACTTTCTCGCCAGCAAGCAGCACTGCTGCAATAATATCGTCGATATAAACATACGACTTGCTCTGACTGCCATCCCCCAAGATATGCAGCTCAGAATGGTTCGCCCTGAGCTTTCGAATAAAATCTAAGCCCACGCCATGAGTCTGCCTCGGCCCCACCACATTACCAAAGCGAAATGCCACACCACTAATGCCAAACATGTGGGCATAAGCTGCTATCAAACCTTCACCAGCTAGCTTACTAGCACCATAGGTAGAGATCGGTACCATCGGGCCGTAGTCTTCGGGCACAGAAAGCAATCCGACATCACCATATACGCCACTGCCTGACGCATACAAAATTTTCTTTGTCGCCGTTCGTCTCATGGCCTCAACAATCAATTGCGTCAAAATAGTACCCTGATCAAAATCGATCATAGGCTCCGATGCTGCCTTGGCAATATCGGGATTGGAAGCTAGGTGAATCACGGTATCATGACCGGCCATGGCTTCTACCAGCAGGGCCAAATCAGTAATCTCTCCCCTCACAACATTGAGGCGCTTAGCCTTGGCTGCCGCAGCCAGGGATGATTCTAAATGCCAATGTTGGCCGGAAGAAAAATTATCGAAGACAGTAACTAGTTTTGTTTCTGGCTTACTTAAAAGATGCTCGACAAAGTGGCTACCAATAAATCCCGCACCACCAGCAATGAAGACTTTTTCAATCACCTTTAGTTCTCCCAAGTGAGCATTTGCTCAGGCAATAATTTTGGTTCCTTCAAAGTCAAACTTAAATCGCAGCTCTGGCGCTCCAGCATTAGCCATTACTTCTCTCAATCTTTGTTTCTGTTCAGTGTAGAACAAGAGAAAACCACCCCCGCCTGCTCCCATCAATTTCCCCCCGACAGCACCCGCATCTCTACCAATTTTGTAGAGGTCATCAATTCTTGAATTAGATATACCGCGAGATCTTTCGCGCTTTCGCTCCCAGTGCTCGTGCATTAGCTCACCAAAGGCATATAGCTGACCTTCTTCAAGAGCATGCTTGATTCGCTGGCCTAGCTCTTTTATGTAATGGAGATTTTCGAGCATCTCGGCATTGGCATCTTTACTCTTATCGTCTTGATCTTTGAGAAAAGCTGAGCCTGAGCGCGAGTATCCAGTGAAGAAAATAGCGAGATTGTCTTCAAGAGTATAAATAGTTTGCTGAGATAGATTAGCAGGATGAGCCTCAACAGTACCGTCATTGGCCACTTCAAAACAGGTTATACCACCATAAGCAGCGATATACTGATCTTGCTTGCCCACCGGCTCTTTAAGCATATTGATTTCAATGTTACAGGACTGTTCAGCCAAATCATGGGGACTAACTAACAGATTCTTGTTATAGGCGTGCAAGCCTTTCAGAAGAGCTGTAGTAAAGCTGCCTGACGAGCCCAAACCAGTGCCAGCAGGAATGTCAGCCATGCTCGTTATTTCTATGTTCGGACCTTGCTTCATCTGCTCGATGGCGCAACGCACAATTGGATGTTTAATATCGTGGGCGTTCAAAACCTTTTCAAGCTGTGAGTACTTGATCACATAGTCGTCACTCCACGACTGGTGAATCAGTACATACATGTACTTGTCGATGGCAGCAGACATAAAAGAGCCACCAAAACTCTCGTAATATGAAGGCAGATCGGTTCCGCCTCCACCAATTGAAATCCGCATCGGGCTGCGAGCAATGATCATACTTTTTCTACTGTGACACTTTCCCACTTGCCAGAGTTTACTTGCAAGGCTGGATGTGAGACTAAAAAATGCCAGACCACAGCCTGGAACCCCTCTGTCAATGGCGTAACGTGGTCAGGACTTACATTAGGAATGACAATGGCCACATCAGCTGCTGTGGCAGCATAGCCACCATCTTTACCAACAACCGCCACAATCGTGGCGCCTTTGTCTTTAGCCAACTTCATAGCATTGACTAAATTCATGCTGATATTTTTCTCTGAGCTGCCGCCGCCAACCGAGAATACCAGTAGGCCATCTCGAGCACTGAGCTTACTGACAGCAAGCCAGTTGGCAATGGTAACATCCCAGCCTTCATCATTCACTCGGGCAGTCAATTCTGAAATATTGTCGTATGGCGCATAGGCCTCGATATTGCACATCTTACGAAAATCGCAAGTAGCATGAGAGGCATGCCCAGCACCACCACCAGAGCCAACAATGAACAAGCGGCCCTCCCGCTCCCGAACAGCAGCCAGGGCGAGGGCAGCCTGCTCTAACGCATTGCGGTCGAGGTCCTCAACAACCTTCTGGCAATGCTTCAAAAATTCCTCAGCAAACATTTAAACCTGCTTTCAGATGCCTGATACATGACGATTATACCCAGGATTGCTCGGGGCAGTCTCAAGATAACTGCTTGAATTGCGGCGCTTCTTGAAAAGATCACCGATCAATCAGGTCGTCGCATAACCACGGCCATGTTAGAAGTAGACCCAGTTAGAACCTTAATGGCAATGTCGATAGCAGTAAAACCAGCAACAAAAAAGAGATTCTTCAGATTGTTGCGTTGAAAATCCACTGGAGGAAAGAGATTGTCTGCCAGCGCTTTAATCTTCACTGCCTCTTTCTCAGACTTGCCATTTGACCATGACTTCACAATAGAGTGACAGGTCCAATTCCAGAAGGCTGGCGCTGGATTGTACTGAATCATTTCAACCTTAAAGCCAATCGATTCTGCCATGGCCCTAATTGACTCAGGACTGTACCAAACCCAGTGCCGGGGGAAATGGTAGCCGCCCCAGT
Source organism: bacterium Ga0077546 (assembly GCA_943370275.1). Classification (GTDB taxonomy): domain Bacteria; phylum Cyanobacteriota; class Vampirovibrionia; order Obscuribacterales; family Obscuribacteraceae. Next base: position 120,769 of record CALRQI020000010.1, on the reverse strand, counting down.
GCTGTTTAGAAAATAATTTCGCATCAAAAGAACCAGCATTAGGAGTTTCGCAGAGGAAGACGCCACCCGGTTTCAGTACTTCAAAAGCCCTTCGAGCGAAGGCTTTTGGGTCGGCAACGTGCTCGATCACATGAGTTGCAACAATCAAATCGAAAGCGCCGAGGGGAATATCAGCGTCTTCAAATCGACCTAAGTAGACTGTATGACCAGAGGCCCGGGCCTTCTCCACCGAGGCGCGGTCAAAATCGACGCCATAGGTTTCTACCTTGTATTTTTCGACCTTCTTATACCAGTTCAAAGCACGGCCATCAGCGCAACCGACATCGAGCACTTTCAATCTCTCGGCCGGACGGCAGAGGTCTAGGGCCTTGGCTAGCCGACTCATATAGACAAACTTGCGAGCACGATAAAGCAATGATGTCTGATTCTCAGCCTCGACATTCTGCTCTTGCAATCCATAGGCATAATAATTATCGGGATAAATCGTCTTCAACTCGGTAACGTCAGGGCGAGGATTGAGATACATCAAGCCACACCGCTTGCACTTTACAACATTAAAAACATCAGATGTGGTGTTGTCATATTCATGCTCCACACCATGGGTAATGAATAGAGTATCCTTTGAACCGCAGCTGTTACACTCCACCTCAATTTTGGCGATATTCGATTTCATATGGACGATTTGTGTCATCAATTAATTTCCGCTGGCCCCGAGGACAGGGAAGCAGCCCCTGCGCTGGCGGCAAGAATAAGCCAGACTAAGCGTTTTTGCAAACCCCAAGAGATGGCAAGCGCCCGATTGCAAATTAAACAAATTACCTAGCTTGATATTTTTCCTTTTTGGGCAATAACCATATTATGTCGACAACTCAATCTAACCCGCCCGAAACTTCACTAGACGAGCTTTTCAACTCGCTCTCTATAGTGATGATTACTCTCAACGAAGAAGCAGCAGTCGCCACTGTGGTCAATGATATTCGCAGGGTCGTAAAAAACGCCGAGATTATCATTGTCGATAGCAGCACTGACAGAACCGCTGAAATCGCCAGCGAAATGGGCTGCACCGTGATCAAGCAATTCCCACCGCGGGGATACGGCAATGCCATGCACATGGCGCTGCAATCGGCCACGAAGAAGTACGTGCTCACCCTCGACTGCGACAATACTTATCCGGTGGATGTCATCCCCGATCTTCTCAATCTTATGGTCAAAGAAAAGGCCGATATTGTCAGTGCTTCCAGGCTGGGTAAACGCCCCGCGGCCATGCCTCTAGCCAACTACTATGCCAATGTTCTTTTCTGTGTTCTCGCCCGTATCATCTGTGGCGTGCACTCCACAGACTTGCACACCGGCATGCGAATCTACACTCAAGATGTGCTGCACAACTACTCTTATGACCCATCATACGGGGCATTACCAGTGGAGTTGCAAGTAGGGCCAGTTATGGCCGGATACAAGTGTGTTGAAACCTTCATTGAATACAACGAGAGAGCTGGCGTCAGCAAGCTGCGCAAGATTGAAGGAACCATCACAACGCTGCAGCGAATTTGGACATGCAGACGCTTCGCCAATCCCGCTCATCCGAAGAACAGCCTAGCCAAGAACTAGAGACGTGCAGCAGAGTATAATGTCTATGGGCTAAGTACTGGGCTGAGTGGCTATGAATCAGAAAATTGACTACAGCTTTAATAACCCGAGTATCGCGGAGTTTGTCAAAAACGCAAAACCAAGTGCTTTGAGATCATTGTTCGACACTGTAATCTTATGCTGGGGCGCAATCTTCTGCACTATTGGTCTCTTTATTTACTACCCCTCAATTTTTACTTACGCCCTGGCCTTTCTCACAGTCAGCTCACGCATGAATGGCTGCTTGACTCTGGCTCATGAAGCTTGGCACACCAATCTCATGTCCTCACGAAAAGGAAACGACTTTCTTGGTGGCTGGCTCTGCTCGTACCCCTTTGGTTCGGTATATGGCACCGCCCGCGCCGGCCATTTAGCTCATCACAAGTATCTGGGCACCGATAATGATCCCGATCGACCCATGCATAACGAAATTGACAAGAAAACCCCGACACAATTCATTCATCACTTTGCCAGCCGTCTTTTTCTTGGCCAGCTCCTAACCACTTTGAAGCGCTATCTTGGTCAGGAACCAGCAATTAGCCCCGCAACCCAGCAACCAAGCATAGAAGAGGCTACACCACAGGCAAGCACCAAGAGCCCTAAATCTGAATTTGCCAATGTTGTCATCGCCCAAGCACTAATTGGCTCAGGCCTCTGGCTAGCTTCTGGTCACTGGTGGATGTACTTGGCTGTCTGGTTCTTACCGATCACTACTTTAGGCACGCTCTGCTATTACACCCGGGCATTCTGTGATCATGCCCGCCTGGCGGTAGACCACGATGGACCTCACGAGGGGCGCCTGATCACGGTAGCCGATCAGTTGCCCTGGGAACGCGCCTTTTTATCGCCCTTTGAGTTTAACTTCCACGCCGAGCATCACCTCTTCGCCTCAGTGCCTCACCAAGACCTACCAAAACTGCACCAGACACTGAAAGATCTCGATGGCTATCGCAGTCAGTGCATCGTTCGCCCGAACTACAGCAGTTTTCTCGCTAAATACATTGACCAAATTTTTAAAAATCAGACTAGCGCCAACAAAATTCAGCAAAAATAAGGCACCATTAGCAGTATCTTAAACAAAGGCTCAATACTGGCCAAGAATAGCAATTAGCTCTTGCAGGCTATCAACTATCAAGTCAGGCTGGCACTCTAACACTTGGTTATGCGTCTGCCGCAGGTAAACAGTGCGAATGCCCGCAGCAGCACCGGCAAGCACATCCTTTTTGCTATCACCAATGAATATCGCTTGAGCACGATCAATATTGTATTTCTCTACTAAATAGTTGAGCATTCCTGGTTTAGGCTTGCGGCAGCTGCACTGATCTTCATTGTCATGCAAACAATACACCACCTCTGTGAATTTAAATCTTGACTGGAGCAACGCAGTCATTTCGGCCAACGACTCTTCGCTCAACAAGCTTCTACTAACATCGGGCTGGTTGGAAACAACAAACATACTGCAATCAAAGTCAAGTATTTTCTCGTAGGTAGCCACAAAGTCAGAGCGCAAGCAAAACTCAGTCATTAGTCGCGGACTAGAGACACCACCCGCTCTCATTACCACTTCATTTATGACACCATCACGATCAAAGAAAATCGTATTCACTCTAGCTCGCACTCTAGTTCCTTATCAGGGGCAGACTACACTGGCACCAGATTTAGTTTAGCCTAACTGAGCAACAACATGCTTTGCAACTTATCTTGACAAATTCTCTCGACCCGTTTACGCTACCAGCGCGCTAAAGGCCCGCGATAAGCACCTCGGCGAGTAAATCTAACTACTAGCCAATTATCTGTATCGGCTGTTTTAGTTTCTTTCAAATTAAGAAATGCCCTAAATGAAGAAAGCTTTTACAACAGTCGGCCTCTTACTTTACCTGAGCGGGCTGGCACTACCAACCTTCTGCTTCTTCGCGGCCTTTTTTACTCTATTCAATCAAAACGACTTACTTGTCAGAGTTGAAAACGGTTCGGTCGGGGCACAAGATTTCGTCCACTATTTCATACTGGGTCAAATGAGCGCATCCCCCGATGCCCACCAGGTTTATAAAGAAGCAGCGCAGACACGATGGTTCCATGACCTCGTGCTTGCAACTAAGGGTCTGGTGACCACTAGATCGTTCTGGGCGCTGTTTACACCCCTGGTCTTTCCCTTCTGCCTCCCCATGGCCTACCTCAGCCTTAATCAAGCCTACATTACCTTTGTTGTTCTCAGTGCCCTGGCAATTCTCACCTGTTACCCACTGGCCATCAACGCTCTTGTAAAACGTTCGTTGGCCTGCAATGCCGCTATTATTTTTTGCATTATTGCCAATATACAAGGCGCCGAGACTATTTCGAAAGGGCAGCCAGCGTTCTTTCTTCTGGCACTAGAATCACTATTTTTCTGGGCCTGGGTGAAAAAACTCGACTGGGTGGCGGGATTAGCTATTGGCATTCTCTGCTTCAAACCACACTATGGCCTCTTCTTCTTGACACCAATAATAGTGGCACGACGCTGGCGAGCCTTACTAAGCTGTCTGGCTACAGCTGGCCTGCTATTGCTGCTCGGCGGCTTGCTAATCGGCTTTGAAAACGTTATCAACTTTCCTAAAATTATTTCTCATGAAGATACAGGAAGCTGCTTCGGCATGGTTTCGCTTCGCTATGTCCTGTTCCGATTATTTAGCGATTTACAGGCGCTTCACCTCTCCCTCGGCATCATGCTAGTTGGCCTGCTACTCAACTTGCTTATGTGGTGGCAAGGCGTTAGAAAGTCACTCGACCAGAGCTGGCTGTTTAGTTGCACGACCTTGCTCTGCTTACTGGCAAGCCCGCACACCTACCACTATGACTTGATCATGCTCGGCCTGTTAGTAGTAACCATCAGCCCAGCCAGAACCTTACACCAACCGCTAGCCAAAATGGCCTATTCAATCTATCGTCCCCTGGTCATTGCCTTACCCGGTCTATCTTGGATAACACTGCTGCTATTCACCGAAAAGGGTGGCATCGGTTCCTCCTACGACCCCATTCAATCCGAAATTTCCATCGCACTCAATGTGGTGCTTCTAATTCTGGCGTTGATTTGCTCACTCGATAAAGCACCGAGCACTGATAGTCAATTGCAATGAAAAAAGCCATCCGCCTAGCACTCTTCAGCCTCTACCTCAGCTCACTATTAACCGTCGGCCTCTTTATCGCCAATACAGCATGGCACGAACTAGTTGAGAACCGCATGGTGCTGTCAATCACCAACGGCGCCTTAAAAGTACAAGACTTTGTGCGCTACTATCTTTCTGGTCAAATTGCCGCTTCACCTGACTCACACATGGTTTATGACAGCGCCGTACAAAACCGCTACTTTCACAGCCTTGTCTTCGATACCATAGGCGTAACCACCGAAGAACAGCTGCTTACTCACTATACTCCGATTGTCTTTCCCTTCTGCCTCATCCTCGCTCAACTACCAATTAGCCAGGCTTACATTGTCTTTTTTGCCACAAGTGCCCTAGCTCTTGGTTCCGCCCTCCCCCTGGCTCTCAATGCCTTAGGTAACCGTTCCTGGTTTGTAGTTATAGGTACGCTGATTGCCACCACCTGCAATTCTCAGGCAGTAATTTCTGTTCGCATGGGTCAGCCGTCTTGGATCATTCTTGCCCTTGAATGCCTCTTCTACTGGAGTTGGATCAAGAAATACAACTGGGTCACTGGTTTAACTGTAGCTTTGCTCTTTTTCAAACCACACTATGCTCTCTTCTTCTTAACACCACTAATTGTGGCGCGCCGCTGGCAGGCGCTCATATGTTGCGCCGCTTCTGTTGGCCTCTTGCTTGGCTTAGGCGGCTTGATCATAGGCTTTAATAATATCGTCGAATACCCAAATATTATTCTAAAAAATGATGGTGAAATTGTCTGGCACGGCATTGTATCTCTGCGCTACATTGCCAATATATTTTGGCCTAACGCCGCAGCAGTCAAAGTTGCGCTGATTGCCTGGCTGATTGGCTTAAGCCTCAACTTACTACTCTGGTGGCAAGAAAAAAAGTACACCCTCGATCAAACTTGGCTGATTTGTTGCACCGTACTACTCTGCATTTTTACCAGCCCTCATACCTACCACTATGACCTGACCATGCTGGGCTTACTGGCTGTTAGCCTCACTCAAACCAAGCCCTTATTCAGCCCCTTGGCCCGTTGGAGCTTCGCCACCTATCGCCTTTTACTAATCTCCTATCCGGCTCTCTCCTGGTTATCACTCTATCTCTCTAGAACCGAACATGGTGCCTACTACGACCCACTGCAATCGCTTTTAGCCATTGCCATGGTCGGCACCCTTTTAACTCTAGCGATAATCTGCCTCTTCGACCGAGCCAAAGCAGAAGAAATTCAAAGCAAATAGAACCACAATTGAGTGCCTGGAACCTTCTGCCAGCCAGCTGGATAATGCAGAGGCGGATGCTCACCATTGGCATAGGTCAAAACCTTGATCTTACGCTCACGCAAAGTGGCATACAAAGCTTCTCTCTTTTCGCTGGACAGCTGCCAGAACTTCTCATCGTCAAGAATGTCTGCGACAAAGCGAAAATGCCCCATTTGCGCCCAACCAATCTTACGTAAGTGATCCATGTTTGCTAATTGATCCCCAGCCTTTAGGCCAAGCTCATTCAGCCTATTAACTACCAAGCAATCAGGATTGTTACCACTGTTAGCAAAGGCTGACAGATTGTTGCTCAATTCAACAGTGAAACGCCAACCCATACCAGTCAATGACACAATCGTTGAGAGCAACAAGATTTTCCTGGCCTTGTTCGTATTAGGCAGCCTTACGGCTCCCATCAAACCAAGGTACCAGAGCACAAAGAAACCAGGGAAGTAGCGCTCAGCAAAAAGAGTATTGCAGTTGAGCGCCACGGTATATACCAACATGCCAGCCAGAGCAGGTAGAAACAGAGCAAGACGCTCTTTCATCGATTGCAGTGAAAGGGCACGACAGCGGCAACCGCACAAAAGCACCAACCAACCAAAAAACAGCCAGCCGAAGAAAAGCCGCACTAGAACAGAAATCGAAGCAACTGAAGCAACGAACTGCTGCTCACCATCAAAGTATACTTTTACACCTTCATACCAATAAGCCGGATCATAATGAGTGGCAAAAGTGGCATGGAAAGGCTCGGCAAAATAAAAAACCTGCGGTTCTGCAAAAATTACTTCACTGGGGTGAGTAAACTCAACTGGTAGTTGATTGGCTGGTCGATTCGCCAAAGCATGACAAAACGGGGCACTACGCAAGACCCACAGGGCATAGTTGTACGGCATAGTAGAGCTAAACAAGAGCCTTTGGTGCTGCCAGGAAATAGCCGCGATATAAGGCCCAGCCAACACAAGAAAAGCACCGATCACAGTTAATATTGCCCGCAGTCTAAGCCCGCGCGGCTGAGGCGCCAGGGCCAGAACAATCAAATAAACAAGCGAAACAGGAACCATCACTGCTTTGCAGAGATAACCGGCAGCAAGAGCTCCCCCCAGAAGAGCCTGCTTAAAGCGACTCAAACCGCCGCGCCAAAAAGCCACTGTCAGAGCAGCAGCAGCGTAGAGGAAGCCACTCATCAAGAGGTCAGGAGTATCTTTCCACACTGCTCCAACAGACAATGACATAAAGATGAAAACAATATAGGAAGAGACTTCTATCAGGCGTGCACTAACTTTCAGGCGACCGTGCTGCTCGTCTAAATCAGCACCATACCAAGCTAAAACTTGATCGAGCAGGCGCTCAAAAGCAAATATGACAAAAAGAAAGGAAGCAAAATTTACTATTTTTAGAACGACAAACTTTTCGCAGATCGGAGGGTGTAGCAACGAGAAGCACAGCGCTAAAAGCCAACTATAGAGTGGGCTCCAGTAGGAACTTAGGGCAGCAGCAAAGTCTCCCCGGAGATAATTGTCAGCAATATCTAGGTAAGACCAGGCATCCTCCATATAAACAGAATGGCGGTAAGCCCAAGCCTGCAGCAAAGCAAATAGGACAGCGCAACCACGCAGTATAGGCCTCATACCAACCGCCATCAGGACATACCTCAGCTTCAGAGTTGACATCGAGTTTACACAAACCGCAATCACTAATCTACATATGCGAGCCCTCACTATTGATAGCGGCAAATAAAGTACCCGAATCAGCTAAGATATTGCATGTCCTGAATTGGCGTCCTAAAATGAATCTACTACCTCGCGCCGCCGTCAGGCGCTATAGCGCTCTCTAAAACTATGCCCTCACTAAAACCCTATTGGCTAACAGCAATTAGTATTCTTGGGTTCTTAGTAGTGCGTGTCTTACTATTGCCCAGCAATATCATCAATCCTGACTGTTCCATGTTTCTTAAAACTGGTCAACTAGTTTTAGCTGGCGCCCGCCCGTACATAGACTTTGTTGAACTCAATCCACCACTGATCTTTTACATCAATGTCATTCCCACTCTTTTCGCCAAGCTATCTGGACTCTCGCCCGAAACCAGCCTCTATCTCTTTACCTTGCTGCTTTTTAGCGTTTCACTACTACTCTCTTGGAAGTTACTGAAAGATTGCAACGATTCAAGTGCGATCTGCTTTGGACCGATCATCGTCGCCTTTTGCCTGGGCAACCTCATTTGCTATGAATGGGTGCAGTTTGGCCAGAGACAACAACTCCTCGCCAACGCTCTGTTGCCATTTTTTATATGCCGCTACCTGCGGTGGCACGGCGGCAAAGTTAACGCAGCCATAGCTTCGCTAAGCGGCCTTCTCTGCGGCGCCATGACTGGCCTTTTACCCCAGTACGCCGCCATTGTAGTCAGCTTAGAGTTGTTCTATGCTTGGCGTCTACGCCAGCTGCGGCCGCTAGTAGCGCCAGAAACAGTAAGCTTTATCATCAGCGTTGTCGTTTACGGTCTCTTGGTCTTAGGGCAAGAATCAATTCGCTTAGAATTTCTCGGCCGCTGGATGCCCATGGTGAGCGAAGGCTATGCCCTCTACAACTGGCCCTGGCCCATGCAAATCACCCAACTGATCGTGAGCAGCATCTTGCCGGTAATAACCATTGCACTATTGCTATTAGTCAAAGCAAAAGCAATTAAACAAGAGCAGAAAGACTTACTCGCCACTATTGGCGTATTTTGTCTGGGTAGTGTCGTGGCCTTACTTCTGCAAGGCAAATGCATTCTCAACCAAACCATTCCGCTTATGTACGGCAGCCTCATGCTGGCCTGCTCAGTGAACTTAAGCAGTAAATTAGGGGCCAGCACTTTTAAGCGAACAGTCTTAGCTTCAATAGTCACCCTCTTGGCCTTTCTTCTGCCTGTATACGCAATGCCGGGTGTGATTTCACAAAATGCTCTCTGGCAAAACATGACGGCAAAAATAGTGGCGGCAATAGACAAAGAAAGCAGCCCCAGCGACCGCGTCAGCATCATCTCTTTGTCGCTGCCCGACTCTTATCCAGCCCTAGCAGATGCTCATCGAGCCAGTGGCAACCGCTATTTCTTTGTCTTTCCCATGCTCATGTGCGATTACCTGGCTAAGAAACACGCAAACTCTGCCCTCGAAGCCAAATGGCAAGAGCAATCGCAAAAATTCATCGCCGACCTAGAAGCTGATCTGCATAACCACAATCCTCGAATTGTTTTAATTCAAGAGAACACTATTCCTGCGGCAAACATATCAGTGCGAAAGTATTTAGAGAAAACATCATTCTGGCAGAGCCTGAGGCAAAACTATCAATATGCCTACCCGGTAAAAGCAGGGATTAGTGAATTATCGCTGTGGAAGCACCGCTAAAGCCTGCTCTTAGGACTAGCTCTTAGCAGTAACAGTTTGAACATGACGGCCTTGTAACAAGTAGGGCATGATGCTGTCACGCTGGAACTGCTCGCGGAAGCGCCAGAAGAACGCATCTTGGAAATAGTGAATGTTCGACATTGCCACACTAAAACCAAGGAAACACTTAAAGCCTACGCTACCGGGAGTAAGATCAAGACGAATAGCATGGGTAGTCAAATAGATTGCCAAAGAGCCAAGACAAAGCACGGTCATCAGTAGCTGAGCATTTAATGGCAGATCAAATTTTCTATTTTCGTCTTGATACTTGTGGCGAATAAGAATTATATTGAGGCCAATATATTGACACCAGTGCATTGTTCCAGGAATGAGAAAAGCGGTCTCAACCCGCTGACCAGGCCAGACAAAGGGCACAAAGTAAAGCACCGAAGTGACCCAGAAGACAAAGGCTGGCACATTAATACTGGCTCCAGCGCCGACTTGTTTGAAAATATTATTCAAATAGCGACCAATATCATATATAGCCAAAAGCGCTAGAGCAACAAAAGCCGCTAGCGCCCAATAATTCTCAACACCGGGAAAAAGCTGACGATAGAAGAATACTGAGACAAAGAATATAGACGGTGTCCACAAACTGCGCGATAACAAATCACGATTAGGCAGAGCCTCATTAGCGTTTTTGTTGTGATAGAGAAGAACAATACCAAGGTTCTGCTGCACAAAATGCTGCACTCCCCACAGTGTCGTTATGGTCAGACCGAGCCAGGGTGTGGTCACAGCCAAGAACACTGTGACAATACCAACTAACACTGGTGCTACATAATATAGCGCCACCCGCTTAGGGTCTTGAGCCCAATACTGACTGTTTTTCTTATCGAAATAGAAAAACCAGGTCGGGCCTTGATGCATGGGCCCGATACCAAAAGCATTGACGATAAACAAGAAAAGCAGACTAGGAGAAGCAGCCGCTGGCAATTGCAGCAAGATAGTGGCAGCAAAAGCAAGTAAAAGCGGTGCGAAGAACCAGAGTAAATCGAACTCTCGACTGGCCATCCAGGGAAAGCAGAACTTACTACTCTTAACTGCTTGGGAAGACGCGGTCATAAACTCCTAAAATGAGACCTTACACCTCATCATGATCTATACCCATGTTAAACCATGGTATAAAAATTGAAGAACAAACATTGCAGAGATAAGTAGCGATTGATACAGGCCGCAGACAGCGCAGATTCACTTAAGCAAGCGGCTTCCAAGGGAAATGGCTGGCTCTTCTGGCTGATTCTTGGCGCCGTTATAGCCCTCACCGTGGTTCGCACCCTACCGTGGATTCCTCGCGTCATACCGGTTTCAGAAGATGATTCTTGGGACCTAGCGCTCAATCTCTTTGCCAAACGCGGGGCCCTAAGCGGTATTGACTATATCTTCACCTTTGGCCCCCTGGGCTTTATCTACAACAAGACTTACTTTCCTGATACTTACAGCCTTAAACTTTTACTTCAGGGCTTCTTTTGCGCCCTGACAACGGCCGTTATGGTGCTGCAAAGTAGACGCCTGCTGCCCAACTGGCCCCTATCGATGGCGTGGATCTTTTGCCTGGTATCACTCTACGGCTTCTTTGGCGATGTTTTCTTTTTAGCCATACCAGTGCTGCTCGTCAACCAATATTTTCTGCTTGACGACAGAGAAAACCAATACAAACTTTCAATAGAAACTATTATTCTGCTTGCCCTTTTAGCCCTGACCGCCTTAGTCAAATTTACCTTTTTCGTCGCTGCAGTTTGGGTGATTGCTTTCATTGCTTTAGACGAAGTGCTAAAGAAGAAACTGCCCATTAGACTATTTCTCTTTGCGGCGGTATTTCTTGCTGGATGGATGCTCAGCGGCCAACCGCTGAGCAATCTGCCCACCTATATAGGCACCTCTCTAGCGGTGGCATCCGGTCACAGCGAGGCCATGTCGTGGTCTGAAGCCAATTGGCAATGGCCCATAATAGCCACCATGGTATCCACAGGCCTGCTACTTTTGGGCTTCACCTACCTGGCTCAAAAACGAATGGCCAGGGCCTTCCCTATAGCTCTATTAGCTGAAAGCGGGCTTTTTTTTTGACCTTTAAGGCTGCCTACGTGCGCCAGACCCTAGACCATCAAGTGATTGCCCCCTCAGTTTTTGGCTTTGCCGCCCTTGCCCTGGCGCCCTTTTTCATCGAGACAAAAAACAAATCGCTTAAGGCCATGGCCCTAGTCTCGGTGGCCAGTATGCTGTTTATTGCCATTCCAGCCAATATGCCCATGCCAGGCATTCCGCCACTGCTAATCTACCCCACCATGCTCTTCGGCAACGCTTACGATAGCGCCATAAGGCTGCCTCAATGCCTCTTGGTGCTGCAAGGTAAATCAAGTGGCCCAGAGGCCTACCAGAAGCGTATGGAGAAAATCAAGAACGAAAATCACCTGCCGCCCCTTAGCGGCAGCGTCGATCTCTTACCTGCCGATCTCAATGTAGTGATTGCTAATAACTACAATTATCAGCCGCGGCCAGTGATTCAAAGCTACCTGGCCTACAAAGAATCTCTCCTTGAGACGAACAAAAATTACTGGGCACGAGATAAAGCTGCAGACTATGTTGTCTTGCAGGAAATGAAAGATTGTTACGGCTACTATCCCACCCTGCACGATGGACCCTCCTGGCCAGAGTTGCTCAGTCGCTATCAACCAGACACTTGCCAGAGCAGCGGCTTAGTTGTGAAAAAGTGCGCTGAACAGCGCCAATTAAAGCTAGAACCCTTAGAGACCATTGAAGCGATACTAGGCCAACCCATCGATATTGCCACTTCTCGGGCTGGCAAAGACAAACTTATCTTTGCCAAAATAAACCTGAAAGTGACAGCCCTTGGCTCTTTGCAAAAGCTCTTCTTTCGCATTTACCCTGCTGACATTTCAGTACAGCTGAAAAACGGCAAGCAAGAAAGTTATGTGGCCCCTTCAGACAACCTCAGAGCCGGTTTCATACTCTCACCGTTTGTGGCCACACCAGAAGAAATAAAAGCCCTCTATTCAGGCACTGACAGCCTTCACATGAGCAATGATGTGATGACTGTCAAGATCTCCGAAAGGAAGAATGACTTCCCGTGGCATATACTGTCTGACCACTGCACCATCGAACTATTTTCACTGGAAGACCAGAATTGAATCACGACGCCCTACACGTAGACCTTTTTGTGGTCTTACTAATGGTCACCGCCACGGTAGCCATGTCAGTGAAGTGGATAAAACTGCCCTATTCAATTGCCCTTGTTATTGTTGGCTTACTGATTGGCATCTGCCATTTATTACCGCCAGTAGAGCTCACACCCGACCTAATCTTGCTCATTTTTCTACCAGCTGTACTCTTTGAAGCCTCCTGGAATATTCCGCTGCGCGAGTTAAAAGAAGGCTGGTTACCAATTACCGTGCTTGCCACCCTGGGAGTGGTGGTGAATACAGTGGTGGTCGCCTATGGCATGAATTATTTTGCCGGAGTGGCTCTAGGACCAGCTTTTCTCTTTGGCGCTATGATTGCAGCTACCGACCCGATTTCAGTATTAGCACTATTTCGCAAGCTCGGCATCAATAGCAGCTTGACCATGCTCCTTGAAGGAGAGAGTCTAGCTAATGACGGCACGGCAGTTGTACTTTTCAAACTGGTACTAGCTATAGTGCTAAGCGGCGCCTCTTTCTCGGCCGCCTCAACTATGGGAAACTTCGTCTTGGTTGTAGTGGGTGGTGCGGCCATTGGCGCTATTATTGGCTATGCCGCTTCGCGCATCACCAGTCTCTTTGACGACCACCTGCTAGAAATTACACTGACCACCATAGTGGCCTATGGCTCATATATTTCAGCAGAGCAATTGCACCTTTCAGCAGTACTAAGTGTGGTGGCAGCAGGAGTGGTAATCGGCAACTACGGCAGCCGCAATTCAATGTCAGCGGGCACGCGTATGGCTGTTAATTCCTTTTGGGAATACACAGCATTTCTTGTCAATTCACTGATTTTTCTGCTAATTGGTTTGCAAGTAAAATATGATCTGCTTTGCAAATACTCACTGCAAATAGCAGTAGGCATAGCAGTAGTTATCGCTGCTCGGATCATCGTGGTTTACGGCATGACGCCGTTTCTGCGGCAACACAACGAAAAAATTCCATGGAAATGGCGCCACCTTCTCTTCTGGGGGGCACTGCGCGGCTCTATCTGCATGGCGTTAGCCCTGAGCCTGCCCGATAGCCTGGCGGCCAAAGAAATGATTACAATCACGACCTTTGGTGTCGTTCTATTCACCTTGCTAGTGCCCGGTTTAACTATTGAACCTTTAGTCAAACTACTGGGCATGAATCTGGTAGACCCAGTAAAAGAACAATACAAAGAATTGAAAGCGCGTTTAATTACAAAGAAAAGAGCCGCCAACTTTCTCGCTGCTCAGTTTAAAAGCGGTGCGGTATCATCGGCCTGCTTCGAGCTACTAAACGCTGATCTGCAAGCACAAAAAGACTCACTAAAGCAACAAATCGAAAACTTGCACATCGAAGACGCCTCAGTTAAAGAACTCGAAATAGAAGAAATAAAACACCGCCTGGCCGAGTTAGAAAACGACTGCCTAAAAGAGCTAACCAAAGAAGGATTCATTACCGAAGACGGTCGCCAGCGCATACAGTTAGACCTGCCTGAACAGTAAATGAGGACATATTTTTGAAGCTTCGCCATCATAACCAAATCCTCAAGCCAAATTTGATTGCCACGATTGCAGCGCTTACTTTTCTTCTTGCACAAGCGCAACCAAGCCAAGCTCTTCCTAATCAAGCTATAGCCAAAAAAGCTATAGCCCCAAAAGCTCTAGGCAAAGAGGCTCCAGCAAAACAAGGCACAGCGTCGAGCTATAGCTTAGGTGTGCAAGCCTATCAACAAGGCCGCTTCAAAGAAGCTACAGTCTTTATGTACGACGCCATCGTCAAAGAAAAGGCTGGAGCCAATGCCTGGCTCTACATGGCCCATGCCCAATTCGCTTCAGGCAACAAGCAACTGGCGCTGACCACTTATCAACGCATCAAAGACGGCTTCCCCGGAACCGCCCAGGGGCAAGCTGCAGCGCAATATCTGCAAAGATTCAGCCCTTCAAGTGATGAAAAAAAAGAGGGCAACGACAGCAGCACCGCTACAACAAAAGTCGCTAGTGAGCCGGTTATTCCGCCAGCAAAGATTCTCAAAGAATTGCGCGCGCGCATAACCATAGTCAAACCAGTGATTGGGCACGATCCGGTCAACAACCGCACCATAACGGCTGTAAATGCCTGTTTCGATAAGATACCAGCCAAAGTTCAGGCAATCCTTTTTCAGAACAACATAAAATTTGTCATCACTCCCACCATGATAGACAAATATCCCGAAGGCGCTTATCAACAAGTGCGCGGCTATGACGGCGGAACAAGCAAGAGCTGTCCTGGTCTCTTTCACGGCGATACCATTGTATTGGCTCAAAGCACGGTAAACGAAGATACAAACATCGTAGAAAAGCCAGCCAGCGCAGACGAACTAGTTGGTACTTTTCTCCACGAAACTGGCCACGCCCTAGACGCCTGCCTAAACTCCTATTCTTGCACCAAAGAGTATCGCCACAACTACTACTTAGACATCGCCCACGTCCCAGATAGTGTTGCTCCTAAAATTAGTTATTACCTGCAAAAATCTGATACAGGTCAAGTTGAAAGCTGCGCCGAACTCACTTCTATACTACTGGGCAATGACCGAGAGCAGGCCGCCGAGCTGACTACCTACTTTCCTAACACCATGAAATACATCAAGCAAAAACTCGGCCTCTGACAATTTGAATCTAGAGATTTGGGGTAGAATCAATAATATGAGTCAGTTAGCCCCAAAGCTTGAAGACGCCCGCTCGTTCTGGCCAGCTCTATCATTGAGCGGCGGCATAGACGTAGCCCGCCTGCTGGTGGAGGTACAAGAGTTTGCCCTTACCACTTTTGACCGTCTAGACAGCGACGGCAATGGCTTCATATCAAAAGAAGAACTAGAAGAAGCCAAAACAAAATACAAACTATCCGGACGTGAGCTTAGCTACGTGCGCTTTCTCTGCACCAATCTCAGTAAAATTAGCGCTGCCTTCGATGACCATGAAGTCCCGCCTGATTCTGGCATTTCGCGCAACGATATCATCCATGGTATCTCCCGACGTGATTTGATCAAGTTCTTCGGCGGCATGGGCCGCTAGAGCTATTTCACGGTCACTTTAGGCAAGCCAGCAGCAAACATATCACGCACAGCAGTAGCTTTATTATTCGGCATCACTTGCAAGACCTTTAAGCCCTTAAACTGCTTAAGAACAGGGATAGCCCTTTTATCTAAGCCGCACTCTACGACGCTCAAGGTATGAAGGCGACTAAGCTTACTTAAGGTCTTAAGCTGAGCAAGTGTCACTTTGCTATAACTCAAGTTCAAGTATTGCAGTGTTGATAGCTCAGACAGAGCTCTAAAATCTTGTGGCGACAAGCAAGTATGATGCAAATTGATAAATTCTAGTCTTTTGGCAGACTTAAGTTTAGCGAGAATAGCAGCGCAGTTATCACCGCGTCCAAGCTGGAAATCTCTTATGTTATTCCAACAGTTCGCTTTGGCCAGCATGGTGCCGTCTAAGGTGCAGTTATTGCCATCAAACTTACTGATTTGAGTAAACTTATTGAGCGCTGGAATACACTTAGCCGTGAGATGGTGCGTGTTATAGATCTGCAGTTCATCAATGCCGGGAATGGCTGTACAAGCCTCAAGAACAGCGTCACTATCGGAGCCATCGACAAGACGCACGGCCGCCACATCACCTTTGCCAAAGCGCAAGACATAGCTTGGATGCTGCCCAACAAGCCGCGAAGGTAAATACATGAGCCATTCGCTCTCGCCAAACTGTACTTTGCCCCTAGCCTTAACAATTTGCTCTTTCTTTGTTTTCCAGTCGTAAGAATAAATATTGCCAATTGAGCAATCAGTGGGAAAGTTGAAAACTCTCCCTTCGCTAGAAATAGCTTTAGCATCAAGGTACGGGCTAGTATCGACCAATGACTCAGTTGGCTCAGTGTCTTCATCTGGGTCTATTTTGAGCTTATCTACTTTTGGCTTTGTCAGAAGCAGAACTTGTCTTGGTGGCGACTTAGGCTTTGCATTTGCGGCCTGAATGTTCTGCCAGACCACAAGACCCAAGCCGACAGCCCCGAGAACAATACCGCCCGCTCCAGCGGCGAGCAAAACCTTCTTAACTTTCAGTACTTGATCTTTTGAAGCCTTGGCATTGCTGTTATGGCGCTCCCGCTCTTGGGCTTGGATATTGGCGGCCTCTTCACTAAGCGAAATACCGTTGCGCACCAGCGCCTCGCGCATCAAGGCCTTGCCCTCTTCAGCCAGGGATGGAGTAATGGTGCTTTCTTTGGCAACAGGAGCAGTCTTAAAAGGCTGAAAATCAGGGGTTTGAGCGGCAGTGTTAACAGTGCGATTAGGTGGAATTGGAATAGGATTGAGAGCCGGTGCCACTACGGTACTGCGGGTATGCTGAATGTAAATATTGCCGCTGCCTTCCACCACTGGCGCACTGTAGCAATAGAACGGTTCATCTCCTTGCAAAATAGCAATCAAATCGCTGCAGACGTTCTCCATAGTCTGATAACGCATGTCCGGATCTTTAGCCATCATCCGCTCTAATACTGCCTGAACAGCCGGTGGAAAATTGCCTCCCTCTACCACTTCGTTCAAAATTGGCGTCGGCTCCGACTGGTGCATCTGCTTAATTTCAACGGCACTCCTGGCGACGAAAGGCGGCTCGCCAGTAAGGGTCTCGAAAAAGGTCACACCCAGTGAATAAATATCGCTGCGAGCATCTACTGTGCGGCCGAGACACTGTTCAGGGCTCATGTAATAGGGACTACCCAAATTCTCTTCGTCGTTGCCCAGGCGGTCGCCCTCAATTTCAGCATCGAAGGTGAGCTTAACAATGCCGAAATCAACTATTTTGATAGTTGAGCCAGTAGCGTCAGGCTGGTCAAGCAAAACAATATTGGCAGGCTTCACATCGCGGTGAATAATGCCTTTGCTATGGGCATAGCCAAAGCCGCTGGCGGCCTGAAGAAAAATGTACAAAACTGTATTTACCGGCGGTGGATCATAATCGCGCAAGCGCTCCATCAAGTTGCAACCGCGCAGGAAATCCATCACATAGAACGGCCGCTCCAAACCATCAGGGGTCTTATGTAAGCCAAAATTGTGCAAACCGACAATGTTAGGGTGAAACAATTTGGCAATCGCCTGAGCTTCAATCTGAAAGCGCACCCAGGCAACCTCGGTGATTTGTTCAGTACTCAAAGTCTTCAAGGCATATTCTTTGGGCAAGCGCACGTGATGAGCGTGGTAAACGTAACCCATCGCTCCCCGACCAATATAGTCGACAATCTGATAACTATTGCCAACAATGTCACCGATATTAAACTCAGCACCGGGCGGCAGCGGTCGAGGCTGCGCTGGCGGCTGTAGAATTAAATCGTCTGGTAATTGTTCGTTCACTATCTCTGGCAATTCAAGTAGCGATTGTTAAAGCCAAGGCTCAAAAAGCTGTCCAACATGGGCTCTATATACCAAGCCAGAAGGCAAGGTAATCAGCGGACTAACAACTAAAACAAATAGCTAAGCTAACTATCTAAAATGAAGACCTTGGCATGGTCTTTGAGAAACGTAGATAGCCTCGAAATATGGGTAAAATATGGTCTGCATTTAGTAAGAAGAAGTGGCAATAAGAGACGGTCGATAAAGCAAACCATGTACAACACACAGGGAAAGACGTTCTTAGAACTGGCCACTGACCGGCAATTCTGGTTACATCTAAACCCTCAGCTGCATCAGACTGCCAACCCTGAAACGACGCCTCTCGATCATTGCCGCTCAACTCTTGCGCTACCAGGCCCAGGCTGGCCTCTCTCCAGTAGTTCGCCAACTAGCGGTAGACTTGCAAGCTCTCGACGAAAGACTTGTGGTCAACGACGATGGCGGCCCCTATATTTACGATGAAGCTGGGGAAAAGATACTAAAACGCAAATAAGAGCAATAGCACTTTTACAAAAAAGCCTTGGGTAAAGACACGAATCAGCGAGTGCAATAAATGACCGAGAATAAAGAAAGGCAACCCCAGGTCAAAATTAGTCGCAGAATATTCTTGGCTGGGGGCCTGGGTGCGGCTAGTTCTATCTTTGTTGGCAGCATTAATCCAGAGAGAGTCTTGGCGGCAACAAAAAAAGCCAGCTTTGACGTTGAGGCCTTGCGCAGGGCCGTCACCTGCGACATTTCGCTACCTAGCGATAAAGATTTCAAAGACAAAGTATATGGCGGCCTGTGGAACAGATACTATGCCAACCGTGCACCGCAAGTAGCCGTACAAGTAAAAACCGACGCCGATGTTATTGCCGCGGTCAAATTTGCCAAGGCTAACAACATGAAAGTAGTCGTACGCGGTGGCGGTCACAACTGGTGCGCCCCATCACTGCGCAATGGCGGCATGATGATCGACCTCACGAATATGAACAAAGTGATATCGATTGATCCGCTAAAGAAAATCGCAGTGTGTGAGCCGATCATTAGCAACCGCGAAATTCAACAGAAACTCAAAGCACATAATCTGGCCTTCCCTTCTGGTCACTGCCCCCAGGTGAAACTCAGTGGCTACCTGCTTAGCGGCGGCATGTCATGGAATCAAGGAGTCTGGGGCCACGGAGTTGAGAGCGTCGAAAAAATCGAAATGGTCACCGCCGATGGTGAGTTAATCGTGGCCGACAAAGATCACAATCAAGACTACTACTGGGCGGCCCGCGGGGCTGGCCCAGGTCTCTTCGCCGTATGCTTGCGCTACCATCTCAAGCTCTATGACATTCCCAAAGCTTTTACATGCAGTGTCTATCACTACTCGCTAGAGCAATACAAAGAAGTCGCTCAGTGGATCAATGAGACAGCACCGAAGTTAGACCCTTGCGTAGAACTGTCACTATGGATGGTGACAGCCCCAGCGGATCTAGCAGAAAAGACCAAAGACCAGGGCGGCAAAGTCTGCATGGTGACTGGCACGGCTTTCACCGATAGCCAAGAAAAAGGCAAAGCGGCCATGGCCCTGCTCGACACCTGCCCGGTAATCAGCAAATGTCTATCAAAATCAGTCAACCAGCCCTCTGACTTTGAAAGTTTATTTGACGCCTCTGGCGCTCTCTGGCCAGAAAATATGCGCAATCAGGTCGAAGCAATGTTCTCAAACACCAATCCGGCTGAAATACTGGCTGCAACCGCTGAGCATTTCAAGAAATGCCCATCACCAGCCACAGTATTTATGTACGCCGTCTTCACCGGCCCCAACGTGCCAACACCGCCACCAAAAGACACGGCCTTCTCTATGACTGGCAAACTCTACGGCGGCCCCTGGACAATGTGGAAAGACCAGGTCGATGACGCGGCCAATCTAAAATGGCACAAAGAGATGCTTACTCTGCTAAAACCGTTCACTGTAGGTCACTATGTGGCCGAATCTGACACAGTGACCTACCCAGAACATGCCGTTCATGCCTATTCAAAAGCTAACTGGAACAAACTGGCAGAACTGCGCAAGAAGTACGACCCCACTGGTGTCTTCTTTAATTTCACTGATGGCTTAGCCTGAGAAGACACTAATTGGTTGCTCTCATCAATTCAAGCAATTCAGCGTCGAGTTGCTCGATTGTCCATTGCACGTCATAGAGCATGCGAATACGATCACCTAAAAGCTTGATGTCTTCACGATATTTAGTGCCTGGTGGTGTCACCACAGCAAGCTTATTCAAATGCTCTTCACTATGATTTTTCAAATACTGCCCTTTCTTCCAAGCCTCAATCAGAGCCTCTTTGCGAGTCTTCTGCTCTAGTGAATTGGGTGGCACCGAATTCAAAAACTTCATAACCACAATTGGATCGTGCTCGCCCGGACTAGACAATGGCGTCCCAGGCTGATTGAGACTATAAACATCGGCCAAAACAGTCTGCTCGCCATCCATTTTCTTTGTACCGCTGCGGCTCGCCACCAGAGACAAAGACGAAAGCAAAAGACCTACACTGCTAGCGACCAGCAACAACTCGCCACCAGTATTAGGGTGATTGGTGAGAAACTGCGGACCGGACAAGACACCGAGTATGCCACCTTGCATAAAGTTAGCAGTAAACAAATAGTTGAGCCGCTTCTGCCGGCGCGCTTCGAGCATGCCCTTGCCAGTGTAAGTCCAGGCTAATTCGCGGTCAATGCGATCGGCCACAACTCTAACTTCTAAAGACTGCTCTAAAATTTTGTCTAAGAGCTGCACACGCAAAGCCAGCTGTTCATCACTCATCACGCCTGGCTCACTATTGCCTGTGGCCTTAAGCTCATAGAGCCTTTGTACATAGGGCATTAGACCAAGCAATTGAGCCGCTTCTTTCGCCCCAGGAGAAAGCAGAATGGTGCTTCCCAATTGACTAGAGCCTGAGGATTGTATGCGCTCAAGAGCGCAAGCTGGTTGTGCCAGAAAAATACTCAAGGCACAAACGACGGCAGTAATGTTTTTTATCATGGGTAAGAACATAAATTTCTCAGTTGGACCGTATTGCTTTGTGTAATTCGTAAAGGGCACCATCGACTTCTTCAACGTGTGTCTTTAAGTCGTGCAGCAATTCAATACGCAACGACAAAACATTGATATTCTCGGCCATGTTTTCATTAGGCTCAGGACTAGCAGAGAGCTTGCGCATGAGCTTGTGGTCTTCTGGATTTAAGTGTTTAAACGCCTGCCAATGCTTCAAAAGAATCTCGCGACGGGTCAAGTGATTGGTCGAACCAGGAATCTCACTGGTAAAGAATTTGAATAGATAACTATGATCGGCGTCTGCGGGACGATAACTGGTATTGATAAAGTGAGAAAGAATATTTTGCGATTGCGTAATTTTGCTCTTCCACACAGACGGTAGCAGCAAGTTTGTCAGTGACAAGCCAGTACTCAAGCTGGCACTAATCATGATTGGCATCTGCGAGCTATTGAAAAATTGACTCAACAAAAGAGACTGTTTGGTAATACCAAGAACTCCACCTTGAGCGAAGTTGACGGTATTGAGCATGTTGCTAGTAGCATCGCGTTTTCCAGTCAAATCAGCCAATACCACATTTGACGAGGCCAGGTCACAGTCGATGGCGGCACTATAGCGTCGCACTTCTTCAGCGAGAACAAGTATGCGCCAAAGACACAAGACCTTAGCATTGAGAAGTGGCTTAGGCAGCTCACTCGTTGAAGAAGGATTGTTTTTCTTCTGCTCGCGCAAACGCGCAACGTAAGGCATAATTTCTAACAAATCAGCGATCTCAGCAGCATCAGCCCGCAATTGACCAGCGGCTGCAGCTCCATGATCGATATCAGGAGTCATCTTAATATCATAGAAAGAGCCGGCACCGTGGCCAGAAACAGTTCCACCATCAGGACTATTGTTGGAGCTACTAGTAGAGTTACTAGTGCCCGCATTAGCCGTCTGTAGTGCTACCGATGGTGGCACAGCCAGAGCAATTACAGAGAGAAGACCCAGCACTATACATATAGGTTTAGATTCGCGAACAGCTCTCACATGAAACCTTGTTTTAACGCTGCAATCATAGCTCAAATTGTGCAAGAGTAGGCACGCGCAGGCTTTTCAAGCGATAGCGTTTTTGCTATCGGCCCAACCTTTCTGAGCTGCGATTAATCTGCCAAAACTTGGCCCAATGGTGTCAAAAAATTTCTTTTTCATGCCAGGCAAGGGTTTCAGCCTTTCATTAGTATTTTTACCAGTGACGATGTAAAGAGATGCAACTACTATCGATTTGTACCTGGGGCGCAGGCAAGAAATCAAAAAGGAGATTGCTCTTGAAAGACAAATCCTCGAGCACAAATGTGCCAGAAGCAAAACTCCGTCAACTAACGGAAGCTGCCGAAAATGGGCAGTATGGTGTCTTAACTAAATTCCTCAATAGCCTACCTAATGCAGTTGATCGCGTCGAAGTACTGCAATCAATCGAAAGATTGAACCGCGAAAACCGCTACAAAACAGGAAAACTACCCAGACTGGCATTCGTCAGCAACACATATAGTGATAGTGACTTCGTCGATATTGCCCTGACCAAGAAAAGCTCTGACTGGCTGTTCCAAGATGATGTTCTCTACCGCGAATCAATCATCTGGGACATCTGTGCTGTAGCAGAAATCACAGCCCAGACAGATCGCCAGATCAACCATGCTGTAACCCATACCTTCCAACAACAAATAGCTCGCTCGGCATAAATTTCTGGCTGGCATCACACTACACAAAAACACAAAAACAAACACGAACAGGAAAACTCCCTAGGTCATTTCCCTTCAACACTTCCCTGCGTCACCACCCACGCCACTACACCCACGTAATTAGCTATAATTGTCCTCATTAAGCCTCCCTGATTCAGGCAGCTTAGTGAGGACATCATGTTAAGGCCATCACGCTAGCAACGATAATTTCAAGGAGTGCAATGAAGAAACACTATTTACTGGCTCTGTGCACTTCAATCTACTTTTTAGCAACAAGCAACTCTGTATCAGCGGCACCACCAGCGAAAACAGTTAAAAAGCCACCACCCCCAGATTATTTTCCCGCCCGCTGGAAATACTCATGGAAATATCAGACCACAACTGCAGACGGCAAGCAGAGCGCCTTTTCAATGAAAGATATTCACGATGACAAACAAAGCGATGGCAGCATTTGGCATCAAATACAGGTTGAAACTTCACCCACACAAAAATTCAGCGACTGGTACAGCAAAGGCAATGGCCTGGTACTAGACCACCACCTCGAATACGAAGCCAATGGGATGAAAGCTGACTATTTGCCGCCCAAACAAATACTGAAACACCCACTGGAAAGTGGCGATAGCTGGCAGTGGGCCGGAACAGGCATGATGAACACAGCTTCAACCGAAAGCTATACAGTGAGCGGTCCAGAAGAAATAATTGTTCCAGCCGGAAAATTCAATGCCATGAAAGTGGTGAGCGCAGTCAACACTGGCGGCAACAAAGCGACCAAGACCTATTGGTATGGCCCCAATGTCGGCCTAGTAAAATCTATCACCGAGAGCGGCCCAGTGAAATCGACAACAGAACTAGTCTCTTACGATTTTCCCAAGCTGCTGCCCGGTGAATTAGAAGCGGAAATAAGCAGGGCAAGATAGCTCTGCAAGCCCAAATAGCGCTAACTATTTAGGTGATGTGGTCTTAACTGTAGACTTTTTCGCAGTAGATGTTTTAGTGGTTGTTTTTGTAGTTGAAGCCGTTGAAAGTGCAGCGTTTAATTTCGTCACAGCTTTCTCTAGGCTATCAACTTCACTCTCAGGCCAGCCAGAGGCCTCAGCCGATGAAGTTTTGCGCACAAGGGCGTCGGCTTCACTTCTGAAACCAGCAGCCTGGGAGCTATTGATCCAGCCTTTGGCAACGGCTGTGCTAATTTGGGCATGGATGTTGTGCAGGCGTTCACGGAACTTGAACTTGACGCCTTTTTTGACATCAATAGTTTCGCTGCTGCTAGATGAGCTTGAAGTATGCTCGATGCTGTCAGCGAGAACTGGCAAAGAAGTAAACATTGGTGTTGCCACTGCGCATGCCACCATGAGACTGACTAAATTTTTCATTTGTACCTTCGTTAATACCGGCGTTAATGTGTGAGTTGCTTAAACCTAGAACTAATTTTAGCGTTGATACCCACTAATACTTATATTCTCTTTGCAAGCCTTTGGCCCAAATCAGGGATAATCGGCAGCTTAGGGCTGGTCGTTTTCGGCGAGCCTATGTTATAGGGTGGGGTTTGAAATGGCACCGAGAGACTATCCGAATATTTCATGTGGCATTTTGACGAAACAAAGTTTCAAAGATTGGAGCACAGTAAGAAAGGTGTTCACCTTGTGGCACAAGGTTGCGCCAACTTACTTTCCCAATCGATACGACCTGACAGAACCTATTCGTCGGCCACTCAGCATTGAAACCCTTGATGCAATGGAAGAAATTTGGGAAATGAATGTATGTTTCAAAACCACCAAATCCCCATGGGTAGAGGCGAGCTGCTCCATAGAAGGGGCATTCGAAAGTGAAAAGAAGTACTCTACCCTTCACGTCACAGCAGAATCGGGAACCAGTGCGGAGCCAGAGCTAATCCGGTTTGTTGAGCAAGCAGCAATAGTGACAGATGCAGAGTTTGCCTACATACATCGGGCAAATAGTACCGAGCAAAATCGAGATCGTGAGAAAAAAATAGATTCTGTTTATACCTGCGGTATTGCCGATAAGTACCCCCTAATTTCGGTTTACAGCAAGCATTTGCCACTCGGTATGCCAGACCTTTATTGGTGCACGATTCTAGGCAAAGACAAAGTCGAAGAAATTGGACGAGCGCGGCTGTCAGCTTGTCCGATTTACCAGGTTGAATGGCTGAATGATGATTTGGTGAGGCTTCAATTAACTAGCTCCATAAACGACAGCCGCGACAAAGAACAAGACTTTGAAAAATTGAGAATGCGAATCAAACGGTATCTTGGCGAAAAACTGTTTCAGCCTTATTCTTGGCCCCCAGGATACAGGCCTTTCATCGATATTCTGAATGAAATAGCGGCAAAGAATTTAAAACGATAAAACGCTAGACGTGATGTAGGTATTGGCTTTGTAAACTAGGTGCATATACACCTAATTTACAAAGCCAATAAAATTCACACGCAGACATTGCATCTCAAACAACCTCACGAAGACTGAGAAATAGGCCCAACTGAAAGCGAACGATGGCTGCCACAGCAACACCCGTGAAGAGAATATAGGTAGGGAAAGCATAGTTGGCAAAAGTCCAATCACTGATAGTCAAAAGAGTGATACCAGCACTGATGGCACTAGTCAGATAAGGCGCATAGTGCTCAGACTGAGGCTCTTTCCAAGCTTTTATTAAAGTAGGCAGCCCGGCCAGACCATCAGCAATCAAAGAGAAAGCAATAGCGACACCCCCGTGTCCCGAAACCTTCCAAGCCAAAAGAGCGAAAACAGAGAGTATGCCACAGACACAATCTAGTTTTGATATTTGCCAATAAGACTGCTTGTTGAGAAATGAAGCAATAAAGACTAGCAGCGGGCCAAAGCCAATCATAAATGTCATCAACGACTGCAAGCCCACCCCTTCCTGCAATTCGGCAAAGAAGGCAATCATCGGGACAATCATCCACAAGAGCCAGGTGACACGATTAGGCTGAGTCTCACCCTTGAAGGTTTTGCGGGCGTAAACAGCCGAACCAACAAGGTTAAAGAGCGAAGCAAAAATGACGAACCGGGGGTCGAGCACTGGTTTCCAAAGACCTACACAATTGAGATTAAACTAGTAATTGGTCTTTCATGATTGCACGAAAAACATCAATTGCGGCGCTCTTATAAAGAACAATGAAAAGAAGCCTAGCAATCGCTCCGCCTTGACAATCTTCAATGCTGCTACCAGCGGCAACCCAAGAGCAGCCTGGTGAAACAATTTCCAAGTCAAGAACTGAACAATCGAAAGTGCGCTAGTATGTGTCGGCCAGATGCCAAGCAAGAACCGGCTTATCGCCTAGCTCTTCTTCTCTTCGTGATATTCCATCTCGGTATTCACATCCCAAATATTAGTTTTGGTTTTGATACCATCTACGATATTATCCACAGCCACCATTGCAGTCAGCATTGAGTGGTCTTGGTTGTTGTACTTGTGCATGCCGTTGCGGCCTACCAAGAAGAGATTCTCGAAAGTATCAATATACTTAGTCAAGTCATCAAAGCGGTCGTATGAGCCAAAATAGCCCGGGTAGGTCTTCGGCATACGAATTACCATCGAATCAAGAACATCGGCTTTATCGATGATGCCAATTTTGTCTAACTCATCGGCGCCAAGCTGCTTGAGCTTGTCGTCTGGCCATGACCAAATTTCATCACTCTCATTGCAGAAGTATTCGAGGCCCAACCAGACTTTGGTGGGGTCGGCAACCATGTAGTTGCCCCAGTTATTATAAATCTGCAAGCGTCCAATCAAGACGTCGTTTTCTTGCACATAAATCCAGTTGTCGGCAATGAGCTTTTTGCCAGTGGGCGAATCTTCGTATACTTTGAGCTTATTGACGAGCATACCAACTTCAATGAAGTCGCGGTAGATAAGCCCTTCGGCAATTTCTTTAGCATCTTTCGGCACTGGTGCGTCGAGCTTAGCGACTAGCTCTTTTACTGGAATAGTAGAGAAGAAATAATCACCTTTTACTATCTCGGTTGCACCGGTAACACTGTTTTTGATTTCAACAGCGGTAATCTGATTGCCTTCGGTAATGAAGCGCACCACTTCTGAATCTTTGCGAATTTCTCCGCCCTTAGCAAGAACCCGATTAGCGACCTCTTGCCACATTGAGCCAGTGCCCTTTTTAGGGTACATGAACTGTTCGACCAATGAAGTTTCAGTTTGTTTCTGACGCAAATCAGTAACTGAGCCGAGCATTTTCTTAGCAGCATGGGTGACAACTTTGACGATCGACAAGCCCTTAACCCGCTGAGCGCCCCAGTCGGCACTAATTTTTGAGCAAGCGATACCCCAAACTTTTTCAGTATAATCTTTGAAGAAAGTAAGATACAGTTCGCGACCAAAGCGGTTAGTGAAAAACTCTTCTAAGTTTGATTCCGGCTTAATTGGCATGGCCATGGCCTTCATGTAGCTCAAACCAATGCGAATGGTACGAGCCAAACCAAGATTAGTGAAAGTAACTAGTTTGAGACTAATTGGATAATCAAAGAATTTACGCAAATAATAAATACGCGTCTGTCTTTGCAGAGTAATCAAAACGTTTTCGACATCGTCAGGAGCGGGGCCATCTGGGCTCACCGGAATAGTGCGCTTCTGGTTGTGGTAGCTGATTTCAACTTCTTGCCCTGGCAGACCCTGCACAGGCATCATGGTCATCCACCAATCCATCACCCGGTCTGACTTCGAGAAGAAGCGGTGAGGGCCGATATCTAAGCGATTACCCTTATATTCGATTGTGCGGGATAGACCGCCAATCACATCACACTTTTCGATGATGATTGGTTTAACATCGCTCCGTTGTAAAAGCTCATAGGCAGCAGTCAAACCAGCGGGACCAGCACCAACTATGATGGCAACTCGGGACATTGCGGTGGAATCCTTTCAATCAGTATCGAGTACAGAAGTAATAGTTCTCGGCCATTGTCACAACCACTTTTCAAGCCAGAAACGGTCGCCAATCGACCATGCTAACCAATATCGTAGTGGTTAGATGAAGATTACTACATTAAATGGCGAAATATCTCTTGAAAGCTTTACTGAAGCATCTTATCTTCATCTATTCGGTAAGTTTCCAATAGCGCAAAGAATAATCGTTACTGCCTGTCAGGGCGTTTTCACCGCTAGGGGTGAGGGCCAATCCGAACATGCCGTAGGCATTTAGGGTAAAGGAACAGGTCTCAGTACCCTGTTCAGCGTCCCAAATGCGGAAGGTTTTATCTAGGCTGCCGCTTGCCACTTTGCTATCGGACTTAATGAAACGAGCATTGCAGACCCAATCACCGTGGCCGATGAACTGCTTCAGTTCACTACCGCTACCAACGTCCCAGGTTCTAATTGTGAGGTCACGGCTAGCAGTCAAAAGCTTGCTGCCATCGGCCGAGAAGCCAACGGTGGTGACGTCACCCTTGTGACCAGTGAAGCGCCGAATCACCGAACCATCCCGCACCCGCCATAGGGTGACCACTTTGTCGCTGCCGCCGCTGGCAACCTGCTCACCGTCAGGGCTGAATGCAACACAACGCACAGTACCCTGGCCCTGGCAGACTTGCAACTGGGTGCCATTAAGCACATCCCAGATGCGCACAGTACCGTCGTAACCGCAAGAAGCAGCTTTATTACCGGTAGGAGAGTAAGCGCAAGCCAAGACAATATTGCCGTGACCCACTAGTTTTTTCAGTTGTGCGCCAGAATCAAGGTCCCAGATGCGCACTGACGAATCGCCACTGGCCGACATACCAGTATTGCTGCTAGGGGAGAAAGCAACAGAGTTGACGTTGTCTTCATGACCATCAAATCGTTTGATTTCTTTGGCCGTAGTCAAATCCCACAAGCGCACAGAGTCATCATCACTGCCTGACAATGCCCGAGTGCCATCGGCCGATATTGCCAGACCCTTGGTCCAGCTGATGTGGCCAGTCATTTTGAATAGCTCTTCTGCTTTCTTTACTATTCCGCCAGACTTTAGCTCGCCAGCAATGCCGCGCACTGAAGCAATTTGAGTATTCGAACCAGAGCTAGAAGCTAAACTAGGGATAGAAGTAGAATTAGGACTAGAAGTAGAATTAGAGCTAACACTAGAACTAGAAGGAGACTTGGCCTCCGTGGCCACTTCCACTTTCGCTTCTGAGGCCGAAGACCCAGTGCGGGAAAGTGATTTTGCCTCTTCAGACGCGCCAGGTTGGGCCTTGCTCGATAGCTCAACCTTAGCCGGAATCTCACCAGAAGGAACCGCAGAAGTAGGAACTTCACCAGAAGGAGTTTCGCCCGATGGAGTCTCCGAACCTTTATCACTTGATTCCATCGCCTCTAGCCGGGCCGCGATAGCGTCAGCTTTGGCGTTGTTTCCCTGGGCCAGATAAACTTTGCGCAACAGGCCTAAGCTGGTCTTAAGTTCAGGGCTCTGGGGGGCGATTTTCTCTGCTTCCTTAACAGCATTCAACAAACTCTGTTCAGCTTTCTCATAATCATGTTCGTCAAAAAATTTGATACCACTCTCATTGAAAGCTCGCCAGATAATTTCTTCAGCCTGGGCTGGCAAGAAAGAATTAGAAGAGAGTGCCATCGCGGCCACGGCCATAAGCTTTAGCGACAGGCGCTTTGTCGCCCATCGTGTCGAATTCAGTTGGTCTGTCACTTACGCTTTGCTCCTCTGTGTCTACCTGAATGAACTGGCGAGCGGCTATGGCCGCCGACCGTTTTCCCACCACCAGTGATACTACCCTTGCTCTGCGCCTCAACAGCATCTGGCAGCTCAATTGGCCCCAAACCAGGAGATGGAGCAGCTGGTTTTACCCCTAAAATTAGATCACTACCACGCCACTTGCTGCGCATCACAGGGGTTTGCAACAAGCCACGGTCACGCAAAACCTCCCGCTGCACTTCAGCTTCCATATAGTTATAGGCGTCGCCTAATTTTGTCAGAGAGCCATTTTTACGGAAGCCATCGATCAAATAGCGAGTAAAGACACTGCCTTCATAGCGCTGAGATTCCCATGAGCGCTGATCGGGTTTGCTCGAAGAAATAACGAGCTGTCCGGTACCTTGCACAATGGGGTCAACATCGATATTTCCGGCTCGAACAATCGACTTACCGCTGGCTGGGGCAGTAACGCCACTATGGCAAGCGTCAAGCACGAGCATAACCCTATCGCTATGCACCCGAGCCTTGATGATGCGAGCCAGGTCTTGCATAGCGATTCCTGTAGCATAAAGATCGGTTGGATCAGTATCATAGGCCACTAAGTAATTGACGCCACCAATGTCTAAACTTGATGGGCTGCCGTGGGTAGAGAAATAAATCACAACCAAATCATCTTTCTCGGCCACACGGGGCAGCCACTTGCTTCCTAGAAGAGAAAGAATATTGGCTCTGGTAGCAGCTTCATTAGTAAGAAGCTGAACATGATCGGGAGCAAAATTTCTTTCTTTAATCAAAAAGTCGCTGAAATCTTGGGCATCTTTGGCAGCGTAGCGCAAATTGATTTTAGGATCTTTGAAGCGGCCGGTGCCAATAATCAGGGCCCACTTATCGCGAATTGGTCGATTGATCTCAATTTGAGAATTGTCTACCGCCTCAGAGCTAGCTGTAGAACCTCCCTCTGAAGCGCTGCCTGAAGCAGCTTTGCGCACAAGATCTTCTTGGCGATCATACTTGCGTTTTTGCTTGTAAGCTTCAACCGCCTGCTCTGCCCGTTTAGATATCTCTGCGGGCATGGCGTGTTCGGTCCAGCCATGGGCTGCTCGCAGCATGCGCGTATCAGAGAAGATCGAACCCGCTTCTTCAAGCTTAGAACCCATCATAAACTGCTTAGCGCATTGCTCAAGAGAAAACACCGCGTACTTCTGATTACCATCTCCTGATTGAGAAAGCTTGTTCAAAGCTGTTCTAAACAGGGCTTCAGCTTCAACTAATGAATGTTTCTTCAAATAAATCTGACCAAGTAGCAAAAGGCTATTGGCACCGCCAGCAGTACCGCCTTTACCCTGGCCAAGCTTAATCGATTGCCGCACTAGTCGCTCTGCCGAGCTGAGATCACCTACAGCTAAATCAAACAGTGCCAAGCGACTGTAGTTAACAGCCTGATCAACGTTGGCACCTGCACTTGAGCCAGTCTCAATTTTTGCAGCTAGCTCTTTGCGCTTGCTTTCCATCAGAGCCGGGTTCAGCTTGTTCGCTTCGCTAAGATCATCGGCAGCACCGCCGACGTCTCCCAGTGCAAGCAAAGTCATGGCGCGAGAATAAAGGCCTTCAGCGTTACGGGTAATCTGCAGAGCTTTATCAAGGTCGGCTTTGCTATCTTCATAGCTACCCTGAGCAGCTTTAATAGTGGCACGATCAACCAAAGCCCCCTGCAGGCGGGGATTAACCTTGAGAGCAGCATCGAGATGGCCCAAGGCAGCAGCGCTGTCACCTTTGGCCAACTGCACATGGGCTAATCGTGACTGGGCCATGGCATTTTCTGGCAGCAAACGCACGCCATTTTCTAAATCAC
Source organism: bacterium Ga0077546 (assembly GCA_943370275.1). Lineage (GTDB taxonomy): Bacteria > Cyanobacteriota > Vampirovibrionia > Obscuribacterales > Obscuribacteraceae. Next base: position 89,468 of record CALRQI020000010.1, on the reverse strand, counting down.
TGAGAGCTTTCTCCAATTGAGAAAGCTGGTAATAAGCCATGCCACGATAAACATAGTCTAGGCCTTTCTTCTGGGAGCGAGAAAGGTTCTTTGAATAATAGGCAATCGCTTGATTAAACTGATCGGTGGCGCCCTTGGTATCACCCTTGAGCTTTAATGCTTCACCCCACTCATAGTGCACGTCAAACTCTTTGCTGCCGCCTTTCTTGAGAATATACTCGTAATCGGCAATGGCGTCGTTGTAGGCATTGACCTGCAGCTTGCACTCAGCCCGCTCTCTACGCACAGGAAGCGAACTGGAATTAAATTTGAGATATTGGTCATAGTCTTTTGCTGCGCCAGCAAAATCGCCATTCTCCTTCAAAGCCTGCGCCCGCAATAGCAAGGCTCTAGTATCTTTGGGGTCAAGACGCAAGACTTCGCCATAATCGCGCACAGCCGCATCTTTCTGACCAAGACGAGCCAAAAGCTCTCCACGCTGAAGATAAATTTCTACGACATTGGGGTTAGCTCTCAGCGCCTGCTCGTAGTCAGCAAGGGCACCATCGTTGTCTTTCAACTCGCTGCGAGCTGCCGCTCGACTGAGATAAGCCTCGTAGACTCCTGGATGGTCCTTGAGAACTTTAGTGAAAGTGGCCACGGCGTTCTCATAGTCTTTCTTCTTCAGACTACGCTCACCTTTTTCTAGCAACTTGGCATAAGGGGGCTCAGAAGCAAAGGCCGGCGACAAACCAGCAAGACCTGCACCAGTGGAAGGAATCACTAGCAGGGCTAAGCTAAGAGCAAGGCTATGAGCAAAACTTGGAACAATTTTCACTGTCATCTCCATTGCCAGCATGCAGCATCGCTTTTCGCGAACCACTACTTTAACATCTATAGATTTACTAATTAGGAGGGCTAATAAATTTGGACATACCCTTGGCTAGCCAGATTAACTCTCCAAACGGTCAGCTAGCTAATAATCTAGCAAAGCGGGCACATAGTTTGCAGGCTTACTAAGGACCAATTTGCTATGAAACCCGCCCGCGACAAGGAAGCAATTCCTCAGCAAGCGAAGCTTGTGGTGGACGACCATTCCTTAGATTCGGAGGCAGTAGACGCAGCCCCCGATGTCGCGGCCACTGAAGCTTCCAGTGGTGCTCCCGAGGCGACTGCTAGTAAGATTCACGCGACCGCCCCTGATGCGGTGACCAAGAACGCAACCGATAGCGCCATTGGGCGCATCATTGCCGAACATTATGAACTGCTTGAGCGCATTGGCGAGGGCGGCATGAGCACTGTTTACCGTGCCAAACACCTAGAGCAAAACAAAGAAGTAGCAGTGAAACTGCTAGCCCAGCCGCGCACAAAAGATGCCAACATTTTGAAGCGGTTTAAGCAAGAAGCCGTTGCTATCAGCAAATTAGACCATAGCAATATTGTTAGACTGCGCGACTACGGCGTCGACAGCGAAGGTGAACCCTACCTCGTCATGGATTTGGTCGCCGGGCAATCACTGGCCCAACTGCTCGAAGCCAAACATAAATTTTCGCTGCCAGACTCATTAAGCATAATCAGTCAAACACTTTCGGCTCTGGCTCATGCCCACTCGCAAGAAATAGTGCATCGCGATATCAAGCCCAGCAACATAATGATTTGCTTTGACAACAATGGCAAGCCAGTGGTGCAGGTCGTAGACTTCGGCATCGCCAAGCTCAATATCGTCAACGACACAAGTGTCTTAACTCGTACAGGCGACATGTTCGGCAGCCCGCACTTCATGAGCCCCGAACAATGCCTGGGTGACCCGGTTGACAGTCGCAGTGACATCTATTCACTGGGCTGCCTCTTCTACGAACTACTAGAAGGTCATCCCCCCTATCAGGCAGACAATCTACTGCGTGTCTTGCACATGCATATTTCAGAAAAGCCGCCCAAATTAAGTGGAAACCCCTCGGGCAAAGTACCAGCCAGCGTACTGGACGGCTTTATCGCTAAGGCAATGGCGAGGGAACCACAAGATCGCTACGCCAGCGCCGAAGCAATGCAGAGCGACATAAATTTCATGTTGCAGGGCAATATCGGCGACTTATCTTTCATGAAAAAAACCGCCGCAGGCAAGGCAAAGCAAAAAGCGGATGCACCGGCACCAGTGCGCCTTGCCACCTATGCTGCGGTCGGATTGCTATCGGTGGTGACCTGCTCACTGATGATGTTCAACTTCCTCAATTCAGGACAAAAGCCAACCCAAGAGCAGATGGAATCGATGGGGCATATAGCGGGCGTGCCCTTTGGTCTTGAGGGTAAACCCATAAGAGTAGACAACGTCAACTATAGCGATAAAGCAAAAAATTGGAACACTCAAACACCGCTGCAGCATGACGGTCGCGTCCTGCCATCACTGGTGCGACACATATACCAACCTCAGAGACAAGGCGCCAGCTTGATCGCCAACATTGACAGTGACGAATTCTTATGGAGTGCAATGCCATCAATCACGCCATCTTACAACGAGAGGTTGCATTTTCTAGACCTGGCTGTGAAAGATCTTGAAGGCAAGCCCCTCGCGTCTGTGCCCCCAGATCAAATCATCTACTATGCTCGTCATCTGCAACAAAGTGGCGATATCAATCGAGCCCTAAACCTTTACGACCAGGTAATAGAGCACCCAAACCTCGAAGCCACAAAACGAGCAGAAGTTAACAACTGGCGCGGTGACTGCCTGATGGATTCAGGCCTGCTCGCCCAAGCTGCTGATAGCTATCGACTGGCCGCTCCTGTCCTGAGCGCGTCTAAAGAGCATAGAGCCGATAGCGCCATACTAAAACTCAAACTGGCATACTGCCTGGCTGGCCCTCACAATGGCCTGGTGCTGCAGCTTCATAGCGCCCTCAGCAATTCCACAATCGCCTTCCCTCAAGGCGGTACTGGCAGTATGGACGAGGCGAAAAAGCTCAGAGCCGAAGCGATCGTACAACTGAAGGAGTTATACAAAGAAGCCAATAATTCTAGCGCTAGCCCAATACCAGCGCACGTAGCGACGAAAATACAAGCGGCGCTTGGATCAGCCCTACTAGCGGCCGGACAGTACAAAGATGCAGCCACTGTTCTGGAAAAAGCCGATACCAATTTCACTCAAATAACAGGTAGAGGAAGGAATGGCCTAGTTCTGGACCGTTACATATTACGAGCTAATTTAGCCATGGCTCTGGCCAAGTCGGGGCAAGTGGACAAAGCCATTGACATAACGAATATCCTAATAAGACTAATGGCTAGCCAGACAGACCACCAACAATCAGCACAGATAGGGGACGTAGCCCCATCAATTCGCGCCGAACTCTTACCCAGGCTGCATTATTCACTGGCTTACTTCTACGAACTTAAACTTAAGGCCGCCGAGAAATCACCCAAAACTTCAGACAGCGAAACTACTAGTGCGCTCAAACAAAGAATAATGTCCAACCTCAGCACGGCCCTGGCAATGGCTGACCCGACTTATCACGACACTCAATTTAAAGGAGTAATCTGGCAAAAGATTGCGCAATTCAACAAAGAATTCGATCCCACCAATACCGAAGCAATTGAACAAGCGCAGCGCGAAAGCTTGAGGATATTTACAGATCGCCAGTCGCTAAAATCAATTAGACCACCAGTCATATGCGAAGACGAGGAAGGATTTTAGCGGATGAATAGGGCTACTAATTCTATGCGTTCACGATGGTCGTGTGCATTATTAGTTCTGCCTATATTGCTCACATTCTGCACTAGAGAAAGCCAAAGCAACAATGAGAAAGCCCCCTTGCTGTTGAAAGCAATAAAATCGCAAACGACAGAAAATCTAAAACAAGCCCTTGCTGAACAAGAGGCAAAAATTAAGGCACATCCAAACGAAAGTAGACCGTATGCAGCCCGAGTCTACCTCACGGATAAACTAGGGCAAAAAGGGCGATCTAAGCAACTGATTGCCGAAATGCTCAAAAAATTTGACGAAGCCGTTTGCTACGTCCAAATCGCTGAAGTGTTTGAAGCAGCAGGCGACTATAAAGCCCAACTAGTTTATGACGATCTCTCGCTAGCAAAGCGTCCACACCCTCACGTTTTCGCCAACCGCGCCAATAGCCTGCGGCTAGCTAAGCGGTTCAAAGAAAGCATTGAAAGCGCCGACAAAGCATTGGCCCTTGGCTACAAGGACAAAGCCATAGTTTACGAGATTAAGGCTGATACCTACGCCGCATGGAAGAAGCCGAAGGAAGCCATAGAAGAATTCGGGCGCGCTATTAGCGCGGATAGCAACAATGCTTATAGATATTGGCGTCGTGGTGAATATTTACATAGTGTTGGCAAAAACAATTTAGCGCGACAAGACCTGACCAAGGCCATCCAGCTAGACGGAAAGGACCCGAGGTTTTATAAAACTCTATTTTACGCGGACATTGCTCTGAACGACCTTGATGGCATGCATTCAGCTGCAAGCAAGGCCTATATGCTGTCAGGCAAAGACCTAGAATCGCGCAAAATGCTAGACAACTGCATAGCTTTAGAGTTCCAGAATCTCGCTCAGTGCGCAGACAAACACTGCCTCGAACGCTGCGACAAGTTGGTAGCACAGTACAGCAAAGACTACTGGCCTTACACTCTGCGGGCCAAATTAAATGCTTTTCTCACTTATAATAAACCAGCCCTGGCAGATTATACAAAAGCAATTGCACTAGGGGACAGAACTGCCACCACATATGAAGGCAGAGCAAATATGCTCATGCTCGATAACAAAGTCAGCGAAGCAATTGAAGACTATACAAAAGCCATCGCGATAGACCAAAATTTTGACAGATTTTACATTGAGAGAGCAGAGGCCTATCGCAGAATTAGGTTATCAGAAAAAGCTATCAGCGATTATTCACGAATAGCCAGCAAAAGCCCCAAGCGCCTACATGTTTATCGCAATTTAGGCAAGGCCCTGGTAGATCAAGGTCGACTGGAAGAAGCAGTGCAAGCCTTCAGCGCCGAACTAAAGAACTTCCCACTAGATAGTCAAACTTATGCAGATAGAGCCCAAGCCTATCTAGCTCTTAACCAACTCGATAAAGCGCTCTCAGATATTAATGATGCCATTGAACTGAAACCGAAGCAGCCAATTCTCTATCGCAGCCGTGCAAAAATTCATGAGGAGATGGGAAACACGAAGGCAGCCGCAAGCGACCAAGCCAAAGCCGATTCTTTTGGCAAAGCACTGATAGACTATTAGACTGAGAATCAACGGCTCGATGAAAAAAGCTCCTCACCACAACGGCAATAGAAATAACGGCAAACAAGCAGGTCTAATACTCCTCATGGTATCAGTTCTAAGCAACAGCACAGAGAACAGTTTTGCCAACACCATAGACAAGCAGCAGAGAAAATCCATAAACGCACCACAACTAATTGCACAAATAAGCCCAGAAGAGCGGCTTAAAGAAAGAGCAAAGCAAGAAGTAACTGAAACCACAAAGCAAATCAAAGCCTGTCAAACCAACTGGAAGCTCTACTATCGACGGGCCTCAGCCTTAACCGCTCTAGTGCGCTATGAAGAGGCCCTTGAAGATTCAGCCAAAGCAATAAAGTTAGCTCCTAAACAAGTTGAACCTTATCTGCTTCATGCCAGGTTATGCCAAAGCACTTTAGATGATGAAACAGCAGCCAAAGACTATACTGCCGCAATTAAGCTGTCTCCAGCCATGGCTCCTCACTACATGATACTGCGCGCCCGCTGCTATGAATCTATGCTAAAGCCTGATTTAGCATTAGCTGATGCCCTGGGTTATCTCAACGGCCACCCAGAGCGCTATGACACCAATCTTGCACGCATCGTCGGCACCCTGTACCTTAAGCTAGGAAAAGGGAAAGAGGCAGTAGAGCATTTTTCCTATTGCCTGAAGATCAATCCTATAATGAGCAAGGTTCACGAAATGCGTGGCGATGCTTACATGCTTTTAAAGAAGTATAATGCTGCGGCCGCTGACTACACCTTAGAAATAGAACGCATTCCGAACATAGTGACAAAACTGTACGCGAAGCGCGCCAATGCCTACCGCAAAGCCGGTCAATTAAAGAAAGCAGAACAAGACGAGATTAAAATCAAATCTGTTAGCCACGAAGTATTTGATATAGCACCATTTCGCAATTAATAAGCAAGAGAGAAAAGAGGTAGTAGAGTTGCCACAACTGACAAACTGCAAGATACGCCCAATGACACGCTCCGAGTTTGATACCGTGATTACCTGGGCAGAGGCAGAAGGCTGGAATCCCGGCCTTCCTGACCCTGATGTCTTCTGGCAAACTGACCCTGATGGTTACTTTGCCCTAGAACACAATGGCGAATTTATTGGCTCAGGATCAGCCGTTAGCTATGATGGTCAATTTGGGTTTATGGGATTTTTCATAGTCAAGCCGGAGTATCGCGGAAAAGGCATGGGTGGACAATTATGGCTGACCATGCGCGACACTCTCAAAGAACGATTAAATCCAGGCACCGCCATTGGTATCGATGGCGTCTTTAATATGCAACAAACTTACGCCAAAACAGGCTTTGTTTTTAGTCACCGCACCTTGCGCATGGAAGGTGTCGCGCAGGCGAACAGTGACATCTGCGACCTAGCCGCAATAAAACCCGTAGCAGACGATGAGATTGAAGCACTAATCGAAGCAGACGCAAACTGGTTCGGCTTCAAACGCCAGCGCCTTCTCAGTGCCTGGCTAAAAATGAAAGATAGCCATAGCCTGGTCTACAAAGATGCATCCAAGATCTTAGGATACGGTACGATTCGACCCTCTCAAAAGGGCTTCAAAATCGGTCCACTCTTTGCCACGAACGCCGAAATAGCCGACCAACTCTACCGGGCACTGACTGCCAAAGTCAGCGGTCAAGTGGTTTATCTAGACGTGCCGGAGATTAACAAAGAGGCCCTGGCCTTAGCAGCGAAACACAAGCTCAGCGAGTGTTTCGGCTGCGCACGCATGTATTTTGGACCAGCTCCAGCACTTGATTACGACCAGATTTATGGTAGTACCACATACGAGCTCGGTTAGAGCTTATTTTGCCTTTCATATAGTTGAAATTTAGACATACGAGAGATATGCTTACCTCCTAAAAATAATAATTCAGTTAGGCTTTAAACGACAACTTAGCGTTGAAAGGCAAAAAATCAGGAGAAGAAATGACAAACAAGGTCAAGGCCATCCCAACTGGTATGCACACGGTAACCCCATACATGATTGTCAGCGATGCCACCAAGGCTATCGAATTCTACAAAGCTGCTTTTGGCGCAGAGCAGGTTATGGTTTTGCACATGCCTGACGGTAAGAAAGTAATGCACGCCGAAATTAGGATTGGCGATTCCACCATAATGATGGGTGAAGAATGCGCCGAGCGCGGCTGCGTTAGCCCAGAAACTGCCGGAAAAGTAACTGGATCTTTGATGGTCTATTGCGAAGATGTTGATGCTGCTTTTGCCAAAGCCCAAGAAGCTGGCTGCACAGTTAAAATGCCTCTGATGAACATGTTCTGGGGCGATCGCTACGGCCAACTGTCCGATCCGTTCGGTCACATGTGGTCACTAGCTCAGCACGTCGAAGATGTAGCAGAAGCTGACATGCCAAAAAGAGCTGCTGAAGCCTTCAAGCAAATGGCAGCGGCAGGGAAGTAATGAAACTCCGACAGCCTTAACAGAAGCAATCAAAGGTAAAGCTCTAGAGTCAGTGATGTCGCTAGAGCTTTATCACTTAGACTGCAACCATTTCCTAAGAAAAAGAGGTACGACCAGTAGTATATGCAAAAGTCTCTGCTTACTTGTATCAGCGCTTTCTGGATTTCAGCAAGTCCGGCCTTTGCTAATTCGCAGGAAGTAGTAGTGACAAATAACCTACCAACAGGTCCGTTGGCCGACACTATGACCAGTTACACTCGCGATCTTGGGCGCAGACTTTCGATGGTTTTTACTCCACCGGGCGGTAATGACTCAAGGATAGTGAAAGTGAGCTTTGTTCTGGACAGGAGCCCCAAGATGACCGACCTACAACTTGAAAAGTCGTCGGGTTGGTCAGTAGCCGATGAATGCGCAACAAAAGCAGTTAAAACAGCATCTGGTGGTGGATATTTTCGTCCCTTTCCCAAAGATGCACCTTCACCAGTAACCTTCAGCGCCGAGTTTAAATACACTGTAGAAAACTAATGCAGGTCCACAAGAGGATTTCTGTGTGGATTATTCAAACTTACCGATTGTCGAAAGACTCATCAAAAGCTATCCACGGAGATCTAATCCAGAACAAGCAAACATAGAGAAAATGCAAATTAGTCTCATGGCTGCTCTTGACGAGAAAGAATTTCGAACACTGGAAACAGCTCTAGTCAAAATATTCGATTCGGGCACTCAGCACCGATGCGAAATGGCCGAAGAGATCATGACTGATATGCTCGCCTATAGCTCTCACAGCATCGACCAATTAATCGTCAACGCAATCGACCGACAAGGCTATCTGCGAGCACCATTGTTCAGAGGAGCTGGAGATACTGTCAAAAAGAAACTATTCGCGTTAATGAAACATGACGATAACCTCGCAAGAAAAGGTCTTGCCTGGATAGGCGATGAAGAAGTTGTGAACTGGTTCGCAGAAAGAAGAACGAAAAGGCAAGAACAGAGCCAAAGCTCTAGTATCGATCATCTCTATCCGCTACTAATCAGTACAAACAACAAGACACCCCGGAGCTATGCAAGCTCTGTAGAAGCCGTGTTGTAACCGTAAAGGAACTTAAGACCTCAAACTTCGGGGAGCTGTTCTCACTTTCACGGCCAGTCCTAACCATTGATGTTCCATTTTGCAAACTCTGTAGTGGTTTGAACCCCATGCGCAGCACTATCTTAGACAACGGCACAACAGAGCTGTGTGAACCCGATCGTCAAATGGAAAACATACCAGACTGGCATTCAGACAATGAAGGTGACGGCGGTAACATAACCCTAGAAATCGGCCCATCAAGGAATCCATTTTTGGTAGCCGACTATTGCAGCAGCGAAAATTGTTCGCAAATTGGCGGTCATCCCACCTGGGTTCAAGATTCTGAATATCCACTTTGCCAATCGTGTGGCCGTACGATGCTGTTCCTTATGCAGATAGATGGAAACCAGCTCTACTGCATCTATCCTTTCATGTACTACTTTTTCATTTGCGATCTTTGCCCAGATCAACTTGCAGTTTCAAATCAACATACATAAAAAAGCTAATGCAAGACTCAAGCCCGCTCCAACTTCATCTCGATTTGCTTCTGCGCCATTTGCCTGGCTTTGGCATGACATTCGCGAATACCAATTACATCGGGGTGATTGCGCCCCAGTATCTTTTCGTTGATGGCTAGCGCTTGTTGATAGAGCATGGCCGCTTCAGAGTACTTGCCCTGGCGATCACAGAGAAGAGCGAGATTATTGGCGGCAAGAGCAACATCAGTGTGCTCTTGCCCCAGTAGTGTTTCTGAGATCTGCAAAATTTGCTTGCAGAGAGGTTCGGCTTTGTCGAACTTTCCACGCCGCCAATACACTTCGGCCAATCCCTCTAAAGTGGTACTCAAACGCGGATCATCAAATCTAAAATCACTACTTTCATCCAGGGCGCCTAACCACATGGCCTGCGCTTCCAAAACATTGCCTGCGGCCAAGGCCTTAACCCCAGCAACTCTGAATTTCTCCCAGTCAGAACCATAATTGGTGCGACTTTCAAGCACCAAAGCGTCCATCGCCTTGGCCTCTTCCTCCCTCCCTGTTTTTCTATAAACCTTAGCCAACCACTCCGCTACATCAGCTACATAAGAATGATAGTGCCCAAGGGTTGCTTCACGAATAGAAAGAGCGCGCTTCAAATTGGGCTCAGCCAGATCATAGCGCTGCTTGAAATAATAGAGACGGCCAAGATTCTTCAAATCGGTAGCCACACTCAAATGAGCACTACCACAGATACTTTCTCGGATGCGCAGGGCCTCGACTAAAAGCGGCTCCATCTCACTCAATTGTTCTTTACGACAATATAGATCAGCCAGGCGCGTCAGGGCATCAGCCACAGCAACCGTATCGCTGCCACCGGTCTGTTTAATTTGGCGAATTTGTAGTTGCGCAGCCACAATTGCTTTATCTATTGGCTCAGTTTTATGATGAGAATGAGCGGCTGCATCAGCATTGGCAGTGGAATTAGTACTAGCATTTGTGCCAACATCTGAGGCCGCGCTAGTGGGAAGTGAATTCATCACACCGCCACCAGGCGGGAACGACTGGGTCGGCTCAAACATCGGTGTGAGAGCAGGAATACGATCGGTACTGACCTTGAGACTCTCCATTTCATCTTCTAGGCGAGCGCCAAGCTTCTGATGGATGCTGTCAATCTGCTTGCCCACTTCCACAATCAATTTTTGATCAGGCGCTGGGCAGGCCTGCTCGATACCGAGTGCACGCAACAGACTTGCTTCAGCATCGAGCAAGCGATTCTCTTCCATGAAGGCTATGGCCAGCCTGATTAAAACTTTGGCTACCTGTCTGCTGTCAGGGCCGTGCATATTCTCCTGAAGCTTGAGAAATTGCTCCAGCTTTTCTATTGATTCATTTTTCATGCAATGCCCGAGATTCCCAACGCTATTAAAACGACCTATTATTTGGTATATCACAAACACGTTGGTTAGAGCGGCCGAAATATCAATGCACTACAAAAGCTCAAGATTCAAAGTTTCCTTATTTACCATTTCAGTCAGCACCGCACTAGCTGCGACAAGCAACGGTGCTTGGGGCAACCAGAAAGCAGAGGCCCTGTGTGACAAAGCTATAGAAGAATTCGGAGCAGCAGAAACCAGAGACTTAGCCATAAAGCACATTGATGAAGCCCTATCTATAAACTCAAAAGAAGCGCGCTATTGGCAATCCAAAGCAATGTTTCTTCTCAAACTCGACGAAAGCGAGCGAGCCCTGCCCTGCATCAATAGATCATTACAGTTGAATAGCAATTCCAAATACGCCTATATTCTCAAAGCCGACATACTCAGTAGCCTTAACCGCTTCGACGAGGCGCTCAGCATCGTTAATCACATGATCAAGCTCGATCCTTGCGCAGAAAATCTAGTCACGAGAGCCAAGATTTTCATGCGGCAAGGTAAATTTGAACTAGCAGAGAAAGAGCTCGACAAACTAGTTAAATCCAACTCCAATGACGCACTGGCTCGCCAAAAGAGGGCAATCGTTGCCATTCAGCTTAAACACTGGCAAAAGGCAATCGAAGATCTCTCATATTTGATCGATAAAGCACCAGTGAAAAATACCTCGTATTACGAAGATCTACTCGCCAGAGCAAAAGCATATACAGAAACAAAACAGTATGAAAAAGCCATTGCCGACTGCAAAGTTGGACTAAAAGGCCAGCCAGAGGTGCCGCAATTTTACAGAGCCTTGCTCAAGGTATACGAAGCCTCAGGTAATGCCAGCGAAGCTAAACGCATGCGAAAAAAGCTGGAAGACGTAGAAGACGATTTTCAACCGCCTAAATCTGACAGGTTCTAATGTATAAACCAAAAATCGGCGACAGCATTGATACTCTAGATACACCCTCGATTATCATCGATTTATCGGCCATGGAAAGCAACATTGCCAGACTAATGGAACGCTTAGCTGCTAGCGGCAAAAAGATTAGGCCCCACCTCAAAACAGTCAAATCACCACATCTTGCTAAAAAATTACTTGATGCCGGGGCTACTGGTTGTTGTGTGGCCAAAGTAAGTGAAGCAGAAGTGATGACGCAAGGAGGCATACGCGATTTGCTCATCACTAGCGAAGTGATGGGAGCGGAAAAAATTGAGCGGCTGCTCAATTTAGCAAGCAGCTATCCTGATGTAAAAGTAGTGGTGGATAGCGCCGCAGGAGCCCAAGCCCTAAACTCGGCAATCAGCAATATGCCAGAGTCCATTAGGCTAAAAGTGCTTTTAGAGTTGAATGTCGGCCAGAATCGCGCCGGGGTAGCACCTGGAGCGGAGGCCATCAACTTAGCTAAAGTTATTACCAGTCTCGAAAATTTGCATTTAGTCGGCATACAAGGCTATGAAGGCCACTTACAGCATCTTGCCAACGACGAAAGGCAACGCCTCTGCAGCGAGGCCATGAACAAATTATGCGACGCAGCCAAGCTAATTAGAGGCGAAGGAATTGCCCTTGAAATAGTCACTACTGGTGGTACTGGCACCGCCGAAATATGCGCCCAGTTTGACGACGTCACCGAAGTGCAACCGGGTAGCTTTGTTTTTATGGATGTCGCCTATCGCAACGCCATCGGCCCGCTCTATGCCAATGCTCTCTCTGTTGTCTCAACAGTCATCAGTCGACCAGTGCCGGAACGAGCGGTGATTGATGCTGGCCTCAAATCACTGTCAAACGACATGGGCAACGCTGAAGTCAAAGACGATCTAGCAACTAGCTACCGACCCGGAGGCGATGAACACGGCATCCTCACCTGTAGTGCGACCAATACAGCTCTAGCTATTGGGGCCAGAGTGGAGATGATACCGAGCCACATCGATACCACTGTCAATTTGTTTGACACTTACTATGGCATCCGCAACGGTGTCATTGAAGAAATCTGGCCCATCCTCGCCCGAGGCAAGGTGCAATAGCTAAGGATAGGGTCCAATAACTAATGACAAAGTCATCAGGTCACGTCGAGCCAGAGGGTCCCAATGCAATTTGTGCGGCCGTTCTGGTGGTATATCACAAACACGTTGGTTAGAGCGGCCGAAATATCTATGTACTACAAAGGCTCAAGATTCAAATTTTGCTTTATAGCACTAGCAGCCAGCATGTCACTCACCCTTTCAGACCACAAGGCCTGGGGCAATCCCAAAGCCTGGGCATTACGCGACAAAGCCATTGCGGAATTTAAAGACCTAAAGACCCAAGAACTTGCTATCAAACATATAGAACAAGCCATCTCAATAGATCCCAAAAACGCTTTGCTTTGGAAGGAAAAGGCCGCGTTCTTGCAAGGCATTCAAGAAAGCGAGAAAGCACTGCCATGCATCAATAAATCAATACAACTAGATGGCAAGCAGGACTATCCCTATGTTATCAAAGCTGAAATACTCAAGAATCTCAAGCGCTTCAACGAGGCTCTCAGCGCTGTTGACTATGCAATAAAGCTAAATTCTCGCCCTGAATACTTAGTAGTCAGGGCCAAGATTCTCATGGAACAAGGGAACCTAGATTTAGCAGAAACAGAGATGGATAAACTAATTGATTCCTATCCCACGAACACCCAGATGCACTCTCAACGGGCCCTGGTTGCCAGACGGCTCAAACACTGGCCCAAAGCAATAGAAGACTTCACTTACTTAATCAATAAGGCACCAGTAAAAACGACCTCTTACTATGGCAATCTACTCAGCAGAGCACAAGCATATACCGAAACGAAACAATACGACAAAGGCATTGCCGACTGCAAAGCCGGTCTAAAGGGCCTTCCTGAAGCGAGGCAATTTCATGCAGCCTTAATCAAGTTATATGAGCTTTCGGGCAATGAAAGCGAAGCTAAGCGCACAAAACAACAACTTGAGCTTCTCGACGACGAACTTCAACCGCCTAAATCTGACAGGTTCTAGTTCTTCTTTGGTAGGCGCTTGAAAGAGCTGAGCTTGACTCATTCTTTCGGCGGCGTTCACTTCTTTGCTATGGCTAAGCCCTCGCCCCACTGGCCAATTCAGTCAGCGTTTTACTAGCAGCGGCAGCCACAAAAGTGTTGTCGTCTTCGGCTAAAGCGCTAAGAATGGCATTCGGCACTTTATGATTACCTGCAATGGCCAGACGCACGTCTTCATTATCGTCTTTTGCCAGTCTTTCGAGCAAACTCACCGGCAACTTAGGATTTTCAGAAACCCCTTGCCGCACGTCAGCATCGGCATCTTCAGCTAACTTCAGCAATAAATGCTCTGGTGTCTCTGGATTTTCAGCAACACGAGCTCGCACCCGGGAGCTCTCATCGGCAGCCAGCTTGCTCAAAATCGAAACAGAGGTATGGGGGTTGCCCGCCAGCACCAGGCGCACATGAGTCTCTTCGTGAGCCGGATGACGCTCACCACCAGCATGCTCTGCCTGCAGCTCACAAATAGCTCGCACCAATACTGAAAGCTTGGTAGAAGTGATTGGCTTGGCTAGATAATAATTCATCTTAGTTTTAAGCGCTTCCATCACATCTTCATCACGTTGCGAAACAGTCAGCAATACCACAGGGATGCCCTTCAGATGCGCGTCTGCCTTAATTTCCTCAAGCACTTCATGACCATTTTTACGGGGCATATTCAGGTCGAGCAAAATTAGATCTGGCAACCTCTGGGTTTGCGAACTTTTGGCTGCATTCAAGTAGTCCATGGCTTCCACACCATCATTCACCACCGTCAATGCATACTTCAAATCAGAACGCTTCAATGCTTCCTGGGTCAGCCTTACATCTGATGGGGTATCTTCCACCAATAGAATATCGATATTATTGTCCATGGCTGCTCTCCTCGGGGGTCTTCTTGCGGCTGGTAGAGTGAACAGGAAAATACATCCCTGCCCTAATTCTGACTCCACCCATATTCTGCCGCCATGCAAGGCCACGATTTTCTTACAAATGGCCAGGCCCATGCCTGTCCCCTTGTACTTCGTCTTGCCATGCAGGCGGGCAAACATATCAAAAATGCGATCGGCATATTTGCTATCTATGCCAATACCGTTGTCTCGCACAGAGAAAAGCCATTCATCGACTGTTCTCTCTGCTGTAATAAATATTTGCGGGTCAACTTCACCGCGATACTTGATGGCATTACTGATCAGATTTTGGAATAGCTGAATCAGTTGCGAGCGGTCCACAGCCACTTCCGGCAAATTATCGACTTCAAGAGTGGCGTTATTCTCTTTAATTGATGCATCAAGATTTGCCAACACCTCTTCGATAACGCCATCGACATCGGTGGATGGTGCTGAATGGGGGTCATACTGCTGATTGGTGATACTGGAGTGAGCCAAGACCGATTGAATCAGCTGCTGCATGCGCTGAGTGCCATCGAGAATATACTCAATAAACTCCTCACAGTCTTTAGAAAGCTGCCCTTTAGTACTCTCTACTAAAAGATTGACAAAGCCCTGCACTGCCCGCAGTGGCTCTTGCAAATCATGGGAAGCGATTTTGGCGAACTGTTTTAACTCTTCGTTCGAGCGAGTCAATTCAGAGGTGCGCAGTTGCACGCGGCGCTCTAGCTCTTCGTTGAGCTGTCTGCGCTCGGTAATATCGCGACCAAAGGCACAGTACATGCAGCCATTGTCGACTCTCACTCTAAAAATTCCCATCTCAATGGGAAATTCATGACCATCTTTGTGCAAGCACATCAGCTCACTGGTCATACGTGAGAACTCGTCTTCTTCATCGGTCTTAAAGAAAGTAGATACTTCGCGGGTGTACTGGCGACGAAGATGCTGCGGAATAATCATTGAGAGAGGCCGACCTAGAGCTTCATTACGCTTCCAGCCGAATGTTCGCTCAGCCTGGGCATTCCAATCGGTGATGCGCCAGTGAGAATCCATCGAGATAAAGGCATCGTATGTGTTCTCGACAATAATTCGCAAGCGCTTCTCACTGCGAATCAGGGCCAACTCTACGTTATTGCGCTCTATGGCATAACCAAGACAGCGATAGACCGAATCATCGCTGGCTTGACCCTTGACCAAATAGTCTTGAGCACCCTTCTTCAGGGCCATCATGGCCACGTCTTGATCATCAATACCGGTTAAGACCACTGTAGGAATATCCGGTGCCGCTGAGCGCACGCGATAAAAAGTATCGACTCCTGAGCTATCTGGCAGCGAAAGGTCGAGCAAAATAACGTCTATTCCAGGCTCTTGCAAAGCCGCCAGGGTTTGATTCAAGGTGGTGACGCAGACCACCGACACCCCTCGCAACTCCAACTTGCTACGGGTGACTTCGGCTTGCACTAAACTATCTTCTACGAGCAGTACGCGCATTTCTTCAGACCTTCAGACACTGAGTCTTTCAAAGCTTCTGACCTGATCTCTTCGCACCTGCAAATTCGGCAAAGTGCAAAAGAATAGTTTTGGGTTGCCTGCGTATCTCTCTATATTTACCCATTAACCTAACCTGATTCCTTTATTAGCGCATAATTCACTTTGCAATCAGCAATGGTCGATATATGCTCTTCACATGGACGTCACGATTTCTTGTTATCCTGCAATAAGTCAGGGGCTAGAAACAAAAAGAGCGCACGATAACAGTTGAGAATGACAATGACCAAGACTAGAAGATTTGTAATTAGTTCCACTTTGGCTATAGCCGCCCTGGTGCAGCAATCTTTTGATGTAGGCTTAAACGATTTAGGCTTAAGCAATTTAGGGGCGAACGCTAAAACTGTACTAGGCGGAGAAATTTGCTCAGCTAACGTGCACAAACTGACATCAGAAATGACCTGGTACAAATCGCTAAGTAAGGCCGAAGCTGACGCTGAGCGCGAAGGCAAGTTGATTGTTTGGGTGCACATGCTGGGCAAAATAGACGGCAGTACCTGAAGTGCTGGCAATAGCTTGAGGGCCGTGTCGCTCTCTTCCGAACCAGTTTTCTCAATGCTCAAGAACGACTTTGTCGTTGGCTATACAAACATCGAAAATAAAAAATACGCTGGCGCTTCAGGCAAACACAAGCCTGACGAAACGGCGGTAGATACAACCAATGGCGCCGGGCCGCACAATCTGCAGATATTTGTCTTGGCCCCCGACGGCACAATTATGACCTGCTTGCCGGGCTACTGGAAAGCCGAAGACCTGGCAAAAGAGCTGACCTTGGCTAAACAGCTGAGTAAAGTCTGGCAAAACAAAAGTCTTTCTCTTGAAGAAAAGCAAATGCAATTCAGCCAATTGCAGCTTGATCACATCAATAGCCACGATCAAGCCATGAGAGGGCGCAGCCACTTGCAAGGTTTTGATTTGCAGTACGAGCTGAAAAACCGACCAAATTCAGATTTCTTCTACAGCGCCCGGGCCATCGACCCGGTCACCATGAAAACTCCGCCAAAAAACGTCAAAAGCGTAGATATTGTCATGCATCAGCGCTTAGCAGCTCATCCCTTTGAGCCCTATGAACGCTTTGATGTCGCCAGTTATGCCGACTATGGCAAGCCCATTTACGACAAACACGAACAATTTCTTGATGCTAGCGGCAAAATTGCCGAGGGCTCAGACTTAGGCAGCGCGCCCATGATTGGCAATACGCCAAAGGCTCACCCAATCCAGACCCAGGCAAAGCGCACGGGCAGTCGAGTGGCCAGGAGTACAGTTAATCATGCTCTGCGCTACGGCATCAGGGCGATTTTGCACTAATTGGCTACACGCACAGCAAGTACAGAAAAGGGGCCGCGCTGATTTGTAAAATCTGACCGACTGGTCGGTTTTAAGCTAGTGACCATTGGGCACATTACTACTAGTCAAAATTTTTGGTAATTTAGATCTAGGCTAATCTATACCAGGTAAGAACTATATGCTGCTAAAAACAGGAAGAGCGGACCGCCCCGCCGTCAAATTTCAAACCTACAGACAAGGCGATGTGCTTGTTCAAAAAATCGACAAGCTGCCAGCCGAGGCTAGAGAAGTAGAGTGCGAAAAGCGAATCATATTGCAGTATGGCGAAGTCACCGGCCACGCCCATGCCATTAGCACCGATACAGCTTCTTTCTTCACCGCCAAAGGTGAGCGCTATGTCGTCACCAAGGCGGGCGGTTGCAATCTAGTGCACGAAGAGCATGGAACCATCCAACTGCCCGAGGGAGTCTACCGCGTCGTGCAGCAAAGAGAATATGTACCGGAGGCTCCACCGCGAGATGTCATCGACTGACAGCGCTAACGGCTCGACTGATAGCGCTGACAAATCCGCAAATAAGATTCTCTGGCTGCCACCGGCGGACCAGCACCTTCTTGAAGATACACTGACTAAGTGGAAAGAATATGGCTTCTCCACCAAACCCACCGACCGTGCCGAGGCTGAAGCCGCCGCCATTGAGGCCTACAAAGCGGCGGGCTTAGAGCCCCCACGTCTGTTTATCTGGCTGCAATCGCCCTGGGCGGGTAATACCGCCATGAAGCTCTTTTACAGCGATGTTGATTGGCCGGCCCAGCTAAATACGGGCCAAGTAGACGTCTGGGACAAAGTCTGGCAGCAGGGCTTAAAGGCTGTCGGTGAAATGGTTGGGGCCGAAACCTGGCAGGCTGTCCGGCGCAATATTCGCCAGAATGCTACGCAAAAAATTATTGATAAACATGGAGTAGCTATCGAGAAACAAGTCAAAGATTTGTTTTCTGAAAATCTCGGTATCTATGTTTGGAAATATTTGCGTAAGATGGCCGGGGCAGCGGTCTACAAACAAATTCGCGCCACAGCTGAAGACAAAGTAAAAGCAGTGGTCGACAACAAACTTTCAGCAGAAGTAGCAGACCAGGTCTATCACGAATTAGTAAAACCCCTGCATCAACAAGTTTGGAGCTATGTTGCCGAGCCACTGAGGCAGATGGTTCCATCTATGAGCGGCGTGCTTGCTGGACTGCAAAAATGGGACGGCGGTTTTGGTCAACATGACAGCGGCTGGCTTGCCTACTATGATTTTGTCAGCCAGATAGGTGTGGAAGGCACTGAACCTCTCAACGGCCTCACCAAGCTCGCCCGCACAAGCGGCTGGTGGTGGCCCTTTGAACACATCTGTATTTTGACAGAACGGCCGCTTGAACTACACCGCGACAACCGCAGCCGCCTGCATAACGAAACAGCAATGGCCATGAAGTTTCGCGATGGTTGGGGCATCTATGCCTGGCATGGAGTACTGGTGCCAGCCTATGTTGTGCTCTTACCCGAGCCCCTGACTTTCGACCTAATCGAGTCTGAGCCAAACGCCGAAGTGCGAAGAGTCTTAATTGAACGCTATGGCCTAGACAACTATCTGCGCGAAGGCCGAGTGATCAAAATCCACCAGGATCACTGCGGCATACTCTATCGCATGAACCTGGCTAGTGATGAGCCTATTCTTGTAGTAAGGGTGCAAAATTCCACCCCAGAACCAGACGGCACTATTAAGGAATATTTCTTGCGCGTGCCACCGAATATGATGCGAGCGCGCCAGGCCGTAGCCTGGACCTTTGGCCTGAGCGAAGAAGAGTACGCGCCGCTGGCAGAGACTTAGCGCCGCCGGGTATACGCTCTAGGCTGGGGCGGCATCAGGGCCAATGTGCCAGAGGGCGTTAGAGGCTTCACCTTTAGCACCAGCAGAATTATCCGAGAGCGAAACCTGAGTAAGGGCGGGCACAGCATCTTTGGCGATAGTAAAAGACACAATTGAAAGCCGCGCTTGAAATGCATAACTTTCCAACTCCCAAATGTCAGTGCCACTATCGTTTAACTGCTAGTCGTCCAAAATTAGGAGTTAGTGCCCTTAGACAAGCGACTTAGACAAGGCACTTACAGTTTTCACCACGTCCCGTGCCTCGCCCAACTATTCCGTTTCTTCGATATCACAGGCCTCCTCGCTAATTTTGCTCAGCGCCTCACGAACTTTGTAGAGGATGACCGAACTGGTATCGCGACTAACTGCGTTCGTCTCGAGATTATGAACGGCAAGGCAGTAGGCAAGATCTATATTGAAATCGCCGACCCACGACTCACTTTTCAGTCGGACAAACCACGCCGCTGCGTAACTGGCCGGCTCATCTGTACCATTGATTGCACTATGGATGTCGCCTCTCAGGTTGTCGTCCATCTGCACCCCAACCTCATGCCCAAATTGGCAGCGTGTCTCGCAAAAACGGCAACCCGCAAAGGGACCAATTCCGACCTCTTGCAGAGAACGAAGCCGCTCTCTGAAGGCATTTATGTCAGCCAGCTCAAGCTTTTCCTCCGTTGGCTGAAGAAAGACCAAGCGCAATATTTTGTACCAGGCTTGGCGCATGTCATCTTCATCATGAAGTGACCAGCTGTGCATCTCAGCCTTATCGCGGAAGAAGCGATCGGTGAACAAGCTCAGTATGAGCCAGGTAACTTGCATTTTATTCAACAGCCTGCGTCCAATCTGCATACTGATTTCAGTAAGGAGCTGCTCTCGATAGTGCACGACTTGTGTTGGATCGTTTTCAACAGCCAGAAGATAGCGTACATAAACGCGGTAATATTCCTCGTTGGCGATCAAGCTTGAGACGGAACCATACAATTCGGCCAGAAATGCCTGCGGCAAGAATTCTTCGCCATATGAAACAAGAGGTTCAATGCGCAGCTCACTTGCAAGCCAACGCTTGCGGATACTTAGATCATCAACTTCGAGATGATGCTGTGAGTCTGGCCTGCTGTCCACTGACTCTTCCGTGTTTATTATTTTGGCGCCGTGTTCAAAAGAGTCAGCTCGACTGAGACTCCACTTCCTGCTCAATGTCATAACTGCCGCACTTTTGCTCCAGTCTTCGGCGCAACGAAAAATCATCGGCCATTTTGAGCTGCTGTTCTGCACGTAACTAGTTTCTTCCGATAGATTCAATACAATCAATCGCTGCTTCCTATCTTTCTCTAATGCTGATGGAGAAAGTGATGTCCACGTGCCGATACACCAAGCGGCCAGAAGCTGAGCTTGGGGCAGTAAAGCAGAGAGATCAAAAATATGATTGCCTTGGGAAAGTTTGCTCATAGACTCTTTACCGCAAATAAATGCAAGCGAATTGAGAGGTCCGAGCAGTTCGTCAATTACGGAGCGCATGCGGCTATCAAACTCTTCATCTTCGAGCAACGGTGCATGAAGGTCTACTGCGTCTTGGGGAAGCTGCTGAAGTACATCACGCCAGCAAGGAAATAGTTCAGCATGAAAAACCGGATTGCTTGTTCTGAAGTTGGCATTTGTTAATAGATTCCATCCTCTCTTTAAGTAAGCCTTTTCTATCGAGCAACGGAGAACAGAAATTTCCTTTTCGTTGAGCGCATATGTCTTACCAACCATCGAAGCCAAGCCATGGGCATGACTGGCAACCTGTCGTCCGCGTGGAACCTCAAAACAGTTAACCGCCAGCGGAGCGACAGCAAAATTGCCGATCGTATGGTAGATAAGACTTTCCGACTCCTGAACCAGCTCTCGAAAGTTGGCAAAACTTGACATAACAGAAACACAACGGCCGTGTTTTATTGAGTCTAATATTAGCGGCTTTACTGCAAGACCTAGAGCCTCCGGAGCCCTACCAACAATAAACATCGGTGATTGAAAGTCATCTAGATCAACAGTCGAGGGATCGATTTTCATAGAACTCCTACACTCATTTATCTCCATAATTCGGCTCTCGCCTAATGTGTCGACCCAGTCAAAAGGAGACAGCTGCCAAGTTCATGTTCCCATCAGCACCAGGCTTCAGTCATTGACTTTGAATCTACAGCTCTTTGACTTTCGCCAACGCCAGCAAATCTAGGGCACAATCCTAACTCACCTCCCGCTAGACACCATGCTCGGAGAATTTGATGGAGCTGTTCCAAATGAAAGAAACATAGAGTGGCGGCACAGCAACCGGACACATGGAAAGAGCGTCGAGAGAATCTTGTCAACCAGCCCGCAATGTAGTAACATACCTACATTGATCTAAGGATAGTCGAGGATCGGCGAGTGAACATCACAACACTATCGAGTAGAGAATTCAACCAGGACTCGAGTAAAGCAAAAAAAGCAGCAAAGAAAGGTCCTGTGTTCATAACTGACAGGGGCAAACCGGCTCACGTGCTACTAACAATTGAAGACTATAGGAAATTGACAGGAAAGACATTGAACATCATAGACCTGCTGGCAATGCCTGGTATGGGAAATGTCGAATTTGAGCCGCCGAAATTGGGAGATAATGTCTTTCATCCAGCAGATTTGTCCTGATGTATTTGCTCGACACAAATGTAGTTTCAGAAATGCGCAAGACAAAAAGCAGCAAAGCAAACAAACACGTCTTAAGCTGGGCCAAAGCCACTCCTCACTCGACTCTATTTCTCTCAAGCATCTCTGTACTAGAACTTGAAATTGGCGTTCTACTAATTGAAAGAAAAGATATAGCTCAAGGAAGACTTCTAAGAATCTGGCTTGAAGATTACGTTTTGCCAACGTTTGCAGATCGCATCCTCTCTGTAGACACAGCAGTTGCGCGAACATGTGCGAACATGCATGTTCCAGATAAGAGATCAGACAGAGACGCACTGATTGCGGCCACCGCAATAGTTCACAGCATGACCATCGTAACGCGGAACGTCAAAGACTTTGCCTTCGACGATCTCAAAGTTATCAATCCTTGGGAATAAAGGTGTCAGCGAGTGAAACCCCGAAGTTCTATATACATTTTCAATTTATAAGAGAGCGCCGCAATTGTGCCTAACAACCAAGAAACCTATGTAAGCACCGACGTAGAAACAGATGGTCCTATCCCGGGAGTCAATTCAATGCTGAGTTTCGGTAGCGCAGCCTATCAAAAGGGCAAGGTTCTTGTTTCAACATTCTCAGCAAACCTCGAGTTACTCGATGGAGCCACTCAAAATGAAAAAACGATGGAGTGGTGGCGCACGCAACCTCAGGCATGGGCAGCTTGTCGACAGAATCTGGTCGCCCCTGAACTAGCCATGAAAAGCTATCTTGAATGGCTCAAGAGCCTCCCGGGCAAGCCAGTTTTCGTCGGCTATCCAGCGGCATTCGATTTTCTCTTTGTCTACTGGTATCTGATCAGATTTACGGGAGAAAGTCCGTTTTCGCATTCGGCCTTAGACATAAAAACCTACGCTATGGCTTTGCTGAAGAAACCGTACAGAGAATCGACAAAACGAAACATGCCGAAAGAATGGTTTGACAAACTGCCGCACACCCACCTTGCTTTAGATGACGCAATCGAACAAGGTGCGTTGTTTTGCAACATGCTCTCTTGGCAGGAAGCTTTGTGCGACAATAGAGTTTAGAACAGTTAGCGAGTAGCCTCTATGAAATATTGGTCTGCATTAATAGCCGCTTTGTGCATCGCCAGCACAGCACCGTCGTTCGCCGCCAAGAGACTAATGACAGGCGACGTGAGCGAAAATCACGTAGGCCAGCTAACATCACAGATTAAATGGCATCAGTCACTGCCCCAGGCAGAGTATCTTGCGCAGCGTCAAGGCAAAATGGTCTTCTGGATGCATATGCTCGGCAATCTCAGCGGGGCCACCTGAAGTGCCGGCAATAGCCTAAGAGCCGTGTCGCTCTCGCAAGACCCCGCCTTTACAGCACTCAAGAGTTATTTTGTTTGTGGCACTCAAGACATTTCGAATGAACCGTACTGTGGTATTTCTGGAAAGCACGAAATAAATGGAAAGGCAATTAACACCACTAATGGTGCTGGGCCGCACAACATACAAATGTTTATGCTTTCAGCAGACGGAACTGTGCTCACCTGTGCACAAGGGTTTTGGAACGCTCAAGATCTCGTCCAAGAAATGGGTTTAGCCAATGAGTTAAACAAAGTTTGGTTAAATCCAAGTATTTCGCGCGGTCAAAAAAGTCAACTGTTTCGCCAGATGCATATGGCACATGCGGCCCAGCACTCAGCGGCAACCAGAAGGCGAAGCCACTTGCAGGGCTTTGATGCAAAATTCGAAGCGAAAAACAGACTGAACTCGTCTGATCTTATCCTCAATCCAAGCCTGGCTGCTCAAGCTACTATTAAGGGCACAAAAATTCCTTGGGAAGCTTTCAAAACGACGGATCAACTGATGCACGAACGAATGGCTCAACATCCATTCGAACGCTACACGCAGTTTGATGTTGCCCATTATGTTGACTACGGTCGCCAAAAATACGACAAGCATGAAGATCAAAGAGATGAAAACGGACAAGTCGTAAAAGAACTTGCTCGTAATGAACCAATGATAGGCAACCCCTCTGCCATGCCCAACAGAAACAAAAGGGGCATGATCGGTCGCCAGGGTCAACGCGGCATGCGCCGAGCCATGAGAAACGGACTGCGAGCAGCAACTTAAGTGAATGGTCCTGCCGGTGAGAGCTTTAATTTAAGCCGACAGCTCCTTGCTTGCTTCATTCAAAAGCTCTATAGCAGCTGGTGGAAGAATGATTTTGGTCGAGGCAATCAAATCTTCAAGCTGATTGATATTGGTAGCGCTGGCAATTGGCGCTGTAATGCTCGGCCGAGCAATGAGCCAAGCAAGAGCAATACGAGAGGGTTTGGAAGAATATTCTTTGGCCAACTGATCAAGAGCGGACAATATGCGGAAGCCTCTTTCATTGAGATAAGTCTTCACCCCTTCCCCACGCGCACTCTGGGCCAGATCCTCTTCGGAGCGATACTTGCCCGAAAGAAAACCGCGAGCAAGAGAGAAATAAGAAATCACACCGATATTCTCTTTCACACACAACTTTTCTAGACCATTCTCATAACCAGCCCGGGCATACAAATTGTACTCAGGCTGTAAGCACTGATAACGAGCGAAACTATTCTGCTCACTGACCTTAAGGGCTTCAGCAAGTCTTGCCGCCGAATAATTGGATGCCCCGATTGCTCCTACTTTTCCCGCTTTGATCAATTGATCAAAAGCTTCCAGAGTTTCTTCCAGAGGCACTTTATCATCATCAACATGGGCTTGATACAAATCAATGTGGTCTGTTTGCAGGCGCTTCAGCGAGGCATCGACAGCTTTGTGAATGTGCGCCGCTGAGAGATTTTTCTTATCAGTGCTACCATCAAAACCACATTTACTAGCGAGCACAACTTTGTTGCGCCTACCGCTGCGCTTGAACCACTTACCAATTATAGTTTCAGACTCGCCACCAACATTTCCTTCTTTCCAGGCGGAATAGACATCGGCTGTATCGACTAAATTGAGCCCAGCATCGACAAAGCCATCAAGCAATTCAAATGATGTTGGCTCATCAATGGTCCAACCAAAAACGTTGCCACCAAAAGCTAAGGGAGCAACTTCTAATTGAGTATTGCCTATCTTGCGTCTTTTCACTTCTGCTTGCATCTCTTGCCTCTATTATTCTCGCCGCTTCTAATTTTTGGAAAATGCAATCTTTTGAAAACCCGAAGTATCCTTCAGGTTTTCAAGAATCACTAATCGCGATACGCTCAGCGCCGGTGTAAATATTAAAGCGGCCATCGCGGGCGAACCCTACTAAAGTCATGCCACACTCTTGAGCCAAACTGACAGCCAGGCTCGACGGTGCACCAACCGCTACCAAGATTGGAATACCAGCATGAGATGCTTTCTGCACCAACTCAAAACTAGCACGACCACTGACCATCAAAATGCTTTCATTCAAAGGCAACTGCCCCGCCAAAAACTGCGAGCCAATCACCTTATCTAGAGCATTGTGGCGGCCGACATCTTCGCGCAGAGACAAAAGCTCACCCTTGCTATTGAACAAAGCCGAAGCATGAATGCCGCCAGTAGAATCAAAAGAAGACTGGGCCTGTCGCATGGTAGCAGCAAGGCCGTCAATAGTTGAGGAGGAAACCACAGGCTGACCAGGATTTGTTTGATGGTGGCGTTTCACCTTCACCGCAGCAATAGATTTCTTGCCACAGACACCACAACTAGAAGCCACAAAAGAGTGACGCTCAAAGAGCTTGGAATCAAGTTCGACGCCGACCTTAAG
Organism: bacterium Ga0077546; assembly: GCA_943370275.1. GTDB lineage: Bacteria > Cyanobacteriota > Vampirovibrionia > Obscuribacterales > Obscuribacteraceae. Next base: position 63,775 of record CALRQI020000010.1, on the reverse strand, counting down.
GGCGACAATTACGACATTGCACTTGTCGTTGATGATTTCGGCAATTTGCTCGACCTGCGAGATTATTCCTTCAGTGAATAAAAATCCAGCAGCCAATTCTTTGTCTGCTCCCGGCGTTCGCATAGTGACAGCCACCGACTGGACAGTGTCATCTCTAGAATTAGCCTGAACAGAAACATGGATCTCTAAAGGTTCTTCAACAGCCAGAACATCTTCAAAATCGCGACATGTAGAAGACTCAATACGTTTTGCTGATACAACAACTGTCTCAACGGTCTCAACCGACTCGCTGCAATGGCTGGACTGCACATTCTCTCTGGTTTTCACTGAGCACCGTTGCTTGCCGTCGCGCTGTTCACGGCATTAGCTGCGGCCTTCACTTCAATAACAATCTGCTTCATCATTGGTTGATCACTCTGGGGGCTGTAATCACCCAGTGGGCACAAGACATTACATTCAGGCATATAGCCTGAGGCACAGCCGCGAGGAATGTTGTAGGCTACAGCGCGAAATCCATCCAAGCTGCGGGTCGATCCGTCTTTACCAAAGCTTGTGATATCAATCAAATCAAACTCGCTCAAGCCCCGTTCCCTCATATCATCTTTATTCATAAGCAACAAAGTACGCAGATTTTTCACGCCGCGATAGCGATCATTGTCTGAGTATATGGTGGTATTGAACTGGTCGTGAGAGCGCATGGTGCCAAGCATAAGGCGACCTGGTGGCAGCAAAGTATCAGGCAAAGTTGCCGCCGAGAAATTAGCGCGATTAGTCGCTGTATTGAAAGTCAACTCCCGAGCTGGTTGTTTAATGCGGAATCCCAATGGCTCTCGCACTCGCTTGTTGAAATCTTCGAAACCAACAATTGCTTCGCTCATTTTGTCGCGAATCAAATCATAATTGCCAATATATTTTTCCCATGGTGTCTTCGAGTTCTCCAGAGTAGCCCGGGCCATTCCCGCTATTATTGCTAGCTCTGAGCGCAGATGGGGCGAGGCTGGCTCGCGCATGCCTTTCGACAAATGCACCATACTCATTGAATCTTCTACTGTGATTTGCTGCGGGCCACCTGCCTGCATGTCAACCTCGGTGCGACCAAGGCAAGGCAGAATGAGGGCGTCGCGGCCCACAACTAAGTGGCTGCGATTGAGCTTCGTACTAACTTGCACCGTCAAATCACATTTGCGCAAGGCCGCAAATGTAAGATTGGTATCGGGAGTAGCAATGGCGAAATTGCCTCCCATTCCCATAAATACTTTCACATCGCCTTCATGCATGGCACGAATTGTGCGCACAGTGTCGAAGCCTTTGGCACGAGGCGAAGTGATACCACAAGCTGCGTCCATCTTGGCTAACCAGGCCTCGGAAGGCGAATGGTGAATGCCACAAGTGCGGTTGCCCTGCACATTGCTATGACCACGAATAGGGCAAGGCCCCGCACCGAGACGCCCAATATTGCCGCGCAGCAAGAGCACATTGACTATTTCGCGAATGGTATCAACCCCATATTCTTGCTGGCTGATACCTAAACACCAACTGATAATAGCCTTATTAGCCTTTCTATAGATGTCGGCCGCCTGACAAATTTGTGCCCGCGTCAAAGCCGACTGCTTCTCAATATCTGCCCAAGAAGTTGCTTCACATGCGGCTTTGTAATCATCAAAACCAGCTGTATATTCTTCAATAAAAGCATTGTCAATGACGCTGGCGTCTTCTTTGGCTAGTTCCAGCAAATATTTGGCGATGCCACGCATAATGGCAAAGTCGCCACCAATGCGCGGTTGCAAATTGAGAGAGCTGGTCTTGGTCTCCTTAAAAGTGAGCATGTCCAAAATTTCGTGGGGAGTAATAGCGGTGGTTGCCGCTACTTCAACCAGCGGGTTTATATGCACAATTTTCATATCATGCTCTTTCACCCCATCAGCCAGAGCACTGAGCATGCGCGGAGCGTTAGTGGCAACGTTAACGCCAATGACGAAAATGGCATCCGAATTTTGCCAATCAACTAAATCAACAGTTCCCTTACCGGTGCCCAGAGAAGCAGTCATGGCTCTACCGCTAGCTTCGTGACACATGTTCGAGCAATCTGGCAAATTATTGGTGCCCAATTCACGAGCAAAAAGCTGATAGAGAAATGTCGCTTCATTAGAAAGACGACCGGAAGTATAGAAGCTCGCAGCATTAGGACTAGGCAAAGCTTTCAAATGTTTGGCAATAAGAGCAAAGGCGTCATCCCAGCTGATCGGTTCATACTTATCGCTGGCGCTGTTGTATTTCATCGGCTCAGTCAAGCGCCCTTCGTTCTCGAGAGCAAAATCACTCCATTCGAGCAATTCACTAACGGTGTGCTCAGCAAAAAACTTGCGGTCAGTGCGCTTAGCCGTCATCTCCCAGGTAACGTGCTTGATGCCATTTTCACAAATGTCCATGCGCAGACCCTTGCGGTCATCTGGCCAGGCACAACCAGGGCAGTCGAAACCGCCATTTTCTTGATTCATGGTGAAAATGGCACGTACACCCTCCACAACTTGCTTTTGCTCAAGCAAAATGCGGCCAACGCTGGCAGCCGCGCCCCAGGCAGCAGCAGGATGAGTGTAATCTTTCTGCGAAAACTTAGCCCTCTTTATTTGGCCTTTGATTGCGGGCTTTCCGTTCTCATTCTTTGACATTTGATCCCCAATTTTTCTGCCGCAAATTTGAATTGCCTCAATTCTATACTTGCCACTTTTGCCAAATTTTACCAAGGGAAAGTGTGCTGCAGTTAAGGAATCTCACAAAGATAGATAGCAAGAAGCTATGGCCGCCCCAGGCCGAGTAAAATTCTCGCTGTTCTAAGCAGCACATTTTAGGCAAGAATCAAGCAGAAGGAAATTATGATGAAGCGCTGGCAGAATCTCTTGGCTCTGACTTTTAATCTAGTTTTACTGGGCCAAGTTCCACTGGATCAACTGCCACTAGGACAAATTTTTCTAAGTCAAATTTTTCTAGGTCAAGCGGCCCTGGCGGCGACCGCAGAAAATGCTGCTGCCCCTGGTTCAAGCAAGACCATTGCTACAGTTGCCGAAGCTATCGAAATGGCCAAAGAGGCCATGCCTGAAATTAAATATGAGCTGGAAAAGCAGCCCATGACCTCCTACCAGGGCGGTTCATCTCACGAAGCCACAGCCTTGAATTTCCCCATTTCAAAGGGGCTGGCTGGAGTCTCCATGTTCCTCAAGCCCGGTGGCCTGCGTGAGCTTCACTGGCACGCCAATGCAGCCGAGTGGTCGTATGTGATAGCCGGCCATTGCCGCATCACTGTGATTGACCCAGAAGGCCGCTCTGAAGTGAAAGACTTTGGCCCAGGTGATGTCTGGTACTTTCCCCGCGGCCACGGACACTCAATTCAGGGCCTGGGCAATGAAGAATGTCATTTCGTCCTTGTTTTCGATAGCGGCTATTTTTCCGAATTTGCCACCTTCAGTATGACTGACTGGTTGGCCCAAACTCCCAAAGAAGTACTGGCCAAGCAATTCAACTTGCCGGTCGAAACTTTCAATAATTTTCCAAAGAAAGAAGTCTACATTGCCCAGGGCCCAGTGCCTGAAGCTTTGCCGACAGACCCACCACCGGCCAGTGAAAATCCACCACCTTTGACCCATCGCTTCCGCCTTGGGGCCAAAGTACCTGAAGTGGTACCTGGTGGAACATTCAATGTAGTGACGCAAAAAGACTTCCCTATCTCCGCCACCATGTCTGGTGCCATTCTAAAGCTTAAACCTCTTGCCATTCGCGAAATGCACTGGCATCCAAACGCTGATGAATGGCAGTATTACATCAAGGGCCGAGCACGCATGACTGTCTTCGGCAGCAAAGGCCGCAAGATCACTCGTGAATTTGGCCCCGGCGATGTTGGCTATGTACCAATGGGTTACGGCCACTATATTGAGTCAGTGGGCACTGAAGAGTGCGAGATACTAGCCGTATTTAACACTGGCGACTATCAAGAAATCTCGCTCTCACAGTGGCTCGGTAGCAATTCCACCAATCTATTGCAGACCAACCTGGGAGTAAGCAAAGAAGTGGTCAATGCCTTGCGCAAGAAGCAAGATCTCTTCAGTAATCCAGCTAGCCTTAAAGTGGGCGGCACAAGCAAATAATAATGTCAGTAACCAGCTACAACGGAATCACCATGCCCGCCATCATGTATGGCACGGCCTGGAAGAAAGAGGCCACCGCCAGACTAGTAGAATCAGCCGTTGAGGCTGGCTTTCGCAGCATAGACACGGCCAATCAACTGATTCATTACGATGAAGCCCTTGTGGGCGAGGCTTTGCTGGCCTTGAAGCAAAAAGGCATTGGCCGCGAAAGTCTATTTCTGCAAACCAAATTCACCTCTGTGAATGGCCAAGACTCCCGCACACCCTACGACGCCAAGGCCAACCTCACCACCCAGGTGAACCAATCAATGGTGAGTTCGCTGAAACACCTGCACACAGACTATCTTGATTCATACGTTTTGCATGGCCCCTATTCAAGACAGGGGCTGACTCCCCAAGATTTGGAAGTGTGGGCGGCCATGGAAGAGCACTTCAACGAAGGCCGCACGCGCATGATTGGAGTTAGCAATGTCAGCGCTGACCAACTCGACGCCCTCTGCTCAGTAGCCGTAACCAAGCCCATGGTTGTACAGAACCGCTGCTATGCCATGCGAGGATGGGACCGCGCCGTGCGCGAGATTTGCCGCAAAGAAGGCATTATTTACCAGGGTTTTTCCCTGCTCACGGCTAATCCCCATGTGCTTGAAAGTGGGGCGGTGCACGCCATGGCCCGTCGACTCAACACTGGTGTGGCGCAAATTGTCTTTCGGTTTGCTATGCAAATAGGCATGCTGCCTTTGACTGGAACCACCAATCAGCAGCACATGCTAGATGACCTTACCGCTGAAAGTCTTTCACTGACAGCCGAAGAGATGCAAACCATAGAAAATATGGGCTAGAGCGCTGAATAGAAATCAGGCTAGAGCATAGATTATCGGCACTGACTAAGCTCATAGCTTAGTTTCATGACTTAGAGCTGGCGCGCCGGCCTTGCCAAGAAGAGCCGCTAGGGTTTGGCCGGACGGACCTTTTGGGCATAAAATGGCATGCCCATCCTCGATTCGCACAACTCCAATTCAGATAAAGATGTTGGCCGCCCGCGGCAGACTTATCTTGACGCGGCCGTGCACTCGGCAATCGATCCCATTGCCCAGGAGATTTTCACCGCACCCACGGCAAAAGTCGTTGAAGACGAAGTTGCCCACTACAGCAAAGCCTTTATCAAAACAGCTCCGCTCTTTATGAAAGGCAAACTGGCCCTGGGCGGCCTGGCCTTGACCTATGTGGCCGACCAGGCCAAAATCGGCGATACCTGGCAAAACCAGGCCACCGATGCCACCCTTGGCCTGGGCAAAGCGGCAGTGCTCAAAGGCAGTTTTGCCATGATGGAGTCGAGCGCTCTGACACCAGCAAGAGCTGGCATTCAGCTCGGCATAGTGTCGCGCACAGCAGAGGCGGGCTTAACCAGAGAAAACTATCTAGATAAAGACGGCAAGCTTAACTTTACCCACGGCCTGTCCACAACTTTGAAGACAGCCCTCAACCCAGGTTCTCTAGCCGTTGATGCCCTCACATTCGGAGCCGCCGATGTGGTCTGGGGGCGTATGTATCAAAACTCTCGCGGCGCCATTCGTTTTGACACAGTTATGAACAAAACTTTCCAAGCCGGCGCCATGGGCACAGCCGCTGGCTCTGGCAACGAACTTGTAAGACAGTGGCAATCAGGTGAGAACCTCAACCTCTCCTTAATCATGGGTCGTGGCCTGGCCGATGGTTTAGTCGGCGCTGCAGCCGGTCGAGTTGGCGGCATGCAATCAGCACGATACGACCGTCTCAGCCCCTTAGACTCTCCTACAGCCATAAGCGAGGCCCGGCAGACACCATTTCAGTTAGGTAAAGTTGGCGATGCTAATCAGATAGCGCTGCGCGACGGGGTCTTCACCCCAACCAGAGAAATCGGTGATTTGATGACTACCACATGGAAAGGCACCATCACCACCGCCGAAGGCCAGGTCAAGCCGGTTCTATTCAGGCCCGATACTGGTATTGAAGCCTTCGCTTATCGCAAACAATCAGAGATAGCCGGATACGGCCTCGGCACAAAAATCGATTTTACCAATTCACTACCCGCATCGGTGGCTCGCACTGTAGAAATAAACGGCAAGACCCATAGTGGCTACGTCCAAGAGATCACGGGCAAGAACTTGCTCGAAGTGGTTGATCCCCATGGCCCTAGAAAGATGTTCACACCACCATCTAGAAAAGTACTAGAAGATTTTAGACAGAACAAACCTTTGTTTGAGGCCTATCAAGAGGCCTGGGTTAAGCGCCTAATCATGGGCGAATGGGACAATCACATCCTCAACTTTGTCTCTGAAAAAACTCCGGCCGGAACCACTGTCAAGAACATCGATCTTGGCGATGGTCTCAGGCCAGCCACCACTCAGGCTGATTTAATTCCTCGCCCGGGGCTACGTCGCGGTTGGGAAAACCTCAATCAATATCTCTATAAAGAAGCAGCAAAAACACCACTGCCCCAAGAAACCGTGGCTAAAGTGCAGCAATTTGTAGATACCTATAACAACCCCGCTGGCAAAACCGAATTGCAAGGTCTTGGCCTCACCCCTCAACAGGTAGAAGGAGTAATGGGAAGAGCCGATTGGTTTGCCAAGCATGGCCGCCTGCCCAAAAGTGATGCAGAACCGACCACTTATCGCTTTGCTCAAAGTATTTATCAGTATTTAAGAGGTCGCATGCCAATGACAAGCCGTGTAGACTTACATAGCCTGGGCGACGAATAGCCATAACGCTCAGGCAAATAGGCAGTACTTATGAGCGACAAGTTCACACCAACCGACCGCAACCGCGTTATGCGTATGCGCGATCAAGCCCACTATGATCGCGAGACTATCTACGCAATACTCGACTGCACCTTCCTCTGCCACATTGCTTTCGTGCACAAAGAACAACCCCTGGTTATTCCCACCTGCTATGGCCGCGACGGCGATACGCTCTATGTTCATGGTGCTGCCGCTAGCCGCATGATGAACAACATGGCTCAAGGCATGCCAATTTCACTAGCCGTAACACTGTTAGACGGAGTGGTGCTGGCCCGCTCCTCGTTCAATCACTCAATCAATTACCGCTCAGTAATGGTCTTTGGCCAAGCAGTGCCAGTAACAGAGAAAGCCGCCAAACTCCACGCCCTCAAAGTAATTTCAGATCAAATCATGAAACAACGCTTTGAAGACACAAGAAAGCCAACCGGTGGAGAGCTAGCTGCCACCTCAGTTTTAGCTATAAAAATAGACGAAGCCTCAGCAAAAATTCGCAAAGGACCTCCCGATGACGACGAAGGCGATCTCACTTTGCCTTACTGGGCCGGAGTGGTGCCATTAACCATGGTGGCACATCCAACCATTAACGATCCCAGGCTAGACGCCAACAAACAGCCTCCCGACTACGTCAATGAATATATAGAAAACTTCGAAACTCACGTCACACCCACAGCAAAAAACAGGAAGAAAAAATGAGCCTCGCCGGAAAAGTTCTCTTCATTACTGGAGCATCAAGAGGCATAGGCCTCGCCATAGCACTGCGAGCAGCCCGCGACGGCGCCTGCATTGCCATTGCCGCCAAAACCGTGGTGAAGCATCCAAAACTGCCAGGCACAATTCATTCAGCTGCTCTTGAAATTGAAGCAGCCGGAGGTAAAGCCCTAGCGATTCAATGCGATGTGCGCGAAGAAGAGCAGGTCAAAGCAGCCATAGCCCAAACTGTTGAACACTTCGGCGCTCTCGATATTCTCGTCAACAATGCCAGCGCCATCAACCTTACTAGCACACTCGAGACCGAAATGAAGCGCTTTGATTTGATGAATCAGGTCAATGCCCGTGGCACTCTCTTGTGTTCCAAAGTTGCGATTCCCCACCTCGCTAATGCCAGCAATGGACACATTCTCAACTTATCGCCCCCGCTTAACATGGACAAACGTTGGTTTGCCCCACACGTTGCCTACACCATGGCCAAATATGGCATGAGCATGTGCACCCTGGGCATGGCCGAGGAACTAAAAAGCCAGGGTATTGCCGTCAACTCACTCTGGCCCGAAACAGCCATAGCCACAGCCGCAGTGAAAAATTTGCTCGGTGGAGATGAAGCCCTCAAATGCTCCCGCACACCAAATATAGTGGCAGACGCCGCCCACTGGATTTTCACGCAGCCAGCCGAGCAGTGCAGCGGCAACTTCTTCATCGACACTGAAGTATTAGAGAAGGCCGGTGTTAGCGACTTAGAGCAGTATGCTGTCAGCCCCGGCAGCAAACTAATGAAAGACTTCTTCCTTTAAAAGCATAAAGTAGATACATCGCCGAATAAGTATCACTTTAAACAATTCGCACTCACCAGCGAATTGTTCAAAGCAGTCTGATTATGGCTTCAATTTGGCGGCGATGAATACGCTGGTGGATTGCTGCCAGGCACATCCATTTATGCAAAGTCAGGGGGCCAAACCAGGGATGATTGAACGTGGCAGTGGCCCACTGATCACCGCGCAGTGAGCGCACAGTCTTGAGAAAATCATCGCTATAAATTTTGAATTGTTCAATACAGGCAGGGCCCGCCAAATCTCCTGGCGGCTTCACCGCCGCTACATCAGCTACACCAGGAGGTGTTTCTCCACGAGCAAGATGTTGCACCACTATCTTGATTTGACTGCCGACAATAATTAAGTGCTCAAGTACCATTGCCGCAGACCAAAAGCGAGAGCTATCCTCAATAGCGGGCAGCCTTGGCACCAAAATGCGCTTGTCTCGCAGAGGCACAGGTATAAGAGCCACTTCGCGCAACAACAGCTTCGATTCTTTCTCAAAAATTCTAATGGCGCTGTCAAAAGTAGTGATCTTGCAGAGCATGGGAAAAATTACAGCCTTCTGCAAAAACATCTCAAAGAATGGCAGGCCAGCTCCTGGCGCACCTAACTTTGGTATTTTAACTAACTCGCCTTCCTGCACTTTGAAAGCACCCTTAAAGAAAACATCGTTGAATCCAGCAAGAGCAACTATACAGGTTCGGCTGCAACTAGAACACACTCCCTTTTCAACATTCCGTATCGGTCTCATTTTTACTAGAAAAATGAGACCGATACGGCCACGCACAAACAAGTAATGAGATACACAGGTAATCAGATACACAGGCAATCAGCCCGATTTTTCGCTTGAAAAAACTGTCCGATTTTCGGCCAAAAATCGGACAGTTTGAGAAAAATATTTTGGTAACAAGCTGGCGGTTATTTCAAAGATGACAGTGACGGATACAACAATTCAGGCTGCAACGAACACAGCAATTAATCCAATTAATTAATTAATCAAACAATCAATTAATCAATCAATCAACGGCAGACTTGTCCACTCCGACTGCTGGTCTTGCGAATATGGCTCAGCCACTTCGATAAAACAGTCGGCGGCAGAAGTTGGACACTCCTCAATACATTTGCCGCAGCCCTCGCAGATAGAAGCATCTACGCAGTAACGACCAAGAATAGATTTGATTGCCTTGAGCGGGCATGCGAGTTCGCAGGCCGAGCAACCAATACAGATTTCTGGGTCGGTGACATGCTGCCTCATAGCTCTAGTGCAAGCTTCTTCAGTTCATGGCTTACTTCCTTCTTCCACTCCTCTTTGATTTCCACATTATCAGAGTGCTTCAAACCAAAGCGCTTGTGCCAATGATTGCGCAGCGAGTCAGTAGGACCAGCGGAAGTTTCTACCCGTGGGTACCAGTATTTGTAAGAAAGTTCGATCTGCTTTTTGTGCGATTCAGCCTTGCGCCGCAGAGCCAACAGGGCGAAATTGGCGTGGGCAGTTTCGAGGGGCAAACAGCTACAAGCCAGCTCTTTCAAGGGAGTGAATTTGGCATCAGCAAACTCGCCCAACATCAAACGCGCCATTACCCCAAGCAGGTAGGTAAAAACGAGCATATCTTCAAAGCCCTCTAAGGGATAAAGAAGAGCATTGAGCCGCTTGTCTGCCGACGAGCGAGAGAAGCCTAAAAAGGAATCTCTTAGCACCCGGGATTCAAAACAGTGACTGCTAAGGTAGCGCTCGACATTGAAATTCAAGCCGCTAATAACCTCATAGCTCTCTTTGGCCATGCTCAATTTCTGCGAGACCATGGTGCTCATATTGAGCCGGTCTTCAATTGTAGTGGCCTTGTTTATATAGGGGGCGAAGCCAGCAGCACCAGCCATTTGAGAATCGGCAAACTGCAAAAGAATGCCGGTGGCCAACTCTTTAAAGCGGCCACCAGCCTCTTGCCAGCAACTAATGGTGCCACCATTCTCAATTTGCTCTAAAAGACGAGTATCTTCAGCACTTAATTGTGCGCCTAGGCTTTGGGCAGTCATGGCCTATTTCCCGCCCTTACTACCAGCAGCAGAAAGCGGCTTAGATTGAGCGTAGCCCATGCGCATATCATAGTTAGGCTGCACGTCTTTAGGCATTTCCAGACCAATCTCTTTCAGTCGTTTTTCCACGACTTCCATATACTCGTCTTGAATTTGCTGCGCGGTCTTGATCTTCAAACCATATTCGAAGTAGCGAGCAAAGTGCTCACTATCATCAGCAGGACGGCCAGCAAATCCGAGACCAATTTGCATAAACTTGGCCACGGCTCCTTGCAGCTGCTCGCGACCTTTTTCACCATCGAACTCGAGTACGCGCTTAGAAGCCCAAACGCCAAATGCTAAATGTCCTTTTTCTTCGGCCCAAATGCGCTCAGACACTTTAGCCCAAGGCAAATAACTTGATTGTCGATACTGCCCGAGGAATGCTACAGCGGCTGGGGTGACAGCAGTGGAGAACATTGCTACGTCAGCCCAACATTCAAACATGGGGGCCCAATTCTCTTTGCGAAAACCGTTAATTACACGCACTTGCTTTGGATCTGGATTATCGCGATTCTGCACTAAGTGCATCACCCGGGCGTTCACGTCGATTCCCAAAGGAGCGAGAATTTCCCAACAGTACCAACCATGACCAATTTCTTCCATCACCTTCTTGGCCAGCCGATAAGCTTCTTCCGGTCTAGTGGCGTACTTCATGTTTTCTTCCACGCGCTGCCCACCGGCAAATTCAGAGTCAGCTTGAAACGATAGGAGGTCAATCAGGGCAGCCTTATATTCATCTGGCAACTTGTCGCCTGCATCGTAAGTTTGCATGGTCAATACTCCCGCCCTTTTGAGGTGATGAAAAAGTAAATTATTCTGCAATGGTTTCAGGTCTGAAGAGATTCGGCATCAGCCGGAGGGGCAATCGCGGTTCAGCCAAAAGACTGATTTACAAAAGACCGATTTAGATCAGCCAGAGTTGCCAACAGCAATTAGCCAAAAACAACCTCTGCCAGCGGCAAGCGACTATAATTGTCAATCACTAGAGGCGCTATAGCTATGAAGCGAATTATTGTCAAATACATAGCGGCCCCATTGACAGCATTAGGCCTGGCTGTAGGCTCGGCCCCGGTCAACGCAGCGCCAAAGCAAGAAGGTCTCTATGTCTTGCACTTTCCGGCCCGGGGAAAAATCGGCAACGTCGGAGTTGCAGAAGCTGGCGCCGACTATAGTGAAAAACACATTCCCACAAAAAAGTTTGCTGAAGCAAATGGCACGGTGCGTCTGGCAAAAGGCAAGGGCATCTGCTTTATAGCAACAGATTTCATGGGCCTGGAAAAGCCAGTCGATGTAATCTGTACCCTCCCAGCCGAAGCGGTTACAAGCATCACACTGAGCAACAATATTTTTGACGAAAATGAAATTCTAAAATTACTGCGTTTCGCCGGCCTAAAACGCTTAGAATTAACTGGCACTGAAGTTACTGATGAAACCATTGCTAAGCTAGCACCTCTACAAAATCTCGAAACGCTTATTGTTGACCGCACCCGCATCCAAGGAAAGTTTTTAGTCAATCTCTCCAGCAATAAGAGTATTCGCAACCTCAAGCTTGGTCACAACGACCTGCAAAAGCAATACCTCAAAGAACTAAAGAAATTTCCCCATTTGCAAAGCCTCACCCTCAATTCCAGTCACCTGCGCGATAGCGATATGGCCGCTATAGCCGCTTGCTCTCACCTGCGCTTCTTAGATATTAGTGACAACAATGACTTGACCAACGCCGGAATCGCTCAGCTCAAGCCCCTAAAAGAGCTAGCAGTCATGCAACTGCCCTTTACAGCCATCAACGCCAAAGGACTTCTAGCACTTAAGGGTCTGCCTCTAACAAAGATGCGAATAGAACCAAAACAAGCCAACAGTCAGGATGTCGCAGCCCTAAACAAAGCCTTCCCAAAGATACAAATTGATTTTGAGAATATGAAAAAAGAGCTTTTCAATGACTACAAGGCAGCCTTTCAATAACTAGCGTCAAATCCCAAAAGAAAGAAGAACAATTAAAAATGAAGCAACTACTAAATCAGCCCATGACAGCCAAAGTAGCTCTAACGGCGCTGACTTTAGGCGCACTAAATTTGGCCGCATTGGTTGTCGCTCCACCGGCCCAGGCCGGAGATTTTGAAGTCGGCTGCAAACAATATGCCGCAAAAGACTATAAAGGAGCCAAAGTCAGCTTTGAAAAAGTGGTCAAAGCCTATCCAAACTTCGCCCAGGCACACTATTACCTTGGCAATATTCTCATTAGCAGCGGCCAATCGGCGCAAGCTAAACAAGAGTATCAAGCCTGCCTTGACGCCCACCCTGACGCCACCACCGCCGGATATTGCCAGACAATTTTGGGCAAACTCGGCAGCGCCAGAAGCGGCTCGGGTCCCTCCAGCTCCGCCTCCGGCTCCTCTTCTGGAGCAGCTAGCTCGCCTGCAGTATCAGCAAGCAGTGATGGTGGAGCAGACAGCGGTCAATCTAGCGATGCTGCTAGACGCAAGAAAATAATTATGGACAAAGCCAATCAAGAAATAGCCGAACTGCGAGCTGAATGCAAAGAACGCATGGAAAAGGGCAATGGCAGTGGCGAAACTACTCACAAGTATGTCAAACCAGATGGTACGGTATTTTACGATCTAGACCCTGAGACTCGCGCTGCAGTGCAAAAAGAATACGATCAGAAGATCGAGAAAATTCGCGAAATGGCAGAGTATCAGTGCAAATTCATCAAGTAAGCTCGCAGCAGAGCACCCGCTTACACACTGCAAGCAAAGCCAGAGATCTATTTTACGATCTTAGGTGCTGGCAAGATATTGGTGACCACCTTTATATCAACATCAATAAATAATTGACCGTCCGCAGGGACACCGTTCGTAATCACGCTAAGAGGCAGTCCATGTTGCGGAAAATACATCTCGGGGACGATAAAAGTGATACTAGTGTCGGTTGCCGCTGTCACATGGGCTTTATGAGAACCAACCATAACCACATTATCAGCTAGATTCTTCGAGAACCCGCGTCCCAGAATCGTCACCGGCTGCAGTGGGCTCTGCGAAGTGATATCGTTCCAGTAAATGTTTGGCCTAGCCTTAATCTTAACGGCGTTACTATCAGTCGAGTCAACAGTCACAACTAAGTCTTGATCGCCAGCAGGAATATGACTAGGAACTTTGATTTGCAACTGGGTCGCAGCAGCTGCCACCACTACTGCTGTCTTGCCGGCCAGAGTAACCTTTAGCGAATGCTTGTTGTCAGTAAAATTTGTTCCCTGAATAGTTAATATGTCATCTCGACCATAAGGATTTGGCTGAACTGAAGTTACAGTTGGCTTCTCTGATAGCAGTGTCCAAACAAGACGTGCGCCGGACGGTCCGAATACTTCGCTAGTCAAAACAGTATCACCAGCGCCAATCACACCGTTTAAGCTACGACTGAGCTTGCCCGCTTCATCAAAGTCTTTGATTGTGGCGAATGGTTTGCCGGCCAACGTGATGCGCAAGTCTGTCATCTTAGGTCGCCCATCGGCGCCATTAGTAAAGGTCAAAAGCAATTGTTTTCTTTCTTGGCCTGGTTTTAGATGAATATGATCGCGATAGGTCTGCCACACTCCCGCGCGGGCCACGTGGGGTCGCGATTCATGGACGACAACTAAACGCTCATCTTTACTGCCGCCGCTTTTAGCTTCTGCCGAAATAGTATTGCCAGAGCACGTTAAAAGCATCCAAGCCAAGCCCGCTGGCAACAATAGCCGTGGGAGAAGCCCAAATCTCAGTTGACTCAATAGTTTTTCCCCGGACGGCAAGGCAGAATAAATCATTTCCCCTCTCTAAATATTGCCAATAGTTTTCCCAAGGTTGATTCTACCTAATCACACATATCCACAGCAACTCAAAACCTATTCTGCTAACCTTCCTCTGTGAACAAAATCACAAAAGAACGAACAGCACTGAGCACCACGAACACTGCCAGTAGTGGCACGCGCTTCCGCTAACCGGGAGAGAAATAGAGGCACAAGCTTACGACCAGAGCAACCGCTACAGCGAATTGAGAAATGCAAGAAGATCTTCTTGCTCCTGCTTTGGTAGCTTAGCATAGGCTTGCTTAGACTCTTCAGCTTGGCCACCGTGACTCATGATGGCATCATGTACCACACGCGTGCGACCATCATGCAAAAGAAACTTCTTGAAGCGCAAGCCCCAAAGTGGTGTAGTACGCCACTCTCCGCCGCGAGCGCCTTCTTGGGGAATACCATCAGCTAGCTCTTTGCCCATCTGGTGCACAAGGAAATCAGAGTAGGGGTAGATCTTCTGATTTGACAGACTATCAAGCTTTAGGTACTTAAGCTCTGGCAAAGGGCTATCAGGATCAACTACGTAGCCGTTTGGAGCAGTAGTCATAGAGGGCTGATGGCAAAATGCGCAGTTCAGTTTAGTGAAGTATTTCTCGCCACGCTTCACTTCATCGGTAATTAGACCACGCTTGGGAGGAGCAAGCAGAGCCTGGAAATAATTGAGCTTGACGAGAATCTCTCCCTTGTCGTTAGGACCGGGCGGAATGATCTGATAGACCTCTTTAGGGAAAATACCAAAAGACTGCGAGGAATTTTCAGTGGCACTGAGATAAGTTGTTAACCCTAATTCAATGTTCATTGCACCGGTTGTAAAATTGAAGAGATTGACGTTCTGATTCTTCCAGCCAAACCGACCAACCCTTGGCGCCTCAGTGTAACGATCAACGGCAGAAATTGGTCGACCGGCCATTGCCGGGTTGTCAATATTCTCTCTGAGAGCGTTAGCAATAATGTCAGCGTCAGGAATGTTGTCGATTAGTCCGTCACCAAAGAGTGGTGGCGAATGCCTAGGCGAAATAATATCCGCGTCCGGCGGAATCATGTCAGCTTCGACTTGAACATCAAAAGGCAGCAAATCGGGATTTTCTGTAGTAATGGAACGCTTCTGTTGACTCGGTCCACCTTTTTCGAGAAAGAAATCAACATCGCGCTTACCCATCATTTCTACCACTTCACACATTGGTAGCTTTGCTTTAGGTGAAGTTGGAATACGCCTGGCGAAATTGACAATACTTGTACTGGAATTGTCACGACCTTCACCGCCTACCGCATCAGAAGGCTGTCCGTGACATTCAAAACAACTTTGACCATTAAAAAGAGGTCCTAGACCCTCTTTGACTGTGAATTTCTTTTTGAAAAGCTCTTTCCCTTCATTAAAAGCGGCCAATTGCCTGGCACTCAAGCCATCGATCGGCTGGCCTCGATTGTCAGTTGGATCGACCACCTTTTTGTTGGTAAGGCGAGAGATACTGCCGTCACCCAAACTTGCGATGGTTGGAAGAGGAGCATCGCGATAGGTTGACCAGAGAAATTGCGCCAAGACCAATACCGAAATTACAACGACAAGCTGAACAGCCTTTCGTCGAAAGAATTTAAGTAGCGTTGAATCACTGCCCATCGAATCAGCTCCAATCGAATCTAATACCTAATTTAAACGATTAAGAAACCTGACAGTCAAATGATTTCTCACCGCTACGAAGAAACAAGCTGATTTGCCTACCTGGCAAACACGTTAGCACCGACAATACTAATGGTAAGAAGACTAGTGTAAGTTAAAACAATCAACGACCGCTTTTAATACAGGCCAACTTTGCAGAAAACACCAAAAACTCATTCTTCCATCTGCCGCAGGCGAATTAGTGCCAACTCGTTGGCAGAAAGTCCACTTGCCCTTCTCGTAATGAGTGTGGTTATTCTTTTCATGATTTCTATGTTTTCCCTGTTAACTGGCTATGCCACGTTAAACTTCGCCTCCCAGGCAGCAGCTCGCGAGGCGGGCTCATCACAAACCCGCAGTGCTGCAACAGCAGCGATGCAACGCGTCGCCAGCCAAATAATTGGCGGACCACTCGGCCAATTCGGGGGAATTTCGCCTAGAACCTCAGCCGGCATGTCCTTACGCACATTCCGCGTCCTAGATGGAGGCACGCCGGAACAATACGACGTAGCCGCTGGCAGCAACATTAATATTGACCAAACGCGATACTCTTACACCTACGTAGTAGACGCGAGATACTCCATCACCCCACTACTCCTCCCTTTCGCCTTTCCAGTGCAATCTCAGTCGACTTGCGCGCTTGAACATCCTGAGGGCATCGCAAATTGAGGTTTTAAGGACCTTTAGTCAACATAAGTTCAACGAGCTAGCACAGCTAGCCGCTTAAAAACGGGAGATCTCGAATGGTGGAGCGCAGGGTAAAAAGAAGAAGCGAAGGTCAGCAGTTGATAGAACTTGCGGCTGGGTTGATCGTTCTAATTCCAATCTTCCTTATTATCATAGACCTAATTGTATTCTTCCTCGCGGCAACCCTCAACGATAATGCCTGCCGAGACGCAGCCAGAGCCGCATCAGTGGTCCAACCGATCAGCGCAGACAGCGCTGGCGCATTGCCAGCCTCAAGCCCGATTAGACAACGCGCAAACTCGGTAGTGACCAAGATGCAACACCTAGAAGGATACATAATTGGCCCCCGACTCGTACAAGTCAGCCTGTCTACAGACTTCAAACGACCAACCAACCCTCTGCTCGGAGGAAACTTCGAAGGCAGCGTGGAGGTAAGAACGCAAGTCGACTATAAATTGCCAGCTTCCATACCTGGTATCTTGCCAACACAGGTACCACTCACTTCACAGCAATCATTCCCTCTCACAGCAGTTATGGCTCCTCAGATTGTTCCCTTATAGTTAGGTACGGCATGACAGAAGAAAAGCAACAAGAATTAGAAGAAGAAGTTAGCAAAAATACGCCAGAGGAAGGAAAACGGGTCTCAAACTGGAAAGCGTTCAATGAATCTTGGGCCTATGTCGGCAAGGCAAGCAAAGAACCATCCATTCAGATTCGCGCTGGAGATAGGAGCAGCGCCGCTATCCTCAAGGGTTCAATTCTTGGTGCTTTCATCTTTCTCGCCATACCATTTTTCGGACCGAAAGAACTAGCTCTGTGGTGTTATGCCTTTGCTGATTTGCTTTTCTTTGCCGCCGCTTCACTGTTTGTTATTAGTCGCTTTGGTATCTTGCGCGTGATGTCTATGAGACACGCTCTTGTTTGCTGGCAGCTCATGGTAGGCACGAGCCTACTTTCAGTAGTGATAGCTTTCAACCTCGTTCTCATAGCCGTTCTTATTCTTGCTGCCCCCTACATACTCCAGCTAACGCAGCATTAGAAGTGATTATCTGAGCTAGAAGTTAATCTGAAGTAGGGCTGAATGAAGTAGTTTAATATTGCCAAAGCGGACGTATACAGTTATTATTAAATTCGCTTCACTTACCACACCTACGGGATAGCCCCTGGCTATCCGCTATCACTAACGCTTTGGGAGAGTTTTCCAACCATGAAGAGAACCCAATCGGGCAGCACGTTGATTTACGGCATTGCAGCTTTTCTTGCTGTTGCTCTAATCTTCGGCTTTATAGCCCTAAATTATCAACAGCTGTTCGGATATCACAAACAGGCGCAAAATTCAGTAGATGCTGCAGCCATCGCCGTAGCAAAAGACGTGCAGAAAGTAACAATTCTCGACCCGCGGATTGGGAGAATTGGCGTTGTTGACCAGTATGGAACTGGCGGCTTGGAACAAAGACCGATTCTTTCAATAAACACAGTCATGGCAACGGCTCGACTCGATGCCCTGGTAGCCCAGCAACTAAACAACACAACAATGTTAGCGGCTGCGACAGAAGATCTCAACAACGCCAAGGCTGCAGCTAGAGACCTAGCTAAAGCAATCAACACCTACATGGCAGGCGGTACAGCACAAGATGCAGACGGCCGCACAATAAGTGGAGCGAACCTTCTTAAGGCAGCTGCTACTGCTTACAATGCCAACAACAGACGTTCGTCGTCTGGCTATAGAGACCTAACACCAGCCGACTTCTCTATTGAAGTTGGCGATCTAAAAACCTCTTTCGGCGCTTCTGGTGTTACCAATACACCATGCCCGAACCCTGAGAGCATGGACGGCCTGGGTGGCAATCAGGCTTGGCTCGCTAGAGTCAATGGCACGCGCTTCTACCGGGCCAAGGTTGATATTCCATCACCAGTAGGACCGGTCATGCTATCGAACTTGGCAGAGCAAGTACGTCTTGTGGACAAAGGCCTGTTTGAAAGCCTAACGGCCAATGCGGCGGTGATTCCTGCGGTAGTGAAGATCTCAGCACGTGAGCGCGCAACCGCAGTAGCTCCTGAAGCCGGAAAGGGAAATCCCTCTGGCATAGTCAATTCGGTAGCCTGTGCACAAATGGGTGGTCCTAGATTGGCCGCCACCTCCGGACTCTTGCGTATAGAATTCCCCCAAGGTATGCCACCAGTAGGAAGTCCAGCACCATTTACTGGTAACACTATTACCCCTCTGGGTATCATGAATGCCTCACAGATATCGACGATTAACCAAAGTGGAAGCTCGGCGCCCTGGAGCGGTAACGGTGGTTACTTCAGCGCCAATGGCGGTGCATTCCCCGGTTCTGGTTCCATCAGCCGCTCAAATTACATGGGTCGCAATGCAGACAATCCCAGTGTTTCGCTCAGCTTATTCGTCTACGACTGGCTGAAGAATGAAGGAATCAAACCAAACGTTGAATCAGTAGTGAAGGCTATGCGCAACCTTGACATGCGCAATACTCCTGTGGGTCAAACCGTGGCAATCTTGCCTTCTGGCCCCAATTCAACAGGAAAATATACCGGTTCCAACCAACTTGTCAGGTCCTTCTTAGAACAACCGGCCTTTGCTCAACGACCTCCAGTTGGAGACTCTAACAATGTTTACGGTGCAATTTTCAACCTAGTTGACGCTAACACGGCAATGACTCCAGGAAGAGATCCGCGCTCGCTGGTTAACTACAATAACTCTAACAGACAGGTCTTTGTGGATCAGGCCTATACATTCAGAATGCAAGCCAGTGTGCCTCAGCAATTAGCTTGGGCAGCACAAAGCACTACTCTTGCCACCGGCATGGACAAACAAGGTAACGCCACCACTACTGATGGCAACCCTGTTAAAGACTTGTACGATCTAGAGACTGAACTTCTTGAAACGAAGCGCATTTCAAACGATACAGACGCTTCCGCTCAGAGAGTTCTAACCAAGTACCGTCCGCTCTTGGCTCAAGCACATGCTCGCCTGACTACAGCTCAGGCGGCTCTGACAAGGGCCATGCAGAATGCCAATAACGACTCTAGCGATCCGCAAGTGCAAGCGGCGCAAGCTGAAGTTGACGCCGCCCAGGCCCTGGTAAACAAATACCAGGCCGTGGTCGACAGAGCTACTATTGCTGCCAACAACGGTAAGATGGGCGTAAGAGTAACTGATACCATCATCAACAATCTTCTTTCCGTAACGGCCATGGGCACAAAGAAAAACAAAGCGGGCGACTTCCTAATTGCTCGAAATATTCCTTTCTTCACCCCCAAAACTGCGGCAACTGACGCTGGCATTGAAGGTACAGACCCAGTACCAACAGGTCAAGTAAGCAACGCTCGTGGGTCAAAGAACTGGGTAGACAGCAGCATGTATATTGTTGGTGGTACAGTTCCACCAAACATAAACATAGCGATGTCTGATGTCAGCGGTATCTTCCAACCAGTCTACGCTCAGAGCGTCGTGCCTTCCTCGCAAACGCGCAACTTCCGCATGATAGTCCGAGGCGATTCAACCGCTGGAGACGGCATGGTTTTGGTGAGCACCGCCAACAGCGGACCCAACGCTACAACAAACCCTCAATCAATCTTAAGAGGACAGCTCAACTATCAAGCTCTAAATGTCTATCAAGAACCGCCGACCTCAAGCAATCCCTGCACTATCAACTGGTCGGTAATGGCACGCAACAACGCCTACTCAACTCAGGCAGACTGCCGCAAACCGCCTAAAGCTGGCGATCCGGAATCAGAAGGCAATGTGCTCGATTGCTCAAGAGCACAGGGGCAAACCAACCCTGATGGTTCGGCCAGAGCATGTGACTCTGAGGTTTCGCAATGGCAGTTCACCTCGCCGCTGCCAAACTGTCCACCGCCTCCAATCCCACCAGGCAATCCACCAGGTGAGTCACACTAAAAGAAGCTAGTTGAGAATAGGGAGTTGTCGACAGACAGCTCCCTATTTAGCGATCAGGCTAAAATAATGCTGGCAAAGACTAATCGCTTTCAGTGTCACACTATAGTTTCGGTATAAATTTGAAAACCTTTCTTTCCTTGAAAAATAGCCATAGCAAAGAACTGCCAGCCGAGTTTGCCAATCAAGACGTGCGCTATTCAGAGGCCCTAGTTGAGCATTTCTTGCAAGAATTCAGCAAAGAAGGCGACGTGGTCCTTGACCCATTCATGGGTTTCGGCACGACATTATTGGTGGCAGAACGACTGAAGCGCACATGCTATGGCGTTGAATTTGATAGCAAGCGCCATCAATATGTCCAGTCTATTCTCCAACAACCGCACCTGGCATTGCTTGGAGACTCAAGGGCCCTAAATTCACTAGCTCTTCCAGCCCTTGATTTTTCCATAACCTCGCCTCCATACATGGGCAAACATCACAAAGAGAACCCCTTTACCGCTTACACGACCTTACTAGATGCAGACGGTGAGGGCTACAGAGCCTACCTCAGCGATCTCACTAAAATCTATGGCCAATTGGCCGATAAGCTCAAACCCAATGGCAGAGCCGTGCTTGAAGTGTCGAATTTGAAACACGAAGATGGCACAGTGACAACTCTAGCCTGGGACATTGCCCAGGTGGTTTCAGGGGTGCTCCACTTTGAAGGTGAAATTGTTATGTCCTGGCCGGACGACTGCGGATACGGCTACGATCATAGCTATTGCCTGGTATTCAGAAAACAGCTGGTTAAGATCTAGAACTGCCAATCAGAGTAAAATAACTTGCCCTTCACCAAGATGAAAAGTAACAGGTAAATAGATGACTAGCCAGAAAATTCGCCAAGAGACCGTTGAGCGAGCCAGAACAATGGCTTCGAACTTTTATCTCGACCCGGCCCAATATGATCTTAGCCTTGAGCAAATATTTGCTCGCTCCTGGCAGTTTATTGGCACCAACCAGACGGTTTTTGGCGCTCCGGCACAAACGGGCTCAATGGCGCCCATCACTTTACTTGAAGGCAGCCTCAACGAGCCACTCTTGCTCACCAAAGACAATCAGAAGCTGCACTGCCTCTCGAATGTTTGCACGCACCGTGGCAGCATCCTGATTGAAGAAAACTGTCAACACAGCTCTATTCGCTGCCGCTATCATGGTCGCCGCTTTGCCTCTGACGGAACATATCAGTCAGCACCAGGATTTGAAGGAGCAGAAGACTTTCCCTCAGCAGCAGACAATTTGCCCCACGCGGCGCTCGGTTCATGGGGAAATTTGTTGTTCGCCGGAATCAAACCAGCCATTGAACTCGATCAACTCATCGGAGAAATGAAAGAGCGCCTAGCCTTCTTGCCTCTAGATGAATTTAAATTCGCGCCAGAGCTATCGCGCGACTACTTCGTCAACGCTAACTGGGCTCTCTACGTCGAAAACTATCTAGAAGGATTACACGTTCCTTTCATTCATCCTTCTCTCGTGAGCTTACTTGATACAAAGGCCTACCACACCGATCTTCATCCATATTGCAATGTGCAAATTGGTGTCGCCTCCAAAGCCGAGGATGCCTTTGATCTGCCAGAATCATCTCCGGATCACGGTCAGCTCATAGCCGCCTACTACTACTGGCTCTTCCCCAATATGATGTTCAATTTCTACCCCTGGGGCTTATCGGTCAATATTGTTATGCCGCAGGGCCACAACACTACCAAGATTCGCTTCCTCACTTATGTCTGGAGGGAAGAACGCTTCGGCAACTATTCCACCAAAGACATTAACCAAACGGAGATTGAAGACGAAGAAGTTGTCGAACTAGTGCAAAGAGGCATTCGCTCAAGGCTTTACGACACCGGTCGCTATTCGCCAACCTGGGAAGCTGGGGTGTTTCAATTCCACAATTTGATTCGCGATTTTATGAAACAATAGAATATTCGCGAGAAACTATTCGCAAAAAACAATTAGTCGGGCCAGGGCGCAACCAGCTTGGTCTCACCAGGACTAATCGGTTTGACATGCTCAAGAATCTCGCCATAAGCGGGATCACTACAGGCATAAGTAAGAGTGGCAGAGCCCACCACACCAGCAACATCAACAGGAGCATCGGGGCCGCTAGTGGCTCGCAGCCGCAGAATCAACGAGCCATCCTCTAGCATTAAGCAAGTACCAATAGATTCGCTGCTCTCACTAGACTTGGCGCCATCATCGGCAGTGCCCGGTTCATTGGACATTACTTTATTCACCGCTCGCTAATAATGACTCTATCTTACTATCTTGCAACCAATGTAGTGCCCCTTGCCCGGCCCACTTACCAGTGGCAAAGCAACCGCTGAGCAAATAGCCGCCTGTAGGCGCTTCCCAATCAATCATTTCGCCACAGACAAAAACCCCGGGCAACGCCTTGAGCATAAGATTCTCATCAACAGAATTGAAGCACACACCACCGGCGGTACTAATAGCTTCAGCCAGAGGGCGAGTAGAACGCACAGTGATTGGCAAAGCCTTTATGTACTTTGCTAGAGCGGCCGAATCAGCCATCTGCTCACGGCTGAGCACTTCGTATAGCAAGGCTCTCTTCAAAGCGTTGTCACCAAGGCAGGTCTGCAAATGACGCGACATCGAGCGTGAGCCCTGTGGCCTCGATAGGTCAGCAAGCACACGTTCGGGGCTGCGAGCAGGTAAAAGGTCTAAAGTAAAAGTAGCCTCACCGTGCACATTGAGATAATCACGCAAGGGCCGCGAGAAGGCATAAATGAGACTACCTTCCACGCCGTATTCACTAATTAATATCTCGCCCTGGCGAGTTTCGCTCTTCCCCTGCAAATCTTTGAATGTAAGCGCCACTGACTTAAGAGGAGAGCCGGCAAATTTCTCTCGCAAATGCGCGCTCCAGCTAACATCAAAACCACAGTTAGCACTGAGCCAGGGGGCAACCTCTACGCCGCGCTCTTGCAGCCAGGGCACCCAGGTGCCAGTGGAACCAAGCTGAGGCCAACTAGCACCGCCAAGAGCAAGAATGGTGCAATTGGGCCGCAAAGAGAACTCTTCTGTTTGATTGGCCAGACGCAACATCCCCTCGCTATCAAAGCCAAGCCAGCGGTGATTCAAATGAAACTGCACACCAGCAGCGCGCAATCTGTGAACCCAGGCTCGCAAAAGTGGAGCAGCCTTCATCTCAGTAGGAAATACCCGGCCGGAGCTACCAACAAAAGTTTCGATACCAAGCCCGTGCACCCAATGGCGCAGACGGTCCGGAGGGAAAGCATCGAGAAACATTTGCATGTGGCACTGTCTGTCGCTATAGCGCGAACAGAAATCAGTGAACGTTTCACTGTGGGTAATGTTCAATCCACCTAAACCCGCGCGCAAGAATTTGCGCCCGAGAGTCGGCATGGCCTCATAAACGTCCACACGCAGGCCCGCATTGATGAGCACCTCCGCCGCCATAAGGCCAGCAGGACCACCACCAATAATCGCAACCGATAAGGTTTTAACTTCCACGTCTCTTATTTCGAATAAACTCGATTAGTTCCTTGGTGGCATTAACAGGCGCTTCCGAGCCCACACTACCATGCCAGTCGTGGCCCTTGAAACCAGGGATAGTAATACTCTTAATCTTGGCTCCCGATGGGGCATCCCATACTATCTCACGCACCGATGTCGATGATTCGTCTGCCACAACGGCCTTCGCTACATCAAGGCCATTGCCTTTGAGATAGCGTTGCAGGGTCTTTTCTTCTGAATCCATATGCAAGCCAAACCATCTTCCATCAACCGGCGCCACTGTATCTTTCTCAGATTGAATTGACATGAAATTCATACCAGCGGGTACCTTTGCTTCCTTACCAGTTGTCCAGCCACTGATATCGACTAGGTTTGCTGGTCTATACCGCTCTGGCAACTCAGCAGCGGCTTTGTGGGCAAAGCTTGAGCCCTGAGAATAACCAGTCAAAGTAATGCGCTCCAAGTCAATATTGTAGTTTTTGTTCAATTGATCAAGTACAGCAGTGGTATAGGCGACATCATCAGTTTTAGAAAAGGGATACTGGCCGTTATTATACGAAAGATCCTTTTTAGGATTGCCGTTCATATAAAGCACAAACATGCCGTTCTTATCGGCTTCTTTACTTAAACCAGTAAGCTCTTCTAAGCCGGCAGCGCCAGCCTTGGTGCCACCAGGGCCGGGCTTGTCACCCCAACCATTGTACACAACCAGCACAGCGGCTGGTTCGGCGGCATTATAGTTTTCAGGAACATGCATATAGATATTGCGCGGAGCACCATCAACCGAAACCGAAATCGGAACAGTAGTGCCCTTCTCGACCTTTTCAGGATCAGGAAACTCGACTTTTGTGCCCTTTTCCTTGACGGAGTTTTCGGGGCGCATCATATGCCAGGTGTCAGAGGAGAGATCGGCAGCAGTATAACCAACGCCAGCACCGCCATCTCTGCCACGCTCTGGCTCAGCATCACGCTTGTGATTATGTAAACCGGCTACTGTATCGCGGGGCATAGAAGTGACACCTGAGGCTAAAGGACACCATCTAAGAAATTGTACCCACAATAATGACGGCTCAAGCGATAGGGGACTGGCGAACAAACCCCAAAACTGAGAGAGAGACAGTATTACCTGTCTCCCCCACTTCCATCCCCCGATGAAACTTTTAAATTACCAGCCTTCGCACTGTCATAATGCTGCTGCTAAATAACATTGACGTGACAGCTAACCCTTCCATATATTCTCGCAGCAAACAATTTTCCAAGAAAAACAAACACTGCAATGCAGTTGTTATATTCGCTTCCTATATTGACATCACTGAGAGGCGCGAACCTCCCAATCTCCCCCGAACACTTCCTACTGGAGGAATCTCACATGTCACACGACCAGCCAGATCCGGTAAAGAACGCCGAAACACTTTATCACCACGCCCTGGCAGGCGGCCCTGAATCAGCAGTGCAGAACATGCGCAACGAATTTGAAGCCACTAAAAATGATGGTTCTTTCAAATCGATTCAGCAACACGACAACTACTGGAAGAGCGTAGCTGGAGAACTGGAGCGCACTGGCCACCTTCCTAGCATGACTGTAGCTTTCGTCAGAGACAACAAAGGGGCCTTCGATCACAATGGCAACGGCATCGTTAGTAAGAATGAAGTACTAGATGTGCTGGCCCAATCGCATGAAAGCCAAGCAAACGGCCAGGGCATGACCTTTGAATCAATCTTTGCCGACAATCTCAGAAGCACAGTGCCATCACCAAAAGGCAACAAAAGTTTCTACGACCAAGTTGCCCACACGAAAAAGGCCTGGGAATTTGATAGAGACGCAATCGAAGATGCTGACTTAAACAAATGGGACAGACAAAACAATCGCCAGGGCAAACGCGAGCTTAAGCATGACATGACAGCTGATGCTGCTTCACCTCTGTATGAGAACAATGGTGCCTTAATGCATGCCCTCGATGCATCGCATAAAGAAAACGGCCGCCTCAGCCGCAGCGACTACAAAGCCTTTTTGAACGACTACAAAGAACGGGCTGCCAATGGCCAAGAAGACGAAGTCTACAACGAGCGCAACGCCCGCTTTGTCTACAGTCTATTGAAAGGCGATCAGCCCACTATCAAAAATGGCCCCTTCAGAGGAATCAACATCGACAAAATTGATCGCCGAGCTGGCTATAGCCCCCAAGATGATTTCACCCCCCATCAAGATGTAGATAAAGACGGCATTTCAGAGACTCAAAGCAATTTCGAAGCACAACAAAGGCAAGAAGAACTCGACCGCACCGAAAAGGAGAAAAATCAAAACAAGAAAACTGATGTCTGCGATAGCGATCTAAAAAATCGTCTAGATGACATGGCAACACTTAGACCCAATGAGGGTTACAGTCACGTAGCCTGCCGCCTGCTCGGTATCAAAATTGACCACCACTATACTGCTGATGAAAAACGTGAAATGAACCTGCTTGCAGGCCAATTGAAGAACATCACAACCGGACACAGCACGCACCGTCTATACGAAGGCTTCATCATGCCGGTTTCCAACAATATTGAAAAGCTAGAAGCAATCAATCCAGCTTTCAAAGCCCGCATGGATCAACTACGCGCCCAAGAACAAGAATAAGGACAAGTGCAGTTGCAATAGCAAGCCTACGGCTCTAAGCGATAACCGACGCCCCGGATCGTCCTCACCAGAGGATTATCCGGGTCTGTCTCTATCTTCTGGCGCAAGCGCAAAATTGTTGTGCGCACAGTTTCAATGGAAGCATCAGAATCTGTCCGCCAAACCTTGCTAAGCAAGTCATCACCAGAGAAGACTCGCTGGGGATGGCGCATGAACAATTCTAATAAAGAAAATTCTTTGGGATAGAGCTTGATCTCACTACCATTGAGATTGACCACATGCTGCACCGGGTCAAGTTCTAAATCGCGCACTTTCAATGATTTGTATGTGACCGGAGTGGGCCTGCGCAAAAGAGCCCGCACCCGCGACAATAATTCGCGGATGTCAAAAGGTTTGGTGAGATAGTCATCCCCGCCAGAATCAAGACCGGTAATGCGATCGGGCACGCTATTTCGCCCAGTTAAGAACAATACCGGCGTGGCTCCGCCCTTGCCCCGAAACTCAGTAGTCAGCTCAATGCCGGTGCTATCGGGCAGCTGCCAATCCATCACAATCAAATCGTAGTTGACCGAGTTCAAATAGGCGCGGGCATCGGCACCGTTGTGCACCATATCGACCATGTACTTCGCTTCAGTCAAAGCATCTTTGACTACTTGAGCAATAGATAGATCGTCTTCGACTACTAGAACCTTTGACAAGCCAGAAACTCCCAAGCCAACAGAGAGATTATAGCGGCGTTGAGGCACTGTAACGTAATTGTCATTTTGCCAAATTACATTCGCTATATGGAGCTAATCAAACGAAGGTGGCCAAGCCAATGTCAATCAACGAATATTCAGAAGGCGCGGTAGCCTCATTGTCGGCCGTAGCCAACTATATTGAAAGCTACAGCGAAAGCGGCAATAGCAGCTTAAGCGATAATCCCGCAACGGCACTAGAAGCCAGGGCAAGAGCAGGAGCCGGAGCAAGAGGCGCCGCAGTCACCAGCACTCCGCTCATTATCGAACCCCAGGAGCTCTCGCCCCGGGACCGTTTAGACATGTACATCGCAGTAGCCGCCAGAGCCAGCGACTTGCATGTGATGGAAACAGCCATTGGCATGGCCCTGCGCACCATTCGCGCCATCGAGAACGCCTCTATTTCAAGCACGATGCCCACCGCCGCTAAGCTCAAGACCTGCGAAACACCAATACTCAACCTAGCCCTAGAATTTGCCGCCAAAAGCCCCGAATGGAGGGCACTAATTGTGCAAATGATGATTGAGAATGTCGCCACTGGCTCGGGGCACTTGAGCATCAATCGCGCCAAACAGGTTCTCAAAGAAATAGCCAAGCGCGCCCCTTTCAAAAATCTGATAAGCGAACTTAAAGTCGAAGCCGCCCCGCCCTCGCCAGATTCATTATCATCGTCACCAGATTCATTCTTGTCGACGTCGAGCAGAGCAGCCTCAAGCCCACTAATAGCTAGCAAAAGAAGCCTGGCCGCAATCTATTTGCTCGGCTGGCTCAAACATGAAAAAGCCATCGAACCACTTGTAGAAGCATTCGAAGCAGCAAACAACGAACAGCAGGCCGCTATAGTCGAAATGCTACAAGAGCACTACAGCCACAAGTTGCCGTTCTACCTGAAGTGGCGCTGTGCCAATCGACAATCTCCCACTCCGGCTCTACAATTGCTGATGCACTTACTGCAATTTGAGAGATAATGACAGCACATATTTTAGTCGTGGAAGACGATGAAAAAATTGCCGAGGTCTTGCAAGACTGCCTGCGCGCGGCAGACTACGAGGTTGAGGTAGTTCACTCAGCGGAAGAGGGAAAAGCCAAGCTCGCTCAAAATAGCTACAATCTTTTGATTTTAGACTGGCAACTGCCCCAGGCTTCAGGCTTAGATCTTTGTACCGAAGTGCGTGCCGCTGGCGTCAATACACCGGTGCTCTTTCTCACAGGCATGGATTCTGTAGTCAACAAAATGGCAGGCTTGGACAGCGGTGCCGATGACTATCTCACTAAACCATTTGCCTTACCAGAAGTCTTGGCACGGGTAAGAGCCTTGCTTCGCCGCCCTCAAACCTTGCAGTACAAGCCACTAACTGTGGGCAATTTAGAACTCGACCAGCGCAACAAGACTGTCAAATTCAAAGGTGAGTTAGTCAAACTACACCCCCAAGAATTTACTGTACTTGAGCTATTAATGAGTAATCCTGGAAGAGTATTCTCCGGAGAAGAACTGCTTTCTCGGGCCTGGCCCACAGATTCAGATGCCACCAATGAAGCAGTGCGCTCAGTAATTCTGCGCATTCGTAAAGCTATCGACACTGACAGCGACAATCCTCTAATTACTACTATTAAAGGCTTTGGCTACCGCTTGGGTTAGTTGCGGCTTTTAAGGCAAACCAGAAGATAGCACCGCCGGCAGAGGCATCTTTTGCACCTTTTGCACCGTCTACACTACGGGTTGCGGCATCTTTTACGCCGATCTCGCCACCATGCTGCAAGATAATTCGCCGACAAATAGAAAGCCCCAAACCAAAGCCACTAGAGCGGTCACGGCTGCTATCGCTTTGCAGGAAACGCTCAAATATCTGTTCCTTTTTGTCAGCCGGAACCCCAGGGCCCTGATCGCTAAGCTCAAAGAGTACAAGCGGAGTTGCATCTTTCGTCACTCGGCACGACATAGACAGCAAGCCTTTCTGGGGTGAATACTTAATAGCGTTAGTGAGCAAATTGAGAATCACTTCCAGCAAATAGTGACTATCGGCGGCAACGACACAAGGCTGAGCCACAAGCTCTAAGCGCAAAGCTTTTGGTTCAAGCTGAGGGCTAATCAAATCACCGGCTTGCCTCACAAGAGCAGCAAAATCAAGAGGCTCGATCTTCAACTCTAGATTAGAGCTTTCAATGCGCTCGATTTCGAGCAAACGATTAATCATGCTCAGCAGCAGGTCTGAACTTGCTCTAGCAATTTCCAACTTAGACTGAGCCACATCGGGCAAGGGTCCATAGGTTCCCGCCAAAGTCATCTGCAGAACACCACTTAAACTAGTGAGCGGTGTGCGCATATCGTGGCTGACCATATTGAAGAAGTCGCCTTTGGCCTGTTCCAAAATCAGGCGCTGGGTCTCATCAACCAGGGTAGTCAAATACTTAGCCGTACCTGCCACATGATATTCAATCACCGAAACATTTACCGGCACGACTTCGCCATCAGGGCCAGCAGCAAACAAGGCAACTGGCTTAGAGCCTCGCATAAGTCGGGCAAATAGCCCATCTTTCTCAGCCACTTTGAGACGAAATATTTTCTCAATCTTGGCATTTTCAAAATAACTGATATCAATGCCAAAGAGTTGCTCTGCCACCGTATTCAGTGACTCAACATTACCTAATTGATCAGTTACAAACAAAGCCGCCGGAATTTTATTAATTACCATGGCCAGCTCATCGCGAGACTCTTCAATGGTTGAGAGCATCTCTTTCTCTCTCTCCCGAGCCGAATCGAGTGCAGCTGCCATCTGCCTAAATGTCTTGTCGAGAGCGCCAATCTCATCGGCAGAATTGAGCGGCGAAAGTAGCGGCAGCCCCCGAGCTAACCGTTCGGCATTGGCCCGCACCACATTGATTCGGCGAACAATCAAGGCCGCCACGAGAATGGCCATAGCCAGGGCCAACAAGCTATTGGCAAAAATAACAAACTGACAGAATTGCCTGAAGCCAAGACGCGATTCACTCTCTTGCAGGCTAGCGAGTTCTACATCTTTCTGTGCTTTACGACCGACATCTTTTAGAGTAGTCAGAAAGACAACCGTTGCATCTTTGAGCTTACGATTGCGCTCAAGATCATCAAAGAAAGAACCAACCTGATTATGCTCGTTGGGGCTGAACTGCGAACCATCGAGGGCCGACAAATACTGGCGGCCAACTTTCTGCAAATTGAGCCCCACTTCTCTATCGGCAGCACGGCCGTTGAGCAAGACAGCTAGGGTATCAAGCTCATGGCGATACTTAGAGAGATACTCCTGGTAGGCTTGGCGATCACTGGGCTTATTGAACATTTTGAATTGCATCAACGACTGTATAGCAAAATAATTTGCGATAACAATGTCATTGGTATGCTGCACGATATTGCGACGAACCGCAAGCTCGTCAGTAAGCCGCTCTAGCGAAACAAGCTGCCTCTGCATTTCACCATAGAGCAGCAGATTAACCGCCACGGGAATAGCCATGGTTAAAGCAATCTTGGCTGCAAGCCTGGTTTTGAGAAAAGACAACATCTCTAGTTTAGTCTTTTCCTAGTTATCGACTTTGTGATGAATTTTATCAATAATAGAGTCAGAGACTGGACCTTCACTGAAGTAAGGGCCCGAAATTGCCTCACCACCGTCAGACCAATCAAACATCATCCAGGCATTTGACTTGCCAGCATAACTGGCAGGCAAAGGCTTAAATGGCTGAGCCTTAGTGAAGAATTGACGCAATTGCTCTTCGGCCTCGGGCTGGGCCTTTTCTCCACCAATTTGCAAATCGACGATCGCACCAGTCTTATCAATCTTAATGGCAGCATAAATACTCTTGCCCTTAGATTGAGCACTAGAGAGTGACTTATCGCGCTTCCACAGCTTCATGGTGCGATCTAAAAGATCATCAGTCTCGCTCGGGCTCCAATTCTTATCATCATCAGAAGTCATACCGCCCGACGAAGCCCCGCCGTCTCGGCCGGGCGAACCGGCGTCAGCTTTGTTGTCATCGCGATCGGGATTCAAACCAGAAGACTGGCTAAACTTGCCATCTTTGCCGACACTCTCAAACTTCCAGAAGTCCTTATCGATTTTCCACTCGCCATTCTCTTTGACTAAGGCTACCTGACCCTTGAGCGAGCACTTAGCGTCAGGCTTCATCATCTCTTTGTATGACTTAGGAATTTCCACGGCCTCAATATCATAGATTTGGCGTGCTTCTGTACTCAGGGCAGCATCTTTGCCTACCACTTTGATCTTGCTCGGCTCATTGCCACCAAGGGCTTCGGCCAATTTCATCATCATGGCAAATTCTTCAGGCTTTTCTTTGCGCTCTTTCTCAAACTCTAATTGCTTCGCTACAATGCGCTTAGAGAAATATCCATGCACTTCCAGAGGGAATTTGGTCTTAGCCTTAGCAGCATAATATTCCAGAATGAATTGTGCCGGGTCACTCACTGTAGCAGCGAAAACTGGTTGGCTGAACCCTAATGCGGCAGAAAGCACCAAGGCATTTGAAAGCGTTAGCGTAGCAGAAAGAGTTAGCGTAGCAGAGAGCGCTAGCGCAGCTGAGAGCGAACGAGCGACGGAGAATTTCATTTTGTTTGCTCCTTTCGAGCATGGCGTGAACTGAGTAAGATCAAGAACAACAAATTAGCAGAATTAGGGCCTAGTTACTTCCTTACTACTCAAGCTTCTTGTTAGCATTTGAGCGTACCTATCATAACCAAATCCTCCCTTTAATTAGCCGGAAACCCAAAGAAAGCTATCCAATTGCCAATCTAGTACTTTTCATCTGCCAAATAGGCAGAAAGCGCTCTTACTATTGACCAACATCAAAGACCATCATCTAAGACCGACATCTAAGACCGATACCATGGCACAAGACAAACAATCACCGCAGGGCCAGTCCACCGCCTTACTCAATCAGGCTGAGAAGAAAATCGGTTTACTGCGTCGCCTAATCCGACTTTTTCGCAAAGCATCCGTGGGAATTTGGTCCCGACCGCAACTGAACACGGAAATCAAAAACACCCTTGACTGCTGGCAAAGCGCTTGCCAATTTACCAATGAAGCAATCAAGCGAAAAACTGCCGCAACCTTCAGGCTTGAGCGCTTTCACACTTGGCTCTCGCAGCAAGAACCCGAGTACAAGCTGCACTATGCCGCCGCTTTGCACACTCGCCAGCGCAAACTAGAAATCGAGGTCTATGAAGCCAACTACAACTTCAAAGGGCTAGATCAGCAAGAGCGGCACTACATTAAGCGACTAATCAAACTAAAAAGGCTCGGTTGCCTTATTTTCTAACTCACAAGCAAACAAACAAAATCATGCAGAATCAAGACAGCACACAACAAAACAATCAAACGTCGATTCCTGAAATTCCCAGACCGACTAAACCAAGCGAAGAGCAATCAGGCACAGAAACTCCCGAACAGGGCGGGAGCCGCGAAACAAAAAAGGACAGAGGCTTAGCCGACTTTGTGCCGCGCAAGCGTAACAACCAGAGTGATGAGGAAGGCTTTTACTTCCCCAGGCGCTAGGATGCTGACGCTAGGCTCGCGACCTAAAACTTCAAGCCTAAAATTCGTCTTGCAGAATTCAGCCTCTTAAGTTCTCGTTCTTCTGTTTGTAAAAAAGCAATTTCCAAATCTGTCTCATTTTCCTAGTAAAAATGAGACAGATTTAGAAGTTGGAAACAAGAAGGGCTAACCCGCCTGTCTCCGATCAAAAAGCTTCCCTGGCCTCAGACTCAGCTTCCTAGGCTTTTGCCACTTTAAACCAAAAACGAGCGCCGCCGCCTGGTGCAGTATCCACACCAATCTGCCCACCGTGCAGGGTGACAATAGACTTGCAGATAGATAGCCCCAATCCAAATCCAGACTTTTGATCTCTGGCAGCATCACTCTGCTTAAAGCGCTCAAAAATGGCCGCGCGAGCAGACTCAGGCACACCGGGACCTTGGTCACTAACGCTGATTAGAACACAATCTTCAAGCTCTTCAGCGGCTATGGCAATAGCACCACCGGCAGGCGAATAGCGAATGGCATTGGCGACTAGATTGGTCAGCACCTGCGTCAAATAGTGCTCGTCGCAAGTGACAACGAGACCATGATCACGACCCGAAATAGAGATACCTTTCTCTTCCCGCTGAGTCACTGTAGAGTTGATAGCACCAGCAACAATGGTTGCTACTGGCACGGGCTCTAGATTGAGATCGATGGTTCCATCTTCGAGCTTGTCGAGGTCAAGCAACTTTCCGACCATTTCAAGCAAACGCTGGGTGTTATCTTCCGCCATCCGCAAACGATTGGCTAACTCATCGCTGACAGCGCCGTAGCGCCCCCTGCGCGACAATTGCAAGACACCGCTTATGGTCGTTAGGGGAGTGCGAATATCGTGGCTGACCATGGCATAAAAATCACGCTTCAAAGCCTCAAGCTTGTAGCGCTCGGTCACGTCAATTATTGTGGCCAGAATGCGGGCGCCATCGGGCCCCTCAAAGTCAGTGGTGGCAACTTCCACAGTAATAATTTCCTGCTCAGAAGACAGCGCCTCTAGGGCAATTGGATGGCTCCCAGTACCCGACTTAAGCTTGGAGAATAACGACTCACCCTTCGCCGATTTGGCAAAGAGCTTTTCAATTGACTGCTCGCTCAGCTCATCGTTTTGATAGCCAAAAAGCTTCTCTGCTGCCGGGTTAAGCGATTGAATGCGGCCCTGCTCGTCGGTCACCACCAGAGCAGCCGGGATGTTGTTAATCAAGCTCTCCAGGCGCTCTTTGCTATCTTTGAGCAAAGCGTTCATATACTTCTCTTTGGTACGAGCATCAGTAAGAGCCTCAGCCATATTATGAAAGAACGAGTCTAACTCACCGATTTCATCACTACTGCCCAAGCGCTCAAGCAGAGCCTTGTCTGAGGCAAAACGTCTGGTGTTTTCCTTCAAAATATTGAGCTTTGAAACAGTACCGCGCACAAAGACAGTGGCTAACAGCAAGGCCACAATGGCATTAACTAGAACGGTCATGTCGGTGGCTTGTTGCACCTTTTTGCGATAAGACTCTTCTCGCCCGCTAGCATCGCTCACTTTAGCTTGCTCAGAGAGACCGAGGTCTTTGAGGGCTGTAAACAGCTCTCGGGCCACATCGCGGAAGTGAATATTGCGCAGCAAGTCATCGCTAATGGTCGCCACTTGATTGTGTTCAGCAGGGTTAAACTGCGATTCTTTTAGAGCGACAATATAGTCGCGGGAAAGAAAGCGCAGGCGATCCGCCTTCTCTTTATCGTGCTCTTTCTTCTCAATGATGTCGGCTAGCTCATCATTGCCTTTGATCAGATTCTCCTCGTACTTTTCAAAATAATGACGATTAGCGGACTGGCCATAGAGCTTAAATTGCATCAGTGACTGAAAGCCGTAAAAGCTATAGAGCAAAGTCTGATTAACGCGATTGACCACATCGCGGCGCACATCAAGCTCTTCGGTCTGGTGCTGCAACGCAGCTAAATCGCTCTTGAGCTTAAGATAGACGCCACCCTGAATGGCCAGGGGAAGAGCGACCATCAATATGCCTTTGTGTGCGAGCTTTAGTTGGGGGAATGGCATCTAGTAAATACTGCTAACGCGAAGCGTAGACCAATTATAACCGCTCGACCAAAGCGGCGAGCAAAACGACAGTAAACGGCCAGTCATGGCCGCTCAATCAATCGCCCAACTGAGTTACTTAACATTGTCGCCAGATCACACCGAAGTCGAGCCGAAGCGAAGAAGAAGCCGAGTTAGTTTACAAAAGGGTTTTGCTCCAGAAATTCGGCAAAATCCATGGTGATTCTCCCAAATAAACTTTGTACAGGCTCTCTTGCCGTCTACATTGGTGGCATAACTCCATTTGCAATTCATTTCCTGAGGCCCCTGTCCAACCTCTCAAAAAGCCCAGCAAGCCTAATCTTAAGTTGTTCAATCTTCCGGCAGCGAAGTGCGGATGGAGCATTCCCTCTCTCAAGTTTGGGTGAGGTCTTTCTTTTATTTTTAATCGCTCGGCAACGGGCACAAATCTAATCAAAATGTCAAACGTAACATCAAAAGCAGCAAAGAAAATCAAAAACGCAAACAGAAAATTGTTCGGCTTTGCCCGCCTGCAAACAATCGATCCTTTCTTCCTTGAAGAAAACGAACTGGAAACTGCGCGCATCCAACACGAACAAATGACGGCGTTATTGAACGGCAGCAACTTGAATGCCACTCCGAGCCGCAAAGATTTTATTGAAGGCGAAGTCACCATCCAGACCAAGAAAGGTAGCTACGTCGCCATTGGTCAAAAATACGACGCATTCGTACCGACGAGCGAAGTAGGTGACTTAACAGTTGGCGAACGTGGCAACTTCTGGGTAATGTCAAACCAGACCAAAGAAGGCATGGTTACCCTTTCACACGTGCAAGCACAGGCCTGGGAAAAGCTGAAAGAAATCAGCGAAAGTGGAGAACACGTTGAAGCCAGAATCTTTGCCCTGGCCATGGATCGCCGCAGCCAGAGAGTATCTGGTGTGCGCATTGTCTTTGAAGACGGTGGCTTAAAAGGTATACGCGGATTCATCCCAAACACTGAACTGGCCATCGGCAGCGACCCTCGCAACATGGTCGACACGGTGATCACTGCCAAAGTGCAGGGCGCCGATCCTCATAAAGGAGGAGAATTCGGCTATGTCGTACTGAGCCAAAAAGATGCAGCCAAAGACGTGGCCAGCAAACACATTGCTAGCTTTGCTCCCGGCGACACAGTGGCTGCCACAGTGTTGAAGTTCATCAAAGCTTCGCCTAACGACAAAGACATGAGCGTGTTGGTGAACATCGGCAACGGCGTTACTGGTCTAATCTACCGCACAGAAGTGAGCGGCTACCCACGCAGAAAAGCCAATGACGTTTTGAAAGTTGGTGAAGAAATCGAAGTGGAAGTAACCAGAGTTCAACCTGAGTTGCAACGCATCTCTTTATCAATGAAAGCCCTGGGCAAGAAACGCACACTGAGCGCACTGGAACCCGGATTTGTGGTGGAAGCCGACGTCGTTAACACCGCAACTTACGGATACTTCCTCCACATCGGTGGCGGAGTTGAAGGTCTGTTGCACGTAAGCGACCTGGCCAAAGATGAAAGCGGCAAAATTGAGTCGTTCAAAATCGGTGACCGCACACAAGTTGTGGTCTTGAGCTTGGGTGACAACGGCTCGCGTATCTCACTGGGCCGCAGACAAATTGCGGCAGCTGCTAAGAAGTAATGCGTTTGAAGCATACGCACCTGGCGTAATGCACGAGAAGTAATTCATTTATTGTATAACCAGCGCCATCAGAACAACTGATGGCGCACAAACTTTATTAACATGATTGCGCAAATTTCAATCTACAGCGACGAGCAGATTCTGGCCGCAGCCAAATGCCTTATCACTCCGCACCAGGCTAATCGTCTGGAAGCAGCAGCTAAACAAATGCAAGCGCTCTCGGCAGTGCTAACCCTTACTGTCTTGGCCGAAAGCGAATACGAACAGTTGGTCTCAGAAGTATCGCAAAACAATTTGAAAGAAACGGCAGTAGAAAGAGGACTCGCCACCATGGCGCAGTTCGAATCGGCAGAACAGCAACGATTTGCTCACATGCTTCCCTTTGCCTTGAACAGCCGGAATTCTGGCTACAACTCTAACGGCAGCAGCAGTTCTCCTTGCAGCCATCCGCACTCTGCATGCTTTGAAGAGTCGGCCATTAGCGAAATCGAGCTGCTGAACCAGTTAGAGTTGCTCTATGGCACCAGGGAACTGACCTTCGCTTCATAAGAACATGGCAAGCAACAGCCTGCACCAAGTCGACAAGTTCTCCACAGCTAAAGCACTCGCCCATAAGCAATGGCTAAGTGCTTGCGCCGTCGCCGGTCAATTAAATTTTTCATCTTTTTTTTCAAACGAACAAAACAATGCAAAACAAAAGCAAAATCTCAGAGATGCTGAGAGAGGTTATGCGCTTCTGTGGTGGTCATCAACCTCACGACGAAGGCACAGAAGAGCTGCGGCAAATCCTGAAAAACATTCAGGCTCGCCCCAATAACGACCATCGCTCGATTGTTGTGAGCAACGCCGCCTTAAAATGTATAGACGAGCACGCCTGGCTGCAAATCGAATTGCAAGAGCTAAGAATCAAGCTTTTCTTCTTAGCCCACGACACTGAAAACTGCAGTGACTTGGTGCAAAGAGAAGAGCTCATGGTAGAAATGCTGGCGCTGACAAAGTTGCTTGGACACATCAAACTAGCAAGCAATCGCCTCAGTGAAGGCAGCAAAGAGTTGTTACTACAGGCCATGACCTTTGTTATGGCTCAAAGCAACGCACCGCAGCCAGGATTGCCGCCAGATAGCACGATAGCCCCTCAGCTCAAAGCCTTGAACGAAGTTGTTGCCTCTGCACAAGAGCTCTTAGCCGCCACCGCTGAGAGTGCCACTAACAACACGTTGCACAACAGCTCAAGCGACAGTTACGAAGACCAGGTCAACAGAAAGGCCTTAGCAGCGGTTATCGCCTTTGCCCAAAAGATGCTAAACCGCGCGGTCAGCCTGAGCGAAGTAGCAATCAACATTTTGCCAATGTTCGACCCCCTCAGCGAAGACAACGCCAAAGCGCAGAAGCAATGGCTTATCGCTTATGCCATGACTGCAGCCACCATCGCAGATGCCTGCCGCAACATGTTGCAAGAGGCCGCATTGTCTTATGGCAGCGTTGCCATCAAAGGCGGCCTTTATTGTTAGCACTTGCGGCACTGACGGAAGTTACTCTTATTATTTTACTTTTAAACCTAAAATCATGAACGAGAAAAATGCCCTCAATCAGCTTGAGCTGTGCGCAGAGACATGTCGCTTTCGCCGCGAACAATTTATTGCTCTCGGTGTCACCTTGGTGCGCTATGACCATTCGACTACGGCCAAAGGCGCTATCACTTTCAGCAACATCGCACTGCTGCTCATAAAATCGGCAAACCAGCTGGAAGACTTGATGTTAGGCGAGATAGACCAGGCCAAAAGCAACATGAAGAAGATGCAGGACTTGCCCGATGATGTGCAGTGGGAATACCGCATTGCCCATACTCTTGGTGTGGCGGAAGCAATAAACAAGATTGGCACTCTGCAAAATCAACTGCGCGAGCACACCCAGTCGGCCTTACACAAAGCCTCTTTGCTAGCGCTCACAGCCAACGGCAAATCTGCCCTTCCAGCACATAGCCCCGGCCTGGCAGACAATTTGCATGCTATTGAAGAAGAAGCCAATGCCCGCCAAAACAAAAGGCTAAAAGAAATCTGCCGCTTAGGCCTTAGCCTTGCCGAGGTCTTCTACAAAGAGGCACAAGAACAGGAAAGCTCGCAGGCTATCACCATAGCCTCAATTAGCTCCACCGCTTGCAACTTAACCACTGCGTCGCTATTAGTTGCACTGGGCAATATGGCTACTGAGCACTTGAACTGGCTCGAAGGGGTCAAGGAAGAAAATCTTGAGTACTGGCAAACAGCACAAGCTACTGCAGCGGGAATAATTGGTGGCCTTATTACCGATTTGGTACAAAAGCACGAGCCCTGGCTAGCAATTAGCTTGAATTAGGCGCGCACGAGTGAAAGATCAGTGTGAGGAATTGAAGTTGCAGGATTGTATCCTCCTTTGATTCCTCACGCTAATTTTTCACCCCAGTGCAACTATACCAAACAGTATAACGCCATGGATCGCCAAGAAAAAATCTGATCGCATATAATTTGCTGAGTCACTGTACATTGGCGGCCCTATCTTGACTTTATCGACCGAACAGCACGCTTTCATTCGCGATAAAGCAACATGGGTTGGTTATCTACTAGTCGGAACCTACTGCCTAGTGCTGGCCTCAATGGGTCCGGTTGTGCCCTACTTGCGCGATGAGCAGGGTCTCAACTACACAGTAAGCTCATTTCACTTCAGCGCCTGGGCTCTAGGCGGCATCACCGCTGGCTCCTTCGGCAATCTCGTCATTGGAAAAATTGGTTGTTCGCGAGCAGTGTGGACCTGCTGCAGCGGCGTGGTGCTAGCAACAATCATTCTAATTTCAGCCAAGCTGCCAGTCTTCACCATTTTATCTGGATAC
The DNA here is from genome assembly GCA_943370275.1 of bacterium Ga0077546. Taxonomy (GTDB): domain Bacteria; phylum Cyanobacteriota; class Vampirovibrionia; order Obscuribacterales; family Obscuribacteraceae. Next base: position 24,133 of record CALRQI020000010.1, on the reverse strand, counting down.
ATTGGTGGCACCTGCGGAAGCATGATGGGTCACTCAATCACTAGCATCATGGCTAAACGCTTCGGCCAGCAGCGAACAATTGGCATAACAGAAGCAAATATCGCCGGCAGTCTATTTGCCCTCAGCGCCCCGCTTTTAGTTGGACAATGCGTGCGCATGGGCCTAAGCTGGCGGGTGGCGCTTGCCATTCCTCTCATATTATTCATTTGCATATTTCTTTCATCGCGCAAGGTCTTCAACAACTTCAATGCCGCCACAAGCGGCTTTGCCACTGGAACACTGCCACTAAGCTATTGGTTTTATTGGTTCGTCATCTGGTTTAGCGTCGCCAGCGAATGGTCAATTATCTACTGGACATCAGAGTTTCTCGAAAAAGCGAAAGGCCTTGCCCGCGAAGATGCCATTCAAGCAATCAGCATCTTCTTAGTGACCATGCTGATTGGCAGAATTCTAGGGCTAAAACTGGCCAGAACTTTCAGAGTAGCTCCGCTGCTTCTTGCTGTATCAATTGTTGCACTGAGCGGCTTTCTCTTGTATTGGCTGGCACCCACTCACGTTCTTTCATTGATTGGGCTGGCAATCACCGGGCTCGGCACGGCCAATATCTATCCGCTCAGTTATTCACAAGCACTCGGTTCTGCTGAAGATAAAGCGGGCCTGGCTGCCGCGCGAATGTCGCTCAGTACAGGCACCGCCGTGCTAATCACCCCTCTACTCATGGGGGCGATTGGGGATCGTTGCGGCATTTACAATGCCTTTGCCGTGGTGGCCACTCTAATGACGTTAGCGACAATACTACTGGCCATTGCCTCCAGGCGAAAAGCTAAGAAAGCGGGCCACGACCAATCTTGTTCAGCAAGCTAGCAGCAATACCAAGAACGATCGCGAGCAAGATAGGCGCAAATGGCCTCGATCAATAAATGTTTGCCTAGCCACTTTTGACCAAATTGAGCCAACCACTTTCATCTGCGCGACACCATTTTGCTCAATTTCGCCAATCAAATGGTTACGCTGTCTTTAGAAGTGAAGCGCTGGTGACAATTTTTTTGATAGTAATTTGATACCCCCCCTTCTTTCCCCCAGAGACTCAATCACCTAGAGAACGCCAAGAGTTGTTTTAATTGCCGCTGCCTTTGAGATTTGCGTCTCAAGAATTGATATCGCTAAAAAGAGAGAAGAAAGGACTTTATGATAGATAGTGAAGAGCGAGAACTAAAATTGCTGCTACAAGAGATTGAGCAGAGGATCAAACCGTTGCTCGATCAGCGCTCTTGGCGCGATGGCGAAGTTTCAAGCACTGAGGTATTTGAAGGCTTGCCCCCTGCTTTTCAAGCGAAAGTCAGGTCAGTGGCCTTCTTCGATGCCATTCGGGAAATCGACCGTCGAGCTGCAAACCAGTACTGGTTTTTGCGGCTGCTGGCAGTCTCACTCATACTGGCTCGCAATCTACCGCTTGAGAAAGATGATGTTCTAACTGCGGTGCTGCGAGAGCGAAAGATCTATTGCCTTGCAGGCGACGTCGTGCTGCTAGACAAGGTAATGAATGGAAAGTGGGCTGAGCTCACGACAGTCGAGGAAACGAGAGCCATAAGCGACGGATTGTTCCTGGTGGCTGAACCTGTTGCAGGGCTGCCTAAGGGCATAGCACCTTTCGTCAATCACGTTTACTCACTGGCTTAAAAGGCCGGTAGTTTGAAGCACTACAAGCAATCTAGATGAATTGCGAAATGGAGGAGCCCTTCGCAGGCACTCCTCTTTTCGCTTACCCCGAAACCCGCGCTGACAATGCTCAGCGTTGTAGCCACGGCGTTCCACGCCGCGGAAGAAAGAGAAGAGTTCTATATGGCCCTTATTCAGGTTGCCTTTTCGAAAGACACAACGGGCTCTGTTGCCCAAATTCTCGCAGCTCTCAAGCGCCACGAAAAAGAAGTGCTAGGAGAGTTGTTTGCCGGCATCCCCGAGATCGAGATTGGTCTGATGGTGCACGGAGACGACGCCAATCGCAATGAACGGTATAGCATCAAAGTGCAGCCGCTGACCAGCTGCCAGAGCACTTTGATCAACTTCATCGACACCGCCGGTGACACCTATGGTGGTGGCCCGCATGCCAACTATGAGATCGTGCTCAATCAGGCACGCAGACTCAACTGGAAGGCGGGGGCGATCAAGATTCTCGTCATCATCGGTGACGAAGTGCCTCATGGGCCGAATTTCGTCAATCTCGCCGGTCAATCGCTCAACTGGGAAAACGAACTGGACCTGCTGCTCGAAATGGGTGTGATCGTCTACGGCGTTCATTGCCTTCCCGGCGTGAGACCTGGCTCGCAGAAATTCTACCGCGAGTTGGCTCGGAAAACCGGCGGCGTCTATCTCACCCTTGATCAGTTCGGTGCCGTGCCTGATCTGGTTCGCGCCATCTGCTACAAGCAGGCTGGCCAGGCGCAACTCGAGGCATTCGAAGCCACCGTCAAGAGAAGCGGCCGCATGAATCGCAACATGGATCAAGTCTTCGCCACCCTGAGCGGTCGCCCCATCGCCGCGAGCTTTAAAGAAGCGGATCTGGACACTGTTCCCGCCGGACGCTTCCAGACGCTTTCCGTATCCACCGACATGGCGATCAAACCGTTTGTGCAGCAGCAAGGGCTTGGCTTCATGAAAGGCGCCGGTTTCTATCAGTTCACCAAGGCTGAAACGGTTCAATCATACAAAGAAGTGATTTTGCGCGACAAACTGACCGGCGACTTCTATTGCGGAGACGCAGCGAGAAAGCGCATCGGCTTGCCGTCTGTTGCACCTACCGGTGCGGCTGTGCGTCTCAAATTCACGCGAGACAGCAAGTACGATGTCTTCATCCAGAGCACCTCTGTCAATCGCAAACTAATTGGTGGCACTCAGTTCCTCTACGAAGTCGGCGACAACTAATCGAACGGGCATGACCGTTGGCAAAAGCTAGCAAAGCGGGTCTCCTAGCCGAGACCCGCAACCAGTGGCGTACGTGAACACCAGTCTGAATGACTGACAAAGGACAAACAATGTCGACCACAAGCACTTCCACCAAGATTTCGCGCAGCGAGGCCATCGAGCTGCTCAAGAGTCACCGCGAGAACGGCAAGGGAAAGATTTTTTCGGTGTCTTTCACCAGCAGAGGCGACGGCCAACGCCGCGACATGCAGGCACGCTTCGCGGTAAAAAGCCATCTCAAAGGCGGCAAACAGCCGTACAACGCGGCTGACCAGGCTCTCATGACTGTCTTTGATATGGCCAAAGGCGGCTACCGCAACATCAACTTGCTCGGCTTGCTCGAAATCACCATTAATGGCCAGCGTTACGAAGTGAAGTAGGCACCGCGCGGCTTTACGTAGGATGGCGCTGGTTTCGACCGGCGCCATCCGAGCCGATGAGCCAGAACCACCAATTCTGCCTATCTTCGCCAAATACTCGCCACGTTATTCGAATCTTTGAGTTTCCTTTTTCAGCTTTTCTCCTTTGAGGGCAAGACACTATACAGTACAGTATGCCCAAAACCAAGAAATAGCGACGGGAGCATTGTTAAAAGACCCAGGAAGATCGTGCAATAATCGAACTTAGACGGTAGCGGCTCCTGCAAGAATTAACAGGAGCCGCTGCTTATCTCTCACTTCTTGAAGTCAATTGCGCAGACTATCCTTCTGGGCGTCTACTGCAACGCCTCAGTGCGCTTGACGCGGTAGGCAACCGGCGTCTCTTGAATGCCTACGGGAGAAAGACTGAGGGCCTGGCCCGGAAACATAATTTCGTGCAAGGCAACGATACGGCCGTGACGTTGCAATTCTTCTTCTGCTGTAATCATGTCTGGATCGAACATGAAAAACTCAGAGACCAGACCTTCGAATTCGTCTATGAGCTCGGCGGTCACACCAGGCCGGGCCAAAATTTCTTCACGCTCTTTTGCGCTAAATGGTGACATATTCTGTATTTTCCTTTCGGGGGTTGATAAAACTATGCAACCAATGGCAGCAGCTCTTGTTGTTCGCGCTGCGCCACCAGATTATTATAGAGACCGCTCCAGGCCGCAGTAGAGACATCTTCACCAGAGCCCGCGAAAGCCACAGTCGGATTAGCACTGCGCCGCTTACCGGTATGTGATTGGTAAAGCCCCTCGTAAGCCAGAACAATTTGAAACTCTAGAGGGAGCACCAGGTTGATAAAGTCTGTGCCGGTAAAGCTCGTATGCCGCACCAATTGATCGACCATTGAGTCTGCGCGAATCTGATAATCTTCGCGAACCAAGCTGGTGCGACCAGCTCTCTCAGGTGTTCTTCGATAACGTATCTAGCAATTTCAGCAGGCTCGAAAACCCTCAGAACGCTAGGTGAGCTATAAGAGGCAGTCCGGTCGAGAATGTTAAAGCCCCGGCGATCTTTGGTTGGTGCGATCATCGTTGCAGCAAACGCCAACGCGACTTGTCTGGAATCTGCAAACAATTCCGGCCAGTTATCGCAGCTCGCCATTCCCTCAATTTGCGCGAAGGCCGGATGCATGGCGAAGCTAGATCCCGCGGATACGCGCGCAGTTTCGGCAGCGAAAACAAGGTGAGCCGCTTTAATGACAAAATCTCTTGCCGCCATCCAGCAAATGGCGCCCAATTTGAATGCCAGGTCGGACGGTTCTTTGACCCATGGATCAAATCGAGAGAGTCTAGATGCGGTGGATTCGCGGAGTTGATTTACTCCACTGGGTGTGTGAAGAGCATCAAGGAAACAGCGCGTCGAAGCCGCAAGGACGATCTTTCGCCTGGCCTCCAACATTTCTGCGCCCGCAATGTCTGCGAACAGCATTTTGGCGGCCGCGCCAGTGACAGACGAGAAGTTGCAGGGCGCGGCAGGTTTTATTTCGAAGGTCAGTGGCACCGCACTGGAAAGACATTCTTCCAAGGCTTTGCACCTGTAATACTCTTGAGACATCGGTCTACCATCTATACCAAGCATAGAAATCCTTTCAATGAAAAAAATTCATTTTGCCAACGGTTTCAATCGCCCCAATCTAACACCGGCCAAAACTTGCAAGAAGCAAATCTCGAGGGGAAGAGAATAAAGCTAACGGTGCGCGAGTTAAGTTATCTGAATGGCACTATAGGGAGATGAGGGGGATTATCTCTTTACTATCAAAGCGAAGGTAGATATTGCTAGTGATTTGAAGAGGGCTCGATATTTTATGCGGTACGCACACAAGAACAATGTGGCGCGGCTCAAACTGGCTGGTCAAAACCAGGGCCAAGTGGTTTACCGCTGCATGAAGAGGGCTCGCCTCACGATATAGATGGCAAGCCATTCTAATTTCATACCGGCATCACATTGCGGCCTGTCCCACGAACCAACAAAGGTAGCATTGGGCTTCCTGCAATATCACTGTCGTCCATTTCACCCGTGATCCTAGAGCAAATATTTATGCCTGTAACTGGCATACAGACTGGAATTCAGCTAATTTTAGCTTAAATTCAAAAGGTAAGTCGATTGAATGGTGGTGGAAACACACGTATGCTAGACATTACAGTTTTAAGAACCCACCACCCAAGTGAAAATTTTGAATATCAACGATTACGCACGTTCGCATGTAGGTCAGGTGTCGCTTTGTTTAGCAGTCGTCTTGTCGCTATTCACAGCCTGCGCACCGTCTTCTTCGCTACCGCCAGACAGCTCACAAACAAGATCCTCAGTGGCATCACTAATGCCTAACAATAATGTCTGGAAGGTTCCAATCGATCGCCTCCCTGTCGATTCTCACTCTGCCAATTACATTCGCTCCATCGGGGCTGATAGAGGCATGCATCTTGATTTTGGTTCCGGCTCCTATGACGGCACTGCCATTGGTATTCCAATCACAGTGCTTGATGGACGGTCAACGGTAAAATTGGTTCAGCCACAATTCGATTATGCCGATGAGAGCGACAAAGGACCATATCCAATACCGACAAATTTGAAAATAGAAGGTGGAAGCGATCGACATGTAATCGTTCTCGATCCCGCCAAGAAAATGCTATATGAGATGTTCGACGTCAGACCCACTGGGAAAACTTTCAAAGCTGGTTCCGGCGCCATTTTCGATTTAACTAAGAACGACACTCGACCTGTCGGGTGGACATCTGCGGATGCTGCGGGGCTTCCTATTGCACCGGGGCTGGTGCAATATGATGAGCTTATGGACGCGGTCAAAACAAGCGGCGATCTGGGCCACGCAGTCAGGTTTACGGTTCAAGATACTCGTAATGTTTATGTTTGGCCGGCCACCCATGCCGCTTCTGATAAGACGAGCTCTGACCTATCGCCAATGGGACAACGTTTTCGGCTCAGGAAAGACTTTCCAATTGAAAACTATAGTCCAGAGAACCAGGTGATTCTTCGAACACTCAAGAAATATGGAATGATACTTGCCGACAACGGCAGTGACTGGTTTCTGAGCGGTACTCCAGATGAGCGCTGGAACAACGACATGCTTAATGAGTTCAAGCGTGTCCATGGAGCTGCCTTTGAAGCAGTGGATACGAAAGGCATTGAGTCGTCTAACAGCTATTCTGCTAGAGGCTTCTAGAATGCATGTGGCGGCTCAGGCTCGTTGATCAACTATCGGCTGAAGAGCATGAACTACAGTGAGGAAAGCGGAGTTGCGGGTGAATAGGGTGATTTCGAACAAACCACAGCTCATGACCTAAAGCCTTTTCACGGTCCTCTTGGTGCCAAATTGCTCTTATCGGGTAGTAGCCCATCAGTGCAATACGAGAAAGCTCATCACTCGGATTGATGAAAACCTTTTGCTCAAGCTCCTCAGCAGCTTGCTTGTTCATTTTCGTTCCAGCAAGATGAGCACTTAGATAATCTTGTGTCATTTTCAGCTAGCCCTGATCACCAATCTCTCTAGCGATTATAGCCAACCTCAACAGACTGAGTCGTAGCTTCACGTGCGACTTTGAGCACAAGGACCAGGTTTTTTTCGCAAAAACAGATTCCCGGTGATGCTAAAAAGGCCACGTTAAACCAATTAAGACCGGCTGATAAGAGCTTTTAGATAGATTTGTTTGCTCTGGCCACAATCGCTGGACACAGCATACCCGGGAAAATAGTTCGGAGCATTTCCGGGTCCTTCTGAACTTGCTCTTTGCTTACAAAGTCCGTAACTTGAAAGACTTCCTTGTCGCAGGCAGCAACCCTGACAGCTCCCTCCTCGACAAGCTTGTTCCCGTCGAAAACGCGCACCCATGCGTAAAATTTCGGGTATGCAATCCCAGTTTGAGTTGGACCCTTTCTAAGCAAATCATATTCGACCTTGATAGGCTTTTTTAGTACAGTCGTAAAGTAAGAGTTCAGGTCCCGCACGAGAAACGTTTTGAATGTCGATTGCTCAGGTACATTTGCTTCGATATGGCCGCAGCCCGTTAGATGCATTGACAATAGTAGGCCGATCGCAGCAAGTATCGAATTTCTGTATAAGCGCATCGTCCTTCTCCACTGAAGAGCATTAAACCGTCGGGCATAAACAAACCAGGTATTTCGTTTACTACAATAAGAGATCCACGGAGAAACTCAAACTGGCCTTGCCCGCGAGTCAGAAAATGGCACCACAACCAGCAAAGGAGAGCTCACAAAGCTGCCATAAGATCATTGTGGTGCCTTTTCTGGGATACTGAAATCTGCAACTCCTCACCAAGAGCAGCAACAACACGCTCTGCGCGCTCAATTGAGATGCCATGGTAGTCATTGCGCTCATCACGGGAAACCTGAGACACATCTACTGCCAAGCGCTTAGCTAGCTCTGCCTGGGAAATTCCATTAGCTATCCTAAGAGCCACGAGCAGAGGTCCTACCTCTGTCAATTGATTAAACACACCAAAATCGCGGCGCTTAACACGCTCATACCATTCCACTTCCTCTTTCAATTGAGCATTGAAGGAAAGTACCGGGTCCATAGCAAGCTCAATCTGATCTTGCGAGAGGTTTAATTCTTCGAGTTTCTCCTGCTGCGCCCGAATTATCTTCCGGTCTTCTTCAAGACGCTTGAGACACTCCTGATATTCTGCTTCTGTTTTAATCACTGGTTCTCTCCTGAAGAAGCTTGACTATGCCTTTCTGCCGGTGCTCAGAGCGAGACTTTCTGAATGCTGCAGGAAACTGCAAGATGTTTCCAAACTCATCGGCAATGCCTGATGGTTGGCCGAAGTGCGGATAAAGTTCTATGCGATAGAAATGCCACATCGGCAGCTGCTTCTTTGTCGAGTTCGTATAAGGAGTGCGGCTAGCTGGAGCCCATGTCCAAACCTTATTAGGATCAAGCCTATTCAAATCTTGCTGTAACTCACCGGAAGCTAAATACGCAAGCTCGCATTCGAAATAGCCATCAATATCATTTGGGTGGTCTTTGTCTTCAACAAAAGAACCGTCAATGAAAATGTTGGTTATTCCAACAGTCCAAAGCTGGCTAGCCATCACTGCAAGGTTATCCACAAGCTTGGCTCGCCAAGTCGCATCCCATCCAGCCGGACCACCTTCACCTGGCAGCACAAGCGAACTCAGCCTTAACTGTGAAAGGGTAAGGCCGTAGTCGCCAGCTGGCAGAAGACCAAATTCGTTAAATAGCGGGACATTCATATATACAACACATACCACAACATTGACAAATATGTCAATGTTGACACCGGGCGCAAGGAAACAAAAGACTCATTTTGTTTACCGCAGTTTCCCTATCATTAGTGTGTTTCCGGCATTCTCGTCGGTCAGGACTTCAAAATAACAAACACTAGAACCATTTAGAGTAGTTTCATTCATATGGACTGGGCCTATCAGATTAACTCTGGCCAGTTACCCAAGGCATTAGTGCAAGGGCCTAGTGATAGGATAGAAGAGTCAGACAAAAAAACTTCTGTAGCCACACCGACTGAGCGAGTGTGGCCTCCAAACGAGTGGTTGATGGACGCAAGCTAATCCGAGAGTAAGAATCCCTGCCTAAATTATCATTCTAGAAAATGGCCACTAAAGGTACAGCTTAACCAGGGGTCCTTAAAGCCATGGTGCCAAAAAGTTTTCAGATCAGCATGCTCTCGCTCATTTCATTATGCGTTGTCTCGATCACCTCCGCTGGCGCTGCAGAAAAGTCACATACATTTGAAGTGTTGAATCAGCGCATAAATTATGGCAACTGGACAGACGTTCGAAGCTTTTGCGATGAGGCCCTCCGCAAAAATCCGACTGATGCTGATGCACTATTAGCGAGGTCGCGCATAAAAAGTCTGACTGGAAAAACCGATGACGCGATTGCTGACTGTGATAAAGTGCTCGCGCAACTCCCTGATTTTGCCCTAGCGCTATCTGCTCGGGGGTCGTTCCTCTGCAATAAAGGAAAAACTAAAGCCGGCCGGGCCGATTTAAAGCAGTATTTAGCGCTGAGTGAATCGGCACACGATAAAAACACTAACTATTGGCGAGCATGCGCCTTTGACCGTCTAAAAAACTTTGATGCAGCAAAGAAACAATGGCAAGAGATTTTGACTGAGACTAGCTCCTCAACAGCACCCGAGGACCTTTTTCTTAAAGGTGTGGCCGAATTTAAGCTCCTGAAATTCAATGATGCGATAAAAACGCTTACCAATTTAAGGCGTAATCATCACGCAGCGCCTGTTATGCTTGCCATTTTAGCTTCTTGCCACACAGAAATCGGTGAACACGCAACAGCATTGGAAGAGTTTGCTGAAGCTGCTAGACAGGCGCCAGATTTCGCTGCAAATCAGGGTGGTTGGGCATGGGCGTTGCAAAGAGAGAAAAAATATGACGAAGCCATTGCGCACTACAGCAAAGCTCTGCAAATTGACAAGGATTATCTATTCGCCTATGCACAACGCGGCCATTGCTATTACCTCAAGAAAGAACTTATATCAGCGCTCAAGGACTTGAACAAGGCAATACAGATTGATCCGAGCGACAGAGAAACCCTTATGGAGCGGGTCTATACCAATCACGTTCTAAATCATAATCAGGAAGCGCTCGATGACTGTAAGCGCGTAATTGCGCTCGATTCCAAAGATGCCGAAGGCTACAACATGCTTGGACACTCGCTGGCGCATCTGGAAAAATGGAACGAATCATTGGCAGCTTGCAATAAGGCCCTTGCGCTGTCGCCAAATTACCATTGGGCTTTGTACAACAGAGCCAGAGCTGAAACCGAAATTGGCCAATCCGACAAAGCACATGCTGATTTTGATGCAGCTCTTCGCATAGACTCGAAATTTAAAGAAGCATATTATTCTCGCGGCATACTATACCGAGACGAAAAGAAATATTCGAGATCAATTGCCGACTTCACTAATGCAATTAAGAACGATCCAAATGATGCCATGGCTTACTGCGCGCGGGGTTGCGCGGAGGTTCGCAATGGCAATTACAAAGAGTGCATAGCAGATTGCACGAAATCGCTCCAGCTTGATTCAAAACGTCTCCATCCGCATCTCTCAAGAGGCGAAGCTTACTCAGCACTGGGTAAATATGAGTTGGCATTAAAGGATCTCAACTTTGTTCTCGAACACAATTCCTCAGATAAAGAAGCGTTGGCCGAACGAGCGAAGGTTTATCAGAAAATGAATAGCCAGAAGTTTTCAACTACTGAGCGGGCGAGCTTGACGAAATTAGAACAGTCAGGAAAAACTGGACATCAACGAAAGGACTAGTTTGGACAAATTTGCCATGCAATTAAAAGCGAAGACCAAGATTCCCGAAAACAACCTTTTTCGGGAATGATGCTAAAATTTTTTGACAGGTCAACTGCCTTTGGTAATCAACAATGAAAAAGTCCCAGCCATCGTTTTCGGGAAAGTTAAAATTCCACAGTGCCGTAGCGAACCTTAACATCGGCTACCTCAGAATCTGACTCAAACCCACTCAAGCGAGACAAAGAGTCGAGGAATCGATACTATTGTACCCTCGACTTTGCTATCAACGGACTGCTTGAATTTGATTGGAAAATCATATTAGTTGTAATCCATGGCCCAGGAGAGCGAGCCAATTCACTGATAACGACTTTGCGCCAAGCAACTACTTTGTCGTCTTTGAAATCGAACTCTATACTCTCACCGGAAACTGTGCAAGGTGCGCGAAGCAAGTGATATTCCCAAATATTTGAAGAATTCTCAGTTTGGCCCAGCAATTCAACAACGCGTTCTCGCGACATGCCTATTAAATCGAAGTCTTGAAGAAACTCACAAAATATTTCTGCCCGATTCAAGCCGCCAAAGCCAAAATTATCGATATTCGGATCACGCCAAATAGCCTTGTGAAAATGCGTGTCAGATTGATAAATAGAAAAGCGATCGCCTGTGATAATGTTCAGATTACAAGACTGAGGCGGCAATACGACATTGCCATAGATATCGTCAACGCCGACTAAAAACATTTGATTAGGCATCTCTTTAAGCACCGTGGTCAAACCAAAAGAAGACTCTGGAAATACTTTCTGACTAAAAGAACTGAGCAGCTTGCCGGAGGAGTCAACGAAAGTAAATTTGGAATTGTCGTCGACTGCTTTGCTGGCACCCATGATGATGCCGTTTTCGAGGGGACGAATATAGTTTACGTCTCTAGGCAACTTACAGAGCAATTTGCCAGTGGCATCAATGACTTTGTATCCAGTCTCTGGGTTTTCGCAAACAGCAAAAACATTTTTCTTTAGGGGAACTATTTCTCGATAGGGGCCTAATACTGCCTGAAACTTAGCATTGACAAGACATTTCTCGCCTTCAATGTTATTAGTTTTCTCAACTACAGCATAGTTATTGACAAAATCTCCAGCCTTTTTATAGAGAGGTGATACCACCTTTCCGTTTGTATTTATGTAGACTTGCTGACCATCTCTTTCAAATGCCACCACAGCTAACCCGTTAGCTGCAAATGCTCTTGCCTCAGCGAACTTGGCTGGGATAACGATCTCACCGGTTCTGGCCATGTAGCCTGCTTTATTGCCTTCAAAGCCCTCGGTAAATGGCAGCAAACTACCATTGGGAAAATCTATAATTGAAACCCTTGTGTCTTTTGCAATGGGAATTCTCTTACCAGTATTGGAATTGAAAATGAATTGCAGATGCATATTCAAACCCGGTGTTCCGGTCCAAACAGGATAACAGCCATCATTAGGAGCAGAGATAAAGCCAAATTCTGCTGGCAAAACCAATTCTCCGTTGGGTTTGCACAGTCCGAAACCGCTGGTCGTGGCTATTTTAAGCACGGATCCCTTTGGTAGTTCTTTAGTTGGCAAGTATTTTGTTGATGGCTGCTTTGTGGCAGTCGTTTTTACTTCCTCCACTGGCAAGAAAACACCAGCCAATGAGCTGCCAGAAGGAACTCTCACCGGCACAGGCTGACCAGAGTAGTTGAAAATAATGCCTTTATTCGAGTCTCGCAAAGGGTGCTCGCGATTGAGCTGATGAGCAAAGAAGAAACCTTGGCCAAGGTAGTCTACGCGGTGATAAACACAAGGCACCACCGTGCGTCCTGCCTTGTCTATCACTCCGGCAATGCCGTAAGCAGCATAGGCCGCTACGTTCATTGAAAGACACAAACTAGATACCAATACTTGAGACAGCTTGAAAATTCTCAAAATTCGCTATTTCCTCTTATAAAAAGTCACAGCGTCGTGAAAATCTCCGACCTCATCATATTTGGCAGGTACCACTTCTTGGCCCTTGCCATTGACAAAGCCCCATTTTTGCTTCAGTTGAAACGCCGCCATACCGTCGCTCATCACTCTAATGTCATCGTATTTCGGCGCCACTATAACGGCACCGGTGGCATCTATCAAGCCGCGACCATGAGACTCTTGATAGACTTTAAAGCAATTTGCACTTAGTCGCTCGATTTGACCGTAGTTCTTTGAGATCTTCTTGCCAGCACGATCTAACAAGTAAGTAACGTTGTTGTCCCAGCCTATGCGGCAAGTATCGTCTTTTGTTTGCCTGACATTGATCGCTTGGCCAAAGTAATCGTAGTACTGTTCTTTCAATTTGTCTTTTGCCGACGGATCCCAATCTTCTTGAATGAGTTTAAAGTGCCCTTTACGTGTCTCGTCTTTTACAACAGAAAAAGCAATCATATATCCACCCTGAGAGATTACACAACCGCTAGCTGTTGAAAAGGTAGGTGTAAATAGCGAATAGTGATGACCGTTCTTTTCCCACAGGCTGTCGAAAAGACCAGAAAACAATACTTCTCCAGATCTATCGACAATATTCGACAAAACATGACTGCCACGAGAGTATTTGCTCTTGCTGGTAACAAAAATATCTCCCTCAAAAGGCGAAGCATAAGAATCGCCAAGATTCTTTACCTCTTTACCACCAGCATCAATCAGCGAAAAGCTTGCATATTGCCCAGTGGTATCAATAGGGAGCACACCATGAGATATTACAGCAGTTGCAGTGCCCTGACTAAAAGGATTGGCATCAATAAAAGTTGGTGGTAGCTTCCAGGCTGCTGTTTTATCGATATAACCAAATCTGTGAGTAAGTCTATCTTGTGCCACCGCCGACCCTTGAGAAAATGCACTAACACTAATAAAGCGAGGAGGGGTAATCTCCCGACCATCTTTAGCGAGAATTCCAACAGCGGGTGACTTCGCTATTTGCAGTTGCCAGCGCTTATAGAGTTTATTAAACAAGGCTGGGCTCTTCTTTTTTACTAGAGTTAAGAACGCGCCAAAGTCATCGAAACCACCATAACCAGTGGATAGGCTGTATTGGTTGCCAGCCTCCCAATACCCAAAGGCCTTCTCGATCGGCACACGAGCTTCTTCAATGCGGTTCTGGTCAGCGAGAAAGCAGGCATAGGCATTGAAAGCCCCTAGTTCGACAGAATAGGGCAAGTCTCCTGGTCGCGCGGGATGGCAGATAGAATTCAAAGCAATTGAATAAGCTTCTTTATAATGTTTTTCAGCTGAACCCATATCGTTGAGCTCATAATACAAATCAGCTATTCGAACTAGTTCTGCGCATTGCAGCGACGGACCAATCTTTTGCTTGCGCATCTCATAGGAACGACGAAGCACTTCAACCAATTTTGCTTTATTGCCCCGGTAGTAATCTTGCAACACATAATTGCCAGATTCAGATGGCGAGTTCTCAAACTCACTAGCTAGAGCACTTGCCTTAGCGGTAAGGCCAAGCGCTTTGTAAACAGCCAAAAGCCGAATTCGCGACTCTAAAACCAATTTAGCATCAGCTTTGCCTTTAATCTGTCCTTCCAATATCATGCGCAACTTTTCAAGTTTGGTCAGGTAGGCCTGTCTGTCCAAAATTTTGTGATGTTCTAGATCCATCATCCAATTGATGTCTCGATCTGGATCGTTTTCAAGATTGCGAATGTGAGCCTGAGCAAAACAAGTACCGCTACCAAAGACTAGTGTAACGGCCAAAGAAATACTCAATGCAAATTTTGGCACCGGTTGTAGTCTCCAAATAGAGGTTCCATTTTGGCAGGCCAAGCAAAAAATAGCTGCACGCAAACAAACTAAAAGCACAGGCTAAAGCACCGCAGACAAGACAAAGATTCCTCCAATTCGAAACATTGCCCTCGCGCCGCTGTTTGTCACCTTTTTGCTCCCTTCGATGTCACCCGAGCTACGCGTTCTGGTTTCTCTTCGGCGACCAAAACGCGCTCTGCCCTATGGCGTTTCATGATTTCAGTGACGGTCGTCTTGCTGATTTTCAGTTGCTCGGCAATGCCCCGGTAGGAAGTACCTTGACCGACCAGGTCAACAACCCTGGGAGCAAGCCGGTCTGACTTTACCCTTTGACCGAGCTGGCGCCCAAGTTTTTTACCACGGGCTTTTGCTGCGGCCAGACCTGACTTGACCCTTTCACGAATCAAGTCGCGTTCGAATTCAGCTAATGAAGCCATTATGCTGGCAATGAGCTTGCCTTGTGACGTCTTCAGATCAAACTGAAGGCCTGATTGTGCAATCACAGAAACTCGCCACGATTCAAGCTGCTGCAAGGTATGAATTAGGTCCATCGTGCTGCGGCCCCATCTGGTCAATTCCGTGACCAAGATGGCGTCAATCTTGCGCGCCTGTGCCAGAGCCAAAACAGCTTGACGTTCTCTTCGATTGTCTTTAGAGCCAGACGCCGTTTCTTTCCAAACGCCAGCAACAGTCATTTTTGCTCTCTTTGCATAGTTGCGCAGTTCGCGTTCTTGTCGTTCGCAAGATTGATCGGCCGTTGAAACTCGGCAATAGATAGCGACTTTTTGTACCAATTGAACCCTCCGAGATTTACATACCCGAAAGGCAGTCAGCTCAATGAACATAAAGTGTATCACTTGGACTATACTTCAATTGATACACTTTGTAGTGCTCAATTTTAGATCGAGCGAATAAATGCTCGGGGCTGGTCTCAGAGCATGCCTACGGATGCAGCCTTAAATACAAGCTAGAATAGCGAGTCGATTACACGAATGGACAGTACTGTCTCAAGATTTAGAAGTCATTTGAAACTCAAATTCCTGGTACCTGCTATAAACTACATTGCCTCTATGGTTCTCGCAGGCAGGTCTGAACTTGAATTAGCGGATTTGTTCTATTGGGGTAAATGCATCCTGGATGTTGTAAAAGTGCCGTCAAAACCAGCCCAATGGCTTCTTTGCCATGGAGTGCAAAATTGAATGAATAATCGTAGCTCCAGATCAAAAATTGTTTCAGTTGGAACAATCATCGCGGTCGGCTTTGCTCTTCTAACTTCCGCTTGCACCAACTCCAAAAACTCTGTAGGCGCAAACTCGGCACAATCAAGCATTCCGTACAGCGAGACCAAAGAGAACTTAGAATTCTTAGAAAGAGCAAAAGCCTATATTGCTGTCGGTAAATATGAGCAAGCCAATGAAATATTAACAAAAATACTATCTAACACTCCTAACTCAGCCTCCGCACACCATTGCCGCGGCTATATCTACAGCCAGACAAACAAGCAAGATCAAGCAATTGCAGAGTATAGCCGTGCCCTTGAGTTAAATTCGCAAGAGGGAGATTCATGGCATGCTCGCGGCGAAAGTTATATGGCAATAGGCTCTTATGAAAAAGCGGTCTTAGACTACAGTAAAGCAATAGCAATCAATCCAGTCTATTACAGCTGGTACAGAAGGTCTTGCGCATACTTAAAGCAAGATGATTTTAGAAAGGCAATAGAAGACGCCAATCAATCGCTCAAAATAAATCCAGAATTCGCCCCTTCCTATTTAAACAAAGTGGTGGCAGAGCGCAAATTGGGTATGGACAAGGCGGCAGTGGCAGACCTCGCCAAGACCAAGGCTTTAAAAGTAAACGGCTCTTACGCTTTGAATGAACGGGCAGACTTTCTCTGGAACGAAGGAGAGCCGCTGCTGGCAATCGCCGATTTAGATCAGCTTGTAAGGCTTTTACCCACGTTTTCCTCGGCATACTTTACGCGCGCACGTTGCTACCTTGCTCTTGAGAAACCGGAGCAAGCCAAAGTTGACTTTGTTACTGCAAGTCGTTATGACCCGCATAGCGATGCCTACGCAAGCTGGCTGAAACAAACAGCTGATTTAGAATACGATCTAGCAAATAAAGCGAAAACACCGGCACAGCAGTGGGCTATTGCTTGCGGGGCACTACTATTTGCCACAAACGGACATGGCATCCACTCATTAGCTGGGCAGGCAATCACCGAAGCAAACAAGAGTGCTCAGGCAAAATCCATCTATCAATGGTGGCGTATTCGCACCCGAGAAGACTTACTCGCACAGCTGCAGTATTTGAAAAACGGTGGCGGTCACGATGGTCTTTGGCAGACCTATGTAAAAGTCAAAAGGGGCGAGATCAAGCCTGATCAAGCAGCAGTTCTAGCGCAAGATTTAATCAACGGAAGCTACAAAGAACGCATGCAAATTGTACGTCAATATGACGACAAGCTTGGAAGTCGCGGTCTCAGTACCTGGGATAATTGCCGCTATATCAACTTAGTGCGCTGGGGCTATCTGCTTGGTTTTGTCAGCGAGAAAGAAGCCTACGATTTAATCATGCCAATTGCCGACAGGATTCAGAAGTCTTGTAATAGCTGGCAACAAATGAATGATGAGTACTTGATTGGCCGCAAGTTCTGGTCGCTGGCGCAATGGAAGGAAGATCAAGAGAACAATGATCGCATAGTGAAGCTGCTACTTACGCAGAAGACCAGCCCCTGGGCTACTTTGCCATGGAAGACGAAATTAGATAACTAGATTCGTCAAACAATCTGTTACTCTGAGAATGATAATATTCCCGAAAACAAATGCCACCAGTGATAGTAGCAAAAAAAAAGCAGTCGCACCTCTTTGCTTATGAGAGGTGTGACTGTAGGGAGACTTTCATCTAATTACCTTCATACTTACCTTTGCCCAGAATGCGTCGTTAAATGATGGGCAAAACTTCCGAAGAAATTCTTTTATGCGTAAAAATTTTGCTTCTAGGATCGGATCATCTAACTCTATACGCTCTTTTACCCGCCGGTAGTCAACCATCATATTTGCAAACATTTCAGCCTTATCTTCCTCAACAGCAGACATTGAATACCTATTAAGAAAGCCGACCAATGCATAATTAAGCATAAACATCGTGGCAGTTTTTTTTGCACTCTGCCATCCAGATCCGTATTTAAAGTCTGGCTCATTGAGCGCGGACCATGAAGAATCAGTGTAAGTATGATTCTCTTTGGAATCTATAATATGAAAGAACTCGTGATGAATTACTAGACATAGCAATTTTGCTGGAAAGTCTTTGCCAATACCCGTATCTAAATACAAGATTTCATTATCATGATCTGCTAAACCAGCCGTAGCTTGGTCTGCCACTTTTAAGTCTCTACACAAAACGATTTTCTTGAGACCAGATCTCAGAATTACTTCTGGCGGGTACTGCGCGAATTCGTCTAAAAATATAGGTAAATAGGTTTTCAAATCACTTGAATTTGGGTTTGAAGCTTCGATAAGTCCAGAGGAACTTTGAACAGGGAATGATTCGTCCTCGGTTTCAATTACAATGTGAAACTGATCTGCTAGCTGAGCAAGTTTTGAACCTTCTGTCTGGTGTGCTGCACAGGGCTTGCCATGATAGAAAATTGACGAAATCACGCACCAAGACAAAAGCCAAATCAAACGCACAAGCAGTATAGACGGGAATTGAAACCTCACGGCTGACTCCAAGCAACGTTCACAGTGGCAGAAGGACAAAAGCACCGATCGTAACTATTAAACCCAATTTTACCAAAACTTCCATCATCAAAATGCAAGCCTGCTGCCTATAACAATGGCTAACCTGCCTGCCACCGAAAATTGATCGAACCACAAGAGTCGCGACTAGATTCAACTTGTCACTTAACTAAATTTGCTGAGATTTGTAGAACATTGATAAAGTGACTGGATAAGTGACACAAAATCGACTGCTTTTGCTTGAAAATAGTCTGCTCCACAAACGGCCGTATAATTGACAGCACAAAAAGGGGAGCAAAAACATTGCTAATTGGCTACATGCGGGTTTCAAAGGCTGACGGCTCCCAAACTGTCGACCTACAGAAGGACGCTCTTGCGGCCGCTGGCGTCACGAAGAAGCGAATGTACGAGGACCACGCCTCAGGCAAGAAAGATGACCGCCCTGGTCTAGACGCCTGCCTCAAAGCGCTGCGTGAAGGCGACACGTTGCTCGTTTGGAAGCTAGATCGCCTTGGCCGCAACCTAACTCACTTGGTCAATCTCATTCAAGATCTGTCAGGGCGCAGAGTTAAGCTCAAGGTGCTTACTGGCCAGGGCGCCAGTATTGACACAACCACAGCTTCCGGCAAAATGGTGTTCGGAATCTTCTGCGCGCTAGCTGAGTATGAATCGGCCTTGGTCTCTGAGCGAACAAGGGCCGGTCTAGCCGCCGCCAGAGCACGTGGACGGGTCGGTGGCCGCCGCCACACGATGACGCCAGCGAAAGTGCATCTGGCCAAGGCGGCAATGGGCAAACCAGGTACTGTGGTCAATGATTTGTGCCAGCAACTGGGCATAAGCCGCCAGACCCTCTACCGTTATGTCAGCCCGACAGGGGCGCTACGGCCTGACGGGAGGAAGCTTCTCAAGAAGCGGTGAACTGCAGAACACTCTTAGCACTCACGGCTGCATGCCATGCCTAGCAACTAGATCGCCCTAATGCAGGTTGCCTTGGCGGTACGATTTCATCGTACCCAATTTGACAAATTCTGAAAATCTGGCAGAAAGCTGCTGCAATTCCATTGTCTTTCGAACCAGCACAAGGCAAGATCGCCTAAAATATTTATCGGCCACCCACGATCCAAGCCACTCAAAACCGCATTGTTGCATGGCTATTTTCAGTGTTTTAGCCTAAGTCGTTCATTTTCGGCTAACTTAAACACAAAGCGCACAACCTAAACTACTCTATAGTAGAAAATTTGACCGAATGAAGAAAAAATGCCACCAATTAAGGTGGCACAAAAAGACTGCCGCTCCTTTCTCAATTGAAAGGAGCGGCAGTATATATAGTCGTCAGATATTCACGTTATGCGAGTAACGTCAATAGACGAGTTTGTATACGTCGGAAACAAGGTTGCTGCTACTTCGACGGTAAAGCAAACCAAGTAGTAAGAAAAACGGTCCTATCTTCGAGATTGCGATAGCTGATGCCGCACCTGCAATACCAACGAACGCACCGGAAAATTATGTCGCCTAGAAAGTGACGCCATTTGAACTAGCTCATAGCTTAGTCCGCTGGCCTAGATTAAATCCGAGACGCCTATCTGTATATTTCGTAGAATATCAGATATACGAACCATCTGTGCCAAAAGAGAGCCCCTATGACCAAGCCAAAACCCAAAAAGCCCCCCAATTTCGCAGCATCAAAACAGATCACGAAATCCGAGGCTGTCAAAAAAATTGTTCGGGTGGTCAGGCAGCATCGGCTCTCATATGATGCCTTTATTGCCGTCTGCCAGCAGGTGCGGCTCAAGTTAAAGATGGAAAAGCGGAAGAAAGAGCGGCGGCTACTGGAGTTGTTGTCTCTGGCCGAGCTCAAGAAATTCTTCAAGACAGTCCAGAAATGTGGCGATACACAGCACGAGCTAATGCTCAAGCTGATGCTCTACACGGCAGTCCGAGTGAGTGATCTGGTAAACATTCGAGTAAGTGAGATCGACTTGGACGGCTGCAAGAGCTTTATCGACAACGGAAAAGGCAGCAAAGACCGGTATATTTTGTTTCCAACGGACTTCCGGCTTGCCTTGCAGGTTCTATATTGAAGCTCATCCAGGCAACGACTTCCTGTTTGAGTCTAGGTTGAATCAGCCGTTCAAGCCCAGAAGGGTGCAGCAGATTATGCGCAAGTATGCAGACAAGGCAGGTCTCACCCGCAGCGTGCACCCTCATCTATTGCGACACCAGATGCTCACTCACTTTCTTGACCGCCCAGGGACTCACCGACGCCAAAATACAGCTTATCTCCGGACATGGAAACCGAAAAAGCCTTGAACTCTACCAGCATCTTTCACTCGCCGCGATCGAGGGCGACTACCAAAAAGCTGTTCGCAATTTAGAAATTTAGGTAATTTTTGCAACAGAGCCGACGAGTTTGCATTTCGAGCCAACCGAAGATTTGGGCAAGCACGAATTTGGCAAAGCCTCATCCGTGCTTGTTCTTTTGCAAAACCCGTCACTTTAGCTGAACTAAAGAGATAGGCAGGCTCCTGCACAAACAATTGATCAACTGTTGTTTCAACTTGCTTTGCATTCATTATTCATGATTAACTGTGGGAATGAACAAGATATTTTTTATCACCGCACTAATTATCGTAAGTGGTCAATCACAATCAGAATCACATGAAATTTTGACACTAAAATCACAAACAATTAAACATATTGAGTATGGCAAACCACCCGGGTATAGCCCTAAAGGCGAAACATTTTATTTGTATCCTGCCGGCGGCACATTTTGCGAGCTTGAAGATGGTCAAGTCGTCTTTTTTAGTAATTTTCACTACCTTAAATTTCAAAACTTATTGTTTAATGGCGCAACAGCAAGCAACGAAAAACTGATTTTTTGGAATCCAACGACTCGAAAAGCTAACTTTGCGGTTGCAACCGTTCGCTCTTCAGGGACAGATAATCTTACAATCAATAGCAAGAAAGTCACATTTAAATCGTTGAAAAGACTTCGTTTATCCAGCAATTGGAAAAGTGTTTTGCTCAAGCAATGGCCAGAAGGTTGTTCTATTGTAGATCTAGGAAATTCTCGTTTCCTTATCACCGGCGGCTATAGTGTTAATAGCGATGAAGACGGTCCAAGGTTCTCTGATTTAGCAAGAGCCACTGTATACAATACTGAAACCGATTCCGTGGAGAAACAATTTAATATGAACAGCATTAGAGTTGGCCACAGTGCTGTGTTACTTTCAAACGGAAAAGTCTTTTGTGTGGGTGGAGAAATCCACAAATCAGAGAGTAATAGTTCCGCAGAAATAATAAACGTATCAACAGGTACTAGCGTAACTTTAGGACAGACGATACCGTTAAGAATGGTACACGCAACGATAACTTCCGACAAGCAAGGCAATCCCTTAATTTTTGGTGGTCACCAACCCTCACCAGAATATTCGTCAAAACGAATCATTCGCTACAATGTAAAATCTGAGCAATTCGAGGAAGTTGGGACCATGAGTAAAGGAAGATATTTTGAAAGGTCCTTTTTTCACAACTCCTCAGAATATCCAAATCCAAAGCCTAATCAAATTATAGAGGAGTGTGCTCAACAATTGAGAAATGGTCAATATGTAATAGACCGCGGAGATGGTATCTGTCCAAGCAAAATAGCCGACTTTGCGTCTGGACCATTAAACGACGCAGAAATCATTAGTTTAAAGAACAGATAGTCGATATTTTCCAGATTAGTAGTTTGAGAATTCATAAGTAAAAGGAGAGCCAGGTTAATGACCCTCCTTTCTTTTAGCACTAACGTGTTAGCGACTTAGATCACCCAACAGGATAGAGACTGTATACCTTATAAGTCGTTACCTCAAGTTCAGTCCATTGTCCATAATGCGGTAAGGCAGCAACCATACTGCTTTTTCCATTCATTACAATTGATTCGTTTATCCCCGGTGCACTCCCGTGAACCGTGCTAATTCTATTGGTATACCCAACAGAATCAAGAAGATATCGAACATAATTATTAGAATTGGTTCCAAACAATTGCGGAATGGGTACGTAAAAAATACCTGTTCCGCCGGGATTGAACTTATTGGCAGCATCTATTAGTGCGGTCTTTAGGCCATCACCGGTGCCAAGGAAAAAATTATTCTCCGACTCAGGAGTGCGAAGCGCAGCAAATTGCTTAAGCGCATCATCTATGGCCTGGGCACCAGATCTTTGTCGATTGTAATTAGGCAAAGTATTAGTGGGACCAGAAGAGAAATCTAGATATTCCATATCTTCGGCAAATTCATTGTAGAAATTCTTAGTAGCATGACTACCGCCGGAGCCAATTTTTCTTGTTCTTGAGCGTTGGCCAATAATACTCGCATGGAGTCCTATGCCCTGTACATCGTGGAAATAGACGGAGAAACTCCATTCAGACCAAGCAAATGGATCCCACAGGTAGTTTATCGCTCCTCCACTGCTACTACCACCATCGCTGCCACTTCCGTTGTTTCCACCTCCATCTGCTGCCAACCCCATTGAATCAGAAGCTCGAAGCGGGCTATTCCCTACATAGGCGTACAAATTCATCCCACCAGCCATGCCAATCGGGTCGGCTTGCAAGAATCTTCCAAGCTTTGAAGAATACTGCCGCATTTTGAAATAGTAGTTCCCAGTCTCGGAATCGTACCGTTGACCGGTATAC
Organism: bacterium Ga0077546; assembly: GCA_943370275.1. Taxonomy (GTDB): domain Bacteria; phylum Cyanobacteriota; class Vampirovibrionia; order Obscuribacterales; family Obscuribacteraceae. The sequence goes on along the minus strand of CALRQI020000010.1, from coordinate 1,249 downwards.
CCGTGGGTGGTTCCTGTCAATGCTGCTGACTCTCCAAACGGTCCATAGGTGTAGCGGTTGAGCACTACACCTGATGAGTTGGTTGTGGCAATTACTGAGCCTTGGTGATTCGAGTGATAGTAAGTTTTGGTTCCTCCATCGGTAATTTGGATGAGAATTTCGTCCATGCCAGCGCCATAAACATAGCGGTTCAGCAAAGTACCGGGGGTACCAGCAGAACCGTCATAGTCAGCAAGGCGCTGGAAGCCAGCATAGTAGTAATTGGTTTTGACACCTCCTACATTCTTCTGTCTTTGCCGCTGAGCTGGGTCGTAGATATAATCAGCAATGATGGCGTTGGTGCCAGCGTTACGCACACGAGTCATCATCCTCTCGCTGTTGAGCTCATACTTGAAAGTGCCGTCATTGGTCAGGTTGCCGTCAGTGCTGTAAGTCTGCCCTGTGCCTCCTACCGTCGGATACTGGTTAACGTTGTTCGCTGTGCCATATGTCGTGGTGGCAGGAGCAGGTGGAGTCCAGCGGAAATTGGCTGGGTCGCTTACCCGGTGCGTTGCCATTTGATTGGCATTGTCGAACGAATAATTGAACTGAACGTTCGAGCCCACAAAGTTGTGCAACAAGCTGCTTAGGTCGTTGTCTACCTCAAAGGCATAGTTTGTCGTGCAGCCATTTTCATAAACGAGCTTGGTGCGACGTGACAAAGCATCATACTGGAATTGAACAGCACTGGTGCCTGCCCCGTTCAGCTTGATGTCAGTGAGCCGATTCAGCTCATCATAGACTCGGTCAACAAAGTAACCGTCAGGATAAGTTGTCTTCGTGACGTTGCTATTCGCATCAAGCACGTGAACAACCGACAGCCCGTCAGGATACTGCTCTTTGTAGAAACGGCCCGCAAGATCATAGAAGTTTGTGAACGTTCCAGAACTGGGGTCGCCTGCCACAACTGGCGTGCTCACTGTCGTTACGCGGCCTGCGATGTCATAAACCGTCGTGACAACAGCTTGGCCAGTTCGGAACGTGTCAATAGCTTTGCGACACTTTTTTGTTCTCAATCGGGTCAAATTTCAAGTTCACTGATTGAGCGATTTCGAAGGTGTCAGGGTACCCCAAAAGGCTCAGCACGCGCTCCACTATTTCGGAAACGCCCAGCAGAAGGGCGTTTCCGAAATGGCGGATCGAAACATAACTGATATTACCGGACGTCGCCGATAATAGTGCCACTACAAACGGTGACTTCACTAACTTC
>CALRQI020000009.1:0-256760 GCA_943370275.1 bacterium Ga0077546 | reverse complement strand
GCACATTGCCGCTGCTAACTGCCTGAAAACCAGCAAATTTATAGCCATGCTTGAGCAGCACTGCGGCTGTTCCGCGCACATAATTTGACCAGGGTTTCTCTTCAGTTTTGATGATATCGGCAATCGAGAAGCGATCTTTCTGCTTGTAATCTTCGGAGTAGATCTCAATAAAGTCTCCATCAATTGCACGTGCTGCAATCATTATGTCTCTATCAAGTGCTACAGGAAAAACAAAGCCTTCGTTATAGTCGGTGTGCTCACCGATGAGGTTGACACGGCCCGGTGCTCGCACCACTATTTGTGGTTCGCCTCCGAATTCTTTAGCGAAGCGCTCACGCAGTGTTATTAATCTATTGTCTTGTAATGATGCGCTCATGCTTGCTCCATGTACGGAAGGACGTTACGCAGTTCTTGAGATGTAACTTCGGGATGAGTATCATTTATGAAAGTGCCAGCACCAGATTCGACACCAGCAAGATATTTGCGTTTTTGCGGCGTTCTTAGGGGCGGATAAAACTCTATATGGAAGTGTGAGCCTGGATAGTCTTGGTCGTCAGTTGGCTTCTGATGCATCACCATCATATAGGGCAGAGATATGTTCCAGAGACCATCGAATTTCTTTAGCACCACATGTAGTATCTCAGCTAGATCTAGGTCTTCTTGCTTGGAAAATTCGTTTATTGCCGCGCGGTGATGTTTAGAATAAAGATGAAGCTCGTAGGGATAGCGCGCATAGAACGGCACGAAGGCTATGAAATTGTCATTCTCTGCCACAAGCCGCTCTTTGCTAGTTTTCTCTTCAGCGATGATTTCGCAGTGAATACACTTGCCGCATTTCTCCATGTGTTCTCGTTCGTTCTTCAGCTCGCGCTCGATCATTGGAGGCAATTCAGAGAAAGCATATATTTGGCCATGGGGGTGGTGAATTGTTACCCCAACTGCCTCGCCTTTGTTTTCAAAGATGAATACATATTTGATGTCTTCTCTTGCGGCCAGTATATTGTAGCGATGGCGCCAGACACGGATAAGTTCCACTAGCTTATCTGGTGGTAAATCGGTGAGGGTAGCATCGTGCTTGGGCGAATAGAGAATAACCTCACAAGCCCCACTAGCAGGCTTTACCGGGCAGAGCTCTGTGCCTGCAATGGCTGGCTCTCCTGGTTCTCTTTTCAGGCTGGGGAATTTGTTTTCAAATACAACAAAGTCATAATCTGGTCTTGGCACCTCAGTGGGAAAGCCGCCCTCCGCAGTTGGACAGAGCGGACAGTAGCCCGCCGGTGGCAGAAACGTGCGGTCTTGCCGATGGGTGGCGGTGATTACCCATTCGCCTAGAAGTGGATGCCAGCGCATTTCGGACATATTCTATTTTGCCTCTGCTTGTTTAGTTTCGTTGGCTGATTTGTCTTTGCCGTCTTTGGCTGCTGCGTCTTTGGTTGCTGCGCCTTTGCTTTGCTGCACTGCTTCAGGCGTGCGGAAATGATAATAAGTAAGTAGACGTCCATCTTCTTTGACTTCATTTTCGATGCACATTTCGTCTTCGTGCTCGCTACTTTCGTTCATCTTCTCTCCAGATAAAGTGACATCGAGGTTCCATGAAATTGCCTGTTTAGCAGGTACCTTGCCATATTCGCCAAAGCGTTTATAGGCTAAGGCGAGATCGTCTTGAGCGCCTATGGCCGGCTCGATGGCTAGGTTGTAGTAAGTTGTGCCATCGCCCAATCCTGACCAGCCGTTGAAGTTAAGCCATAAGCCTAAATGTGTAATTTCGGCGGTATCAAAAGAGAAAGTCAACTTGTCGCCGCTCTGTGGAGCTGCCAGGCTGACTTCTCCTCCTTTAGGAGCAGCTCCATATAGTTTCAGAGCATAGCCAGCGTCTAAGTCGGGTAGCACGCTTAGGTTATATTTTTTATTGCTCTCAGCACCAAACTCAGTAATTTCTGGCCAATTATGTTTGTCGCCCATTTTGCCAAAGCGGTCGCCAATTGACGAATAAACGGTCATTTCCTGTGGCGGGAATGACAGCTTCATACCTGGTTCTACTGCAAATATTGGATGGGAAGACCAAATAAAAGGCATATCATGCTCAGACAAATTTACGACCGAATATTTCAATGAAACTGTTGTTTCATTCTCGCTTATTGAGATAGTGCGCTCAAAGCGATAAGGAAGACTAACACCGGTTGCTACCATTTTTAGTGCACTTATGCCGTTCTCTGTAATTATCTCTGTCTGCCAAGGTTGCGACCAAATTTCGCCATGGTCGCCAATCGCAGCTCCTTCCCAGGGGCTTTCAGGATATGTAGTCTTGGCTACACTGGGAAAACATTCATCCCAGCATCCGAAATCAAATTCGGCGGTATAACAGTCGCCATGTTTGGCTTGTTTCACGGTCGAATGAGGATTACACCAGAGCCATTCTCGGCCTGATGGTTTGTAAACCAAGCTGGCAATCTTCGCCCCAAGAGCCGGCACCACAATCAATGTTATCTGCGAATTTTCTAGCCGGTAAGCGATAAATCCGCGCCATTTAGTTTTGGATAGTTTGGTGCTTGTCATGCCTGCATCTCAATGAAAGTAAAGGACCTCGCTGGCGCGGCAATTGCTTCTCCCTTACTGAGCGTTTGCAGCTTCAACTGCTCGCCTTGCTCAAGAGTGGCTGATAGCCAGTTGGCACTTTTTGGTTTGAAGCCAGAATTTGGATTTAAATTGACATTGATTTCACTGCTTGTGAAATTAATCGCACAAAGAAAATGGCTATGTTCATTGCTTGTGATGTGCCGCATTGGAATAAGTTGCAATTGACTGGGTTGAGAAACAGCTGGCACCATTTCTAATGCCTTTAATAGCCAAGCAATAAACCATTCAGTGGCTGGCGGGCAGGTGGCAACATGGATAAAGCGGCCGGCGCTAAGCTCACGACTGAGAACCGCTGGACTGCCTTTGTATAAACCTGAATTGAAAGAGGCCAGAGTCTGCCAGTTTTTCACGATCTCAATTTTTTCAGCCCAGAGCTCGCCTTCAAATTGCTGCTTGCCGTCAGAGAATGTATCATGCTCGTTTTCTAACAGTGCACCAAAATCAGGAAGAAGCAGTTCGCTATCATCGAGGAAGCTCAGAGGGAAAGGCGACATTTGATTATTGCGCTTTTTCATTGCTGTTCTGGGTAAAGACAAAATCTTGCCTCCCGATGCAAGAAAGTCTTTCATAGCTTTCTTTTCTTCTTCAGTAATTTCAAAAGCGTAGCCGGGCAAAATTAAGAGTTTAGGTGGTTCGGGGCCATCCAGTGCACCGCCAATGGTATTGCTAAAACCCAGGCCAAGACCGCTGCTATTGCAAAGTCGTGTGACAAAATCGATTTCTCTTCTCGTCGAGTATATGCTCGACTGTGCTGTAATTTCATGAGACCAGAGACTTTCAGAGTCGTAGATGCAGACTACATCTCGCTTTGGCGTCGGCATCTGCTCAAGAGAGAAGCGCTCTTTGAGTTCCTCGCACAACTTGACCATAGACTTCATAGCCCGTTCTTGCCATGTTTCGGCTACACGCACGTCGTGCGAGATAATGCCATCGTGGTACTGTTCCGCCCCGCCTAAGAAACGTTGCCAGGAAAAATAGAAGATGCTCTCTGCCCCTAGTGCTGCGGCTTGCATTGTCCAGAGAAAAAGCCAGGAGTAATCAAATCTTTGATTGACAGATTGCCAATTGACCTGCACAGGCTGCTGTTCTAAAACCATGAATGGCTTATTTCTCAATGAGCGCATCAGGGCAAAGTGCCAAAATGAGGTGGTGGGATGGGGCGCTTTATCCATCTGGTAATGGTCGAAGCCAACCTTGTCGAGATCCTCGGCTGCCATCCAGGGGCAGAGGTCGCTAAACAAAGTCATGAGATTGTGAGTGATAAATCTTCCTGGGCTCTGCTCCTTGATTATTTCTACTTGCTCTCTTTGAAACAGTTTGTATTGCTCATTAGAAAAACGACGAAAATCGAGCTCTAAATGAGGATTTTGATCGGCCCAGGAGCTGAAGGGTAGTTCTATCTGGGCAAAGGTTGTATAGCGCTGTGACCAGAAGCCTCCGAACCAGTCGTCATTAAGTTTATCGATATCATCTTGAAACTTGGCCTGTAACCATTTTTGGAAGCCTTTCTTGGCGGCCTCAGTAAACAGAAACACTGAGTTGTGGCAGCCGAACTCATTGTCTGTTTGCCAGCCCACCACGGCCGGATGCTTTCCCAGCGCTGCGGCATAAGCTGTTGTGATTCTTTTTGAGTCTTCTTTGTAGCGCTCGTTGTTGACGTCGTAGTGCCTGCGGCTGCCAAAAGGTATGCTTTTGCCCTCTCTTGTGATTGGCAATATTTCGGGCATTTCATCCACCAGCCATTTTGGTGGCGTGGTGGTCGGTGTGCAGAAGATGACGTCAATTTCGTGAGATTGCGCTTGATCTAAAGTAAATTCAAATATAGAAAAATCTAAGTGTCCGCGCCTGGGTTCGACTGTCGACCAGCTAAACTCACCCATGCGTATCGTTGCTATTTTGCACTGGCGCATGCGTTCGAGATTGTATTTTATCGAGTCTTGCCAGGCGACGAGCTTCACCTCGCCGCTAGCGGTTCGACACCATGACTTCTCGCTCAGGTAGTCGGGATAGTAAGCACAGCCGAAAGTAAACATAGCTTGTCTCAGTCTACTGGGAACGACCACGCAAGTTTAGCAGCCTTGGCAGGCATCTAATGGTCGTAACTGTTTCTAGAAAATGAATAGGCCCAGTCTTCAATTTTTAGACTAGAATCTGGCTATCTTGGAATCTTTAAGGGCACCAATTTGAGCGCAATTCTTGACATATTTAGTGACTTTCTCCGTCAGCGCATAAGTATTTTTAGAGATGGAAAAATAGAGGGCAAATATGTTCTCTATTGGATGAAGCATGCCGTCAGAGCCCATGAAAATCCAGCTCTCGACGTAGCCCTGCAGATATCAGAGAACTTATCGCTGCCCCTCTTGGTTTATCAAGAGATTTCTGAAGAAGAGCCCTACGCTTCTGAGCGCCGCTTCGCTTTTGAGATTGAAGGTGCACGTGATGTCCAGCAAGAGCTTCGGCAGCGCTCTATTGACTATCTTTTTTGGATTCAAAGACGCAATTCAAGTTGTCTTCTCGACAATTTAGCTGCAGAGGCTGCCATTGTTGTTGCTGAAGACATGCCGGTGCCAAGCGAACGAGACGCTAAGCAGAGATTGCATGATAATTCAGAGGTACCGATCTGGCTGGTAGATACGGCCTGCATTGTGCCCATGCAAGTAGCGGGCAAGGCATATGACCGGGCTTTTGTTTATCGACAGCAAACAGCAAAAGAACGCGCTTCAAGAGTTGAAGCAATTTATGATGAAATTGATTATCGTCCCTCGCCTATGCCCAACCTAAAGCTCCCTGTCTCCGAGATTGACTTAGGGCATTTAGACCTGACCCTGCTTCTTTCCTCGGGTCTTTCCTCGGGTTCTTCCTCGCCTCCTTCTTCGGTTCTTGCCTCTCTTCTTGCTTCGCTTGATATTGACCATGAGGTGAAACCTGTTGGTGATACCACTGGCGGTTCGACTGCAGGCTATCAGAGATGGCGCTCTTTCGTTGAAAAGCAATTGCCGCGCTATGACAGAGACAGAAATGATCCTCTTCTTTCGCCATCCAGTAGGATGTCTGCCTATCTCAGGCTAGGTCATGTTTCGCCTTTTTTGATAGCACGCCAGGCCGCTTCGTTTAAGAGCGCCGCTGCAGACAAGTTTCTGGACGAGCTATTGGTCTGGCGTGAGTTAGCTTACACTTTTTGTAAATTTACGTCTAAGCTTGAAAGTTCAGCAGCTATTCCCCCCTGGGCCATTCAATCGCTGCGTGACCATGAGTCAGATAGACGGCCGCAGATTTATTCTTATGATGAGCTTTTTTTCGCCAAAACAAATGACCGCTTATGGAATGCTGCCCAGCTCTCTTTGCTCAATCGGGGTGAATTGCACAATAATGTGCGGATGACCTGGGGCAAAGCTTTTTTGCAATGGACAGAAGATTCTGAAGATGCGCTGGCTAAAATGATCAGTCTAAATCATCGATTGGCTCTTGATGGCAATGATCCATCTTCATATGGAGGCTTGCTCTGGTGCCTGGGACAATTCGATCGGCCATTTCTGCCAGAGAAGCCTATTTTTGGTTTAGTTCGTGACCGTCCAAGTGCGGTACATGCTAAACGTCTGGATGTCGAAAAGTATCTGCTCTCAATCGGGTCTTAGGTCAGTCTTAGTTCTTTCTAGATGCTTGTACTTCGGTATTTCAGAAATACGGGCCAATAAATGGCTTCCGGCGATCACCCCGAATTTTATCTTCGGATTGAAATCAGAGATCAAAATTGCTGGAGCAAATATGTTGGCAGCGTGGGTGGTCATGCCTGTATTTTGGCCATTAAAGAACAATCGATCTACTGCCCAGTTAGCGCCGACTCCAGCCCCAAGGGTGAGAAGAGCCGTTTTCACAACTCTTGGCTGATCCGTAAGCATAGAGTTGAACGCTGTGCTCCTTGACTTAATAACTTTGGTCGCGCTATTTTCTAGACTGGTCGCCACCTCGGCCAATCCCTCTCTTTGGATTACCGCATTCTTGCTTAGGCCTCTAAGATTTTCAAGATGCTCTCCTTGGCTGGTGATAAGCTTTTCTGCTTCTGGGTTATGAGTCAGCTCAACTTTAGATAGAAGCTCCCTTAACTCATCTGGGCGCTTCAGTTCGGCCAATTTTTCTGGCGTGATTTCTGGAGCGAATTCGAATCGTTTGCCTTCCAGAAAGAGATCGGGCTCAGTTTTCATTAGCTCCTGTAAGTCGAGATCTGCTGCATGCTTCTTCAGGCCCACATTATGTCGTAGATTCAAGACGCTGTCATAGAATTCTTTCTCAGCGGCCTGAGTAGCTCTACCGCTTTCTGTTAAATCGGTGGGGGCGCTCACTGCGAGTGCTTCTCTAAATTTCCTAGCACTCTCGTTTAGTTCAGTGGTCCACTTGGTCATGTCTTCTTCTTGCAGAAGAGGGCTCTTACCTAAGTGTTCAAAATATTCGCTGGCCTGCTGTAGTTTTTCAGGAGTCAGCACAGCTGATTCTGGCACCTTCCCCTGCTGTAGTTTCTCTAACTGGTCAAGAGAGACATATCTGGGCACTTTGTCGATTGCCGTGAGTACTTCTTCAAGGTTACCAGGTCGATGAAGTTGGTTCCATAGTTTGTCGCTCAACTGAGCCTTTTTAAACTGAAAGGCATAACCTCTTTCATTCAAGCTAGGGTCAGCCTCCAGTGTGCTTTCCACTACTGCCGTTGCTTCTTTCAGCCTACTTTTTAATTTAGCGCTTAAATGCTCACGAGTTGTATTGAAATCTGTGGCTAGTTCGTTCGGAATGGCTACATCACTGAGGGTTTTCACCTTGAGCCCATTTGCCTTAGCCACGTTTTCGCCGGCTCTATTTGCCATGAAGTAGCCAGAGGCGAGTGCTGACGGCATCTCAATCACCTTGCTGCTCAATTCTTGCCAAGCACTCTGTTTGTTGCGGTGAGGGCGAGGTACATCTGCATCTTCGATTAGTGGTTTTGGAGGTTGCACCTCAGGTCGGCTAGGTGGAATCTCTTGCTGGTTTGTTGTGGACTCGCTTGCTGTCGGTAGACGGCGCAAAGTCGGTTGCGGCTGTAGCTGTATCTGCTCACTAAGGGCTGGTGGACTGCCCAGAGTTGGTTGAGGCTCGAGCGTTCGACTAAGGGTCGGTAGACTGCGCAGAGATGGTTGAGGCTGGAGCTGTTCACTAAGGGCCGGTAGACTACGCAGAGTTGGTTCAGCCGATGGCTTCATAATATCCAGTGAGCTTAGGTTGAGACCACCCTGGAAGCTCTCAAGGATTGGTTTCTCATTTGGCTGATCCAACATTTAGTGGCCTCTTTTTTAACTTTCCTTTGCGCAGACATACAGCTGCTAAGCCATACCGTTTTGGCGGAGCTAAAAAGCGACCGCCGACCAAACTGAAATGAGCCTTAATCAGGCGATGTTTTGCTTCTTTAATTGCAGATATCTAGTCTTGAAATTGTCTACTGCATTGGCCGATAACTCAGATACATTCTTTATGGCGGTGGCATTGCTGGCAGCAGTAAATGAGGAAATAGAGTCTACTTCGTTTATAAGGTTGGAGGATTCGTTCTTACGAGCGAAATTGCAGGATTGACGGTCGAATATAGCTACATCATTCATTTGCATTGCTCCTAGTCTTGAGAAGTTGCCGTGGGTTGGCTGTTCGTGTTGGCTACGTTTGTGACTGTGTCATTGCCTGAAAAGCATTTTGATACAGTTTTTGTGACGGTTCTATGTCTGCCAGGTGAAGGCGATTAGATTGCGCCTGTGAGCAAGGCCATGAAATCGCAATATATTGTCTTTCCTTTTCTATTTGAGCGCTGGCGATTATTCGCTAGCCAGATATAGACATGGAAGCGTCACAACCTTTCGGTGACACTAGACGGAGCGGGATAAACAATCAAGGTTGAGGAACAATTCAATGGCTGCGACGCGAAATAATTTGTTTGATCTGACGGCGAGTGATAGATCACCAAACGGTCAGGATGCGCCTAATCAGGCAGTGCCCAACTTGGATTTGCTATCTATCGTAAAGGATGAATCAACTAAGCCATCAACTAAGCCATCAACTACTCAGCGTGCGGCAAGTTCTGAAGCAGCAAAGTTTGTTGATCAAACAGAAGGTAGAGCGCCAATATTTTATGCTTGGGAGCTAAAGGATAAACTCAATGCGATGAAGCCTGCTGAAGCGAAGGCTTTTGTGGAGGAACTAGAGCAAGCTCAGAAGGGAAATAACGTTCCTGAGGTATTGTTGACCACCAATAAAGACGGTACTAATGTTGAGATTTTGGATAGAATGTCTAATCCTGATCAAAAACTGCCAGTAGCGAGAATCACAGACTTAGAGGTAAACACCGATACTCGTAAGCGCCTTTTCGCTAACAGTAGAGAGCATCAGTTGTCTTCTATGGGTACACATGCCGTTATGTATGGAGTATTTCGTGCTGGCACTCTAGCCGCTGGGGCTCGGTTCAATCCTAAGGTAGCGTTACTTGAGCTTGCCGGTACTTTAGTATTGTCGGCTGTAACTTCGCCGATAATATATGAATTGTTTGATGGAATTTAAAAACGAGAGAAGCCGGAACAAGTGCTTTAGCCCTGGTCTGGAAGTTTCTCGGAAGCACGATTTTCATCCTTAATTATCTGCCTGGGCAAAGAGAATGACGGGGCTTGCTAGGCTCTGGAGTCAGAGATTTGCATGTGCTTGAATATGATTATGATGAATAGCTAAATTTGCAATACTGTTGTCAGGCTGCGTGATAATTTGGTTTCATTGGGAATTAAAACGAGCCGATAACGGCCAATCAAAATAACTTTCCGTCGCGGCGAACGCACGGAGAGCTAATGCTATCGAGGGTCGGTGGCATTAGATTGTCTTGGAGATCAGAAATGGACACATCAGCACAAAAAGTAATAGGAACCGCATTAGGTGGCATGCTTGTCTGCGGAGTTGTACTGGCACTCTCAATTCCTTTATTGACAGGATTCTGGGTCTCGGTAGACGCCGGACACGTTGGTGTACTCAAAAGAATGGGTGCGGTAAACACTGAAGAATTGCCGCCTGGATTTCACTTCAAGACAGCTTTGATGGACGATGTGGTTCAAATCGACACCCGATTGAAATCGTTTGAAGTAAGAGCTGCGGCAGCCTCGAAAGACTTGCAGACAATTGAAACAACGATATCTGTGCAACACAGTATTTCACCGACAATGGCCGCAGAAAGTTATCAAACTGTCGGCGATCTAGACAAGATCGACCTGACAATAGTCGGACCAGCGGTGCAAGAAAGCTTGAAAGCGATTACTGCTAAATACACTGCAGAAGAATTGGTGACCAAGCGTGAGACTGTAAAGCAAATGGTGACTGACGCAATTAAGACCTACATCGGACACACCCTGTCTGAAAAGAAATTGGATGGTGCCGTCATGGTTGCGAACGTAGCCATTACTGATTTTGATTTCTCGAAAGAGTTCAACTTATCGATTGAAGCCAAAGTCAAAGCTGAACAACAAGCTCTGCAAGCCAAAAATGAAAAAGAAAGACGCATTACCGAAGCTGAAGCCGCTGCGCGAGAAAAAACATTGAACGCAGACGCCGCAGCCTATCAGATAAGAAAGGAAAGTATCGAAAGAGCGCAAGCCATTCAACGTGAAGCCAATGCTCTTGCACAGAATCCTAGCCTGATTCAGTTGAGAGCTGTGGAGAAATGGGATGGTGAATTGCCTACATTTTCAGGTGGTGGATCTTTGCCCTTCATTAGTTTGCCGGCCATGGAAAAACGCCACGTAGCGCAGAGTAAGGCGAAAGAGACTAACTAGTTTAGTGGTAATTAGTTTAGGGGTAATTTGTCTAGCGGTAATCCAAGTTCCCAATCCTCAAATTCATATTCGTCAGTATTCTATGGGTTTTGACGATTCTATGTCTATCCGAGTGCGCCCGATTATTCTGCCCTTTGCTAGACATGGAAGCGTCACAACTTTTCGATGAAACTAGGCTTGCGAATATAGACGGTGCGGATTCGCGAACCAAGCTTGAGGAACAAAATATGCCCGAAACAAGAAGTAATTCATTGGAAATTGCAAAGAGCGATAGACCGGAGAATGTCCAGGAGGCCGTTAAACAGACTCAAGCCAATTTTGACTTTCTGTCTATATATGGCAAAGGATCGCTTGAGACGCCAAGCCGTAAAGTAAAACCTGAAGTTGCAGAGTTTGCTGCTGAAATCGAAGGTCAATCGGCAAGTAATTCTGCTTTTGACCTGAGACGTAAACTCAAGATAATGAATCCAGCTGAAGCGAAAGCTTTTGTCGAAGAGCTTAGAGAAGTTCAGAATATCAAATATGCACCTGAGCTTATTTTGACCAATACCAAAGACGGCACTAAGGTTGAGTTTATTGACACTTACTCAACTGCTAACCGCAGGGAACAAGTAGCAACAATCACCGACAAAGAAGTGATAACGGGAGATAACACACCGCTCTTTCGGAAAAGCACAGATGCCCAGTTATCTGCTATGGGCCATTGGGCGGCGGTGAAAGGTGGTATGGAGGGTTGTAGGTTTCTACTTAAACGAAGTGCATTTAATCCTAAAGTAGCATTGGCCGAGCTTGCAGTCGGTGCCGTCATTGCAGCAGCTATTGCTCCCTCATATTATGAGTGGTGTAAAAGAGATCGAAAAGAGTAGAGTCCACACTGGTGATCGAACTGGTTTGTTTTCGCTTCGGATTTATTCAACGTATAGAGTAGAGCAAGATTTATCGCTTAGCTGTGGCGTAGTTGGAGCAATGTCGGTGGATAACTCTCAGGATCAGGTTAAAGCTTCTGTTCAGGCACAGCGCCAGTGTCTAGTCTTGCAGTAGGATTTAGCTTGGGTTTCAACGGTGCAAGAACCAATAGCCCAGTGCAGTTAAAATTATCAACGAAATTGCCAGGATAGTTGGCTGCGCACTGCTGCTTTTTTTTGAACGATGCTCTGAATTGCCGCTCCGATGTCAGTTCGCCAAGTTTCGGCATCTAGAAAATCAAAGGCTCCAAGGCGAAATGAAGCACGCATCAGGGATACGTCTGGCACATGGTAACTAACTAAAATAGGGATCTTGGGAAAGGTCTCTTTCAAGTCAGCAAGTACAGAAAGTGCATGCTTCGGATCGGGGCTAGCTCTGTCCAAATCAGCTTCGGCTGCAAAGTCTTAGCTCTATCATGGGCGCTGGCGGTGGATACAGTAGCTTACTTCAGTAGCGATAACACTTCACTGCGCAATTCTTTGTCGAGTTCAAACTGCCCGCGGAAAGCAGTGGTCAAAGTTCTGGACCCAGGCTTTTTGATGCCGCGCATAGACATACACATGTGCTCAGCTTCCAACATTACGCAGACAGCCTTCGGCTCTATGCCGCTCAAAATTGCATCAGCAATTTCTTCAGTCATACGCTCTTGCACTTGCAGCCTGCGAGCAGTAAGTTCAACAACTCTCGCTAGTTTGGAAAGCCCTGTGACGGTGCCGTTTGCAGGCAGGTAAGCAATGTGAGCGACTCCGCTAAATGGTATCAAGTGGTGTTCGCAAAGACTTGTGAAAGCAATATCTTTAACGACGACAAGACCCTCGGTGCCTTCGTTGAATTTGCAGGTTACCTCGGATGACGCGTCAACACCTATGCCATAGCACAGCTCTTGGTACATGCGCGCCACACGAGCCGGTGTCTCCTTGACGCCAGGTCGGTCGGTGTCTTCACCAATAGCCTCTAAAATCATGGTTATGGCTCGAGAAATTTTCTCGACGTCCACCATATTTGCGTGGCTGTTTTCAGCGCCGTTGGTGGCGAATTTAGTAGCAGCAGTCTTTTCTGACTGCATTTTCGATGCTAGTGGTAGAAGGTGTAATGTAGCTTCCATAGTTCACCCATCGTGTCAGTTTACTCAACTAAGTTACAATGGTTCTCGTGAACGCACGGTGAACCCTCAAACATTGTTACCGATAGCCCTTCGCATCGATAGGATTGGATAATTGTTCTCTCCTGAACAATTGCAGTGCTCAATACCCTATAATTAGTCACTCCGAAGGACTTTTAGAGGCTCGCAATGGCCGCTCAGTGTAATAATTGTGGCAAGCCGCTAGCCAATACTCGTGCTGGCTCATTTACATCCTATTTATTTCAACAGAACTATTGTCAATGTAATAGCAACAAAGCTATCAGGACAGACAATGATGATGCTCAGTCTAAGTCGGATAGCAAGGGTAGCGCAGCCCGGCGACAAGAACAGTCGGCAAGTGAGGTCTGCACTCGTTGTGGTAAATCTGTTGCAAAGCGGCGCGCTGGTTCTTTTACCTCCTTTCTCTTCCAAGAATTGCGCTGTCAATGTGCTCAACCGAGCTTACCAAAGAAAGAGCGTTTAGCGCGCACACACACGCACGCTCGACGTCATTCGATGGCGGCAAAACGCGGCTATACAGCCAATTTTAAGGCCAACGCCCAAGCTGGTCGAAATTTGCCTCAAGTAGATTTTTCGGCTGATACTGTAATTGGTGGTGCTTTTAGGATCATTTCAACTATTGGTGAAGGCGGTATGGGCATTGTCTATTTGGCTCAGCATCTTAGTCTTAGTCGATCTTACGCTTTGAAAGTTTTATCGCCGAGCATTGTTAGTGAACAAAGTTGGTTGCGCTTTAAAGCGGAGGCGAAGACCCTTGCAGCGTTAAATCACCCCGGTCTAGTTCGGGTATACGATCTTGGCATTCACGAAAACACTGTGCCTTATTACTCTATGGACTATCTCGACGGTGAGACTCTGGAAGATTTATTGGTGCGAAAAGGACCGCAAACTATTGGAAATACTATTTCAATATTTCTAGCGGTCTTAGATGCACTTGCTTATGCTCATCGCAACAATGTTGTTCATCGCGACATTAAGCCAGCCAATATATTTATTTGCAAGTCGCAGGAAATTAAAATTCTTGATTTTGGTATTTCAAAACTTGTGGGAGAGAAGCGCAATCAAGAGCTAACAGCCATCGGTGAGGTCTTTGGTAGCCCCTATTACATGAGCCCAGAACAGTGCCGCGGTGAACAGATCGACTTGCGCTCAGATATCTATTCTCTGGGCTGCGCGCTGTTTGAAACATTGACAGGCTATGTGCCTTTCGAGAGTGCCAACTCTTTAGAAATTGCCATGCTGCACGAAGAAGGTGAAATTCCTTTGCTTTCTGATGTCTGTGAAATATCATTCCCGCAATCTCTTGATGTAGTTATCGCAAAGTGTCTGGCAAAACTTCCCCAAGACCGCTATCAGTCGGCTAAAGAGATGGCGATTGATTTGACACGTATCAAAGAAGGCAAAAATTTGGAGGCCTATGCCTCATCGGGAATCAAGCGAAAGTCTAATTTTGCAGATGATAATGCAGAATCTAGCGGCGGACGATTGGTTGCCTATTCGCTGATTGCGATTTTTGGATTGTGCTTGTCCTGCGGCCTAGTGCTCTTTCTGTTCAATACTAAACCGCAGGAATCTAGGGTCAAATTCGCTGAGGTTCCGTCCGGTATCGATGATGCACGAGCTCTTGCTCGGGAGAGCGACATACGTAAGTCAGAGACAAGTAATTCAGAAGGCCCTAGCTTATCCAGCGGCACTAGCCCATCAGACATTAGTACCGCTAGCACAGAGACAAGCGAATCAGTTGGCACCAACCTATCCAGTGATTTCACCGCTAGCATGGAGACATTCGTTAACCGTTACTTGAAGAGTGCGCCAAAGTATTACTCTGAAGTAGTAAGTATTAAAGGAGAGGAGAGCAGGCGCTTCAACTTTCCCACTGCTTTTTCCTTGGGGCGATTAACTATTGGTTCAATTTCAGCAGCTAGCAGGCGTTTTGTGGCTAGCGGCTCCGTCATAGTACCATCGGGCCGCATTCTTGCCTTAAGTGGTAGTTCAGCTCTGGAAGCCCATCCTGAGCTTCTCGACCGTTTTCGCAGCGATGAGTTAAGTGGGCTAACCTTAAATTGTGACCCGGAAAAGTCAAGTTTGGTATGGCCAAGTGTGTCACGGCTTAAATCATTGCGCTTTCTCGAACTATCTTTTCTTAGGCTAGATGCCCATAGCCTCGAATGTCTGGAGCAGCTTTCTTCTCTAAAGTACCTTGGTCTTTCTAGCTGTAGTTTAGATACCTCAATTGCAAAGTCATCTGTTTCGTTGCCTGAATTGAGTTCACTCCGTCTATACGGAGTTGAGAATCTTGCTCCTTTGCTGCGAGCACTTTCAGGCAAGTTAGCCCTTAAGAGACTGACCATTGATGTGCCTAGATTGTCCAGAGATGACATTGCTGCAATTTCCTCTTTACATAGTCTTGAGTACCTCAGTCTTGGTGGGATGCATATCGATAGTGCTGAGGTCGGCATGCTCGCCTCATTGAGTAACTTGAAACAACTGATGCTTGCCCGTGTCGGTGTTGACGAAAATTTTACTGATAGCCTTTCTAGGTTTAAGAATCTCGATCGGCTGGAGCTACCGATTGACGTCAAAATGACGAAGTCTGATGAGCAGAAAATTCGTCAAGCGCTTCCTCGTATTAAGCAGTTTATGTGAGAGAGAAGTTGTCTTGCTTAGCTGATTTCGCGCGAAAACTCGAGGTTGTTCTTTCTCGGAGTTTTAAACATTGTGACCAATCACCTTACGCATTGACTTAGCTGCCATCATGCCGCTGCCTGATGCAAAGGCAATGCGGTCGTATCCTGGCTGCACAATGTCACCACCGGCGAAGACACCTTCAATAGAAGTGGCAAAATTCTGGTCAACAATTACGTGGCCTCGCGCGTCGCTTTTGAGTTGGTCTATAAATGCTTCTGTGTTTGGCACATAGCCAAGCTTGGCAATCAACTCATCGCACGGTAATTCGCTCTCGCCGTCTGGATTTGCAACAACTACCGATTGCAGATTCGGCGAACCTTTCAATGCTTTTAGACTGGTATTCAGCAGTACTGTAATTCTAGGGTGTGCTTCAACTCGCGCCATCACATCTGGGCGCGCCTTGAGCGTGGTACCACGCACTAGCACTGTGATATCGGGGCAGATTTCAGCCATATCTAAGGCCGTAAACATGGCACTGTCGCCACTTCCTACCACAATCAACTTCTTGTTCGCTAATTCTTTCTTGAAAGAACCGCTATGGTAGTAAACGTCTTTCTCGAAGCCAGAAGTTAGACTAATATCTAATTCGCGCACGCGATAGCCTGTGGCTAAAAAGATTGTGCGCGCTTTCAGTGTGCCTTGATTAGTTTGAAGTGAACGCTCTGCCAGATTGAAAGATTCGACGTTCAAGCCGGTCACTATGCGCTGCGGCAAAGCGACCGATGCAACTTTTTCCATATCGTCGCGCAGGGCATCACCAGTTGTGTAAAAGCCCGCTGAGAAATTTTGCAATGGCCCTGGTATTGATGACAGTTGCCCGCCGATGCGCTCGGAGCGATCGAGAACAATAACGTCTAAGGCGCTCTCGATGCATTCAAGGGCGCAACTTATTCCAGCCGGTCCGGCACCAACTACGATGGCGTCATAAATATGATCAGCTTGGATCATCTAACTCTCGTCTCCATTCTTAACAGCCAATAATCACTTCGTACTTCCTGTATCCCACTTCTCAACTTACAACTTTTAAACATCGAGACACAACTCACTGAATGCATTTAAAACTGATTCTGCGCTGATGGCCCACATGCAGCGCTCCTCCCATTTTTCGGCTGTGCATTTCCAGGTTTCCCAGTAAGTTTGACTCTCATTTTCTTTAACAACATCAAATTCTATAACTTTGTTGGGTACGGTTGAAAATTCGAGGTCAATGCAGCTCTGCTGGCACCGTGGTGCTGCCAATGAGCGTACATGAGGATAATCCCGTTGAAACATGGTGTTATAGCGAAACAAAGAAACGGTCGGAATATTTTGATGAATGGCCAGATGCATCAGACCTGTATCTACTGCTACGACAGATTTTGCCGAGCTAATCACGTCAAGTGCATCAATGATTGTCGGCGTCGCTATATGCTCTAAGCCAGCTTGCAAACAATCTCGCACAATCTCCGAGCGCTGCGGTTGCCCCAGCACTGCTACTTTCTGTCCTCGCGATTGAAGAGCTTTGGCGAGGTCGAGCCAGTGCTGGGTCGGCCAACATTTGACTATGCCGGCCGAGCCAGGAATGAAGAGCACGGTGTCTTTGGCTTCACTGCGAGCAGCGAATGGAAGCGGTGTTAATTGATCGTAGTTGGCATCAATACCAAAATCTGCGCAGATTCCCTTCAATACGTGGTTGATTTTGTATCCCGGGTATTGCCGCTCAAACTCTGGTGAGGCCCAAATATGATCGGTTTGCAGCGGATGGTTGCGTAGATTGAAATAGTTGTCATCGGTCTTGAGATTGGTTGTGTCGAAATCGACCTCGCGAATAGACCCAGTCAAGCCAGCGATTCTTGCCTCTAGGCCTTCTTGAAAAGGTGAACGGGTTATCAAGTAAGTTGGCTCGCCTGTCTTAATCAACGCTTGCAAGGCAGGCAAAGAAACAATCAGATCACCCAGACCATTTGCCACCGGTGCCAAATAGTTAGCCACTTCAATTCCCTTGTCTAAGACTATTGTTGCGCAAAACTTTTGGCGCTTGTAACCATTTGCGCTCACAGCTTTTGATTATGATACAGCAGAGCAAGGATTGGCCGTTTTTTTAGGGTGCCAAGAGGCTGGCCAGTGCGACTGCTGCAGGCCTATATGTTTAAAATTAGCCCAAATTTCGACATGTTTTTGTAATGTGTCGATTGGATCGACAGGTCAAGAAAACGTGTCGAAAAGATCGTCTTTTTTCGACACGTTCTTTTCGGCTATTTGCAAGAAGCGAGCTTTTAACTTGTTCAGCTATTCCGCTTCCGATTAGAAGACCGACAATTATTAGACTAGGAGCAAATAATGTCAGTCTCTTCTTTGAGCTGCGCAGTGCAAGCGAAGGCCCGTAGCGCAAAACGAAAAGTTTGTATGAAAAGACAGCGATGACCAAGATAGTGCTGGCCACAAGTCCGTAGGTAAGTAAAACCGTGCCCATTTTGTGGACCTCCGAGTGAATGCAGCAATAGTCAACTAATGACCTCATATCGAGACGCTCGGCCATTGCCAATTCTGCGAAGCAATCCAACCGCTATGAATTTCTTCAGTTGTCGTTGCGTTTTTCGCTCATCAAAACCTAAGGCCGCTGCATACTCTGGCGCTGTCGTAATCATTCTTGAGGTTAGGTATTGCCAGCCGTTCTTTTCGTCGTCGTTTAAAGAATCTAAGGCTTGTGGCACAACGGTTGCCGCCACGCTTTCTGCATTGCTGAAGAGGTGAAGCACCAGATATGGTTCATGGAAGCTATACTTGGGTACCGGTAGTCCCAGCGTCTGAGGCAAAGAATTGAGTGTCTTCATTCCTAGACCTCGTTCTTCTGCTAATCCCATTTTTGAGAATACATAGTGCAACTGAGGGTTGCGACTGAGTGTGGGAGCAGTGAATGACTTCATCTGCGCAAGAGTAATTGGTGCAGTTGGTGCTCCTGGGCTCATGATTTGAATGTTGTCTGGAGCAATAATAAGTTGGCACTTCGCTCCCTTGATTTCGTAGTCTCTGTGAACCATTGCATTTATGATTGGCTCTCGTAGAAGCTTAAATGGAATAGCCGACTCTTCCTCGTTTCTCATCCCGGTTCTTTTGAGGATTTGTGGCAAACGTCCTTTGAGCCATACTTCAATTTGTTCTGGAATTAGCACCATAGGGCCATCAAAGTCGTGTCTTTCTGTCGTGCCATTTGGATAGTGCACGGTGGCAAGGAGGCTAGCCTGAGGCAATAGCACTCGTGGTTCCTTTGCGAACAACATAACGCCGTAACCAGTTGGCACCAGTGTTCCGTTTTGCTCCGTCACCAGACCGAGTTGTAATAGCCTATGATTGAATGCCTTTGAACCGATAGTATCTGAGATTTTTGAAGCTGTGATGAAGTGCTCAAGCGCTTCATCTGAAAAGTCGGTGAGCAATGCGGATGGTTGGCTGTTCTCGAACGCTGTAAGTGTTGTTGGCTCTTCATTCTTTTCTTTTGCAGTTTCGGCTCGTTCTAGTGCCTGGGCAATGAACTTTTCGTTTGCGGCAATTATTGTTTTTTGTAAGTCACGATCGAACAAATGAACTGTTACTCCATTCTTTTGGAGATAGTCTATGCCTTTTCGATCTACTTTCGGATCTGGATCTTCAATGCCAACCCATACCTCTTTGATGCGGGCTAATACGATGCGTTCAGCACATGGTAGCTTGGGATGAGCTCGGGCTCCTGGTGCGCAAGGTTCGAGTGTTGCGAATAAAACTGCTCCGTCAAGCCTTGCATCGCGCATTTTTCGTTCCAGCAAGGTGAATTCGGCATGATCTCCATCCCTCAGTTCTCCCCTGTAGGCGGTGTGTCGGGATTATTGATTTGTTGGAGGTTTTTGATCGAATCCCGACAAAATGTCGGGGGAAGTGTCGGGATTTAATAATTATGGCATTTTGCTCTTTAAATCCCGACAAAATGTCGGAAAAAGTGTCGGGATTTAATAATTTCGGCATTTTACCCTTTAAATCCCGACAAAATGTCGGGAAAAGTGTCGGGATTTAATAATTTTGGCATTTTACCATTCAAATCCCGACGATATGTCGGGGTAAATGTCGGGATTCCTGGTTCGTGTAGATAATCTGTCAATTAAAACGACACGTCATACTCCTAATACGCATTTCAGACGCGATTAGTTCAATCTCTATAGCATCCGTAAATCGACAATCTTGACGACTTGCAGCAGAACTTATTGTGGTTTAAGCGCAGTCATTGTCCTAATACGTCCATCAGCGAAAATTAGTTCAATCTGTATGCTGGCACTGGGTGACCTCCACGATTAATTTCCGGCCCAAATTGGCATAGCTAGTTATGATTGTCCGAGAACTAAGCTTGACCAAAGACAGAGCTAACGACAGCGATGACAAGGCAAAGAAGGCAGAGTCTCCTTCGACGTCTGATCGCGTCAGCGAAAGCGGCGTGGTTGATAGCGGCGACAAAGCCAGAAGATTAAGAGCTCAGCTGGCTGCCTATGGCGACCAGGACGCATCGGCGACACATATCGGCAAGAGCGCAGCAGAGATTGCTCAGCTAAAGGCCAGCGGACTGGCCTCGAAGTTTGAACTGGTTGACGACGAGAAAAGTGCGACGCTCCTTAAGGGTTCTGTGCAGGAAATAGTTCAGGCTAAAGCCATTATTCGCCGGGAAGAGCCAACATTTCAGCAAAAGCTATCGAACTTCGTACAGTCTGCAGAGGCGCGGTTGCTAGACCCAGCTGGTCAACAAAAGTACTTTCAAGGCCAGATAGACAAGATTCAAGGTATCGGCGATGGCTTGAACATAGCCAAAGAAGAAATGAAGGACGCCGGTCGTAAAGCCTGGGAGGCGCTTCAAGATGGAAGCGTCGCTATGTTTTTAGCGCAGCCTAATGCAATTAACGATCCACTGTTTCATGCAATTGGTAAAAGTTTCGATGCCATGAAGAAAGACCCGCAGACAGTCAATCATGTGCTTGAGCACTTAGGTTATGAACTGATTGCGGCCAATGACAAATACAATAGGCTTTCGGAGCACGACAAAGGTGTCGAAATCGGCAAAGCAATGTTCTTCTTTGTCAATCCAGAAGGAAGCACCGAGGGCGGTGCTACTGCGTTGAAGGTTGCTGACCGAGTGGCAACTCATGTTGATGCCGCAGCAACAAAGGCAATTGACCACACCTTAGAAGCTTCAACAAAATTGGCCAGTCGCGCTACAGAAGCGGCGCAAGAAGCTAAGCAATTTATCGCTGAATCAATGCAGCAAGGGCAAATGAAGCCAGCTCTAGCTGGTGGACCAGGTAATGCCTTCGAGCCCCATGTTTCGCAGTCTAAGCCTAAGCTGAACGACCACACTATGGCCATGTCATCGGACGGTATTGGTGAGGGAGCGGCCGGTGATGGCTTGGCCAATGCCGGGAAGGCCGGAGAGCGAGCAGCCGGTGACGCAGCTGCTGGAGATGCATTGGCCGGCAGTGGCGCCATGGGGAAACCCAAGCAAGTTTTCTATGTGAGAGAAGCTGACAATCGAATTCTAAAGGAGCCTGACATTGTTCTTTTCGGCGGATTGGAGAAACTGGAAAATACATCCGTGGAGGAACTGGCCGAAAGAGGCCTGAGAAAGTTTGAGATGCCGGAGTTGATTGCTGGGCGCAAAGGATCCGCTATGACGGTGCGCGTCGAAGGGAATCCCGGGGCGTATCTTGAGATGGTATCGGAAAAGCCAGGAGAAGTTACTCTCAACGAAATTTTTATAGGGACTCTACCGGAAGGTACCGGCAACATCTTGCTGTCCGAGGGTTTAAAGTTGCACAATGTAATGCCAACAGAGAAGTTGACAATTGAGCAGGTTCTAAATAGAAAGACGCAACAGGCTTACAACTTTGGTGACCCGCCAGAACGAACCTTAATGGTCAAATGCGTAAAGAAAGCATTGAAAACGCTTGGAATTAAAGTAGCTGAGTGTCACTACGAAACCGTGGGTCTTGAACTCAATATTGTTATAACCACAGGAAGGTAAGAATGGAAGCAGGATTCACCGGCCAAGATCTAGTACTTTTGAAGTCATTAAAATATGACCCGTCTCTCAAGCCCGCCTATGAATCAATCAAAGGTTGCCTGGTCTGGGAAGACGAGCGTGCCGATGAACTATCAGTTGAAGCAAAGAGAATGGTGAACAACCTACTGATAGCCCGCTCCCTTCTTCATCAAGGTCTGACTCTTGACGCTCATCCAATTAATCCGGAACTATGTAAAAATCTATGGGCGCTAGCTCAGCAGCAAGTTAGTGAATGGCCGGGTTTTAAAAGATTAATACTCAGTGCCGAGGACAAAGCGTATTTCGAAGATCAGATAGCTCGAGCGGAACGAGAAGACCTGTAACCAATCTTGCTAGTCCGCCACGCACGTGATACTCTCCAATTAAGCGCCTTTTGAGACAGCTCAGCTTGCAGCGCTATATAAGTTTGCTAAAGCGAGGAAGTAAATGAATTCACAAGAGACTATTAACCGGCAGTTACTGCATAACTGGTTCTCTAGGGCAGAATGGATAGCTGCGGACTGTGTGCCTGATGGCTTATCTAGAATCAATGGGTTAGTGACGCATCAGCAGCCTTTTGCTGTATTGGTGACGGCCACAGCCAATGGCGACAGAGAGCAATCAATTGGTGCCACAGTGCAAACGATCTGTGCCGCCCATGAAGCAGGCTGGATCTGTTCGCCGATTAGACTGTCATACAGGCAAGACCAGGAACAGCTACTCCAGTCTGACTTGGCCCTAGCGATTTATAGAAAAGACAATGATACCGATGGTGATGCAGTGGATACGACAGAGCGACTGATGGCTTTTGTTGTGCTGACACTGCACAGCCTTGATCACAAAGTTGCCGTGATGGCAGGAGCAAAGCGTACAGGTAGCCTTGACGATAGCGGCGTCTTCTCGAATTCCTTTCGCACCGACAAAATGACGTCATTCCTTCTGCGCAGATATCTTGGTCGGTTGCATGGAAAAGATTATGCTCTGCTGGAGCTGTCTGTCGAAAGAGCTGGCATCTGGTCGCGGGCCGCTTGGGAGTATCGTGGCACCCAACCAGCAGTCTTGTATGGGGGGAGAGAGTTGTGGCGAACTCGCAATCCTAAGTTTGAGTTTGGTAGTTTTGAATGTATATGATTGATTGTTTTGGATTAGTTTGATTATTACATTGGTGTCGACTGCAATGGTTTCCACTGCGTCCAGCGGCATGGTACTAAGTCTCTTTAAGCGCCAGCGCCTCAAGTTCGTCGGGTGCAATGCCGACCATGCGCGCTAGCTGTTTGAATTTGCCATCAGAAATTTCTTCGCGACGAAGCGCTTCTAGTGCTAGGCCAACGAAGCGATGATTAGAATCTAAATGCACCATATCTTGTGGGTCTTCGTTCAAGCCCATCAAGCGCGCATATTGTCGCCCAGCTAGCTCATTCTGCTGGGCTAAGCTCGCCTGCTCGTTAGAAGTGATAATTCCTAAGTTCAATAGTCGATATAGAACCGCTGGCCGACTAACTCCAAAATGGCTGGCTAATTGAACGACGTCATAGAGTTGTATAGCTCGATTTGGAGCGGAGCGAACATCGACGTTGACAGAACTCTCGCCGTCAAATATTTGTGCTTGTGTTCGCGTCACGCGCTCTTTTCCTAAGCTAGCTAGGAACTGGCGAACACCTTTTTCTGGCATCAGAAAATTCGCGGCAAAAGAATTTGCGCGCATTTCGAGTAGTTCGGCATGCTGCGACTGGCGGCTAACTACACCGAGGAGTTGTTTATCCACCAAAACGTGTGCGTATTCATGCGCGAGCGAATAGCGTTTGCGAGCCGCCTTGTGAGCAGCGTTTATAACAATGAATGGTCCGACTTTGGGATCATTCATTGTGAAACCAGATACTTCTTCAGCTAAGCTAATCTGCCTCGTGCGGATGCCATCGCTTTCTAGCAACTCTGGTAGGTTTTCGATTGGTGCTGTTCCTAAACCAAGTCGCTGCCTTTCTTCCTCAGCTACTCGTTCGCCCTGGCGAATGGCGTCTCCTTTTCTCGTTGGCGTCGTGCAGGCGTAATTTGCGACTGCCCACCGGTCGATTTCTAGAAGCTCTTCTAGGTTCGTCTGCTCACGCGCAATCGCTACGCAGTCTCGCAGTGTCTTGGCGATGTCTTCGCTTTCGGCCATGCTGGGCTCTGCGCGAAAAAGTGCTGCCAGTGCATCTTTGTCTGAAAACTCGGAAGCGAAAAACTCAGCCATGTCTCGGCCGTACAAGTATGCGAGTTGAGCCAATTCGGTGCTGCTTACTGCACGGTCGCCAGATTCTAGCTGCGTGACCGCAGTTCTGTTTAGTTTTAGTTCTGTGGCGACTTGCTGCTGTGTCATGCGAGCACTCTCCCTTGCTGCTTTTAGTCGGCGGCCAAGCTCTTCTTTCACGACCGGCATGATTACTCGGGCTCCTTGCCTAAAGTGCATAGAGGTTCCAACTAACCCAACGCTAAGTTGGCATTATTTGGAAATATATGTTCGATTATAGAACATGCTGTGACTTTCGGCAATGGGTGCGCTTTCTTTCTGCCGGCAGCAGCTACTTACCCTTGTTCGTTTCGATAATGTCGCATAGAATCGAAAATATCGAAACACTCGAGAGGCTTTTTGAGATGAATACGCTGCTAGAGCCAATAACTGCCGATGGTGAACGTGATGCCGTGGAGGCCTTTGGGCGAGCTTTGCGTGCGGTTCGTCCCCCTGCCAGGCTGGTTGGCCCGGACGGTAAGGAAGTACCTGTGCCGGATGCTATTTACAGAGTTCTTGAGCAAGTCATTCCTTTGCTTGGTTCTGACCAGGCCGTCTCAATAGTGCCGATTGGCCATTTGCTCACAACCCAAGAAGCTGCTGAGCTCTTAAATGTGTCTCGACCTCATTTGGTCAAGCTTCTTGAGGCTGGGGCATTGCCTTTCGACAGGCCTGATGGCCCTGGTAGTCATCGTCGTATAAAGTTCACTGATCTTATGGAGTACAAGCACAAGCGCAGCGCCGAGAGAAGACAGCAATTGAAGAAGATTACAGAGTTAAGTCAGGACGTAGGTTCGTACGAATAGAAAGGTCTTTCCATTTCCCAGAAAGCAGGGGCAAGAGCCCCGATTTGAACCCAGCTCTGTTTTAAGAATAGGGTTTTATGTGATGGAAAAGCTCTTTGGGTGCCCCGTAAATAAGGCAAGTGCGCCGTAAAGTCGTTACAAATAGGCGCTTTTCGAGCTATTACTTTTATGTGATGGTTATGTGATACCCAGATTAGTAATCGCTAATTTTTCTGTTTATTACACCAGCAGCGAGCCTCTTGTGCGGTACGGCTGGATGCCTTAGTCTGGAGACATAAGGCTCTATCGCGAGAACAGCTGTGGCTACCAAGCTAACCAAGACAAACGATGAACTCCAAGTTGACTGTGAAGTGGCCGCAGAAATAATTGCTGCCTATTTCGCGCTTTGTGCAAATCGGTTGGCTGCAGAAAAACGCAAGTCTTCGCCGAATGAAGAAATGATCAGTGCTCTTGAGTCGCAGCTTCGTGATCTTCATCAAGAGAAGATGGAGCTTGGCGTAGATAACACTAAGCTGATTGAAAAGGCTCTCTATATTTACTCTGATAGTCTTGGCCGCGCAAAAGCTTTGTAGGCTCTCTGCCGCCAAGTCTAGAGGTCTGGTCGCTTCCACGGTTTACCCGGTAGTAGGCTGACGATTTCTTCCAGCATGTACCTCGCTGCCTTGTTGGCGTCGTAAGTGAGGCCGGGGCGAAGTAACGGAAGGATGTCACCCAGGAAGGCCCTGTCCTCGAGCTTCTTCAGTAAGTTTTCTTCGAACTCTGCCCGTGACACCTTCATGCCGTTGTTGCCCATGTACTGAAGAAAGCTGTTTATAACTCGCTCGGGATCTACGGTCAGCGTTGAATTACACAACCACGGGTCAAATAGATCACGACCTTTTTTTCTCTGATAGAGCGCCCTGAGCTTGGTGCCTAGTAGTTCGTCTAGGGCAAAGGTCTTAATGTCAGCTTTACCAGAAAACCAATCTGACTGGACCTCGAGTGGGCGGCTCTCATACCCGTAGACCGTGAAGCTCTCCCTTGTGTTTATTTCAAGTTTCAGCTTCATGGGCTTTGCCATTGGCGGTTCGGCTATGTAGGAGAAATAGAAAGTAACCATCGACTCCGTCTGTTTGTACTTTGGTTTTCCGAGCCACGGCGATAGCAAATCCTTTATTCGGCCCATCACTGGTCCGATCGGTTCCGAGTGAACCTTAACCAGGTCGATGTCTTCTGAATAGCGGCTCATCGATGGAAGGAACAGTTTATTCAACGCGGTTCCACCGCGAAACGCGAGACTGTTTGCTATCAGTTCATCTGAATACAATTCCACGAGCGCTCTAGAGATTATAAGGTCTTGCTCAATCTGATCATCGCCAGGCCACGGAGCATGGTTCGTGCGCCAAACAGTGAGCACTGTCCGCGGTATCATAGGTCTGCCTCTACGTGCTCATTGATCTGAAGCAGCCAGCGACGATTCACGGGCGATTCTTTTGAATTCAAATCCGTTCGCAGGCTGGTCACGCGAGGCGACTTTGTGGATAGCCATTTGTGCAATGCATCGGCTAGCTTATTTTTCTCAACCAGCTCAAGAAAGTAGCCTAGTCTCTGGACTACTGAGAGTTCTACACCTGCCTGCGCAGCAGCTACGAGGCCTCGCGCTGTCATCGAGTTCGCCAGTTCAGAAAGAACTGTCAATACATTTCCATAGTAGCCAGCGTCTTGGTAGTACCGCACAAGATCTAAGGCGGTAGCTTCTGGAGTAGAAACCTTCATAATGCCGGTTGGTGTCTTGTGGTTACTTACCGGAACGTCGCCTATATTCCATTTCTTGAAGAAGCGAATTCGATAGCGGGCTATATCAATTGTGCGATGTGCGCGGTCGCACATGACTTGAAATTCTTGTGGGCGCTGATGCGCGGCTCCGTGCATTTCAGCTGCGCTAAGCAACCCGACGTAATAGTCAGACTGCCAATCCTTCATGAGGGCATCAATAAACCACGCCGGTGGCGGGGCTCCTGTGAGTTTGTATTCCTCTGGTACCACGACATAAAATCCGCGTCGAGGACAGAAGATTCGGCCCTTCTTTTGAAGCCGAAGCAAGGAAAGTTTTATCGCAGCGTCGGATACTGGAAATTGTTGCTCGATCTCTTCGCGATTAAAAGTGTAACGGCCGTGTGCTGGCAGCTCATTTACGAAGTTCGCAATATTTCCTCGGCTCATGGCCTAGCCTCACGTTTGCGGAAAGTATTATTTAGGGGCATTATTTGATTACTGTACTAGTTGCCAATAGTATCATAAAGCGATACTTTTCGCGAACGATACGGTTGAGTTTGGCAGCAAGTTGCTGCCAAGGTTTGCATTTGCCCCCTACTCCTAATACGTCCATTGGCCCGATTTAGTTCAATCTCTCCCAAACATCCCACCTCTAACTGGGTAAATAGAAGAACCGAACCTCTAACCCAACCCCCAATGCCACCCCGCCCCCAACACACACCATCAGACCTGATTCACTTCATGGAATCAGACTTCATCACGTGGATGGACCGTTAAGCCCGCGCCTACATCTACCAGGCCGCCATCAGCGACCCCCACAGCCACTTCCACGGAGTCGCCGACTTCCTCGTCAAAGTCCCCGGCCCCTCATCACTAGGCGACTACCACTACGAGCCCTGGGACACAAAACTCGCCCTCAAGCCCAAGCCCTATTACATCATCCAACTCTGTTGCTACGCCGAGATATTGCAGTCGATTCAAGCAGTCCTCCCCGCCACAATCTCAGTGGCGCTCGGCAGCAAAGACACCAAAGCATTCAGAACCGAAGACTACTACTTCTACTACAAGCAACTCAAAGCCGGCTTCTTGACCCAGCAAGCCGCCTTCGACCCCACCCAACGGCCAACACCAACCGGCCTAGAAGACCATGGCCGCTGGAGCACAATCGCCAAACAAATTCTCGAAGACAAAGACGACCTCAGCCGCGTCGCCAACATCCGCAAGACCCAAATCAAACGCCTCAGCCAAAATGGCATCACCACCCTGCGCGCCCTAGCCGAATCAACCGCAGCCTACCTGCCCAAGATGAATCAATCGACATTCGAAACCCTGCGCGCCCAGGCCAAAATTCAGGTGGCATCAATCGGCCTGCCCAAGCCAAAATATGAGCAAATCAGCCAAAGCGAAAACTCCAGGCGCGGCCTCGCCCTCTTGCCACCGCCGTCACCCCACGACATCTGGTTCGACATGGAGGGCTACCCCCACATTCAAGGCGGCCTAGAGTATCTATTCGGAGCCACTTACCTCGACCCACAAGGTCAGATGCAATTCATTGATTGGTGGGCGCATGATCGCGCACAAGAGCGCAAGGCCTTTGAAGATTTCATAGATTGGGTCTACGCGCGCTACAAGCAGGCTGGCACCATGCACATTTATCACTACGCCGCCTACGAAGTCTCAGCCATGCGAAAGCTGATGGGGCGCTTTGGCACCAGAGAGATGGAAGTAGACAATCTGCTGCGCAATGAAGTATTCGTGGATCTGTACCGAGTGGTGCAGCAGGGTCTGAGAGTTGGCGAGCCCCGCTATTCGCTCAAGAATATTGAGCATCTGTACATGCCAAAGCGTGCCGGAGACGTAGCCAAAGCCACAGATTCAATTGTCTACTATGAGCGCTGGCTTGAGCAGCAAGATGGCGATGTGGGGAGTGATGTGGGTGGTGGGTGCTGTTTGAGTGTGGTGGCATGAGTGGGCAGTAGTTGATTTATGGTTTTTTGTTTGGGTGAAGTGGCAGAGTCTGCTTGCCACCATTGGTGGTTACGGCATTTAGATTGATTGATTAATCGCTCGCCCGGAGAAATGCTTGGAAATTGTTTCGGGCATGACTGTTTTCTGGCGCGCGTTCTTATGAGGCAGCATCTACTAACGTCCCCGAACAGCAATGGTGACATGTGCTTCCTTCAATACTGGGAGTTTTAGTAAGCATTTCTGTTGCGTGCCGGTTAGCATTAAAAGGGTCGCAAGAAGCTAATTGCTGTCTAGCATCTCATCCTTAATGAGATCGGCAAGCTCCTCGAGTTTCCCCATTTTATGCGATGTTACTCGATCTTCTAGGTAGGCGTTGACTGTCGGATACCAAGAAAGAAAAAATGGATCTTGGCCTTGTGCTGGCGCGCTCAATTGCTCCAAGAATGCTAATACTAATTCGACTTCGTCTTTTCCAAAGAATGAGTCACCGTCATAGTGTCGGATTCCTTGTGCCGCGTAGATTACATCGGTATAGGTAATGGTCTCAAGTTCCTGTTCAGAGATACCTGCGAATTCCGCTAATTCCAATAAATGAGATTCAAGCTCCACTCGCCCCCGATATAATCTCGTAGCAACGCTTAATTCTTCGGGAGCAAATTGTGCCAAGGCACTTCGCTTTATAGCTGTATTTGGTGAAACTACAACTAGCTCATCTCTGACTTTTTCTAAATCTTGTATAGGTTCCAACGCATCCTGATAACGAAACTCAATTCTTTTTTGAAAACCGCGCAAGAAAATGTTCTCCAGAGCCGCTTTGTCCGCCGGGTGCAATTCATTCAACGGGACCTGCATAGCAGCTCGTTTATGAGGGGCGGTTTTGAGATTCTTGGGTGCTTCTCCAGTTACAAGAAAGAGCAAAATACCGCAACAAAGAGTGATGTCACTCCTCAAATCGTTAGTGTTTTTATATTTTTCAGGCAATTGGAGAAAATCATTTCCCACCCACTCCCCTGCTAGACTCGGATTTCTATTTAAAGAAATAGAACAACCGAAGTCTATGAGAACTGGTTCTCCCTTCTCTGTAACCATTATGTTTGCAGGTTTTATGTCACGATGAAGTATGGGCCAATCGAGTGATTGCAGCCAGTGTACAGTCTTGAGAAGGTTGATGGTAATAGTAATAGCATCTTCCGGAGATAGTCTTCGACTTGCGCTAAGAAATCTATCGAGTGTTACTCCGCCAATAAATCTAGTCACAAAGTAGAGCTGCTCCCCTTCTTTCGTGTACAATTCACAGTTGGAATCCAAAAGATTTGGTAAGTCTGAGCGAAGACTAAATCTCTTAAGGATCTCACTTTCTCGATACAGACGCTGTCGTTCGCGTGTGTTTGAGCTGTCTTTTAATCGTTTTAGAACTCCTATTTTTGTTGAGTCACTTCGTGAAACAACTTTGTGAGCTTCGCCTTGTCCTCCTTTTCCAAGTCTAAGTCCGTGACCTCTCCAGTCATTGTCCCAGGGACCTTGGTCGTTCAAGTCTGGCATGAGCCCTCAGCGTTATGGCTTGTAGGTGGGACAGTAAAAAATCCAAGCATGCTCGCTTTCGCTTGCGTCGGTTTGAACTGCACCATTTTGTTGTACCACGTCAAGCAGAAATTGCTCTAGATAATTTTGCAACTTCGCTTGGTTGATAAACCAAGCGAAGTTGCAATCATGCCCAACGCTCAAGTTTCTCTGTGAAACAATTAGAAGACTCATTGCGAGACCCGCTTATACTAGCGTCACTAAAGAGAGACGGCTTAAAGCCAGGGCAGGGAAAGCCGCCATCGTAACTATGCAGCTTTCCCTATCTACAACCCTATAGAAACTCGAGAATCTTGGGGTCATGGCCAATTCGAATACCGCAAGTTATTATAAGTTTGAGTCGAGCTAGCCGTTCGAGAATCTCAACTAGGTACTGAACATGCCAAATTTGTTTTAGGTTGTCCATTTCGAGGCTGTCGTAGTCCTTCCATTTCCTTACTATGTGAGCTACTGAGTGTCTAGCACCGGTTTTGATGTAGGTGCCAAAGTCAACGATTTTGTCTGAGTTGGCAAATTGCCTTTCGGTTGCTTCTTTCCGGAATGAAGGCAGGTCCGGCTCGATCTTAGAGAAGTTGTCGTTTATGAACTGCACTGCCTTGTCTTCTTCTAAGTCTGGGTAGACCAATGTGTGCCAGTAGAAAAGTAGCTGAGTATAAGGGTCGTTATTGCTATAGGCGTGACGAAATAGTCTCAGAAGCGCCTCTTGCTCCGCAGTCTCGATCAGCGCAATGCTTCTAAGAAAGGGACGGAGTTCCACGATGGGAATTAGCCGCTGCTCTGTTTGGCCTATGTTCATTTCTTTGATGGAAGCCACCATTGGGACGTCCATTATTCCGCCGCCAAGAAGCACTTTTAATTGTTCTGCAAAGCTGATAGCGCTAAATAATTCATAGGCTTTTTTGTATAGGTCTGCGTAAGATTGGCCGTTCATCGAACAAATCAAGTTGTCACTGTCAGAAGGCTTCGAGCCAGGCTTGTAGTGAAACAACGTGCCTTTATAATTTAACGTCATTGCAGCCTTGTATCTAACCGACGAGTGAACTGCGAAAGTACAGCAAAATTTCTGTTCTTCTTTTTCGTTGTGAGTATCAGTGGCTGACATTTTCTTGGCCTCTTTGGGTTTTAATGACCGATGCGATGTTACAAGTCAGCATAAGGCGCGTAGTAATAGATTTCTGATTCGAGCAGCTGCTTGAAGCCGGCACCAGTCCAGTATCGTTGCAGAGACTCCTGCGACAGTATTTTCTTGTCCACAAGCCAGTCTTCGGGGACCTTGAGGAAGTCCATATCGGCGCTCTTTATCGGAAACGGCTTGCACAATATTAGTTCTGCAGACCTACCCAGTAAGGATATTGCTTTTTCCATTAGTAGCCAGCCAAGTCGACTTCCTCTGAAGGTCGGCTCTACCAAGCATAAGTGGATTACAAGAACTTCTGGTAGCCCAAGTGGAAAGAACCTTTCGCTCAATGACTTATTGAACTTGCCACTCTCGTCATCGAATAGCAGGGATGCATAATACTCTAATGCGCTGCTATGGGCATCAAGGATATCGTAAAGATTTTCACCAGCGGTTGCTGCCTCCGCGAACTGAATTCTAAATGCCACTAGATAGCCAATTTCTTGATCATCGTTTGCGTTCGCACCAGGATTGTATAGAAGAGTGAGTTTGAATTTTATGATGAAGTCATCGGGGTTCTGCGGCTCTATAGGTTGCTCTGCTTCGAGTCTGATTCTAAAGTCGTGCGGATTGAAAGTTGGTTCTTTCACTCTGTGCTCCTCCCGTTGAAGGTGTTTCCCGACTTGCGTCTGAGGTTGTTTCGTCTGAATTACGGTGGTGTCTGTGCAGATCAATGCTGAGTCGCAAATTTAATTGGTTGTTGTGAATCACTGCGCACCACCAGCGCATATTTGCTATACGCAAAAGTATATACGTAGTGGTGTCACAAGGGGGGCTGCTAAGGTCTGGTTATGTTTTGTTGCAATTGCTGAAAGCATTGAGGATAGACCAGCTTCGGCCGTTTAATGGCTCGTTTTGGGGTAGGCTTGTATTGATCTGATTCTTGCGTTACCTTGAATCTATCCCTAAAACAAACAGGGCGAGAGCGGCAACTCTCACCCCGTTTAAAACGTATACAAGAAGGAGGTAACCCAAGTGCACATGTTTGCTTTGTCGATTTTTATAATAGCACTAGCCATTCTGGCAGTGAGCAGATAAAAATCTAAAAATTCCATTCTTAATCTTGAACGAATAGGAAGGCCGGTGGCAGCCAGTTGTTTCGTCAGCTTGCTGTCGCCTGCCAAATGGATGCCACGGGCAGCTCAGGCTTCCTGCGTTCATTCAAATTTTTGTTGGCTAGGTGGTTTAAAGCCGCTGGTCAGAAGTTTAAAAGGTAATTTTATGAAACCAAAATTGTTAGGTCGCTTTCTCGTTCTTGTCGCCATTTTTGTGTTGGTGTCTCAAGCTTCAGTTCAAGCTAAGAGCGTTGACGCCGTTCGCATGCCCGTCTTCTATGTGACTGATCGACAGCGAGAAGGTGGCAACTCGAACCCCACTTACAATTCGAAGCGCAGGTATGCCGATGGTGTTGAATATGGTCAGTGTGAAATCACTACGCCATCTTCTGCCGCGGCCAAAGATTGTTTCAAGCTCGGCTGGAGAGCGCAGTTGCTCAAGAAGGATAAGGCAATCGCAGATCCAGTTAAATCAGAATGCCGAGAACCAAGCGTTTTCTTTGAGGACGTCTCGTCTCGCCTCAAGAACAGTGATCGCGTAGTTGTATTTGTCCATGGCTATAACAATAGTATGGACGTAGCAATGGAGCGCGCGGCCGAGCTTGGGCTGAAATTCAAGGCACCAGTAATCTCGTATTGTTGGCCTTCCAATGAAAAGCTAAAGGCCTATATCAAAGACGAGTGCAATGCCGAATGGAGTCTTGTCCATTTTCGAAAATTTCTATCTGAGCTAGAGAAGGCAGTGGGAGCAGACCGGATAATCATTGTCAGTCATAGCATGGGCAATAGGCTTGTGATGTGGGCTTTGAATGCACGGGCTGAACTCAGTGACGCGCGCCAGGTAGCAGTGCCGAAGTATGCCGACATAGTTATGACTTCACCGGATATTGATAGTGGCACTTTTAAGAATTATTCGGAGAATGTTTGTCGCAATGCCAATAGAAGTTGGGTGCTTCTATCGAAGCGCGACAAGGCATTGATGGCATCAAAGTTTGTGCACGGTCGCAATAGACTTGGCGCTGCAACGGAAGACAACGTTGATGTTGACTGGAGGCAACCGCCGGTGGTGAATGGACTAAAGACTGTTGAGTTCACTAATCTCGACAAAGGGTTTGTCGGTCATTCGGTTCGGGCTGATTTGATTTTCAGGCTAGTAAAAAGTGGTGTTACCGATGTTGACGGTGAGCCGATCAAGCTAGTTGAGGAGAAAGCTGACAACTATTCCTGGTATCGAGTCTTGTCTGATAAAGAGAAGAAGGCTCTCCAGAAGGCCAAGTAGTAATTGGGTTGGTTCCGTATTTTGTGGCCTTGAGGCGTTGTGGCTATGACCAATGTATTTACTGGAGAAGTGCAATTCTGCCATTAGACACAGAAGAATTTCAGCAGAGTATTTTGCATTTGATAATTAGGCGACTGCGAACAGTCACCGGCGATTGAAGCTACTTTAGACCTTGAGGAAGAAGCATGAAGTTTTTGGATCACTATGTTCCCCAGGCTCATTTAAAGAAGTGGTTACTGCCTGGTGCAGAACATCTTTTTGCAATTAGAAAGTCAGATTTGGTGACTTTTAAACCAAGTCCGAAAAATATCTGTGCAGTGCGTGATGGCAACACAAACAAGTTCTTACAGCCAGCAAGGAAGATTGAGGAGTTCTTGGAGAAGAATGAGCCTCGGTATAGCCAGGCCGTTGATGCCTTGTCTACCGGTAACGAAGATAGGGAGAGCATTCTTGTTCTTGCTGGCTTTGTTGCCTGCATATTGGTGACGGCCCCCGCCGGCAATCGGATGCATCAGCCATTTCTCAAAAAAATACTTGAATCCACAGCGATGAATTTATCTAGTAATGGTTCATTGCCTAAGCTTCGAGGTCAGAGCGCCTCCGAATTATTGGGCTCGGGTGCTCTGTCTATTAACGTAAATGGCTTGTATCCTCAAGCGGTTGCGATCGAGCAGTTGGATAAATTGCTGGTTGGTCTCACTCATGGCGAATGGGAGCTGATTCGAAATGAGTTGCCAGAAAGTCCTTTCTTTACTAGCGACTATCCAGTCGGAATAACTACATCAAAGCAATTTCCTATAATCAATGACAAGCTTGTTCCACTAACGCCGGAACTGGCTCTACGTATTAAGCCAAATTTGGATACTGAGAGGACTGACCCTGCCTTTACTAAATTCAAGTTTCGTACTCGGCGAGCAAGTTTTGAAGATATTACAGACATCAATCGAGCTATCGTTCGATGTGCTGAAAATACAGTAGTATATAAAGCTGATTTACCTTGGGTTGAGCGTTTTGTAGCGCAGAACAAGGACTTTTGGGTAGAGGAGAAGGTGACAGTTCGTCGCTCAAAACGATCGGCTACTCATTTTTCTCGTCAGGTAATCGCAAAGAAGACTAACGATGCAATCCCTGAGGCGCTGCCAGAAGGTGAGCATTGGTTTGAATTTCGTGCTAACGCAGGCGAGTAGATTTTTAAACAAACCGATTTGTTTACTCTGGTGCTGCATTGCCGCTTGTTCCTCGAATCGCCAAAGATGGCTCAACACTCTGCACTGAGGAATTTGGTAAAAGCTTTACCGCATGAGTAATTATCATGCCAGACAAAACGCTCCAACCATGCGTAACCCATTCTTTTAACTCCAAATGAGCATCATGCCACGTCCGATCAACTATATAAGATCCGTAAAAAAGAGCAGAAAGTAATAAAACTCCAATTGGAATTATGCAAATGAAGTAGCCATAAATAGCAATAAGCCTACGCTTGACGGTTTCACCTTCATGCATCGTGTGAGCGTCATCGTATTTTTTATAGTCGTCCAGCCTTCCATCCTTGAGGCAGTCCTTAAGACAGGCATCATGAGTGGAACCAAGACCAGAATTGAAAATTTTAAGAAACTCGCTGGAATTCATCGCCACTATTCACGCAGGCGACTCAGTAAGTGTTTGTAGTGCCTTTTGATATCTGCATTTGGTATTTCTTTTGTTTTGCGACCCCTCGCTATAGACCACGGAGTTCCAACTTCATGAGTCAACGCTACCAGCTGCGACGCAGTGTAGCGCTTATAGAATGACCAAACATTCTTCAACAGTTCATGCAGTTCTCCGTTCATCATTGGCAAACGGGGGATGGAAACATCTCCTGTGAAACAGTACTCCATTGAATATCGCGTAATCGGATTCTTGCGAAATTCCTTAAATTCATGATACAGACTTGGTACGACAGGTCCAAAACTCCAAGCTTCGATTCTCTCGTCAAACAGAGGCTGCCCCATAAGCGCCAGTGTCCAACCGTGAGCGATGCATGTAAGCTTTATCAATCTAAGTGGCGTAAGCGTAGTACCACTGTCTTTGGCTAAATCTAAGAAAAAGTTTGCTACAGCCTGTGGATTGGTCAAACCATTAACGTTGTTCTGGACATCGGCGTATACCAAAGCACTAGCAGCGTTCATACTAACTTCCAAATCAGCCTCAATGTGAACCTGACCGCGGGCCTGGAATTCGCCATCAAAAAGCGCATCGCTACTTGCCCAAGCTTGATTAAAAGCCCGTCCAAAATCATCGCTTGTTGATAGTGATGTAAACGGAAGGTCTTCCAAGCTCATAGGCTGCCCGGTGCAGGGCTCCGCACCGACCACAAGAGGGGTATAAGAAACATCTTTTTTGCTTGTCATTCAGCATCACCTGCCAACTTCAACATGTTCAACCCAGCTGCTCCGATTGCAATGCTAATACTTTGCTCCTTATCCTCTGCCCGCGAAATTACATCCTTTAAGACTGAAAGATCGTCAGCGCTTAACACTACAAAAAATTCTTTTAAATGGCGGTCCTCTCGGAAAATAATTTTCAATGAGTGGACAGTCGTGAATGCCAACGGTTCATTTATCGTTGATGAGTCAAAGACGGGCCGAATATCAGTAATAACACGCGCCCCGTGGAAGGATCTTGCGTTGTCAGTAGCAAGGTTTCTCGCGCGAGTCAACATAGTTAGTGTGCCTGCCGATATCAGCAAAGACTCAAGCCGGTCAGACAAATTTTTTAACTCAGTTTCAGTAAGTTTGGTAGGTAATCCGGAGTGACTCTTTAGCGCGTAGGCCAGTTGCTTGACAATAAAGGCTGTTGGCTTGCCTGTATTCTCTATTACCAGGCGCAGACTGGCGAGTAGCTTAAGTACAGGCTGAGTATGCGCGAGGGTGAGCCCTGCGATATCGAGTTCAACAATGCGCTCTGCGATTTCTTCCAGAGAACTAGCCCTAGGACCCTCGATGGTAACGGCAAGAAAGCGACTGAAGTCAGCCGCGTTTAGGCCTAAAAGGGTGCGAAACGCTGGTATAGCTTCATTGGGTACTCGAAACTCGGGCATATGTACCTATGTGTAAAAATACTGACTAATTGCTTAGATTCTACCAGTATTGTCAACCTACCTCTGTAATGGCAATATGTCCTGATAGACGTCAAATTGAGGGGGTGGCGACAATTAGAATATGCGTGTTTCTACGTCGTGACCCGGCTAGCTTTCACCAGCAATTGCCTTCTTCTATTTCCATGGCCCCATGAGTTCTTGGAAGGCATCTGAGCTGTTCAGAACGTCAGTAGTAGCATCCCAATCTGCGTCTAGCGATTCTACAGTTTCCTTTACGACGAAAGGATTTTGACGCTGATCTGAGATTACTGTCAGCAAAGTATTTTCGTCCCATTTCTTATTTTGGAGCATGTCATCAACCCAGAGATCTACGATAAAGTCTGGCACAGTCCCGAAGATCGCCGTTATCTCCTGGATGCGGCCCGACAGTATCTGGAATAGCTGTTGCTCCGCTCCTTGGTCGTAACGCATGTTGTAAAAAGGAATGCGCTTTGCAATGGTGCCACGCTGAACGCGACCCTTGCGCTGCTCCAGCAGCGTCGGATTCCATGGCAGGTCAAGATTGATCAGGCAACCGAGGCGCTGCAGGTTAAGTCCAGTGCTGGCCGCATCAGTGCCAATCATAAGTTTGAGTCGACCTTTCGTCACTTTCTCCGTCAGTAATTCCCGTGCGATACTGTGAACCTTGCCTCCCTCAAAGAGCTTGCTTGCACTACTGTTGGCATAAAGTCCGATAGACTCCTCAACGTGTTGCGCTAAATAAGACGCTAAAGAATAAGCTGAATCGTAGAATTGGCTGAAAATGAGGACACCGCGCTGCAACCAAGTTTGACCCTCGAAATCGCTTTTGAGAACTTCGAGAACCCTCTCAAATTTCGGGTCCGACTCTCGCTCTAGGTGTTTCGCAAGATGTTGCTCCAAGCGCTTTAGAATCTCTTTTTCTGGCTCGGTCAGAGGATAGATAGATTCAGCCTCATCTTCGGTTGCACTGTCTTCGTCTAGCTCCCGACCTGCAAGCATTTTTCGAGTGGTCTTAAGACCAGCTTCTAACGAGCTGCCGACTCTGCGCTGAAGTAGGGTCTTAATGAAGCCAGCAGCTTTTGCGCGCTGATGCAAAGTCTGGGCGAACTCCTCTGATAGTTCGAAAGCCTGCGCCATGGAGTGTGATGCTAGAATTGGCTGCCCATCCCCGAATGGTACCATCTCGATTACGACCAATTTTCCTTCTGACTCTAGCCGATCTCGTGACCGCTTGATCACTCGTTGTGTGAATGGGTTGATATCTGGGAGCTCAACGAAATCCAGGGCAGTCTTGCGAGCGTCATCGATTCGATCGAGGTCTGCTGGTGTCGCTTCGTCGCTGGTTGGCTTAAGGTCGAGGTCTGTGCGAACCCAATCAAACACTTCTGTTTTTACATCAAGGTGCGCTGGCAGCGGATTACGCCAGTATTGCCACTTGGCGTAAAGCTGTTCCACTGACTGCCTGCCAGCCACTATATCGAAGATCTCCGGGCCGTCTGTCTTGCGCCAAAGCCCGTGGGGATTACCCAGTACCTGTGGGTTGTTCACTGATAGAATGTTGAGCAAATCCCATAGTTCAATCGGGTGCAGCTGGACCGGTGTTGCTGTTGCTAAAAGCATAGTTTTCGTTCGGCCGGCGAGCTGCTCCGCAAACTTATATAGAAGCTTTTTCTCCGGTGGATTATAGACATTGTTCTTTGAAAGATTCGCACGACGAATCTTGTGCGCTTCGTCCCAAATTACACACGAGAAACGCTTCGCAAGCAGTTGCTGAAGGAGGGCGTTGTTGCGCTCACTAAGCTGAGCGCTGGTCACCACGGAGGTCGAAACGATACCAATCTTGCGTGGGCAGTTGGCAGATTTGCCTGGTAGAGCAGGATGGAACTCTTCCCGCTCGGTTATCCAGCCACCCGCCTCCCACCGCGATGAGGGAATTGCCAATTTTACCCATAATTCTTCTTGCCACTGGGCGAGTAGAGGCTTGGGTGCGATGATAAGAATCGGGAGTTGATCTAACGTACCTATTAGTTTCGCAATGGCACCCAGTTGTAGCGTTTTGCCAAGGCCTACGCCATCACCTAAGATAAACCGAGCACCACGATCGTTATCGCCTTTGTATTTCAAATGCTCCTTGAAGGCTAGGTTGATGAAGTACTTTTGGTGATCCCAAAAGCCGAACAACTCTGTTGCGGTCGGGACTTCGGCGAGTAGAGACTCTGGTTTGGGATTTTCTTTCCAGCTCGAGACATGCTCAATGACAGTGCGCTCGCTAAGCCGACCGAGTTGTTTGACTATGAACTCAGACAGTGGAAAGCCTTTTGCCCAGAGTGCATCAAATTCTTCCTGTAACCATGAGACACTTTCCGGGTGATCATCTTCCCAAACCAGTTCATAATTCCTGCTCCATGCGTTGGCGCTGTCGTTGGCACTGCCAATAAATGATGTGGTGCCGGCCGTGCCCTCTATGATGCCGCCTTTTCCGTGTACGAATCCAAATTCGGAGTCCGGCACTACTCGAATCTCGAAAAGCCTTCCGTCCTTACCCGATCCAGTTATTAGATCGTGAAGAGCTCTAAAGCGAAGCTGAGCCGGTGCTCCATGCACATCGACTAAGTGTGGAAAATTTCCATGGTTCCAAACAACTCGCAACAGTTCGCTTTCCAGCTCTTTTCGTCGACCACCGGTAGCCATGCGCACTGTGTGCAAGTCCTCAGGATTAACGTCCGTGTTGCAAACAATACGCACACGTCGGATTGCAGTGAGCTCGTCATTGGCAAGTTCGAGAAGGCTGCTCTGGAAATAGCCGGCGATGCGATCGTACCGCGTTGCTCCTTTTAGTCGCTCTTGCAAAAACTGCTTATGCAGGCTTGCGCGGCGCGAACTGTAGCGGCGTAACATTCTCCTAAGCCCTCGCGTTTTCTACGCCGATCGCCAGAGTCGCGATGTGGTCGTGATACGATTCCCAATCTTTCAATGTCGCGGTGGTCTCTTTGAGATAGGCAATAATTGGAGCGAGTCGTGTGGCGCGTGTGTTCCAAAAATCAGTGGTATCGACCAAATGTTTGACTGCACGATCGCTTTCCGCGCCTGCCTCTAGGAGCTTTAGCGCATGGTAGATGTGCCTGGTCGGCGAGTAGGCCCAGAGCCCACGGTCTGAAGCCGGAATGGCGTCGAAGCGAACGCCCTCAGGGCGCGGCATTTCCCTGGGTAACTTGGTGCGTGAATCATTGGCGCGGGTCGGACCCAGTAAATCATCGTAGTTGGTTAGTCCATATGCACGCCCAAGGTCTTGGAAAGCTCCAATCTTAAAAACGCCTTGTGACTCGCCTTCAAGGCCTTTGAGGAGGAACTTCTCTTCTGGGCTGAACTGGCGCCAGAAGGCGTACTGATCGCCCGCACTGGCCCTGCGAATCGCTCTGTCCATTGCAGGCGGAACTAGAAAATCAGTTGCCGTTCGCTTAGCGTTCTCCATTAGCGTGCGCAGTGCTGAGCGGCCACGCTTGGTGTTGGGCGTTCGCAGCTCGGCGTCAAGATCGACACCGTCGATGGTGGCGTATGCGGTCACAACCTCTGCCGCTGTTGCCTGTGCGGCAAGCAGATAGTCCGTATCTGTGTATCCACAGCGAGCCAGGTCGCTAGCAATCTGGCTTTCGCGCATCCGTGTGATGACTTCCTTCACTCTCTTGTTGACTTGGGGAGTAATGAAATCGATGTAGCCAACCTTTGTATCGGTGCGTTTGCGTAGTACCATGTTGTAAGTGGATTGAACAAAGTTTCCCTGTCTGATTCCTGCGCCAGCGGTCTCAGTGGACACGCTCCAAACCTGCTTTACTTGCAAACCAGCAGCCCACATTATTAGAGCCAAATCTTCCCAAATGTCTGTTGATTTATGTGTGAACATCAATATTTGCATGCCTTCGTCCGGCATCTGCTGGGCGAGGTTTAGATAGCTTTCTGCCATAGAAATGCGAAACGGAGCATTGTCGCCCTTAACAGCGCGAGCTCGCATTGAGTCTGCATACCATTCAGGGAATACTGCTTTAAGGTGAGGAACATACCAAGCGAGGAAGAATTCAGACAACTCCTCATAATTCACTGCGTCTGCATAAGGCGGATCAGTAATCCAAAGCATGCACTTTTCCGTCACATTTCTGCAATCACAGAGCCGAACGGATACTTCACCTTGGGCCGGTTTAACAGCGTATTCTGCACAAAGGGCACTCTTTAGGGACGTCCAGGACCGGTTCGCATAATCGTAGAGGGTATTTATCGCATGATTGTAGAAGACTTTCTGGGTAGCACCGGCTCCTTGCCCGGCTGCGGCATTCCATCTTGCGAGTCGAGCGTTAAAGTTGGCATAAACTCCCAACAACATCGTCAAAGCTCGACGTATGTCTCCGTCCGTGTCTCCGATCAATCGCGCAAAGTAACCGCCTACCAGAAGTTGCCTGGGTGTAAATAGGTGATGCCAGTGGGTCCAACCTCTAGTTCGAATGGGTTCGTCAGTCTTGTCGCCCGGTTCGATGCGCCAGCTCGGAATCCATCCGGCGGCCTGCCACTCGTCGAAGACATGCATCAAGGCGTCAAGAACCTTGCGCTCCATCTCCTCGTCATGCTCGTGTGGCTCTCGAAATATGAATTCGCCTTGACGTTTTCTGCCTTGCTGGTCTATCCAGTCTGGCTTGCGCCAGCGAATACAGTAGAGCCTTTCCTGTAGGAGGTCTTCTGCACGAGGCCGTACATCTCGGTTCTCCCATCTTCGAAGACCGCCTGAGTTTTTTATTAGCTGACTGTATGGAATGGAGCGAGGAATTTGGTGATGTCGCCCTTGTTGTTTGAAAATTTCCCATAGGGCGGGTGGACAGATAATATCTCCACCTTGCTTTGTGCCAACACTCCCGGCCACAAATCCTGGGCCACCATGTTGAACCTTAAACTGAAAGCGCTTTTCGCTTTCGATGGGTACAAGTTCTACCCAAGTCTTTGCCTTTGGCCCAATAACCCAGCTTGGTGCTATCGGTACTGTCCAACCATCCCACTCTGGGACCTTCATTTCGAGGCAGTATAGGTGGAATTCGGAACGCCAGCCTTCTTCGCTCGATTCAAAACCATTGTCTGCTATCCAGCGGTCTACGACCGCGTAGATTCGATGCTTTTCGGCGTTTATCTGAGCACTTAGCTTATCTGTACCACCGATAAGGTTAAGGGCCCCCCATGTTAGTAGACTGGACACAGGGTTGAGATCAGAGGCATAGACGTTACAGCCCAACTCTGCGGCTTCGAAAGGAATGGAGCCAGATCCAGAAAATGCATCACCAACTTTAAGGCGTTGACCATAGCGGCGAATAGAGAGTTCTTCTACGAGTTCTGGCAGTGACTGAGCGCTTGTACCCAGATAGGCATTTATAGCCGTCCAAGATTCATCTGGCGGTCCGTCGATTTCCTCGACGCGGCAACAATAGTTACGCTGTTCTGTGTGTCCAAGTGCACAGAACACTCGCTTTTCGAGGGCCGCCCTCGCAGCGCGATCTGAAATTTTCCGCATCCAATGTGTGGGGTCGTCAAACAACGCGGCTTGTTCAGCAGTCGTGGCTTGTGCGTAGCACATCTCCGCAGGCAGCGCTGTGTTTTTGCGCTTCCACATGCCTGCGTTGTCCAAGCACATGCATCGTAGGAAGATATCCAGATCCGCCGGCCAACGTTCAGGATCAACGCTGGCAGGCATAACGGCCCCGAGGATTATGGCTCTGATCAATACTAGAGGTTTCTCTCCCCACCACTTGCCGAGACTCAGTAGCTTGCCATGACTAACTCTTCGCTCGTTATAGCTTTCGAGAGAAAGCGGCCCAATCGGGAATTGAACTTCGATGAAGGTCTTGTCTGTCATGTCTGAAATAGTCTCATCTGGCCATCGTCTGGTGTTCGTACAGAGTTCCTTTTTGCGCGGCTGGTCTTGCTCGCTTGCGCTCGTTCTTTACCTATTTGCTCGCTCTCGGATGGTGTTGTTCTTTTCCCTTTGGGGAGTTTCTGACTTTCTGGCGTTAACTGAGTTTCTGAAGTCTCACTTAAGGCATAAAATAGGGCTTTTCTCCACCCTTGACCCGCTCGCTGACCAGGCGCTGCCGCTTTTGCATATAGCCACCAACGTTCTTCTCGAGCAAGCTCACGCCAAGCGTGTAGCAATGAG
The DNA here is from genome assembly GCA_943370275.1 of bacterium Ga0077546. Taxonomy (GTDB): domain Bacteria; phylum Cyanobacteriota; class Vampirovibrionia; order Obscuribacterales; family Obscuribacteraceae. The sequence goes on along the minus strand of CALRQI020000009.1, from coordinate 214,300 downwards.
TCCAATCTGTCTGAGGCGCCTTCTTCCATCAAAACAATCAGAAGAACGCCTAGCTCGCGCCCTATAAGCGGGCTTATTCGATTTTTTCCCGGTAGCAGGGTTGGTGCACTTTTCCCTCGTTCATTCTCTGCCATTTCAGCAGCTAGAACTTTAATTGTTCGGTCGGCAATTGAGTTCCACAGCTTGCTGCAAATGGAAGCTATGTCGGTACGGCGAGGACCTCGTTCTGTTTGAAGAACAGCTACTAGCTTGCAGGTACCGTGAATTCCTAATTCGATGTTGAACTCAAAGGCATCACTGCTTTCGTCGACAAGCCCGAAACTATGGATTGTTGGATTTTTCATTGGGTGATTTGATTTGGGTCAACCTGGGTGCTCGCATCCACTTGCCATTGGAGAAACGACTTCCCTGTTGTGAAATGCAGTTGGTCGAAACGCAGCCACCACTCTCCATTTTCAACTTGTTTGTCGAGAAATTCGAATGCGTCTCTTACTACGTCTGGCGCTAGGCGCGTTTTCCCATCCCAAGTTAGTGTAACGGTGCTATCAGAAGTTGCAAGAGTCACCTTCGCTTGAACTTTTTGGAGATGAGCATCTTCTGGAAGGCTAGATAGAAACTGATAGGTTTCGGAACGCGTGACGAGATTTGTGAAACCCTTGCCATTGACAGTGGCCGGCAAGTCATGATTGATTGTTGGTGCTGGTCTCGTGCCATCCTCAATTGCTTTGGGAATAGGAATGGACTTCTCGATTGCAATGGTGCTCTTCTCCGCGAATAGGCGCACAGTGGTTCCTTCCGCTGCATCAATACCAGGCTTTGAATAAAGTGTGCCATTGTTCGCCGGATCCATTCCATCAGTGGTGAACTTTAGGGTTGCGGTCGGTGGTACTACTTTAACCTTAACGACTTTATGATCTGGAGTCGCTGACGTCATCATTTCGTATTGAATATCAATTGAATTTTCGATTCGGTAAGGCTTGCCTTCCTTGTTTTTCGTCGTAGAATCAATAGCTCGAAACTCAATTAGCATTGCACTGCTTTCAAATGGCTCGTCAATGGTTATTTGTTTGTATTCTGCGTTGTCCTCCCGAACCATTAGCTTATCAGCGTGCGAGAGCTTAATGTCAGTGGTTGTAATCACACCGGTTTCTTTGTCTCGGTGATACTCGATTGCTACGCCCGTTATCTCCTCGAATGGCGGTTTCTGGAGCTGGCCAGCAGCTTCTCTCCATTCACCAGCGGTGAGCAAAGTTTCGCGCATTCGATCTAGAGTGCCGGGTTCTGTCCAGAGCATTTGACCTCTAGATGCGGCACCGTCAAGAATCTGTTGCCATGTGGTGCGATTCGTAGGTGGGAAAAGGAATTGCTCGACTCTTGTACGCAGTGGTTGGTAAGTCTTTAATTTCTCTTGTCCAGCGATCTGCATAAATACCTGATACTTGTTAGCGTCCCTTAGTGTGGCCTCAATGACAAACTCACCCTTTGATGCCTCCTCACTGCGATACAAAATTCGCTGGCCTGTTTTGTCATTTATGTAGCTATCAAGAAGGGGGGCTGCAATAAGTGTGGTTTCGTCATCTTCGTCTATTAGGGGGTAATGAAGCTTATTGAAGACTGCCTTGAGCGCAAGGAAAAGCTCAGTCTGGTAGTCCGCGAGTGTTTCTTTTGCTTTCTTGTACTGCGTGTCCTCTACACTTAGATCTTTCACGACCTGAGTGATTGCCCATAGGCGCTCCGCCTTTTTGTTTACGTTAAAGATGCCAGTCTGATCGTCAGCTGTCAGAATCGCAACTCGATTTTTGAATTTCTCTCCAGCAAAGAATTTTGCAAAATCTGTTTCTGGTTTTAACACTAGAAGCGTCGTCTTATCACGTTCGAGTTGAATCGTGTCCAATGCTGGCAAGATTGCCAGTTTTTGGTAACAACGCTTTTCAGTTGGTTCGAACATTTCGGTAAGCTTAGCCGTGATTTGATCGTCTCTGTCTGGCGCTGATTTTCCGCAAAGCTTTACGTAGCTGTTAACTTGCGCGTTTAGATTCTTATGTCGGTTGAAGAGGTAGCGCCCTGATTTTGTCTGTTCGATATACCAGCAATTGTCATAAAGCTTCTTAAGCGCATCGGGCAGACCCATAATTGAATGCCCCGGTGCCAGGAGATACTCCGCCAGTTCCCCGGTAGTGAGTCCTCGCGGATGGATGTCTGATAGCGAAGCTGCATAAATCCATTTAGCACATCGAGTAGCGAGTCCGTTGGTCTCATCGTCTACGCTTTCAGCGTGAGAGGTTCCATTATTGGCGACGTCGGTTTGTAGCGCGTCTTGAAGTGACTTCTTGATCTCAATAAAGCGACTTGAAACTGTAGGATCATTTAGATTTGCAGTTTCCAGCGAAAGTAGGTGATGGTAGTGAGTCTCGGCACCATCCTTTGCCCATAATCCGCGGAGAATTGAAGCCATTAGTCGAATGACATCGCGCGTTTTCTGAAAGCCTGGATTGTCGTTGAATGAGGCAATGAGGTGCTTTGTGGAAAAGTGGAAGGGATAAGATACGAGGAGTTCTTCTCGTATCTTTATTGTTGGTCGAGCAAGAATAGAGCCAGCCTTTGCTAGTTCAGCGAGATAACCGTCGACTACAATGCTCTTCTCGTTTTCCGAAACATCAATTGCTTTAAACAAGCGTTTTCGCAAGATAGCGTAAAGTTCGTCTTTTTGGTTGTCGACTGGTGAGATAGACTGCGCACCTTTAGACATTTCATTGTTGACGCTCTGGAGCGTGCCGCCAAGAGTATCATTGGCTCGTAAAATTTTCGCTAGTTCATCCGCACCCTGCTCCCAATCCTTCTGCAGGTCGGCGATGATGATGACACACTTCGCACATTCTTTGTAGTCACGAACGGCTCCGAATAGAGTAGTAAGTGCTATCCCCGACAGCGTTGCTGCTCGCGTACCTTCTTCCTTCGAACCTTGGCTTGCCGCATGAACAAGATAGAATGCCAATTCATCGAGCAAAATTAGAGCTGAGCGATTTCTGAGAGCATCTTTCCATTCAACCTCGGAAGGGGCTCGATCTGTTGGAAAATCGACACCGAGTTGTTTGCCGATACTTACCCAGACTTTCTGATCTGTCGCCCGACCAGTAAATGATGCCACCACATCAACTTTCGTCTGTTTTAGAATCTTCTTTGAACCGACGATTCCTGATAGTTGGGGAAAGCGGGCAAGAATACCAGCTACAAGCATGCTCTGCGTCTTGCCACCGCCCATAGACTCCGCTAACTTATAAATACCGCTTGCAGACCCTTCTCCGGCTAAGCGTGCAAAAGATTGATGGAGCAAGAGTTCCATACCCGAAGTGAGAACATTTGAGTCAAGGAATTCGCGAGCCGCCTCCTCTGTTAATGCGGGAAGCTCTCCGAGATTTACGACGAAATCTGCGGTACCATCAAGGACCGAAGCTCGTGGTGTACACGAAGCAAGTGTTTTCATAGCCGTTAATGGGCTCCCTGAACGTAAATCTTTCAACCCGGCCATTGACAACCCTCTTTGCGTCTTGCAGCGACTTACAAGTGTACATGGATAACCTTTTTTTATTCACCACTTAAGAATTTGAGGTGCAAATTGAAAGGTGCAGTTCCGAATTCCGATTTTCGTTTCTAGTAACCTATTCAAGTCAAGCTGCGGCTTCATTTTGAGCATAGTATGTTCTCCAAGCAAGGCGTTTTCTGATGCTAGTGCCGCTGTTTTTCGTGAGTGCCATTCACAACAGCTCGATGCTTGTGTTCATCTATTGTTAGTCATATGACAAGTGTTTTTGCTAAGCATTCTGCTTCGACTTGTTTTTCGCCTAACAAATTCTAGCCAGATGGAAGATACATCCTTAAAAAAATACCGCCCTTTCGGGCGGCATTTCTAATGTGGTGGGCGAGAGAGGACTTGAACCTCCACGTATTGCTACACTAGATCCTAAGTCTAGCGCGTCTGCCAATTCCGCCACTCGCCCACGTGTGACGTTGCTGGGCAACGAGCTGCTCAGAATACCATAGCCAATTAAACCTTGACTACGCACCCCGGCCGACAGCTTAAACTGCCTTGCTCTGCACAATCATCGGAAACCTCCTTCTCTGCCATTTGATGCCGGTTATGCCGACTCTTTGCAAGTAGCTGCCGTCCCACGAAGTGTTAAGACCATTGCGTTTTAATGCCTCCTCAATTTTCTGGCCCACCTCAATGGCGATATCAAGAGCTTGCTCTGAGGTCTTATCCACCGCCCCAAAAGTGATGTTCAATTCGCCAGTGGCAACTGCCTCATCGGTGTCTTGGGCGTGAAAGAATGCATAGCCCCAGATGTCACTGCCCTTGCGCTTTGACTGGGTAGATTGCTTGGATAGCGATTTCATCGTCACTTCTATTTCGTGTTTGGATGTGCGCGTTCTCTTCGCGCTGTTCTTCAATGCTCGCTCAATGCGCTTGTGGCCACAGCTGTTACAGCAACTGAAATTCTGTTTGGCCAATATTCCCATTTGATTCAATTCAAGAAATGCCCTATCAAGCCGCTCGCAATCTGTGGGCGACACCCAATTGATTTCCTCTAAGTAGCGTTTGACGATGCGCTGATACACCAGCTTTTGCGCCACTGGCAGCAACTGTTCGCGCGCGATGTCGTCTTGAAATTCGATTATCGTTCTTTCTACTAGTTCATCGGGGCCGAGAAACCCTTCGATTACATGCAGTTCGATGAAGTCTGTCAGCATCTTTCTTCTCACTTTTGACCCTCTCAATTTAGTGCTCGATTTGCTTGTGTTCACTTCGCTGAATTTCTTTCCGACCAGTTTTATTGATATCGATTTCATTCGTCTATCCCGTTTGAGTTAGCTAAAACAGTGAGTTGATTCTTGTGGGCTTTAATGGCGTTGTTGGCTAGTTTTTTGCTGAGATTGAAGAGGCGCCAGTCGCTCTTCTTTTCTGCATGTTTCTGCAATAGTGCCTTGGCCAAAATCTTTGCATCAGCTTTTGGCAATTCTTCAATTGCATCAATCATTGGTGGAATGCCATCACTCGATAGCGACAGCGCGTAGGCTGTATCTAATGGCTTCGGAGCTGAGTTGAGCACCAAGCCAATATCTTGTGGCCGCAATTTCGACAGTGCCATGTTTGATGTTTGAATCAGAGCATCCGGATTTGCCAGGTTGATGCCGAGCAAGATTGCTACTCCTGATAGATAACTAGCGAAGGCAAAGCGCTGGCGCTTGCCACTGAGTACTGTGGCGGCAAATATCGCGCATACTGTGCCTAACCAGCCCATGAACACGGTCACGTATAGTCTTAACTCTGATTGGCCAAACTCAGTTTGATATAGGCCCATGCGCATCAGAGCTGATCCGAGAATTACTAGCACTAGGGCAATTTGCGTTCCGGCTAAGAGTCTGAATGTGTATAAGCCCATCTTCGATTTGCGAATGAGCATGCTGTCTGCCATCAGTAGCATTGGTAGCACCAGTGCCACCACTGTGTTCAGCTCAAAGAAACCTTTGTGCACATACTCGGCGTAACTCAGCCCTGGAGTGATTTCGATCAGGCTGGCTCCGCCGAAGAGATAGCGCAGTTGCACGGCCACGAATGTGGCGAACAATACATTGACTGAGCCTAGAACTGTCGCTAGTTCTGTTAGGCCGAGGGCGAGCATTGGTTTCTTCTCTGGTACTTCGAGGCTGAAGCGCGAGTTGCTGGTGTCATGAATACTCGCCGACATTCTTGCCGCTTGGGCATTGCGCTCGGAGATGCTTAGCTGTGAGAAACGAATCTTGTCGAGGGCACCTTCGTGTTCGTATTCATGTTCGGGTTCGGTTTCGCGGTCGTATTCAGTTTTACGGTTCTGTTCAGACTTCTGAGCGTATTCGCCTTCGTATTCAAATCCTTCCCTTAACACAGGCCCACGCGCCGGAGCACCTGCTGCAACGAGGGCATTGAGGGCTCCGGTTGAGCCAAACACACCGATGTCTTTTGTCGATTTTATGCCTCTTCTATCGTTTAACTCTTTTATTCCTATTTGCGCATTTGTCTCTTGTGCACCTTTTGTTGCCAGTCCATAGGTCGCATCGAGCCGCTCTCTATGCTCTGTCTGTTCTCTATGCTCATCAAACAACGCCGGATTTATCGTGTATCCGTCGCATCTGAAAATTGAGAGTCCGTGTAAGAAACCCGCTGAGAGCCAGGTGAAGACAGAGAAGATGATCATGTTGACGGACAGATCGCCTAAATCAATATTGATTGACTTTTGTGCAATTGCAGCAAACGCTGGGTCGGCTGCTGTGAACAATCCCAAAAATATTCCCACCAATGGTGTCGCTATCGCCAAACCTTTGAGCACCGCTGTGAGGTGCTTGGCCGATGTCTCTGACATCATTTCGCGCCAATTTATTTCGCGCACCAAAAGCTCTATTGTGTTAAACGTCGGAGTGATCGCTATGCTCACTAGGGCTGAGGCGTAGTGCAGCAAGCCTCCTTTGGCCAGGGGCGTGCCCATCAGCGAGTAGGAGGCGAAGGCGAGGGCGCTTACGATTACGGCGAAATCTATCAGCAGAAGAGTTGGTGAGTCGCGCAGGAGGAAGGCGAGGGAGAAGACCGCCGCGGGGATGAGGAAGCCGAGGCCGTGGCGGCGTGTGCGCAGTTTGCTGGCGCAGGCGAAGAGGCAGGTGGCCAGGGAGAGGGCGATGGTGAGAGCGGGGACGCCGAAACCTACCATTGTGTTGGTGTGGAAGTTTTCCTTGAGCATGAGGTCGGCGAGCAGTCCGATTGTGGCTGCTGATGCCAGTATTGCTAGAGGGATGTTCATTTTGTTTTCTCTTGTGGAGTTTTTGACGGGTTGAACTTTTTGTGTGTGTGATTGGTTCATTTGTATTGATGGCGCGTTTAATCAATGCGCTTGGTGGCGCATTTGATAAACGTGTTCGGTTTGCGCCGTTAGCTGGCGCGTTTAGTCAGCGCACTGGTGGGTGCGCTTTTTGCGTGTGTGCCAAGCGCTATGCGGCGCGCTCGCTGCGTGCCACCTAGCTATTGGTTTTAGTTACAGATACCTTGGATGATAAATTCGCATGCTGCGAACCTACTTTCAATGTTATAGATCCGACTGGTTAAGAACCGCAAGTGGTTTCTTAACCTCGATTTGCTGTGTTAAGGCGAAAGCGCTGTATGGTGCGGCTTTAGAGTGCTGCTGTTAGGAATAGTTAGGGCTTGGTAAATTCGGCGTGTGCGCTTGTACCAATTCGCGTTAGGGGCGTGTTTCGTTGTCTGAGACTGGGTGCGGGTGGGGTTTCCACTATTTCTTATTTGGTTAGTAGCGCTTATATTTGATTAGTTGTGAGGGCTTTGCCGTGGCTGCTGTTTTTAAATCTATATTGGTTGCTGCGGCTTTGTTGTTGGTTGGCTTTGGGGCGGCTGGGGCTGTGTGGGCTGAGCCTGTGTCGGCGAGTCGTGTTATTCCGGACCCTTTGGTTAAGCATCGTCCGAATTACGTGGACCCTTCGTTTTCTGATGCAGCGATTGCTGCGAGGTTTGCCACTGCGCGTGCTAGGGATAGTGCGGGTGGAACCAAGAGGCGACGGTTCTGGTTCAAGCCATCTGAATGTTTAGTTGAGCGGGCTAAGCCAGAAGCTAGTACTACGTTCGGGAAAGGTCCTGTGATTCTTGAGCAAGTTTGGGTTGATGAGACTAAGAGCGCCGTGCCTGCTCGCTTGCGTCGGCCACAATATCCGCGACCGTATATCACAGGGTACGTGCCTGGAAGCAGCGGGCCTTGCTCTGGCGCTAATGTGGGTCAAATTGGCGATTTCTGGGCTGGCATGAATCGATCAACGATTCGGGATGGCTCGCAAGAGTCTCAGACTAAAGTATCTACTCATACAGTGAGCGGCGAGAATGCTAAGTAGTTCAGTCGCAGCCACCAATAATTCTTTGCGACCTTCTTCCATGCTAGTAGTTTCTAAGTCTACGTTAGTTGCTGCGGCCGTGTTGTTGGTTGGCTTTGGGGCGGTATTGACCAAGCCTCTCTGGGCAAAGGAGAAACCTCTATATGTTGGCGACTTTGGTCCGCGCCTTGTGTCATCAAATGGTGACTTCGTATTGCCTAATCACTCACGTGTGCAATGGACCATAAGGAGTTATCGTAGCCTTGGGGCTGATTCTTCACCTAGTCAGCCCGTAGACTGCGGTGTTCGCTCGTATCGGAGCTATGAGAAACGGGAAAACCAAATGCGTGTGCGTACTCTGTCGCAGGGCCACCTTGATAGGAACGGGAAGTGTGGCAGCGCGGGAGCGAAGTCTTCGTCTGGTGACGGTCGGTTTCCCTTCCCTGTCAACTATTACAAGATTGAAGCGGCATCGTCGAATAGTCACTAAGCCTTGGGATAACTCCAACTAGAAACCGCACTCAGGTGCTGATTCTGAACCGAGATTGCGGTTGCCGAAAGTCGCTTCCTTTGGCTGTTGGTGAGGCAGTCACCGTTCGGTCACAGCTAAGTCACCACTCTGTCACGTCGCCAAAGTAACATACTTGCAGATTGCAGGACATTCTCCCCTCAAACGAACGCCCCCTGACCTCGCAGCAGTCTTGGCAAAGCCGCTACCTCACACTTTACTAGCCCTGGCAAACGATTTTCTTTTTGAGGATAATTCATGAAAGATCTAATTGATCACAAACCGTCAGCTAAAAGACCTGACTTGTGTTCCGATTCCGCCGACTCAAAATTCGCAAACGAGTGCTGGGAAAAATTAGAGAAGCCAGAGCCTCAGCAATCGTCCAAGCGCATCCCGCAGGAGCTGCTAATTGACTATCTCTTTTTCCCTGAGTTCATGTCAGAAAGTGCCAAAGCCAGAATTGCCGCGGACATGGATCCGAAACAGCTAGAATCAATAAGAGCCAAAATGGCTTTGGACTTAGATCTGGACCAGCTAGAAAGAGTAAAAGCCAAAATGGCTGCTTCCCCAAAAATAGTGGGGGAGTCTTCCGAAAAACAGGAGGAACCCGTCGGTAACCATGACTACTCGAAACATGGGAGAGATTCTGTCGCGCGCTCGTTGCCGAACCTGACAATTCTCGACAGCTCCGAACACGAACCTCTACATCGGCGAAACTCAGATTAGCGCCCTTCAAGTGAATTTGAATTAGTCGTATGTCGTTTACTGTATTGCCGGGCGACCCGAATGTGGGGTATCATCAATTCAGTTGTCCCGGTGTGCCTAGGTTAGCTTCGGCTAGCATGCTATCCGGGACCCAGTTTTTATATTGAGAAAAAGCTAGCTCGATTTTGCGGTGCAAAGGTCGTTCTTGTTACAGCGTGGCAATTTTGAGCTAGTAGCTAGAAACACAACCAGCAAGGTTTGCGTGGTGGCTGTATTTCCTTTGTGGTCACGCTTCAATTCGGGTATATACTGGGTAGCAGGTTCAAGTTTTGAGGGTTTTCGTCGTGCTCGAGAAAGAAATATCATTTTTTGAGTCTCACAGGAGCGAATACTGCAAAGTCTACGCTGGTCAGTTTGTTCTGGTTTATGGTGATAAGTTTTTGGGCTCCTTCACTACTGAAGAACAAGCTTATGCCTTTGGAATCAAAAGCATTGGGAACGTGCCGTTTATAATCAAACGGGCGGTGCCAGTTGATGAGATGGCATCAGCTCCTGCATACACCTTAGGACTCTTAAGTAAATAATGCCGATTGTCGCTCTTGTTGGGCGAGACATTCTAATGAATGGACTTCTTGTCTATAACGGTACGAATGGAAGCTTCACTTTGGCTTTGAATTAACTTTCCCATCATGAGCAACTGCGAGTTATTAGCTCGAATAACAACTGATAGGTCGAGTGCTACAGTGTTGACCTATCGACTTCTGCTGGTGGCCGTTGCTCTCTTGCCGCTTGATTTTCTGCTGGCGTATCCAGTTTTTGCACAGCAACCGTTGTATATTGGTGATTTCGACGGTCCGTCAGAAAGGAGCGTATATAGTCCACCTGGACTTAATAGAGGTAATCCCTATCTGCCGCAGGGGGGTGGGCCCGCGGGACGTCCATCCAAAATAATTCCCGCGAGAGAAAAGGGCTTCGTCGATTTTCTCAAGGTGGAGAAGAATTCCAAAGGGCAATTATTTATAAGGTCAGATGACAAGAAAGTTTTTCTACTCAAGCTTTCTGAGGCTCAAGTCCGATTTTTCTTTGGTGCACCGAACATAGTGAAAAAGTATGACAAACGAGTAAAGACTGCCAAGCTTGACCAAGTATTTGAATATGTATGCTACAACGATGATGTTTTAAGCAAGCTCATTATCGGATTTGAGAAAAGAGTTGTTTGTAGCGCAGTGGTGAAACATTGGGATGCTACGATGGGCACACCAGGTTTGGGAAATGAGCACACCCAGAAGGATTTATGTCCTTAGTGGCAAGAACGAGGCGTTTCGACAGCACCCCGCAAGTGCACCCTAGTGAAGATGTAACTTCGAAAACTTTGCGAGTAAACCTATGGCCGAATTGAATTATCCATCATGAGCAATTGCGACTTATTAGCTCGAATCACTGCAAACAAGGCTTGCGATGTGCCGTTGGTTCATCAAATGTTGCTGGTGGCTGCGGCTCTTTTGTCGGTTGCTCTTGGCGCGGCATTGCCTGTGTGTGCTGAGCCTGTGTCGGCCAAAGAGAAACCGTTATATGTTGGTGATTTTGGACCGCGCTATGTCTCGTCTCATGGTGAATTTCTATTGCCCAATGACTCGCGTGTGCAATGGACTATAAGGAGTCTTCAGAAAGCCGGGACTGATTCATCAACTAGTCAATCGATAGGTCGGTATGGCGTTCGCTCATATAGGAGCTATGACCAGTTGAATAAGCAACCGCGACTGCTCAACTTGAATCGGGGCTATAAACCTGGGTCGATTTTGCAGTCGCCGTTGTTGAATGGTGCTCGTGTTGAGCCAAGTTATGTAGGTGATTTCGGACCTAGACCGAGTCGCTAAGCTATTCTTTTTGAACTAACATGTTGTAAGAAAGTTCAATTTTTTGCAGGCTTAATTAAAACCCTAACTTAATCCGGCTTGCAGACATAGTGGTTATTCCAGCGTATGGTTTTGAAGGCTTTTTTCATCTCTTCAAGATTCTGCTTGTATTCAGCAGGTGGGGCAGAGAACTCGATGCCACCAGATACTACTGTGTTTGATGCTTCTCTGTTGTGGTTGAACTCCATTCGATACACGTCTTCGTTGTCGTGATCAAAGTGGCCGGTCATTACGATTACTCTTTTGCCGTTCAGATTTTCGGTATGTGAGTTAGTGAAAGAATCGGATATGCAAATTGACTCACGTTCCTCTTTTGAGAGTTCATGCGGTTCTTGTTTAAGAATGTTTTTGAAATAGCGGTCGTCCGTAAAATATGAGCCAGAACAGTAGATGCGCAGATTTAGTTTGGGGTTTTTCTTTCCCGTTAGATCTATGCTGTATCCGGTGGGAAAACCTGTGTACGGCACGTCATATTGCCACCCACCTTCGGGCAACTTCATATGAGCAACTGCTAAATATTCAAACGGTTTTTTTGCGCGAAGTTCAGTGAAATTGTAAATCTTTGACCAATTCGAATGGGCAGGGGGTGGTATTGGCGGTATTGTGTCGACCTGTCGTCGATGTTTTTTCGACACTACTGCTTCAGGCTTTCTATGCCTAATTGTTTTGTCGTCGAGTTCTTGCCCGAAGACACTCTGACCCGTGATAAGTGACAACGTCGCTAGGCAGATATAAGTCTTTTTGATGGCCTTGATTGTACACCTTCCGAAATTCGCTATTCCCTTCACTTCTGGCGTGTAGTCTTTGGTCTGTGGTGGTTTGAGCGGCATTGTTTTTCTCTTGGCCTCTACATCGTAATTGCTTAGTGATGATATTTATTTCGCCATTCTAGAAGCAACAGGTTCCAAAGCTCAAGCTTAGTGTCTTCGGGGTGGGCGGAAACCCATTTGTGTATCTCGTCATTTTTGTTAATCATCCCATTGTCGTGAAGCCTTAGGTACTCGTTTGCGGCAAGCTGCTGGCCGCCAACTGATAGTTTATTTGGAAAATCGAGCCATTCATTTATTCGAGCAGTCCAAGATTTTGGCTGTGAGTCTAATGATGAAGCATCAGCAATTTAGCTAGCAGCCATTGACGGAAGGGCGATGCCAGAAGAGAACATACTATCTGCAATCTGACTAGTAAGAACTTTGGGCTTGCCAATGTGGTCTCTTTCTTCTCCCCATGTATTGTCGAAAGCGACTTGGTTCCCGTCGGGTGATTTCGCACTGAGCACTAAATAATGTGACCCTCCATTCTTCTGGTTGATAGGTGGTTTTGATGCATCTACCCGCACGATTGGAGGCCATTGGTCAAATTTTTCGACTTCTTTTAGCGCCAGCGGTAGTTCAGTCGGCGAAAATACATTTACAAGTTTCTGGTCGCGATTTACAAGTTCATATATAGCCCTAAGATTGAAGTTTCTGCATTCTGATGGTAACAGCTGAGGTGCCACCAATGCAAAATGGCGCTCATCTTTTCCTGAGATCATATGCGCTGCTGTGGCGATATCAGTGGTTGTAAACATCCTACTTCCTGAGCTTCCCCACGGTTTTGTCTCGTTGGTTTGAATGTTTACTGTGATGCCGTTAGCTGCGTTTTTTCGATCTTCATACTCCTTGGGAGTCGGCTGTTCATATCTAAATCCACGTGGCTGCAGGGCTAAGTTAATTGCGGTTACTTCAAATAACTGTGAGGCGAAGCTTCTTGCACCGGCATATGTATTGCTCCATGCTTGCGCGGGCACACCATGCACTTCCTTCTCTACCGTAAATTGCATGGCAAATAGATCCGGTATCAAATTGTTCGGGCATTTTGTTATGTCAACCTTGGTTCCACCTGCGGTGGCTTCATAACTACCCGTGAGCAGTGCGTCAGTGACCAGTCGAGCTACTGCTGCAGGCTCGCGGTAGTATTCACGTACCTCTAGTGCTGCGGCGGCACAGACTGCCAGAGTGCCCTGGCTAATGGTGAACGGCTCGGCGGCTTGGTGAATGATTTGTTCGGCCACGCGCACGCGCCAAGGGGTTTCGCCTTCTTTGAGTTGGCATTGCGGATACTTCGCCAATGCATCTGTATCAGCCGACAGCAGGCGTGATAGTTGGGCATAGGTATCGGCCATTTCGCGTAGTTTGCCAGTGGCGCTTTTAGTGCTGCGTTGTTCGAAATTGCTTTCGAAATGGGCTATGTCATCGAAAAATTGTTTTTGCTCACTAGGGCTTTGAATTTTTGCTTCCACTAAGCGCTTCAGCTCTGTGCGGTTGTTTAATAAATCAGAAGGTGCTGTTAAGTCTGCGATGGGAGCCATGGTGTCGCCGGGTCTGAGCAATTCGGCTGGAGACAGTGGCATCGGCATTGGTTTAAACACAGTCGGTTCTTTGGCTTGGGCGAGCAGCTCGCTGGGCAATCGGTTCTTCCGTGATTCGACGCCGCCGCCGAAGTCAATTTCTAGGCTGTGGTCTTGCGATTCATCGAGAGAGCCAGAGCTTGAGTTGGTGCGCTTCTTGGCGATGAGATTCATCTAAATACTTTGCAGTTGGTCATCTCTGTCGACGATATTGATCGTGACTTTCTTGCCTAGGGCGGAAGCGACACGCTGAAGCATCTTTACCGAATGCCCGTCATATTCAGCGCTTTCCAGCCTTGAGATAACCGATCCAGTCGTGCCGACTATGTCAGCCAACTCTTCTTGAGTGAGATTCGCCTCTTTGCGCAAGTCGTAGATCTGTTGGCCGATTTGCAGCTTTTCGAACTCTTCTTCGACCATCTTCTTCATTTTTTCGTCTTTGCGAACATACTTTCTGTCGAGCAGTTCAACGCCGTCAGTGATTTTTCTGGTTTTAGGTTGTTTATTCATAGTATTGCTCAACTAGCGTTTTGAATCTCTGTTCTTAGCTCTCGACTGACGTCTCTAATGTTCCTCATTATTTCGCAAATTTGCTAAGTTGGCAAATTAATGTCGCAATTGCCCGAGTCCGCGCCGTGTGGTATGTATCCATAATGACCACGCTTTCTGACGCGCCTGCGAACCAAATAGCACTGAACGAAGCCGACCACGCCGCCCCTTCGCTTGCCGGGATGCTGCTGCTCGTCGCGCTGGCATACGCGTTGCCGTTTGCGTTGTATCCGACGACCCATACTTTCAACGGTCCAACCAGCCCTGAGATTCTCAATCTCAATTTCCTGGTCGGATGGATGGGCCTCGCCCACTTTATTTACGCCTACTACGGGCAGGCCAAAGCTCTGTCGCGGGCGCGCAAGAAAATAGCGCCATACCTTGTGCTGCTCATTGTCGGAGCCGTAGTTCTTCTTGAACTTCGCCACCTCCTTGGCTATATGATGTTCAGCTTTGTCATGTGGATTTATTTTCTGCCCCATTTCGTCAGGGCCGAGCTACTTTTCACTAACACTCTCAACGACAAACCAGAAGCTTCGGCGAAACCCGGAGTTTACATTTTTCCGGCGCTGGCGTTTGCGTTTTTCACGTTTGCCTTGTTTGGTCCAGTCGAGTTTATTTCTAACAGATGGAATCTGATCTTGCTGGCTGAAGCTACTGTGGTGGCCGGATTCTTGCTCAATCTGCGGCAACAATTGAAAGACCCGCAGCTCTCTAAGTATGCACTGCTGGCGGTGGCTTTGATTGCAGAGGGTTTGGTTTGGGCGACCTATCGGCAATACATGGTCTTCCAGTTTCAACAAGGCGTTTATGTTTTTCACATCGCCATGGCAAGTTTTTATCACTACCTCAGAGCTTATGGCTATGCCCGCCGGTTAGGCATTTCCAAAGGGAAGCCCGTCGGTAAGATGTTTCTTCCTGGAATTCTCGCTATAAACTTTGGCGTAATTGGTGTGGGATACGTTTTGTCGAACTACTTCGCTGATGCGCCTACTAGATACGTTTTCGACGTTTCCTATTTCACATTCTGGGTTGGTTTGCACCAATATGCCAGCGATGTCTTCAACTGGTTGAAACGTAAGCCTTGAACCGCGGTTCTAAGCTATTTGTAATCGCAGTAATTTGGTTCAATTTGGCTTTTGCAATTGTCTTGCGACTAATTGCGTGGTATATATCCATCATGAAGGACAGCGACCTACTAGCTAGAATAACGACGAACAAGGATATCTTTGGTGGTAAGCCGATTATCCGCAATCGTCGCTTGGCAGTAGAGCACGTATTGAGAATGCTCGAAGCTGGAGACACAGAAAAGACCCTTCTTGAGGCTTATCCTTGGTTAGAAGCTGCCGATATTCAAGCATGTGTTTTGTTCAATGAGCAGCAGCATCAAAAGTTTGCGTAGGCCGTTCAAGGTTCTTTTAGATACGGGTATTTCACACAAGCATGTAGCCACGCTGAGTCAAGCTGGTCATGATGCTGTGTGGGCTGGAGAACCAGAGGATCTTGGCGATAAAGCTATTCTTCAGCGGGCATTTGACGAACAGAGAATCCTTGTTACTCTAGATAAAGACTTTGGAGAATTAGCGGTTCGTGAGAATAGGCCTCACAGCGGAATCATTCGTATAACTGCAGGCTATCTAAGTGCTGAGCAACCTAGTTTGATTGTAGAGACACTCAGCCAGTATGGCGACCAGCTACTAGCTGGCTCAATCATCACTTTAGAGAAAGGTCGTCCAGTGCGGATTAGACAAACCTGATTGACTCATTTGAGGGCAAATGTCATGACAGTAGTTTTTCGAATTTTGCTTGTGGCGAGCGCACTCTTTGCTGTTGATTTCGTATTTGCATGGTCTGTCAGCGCGAAAGATGAGCCTAAATATGTAGGCGATTTTCCAGACCACACAAAAAGACAGAATATTCAAATCATAGATGATGGGCCTAATACTGTTCCATATCGGCAGGCACCAATTGTTGTTGTGCCAGCGGGTTCTGAAGTTCGACCGCCGATGCCTGAAGTTCAAAAGCAATTACCGCGCGTAGGTAAGTACTATCCTGCAGATACTAAGTCATTGAAGACTGAGACACCCACTGCTGTTAAAGTCAACAAGACTGGTGATTTCGAGCCGCCTGCGTTTAACTTTCCCCCAGACCTTCTGCCTGGCACGACTGGTGATTTTCCACTTCCCAAGCCTAACTTCCCAAGTGAAATTGGTCCAGCCGGTAAGTTTGCCATACCGATGACCGCTAGCCCGAGTATGATGCATGTGCCCGCGAAACCGATGCGTGCTGGTGGTGCCGCTCAGAAAGGAGATGCATCTCGCCTGCGCAAGCCAGCAAGTCTGAGAGTTAAGGTTTCTCCGATTCAGACTTACAGCAGTGGCTATGTTCCTGGTAGTACTTCATCAGTAGATAAGTCAAAGGGCCTCAAATGAATATGTATCATTCTTTTGCTTGCTTGAGAGATGGTCTAACTAAAATCAAGATTCGGTACCATTGGTGGTGCCACTGCTTCTGCTCCAGCTAAGGCGTTAAAGGCGGCAATGATCTCTCAGGCGAACGTTTAACCTTCTGGTTTTGAAATATTGTTCTAACGATCAGCAGAAATAGCGCCTGAGTCACTGGCAGAAATTGAAATAGAATCTTGCAAGACAAGTGGATCCAGCCTTGCTAAACTGATGCTGTTTTCATTCTGTATTTGCGAGGCTAAAGTGTTTCACTGCAAATCTTCTGTTACCGGTTTGGCCACTGGTTTGGTTACTGGTATGGTCCTTGGAACACTCGCTTCTCTGCCAGTCATGGCGCAGGGCGGCGGACAAGGCATGCTCCAGGGCAATCGTGCTGAGAGATTCGCTAAACTGCAGAAGCTAATGCAGGCTAAACAGGCAGCCAGTGCGGCAAAATCGAACAATCCCAATGTCATTATTTCCCTACAAGACTGGACAGACCCCGCTCGCAAGCGCACCATCCCAATTAAAATCTATCAGCCTAAGAGTGCTGGCCCTTGGCCGGTCGTGATCTTCTCCCATGGCCTGGGCGGCTCCCGTGAAGCGGCTGGATACTTTGGTGAAGCCATGGCTGAGAATGGCTATTTGTCTATGCATCTACAGCACCCGGGCAGTGATTCAACCCTCTGGCAAGAAGCCTTTAAAGATGGGCGCATCAAAATTCAGCCCGGCAATTCGCAGGGCATGAAACAAGGCCTTATGCGGGAGATGAAACAGGGTATGACCGGCGAGAATTTGCGCGCCCGGGTTGATGACGTCAAGTTTGTACTCAATCAGCTTGAGCGGCTCAATAGCGGAGCTGGGGCTTGGCACGGCAAGCTCGATATGAGCAAGATTGGTTGCTCCGGGCACTCATTTGGGGCGGGCACCACGATGGCCATTGCTGGTCAGTCCTTTGGCGCTGGTGGTCAGAGGAT
Organism: bacterium Ga0077546; assembly: GCA_943370275.1. GTDB lineage: Bacteria > Cyanobacteriota > Vampirovibrionia > Obscuribacterales > Obscuribacteraceae. The sequence continues at coordinate 196,913 of CALRQI020000009.1, read as the reverse complement.
CAATGTGGCTGACCCGAGAGTGAAGGCGGCGATTTATATGAGCCCGCCCGTCAATCTGGCTGGCCGTGATGCCAAGAATCTTTATGGCTCAATCAAAATTCCCGGCATGAATATGACCGGAACTGAGGACAATTCGCCCATTAACAACAACTCCGCTGCCGATCGTTTGATTCCGTACAAAAATATCAATGCCCCTGACCAGTATCAGGTCGTTTTCAATGGTGGCGATCATGCTATTTTTGGTGGAACTCAGGCACGGGCACTGGGTCAGCGTGACGTAGCAAAAGACGCGCAGTTTCATGAGCTTATCAATAAACTTAGTTTGGCCTTTTTCGATGCTTATTTGAAGGGTGACGCCAAGCAGAAGCAATGGCTCAAGCAAAGTGCGGCGGCTTATCTGGGAAAACAGGCCACGTTCGAGTTTAAGTAGAGTTTGCTTTAAATAGACTGGTTGGTTGGTTGATTGGTTGGTCGTGTTTCGACCTGTCTTTTTCGCCTTGCTTTGTTACGCCTGGCAACTTTTGCCATAGTCTTTGCCCTCATGACATGGTCAATGCTCTATTCTTTAGCGAGGCTCCATTGAGGGCTGAGGCTTTGTTGTGGTCGTTAACCAGGGTGGATAGTTGAGGTGCTTATGCGCGGTCGCAATCACAGATGCAAATTGGTAAAAGTCGCTTTGTCAGTTGGCCTGGCGCTTTTTGCTGTAGCACCAAGCTGGGCAGGAGTGACCGTCGATGAAGCTCTGCTCTCGCCGCAGAGTTTGACTGCTAGTTCTGGCAATGACGGCCGCGACGAATTGCAGGGCATGCTAGACCGGGTGCGCAAGCTCAAAGGCTACACCTACGACAGTGTTCTTACTACTTATACCAGTGGCAAGCCAATCGTTGAAATAGGCAAGCTCTATTTTAAGAGCCCCAATTTAGTGCGCTTTGAAGTAATCAAAAGTGGCTCCCGCAGTGGGGCTGTGGTGGTGAAACAGGCTGATGGTAAGATTCGGGGGCATATGGGCGGAGCTTTCCGGGGCATAAAACTTACCCTTTCGCCAGATTCGAAAATACTGAAGTCGGCGAACGGATTTAGCATCATGCAGGCCGATTTAGAGAGCTTGTTGAGCGGTGCCGATAAGAAAGCCAAGGGCGATCTCAAGTGCTTGGCGGTTGGTCCGGGCTCTGGTCGACCAGCGGTGGTGGAGCTTTTGGAGAGCGACGGCGACGTTAAAGACCGTATTGCTGTCGATTCGCGTGGCAAGTTGCCATCCGAATGGAATATCTTTAACAGCAACAAGCTTGTATCGGCTCTGCAACTCAATAATGTTGAAGTGCGCAGTGATTTGCCCGATAACCTTTTTACTTTTGATAAGGATAGTGAGTCTAAGTCATTAGTCTGTGATTCGCTCTCGGCCACCTCTGGCTTGGGGGCTCTCAAGGCTGCGCCGGAGCGCCCTGTTGATGTTGCTGCTTGCAAAGACATCGAGCGCATGATCAAGCAAATGGCTGTTCTGGCTGACTATATTCCTGGTGAAGTGGCTCAGGGTGATGGATGGGCTTCTGGGGCACGAGAATCGCTACTTTCTACTTGCGTTGATCTTGAGTCTTTGCAGTATGCCTTGAGCCCTGTTAGTGGTGCTATTAACAATACTAATAGTGGCACTAGTGGCACTGGTGGTGGCACTACTAGCGGTAGTTCCAAGAGTAATTCTGCTAGTATCGCCAATCAATGGAATAGCTCAGCTGCTTCCTTCCACACAGCTCTTGATCAATTGTTTGATCAGCTCTCCAATGACCAGCCTGATAGTGCTGCAGTGAAGAAAGCTGCTAGCGATCTCAAGGCCGCAGTAAAAGATCTTCGCGCTGCTAGTGAGCGTATCGAAGACTTGATATAGATGGTTATATCAAGTCTTCGCTTCGCCGCATTGTCAGCCCTGGCTTTTCCGCTAGCTATTGTGTTATCTAGCGAACCAGCTTGTGGGGCACCGGGGGCGCAACCAACGGAGAGAATTGATACTGCCAAGCTCGCCAAGGCGAGGGGGCTCAAGCCTTTGACCAAGGAAGAGCAAGACTTCCCTGTAGAAGAGGGACGGAGGCTCATCTCACGTGGTAATTATGCGCGGGCTCTGTTCGTGCTGCAGAGCAATATTGATGGCTGGGTTAATCGCAGTGCCAAGAAGCCGATGACTATAAATGTCAGCGACTGGCACGCCGATACCACTGGTCAAAACTTGGCTCTGCGTGAGCTTAGTACAGAGCAGTTGCTTCGCATTCATTTCTCTGATGTCTATAACTTGCGCGGCATTGTCTATACCTGCACGAAGCAGTTGCCTGAGGCTGCTGAGAGTTTCCGTAAGGCCATTGAGTGCAATCCGTTCAATGGCACAGCTCTAGGTAATTTGAGTTCTATTTATTTTCGCCAGGGTCGTTTAGATGATGCCATTGCCACTGCCAAAAAGGCTTTGCGCATTAGTGATCGCTTTATTGACTGCCATAGCAGTCTTGCCACCATTTACCGTGCTAAAAACCAGTTTGATCTGGAGCGACAAGAGCTTGAAGCTGTGAACCGCTGTCGGCAGCTTAGGGCCAAGGATAATTTGAATCTTTCCAACTTGAGCCGCTCTAAGTATATGTATGATTTGATTTCGCAGAAGCCCCAATCGGCAAAGAAGCAAATTGCCCTGGGTGTCATTCACAAGCAGTTTAATAATTTTGCTGAGAGTGAGAAGTGTCACTTAGCGGCTATAAAGCTTGATGCTAAGCTGGTAGAGGCCCACTGGTCTTATGGCTTGTTGCTCATGGCTGAGCATAAATATGCCGATGCTGTGAGAGAGTTTACTCAAGCAGTTAGCCTTGATTCCACCTACGCTATGCCTTACTTTCACCGGGCTGTATCATACAATTCTCTAAGTAAATATACTGAGGCAATTGCTGATTACAGCAAGTTTCTGCAAATGGGTCCTAAGTCGCCAGCCCTTGAACTTGATGCATACTTGGGTAGAGCTAGCAGTCATGGCCGACTTAAAGAGTATGCAGAAGGTATTAAAGATTTCAATAAAGCTCTTGCCTTTAAGCTTGCACCAGCTTTGAAAGCTGGAATATTGAGCGCACGTGGCACTCTCTATGAGGGTTTGGGCAACAAGACCCAGGCCCTAAAAGACTATGAGGCAGCGATGGAGCTGGCTCCCAATAACAAGGTAATCTCAGGTAAGCACGGCAAGATTATGCTGTCGCAAGGAGAGTACGAGCAGGCAACCGTTGATCTTAGCAATTCTAGTAGGACCGAGGTGGCTGAAGTTTCTAAAGAGCCTCCTAGTGCCGCTGATTTGAAGGCGCAGATTGCTCACTATGATAAGTTGATAAAGATGTTTCCGCGCACTGCTGTGGATAGTCTTTATAATCGTGGTCTGTTGTATCTCACCATGGCTGATGCCGCTAAGGCGGCGGCTGATATGCAGACAATGCTGGCAGCGGCAAAAGAGAGTAATGATACGGCCGACTATGCTGTGTGCTATGGCAGTATTGCTTTGCGCATGCAAAACAAGATTGCCGAGGCCGATAAGCTGTTGGTGGCTTATTCTAAGAGACCCCGTCGTGGCATAGCACCGCCAGTGGTGGAGTATTTCTTGAATAGACCGGCTTCATTGATTGTGAAAAAACTGTTGGTCGGTGACAATAAGCAGAGAACTAGAGTGTTGACGCTAGTTGGTCTTGATTGCTATTCCCGCAACGATAAAAATGGCGCTAGAAAATATTTGAGTCTGGTAAGGAATGCTGGCGATCCTTCCATGGATGAGTATGCCATGGCACTATGCTATCTAAAGCGGCTGGGGCAGAACTAGAAACTAGAAGCTAGAAATTAAAAGCTAGAAACTAAAAGCTAGGAACTAAAGACTCAGAACTAATGATTAGAAACTAAAAACTAAATACCGGTCTATCTGGCAGCTGTTCGAATTCTTTTTGATCGAAGCGGTAGAGTTTAGCTGGGCGAAACGAGCCTTGCTGCGTGGTTTCGTCTAACTCTTGTAGCACACCTAGCTTTAAGAATTTTTTGCGGAAGTTGCGGTTGTCTACCGGTCGGCCAAGAACCGCTTCGTATACCGATTGCAAGTCGCGCAGAGTAAATTTTTCGGGCAGCAAGCTAAAGGCCGCTGCTGAATATTCGATTTTGTATTTTATTCGCTGGTGCGCATAATCGATGATGCGGCGGTGGTCAAAAGCTAGCTTTGGTAAGTCGAGAACTGGCCACCAGGCTACTCCGCTAGCATCTGAGCTGGCAATTAGTTTGAGGTCGTCCTGGCGCAAGAGGGCAAGGTACGACACCGTAACTACTCTGGCGCGCGGGTCTCGATGTTTGTCGCCAAATGTGTAGAGCTGCTCTAGGTAAACATCGCCGACATTGGTTTCTTCTAAAAGTACGCGGGCGGCGGCTTGTTCGACGCTGTCGTCGTGCTCTTGCAAGAATCCACCGGGTAGTGCCCACATGGTCTTGAATGGATCATGCTTGCGTCGAATCAAGACTATCTCTAGTTGGCCTTCTTGGGCTGCTAGAGCGACGGTGTCGACGGTAAGTTTAATAGGTTCTACGGTCATTTCTTAAGTATACCTTAATAAGCGTATTTGTAACGTTTGTCTCGGCTCTTTTGACATTTATCGGACCTTAGGAGGGTTAGTTGATGAGGTGTCGCGAATGATGGCCGTTCCTTGGGTGGCTCCGAAGATACCCAGACTTTGGGCGTTCCCGCCGGTCAGCCTGAGCGGATAGTTAATTAGGTACTTGGCTGAGCGGTTGCCAACTGGAGCCGAAAAAGCAAGATTAATCTGTTTCTAGGCCCGCTGGCGCAATATTTAGGTGCATTGTCAAACGGTAAGTGGTAAAACAGAAGTAGTAAAACGTAAAAAGTACGTTTACTCGGAGCAAACGAGGATGAAACAAATTCGATGAATACTACAACATCCGCATCTACGTCTAAGACAGACTCTGAGAAGGGGTCTGCAACAGAAGCGGCATACAAAATCGATAGTCATACTCAGACGCTTGTTGACGAAATTAAGCAGCTGAGCAAGAAGCGCAATGCTGTCATTCTTGCTCACAACTATCAGATTCCCATTATTCAAGACATTGCTGATTTCGTCGGCGACTCGCTCGGTCTCTCACAGCAAGCCGCGAAGACTAGCGCTGAAACTATCGTATTTTGCGGTGTGCATTTCATGGCTGAAACTGCTGCCATTTTGTGCCCCACCAAGCGTGTGCTCATCCCCGACCTTGAAGCTGGTTGCTCGCTTGCTGAATCGATTGATCTGGCTGGTTTAGTGGCTTGGAAGGCTGAGCATCCTAATGCTGTGGTTGTCTCTTACGTTAATACCACTGCTGAGATTAAGGCACTATCTGATTATTGCTGTACTTCTGGCAATGCCTTGAAAATCGTTCAGTCTATTCCTGAAGACAAAGAGATTCTCTTCTTGCCTGACCAGTTCTTGGGCTCTTGGGTGCAGAAGATGACTGGCCGCAAGAATATGCATATCTGGATGGGCGAGTGCCACGTGCATGCTGCGGTGCATCCAAGCAAGATCGACGAGAAGATGAAAGAGCATCCAGATGCTGAGCTTTTGATTCACCCTGAGTGCGGTTGTCTCACTCCTTATCTTGACCGGGTGGCGCGCAATGCTCCTGATAGCAAAGAAGGCGCTGTAAAAGATGTTTTGAAAGTGGCATCGACCGAGGGCATGCTCAAGCTTGCCACTACTTCGTCTGCTCAGAAGTTTGTGGTTGCCACTGAAGTTGGTATCTTGCATAGACTGAAGAAAGAAAACCCTGAAAAAGAGTTCTTGCCCATCAGTTCTGAAATGAGCTGTCAGTTTATGAAGATGATTACTCTCGAGAAGCTGCACCGTTCACTGGTAGAAGATGTCTTCCATGTGACAGTGCCTGAAGAAACAGCTTCTAAGGCGCGTCTGGCTATCGAACGGATGATCTCGATTTTCTAGGAAACACTTAGGAATTACTTAGGTACAGAACAATGCCCAACTCAAATATAGCTCCAATAATTGATGCCGATGTTTTAATCGTCGGCTCAGGTTTGGCTGGTTTGATGCTGGCTCTGCGTTTGCAGTCTGCCGGTAAAGGTTTGTCTGGTCTGAAAGTGGTGCTGGTTTCTAAAGCGGGCTTGCTTGACTCTAACAGCTCTTGGGCACAAGGTGGAGTGGCTGCTGTAACCGGAGCTAATCCCTTCGACTCACCTGAGATTCACTTAGCTGATACCATCAAGAGTGGTGCCGGGCTAACCGACATTGATGCTGCTCGCGGCATAGTATTTGCCGGGCAGCGCTTGATTGAAGAGCTTGACCGTCTCGGTGTTGACTTTGATAAGAATCCCGCGGGTGGTCGCGACCTTGCGCTTGAAGGTGGGCACAAAGAAGCTCGCGTGGTGCACACCAAAGACACCACTGGTCGTTCGATTACCCAGGCGCTGGGCGATAAAGTTCTGCAAGCTGCCGCTGCCAATGAAAATTTGGTGGTGCTGGAGAATACATGCGCTATCGATCTTGTTATGGTCGATGGAGTTTGTTGTGGTGCCCAGTTCATTGTCAGCGACCAGGGCTTGAACAGCGAGATTCTAGTTCGGTCCGCCTATACAGTGCTTGCTACTGGTGGTGTTGGCCAGATTTTTGAGCGCACCACCAACCCTGAGGTTGCTACCGCTGATGGTATTGCTTTAGCTTACCGGGCTGGTGCTGCCTTGAGCGATATGGAGTTCGTGCAGTTCCACCCCACTGCTTTGATGCTCGAAGGCGCTCCTGCTTTTCTCATCTCAGAAGCGGCTCGGGGAGCTGGGGCAACTTTGCTTGATCACAAAGGCCAGCGCTTTGTAAAACGCTTCCACCATGACGGTGAATTGGCTACTCGCGACATTGTTTCGCGGGCAATTCATTCGGTCATGAGCGAGAACGAATTAGCGCAGGTCTACTTAGATATGAGACCAATTGGTGCCACGCAGATCCGCGAGAGATTCCCCAATATCCTCAAGACCTGCGCACAGTATGGTATTGACCTGTTGACTCAGCCAATTCCTGTCGCTCCTGCTGCCCACTATATGATGGGTGGAATCAAGGCGACTTTGAGTGGTCGCACTAGTGTTGATGGTCTGTATGCCATTGGTGAGTGCGCTTGCACTGGATTGCACGGTGCCAATCGTTTAGCCAGCAATTCGCTTTTAGAAGCTGGTGTCATGGCTCTCAATCTTGGTGACGAGCTCTTGGGTGGTGAAGTGTTGGGCGGCCAAGTGTTTGGTGGAAAAATTAATGCCACAGGTGGTGATGCTTTTGGCTCTGCAGAACTTAACTCTGAAGGACTCAACTCTATTGATTTAGAAGTGGCTAGCGCCTTTGCTGACATCAAGTCTGTGGCGCTAATTCCGACCCTACGAAAAGACCAACAGATTCTACTGCCGGTTGACCTGCAAAGTTTCCGCTCGCAGATGTATCGATATGCTGGGCTGGTGCGTTCGCAATCTGGTCTAATCAGGCTCTTGAACTATCCTGGGCAGTCTGTGCCGATTGCTTCTGTCTCGAATTTGGGAGCTGGTTCCGGATCTGCTTCTGGCTTAAGTTCATCTGCCGTTGCTGGACTGACAGCAGCTCACCACAGTGCACGCAACATCTATCAAGTGGGAAGACTGATTGCTCAAGCTGCGTTCTTGCGAAAAGAATCTCGTGGTTCCCATCTGCGTGAAGACTTCACATCGGCTGACGATGCCAACTTCGCGCGCCACCTAGGGGCTGGAGCGTTGGCGACGTACTAGAAAAACATGAAATACAGTGAGTTTTCAGACCCACGGTTAGTGGCCATTTACGATACCGTCAATCCAATTGGCGAGTACAGGGCCTTTTATCTCGAGCTTGCTGCGAAGTTGGCAGGCGAGCGTGGCACTTTAACTATCATCGATCTTGGCTGCGGTAGCGGGCAGTTGACTTGTGAGTTGGCTAAGCAAGGGCATCATCTTATTGGCGTGGAGCCATCTGACGCTATGCTTGGCTTGGCTAGAAAACGGGCGACTAATGAGCTCGTGGAGCCGTTGGTTGCTGACGCGAAGCAGTTGTCTGCTGATTCGACTAGCGGTTCGCAGTCGCGCAGTATTTCTCCTGTTAAATGGCTCCACGGTGGAGCGAAGAACTTAGGGGCATTTGAAGCTGACCTGGCTGTCATGACCGGCCATGTGGCTCAGTTTTTTCTTGAGGACGAAAGTTGGCAACAAGCTTTGCGTTCTGTTCATGGTGCACTGAAACCTGGTGGCCATTTGGCTTTTGAGTGCCGCAATCCGCTTGTACAGCCGTTCTTGAAAGCTTCGCGTCAGGTGGCGCAGCGGGAGTCGCAGCTTTCAGTGCAGATTTTCGAACACACAGATTGCATGGAACACTCCGAACATATAGATTGGCCATCCGATACAAATCGGCGCAAGGTGTTCGACCCTGTGGCCGGAGCTGTGGAATGGTGGTTTCATCTTCTTTCTGTTGAAGGTGATCGCGTACTCTACGAGATTCACTACCTGTTTGAGAAGACTGGCGAAAAAGCCATATCAGTAAATGAGCTGCGCTTTCGTTCTCGCGACGAGCTGCAAAACTCTCTAATTGATGCGGGTTTTACTGTCGAATGCGTCTATGGCAATTGGGACTTTCAATTGGCCGACGGCAATAGCCCGGAGTTCATTTTCTTGGCTCGGACATGATTTTCTCTATTTTTCTTCTTCTCATTTTCCTCCCCGCCTCTTGACTTCGCCGGCGGTGTCAAGTGCCGTTCGTATGCTTGTCTAAATGTTTGGAAGACCTTAGCCGTCTCTAAGCAGCTTCGGACATGGAACCGTCACAAATTTCGCACTAGTGTAAGTACGTTGGTGGCGTCAATGGGCCTATTGTGCCCTCCAAGCAGGAGCTTCGACGATGAACAACTTTGAGAATTCAAAAGATGTAGTTAGCATGGGGAAACAGATCGGTCATGACTTAGGGGCCCATAATTGGCAAGATGCCTCTGCCGCGTTGTCTAAATGTGCAAATGACCTCGGACCAGATGATTTTAGAAGATTAGTCCATGCAGCTGATCTTGCTAACAATGACTCAAGCGGTATAACTTTTGACGCCGTTTATGCTCTCGAAAAGCGTCCAGCCAGCGACCCCGTAACCAATATTGAAACTACTAGGCTCCAGAAGAATTTTCTCGGTGTTGAGGTGGGTCTCAACGTTTCAGGTTCTCACGAAAAGCCCGTTTTGATAACTGACCCTAAGGATTTGGCTCCACAAGTTCTTAAATTTGCCAGCATATATGAGGAAATGGGTTTATCAGCCCATAAGGCATAGGCCAGCTAATTTTAACCAAACATTGAATTTTTCAATTTGGCTATTGCCAGAAATTCTTCTGCGTCTTGTCCTTAATTTGGCAGCTTTCCTGGAAAAAACGCGTTCCTTAGTCTCATTTGGCGCTAGAATCAGCTTTGCAATTAGATTCTGCTTTGTAAGCTCGGTTTTGTTTACTCGGGTTTTAAAATAGAACTACTCTTGCAGTAAAGAATGGAGCGCTTCCAAGTTTATAGCTTGGCCTATGCCAAATGAAGCCACTATTCCTAATATAGGCACCGTTGTTGCTGTGCGTGGCAGCGTGGTAGATGTAAAGTTCGAGCAGCAGTTGCCGGCTATTCATTCCCTTTTGCGCGCAGGCGATAAAGAGCAGATAGTCATAGAAGTCTTGTCTCAGCGGGACGCCCATCATGTGCGTGGCATTGCCATGACGCCGACCCAGGGTCTGGCACGCGGTATGACTGTGCAAGACACGGGCGGGCCGCTCAAAGCTCCTGTGGGCAAATCAATTTTGTCGCGCATGTTCGATGTTTTCGGCAACCCTATCGACAGAGAGGGGCCAGTGACTGATGTCGAGTGGCGCTCTGTGCACCGGTCTCCGCCAGCGCTGTCGAAGCGCTCTACTAAGTCTGAAATCTTTGAGACTGGTATAAAGGTAATTGATGTTTTGGTGCCCTTGGAACGTGGTGGCAAAGCGGGGTTATTTGGTGGAGCTGGCGTGGGCAAGACTGTTTTGCTCACCGAGATGATTCACAACATGATCGGGCATCAGGAAGGTGTCAGTATTTTTTGTGGCATCGGCGAACGTTGCCGCGAAGGCCAGGAGCTTTATACCGACATGCGTGATGTTGGTGTCTTGAAGAATATGGTGATGATTTTTGGTCAGATGAATGAGCCGCCCGGTAGTCGCTTTCGTGTCGGTCACGTTGCTTTGACTATGGCTGAGTATTTTCGTGATGATGAACATCGCGATGTGCTGCTTCTGGTTGACAACATTTTTCGCTTCATTCAAGCGGGTATGGAAGTATCAGGCCTGATGGGGCAGATGCCCTCACGGCTTGGTTATCAGCCGACTATGGGAACCGAGCTATCTAGTTTAGAAGAGCGTATTGCTAATACCGATGCTGGTGCCATTACCTCGATTCAAGCCGTCTATGTTCCAGCCGATGACCTCACCGACCCCTCGGCGGTTCATACATTTTCGCACCTGTCTGCCTCGATTGTTCTGTCGCGTAAGAGAGCTAGCGAAGGTCTCTTTCCTGCCATTGACTTATTGCAATCAAATTCACGTATGGCCACAGCCGGCTTTGTCGGTCAGAGGCACTATGATCTGGCCCAAGCGATTCGGCGCACACTGGCACAATATGCCGATCTCAAAGATATTATTGCCATGCTTGGTTTAGAGCAGCTCTCTCCAGAAGATCGAAAAGTAGTGGCAAGGGCCCGTCGTCTCGAGCGCTTTTTGACTCAGCCGTTTTTCACCACCGAGCAGTTTAGTGGTATCAAAGGGAAGTTAGTTAGCTTGAGCGATTCGTTAGATGGTTGTGAGCGCATTTTAAACGATGAGTATAAAGATTATCCGGAAAGCGCACTCTATATGATCGGCGCCATTGGCGAAGCTGATGCGAAACGGGCAGTCACGTCTTCAGAGAGTGATGCTCATGCAAGAGTCTGATTTGATAACTCTCAAAGTGCTTTTGCCCTTCGGCGTATTTGCTGAGAAGACAGATATTGTCAAAGTTGTTGCCGATACTAATGTTGGTTCACTTGGCATACTACCGCATAGGCTCGATTGTGTGGCGGCGTTGACTCCGGGCATTTTGTTTTACGAGAGCAAGAGTGACGGCGATGTTTATATCGCTGTCGACCAGGGAATTTTGGTCAAAGTTGGTCTGACCGTGCTGATTTCAGTTAGCAATGCTATTGCAGGCAAAGACCTGGAGCAACTCAGGCAAGCTGTGGAAAGTCAGTTTCTCAATTTGAACCAGCAAGAAAAGAATGTTCGTTCTTTGATGGCTAAGTTGGAAATTGGTTTAATTAGTCGACTAGCGGGGTTGCAGCGTGACTAATTCTAACTTTGAACCAGATTCTAACGCTGATTTAAGTAGTCGTTCGGCTTCAAACTCTAGATCTAATTCAAACTCTAGCTCTGCTTCGAATTCGAGATCGCAGGCTGACGCGAAAGTCAACTCGTTGAGTGAAGAAATCGGAGCCAAAGCTGCTCTAAAGCTCAAGGCTCAGCGCAGTGGTACACCTGGTGTTTGGTTTGGTCTGGGCATGACTGGTCTGATTGGTTGGTCGGTGGTTGTTCCCACTTTGCTTGGTACCGCATTTGGAGTCTGGCTCGATAACAAGTATCCGGGCCTGCACTCGTGGACTCTGATGGGGCTTGCCGTTGGCATTCTCGTTGGCTGCTTAAATGCTTGGCATTGGGTGCAGTCGGAAGATAAAGCCATGCACGACAATGTTGAGGGAGTCAACGGCGCGAACGGCGTCACCGCGGCAAACGACGTCAATGCTCCTAGTGGTACTGATAGCAATAGAGGGCCTCTGCCATGACTTTTTCATCTAGTACAGTTCTAGTTTTAGCTATCGCTGCTTTGGTCGGTGTGATTCTGGGTCTGGTTTTTTACGGCGGCCTTTACTGGACAGTTTCTCGCGGTCTAGTTTCTAAGCGCCCTGCTCTTTGGTTTCTTTTCAGTCTTCTTGCAAGGGTTAGCATTGTTATAGCTGGATTTTATTTCGTCTCGATTTATCCGATACAGGGCTCTTCGGTTGCTAGTTCTTCTTTCGCTAGTTCTTCAATTGCTAGTTCTTCGTTAGCTTCGGGGCCTGTCTCCTTGCACTCTACGGCACCAGTGTTACAGATGGAACGACTGATTTCCTGCCTTCTAGCATTCACCATAACTGGTTTGATTGTTCGTTGGCTTAGTCGACCTTCTAAGCAAGAGCGGTTGCCCCAGTTATCAGAGCTTCCTAAATCAATGGGAACTTCTGACCTGCCTGTGCCATCTTTAGAAATTCCTAGCGCGGAGGTTGGTCATGCATCTGACTCCTGATCAAATAATTTTTTGGCAAAGTGCAAATGGATTCGTCAAAATCAATGCCACCATTGTCTCCACTTGGGCCTTGATGTTCTTTATGGTGGTGGGTTCAATGCTCATAACCAGGAATCTTTCAACTGGTATTGAGCGGTCTTCTTGGCAGAATTTTCTTGAGATTATCGTCACTGGTATCAACAAGCAAATTGAAGATGTTGGACTGCGTAAACCTGAGCGATACATCGGATTTTTAGGAACACTATTTTTGTTTGTAGCCATGGCGGCTCTTGCCACCATTATCCCGGTCTACGAACCGCCAACTGGTTCACTGTCGACCACTCTAGCCTTGGCCCTCAGTGTCTTTATTGCTGTGCCCTTCTTCGGCATTGAAGAACAGGGTCTTGGTCGTTATCTTAAGTCATACTTAGAGCCAACTGCAATCATGTTGCCCTTCAACATTATTAGCGAAGTGTCGCGCACTCTGGCTCTTGCAGTCAGGCTGTTTGGCAACATGATGAGTGGCACAATGATTATTGCCATACTTTTGACTATTGCACCACTGATTTTCCCGCTCTTTATGACGATGCTCGGGCTGCTTACAGGTATGGTGCAAGCCTATATTTTCAGTATTTTAGCCGGAGTCTATATTGCCGCTGCCACTCTCACTAGAGAAAATTCATCACCAAAAGTAGACGGAAATTAGGAAATTAGAGAATTAGGAAAGTAGAGAAGAAGGAAAAAGAAGATAGATATGGACAACATCACTGCCATTGCCATTGCCTCAATTGTCACTGCTGGACTGACAACCAGTTTTGGTTGTATGGGACCGGCGCTGAGTGAAGGCAAGGCTGTCTCCACTGCACTAACGGCTCTGGCGCAACAGCCCGATGCCTCGGCCACTATTACGCGAACGTTGTTTGTTGGTTTGGCTATGATTGAGTCGATGGCAATTTATTGCTTTGTTGTTTCGATGATTCTTATTTTTGCTAATCCTTTCTGGAATCACATCATCGCTAGCAGTGTAGGAAAGTAGGCCATGCTGATTGATTGGTTTACAGTCGGTGCGCAAGCAGTCAACTTCCTGATCTTGGTCTGGTTGATGAAGCGCTTTCTCTATAAGCCTATTTTGAACGCTATAGACGCACGTGAGAAGAAAGTGGCAGCGGAGTTAGCCGACGCCGATGCTAAGCGGGCCGAAGCGCTGAAAGAACGGGATCAGTTTCAACAGAAGAATGATGAGTTTGATCGTCAGCGCCTAGAGTTGATGAACAAAGCCCAATATGATGCTAAGGCTGAGCGCGAGAAGCTGCTTGAGGAGGCGCGCCAGGCGGCCGAGCAACTGCGAATGAAGAGCAAAGAGCGTTTTGCTATTGACGCTGAGAATTTGAAGCAGACGATTAGCCACCGCACCCAGCAGGAAGTTTTCGCCATTGCCAGAAAGACTTTGAGTGATCTTGCCAGTGCAAGTTTGGAAGAGCAGGTCACTGCCACTTTCATTCGTCGTATATCTGAGATAGACAGCAGCACTAGGGATAGTTTGGTCGCCAGTCTTACTTCTGGTTCTGGCTCTAGTTCTTCTTATACTGCTACTGTTCGTAGCGCCTTTGAGCTTTCGCCTGAGCAGCGCGCGGCTATTGAAGCAGCGCTTAATAAGGCATTGTCGCTGCACCTCCAGCTTAATTTCCAAACTGCGCCAGAACTTATCAGTGGCATAGAACTTGTGGCCAATGGCCAGAGTATTGCCTGGAACATTAGCGACTATCTCAAGGCTATGGAGAAGGCTGTCCATGGTAGATGAGTGGAAGGCTAGCGCTTCGTCAAATAGTGCTTCTTCAAATAGTGCTACATCCAATAGCGCCCTGCCTGACGGGATGCCTGAAAGTTTAGTCGGTGTTGTGGACCAAGTTTTCGCCGCTTTATCGACTTGTCGCGAGAATTTCGCTCCGCAGCTATTGCTGCGCGAAGTGGGCACTGTGACTTCAGTTTTGACTGGTATAGCTACAGTCGATGGCCTGCCCAATGTTGGCTACGAAGAGCTGCTGAAGTTCCCCGGCAATGTCTATGGTATTGCCTTCAACATAGATGAATCTGAGATTGGGGTGATTTTACTCGGCGACTATTGGCATTTGAAAGCAGGTGATCGAGTCGAGCGCACTGGCCGAGTGATGGACGTGGCTGTGGGCGATTATTTATTGGGTCGAGTGATTGATCCGCTTGGTCGTGCTCTTGATGACAAAGAGATAGAGCACACCAGCGAGCGTATGCCGATTGAACGCCCTGCTGCGGCAATCATGGACCGCTCACCGGTGACGGTGCCTTTGCAGACCGGGTTGAAAGTGATTGATGCTTTGATTCCTATCGGGCGTGGGCAGCGGGAGCTAATCTTAGGCGATCGCCAGACCGGCAAAAGTACAATCGCTATCGATACAATAATTAGCCAGCGCGGCCAGAACGTAGTCTGTATTTATTGTGCTATTGGTCAGCGGGCCTCGACTGTTGGTCGAAATATCGCTATTTTGCGTGAAAAAGGAGCCATGGACTACACGGTTGTTGTGGTCACCGAAGGCGACGCCCCTCCTGGTTTGGCGTATATCGCTCCTTACGCTGCCACTAGCATTGCCGAGTATTTTATGAATGCCGGACGCGATGTGCTGATCGTCTACGATGACCTCACCCAGCATGCTCGCTCGTACAGGGAGCTTTCTCTGCTCTTGCGTAGACCGCCTGGTCGCGAAGCTTTTCCTGGTGATATTTTCTATATTCATTCGCGCTTGCTTGAGCGCGCAACTAGGATGTGTCCGGAGTTTGGTGGTGGTTCATTAACAGCGCTTCCTATTATCGAGACTGAGGCCCAAGACATTGCTGCTTACATTCCAACCAATTTAATTTCAATCACTGATGGCCAGATTTATCTTTCACCAACACTCTTCGAGTTAGGTACGCTGCCTGCCATTGATGTTGGAAAGTCGGTTTCTCGTGTCGGTGGCAAAGCGCAGCTGCCGGCTTATCGATCCGTTGCTAGTGATCTCAAGCTTGCCTACGCTCAATTTGAGGAGCTGGAAACTTTTGCCCGCTTTGGTGCCAGTCTTGATGCTAGCACCCGGAAGGTTATTGAGCACGGCCAGCGCATTCGTTCTTGCCTGAAGCAGCCTGAGTTTTCGCCGCTATCGGTAGCCGAACAAATTATTGTTTTGTTGGCATTGATTGCTGGTTTATTTGATGCAATTGCAATTGCGCACATGACTGAGGCTCAGAAAATAGTGCAGGAGTCTGCAGCCAAGATTCCCGCGGATGTTATCGACCGGCTGCTTCATGCCAAAAACTTGAGCACTGAAGATAGAGCCACTATAGTGCAGATTGCTAGGCAGGCTTTAGCGGATTTTAAGTCATGAGTGATACCACTGAGAATCTGCGGCGCAAGATCAAGAGTGCAAGCGATTTGCAGTCGGTTGTGCGCACCATGAAAGCTTTGACGGCGTCAAGCATTGGTCAGTATGAACGCTCGGTCGAAGCTTTGGCCGATTATTACCGCACAATCGAGCTGGGCCTGCATGCCTGTCTTCCTCGTGACGCTGCCCCACTTAAAGCTGCATCTACAAATACTGGAACGACCAGTGCTGCGCTGATTAATGCTGCGCTGATTAATGCTGCACTGATTAATGCTGCACCACTTGCGGCCTCTTCAGTTAAAACTCCTCGCTATACCAATACTCCAGTTAATGCCATAGTCTTTGGCTCAGATCAGGGCTTGGTGGGACAATTCAATGACGTTGTGGCTGAATTTGCTGTCAGCCAACTCACTGAGTTTTTGGAGTTAAAGAGACCAGTTAAGGTCTGGGCTGTTGGCGAGCGCGTCAAAGATCGTTTGCTTGATCTGGGGCTGGCGGATGTTGGGCTTTACTCTGTGCCTAATTCAGTGGCAGCTATTAGTCCGCTTGTTGGTCAGATAATTGTTGATAATCAGGTTGGCCAGGCTGATGCCTTGGTTTCTAATTTGCAACTCTTTTATAATCGTCCGCTGGCCGCTGCTATTTACGAACCGGTTGCTAAGCAGCTGCTGCCCCTCGATGAAGCCTGGCGTCAGAACCTGATTTCACTGACCTGGCCGACCAAGACAGTGCCGGAGGCCATTGGCGGTAAAGCTATTGCCCTGCGTCCACTAATCAGTTCGTATTTATTTGTCTCCCTCTTTCGCGCTTGTGCTGAATCTCTTGCGAGTGAGAATGCCAGTCGGCTGGCGGCTATGCAAAGGGCTGAGAAGAATATCGATGACTTGCTCGAAGACTTGAACGGTAGCTTCCATCGTCTGCGGCACAGCAATATTGACGAGGAGTTATTTGAAGTCGTTTCTGGTTTTGAGGCTTTAGGGGCAAGAGACTTCTGATTTTAGTGTTTTAGTTGCCCTCATTTTGATAATTCCCCAGCCTTCTTCGCCCTTCGTTCGCAGATGCTAGATTCGCCTTTATTGATGCGCTATACCAATGTGTAATAATGTGCAAGCGCTGGCCTTTTCCGGGCTAGATTAGAAGCTGAATGCGGCCGGTTGGCAATGATAGGTGAATTGTGATGGCTCGAGAATCTATAACGAGACACCCTCGTCGAGCTCTCTGCTTTTTCGCTCTAAGTTTCTTGCTTTGCAGCACTGGGAGCATTACTGCTTGCAGCCTTGTCGGCTCGAACGACATATCGTCCAAGTTTAAAGCATTGGCTTCTCAAGGTAAGAATAGTGAACTGCTTGCCCTCAGTGAAAAAGAGCTCAAGTCGAAGCCCGATGATCCTACTTTGCTAGCCTATCGTGGTGTTGCTCAATTGAGGCTGGGAAAAGCGGAGCTTGCTAAAGCTGATTTGCTAAAGGCAATTAGCCTCGATGACAAAGCTGGTTGGTATTATCGTGAACTAGGAAATGTCTATTCGGACCAAGGCAAGTACAGAGATGCGATTGCTTCTTTCGATAAGTCTTTGCTCTTAGATTCAAGTGTGCACAATTCATGTGGCGTCTATGCCGGTCGTGCTTATGCCAATCTTTGTTTGCGGGAACCGGCAAAAGCTGTGGCTGATGCTAGCGAGGCAATTAAGCTTGACCCTGCACTGAAGTATAGTTATGTCACTCGGGCCGAGGCTTATTCGGAACTTGGTGAATTCGAGAAGGGCTTTCTCGACGCTGAAAAGGCAATTGAACTTGATAGCAGCAGTCCCGGTGCTTACCTAGCAAGGGCGAAGTTGTATCTTGCTAAGGGCGACTGCGAACATTCATATGATGATGCACTAAAAGTTCTCAGTCTCAACAAGAAATACTGGCGAGCTTCTGAGTACGTGTTAGCCATAGATCTTATTAAGGGAGATTTCGCTAGCGCTATTAAAGTTGCTGATCAACTTATCGCTCAATATCCTGATGCGGCTGTTGGGTACGCCGATAAAGCTTCGTGTTATTTCTGTACGGGTGACCTTGAGCAAGCTGCAAAGTTGGCAGATAAAGCATTGGCAATTCAGCCAGAGAGTCAAAGAGCCATGCAAACGCGGACACTCGTGGCGGCGCGATTAGGCGACGAGAAGAAGGCTCTTGATTTACTCGATAGGGCCGAGAAGCTTGAGCCATTTGGAACTACCGTTGCCAAAGATCGAGTCATATCGCTGCTTTTCCTCAAGAAGTATCAAGAAGCGCTAGCCTTGTGCGATGCTACCATCGCTAAAGAAGCAGCGGAAGGTAAACAATATAAGTCTGATACTACTTATCGTCTTCGCTCAGAAGCATATCGGCGATTAAAGTTGAATCAGCTAGCTGACAGCGATATGAAAAAGGCGCTTGCGCAAGGCTATCAGAAAAAGTCAGTTTTAGAGCAGTATTTGCGGTCGCTGTGATAATCACGCTCGCTTCTTCTTCTTCTTCATCTTCATTTTTTGCTGCATTTTTGCTGCACACAAGCACTGAGGGCAGAACTAAAAGTTTAGTGCTGCAAATAGATATCTATTGTTGTAACTCAGTAACTATTGCTGTAACTCAGTAACTATTGCTGTAAGCCGGCAGCGTTAGCGTCTTTACTCATGGTTATGCTGGTGTTGCCAGTGGTGATAGCCTGGGCGCGGGCCCGCAGTTCATCGGTTTGTTCGCGCATACCTAGATAATAGAGAACATAGGCATATCTATCTAAGAAAGGTACCAAGGCAACAGAGTCAGGGCCGCTATTTTGCTCTGCCAGCTGCAAAGCTTTTTCAAAAAGTGGTGCTGCTTCGGCATATTTCTTTTCTTGAGCGTAAATGTTAGCGAGGGCAAAGGCAGCTCTAGCTTCGTTGCCGTTTTTTGAGGGTGCTGCTTTCCAGAAGTCTTGGGCGCGCAGGTAAAGTGCTTCAGCCTCAGCGAGCTTGTTTTCTTGCAGGAGACATTTGCCCAGTTTGTCTAAACGCGCATAAACTTGATAGTTCTCTGGTGGCTGAATACGTTCTGTTATGTCGAGAGCGTCTTTCAAATTAGCTTCGGCCTCTTCATAGTCTTTGCGCGTTAGGGCCAATACACCAAGGCTGTCATAGCTGTTGGCGAGAGAGAGGTGATGTGCTCCTAGCACCGTTGATTTGACATTGAGTGCGGCCGTGAAGAGGCGTTCCGCCAGAGAAAGGTTTTCAGCATTTGTGTCTTTAAAATTTGCATCTTTGGCATTCGTTTGACCACTGCTAGAACCACTAGTCAATGCATTGTCTTTGGTGGCGCTTACGGCGTTGTCTGCAGAACTAATTTTTGAGGCGTAGATATTACCAATTTCATCGCAAGCAATAGCCCATTCAATCAGGGGGTCGCGCATCACTGCTGACGCCTCTCCAGCCCAGGCTTGAAGTGGTTGGCCTGCTTGCAGTGTCACTTTGCCCTGTGCCTGGGTTCTGGCTTCGTTGAGCTTGCCTTCGACAAAGGAAAGTATCTTTTCTGTTAAAGGATTGGCTTTGGCTGCAGTGCCGTGCAACAGGTAAAAGCGCACCATGGATGACATCGCTGGAATTAAGTGCTCGTCTTCGGCTCCACTTGCTACTGTCTTTACTGCCAGCTCTTCTTCTAAAAGTGGCTCAGCTTCGCTGAAACGCCCGCGGATAGCTAGGAGGCGACCTAGTTCGCCGGAGCTCTTCGCCAGACGAAGATCTCCAGCGGGAAAATTGCGGGCCGTTTCCACTGCTTCTTTTAGAAAGCGTTCGGCGTCACCGTATTCGCAATTGTATGCTGCTTTTTCACCTTTAGATTCAAGTTGATCCCAGCTATCGCAAGAGGCGCTGGGCTTCAATGCAGTTGTCTTTGTTGTTGCGTTTGTTGGCATTCGATAGGGAATCTTGATAGTGCCGCCCTGAATATCGGTAGTGCTGTCCGCACTGGTATCACTATTTGTGGCCACTACAGGCCCTTCGCCAGTGCCGCTTCCAGTTGTGGTGTCAGTCGTTGCCTGCGCGCCAGGTTCAGCTGAGCATGGTGCCATTGACCAATGAGCTGTCAGCGATAGACTTAATGCAATTAATACTGTTGATGCTTGGCGCAACTGACTTTTAGAGAGATTGAAGTTGATGGCGTGTCTGTTCATAGGCTCACTAATTGGCTACATAGCAATGATAACTTATCTGCCACCACCGCGCAAAAACTGATGCTGATTATGGGGACCGTTAGATAGATAAGAGGTACTATTTTTTGGCTTCCCACAAGTTTAATAGTCGAGAATATTAAGTCTTGACAGTTTCTTTTTTCGGCCTAGTGAATTTCGTGGCTTGTCTTTGAGCCAAGTTGTCAGCGTTTTTTGCAGGTTCTGCCGTTGAGGCTGCAAACGATAGCTGGGCGGTCTTTTCGCTTCGCGAATTGGGTTCGGCTGAGGGCTTCGCGGGTCGAATTTTGACCGATATCGGTCAAAATTTGAGTCAAAGAACCTATTCCTTGGGTTTTGAAGGCCTGAAGTCGTCGAAATTTAATGTCTTAGCCGCTCCAGAATGACTATTAGGCTGGTCGGCAGGCATCTTGACTAGAATACTAAATTCCCAGTTTTTTCAAAAAGTCTTGGGCGGCAGGATGGCTCTTAATGCGATCTGTGATGCCGCGCATGTCTTTGTTGATATTTTGATTGTTCATGCCGTACAGCGAGTAGGCAATCAGTTCGTGTACATCGGTAAGATAATCTTGAGCAACGCTATCGAGAACAGGACGCACGTTGGCCAGGCGGGTGACGCACCACTCCGTATCTTCGACACTGCTATTGGAGGCTTTGAAGCCTTTCATCATCTCAATTTCTACGATTATTTCTTGACTGATTTTCGGGCTGTAAAAACGCAATCCGACAAGGGCTCTTTCTGCTCCTGGTGGGGGTGTGGTACCACTGGTAGTGACTGTGATTTCGCCCAAGGGTAAAACTGATGTTTCGCTGTTTGATGTTGTTGCCGTTGATTCGGTTGTTATCGGAACTAGTTTGTATCCAGTTAAACCCTTGAAATAGTTCTGGCTGAAGCCGTGATCTTCAAGTACGCGCCGGATGATCTGACCGCGTTGGCCTGGTGGTGCATTGATTACTCGTCCGGGAATAGTGTATGGATGATCGTGTACATAATTCTGCATGCGTTGGTACGCTTCGTTTTTTAGTTTGCCCACTTCGCCACCAAGCTCATGGCTGGCGACATTGAGTAAATCGCGCACATCGCCAGGTTTCTTCGTTGGGGTGTTGGCGGAAGAAGCATTGTCTTTAAAAGAAGTGTTATCGGCAGAAGGAGCGGTGTCGGCAGCATAGGCTGGGGCTATCAGTAAACTTGAAGTCGGTCCATTGCCGTCACCATACTGAGTCGGCGCGCTCAGTGATCTGTATATTGACTTGAGAAGCTCGTCTTTGATCTGTGCCTTAGCCATTGCTATAGCACCAGTGGCAACTTGTTTTTGGAAAGACGATAAATTTGGTGTGCTCAAAGCTGGATAGACCAGTACGTCCTCGAGCATATTTTCAACGGCTCCCTCGATGTCTACTCGTTTCGAGAACGCTTGGCCATCGTGGTTTTGCAATGCCATCATTAGAGATTGCAGTGCGTAGAGCGGTGTTGTTGTCCAATACCAGTAACCACCGCCGGCGATGGCGGCGAGTAAACCTACGGTTATTGCGATTGGCGCTACTTTCATCTTCAGACTAGATCCTCAGACTTGCAGCTTCAAAAAAATACGCCCGGTTGGATTCGAACCAACGACCTCCCGCTTAGAAGGCGGGAGCTCTATCCGCTGAGCTACGGACGCATATACCAACATTTGCGAGCCTTCAGAGCAAATGTGTGGACCAAACCTTAGCCTGGAGCAAACATTATAACCTACGCCATAACCTCCGGGGTGGCTTCTATGGTTTTAGGGTGGGGGACGTATATCCAGCCCTCAAGGGCGATCAGGTCTGTTGAAATCTGCGTGGGCGGGGCTGTTTGGCTAGGATTGAGGTAGGCAATTGCTGCTCCCAATGCGGCAATGACTGCATCGAGGGCGTCGTCGCTGGCGAGGGCGAATTGCTCTAGGCTGGGCGGTAGTGAAAGCTGTGGTAATGCTATTGCAATTCTGTTTACAGAGCGTAACTTGTCACTCTTGCCTGCGAGGTTGTTGTTACCTATGAGGCTATCGTGGCTCTTTAGGTTACTGCGGCTAGTAAGGTTGTTGAGTATAAATTGCCGCAGCTGCTTCGCCTCGGGGTCTTTGCCTTTATATTTGCGCCAGGGCTGGCCTAGTGATTTGAGCACAGCGGCGGGATAGACCTCCATAGTCGCAGCCCTGAATTGGGGCGCATCGCGGCTTGGGTTCTCTACTCGCTGATTATCTCCGCAATGAATATGTCCGGCGCGATCGCTAGTGTCTGGGTTCTGGCAGATTGGTAAAGTGCCCTCTGTGGTTGCAAACGGCAGGATGGCGAAGCCCGCTTTGTGCAGAGCTAAGAGCAGTTGCATTCCCTGCCAGGTCATTTTGAGCATTCCCGGATTGATTTGATGCAAGGGGCTTTGAGCCTTGGGGCTTGTGCAATTGTCTGTCAGCCTTTTAATCTCACCGCCCATGATTGGCTTTGCTAGCTGCACTTGTGCCAGAAGTTCTTCGAAGGGTAGAGCGCTAACAAGAGTGGCTAAATCGACCCAAGTAGGAGAGTTCGGTGCAGTCTTTAAGGTCGGCGAAGCCTTCGCGGTCAGGCTTTTCTGCGAAGTTTGAGAAGAATTAGCCGGATTGGTTCCCAGTAATAACTCGGAGAAGGGGGCGGGAAAAGAGAAGGGGAAGTCAAGGCCAATAATCCAGTCTGAGAATGCACTGTTCTCAAGACTAAGCAAATTCTCAAGAAGCCTATCAGAGCCAACGTTCTCCAGGCTGTCAATGTACAAAATCGAAGATACAAGTCGCCCCGTGGCAATCCAGGTGGCATTTGGTTGCTTCATGGCTGCGCTGTAGTCGCATCCGACAATATTGGCAGCGCTTATCTTCTCTACTGGCAACCGGGGTTAAACCTCAAAAAACATAGATATTGTAGAAGCCCTTATACTATAGGGGTCCTTTACTTTTGAAGCGCCTAATTGGTCAGCGGTAATCAGTGCCAGAACCAGAGCTAACTAAATACGCCAATGCTGTCGGGCTCGTTTACGACCTGAGCTTGCCTGTGCGTTATCCGCTAGCAGCTGTTTGGCAAGTCGATGGGGAAACTGTCGTTACTTGCGCCCATTCAGTCATTCTTTACACTGAAATTCTCAAGGCTTTACGGGTTCGCTTTCCTAGCAGTGGGCGTGAATTCTCAATAAAGTCAGTGGTTTTCCATCCTAAAGTTGATAAAGCCGTGCTCAAGACTATGGCTAAGCATGGTCTTACCGATCCAGTAAACGGCTTGCCTCTGCAGAAACACAATGTCGCTTTGTTGAAACTCTCGCCTAGCGCCAATGAGCTTTCGGCCGATGAGATCAAAGAAATCAATGATTCTTTCGAGCGCTTCTTGCCCGAGCATGAAGCTGGCCTCGGTGGTAGCTTGGCTGAAATTGAGTTGCCGCTAGTGGTGCAAACAATCACCAATGCCCGTAAAGTCGGCACTGTCTCGATACTAGATGAGCGCAACCGTGTTGTCGGCAAGCTCTTTTGTCAGAACGGGCGCGCCACTCATGCTTACTATCACAATCTCGTTAATGAGATGGCGATTTATCAAATTATCATGCACAAGCTCAACGGTAGCTTCTATTTTACTTCAGAAGATGAGCCTGGTTGGACTACTGTCACCGAAATATCTCGACCGATCGACATGCTTTTAATCGAGTCTTTGCGGCGCACCGACGAGATGGAAAAAATGGTGTCTATTGTCGGTGGCCCCTCTAGTCTGTTTATTAGAGTGACTCCCCAGCCTAATTACGACATCCTGCCACCAGATTCAAGAGAAGCGACAAAGCTGATTTGGCCGTACTTAGATGGTGGCACTCCCCTTGGGCTGATGTGGCAAGTGGCCGGATTAGACGATTATTCTATTTATGCTGCCATGCAAGAGTTGGTTAAGACTCGCCAGGTAAGCTACTTTGAAGCTCCATTTCTTAAGGGTGGCGACATTGTGCCTTTGCCCCTCGGTGTGAAGACGCCGCTTTCACCTAATGACCTTGTTACTGCTCTTTGGGTAGAAGATGCTTCTTTGGCACCACTTTTGCGCCCTGGAACTTTACTTGGTAGCGTCAAAGATCTCGATCCCTCACATGTTTTGCATAACATTGGTTTGCCCTTTGAAGCGGCTGGTTGTCCTATTTTCAAAGATGGAGCGGTGATCGGCATTCACTGTGGTGCCGTGCCACCAGACCCAGCGGTGGTGGCGCCTGATGGTGGCTTCCATCAGATGATTTGGGTGGAGCAGGTGATTGAATGTTTGAAGAATAATGGTGAGAATACCCTGGCCCGGAAGCTTACTCTCTCTGGCTCTGGTGACGAAACAGAAGTTTCTGGACGCTTCGGTGGATGCAGGCAGGTTGCTCGCATTCAATGTCCTAAGTGCGGCCGGTCATCCATGGATGAGCCTAATTTCTGCAAAGGTTGTGGACAAAGATTGATTCAAGATTCAGCCTACAAGGGCCCGATTGCCAAGAAAACCAAGGCGCAGACCAGGGCTAAAACCAGGCTGGTAGGGAAGACTAGAACCCGCACTGGACCCCAGATTATTCGCCCGGTTACGAACGCTAAAACATACAATCCGGTCTTACTAGCTGTCTCCCTTGTGCTTATTTTTGCCGGGGGTGGTGCAGCCGCCCTGGCTATGATTCCCAAGCCCAATATTATTGAAACCAGCCCTGTGGTGCTGCCCAGCCAGAGTCAGACTTGGTTTACTCCTACTCTAGCCGAATTTACTTCGGGGCCAGTAGTGATGCACGACAAGAACTTTGTCTTTACAGGACGTGCCAAATTTGGTGTTGATGTCTTAGCTAAGCAGTCATTCTATATGTATGCTTTTTTGGTGCAGAATTCTGGCAAAGTTATACTTCACAGCCCAGCTTCTGCGGCCAATGATGTGGTTCTTGATGCTGGCACCCGTTACATACTGGTCGGGGATGGTTTAGAAAAAATCCCACTGGCTAAGGCGGTTACAGCCTTTGGCTGTGACAATAGTGACGGTACAGAGAAAATACTGCTTGTGGCTAGTGGTATGAAAAGCGACTTGCTGACAATGAGCGATGCTGCTGCTCAAGAGAAAGCCATTGAGCAGTTTGTAAACCGTTCGCTACAGCTTTTGAGCTGTGACGAAAGCGGCAACGGTGTTGTTGTTGATTCCAAGGAGCTAGGGGCGCACTTCTTTGACGATAGTAAGCCCAAGAATGGCACATTTGGCTCCAGTGGTTTGATGGGGAGCAATGTCTACATTACCCAGGTGGACGTAAGGCACAAGAAAGACCCGGCCCTGGATAATCAAATGCCAAGCAATATTACCCCGACTAATATCGCGCCGACCAATCCCGCCCCGACTAATGCCACCCAAAGTAATAGCGGCCCAACTGATAACACCCATTCTGATAAGACCCAAACAGATAACACTCCAACTAGTGTCACCCCGACCAATCAGCCGTAGCTATCCGGCAAGATTTTTAGTCCAGAACATTTAGTCCAGAACATTTAGTCCAGAACATTTAGAATGAATTGCCCCCTAATTTGGTTTTGATTGCCGTAGGGCAAGAGTAATCAGGAAACCCAGTAAATTCATAGAGAGAGGAGAAGAACATGAAAGCGCTTGAGCTAATCAGAAAATCTTGCGCAGTTTCGCTGGCTGTGGCACTCGGTGTAGCTTTTTCGAGCGGTGCGTATGCCCAGGAACAGAGCGGAGCTAAAGGTCTCTTCTTTGAGCAGCTGGAAAAGCCAACTGAGTCTCTTAACACAGGCCTGCGCTACTGGATTGAGCTGAAGCGTGGTAATAACGTTACCCGAGTAAGTAATAAATTCCAGTTCAAGACCAATGATAGTATTCGTTTTCACGTTCGCTCCAACATTGACGGCTATGCCTACATCTTGCTGTCTAGCGGTAGCCGCGGCGAGCAGAGTGTGCTCTTCCCAGATAGCAAAGCTGATGAAAACAACAAAGTAGATAGAGGCAAAGACTACGCTTTGCCATCTGATGGCTACTTAACTTTTGATGAAAACCCTGGTCTTGAAAAGCTTACGCTTTTGCTTTCACGCTCACCAATGGACGCACAGGCCTATCTTGCTAAGCCGCAAAAAGAAGTGACTATGATTGCTTCGGCTCAAACTGGTAGTAAAGACCTTGTGCCAGCGCGAATCTATGTTTCATACAACGCTCCTCGAGTTGAGGCTCCAGTCTTCTTGCCTGCCACTACTAAGCCTGAGAAGGTGGCTAAAGTAGAGAAAGTAGAGAAGATCGAGAAGACTGTTAAAGTCAGTCACACCAAAGTTACTCAAGCGGCAAAGAGCGAACATACTGAGAAAGTTGCCCAGACGCCTGCTGCCGATGAAAAGCC
Source organism: bacterium Ga0077546 (assembly GCA_943370275.1). GTDB lineage: Bacteria > Cyanobacteriota > Vampirovibrionia > Obscuribacterales > Obscuribacteraceae. Next base: position 170,602 of record CALRQI020000009.1, on the reverse strand, counting down.
CAAAGCGGCTCGCAAAACTCCTGCGAAAGTGAAGCATGCTGTTGCCTCAAGCGGGTCTTCAGCTTCTACTGCGCCTAAAGAAGAAGAAGGAACGGTCACTGTGGTTTCGCAGCAATCGTCTGGAGTACTGCATGTAGATGTTGCTCTACATCACATCTAAGGTTGGTATTTCTTTCATTGCTGACGCAATCGATTAAAGAGCGCTAAGGCTAGCCTCAAGATCTCATAAAAATCTCTGCGAAAGGAGGCTATCACAGCCTCCTTTCGTTGTATTATTTGTTTCCAACCTGCGTTAGGATTCTTTTCTCTTAACCTGGCCTTAATCGACGTTGCAGCATGATCATTTCGTTTTCGAGCAACCTTTAGTAATGCTGTTTTTGCTTTCTTGTCCTGGTTACTGATTTAGTTCTTGTTGTGTCCCCCCACTACGACAGCCGTTGCGCTGAGGTTCTACCAATGCCGATGATATTTATTCTCTCGATTGGTCTCAGTCTTTTCCTTTTGATCGGTATGGTTCTGATCCTGAATCCCGATCTGGTTTCGCCGAGCCTGGCTAAACGCTGGGATCGCAACCACAAATATAAGAGCCACTAAATCTTCTAAATCAGAATTGCCAAGGTTTATATGAGTTAGATCTAAATGGATCTATCCGTAATGTATTGGTTTTGCGCGTTCAGTTGTTCATATAATATGTTGACAACGGGAGGGCAATTCAATGCAAGCGACAGCTGGTTTTTTCATTATCGATTTTGTTTTGCGCCCATTCCTCAAGATCTATCAGAAGATGCCATTTTTGATCTTTTTGATTTTGTTGGTAGTGTATGGCCTGATCGCCTACTTGGTCTGGAAGTCGGCATTCAAGGCAGAGCAACAGTATTGAGCTGATTGGACGATTTAAATATGATTTCAAAACTTGACCGATATCGGTCAAGTTTTTGTTTTAGAGCGGAGAATTTTGACCGATATCGGTCGAGTTTTTGTCTTTAGAGTCGAGAATTTTGACCGATATCGGTCAAAATTTGGCTTCAGCTAGTGGCCGTCGCCCGGATGAACAGTGGCTAGTTCCACTTTGATTTTGTCACTTTCTACTTGCACAATGCCGACATATTGTTCGATGAAGTTCTTTACTTGGCCGGGGCCAACTTCGCCATCGATGGTGTAAGTGCCTTGATCGAGTGGTTTACTGTCAAAGTCGAAGGTCTGGTATTTGATGGTTACATCTTTGATTGGTACGTTGTTGTAGTTGGCTACCCGTATCCAGCAGACCGGGCAGTTGATTACCCATAGCCCAGAAACGTGCCAGTCGACAAGTTCGACCCGAGTGTTTTGAGTTAGTGTGTCGTCGCCTGGTTCTGGGGAGCAAGCGGTTACGGTCACTGTGAAAGTAAGAAGTGAAGCCAGTAACAGCAGAAAACTGCAAAAAAATGAGCTGCCAATCAACAGCCTAGAATTGAATTTATATCGCCCGACAAGGGTGCCATAGATAGCGGCTAATGACATAAAGTCGCTCAGCTTCCTCTATCTTCTAGTTATACAGAGCTGGAATTAGCTCCATTCCTGGCATGTTCTGCGCTATGCCCAAAAGAATGAGCAAGGCAAATACCAAGAACATTGCGAAAAATGCTGGTTCGCCATCGGATAACATTGCAGGGGGTGCTCGGGTGAAGGTAATGATATAAGCTGATTATACCAGTTGTAAGTGGGGATGCTCTTAACGTGCGCTTATCGAAATTCAAACCAGCCCTTGGGTTAGCGAATGCTCACCTAATGACACTGGCTCCCTTGGCTATGCGTCGAACTTTTCCCTTGACCGATTGCGCTGGCGAAAAGCTCGTCATTGATGTTGATCCGACAACGGCGGTATCTTCCTCTGATACTCAAAACCCGCATACAGTGCCGCTTAAGCCCGAGCGGAATCAAGTGGTTGTGGTCTTGCACCGCCCGGAGTATTTGGCTAGAAAGAACAAAAATTACGCTCCTCTCACCAAAAACTTGTCTCAAAATCTTGTCTTGATCGTGCATGGTCTGGAAGGTTCGGTTGAATCAAGTTATGTAAAAGGTGTTTGTGAGAAAGCTTTGAACATTGGTTTTAGCGTTTGTCGCATCAATTTGCGCAATTGTGGAGATACGCTTCATCTCGCTCGTGGGCTCTATAACGCTGGCATAAGTGAGGATATTGTGGCGGTTGCCGCTGATTTGAAAAAGCGATTTGGCTTTGAAAAGATTTTTCTCAGTGGATTTTCTCTGGGGGGCAATATTGTTCTCAAAGCAGCTGGTGAACAGGGGCTTGCCGCTGCTGGGCAAACGGGCGGAGCTGCTAACACTGGGTGCTCAGCTGCTGAGAAAATTTCTCTTCAACCATCAAATTTGATTGATGCGGTCTGTGCTGTCTGCCCGCCAGTTGAACTTGATCAGTGTGTTACAACAATTGAACGTGGCGAAAATTGGCTCTATGAGCATGGATTTCTCCTTAGTCTCAAAGAAAAAGTGAGAGCAAAGAATCGCTTGTTTCCGGGGCGTTACGACGTTGAGATTTTGCCGTCAATTAGTTCGCTTCGCGGTTTTGATAATGCTTTCACTGCCCCGGATGCTGGTTACGTTGATGCTGCTGCTTATTATTTTGGCGCTTCGGCCTTAAGGGTTGTCTCTTCAATCAACATTCCTGCTCTGGTTGTGGCCGCTGTTGATGACCCCTTGGTGCCTATTTCTAGCTTCACGGGGAAAGAAATCAAGGAAAATGAGAACGTCACTTTGCTCACACCAAAGAACGGTGGTCATGTTGCTTTTGTTAGTGCCAGTGATATTTATTTGAGTGACCTGGCCAAGTCACTAGAGGCAGAGCATCTTTCTGCCAAGCCCGGTAAGTCGCAGCTACGTGATCGTTTTTGGAGTGAGTGGCAAGTTGTGACCTTCTTTTTGTCACATGCTCTTTCGAGCGAAACCAAGCACCACTAGTAGTATCGTCTCTCATTTTCTCTTCTGTTCAGGTTAGGACAGAGATGTAGGATCGGAAGATACTTTTCGTATATCTAAAATGTTGGAACTTTATAGACTAGAAAGAGTCTTCTTGAGTTTTGCTAGTCAACGTGGCAAAATGTAGGTGTCTGAGGGGTCTTGGCGACCCGCAGGCATCAGGCAAAATCGCTCAAAACGCCACTGTCTGATAACTTTGCTGAGTTTACGACGCCACTAGTATCAGAAGATGTTTGTGGTAGAGCGTTATTATTTTAGTCGTCAAGTAGGTTACTAGTTTTAAAGGGTTTCTAGGAGGTTCGTTGTGATCAAGAAAGTTATGAGTTTGGCAATAGCTGCTCTAGCTGTTGCAGCAGTTGCTGCCCCAGCTTTCGCTGCTGACGATAATATGGATAAAGTTGTCCAAGGTGCTCTTCTTCCTACAAGACTTGGTGGCGTTGCTGCCGGCGTAGTAGTTGGAACACCGATTGCGATTGTTCGCCAATCAGTTAAAGGTTACAAAGATTTGACCGAAAAAGCTGCTGACAAAATCGGCGGCAAAGATTGCGGTCCTGCTTGCTTGCTAGTTTCAGTCGTAACATTGCCAGCTGGCCTTGTATACGGTGGCGCTACTGGTACCTACTACGGTATGAAAAATGGCATTATGGATGGTTTCCAAACACCATTCCATCCAGATTCATTCAGCGTTAACAAACTGGAAGAGTAATAATTTGGCCATTGCTCCGGCAATCGCTTAAATTTTGCTAGATAAATAGAACTCGCGGTCTGCAATTTGCTTTGCCCCGCGAGTTCTTCTTTATAATGGGAAGAGTAATCAAATCCTAAAGACTGGTAATTATGGCTGATCTGGATAATGCTGATTTGCAGCAGTGGCTGACTAAAATTGCTGGGGCCAAGAGTCGCAGCGAAATCCTTTCAATAATGGAAGAATTTCGCGTTCTGCCATGGAACGATGATCAGTGTTCAGCTGCCGCTAAGCTATACATGCGTTTGCTTTTAGCCTTGCCGGATGATGGTTCAGGGGCAGTGGTGCCAGCTTCGACTGGTGGTAAGCAATAGAATGGTTCGTGACTGCTGGTTAGCGATTAGCGACTATAGAGCCGCATGTAGCTTCGCAGAGAAATCATTTTTCTGCTTCTAGTGCGCCGAGAGCTGGTTGAGAATGACGTTAGCTTTTTGCTCGTGTTTTGAAGCTTCTTCATTTCGGCCGAGTGACTTGAGGACGTTGGAGTATTCCGCTAAGGTTTTGCCCAGAATGTGATCGTCAGGACTTTTCGTCTTTTCTCTGATGGCAATCAATTCACGTAAGGTCGGCTCAGCATTTTGTAAGCGGTTTGACTTGATGTACAGTTCGCTCAAAGTTTCTAAGGTATTCTCCAGCGTTTGTTCAGAGGCTCTGTCGCCTTTGAGAATTCTCTTGCGAAGAATGTCGCAAAGGCGGTTTAGCAGCGCTTCTGCGTCTAGCTCTCTGTTTTCGCTTGCTAGTTGGCGAGCTACTTGCAAAACTGTTTCTGGAGTATTATCGAGGGTGGCTTTAATGAAAGCCTCATCGTAGCCGGGAGTTGCTGATGGTGACTCAAGTGGTGTTGTTGGTGCGGCTGGTCTGTCTTCGTGGTCTCGTATTGGTCGCATGGCCACTGGCTCTCTTGTGCGTAGAGTGGCGTTGGGTAAGTCAGCAATGGTAGTCATTGTCGAGCGCTGTTCCGGAAGCGCTGGTGTAATTGTTCCCAGTATCGTTGGTGGTGGCATGTCCGAATCAACAGCCTTAGTGTTCCGCTCTTCTTTTTCTGTTAATTTTGCTGCTAATTTTGCTTCTGGTTTTGTCTCTAATTTCGCGTCGAATTTTGTTTCGGCTTTCGCTTCTTGTCTTGGGTCTAATTTAACTTCGCTCCGTTCTCTATCTTTATCTTTGTCTCTATCTTTATCTCGTTGAGTTAGGGCCTGGTTGGCTCTTTTGCTGTCATTCTTGTTAATGGCCGCAAGAGCAACCAGCAGCTTCTCTCGCAGCTGTGGTGTGTTCTTTATTCTCAGGGCTTCGGATAATTCGATAAATGCATCTTCTGCATCGCCTTTGGCCAAGCATTGATCAGCGATGGTCATTCGGTCTTCAATACTGGTAGGATCCTGACCGTTCTCGCGCATGATGGCAGAAACATTTTTGCGAATAGCGGCCTGACTTGGATCTAGGTAGAGCGCGGCACGAAATTGTTTCAGTGCTTCTTCCGGCTGGCGCATGGCTAGCTCCAGTCCATAATTGTTGTGGGCAATCACTAGATTGTCTCTCGCGTGGGCATAGTTGGGTGAAATGTCTAGAAGCCGCTCGAATGTTTTTATGGCACTAGCAAAATGTTTTTGGTTGATTTCGTGGACCGCTGTGTTGTTTAGATGCGCTAGTTCAGTCGCTGTATAGTTTGTTTCGCTTATATCACTAGATTTAGTATCAGTGGCTGTCTTAATTTCAGCACTAGATTTAGTATCAGTAATTGTCTTGCTTTCGCCAGCAGATTTATTGGCATCGACCTTGCTCACATCACGGGCGTCTCGAATAGTAATCGGTGGTTGGCTGTTGGCTGAGTAAGTGTATTTTGCTGCTTGTTTGTTCATCTCCGGATTGATGGTTATGGCATAGTTGTAGTCGGCCATAGCACCTTGCATGTCATTGAGAGCAAATCGCAATGAGCTTCTTTCGGCAAAGGCTTGATAGCTTCGGGGAGCAAGCTCCACTGCCCTATCGATATCTTTGGCTGCACCTCTTAAGTCGGCTAAGCGGCGGCGCACAGCGGCTCTAGAAATTAGCGCGGGAACACTGTTGGCGTTAAGTTCTAGGGCATGGTCGAGGTCGTCTTGGGCGCCTTGATAGTCGCCAATCATACGTTTGACACTGGCTCTTCCGACCCATGACTCGGAATTTTCTGGATGGGCCTCGATCTCCGTGCTCCAGATATTGACAGCGCTTGCTAGATCGTGGTCTTGAATTTTCTTTTCTGCTTCTTTTGCTGCTCTGATCACAGAGCTTGGTGCCGCAGTGAAATTGGCAAAGTATTTTGTCAGGGCGGGCTTTGTGATAACAGGTCTGGTGGCAACAGGCTTTGTAATTGCATGTTTGCTTGGCGGTTTGCTGGCTGCCGAATTTGGCACCAAAGGCTTGCTTGCTTGTTTGGTTACTTCTAGCCTGTTTGCTTCTTCTTTCGTGATTTCAGGTTTAGTGATTTCCGCTCTAGTGTTTGCCGCTTTAGTCAATTCAGACTGTTGCTCGGCCACTTCGACTTGTGGCACTGAAGGTTTTTGCTGGCTCTTGGAAACCGCTTCGCTTTTCGGCCTGGCCGCCTTAGGCTGCTGCTCTGAGGGTTTAGTTGGCTTAATTGGTTTGACTAAAGATTGATCGAGAGCTTGAGCTGGCGTTGCCTCTGGTTTGCCAGGAGATTTGGCTGCTGATTTAACGGGAGACTTAGCCTGGGGCTTAGCTAAAGGCTTATTTGAAAGTTTGGCCCCGGGCAGAAATAGTGGGCGGGTGGCAGAGCTTGCATGGTTTGGAGAAATAGCCGATGCCGGAAGAGGCATTGGCATCGGTTTGTATGAAGTCAAACCGGCTGCGTCTTTGTCAGCTGAACCTTGGGCCCAAGCACTTTGCCGGGCCGGTTGCAGCCAAAGTGAGATCGACATTAACGATAAGGCTGAGAATATTCTGAGCGTTCTGGTTGACGGTCTCAAATGGCCTCACAAACTGATTCACGCAATCTTTCGTAGCTCCCAGCTGCTAGCAATTGTCCCCGAGATGGGCATCAATGACAAGACTAATCGGCCCTAAATATCGAGGAAGCGTTCTCGGTCTGCCGCTGTCGGCATCGGGCAGACATCATGTTTGCCAAACACCTGATAGCGCACCGCCGCCACTAGGTCGTAGCCGAGGTCGCGCAGCGGCGCTGGCACTGCTAGAAAGAGTTTGAGGCCTCGGGCCGCACCATTTAGTTCGCCGACAATGCGCAGGGCCGCGGCTGATTTTGTGAAAACCTGCTCGTCTGAGCGACCTGGGTTGCGAATCAAATAGATAGTTTTCAACAGGGTGGGATCTTTGCCGTGGCGACCGAGGATTTCGTGGGCTAGTTCGCTCTGTAATGAGGCAAAGCGGAAACGCCCCTCTGGGTCATGATTGAGCACGTATTGGACAAACTTGTTGCAGAGCCCGCAGACGCCGTCAAAAAGAATCAAAGATTCTGTCGACTGTAGCTTTTCGGCGTTTTTGGTTGGGCTTGTCGTTTCGTTCATGGCTAAGATTCCAGTGGCTATATAGACAGTATACGCAATCTTCCTTCTGCCTTCACAATTGTGAGATATCCTGTCAGTAGGGTTTGCTTTGCGGTTGACTGGTCGCTTTTGTTTTAGTTCCAGTTTTAAGTGTGGTTTTAGTTTAAGGTCCTCAAATAAATGGCTCTTTCTCGCATTCTGTTAGTCGACGATGATGACAATATCCGCACCATTGCTGAGTTGTCGCTAGCGGATGATTTTCAAGTCGATATCGCCTCGTCTGGCCAAGAGGCCATTGATATCGCCATAGTACGCCGCCAGATTTGATTCTGTTAGATGTAATGATGCCTGGTCTCGATGGTAAGTCGACCTTTGGTACACTCAAAGAAATTCCTTCACTCGCCGCCGTTCCCGTGGTATTTATGACCGTCAAAGTCTTAACTCACGAGATTGACTTGTATCTTGAGTTGGGCGCTGCGGGCCTAATCTCTAAACCATTTTATTGCCACCTTCATTGTGGTCTGCGCCATAAGTATTCTTTGCTATCGCCTTACTCTAGAAGTAATCGATGCTGGTCAGTGGGTTGGTCACACCCACCGAGTTCTCCGCGAAATTCACGATAAAAGTACCCTTGATCTTATAGATGATCATGAGACCGAGTTATTGGCTGCTCATTACGAAAAGCTTACCCAGAGCACTGAAGTGACTATATCATCCCTGGCTATTCTCGGTGCTCTAGCCACGACACTGTTGTGTCTGTCTTTTTACTCGACTAGTTTGTATATCATGGAGCGGTGCCGCTCCGAAGAAGAAACCAGTCGCTATGCTGCCGAATTGGCAATTGCAAAAGCGAGACTGGATGCCATTTTGGCAAGTATGGGTGAAGAATGTGATCGTCTGATTAGATTGATTAATGATATTCTTGATCTTTGCAAGATTGAGGTTGGCAAACTCAGCCTCTTCCTCAAAAAGAGAGGCTTGATGAAATAATCGCCGCCACTGTGGATGGTATCAAGCCTGTGGCCGCAGAAGCGCGGGTCGAATTCAAGCTCAATTACGTTGATCCAGAACTCTCAGTTTTCTGTGATCGCGATCGCATAATTTAGGTGCTCAATAATTTGATTGGCAATGCTGTCAAATTTTCTAGTGAAGACCAGATTGTCACTCTCAGCGCTAGCGTGGTGCAGCGTGAGGTGGATGGTGAGAAAAGAACTTTTGCCCGTGTGGAAGTGAAAGCCTGTGGCCCCGGAATCGCCGAAGATGAGCGCGACAAGCTCTTCAATCTATTTCAACAGGTCGATTCTTCCGATAGTCGGCCCAAGCGTGGACTGGCCTATAGCATTTACTCTGAGTAAAACTAAATTTGATTACTGATTTCTTGAAGCTCTGAATGATACTACCGGTGTGCCACTGGCCTTTGACGAATTCATAGCATCTTTAGCTGCAGACAGCATCATTCCCAGGTCTTGGCAGTCTTCGGGAATACCAGTGACACCAAATGCGATGGCGAGGTTGCGGCTATCGAGTTCATTACCTAGTTTCTCGTCCCAGAGCACTTCTGTTACTCGCTTAGCCACCATGGTGGCTGCTTGCACACCAGTGTAGGGCAGCATTAGTAAGAATCCGAATGTCTCGAAGTGAGCCAGTTGGTCGATATTTCGCTTAACTAAGTTGATGCGGCGGGCCGCCTCTTTGATCATATTTAGTGGTAGTGGCTCAAGACCGGCTGGTGTGCGCACGCGCATCTCAAAAATCAACAAGCAGAACGGTGCGCCAGTGTGTTCCCACCTGAAATATTCTTGCTCAAGAAAATAGAGGATGACAGGATAATTTATCAGTCCTGTCTCTTGCCTCATCATATTCTTCATGCCAGCGTCAATAGCCGACCGGTCTACACCCATTGCCTCTAAAGGCTGTTGCTTGATCTGGGTGGGTTTATCGGTGAGGGCAACCAGGTCGCAAACTAGTAAATTGTAGATTAGTGGAATCCATTCCACTTTATTGAAAGGCATTTTGCGCAAGAGCTCAAATAGTGTGCTCTGGTTGTCGATGATCTGATAAAACTGTTTCTGCTGATCAATGCTAAGGTTGGCTCCGCGAGACACTTTTTCTTCAAATTGTGCTTCGGTTAAGTGTGGATGCTTGCGGATGAAGTAGGAGTTTATGGTCACTCCGTTTTTCATCAAAACTTGATACTGCTCTACCAGGGGCCCTGATTCGGCTATGAGTAGCTCTATTGATCGGCTGATTGTGCGCTCGTTTGAGCGGTCGTTGGGATAGAAGGAAAACTTGCCTTTGCTCCAGGTCAATAGCTCCATTATGGCCGCTTCGCCTTTGCATTCAGGGGAGGAGGCATGCAGGGGTTGGCCGTTTTCAAAGAAAACATCTATTAATTCGTCTTGCTGGGTGACGCTAAGCAAGCCTGTCATTTTGCTGATTAAAATCGACTGCAGCACATGGGGCGCTGTCATATTGAGCAAATCGCCTTCGAGAGTGGCGTGCCTCGGCATTTCCTGGCTTTCGGTGAAAGCTGCTCTGGCTACGGGAATGTCGCTAGAAGGAGCCGAAACTGTGGGGATATTGCTGGATGTGGCGCGCATGCCGCCGAAGGCCTCAAGTTGTTGGGCATTCATGTCAGTGTTGTCACCCAGGCATTCGCGGGTGAGTAAATTAGTAACTAGACCGATATCGCCCGTCTGATAGTTCCAGCGAATTTCTTTGTTGAGACCTTCGCCAATAGTAAATGTCCACTGGGGATCACCGCCGTCCCGGTCGCACATAATCGACAGAGTGCAATCTCTGGTTGGGTTTTCGGCAATCCATGGTAGCTCGACTGAGCGATTAAGGTTCTTTTGTGCTTCCTGTAATCCATGAAACACATCCTGATACACGGGGATCCCGTGCATTTTTGAAAGTCGGATTGGGGCGGGGGGTTGCGACTTTTGGGGTCTGAACATCGTGCGCTACCGATTTGTGTGGCGTAGATATACTAATTTCCTGGTAATGCATAGTTTATTCCCCGTTGTTGCCGTTTTGCACGTTGGTTTTAAATCAATATTGATAGCTGTTTGCTTTAGCCTTGGTCTGATAATAGTGCTAAGTCGGTGGTGAAGTGGGCATGAAATTAATATTGGCTCAATCTAGCCAAGAATTCGCCAGTGATTTCAGGTACTACTTAATGGAAGCTATTGAGAAAAAATTGGGTACGGCGACTGCGGAGCCGTTAACCGCCAGCGGTTGTGTTGATGCTGGGCGCAGCACTATGGCTGTTCATCTCAGTGCTGCGGGCCTAGAGATGACCATCGACACGGCCGTTGATAATAGTCTTGAGATGGTATGTTTGGGAGCCAAGCTTGAGCTAACTACTCAGATGCTGTCTGATACATCGCGACGCTTAGAAGCGGCCCTGCTGAGAATAGGTCAGCTTGAAGCCGAGCTAAGTGCTAGCCTAAACCAAGTTGCTGCAGTTGCCAGTCAAGTAAAAGGGTGAATTATTAGTGGCGCAGTCTTTCATTTTTATCAATTATGAACAGGCTCTGCGATTTGGTCATGTCGCTTGGGGCTTTGCTCTTTCTGATGGAGATACATACTGTTGGGGCTCTTCCGACCATTTATTGCGTCGACCAATGACTGACATAGTTGCCCTGGCGCAGTATTCACATGTACCGCCTGGTGGAGATATTGATTTTTGGTGCGAGCAGGGCAGTTTTGAGCAGATGTTAGAGAGCATGTCGCAGGGGCACCATATTCAGCACCAAGAGATTCGCTATCACATTAACTATCATGCTTATAAAGAACTACATCATGATGGTGGCAATCCAGAGCGTGCCTTGCAAGAGTTGGAGCTAATCAAGGCCGGTGGTTGGTCACTGCTTACTAATAATTGTATTGACCAAACTTATAGGCTTCTGGATGCTTATGGTTCGGCTGCTGCTCTGGTTGACCCGAAGCTACGCTATCGGTTTGGGAGATCGCATGCTGGGCCAGAGGTTAAGCGCCTGAGCACATTACTGCCACGAAAATGGTTTGCTGCGGCTCGCGGGGAGTCGTTCTCCCTTGAACAGTATAAACTCAGGGCAAAGAGTAATAGCACCAGTGACAATAGGCAGTCACAAGAGAGAAACTCTGAAAGAATAAGTTCTACAGAAAAAGACTCTACAGATAGAGACTCTAGTGATAAAGAGGCGCCGGAATTAACAATAAAGGCAGCAAGTGGGAGGCAAATTGTAGGCTGAAATGGCAAAGATTTTGTTAGTGGAAGATGATACCAATCTGGCCTTTCTAGTTAAAATGCAGCTAGAGCAAGGTCGTCACCTTGTCGATCATGTTGATACCGGACTTACTGCAATTAGCCAGCTGCGGATGACAAGCTATGAACTTGTCATTCTTGATTGGATGCTTCCTGATATTTCAGGGATTGACATGTGCCGTCAATATAGAGGCACCGGTGGTAGAACGCCAATTTTGATGCTAACTGCGCGCGGCGCTATTGAAGATAAAGCCACGGGTCTAAATGCTGGTGCTGATGACTATCTTGTTAAGCCTTTTCATCCAGTAGAGTTAAATGCTCGAGTGCAGGCGCTTTTGCGCCGACCGCAAAGTTATGCTGGCAAGATTTTGACGGTGCGTGATATTGAGCTAGACACAGAAGCTGGTCGTGTTTTCCGCGCCTCTCAGGAAGTCGATTTGACCTCAAAAGAGTTTAGTTTGCTTGAGCTGTTGATGCGTTATCCCAATCAGAGTTTTACTCTAGAGACTATTTTAAGTCGCGTTTGGCAGAGTGATTCTAGTGCTTCAGTTGACACTGTCCGCACCCATATGAAGACACTGCGGCGCAAGTTGGGTGATAGTGAGGAAAACGGCATCATAAGAACAAAGCGCGGAGCCGGATACAGAATTGTTGACCAGTAGCTAAAGCTCATGAAAAATTCACTTACTGCCAAAACTACAGCAATTATTTTAATTGTGGCGGCAGTATTGATTTATATCGGCACCATGACTCTCAACTTAGCTGCTGACAGGTTGGCCAATAGTTACCTCTCTTCTAAACAGTTTCAGTTGGTTGATCTCTTAGACCAAATTGTCCTTGATATGTCTCGGGCTGATGCGCAAGAACGCGAATATGTCTTGACCGGTGATGTTAAAACCATTGAGCAGTACAAGCTTTGCTTTAATCGTATCGATGCTTGTGTGGCTAAATTGAAAACCCTGCTATCGGACAATTCTCGCTACTCAATGTTGCTTGATGAGCTAACTGATTCCATTAGTTTTCGCAAGAGTTGTGCCGAAGAAGTGATTCAAGTGCGCTCTAGTGGTGGTACGGCGAGTGCTCTTGCTCGCTCTGATAAATTCGATGAAGGCCATTTGACTAAGCACGTAGAGTGGCTAGCCAAAGAAGTCTCTGGCACCATTAATAGCGAAATGACGGCCCGCTTTAGCGAATTAGATAAGGCTAGCCTGACCACATTGATTGGCATCTCATTCATTTTAATATCGGCATTGCTGGCTCTGCTTATAGTCATACTTGGCGTCAATCGCTATGTCTCAGAAAGGCACCGAGCTGAAGAAGCGCTAAGAGCTGCCCAGCAGGCTTTGTCTGAAAGAGAAGCACGCATGCGTGCTTTAGTTGAGACCGCTCCTGATGGTATTGTCACTATTCGCTCTGACGGTACAATTGAATCTGTCAATGCTGTATTAGAGAATCTCTGTGGTGTGCCCGCCTCTGATTTGATTGGCGTAGATATCGAACGTATCATTCCGAGCTTTCTTCTTGATGGACGTATTAGCGACTTGGCTAGCGGTCAACGTTCACCGTTCAGCGCTGGCCGTGAGCTATATGCGGTGCGACAAGATGGCAGTCACGTTCCGGTTGAGGTTTCTACCTCGACAGTTAGCCTTGGTCATGAAGATGTTTACACTGGTATCGTTCGCGATATCACTGAACGCAAGGAAGTGGAAGAACGCGTAAAAGATTTTTATTCGATGGTCTCCCATGAGCTGCGCACGCCACTTGCTTCGATTCGCACTGCTCTTGGATTGATGGAGAGCTTTAGTGATGAACTCAGTGATAAAACTAGACCGGTAGTGCGTATTGCTGCTGCTGAAGCTGATCGCTTGATGCGGCTGATCAACGATATACTTGATATGCGCAAAGTCGAATCGGGCAAACTTGAGCTTGCCCTCGATGCCTTTGATGCCTCTGACCTCGTGCGAAAAGCTATTGAAGGTATCGAGAGCTTGGCGCATCAATCGCAGGTTACTATTGAGAATGAGGCCAATACTGCCCTCGATGTATACTGCGATGGCGACAGGATACTGCAGGTGCTTTCCAACATATTAGCTAATGCTATCAAGTATTCGCCTAGTCCCGGTAAAGTGATTATTGGTTGCGAGAAGAGCGGTTCTAGTTGTAAAATCTCGGTACGTGATTTCGGCCCTGGGGTGGCTAAAAATCAGGCCCATAAGCTCTTTGGCCGCTTTGAACAATTGCGTGCTAAAGACGGCAAGAATCGTGCTGGTTCGGGTTTGGGTTTGGCCATTGCTAAGGCCATAGTTGAGCAGCACGGCGGCGAGATTGGAGTTGAGCTTCCTGATGGTGGCGGGTCAATTTTCTGGTTCTCATTGCCTCTTGCTGAAGACGAAATTGAGTCTCTTGAATTAGATGAAGATGAGCTTGCCCAGCAAGCAGTTCAAACTAGTCAGAGTATTCAATCTATTAAATCTATAAATGAATAGAGCGGTGAGGCCGAGCGCAATGTCTGAAGAAGAAGTTTCACAACAAGAAGAAGCCGAACAAGAGAATTCTGGCCGCGTTCTCTTGAGGCGTTGTCCTCAGTGCGCTGCTGAGATTTACGAAACAGTCGACAACTGCCCTCTTTGCCAAGCCGAATTGCTCGGTAGTTTTGCTATAAACCAAGATCTCATCGAAGAGAGCGTAGAGAATTTAGTTGTTCTATTGCGGGCAGAATACGATCTCAAATCGCTACGCCTGGCGCAAGACGCCGATCAGCTCATTGCTAGAGCAAAAATAAGAGAAATGGTTCGTGAAGATGCAACGGTGCTAACAATATTTGAGCGCGGTGTGGTATTGCAGCATTTGCTCAACATTGTTTTTAATTCGCGAGACGAAGATACTCTTTAAGGCCCTCGGGGTCGTCGGTAATAATAGAATCCACCCCAAGATCACAGGCTTTTTTCCAGCCTTCTTTGCTGTTTACAGTCCAGGTGTTTACTGTCAGGCCGGCATCGTGAGCCGCTTTGACCGTATCGGGTCGAACACAATCAAAATCGGGATTCCAAGCCGTTGCCCCAACTGATTTGGCATAATCTCGCAGGTTGTAAATGACTGAGTCGCCCAGTAAAGCTAGTTTGTATTCAGTAGTTTTATCGTGAATTTTTTTCAGAATAAGATGGTCAAAAGAACTAATCATAATTTTGTCTGGATAGGGATAGTCTTTGAGGAGCTTGAGCAGCTCGTCGTCTATACCAGCATAGTTAGCCGGGCAGTTTTTGATTTCGATATTGATAGTGAGTTTGCCGTCTACTGCGTCAAGTACGTCTTTGAGTAATGGTAGCCGTTCTTCTTTGTATTTTGCTTCGTACCAGCTGCCGCTATCAAGAGCAGAGAGGTCTTTCCAGTTTGCATCTTTGACAAGACCGGTACCATTGGTGGTGCGGTTCAGGGTATCGTCATGAATCACCACCAATTCGCCAGATTTACAGCGGTGTATGTCTAGCTCAATGCCGTCGGCTTTTGCTGCTACGCTTTTCTTGAAGCTAGTCAGGCTATTTTCTGGACCCCAGCGTTTGCCCCCACGATGGGCCACCACCAATGGAAGTTTTTGTATATTATCTTTTGCCATTAGCACGTTCCCGCATTGAAATTGAGTGAGCAGAGCAAGGCCCAGGGCGATGCTGACTTTAAAAACGTATGTTTGTGCCATATCCACTACCGTATCCGCCATAGCCGCCATATCCAGTGTTGTAGCCGTTATATCCACCCGAGTAGAGCGAATTTCCGAACATGCCGTTTCCGTACATGCCATTGCCGTACATGCCATTGCCGAAATTCATGTTCATCATGCCTGAACTCATGGCACCAGCAGCCATGGTGGCCGCTGCTCCCAGGGCCTTAGCCAGACCCTTTAAAAGTGGATGACCCTTGCTTTGGGCCGCTTGTTGATCGCTAGTTCCGTTAGTACCGCTAGTTCCGTTAGTACCGCTAGTTCCGGTAGTATTTTCTGTGGCTTGACCGGTTTGCGAATATTGCTGAGTATTCTGTTGGTAGCCTTGGGCCGCAGGTTGGTAGCTTTGATTTGATTGATAACTCTGTTGGTAGCTCTGGGCGGCAGGCTGGTAGCCTTGTGCTTGATAATTTTGAGTGGGATAGCCTTGTCCTGGCTGTAAGTTCTCGGCGCTCGGCATCTGGAAAGACTGCTGTCCGTATTGAGCACCATAGCTACTTTGGCCTGGTGCCTGGCTCTGGTAATTGCTTGGATAGGGTGGTGGCGTTTGAGGATACTGGCCTTGGTTTGTATACTGATTCTGGGCTGGCTGACCAGGATAGGTGTGGGGCTGCTGTTGATACTGGTCGGCGCTTGCCATTGGTGTGACATCGGGGCTGCTGTTCTTGTTTATGTGAACAGCGTTTGTGAGAGTCTCTAGTTGTTCTTTGATACCGGTCGTGGTGTCAGGCGGTTGATTGGGAAAAACAATTCCTTCTAGGGTCTGTACCCGTTCTATCAAAGGTTTCGAGCTGTAACTTTGGCCGATAACTTTATTTTCTAGCCATTCGACAGTGCTGAGATACTGTTTCTCAAGACTGGGTGCCAGTGTCTTTTCCCAGTGTACTTCCAGTGCATCGGTACGGGCGCTGAGGTCATCGTCGCTGCTAGGTTTACCGAATGCCTTTATTTCTAACTGGGTCAAGCGCTTATTAAGCGGCTGTTGTTTGAATGTTTGGTTGAGAATCAATTGTTCCAGCTCGTCCACCCGGGGATAGTCAGTGCCAGCCAGTGCAGCCGAGTCTGAGGAGCTATCTGAAGTATTGTCCGAAGCACTAGCGGGTGCGCTTGATGAATTGTCTGAACTAGAAGAGTTACTTGTATTTGCCGGGTCGCTACCGGCTGTTCCAGAACCAGAGCTAGAGCTAGAACTAGAACTAGAAGGTGTTGCATCGGCCTCGGCTACAACTTTTTGCAAGTCACTGACGCGACTGGCTACGTCGCCTGTCTTGGCCTCACCAAAAACCAACTTTTCTAGCCGTGCCAGGCGATCATCTTCTGTATCAGCTGGATATGTATGTTGGAAGAAGTGGTCTTCAAGCTGGGTAAGAGGTGCAGAGTCAGCCCGGGCGGCTGGGGTGAGAGAGCCGGTAATTAGCACCAGGCTAAAAAGCGCTGCGCTCAGACGGCCTATTAACCTGCCCTTCGCGCTCTGTCTCAGTGTTTTGCTTGGAATGTTTGCTGCCATTACTCAATATCAACTTAGATGCCGGCATGATGCCAACTGGATGCTTACTGGCTACCGAGTGCCTTCTGCCTGCCACCTGCTTGCAGCTGATCGGCAACGCCTTTAGCGCAGTGAATTGTTGCCGATTATAGCCGATGATGGCGCTCTCGCTTATTCCTTCAATAAACGTCTGGTCTTATTCACCACAGCGATCGAGATTAAACCTGGTTAACGTGAAGCCTGAAGCCCTTGCTCTAATTAACCTCGGGGCTCCAGTGTTATAAGCTTTCATCAGTGACTATGGTATGGGGTATTTCTCGAATGGCTGAATCCTGGGAGGAGTTGGTTGACCGTGCCGAGCAGGCAGCGACCAAAATTCAGTTTGACCAGGCCAAACAGCTGTTAGAACAAGCTCTTGTCCTGGCTGATCAATTTGAAGCGCGGGATAGTCGTTTGATTCAGAATCTCCATAAGCTTGCCGAGGCTTGCCATCGCACTGGTTGCGATGACCAGGCTGAGGAGCATCTGAAGCGGGCTATTGCCGTCAATACCAGTAATTTTGGGCCTTACCATAAAAGTGTGGCCGATTCGGCCAACCATTTAGCTAGCATCTACTACGAACAAAGTCGCTTCCCCGAGGCCGAAAAGCTCTGTCGCCAGATTGTCAATATCTATGAAAAGAGCCTTGGTTCGCAGCACATGGAAGTGGGCAAGGTTTCGCAGAACCTGGCCATGATTCTGCAAGAGCAGAATAAGGTGCAGGAAGCTGAGACTTTCTACGCAAAAGCACTGAAGATCATGCGGGAATGCGCTGGCCCATTTGATTCTGACATCATTTCTTTGCTCGAGAACTATGCCAATCTTCTGCGTTCAGCAGGCCGGATAGACGAAGCCGACCACCTGCAGGCTTGCGCCCTGGGCCGAGTCTCGGGCTCTTTGAGATCGGTAACCAGCACCAGAATTCCTCAAGTAGATATCTAGCCGAATAAATCTTTGCCTGAGGTTAGCCCTAAAGGCCCAGTCTGGCCTGCACACATTTAAAGGCAGTCGGGCAGTTCGCAACCATTTCGCCTGCTGCCCAGCGATGGTTGCCCATTAGGTAGGAAGCCAGCTCGGCGAAGCTCTCGACTTGTCCCTGTCCGTTCCTTTGCATGAAGTAGGAGAGCCTAGATTTGTCGTCATCGGACATTTTTGCTACGTCAGCGAGGTAGGCCGCTTTGAACTCGGCCGACTGAGCAAAGCCATTGAGGCAGTTATCCACAGCATGTCCGGTTTCGTGTAAAAAAGTTTCTTGCATAATGGACGGGCTAATCGCCGCACCAACTTCATCGGTGCGTTCGTTGATTTTGTGTTCGGCAATAACAACTAGTCTTCCATTGCAGAGGCCATCGCAGCTTTTATCTGTACCGCCGTTGTAACCCATTCTTTCTTGATAGGCGCCGGCTGGGAACTTATCAATCATGGTCGGTGTTACGACAATCTGGACGTTACCTGCAATGAGCAGTTGTTTGATGGTTGGCGGCAGGCCGTCGAAGGCTGCTCGAATAGTGTTAACTGCTGAGCTGCTTACTTCAGGATGGCCAACTTTTGGAGCCTGAACTGTGATCTGGCCGCCTGATTGACCGCTTTGACCAGAGGAGGCATTGGGGCCAAGGGCATTGAAACTACCACTACCACCAGGATTTATTGCCGCTCTGCCGAAATTGGTTGTGCTAGTCATACGCATCAAGCGTAGGCTTCGTCCTGCCGTAATCGACTGCTGTGAATACTTGTTTGTGTTGGCCATCAGAGTTTTGTAAGTTTGCTCAGCTCTGGCCCGATCGCCAGCGGCATAGAACGAATGGCCGAGGTAGAGCCAGGCATCAGCGGTGCCGCCCTCCTTGGCAATTGAGTTGTGAAAGTAGGTGGCAGCTTCACTGTATCGACGGGCTTGGTAGGCCTTGATACCCAGTTCATATTGGGAGGTTGCAGCAGCATTGCTTGGTGCAATTGTCATAAAAAGACTTGCTACCAGAGCGGCCACAGCAATTATCCGCTTTGAAGTTTTTGCTGTGAAGGCCAAGCTTTTATCTGCTTTTGTCATTGCTCACGTCGCTATGGGGGTGATCTGAGAACACAGTCAGTGGCAAAAATGATAACAAAAGCGGCTGATTGGGGCACGTGAAGATGTTGGCTGCGTTACATTTTAAGCCCGTTTCTATGGTTATTATTTAATTAGCTCAAATTGTAGTGTTTTGAGTAAAAACCGTATTGCAAAATGGAATCACTGCCAGGTGCCTCAGATGGCAATTGCAGCTTAACTGCCTCTCTTGCCGTCCTTTTGAGATTTGTCAATGTTTGTCAGATAATTGGCGCTTAAACTGCAATGACTGTGAACCGGCTCTGACAACTAGCGCTGTCTACTGAAGTAAGGTGTAGACTTAATTGTGCTCAAAAGCAGGTCTGCTTTTTTCATCCCCTCAACTGTGAGTTACTTTGTCGCCTTCAACTTCTTCGAGTTCGTCAACTTCTTCGAGTTCATCGACCTCTAAAAGCTCGACTAATTTAGTTTCGACTAATCCGGCTGATATCGAGGTCGGCTATTTGCGGGCTTATTTCACTTACTCTGTGGCCGATTCGCTTAATCTCAATCTAGTGAAATCAGCCTCAGGCAAGGAATACCAGGCTGCCCAAATCAAGTTAGCCGATGTACCAGCACCAACTTATATTCAATTTGCCGTGGCTCCGCTACTAGCTCAGCTTCCCGATGCCACAATTGAGATTGGCGAAACAAGCCAAAAGGCAGAAGTTCGCCTTAAGCTCTACGACTACGGCACAGTGGCTCTACGTTACTCGTTTCCTTTTAGCGGAACCTGGCAGGAATTTACAGCCTTGTCTCGCAAGATTAAGAATTCAGAGTCGCTCAGTCGGAGTGCTCAGGCTACTTTAGCTAGTGTTACTGCTGAGATTTCAGCTGCCATTTCTACACCACATAAGGTGCTGCTCGAAGATTACTTTGTTGCAGAGGTGCAGTCGTTTAAATCTGAAGTTACGGCCTCGCAGTTGCTGCAGGATCATCGCAGCCCGCTTGCTAGTCTTGTGGCTGGTGAAGAGCGGCCACTGGCTCTGATGGAGCAAGACGAAGTGTTGCGAGTCAACTTTAGTTACATGGAATGCGAATTGGCTATTCTCACCTGGGATGTCGCTTTTATCTTTGACAATCTTGAGGGCGCCAATACCGTAGACAGTATCATCGAATTCGCCAACACTCAGCTAGTGGAACTGCGCACTTACGATAGTCTGCTAGATCGCTATCTTGATGAGATTTACAAGTCAAAGGCTGAGCACATGCGCTCTAATTGGCTTCAGGGCGGCAAGGTGGCAACACGGCAAGCCGAGCGCTTACGTTATTTGTTAGTTGATGTGCGTGAGCTCTCTGATAGAGCGAGCAATGCTCTTAAAATGATTGGTGATGCTTACTATGCCAGACTTTATCGAGGACTGGCTCTGCGCTTGAGTTTGTCTGAGTGGCAGCACCAGGTTGAAACTAAGTTGACCAGTGTGGGTGAGGTCTATCGCTTTACCCATGACCAAGCAGAGCATGGCCGAAGCGAGTTTCTTGAATTTATGGTAATTGCTCTGATTTCTATTGAGATTTTGATCAATTTCTGGCATCACTAAATCAGGAGAACTGATGTTACCGCTACGCAAGCTTGGACAGCAAGGATTGGAAGTTACAGCTCTTGGGCTTGGTTGTATGGGTATGAGCTGGCTTTACGGTACTCCTGATCAGCTTGAGTCTGTCCGCACTCTCAAGCGTGCCATTGCTATTGGTATCAATTTTTTCGATACTGCTGAAGTTTACGGACCCTATGACAATGAGGAACTACTTGGTGAAGTGCTCCGAGGTCGGCGCGATGATGTGATTATTGCCACTAAGTTTGGTTTTGATATTTCAATGAGAGAGGTCATAGGAGTTGACAGTCATCCGCGCAACATTAAGCGTGCTTGTGAAGACTCACTCAAGCGCTTAGACACTGACTATATTGATCTCTTCTATCAACACCGGGTAGATCCAGGCATTCCGATTGAAGAAGTGGCTGGCACCATGGGAGAGTTGGTAGAGCAAGGCAAAGTGCGCTATATCGGTCTGTCGGAAGCTAGCGCGGAGAATATTAGGAAGGCTCATCGTACTTTCCCTCTGACTTGCGTGCAGAGTGAATATTCACTTTGGGAGCGCTCGGTAGAAGAACGGGTATTGCCAACCCTAAGAGAACTGGGCATCGGCTTTGTGCCCTATTCTCCCCTTGGTAGAGGTTTTTTAGCTGGTCAAATCAAGAATATTGATCAGTTTGAGGCAAGTGACTACAGAAGAAATGACCCGCGTTATCAGGGCGAAAATTTCAGCAAAAATCTAAAGATAGTTAGCGAAGTGAAGCATCTGGCGCGCCGATACGAAGCTAGCCCAGCTCAGATGGCCCTAGCTTGGCTCTTGCAAAAGGGGCAAGATATAGTGCCCATTCCTGGCACTAAGAAGGTCAAGTATTTGGAAGAAAATGTCGAGGCTGTCGAGTTAGAATTGTCAGTGGAAGATCTAGAAGAGCTTGATGCAATTAGTCGATTGACGGCCGGAGCGAGATATGAGCCAGCTCGTATGGAACGCATTGATCAATAAGAAATCGTACTCAATAATAATTGCTGCCACAGCATTAGCCTTAGTATTGCCATTGTTTTGGAATGATCGGGCTTATGCTCAGTTTGATCCCCATGAAATTGAAAGGGCCTACCAAGCCCAAGATTATGCCAAGGTTGATGCCATTGCCGAAGCCCGGCTGCAAATTGACCCTTACGATGTCAGTGCTCGGTATTACCTGGCTAGTGCACTGCTGAAGCGCAAAAGAGGTGGGCAGGCACTTTTACAGTACGAGGCCTGTGCCAAATGCGGCGGCAATTCAAATCTGGCCCAGATGGCAAGAAAGGCCATAGTTGCTCTGAAAATTGATGAGAGAAAGGCCAATCCTCAGTATTTTGAAAGGGTCAAAGTGTTGCCCAAGGGGGCCGCTGCTAAAGGTGCCGATGCCAAAGCAATTGGTGCTAATTCTAGTGAAGAAGATCTCGACGCCCCCACGCGCGAAGCAATTGCTTTGCTGCGTAAAGACCTGGCTGATGCTATTGAAGTAAAGCGTCGGCGTCAGAGTCAAGATCTTGAATTGGTCGCAGAAGAAGAGAACCAGGCAATTCAAGAGGCAATTGGCACACTCTCTCTTCATCGCGATGAGATTATAGAAGCTGCTCGAATCGAGGCCACCGCTAAAAGAGCGAAAGTCTATCGCCTCTATAAAGAAGAGGAAGATAACATCAGCAAAGCTTACCAATCACGTATAGATGCCTTGAAGAATAGTCATAGGAAGGCTCCCTGAGTGCTCTCTCGGTAAGACGGTCTTTGGGTAAGATGCTCTTTGGGTAAGACAACTCTATTTAACAAGACTCTCTGAGTGAACGAGGAGGCGTATTTATTCTTCGGTGGCTTTGGCAATAGCTAAGCCCGCTTTCACTAGACCTGGCGGTCCACCTTCATATATGAGATAGCGCGCCTCCCATTCTGGATCAAATTTTTCTTTGTAGCTTCTTAGACCCTTGTATGAAAAGAAACGGTTCAGGTGTTCATACACTTGATGAAGAGCTTTCTCTTCAAGCGGATCTTTGGGATCATCGCCGACACCGGCAAGGGCTGCTAGGCCCAGGCTGAAAGACTTGAATCCTTCTGCGTGAAGTTCTTTCAGCAGCTTAGCAAAGAGGAAATCCATGGTGCTATTTGGTGCATTTTCTTTGTGACGCATCATGTCGATTGTCACTTCTCCCGGGCTATAGGATCTAATTTGATTGACGAATGCTAGTGCCTGCCCGTCTTTGTCTCGCAGCACATAGAGGTCGTTGTGCTGTAGCTCTTCTCGATTGAACTGTCCCAGGGAAAAGCCCCTCTCGCGCCGTCCCGGTAGGGCGAGCCATTGATTGGAAATCTCCTGTACTTCGTCAATTAAGGCATTAGAAAGCGGCGGGCTATATTTGTGCAAAACAAAGCCGTCTTTTTCGAACTTCTTGATACTACTTTTGAAAGTCTTTTTGTTTATAGTTGTGTGGACGAACTTTTCTAAGTCAACTACTCCATCTTCTCCCACTTTTACGGCTTTGAAGCCGTTCTGTTTGTAGATTTCAATATAACTAGGTGTGGTTTGCAGGAATGCTACCTGCCAGCCATTGTCGTGGGCAAAAGATTTGAAGTCGCTAACTAGGCCCCCAAGCTTGGCCTCAGGGGCGGTGGCATCACCCAATACAATAGCAACACCCAGGCAGGTCTTGTAAGCGATTACTCCATCTTTGTCACTATTGAAGAAGAATGACTTGTCGGGCAGAAGCTTGAATAAATCAAGAGCGGTGCGGCCATATTGATCAAGTATGGTGCTTGCCAATTCATGCTCAAGAGGCTGGGTGAGGAGCTTGTAGCGTATCGGACGAAAGGCGCTCAGTACCGCCGCTGTTGCTGCTAACATTCCTGACAGTCTTAGTGACTCAAGAAACCAGTGGCCAAACTTTGATTTGGCAACGAGATCTGGATTGCCTACTAATGCTAATTCTCTAATCGTGTATATCAGTGCCTGATCTAGTTCAAAGTTGACACCGAAGTCACGCATGTCTAGTAGAAAGAAGCCCAAACAGCCATAAATAACTACTGCTAGCAAGGCCGCTATGATTATTTTTGTAGCGGTGAAGAAAGTGTCTTTGGCGCTTTTGACAGTAAAGCGGCTCCTTGTCAGTGATAGGGCCGCAATGGCCACAATCGACGGAACCACCGAATAGGTTGGTAAATCTAGAGCCCAAGACTGGTTCTCTAGCCAGTGAATGTGTTCGCTTCCCAGGCGGGCGATTTGCAATGCTAGAGATAGACTAGAAAGAGCCATGGCAATCCACCAGGCCGTTCTTTTCCTTTGATAGAGATTGATGCTGAGAAATATCAGTAAGTAGCCAAAGGCTAGTGTGAGTGAGTTGCTGAGATGGTAAAGCTCATAGGGAACCAGAGTGTTAAACAGGCGAGGATGGCTGGAAAGGCGCATTAATAGCGGCTCCCATGTGCCAGCTAGACCACTGAGAAGGGTGATGGTGGCAACAGTAAATACTGGCCAGTCTCTCTTTGCCCTTTTCGCCTGTTGCTCAGATTCGTTATTGTCGCTCTTACCGTTCATGCTTGTCTCATCTAGCCAAGGTCTTGCAAAATTTCTTCTACTCGCTTGTAGCGGTTCCCTAAGTCAAGTTTGGTTGATTTCTCAATGACTTTGCTGATTTTTGTGTTGACAGAAGCTTTTGAATTTGAGGGTGCTTGGGAATTGGACGATGCTTGGGAATTGGACGATGCATTACTATCTTCAAGTGCTAGCTTTAAGTTTGTGATTGGTTCTGGTTGTTTTCCCGATGCTAAAAAGTATAGCGTTGCTCCCAGTGAATAGATGTCACTCTGTGAGCAAGATTTGCCCCGAAACTGTTCGGGGGCGATATAGTGCGGTTTGCCTACCACCGACCCTGTAACGTTTGAAGTCACTGATTGGGCGACAGAAAAGTCTAGTAGCTTGAGTTCGCCATCATCACTTAAAATTAGATTGTCTGGTGTGAAATCTCTATGCACTACTGGCGGTGTTTGATTGTGTAGATATTGCAAAATCAGGCACATCTGCCGCGCCAAGTCTTCGATGGTTGTAAGGGGTAGCTTGCCTTTCGATTCCACATAGTCTTTAAGGGTGACACCATCTATTTTTTCCAAGACTAGATAGGCTCTATGGTCTTCAAGAAACAGTTCATAGAATTTGACAATCTGAGGATGCTCGAGCTTGCCTAGCAAATCTGCTTCCTCCTGAAATTTTATGGCCGCTGCTTTGCGCACCCTGGTATCGGGAAAGACCGGAAGAAGAAACTCTTTAAGGACGACTTCTCTTGCTGTTTCGTTGGTCGATAACTCCGCACTCTTTGGATTTATCGTAGCTAAATTGTCCTGAGCTAAATTGTCTTGGGCTAAATAAACTGTGCCCTGACCGCCCATGCCAATTCTAGAAATGATTGTGTAGCGATCATTGTGTAATTTCGCCCCGAGCTCTAATGGAGTTAGTTTGTCTCTTTTGGGCGAGGCTGAGAGTTCTTTCAGCCAGAGTTCTGTATAACTCTGCTTCTCCCCAGCGATTTCGAAGGGCTCAAGCATTTCGTCGTCAATTTGATTAGCGAACCTTTCTTTGATGGACGCTACAAATATTGCTCGATCTTTACCGTTGAGAATATCGCCATAGCGAATTTTGAAGGCTGGAAATAGACCGCGGTTAAAGACAAATACATAGTCTAAGTTTGAGCGAGTAGTTTTGGGCCGGATAATTTCGATTGAACTGACTTGTTTGAAATCGAGCTCATGTCGCTCTTGATAAATAACTTGGTTCTTTGCAATAACTGAAACTGCGCCGCCTGGGGCCTCATTGCGGCCGGCTGTGGCGGCGAAGTTCGCAGAACTAGTTCTGGCAGAATTACTACCAGTAGAAATATTACCAGTAGAATTACTCTCTAAATTGGCCCTATTTGCCACCCCAGATGCGGTGCCAAGACTAATACCCTTAACTGTAAGGCAGAGCGAATTGGAGTTGCGTAAGATTCTTATGGTTAGTGTTGTGACAGCAACACCGAGCACTACAAAAATCAAGTAAAGCAGATTGGTTATGCCGCTCATCATCGGTACTAATTCTGCACTGACTGCCAGTTGCAGAAAGGGCTTGAGGCTATTGATATAGGCAATAGTGAGGGGGAAGACGATTCTATTTAAAACACCGCAGTAGCCAAGAATAAAGAGAAACATCGGAGTGATAGCAATTACTATGGCCAGTCGTGATACCACTGGGGTAAACCAGAGAAAGAAATCAGCGTTGGGCATAAAGGGCATTACATCGGATTGATCCAGAACATTCGGTACCTGGTTCGAAACGGAAGGAAGTAATCTCTTTTTTTCCTCAGACATGAACTACTCTTTTTAGTTCTTTGAGAGCTTCGACTGCAAGTCGTGCTGATTGCAGGCGGTCTTCGACTTCCATTTGTGTCAGAGCCGTAACCAGCTTATCTAGTTCTGGGTTAATTTGTCGATTGACTAGAGATGGCTGAGATACAGCTAGCGGCTCCGGGTCTTCGCCGGTTAAAAGAAAGAAGAGGCTGCCACCGAGGGCGTAAAGGTCGCTTTGGGGATTGGCTTTGCCTCGTAGCTGTTCTGGTGCGATGTAAGCTTGTTTGCCAATCATGGTACCAGTGGCAGTGCCTAGGAAAAAGTTTGCTGCGCCAAAATCGATAATGGCAATGGTGCCATCGGTTTTCAAGATCATATTGTCTGGAGTAAAATCACGATGAAGAATGGCCTCTTCTTGTTCGTGAAGATAGGCCAGTATCTGAGCCATTTGGATACCCCATTCGATTACTAGCACTTGGGGTTGGGCGCCATTTTCTTTGACTAGGCGCCTTAGATCGCTGCCGCTCAAATACTCCACCACAATATAGTGTCTCTGGTTGTCGATAAAATGATCGAATACTCGGGCAATTTGTTCATGGGAGAGGCGAGCCAGCATTTCGGCTTCTCGCTTCAAAAGGTTATACGACTGTTCTTTTAGTTCTTCATTGCCACCGTCAGGTACTACAGCTTCTTTCAGAACGATTCTCTCAGAATCTTTGTTGCGGGCCAAGTAAATGGCGGAGAGTCCGCCAAAGGCAATTTGTTTTTCTATTTTGTAATTGCCACCTTGAACGCTATCACCGGGCTCCAGCGGAACGAAAGTTGTTGATCCAAAGCGTCTAGCCAGTTCGTCTTGCCACATTTCGGTATAGCCAGTCTCGTTGTGGGAGGGCAAGTGTCCTCCGTCTTTCTGGTGGAGAAAAGTACGGGCATCAAGCAGAGCATTGAAGTTTTCCGAACCTCCAGCCCAAACGTCGAGAGCCATTACCAGGCTGTCTAGATGCTCTTTCATTAAGTAGGGCAGCTGAAGATTGACTGGATTTGAGTGCTTGAAGAAGAGTCGTATATTGCCGCCATTAGCTGTGTCGAAGTCAATCGACAGAAGATCGCGCCATTTTTTCTTCGATCTCAGACCGAAGCACGGACAGACAAAGAACGGCAAAGATAAACCGTCTCGCGAGATAAAGATAGTTTTGTCAGAGGAAAGAAATAGTAGAAGCCCAATAAGGCCAACCACGCCGGCGTTGGCGGCGAGAAAGAGAATTACCGGGCCACTGCTCAACGTTTCCATGCGCATTCCCAGCGCCACGCATGACCAAATCCAGGCAAACAGTGAAATCGGCCAGGCGATCCAACAGGCGACATTAGTTAGAGCCGCGGGAGTACTTTTGTACTGAATCGTAAGTTCAGCTTCGGCCAAGATTACCTGCAAGTGAATTAGGGACACAACTAACTTAGTTGTACCCTCAAGTTTTCTTGTTGGCCATCAATTTCAACTTAAAAGTCGAGCTTTTGGGCAGCGCTAGCTGGCAAAACGTCCCCTTCAAGTTGTTCCGAATTGTTTGGCTTGTATGCTGGCTGGCTGCCTCTATACGACTGATTTGACTGACCGTATGGCATGTCTTGCGAGCGAGAGCTTGGCGCCTGGGCCGAAGTGGGTAGAATTCCCTTGCGCTTTAAGTCAGCCTCATGAGCCTTTTTCAGCTCACTTTGGATCTTCTCTTCTTGTTTCTTGCGCCTTTTCTCCGATTCTTCCATATCTTTTTGGTAGTTGGAGTGGCCGCCGCCTCTCATACCACCTCTCATGCCACCCATTCCCATCCTTGAAGTTAAGGAGCGAGCTCCCATAGCCATTGCACTAGCGCCGAGCATTCCTCCGCCGACTAGGAGAGCCATAGAGCTGGAGCTACCGTTGCCGCGGGCATAGCTGCCATTGAACGTTTGCGAGTTGGGCCGATAGTTTAGGGCCTGTCCTGTGTAGGTCGGCATCTGGTAGTTAACCGAAGGGTTGCGATAATCACCGTAGCTTGTTGTGGTATGCCCGTTACCTATATAGTTGGGCGAAATTTCAGTGTTAACTGGAAGACCGTTTGGTAAATTACTTGGCACGTATGGCTGCACTGGTGCTACCGAACCTGTCCAGGGTCCAGGAGTGGCTGGATATGGACCGTAGGTCGAGTAACCTTGAGCAAATGCCGCAGGTAGTGCTCCAAGGGTCGACCCAAGAGCGAGAATTATTGCCAAAATATTTTGAATGGTTCTGCGGTTCATAGCCTTTCCTATCATAAAGCTGATAGTACGGCGATTTAGTCCTGTTGCAAATGGTGTAATTCCCATGCTGGTTAGCCTCTAGCTTTTTGGCCAAAATTTCGGCCGCTATTGCTATTTCGTCGATGATAACTTGGCCGATATCGGTCAAGTTATCATCGACGAAAAGAGAATGCAGTCATTTTCAGTCTAAAATTTGACCGATATCGGTCAAGTTTTAGTTTGAAATGGCTAAGCACTTTTTAAATTGGTTATACGTTGAATCTGAAGTGAACGACGTCGCCATCGGCCATGACATAGTCTTTGCCTTCGAGGCGCATCAGGCCTTTTTCTTTCGCCGCTTTTTCTGTGCCGCAGGTGACATAGTCTTTGTAGCCAATCACTTCGGCCTTGATGAAACCGCGTTCAAAGTCGCTATGGATTATTCCGGCACATTGAGGGGCGGTGAATCCGGTTTCGAAAGGCCAGGCACGAACCTCTTTTTCTCCGGCTGTAAAGTAGGTCTTGAGGCCAAGTAGGGCAAAGGCTGCCCGAATCATGGTATTGACGCCTGAGTCTTGTACACCAAGGCTTTCCAGATAACTGTCTCTTTCGTCTTTGTCTAAGGCCGATAGCTCAGCTTCAATTTGGGCCGAAATTAAGACCACCGGACGCTTCTCTTCCTCTGCTTTCTTTTTCAAGATCTGCAGATATTTATTGGCATCAGGGTCGGCTAGTTGGTCTTCTTTGACATTGGCTGCGTAGAGCAAGGGTTTGGTGGAGAGTAGTTGAAGTTGAGGCAAAATTGCCTTCTCTTCGTCGGTTAAGACTGATAGGTCAACGGCTTCGACATTGTCGATAAAAGGGGAGATTTTTTCAAAAATGCTCATTTCCAGTTGCGAGCGCTTGTCGATATTGTTCTTTTGCTTCTTCAATCTTTCCATTCTTTTGGCGATTGAGGCCTGGTCAGCCATGGCAAGCTCAATGTGAATTGTCTCGACATCTCGCAGTGGGTCTACCGAACCGTCTACGTGAGTGATGTTTTCGTCGTCAAAACATCTTACGACGTGGACGATTGCATCAACTTCGCGGATGTGAGAGAGAAACTGGTTGCCCAGTCCTTCGCCTTTACTTGCGCCGCGTACGAGACCGGCAATGTCAACAAACTCAAAAACCCCCGGCAGTACCTGCTGGGGCTTGACTAGCTCTTTCAACTTATCGAGGCGCTCATCTGGCACCTTGACTATGCCGGTGTTTGGCTCAATTGTGCAGAATGGGTAGTTGGCACTTTCGGCCTGGTAAGAAGCAGTTAGAGCGTTGAAAAGTGTAGATTTGCCCACGTTTGGCAAACCAACGATACCGGCCTTGAGCATTTTAGTCTCCAATGACAAGAAGGGCTGCCAGTTTTTGCTGCAGCCGATTGACATATTATATTAGGACTGCCATTGGAGTTTATGAGATGCTTGCAATTAGTGCTCTCGATTGCACTAATGGGGCGATGAAGAGAAGAACTTGTCAACCTGAGCTTGCGATGCAAGGTACTTGAAAGAATCGCCAATTATTGTAAAAAATAGCAACTTTCTATTCTCATAGAGGGTGCACAGAGTAGTTAGCAGAAGCGAAAGAACATTGAATACTTTCGATAGTAATCTCGGCTCTGACCAACAGAGTAATATTCATCCTAATGCCCAATCAGGCGTTGACAAGGGTATCGATAAGACTTTTGAAAAGAGTACGGAAAAGGTAGACCAAATGAGAATATTGCTGGCAGAAGATGATGATTTTCTGGCGGGAGGAATAGCTCTTGCTCTCCGCAATAACAGGTTTTCAGTTGATCATGTTCGCTCCGGAACTGATACAGACCATGCCCTGAAATACACTGACTACGATCTGGTAATTCTTGATCTTGGTTTGCCCAAAATGGACGGGATGGAAGTATTGGCGAATCTGCGCAGCCGGGGACAATCTCTACCGGTTTTGGTGCTTACTGCCAGAGATCGCCTTGAAGATAGGGTTTCGGGGCTCGATTCCGGTGCCAACGACTATCTCACTAAACCCTTCGAGTTGCCTGAGCTAATGGCCCGTGTCAGAGCTTTGATTCGAAACGACCGCTGGGGTAATACTACCGAATTTGTGTATGGTCCAATCAAGTTCAATACATCCTCGCGCCGGGTACTTGTAAACGATAGCCCGATTGACCTCTCAGCTCGTGAACTAGCGGTTTTGGAGCTCTTATTGCAGAGAGCAGGACGAGTCGTAAACAAGAATCAGATTGCGGATCATCTGACCAGCTGGGATACTGACCTTACCCATAACGCTATCGAAATTATTGTGCACCGTTTGCGCAAGAAACTAGAGTGTGATGGATTCAGTATTCGTACCATGCGGGGCCTTGGTTATCTGATTGAAAAGACCGGTTAATACATCTATTCGCAGCCAGCTTCTGGCCTGGCTGCTTCTCCCCTTAAGCGCTCTCTGGCTTTGTTCCACCGCATTTGCGTACTATACTTCTGTGGCTTTTGCCAACGATACTTACGACCGCGAATTACTAAATTCGGCTGACTCGGTGGCTGTTCGCACAAGCCACAAAGGTGGGCAATACTCTATTGATTTGCCTCCTTACGTGCGGGCCATTCTCCGGCACGACAATACTGATAGTTTCTTCTATCAAATTCTTTCTCCTGAGCGTGAGCGCATTTCGGGTGATGAGAATATGCCGCCTCTGCCTAAGGAGCTGAAACTGGCTATGCCAGTCTTTGGCGATGGTGTTATTGATGGCACTAAGGTTCGAGTGGCATCTATTCTTGTGCCGGTGCCCGAGCCAGAGAGTCC
Organism: bacterium Ga0077546; assembly: GCA_943370275.1. Lineage (GTDB taxonomy): Bacteria > Cyanobacteriota > Vampirovibrionia > Obscuribacterales > Obscuribacteraceae. The sequence continues at coordinate 139,854 of CALRQI020000009.1, read as the reverse complement.
AGGCGAGACATTTATTGTTCAAGTTGCTGAAACATTGAAGGCTCGCAAACGCTTCGCTCAAGAGCTTCTTGTTAGCATGGTGGTACCAGAAATTTTCTTCATATTACTCGGTGCTATTGCCATTTGGTCCGGGATCGGCCGCGGCCTTGAGCCTTTGAAAGATGTTCAAGAAGCTCTTTTGCGACGCTCCCAGCATGATCTTCATCCCCTTTCAACTGAGACGGCACCACTAGAGGTGCAGCCTCTAGTTCATTCAATTAATGAATTGCTGGGTCGGCTGCGTAGTGACATAGAGGCTCAAAATCGCTTCGTCGCTAACGCGGCTCATCAATTGCGCACACCCCTGGCTGGTCTTAAAACTTATACTGGGCTACTGCAGGGCTTTGCTAAGGCGGCCGAAGTGGAGCAAGCTGTTACTCAGCTTGATCATGGGCTTAATCGAATGACACACCTTGTTAATCGTCTACTAGCTCTTGCTAAAGCTGAGCCCAACGCAGCAGCAATTGTGCCGAAGCAGTCTTTTGACTTGAATGAAGTGGCAGCGGCCTCGGCCTCAGACTTGGTCAATGTGGCAATAGAAAAAGATATTGATTTGGCCTTTGAAGGTGCTGATGGTCCAGCACTCATTGAGGGCGATCCAGCTTCTGTCAGTGAGTTAGTGATGAACTTAGTTGATAATGCTTTGCGCTATACCGGCCATGGTGGTCATGTAACTGTCCGTGTGCACGCTAATGAGTCAGTAGTGCTGGCCGTTGAAGATGATGGGCTCGGTATACCGGAGGAGGAGCGAGAACGTGTCTTTGAGCGCTTCTATCGCGTTCTTGGTACAGGAGAGCAGGGCAGCGGTTTAGGCTTGCCCATTGTGCGCGAAATCGCGCGTTCGCATCGAGCTGCTGTAGCCATTGAAACGCCATCCAGTGGCGTTGGTACCTTGTTGAAGGTGACCTTTAAGCGCCTGGTTGTACCTTAAGCGCAGCGAGTCTTTATTCGCTAGTTTCTTTTTGTCTAGTCTCTTTCTTGGCGAAACCCTATATTGCCTAGTCTTAAGACCAACGCTTCTTGAGATTTCGCTCCACCAGATGTGGTGGCCTAACAGCATCATAGTCAATTAGTACGAGGCCCTTCTTGCCGCCACCTAGGTCGATGTATCCAAGTTGGCTCTCGTCTCTGTCCCAGAATGAATAACGCCGGTCCCGGTCTAACTTTTGGGCGAAAAGATCCATTGAAGTTTTGCTAACGGGAGTGGTGACTCGCTCTTGTATATAAAAGTTTGCTGGTCCATAAGGGCCATCGGTCAATTTTGGTGTGCCAATAATTCTGGCATCGAAGCGATGTTCAACGCCCTGAGCGTCTCTAAAGGTACGTGTGCCCCAGGTTGGATTCCATGTTTGGTTTGTCACCTTTAGTATTTGGTTATTGCTTAGCTCGATTACTACGCTATCGGCACCACCATCAATTACGCGCTTGGCTGGAACTTTGAAATCCCTCAGAACATCAGCGTATAGACCAAGATCGTGGGTGTCTTTGTGCCGCAGCATGCTGCGAGTATTAGGGTCGAGCAAGAGGCTGCTTACCGATTTCTCGCCCAGGGCAACAGGCTGAAGCATGCCTGAAGGCGATGCCGACCGATCCAATCCAGTAGAAAACTTCAGTCTGTCTCCAATTTGTGTGAGCCATAGCGTTTCTTGCGCGGAAGACAGTATGTGCTTGCCTCTTAAGAAGTCTGGAAGGCAGGAGGGGTTACAGGTGGCAATCAAGTCTGCTTTGCTCGCTAAGCGCTCGTTGATTTTGGCTACCGCTTCTCCAGCCCTTTGACCGGCAGCAAGATCAGCAGCTAGATTGGTAGCTGGATTCGCAGCCAGATCGGTAGCTTTACCATTGTGGCTATCGCTCTCTCTGCCGGTCCCTAAACTAATCCCTTTACCCGTCCCCCTACCGGTGAGTAACCCACCATCAAGGTGTTGAACTAAGAGTGTTTGTTCTGGGCCCAGTTCACCGCCGGCTTTGACTTCTCGCACCCGTGTCATGGCGACAGCTTGTTTCGAGGCGGCCATCATTTCGGCCAATGGCAGAATGGTACCTACCATCTTGTATTCCCGCGAGGTGGATTCGGGAAAATTGCGCTGAGCTTGATTGATAGTGGCCGGTTCCAAGTGCTGGACTCTGCCATCGGCGGCTTTTGCTAAGGCATCTGTTGGTTTCGCTGAGAAATCGGCTGGCTTTACCAAGACATCTGCTGGTTTTCCTAGGCCAGCTGTTGGCTTTACTAAGCTTTCGCCAGCTTTGAAATTGGCACGGTCACTTGGATTTAAGGCTCTGATTTCGCCAGCCTTGGCACCGATTGCTGCTCCAATCATATTGGTGGCAGCACCAGCGGCAACGTGGGTGGCAAATTGTCCTGGCTCGAACACTCCGGCTTTGACTTGGCGGATTACCTCGTCGCTACTTCCCTTGGACGCCCCAAAAATGCCGCCTGCTACTACGCTGGAAAGCATTTTGCTTTCTACCAGGGCACCGGATTGGTTTAGTTTGCCTAAGGCGCCTCGCGCCACCACAAATGAGATTGCATCGCTGGCCAGGGCGCTGGTATCGGTGCTGGCGGCAAAGATTCTGCTTGCCCCCAGGCCCGCACTGTAGTGACCGTTACCGCTTTCATAAGTAGAACGGTTCAAAGTTACTTCGGCAACCCGCGAGGCGACTCCTAGGCCAACGGCCGAACCAGCAATTCCCCAGTTATGGCTGGCGGCGTAGGCAAAGGATGCTTTTAGCCCCACAGCCTTGGTTACACCCAGGCCCATATCAACGGTTTGCTCTAAAAACGAGTGGCCAGTTCTCTCTCCAGTGCTCTCTCCAGTTCCTACTGTGCCTTTTGTGCCTTGGGCGCCGGGCTTGTAACTGTCGAGGGCTGCGGTTGCTGCCGTCAGGGCATAACCATACTTGCCTGGCATGAAGAGGCCAACAGATTTAATCAATCCGGAGCCGTACTGATCAATTTGGCTGGCGGCTCGCAGTGCTTTTTGGTCGGCTAAAATTGCCGTTTGTGCCTCTTTTTCTAACTCGGCTGTTCTTTTGCTGTCTCCAGCTTTCAGGCTCGCTGCAATATCTGTGGCAAGTGAGTCAATTTTGCCGGCGCTTGCTGCACTGCCATGCCAAAACTCAGTTACTGCAGTGACTGCGACTCCAATTAGGCCGCGGTCGGCATTTTGCTGCTTGTGAGCTTGTGATTCACGGCGCAGGCTCTCCAAAGCTTGATTCTGCTCTGTCGTAGCAGAGCTGGTCTGCTGGTCTAATCTAGAATTGGTTTCGGCGAGGGGCATTTATTACCTGGTGAATTACAAGCTGGTCGAATTTCTGTATCTGTTCCGGATTCTTGTTCTTGTTGTTATTGTTCTTCTTCTTCTTCTTCTTCTTCTTCTCGGTCTTTATGCCTTCAGCCTATGCCCATAGGCCCCCGTCAACAATAGGGATCCTCCCATGGGGGCATGGGATAACACGAAGTTTCTGTTATGCATCACTGTGGTCGACGGAAATTTGCAGTGGTCTTGATGAAATCTTGATGCTAATGGGCCGCATCTTGATGCCTTCTTGCCGCTGGCAGTTGTTTGATGATGATCACAATCTGGTGGTGTTAGATGGCTGACTTAATGGCTTGCACTTTTTTCCTTGTTCTCTGGCTCGGTGCTTTTGCTCTGGTCTGGTGCTGCTCGAAATTGATGGTACTAAAACAATGACCTGGATTCATATGCTATCGGCTGCAATCTCAGCGCTGCTGATGATTTATTTGCTTTTTGCCCTTGTACTACCTGAGCGCTTCTCATGATTTCATCTGGTGTCCTCCAAATAATTTTATTCATGCTGGTTCTCTTCGCTCTGGCGGTGCCACTAGGCAACTACATGGCCATGATTTATGGATATTCTTTTCGGCGAGCGCTTCCGGCCGGTCTGCACTCAGAGCCACAATCGCAAACTAAGCCTGAGAAGACAAACGTGCTGCTGGAGGCTTTGCTTGCCGGCGAAAACTTGATTTATCGAATGGCTGGAATAAAGCCAGAGCGCGAAATGGGCTGGCGTGAATACGCATTGGCCATGCTGGTCTTTAACTTACTGGGTATGACTTTTACTTACCTGGTGCAGCGCTCGCAGTTTGTGCTGCCTGGTAATTGTGAAGGCTTGGCTGCAGTGTCGGCCGACTGCGCGTTTAACACAGCGGTGAGCTTTGCCAGCAATACTAATTGGCAGAGTTATGGTGGCGAAACTACCATGAGCTATCTCACTCAGATGCTTGGGCTTACAGTGCAGAACTTTCTTTCGGCAGCCTCAGGCCTGGCTGTTTTAATCGCGCTAACAAGGGCATTTAGTCGTCAGCAGGTTGAGACAATTGGTAATTTCTTTGTCGACTTGACTCGTTCGGTCATTTTTATTCTGCTGCCTTTGTCTACTGTATTGGCAATTTTTCTGGTGTCGCAAGGGGTGGTGCAGACCTTTGGCGGATACGTTGAATACAAGCCATTGGAGCAGATGGTAGAAAGCGCTGCGCCGACGGTATATAAAATAGCCAGAGGACCAGCTGCTTCCCAAATTGCTATCAAACAGCTTGGCACCAATGGTGGAGGCTTCTTCAACGTCAACTCCAGTCATCCGCTGGAAAATCCCACGCCGCTTTCTAACTTCATTGAGATGCTGGCAATTCTTTTAATACCAGTAGCTCTCTGTCAGACATTTGGCAAAATGGTTGGCAGTCCTCGAAATGGTATGGCGCTGCTCGCCGCCATGACGGCCATATTTGTTGCCTGCTTGGCTCTTTGTTATATGCCTGAGCAGGCAGGAAATCCTGCTTTTACCGCCATGGGCATTGAGCAAAATGCTTCGGCTGAGAGTAGTGGTGGCAATATGGAAGGCAAAGAAGTGCGATTCGGTGTCGCTAATTCGGCACTATGGGCGGTTGCAACTACAGCTGCTTCCAATGGCTCTGTTAATAGTATGCATGACTCCTTTATTCCCTTGGCCGGACTTTCCCCCATGCTGCTTATGCAGCTGGGAGAAGTCGTATACGGTGGAGTGGGCTCGGGCCTCTATGGCATGTTGATTTTTGCAGTTATTACTGTCTTTATTGCCGGTTTAATGGTTGGTCGTACTCCGGAATATTTAGGCAAGAAAATAGAAGCCTTTGAGATGAAAATGTCTTCTCTGGTGATTCTCTTCCCGCCCATGGCTGTTCTATTGGGCACGGCAATGGCTGTTTCTCTTAAAGATGGTATGGCTGGTGTGCTCAATGGCGGCGCCCATGGATTCAGTGAAATTCTCTATGCTTTTTCCTCGGCAGCAAATAATAACGGCAGCGCTTTTGCCGGACTTAGTGCCAATACTCCTTTCTATAACTATGCCCTAGGTGTGGCTATGTTCGTAGGCCGCTACGCCCTCGCCGTTCCAGTTCTGGCCCTCGCTGGTTCGTTGGTGCGGAAAAAGAAAGTTCCAGTCAGTGCTGGAACAATGCAAACTGACAATTGGCTGTTTGTTCTGCTGCTTGTGGGAGTGGTCGTGATTTTTGGTGGATTGACTTTTGTTCCAGCCTTAGCGCTAGGGCCAATCGTAGAACAGCTTCAGATGATATTTACAAAGTGATGACTGAAACAAAAAATAACTCCAAATCTATTCTTGACTCAGCAATTTTATGGAAGGCTGTAATAGATTCCTTCGTCAAATTAGATCCGCGAGTACAAGCTCGCAATCCAGTGATGTTCGTGGTGGAGCTGGGCAGTGTCATTACCACGCTTCTTTTCTTCGCTGCAGTTTCTCATCCCGGTGAAGCCGCACCGGCGTTTATATTTTCAATATCAATTTGGCTTTGGATTACAGTACTTTTTGCTAATTTCGCTGAATCAATGGCCGAAGGTAGAGGCAAGGCGCAAGCTGATTCTCTGCGGAAGTCGCGCAAAGATGTTATGGCTAAGAAGTTGGCTGAAGCTTCATTGAAATCAGCTATTAAGGCCGTTTCGGCTAGCGAGTTGAGAAAGGGTGATATCGTTCTGGTTGAGGCTGGCGATACAATTCCTTGTGACGGAGAAGTGATTGAAGGTGTGGCCTCTGTTGACGAGAGTGCTATTACTGGTGAGAGTGCTCCGGTAATTCGAGAAAGTGGAGGCGATCGCAGTGCCGTTACTGGTGGCACTCGCGTGTTGTCAGATTGGCTGATTGTAAGAATTTCAGCTAATCCGGGAGAGACATTTCTTGACCGAATGATTTCGATGGTCGAGGGTGCCAAGCGCCAAAAAACTCCTAACGAAATTGCTCTGAATATTTTATTGGCGGCATTGACTCTAGTTTTCTTACTGGTCACTTTTACGCTCTATCCTTTTTCTAGCTATAGTGCCAGCGTCTCCCATGGTCAGCCAGTTTCACTTACTGTTTTGGTCGCCCTTCTGGTCTGTCTAATTCCCACAACCATTGGTGGCTTGCTCTCTGCTATTGGCATTGCTGGAATGGACCGCTTGATCAAAGCCAATGTCATTGCCATGTCGGGACGTGCCGTCGAGGCTGCTGGCGATGTGGATATGTTGCTACTCGATAAGACCGGCACAATCACCATGGGAAACAGACAGGCGACATTGTTTGTTGCTGCTAAGGGTATCTCCGAGTCGGAGCTTGCCGATGCCGCTCAGATCTCTTCTCTTGCAGATGAGACGCCGGAAGGCCGCAGTATAGTGGTTTTGGCTAAGGAGAGATTTTCCATCCGCGAGCGCAACATGCAAGAGCTTGACGCCGAGTTCGTTCCATTTTCGGCCCAGACAAGAATGAGTGGTGTTAATTTTGATGGTCGTGAGATTCGCAAAGGTGCCGCTGACGCCGTGGAAGCCTATGTTCTTGATCAGGGCGGTAGCTATCCGGAAGAGGTGCGCGAAGCTGTCGATAATATTGCTCGCAACGGCGGTACACCGCTGGTAGTATCAGACCGGGGGCGTGTGCTGGGCGCTGTTCAGCTCAAAGATATCGTTAAGGGTGGTATTAAGGAGCGCTTTGCTGCCCTGCGGGCCATGGGTATCAAGACCGTTATGATTACCGGTGATAATCCCCTTACTGCAGCAGCCATTGCCGCCGAGGCCGGGGTGGATGATTATCTGGCTCAGGCTACACCGGAGGAGAAGTTGCGTCTGATTCGCGAGGCTCAGGCCGGCGGTCGGCTCGTCGCTATGACCGGGGACGGCACTAATGACGCTCCGGCATTAGCCCAGGCCGATGTTGCTGTGGCCATGAATACGGGGACACAGGCTGCCAAAGAGGCCTGTAATATGGTCGACCTCGATTCAAGTCCGACCAAGTTAATTGAGATTGTTGAGATTGGCAAGCAGCTGTTGATGACTCGCGGAGCGCTGACGACCTTTAGTATCGCTAATGATGTCGCCAAATATTTTGCCATTATCCCGGCCGCATTTGCCACGACTTATCCCGTCCTCAACAGACTCAATGTTATGCAGCTGCAGTCGCCACAGAGTGCTGTGTTATCGGCGGTTATATTCAATGCTCTGGTAATTCTATTTCTTTTGCCGCTAGCTTTAAAGGGTGTTCGTTATCGCGCGGTTGGTGCTTCTATTCTGCTGCGCGATAATTTGCTCATATACGGACTAGGTGGAATTGTTGCTCCATTTATAGGTATTAAGTTGATTGACATGTTGTTAAGTAGTTTGCGCTTGGTTTAGGTATTGAAGCCGATTGTGAATTGGCGAACAATCCAGATAGAAATAGAGAGGATAGAAGCCGATCATGTCAGCCCAGGAACCAATTTCTAATTCAACCTTAGCTAATTCAATTATTGGTGAGTCAACCATAACGTCGCCGGATTCGGCAACACCAGACTCAAATGGTTCGGCGGTGCTGTCACTTGTTCCACAGCCCATCATCAAATCGGCGTTCATACTTTTTGCTATATTTACAGTGTTTACTGGTCTAGCCTATCCCGCTGTTGTTACTGCTGTTGGCCAATTGGTCTTTCCTCATCAAGCTGAGGGAAGTTTAGTTTATGCACCACTGCCAATACTGAACCCTGCTGTCCTGGATAAACAAGTTTCTGGCCGGTACAGTTCGCACATGGATGTTTCGCGCTTGGATAGTTCACCTTTAAATAGTTCGCCTTTAGATAGTTCGCCGGCCGTCAGCTTGCACGTGGATGCACCAATGCCTGATTCGCAGGTGATTGGTTCGCGTTTAGTTGGACAAGCTTTTACGGCGCCACAGTATTTCTGGCCCAGGCCTTCGGCCACAAGCCCCGCTTACAATGCCGCTGCGTCTTCGGGCTCTAATTTGGGCCCGACTAATCCATATTATTTAGCTGCGGTGGCGAAGCGAGCGGAAGCTTGGCGAAACCAGGCGATTAACCCCTCGGCGGCAGCGGGTGCTAGTGCTAGTGCAGGGAAAGCCGCGCTGGCTGCGCTAGAAAAAATACCTGTTGATATAGTCACGGCTTCGGCCAGTGGCTTAGATCCAGATATCAGTCCTGCAGCTGCACGTATGCAAATTGAACGTGTGGCCCGAGCCCGTTCCCTTAGCCCAGAACAGTTGCGCAAATTGGTGGCTGCCCACACCCAGGGGCGAGATTTTGGCTTGTTTGGCGACCCTCGCGTTAATGTTTTGGAGCTGAACTTGGCCCTCGATCAGTTGACTGAAAAGATGTGAGCTATGAACGAGTGTCGCCCTGATCCAAGTTTATTGTTGACCCGACTTCGAGAGGCGGAAGGCACTGGGCGTGGGCATCTGAAAATATTTTTTGGAGCTTCAGCTGGTGTTGGTAAAACCTACTCGATGCTCCAGGCTGCTGGCAAGCTAAAAGACGAGGGTGTCGATGTCGTTGTTGGTTGCGCTGAGACTCATGGTCGAGCCGAGACTGCTTTGCTGCTTGAGCGCTTAGAGATTTTGCCACGAGTCTCGGTGGAGTATCGTGGAACGATTCTGTCCGAGTTTGATATTGATGCCGCCCTGGCGCGCAAACCGCAGCTAATACTCGTGGATGAATTGGCCCATAGTAATGCTCCTGGTTCAAGGCATGCGAAACGCTGGCAGGATGTCCAGGAGCTTATTGAGGCTGGCATCGATGTCTTTTCAACTTTGAACGTGCAGCATATTGAGAGTCTGCATGATGTCGTTTCTCAAATCACTGGTGTGCTTGTGCAGGAGCGTATTCCTGATTCATTGCTAGAGAGTGCTGCCGAGTTTGAGCTCGTGGATTTACCTCCCGATGAGTTAATTCAGCGCCTGCGGGATGGCAAAATTTATGTCAGCGAACGGGCGGAGTCGGCATTAAATAATTTCTTTCGTAAAGGCAATCTAATTGCCTTGCGTGAGCTGGCATTGCGTTATACAGCAGAACACGTTGATAGTGAGATGTTGCGTTATCGCCATGCTCATCAAATTGTTGAGCCTTGGCCTACGACCGAAAGGATGTTGGTTTGTGTCAGCAATAGCCCGCTTTCAATTCGGCTAGTTCGTGCTTCAAAGCGCATGGCCGTTGCTTTGAAGGCCAAGTGGTATGTGGCCTTTGTTGAGACACCAAGCTACTTACGTTTGCCTGATAGTGAAAAAGCTCGTGTGCTCCAGACCCTTCGTTTGGCTGAGCAGCTCGGTGCTGAGACTTTAGAATTAAGCGGTGAGAATGTCAGTGAAGAGTTAGTACGTCGGGCCCACAGCAACAATGTCACTAAAATTGTCATTGGCAAACCGGCTCAGCCTCGCTGGATAGAAGTGCTGCGTGGATCAATTGTTGACGATATAGTGCGCAAAAGCGGCATGATTGATGTGTATGTAATTACTGGCGATGCCGATGCTGCAGCCGCACCGTGGGTAAAGAAAGTGCGCTCGACTCGCCGCCCTAAAGACTATCTGGGTTCATCTGCCATCGTTGCCTTGTGCACAGCTATAGCCGCTTTCATGACTGGTCATTTTGAACTATCAAATGTGATCATGGTGTACATGCTCGGCATTGTTATTGTCGCGAGTCAGTATGGTCGTGGACCAGCTGTTTTTGCATCAGTTATTAGTGTCGCGAGTTTCGATTTCTTCTTTGTGCCTCCTTTCTATACTTTTGCAGTTTCTGACACTCAGTATCTGGTCACCTTTGCTGTTATGTTAACGATTGCACTTGTTATCAGTACGCTGACTGCTCGCATTCGACAGCAGGCGCAGTCTGCACGTTTGCGTGAGAGCCGCACGGCTTCTCTATATTTGATGAGCCGGGAATTATCTTCAACACTCAATCTTGGCGATCTGATTACCATTGGATTGCGCCATGTTGCTGAGGTTTTTGAATGTAAGGTGGCAATATATTTGCCTAATTTCGAGGGCGTCTTGCAAGTACGTAGACCTCTTGAAGGTCTTGACGCCGGGGTGGCAGTTTGGGCGTTCAAGAATAAGCAACCTGCTGGTCTTAGCACTAGTACACTTCCTGCAGCAAATGCGTTGTATGTGCCGCTCTTTGGAGCAAAGGCAGTAATCGGAGTTTTGGCGATTCGGCCCTCTGATATCGATCGCTTTCTTGCACCGGAACAGTTGCACCTACTTGAGACTTTCGGTAACCAAATAGCCATAGCCCTTGAACGAGCACAGCTGGCCGATGACAACGAACGTGCTCGATTGCAGGTCAAGGCCGAGCAATTGAGAAATAGTTTGCTCAGTTCTGTGTCCCATGATCTGCGGACTCCTCTTGCCACTATAACTGGTGCTGCTAGCACAATTATGGAAGGCTCAACTAGTCTGACTGTGGAGAAATGTCGGGATATGGCAGCTGAAATTTTTCATGAGTCTGAACGATTAAATAGGCTGGTTGGAAACTTGCTAGATATGACCAAGGTGCAATCTGGCAATCTTAAAGTCCGAAAAGAGTGGTGTCCAATTGATGAAATAATTGGCGCTGCCCTTAGCTATGTTGATGATCGATTAAGCGGCAGGCAAGTACGCATTCTTATCCCGTCCGAATTGCCATTGATTCCAGTCGATTCAATTCTTATTCAACAAGTGCTCGTGAATTTGCTTGAGAATGCTTTGAAGTACACTCCGGCTGGCAGTGAGCTAGTTTTGCGTGCCTCAGTATCAGATCAAGTTGCTCAGATTGAAGTTGCCGATCGAGGTTCTGGAATTCCGCCAGCGCATATTGAGAAGATATTTGAGAAGTTCTTTCGCGAGGAGGCATCTGACCGCACGGGTGTGGGTTTAGGGCTGGCTATTTGCAGCGGAATAGTCGAAGCACACGGCGGCAAGATCTGGGTAGAGAATAGAGCCGGTGGTGGTGCGGTGTTTAAGTTTACTCTGCCAATTGAGGGCATCCCTAATTTAGATCAGCTCGAAAATACCAATGACTAATCAATCATCTGCACCACTTATACTTGTAATCGAGGATGAGGCTCCGATTCGTCGCTTCCTCAAGATGGCTCTTATTGACCAGGGCTTTGCCTTTGAAGAAGCATTAACAGGTCGCGAAGGTTTAACAATTTTGGCAAGTAGATGCCCTGACCTGATCATTTTGGATCTGGGGCTGCCTGATATGGACGGTTTAAATGTAACCAAAGAACTTAGGCAGTGGAGTGATGTGCCTGTAATTGTTTTGTCTGCGCGTGGTCAGGAAAGAGATAAGGTTGAGGCTCTTGATGCGGGAGCTGATGATTATTTGACAAAACCTTTTGGTATCTCAGAGCTATTGGCCCGCGTACGAGTTGCTCTTCGAAATGCCTCTAAGAATTCAAAGGCTGTTGTTGAATCAAATGTGGCATTCGGCGATGTCTCTATTGATCTTGCCAAGAGAGAAGTAAAGGTCTCTGGTGCGGAGATTCATCTAACTCCGATTGAGTATAAGCTGCTAACTACTTTGGTGCGTCATGCCGGTAAAGTTGTAACCCATAATTTGCTCCTTAGAGAAGCATGGGGCACTGGCTATCAGGCCGAAACTCATTACTTACGAGTGTATATGGCGCAGCTAAGGAGAAAGTTGGAGCAGGATTCTGCTCATCCCCGGCATCTAATTACCGAGCCCGGTATCGGTTATCGTTTAAAATTTTGAACTTTTGGCACTGAATTTTTGCGTTCATTCTCCGTCTGTTCGAGGAAGAACTTGACCGATATCGGTCAAGTTCTTCCTTTCTGGATTCATGGAAAATGATGTTTTCCCGAAAACTCAGCCTCGCGACTCTTGACTTGTATTGAACCTTTTTCGCTTTTCCGACGTTTATCAAAAAGCGAGGGGAGGGAGAATTTATGAGATATCGCACAGCCGAACATGCAGCTAATGAAGCATCAATCCAAAAAATGTGGCCAGAGTTTGAGGCTCTCGTGCCTAATGATGAAGTTGGTTTAGAAATCGTTTTTAGGGCCCTATCAACACTTGGTCTTGTCCGTTGCAAGTGCGGAAGTCAGGCCGCAGAGCGGGAGGAAAACTCAAGGACATTTACATGCAGCGACTGTCGAGCCAAAGTCTGGTTCACTGCTGGTACCATGTTTTTTCGAGTGAAACACTTTAAGGCTTGGCTGGGCTCTATATGGCTGATGGAAAGTGGTGTTGTTGTTGCCTCAAGCAGGTTAGCTCAATTAGCCTCTATTGCTCAAGCTACGGCTCACAATATTCAAAAAAAGATTCGACTTCTTGTTGAGGATTGCTTTGACGAAGAAGCTCCTGCTATCTCTGCTGCCTTGTTCAACTCAATTATGACCAAGCGTTCGAGAGGCAGTCTTCCTAATGCGCACCCAACTGAAGAATTGAGTGATGCGTACAGGGAGCGTCAATCTAGCGACTGCTTTTCTCGATCTGATTTTGACCATAGAGATCAAGCCGATCCAAGTTTTGCAAATGTAGATTGCCAGAACTCGGCCGTGCCAGGATCGGACGAAGCACCACTGGATCTTGAGGAAAATGAACGCAGGGTTTTTGATTGTATTTCCTATATTCCTGTCAGTTTCGATTCCCTTTGCGTACTAAGTGGTTTATCTGTTGGTGTAGTTTCGGCAGCGCTGGTGATGCTGGAACTAAGTAATCTAATTATTTGCTTAGATGGTGACTTCTTCGTGCGCAGCAAGCCAGCTCAGTCTTCTGTAAATTCATACGAGATCCATACTGAATCTGTTCTGGCCCTTGTTGCAGCCGCCAATCGGCTGATTTGGTCAATTCATCACGGTGTTAGTTTTAAATGGCTACAGAGCTTTCTTGCCATGATTTGGTTCTTTTTTGATAAGATCCGATGGCCAAAGGGCTCACTTCTTGTGGCCTTTTTAAAATCTGGACCGATAGAAACTGAACGGGGAGGTAACTTTAATCCTTCCAGGCTAGTTATTTTCCCCTCGGTTTTGAGCACCGTTGCAAATTAATGCCTTAAGCATTTTTGTCACTCGCTCAACCTCGAGTGTTCGAATTTTCTTTCCGCCTAGCACCTGCTGCCAGGTCATTAGCGAGACGAAAGAACCAGCGCATATATGAGCCGTGGCGGCGCTGTCAGCTATATTCAGCTCAGGATGACGGTCAAAGTATGCTGTAGCAAGATCCATGCCGCGTAGAATAACTGTTTTTACATAAATACTGGCTAGCTCTGGGAATCGTTCCGATTCGCCTACCATCACTCGGAACAATCTAAGATAGTCAGGGTCATCCATAAGCACAGAAAATTTGTTACTGACTTGATCTATGAACATTTCTGGAGGCAAAACCATTAGTGGCTCCAAGTCTTCATAGTTTAGATCTATTTTTTTGATGGTTAGTTCTTCGATTATAGCTATGAAAAGTTGCTCTTTGTCTTTGAAGTGACTATATATAGTGGCTTTGATAACCCCTGCTTGGTCGGCAACTCGGTTCATGCTGGTTGCTTTGTAACCGTTTTCGAGGAAGACTTTTATTGCCGCAGCGACTATCTGATCTCGCTTGCTGCGCGGATGCGCCCGCTTGTCTTCAGTTTCAGACTTAAACTGGTCTGTATTTGAGGGCAATTCTGCTGTCACTAAATGGCACCTTTCTAGAAGCGGACAGTCTAGCAAGTTGGTAGGCTCAATTTCGATTGTGAATGTTTGAAAAATGCTCACTTGAGCGATATCGGTTAAGTTCGCAAGTTGGTTCTCTGGGGTTTAGTCTTTGGGGGGATTGACATGGTATCCATACCGGTTGGTATGATAGCAGTGTCTGGTAACTTTCGCCCAAATTTTGGATAGACTTCCGATATTACTTTTAGAATGGATAGTTAGACGAGTATGAGAATATGACGATGCAAACCGCAGATCCTCAGTCAGGTGCCTCTCAGCAGTCACAAGCCTCAGCTGAGACATCGAAAATGCAGCCTGATGCTAAACCTGCGAGGCATGGTTTACCCAAACCGGTTGTGGCGCTTGTTGTCTTAGTTGTGCTGGGCACTGCGGGGTGGTTTGGCTTTAAGAAGTACTCACCTAAGCCGGCGGATAGTACCACTATTAGGGTCAGTGGCCGAATTGAGGGTTATGAGTCTAATATCGGCCCTAAGATTGGTGGCCGGGTAGATTTCATGGGCTATCGCGAAGGCGATCAGGTAAAGAAAGGGGATTTGCTGGTTAAAATCAGCGATGACGACATTCAAGCTCAGTTGCGCAGCGCTCAAGCGAAGAGGCAACGCGCTGCAGCCCTTGCTGAGCAGGCGAGCTACCAGATTGGAGTAGTAAAAAATCAAATAGATGAGGCGAAGTTACGCGTTCTTCAGTCTTCTGAAGATATGCGGGCTCAGATCGATCAGGCCGACGCCAATGTCTCGCAAGCCGATGCTCGTGTTAGTGAGACTGAGGCTCAGTTGATCCAAGCGCAATCTGATTTGAAATTGGCGCGAATCAGAAAGCAGCGCTATAACTTTCTCGCCTCCAAAGGTGCTGTAACTCTTGATGAGAATGATCAAGTTTCAACCAGTGCTGCAACTGCTGAAGCTATCGTTAGTGCTAAATCGAGTTCGGTCGAAGCAGCTCGCAAACAGTTGAATGTCTCAAAGGCTGCCCTGGCGCAAGCTCGCTCTGCGCGCCTTAATCCAAGAATGCGGCAGTCTCAGTTGCTTGCCTTTGGTGACCAATTACTTCAGGCGCAATATCAATTGAAAAGTGCAAAGCAAGAAGAGCTAAGTGCGAAGGCTGATGAGGAGCAAATTCTTGCCAATATTGCTTATTTGAGTGTGAAGAGTCCAATTTCGGGAATTGTAACGGCGCGGGTGGTTGAACCTGGTGTTGTTGCAGTGCCCGGACAGACTCTTATTTCGGTCATTGATCTGAGTACCGTTTATCTGCGGGGCTACGTGCCAGAAGGGCAGATTGGAAGGGTGCGCGTCGGACAGAAAGCCCGCGTATTTCTTGATTCTTCCCCTGATAAACCTTTTGAAGGCACTGTGATACAGATTGACCCGGAAGGCTCATTCACTCCCGAGAATATTTACTTTAAGGATGATCGAGTAAAACAAGTCTTTGGTATCAAAATTGGTATTACTCAACCTGATCGTTTCGCTAAGCCAGGCATGCCTGCTGACGCTGAGATTCTTGTAGACACACCTTAATCATGATAGAGACGCTAAGCAAGTCTGGCATCAGCGCTATCCAGCCGATAGTTAAAGTGCAGGGATTGAAAAAATCTTATGGTGCTCTTGAGGCCGTTAAAGGTCTCGATTTCGACATCTTTGAAGGTGAGATTTTCGGACTGATTGGTCCTGACGGAGCCGGTAAAACCACTACATTTCACGTTCTCGGCGGCGTCATGGAGCAAACTGCTGGAAGCGCTAGTGTAATAGGTCAGAAGCCGCGCGACGTTCGTCTCGAAATTGGCTATTTGACTCAACAGTTTTCTCTTTATCTCGATCTTAGTATTGCTGAAAATCTGCGCTATGTGGCAGGTTTGAGGGAAGTCGAAAAAGATGACTTTGCCGAGCGAAGTCAAAAGTATTTGAAGCTGATGAATATTGAACGTTTCTCTAGTCGTTTGGCTGGGCAATTGTCCGGCGGGATGAAGCAGAAATTGGCTCTGTGCTGTGCCTTAATTGCTAGACCTAAATTACTACTGCTCGATGAACCGACCACCGGAGTTGATCCTGTTTCGCGCCGTGAGTTTTGGGACCTACTTGCCACTGTCACCACTGAAGGTGTCACGGTTGCTGTCGCAACTCCCTATCTTGATGAAGCTGAGCGCTGCAATCGACTGATTTTGATGCATGAGGGCGAAATTGAGGAAATCGGGACACCGATGGAATTGAAGAGGAACCTTGGCTTGCATCGCTTAGAAGTGCGGGCCAATGCTATTGATAATTTGGAGCGAAGGTTGCATCAGGTGGAGAAGGATGATCCCAGTATTTTTTCTGATGTGCAAACTTTTGGTGATCGACTCGATGTACTGGTTGATGACATAGCCAGGGCCAGTGATTCGGTTCGTCAGGCTGCAGCTCTTGAGAAGACTAGTGAATCGCTTTCCATAGAAGTGCAAGAGCCGACTTTAGAGAACGTCTTTGTTACTAAATTGAGAGCGAAGACTGGAAGCGACATTCCTGCTGCAGAGAGGATGTTTCCATTCGTGGAGTCGAGAAGCCGGATGGCCGGTGGCAGTCGCATAGACGGATATGTTCAGCCGGCCTCTACTGGTCCTTCGGCAAATTCCGGCTCAACTGCAACTTCCGGCTCATCGGCAAGTACAGGCCCTTCTCCAAATCCGGGCCCTTCTGGTTCTGCAATCTTTGCCCAGGGGGTGAAGAAAGTCTACGGCAGTTTTCATGCTGTCAAAGACGTCAATTTGCAAATCGAGTATGGCGAAATTTACGGACTACTAGGTGCTAATGGCGCTGGCAAAACCACCACGATTAAGATACTCTGCGGTCTGATTAAACCAAGCGCTGGGCGCATGGAACTCTGCGGCCAGAAGTCAAATCTACGTTCTGAAGCCCTGCGGCAGCGGCTTGGCTATATGAGTCAGAAATTTACGCTGTATGACGATTTGACTATTCGTGAAAATCTTGAGTTTTATTGTGGTGTTTATTGTGTGCCCGATAGCCTTAAGCGCGAGAGAATTAAGTGGGTATTGAGAAGTTCTGATTTGGCTGGGCAAGAGGGTTTGCTTACTGCTAAGTTGCCGGGCGGTTGGAAGCAGCGCCTGTCATTTGGCGCCGCTGTTTTGCACCAGCCAGAAGTTCTATTTCTCGATGAACCGACCTCGGGAGTTGATCCTTTGGCTCGACGTGAGATGTGGAAGTTGATTCGTGATTTTTCCCGGCAAGGCACGGCCGTGCTTGTGACAACACACTTCCTAGAAGAAGCAGAATACTGTAACAACCTCGGCTTTATGGTAGCTGGAGCGCTCGTAGCAGAGGGCTCACCTTCCCAGATCAAGAATAGTCAGCCAGGAAAACTTGTGGAGCTACGCTTTGAAAATGCTCAGGCTGCTTATGCTTATTTGAAGCAGAAGTTTGTTTCTTGGCGAGTTTCAATGTTCGCCGATAGCTTGCATGTGGTGTTTGATGATCCTGATAGTGAATTGCCAGCTTTAGTAAAGGAAATGGCTGCTCGCGGATTGACGCCTCTCTCTTCCAGGCAAATAGGTTTTAGTTTGGAAGACTCATTTATTTCAATTGTGCAACGCGCATCGGGGGTCGTGTAGAGCTGATGCGGCGAATGATTTCACAGGCCGGAAAAGAGATTGCACAATTCAGGAGGGATAAACTCACCCTTGCTTTGGCTTTCTTGTTGCCTTCGGTGGCCATGCTTCTTTATGGTTATGCCACGAGACTAGAATCGAAAAATATTCCAGTGGCTGTGCGTAATTTTGATAACGGTGCCCTCAGTCGCGATTATATTGATACTATTTTTGCCAATGGACAACTAGTTAACACTCCCTGGCATGATCCTGTGCATCTCCGTTCGGCTCCTGCAAGTGTCGTGTCAAGCAGCGCCATGGGGCCCCTTGATATGGGCGAAGCAAAGGCGACCATAACTATTCCTCCAGAATTTTCTCGCCGCCTTAAGCAAGGTACTGCTTCTGATATTCAAGTGATAATTGATGCTACTGATGTAAACAATGCTCGCGTCATTAAGAACAGCATAATTGCCACCACTGGATATTTCTTACGCAGTCATAAATTCAATCAGGTAAAGAGTTTAGTAACGACTAAAGTGCGCTTGTGGTTTAATCCAGGCCGAGAAGAAGCTCTGTATGTCGCTCCCGGGGCTACTGCAGTGATTTTGTGGATCTTTCCCTGTCTCTTATCTGCTCTGGCTATGTCGCGCGAAAAAGAGCAAGGCACCATATTGCAGCTCTACGCTTCGAGTATCTCCTCTTTTGAATTGGTAGTTGGTAAGGCTCTTGCCTATACTGCTATTGCCTTGGTTCAGGCCCTGATTGTTATAGTCATGGCCATGGTTCTATTTGGTATCAGATTAGTAGGCGATCCCTACATCTACTTTATTTCTACTTTGGTATTTCTTGCTAGTGCTGTCTTATTTGGTCTTTTTGTTGGTACTCGGGCGAACAGCCAGAGTGCTGCGGTACAAATGGTCGCCACCACCGGATTTACCACAGCGCTCTTGCTCTCGGGATTTCTCTATCCTCTGCGCAATATTACCTATCCCTTGTCTTTAATTTGCAATATCTTGCCAGCAAGGTACTTTGTGGAAGCATCGCGCAATGCCTTTGTGCGCGGCAGCGATTTTTCGAGCCAGATTCATCTTCCTGTGGCCCTGGCTATTTGTGCCATTGTTCTGCTCGTGGGAGCTTCCAGGATCATGCGCAAAATGCAACTGTCTGGCGGGGGCTAAGGAAGATTTTGGAAAATTTCATGTCAACTAGTACACGTAACTATCGCCACCAGATAAGGGCTCTTATAATCAAAGAATTGCGCCAGATTATGCGCGATAAACAGTTGATTTTTCTGCTTTTCTTTATGCCTGTCTTGCAGCTATTCTTGTACGGCTTTGCTTTGAGTCCAGATGTTGAACACTTACGTCTTGGCGTTATTGACCATGCCGCTTCACCGACTAGTCGCGAGGCCGTTGCTGCTCTGGTGGAGAATGGTGTTTTTGATCTCACCGCTTCCGGTGGCACAGAAGCCACCTTAGCTAAGAATGTTCGGGATGGTAACTTGGAGGCAGGTTTAATTGTGCCTCCCGAATTTGAGCGCGAAGTCAAGCATGGAACCAAGGTCTCTATGCAAGTTATGCTCGATGGCGTGGATGCTAATACCGCTGGTATTGCCAATGGTTATATTAGTCAGATTATTTCAACTTTTAACAGGCAGCTTGTGACAGGCTCTCAGATTTCACATGAGCTGGTTAGTCCGCAGATTACTTTTGCTTATAACCCCGGCTTGATTAGCAGTTGGTTTTTTGTACCGGGAGTAATTGCCCTGGTTCTCAATCTTGTCAGTACTTTGGTCTCTAGTGCTGCGGTGATCCGCGAAAAGGATTCAGGTACCCTCGAGCAACTGCTGATGACACCGGTTAATTCTTTGCAGATTCTTCTAGCTAAGATCATTCCACTTTCAATGCTGCTCATGATTACCGTGCTTGTCTGTTTGTTGATTAGTTCAGTTGTGTTTCATGTTCCTTTTAGGGGAAATATTTTTCTCTTTCTCTTTGTTTCTTTCCTTGCCATTCTTGTTGGCATTGCTATTGGTATCGCTCTTGCTGCCTTTTCACAAAACCAGCGACAGTCCCTTCTGACTTCCTTTTTCGTCAACTTGCCGGTGATTCAACTTTCTGGTGCTGTGGCTCCGTTAGAGAGTATTCCGGAGTTTTTCCAAGTGCTATCGCTCTTTGACCCCTTGCGTTATTACGTCACATGCGTTCGCGCCATTATTCTTAAAGGTGCTGGGCTTGAGGTAATCTGGCCTGACGTTCTAGCCTTGGCTGCCTTTGCCACAATTCTTTTAGCTCTAAGTACATCGAAATTCGGGAGGCAGTTGGCATAATGTTGCGCCAATATAGACGGGGAAATTCGTCAAAGTTCATTGCATTCTCGCTGGCATTGCTAGGCAGTTGCGCTACTCTCTTTCCTACCAGCAGTGCTTTGGCTCAAGATCTAGATTTACCTTTGCGTGGCTTGAATAAAGGTCCGCTAGACGAGGTGGTGCCAGTCGATGATCTCTCTGGTAGTGACGTTGATCCCCAACGCATTCAAATTGTTCGACCGCCCCTTAGTGCTCTGATCTCTATCGATAAGAAAGTAGATTCTTCTTTGCTCGATGCAGCTTCAACAGTACCGATGAGTCTCGATGATGTGGTGCAAGCCGCCTTGAAGAACAACCTTGATATTGGTATTTCTTCCTACGCCGAGCGGGCGCGTAAGGCTAATATGGTTTCTTCAATGGGTAAGTTCTTGCCCGATATTGCTCTTTCTTATCAGTGGAATTATCTTAAGGGCAAGGCCAATGTACCTTTTGGTCAAACCCTTGAGCCTTTGAGCTTTAACAATCCATTCATTTTGACTTCGGCAGGCTTCAAGTATTACGGATACCGCGGCGGTAGTGTCTTATTTGGTGCTTTACAGAATCGCAATAACTATCGTGCCGCTCGTCATTCTAAGCATGCTACGGTGAGCGATACATTACAGACTGCCGCCAAGCGCTATTACGATCTTCTGCTGCAGGAGGCCCTGCTGCAAATTAGAGTGAAGGCTGTAGAGACGTCAGAAGGTCAGCTTTCGCTCAATAAAGATTTGAAGCAAGGTGGCTTAGCCACTAATCTTGAAGTTTTACAGGCGGAGACTCAGCTATCACAAGATCGGCAAAATTTAATTGATCAGCAGGTTGCTCGCCGTGAAGCGGCTATTCTTCTGGCTGAGTTTCTTAATGCCAATCAAGGTCTTGATATAGCGCCTAATGATTTGTTGCTGCAAAAGATTCGTATAGTCTCTGAGCAAGCTAATGCTGCTCGTCTTTTGCAATTGGCCATAGACAATCGACCAGAGCTGAAGCAGTACGAAGAGTTGCGCCTGGCTGCAAAGAAACAGATAGTGATTAATGCGGCCAAACTGCAACCTAATTTTGCCTTTAGTGGCAATGTCTTGGGGATTGGTGAGACGCTAAGCAAACAATATGAACTGGCCCCCATCACCCTGGCTGGTGCTGCTGGTGGAGTCGGTGTGCGCTCTCGACAGATTACGGCGCTGTACACTTTGGGTGTTAATGTTAATTGGAATTTTGAGGGTCTTGGTGCCGTTGATCTGGCCAATACCTATGCTGCCAAGATGACCGCTCGTCAGGCTGGTTTACAGCAGCAACAGGTCTTGAATAAGGTCACTTCAGAAGTGCGGCGCTCTTATCTTCAGTCGCTTAAGACTGATAGAAAAATTGAAGAAGCTGTAGCGCAAGTGCGCTCTGCTAATGAGGAACTACGCCTGGCCCAACTGCGTTTTCAAAACGGTGTGGGGCGCAATATCGATGTGCTTAAGGCCCAGCAAGACTACACCTCTTCGCTTATCGAAAAAGCTCGGGCAATCGTGAATTTCAATAACGCTCAAATTGATCTTCTACACGATACTGGCTTGATCTCAAGCTCGACAGTACTTTCGCGCAGTCCCGCCATTCGCTGATTGACGCTCCCAATTCTTATAGACCTTTTTGCCTGAAGGCTTGCGCTCTCAACTCTTCAAGGAGCCTAAATCTCGTCAATCGATAAGGTAGTTAAGCTTAAGTTTTGAGCAACATGATAAACTCCCAGTCTTAAATTGATTTTGAATAAAGGGCAACCCTTTACTTGTCATGTTTACTAAACATGTCCTCTAAGGAGAGATAACAATGGGCACTATGCGGGCACACGAAATTGACTACACCATTATTGGTGATGATATGCAGCTGGTGGAAATTGAGCTTGATCCTGGCGAAACAGTGATTGCTGAAGCTGGGGCTATGAATTATATGGAGCAGGGCATCGTCTTCGAATCGAAAATGGGAGACGGCACAGACGCAGACCAGGGCATGATGAAGAAGCTCTTTGGTGCCGGAAAGCGCATGCTGGCTGGTGAGTCTATGATGATTACTCACTTCTCTAATGGCGGATCGGGCAAGCAAAAAGTCGCTTTTGCCGCTCCTTATCCGGGCAAAATTATCCCACTTGACTTGGCTCAGCTTGGCGGCCAGGTCACCTGCCAACGTGATGGCTTCTTGTGTGCTGCCTATGGCACCAAGCTAGACGTGGCCTTCACCCAGAAACTAGGTACCGGATTCTTCGGCGGCGAGGGCTTTGTTCTGCAGAGTTTGAGTGGCGATGGTTTGGCCTTTGTCCATGCCTGTGGCACTATCGTTAAAAGAGAACTCAAAGGTGAGACTCTGCGGGTTGATACCGGCTGTTTGGTAGGCTTCACTCCAGGCATTGAGTATTCAATTGCCCGCGCTGGCAATTTGAAGTCGATGGTATTTGGTGGCGAAGGTCTATTTCTTGCGACATTGAGCGGTCATGGAACCGTTTGGTTGCAGAGTCTGCCATTCTCACGCTTAGCCAATCGCATTCTTGAGCATGCTCCTCGCGCTGGTGGTAGCCCGTCTGAGTCTGGTGGTGGCGGTATCATTGGTGGCTTCGGCTCGCTCTTCCAAGATTCTTAGAGTTCAGGCCAGATTGGCATAAGCTCTTTCTTTAACCCTGGCAAAAGCCGTGAGAAAATCAGTTGTATGGCCGCTGTGAGCTAATTTTGCAGTCGCAGTTTATTGATTAACCAGGCTTTGGTTTTGGGGAAGTTTTGCGACACAGTGGTGACGGTTTTGCTGGAACCACCGGCGATACCATCTAGTAAATAGGCGCAGACTTCTTGTTCAGCCTGGTTGGCCGGTGGTGCCAAGAAAGGTAGAGTCTCTTCGATGTTTGCTGGCAGGTTGCGGCCGTCAAGCATGAAGGCTGCGTGAAAATCGGGATCGCGAGCTAAGCCACCGCTATTTTGCTCTATGGCATTGCCTACTTGCTTAAGGAAAGCTTCTTTTATTTCGACTGGGGAAAAGGCTCTGGCTGTGCTGACACTTCCCGTTTTGTTGGTAGCTGCACTTTTACCAGCTATCATCAGGTTTTCAAATACTGTGATTTCTTTGCCATTTAAAATGGCTGCCTCTTGCAACTTTGAGTTTGCCTCCAATTTATCTTGAGCTGATGGCGCTACGCTCACTGTTATTTCAGCACTATCGAGAATTTGATAAATCGCTCTAGGCATACCGAGAATTGCTTTTTTTACGGTGTCTATGGTCGCTTTGCTAACGGCGGCGTGTCCTTTTTTAGCGGGATATGCTTTGACACGATTATAGAAAGTACTGCTTTGACTCTGGCCCTTTTGAGCGGCGAACGTTGCCGGATTTTCTAAGCGCACCACGCAACTAGCCGCTTGTGCTGCTTCTGGCGTGCCCCTAAAGCTGTCGCGGATGTTGCGGTATACGGGCAGGGCCAGTTTGTACTGCCCCTGGGCGGCGTAAGAGTGCGCTAAGTAAAGCATGACGATGGCATTTGAATTGCCCTCTTTCATAGCATCAAGAAAGTATTGATTAGCTACGCGGTAGTTGCCGCGGTTATAAGCTTCTACTCCATCAGCATAGTCATCATCGCGATCAGCTAGGGCCGCAGCTGTACTACTGAGCAGAAGTGCTAAAGACGCAGTGGCTATTCTGCTTGTGGCTCGTTTAGTTCGGCGCTTCTTGTTCTGGAACTTTGTTTTTTTGAACATTCTTGATTTTGAATATTTTAGCTCGGAACATCTAAGAGCAAACTATTTTAGTACTGCTTAACTGCGCCACCATCTATGGTGATAGCAGTGCCGGTTATGAATTCGCCCTTGGGAGATGCCAGGAAAGCAATTAAGGCCCCGAGATCTTCAGCTTTTCCGAATTTTTTCACGGGCGCTGAGTACTTCCAGGCATTTACTACTTCTTGGGCTGAAACACCGTGAGTTGTGGCGTACTGCTTAGCTAGTTCGTAAACCAATGGTGTGTCGAACAGCCCAGGGCAAACCACGTTCACGGTGACGCCGTCGGCAGCGGCTTCGGTGGCTATGCACTTAGCTAGGGCGTTGAGCCCGGTGCGCAAGGTGCTTTGAACAACTGAGCTGGCTTCAGCTTCGATGCCAAAAGTAGAACCAATGTAGATGACACGGCCATAGTTTCGCTTGCGCATGCCATCGAGCAGCATTCTTGTTAGTACTATCGGTGGGCGCAGTACCAAGTCGTGACCATATTGCCATTGCTCATCGGTTGCTTCAGAGAAGGGATAGGTCGGCGGGTGGCCGGTACTGACTATTAAAATATCGATGTCACCCAGTCTTTCTTGGGCTTCCCGGGTGGTTTTCTCCAGGTCTTCCATCTTGGTTAAGTCAGCGGCAATGCCCACCACCTTAACTCCTGTTTTGGCTGCTATTTCGGCCGAAACAAGATCGATTTTGTCAATGTAGCGCGATGAAATCGCAATATCTACGCCTTCTTCGGCTAGCGAAACAGCGCATGCATGGCCTAAACCGTAACTAGCGCCCGTAATCAGGGCCTTTTTGCCCTTCAATCCTAAATCCATTGCTTCCCTCTGACTTTTCCATTAAATCAATAATGACGTGAAGCTGAGGATAGCAGTAAGGCCGCTATGAAAAAAATAGCCTGACTGAAATGGTGACTTTCCGTTACTAAATAGACCTAAATATCTTGATTGATGGGGAATTGCCGCATTGCTAGGAGCGGCCCAGAAGGTTATGTTGTCACTACTAGATGGCAACGGTAACAGAAGAGATCGGTCAAGATATGGGCAAGAGATGGGTCGGCAATAACCCTAACATTGGTAAATACAGCACCGCACTGAGCGTAGCGGTCGGTCTTCTGATCTTTTGCTATTTCGTTATTTTCGCCACGGCCTATCCTTCCCCTGAGCTATTGCGTGCCATAGCTTTCGAAGTCGTGATTTTTATTGTCGTTTTGTGGTTCAAGTTGAAGCAGGGGCGAAGTAAGGCCGCCCGCCTTGAAAATATGGTCATGGATGAACTGGGATCGCAGTGGAAGACTTTAGATTTCTTGCGTAAGGCTGGCAGCGCCTTGGTTCTCACTTGCTGGTTTTCTCTCACTGCTTTTCTGGTAGTTGATCTCAGTGCCCTTACTCTTTCCTGGCTGGGCAATTACGGCCTTGCTCGTAATATTTATATGGCTCAGTATAATCTCGCTCGTGTTCCATATGCTGCTCTGACTGGCTCTCCAGCTCATACTGCCATACCCGTGGTTCACCCGGCCTATTCTCTGGAGATTCTAACTGGGGCCTATATAGAAGCTGGAAAGCATGACCTGGCGCGGCAGTTGACTAAAGAGCTAATGGTGGTGAGAGAGCAATTGTTTGGCGTGAATAGTGAGCTTTATGCCGGAATTCTGGCTAATTCGGCCAATCTCTATCGCAAAGAAGGCAATTTAGCTAAAGCTGAAGAAGTCAGCAAAGAGGCATTGCTAATTTCGCGAGGCGTTTTAAAGAACACTGGTATGGGTCAAATCATCACCCAAGTGGCCGACAATCTGCGTGATCAAGGCAAGTATAGTGAGGCCGAGCCGCTCTATGGGGAAGCTTTGCAGATGCGGGAAAAACAGTTTGGGCCTGGTAGCGTTAAAGCGGCGGAGACTCTGGTTGAGTATGCTAAGTTGCTGCGCTCCCGAGGCCAATTGGCTCTAGGTGATGATGCTAGAGCCAGGCGCTATCAAGAGCGAGCTGCTGAAATTTTCAAACGCCACGAAACTAAAAATGATCCACTGGCTTCGATGCTTGTCACTGCTTTGTTTTTTCTTGTCTCAATAGTTGTATCAAAGATACTCTTCGGGCCCCGGGGCTACCTAACCAAGGTGGCGATGAAGCGCCTTGAGCAGAACCTCAGCATCGTCAGCGAGCCGTCTTCTGCAGCGACAGTTTCAGAAGTCGGGGCGGCGGCCCAAAATAGAGGGGGCAATTCTCGTGAAAATATTGGCAAGCTGATCAAATTTTATGAGAATCAGAATAATATTGAACAGGTGGAAAAGTATCGCAACATGCTAGCTGGCATAGGCAAAGACTGACAGTAAGATTTTTAGGAAAGAGCAAGCGGTGGAAGAGATTGTCCAACTATCAAAGCACTATACTAAGCGTGTGCTGCAGCTTTTAGTTGCTGGTCAGTATTGGGGCATACAGCGCGAGTTTAAGCTAGCGCCCGGTCTTACGGCCGAAGAGATTGATCATGCGGTGCGCGATTTCGAGCTCTCTGCTTCACGTTTGGTTATGCCACCAGAGGCAGCGCTAGCGAGTGTGCAGGTCTTTAATTTCGATGATCGCCAGTGGAATTCAGGCCCTCTGCCCCGCGGCTCAGCCACTCATAACACCATTATTTATGTTTCTGATGGAGGCGCTAAGTGGGCTCAAGACTTTTTCTTGTGGTCGGCCATGGGGCGCTCCAGGCATAAGCTCAAATTGGTTTTTCGAGTAGTGGGCGAAGATGTTGTGGTTTCCTACGATGGCATTTACCAGCACTAAATCTTTCTTTTGCTGATTGTTAAAGCCTTTTGCTCTAGCGTGCTTGACTACTTTGAAGTTTGTCTAGTAGAGGCTAATTTGAAGCCAATTAAAAAAATAAAGAAAGGGCGTTTTTCTTAATGCCTTTTTTAGCTGTTGACAAATGCTAGTCAAGAATTTCAAAATCTATTCTATGAACTTACTGAGCATGATTGCTTCATTGCGTAAGTTTGGGAATTTCGTCGTTGGCCTTTTTCCCGTGCTTGGCACCATATTAGATTGGCTCCTGGCACCCTTTATCCGTGCTGCGCGAGTCGCACAGGGGCGTGCTAACCAGCAGGCCGGTTCCCAGAAATCCGGGGCAATTCTAGGCAATCTTCCCCCCGCCCCTGAGCACGTCGAAAAGTTTTTGCAAGCACCGCTAGTCAAGGCTGCTACCCCAGCGATTAGACGCTTCTATTGGAAAGACTATGCTCAAGATCGCTTAGTTTTAGAGCGTTTGCCGCCAGGTAGTTTAGTGATTTTGCGGCCCTTGTTTCTGGTCACTGTGGCCCTCACCATTCTCTTACCCATGCTTGCTGTTTTCTCTAAACCCGCTGTTGATCTGACAACTCTGGCTGGTGCTACAGGTAGTGCTCCAATATGGTCGGTTTATCTTTGGCTAGTTGCTGCAGCGCTAGCGTGGGGCTGCATACTGGCTGGCTCTGCATTTTGTAATCGCATTTTCTTTTGTTTCGTTGCCGTTATCTATGTCACTCTCTTTGGTGCTTGCGCTTTATTTATTCCCCGTTCGTATGGCAATGCTCTTTTGCCCATAGTGGTCTTTTTAGCCCTAAATTTCAGCGAGCGAACCCTGAAGAAACCAGCTGCGTTCGACGGTATTTTGTCAGCTCTGGTTGCCCTTGCGGTGGGCGCCCCTACTGGAGTCTATCTCCTGGCGCTGACCCCGTTGCAACCGCTCTTTAAGCCATTTGTGCTAGAGTCTGGAATTGTTATTGGAGCCCTCTTTGCCCTGAGCATAACGACCTTCACTCGCGGGCGGGGCGGTCACTTCGAAAAAATACAGAGCAGTAGTGGCCTAGGTGCGGTGCGACTCAGTGCGCTTTTGCGGCAGCCGATTTCTATTGCTGCTAGTGCCCTAGTACTTTCTGTAATTACTCTCGTCTTTCTCATTACCCTTGTTTTTCGCGGCGGAGCAGCTGCATTTGCGGGGCAACTCTTGTCTGAAATGAGTCTCTGGAACGGCTATCTCTGGCCGGTCTGGTATTTCATAGGCATTGGTATAGTCTTTAAGTTGATAAAGAACACCAAGGTAATCACTAAGTCGATAAAAGAGGCTTTACCTGGTGCACTCTATTTGCCTGTAGTGGTGCTTTTGCTAGTGGCCGGCAGTGTTTTGATGTGGCGCAACGATCTTGTTAATTGGGCCCTGTCTTACGATCATCTTAGCGCTATTGCGGTGCCATTCTATAACGGCACCAAATGGTACTGGAGCGAGTCGATCAATTCATTTTCTGCTGGTGTCTTAAAATGGGTCTTTCTCTTTGATTTGATTGCCATGGTTTGGCTTTTGGCGAAGAAGCGCTTGCACGCAGAGAGTGTCGCTTCTCTGCTCTATTTCTCGGCCCTGTCCTGGTTTGCCGTTACAGAGTATATGTTTCAGTGGCTCTCTTTTGGTCGCTCACCGGTTCACTCTGTCATTTTGTTGATGACTTTTGCTATGTGGTTGCTTTGGCTTTTTCATACTGTTGGTTTAGAAATGAGCTTGCAAACCTCAAGGACTTTTCCGTCGATCGGCCGCCTTGCTATCTTTGGTAGCATCGTGCTCTTCGCCCTGTTAGAGATTCACGCTCGTTGTGCAATCAAAGACTATGGTGTTATGAATGAAATATTTCTCTATATGTTTAGAGGAATTATTGATGTGGGACTACCTTATTTTCTCTATGTTTTCGCCAGTCGGCGCTTTCAACAACTGCCCTTAAAGATCGCTGAAATTTTCCAGATATTTTGCGCTGGTGCCATTCTTACTTATCCCCTTAATGTTATCGATAAGCTAGCCTTAGGCGGTTGGAGCTTGCCAGGTTTGAGTGTCGTTTGGCAGGATGAAATCAGTACATTCACCAACAGAGGTTTCATCGCTGCTCAAGAGCCTGCTCTTTCTCTGCTATCTATCGCTTTGCGCTCTGCTGTTTTTGTCGCTGCCCTGGCTTCTGTCGCTATGCTGGTAAGCTATCAAAAAAAACTGAGTAATAATACTAGTGGTGATACTACTACTAAAGCTGCAGTGATTTTTGCCTCTTTGGCCTTTGCCAGTGGCTTTGCTTCTTTTTCCAAGACCACTGTTGACTTGCCACTGCCTGATCACCTGCGCGTTTTGGTAGCACCATTTCATACCAGTCTCTTCTTCGACTATTATTTAGTTGCTCTATATATGGGTGCTGGAATTGCCGCACTGGCGCTGGCCCTGATCGTCTCTAGCAGCTCATCGAAGTGGCGCTGGTTATGGGCTTGTGTTGTCGCCTTTGCTGTCAACTTCTTGATTAGCTGGGCTTGGCCTGGGCAGGAGGTTTGGCTGCGCTCAACCGGAATGTTGGAGAGTGGTGCTTTAGTTGCAGCGGTGGTTTTTGCCTATTTACTTGTGCGGGCAATTAGAATAATTGAAATACAGTCTGCGACTGCTGAGCGGCCTACTGTTACTCTCCTGGAACTCAACGTAGTTGCTGTGATGATGCTTTGTGGCCTGCTTTATAGTGCCTGCCAGCAGTTGCCGAAGGCAGCGATGCAGCCAGCCAATTTTTCTCTGGCGCCTGGTCTAAAGGTGCCTGCTCGCTTTGGTCAGCCGCTTGTTAAGGGGAACTCCGCACTTTATACCTTGAAGGAGTCAGATGGTGCTTCGATTTTGACGATTAGCCAGATTGATAGCAATGGTCGTGATCTAAAAACTATCATGCTTGATTTAGTCAGTCAGACTCAAGCAGCAAAGCTATTGCCTAACTTTAAAGTACTGGGGGCGCAAGATTATAGTCGCTATGCTCCATCAGCTCTGGCTCTTGAGTTTAGCTATGATTTGCTCAACTCCAATGACCCCAGTGCTAAAGTGACGATGAGTGGAATCACTGTGCTTAAGTTGAGCCTAAACAATAAGGTTGAATATTATTGTATGCGTGCTACACCAGTAGATATGGATGTGCGCCGTTATGACCTGATTCGCGTTTTGCAATCAAGCAATTAGATTGAGTACAGCACGGTATTAGAAAATAGAAGCCATGGCGCCGCTGAGATTGGCTTCCATCAACGATAACTGTAGGTTTACCAGCCGTGCATCAAAACTGTTAGCATCAAAATCGCAACCAACCCAGGTCAACTTTTCTTCAATTTCTGGATTTTCTGGATCTTCCACAACTTCTAAAAAGCTGCGATAGCCTTCTGTGCCGCCGACATCTTCTGGTGGGCAAGCGCGTTTGCCCATGATGCAACGGGCTAGAGC
Source organism: bacterium Ga0077546 (assembly GCA_943370275.1). GTDB lineage: Bacteria > Cyanobacteriota > Vampirovibrionia > Obscuribacterales > Obscuribacteraceae. The sequence goes on along the minus strand of CALRQI020000009.1, from coordinate 109,964 downwards.
TGGACCACCGTCTAGTTCAACTACCCGTTCAACTTTTATTTCGTGCTGCCATGAATCAGCCAGATCATACTCATAAATAAATTGGTCGCCCTCTTCAGCTAAGATGTCACTGAGCTTAATTGAAGTTTGGTCTTTCACTTTTTTGTTTTTTGCATCGAGTAAGTCACCATATATGGTATTGCCGAAGTGGAAGTGGTGAATGTGATAACCTGACCAGCCCATTGAAAGCTGTAAAATCTCATGGAGTTGATCTAGTGTAATGTCGCCATTGACCAAGAGTCGTCGCCAGATTGGCAATGGGGCATCTTTCAAATTGACGCGCAACTGAAAGAATTTATTGAGATTGCTTTTCTTGCGGACTGCCATGTGTTTTCCTCAGTTTTGTTTCTAGGTACGGTTCAAAAATCGAGAGCTTCTGGTCCGAAAGAGTCAGGCAAGAGGTCGTCGAATTTCCAGATACAGACGTCGTTAGCTTCGTTTTGAATAGAGAGGACGACAAGGTCAAGCCCGCCGAACTCTCTGAGAAATTGTCGGCAAATACCGCAGGGCGAGCCCCCTGGTTTGGTGGCGCAGACTACCGATATGCGCAGAAATTTTGTAAAACCTTCGGAGACGGCCTTGACTGCTGCTGTACGTTCAGCACAGATAGCTCCACCATAGCTAGCGTTTTCTATATTGCAGCCCGTGAAGCGGCGCACCTCTCCTTCGGCATTCTTTGCTTCAATTACAGAGCCAACGTAGAATTTGGAATAAGGAGCATGGGCTGCTTTGGCGGCGACCCAGGCTGCACTTACTAATTCCTGATCAGTATTTTTGAGATCGGCAAATTTAGTAATTGCGGGTTTGAATGACATTTTGTGGCCGTTGCTTGCTGTTTATAGTTATTCGTTGTCTACTGCCGCCTGCAAGCGCTCTTGCAAGCTCGTCACAACGGCGTGGCGCTTTTTCAACTCTTCTACTTGAGAAGTCTGTTGGCCGTTGGCTTCAATTGTAGCTTTGAGCGAAAGAGTTTCAAGTAAAGCTGACTTAATCGCCAGCACGATGGTGCACGAATCTAAAACAGAACTAACAGTGTCTTCCCCGTCATGGCTGTTGCTTAAGGCCAACCCTGCGTCGAGAGAGAGCAAAGCGTCTCTCAGTACGTGTTCGAGCAGGCTAACGCCGTAGTCTTTTTGGTTGTCTATTCCCTTTACCAGTTCGCAAAAATTGAGTAGCTCCCGCTCTGTCCTGGTGGTTAGACGCGAAACCCCCTGCCTGGCCGTTTCCATCCAGATTGCCCGGGTTACTTCCAGTTGACTAGCCGCCTGGGTAATGCGCTGCAATGCAACCACAGGCTCACTCTCGCCTGCTTGCCACTGCTTGAAGGCTTCCTTTGCTATGGAGAGACTCGCTTGAGTTTCTTCGATAGGGTCGTCGAAAGCATTCATCCGCTATTTCTTTCGCTGGTATATCTTCCGGCCATCCCGCTCCTTTATTCCTCTTTAAGAGTTCTACCGTGCTTTGACCCGACTGAATCAACCATAAAGGCAAGATCAGATTAAAAGGCTAACCAAGTCGATAAAACTACGGAGAAAGGCCCTAGATAGCTCTTCTTCGCTCAATAGTTTGTAATAAGAATTAATTGGACCCTAATGTCTGGATTGCTGAGGTGTGGCAATGGCATGGTTTATGGTTGATTTGCTAGAGCTGCCAGAGCTGGTAGGCGTTGCCGGGCTAGTCATCGGGTTGGCAGTAGGGGGCGAACTGCTGTAAGCATCGGCGTAGTTGCGCACATAGAGATTGGTGCCCACGGGGCTAAGTTTTCTCGTGCCAATCGGCTTCTTTTCGTCTAACAGAGTCTGCAAATTATCGGCACTCTTTTGAATTTCTTGAGCCTTAGTGTTGCCCTTCTCTATCGATGTGCGTTGCGAATCATAGTATTGCTTGAGCTGCTGCAACTGTTTCAGAGATTCTTTGCTGCCCTTGCCCTTGGCGATGCTTTCTTCTAGCTCCTTTTGCGCTTTAGCTAGAGCCTCGCTTTGAATTCGGGCTGTTTCCATGGCGTCACGCTCGCCTTTTGAGCGCGACGAGTTCTTGGCGCTTTCAGCCTGGGCCTGAAGGGAGTTTTTGGCGTTTTCTAAGACTAAGTCTTTGGGTGGCTCTTTCACCTTGGGCAGATCGGCTTTGGCCGCTTTCTTCTCCTCTGACTCAAGGCCAAGGGAAATCAGGGCCTGTTTGGAGAGTTTCCCTACTTCTTTTTCGGGGGCCAGGGCAAAGGCTATGCGATATTCCTGGATGGCCAGATCTTTTTTGTTGAGCTTGATATAGGTGTTGGCCAGGTAATAGTGAAAAACGGGATTGCTAAATTCGGCCGCTTGAGCGCAGCCAAGGCGCGATTCCGCTAGCTTAAAATCACCTTCTTTGAAGGCTTCTACCCCTTCGGTCATGGCTGAGTTTTCGGCCAGGGCGGCTGGGAGCGAGAGGCAATGGCCAGTGGTGAAAAACATCACCATAGCTAGCCTAAGGGCCATTTGATTGACCTTTGTCAGGGCTGAGCTGGAGAGTTTGTCTTTCATCGCTGTATTTGCGCCGGTGTCATGGTAGTTAGAAATCTTCAGGGTTTACTGGAGAAATTAAGGGTGGTGGTTCTTGAGATAAAGAGGTTGCCCACAGCCTTAGTGTAACCTGAGCCGGGCTGCCATTTCATCACGCCAGAGTTTTTGGCCGTAGGCTGAGGAGTACCTGGTGGGCTTTGCCAGGCATTGGCGTACTCATCTGTAGTGGTGGGTTCGGTAATCAGGTCTTTTTCTATGCCATCAAAATCTTCCTGCCAGCTTTGCACATTGATCCATTCAGGCAGGCTGCCATTGTCAGCTTGAATCTGAATTTGAGGGTTGGTATGGTCGGCACTGTCGTCTTTGGCAAAAATGTAATAGCGGTTGGCATTCTTATCGTAGTTTTGATTTTCCAGCAAATTTGTTAGTTTCGCCATGGTGTAGCTTGGGTCCATTCCCTGGATGCGCTGTAGCAGCTTTTTCATGGCTGGCTGGTAGTCAGCCTTCAGGGCCTTAATTATGGCCATAATGCTGTGGCCACTGGCGTATTCGCCTCCGAGCTTGCCGAAGCAGTTAATTACTCTGGTTGGAGTCTGGTAATCAACTAAACCGTGAATGGTCTGATCAGCTTTGGTTTCGTAGGGAATAGACTTGATTTTCTTGCCGTCCACCAACCAATTTGACATGTTTACGACATAGAGAGTGACGTAAGACTGAGGTATAGTCATGCTATAGCTGCGAATGGGGTTAGCTACAGCGCTGGCGGTGGCGGTGGAGTCTATTTGACCATTGCCAGCTAGAGCTGATTGGCGAAAAGCATTAGGAATAACTGTGGAGCTACCCTCAATCGGGGCAATGTCGGCACGGTTGGGGTCGAAGACTGAATCTGAGATCAGATGTGGCTGCTCGCCTTCGTGAAATGAGGTAAAAGTGAATTTCTTATTGTTGGCAGTCATGGGCACATAGCCCTGCATAAAGCTCTTTGAGCCCTTATCTACTTTGCCCACAGTGATGCCAGCGGGGATTTGCCCTGGCGTCATAATCAAGTTGCTCTCGTCTCCCCGGTCGACCATGGCAATAGGGCAGGTGTATTGCGGGTTTTTGTCGATACCCATGCCCGGGTTGATCATATTGGCAGTGCGCCGTCCAGCCATTTGATGGAAAAACAAATCTTGGGTTTTGCTGCTGGCGATCATACTGTAGAGGTTGTCGTTGACCGTTTGGGCCAGCTGATAGGCCGCATCACCATTGCCGCTGGCCTTGGGGCCGGCTTGCCCGCTCTTTTGCATTTCTTCCAGGTTGGCGTTAATCAGGAAGGCTTTACCCCAGAGTCGATTGACATTGCTCATTCCGACTTTGCCATTAGTGTCAGCGACATCAGCATATTTGGGGTCTGTGGGCACACGGATGTCCATCATTTTTCTTGAGACATTGAGGGCTCCGGCATCGGCAGCGTTACGTACTTGTCTGGAACCACCTAAGAACATGGCCAGAGTAAACAGGCCATAAATTAGGGCCATCAAGCCAAAGCCGCAGGCAATTACTAAAATCAGCGATGCCGCTCTCTGGCTGCGCCTTTTCTTTAGATTTTTCAGCGGCCTAATTGCTTGTGACATTTTTACTCTCATTGACTATTGCGCAGCCGGTGTACCAAGTAGCGGCTGAATAGCACTGGCTCTGAGCTCAAAGTGATTCATCCACGGCAGCGGGATTGGCACATTGATTTGCATCACCGTAGCTACGGTAACCTGACCATTGACCTGGTCGAAGGTAATTTTGTCTAAATTTACCGAGCTTATTATGCTGGAAGGGACAAAGCGCTTCAGTGAGTTTTTTACCGCCGTCTGAGCCATGGTCTCGCAGCTGCAGCTGCCGGCAGCCCGAGCTGCAGTTTCAGCCCACTGCTCGTTGGTTTGGGCTGTGCTCATTAGAGCCACGACATCTACTGCAAATAAGGCAATCGGAATCAAGACAATGAAGCCGACCATCGCCTCAATTAAGGTTTGAGCGCTGGGCTTTCTTCTCTTGCAGGTAGTCTTTTTTTTGCTATTTCTCGATGGCATAGTACTTATTGAGCCGCGAATATGGGATTTTCAATTAGTCGACTGCTGGAGACTGTGAAGGTTGCCGGAGCACCCAGGCCGGGCACTTTGAAGAAGAAGGGGATGTTGAGGAAGGGCCGCACAGTTACAGTCGTAGACACCTGTACATACATATTCCCTGAACTGGGGTCATAATCGACGTTAGTTAATGGACGTTCAACTAATCCAGACGCTCCACCCAGAACGGTGGCCATCCATTTGTCGGGAATTGTTCCTAGAACTGGCCCGTGTGGATTTGTGGCAATGCTTTTGGGCAGCTTCACGGCCTCACGCAGCTGGATATCATTGAGTGAAGCGCAGGCTGTGTAATTAAAGCTCAGGGCAATTATGTCGATCACTGGAAAGACAGCAAAGATAAAGATGAAGAAGAGAGCTGGTCCGAATTCAGCAATAGACGAGCCTCTTTGCCTCTGGTTTCGACGGCGCTCAGCTGAGGGCTTGGCTCTATTTGCTGGACTTTTTCTCTTATAGACCACAGCAGTTACTTCTGACTTTAAGTAATACATTCTTATAATATATTATTCGAATGCTGCCGCGGCATTAATAATTGCCAGATCCATTCCAGAATTGGCTAGTAGAGACAGTCCTGTCTTTACAATTGGCTTACGATCGCTTACAGAAATTGGTATTGAAATTTGGGGAAAACCACTTAGCGAGGCCAGGGTGCAGAGTGCCATATTGGCCATTCTGTTCTGCTGTAGAAGCTCTGCTGATGCTAGTTTTGATGGTGGTAATGCCGTGGTGGTAGGGAAGCACAAAGCCGTATCGTCACTAACTAATGCTGCTAATTTTTGCTTGAGCTTTGCTCTCTCTTGCTGACCTTTTATGGCCTCATCTTCGGTGGCGTCTTTACAATTGAAAAATCGTTCCTTGATGGCCGGAGCTAAATTAGGTTGATTGCTTTCTAGCCAGCGGCCATGGCACTGCCAGGCCTCAAAGGCGCGAATGGCGTTAAATATTTCCACTAGCCTGCTACAGTCTAAGCTGTCACTTAGTTTGATATGTTTGACTGAGTCAAAATGGGCCCGTGCTCTTTCTGTGGCCGCCACTAGATACGGTGTCAAGCTGGGTTCTAATAAATTGAAGAAGTCGTCGACTAGAAGAAGCTTGCGAATCTGCTTGAGCGGCTGCTCAACTTTGTTTATGCCCGCTTTATCTTGAGATTGTTTCGTCTGCCCCAGTAGCTGGCTGGTCACCTTCTCTAAAACATCACGGCTTCTGGCGAGCACAGCGACGGTATCAAAAGATGGTCCTAAGGGTAAGACTCCCTGGCTAGAAATAGCACCATAGGTCGGCCTTAGGCCCCAGATGCCGCAGTAACTAGCGGGCACGCGAATAGATCCAGCTGTATCTGTGCCCAGGGCAAAGTCGACTAGGCCAGCAGCTACAGCCGATGCGGAGCCACTAGAGGAGCCACCGGGAATACAATCTGGTAGTTGGCTATTGAGAGGAGTGCCGTAGTGAATATTGATGCCATCGAGACTGAAGGCCATTTCATCGCTGCAGGTGATGGCAACCAGTCTGGCCTTAGCCTGGAGAAGCTGGCTGATCACCTCGGCATGATTGGTTTCAGGCTGGTGGGTCTTCAGCCAGTCCGGATTGCCGAATCCTGTGGTGCGTCCAGCCACAGCAAAAATGTCTTTAACAGCAAAGCGCAGACCTTTTAAGGTATCTGCACTATCTAATTGCGTTTGAGAAATATCTAGTTCAGCAATTATGCCGTTGTAAGTCATAGTGGGCTCAAGAGGAAAGCTAAGAGAAAGGCGTAAGAATTTCTGTTTGAATTTCTTACGCCTTTTATTAGTCAGTAAAAGATTTTAGTAGACGCGGCTTGGTCTGCCAGTAACTTTGACTGTTTCCACTTTAGTTTTTACAGGTACGCGGCCAAAGGAAGTGCCAAGGCTTTCGTAGAGTGCCACGTCTTCGGGGCTGACGAAACGCTGTTTGATGGCATCGGCCACATCCATGTATTCGATTTTGCCGTCTTGGAATGACACCACTGTGACGCCAAAAGTACCTTGTGAAATCAGTTCCACTGCTGCTGCGCCAACTTCTAGGCCGAAATTGGCGTCAACTGGGGTGGCGAAACCACATCTGACCAAGTGGCCTGGTCTCAGGTCGCGAACTTCGGGAGTTTCATAGACACCTTCAACAAATTGTCCGGTGCGCTTCATGAACTCTTTGATTTCAGGATCGGCCTTAATGCGATCTTGCAATTGTTTGACCACATAAGTACCAGCACCGATAAGTTTGCGGTGACCAAATGAATCTGGTTGTGAGTTCATGTCGACCAGTTCGTTGCCTGATGAATCGCGCAGACCTTCTGCCACCACAATCATCACCGTGCCGGCAAAGACGTCACTTTCTTCGATGCGTTTGATGAATAGAGCTTTGACGTGTTTGTAGAGTACGTCAAAATCAACTGGAATTTCGGGAATAAGAATGGCATCAGCGTCGGCTGCCACACCGCCGCGGAAGGCTGTGTGGCCAGCATAGCGGCCAAATACTTCCATCACTAAAATGCGGTTGTGGGTGCGGCCCGTGGTGTGCAAATCACGCACTTGCTCAGCAATGCGATTGATAGTTGAGTCGCCGCCAACGCTGTAGGGCATGAGGTCGAGGTCCATGGTCTTAGGGGCATGCACGCAGGCAATGCCCTGGGCCGAAAGGTCAACCACAACGCTGCCAGTGTCGTCACCGCCGGCTATGACTAGGGCATCAAGGTTGAATTTTTTCAAGCCGTCTTTGATGCGGTCATATTTTTTGTCATCTTTGATTTTTGAAACTTTCACTCTTGAATTGCCAGCTTCGCTTCCGGCCATGAAGACGTCGATGGCGGCAATTCTTTCCCGGGTCAGTTCGGTTATTGACTTGAGATCAACCAGGTTATAGAGGCCAGCGTATCCGTTGGGAATAATCCAGGCGGTCATGCCCTTGTTGAGAGCGCTGAGAGCTGCCCCTTTAATTACGCCGTTAAGTCCGCCGCAGTCTCCGCCCGATGTGATAATGCCGATGTTCTTCACGCGGCCTCCATTTATGTTTAACATAGTCAATTTAGATAGAATTTCTTCTATTTAGGTTGAAGTTAGCATGCTTCACTCGCCAATAAATCTTGACTGCTTGAAGGTTCAAGCTGAGTAACAAAATTAAGGTTGTCATTTGAACTTTTTAGGGGAATCTGACGTTATACAGTGAAGCGTCTGATTTAGGACATAGCGAAGGGGCAAATGAGATGAAGCAACAGTCTGTCGTTTTCCTTACTGTGCAACTGCTATTTGGGCCTGCTCTGCTTTCAACTTGGCTGATGGGTTTCCCGTCTAACCCGGCCCAGGCGGCTTCGCGGAGCAAGCATGCGGCTGCCAATACTGTCAAAGTGGCCAAGCCGGGAAGTGTCAAGTTAGGAAGTGTCAAGCCAGGAAGTGCCAAGTTAGTTTCTGCGCCAAAGCCCATGACCTCTGACCAGAAAGTAGTTCAGGTATTGAACCGCCTTACTTTTGGCGCCAAACCGGGTGATTTTGAAAGGGTTAAGGCTATGGGGGTGAAAGCCTACATTGCCAGTCAGCTCAATCCTGGCTCTATTGCTGAGAACCCTGAAGTTGATGCGCAAGTGGCCTCTGCCGAGATTATCCATAGAAAGTCTGCTGATTTAATCAAAGAGTTTCGATTAACCATCGCTCAGAACAATGCGGCGCGCAAAGCTTCCAGTGATAAAGCAGATAAAGCAGATGCCAATGAGGTTGAAAAAAATACGCTTGCCGCTAAAGAAGAGCAGGCGATGAAGCAGAAGCACATTAAGGTAGTGGCCGATCAAATATTTAAAACCCGGCTCGTGAGAGCTTTGGATAGCGAGCGTCAGCTGCAAGAAGTAATGGTCGACTTCTGGTACAACCATTTCAATATCAGTATTAATAAAGGTTTGGATCATGTCTTGATCGGCGCTTACGAAGAGCAAGCAATTCGGCCCAATGCTCTAGGGCGCTTTCGCGATATCCTTGGCGCTACTTGCTATCATCCGGCCATGTTGTTCTATCTCGATAACTGGCAGAATGCTGCACCTGGTACTCTAATGGTTGTTCCCGGTGGCAATACCAAGGACAAAGCTAAGAAGAAAGGCGGACTCAACGAAAATTATGCTCGCGAGCTGATGGAGCTTCATACCCTCGGCGTTGATGGTGGCTATACGCAAAAAGATGTAATAGAGCTGGCTCGAGTTTTAACTGGGCTCTCTTTGCCCTACCGCGGATATTGGGGACAGTTCTATGCCGTTCGCCATGATCAGGGCGAGAAAGTAATTCTTGGACATAAAATCACGGCAAAAGGTGCAGGCGAAATTGAAGAGGCCCTCGATTTTCTTGCTCGCCATCCCTCAACAGCTCATCACATTAGCTATGCCCTGGCTCAGTATTTCGTCGCCGATGAGCCACCTAAGGCTCTAGTTGATCGCATGGCTAAGCGCTTTAGCGAAAGTGATGGAGATATAAAAGCTGTGCTGACAACAATGTTGGAGAGTGCGGAATTCTTTGATGGGCAATATCAAAACAATAAGTATAAAAGTCCGTTTCGCTATGCCATGTCTTCACTTAGGGCTAGTGGTACTAGGCCAGTGCACTATGAGCCTATCTACTCGTTTTTGAAACTACAAGGTCAGCCCCTCTATGCATGCCTCACTCCTGATGGCTACAAGAACACTAAAGAGGCCTGGCTGAACTCTGATGCTCTTTTGAAACGCATAAACTTTGCCACGGCTCTTGGTAGCGCCAGTAGTGCTAATACTGCTGGAAATATTGGCGGCAATAGGGCTTTTTCTCGGGTCTCGGGGCAGTCATATGACCAGGTGCTCAGTACTGTTAATGGTGGTCAACTTTCCTCCCGCACAAGTGCAGTAATTGCCAAATCACCAGAGCCTTTTAAAACGGCACTCTTGCTTGGTAGTCCCGAATTTATGAGTTATTAGGTGCAATATGAATCGCAGAGAATTCTTACAAAGGGCGGCTCTGGCTTCGTTCTCGTCCCTATCTTTAACTCTTCCGGGCTCTAGAGGCTGGGCTTATAGCAATGGCAGAGATGACGATAGCTCTAGGAAATTGATAGTGATATTGCTTCGTGGTGGCATGGATGGACTCAATGTCATTGCTCCATACGGTGACTCTCAGTATCAAATCATTCGGCCGACAATTGCTTTGCATAAGTCAGCCGGCGGCGGCTTAATTGACTTAGATAGCTATTTTGGTATGCATCCAGCCCTCATGCCGCTTTATCCACTGTTCCAAGAAAAGAGTTTGGCCTTTGTTCATGCTTGCGGTTCGCCCGATCCAACCAGGTCACACTTTGATGCTCAAGACTATATGGAGTCTGGTGTACCGGGTAAAAAGTCAGCTAGTACTGGCTGGCTCAATCGCCTGGTGGCGCAGCTGCCTTCTAAGCATTCGCCGGTTCAAGCAATTGCTATTGGTTCAGTATTGCCACGCATTTGCGCCGGGCCCGCTGCAGTTGCCACTGTGGCGGCCAATTCTAAGATTTCAAAAGGTGCTTTAGACCGACCTCGGGTCGAAAGTGCTTTTAGTGAAATGTATTCAGGTTTAAACAATGACATTGGCGCGTCCTTTGCCGAGGGCATGGCGGCCCATAAGACTGTCAATCAAATTATGGCCAGCCCACAAGACATTTATTCTGACGGTGATGCAAAGGAGCAGATGATTGCTAATCGTGGTGCAGTCTCACCAAATGCTTATCCTAACTTTGGCAAACAACTAGCTACTCTTTTTCGCAAGGATGCCTCGGTGCAAGTGGCCTTTGTTGACTTTGGCGGCTGGGATACTCATATTCGCCAGGGGGCAGAGCAAGGCGCTTTGGCGGGGCATTTGTCGCCGCTCGCCAATGGCCTAGCCGACCTCGTTAAAGGTTTAGGGCCACTCTATAAAGACACCAGCATCGTCGTAATGTCAGAGTTTGGCCGCACGGCCCACGAGAATGGCAATGGTGGCACCGATCATGGACACGGTAATGTTATGTGGTTGCTTGGTGGTGGCGTAAATGGTGGCAAGGTTTACGGTCGTTTTGGCGGATTGAAGGCTAATGATTTGTATGAAGATCGAGACCTGCCTGCTACAACAGATTTTCGCAATGTACTCACCGCCGTGCTCGGCGAACAAATGCAGGTTCCCAAATCTGCCTTAGCTCAGGTGTTTCCTGGATTTCAAGCCAATGGTAATGTTTTCACTAGTTAAACTGCCAACTGCCATAAGATCTTCGAAATTGACAGCCGCCTGACATCGATGGTAGAGTGGCAGAAAGTTATCGCTTGGAGGGCTGCGTCATGTTTAAGAAATTGAATTCCAGCCGCCTCTGCTTTCAAGGCTTGTTCTAGCACAGATTATTCATTACTGAAACTGCCAAGGCAAACGCTGGCTTGTGGCCTCGGCGCTGATATTGCCAGTAGCAGGCGATCGAAATGATTGTTTCGGTTTGTCTGCAGACTTTTATCACCAGGTAATGTCGCTCTTACAGCGGCTCAAGCTTTAATCGCTGCGGAGAAGTTTTTGAATGAAGTTAAAGAAATTGTCGGCGCGCGCATTTGCACGTGCTCTTAGTCGCGGCCATGGCCGTGCACTGTTGCATGTCACTGAGTATGGTGACGAGGGATTGGAGGAGATAATCGATCGGGCTCTGCTCAAGAACACCGCCTATTGTATGCAGCTTGAAGGATCTCGCAGCGCCTGGTTGCTGAGGCTCGTGGAAGCCACTGGGCATAGTCGCAAATATGCTCATCGCTTTCTGGAGAGCATAAAGAATCGCAAGGACGGTGATTATGATTTAGTTCAGCAAATAGAGATTGCTGCTTACTTCTTTGAGCTGGGTTTTATAGAGTTTCGTCCTGCTACTTATCGTCTCTTCAAGGCGCTTGTTTCAGGCGGAAGTAGTCGTACCCTTTGCGGTTGTGATGTTGTCGATGTCGGCGGTCTTCATGGCCTCAAGTTTGTGGCGCGGTCTCTGGGTAGCGCTTCTCAGAGCATTAATGACTACGACTGTGACGTAATTATGGAGCATGCCCGAGAGAGTCTCAGCGCAGAAGCAATAACAACGCAGCTCTATAAATTTTCACTAGAAGATGTCTACATTCAGAACTTTTTGGATGCTAGTGCCCGTGCTGAAGAACGTCGGCTGGCTAAGCCTTCGGCGGCAGTGAATGGCAGTCGTTGGCGAAGTGGGCCACAGTCATTGGACGAATTGCTGATAAGGGTTGAGTGAGAAGATGTCACCTTGTCACCAGGAGAAATTCGACGTACTGGTCGTGATCTATCTGAAGAGGACGGTCGAAAGGTTTTGCAACTGCTATTCAGAACGCGCTCTGAGTTTAAGCAGTTGGCCTATCTGCGCCTGTTCTGGCGCCAGCCTGTGCCCTTTGTCAATGACCAGCTGCTTGCTTTGCTTGATTCATCTAATCGTGCGCTGGTGCATGCAGCTGCTTCTGCCCTGTCACATGTAAGAGAGGCCAACGTTAGGCTTAAGGCCCTTGAGCTTCTCGCGGGCAGTAATCGGTCGATGATAACAGTGGCCTTGGAACTCTTGCGTTTCAATTATTTGCCTGAAGATAGTGCTCTTATTCTCAAGTCTCTTATGAAAATGCGCTCCCTGGAAGAAATTCATTCAGTGGGAATGGAACTTAGGGACCTTGCCGCTGACAGTGGTGGAGCTGAACTGGCAGATTGTTTTCTGTGGCTCTATGAGCACGGTCCGGATGGTTTTTGTCGCAGATCATTTGTTGAACAGTTATTAGGTTGGAAAAAATGCCCGCCTGAAATTCTCTTTGAGTGTCAGTGGGACGCATACAATGAACTCAGGCAGTTTGCCCGTTCGCTTTGCTCGGCTGAAGTCGAGCAGCCTCTGTATTATGCCCTAGAAGAAATATTGAATATTGTTTGAACTTAGCGTGATTTTGCCTTTGCTTTGGCTGTTGCTGGGCGAGCCGCTTGTTTCTTTCCGGTGGCTAATACTCTTTGGACTTTAACCTTTTCAATCTCGTTCTTGTCATGTTCTGCCAAATCTCCGATGTTTATGAGATGAACTGGCTCACGGTCTGGAAATTTAGCCACTAGGTCTAGAGAGCCTCCCATGGCTTCTACGTACCGTCTGATTGTGCTGAGATATGCATCACTGCGACGCTCGAACTTAGAAAGGTCGCCTTGGCGCATGCCCAGTAAATCAGCCACTGTTTCTTGTGACATTCGGAGAGCTTTGCGCAAATCTTTTAGTGTTAACTCTTCAGCCAACAATTGCGCTGAGCGAGCTTTGATTTTTTTCTGACGCTCGGGAGAAAGCCTTTTTTTGAATTCTTCATGGGTGGTCATTGCTACTTCCCTTTATCTTTATCAGATTCTGCTTTCTCTTTCAGTTTTTCCAAGTGGCGAGCAAACATTTTTTCAGCTTGTGCAATATGTTTGGGGTACCAGCGTTTATCTGAAGCCTTGTTGCCGGCTAACATAATCAGGGCTTCTCTTTTGGGGTCAAAAGCATACAAAATTCGAAAAGGTGCTCTCTCAAATTCAAAGCGAAGTTCCTTTAAATTGGGTAGTTTAGAACCTTTGAGAGTGTCTGATTTCGGTCTACTTAAACTCGGTCCGATCTCGGCAAGAACATCAAGATTAGCCAAAGCTTCATCCTGTAGCTCTTCGACCTGTCCGACTAGCCACCTTTCGAACTCTTCTGAATAGACGAGGGTCCATGCCATGATCTAAAAATATTGCATAAAAGCAATATTGTCAATATGCAATATTCGCCTCAATTAAATCTCTAGCTTATATCCAACACCGTAGACGGTCTTGATGATTGATTCTTGATTTTCGCTATCAATTTTTTTGCGCAGGCGTTTAACGCAAGTGGTCAGAGCATTGCTGGTGGCGTCTGACTCTGAAGACCAGACCCTGTCTAATAAGGCTTCTTGCGTAAATACTTGGTTGGGGTGGCGCAGCAAAAATTCAAGTAAGGCATACTCGCTAGGTAGAAGTTTTAATTCAGCGCCGGCTTTTGTCACTTTATAGGTGCCGCGATCGACTACTAAGTCTCCGCATTGAAATACTTCTCCAACCATAGCTCTTGGTCGGCGCAGTAGTGCTCTGATACGTGCGCTCAGTTCTTTCATGTGGAAAGGCTTGGTCAAATAGTCGTCGGCCCCAGCATCTAGACCTTCTTCTTTGTCGACAATGGTATTGCGCCCGGTGAGCATAATTACAGGGGTGGAGAGCCCCAGCTTGCGAATCTCATGCAAGATTTCAATGCCCGACATTTGCGGCAGAGACCAATCGAAGATGGCCAAATCATATTGATAGAAACGCATTTTTTCTAGACCATCTTTGCCATCAGCTGAGATTTCTAGATGATGGTGCTCAAGGGTGAGCCAATCGTTAATCATACGGCAGAGCCCGGCGTCGTCTTCTACCAGTAAGATTTTTGCCATTCAGTGCTCCCGTTCTAATACCAGATTTATACGATTGTACTTTGACCTTGCTGCTTTCTTGGTAGTTTAAACCAAAATTTGCTGCCCTTGGCTTGCCTGTCTAAATCAGATACACCGATGGTGCCACCGAGCTCTTCAATTATGGCCCGACAGATTGCTAGACCCAAGCCGGTGCCCTCTCGACCATCGCTAGTCTCAACTTGTCGAAAACGCTCAAAGATTGAAGCTCGTTGACTTTCTGGCACTCCGCGACCGTTGTCGATAATTTCTACGACTACCAAATCGTCGGCCTTTAGCACAACACTAACAAGACCATTTTTTTCGGAAAACTTGACGGCATTGGCCAACAGATTAACTAGTACCTGGGTAAGCCTTTCGCTGTCTCCCATCACTGCAATATTTTCTTCCGTTTCTTCGTAGTTGATTGTCACCGCTTGCTGTTTGGCAAAACCAGTGACCGACTCGATTGATCTGACAATTATGGCATTTAAATCCACTGCTTCCATTTGAAAAGTAAGCATGCCGCTTTCTAGTTTTTCAATATCGAGAATGTCATTGACCAGGTGCACCACTCTGCCGATATTCATTTCGGCTAGCTCCAGACTCTCTTTGCCAGCTTTTGACATGGTGCCGTAGGCATCTACTTCTAGCAGATCGAGAAAGCCTTGCACTGATGTTAGTGGCGTGCGTAAATCGTGGGAGATCATGGCGACAAAGTCTTGCTTTAAGCTTTCTATTTTTTTACGTTCAGTGATGTCGTGGGCTACGCAAAAGAGTGCTTTTTCTTGCTCTGACCATTGCGCTGTCCAGAGCATGTCTACTAGTTTGCCGGCTTTGTGCCTGACTTGATTTTCGAAGGTGCCTTCGCTTTTGCTGGTGATAATGGCGCTTATTTTGAGCTGCGTGTTTTGCAGCTGTTCGCCATTGAGAAAATGACTTAACCTTAGGCCAATCAACTGCTCTGGTTCATAGCCCCAAACTTTTAAGGCGGCATTGTTGACGTTGGCTAAGCGTCCTTGCTCATCAATAGAACAGATAACATCAACGGCGTTTTCTACCACTGCTCGCTCTTTTCTCAGGGCTTCTGCTAAGGCGGTCGCCATGGAGCGAAAAGTGCTATCTAATTCAGCAATCTCGTCATTGTCACCCTTGATTGGTGCATTTAAAGGTTTATTTGCTGCTAGTTGTCTGGTATTTGCCACTAGAGCCTTGAGTCTCCTTGTGGTACCACGGTTGTAGTAGGCTACTAAAATAAAGGCCAGTAAAATATTGAATATGACAGCGACGAAAATTAGTAGCTTGACGCTGTTTCTGTAGTGAATCTGAGCTTCTTTTTTTTCTAACTGTACTGCTTGTTGTTCTTCTACTAATTGGTCTGCCAAGAGAAAAATTTGATTGAGATTCTTTTGCAGCGAAACCCATTTTTTTAAAAGTGCGACTTTGTCTCCGTTCACCAGGGGTTCATGGGTGGTACTCAATTGCTTTATGCAAATATCGTTGAGAGCAGCTAGTCGATTGAAAATAGCGTTTTCGTGTTCGTTGTCGCGCACTAATAGTTTCAATTGCCGCGCTTCGCTGTTAAATACGTCCACCAGATGGCGGTAGCGCATACGATGACTTTCAGACTCGGTTAAATAGCTCAGTATGCTAGAAATACCAGCATCTAATAGCAGTCGCAAGAGTGAATTGGCATGGGTGGCCACGTCTCGGGCATGGGCTTCTCGTGCTCTTTCCTGCTCGGCTTGCTCAAGCAGGGTAACGAGGCCAGCAACGAAAAGCAATTCGAAAATTAGAGGCACAGAGACAAGAATAATTGCCTTGCGCGATAGGGTTAGATTGAAGGGGCCAAACTTAGTGCTAGACATATGGCAGTAGTTTAACCCAAGATCATCCCTGCGAAGACTGGGGTGGACGGAATGCCCAAATTTGATTGCCAAAACGGTTGGGGCTGAAGGCCCGGTTAGCACTTTCGTGGGTCCAGCGGCCGGTGGCTGAGACATTGGCATAGACCATTAGTTTGCCGTCCTGGCGCTCGCCGACGATGCCGACATGGGCATTGCCACCGCCTGCGGCCGCCTCTTTACCCGGTCTAGCGCCATAAATCACGTCGCCTGGTTGGGCCTGGGAGACTGCCACTTTGTTCCAGCCCCGATCTTGTAATTGTTCAACCAGGGCACAGGCTCCGGTCTCTTTGTCGATATCAAGACCGGCTTGGGCTAGTACTTCTGAGGTTGATATGGCACAGCCGAGGCGGCCGTTTCTGGTAGCTGTGGCTTCAGCTCGCCAGAGTTTTTCTCCCTCGGCGGCCTGGGCGCTGGCAACGATGCGCTCACCTATTTTAGAACTGGCCTGGGGCGGAGGAGCAAGTCTAGCCACCATCATGCCCTGGTCTTTGGCGATATCACCTTTACCATTGCCTGATTTAGGTTGGATGAGAAATTCGATTTCTTTTTTGTCTGTGCCACCATGATTGGGGTCGCCGCTCAAGCCAAGAGCGCGACAGAGGGCCTGTGACCCCTCGCCAATTTTTCTCTTGGGGCCGTGATCGCCAAAAATTGCCGCTACCATTTTGCCTGTTCTGCTATTGCGTACCCAGGTCAGATCACCGAGTTTGATTCCCATTTGTTTGTATTCGTCAGTCATGGGCAGCACAAAATAGTTGACTCTATTAGCATCAAGAGCACTGCCGTCAGCATTGGTGAGGCTTGTGGTGGCCTGGCCGTAGCGGTCTTTGCGCCAGTCTGAGCCACCATCGGCATCTACTGCAAGTTTTGAGCGTAAGTAGACCATGCCGTTGTCGAGCTTGATTAATCGATCGCTAGGCAAATTTTGATATAGATTTGCACCCTGGGCAAATGCTTGCCTGGTCCGCTCATTGTCGTCGCTGTTGATAGCTTTGCTATGCCGGGGTTGTGAGTAGCTATCGAGGGCTGACCTGTGGCTTTGACCGGCATGTTCGCGCTGCTGTCTATGTCTTCTATGGCTTGGTGAATCTTCCTCAATATGTTTTCTTTCGATGTGCCTTCTTTCTTTGTGTCTAACTTCCTGTTCTGGTTTAATTTCTCGTTTGTTTTGCAGTTTAGTTTGTTCTTCAACGGCAGCAAATTTCCCGCTCTGGTCCATGGTGCCATCAAGGGTGAGCCGAGCATTCTTGCCGTCAATTTCGAGTACGGTGATTCTTGTGGCGTGAGTTTTTTCGTTCTTTTGTTCTACTATTTTATAGTGATGGCTTTTTCCACTATGATCGTTTTGCGAAAACTGCTTGTGATTATTTTTGTAGAGACTGTGAGCGGCCTGTAAGCGCTCTTCTGCTTTGTGTTTGTGGTTGCCGTCGATAACTTTATCTTGTAGCTTTTTGTGGTCGAAGATCTCTAATTGAGGTAAGTGTTTTTGTGCTGCTTTGCCATTGTCTGAATGGGCCGTTATTGCTTTTAGTGTGTCTGTTTTTTTTTGACTCTGGCTGTGAGACTCTAGAAGGTGAGTAGTCTCAGTCTTTTGCCGGAGCTCTTTGCCTTTATGGTTTTCTGAGTGTTCTCTTTGTGCTGCCATGGTTACCGACTCTTTGCTTATTTTGCTAAAAATAGTGCAGATGATCGCGAGCGCTATAACTGTTTATAACGCTCGCAATATCTGCCCCGTCGTGAAAAACTGAATAGTTGCTGCTTGCTGTCTAGATATAAGTTTGCTAGCGCTGCCCTTGAATCATCAAGTCTACTGATTTACCAGTAAGTCTTTGTCTGCGAGCGGCATAGGTATAGCCCTGGTCGCCAGCGCGGCCGATGATCTCACCTGCTTTTATGGTGTCACCGGTTTTGGTGCTAGCCAAATCCAGACCGCCGTAGATTTGATACCTCATGCCATGAGCTTGTTTGTCATAGCAGGCCATTACGACAATATCTTGGTCAGGGTTGCTTCTTCTGTAGCGGTCGAGCACCGCCACTTCTGCTGGTGCTAGAACAATATCGGCGTTACCGGCGCGATTGTTCTTGTCGTTGTGATTGAAACTATAAACAACTCGCCCTTCTTGCATAGCTCTTACGGCGCTTTCTGGCTTGCTGTGTATTACTGCATGGGTTTCGTCTTTACCGTGCACAATTTCGGCTTCTGCACCAAATGTGTTTAAGACGCCCATTTTTGTTTCGCCTTTGACCACCTTAAATTGAATTGCCGCTTTGGCACCATCTAGAACTTTATCGCCATCGGCAAAACTATCGATTTTGCTGCCGTCTTTATCAACTGTACTGATGATGCCGCGGTCATTGATTATGGTTTTTCCATCTCTATTGTGAGTCACTTTACGGCCGTTTTCTGTATAAGAATAAACTCCGTTTTTGTCAATTTCTACTTCACCGAACCAGCTTTTGCCTGTGGCATTGTTGATCCAGCGATCTTGGCCATGACGAGTCCAGCTGCCTCTTTCGTCTTTCATTGATTGAGGACGGCCGCGATCGTCAAAGTCTGAGAAGTTGAATTTTTTTCCGCCAGCATCTCTCATGGCCGTCAAGTTGCCGTCGCGGTCAAATACAATTACTGAGTTGTCGTTGAGGTCGCGATCGGTTCGGCGTCCGTTATTCATAATATATTTGATTTTGCCATGACGAAGATCTTCGTCGGCGATATTGCCATTTCTATCTTCTCTATGGCGGGAGAAGACTTCACGATTTGGTCCTAAATATTCAACGGCTTTGCTACCGTCTGGCCGATAGACTGTGCGATCGCCGCGGCCCTGATTGGCGTCATAATTGGTATAAGAATAGCCGCGGGCATTAACTTCGATCTCTCCGCGCCATTTGCCACCATTGTCAGATCTCCATTCATCAGTGTGCTTGTGTCTGCGCCAGGTGCCATATTCATTTTTGACCTGGTTCAGCTCACCGCTTTTGCGATCGTACTTAAATTCGAAGTTGCGGTTTGCGGCATCTCTCATGGCTGTCACTCGATCGAATTCGTCGAAGGAGATTTCGCTGCCATTTCTATTGAACATTCTTTGTGGCTCGAAAGTCGGATAGACTTCGGGGAGAATGCGCCGACCAATTTGATTTTCACAAGGGTTAGCAAAAGAGTAAGTTTGTGAGACTAAGTCACATTGCTCTGCTCTTGAGTGACGGCTTTCGAAACAATCTTTTGCAACAAAGCTGTTTGTTGAATCACTGCCCATAACGAACCTCCAAATGTTTTTCAGAATCCCTGGTGGGTGTCAGGAACGGGGGGAGTTCCTTGGCAACTACATTAGGGCCAAATTCTGTCTAACTTTTGGCAGGCGAAAATATTAACTGGAAAGCTTGATTAACACTTCGTTGCGGCGCATAAATGGCAAGGTCCAAGGCGGATTGTAGTAGGCGTGGACTGGTTCGCCAAGGCTCTTTTTATTGTTCTTGATCAAAAATGTTTCTAGCTCTTCGGCCTTCTTTTCCATGTCTTTTTGGCTGGCTAGACCAGAGAAGCGGATAGCTGCCACTTTTTCGCCAGCCACTTCCATCAGGTGAATGCGCTCATCCTTAGGCTGGGGCAAGGTAGCTAGGCTGTACTGAGACGGCATGGTAAAGCGAATCTTCCAGATACTGCCATGGGCCTCAGCGGTAACTGGGGCAGTCATAGGGATTTTCTCGCTCTTTTGCTGTGACACTGGGGCTGTCATGGCAATTTTTTGCGTACTGTAAGTTTGATTGGATTGATTTTTACCGAAAATATAGCCAGCCAACACACGAAAACCAGTTTCTAGGGCTTCTTTCTGGTCTCCAGCGATTTCTACTTCGGCCACGACTGTGGGGTCGTATTGTCTAATTTCGATGGCGCCATAGTTTTCTATGACGGCATATTTCGGTTGCTCGACTTTAGAAACAGCTTCATTTTGAGCAATTCCAGCGGCTACAGCCGCACCGATTAATCCAATAAATATCAGGCGCTTTTTCATGGACTCACTATAGCAAAAATGTTAGAAGTCGGCACTGAGCTTGGCAATAATCTGATCTTCTTGTTTGGCTCGGGCTGAATCTTTGAGGGCAACAAAACACTGTTTCTTCAGTCTATGACTGGAAAGATTGAACTCTTCTGGAAAATCTCCAGTGAGAAAGTTGAGGGCTTCTTTGTACTTTCCTAAACCAACCAAGCAGGTGGCGATGTCGACTCTAAATTCGGGCTTGGGATTTGCCCCTCCCAGCAACTTGAATTCAGTTAGGGCTTCATTAAAACGTTTGCTACTACAGAGCATGCGCGCCAGGTGCTGACGTGGCATCCATGCTTCGGCAGGATTAGTGTTCTTGATTGCTTCTCTAAAAGCTTGTTCAGCCTGCGTTAGCTGAAACATTTGTATGTGGAGTTCAGCTTTCTGGTCATAAAGTTTGCCTTTAGGGCCGCCACACGCTATGGCTTTTTCCACCTCAGTCAGAGCCTCTTTGTACTTTTGCTGATTGCGCAAGAACTCACCTAGCTCAGAATGGGCTTTCCAGGAGCGCGGGTTTAATTCTATGGCCCGTCGGATGTCGGGCTCTGCCAGTTCGCTTTCATCTACCTCAAGCCAGGTATCAGCACGAGTTAGATAGAGTTGGTCGCTTTGGGGATAGATGGCAATGGCCATGGTGAGAAAGTCTACGATTGCCTGAATGTTGTGGGCGCTGCTGGTCACTGCCCTGGGTACTTCCAGGCAGTAATTGAGGCTATGACCATTGGGCTTTATGGCCTTTAAGGCAATGGCAATTTGTTTGAAATTTTCGGCTTTTTTTAGCGCTCTGAGCTTCTTAATGGAGGCTATTTCGCTGGCTGACATGGCAATTTGCGGGGGCTCGGCGGCAACTGCATGAACGTGCCCTAGCTCCAGGCCTAGCAGGGCTAGGGCGAGAAGAAATTTGGCAAGTTCTCGCGAAAAATTGTTCATACGTAGATTGTCAGGAGCTCTGCGAATTATTCTATGATCTTTTGCCAGTTTACATTGTTGGGTAAATCAGGGTTCGACCAAAGGCCTAATTCAGCGCATCACTTACTTCTTTTCAACCGTTCTGGCTACTTAGTGCTAGTGAGACAATTTTCACACCTGGGGCTAAAGCTATCTGATACTTTGAACTCTTGAAATACTTGTGATACTTAAATCCCGGCCATCGGTAAGAAATTGTTTTTGAGAAAAGTCCTGTTAATTGTCCTGCTCTCATTTCTCAGTCAGCCTGCTTTTGCGGCCGTGAAGTTGCCTGGAATATTTTCTGACCATATGGTCTTGCAGCAAGATGTGCCCATTAAGGTGTGGGGTACGGCAAAGCCGGCAGAAAAGGTGCAAGTTAGTTTTGGTAATCAACACGCCAGTTGTGTCGCCAGTAAGAGTGGCAATTGGCATGTGGTGCTGGAAGAAGCCGAGCTAGGTCCGACCCGTGAACTGAAGGTGCAGGGCGAGAATCTTCTGGTCTTTAAAGATGTGCAAGTGGGCGAAGTCTTTCTCTGCGCTGGACAGAGTGAATTGCTTGACTCGTTGAAGAGTCTTCCTCCTTCTGAACATGCTGTGGGTAGCTCCAGCAGTTCTAGTAGTTCTAGCAATAAGTTGCGTTTTTTCCTTGTGCCCAAGAAGGTCAGCGCCAATCCTTCTGCTGTGCTTACGGGGAGCTGGAAGGTCAGCTCTAGCAATAACAATAATAGTAGTGGTGGCGATAAGGCTACATTGGCTGAGTGCTCTGCTCTTGCTTACAATCTTGGCCGTAATCTAGAAGCGAATTTAAAAGTGCCAGTTGGTATCATCGATTGTTCTTATCCTGAAACTCCAATTGCATCATGGATTTCAAAAGATCGCTTAATGCAGATGTCGGTCTTTCGGCCGATTCTAGATCCCAGTCTTAAAGCAGCGGAGGCTGCCACCACCCCTGATGGCAAGCCGACATTGAGCAGCGTTTCTAAACCCTGTGTTGCTTACAATGGCATGGTGGCGCCCCTGGTCGGTTATGCTCTCAAAGCCGTTGTCTGGTATCAAGGTCTACATGATTTGGGGCAAGCTGTTAGCTATCGCAAATTATTGCCGATGTTAATTCGCGATTGGCGTGTTCGCTGGGCCCAAGAGCCAGATATTCCATTTTTCTTTATACAGCTGCCGAGTAGTGCTGTTGCTTCCAATACTTTTGACATAAATTCACTGGCAGCCTGCATTGGTGTTGAAAATTCTTGGGTGAATATGCGCGATGCCCAAGCCTCAGCTCTAGCGGTTGGGTCTACTTCTATGATTGTTACTACTGATTACGCTAAGCACCATAGCTTGAATCAGTTAGATGGATTGCCTGCTCGCCTCAGTCAGGCCATTCTCACTAAGTTGTTTGAAGGAAACAAGGCAGCTTTTGGCCCGCTTTATGAGGGCTATGACAGTCAAGGCTCGGCTATTAAGGTGCATTTTAGCAACGCTAAAGATGGCTTAGCTCTGCGTCTTAAAGTTGGTCAGCCTACTGGTTTTGAAATGATTGATACCAAAGGGCGAATATTCCCGGCTGAAGTGAAAATTGTTGATCGTGATCTGCTGGTTAGCAGCCCGCAGATTGTTAACCCCATTGAGGTTCGTTACGACTGGAAAGACGCAGCTAAGGCTACTCTCTTTAATGTTGAGAATTTGCCCGCTGCGCCTTTCCGCATTAGCATTCGTCCTAACTAAGTTTCAGGGCGCTTAGTGGCGGTTACTTCTGTATGTTCTGCCTTCGTCTGTAATCCAGACGTTGAGCATCTGAGCTAGTTGATTGGTCAATTGATTCTCTTCAAGCAACAGGTGTTCGCCATCACCAATAATCATCAAGAGTTTGTCTTGGGTAGATAGGGCATTGAAGAGTTCGATGGTGCCTTCTGGCTTGACGAGCTTGTCTTTGAAGCCGGCTAGCATCAACACTGGTGGCTTTTCAATGAGATGAGCATTGTCGAAATTGCTTTTCATGAAGGTCTCAAATTGCTTCAATTCTTTCGGTGACAATTTCAGCCGGTTCATGGAATTGCTCTCCATTTGAGCTCTCATTCGCTCGTCTGTGCTGATTTTATCAATGATTTCAGGGTCAATTTTTTTGTCTGGATCTTCTAAATAGTGAGCGCCGACAATAATCTCGCCGCCGATTTTAAAGTAGCGGTCGCTTGATGGTACTGATGAAACTAAACCATCTACTAGTTCTGGATGGCGAGCAGTAGCAGCCATAGCAATGGCTCCGCCCATGGATTCTCCCACCATGAATACAGGCACGCCAGGATAAGCTTTGCGCAACGATTTCAGAGCTTGCTCTATGTCTAGCAAACAGGCTTCAAAATCTACTGTATCTTGACCTTTGCGCTTGGCCCATTGACCGAAACCACGCACATCTACAGCGTAAACAGCAAAGCCACGACCAGCCATGCTTCTGCCAAATTCGGAGAAGGAGGCGCTGCTAAAGCCTAAACCGTGAACACAAAGCAATACTTCTTTAGGTTGGTTAAGAGGCAACCAGGAGCGATATGGCACCTTTAGTTTGGCAGCCCATACCGGTACTCTCTTAGTCACTGTGGTACTTGTGGTTCTGGTAGTAGTAGTCACTCTTGGTGCGGCTGAAGCGGGTTGGCCCAGTGAGAGAGTTGAAAGAGTAAAAAGGGAAAGCAAAAGGGGTAAGGCAGAATTCTTCTGAGGCATGGGTGTTCCTTTTAATTTATGGCATTGCAAAGACTATCAGATAGTGGCAGTAGACTGACTACCTGTAAATTAGTTCCATTTTGTTGCTGCTATATTACAAAGCCCGCTACAGCGCTTGGCTTGCTTAGAAAGCCAGCTGTTGATTTATGGCTGGCAGTTCCAGGTGAAGCTTGATCTTTGCCAGTAGTTCGAGGGGGGCCAAGGGGGTGAGAATGAAATCACTGGCACCGGCTTCAAATAGTTTCTGACGTGATTCTGCTGTGCAGCCTTTTGTATCGATTAAGATCAGTATAGGTAAGGCTTTCCAGCGTGAGTTGCAGCGAATCATCCGGCAAATATCATTACCGCTAACGCTTGGCATTGTCTCTTGCAGCAGCACCAGCTCTGGTTGAAAATCATCTAGCACGCTAAAAGCTTCCATGCTGCTAGTTAGAGAAGTTACGGCCATATGCTCTTCTTCTAGCCCACTTGTTAGTGTGTCAATTAGTTCTTGATCGCTAGCCACTATCAAAACTCTTGGTGGCAACACTCTGCTCTTTGCCTGGGCATTATCTGTTGCCTCGGTTCTTTCTGGTATTGCCGCTGAATTCATCTCGGCTAGCTTATTCTCAATCCAGGTCCTCGCCTGTTCTACTAGAGCTAAAATTTCTTCCCAATTGAGATCTGCGCTAGTGAGATCTTGTTTGCTCACAGCTATAAGTTGTCTTTCTAAGACTGAGCCAATCTGGCTGAGAGCGTCAAAGCCAAGAGAGCCTGAGGTACCTTTGATTTGGTGGGCTCTATAGCTGGCTTTACCCAGACTGCTGGCATCGCCTTTTTCTGCGGCCATTAGTATCTCTGTGGTCATTTGCTTTAGCTCATCTGGCAGCTCAAGCAAGTAGATACAGGCTAGTTCGGCTATGGCCTGTTCTGTTTCTCTTATTGCTCGAGCGCCTTCTGTTTCTGTAAGCAAAAGCTCTTGCTGGTCAGATTCTTTGCTGAGCTGTTTTTTCTCGTTTAAGGTTGTCTCTTTTGCTTCTAAACGCAAATCTGCTTGCAGATCTCTTTCTAGCTCGGCTTCTAGCTCGGCCAATCTAGCTCTGTCATCTCGCGGCTCAAATAATTCGGCAATTTGTTGCACGAACATTTCGGGATGTATTGGTTTTTGAATAATCATATCGACTTGATAGGTATTGACCATTGAAGCAAAAGTTTCATGGTCAATTACCGCCCCTGAGCAAAAGACAATCGGAAATCTGTAGTAATTTGCTCTCAGCTCTTTAATAAAATTGGCTCCGTCACTACCCGGCATGCGGTAGTCGATGATGGCCAAATCGGGCAGTTGATTTAAGGCACAAATGGCATCCCTTACACTGCTTGTTTCAATTACTTTATAGCCAGCGGCTGAAAGTATGCGATTTAGTAGCTGACGAAAAAAAGCATCGTCGTCAACAATCAATATTTTCAACTGCTTGTCTAGCTTTTGCTCTTTTGTCATGTGCAACCCGTTGGGTACCTTCTTGTCATGGCTTTGCCACAATCTAATTTTCCCTGGCTTGTCATAAATTAGCTATCACCCTGCGGACGTATTTAAGGGCCGTCTCACCCTTTCGGCTAACCATCTGGGGGATGTGTTTCTGCCGGAAGAGGGTATGATCACTGTAATGGCCACGTATACAGCCTAATCAACCAACTGATTTGCAAGTTACTTGCACTGAAGAGATTTTAGATATAAATGGCAACCAATGAGAATTTGCAGCAAGTAAATGTCTTCATGATTGAAGACGACAAATTCTATTGTGAGTATGTCAAAAGACTTCTTGCTGCTCGCACACAGCCGCAGTTCGATGTGCAAAGGGTGAGCGATATGGCGTCAGCCCAGCGCTATTTGAAAGATGAGAGACCTGATGTTGTGTTGCTTGACCTTAATTTGCCCGATAGTCGCGGCCTTGAGTCTTTGAGTCGAGCTAGAGAATTTGTCGACGGCTGCCCAATAATTATTTTGACCAGTAGTGATAGTGAGCAACTTGGCCTGCAATCTGTCAGTCTGGGGGCTCAAGACTATCTGGTAAAGCAAAATGTTGGCAATGAGTCGCTAGTGCGTAGCATTCGCTATGCCATTCAACGCCGGCGCTCGGAAGAGCAGACCCTAAGAATGGCTGCTATTCAAGATTTTATTGCTACTTTGGCCCACGATATGAGCATACCTTTGATTGGTACAGAGAATTTGCTCAGTGGTTTGCTTCGCGGACAGCTTGGTGACTTAAATGCGGTGCAAAATGAAGCCTTGATGGTGATGCAACAGGCCAATAAGAATCAGTTGCAGCTTGTTCAGCGCTTGCTTGAAATATACCGCTATGAAGTGGGCAGCGATCTCAGTCGCGTCATTATCAATGCCAAAGAGTTTCTGCTCGATTGTGTCCGACAATTTTCGCAGGCCCACGAGATAGAAATCGATTGTTCTTTCGATGTGCCGGCATCAGCCTGTCGCATTTGGGGTGATAAAGATGCACTGCGCACACTGTTCTCCAACTTACTCGATAACGCTTTCAAATATAGTGATGGCGGTCAGTTGATTAGTGTCTCAGCTGAATTGGTCGATTCTAAATTTTGTGTGCGCATTCATAATTTTGGCAAACCTATGCCAGATGAGGTGAGAACAAGTATGCTTCCAAAGTTCTGGCAAGGTGTACCGGGCAAAACCTATGTTGCTAAAACCGGTCTTGGCCTTTATCTCTGCCATCGAATTGCTCAGTTGCATCAGGGGCGCATAACTTGTGACAGTAGCGCAGAAGAAGGCACTACTATTACAGTGAAGTTGCCGATAAGCGGTTTATTTTTTACTTCTAAGCCAGGGTAAATTGTCTAAACTAAGCCGGTGCGTAAAGCTTTTACTGCTGCCTGGGTTCTATCTGAAACCGCAAGCTTTTCCATCAAATGACGCATGTGAGTTTTGATGGTTTCAGTACTGAGAATTAAGCGCTCGGCTATTTGTTGATTGCTCAACCCTTCTACCACGAGGGTTAGCACTTCTAATTCTCGCTCAGAGAGAGTACTGCTATTAACTGGCGCCGCTACTGGCTTCTGTTCTACAAAGGCGCGAATGACCCGCTTGGCAATTGGTGGATCTAACCAGATGCCACCATTGTTGACTGTTCTTATGGCATTGACAAGTTGGTCTGCTGCCACGTCTTTGAGACAATAGCCATCGCAGTTGGCCGCGAGAGCAGCCAGGATATCTTCGTCAAGATTGTGCGATGTCAACATGACAATGCATATTGAAGGTTCTTTGCTTTTGATTTGTTGCGCCGCATCAATGCCATTAATGCCAGGTAAGCCAATATCCATAAGGATGACATTAGGCTTTATTTGAAGAGCTGTTGTCACGGCGCTATTGCCATCTTCGGCTTCAGCTACTATTTTTAGATCGCCTACTTGCTCAAGAGCAAACCTCAGACCCATGCGGGTAATTAGGTGATCTTCTACAAGCATTACGGCAATTTGCTTCTGGGGAGCACTAATTGGCTCTTGGGAAGTCATTCACTCTAGCCTCGGCGGTTTGATACCCGTTAATTGTACCTGCAATTTTAGAAATAGCAGTATGGCATAGGTACTTGGGTTAAACCTAGTCTTAGCACGGGCCATCACTAGTGGTGCATTAGTTTTTGGCGCTGGGTTTGCCAGCAGGTTTCTTTGCCCGGGCTTCCATCTTTGCTGCTTCATCATTGAGACCGGTCTTGCGCAACAAGGCACTGTAACCGGTGAGGCAATTGGAAAGTGCTGCTGGATCTGCTTTAGCGTTCTTCTCTCTGATGGCCAGCGCGCGCTTGTATCGGCTTTCTGCCTTTTTGTACTTGCCGCTTTGAGTTAGAGCAGTAGCCATATCTTCTAGGGCTTGAGCAACTTTAGGGTCTTCTAGCCCACCTAGGCTTTCTCGGGTGGCCACAAGGTTTTCATAAACGGGCTCAGCCATATCGATTTTGCCACTTGCTGTATAGGCGCTGGCTAAGTTTTCCAGTGACTTTGCGGTTTTGGGGTGATTAGCACCAAAAGCCTTTTTGCGAATATCGAGCACTTTTGTGTAGAGAATAGCCGCATCAGCATTCTTGCCGGTCTTGCGATAGACATCGGCTAGACCATTGAGAGTGTCGGCATAATCAGGATGATCTGGTGCAATTTTTTCTCTAATTTGTTTAGCCCGCAGGTAGAGCGGAGCAGCTTCGGGATAACGCTTTTGATGGCGGTATAGGTCAGCCAAGCCATTGAGGGCGTTAGAAACTTGAATGGCATCTTTGCCAAACGATTTTTCGTATATGCCCAGTGCTTCTTTGTAGTCTTTTTCAGATTCGGCCACATTGTCTTTTTTATCGTAAAGTAAGCCCTGGTTTATCAATGTGGTGGCAAAATTGCCATAACGGGCACCACTTTTTTCGGCTTGTCTGCGGCAGGCAGCAAACTCTTTTTCAGCTTCCTCCAGATTGCCGTCATGGAGAGCGGCAAGGCCAGCTTTGTTGTGTTCATCCCATGTGGCAGCAAAGGCGGGCTGAACTGTGAGAATTACTAGGGCTAGTGCGAACCACCGCTGCATAGTTTGAATCCTTTTTAGAGTCAGTAGAATTATCGACTATTCCTAGCCAAATTAATGCATGATAATTGCTCAGGCTTGATATTTTAACGCTTGGCTACCTGGTCTGTATATGTAATTGAAAAAAGAGAGGTGGAATTGATCGAACAAACAGGGAAGCTACATGACCTTGTGGCGGATGCTTTAGCGCAGCACCAGCTGCAATATAGTGTTTTTGAATGTGATCCAGATTTTGCCGATACGGCACTCTTTTGCGAAAAGTATGGTTTTCAGCTGGGACAGTCAGCTAATGCCATTATCGTTGCCACTAAGAGTGAGCCAGTTCGCTTTGCTTGTTGCATTGTCTTGGCCAATACTAAGCTAGACGTCAATAGAACGGTGTCGAAATTGCTTGGTGCCAAAAAAGTTTCGTTTGCCTCGGCTGATCAGACCATGGCTCTGACAGGCATGCAAATTGGTGGAGTTACTCCCTTTGGCTTACCTGATATTCCAATATATGTAGATGCTGCCGTGATGGCTAGCTCTCTTGAAATAATCTTGGGTGGTGGCAATCGCTCCACCAAAGTTGTGCTTCAGCCTGATCAACTGCTAAAGCTGGCAAATGCAGAAGTCGTTGATGGCTTGGCAATAACTAAGTGATTAATTGACAAGCTAAATTGAATTTGCTGGAACTTCTCCGGGTTCCAGCAGTCTCTGCCTGCTGAAAGATCAAATTACAGCAGATGGAGAAAAAATTATGCGTCGCACGCAAACCTTCCGTTATACATTCGTATATGCCTTCTTAGCGGGCTTCGCATTAACTGGCTCTCTTGCCGCTAATGCTGATACCCAGGTAACTACAACTACCTCTTCTACTCGCTCAAGTGGCTCACCAACTAGTTTCTCTACCACCTATGTTCTACCGAGTTCTTCCAGCTACATTGTTGTAGACCCGATAACCGGTGTGGCACAAGGTTCTTACAATACTGTTACCCATTTGGTTAATGGCGCTCCACTCTCTAATGGCTATGTCATTGTTGATGAGAGCACCAGGGCTATGGTGGCAATGGTCGATCAGTATGGCAACATTGTCGATGTGGCGGTGGCCCCGGCTACTCCAACTCTGCTTCTATCAATTGATTCGCGCCGCCGAGATCTTGAAGCACAGATTGCCGAGGCCCAGGCTAAAGGTCGTCTAGCCGCTGCTCAAGCTGAGCTAATGCGTCAAGAATTAGCGGTTGTAACTCCTTATGATGCTTCTTCTTCTAGTGTGGTCACTTATAGTCGGGCAATACAAATGGGTTCTGGTCTCAATTCAGTGTCGAGTCGTTTGATTCCGATTACTGAAAAGACTTATTCAAGTGTCATTGCTCCGCAATTTGTCACCGTCGATGGACGTCTAACACTGGCAGACGATCTCACTTTCCGCAAAATTCAACTGACTAGACGTATTGAAGATGAATATGCTTTCGGTCATATCACCAAAGATCAACTGTTGCAGTTTAAGTCTGATTTGACCGCTCTATCGGCTCGTGAAGCTGGCTACCGCAATGGTGCTTCGATCAGCGCCACCGGTGCGACTGTGATGACTGATGATTTGAACCGTCTGCAAGCCAAGTTGGACAGCACTGTGGTCGTTAGATAATTAGAGGATTAGATAAGCTATGAAGAAATTGATAAGTTCGCTGATTATGGTGCTCTGCGCCTTTGTTCTTAATGCCTATTCGCTCCGCGCTTCAGCTCAAACTACTGCTGAAATCGCTAAGAACAATTGTGACTCGTGTGCTAATTTTGCCGCTAAGACACTCAATTATTGTGTCACTAAAAAAGGCAACTACGGCAAGGCCTCGATGACCAATGCTCTCAAAGATGTTATTACTGCTTGCAAGTCATCATCTGAATTCATTGGTAATGCATCTGCTTTTCAGAAACGTTCCGCTGCTATAGCTGTTGATGCCTGTAATGAGTGCATCAAGGCTTGCGGTGGTTCCACTGTAAATGCTGATGTAAATATCAAGGCCTGTGCCGATGAGTGCCGCAAATGTGCGGGTAACTTGAGCAAGGTGGCAAAAGCTCAGTAGGCTTTAAAACCAGAATGCCGCAATCGATGGAAATTGCTGAGTGACTATATTATGTCCCGGCTAATTTCCATCGATTGTTTGTTAGGAAGCTATGAAACTACTTAAGCTTATTACTGCCGCGTTATTCTCTATTACCGTTCTTGGCGCTTGCGACTTTGAAGAACGCCTCTCTTGGTCGCCTGATGGCAAGCGCATGGCGGTGCTGGCCGACCAGCTTCGACTGGCTGACCTTGATAGTATCTCTAAACCAATGATGGGGCCAAACTTTGGCCAAGTCTTATGTTTTCGCTGGCTGCCTGATAATCATCATGCCTTGCTTAGCTATCGCCGCACTAAACACCATTTGACTAAAGCCGGTGTTAAGGCCCCCGATAGCACTCTTGATTATGTGCAGCTATTTGATTTCAATGGCGACATTAAAGATGTGAAGGCAACCGCCGGTCCGATTCTATTCAAAACCTCCGTGCCAATTGATGATTTGCGCCTTTCTCCTAACGGAAAATTGGCAGCTATTTCGCAAGCTCATAAGGGGCGGCATAAGCTATCGGTTGTCACTCTAACTGGGGCACTCAAAGTTGTGGCGGTCAATGTTTCTAAGCCAGACTGGGCAAGAGATAGTCGCTCTCTCTACTTCTTTAGAGAGCTGTCGCCAAGAGATTCTGGTTACATCACTTTCATTCCGGTCTCGACCATTTGCAATTTGCCGGTGGCAGACCATAATGGGGCTCTGCTGGCTCACTCGTCGCGGCGGGATTTAGCTCAATGTGCCGGCGAATTGACCAGTAATAGCCGCCTTCGTACCCTGGAAGATGGCAGTCTGTTATTTAGCTCGACGCCAGTGAAGTTACCTGCCTGTGGTGTTATGTTTGGTTTGCAAGAACGGGCCTTATTTCGCTATCGGCCAGCCAATAAAGAGAAAAAAGCTAGTCTAGAGCAAATTGCCGTTGCCGGGCCAGCATTGGCTTCCGCTCTTGACACTTTCGAGCCTAATCAAGACGGCACAAAGATAGCCATACTGGGTGAAAAAGGGGCGGTGAGAGTAATAAGTCTCAATGCCGATGGCAATAGCGGTGAAGTTACGGTTTTAGAGAAAGCCTTGCCCCAGAGCGAGGCCAATCTCAGTGGCTCATTTGGCTCCGCGCCGTGTTGGCGCAGTGCTCACGAGTTATGCTTCTCGGTGCGCAATCTTAAGTCAGGCGATAGCCCTGCTCATGAAGGGGAAGTCGTCTTGCAAGATTTGTCAGAAGTGGGCTCCGCTGGCATGCCAGCAAGGCAGATTGTCAGTCGCGCTTGGCCAGTGGGCCAAATTGACTTTCTCAAGGTGATAAAGTCGACTAAGAAGCAGATTTAGCTTCTCTCAAGGCTTCAACTGTTATTTTTGCCAGCTTTTCTACTGCTTGCGATTCGCAGTCTTTATTTTGTCCGGCTAGAGCCGCAGCCAGTTTGTGGCGGGCCGCTGCCACCTCTGG
Organism: bacterium Ga0077546; assembly: GCA_943370275.1. Lineage (GTDB taxonomy): Bacteria > Cyanobacteriota > Vampirovibrionia > Obscuribacterales > Obscuribacteraceae. The sequence goes on along the minus strand of CALRQI020000009.1, from coordinate 78,177 downwards.
GTGCTCGGCGCCAATCAGAGTCTCCAAAGCACTAATCAATGTCTTGTAAGCTGCTTCGGCCTGGGCATAATCACAGTGCATTAGTAGTTCATCGGCCGTTTCTAGTACGCTTTTGACGGCTTTCAGGGTCTTTTCTGCTCTGTCGACCACATAAGGATTCTCGTCTTCCTTAAGCGCTTCCAGTATTTTTACTGGGGTGTGGGCGTTTCCAGCTAGTTCAAAGCGCACATCTGGATGTTCGTCGTGGGCCAGGTTAGTCAAAACTTCATTTGAGGTATTGGGATTTTTGGTAACGGCAGAACGAACTGCGGCAGATTCATGGGTAGAGAGCTTTTCAAGTGTACTTGGCATGGCCTGGGCATTTTCTGCCACTCGGGTTACTACTTCACTATTGCTCTTATCTGCCAGTTTCTCTAATACTTCTGGTTTTGCCTCTGGATGCGAGGCTAGACGCTGTTTTGCTTGGGTAAAAGTACCAGAATTAGTGCTTTTAGCTAGGTCTTTTTCTTCGTCTGACATGTTGGTTCTCCCGTTGCCTTGCCAGCTGACGGAATAACCACTAGAAAGTTCCTTTTAATTTTTACCTATTTGTTTTCGTCGACAACTTCAGCGTCGATTACTTCTAGCTCGGTTTCTGGCTGATTTTTGCGAATCATCGGTACGTTGGCGTCAACAATTGTCTTGGCATCAGTTTTGTCTTCAATTAGTTTTGGCGTGGTCATTTTTGCCTTAAGTGCCGCTAGCTCATCGTCAAGATCAAGACTTTTGGCAGCATCGTCAAAATGCTTATCGGTTGTGCTGCCACTTAGCTCTTTCAAGGCTTCGTTGCGATTCTCTTTGTCTCTAATTTTCTCTTCCCATTTGTCCATGCTTGAGCCACCACTGGCGCTACCAGATATCAACTCGTTGGCTTTGGCCACACCATCAGCTGCCTTAGCCCGGGCGAGCATGGCCTGCTTCTTCACCTTGAATTCGCGATATTCTTCTTCGATTTCGCTGAGCTTCTGCTTCATGGCTGCGGTGCTATTTTTTTGCTCGGTCAGTTGAGTGCTGAGAGACTGCACGTGTTCGCTAAATTCTTTTTTCTTAGCGATACACTGGCGGGCAAGCTCATCATTATTTTGCTCAACTGCCATCATTGCTCGCTTTTCCCACATAGCGAGGTCGTCTTTGTTCTTTTGCAGCTGTGTCTCTAACATCTTTTCGTTAGTAACAGCCACTGTTACAGCTTCTTTTACTTTCTTCAGCCCCGATTCTAGTTCCATTTGGGCTTGCTCTGCCAGTATGGCAGGCGTTTCAAGTTTGCTGACGCCCTGGTTGAGCATGCCTTTCATAACATTTTTGAATCGGTCGAACATATTTTCCTTCTCTAAGGCCTGGATAGACACCCATAATACCCAGGAAATACGACTTTATAACCTTTTTTGGCCGGGCATTAATCGATTAATTTTTGGCCCCCGGCTCGGTCTGCCGGTAGTAAGAAGTTGAAGGCGGCGCCACCACTTTTGGCGTTTTCTACCCAGATTTTGCCGCCGCTTCGCTCGACAATAGTTTTGCAGACACTTAAACCGAGCCCGGTTGAGGGGGTCGCTACAGTTTTGGCGTTGGCAAGTTGCTTAAATGGGGCGAATACCTCTTGTCTGGCATGTTCCGGGATGCCTGAGCCTTGGTCAATAACTGTAAGACGAACCATTTCTATTGAATCTTTAGAAAAGTCAGTGTAGCCTTTCTCGGGCTGCGAAAGTACTTCAATGCGGCTACCCTGCGGCGTATATTTGATTGCATTTGAAATGAGATTGATTAAAACGCGCTCTAGCTCAGATTCTGTGCAGCGCACCATGGCCCATTCCACTTTGGCCACAATCTGCACTGACTTGCTCTGAGCTAAGCTGCGAACTGCTTCGGTGGCGTGATTGATGGCAATTTTGTTAGAGCAGACCCCTTGAGCGCTGGCTTGTTCGATGTTGCTCGGATCGGTAGAGTGGTCTAATTGATTGAGTAGATTGGTCAAGCGCTCAAGATTATTTGTTATCGCTGCTAATTGTTTATTAGTCCAGCTATCGCGCCCTTCGCTCAGGGTAATTTGTTTGCTTTGAGCGATTAAAGAGGTAATTGTCTTGAGGGGAGCACCTAACTCGATGGTGAGGTAGCGACTGATTTGATCACGCAACTGTTCGATGTTAGTTGAGTCAGTAACATCGTGGGCGACACAAAAATATGAATGAGATTGGTCATTCCAGGTAACAGTCCACTGCGTATGAATAGGAAAAGAGAGAAGTTTGTCGGCCGCGAGATGGAAGACTCTTCGTTTTTTACTTTCGCGCGCTTGTTCAAATTGACTCTCAAATCTTAGTCGCTGGGCTCCCTCGAAGAAATCAAAGAACTGATCACTCTCATCATAGTTGAGCCATTTCGCTACAATGTCATTGCCTTTTATAATCTGACCGCTCTCTGATAATTCCAGCAAGAAGGCTGGTGATAATTGATAGAGGCTGTGTTGTCTTGAGTTGGCGTGAGAAAGTTTGCGATCGATTTCGATTAAGGCTTGATCGATTGCCATTAGTTCTGGTGGCCCCGATTGCAGTGGTCTTAAGCTTCGACTTTGAGCCATTGCCGCTGCATTAGCGAGGATATGAGCAATCGGTCGATAGGCCAGCTGACCGACCAACCAGGCTAAAAATATGCCACCAAGAGATGATATTAATAGGGCGATGTAGAGAAATTCTCTTACCATTCTTAGGCTGGCAAGGTTTTTCTCAGATGCTTCGTGGCCCTGGGCCGACACTTCATTGCCCACTAAGTTGATTGCGCTAAACATTGATGAAATTGACTGCTCTAGTCGGGCTATTTCCTTAGGATTGCTGGTATCGAAGGCCACTAGTGGCAGTTGTTTTTCGGCGCTGCTCCACTTTTGTAAGACTGTTCTCAAGCGTTCTTTGGCCTGGGGTGAAAGGTTTTCATAGAGAAATATTTGCTTGGCAATACTGTCAAAGCTGTTTTTGGTTGTCCTTGCCTCCGCTACCAGATTGGTACCATTACTGCGGCGCTCAAGGCGAATCGCTAGTACGCGCTCAAGCATTGCTGTGACAAGCTTTTGTATTGTTACTGTATAGGCCTTGGCGGCGATTTCTGTCTGCACAGTTTTTTGTGCATTGCTGACATTTACATAGAGGACAATTGAAAAGATTAGCTGGCATATTAAAGGTGTTGACAATACCAAGATGCCAATTTTTTTCAGCGAAAAGGTGTTCAAAGTGGCACCTCGCTTCGAATTGGCAGGCGCACGGTGGCTTTTTGAATGAAGCCCTGATCGACAATGACAGCAATAGTGCCACCATGATTTCTAATGATATTTTCTACCAGATAGAATGACATGGGCAGATTCATTGCCATAATTGAGTCGCTATCTATTAGTTGCTCGCCTGGTGCTTTGGAGAAGTCTCCGTCGTTGGTGGCATCGGGTAAAAAGGCACTGATGCAGGCAAAATTTTGCTCTTCTTTGGCTTCGCGTTTGACTACCATGGTCAATTGTTGGCTGCGCACCACCCTTGATATGAGTAATTCAAAGATTGATAGAAAAGCTCTTTCTAGAAGGCTATTGTCACCACTAATTTTAGAGTTCTGCTCATTGACTAAATCAACACTGATGACGGGATAGAGTGTCTCCAGGCGTTCTGCTACCTCGGTGGTAAGCTTGAGGCAATCAATCTCTAGCTCGGTTAGGCCAAGATTACCTGATTCAATTTTCTTCCAGTCGAGCACATCGGTCACTAGCTTTGTCAGCTTTTGTGCCAGCTGACTACTGTCTTTTAGTAGCGCTACTTGCCGCGGGGAATCGCCGCTGTTCTTCATCAGCAATAGCTCAATACTAGTAGACATTGACATTAATGGCGTGCGCATATCATGGCTCAATGTGGCGCAAATATTTTCACGCAAACTTTGGAGCTGATGCCTTTGGGTAATATCGTGGCAGACGCAGAGAAACTCGCCTTCTTCTTTGACCCAATGAATAGTCCATAAGAAGAATGTATCAATGCCACTGACGTCTAGATGCTGACATTCTAGGGAGCGCACTCCGCCTTCGATTTTTGCTTTATTGAGCATCTTGAGAATCGATGGCAGTGAAGATTCAGCAATGACTTGTTCCAGGCTCTGGCCCACAAGGCTATCGGCGGGATAACCCCAAAATGTTTCGCATGATTTGTTTACTCTGGTAAAGATACCATTGCTATTGAGAGAACAAAGTACGTCACCTGAATACTGCACAATGGCAAGCTCTGACTGATTCAGTTCGTATATTTCTTCAAGGGCTGTCTGAATCTCCTGGTTCAGGCGAGATATCTCATCACCCTTTGAACCCAGTCGCCGTAGCTTCGGTGGCAGTTCGCTCTCTTGCTCTTGTTCCTTTTCTTGCTCCTCTTTCTGTGCCAGATTGCCGCCCTCGATCTGTTCTTTCAATTTGTGTAGCGGTACTATTAGTTGACGGTTGAAAATGAGAATGGCACAGGCTGTGGCTGCTAGTGTTATGAGGTTAGCAAAAATCAAAAATGGCAAGAAAAGTTGCTCTTGCTGTTTGAGATTGGCTATAGAGTTGCTCTGCAGCCAGTCTTCAGCTTCCTCTGTGTCGCCAAAGGTAGAACGTGCCGTAAGCCCAAGGGAGAAAAGATCCATTTTGAGGCGATTCATTGTGGCTACGTCGTTGGGGGTGCGAATAAAAGTTTGCGCTCGCTCTAATAATTTGAGAAAGCCATTGCATAGTTCGTCCATCTCTTTGGCTTGAGGAGCCAGGCGAGGATTTTCGCTCACAGCTACTGGCAAGTCTTGGTGGTTTTGCCGTATCTCAGCTGTCAAGCTGTTGAATAGAGATTCTCTTGCCTCTTGGTCTTTGGTCCAGTCGTTGCTTAAAACCTGAACTAATTTGGAAATTTTCTCTTCTAGGGCGAGAAGATTTAGCACTCTTTCTGCTGAGTGTTTGTGAATGGTGTATTCATGCTCGAGGCAATTAAGAGCATGGGTGGCTGCCACAATGCTTGTTAGGCCGCACGTTACTGGTAGCAACATCAAAAGAATACATTTTAGGCGAATAGACATTTTAGGCGAATAGACATTTTATGCGAATAGACATAAAGACAGCTGCTACCGTTGTTGGTTTGGCACAGGCAGTAACTGAGAGCCGCTACCAGTCATCCAGCGAGTGAATAATGAATGGCCGCCTGCTAGCTGTTCTAACCAGATAGGTGCAGTCCACATTCTATCTAAATTTGCCGTGTGTGGATCTTTTCTCTGCACTTCTACATAGTAGGCTGAGTTTTGTCCAACTTTTCCTGTTATGGCATCGAAAGCCACCGTTTGAGATTGGTTTAGCAAGTCGGCACCGCTGATGTCTCGTTGTTGCAAGACTTCGGCTAGTTTGCCGTCACCGACTTTGGTATCACCCCATAGTTTGACAGCATAGTTAGCTGCTGGGTCAATATTGCCATCGATGCGCATTTTAAGCGATAGGCTTGGCACAGCGCTTTGATCAACGATACTGCCCATGAGAAAACGGTCGTTGGCGGTTAGCAGGCCACTGAGATTTTTTGAACTGGTGGTGGCTATTGTGCGGCGCTCTCGCATTGCTTCTAGAATGCTAGGCTTGTCAAGCCCCCTGGCGTAAAATCCTGTCGCTCCAGGGTTTCCCACTGGCTCACCAAAGTGGAAGTCGCGGCCAAAAGTCGGGCTGGCGTGCACTTTTTTGTCAATATAGCCAGCAAAGCTAGTTGGGTCCAGGTCGCCAGTGGGCACCTTGTCTACTGGGCTTGGATTTAAGGCACCGCCTTTGATTAGTTCGATCTGACGCACATATTTATCGGCAAATCGATCAAGCCACTCTTGTTGGTTTTTGAACGACTTTTGTCCATAGTCTCGGCCTCTCTTCCAGGCTGGTGTAGTTGGGTTCTCATCGGCCAAGTAGCGGGGATGATTTAGTTGAATAATGGGGGTATTACCGGTGGTGTCTTTAATTTTGTCGAGGTGGTCGACCATTGCTCGGTAGTCACCGTCGTTATACTTAATTACGTCCGGTGGTTTTACAACTACCTCTGGTTCTTTGCCCACTGCTCTCATAATAAAGCTGCGCAGGCCGGTCTTAGGCTCGCGCACAGCTTCAAAAAAGGTTGGTACTTCAAAGAGATTGATATGATTGACACCACCTAAGTGGTTAGCTTCGTTCGACTCTAGTCTTGCTTGGTGCAGATCAAATTTCTCGCCTGCATGTGCTCCTTTTTCTACTGATTCAGCATTGACCATACCGTGGCTGTGCTTGTGTTCACTACCTACTTTGCCGGTTGTGCCCATTTCTGTGCCGACGAGTGAAACATGTTTGCCATTAACCGTAGTTGCCTCTGCGTCAGCAAAGGTTTGGCTATACGAGATTGGATTTTCAGTATTTATTGGTGTGCCAGTTTGATCTTTTGCTCTGGCATCACCGGGGCCAATTCCACCCCTTGCGGCGGCATGATTATGATCGGTAATGGTAGTGACGTGCTGCCCTTGGCTTGCGGCTTTCGCGTAGAGGTCTTTTGGCAGCCCCATGCCGTCTGAATAGCGCGAATGTCCATGAAGAGAGCCGAAGTACATCTGCATACCGGAGCTGCCGTCTAGGCTTCTTTCTAAATTGCCGTTTGCGAAGCTATATTGCTCGACTCGACGGGCCATGGAACTAGTTTTGAAAACTGATTGAATGGCTCCAGTGTCACTGGCTGATGCTTTTTCGGCCTTGGGAAATAGCTCTATTTTCGGCTTTGCCGTTTCGCTAAGGTCACTCTTGAAGCTCCCTTTCCATTTTGCCAACTGTAACAGTGTTTCGTTTTCAGCCTTTAGAATCAGTCGCTGGGTAGTTTGACCTAGACTGCCTATGATTGACTCTTGTCTGGCTAGACGGGCTCCTAATTCGGTGCCTCCTACTCCACCAGCTAAATTTAGACCCAGATCAAAGGCTCCGGAAACTGCTTCTCTTGCTAGTTTTTTGGAGGCTTGTTCAACCGTCGCCCCTCTTCCTATCTCTTGATGGGCTTCTTGTACGCGGTTGTAGCCATGAATTAGCACTGGCATTGTGAAAGCAGCACCGATGGCCATGGCCGCTGGGCCGCGGCCAGGTAAAACATAACCCAGAGCTACACCCATGGCTGCCGACGTGGCTAGGGTTGTACCGATGTGGACGGCTGCTTCTACTGGTTTGTCATAGAGTTCTCTGGCAAAGGCGACACTAGCATCGGGTAGATGCTTAACTGTCTCACTGCCTAGTTCTAGGGTGCTGACCCCATCGTTCTCTTGTGCATTCTTGGTTGCCGCTGACAGGTCGCCATTTGTGAGGATTGGCATAGTCGCCCCCGGAAGGGAAGTTGAGGCTACTGTACGGGTAGCTGGGGTGGTAGCCAAGGGTAAGATCACGCTTCAGTGGCAGAAATACGAAGAGATTTAATCTATTATGTAAAGCAAAAAGAACTGGTTGTCTAAGAACCAGTTCTTTCTGCCCGTGCAGAGAGGCAAAGAATTCTCTGCAAGTTTTATGGCACCGTATTTGGTGCAAGTCTTGATTTTTCTAATCTGTATCGGTTTGCGCTGGTGTGCTTTCTTATATATAGACTTTGATACGTGATATAGTGGAGGTGCAGTTGAAAACCCGTTCATCAATCATCTAGATTGTTTCGTGCCAGTAACGACTGAGTAGGTCATAGAAAGTTTCTTTCTGTGAACAAATTAGTTTCGGCACAAAATTTAAAATTTTCTGGAACTTTTGCGGCATCTCCTGGTCTACGTTTCGCCAGGCTAGTTGTCTGTTGCAGTTGAGGTTCCATTGCGTCTTCCTACCCATGATTTAGCCGAACAAAAAGCCATTAGTGATGCTCCGTTGCGAGCCGAGTTGTTCAGTGCCGGTCAGATGGAACAGCATGGCTATGCCTTAGCCAGACAGCATGTTCTGGCTGCTGGGCATAGTGGTGACCGACTACTTACTAGACTGGCTGAAAACGAAGAAATTTTGTTGCATGCGGTGCGCATACTGACAGTCACTGTTAAAGCAAATAATCGAGTAAGTCCTGCTGGTGAATGGCTTCTCGATAACTTCTACCTGGTAGAAGAGCAAATTCGTATCGCCAAAAGTCACTTGCCTAAAGGTTATAGTAAGCAGCTGCCCCGATTGCTTGGTGGTGTCAATGCCAACTTTCCTCGCGTCTATGATATTGCTCTAGAGACGATTTCTCATGGCGATGGTCGTCTCGATAGTGAAAGTCTCAGCCGTTTGGTCAGTGCTTATCAAACTGTTACTCATTTAACTCTGGGTGAACTCTGGGCTATTCCGATTATGTTGCGCATGGCACTAATCGAAAATTTGAGAAGGGTTGCCGCTCGTATTGCCATTGATAGCGAAGAGCGTGAATTTGCTCAGAGCTGGGCTGAGCAAATGATTGAAATTGCTGAAAGAGATCCGAAAAATTTAGTAGTAACTTTAGCCGATATGGCTCGTTCTGGACCTCCTCGTGCCAGTGCCTTTGTCTCTGAATTGACGCGCTTGTTGCGCGGTCAAGGACCGGCGTTGGCTTTGCCACTTTCTTGGATTGAACAATGGCTTTCTGAAATTGGACTGACTACAGAGCAATTGGTGCAATCTGAAAGTCAGCTGCAAGCTCAAGATCAAGTATCAATAAGTAATACTATTTCGAGCTTGCGTTCTCTTGCTTCCTTCAATTGGCGTGACTTTGTTGAAGAGCATAGTAGTGTCGAACAGATATTGCGAGACGATCCTAGTGCCGTTTATAAGAAAATGGATTTTGCTACTCGTGACCACTACCGCCATGTTGTAGAAAAGTTGGCCAAGAATACTCACTTGTCAGAAAGTGAGGTTGCTCGTCAAGCCGTGCGGTTGGCTGTAGCTGCAGCCCGTCAAGAGGGGCAGGAGGAGCGCAATCATGTTGGCTATTATCTAGTTGATAAAGGCTTCTCGCAATTAGAGAAGACTGTTGAAGTCGAGCTTTCGTTAGTAGATCACTTTAGGCGTGCAGCTAAGAGCTATCCGCAATTAGTTTACTTCGGCACTATTAGCACCATTACAGTTGCAATTACTGCCACGGCTATCTGGCGCTATCATAGTAAGGTTGATTTGTCCTACTGGTCATGGCTTGGCATTGGTTTGGTGCTGCTGTTTGTCGTGAGCCAGTTTGCTGTCAGCCTGGTCAATTGGCTCTCGACTCTATTTGCCAAAGCCTATCCGCTTCCGAAGATGGATTACTGCAAAGGCATCCCTCTGGCTGACTCCACCATAGTGGTGGTGCCGACGATGCTAACTAGCTTCAGTGGTGTTGAAGCCATGGTAGAAGCTCTAGAAGTGCGCTATTTGGCCAATCAAGACGATAATGTTTATTTCGCTTTGCTTACCGATTTTACAGATTCACCGGTTGAAGTGCAGAAAGATGATGACCAGCTGGTCTCGTTGGTGCGCAAGCGGGTTGAGGAATTAAATCAGAAATATGGTGATGGCAAAGATGTTTTCTATCTTTTCCATCGCCCGCGCTTGTGGAATGCTAGAGACAATGTCTGGATGGGCCACGAGCGCAAGCGCGGTAAACTCGGCGACCTAAACGGTCTGCTCAGTGGTGGCAAGAATAGTTTTTCTGTGGTCGAAGGTGATATTGCCAATCTTGCCAATGTGCGCTTCGTCATCACCCTTGACGCCGATACCCAGTTACCTTTAGAAGCCGCTAGACAATTTGTTGGCGCTATTGCTCACCCCCTCAATCGTGCTCGTTTTGATCCAGTAAAGCAAAGAGTGGTAGAAGGCTATGGAATCTTGCAGCCGCGGGTGGACGTCAGCCTTTCGCCCCTGACCCATCGTTCTCCTTATGCCCGACTTTATGGTTCTGGTGTGGGAATTGACCCCTATACTCGCACCGTATCTGATGTCTACCAAGATCTTTTTCATGAAGGGTCTTTTATTGGCAAAGGTATTTATGAAATTGCTACGTTTGAGCAGTGCTTACGTGATCGTTTTTGTGAGAATCAGATTCTTAGTCACGATCTGCTAGAAGGTTGCTATGTCCGCTCCGGGCTTCTTAGTGATGCCCAGCTATATGAAGAGTATCCTTCGAGTTATAGCTTCGATGTTGCTCGCCGCTCCCGTTGGATTAGAGGTGACTGGCAGCTCTTGCCCTGGCTACTTCCCTTTTCTAAGACTGCCGATCAACGCCGTGGGGCCGCTCCACTTAGTTTGCTTTCTAAGTGGAAGATCTTTGACAATTTAAGACGTAGCTTGGTTCCAACCTGCCAGTTGATCATGCTACTGCTCGCCTTTACCGTACTTCTTCCTCATTGGTTTTGGCTTACTCTTTCTTTAGTCCTGATGTTTGTTCCAGTCATCCTCGCTAGTTTTACTGAGCTTCTGCGTAAGCCGGAAGAACTTGAAGTCGGCCAGCATTTATCAACTGTGCTTGATTCTTTCCGGGTTCACTTAGCTCAGGTTCTCTTTGCTCTGGCCTGCCTGCCGTATGAAGTGGCTTATAGTCTCACGGCCATAGGGCGTACTCTCTGGCGTATGTATGTCAGTCACCAGAACCTCCTTGAGTGGCGCACTGCCGGTGAGACGCGCTCGGATGACTCTCTATCATCTTTCATTCGGGTGATGTGGACTACTGAAGTTTTGGCATTCAGCGTACTTGCCTATTTAGCCCTTTATGCAAAGTCGACCTTACCTTTGGCTTTGCCGATTTTGCTTTTATGGATTGTTTCGCCTGCGATTGCTTCTTATTTTAGTAAGGCCGTTGCGCCGACAGTATCTCAACTGAGCCAAGAACAAGAGCTATTTTTAAGACAGATAGCGCGCAAAACCTGGCAGTATTTCAAAGCTCTGGTTGGTCCTGAAGATAATCATTTGCCCCCTGATAATTATCAAGAAGAACCGGTGGAGCGCATTGCTCACCGCACTTCTCCGACCAATATTGGCATGGCCTTACTGGCAAATTTGGCAGCTTATGACTTTGGGTACATCCATGCTTCTGAGCTAATTGAGCGCACACACTCAACTCTAACAACTCTAAATCGATTAGAGCGCTACAAGGGCCATTTCTATAACTGGTATGACACCATCACTCTTGCCCCGCTCTATCCTCGCTATGTCTCAACGGTAGATAGTGGCAACTTAGCTGGGCATTTGCTTACTTTGCGTCCCGGGCTGATTGGGCTGGTGGAGAATCCAGTTGTTACTGGGCGTCTGTTCGAAGCAATATACGATACTTGTTGTTTGTTGAAGCAGGCTCTTGGTCAATCGGCGCAGCAAGTAAATGCCTTCGAAACCTTGCTTGAGAGAGCGCGGCGTTCTAATACCAATAGCCTTTCTGAAATTGTCACTAACTTAGTGGGGCTGGAGAGTTCGGCTTCTAAGATTCTGATGAACCTTGTTCTGATGTGCGATCCTCGAGGGGGCATAGATCAAAGCGAAGAAGTGGAGATTTGGGCCAATGCTTTGCATCAGCAATGCCAGGCCGCTCTACTTGAAGTTAGCATGCTTAGCCCCTGGGTTCAAACGGAAGGCTTTGCCAAGATCATTAGTGTTGATCCAAATTTAGATCAGGTGCCTAGTTTAAGACAATTGGCTGATTATGATAATTTAGTTGATCAATTCAACTGGCAAGCTCTGGCCAATTTGACTGCTGAAGATAGTGATTATGTCGAGGCTGCCTTGCAGTCGATTCGGCAGGCTAGCGTTCGGGCGCAAGAGCTAGTTGTCACCATTGAAAATTTGGCCTCTTCGATTGGCAAGCTGGCTCAGATGCCTTTTGATTTCCTCTATGATAATTCTAGGCATTTGCTATCTATTGGTTATAACGTCGAAGACCATCGACTCGATCAATCTTTTTATGATTTGCTTGCCTCTGAGGCAAGACTAGGTAATTTTGTTGCTATTGCTCAGGGACAATTGCCCAAGGAAAGTTGGTTCTCACTTGGTCGGCTTTTAACCAGAGCTGCCGGAGAAGCTGTTTTATTCTCTTGGAGTGGCTCGATGTTCGAGTATCTTATGCCACTATTAGTAATGCCTAGCTATGAAGATACTTTGTTAGATCAAACCTATCGTATCTGCGTTGCTAGACAAATTGAATATGGAAAACAGCGGGGGGTGCCTTGGGGTATTTCTGAATCTGGTTATAACAATGTTGATGTCAATTTAAATTATCAGTATCGCGCCTTCGGTGTACCTGGTCTTGGTCTCAAGCGCGGTCTTGTCGAAGATTTAGTGATCGCTCCTTATGCTTGCGTCATGGCCTTAATGGTGGCGCCAGAAGAAGCTGTCACAAACCTTCTAAAAATGCACGCCAGTGGCTTCACTGGAAAATACGGATTTTATGAGGCCATCGACTATACAGCTTCGCGGGTTCCGCGCGGAACCAATCATGTGGTGGTGCGCTCTTTCATGGTGCACCATGAAGGTATGAGTCTTCTCTCTCTTGCTTACAGATTGTTGGGCATGCCGATGCAAAAGCGCTTTTTGGCCGATCCATCTTTTCAGGCCTCTGATTTACTCTTGCAAGAAAGGGTGCCGAAAGTTAAGCCGGTTCAATCGATAACTTCTGAAATTGCTGATTTGCGCACGACTCCTGATAGTGGTGAATCGTCCATTCGGGTATTGACTAGTCCTGATACCCCGGCTCCTGAAGTGCAGCTGCTCTCTAATGGGCGCTATCATGTTATGGTCAGCAATGCCGGCGGTGGTTATTCGCGCTGGAAAGACTTAGCTGTTACCCGTTGGCGAGAGGATGTCACCACTGATAATTGGGGCAGCTTTTGCTATATAAGAGACCGTGAGACTGGTGACTTTTTCTCTACAACCTATCAACCAACTCTTGAAGTGCCCGATAGTTTCGAGGCAATATTCTCTGAGTCTAAAGTCGAATTTCGCAGACGTGACGGTAATCTTGATACCCATACCGAAATTGTGGTATCACCTGAAGACGATATTGAAATCAGGCGCATTCAACTGACCAATCGTTCGCGCAATCGTCGGGTTATCGATATAACCAGTTATGCAGAAGTGGTGATTGCCAATGCCAATGCCGATCTAGCTCATACAGCTTTCAGCAATCTCTTTGTGCAAACAGAAATTGATACAGAGCGACAAGCTATTCTTTGTCATAGAAGACCACGTTCAGTGGATGAGCCCACCCCCTGGATGTTCCATCTCATGGCCGTGCACGGCGCTGAGGTTGGGGAAGTGAGTTACGAAACCGATCGCGCTCGCTTTATTGGTCGCGGTAATACTGTAGCGGATCCACTGGCGATGAAGCGGTTGTCACCACTTTCAGGCACTCAGGGCAGTGTGCTCGATCCTATTGTGGCTGTGCGTCATCGCATTACCATTGAGGCCGAAGATACGGTCACAATCAATATAGTGACAGGCATTCACGAAAGCAAAGAAGGGGCTCTGGCTTTAGTTGATAAGTATCGCGACCGCGGTTTGGCTGCCCGTGTCTTTAACTTGGCCTGGACCCATAGTCAGGTTGTGTTGCGACAGCTCAATGCCACTGAAAGTGATGCTCAACTTTATAGTCGTTTGGCTAGCTCAATTGTCTATGCTAATCGTAGCCTTAGAGCTGACCCCGCCGTTTTGGTCAAGAACACTCGCGGTCAGTCTGGTCTCTGGGGCTATTCTGTCTCGGGCGATGTCCCTGTGGTGTTGCTGCAAATCAAAGAGCAAGCCAATAGCGTTTTAGTACGGCAGCTTGTTCAGGCTCATGCTTATTGGCGTCTCAAAGGCCTGGTTTGCGACCTTGTTATTTGGAATGAAGACCAGGCCGGTTATCGTCAAGTTTTGCAAGAAGAGATTCTCGGTATCATTGCCTCAGGTATCGAGTCTCACCTCGGTGAAGGTCCAGGGGGCATATTCGTTCGACCTGCTGAGCAGATTTCTGCTGAAGACCGCATACTCTTCCAGGCTGTAGCTCGCGTTATTATTACTGATAGCAAAGGAACTCTCTCTGAGCAAGTAGCCGGTCACGGACTGCGAGAAAAACGTCCGGCTCGATTAGTTGCTACTCGTATTTTTAAATCAGAGATTGCTAAGGTGAGCCCTTCGTTGCGCTCTGACTTAATTCTAGTTAATGGACTGGGTGGCTTTACTTCTGATGGTCGCGAATATGTCATTGCCACGGATAGTAACCAGCTCACTCCAGCGCCCTGGTGTAATGTCCTTGCCAATCGTCACTTTGGCACCGTGGTTTCAGAAAGCGGATCTGTATACACCTGGGCCGAAAACGCCCATGAATTTAGACTGACCCCCTGGCAGAACGATCCGATCACCGACGCTAGTGGTGAGGCTTTCTATTTAAGAGATGAAGAGACCGCTAATTTTTGGTCGCCATCGCCGCTACCAGCGCGGGGTGCCACACCTTATACCAGTCGTCATGGCTTTGGCTATAGTGTATTTGAGCATACTGAGTCAGGAATTGAATCTGAGCTCTTGGTTTTTGTCGCTGCCGATGAGAACATCAAATTTTCTGTTCTAAAGGTAAAGAACCGCTCTGGAAGACCAAGAAAGCTTTCTGCTACCGGATATATCGAGTGGGTTTTGGGTGATTTGAAGTCTAAGACTGCTATGCATGTCGCCACTGAGCTTGATGGTAAAACCGGGGCGCTTTTGGCTCGCAATGCCTACAATACTGAGTTTGCTGGTCGTGTTGCTTTCTTTGATGTCAGCGATACGACGCGAACCTTAACAGGCGATCGTACGGAGTTTATTGGTCGTAATGGCAGTCTCACTAGCCCTGCGGCAATGAAGCGCCTGAGGCTCTCCGGTAAATTTGGGCCGGGCCTTGACCCTTGTGCTGCTATTCAAGTTCCCTTCGAATTACAAGATGGTGAGGAAAGAGAGATTATTTTCCGGCTTGGTGTCGGCAATGATATCAATCATGCCCGGGGCATTATCAATCGTTTCCGTGGCTTGGCTGCTAAAAGAGATGCCTACGAAAGTATTTGTCACTACTGGAAGCACACCCTTGGTGCTGTCAACATAGAGACTCCTGATGCTTCGGTAAACATGCTAGTCAATGGTTGGCTGATATACCAGACAATTGGCTGTCGTATCTGGGGGCGTACAGGCTACTATCAATCGGGTGGCGCCTTTGGCTTTAGAGATCAGTTGCAAGATTGCATGGCTTTGGTTCATTGCGAGCCTATGATTTTGCGCGATCAGCTCTTGAAGAATGCCTCACGGCAATTTGTAGAAGGTGATGTCCAGCACTGGTGGCATCCTCCCAGTGGACGGGGCGTGCGCACTCATTGTTCTGACGACTATCTCTGGTTACCTCTGGCGACCCATCGTTATGTCACTAGCACTGGTGATACCGGTATTTTAGATGAACAAGTGTCATTTCTGACCGGACGACTGGTTAATGAAGACGAAGAGTCTTACTATGACTTACCAGCGCAGTCTGATCAAAGAGCTAGTTTGTACGAGCATTGCGTGCGCGCCATTCAGCATGGTTTGCGCTTTGGTGTGCATGGATTGCCCCTTATTGGTGCTGGCGATTGGAACGACGGCATGAATCTTGTTGGAGAAAAAGGCAAAGGCGAGAGTGTCTGGTTAGCTTTCTTCTTCTTTGAAGTCTTGAACGATTTTGCTAAGCTGGCTGCTCAGCGTGGTGATACAGCTATGGTTACTATGTGTACTGAGCAAGCGAAGCTTCTAAAAGAAAGTATTGCTGCCAGCGCCTGGGACGGTGAATGGTATCGTCGTGCTTACTTTGATGATGGCACCGCACTCGGTACTGCTGGTGGTGCCGAGTGCCAAATTGACTCGATTGCCCAAAGCTGGTCTGTCTTGTCGGGTGGTGGTGATGCTGGGCGTTGCAATCAGGCCATGGGGTCGCTCAATAAACGCCTAGTCAAGCGTGACTATTCTTTGATTCAGCTTCTCGACCCGCCTTTTGATAAGGGCGAGCTTAACCCGGGTTATATCAAAGGTTATGTTCCTGGAGTGCGCGAGAACGGTGGTCAGTATACCCATAGCGCTATTTGGGCTGCTATGGCCTTTGCCAAGCTCGGTGATAATCGCCTGGCCTGGGAGATGACTAATATGATTAATCCGGTTAGTCATGCCAATTCCCCTGAGAAAGTAGCAGTCTATAAAGTTGAGCCTTATGTTGTTTCGGCCGATGTTTACGCTGTTGCCCCTCACATTGGTAGAGGCGGTTGGAGCTGGTATACGGGTTCGGCGGGATGGTTCTATCGCTTACTAACTGAGTCGCTGCTAGGGATTCGCTTAGAGGTCGACAAGCTCTATTTTGCGCCCTGCTTACCTAATGATTGGCAGACATATAAGTTGCACTATCGCTTTAGAGAGACTGTATTCCACATTACTTGCAAGCAAGTTGACCAGGCTGAAAAGCCGCTCACCATTATTTTGGACGGCAATGATTGTGGCGAGGTGCTGCAGTTGCTAGAAGATCGTAAAGAACACTTCGTTGATTTGATTGTGCAGAGAAGAGCCGGGCACTAGGGTTGCCATCCTTTTTAGAGATACTTTTATAAGAATGGAACCATCTGCCTGTTTGCCAGTCTTAGTAGGCACGTTGGCAAAAAGAAACATGTATTTGTTGTCGACGGCCTGTAGCCTTTACTGGAGCAAGAAGATGATTTATACATTGATTTCATTGTTGGTATTTTTCTGGATCGTTGGGCTGGTATCACACATTGGTGGCGACTTTGTTCACACACTACTTGTGCTGGCCGTGGCGGTTTTCATTTTCAATATAGTCACTGGTCGCGGTGCACGAGTATAACTGCATCATCAATTAAACAAAAGGAATAAGAGAATGAGAAGCTTGAGAGTAAGTGTAAATGTATTGTTGGCTGCTGCCTTTTTGGCTGGTAGTTTGTCTCTACCAAGTGGAGCTGACGAGATCACAACGGTGAGAACCACTACTGTAACCAATGATGGCTTGAGCGTGCCTCTCGTCACTCTCAGCCCTGGTGGCAATTATGTAGTAATTGACCCAGTAACTGGTGTGATGAAAGGTGTCTATGATCCTTTGCGCGGTTTAGTCGGCTCCTCTGTATCTCCAGGCTTTGTTGTAGTTGATAACACTTCAAACCGTGTTGTCGCTACTTTTGATGGTGGTGGTCGAGTAATTGCTCTAACTAATGCTCCGGCTTACGACAGTTTGGTGGTTTCAATTGATTCTCGTAGGGCAGAGCTAGAGCGCATGATTGTTAGTGGTCGCTCTGGCAATAATTTTGGCGATGTCACTGCCGCTGCTCTGCGAGAAGAACTGGCAAGTATTGCGGCACAAGAATCAGCTTACCGCTCTTCTGGTCGTCCTCTCAACTACGAAGAAGCTTTGTCGTTGGCGAATAGACTAAATGCTTTAGGTGACCGAGTGGTTCCTTATATGCGCGGTGTAACAGTTACTCCTCTAATTGGCTCACGCTTTGTCACGAGCTCGGGCAATCTGGTCATTCTCGATGAACTTACTGCTCGCAATATGAGAATGCAACGCCGGGTTGATGATGAGTACGCTGCTGGCCGGCTCTCCAACGATAATGTCGCTCGTCTGAAGTCGCAGTTAAATGAAGTCTCGTCATTGCAGACTAAGTACACTCGCAACGGAAAATTGAAAGACTCAAATTCGAAGACAATAGTGATGAAGCTCGACAAAGTCCAAACTAGTATGGACCGCAATATTGCTGATATCAACTCCAAGCGTTCAAGAATTGGTATCAAAGTAAACTAGAGTAATTTCGAGAGCTTGAGAAAGAAAAAGGCGCAGATCCGTTATCGTGAAATCTGCGCCTTTTCTATTTAGATATTCTTCAAGGGTTCTGGAAGCGGTGGCGGAACGGGCTTAAGCTCCGGAATTTTCGGTATGGGCGGCTTAATGTCGTCGCCTTTTGGCTGATCTGGAATTCTTCCATGTCCATGGGGCTCATTGCCTGGAGGCGCTGGAATAGGGCTGGGTTGGCCAGGCATTGGCTGGGTAATGATGTGGCAACTAACTATTAGGCCTAAAGCTAGATTCTGATAGCGTTTGAACATAAAAACCTCTTTGTCTTCAGATAGTCTAATGACCAGAGCATGATGACATCTATCCACAGGATGATAGTTTGACCTGAGATGGACGATTTTGTGCCTTTCTGAAGTGATTTTAACCACTTCTGTAAAGCTAAGCTTCTTTCTTTTAGAGCCGAGATTTCTATTTAGACCTTGCTGCCTATTTGGCTGTTAGCTGTGTCTTCAGTGAGGGCCGTAAAAGTGTTGGCCGGTACCAAGATATTGACGGCATGCGGTATGACTGTAATGCGCATAGGCATGCTGCCGGCTTCTTCTCCGTCAATCATGGCCGTTACTCTATCGCTTCTGTAATTACCTTTAGTATTGGTCAAAGTTCGGCGTACACGTTGGGCAATAGTTTGGAAGGCTGAACGTAGGCCACGCCTCGGTATCACTTCGATCATGGCTTCTTTTACTTTGAGAACATAGTCCGGTTTAGTACTATTTATGTAGCCCCCGACAAAGCGAAAGCCAATTTGTATGTAGTCACTAAAATTTGATGGGTCGAGCACATGCAATTCTAAAAATCCGTCTTGCAAAATATTGGGGTCGGAAGTCTTGCCTAGACCCAAGTCTTCTACATTGGCGACAAACACCCCTGAGGCTTTAACACAAAATGATTTTCCACCAGTTGTGATTTTGAATACAACTGGTCTTTCAGCCATCGTATTGATCATGGCTGTGACGTAGGCGAGCATTTTAAATTTTGTTTTCAGCTGGCGAGCGGGAAAGACAAAGGCATCTGACAGTGGTCCAGCTCCTGCCATCCCGGCGAAGAATTCACCGTTCATCATGCCCATGTCGATGCGCATAGGAACACCGTTGTTAATAACATCGAGTGCATTCTCAAGCGGGTCGGCAAAGAACTTCTCGGCAACAATACCGAGGTTGCGAGCAAGCACATTACCGGTGCCCAGTGGCATTAAGGCCGCGGGAATGTCTGACTTAGCTTCGGCCAGGGCGGCCAGGGCGAAGCGGATAGTGCCGTCCCCGCCAGCTGCGATGACGAGATCGAGGGGTGGTCGTAGTAAGGGCACCAGGTGATGGGCCGTAGTCTCGGGAGTGGTGGGATAGAGAGTGACTAAATACTCACCATCTTTTGTTAGCTCAGAAACGAAGTGCCCTAGCCATTCTTCGGCGTGAGTTTGGGAGCGGGCGCTGGGATTGTAGACCAGTAAAATTTGTTTTGGCATAGATATGCATACCGAAATTGTAAGAGCTCTGAAGTCCTCTCTGTAGTCGTGTTTTTGTTAATAAAGTTCCAGAAAAGAAAATATTTGAAGTTTTCAGTGGCAATTGCTCTTACACGGAACTCTTTGCTCTCAAGGCCGTCGCTGTCGGAGTGCAAATAATGCGGTTGTGCGCAGTAACAATGAGAACCTCAAAAATGAATAGTAAGTCCACTGAACAGAAGCAAGAAAATACCGTTGCTGTTCCGGCCACAAAAAACACTAAGAAGGTTGTGATTGCCATAGTGGTGGTCAGTCTCGTCGGCATCCTGGCGTACCTTGTATATGACAGTTTGAAAGAGCAGGCCGCCGATCGCCGCATCCTAATTAGTGGCCGAATCGAAACACCAGAGACCTATATTGCCGCCCCCACAGCGACTAGGGTTCAATCTGTAGCAGTGAACGAAGGTGATACTGTGCACAAGGGTCAATTGATTGTGACTCTTGATGATCAAGCACTGCAAAGCAAGTTGGTGGCTTCGGGCTCGGCTATTGCAGTGGCTAAGAATGGTCAGGCCATTGCCCGGGGGCAAGTCGCTGCAGCGCAGCAGAAAATTGCAGTGGCAAGGGCTAAAGGCAAGGGTTTCTTCGCAAAAATGTTTACTAGCAAGAAGAAGAAAGCTGAGATTGCCCAGGGCTTGCGCAAAGAGATGATCGAAGCACAGTTTATGTTGCAGCAGGCCCAAGCTGGCTTGGCTCGGGCGCAGGCTTATAAGGCTGAAGCAACTTCTAAGATTTCGTACTTTAATATCAAAAGCCCCATTGACGGCGTTGTCTCACTGCGCAGTGTGCAACCCGGAGAGCTAGTTGCTGCGGGCCAAGTGCTGCTAACTCTTAGTGATGGCAAATCTATATTTATGAAAGGCTATATTCCGGAAGGGAAGATAAGCCGTATCAAGATTGGAGACAAAGCCACTGTTTCGCTTTATTCTGCGGGCTTGAAGCTTCCTGCTCATATTGCCGCCATCGATAGCACCCCGTCGTTTACCCCTGAGAATGTTTATTTCAAAGATGATCGGGTGCGTCAAGTGTTTGGTATGAAATTGGCTATCGATAACATTGACAGCCGTGCGAAGGCTGGCATGGCGGCTGAAGCTGAGGTTCTTTCAGCCGCACGTGGGCAAGTAAATGAGTGAAGTTGTTGTTAGCGCCCGGCAATTGTGCAAAAACTACAAAGGCGTGAAAGCTCTTGATGGTCTTGATCTTGAAGTGGGGCGCGGCGATCTCTTTGGTCTAGTGGGCCCTGATGGTGCCGGTAAGTCTACCGCCTTAAAGATCTTAGCCGGGGTGCTTAAGGCCAGTGCTGGTGAGGCTCAGGTCTTTGGTAGAAGTGCTAGTGCCGCCCGTGCGCTGGTGGGTTTTGTGCCGCAGAATTGTGCTCTCTATCCAGAACTGACAGTAGATGAGAGTCTGGCTTACGAAGCTGGTTTACACCGTGTGGCCCATGATGTTTTTCAGAGGTTGCGGCAGAAGCATCTTGAACAGATGGGGCTGGCTCAATTTGGTAGTCGTCTTACTTCTAAACTATCTGGTGGCATGAGACAAAACCTGGCTTTGTGTTGCGCTCTGGTTTCGCAGCCAAAACTTATTCTTCTCGATGAGCCAACCACTGGCCTCGATCCCATTGCCCGACGCGAACTCTGGCAAACTTTAGTGTCCTTGGCCGCAGAAGGTGTCACTACTATTATTGCCACGCCTTTTTTAGATGAAGCGGAGCGCTGCAGTCGTATTGCTTTGATGTACCAGGGCAAAATTCATCAGAGCGGCACACCAGAAGAATTGCAAGAGTCTTTAGCCTTGAGACGTTTGACAGTAACAATCAACGCTCTCCCCGAGCAGAATAGCGGAAGTCAAATTAGTGCATTGAGCGAAAAAATTGCGCTATCAGACAATATTGTTGATATCTATCCATTTGGCGATCACATTGAAGTTTTGGCTAAAGATGGCCCAGCTGCTCTAGATCAAATCGAAAGCACTAGTGGTGCCGGAAAACTTAATTGCCACGAAAGCACTCCGACCATGGAGAATGTCTTTGTTATGCGCTTGCGTGCGCTAGGGTTGAAAGAGCTTATACCGCCAGCATTTCCTCCGGTCAATTCAAATTCGAATAGTGCTGCTACTTCGGCCATTCGTGCCACTAATTTGGTTAAGCGCTATGGTGACTTCACTGCAGTCGATGACCTCAGTCTTGATATTAAATATGGTGAAATCTACGGTTTGCTTGGTGCTAACGGTGCCGGCAAAACTACCACTATTAAGATGCTCTGTGGCTTATTGGCACCGACCGCAGGTCAAGTCAGTCTCGCTGGAGAGAGTGGCAGCTTGCGCAGTCGTGATTTGCGGCGCAAAATCGGCTATATGAGCCAGAAGTTTACACTCTATGATGGTCTCACTGTAGCGGAAAATCTTGAGTTTTATTCTGCCATTTATGAACTACCGAGGGCTCGGCGTAAGCAGCAGCTTGATTGGGCCCTTGCTACTTGTGGCCTAGCTCATATGGCTAGTAGCCTCGTGGGCAGCTTACCTCTGGGCTGGAAACAACGAATCGCTTTTGGTGCAGCGGTTATGCATGATCCGCAAGTGATTTTTTTAGATGAACCAACGGCGGGAGTAGACCCCCTAGCACGGCGGCAAATCTGGCGCTCAATTCGTGATTTCGCTAAGCGTGGTGCGGCTATTTTGGTTACTACTCACTACCTTGATGAAGCTGAGTATTGCAACCGGCTGTGCTTCGTTTCGTCCAGCAAAATGGTAACGGAAGGAACTCCTACAGCAATTAAGTTGCAGCACGATGGCGAACTTTTTGAGCTAGTCTGTGACCATGCCGGCCAAACGCAAAAGGCTTTTGCTGCTTTGGCAACCGCGCTTGAGCCCTGGCGTATTTCGATTTTTGGTAAAGCTCTGCATGTTTTGCTTGACGATTCTCAAGCTGATTTGCCCAAGGTTAGGGCTCTTCTTGCCTCTTCTGGATTAGCTACAGTTGAGCTCAGAGCGATCAAGTTTTCGCTTGAAGATGCCTTTATTGCTAAAGTACAAACCGCCGCCCGAGTAGGGCAG
This sequence comes from bacterium Ga0077546, assembly GCA_943370275.1. Taxonomy (GTDB): domain Bacteria; phylum Cyanobacteriota; class Vampirovibrionia; order Obscuribacterales; family Obscuribacteraceae. Next base: position 55,821 of record CALRQI020000009.1, on the reverse strand, counting down.
GGGGTGGTATGACCGGTCAGAATCGCATTCTTGTACAGGCTCTCAAGGAATGGCAGGAGTTTCAACGGGATAGGTTCAGTTTAGCTTTGGCCTTTCTTTTGCCTTTGTTTTCACTGCTTTTGTTTGGCTATGGCATACGCTTAGAGTCGAAGAACATTGCTATGGTCGTTCAAGATAACGATCAGACCTCATTTAGCCGCGAGTATATCAATCGCCTCTATGCCACCAATATTCTCGTACGTGCCGATGCCAAGCAAGCGAAATCTCCCCGTGATGCTATCGATAGAGGCCTGGCTAAAGTAGCTATCATTGTGCCGGCCGGTTTTACCGAGCATGTATTTCGCAAAGAGCAATCTAGTCTTGAGGTTCTAATAGACGGCACTGATATTGCCAACACCCAAATTGTATTGAATAGCATCAAGGCCGCCAATATCTATTTTGTTGCTGCGGTTAAGGCTGCCAAAACCGCTGCCCCTACCAGTAATATTCGGGTTGTGTCCCCTCAGCTCAGGGTGTGGTTTAATCCTGGCCGATTGGAGCCACTCTTTATTGTTCCTGGTGCTATCGGTATTATTCTCTGGATGTATCCAGCCCTGCTTTCGGCCGTGGCGGCTTCACGAGAGAAAGAACAAGAGACGATTATTCGCGTCTATGCCTCAACGATTTCTCCCCTTGAGTTTTTGCTGGGCAAGGCCCTGGTTTATTTTTCTGTGGGGATGGTGCTTTCACTGCTGGTAATTGCTTTGGGCTGGATACTGTTTGCTGTCAAAATCACCAGTGATCCAACACCGCTATTAGTCTCGCTGCCACTATATGTTTTCGCGGCTGTGCTTTTTGGTCTTATGCTTGGTACTCTTTCTAGTTCGCAAACAGTGGCTGTGCAGGCCACCTCGACAGCAGGCTTCTTCCCTTGTTTATTGCTTTCTGGATTTGTTTATCCAATTTACAATATTCCTTTTCCTCTCAGTCTATTTACTTTTTTAGTACCGGCTCGCTTTTTTATAGAGCTTTGTCGCGACGTTTTTGTGCGCGGTAGCGGTTGGGCCGCCGTCTGGAGTGTTCCTCTAATTTTGATTGTTTTCTGCTTGGTCTATCTTTGCGGCAGCTGGTTTAGCTTGCGCAACATGCAATTGAAAGACTAGGTAATGAGGAGTTAATTCATGGCCAAAAACATTATTGATTACCTCTTGAGCAGTCGACTCTGGGCACTTCTTACTAAAGAGTTTAGAGAGATTTTGCGCAATAAATATTTGCTCTTCCTGATGATTTTTCCACCAGTGATCCAGCTCTTGATTTTGGGTGGCTCCCTTGATCCCCAGGTGCGCAATCTATCTTTGGGCACTGTCGACCATTCCAATTCATCCCCCAGCCGAGAGCTGATTGCTAGTCTATTGACTGGCAAAGTTTTCGAGAAAGCCAAGGTTGTAAACAGTGAAGAGGAGCTCTCACGTGCTCTTGAAAGAGGTAAGCTGGCCGTTGGTCTTGTTATTCCTGCTCGATTTGTTAGTGACTTGAAGCAAGGTGTTCCGGCTCAAGTACAGGTGCTAGTAGATGGCGCTGATGCCTATAGTGCTGGTGTAGCTAGCAGCTTTTTGTTACAGACCATCAGTCGCTTTGAGCCCAATAGCCTGGCTCGAGACAATCCCAACAAAGTGATTTTGGGTGATGTTGATAGTGTTATCGAAGCTAAGATGAACATTCTCTACAATCCAGATCAGCTTAGTAGTTGGTATTTCGTTCCCGGAGTTTTGGGAGCAGCGCTGACACTGACAGCTACCCTGGTAGCTTCTGCCACCATTCTGAAAGAACGCGAAAATGGCACCATCGAGCAGTTGCTTATGACCCCAGCGGAGCCCTGGGAGATTCTTTTAGCTAAGATTATTCCTCTTGTGGCCTTTTTGTTAGCTGATGTTTGTCTAGCTATTGGGGCCGCTCACTTAATTTTTGCCTTGCCATTCAGAGGGAGTTTCTTGCTGTTTCTCATTGCTTCGGCTCTATACGCCTTTGTAGGCATTGGTTTTGGCATGCTGCTCGGCTCCCTTTGCAGCAGCCAAAGACAGGCCCAATTGGCCTCGTTCTTCATCAATATTCCTATGATTTTATTGTCGGGAACGGTCGTGCCTTTTGATACCATGCCTGCAGCTATGCAGGTTCTTGCCATGTTCGACCCTTTGCGCTATTACACTATTATTGCTCGCGGGGTTATTCTTAAAGGGGCTACTTTTGAAATGCTGTGGGTTGATCTAGCTCTTCTCGTTGTCTTTGCTTCTCTGCTATTGTGGATTAGTGCTAATCGTTTTCGCCGCCAGATGACCTAGATATTTTTGTTACTTGTAAAAATGACTGAACCGATTCGACCTATGCCAATTAGTAACTTTCATCAAGTATCGCCACGCTTGTATCGTGGCGGGCAGCCCAATGAAAAGGGTTTTGTTGCTTTGAGTGAATTGGCTGTCAAAACAGTTGTTAGTCTGCGCTGGCGTAAAAGGCGGGTAGAATCTGAAAGACGTATAGTCGAGGGTTTGGGCATGCGTTTTGTCAGTATTCCCTTGAATTACTGGACTTTACCCAGCCATGATCATGTTAGGCAGTTGCTGGAGATAGTCGACGATCAAGCTAATCATCCTGTGTTCATTCATTGTTTTCATGGCGCCGATCGCACTGGTGTGATGGTTGCTATGTATCGCATTCTTCGCCACGATTGGTCTTTGCCAGAAGCCTATAAAGAAATGCGCGCCTGTGGCTTCCATCGCTTTGTTACAGCCCACTTTAAATTAGCCTTGTGGCGTTTGGCTCGTCAGACAGCGCGTCAACTCAGCCGCGATGAAACAAGAAAGTAAAAATAGTTGGAACTAGCTGCCAAGGGTGGCGTCGGTGTCCTCGGTAAGGTTCGAGGAAAGGCTATGCTTGATAACACTGTGCGCAAATTCAAATTTATGGCTATTGCTTCTTTGTGCCTGAGCGCCAGTCTTGCTCTGCTACCCCTTGCCGGCGATGCTTTCTCCATTACTATGCCTTCTCCACAGCCCGTGATAGAACCGGCTCTAGATAGAGTACAGCTGGAGAATTTAAAGGCTTACGATGTCATTGTTTTTATTGATGCCTCACATTCGATGGCGATTGCCGATTGCGCGGGACAAAGCCGTTGGCAGTGGTGCCAGACTCAGACCAAAGTTTTGAGGGATGTGTTGCATGTGCCTTTAGGTAACCACCTTAGAATGGTTGCCTTTAGTGACAATTTCAAGGTCTACCCAGATGTCGAATGGGGCAGTGTCGCAGGCTTTTTTGCCAGCAATAAGCCCAGCGGCAATACTGATATGACTAAAGCAATCAAGTCACAGCTTGCTCAATACTTTGCTGCTCGCAAAGCTCTTGCCCCTGGCGATAGACAGCGGCCCTTGTTCATCGCCATGATTACTGACGGCTTGCCCGACCGACCTATGGCGCTGAAGGAAACCATTATTGATGCTACTAAGCAGATGAATGACGCTGATCAGTTGGCAATTACATTTCTGCAGGTTGGTTCTGATGTGAAAGCGACGAAGTATCTACAAGAGTTAGATGAATGCTTGGTTAGCCATAGAGCAGCCCACGATATTGTGAAGAGCAAAACGTTTGCTGAGATCAATCAGGTAGGGCTTGTCTCGGCCTTGTTGCAGTCGCTCAGCCCGCCAAAATTAGCTTCAAAGTAGCCTCTAATTTGAATCGAATTAGATACAAAGAAAGTAGTTTCCATGGAAACTACTTTCTTTTGATTGCTGAAACTATTTCAATACTTATTTGTTGCTCTTGTTAGCACGAACCATATCTTTCAATTCGTCTTTGGCGACCTGGGCATTGCGAGCAACGATTTTTTTTGATTCTTCAGCTTGCTTCTCAAGGTTGTCTTTGGCAAAGGAAGTGCTTTCTTTTACTTCTTTACCCTGGGCATCAAGATTGGCTTTCTCTATATCGAGCTGCTGCTTGTTTGCTTCAATAGCCTGTAGATTCTGTTCTTTTTGACGCTCTACAGATTCTTTTAGTTCATCTGTGGTTCTCTCTACCACTTTGATTTGTACTTCTTTTTGCTTGTCGATGTCTTTTTCACGCTCAGAAAGTTGTTCGGATTGCTGACTGCAAGCAGTTGTGGTCAACGAAATTAGTGCCAGGGCTAGAAACAGTTTGCCTAACTGTGATTGATTTAAACTGTAATGCATGAGTCATTTCCTCTTGTAATTTGGTGATTGTCGACTGTTATCTACTTAGTACGTCAATGAAGACCAGGTTTTCTTTGATTGGTTCCAGTATTTTTTTTGTCTGCGGTGCTGGCAAGAGCTCTGGCTGTTAATAAAAGTTTATTGGCGCCATTTATGAAACGGGAACTTTTGCCCGAACTCGAGGTCATCGCTTTTGTTCATCACTTTCGGCAAGGACTGTCAGCCGTCTATACTGGCTTCTTTTCTGGCTACATGAGATCGCCACAACCGCATACGAAGCATCAAGGAGATGTTAGCAATGTCCACAGAGTCCGATAACGCCTTTCTCGTTGATGCTCGGCCACTGCTGAAGGCGCTGCGGGGCATGAAGCGTGGTGATTTCTCTGTGCGCATGCCTCTAGATGCTAGTGGTCTCAGTGGCGAAGTCTCAGCTGCCTTCAATGATTTGGCCGAGTTGAACGAGCGACTTCTCAATGAACTGCAGCGTATCGGCAACATTGTTGGGCGAGAAGGTGAAATTGCACACCGGGCACGTTTGGGCGATGCCGCTGGTTGTTGGGCTGAGGCCATTGGCGCTGTTAATACTCTGGTAGGTGATCTGGTCAGGCCTACCACTGAAGTGGCTCGAGTGATTGGCTCTGTCGCCAAAGGCGACCTCAGTCAAAGTATGTCTTTAGAAATTGAAGGAAGTCCACTCAAGGGTGAGTTTTTACGAACAGCCAACACTATCAATACTATGGTTGAGCAGCTTGGTTCGTTTGCTTCTGAAGTAACTAGAGTAGCTAAAGAAGTAGGTACAGAAGGCAAGCTCGGTGGGCAGGCACAGGTGAGTGGTGTCTCTGGTACCTGGAAAGACTTGACTGAAAACGTTAATTCGATGGCTGGTAATCTCACTGCCCAGGTGCGAAATATTGCTGAAGTTACTACTGCTGTAGCTACTGGTGACTTATCAAAGAAAATTACAGTAGATGTAAAAGGCGAAATTTTAGAGCTGAAAAACACCATTAATACAATGGTTGATCAGCTCAGCTCCTTTGCTTCAGAAGTGACACGGGTGGCTCGTGAGGTTGGTACAGATGGAAAGCTGGGTGGTCAAGCTAAAGTAAAAGGTGTAGCTGGTACGTGGAAAGATTTGACAGACAACGTTAACTCGATGGCTGGCAATTTGACTGACCAAGTGCGAAACATTGCTGAAGTGACCACTGCTGTTGCTAATGGTGATCTGAGCAAGAAAATCACAGTAGATGCAAATGGCGAAATTTTGGAGCTGAAAAATACCATTAATACAATGGTGGATCAGCTCAGTTCCTTTGCCTCAGAAGTGACTCGGGTGGCCCGTGAAGTTGGTACTGAAGGGAAGCTTGGAGGGCAAGCACAGGTAAGCGGTATTGGTGGTATCTGGAAAGACTTGACTGAGAACGTTAATTCTATGGCAGGTAATCTTACCGGACAGGTGCGCGGAATTGCTGCGGTAGTAACGGCAGTGGCTAACGGTGACCTTAAAAGCAAGCTGGTATTGAAAGCCAAGGGCGAGATTGCGGCTCTGTCTGACACTATCAACGAGATGATTGATACCCTGGCCACTTTTGCTGATCAAGTCACCACAGTTGCTCGCGAAGTAGGAGTAGAAGGTAAGCTTGGTGGCCAGGCCAAAGTGCCTGGTGCGGCTGGCACTTGGCGCGACTTAACTGATAACGTCAACCAGTTGGCGGCTAATCTCACCACTCAGGTTAGAGCAATTGCCGACGTTGCTACGGCCGTGACCAAGGGCGATTTGACTCGATCTATTTCGGTGGAAGCCCTCGGTGAGGTCGCTGCTCTCAAAGATAATATCAACGAGATGATTTTCAATCTCAAAGATACGACCCGCAAGAATACAGAACAAGACTGGCTCAAGACTAATCTCACTAAGTTCACTCGTATGCTGCAGGGGCAAAGAGATTTGTTGACAGTGGCTGATTTGATTTTGTCTCAAGTATCGCCCTTGGTATCGGCTCAGCAAGGTGCCTTTTATATTTGTGAGCAAGATGGCGGGGAAGAAAGTCTCAAGCTGATTGGTAGCTATGCCTGTCTGCCTCAACAGCTTGGTGATCGCTTCCGCATGGGCGAAAGTTTAGTTGGTCAGTGTGCTCTGGCTAAGAATAGAATTTTACTGCAGCAAGTTCCTGATGATTACATTCGCATTGCTTCCGGTCTGGGTGAAAGTGCCGCACGAAACATCGTGGTTTTACCGGTTTTGTTCGAAGGTCAAGTGCGAGCTGTGATCGAATTGGCATCTCTTCATGAATTCAATGACACCCACTTGAATCTGCTCGATCAACTCACTGAATCTATCGGCATCGTGCTCAATACTATCGAAGCAAACTCTCGAACAGAAAATCTCCTAAGGCAATCGCAATCGCTGGCTCAGGAATTGCAAAGCCAGCAACAAGAGTTGACTGAGAGCAACAAGCGCTTGGAACAGCAGGCAAATACTCTGCGTGAGTCAGAATTGTTGCTGACGCAGCAGCAGGAAAAATTGCGCCAGACTAATCAGCAGCTCCAAGAAAAAGCAGAGCTTTTGGCCATTCAAAATAAAGAGGTAGAGGAGAGTAATCGTGAGATTGAAACTGCCAGAATTACAGTAGAAGAGAAGGCTAGACAGCTGGCTCTTACTTCAAAATACAAATCTGAATTTCTCGCTAATATGTCCCATGAACTGCGCACTCCACTCAATAGTTTGCTCATTCTCTCTAGGTTGTTAGCCGAGAATGATGAGGGCAATTTGACTCCTGATCAAGTTGAATATGCTGAAACTGTTCACGCCGCTGGCTCTGAGCTGCTACTTCTGATTAATGATATTCTCGACCTCTCCAAGATTGAGTCAGGAAATATGACTCTTGATCTCGGTGAAGTCTTCTTGTCTGATATCAAAGATGATATGGAACGAGGCTTTAAGCACGTGGCCGAGAATCGCAGCCTGAGCTTCGCTATTGATCTTGAACCTGGCCTGCCGCAGAGCCTATACACTGATGGCAAGCGGCTCAATCAAATTCTCAAGAATTTGCTCTCTAATGCCTTCAAGTTTACCGAGTCGGGCGGAGTTACTCTTTCGATTAAGGCTGTGCCTGGCGCTGTTCCTGAACTTGCCTTTGCTGTTCGCGACAGTGGAATTGGTATCAGTGAAGACAAGCAGCAAATCATCTTTGAAGCTTTCCAGCAGGCTGATGGCACCACCAGTCGGAAATATGGTGGCACTGGGTTAGGTTTGGCTATCTGTCGCGAAATAGCCAATTTGCTTGGTGGGCGTTTAATTGTTGATAGTTCGCCAGGTAATGGCAGCACCTTTACCTTCTTTATATCAGCCAATACAGCCTTAGGTAGCACTGAAGAGGTGGCGCGGGATGACTACGAAAAACGGCGAAAGACCATTTTAGAGAGGCAAGTTGGTCGCATGTCTGCCCCTGCTGAAGTTGTAGAAGATGATCGCAACAGAATTACTGATGCAGAAAATGTTTTGTTGATCATCGAAGACGATTTTTCGTTTGCTAAGCTTTTGCGGCAGCTCGCTGCAGCAAAGGGGCTTAAGACAATTTTCACAGCCAGCGGTGAAGAGGCTGTTTATCTTGCCGGCCAATTCAAGCCCATTGCCATCACTCTCGACTTGCATCTTGTGGACGGCTGGGGCTGGACAGTTTTAGACCAGCTCAAGCACAACCTCACCACTAAAAATATTCCGGTGCATTTGATATCGGTTGATGGCGAGGATCACAAAGCCATGAGCCTTGGTGCCCAAAGCTTCATTCAAAAGCCAGTGACCAAGGTGGTTTTAGAAGGCCTTTTGGAGCGCATTTGTGAGTCTAACAAGAAGCCAGAAGAGGAGGGAAAGGTTGATTTAAACAGCAGCAAAATCATGGGGGTGAGCGAGCAGAGCTTAGCTAATCGCACAATTTTGATAGTTGATGATGACCCGCGCAATATCATGGCAATGAAGTCGATGCTGGCAAAGCAGAGCCTCAAGATTTTGCATGCTGAGGATGGTCGTAAAGGCATTGACGTGCTTGAGGCTAACCCCACTGTTGAGTGCATATTAATGGATATCATGATGCCAAATTTGAATGGTTATCAAGCTATCCGTGAAATTCGCAAGCAAGAGAAATTCGCCAAATTGCCCATAATTGCCCTCACTGCCAAAGCTATGAAGGGTGATCGTGAGAAGTGTATAGATGCCGGTGCTTCAGACTACATTGCTAAGCCCGTTGACTATGACCGTCTACTTTCACTTTTGAGGGTGTGGCTCTATAACTAAGATTGACTGCGGCCAAAATTGACCTAAATATGTTGAAAAACAGAATTTTCACTAGGTTATACAGCAGTTTCTTGGCTTAATTTTTTACTTTGTGTTAGATTAAGCTTTCTTCTATGGCATAACCACGGCAACTGCTGTCTTGGTTCCTATTTCTTACAGGAGCAATGCTTCCTTTTATTTAGTTACATCTTTCAAGTTAAAAAGGTCGCGGTAATGAACACAGCAGAAGAGATTCAAGTTCCAGAGAGCCCGCTAGTTTTGTTGGTTGAAGACAATTTGCTCAACCAGAAAGTAGCAGCGATTTTGCTGCAACGCCTTGGCCTTACTGTGAAAATTGCCAATAATGGCCGCGAGGCTGTGGATGCTATTGGTGAAGAGAAGTATTCATTGATATTGATGGATTGCCACATGCCTGAGATGGATGGCTTTGAAGCTGCTGTAGCAATCAGGAAGCTTGAGGCACTGGCTGGCTCTTATACTCCAATCATTGCTGTTACCGCATTGGCTATGGGGGGCGACCGCGAACGCTGTATTGCAGCTGGTATGGATGACTATATCTCTAAGCCAATTGACAAAGATTTGCTCAAGGTCAAGATCAATCATTGGTTGCGTACAGAGGTTGTCTACGAAAGTCATAAGTTGCGGCGCAAGTATTTGCGTCCAAATTCGAACATGACACTTATTGATGGTAAGCCGATAGATTTAGATGAACTAGAAGAATTCTACGGCGCTGAGCAAATGAATCAGATGATGAGCATGTTTATTGCTGATACCAATGACATGCTACAGCGCATCAGGCCGCAAATGTTCGAGCGACATGCTCGCGGAGTCGCTGGTTTAGCCCATGAAGTTAAGGCTTCCTGTGCTTCTATTGGGGCAAAGCAACTGGCTCGCCTATGTTTGTACTTAGAGCAGGCTGTCGGTCAGCAAGACTGGATCGAGGCTGAAGAGACACTGCGGTCGCTTGAGCGCTCTTTTGAAAGCCTTAAAAATTATGTTGAGTCTCAAATTCAAGAAGAGAGTTCAGTCTCTCAGTAGCATATCGGCTACATTTGAAAAAAAATGACTGCTCTTTTATTGTTCAGTAACTACTGAATTGCATAAATGCTTCAATGGCCTTAAGGAACAGGGCTTTGGCTCTTTCTTTGCTGTGTTTCTGGAAAAGAGAGCCGCTCTGCATGCCGGTTCTGGCAGCGTAGAGAAAAGTTCCCGTTTACCGAGGGCGAAATTGAAATGCTGGGGCTAACCCCTAAGGGTGCCCCTTAAATGATTTTGCTGATCCTTCGTGGGGCCTAGCTAGTAATTGTTTTGTTTGTTTTGTGGTGACGGGAAGAAAAGAGAGTGCTTAGGGGTTTTCCTAATTGTTTTGGCCTTGGCCGTCTGCCAGAATAGAAATATCGAGAAATCGAAAACGACGTTCATCTAAACAACAAAAGCGAGATGTGGGGTTCACATCTGGCTGAACGATCGCGATTTTTTCACCCACTTTTGGAGATCCTTATAATGAATTCTCTGTCTACAATCGAAAAATCGGCTCCCGTTTTGAAGATTGCGGAGCCACCCAAAAATTATGCCGATATGACCGACGCTGAGTTAGTGATTGCCTGTCAGGCTAATGATCAACTGGCCATGAATCAACTTCTCACCCGTCACGAACGTACTGCCATAGCAATGTTCTATAAACTTGCTCCAGACTGGCGCGATAACTCTGACCTCGTTCAAGAGGCGATGATTCGTATGTGGAGAGCCGTGCCAAAATTGAAAAACCCCTATGCCTTTAAGACCTGGCTCAATCAGATCGTCAACAATCTCTTTTATGACGAGTTGCGCAGACGTCCTCGTGATACTCAGTTTGTGTCACTAGACGAGAGACTGACTTCTGACACCGGTTCAGATATGGGCACTCGTGAAATTGCTTCGACTACACCTCAACCAGAAGATAAGCTCTTAACTACTGAGTTGTCTGACGTGTTGGAAAAAGCTATGGCCAACATGCCACCACGTTTTCGCAAAGTTGCCATGTTGCGCGATATCGAAGGCTATTCTTATGAACAAATCGCCCAAATTACTGATACCGAACTGGGTACCGTAAAATCGCGTATTGCTCGTGCCAGAATGAAAATGCAACGTACAATCAATGCCTATATGCAAGACGCTGCGTAAGTCTTAGCTTGCTATATTATGAAAGACCCGCGGCTCCTAGGAGCTGCGGGTCTTTTTTTGCTAGTTTGTTAGTTGGTGCAATTATGCCGCTTGAATCTGCTCTGTAATTAGAGTCAGGTGACGCTTCGTCTTTTCTACTCTGCTACCTGAAGATTGTGCGGTGTCTGATTCTGCTGCTGCGCTGAGCAGTCCGTTTCGTCCGTATTCTTGAAACCAAAGCAACTGTTGATTCAATTCCATTTTTAAGCGGGTAGTTTCATCTCTCTTCATCGCTTCGGCAGCAAGATTCTTGACCATTGAAACTGGCAGAGAAGGTGGAGTCTGTGAGGCAAATGACTGCGAAATGTCAGGCGTTTCAATTAATATGGCACTGAATTGCAATTGGTTTTCTTGCGCGTTTTTGCTTTCTATCATTTCTTCTGGCATCAAAATCAAAGCTGCTATTTTTGAACAGGCACTGCGAATCTTCTGGCCTAGTTCGACCATGTCGTTTCTAAATTCAATTGCCACGCCGCCAGCTCTAGATATCAGCGAGTTGTTGTTCTCGGCCTCAAGACATAAGTCGAGACTAAGAGCTATCGCCAAGTCGTTGTCATAGTTGCTCTCATCAGTCATATTCTTTCACCCAAAGTTTTCTTCGCTTCCACAGACTAATTGACCGATACATTTTTAATTTGTTCCCATTAAAAAACCAAGAGGCCGCCTTAGGCGACCTCTTGGAAAGTGTTGGGCATTGTTCAAGCTTGCATGCTTGGTGCCCAATTCTAAATGGATTTTTTATTTGAGCGATTTGCAGAAATCGTCCAACTCACTTTGAGCTGCTTCTTTGGCCATGCCATAGCGCTCTTGGATTTTGCCGGCTAGCTCATCTCTTTTACCTTCAATTACAGTCATATCGTCATCAGTGAGTTTGCCCCACTTAGCCTTTACCTTGCCTTGTATCTGTTTCCAGTCACCTTTAATTTGATCCATATTCATGTGCATTCTCCTTTTTAACGATTTGTCGGTACTTTTTCTTCATTGACGCAATTGATATCGCTAGCGCCATTGCTTTTACATATTTGTTCTGCTCGTTTGGCTTTCTCTTTGTCTTCGGTGTGTACCGAGATTAGTAGATTGCCTTCTTTTAGTTTGCCTTCGTATTGAATTGCTTCATACTCAGGCACACCTAAACCTATTAAACCGCCGGTAATACCACCGACAGCTCCGCCAACCGCTGCTCCGCTGAGACCAGCCATGATCGGTCCTGCTGCTATAAATGGTCCGAGGCCGGGAATTGTCAGGGCTCCGATACCGGCTAGTATTCCCAGTGCGCCGCCAAGTATTGCCCCTGATGCGGCACCAGTCGAAGTGCCTTCGGGCGCTTTGCTGTGTTTTTCATAGCTCATGTCTCGGACGCCGTTTTCATCAGGCATTAGCACCGAAATGTCTGTGGCAGGAAAGCCTTCGCTTTTCAATTGCCCCACTAAGGCGTCGGCCTGGGTGTAGGTTTTGACTAGACAAATTACTGCTTGTTTCATATTCCCTCCAACTTAGACAGTGCCAGGTTGATTTTGCCAAGACCTTGGCAGTGCATGCTCTTCACTCTCGCCTCGACGGGGCTTGCCGCAAATGGTTCCTTTTTTTCTTTCTTCTTGCTTCCCTCTGGTTTTGGGGAACTACCATTGAACTTTTCCGTCGCGCATATCTCTGCAGCAGCAGCAGTAGTAGTGGCGAAAGGAGCAATGAAATGGATATTTTTAAATACTTGCAAGACGATGGTGAGTCGATTGCCCATCGTCTCAATCAGACGGTGGCTGAGTTTGGAGAATGGCCCCAGGAACGTTTGTTCGAAGAGACCAAGAAAGCATTTAGTTCGTTAGAAGGTCACTTTGACAAGGAAAGAATGATTGTCAAAAATATCGAGAACAGTGATGTGGCAGTGCCTTTAAGTGTAAAGGCCGAGGCTCAGATTCAAGCCATAAAGGAAGCGATCGATAGCACTGTCATGATCCATATAGATGAACCGGGCTTTCTCAATGCCTTGCAATCTCTGGCCAATAAGTTCAATGAGCATATGAGTTTTTGTCTAGATGAATACTATTCGGCCCTTCGATTTAGTCTTTCTTCGGCAGATAGGGCCCACGTCAATGCGCAATTTGAACAGATGGTTTTGAGTTAGTAGCTTAGTGGCTACGGGAACTATATCAGGCCAAGCCAGTCACCGAGCCTGTACTCAATTGCGATTGAGTATTACTCACGGAGGCCTTGAAAGACCATGGATGAGAAAAGTTCCAAGTGTGAAACGCAGGCATGCTCTTCGGCGGTCAAACTGCTTCAAGATGAGCAAAGTGCTATTCTCGCTATGTTTTCAGAATACGAGAAAGCAGATGATCATAGGAATAAGGAAGATATTGTCGGCGCAATTTCTGTGGCTTTGACATCATACTCAGCTCTTGAGAATGAAATTGTTTATCCTGCTCTAACAGAGAGAGAATCTTGTTCTACGGAGCCATGTTCTGGAGCAGAGAGTCATCATCAGGCTAAATTGATACTAAATCAACTGCAGCGTTTGACTGCTGACATCGATGCTCCTGCCTACGACAAGGCCGTGAAAGATCTCAAAGAGATTGTGCTGAAACATTTTGCTGATGAAGAGAAGTCTCTCTTTCCGGCAATAGATAAGTGTAGTGAAAAGGCTGATGAACTGAACCAGAAATTGAAAGCCTTTAAGGCAGACCGTAGTCTCTCGCCATCAGTAGAGAGCCTTTTGAGTAAATAGATTACAGGAAATTTGAAACAAGACAAGGAGTAAGTTATGCAATTGAAGAAAGTTGGTCTAGTAGCTATTGCTGCATTGACCGCCACTGTTACTGGAGTTGCTGGAGCTGCCATAGTATTTGCCGAGGATGCCGTTAAAGCGGAGCAAAAGTTTGCCGCGTCGCAAGAAAAGGCACCTAACAACTCTAGTAAAAATACAAGAGATAAGGAGTTAGGTAAGGTTACTGCGCAAGGACAATCGGCGCAGAAAAAAGATGTAGATATTACTCGCGAATTGCGTAAAGCGATTATGGCCACTAAGGGCATGTCGATTGATGGTCAGAACGTCAAAATAATTACTCGCAAGGGTGTAGTGACGTTGCGTGGTCCAGTATCAAGCGAGACTGAAAAGAATTTGATTGGCGATCTGGCGAAGAACTGTCCAAGTGTTTCCAGCTTTACCAATCAGCTGGAAGTAAAGGGTCAAAATAGCAGTAATTGAGGCAGACAGTCACTGCCATACTGGCAGTGACTGTCTGCTTTTGCAGGGTTAAGAGAAAGGTTTGCCAATATGCCAAGCGATATTACAGTTAACTGCCGTTCGTGCTTTAAGCGCTTTGTTTTTTCCACGGAGGAACAAGAATTCTTTAGTTCTTGCGGTCTTTCAAACCCTCCTAAGCGATGCCATAACTGTCGTCTAGTCTCCAGGGTGCAGCGGGTCTCGGGTGATAATGCCCAGACTACTGAGGTGCCTTGCGCTGAATGCGGTACTCGCACTGTGGTGCCTTTCGTACCCAAAAACGGCAAACCAATTTTTTGCAATCAATGTTTTCGCACCAATCGCCTTAAGCCTCAAGATCCAATGGCAATGTAAGTTAGAAACATGTTCCTCACTCTTTTTCTGTGTTAATTGCTATGGAACTTCTACTGTAACTTCAAGTCAATACCTCGGTCTTGAGTGTCAAATAGGGTAAATATGAAATACGGAATTCTTGATGTAGTGGTTGACTATTTGCCTAATGTCATTGAGCTAATTACTGATCCCACCATTCAGGGAGCCGTAGTCGGTGAGGAAGGCAAGCTTTCGGTATACACCTTTGCTGACGAGACTGACACTAGAGGAGAGCTTGTTGTCCTTCATAGTAACTGGCGCGGCACTGTTTCAATCGATGGGCAAGTTGCCGTAGGTGATTGGGATGATCAAACTGCGACCTTGATGATTGATGCCAATGGTGGCACCTGCCAGGTGCAGGGTGATGAAATGCAAGTTGAAATCGATAGCAAAATCAGTGGTAGCGCAGTTTGACCACAAAATGGCTTGGCTAAGTCAAGCAACTGGAGTTTGTTAATGTATTTCTCAATGAGACGAAGCCTTGCTCTCGGGCTTACTCTTGCTCCCATTGCTTTGGCCGTTATGTCACCTCTGGCTCTGGCAGATACAGTACAGCCAAAACTTCAGCCAAAACTTCAGACTAAGGTTGTAGCGGCTGAAGCAACAGAGGAAGAAGAGCCTCCCATAAAGGGTTTTCACCCTATCAAACGGGCTCTGGCACCAGTAGTACGACTAGAAAAGAACAGCAGGCAGTTGCAAAAGCAGATTTTGCGCTTAGAGAAGCCTATCAGTAATTTGCAGCCAGCCATGAACGGCTTGCATGAAAAAATGGATGGGGTGGACACCAGATTGCAGTCAATGGATGGTCACCTTACCACCATGGATGGCCATGTTACCTCGGTTGGTCGTCAGGTCTCAGGTGTTAGGCGTGACCTGGGTTCAATGCGTGAAGATTTGAATAGTTTGCAAACTCCTCTTCATGCCTTGTTGGAGCCCTTGAATAATGTTGCCGTGCCCCTTGAGCAAGTTCGTCACGAACTTGCTGATATGAGAGCTTTGCTCGCTACGGTTCTAGCATCTATTGTTCTGGCCACAATATGTATTGCAATCGGCACGCCTATTGCAGCTGTTCTTGTTTTTAAAAATCGACACCGATTTTTTCCCAATATAGAGGAGAAGGATTTTCCTGGTAATGCCGCAGTTGAAGAATCTCCCCCTCGCGTAGTGGCAAAGTAGCGCTCTATCGAGTCAATTAATTGGAACTTTTCCACTCGTTTACCGTCGGCGCGAGGAACAGGACGGAGGAAGTGTAGACTGTGAGTGATTTTAACAACAAGGTTGCACGCAGACGCCTTCCCGGTAGTTATCCTTTAGTATTAATTGTTGAAGATGATAGGTTGCAGCAGAAGCTCTATAATTTGATTGCCGAGCAAGTGCAGATGATGCCGGTTATTGTTGATAGTTGTCGCGATGCTGTTGCAGCTGCAGCCTCTTCTCGCTTCGATCTGATTTTTCTTGATTTACAGATGCCTGATGCTAACGGCATTGAGTGTGCCGATCGGCTGCGCTTAGTGCCTAATGTTCGAGATAACGGTACGCCAATTATTGCGGTCACTGCTCACGCCATGCCTGGTGATCGAGAGCGCTGCCTTAGTGCTGGAATGGACGATTATCTGAGCAAACCTTTTACCCTCCTGGAGCTGAAGAATAAAATCTCGCAATGGTCGGTTCGTCGCAGCGCTTAGTTAACATCTATTTCGCTGTCGAAAAGAAGAGAGCAGGCCGGGCCTGCTCTCTTCTCTTTCTTTCATTTCTTTTCTAAGTCTTGTCCGGAAAAGTTGAAGTTAGTCGTCAACTCGCTTATTCAGCGATTTCTTGTGAATTCGGTTGCTGAGATCGTTGAGCTCGTCTTCGATGTGGTTGATGTCTTTATAACTAAGCTTGCCGCCGTTCTTGCTTTTCATTTTCTCTTCTCTGGCGGCGATATGAGAATTTTCATCGCGCATTGAATTTGCTTCTTTCAGAGTTAATTCGCCTGACTTCTCGAAGCGGTTGATTTTTGCCAGCAAGGCAGTGTGACGTTGCGTGATTGTATATCGACGGCCGCGAGCTTCGCTTGATTGAGGAAGTGCTAAAGCAAGCTGTAACATCATGGTTGCTGCTAAGAGAAGCGATAGTGGTCTCATTGCTGTTCCTCCTGGAACTTTGGGACTATTGGAGACGGCTTTATGGCTAATTGGTTCCAGCAAGTGGCTCGTAACGATTATTGCTTGATGTTACACTGTACCGTCGTTGGAGCTGAAGGAGTGCCATGGACGCTGTCATTCATACTAAACAGGGGCCTAAGTCTTTACATGTCTGTAAGGATGGGACCATCGAGAATACGGGTTGGGTCGCTATCTATGAAGAGGCCTTTCCGGCCGGTCAGCGGCAGAGTTTAGATGATCTAATGCAGCAGCTGCGCAATGGCACGATGGAGCTGGACGAGACTCGCGATGAACATGACAACATCCTTTGTATGACCATAACTGAAGTGTTTCGTCACCCGCCGGTACTGCCAACCTTTCTTCTGGCCTGCTACACCGCTGTCGTCCCTGATATGCGCGGCCTGGGTATTGGCTCGATTCATCGTACCAGGCTTGATAGTTTGCTTAAGAATGAGTACCCCGACTATGTTGGCATCGTTAGCGAGATTGAGTCTACTTTTGAACAGGGCATTTCTGCTGAAGCCATGGATGTGCGAGTCAAGCGCAAGAAGTTCTTTATGAAATTGGGCTTGCAACCACTTGCCATTGATTATTTCTTCCCCAGTTATGTCGCTGGCGAAGCACCAATTCCAGGGGAGCTTCTCTGGGTACCTTTTACTGATGAGCCTCTAACTAAAGAGCAGCTTTCTGGTATGGTTACCCGCATTTATACTGAGGGGTATCAACTGCCTAGTGATCATCCATTGATATCACAGGTAGTATCATCAATTAAGTAGGAAAATCAATTAGGTAGCAGCATCAATTAAGTAATAGCTCTTTTGTCTGTTTAGTGTTTCATGATTGACGGAGTTTGCAATGGCAGAGAAACAATTCACCAAGGAACAAATCAAGATCATTCTGAAGGAAGCCGAAGCTTCCACTGACATTTATGAACTCTGCTTGCGTCATGATATAACCGAGACCACTCTATATGAGTGGTTGGCTGAGAATTCTCCGGCTGAAGTTAGCCAGGGCAAGTTCAATCTGCGTCAGTTTATGCAAGAAGTATTTAACGGCGGTATGACTCGCCGCGAACTGCTTTATGCCGGGGCTGCTGGTGTGTCTGGTTTTGCCGCTGGCAATATTTTTGCCATGGTCGGTAATCTTGGTAATGTCGGAAAACTAAGAATGCCTGATTTACTTAACTCTAAGATTGAGGTAGAAGATGCCTCTCGCTATAAACAATCAACTGAGGAGTTTGGCGACTATCTCTATTTGACTCCGCAGAAATTGGGCGGTGGCACCCATGTGGTTGACTTTAAGCAAGGCATAACTCTGGCTTCAATTAGTTACTGGAACTATGGCGATTCTTGTCCGATTTCGCACCACCTTTCAGCTTATCCATCTAGCAATCCCCGCAAGGGTTTTGAGTTTGTCAATTCCACCCAGGGCGGCAAAAATGTCACCATGTACAGCATTCCTACCGAAATAGAAGAGCGCGGTTTGCTTGATACCTGGGGCCAGGGCAATCACATTTATCGAGTCGAATTTGATGGCAGCAAAATGGAGCTCAAAGAAGATATCGCTAAAACTACCGGTATTGGCCTTGGTGTGCATATCACCATTTTTCCAGATGCTAACGGCTTTGCTGCAGCGGACGGCCAGAAAGATGTTTGTGCTTTCTTCGATAGAGTATCCGGCGACAATAAAACCTCGGTACTAAAGGCGTTTCGTGCTGATTGGATCGGTAATGAAAGTGATCGCAATCTCAAAGACAATTGGCGCAAAGGTGGAAAACTGCGTATTGTCCAACTGAATAAGGCTCCTGAGACAGGCAAGTACGATTTGCAAGGAACAAAAGGGAACAAAATTGATTGGGAAATGGCTCCCATGGCCGAAAATCTAGTCTCTACTGATGGCATTCCTGGTGCCGGTAAGAAGAGTTTGACTGGTTTAGATGCGGTGGTGCACCATCCTGGCAATAAGTATTCCGCCCTGATCATTCGTATGCTTTCTTGTGCCGTTATCGTTGATCGGGAGACCTGGGAGCCGGTGGCTTGTTTGCATAATCCCGAAGGTTCGCCTGACAATCTTAAGGTTACCAAACTGCATGAGAACCCCAATACCTGGGAAATTGAGTTTGACGACGTTAAGTGTGTTGGTCATGAAGCTGGCTTCTCGCCTGATGGAAAGTTCTTCACCATGATGAACAACATTGAGCAGAATAATATGGCTGTTTATGATACTTCTGACCCCGATCCACGTAAATGGAATCGCATCACCTTTGTCAAAGACCCTGAGTGGGTCGGTGATTTCCCCAGCCCCTTCCATCTCTGCTTCTCGATGGATGGCTCCAAGATGTTTGTTTCTGTTATGCATGAGAAACCAGCAAAAAGCGGCTGCTGCGTTGTCGATACTAAAACCTGGAAAATTATCAAGAAGTTCAAGAATATCGGCGTAGATTGCCAGACTATGGCTGTCTCTTATGATGGTAAATACGTCTTCCAGATCTTTAGTGGTTTCCAGCGTCAAGAGAGTGGTGCTTTTGTTTTCACCCAAGATGATTCTTTGCGAGCACTTGGCTATTTGCCTAATTTTGGCGGGCATCATGACTGTGTCATTATTCCAACCAAGAAAGAGCATATGAAGAATAGTCGCTGTACTACTCTTTAGGTTTGGTTGCTAGCTGAAAATGACCAGTGCCAGACGAAACACCAGTGGACTATTTCTAAAGTTAGCTTGTCAAAATATCTTGAGACGGCCGACTCGCACTTTGTTGCTGATTTTGGCTGTGGCGCTAGCTACTGGAGCAGTCTTTGCCGCAGTTATCGTTGGTCGAGGAGTGGAGGCCAGTATAGATCGCAGCTTCGCTCAGATGGGGGCCGATCTAGTTGTAGTGCCAGCCGATGCACTGGTAAATATCACCAGCGCACTGCTTACGGTGCAACCGACTGAGTCGACAATTGATGTGGCTTTACTTGATCGTATTGCTCAAATCAAAGGTGTCGAAAAAGTTGCGGCTCAGAGCATCTATCGAATACCGATGATGGTTCATATGCCTGAGCACCGCGCTAACTTAGTTGCCTTTGACTCTAAGAGTGATTTTACTGTATTGCCCTGGTTGAAAGAAAAGCTACCTCGCCAGATGCGCCAGGGCGATCTTATATATGGTGCCAGGCTCGGTCAAGGCCAGGCCTTGGGTGAGGAATTAGAACCCTGCGACCAGGCCGCAATTGTATATGGCAAATTGGGTCGAAGTGGGGTTGGCCCGCTGGACGATTCAATATTTGCTAGCAATGAGACTGCTCAGTATTTGGCTCAGGGCAAAATTAAAGGCTTGTCCGCTATTCCTTCTTTCGACCCCAAGCGCTGCTCGGCCATACTTGTGCGTCTGTCTGTTGGCACGACACCCGAGCAGGTCAAGTTTGCTATTTCTCAGCTTAGTGGCGTTAAGGTGATAACCGGTACTACGATTGTCACATCTACTCGGCAGACAACTTCTGCTCTTTTGGCAGCCATGCTAGTTATGGCATCGCTTGTGCTTTTGGGTTCCGCCATCGTGGTTTCTCTTCTGTTTTCCGCAATTATCTCTGAGCGCAAAAGAGAAGTTGGTCTGCTTTCAGCTATAGGCTCAAGGCGATTAAATATTGTTAGTATGCTCGTCGCAGAATCTTGCTTTACTACTGGCATGGGTGGGCTTTGTGGCATTGCCTTGGGGACAGCCCTTCTGCTTGTTTTTCAAAGATCATTAGTTTATTACCTTGAAACTTTGCATATTGAATTTAGCTGGTGCTCCCCTGTAGAAATTTTGGTTGTTGCCTGTCTTTGTATGCTGCTCACAATTATTTGTGGACTGCTGGGGGCGATAATCCCGGCCTTAAGGGTCACTGCGAGCGAGCCATATGCTCTGATACAGCTCGAGGGTGGCTGATGCCTCTAACTGTTAGTAATTTGACAAAGAGCTATGCTGGCGCTTCTGCAAAGTCAATTAGTGCTGTTCGTGATGTCAGCTTTGTTGTGGAAGACGGCAGTTTTTTAGCTATTGTTGGTTGTTCTGGCTCTGGTAAGTCGACCCTGCTCGCTATGATCGGCGGAATTAGCAAGCCGACAAGTGGTCTGGTTAAATTCACTGAATCAAATCTTTGGTCGCAAGGAAATAATGCCAGAGCCGATTTTCGCAACTCAACTATTGGTTTTGTTTTTCAGTTTGCTAGTCTGTTGCCCACACTAAAGGCTATTGATAATGTGGCCTTGCCAGCGCTAGTTAGCGGCGCCCTGAGTGAGAAGGCTGCCTATGCCAGAGCCAGAGTATTGCTTGAGCAAGTGGGCTTGGCTGAACGGATTGACTCTTATCCTGGTGAGTTATCTGGTGGTGAACAAAGGCGTGTAGCCATTGCTAGAGCTTTGATTAATTCGCCGCAAGTACTGCTAGCCGATGAACCAACCGCCGATCTCGATGAAGAAACAGAAGTCGAGATTCTCAAATTGCTGCTGGAGATTCGTCAAGCCCATAAACTTACTATGATCTTGGTCACCCACAACCGTGAGATTGCGGCTCTGGCTGACCGCGTCTTAACCATGAAGTCTGGTGTGGCTGAAATCAGTGATGCTATTTTGAAGACCGATAGAGCAGAGGCAAAGATTGTCAGCCATGAGCGTGTCGACAGTATTTATGCAATTTCCGCCCAGAAAGTAGCTCGCGAGCAAGTACGATTAGGTGTTGGTTTCGAGCGCTATGTTGGTCGCTTCGTGCTGATACTTTTGCCGCTTTTCTCTCTCATCTATGTGGCCAATCTTGCTGTGGCGAGCTACCAACAGAGTGTAATCAATGCTCAACTGGATAGGAAGCAGGCTCTGGAGGACCTGGCCATGGGAGATTTAAAGGCCGGCGTCAAAGACATTCGTATGACTGCCGATGGTGGGTATGAACTTGATCTCTTTTTGCGAAATAGCAAAAGCGACAAGCCAATGTTTGTAATGACTCCTGTGGTGCGTGTGTTTGTTCAGCTGGGAAATAGTTGGCTAGAGACTGCTCTAGATTCGGCAGACAAGCCAACTGCCGCCGTGGCGCAGATTAGCTCTGAGCGAATTTTTCGTTATCGACTCAAGCCCAATGTTCCCGGCTACGCTCAACTCATTCCTTACTACATGCATGTGCGCATTACCAATGATCTGTTGGTAAGCCCATCAAGCTTGCCCAAGGATGACTTAATTGAACGTAATGACAGCTACTATGTTTATCTGAAGCCTCACAATATTAGCGATGAATTGATTGCGAAGAAACTCAAATTCGCCGGCGCCCCTCCTGTGTATATGCCTATGCCACCGCACTAGGGCATCATTTAAATTATTCTCTTGCCTGGTAGCTTGCTCCATGACGCGTTTTCCATTGTCGGTGTTGTTGCGGCACTGGTGCCGCCAATTTCAATGTCGAGGGCTAAACCACCAGAGTAGAAACTTCGGCGCGGTTGTGAGAAAAGTTCTTCGCCGTTGAAAGTTTTAAACAAACCGAAATTGGGATCATTAATGGCTTCTTCTGTCGAAGCTGCGCCCGTCGGATCAACAATTGTAAGATGGGTTCCCAAGCGACCTTTGCCTAAGGCAACTGCCACATTAGGGTCTCCACCGTACTCGCTCAATTCGCACCAATTTAAAGGATAGCCAGTCAGTGGTTGGCCACAATGTTTGCCACCATTCTCGCGGCTGAGATTTTTGACATCGTTCCTGAAAATTATTATTGGGGCAATTCCTCCTTGCACATTGGTATCGGCAATTGTCGAGTACTGGCTTTCAGCAGTTACTCCAATGGGAAACGGGTCTTTGATGATTATTCTTCGTGAAATTGCACCATCATTGGCAAACTCATAGGCGTATATTTCATTTGGTCCTGATTGGAACTGGGCGTTGACCATATCTATAATGGCATCGATGCGTGGTTTGGTGTGGCCGTTGCGGAGCCAGTAGTAGAAATGTTCGGCGAACTGATTCGATGTGGTTGGTACAACTGCGGGTGAAGTTTGAAGCATACGTGCTTCGGCGTCTAGTGGATAGTCTCCGCCGACAGCATCATAGGTGGTGACTTTGTTATCTCTGAAAGTTCCATCCCGCAAAAAGTCACTCCATGAGCGCAGGCCAGCGACTGGGCCTCCAGTGAATCTAAGTGTCATGGCGCCTTTAGGTCCGCTATCGGGCATGGCAAAGGGTTGGCAGGTGGCGACGCAATAGGCTTTGTTCATAGCCTCATCGTAGAAGGGAATTTTTAATTTTCCCAGGCTTTCTAGCTTGAGGACACATTCAAGTCTTACTATTGAGCAGATGTGCTTCTTGTCTGCAGCTCTAAAGGCGCTGCTGCTTACTAGGCTAGATTTTGCTCCGACGCCAGCAAAGTTGAAATTGCGGTGAGCTGCTGGAATATTGACAAATGGTCTGTAGCTACCGTTGTTAGCTGTGGTGCTAGATATTTGGGCAAGGCTTGCTGGCTGGGGCACTCTAATGTTGGTGTCACCTTCGCCTTCAAGCCAGCCGTTGGTAAGTTTGATTGATTCAATTTTTACGTTTTCCGGCAGATTCTTGCGCAAGAAGGTTTCGACGTCTTCGGCCGGTGTTATCGGGTTGGCTTGAAAATCTAGCCACTTCTCTTTTTTGCTATTGTGGCCAGTGGAATTCTTTAAACACTCGCTAAAAGTGGCATTAAGCTCATCTATTGATCGGTCGAGAGCGTCTTTATCTCTATCGACAAGAAAACTCATTTGGGCGTTTTGTAGCTCCTGGGCCACGATAGCATTTTGCCTTACTGTGCCAACTAGAGTATTGATTCCGGTAACAGGAAGTGGCTCGCCATCTGGCGCACAGGTGCCTTTGCCAATGGGCGGATAGTTACTTAGTGAGACTAGGCCATAGTGAGAATCGTCAATTATTATTTTGGAAAGGTCGTTGGCGGCAATTAGTCCGGCGGCCTCGACAATACTTTGAGCCCGCGATCTGGCCACAATTTGCAGACAGCACTCGCACATGAACATTAGTGTGGGTGCTACCAGAAAGCAGATACAGACAAACACCATTAAGAGGATATTGCCCTTTTTGTTTCGTTTGGTCATTTCTTTCACCTCATCCAGTAGGACAGGTGGCCGATTTAACGGCCACCCTTTGTGTATCTACTTGCGTACTCTGCTTTGGATTGCGTGAATGATCTGCTTCTTTATCTCCTTTAGATTCTTGCCGTTGTGATTCCAAACGTGTCTGCCAACATTGCGCTGGCCAGAATTGCCGCTGCAACCAGTGTGTCCGCTGCTGCCAGAGCTGGAGCCGCCGGAACCACTGCCACCAGAGCCGCCACTGCCACCAAAGCCGCCACTGCCACCAGAGCCGCCACTGCCACCAGAGCCGCCGGAACCACTGCCACCAGAGCCGCCACTGCCGCCGGAACCACCACCGCCGATGCCACCAGCACCACCGAAGCCGCCGCTGCCTTGACCAGTTGAGCTACCTGTTCCCTGAGCACCAGTGGACCCTGCGGTACCTGTGTTGCCAGAGGTACCGGTGGAGCCAGCACCGCCAACGGCACCGGTTGTTGATCCCGTGGAACCAGTGGATCCGGTTGAGCCGGTGGAACCAGTTGATGAACCAGTGGAACCAGTTGAACCAGTTGAACCAGTGGAGCCGGTGGAACCAGTTGAACCAGTTGAACCAGTTGAACCAGTTGAACCAGTGGATCCGGTTGAGCCGGTGGAACCAGTTGAACCAGTGGAGCCGGTGGAACCAGTTGATGAACCAGTGGAACCAGTTGAACCAGTGGAGCCGGTGGAACCAGTTGATGAACCAGTGGATCCGGTTGAGCCGGTGGAGCCAGTTGATGAACCAGTTGAACCAGTAGATCCAGTTGATCCAGTTGATGAGCCAGTGGATCCAGTTGAACCAGTTGCTCCAGTAGATCCGGTTGATCCAGTCGAGCCACTACCGGTGGAGCCACTGCCTGTATTGGCTGGAGGATTCGGCGCGACCGGTGAGCCCATATTGGCCAAGAAGGTCGTCATCTGTGGGGTGTCGACACCATTTTGTGGTGCAATCAAGAATATATAGTTGGCTGGATACCAGGCACCAGCTGTCCAATATGTGAATCCACTCCACACATCTTTGTTTGCCTGCATATATTGCATCATTGCGCTCAAGGCGGCTAGAGCGCCAGGAGCTGATGTCACACCCATTTCACCGAGGAAGGCTGTGCGGTGGTTGGCGCGGCACCAGTTTGTGAATCCGCTTAGCGTCGCTACAGCATCGGTGGTGCTCAAGAAGTCGGTGTGTGTGCCCGAGCCGTCGTAGTCTAAATACTGGTGTACTTCATAGGCGTAATTGTTTGCGGGGTCGGTAATCTTAACCATCTCAGCAGCATTGAGTTGTACAAATTCTTTGGGGTGATCCCAATATGTTGATGGCACAAGTATGAGGTTCTTGCAGCCTGTGCTTCTGATGCCGTCAATGGCTGCTTGAGCCGATGCCCGCCAGGTAGCTGCTGTCATTGAACCGCCTACTGGCTCATTCATTAAGCCAAAAATTACCCGCGGATAATTGATATAGTGTGCCGATAGCTTTTTCCAAAAGTCAGCGAACATGCTGTTGGGATGCCCACCAGGAACACCGATTGTGACGTTGCGATAGGCACCATAATTGTGCGGGTCTAAGACTATCGACATGCCTTTGGCGTTGATGGCCATTACTACTGCATCGAGACGGGCTAGCTCAGCAGCATCAAGATTGCCATTGGCAGAGGGTTGAACCCGTTCCCAGGAGAATGGCACACGGATGCAAGTCATGCCCTTGGAGGCGTAGTAGTTTATTTCAGTCTGCGAGGGAAAGACGTAGTTAGTGTTATAAACTCCAGGCACCATGAGCGGATTGAATTCTCCTCCTGAGATATTCACACCCATTAGATTCATGCCGGAATTGTCAGCTTGGGCCGGTGCGCTGCCGGGCACCAGGGTAATGTAGATTGCTAAAACTGATAGGAAAATGGAGCGATAAAGGCGCACGAAAGAGTGGCGTCGCTTTGAGCGACACTGTTGGCTATTCGACATAAATTATTCCTCGCCACTAAAGTTGCATAATTCAGGTCATGTTCGGCTACATCCAGTGAACCGACATACCTGTTATGTCTCCATTCGAAGTCTTGGTCGATCTTGACTTGTGGCAAGCTGCTAGTTGAACCGTCGCAAAGATTCACTAAAAACAGAGTCAGGATGGTCTCAAATGGGGTTATACGAATTAGGCCCAAGCGTTACGAGGCGGTAACGGTTTGGGCCAAAAAGATTTCTAAAATGCTTGAATTGGGCGCCAGCGGCGCCTTCTGTGGTTTGGGGCTGGCCTTAGGGGCAGCTTCTAGCGAAACATGTCGTCGGTTAGTGAGTCAAAGGGATCAGCTTTGTCGAATCCGTATTTCTTTCTCAGGGCTTTGAAGCGCGGGAATATCTCGTCGCTATCAGTGAGCCAGACATTAGAAAGGGTGCAACGGAAGCGATCGTTTGCCTTAGATTCGCTCTCTACCTTATCGATAAGGTCGCTGCCGTGGTTTTTCAGCAAATCTTCTAGTGTTGCTTCGGCTACATACGCCAAGGCGTCTTTAGATGGGGCGCTTTTGACTAGCTGTAAGACCATCGTCCAGCCGTCTTGAGGCTCGTCACTGACAAGTTCCTGAACATACTTGGCTGCCCAAGAATCTTCCTTACTGCCGGTCTCAAAGTTGCGAAAATAGGCTACGGCGACTTCTTTGGGGTCTCTGGTTTTTTGTTCAGTCATGTCTTTAATATTAACGGTAGGGGCATCCAATGTTTGTACTTTTGGTCATTTGAAGGGTTGAGTATAGCGGAATCTAGTGATTGAGCCGAGGGTGAATAGCTAAGGTCTTTACAATCTTTCGCTTTTTTTATTTGAGAAAGTTTGTAGATGCAGTACCAGTGGCTATCTTGCCTTCGGTCGCGGTGCTCTTTCCTTGACAGCTTCGGGCCAAACTAGTAAAACCGTGAGCAACTAGAGTGTTTGCTCTTTGCAATGGTGGTTTCATGAGTAGTGTGGCTGTGATTAATCAGGCTCCTTGGCGAGATACTGCTAGCGAAAATGTTTTGAGTCATTTGCAGCTGCCTTCAATACAAGGTATGCCCGACAGTTTAGTTTATGATGTTGCCATTATTGGCGGTGGCATGGCGGGCCTGAGTTCGGCCCAGGCTTTTGCCCAACTAGGCGCTAGTGCTGTGGTTTTGGAAGCGCAGCCAGCACTTGCCCTAGGTGCCTCTGGACGTAATGCCGGAATACTTTGCGCTGGCATTAATATGCCCATCACTTATACACCTAAAGGTAGCAGTGCCGCTGAATTGTGGTCTGCCACGCAGCGAAAGCTTTTTGATGTATTGGAAGAAGCTCGCGAGCAGTCATCTTTCATTGATGTAAGACGAGTCGGGGCAATGTGTTTGGCCACCAGTAAGACCGCTGCTGCCAGGCTTAAACGTGAGACCAAAGCAAGGCTGGCTGCCGGTATGAGTGCTGAGCTGATTGCTGCTGCTGAGGTGTCACGACTTTCTGGCGGCTTTATCGATGTGGGCAACGTGCTTTCGGCAATGATGCTTCCTGATGAAGGGGCGATTCATCCCTTTACTCTGCTTGCCACCATGGCTAATCGTGCCCGTCGCGCTGGCTGTCAAATTTATGGCGAAGCCCGAGTACAGTCAGTCGAGCCATCAGGCCGCGGCTATACCGTCAAAACCAGTAACGGAAAAACTATACAATGTCGCGCGGTTGTTTCTGCTGTCGGCCCATTGGAAGCGCCAACTGGTCGCATCTTTGCCCTGGCTTATAAAGTTGAGATACCTGAGAGTTGTCCGGTTTGGTGGGATGCCAACCCATACATCTATTATGACTATCGGCCTGGTAACGGCTGTTTAACCGTTAGTGGTGGCCGCTATGGCACACCAGGTACTAGTAAGTTTGATCTGCAGTATCATTCTAAAATGGCAGCAGCTACCCACCAGTGGGTGCCCGTTCTCTCTGGTGTAGAGCCTGATTATGCCTGGGGTGTAGACCTTCATGTGGCACCAGATTTGCTACCAGAACTAGTTACTCTTGGAGATAACTGGCTTTCTATTCAAGGCCTGGGTGCTCTTGGTGTTCTGCCTGGCTTGGTTCTTGGTGAGCGCGCCGCTAAGCAAATAACCACGAGTCTGGCGCTCTGCAAGAAGTAGCCTTGTCTACGGCTTGTTT
Source organism: bacterium Ga0077546 (assembly GCA_943370275.1). Classification (GTDB taxonomy): domain Bacteria; phylum Cyanobacteriota; class Vampirovibrionia; order Obscuribacterales; family Obscuribacteraceae. The sequence goes on along the minus strand of CALRQI020000009.1, from coordinate 28,173 downwards.
GGATTACCTTCTGTTTCTTTTTGTGGAATTGGTGGTAAGAGTGGCTCTATCTGGGCAATTAGGTGCTCCGCATCAAACTTTGGCATGTAGACATATTTGTCGGCACCTAAAACCTTTCCTGCTAGCTCTGTCGACTTGTTGACAGCTGATGCCTGAGGCGTGGGCTCCATGCAAAGCATTACGAATGCTACTTCTTTGTGCATAGAATCGGGAGCTTTGACACGCTGTAGAAACTCGAACACTGATTCTTCTTCAAGATGTACGGCTGAAATAATCAGGTCGACGTGATCGCGAGTATCGAGAAAGGCCATTGCTTGTGCAATAGTCAAGACAGGAACGACTTGATGTCCGGCATCTTTCCAAGCTTCTTTCAGCTTGTCAATGTTTTCTGGGTTTTCCAGGGTCAAAATTCTGTATGTATCTTCTGCGTCAAGGTGCACAGAGGGCTGTTCAATTTTTGTCATTGGCCTTTTGTCCCAAGTGGCTCCCTGAATATTTCTAGCTTGTATTCTAGCCGAATGTTGGCCAGGTTTGAAATGTTAAGAGAGTGCACCTTATTGCCAGTGCTAAAGTAATGGGTGCGAGAGTATTGCCAAAAAAATATGTAGGTAACTAAGAGGCCTGGTTCAATGTACGATGAAAAGACAATTCAGCTCGACCAATTTATGAAAGTGGCTGGCTTGGTGCAATCTGGCGGTCACGCTAAGCAGATTATTCAATCGGGTGCGGTTGTTGTGAATGGCGAAGTCGAGGTTCGCCGTGGACGCAAGCTTCAGGCCGACGACGTCGTTGTCTTCGAAGGGCAGTCGTATGTTGTGCCAGAGATTGAAGATTGAGTCAGTACTTATTATTCAATATTCTATGAGCATCTTAGAGTCCCCCGCCGAGCCCGCGGCCTACACTGTTGATCATGAAAGTGCCGGTGATGTGAACCAATATTGGAATCAGTGCCAGTGCCAATAACTCTATGGCTAAACGGTCTCTATTCGCCGGCGTTGAAGCTATTAACGTTCGCCTTGATTTTGTCTTTAAACTCAGTTGGCGAGTCAACGGGGCAAATAATCTTGACGTACATGTGAGTCTTTAGCTCTTTTGAGTACGGTGCCAATAATAAAGTGGTGCGGAAACCTTGGAAAGTTTCAGATGGCACTTTGTTTTTGTCGTAACCGTTATACTCTCCTGGCCGCAATTCGACATCGCCTAGAATGCCCCCTAGCTCTGGAGCCAGCTCAAGTTTTCTTGTGTAGTATTCATACTCTTTGCGGGTTTTGCGCTCGAAGTGCAGGGAGTTGCCTTTCAGAGTAATTGCGGCTTGCGGATAGAATTGTTTGACAATCGCCATAATGTTCTTATAAATCACATCGGGTGCCTGCTTTTTCAGCACAATTGTCGGTGGCAAAATGTGTTTGTCTGGGTCGACAGCTAGAGGCGGCTCGTTGGCATTGAACGATCTCACGATATATTTGAATCTGTCTTTGAAGTCGGTTAGAACATCTGGTGGATAGATCAGTTTAGCTAATAAATGGGAGTTTCTCTGTCTCGAGAATTCTGCCATTTGCAAAATTGACTGGGTGCCGTCAACCACGTCTGATGGCAGCAGTTGTTTATCGGCGCCTTCATAGGCACCGGGTTCGAGGGAAACATCACCGATAATGCCGCCGGGTTTTGGCGCTAGTGCAACTGTCTTAGCGTGCGCACTGAGCTCTTTGGCTACTCTGAACTCAAAGTGCAGTTTACGGTTGGCATAGGTCATCTTGCCGTTGGGATAGTACTCTTTCACTAGATTCTGTAGGTCTTGGAAAATAGTATCGACATCTACTGCCTGGGGTGCCGAAGTTGGCGCTGCGGCAATTTGAATTGGGCCGGAAGCCTGGGCTGCTGTTTGTGAGGCTGATGACAATGTCAAGACAGTAAGGCATGAAAGAGCTATTGCGGAGCGGTTAAACCGGGTACGGATGAACGACGGCAAGATTCTACCTCTTTGGGCTGTACTACTAGAAATTCTGTATTTCTACAGACAAGTTACCCGAGATTATACCTGCTACCTTGCCAGGCAGATTAAATCTGCTGATTCGCTTTGTCTATGCTCTTAACTGCGGCACAGAATTTGGCAATTTCTTCTTCTGTGTTGTAGTAGTGCACCGAAGCTCTGACAAGGTCGGGTAAACCTCGATTTTCCATGTCGATTCTTGTGCCGCTCAGCGTTGACGCCGCCACGCTTATAGCTTTGCTAGCAAGATATGCCTTGACCTCGAGGGCGCTGTGGCCAGCTACTGTGAAAGTGACGATGCCGCATTTGTTTTCGCCCAAGTCTTGCACTGTTACAGTGGGGAGCTCTGCCAAGGCCATTCTAAGCTGCTTGGCCAGGGCAATCACCTGGTGCTCGATATTTTTCATGCCTAAGTTGAGAGCGTAGTCAACTGCCTGCCCCAGACCGAGCTTTGCCGCTACATTGCATTCCCAATTTTCAAAGCGGCGAGCATCTGGGCGCATTTCGTATTGGTTTCGACTGCTCCACTCTGCGGCGTGAAGGTCTAGAAACGGTGGTTCTAGCTTCTCTAAGATGCTTTTGCGAACGTATAGAAAGCCTGTTCCTCTGGGCCCTCGCAAGTACTTGCGACCGGTGGCTGAGAGTAGGTCGCAGCCGATTTCCTCCACATCGATCGTTAACTGACCGACTGATTGGCAGGCGTCAAGCAGGTAGGGAATGTTGTGCTCTTTGGCCAGCTTTCCCACTGCTGCGGCTGGATTAATCAAACCGCCATTGGTTGGTACATGGGTGATGGCTATCAGTTTCACTTTATCATCGATTTTTTCTTTCAGTCTGGTTAAGTCAATTTGGCCATGTTCGTCGTTTTCAACTACGTCGATTTCGACTCCGCGCAGTTTTGCCATTTGCAAGAAAGCAATATAATTGCTGGCATATTCGTTGCAGGCTGTGAGTATGCGATCGCCTGCCTTGAGCGGCAAAGAATAGAAGGCCATGTCCCAGGCTCTAGTGGCGTTTTCTACTACGGCGATTTCTTCTGGTTGGCAATTGATGAGCTGGGCAATTGAGCGGTAGACCTTCTCTAGTCGCGCGGCCTCTTGATTAGCGGCCTCGTAGCCGCCAATTTTTGCTTCTAGCTGTAAGTGGTTAATTACAGTAGCTAGCACTGATTCTGGCATCAAGGCTGCACCGGCATTATTGAAATGCAGCCTTTCTTTGGTTGCCGGGGTATCCTGGCGGGCTTGTTCAACGTTTATTTTGGCTATCATCAGACAAGTTTAGCGCCTGAGAGCCTAGGCGAGCTTCTCTTGTTCAATTTTTTCTATTTTTGCAAAGAGAGGGCTGGCGGCGAGAGTTTTTCTCGGGGGTGAAAGGGGCATATAATCGCTGTTATGAGTGCATTAAAACAAGCTAGAGTAAGCCAAGTAGATCGTCAGATAAAGCCTGTTTATTGTGATAGGGCTTATTGGCGCTCTCTTTTTCTTCGCTTGTGCTATTCGCTACTGGCGATTGCTCTAGCTTCTTCCCTTAGTGCTTGTGGCAACTTTCGTCGGCCTAAGGTCGATGAAGATGTCCGAAAAGTGCGAACGGCTAAACAAGTTGTATTAGAAGACAAAGTACAAGAGTTTGGCAACAAGGCTCATAAATTCAAAATGCTGCCTCCCAAAGCTTTTCTCTATTCTGAAATAGAGACACCCCGCGGCCATGTGTTTTCATTCTCGACTCCTCTTCGCAAAGACGGTCGCGCTGGGGTTTTTAGTGTTAGCTGCGTGGCTAATGAACCAGGTCATGAGCATCAGGCACCAGGCGAAGTGGTGAGCTCCGTGCTGGCACCACTGTCTCAGGGCTGTAATGAGTTTCACGCAGGTACAAATGAATCTTTCGACCAGAAAGGACGTACTTTTGAAGGTGTCCAATTTAGCGGTTCTTATGGCGGATATTATCCAATTACTGGCTATGTTTATGTCACCCCTGTGCAGGGTGGTTTCTACATAGTGCAGTGGTTAGATGGAGAAGTGAATTTCCCGCTAACAAAAGACGTTATGCTCAATTCGTTTAAGTCTCTGGAAATTGAGTATTAGTTTTGGCGACCATTTTTGTTGATGAGTTAGGCTAAGTAATGGCAAGGAGTGAATTGAACTATGCTGATGGCTGACACTCTGGCAATATTTTTTGTCGTTCTGGGCTTCCTTTTGGCCTTGCCAGGCTTGTGGTTACTGTGTGCCGGGCTATGGCCCACTGCTGTGGCAAGAACCACAGATGATTGCCGAGCGGGTTTGCTCTTCCCCTTTTTAGTTGGTATACCGATTTCGGTGGTGGCATTTTTCGCTACAGCTTTTGCTAGCAATGGTTTGGGGCCGGCTAGCGGTTTTGTCTCTATAGCCATAGTTTGTTTCTATGTTCTATTTGCCAGTGTAGGTATCGCCGGATTAACCACATCTATCGGTAGTCGTTTGCCTTCCCCTGCTGATATAGAACGGCCTTGGCAGGCAACAATCAGAGGCAGCATCGTCTTAGAGCTAGCTTTTCTCTTGCCTCTTCTGGGGTGGTTCTTGCTTTTGCCGTCGGCCTTGATTATTGGCTCTGGTGCTGCTCTTCGGTCGATTATCAAAGGCATGCGCAAGCCTAAGCCAGCACCCCTCGAAGCTGCTTTGGATGGTAGTAGAGATATGAGTAAGGAGCCCAGGGAAAGTTTAGGTAGCAACCCCGGAGTCGCCTGATGACTGTCTCTCGGCGCCAGCTTCTTAAGATTGCTGCGCTGACCGCAGCTTCGGCCGGCTCGCTACCGCTGAGTGGTTGCGAGAGCATTACCAGTAGTGCCAGTAAGTGGCTTGGCGAAGGTATTCCGGCGAAGGTTGGTGTGGCCAGCGGTGCTGCTATTGATCCTGATTTCCATTTCTTGTCTCGGGCGACTTATGGCCTCTGGCCAGGTGATCTCGATTATTTGAAGAAATTAGGTCGAGAAAAGTGGCTCAATGAACAGTTAAATTATCATCAAATCGATGATCGAGCCTGTGATTTGAGAGCACGGCGCTTTGAGACTTTGTGGCTTGACCCAGGCACCTGCTTTGAGTACAAAAAACCGGTTTTGCGTGACGAACTTGTGCGTCACATGCTGCTCAGGGCTGTCTACAGCAAACGCCAGTTGTATGAAGTGATGGTTGGTTTTTGGAGCGACCATCTCAATATTGATGTGGGTAAAGGCGATGCAATCTACGCAAAAGCCACTGATGATCGCACTGTTATTCGGGCTCATGCCTTTGGTCGCTTTCAAGATCTAATTGCTGCTTCTGCCAAATCTGCTGCCATGCTTATTTATCTTGATGGCAAGGAGAATCGCAGCGCCGCCCACCCAACGGCTAAGAATATTCCTAACGAAAACTATGCTCGGGAGCTACTTGAGCTGCATACCATGGGAGTAGACGGCGGTTATACCCAGGGTGATGTCTATGAAGTGGCTCGCTGCCTTACTGGCTGGCGCATCCATACACCCTGGCAGCGTGGCAAAGTCTATTTTGAGCCGAGCGAGCATGATGATGGTGCCAAGCTTGTACTGGGAAAAACCATTGCCGCTGGAGGTGGTGAGCGCGATCTCGATGCTGTGCTAAATATTGTGTGTAAGCATAAGTCTACCGCTCGTCATATTGCTACTAAGTTGCTGCAACATTTTGTCAGTGAAGAACCACCGGCAGCGATGGTTGATAGGGTGGCTGCCGTTTTTAAGAAGAGTAATGGTGATATTCCCTCGCTACTTCGAGCAATATTTACAGATGAGCAGTTTGATCGATTTGCTACGGCGAAAATTAAGAGACCATTTCACTTTATTGCTAGCTCGCTGCGTTCACTTGCTGCTGATACCTACGCCCATTCTTCTTTGACTGAGTATTTGAATCGCATGGGTCATGCACCATTTCAATACCCTACACCCGATGGTTACCCAGATCAGTCGTCTTATTGGCTGTCTACCTTGCTTTGGCGCTGGAACTTTGCCCTCAGTGTATGCAGCAACAAAGTGCCTGAGGTGACTGTACAGCTAGCTGAGTTAGCCACTGCTGTTGGTGCTCTTGAGCAAGATAACAGCAGTGATAAATCGGAAGAGTCCGAGAAGAACGAAAGTGTCCACCGACCTGGTACAGTGAGCAGCCCACAGTTAGACCGGATGTTTGCTCATTTTGTCGGTCGCCTGCCGACAAAATTGGAACGTAAAACCTTCTTTGAATATCTGGCTCAATCAAAGAAAGATGTTCGCCCTGAACTGGTTGGTTTGATTCTCTCTTCTCCCGCATTTCAGAGGTGTTGATGGCCTCTCCTCAAGACTATTCAAGAAGAGCATTTTTACGCAAACTAGCCTTTGCCGATGAAGCGCACTTAGGCACTGTCAATAAGTCATTAGTTTGTATATTCTTGCGTGGTGGCGCGGACACTCTCAATATGCTGGTGCCGTATGGCAATGACGACTATTATAAATTGCGGCCCAATATTGCTATCAAGAACCCCTCTCGGGGTGGAGCTGCTGCCGCTCTTAAACTCGATGATCTCTACGGCTTACATCCTAAAATGGCAGCGCTTTTACCGATCTATCGAGAGGGACGCTTGGGTATGGTGCAAGCTGTCGGTACCGATAATTTTAGTGGTTCGCACTTTGAGGCTCAAGATCAAGTAGAGCATGGTGAATCGTGCGGTCACAGCCTCGGTGGTGGTTGGCTTGGTCGGCACTTAGCTAGCCGTAGTATCGGGCAGCAAACGCCACTGTCAGCGGTTGCAATTGGTACTGCTTTGCCTGAGTCACTTCGCGGTGCCCCTTCAGCTAGTGTGCTCAATTCTATTGAAGAAATAAAGTTGCAAGCTCCGACTGGTCAGTCTCAAGCTATAGCCAAGGCACTGGCCCAACTCTACGGTACCGAAGTGGCACTCTTGGCTGAGCCTAGTAAGATCACTCTAGACCTACTTGGTCGCGTCGAGAAGCTCCAGGGGAAGACTTATCATCCCGCCAATGGTGCAGTCTATCCTGACAATACTTTTGGCAAGGGCTTAAAAGAAATCGCCCGGCTGCTAAAAGGCGGCGTCGGTTTAGAGGTGGCCGCCCTTGATTTGAATGGCTGGGATACTCATTTCTTCCAGGGGGCGGAAGCGGGATTGCAGGCTGATAGCATTGAGCAGTTAGCAAATGGTTTGGCAGCGTTCGATAGAGATTTAGGCTCTGCCAGAGGGGCTGTCACCACCCTGGTAATTACCGAGTTTGGTCGGCGCAGCTACGAGAACAGTTCAATGGGCACTGATCATGGGCGCGGATTTACAGTATTTGCTATAGGTGATCGCATTGCTGGTGGTCAGGTGCATGGCACTCTGCCCCCTTTAACTCGTGGACAGCAAATGGATTTGCTTGGGCCGTCAGGCCTGGCTGTGCAGTTCGACTATCGCTCTGCCCTCTCTGAAATTCTGGTGCGAGCGCTCGATAATCGTCGCATTGAAAATGTTTTTCCTGGCTTCAAAGGGCAAGAGATTGGTTTGGTGAAACGGGCAATTGTTTAAGTCGAACCACAGTCTTAGGTTGGGTATGATAACCTGAGCTAATGAAAAGGATTGACCTTCAGGGAAGAACTCGATTTCGTGCAATTGTCGCTGCGGCGGCAGTTTTGGCGCCTTTAGCGGTTCCATTGGCTTCTAGCCTGCCAGCTGTCGCGCTGCCTGGGGCCGGGGCGCTGTCATTCAAGCATAGAGAGTCTATTCAGGCTTCTGGCCCTTTTCGTGCTCCTGCTCGCGCCGGTCTTGGTCCTAAAACTATTTCAGGTGCCCAGGTGCAGACTCTTCTCAGTTCGCTTCTTTTTCTTAATTTGACCACTGTTAAGCCCGCGATTGTATCTAAGGAAGATATTGCCCTGACCGATGCCATCGGGCGGCAGGTGAAGGCTGGAGAAAAGCCTGAGATGGGCGATTTGCTGGCTCTCTATAATCTTCGCATGAAAGAGAAGCACTATCTTGCTGCACTCAGCTGTGTCTCCTTTATTTCCTTTCTTCATTCCTCCAGCCCTAATGCCAAGTCGCCTTCACCTATTAGTGACTCAGATTTGTTGAAAACTAAACTCTTGGCTGGTCGCGAGCTGTTACAGCGAGCTGAGGATGAAGCAAAAAGTTTTGAATCTAATTCGCTGCTTCATTTGAAATTGGCTAAGACATTGTTGCAATCTTCTGGCGACAAGAAGCTGATTGAACGTGTTGATAATGATATTCAGAAACTTGAGAAATCTGGCTTGAAACCTCATGGTTATGCTGGCTTTCTTATGCTTGGTAATGTTGTTAATGGTGTGATTCAATATAGCCCTGCTTCTTCTTGCAAAACAATAAAGGTCGGCGACTGCATAGTTTCGGTAGATGGAGTGTCGACTGCTGGTCTTAGTTCGCAGCGCGTGCGACGCTTGCTTGATGGTGTGGAACCGAATGTCGCGAAGTTAAGAGTAGAGCGCGGGAAACATCATTTTGTCACCACTTTTAAGCGCGGTGAGCCGCTTCCGGCTGATGTTCCCGATGGTTTGACGGCGCAACAATATTTAGAGCTCGCTAGTCAGTTGCGCGAAGTTTGTCGCTTTGAAGATGGTCGATTGGCTTTAGGTAAAGCTCAGAAGGCTGATGCTAATGGCCCCGTCGCTGACCGTGCGGCTAAGATGCTTTTAGCCCGCTTCCCTAAGGTAGAACCAAGTAAGCAAGCCGTAACGCTCTATTCGTCGGCCTATTGGCTGCATCAAGATAAAAGTGATGCTGCTGAAAAAGTACTACAGCGTTGTATTGCTTCTTGGCCTGAATTTGAGCTGCCTTACCGTCAACTTGCTTCTGTATATAGAAGTTCGGGGCGATTGGCCGAAGCTAAAGCTACCTTAGAGCAATTGTTGAAAATCAATCCGAATTATGCTCGTGGCTGGTCTGATTTATCGCAGATAAAGTCTGATCTGAAAGATTTCGATGGCGCCAAAATTAATGCTAAGCACGCAGTCGAACTTGATCCCGATGACGCTGTTGTGAATTCCTGGCTGGCTGAGCTGAGCAAGAGAGATTTAAAAACGAAGTAAGCGGTAGTTTTTTTCGTTTAAATTCTATTGGAGACTTTAGTCTATTTGGCGATATCAAACATTACCACCAGTGATGGTATCGCTTGAATGAGAAAACCAGTCATGAATAAGATTGCTCCTGCAAATCCAAATGAGCGATCTGGTAGATTGTCTGCGTACCATTCAATCATTGGCGACAATGTGGTGACCACTAAGACGGTACCAGCAAATGTCAGACCTAGCTTGATGCCAAAGTGAGCTACTTTCAGGCTATCTCCACCAAAGCTGGCGCCCACTAAGGCCGTTGCTGCTGCCAAGCCGCCAAGCACCAGGGCTATTATCAGTTGGGCTTTCTTGAGATGAGGTTTCTTGTCGCTCTGATAAAACTCTGCCGGCGTGATTTTAAATTTCGGTAGTATCACTGACACTAGCAGAGACAATGGGCCCAGTATTAGAGCCAGAGATTTGTAGTCGACCACCCAGAGTGCCAGTGTCAGAGCAAGTGCTCGAAGGGCACCAATGCCAAGCAAGAACCAAAATGTATCAGTCTTGCCTTTGCCGATGCGATCGATGTGCAAGCCGAAAGCAGCACCTAGCCCGATGCCTGCAATTAAGGCAAACTTTGGCCCGAGAGGGAAAATGAAACCGGCAATCATCAAGAGGCTATAATTGACGAGGCGAGTGATTGTACTAAGGGGACCTTTCTCGCCACCGAAGAGGTCGTAGGCTAAGTAGAGGCCACCGACAAGGTCGCAGGCCATTCCAAGTAGAGTCAGTTCAGCTGAAAAATGCGGTTCCATAATAGTCTGCCAAGCTTAGGCAATAAACATACCATTGATGGGTGAGATAGTCCCAATGGAAGTGACCTTGACAATCGCGGGCACGCCGAGAGTTTTATGCATCATATTTGTTGTATTTTGGCGGTTATGCTTGACGTCTACAGCCTTCAGCCAACCTTTATTTTCAGCTTGTTAGCAATGCTGTTCTAAGCGGTGTTGACGATGAGAGCGCAGTTTACTCGCAGCAGCGAGCGAGACGAAGCACCAAGGTCAATATCAGAATTTCTCATAGTGATCTAATTCAAATTGCGCGGCAAGGATTGCGTTCTTAAATTCAAGGCTGAATCCAGATGCAGGATCTAGTTCTGGTATAACTGGCAACTGGACATAACCCATTGCCTCTGCCATCAGTCCTGCCCTGGTAATACTCCCAGCATTGAGTTTAGAGAGGATACTTTCCTTTATATGGCTGAGTTTTCGACGATCTAAATCCAATTCTGTACAAAGTTCACGCTCTCTCATTTGAATGCGCCTCAACACCGAAATCTCAAGTTCGGTGAATTTGAATTTGGTTTCTTGTTTGGGCTTTTTGTTCATAATTTCCTCAAGCCGAGGATCTATATAAATTCCACCAGCCTCCACTTCTTTCAAGGCAATCGCCAATTCCGCGTACTTGCAGTCGAGTAGACAGATCGCGTTCACTTTAAGACGTTGGTACTCGAGGTAGTGACTAGTTAGTGAAAAAGTCTCGCCGATGATGAAAATGGTGATATTGGGATACAGGCTGCGAATAGCTGCAATATTTGCAGAGATAGAAGATGCCAAATTCTTGCTGTTAACGATCATCAGATCGTATGTTGACTGACGTAATTGTTCGCTCAGAGCATCTATGTCACTGCAACTGTCTATCAAAAATTCTTTGCTGAGAACTGACTCAAGTCCAGCCCGCAATAGGTTGTGCGGTTCAATTATAAGCAAGCGAGATTGTGACTGGCTTTCGCTGATGCTTGTAGATTTTGGTAATATTTTAGAAGCATTTAGCCTGTGAAGCTGAAGTTCCGACGCGCCAAATTTTTCGCTCGGTGATTTCTGATTTCGTTGCTTTGTAACCTCAAATACGGGTTTAAGATAACAGTATTGCGCGTAATTGATACCTGATGCAACTACAGTGGTTTGCAAGATTCGGCGAATGATTAATGCCTCCGAATCCAGAAACACCTCTATTTTGGTCGTTGCATTCGTGAAGCGAAATATCAAATAGTTGTCCATCGAAACTTGCTCAGGAGTTGTAAATGCTCCGCCTAGAAAGCCAGATACAATTGAACAGTCGTTCGTTGAATAGCGTCCTCCAAAACCGATTAGAGCCGGAATAAAAAGACCGGTGCGGTTAGAGCCTGCACATGCAGAGATGATAAGATTCTCAAAAGACTCGTAAGAAACTAACTTTTCGTCTTTGACGCTGCAGAATTGGCCGCTTTTTGCATCAAACGTTTCTTCGGACAAGAATGGACCAAAGTAGGAAGCAATAGTTAGAAGTAATGTGTTATCCGCCCGCAGAGTAGTCTGAGAAAACTCTTTGGATCTTGTGAATACAGGTATTGAAGACGAGCCAGAGCAGCTGGCGCGAAAGATTTCAACCTGGTCTGAATATACGCCACAGGATTTATACTTTAAGACCACATCTTTCCAAACAGTCACGCTAATAGATCACCTTCTTAGGTTGCTTTACAGGTTCGGAATTGTCCTAGGGTGACTCAATCAAATTCTTTATTAACGTAGCCACTTGAATTGGCGAGATAGGCACGACTCTTATCAAACACTTTACGACTTAAGCCAGCTGCTTCAAGCTTAGAATAGACATCCTCTGTGACTGAATAAGAAGGATGCGTAATCAAGTCCCAGCCTCCGAGAGCTTTAACTGCAGCCTTGAGTGAACGGTCTGTTCCGGGGATTATGGACATGCTTATACGAATCAGTCCTTCGTCTGAAAAGAGCTTCCGTTCCTCTCTGACAAAGGCTAATCGCTGTAAGTCTGGAATCAGCCCGCGATTTACGAAAATAAATGCATCAACGTTTTGAAGAAGTCTCTTGAATATTGAACGTTTCTTCATTGGCGGTGCATCTCTTTTTAAGCGGGTCTGAATAGTGCGATGGCCACAGATTTATTGGGAGATAGCACAATAAACCGCTCTTAAGTCCACGAACTAAAACTTCAGTGCAAGTTCTTCTCGATTTATCATACTCTAAAATACACAGCAAGCTGCTGCAAACTTACTCGGGTTAATCAAGAACTTGAAGACAATGTCTTCATTCCATCTAGCTGGGAAGCACGGACGTTTTGATTAGCAGTGAAGTTGCGTGGAACTTACTGACTAGCCAGGCTAATCAGTAAGTTCTTGACGTTTTGGTCTTGCACCGCATTAATGAGAGCTTCGTAGTTTTTCTCGGTGACAAAATTGTATTTGACTTTGAGGCCACTCATGTCACCGTTGCCATTGTTGTCGTTTTTGAAGGTGGCTTGGATTGCACGTGTTAGTGCCCTAACCTCTGCAACGGAGTGTCGTTTGCCATCTGTGGCAAGAATGCGCTCTGCCGATTGCCAGGGCCCTTCACCTCTGCGCACAGTGGCAAGCTGTATCAGGTTGTCGCTCGGCTTAAGAGCAACTGCCTCTGGCTTAGTCTCTTTTTCTACTGGTTCAGGTTTAGGAAGTACTTCGGCCGCTGCTTCAGGAACTGCGGTACGAGCCACCACTGGCGGTACTAACGGCGTAACTGCTGCGTCTTTGGGGGTTCGTGCCACTATTGCTTTTTCTGCAGCAACTCTTTCTGCGGCAACTCGTTCTGTGGCAACTCCTTCTGTAGCGGCTCGTTCTGTGGCAGCTCGTTCTGTGGCGGCTCGTTCAGTGGCAGCTCGTTCAGTAGCGGCTCGTTCAGCGGCGGCTCGTTCAGTAGCAGCTCGTTCAGTAGCGGCTCGTTCAGTGGCGGCTCGTTCAGTGGCGGCTCTTTCAGTGGCGGCTCTTTCAGTGGCAGCTCGTTCAGCGGCGGCACGTTCAGTAGCAGCTCTTTCTGCCAGTGCTCTTGCAGTCGCTTGATCGCTCAGCGCCTCTGCTGCTACTTTGCTTTCGACGGCTGGCGCAACAACCGCTGCTGCAGCTGGTTCGATCGTCTCAGCCACTACTTCCTTCTCGGCTACCGCTGGTACTACCGGCTTAATTGCTCCTTCGGCAGTTTCGATGGTTTTGGGATTAATTTGAGCAACCTCTTGGGCTAAGCGCGAATCAGCTGCACTGACCGGGGCAACTTCGATGGTCTCTCTTACTGCGGCTGTTTCAAGTTGGGGAACTAGTTTTGGCACAGCCTGTGGTACAACTTCGGGTACAACTTCTGGCACAACTTGCGGTATTACGTCTGGTACAGCAATTTGTTCCACTTTTGGCGCTGCCGCTTGCTCTAGTGCTTGGTGCTCTGCCGCTTGCCGCTCCAATGCTTGTCTCTCTAAAGTCTGGCGCTCAATATTGCTGACTGCAAGGCGCTGTGATAGGTTTTGTTCAGCTGTTTGTCTAGCGATGGTAGATGCCGCTATTTCTGCATCTTTTGCTGCTATGCCAACTTTAGCGCCCAGGCCGATTGGGGCAATCAGAGCTCCTTGCACGGCTCCTATGAGGCCCTGCCTTGTTAGATTCTCGGCACTATAGTCGAAAGTGCCATTTTCCATGGCGGCAATCATGGTTGGTCGTGCGATGGCACCGGCAGTGGCACCTGCTACTACAAGTTTGGTAGCTAAAGTGGCACCTTCTCTAGTGGCCAGTGCTGCCATGGAAAGACCACCGGTGGGCCCAGCGAGTGCAATAGCGGCTGCTATTGATGCGGTTGTAAGAGTAACATCGGCAACAAAGTGTGCATATTTTTCATTTGAGTCAAGATTGTTCTGGTAGGTCTTGCTGTAGTACTCAGCCAGGGCTTCTTGCACTGCCGGTGGTAGTTTCTCCATATTGGCATTGAATTGCTTCAGCACCCCTTCATTGACTTGAAGCATTCTCTCTTGGCCAAGGCTTGTGCCATCACCAACTGAAAGAGGAGCAAATTTATTCATTCTGTCAAAGAACGACTGCATGCCATCGGTGTTGCTTGCTGTTAAGTAGCGCGAGTATTGCTCGGTGTGGGCGGCATCTACTTTGCCTAAGAAGTCATTGTCGAGAGTGCCACCATAGCGCTTTTGATACTCCGATTTTAGTTCTTGTTTCTGTGGTGTTGTTAGAGTGGCTAATTGACTTTGGAAGTCTTGGAACTTTTTGTCGTCACCAAGCACGAAGGAACGCAGTTGATCTACCAGTTGAGGTTGACCATTTTGAGCAATTGTATTGCGGAGCACTTGCTGCTTCTCTGGGCTTAAACCTTCACGTTTTGAGATGCTTGAGAACAAATCTTGGTCGAGGTTACCGCCATATTTTCGGCTGTAGTCGGCTTTCAGTTGGGTTTGTTGCTCAGGGCTTAGCTTGCCCAGGTCGGCTTGGAAATCTTTGAGGTAGCCGCCATCAAGCACGAGCGAACGCAAGTTGTCTGTAAGATCGGCTTTACCGTTTTGGGCGATAAGATTGTCGAGAATTTTCTGCGCTGGTTGCGGAAGTGATTCGCGAATGCGGTTACGGTCGGCTTCTGGTAGTTTTGCTAAATCTGGATATCGGCCCACTAGCCAATCACCTGCTAGCCCGCCTGACAAAGCTACTTTAGTGCCAATATACGATTGACCCTTGCCATCGGTTAGTAAGTAGGCGAAATTACCGGGAGTACCGAGAGCTGCAGTGAAGGTTTTGTAGAGCAAATCATCTTCTCTACTTACTGCGCCTTGCTTTTCACCCCTTTGCACTGCCAGCACGTTTTGCATCCGCGCGAGTAAAGCTGGGTCTTTCATTAGCTCTTCAACTTTTCCAATCGTAGCAAGTTGTGCTTTATTGGCAGCGCTTGAGTCTAACGATGTATCGTTGTCAATTTTCTCTGCGCGGGTCTTAAGGAATTGGTCAAGTTCCCCCAATACTGGTGGTTTGCCTGTTTGCGCCGTCTGCTCCAAGAGCCGGCTGGCGAGAAGTTGGGCCGGAATATTGCCAGTAGATCTGTCGGTCAGATACTTGCTAGCGAATGAATCAACAGAGGCTCTAAAGGCAGGGTCACTTTGATAGCGGCTTGCATCGGCCGCAGTCATTCTTTCGATGTGGCCTACTGCCTCGCTAGTTTTAGTAACAGCAGACGCCGTGAAGTTTTGCATGTACTGTTCAAGGGGCCGTTCCACTGCTTGTGATTGCTCGAAAGTAGCTGGTTGGCCTGGCTTTTGCCCTGGTGGATTGAGCTTTGCCTCTATTAATGCCAGTACCTGTTTTTGTTCATCAGCTGTGGCATACGACTTTAGAGATTCAGCCAAGTTAGCTTTGTAAGTTGGATTCTTTAGCAGATTCCATTCAGCAGCTGTCATGTTTTCTACACGGTTCATCAGGTCGTTGGTGGTATGGCCGCCGCCAAAGCCCAGGGTGCTGTCTTTATGTAATTCTGCTAGGCCCGAAATTAAAGTCTTGCCACCATGCAGTAGCTGATCTCGTAGTACTTCGCGACGCGTTCCCGATGCCGAACTTTGAATATTTTTTTCGATAAACTCATAGAAGCGTTTGGCCTCTTGTTCTTGAATTGTCTTTGGCTCGGCACCCGACTTTACTATGTCTCTACCGCTGGCATAATCGCGGCGCTCTTTACCGGTAGCATTAGAGAAAACAAGATCGCTGTTGGCGGCGTTTTGGAAGTAAGGCAATATCGCTGATGTGTCAGCTTTAAGTATGGTGCCCAGCGATATACGTCCTTCCCGCAGGTAGTCTTCTGCGATTGGGTTAGGCACTGTGCCTCTACCCCGTGAAGTGGTGCCAAATGATTTTCTCATATTCGCTACAAATTCAGGATCGCTGTTGAGTGCAGCTCGTGCTTGAACATTGGCTGGCAAGTCGCCACCAATTACACCAGCGAACATTTGTAAGTCGCGTGATTGCACTGCCTTTTTCGCCATATCTATGATTTCAGCAGAGTCGATTTTGTCTACACCCTTCAACAGAGTCGTGAATATTGCTTTCTGGTTCTCGCCAACACGGCTTGATTCAACGCTCTGTATGTCAGTGGTAAGTGGTTTGCCATAGTCTTTTTGATAGTTTGCTTGTAGTTCAGCGGCTTGGCTTGAATTCAGCGGTGCCAAGGTGCTACGTAAGAGCCTCATGCCGCGCTCTGGATCTTCTTTCATCACCTCGAGGGCGATGCGTGCGTTACCAGCGAGGTTGGTGGCGCCGTCTTTGCGGTTGAGCATTGCTTCTATGGTGACGAACTTTTCTCCGCTGCCCAATTGGTACTTCAGTTCATCACGTAGAGATTTTCCAAACTTTTCTTGGTATCTTGCTTCGAGTGCTTGTCTATCGGCCTGTGCCATGGGGCCAAGGGTACGGGCTAGAGCGTCAGTGTCTGGCGCACCAATGAGGAAGAGATAGTTGGTGAGTTTGTCTTTGACTAGATCGACGCTGGCGTTGATCGCTTCTGGTGATAGCCGCGATTCTGCTGGCTTGGTAGTCTGTTCTGGTAATTTGGTAGTTTGTTCAGGAGCGAGGGCTGGTAGCGCAGCGTCTACTGTGGCACCCTTGCGGTTGTCGGCGACAAGGGGGCTACCGATTAGTGGTTGGGTTTCGAGTAGGGCTGGTTTGCCAACAAGCTCGATGGTTGGTAGCAGATCTGTTGCGGCTTTGGAGGTTGCTTGTGGTGTTGCTAGTTGAGAGTCGGCTGCCTTGGTCAAGTCGACACCGGTGACTTTATTGGTCACATCATCGGTGGGTTTCTTAATTTCAGGATTTAGGTCTTTTGCTTCTGTGGCTGCCATAGTAAGTCTTCCACTGTCCAATAACTGCTAACCAGAGCGTCTTTTTGACTTGATCTGATTTGATGCTCTCAGCCAATTTATCCAGTTACCTAATTAATTAGACAACCGAGAAATTAATTGTATTGAGAGCGACGTGACAATTATGTGAAAGTATTGTGACTGGGTTGTGATTAAGCCCTAAGGTCTATTTTCTTTAGGGTATTGGCTAGGATTACTTGCAGGCCTATTTGCTTTGGGGTAATTCAGTAAGTGTCTTAGGGTTCGGAATCTTATCGAAGGACATGAGGCGCTGCTCTGTCTCTGCTCCGTTTTCCTTCAGCCATTTGCTCATCTCTGGACCGGCTTTTTCGCCATAGACTCTGTGAGAATAGATAATGGCGTAGCCAGAGTCGTTGACCAGAACAAAGCGGGCAAATACAGCCTCTAAAAACTTTGGATCGCCCAATAGAGCCGCAATTATGTGTTCAGCAGGTTTAGTTGCGGTTCTCTCTTTCGAGTCTGTTCTCAGAATTTTGCCGTGCTCCTGGTATTTGACTACTACTAAGTTGGCCACAGCTGATAGTGCTTCGCCAGTTTTTACCCCAGGATAAAGATTTATGGTCACCATATCTTTCCAAGTATTTAAATTGGGCTGGTCTAAGGGAGTGAATTCGTTTTGATTCTTTTGTGACCAGCGGTGCACATATTCTTTTTCTGCAAAGGGAAATTTCAGACTGCTTTCTGCTGCGCTGGCTGCTGTCATTGAGAGACTAGTGACGAGGGAAAGAAGTGCGGTGGCAAAAAAAATTGCCGCATAGCTCAAGGGTGATTTTTTCGATTGTCTGACATTTAGTTGGCTTTGTTTAGCTGTGTTCATTCTGTTTTGCATTCTCTTCTGATGAGGCTTTGGTCAACTTTGGGCAATCACGATCAGCCTTTATCGACCTTTATCGACCCGTATCGAGCTTGGGCAAGTTTAGCGCAGATTTTGCCTGGTAAAGTGCTTGGCCAACTGTTTGGCTCAGCCTTTGCCTCAGCAGAATCTGCCCTGCAATGTCCATGCAACAATTGGTAAGTACCTTGGGGATGTCAAGTTCGCGACTTTGAGGTAGCTGAATGGCTTTTGATGACCCTTCTGTGGCTGTGAAAAAGGAGTTTGTACCAGAAGAAAGCCAGGATAAAGGCAGGCTGTCTTCTGAGGCTTCAGAGGCTTTCAGAGCGCAAAGCAAGAGCAATGCTCGTGACCAGGCCCGGCCGTCAGATTTGAATGGCGTGACAATGGTTAGCCGCGATGACGGTACCTACCTGTTTGATAAGCAAGGACGTTTATTTGAGAGCGCATCCAGCGATGGTAAGGCAAATATTGCCTATCACTATGACGATCCTAACAATCCTAATCGCATTACTAAAGAAGTACTTAATGGCAAAATTGAGACTCGTTATCTTGGGCCTGTCACTGTAGACGGCAAGCCCCTTACTGTCGACGGCCACGAGGTAAATGGCTATTCAATCTTTGAGAATGGTCAACTGAAAGGTAACTGGAGCGGCATTCGTTCTGTAGACAAAGATGGTACGCGAGTGATTGGTAGTGGATTTTCTAGCGCCAATGAAGCAGCCTACCAGCGCTGCGATGCCTCAGGGCAGAAACTTGTTGCTGAAGCCAAGCCACTAATTGCCGAAGCTAAGCCACTTGTTGCTGAAGCCAAGCCCCTTAATAATATGCAAGCAGATAAGAAGGCTAGTCTATTTGATTTAGCAGCTAACCATAGTGCTGCTGTTGAGTCAGGTGTAAAGCCAAAAGAGCCTATCAGGCAGGTCAACTTTGAGCCGCAAAGAGTGGGGCGGAACGAATCGGTTCTGCCTGCTTTGGTGCTGGAAGAGAAGCGTAAGCCTGAGAGACTGGTTGCATTCCGCAAATCTGAGGAGGTGGAGAAATCTGATACCAATACTGTGACGAAGTCTAGCTCTACTGAGTCTGCTGTTAATTCGAGGGTTGCGGTACTGGAAGACGGTACTTATACCCGTGACGCCAATAATCGAGTAATTGAGATGGTTTCACCCGATGGCAAGACTAAACATACCTTTAAGCGCGCGGACCCTAATTTTCCCGATCGTATTACTTCTGAGGTGATAAACGATCAAGAAGAATATCGCTTTATTGGTAATTGCAAGAGTGGTGGCAAGCCTGTCATTTTGGATGGTAAGGAGAACAATAGCTATTCTATATATGATATGAAGGGCCAGCTGAAAGGTAACTGGTCTGGTATACGCCATGTCAGTCCTGAGGGAGTATTCTCTGTGGGAACCGGTTCGATTGCTAAGGCCGGTGAGAAAGGTTATGACGATTTTGGCGCCAGTGGAAACAAGCTAAGTGAGGCCGAGGCTGAGCGCCGCAATAGTGGTGGCATCTGGCCGGAGAGACGAGAGTGTGAGCATGCCGATGGTACTAAATATAGAGCCGATCTTTTGGGGAAAGATTTGCGTTCATTGACCGAACAACGAGAAGTGGGCGGCAAGTTAGAAGAGCAAGTCTGGCGCAAGGGTGAGTCTGGCTATACCTGTGACAAGCTGCCGGGAGAAGTAAGAAAGAATCTTGAACTGCGGCAGGATAAATCTCTTTCTTATGAAGATAAGGATGGCGTGCGTCACGTTAAGTATCAAGATGGTAGCAGTGATACGGTCAAAGATGGTAGCACTCAGCATTTTGATGCTCTCGGTCAGCTGGCAAAAATTACAGGGGCTAATGGAGATTCGAGAAGCTTCTCGCGCAGTGGTGCGGAAGTAACTGCGTATACTGATTCGAAAGCTGGACAAGTAACGACCTGGCAACGCTCTGCCAGCGACAAAGATAGCTGGTCTTCTGCTGGCAAGAGCGAGACTAGAGTTGGGCTTAAGACCACAGCTGATGGAGCTATTGAGTATAGAAATGCCGATGGCAATCGCGTTCGGGAGAATGCGCAGTTTTCTAAGATTGAGTTCAATAGCGACAATAAACCCGTTAAAGTTACACAAGATAGAAGTGAGAGAACTTTCGAGTGGTCCGGTGAACAGCTCAAGTCGATTGTTGATACAGTCAAAAGCAAGAACGGTGATAGCATTAAGGCCTGGAGTTCTGCCGATGGTAAGACTCTCACTCGCGAAGTAAATGGTCGCACACGCACATGCGAACTAGCACAAGCTCCTAGTGAAGACGGCGACTATGGCTATAAGAATAGCGATGGTAAGTCGCGGCTAGCCAAAGTGACAAACTTAGAGAAACAAGCGGATGGAGCGCTTGGCGGATCTGAGAACGTCGTGGAGGCTCGTGAAGACTTTATGGATGCGCTTAAGGCAAGCGGTCTTAACGAGCAAAGAGCAGAGAAGTATCTCAAAGCGATTGACGGCAATGTCAAACGCTATGACCTTAAACCGGAGCAAATAGCTACAACTCTAGACAATCTCAGGGAGCTTTTGGCTTCTCCTGAGAAGAGTCCATACTTTAGTGCCGCAGAGCGGAAGACTCTTGCAGAGACAGCTTTGCACAATATTGCCAATAACATGGAGATTGATCAGGGCAGCCATCCGACCTGCAATGTCACCACTGTCGAAGTGTATACCGCTGCTCGTCATCCAGATCAGTACGCCAGATTGGTGAAGGAAGTAGGTCTTACAGGTAAATGGACAACCAGTGAGGGGCGCGTCGCGAATATTCCAATTGAGGCTGTTCGGCCGGGAGAAGATGAGGCCAAATACAATCTCGATAAACCAAATTCTAAGCTACGAAATATGGCAAGTCAGGTTGTAGAGATGACCTTGATTAATGCCATGTATGAGCATGGCTATAAGAACGAGATGGAATTTGTGAAAAAGCCCGATGGCAGCCTGGTAACTGTCAATGGTAAAGCTGTTGAGAAATTGAAGGAAGACAAAACTGGTATGCGCTATGTGCTCGATAAGCCAGAGCAAAAGAGCGAAACAAAAATTGGTGCTAATGGCCAGAGAGAGTCGATATCCTGGCAGACCAGTGAAGACAAGTTTAGAGATGCTAGCGGTAAGCTCCATTCGGCTGAGTCTGGTGGTCCAGGTTTCACCACCTTTGATAATGTGCAAGCGGGCAAATTGGTGTTTGGCTACAACATGCCATACTTCGAGGGCCCCGCTACACCCGAAGGTGGAAGGCCAGAGTATGATATGGCTACCGAAGAGCGGCTACTTAAGATTAAGGCTGAGAATAAATTCCCTCACGGGATAGCCACCATGGGTGGTATTCACGTTCAAACTATTCATGATGTCACTCGTGGGAAAGACGGCAAGCTTTACATATTGCTCGATAATCAGCACGGTGAGAGCACTGATGGTTGGACAACGCTTGATGAAATTGCCAAAACTCAGGTGAAGTCAGGCTATGAAATTGAGCCCAAGATTAGACGGTGGGATAGGCCGGACAAGTAAATTTCAATTGGTATCTTAGTTTCAAGGCAAAGGAGCCTCAAGTATGACATCCAAGTTATGTAGCCTTATGCTCTGGGATGGCCGCGCTAAATTTCCCACTCAAAAAGAAATGGAAGCTGGAGCTGGTCTGCCTCCCGATAGTGTTGTCGAGCTTCCTGTCAAACGAGAATTCATGAGAAAGTTTGCTTCGCAAAAGGGCGAGACCTTAGCCGGGGAAGTGGTGCTTTCGCTTAATCAGGATGTGCCTCTTGCTGATTCAGTTGCCGAGGCCGTCTCGGCATTACTATTTTACAATTGCCAGATAGTCTACTGCGCTGACTTCGATCGCATTGATGCCATAGGCTTGGTGGATCAGCTCAAGGCTGCTCTTGCTTCGAAAAACGTCAAGCTGATTCCGCTAGATTGGTGCTATTGAATCTTTGTGCCATTTGATTGAGTTGATGCAATCTACTGCTTCTTTCAGGTTGGTTTTGTAGGTCTGTTCTGGAGCTGTGAAGTAGACCTGTTCAACGTAGCGACCGCTACCGTCTGAATTGATAAATACACCGTATGAGCGGCGACCGAGAGGTTGTGATTGATTGTCTTCGTAGGCCGATTCTACAGCCAGAACTGTGCGACCGTGAATTTTTCTAGTTTCGGCGTGCAAGACTTCAAAAGCATCAGTGTTCGCATATACTCCATTGCCGATTAGGTGCTGAAGACTTTTGAGCTCTTCTCTATCTAGTTGATGGGGCTCTCGACTGAGAACGCGCTTGAAGGCGGTAGCTGTTTCGGCATCTTCTTTGGCGCCGCCAAAGGCTCGGTTCCAGTAACACATTTTTGTTGTTGGATCACCCATGGGATTGTACTCAGTCATCATTGGTGCTCCAATC
Organism: bacterium Ga0077546; assembly: GCA_943370275.1. Lineage (GTDB taxonomy): Bacteria > Cyanobacteriota > Vampirovibrionia > Obscuribacterales > Obscuribacteraceae. The sequence continues at coordinate 6,181 of CALRQI020000009.1, read as the reverse complement.
ATGGCTTTATTATTGCTCATGTCAGGCATTGCTTGTTGCCAGTGCTTTGGCATTTCTAAACGCTTTATGGAGCCTTCTTCAGTAACTTTATGCTTGTCTCTCATTGCTGCTCCGCGATCTTTTTCGAATATTCGATTGAATAAACTACGATGCTCTTCGGTTTGAGATGAGGTTTGCGACTCGTGCCGCTCGTGATGACCGAACACGATGGTAGCAGGTTTGTCGCTTTTGATTGTTGCTTGGTGTGGGGTATCCATCGGCATCATCTCTCTCCTTGAAACTCATTTAAATGGAAGTTAGCGTCTTTGTACTATTCTTGGGCCTCTAGGTGTCTCTGCCGGTCCCTGTAGGCCTTGGCGGCTATAGAGCTGCGGTAGGGTTTGCCAGCCGACATCTCCGCCGTTTTGATCGTCTAGATATACTTGAGTCTGGCCATTGACTTCTCGCACATCGTGAATTGTTTGCACATGCTGCTCGGTCAGCTGACGGTTGCGGTCATAGCCATAGAGAGTTGGTATTCCTATGGGGAAATTTCCCTCTCGTTTGTAGGCCCAGAGTTGTTCGGCGCTTGGTGCCACATTGTGATCAATGTAAGGCATGTCACCGCCCCATAACTCTTTTACTGCTTTTTGAATTTCAGGGCCGCCCATAATTGGATTTACACCATTACCGTTGCTATCTCTGCCGATGTAACGGTAGCCCCAGGTTGCCGGGCCGCGTGGGGCAAACTGCGTGAAGGCATTGATCCCAGCGTTCTCTAAAATGTGGCTGGCCCAGTTGCGGCGGTTGCCTTTGTAGCTGCCTTCTGGATCAAAGACTTTCTCGTCTGGAGCCGCAGTGTAGGCCTCGCGATCTAATACAACTTCTTTGCCCGTGGTAGTAATTAGCTTGCCGTCAACAGCCACCTGCTTCAGTGTGTCTGCATATTTCTCAGGGTGTCTGCAGGCCACGAAAATCTCACCAGTGGTGATATTGCAGGTTGGATTCTGGCCCTGATTAATGCGTTTAGGTTCACTGACATTGTGCAGAGCTTCTTCGCACAACTGGGCTCTTTCTTTGGCGTTGAAATATTCTTTGCCGCTGTCCTTGCCCAATTTCCCTTTGAGTAGCTCAGAAAGATTGTCGTAGGTTTTGGCAATCTGTTCATCGCTTGGGCCTTTAATTCCTTCTGCTGCTGCCTCTTTTGCGCGTTTTTCAAATTTATCCATGTTGGCAGTCAGTCGATCCAGTTTGATACCACTGGCTCTTGCTAGGTCTTGCAGCTGTTCTCTAGCCTCTTCGATACTGTCTGAGCGATCGCTTGGCTTGAGTAATTCTGCCGCACGAGCAATTCTTTCTTTGTTGCTATCTGGTTTCGCCTCACCATTGTTTTCAGTTGATGTGGGCGCTTTTGATTTGAAGTGAATATTGCCCGAGCCGTCATTGGCGACGTCGTATCGTGCAGTGACTTTGCCTCCGTCAGTTTGGCTTTCAAATTTATTTGTGCCATCTATCCCTTCTGATACTTTGCGCCAGACTTGAGTTTTTTCTCCGCTTGGGGTCGGTTTGTTATCGATGATTTTCTCAAGTTTATTCTTGCTGTCGTACTCGAAGGTGCGAGTGGCACCATTGGGCATGGTTAGCTTGCCCGGTTGCAGGTCAGGACGCAGCTCGATTTTCGCTAGATTGGTGTCTTCAACAATTATCTTGCCTTGCTTTTGATAGGTTAGAAATCCGTCTGCTGAAACAACTGAGAATTGCCGCCCATCCGGATTGTTTGCCTGCCAGGTTTTCTCTCCACCAGCTTTGGTTTTTTCTGTCACCTGACTGAGGATGGGTTTATTGTTTTGATCTACTTCTTTGTACGAATAGGTGCGGTAGTTGTCTTCATCTAGACCGACGCGATTTACCCGGTCTAATTGATCAGTCTCGACAAAGGAGCCGTCTTTCTTGTCAACGCGCATGTTGCCATCTAACTTCACTAGTACTTTGTCGCCATTGTCGCGAGTGAAGGAAATCTTTCCTTCGCTTATGGCAAGTTTATTAACGGGATTGAGTTCAGATGGTAAGTTGTTGGAGAAGGTGCCGTCTGTGTTTCGACCAAACATGGTATTGTTCTGGTCGTTAATTTCTATTCGAACCAGTCCTTGGTCATCGTATTCGGCCTTAAGTTCAGCTCCGCTTTTATTCTTTGATGATAGTAGTTCTCCTTTGTCAGAGAATATCGATAGTGTTCCGTCGCTGCTGCGCGATTCTTTTTGCTTTCTTCCATCGGGGTAATATGAGTCCCAGATGTTTTTGTTTTCTGCACTATCTGTGGCTCTAATGCTATAAGTCCCGTCGTCTTGGATCTTGATTTTCCCTTGCCAAGCAGAGCTTTGACCGGCAGCATTGCTGAGGGAGTAACCCGACTTGTCTTGCGTTAACTGGAAGGTATTTGTTTCGTCTTTATCTTTGTCTACAATCTTGACGCTGCTTGGCTCTAGGTTGCGCTCTGAATAAGTTAGTGTGCGCAGCTTCTTGCCGTCGGCGTTTTCAATTGAGGTGACACGGCCCTCATCATCAAATTGATATTTACCCTTGCCAGAACCTTCTTCAATTTCTCCGCCATTTGAGCGAATAATGTGTTTGGTGCCGTCAGCACTGTTGAAAGACAGATTGCCGTTTTTGTGTAGCTCAAGATTAGTGACTGAACGTGGCGTAGCTTCGTTGCTCTGCCAGACAGCATCTTCTTTAGCATCTGACTCTAAGACTTGACGCGTAAATGTCGTGGTGACGCCATCTTTGGTTTGCGAAATACTAGTAAGTTTGCCAGCTTGGTAGTTAGCCGTGAGAACACTGCTATCACTTCTTGAGATTTTTTCGATTTGACCATCGCTATTTGCTCTGACCTGGCCTCCAATAGCATTGATGTGTTCTTTGATTATTTTGCCGTCGAGACCTTGAATTTGTACTTCGCCCTTTTCTAGGTAGCGACTGAATTCACCGTTCTTGTTTATGTCGAAACCGCTGGCAGCAGTTTTGCTGCCGTTTTCTCCAAGCATCTGCCACTGGCCGTTCTCTTTGATGTAATTCCATTTTCCGTCTTTGGTGCTGGTGGTAAGTCTATTAATTTCGCCATTGGCATCGCGGCCAAATTCTCTGGTTTTTCCTTCATCGGCATAGATGACTTTGTTTACTCTTCCCTGCGCGTCAGTGCTGACATTCGCTGGTCGGCTCTTTCCTGTTTCTTCAGAATTTTCACTTGCCTTTTCTTTCGAGTCGAATAGGACCAGGCTTGTAATTTGCGTTTCGCCGCTTTTCTTGAAAACGTTTTTGTCTTGTAGTTCGCGAAATTGCGAAGCGCTGGATAATGCGGCAGTGGATTCTGCACTTAATTTCTCGCCACTCTCCTCTTGTGGCGAGTCTGGCCGCCCTTCAATCTTCTGATCTTGGTTTCGCTCGGGCTGCTGAAATGTTGGCGAAGGGATATTCGCTCCGTCTATTTCTATTCTGGGCATAGTAAATCCTAACCTTGTGGCCTTATCCGAATGTTAGGATGATAAATTCTAGTTGTGACTATTTGGTACCCTGATCAATGATTCAGGCTTGCTGCATAGGAATATCGAACCAGAAAGTGCTGCCTTTGCTGCCGTTGCTATCGACTCCGATTGTGCCGCCATGCTGTTCAATAATCGATTTGCAGATTGCTAGGCCCAGGCCTTTTCCGCCGAGTTCGCGAGAGTCAGATTCTTTCACTTGTTTGAACTTTTCGAAAATCGTTGTTTGAAAAGCCGTCGGTACGCCTCGCCCCTGGTCTGTTATTGAGACTTTGACTAGTTCTCTTTCGCCTTTAGCCGATATCACCGCTGCACTAATGAGCACTTCTGCACCTGCAGGTGAATATTTAATGGCGTTGTTGAGTAGATTCGTTAGAACCTGTCCCATGCGCTCGGGGTCGAGTTCGAGCATTGTGTTCATGGCTTTTCCGTCTTCTAGGTCGGTGGCTAGAACCTTTATGTCATGTTGTTTTGCAAAGGTAGATACACCATCCATTGCCTCTTCCACAATATCTGCTAGTAAGCAACGTTTTTTGTGAAGTTCGAGTTGACCAGAGGCTAAGCGCTCGGTATCGAGTAGATCATTTGTCAATTTAATCAAGCGGCCGAGATCGCTCTCTGCTGCAGAAATTTTATCTTTCGCTGCCTGCGGTAGCTCTCCAGCGGCCCCAGATGATAAAAGGGTGAGAACCCCTTGAAGCGATGTTAGCGGAGAGCGGAGATCGTGGCTGACCATGGCTATCAAATATTGCTGCATCTTTTTAGCTTCGTCTAAATCAGTCACCATTGAATGGAAGACATGATCAAGATGGACGATTTCATCTCCTCCAATTAATGGTTCATTTAAGGCTATTCCCTTTGGTAGTCTTGCGGCGTTGTCAGAAATAACTCTCAATTTTCTGATAATGCTGCGCGAGAAGAAGAAAGCAAGAGCAAAAGCAATCAATATGTTTGCTGCAATTCCGGCAAATAGGAAGACTTCTGTCAGTCGTCTAAATTCGGCTTCTTTCTTTGGGCTATCGGCTGTATCGGCAGTTTGCTCTCGGACTATTGATTTTAATTTCAAGTGCAGTCTGTCAATAATCTTTTTCACAGTGGCCATTCTGCCGTGGCTGACTAGTACGTTGCGACTGCCATAGCCTTTATCCACGCTATCAATTAGTTCGTCTAAGAGCAGAGTGCCTTCGTTAGCCGCTAGTCGTGCTTCTTTTGCTTTGCTTAAATATTCGCTGTCGCTGCTTGCGGTGAGTAGACTTTCCAGCTGATCGAAAGCTTCTTTTGTACGACTTTTGTTCTCTTGGTAGAGATCCTTGAAATGTTCAGCCCTTGAGACGGAATAGGCGCCAACATTTACAGCACATTGTGTGGCGTAGGTAGCTGCTGAGCTGGTGCAGTAAACGATGTCTTTGGCATGCTCTTGGCGTTTTATCTCAAGTTCGGCCTGATGCACGGAGTAGGTTAGCAATCCGACGAAAAGCAGCTCAAACGCTAGAGGGACGCCCACTAGGATCCAGCCAATCTGACTTATTTTCAGGTCGAAACGCATAAATACCAAGAGGATATAATGTCAAATGATAGCATTTCAGCCCTTGGCTCCCTCGGAACTCTTTATGCCGAAAATCTTGATAGTAGAAGATGACCTCCAGGTCGCTAGTTCAGTTAAAGATTGGCTACTTTTCGAGAAGTACTTGGTTGAGCACGTCATCACTGGAAGCGAAGCTCTTGAGATGATGATGGCTTATGAGTATGATTTGGTGATTTTGGATATTAATTTGCCGAGGCTAAGTGGTCTTGAAATTTGTAGGCGTTACCGAGACAGCGGTAGGACGTGCCCAATACTTATGCTAACTGGGCAAGATGCTGTTGATGATAGAGCGAATGGTCTTGATGCCGGTGCCGATGACTATTTGACCAAACCGTTCCATCTCAAAGAGTTGTCTGCGCGTGTGCGCGCACTTTTGCGACGGCCTGCGACCCTGACTTCTAGCCTACTAAAGGCTGGCAATCTGGTTCTAGACAGCGCTAAGCATAGTCTTACTGTTGATGGTGTAGCTGTGCATCTTCCGCGCATGGAATTTGCACTTTTAGAATTTTTGATGCGGCATCCGGATGAAATTTTCAATGCTTCAACTTTATTAGAGCGTGTTTGGACGGCTGATTCTGATAAATCGCCAGAAACAATTCGCACCACAATCAAGAAATTGAGAAACAAGATTGATGTCGAGGGCGTGCCATCTTTGATTCAGAATGTTCATGGTGTTGGATACAAGCTCTCTGGGCTGTAGCTTATCCTGTTAGATAGCTGATATTGAGACGGACTTTTTTCGTCAGCCAGCCTGGCATTCGATGGGCCGATTGAGAAAGTTCTTTGATTTCATTATCGCTCAGAGTTCTTACTGCGAATTGTACGGCTGAATCAGCACAGCTCTTTTCTCCGAGAAACCACAGCGCGCTTATGATTTCTCCTATTCGCGAGTTTCCCAGTTCTATTTTTCTTGGCGAGTGGCTCTTAAGTTGATTATGGCAATCTAAAACTGAGCAGATATTTGGCAAATGGCCTTCCAAAATTGAGCAGTTTTAGATTCACGCCGATAATAGAAGGGCCCCTAACAACGGGGCCTAGAAAAGCGACGGCAAGAATGTTAGATCAAGATGCTTGGGCA
>CALRQI020000008.1:0-267510 GCA_943370275.1 bacterium Ga0077546 | reverse complement strand
TCGCCAAAAATTGGCCCAGGGCCGACTGATTTCCCTTCTCAATCAATCAACACTAGAATGTAATTTCTATGAGCAATTCAGACAAGCCCCAAGGCCGTCCTGAAGAAGTGCCGAATGCTGTAACAGGCGATCAAGATCAAGCTCCAAAGCTCGACAGAGGCACCGAATCTGGTGCCAAGACTAGTAACAATAGTGATTTCAAAGCTGGCTTGTCTTCGGGTCACTGGGCCATTGCCTTCCGAAAAGGAAGGCAATGGCCCAGTGGTGCGCAAACCAGACTTTTCCGGGCGCTCAGAGAAGGCATTTAGACCGCACTCGGCGACTGGCCGGGTGGGCTATCTGCGCAATGCACCTCGAGTAATTGTTGCTGCCGAGGCCTTTCGTACTATGCTACTCTACGTCGAGCGCGCACCGCTCGAGGTGGGCTGGCAGGGCACAGCAGTGCGCCATGGCAACGACTTCATCATCGATCGCGTCTACCTGCTCAAGCAGACAGTCAGCGCCAGCACCACAGACCTCACGGTGCAGGGCCGCGGTGAGCTCTGTATGGAGCTGCTAGGTCAGGGCGCAGCCGGTATCGAGGCCGTCAACAATCTGCGCTTCTGGGGTCACTCCCATGTGCGTATGGCAGTAGAAGCTTCGGGCCCCGACGAAAACACCATGCGCGAATTCGAGGACGACGGGCTGCCCTGGGCGATTCGCGGTATATTCAACAAGCTGGGTCGCGGCAAGTTCTCACTCTTCCTCTACAAAGAAGGCCTGCGCATCGACGATGTGCCCTGGGTGGTGGTAGACCCAGGCAACGGCCGCACGCTCCTGGCCGCCCCGGTCGGTCGCAGCTGGGGCTTCGGCTCCGAATGCGGCTGGAAACGAGAGCCGTTCTTATCGCCTGTAGCGGAGACCAACCTCGGCGCACAGCCACTCTGGCAAAGCAGCAGAGGCATTGACCAGGGAGCAGGACGGTCACCCTACGACGGTTTGCCGCCCGAGCTCATTCCCGACGAGAACCTGCGCGCCATTGTCAGCGCCGACTACCAGAAAAAAGTAGACGAGTCTGCTTCCCTTTCCTTGTGGAGTCGCATCTTCGGTGACGACTCTGCTGAACTGCCGGTGCGCCGCAATTTCGGCGACGGGGACGAACAAGTGCCCTCTGCCGCAGATGGAATAGGCTTGATTACCAATTCCAAAGAACAGGAAAACACAAATGAATGTCATTGATACCAGGCGTCATCTCGAAGTTTTCTCCGTGGAGCTCTTCGGCAATAAGCGCATCGACATCATTGGTGCCGGCGCGGTAGGCTCGGCCATTGCCGTGCAGGTCGCCAAACTCGGTCTGGAGAACATCCATGTATGGGACTTCGACACTGTCGAAGGGCACAACATAGCCAACCAGCGCTATGCACTGAAGCACATCGATCAGCCCAAGGGAAAGGCAATTGCGGCCATCATCAAAGAGGCAACAGCTCACGATATCGAAGTGCATGAGCACAAGCTCGAAGGGGGTGAAGCTCTCGGCGAAGTAGTCTTCCTGGCTGTCGACACCATGGCGGCCCGCAAGGCCATCTGGCAGAAGAGCCTGCGCAACAAGTTGCGCACCAAGCTCGTCATCGAAACCCGCATGGGTGCTGAGGAAGGCCGAGTCTATGCAATTTGTCCGGTAAAACCAGCTCAGGTGCGCGGCTATGAAACCACCTTCTACGACGATGCTGAGACCGTGGTTTCGGCTTGCGGTGCCAGCACCACTGTCGGTGCCACTGCCGACATGACAGCTAGCTATGCCGTGTGGCAATTCATTCGCTGGGCGGCCATTGAAGCTTCAGCGGAAAGTGCTTCCATTGTCGCTCTGTCGGGCCAGGTTGTAAACGCTGATGATGCTGGCAAGCCACCTAAAGATGTGCTTGATCACGAGCTTATCTTCGGCCTGCGCCCGCCATACATCATGACCAGACAGTTCAAATAGGCCCTGCTGTTGGTAGGAGTGACTCAATTTGGCTGAGTCACTCCCCAGCAGAACTGGTCTCAATAAAACAGCAATTCTGCGTGGGCCAGACTCTCTCAACGGCCTCAGGCCTGACTTAGGCTGTGGTCGAACAAAGCGCCCTACTGTTTCTTCTTTTGAGCAAAATCTAGTAGACCGGTTTACTATCTAGTTTTAAAACAAAAACTTGATAGATAGCAGCAAATTCTGTTGACTGGCTCAACCTGGGCATCTTAGCGGCTAGTAATCTAAGTTACTCTCGCCAACTATACGATTTCTCAGCGACATCTTTCTTCAACCTATCCACTTCGCTATGGAATTGACACACATTACGCGTTAGGGTGAAAAGAGTTTAGGCGGTTTGGAGAGATTGTCTCGAAATATGAAAGTACTTGTAGCTATAGACAACAGACCTAGCGCTCAAGCGACCCTCGATGCCTTGGTAAAGATGCATTGGCGCCAGGGTACTGAGATCATTTTGGTTACTGTCTTTCCGCCGGGTTTAGAAATTGAAGAAGCTGCCTACTATGAAGAAATGGAAGGTCTCGCTTTAGAGCTGCGCAACCTACTTCACCATTGCAAAGTTTCATTCTTCGCACGCCATGGTGATCCTAAAGTCGTCATCATGGAATTAGCGCAACAGTCTCATGTAAACCTAATTGTAGTTGGTTCAAACTGTAAGAATTCACTGGAGCGCCTTCTGATCGGAAGCGTATCCCAAGCCATACTTAACAACGCACCGTGTCCAGTTATTGTGGCAAAGACACCGTGCTGTATTGCTCAGCAAGAAGCACCAGCATTCAAAAATATTCTTCTCCCAATCGATAATTCGGTTTTCTCTGTAGCAGCTGTGCGCTGGTTAGCTAACTTCCATTGGGCCTCTGATACCAAACTAATTGTCCTTGCGGTAGTAGAGAACGACACAGATCTAGAACAGGTGCACAACAGTCTCAATAACCGTGCAAACGAACTAGCTAAGTATTTCAAGAGCGGCAATATTTTGACCGAAATCGCTATTGGTGAACCACAGCAAACAATCATCGATGTTGCTAAAAGCTATTATGCCGACATGATTGTGATGGGCTCACACGGTCACACTGGCTTTAAGAAACTGATTCTGGGCAGCGTTAGTCAGGCGGTTTCGCAAGAGGCACCATGTGCCGTAGCTATTGTTCGTGGTGTTGCTGGTAGTGACAAAACGCTGAAGCGCACTGGCGCTTTCGACAAGATGAAGGTACTCAGCAGCAACGATTTCGGCAGTTTCGGCAGCAGCAGTTCATCAGTACATTCGATGCCGGGCGGTTTTTAGAAACTATCAGAGACATAAATCATGAAGCCTGGGGTGCGCTAGCGCGAGCCTCATCAGGCAAGTTCTTTGTTATCTAGCAAAGTTCTAGCAAGCCTCCTGAAGAAAGTATATAACGCAATTGACTCTCTAAACCTAGCTTAGACAAGGTAGAAGTGTCTCCTTTAAACTCATTCAGCAAAAACAAAACCAGAAACTCAGTCTCACTAACATCCCCAGCTTCTTCTGCCTGCACCTTTTGTGCTGCAGGTTGCCACATTCACTCCCCCATAACTACCTAAAGAAATGCCAAAAGTACAAAAAAGCATCAAGACACGCGTACTTGAGCAAGATCCTGATGGCAAGATTTTCCTCGATGCCTGCGTGAGGGCCAGCGATCTTCTCGCACCAGGCTCAAGCGAGAGCAGTAAGATCAAAGTAACTGACAAAAACGGTGCCGAGTCATTTGTCTGGGTCAGCCTGGCAACAGAGAAAGCAGGAGAGCTCGAACCAAGCAATCAGATCTGGTTTGATGCCCCTCTGACTCCTCCTGTGACCGAATACTTCTATCACATCGATGGCCCGCTCAAAGAGCGCATCGCCGCACTAGAAGCCGAAGTAAAGCAAATCGAAGCAAGGCAACGGCGACGCGAAGATATCTTCGCTTTAGTGCTGCTCATCTTGTGCATTGTCATTCCAGTCACTGGCATCATTAAAGCAAAGAACGACGCCAGCCTTGAGCCTTCGCCAGCAAGCACCTGCACCTTGCCTAGTTGTCTTCCCGGTGTCAGCGATAAAGCTTGTACATTGCCTAGTTGCAAGCAACATAGGCAGTGATGCTGAATTCGCTGAACGGCTGAGCCCTAGCTGCCAACCAAATAGACCAGGGAGATAGCTCCTCTTTTGTTGAAACTAATCAGCATGTCCGCCTAGCAATAGCTAAGCGGACATGCTGACTTTTCTTTATCAAAAAATTTTCCGAAACAAGTAACAGACCGGTCTAATTTATGCTTTTGGTTACACCAAGAGGCTTCTAGCTTGCTCTAGAAAGACCACTGCAGTTCTTCCCCTCTTCGGTTTCGATTTAAACGGTAAAGATTATCAAGGTCGCGCTGCAAATCAACTGGCACAACCTTTTCGCGACTGCCTTCATAAGCACCTTCGTCAAACAGAACCCTACTGTGTTTCCCTGAGGTATATGTTTCCCCTAACTCCCAAACGTTTTTTAGATTGTTTAAGAAGTTAGCCTCAATCTTTTTTGCTTCCACAGGATCGGCGATATCTCTGGTCATTCGGCTGGCTAAATCCTTATAGACTTCGTTATTCTCAATTGGACCTCTGGGAGAACGACCCCTCAGAGAAAGGAAGAATAACTCTTGGTAAGGGTTTGCTATGGCATCAAGTCGCTGCTTCTCATCAGCGTCTTTGCCAGCTGCATTACCACTGTCAAAAAGATCTATTCTTGTTAATTTGTTATTTGGCTCATTACTTTTAGCACGGCGTAGTAGATCAATGTCAGCAACGGTGCCGTTGTTTGCCAGCCTAACATCAAGAAGCAGCCGGTCACTGAAGGTGTCTTCTACGGCTCTCTTGAGGGAGTCGTCCGAAACAGTTTTATTCAGGTTCTGCACAAACTGAAGGCGCTCTTGAGGTGACATTGAATTGATTTCTGCCGTAAGTGGAGAGACATCTTTACCAGCTGAAACTTTTTCGACTAGCTGTTTAGATAGATCATCGAAATTATGTTTGTTTTCCATGGCGCATACCATCCTTGTAGAAAGTTGAATAAATAGTGCTTACTCTTTGGGGGAGAATTTCACTATAGCCATCGATGTGTGTCGAATCCATATCCAACTCTAAACCGACTCCGTTTGCATGGTGACATTCGAGCGGCACACCGGAAGAATAAGTTTCAGCAAATTTACTAGATCTATGGCTTGGTTCAGGCACTAGGCGCTTCTAGCTCGATCTACTCACCACTCTATGTCTTGCCGTCTTGGGCTTGAATTATAACGTATAAGGTCATCAATCTCGCGCTGCAAATCAACTGGCACAACCTTTTCGCGACGGCCTTCCAAAGCGCTCCCTACGAACATAGCCTTACTGTTTTTCGTTGAAGTAGAATATCCACTGTGCTCACCAACGTTCTTTAGATTACTCAAGAAGTTAGCCTCTATCTTCTTTGCTTCCGCAGGATCTGCGACATCGCGTGTCATTCGGCCGACTATACGCTGAAAGACTCCAGTTTCCTCGATTGGACCATTGGGAAAATTACCGCGCACAGAAAGATAAAACAACTGCTCGTAGGGGTTTGTTATGGCATCAAGTCGCTGCTTCTCATCAGCGTCTTTGCCAGCTGCATTACCACTGTCAAATAGATCTATTCTAGTTAATTTGTTATTGGGGTGATTACTTGCAGCTGGTCGTAGTAGGTCAATGTCGGCAACAGTGCCGTCGTTTGCGGACCTAACATCAAGAATCAGCTGGCCATCAAAGGTGTCGTTGTAAATTCTATTGTAGGAGTCTTTCGAAACTGCTTTATTCAGGTTCTGCGCGAACTGAAGGCGCTCTTGAGGTGACATTGAATTGATTTCTGCCGTAAGTGGAGAGACATCTTTACCAGCTGAAACTTTTTCGACTAGTTGTTTAGATAGATCATCGAAATTATGTTTGTTTTCCATGGCGCATACCATCCTTGTAGAAAGTTGAATAAATAGTGCTTACTCTTGGGGGAGAATTTCACTATAGCCATCGATGTGTGTCGAATCCATATCCAAATTCAGCTGCAACGATCGAATTTACTACCGCAAGACCGGCCTTGCTCAAACAGTAGCAGACAGTAGCTCCTCTAGAGAATCTAGACGCCTAAGACATGGAATCGTCACTCTTTCCCGCCTATGTTGAATGAATGCGGAACGGCGAGCATCTTTAGTATGGCCAATCACGAACGACATACAGAACATATTTTTCCGAAGCATTTACCGAGGGATTTACCAGAGAATCATGCTGGCGAACCCTCTCCCATTGCTGGTGTTGCCGCCTCTGCTTATGCACCGGAGCAATTAATTTTGCTTGCCGACGCCAGGAGAAAGCAGAAGAATTCTGAACCGCAGAGCAATTTCGTACTAGACTTTATGCAGTCAATATTCGGGCCCAAGGATCAACCCAAGGCTCAACCTAAAGGCGAGCCCAAGAACGAGGCCAGGCCAGCCAGACGACCTACTGATGCTTCGCGCAATCCAGATTTCTTACACCAAGCAAAGTTTTTCGCTGGTGGCATTAAGTCTTGGGTTTCTCGTTGTGTCGGGGCGGCAGAAGGTAACCTTCGCACCGATGGCACGATTATCAGTGAGCACTACAATGGACACAGAGACCTGAATGGAAAATGGAACAAAGGTGTCTTTTCTAATCAAGTAGATGAAGGCGCGACTCCCGATGAAGCAAACAAGATACAGCTGGCTAGATTGAAAGGCCACGACAAAACAATTTCTAGTTTGGCTGCGAGGCACCACCTGAATTTATCTATCGAAGAAAGGATGAATGCGCTTGACCTTGCTAATCAAGCAGAAGGGGCAGTCTTAAAAGGTTGGGGCTTCATAGAGCGACTGAGTTTAGCAAAGAAGCGCGAAGGGCTAACTGGGCATGATGCAATTCTCCATGCTCGCAAATGGGCCTTCTTCAATCCGGAAGCAAACGAGGGAAAGGGTAAGTGGGAATCAGCTGTGTTCGGCAATGATCCTAAAGTAATAGAGGCTGATCAACGGCGAAGAATGTTAGCTATAGCCGAGACCCTCAAGCTCTTGCATAAAGGTAAATAGCAGATCAATAAAATGTCAATCAGCAAAATTTTCCAACAGACTGTCCACCCGAATCGGAACACCTCAAGTTGTCCAAATTGATTTTACTATTACAACATATAATAAAACAATCGTCAAAATTTTGGAGTGGCTAAACCGGCAAGGGAAGCCACAGCAGAAGCTGTGATCATCCCCTGCGGCCTATCTCTTCCTCGGTACAAACAGATTTACTAACGACCAAAACCAGCCTACAGACTCATCTACGCAATCCGGCAGTGCTCAGCTCGATCATGAGCCGGGCAATGTTGAGCGAGTCGACATCGGCACGGTGAGGCACCCCCTCAAAAGCGAGACCAAGGCGGTTGAGCTTTTCCTCCAGTTTCACATTGCGAAAATCGCCAGTGAACACAGAATAGAGCACCGAAACATTGAGCTCAGATTGACCAAAGGGTGAAGCCAGACCAAAGAGTGAGCATTGCCAATCAATGGCTTCGCGGTCTTTGGCCGAATCAAACACCAGCAAGCGATTACGACTGCCGTACTTTTCAACGAGGCGGCGCACGGCAACCTTAAATGTGCAACCCTGCCGCTTCAGCGCTTTTTGCGTCCAGCCGGTCAGCTCGGTGCAATAAGGGCTGATGCTAGACATGGTTGGAATGATGGGAATACTCAGGACCTTAAGGACTCTCATGCTCTCCAAGTCTACGGTGGTGAGGCCGATCTCGATAATCTCCTGTCGCTCATCCGTAGGAAAAATTCCACCCGGATAGCAGCTAAGCTCGAGATCGAGCACGTTGGCTATGTGGCTTTTCATCAGATTCGACCGCTCCTCGTCAGGTGCATGATCTCATCGTCGCTCCAGAGCGACTCAGCGATTGGTTCAAGCGTTTCAGCGTCTCTCAGGGCGAAGAAATAGCAAGGTCCTCCGGACCAAGGTTCAGCCTGGACAAACTCTTCAACCATCGGACCATCGGGAAGGTTGAAGCGGCGCAGGTGAAGCAGATTCGGAGTGAAAGCTCCATCTTGAACTTCGTAGACCGTAGCAGGAACGTTTTGGGTGTAACCACGAGCATAGTCATTGAGCCCGTATTCATTTTCGCATCGCATGGCTATTCACGACCGAGGTCGGTGGTAGGGGTTTTCTTTCCGCAAACAACTTTCTCAAGTATTCTCCAGCTTCCTCTAGAACATCATGAAGATGCACTTGTGAGTCACTGAGATTTACTAGGGAACAGGTAGAGGTTTTTGACCTGCTTTAAATGTGTTTGGGGAATTACTTGTTTATAACAAAAGCTATTTGGCATCAGCTAATTAAAACTGTTCCTAAGCCCCCACTATCCCCAAAACTAAACTAGCTCAGTTGTGCGCAGCTCCAGATTTTGAGCCAAACTGAGGCCTAGTAAGCGCCCACAGAGGCTCTTTGTCACTTAGCGAATTAGTTGCATTACAGTTAGAGCAATCGCGTAAGCAAGAGACTGCAAATAGAAAATTAGCATCTTATTTGAATGCGAGAAAGAGGGGGCGAGCCCTCCACTTTTTTTGTTAGATAGCAAGCCCAGTTTAATGCTCAACACTTAAACAAGCTGCAGCTTTGCCACTTGTTTGATCTTGCCATTTCAGCATTTGGCCAATGTTTCTCGGCTATCTGCTTGCACTGCGGCATCTTTGCAAGCTAGGTTGAAGTTACACCAATCAATATTTTTCTCGGAGCAGCAACTCAACACTCACCTCGTGTAATCAGCAACGAACCCAAACCCCGTCGGGATTATTTCAGGAATACCTGATTGCTGATCAACGCCAGAGTCGGTGCTGCCTGTTTCGAGAGAAATGGTGTGATGTTACGCACAGTTTCAATAACCAATCCGTTGGAGAAATTCCATGTCTGAACAATTCAAGTATGACGAGGCGCTCGCTGCAGTGCTGCAGTTCGCCAAGCAATACGCCAAGGATGCCGGCCGGCCGGTGACCACTGGTCATCTTCTGAAGGCGCTAGTGCAAGAGAAATCAAGTCTGTCTGCTGTGTTCACTAGCCTTGGCATCAGCAAGAATGATATTGGCCGTGCTGTTTCGGCAATCGATAAGCGCACTGGTGATGTCCAAAATGAAGAAGGATATTCGGCACCAGCCCGCAATGCTATCGAGCGAGCCGCTCAAGTGGCAAAAGAGCGCAGCTCTGTTGCCAACGCTGTACTGACGCCGGTTGATCTTCTGCTTGGTTTGCTGCCATCTCCTGGAGCTGAAGTGCTCGATGGCGACGATTTCACGGCAGTGCTTCTTGAGCTCTCCATTGATGCCAAGCAAGTTTTGCAAGCTGTGCAGGCTCAAGTCGAGAAAGCGGGAAATCCCGTCTTGAAGAGCACCAGCCAGGCCGAGAGCGCTACTCCGACTCTGGAGAAATACGCCCGCGACCTCAATGCCTGGGGCAAATCTGGCAAGCTTGCACCCTGCACATGGCGTGGTGCCGAGATCGCCAAGATCATTGAGATTCTGGGGCAACGCCTGCAGAACAACCCCATTCTCGTTGGCGAGACCGGAGTTGGCACCGTATCGGTGGTTGAAGGACTGGTTCTCCAGATTCTCAGCGGCAATGTGCCTGATAGCCTCAAGGCTGTGCGCATCTTCCAACTCGATATGGGTTCTGTCACTGCTGGTTCTAAGTACCGTGGCGAGTTTGAAGAGCGCCTTGGCAAGATTGTCAAAGAGGTCCAAGATGCAGGCAACATCATCTTGCTGATTGAAGACCTTCACACCATTGTTGGCGCAGGCCGTATTGAAGAAGGCGGTGCCGACGCCACCAGTTTTCTCAAGCCCCTGCTGGCTCGAGGCGAGCTGCGTTGCATTGGTACCACTTCGCCCGATGAGTACCGGGCACACATTGAGCGAGATACCAACCTCAACGGGCTCTTTCAGCAAGTCAAAGTTGCTGAACTCACCGTTGAAGACACTGTTGCGGCCTTGCAAGCAGTTAAGCATCTCTACGAGGCGCACCACGGAGTGACGTACAAACACGAGGCTCTTAAGGTGGCCGCGCAACTCAGTGATCGTTACCTCCATACAACCAAGCTGCCTGGCAAAGCCCTGCAGTTGATTGACCGTGCTGGTTCGCGCTGCAAGAATGCTCGCAGCGGTGAAGCGGACAACAATGGCAAGAAGGTGGTGACAGAGGACGACATCATCGAGATCGTCACAAGCGACACCGGCATTCCGCTGGCCAGCTTGACCAAAACGGAAGCCGATAAGTTGCTTGGCATGGCAGAAGCTCTGCACCAAGGTATCATCGGCCAAGAAAAGGCAGTGGAATCGGTACAGTCTGCATTCTGGCGGCTGCGGGTTGGTCTCAAACCGCCCAATCGCCCCATTGCCTCGTTCTTCTTTCTTGGCCCCACTGGTGTGGGCAAAACTGAGCTGGCACGCGAGTTGGCTCGTTATCTCTTCGATACCGAAGACGCCCTGATTCGGCTTGACATGTCGGAGTACATGGACACTTCGTCTGTGTCTAAGTTGATCGGCACAACCGCTGGTTTTGTCGGTTACAAAGATCCAGGACAACTCACCGAACCTGTGCGCAGCCGGCCCTATTGTGTCTTGCTGCTTGACGAGATCGAAAAAGCAAATCCCACTGTTTTGAACCTGCTCTTGCAGGTACTTGATGCTGGTCGTCTCACCGATGGAGCTGGTCGAGTCGTCGACTTCAAAAACGTCGTGGTGATCGCCACGAGTAATGTCGGCTCGAAGGTGATCATTGGCAATACCCGGGCAATTGGTATCGATCTCGGTGACAAAGCTCCCGAAGTTGAGCGCAAGAGCGGGGTGCTTGAGCAAGAGCTGGCGCAGAAGTTCTCTCCCGAATTTCTTAACCGCTGGGATGAGGTGATCGAATTCGACAAGCTTGGTGAAGCCGAGCTTGAGTTGATCGTCCAGCTGTCAGTCAAAAAGATCTTTGCTGCTCTCGAACAGCAATGGAACATTCAACTGGTTCTTTCACCGCAGGCGGCTAAGTTTGTGGTGAAGCGCAGTGACCCTAAGTATGGTGCGCGCCCCCTGGCTCGCATCCTGCAAAAGTCGGTGGAAACACCGCTGGCTGAGGGAATCTTGCGCGGCGACTACCAAGATTGCGAGGTTCACGTTTACGTTGACGGCGACAAACTTGCCCTGAAGAAGGTCGCAAGGAAGTAGTCGTCAGTGCCAATCCTGCGCTTTTAGTCAACAGGCACTTCCCGAAATGGAAGTGCCTGTGCATTTCTTTGATGTTCGCATCAATTCGCTTCAATTCACACCATACACGTTGGAGACTTCCAATCATGGCCTACACATGGGAACTTGAAACCCCGACTCAAAATCTGATCATGCCCCAGAATGCTGGTCGCCCTGTCGCATCCTTCATGCCTACGATCCGCAAGGAGATGAAGGGCGGCGTAATGGGAACCGATGCCATCAGCGAGCTCTTCGCCAACCGCATCGTTCTTTTTACCAGCCAGTTTGATGAGCCTTCTTGCACGGCGGCTCAAGCCAACCTGTTGTACCTTGACGCCAATGTAACCGACCCGGATAACTCAGAGATCAAACTGTACGTCAACAGCCCTGGTGGCGTTGTCACGGCTGGTCTTGCCCTCTACAACACCATGCAGAACATCCAGAGCCCGGTTAGCACGATCGGCATGGGCATGTGCGCCAGCATGGGCGCTTTCCTGCTCTGCACCGGGGCACCGGGCCGGCGATTTGCCTACCCTGATACCACCATCATGATTCACCAGCCGAGCTGGGGAAATCAGGGCACTCACCGCCATATGAAAGCGCACATGAAATTCGGTGACCAGCTCTACCTGAAGATGATTGGCATCATGGCAGCGCACTGTGGCATCACCTTCGAAGAAATGGAAGCGGCCCTGCTTGAGGACAACTTCCTCACTGCTCAGCAAGCGCTCGAGTTGGGAATGATCGACCGCATCATCCCAGCGCCCACCGGCAAGACCGTAGTGGTGCCGCGGCGGCCAGGCGAGGCTGTGGCGAAAAAAACCACCAGGACGCGCTCAACCAAAGCTGCCACCAAGACGCCCGGCGAGGCTGCGGTGAAAACCACCAGGACGCGCTCAACCAAAGCTGCCGCCAAGACGCCCGGCGAGGCTGCGGTGAAGACCACCAGGCCTCGCGCAAGCAGAGCTACCGACAAGAAGCCGGCCGCATCCTGAAGCGACAAGTGATTGACTGCTAGTCACTTCACGAGCAACAGAAAGAGGAGCGGCAGAGAGTCGCTCCTCTCCAAACACACCTATCTGGAGTTACACCATGACCAACGACAAGACCGATCAAGGGTCTGCCTCGTTTAACCCCATTGTGCTCAATCTGGCTGAAGCGACAATCAGTCAGGCTTTGGCATTCTCACAAACTCTTACGCAAATTTCCCTTCGCTCCCAGCCTGCAGACGGAGTTACAGCTCTAAGGGCGGCCATGAGCCTTGTTCCCGAGTTGCCTATTGAGCCTGATGCTCATCAGGTCAAATTGGGAAAAAACGGTGCCATTGGCTCGACCTATCTGACAAATGAGGCGGCGCTGGATACTTGCTTTCGTCTGAGAGCGCAGCTTGCCAGCTTCCGGCCACTCGGTGCCGAGATCATTCACAGCGCCCTCAATGCCCGCGCGCAGGTGGACGAGACCATGCGACAGCTCCTCTTGGTTGACTGGTCAGCTCAGAACTGGAACCCCCAGGTGATGCAGGCAGTCAATCGCTATCGCACTTTTGTCTTGGGTATTAGCCGCACATCGTCGGCTTTTGCCTATGCTGATGAAGGCAATCAGGAGGAGAAGTTCAGGACACTGCTGCGAGACGAGCTCATTCCTGAATGTCATAAGCTGGCAGCACAACTGATTCGCACCTGCCTGCCTCTCTTGAACGAGCAGAAACAACAGATTCTCGCAGAGGGCTCTGATACCCTCACTGAATTTGACCGGCTCTGGTCGAAGGCCTGCATGCCTCTGTTCCGCTTCGTCATCTCCAATAGTTCGCACAAGCTTCCGGCTGCAACCAAAAAGCTGCTGCAGAACATTGATGACTTGGCGGATGCTCGCGACTCTGTGCCCGAGATCTTCAATACGTTTGCTCAACAATTCAGCGGCTCCAAACCGACGCCTGCTCGTCTGCCGATGCCGAAGTTGAGCAACTTCGGTCAGGATAATTTCAGGGTTGTTCCTGAATTTGCTGAGCTTTGTGATTTTCTCGTCGAAGTGCGTGATTTCACAGGTCTCGCCTCGCTCCTGACCATTAGCTACGCAGAGCTCAGCCTGCAAATGAGCCTGATCAAGATGGACTTGGTGGCCCATGGCCTGGAGCTTGATGACGATAAGCAAGCTCAGCCGCTGCAGGCGCTTTTCTCGGCCCTTACCTTTGCCTCAACCAAGCTTTCTTTTAGCTATAACCAGCTCGTCAACGAAGTGCGCAACCGCGAATCGTAATTTGCCGGTCGCAATTGACCACTGCTAACGCATCACTCACAGTTCATCCCAGGAATCCTTCCCATGAAACCATTCATTTTTACGTCCATCGTCAATGCTGTGCTGGCCTATGCAGCTTACCGAGTTACCCAGAAAGACCTCGACAGCGGTGTTTGGCTGCTCACCGACAGCACCTTGGCCCTCAAAGACGACGGTGGAGTCACTTGGTCTGATTTCAAAGAAAGTGCTGACAGTTCTGCTGATGCAGCCTCAGGCGCTGCCAGCGCAACCGAAGGCCCGGTTGCTGGTGCAGCTGAAGTTCCGGCTGAATTTGCCAGCCTTGCCAAACGGCGGCCCCAAGAGTACGCCACCGTCGTCGCCGCTTTTCTCAAGGCCTACGACGAAGGTCGCGTTGTCGCTATGAAAGAAGTGATCTGGCGCAACTATCGCATCGCCAATTAGTGATAGAGGGCTCTATGTACAAACTCGAATGCCATAACCGTGATGGTGCGCTCTTCTGAGTGCCGCACCAACTCCTGCATTTTGCGGGTCTCCTGCTTTCGCAGGCGTCCGGAATTTGCAGGTAAGCTGGTGTGGTGCTTCCACCGAGCACTGCACTATGTCACGTTCTTTCCGTCACACACCGATCATCGGCCGGTCCACGGCTGTTAGCGATCAGCCCTTTAAGAAGTTCGCCAACCGCAAACTGCGCCAGCAGGTGCGTATGGCTATTCTTGAATGCCAAGATTTCGACAATCTGGTTGTTCCGCTTCAGCGCGAAGCGAGCGATGTTTGGGTTTTCCCCAAAGACGGCAAATGCCACTTGAGCTCCAATGACTGCGATCTCTATCGCAAGTACATGCGCAAGTGAATGCCTAAGTAATTCGGCTCCGGGCAATTGGCTTTTGGCTTCGGCCTTAGTCTTTCTGCTCGGGGCTACTCAAAACTTCTTCAAAGGCTCGTCTCTCGAGCTTTTTTTCTTGACTATTTTTAGTCGACCGGTCTACTAGACACTTAAGAGACGAAGCTGCGATTTATGAAGCCCAGTTTAATGCTTCAGGACAAACCATAAAGGAATAGTGATAGCTGTGAGGCGCATTTAACAGTATTGGTCTATGCCTTTGTCTAAATGAGTTGAAGCGCAAGATGCTGAGAGCTAAGTTGAAGTTACACCTTTCTTCTTTCTTCTCGGACAAAAACTTTCAACACACACAACGTGTAATTAGCTACGTGCCCATTTCGATTCAGGATTGACTTGTTCTATACCGGAACGATGCTTAACGGCAAAGTGGTGCGAAGGTTTAAAGGTTTGATTTGAAATTTTCCGCACTTGCAAATTCCACATCCCGGACAAACACCATGAAATTCAATTCCCAACTATCTTTCAGCGAATCTGAACTGAAAAAACTGTTCATCGACTCCTTGCACAAATGGTGCGACGGCTACCAGTCGGGCTTAACAGTCGACATCAACTGCAATAGCAGTGGCCAAGTCTCTGGAAATGCCTTGATGTGCCTCGGGGGAAAGAACGATAGCTTTATATCTTTCAACCACGATGTCAGGTTTAGCCATGATGTCATCGCCGCTGGCATCTGCCAGGCCCTAGCCGCCAAAGGCGAAGCCATCGACCCTGCCAGCCTCACCTTCAAGTACAACGAAGGGCACGGCTACCGTGGCGGCTCCTCGTTCAGTGCAACCGCCAATGAGGCTACCGCCGAGGTCCTGCTGGCAAATGGTGCTAATAGCGAGACAAGCGCAGCGAAAGCTGGTGTAGTCAACTTTCCAGGTACGGTCTATGTCGACTTTGGCATTTACGCGCTGCTTGATCTGCTTAATGACGCAGTAAAGCGTTCCGGCAACCAGCCGACCTATGTCACCTTCCTCTTCACCGACAAGAGGAACTGCGCAGCCAACGTAATCGTCACGACCAAGAACGGCGGCGGCGACGACATCCTATTGAACTCGAACGAGCTGAAAACGGCTCTTCGCGACGAGCTCACAGCTCGGGGCTACACCGTAGAAGAAGACTGCTTGCGCTATAGCCAAAGCGGCTACGGCAGCAACTCCTGCACCAGCGTGACCGTCACTTGTACCGCCATCCCCAAGGGAAAAGCCTGAAAGAGCAAGGTCTGAGTTAAGACTAGCCTTGCTGTTCTTGGTTATTGCAAGTTCACAATACACAAGGACTCTATGTACAAACTCGAATGCCATGATCGTGTTGGTGCGCTCTACTAGTGCCGCACCAGCTCCTGCATTTGCAGGCATCCTGTCTTTTTCAGGGCTCCTGTTTTCGCAGGCCCCCTGTATTTTGCAGGTAAGTTGGTGCGGTGCTTCCATCTTCAACGGAGCCACTGCACTATGTCACACTCTTTCCGCCACACTCTTGTCATCGGCATTACCACCGCCGCTAGCGACAAGCCAGGCAAAAAACTAGCCAACCGCAAACTGCGCCAGCGGTTGCGTATGGCTCTTCTTGAGTGCCCTGACTTCGACAACCTGGTTGTTCCGCTTCAGCGCGAAGTGAGCGATGTTTGGGACTTTCCCAAAGACGGCAAGCGGCGCATTAACCTCAACGATAGCGATTACTGCGATCTCTATCGCAAATACATGCGCAAGTGAAGTCCAAGAAGTATTGCTCCGGGCAAATGACTTTTGGCTTCGGCCTTAGTCACTCTGCTCGGGGCTATTCAAAACTTCTTCAAAGGCTCGTCTCTCGAGCTTTTTTTCTTGATCGCTGTTAGTCGACCGGTCCACTAACAGAGACTTACAGCAAGATCTCAATCACAAACTTCTAGCCCGATTAGCCAATTTCCAGAAAGCTGATCGATAAAACAGAACTGCAACGAAGCTGAGTTTTACGAAGCCCAGTTTAATGCTTAAAGGCTATGCAAAAAGCAGTGGTGATAGGTGTGAGGCGCGTTTAACGGTATTGGTCTATGTTTCTGCCTAAATAAGTTGAAGTACCAGATGCTAAGAGCTAAGTTGAAGTGACACCTCTTTCTTTCTTCTTGGACAAAAACTTCAACACAAACAACGTGTAATTAGCCACGCGCCCATATCCATTCAGGATTGACTTGTTCTACTCCTGAACGGTACTTAACGCTATAGCTGGCTGAAGGTTCGCGGTTGTGCTGGTTTGCAACTGTGCAGGTTCGAAGGTCAGAAAAGTCCGAGAGGTCGAGGTGTTCCATTCTGTCTTTTTGAAACGAAAATACGAATTGAAATTTTCAATGTGTTCTCACGTAACTCTGTTGGAGTTAAATCATGATCAACTTTTTCTATGTCCCTGTCCCTAGTTTGGGAGAAACTGGTCTTTCCGCCGATGGCTCATTCGCCTACACAAAGGCACCAGGCCGACCGGTGGAACTGTATAAGCTCGAGACCAGCTTCGGTCGCAGTTCTCTTGTCCTGCGCATTTCTCTTTCTGATCAGCTCAAGGCCGCCACAGTCGATGCCGTTGACATCGCCTTCCGTCTGACCGCAGATGGCACCACCCACGCGGCAATCCTCACTGAAGATCAGTCAAAAATCCTTTTGATTGACCTTGCCAGTGGTCTTCTGGTAGCAAGAGCAGAAGTCGAAGCTGGCCGCACCATGAGCTTCGCCGAAAAGGGCACAAGTCTTTGGGTGGGTGCCGATAATGGTCATCTCTTCATGGTGAGGGTTGATCAAGACTCATCGGGAATGAATTGCAAAACCTTTGGCCCGCATCCGCTTGAAATTGACATTGCCAAATTGCATGTAGTCAATCCCTTAGGCGGCCAGCCCTGCATGCTGTTGACCAGCGACCAAGGTGAAGTTCTGCGTTTGACCTCTCCCGAAGGCCTGATCGAACTCACGAATATGGTCGATGCGAAGCTGAAGCCGCTTCAGCTCACGGGCAATACTGATGGCAACGTTGTGTCGGTTCTTGCTCGCAGCGGTGAAGTCTGTCTTTCGAAAGAAGGCTACTTCAGTGCCATCAATTTTGACCCAAAATCAGACCGTTTTGTCTCGCCATTTGCCGGGCCTCTCCTTGGTCTAGCGGCATCAGCAGAGCATGACGTCATCTGCTTTTCTGCTCACACAATTGCTGGCTTGAATACCGATCACAAAGGTCAGCAATCTGCCGCTTTTGGTCAGTCTGTTGCTGGAGACAATGACGCACCGTATGTGATGTCGAGTTATCGGCTGACGCCGCTTGCTAATCACGAGAGATACATCACGGCGGTGGTGCAGTCGCCACTGACGGGTAGCATTTCCGCGCTCTATCAGTGAGTGGCACGCCTTAGCGCACAGAGCAAGGCTGCTGACTATTCGTCAAGCAGCTTTCAATACATTCATCAAACACAACCCAGAGAAACCCATGAATTCGAGCATCGTAAAAGTTCAGGTCTTCTTCGCCGATCCATTTACCACCGAGCTGCCTGGCTCTGGCAACCCTGCAGCGGTAGTGCTTCTTGCCCCTGCCGCCTCAATGCCAAATTCAAGCCAGCAGTCGCCGATTCAGTACTCTGCAAATCAGCAGCAACTTGGCATTTCTGATTGTCAGAAAGCATACATCGCCGCATACCTGAAACAACCGGAAACAATCTTCGCTTCTCAAACCGCCCCGGGCGAATGGCTGGTTGACTGGTACACGCCTGACGGTGTAAGAATCGCTCCTGGTGGCAATAGCACCATCGCTCTGGCAAAGGTTTTGCTTTCGCGCATTGAGCCGGAGCTTAAGCAAGTTCAGTTGCGCTCCATTTACCCTGGCTTTGATTCTACCGCCTATCTTGAAGATGATGGTCGCATCTCGGTGACCATCCCTGCAGTTAGTGCCTGCCAGATCATTCCCGCCAGCCGCACTAGCTTGATTCAGACCTTTGGCGAAGGCCCTGTCGAATTTCTTGCAGGCCAGCAAGATTTGATTGTGGTGTTCGAGAACGAAGCTCAGGTTAGAGCAATCAAGCCCAAGTTCTGGAATCTCAATTCGCCCTATCAGGCATTCATCGCTACAGCTAAGGGCGATGAAACAGTTGACGGCGCTGTCGGTCGTTTTGTCTATAGAACTTTTGTTGCCAATGAGCAACAGAGTGGTTGGGAGTGCCCCGGCTCAGCTCGTGCCCTCATGAATCTGGTGCCTTATTGGTGCTCTCATTTGGGTCTGCTTTCTCAAGACATTTTGGCCGAACAGCTTTCTGACCGCGGGGGTGTTGCTTCGTGTCGCCTGGTCTGTCCTGACGATCGCGGTTGCCAGGTTTTGGTCACCACTGACTGCCCAATTCGCATGAGCACTTCAATTGAATTTCCTAATCTCGCTATCTGATACGAGAGGGATTCAATCGCCTAACCCTTAGCTAGTCTCTATAGACGAGTACTTTACCAGCACTGGAGAAGCGCTAAATGGCTCTTCTCCAGCGCAGTTCACCTTGCAGCGAAATAACATGTCTTACGAAAGTTTTAGTGATGCCAGCCAGCAGGTTGTTCACTTTGCCAAACGCTTTGCCCACGAAGAGCGTCAGCGCCAATTTATCGATACCGACGACCTTTTGGTTGGTGTCCTGCTTGAAGGCAAATGCCGAGCCGCACGTGCCCTCAAGAGCTTGAATCTCAATATCCAGAAAGTGCGCAAAGCTCTTGGATTAAATGAGAATGGTACTGAAACCATAAGCCCTCAATCTGGTGGCTATGGTGGAACGAATGCACCAATCGGTTACAGTCCAGATGCTGAGGAAGCCCTATTCACTCAGACCTTACAAGAAGCCAGTCATAGTCAGACCAAGCTGATTTCGCCCGAGCACATTCTTCTAAGTGTTCTCTTTGTTCCGGCCTGGGAAGCCAGTATTCTGCTTCGGCGACTAGGAATTGATCCTATGGGACTAAAGAAAACCATTGCTTCATTCCTAGAACCGTCTAGCTCCAACTCTTCCAGAGCTGCTGACAACTCAGCTCTTAGTGGACCTAAAGGAAGCACCATCGCTCGCGGTAACCTAGCGAGTATCGAACCATTTGGTCGGAACCTTACGGCAGAAGCGACTGCTGGCAAACTCGACCCAGTGATTGGACGCGACGATGTGCTTGAGAAAGTTCTTGAGATCCTTGGCCGTCGCGGCAAGAGCAACCCCATGCTTGTTGGAGAACCCGGCGTTGGTAAGACTGCTGTGATTGAAGCAGTGGCCCAGTTACTAGCATCAGATGCGGTGTCCGAGAGTTTGAGCAAAAAGACTGTATTTCTGCTCGACTTGGGCTTGCTCAGTGCTGGCACAAAGTACCGCGGTGAATTTGAAGAGCGTATCAAAGCTATCATCAGTGCAGCAAGCTCTCAGAACATCATTATTTGCATTGATGAGGCTCATATGCTTCTCGGTGCCGGTGCAGGCGAAGGCTCCATGGATGCCGCTAACCTTCTCAAACCCGCACTGGCTAGGGGAGTACAATCTGGAGGGATACAGTGCATCGGCAGTACTACGTTTGATGAGTATGCCAAGCTCATTGAGCGTGACAAGGCTCTGGAGAGGCGCTTCGATAGAGTGGTAGTGGACGAGCCCTCCGTCGATGAAACTGTGGCGATTTTGCAAGGCTTAAGGCCGCGCTTAGAAGCACACCACGGTCTAAAGTTTAGCGATGGAGCTCTCGTGGCTGCCGCTCAGCTCTCCGAACGTTTCATTAGCGATGGTCATCTGCCCGACAAGGCCATCAGTGTGACGGACACAGCTGGTTCTCGCATGAGTCGAATTTTCAAAGCGGCACAAGCCAACGCGACCGGTGGCGAAGTTTTAGCTAACTTTGTTGTCACTGAAGAGCACATCGCTTCCGTAATCGAAAGACAAACGGGTATTCCTGTAACCAAGCTTGCTCAGTCAGAGTCGCAAAAGCTTCTCCACCTTGAAGACGAGCTACACAAGCGCGTTGTTGCTCAAGAAGAAGCGATTGCGGCAGTGTCTAGAGCTGTTCGCCGCACTCGCTCCGGCTTGAGCCAAAGAAACGCTGCCTTCCTTTTTGCTGGCCCTACGGGAGTTGGTAAAACGGAACTGGCTAAGGCCTTGGCAGAAACTCTGTTGGGTTCAGAGGATCAACTCATTACTCTTGATATGAGTGAGTACATGGAGCGCCACACAGTGTCAAAACTGATTGGTTCCCCTCCAGGCTATATCGGCTCCCAAGATGGCGGTCAGCTTACTGAGGCAGTGCGTCGCAAGCCCTATTCGATTGTTCTCTTCGACGAGATTGAGAAGGCCCACCCAGACGTTCTCAATGTGCTCCTGCAGATTCTGGAGGAAGGTCGCCTCACCGACTCAAAAGGACGAGTAGCAAGCTTCAAGAACACTGTGGTGATCATGACCACTAATGCTGGTGCCAGTGCCATCACTAACAAGAAGGGTGGCATGGGCTTTGAATTCGATGCGGCTCAGAGCGCCACAGCCAAGCAAGCGGCCGCTCAGGCAGAGATGAAGAGCAAGGTACTCGAGGGGCTGAAGCAATACTTCAGGCCTGAGCTATTGAATCGTCTTACAGCTCTAATTGCTTTTCATCAACTCAATCGAGAGCAAGTGCGCAGCATCATCGATATCTTCATGAAGAAGTTTCAGTCTATTCTGGCTGACAAAGGTTTAGCCATCGAGCTGACCGAAGCGGCTAAAGACCGCATTCTTGAAGAGGGTTACAGTGAAGAATGGGGTGCTCGCCCATTGCGCCGCGCCATGGAGCAGCTACTCGAAGACCCCCTTTCGGTGGCTCTCTTGTCTGACGATTTCGTCAGCGGTGACACCATCTTGGTTGACAGCCGCGATGGTGCCATTGTGCTTACTGCTAAGCCGCTGGCCTAGGTTTTGTCTCTGGTGCTTGGTCTGGTACTCGCTTTGATGCAGTACTAGACCAAGCATTTTCTTTCATTGTCAAAAACTTTCAACTCGCGTGTTCAAACAATGACTAAAAACCGCATTCGCGATCTCTATCGCAACTTCAAGCGCAGTCTCGAAAACTTTCATCAGGGTATCAACCCGGCCTTCACTAAGCTCTATCAGTCTTTCACTATTACCTTTGCCTTAATGCTCATCACTGCGCTCGTTTCGCTGGTGGCTCCGAAGGCGCTGCTTTTCGCGCTTCTAGTTTTGACGGCTTCGGCAATTCGCACATTGGTGCTCTTTCTGATGATTCCAGAAGGTAAGTGAGAGCAAGATTCGCTGGTTGACTTTACCTCAGCAGTCTCTGCTTTGGCCGGCTTGTTCACCTCACCAGATTTTCTCATGAAAGAAACTATTGGTTCACACGCATTATTAATCGTCAAAGAGTCTTATTTCGAGCAAATGCTCGCTGCTAACAACCAAAGTCAATTGGCAGCCATTGCCAGCGGTGCCCCCGGTCTTGAGCTTGAGGCTCGGTCACACGCTCAACACGTTGAAACCTTGAGCAAGGTCAAGCTAGTTCTTGAACAACGTGGCGTTACATATGAATTGGCAAACAGCCGTGACTCAGAGCTTATTGCCAAGTTCGCTCGAGCGGACTTCGTTCTGGCAATAGGAGGCGACGGCACTTTCTTAATGGCTTCGCACTTCATAAAAGACGGAACGCCGATTCTCGGTGTAAATTCTGCACCAATTACAAGTTTCGGTCACTTCTGTATCTGCGACAGTATTTCGTTTGCTTCTGTGCTCGACAAAATCACGAAGGGTGACCTTAAGCCAATCGAGCTGCTGCGTTTGGAAGTGAGCATCGATGGCAAGATTTTGCCTGAGCTTGCTCTAAACGAGTTTCTCGTTGCACATAAAGAACCAGCTGCCAGCAGTCGATATCGTCTAAATGCCAAAGGCCAGTCAGAAAAACATGTCTGCTCTGGATTGCTTGTTGCCACACCTTCTGGTTCAACTGGTTTTTTCCGCTCGGAAGGTGGCAATGTGCTCGCAATCGATGATCAGAAATTCGCCTTCCTTGAACGTGCTCCGTTTTTGCGCCTAGGCGAGCAACATCAACTGAGAGCTGGTTTGCTGCCACGTGGCGAGGCGCTTGAAATTGTCTCTGAGATGGAAGGCGGCATGGTCTATATCGACAACAATCATGCTAAATATCCCTTTGACAGGGGCGCCAGATTGGTTGTTCGCGCAGCTCAGGCCAATCTCAGCGCTTACGTCGACCCGCTTTGCCATAGTCCGTACATGAATTCAACGAAGCCTTGAATTGGCATCAGGACCAGTGCATTTACTAATTCACCAGTTCAACTATGGAATTTCCGCCATAGAGAATTTCAAGAAACAATTTGATTTTTTAAATTAAAAGAGGACCTATGAAACGCGTAAAGAAACAGAGAACGCAAAGACAGCTAATTGAGGTGCCGAAGCATGAACGAGAGCTGAATTCTTTGATGCAGTATCTGCGAGCTCAAGAGTTGTCTGCTGCTGATCAGGAACTAGCAAAGCTCGTAGTCACAGAGTTGTGCCACGCCTTAAGTTCGTTAAGTGGTGGGGTTGGGACTGGAGTAGCTATTCTTGGCTCGGCACGCTGCCTGCCAGACACCAAGCTGTACGATGATACGCTCAATATTTCCAAGCGTGTTGCTGCTGCCGGCTTCTCGGTCATTACCGGTGGTGCTAGCTGTGTTATGGAAGCCGGGCTGAAAGGTGCCTTTGCCACCGTGCCAACTATTGGACTGAACATCAAACTACCTCGCGAAGAAGAAAATAATCAATTCCAATCGCTCACTGCCGATTTTAGCCGCTTTATGGGTTTGCGAAAGTTGGCTTTCGTGCTCTATAGCAAGGCCTACATCTTTATGCCAGGGGGATTGGGTACTCTTGATGAATTGTTTGAAGTGCTCACCCTAATGCAAACTGGTTTGATTGCCAAAGCCCCAGTTTATTTGGTCGGCAAGGCTCATTGGAGCATGCTGGTTGATTACTTAAGAACGGTTCAGTTGCCTAGTGGTGTAATCAGCAGTAGCGATTTTGATTTGTTTCAGATCGTCGAAGCTGATGACCCATTCGTTGAAGAGCTGCTCGCACCAGCGCTTAGAGTTGCAGCAAGCTAGAGGGAACGGCGAAAGTCAAGCCCTCTATTCTAGGCATCAATTTCATTTCCTAACCATGATTACTTTTGCTCTATCTACTCTCGCCTCTGCAATTTTCATTGGCGGCCTGGCTCAATGCGACCGCAAAGTACCACGTTGCGGCGCTCTTGCCAGCAACGCCCTCAAGATTTGGCTCACTTTCCTGCTCTCGTCAGTTGTCTGGTCTTTTGTCGGGTGGCCGCTGGGGTTGCTCGCCTTTAACCTCGGCTCGATGATCACCGCTCTCGACTGGCTTGAATCGGCGTTTAAGTGCAGAAACTCGCCCACCGACCAAAAAAAACCTGAGAAAAACAAATGAACTCCGACCAAAAATCGAAAGCTGACACATCGACGCCAGCCTCCGAAATCACAGCCTCAGCCGCTGCAGTCTTGAAGAATCGCTTCGATGGCTACAGCGCACGAACTCAGACCATCGGCGAGGCCCTTGAAGCCGCCATCCCGGTCACGGCTTCAACTCCGGCTCAACAGGAAGCCTTTCTGCTCACCCTAAGCGATGTGAAGCGTCTGCAGTCGCTCTTGAAAGATGCAGAGAACATGCTCAACCTTATCAGGATCGACGGCGCCTCCGCGGAAGAACTTGACCAGGCCGACACCTTTATCGCCAGTATGCAGGAGCTGGCCCAAAACCTAGTCATGGCTCTCTCAGAATCTTTCGGTGTTTCGCCGGACCTCGTCATTCCTGTGGCCATCAAAGATTTGGAGAGACTCTTGGACCTTATCGAAATGATCGTCGTCCGCGCCGAGAGCAGCCTAAAGGAAGTGACTGCCTGATTGTTTGGGCGACAGTCTTGCTCCCTTGAGTGTCGCCGTGGGTAGCAATGAAAAATCTCAGCTTGTCAGTCTGGCTAACGCTTAGCTGACAAGCTGGTTTTCTTGCTACCCAAAAACTTTTCCTCATGCCAAAATTTGTTACTTTGCTTTTTGTCTTTTCAACACTGCACCATATAGTAACATACACCAAAATAATATGAAGGGCAAGCGGCAAGAACGCTAGTGGCCAGGAGATCCAAACTTCAGTAAAAGGCGGGATGGAAGGGTAAACCCAACTAACACAGACTGGGATAATCAGTTCCGGTCTGTGTTAGCTGAGTCAGTGCACGATAGCCAGCATAATGGCGTCAGTATGCTGAAGCCGCTATGTCTTATCTACTGATTGAATGAAGTGGCGTTCTGTTGCTTGGGATTGAACTCGGTTGGGGCGGTTAGGAAATGCGGATGATTCTCACTAACTTCTTTCAGCAACCAGTCCGGTAGTTGGTCGGCCGAATTCAGTCGCCGCCCCGAGGCGTGATATTGCAAGAAGCCAGGAGTGTCGCCCATCTGCATCCAATTGAGCCAGGGGCCAGTTCGTGACCAGGTGCAGATAACTCCGTCGGAGTTTCCCTTTTGCCAATCTTCCTTGCTGAGCAAAAACTGAAAGTGTTCTCCGCTTGTGTAGAGAATTCCCTGTGCACCTGGCAATGGGTAACAGGGATAGACTTCCATTTGATACTTCCAGTAGTCTCCAAGGCTTTCAACCGCACTGCCCTTGGAAAGATTTATGTTAACAGGGTCGTTTTGTAGCGGTGGGACCGCTACGATTTGGCCGGTTTTGAAGTTCTGCCATGTCCTCAAAACCTCTCCTGATTTCAGGTCGAGGTAGAAGGCAATCTCACGACTGAGCATGTAGACAGCACCTTCGTGTTCAAATCGGCGTCTGACATTGAAACCAGCTAGACCGAAAAGTGGCGCAGCAGCTTCGCCAAAATTGAAGGCAGTGATTTTGCCGCTGAAGTGGAAAAAAATGCTTTCTCCGTCTGGACTGGTAGCAAGATCAGCCAGGGTGGGTGATTCTCTCATTTTCAGTTCTGCTTGCGAAATTCGTAAGCCCCTTCATCTACGGATGGTCCAAAGATCAGGGTGCCCTCGTCGTTGAAGCCCTGGTCAAGGGTTTTAAGAACGTCGGCAGTCATCTGGATTTCAACGGTGATATGGGTAGCTCCGCCGTAGGAAGTGCGGCAGGACCCCCCAGCTCCAGCTTGTCCAGAGAAAGAAGTGTCGTCAATGCGTGCCCAGAGAACATCACAACCAGCTGCCTCGCGCAGTTCAGCTGCATTCAAGCCTTGCAAAAGGGCCGGATTATTCCAGGCACCAATGAACTGGGCGGCATCTTTGATGTCGAAGATGCGGTTGATGGCTTGACCAGAAAGGTTGCGTGCCAGCAGGTAGACCCTCTGACGATAGGGTGCGTCTTGATAGCCTTCCACTGACTGTTCGACATAGAAGACATAACCGTATTGATCAAGGGCTTTGATCGAAGCAGGGACGATGCGCATGAACACCCGAGCCCTTCGCACCGGTGTTGCACTGCTATCCTTGGCAGTCTGTGCTTCTCGCTCCACCTGTTCCAGGCAGTTGAAATCGCCTTGCAGCCATTGGGCAATCAGGGCGAGTTCCTTGTCATCATTTGAGAGTGGCTTGAGGTCGTCAAATTCGAGTTCCATGGTGGTTGGTGGGTAGTTGATTGATTGTTGGACGCAGTTCAAAGTAAAACGCGCCCTAGTGGTCTACATCAAAATGCATTCGTTTCGAAGAGAAGATTGGAGCGATACACCCACGAGCATCTACCTGAGCTTAGTCAGGTTGAAGTTTCTTAAATGGTGCGCTGAATGCTCGGTTTTCTTCCTTCGTCTAAATAAATGCAAAATGATGTACAAATTGACGCTAGCATAATCGAGGAGTTGTATTAAACTTGCTCACGGCCGTGAACTAGACGTAATTGCCAATCTTGATTAGATTTTAGAGATAACAGTGCTAAGTATCACGTCGCTTAGAAGACTATACTAATTAGCTCTAGGCCTCACGTCGCAGCTAAAACTAATCAATTAGCGCAGGGCCCCTGATTCTGACTTAATAAGCTCACACGACTCTTCAAGTAAATAGCCGCTTCAGCTGGGCGAACCTCCCCTGAAACTATGCGCTTCAACATAGACACGCACAGGTCAACGGCTTCTTGCACCACCAGGCCAGCATCAACCAAAACCTCACCGAGCTTGCGATTCAAACTGAGGCTTACTTCTAGAGCATCAAAGAGTTCTGTTTCATTGATAAAACCAGCCTTAACCATCAGTTGCCCAAGTTTGCGAACACAATCATTGGCAACACCACCCTCTTGCTGGTCAACATAGGCGCCCCCTTGATAGAGCCGACGGCACTCATCAGCAGCCTTGGCAAAAGATAGCTTACCTTCGCGATATTGCACCAAGAGCTCAATACAATAGCGATGGAAGGCAGGAGATATGCGGCGGCGCAAAAGCAAAAGTCGTCCACAGGTAATGTCAGCCTCAATGCTGGAGCGCATGACATAAGGAATTTCATTTTTGGTAAGCACACCAGCCTGGCCCAATAAATCGATGAGAATGCTGGCTGGTCCTTCCGGCTGCTTTTCAGCATTGCCGACCACAATATGCTCAGCGCCCCAGGTCAGCTCTTGCATCACTTTTCGAGCGTCAGCCACACCAAGACCACCGGACCGTGCTCGTCTTTGCACGGCTACATAACGGTCTACTTGCTGATCTTGCAATTGACCGGTTGATACCAATACGCGACCAAGGGGTAACTTGGAAGCAAAAGCGAGAGTGAGTGCGGCCTCGACAGCGTCTCTGGTGAGAATTCCGGCACCGATTAGTAACTCTCCTAGCCGTAAGCCGTCTGACATTGGTTTCTGAATGCGCAACATGATATGGCCTCGCGAAGATGTGAGGGCTCTCTATAGCCAGTAATAATATCGTGGGATAGTAAAGCGAACCAAAATGAAACTACCGTGGCATTACCAGCGATACCGGCACAAGTAAAAGTGCAGCAGCCAGCATTCCAAAAGGAATAG
This sequence comes from bacterium Ga0077546, assembly GCA_943370275.1. GTDB lineage: Bacteria > Cyanobacteriota > Vampirovibrionia > Obscuribacterales > Obscuribacteraceae. The sequence continues at coordinate 240,132 of CALRQI020000008.1, read as the reverse complement.
CATTTAGTTCAGAAGAACCAGGTCTTAGAAATTTGGTCTTAGTAAAAGAAAGGATGCCGGAGACAAACTGCCTCAACGCAGAATGTAGCAATGTTCGCCACTGTTGTCAAGCACTTTTTATCTAGTGGTACAATCCTTGCCTATGGAATCTGCCGAAAACATTGACGCGAACCAAGCCCCTGCCGCCGCCCCGGCCTCTAAGCGGCGCCGCTGGTTAGAGATAAGCGGCCTTGTCAGCGCTCTACTAATAGTAGGCCTCATTGCCATTTACCAAGAAGTAGAAAATCAACCTTACAAAATCTACAGCGATCCCAAAATGGTTCCCCCCACATCAGTTGCCATCGTATTTGGTGCCGGCATTGGTTCACGCGAATTCAAAGATCGCATTAGCACAGCAGCCACTTTGTACAAACTAGGAAAGGTAAAGAAGCTACTCATGACCGGTGACAACGGTCAACTTAGTTACAACGAACCGCAAGCCATGAAAGATGAGGCTATTCGCGATGGCGTTCCCGCAGCAGACATAACCTGTGATTATGCCGGATTTAGAACCTATGACAGCCTTTACCGTGCCAAGGAAATTTTCGAAGTAAAGCAAGCCGTGCTTGTCACCCAGCGCTATCACTTACCCCGGGCCATGTTTCTCGCACAAAAGCTGGGCCTCGAGGTAACTGGGGTAGACGCGGGCATACAGTCGTATGGCTCAATTCAATCTTGGTATGACTTCCGCGAGATACTTGCCGCCGAGACAGCCTGGCTTGATGTAATGACCGATCATAAGCCAAAGTTTCTAGGAAAAAAAGAACCATTGTTTCCTGAAGACGCAGTCACGCCTCAGCTTCGATAACTGCTGCCTCGGCAACTGCTATTTCGGCAACTGCAACTTTCGCCACAACCTCAAGATGCTTAATCTCAATAGACTTTATATTGACGCCCCACTCACGAGTTTGCTTCTCAGCTAGCGCCTTCAGTCTTTTGTTTATCCCTTTTTGCTCAGTTTGCAAAGTCTGCAAATCATTCTGCGAAACGGCTGTTCGCAAGGCCGTCTGCACCACGGCACCGGTAGCACTAACATAGTCGTCAACCTTAGTGACAGCCTTGGCCACGTCTCCCACCTGAAACATACAAACTGCCGAAATGCTTACGGTCTCAAGCTCTAGAGTAGTAGCGCTAATCTCTGGCGTCTCCACAACCTTCACCCGGGTATCAACGGTCTCGGCTGTTTCAAAAATTGGCATAACCAAGTGCACGCCAGCACCTTTGGTAGCAACCACTTTACCAAAGCGGTAAATAACCAAACGGTTACTATCTTTAACTACTTTTATGCCTGAAAAAATCAGCATAACAATCAAAACTAGTACTCCGCCGATGATTTCCAAGCTCTCTCATCCTCCAATACGCCACGCAAACAATCGTATACCATCAAACGAGAAGCAATTGAACCGATAGACGCAGATCAGGATATTCCCTAGTTTGTAGTTTCTGATCGGCAGCTACCATGGTAGAGGGTTATTGTAGTGGGTTTGGGAATATCAAATTGCAGGAACCCAGCTTAATTGCTCAGAGCAGAAATCTGGAGATGCAAATGCCTCAGCCCGCGCAACTGTCTAAAGAGAAAAAGCCAGACAAGGGCAAGGCAGAGAGTAAATCTTTTGCGCCAAAGTATTTTGACCCAATCGAACACGGACAAGTAAAAAAACGCGGCTTGCTTTTTTTGTTCTGCGGCGTAATTTTGCCGACCATCGCAATGTTGTTTGAAACAACTTTTCATTTCTGCGCCCATAATTTCTTTGATCCATTTCCCACGCCTAGTCACGTTGTCCTGTTCGGCTTGATTCCATTTAGCAACTTCTTGGTCTGGTTAGGCACAAGAAAAGACCTCTCCAACCACTATGCTTTTATGTCTCTGGCGAGCGGCATGGCCATGGGCGTAAGCTGTCTTTACTCATTAATGTTTCTGCCGCTTACACCAATATCCTGTTTCTTCACTCTAGCATTGGGTTTTGGCCTACTTGGACTGGCTCCACTCTTATCGCTGCCTTGCAATTTGATTGCCGGAAAGACAGTTTGCCGGCTAGCCGATCGCAAGGGCACCTACTTCAACGCTCACCAGTTTGAGCACATGGGGCACATGATTATTCTTGTCATGGTAATTGCTATTGAGCTGCCATCAACTTTGACCAGAATCAATTTAGCCAAAGCAGCAGACAAAAACGTCATTGAATCAAGTGCGGGAATAGACTGGCTAAGACGCTTCGGCAGCCAGGAAGTTTTACTGCGTTCTTGCTATGAACGCTCTGGCAAAGCCACAGATATTTTGGGATCGCTCTACGAAAGTGCGCACCACACCACAATTGACCAAAATAGAAAAGTATTCTTCAAGGTCACAGGCAAACCCTATAACTCTGTTCCTATCCCCAAAGCAGCCAGGGCAACCATTCAACATACCGGGGTAATCACAGATCCAGACAATCTCAATGCTGGGGTCGACGACGAATTTGACATAGATACAGACATAGCGGGCGAAGAAGTATGCGGAGTAGCCAGAGGCCTTTCAGCCTCTCAATCAGAAATCACGGGAAACATAGATCCTAATACTGCATTGGCTAGCCTTAACTGGTCTATTGCCTTTACCAATGACTCTAAATTTGACCGCGAAGCCAGAGCAAAAATATTACTGCCACCACAAGCAGTGACGACTAAAGCCACACTAACAATAGATAATGTCGATCGGGACGCTACCATCATGGTGCGCAGCAAGGCCAGAGCACGCTACAAAAAAGCAGTAATGGCAAAGAAAGACCCACTGCTTGTTAGTACATGCGGCAGTGACCAGATTTTACTGCAGTGCTATCCAGTACGGCCGGGCCAGACTGTAAAAGTAAAGCTACAAATAGCCGCACCCATGTCACTAGCAAAAGACAAGCAGGCAAAATTGATGATGCCAGCATTTCTAGAGCGTAATTTCCAAGTTGATACGCCAGTGAAAGTCAACATTGAATCAAGCGATCCACTGGCAGCCGGGGGCTTTAAGGGCGATATCGACAACGCCAAACTAGCATGCTTTGGTGCAGTTGTCTCAGCCCCAAGAAATGCCACCAGCAAAGCAATTTCATACCAAGGCAAAGAGCTACCTGGTCAATTTAATATCACACGCAACCTGCGACCAGCAGCCTATAACGGAATCAACAGCTTGCTTATAGTGATTGACGGCTCGGCCTCGATGCAACCGTCTTTCGCCCAAATTGCTGAGGCCTTAAAAGCCATTCCCCCTTCAATGCAGGTGCAAATCAAGGTAGTCGGAGACACAACAACGGAACTCTACCCTGGCCTACAACCGGGGGGCAGCGCAGCAGTTCTCACTGCTGCAGAGACTCTGAAGACAATGAAAGCCGAAGGTGGCCAAGACGATTCTGCAACACTAGATGATTCTCTGAGCTTAGCGGCCGCGGGCAGCAAAATGGCAGTCTTGTGGATACATGCTGCTCAACCAGTAATATCCGAAAGCAATGCCACTATACAGGCTAGCCTGAAGCGCACGGAGCGGCCGCTGTTATTTGACATGCTGGTAATGGCTGGTTCCAACGAGCTTCTAAATGGTGTCAACAGCCAAAAGTCACTAGTAAGAGTAGAGCGCAGCGGTGATCTAAAAGGCGATCTAATCACTTTCTTCAATGCCTGCTCTGACGCCAGCACAAATCCCGAGCCAGAATATTCATTCAGCCAAGGTGTCTCGAAAAATCCACCTGCTGCGGATATAGAGACCACTGCTGAAAAATCAAATACTATTCCTGTCGACAAGCGGCTAGCTCAAATTTGGGCCAACCAAAGAATCGCTGAAGATCTACGAAATCCAGCGCTGGCAAAGGGCTCTGAGCCAGGTATGTTGGTTCAGGCATTCCAAATTATTAGCCCAGTATCAAGCGCGATTGTCACCGAACCAGAAGAAAAGACTTTAGCCACTGCGGTCAAACCTAAGATTTCAGAACGCTTGCGCAAACCCATAGGTGAAATAAGAGCGTTTGGAAGAAAAATCTCTGAGGATCTCAGCATTAGTCACCAGATCGACCTCAAATTCAAATCGGCAGTCGGTCAACTAAATTCACTAAGCGAAGCGACTTCTTCAGCTTCACCACCTGGAACCCAATTTAACTCAATGCCATCTAGCTATAGAGCTAAGGAAGGCAATACTGAGTCGATGCGTGCCAGTGAAGAAACTAAGCAAATAGCGATGTCACCCATGGGCGGCGCCAAGGACGCAGAAGCAGAGAAACTTCAATCCGACAGCCCCATTCTGCAAGGGGCAACAAATGGAGTTGTGGCACCGCAAAGTGCATTTGGAGGAAGTAGCGACAAATTAGTTCAAGGCAAGAATTTCTCATTTGAACCAGAAAGCCTCAAGAAAGAGAGCGCCGCGTCTCCCTCTGTCGCAGGAGAAGAAACCAGCGACACTGAAGCGGCCACAAACAATGCGACACCTACCGAAGGCAACACAGTCGATGCCAATGGCAACTTCATAGATGCTAACGGCGATACAGTAGATGCTGATGGTAAGCCCGTACCTGAAGCCGATACCTGGATTCTCCTCTCGCTGTTAGCGATGATGTTTGCTGGTAGCTGGTTCGCTGGCAAAAAGCGCAGGGCTCAAAGCAGTTGAATTCTGAGCGCAGTAATCGACTGTCGTTAATAACTGGCAGCCAATCGGCTCTAGCACAAACTCTGATTCTATTAGCGACATTCTGGCCAGTCTGGTTTTGGTACGGCCAAAGGGTCAGCGACCAATCTGATGAGCCACTAGGAATAGTGGCATTAATTACATTGATATATCTGCTAGCCCGGCAGCCGGCGAAGAAAAATAATCAAATTCCCATTTCGCTGACGGCGCTAACAGCGATGGTAGCGCTTTACGGCATCTCCCTAGTACTGGCACCAAAACTAATTAGTGCCGCCCTGGCTCTCATTGCCGTTGGCACTTGCCTTTACCGGCTACTGAACTACCGCCTCAACAGCGGACATTGGAGCTTATTGTTGCTATCGCTGCCACTGGTAGCCTCGCTCAATTTCTATCTTGGTTATCCGCTGCGACTATTAGTAGCCCAATGCGCTGTATCGCTTCTGAGCATAAACGGATTTCCGGTGAGTGCAGAAGGCACATCACTGCTGTGGCACAACCAGCTGATAGAAATAGATGCGCCCTGTAGCGGCATTAAAATGCTCTGGGCAGCTCTCTATCTGGCAGCCCTGCAACTTAGCCTGAGAAAATCTAGCCTTATACAAGCTTTGCTATATCTCTTTTTTGCTGCCACGGCAGCGGTTCTAGCCAATGTCCTAAGGGTGACATCATTGTTCTATCTTGAAGCCGGAATCATTAGAGCGCCGGCAGCTCTTCCCCAATCAATAGCCGCCTACTTCGAAAGCGCTGTACACACAGGCACAGGCATAACAGCATTTTTGCTAGTGGCCCTGATTCTCTACTTTGCCGACCAGCGCATCAAAAGGAACATCATCGAAGACGACATTGGGGAACCGGCCCTCCATGGGGCTCCAGTGAGTGCAGGTAAAGATCAATCCGAAGTGACAGTTCAAAAAGCAAGCAACAACTACTTCAACAACAAATACTTCGACAACAAATACTTTTTGCTCGCCTGTGCCACTGCAGCCATCATCCCTTTCTTCACGCCGCAAAAATCACCTGCAAAACAAGAAGAACAGTGGCCGGTTACCTATAAAGGACAAAAACTAAGACCTTTGCCGCTCACTGGCAGCGAACTAGAATTTGCCCGGAATTTCCCTGGTTCGATAGCTATGTTCCAGACAGACAAGCAGACAATCATCATCCGTAGGGTAAGGCAAGTCACCAGACAATTGCATCCGGCAGCAGATTGCTATCGCGCTAGCGGCTTCAAAATCACCAACCTGCATCGTGAAACAGACGGGGCGGGGATGGCATGGAATGCCTTATTAGCGAAGAAAAACACACGACAGCTGCAAGTACGTGAACGCATTTATGACGAAAACGGCCAAAATTACACAGATGTCTCCCAATGGTACTGGGCTGCACTCTGGGGGCAAAGCAAAGGACCATGGTGGTCGATTACAACGGTAACAGCGTTGAGAAATGAAATACACTTGAGATAACCTGGGCCAATCAGATAATGGTGCAACAAAAGACAGTTAAAAAAAAGTGGTCTTCCACTATGATTGACTTCTTGATGCACCCAAAAGCTTAAATTGCACAAAGAGCGAAAAGAGGAATATTGCAAAAACCCTTACTAAATCACGTCGATGAAACCACCCTCAGAGATCTACAAGACCGACTAGAAGAAAATGGCAAGCTATCTAGCAATTTTCTGGTCCTATTGGCTGGCTCGACAATGATTGCCACCTTCGGACTTTTTCAAAACAGCCCAGCAGTGATTATCGGCGCGATGATTATCGCCCCTCTCATGCGCCCACTGGTTTGTATGTCACTAGCGACCATCACTGCTGACACCAGACAGATATTCAAGGCTTTGTTAACTCTAATCGTTGGAACCCTAGTTGGAATGACAATCTCAACTTGCATGGCACTTTTTCTAAGAGCACTGGAACTAACACCGGAAATCATTGGTAGAACCCATCCCACCCTGTTAGACCTGGGCGTGGCGCTAGCGGCTGGCGCAGTAGGAGCATATTGCCAAACCAATGCCAAGCTCTCAGATACCCTTGCAGGTGTGGCAATTGCAGTAGCTTTAGTGCCACCGTTGAGCGTGGTAGGTATTGGACTAGCTTTTGGCAACCCGGAGGTCTCCAAAGGTGCTGCTCTTTTATACGCCACAAATTTAGTCGGTATAACAATTGCAGGTGCGCTAGTTTTTCTCGTTAAGGGCTTCAGTCCCTTGCGGCTCGCCAGACGAGGACTGGCAATATCAGCGGGCTGTATTGCACTGCTGGCAGTCCCACTAGCTCTTAGCATGAGAGAGCTTATTTTGGAAAATCAAATAAGTTCAAAAATTAGAACAGTACTGAAAGAAAAAACACTGACGTTTCGCGAGGCTCAACTAGGCGAGGTAAAGGTCCTTCGTTTCAAGGCACCGATGAGTGTTCACGCTACGATTATAGGCTCGGGTGAAACTATTACCTCAAATCAGGTCAAGCTCGTACAAGACCTCCTAACCAAAGAGATAGGAAGTGCACTGCAATTCAAGCTGAGAATCATCCCAGCCACAGAAATTACGGCCATAGAGGCGTTGCCGACAGTCGAACAAAATGTATCCACACCATCCGCTGGAGACGAGAGCAAGGAATCGCAACCGCTCGAGCCATCCACCCAACCTGCAACACAAACAAGTCAATAAAATAGCAAGAAAGAGAGAAGCGCAGCAGAGACCACCCCACTGCAAGAATTCCCAGGCAATGTCAATGCTACCCCTTAAAACGGACTGAGCTAACCCGACTAGCCATACAAAGACAGATTTGCTATCCTCTGCTGTCATGTATACATTAGGACACGGCGCATTACTCATAGTTGTATTTGTCTCATTGGCTCTGGCTGGCCAATGGCTGGTCAATCGCTCGATAAAGCAAGAGGTTTTAGAGAAACATCATAGCGCTGGCGAAGCGATGATGGGTGTGGTCGGTACACTCTTTGCTGTCTTACTGGGCTTCATGGTGGCTTCAGCCATGGATAAATATAACGATGCTCGCATGCATGACGAACAAGAAGCCAGCAACGTTGCCAGCGTTTTTCGCGTTGCTCGCGGTCTTTCAGATATAGACAGGCCAAGAATTAGGCAATTGTGTCGCGAGTATGTTGACGACGTCATTAATAGTGAATGGCCCAAAATGGAACGCCGGGAAAAAATCAATCACGGCTGGGAAACCTATCAAAAGCTTTGGGAATCAGTCGTCGCGACCGTACCAGAAAACGACAGACAGAGCAACTTACAGCAAGGTCTAATTTCCTCGATGCAATCGCTAGGAGAACATCGGCGGGCTCGAATACTACTAGCACAAACCTCTATGCAACCAGCTCTCTGGGTCATAGTCGGCCTCGGTGCCGGTATCACAATATTCTTGAGCTATATTTTCGCCTCAGAATTTCCCAAAATTCAAGGCATGATGACTACCCTCGTGGCCACTGCCATGGCTCTCAACATCTGGATGTTGTCAGCCTATAGCCACCCCTACAGCGGCGAGTTGAAGATTCAGCCGACAATGTTCTTACTCTTAAAAGACGCGATTCTGCCTGTGCCAGATACTCCGTCACGCTACTTGCATGACCCAATAGAAGCCAGTAAACCAACTAGCAAATAGGTCAATGGGACTCATCGGTATTTTCGAATCAACCAAGCACTAGCCCAGAAAGCGTTTGAGATAAGGTGCTGTGCGACTGTTTTTCACTTCAGCCAATTGCTGTGGACTACCAGCACCTACTATTTGACCACCCTGATCACCAGCACCAGGGCCAATATCAATCACCCAATCGCTGCCAGCAACTACGCGCATTTCATGCTCTACCACAATAACAGTATTGCCTGACTGCACCAGGCCATCAAGCTGAGTCATCAGCTTCTCAACATCAGAAGGATGCAAACCAGTGGTGGGCTCATCAAGCACATAGAGGGTGTCGCCGCGGTGAACGCGCTGTAGTTCAGTAGCAAGCTTGATACGTTGAGCCTCTCCACCGGAAAGTTCGGTGGCCGGTTGACCAAGGCGCAGATAACCAAGACCAACTTCGCGCAAGACATGAAAAGATCGGCGCACGGCTGGCTCATCTTCAAAGAATTCCCAAGCTTGATCAACAGTCATACCAAGCACTTCAGCAATGTTCTTATCGCGGTATTTTATATCAAGAGTTTTGGCATTGTAGCGAGCACCGTGGCAAGTAGGACAGGGCGCATAGACACTGGGCAAAAAGAGCAACTCAACCATGACAAAGCCTTCGCCTTCGCAATTGTCGCAGCGCCCCTTAGCGACGTTAAAGGAAAAGCGACCAGCATCGTAATGGCGTGCACGAGCCATTTTTGTGTTTGCAAATAGCTTACGAATATGATCAAACAGGCCAGTATAGGTAGCCAAATTTGATCGCGGAGTACGACCAATAGCCTTCTGGTCTACCACCACAAGGCGTTTGACTCCTTCCATACCAGAGGCAATCTGCCCACCGGTTTTAATAACTTCTGCCTTTTCGAGTTCTTCGCCATCCTCTTCAGCAACCGAAATTTGCTGCCCCAGAGCCTCGGCTACAAGCTCTACCAATGCTTGACTAACGAGACTGGATTTACCTGAGCCCGAAACTCCAGTGATAGTTGTAAACGCACCAAGAGGAAAAGCGACATCAAGATTATTTAGATTATTGCGAGTCACGCCAGAAAGCTCAAGCCAGCCTGAAGGTTTGCGCAGCTTACTCTGGGGTGGCTTTTCTTCAGCAAACAAATAGCGCCTGGTCTGCGATTCTTGCACTTGTGCCAGACCAGCTGCAGGGCCACTATAAAGCACGTATCCACCCTGCTCACCAGCAGCGGGGCCAACATCGACAATCCAGTCAGCGTGCTTAATCACATCAAGATCATGCTCGACAACAAAAAGCGAATTACCAGAACTCTTTAGCTGTTCCAGAGCAGAAAGTAAGGCCTCCGTATCGGCCGGGTGCAGCCCCGCTGACGGTTCGTCTAGTACATAGACCACCCCAAATAAGTTAGAGCGCACCTGAGTAGCTAATCTCAAGCGCTGTAGTTCACCAGGAGAAAGAGTAGGGGTGCCGCGATCAAGAGCTAAATAACCAAGGCCAAGATCAAGCAAAACAGAAATGCGAGCATTTAAATCGAAAGCAATACGTTGGGCTACAATCGCCTTTTCTGGATGTTCTTTTTCTAGCTTAACCAGTGCTGGAGACGATCCATCAGCGTATGGCCGCAGAATCTCAGAGAGTTTGATGATTGGATAATTAGTGATATCAGCAATATCAAGGCCAGCAAACTTAACTGAAAGGGATTCAAGACGCAGTCGTTTGCCTTTGCAGAGGCGACATTCGGCGCTCACCATATACTTTGACACACGCTTCTTCATAGCGGCACTTTGGGTATTAGCAAAGTTGTAGAGCACATGCCTTTTTGCACTAGAGAAATTGCCATTGTAACTTGGCGGCTCTTTGCGCTTCATCGCAGCTTTAACTTCGTGCGCTTCAAAATTTGCATAGACTGGCACAACCGGCTGTTCATCAGTGAAGAGAATCCAGTCACGATCTTTCTTTGACATTTCGCGCCAGGGCTTATCAATGTCATAACCTAAAGTGACAAGCATGTCTTTCAAGTTCTGACCGTGCCAAGCCGGTGGCCAAGCCGCTATACACTTCTGCCGGATGGTGAGACTATCGTCAGGCACCATCGACTTTTCTGTCACTTCATAGATACGCCCTAATCCATGACAGTCAGGACAGGCACCAGAAGGAGTGTTGGTAGAAAAAGCTTCTGCGTCTAAATGGGGCTGATTAGCTGGATAGTTTCCAGCCCGGGAATAGAGCATGCGCAGCAGGTTGGAAAGAGTGGTAACGCTGCCCACAGACGAACGAGTTGTGGGGGCGCCACGCTGCTGCTGTAGTGCTACCGCTGGTGGCAGCCCTTCGATTTCGTCTACTTCAGGCACGCTCATCTGGTGAAAAAGCCGACGGGCGTATGGAGAAACAGATTCTAGATATCTTCTCTGAGCCTCAGCATAGAGCGTGCCAAAGGCCAGTGATGACTTGCCAGATCCAGAAACACCAGTGAATACCACTAATGAATCACGAGGAATATCAACATCAATGTCTTTCAAATTATGCTCACGAGCACCGCGCACGAGCACGAATCCATCTTTTCGCTCTGTTGATACTTTGGTTACAGCCACAGTGGGAGCTGGCTGCGTGGAATGATTCTTGCTACCCTTACTCATTTTTCTGGTTCATGTCAGTGCTGATTTAGTGCTTACAATACTATAGCCTCGACCGAGTTTAGACGAATATGTTCCTGAAGCACTACCTGTCAGAGTTTCAAGGAAAGCCGCTAAGCCCACGAGGGAACATGCCAAGAACGGCCAGCAGTAGGCAATCCAGAAGAAGCAAAAAATCAGGTCTGAGCTAAAGCCAGCACCCAGGCTAGCTTCCAAGGTCACCACCTCTTGACTTCCTATCGTCCCAAGTACTAGAATGGTGAGTAAGCACTCATATCAATTTGCAGAAAGTGTCTGCAGGTTTTTAAGATGTGATTGCCAGGTGAAAATACTATGAAAAATTTGGAGTTTATTCTGTTTCTTTTGCTGCTAATTGGCGGCATTAACTGGGGTCTAGTCGGCGCTTTCAACTATAACTTCGTAACCACTGTTCTAGGTGATGGCACTGCAACACGCGTTGTTTATGCACTTGTAGGTCTAGGCGCTGTCTATGAAGCCTACAAAATGATGAAAAAACGCACGGCATAAATTTGTTACTGTTACATAGAGCGCAAACGGCTGTACCAGCTGTAGCGACCGCATAGAGCATATTCTGTTGGCTCAAAAGGCGAACAGCTGAACTGCTAGCATTAAGCTCGCAAGCAACATTAGCTTGCCTGTTAGATGCTTGTTTTAGGCTGGTCATTTTAGTTCGCTTTGTATGCGCAAACGAAAGCTATCCAGAGACAATCAAGCTGCAATACAGTTAGAATAGATACGAACAATCGGCGAACCCGATAAGACCACGTATTTGCAACTAACTGCCTCGTTGCTGCGACAACTTTCTCGCGAGATAAAACTACGTTGAAACCAATCTGCATTTTAAGCGCACTGGCTATTCTCGCCTCGTCGGCAGGACACGCCCAGGCAGCAGATAATCCCACTTCCACGGCCTACGACTTGGGCCTGCAATCATACAAAAAAGGTGATTACGCCAAAGCCTCAACTCACTTTGAAGAAGCTCTGAAAAAGACTCAGGGCGATCCCTTGCTGTGGTACTACGACGCCCTCTGTTTTCATCAATTGAAAAACTGGGCCATGGCAAAGAGTCGCTACAAAACTACCGCCCTTTACTTTCCCCAAACTGAAGCGGGCAAGAGAGCGGCAGCAGCGCTCAAAGGAATTGATCCATCCTTCACTGTGCCCCAGGCGGCAAGCGCGAGCGCAGCGGCCAGTCAAGCCAGCGGCACGACGAGCAAGGGTGGAAACCAATCTGCCGTTAGCAAAGCAAAAGCAGATGACGACGATGATGAAGATACAGAGCAAGTTGTTGCAAAAACGGCCTTAGCCAAAGAGTTAGCGACACTACCAGACACTGCCCACTTCTACTTCAAGAAAGGGGAGCAAGGACACATGGAAGTTGACCTCATGGTCAATGGTCATCCAGTTAAAGCACTTTTTGATACTGGCGCTAGCGCCTTTTTCTATCGTGATCAGTTAAAAGAAGCTGGCCTCGATCTCAATGGAGCGAAAGCCGGTCGCGGAACTAGAGGTTGGGCCGGAGTAGCTGTGCCGACATCGACAATTCCAGCGGAAGTCAAACTGGGCACTCTTACTCGCCACATCAATATCACCATGCAAGACAGCACCAGTCACTTTGGCAACAATTTGATTGGCCAAGACTTTGTCAAAGGCTATCAATACGAGATTGATGACAAAGGCTGCCGCGTTGATCTAAAAAAGACTTTAGCGGTGAAGAAGAGCGACATCAACCCGATGTACGACATCCCTCTCACCAAAGAAGGCAAAGACGACTATATAACTTTCACAATCAACAGCCAGCCTGCTAGAGCATTTATTGATACTGGTGCTTCCAATACCATCATCAGCAGCTCTGACGCAGCGCGCATGGGCATACAGTCCAGCGGTGAAAGCGTTCACATGTCCGGGGTGGGCGGCGATATCACCATGCAAAGAGCCTATGTAACTATAAGAATTGGTGCCATGATGCGGGAAGGATTTCCCGTGCTAATCGGCGGTCACGCTGGCTGCGCTCTCGGTCAAGACTTGATGGAAGGCTGGCGCTACAAGGTCGATCGCGAACACAATTTGCTGCGGTTCTATCACTAAGCTAGATAATTCGAGCCTATATCGCTCGACGCCAAATTCTAGGACCAAACGATCTTTCACTTCTGCTGCCGGATTGAGCGCAGACCCGAGTACTTTTAATTTTGGGGAGGCAAAACTGCCACATCTCCGACACTCCGTTTGCCTATTCTCTTTACACACCCACCTGCACCCCAAATCGCTCAAGAACTACCGAAAAAGCGCAGCACTATTTGGTCTTGAGCAATAACTTCAATGTTGAGGAGAATTTAGTTATGGCTAGCACTCTCGAAGCTCAAGGCAACCCTGAACTATTCACCGGAGATAGAAACGGTGGCGATAATGCTTCTCACCAAGCCTTGAAAGAGGTGCAACAGCCAGGAACTCAGTTGCAGCCAAACACAGTAGCAGACAGCAGCACTGCCGCCAAGTCTTTGCCAGGCGTAACCCTGGTAGATGGGGCTAGTGAAGGCGTTGCCATTAAGGGAGAGGTCAAAGTTCGCCAGGACCAAACTCTCAGCCATATAGCCAAAGAAAACCTTCCTCCGGGCGCAACCACACGAGACATCTACAACTATGTCAATCAAATTGCCAAGCTCAATGAAATTGACAAAGACAAGGTCAACTATAAGCAAACCTTGATTCTGCCCGAATATGTTGACCCTCGAGCGCCAAAACCCGAAGGTAAAGCGGCAGCCGATGCAGCTCCTGCCGCTCCAGACGGCAAGAAAGCTAGCACCGATGCAGCCCCTGTAAGCCCAGAAGCAACCACGGTCGACAACGCCGCCAGAGCTGCCGAAATGACCAAGGTGTTTCCTACTGGAGCAGCTCTCCTTGAGACTCTCGGCAAGAGCCCCGACGGTTCATTTAGCCGGCAAGAAATTGATGCTGCACTGACTGCGCTTAGCCCTAATCGCTTTGCCCCAGTGGACAATACATTCGATCAAGTAACAGCTCTAACAGATCTGCAAGAAGCACTTAAGCTGTCACCGCGGCAACAGTTCAATGCTGCCGATTACGACAACCTGGTCGCTGGTATGAGCGCGCCCCCTGCCGCCCGATAACCTTTGGGCAGCGCAGCTGCGCGAGCGAGATCGCCTGACAACGCAGTTTCCAAGCTGTTAAACAAAACCAATATCAAAGCAATCGGCCCAAAACAGTTGGTTTTGGCAGATTGCTTATGTTAGCTGTTGGTTTACCCTTCCCTTTCTTTAAAAACACCTTTTAAACCTTCCTCAAGATTTCTAAACCACTAACTCGAAACAAATTACCTGCACGTGCGCAGAATTTGTCAGACTAACTTGTAATGGGAGACACCATGACATTTGACCTCACCCAATGGCTGAGAAATCAAGCCAATGAAAATCAAAGCAATCCAGTGCTGCCTATCGAGGCCAGCAATTTCAGCAACGCAAGCGTTCTCAACGACCTAGGCAAAAATGACAGCAGAGAATGGCTGATCACCAATGGCCTGGGAACCTACGCCGGCTCATCTCTCTCGGGCGCCAACACAAGACGCTACCACGGCCTCCTCGTAGCCTCTCTGACTCCTCCGGTGAAGCGCACCATGCTCTTCTCTCGCCTGGACGAAATCATCGCCGTGGAAGGCCAAGAAAGCCCCTGCGAACTGGCCACCAACTACTGGCAATCCGGCCATGTTCATCCCCAGGGCTACCACTACCTTGAGGCTTTCAGCGCCTTGCCTGTTCCCACCTGGTCGTATCGCGTACCTGGCGGTCGCCTGATCAAACAAGTCGTGATGCTGCATGGCCAACAGCGTGTGCACGTAGGCTATACCTGGCTGCCCGACGACAACGAGAAAACCGCCAGCCTGGAACTTTCAGTGCTGCTTGGCTATCGCGACTTTCACAGCGAAACCAGGGGCTCAAACAACTGGCAGTTTTCGCAGAACATCGTCAGCGACAAACAGGTGAAAATCGAAGCTTTTACTGGCGCGCAACCGCTCTGGCTCGAACTGGACCACGGCGCCTACTCAGCACAACCTGCGTGGTACTGGAACTACAAATGGCCCAGAGAATTCGAACGCGGCCTCGGCGACAGAGAAGATTGCTTCCGCTCTGGCAAAGTCAAAGCCACCCTGGCCGCCGGTGAATCGATCACCCTCACGGCAGGTTTCGAAGCGGCGAACAACAACCAAGAAAAGCTGCTCGAAACCCTGGTGCGCCAAAGCGCCGCCGAGAAGCGAGCTCTTCTGCCCAAGGCCAATTCAGCCACGCTGAAAAAGCTCATGCTGGCAGCCGATCAGTTCATCGCCCAGAGGCAGTCAACGGCCGGCAGCACAATCATCGCTGGCTACCACTGGTTTTCTGATTGGGGACGCGATTCGATGATCAGCTTGTTTGGGCTCTGCCTCGCCACTGGTCGCAGCGACGAAGGCCGCAGCATTCTCTCGACCTTCGGCCGCTACCTGAGTGAAGGAATGCTCCCCAACTACTTTCCTGACGGCGGCCAGGCGCCTGAGTACAACACCTCAGACGCCACTTTGTGGTGGGCCTGGGCTCTGCACGGCTACTACAAGGCCACTGGCGACATTGACTTCGTCAAGGCTCAGCTACCGCTCTTGCAAGACGTGGTGGACTGGCACAAGAAAGGCACCAGACATGGCCTTCGACTCGATAGCGATGGCTTGATCACTGGCGGTGACGCTAGCGTACAGCTGACCTGGATGGACGCAAAAGTAGGCAACTACGTTGTCACTCCGCGATCTGGCAAGGCTGTTGAAATCAATGCCCTCTGGTACAACTTCTTGCTCACCTTGAAGTTCTTGCGCGACGAGGTGGCAGCCAAACTCGGCGCCGCAAGCCTGCCGCCGAGCAGCGACGACTATTCGGCGCTGGCTGCTCAGTGCCAGGCCGGCTTTGAAAAGTTCTGGATCGAGCAAGCCGGTTACCTGGTAGACGTCATTCGTCAAGACGGCAGTCTTGACCTGGCCATCCGCCCCAACCAGCTTATCGCTGCCAGCCTCACCTATCCGATACTCTCGCACGAGAGAGCGGCGAGAATGTTGTCTGTGGTGGAAAGCAAGCTGCTCACCCCCATGGGCCTGCGCACACTTTCTCCGGATCATCCTGAATATAAGGGAGTCTACGGCACTGGTCTGGCGCAAGCTGACCAGTATCACCGCGACATCACCTATCACCAGGGTACGGTCTGGCCATGGTTGCTTGGCCCTTGGGTCAATGCCAGAGTCTATGCTCACGCTGGTGATAGCCAGAACATGACATTCATTCGCAGGCACCTGCAGCCAATCATTGCTCACATTAGCAATGAAGGCTGCATCGGCTCAATCAACGAAATCTTCGACGGCAACGCCCCCCATACCCCCCGTGGTTGCGTTTCGCAAGCATGGTCGGTGGCTGAGCTTTTGCGGGTTTTGAGCGAGTACCCTGAGCTGAACTGAGCGACGTAAAATAGAGCAGACTAGACTAGAGTCGATTGGATTTAAATCGCTCTGTGCGGCCCTGAATTGATTCGACTTGACCACACTTCAACGAACTTGCAGCGCTGCTCACCAAAATGGTGGCGGCCTGCAAGTTCGTTTTTTAGCCACCACTACGACCTTGCGTAGTATAATGCTAAAGCTGGCTCAATCTGACATATCCGAAACTTCGGTTTGGGTGCTACTGAGCAGAGACAGCAGCGGCTGTTGCCTTAAGATAGGAATTTTGATCTCTCAACTTTATCCGTGAGCTGAATATCACCATCAGCAGCAGTCAGTAGCTGAATTAACAAACGAAGCTCCGAACAATCTGAGCCATCAACGAGGACACTAGTTTCGTCGTCTATAGTTTCTACCAGAATCCGATAGGCCTCAATCGCGTTAATAGACGCCAATGCTTTAAAGTTAGAACCTTTCACACCGCGAACAATCGCCGCTGCAGGTTCGCCAATTGTAATTAGAGCTTCAAAAGACTGGGTAGATAGCCAATCTCCAAGTTTTACATGAAAGCCTTCGCTTGCTTCTCCCAATTCTTCCATGGCTCCCAGTACGACAAACTTGCGAGGCTGCGGAAAAGCGCGGCTATCCAAGAAAGCAGTTACGGTAGCTCGTACTGAGTCAGGATTGGCAGAGTAAGACTCATCAATAATGAGTGCTCCGTTCCGTCCCATTGACTTGTTGCCGCGACCACGCGAAGGATCGTACCGCCTTAGACCTTCTGCAATTTTGTGATCTGCCATGCCTAATTCACGAGCACAGGCTATGGCGCACCAGGCGTCTCTCAAATAGGCTGTGCCGTGGGAATTGAGATCAAACAAAGTATCAGATCCGGAAAGCACAAACAGCGTAGAAGCTGGCTTCACTCCAACTACTTCTATCTCACCTTCAGAAAAACTCAATACCCGACCGCCAGCAAAAACTAGCTCTAGCCTCTCTCTCAAAAGCCTGCTTTCATCTCCAAGGATTGCTAGGCCTGATTCAACACTTAAGCTCTCCAATACTTCGCATTTCGCAGCCGCAATGTTTTCAATCGACCCTAGAGTTTCTAAATGTGCCGGGCCAATATTGGTAATGACAGCGATATCAGGAGCAACGGCGGCTGCGAGCCAGGCTATCTGTCCTCTTCCTCGCTGTGCCAATTCAACTACCAGAACTTCAGTGGTCTCTGGCATTTCCAAAAGTGTCTTGGCCAAACCTTTGGAGTCAGTTCGATTGCTCTTTGAACTATGCACTCGATGAGCCAAAGAAATGATACTGCAGAACATATCTCTGGTTGTACTTTTACCAGACGAGCCCGTTATAGCTATAACTTTTGGATTTACTGTTCGGCGAACAAGATTGGCCAGCTGATAGTATGCGTGCACAGTGCTAGGCACTCCAATTAAAGGAATGCCGATTTTCAAGTCAGTGTCATGAGATTTTCCAGCTTTGGCCCGCGAACGATTTGCAACAAAAGGATAGCGCCGATTATCAACCACGATGCAACCAATCGCTCCGGCGTCGATAGCTTCTTGAAGTTGATCATGACCGTCTGTTAGGGCTTCAGGCAGAGCTATAAACCATTGACCTTTGCTTAGTTCTTGTATGTTAGAACAGATTGAACCACTCTCCTTAGTGATCTCTCCAGACAGCAAGCGTCCTGCCGTGGCATCAATTATGGTTTGTGCATCAAATTTGACTAACACTTTTTACTACCCATTACCCTTTAAAGTTTGACTGATTGGTTTGCCGCCATAAATCTTCTCTTTTTGTTTGGGTTAACTACTTGGGTGTATTGCTCAAAATCGAATTTTGAAAACCCAAGCCTAGTCGCATCCTTGATTGAATAACCATAATCATAGGTCCGGCAGAGGGGCGCATAGCGCTCCAAAATAGCTTTCAGGGTAAATGCATCAGACAATCGGTCCTCTAGTAAAGCTTGCTTATGAGCAAGAAGCAGCTCATCAGCTGTCAGTCGCCCATCCTTCCTTGAGCTGTTAGGGTCGACCAAGTCAATAGTCTCCCAATTAGCACTCAAGAAAGGCATGAGCGTTTCGGAAACAAACTCGTATTCAGCACGATAGAGGTCCACTAAACTCTTTGCCATAACAAATTCTCCCGCATACGTCGACTACAACAAAACGCGATAATCTAGTTTCAATAGTCATATGCTTTCTATTGACTTACACTCAATGCAGCTCTTGATCAGCTAAACAAGCTCTTTTCCAATCGACGGTGAAAGACTCACGATTTTCCACCTAGCGGCTAATACAGAAACTGCCTCATATAACCTTGCGAAAATCTGCCTAGACTGCTGCTTTCGTAAATGCTTCAGCGATACTCCGATCTTTCTTGCATCACGACTATCGGCGCGGCCGAAATTCAAAAAGTAATTGATTCTGCGCGATCCTTGAAGCAGGCCAAATTTCTCTTGCCGCTGACCGGTTGAAACACCTTCTTTATCCATCAAACCCAGAAGCCCGGCCTTCACAAAAATGCCTGATGGGGTCATTTGTACAGTCATTTTCATTTCAAATCCTCCTCGACAACCTATGCATGAATTTGAATATCTAAATATCTTGATGTTTAGATGATATATACCTAACCTTGCTAGAACCTTTCCTTGTTAATAAGGCCCGAGATGAACTTGTTGCTCCCTCAAGCGAGAGAGTTCTGGGGAGGTTCCGGCGCAATAGCTCGCTCTGGCGATATAGCTAGCTCAATGCCATGAGATAGTCATCCACAAACTAGTTCATTTGGGAGATAACTTCAGCTTCTCAATCAAAATATCGGCAGAGTTAGTGACAATAAAGACTTCCTGCACAGAGGTTGACGACTTAGCTAGAAGCTTGATACCGGTTTGAGTAGGGTACTTAACCTCTAACCTAATACCAGAGCCAGAGCCACGCACCGGCTTGATCACGCCGGGAATTATAGAGACAATTTCGTCTATAGACTCAATGCTCTCAAGCAAATCTCGTAAGCCGTCGATCATGCCGTGTTCGTATTTGATCTTAGACTTGCCACTTCTGCGGTATTTCATTGCTTCCTTGAAAAGCTCTCCGGCATTGCTCTCTGGCACTGCCCAATCTCGAAATGAGAGGCATTAACAATGATACGCTCATTTATCAAACAGATGACGCTAGATGAATAAACCCGAAGTACAAATCAGGGATATCCCCCTTCTCTGCGGACCAAGACGATCGTATCGTAAGCACACTGTTCAATTTACTATCGCGTCAATCACAGACATAACAGGCATCGCCGGTCGCCAGACTTCCGCGTCGTTAATAGCGGCGGCCGCTTTTGCCTGAATATGAAGGGAAAATCAAATGAAGGAAATCATCTACGCCAGCGCACAACCGACAGAAATGGTGCGCGTAAACACCTTAGCCTGCCTAGAAGCTCTGCTCAATATACTGGTCAATTCAGCTGAGCTCGCTATGATCGCAATCGGCATTTTCATCATTCTCACAGTCATATACAAGAAAAACAAAATTAGAAGCTTCGCTAAAACTCTCAGACTATCTTCTGACGCAGGAAAATTCAACATCAAAGATAAACTTGCTATTCTCTGCGGCGGTTGTCTGATGACTTCGGGGCCAGCACTTACGTTTTGTTGTAATTGGCTCGTTCGCTTATATGCCGACAATCTGATGTAATAATCGAATACAAAGCAATGGGAAAAACCTGGATAATTTCGCCAATATTTGATTGCCTGTTTATCTGTGGCGGGCTCTTCTGGCTCCTGTATGGCCTGCACTTATTTGCCCTGACCCAGACCAATCACTCCCAACAACTAGCTCTGCTAGCCGCAGTATCAAATCTCGGATTCCTATTTATCAGCGAAACTCACACAGTCAGCACCATCTTTGTACTAGATAGGAAGAGTGGCGCTGTCAACATTCGCAACATGCTCATACCGGCCTTCTTGCTCGCTGTTGGCACTCTATGTTTCTTCGCGGCCGCACTACCAGCAGTACTACTAAAACTCTATCTACTATGGGTGCCGCAACATTTTCTTGCTCAAACTAGAGGGATATTTCTGCTCTACTGCCTCAAAGCAAATGTCGCAATAACACCCACAAAGCGCTTCTGGCTGCTAACCACAACCAGGCTAACTATGCTCTATTGGATGGCTGTCTTGCTCACTGACTACAAACAGGGGCCAACCGAATTTCTCATGGTAAGGCTCCCTGACTGGGGATTGCTCCCGACCTGGGTAGCTTCGGCCCTGATGCTACTATCTTTTCTCGGCATACTGGCTTTCACCTTGACCTTTCTACCCAACTCAAAGAATGGCACAAAGACAACGCTGCCACCGGTTCATGCCTTTGCTATGCTGATTACCTCCTTGCTCCTTTTTCTACTGCCACGCGCAAGACTAGACGACATCTGGCTCTACGCACCGGCATACTTTCACGGCAGCCAATATCTCTGTTTAGTTTATGCTCGCATCAAAGAAAGTAAACCATTCATCGCCTTCACCATGCTCCCCCTGGCTCTACTGTGCGCTGTTGCAGTTTTTGCCGGGCTGCCCATGCTAATCTCCAGCTTCAGCGTGCCCTTAGTCACAGCCTTAGCAGTAGTCTTCTGCTGCATTCAGTTTCAACATTTCATTACTGATGCAGAAATCTGGAAACTGAGCAGAAAGCCAGTGAGGCAGGCACTTTGTAGCACAATCACCGAAGAGATACAGTTCTACAAACCAAGAGTGCTGGATGGCAGCAACTTCAAATGACTAAGCTTTGATGGTTAATTGTTTAGCTGCCCTTACAAAAGCGAACCACTTGCTGCATATGACCTGCAAAAGCAGAGTATCCTGGCACTTTATGAAACTGAACGCTGAATGGATTATTGCTACGGAAATGGCCTAATACACCAAACTCTGGCTCTTCAACTTCGGCTTGATAGGTGCCAAAGAGCCTATCCCACAGCATTAAAATGCCACCAAAATTCTTATCTAAATAGATTGTGTTGCGAGCATGATGCACACGGTGAGCTGATGGCGTGTTAACTATTCCCTCCAGCCAACCAAGTTTGCCGACCAATTTAGTGTGCAAGAAAAATTGATAAATCAAATTGGCAAAGAGAAATAGCACCACTTGATTGGCAGAGAAACCTAACAAAATCAGAGGTGCAAAAATTAGAGGCGCCACCAGCCGCCCGAGCCAATGCAGACGAAAACTGGTAGTGAGATTGAAGCTACGACTAGAATGATGCACCTCATGGAAAAACCACAAGACCCTGGTTGTATGACTGAGGCGATGCTCCCAATAGTAAGCCAAATCTGTCAAAACCACCGCTACAACCGTGGTAACCATGGTATTGGGCAGCTCCCAGGGGCGTACACTTTCAAGAAATTTCAAACAATAAAAAGTGTAGCCAACAAAAAGAGGTTGGCTAATTCTGGCGCCAACAAAAATGCCCAGGTTGCAGAGCACATCCTTGCCCTCGTAGAGCCTTATACCCTTAGCCCTGGATACAATCCACTCTAAAAGAATACAAGTCACAAAAACGAAAAGGGACGGCCATAACAAAGCCTGAGCATCTTCGAACATAATTTGAGCCACCCGCAACTGCCACCGACAAAATTCAGTACGGCAGGGGCATCAAAAAAGTTTCAGAAGTGACGAAGTTTGTGATTATTTTCCTTGATTGGCATTGCCGGCTTCTTTGTTAGCCTTAGCCTGCTCTTTTGCAGCTCTCTCGCTGGCTCTTTCAGCCTTTTTAGCAGCCCGACCGGCTCTAAAAGGGTGGCCCTTGGAGGTTTGCTCTTGGGCACGATTATTGTCAGCCTGCGCTCTAGCTTCATCGCGAGCAGCGTCAGCAGCAGCATCGGCAAAAGCAGGCAATGTACCAGCGGCAAAGCCACCGACCAAGACCAAAGCGCATACGTTTAGAAATAGTTTCATTTCGAACTCCTTTAACAGTAATACCTATAACTAAAAAGACAGTGATTGAAAATTCGAACGGAGGCCGCCGTGACGTTACTTGGCCGCGGCCACAACTTGCTTGGCAGCATCAGCCTGACGCTTTTCCATCTCTTCAGGGCTGACATCTTCAACATGGGTGGCAAGGTGCCAGATATGGCCAAATGGGTCGACAATCGAGCCGGAGCGGTCACCATAAAACTGGTCTTGCACCGGCCGCTGCACGGTGGCGCCCTCGGCCAGAGCTAATTTAAAAGTAGCATCAACGTCGGGCAGGTAGAACATTAATCCAACCGGAGTTCCACCCAATGCATGAGGGCTCTTGCCTTCGCTACATTCATCGGCCAACATAATCACCGAGTCACCAATTTGAAGCTCAGCGTGGCCAATTTTTCCACCGGGGGCAGGCATTCTCATGTGCTCTTTGGCGTCAAAAACTTTCTTGTAAAACTCAATAGCTTTAGCTGCATCGCGCATGGTCAAGTATGGAGTTAGAGAATGGTATCCTTCTGGCTTAAAATTCATATGCCCTCCGCTCTGAGCTGTAGAGGCGGCCGAGTATATAGGATCGCCGGGGAAGTTGCTTTAAATGCGGCAAAAGGAGTGAGGGTAATGGTTACACCATGTTTCACCAATCGTCAGTGGATTTACGCCAAACGCCCCTCCGGCCGCGTCACCGAAGAGCACTACGAACTCAAAGAAGTTGAACTGAATGAGCCCCTGGCCAGCAACGAAGTAGTAGTCAAAGCTCAGTACATCAGTGTTGACCCCTACATGCGCATACAGCAGGCTAAACGGCAATCGTTTGACCCGCCGCACCCCTTAGGAATAGTGCAAAGAGGTGGCGCCGTCGGCCAAATTGTGGCCTCGAATAGCAGCTCTTTCAAAGAGGGTGATTACGTTCTTTCGTACACCGGATGGCAACTTTACGCCAAGTGCCATGCTAGCGAACTGCGCAAGCTAGATGCTGCAGCAGCGCCTATCACCACAGCCCTTGGAGTACTGGGCATGCCCGGGCGCACAGCCTGGTTTGGACTGATGGAAGCAGGCAGACCCAAGCCAGGAGAAACAGTAGTTGTCTCTGGCGCTGCTGGAGCCGTTGGCTCACTCGTCGCTCAATTCGCAAAAAGAGCAGGTTGCAAAGTTTTCGGCATTGCTGGCGGAGCAAGTAAATGTTCTTTTCTAACAGAAAAACTTGGTCTTGACGGCGCCATAGACTATCAACAATATCAAGATGCAGAGTCGCTTTCAAAGGCTATGGCAAAAATCACAAATGGGGTGGACGTCTACTTTGACAATGTTGGCGGCATGGTCACCGATGCCATTATTCCCAACATAAAATTGCGAGCGCGAATAATTATATGTGGCCAAATCAGCCAGTATGACGGCGGTTTGGACAAGCCCAATCTCGGACCACGTTTTCTGCAACACATGCTCTTTCAACGAGCAACTATTCAAGGCATACTGGCTCGCGACTATACCCATCGCATGGACGAAATGCTAGAAATAGTGGCGCCTTGGGTGAAAGACAAGCAAATAGTCTTTGAAGAAACAATAGTGGATGGCTTTGAAAACCTGCCACAAGCGCTGAACAGTTTGTTTGAAGGCAAGAATGTAGGCAAGCTATTAGTGCGGGTTTAGCAAAGAGATAGAAACGCTTTCCTAATGCGCTATCCCACCGTTTGCAGCACTCACACAACGACCGTTCTGAAAATAAAGTGTTGTTTCGATTGATGGTGATACAAAGTAGACAATCGGGCTCTGTGCATCAAAATGCTGGCTCGGTCTTAATTCCGGTGCATCGGAACTGGCGTCTTCGTAGACAAAAGGAGGACCTTCTTTCGCTATGATTTCCTCCATCGTCTTTCCAATCGCGAATTTCTTGAGTTCTTCTTGCCTCCACGCAGTGTAACTGATTTCATCCTCCCATCCGTACATTTCTGCCAGTCGACACTTGTTCTGACGCATTACGAGTCGAACATTAACGTCCGATCCGCCAAACGCATAGAGCCAAATGCTCTCGCCCGGCTGAGAGCATTTCCAACAAGGAATATTCTCGCCTTTGAAGCCAGGTTGGCCCACTAAGTTAGTAATCTCCTTCTCTGACATGCCCAAAACAAGCTCGCAAAATCTCCTCGCCGCTTGCTTCTCGACCTTACGATAGCTTCGTTCCCAATCGCTATGTGAGCCAATTACAGTCGAATTCTTTAGCTTACGAAATACAGAAGGTTCTATTCCCTGGTTCGGCATCTCTTGATTCGGACCAATTTTTAGGATGGGATGATACTGGACTGGAGACTCCCAAAATACTCTCGGAATATGGTTTTGCTCTGCGTAAACACGCCAATCGTGTATTCTTGCCAACGTGCAACAACTATTTTTCAGCGACAACTCGATAGGAATTTTGTTTCCGCCGAATTCATACATCCAAGTCTCTTCGTTGATAGGCATCTGTGAAAAATTTTCATGATTAGCAATACGGTAAGGCTGTCCAAGCAGATAGCTAAGCTTGTCTCTTTGCATTCCCTTGACTGCAGCGCAGCACTGAATAGCAGCTTCGCTTTCTGCTTTAAAAAAATCGCGCCACCAGATGACGTTTCCATTTGGTGGATCGAAGACGAGAAGTTCGATGAATATCTGCTTGTCTAAGACGCGTCCGTTTAAGCCATCTTTCGCCTTGACACCGAGAATGGGGTGGACCAAATCAGCGTAGGCGCAATTCGCTTTAACGTACTGATTGACCGATTGATGAGCTGATGAATTCGCACAGGACACTATATTCAAACTTGTTGCAATCAGAAGAAGCGAAGAAGCGATCTTTGCTGCTTGCGAAATCAGTACTGTTCGTTCGGCGTGGCGCCATAGGGCTCGCAAGCTAAGCAAATTTAAAATCTCCGAATCAAACAGTCACTCAACCTTTTTACCCACTAGAGGTGGTCAAGTCCAAAGTATTACCAGCTACACAGCCTCAGAAGTTTACACTCGCCCACGACCAGAATCACGGTATAAATATCACGATGAAGAATTCGAAGCGCTTGCTACTTTCAATTTCCATTTTGACACTTCTAGTTTTCTCCACTAGTGGCGACCGCGCTATTGGCGCGGAAGGAGATGCAGAGACAATTCTCACTCTTGATCAAGCGCGCGAATACATGCTGACACTAATAAATCGCGACCGCGCAGCCCACGGCTTGTCACCAGTGATACTCGATAAAATCGCATCGCAGGCTGGTCAAATTCACACTGAAGACATGACATTGAATTACCACCACGGGCACTACGATGTCGATGGCAAGAAACCATGGCAACGCTATAGCCAACTAGGCGGGAGCGGATACGTATCAGAAAATGCCTTCTGGTGGTCTGCCAGAAGCTACGAGGGCTACGACCAAGACCAACCGCCAGAGGGAGATGGCGCAGAAAAGCCCTTCACACTGCATGGGGTGCAGGCCTTTAAAAAAAGCGATATCGACAAAGCCGAATCCGACTATTACAACGAAGAACCACCGCATGACGGGCACCGAAAAAACATACTAGATCCAATTCATAACGGCGTTGGCATTGCCTTCACTATTGCCACAAATGGCAACCAATATCGCTTAGCTAATACTCAAGAATTTACAGATAACTATGGTCAATTCGCTAGCCTGCCTCGCGACCTCAGTCAGCCATTTTACGTCACTGGCACTCTTGGCCCTGGCTGGGCAGTTCAATGCGTGTCTATCAAGTGGGAGCCGGCTCCGGAGCCGCTCACCCCGGAAGCAATCAACAAACTAGAATCGTACAAACATCCCAGCAAAACCCTAGAAAACTACTTTGCTGTAGAGTGGGCAAAGCAGCCCTTTCAGATCAGAAATAGCAATGGCTTGCAGCAATTTCGCGTTCTGGTAACACCACAAAAGAGCTGGAGGCCTGGGCTCTATTATATCGACGTCCTTGCACAGCAGAAGGGCGGAAAACCGACTTTCATTTCGCGCAGGACTATCAATACGGCTCTATAAATCACCGGCAACCGCTTTGGTAGCCACTTTTGCCATAAAAGCTTCACGCTCTTCAATTTTTGCTCGCGATCCTTTGGTGAATACGGCAATATAAATCGTCTCTCCATGGGGCCCGACCGCCACTCCCACATCATTGGTAGCAGTGTTCTGTCCAGCCACATCGCGACCTGTACCGGTTTTATGCGCCAATGTCCAACCGGCTGGCAGGCCAGCTTTAATGCGGGCTGGGCCTGTCTTACAATTGAACAAGTCTTCTAAAACTACCGCCGTTGAGCTCTTGGATAGCAAATTGCCGTTATAGAGCTTCTGCAACATCTCAACCATAGCCTGAGGAAGTGCGGTATCTCTAGGATCTTTGAGAAACTTGGCGATCTGCACGCTCTCAGGCTGCAACGTACCTTCGGGTCGGTCCACTCTAATGCCAGTGATACCAGCTTCCTTTAGCATGGCAGTTACAGCAGCAGTACCACCAGCGCGCGCTATCAGAAGGTCGCAAGCGGTATTATCACTGCTGCAAACGGCTCGCGTCATCAGTTCTCTAATAGTGAAATCCGACTGCTTGCCATTTATCGCTTCTTTGATCGGGCTATAGAACGGCACCACATCGGCCTTGCGCACAGTGATTTTGTCTTGAATTGAAAGCTTTCCAGCGTCCGCCAGTCGCAGTATTGCAATAGCAATAGGCAGCTTACAGACACTCTGCATCGGGAAAGGCTTGTCTTGATTGAGCATGAATTGCTTCTTTCGAACCGTGTCGACTACTGCAACGCCAACTTGGCCTTTTACCTTGGCGACATCGGCATCAGTTATTCCTCTTTCATTTGCCTCAGTCGGAACTGCCATCACGGGAAGAACTAGTGTCGAAAACAGACCAAACGAACTTGCCGCTAGTGCAAGTAATCGCCGCCGAAGTAACGCCATATCGTTTAGTTTTCCTCGCATAGTGTTGTGAAACTCAAATGTCTAGCCCAATATTCTACTGGCGCAAAGGCTCCAATTGCATACGACATGAGTATTTTACACGGCTTACTTACTACTAAGAGCCGTGACCAAAGGCAAAAAGAGCTTTCGCAATTCTCGACAAAGCATAAGGAATAAAGCACTCAACATCCTCAGCGCAAAGAAAATCAAGGCAAATCTCCCAACTTCCGCTGCTCGTCCAAACCATTCCAGAAAATTGCCACAGCATCAAGCATGGCTTTGCCACCGGCTAGAAATGCTTCCTCACAAAAATCTGGCTTAGCGAAAGCAGCAGCTAACTCGTCGTCGGTATGAGCAGCATGCTGATCTTCTATTTGATCATGAAAGACCCAGAAGCCCAGAGGAAGATCAGCGATTTGACTCTCTTTGATAATCTTCAAGCCAGCAATTAGCTCCTTCCAAAAACCAGCCGCAGCCCAGTGTTCAATAGCATGAGAAGCACCGGCGGCGGTTGATTCATCGTCAGAGCTGTACCAATTCATCAGGGCATCACAGAAAGCCAAAGTAGATGCGCTGCCGTGTTTGCGCTTGCCAATTTGATTAAACTCAAGACCCAGGTGGCTAGCAAAATCAGCCAACCACTCGAAATGGGCAGCAGTAAAGCGGAAGCGACCATTATCGATTGAGCCATCGGCAGTGAACATCACCCCTAACTCATTCATCAAAATTTCTTTGCTTGCTCTGTAGCTGGCTAAATCAAAGGCATTGATGCACTTACGCAATTGCGCTTCGATGAAGAGATGGCTGAAGACAGAGAACTGCACTGTGAATTGGCGCAACTGTTCTGGGCTGGCGTCGCCCTGGCTAAACCACGAGGTAAATTGGTTCGAGTTGACGATGGGGTGACTACCAATCAAATCGTCCACGCGCACCTTAAACGCGGCCAGGGCGGCTGCAGAGCCTGCGTCCGCTGACACTACGGAAGCGGTGACAGCGCTAGGACCAGGCACAGTATCTGCAACGAGACTGAGCGAAACAGCTGGTCTGTCTTGTACTGCAATGGTTTCGAGTTTCTGAAGCATGACGTATTTATCCTTTTTTGAATTTCTGGTTTTCTGTTTTTGATTTTTAAAGCAAAGAAAAAGCCCTCTCGATCGACGAGAAGGCTTTTTGTTCATAAGTTCTAGACTTTTATGACAACGCCAACTAGCCGACCCCGAGGGAGTAGGTATAGTAGTAATAGCTGTAGGCGTTACGGGCAGTCATTTCAGTGCGATTAAACCGACAAGTTGTCTGGCGACGGGTCAAATTCGGTTGGTGTAATTTCCAACCTTACTCCCCGAGCTTAACAGAACCACCCAAGGGTGGCAAGCAAAAATTTCGTCTTGTTACCGCACGATTATTAAATCGGAGCGTTCTATATAGGCTCAATCACTACTTCGCCGCAATCCTCTTAGTGCGACCATCGAGAATCTTCAGGAACGATCTGGTTTGAATTTCTTCAAGAGTTAAACCAGTGGCTTTGATCTCGTCTAAAGTAATGGCACCACAATTGATGGCACGCAAGAAATAGTTAAGTAAGCCTTGACCAGTGGCAGCGTCATCAAAGACATCACCAACCAGAGTAGCTTGTGCTGCTTTCTCCATGAAAGACTTGAGCCTGAGAGAAGCAGCTTCTAGCCCTTCAAGGAAGAATGCGTAACAAGCAGCATAACGCACAGGGAGCTGTGCTGGATGGAGATCCCAGCCCTGATAATAGGCATGCACAAGAGAATGACGAGTATGATCATAAGCCAATTTCCAGGCACGGTGAACCACTTCAGCGTTCTCAGCTTTCTGCGCAGCAGTTAACTGCCGGCCAACTTCTTGACGATGCGGTCCCACAGGCATGACATTAGTAGCGCCATCTGAGAGCCAAATGCCAGTTCCGGCAAAAGTCACTTTCATCATATGCCTGGCAAAATCGCACGATGGATGGTCCATGCGTTGCTCCGAAGCCGTAATATTGCATGAGGCGGTGTAGTCGTACGTACCGAAGTGAGCGGCCACGCAGCGCCCCTGAGCCGCTTCAGCTAAGAGCGGCATATTGCTTTCGCCTTTGCGATTAAAGAGTGCCTGGGTTTGCTCGATCATTATTTCCATTTTGAGACTGCCCGGGCGCAGCTCTGTTTTGCTCTCAAGCAGGGCCAACAGCTCAACTAAAGCGGTTACCTGCTCTGGAATAGTTACTTTAGGCAAAGTCACGACAAAGTTGGCTGGCAGCAGACCACCAGTTTCTTCCACCAGAGTAGTGATAAAAATATCGAGAGTACGAGCGCTGCGATGCTTCAGCTCTTCATTGAAAGGCTTGATACGAATACCAATAAAAGGAGGAAGCAACTGTTCTTTCATTCCACGCGCCACTTCTTTGGCAGCGGCTTCGGCGTGATGGTCTTCTTCAGAATCGGGACGGTTGCCGTACCCATCTTCAAAGTCAATGCGGAAGTCTTCGACGGCTTCGCGCTTGAGCTTCTCTTTAACCCGCTCATAAATTTTATCGGCTAAGCCTGTGTCTCTACCCGGCAAATTAAGAGCCTTGGCCAAAATATCAGAATCGGCAGCGTACTCTTCCAGACTAGCAACGGCCATAGTGCCTAGCTTCTTAGCAGACTCGGCTTTAAACAGTTGAGCGCCACCATATACAGTGTGCACCGGCTGCCTGGCGGACGACTCACCAGGATAAAATTGATTAAAGGCACCATTGGCCTGAGCCAACTTAGCGAATACATCTTTAGTGGTGGCCTCGGGCAGACTGACTTTCATCTTGCACTCCTGAATTAAACTAAGAATCTAAACTAAGAATCTAAACTAAGAATCTAAACTAAATAAACTAACTATCTAAACTAAGCAACAAACAGAACGATTAGTTTCCTTTTTTGGACTAAATGACAAAACGCAATAAGAGACACAATACACGGGCTGCCTCTTTGGACTAACTCCCTCTATAGACTAGCTCCCCCGATAAGTTGAGTAGCCAAAGGGGCTCAACAACAGCGGCACATGGTGGTGCTCATCTTGATTGACGACTTCAAAAATGATTGGCACCGTAGGGTAGAAATTTTGCCGATGGGTCTTTTCGAAATAGCCACCAGTATTGAAAGTAAGCTGATAGGTACCGGCTCTGTTAGCCCAGTCCGCTGGCACTAAATCGCTAAAGCGGCCATCTTTGTCGGTGGTACCGCGTCCGACTTCCTCCCAATCGTCAAGACCTTTGTATTCAAGCACAACGTCAACACCGGCTGCTGGGCGGCCTAACGAAGTATCTAAAACATGGGTAGTGATTCTGCTCATAGCACCAATCTCCAATTAAATAGGTCTCTACAACGAAATTAGCTTCTACAGCCCTAAAAGTTTCTATAACCCTAAAAGTTTCTCCAACCCCAAAAGTTTCTCCAACCTTAACCGTGTGATTTTGTTTTGCTCTTCCATAGCTCTCCCAATTTCGACCTCAGGGCTGTTATGCAGGCGTTCTTGCAACAGGGCCAACATCTCGCTAGCAGTCTTACCGGTGGCGCAGACAATGAAAATGTAGCCAAATTTCGTTTCATAGTCTTTGTTTCCGGCCGCTAACTCTTCCAGCACCCTCTGACTGGCCAAGGCCACTCCACCTTGTTCACCAGAGGCCCAAGCACTAGTGCTGGCGAACTTAGTTTTAAGGCTCTCCAAATCACCAATTTTGGGATGATGACTAAATGCCTCCAACCAATCAGCAGAGTCTAGGCTCTGCCAGATGCGATCGGAGGCATTGTAGAGATCAACTTCGGTAGCGTAAGGGCGGCCGGCAATCAGCTCTTCTACCCAGCGAGCACTGCCACAACAACGCAGCAATTCTGCCTGCAGTAGCGCACTTGATGATTGATTAAGCTGTTCGAGATTCACGCTAATTGTTACCTACACCCTTCGCGATCTAGACTTGGGCGCGACGACAGTGCACACGCAAACGAGCCACCCCGCCATCAGGATAGATGTTTAAGCGCACATGGGTGACATTGCCTATATCAATTATCTCTTTCTCAAAGTGGTGCTGCTTATCTGCCGACAGCTTGAGCTGCGGTAGAAGCTCTTTCCACTGAGCCTGGGGCCAGGTGAGATTGTCCATCTCTAAATCTGGCGAATAGCAACCGTCGACAGAGCAAGTATCAGGATAATTGCCGATGTGGAAAGCAGTATCAACTTCTAGTTTTCTCACTAAACCAGGCTGGCCTAACTTGACGATAACCCAGTCGTGACCAGGGCCGCGCTTGCGTCTTGTCTCCCAGGCATCTCCCATGTTTCGGCCGCGGCCAGGCATAATCAAATTGTCCATATTGCCAAAGAACATGTCATTGCAGGCAACCACATGACCACCAAATTCCACAGCGGCCAAATCAACCAGAGCATCAGCCTTTATTTTAGAAAAATCAGGAATAACATCGCCATAGATTTTCAATCTGGCAACGCCACCATCAGGGAAAATATTCAAGCGCACATGGGTGAAACGCTCGCCGCTTGATACGGCAAAAAGGTTCTGCGAGCCAGGCTTAAGCGCCGAGCGAGGTACAATCTCGACCCATTTATCTGAAGCAGCAAGTTTATCAGCATGCTCATTTGAATCGGCGATGCAGGCTTCAAGTGATGCATAGGGCGGATGGTTGCCCAAGAAGTGATTAGTGTCGATATCGACGCCACGAATTACTCCCGGCAAACCGAGCTTGATAATGCACCAATCGTGGCCAGGGCCGCGCTTTCTGCGCGATTCCCAGCCGTCCATCCATTTGCCATTTTTAGTGTATTTGTCTTCAATGAAAATGCCGCGACCAGGCATGAGCAAGTTTTCTTTCTCAGCAAAAAATTCATCACTACAGCTGAGAGCCTTTCCGCCAAGTTTTTCAGTGGCCAAATCAATCAAACCAGTGAAGGCAGAAGCCTCAAGAATGGACGTTTGCATCAACATACTCTCCCGATTTTGTACCCATAAAAGCCTTACCGCAAGACTCTTTTGAGAAGTTTCCTTGATCATATACTTTGATTCCGCGAACAAAAGTTTGTTGCACCTGACCAGTAAATATCCGCCCTTCATGGGGGGTAACCTTGTGGCGATGCTCAATCATTGATGGCTCAATTTTGAAAGATTTTTCGCTGTCAAAGACAACAATATCGGCGTCCATACCTTCTTCTAGTGAGCCTTTGCGCTTGGCCAAACCAAGGAACTGCGCTGGACGCTTGGACATCCATTCACTGACCTGAGCCAACGAATGTCCGCGTTTTTTGGCTTCACTCCAAACTGCCGATAAGCCAAACTGCAGAGAAGAAATACCGCCCCAGGCCTTGTCGAAATTGCCTTCCTTTAGAAGTTTCAATTCGGGAGTACAAGGGGAATGGTCCGAAACAATGAAATCAATTGTGCCGTCAGACAGGCCCTGCCAGAGCTTTTCGCAGTTTTCTCTTTCTCTAATGGGCGGTGTGCATTTAAATCTGGTATCACCATCGGCGATATCTTCAGCCACTAAAGTCAAATAATGGGGGCAGGTCTCCACTGTTAACTTCAGCCCTTCTTTCTTAGCCGCAGCGATCATAGGCAGAGCGTCGGAGGAAGATAAATGAACGATATGCACGCGACAATCAAACTCGCGGCAGAGATCAATCATTAGCTTAATCGCTTCGTTTTCCCACGAGCGCGGGCGCGAATTGAGGAAGTTTGAGTATTTATGAGGTGCGGCAGCAAAGTCGCTGGCTAGTTGCGAGCTTTGTATATGAGAGCCTTCTCCATTCGGAGCTCCTTCATGCGAGCCATCCGAAGCATGCGAACAGTCAAGCTCAGCATGCACTAATAACGGCAGGCCGCGCTTAGCCAAAATCGGCATGGCCAGCTCCAAATCGCTCCGTTCCACATTGGGAAAATCATCAATTCCTGAATGAATGAGAAAGCACTTGAAGCCCATTACTCCCAGATCCATCATCTTGTTCAGCTCAGCACTGTTGCCAGGAACAACTCCACCCCAGAAGCAGAGATCAACTGAGAGTCGGCCTTCGATGTGTTTGAGTTTCTCGCTAAAAGCCTCAGCACTGGTAGTCACCGGAATGCAATTCAAAGGCATATCAGCAAGAGTCGTGATACCACCAGCAGCGGCAGCCCGAGTAGCAGTACTGAAACCTTCCCACTCGGTACGACCTGGTTCATTAATATGAACATGACTATCAACCACACCAGGCATAACAATCAAATCGCCCACATCTTCAAGGGCGTAGGCCGAAGGCACTTTGTCAAAGGCAACGATTTTGCCAATCTGTCCAGCTTCAATTAACAAGGCGGCCGACTCAAAGCCTTTCGAGCGCAATACGCGCCGACTACGAATAGCCCAATTGCCCTGGTTAGACGGCAGCCCAGTTGGCTCAGCTTGAACTTGGCCAAGAGGCTCACTCACTGACTTACTTGATTCTGACAAATCAGGCACCTCTCTTGATTGTTCCTGAGATTAGACCGAAAGGTTCATCAATTGGGAAGAATATTTCGTTCTGATTCTTCTTGCCAAAAGGCTCTAAATTGAAGGCTATGCGATGCTGATTAGGCATGGCTATTGTGATTTCTTCAATATCAGAAACTGCTGCCAGCACAGCCTCCCCCATTTCGTACAGGGTTTGCTGCACCGCCAAACTGCTATGAGTAGCAAAAACATCAAGAATGATTTTGCGGATAGCGTCGTAGTTTTTGTTGAAATCAATCTTCTCAGCGTCGGCTTTAGTCTCAGCCCGATAGAGCCATGAGGCCTCAATGCTCGTGGCCATAATGCGATCGCGCACTTCAGGAAGAGTTGTATATTGATCGCGGATGAAGCCCCAGAACTGCGAATCGGTAGTTTTTGCCACTACCAAATTGTCGATTCCGGACTGCAATGAAATGCCCTCACGATCAGCCACCACAGAAGCAATGCGCTTCTCATTGCCAGCCGAAACAAAAGCATGGGGGTGCGGCTTGCCATCGGTGGGAATCCGCAGCCAAAGGTCTTCTACTAGATGCACTGTGGCTTCAGTAACATGCGAATAAGTCTTCAAGAAATGCAGTGCCAGGTCTTGAGCAAAGCCCTCAAGAGTAGTGAGGGGATGCTCGGCTGCCAAAACATAGACAGTATTTTTCATTGAGTCAGTGGCAATGATTTGACTGTTGTCGCCCTCTAAATACGAGCCTTCAAAGCCGCCTTCTAACTGAATATTGGCTGTCATTTCTTTCAGTTCCTGACAGTCGGCATGTCGAATTACTTTAGTGAGGCGAACTCCCGACTTGCCGTAGGCATTGTGCACAAGAACGCTAGATTTAGTAGTTGAGCTAGATTTGGACTCTGCCGATCTCATAGTCACCCCTGCATTTGAAAAATATCGCTATAAAGGGATTCCTTAAACCGGACAAAACCGGACCAAACCTTAAAGGACCAGACAAAACCGTAGAAGACAGAACAACCCCGAGAATATATCCAACGGAGCAGCAACAGGAGTGCAATTGTCGCACCCTAAAGCACCTCTTGGCTTTCCACAGCAGCGCTTGACTTCAGCTAATTTCTTCTCAGAATTGATAGGCAGAAATGGCCATACCCATGACTTTTTCATTGTAGGTGCCAGCTGGCCCCATACCTTCAATGAAGAAGCAAGGAATACCCCCCATGGGGGATATAGAAGGTCGTGGAAAAAACTTTTGCTAAAGGTGAAACTATTTGCCCACTCAAGACGTATGAGTTTTATGGCACAGGAGATAAATCGATTGAATTCTAGCAAACAACAGCCCGTGAAGCAGAAGACAAGCGCTCTCAAGACCCTAAGAGCAGCTCGACTTTGCTCTTTCAACTTGGCAGTAATTTGCCTGGCAATCGCAGCCAGCAATATGGCACCCGCCTTCAGTGAAACATTGCAAGGGAAAGTGACCACCGTTGAGGTGGCCCCGCCGCTAAAAGAAAATGTGGTGGACCTAAACGATTTCATTGGCGTTTGGAAAGTCGAGATTCCAAAAATCAGGCGAAAGCCCACAGTTACAATCACAAGCGTCAGCGAGCAGCAAGTACAAGGAACCTATAAAGGTTTATTGGGAACGTTTCCCTTGTGGGGCAACTATCAGACTGAAACCGGCGAAGTTAGGCTATTTGTCGATTTCTCCCGTTCAAAATTAGCGCGAATGACTCGCAAAAGCGAAAAGGCAATAGCTCATATGACTGGGAAGGTAAATACAGTCGACCGCACCATCAGCGGCTCAGCTTCATTACCCGAGTTCTCTAGTCGCGTCTTTGCCTTCAATGGCAAGAAAGCTGATTCTGAATCACGGACGAATTGACAGCCCACGATGCATCGCGACTAGTTCTATTTGGTAGTGCTCCTTAATTTGCCTACTCAGTACTTTTTCTATGTACTTTTCTTGTCTCATTTTTCGAGTAAAAATGAGACAAGAAAAAAACAGGCAAAAAGTAAGGCGCTGAGAGCTTTTATCGCTGTCCAAAATTGTCCGATTTTTGGCTGAAAATCGGACAATTTTGGAAACGCATTGACTGAACCAAGACACACAGTGTTGGCGGCGAGAAAATGTTGGCGTTCAGCTCTCATTGCTTATTATTTGCTAATTTAATTGCGCTAAAATCAAGGTCGGATAAGCTATGAGCTGCTGGGTTTTCCCTTAATGACTCCGGCGGCGACGCTTGCGGCGCCTCTGGTTGCGGCTGCGGGAGTAGCAGCCCTTTTGGTCTTGACTGTTTTAGGCACCTTAAAATCTGCAATCAATAGCATGCTGAACAGACTATCTACAGCGGTGAAGCGTGTGGCAAGAATACTTGCGATATTAACGCTTTGGTCGGTAGTAAATAACGCAGTCCAAGCAAACAACGCAGCCCAAGCAAATAACGCAGGCCCTGCAAATAGCACAACTCAGGCAAATAGCGCAACTCAAGCAACTAATTTAATTCAAGCAAACAACTCTACTCAAGCCGAGAGCGAAGCAGAGAGAATCAAACTCAGACCAAAAATCGAATTGAATGAGCCCTCTGTGCGCATGACTCTCCTCAATGCGGTGGAGACAGCTAACAAAAAATATCCATCAATCGCTAGAGCCAACCAAGAAACCCACAAGCTCAAAGGCGAAATTTCAGTTGCTCGCACTCAGTATCTGCCGCGCATGGACATGCTCTTTCAAGAATTAAGAGCATCGCAAAACGTCACAGCTGGCACCATTTTGCCGCAGTACCTCAACGTCATTCCGATTCAATCAGGTGCACCGGCTACCAATTCAAGTTTCAATAGCATCTTTGGCTCAAATGCCGGCCTCAATTTTTCCTGGGAACTAGTCGACTTTGGCCGCAGAGCCGCTAATGTCAAACTGGCAAAGCAATCACTAACAAAATCCACTGCCGAATTGCGACTCACAGAGCTAGATGTGACCACACGCAGTGCACTGCTGTATCTCAAGTTGTTGTTGATCCAGCAGCAAATATTGGTTTGTCAGGCCACTCTAGATCGCATGACCGATTGGTCGTTGGTGGTGCACACCCTCTGCGACAAGGGCCTGAAACCCGGCGTAGATGCCGCTCGCGCTGATGCCGAAGTATCCCTAGCTAAAATTGCATTGATTCAAGCTAAACGAGATGCCGATTTAGCTCAACAAGATCTAGCCGAAGCTATTGGCATGGCCGGAGCATTGATACAACCAGTGGCAGAGCCCCTAATATCGCGACCAAAATTCACCGCTCTAGCAATGCCCGATTCGCCAGCCAATCTAGCAAAACACCCTCTCGCCGTCTTGAAAATGGCCGATGTTGATGTCGCCAAATCACGTTTAAATTTGCTCGATCACAGCTGGTATCCCCACTTATGGTTAGAATCCGCCATCTGGGGAAGAGGCTCTGGTGACGGCCGTTTTATTAAACCAATAGCCAGCGGCATCATCCCCAAAACAGCCAACTGGACAGTCGGTTTTACATTTCAGTTTCCGGTAATGGAATACTTCAAAATCAAAGCGCAGAAAATCACCGAGCGCTCGTCTATCGAAGCGCAGCGATCTAACTATGATTTGGCCATGCAAGAACTAATTAGAGAAGACAAGAAAGCCAAAATTTTACTGAGTCGGGCTGAAGAAATTGCTGATGAGACACCGGTTTTGCTTGTGGCAGCAAAAGAAAATGAAATCAAAGCACGAGAGCGATATAGAGTTGGCTTGACCAACGTTATGGAAGTAGCGGAAGCAGAACGCATTCTCGCCAAAGCGCAAGCCGAGAATGTTGAGGCCCAAATTAAAGTGTGGCAATCGGTTTTGGCGATTGCCTATGCTCATGGCGATATTCAGCCCTTCCTCAAACTCGTGGCGGCGGCCGAGATAAGCAAAGGCCAGAGCGAGAGCAACAACAAAGACGGGGCCTTGAGACCGACTCCAGAGGCCAAGCCATGAGAGTTAGTGCCATTCAAAGCCAATTAGTGCGAACACCTAGAGTTCAAATATTAACCAGTGCTGAGCTGGCGGATAACCAGGAGAGGGCTTAGTATGTGGCTGCAAATCATATCTATGAAGCGACCCATAACCGTCATCGTTGCGGTTATAAGCCTTATGCTGGCAGCTGTAATGGCCTTGATGTCGATGAAACAAGACATCTTTCCCGACCTGAACATGCCAGTAATTTATGTCGTGCAAGGCTACGGCGGTATGGCACCAGATCAAATGGAAGGCTACATAGTCTCTACCTATGAAGTGCACTTCTTGTACATTCCGGGCGTTGACCATATTGAGTCGCAGACCATTCAAAATATCTCGATGATGAAAGTCTATTTTCATCCTGGCACTAACATGTCAGAGGCTCTGTCTACCTGTGTGGCCATGGTCAGCCGTGCGCGTACATTGATGCCGCCAGGCACAGTGGAACCCTTTGTACTGAGGTTCGACGCTGGCAGTTTGCCCGTAGGGCAACTAGTGCTATCTAGTAAAACCAAGACTATTGAACAGCTCCAAGATTTAGCCTTTGTCAGAGTAAGACCAGAATTGGGCACCATTCCCGGTGCCTCCGCGCCGCCACCCTTTGGTGGAAACGCTCGCACCATTGTCATCAGCGCCGACAGCCAAAAACTCAGACAGTTCAATATATCTGGAGACATGATTGTCAAAGCACTGGCCACGGGCAACGAAGTCGTACCAGCTGGCAACGCCCGTATTGGCGACTATATGCAGATTACGCCAATCAATACCGACCTACCTGACATCCACCAGTTAGACTATTTGCCCATCAAAATGGGGCCCGGCCCTACTGTGTTTATGCGCGATGTGGCTACAGTTAGCGACAGCAGTGACATTTTGGCGGGTTACGCCCTGCACAATGGCCGACGCACAGTCTATGTGCCGGTGGTAAAGCGAGCAGATGCATCCACAGTATCGGTGGTCAATGCCTTAAAAGAGCACCTGCCTGTAATGCAGCGCCTCTTGCCAGAAGACGTCACTATCAGCTACGAATTTGACCAATCAAAACACGTCACCGATTCAATCAAGGGAGTTCTCAGCGAAGGTGCCCTGGGCGCAATTTTGCCAGGCCTGATGATCTTCCTCTTCTTGCGCGATCTGCGCAGCACGTTCATTGTCATTACGACAATTCCTTGCGTACTTCTGGGCGCCAGTTTATCGCTCTACGTCACTGGCCAAACTATCAATATGCAGACACTATCGGGCCTAGCACTAGCCATTGGCATCCTGGTAGACGAGGCCACGGTGGACATAGAAAACATCCACGCCCACATGGCCCGAGGCGAAGCTGTGACCAGAGCAACACTGGCCGCGGGCTTTGAAACCCGGGTGCCCCGGCTCTTGGCTATGCTTTCAATCATTGCCGTGTTCGTGCCTTCCTTCTTCATGACCGGAGTGACCAAAGCACTGTTCGTGCCACTCTCACTAGCGGTCGGCTTCTGTATGGTCTGGTCGTTCTTTATGTCGAGCGCCCTGGTGCCAGTTATGGCCGTATATTTGATTAAGCACAAAGAAAATGAGGACGAAAGCAAAGGCTTCTTTGCCAAATTCAAAGCCGCTCACGCCGCCTTAGTAGAAAAGCTCATGAGTATGCGCCTGATTGTCATTCCCGTCTATTTCCTGGTCACTATTTCACTCAGCGTTCTGCTCTTCTGCCAAAGCGGTCGCGAGCTTTTCCCCAGTTCAGACACCACCGACTTTAGAGTGCGAATGCGCTGCCCCACCGGCACACGGGTAGAAGTAACGGAAGAAAAGACCTTGCAAATGCTTGACATAATTAAGCGTGAAGCAGGCCCAGGAAACGTCGAAGCCACCCTGGGATATGCTGGCCAACAGCCGGTACAATTTGTCATCAGCTCGGTGTTTCTCTGGACCAGCGGCCCCCACGAAGCGGTCATGGACGTCAGCTTGCGCAAAGAAGCAAATATTGATCTAGCCCACTTCAAAGACGTCTTACGCAGCAAATTTGCCCAGGAGATGCCCCACGTAAGCTTCAGCTTTGAGCCCGGAGACCTGGTCAGTCAAATCATGAACCTTGGCTCTCCCACACCAATATCAGTGATAGTGAAGGGCCCAGACCTGACTCAGTGCAGGCTCTTTGCCGACCGCGTCAAAGCCGAAATGGCCAAGATTCCATATCTGCGCGATCTACAGTACGGCCAACCCCTCGACTATCCCACAGTAGACGTCAACATTGATAGGGAGTTAGCTGGTCAGTTCGGCCTCACACCGGCCCAGGTGGGCAAAGCCCTTGTACCAGCAACATCTTCGAGCCGCTATATCTTAGAAAACTTCTGGATGGATAGAAAAACTGGGGTGGCCTACCAGGTGCAAGTGCAGGTACCGCAAAACCAAATACAGTCGATGGAAGCCCTAAAGCACTTCCCAATCATGCTCAAAGAAAACAGCGAGCACCCGCTCTTAGGCGACGTGGCCACGGTCTCGTATGGCAAGTGCGTGGGCGAATATGACCGCGACAACATGATGCGCATGGTCTCGCTCACTGCCAACATTGAGGGCATGGATTTAGGCCATGTGGGAGAAGAAGTAAAAGCAGCCGTGACCCGCGCCGGTGAGCCGCCCCGCAGTGTGAGGGTGAAAGTAGCCGGACAAGTACCGGTATTAAGCGACACTTTCTCACACCTCTTCATCGGGCTTTCTCTTGCTCTGGTTGTGATTTTCTTGATGTTGACTGGCTATTTTCAATCAACCAAGCTGGCCTTGATAGTGCTCTCAACAGCTCCTGCTATTGTTTGCGGCGTCATGGTTATGCTGAGGTTGACTGGCACCACTCTCAACATTGAGTCTTTCATGGGTGCAATCATGTCAATCGGCATTGGTGTAAGCAACGCCATCCTGCTAGTTAACTACGCGGAGAACAGCCGCTTGGGTGGGAAAACAGCTCTAGAAGCAGCACTTTTCGGAGCACAAGAGCGCTTGCGTCCAATTCTAATGACCTCAATTGCAATGGTATCAGGAATGGTGCCCATGGCCCTGGCCCTGAGCGAAGGCGGCGCCCAGAGTGCGCCACTAGGGCGTGCGGTTATTGGTGGCCTGACTATGTCGACTCTGACGGCCCTGACGATCTTGCCCTTAGTTTTTGCGGTAGTGCAGCGTAAGAGCTCCATTGCCTCACCGTCTATACATCCCGATGATCGAGGCGAGTAAATAGAAATGAGTATTTTACGGCGACATCGCAAACTTAAAAAGCCATTAGCGCAGAGTCTTTCAGGGGCGTTAGCTGTCACGTTCGGACTAGCGCCAATAGTGCTTCTCAGCGCATGCTCAGAAAAAGCAGTAGCTCCCCATGCCACAACCCAAGACATACAAGAGCTACCAGTCACAGAAGTAATCAAACAAACACTTTCGCGGGTAGACCAGTTGCCCGGTGAGATTCAGGCCTACCAGG
The DNA here is from genome assembly GCA_943370275.1 of bacterium Ga0077546. GTDB lineage: Bacteria > Cyanobacteriota > Vampirovibrionia > Obscuribacterales > Obscuribacteraceae. The sequence continues at coordinate 198,947 of CALRQI020000008.1, read as the reverse complement.
ACGTGGCGGTCTATCCCAAAGTACCAGGCTTCATCGACTGGATTGGCGTAGATAGAGGCTCAAAGGTAAAAAAAGGGCAAGTAATCTGCCGCCTCATCGCCCCAGAACTACTAGCTCAAAGCAACGAATCGGCAGCAAAAGCAAAAGCTGTGAGTGGCGAATTACAACAAGCTCAATCGAAACTGGCCTCAGCCAAAGCCAGTTTGCTGGAAGCCAAAGCACAATTAGCGGGCGACGAAGATACCTACAATCGCACAAAAGAAGCATCATTGGTACCGGGAGTAGTGGCACCAAACGATGTAGTTGTACTGGGGCAAAAAGTAGAAGCAGACAAAGAGAAAGTAAAAGCCTGGCAGGAAAATATTGCCGCTGCCGCCAATGCCGTAAAATCGCTAACAGACTCATTGGTAGCAGCGAAAAAGGCCAGCGAAAACTATAGAGACATCTCCCAGTATCTAACCATTACAGCGCCCTTCGATGGCTATGTCACCGAGCGCAACATGCACGTCGGTAGCTTTGTCGGCCCACTAGGGCACGGCGCTTACCCGTCCATTGTGCGAGTGCAAGAACTTGACCTACTGCGCATCGTTACGCCAGTTCCCGAAGCCATAGCCGGTGGAGTTGTGCCTGGGGCCGAAGTAGAGTTTACTGTTTCAACTCACCCCAGCGAAAAATTCAAAGGCAAAGTAGCCAGAATCGGCAATTACCTGGACCAAAAAACTCGGACCATGCCAGTCGAGCTCAACTATCCCAATCCGGGCTGGCGCATACTGCCTGGTATGTTCTGCGAAGTCTTCTGGCCAACCAAGCGGCCCCATCCGTCTTTATTCTTACCCCCCAGTGCCGTTGAGACTACTTCGACCTTGTCTACTTTCGTCTGTCGCGTCAAGGACGGAGAAGTAGAATGGGTGCCTGTTGTGCGCGGCGAGATGATGAACAGCCTCACCGAAGTATTCGGCGAACTCAAACCCGGAGATCTGGTTGCCCTAAGATGCACTGATGCCTTAAAACCGCACACAAAAGTAAAGCCAATCCTGACGGCGGTAAAAGAAGCACACGCGCCGGAATCAGAAAGGCCGGGCTATAACAATCGCGGCGTTTTCTATCAAACCCCTGACGCCGAAAAAGCAGATTTGAAAGCACCAGAAAATAGCAACAAGCCAAAGGCTTTTTGATTGCACGTTAGTTCGCGATAGCCATACTAACCTGACACAAAAAAAGCTCATAAGAATTTAGGCTCGGCCAGTCTAGTCTAAGTGCGATCTCATCTAGGTGTAAGAAATTCTCTTTTAATTTCTTACACTTCTTGGCTAGGTTTAAGGCCATAACCACTATCTAATTTCTCGCGAACAAATACTTAGCTTCAAAACCCAGCAACCCCCAGTCGAATCTCTTCACAGCATAAGGTGCTGAGAAATTTGGCAGGTCTGCTGCGTGGGCATTGCCAACTGAGCCTAACTGTCTAACGCGCGAAATCTGCAAATCACAAACATCTCAACCGAAGGGATCGTCATGAATATTTCAAAAACAGCCTCAACACAGGGGCTTGAGCTTTATCACGCGATCTGGGAACTGGTCGGCGTTACTTTCTTCGACAAGTCGAGATTGGCGAATTGGAGCTCCTGGGAGCACAAATTCGACGACCTGATCGACAGCGAAGAAACGGCATTGCGCTGTGCTGACGAAATGTTGGCCTCGCTCAATGACACCTACACCGAGCGGCTGATCGCACCTTCCATCTTCGTCTCGCCGTCCAGCGCCGACGAATCTGCTGCTACCGGCAACTCCCCCACAGCGGCAGAAAATCCTGCCGATGTCATGTCAGCCCTCTCCCCCAGCAAGATTGGCTATCTGCGCATCAGCAGCTTTGATCGCGAAGATATCGTCGAACTGGTAGAAGCTGCCGTGGCAAAAATCGCCACCTGCGAAGGAGTGATTCTCGACCTGCGCGGCAATAGCGGAGGCAGAATGCACCAGGCCATGGAATGCTGCGGCTTCTTCCTCGACCAGGGCCTGCTTGCCACCCTCAAGTTTCGCCACGACGAGGGCATGAAAGTCAGGCAGTACTTCCTCAACGATGACCAGTTCTTCCTCACCGATGAAGTGCATGGCGCCACTAGCGATGGCATAGTCACCACTTTGCCCACCGACCTCTACAAGCGTCGGGCGGCAACGCTATTTGGCAAACCACTGGTGATCTTGCTGAATCGCCGCACAGCCAGCGCCAGCGAAATGATGATTTGCGCCCTCGTGCAAAACGGCATTGCCGGTCAAGTGCACATGGTCGGCAGCGCTGCTACCGCAGGGAAGGGCATCGGTCAGGCTGACTACGAAGTCGGCAACGGCCAAGTCAAACTGCGTGTGACACGCTGCCATTGGTTCGCTCCTGGGGGCGAATGGCTCGGAGACTGTGGCCAAACTGAACGGAACGGCATCGAACCAGAGACGCTCGTCGATGGCGATACTGGGCCGGAAGCGCTGAAAGTGGCAGCAGACGAACTGCGCAAGATGCTCACAGCCCACGAAGCATCGAGTGCAGCGGCGAGTGCGGCGACGAGCAGCGCTGTCAGTGACGCGCCAAGCACAGTTCCGGCAACGGCCAACTAGCCAAACCAAATGGCGCAGTATGAGGTTGCCCCTCCTGCTGCGCCATTTTTTCGCCACTTGCATACTTTACTCTATAGTAGAATAAAGTCCAGGGTTGTAAAAGAGGGAGACATTAGCTGGCTAAATTTCCGGCGCTAGAACGACTAATTAGTTGCATTAAAGAGGAGCTGTGGGTGCAAACTTTCAACCAACAATAAACACTAAGGTGTTGGCGTCCCCCCTCCAAATTCAGGCTCCCAACTCACGTATAACTCATCTCCGGCAAAATCCCAGAGTTTAGACGATGGCACAATAGCAACATAGCCGGCTGGGAGATTGACTAGAGCTGACGCAGAAGTCAAATCATCCTCGAGAACTACCCATTTAGCTCTGAAAGGAGCAATAAACTGGTCAATATTTCCGACTGGAACTCTCACTATTCTTCACCTCAGACATAAGGAACTTACGATAGGGGCGGGGCGATGGCATCAGGAATTCAGCACAGCGCAACAGCCTGCTGATGGCTATCAAACAAGGTAACGTTAGGAAGTAGCAACCCGCTCTCGCTTCCCTTGCTGACAGGAGGGCAATTGCTCGCTTCTCTTGCAGCATTTCTCCATACATTTAGAGCAGCCTCAAGCAAAGGATTGCTTACCAAAGCGTAAGCAGGGGAATTCAAATCTTCGAATGGTTGGCTTGGGTAAAGCAACGGATTCTCGCCTAAGTATGCTCTCTCTGACATCGTCTTATTTCCTTGGGGGGGAGTAAAACGAATTGTAATTTCTCAAATGTGTCGGTTCCATATCCATAGCGGAGCAGAGCTAGGTATCAATTGGAAACAAATTCTGGGCTACTCAACTTCAACGCCAGGCAGGCCTTTTCGAAAGGCCTCTCGCAGTACAAGAAGGGTTCTAGGAGTTCCCATCTTCAATTTCTTGAGCGCCTTAAACTGACGCATAATTGGGATCGCCTTTTCCTCAAGACCACAATCGCATAGCTCAATACGCTCGAGCTTAGGCAAATTAGAGAGTAATTTCAGCTCATTCAGTGTGATAGGTTCTTCTTTAAAAATCAATTCGCGCAGGTTAGTAAGCTCTGAAATTGCTTTGTAGTCTTGGTATGTCAGATTGCTCTCATGCACGTCTAAATAGCGCAAGTTCTTGCTCGCCTTTAGCTCCAAAAGCATCGGCGTTATATTACGAGCATGACTACATCTGAATTCTTCAATTTTATCCCAGCAGGTCGCCCGCGCCAAAGCTATGCCGTCTAAGGCACCATGAGAGCCGTCAAACTTTTTCAGACCAGTGAACTTGCTAAGCGAAGCAATGCTCTTATTGGTCAAATTGCGAGCATGAGGAATAATCACTTCATCTATGCCAGGAATGACAGCACAAGCCTCTAATATGGCATCACTATCCGAATGTTCAAGCACCTGCACAGCGGCAATTTCCCCAGCACGAAAGCGCTTGAGATACTGCGGATACTTAGCAATAATGCGAGACGGCTGGAAACAGAGCCAATCAGTAGGGCCATAGTGAAGATGACCCTTCGCCTTTTCAGTCTTGTGTTTGTTGGTAGTCCAATTATAAGAGTGGATTTTGCCAATGAGAACATCTGTCGGAAAATCAAAATCGGCCAGCCAGCCATTCTTGACTTGGCGAACAACACCAAACGGTTTGGTTGATTTGAAAGAATCAGTAGGCTCTTTATCTTCCTCAGGATCTAGTTTTGGCTTATCTCTATCGCGGTGTGGTTTAGCATGCCCAGCGGCATCAGTGCCGGAATTGACTGCCGAACTATTAGCAGAACCAGTAGCAGAGCTAGCAGAAGAATTAAAAACAGAGCTTGCGCCAGAATTAACTCCACCCGTAACACCATTCGTAGCACCAGAAGCAGCCGCACCACTAGCACCAGCTCCTTTTCCAGAATTGGCATTTAACAAGCCTGACTTAAGCGAAGAACCATTTACCGCGGATCTTGTAGTCGGATGCTCAGAAGCAGTTTGATTGCCAGCCGATTTTATCGCTATAAAGGCTGCTGCAGAGGTTATGGCAGCGGCCACTGAAACCCCAAAAAGCACCACCTGGGCCTTGGGCCGCGAAGAACCAGTAGACACCATGGTCAAGGCACGTCCACTCTCTTTTAGCACTGTTTGCGAACCAGTATCGGCCCCCACAGCTAAGTCTGCCGCAGCTTCATCGTCGACACCAGAATCAGAATCTGAATCTGAATCTGAATCACCACCACCGGCCACCCAGACTTCACCTGCTAAAGACTGTTCACCATCAAAATTGGAATCTGGGTCTAAATCAAGATCTTGTGCCTGACTTTGCATAGTCCTGCGGCCGAGACTTAGATCTTGGCTGTGAACAACGCCACTCGACAAAGAGGGTAGTGGATTGCCGAAATGAATAGCTGTAAGGTCAGCTACAACCTCTTGCATATTCTGATAGCGCAAATTCGGGTCTTTTGCCATCATGCGCTCTAAAACTTGCTGCACAACAACAGGAAACTCAACGCCATCACCCCTAGAATTGAGCTCCGGTACCGCGGCACTCTGGTGTAAGAGCATGATATCCACAGCCGAGTTAGCCTTGAAGGGCAAATCACCGGTAAGCGCTTCGAAGAAAGTCACACCAAGTGAGTAAACATCGCTTCGTGCATCGACTGTTTGCCCAAGACCTTGCTCAGGGCTCATATAAAACGGACTGCCGAAAACCTCTCCAGCACTGGTTAAATGCTGCTGGGCAATCTCACTGTCAGCAGTCAACTTGGCGATACCGAAATCAACAATTTTGACCGTGGCGCCACTGGCATCGAGCTGTTTGAGTAACATAACATTGCCGGGCTTGATGTCGCGATGAATGATTCCTTTGCTATGGGCATAGCCAATGCCGCTGGCTGCTTGCGAAAACACTGAAAGGGCTCGGGCAAGAGGAAGAGGGTCATTGTCTCGCAACTCTTCCATTAGGCTTGTGCCGACTAAAAGGTCCATCACATAAAAAGGCTGTTCAACTCTTCCGGGCGCCTTGTGCACGGCAAAATTGTGAATGGTGATGATGTTTGGATGAAACATTTTGGCGATCGATTGCGCTTCAATCTGAAAGCGCAACCATGCTTTTTCAGTAATCTGATCGGTGCTTAGGGTCTTGAGGGCATACTCTTTGGGCAAGCCCACATGGCGCACGTGATAGACAAAGCCCATGGCGCCGCGACCAATGTAATCGATAACCTCGTAGGTATTACCGACGATATCACCTGGAGCAAAATCAGCACCAACCGGATTTACCATGGGTTTACTTCTGACATCCCTCAGGTCTAAAGAAGTTTTGGTCTAGTTTTAGTATATCGTCGAACAAGACAGGCGGTTGCTGCATTTTTCCAGAAGCGGTTCCCATTTACTATCACTACTCTATTTTCACACCGGGCAGGCCTGCTTTAAATTTATCACGAAGCTTGACAGTAGTTTTCTCTGTCTCCATCCGCAAGACTTTGAGAGCCTTAAACTGACGCAATATCGGTATAGCTTCCTCTACCAGCCCACAGTCATAAAGTTCGATAGCTTCAAGGTTGGGCAAATTTGCGAGTAACTTGAGTTCGTTCAATGTTATGCGATCGCTCTCAAATTTCAATTCTCGCAAGTTAGTGAGTTCTGAAATAGCTTTGTAGTCTTGGTAGGTAAGGTTGCTCTGGTGCACATCTAACAATGTCAATTTTTTGCATGACTTAAGCTTTACAAGCATAGGTGTGACATTGGGACAATGACTATAGTGAAATTTCTCGATTTTGTCCCAGCAAGTAGCGCGCGCCAAATTAATACCACCTACGGTGCTATGGTAGCCGTCAAACTCATCTAACTCGGTAAACTTGTTGAGCGAAGCAACACAGTCACTGGTCAACTTGTTAGTTCTGTGAAGTTCTAGGTACTTGACACCTGGAATAATCGTACAAAACTCCAAAATCTGATCACTATCTGAATTTTCATTTAAACGTATACCGGCTAGCAGGCCTGGCTGAAAACGCTTGAGATACTGCGGATACTTAGCAATAATGCGCGAAGGAATAAAGCAGAGCCATTCGCCTTTACTGTAGGTCAAGCGTCCTTTAGCCTTGACTATTCGCTCCTCGCCGGTGTCCTCATTCCAAGAATAAATCTTGCCGATTAGCGCTTCAGTAGGAAAATCAAAGCTAACAATCCTTCGACCCTTTACCTGGCGCACAGTGGCAAAGGGAGTAGTTTCCTTCAGTGACTGACCCGGCTCTTTATCTTCTTCTGGATCAATTTTATGTTTGTCTTTTTCATCTTCTGAATTAGAACTTGAGCTAGCATTAGGCGCCTTCGAACCGGCACTGGCAACGGCTCCAGACTGTGAGCGCGACGGCAACTTTGGGGCCAAACCAGTAGATGAAGTAGATGAAGCAGAGGAAGACGACAAGAGCGAAGATTGCTTGCCGGCCGATTTAATAGCCAGAAAAGCTAAAGACGAGATCACTGCAGCAGCCACCGAGAGCCCCAGAAACACCATCTGAGCCGTGGGCCGCGAGCGCCCAGCAGACACCATCGGCGAGTCAGATCTACTTGGCAAAGAAGATCCACTCTCCTCTATGTCTGTCTGAGAATCGCTATCAGCTTCAACTGCCAACTCTGACTCAGCTTCATGCTCAACGCCGCTCGCCAAAGAAGAAGAAGAAGAAGTAGTAGTAGATGATGCAGATGCAGAAGGAAGCGGGCTGCCTAGCTGAATGGCCACAAGATCGGCTACGACTTCTTGCATATTCTGATAGCGCACGCTAGGGTCTTTCGCCATCATGCCTTCAATAACTTGCTGCACAACAGCAGGAAACTCAACGTCATCAGAAATAGAATTGAGCTTGGGTACCGGCGCACTCTGGTGCAAAAGCATAATATCCACTGCTGAATTAGCCTTGAAGGGCAGATCTCCAGTCAGGGCTTCGAAAAAACTAACTCCAAGCGAATAGACATCGCTGCGCGCATCGACAGCCTGCCCCAGCCCTTGCTCTGGGCTCATGTAGAGCGGACTGCCACAAACCTCTCCAGCGCTGGTTAGATGCTGCTGGGCCAGGTCGCTATCAGCGGTCAACTTGGCGATACCGAAATCAACTATTTTGACTGTAGCGCCGCTGGCGTCAGGCTGCTTGAGCAACATAACATTGCCAGGCTTGATGTCGCGATGAATGATTCCTTTGCTGTGGGCATAGCCAATTCCACTGGCGGCCTGCGTAAACACCGCTAACGCTCTTTCTAAGGAAAGAGCGTCATTGTCCCGCAGCTCTTCCATCAAGCTCGTACCAGCCAAGAGATCCATCACGTAGAAAGGCTGTTCAACTCGACCAGGCGCCTTGTGTACAGCGAAATTATGAATAGTAATGATATTAGGATGAAACATTTTGGCAATTGACTGCGCTTCAATCTGAAAACGCAACCATGCTGTCTCAGTAATTTGATCGGGGCTTAAGGTCTTGAGGGCATACTCTTTAGGAAGACCAGTGTGGCGAACGTGATAGACATAGCCCATGGCGCCACGACCAATGTAATCGATCACCTCGTAGGTATTACCGACGATATCACCGGTAGCAAAGTCAGCTCCAGCTGGTTTTACCATGGGTTTATTTCTGACATCCCTCAGAGCTAGAGAAGTTTTAGCCTAGCTTCAGTATATCCTGCCACATCGTTGCGGAATTAAAGTAACTGAACGGTTAAATCAACTTGTCAAACAGTGCGGGCTACTAGCTCAGGAATGCAATCAAAAATGCTTCTACTTGAGAGGTGCCAAGTAAAGCTTATTCAACATAGAATTGTCGTTTAAGCGCATACTCCTAAACGATTCCATTGCTTGCAAACGCCCCTGAGGATAGCTTGCGGAGGGAGCCTGAAAGTAAGCCTCCTGAACATTGCGACCATCACCATCGGCATTTATGTATATAGCCGCCACATGCAAATCGGCATTTAGATGCTGCCCCTCAATAAACAGTACGTTCTGACCATTTACTGCTTGCGTACCTGCTTGGGTTATTTTGAAGTTCTCTCCTGGAACACGCTCTCTCAACACCGACTTTAAACTAGTTAGCTCTTCAGCCGAAAGATGATGGGGCGGTTTAGCCAATACATCTCTAAAGGCTTTAGCAGAAATCTCATCAAGAGAACCGCCGCGACTATAGAAACAAAGCAAGGCATCCTCAGCTTTATCGCTTTTGAATGCCGTAAATGCTCCAGTAGCGCTCTCAAAAGGAGCAGTGCTCTGCTGCCAGTTTCTAGGTATAGCAATATGATCAATTTGCCCGACGGCAAAAGAATTCGCAGCCTTGTCTTTAATGCCTTGAGCTATCTCAACAATAAAATGATCGGCCGCTTTTGGTCGAGTAAGATCATTACTATTTTGCAGTTCTATTCTATCAACTGGTCCCATCTTCTCACCCATTGTTCTCTTATTTCCTCTTATATCTGCCTACGGCAGCAAGCATTTCTAGTTGGAAAGCCGATCGCTGCTCTGGCGGCAAGCCATCAGAAATTTGCTTCATCTGAAAGCGCAAAAGAAAAGGATTGTTGCCATCATGTGTACCTTTGGCCTCCGATCTACCGTAACTATCTGCGGCTACTTGCAAAAAACTCTCTTTGCTGATGGTGCCGGAATCTTTCATCTGAACTAGTACTTGCAGCTGAGAAGAAATCGGCATAGCGTAAATATGGTTCAATCGACTCTGCCACGAACCTTCTGGCCTGGCAAGGCTGCCATTTTTATACATACCATCAAATTCTCGAACTGTCGCTTTAAGCTGATACAAGTAACGGTCATCCGAAAGGTTTGCTGTCATATTAAGCTTGCGCAGGGCCTCTAACTGAAAGCGCTCGTCGTAATTACCTTCTTTCTTCTGCTCTCTTGCTCTCTGAGCCATTTCTAACGCCTGCGAACTATCTTTTGGATCCTTCGTAGAAAAATAGAGCATATCTGGACTTATTTGACTGTTAGCTGAAATGTGATCAGCCCTCTTACCCCATTGATTGTCGACGGCAATGCGAGATGGTGGTCCGGCTTGGTAATCCGTGACATTTACCACGTGCCAACCGCCGCTACCACCAGCAGTACCATTACCACTATCAGTGTGGAAAGGCTCATTACCTGTGTGTAAGACCACCACCACAGGCATTTTTCCGTCACGTTTAGCTTGGGCCAGTTTGTCTTCAAAGTCTTGTCTAGATTTGACGTTTGTGGAATCCAAAAGCCAGTCTTTATCTTTCTCACCAGTGATCTCGTTACCAACATCGCGCAAGTTGCTACTATACAAATTGGGCTGACGAACTCCTTTATCTTCAGATCCTAAGGCACGAAAAAGGATATTTGGTCGGCCGACTTCAGTCGGAGGGTTAGTCGAGTAGTCCATCAGCCGCTCTCCGTTATCAGGAGGTGTCTGACCGGGTTTCTGTGGTTTTTGTTCATAACGAATATTGGGGTTCTCTTTCTGATAGGCGAGATTGACCGCAGCCACCTGAAAAAGCTGACCAGAAAAGTCCCTTACTCCATCTGTCTTCGTCAAGTTCTCCGCACCGTTGTGAGCAGTGAGCGAATCTTTGTCAAGCTTAACGGTGAGGCCGCCGCGAGAAGTGTAATGCCCAGTTGTGGCCACATCAGCCACTATCCTTGCTGCCTCCGAAGGGGTGCGGGAATATGCCCGAGACTCAAGGGTGGTGACATTGCAAGTATTGTGCGATCCTTGGTCAATAGAGGTTGGGTCGGCTGCATTGTCTAAAACCTGGCGAGCTAATGCCTGACGCTGTTTTATGTCGATAGGAAGGCTGGGATTGTCCTTGGCCTCATAAAGCCTGGCCACCTCGCTAAAGGTTTTAGCTACCTCGCTCTCGCTCACCCCTCTTTCCCGTGCTGCTCTCTCAAAGCGGTTCATTCGCTCACTCACAGCAAGCGACGAACCAGGCTCACTGGCTTCAGCGGCCTCAAGCAATCGCGCAGCTTGCTTCTGCAATTCAGAATTTGGCGCACCAGCTTCGAAGATCGGCTTGCGAGCTTGCTGATCACTGCCGAGCGGCATACCAGAGGAAGCAACACTATCACCTAACCGACTGAATTCTGGTCCACCAGAGGAAACGGCCTTACCAGCATCACCGGCTTCAGCGCGAGAAAAGGTACTTGAATCGCTTGAGGAATTGCCTGAAAAACTAGCTGACGAACTAGCTGAGTAGTTACTTTCTGGACCACTACTGGCGCTATGCGAACTTGTCTCTGTTGGAGGTAATTCTTGAGAGCATGACTTAGCTTGCGAATCTTCTAGCTGAAGCTTGCCGCAGATTTTATCTGCCTCACTGAGACTAGAACCGTTTGGTTTAAATAAATCAGGCTGTGCCGACTTATACAGATCAAGCACGTTAGGGCTATTGTCAGCTGGCTTACTGGCTGAATCAATTGCTTCTACTTTTTCAATTGGTTTTGTCTCAACGTCAGCCATGTACTCAACTAAAGCGAAGTAGGGGGGGAGAATCTTTGCGGTGGTGTACAGTCTGGGCCGTAATCTAGTAAGTAATGGATAAGATAAACAGTCAGACGTGAAAATCAGGTGAAACTACTCACCGGCCACACAAGCAACCTTGATTTCATAGCAGAGAGTTTTCCCAGGATGCAGCAGAGCTTGCCACCTGGGCTCAAGCTTCAATCGGCCTCAACTCGCAAAAACACTTTAAGAACTAATCAATCTACTTGTGTGCTCAATTAGTGTTACGTCACTGTTAGATAGCACAGTTACAAATGGAGTGTCGCTACCAACATCGGCACCTTACGAAGGATAAATTATGCTGCAGAGCGGAGACACCCCAGCCCATAAACCTTCCCCTGCGATAGAACTGCTTGGAGCTCCCCACCAGCACCTCATGCCTGATGTGTGGAAAGACTGGCAGTCAACTGGAATTTTCTTCAAACCCACCTTGCCATGCCTGGCTACCCTAGACAGCCTTAAGCTCAAAGCGGTGGAGCAGTTGAAACCGGCAGATCGCTTAACCCTCGACGCCGACTGCCAGCCAGCCAAGTTCAACGATCGCAACGATGACCAAATCGAAAAAAGAGCCGATGGAAAGTGGTATCGCACCAACATAATTAACCCAGCCGGCGAGGAGCTTGCCGACTTCAAGGTAGACGAAAAAGGCAATATCTCCATTACCTATCAAATACCAAAAGATGAAAATGACTCATCACAAGGCAAAGACTATGTGCAACGAATAATTCGTCCCGATGGCTCTGAGCTTACTTCTTATGATACCGGCACTGACCAGGGCAAATTCACAACGGCCGCCTCGTCAACACTAACTACTTTCGAAGGCACCACTAAGGCTGTGGTGGTTATGAACGCCGCTGGCGTAACCGTGCAATCACTGAAGTATAACGGCGACGACCTAATCGAGTTCACGGCGCCAGACAAAAGCAGATTTGCCGCCACTTTTGACGACACAGGGAAAGTTAATGGCTGGCAAAAATTTAGCGAAGCAAATATTTCCGTGCCGTTTAAAGGTGACGCATACGCAGTCAAAGCCAACAGCAATGGCGAAGTAATTGTCAGGGATGAACTGTTAAAAGATAAACCGGCCCAAGACAATGGTAGTAAATACGCCACCAGATTCTTACCAGACGGCTCCAAAATAACCAGCTCATGCAAGAGCGATGACGGCTCCCGCGTTATTGTTGACGGCAGCGAATGCAAACTAGAAAGAGAACCCCATCGCGCCGTCGTGCAAGAAATGCCAAGCAACTGGAAGCAATTACTGGCTGAGAGAAGCGAAGAAGCGAGAAATCACCCTTATGAATTTTTCAATATCACTGATGCCCTTTCCTTCATCAAAGAAAAAACTGAAGACAAGGGAGATTGGGACGACAAGCAGAAAGGTGGGCAGTTTCAAGCTTGGGGCAATGTCGCCTGGGGAGTCTATGCTAGCGAAATGGGCTTCAGCTATGACCAATCAATTTGGTACAACGGCTTGGCGAAAAATCTGAATGGTAAGACAAATGGTGAGTGGGGCAGCCCCCTCGACATTCTCAACCCTTTTGCTGGGGAATCTACCTACGGTCAAAATCCGGCTGACGCTGAGCTGATTAAACGAGGCTATCAGTATCAGGCTGCTATGGCTGCCGACAAAGCCAAAAGCGAAGCCGCATCTGAATACACTCCATCGCCCTACGAACTTGTTTTCAATAACATTTTTTCGCTATAGAATAAGCCGATATATTTTCTAGCGAGGCAAGGATGTTTTGCGCAGTCTACCAATGGAAAGTCAAATCAGGCAAAGAAAACGAATTTAGAGACACTTGGCGCATTATCACTGAGGCCATTTTCAGCCAACACGGCTCCTATGGTTCAAGGTTGCATGAAAGCGATCAGGGTACTTGGATTGCTTATGCACAGTGGCCAGATCGCGCCCATTGGGAACTTGTAGAAGAAACACTCGGAGTCGACTTGGTGCGCGCTAGGCAGTCTGAGTGCCTTCTGGAGAAAGTCGAAGTTCTCTTCACCCTGACCGTGACAGACGATCTCTTCAAGCCAGTTAGCCCAAAACTTCGCGTGGCAAGACCGAGCGATAACATTGAAGATGTCGTTCGTTTCTACGTTGATGGACTGGGCCTGCAAGAGCTGAGCCGCTTTGAAAATCACCAAGGATTCGACGGCGTTATGATTGGCTCACCAGATTGTGCCTATCATTTTGAATTTACAAAATGCCTGGGTCATAGCGCCGGAAAAGCGCCAAGCAAAGACAATCTTATTGTTTTCTATTTGCCAGAAAAAACAGCGTGGGAAGCCGCAGTGTCGCGCATGTTGAGCTGCGGATATGAAGCAGTGCCATCGTTCAACCCATACTGGGACGTGCAAGGAAAGACTTTCGAAGACCCAGATGGTTACAGAGTTGTGCTACAGAATTCTCAGTGGCCAAACTAAGGTCACCCAAGGCCCAGTCTTTAAGTCGCGTATAGAGACTAAGAAAGTTTATTCTGCGTCAAAGAGCTTCCTTAACGCAGGGATTTGCTCAAGCAAATAGGCAGCTCCTTGGTCGGTGATAAAGAATTTTCCCTGTTCTGCTTCGATGTCTTTGTTGCGACGTAGCTGAGAAATGGCTGGACGGATGTCGACTCCTTCAAGTCCAATGCAATCAGAGACCATCGCAACGGTACAACCTTTACTTTGGCGGGTATGTCGAACACCGAAAAGTACGTGCAGGATCATCAATTGAAGTTCGTGTTCATCCTTGAACCACTCATCTTCGAGCATCTTCTGATTGTGCAATTCCACACAATCTTTGCAGATGTGCGAGCCTAGCTCTGGCTTCGCAGAGTAACCAGCGAGACCGCTCCGGCCGCAGAGAATACAGATAGATGGTTGTTGCATTTTTAATTCAATTTGCAGTCTTCGCTTTTCGCACTCTGTCAAACATCTTTTCAGCCTGTTGAATCGAATTGTCTTTGTAGAGGACCTTTCCTGAGAGTTCGAGCAAACTGACAATTTCAGAATCTTTCAGGTGAAGGTCATTCTCGGCAATAGCAAGAGCCTCAGTTAAGGTATTAATCGCAGCTTTTCTATCTTCCAATAACTGCTGGCAATCTGCCTTTCCAGCAAGAGCTGCGAGCAAACCCCTACTTAATCTAGGCGCTGTTTTATACAACTCCACAGCGCGAACGAAAGTGGCATAGGCCTTCTGATAATCACCCAGCAACAGCTCATTTTCGCCAATCTCTACCAACTTTTTAGGTAAAAACCGCTTACTAAAAATACCTTGGTTCTCGAGAATTGATAGTTCCTTACTTTTAGCATCAAGTACTTTCACAATCGCTGCGCGCGATGATTCCACCGAACCCATATTATAGTTAAAGGAAAACTCAATGGTAACAAACTCCGGAGTGCCAGGTGGCAGTGGTGGAGCGGTGCCGATCTCTTGAACAGCCTTAAGACCAGCCTGATCAACTGTTGCATCACCGCTCGAAGCAATCACCCTAAGGTTTGAAATAGCTCCATCACGTTTAACTTTAAAATTGACCATCATACGATTTCCCTTGTTGGCAAAGCTTTTGACGTTCCAATGCTGCTTTATTTTCCTTTGTAGATCTCTCATATACGTCTGCAATGAAATATCCAAAGCATTTGGCACGAAGATCTCAGCGTCAGGCACATCAGTTAGAGCTAACTTCGCTAACCAATTCAGGCCCTCCGCAGACGGAGCCACTCTAATCCGCTCCTCAACAAGATTGAGCTCCTTTGTCAGGTCCTCATTAGGCTTAAGCCAAAGGGCCTCCAAGTACTCTATGTAGGCGCCGTAAAGACAATTGCGATTAAGACAATCTTGGGCCAAAGCGACATGCGCGGCTGGTGAGCTGGGATCCTTGCCCAAAAGCGTCACAGCATTTCGAAGATTTTTAACAGCGATTGGATCATTCAAATTAACAGCCATACTGCGCCACAAGCTGTCAATCATCACAGTAGGCTTGTCGCGATTTTTCAACCCCAGGTTACAGTAAGCCTTAGCGAGATTCTGGCGAGCTTGAAGCGAGCCCGGATTCTGCTTGGCACGCAGTATAAGACCATCAATAGAACTCTCAGTCTGACCACTAACTATCAAAGCATGAGCCTTGTTGTTGGCCTGGCGCAATTTGGCTGATCCCGAACTGTCAGCTGGCAAAGAAATTGAACTGCTCAAGGAAAAGGCGAAGATCCCGGCCACAGCCAATCGACCGATCTTCGTTGGCATTTGTACATCGGGCATTCAACCACACCTATTCAAAGAGGCAGAGAGCGTGAATTCTAACATTTCTACTGAGCAACATTAAGTGCTCACCAGGCCGCTAAGTTCTGTAAACTGTAACTGATTCAAGTTAACCGACCGGTCTACTACAAATTGCGCAAAAGAAAAAAAGAAAGGAAGAGTGCAGCTTTTGGCCACACTCTTCCTTCTAGTTATCGAGCAGCAAGCAGAAGTTCAGGCCAGAGACAGTACCGTTCTAGTACCGTTCTAGTCCGAATCCCAGCTCTAGCCCTTCTTCAGCTTCTTGATGTTGGCCACGATTTCCACCGGGTCAATCACACGAGTCTGCAGCTTAGCGGTAAGATGCAGCGCCTCAAAGACACCATGGTCGATACCATAGTTGAGCGACTGCTTGGTAGCAGAAGCAGCCTTGGTCGACTTGCTTGCCATCACCTGCGCGGTCTGCATGACGAACTTGATCAGGTCATCCTTGAGGGGATAGACCGCATTGACCAGGCCCGACGACACAGCGCGGTCGCTGGCGATGCGCATGCCGGTGAAGGCCATCTCGCGCACCAGACCAGCAGGCATGATCAGCGGCAAGCGCTGCAAGCTGCCCAGGTCGGCCATGATGCCCAGATTGATCTCTTCGATGGCAAAGGACGCCGAACTGCAGGCATAGCGGAAATCGCAAGCAGCAGCCAGGTCCAAGCCAGCCCCGAGACAGACACCGTGAATGGCAGCAATCACAGGGAATGGCGCCTTCTCGATGGCAGTGAAAGCATCCTGCATGCGGGTGATCACCTGCAGCAGATGGTCTTTGCCTTCGGTCGTGTGCAGATTAGCCAGAGCCGGTGCCAGAGTCGGGCTCTGGAACATGGCCAGGTCGATACCAGCAGAGAAGTGGTCGCCTTCGCCGTAAATCACCAGCGCCCGAGTATCACCCCGAGCAACCAGCTCTTTGATGGCCTGGGGAAATTCGGTCCAGAAGGCCTCTGCCATGGCATTGGAGCGCTTGGCGTTGGTGAAGACCAGTGTTGCCACATGATCGGCCACAGTGACGCTGAAAGACTTGTATTTCGGAGCGACAACAGCGGTTTCAGCCTTGAGAGCCACCGTCGCATCAGTCGCAGCCACCGTCGCCGCATCAGCAGCAACCACAGTAGCACCATCAGCCTTTGCCGCCGCCGGTTCCATCGCCTTCACCTTGGGCAGCACCTTGGGGGGCTTGCCGAGGAAGAAGTCAGGCAGTAGCGTGGCAGTTGGGTCCACTGCATACTTCGTCAGATCCGTTTCACCAGCAGCGGTGAGAACAGCTGAGTCGATGAAGAAATTACCGCTGCAAGTGGCCGCTGGCTGGTTGAAAATCCAGTAAGCAGCGTCAGCGACGATTTCGGGTTTGCGCGAAGCCTGCACCGACTGATCGCCACCGAGCAGGTTGCGAATTGCCGATGTATCGATAGCGGTTTCAGGCCAGAGCGAATTGACAGCGATACCAAATTTCTTCAGCTCAGCAGCCTGACCAAGGGTACACAGGCTCATGCCGTACTTCGAGAGAGTGTAGGCCAGGTGCGGAGCCAACCAGTCAGCATCCAGATTCAGAGGCGGCGAAAGGTTGAGCACGTGGGCATTGGTGCTCTTCTTCAAGTAGGGCAGGGCGTGCTTGACCACCATGAAGACAGCGCGAGCGTTGACCGACTGCATCAAGTCGAAACGCTTCATCTCGGTCTGTTCGGTGTTGGTGAGCTGGATGGCGCCGGCATTGTTGACGACAATGTCGATGCCACCAAAGGTTTCTACTGCCTTGGCGATGGCCGCTTTGATCTGCTCTTCATCGCGCACATCGCACTGAATAGCAAGGGCTTCGCCACCGGCAGCATTGATTTCGGCAGCAGCACTGTAGATGGTGCCAGGAAGTTTGTCATTGGTAGCAGCAGTCTTCGCCGCAATGACAATGCGTGCCCCGTCTTTGGCGGCTTTGAGAGCAATGGCCAAACCAATGCCGCGGGAGGCACCGGTGATGAACATTACTTTGTTCTTGAGAGTCATATGGGTTCCCATTTATGGTTATGTAAGACAAACCAAGACTAGAAGCCAATTTTTCCACTAGACCCAAGATGCACAACGTACATCTGCAACTCCTCAGCACAACGTGTGCATACAACGCGGGGGTCTAACAGTGATTTGGCTTATTTGGTTTGTTTGTTTGTTGGAGGAAGGTTTTCTTTGCGTGAGTAGTTTGAGAGTTACGCGCTGATATTCCACGATCTAGCCAGGCAAAAGATATCTTGATTACTACCCGAAGGCCAATATTTCACTATTTATTAGCTTGGGTTGCCAGGTGGTGCGCCAGCTTGCGTCAATTGTGCAGCTTCACAGAAATAATATAGAACTCACTAGTCTTAGCAGTCTCTTGATTAAGTAACAGGCGTTCACTTAGGTTCTCAAGGCACATATTACTTCTATTCGATTTCAGGCTGAAAGCCAAAACCATTCTAACTAGCCACCCCCTAACAAATTCTTCTGAGCCATACGGTCAGAAGAAGCAACCCGCCCATGGAATCAGTGTCATGAGTACCAATGTTTCACAGACTAAAAGTTCGGCAGCCGCAAGGCGCTATAAGTTTACGATTGAGAAGAGTTGGTTGCTCATGCCGGACGGTGTTCGACTGGCAGCCACTTCTTACATCCCCAAGGCACGTCGGCGCGGTGAAACCTTCCCGGTTCTGCTCGAATACCTGCCTTACCGCAAAGACGACACCTTCTATGTCGTCGACCACCCCTTTTTCAGCTACCAGGCCCAGCTCGGATTCATCACCGTCAAGGTTGACATTCGCGGCACTGGAGCATCGGAAGGAGAAATTCCCGAGCGCGAATATTCTGACACCGAGATGCGCGACTGCGAAGAGATCATCAAGCAACTGGCTGCCCGCGCTGATGCAAATGGCAATGTCGGTATGCTCGGTGTTTCTTGGAGCGGCTTCAACTCGATTCAGATGGCCATGCGTCGTCCCCCGGCTCTAAAAGCCATTCACGCTGTGCATGCATCCGACGATTTATATCAAGACGACATGCACTACATCGACGGCAATCTGCACATCGACCCCTATCACCTTTTCATCAATCACGAGTTGGGTTTGCCGCGCACGCCTGACTACAAGCTTGATGCAGACTATTTTGCCCAACGCTTCAACCATCGCCCCTGGCTGTTCACTTACCTGAACAATCAGCTCGACGGCGATTTCTGGCGCAAGAAGTCTCTGCGGGAAGACCCCAGCCAGATCAACATTCCGGTCTACCTGATTGGTGGTCTGCTGGATGGCTATCGCACAGCCACAGCTCGCATGTTCCAAGAGCTCGATGTACCGGTGCGCTGCGACATTGGCCCCTGGGAACATTCTTGCCCCGACGAAGGCCAACCAGGCCCGAACTACGAATGGCAGGAAGCCCTCTCTGACTGGTTCAACCGCTATCTGCGACCAGAATCAGTCAGCAACAAGCGCAACAGCAAGAACAAGAAAGAGCTGATGGTGTTCGTCCGCCACGGCCACAAGCCCGATCTCGACATCGAGACCGTGCCTGGCTATTGGCGCAAAGACACGCTGCCAGCCCAAGGCGGGAAGGACCTCAAGCTCTTCCTCACTGCGAGCGGCAAGCTGCGGCGCAGTCGTGTCAAAACTCATGTTGAGACCGCTGCGCAGGCTGAGACGACAGGCCAAGACAAGCTCGCCAGTCATGTCACGCTCGCCTACCAGCCTTTCGCGGGCACGGCGGCTGGCACCTGGTGGGGCAACAAAACCGGCGACATGGCCGCAGATGACGCCCAATCGTTGGTGTTCGATAGTGAGCCGGCTAAGGAAGCCCTGCAAATCATCGGCAACCCCAAGGTCAAACTGTCGGTCAGCTCTACTTCGCCCAAGGCCAAGTGGACTTTCAGACTGGAAGACGTTGCCCCCGACGGCAGCGTTGCCCTGATCACCGGGGCTCTCGCCAATCCCGCTCATCGCGTCAGTCGACTGGCTCCCAGTCTGCCTGGTGCAAATGAAGTCTACGAGCTTGAGCTTGACTTGCACTTCACCACTTGGACTTTCGCCAAGGGTCACAAAATTCGTCTGGCCATTGCCAATGCTCAGTTTCCGATGGCTTGGCCCTCGGCAGACAGCATGGTCTCGACTGTGATCGCTGACGGAAGCGCCACACTGACACTGCCAACGGTGCCAGTGGATGTTCACAAAGTGCGTCAGTTGCCGAAGCTGGCAAGGAAGCAGGGCTCCCCAGACAGCTGGAGTATCGACTTCCCGGCTTCTAAGCAAGACGGTAAGCCCGACACCGAGACTTTCAATCGCGTCAACAAGCGCACGGGAGAGCAATCGCACACCATCAAAGCTCGCAGCGCTTATGTCATCGACAAGAGCAAAGGGCGTGCCAAGAAAGGCGCTAACCGGGTGAAGCGCACCTTCCTCGTGGAGACCAACAACACCTGGAGCACCAATCCGGCCAATCCTGCCTGCTCGAAGTACTTGGGCATAGCGCAGACCACGATGATTTCTCAAGGGAAGCATCTGCGTTTGCGCACCCGCATTCTCGTGCAATCAGACGAGCACAACTTCTACATCAGTGTCACCCGCACCATGTTCAGCCAGAACGGGCGCGTGGTCAGACAGCGTCGTTTCACCGAGACCGTCGCCAGACAGTTTCAATAACCAGAAAATCAAAAAGTACGCAAGTACAAAAGGAAACCATCATGAGTAAGAATGTTCCAGCAGCCCCTCGCGCTGCCAGTGATTACTATCCCGAAATCGAGCCGTTCTGCGCGGGCATGCTCGCTGTTTCGGGTGGCCACCAGATCTATTTCGAAGAGTCGGGCAACCCCGCTGGCAAGCCGGTGGTGCTGCTGCACGGTGGCCCCGGCGGCGGTACGCAACCGAGCTATCGCCGGCTCTTCAACCCCGATGTCTATCGCATCATCATGTTCGACCAGCGCGGCTGCGGCAAGAGCTTGCCTTTTGCCTCCCTGGAGAACAACACCACCTGGGACCTGGTGAGCGACATCGAGGCCCTGCGTCAACACTTCGGCATCGACCGCTGGACGGTCTTTGGCGGCTCCTGGGGCAGCACCCTGGCCATTACCTATGCCGAGACCCATCCCGAGCGGGTCAGCGAGCTTGTGCTGCGTGGCATCTTCCTCGGCCGCAAGAAAGAGCTTGACTGGCTCTACCAGTTCGGCGCCAGCGAAATCTTTCCCGATTACTGGCAGCAGTATCTGGAGCAGATTCCGGTCAAGGAGCGGCGCAACATGGTCAAGGCTTACTACAAGCGCCTGACCAGCAAGGACATCGCCGTTCGTACAGCCGCTGCCCAGGCCTGGAGCAAGTGGGAAGGTTGCTCTTCCAAGTTGCACATCGATCATGAACTGATCGCGCGCAACGGCGACGAGACCTTCGCCACGGCCTTCGCCCGCATCGAATGCCACTACTTCATCAACGGCTGCTTCCTGCGCTCTGACTCGCAGCTGCTCGATGACATCGACCGCATCCGCCACATTCCTACCACCATCGTCCAGGGTCGCTACGACATGGTCTGCCCGATCACCACGGCCTATGAGCTGCATCAGGCCTTCCCTGAGGCCAAGTTCGTGGTCGTCGGTGATGCTGGTCACTCGATGTCGGAACCGGGCATCCGCAGCGCGCTCATCGCCGCTTGCGACGAATTCGGCGCCAACTGAAAGGCCAGCGCCAAAGAAACTCTGACCGAAACATCAAGAGGAAATACCGCTATGGACACAAACACTGTGCTCAAGCCGGAAGACTTTCTTAGCTATTACCAGATGCTGGAAGCTGCCAAAGCAGGCCCGGCAGCTCTATTGCTCAAGACCTTGACGTTTATCGAGGCCGACAGAGCAGCGGGTGATACGAGCACACCTTTGGCTGTAGACCTGGGCTGCGGCACCGGCAAAGACACGGTAGAGCTGCTGCGCCGCGACTGGAAAGTCTTGGCCATCGACTACAGCCAAGCTGGTGTCGACGCCCTGCTGCAGCGCCCCGAGGCGACACAGCACAAAGACAACCTTGAGACCAGGGTGGCGTCATTCAGCGACGCAAGCTGGAGCGGCGCCACTCTGGTTGCGGCTCTGCTTTCACTGCCCTATGGCCCAGCGGAGAGCTTCGATGCTGTCTGGCAGGCCATAAGGGCATCCCTGCTGCCCGGCGGATACTTCGTCGGTCAGCTCTTCGGCCCCAACCACTACAAGGGCATGAACCACGTCGTGCGCCGCACTCGCAGTGAAGTCGAAGCCATGCTCGCCGGGATGGAAGTGATTCATCTGGAAGAACTGAGCCTGGAACAGACTCACGAAGGCGAGACGGTTTACTACAACTATTTTGAAATTATTGCTTGCAATCGCAAGCAGTAACACGATTTCATACAGTGGGGAACAGGCATGATGCCTGTTCCCTGCTGTTTTGAAATCTACTGCAGCCCAGGCCCCACTTAATCAATTTTTTGGCGCCGCATCTATGCACCTATATAGTATCAAGACAAAGGACCAAAGACCCTAGAGCGGGTAAATAGTCTTTAGCAGCAAAGCAGAGGAAGACATGACCCGGCAACTGCGACATAACTTGCTCATAGCCGTTCTTCTGGCCACAGTATTGGGCAGCCATGGCACTGCCAGTAGCAAAGCGACAGAGCCAACAACTATGGCTACTGTTTACGAGCAAAATAGCCAAATTCTAGGCCCCTGCCAACTGATCGTGTCAAAGGCCGGCATAAGGCTGAACTGGAAAAGCAAAAATATTGCCCTAATATCCCACCCACCAGAATGGCGCATGGTTATGCTCAACCCGGCAGAGCAGAAATATTTCGTGGCACCGCCAGGGCAGTTTCGCGCTTGCTCGATGATGACTGTAAGCCTCTACCGAAACTGCGATACCAGCATACTAAAACCAGGCAAAACTGAAAAAGCTATTCTCAACGGGCGCTCAGTCAAGAAAATTTCAATGAACGGCGAGCCGGCACTGATAGCAGGCTATCGCCATTGGCAAAAGTTGCTGCTCCATTCAGCGGAATACTGGATAGAACCGAGCACAATAATTCCACCAAAAGTGGTGCGACATATTCAGGAAATGTATGTACTGCCTACGGCCGAAGGCTTGCCCCTGCAACTGACCACAGTAAACAACAAAAACAAAATAGCAAAAGAGCTCCAACTGCTGAGCGTCAAAACCCAGGCAGTTAGTAGCAAAAGCTTCACCATTCCCGATCAATACAAGTCAGCAAAAAGCCAAGAAGATTTGCTAAACGAAGGAAGAAGCGACGACATCATTCAGTTACTTCCTGGTCACTAGTAATTGCGCAAGGCCAAACTAAGGCTTCTTTTTTGGCTCCATCACTTGATCGCAGCGAGGGGGTGCGCACATCCCACAATTCTTCTAAAGCACCTTCATTTGATTTGTCAAGCAACATCATGGTTTCAGACGCAGTACGTTCATAACCTGGTGGAACAGTGAGCTTTTTGCTATCGACTTCAGCAGGCGCAATCGTCAGCGTATTAAGGCGATTATAAGTGCCTTGAGCATTATCAACGTGGATAAATTTAAGAGGAATTCCCTGAGCTGGAACCACTGGAGGCAGCTTAAAAAACCAAACCATAAATTCACTGCATTGACTGGGAAGATTGAAATCGTTGCAGATATAGTAAGAGCCATACTCATTTTCATGCAGTACAGTCGAATCTCGCAGGTGTGATTCAAAATCTTGTTTCATACGCAAGAGGGTAACTTTATGCCCCAAGAATAGGTCATGTTGCACTTTCTGCACCTTCATTCCCGACATGCGCGCGGCGAGTAAATCCATGAGATTAACCTGACTGCGGTTTTTCCAGGTAGCAGCAGTTTCTTCGTAAAAGCGTTTCGACTTAGGCGAATACATCGTCACTTTCCACTCTGGTGCCTTGCACACCACGCAATAACCGCGGGCCACGCAGTCAACAAAGACGGCTTTAGGGGAGAGATAAACAATCATCTTGCCCCTAGTGCAGCTCTGCTGCGTCAGCTTTATGTATTTCTCTGCAGACTTAGCAGGAAGGATAGTGACCAGTGCCACTGCGACTGCTGCGAAAAATGAGAATAGATTTGAATAACAGCCATTACTTTGCAACTATCAATTATCCCTACTGCCTTTTGCCATGATAGCCCGCATAGTAGCAGCTAGAGTGATTCTTCACTTTTCGGTTACTACCAGTTAATGGCAACGCGCAAGCGCTTGGTTTCCCGTTGCCAAGAAAGCGCGGCTCACGCCAAAAGTAAACACGGTTTACAAGAAGAACTCTTATCTCATCTGCAACCTACCGCAGGCACTGGAAATAACGCGCGAATTTTAGCTAACGTTACTTCTCCCTTTTCTTAGCTTCTACAGAAACAAACACTACCTTCTTCCATCTAGAAATCATTACTGCATTACGCACCTTGAACTTACTTGCCCGCGCAAGTGGTATCAGCTCAAGGTGCAGGCAGTCTTACTAATCACTCTAAACCTCATCTGCGGATGAAGAACTTGGACACGCCATGAAAAACAACAACTTTCCCAATGTGGATCAGAAGGCAATCGACAGTCAGCTGCGCGCCAACTGGTTTCGCACCATACTCGGCCTGGTATCACTGGCTGCCCTTGGCGCCGCCACCTTCGCCCTGCTCGGTCTCAATGTCACGATTGCTACAGTAATCTTGGCCTTGTTCACCGTCGTTCTGCCTCTCTTCAGTTGGTACAACAGCGCCAATCTGGTGAAGAGGCTGATGAAGTGCGAAGCCCCGAACACGCTCAACCCCGACCACCGTCGTCTCGTGCGTCTGGTCAAAGAAATCTATCCCAAGACCGGCCTGGCAAAGATGCCTGACGTAATGGTTTCGCCGATTCCGATGCCCAACGCCTTCGCCACCGGTCGCTCACCTAGCAACTCGTTCATCGCCTGCACCGAAGGCCTCTTCGCTGTCGACCTCACCGACGAAGAGCTGAAAGCCGTACTGGCCCACGAACTTGCCCACGTGAAGAGTCGCGACGTCGCTATCACTTCGCTCACTGCCACCATGGGTTCGCTCTTCGCCATTCTCCTGGCCGGCGGCATGCCCTGGATTTTCAGTGCTGCCTTCGTCAGCAACAAAGACGGCCTGCTCGTCGACAAGCTCTCTGACAAGGTGAAGAAAGGCAAGAAGAACTTCGCAGCTCCGGCTGTGGGTATCGCTGGCTTCTTCTTCACGCTGCTGGTCTTCGCCGTGGTTAGCTTCTTCGCCAAGTTCGTCACCTTCTTCGTCAGCCGCAGCCGCGAAAGCGCCGCCGATGCTCTGGCCGCTCAGTGGACGGGTAACCCTTGCGCTCTGGCCACAGCACTGCAGAAGATCAACGACTGGGTCAATCGCAATCGTCTGCTGCTGCAGCTCAAGATCATGATGGGTGGCCTTGCCCCCATGCTGTTCTTCGGCCTGCACGAAGACGAAGACCATGACCCCAAAACCGTCAGCGGCAAGATCGGCCGTTGGTGGAGGGAAATCGGCGAGAATCACCCGCCCATCCCCACCCGCATCAAAGAACTGGAAGCCATGGCTGGTGAATCTTGCCCGACCATGGACGACATCAAGAAGCAGCGCACCGCCGCTCTCAATCGGCTGTTTCGCAACGGTCGCCGTGTGAACGACGAGTAACTCCTCGTGCCCTAGCGCACGATCATCAAATGAAAGTGCCAAAACTATGATTATAAAACTCATGCGCCACGGGCTCTCTGAGGCAAACACCGGTGAGCAAGACACGAAAGACACTCCTGACCACCGCATCAGCCTCGTGCCCAAGGGCATCAAGCAAGCCAATGCCGCCGGTCTCAAGCTCGGACCAGAATATCTGCTCGAAGCCATGGTCTTTCTCTCGCCCTATAAACGGACGCGGCAGACCACGGTCGAAGCCTTTGTCGGCGCCGGCCTAATCAGCAGCGCTGACGACAAACTGCCGGTGCGGACCTACGAAGATCCACGCCTGCGTGAAGTCGAACATGGCTACGAAGGCCAGGCTGGCATGGATGCACAGAAGCCTCTGCGCGACAAAATCGGCTACTTCTGGTACCAGATGGAACGCGGAGAAAGCCCTGTCCAAGCCTATGATCGTGTCTCTGGCTTTCTCGAGAGCTTCATGCGGCAGATGGAGCGCAAGAAGAAAGACAAGGCTTTGATCGTCTCCCACGGTCTGACCATCCGCATCTTCGTCATGCGCTTCTTCCACCTCACCGTGGAACAGTTCGACATGCTGCGCAATCCGCACAACTGCGACGTTATCACCATCGGCCCCAAAGCCGACATGAAGAACCCGCAGTTCACTTCGGGTCGCTGGGGCGTGACCGGTCTTCGTCTCGTCACAGACAGTAGCAACAGTCAGAAATAACTATTGGAATGCTCCCGATTCTCAATGAAAAGGGTCTCGGGAGCATTCCTCTCTTTGTTCTATCCAAGCACCGCTTCTCTTTCTTTTTAAGTTTTAATAAGTAGACCAGTCTACTACATACTGAAACATCGACAGTGACCTATGATTAGCAACAGTTCAAGAGAGGCGACTATTATGGACAGACTGAATTCAACTACTCTAAAAGTGCAAAAAATTGCGGCATTTTCAGATGGCTCCAGCGGTGGCAATCCTGCCGGTGTAGTGATTGTTGAGAATTTACCTACGGCTGAAGAAATGCAAAGAGTGGCAGCTGAAGTTGGCTTCTCTGAGACAGTATTTGCCGAACCGGCTGGCGAAAGCTGGAGAGTACGTTATTTCTCACCGGAATCAGAGGTACCCTTTTGTGGCCACGCCACAATTGCGCTAGGAGCAGCACTGGCACTGCGATCTGGCAACGGTATATTTTCGCTGAATCTAAACAAGACGAACATTACAGTTGAGGGTCGTTCAAACGCTGACGGTGCTATCTGGGCTGCACTGCAATCACCTCAAACAAGAAGCCAGCCTGCACCAGCCGACCTTGTCTCTGCCACTTTAATGCTTTTCGGCTACGGCGAAAACGATTTAGATAAGCGCATTCCACCGGCCTTGATTCATGCTGGCGCCGATCACCTGGCCCTGGCTCTCAGCGATAGAGCGACTTTAGCAGCCATGAAATATGACTTGAATACAGGGCGAAAACTAATGACAGAGGCTGGCTTGGTAACAATTATTTTGGCCTACAGCGAAACAGCAACCCTCTTCCACACACGCAATCCCTTTGCTTCTGGTGGAGTCTATGAAGACCCAGCAACCGGTGCTTCTACAGCAGCTTTTGCCGGATATCTGCGCGATCTAAACTGGCCATCTTTGAGAACGACCGCAAGCGCCATTGATTTCATTCAAGGCGAAGACATGAAGATGCGATCACGCCTGCGTGCAGAACTTAGCACCGTACCAGGTAGCTCTATTCGCATTTCTGGTTCAGCGCGCATTATGGATGAAGAATAGCTACTGAGGCTGGTCACGCACGGTTAAGTTGACTACCTCAGCGCCACTGGCCAGCTGCAAATTGGCAGGAGTGATGATGATCTCTTCGCCCCACTGGCCGGTGCCAACACCAAGCTCAGGCTCATTCATAAGGGCGCTATCGATGATTGTACGAAAGCCCTGGGGCTGCCATGAAAACGGTGGAATTGAACCAATTACATAGCCTGTCACTTCGATAACTTTTTCGGGACTGGCCATTTTTATGTTGCGCGAACCAAGTGCTTTTTTCAAGTGCCCTGAAATAGCGTTTTGATCACCGCCGACCATAATCAAGGCACACTCGCCTTTATCGGTTTCAAATATCAAAGTCTTGACCATGGCCCGCTCAGAAAAGCCCAAGGCTCGAGCGACATTGGCTGCACCTTTCTCTGTTTCAGGAGAAAACTGCAAGCGTCGGTAAGCAATATTGTGCTCTGCCAGATAAGCAAAAACGGGGAGTTCAGTCATGGTGCCTCTATTGTCATTCACAGCTATCAAAAATCATCTTGTCTTGGGGTAACACCGCGCTCAAAAGGCGTAGTTAAAACCACACTGGTTATAGTCTTTTTCACACCTTTAACACCACGAATGTTATCAAGAAAAGCCGATAGTGCGGCTGTATCTGCGGTACGAACCTTAAGCAGAACACACTCTTCACCGGCAACAATATAGTATTCCTCAACCTCAGGAAAGGCCATCAAACTCTGAGCCAAGCCGCTGGCTGAAATTGCCTCAATGGTGACACGCACAAAGGCGCAAAGCTTAAGACCCAACAGTTGGGGGTCGATATCAATGGTGTAACCACGGATGACACCAATTTGCTCGAGTTTTTTCACTCGCGCGTGTACTGATGGAGGAGAGAGATTTAGTATTTCGGCTAAATCAGAATACTTTTTCTTCGCGTCTTTTTTCAGCAAACCTAATAGTTTTTCGTCAATATCATCCATGCAACTAACCTTTTGACCAATAGTAACTAATTCTATTCAGACTCTTACTGAATTAGTCATTTAGACATTATCATTGTACCTAGTTAGGGCAACTTCATCAAACACCAAATTTGATTAGGCTGCCAAAGACCAATGAGTTGCTGCTCAGAAACGCCGAATAAGCAATCAGAGCAAGACAATGCCGTGGAAACCGAGGTGCAAAATGTTCAATATAGATTTTAAGTCAGACAGTTCTAAGCTAATAGCTGCTTTTCTAGCAGTTTATTTGATCTGGGGTTCAACATACCTGGCCATTCGCTTTGGCCTAGAAAGCTTGCCTCCATTTCTCATGTCTGGCTCACGCTATCTAATTGCTGGCGCCCTCATCTACCTATACGCCTGGAAAAATGGTGCTGAACTTCCTACTCGCGGTCAATGGCTGAGAGCTACAATCATAGGTCTGCTGCTCTTTGTCATGGGCAATGGTGGCATTGTCTTGGCTGCTCAAACTATTCCCTCAGGTTTAGTATCACTTATGGTGGCAACAGTACCAATTTATGTAGTCTTACTAGATTGGTGGAAAGCTGGCAAGGCACCTAGTCACTTCACCAGCGCCGGTCTGGTTGTAGGTGTTCTGGGAATGGTTCTATTGCTAGGTCCTAGCAAAATCGGCGCTGCCACCAGCGTTGACCCGGTCGGCATAGTATGGGCCATGCTTGCTTCTCTAGCTTGGGCTGTAGGCTCGCTCTACGCCCGCCATGCCGATTTGCCTAAATCACAGTTGCAATCAGCCGGCATGCAAACGGTCACGGCTGGGGCGATCATGATGCTAATATCAGCTGGCATCGGTGAAACTAGCGGCTTCAATATAGCCGAAGTCTCGACCAAATCGTGGCTATCACTGCTCTACCTGATTGTCTTCGGCTCAATTGTTGGCTTTACTGCTTACGTTTATATGCTGAAAGCGGCCAGCCCCACTCGCGTTTCTACCTATGCCTACGTCAACCCGGTGGTGGCAGTTTTTCTCGGCTGGGCACTAGCAGGAGAAGCGGTCACCGCCCAAACGATCATGGCATCGGCAGTGATTCTGTGCGCTGTCTGGTTAATTACAAGACCAAGCAAAACCACGCTTCAAACAGCGAAACTGAGAGCACGAGAGAGTGCACGCGAGCAAGAAGCGATCAAGTTCAATTCTATTAGACTAGAACCTCGACTACTTGCTCAAAAAGTCATTAGCAAAAGATGAGCTCAGTTTATAGTGAGCCCGTCGGTCTGCCACTGCCAATGAAGGCTTCCCAAGATTGTCATAACACTTGGCCCGTTGAAGATAACTATTAGCCAGATTGGTCATTTTCATCTCGTCAATATAAGTAGGCGCAGTCAATACTTTGATTGCTTCGGTGCAATTTTGGGCAGCCTCATTCCAGCGTTTCATATCTTGGTAGCAGAGAGCTTGTCCTAGCAGCGCAGTTGGCACAAATTGAGCCGGTGCGTTCTTCAAAGCGGCCTTGTAGAAGTTAATCGCCTCAGTATACTTTTTCTCGATTCGCAACACATTGGCGACCTTACTTATATAGAAAGCGCGGTAGTGATGACTATACTTAGCAGCCAAGAGAAAATCGCTAATTGCTTGATCATACTGCTTCAAAGCCATATAGCAATTGGCTCGGAACTCGCAGGAATCGCGCTCAGGAAACTTGTTGATGACTAGCGTTAAATTCTTGATTGCTTTGTTGCATTCTTCAACCTTGAAATAGCTTAAACCAACAATAGATAATCCGCTAAGAGAAGCATCATCAAAATTTTTACAGCGATCAAATTGGTCAACAGCCTCTTCATAACGCAGCTGACACCAAAAAGATAAGCCCCGCCAAAGGCTTAGAGTATTGGCGTTGACAGGAGTTTCTCTTACTCTAGATAAAAGCGCATCAATTCGCCGATAATTTCTCTTTTGCAGTGCAGCATCTAAATGCTGGAGGGGAAGCGTTTTGTTGCCGGCAGTGGCAGGAGAACTAATTAGAATCGGACTTTTCTGATCAGCCAACTCTTGAGCTTCCGAAATCGAATCAGGTATTTGCAAAAGTTGCGCTCTTGAGCCAGCGTCTTTACTGGGAGTCGCATGCACGACCATGAGCCAGGGGTGTAGACACAGAGCTAAGAACAAACAAATATTTTGCGTTCTCACTCTTTTCGCGGCTCCCCAGCGGGCTTACCTGCATTCTTTTTCAAGTAGGCTACCAACGAATCAACTTGCTCGCGAGAAAGCGGGCCACCATCCATATCAAGAAAACCAGGCATAGAAGGGCTAGTCTTACTGCCGTGTGCGATTACTTCTTGCGCATGAGCACTCAGCATCGGGTCAGAATAATCAACTGACTCAATTAATGGCCCAGAAAGAATACCGCTCTCTTGCTTACGATGACACATGGCACAATCGGCCTCAAATAATTCCTTGCCAAATTGGCCCACACCCTCGTCAACATGGCAGCGCTTGCAGCGCTCAGCCGTAAATATTTTTGTGCGGTCTTTCAATGACATTGTGCCATGGGCATTTTTGACGTCCATGGCAATGAAAATTCTGCTAATTGGTCGCTCTGGGTCATCAGAATAGACAACCATATCTTTGGTAACCGGCCCCTGTTTCATGGTTGTATCAACAATGATGTCGAGTTTTACTGAAGCACCAGGTTTAAGCAAAGCACCCTTAAAGTTGGTGGCAGTGCAGCCGCACTCAGACTTAGCTTCAGTGATAGTAAGTGGAGCCAAACCAGTGTTTGTAATGGTAAAAGCGCAAGGCACTTCGGCAGCAGCTTCAACTTTGCCGAGATCAACTTTTTCATGGTCAAAACTAATTTGCTGTCTGCTAGAAGGCGCTTTCTGTGCACTAGAAGGTTGAATTGGCTGGACAGGCTGGACTGTTTGTACTGGTTGGCCTGAAGCCTTAGAAGAAGAAGAGGCATTATCGGCAGCAGGGGGCGTTGAGGAACATCCTGTTATCGTCAGAACAAGACAAAAAAGCAGAAAACTCCGCTGGTTCAGACTGTATCCATCCATTTTTCTGGCACCGGTTTTCCTTCGCGGGCTCGATACTCCGGGTTCCACAGTTGGGCATATACAGAAATGTCAGCCTGACTGATTCCAGCTTGGGTTTCACGCCCCGAGCCCCCTGAGTCTTCGTGAGCTTCACAAATGGCATCGTAGCGAAAAGCTAGTTCTGCCAAAATATTGGCAGCCTCAAAGTCACCACGGGCAATGGCACGATCACGAGCAGAGGCCAGTTCATCTTTAGTTAGACGACCATCAGGCTCACCAGAAGAAGACTCGGCTAAATCAATCTCTTCCCAATTCTTGCGCAGAAAAGGCATTATCACTTCGGTGAGAAACTGATATTCATCCAAGAACATTTTAGTGACCTCGCATCTGTTGAGCAAAATCCAAGTTTCAGTTGTTCAAGTGGCAGATATTCTAGCTGCCTGATTTCGAGCGGGACACCATAGTGATTTTACCCATTCAACCTAATCTGCCAAACCCGGCTTGACAAGAGGGCATTGACCTCTAAATTTCTAATGAAAAAGCAGGAAAAATTTGGCACCTGGAAGGATGTAGGGAAGCTGAATTTCTGCTAAACTTTGCTCACTGTAAAAAACTTAACTCCCACAGGTGCGTGCAATGGATCCAAAAGCCATACATTGCCGGGAACCCTTATCTTTCACCATTGTCTGTGACGAGCGTTGCTTTGTCGTCAACCGTCTGGCGGCTCTGCTCAAACTGTGGGATCGCTCGCACCTGTTTACTTTCGTCGATCGCGAATCGGTCAGTGAGACCGCTCGCCAACTAATTCAAGACCTTGATGAATCGCCCTGGAGTCTCTTTCTCATAGACGACAACAACGAGCGTTGGTATGGCCCCGAAGCTATTCCGATGATCATGAAAAATCTTCGCTTTGGCCGATTTGCTGCAGTTTTATACATTTTGCCAGGCACGATGTGGCTGACCCGCCAACTTTATCAGCTGATTTCGCGCACTCGTCTGATAATTTCCAATCAAACAGCTTAGACCAGCTTTTCAATTTTGGGCATACTCAAGTATCGCTCTAAGGACAACCTGGAGTTTTTCCTATGCTGGAGCTAACCGTATGGCTGCAATTACCCCAGAATTTGCAGAGCTAGTAAGCACTGTTCGCCAAACCAAATACTTAGAGAAAGCGCTGCGTTTCCTTGAGACCCGGAACTTTCCATTAAACATGATGGAACTGGTGCAACAAGACGAATTTAGCCACGACATGATTCTGCCTTTTCCTGAACAGCAGAATTTTCTAGTGTTGTTCATCACCTGACTAGGGAAATTGACGGCGGTCGCCGTCTGGCAGCATAGACCAACAGCAGACGAATTGCTCGAATATCGCCTCGTTGACGGCTGGAAACCAACGCCATCAGAAATGGTAGATGGCATGCGCGTTTTGGGACACGCCAGCTGCGCACTGCCGCAGACCAAAGAATAAGAACAGCGCTACTAAAGCCCCAACTGCTCCAGCACCGGCTGATAACTAATTTGCCCGCTGACATCGGCCCCTATGAATTTGACTTGCAGGCGTTCAGCCAAAGCCTCATTATCACTGAATGCTTTGCCTTTGCAGCGGCCCATGGCTTCCACCAATTGTTCTTGCAATAAATGTGGTTCCGGCGCGCCCTTCGACATACGAGCATAGGCAAAACTATCGTCAGCAATTAATAATGCATTGGGCGAAAGGGCCTCCAAGAGCCAGACAGCACGGTCTAATGGCAAGGGCGAAAAGTCGGCTACCAGATACTCAACCTCGTCAGGAAGATTGAGAAAGCGACCAAGAATATCTGAAACATTCAGCTTCCAATTAGAGAGCACCGACTGCGCTGGCTCTTCGCCGCAGAACAAAGGATCGGTCGGAGGAAAAGCTGCAGCAGGATCCAGAGAAAACTGGGTGGAGAAATGGGGCCCCCGGGCCGGTGCCTCTGTCGAAGTCGGAGCAGAGAAGTCATTAGACGCAGTGACCGTAGCCACAGTCTGCCCCAGGGCGCTATCGAGAGAATCGTACATAGACCGTGCCAGGGGTGAAACTTGATTTAAGTCGGTGGCGGCCACCATAATCAGTTTCTTGCGAGTGCGGCGGCGCCAATTGCGAGCTAGCACTGCCAGCGCCTCTTCAGTATCGTCCACGGCCAGAAGTGGAAAAGAAGTAGCAGCAATTGGATAGCTGGGGCGGTCAGCGACAATGCAGCCAAGAGCGCCAGCCGAAAATGCATCACCTATGAAGTCGTGACCGTCAAAGGTCTTACCCACAAGAGCGACAAACCAAGAGCCGGTTAAATCGGCGCGGGTGTCTGTGGCAATCTCGCCAACTTCGTCTGGAACCATGCCGACGGCCACCCGGGCCCCAGTAAGTTCAATTATTTCTTCGGCTGAGTAGACTGCTGCCAATGAATTCGGTCTATTCTCCAGGTCGCCTATTAAACGCATTTAAATATAGCATTGCCATGTATTTGACAGGGGCCCGCCAGCCTTCCATAATTCTTCCATGCTGACAAAAATAAATTCCCCTGTTTCCAAGCTGGTGGAAGCCCTCGACGGCGTCGCCGAAGCTCAAGCCTGGCGCGAACGCCGCCATCTACTAGACACGCGCCAATTAACTATTGACGAAATTAGTCTTTGCCTGGCCCTGGCACACTATTACAAGCACAATCAAGTTCATAAAAAGCCACCGCTGGCAATACTAGCAGCTAATACAATAGCCACTGTATTTTACGAAAACTCCACCCGCACAAAGACAAGTTTTGACTTAGCCGCCCGTAAACTTGGCGCTACTGTAGTCAACCTTGATGTCAATACATCCTCCGCGGCCAAAGGCGAAACCCTCGAAGACACCGCCCTAAATCTCTGGGCCCTTGGTGTTAATGGCATCATCATGCGTCACAGCCAATCGGGAGCCCCCGATGATTTAGTACGCAATGTCGGCGACAAGCTCCACATCGTCAATGCCGGAGATGGCTGGCATGCTCATCCCTCGCAAGGGCTGCTCGACTTATACACAATTCTCGAAAGCAGCGGCCATCTGCCAACTTTTGGCGCTAATGGCAAAGTAGAAAAGCGACTGAGCGAGACAACTTTAGCAGGCAAAAAAGTAGCGATTGTCGGCGATATCATTCACTCAAGAGTAGCGCGCTCAAACCTTTGGCTACTGAAAAAATTAGGCGCTGAAGTACATTTGGCTGGCCCACCAGCACTGCTACCGACAACTTTTGCCGATGAAGAATTTGGCGCTGTTGTGCACCACCGACTAGAACCGGCAATTAAAGACGCTGACTTCATCATCTGTTTGCGCTTGCAGTTAGAGCGTCAAGCCCAAGGACTTATAGCCAGTATTGATGAGTATCGCAAACAGTACCGCCTTGACCACGATCGCGTCCGTCTGGCCAAAGCCAACGTGCGAGTGCTGCATCCTGGACCAATTAATCGCGGCGTTGAAATCACCAACGAATTAGCTGAAGACGCCATCATTTCTTGTGTTCTCACCCAGGTAGAAAATGGTTTACTCTGCCGCATGGCCATTCTCACTCTGCTTTTTTCCACACCAATTGCAAAACCTCAGGCCTAATTTATGCTGATCAAAAATTGTCAATTATTCGATAGTGTGAGCAAAACTAACACTGATATAAGAATAGACAACGGCAAAATTGTTGAAATTGGCAGCGCCGGCAAAGAACTACAGGCGCAGAACGATGAAACAGTCTTCGACGCTGCTGGCCTCTGGCTTCTACCAGGCTTTATCGATCTCCATACTCATTTGCGCGATCTCGGTCAAAGCGCCAAAGAAGACGTGGCATCAGGCACTAAGTCAGCGGCTGCTGGGGGCTACACCACGGTTGTGGCTATGGCTAACACTGTTCCGCCCATAGACAATGCCAGAATATTTTCGCAACTCTTGCAAATAATCAAAGAAAAAGCTGTAGTTAAAGTCTTGCCCATTGCCTGCGTCACCAAAGGTATGGCTGGCAGTGAACTGACAGAAATGGCCATACTAAGCGAACTTGGCGCTGTTGGTTTTTCTGACGACGGTTTACCTGTTACCAATTTGGCCGTGATGCGTCGCGCTCTAGAACAGGCCAAAGCACTAGGCTCTTTCATTGTCAGCCACCCTGAAGATAAAGATCTTTCTGGCACTGGTGCCATGAACGAGTCGGCTTATGCCACAGCCAAAGGCCTTCCTGGTGTACCCACCGCTTCAGAAGCAGCTTGCATCGCTCGCGAAATCGAAGTAGTAAGAATGACCGGTGCAGCTTTGCACTTCGCCCACGTATCTGCTGCTGCTAGTGTCAAACTAATTGAGCGAGCCAAAGCTGATGGCTTGCCTGTGACAGCAGACACCACTCCTCATCACCTCACCCTGACCGATAGCGCAGTTCCTGGTTACAACGCTAACTACAAGATGAATCCTCCCCTGCGCTCAAAGAAAGACCAAGACCTTCTTGTAGAAGCGCTCAAGAACGGCACCCTGGATGCTATAGCAACCGACCACGCACCCCATACAACCACCGAAAAAGAAATGGGCTTCATCGCCGCTCCCTGCGGCATAATAGGCCTTGAGACTGCCTTTGCCCTCTGCCTCGAGCGGCTTAGCGCGGAAAGCCTACCAGCTTCATCGCGCATGACAGTAGCCGAAGTAGTACACAAATTCACAAGCGATCCCGCTCGTATTTTAGGTCTACCAGAGCCCAAAATCGCAGTTGGAGCCACAGCCGATCTTTGCCTGTTCGACCCAGAAATGACCTGGACATATGAAGTCAGTAAAGCCACTTCAAAGAGCAATAACTCGCCTTTTGATGGTCGCGAAATTAAGGGACGAACTATTCTCACCTTATGCGACGGCAAAGTCGCCTACCAATTCGAAACAGCCACCAGCCGCTGGCTTGCCATCGAAGGTTTGGCTCTAAAATGACAGGCTCAGATAAGACTTCTAGCCAACTTCCAAGCAATGACAAACCAAGCGCGGTTGCCATTTTCTGGCACAAGGCCCAACGCTATTGCATGATTGGACTCTTTAGCGCAATTGCAACTGGTGCCTATTTAACACCGCTACAAAAATTTTTTACCATGGGCCGCTATCAACATTACGGCATCACCATTAGCATCTTTGGCCTAGGCTATCTTCTGCAAACAATCTGGTCATGGCGCACCTTTACAAAATGGGCCAGAATTAGCTACCTTTCCACCGGCTTGTTTTTCAGCACTGTGGGCATGACTTTTTACACCAATCCCTGGCTAGACAGCCGTATGTCTATGCAAACTGCCGACAAAGAATTCTGGAAAAATATTTTCATAGCTATCTACATTCTCATCACCTTAGCCATTGTCTCGATCTGGTTAAAGTGGATCAAGGAAGAAAAGGGAGCTTAAGATGGCCAAGCTGATAATGCTCGTGGGCGTGCCTGGCTCTGGCAAAACCACTCTGTCTAAAAGAATTGTCGCTAAAGGCTTTCATTATATGAACGCTGATTCAATTCGCCTTGAATTATACGGTGACGAAAAAACCCAAGGTGACCCGGCAGCAGTTTTTGAGATTTTCTTTGAACGACTGGAAAAAGCAATGGCCGAGAAACTCAGCATTATCATTGACAACACCAACCTCAACCCCAAACATCGCAAACAGATACTAGATCGAGCCGCAACTTTTGCCTACGATGACGTGCAGCTCTGGTTATTAGACGTACCGCTAGCCACCTGCCTGGAACGAAACCGCAATCGTGAGCGTGCTGTAGAAGAAGATATTGTCACCAACATGTATCACGAACTTTATAAAAACGGCCGCCCGAAACGCACTGAGGGCAAAGTCGTCGTCATTCGCCCCTCACCTGACGGCCGCGATTATCTCTTCTTTCCGCAATCTTGAACTGCAGTAAGCCATTGCAGGTGATAAAGTAGTAGGCCATTGCATAGAGATAGAAAATTGGGCACGTCTAATACCCCCTCCAAGTCAACTGAAACATTGCCGCCAATCCGCTCGCCAAGGCTGATTATGCGGCAGTTCTTGCCATCTGATTTTGAGTTTGTTCACGCTTATTCAAGCGATCCTGAAGTCGTCAAGTTCATGCAGTGGGGCCCCAACACTGAAGAACAAACCCGCCAATTTATGGAAACTTGCTTAGCCAATCAAATCGCCGAGCCGCGCCTAACCTACGACTTTGCTGTGGTCATGGCCGATACAGCAGAATTTGTAGGCTCTATCACCTTACGCATCGGCAAGAAAGACTCAGTGATTGGCGATATAGGTTACTGCTACAGCCGTCAGGCCTGGGGCAAAGGCTATGCCTCAGAAGCAGCCGAAGCAGTTATTCGCTTTGCCTTTGACCACCTTGGCTTACAAAAAGTCGGAGCTACTTGTGATCCTTTCAATTTTGGCTCAGCAAAGGTTTTGCAAAAAGCTGGCATGAAGCTTGAAGGCTATTTGCGCAAGCACATCAACATGAAAGGCCAATGGCGAGACACTTTGCTCTTCGGTTGTGCCAAGCAAGACATAGAGCAAAATTTAGCCGAACTCAACTTGCGCCAACGTCGTCTTTCACCGGGCGAACCTAAAGCCCAGCCCCTAAAAGAATTCGAAGAAGTAACTCTAACCCACCTCACCGAACTCTTTGCTGGCGGAAGTCTCGCTAAAATTTCCATGAAAGCAGGCGCATTGATTTCAGCTCACACTCACGTGCTTGAAGAAAGTGCTTTTGTCATTTCAGGAACATTGCAATCGGGCGAAGACGACAATCAAAAAATCTACGAACAGGGTAGTATCGTCTACACCCCTGGCGCTGTGAGACAAGGGCCCCATCTCGCTTTAACAGATGTAGAGCTTTTGACTATGCGTCTTGGACCAATTGGCGAATTCGAATAAAGAACATTCTGCAAAATTGCTAGATTCTTAGCTCTAAGGAGCTAAGACATGTCCATCTACATCTAAGTTGGCGTGGGGCTTTTCGGCTAACTCTTTGATGTGAGCCAAGCGCTGAGCAATCTTCTTTTTGGCCATGGCATTTACTATTTTCATCGGGGCCAAGCGGCGCAGCTCAAGATGGGTCGTGAGCTCAAGCTCTGTAGCAGAGCCATTCTCAACAGGCGTAAAAATCCAGGCACCTTCCATAACTTTGAACTGATTCGACTTTACAACCTTATAGTCGATACGCTTGTAAGGGATCTCATTCTCACTGATAACGCAGGTAGTAGTGGCTAGAAAGGGCACAATTGTCCACTTCTGCTCAAACACCAGCAAATTGGCATCTTCTTTGTGCAGCTTGCTATACACCAAATTTGGTGCAGTCTCTCTCTCTTCATGCACCATTTTCCAAACAATTTCTACCGGCGCCTTAATTAAAATGCGACTAGAGACATAATCATCTGGCTTCTTGTAATGAGCTACAGCACTGGTGTTTTTTAATTTTGCATTGATCTTAGCTTGATCTTTTTCATCAACACGATCGACAATTTCGGGCTTGGCTTTTGAACGAGCGGTAGCAGGCAAGATTACTCTAGAAAAGACAGAATTAGAAGGTTGCAAAATTAGAAAAGCAAGACTAGCAGGCACAAGAAAACAAACCGATGCCACTAGCGAAGATAAGCAAAAAAATGTCCTTCCTCTGTGCAATCTACTCATCAGGTGCTAGCCCTTCATTGCCCCAACTTTAATCAAGTGCTTTGCCCCTTCGTTATAGCTCAAAGCTGAGAGCTTGCCTTTGTTCTCAGCCAAAAATTGCTTAACTCGATTAGGCTCACTCTTACTGTATTCGCGCAAGGCCCAGCCAATAGCTTTGCGAATGAAAAACTCCTTTTCCGGAGCAAGTTTACGACAATAAATAAAGAGATGCTTGAAGGAAGTATTCTTCTTATGACCAAGATGGCTTAGCAGAGCCGTTCTGCGAATCCAGAAGTCAGCATCATCAACATAACCATCGACAATCGGCCTCACATCAGCTTCATTTGCTAACAAAACTTGTCCAGTTAAGTGGCTGGCGATTGAATCTGTATAGTCCCACCAAGCGCCTTCTCGCACCATTTGCTCATAGAGTGGAAGAGAATCAATGGTAATGAATTGAGGAAATAATTCAGCATAATTTATAGCCAAATATTTCTCTTCGCGCTTTGGCTGTTGCCACAGACTGCGAATGTTGTCGTGATACTCAGCCAACGAAGCCGGTTTGAAATCGCGCTTTAAGTCTTGAATGATCGGCAAGCGATCAGGCTTTTGCACGCCATAGAAAGGCATGTTTGTTTTCATGTAAGCAGCCATTTCCACTGCCTTTGCCGGGTCAGCCAAACTTGATAGGCGCTCTTGCACGAACTGTGCAATTTTATCGTTCAATTTTCTATCCCCTGGTCAACTCGGTGATCATCTCGGCTATGCCTGGTATCGCTGCATTCTTACTGTACTTCGCCAGCAATTCGGCCCTGCTACCCCGCTCAAAATCGGCAAAATCAAAGCCGGGAGCCACAGTGGTGCCCATTAAGGCGTAAGTGCCACCAACAACTAAGCGCGAGCCAAACCAAACACCAGCAGGCAAAACCACTTGCAACTGTTCACCAGCAGCCAGGTTCTGCCCTAATTTTACTAATTTTGCCTGACCATCTTCAAAGAGCTGCAACATTTCCACGGTATCGCCAAGATAGAAGTGGAATATTTCATCAGCCGTAAGCCGGTGCAATTCAGAAAAAGTATCAGCCACGAGCAAATAGTAAATAGCAGTAGAAAGAGCGCGCAATGGCTCTCCTGCCACCTTATCAGAGCGGTAAGTCTCGCGGTAATAACCACCTTCGGGGTGGGGTTTGAGATCAAGCGCTGCAATCAAATCAGTAACATTTTTAGTCATTGTCGAACCTCGGAGACTTATCGCTAGCCTTGGCATAAGCACCTAGCAAGGTGACGGCGTTTCCACAGAAATATGAGTCATTTCCTGACACTACGACTTTGCCCCTACTAAACTTCAACACTATCTCACTATCTGCTTCTTTGAAGCTGCCACGGCCATCGACCAGTTCTATGGTACCAGCAGCTTGACCGCTGTTTCCGCCATTGTTGGCATATATTTGAAATTTGATTTTATTTCCTGGCAATTGCTCAATAAGCATAGTTGCCTGGATAAATCTATTGCCCTTACGCTCATAAGTTCCAGTCAGCTTGGCTAGGTTAAGTGGCACGTGTTTTCTAGCAGCGGTGTTCTTTGCTGGCTTCCAATCAGCCACATCGAAAATAATAGTTTTTCCCAGCAGCGATTTATTGACATATTCATTCATTACTTGCGGCACATCAGCTTTGTCTTTGACACCGAAGAGGTGAATCATGCTGTCATCAACATAGCCGACACAGAGCTTGCCTGTAGAGTAATTTAGATAAAAGAGTGACACCATCGAACCAGCCAAGCCGCGCACATCACCGGCAATTAGTAAGTCATCGCCATGAGAACAACTGTCATCCAGAAGTTGGGTACGGCCCCAATACTGTTCATCAAGATTGCCCATCAAGGGCAGTTTGGTTCGTTTTCGCTGAAGCGGCATAGATTCCCTCCTGCTAAAGGATACCCCCTTTCATGCTGCATTTGGACCTGTGCTTTCCTCGATTGTCTTAAGTCGTTTGGGAATGTTGCCCTGGTCTTTTTTCTCAAGCATTTGCCTGTATTGCCACAAATTCACCACAAACTGTGATCATACTAATTTCAGTTAACTGAGATTGACCAATTTCTGCTTAGCCTTTCGCCCTAGAGCCGATGGCTGGTTCGTCTATGTATTAAGGTAGTTAGTCTCCGGAGAAATACACCTTGCCGATATTGCGTAAGACTTCACCAGATTCACAAGATAGTCATTCTCTGGAGCAATACATCAAACCTATATTTGAAAACAAAACGGAATGCTTCCAGCCAACCGCGAGCGATGTATTGAGATCTGAGTATGTGCAGGGAATAGTAAAAACTGCAACAGACAAGTTTCAAAAAAAGGATACTGATGGAAATGGCTATTTGAGCGAAACAGAAGTGCGCAGTGCTGCAACCAACTTGCGTACAGGTGAAGAACGAGAGAAGTGGTTAGCGCTGCAGAACAAGGTTTCTGAGGTCGCCGCACTTTCCAACGACCAGTTGGGCTTAGAATGGAGCGGTATTTCTCTAGCTGATCTGACCAAGCTCAATCAAGAAGCCAAATCCATGCCAAAAGCGATGGCCAGTGCCAATGCCATTCGTGACGTGGGCCTAATCAACTGGTCTCAAATGATGAGTGGTGGCAGCGACCGTATTTATCCCCAAGATTTCGACGCTGTATTCGGTCGGGTAAAGTCTGCGAGTTCGTGCGACTGGCAAGCACTTCATGCCATACAGGAGCGGTACAATGAAATTCGTACTGGCCGCCGCCATTGGAAATCTATCACGTACAACGGTTTAGATAGTTACCCGGCAAAAGTCAAAGGCAAATTTAGCCTTATATTTGAACTATAACCCTGTAGCAACAATTACTTAAAACCCAGCCAAATCAGGCTCAGATTCAGAATTTACCTTTATAATTACTTGCTATAGTAGAAATGATAAAAAAAGCAAGGAACTGCAATCACCGAAGTGACTACAGAACCTTGCTTCTGAGCAATTACTGCTCGACTTTGAAGAGCTTGAGCTTCGCCCGACTTGGCTTGTCCTTCAGCTCTTTCAACAGCACCTTGCACAACACCTTGATTGCCGCACTCTGCTTCTCGCGCATCACCACGTTGGCACGAATGCGTTCCATGGTGCGATTGATGGCAGACTGGGCAATGTGCGACCTGTAGCGGCGGAAGCAGCGCTTCAGCTGAGCTTCAAGTTCAGCCGTATCAGAATCAACGATGCCGCTGTAGAGCACCTTGTAGACCACCTGGATGGGCGGTGTCTCCGGCGAAATGGTTTCGGGCCATTCCTCCAAGAAGCGCTGCACAGAACCTTCCGCCGAACGCCCTGGACGCAGAATGATATCGGCCAACACCGTGAAGATGTAAGCCCTTTCACCCTGGCCAGCCTGGCGATAGCGCTGATCCAAATGCAGCAGATACTGCTGAATATGCAGCGGCGTGGCATCCTTGGCCTGAAGCTGCAGGTTGGAGAACTCAGGCACAACCTTGGCCTGAGCAAAGTGAAGCACCATGGCTGCCTGAGCCGTTCTGAAGGCATCGACAGCGGCGGGGCTCTTGCGCCAGTCGCGGTAGAGCACGCCACTGAGCTTGCGCACCAGCGGGTTCAAGTTGAGGTGATAGGGCTTGAAGCCGCTGAAGATAGGCAGCAAACCTTCGCTTGTAGGCGAGAGGTCCCAACCCTGACTGTCAGCCAGCTCCTGCAGCAATCCCACCACGACCTTGCTCAGCGCACGACGGTCTTTGTCGTCGCAGAGACGACTGACAAGATCGAGCCCTTCGATGACATGATGCCAGCTGTACTCGTCATTGCGAGCGGCAATCTTGAAGAGGAAGCGAACATACTCGCTGGCATCCATCAAGCAAGCAGTGAAGAAGGCTTTGGTGTCGGCCACCAGGTTAGCCAGCTCAATGCCATTGATGTCTTTGATGTTGGCGCTGAGCAGAGCCAAAAGCTCAGGTGCATAGCGCACTCGGTAGAAGCCGAACCCGCCGGAATTGACCTTGACCAGCTTGTAGCCAACACCAAAGTTGATGCGCTTGGTGCGCTCGAAGAGCACGAACTTGCTCTCATTGACCGTGCCATCAGCAGCGGTGACTGCCATGGTGATCGGAACGGGCCAGCGCTTGTGGGCCTTGCGGCCTTTCTCCAAGAGCAGGAAGGGACGCTGGGTCAGAACCAACTCACCGGGCTTCTTGCCCACAGTGACCATCACTTCCGGGTGACCAACCTGGAAAACCCAGGCTTCCATAATCGAGCGAATGGGAAGCTCAATCTGGTTGGCTTTGCAAGCCGCTTCCAGACTGTCCCACAAGTCGAAGGATTCGGTATTGCCGAAAGCATGCTGCTTCAGGTAGAGAGCAATGCCCTGACGCAACACCTCGGCACCAATGAGGTTCTCAGTCTGGTAGAGCACTGAGCAACCCTTCTCGTACGAAATGGCATCCACCAGGAGAATGGCATCGCCGGGGCGTTCCACGGTCTCTTCGATCGGATGCGAACTGCGCACCGAATCGGTCCAGTAGGCCTTGTCGCGACTGTAGCAGAAGCTGTCCCAGCAGGCCCATTTGCTGTTGAAGGCATCAGCAGCCTTGTACTGCATGAATGTGGCGAAACTCTCGTTCAGCCACAGGCCGTTCCACCAGCGCATGGTGACCAGGTCCCCAAACCACTGATGGGCCAGCTCATGCATAATGATCTGGCAAACATGCTTCTTGTTCTCTTCGCTGGAATCTTCGTCGACCAGCAAGAGGCGCGGCTGGAAGACAATCAGACCGACGTTCTCCATGCCGCCCCAGGCGAAGTCAGGAATGGCCACCAGGTCAATCTTGTTGCCGAAGGGGTAGGGCACTTCGAAATAGCTCTCGAAGTAATCCAAACCAAAGGCGGCAGACTGCTGGGCGAAAGCATGCTGGTCTTGGGTACCGGGAATGGACCAAATCTGCATGCGCTTGCCTTTGACATAGAAAGGAGCGGTGCTGACGAACTCGCCGACGACAAAGCAGACCACGTAGGTGCTGATCTTGAGCGTCTCTTCGAACTCAACCACTTTCTTGGCGGGGTAGTCGAGGCTGGGGGTAACGCCGACGATGTCACCGTTGGAGAGAGCCACCAGCTCGTTTGCCACCACCAGACGCACCTTGAAGGTAGCCTTGAATTCGGGCTCATCGAAGCAGGGGAAAGCCGAGCGAGCATCGGCCGATTCGAACTGGGTGCAGAGAACGGTGTGAACCTTCTTCTCGGCATCTTCCCAGGTGTTGGCGAAGAAGCCCTGACCGTTGTTGCTGTGCTGACCAGCGAACTCAAGCTCGAGAACCCAGGCAGAAGCAGCCAGGGTGCCAGCGAAGGCAATCTCGGCCATTTCCTTATCGGCATCGATTGTCACTGTGCCATTGAGCACTGTGCCACTCTCATGCCGAGCGAGAGCCGACGTGATCACCAGGTTCTTGGCGTTGATTTTGACGACGCTGGTCGGCTTGAGCACGTCGACGTTGATAGCAACGTCGCCATGAAAGATGCGCGACTCGGGGCCAGGGGTGATGGTCAGGTCGTAGTGCGACGGCACCACGGTGCGAGGCAGGCGAAAGACGTTGTTTTCCGGAGCAGCGGCCTCGGCCTTGGTGAGGGCCTTAGAGTGAGCACCCTTAGCACAGCACTGTGCGTGGTGGCAGCCCGGTGATAGCGTGAGATTTGTCATAGTTTTATCCTCAACGGCGTTAGAACCTGCCGTCGTTGGCGGCAAGTTGTGATACAGATTTAGATGCAGATGCAGAGTGAGATGACGATCGAGAAAAGCCTTACTCAGGCGAGCAAAGCTTCTCGATGAAGTCGGGTTCTTTCAAGGCGCGCCCGATGATTTTGTCTTTGTCTATGGCACAACTGGCACCAGCCGCAATCAACTCATCGTTGAGAGAGAACAGGCCGCTAGAGGCAATCACCTTGAGCTTGGCAGAGGCGAGCTTGCGCGTCACTTGTATACCAGACAGGGTGCTCATCTTCAGTCGATAGTCAACAAAGGCAAGGTCAAAATCGCTGACAAGTGACTGGGCATTGAAGACCACTTCCTTGCCATCGGCATCCATCAAGACCAGGTCTTGACTCTCCGCCGATAACCGCGCACGCACAAACCAAGAGACAGCGACATTGCTGTTTCTGGTCAAACAGATAACGAGCAGTTCACCCAGCGAGAGGTCGTCCTCAATCAAGAGAACTTTTCTGGCCGTTGACGTTGAACTTGCGGCCGTCATCAGGCTTGCGCCTGGTAGATGCGGGCCTGGGCTTCGTTTTTGATTTCGATGCGATAGCCCGGTTTAAAAATTTTGGGATCCATGAGTGTCTCCTATTTGCGAGGTTTTCCATCCGGATCAATGATCAGAGCGAAGTGATAGCGCTTTGATGT
Source organism: bacterium Ga0077546 (assembly GCA_943370275.1). Lineage (GTDB taxonomy): Bacteria > Cyanobacteriota > Vampirovibrionia > Obscuribacterales > Obscuribacteraceae. Next base: position 154,151 of record CALRQI020000008.1, on the reverse strand, counting down.
TGCAAAAACGGGAAGGCAGCAGAGCAGAAGCTCCACCACCTTCCCATTAACGCCATCAGGCTTCCTGATCAGGCTTGCGCATGCGCGGCGGCGGAATAGTGACCTGGACGGGCACCATTGTTTCGTCCGCGGCTGGCTGAACCACAGCCGAGCTGTTGGGAGCAGCACCCACTTCGGCCTTGACCGGAGTCACAGGAGCAGGTGCGCTCTCCAGCGGGTCGGTGGGCCCGAAGAGCGAGTCAAGATCCGCGCCCGACTGACCAGCTTTGGGGACACGGGGCTGGCTCGCCTGCTGGCGCGCTTCGGCCTGACGAGCCTCTTCAGCCTTCTGGCCGACGATCTTGCTGCGCTTGGCCAGCACATAGGCGCTCGGAGGAGCGGCCTTGAGGGCCTGAAACAGGCGGTGGCAAACCTTCTCGGCCGCCTGCTGGTGCTGCATCAGCGGCGTGCGGCGACGCCCCCAGACCTTGTCGGTCTGGTCGAGCACCGGCAACGACACCACAGTGATGTCGATACGAGTCTCGTAGTCGCCGATATCAGCGAAGAACCAGGTAACGATGCTGATTTCGACGTAAGTCGACTTGGTGCGATCGAACTTGGCCTTACCAGCCCAAGGATTCCACCAGGGGCACTGTTCAGCCACCTGCCAGTACTGCTTGAAGACCCGCGTGAGGCCGGCGGCGTTAGGGTAATACCCTGCCGGCGTGCTCTTGCGCGAGTACGGCGGCGTGAAGCGACTCCAATCGCTGATCACGGTGTCGGTCAGATCGACCGGGTTGAAGTTGGCCACAGTGTTGCAGATCCGCATCATGCCCGATTGCAAGGCCGCGCGCCTGAAGATCTCCGGCACGTCGGTATAGCCGTGACCAACGATGTGTGCACCGTAGTAACGGCGCTGGGGGTCGGCCATGGCCTTTTCCACTGCCGCACGCCTACGCTTGATGCGCTGCGCCTTGGCAGGGTCAATGCCTTCGCCATGACTCCAACCGCCCACATGACCAATATTGAGGTCGGCGCCGTCGAGGTCACCGCCAAAGTGACCAGCCATGCCGTCGTGACTGTCACTGTGGCTATGCGCCACCATCATTGCTTCGGCAGTGACATGACCGGCGTGATTGCCGTCATGGTCATGGCCGTGTGAAATTCCGTGATCGTGGCTTCCAAAGCCAAGATCGACGCCGTGACCATGGCCTACGCCAAGGTCTCCGCCGTGTCCGCCATCATGTCCGTCCATAAGATATCTCCGTTGTTGAGGTTAGTGCCCGGGATGGGCGAGAAAATTTGACCTATGTTTTGGTGCAGAAATGAGAAGTTAGAGGTCGAGCGCCTGAGCAAGACCTTGTCACGAGAGTAAAATGGAGCCAGGGGAACTAGTAATTCGATGCCAGAACCAACAGCAAAACCAATGCCAGAATCAACACCAGAATCAACACCTAAGTCGGCACCAGAGCCGAATCTTGACAACAATCAAGGCCAGCTAGCACTGAGCGAAGATGGCTCTCTCGATCTGCTGACGCCGGTGGGTGAAGAAAGGCTGACAAGCTGGCTACAAGAGTTCTACGGCAAAGCAGTAACTGTCAAAAGTCGCGAATTGCTTCGCCACCGAGACCTGTCTTATGTCGAGCGCATTGAGCTCGAGGACGCCCTGCCGCAGTCTCTGATTTACAAACTGGTATTGCCACCCTGGGATGTAGAGCAAGATTTGCACGAGCGCATCTTGATACCATCGATTTCTAATTCTCCACAACTTTTCATGGCCGCTCACCAGGGTCAGGTGACTGCCATGTTCATGGAAGATTTAGGTCGAGAAGCCCTAGACCGCAGCGGAGGCTCTCCGGAGATTGCCCGCCGCATTGGCGAAGAGCTGGCAAAAACACACCGCTCCTATTCCTATCGCACAGACGAGCTGATGCAACTTGGAATCTTGCGCTGCCTCTCTCCAATCGACTATGAAGCCTTTGTCTCCACCTTTACTGAAAAGCTAGCCAACTGGCAGCTCATCAGCGACGAAGAAAGAACCCTCCTGCTTAAGCTGGCCAATGTCTTAGCCAAGCCCCTAGCAGGAGAGACGATATCGCTTGTTCACGGCGATCTCTACGCAGAAAACATCATCCTTCGCGGACAACGCTTGTTCATCATCGACTGGTCATGGTTTACAGCTCTCGGCGTGCCGCTGATGGATATTGCCACGTTGACCATGGCTCATCACAAAAACGGTGGCTTCGAGCGTTACCGCAACGAGCTGATTGAGTCTTACTGCTTTGAGTCAGGCCGCCAAGAAAAAGATGTTATCGCTACCTTACCTTACGCCGAAGCGCTTAGCAGGGTGCTCTTCCTCGATTGGCTGGTGGAGCGCAAGAGTCGCGGCATTGAGGGAACTACAGTTGGCCCAGTGGACCACCTGATTAAGTCTGTCGTCAATGAGCTAATCTCGCGACTCCACCAGCTATCTAACTGAACCTGAGCTTGAGAACTCAGGCGTCCAGCGAACGGGCCTGATTCTGTGCAGCCAGGCGCGTCGCCAGCTCCACCAAGGTGCGCACGCCGTAGCCCGTGGCACCGCGCGGGTCTGCACCCAGCTCGCGGTCACGGAAGGCAACACCGGCAATGTCCATGTGGCACCACTTGATCTCCTCGCCAGCGAAGGCGCGGAGGAAATAGGCCGCGGTGGTCGAACCAGGGGCGCCGCCCGAGTTCTTCAGGTCGGCCATGTCCGAACGGTTGGCGTCCTTGAACTCTTCCCACATGGGCACAGGCAACACGCGCTCGTTCTGGGCCGTGGCGCTGCCGAAGACGAGGTTGGTGAACTCGTCGTTGTTGCCGAAGACGCAGGCACCAACGTCACCGGTCATCATCTTGACGGCACCGGTGAGGGTAGCCAGGTCGATGATGGTGGTGTCGCCCTGCCGCTTGGCGTATTCGATGGCATCGGCCAGGGTGAGCCGGCCTTCAGCATCGGTGTTGTCGACCTCGACGGTGAGGCCCTTCATGGTCTGCAGAACATCGCCAGGCTTGTAGGCACTGCCGTTGATCATGTTCTCGGTGGCAGCCATGACGCAACGCACCTTGATGTTGAGACCGAGGGCAGCGATGGCCTGGATGGCAGCCAGCGTGACGGCACCACCAGACATGTCACGCTTCATGTGGCGCATACCGTCGGCGGGCTTGATGTCGAGACCGCCACTGTCGAAGGTGACCGACTTGCCGATCAGGGTGAGGGCAACCGGGTCGCTCTCTTTGCTGCCGACCGGACTGTAGACGATGTCGATCAGCCGCGGCTTCTCGTCGGAGCCCTGGGCCACGGCGAGCAGCGCATGGGCACCCATCTTCTTCAGCTGCTTGTGGTCGAACACCTTGATGGACAGGCAGTCATTGCCAGCCGCCACCGACTTGGCCACAGCAGCCAGCTTGGTGGGGGTGAGAGTGCCGGCCGGCTCGTTCGAGAGGTCACGAGCGAGGTTGACGGCAGCCGCCACCTGGAAGCCAGCCTTGAGACCACGAGCCAACTCGTTGAACGAGTCGAGAGCAGCCACCAGATGCAGCTTCTTGAAGCGCTTCTCGGGCTTGTGGCCGGCCAGCGCAGTCTTCTGGTGATTGATGACATAGTCGACCATGCCGGCATAGGATGCCAGAGCCTGACCAACGGTGAAGGCATCGCTGCCAGCCACAGCCGCCGGGTCCAGGGCCGCGAACGCCACATGCTCAGCGCCCAGACCCTTGGCCTTTTTCAGCGCTGCGGTGATGGCCTTACGGAAGCTGGTGATGGTGGCCTTGCCACGAGCGCCAAGACCGAAGAGAACGACCTTGTTGGCACCGAGCTGTGAGCCAGCGAAGTGCACCACGGTCTCACCAACGGCACCCTTGAAGCCTTCGGCCTCAGCCTGATTGGCGGGGCCATTGCCAGTGGCAACAGCCAACTGGGTCAGAGAGGCATCGCTGCCGGAAAGAGAGTTGGCGACTTCGCCTTCGAAGCAGCCAACCAGGAGTACATCAGCCTTGACGGCGACGAGGCTGTCGACGTTGATAACTTTGAGTTTCATTTTGATCTCCGTGTTTGAATTTATTTCTGGCTCGCGCCAGAGGTTAGACCGCTACTTAAAGCGGCTGGTAGTGTCCTTTCGCGCAGGGTCATAGCCAGGCGGAAGGATGATTGACGAAACCGGTTTTGCTTCTGCAACAACCTTGACGGGTTTGCTCCACAAATCTTTGTTGGGGATGGTGACCTCGCCATCAGCGAGTTTGACGATGGTGGAGAGGTATCCAATATCGACAACCGTGCCTTTGATTTTGTCCATGCCGATCACCTCGATGTTGTCCCCAGGCTGAAAACGCTTGGTGACATTAAGGAAGATGCCGCTGAGCAGGTCGCCGGCGGCACCTTGGAGCGACAAGACGATGGCTGCAGAGAGAATGCTGGCACCGAGAAAGAGCTTGCTGAGGATGTCTGGAGCCACCACGCTGGCCACCACAAAGACCACCACCAGCCAGTAGCCCAGTTGCATGGTGCGCAACAGCATAGTCTTACCCCTTGCGCTTGCACCGGCACGCTCAAGAGCGCTCTGCAGGGCAAGACGCAACGGGCGATAGAACAGATACGAGATAGAGAGAAAGAGCAGGCCGATCAGCAAGTTGACGCCGATGGGCATGAGTTTGTCTTTGAGGCCAGCGAGATCGGAAGCCTGGAAGCGCGTCAGCAGTTCAGTGGCCAAACCCCCACCTTGGGAAAGTAGGCCAAGACATACAAACGCGACGATGATAGCCACCGTGCGGAGGCTTGTCTTGAATCTGGTAAACATATGGGCTCCTAGAAGAAGTTTTCATAGACAGAGCCGTCCATGGCAATGTCCGCGTGAGATTACTTGCTCGTATCAGCACACCAAATCAGATCAGCACTAATCTGCGCCCTCTAAACCGTCAAGCTCCAAAAACATGGCTCAACCCTGAAGTAGCAACTTCAGAGAATAAGTTCGCGCTGGAGGACGGGGTTAAGAGTTCGGGATTTCTGTGATGAAGGAAAGAGTGAGATATGACTTCATGAGCCTATAAAAAATAGAGAGCGTAAATACAGTGTTCTTGAAAACTATGGCTAAACTCTAATAAGCTCTTGATTATCACTGTTTAAAAGAGAGTAAAAACTGCCATTTTTGGCGGTTAGCGCAACTGACTGAACTTGCTCAAAAAACTAGCTCTTCACAGCCGCGCCACCTTGACATCTCCCGGCTCAAAGGCACTTGTTTAGCGCTTCTTATCTGCATTAGACACATCTTTACTTCTAAACGATGATTTTCAAGTACTGGCTAGGATAGATTCTGCGCGTACCTTTACTTTCTCCCCGACTTAAGAACCAATAAACACCTGACCTAAACGTGCACTGACACCGAGAAAAGCCAATCACCTGCGCTGACCCGCACGGGACATTTCGGTTCGCGGTGTGCAGTTGGCATGTGCCACAGTCGGTGCATCGGTTCAAGAGTCCTAAAGCTAAGCCGCTGCGCCAAGCACACAAGGTACGCGACAGCAAATCTTCTTCCTCCCGCATCCAATGTTCAAGCTCACTAGCTGAGCCCGGTCGAGCATCCGATGCAAACCATCAACCAGTTGTCTTTCCTCGACCAAGTCAGGCAGACAACATGTTCTCGATAGGTAAATTATGACTACTTCTCACCCATCGACTCCGGCTCCCCAGCCCACGTCGAAACTGGTAGAGCAAGCCGATCAGGCCCGCTCTCACCGTGAACTCGATGTCGCCCTCGTCTGGCTCAACACAGCCTCCCAGCTCGATTCGGCCGAACAGAAGCGCGACATCGCATCGGCAGTCAACTCTCGCCTGCTCGGCATCATTTTCGATGCCGCCACCTACAGTGAAGACCACGCCCTCAAGTGCGGCAACTTCACCAACATTCACGGCCAATGGCTGAGCCAGATGCGTGAAGCCACGGCGAAGCTGCTTGCTCGTTTGACTGGGGCACCTGCGCCTGGCAGCACCAAAGACAATTCGGCGGCCATCGACACCGTCGCCTTTGTCTCGGGACACCTCGACACTCTGCACCGTCGTTTCGTCACCCACAGCTATGAGGCAGTCAACCTGCCCACGCCGGTGAAGGAAATCAGGCTGTTCGTCGAGACCCTGGTGGTGATTCGCAAAGAAGCGGCCGCCCTGGCTCCGAGCGACACCTGCAGCGAACGCACCACCCTGCAGCGCCTGGTCATCCTCAACCACCTGGCCGGCAATGCCAACTCCCACGTGCTCTGCCGCGCCCTGCGCTTCCTCACCGACTGGGAAGCCGCTCTTTTCTACGCAGACAATGCCGTGCGTTACGCATCTGAGCTGACGGCCTCAACCGAAGGCGTCTATGGCAATCAGGCAGAAGTGGCGCAGTTGCGCACTCTGGTGACCGACGCGCAAGCGGCCGTGGCAGCCCGCAATTACCACGACACCAAGCGCGCTCTGGCCGAGACCAGCGCCCTGCTGACGCGCATCGGTGGCTTCCGCAGCTAACGCCAAGCGTTAGCGCTATCACTAAATGCTGACAGAGAGCGGGTCTCAATTTGAGATCCGCTCTTCTTGTCAGACAGGCAAACAGCCTGTCTGCTACAGCGGCATTCTTCCTCTTCTCTAACCAGGAGCTTCAGTTTACGGACACACACATGGTTTACACAGCTTTGTTAGCACTGACGGCGATAGCCGCGCTGCTGACGATCTACAAGACCTACATGGCTTTCCTGCGCAAGTGCCATAAAGACGAAATCGCAAAGGTGACAACCTGCGGCTATGTAGCCCCACCTGCCGGTCCGGTCGCTACGGCACGTTTGCTCAAAGTGGCTCGGGCTCTGACCAACATCCAGGTAGGTGCAATCAAATTTGTTGACCGAGAGAACCTCGACAATCTGAGCGGGCCCCGCATCATCACGGCCAATCACCCACACTGGGCTGATGCCGTCATCATGCCACAGCTCATCCTTGGCCCTGCGCGTTACATGGCGACTGATCGTGTGATGACTGCTTTTGGGGGGCTGCTCGGAGTTTGGCTCTCACGTGGTGGCATTTTTACTGCCACCGACAAAATCAGAGATGGTGGCGAACGCACACGTGCAGCTGCTATTGAGATGGTCGCCAACAAAGAAACACTGGTTGTTCTTCCGGAAGGTCTGACCAACTTTTCACCGATAATGGGCCCGTTCAAAAACGGCGTAGCCATCATCGCCCGCAGCGCCGCTGAGCGCTTAGGTGAAGAAGTCTACGTAGTGCCCAACTACATTCGCTATGGCCGTTACCCTGGGCCCTGGCTATCGAAATTCGATCGACCTGTGCAGTTCGGCATAGTTCTTTTGGCTTTCCCGTTGTTCAGGAGAAAGGCTGTAGTAGTGACCGGCAAACCGATAGGCACTACAGAGCTTTTCACCAAAGCAGATGGAAGCAAGCGAACCGACGACGAAGCGTCAGCCTTTCTGCGTGAACGTATCGCCGCCCTGGACACTGTTTCAGTGCGCGATGCCTTCAGCAAATAGCTGAAAGCCTAAGCCGGTAGATGAAAGCCAAAAACGAAATAGCCAAATTCATTTTGTTTTAGTTGCAGAGAGGAGGCGAACAGTGCATTTCAGACATTGGTCTGGATGCTACTGCTCGACTCCTCTTTTTTTGCCCATACAATAGTAGACCGGTCTATTAATTGCTCTTTAACAGACAATTGGCCCACCACAGCCACCATGATGGGCCGCCCATATTTCTTCTAAAATAGCGTCATCCTCAAATGTTTTGATGCCGTGCTCTTTGTTCTTGTAAAAGTAATGGTCGTGCTTCGGGCATCGCAGCCAAGCTCTAGCAATGTCGTATGGGTCTGCATACTGATTTCTTGGCGTGAGAGTTGGCTGATTGGTCGAAACTAAAAGAGCGTCAACTTCTAGCAATGGCCCACCATCTGCTTTTGTCGGCCAAGCCATCTGCAATATTCCGGAATTATTTAAGAGCGGCAATTCATCATCGGCGTGCCTAATATTGAAATGCTCTGCTTTAACCTTGACTACCTGAGCCCATTGCGCTCTAATTTCATCAGGACAAACCACACCGTCTCTAATCTTTAGACCGACACAGCCCCAAGTATCAGAAACCGCTGAATCACTGACCCTTTGTGATTCAGCCCGCCACAGATGCACAGCCTCATCGATCAAATCTTTGCTGTCATTGATTGCCGTAGCACACGGAACCAACTTGGCGCGACCAAGCTGCGCCTTCATCGACAGCACCATTGTATAGGTGTCACCACGACTACTAGATTTTCGTCCATAACGAATAGGAGCAGCAACATCAATTGCTTCATTGACGCGAAGGCGGTCTTCTCTCCAATTCTTGCGGACATCGCCTCGACCGTTATCCCAAAACAAGGAGCCGATTATTAATATTCCTATTTTCAGACTCTTGCTCCTTGTGAGGACTGACCAGCGTGTGACAAAGTTGATCTTAGAGGTGGACCAATTTTACTTTACTAATCGACTAGTGACCGTCAATTTACAACAGACCGGTCTACTATCAACCACAAAAGGGAGTTAAATTAAGCTACAATCGCATCATGAAAGGCCCCAAACAACGCATTCTGATTGCTGATTCAGATCAAAAATCAGTTAATCTACTTGATTTGATCTTGAAGCAAGAGGGCTTCGAGACATTTGTCTGCAACGACGGCAATAAAGCCTGGGAATGCTTCGAACGATACGAACCAAGCATTATCATCGTCGACTGGGTGCTACCTGAAATAAACGGTGTTGATCTCTGCCGCAAGCTTAGATCAGACCCCCGCGGTCGACATATTTACATCATGTTCCTCACCGCTCGCGGGCTGAGAGAAAACATCATTGCCGGTATCAATAGCGGTGCCGACGACTATATGGTCAAACCCTTCTACGCAGAAGAGCTGAAAGCAAGAGTAAAGTCAGGTGTGCGCATGGTAACACTGCAAAAGCAGCTACTCGAGCGCAACATGATGCTAGAAGAATTTGTCTACACAGTCACCCACGACTTGCGCACTCCGCTTATCGCCATGGAAATGACTGCCAAGCAAGCTTCTGAGGGCATCTATGGAGAGTTACCAAATAGTTATCGTAAGATTCTTGACACCACTAGACGTTCGCTCAAAGACCTACTCGGTATGGTCGACAATTTACTCAGCGTTGCTCGTTATGAAAGCGGCAAAGTAGGCACAACAAGCAGTGACAAAACTTCTCTGGTAAAACTTTGCCGCGAGTGCATAACTGAGCTAAATCCAATTTATTCGCGCAAAGAACTACGAGTCAATCTCGCGAGCAATGTGTCTGAAATTGACTTAGCGATCAATAGACAAGACTTAAAGAGAATAATTCTCAATTTGCTCGACAATGCCATTAAATTTACACCGCTAAAAGGCGAGATTCGCATATCAGTAGAGCTGGCTGCCAGCAAGGTTATTGTTCAAATTCAAGACAGTGGCCAAGGGATAAAAAAAGAAGAAGCAAAACTTCTCTTTGAACGCTTTGCTCGGGCCAAATCCACCAGACATGCTCCAGGCACGGGTCTTGGGCTTTATCTCTGCCGCCGCATTATAGAAGCACACGGCGGCGTGGTAGACTGCATTGCTCGGCCAAATGGTGGAACCACATTCAGTTTCTTACTGCCTGTCAACTCCCCTAGCCAAAAGTAGGTCGATTAACCGATAAGAATCGGTAGAAATACCGGTTTAGGAATCACCGAAAAATTGTAAAACAAACTTAGCAAGCTAAAGAGGAGAGCGACCATGACTTTGGTGCAATTGCAGTCACAAGGTAACCGCCAGCCGGTAGGCTACACGAAATGGGCGCAAATATGCATGCATTCACTGACCGTTGCGCTTGCTGCAACTGTATTCCTGACCATAGGTCCAAGTTGGGCTTGGACCCTGACACCAATGAAAATCGAAAAGGAGCTTAAACCAGGCTCAACGATTACTGATGTTCTGGTGGTCGACAATTCAGGAGCTCTTGACTCTAAACGCTACGAAGTAAAAATAGTTGATTGGTCACTCGATGAAAAAGGCGATTTAAAGTACTTCGAGCCAGGAATTGTTCCCGGTTCAATTAGTAAAAATTTGATTTGCTCACCTCTTCAGTTCAAAGCCGCTCCCGGCGAACGTAAGTTGATCCGCTATACATTGACAGTGCCAGCCGATGCCACGCCTGGTGAACACACGCTAGGCGTGCAAGTACTAGAAGTAGTAATCCCCCCTAAAGATCCCACCACCGGCAAAATCAACGTTGGAGTGGCTGTAAAATGCGGCTTCTTAGGTGCTCTTACCGTCACCTGCCCCAAAGGCGAAGCCAAAGCAATAGAACCGCTAGGTCTTGCTTTTGAAGAAACAGCCATAAAACCTGCTGCCAAAGAAAATAAAGGCGAAATTGCTAGCACAGCAACTGGCAAAGATGCCGCGAAGACCGCTGCAGAGACAGGTAAAGAAGAAACAAAAGCTGCCAGCAAATCACAAAGTGTCGTTTTGACGGTAGAAAATACCGCTAACATCAGGGCACGTCCGCACTGGGCGTTTACCATTAACGACGCCGCCGGACAAAAGATCTATGAGCAAAAGCCGGAAGAATTCATCATATTGAGAGAATCGAAGAGAATGGTTATCTCTCCCATAAAAACTCCGCTCAAGCCCGGGAAATACAAGGTAATCGGCAAACTAGATCAAGGTCTACCCCATCCTGTCAATGAAGTAGAAAAGGAAATCGAAGTAAGATAACTTTGCTTTGCGGCGCTTAATTCATTGAGAGTATTTTTCTTAACGCTTCTGCTTCTCTTCACTTTGTCTTGCCCCCCTCTCAGAGGGCAAGACAAAACTACGCGCGTGTTTGTAGATGACAAAGAAGTTGTCCTGCCCATGCCTGTGCGCAGAGTTGCAGGCGACATACTAGTTCCCCTGGAACCAGTTTGCCAGGGCCTAGGTAATCAAATAACAATTGACCCAATCAAAAACGAAATCAAAATTACCCGAATACAAGATGGTTCGATAGTAATTTACAACACCGCCAGCGGTGACACGACCATCAACAGCATACCAGCCAATAGCGCCAAATCATTGATACCAGTAATGTGTGCTCCGGGCCAGATCTACCTTCCGCTCGACATCCTAGCTTATTTACTGGGTGTGGCTGTGGCTCCTGGCGAGGATCGCATTGACTTCAACAAACAAACACTAGAAAGCGCTGAAGTTGTAAAACCTGTAATCAGCTGGAAAGACAGAGGTGTCGATTTTCTTGACTATGGACTAGCCTCCGATACGGTTAAACTCAATCCCAGCCTCTCCGGCGGCGCTACTCGATATGGAGTGGTAGAGAGCATTATTGCTGGTGGCGGAGGCCACATTGGACCACTGACTATCCGTACTAACAACAAAGTACAAGGTGGCTCTGGTCGCAATTTCCTCACCTTCAATTCGGCCCACTTTCAAATTAGAAACAATGCGGCTAAATGGCGCTTCGATGGTGGAGACGCACCACTGAGCGGTTTTTTTAGCCGGCAAATAAACGGCTATCCGGCCCGCGGAGGACTATTTGTCAAAGAAGGCAAAAAATATCAATTTGCCGCTTTCCAGGGAGCAGCCTTCACCAAAGGGATCCCGGTTGGGGGAGGGACAGTAAGGCTTTCGTATCAACGCTACTTATCAGCCAACGACTTTACCTATAGGCCAAACGACAAAGTCTCTCTTAATTTAGGCACCATTTTCTTCACAGACCAAAGCAAATTTGTACAGAACACCAGGCAATACGGCTGCTATGCAACTTTTAACAGCGCCTACAAAACTGACCGGACAAACCTCAACGCTGAGTATTGGCTGGGCAACGGCCGCCGCACCCCTGAACACCAAGGGTATGCCTATTTAGTGGATGCCTGGGGGCAATTCAAAGTCAATAATCGTCTTAGTCTGTATGGTGAGATCGATCGTATCAACCCCAATTTTGCCCATCCCCAAATTGGCAATGCTTTTGTCAATCGCCAAGATCTGGTGGTGGGCGTGAATATGCAACCAATCAAAGCAATTCGCATCAACCTCAATGGTTCATTCAACCAGAGTGGGCTCGACTTACCCAAACCATCCTCCACCAGAATCGTTAACGGCTCACTATCCTGGTCACCCTTCAAGAAAGGACCAAATTTCAATTTTCTTGGCAGTCAAATATTCTTTAGGCCTTCCGTTGGTGGCAGTGGAACTACAAGTAGCGCTGCTCCTGCCAATACTTCACTGGCGGCCATGACCATTGATCACAACATAATGGGAGCACAAGTAATCACTGGTGTAACCACAACAGTAGGCAGCAGCCAGGGTTCACCAGAGAATGTTAGCAACTCGGTGAATATTTCTGCCAGCCGCTCAATTCCTCGTCTTGGCCAGCTGCAATTTATGTCGCAAATTGGTCACTTTATTTCTCGCGGCACTAATGAATCGTTCGATATTCGAGCAATCTATACCACTTTACCAATCTTTAATCGCCTCACCTTAGCCTTTGGACCCGGTTACAGCAAAGCTGCCGACCACGATCGCTGGACATTTATTGCTGGACTCGGCACAAATATTCCTTACATTGGCGACTATCAAATGAACGTCAATCGCCAACTAGCCCTAACAACGTCGCAAGGCAGGTTGAGTAAGGTATTTCGCCTAAACGGCGGCCGCGGCGGTACCGAAATGGGCCTGATTGACACGGGCAAGCCACCGCCCTTTGGCGCGGTCACAGGCTACGTTTTAGAGAGCGCTATCTTTCCAGTCAAAGATCCGGCCCGAAAACCAAAGCTAGAAGGCCTGACGATTATGCTTGACGACCAACCAGGGATTGCTCGCACCACTGGCAAGGACGGCAAATGGTCATTTGATACCATTCCGGTGGGCCGACATAAAGTTTCAGTGATGCTTAGCAGCGCCCCAGCAACTCTCGCCATCACTAGCCCAGCAAACTATTATGTAATTGTTGCACCAGGACAAGTAAGCACCCTCAATTTTGCTCTAGCAAAAATGGCTACAATCAGCGGAAAGATTACCCTGGCTGATGATGCAAAAGAATATAAAGACTCACTCACCAGCGTGCGCGTTCTTCTAGCTGGCAAAGACTTTGATACACTATCTGCCACAGACGGCTCTTTCTCCATCACTGATGTTCCCCCGGGGACCTACACTGTCGAGGTCGATCCAGCTTTCTTACATGAAGCCCTCATAGTCGAACCCAAGTCAAGGGAAGTGACACTGGGATCCGGCGTAAATTTGGCCATGGAAGACTTTAAATTCAAACTCAAACCTCGTGATATTCAACGTAAAAAATTCTGATGCTTAAAATCTGCTTGATTTCGCTCTTATTCCTTCTGGCACAACCAGTTGCGGCCGCCCCGTCCCTAAATTTGCGCAGCGATTTGGACAATACTTCTACCCTGCAAACCCTGGCAATCGACCAATCGAATATCACCTTCGACACCCAATTAGGAGCAAAAGGGACCGCCATTGTTATCTGGCGAGCCACAGTTCAGGAGAACCCTTCAGGCGCTAGCTTCACCATCAAGCGCTCGGTCATTGGCGGCACAGCTAAAGAGCCTATTCAAGCAGGAGTGCGGCTTTTCGCTGAAGACGGGACAGGCGCAGTACCCTTCACCCCTAACTCAAAATTTATATCAGGAGCAAAGTTAAGTGACATCTCTACCACTGAAGATAACCTCGGAAGCACGGTAGGCAATGGAGTTAGTCGCTTCAGGCTGCGCTTAGATCTCGATACTCGTGCCTACGAGGGAACCGGCAGCGTCAACACAACTTTATTCATTGTCGGGGCCCTTAATCCATAATTTGGTAATATTGTCAGCATGAAGAGAACGATTCTGCCATTTTTGCTTACTTTGCTCACATACGGGGCTGTGCCTGCTCAGGCACAAACAGCCAATACCAGAGTGACGACCACAGTAAACGTTGACATTCCGGTGGTCGTGAAGTTAGCAGGCGTCGACAATATCACCACTGTGCAGTCTCTCAATCTCAATTCGCGCAACATACTCTTCGATGCCAATCTGACGGCCAGCGGTCGCACCTTTGTCACCTGGAGAGGCAATACCAACGCTAATAGTGGCTTCAGGGTAACGGTGCAAAGAACCGCTATTATTGGCAACGGACCTAGCGCTTTAGCACAAGATATTTATGTATCAGGTCAATCTTTCCCTGGTGGCGACACCGATGCTGTTATAGCTAGCCCGTATATCAGCGGGGTAGCGCTGAGTAACGTGTCAGACACTATTCCTGATTTATTTTGCACCACCAGTAAACCGGGAGCTGCTAACTTCAACGTTCAACTTGGCATAGTTGCTCCGTCAACTGACGGATTAGGAACCATCAGCACCATCCTTACCTTCGTAGCAGCAGCTATATAGGCACTCTTGGAATCGACAAAGATCAGCTCTTAAACCGATGGTGTAAGCACTAGCAAACTGCCAGTATAGGTATATGCGGTTCTGCGCCGCTTCCTTACTATCTTGCAGCCTTAAGGTGCGTCATGAACCGACGTCTAGCTTTGCTATTGATTGCTTGCCTCGCGGCTATAAGCCCCGCGCTAGCACAAAGCAAAGCAACAGTGCAGTGCCCTGTCAATGTTGACGTTCCTACCGTAGTTACTCTCACTGGCACAGACCTCATTACGACAACTCAAAACCTCACACTTAATCAAGCCAACATTAGCTTCGATAGCACATTGACAGCGAAGGGCAAGGCCTCTGTTATGTGGAGAGGCAATACCAATGCCAACAACGGTTTTATGGTTACCGTACAGAGAACCGCTATTTCTGGCACCGGCTCGCCAGAACTGCAAAACGACTTGATGCTTTCTGGTGCCCCCGCCGGCGGTGGCGATACCAATGTCCAAATGATGGGTTCATATGCATCGGGAGTCAGCCTCCCCAATGTAGCAGAGGGCAAAGCTGAGCCATTCTGTCAATCGTCTCAACCTGGTTCAGCGAACTTTCAAGTAGATCTCTCACTCAACTCACCTTCACAACACGGTCGCGGCACAGTCCAGACCGTGTTGACGTTTGTCGGTGCATCACTATAACCCAAAAGCAAGTGCCACAGCTCATTTGATTGCCCAGAAAGCAGATCAAAGGCCAAGCGTAGATCGTTCCTTTTATATAATGATTGCAGTTCTCATTGCAGAAAAATCCGGGCCAGACTTTGCATAGATTTGGCACAGATCGGCATAGGTAAATTGACCTACTAAGAAATAGGCGTCCTAACCGATAGGCGAAAGCCTCATGAAAAGCGAAGATAGAGACATGGACGGTGCAAGCCACCGAGCGAGACAAAAACAAATTGAAAGACCATCGCAAGACCTATTTAAAAGACCTATTTAAAAGAACAACTATCACTACTACTAAAAACAGGGAAGTAAATATCATGAAATTCAACAACATCATCAAAACTATGCTTGTTCTCGGCACCTGCGCTCTTGTTAGCCCTGCTGCTTTCGCTGCTTCTTACGGCAACTCTTCAGTCAAAGCAAATGCTTCACTAGATATGCCATCAGCAGTGATGCTAACCGGCACAGATAACGTTACTACTGTTCAAGATCTAACACTGAATGCCAGCAACATCAAATTCGATCAGAACCTCAACGCCGCTGGTAATGTATCGATTTTGTGGAAAGGCAATGCCAACTCTGACAATGGCTTCATGGTGACAATTCAACGCAGCGCCATTAACGGTACTGCTAACGACAGCCTGATGAAAGATCTATCGATCAAAGGCATGCCCGCAGCTGGCGGTGACCAAGATGCTGTAATCGCTGGTGAATACGTCGCAGGCAAACCTCTGCCATCGATCTCTGATGCCAAGCCAGAACAATTCTGTTCTACGAGCAAAGCCGGTAGTGCCGTATTTGGTGTCGAGCTTGGGCTGAATGCTCCTTCCAATCACGGAAAAGGAACAGCCAGCACTGTGCTGACATTCGTTGCAGCAGCTCTCTAACTCACTCTTCCCAACGCAGCAACAAGGGGCAGACCAAGGTCTGTCCCTTGCTGCGTCATATGAAGTGATCTCCCTTGCTTTATCTCCGCTGCTTAATCTCATCTACTTGATCTCAGCTACGCGATCTCATCTACCCGTTCAATTCGATGATACCGGCAATGCGTCAGATGACCGATAGCGAGTCTCGGTAAAAGTGCGCCAGCAAATCGGCATACTGACCGATAGGCGCAAGCCTCATGAAAAGCGAAGATAGAGACATGGACGGTGCAAGCCACCGAGCGATTCAAAAACAAATCGCATGACCTATTAACAGACCTATTGAGAAGACCATTTATCACTACTACGTAAAACAGGGAAGTATTCATCATGAAATTCAACAACATCATCAAAACCATGCTTGTTCTCGGCGCCTGCGCTCTTGTTAGCCCTGCTGCTTTCGCTGCTTCTTACGGCAACTCTTCAGTTAAAGCAAATGCTTCACTAGATATGCCATCAGCAGTGATGCTAACCGGCACAGATAATGTCACTACTGTGCAAGACCTGACACTGAATGCCAGCAACATCAAATTCGACCAGAACCTCAACGCCGCAGGCAATGTATCGATTTTGTGGAAAGGCAATGCTAACTCTGACAATGGCTTCATGGTCACCATTCAACGCAGCGCCATTAACGGTACTGCTAACGACAGCCTGATCAAAGATCTATCGATCAAGGGTATGCCAGCAGCTGGCGGCGACCAAGATGCAGTAATCGCTGGTGAATACGTCGCAGGCAAGCCTCTACCATCAATCTCTGATGCCAAGCCAGAGCAATTCTGCTCTACTAGCAAAGCCGGTAGTGCCGTATTTGGTGTCGAACTTGGACTGAATGCTCCTTCCAACCACGGAAAAGGAACAGCTAGCACTGTACTGACATTCGTTGCAGCCGCTCTCTAATCGAAAGAGAGCTTAAGGAAGCGCGGGGCACAACCAAAGGTCCGGATAACACCGGACCCTTGGCTTATAGTAAAACGAAAATCAAGCACAGAAAAGTTTTGAATTATTTACTACGTTTCAAAATTCTGTTCCGATCTAGGCCTAAATAGGGTATGAGAAGAATAGAAGCGAAACCAGGGCTAATTGAAAAATGTGGACTGAGATCAAAAATCGAATCATCGACCTAATTAGCAAGATTAGGTCAGCACAGCCTATTTCCAATTTAAAGTCATCAGAAAATGCTACCACTTCGTCGAGTAGCGACAACGAAATAAAAGACGGTCGCCCTTTTGAAGGAGCCAGAATGACCCACAATCGGCTTCAGTCGCTGGATGGTTCAGGGCACAGACAGTGCTACATGGAAAAAATCCGCCAGGTGGCAAGCGATAGCGAACCGCCTGAGGCCAATCGCGAATATTGGTTTGGCCGGGACGACGAATCTAGCGGCAATTGGCCCACAGCAGAAGGGGCAGCCCCTGGTACTAAGCCCGGCACTAAGCCCGGGACCGTATCGAGCACAAAACTGGCGGCTACATCAACGACACCAGGTACCGCCTCTGGGTCAAATCAAGATTTGAGCCAAAGCGGCTCTAGAATGCCTGGAATCATAAAAGCCATCCCCTCTCGCGCCCGGGTAACAAGCACCCACTTGCAGGCTTATGTTGAGACCCTGCCAAAACCAGAAGAGTAGACCTCAGACAGCGCTTAGAGACAGTTCCCCACGCTACAGCTTATAGGCCAAGCTGCAAAAGCCTTCTATATCAAGCCTTCTATATCAAGCCTTCTTTCATCGCCTTTATGGCTGCGGCTGTTCTTCCAGTTACAGCAAGCTTTTCGAGAATATGCTCCACATGAGTTCTCACTGTAGAAACGCTGATAATAAGCTTCTCGCTAATTTCCTTATTGGTTGCGCCGTCAACCATTAACTTGAGCACTTCGCGTTCTCTTTGCGACAGCAGTTCGCTCGGGGGCAGGGGCACCTGACCAGGCACAGGCTTTCTCGGTGCTGGATTTTCAAAAGCCTGCAGAACTTTATGGGCAATTCGAGGATCTATCCAGGCTGCGCCGTGAGAAACTGACGCCACCGCAGTCTTGATTCGCTCTGAGGCACAATCTTTCAAGCAATATCCAGCAGCTCCAGCTGAAAGTGCGGCAAAAATTTCGTTGTCATTATCGTGCGAAGTGAGCATGACTATGTGAACCTGGGGTAAGGCCTGTTTTACCAGCCGTGTAGCGTCGATGCCGTTCATCAGCGGTAAACCAATATCCATAATTACCACATCTGGTTTTAGGTTCTTAGCCATTTCTACGGCAGAAATGCCGTCTTCGGCCTCGCCCAAAACTTCAAACTCGCCATCCCGCTCCAGCACTGCTGACAGCCCCTGGCGCATCAATTCATTGTCTTCGACGATGAGAACACTAATTTTCTTGGTCAAGAGAATTCCCAACTAGATGGTTGATTACTGCTGCGATCACAGCAGCAGTATATTACCAATTCCAAGTTAGCAGGCCAAAATGAAAAGCCTGCAGCAATAGTGCGGGCTCTCAGCAAAATTATCTCAGTGCAACATCTAAAATTACTACTAGCAGCAAATAAACGACAACCTCTCTACGCTTCTTAAGCACACTGCGCAGAACCAGCTAAGTCTTCATAGACAAGAGCTTTTTGACCATCTGACAATCCAGAAACATAAACCGCTAAGCGATACTGACTGATGTGTGACAGCGGTTTTTCGCGGTCAGCAGTCATAGGTACAACTGGATCTACCCCAAGTACTTCTCTGAACTCGTGCAGGTGAGGCATACCATTGCTCTTCACACCACTGTTCTGCAGTGTTGCTCCCTCTGGTATTGACTCAAAAACCACTGGCACAAACTTCTTGCTTGTAATAGCTTTGAGGCGAGAGTGTGTAATTTTAGCGCTCTCAAATCGATCGCCTCGCTCACCCTGCAAAGCAAATATTCTTTTAATACCGAACCAGCCAATCAAAAATAGGTCGCACACATTGAACGTATTCATGAGCATTCCTCATTGAAAATCAGTAAAAACTAAAGAACAGAAACTTTGGAGACTTCTACTGACAGCTAAGAGCGCCACCATATACAGCGGCTCGTTGCTGCACGGGAAGGCCGGCAACATAGGCAGCCAAACGATATTGACTGATATGTGAGAGTGGTTTTTCACTGTTGGCTCTAAGCGGAACCACCGGGTCAACTCCAAGCACTTCACGAAAGCGATGCAAAGCAGGAACAGTTACCATAGCTGGCTCACTCTCACCAAGATAATGCTCGCCAGAAGGAAGAAACTCTTCTGTAGGCAGATAATCGAAGGTTGAAACCACGTGTTCATAAGCTCCTCTTGTGAGAGCCTTGATTCTGTTGCCAGTCACTCTTGCGCTCTGACGGCGATCAGCACGCTCACCAACTGCTTCTATTACTTCGAGGATGCTATGCCAGTGAACCAAAAAGAAGTCAGATACTTTTGTCAATTTCATTTGCAGCCCCTCCGTTTAACACTCTCCTTTATCAACATAGCCGCAATAGAGTGAGCAGCACATCCGTCACTAAGCGGATCTTTTGTCTAGAGGGCAGTAGACACTTTTGATGAAGTAGAAAGCGCTACCACGGCACATCTCTATAGTTTTACTTGGCAAGATTTGCCAAGCTGATAATCTATGTGAGCAGAGCAGCAATGCAAGCAAAATAGTAATCTATGCAGACCATCACTCTTAAGAGCGACATACAAGGAAGCCCTAGTAAAAGCCATGGACGAAAGTGCCGAAACAGAGAGTGCCGCAGCCTCTCCCACCAATCCAGAAGTAAGCAGCAGAAGCAATGCCATTGGCACCGATCTAACTACCCCAGTAGTACTTTTAACCGTTGGACTATTGCTCTATTTACCATGGCTAGGCAGCTACGGGCCTCTTGACCCCACGGACAGCTTCTTTATCGAATCTGGCAGAGAGCTATTTGAAACCAATCAATACCTATTACCCCTGCAGAACTACAAACCATGGCTAGATAAGCCAATTCTTTACTTCTGGTCGGTGGCAGGCACCTACCATCTGCTAGGGGTAAATCCCTTTGCTGGAAGGCTCGTAAGCGCCCTCAGTGGCGTCTTATTAGGGCTTTCCACTTATTTCTTTTCCTTGCCCTATATAAGTCGCAAACAGTCAATTATAGCCGGCTTGATTTTTATGGCCTTCCCACTAGCCAGCGCTATTGGTCATGTCTCACTGACCGACATGCCTCTAGCGGCCCTGATGGCCGCAGCACTTTTTGCTCTTTTTCACTTCGAAAAATCCCGCCGACTATCGGCCTGCTTGATTGCTTACCTGGCACTTGCACTAGCCTTTCTCTGCAAAGGCCCCATTGCCGTTATTATTGTCGGCGCTATTTATGGACTCTACTTGCTACTAACAACTAAGCCCTCAGGTCTGTTGCGGAAGATTCTCGATGCTCGCCCGTTTCTAGGCTTGGCAATAATTGCCATTGTGAATATCCCCTGGTACACAATGGCCACTATCGGCACCAATGGTGCTTTCTTCCAAGACTTCTTCATTACTCAAAACTTCGGCCGAATGGTCGGTACCGTCAATCACCAACAGCCTTTCTGGTTCTATATTCCAGTGGTCTTAGGCGGTCTTTTCCCCTGGAGCCTAGTGCTAGTTTTGATGGCAATCGCCCCCCTAACCGCTTTTGCTAAGACCCTGGGAAAGAAATCAGCGCGGATAGAACAAATAGAACAGTGCAAAAAGCTCATTGAAAATCGCGAACATCTAAGCCATCGCACAGCTTATCTGTTTTTCATGGCCATCTGGGCTGTCTTTGTTTTAGTACTCTTCAGTGCCATTAAGACCAAACTACCCACCTACATATTGCCCGCCCTGCCGCCAATTGCTGTGCTCATTGCAGCAGCCCTAGCCAAACTTGAAGGCGAAAGTCGTGAGCAAAACAAGCAATCCAGCAAAATTATAATTGCCAGCGCCTTGCTCATCATTGCCACTACGATTGGTGCTTTCGTAGCCGGCAGCTCGGCCCACGGTTGGGTCCAAGTATTCCTCACGGACAGCCGAGCCACACTTGCCGGTGCTTTTGTCGCCGCTCTCTACTATCTGTACCTAGCGATACGCAACCAAAGGAAACAGGCCCTGGCAGTTCTCACAGGCCTGACAATTGCCCTAACAGCCCTGCTTGTACCGAAGGCCAATATCGCCTTCTACAAAGAGCGCCAGCAGCCTTTTGAAGAGCTTATTTGGCGTATCAAGGCAGCTCACGCCGATATTGCCACAGTAGTCGTGGAAGCACCTTCGCTATCATATTTTTTGCATCGTCGTGTGGAAGCTTTACGCGACCCTGCAGAGGCCAATAAATACTTAGCAAGCGGTACAAAACCTCATTGGCTTCTTGTGCCGCGAGAAGTTATGGAAAGCCTGAAGTGGTTCAAAACCGAGCCGCAGCTAATAGCTAAAACAAAGAATGGCAAATGGAGCCTTTACAGCCTGGAATAATTTCAATACCCAAACAATTTTCAGCTAATTATTTTGAGTAAGGGTACAATCAAATAGTTGAGATAGAGAGTGCAGTGAAAAAAACGCTTCTACGTAAGAATTTCTTCCTTCTCTGCCTAGCCTTCGTGCTCACGGCAATCGCTCCTCTGCGGGCACTAGCACTGCCAGCAGCTGAA
The DNA here is from genome assembly GCA_943370275.1 of bacterium Ga0077546. Classification (GTDB taxonomy): domain Bacteria; phylum Cyanobacteriota; class Vampirovibrionia; order Obscuribacterales; family Obscuribacteraceae. The sequence goes on along the minus strand of CALRQI020000008.1, from coordinate 132,500 downwards.
ATTTCAGCAATTTGCAGCATGGCCGAAAGCCACAGCACAATCGACTGTTGCAAAGTCGAAAAGACCTGCTGCTGTAGCCCCGCGCCTGTCGAGCCCGGCAATCTAGAAAGCGGCGCTCAGTCTAATCAAAGCGCCAAATTCATCGCCATCAGAGGAACAGCCAGACCTGTTATTACTGATTGGTTATCCACTAGCCCTGCAGAGCTACAAGACCTAAACCACCAAACACTCTCAAATCAAGCGCTGGTTAATCCTCAGCCCCTCTACATCTTGAAGAGATCACTTTTGATTTAAAAAGCTGGCTGGATAGTTTTATTCAGCAAAAAACAATTTCGATAGCAGTATCTATCTAGAACTGCATCGCTAGTGCTTTTACATTTCAAAATAAGGATTATAGTCATGAAAAAACTATTTATGATGCTATTTGCTGCCGCCTTCGTTTTCGCCTTTGCTCCTGGTTTATTTGCACCAGCCTTCGCCGGTGACAAGGCAGCCGCCAGCAAAGAGGCCTGCTGCAGCACGTCTATGGAGTGCAGCAAGTGCCAAAAGGAATGCGAGAAAACCCTCTCGTATTTCAAGAAAAAAGGTGGCAAATATGCCGAAGCGAAGAACATACAAATACTGGAAGACTGCATCTCGTCTTGCAAAGCCTCAGCTGAGTTTCAATCACGCAAGTCAGCCAACAGCTCAAAAATAATGGCGGTTTGCAGTGAAATTTGTAAGCAATGCGCTCAAATGTGCAAAGATATGAACGATCCCAAACTGGCTGATTGCATCAAGTCTTGCTTAGAGTGCGCCAGCTGCTGCGAGAAGGGTTAAAGCCCCAAAACAGACCTAAACAGCGAAAGGGCCCCGATCGGGGCCCTTTCAAGCTTTAAGTTAGCAACAAACCAAGTCTCGCAAGCTTATTGGAATTCTACTTTGGCGCCTGGCTCAAGCTCTAACTTAAATAGCTTCACTTGGGTTTCAAAAGCTGTGGGCTGAACCATTATGTCGCCCGAGAACGGATCGTCATAACAAGCGAGCAGAAAGATATTTAAACAAATCACCAAGCTAACAATAGCCACCATGACCATTTGCACATAGAGATTATTGCAACTAAAAAAGTATGTAAATATGATCGTAGCCAAACCGCCCACACCAAGGATAACCCAGAGAATTGGTGACATACCATTGTGCATGGCATCCACTCTCAATCGACGACAATCACCAAGACTAGCCATACAGGGCAACATTGCCGCTTGAGCATTGGTTTCACGGGCTGTCACTGGCTCATAGGTAGTGCACTCCTTCCAGAGCTCACGATAAGTGGTCCAGGCCTCAGGACTGGTTTTCTTCTGCGCTAACAAGGGCCAAGCTTTGATCACTTCTTCAGCGTAGCGCACGCAACTGCCTTGAATCTTCTTACGACTAGGCTCAGGCAAAGCATCAGCAATGCGAAAAACATTCCCCAATGACGAAGCCTCTTGCTCAACAGTCTGACGAGCCAGCGAAAATCTTTGCATGGCGTCTGCCACCATAAATCCAAGCAGTACGGCAAAGAGCATACCCACAAACTGCGAATACGGGTCAGTGACTTCATGTTGTGCTTTTAACTCATCGTGACCATCAAGGCGACGAAAAATGAGCAATCCCGCTATCGAAATGAGCACGGTTAAAACTGTCAGCGCAAGACTCAAACCTAAGGTCACAGTCATTCTCCCCCTCATTCTAAAGTCACAAACATATCGAAAATTGTCGAACGAAGTGACGTCAAGACAATAGCAGATTAGTTAGACGATACCGCGTCTTCGCTCCTAGAAAAGGCGTCAGCGGGCATTTCAACCGGAGATGAATCCGGCAACGATGATTCTATACTGGATGAAGCTGTCGATGAAGGGTTAGCCAAAAGCGCAGAAGTACTTGAAGTGGTTTCTTCATCTCTGTTCGCTCCAGAAGAGCTAGGAGTGCAGTTTCGCGAGGCTATCTTCAACTCAAATTGCTCTTGCTGGCTATCCAGCCACTTGTCAATTACTTTGCCGACCTCCTCATCAATTTTTTTGCACTCCAAAAGCATGTGGCCTTTGTCAGGAAAGACCACCAGCGAAGCCTGCTTGGAGCCCATTTTAGGCAACATGACCTCGAGAGTATCAGTTTTCTGAATGCGATCCTTTTCACCAGCGATTAGCAAAATTGGCATAGATTCGGGAATATTGGCAATTTCTTTGACTGAAATTTTATTGGTTACAGCCGCCTTGATCAGGTTAGTAATGCTCATCTCTTTGGATGTTTCAGTGTTGTTCATCAATTCAAGAGCAACCTCTTTGTCTTCAGAAAGAATAGGCTGCATGTATGGCTTTATATCAATGCTGTTGTCAGGGTTGTTCAGCCCCTGAAAGAAAGTCTTGACCCACAAAGGGCGCGGATGAACGCGAGTTCTAAAGACCGCACCGGAAGCAATAAAACCATCCATCAAAGATGGCTCAGTGGAAGCCTCCCATATTGCCATATTGGCGCCGAAGCTCTCACCCACACAAAAAATTGGCTTGTCAGGATACTTCTTGCGCAATAGCTTGAGAATACTGGTGATATCGTCTTTGCTCTGGCCGAAATGAACTCCGCTATCTCCAGCAAAACCATGATTGGGTGCACGCCAATCACCAAACCCTCTCATATCATTGGCATAGACGATATAGCCTTTCTCAGTAAAGTGAGTGGCCAAATTACCAAACATTTTTCCACTAAAAATCAAACCCTGAAGGGCCACGATCACGCCCTTAACAGGCATATCAGGATTAGTCCAAGAATGCACTGGCAGCATTAGCTTCTGACCAACATCACACTGATTGACATATTCAGAAGCGGCAGAGGCCGAAGGCAAATGACCAGCAAATAGCCCCAGCTGCAATAGAGCTGCCAAGGAAATTATTCGCCTACCGCACCAAGCCTTCACTCTTGACTATTCCTAATTAGCCTTACCAAAGTCGCTTCACGATTCTACTGTTATAGGCATATTTGTTTACTACCCATTTTGTTTCTCAGACCAGCTATTCACTAATTTTTGCTACTTTTGCTACTTTTACCCAACGGCACTTGCGGCAAAAAGCAATTGACAACAACGGCCATGACAACCGTAATAGCATATAAAACAAGAGCCTGAACAACAGCCTGTTGCAGGGTTCCCTGCCGAACTAGACTTAGCATAACAGCACTCATCAAACCGGTACCGATAGTTCCACCGAGAGAACGGAAAAATTGGGTCATCGAAGTTGCTACACCCATAGTCTCAGGGGGAGCAACATTCTGAATCAAGATTGTATGAACAGGCAAAAGCAGGCCTAGACCTATGCCTCCGATGGCAGCGTCAAGGAGTAAAGCGCTAATTTTCAAATGGCCAATTTGTATGTGCCAAGCAAGAAGTGAGGTTCCCAGCGCCAGGAGGACGAGAGAAAGGATACACAAAAGCTTGTAACGCTTAGTTTTGGCAACAATAAAGCCACCGACAATACTAGCTAGAGCAACTATTACCATTAATGGCGTAAGAGTCAGCCCCGAGGCAGTTCCTGACATTTCAACCATTTGCTGCAAAATCATAGCCAGCAAAAGCATCGAGCCAAACAAGCCAATACCCGTGATAAATACGGTCATCAGCGATATAGCAATTAACCTGTCAGAGAAAAGTGACAGGGGTATGAGCGGCTCTGGGGCTCGGCTCTCACGCCAGAGAAAAGCTATAAACATCAGCCCAGAAAAACAAAGTTCAACTAGAGGAATTGTGCCAACAGCTCCCATCTTGCCGATTTCAGAAACGGCCAGAATCATTGGGGCAATGAAAAGCACAAAAAACAATATACCGAAATAGTCAATAACAGCCTTAGCTCTTGGTCTTAGCGAGACAGGAAAGGATAAAGCAAACAACAAACAGCCAACTAAGCTAAGAGGAATATTCAAATAGAATATGATTCGCCAACTGTTTTTATCAGTAAGCCAACCACCAAGAGCAGGCCCAATTAGGGCAGCCACGATAAAAGCAGCAGCAAGAAAGCCCTGATACTTGCCGCGCTCAGCCACAGGAAACAAATCACCGATGGAAATGAAACAGAGACCAATCATGGCACCACCCGCGATACCTTGAAAGGCGCGAGCAAGAATCAACTGATCAATTGCATCAAAGCCAAAAAGTGGATCTATTAGCCCAGCACTGCCGCAAAACACTGACGCCAAACCAAAAAGAAAGGTCGCCACCAGCAGAACAGACTTGGCACCGTAGATATCAGCTAGCTTACCTGAGAGCGGGGTGGCGATTGTTGAAAATAATAAATAAGCAGTGATTATCCAAGCTGACTTATCAAACCCATGCAGGGCCTGTGCCATTTTCGGAATAGCAACATTGAGTACAGTTTGATCTAATGCAGAAAGAAAAACGGCAATCTGCAAACCTATCAAAATCGCTACATAGTGTTTTCTTGATGTATTGGCTGAAACCGAGGAATTCATCTACCTAGAATAACCGGTCAGGAGCCAAAGCGTTGAAGCACAATAGCGAACCTTTGCAAAATCGGGCATAAATTAGCTACCTGTCTCAAAAAAGTTCAATTTATAGGAAATCTTAAATTCCTTTTTTTATATCTCAAGATGTCACCAAAAAAGCCGTAAGAAATTCCGCCTGAATTTCTTACGGCTTGGATTGGGGCAAGTTTGAATGAAAATTTGGAATTTTTTGTGACTTTGAACTTTTTTCCAAAAAATTACGTATTACATCTAAGTGCCGAGCGGAGGATGGAGGTATGAGAACATCACAAATTAGTTGCCGAGCCGAAATCCGCCGCCACATAGCGGGTTTACCGGAAGGAGCAATATTCAGGACCAAAGATGTACTGCAATGCGGAATGCGCAATGCAATTGATCAGACGCTCTGGCGCATGGTCAAGTCGAATGAAATAGAGCGACTGGCAAGAGGGCTATTCGTCAGCACTAGAACTCGCAAACTAGATTACTCTGACTACGAAATCGCAGTAGCGAAAACCAAAGGCTTTGGCAATCAAATTGTACTAACCGGCCAAGAGTGTGCCGCAGAACTGGGTTTAGGCCCAGAGAGAAAATTCCCACGAATTGGAATAGACAATAGGGAATCAGGAACTATAAGAGAACCAGGACCTATAAAGAGATCAGAACCAATAACAGAAGCAAGAAAAGAAACAGAAAACCACAGCAAAGAAATTCTTGAAAATTCTCAAACATTCCTCACCACCGGCTGCTCCACAAGGTTTCGCCGAGGCAACCACTACATCTATTTGCGTAGCGCCAGCGGCACTAAAACTAAACTGGGTGATGACAATGCCGCTAAAGCGATCAGGGCCCTCTGGTCGCAAAAGGCAGCAAAACTTGACAACAAAACCATAAATAGAGCAATCAAAGAATTAGACAACAACGACTATGGCACTATTATGAACCAGGCGGCCTTAATACCTTCATGGTTGAGAGATCAGCTAAGAGCAAGCCATCTAACTATTTGGCGCAGATACTCAGCCCGTAAACCAGCAGCGCAAAAACGAATTCGGGTTGAATCATATTTTCCACCAGTACTGGCGGCCTCAGCCACCTGCGCAGCGCCACAAAGAAGAGCAATCAGGCTGCCAGATCTGCGAGAGAAACCGCTGCAGATTCCGGGCCAAGACACAGTTAGAAAATGGCTGACCGAATTGTTGAAAGACTCACTTCATTGCCAAAGAACGCACTAAATCAAACGCTAACTAAAAAACTGAAGCGCAAGCTTTGCACTTTTTTGCAGCAGCAGGAACTGTCTCCAAGCACTGGGGACACTCCTTCGTGGCCGGCGCTGGGGGCTCTTTGGGCATAAGCATTTTGGTAATCAGATAAACAACAAAAGCAATGATGACAAAGTCGATTAAGGAGCCAACAATATGACCATATTTCAGAGCATTGATAGTAACTTTGCCAACGGCATCTGGAGCCGATTGCGATAAAACTATCTGAGCATCCCGCCAATCACCGGCAGGCATAATTAAGCCCACAACTGGCATGAGAAGATCATCGACAATGGCAGATACAACTTTTTGCGTTGCCGCACCAATGATGACACCAATAGCCAAAGCCAGGGCATTAGTCTTAGTGAGAAAAGCAACGAAATCCTTAACCATTTTCGCTCCGACATTAGTAATAGCTGCTTATGCTAGCACGGACAAAGAAGCGGGCAAAGCAGCCGGTAAATCAGCAGCAAAGCAGCCGACAAATCAACTAGCAAAGCTATCAACTAAAAAAATACCAAACAGACAAAAACAGGCGAAAGGCTGAATTTTCAGTCCAGCTGCGAAGCTCCAATAGCAATACGTGAGGGATTGCTATAGACAGTGCGTCGAACCATTTGCTGAAACTGACGCACCAATGCCTCTTCACTAAAACGTTTGTTCACATCGTCTTTGAGTTGCTGCACGTGTCCAACAATGTCTGCGGCATTATCCTTTAGCCAAATGAGACGCTTCGAAAGATTTCCCTCTTCGCTCATATCGGTCATCCAGAAATCATCAGCAATGACAAACTGAGCACCATCATGGGGGTGAGTCACCACTGGCAAGCCACACAGGGCCGCTTCAAGAAGCACATTACCAAATGACTCACGCAGACTAGGAAGAACAAAAACATCAGAAGCTTGCAAAATAGATGCAACCTTTTCCGGCTCTACAGTTAGCCACTGCACACGATCTCCAAGCAATTCCTTACCTTGCTCTTGCAGCTCTTTCGTATCAACCTCGGTGGCACCACAGAGAAGAAGCTTGATACTAGGATCAGCCAGTCGCGCCACTTCGTTCAACAAATAATCAATGCGCTTATGATATTTGTTCCAAGCAGCGACGCAGACTATAACATAGTCAGTATCCTTAAGGCCAAGCGCCTGGCGAACCTGAGCTCTGTCGCCAGGCAGAAAAGCAGAAGGAGCTGGCACACAGTTACCCAATATTTCCATCTTTTCTGGCGCAATTCCAAATTCAATGGCTTCATCAAAAGCCTGATGCTGGAGCTGTTGAATCAAATCGAAGCACTCATAGGTTTTTGGCCTGAACATACCGCCATTGGCCAGAATAATTTTGAACTTAAGATTGAAAGCAACCCGCGAAGCTAGCAGCATGTGCGCTAAAGGCACATCCTTTACCCAGATCGCATCAGGCTTCCAAGCAATCAGCTCGAAATTAAGAGCCGACCAGAAGCTAACTTGCTCCACACCGTAGGTAAACTCCCAGCGGTGCTGCTCAGACATAAAGGGAATGTATTGAATTGGCTTTGTCCAGATACTGGAACGAGGGAAATTCCAAAGTGCTTTAGCGCCACAATGCTTACCACCACTGTATAAGCGCACATCGAGGCTAGAATGGCGCTTAAGGGCCTCGAACCAGCGGGCGGTAGAAATCTCAAAACCGCGATTAATGTGACCCAGACCTGTACTGACGAGGGCTAACTTGAGAGGCCTTTGCTCACTTGCATGAAGAGTAACCATCTCCGCCTGCGGCCTCACTTGAGGCTTGATCTCAACCTGCGTCGGGGCATTCATTTGAGGCTTCATCTCAGGCTTCATCTCAGGCTTCATTACAGGCTCCACTGGCAGTCTGCAGGCCAGTGCAATCAGCATTGGAGCTTGGCTTTATTAACCTAGACTCGAAATACTGGCGCGCCTCGGCCTTCGGATTTAGATGACTAACTTTTATCTGGGCGTCGCCCACACCAGTGCTAGTAAGATATTTGCGGAAGTTTTCATAAGAACCGGAAGAAAGCAAACGAGCCTCGACCTTGTCTAAGCGCAATGAATCGCGCTTGGTCTTATACTCAACATTTTCGATAGCTAGCTCAGCATCCACGGCGCTGGCCAGCTCATGCAACTGCTGCCTGGCTCGCGCCGGGTCATCGCAGTCAAATTCATGACCATAATCAGGCTCAAGCCAAACTTCATAGTGGGGCTCTGGTCTAAACTGCGGTACTACGGTGAAAAATCTCAAATTACGACCTAGGCTCTTCGCTGCTCTAACGACGGCAGCCGTAACCTGAAGTTCCGTAATTTTTTCGCCAGTGAAAGAAGAAACGTTGCCACCCTTATACTGAAATTCAAGCATCGGCGTGCGGTTATAAAACCCAGTGACAACCACTACATCATTAATGTTGTAGCGATAGAGACCACCTGAGGTGCTGAACAAAATATAGTAATTCTTGCCCACCTCTAGCTGATCCGCCAGCAATACTGTGGGGTTTTCACTTGCCATTTCAGCTTCAGGAACAAACTCAAAGAAGTGTGATTGCAACGCTAACATTTGCTGACCTGGGCCCATGAATACAGTTCCGCGCCCTTCGCTGGCACCATAGGTAATATCACATACCGGGATATTACCGAACTGTTCAGGAAAGTCAGCCAGGTAGAAGGCTGCCGCGGCCTTGGTCCAGCAAGTAACAAGACCAAGAGTGGGCCAAATCTTGTGGGCGACAAACTGATTTTCGTTAAGCAAACTCGCCAAGAATGCAGCCCTTTCTGGGTCAGCCGCCAAGAACTTAGAAACGCCATGAGCAGCCTCTTGCGGCAATGGTCCGGGAGGGGTGATCGTGCCTTTGCGCACATCTTCAATCAATGATGGGGCGAAATGCTTGAGCCTTCTTAGTAGCAAACTAATGGTGCTGGGATTAAGCGTATAAAAACATGAAATGGGCAGAACGAGAGCCAAACGCAACAATGTGTAATAACGAATCTCATAGTCACGAATCAAAAACACTTCATAAGGAATGGGCGAGATATACTTCTTCACCCAATAAGGTTCTTTTTGAAAAAGCTGACCCGATATAGCCCCATAGGGAATTCCAGCGGCTGTTTGGCCCTCAATTGCTGGCGAAACCACCGAAAGCGCTACGCCGCGTTCGACTTGCGGAAACGACTTATAGATGTTGTATCCCGAAGCCACAGACGCCAAGCGAAACTCTTCCATATAGCCTGGGGTAATAGGGATATATTTTGGCTGAGCCGTGGTTCCACTGGTTGTGGCAAACATCAAAGGATTCTCAGCCGTAAGCACTCCCTGCTCTCCAGCTGTAGCTTTATCGATATATGGTCGAAATGCTTCATAGTCGCGAATCGGAACAGCCCGCTGAAAATCGGCCACAGACTTAATGGCAGCAAAATTGTGCTCGCGACCAAACTGGGTCTCAGTGTTTTTGGCAATTAATTTAAAAAGTTTAGCTTGCTGCGTTTCCCTGGGGCTCTCGCTAGCGGCGTTAAGCGCACGAATCTTTCCTTCCGCAAGCAAAACAAAAGCTCGGTACATAGCGCGCCGAATCATAAAGAGAAACGCCCCCGAGGCATATCATGAACAGGAAAGTAGCTTAGGCATTATACTCTGTAGCTTGTCGACGATTTTTCGACCAACAAACAAAGATAAATCCAATAAAGATATATTGGCTAACCCTTTTGTTGGTAATGCGAGTATACAAATGCTTGTTACGGCCTTCTTATTGACCATCACAGTACTAACGTGCGCGGTGCAAGCTGTGGCCTTTAACCGGCTCATGCGCTATGTCAATAAAGAAATGGACCATCCTCGCAGCCCCTACCACCCTTTCGCCACAGTAATTTTGCCTTGCAAAGGCCTAGACCCAGGCTTTAGCAGCAATATAGAAAAGCTGCTCAGCCAAGACTATCCAAATTTTGAAGTGATTTTCGCCGTAGCAAGCACTGAAGACCCGGCCTACCAGACATTAGTGGAACTATCAAAGTCAGCAAAAATACCCACAAAGATAGTGGTAGCGGGGATTAACCAGAGCCGGGCACAAAAAATTAACAATCAACTTAAGGCCCTGACGGAACTTTCACCCCAAAGCCAGGTCTTGGTTTTTGTCGATTCAGATGTAATTGCCAGGGGAGATTTCCTGCGTCATCTTGTCGAACCTTTACAGGAGAGTGGCGTGGGAGTGACAACGGGCTATCGTTTCTACATCGCCTCAATTTCCAATTGGCCCTCTCAACTTCGCTCCCTGTGGAATCGCATTTCCGCCTGGGAGCTGGCCCACCCAGCCTATGCCTTCGCCTGGGGCGGAGCAATGGCGACAAAGCGTTCCGTATTCGAGCAAGCTAAAGTGGCCGAAGCCTGGGACCGCGCAGCCGATGACGACCTCTCACTAACCACCGCTGTCAAAGCCATTGGTCAATCGGTTCACTTCGTGCCCCAATGCCTTGTAGCGAGCGATGGCGATGCCTCAATTAGCGAAATTCTTGAATGGACCAATCGCCAACTAATTCTCACCAAGGTCTACTATCCTGGGCTCTGGGTGCGAGCTATAGCCCGGGCAGCAGTAATGGCGCTATGGCTCATAGCCATGCTCAGCGCCGCAGTTAGCTACAGCATCTGGGCTGATCAATCAATGGCAATAGCCCTGGTTGCCGGTCTGACAATTTTTCCCTTAGAATTGTTTTTCCTCGTCAAAGCAAGAACCCTATGGAAACGGGTTCTAACTGACAACCACCAATATATCGAAGAATCCTTTCTCACTTCCTGTGCAGCGATTCCTTTAGCCCATCTTGTTTTGCCATGGATGACCCTCTATTCGCTTCTAACCAACCGAATTCAATGGCGTGGGGTCACCTATGAGCTTGTGAGCCCCACCGAAACTTCAATAATCTCATCTTAATGTAGCGTTGAAGCTCAGCACTGGCGGAACTGGCAGTTATTTAAAACCTTTCAAGTGGAAAATCAAGTAAGAGGTCATATACTTTTGATATCAAAGACAATATTTCCCAGCGAGAGCGCATGCTTTTCTGGCATCACGCGTAAACTCTTATCAAGTATGCGAGACAAAAGTTCTGGCTCTATGAGAACAAACTAACTGTGCCGGCACTTTCAATCATCGCTATCTCACCCGCCGCTCCTCGCGAAGCTTTCCGAGAGCCGTCCCTGGCCATAGCTGCGGCTAGAGCCGGAGCTGTCGGCGTGTTAGATCTTGAATACGTCCCAGCTGAAGCCTGGGCCCCAGCCTTTGAAAAGTTGGCAAGACACGCGAAGAATGGTCAGATTGGCATTCGCTGCCGCTCTGGACAAGTTGGCAATCTTGCTCTGCTGGCTCAGAATGGGCAAGAAGATGCGGCCAAACCAATCTTGATACTTACGGCTTCGGCCGGTCGCTTCGAGCTGACCACATTAAAAAACGATATAGCGGCAGCCAAGCAGGCTGGCTTCATGGCCGTGGTCGAAGCAATTGATCTCAAAGAAGCCCTCCTCGCTCAACAATGTGGCGCTGAAGCATTAATTGCCAAGGGTCACGAAGGCGCCGGTCGCATCGGCGACGGCACGACTTTTGTCTTAGTGCAGCAGTTTGTCGCCAATCTTTCACTGCCAGTTTGGGCCCAAGGGGGCATCGGCTTGCATTCGGCCGCGGCAGTCGTGACCGCCGGCGCCAGCGGCATCGTGCTCGACGCCCAGCTCTACCTCTGTCGCGATTCACTAATTACTCCACAGGCGCGGCAACGTCTAGAAAAACTTGATGGTAGCGAAACCACCGTCTTGAATGGTCCAGATGGCCTGTTCAGATTGTTTGCCGAAAATGGTTCAGCTCGTCTAGCGCAATTGCAAACTGCCCTTCTCGGCCAAAACAGCTATGCCCTTGTGCACGCACTGCAAGGTACAACTGCTGCCGACGCCGATGAAGATGATCAACTCTGGGTGATTGGCCAAGACGCCTGTTTCGCCGGGCATTTTGCTCGGGTAGGTGGCACGGTCGCTGGCGTAATTGACGCCATAAGACAGCAAGTAAGCCAACAAGTTGCCATTGCCAGCAAGTCATCTGCACTGGCTGAAAATTCAGAACTAGCAAAATCCCACGCCACTCGCTACCCAATCGTTCAGGGTGCCATGACCAGGGTGAGCGATAACAGTGATTTCGCCTACGAAGTAGCCAAAGCAGGCGGTTTACCGTTCTTAGCTCTCTCCTTAATGCGCGCTGCCGAGATCGAGAAGCTTTTGCAAGAGACCAGTGAGAAGCTTGGCACCATGCCCTGGGGTGTTGGTCTTCTAGGTTTTGTACCACCAGCTTTGCGACAAGAGCAAATGGCCGTGGTCGACAAATTCAAGCCACCATTTGCGCTCATTGCTGGGGGCAGACCAGATCAAGCCAAGGCCATGGAAGAAGCAGGTACAAAAACCTACTTACACGTGCCGTCACCACTTCTGCTCAAATCATTTATCGAAATGGGCTCCCGTCGCTTTATTTTTGAAGGAAAAGAATGCGGTGGTCACGTTGGGCCGCGCTCAAGCTTTGTTTTGTGGCAATCGATGATCGAAGTGATGCTCGACAGCATTGGTCCGCGCGATAACGCTTCAGCCTTCCATGTATTGTTTGCTGGCGGCATCCACGATGGCCTATCGGCAGCGATGGTAGCGACATTAACAGCCCCATTGAGCGCTCGTGGCATCAAAGTTGGATTCCTGGTGGGAACAGCTTATCTGTTCACCGAAGAAGCTGTGAGCACTGGCGCCATAGTCAACAAGTTCCAAGAGGCCGCCCTGCAATGCGATCAAACAGTATTGCTCGAAACCGGTCCAGGACACTCGATTCGATGCATTAACTCACCATACAAAGAAATTTTCGATAGTCGCCGCATTGAATTGCAAGGCCAGAACAAAAGTCGCGATGAAATTCGCGAAGAACTAGAATTGATGAACCTAGGCCGCCTGCGCATAGCAAGCAAAGGACTAAGCCGAGGTAATTCGAACCAACTTGCTACCATTCCTGACGAGCAGCAATGGCAGGAAGGCATGTATATGATTGGCCAAGTAGCGGCCTTGCACGACAAAGTGCTGTCAATTGCTGAGTTGCATCACAACATTTCGGCCGATGGACATAACCTGCTGACCAAGCGCGCTGAAAATCAAATACACGAGCAAATGCTTGATGCTTCTGAATTGGCTAACCTCACACACAAGCAAGAGCCTATTGCTATCGTCGGCATGTCCTGCCAATTTCCGCAAAGCAATGACGTCGAAACCTACTGGAATAACATCCTCAATAAAGTCGACTCAATTACCGAAATTCCCAAATCGCACTTCGACTGGCAAAATTACTTCGACGCCAATCCTCTTGCCCGCGACAAAATCATTTCAAAATGGGGCGGCTTCCTTAGCGAGGTCGTCTTCGATCCAGCACCATACGGTATCCCTCCGAGCAGCTTAGATTCAATCGATCCAATGCAAGTGCTAATTCTTGAGGCAGCTCGCAGCGCTTTGCTCGACGCTGGCTACAATGAGCGCAAATTCCCTCGCGACAAAACCTCAGTCATTCTCGCTAATGCTGGCCATGGTCCAATCACAGCATTGTATTCACTACGCTCAATGCTAGGCTGGAAGCTCGATGGTCTAGACGAAGAAACCACCGATCAAATCAAAGCGGTTTTGCCAGAATGGACTGAAGACTCATTTGCTGGATATCTCGGAAACGTTGCTGCTGGTCGTGTGGCCAATCGCTTCGACCTAAAAGGCATCAACTTCTCCATTGATGCCGCCTGTGCCAGCTCGCTTGCGGCTTTATATGTAGGGGTGAGCGATCTGCGCTCCCACGCCAGCGATGTGGTTTTACTGGGCGCCACCGATACCCATAACCAGCCAGGCGACTACTTGAGCTTTAGCAAAACCCACGCACTTTCACCGAGTGGCCGCTGCAAAACTTTTGACGCCAAGGCCGATGGCATTGCTATCAGCGAAGGCATTGCCATTCTTGTACTGAAGCGACTCAGCGACGCGGAGCGAGATGGCGACCGCATCTATGCCGTAATTAAAGGCATTGCCGGTTCCAGCGATGGTCGGGATTTAAGTTTGACAGCACCACGTCCAGCTGGACAAATGCTTGCTCTACATAGAGCCTACTCTGATGCAGGGGTTTCACCGGCATCGGTTCAAATAGTTGAAGCCCATGGCACTGGCACCGTCGCTGGTGACAAAGCAGAAGTAGAAGCTCTAACCAATGTCTTTAGAAGCTCTGGCGCAGAGATAGAAAGTTGTGCCATCGGTTCAGTAAAAACTAACATTGGCCACAGTAAAGCCGCTGCTGGTCTAGCTTCTGTTATCAAAATTGCAAAAGCACTGCATCACAAGGTGTTGCCACCAACTATTAACGTCTCCGAGCCTAGCCCAGCCTGTAAGTTCTCGGAAGGCCCCTTTTACGTCAACACCGAATGCCGACCCTGGGTGCACTCTCAAGCAGATACACCACGACGGGGAGGAGTCAGTGCCTTTGGCTTTGGTGGCACGAATTTCCATGCCGTTCTTGAAGAATATGTACCGCCATGCTCAGGCGAATCGGCTCCAGCACTAGAAGCATGGCCAGCCGAACTATTTGTCTGGAGAGCAGCGACAAGCGAAGAATTACTGAAAGCAGTGGCTCAAACCGAAGCAGCTGTGAAGAAAATGCGCCTAGACTTCGCTATTGAAAGCAGCGATACCAGTCAAAAACGCCGCCGACTATTCGACTTAGCAAGTAATCTCAATCAAAAGAACAATCAAAAACGCAGTAGCAAAAACAGCAGCAAAGCTACTGGAGAAACTAGTGACTCATCTGCCAGCCTGGCCATTGTTGCTTCGAACATTGATGATCTTGAGCAAAAAATAGCCCAGGTTAGAGAGAAGCTCGCAACAGCTACCGTTCAATTCAGCCTGCCAACCGGTGTTCATTTCCGGTCAACTTCTAATATAGATACATCAGCCAACGCAGAAGCAAGCACAACGGCTGAGCAACCAAACAAAGTTGCTTTCCTCTTCCCGGGTCAAGGTTCACAGAAAGTGAACATGCTCAAAGAGCTTTCCATTTACTTCCCTGAAATTCTCAGTACCCTAGAAGAGTCAGATCGCTATATTGCTAAAAACGACAGCAAGCCTGGCTTTGCTAAATTTGCAGGCAAAAACAAACTGTCTCAGTACATTTTCCCAGCACCAACTCTTTCTGACCTGCGAAAAGCTGATCAGCAAGAAGCGCTGACCAGTACAGATGTGGCTCAACCAGCTCTCGGTGTTTGCGACCTAGCCATGCTAAAACTGCTAAAGGGTTTTGGTCTCAAAGCCGATATGGTAGCCGGTCACAGTTATGGTGAGTACGTCGCCCTCCACGCTGGTGGCGTCATCAGCGCGGAAGATCTGCTACTTCTATCAATTGAACGTGGTCGCATTCTCGGCCAATGTGCAGCAGAAAATCCTGGAGCAATGGCAGCGATTTCAGCGGCACCAGAATTGGTGATAGCAGCCTTGAAGCAAATGCCGGGCGTCTATCTAGCTAATATCAATACTCCAAGCCAATCAATAATTTCCGGCTCGCAAGAAGCGATAGAAGCAGCCCTGACAGTGTTCAAGTCGAAGCAAATCACAGCCAAACGCATTGCTGTTTCTGCAGCTTTCCATAGCCCACTTATGACTGGCTCCGATAAGCAACTTGCCGCAGTCTTGCAGTCAGTGCAGTGCCAAAGTCCGAAGATCCCTATATTTTCAAATAGCACTAGCCTTCCATATAGCAGCAGTAGCGCCGAAATAGTTAGTCAACTGAGCCAGCACGCCCTCAAGCCAGTGTTGTTTGTAGACCAGCTCAGAGCAATGCATGATGCTGGAGCGCGCATATTCGTTGAAGTAGGACCAGGTTCAGTGCTAACCGGTCTAGTGGAAGCTTCACTAGCTGACCGGCAGTTTGTGGCAGTTAATTGTGAGCGTCCCGGGAAAAACAGTTTAGAGCATTTCCTCTCGACTCTGGGCCGCTTAGCTGTCAACGATGTTGATATTGACCTAGGCAAGCTGTTCTGGAACCGAATGGTTAACAGCAAAGCCAGAATTCGTAGTCATTTCGCCGCCAGCGGCAAGCAGCTTTTATATAGAGTCAACAGTGTTGGCATCGCTCGCATAGTAGATGGGGATTCGACTGTCAATTCTTATGCCAAGGCAATGGCTTCTGTAAAAACCCTAAATGCAGCTAAACAGCCTGAAGTCAAAGCTGCAGCTCAACTTCAGCCCAATGCAGCGGCCCCAGGGCAACAGGCTCGAGCAAAAGTTTCTCCTGCTCCACAGACCACAAATGCTCTCAAGACCACCCCAGCGACGGCCCCTCCAACTGCGGCTCCACAGCCGATGATAGCAACAGGCCAGACGATAGAAGCCAGACAAACAAACGGACAGCTAGCAATGGACACAAATAACAGAAAGAACGGGACCCAACCAGTCGGTCGCCCCGATCAAAATGTCGACAAGGTAATGCTTGAGTTCCAGCAAAGCATGCTGGAAATGACCAATCGCTTCCTCGAGACGCAACAGAATGTCATGCTGGCCTACCTACAAGCTAATGGCCGTGGTGGTTATCAACCACAACCAACACAGATAAATCAACCTGGTCAGCAGTTGCCAGCGCAGTCAATGCAGCAACAAATTCCTGCAGTAGCAGTTCAGCCGACCGCTCAAAACTCTAGCTTGCCATACACAGAACAAGCACCAGTCGCCACTTATGATGTTGGTAGCAATGGCAACGGCTCCTATGGCAGCAGTTCGTATGACAACAATGGTAACGGCAGCAACGGCAATGGCAACAACGGCACTAGTAATAGTTCCGCTAGCTTCGAAATTGCTCCTCAAGCCGTGGCTTCCAACATAAACGCAGAACCGCCAGCCGCTCAGTCAAACTTAATCGATCCAGAGGCTCTGGCAGAAAGTCTTTTTGAAATCGTCAGCGAACGCACTGGCTATCCGCGCTCGATGCTTGACCCAACCTTAGATTTGGAAGCAGATCTGGGTATCGACTCAATCAAACGCGTAGAAATCCTCAACAACTTCAGAAAATTGTTGCCCGAGTCTACTCAGACCAAGCTTGAAAGTGGCATCGAAAAGCTAGCTGGAACCAAAACTCTGCAAGGTATTGTTGACTGGATCAATACCCTCAATGATCTCGATGAGGAAGAGCCGACTCTACCAAGCGAAGTTGCGGCAAACAACTTAGCGCCCGTCGGAACAGACCACTTAACTAGCACCAGAAAAACTGGCAACATTGATAAAGTCGCCAGAGGGGTGGTCGTGCCATGTGAGCTACCTGCAGCTAAGGCAACCACAAAAGCTCTAGCCCCAGTGACTCTAATCATTGCCGACCAGCAAGAACCCGCAAAGCAAATTGCTGCCCTGCTCGATGGACTAGATAAAAGTCTAGGCGCCAAAAACAATATCTTGATCAACCGCAAGAGCCTCGTAGACGAAGCAGCGGTCAAGCAAGTAATCGCACAAATTAGAGATAATTTCGGACCAATTGGCGCCGTGATCAACATCTGCAATGTTACTGCCAGTCAAGCTTCGCAATCACCTCCGGCACAGCTTTCACAACTGTCGAGCACTTTCCTGCTCGCTAAGGCCGTTGAAAGCGATCTCAAAGGTCATGCCGCCGCAGGCCGACATGCCTCTTTCGTCAACGTCACTTACTTAGGTGGAAACTTCAACGGCAGCGCCCCAGGACAGGCCAGCCTTAATTTACCGCAGCTCGCCTACCAGGGTGGAGTAGTTGGCCTGACCAAAACTATTGCCAAAGAAATGGCAGAAGTGCACGTCAAAGTAGTCGACTTAAACTTAGACACCACAGCCGAAGAAGCTGCCAAGTCTATTTTGTCTGAGCTCTTCGCTGACGACGATATCGTAGAAGTAGGATTCATCCTCGGCAAACGCCTCGGTCTGGTAGTGCAAGAAGCACCATATCAGTCAGTTCTAACGAGCACAAAACCTGCTTTGAGCTCTTCTTCAGTAGTTTTGGTGACCGGCGGAGCCCGCGGCATCACAGCAAAAATTACTCTAGAACTGGCGAAAAAATACAAACCGACCTTTATTGTAGTGGGCAGACTACCCCGTCCTAAAGACACAGAATCGGTTAGCACAGCTGGTCTGACTTCAGCCAAAGAGATCAAAGCCGCTCTAATAGACGAGCGTCAAAAACTTGGTCAAGCAATCAATGTTAGAGAAATTGAACAAACCTATCAGCAACTATTGCGCGAGCGCGAAGTACGCTCTTCTCTAGAAGCACTAAAAGCAACAGGAGCTAATGCCAGGTATTACTCGGTAGACATTTCGGATGCCGCGGCTTTCGGTGCATTGATTGACTCAATCTACGAGACATCCAATATCGATGGTGTTATCCATGGTGCTGGAATAATTGAAGACGCTCTTATCAAAGACAAGAGTCTAGAATCGTTCGAGCGTGTCTATGACACAAAAATCAAAGGGGCCATCACTCTTTCTGAGAAGGTCCGCTTCGACACACTACAATTTATGTATTTCTTCTCTTCAGTTGTTGGAAGAACGGGAAACTCTGGTCAAGCCGACTACGTCTCTGCCAACGAGGCCTTAAACAAACTGGCCTTGAACCTGAAGACAAGAACAACAGCCCGTGTAGCCTCCCTCATGTGGGGCCCATGGCAAGCAGGAATGGCCCCGCCAGAACTGGAAGAAGTATTCGCCAGCCACGGTTGGTCAATGATTCAGCCTGAAGACGGCAGCCTCTGCTTCTTAGAAGAAATAAGCAAAAATTGCCCTGAGCAAGTAGAAGTTATGCTGGTCGGTAAGCTCGCAAGCAAAGTAACTGCGCCAAAGCAAACGCAGACACCAGCGGCAGTAGCACCGATAGTGAGAGCCCAAATGGCGGCAAAGAACTTGCCACTAACTCTGCTTGCGCCAACAACCACTCTAGTACCGGCAGGGATACTCCTCAACGGCGGCGAAGTCGGTCCAGGCAATGCTTCCTTCTTGCTGAAGATAGACACTCAAAAACATGTTTATTTGCAAGATCACAAGTTTGACGGCCTACCAGTAATGCCAATGGCCGTAGCCCTTGAACTCATGCTTGAAGCTGCTCGCACTGTCTATCCGGATCTTCATCTCGTGCAAGTTTCAGATCTGGATATTCCCTCTGGAATCGTCTTCCATACTGCCGAAAAAGACTTTGTCATTGAGGTAGGAATTGATGGCGACAACGAAAACACCGTTGCCGTGCAGCTTTTCTCTGCCAATCCAAAGAAAGTTCACTTCCGCTGTAAAGCCAAATTCGCCCAACAGCCCGCACTCTGTCCTGAGATCTGGAATACCGAGCTAGCGGCTCCAATTCAGTCGAAGTTCAATTTGCGTGACTTGCCAGCTTCAACTGCTGAGCTACCACAACCCAAAGATCTCTATGGTACCTGGCTCTTCCACGGTCCAGCCTTCCAAGGTTTGGCATCAATCATTTGCTTAGCCGACAACGATATTGCTGGCGAGATAACGGGTTCAGCACCACTCGACTTTGTCACTAGCGCTGACTCCAGTGCCTGGTTAATGGATCCACTGCTACTCGATAGTGCCATGCAATTAGCTGGAGTCTGGGCCAGGCATCATCAAGATGTCACAGTGCTTCCAAACGGCTTCCGCAATATGTATCTACTGCGCCCAATCAGCCTTGGCACAGTCAAAGCTAGGGTGTTCTTAGGCACTTCTTCTTCTACAGACTTGCTTTGTGATCTTGCCATATACAACGAGAATGGCGAGCTAGCAGTAGTCGTAGAGGGCTTAGGTGGAATCGCCAGCAAGATGTTCAATAGATTCGCCTCCTCACCGCCGGTACAAGAATTGGCACGATGAAGGCGTCGATAAGCGAGAAGCCAGAAGCAGAAACAAGCAAGGCTAAAATTGCCATAATCGGCATGGCCTGTCTCTTTCCTGGTGCTCCGGATCTGGCCAGTTACTGGTCAAACATCGTTCGCGGTTTTGATGCCACCCGCGAAGTCACTGACAAAGAGTGGAGTCTAGCTGACTACTACGACAAAGACGCCACAAAATTTGGCCTCAGTTATGCCAAACGAGGCGGCTTCATTACCGAGTTTGCCCAATTTGACCCCCTGAAGTATGGCGTCATGCCTAGCTCGGTAGTGGGCAGTGACCCAGATCAAATGCTTACCCTCAAGGTAGCGCAAGATGCCATGGCTGATGCTGGCTATCTAGCAAAATCATTCGACCGCGATCGAGCCGAGATTATCATCGGTCGCATTGGGGCACCAGGGGCCGGTTGCTTAAACCTGGTGCAGCAGTGCAAAACAGTCAACGAAATAGCAGCGATCTTGCGAGAGCTTCTACCAGAACACAATGAAGAGCTATTGAAGCAAGCCGCAGCCCAAATTCAAGGCAATCTCCAGCCCGTCAACTCGGATACCATTCCCGGCACCATGCCCAGTGTAACCGCTGGAAGATTGGCAGCTAAACTAGGCTTCCGCGGCCGCAACCTATTGATAGATGCGGCCTGCGCCTCATCGATGATCGCCGTAGAGACAGCCGTAAACGACTTAATTGAGAAGCGCTGTGATTTTGCCCTGGCCGGTGGAGTGCATATCAACTCATCGGCCGTATTTTTCCAGATGTTCTGCGGCCTTGGCGCTCTTTCACACACTGATAGCATCAAACCATTTGACCAAAGTGCCGATGGCACCATGTTGGGCGAAGGTGTTGGCATGATTTGTCTCAAGCGCCTAGAAGATGCTGAGGCAGATGGCGACAAAATCTATGCCACAATCTGCGGCGTCGCCTCATCAAGCGATGGTCACGGCGGCAGTGTCATTGCCCCATCGGCTGACGGCGAAGCTCTAGCAATGCGCAATGCCTATGCCATGGCTGGTATTTCACCCTCAACTGTCGAACTCTTAGAAGCCCATGGAACAGGCACTCCCGCCGGAGATGTCGTCGAGCTACAAGCCGTAGAAAAAGTATTTAGCGATGCAAGTCTTGGCCAGCCAGAGAGTCAACTAGAAAGCCAGCAAATCGCCGCAAATGCGGAAAAAGAGCCCTGGTGCGCCATTGGTTCAGTTAAGTCGATGATCGGCCACCTGCAATCCGCTAGTGCCATTGCTGGAATTATCAAGACGACCCTGGCTCTGCACCACAAGATTTTGCCGCCAACTTTGAACGTAACCAAGCCCAACAGCAAAATCAATTGGGCCAAACATCCTTGCTATGTCAACTCACAGACTCGCCCTTGGCTCAAGACCGACGATCGCAAGCATCCTCGCCGCGGCGCAGTTAGCGCTTTTGGCTTTGGTGGTATCAATGCCCACATAATTTTAGAAGAGAGCAAGGGCCCTAATGGCCCTACTATTGCCCCAATGAAAGAGTGGGAAAACGAAGTATTCTTTCTATCTAGCACGAGCCGAGAAGGCCTTCTTAAAGCAATCAACACCCTCGCCGATAGACTGAAGCAAGACAAAATAGTCTTAAAAGACCTGGCTTACACGCTCAACTGCCAATCGGGCAAAGCGCCACAGAACGCCTACCGACTGGCCCTAGTAGCCGCATCTAACGAGGAGCTAGTTGCAGCTCTCGCCACTGCCGCAGAGCAAATTAGCAATAGTGCCACCAATAAAATCAGCGAGACTAAAAAAGGCACTTACTTTACTGCCCCCGAGGCGCTACTGGGCGGGCAGACAGCATTCCTTTACCCCGGCCTGGGATCGGCTTATACCAACATGCTGGCCGACCTCTGTGTACTCTTCCCTGAGATCAGAGAAGTATTCGAAATTGTCGACAACATTGCTCTAGCAGCCGGCGCCACAGAGCTGCCCAGCAAAACTATTTTCCCACCACCATTTACAGCCGGAGAAAGAACAGGTTCGCCTTCTCTTGCCGCCGCTGATTTTGCGGTAGTCGCTGTTTTATTAGCTGAATATGCTCTTTATCAGTTTCTTACTCATCTAGCAATTAAACCCGACGCCATAATGGGCTGTAGCACCGGTGAATTTGCCGCCATCACCACTGGTGGCTCAGTAGACGTACTCTCTGTCGCCCAAACATTCTATGAAATCAGCACAGAAGTGGCTCGTACTCTTCCGGCTGAAAGCTTAGCTGACCTCCGCTCGCTTCGTATTTTAGCGCCAGCGACCACAGTAATGAACCTGGTCAGTGCAGCCGATCGCAACCAAGTTCACCTCAGTGCTGACCTTGGCGATGAACATACAATTGTCACCGGTAGCGCCAAAGCAATTGATAATCTCAACAATGCTTTGCGCGATCAGCGTCTACCCTGCCATCTCTTACCAGTGGCCATACCCTATCACACGCCACTGGTAAAAGAAGTGATGGTCGGCAAAGAAGCCGCTGTCAGTGCCGTCGACATCAGCCCTCTAGCCATCCCCGGTTGGTCATGTTCAACTGCTGACCGTTATCCTGATGATGTGGAAAGCATTCGCACCTTTTTCACTGAACTATTTACGAAGCCTGTGGCCATGCGACAGACTATTCAATCTATGTACGCTCACGGCATACGCAAATTTATCGAAGTTGGCCCCAGCGGTATCTTAAGCTCACTCATTCCAGGCATTTTACCCAAACAAGATCATCTGGCTGTGGCTACCAATCTTGTCTCCAAGTCAGGCTTGACCCAAATTCACCATCTTCTTGCCGCACTATTTGTACAAGAAGTACCAGCTAAGCTCGACTATCTCTACCAACGCCGAGAACCACAAATAGTCGACTGGCAGACGCCAGCGAGCAAGACCGTAAGCCGTGGCACGCCACTTCTTTTAGCTTATGCCGGATTGAAGATCGACAGTAGTAAATTACCAGAAGTGCATTTAGCTCCAGGAGAGCAAGAGCGCTCGCCAAGAAAAGCTGTAAAAAGACGACCTGAAGAAACCGAAGACACGGCTCTCGAGGAAGACCCATTAGTGCTCACCGACTACGAGCAAGATGATGAGGATGAATCGTCCGAGCAAGATCTAGTCGTACAGAGCTTCCTCAATACTAATGCCGAATTTTATAGCCGCATCAGCGCTGTCTCAGAACAAGTAATGCGCAGCTATATTGAAAATATAGACGAGCACACATTTACTGAAGGCGAAGAAGAAAGCGATTACTACTATCCTGAACAACCTGTGCAGAATGAACTTAATGAAGAGCTGCCTTTTCTCAAGCGCTGTCAAGTTTTTCCCAACGGTGATAGCAGCGAGTTCTTTCTCAGTCTGAACCTTAACAGCGACCTCTATTTACTTGACCATGCTATTGGCGGCACCGTAAGCACTGTAGAAAATACCAGAGTGCACTTAGTACCGCTAATGGTTTCACTAGAAATCATGGCAGAAGCGGCCATGGCCCACCATAGGAACGTTAGCTATGGCGGCAACAGCGACGTAATTGTCAGACTAGAACAGGTCAAAGCCTTTAGACGACTGGTGGTAGATCAAAACGAGCTTTCGCTAAAAATGACCGTAACTGGCTCGGACAGTCGAATTCACGTAGAAATGACCGAGGCCGAGACAGCAGATACAGTACTGATGATGGCCGACTATATCTTTGCACCCGACTATACCCCGCAATACTCCAGTCAAAGCGCAAAAGCCCCTCTAGTAATTTCAGGCCCGGCAGCCAGTAATCTCAAAGAGCAAACTCAGCTCTACGGGCCTAAAGCAATGTTCCATGGCCCGAGTATGCAAGCAGTCAAATCACTAGATAAGGTGGGAAACAAAGCCATCGCTGGCAAGGCAAATGCGCGTGCAGCGGTAGACTGGATGCCCAATTTAGCCAGTGCCAATTTTCTACTGAACCCTTTGCTTTTAGACAACTCTAGTCAATTTGTACTCTTCTATCTCTACGAGAAAAATCTCTCAGCCACAGCGCTGCTGCCTTTCTTCATTGAATCTATCGACTTTTACTTAAACCCAGCAGACCTAGCACCTGAAGTAGAAGTGGCGGCCACCTTACCTGCACTTTCAGAAAGGGCCACCGAGGCCGAGGTCGAAGTAGTGAGCGCTGGGCAGGTAGCAATGCGAATCAACAGTATCAATAGTCGCCGCGTGGTCTTAAGTGATACCTGGCAGAACTTTGTCGCCAGCCCATCTACGTCATTTCTCGGCTCAAGTATTTTAACCACTGAACTTTTAAACAAGCAATTGCGAGAACGCTGCGCCATAGTGCAAGTTTCGCAAGATGTACTAAACGATGACGATGTAATTTTAGAGTGGTGCCTAGACTATTTACTGAGCAAAAACGAACTGAGCCAATGGCGAATCGGTCAATCGAAAAAGCGGAAAATCGACTGGCTGCTAGGCCGTATTGCGGCCAAAGACGCAGTAAGGATGCTAGTAAAAAACGGCATCGGCGGCAGCCTCGGGCCACATGACGTAGAAATTCACAGCCATGCTGATCGCTCGCCCTACGCCATAATCAAAGACAAAGCAATTCCTGCCGTTGCTATTTCGATCACACACACAAACGGCAAAGGTATCGCCTTGGCTACGTTTGTCGACCCAAATCACCCGGGCAATCCTGGCATAGACGCTGAAACAATCAGCCCAAGAGATACTGATTTCGCTTCGTCATTTATGCAACCCTCAGAGCTTAAACATCTTGCTTCTTATCCGAGCGCAGCTCTCAATGCCGAAATAACAAAAATCTGGACAGCAAAAGAATCTATGTACAAAGCCAATCTCGGTAAGTTTGAAGCAAGTAAGTTTGAGATTCTAGAATCGGACCCAGCCAGCGACTTAATTGTTATTAGCGGCGGCAACGGAGCTGGCAAATACCTGGCCTACTCGCAAATAGAAAATGACTTGGTTTTGACCTACACACTTTCTGAGCCGAACAAAGCGGTGTAGTTGGTGGCGACAAAACAGCAGCCAAGCAAGAATCAAGTCAAGGAACGATTAGCCACCGTCGAACTAGCCCTGGCGCAACTTACTGACAAATTCAATACCACAACCTATCGCCAAAATGATTTGATCGCCAGCTGCATAGCGAGTGCTAGAAATGAACTACAAACAGCTTTAGTCAGCTTATTTAACGGCAAGACACAAGAAAGTTTTGACCGGGCTGGCACAGCCTGGCTCTATGCTGACTTTGGTCGACAGATTTTAGAGGCAGAAGCAGTCGAGCACATACTGGGTGAAAGCGACTACCTGGAGCTAAGTGAAATTTCCCTTCCCTGGGAAGATGCAGCCGCAGATCTCCTCTTTCAACTTGAACAGAAAATTCTCTTTCTTCGTGCTGACATAAAGAAATTAGCCACAGACGAGAGCAAGCAGTAGCCATGCCTTTCAAATTGCCGAAAAATCTATTGGATTGGCTCAAAAAAAGGAGCCCCGAGGCAAAAATAGATCAGCTAGTAAGCACAATTGGCCAAGTAAATGAACTAATTCAAGGCCGAGAAGACGCCCTTAGTGCCCTTGTTAGAAAACACATCTTCATGGCCGAAGAAGATTGCAATGCCGCCCTGGTCAACAGCAAATTTGATAACAAACAGAACAATAGCGAATGCATTCGACGCATCGAATTTGGACTATTCCGACTAGAGTTAGCAAAGCAGCAATTAAATAGCGAACAGAAAGAAAGCTGCCTGCCAAATTTCGAGAAGAATACAATAGAATATCGAGCTCTAGAGCTTTCTGGGGCAATCATAAAGACAAAAATGGCGATTGAATTCAGCAATTGCGTAGTCAGTGAAAGCGCTAAATTGCAGCTGATTGGCATTGTCAAAATGTTCAATCAAGCCATTGAACTCTTAAAATCGAACCAGCAAGGCAAATCGAGACGCCTGATTGAAGCTGGCTTGCTGCTGCTCTACATAGCCAAAAGAGAGATTGAAATTGAAAATCACGAATCAATCGTAGACTTAAGTGAGATTTGGAAAAACTCGACCAGAGAATCACAACCGCTCAGACAAGCCATCGAGGCCAGCTACAACCTTAAGAGCGCTTGCTCTAATTGCCCTAGCCAAGCAACACCAAAGGTATCAAGTCGCCTTGATGATGCCACAGACAAACTATATAGGGCCATTGATGCCTACTCGAAGGCAAACGATGAAGTCTTAGATGAGCTCATTAGCACTAGCGTGCTACAGGTAAAATTGGCCGCCGAAGACTTTCAAAGCTCTCCGGCCCAAGACAACATCAGCCCGGGCAACGGCCAAACTAATGAATATCTAAGCGAACATCTAAGCGAAAGACTAAGCGATGGAATTGACAACCGCATAAGTCAATTCAAAACGCAAATTTTAGTGCTGCAACGTCTGGTGACGAACAGAGCTACACAAGCCCATCTAGCTAATCGCAGACTGGATGCGGCCGATAAGTACTATCAGGCCGCAGCAAACATGTATGGCAAAGCTCTGGCAGCCAAAGCCAAGCAACAAAGTGACAGCGAACTAAACATACAACACATAAGCGAAACAATCGAAAAAGCCGAAAAACTGGCACGCTCAGCAACTATCGATTTAGAATTTGCAGGCAATCTCCTTTTCAAAAAGAACGGTTTGCCCTATCAGGAACTGGTCAAGAGAATCGCTGAAGATTCGGATAATGACTAGTTGGAGAGCTTTGTAAACCGAGGCACCATTTATGAAAGAAATCATTCAAACGGTTGATTGCGCAGCTAGCAAAGCAAAACGAGAACTATAGTAAGTCTGGCAGCTCTGTCAGCGCTCGACATTTACCAAAGAGAAAGTCTTAGAGCATCTTGAAACATATAGTTATCACTAATTCTTACGATTGAATATGCTCTTCTAGCTGACATAGCTCTTGTTAACATCAATTCTTTAGAGATTTAATTCCGCCACCCTTTATCACTATGGTGTGGGGACATTCTTTTATTTCTTCCAATCAACCCAGGTCTTTCCACCCTTTTCCTAACCAATGCGCTGATTCTGCACCTTCCCTTCCAGATTTGCTGGAGCGTTAGCTGCACTTCTTTGCTTTGGCCAAAGTAAGGCAGTTTCCTGGCATCAAGGCCACCAAGCCTTCAATCAAAAACAACAAAAAGGAGCTAATCCTATGCTTTGTCCCCATTGCAGTTCGTCCCACCACAACCTCTGTGCCGCTGGTTTTCGCATCGAAGTCGACATGACTACTCTGCCTCAAGCCCTGAACGATTTTTCGACCGCGGCTCTGGAACAGGGCAAGGCACACTTGCTCGGCAGCACACCAGTCGAAGCAGGCACCCAAAGTGTTCTTGTGGTCTTACCTGTCTTCTCTGACACTGGCCTGGGCAGTTACGGCAGCGCTCTGCTTGCCGCCCGCGCCCCTGAGCTTCTCAAAGATGGCAAGTTGAACATTGCTGACTTTGAAGGTGCCAATGCGCAAACTCACCTGATTGACCTGCCCGCAAGCCCTTCTGTCAGCAATAGCAGCGACACCTCAGTCAACGAACCAACGGCCCGCGTGCTTCTCGTCGGCCTCGGCCCGCGCAGCGCTACCGAAACCAAGGGCCTCTGTGCTTTTGTTGGCAGCGCCCTTGACGGAGCGGTGAGCGGCCTACACAAACACCTTGTCATTGCCGTCTCTGACTACAACTCTGAGCCCAGCAGTGGTCAGGCTGTCGCTGCCCTGACTCGCTGCCGTCTGGCTGTGGCCCTGGTCGAAGAAAAAGCCGCTCTCGTGCTTACGCGCCTGACTCTCTTAGTCGAAAGCGGACAGGTGCCAGCAATCTGTCGAGGAATCGACATCGCCGGCCCGCTCTGCAGCAGCTGTAGCCATCCGCGCACAGCAATCGTCAACCTCCCACCCTCAACTCGCTCGCAGAAATAAAAGCGAATAACCCGAACTCTTAGGAGAAAACTATGACTACTGGTAAAAAATCTCTGGCTATTGCCCCTGTCTGCCCCGGCCCCTCGAGCAAGCGTTGTGAGGGCTGCACCGGATGTACAGGCTACAGCAATCATGAAGCCGAGCATCCTGCTCCGGCCATCACTGTCATCGGCGGCATCAATCCGCGCCACCAGCACGGCGTGGAATACGACACCGCCGACCTGGTGATTCTCACCAAGGTGCTCGGCAGCGACCTGGGAGCTGGCCCCATGGCTTTTGATGCCCATCACAATGGCGCCATCAGCAAGGCCATGGCCGCTCACAACTTCCAGGGCACTGTCGGTGAGCACCTGGCCGTCGAAGTACCCGCCATCGAGCCCGGTGGCCGCCCCCGGCACATTGTCGTGGTCGGTCTAGGCAAGGCCGATGACATCAGTCGCCGGCGCCTGTGTGCCTTGTTCAACTATTCCATGGCCCTGGCCAGCGAATACAAGGCCCGCTCCATCCTCATTCCCGTCTTCCCGCAACGCAGTTCGGGAGCGGTGCTCAACCTGCGTGGAACGGGCGCCGTCTTGCGCTGCTTGGTGGACCAGAAGGCCAAGAGCGGCTCCATCAAGGAGCTCAAGGAAGTGCGTCTGCTCTGTGCGCCGCAAGCCAAACAGCACCTGGAACAGGGCGTCGCCGTGGATCACACGCTCTGCAACGAGTGCCACATCCCCAAACTGGTCTAGACCAGAACCTCAGCCGGAGCCTAAACTCCGGCTGAATTCCTCGAACCATACCTAGGGATGATCACGCGAGGTGCGTGATCATCCCTCCGACTAATCTGACAAAAGGAAACCCGCCATGTTTACAGACAAAGTTGACCTGCAACAAATTCGCAAGACTGTCTTGCGTTCGCAGCTGCTCGCCCTGGATGCCCAGGCACAGGCGATTTACTACCTCGGTACTGAGCACTTCGACGGCATTGATCTGGGCCGCAACCCCGAGATCTACCTCACGGTGCAAGCCGTGAAAGATGTGGCCGCCAAGGCTCGTACCATCGTCGACCAGGCCAAGTCATTGAGCGCCGCCGAAGTGCTGAGCAAGCTGCAGGAGCTGCAGGCTCTGGCCAACTCGGTGGTCGCACGCACAGAAGAGGCCTGCGCCCACGCTCAAGCCGACGCCGACAAGCGCCTGGCCGAAACCCTTGGGCATACGCTCAACCAGGGAGAAAACGCCAGCGAAGTGCCTCTGGTACCGACCGACACCAAGCACCTCAAAGCTCGTGCCGGCATCGCCTGCCACAGCGCCGAGCTGGACCAGCATCAGACCTTCATGGTGCAGGCCCGCGCCATCTGCGACCTCTCGCTGGAGCTGTCGTTCACCGCGGCCACCGAAGCTGGTCACGACTATCCGTCCGACCCCAGCTACTGGAAGATTTTCTGAGAGCAGCGAGCACCAAGCGAAAGCAATCGGTCCGCCTAACTAAGAACGTTACAAGTAAGAACTGAAATGGAGGGGGTGTTCGAGCTATTCGAACACCCTCTCCAATTTCTTCTACGCTCACTGTAACTTCACCATAACTTCTTGGATCAACCATCTTTCTCTTGCTTTTTTATTACTATCTTCTACAGTATTACGGCGCACAGTATCAAATTGCACAGTATTAATATTCCGCAACTGACCAAATGCCTAATCAGCAAAACTCCCAGCCTAAAGGCTAACGCCATTCCCAACCCAAACTCATAAAGCTAAAACCTCTCGAAGCCGTTCCGCGAACAAGATTCAATGAGTGGCGACCAGATTGGTAAGGATGTCACGGGCGTGAGCATAATACTTGGCCGCTTCCCTCTCTCTCTTAATGCTATTCAAAAGCACAGCATAGTCTTTAAAAATAGCAGCCAGTCTGCGCTGAATGAGCTGATCATTGGCGTTCTCATCACTGGCTAGCATGAGCTCGCAAGCTCTCAAGAATTGCTTCTCAGCCTGGGCAAACAAGCTCATACGACAATAAACAAGGCCAAGGCGATGATGACAAAGACCAAGCAAACGTTCGGACAAATGTGGACTTGATTCTAAGCAAAGGTTGATCAATCGCTCAGACTGCCAAGTTTTGCCCTGCCTCAGATAGAGACAAGCTAAAAACATGAGATCTTCAGCTTGCTTTTCTGACAAAAAATCTTGAGAGGAAATTTCTATTGCTTGAAGCAGAAGTTCTTCTGAACTCTTCAAGGCTTGCTGCTTGAGCAAAGCGCGCCCAAGGCGCGAATAGGCCGCTCGCTGGGTCTTATAGAGTAAGTTTCTATCGGCCTTAACATAGACGTAGTTAACTACAGCCCCGGCTTGGGGCAAAGGCAGATCATCAACAGCATCTTGCGATTTCAACTCAAGCACTTGCTCTTCTTCCGGCAAAGCAGAAGCAACGATCAAATCGTTCTCGCCCGATTGCTCCGCACATGGAGGTTCTGTAGTTGCAACAGCTTCATCAACTTCAGAGCGCAAGAAATCGAAGTTGACGCTCGACCAATTCACCGATTGCCGTTTCTTTTGCCGGCCATAGCGCCGCCCTCTAATTTTCGCTGCCAAATCGGGTGCAAATGAAGTAATCGGAGCAGGCTGACCCAACAGGTTAAGCGAAAGCAGACACTCAGACACCGGTCTATCAGTGTGAAAGACTTGCACGAGGCAGGCTGTAGCATTCTCAATCGTGAGCTGCCCGGCACTGACCATTTGCTGCAAAGAAAGGGCGGCGTCCAACAAAGATCTGGTTATAAAGCCACGGGCCAAAAGCATTTCACCAATGGGATGACCGTGCATACGAGAAAACTCCAGAGCGTGGAGCACGTCAGCCTCATTAACAACACTCGCCCCAACAAGCAAGTCACCAAGACGAATGCTCTCACTGAGCTGCAATGCTACTGTGTCAGGGTTGGTTGTGCTCGGAGCCAACATAGCAAGAAAGCGCACAGGATCTTGCTTAAGGGCTTCAACCACTTGCTCTCGAGTAAAAAGGCCATCTCTAACTCGCACCTGCAGCTCAAGAGCGGCATCAAGATAAGAATTGGTCAACAAACCATCGGCAACCAAGACATTTCCCAGTTGTTCTTGTTGAGCCAGACTCTTAGCATGAGCACTCTCAAGTATCGCTGCATCAATCACTCCAGCTTCAACCAGAAGCTCACCTAGCTTGCAGGTCGGCGCACTATGAAGCTGAGGGAAACTTGGAAGCACGTCTTGCAGTGCCGCTTCAAATGACTTGTCTGAACTACAAGCAACGGCAAGGGCCTTCATGGCAATAAAAGTATCGACACCCCCGTCTCTGAGCAATGACTGCGCTTGAAGACCAGCGCGGAGCTGCTCCATTGTCAGCCAGCCACGGGCCACCAAGGTTTTGCCAATCAACCTCTGCCTAGTGCCAGATTCATTAACAGCCTCGTCTACCTGCTGCTGCGAAACGACACCAACTTTTACGAGAATCTCGCCAATCGAAAAATCAGCTACATAACCATTCAAATGAGGAATTAAACCTTTCAACGTCGAAGTGGAGTGGAGTTGAGTGAAAAAAAGAATGTCTCATAGTCTTAGTACCCCAAAGCTTTACGTCGAAATCGCTATTCAGATAGTTAGTTCGCAGATACCATTGAACTATTGACAGGCTCTAAACGTTATCTCTATTGTGAGACTAGCGAGGTTAGTGAGATGAGCCAAGATAAGCAACTAGTTGAGATGCTGCAGTTAGAAATGCGGGCGGGATTTGCCTTGCTTGCAGACGGTATTGGTCAAACCAACAGCAGGCTTGACCAAACCAATGCTAGCCTAAAACAAACGAACGCCAAGCTTGACCAGACAATTGACGAATTACATGAGTTTCGCTCTGAAGTAAACACCAAACTCAACGGTATTTCTTCATTGATGTTGTCTTCTGAACGTTATGTTGGCCGTCTAGAAAAACGCATCGTTAAGCTAGAAGACCGCATGAATCAATTTGAAGACAAACCTAGACCTCCTTCGAATTGATGAGACAAGAAAAATTCGCTCTCAACAAAATTATGATTGCCTCACCATGCAGCATTGGCTGGGAAAACATGGAAGGTGATGAGCGCGTGCGCTTTTGCAAGGCCTGCCAACTCAATGTTTACAATACAAGCCAGATGACCAAGACCGAAATAACGGCATCGTCGCCTAAGCAAGCTATGCCGAAACGCAGATCAAGACCTCATACCCAACAAGTTACCCGATTGATAGCGGCGCAAGCCCAGCTCAAACGAAGCCGCACCAGAAGCCAGTACAGCAAGGGCACCAAGCCAGGTGAAAGCAGCAGCGCCAAAATCAAAATCGCGCAGGGCTTCAACCGGCAAGCCGCTGATGAAGCCAGCTGGAATCAAGGTGTAGAGCACGACTTTCATCCAACCGTCAAAGAGACAATTAGGATAAGTAGAGAAAGTAATCATGGCGAAAAACCACTGTTCAGACAATACCTCCGCCTGACCAAAGTAAAAAGCCAAACTACCGCGCCACAAATTGAAGCCGATAAAGACGAGAGCAACGGCAACAACCAGCAAATTGAAGAGCAAGAAGTGCTGCCAGTCTGGCCGAACCATGACGACATAAATAAAATAGCCAAAAGCTAAATCACCAATAGCGGTGGCACTCATCTTACCGAGAGCAAGATGGGGAATTAAGGCTCTCGGATATAGCATCCAAACATCTAACTCGCCACGAGAAACCATGGCAGCCAAATTATGCAAATTCCAGCAAAAAGCATTGCCCAAGCCAAACCCGGCAGCACTTATAGCCCAGAGGGTTACCACATCAGACTGCTCCCAGCCTTTAATAACTGGGAAGCGGCTGAAAAAGAGCATCCAAAAGGCAAGCCAGGTGCCGTTATTCAAGAACATCGCTAAGGCCTGCGAAACAAAGGCCCCGCGATATTCCATCTGCATCGACCAGTTGAGCTTGATATAAGCCCGAGCCAGCCTGAGATAGCTCAGAATTTTTGCAAACCACATAGTTAACCTCCATGCGCAGAAATGCGCTCTAATGCCCAACCGTAAATCAGATTAACCACAGCGAGCAAAAGCAAAATATACAAACTCTGCAAACCCACTAGTTGAGCGAATTGCAGCCAATCGGAATGAACGAAGAGATGAGCTGGCCCCCAGACCAAATAAGGAAAAGGCAGGAAGAAGACAAAGCTTTTCAGCCAATCGGGGAACAGCTCCATGGGAATGAGCATGCCTCCCAGAATCATGCTTAACCTTGTGTAGATAAGCAGTAAACCGGAAGTATCTTCTAGCCAAAATGCCCAGAGTCCTATGATCAGGTGACCTAAGCCATCCAGAACAAAGGCTAGAAGAACTGCAACTAGCAGCATAATCGGTGCTGCTGGACTGCAATTGAACGGCCCCACTAGACAAAAAGTAACAGCCGCCCCGGTAGCGAAATTAGCCAAAAATCTAACTATTCGCTCTCCCAAAGCGCTACTTAAGCAATAAAGCGGATAGCTAATTGGCTTGAGCAATCGCACAGCTAGAGCACCCGAACGCACGTCTTCATCGATTTGCTGAGCCAATCTGGGCGCCGACATGTAGATAGCTTCTGTCACAGTCAAATACCAGAGCATTTGATTCAGTGATAAGCCACCAATAACGGCACTAGCTGACTCTCGATAAGTGGCCTGCCAGAGCTTCAAAAAGATGAAGAGAATGACGGCCAAGAAGAAAGTACGACTGGCTACTTCACCTAAGTAGGCCAGGTTCGACCGGGCCGCAACTCTTGCAACGGCCCAGATCTGGCGTATTGAATTTTTCATGATGCAATTTCCTACTTTTAAGGCTAACTTGGCGAAATGCAGTTCTGCATGGGCAAACTGGCTGCGCTATTGAACAAGTGAGCGATTATCTCTTCCAGCCCAGCTGACTTTCCTTGAATCAAGGTATTCTTGCTAACACTAGATAGAGAGTCGTCCAAAACTACTCGACCATGGTTAATGACAATAACTCGATCGGCTACTGATTCGATATCACCAGTGTCATGGCTAGTGAGGAAGACAGTCACTCCTTCTTCTCTATTCCACTCACAGACTAGATCGCGCAAATTTTGCCGCGCGATAACATCAACTCCAATAGTCGGCTCATCAAGCAAAAGCAACTGCGGCCGGTGCAACAAACTGGCAGCTATCTCAGCTCGCATACGCTCACCCAGAGAGAGTTTACGCACAGGAGTAGAGAGGAAGCGACCAAGATCAAAGCGTTCTACCAGTAGTGCTTTTCTTTTTCTATAGTCATTTTTTGGAATGCCATAGATCTCAGACAGCAAGTCGAAGCTGTCTGATGGCGGCAAGTGCAGCCATAGCTGTGAGCGCTGACCAAATACCGCGCCTATCTGCCTAACTAGCTTAGAGCGCTGTTTCCAGGGATCTAAACCCAACACCGAAGCAGTGCCAGAACTAGGCTTAAGAATGCCAGTGAGCATCTTAATTGTGGTCGATTTTCCAGCTCCGTTTGGCCCGATGAACGCTACTGACTGCCCCGAGGGAACGGTAAGCGAAATTCCTTCGACGGCCACGACTGTCTTGGCATTTCTGCGCAAGAGGCCTTGTTTGACTTCGAATACTTTTCTCAAATTGTCAGTTTCTACGGCGTTCTTCAAAGGCTTCATTAGTGCACTTTCTATCTCCATTAAGGGTAAAATATATGGGTCAATTTTCGGACTAGAACAAACAATGCTGCAACAAAAAATTCAGCAAAAAAAAGCCCCCTTTTTAGTGGGAGCCGTCGAATAAGCTGAACTGAATGATGTTTATATCAGTGCATACTTTGCGACGTGCTCCTATGCTTGGCGCCTTCGGCGACAATTTGTTGGGTGGGGAGCATGTAGCAATTTCTGTTCATCAGTTCATTATGCTGGAATGAAAAAATAGTTCAATAGATTGTTAAGGAAAAACGAACTAATCTACCCAAATCAACTAAAGGCCGATTGGCCAATGCTGCAATAACGACCACCGCGGGGTTTTCTAGTGCCCTGTCCTATCAGGGGTAGATTTGAAGAAAAAATTGACTAAGCTATTGCGTTCGCGCAGATTTTGCATCAGTGATTTTTGCTTCAATGATTCTGGTGCAGCTTTTTGATTGAACACTGCTTGCTGCCAGTCGTGGGAATTGATCATTGGCACAGGCAAAAGCATTTGGGGAATTTCTGGCGGTCTTATTGGTGGGCGCACCGCGTTCATTAGCGCTTGGGCGGAGATACCCTGTTGCATAAAATTGGCATTGGTGCCCCATTGATTGGCGAAATAAATGCTGTCGTTTTTTTGATTACCTCCGTAGACGCTAACCACGTGATATCCAAAATCATTCCAATGGCCAAATGGCTGACTGCGTGTTTGCACCAAGAGAATTCCGGGGAGTTGAGAGCGGTCAGCCAAATCGTTAACCGCTTCCATTAAACCTGCCTTGGTGTTAACGGCTCGGGCCGTGCCTGTGGTGGTGCCGAAGCCTATAATTTGAGGCGGAGTTTTAGGATCATCATTGACACTGCGGTAGGCATTGGCAATATCGTCAATGTTTAACAGCGGTTGTGCCGGCAGTTCCATGTCTGGCCCCAGCAGCGGCCTGACTTGGTCTTTGTCTATACTCACAAGAGTATTCTCGCCCAGATATGTTGGCCCAAAGCCGATTTCTTCGGGAGAAGCTCGATGCACAAGGGCACGACCATCGGCATTGTAACCAGTATCACCGGGTGAAAGAGCTGTGAGCCACTCACCTGAGGCTGAGCGCAATGGTAAGAATTGATTTTTGGGTACCATGCCGATGAGCTTCTTGGTCGAGTCAAATACTCTCTCCAGATCTAAACGCCTAGGGTCAATTGGCGCCAAACTTCTCGGATCGATCATTACGGCTTTGAACTTATCACCAGTCTCGCCTGGTTTTGAAGTACGGACATAGGAGACTGTTGAAGCGGGAGCAATGTGGGTGCCTACAAGATAAAACTCTTTGTCCATCCAGGCGGAGCGAACCAGTGTGCTCTGTATGATTTGACCGGCCCAGTCACGACTGCCATCATCATTGAGAACCGGCCCGTCACCACTTGCTTGACGCATGAGATTGTTATGCGCCTCACTGTCCGGAATTAATCCGTTGATGATGCTATCCCCCTTTACCACCTTGCCGTCTGTGCGCACGTAGTCTCCTTTCTGCGCCATATCGGCCACCAGTGCGATGACTTTGTCTGGATGATGCACCATTAAGCGGTGCTGAGCAGTGGTTACGTTGCAGGTGGGGTGCCGACCTTGCCAGATCTTTGTCGGCTCAATAGTCTGAGCTAGAAGGAGTTCAGCCAGTTGGCCGCGTTCGCCAAGAGAAAGCTTAGAGGGACCGTCTGCTAAAAGCCGATTGAGCTGCAAGAATACCAGGGCCTGCTTTTCGGAACTGGCTGCTGGCGCAGGAGATTTACTGTAGTTTTCAAGCATTTTTTCAAACCGAGTCAAGCTTTTGATGCGTGGGCTCATGGGGCCAGCATTCTCGGCGTCGCGGCCGAGAAAGGCCCGGGGAGCACTGTTTTTTAGAAGTGCCAGTTCGTGGTTATAGTCGGCTGCAATGAAGTCGCTTCGGCCATTGGCCAATCGTCTCTCAACTCGCTTATCGGGATAGTGATATTGCTCTTCGCCCGGTTTTATGTGCACAATTTTAGGCCGCGCCGGATCGGCAGGCATAAACACTAAACGGTTTTCTTTATCTATGCTGAGTTGTCCTTCACCGAGCTCCACTTGCGTTTCGCTACCGTCCTTGGCCTTAGTGATCGAAGTCCAGTTTTTGCCTTCTTTCCTGATTGTATAAGTGCTGTCATTACCTTTCTCAATAGCACCGCTAATGGTGCCATCAGCAGCTCTACTAAGCTCCCGTTTTAAAGATGCCGAAGGGGTAAACGGAGATGACAGGAGTCTTCCATCGGCATCAAACGGGACACTAACTTTAATTTGCTCACTGGCTGTAACTAAGTGCGGCGGCCTTTCTGCGCCAAGCTCGTCAGCTTGCCCTCTATCAATTTTGCTGGCAACACCCTCGACGAGAGCAGCGGTTCTTGGGTAAAGGGCTTTGATTGATTTAGCATGTTCAATTTTCGCCTGCGTGGCGGCAAAAAGGTCAGCGAACAGGTTTGCCCTATTCTCCGCCTCTGAGGCTACGGTGTAAAACTCTGGTCGTCTTTCTTTTGGCAAGGCGTCAGTATCAGCCTTAAATGCTTCCTGAAACTGACTGGACTGCGAGAATTTGTCCTTGCCCAAGTGACTATCGACCGCCTGTCCCACGGCTCTGAGCAGAGCTTCGCTCGGGCTAGCGGTGCGAGCGGTTTCTGTTTGGTTATTGCGATGTTGAGTGTGATTTTGAGCAACAACGATGCGTTGCTCGACAGGATTATACAAAGCATCAAGACAATTGATTGTGGCGCCGTCGGGCCATCCCGGAGGCCTTTGTGAGGCTATAGATGGGAAGGCTTTGGCAACGCTCTCGGCACCAATAATGGCGATACCCTTTTGCTGGAGTAGTTGCGTCACACCTTTAGAGAGCTTTGTCTCAATAGCTTTGTTTAGCTCCGCTTTGAATTTTGAATCGGTGATGCCATCAAAACGCATAAGAAGATTGTCTGCAACTTTAAGCTCTCCACGCGCTGAAACTTCTAGGGCCTTATTACCGATATAAATTCTGGTGTTCTCACCGTCTTTCTCAACGACAACTTCCAGCTTGGGATGGGCGCCTTGTGGCTTAGTACTAGAGGTCAAGGTTTGATTGATATCTTCGAGCAGGGCCAGAGCATTTCCCGAATTCTTAGCCAGCACGTTATTCACTTCAGCAAACAAGACTGTCTTTGTCTGGCTGTCGAGACCACGTTCATCAGCATGTTTTTCAAACTTTTCGCTGGCCTGCTCAAACTGACTTCGCTCAACTGGCGAAGCAAAGCTTGTCTCCATGAGTTCGCTGCGCCGGGTGCTTTCCACCTCGGTGTTAGCGGCTAGAACACGCACAGCTTGGCCTGGAGTGACGGAGGAGAAAACCCTACCCCCCGACTTAAACAGCTGGTCTTGTTTGGCACTGACCACAAAAAGCTGGCCGTCATCTTCGTAGAGCAATGTGCGGCCCTTAGAAGCTGATTCGATAAAGGCAGCACCGTCTTCCCGCAGAATCACTTTACCTGGGCCATGATCAATTGTATATTGGCCGCCTGGCACCTGGCCTTGTTGCGGCAACTCAACTTTCGTCTGCCAGTTGTTACCCTCAAGGACCAAAGTTGTCTTTGCCCCGGCAATGCCATAACTCACCGAGACAACCGCACCACTGGCGTCGTAGCGAACGTTCTGAGCGAATTCACCGTTTTCGGTAGTAGCTTTAATTTTTGCGATGCGCTCTTGGGCATCGTACAGAGTAGTTCTTTGCGAGTCATCGTGAAAAGACTCTTCTATTTTGCTCCCATTAGCAAAGGTAGTGGTGCGTGTCAGCTCGCCTGTGCTAATCACTGTGCCGTCGAGCAAATAGCGGTGGTGCAAGCCGTCCCTATAGCCTTCGGCCGTCAGGCTCAAAACACCGTTTTCAGCCCTTACTGCTTGCAGCGAGCTCACCCCAGGCTGTTGCAAAAGTTTCTTAGCTGCCACCAGTAAACTGGCTGCCTCAATATGATTACCGGCCAAAAGCGACCGATTGGCCTCAGCTTCGATTTGACTTCGACCGCTCTGCAGGCCAATCTCTTGAGCTGCATCTCTAAAGGCGACAAGTTCTGCCGCAACTGCAGTGAGGTTGTTGTCACTGCCATTTGCCCCTTTGCCACTATCATCGTGCGGGCTCTTTATTCCGGTGAGTCTGTCGGCTAAGTACTTCTCGCTGTCCGAAAACGAAAGGTTGAGAGAGGAAGTCTTGCTTTTGACAGATTGAAAGCGATTCGTTAGTGGCACTGTCCAGGCCCGTTCTTGAGTAGCCAGCAAGGCTCCTTCATCAGTTACCCGGGCAGTTTCGGCCTGGCCAAGGAAAAGTTCAAGACGGCCGTTTTTGGGGTTTAGGCCTCCCTGAGCCCAGCCACCTCTGATTTTAAACCAGCCCTGCTGGGGGTCGGTAATGATTGCTCTTAGTTCGCCGGAAGCATTGTAGACATAGCTATGAGTATTGCCGATGTTTGCCGATGCTGTTACGAGCCGGCCTTCCTTATCAAAAGACTTCTGACCGATGCTACTGCCGAAGTCAGAGACATCAGTTTTTCCGTTCCAATATCTGGTAATTTCACCCAATTGCCAGGGAGCTTTTTGCCAGCCGAAATGATTTTGCCAGGGACCAGTTCGCTGGGGAACCGTTGCTGTTCGCAAGGTTTCCCCAAAGTTATCGAATATTTCGGCCTCTCGGTTAAAGGACCGTGGTGCTCTTAATAGACTACGTACCTCAGGATTATTGAGCAGCTCACGGGACTGCGAGTTAATACTAGGGCTAACGGCACGATTTTCTGCCATTAGCTGTTTAGCGCCAAAGACACCCCCCACGAGAGACTCGCCAAGAATGGACTCTCTCAGCTCTGCGCTGGTGGGCAGAGCACGACCCTGTTTAATCGCCTCGACTTGAGCACTTAATGCTCCTCCAGGAACTCCAGAAATGACACCAGTGACTATGGGATTGCTGAGAATTGAATTAAACCCATGCTTAACGGCATATCCCCCCTCAGCAAAACGATTAATTTTATAGCTGGTGGCGGTCATCCCGGCGAAAACTACTGAACTGCCGATGCCGCCCTTGATACGTTCACTGAAGAAATGCTGGTCTGCGCTGGGCGTCAGCACGCTGCCCTGGAGAAAGCCAGTCAGGGCAGACTCCTTGATAGTAAAACCCAGAGTGGTTCTTTCAGAGAGTATGCTAGCTCCTTTATCTGCCAAGAGTGCTTTTACGGGTTTATGCAATAGCAGCAAAGGCACTACAACGCCTGCCGACCCAAGGGTCTGAGCCAGCCACTTGCCACCAGTCGCATTAGCCTGGGGAGCTTCTACACCCATTTGAGCAAAGAAAGTCTGGCTTCCTTTTTGCAGTTTGCTGCCAAAAAGTTGGTCTGTGATCTGTAAAAATCCACTAGTGGGATTTGCAGCAGCCGAATAGGCAGCCGATACCAGCAAATCGCGACTGAAGTGCGCGGCTGAATAAGCCTCGTTCTCTTGATGTTTACCTGCCTTCTCGGCCTTGTCTTTGTCTTTCGAATCTAGTGGCATGTCTTGAGTGCTTTTCTAAATTGAATCGTCACAAGCACTCCTAATTAAGGGGCACACGTTCACTCTATTTTTTTGACTGTGACGATTCTATACCTGTGGGGAGACCAAGCTAGACTTTGTTTTTCCACCGCAAGCGACTTAACCCGCCCAGTGCGAGACCGCGAGAGATGCGACCAGTGAAAGCAAGTCTGGCAGCTCCAGCGGACTTAACTTTGGTACTTTATCTACAGCAAATGCAAAATCAATAAAACTCTCTCGTTGCCCCAAAAACTCACCACGAGACAAAGGCCAGAGAGTATGTATTTCCATTCGTCCAGCCAGTGATTCACTAATTTTTGGCGCAGTGAGTACACTAGCCGATCCAGTCAAAATGAAGAGGCCAGCTTTGCGACCGGAGTCTACTGATTCTTTGATTGCCAGGAAAAAGACCTTTGCCAAAGTGCTCTTACTCACCTGGCGCGCCGCAACAATCAGCACAACTGGCTGTGCTGAATAGACTGAAGCAGTTCAGGCTTGGCATTTCGGGGAGAGAGCATGCAAATTTACCACCCGGTGGTACATATTATGACTATCTCTTGGTAACTTTGCGAACCAGCCGACATGCATGACTGGGAGGGAATGATTCGATACTCTATAAGTTATTGGCATTTGGAGTTCCTAAATGGGTTGGAAAGCGGCTTGCATTGTTACTGGCGATTGCGTCGATGGTTACCTGGGTGAACTGCCTAAGCACCATCCAGAAAAAGTCGATGAGATCTTGGAGAAACTGGGTTTTGTTGGCTATGCATCAAGAGCAGAAGCAACCTTAGATGTGTATCCAGATGAACAAACCCTTTTGCTAGGCGTTTACGATAAGGCGATTTTTATCGCTGATCAAGAGATAATTTTTGAATGCATGGATGATCTCGAACAGCACCCTTTCTTCCAAAAAGTGCTTGCTATCTATCCCACTGGTAGACTTCTAATGTTCACCCTCCATAGTGGCAACAATGTTTTCGGCTATGCCTATTATGAAAACGGCTCACTAACTAGGCACCTGGCAGGATCTCTAGACAGCGGAGTAACGGCAGACTTTGGCGAGCTACAACCAGAAGAACAACCGATTTTCGCCAAGTCAAAAATGGTCAACGGAGAAAGAGTTTTCACGCAGGAGGTTAGCGGATTTCATTTCGAAGGAAGAATTGACCAAATTGGCGGACGCCTAGTCTTTGAAATGGCATCCAAGTTCTTCGGGCAACCACTAGACACGGCAAGAAGAGCTAGTAACCTAAACGGCTTAAAAATGGAGCTAATTAACAAAAATGAAATCAGGCCATCCTAAATTCTCGTCCTCAATTTGGTCTGATCCCATTTTGGTAGACAGTGGCCTGGGGAAAATTTGCTCTAGGCCACTTTCTTACCTTTAAGGGCAAATTCTGCGGGTGTTAGATATGCCAACGCGGAATGAAGCCGGTTTCTATTGTAAAACATCTCAATGTATTCGAAGAGGTTCCTCTTTGCCTCATCTCTAGTCTCGAATGTCGGAATTCGGTACACCATTTCTGACTTCAGCATGCCGAAGAAGCTTTCAGAAACTGCGTTGTCCCAGCAATTGCCTTTTCGACTCATGCTCTGAATGCAATTAGTTTTCTTCAGTTCTTCTCTAAACGCCTTACTTGCGTATTGGCTCCCTCTGTCAGAATGCACGAGTAGCGGTGCCCCTCCTGTGGTTGTTTTAGCTTCTCCGTACGCCTGTAAAACCAGCTCAACTGTCATATCCGCACGAGCGCTCCAGCCCACTACCTGTCTTGAGTAGAGGTCGATGAAGACTGCAAGGTAGAGCCACCCTTGTTTTGTATCTATGTAGGTGATGTCAGATACCCAAGCAACATTTGGCCGCTTTGCGTTAAAGTCTCGACACAACACATTCTGACTGATCGGTAGATTGTGTTTTGAGTCGGTTGTGGACTTGAACTTTCTCTTTCTCGCTGGAGTGATGCCGTTTTGCTTCATCAAGGCCGCAACGGTCTTGTGATTGCAAACAGTTCCTTGCGCCAAGAGTGCACGGTGGATTCTCCGCCAGCCGTACGTC
Organism: bacterium Ga0077546; assembly: GCA_943370275.1. Taxonomy (GTDB): domain Bacteria; phylum Cyanobacteriota; class Vampirovibrionia; order Obscuribacterales; family Obscuribacteraceae. Next base: position 90,674 of record CALRQI020000008.1, on the reverse strand, counting down.
TTGCCTGTGTCGTTGAATATTCTCTTGATCTGTTTTAAGAGCAGTTTATGCTTCAATGCTCGCTCGCTGACTGGCCGCTTGAGCCACTTGTAGTAGCCTCCGGTGGAAACTTCCAGCAGGTTGCACATTCGCGAGATCTTGAATCGATTCTTGTTTGATTCGATGAATGCGTACTTTACGGCTGCTCCTTCGCAAAGTACGCCGCGGCCTTTTTTAGGAACTCGTTATCCTCTTTGAGCCGTTTGACCTCATTTCGAAGCCGAACAACTTCATCCGTCTCAGCCGTTTTTTCGGCCTGCTCAGCGAACTCCTTTATCCAGAGACGCATTCGCCAGTCTTCAATATTTAACTGCCTTGCAATGGCCGCAGCGCTCTTGCCTGTGAGCTTGACCTGCTCTACTGCATTCTTTCTGAATGTCCATGAATACTCGGGCTTAGTCTTTTTCTTACCTGTCATTTTCGTTCTCCTTTTGACATTTTGTCACCAGGAGCATTTTTTTCCAACCAACTGTCTACTGAACGGGGGTCATGCCAATTTTTTACTACGTTAGTACATATTATAGAATGTAGTAGAAAATTTGAAAAGTTTTTTTGGGGTGGTTTGAAGAAAAAAAGGCGACACACTCGATCATGAGTATGCCGCCGCAAAAAAAAGTTCATTTGACTAGATCTTAACTCACATCAGTGAGCCACAAAGATGCACTAGGTCGAAGATAGATCAGACTCAGTCCAGTTGATCGAGCCAACGAATGGCCTGCGCCTGAGTGCTGTTGCCGTTCAAGAAACCTTCATAGATACCAAGGCGCTGCTTACGCGTCTGGTTGAAGAGGGCCGTGACAATGTAGATTTCTTGGTTATAAGCAGCCTGGGCAGTGCCGACAGCATCCTCAAGAGGGGGAATCAACTGACCGACGGCAAGGTCGTAAGCTTGCTTGCTCTGGTCGAGACTCTCGCGCTTTTGGCGCTCGATTTCAACCAGTCGATCGGCATAGATGATGTCTTGCTCGCACTTTTCGGCCTGATAGATTTCATTGCTAGCACGCAACTGCTCAGCGCTAATCTCGTCAGCTTCAACCTCCGCCAGCTTGAGGGCATCGAAGACCGGCAGGCACGAAATGTGATCGGGCGAACCGGCTTCAGCACAAACTTGCTGGTAACAAGCCTGTGCTTGAGAAATCCTGGTAAGGCGTTCGGCTTCAATATTGAGTTTGCGCTGGTCAAGGCCAGCAAGGGCTCGGCTAATGGCCAGGCCATGATTGGTGCCAGCCTGGCGATACTCTTGCTCATAAGTCTTGTGAGCAGCCAAATAGGCTCTCTCGCAGGTGATCACGAGTTCTTGCAGGGTGGTCGCTTTGGCGTGTCTCAGAGCTTCACGGGCGGCGATCAGAGGTGCTTCAAGATGCTCGCGAGCGGCAGTCATGCTGGCGTCAGCCCTCTGGCATGCTGCGGCATAGCTGGAAAGAACGAGAGTCAAAGTGTTGGCGCTGTGCATATTTCCTCTTTCGTGTGTAACTGCAGTGCTTACAGGGCCGTGCTTTCAAGACACTGGCTCTGGTGCGCTGCTATAGCTGTGGGATAGTTAGTTGGTTAGTTGGTGCAATTCAACCCTTCCGAACGCCCAAATGCAGGCGCTATCCGAAAGCGATAATGCTCGTGACAGCACGCTTTAGATAACCTCATGTGCTGCTTTTGACAGCCCTTAACCAGGCCTAATCTCATCAAATCAGCCTCATTGCTTTTGACAAAGAGTCGCAGTGTCTGCTTTTGACAGAACGGGCAACCAACTACGGCACTGGTGTACTGCATGTTGGGGCTGATGTTAATAAGACTGTCTGGATTTGGCTTGGTAACGGGGGTAGATGCCTGAGGGGGAATAATTGAATTGCACCATTACCTTTCGATATCGAAGGACGCAAAAGCAAACCTGGCGGGTCATTTCAGTTAACACTACGAAAGATCTCAACAAAATAATTAGAAAGCGGCGCTAACCAGGCCCTTCTTGAAGTGATATTTACATACATTTGGCAATGATCCGTAACCTAAGAATCAATGTTACTGAGCGTTTACGATAGGTGATAACTACTGTCGATCGAAGCCATGAACCGCAAAGAGGCGAAAAAGCACAGATACGACGTGCCGTAGTATAACAATGTCATTTTTTTTCTGGTAGACCGGGGCAAGCAAGAAAGCGGCTAGAAACCACTACCTTACTTGCCCCGCTTACTTGCCCCGATTACTTGCCCAATTCAGCGGTCAGACTGTTCGCTTCGAGCAGCATCACACAAGTCGTTGAGACGCTGTTGAGCCACGCTTGAATCGAGTTGAAGCACCTGGCCGCTGCGCAGCAATCTTGCAACCTGCAGGCGCATTGCCTGAGCAAAACAAGCATAGTTTTCACCAGCGCTGCGACGAACCAAACCGCTGCGGTCAATTGCTTCAGGCTCAAGCGAAGTCAGTCCAGAGGCCTTCAGAGCACCAGGGATGATAGGCATGAAACCAGAGCTGACATAGTCAGCCTCATGCTTGGCGAAATTTCTCAGCACCAAGTCATGGTCAACTGCTCGGCCACGCAACTGAATACTCTTCAACAGGCCGAGCAGTTCAGCAACGCTAGCCAGATAGCTCTTAACTGCCAGCTGGTCCGGAACAGAAAGACTGGTGAAAGCGACATGGCAGTCAGTGCTGACATTAGAGCTGGAGCTGAGGTGGAAATCGAGACCAACTGCATTTGGAGAAGATGGAGCAGTAGCAGTGGTTCTGCCATGCATCTGAAGAAGGCGGCTGCGCAATGCGCCGACAAGTATTTTTACTCTGGCAAACATAAAGGTGTCCTTTTGATCATTAGTGGTTCCTTCAAACCCTTTGAGCTGAAATCCAGACTAAAGGCTGGTAGTTCACAGTCTTGAGACTGCTTGCCAGAACAAAAACTTCGCTTACCGCTGGTGCTAGTGAAAAACATTCCGTTCTGCCAACTACCGCAAAAGCAGTAGAGCAGAAATCTGGATATGTCGTTTCAGCAGGGGTAGGGGTGTTGCGGGGATCTGTTTTGCAAGTTGGGGGTGATGGTAATGAACCTAGCCATCCAGGCCCATACACGCAACAGTTCTTCATTACTTTTTGTTATAACAAAGCCAAGTGGGCTAAATATGGCAGGTTCAAGGTTCTCACAAGCGCGCGAGCCTTGAGCTTTGAATCCGTTATACTATAGGTTGCAGTAATTCGAGCGAAAAAGAATGAGCCACAGGCAGTGGTGTAGAACAGATTGCTCTGTCTACACCACCAACCATATGGCTCATTCATAGTTGCTCAAGCAAGCTGGACGCCTCGAAGCAATTACTCGCCGTCAGACACGAGGGCAACAACGCCGGTCGTGCTGAAGCGATCCTTGATGAAGACGAGCTGCTCGTCAGTCGCTTCGACGTGAAGCACCAGCTTCCAGGGAGCCCTGAAAGTGCCACCGACGAAGACCAGCTCCAGACCCAAGTGCTGAGTCAGAACCAGCACCGCATCACTGCGCTCGACGCCCATCTGAGCTGCGCTGGCAGCCTCGATGGTAACCGAGTAGACCTTCTTGTCCGCCGTCTTGGCACGCTTTGCAGCGGCTTCGATCTTGCGAACATCTCCCAGGTGACGCTGTGCCACCGTGGAGTCAGGCTTGTACGTGGTGATGGCATCGGCGGCCGACAGGTCGCCTTCGTCATCGAACACGTCGAAGTCGAGAACGTTGCCGGAAGAATGCGTGACCTTGACCAGGTCGCCGGCGCGAACGTCTTCGAAGCCTTCTTCGCCTTCAGCGATCTTGGTGCAGAGACGATCCAGCGAGTCAGTGAAGTACTTCTTCACCATGCGCTTGATCTTACGAGCGTTGCCCGCACCCTTCATCGCCTCATCGAGAATGAAGTCGCGAGCAGAATCTTCCACCTCGACGGTGAAAGCCTTACCGCGCTCCATCACGCTCAAGAAGCGGTCCACCACTTCCTTGAGGCGAAGAGTCGTGATCGAACGGAGGTCTTCCTTGCCCAGGGCGCGGAAGAAAATCACCTCGTCGAGACGATCCAGGAACTCCGGACGGTGACGGCTCTTCATCGCCGACAGAATGATCTCTTTCGAGGCATCCTGCTTCTGCACCGCCGTCTCGCGAACGAAGCCGATCTTTTCCTTGCGGTCGACCACGTCAGCAGAGCCAGTGTTGCCGGCCATGACGATGACGACGTCAGAGAACTGCACTTCTTCGTTGTCGGCCAGGTTGAGGATGCCGTCTTCGATGGCGTTGAGCAGCAGGTCATCGATAGACTGATGCAGCTTGTCGGCCTCGTCGATGAAGAGGAAGATCACCGGCACCTTCGAACCACGACGCGAGGCTTCCAGGTTGACCCGGGAAAGCAGCTTGCGAGGATCGCGGCGGAAAGTCTTGGCGGCCTTCTCCGGGTCGGTCTTCTGAAGCTCTTCCAGCTTCTTGTCGAAGGCGGCCTTGTCCTTCTCCTGGTCTTCCGGTTCCTGATAGCCCTTGTAGCCGGTGGGAGCGCCAATCAGGCGAGCGGCCTGATGCTTCTCAGCCAGCGAGCCACCGTCGAGCTTGACGTAGGCGTTGGGGTTGCCGTGAACGTAGAGCGCCAGAAGCTTCATCAGCTCGGTCTTGCCGACGCCGGGTTCACCGATGAAGTAGTAGAAGCCAGCGCACTTGTTGCCATCGCGAAGAGGGCTCAAAGCACGCGAGCGGATGCGAACGGCCGCCGAGATGGCGTCGCTCTGTCCGATCAGACGCTGACCGAGGAAGTTGGTCATGTCGATTTCGGAACGGGTTGGGCTGGTCAGGTCAAGCCTGCGGCCCTTCTTAGTTGCTGGTTTCATTTGCGTATTCATAACAAGTCTCCTTGTGCTCGGCCGTGAAGCCGAGAACGGTTTTGAGTCCAAACCGCACGCAAGCGCAGATAGCCACGAGTCAAAGACCTCGCAGCCAATTACGCTGACACCGGATGGAACGATTTAAGAAAAAGAGGGGAAGGCACCATGCCTTCCCCTTTGGGTTGGGTTAAGAACTCAACCCTGTTACAGCAACGCCTAGCGAAGTGAGTCTTCCAGCATGAGCTGATACGACATTTCGACAGGTGCGCGTTCCTCGTCAAACAAAGTTCGAGCAAGCTGCGCTATCTGTGCGCGAGCAGACTCAACATCGCCGTCTTGAGGAACGAGGACCTCAATTTCGGCATAGCGACCCGAGTGCTTACCCAGGCCAGAAACGTCGTCGAGCGTAATCACTACCCCAGGCAACTGAGCATTGTGGTGCTCCTGACGCTGCTTGGAAAATGACATGAGCTTACCGCCGTTGAGTAGACCGCCCAGTGCCAGAAGAAAACGCCGAGTGAAGTCAGAAAGTTGCCCTTCTGTTTCACGTCGTTCTCGGCCACCAGCAATGTTCACCCACTCTTTGATGGTCAAAAGCGTCACACTCTCACCACCCACGACTTCGTCGCGAATACGGAGCATTTCGCCTTTGACTTTGACGGGCAAAAACTGGTCGGTCATAGCAATCAAGCGCCCTTGCGAAAAACCCATTTGCACGAGTCGTTCGCTCACGGCACCAAGCTCACTATCCTGAAGGCGGAACTTGCGTTCGACTTCGAAGTTTGGAGTGGAAGCGTGATGTGCAGCAGCTGGATTGCTTTTTGCAGTACTGGTAGATGTCTGTGGTGCTTGTCGTTCGGGCATGCGCCACGTGAAGACGAGCCGCCACAGGCACTTTAACAAGATTCCCATAATGGCTCCTTTCCAAGCTTGGTCAAGACACTAGGTTAACTCGCACAACTCCTCGGGGGAAGAGGTCAACAACGGTCTAAAGGCTCGATAGAAGCCTCAGGAATGTGTTGTTTGTGGCGCGGGTCAGGGGTCTAGGTCTTTGATTTATCCGGTTTTGTTGAAGGTGTATAAGTGATAACTTAACCTATCGTTTATCTTCTTGAAAACCTAATAAAATCAGCAGGTTTAAGGCTTTCCAGCCTTAAGCATGTGCAAAGGCTTAGCACGCCTCGCCAATCAGTAACCGCTGGAGCTTAAAAGCCTGCTCATAAAGCATTTTTGGGGCACTCTAGCGCAGCCGCGCCATTAGCTATAGTTTTAGAGTACACGCTACATTCAAGATTATCTAAATACATAAGCTCAAGGTTAACTAGAACACCAGATAGAAGCATTGATAGCTAGTAATAGCTTCGGTTAGGTTGGCAGCGCAACTCAATCAATCAAATTCTGGAACTAAACTCAAACTCTGTAAGCCCCCTGGCACTTCTTGTGACACTCTTCGCACCTTTTTTCAGGCGCTTAGATTGTCACGGCAACTTTTCCGCACAATCCCGACCGGATTGAGAACTGTTGTGCGCTTGCAGCATTGAGTCAGGAAAATTCCAGACCAATCTTTCTCTACTTTCATCAAAAACAAAAACCTACTCACCCCGTGAGTACAGGAGACTTACCGTGAAAACCCCATTCAACAGGGGTTCACATCTCGTCAAGGAATTCGTCGCCAACTGGAGAAAGAAATTCCGCGAGTATGTGGACCTATGCCTTACAAGCGGGTTCATTCCGAAGTCGTTCCGTCCCCTCCAGCTTGTTGGAAAATATCTGGCGCGCCTCTGGGTCTTCATCCAGGTCGGTCGCATTCGCATTGTCGGCAAGGAGAATCTGGTCGCCCCCGGGCGTCTCATTTTCTGCCCCAACCACAGTTCGATGTTCGACGCGCCAGTCGTCTACTCCATCATGCGTCGTATGCCTCGGTATATGACAGCGCAAGAAGAAATGCGCGGCCTCTGGGGACTGAAAGCAATAGTTATGGGCGCGTTTGGCTGCTTTGCAGTCGACCGCACCAAAGGTAAAACCGTCATCGAACCGGCCATCAAAGTGCTGGTTGGCGGCGATACGCTGGTAGTCTTTCCGGAAGGAAAGATCTCCAACTCCGGCACTTATCTTCCCTTCAAGAAGGGCTCAGCTCTGATCGCCATCGGCGCTTATGAGCGGCTCGAGAAGAAAGAGAAGGTCGGCATCGTCCCCATCCACCTTTGCTTCGGCAAGCGTGACGAAGCTACCGCTGGTGGCTCTTATGGAGCCATGGGTTTCAAATGGCGGGGTGGCGTTACCATCACCGTCGGCAAGCCGATTTACATCAACGACATCGCGCCAATGACCTCTGACAATGTCACTGAAGTCGTGCGCGAAGCTATCGTCACTCAGGCCTGCGCCACCACGCGCTTGCCTGTCGACGGTCAGTAGCTAGTCGTTCACGAATCAGCTAGCCCCAACAGCATTGCTGTAGGGTCACCTCGACCCTAACGACCAAAGAACAGAACCTCATCGCAAAGACCCTGGAGGAGGGAGAGCAAGACATGTCTTGCAGAGCTCCCTTCTCCAACGTCTATGCCATCAGTTCCATCCCATGCCCCGGTAGCAGCCCTCGAGAGAAAGAGAGCAGTCGCCGGCCAACAAAACTCCTAACAGTTTCGGTCCAAACGAAACAGGAGCACTTCAAGTGAACACCCAAGACCCTTCCCAAGGTCCTTCCCAAGACCCTTCCCAAGGAACACCCGCTGCCACTCCCGTCGACGAAGAAGCCGCCCTCAAGGCTTTCAAGGCCGAATTCGTCAAGCCGGGCTCGCACGTTCTGGACGCCTGGCTGAGCCGCGGCTTCATCGAGTACCATGTCGACCCCGACCAGTTCGCAGCCAACATGGGCAAGGTTCCCTTCGAGTACATGGGCGTACCCACAATCATCACTCTCTTTCCCCGGGAAGACGACTGATGGCCACTGAGCTTGGACAACCAGGCTACTAAAGACGAGAAAGAGAGGCGTGTCTTCGGACACTAACCTCTCTTTTCTTGTTTTCCGCTTGACTACTACGTGTTGTCGTTACTGCCAGTCACGACAGCATTGAGAACACTAACAACCAAAAGAAAGTTCAACCAATGCTCTCTCAGTTCATCGCCGAAGTTCGCAATGTACCTCTGGCAGAAGCCTCAACCCAGGCTGCCGCTGTCATCAAATACTTTGCGGCAGGAATGATCCTTTCGCAGGGCTCACTGATTTACACCTTCGGCTCACGTTACGCCAAAGAAGGCAAGACCAGACTGATCTGCAGCTTGATCTTCGCTACTCATGCGGCTCTCGCGGGCTTGGTGATTTGGCTGGCCTAAGCCCCCCAACACACACCAACCCTCAGCCCCAACCCTAAACATAGGCAGGTAAGGACACCGACTAAACCTTTCACATTCTCACAACTGAAGACGCACCAATGTGCGCGGACAAACACACTATGAAAGCCTCAGATCTCTTTGTCAAGGCTCTCGAAAACGAGGGCGTTGAGTACATTTTCGGTATTCCAGGCGAGGAAAATCTCGACCTTTTGGAATCACTACGAACATCCAGCATCAAACTCATTCTCACCCGGCACGAACAAGCCGCCGGATTCATGGCTGCCACCTATGGCCGACTCACAGGCAAACCAGGCGTCTGCCTATCGACTCTTGGCCCAGGCGCCACCAACCTTGTCACCGCCGCGGCCTACGCTCAACTTGGTGGCATGCCCATGGTCATGATCACCGGGCAAAAGCCAATCAAGAAGAGCAAGCAAGGCCAGTTTCAGATCATCGACGTGGTCGAGATGATGAAACCAATCACCAAGTATGCTCGGCAAATTGTAGATGGCAGCCGCATCCCCTCCACCGTCCGCGAAGCCTTCCGTATCGCTGCTGAAGAGAGGCCCGGTGCCACCCACATTGAGCTGCCCGAAGACATTGCCGCTGAGCAAGTGGACGGAGCCCCATTCGCCATCCACCGAGTCAAACGGCCATACCCTGACCCCATCGCCATCGAGACGGCTGTCGAGATGATCTGTCAGGCGCGCTCACCAATCATCCTTGTCGGCGCCGGGGCTAACCGCAACCGCACCTGCCTGGCCCTGACCGAATTTGTAGAGAATAGCGGCATCCCGTTCTTCAACACACAGATGGGCGTTGGTGTTGTTGACGAGCGTCACCCCCTCTACATTGGCACAGCTGCGCTATCGGCAAATGATGTGGTGCATCTCGCGCTCAATCAAGCCGACTTGATCATCAACGTCGGTCACGACGTTGTAGAAAAGCCGCCCTTTTTCATGGAGCGCAACGGCGCCAAAGTGCTGCACATCAACTACTTCTCGGCCAAAGTCGACGACGTCTACTTTCCCCAGCACGAAGTCATTGGCGATATCGCCAATTCTCTCAAAGAGCTTGGCAAAGAACTTGTCAAAAAGCTCTGCCCCGCCAATCACTGGAACTTCGAGCACTTTCTGCGAGTGAAAAAGCTGGGCGAACAGCACCTGCTCACCAACGCGCAATCCTCAAGCTTCCCGGTAATACCGTCAAGACTGGTGGCAGACGTGCGTGCGGCAATGCCATCTAGTGGCATCGTCACCCTCGACAACGGCCTCTACAAGTTGGCCTTCGCCCGCAGCTACCGGGCTCACGAAGCCAACACTCTGCTCTTGGACAATGCCCTGGCGACCATGGGCGCAGGTTTGCCCTCCGCTATCGCAGCCAAACTAATCGACCCCAGCCGCATGGTTGTTTCGATCTGTGGCGATGGTGGCTTCATGATGAACGCTCAAGAGCTGGAAACGGCTATTCGCCTGAATCTCGACTTGGTCATAGTGATTCTCAACGATTCCGCCTATGGCATGATCAAGTGGAAGCAGTCAGAAGTGAAGTTGCAAGACTTCGGCCTCGACTTCAAAAACCCTGACTTCGTGGCCTTCGCCCGAGCCCATGGAGCAAAGGGCCTGCGCATCAAACGCACTAAAGATCTGCTTCCGGCTCTCAAGCGAGCGCTTTCAGGCAAAGGCGTGCATGTCATTGATGTACCGATTGATTACTCAGTCGACAGCAAACTCGACTTGCATGGTCTAAACTCTGCACTGAAACAGCTTGAAGCAAACCAGCTTCAAGGAAAGCAGCCTGAAGAGGAAAAGATTGTGCCAACAGACAGCAGCACGAGCGCCAGTTCTATGTCACCAGAAACAGTGGAAGTTCGCTCGCCCCATGACCGTTCGCTGATTAGCACTGTCACCCTCGACAATGCTGACCATGTCGAGCATGTCTTGGCGACGGCCAAGGCTCTATTCGACAACCGCGATGGCTGGCTGCCGCCCTATGAGCGCATCGCCATACTGGAGCGATTGGCTGTATTGATGCAGGAGCAGCGCGAAGACCTGATTGTCACAGCACTGAAAGAAGGCGGCAAACCCTACACCGATACGGTGGTGGAAGTCGACCGCGCTATCCAGGGAGTCAAACTGGGCATCCAAGCCATTCACCAACTGCATGGCGAAGAAGTACCAATGGCTCTCACTGCCGCTTCCAGCAACCGCATGGCCTTCACCTTCCTGGAGCCCATCGGTGTCGTGGTCTCACTGAGCGCCTTCAATCACCCGCTCAACTTGATCGTGCATCAGACCATTCCGGCCATCGCCGCTGGCTGCCCTGTTGTAATCAAGCCAGCAATTGCCACACCCGCTTCCTGCCAAGCTTTCGTCAAGCTGCTGCACAAGGCTGGGCTGCCAGAAAACTGGTGTCAGGTCGTTCATCTCAGCAATGCCAATGCCGAGAAACTCGCCACCGACCCGCGAGTTGGCTACCTGTCGTTTATCGGCTCACCTAAAGTGGGCTGGTATCTGCGCTCAAAGCTGGCACCAGGAACCCGTTGCGCTCTCGAGCACGGCGGTGCCGCTCCGGTGATCGTAGACAAAAGCGCTGACCTCGACGCCATCATCGCGCCTCTGGTTAAAGGTGGCTACTATCACGCCGGACAGGTCTGTGTTTCAGTGCAACGGGTGTTCGTGCCAAAAGACCTGATTGATGGCTTCGCTGCCAAGTTCAGCGCCCGGGCGCAACAACTCAAAGTTGGCGACCCCGCCGACAAATCAACTGAGGTTGGTCCACTGATCAAACCGAGCGAAGTCGCTCGCGTTGGCCAGTGGGTCGACGAAGCGGTAGCAGCCGGGGCCAAGCTTCTCTGTGGCGGCAAAGCTATCGGAGAAACTGCCTATGAGCCCACTGTGCTGCTCAACCCGCCTGCCAGCGCCAAAGTTTCTACCATGGAGATCTTTGGCCCGGTGGTCTGTCTCTATTCCTACGAGACGTTGGATGAAGCCATTGCACTGAGCAATTCACTGCCATACGCCTTCCAGGCCGCAGTTTTCACGACCAACGTGGACACGGCCATGTACGCAGTGAAGCGCCTCAACGCCACAGCCGTAATGGTAAACGACCATACGGCCTTCCGCGTCGACTGGATGCCCTTTGGCGGAAGAGATCAGTCAGGGCTGGGCATGGGCGGTATCACATACAGCGCCAAAGAAATGAGCCGTGAGAAGCTCATGGTGTTGAAAAGCCCGCTGATCAAGTAAGTCGGTCATTAAGTAAGTCAGTTAGTAACTGACCGCAATTTCGCTCAAGAAGGGGGGAATGTCTCAAAGTTGCCTGGCAACTTTCAGCTTCCCTCCTTCTTTTTTTCACAAGCAAAAAAATAAGCCCCATATTAATAGACCGGTCTATTAATCGCATAGTGAAAGAAAGTGCCGCCAGCCTAAAACCGCAGTGCCATAAGCTCTTCATCAAAATATTCACCGTCAATCTTCAAGGCTCTTTTTTCTAGACCATAGACGGAAAAGCCCAGTGATTGATAAAGCCGCTTAGCTGAAGCATTGCTGGTAACAACGCTCAGCGTCACTTCCTCAAGACCATCAACGGTGCGGCACTGTTCCAACAATCGCTCCATGAGCTGGCGGGCAACACCAGCACCGCGCGCTGAGGGCACGACATAAACGCCCCAAATATAAGCCTTGTGTCTCACTTTCGCACCAGAATGACGGGCCAAACCAGCAATGCCCAGCAAACCGTTGCCAAAGGCACCCAGGACGAAACCACCATCTTTCGGGCTCAATCGACCGATGACTTCGTGCTCAGGCATAGCCAAGCTCTCTTCATAAGAAGCACCAAAAGCTTGAGGGCTCTCTTGCAAGGCCAACAGACGCACTGGCCAAAAAGCAGAGAAATCAGCAGGGTTGAGCTGTCTGATGTTGAGAACGGGGCTGTCGCACTTGTTATTTGGTTTTGATTTGGTCATGGCTACTTCAATATGCCACAATATGCCAATGCATTCTAGCCAATCCAGCCAACATCAAGTTGCGGTGAGAACTTATCGAGAAACGCTTTGAAAAACGCTTCAGTAATCGCCCTGGCACTGTTATCTATTGCTCTGTCGGCAGTCTCACTGGCAGCCTACTTTAGCTCGGTCAATCAGACTCTTGAACTAATCAGTCATGGACGAATTTTGTTTGCCTTTCTCGGCGCCGTTCTACTGCTTTTGACCTTGCCCCTGAAAAACAAAAAAACCACTATTCTTGCCGCCATAGCCTTTTTGCTTAACGCCGCCGCCATCGCACCGCTCTACTTGCCTGCAGCAAAGGAGAACCAGGACAGCAATGCTGATGACCTTCATCACATCAGACTAATGCAATTCAACCTCTGGGGCGGCAAGAACAAAAAATACGTGGCCGTGGTGCAAACAATCATTCAGACCAATCCTGATGTTATTGGATTCTCTGAAGTAACACCAGTCTGGCTGATTGCCTTAAAAGCTGGCTTAGCCAATTACCCATATACGATTGCCGACACTACCGGCGGTGGCATTGCCATTTTCAGCCGCATCCCGCTCGAAAGCAAAGAAATAAGATACTACAGCGACCTAAAACGCCCACGGGCCGTAGCAAAAATCAAACTAGCCAGCGGCCACTTCACCCTCATTTTCGCTCATCCGTTTATTCCGTTCAAACACACTGCAATGAGAAATGAGGAGTTTACAATTTACGCCAAGGAAGCCCTAGAAGCAAGCAAAAGCGGCCCTGTTGTGCTGGCTGGCGATCTAAACTGCACCCCTTTTTCAAGCGACTTTAGCAAACTTCTCAATGATGGCCAACTGACAGACACTGAACAAGGCTTCGGCCCTCAGCCCAGCTGGAGCACCCATCAAAAGATAGCAATTTTTCCAATTGATCACTGCCTGGTCAGCAAAGATGTTGTTACCCTCAAGCGCTTTATCGGCGAAGAAATTGGCAGCGATCACCTACCAGTGGTGGTTGATTTAGCCATGCGCACTTATAAATAAAGCGATTTAGGCCTACTGCTACGATTCAACTACCAAGCACTGAGTGCACAACTTTCTGCACGTACTCACTTTCCCCATAACCTTTTGCCTAGGGCTAACCGCCAAGGAGATCAGGAAAGAATTAAGCGGCAATAAGCGTCAATTGGCTACAGTTCGAAATTAAGCTCTCTCTTTGCCGTTCTGGGGGTAAGATGTCGATAGGAAGCGATGGCTCAGACTTGCTGTTGCCGCTGACAGGGAGATTTATTACTGATGGCGGACAAAGTCTACAAAGAGCCAATGCAGGCCACTAAGAATGTCAGCCCCGAGCTGGTGGAAGTCGCTGAAGCAGCAGCGCAAGAACCGCTAGAAGAGCAAAAAGCACTCTGCACCTGCGCTGGCCGCGACAATTCACCTACTCTGGCCGAGACAATCCGCGAAAAACTGGCAACGGACCAAGCAAAGGAATTACCCCAAGAGCATAGCAGTGGCATAAGCAGCGAGAAGATCTGGACTTCAGTCTACGATTTTAATGGTCCAGGAAAGTTTGCCGATGACCACCGTTTTCAGAAATGGTGGGATAAGTCAGGCAGACAAATATTCAACCTTATCTATTTTGCCCTCGGTGGCGTGGCTTGTTATGTAATCTCTCAGACTAGCGGCTACCTGTACAAGACATCGATGGTGGGTCTGTGCTTTTTTGCAGGCCTAGGAACGGCCGCAGCCATCTATGCCATATGCCACCGTCGTCCCAGTCAAGAATCAGACGTTTTCTCTGAGCGAACTAAAAAAATAATCCGCTGGACAGCGCTGTCGGCTCCTCTCTTAGCGATGCTGGTAGCGGGGTGGAACTGTCTTACCTACGGCGTTGACTATCTCTGGGCTGAAGGCCTCTACCCAGGCTACAGCAGCCACATGAGCCCGGCCAGCTATGAAATCTTGAAAAAAGAGCAAATTGAAGTGGCAGCGTTTATTTCACCACTCAACACTGAAGTGGCCAAAAGACACTTTGAGAGAACAAAGTCAGTGGGCTCCTATGAGCTTGCGGTGAAGATGGCAGACAAAGTGATTCGCTTTAATCGTCACGATAGCCGCTGGAAAATCAGGAGACTCGGGGTTCTCGGCCGCCTGCCGGACAGAGACCAAGAATTTCAAACTCTCACTAACAAATACAAAAAGCGCTATGGCAAAGACGGCTATCTGTGGAACACCTTAGCCGATACTGCTGTTTACAACAAAGATTGGCCGCTAGCCCTCGATATGGCAAACGAACATGTAAAAAGACATGAACGTGAAGCCATCGCCTACGAACAAAGAGCTGCAATTTTCAAAGAACTTGGTATGGAGCAAGAAGCTGAAGAAGACATGGTCACTGCTGACTCATTTTCTAACTCAGGAAATCACTAGGAAGAGTGGCAGGAAACCATAACTTTGACGGCAAACTAGAAGCCGCCATATCAAAATCAACTGAAGGCAATACTCGCAAAGCTAATGTTCAAGCTCTGCCATTACCACCACATCCGTGACGTGCCATAGTAGAACATCTAAAAAAAGCAAAAGGGTGAGAGCTGAAAGCCACATACAGTGGACATTTCAACTCTCACCCGATTCTTTACTTGGCCCCTGCCGGAGCTCCATGATGCTCATGCACATGGCCACCAGAGGTGTCCTGAGCCGGTGCAGCCGAGTCAGTGCCGGTAGCCGGAACAGGAGCAGATGCAGGGCTGGTGCAGATGGTCTCGCTCATGTCATGTGCGGGCATAGCCGACATGTTGTGCTGATGACCCATGAACGTAGCCGGAAACACCATCATCAAAGCCATGACCACAGCCATGACAAAGTGGGCGATGTCCTGACCAAAAGAGAGCCAGTGAGGCTTCTTGAAGTCGTTGTAGAGGCGCATCGCGTAGTACGAGCCAAACCAGGTCCAGTAGGCAGTGAAGACGACCGTAACGACGATACCACTAACCGGCGCAGCGAACATCCACCACATGCCAAACATCATGGCGGCATGGGCGAAGTCGTACCACTGCTTGTTGTAGGGCAAGGATCGACCGTAAGTGAAGGCGCGAACGAGGTACCAGGCAGTGCCGACAGCAAAGGCGATTTGCCAGAACAAGTCAGGGATGCCGAACCAGGTAGGAGCCAGACAGCTCACCATTCCAACCATGCAAGCGCCGTGCCAGACTTCGTTTTCACGGTCCAGATAGCCGTTGACCTTGGTCAGATACTTGGTGTTGAAGAAGCGGAAGCCGTAGTAAACCGCGCCCAGCAAGAAGAATCCAGCCAGAAGCGAGAGAAAGGGGAAAGATGCGGCATGCTCGTGCATATGCTGCATGTGTTCCATGTGGTCATGATTCATGTTTTTACTCCAGGGTTGAAGCTTTCAGAGACAGGAAGGGTGGTGGAAATACAAAGTTCCCGAGAGCACTAATCAGCGGCGCTATCAGCTCTCAAGACCGGTGTCTTAAGAAAGAGCTAGAAAGAAAGCGGCTGGTGATGGTTGTCTGCGAGAAGCCTTGAAATTTTTAGAAGTTGAAATAGAGAAATACAGCACAGAACATAACCGGTCGGGACAACCGCAAACAACCGCCAAATAATAACTTCCAACAATAACAGCCCCAAAACTGCCTAATAGACAGCTCATCTACTAGGGTTTCTCTTAGCGCAGTGGCATGACCCCTACCAGGGGATAGCCTGCCCGGTGGTTAAGCTTCTAACCCAAAGCATATGAACTGAAACACCCAAGCATTACCAAGAGCTAGTCGCCAATTTCAATTTTGGTAGGCAATTTTGGATTTTTAAATTGGGCCGTGCGAATATCCTCGGCAGCCAAAGCGCGCATACCTTGCTTGGCATAGCAGAAGGCCCGGGCCAGGCGATAGTGTTCGTTGTTAGGGTCGTCAACTAGAACATCAGTCAACTGCTGCATTGCCTTGCCAAATTTGCCCATTTGAATCAGCAGTGCGGCCTTGCGATAGTAGAGGTCGGTATTGTTGAAATTGGCTCCCGATGCCTCACAGGCATACTGATATGACTTTTCTGGTGTAGGGTCATTGGAGAAATAGGCCCGAGTCAATACCAGCTTTTTATCGCTGTCTTCTGACGCCGCCCCCTCGGCACTATATCTAGGCGCATAAGAGCCTGTATTGGAGCGCGAACCAGAGGTAGCAGGGGCAAAATCTTCCGGGTTTTTCTCCGGATTCTTCACTGGCTTAGATGCTTTCTTCACTGGAGCAGCCCCGGTAGCCACATCGGTGCTGTCTAAATCTAGGTCTTCGAAAACAGTAGGCGGAATGCGCTCAGGAGCAGCTGGTTTAATCGCCAGTAGAAGCTCATTACCAGACCATTTGCTGTGCAGTACTGGTGTTTGTCTAGCACCAGGGTGATCCTCCTTTACTTCGTTTTGAATCGATGACTGAGCTGTCTCGAACGCCTTAGCAATAGATGTAGATGAGCCACCAGAGCGCAAACCATCCAACAAATTTTTGGTGAAGACACCATTTTGATAACGCTTAGACTCCCATGATTGTTCATCAGGTTTACTTGAACAAATAACCATCTGCCCTGAACCTGCAGCCAAAACTTCTGCGTCAAAGTTACCGGTGCGAGCAATGCCCTTGCCTTCGCCACTAACACTGCCGCTATGGCAGGCATCCATCACCAACAAAACCCTGTCGGAAAGCACCCGGCTCTGAATTGATTCCAGAACCTTCTGCATTTCAATACCAGTAGCAAACAAATCTTCTGGGTCAGAATCAGCAGCAACAATATAATTGCGGCCGCGAATATCCATTTGTGAAGGGCTACCGTGGGTGGAGAAGAAAAGCACAATCATATCGTCGGGTCTAGCCAGGCGAGCCAAGAATTTGCTGCCCAACTCAGACATAATGCGTCGTTGAGTAGCCTTACCGTCGAGCAATATACGCACGTGGTCAGGGGCAAAGTTGGCTTCTTTGACCAAATAGTTATAGAAATCACGGGCATCTTTAGTGGCATATTTAAGTTTGGGAATTTTGTCACTATTGAAATTACCGATACCGACAATCAGAGCCCATTTGTCACGCACCGGCTTATTAACGCTGTCAGCGAGAGGCTGATCAGAGGCCGGTGAAGAAGAAGAAGAAGAGGTAGTAGTAGTAGTCGTCGTCGTAGAGGCAGCGGCAGCAGTAGCCCCTGCTGGCGTAGATACACTCTCAGCAGCAAAACCCGGAAGACCGGAGAGAAGCAAGGAGATGGCGACCAATGTCTTGATTGAACTATGCACTGCTTATCCTTCTTGTTAGTTCAAGTGAAATCGAGAGAAACCTGTAGCTCTTATACCTCATTTGTGCCCATTGGCTCACTTACTGGCTACTTACTAAAATTAGGCGCAATTCAGGCAGTGGCCATTTCTGCTACTTTTTGATTTTTGACAACCAAGAAGACTGTCGCTTTCGACAGCAAACATTAAACGTGGTGCCAAGAGGTGCTGACAACGTTTAGGCCTCGTTGTCATTATGGCAAACAATAAACAGCAAGGCATCCATATCACACATGCAATTCGTCGAGGTACTGTCCAATGAGCTCGCCATCTTTTAGCGCCCCTGCAACCGAAAACGCCTCTGCCAAAAGCTTTCTTGCATTACCAAGTGCAGAGATGATGAGTCTAGAATTCGATAACATCTGCGCTAGCCAGATACATCGCCTGCAATCGCTAACCAGTGAGCAGCCATCTTTCGGCCAGCTGCTAGAGTTCCGCGCTGGTTCGATGTCTTCTAATGAAGCTCTGCGCAACATGTACGCCGACAGCAGTGTAGTGCGCCTGAAGAAAACTGCCAGAGTTTTAGCATCACTCGACAACGACAACGAACAAAACCTTGTAACCAGCGACAAATTACCATCCATTTCCGCACCCTTAGTATTAGCCGTCGGCGCTTCCCAAACCAAACTGCAAGCACTGCCAATCATGCCTGCCCCAGTACGCAAGCGCAATTTGCTACCAGCAGCCAAAACCGGCATGTTACCAGTTAGCTCAGCAACCGAACTGCGCGCTCTCGTTGAAGTAACTCACTCTAAGCGCCAAGAACAAATTGCTCACAAAAAGACCCAGCAAAAAATGTTGAGCGCCTCTACTTGCCGCAAGAATCAACAAGCCAAGAGTGGCCTTGCTCTTGTTTGGAAGAGCATTAAGAATGTCGTTGCTCAACAAATGCAGCAACTCTCAAGCCTTCTTGACCAGCTGGCCCTAGCCTAAGTGCCTGAAAATCAACATATCTAACCAGTTATAGGCAAACGCGCTAAACTCAAGGGCGTTGAAGCCACTACAAGACCACATTGGAGGCACCATGCTGAAATCTGAAGCCACAAGAATCATCAAAAACATTGTGGAAGATACAAACGCAAAGTTTACAGACGAGCAAATTGAGGCTCTCACCCAAATGTTTCTGCGCATCACCCAAACTACTGTGGATGAATCTTTGGCAAACTTCAGGCCAAGTTCTGGCGGCCGCGGCCAATACTAACACTTGTCGCCATCAGCAAAATCGTAGTAAAGTTCGAAGTCTTCGAAGCCGAGAGGCAGCGAAGACTTCAACGCCATTATGCTTACAGAGAGAGTTACAGACCTAAATTCAGGAATAGGACATGCCGACCACCGAAAAAGCTGAAAGCGACAAGCACTTTCTTACCAATGCCAAGAGATTAGAACGCGAAACTATTGAGATGCGCCGGCATTTGCATGAACATCCCGAGCTAAGTTTTCATGAGATTGAAACAGCCAAGTTAATGAACGAAAAACTTGAATCTCTTGGCTACAGAACAAAAAAAGGTGTTGGCAAAACTGGTGTTATTGGCGACCTTGGCAAACAAGGGCCACTTATTGCTATTCGTGCCGACATGGACGGCTTGCCAATTGATGAAGACAACAAAGCTGGTTATGTCTCTAAAAACCAGGGTGTGATGCATGCCTGCGGCCACGACGGTCACATGGCTTGTGGCCTTACCGCTGCCAAAATGCTCTCCGAAACCGAAGTACCAGGACGCATTCGCATGGTATTGCAACCAGCCGAAGAATTTGGCGATGAAGAAGGCAAATCAGGTGCCTTTAGAATGCTAGAAGACGATGCCCTCGATGGTGTTTCCGCAATCATAGGCCTACACATGGATGCCAGCTTGCCAGCCGGAAAAGTAGGCATTATTCCCGGACCGATCATGGCTGCTGCCGACAGTTTCGTCATTCATATCATTGGCAAAGGCGGCCATGGCGCCTACCCTGAAAGCACTGTCGATGCGGTGGTCTTGGGCTCACAGGTAGTGCAAGCTATTCAACAAATTATTTCACGCCGCATCTCGGCCCTTGACCCAGCCATTGTCACCATTGGTTCCTTCCACAGCTCTAGCACCAGGGGTAATATCATTTCTGAAAGCGTTAAGCTGGAAGGGACTTTCCGCTCCTTCAGCCAGGCCGTGCGCGAACAAATCATGGAAGAACTCGACAAAGCCTGTCAGCTAGCAAGAATTTTAGGCGGCGACTACAAAATCGAATACGAACTGGGTTACCCCACCACAGTCAATCATCCTGAAGTGACAGAAGTAATGCGCCAAGCGGCCATAGACTTAATTGGCGAAGACAATGTCATAGCAATTCAGCCCAAGACCTGGAGCGAAGATTTCTCTATGTTTGCCGAAAAAGTACCCGGTGCCTTTATGTTCTTAGGCGCCGAAATCAAGGGCAGCACTCGCAGTCACCACAGCCCCACTTTCGACCTCGATGAGTCAGGCCTCTACATTGGCTCAGCAGTGTTGGCAGAAGCAGCACGCAGACTGGCTCTACACTATAAGGGCAAGTGAGCGATTGAACCCCCACCTAGCTGAATTACAACCATATCCTTTTGAGCGCTTAGCTAAATTGCTGGCCGGTACAAAGGCAGCCCCAAAGAGCGCTATTCTCTGGTCTATTGGTGAACCGAAACACGCGGCACCACGATTTATTGCTGATATTATCGCAAAAGAAATCAGCGGTCTAAGCAGCTATCCCCTTACTATTGGCGAGGGCGATCTTAGAGAAGCTATCTGTGACTGGCTCAAAGTGCGCTTTAAACTAAGCCCCAATTCAATTTCAAAAGAGAAGAACATATTGCCATGTAATGGCAGCCGCGAAGCCCTTTTTGCCTTTGTTCAAGCAGCGGTAAAGCCTGGCCCCGACGCCCTGGTCTTAATGCCCAACCCCTTCTACCAAATTTATGAAGGGGCAGCCCTTTTAGCCGGTGCCCGGCCATACTTTCTCAATGTTGACCGGCAAACACTTTTACCTGACTTCGACAGCGTTCCTGAAGCAATCTGGCAGCAATGTCAGATCTTAATTATCTGCACGCCGGGCAATCCAACTGGGGCTGTAATGCCAGCCGAACAAATAGAAAAGCTCGTTAAATTAGCCGATCAATATGACTTTATCCTCGCCTCAGATGAATGTTATTCCGAGCTATATCCTGACGAAAGCCAGCCACCAGTCGGACTGTTAGAAGTCTGCGCCCGTATGGGCAGAGCCGATTATAAGCGCTGCATTGTTTTTCACAGCCTATCGAAACGCTCTAATTTGCCAGGGATGCGCTCAGGCTTTATTGCTGGAGACGCCGATATAATTGGCCAATTTAAGATCTACCGCACCTACCACGGTTGCGCCATGTCCCCGCCCTTCCAAAAGGCAAGCACAGCAGCCTGGCGCGACGAAGAGCATGTCATAGCTAACCGGGTCTTGTATCGGCAAAAATTCACAGCCGTTCTTGCTACCATTGCCCCGGTAATGAAAGTATCACCAGCCCAAGGGGCCTTTTATCTCTGGCCTGAGACCAATATTGACGACACTGAATTTACTCGCCTGTTATTTGCCCGCGAAAATTTGACTGTTGTTCCTGGCACCTACTTATCGCGCCCGGCCCACGGCACGAACCCTGGAGCTAACCGTGTGCGTATGGCCCTTGTAGCGCCGCTAGAAGAATGTATCGAAGGGGCTCAGCGCCTGAGAAATTTTGTTGAAAGTTTGTAGAAAAGGAAACGAGCACTAATGGAAACGAAGAACGCCCAGGCTGAACACACCACATTGAACGCACTCAAAGCTACAATTGAAGAGGCTTTTGAAAAGCGCGCTGAAATCAATGCCAAGAATGCCGACGACAAAATACGCCAGGCCGTGAGCGACGTCATCGACGGCCTCGATAACGGCTCCTTAAGAGTGGCAGAAAAGAAAGAAGGCCAATGGCAAGTCAATGAGTGGATTAAAAAAGCAGTTTTACTCTCTTTTAGAACCCACGACAATGTAGTCATGCCCGGCCAGTCGACTAACTTTTACGACAAAGTGCCAAGCAAATTTGAAAACTACAGCGAAGCCGATTTTCGCGCTGGCGGCTTTCGCATAGTGCCACCAGCAGCAGTGCGCAAAGGCGCCTACATTGGTAGTGATGTCATCTGCATGCCCGCTTTCGTCAACATCGGCGCCTACGTTGACTCAGGCACAATGATCGATACTTGGGCCACGGTAGGTTCTTGCGCCCAAATTGGCAAAAACGTTCACCTCTCGGGCGGAGCCGGTATCGGCGGGGTGCTTGAGCCTTTGCAAGCGAGCCCCACGATCATCGAAGACAACTGCTTTATCGGTGCTCGCTCTGAAGTGGTAGAAGGAGTAATTGTCGAAGAAGGCTCAGTCATTTCAATGGGCGTCTTCCTCGGCCAAAGTACTCGCATTTACAACCGCATGACTGGTGAAATAACCTACGGTCGAATTCCAGCAGGCTCGGTGGTAGTATCAGGCAATCTACCCTCGGCAGATGGTAAATATAGCCTCTATTGCGCAGTTATAGTAAAACAAGTCGATGCTAAAACCCGCGGTAAGGTCAGCATCAACGAACTACTCAGAGCGGGAACAGAAAGCGAAACCAACGCTTAGAAAGACATCGGAGAAAGGCAATAAACGAAACTGACACCCTTGAATTGACCAAAGAGCTGGTGCGATTGCCGTCAATCACACCAGAAGACGCGGGCTGTCAAAATCTAATTGCCGCAAGGCTCGAGGCTCTTGGCTTTAGTAGTGAAACCATGCCATTCGGCGAGGTGAAAAACCTCTGGTGCAAAAAAGGTAGCAGCCCACCCTTACTAGTCTTTCTTGGTCATACCGATGTCGTCCCTCCTGGTCCCGAAAACCAGTGGCAGAGCCCGCCCTTTGAACCTAGCGAAAGAAACGGCTATTTGTATGGCCGCGGCACTGCTGATATGAAAGCCAACATTGCCGCTTTTATCACCGCCCTTGAGCGTTACTGCCAGGCTAATCCGCAGGGCTTCAGCAGCACAGAAGAAGGGTCACCTAAAGGCTCTATAGCCATACTGCTAACTAGCGACGAAGAAGGCCCGAGTGTTGACGGAACGGTTAAAGCCGTAGAAGCATTGTTGCAACGGCAAGAAAAAATCGACTACTGCATAGTAGGAGAACCCAGTTCGGTAAAAGCAGTCGGTGATATGGTTAAAAACGGCCGCCGGGGCTCTCTCAATGGCCGCATTTACGTCAATGGAGTACAAGGGCACGCCGCCTACCCCCACAAGGCAGTCAACCCCATTCACACCTTCGCTGCGGCGCTATCAGAACTGTGCCAAGCGCAATGGGACAGCGGCAATCAGTTTTTTCCAGCCACGACCTTCCAAGTTACCAATCTCAATGCCGGAACCGGGGCTGAAAACGTCACCCCTGGTCAACTTGAAGCCTGGATCAACTTTCGCTACTCGACAGAATCAACTGCAGAGAGTCTAAAAGCTGCTGTCATAGCCATTTTAGACAAGCACAATGTCGATTACAAAATCGACTGGCGTCTCTCCGGCGAACCTTTTCTCACAGCTACAGGCAAGCTACTGCAAGCAGTGCAAGAATCAATCTTGGCTGAAACGGGCCTGAATACAGAACTCTCCACCAGTGGTGGCACATCAGACGGCCGCTTCATTGCTCCCAGTGGGGCCGAAGTAATCGAGCTAGGCCTCGTTAACGACACCATTCACAAAGTCGACGAATGTTGCTCAATAGACGACCTGAATAAATTGAGCCGCATCTATGAACGGACAATAGAACGCCTGTTTGGTGGTGAATAGTAATGAGTTACCTCAACCTACTCAATTTACTAAATTACTTATTCGCGCACGATGTTGCTGACAAAGTTGGAAACCCAGGGGTAATTGGGGCCATAGCTGCTGGCTTGGCCATGTTTGCACTCTTATCTGGTGTAGCAAAAATTCAGCGCAAGAGTTTGCCTAAAGAATTTCCTGCTGACCCTGAGGCACTACAAGCCAAGTATTTACTGGCCTACCGACAACTTCAAGATGCGACAAAAGAAAGCCCAGAAGGGGTTAAGGGCTTGCTCACAGCACTCAAAGGCAATCCGGCTGCCTATATGGCCCTAGAGGCCTTTGGCAAATACCAGAGCAAGCGAGACGGCAAGCAGGCCCCAAAGATCAACCCCGCAAAGGGAGGTAAGGCTTGAGCGCAGACGGGCAAGTCAACTCTTGGGGAACGGTGCCATTTGGCACTAGTCGACTGCAAGTACGCCATATCGTGCTCTGGCTTGGTGTCGCTCTTTGGCTGGTGCCAACCCTGGTGGTCACTGGCATCCAAGGCATTGCCTGGTTTGCCTTCAACCTTGCCTTTGTCTTGATACTGACGATCATCGCCACACCAGTTCGCAGCATCACCATCCAAAAAATTGGCACCTTTTTCTTTGCCGGCGGCCTCACCATGGGCCTGACTGTGCTTGCCTGCCTGCCCCTGATGAAAGTACTTGGTGCCTCCCCCCTGCGACCATTTATCACGGTGCCCTTAGAGGAAATTTTCAAGTTACTACCACTTTTGTTTTTGCTCTGGCGGGGCCGAAAATTTAGCAGCTTCACTTTAGGGGCCACCGACATACTGCTCATGGGTGCCATCAGCGGAGCTGGATTTGCCTTCGTCGAAGATGCCTATGCCCATGCAGCCAACCACGCCACACTGAACAACTTATCAGTCTGGCTGCCATCTTCAGAGCTTATCAACGGTCGAATAGTCTCTGGCCATGCCATCTGGACTGGTCTAGCAGCAGCAACAATTGGCCTGGGTTGGCTATTTCGTCATCTCGGCAAAGTCTTTCTATTGGTCACTTGTTGCCTTGGTCTAGTTATATCTAGCACTGACCACCTCGCCCTCAATTACAATCAGACCCAGGGCGCCTTGCCCTGGGGTGCTTCATTTTTCAATTTAATCTCAGTAAGCGGCTGGCTTCCCCTCGTGCTTTTCTTACTCTGCCTGGCTGCCTCACTAGGTGCTGATTTCTTTGTGCAGTTGCGCAGCTTACCGAGCGCCAAAGAGTTCAAATTGCCAGCCCGCAAGGGCCGCAAAGACTCGCTAGAATCGCTCTGGGATAGCGTACTAGATTTACGTCGGCTGGCTTACGCCCATTTTCGCTACAAACACTGTGACGATGACAGTTGTCCAGCCTCGCTCTCACTCACGGTTGCTCTCTTGGCTAAAAGGCTAATTAATCGCGCCGTAGCTGCCCTAGACGAGCCTGAACTGATTGTTAGCAATAAACTTGGCCAGGCTGAAGCCTCAAAGAGCGAGGCGACTTCAACACTGCCTGCCTCACCATTGACCATTAGAGGCCCTGGGGAAGCTCCTTCTATGCCCCGAGCGGCTGGTCAAGCAGCACCACCAAACTTTGGCAAACTCTCACCTTCTCCCCAGTTTAATTCAGCCAACTCAGCTAACTCGGCCAAAGGTCCTGATTTGTCTGGCGCCACCCAAGTAACTGGCATGGGACCAACCGCAGGCAGACCCACTGGCGACAGGCCCTTCATCATGCCATACGACCAGCGCCCTCTGATAGACATAATTGACCTGCCTGAACAGTACGAGATTTTTGAGCAAGTAAGCGAAGGCGGAATGGGTGTGATTTTCCGCGGCCGCCACAAGAGAACCGAAGCGCGGCTGGCAATCAAGGTGATGCACCCACATCTATCGACCAACGAATTGCACTTGCGTCGCTTCGAGCAAGAGGCTCGCACAGCTAGCACACTGCACCACCCTAACATTGTCGTAGTGCATGACTTTGGTATCACTCCCAAATCAATTGCTTATCTGGTTATGGAGTGGCTAGACGGTTCTAACCTTGACCCAGTCATTAGAATTGGCGGCACAATAAGTCTGGCACGCTTCCTCCATATTTTCATACAGGCCACTAGTGCACTCGCCCACGCCCACAGAAAGGGCGTTATTCACCGCGACATCAAACCCAGCAATTTAATACTTGCCACCACTCCGGAAAGACCAGATTTCGTCAAGATCGTCGACTTTGGCATAGCCAAGGTACTCAGCGAAGAAGACGATGCTATGAACCTGACACGTACTGGAGACATTCTCGGCAGCCCACTCTACATGAGCCCAGAACAGTGCATGGGAAATAAAATGGACGCTCGTTCAGACATCTACTCTCTTGGTTGCGTCATGTATCAAGCTCTGGTGGGCATTACACCCCTAAAAGGCGAGAATGCCGTGCAACTGATTTTTAGACACGTACACGACATGCCGCCTAGACCAAGCTCAATCAAGGCAGACATTGAACTTCCAGACTTAATGGAGCCTTTGCTATTCAAATGTCTGCAAAAAGATCCAGCCAAACGATTTAGCACCATGGACGAGTTGGAAGCCGAGCTTAAACGAGTTCAAGATATCCTCAAGAGCATGGCGTAAGCTCGCGCTAATCAAAAGCTCGCCGAGGAAGAACATGAACTGGTGGTCATTTAACCCGTTCATTTCGCTCTTGCGCTAGCCGCGCCATAAAATAGTAACAATTGTAAAGAGCTTACTATACAAATCTTAGGTTGTTACTTCGATCTTGCTCTTGATATCTAATCAAGTATGTCCGTTCTTACTTAAAAAACAAAAAAACAAAAAACACCCAAAACACTCCCCAGAACGAACTCAGACTGAACTGAAGCTGCACCAAGGCAAGCGTGTGTGTGTTCGCCCCTGCAGCCCCGCCGACAGCAGAGACAATCACGTCTCTCAGAAACCTTTAGCGGGGGCACTCATATGAGAAAGCTTCTCCCCCTAGCAGCAGCATTGACTGTTGCAGCAAGTCTCTTATCAGCAACTCACGTGAACGGAATGTTCGACAAGGACATCTCGATTCCGTTTGAGTCTGACAAAGATGAAATGCAAAAACTTTTCCTTCCTCCCCCAGAGAGCGACCAATGTCAACGCATACGAACAGCGGACAATTCTGGTGGAGCAATAGACACCATCAACATGAAAGATGGCTCGACCCAAGTAATCGTCTACAAACGTCTGCCCCACATCAGTACGTACATCGTTTACTACCCTTCCGCCGGCTACACAGACTGCGAGTCCTTCGCCAAAGACGGCCCGAACAATCCCAACAAACACGGCCAAATCGCGACGCTGAACGAACTCGATGACACTGGCCTCAAATCTGTGCATTTTCGTCAATACGACCCACAAGGGAAGCTGGTCAGAGCATCGAACTTAATCGAAGGGGGCACAAAGTCTCAGACCGATTACTACAACGCAGAAGGTTTGATTACTCGTTCCGAGACCTACGACCTCGCCCATAACGTGACAGAGAGTGAGACCAGTTATCGGGCCGATGGCACACGGCTGATGCGGCAGTCATACTTGTCATCAGAAGAAAACTTCGAGCGGGAGCACTTCTCGAGCGACGGCAAAACTCTGGTGATGAAAGAAGTCCGCGGTCACAAACGCTACGCTATCAGCCTCATGTATGAAAACGGCAATACAAGGGTCGAAGCCAGGCAGAAACGCGGTCATAGCGAAATGACCTTTTACCGCGGCGACGGAACAGTCGAGCTGCAGGTACACCTAAGCCTGGAACAACTCGGCTCGGCTCGCATGGTGCGATTCAAACACTTCGATAAGGCCGGTAAAAAAAACCTTGAGAGCATCTGGCTGGAAGGCACTAGCGGTGAGACTGACGCCAATGGCTACCGCCCCCTAGTGCTTTGGCGCGTCAACGAAGTCGACTCAAACGGGCTACCAACCCGCGAACTGAACTACAGTCCAGACGGCACGCTAAAACGAGTGACCCTGTTCAATTACACAAGATATCTCGAGATTGTAGGGCAATACGAGTGCGAAGAGCGAGACAAGCTCCGACCTGTCTGCAGAGCACCCGACTTCTTTCGCAATCAGCCTCAGTTCACCGTGCCTGCTGGGCTGACCAAGTACGAACAACGTAGCGCCCAGAAGCAACCCAACATCCAAAGCAAGTAACTACTCTAGAGGAGTACAGAAATGAAAACGCTTATCTTGTCTGCGGCAGCCCTGGCTGTCGTGGCAGGCTTGGCTTCGACAGCTTACGTCAGCGGCGTGTTCAACAAGGACATCACCGTTTCGTTTGCCCCTGCCGAAGTCGCCATGCCGAAAATTCTTCTACTTCCCGCCGAAAGCAACGAATGCCAGCGCCGTCGTGTACTCGACGACTTTGGCGGTGCCATCGACAACATCGACATGGTCGACGGCAAGACCAAGGTGGTGGTTTACCAGCGCCTGCCGCTGATTCACAGCGAGACCACCTACTATCCTGTCAGCGACCGCAAAGACTGCGAATCGTTCGCCAAGGATGGGCCGGTGACGGCGAGCAAGCATGGACAAATTGCCACCTTCTCTGAGCGCGACGCCACCGGCTTCAAGCCTGTTCGCGAACGCAAGTACAGCCCTGACGGCACGCTGCTCTCGGCTGGCAACCTGGTGGATGGTGGCAACAAGTTTCAGACCGATTTCTTCAGCACTGCTGGTCTGACCACCCGCTCGGAGACCTACAACCTCACCAGCAAAACCCTCGAGAGCGAAACCCTCTATCGCCCCGATGGCACTGCTCTCGTGCGCCAGGGCTTCAACCAGAGCGAAACCAGCTTCAACCGTGAGCACTTCTCAGCCGACGGCCAATTCGTGGTCAGCAAAGAGGACCGCAGCTACGGACACTACGGCTTGAGCGAGCTGTACCCCAACGGCAAGCCACGGCTGGAAGCCAACCGTAGCATAGACTACACCTACCTCATGCTCTACAGGCCCGATGGCACGCAAGAGCTCCGAGTGCAAATGTGGTCCGACCGCTCGATCACGGTCAACAACTACGACAAGGCCGGCAAACCTCACCTGGAAACCCGCTGGCGCGAGAGCAAGAGCGGCCCGATCGACGGCAATGGCTACCGCCCCATGGTGCTTTGGCGCTTCCTCGAGACCAACGACCAAGGCAAGCCTGTGCGTGAGGTCGACTTGCGCCCGGACCGCACCATCGAAAAGGTCACTGTCTACCAGAACTTCGAGTACCTCAATGGTCGTAAGGAGTACACCTTCAACACCAGCGGCCAGGCGGTCTCGTACAAGGCTCGAGACGAGAACGGCAAGGAATTGCCTGTAGTCATCCTCACGCCCGGTGCAGGCCCGACCTTCACTGTGCCTGATTCGTACTTCGTGCTCAAGCCCTTCAGCTTGCCCGCAGGCCTCCACAAGTACGACGACAAGATCTCGAAGGAAATTCAGTACCACGGCGGCCATTGAGCTCAAGCTCAGTTCACACAGCAACGAAAGAGGCGGACGTTTACGTTCGCCTCTTTCCGCCCTCAACAACAAACACATAAACTATCGGGAGAGATAATGCCTCTGATACTAGCCACAGCAGCGACCTTTGTCGGCATCATCATCGCTGTTGGATTCTTGTTTTCCCACCTGTTCCAGGGCAGCTCCTCGCTCGACTTCGAATCGAACGAGGCGTACTGGGCCAACCACATGAAAAAGCAGCTGCTCTGCCGTGAATTGCACCTTCTCGCTGCACTTGCTGCGGGTCTGGGCACTGGCCTTGTGCAATGCTACTGGAACGATGTCTCGGCCACTCCGCTGCTGCTTGCCCTGGGCACAGTCGAAGCAGTTTGGCTGCTGGTCATGTTCGTTGTGCTGCCGCAGAAAGAGCAGCGCTACACCGACCTGCCGCGTTTCCTCCTGGCCGTGCTTGCCGGAGCTGCCGTCGGCACCTTCGCCTGCATCAGCCTGGGCGTTGTTGCCACACCACTGACCGTTGGTGGTGTGCTCTTCCTGCTTGCCTGGGTGCTGCTCACACCGCTGTAAACCGCAGCCATTCAGATAAGCCCTTTTCTTGAACTAAACCTGTTCTCAATCACTTCACTGCAACCAAAGGACAATATGAACTCCGCCACCAACTCCAACGTTTCCACCGCTTCCACCCTCTGCCCCACCGAAGCGGCCCTGCAAACCCGTCTCACCACCGTGCGCCAGCGCATCGCCAGCCTGGAAGTGGACCCGCGCATCACCGCCGAAATGCGGCCGTCGCTGGCCTGGCAGTTTGGCTTTGCCCGGCAGCAGGTCAATGGCCTGGACAGCCAGTTCGGCACCTTCAGCCCGGAGGAACTGGTCACCGTCGAACGTCTGATCGGCGAGGCCGAAAGCGCCGTCAACACTGCCGCCACGGTCATCGGCGACTGACAATCTGGGCTGACAAAAGCTCAGCAAACAAAGGGGCAGTGTGCCCCTTTGTCTCTCATCAACAGCAAAGTTTGAGGTCAATCATGAACGCTTCCAACACCAGGACCCACGTCCGCTGCCAGCGCCCGCCCATTCCGGCGGCGCTGCTCACGCCCTTCGCCGCTGGCGAAATCATCAGCCACGCATCGGTCATCAAATTCGACGACGGCGATCCGGCTGCGCTGGCCTTCCGCCCCTTCGGCAACCTCTCCATGGAAGGCGAAGTCGCCCGCGCACTGCCGGCGGTGCTGGCCTGGATCAACCCTGAAGCGATGGTGATCGGCACCGGCTGGTCGTGGCGTGATGCCATCAGCGAACAGCTGCTGCGCGGCGACAGCGTCAACATCGACGAACTGCCCGAGGGCGTGCTGCTCAACACGGCAATGCCGGTCAGCTGAATACCCTTCAGCAAAGAACACAGTAAAGCATAAGCATTACTTGCCTCAGGGCTGCCAGTCAAAACACTAGACTGGCAGCCCCTGTGGTTTTTCTACAACTTCTACGATTTCGATTCTTACAATTTTTGCGAACTTCTATTAATTCATATAGTTAATATTACAGAGAGACCGGCAGGCACCCAGCAACTCAGTATCACCAGTGGTGCAAAATGCGAAGGTAAAGCCGATCAAAATCTGCGCATTTTCAATGGGACAAACAGGTATAGATAACCATCCCCAACCAAGCTAGCGCAGCCTGGGTAGCCAAGCATCGGGCTATCAAGAACTACTCTTTTCTGGTTCTTCAGGATTATTTCCAAATCTTAAGATCTGTTGCGCTTGTAATGGTTTGTCTGCCTATGTAAATGTCAGGGTCAATTACCTTCATTAGCCAATATCTGGAAACAACCACTTACCTCCCTTCTTACCAAGCTCTGTGCAATCAATCGATGCTAAAAACTCATTTGCCGTGAGCACAGCTTCGCAGAGCATCAAACCAGATTTTCCCCAGCGCTAAAACAACAAGGTAACCACCAGACTTTTCCGCACGTATGCTGGAAACAGGCCATTTATCGGCCTGGTAGTTCAGTCTGATTCACGGGTGGCAATTGCTTTCAGCAAACAGCCACTCTAATGCTTTTCCTGAAGGTCAAGCAAATGAAATTCGCAAAACTCTTTCTCCTGGCTCTCTGCCTACTATTAGCAGGGGCAAATGTAGACAACTTCATTTCCTCCCCGACAATACTGGCCGCCGCGACAACGAAATCTGACAGCCCGAGTAATGCCTTAGTCTCGAGCACCAAGACTGCCGAAGTAGCAGTTAGTATCATTGCGGAGAATGACAAGATCGCTGCAGGTAGCAAAACCTATGTCGGCATCAAGTTCACAATGTCTCCGGGATGGCACATCTACTATCGCGATCCTGGCGAAACTGGCCGTGCTACATCAATAAAGCTCAATCTGCCACCGGGTTTCATTGCCGAGGAACCAATCTGGCTCAAGCCAGAAATTAATCAAGAGGGCGGATTTACCTCAAATGTCTATAGCCACGAGACAATCATCGCCATACCAATTCAAGCCCCAGGCAACCTGGCACTAGGCAGCAAATTGACATTGAGTGCCGATCTTACCTGGTTGGCCTGTAACAACTCTTGCATACCCGGAGAGGCTGCTGTTGCAGTCGAGTTGAACGTCGTCGACGCCCAAACCGCTGCCAACGCCACCCAGACGAAAGAATTCCAACAATTCCCAGCACTGAGGCACAAGCTAGACAGCAACAATTCTGTCTTCAATCAAGACTTCAACCTGACTGAAAAGTCGAACGACTGGATTACCTACCTGCAGTATCTGTCACTAGCATTTGTTGGCGGCTTGATCCTCAACTTCATGCCATGTGTACTCCCGGTGGTATCGCTGAAGATTCTAAGCTTCGTCAAAGAAGCCGGTGAAAGCAGAGCGAAAGTGCTCATGCTTGGCTTGGCCTATGCCGCTGGTACCGTCTCGACCTGCCTCGTTCTTGGCGGCGCCGTAATTGCCCTACAAGCAGCTGGCTTAACGGTAGGTTGGGGCTTTCAGTTTCAGCAACCATTGTTTGTTCTGGGCATGGCAGCTTTGCTCACGGTGATGTCTCTAGGGCTCTTTGGAGTCTTCATGGTCAACATCAATACCGGGCGAAACCTAGAACAGCTGAGCCGTCGCAAAGGCTTGGTTGGCTCGTTCTTCACTGGTGTGATTGCCACCATTCTCTCCACTCCCTGTACCGCTCCGTTTTTAGGTGCCGCCATTGGCTTTGCCTTCGCCCAGCCATGGTGGGGCATTCTTGCAGTATTTTCTGCAATCGGCTCTGGTCTGGCGTCGCCCTATGTGCTTCTCAGCTTCAATCCGAGTTGGCAAAAACTACTGCCAAAGCCAGGCCAATGGATGGAGCACTTCAAACAAGGAATGGGCTTCATACTGCTGTTCAGTGCAGTCTGGCTACTGTCGATACTGGGCTCAGTTGCCGGTGCAGATGGCCTTATCGGTGGCTTGATTTTCATAGTTGCCACAAGCTTTAGCGCCTGGCTAGTAGGCACATTTGCCAACTTTATGGCATCGCAGCGGCAAAAAATTGTTGTCTGGCTAATTGCCTGCCTGATAAGCGCTACAACCCTCTATGCCTTTGCCTGGAAAGCCGTGACCGAAGTGAAGGCGGCAAATCCTGTTACAGCATCCCAACTGAGCAATGTCATCGACTGGCAGCCATTTGCCAAAGAACAAGTAGATCAAAGCCTCAATAAAGGACATGTGGTCTTCCTCGACTTTACCGCTGAGTGGTGCCAAACCTGCAAGCTCAACGAAAAAACCACTTTTGCCAGCAAGGCAGTTGTGGATAAATTCAAAGCCGCAGGAGTAGTCGCATACAAAGGAGATTGGACCAGCAGCAATGCCGAGATTACCAAGATCCTACAGAAGTTTGGACGCTCTGGTGTGCCTCTATATGTGGTTTTCAGCCCCCACCGGCCCAATCAACCAGTGGTTCTCAGTGAAATACCAAGCCAGACTGAAGTAATTGCTGCAATCGAAAAAGCCGCTCAGGCTGTAACTGAGTAATCCCAACACATTGACAAATTAAGAAATGAGGTACGCCATGAAAGGCTACTCAATCACCTTTGCAGCAGGCCTAGCTCTGGCTATGACAGTCTTAGCCGCCTGTTCAGAAGCCGCGCAATCAACCAACACATCGATCGCAACGGCCACATTGGCCAACCAAACAACCATACCGAACGCAGCAAAAGCTCTGGAGCAAAAGGCCATGGAAATCAAAACGTTAGACGACAGTAACTTTCGCACTACTCTGAAAGATGCGAAAACCATCGTCGTGGTTGACTTTTACACCGATTGGTGTGGCCCTTGCAAGGCCGTCAAGCCACTAATCGAAAAGCTGGCAAAAGACTACGAAGGGCGCATCGTAGTGGTGAAGGTCAATATCGAAAAGGCGCCCACAGTTACTAAGGAGGAGGCGATTAGGTCGATTCCCACCGTCATGGTATTCAGCGCCGAAGGCAAGACCATGCTGGAAAGCCTTGCCGGAGCGAGACCTTATCGCGACTACAAAGAGCTGGTGGAGAGGCATTTGCCCAAACAGGAAAACGGCACTAATGCAGTCAGCCCGGTTGCCACAACTCCTTCAGCACCCGAGAAGAAATAGAAACTGACCAATACCAGTAATTGACTTGTAGGGAGGTGCTCAAGGAAGGGCACCTCTCTTTTGTCGCCAACGCAGCTATGCTGGATGAAAGCAGCCCCAAAACATTCTCACAAACCTGAAGCCGCAAGAGCTTTACTGATTCTCAAATCTAAAATTTGAACCCTTACAACTATAAAGTATAATATATAAACAAGGCATCAGCTTTCAAGAAGAAGGCAAGCTGCTAGCGAACTTAATACACCCCAATACAACCATCGCCCAGAATAGCCAGAACCTCAAGGAGCTTTGCTGTCATGCCACTTTCCGATCTTCATGTCAATCGTGGTGATATCGATAACGGTGGCATGGCAGCAACGTTTAAAATGGCATCAATGTTTAAAACAGCCTCTACGCAATCCATCGATTGCGGCCTGTGATTATCTCGCCCCAATAGTTTTGGCTACTTTAGGTGCTGCAAAAAAAACAGAGATAATTGATTCCGATTCGATCAGTAAAAACCTAGGCAGCTGCTGCATCCGCGCGAGCAGACGAAATCCCGTCGACTGGAGGCTACTTACCATTCACTTGGTCAATCGCCTGGGCCAATTCGTCTCCCGGGAGACTGCCAGGCTGATTGAAAAGCACTTTACCTTTGCCGTCGATCATGACGATAGTAGGGTAAGCTTGCACAGCAAACCGTTTTACTAGAGCAGCGTTGGCGGGATCTTCAGCATCATAACGCTTAAAGGAAATCGATGTATAGCGGCTTTTGGCAGCCTCAAAGGCAGGTTCCATCTGTTTGCATGGCCCGCACCAGGTGGTGTAAAAATCTAGCACAGTCTTCACTTGCCCACCAACTGACGGCTTGCCGCCAGAGAGTTGATTCAACCCAGTAGCAGCTTGCCGGGAAAGACTACCTCTATCGTTGTCAATGACCCATTGATACTCGCGCTTGGCCTCACTTACACGCGTGAGACACTGGTTGCACAGGGCCATGTAGTAATGACAAAGAGCATTGTTCGGGTACTTAGCCGAAAGTGCTTTGAAATCGTTAAGGGCACCTTGATAATCTTTCTTCTCATACTTGCCTTTAGCAACAGAAAAGACATCGGGAGCCGCTAATGCTGGTTGAAAGGATCCGACGACAAGCGCTCCGGCAGAGCCAAACAGTGCAACCACAAGGCCGACCGACAAACGCACTTTCCAGTTAGATCTCAAACTACTTCTCATTCTCGGCCTCTTAGTTACTTTGGATGAATATGGGGACATTTCAACTACTGATACATCATCCGCATGGTTGCCTTGTCTCGGTCACTGAGCTTAAGAACTGGCGCCTTAAAATACATTGCATCTAGCCCAGATGGCGAATGCCCCCCAATTCCTAGTGCATGCCCAGTTTCGTGCAAAGCCAAATTATAAAGTTTGTTCTTATCGACCTGTGACATGTTGTTGCTATTGTAGCTAGGACTTGTCAAACGCACAAAACTCTTGGTCATAATGTCTTGCCCGGCGGCGTTGACGCTATCCTGGTTATTAGTTTGCCCACCGGCGCCGAAACCAATTTGCCCAGGGGCATTGGCTCTTTGCACAATGATGTGGGCACCCTCAGGGGTTGACCATTGCTCCATGCGGATGGGCGAACCTGAGAAACTACACCACTGATACATGGCCTGAAAAATCAAATAGCGCAAATCATAAGAAAAGCCCGATTGCTCAGTGGTGTCGACATAAACTTTGACGCTACCCGGAGTGGCAAAACGCTTCATCGGACCACACTCCATGTAGTTAGGAGTATTGGGGTTTTCAGTGGAGCGCCAATTGATCATGCGCTGCAGATCATCGGCGTACTGTTTGTCGTAGGCAACATTAGTGCCAGGATTGTACTGAGCTTGATCTACGCACTTCTGAAAATTGTCATGGGAGGCCTGCCAATCGCGGGTGGCTCTGTCATATTGACCAGCAGCATCAGTAGCAATAGCGCGCACATAGTAGAGATCAGCCAAGTTCTGAGCGGCATCATAAGGGCAGCAATTAATAGCACTGGTGAAGTAATTGATAGCCATATCATAGTTCTGCGCTTCTTGAGCAGCTTCACCTTGCTGTTTGTAGGCTTCAGCCTGCTGGTTGTAACCAAAGAAAAGCGCATGGGCTGGCTGCACAGAAATCAATGCAGCGACAATAGTTGCAAGTGCTAGGGATACACGGGAAATTCGCAACGAATCCTGAATGGCGGCTTTAGGTTTAATCATGACTCTTCTTCTTCAATCTCAACACTTATCAGTGCAAAAGTCTAGCATGACCCTTCTCTAGAGCCCACAGTTAACAAGTCGGCAATGACCTAAGCGTTTGTATTAGAGAGCGAATCAGTGTTCAGCATGGTGGCACCGCGGATCTCAAAACAGAGAAAAGGTCTGTCCATCAGTTGCTTTTGGCGATTGAGTTAGAACGCTTTTTAGATCAAGCACGAGCGTGAGTTGAATATAGTTATCTAACGTCAATCGCCTTCTTAAGTGAGATTCACTAACAAGGCGACACTATCTAGGTTTTGTTGCGACGTTGTGAATGGTCTTTTTCCATCTTTAGAAAAGCGCGAAAGAAGCAAGCGTTGCAAAGCGGCTGGATATAGCCAATCGCATCTCTAAAATGCTATAAAAACTGAACTTTCTGATGGGAACTCGCCAACCCTTGGCAGGCAACTCTCTTTCTGGATTCCAGTACCCGTTTTGCACGCTCCAAAGCGAAGGTCTAATGTCGTCAAGCAATTCAAAAAACTATTTCGGACTTTCCGAAGACTACTCTGGGAGAGATAACTCAAGGGTAGCGATTGTGCCAGTTCCTTACGAGGCCACCACTAGTTACGGCAAAGGCACAAAAGATGGTCCTAAAGCCATGCTTGAAGCCAGCCAACAAGTAGAACTATTTGACGATGAGCTCTGGATTGAACCGTTCAAAATCGGTATTCATACGATGGAAGCGGTGCAGGTAGAAGCATTAACAAACGAAACTGAAAATGCCTTCAGTGGCCTAGCAGAATCAATCAAGCCCCTCGTGCATAGCGATAAGTTTCCCATCTTATTGGGTGGCGAACATTCGCTCACCCTGGGCGGAGTTAAGGGCTGTCTAGATAAATATCCCAATCTTTCAGTCTTGCAAATTGCCGCTCACAGCAACCTTCGCTCATCCTATGACGGCAATTCTCATAGTCATGCTTCAGTTGGCTTCCAGGTCTACAAAGCTCTCAGCAATCCGACAATGACCCAAGTTGGTATTCGCAATATCAGCTGGGAAGAAGTGGCCTGGATGGAAGAAGAAGAACCAAACATCAGCATTTTCTGGGCAAGAAATCAAAACAAGTGGGACGTCAGCGAAATCATAAATACCCTATCCAATGATGTTTACCTCTCCATTTCGGTAGATGCATTAGATTGCGGTATCATGCCAGCCACAGGCGCTCCTGAGCCAGGCGGTATGGACTGGTATCAATTGATGGAAGTAATCAAACTTGTTTGCGTTCGCAAAAACGTTGTAGCAGCTGATATCACTGAACTCTCGCCAATTAAGGGCATGCACGCACCTAATTTCTTGGCGGCTAAAATGCTGTACAAACTCATTGGCTATCGCTTCGCCTTAGACCTGGGCGTAACCAAGAAATACCTCTAACATAAAAAAAGATACGAGCAACTTATTAGTCGCTCGCATCTTTAGTTCGAATATTAAAAGAAAAAATCGGTTAAGTAGCGCTTCTCCTTTTTTGAGCTCCGCTCACTGCCGTACACCCCTGCTTGGCGAGTTTGCGTCTTTCCTTCTCTAACGGTTGCTTCTTCAGCAGGGACACCCCTGACCTTGCTGCTTCCACGGTCTAAATCTCGATACACCCCTGCTCTTGATTTAGCGCTTCCGTTGTTTGACATACGCATATATACTGGGCCCAAAATTTCTCGACAGATTTTCAGAAAAAAAATCAAAATAATTATGGAAATTCTCAAAACCGACCAAGAATGGATGCTTTTGGCGCTAAAGGCGGCAAAAGAAAACCAGAATATAGAACAGAACCAGAAAACTGCTGATAATTCTGACAAAGCCGCAAAAGACATTCCTGTCGGAGCCGTCATTGTAGAAAATGGCAACCTTATCTGTGCTGGCCAAAACCGCAAAGAACTTCTCAACGACGTGACAGGCCACGCCGAAATAGTTGCACTACGCCAGGCTGCTGCTATCAAAGGCACCTGGCGATTAGCCGGCATGACCATTTATACGACCTTAGAGCCCTGTCCAATGTGCGCCGAGGCAATTATTCAGAGCCGTGTTTCTAAAGTCGTTTTCGGCGCCTACGACCCGCTCTCAGGAGCCCTTGGTTCGGCCTTCAATCTTTATGCTGGCAAGCGCATTTATCCCATTCCCGAAGTACTGGGTGGAATATTAGAAGCCGAGTGCAGCGATTTGCTAAAACAATTCTTTGCTAAGGGCCGCCCAAACTAATTCCGGTTCCAGCAAACATACCGCTGTTGAACCCTTGTGCCAGCTGCCCACTGCTCCATAAGTATGTAGCCTCTGCTTCTTGGCCAGGGGTAAGGCCATAAGCACCCCGCGACCAGTCATAAAGATTGCCACCAGGTGGAATGTAGCCCATATAGTCGCCTGAGTGAGTATTGGTCATGCCCACATAGCCCGGGGGTAGAGCCGGGGCAGGAGTAATAGTGTGACCGCCTGAGCTACCGCTTCCACCGGAGCCGCTTCCCGAGCTGCCGGGGAAAGCACCAGAGCCACCGGCACTGCGCAAGAATGGCATGTAGCAGCTATTAAGATCAACCGAACCAGTTGATACAACGGGCAAAGGCTGTCGGCCAGTGGTCAGGCCCAAGCCTTGAGCCGCAGCACTGAGAATCGAACCCGTATCGAACTGAGCGCCCTGAGCAAGAGCAGCATTACCGGAATGGCCAGCCAGATTAACGCAAACGATGGCGATAGACGAGATAGCGATCTTTAATTTGATACTCATTGCTCAGGCCCCAAATACTCTAGTAACGTCATCGACAAAGGCAATCTAAACCAAAGTCTTGGCGGAATTAGGTCAAAGTTTTGGCAGATTTTTGGCACTTGCTCCTTAACTGCAGTTTGATCGGTTCTAGCTGACCGTCATGGAATGGTCACAATTTAAGGCTTATATTGTCTAAGACAGGCAATGGAGTTTGACCAATTCGGACCTGGTCCGTTTTCACCTCATCTCATCGCTTGCGTCATCCAGCAACCTATGCTGTATTCAACAGCAACGCAATTTTTCGGTGATACTGAATCCAGTATCACCCTTTGAGCTTATTTTGACGACCACCAACCCAATAAACACAGCTCCCAGTATGGCTTTTGCACAATTTTAATCTGCATAAATTGAACTTTTTTCTTGTTGTTGCCGTTTTAAAGAATACATACGCGAAAGCGGTTATTTATTCGACGAAAAACAAGGAAATTTCTAATGAAAACACTCAATAAGCAGAAAGTGATGATCGTAAATCTAGCAGTTATTGCTGTTTTGACATCAATAGCAACAGAAGCGCAAGCGCGCGGTCGTGCGTCAGGCAGAGGCTGGGCCCGCGGTAATGGCGCCGTACAAGGTAGCGGTGCTGCTTATGGCAATGGCTCTGCAACGGGCTCCGGCATAGCCGTGACACGTCGAAATGGACGATTCAGAGTGCGACGTGGTACCGGCACTGTTCAAGGAAATGGTTTCGTATACGGCACTGGTGGAGCAACCGGCGCCGGTGGTGCTATCGGCAGAGGAATTGCTGCTGGCAATGGTTCTGTAGGCAAATAAACCAATTGGCGTTTCTTAGGGGGCGCCAGACATTAAGAGGATAAAAACATGGATATAGAAATCTCGAAAAACAATGATGGTCAGATCGAAGTGAGCTTAGAGAGAAACGGTCTGCATCTTCTCTGCACAAATGACTGGAATCAAAAATTGTTCAGGCGATTCGTTATCCACAATGAGCAATTAACGGCACAAGGATTTCCCAATCCCGTGATTGAAGGCACAGGTTCCATCTCGGGGCGTGGAGGTGCGCAAGGAACTGGTACTTTTGATGGTACCGGTGCTGTGTTTGGTGATGGAACTGTTACCGGAACTGGAATTGTCATACACAGAAACCGCAACGGCGATCTCGAGATCAAACGCGGCACTGGAACAGTAAGCGGAAAAGGTTTTGTATTCGGCATAGGACATGGCTCAGGTACAATTGAGCATTCGCAAGGCTCCGGAACTGTTTCAGGCACTGGACGAGTTAGACAACGTCGCTTTTAGCTATTGAACTTTTAAGAGAAAAAGAGGAGAGGAAGTCGCTTATGCGATTTCCTCTCTTCTTTTTCGAACGTCAACCGCAAGAATGCAAGAAAAGCGGCAAAAACTCTTACCGAACCACACACCTTGACAAAGTGTCAATTGAACACTATATTAGTGTCATTAAGACACCAATAAAAAAAGCAAATAACCAGAACCACAAAGAGGGCTGCACCATGTTAGGAATCAGCTATCGCAAATCAAAACCAACTGACTATGTTCTGCACTTCTCCCAGGGGCATCTTGCACGCGAGGGTGCCGGCCTATCATTCTTTTACTTTCAGCCAGCATCCACTATTGCCCTGGTTTCGCAAGCCAGTGCCAATATTCCATTTGTATTCAATGAGCCCACAGCCGACTTTCAGACAATCACAGTGCAAGGACAACTAACCTACCGCATTGCCGATGCCAAAAAAGCAGCCACCATGCTCGACTTCACCATCGATGCCAAAGGGCGCTATCTAAGTGATCAATATCAGAAGTTGCCTGAACGTCTAACTTACGATTTGCAAACGCAAATTCGTGCCGAAATTCAGCATCTAGAGCTGCACCAGGGCTTGGTGCATTCAGACCAATTGACCAGCACCGTCCTCGACAAGCTCAAGACCAGCCCAGAAGTTCTCCAACTCGGAGTAGAAATTCTCAACCTCTCAATACTTTCGCTCAAGCCAACACCAGAAATGGCCAAAGCATTAGAGGCCGAAGCAAGAGAGGCACTCAATCGCAAAGCTGACGAAGCAATTTATACCAGGCGCAATTCGGCCATAGAGCAAGAGCGCAAACTGAAAGAAAATGAGTTACAGACCGACCTTTTAGTGCAGAGCAAGCAAAGAGAACTGCATGAGCGGCAGATGGAAGGCGAGATAGCACTAGAAGAACAGCGCTCTAGACTAACCGATCAAAAGACTGACAATGAACGCAAGGAAGCCGACAGCCGAGCCTATGCGCTGAAAGCAGTGATCGCCCCCGTGCAAGACCTCGATTGGCGCCTATTGATGATGCTAAATCCCCAAGGCGGAGAGGCAAAAAACACTATCGCCATGGCCTTTCACGAGCTAGCCAATAATGCTGAAAAAATCGGAGAATTGAATATCTCTCCCGACCTCTTGCGCAGCTTGATTAGCACGGGCGCCCAAAGAGGATAAAAAAATGTACGACAAAATCGTGCTAATAACTCGCAAAACACGCCTTGATCAACTAGTCGATCGCTTCAACACCAGAGAACAAGCGAAGTTTTATATTGAACATAGCGGAGGTGATTTCAATTCATACGTAGTTGAGCATGACACCTACCAACGTTCTCTTGCTGCAGTAAGACGCACTATTGAGTGTGGTTTAAAAATTCAATTGCTCGACCGTAGCCTCATTCCCACCTATGTTTTTGCGGCAACAGACATTGTTATCACCCTCGGCCAAGATGGGCTGGTGGCAAATGCTGCGAAGTACGTAGGTGGGCAGCCAATTATTGCAGTCAATCCTGATGCCGAGCACTTTGACGGGATACTCATCCCATTTTTACCCGCTCAGCTAAAAACAGCTCTAGAGCTAACTTTGCAAGAGAAAGCAAAAGTCCGCGCTGTCAGTATGGCCGAAGCAAAACTGAAAGACGGCCAGAGACTCTTGGCCTTCAACGATTTATTTATCGGTGCAAGTTCTCACATATCAGCTCGCTATCACATAGTTCACGGTCAGCGTCAAGAAAATCAATCCTCTAGCGGAATAATCGTCTCAACTGGAGCGGGCAGCACCGGCTGGATGTCTTCAGTTTTCAATGAGGCAAGCGGCATCATTTCTTATCTTGGTGGCCAGCCAATTAAGCCCCAGCCTATGTCATGGGAAGAAGAACGATTGCTATTTGTTGTGCGCGAGCCATTCGTCAGCCTCCATTCACAAGCAGCAATTGTAGTTGGCACAATTAAACACAGTGAACCACTAAAACTAGAGTCGCAAATGCCCTGCGGCGGAGTAATCTTTTCTGACGGAATGGAATCTGACTACCTGGAATTCAATTCTGGCACTGATGCTACCATTGGCCTTGCCCGTGAAAAAGCCAATTTAGTGACGTCCTAAATTTAGTATTGTTCTAAAAAGAGCATCATGAAAACGCAATGACGAAACTTCAAATCACAGTCGACATAGTGCTCTTCACTATCCTAGAGCGACAACTACATGTGCTTTTAATTCGACGCCTGGCCGAACCATTTAGGGGCAGCTACGCTTTGCCTGGTGGTTTTGTCCTCGAAAACGAATCAGTAGATAAGGCCGCTCACAGAGAACTGCAAGAAGAAACCGGCGTAGAAAAAGTTTTTCTTGAACAGCTCTATACATTTGGAGAACCCAATCGCGATCCCCGCGGTCGCGTCATAACTGTGGCTTATTACGCCCTCGTCGCCAATAGCCATATTCTCAGGTCAGGCACCGATGCTGCCGACGCCGCCTGGTTTGCTCTAGACAAGCTGCCACCCGTAGCTTTTGACCATCAAAGCATAATCGAATACGCCCAACAAAGACTGCGTAACAAACTTGATTACAGCAATGTTGGATTTGAGCTATTGCCAGAAAAATTTACCCTGACAGAACTGCAACTAGTTCACGAAGCTATTCTTGGTGCAAATCTAGACAAGCGAAATTTCAGACGCAAAATCTTACAACAGGGCATTGTTGAGCCCAGCAAAGAATGGCAGAAAACTGGTCGCAAGCCCGCCCAGCTTTATCGCTTTGTTGATTGAGAACTATCTGCTATCGTGTTAGCAAACCAGATATAAGGCCTGCCGTGGCAATTGCTATATACCTAGAATATAAGTCCAATGTGGCCCTTTACAGGCGCCTCTCGGACGCCCTGCGCAAAGCTATTATGGAAGGTCGCCTCAAACTCGGAGAGCCAATGCCCTCAATTAGAGAGCTTTCCGAAACTTTAAAACTATCGCGCTCTACAATTCTCAAGGCCTACGAAGATTTAAAGACTCAGGGCCTGGTAGTAGCCCATTCTGGCTCAGGAACCTTCGTGGCCAGCACCTTGCCCGGAGACCTGGGTGAGCTAGCACCAGCTTTCTTATCAGCAGCTAACCGTCCAGTAAGTTTCAAGCCCCTTCCACTCTCCGATCGGGGCCGCACAATTTTTGCAATGGGCAAGAGACAAGCGACTGAACATGTGCACGTTCCTGCCCTAGAATACGGTGGCACACCGATTGAGCTTTCACCTATGCGCGACTGGAAAACGCTGATGATAAAGCACTGCGATGTCAGTCGCGAAGAGCAAGTAGCTGAAATGATTGACCCACTCGGCCTAGAAAAGCTCCGTGAAGCTATAGCAGCTTATGTATTACGTCGCCGTTCAATTTCAAGTGACCCTCAGAACGTCTGCATCTTCGGTTCTAAACAATTACGCCTGGAGCTAATCGGCCGCCTGCTGCTCAACCCAGACGACATAGTTGCCTACGAAGAACCCGGCTATCCAGAAAACAGAAATACACTTGAATCGATGGGCGTAAAGATCACCCCCATTCCCGTCGATACAGAAGGTTTATCGGTAGCAGCCTTGAGGCGCCTACCAAAGCCTCCCAAACTAATTTATGTCTCGCCCTCACATCAAGACCCCCTCGGCCATGTTATGAGCATGCCTCGCCGACATGAACTTCTAGAGTATGCCGCCGCCACTGGCGCCTTCATTATCGAAGATGACTTTGACAACGAATTTCGTTATGGCCGACCGATATTGCCTTCGATAAAAGCCTTAGACCAGTACGACTGCGTCATCTATATGGCATCCTTTTGGAAAGTTTTATATCAATCGCTGCGTCTAAGTTTTGTCGTGTTTCCTGATTGCCTGGTAAACATAGGAGCGTTGGGCAAAAGCTATTTAGAAAGACACCTACCACTGCTGGAACAATTAGCCCTCATAGACTTTATAAACGATGGCTACTTAGAAAAGCACCTCAAACAAACCCAGCGAGTGCTTGCCTTCCGCAGACAATCGCTAATCTTAGCGATTACACGCTATCTCAAAGATATGGTTGAGCCACTAACAGACGGCGGTGGCACCCATCTGATACTGAACTTCCAAGCAAATTTTTTCGACAGCGCCATCGAACAAGCAGCCCAGCAAAGCGGCTTCAATCTAATGAGCACCAAACCATACTACGCCAGCACAACAAAGAGTGGCCAGTACATAGTGCCCTTCGCCTCAGTCGACCAAAACAGTATCGACAATGTCGTCAAGTCTTTTGCCTTAGCTCTCCAGAAACAATCAGG
The DNA here is from genome assembly GCA_943370275.1 of bacterium Ga0077546. Lineage (GTDB taxonomy): Bacteria > Cyanobacteriota > Vampirovibrionia > Obscuribacterales > Obscuribacteraceae. The sequence goes on along the minus strand of CALRQI020000008.1, from coordinate 46,760 downwards.
TCGTAGTAACGATGCTAATTGATAGACTAGATTTAGCTCTAGACTCAAACTCAGGCGTTCCGGCATCAAGACAAATTGCCGAAGCACTGAAAGAAGCGATTATTGAAAAACTAGTTAGCCCAGGGGTAATTCTGCCCTCAGTGCGTGACATTGCTAAAGCCTTAGACATCTCACGCTCAACTGCCGCCAGAGCAATTGATGAACTTTCGGCTCAAGGTTATGTTGTCACAGAGATGGGCTCAGGCACACGCGTATGTCCGCACCTTCCCGGCCAGTCAGAAGAGCTACCGCCTCGCGACAAAGTGCACAAAACCGTTCATCTATCTCAGTTTGGCAATAGACTAAAAGAACGATTTGACGCTGGGATAATTACTGCCAAGACTCCCTATGTCGGCCCCCTCTTGCGCGAATTACCACTGAGCACTTGGCGTGAGCTTCTAGTTCGACACTGCCATGCGGCCTCAAAAGAAGAATCTCAATACGCACCAGAACCCTTTGGTTATCAGCCTCTACGCGAGGCCTACGCCTCATATTTGACTAGAGCCCGCGCCGTAAAGGTCAGTCAAGATCGTCTAATTACTTTTGCATCACGCAATTTACGCCTCGACTTGCTCGCTAGATTGCTTCTCAATGACGGCGATCTAGTAGCCATGGAAGAGCCTGGCTTCTCTGCCGCAAGAGAACAATTTTTAGCCAACGGTGCCCAAATAGCTCAAATTGGTGTAGATAACCAAGGCCTGATCGTAGAACAGTTGCATGAGCTTAAAACAGCTCCACGCTTGATTTACGTCACACCATCACACCAAGCTCCAACCGGGGCAGTGATGTCAATGAATAGGCGTAAGCAACTTTTAGAATATGCCGCAAAAAATCAAGCCTATATTATCGAAGACGACTATGACAGCGAGTTTCGCTATGACGGTCGCCCACTTCCATCACTACAGGGCATGGATAGCAACGACCGAACAATCTATCTTTCCTGTTTGTGGAATGCCATGGCACCAGTGTCTAGAATAGGCTTCATGGTAGTTCCTGACCCCCTGGTTGAACCGCTCACAGCAGCTAAAGGCCTTGTAGAAAGAGACGTTTCTTTAGTTGAGCAGGCGGCCCTAGCCGATTTTATCAACGAAGGTCATCTGGAAAAACTAATCAGAAAGCAACGCTCGCGCTATGCAGTGCGCCGACAAAATTTATTGAGTCTTCTAGCGAAGGCCTTAGACACAGCCTACATTGCACCAGAAAGCGCGGGTTTGGGCTTGCTTGTGCGCTTAAACAATCACTATGAGGCTGCTAAAATCGAACAAGCAATTGCTTCGAGTCAACTACCAATGACAAGCACCCGCAGCTATTATGCCGAAGTTGCACGGGATCTTGAGTTCATTCTCTCTTTTGCCGCCATAGAAGAAAGCGATCTTGCCCAGAGGCTAGGGCTGTTTGCAGCCGCCTTAAACTCATAGCTAATAAGTACAAATTTGCAATGAAAAACTACCATCGAAAGGCCACTATGAGCTTAGCAATAGTAGCGTCCTTAATGGCTGTGGCAGCACCAGCAGCCCAGTCGATGGAATGCCTGCGCCTGGAACAGGACAGCCAGATCTACGGAGCCGGAACAATATTTTCATTCGGAAAAGATGGTTTTCGCTGGTCCAATCCGGCCAATGGTGTGAGCATTATGGCCCACGCACCAGAATGGAAAGTACAAATATACAATGCCAAAACCAATAGAATTTTCGAAACACCATTGAACAAATACGAGGGCCATATGCTCCGTATTTCCATCATTTTTTGGGGCTTTTCCTTTCCCCGTATTCCCTTTGACGAAGGCCCTAAAGAGAACACTCTTGGCCTCCAGTGTCGCTCATTTAAGATGAAGAAGTTGACCAAAGCGGAAAAGGTCGAGAAAGGCATCGACACACTCTTTGACGCCAAACTGCTTACGACCAAAGACCTGCCCTACCCGCCACAAGTGCTTGCCTTCGTCAGACAACAGTATAATTTTCCCGCCTTGGGCGACCTACCGCTTTCTCTACTAATAGAGCGCAAAGGCAAGAACAAACAATTCATGCTGCAAACAAAAAAGATCACCAAAGTGATCTTACCTCCCAGCGAATTTCAGGCACCAGCAGGCGCCACGCGGGCCCCTAACGACAAGGACGTACTTCGTGGCAGCGATGAAAACAGTTCACTAGATGGACTGATGCAAGACATCGATCGCAAGAGCTTCTAGAGTTGAACAGGCCGATTTGAATACGAGCGCATGAGACTCTTGCAATTACCAGCACGCCCCGACAAGGCAAAACTCCACACATTTCTTTTCATCGTGACGCTTCATCGCACTCAATAGAGACACTAACACCACTGTCATTTGTAATCACATAACATGTGAGAGTAATTAGCTAAACAGCTCTATTTAAGCCAATCCCCAGTTGTCAATCAGCCTTAAGTTTAGGCATATTGAAGAGTGTTTTTCTTTCTCATTTGCCTAGGGGCGTCAATAAAAAGCAATCGCTCGGCTCTAAATAACTACTTCTTGCTCTCCAGTCATGGAGCTCAGGAAATACTCGGCATTCTTTAAGAGACGCAAAACACCAATCAACGAGACTTTCAACCGGTCTCAACCGCCTGCAACACGGCATTACCTTAACCTCAGCACAATCTGCTAGGACGGAAAAAATGGAAACTAACGAACCAAACCTGAAAGGCAAAGTAGTATTTATCAATGGTGCCTCACGCGGCATCGGTCTTGCCATTGCCCTTGAATTAGCAAAACATGGCTGCAAAATAGTAATTACAGGCAAAACCGTAGAGGAACGCACTGAAGTATCAGGCACTATCTTCTCCGCAGCAGCAGAAGTGATCGCAGCTGGTGGTGAATCTCTTGCTCTTCAAGTTGACGTGCGTGATGAAGCACAAGTAAAAGCTGCTATTGCCAAAACCGTCGAAACTTTCGGTGGAATAGACATCGTCATAAACAACGCTGGAGTGCTCAGCCTCACCGGCATTGAGTCAACTGAGATGAAACTGTTTGACCTCATGCATGCAGTCAACACCCGTGGGCCATTCATGGTAATCAAATATGCCTTGCCCTATTTGAGAAAGAGCTCAAATCCGCACATTCTAAACATCTCGCCACCGCTAAACCTGGATCCAGAATGGTTCCAGTTTACTTACACCTTGACTAAATATGCCATGAGCATGCTGACAATGGGCTTCGCTGATGAGTTTCGCCAAGATGGCATTGCTGTCAACTCACTCTGGCCAGAAACCACTGTCGATACAGCTGCGGTACGCAACAAACTTGGTGGTGCCACCACAGTTGCCCACTCCCGCAAACCTGAAATTGTAGCCAAAGCAGCGCAATGGATTTTCAGTCAGCCAGCGCGCTCAACCAGCGGCAACTTCTACACCGACTCTGTAGTAGTAACCATGCAAGCCGCAGGCATAAGCGACCCAGCTATGTATGCACTGCACCCGCTCAACGACATGGCCACTATCAAAGCTGTACAAGTAGCCGGCAAAGTCGACCTCAGCTCTTACGCGATGGACCCCAGTCGGCCACTAATCACCGACTTCTTCATTGGCCCAGTGCCAAAAGTAATTCCCGGGGTCTCAAAGGCAAAGCCTGAGACTACCACCGCAGCAGTAGTAGTGAAACCAGGAGAAATTCCATGAACTCAGAAGAAAACAAAGGCCCTGAAAGCCAAGACATCAATCTTCTCATCGGCACCGGCGGCTCAAGAGCAATTTTATTTGGCACAGGTGTTCTACTCGCTCTAGCCCAGGCTAACTTTCGCCGATTTCGCTCGATTACGGGAGTGAGCGGCGGTTCCATCCCAGCGGCCCTGATATGTGCCAACCCTGACGTCACTCAGCTACTGATGCAAGTGCTAGACACTGACTTCAACAAACTAGTGACCCGGCGGGTCTCCCTCGTTACATTCCTCACCCAGGCCCTGCGGGAACCCAAGGATATTGATCCACCGCCATTGGTAGGAGCCCTTGATGCCAAGCTTATGGGCCAATACTTCGATGATCGCATCAAAGAATGGCCTGATCTCTTTTGCACTGTCGCTTTGTCGCACCAACGCAAAGTAATTTTTACCAAAGACGGAATCTGGCAGGAACAGGAAGACGGGAAATTACTCCGGGCGGCGCAGAAACCAATAGCAATTGGAATGGCCGTGCGAGCCACTTGTGCCGTACCAATCTTGCTTGACCCCGTGGCCTGGAAAAGTGACAGCGGTGAAGAGCACCTGCTTATTGACGGCGGCTTGGGCCCTGAAGGTCGCTGCCCAATTTCGGTACCACAAGCACTCTTCCCCATGGAGAATTCATACCTGATTGTGGTCAATGTCGGTGAAGATAAAAGCCCACTGCATCAGCTTATCGACAAAGTCTATGGCATCATCAGCCATGACCGCGAAAGCCTGAGAATGGACGGCATTGTTTTGCCAGACAATCACGACCGCATAGTGATCAGCCCACCAGCCCCACTCTATGGCTCATTCAAATTCAGTATGACCCGCCGAGAAAAATGGCAAATGATTATGTCTGGCTACATGTCTGCCATTGAAGCGTTGGAAAAGCATGGACTGTTGAGCAACGAAGCCCTCAGTCAAGCTCGCAGCAGAGGCGTAAAAGCCCTGCTACTCTTAGCTGGTCGCCATCGGCCGTATTTCAAAGATATGCTTCCAGCTGAACTAGACGCCCTGTTTACTGATCTCAAATTTGCAGAAGTGAAACTGGGCACGTCGCCAACAGCGACAAGTGTCTCGCCGCCATTGGTCGAATCGTCCCCCGCTCGCTAGCTGGACACACACAGGAATACAGAAAGTAAGCAAATAAGTAAGAGTTTCTCTTCCTGTAGCAGAGAAGAGGATGTTAGGTTCAAATATATCCACTTTACATCTTCTTCCATTCGAGCAATTTATTTACCGCAAAACAATCCATAGCTCTATTTAGCCTCAATATCTCCGCGCCTGTGCTGCGGAGATTTGAACTAGCAAAGGGAAGCTCGACTGCTGTCACTGGATGTGGTGGCATTGCAATACCTTCGTGACTGCCAGGGAGAGCGGTCATGAAAAATCCAATCTTCATTCAATCACGAGAGAACAAAACATGAACAACTTTACTAACTTAGCAAGACTGCCAAATGAGATCAGATATGCCACCTGGAGCGACTTAGCTACCTGGGGAATCGAAAGAGTTGGCCCTGCTAACAAATACACTTGCGAAGTTAACTTGCCCGAAGGTTGGCAGGTAAAACAAAGCGACCATCCGCACTGGCAAGAACTGACCGACAATAATGGTCGCAATCGCGCCGATATCTACATCTGCACCGATTTCTGCGGCACACGAGCATTTTTCGCACCACGTCGTCGCTTTACCACCATCTTCGAAGTGGCTCACAACAATAAAGAGCTGCGAGTGTTGGTCATGGACGGCCAAGACACGCTTCATCACACTCCCTGGGTACCGCTGAGACACGAGCTGTGCGAGAGCCATCCCGATCAATACCACGACAAGCAAGCCCATGATCGCGCCGAGAACTTAGCCAAAACCTGGCTGATGCAAAATTTCCCATACTGGCAAAACTGCCTGCAATACTGGGATTTCGACTTCTGAACTAGAAGAAAACCACAGAGCCTGAAGCCAACTAGTTGATTCAAGGCTCTAACTTTGTCTTGGTGCCCGGCCTTGCCTGGCACCAAGCTACTCTTAGGAAATTAACATGAAACCAACCACTATTAAACCCGCAAGACGCCAACCCTGGCGCCAACCACCCACAATGCTTGGATTCGCTGTGGTGCCGCTTGCCTTTGCAGCGGGCGTTCTTTTTCTCGGCTGGCTAATCAGCGGCTAAATCTTTTTTGCACTCTGAGGACAAAAGAATGAACAAGCTATTCTCAGTCTATTTCATCAGCTTACTCTTTGCCGTAGCTGGCTGTTCTTCAAACCCTAAGCAAGGATTGAGCAGCGAGAACAAAGAACTAGGTCACGACATGAGCAAAATGTCAGGACACCAGCATCAACACGATACCAATGCAGACGGTGACTTTCTAAAAACCGAACCAATGTTTTCAAACTTTGGTGGCCCTTCTGAACGCATGACCGCCATTGGCTCTGGCACAAGTCTAATACCAGCTGATAGCCCAGCCTACATGTGGCACTTCAGTCTCTTTGAAGACAAAGCCAATTGTATGGCCCACGCTGAATTGAAAGCTAGCTTCAATAGCCAAGGCGGTCCGCGTGGTGTATCTGCATTGCAGTCACAAAACTGGCTCATGGCCTCATGCGAAGTACCTGTATGGGACAAGTCAGCTTTCCAGTTTCGCGCCATGCTTACCGCTGAACCTTTCACTACTAAAGCTGGCGGCGTGCCTCAACTCTTTCAAACGGGAGAAACCTATCGCGGTCGTGAAATTGTCGATGCCCAGCACCCTCACAATCTATTCTCGGAACTGTCTGTCTCTTTTACTCAACGGCTATCAGAGAACTTCCGCTATTACCTCTACTTCGGCCTACCGGGCGACCGCGAAGAAGGCCCCACGGCCTTTATGCACCGAGCCTCCGCCTTAGAAAATCCAGCCGCCCCCCTGTGCCACCACTGCATGGACGCTGGCCACATTACTAACGGCGTCTTCAGCGCCGGTGTTGATGTTGGTAAATTACGTCTTGGTGCCTCGGTCTTTCGCGGCCAAGAACCAGGTGAAAATCGCTACATCATCGAAAGTGGTGGCTTTGACAGCTATTCCATTCGCGCCCAATATTCTGCCAATGAGAACTGGGTGTTGGGAGCCTCCTATGCAGCAGTGCACAACGCCGAAGTGCTCCACCCCGGCGACATGGAACGCTATACCGTTTTTGCTCAATACTCCAAACGCTTCGATGGCGGCTACACAGCAGTATCTGCCGTAGTTGGTCACAATCAAGAAGCCCATGGCACTTTAAGCGGTGGACTACTGGAAGGAACAATCAATTTTCTTGATCGTAACTACCTTTACGGCAGAGGCGAATGTGTCAACAAGCCTGGGCTGACAGATATGAACATCTACGGCAGACCAGGGCTAGAGCATGAACTCTCTGGACTTGCGGAACACGAAGGCGAGCACAGTAACAGCGCTGTAAGCAAGGCTAACAGTACAGTCTGTGCACTGACAGCTGGCTATGCCCGAGATGTCTATGCTTCTTCCGTCATACGAATCGGTCTTGGCTTCGATGTCACAGGTTACCTCGTGCCAAACGAACTTGAACCTATTTACGGCTCAAATCCAATGAGCTTCATGCTCAACATCCGTCTGCGACCCGGTCGCGTCTTCTAGCTTCTTAGCCTAGTTGCTGAATAGCTTAGTTGCTCTCGAACTAAAGACCTAAATCTCAGACAAAACTATCAAACAGAGATCAACACATGAAAAGTAAAGACTATCTTTGCCGAATTAGAAAAGAACTAAAGTTGCTAATTGTAGCTATCGTTGCGCTTTTCAGCGTGCTTAGCTTCGCCAACTGCGCAGCAAGCGCACAAAGCGAAACAGTTATCAACGCCTCATCTTTCAGCCAAGTCCACTACCGTTATAACCAACGAGGCAATGGCTATGGCTATAACCAATACAGACGCTGGCCCTATCAGCAATATTACCAACGGCCCTATTACCCACGGCAATATTATCGCCCCCCTTATTATCAACCCCCTTACTATCAACGCCCTCAATATCAATGTTGGTACCTTCCGGTTTATGACCGCTACGGCTATGTGACGCACCACAGAAGAGTCTGTCGCTAGCTCTTGCTTAGTAAGACAGACAGACAGACAAACCCATTAACGAAGAAAACAGGAAGAAACATATGAACAAGAGCAACTTTGCCAGGAACAAACTGATTCGACCACTAGTGCTTGCTTTCGGATTTATCACTATACTCGCACTGAGTGGTTGCGCCACTCCTTTAGGACAACGGTATGGCACCATTGGTGCATTGGGCGGTGCTGCTATCGGCGCTGCTGCCGACGGACTACCTGGTGCAGTTATCGGTGGTGCCGCCGGGGCAGCAGCGGGTGGCTTCATTGGCGACCAAGAGTCATTTGACCAAGAGCGCCAATACCAGAACCGACAACAGCAAAATTACCAACAAGAATGCTGGTACGAGTCAATTTATGACTACGATGGCTACGAAGTTGGCAGACAAAGATTTTGTCGCTAACAGAAAGAAATTAAGGAAGAAACATCACTCCCCTTAGAGCAAGAAAATTTGCAAGTATCTTTGGGGATTCACATCGAATCCAGGAAAACCGCATGTACACAAGCATTCGCCACCGACACTCTAACGGTTCGGCTGCTAGCGGCTTCGAAGCGCGAGCATCGGCTCAGCCAAATCAGTCGATTTCGTTTCAAGTGACTGTTCCAGCAATTCCAGCAGACAGTGCGCTGATGATTGACCTAAGCCACCTATCCAGAACCGAAAGAGAACATGATGTCGAGTTTATTGTGCAAGGAGCACTAACCAACATCAAGCGAGGACCGCATTGTCTCACAGTAAACTGTGCCAGCGATTCACTTGCTAGCTCGCCCGCTGGCACAGTCATTGGCACGATTGAAATAAAGACAGTCGAATGCACTTTAATTGGCACCATAGTAACCGGGGACAAAGTCAAGTTTGACTTCCCCATCCGATAGATTGAGCTGAAACAGCTAACTAAAAGCAAGTAGTCGGCCTTTGAACCACAGTTTAGAGGTCGACTACTTCGAATCAACATTCACCCAATAGGTTTACCTATGAACTTAAATAATCTCACAGAACCATCCGGCCGAGCGGGTTATGCGCGAACTATCGCACGCTTTTTGTTCCTATCATTTGTCATAACTCTGCCACTATTCCAGCCTGGTCTAGGATGGATTGCAGTGATTGCCTCCTTTGTCTACGGCACGAAAAAATGGGGCTTCTTCGCTGGCATAACCGCAGCTGCTGCCTATACCGGCCTATATACGGCTATCGCAATCTACGCCCTGCCTTTTATACACACCTATACAATCACAGCCTGGCAATATGTGATGCAGTGGGGCCCTGCAACTGCAGCCATTATTCTCAGTAGCGCCTTTTTACTACAGGGAAAAGTCAGCGATTGGGGTAGCAAAACAAAAGCCACTGCGCATCTCACTGTTTGGGGCATTGCACTATTTATTGCAGCCTTCTCATGGCTAGATTCGAGCAATCAAGATGTCACAGAATGGACCATGGCAGAAGTGCTTGATCCTGAAGTGATCAGAACCCTGCCCAATGCCGAAAAGAAGAACTTCCGCATGCTGCCCCAAGCTACCGCCCTAGGTTATTTGCAAAACCTCAATGGCGATACCAGAACCTATGTCTCTGAACCGCATATGGCACCTTGTGACGCACAAGGAAACCAATGCTGGGAAGGAGCCATTCACCTAAAAGGAGCAGCCGACGGCATTTGGTACAACTTTCTTGGTGACACTATTATAAATGTTGCCACCGTGGACCCGACTCAGGTCAACATGAGAGGTAAAATTGCCGATGGCTATGACGGCTTTTTCGTGGCTGGACCAAAAAGTTGGGTAGTGCAAGCTGCTTTTGCTGTACACAACCCTTTTAGCGAACAGCAAGAAGCACTTTACTGGAGAGAAACAGACCACGATCCGTTGGTCATGCTCATCCCCTACATCTCTTATAGGCCAACATTAACAGGAGTAATGTTGCCAGAATTAGCTGGAGTAATGAGCGTCAATCGCTTTGGCATCGTCAATGATATGAGCCCAGCTACGGCTAAAGCGAAATATCCCAACATGCCGTTTTATCCCACCAAGCTAGCTCGGCTCTATGCTGAGATTTATGCCAAATGGAATGGCGGCATGAAAGGGCGCATGATCACAAAAGAGCATGAGCTGCGCGTCAGCGAACCTGATGCCACAGGCAAACCACATTTCAACAAGGCACCCTACATCGAAGTCTACGACAGCAACTTTGGCTGGCAAGAAGTAATAACCTTAGAACCCAAAGGTGACGATAGTGCAAAGCTGGCAAAGATACTTTTCTTTGATGCCGCTTCCGGTTATTGCAAACAATACATAGTACCTGACATTGCTCTAAATGGTCCCAGACAAGCCATTATCCAAGTGATGCAAGGCAACTGGAATGCCGACTGGTCACAATTCGAAAAAGTAGAACCGCGCCCACTCATAATCAACGGACATATTTATTATGTTGTTGCCGTTGTTTCTACAGCTGGGACAAAACACCCCTATGTTCACTCAGTGGTGATTGACGGTCAAACCTTGAAATCGTATGAAGTGGGCGATCACGCAGCGCTCTTCACTTTGATAGACAAACTAGAGCACGGCATTACGGTGCAACCAATAGCATTACCAATGGTGGCGCCAAACTCTAACCAATAAACCCTCACCCATATGAGCTGGCGTCAAATTTCTTGCCGCCAGCTTTTATGGCCCTTCTCATTGATATTCGAGATGCTGATTATGCCCACACGCATTACTAAGTTCTTCATTGTCATTGGTCTAGTTCTGGGCTTCATGCTCTCTCGCGCTAGTCAGTGGCTGAAGAGAAAATATAATCGAAATCCTAACAGTCCAAGACCAATCCTGCTGCACTACGGCCCTATGCGCCTGATGCAAACGAATGCCCAAAAGCACCTAGAGCTAGAGTCAGTCGATGTTTATTGGCGCTTTTCTGCAGTAAACACAGAGGAGGTCATCAGCGTTCATCCAGAAACAAGCTTTCAAGAAATTGTCGGCTTTGGCGGCGCTTTTACCGATGCCGCCTGCTTTAACTTCGAGTTACTGTCAGAAGATGCCAGAGCTGAACTCTTTCGTGATCTCTTTAGCCCAGCTTCGCAAGGAGGCCTAGGCCTAAATTTTTGTCGAGTCTGCATTGGCTCAAGTGATTATGCTACCCATCTCTACAGCTATGATGAAGGCGAGCCAGACCCCGAGCTAAAGCGCTTTTCTATCGCACACGACCAGAAATACATTCTGCCTTGTCTGCGTCAAGCGCTGGCACTTAACGCTGAGATGCTTTTTTACGGCTCACCCTGGAGCCCGCCAGGCTGGATGAAATCTAACGGCTCAATGCTTGGTGGTAGTTTTCAAAGGAAAAACCTTGGCAGCTATGCCAATTATTTTGTCAAATTTATTGATAGCTATAAAGCTGAAGGAATCGACATCTATGCCATCACAGTACAAAACGAAGTTGATACCGATCAAGATGGCCTAATGCCAGCTTGTCTCTGGCCCCAAGAGTACGAAGTCGACTTCGTTGGTCACCACCTGGGGCCACTCTTTGAAAAACGTGGTTTAGAGACACAAATTTGGATTATCGACCACAACTACAACTTGTGGGGACGTGCTGTGGCATCACTAGAAAGTCCCGCCCTAGCCAAATACGCCTCGGCCATAGCCTGGCATGGTTATGTCGGCGACGCCTGGCGCATTGGCACAGTGCATGAAGCCCACCCACAGGTTAGTCACTACTGGACAGAAGGCGGCCCTGACTATACAGACCCCAACTACCATAGCGATTACATCAAGTGGGCAAGAACTTTCACAAGCAATCTTACTCACTGGTGCCGCGGCATCACAGTCTGGAACCTGGCCCTTGATCAAAACGGCAAACCCAACATTGGACCATTCCCTTGTGGTGGTCTAGTGACCATTAACTCAACAACCAAAGAAGTTACTCACAGCGGCCAATATTATGCCCTGGCTCACTTTTCTAAATTCATAGAGCGAGGAGCAAAACGCATTGAATCTACTGCCTTGAAACCCAATCAAGAGATTTCGCATGTGGCATTCCTCAATCCATCAGGAGAGCGAGTGCTAGTGCTAACCAATCTAGGCCCAGAGAAAACTATCAGCATCGAGGAAGGAAAAAGTGTAACTGAAATCACCCTGGCAAAAGCCTCGGTGACTACACTCGCCTGGCAATAACAAAGCCAAATTGAGCAGCTGCTTACCTGTGGCTAGCCTTCCCACTGCTATCAAATCACTCATATTTTTTGAACTTATCTAGTGGAGAACTGCCATGAACAACATCCTCACAGCAATGCCTTGGAGAAGGCTGGCAAAAATAGGTAAGCCTTTTTGGGTATCAGAAAAAAACTCGGTTGGCTTTACCAATCTTGGTTTAATTCTCACCCTTATGGCTGCCAAAGCCGGTGTAGCGGTTTGCATCAATGTTACTTCCGGTCATTTCATGACGGCAATGGAACAGAAAAGCTGGAGCGATTTCTGCCTCTATCTGTTCTTGTCTATTCTCGCCATCTTAATCACCGTGCCAATTGAAACTTACTACAACCTTTTAAGAACACGCCTGGCGCTCTACTGGCGCGATTGGCTTTCAAGGAGCTTAATACACAGATATTTCTCAAACGCTGCTGGCATAAAAGTCGAAAACTCCAGAGAAATTGATAATCCTGAACAACGTATGACCCAAGACGTCGACTCGTTTTGTGGCTCATCTATACGCTTAGCCATATCGATTTTGGATGCCATCGTTACTGTCTTTACCTTCATGATAGTGCTGTGGAAAATTTCACCATCACTTTCATTCATCGTCATTGTCTATTCAACTCTAGGCCTGGTAATTGTTTCACATATTGGCAAAACGCTAATCAGTATTAGCGATCGCCAAATGAAAACAGAAGCTGACCTTAGAGCCAAACTAGCTGGCGCCCGCGATGAACTAGTAAAGACTAATAGCAGCAGTACCACCACTGTCGCCGAAGCAGAACTGGCACTCACTGCAGTGATTTCGAACTTACTAGACATGACCCTGGTGCACAAAAATCTGCAGCTATTCACCGGAGTCTTCAATCATCTAGTACCCCTTATTCCACCTTTGATTGTGGCCCACCTTTACTTCAACGATCACATCCCTTTTGGCACAATCACCCAAGCCGTTATGGCTTTCACTTCGGTGTTTCAAGGGGCAACAATATTGATCGGACAATTCGCCGACCTCAGTCACTACGCTGCCATCATCAATCGTATTGGCTCACTGACAGAGGCTCTAGAAGCACCAAGCGAAGAAGTAAAGCTGACTCAAAACAACTACTTTCAGATCGACATGTTTCACGACTTTGAAGCGCCCGAGCTTAAAGCCGCGCTAGTCGGCGAAGGTAGTACCTTTTTCAACTCCACCACACCAACGAGCAAACAATTATGTTAAATCAAAAAGCAATCAAGAAAGCACGCGGTGCCTTAGTTGTCTACCTGCGCACCTCACTAACAGAAAAAATGGACCAAATTCAAGCTCTTCTTAGTCAAATAGAAGAACTTGAAAGCGAGGAAAAGCCCATTGTTGAACAGGCAGAAAAGTTTCTCAGCGAAGGCAACAAGCTTTGGAATATGACTGCCCTAAGAGAACTTTCCTCGCGCACAGATGCGATTAAAATATTCGACCAAACCTTGGCCAATATAGCGGCAACAAAAGATGCTGCCGGAACAATGGAGGTTCTGCAGTTGTCGTTTGCTGATACAGATCAGTATAAGCGCTTAATTCCCATAACAGCTCAAGGCGACAGCGAAATCCCCATTGAAAACATAGTAGGGCAGCCTCGCTTGCTTTATGACGTACTGAAAGAAGCTGAACTGAATCCACGGTTTATCCGCAGAGGCACACTCGAATCCTGCGCCTTGCAAATTAGTTGGTAAATCAAACCAGAACTTGCAGAATACAACCTTCAACTCAAACAAATCTTATGGCAGTACTCCTTATGACAGCGACAAACATGCAAGCCTACAAACTCGCCACTACTCAACTTCTCCAAGCATTGATTCAATGTCGCGGCAGCTCAGCAGAACAGGAAGACCAGGAAGAACAAGATCTGCTTGAACCTGAATTCTCACCAATGGCAACAGCCCTGCTAGAAGAACTCGATATCGCTGTTGAAGACATCGACATGCTCTCTGGCCAGATGCATCCGCGCGTCAACGAAATCATCGCCGAGCTGGAAGCATTGAACGAACCAGGCATACCCGACATTCTTGCCTCGGTAAGAACATCATTACCGGCAATCAGCGCCCTTGCCACCGCGACATTGGCCTACATACAAGCTTACGAGTCACTTGAAGACAGCGAGCTGCTAGCAGCCGAACAAGTTCTCAACGAAGCTTTAGAAGAAGCGGGGGAAGAAATTGCTGAAGACTTTCGCGACTTAGAAAGCGAACTGGAGCGGCAGTTGATTAACTACTCTTTCGCCCCTTTGGGTGAAAGCCAAACTATTCACTAGTTACTAAACACTAGTCACAGACAGAGGAACGAATATGAAAGACGATTCGACAAACTCAGCCGTAAGCAACGGCTTAGGTATTTTTCGCTGGGCCACTAGCGCAACTCTTGCCCTAATAGTAGCGAGCCTGCTGGGCAGCGCTTTGGCTCTTCCAATAATCTACTCAATCGGGCACGTCAAGATACTCCGAGCATTTATGCCCTCAATTGCCGAAATACTATTCACCCTCGGCACCACTGGCACGCCCCTAGTATTGAGCTATCTCTACTTCACGGGAAGAACCGCTTTCGTCACCGCGTGGTCAAAAAAGCTACACCCTTTCTTCCATTTAGATAGTAATCTACCGAACTTTCCTGGGGTGCTTGGCTTCAACTACCGCCAGGTGGACATGACCTTCAAAAAGATTGCTCTTTGGGCAACAGCCGGCTTTGCCCTCACCTATCTCTTCGACTACCTGACTGGCTCCTTCATAGCAATCGGTGCCGCTGGTACTGAAGCAGCTGTATCATCAAATGTCGGCGCACCATCAGGCCCCAGAGGCATTGAGCAGGTGCTCGCTCACATGACCATGACCAACTTCATCATTACCTCAGTACTAATGGCATTGCTAGCTGCCTTCATGGAGGAGATGGTATTTCGTGGAGTAATATTCAACCTGTGGCGCACAAGCTTTGCCACCCAGGCCGAAGCCTTAAGTAACAGTCAAAGTGCCGTTGGTCGCGCTGCTCATAAGTTCTTCAACATCTGCGGTAGCTCCATAGCGGTCGTCATAGCAGCAGCGCTGTTTGCCTTAGCCCACCTGAATATGGAGGCCTTCTTCAGTCAGTTCTTCTTTGGACTAGTGGCAGGGGCCCTGTATCTGATTACCAGAACAGTCTGGACCCCAGTGCTACTGCATGTGGTGACCAACTCAATTTTGCCGATAGTAATTTTGGTTGGTGGATTGACTGGCAATATGAACAGTGACACTAGCGGTCACAATCACCCTAGTGCCGGCACAACTCAATCTCAAGACCTGGGCATTCGCGTTCCTGGGATAAGAGAAGCAATCATGCCAACGGACGGCAGCAAAGCTTCTGTATCTGCTAAACCGCTAGTGGGTGAAATCGCCCAAGAAGACTTACACAAGGCAGACTTCAATGCTAGCGGCAACAGTTTTATCCAGGTCTGTACCCCCGAACAATGCCCGACTGAACGTGCTTTCTTTGAAAGCCTGGCCAAGCAATACCCCGATATTGAGTTCTATCAAGCGGACACATCAAAGAACGCCGAACTGGTGCAAAAACTTGTCTCGGAACAAGCAGTAGTCGCGAAAGACAAAACTAGCAATGAAACTACCACGGTGTCGTACCCAGTCTACATCTACGCCAACCACAGCTTGCAAATAGCTCCTAGTGCGGCTAAAAGCGAAAAAGACCTGAAGACATTTATTGAGACCAACTACACTGTCTACGGCGAAGTCGCTGAAGACAAAGACGATCTCATGGCCCCTTATGTCAGCGCCGCCTGCAACCCTGATAATACTGGCCCATTCAATGGCAAAGTGCTCTACGCCTGCGCCTTTGACATGGTGATAAAAACTGACCTTTCTATCATTGACCCAGAAAAACGTGCGGCATTTTCCCAAAAATGGCAGCACAAATTTGACGAAGGATCGGCTCTAGATAGCCAAGAAAGAACAGAAAAAGCTATTCGTGAAATGCTTGCTGACCTGAATGAAATGCACACCAATTTCTTTACAGCTAAGCAATTCGCCAATCTAGCACAAGCATTCGATTCAAGCTTGGCAGGCATTGGTGCACCAGTAACCCGCTTAAATATGGCCAACAAAGCCGAAGCTCTGAGCGCTGTACACTCCCAAGACACTATAGCGCTGGCCAAAGTAAGCGATGATACTCCCTTGATGTTCTTTCCTAAACCCAACGCAGGCAGCCCAGCAGAAGCAGCTGGAATTGCCGCAGGTGATCGCATTGTAGAAGTAAACGGTAAACCGAGCAGCGGACGCACTGTCAACGAAATAGTTGCTGACATTCGTGGACCTGCTGGCACAACAGTGACCATCAAAGTACTGCGTCCAAATGGCGCTGGCTTAGAACCACTAACCTTCAACATCACCCGGGCTCAGGTGCACACCAAAGCAGCCACATGGAACAAGCTCGACAATGGCTTTGCTAGCATTAAAATCGCTATGTTTGGCAATTCTGTCTCCAGAGAATTTACAGAAGCTCTGTATGAGGCCTGCACCGGCAAGTCATTACCCGAAGGAAAAGCTGAAGTTGCTGCCGTGATAAACGCCTACAAGCCCGAACAAGACTGTCAACTGAAAGGCCTAGCCATCGACCTGCAAAACAACCCAGGAGGTCGCTTAGACCAGGTGGTTGAGATGCTGCAAGCGGTAATGAAAGAAGGCACTCTGGTGTCGTATCTGTCACGAGAAGGTGAACAAATCATCCACATCAAAGAGTCGGTAAGCGCCGGTGAATTTCGCCGTGAAAAAATCGTGAACGGTAAATCAGAAAAAGTATTTACCCACCCACGCTTCTGGAGAGTGTTACCTGACAACGTCCCAGTGGTGGTGATAATCAACGAAAATAGTGCTAGTGCTGCCGAACTCATGTCTGCTAGTTTGCAGAAAAATGGTCTGGCTGCCATCATTGGCACACCTAGTTATGGCAAAGAAGTTGGTCAATCTGTTAACCCGCTTGATTTTGGTACCGGCGTGAAAATTACTACTTTCCGCTTCTTACCGGCTGGCTCTGACCTTGGCGTAGCGGTTTTGCCAGACTTTGAAGTGAGCCAAAGCACAGCCTATCTCAACGACCCACTAAGCGCACCAGACTTAGTGCTGAACAAAGCTCAAGAAGTTTTAGCTATGGGCAAAGCGGCCTTAGCTGAAGCCCAAACTAGCGCTGTTACTGCCAGCAAAGAAAGCTTGGCAGCAACCGCCAGTGCCGCTCACAAAGAGCGCGACAACGCTATTCTAGCCAGCCAAAAATCTGGCCTGCTCCAAGGCGAAGAATAGACCTCACTCGACTTATCCATTCAATCTAGCAAGGAATAATTATGACCACCCAACTTGTTTTACAAGCACTGATGCTTGCCATTGGTTACTTTGGCGTATCCAAACTAGTTGCGATTGAGCACAGAAAATATGGCATTGCAGTTTGCTTTGTCGTCAACATGTTGCTCATTATGTTGCAATCTCATATCAGCCCCTGGCCCTTCGGTATGCCCATAATGCTCTCGTCTTACGTCGCCCTGGGCGTATGGTGCAAGGCTGTCTACAAACCCGATCAGCCTTCAAACTCCTAACAACACGAGCACTTGGAGTTCTTTCTTTTAGTCGAACTCTGTTCAAAACGATCGCTGGCTTGCTTACTCAAAAAGAGCAGGCAAGTCAGCAACCTCTCGCCTTAAAACAAGGAAATCGCATGAACAAACAGTTCGAGAAAATCATCTTTGGCGGCCGATTGTTGCTAATACCAATGTATCTGGGCCTAATCGTCACCTTACTTGTATACGCTATTCGCTTTTCAGTCGAAACATTTGAGTTAGTCTGGCATTCCTTTGCCATGTCTGAAACTGACATGCTCATAGCGGTGCTGCAACTGCTCGACATCATCATGATAAGTCACTTAATTGTGATGGTGATGATTGGCGGCTATGTACTGTTTATAAGTGGCAGTGACTATGACGATGATCAAGCGGCGGAAACGCCGTCAGAACTGCCAAAGTTAAAGTGGCTTGGACACATTGACCCTGGCGCACTCAAAGTAAAAATGAGCATGTCGATACTAGGCGTGTCTACCATTCACTTGCTACACGCATTCATCAACGCCCAAGGCGAAAGCATCGAATATTTGACGAAACTGGTCGTGGTGCACATGGTCTTTGTCGTCTCCACCCTGGCCATTGCCTGGGTCAGTCGCTTTGCCTTCAAGCATTAAATCAACATCTAGAATCAACATCTATAGGTACCTATAATGAACAAAGTTTCTATGGAGAAGTTTAGAGCAACCTCCGGCCTGTATGGGCACAACGCTCCCTACCTCGAGGAACTGTATGAGCAGTTTCTCGCCAACCCTCAATCGGTCACCAGCGAATGGCAGCAATTTTTCGCTAGCCTTACCACCTTAGAGTTTGTCGACGGCCAACTAGTGAGCAAAGCCGGTGCTCAGCAAAACGACGACACAGTCAAGAGCCTGCTTAAACAGTTGGCAGTTTGTCAACTTATCGAAGCCTATCGCATAGGCGGAGTGCGCAAGGCTAAAATCGACCCTCTGGAACGCAAGGCAATTTCTCAACCGAAATGCCTTGACCCAGCTTCTTATGATTTAAACGGAGGCGAAGCCGAACTAAGCCAGGCAAAGTTTCTACCGAGCAACTTGCCAATTTCAGGCGAAGCCAGTCTGGCGCAGATTGTCAGCACGCTAGAGCAAATCTATTGCGGCACAGTGGGCTTAGAGTACATGCACATCTCCAACCAAGAACAAAGGCTCTGGCTGCAAGGGCGCTTTGAAGACTTGCCTGGTCGAAACAGCTTTGCTAGCGAGACCAAAAGACGGATCTTAGAGAAATTGACAGCGGCAGAGAACCTGGAGCGCTATCTGCACACCAGATATGTCGGTCAAAAACGCTTTAGCTTAGAAGGCGGTGAAACTTTTATTGCTGCTCTCGACTACTTAATTAACGAGGCCGCAGCGCAGGGAGTAAAAGAGTTAGTAATGGGCATGGCGCACCGCGGCAGACTCAATGTTCTCGTCAACTTATTGGGCAAACTACCAAGTGACCTCTACGGCGAATTCGAAGGCGCCACTCCCCCTGAAGGCACACTACCGGCTGGCGACGTCAAGTATCACAAGGGCTTCAGCTCCAACATTGATACTGCTAGCGGTGCCATACACGTAGCATTAGCTTTCAACCCTTCCCACTTAGAAATCGTCAACCCCGTGGTGGTCGGTTCGGTTCGAGCAAGACAAGAACGTAAGGCTACAAATAATGCCCTGGCTGTCTTGGTGCATGGCGATGCGGCCTTTGCTGGACAAGGTGTCAACATGGAGACGTTTGAGCTGTCGCGCACTCGTCACTATGGCATACACGGCACAGTGCACATTGTCATCAACAACCAGATAGGATTTACCACTTCCGACATTCGCGATGCCAGATCGACTCTCTACTGTACTGATCTAGCAAAGATGGTTGAAGCACCAGTGTTTCATGTCAATGCCGACGACCCAGAAGCCGTACTCTATGCCGTTAAACTGGCCCTTGAGTATCGCATGACCTATGGTGAAGACGTAGTCATAGACCTGGTTTGCTTCAGAAGGCGCGGTCACAACGAAGCCGACGAACCTAAGGTAACTCAACCACTGATGTACCAGGCCATCGACAAGCACCCAGGCACAAGAGCGCTGTATGCTCAAAAACTGATTGCTGAAGGCCTAGTATCGTCTGATGAAAGCGAAAAGATGGTGAGCGACTATGTGGCTCTGCTGCAAGCTGGCACATCGGTAGTAAAAGAAGTAATCGATAAAAACAAAGGCATGGTCGACTGGTCTCGCTTTGCTCATAGCCACCTAGGCGAGGAGGTAATTACAGCCGTAGACAAAGAAACCCTGATGAGTCTGGGTTTGACACTGTCCCATCCACCTGAAAACTTCAGACTGCTGCCATCAATGCAAAAAGTATTGAACAACCGCAAGCTGATGAGTAGTGGAGAGATGCCGTTCGACTGGGCCATGGCCGAAAATCTTGCCTACGCCACTTTGTTAACCAGAGCAGGGCAAAAACAGGTTGGAGAAAAGCAGTTCTCGGTGCGTATTTCTGGTGAAGACTGCGGGCGGGGTACCTTCTTCCAAAGACTAGCTGTCTTTCACGACCAAGACCGTGAGCACTGGGACGATGGTTGTTTCATTCCCCTGACCCAGCTCAGCCCAGAACAAGGGAAATTTGCCGTAATTGACTCGCCCTTATCGGAAGAAGCCGTTCTTGCCTTTGAATATGGTTATGCCACTACTGACCCAGATACGCTGGTGATTTGGGAAGCCCAGTTTGGCGACTTCGCCAACGGCGCCCAAGTAGTAATAGACCAATTCATTACTTCAGGAGAGGTCAAATGGGGGCGTTTTTGCGGACTAACCATGTTCCTACCCCACGGCTATGAAGGACAGGGCCCAGAGCACTCCTCAGCGCGGCCAGAGAGATACTTACAGCTCTGCGCTGACGACAACATTCAATTGGTTGTACCCAGTACTCCAGCTCAAATGTTTCACTTACTAAGACGGCAAATGCTCAGGTCAGTGCGAAAACCACTGATAGTGATGACGCCCAAAAGTCTTCTGCGCAATGCTGCATCTACTTCAAGCCTGGATGACTTAGCCACTGGCAAATTTCAAACTGTCATTGGCGACAAGAAACAGACTGCCAAATCTCGTCAATTGGTTAAGCGTGTCATTGCCTGCTGCGGCAAAATCTATTTCGACCTTGTCGCCGAAGCAGCCAGACAAAACATCACTGACGTTGCCATCATACGCATCGAAGAGCTGTACCCCCTGCCGGCGGAAGCAATTAAGGCAGAACTTAAACTCTACCCTAACGCCGACTCCATGATCTGGGCTCAGGACGAACCAAAGAACCAAGGCTACTGGAGCTATTTACTAGAGCCCCTTAGTGCCCTGGTAGAACAAGCCTTACCGCGTGTGGCGCGCCTTCGTTACGTCGGCCGCCCCGCAGCAGCTTCACCCGCTGTGGGCTACCACGGTTTGCATGTAAGCCAACAGGCTGAACTGCTTGAGAGTGCATTGGTCGGCTAATTCGCCTCAGACTAGCGCCATTAAAAACAACCGCTGTGCTTGGCTCTACCAAGCACGGCCATTTCACATCAACATTGAGAAGCATCACTATGCAAACATCACAAACCAACTTTTCTAGCCACTTCAAACAACGAATGATCCGCGGCGCCATGGTCTTCTTTCCCTTCGCCGCTCTCATTTATGGATTCAAACTAGCTCTCGGTATCGCCGATGGCTGGTTAGGCAGCCTGGTGGCAACTATTTGGGGTTCTTTCGACCCTGAGGCTGCCGGTATTTCGCATAATCCAGTTTTTAGTTTGTTGCTAGTAATTCTGTTGTTCTATTCCTTAGGAGCAATTGTCTCTTGGCGCATCGGCAACAGTGTCTTCAAATGGCTTGAACAGAAAATTCTCAAGATCCAGGGCGTCGGTAAAGTCTATGGTTCGCTGAGAAAAATCATTGACATGGTTGGCAGTTCAGACAGCACAAGCAAATTCAAGAGAGTTGTGTTTGTGCCGTTTGTTGCGGGCGGTGGCTTGACCATTGCCTTCGTCACCAATGAAGTTACCAATATAACCAATGGTGCCAAATATGTACTGGTCTTCATTCCTACTCCACCAAACCCCATCAGCGGTCTAGTCGTAGCCTTCCCGGCTGAAGCAGTAAGTGACTCAGACATGACCGTTGAACAAGCAATTCAGCTATGCGTTTCTCTCGGTATGGCAGCACCAAGCGAACTGGCCCTAACCGCACCAAGCTTCTGCCATAGCCCTAGCTGCAAGTGACCCAGCAATCGAACACAAAGCGGACTGCTTCAGTTAGCACTGTGGAGCTCTGCACCAGGGCGCTCACTACGCCCCAAACCAAGTGACCCACGAAGAGCAGCAGCAAGCGTTTCAACCGCGCCAACTGAGCCAGAAGAATCTATCAGTTTCCAACAAGTTCTGATTGCCTCTGACCCGAAGGCTTCTATATGGTGAAAACTAGCCATTCGTCTCTTCACTTTTTCTTAAAGAAGTCATATCCATTTCAAACCCAATGAAATACACCCTCTATCTCCACTAACAACTGCACCCAGGTGTGGTTGTAACTGACGTATAGAAGTTGAGAATGATGGCCCCACGATGCGTCACTGCCTCTTTAGGCATTGGCGCGTTCCATTTTGCGCTTTTTCCAGCCTTCCTAGCCGAGCATACGCCAGCTTCGGAGGGCCTTAGAGGATACCAACATGAACGAGAACCAAGATCCAAACAAAGATCCAAACAAAAATCCGAACTCGCCTACAAACTGGCTGATCGGATTCGTCGGCGTTGCTGCACTGTATCTGCTTTTTCAGATCGCCGGTCCTTCAGCGCCTTCAATGAACCCACTACTGGGCAGCTCAGTTGCCACCTACGACGAAGCCCTTAAAGCAGTTCAAAGCGACGACTCTGTTAATGCAGTGGTCTTCGGCTACGACACTTTCGGCAACCCCGTAGTTACCATAGAGTTCAAAGGCAAAGCCTCAGTTACGGCAGGAACACCTCCAGGAGGCTATGACGAAATTAAACAAGCCGCCAAAGCCAAAAACATCGAAGTCGATGGCACCTATCAACCACCATTAAAACCTGATGAAGGCAATGGAGGCTTTGTCTCATTTCTGGCTGGTTATGGCGGCATGTTCATTATTATTGGCGTCTGGGTCTATATGATGACTCAAAACCCCATGGCCCAAAGTAAGAAGAAATCGCCTAAACACCGCATTTACCCCAAAGGCACAATTACTGAAAAGCTCGACAATTTCGCAGGCAACGATGAAGCCAAACTCGAAAGTGTTGAGATTATCGAGTACTTGCAAAATCCAACAGCATTGACCGAACATGGCGGTGTTATGCCTAGAGGCGCTCTGATGGTGGGTGAACCAGGTAACGGTAAAACTCTGCTGGCTCGCTGTATCGCAGGTGAAGCTGGCGTAACCTTCATAACCATTTCGGGTTCTGACTTTGTCGAAATGTTTGTTGGTATGGGTGCAAAAGCAGTTCGCGACTTGTTCAAAGATGCCGTTGAGCACGCGCCATGTATCATTTTCATTGATGAAATCGATGCTGTGGGCAGACAACGTGGCACTGGTATGGGTGGTGGCAACGATGAAAGAGAGCAAACTCTGAACCAATTACTGGTCGAACTAGATGGCTTCGAAAGGAAGCTAGGCGTCTACGTTATTGCTGCTACCAACAGAGCAGACGTGCTAGACAAAGCTTTGCTGCGTGCGGGACGCTTGACTAAAAACATCACTGTCGAATCTCCTGACTTACACGCTAGAAAACTGATTCTGGCAATTCACCGCAAGGGCAAAAATTTCGGCAAAGATGTCGATTTCGATCACATTGCTAACAGTACCTACGGCTTTTCTGGTGCTGACATTGCTGAGCTGATGAACCGTTCAGTGATCTTGATGCTGCGTCGCGTTAACGCTGCCAAGAAATTAGGCACGAAGCTGCCTGAAGAAGTTACTTCGGCCGACGTCGAAGATGCCATCATAGAAGGAACTATGAAAGCTCTAGCAGCAAAAAGCAGCTCACGCAGACAAGACCCTGCAGTCAAAACCATGCTGGCTTACCACGAAGGTGGTCATGGCGTGGTGACAGAAGTTGGTTATCAACGCTATTTGGCTTCTGGAAGAGGTTGGGCAGAGCAATGGGGCAACGCCATGCGTCGTCTAACTATTGTTGGTGCCGCTGGTACCGGTGGCCATATGCAAGCCACTCCCGATTCAAACATCAACTTCAAAACTGAAGAGGCTCTGCTAGGTCAAATTGCTTGCGCTGTAGGGGCAACGATATCAGAACGTTTGTTTACTGGTACTGCCACCACCGGCAACAGCAATGACTTAGAGCAAGCATACAACTATGCCAAAATGATGGTAACCAAGTTCGCCATGTCTGACTTGGGTACTATCTCAGTTGGTGCCGATGAAGACAACCCTAACCTGGGTCGTCAAATGGGCATGGGTGCTGGTGCTTACGGCCTGTCAGACGAGTCAAGCAACCAAATTGACCAAGAAATTCTACGCAAGCTAGCTACAGCTTCTCGCATGGCACTGCGCGCTTTGCTAGAAAGAGAGCAATTCTTGCACGCCTTGGTGAAAAAGTTGGAAGTAGAAGAAACCATTGCTCGCGCTGAATGGCTAGAGCTGTGGAATCAATTCCAACCGGCTGTCATTAGCAATGAGCGCATCGAAGAAGAATTGAGAAAATTCTGGCCTCGCTTCGCCGAACTCTCAGACGCAGTTGAAGTATAGGCAATCACAGCACCGCAAGTGCTAGCAGAAGGCAAGGACGCCGACTGTTAGCTCATAATCCACATCTTTCTTTTCACAGAAATCAATCACTTAGTAGGTAAACACAATGGCAATTTTCAACAAAGTAGATCCAAACGACCTGATGTTCGAAGGCAGCCCAGGCTACATCGCCGCTCATCAGAATGCACAAACAGTCGGCATCATTGTAGTAACTCTGGCATTTGCACTGGGCTACTGGCTTGGTGTCAAAGGTCCAAGTTTGTCCAAGCAAAATAAAATTTGGACCATCGTGGGCACAGTTCTGGTCTGCATTCTTGCTGGCACTATCTTAGGCCTTCAAGGTGGCATGTTCATCGTTTTCTGGGCCGGAATCGCTCTGGGCATAAGCTTCTTCATGGGCAACCGCAGCTACAAGCGCAGCTTGACAGAGCAAGACAAGTAATACATTTATCGATCTTATCGATCCTATCCATTTTATCAACCGTTCACCAATGAGCCGGAAGAGCTGCATAAGACTGCAGCTCTGATGGCATACGAGGAATTCTCATGAAAAAGCCTAACTTCCCAAAATTACCAGCTTGGCTAAAAACAATGCCAAAATGGTTAATCATGGTCGGCGTGTTTTTGGTCATATTCTTTATCACCAATCTCTTCAGCGCTGGTCCTACCGAATACGACCCCCTGCAGTTTGCCAAACGAGGCGACGGCATCAGAAGCTTCGACACCGCTATCAGCCTAATCAAGAAAGACAGTAGTGACGTAGAACGCATCACCTACGGCAGAGATACTTGGGGCAATCCAGTTATCACCATCGAAAGAACCGGCACAACACCCGTGACAGCCGGTCTTCCCCCAGGAGAATGGCCCACAATCAAAGCCCTGGCCGACGAGAAAAATATTCCGATAGACGGCACCTATCAACTTCCCGTAAAAGCTAAAACGGGTACCTGGCGTGAGGCCGTCTGGACAATCTTCGCAGCCTGGATTCCATACTTGATTATGGCTGGCGTGATGCTATTCCTGTTCAAACGGTTCAACCCGATGAACTCTGGCAAGAACAAAACTCCTAAACATCGCATCTACCCCGCAGGCACAGTAACCGACAAGCTCGACAAATTTGCTGGCAATGACGAAGCGAAGCTAGAAAGTGTCGAGATCATCGAATTCTTGCAAAACCCAGCAGCTCTTGCCAAACATGGTGCTGTGGTGCCTAGAGGTGCGTTGATGGTGGGTGAACCTGGTAACGGTAAAACCCTTTTGGCTCGCTGTATCGCTGGTGAAGCCGGTGTTGCCTTTATCAGCATATCGGGCTCTGACTTTGTAGAAATGTTCGTTGGCATGGGCGCTAAAGCTGTACGTGACTTGTTTGAAGATGCCAGAAAACTAGCACCATGCATCATATTCATTGACGAAATTGATGCAGTCGGTCGTCAACGTGGCACTGGTATGGGCGGCGGCAACGACGAAAGAGAACAAACTCTGAACCAATTATTGGTAGAGATGGACGGCTTCGACAAAATTCCCGGTGTCTATGTCATTGCCGCAACTAACAGAGCTGACGTGCTAGACAAAGCTTTGCTGCGTGCTGGTCGTTTTACGAAAAACATCACAGTTGAAGCACCAGACACACATGCTAGAAAACTGATTCTGGATGTTCACCGCAAAGGCAAAAACTTCGCTAAAGATGTAGATTTCGATCACATCGCCAACAGCACCTGGAACTTTTCTGGTGCTGACATTGCTGAGCTGATGAACCGTTCGGTTGTCTTAATGCTTCGCAGAGTAGCTGCCGCCAAGAAACTAGGCGAAAAGCTCCCTGCTGAAATCAGTTCTGCCGACATAGAAGATGCCATCATCGAAGGTACGATGAAAGCATTAGCATCAAAAAGCAGTTCACGCAGACAAGACCCTGCAGTCAAAAGGATGCTGGCCTACCACGAAGGTGGCCATGGCTTGGTGACTGAAGCTGGCCATCAACGTTGGTTAGCAGCAAAGAAACATTGGGCTCAACAATGGGGCAACCCGCTGCGTCGTCTGACAATTGTTGGTGCAGCTGGCACTGGCGGTCACATGCAAGCAACCCCTGACCTCGCCAGCCCTGTACAAACCGAAGAAGCTTTGCTTGGTAGAATCGCCTCGGCAGTCGGCGCAACTATTGCCGAACGCATGTTCACCGGCACGGCCACCACAGGCAACAGCAACGACTTAAAACAAGCCTACAACATCGCCAAAATAATGGTGACAAAAGTTGGCATGTCAAAACTTGGTGCCATCTCTGTTGGTGCAGACCAAGAGAACCCCAACCTGGGTAGACAAATGGGTATGGGCTCTGGCGCTTATGGATTATCAAATGAGTCTAGCAACCAGATCGACCAAGAAATCTTGGGCAAACTGGCTACCGGCTGTCGCATGGCTATTCGTGCTCTGCTTGAAAGAGAAGAGTTCTTGCATGCCCTAGTTGATGTGCTGCTGGTGAAAGAAACCATTGCTCGGGCCGAATGGCTAGAGTTGTGGAACAAATTCGAACCAGTCTCTATCAGCGACGCTCAAGTAGAAGCAGAGCTGAAAAAGCTGTGGCCTCGGTTTGAAAGACTTTCGGTTCGCAGAGCTTAAATAGCGAGCAGCACCAACAGCAAATATCATTCAGGTAAGAACAAGGACGCTCTTGCCTGATCCCAACTTTCGTTTCAACAAGAAACACTCAACAATCACAATCAAAAGGTAAACACAATGGCCATGTTCAACAAAGTAGATCCAAACGACCTGATGTTCGAAGGCAGCGAAGGCTATCTTGCCGCACATCAAAACGTACAAACTGTCGGCACTATCGTAATCGCCGTGGCCTTTGCTATCGGTTACTGGCTTGGTGCTAAAGGTCCAAGCCTATCAAAACAAAGCAAAACCTGGGCAATTGTCGGAGCAGTTGCGGCCTCAATATTTGCTGGCACGCTGCTAGGTCTTCAAGGCGGCATAAGCATCGTCTTTTTCGCTGGCCTTGCCTTCGGCGGCAGCTTCTTTATGGGCAACCGCCACTACAAGCACACTCAAGCCGAAAAAGATTCAAACGAAAAAAAGTAATCGCTTAACGCACAGAGCAGAGAACAAGGATGTTTCTGCCTAATGCCACAAACAATTTCGGTTCAACACGAAACCAACCTTAACCAAATGGGTAAATACAATGTCCAATGAAGTATCTCAAAACAAGGTGATGTTCAAACGCAGCACAGGTTATTTGGCGACACATAAAAACGTAGATATTATCGGCTCTGTTCTATTCGATGCGGCACTCGTCATTGCTCACCGGCTGGGCCTAAAAGATCTACGCATTTCAAAACGTAGCAAAACCTGGGCCATTGGAGCAACGATAGTAGGAACGATTGCAGCCGCTATTCTAGCTGGCTCAATGTTAGGTATTGAAGGCGCAATAGCAATTGTCATCTGGGATGGTATCGCTCTCGGCAGCAGCATCTTTTTGGGCAAAGCCAGTACAAACACTCTCTAGTCCAAAGAGACTCTAACGAAGACAAGTAGTCACCAAGTAAACAGTTACACAAAGAACATAAAGGTCTCATTTTTTGCCCTTGCACTTGACAGCCGGCCTGCACCGCCACAGTCTAGGCCAACAGCTGCCGCAATACATCTTTTATTTAAGAGGCTATTGTCCCTTAAGTTCACACTTTGCTGCCAAAAATCAAAACTACTGCTACTAAGGTATCTAAAATTGAAGAATATAGCACCACAAGGCGACACAAGAATGCCAGTACGAGGAGTTGTCTGTGCTCTTTTTGCAGCCCTCCTATTCGGCACTACCACTCCATTCGCCAAAGGGCTATTGAATGAAATTGGCCCAGTCCTTTTGGCTGGACTCTTCTATCTTGGCTCTGGAATTGGCTTAGGTATTTATCTACTGACGACAGAGCTTGCAGCCCAGATTACTGGTCAAGAAAAAAACAGTGAAGCCTCGCTACGAAAAACAGACTTACCGTGGTTGGCGGGTGCCATTCTATTTGGTGGCATCATTGCCCCCGTCCTGCTGACGCTCGGATTGTCAACTACTAGAGCCTCTTCAGCCTCACTCTTTCTCAATTTGGAAGGGGTCTTCACAGCGCTGATTGCCTGGTTTGTCTTTCATGAAAATTTTGACAAAAGAATCTTTCTAGGCATGTTAGCCATCGTTATAGGGGGCATCATTCTCTCTGCCAGGGAGGTCGAAACCGCTGCCCTGACAGCCAATTTCAGTGGCCTGCTGCTAATAGCCGGAGCTTGCTTAGGTTGGGCCGTCGACAACAATTTGACCCGAAAAGTATCCAACGCTAACCCAGCGCAAATTACCTGTATCAAAGGACTATTTGCTGGCCTGGTAAACGTCTCTCTGGCAATGAAATTCACAGAAGCAGCACTCACAGCTCCAGGGCCGATCTACATAGGCGCCGCTCTTCTGCTGGGTTTTCTTGGCTACGGCGTAAGCCTGGTGTTATTCGTGCTTGCTTTGCGCCATTTGGGCACAGCCCGCACCGGTGCTTACTTCGCCTTAGCTCCATTCATCGGCGCACTGATTGCAATCGTACTAGTCAATGAACCGATAACTCCATCGTTCATTGCCGCCTCAGCACTGATGGCATTGGGCCTGTGGTTGCACCTGAGCGAGAGCCACAGTCACTACCATGGGCATGAAGCTAAAACTCATACCCACAAGCACAGCCATGACGAGCATCACAATCATGCTCATTTGCATACCAGCGATATGCCCCAGGGCGAACCGCATACCCATGTTCACAGTCACGAGCCCCTGGCGCATAGCCACGCTCACTTTCCTGATGCACACCATCGGCACAAACATTTTTAGGAGCTACCAATGAAGCTGTCGTATTCAAAATCGGTATTCGCAGCTGGCCTTGCGTCAGTCGTGCTTACCCTTGCACTGGTAGGAATTTTTCTGCCATCTAGTCAATCCTCCGAGCCACAACCTCAAGCAGTCGCTGTCTCTAGCGAAATACCGATCGCTTGCAACAGTGAAAACAAAGAACCATTTAACGGCAAAGTTCTCTACGACTGTGTCTTTGGTGTTGTGGTCAAATCTGATCTGAGTCTAATGGACCCAGCCAAGCGCAGTGCTTACATTGAAAAATGGCAGCACCGCTACGACCAAACCATGCTCGATGATCAAGAACACACTTACATAGCCATCAAAAAAATGGTTAACGACTTACACGAAATGCACACCGCCTTTCTGCCACCTAAAGAAGCCAGTGCGCTACTTCAATCAACCCAGGGTAATCTGGTCGGTATCGGCGCACCAATGATGCGAATGGGTATGAAGAGTGCCTTAAAAGCACTGGGAGAAAACCCTTCAGAAGAAGCCTTGAAAAGCCTAAACTTGATCAGTGAAAGCACTCCCGTTGTGGTCTACCCTGCTCCTGCAGCCAACACTCCGGCAGAAAAAGCAGGCCTACTGGGTGGAGATCAAATTGTAGCGGTTGATGGCAAAACTACCATAGGCAGAACCTTGAATGAAGTGGTTGACGCCATCAAAGGTAGCGGTGAAGAAGGCTCGCAAGTAATTCTCTCAGTGAAACGACCTACTGATGGTTCCTATACCGACACAGAAATTACCATAACTCGCCAAGCTGTGCACTTTCCTCAAGTTAGCACCAAACTATTGGGCAATGACTTTCTTCAGGTCAAAGTGCTGAACTTCACCCATGCCGTAGCTGGTGAATTCAGTGATGCGCTTTACTTAGCCTGTACCGGGAAAACAATGCCTTACGATACTCAGCAACTGTTGGAAGTAATCAAAGCTTACGACCCCAATAGAGATTGCGCTCTCAAAGGGCTAGTGATTGACTTCAGAAACAATGGCGGTGGAGTGATGAACGAAGCCTTAGACATGGGTCAAACGCTCATGACCAAAGGCACCACTATCACTATTCAACAGAGGGACGGCGATCGCAGCATAGAGGTACGGCAAAGGCTAGAAGCAGACCATTACGTAGAAGAGTTGCTAGAAAATGGCAATAGAGTGAAAAGCCGCAGCACCGCCCGCGTCTTTCGCGTAGTACCAGATGTGCCCATTGTCGTTCTAGTCAACGGCATGAGCGCTAGCGCCTCCGAAATACTAGCCGGTATGCTGCAAGTTAACGGCCTGGCAACAGTCGTTGGTACACCTAGCTTTGGCAAAGAAGTAGGACAAGCCTTTAAGCCTATCGACTTTGGCTCAGCTGTAAAAATCACAACCTTTCGCTTCTTACCAGGCGGCGCAGCTCTTGGTGCCGGTATTATCCCTGACTATGAAATACAGCTGCCTGATGCCTTCATTGATAATCCATTTACTGGCGAAGACACGCAGCTAACCAAGGCCATTGAAGTTTTGGCAAGAGGCCAAGCAGCTCTTGAAGAAGCACACAGCCAAGCTGCTATCGCCGCCAAAGAGAAGCGCAGCATCGAAGTGCAAGCTGAGCACGAAAAGCGCGATCTCGACATCTTTGCTGGCATAAGCGGCTCAAGCGGAAACTAAGAGCGACCTTCAACCACCAGTAAGATCAGCACCAAAACAGCGGTGTTGCTCTTGCCACTATTCATAAAAAACTCTTTGAGGAGAAATCATGTCCATAAAAAAAACTTATCTTGTGGTTCCTGCATACTTAGCTGGAATAGCTTCTACAGCGGCAGCGTCTCAACTATTACCACAGCCTATTGGTTTGACTATAGCAGCAGTGCTTACTATTGCCATGCTCAGCTATTTCTCTCTGATGCACTGTGCGATAAATGGAGAACTCGAAATTCACTTAGTTATCTGGGCTATCGCAATCGCTATTGCCTGCGGGTTAGCCGCTACTGTCTTTGCTGCAATTCCTGGGCCTACAGTAAGTTTCATGGATAACGTTACCTGGTGGCAGCTAGCTTTTGTTGTCACTCAACAAGTCTTTTATTTCGGCATTCATGCCTTCACCTCAGATGACTAAGCCGACTACTAAACAATCTCAATACGATCACGGAGAAACTATGGTTCAACTGCAACACCACTTTAGCCGCGACGATCTCACTCGCTTACTCAACCTATCGCTGAGAAAGTGGAGCAATGGCGAAGCCAAATTTGAGTGTGTCAATATCAACTGTGACCAGCAAGGCCAAGTGATAGGTTATACGTTCATGCGCCCCAGTGCTAGTTCTGATGCCTTCGATAAGAAATCTACTACTGTCGCCCTAAGCACAGAACTGATCACCACGGCCATATATCAAGCAGCCAGTGATGAAGGTTCTCCCTTGGCATTGAATAGCCTGGTCTTCAGCAACAGCAAAGAAGCAGGGGCAACAGTCGTTAGAGCAACCGCCTTAGCAGCTGCCGAAGCTAGCCAGAGAGAAGAAAATTGGCCCGCGGCACCACTCACTTCGCCAGGCATAGTGACATTTCCAGCCCCTGTAAGCGTCTTCTTCGACAACGAAGAACTGCAAGAACTGATCAAGAGTTCAGGCAAGAGAGCAGGATATACCTTCACTGATGTATTGCTAACGGGCAACCAGCCTGAAGCCATCGGCGCCAACCTAAGCGTCAAAGCCGGCAGTAGCGAACACTCTAACGGCAGCGAAGTAACACTGTCACCACCAAGGCTGAATCAAACTCTAGCGGCAGAGCTAACAGCACGAGGCTACCTCGTCGCTGAAGACGGCTTGCGCTTGGAACTGAACCCAGAACCAGGCAACGAAAACAAAGTCTGTGCCACTGTCTCAGTTCTTGCCATACCTAATCCTTAAAACCACCACAACCACACTAGACCATATGAAATTTATCGCCCACATTCTCCTTTCAGCAATTCTCTTTAGCTTCGTCTTTCCGGCTATCGTGCCTGGTATCGAAATGCATGGCAGCTTCCTTCCTCAAGGCATTATCTGCGGCTTTCTCTTCGCCGTAGCCGGTTGGCTTCTCGGCCTCTTTTTAAGCCTGTTGGCAATCACTACCCTAGGCCTTGGTCTGGTGATCGTCTATGTCTTGCAGATGTTCATTCCTGTGCTGCAACTGCAACTGATGGCCTCATGGTTTCCTGGTTATCTATCAGTAGATAGCTGGGAATCTGCCACCGTTGGCGGGCTCTGCATCTTTACCATCAACTGGCTCCTGACAAAACGCTAACTAGGCAACTCAACTTATCAAACCGCGGCAACAGCCACAAACGAGGAACAGCCATGGCTATTTCAATTGCAATCATTTACTTGCTAATTCTATTGCTCGTCATCTACTTTTGGCTAATTGGCCTCTGGCGAGCCTTTAAGGCACACCCACTGCTGGGCCTGCTTTTTCTAATCCTTCAAGCCCCTTTAACCATAATCGGCGCTATCTATGTCTTATTCAAATACGACGTCGCCGCCGAGATAGTAAAGCTACTCGACTAGCAAATATGGAATTCACATGAACCTCAAATTACACGATAAAAATCACGAAAATATTTTCCTTACTCTAGCGGCGGCATCATGCACATCAATTGCCGTGGTGCTCGCCTTTTCTCGCACAGCGCCGGTGCTAATGTTCACCATGGGCTTAGTGGTTTTCTGCCTGATTTTAAACACAGGCTGGAGAGCAGCAGGAGCCAAAGCATTGCTCTTTCATTATGCCTGGCCCATGGCAAGCGCTTGGCTCTGGCTCTCACTTTTCGGCTGGTTCGCCTACATATCAAATAGCTTCTGGCTCTGGCTAATGGGTGCAGCAATGATACTCGCTTGGCTCACCAGAAAATAAGAACTTCAACCATCCATCAAAGGACACCTATGAAAAACTGCAAATTTGCAACAGCAATAGTGGCACTATTTCTGCTGACAATAACCACACCACTCTTGGCCCAAGATAGCTGGCTGCCTTCATTCAAAGAAGGAACAAGAGTCTATCTTTCGCCCACATTATCGGCAGAAGAAGTTGAGGTCTTCAGCGCCCCGGGATACGCCGAAGAGCTACAAACACTCGGCAATTCCAATGACCTGCAAGTGTATGTTGTGGTGACGCGCAACGCTGCCAGCAAATTAGATGAAGAAAACAAAGGCCCTGCCTTAGTGCGCAAGCTGTGGGAGAGCTGGAATAGCAATCCAAGCTTCAGTGAATCAAGGGCATTAGTAATTCTAATGACCGCACCCAGAGACGGACCTTTACTTACCATTGGTGTCAGAGCAGGCAGCTATCTCAACGGCCTCGGTATAAATCGCAATACCATGAATGACCCCGAAGGCCCGGTATTCACGGCCAAAAATCAGTATCTGAGTACGAGCCCCGCTCGAGTTCCGCTGGCCATAGCAGAACAAATCAACACGTTAGTGGCATCAAACACAGTCGCCGAGTCAGAAGCTAGCCCTAGGGTTGAGACGGCAGCCAAGCCAGAAACCGAAAATGAAACGGAGGTAGAAACTATGAACATCATTGTAAGTGTAGGCATGGGCCTCTTACTTCTGCTCGGCATTCTCTTCTTCGCCATTGCCAGCAGCAGCAAAAGCAACAGAAGAATCTCATCAACAAGATCTGAGTTCGAGAATCGTTTACGTTCGGACAGCAATAGAAGCAACGACGCTCCAGACTATGACACCGATGTACTAAATACTTCCGCTGCAGCGGCCGGCGGTTTCCTCTTATCGGAACAGTTGAGAAAGAAACCCGAAGAGCCGCGCAAAAGCACAGGCAATACCAGCAGTAGTACCAGCAACTCATCCACAATTGTTCCTGCTGTCGTCAGTGACTCCACCACCACACCTAGCGGCGGCACTACTTGTTCAACTCCTAGCGGTGGCAGTAGCTGTGGCGGCGGTACTAGTTGTGGCGGCGGCGGTGGTTGCGGCGGTGGCGGCGGTTGCGGCAGCTAAGGAACAGACAAGTGTAGCAATCATGTTTAGATTTTGGAAATTCCGCAAAAGAACAAAAAGCACTGATCTAAGGGCAATCTGGAAACGCCTGCAAGACTTTTCTTTAGACGAAGAAAACGCACCCTATCCGTTCTCGCTCCGTCTGGAAGAAGAGCAAGATTGGACGAGTGAATTTACCGCTAGAGCAATCGAAGAGTACAAACGCTTCATTTTCTTAGCGGCCTTTGCCGGTCACCAAGTAACGCCCTCCTTCGTCACCGACGAAGTCTGGCACTTGCATCTCATCTACAGCCGCTCTTACTGGGATGAAATGTGTATCGGCATCTTAGGTCGCTTGATTCATCACAATCCTGGCTCAGGCCTGGCCGGCGAGGAGCAAATGTTCCATGGACAATATCAAAAAACGCTGCAATCGTATCGTCGTCTCTTCGACGAACCGCCAGCGCTAATATGGGGTCCAGAAAACGCCAAACAAGTCCGGCCCAAAGGCCGCAAGCGCCCCGTGCCCTAACACCAGGTTTTATATCCACATCAAGGCTAATCATTAGATTTAGCTGGAGGTTTTTATGTCTACTTTAATTGCAACAATCGGCCTGGTATGGCTATCTCTAACATTTATTGCTCCTAAAATTACCAAAGGCAACGTCACGGTCAGCGAGTTTTCACTCTCAATGGTGCCACCAGCATTAATGGCATCACTCAGCATCATAATGCTGATCTGTGGCCTCGGCATTGCCACGATGTTTGCCATGAGCATACTCGGCATACCACTGAGCCTGGAAGTCGTTATTGCTAGCCCTGGGCAATATGCCATCAATGAATTAGCCACTAACCTGGTAGCAACAACAGCGGCCTTAGTGATGAGCAGCAAACTGATGCCATCACTAATTACTGTCACAAGCGGACGCTGGGCAGCAATTGCCAGCTTACCAATCGCCCTATTTATGACAGCAATCGGTCTAATAGCGGCAATACCTGTAATGGCTTAAGAAGCCACTCAAAGCAAAAATTCAAGACCTCAAATAGGTCTCAGTCCGCACAAAGAAAGAAAGGCAGAGTTTTAAGTCTAGACAACGCTCTGCTTTTTCTTTCGTGCGCCTATCAATCACAAATCAAAGGAAACTGATCATGTCTAATCAAGATACAACAATCAATAGTTCCGACAATCGCAACCCCGGTGGCGATATCGACCTAATCAAAGACTCAATGGAAAAAGCTGGCAAGAACAAAGAAGAAGTTGGCAGCGTTGTCACCATTGACCAGGCTCAAATTGCAGCAGACAGCGGACGCGCTAAACCAGGAGTGCTGCAACAAGCACTGCTAGCGCCAAGCGTCGACTTGCGTTTGTTTGCTTGTCAGGCCAACGAAACTGAACTGACTGACTCCGAAGCTGCTACCGCTTTACTGGCTAGCATCGAGGTTGGCAAAAGACACAGAGACGCAGGCACAGTTATTGGCGCCGATGGTAAAGTCAACCCGGTGCTGATTGCCGAACTAGCCGAAGCTGGCTACTGGGGCCTACCGATTCCAAAAGAATACGGTGGCTCAGGGGCTTCAAAGTTCTTCCTCGGTCGCACCATGACCCAAATGGGTGCAACAGTTGCCGAAATAGTTGGTGGCTTGCTATCAATTGAACGCTTAATCGGCACAGCCGGTCCATTAATTTGGAAAGGCAACCCAGAGCAAAAGGAGCGTTTATTGCGCCCTCTAGCTGCGGGCCATGTGCGCTCAGGCTTTGGTGGCACCGAGCCATCAGTCGGTTGTAACATCACAAAAGCCAGTACCTACGGCGTTGTCGACGGTGATGACATTATCGTCTATGGCGAAAAATTATTCATCTCAAACGCCTGGTATGGTCACGAAATTGCACTCTTACTGCTGATTGACAACAAACTAAGGGTGCTAATCACCACCTTGCCTGATGAAGATAGCGATGTGTTCTCTATCAACAACTACGGCATCCACGCACTGCGCTACATTCACAACAAAGGCCTGAAGTTCAATGGCCTGCGTGTACCCAAAGCTAACTTGTTAGAAGGTGACGGCCTAGCCATCATCTTCCACGACTTAGACGAGGGCAGATTCGCTGTGGCCACCACTGGTGCAGCAAGAATGCGCAGAATCTTGGCCATGTGCGTACAATGGGTAAACTACCGCGATACTTTCGGCGTTCTCCTAAAAGATCGTCAATACATCCGCTACAACCTAGCACTGCAAGCAGCCTACATCGCTGGTGCCGACGCCTTAGTCGACTGGTCCTCCAGTTTGATCGATGCTGGCTATCAAGGCGATGTCAGCTCAATGATTACTAAAACACAAGCCACCGATTGGCTGCGTCAAGTATCAACTGACTTGGGCCTATTCACTATCGGCGGCCGCTTCACCTTGCACGGCAGCACCATCGGCGACAACTTAGCTGATGACCTGGTCACATCAGTGTACGAAGGGCCTAACCCCATGTTGGGCATGGCCTGTGTCAAATCATTGATCAAAGCCTTTGGCGAACCTTATCTTGGGCCAGTAATGCAAGAGTTCAAAAACGCTGGTATCGACCCGAACAAGCTGGTCTTCAACGCCAAGAACTTTGGCCAAACTTGCAGCTACCTACTTGCCAACACAGGCAAGCTTGTGAAGAACCGCAAGAAAATTCTGGCAGCGACATTCAAGCTGGCCAGCTACCTCAAGCAGATTCGCAGCACGCCAAAAGCCAATGCGCAATTTGCCTTCGAAGGTCTGGATAGCCGCTTCGAAGCCCACCGTAAATTTGCTGACAAAGCCTGGTTCAAATGGCGTAAGCAGTTCATTTTCAACGTCTTGAAATATCAAGAAAGATTGGGAGACAAGCAGCTGACCATGCTAGAAAGCATCTACGGACCAGTGGCAAGCATCACCACGATGTTCTGCGCTATTGCCGCCTCTCGTGCAGCAGCCGCAAGCGGAGACAAAGCAACCGTTGCCGCTCTGAACTTGCTCTGCCTAGAAATGCGCTGCAAGCTAGCTGGCGAAAAACACACAGCCAGTCAATACGAAAGAGCTGTTGATGAAGTAGCGACCTATGTATTGGCCGGAGAGTTCCATCAGCTAGATGGTGTTCCTGCTGGCGAAATTCAACAGCCATACAAATAAACCGGTCTTTCTTCGGCACCGTAGCAGGCGATAAGCAATTGATTGCCTGCTACTTCTTTGCAAAACGAACTTTTATCTTTAATCACCAGGAGAATTATCATGTCGTCAGACAACAATAACAATCGAAGCTCAACCAAACGCAAAGTCGTTCTGGTCGCTAGTAGTCGCACAGCGATTGGCAAAATGGGCGGAGCCTTACATCGCCATAGCCCCGCTGAAATGGGCGCCCATGTACTCAAATGTGCGGTAAGAAAAGCAAAAATCAAGCACCTCAGCATGATTGACCAGGTTGTCTTTGGTCATGCGGTGCAGAGCTACTACGAGCCAAACACTGCTCGTGTGGCGCTGCAAAACGCTGGCTTGCCCGAAAGCATCAACTGCTACACAGTTCATCAGCAGTGTGCCAGTGGTATGAACGCCGCCTTTCAGATCTGGTCTGACATCGCCAGCGGCCGCAATGAACTTGGCATCGCTGTTGGTGTCGAATCTATGTCATCACCGCCGCTAATCGTCAACGGCGCCAAGCGCTATACCGGGCTCAACAAATGGTTGACTCAACAGGCCCCCAAGGCACTGCGCAAAATCTTCAAAGTCTTTGGCCCTCTGCCCTTCTTTGGTCTAGCTGACAGCGGCCTAGGCCCTGCCTACTTAGCCAAAGATCCAGCCAAACTAAACATGATGAAAACGGCTCAGATTGTCGGCAATCTAGTCGATGTCAGCCGCACTGAAGCCGACCAATTCGCCGCTCGCTCTCATGCCAATGCTCTCTCGGCAATAGCCTCTGGTCGCCTAGCCCACGAAATCGACCCCATGGTCATCCCTGGCTATGGGGTCTTCGACACCGACGAGCATCCCCGGGTCACCAACTTAAAATCACTAAGCAAACTACCCGCCTTGGCTGGAACCGGCTTAATTACAGCTGGCAACGCTTCCGGCATGGGAGATGGTGCTTGTGCACTGGTCATGTGTAGCGAAGAAATGGCTGAGAAGCTTGGCCTTGAGCCACTGGCTGAAATCGTCGATTTCTGCTTCACCGGTCGCGATGCCGTTTCGATGGGTCTTGGCCCGGTTGAAGCAGTGAGAGAACTGTTAGCCGCCAACGGCTTGACAGTAGACGAAATTGACCGCTGGGAGCTAAACGAAGCCTTCAGTCATCAAGTTCTATCTGTGATCAAATGCCTCGGCATTAACCCGAACAAAGTCAACAGAAATGGTGGCGGCATTTCCCTCAGTCATCCACTAGGCATGACCGGAGCTCGCATCATCGCAGCGGCGGCCTGGGAACTAGCACTCAACGGCGGAGACTATGCCGTTGCTTCACTCTGTGTCGGTGGTGGCATGGCCGGTGCTGTCTTGATCAAACCTTATACAAAAAACTAGGAGACTAAAATGACTACCCCAGCAATCAACCGCAGCAAATACTTTCATATCGAAAGCAAAGCCTCAGGTGTAAAAATCTTGTGGCTGGACGTACCGAAAGTGAATATCTTACAGATGGCCGTCTTGCAAGAGCTAGATGGCATTCTTGACCGACTGGCTAACGACCCAAGCCTCAAAGGTCTGGTGATAGCCTCTACTAAACCTGACGTGTTCATCGCCGGTGCTGATATTAATGAAATTCGCGCTCTACAAAGCCAAGGCGAAGAAAAAACCTACCAGGTGACCATGAATGCCAAACGCATTCTGGCTAAACTGCGTAGCCTTGGCGTGCCTTCGGTAGCCGCTATCAATGGCGCCTGCAAAGGTGGCGGCCTGGAGCTTGCTCTATGGTGCAGCCATCGTCTGGCCGCAGATAATCCCGCAGTAGCGCTGGCACTGCCAGAAGTCAGACTAGGTATATTTCCAGGGTTCGGTGGTTGCGTCTTGTTGCCGCGCCTGATAGACACAATCAAAGCTGTAACAATGATTGCCACTGGCGCAGACGTTAGCGCTAAAGAGGCATGGCAAACCGGTTTGGTCGATGAAGTTGTCGCACCAGACCAACTGCTTGCCCGAGCAGAAGCAATTGCCCTCGGTGCGAAGAGCAAAAAAGCACCCAGCATAGGCAAAGGCAAGAAAGCTGGCTGGGCAGAAAGAGCAGTGGCGGCCTTGTTAGACGTTACCGAGCCCTTCAAAGCTGACCGCTTCTCGGGTATGCGCCACTTTGTTAGCGCCACAACCCACGGCTTTGCCAGCAAGCAGGTAATAGCACAAATCAGCAAGCGGGCCCGAGGTTACGGCGCTCCAGCTCAAGCGGCCGCTCTCACCCTGCGCACCTTGACGATGCCCCGCGACAAAGCACTGGAGCTAGAATCAGCGCTGTTTGCTCAACAGGTGCAATCGAACGAGTCGGCCAATCTAGTTAGCATTTTCCTTGACCGCAGCAGAGCTAAGAAACTAGCCAGCGGCGCTACCGCGGCTCGAGTCTCCGAAATTGGAGTGATTGGTTCGGGCATCATGGGAGCAGAAATTGCCTTTGAAGCAATTTGTGCATGGCAAATTGAAAAAGTTGTGGTGATTGATATCAAGGAAGAATTTTTGGCAAAGGCCAAAGCTAATATCGAAAAATTGATGGCTGGCCGCGTCAAATCTGGCAAGTACATGAAGTTAGAAGCCGATCTCAAATTGGCTAAACTGACTTTCTCAACTTCATACAGCGACCTGGCCAACTGCGATGCCATCATCGAAGCCGTGCCGGAAAAAGACGAAATCAAATTTGCCACCTACAAGCAAGTTGATGAAGTTATGGCTAGCCGCAGCAAAGAAACCCCCTGGTTCTTGTTCTCTAACACCTCAGCTCGCGACTTAGAAGTATTGAAAACTGGGGTGGCAAATCCTGCCAACTTCAGTGGTATGCACTTCTTCAACCCAGTGTCACAGATGGCCGGTGTAGAAATTCCAGGCACCTCTTCAACCTCAGAAGAAACAATGGCCACAGCAATTAGCCTGGTTAGTGCCCTGGGCAAAATTCCTCTGCCCTGCAAAAACTACCCTGGCTTCATTGTCAATGCCATCCTCGGGCCATACTTGGCTATGACAGCCCACCTACTTGCAATGGGAGTGGCGCCAGCAGCTATAGACAAAGCGATCTTGAACTTCGGCATGCCTATGGGCCCTGTGGAGCTTATGGACTATGTTGGTCTCGACGTGGTAGCCAGCGTTGCCAAAACGCTCTCAAACGCCCACGGAGACCGCTTAGCTTTACCATCTCTCGACCTGGTAGGTAAGTTGGTTGAACAAGGTTTCTTGGGTCGCAAAGGCAGCTATGGTTTTTATGTCTGGGAAGATGGCAAAACCGTCAAAGACGCAAAAACACGCAAGCCCGTTTTAGGTGCTCCTTATCGCGCTATGGCAGAGGCTCATAACTTGGGTAGTACGCCAATGGCCGAAGAAGCCATCGTCAAGCTGCTGATTGGCACCATTGAAAACGAAGCCATGCGTGTTCTTGAAGCAGGGGTGGTCTCAGACCCGTTCTTGATTGACTTGGCCTTCATCATTAGTACCGGCTTCACAGCTTCGCTGGGTGGCCCACTGCGGCATATCGACCAGTTGGGTGTGAAAACCTTCTCTGACCTCAGTCGCAACGTTGCTAGCGGTGCAGAACTGCCTGGTCAGTCATGGCGTAAAAACTTTGTCCCTTGCGCTCTGCTCGCTGAGCACGCCGCCAGCCGCACCAATATCTATTCTGCTCAATAGCAGTTAGCGCCAATAAAGGATATTGGCAATTCTCAATCAGCTAGTGCCGGAAACAAGGAACGTTTCCAAGGCCCTGTTTTGTGCGAACAAGAACCGCAAACGAAAGAACTAGTGAGGTCGACAATATGAGTAAAAACAACAATCAGCTATTAACAGCCGCCGAAATTCTCGAAAAGCTGAGTAGCCAAGCTGAGCAATGTGACCAGGCCCATGCGCTAATTAAGAGCCGCTACAGTGGGTCAGCGGGCTATCGCTATGCTAATATCGACGAAATAGTTGTCCAAGCCCTGAAAGCGCTGATGTTACAGCTAAAAGAACTAGCCACGCTTCTAAAAGAACGAGCTGACAACTCAGTGATATACGAAAACCCAGGCTCTCTGGCATCTCTCAATGAAGTTTTCCATTACTGCAACAGCGGCGACTTTATCAACAAAATAGCCACTGATAAAAACTTCTGCGGCAGACATGATGGGGCCTTAGAACTATTCCGGGAACTGCTTGGTAGAGAAATCTCAGTACTGAAGGCAGAAGTGGCTCTAGACCAACTGAAAGTCAAGCGACTGCAAACAAGGGATAAAATCAAAGTAAAGAAGCTAGAGACCACACAATATGCCGTTCTAAAAGAAAACCCAGAGGTCGACAACGACGAACTGGCTGCCAAGCTGGCAGAATTTCAAGCCGGCCGGCACCACACCATCGACGGCCATTTAGAAGGCAGTATCTGGATTGGCAATCGGGGCTTGAGCATCCACTTCTACGACGCAGAATTTCAGGCAGTCTTTGATATTGTTGAAATGCCAATTATTCCGCCACACGCAACCTGATCACCCTGAGCAAGGAAATTTTATGAAAGAGTTACTAGCCATTGATATCGGCAATAGCAACACTAAATATGGTTACTTTGTTGACGGCGTGCTGCAAGAGCGACATTGCTATCCCACTGCTGAAATCGAACAGCGCACAGCAGAGCTAATTTGCCAGAAGACATTCCCAGTAGCAGTATCATCAGTGGTACCCGCAGCAGAAGCGACTCTACGCCAGTTACTGCACAACGACGAAGTGACATTTATTAGCGCTACTGAGCAACCATTTCTGACAGGAATGGCCGCAGCCATGGGAGCTGACAGAGTAGCCGACGCTGTAGCCGCCTGGAAAATTCACGGTAAAAGCCGCAGACCAGTGGTAGTAATAGGCTTGGGCACAGCTACCACCATGCTTGCTATTTCAGCTACTGGTCATGTAGAAGGCGGTTTCATTGCTCCTGGTCTCGGCCTTACCCTGGCTGCCATGCATCAACAAACAGCTCTGCTGCCTCTGCTCGATATGAAAGGCCAAACTCTCGAATTAGGCTATGACACCGAAACGCACATGCGCAATGGAGTCTTTGCCGGTCATATCGGACTAATTCGCGAATGGCAAGCAATTGCAAAACAGCAAATCGGCAAGAAAGCGCTAACTATTGTTACTGGGGGCTGGAGCGAAGCGATTTCAGCTGCCCATAACAGCAGCAAAAAGTTCTTCGATGTCGCTGACCCCAACCTTACCCTTAAGGGCATTAACCTTCTGGCCGCCGCCGATAATTCGGCCTTCAAACACCCAAGATAACCATACCTTCGTTCTCTCAGGTTTGGACGGCTTTACGGGAGTACTGCTTTACCTGATTCGCATGTATGTAGTCGCTAAGTTGAGCAAGCTTGTTCTCACTGGCTACCATCACGTCAAAGCACACGTGCAAGAAAACTTGCAAGAAAAAACCAAATCAACAAATTCCCCGGAGAATTTATGAACACTTACGCCTCACGCACCAACAACGCAACCACCTGCAGCAACAGCCTCATGGCCAAAGTTATGATGCTACTTTCTGGATCACTGGTAATTAGCTCCATTGGCAGCTACATGGGCCTCGGCATTACTTCAGGCTGGGTTATCTTTGGCCTCGTTGTCGTGCTGTTTCTCGGTATATTTGGTGTAGCGGCCCTAGCTGCTACCTCACCTGCTCTTGGAGTGGCAGGCTTAGCAATATGGACATTCCTCAACGGTCTGACCATCGGGCCAGCCATTAACATGTACGCTGCCGTCATTGGTTGGCAGACAGTGACCTTCTCGTTTATGGGCACAGCGGCAATCATGGCAGCCTTAGGCTGCTGGGGAGCTTTCTCTGGACGCGACTTTAGCGCCTGGGGCAAATGGCTCTTCATCGGCTTGCTGGGCCTGATCGTTGTCGGTGTCATTGGTATGTTCACAG
Source organism: bacterium Ga0077546 (assembly GCA_943370275.1). Lineage (GTDB taxonomy): Bacteria > Cyanobacteriota > Vampirovibrionia > Obscuribacterales > Obscuribacteraceae. The sequence goes on along the minus strand of CALRQI020000008.1, from coordinate 3,549 downwards.
GCTTTGGCCATTCCTTCAACCTGCTCTATTCAGTTGCCGGTATGGTGATTTTTGCTGGCTACTTTGTCTTTGACTTCTTCCGTCTTTCTCGCTCTGAAGACAATGACTTTAACGCGGTGATGATCACAATGAACATCTACCTAGACTTCGTCAACTTCTGGTTTTCGTTAATGCGCTTCATCGCAGAAACCAAAGAATAAGCTCAAGCTAGCTTTTAGAAGCGAGACAATCTACCACCAAAAGGATTTGGTGGTACCAAACAAAATTGCTGACCACCTGGCACATGAAACAACAACAACCAACAGCTCTCGAGCTTGAGAGCGGAGGAGTCACCCTTGTAATCATCGACATGCAAGAGCCATTTCTGGCACACTGCGCCAGCCCGCAATTTATTGCCGCCGTCATTGATCAGGTTAAGCTGGCCAAAACACGAAACTGGGGCATAGTTATTGTCGAAGTTAAGCCCTGGGCTTATGGGCCAACAATCAAACCGATTATGGAATTGCTTGATGGCAAGTACGACCGCTTGAAAATTGTACTAAAAGAAGGCGACGACGGCTCGCAGCAGGTGCTCGAAATCTGTCAGGCCGCAAAACTGCCTGATCAGTTTTTTCGAGTTACCGGAGTGCTCATTGGCGCCTGTGTAAAAAGCACAGCCTGGGGTCTTAGCGCAAGAAAGCAAGACTGCTTCGTGCGCGTGATCAAAGAAGCATGTGCTACCAATGGCGATACTGCATCATCCTGGGCCACCTTCCAAGAAGGCCCCCGAGTGGTGGTAAGTTCAAATTCTATTGATAAAAAACCAAGTTCGATCTTGCAGCAAATCAAACTGAAGATCACATTTTTACTTTCTCTATTAATGGAGACATTGTATGAAACGTTCAAATAACAAACTTCCAGGCAAGATATCAACCATCAAAAACCTTGTCTACCCCGTCCGTCAGTTCGACCAAAGCAATATATCAATGCCGGAAGCCTGGCTTTCTGTATGGAACGACTTTGGCGTCTGGCAATTAGTTGATTCATTTTTCGGAGCGGCAAAATTTGCCGCCAACGAAGTTCACATAATCGAAGAAATTGCCGATATGGCTGCCCACAACTGCCACGACAATAAAGGTTGGTTGACTATCGCCGCAAAAGTTCGCAGCACTATCAGCTCAGCCAAAGCGGCAGATAGAGAAGAAGAAGCGCTAGCTGCTCTTGTAGCTGCCTATGCTTTTGCCATGGCTTCTGCTACCGAGAAGAAACAATGGGCACTGCAAACCTGTGCCGCCGCCGCTGCAGCTCGAGCTTTCGGTTGGGCAGCCTACGCTCGTGGTTTCTCAGTCGACTTGATTTACAAACAAGTCACTACTGATACCATTTCAGCTCAAGCAGAAACTTTCCTTACCTTGCTAAGCGACTTCAAAACAGTCGAACAAAAATGTGCTGCTTAGCTCTTATAAAGGCGGCTAGGAAAACGTCGGATTCATGATTCAAGCAACAATCTAAGACCCGAATTAACACCGATCAACTACCCCCGGAAAAGAAGCGCATTAAGCCACTAGTGCTTGCTTCTCTCCGGGCCGCTTCGCATCATAACGCCACGATGGAAGAACTTTCTCTAAAAAGCCGAATCGAAGTCAACCGGTCTACTATTCCGCCACAACTTAGTCACAAAAGGAGCCTAAAGTTGACCCAAAGATCAACAAAATTGCCCCCCTAATAAGTATCTTCAAGTAGGCACTTTCCCTACGTCAGACAATAGCGTGCTTGCCACCGCTAGCGATACCGTCGCTAGGCATTAGCAGTAGCTACAATCGAATTCGAAAAAGAACCAAATATAAGAGATGACAACTCATGGCAATTATCACGCAGAGTCAAAATCGTCTCACTAGAATAGCCGCAAAGCGTCCTACTGCTATTAACCACACCAAGCAGCTTTCGAGAATTGCCAAGAGACTTTGTTAACCATCCCTTGCAACATGATAATAGCGCTCGTTAGTTTGATTACATATCCAATTATCCCTCGACTGTCTGCGAACCCTCATACACTTCCAAAAACCAAACCAAGAAACTAAAGCTGTCACATTCACCTGCAACAAAGTGCAGCGGTGACAACGGCACTTCTTATACTTACCAATCAACATAACCATCTCAGGAACTTAGCAGCACTTATCTTCCGCATTGCTCAGGCTCTTACGAGAATGCAGTGCAATGAAAAACGAAGCGCCGTCTGATCTAATCAAACCAGGGAGTGCTCGCGACCGAAGCAGTCACTAGTGTCTCACGGCTAATAAGAAAAATCGCTCTGCCTGCGGAAGCCAAGCAATGCCGACTTCGCCGGTTGCCAAGGGAGAAATACGAAACAACTATTGTAGCGGCACAGACGCACAACGTAGTTTGAGTAATAACCAATTTCCCCCAACCACCAGCGAACCAAATTTCCGACCTTCAAATCCACGCACCATCAGCAAAATCATCACAAGCAGCTGCATTCTCTTGCAGTTGCTTTTGAACTCGCCACCACTCCGCCACCACTTCGCCACAACTGTGCCACAAGCACAACATCTAGCAAAGCTAACGTACAGCAACTGTTCAGCTAGCTGCTACCAACCGTGAGCAGGCACTCTTTTGACTTGCCGCTCAAGCTTTCAATTCAAACAACCAAAGGTAACTCCTATGACAACAAACTCAATCTCATTGACCAAAGGCGCCAAACTCTCTCTGACCAAACCTGGTGAAAGCTCACCGACATCAGTCTTCGTCGGCTGTGGTTGGGACCCTGCTCCAAATGCTGGCAGTATTGACCTCGACTTGTCAGCGGCACTGTTCGATGAAAACAAGAATCTGCTTGATACCGTTTGGTTTAGCGCCAAGCACAGCAGCAGAGACCCAATCTACTCTAATGGTGACAATCTCACTGGCGATGGCGCTGGAGACGACGAAGTTATCGCCGTCAAGCTCGACAAAATCGCTGCTAACGTAAAATCGATTGTCTTTGTCATCAACTCTTACCGCGGCCAAACATTCGACAAAATATTGAATGCTTTTGCTCGCTTAGTCGATGTCTCTACCGGAAGAGAAGACGAGAAGTATCGCTATGACGTCTCCGGTATGGGTGCCTCAACCGCCTTAGTCATGGTCAAACTCTATCGCCACAACGGCGAATGGAAAATCAATGCCATCGGCGAAACTTTGCCTGAATTGACCCGCGGCTCTACCGTCAAAGACACCATCGAATTGATCAAAAAGACCTACTTATAAGTAGCGCTCTTTGCCTCACTCGAAAAACCAACCTAAATCCAAACCAAACAAAAGGTAAATAACCATGTCCGAAAACACTTCAACTGAAAACACCACTCCTGTCGCTCCTATGGCGGCTGCTCCTGTTGCTATCAACTTAACCAAAAAAGTTGCAGCGGGCCAGAAAATCTCACTGACCAAAGAAAACCCTGGTCTGAGCAAAATCATTATTGGCATGGGCTGGAATCCACGCCGCACTGATGGCGAAAATTTCGACTTAGACGCAGCAGCCTTCTTGGTCACTGCCGATGGCAAAATTCGCAC
>CALRQI020000007.1:0-283642 GCA_943370275.1 bacterium Ga0077546 | reverse complement strand
CCGCCTGCATTCGTTCCTCCGCCTGCATTTGTTCCGCCGCCTGCATTTGTTCCGCCGCCTGCATTTGTTGCTCCGCCTGCATTCGTTCCTCCGCCTGCATTCGTTCCGGCTCCGGCTATGCCAGAAACATTTCCCGCGCCAGCAGCTTGCTGATGAAGGTTTCCAGCTCCGGCATTACCTACACCGCCTGCACTCGTTCCGCCGCCTACATTCGTTCCTCCGCCTGCATTTGTTCCGCCGCCTGCATTCGTTCCTCCGCCTGCATTTGTTCCGCCGCCTGCATTTGTTGCTCCGCCTGCATTTGTTCCGCCGCCTGCATTCGTTCCTCCGCCTGCATTCGTTCCTCCGCCTGCATTCGTTCCTCCGCCTGCATTTGTTGCTCCGCCTGCATTCGTTCCGCCGCCTGCATTTGTTGCTCCGCCTGCATTTGTTCCGCCGCCTGCATTTGTTCCGCCGCCTGCATTTGTTGCTCCGCCTGCATTCGTTCCTCCGCCTGCATTTGTTGCTCCGCCTGCATTCGTTCCGCCGCCTGCATTCGTTCCTCCGCCTGCATTCGTTCCGCCGCTTGCATTTGTTGCTCCGCCTGCATTTGTTCCGCCGCCTGCATTCGTTCCGGCTCCGGCTATGCCAGAAACATTTCCCGCGCCAGCAGCTTGCTGATGAAGGTTTCCAGCTCCGGCATTACCTACACCGCCTGCATTCGTTCCGCCGCCTGCATTCGTTCCGCCGCCTGCATTTGTTCCGCCGCCTGCATTCGTTCCGCCGCCTGCATTCGTTCCGCCGCCAGCATTCGTTCCGCCGCCTGCATTCGTTCCGCCGCCTACATTCGTTCCTCCGCCTACATTCGTTCCTCCGCCTGCATTAGTTCCGCCGCCTGCATTAGTTCCGCCGCCTGCATTTGTTGCTCCGCCTGCATTTGTTCCGCCGCCTGCATTTGTTGCTCCGCCTGCATTCGTTCCTCCGCCTGCATTCGTTCCGGCTCCGGCTATACCAGAAACATTTCCCGCGCCAGCAGCTTGCTGATGAAGGTTTCCAGCTCCGGCATTACCTACACCGCCTGCATTCGTTCCGCCGCCTGCATTCGTTCCGCCGCCTGCATTCGTTCCTCCGCCTACATTCGTTCCTCCGCCTACATTCGTTCCTCCGCCTGCATTCGTTCCTCCGCCTGCATTCGTTCCTCCGCCTGCATTCGTTCCTCCGCCTACATTCGTTCCTCCGCCTGCATTTGTTGCTCCGCCTGCATTCGTTCCGCCGCCTGCATTCGTTCCTCCGCCTACATTCGTTCCTCCGCCTGCATTCGTTCCTCCGCCTGCATTCGTTCCGGCTCCGGCTACCCCAGTAGCATTACCAAGAGATTGCTGAGAAAGGTTACCAACACCAGCGTTAACTAAACCTCCAGCAGGAGGAGATGTGGTTGAAGGCTGCCCGGTCGAAGGGTTCACGCCAGATTGGTTAACCGTCGATGGAGGAATACCACCTGCAATGCCAGTATTGACTACCTGAGCTTTAGTCGCATCAACGACTGTCGCTGAGACAGTGTCTCGACTAACAACAGGAGCGGAGACCACAGGAGTTGTGACAACTGGAGTAGTGACGACAGGCGCACCAGTTATGGGAGCGGCAACAACCTTGCTCGCATCAGCAGGAGCAGCAGAATTCAATACAGGTGCACCCGCGACTCGCGAAGGGTCTGTAGTATTCCGAGCCTGGCTGTTGTCAACAGACGATGGCCGGTTGTCCACCGTTGTTGTCTGAGTCACCCTAGTATCAACAGCAACCTGAGCAGACGCGGCATTACTAGCAGGCGCTCTATATTCGGAAGCCGAATTGGGCGCAGGCGGAACACCAACCTGAGGAACAACTCTGTCTGCTGATGCTTGTACTGGAGGTCTCTCGACAGCTGCTACAACTGCAGCCTGAGCCAATGCAACAACGACAACTCTATCAGCAGCAGGAGGAGGAGGCGGACCTGTAGACTTTTGAGAATCTGCTACAAGCAAAGGAGCTGGCAGTGTTGTGTTTGTTGCCTGTTTCTCTAACGCAGGCGCTGGCAGTGTTGAGTTTGTTGTCTGTTTCTCTAACGCAGGCGTTGGGGTAGCAGTCGTCGTACGATTGTCGACCACGGGCGTGGGCGTAGTTGTCGTCTTATTCTCTACCGGAGGACTTGTGGGTTTTGGCTCTACATATACTGGTTTCGGTTCTGGTGGAGGAGCAGCAGGAGCCTCGACCCGAGGAGTCTCTGTCTTAGGAGTCTCTGTCCTGGGAGTTTCCACCTTTGGAGTGGTCTCTCCCTTAGGAGCTTCAAGCTTAACGGTCTCTTGCTTAGCCGCTGCTGCTGCAGCCAAAACAGCGGCAGCAGCTGCTGCAGCAGCCGCTGCATCACGCTTCTGCTCAATCGTTCTATTATCAGTAACCAGCGGCGGAACAATAGTGTCGGCACCTGGTTTCGTCTTAGGCACTTCAGTCAATTGCGATTGAGGTGGAACTTTTGCAGCATCAGCAGCGCTTTGATCACCCGCTGCAGGCTTTTGAGTGGCCGCTGGAGTACCAGCAACATGACTCAGATACACGCCCGTAGCACCATAGAAATCTTTATTGCCGTTTAAGGTATTTGTAACTGTCTTACCGTAAGCATCAATTACAGTCTGAGTATGATTGGCTGCATCCTTAATTGTTATTACACCAGACTTATCAACACTAATTGACTGACCAGCAGCAATTTCTGTTTTGTTATTGCCAGCATCAGTGATTGATACGAGCTTACCATTGGTGTCATACTGCAAGGTTGTCTTGAGAGGTGGAGCGCCACCATCACTGATACTATTGATGTGGCCAGTCTTCTTATCTGTCTCAATTATATTGGTGATAGCACCGCGTGAATAATTAGTCTCGGTGACTGTAGCTCTATTTGTTTCGACTACTTTGCTTACAAGGCCATCAGTGCCTCGGAAAGTCTCGGTCGAACCACCCCAAGGATTAGCTACCTTAACGTAAGTTCCGTCACTGCTGACCCAAGTCTGTTTACCAGTAGCTGCATCAAAGGCTATCTCGCCCTTAAAGGTGCTGGCAAGATCAACCTTTTTGGTACCATCAGCAGCGATAGTCGACTTTTGCCAAGTTCCCTCGGCGGTCCGCTCCATTACACCATCTTTGGATTGAATAGATGTAAGTCTGCCATTCTGGTCATAACTGAAAACAGTACCTTTGATATCAGATTGCGCGACCATATGACCGGTAGCATCTGTTTTGACAAAGCGACCGTCATTGCCAAAGGTAGTGACAAGACCGCTGGCGTCAGTGCTCTTAGGAAGACCATTGTCACCAATCTCAATTTTCCCACCGGCTGTGTTCATTTTCGAGGTGGTCAAGCCATCCTTAGAAGTAAACTCAATTCCAGTGACTGCACCAGATTCATCACGCGTGTAGGTGTACTTACTACCGTCTGGATTAGTTACACCAACAACTCTATCGTCCTTGTCTTTACGCACTTCCGAATGGTCGAAGTTAACGCGCGTATGGGAGTACTCTCCACCTTCGGTAGAGTTCTTGCCTTCCCATTTGAAGTTGGGATTGAGTGGATTCACCCAACTTGCAACACCATTGGCATCAGGCTCACCAACTCGTGTCCATGTGCCAGTCTTGTTGGTTACTTCATTGAGAACGCCGTTAGCATCATATTTAAAGCTGTAAGTAGTACCACCGGGAGTGAGTTCTACAATTTGAGTAAGTTGATTGTTTGGATTGTAGGTCTTTTGCTGGGCACCATCGGTAACGATGCGCATGCCTTGGCCGTTGACTACGGTATCAAGACCTTTGGAATCTTTATAGCTGATGCTGCCATCTGACAATGCACGCAAACTACTAATCGTTTGATCGCCATTCTTGTATGTACCGTCGGCTTGACGCTCCCATTGTCCGCTAGACAAACTAGCCTTAGTGAGAATGCCGTCTTTATACTCGAATGAAGATACGACACCATTAGCATCTACTGACTTGATGACACGTCCATCTTTATCAGTGCTTGTAAATACAGGGTTAGGCTGGCCTGGAGTTGTAGTATCTTTGCGACCATCGGCGTGCTGAAGCTCGATGCCACCATTTTGCTTGGTGTATATGATGTCTCCAGTTTTTGCGTCGACTTCAACACTCTTGAAAGTCTTACCAGAGTCTTGAAGGGCTCCACTTGGAGGGGTTGCACCAAAGACTCTCGGCTGCATAGGATATGAGCCATCGGGATTAGGCTGCCAGAGACGCATTTCGGTGCGCTCGCCCTTATCGTTGTAAGAGAAAGCGGCATAGTCACCATTGGCGCCCCAAAGATTAGTCAGTTGGCCTTTAGCATCGTATTGCTTAACTGCACCATCAGCATACTCTTTGCGAGTGCCGTCGGCGGCGGCCTCAAGGCGACTACCATCTCTAAAGCGCATCTCCATTGTGCCATCAGCGGCACTAACACTAATAGATTCGATGTTGCCTTTTGGCCCAGTCCATGTGCCATCAGCATTCTGCGTGAAAGTACCAAGCGGGCCAGTGGTCTCAATGACTCTGTTGTTTGCATCATATTTGAAGGTCGTTTCAACGCCTTCGGCATTGGTTACCTTTGTGATATTTCCATTGCTATCACTAAAGGTCTTGATGGCATTAGGCTCAACACCGATTACCTTATCAACACGACCGTCTAGATGCTGAGTGGTCTTAGAGCCATCGCTCAGAACATAGGTAATGTCGCCAGTCTTAGCATCAACATCAACGCTCTTATACTTCTTATCAACATCGGTCAAAGCACCGCCAGGACTATCGGCCTTAAAGGTCTGCGGCTGATCAGGATAGAGACCGGTCTTCTTATCGACCTGCCAAACGTTCATCTCTGTTCGATTTCCGTTGGCATCATATTTATAGCTAGAGTAGTCGCCATTTTTCGACCACGACTCTGTCAATTGTCCTTTGGAATCGAAGCTCTTAACCGCACCATCAAGAGTCTCTGTTCTGCCACCGTCTGGGCGGCCTTCAACACGCGAGCCATCTTTGAGTGAGAGAACGGTAACCCCGTCAGTCGGTCTGACACTAACAGAATCAACGTTACCAAGTGGTCCGGACCAAGTACCATCAGCATTTAGCTTGTAGGTTCCAAGCGGCCCGTTAGTCTCAACAAGCTTATTTTTCTCGTCATATTTGTAGGTAGTTTCAACACCGTTAGAGCCTGTCACCTTAACGACATTGCCCGAAGCGTCTGTGACTATGTTTGTCTTACTACCATCAGGAGCGCCATCAATAAAAGTGCCGTCCTTAAAGGCTACTGCCATCGAGCCATCAGACGCCCTTACGCCGATAGACTCAACATTCCCAAGTGGTCCATTCCAGGTTCCATCAGCATTTCGTTTAAAGCTGCCCATTGGTCCATTGGTCTCTACCAATGTATTGCTAGCATCGTATTTATAGGTTGACTCAACACCAGAGGCGCTAGTCACTCTCACTATATTGCCAGCAGCGTCGCTGTAAGTCTTAGTGGCATTGGGCTCAATACCGATTACTTGATCAACACGGCCATCTAAGTGTTGCAGAGTCTTAGAGCCATTGTCGAGATAATATGTAAGACCGCCTGTCTTTGGATCGAACATAACGTCAGAGTATTTGTATTCAGCATCAGTGAGCGGACCACCTGGGTATTCAGAAATAAAGGTCTGCGGTTTGTCAGAATACTTTCCAGTGGCCTTATCAAACTTAAATACATTAATTTCAGAATTATTACCGTCGGCATCATATTTGAAAGAAGTGTAATCGCCATTGGCGGCCCACATTTGACTAAGCTGCCCTTTGGCGTCATAGCGCTTAACTGTGTCTTTGACATATTCAGTTCGGCTACCATCGGCAGCACCATCGATTTTGGTGCCGTCTTTCAAAACCATTGCCATCGAGCCATCAGTGGCTCTAACGTTGATTGACTCGACATTGCCCCGAGGGCCTGTCCAGGTACCGTCAGCATTCAACTTGTAGTTGCCGAGGGGGCCGTTCGTTTCAACGACCTTGTTCTTGTCGTCATATTTATAGGTTGTATCAACGCCATTGGCGCTAGTTACTTTGACGATATTGCCAGAGGCATCGCTATAAGTTTTGGTGGCATTTGGTTCGATACCGATTACTTGATCTCTGCGACCATCCAGGTGTTGAACAACCTTGGAGCCATTATCAAGAACATAGTTTATATCACCAGTCTTGGTATCGACCTCTACGCTCTTGTACTTTTTGCTAGCATCAAGCAGCGGTCCACCAGGAGTCTCCGCCTTAAAAGTCTGTGGTTGCTCCGCATATTTACCGGTGGCCTGATCTTTCTGCCACAAAGTCATCTCGGTACGATTACCTTGCTCATCATACTTAAAGCTTGAATAGTCGCCCTTCGAGCCCCACATTTCTGAGAGCTGACCTTTGGTATCGTATTTTCGAGAAGAACCGTCGCTATCAAACTCTGTGCGACTTCCGTCGACTCTGCGCTTAAGAGTGCCACCATCACTGAAGCTTACGAGAACGCTGCCATCGCCCGCGTCAACTTGAACGTTCGAGACCTTATCGCGAGGACCACTCCATGTGCCATCGGCATTCTTAGTGAACTTGCCCAGAGGTCCATCAGTTTCAGTAAGTTGATTGTTACTGTCGTACTTAAAGCTGCTAGCCTCGCCGCTGGCACCTACAGTCTTAACGGTATTACCGAAAGTATCAAGCTCTCTTCTGCTGCCATCGGCCTTGGTAACAACAGTGCTGCCATCCGCCAACCTGGTCTGATGACTACCATCAGGCAATTGCATTTCTAATTTGCCGTCTTTGTCCAACGTCAGTTCTTTGACGCTAACAGCAGCACCACTTTTGTCTGTGCCTTCCCAAGCATTGGTTGCCGGATTGAACTTGAGATTACCAGAAGTACTGGTAATTTCAGAAACCTTGCCATCTTCAGCATACTTAAAGTTTGCGACTTGACCCAAACCATCCTTAGTGGCAGTCACGCGGCCTTGATCATCACGAAGAGGATACACAGCTACTGGGCCCATCTCGCCTGGTGCATCGATTGCATTCTCAGTCTTTTCAATTCTCTCTGAGACTAATTTTGCAACCTTGTCGCCAGAAGGAGGTGCAAAACTCTCAACTCGCGAATCGCTGGCAGGAATAGCTAAAGGTAGGACTGAATCATAACCTGTAGGGTTACCCATCGCATCATATCTTACTGTCGAATCCAAACTGGCGGAATCGACTCGGTCTGTCGGTTTAGCAATCGCTAGTGGTTCAGACTCAGGTGCAGCAACTGCACTTTCAGTTGAAAGCGATGGAGCACCAAGAGTAGTATCACCCAAAAGCGGAGGAGCACCAGGATCAAAGCCCCCGCCCTTATTGGTATCGGACTTTGCCGTGGGCTTAACAGGCACAACGAGAGAGGAGTCACCGGCCATTACGATGGTAGTATCGGGAGTAGAGGCATTAACAACACGAGGATCAAATGACTGCTCACCTTTTGAAATCGGTGGCAAACCGGGATCTAATTTCGCTGAACCGCGAGATGTTTTTTCATCAATACCGGTGATTAAAGGCGCGGAACCATCATACTTGTTATTAAACGAAGCAGCCTGCAATGCATTTTCGGTTGCTTCGGCGATTAACTGATCATTTGATTTAATGGTGACAGGTTGGTCAGCCGAACCAGTAGGCATTGTGCCACCAACATCACCCCTGTTATCGGCAACTGGAGTGCTGTTTACAGAAACATCACTAAAGTAAGAAGAATCTCCATTAGCAAACGGAGGTGGTGCGACAATAAACTCTGCCCGCTCGACCGCAAGCGAAGTTGGAGGCTGGTCTAAGTCAGTCGGCACTGCTTTATCAACAGCGCTAGATGCGCTCTGATCACGTACTGAAGAGCCGGTAGTCAGTCTTATGGGCGTATCAATAACAGACGGATGCTCACCGGTCGCGGTAGCTAGCGGCCTATCAGTTGCTAACGGCCTATCAGTTGCTAACGGCCTATCAGTTGCTATCGCTGGTATCGGCTCAACTACTGGACCGCCTTTAGCAGCAACTTCGGCCGCAGAGGCGTCAGTAGCACCAACAACCGTTTTGGTTCTTACACCATCTTTGCCGGTGAAAGTAACTTCTTGCTTGGCGGTCGTAGCATCCGGGACAGCAGTATCAGTTCTTACACCATTGCGCCCAGTGGATGTGTTGTCAGCTCTCTTAGTTACAGCCGAAGACTGTTCAACAGGCACTTCAACCCAAATGCCTTGGCCGTCTTTGCCGATTCTTATACGCTCGGTAGCGCCAGTTTTTGCCGCCGGTGTTTCGCCGGCAGAAGTATCGGCCGCAGCCGCACCAGAGCCAATTTCTACCTTCGGCAGCTCGATATTAGTGCTACTAAGCAGATCATCATGAGCCTTAAGAGCTACAACAGTTTCAGTTCTGTCTTGGGCCCCTAAACCCGACTTATCCGCTGTGTTTTTGAGGGGAACTTCTGCGAGGACGTCAGGTGTTTCAGTCTTTTCCTTGGGAACGACAGCTTCAGGCTTCTTATCTTTTTCTTCAGTACTATCAGCCAAAGTGTCGCGCTCCTGAGAAGGCAGCAGATCTATCTCTTATCTTTCTATGCACTTAAAAAGCAGCCAATTAACGACTTGTCGGTTATCAAGCAGACTTTTTATCTGTTTTTTCTATCCAAGTTGCCTAGTAAGACCTTTTTCACGGTCCAAGAGCCTCACTCAAAATAAGCGCCCGGACAAAGATTAAGGACCACTAATATAATACTAACTGGTACTTAGAAACTGTTACCTGGGCAACATTTGCAAAAATACGACAGCTCAAAAGGCCTAAAAAAAGGCGATTTAATATTAATTCGATAGATTGAATAGGCCGAAGAAACTAACCTACATTGGCGGACCCGTTTTCGGTCCATTCATCTGAGCAACAAAGGTGTGGCAATAACGCTGCCAGTTGTTCACCAGGTCATTGTCGGCAAGCTCTTGCGCCGGAGCAGGCGGCAAATCCATCTTCACAGACTTCTTACGGCCACCGCCAATGTACTCATGCCGCACGGCCATATGAGGGAAGACTTCGTAGAAAATCACTGGATACCATATTTCATTGAGCAAAAGCTCAAGCTGCGAACGGAAAACACCGACAGCTGGATCCCATTTCATAGTCGACTTTACTAAGCGCACACTAGGGTCAAGCTGCCAAATAAATCTATCCCCAGCATCAATTGGCGGCTGATCAAGCGCCGTCCGCAGCTGCGGTTGCTGTGCACCCGTGGCCAATTGATTTTGAGAGAGGGCTGGCACTGCACTCAATACCGGATTGGTATCTGTTTGAGAGTTCGACTGTGCAGGAACTGGAGTAATTGCAGGCACTGGAGCTGACGAGGTTATGTTTGAAGCAGGCTGCTGCGCCACTGGCTGAGATACCACAGTATGTTGTTGCAAGTTCTGAGGTAGAGGCTGCGGCGGGACCGGAGCCTGATTGAACGTTGGAGCCGGAGCTGGAGCTTGAACAGGAGCCGCCGGGACAGGAGCCGGAGCTGGTACCACCGGACTCTGGGCGGGAAGAGGAAGAGTTGGATTCGACAGTGCCGCAGCCTGCTGAGAAGCAAATGGGAAGGATGGTTTCGGCAGCGGTGAAGCTGCAGGTTGAGCTAACTGCTCGCTGGACACAACTGGCAGTGGCTGCGAAGTGTAAGGCGATGGAGGCACGGCAGCTGCTGCTTGTGCTGCCAACTGTGATTGCAATGAGGGCTGAACCGGAACAGGAGCGGCAGGAGGAGCAGGAGCTGGAACTGGCGCTGAGGCCGCAACCGGAGCCGGTATCGGAATCGGTGGCATCACCGGAGCTGGAGGCGGCACCGCTAGTGGTGCAGGTCGTGATGGCAACGACACAGCCGGTACAGAGTCGGCCGTTTCAACACCGAGATCACGCTTAACAACGACTTCAACAGTCTCTTCCTCAGCTTCATCCTCAAAATCTTCATCGTCATCTGATTGATCTTCTAAATCCTCATCAGTGCTCTCGTTTCTAAAGCGCTCGATTTCGGAAGGCAACGGAATATCGAGTACCATTCCTCGGCGCAACTCGGCAACAGGCCGACCAAATTGATCAAGTCCTGTAGGCAGGTGGTTAACGCTGGCGACTAAGGGCCACAAGCTTGCATCTTTCAAAGCCGGATGTTTCTGTGCTACAGATTCGATGGAATCGGTTAATCTCACTATGTAGCGAATTCTCGCGCTATCACTGGGCTTGTCAGACATTGGCCCAAGAATTTTTTCTATGTTTTCACGACGAGATTGACTCTTGGCTACGGCTGAACCCATCATGCCGTCCACAGCGGATGAACCAGTCTTTGCACCATCCCAGCCAGAGCCGAACTTGGCAGCTAACTCGTCATCAGCGCTGGCAAATTTGCCCCCTGGCACTGCGGCTTCCGAATTAGTTGCCGCGTATAAGCGAGAGCGAAACTCTTTAATCTCTGCCTCGGTCGGCAACCAAATCGCCGTACCTGGTCTTGGGTCTACAACTTGCTTACCTTTCTCCATGCGAATAGGAAGCATGTGTTTATTGATTTCATAAATTAAGGCAGCAAGACGAACGTCGCGCAATTGTTTCTTGGCAATAGACTCAAGGGTTTCTTTTTCCTTGACTACATAGCGGCGCCGCTTGTCTTCATCTTTCTTCTTCGCATCATCGTTGCGCAACTGAAATTCCTTCTCTTCCTGCTCTTGTTTCTGTTTTTTCTGCGCCAACAGAGCCATCATCATAGCATTGCGCGAGTTTAACTGGTCTTCTTCGTCAAACTTCTCTTCTTCTCTTTGTTTCTTCGCTTTATCAAGCAATTCATCAAACTTGGCAGCACTACCAGTAGTATCAGAAAGCTTTTTATCTGGATCTAGTTCAATTTTAGTTATGGTGTTAGGGTCAAGCTTGTCTCCCGCCAACGGCACCTGATCAACCTTTACAGTGGGTGCATTTTTATCGCCTTCGAGACGTTGCCCCGCTACCAATGGTGAGGCTAGAGAGTTCTCAATCTTCTGAACTAGAGACTCAGGCCTACCAGTAGAGTCTAACTTACCAGTCACTTCACCTTTGGCACCGAGGGCACCGTCAGCCTTCTGAGCGTCTCTACCACCTGGTAGAAGCCCCTCAGGTGTTATAGCTTTCGCAGCGATATTGAGTGCACTGTCGGCACGCGCAGCATCTAGCCCCTTAAGGTCAGCTCTCACTTCAGCCTTAGCCCCCGCTTCGCCAGGCAAAACAGAAGCTTTACCAGCCTCTATGGTAGTTGGTTTGAGAGCATCGGCTGCTGCTTTTAGTGCGCCATCTGCTGTTTTAGAATCGTGCAAATTAGCAGCCTTGCCGTCCAACCCGCGAGCAACATCTGCACTCAGACCGAGTGCTTTAGCCATGTCCGAAAGAGCAGAAGTCGTGGCTGCTGCAGCACCATCACTGACACCACCTTTAGTATCTTTCACACCGCTGAGGGCATCACCAGTCAACTTACCGACAGGCACTTCAACCCCAGACAAAGCAACTTTATCACCAGGCTTAAGCCCCTCACCAAGCTTAGTCAAAAGTGCCGGATCAATCGCTTTGCCGGCGATTGCATCAGTTGCCTTTTGAGCATCTCCAGGCTTAAGACCTTCGCCGAGCTTAAGCCCGTCACCAGGTTTAATTTCGCCCGCTTTCAGAATGTCACCAGGCTTAATGCCAGCAGCGATCATGTCGCTAAACTTCATCGGATTTCCATCCGGCCCTCTCAGTGGATTGCCAGCGGGATCTAACCCTCTTCCGGGAACTAAATCACCAGGCTTGACCTCACCAGGTCTTACGTCAACAGGTTTACCCTCTGGCAGCTTGATCTCGGCCACCTTTATTGAGGGGTCCTGTTTAGGACCAAGATCAATCGGCTTACCGCCAAGATCCGCAGGCTTTGCCCCAAGATCGACAGGCCGGGCTCCAGCATCAACAGGCTTAGCGCCAGAATCGGCAGGTTTGTCACCTTGGTTAGGCAGGGGAATTTGCCGAGGCACTTCACTCAAGCCTTTGAGAATTTCAGCCTGCTTCTCGGGCGGCAACTGCTGGAATGGCTTACTTTCAGCAACCACTTGCTGCAAACTCTTACCGTCCACAATTGGTGCTATGGAGCGCGGCTCTATGACAGGATTGGCGCCGGGATTAGCCCTAGTCTCAGCACCGGGAAGCTTAACATCAGGAACGGTAACGGCCGGAGTACCCTTGTTATCACTTCCTGGCTTGAAATCGGGATTTCCAGGATTCACACCACCGGGAGTTTGGACCTTATTATCACCGTGATTTTGCCCTTTGTTGTCTCCTGGAGTCGCTGGTAATGCTGCTTTCTCAGCCGGAAGTGGCAGGGCAGCCTGCAATTGCTCACTGGGCGTAGTTGATTTGCGAATCTGCTCAGCTCTATCAACTAATGCGGGATCCCGCGAAGGCGTGCCATCGCGACTTCTGGCGGGCGCATCGGCGTCGGCTTGACGTGTGGCTGGCACCTCAGGCTTCGCAGCCAGAGATTCACGACGGGCGCCCGGCTCTTCAGTCTTCCCATCACCATCTCTTCTGTGGCGCCCGGCTACATCATCGGATCTAACTACGGACGGATCAACCTCTCTTCTCGGGCGCCCTGCTACATCATCGGGTTTAACTACGGACGGATCAACCTCTCTTCTCGGGCGCCCTGCTACATCATCGGGTTTAACAACAGACGGATCAACCTCTCTTCTCGTGCGCCCTGCTACATCATCGGGTTTAACAACAGACGGATCAACGTCTCTTCTCGTGCGCCCGGCTACATCATCGGGTTTAACTACGGACGGATCACCATCTCGAGGAGGGCGCACGACCTTAGGATCACCTGGCTGTAGTGTAGGAGCGCCGTTCTCACTGCGGGTAACAGCGTAAATACGGCGGTTTTCGCCCTGTGTTTGAGCAAAATACTCCTGGCCCTGCACCGTATAAAGCCTGCCGTTGACAGTTCTACCGTCGGGTGTCTGCATGCTCTCTTGCTGGCGCACTCTTACTGGCCCACCAAAACTGGCATCATCTTCAACCTTGCGAGCAGTGCCATTAACGGTACCTGGAGCAGGTAGTCTGTCTATGCCGGCAGCATCGCGGAACTTCTCTGGAAGCGTAGTACCACTCTCAAGACCGCCTTCCGGCTTCTTGTCAGGAACCCCAGCACCGGCGTCTTTAAGCAGGCCAGCAGGAGTTTCACCAGCCGGAGTTACGGGCTTGGCTGGTTGATTCTCTAAATCGGTTGCAGCGGCTGCGGGCGCATTGTTATTGGCCATATAAAGGAAGCTCTTCGATTAGTAAGTTTGAGCATCCGGCTAACAGAAAAAGCTCTGGCGGAAGCCTAAATATAATTGTACAGAAGGCGGATGTCAAGACGCCCGTCTCCTACAAGCTAGCTTTACGCAAACCAAAAGAAGACCAGGATTTTGGGCGAAGCGATTTAACCTTTGCCGCTGTCCAAGATTTTCCTAACTCGCATAGATATTCTCACCAAGCGAGAGACCTCATTTTCGCAGCGACAACTTCTTTCATCAGGAAAACGCAGATGCAGAATCAAGTCAAAAGTCGATCCGTAAACACAGGAGCAAGAATCAAGCATACTGTGAAAGCAGGTGAGAGCTTGGCAAGCATTGCTCTAAGAGAATATGGCGACGCCCGTTTTGCCCGTCTGATTCTGACTATAAATAGAGGAGAAGTTGCCAACCGCTGCGACGGCTTCAACAACTACGCCTTCATCTTTCCTTCGCAGATTCTACTTTTACCAACCGCCGAAGAAGCACAAATCTATCAACGTCAATTCTTCACTGAAACCTCAAGGGCAAAATTTGACCTTGCTCACTACGCCAGACCAGCAATGCCATCCGACATCATTCCGTCGGTTGTACTAAATAGCTTCTCCATTTCAAACAACGAACTAGAGCAACACGTAGAGCTAGAATCAACCGCTAAGAAGCTGGCGGCTGCCAAGTTAGAACAGAAGCAAGCAGCCGAGGCAAGAGAAGAGCAGCTGCGGGCTGCCAAAGAAAGAGCAGAACGCGTTAAAGCTGAATTTCTCAAAGCTGAAGAAGTTCGCCTAGCAGCTGAACAAGAGAGACAAAATCAATGGCAAGCCGCGGCTAAACTCGCCTCGCAACGACCACACCTTCATTTAGTTGCAGAAAATGCTGCAGAGAATCGACAGCCTAACTCGAACTCGCATTTCAATTCCAACCCACCTTCTACAATCGATATGACACCACCGGCAGCTCCGCAAAAAGCTGAGAGCAAAAGAGAAAGCCAAAGGCAAGTTGAAATTGCAGACGATCACGAACTCTTCTTTTCACAAGGCACTCTTGAAATTACCTCACTATCTCACTACTGCCGTCTCATGAAATTTGAAGCTATGGAAGCACAGGCTTCACTCATGATCAAACTGCAAGTCTTCGACCAAAACAGATGGCAAACAATTGCTTCATATGTGGTGCAAAAAGATGCCACCCAGAGACTAGCGCACTATTCTGATGGCAGCTTCGACTTCGTCAATCTAGAACTACCGAGGGCTGTGGTAAAAGAGCTATCAGTGAGCGACTTCAACCGCAACTGGAAAAACTATACGAAAGTGTATTTCAATCACAAAGAGAAAACTCGCTTAGAACAGCTAACCGGCCCAGCCAAAATGATGCTGCACGCAGTTTAAGCCGACCAGCCAGTAAACAAGCTAACCAGTACACCAATAAGCAAGTATGCGACTAGGGTCCGTCGACGTCAGGCGGTTTCTGCGAACGCATAAACTCTTCCATTTCGCGCATGACTTCAGGCTCGAGAAATACTCCTGGTGGAGTTTCGAATTGCTCGTCGGGAGCGGTTGCCGCCGGTTCAGTACCAATCACCTGCCGCACTTTCTCTAGCACTTCAGGAAGCATAATTTTGCCCATACATTCGCCTGGCTGACCAGGACCAGTGAGTTGACAGTATTTCGCACCAATGCACTGGCAAGCCTGATTCTGATCAAGTATTTGATCAAAGTTGCCATACGGTCCGCTGCGCGAGGGATAAGTTGGTCCGTATAAACCAATTACAGGAGTGCCGACGGCTACAGCGATATGAGCGGGGCCGGTATCTCCAGACACCACCACATCACAACATTTCAAAACAGCAGCAGTCTCGTCCAGTTGCAGTTGACCGCACAAATTGATGCAACGTGAACCTGATTCCATATTTATGCGTTGTGCTAACTCAAAATCTTCCGGCCCACCAATTAGCACCGGTATATGCTTTGAGTCCTCTAGTAGACGTCTAACGAGATAGACCCAGCCGTCAAAAATCCAACCTCGATGAGGACGCAGATGGCCAACCCCAGGCACCAAGCCAATTAACGGCCCAAGAACCATGTTATGCGCTGCCACCAACTCTGGAACCAATTTTTCGGCAATGGCATCAGGGTAGAGCGTGGGGAAAAGTCGCTCAGGAGTTTGCGGTGAAATCGGACGAATGGTCTCTAAGAAGTTGCCCACCGCATGCTGCTGAGCAGGCGTATTGCTGTCGCTCTTGTCATAGTGCCAAGCTTTGATCTGGGTGAAGCTGGTGAGAAACTCGCCGCGAAACGAATTAGATAGATCAATAAAAAGGTCTGGTCTCATTGCCAATAACTGCTTACGCAGTTCAAAGAAGCCCACTTCTTTGTGAAAATCGACAAACTCATCGATAGAAGGACAGAGGCCAAGAAGAAGCGGACGAAGAGAAGCGTGAGACCAGTAAGTTATTTTTGCACCAGGATAATTTAGCCTTAAAGTAGCAGCAACAGGTGTAGCTAAGACGGCATCCCCGATAGCTGCTGGATGAAAGATCACTATATTCGCAAAAGATTGGGCGCTTGAATCCATACTCTCCATGGCCTTTATTGGCTACTCTTCACTGGACTTATTTTGAATATGACTTATTATTATCAGTGATGAACCAAGATTATTATTACGTTTTAGGTTGGGAACAGCCCTCTGGCAAAGTAGCGATACTTTGTCGTTCTAGAGGCAATAACCCGGGGCCGGCATATTGCTGGACAAAGCGCGAAGCCATTCAGTTGCGCACGCGACTTGCTAACGATAGGCGCGGAGAGCAAAATCCATCAGCTCGTCGCATCATTCGTCAGCTACTAGTATATAGATATCTCGTGCATCATCCACTACTGTGGAGACAAGGAGATCTTTGGGTCTATGCAGATCCAAGTGAACTTGAACCAGTAGAGGCGAGTGTGGCTACCCACGGTTACTGAAGGCTTCCTGACAATCAGCTTCTAAACTAGGTTTAAGAAAAACCTTGTTGGCTTTAACTCGCCCTTAACCCTGGACCTGCTACAACGCTATCAAGTATAGATTCAGCGAAAAGACTTTTTAGCAAACTTAAGAACGGCAGTAAAGAAGAATTAGATGGAACTAGAAACAGTTATAGCAGTGCTGGCAATTGCACTTGCTCTCGGCTTTGACTTTGTCAATGGCTTCCACGACACAGCCAATGCCTGCGCGACGGTGATTTACACCAAGGCCCTAAAGCCAAGCGTGGCGATTTTCATGAGCGGCATCCTCAACTTTATGGGGGCCTTGCTAGTCGGCACTGCCGTCGCTCAAGTAATTACTAAAATTATTCCCGCAGCATCGGTGACACTGCCAATAGTGGTAGCAGTTTTGATAGCAGCACTTGTCTGGAACTTAATTACCTGGTGGTACGGCATACCGGTTAGTTCCTCTCACTGCTTAATTGGCAGTTTGTTCGGAGCTGGAATCACAGCCGCTGTGGCCAACGGTGCCGATTGGCGCACTGGTGTGGAATGGCATGAGCTACAAAAAGTAATTCTGGCACTCTTAATCTCCCCACTTGTAGGCTTCGCCGCAGGCTATATCACCACCTGGATCACCCTGAAAATAACCAAAGAAAAAGAGCGCGAAGTCGATGCGAAGAAAGCGCCAGAACAGCACGCTGTAATGCGTTGGCTGCACATTTTTTCTAGCGCCTCTGTGAGCTTTTCACATGGCAGTAACGACGGCCAAAAGACTATGGGCTTAATCACCCTTATTCTCGCCACACAATTCGCTAGCTATGGCTACCATAGCAATGAGGTACCTGGCTGGGTTATGGGCTCAGCGGCTCTTGCCATTGCACTTGGAACCATCATTGGCGGCTGGCGAGTGATTCGTACAGTCGGCACCAAGATTAGTAGAGAAAAACTCAGCCACTCCCAGGGCTTTGGCGCTTCAATGAGCACAGCCGTAATCATTTTGATTGCTTCGCACATTGGAGCACCAATAAGCACCACCCACACCTTGAGTTCAGCGGTAGCTGGCGGAACCATTCCAGTACACGGCAAAGACAAACTCAATCCGAAAACTATGAAGCTAATTTTATTGGCATGGGTGTTAACTCTACCGGTAGCAGCTACATTGGCAGCAGTTACCTATATGATACTTAGATCAATCTGGCACGCTTAGGCTGCATATCAAGGATAGTAAAAGACAATGAAACTGGTAGTAGCATTTAGCTCTCCAAAACGTAGCGCCAAGACCATTGAAATGGCAGCGACCCATGCAAAAGCGACAGGGTCTGAAATTATTTTGCTGCGCATTATTCCAGACCCTGAGAAGCTGGGCGTTATCGCCCAATTGATTTCGTCAGATAGACCAACAGACAAAGCCCAGTTGCAGATAGACCAATGTGTCAAAGATTTGCAAAGTCAAGGAATCAAAGCCTCAGGCATTGTCAAATCGGGAGAGGTTGCCAGTGGTATCGTCCAAGCAGCCATTGAATTAAAAGCCGATTGTCTCTATGTCGGCACCACCAATATTGGTGGCCCGAATTTCTTTTTGATGAAAAAAGACCCAATTTTGCACTACATTGTAGACAATTGCCCAATCACAGTTTGCCTGGTACGCCACGACGGAACTCAAGAGGCAATTGCAGAAACAGAAGAAGAAACAGAGCTTGGCTAAAAGCCTCTCTAACCCAAGTAGTCTTGACCAAGATCAAGAAAATCTTCCATCAAGCGCGACTCTACAGTCGGCAATGAACGAATTAGTTTCATCGGCGGTAAGCATTCAATGATCTTACGGCCGTAATATTTTTTGGTCAAACGAGAGTCGAGAATCGCTACTAGCCCGCGATCCTTTCGGGTTCTGATTAAGCGTCCTACACCCTGCTTAAGACGCATGGTGGCATGAGGCAAGGCTAAATCATTGAACCAACTGCGATCACTATCTTCCTTCATCTGCTCGCAGCGGGCTTCGTAGACCGGATCATCGGGCACTTGGAAGGGGATGCGATCAATAATCACGCAGCTGAGTTGCTCACCATCAATGCTGACCCCTTCCCAAAAGCTGGAGGTGCCGAATAGAACAGCATGAGGAGTAGCTTTGAACCATTCCACAAGTTTCTGTCTGGGCATGTCACCCTGCTTGCGCGATTCATACGGCATGCGCGGAGCCAGGGCTTGATAGGCGTTGTTAAGCGCAGCCCTGCTAGTGAAAAGTACAAAGGCTCGCCCTTCAGTTAATTCGATAATTCGCTCGATTTCAATCAAGGCAGCTTGCAAGAAATCAGAATGATTAGGTTCAGGCATGTTCGGCGGGAGATAGAGCAAGGCCTGATTCTCAAAATCAAAAGGGCTGGGAACTTGATCTTGAATAACGTACCTATCAACACCGATTGAGCGCTTGAAGAATTCAAAGGGATCATCACCAGCAGTGGCCAGTGTTGCCGACATCCATACCGAAGTCTCTAAACCACCTTTGTTTATGAGTAGATCAGAGATGAAATGCGAGGGATCAAGTGGAGCGGCCACCACTTCGATTTTGACCTCTTGTCTTTCTGTGCGCTCTAACCACATCACCCATTCAGCACTGGGAGCGGCAATCAATTCAAGGCAGGCACAATAACCAGATATGGTGCTAATGATGCTCTTTGCCTTGAGTTGAGCTTTCTCTCTCAATAGATCAACATCAAGAATATGTTCGAAAGTTTGATTCTCTAACCAGTCACGCAAAGTCTTAAGGGCAAAAATAAGCTCTACAGCACCTTCTACAGGCTGCCGCAGGCGCATTCTTGCAGAGCGCGCCATCATGTTTAGTCGAACAAAGAGTTGACCAGAAAGATGCTCGATATCATTGATCAAATTGCTAGGTGGATTAAGACGCTTCACTGCCTTGCCCAGCAAAATACGAATCCCACGATTACTGATCGATCGGCTAAAAGCATCGGTGGCAATGTCAGGGAGGTGATGAGCCTCATCTACGATCAAGAGTTGGTAGGGTGGCAAAATACTGCCACCTGAAGCTGCATCAGCCAAAAGCAGGGCATGATTAACTACCAGAATATCGGCTTTCTCAGCCCGTTTACGCGCCTCGAAATAAAAACAATTGCCGAAGCTCGGGCATTTATTGCGCAGACAATCGTCTGAATCTGAGTTGATTTCACCCCAAATATCATAGGGCGGTACAAAATCTAATTCTGAGACATCGCCATTTTGGGTGTTATTGACCCAATCAACAAAATCATCGTCAATGTGTTGTTCAAGAACATGATCGCGAAACCGTCTAATACCCAGATAATTTCCGCGACCTTTAAGCAAAGCGGCGTTAATCTCAAAGGGGAAGATCTCCTTGAGAATTGGAATATCTTTATTCATGTATTGCTCTTGTAAAGCAATAGTGGCAGTAGAAACCACTACTTTTTTGCCAGCAAGAAAGGCCGGTATTAACGCAGCAAAACTCTTGCCAACGCCGGTTCCGGCTTCAAATATTCCAGTCTTCTTAGTATTAAAGGCCCGCTCGATATGATGAGCCAAATCAAGCTGAGGATCGCGAATCTCGTAACCATCGAGACTTTCAGCCAGCATCTCAAATATGCGCTCAACCGTGAAGTCGCCTCGAGTTTCTGGCGACAACGGCTTCTTATCTGGTCTAGTCGGCGAAGACTTGCCAGAAAGTGAAGTAGCTGAAGATGAGCCGTTGGTAGTTTCGGCAGACACAAGCTTTATCTGAGATTGAGTATTCAACTGAGGCTTAGAGTACTAGTGTACTTGAGCAGCGGCAGTTGCAGCAACCTGCGATTGAGCTTGCACTTGAGCAGTTGATTGATAGTTAGGTAGAGTTATTTTCTGTCCGAGACTCAAGAAATTGGCGTTCTTAAGACCATTTGCCCGACAAATTTCATCTAGTAGACGCGGACTGACTCGCTTGTATTCGCGCAATGCAATAGCAGCCAGAGTATCGCCGGTTTGAATCTCAACAGTTGTATGCGCTGGCACCAACAGCGAATTGGGATCACCACCACTAGGAACTGCAGCCACAGTCTGCCCTGCTGGTGCAGCGGCAGGCGTACCCACAGTAGCAATTGTGGCTTTGCTAGCTTGGGGATTATTGGCGATCATTCCCGATACCGATGAATAGCCCCAAATTCCAATCATAGAAAGGAAGGCACCGGCCATGAAACCAATAGTCAAATAAAAGCTAGGTGTGCGCTTAGGTGAATGCAAGAAGTCTTGGTGAACACCGGGCCAAAGAGCCTCGAGCTCATCAGACTTAGGAGTCTCCACTTCAGTTGTGACCCGCGCATAAGAACCGGTGTCTCGCTGAGAAGACTGCCAGTCAGGTGTAGAAGCAGTACGTAGAGCTTCTCTCTCCGCTAATGACCTGGTGGAAATTGAAACGAATGCATCCCGTGAGCTGACATCGCTGTCACGCACATACTCGGGAAGACCTTCCATTTCCAGTTTTTCTTGATCGTAGTTGAGCACTATAGTCATCTCTTACAACGCCACTGGGGGTAACCATGGCTGCATATTATCGAACTTGTCACTAGAAAGTCAATTTTCACCATCGCAAGCGAAGAACGGCACAGAGTTAGCCTTTTGCCCCTTATGTAAAATCGTCTAAGTGGCTGAAAATAGGCAAGACGCAGCATTTGAGCCGATCGCATTAAATAAATGACAACCTCCCCGAAGTTTACATTGGTCTCTGAATTAAGCTCAATAGCCACTTTACGGACTAATACAGTTAAATTGCCAAGGTTTTCAAGCAACTTCAGTAAAACGGCACCACTTGGCGACCTCGTTCGATCACTCCGGTCAGATAAGCGACCATCGGTGTAGAAGATATAGAACGAGAAGGGCAATCGTTAAAGGCACTTCATGATTTACAATAGCAGCCACTTGACTTGCTTGTTTTTCTCAGATTAGTAGCTGCTTATCTGGGCTCATTTTGGCCCTTTGCCAAATTCGGCTCAGCACTAACGACTGGACGCACCAGAGCTATTTAGCGACGCACCTGATTCGGTACCACCCTCATCCTGCCTTAAACCATGAATCTGGCCGATGGACTGCTTAGTACCAGCAATTACAACAGTAGCGCGGTCTGGCTTAAATGTAGTGCGCACAAAACGATTGAGGCTTTCTAAACTAGAAGAACGAATGCCCTGCTGAATTAGTGGCAGAGGATCGCAAGCGCCATCAAGCACAACCGACTCAAGAATTGAATGGGCGGCCAAATGACTATTGGCCATCCAGCGCACTGGCAATGCCCCGGTCAAATAAAGCCTTACTTCGGAATATTCCTCAGCAGTTAAGCCGGTGCGACCAAATTTCTTCAGTTCCGTCTGAATTGATCGAACGGCAACTGGCATCAGATTTGATACCAAAGGCATATCTATTGACCATACAGTGGTGCCGGGTAAAGACTCAACGTCAGAAGCAAGGTCTTCTAGACTCATGCTGCTCGAAAGACCTAGCTCACCTGAAATCTTCTCGGCGAAACGAGAGAAAATGGGGTGACTGGTAAGGGCACAATCACTCAATAGAAGCAGTGGGTAATCAGGCCGGCCCAGGCCAGTATCAACCAGGCGACCAATAGTCACCATGGTGTCTTGCCTTTTATCAATGGTCATTGATGACTTGAGCATGCGTCGAGGATTGGCTTGCACCAATACTTTCTTGGCCGTGCTCTTACCACTCCAAGCAGCAAAGCTCCGTTCTGTCAGCTCAACAGCCTGGCTCAAAGATATGTCACCAACAAAGACTATAGTCGTGGCATCAGGCCGAATGGCCTGAGAATGGAAATCGGAGAGATCACTGGCCTTCAGGGCCCCAACGAAACGGGCCTTATCCATAGGCTCAAGAGGATAGAAGCTAGTATTCGGAGCGATCAAGCCTTGCATCAAGGCGCGCTTTACTCTCGCCTTGACTGTGTCTTCAGTGTGCTTAACTCGGTCGATGACAACTTGCTTAGCATGTTCGACATCAGCATCTTTAATAAGCGGCTCATGCAACTGGCTAGCCAATAGACCAAGAAGAGTACCTGTATCACGGGAGAGGCAGCGAGTTTGAAAACTTATCCATTGCGGCCCGGAATCAAAGCGCACCATTGAGCTAGGTGCTATACCCAGTTCATCCTGAACCGTTACGGCCAATTGATGACTATATTTGGGGGAACCATCAGCCATGGACTGAGCCAAAACTGCCGACACGCCCCGCTTACCAACAGGCTCATAGGCTTCACCAGCCTTGACAGCACCAATGATCTGCACAGACGGACTAAGCTTTGTCTCAAGAACGGCAATTGTCATGCCATTTTTTAGAACGGCCTTCTTTATATTGCGGTTTGCTGCAATCTCGGCAAGTGGAGCTTTCACATTATTAGCAGAGGCGCCAGTGTTGTTGGCCGTAGTACCAGTACTAGATGAAGATGAAGTGCCCTGTGCGACGTGAAGGGCACGCCCTCCCAATCGAGTTAAGTCACCCACAGTCTCATCATCATTCTTATACGCGCAGCCGCTCAATGCAAAAGGCAACCTTGGCTCAGCCCAGGCGGTCTTATGATGAGGGACATTTTTACCAGGTTTCTTAAGCTTATCCTTGTCTGACCTGTCTTTATCTGATTTGTCTTTGTCAGATTTACTCTTGCCAGCCTCTTTCTTCGAAGAATCCTTTTTCGAATCTGCTTTCGAGTCCGGTTTTGCCTCAGACTTATCCTTATCTTTAGAGTCTTTAGAATCTTTGGAGTCTTTTGAGTCTTTGGCATCCTTAGACGTAGAGCTATCCTTGCCATCTTTCTTGACGGCTAAAGGCTTATTGGCTGCACCAGAAAGCACTCCGAGCACACGGTTTTCTTGATTGAAATAGCGCTTGGCCACTCGCTGAATATCAGAGGAAGAGACGGCGCGCACTTTGGTAAACCAAGCAAAAGCTGCTGGCCAAGACTCGATACTCTCAGCGTAAGCAAGGTGAAAGGCTGTTCTATATGGCCCATCGCGCTCAGCCAAGACGTGGAACTCAGCATGATTGCGGGCACGCTTCAATTCTGCCTCAGGCACTGCGGTGCTGCGCAATTGCTCCAACACCGACTGACAAGATTCAATTACTTTCTGGGCACTGGTACCCGGCGTAGAAGCCAGATTAATAGTGAAAAGGCCAGGGTCGCGTTTTGCTTCAAAAGTACAACGAACATTGCTGCAAATTTTTGAGTCAACTAGTTTGGTCTTCAGTCGCCCACCGACACCTGAAACCAGCAACTTCTCTAAAACAGCAAGGGCAGCAGCATCAGCATCTTGAATATTGGCGGCGTGGTAGGCCATTGCCACCACATCTGAATTGCCAGAATACTTCATTAGAACACGCCGTTCCGCCCGCTGAGGCGGTTCAACCACACGCACCGCTCGCGGTGGCTCAGCTTTGGCAATCGGCCCAAAGTATTTCTGCACCTGAGCAACCTGAGCTTTGGTGTCGAAATCACCAACAATTACAAGAGTGGCATTAGACGGTTGGTAATAGTCACGGTAATGACGTTTCACGTCATCTAAAGTGAGCTTCTGCACGTCGCTGCGCCAACCAATAGTGGGGTTCTTATATGGATGCAACTGAAATGCTGCGGAACGGACCTCCTTATTGAGGAGATTGGCAGCGTCTTTTGCTTCGGTATCTAACTCTTTTTCAATACGCTTGATTTCAGCTTGGACATCCTCAGCAGTAAATGTGGCAGAGTGCATGCGATCAGCTTCAATTCGCAATGCAATCGGTAATTTAGCCGGGCTGAGTGTCTCAAAAAATACAGTAAAGTCATCACTGGTAAAGCCGTTGAACATGCCGCCATTGCGAGCAATCGTGGCGGCCAACTCGCCTTTTCGGTAGCGACCAACTTTCTCAAAAAGCAAATGCTCAACCAAATGGCTTAAGCCTGTCTCACCTAGATTCTCATTGCGCGAGCCTACTCGGTAGACGACCATGCTGGTGACCACAGGAAAAGAGTGCTCTTCTAATAGAAGCACCTTAAGGCCATTAGCCAAGACCATCTCTTGTACGCCGTTTTCCTTGGCGCCAAGGGTATAGGTCGGAGCGTCTTTGGTATTAGTGGAAGTATTCTCATTTGCAGCGATTTTGATAGTTTTAGTTTCGCCAGCCGCCCAGACAGCCGACCAGCCAGCACAAGAGAAAGCACAAACGGAGGCTAGCAAGACATTGGCTGTTGACAAGAGCGCAAAAGCTTTCTTACTTTTCAAAATTTGCTTAATGATCAATTACTACTAGCTTCCATTTGATAGTCCCGGAACCCAAGCCCCAGAGCAATACAGACAATACGCTCGGCGAGCAAGGCTCAAAGTTACCACAGTACTGGTTAAGTCTCATGAGGCATTACTCAAAGGTAGTACATAGCAACCTAATCTATTGATACAATTTCTCAATAAGCCTCTTAGATTCCGTCGCCGACGGTTGTAACCATGTCTCCTCCTACAAAACTGAACACAGCCAACACCTCCCACAACCGGGGGGCGTCAAAAGCTGAGGACCACAAAGTTCAGAGCATCGTTCTGGCTGGCAATCCCAATGTCGGCAAATCGGTAATATTCAATGCCCTAACAGGCTCAGATGCAGACGTTTCCAACTATCCTGGAACAACCATAGACATTGCCCGGGGTCATCTAGGCAAAGACGAACTGGCAGATACGCCAGGGATATACGGTGTTTCAAGCCTTAACGATGAAGAGCGTGCTGCTCGCAAAATGATTTTGTCGGCAGATATTGTCATTAACGTAGTTTCGGCCATAACTCTTGAGCGCGACCTCTTTCTTACCGTGCAACTGGTGGAGATGGGCAAGCCCCTCATTCTTGTAATCAACCAGTGGGACGAAGCCAAACATCGCGGTATCACCATTGATTTGAACCGACTGGCTGCCGAGTTTGGTGTCGAAGTATTGACGTGCGTAGCTGTCAAAGACGAAGGCATAGAAGAAATAAAGGCCGCTGTAGCTAAAGCCAGACCCGGTAAAATTAGACCGGAACTGCTTGAACTGATCGAACCAATTCTCAATCAATCTTCAGCTGCTAATGAAATTACTCAGGCTATGGCCGTTTTAATCGTAGAAGGTGATGAGCCTACAGCCACTGCCTGTGGTATTACATCTCCCAGCCATAGAGCGGAGATATACAGCTTCCGCCGCAAGTTTGTCAACGACTTAGTTGAAGCATCGGTTGTTCAAAGCGGCACTAAGCGCTCGTTTTCTAACAAGCTAGGGAAATTGCTGCTCCATCCAATTTGGGGTTCAGCCATATCATTTGCTGTTTGTTATTTGATCTTTTATCAAATGCTGGGAGTTTGGATAGCTGGCAATCTAGTCGACTTCACCGAAAAGCAAACGATGAAGGTCTACTACGAGCCAAACATCCGAAGATTGGCTGCCAATATCTTTCCTAGCACCATAACCGTAGGCGACAAGAAGTTTGATTTTCCCCAGGGCACATTGAAAAACGTTGCGGCCAGCAAGGAACTAGATCAAGCAATCAGTGCCAAGACGGTTCCCGCCGACGAAATTGCTTTCAATTTTTGGTCATATCACAACATTCTTTCAGTATTAGGTAACGTCTTTGTTGGCGAATATGGCCTCGCCACCCTAACGGTAACTTATTTGATTGGTCTGTTGATGCCGCTCGTTATAGGCTTTTACCTTGGCCTTTCACTCTTGGAAGATTCTGGATATTTGCCCAGGTTGGCTGTCCTAGTTGACCGCATGATGAATAAAATTGGTCTCAATGGCCGAGCTATTATTCCTCTCATCCTTGGCCTCGGCTGTGTCACGATGGCGACAATCACTACTCGCCTTTTGACCACCCGCAGAGAAAAAATTATAGCCACCGCACTACTGGGAGTGGCAATACCATGCTCAGCCCAATTAGGTGTGGTATCTGGTACCCTGGCTAGAGCCGGTGGTGGAGCGGCATGGGCCGTCTACCTGTTTGTAGTAATTGGCATCCTGGCTATCACGGGTGTGTTGCTCAATTTGGTGCTACCGGGCAAGTCACAAGGCCTGATGATTGACTTGCCACCAATGCGTCTGCCGCGGCTTGATAATGTGCTGCGCAAGACCTGGAAAAAATCATGGAATTTTCTGGTTGACGCCACTCCCATGTTTTTCCTGGCTGGCTTCGTCGTTACTCTGGCCCAAATGGTCGGCTTGCTCGACTTAATTATCAAGGTGCTACAGCCCATAGTCGTCAACTGGCTAAATCTACCTAACGACCCGCGCATACCTACAACCTTCATTTTAGGCATCGTCCGCCGCGACTTTGCCTCCTTTGGCCTGGCCGATGTGGCGCTGACGCCCGTGCAAGCAGTGACGGCTATGATTGTCATTACCCTATTCGTGCCGTGCATCGCCACAGTAGGCGTTATGATCAAAGAGCGGGGCATGAAAATTGCTCTATCTATATGGTTTGGCTCTTGGGCGGCCGCCTTTGTAATAGGCGGGGTTTTGGCCCGGATCTTGCCCTATATCTTCAGCCCCCTGGGCTTGAAATAAGAAACTAGCCTGCCATTAGTAAGAAATTTGCTTCTATTGGTTACAAAATATTTGTGCCGCCAATAGCGGATGAGCCTATGGCGACGGACATGTTAGTATAAAAACTGCACGATATGGCAGGTGTCGCCAAGTGGTTAAGGCTCCGGTTTGTGGTATCGGCATTCGCGGGTTCAACTCCCGTCATCTGCCCCATTTTCGTGTTACAAAGGCTCCAACTCCATAAAAGGGTTGGAGCTTTTTGCATTGAGAAATTAGGTGTATATACACCTAATTTTGCTAGTGGCCACAAGTAGCATCTAGTTTAATGAAATTATCTCTACGGAATTAGCTCTGGGTGATTGGAGCGCTGCAAAAATTCAATGAATGAGTCTTTGTAATTGAATTTTTCATCGCTATCAAGAGGGGTAAAGGCGCGGGTCTTATGCTCAATATACGAGGCTGGATTAATCAAAACGTTTCGGATAGTACCATCAGGTCTGAAATAAACTGACTTTTCTATTTGGGCATAAATCGAGCCATCAGGACCTGGCGTAAAGCTATGCATCTGCACGGTTCTGTAACTATCTTGAATAACCCGATCTTTTTTGCGCTCACAGACCATCAGAAAATAATAAGCCATCACTACCTGTGTCTTCACGACACTGATGGGAACCTCTTCTTCAAGTATCGTATGCACTACTACTTTGTCTTGATCAATGTCATACATGATTGGCTCACGCTTGGCCTCCCAGATATGACCTTTGGCGTCAACCTGCCGCCCGCGCTCGCGTTGGCGGACACTTTTTTCCACACGACCACTAGGGTCGACTGTCTCGGTTCTAATAGTGGCACCGGCAAACCAGGCGGGTATGCGATACCAGCCATTAATGGTTTGCTGCGGCAAATTGCGGTCATCAAAAGTAGCGCCAGCCTGAAGGGTTTTGGGCACTACTTTCTGATTGCCAGAAGGCATGGGTTCGCCCTTAGCCGGAGATGAGACAGAGACACTAGCCAGAAGTATCAGCAGTAACAGAAATAGGCGCATGAGCTGAAAGTAGCACATATTAGATTGAGAAAACATTCCCAATTCTTAAATCGCCGGTATTCAGGGCCAGAGTAATAGCCGCTAGTTTCGTTTGGGCAAACCTCTATAGAGTTCATAGGCCATCAACGAAAAAGGAGTGGGAAAGATAAAATTGGCGTTCAATGTCATTTCACCAGAAGCTGTTTTTTGGCAGACCACAGTTGGCACAATACCACGAATTAAACGAGGCAGTAGCTCAGCCACAAGCAGCGTAGCGGCATAGCGAACAGCAGCTTCAAAGCCCTTGGCACCAATCTCCGACGCTACAAAAATTGGCACGAAATCAACACCAGACAAAACCGCCTCTTCAACAGATTCAACAGCCTTGAACAAAGGCGGTGTCAATTTGCCGCACCACAATTTTCGGTCAGGCACAAATGCAATAGCAAGATCTTGATTTGTAGATAGGCGACCAAGATAAAAGTCTTTGGCGGCCTCACGACCGCTGAGCTTGGTACCAGCAGCAATGTCGCACCAAGAATTGCTGAGCAGTATATTTTGACCATTTGCGAGCGGTGACAAAGCCACGGGCCAGGCAAGAATATCCCTGCCAGTAAATTTACCCCGGCCTTTAGCAAGAGCAACCAACCGCGACAACAAAGACATAGAAACCGCGCGCTCAATCATATCTTCAAGCAGCACACCGTTCTCGAGACCGATGTCGTCGAAATGCACTTGATCGGCAACCCAGGGAAAGCCGTACTTACTTATCCAAGCTACGGCAGTTTCGCAGTCGGCGACCTTCTTGAACTGACGCAACATCATGGCACCATCAGCAGTGCTGAGGTCGTACCCTAAAATCGGGGATGAGCGCTCCGCCAGCAATAGATCTCCTGCATTTACCTTTTCGCAATTAATCTTAAATAGCGACCAATTAGTCTGCTTAATCGAATTGAACATAGTCAGCTTTCCGTCCAGCTTGGCTAAAGGATGCTAATGATACCAGCATTAATGCACCACAGAGACAACGCAGCCTGTAGTTGCAAGTAATAGGTTTAAACCAGAGCATATAAGGTAAATTAAAAGCGTGAGTCGTCACCAAAAGAGAGAAAATCTTTGCTGAAACTATCAACTAAAGCGCGGAGAAACTTGACATTTCTCATTCTGGCAATCACCTGCAGCAGTTACTCTGCACGAGCAGAGGAGGCAAAGTCCACGAGCCCGACCACAACGGCATCTTCGTCAAATGCCTCGGCGTCGCCAACACCTAGCTCTGCAGGCGCAAGCAACGGCAGCAAAATTGAAAATCTCATTAAAGAACGTTACCTCCTCTACCACCAGACATTGCTTAAGGCCAACAGTTTTGACGAACTAGCACCATTTCGCTCAAGCAAGAGAAAGGCTGAACAAGAAGAGAAGGAAAGACAAGCTCAAGCCAAAGACAAAGAGGCCGGCAAGAAAATGATGGCCGGGCTTTTTGGCATGGTAAAGGCAATGGAGCCACGCAATGTCACTGTTACAGCCGTCGTGGTGAACGGCGACTCGGCAGAACTAAGTGTCAAAGCCAGCGACGCTGGTGAATTTCCCGACGCCATGACAAAGGGATTTGGCAACATGGCCAAGGGTATGAGCACCGCTTTCGGTGACAAGACTACGGCCAACAAACCGATGCGTAGCACCACTACCGGCAAAATTAAGATGGAAAAGGAAGACGGTACTTGGATGGTGGGCGAAGAGAGTTGGTCGACCAACGTAACCAATCTGACCCCGGCCCAAGAGGCTCAGAAAAAAGCTCAAGAGGCGCAAAAGAAGAGTCTTAGCGCCTGGTGCTCTCCGGCAGCATCGCTGGCTTTTCCGCAAAAGCCAGCGGCTGGACGCATTCACGGCCAGCCCTTTGTAGTAGAAAATGCTGAAATAGCCAATGACATTTTGACTATTCGCCAGGGTCGTGACTTCTTCGCCGACCGCGAATTTGTGATCTTTTTCTTTGGTCTTGACGGGAAACTTGCAGGGCAACAGATTGTAGTAAAAGATGGCGCCCCGGTGGGTAAGGCTAGCTGTCACGTACACATGAAATGGCAAGTTGCTGGGAAGGACCTACCAGAGACGGCTATGTTTATGCCGCCCGATGGCTATGGCATTCGTATCGCCTTCGGACAACTTGACCCCAAAACCGGCTTGCTACCAGGCTATATTGTTCTGCGCATGCCAGACAAAGAACAGAGTTTTGTCCAGGGTTATTTCTACGCCAAGAGGAAATAGCCTAACCTAACTAAAATCAGAACAAGATAAGCGCTAGGGCCTAGCGCCGGCCTCAGGCGAAGAAGAAGAAGAAGAAGAAGAAGAAGAAGATGCATCCAGCGGAATCAGGCTAGCTTGACCAGTAGACTCCAAAAAACGCACAAATGAACCTTTATAATCAAATTTGTCGTCCCTATCGGTTGGTTCAAAATCGGCTAGCTTATGCTCTACATAAGAAGCTCGCACCGGCAGTGTGTTCTGAAAAACGCCAGCGGCATTGAAATAGATAGCTTGCTCAATACTAGCGTTTATCGAGCCATCAGGATTAGGGGTAAAAACATGAATCTGCTGTGTTTGAAAGCTCTTAATGATGCGGTGAGTTTTGATGTTTTCACAGATCATTAAGGCGAAGTAGCGCATCACCACCTGGTCACGAGCCACCTTCAATGGTAGTTCTTCTGTTAGCACAGTATGCACAATCATATTCTTTTCTTCGATATCGTAGCGAATGGGCTCCCGCCTAGCTTCCCAAACATGGCCTTTGGCATCAACTTGGCGGCCACGCTCCCGTCGACGTATGTCCTTAATCGATCCCCCCATATCAGAATAGACCTTGGTACGCTCGGTCAATCCGGCAAACCAGTGAGGAATGCGATACCAACCGTTGATATTCTGTTGGGGTAAATTAGCGGCATTGAAAGTTTCGCCAGCCTGCAAAGCTTGAGGAATGACATGGGTTTTCTCTGTACCAAGCTGAAAAGTTGGCGACTGAGCTAACGCACTAAGAAATGGAGAGGCACAAATGGCTGGCAGCAAAGCCAGGTTGAAAAATAGTATTCTGGCTCTACTCATCGTCATCATCTAAGAGGTTGCTCTCACGCGCCCTGCTAGCCAACCATGAATCAAATTCGCGCTGCTCGCTCTCAGAGAGATCACTCTCAGTAATTCTTACCTTGAGCCAATCGAAGCACTCTTTCAATTGCTTTAGCCGTTCTTTCTTCTTAACGCGACCAAGCTTAGAGGGTGACTCTGAAACCTTAGAATTAGGCTCGCTCCGCTTCAGTATCCACTGCATAAACTCAGCTCTCTCAGCATGGCTGAGGTTAGCAGCATTCATTCTTGCTGTTAGCCAATTTTTAAATTGTGGATCTTCGTGGTCGCTCACTGAAACTCCATCGAATCAAGCACCCTCTCAATCACAGCGTGAAAATCATCAAACAGCTCACTATCAGCGGTGTAATTAAATACGTAGCCCTTATCTCCCTTAACAACCAAATATTGCTCAATTTTAGGAGTACGGGACGAGTCTTCGAAAGTAAATGTATAGACAGATTTCTTGGCGGGTTGGCCAGCTAACTTACTGTCGCTCTCACTAACTACAGTGATTGGCATTTTTTGAGCAGCCATGGCAGCCTTAACTTGCTCAGTTGTAACTTTGAAATAATCAGCCAGAGTAGTACCAGCCGGCAAGTTTTCGGCCGCCACTCGATAACTCGCTAGGCCACCCATAATAATGAACTTACAAACTATCGGGCTATCTCTCGGCTCCAGTTTACCCCAATTCTTGGGATACTTAATGCTAAAGCTCTGCTGCGCACTGCGAAAGGAAGCCATGTCCTGAAGGGAAAGCTGGGCCGCTTCCTTTACTTCCTTCTTGGTAGGAAATTCACCAGCTTGTGCCGGAGCCCAAAAGCCCAACAGCAAAACCAGTTGAACGCCACTGAGCAAGGCTGCCAACTGTAGTTTTCTATGTGCAATCTGAATCTGCAATTTTCCCTCAACTAAAGAGCTAGAGGGATTTTAACACTGTCAGTTGTATTGCGGCGAGGAAATGACGAACTCCACGGCAAGACCACCATCAAAGTAGCTCTTACGCTCCAAATCGCCATGTTTGCTGGTCAGCGCCTTAGCGTACAAGCTACCAGCTGGGCGCAAGCAGCCATCCAACTCCATCAACTGACCACAGTGCTTACCACCGTTTGCAATACCAAGGTTATGCACCTGGTCGCGAAAGGCCACTGTCCACAAAGCATTGTTTGCTCTCAATGTATTGAGGCCAAGAGTATAAACCTGACGGTCATGGACAATTTGATTGGGCACATCAGAGACGAAATAGCCATCGACAACCACAGCCCCACTCTTATCAAAACGATAAATAAGTGACTGCCCGTAAGCCATCGAACCAATGGAAGGTTGCATGCGTCCACCAATCACAGCCAATAGAGAGTCTAGTTTGACGCGGCCATGGGCTGTGCGAATCCAGTCATAAAGGCCTTGAACAAAAACATTTGACAATGTACGAGTTTGACCATCATCAAGATCGCGAGTCAATATTGCCTGAGCATCAAGGGGATAATCTCCGCCATTAGCTCGAAACATCTCCATATTGGTGCGGCTGGAGCGCGGGTCGTTAATATAGTCAGCCAGAGAAAGATAGCCACTCGGATAACCGTCAGGCAGACCGACGATCATCACACCAGCAGCCGCTTTATCAGAAAGTGAAAAGGGTGCAGCGCAGGCAGAACATAAGACATTGCCGAAGACCCGGTCACGAGAATCAGCAAATTCTAGCTCAGCGCGGGTGCGCACTATGCTTGATGGCATTTCACACTTGTCGACATCAGCAACAAACTGCTCTTTTGCCACCAGACTAGGCTGGGCGCCTACTGCAGCAAAGACGAATGACTGTCCAGCCACAGCCAAATCTCTAAAGGCTTTGTAGCAGCCGTTCTCAATAAATGCAGCAGGTACTTCAGCCAGCTCTGCCGAAACAGGCAATGCCGTAGTAGTTGCTCCTCCCTGCGAAAGATAGCCAAGTTCTAAGGTGAGGTTCTTTAGATCAACCGCTTCCATGGTGCGCGAATGAGCCAGGCTATTAATAAAAGTCTGACGTGCGACAGTCAAAGGTTTAACCACTTTTCCACTGATACTTAAAGGCGCTCGGGCATCTTCACGCATAGCCAGCTTGAGACCTTCTACTAAGCGCCTGGATGCGGCCTTGGTGTTAGCGGCATCAAGCCGAGCTAAGCGCAAATATTCTTCGTTATTAAGATGTTTAGCAACCAACATGCTAGTGCGTGCCGTTGCCACAAGTGTGTTGATTCCAACGACTGGAATTGGTTTGCCATCCTGGGCAATTGAAGATGTGGCACTAGGGGCGCCATCACTTAAAGCGACAAAGCCATAGTTAGGGTCTTCCACCACAACTTGAGACAGCTCCCGTGCCACTGCCAATGAAGCAGCCTCCACAGCACATTCAGCATGTCTATGAGCAGTAAAGAATTTGACCAAACTGGCACAAGAAGTAGCGATAAAAATCAAGAGAGCCATAGCAAATACAAGCATGAGGCAAAGCATCGCCGAGGCCCGTTCACCTCTTAATGTCCTTATTATCTTTGCTGATTTGCTATGGCTCATTGTACTTACTCTCTAGGTTTAACGCTCCAACTAACTATGGCCCACCAACGGCTGTGGGCAGGCCCCGAGTTGGTCCATAAGGGCCACAGATATCAGATACTTTGCCTATAGGAGATCCTTTACCCAGCGCTGGTGAAGCTGGCTGCACAGTAAAATCGAACATTGTATAGGCTTGAGGAATGAAAGAGGAAGGTGGCGTCGGAGCATAGAGATGACTTGTGACGAATTGCGGATCAACCAAGGTTGGGGCAAGAGCCACAGTATTCCCAGCAACTGAATACTGCACGTTGCCTCCACCATTTACCTTCTGAGCAGCAGGCACATCTACAAATCCACCAAAGATAATCGAGTTTGCCACTCGTAACCTACCAGCTGAATTAACACTGACAGCTTGTTGAGGTAGTCCATAAGGAAGGTTTTGGAGCGGATTCTGTTGAATCTTAGTTTGATAGATGGTGCAATTTGATGCAGTGACACTAGCAGTGCTGCCAGCGGCAGGAGAGACTTTGATGTTTGCAATTCGAGCATTCATAAAGAGGCTATTAGTCAAACGAGCATTGCCGTTGGCAATGTCAATTCCATAGTCAACATATGGACCAAAAACACACTTATGGGCATAGATTGTTGAAGTTGGACCACCAGCAGTTTTAGTACCAAGAATGCCAGCGCCA
The DNA here is from genome assembly GCA_943370275.1 of bacterium Ga0077546. GTDB lineage: Bacteria > Cyanobacteriota > Vampirovibrionia > Obscuribacterales > Obscuribacteraceae. Next base: position 249,454 of record CALRQI020000007.1, on the reverse strand, counting down.
CAATTCATGAAGAATCCGTAGCCGTTTGCTCCGAATGTACATTTATTGAACACTGTTGAATTAGCCACACCAGCGACAGGCTTGTCTAGAGCACTAACTGTACAGTCACGGAAATCGCAGTTGATAAAATGATTATTTGCACCACCAATAGTGGCACCAGCAATCTTTCCTCCAGCATAGGGAGGAAAACCTCTGAGATTTGATATCTCGACGTTTCGCAGAGAATTGTTACTAGTCTGAATGTTTACGCCCTCAGCGCCGTAAGAATCGAGCTTTATGCCAGAACGTCGAGCACCAACGACATGTATATTAGAACCAGCGAAGGTAATTCCCGTTCTTTGAGGGTTGCCGAAAGGACTGTCGACGTTAACACCACTGAAGGTTACTTGACCAGAATGTCCGGCTCCAGTGCTCTGTCTAATTACAATATTACTAACCGGAATCGTGATTGCTGTTTTATAGGTGATACCATTTGTGCCACCATCTATGACTACATGATCACCGCTCGCGACCTTTGTCCAATCAATTTTAGAGGGATCTTGCCAGGCTGTCTTCCAGCTCTCACCAGTAGTGCCAGAACCTGCGGGAGAGACAAATAGATTGCGGGCGGCAACATCTTGAATGATGGAAAAATGGGCTGTAAGAGCCAGAGACAAGCCAAGCAAAGCCTGGGTTGCAAATTTGGGGATAGACATACTTTTCACAATTATTCTCCATAGCAGCTGCCGCCCAAGACCCCCCTGGGCTTCCGCCTAACTGATGCCTCAACTCTAATGGCGTACCGTGAATAAGTCGTGAGCCCAACGTGAAAAGGGCGTGAAGTTAGCAAAGTCATAGCCCGTAGTTGCAACCATGCCTCTGGCTCAGTTTTAGGAACCAATCCCTATTCATATAGTGTAATTACGATTGACCCTCTTTCCCTTGAGAACTATCTTGGGAACAGCCAGAGCGAGGAAAGATTCAGGTGCCGCAATTCCGACAACCAGAATCGTCCCCAAAGGTTGAAACCACTGCAAAAGGCGGCGACGCTAGTGATGGAACAACTGAATCAGCTTCCAGCCAGCCCACCTGGCTAGGCGAAAACATTTGGACACCAGTTCAAGAGAACGTACTTAACCCGATGGCCAATGGCACTGGAGCTGTGCGCATCTACAACACTTTTGCTCCAGCCGATCGACAGGCCAAAGAAGCCAAAGTGGCCGAAGTACATAACGTTGCCCAGTGGGGCGTACAGACTCTCTCCGAAACCGCCGGCGCTATCGTTCCCTATGTCATAGCGGGCAAATTGCTGCATGGCAGCGGCAGACTATTTGGCGAATCAATCGGTGCCAAAGGGGTAACAGCAAGAATTCTTACCCATGAAGCTGGAGCGCAAATTGTCGGCGCCGGCATGTACGACTTTATAAAAAAGCCCAATCAGGGCGAAACCAGAGTTAGCAATTCTGTTGCGACCATGGCCAGCTTCACCGTTTTTGAAGCGGGCAATCGCCTGGTCAAAGCAGAATCTATGGGCCTACTTGCCCGCACCAGTGGCAGAGCCGTGGTCGGTGCTGGCGGTGGAATGGTGGGCTATGACACTTCGCACTTAGTCGCTGGCATGATGGGAGAGACGACCCAAACAAACTGGTCTGACCGCGCTCAAGCCATGGCCTCCGGGGCCTTTATCAATACATCCTTACCAGCTATCTCTCACGGTCTCACCCGAGCCTATGATGCCGGTATTAATAGCCAACCCTGGGGCAAGGGCATACCGATTGAGCGCTACTTAAAATATGAAGAGCTAAACCATCCAGAACTAGCCGAAGCGGCCAGGTTCAATCCACTAGCCCGGGTAAAGGAAGTAAAAACCCCTGGAGCGGAAACAAAAGCCGACGTGGCTAAAAACGTGGTTGAGTTGCAAAAGCAAGACAATGCCGCCAAACTGGCCCATGAGCTGACACACCTGCGCCTAGCCAAGCAAATGGAGCCACTCTATTCTCTGCTTGAGCCAATGAGAAAGGCCAATCCAGAAAAAGCAGAACAAGACTTTTATAAGCTGCGTGCCTTTGCCGAATCAACTGCCAGAGCAACCGAAAACAAAGTTCTACAGCGTATGCAGGGGCCCAACGCCCCAAAGGTAGTGGAGCACCCTGCTCTTGTAGGCGAACAGCTCGCCAGAGATGGCCGCCAATACAAAGATATTTGGGCCGAAGAATGGCAAGCCTTTCTGGCCCGCCCCGATTTCCGCCCCAAAGTAGAATTTCACGGTGTTGAATCTAGCGGAGCGGTCGGCATCGGTTCACCAGAGCCGCTTGGGGCAACCGTAACAGAACACGGTGTCAATTTTGCTGTGGCTTCAGAGAGTGCCAAGAAAGTTGAACTTCTAATATTTGAAAACAAAGATGCCAAACAACCAAGCAGAACAATAGAGCTGACAAAAACCGACAACGTCTGGCATGGCTTTGTTGAAAATTTATCAGCCGGCGCCCAATATTTATTCCGCGCCCACGGTGAATACTCACCGGCCCGTGATGGTTCGCGCATCAATGAAAATATGGCCTTGCTTGACCCCTACAGTAAAGCCGTTAGCGGTGGCACCAAAGGGCCACTTGGTTATGACAATAGCAACCCCAGCGACGCCAATCGTCATCTGAAGAAAGGCACTACCGACAGTGTCGAAGAAATGCCCCGCTCAATTGTAGTCAAGGCTGGTGAATTTGATTGGCAAGGGGACAAGCCGCCAAGTATTGATATGGCCGATAGCCATATTTATGAAGCCAACCTACGAGGAATGACTGCTGCAGATCAAACACTCGGTGCCAAAGCCGGTACATATTTAGGTTTACTGGAAAAAATCGAGCATTTGAAGAAGCTCAATGTCACAGCCGTTGAGCTGATGCCAATAATGCAGTTCGACAAAGCCGATTGGCCCCATAATGACCCGGTTACCGGAGAACCCTTAGGCAATTCCTGGGGCTATAACACTGTAGCTTTTCAGGCACCAGAAGGTCGCTTTGCTATGGCAGGCTCGGAAGGAGCCCAAGTAGCTGAGTTTAAAACAATGGTGCGAGAACTGCATAAAAACAATATAGAAGTAATTCTCGACATTGTTTTCAACCATACCCGAGAGGCTGGGCACATGGGCCCAACAATTAGTTTCAAAGGTTTCGACAACAAAGTCTATTATATGCTTGTGCCTGGTCACCCTGAACTGTATGTGGATCATACAGGTTGTGGCAACACAATGAACACCAATCATCCGCAAGTACAAAAAATGATTTTGGACACCTTGCGTTATTGGAAAGAAGAAATGCACGTGGATGGCTTCCGCTTTGACCTAGCTACGATCTTCAACTACGACGTCAATGGCAAAGAGCAAGCTAAAACACCAATCATCGAAGCGATGGAAAATGATCCAGTACTGAAAGGCACGAAGCTAATTGCAGAAGCATGGGGCCCGCATCAATACAAGCTAGGACATTTCTCGGAGCAAAGATGGTCTGAATGGAACGGCGACTTCAGAGACACAGTGCGCAAATTCATTAAGGGTGACACCGGTCAAACTGGCACACTCGCTGAACGAATCAAAGGTTCGCCAAAGTGGTTCAGACCAGAATCTGGACGCTATTCAGTCAATTTTGTCACCGCCCATGATGGCTATACACTAAACGATTTGGTTTCATATCAACAGAAACACAACCACGCCAACGGCGAGAAAAATAACGACGGTAGCAACGATAACTTCAGCTGGAATCATGGGGTAGAAGGCCCAGTAGAGCGCTCGAATCTGCCCCTGGCTGAGCAGCAACGTATCGAGCGGTTGCGGGTGCAACAAGTAAAAAATGCCCTGGCACTGCTCTATTTATCAAAAGGCACACCAATGTTGTTGTACGGCGATGAAATGCGTCGCAGTCAGAATGGCAACAACAATGCCTGGCCCCAAGACAAGCTCACCCAGCTCGATTGGATGCTGGCAGAAAAGAACAAAGATGTACTGCGCTTTACCCAAATGATCACAGAACTGCGCAAGCAACACGGCATTGGTAGAGTGGCCGAAGATGCCATCACCTGGCACGGCACAAAGCCATACCAAGCAGACTTCTCAGACGGTGCACGGTTCATTGCCTGGCAATACGGCAACACCAACAACAGCGGCCGTTCGCTTTATCAGGCGTTCAATGCCTACTGGGAGCCCTTAGATATTGTTCTTCCGCCAGGAAATTGGCACCGTTTAGTTGATACCGGACTGCCCACTGGACAAGATATCGTTGCCAGCCCAACGGGTCAAACCGGTCAAACAAATCAAGTCGATCAAGTGACAACCTACAAAATTCAACCACGAACAGGAATTGTATTTGAATCGCACTAAATAGCTCCGACACTAACCGCGCCAAGGTGCGCCGTAGTTGGCAGGCTTAACATTTGGAGACTTTACGTTAGCTTTTCGTCCTTAGTGGAATAAGGAGCTAGAACTCTAATTTTCTTTATATATAAAATGGTTTGAGTCCATGTCAAAAAAGACAATCACTCCTTTACTAGCAGTACTCACAACTTCATGCTCAACGATAGTGACAGCACCAGCTGGCGCTCAGAGCATCATGGAAGCCGGCGGTCTGCATGCTGGTGTGGCAGGTCTGGGCGCCGGTCTAGCGGCGAGCCAGAACCACGGTAAAGCCATAAGATCTACTTATGAAGTGGCTGCCCAAACGCAACAAGCTGTATTAGCTCAAAACGAAGCCATCAAGCAATATCTCAATCTTGGCACAAAGTATGAGGCTAAAAAAGATTGGGCAGCAGCTGAAAAATGCTACGCCTATGTCTTGCAAGTGGTCAATCGCCGCGACGGCCCAGGCAGCGCCAACGGGCTACCAGCTCTAAAACACTTAGTCAGCGTCAACGTTGCCCAAAACAAGATTCCTGAAGCAATTGGTTTTCAGAAAACTGTTGTAGCTTTTACCGAGCGCGCCAAGCAAGCCGATCCGCGACAAGTCTTGCAAAGCAAACTTGATCTCTCAAGGCTGTTTATCAAACAAAATGATTACAGTAACGCCGAGCCTTACTTGCAGCAGTCGGTGGCAATCACGCAGAATGACACGACCATTCCAACAGCTCAGCGTAAGACTACTCTAAAGACTTATAGCACTGTGCTACGTAAGCTTAAAAAAACAACTGAAGCAGAGGTAATCGAATCGAAGCTAGCGGAACAAGAACTTGAAGAAAGTAAAGTAGCAAGCCAAAAGCCAGAAGCCAAGCCAGAAACAAAAGAAACAAAAGAAACAAAAGAAGCAAAAGACGAGAACAAAGCCGAAGTAAAAGCTGAGCAAAAGCCAGAGGAAAAAGCCAGTCAGAGCGAAGAAAAACCGGCAGACAAATCGGCACCGACGGCAGAGACTAAGGCTTCTGCGGAAATAGAATAGAAAATGTCTGCCGAAATCGACCAGCCCGATCTACTGCAAAACGAGCTCCCGAAGCAGTATCAAGTATTAGGCGAAATCAAATCAGGCGGAATGGGAGCGATCTACAAAGTAGAGAACCGCTTCACCAAGGTCATTTATGCAGTCAAGGTAATAAAACCAGAAGCTGCGAAAGATGCGGCCATGCGACAGCGTTTCATCGTAGAAGCGAAAGCTGCCAGCTTGCTCAAACATCCTAACATTTGCCAGACCTATGATTTCGGTGTAAGCGACAATCACGTACTCTATTTAGTAATGGAGTGGCTTACTGGTATAAGCCTGCAGCAGAAGGTGTCGAGAGACGGTCCTTTACAGGCAACTGAAGCAACAACAATATTCCAGCAAGTGGCATTAGCTCTCAATCATGCTCACGAACACAACGTTATCCATCGCGATTTGAAACCAGATAACATCATGCTTAGTCGCGATGAGAATGGTGGCACTGTGGTGCACATTGTTGACTTTGGTATTGCTAAAGTAATTAGCGAAAATACTCCTTCCAAAGACGGCCTCACTCAGGCTGGCGCACTGCTAGGCACGCCCATGTATATGAGTCCAGAGCAAGCCAATGGAGATCCCGTAGATCAACGGGCCGATCTCTATTCACTTGGCTGTGTTATGTATTTTGCCCTCAGCGGCAAGCCTCCTTTTATTGGCAACAGTCTGCTCGACACCCTGTATCAACACGTGCACAAGCCGCCCCCACCGCTTGATGCTGGACTGAAAATATCAAGCGCCATGATTGCCATCATGATGAAAGCTCTGGAGAAAAAGCCCGAAGATCGATACCAGAATATGACTCAACTGCTAGCTGATCTGAACAAGCTGGCTAAAGGTGTCAGTGTCAAACCTCGACTACTGGCGCGGGATCGCAAAAAAATTCGCAGTGGCCTGCTCTTGCCCCTGATCTTCCTAGCAGCCTATGCCGCTATCCAACTCTTGTTTACTGGAATTGAGACTTTGAACAATACAATGAAGCAACAGAACACCAATCAAAAGAAAACGCCAAAACCAGCTGTTAAACCCAAGGCTAAAGACACCAAGAAAGTGGTGCCCAATAAATAGTTGCACTAAAAAACAACACTAAAAAACAACTCAGGGTCTATCGGGCCCGTAGTGAAAGATTGATCTCATTAGCGGCGTCAGCCAGTGCTTAGCAATCAAATTGAAAAAATATTTTTCATGCTCAACTTCTTTTTGAGCATAAACTTTGATAATCGCTGCATATTGCTCTAAGCCCAGGCTACTGGCGTGATAAGCAGCGTCTTCGTACTCTTGGATATTGGCCTGCTCTAGGCGTCCAGCAAAATACATTGGCATATACCAACCACTGACAAAACAAGCCAGAAAAATAACAGAGCCCAGTGAGCGCATCATCAAGTCACGCCAAAGAACAGGCTTTGCCCCTAACTCATGCAACATCTTCAATAAACCGGCACGATGATGCCATTCATCCATCTCAATTCGATGGATATCTTGCCTTTCCGACTGCTTCCAAGCCGCTCGCCAATGGCCAGCGTAAGCCAATGCGGCCGCTAGCTCCCCCGAATATGCCATTTGCAAAATATGAATAAGCCTGTGGCGATGGTACTCAGGGCCGCAGTTAGGTAGATTTTTAGCAAGATCAGGGGGCTTAACAAAGTCGGCCATCTAAATCAATTCCCTCGTGGGCGTTTGTATTATAAGGGCGATTAAGGGTCTATACTTAAGCTCTAACATCTAAGTTAATGGTCAATGCAACAAACCGAAGAACTACTTGAAGATAGAACACTTGAACGGGCCACTGGACCTGAACGGGTGCGGGCCACTTTTCGCATTTACCACCCCGATCTAGAACCAGAGAACTTAACCAAGCTTCTTGAAATCACACCTTCAATTGCCTGGCGCAGTGGTGAAGACTCATACGGATGGCGCAAGAGGCCAGGCTTCAAGGCCCCATCAGGCGGCTGGCTGCTGAGTTCACGCACGGTTATGCGAGGCAACAACGCTGGCGCCCATATCGACTGGCTTCTTGACCAGCTAGCGGGCAAAACTAACATGATCAAAGAACTGCAAAACAGGGGTTTTATGATCGACGTCGTAGTTGGCTGGCATGCCACATCATGGAATACCACTCCAGCCCTTTCACCAGATCTCATGCGCCGACTTGCCAAGCTCAATTTACCTATCTGGTTTGACGTTTATCTATTTGGCTCGGAAGAAAAAGAAATTAGTTGATATAAGAATTAGTTGTAAGAACATGAACTTTGAAACACAGCCCCAAGAAACTTACGCTACTCTGCGCATCTATCATGCGCAGCTAGAGCCTGATCAACTAACAGCCCTATTTGAGCTAAAGCCGACGATGGCTTGGAAAATTGGTGATCAAATTGCCATAGCCGAGTCCGAAAAATATACTGACACACCTAAGGCAGTAGATGCCCAAACCGGCGGCTGGCTGCTCTCGTCAAAGCACTCTGTACGCAGCACAGACGCCATGAAACACATCGAATGGATGGCCGACCAATTAGCTAATCATGGCAATTCAATCTACAAACTGCAACAGGCGGGCTACACAGTTGATTTGGTCGTCGCCTGGTTCTCCGATTCATGGAATACCTGCCCAGCACTGACACCAGAGCTAATGCTACGTCTTGCTAATTTGCGTATTCCACTATGGTTCGACGTCTATCTCGACAAACCCATGGATCTCAGCGTACTCAGTTAGCGATAACCGCCACCATACTGAACGTCAGCAATTTTGATGAATTGTTTGGCATCCCATAAATAAGTCCACTGCTCGGTTGAGCATAATAAGTATCTGCCATCGGGGCTAAAGAGAGCAGCCCGAACTGGATACTGATGAGCAATTGTGCCTATTTCAGCACCATCGGAAGTTTTCCAAAGCTTAGCGTTCTGACCATCAAGGGTGACCAGCTGGCTGCTATCGGGATTAAAAATCAACGATATTACCTGTCTTGATTGCGGCATCTTAAGCGTCATCAGGCCTTGAGAAGCTGACCAAAGTTGGAAATTCTCATCGGTGGTAACGGCAATGATACTGCCGTCTTGGCTAAGCACCATTTGCCGAACATTGGCTTGGTGATCAAGTTGCTTTCTAAATTCGCCTGCCGGTGACCAAGTTCTAGTCCAGGTACCGCCACTGGTGACTATGAAAGAGCCGTCTCGACTATAGGCGACCCAGCGAATTGGCCCACCGTGCTGCAAAGCCATAATCTGCACACCGGTTGTGGCATTCCAAAGAGAAGCAGTATCGCCAGAGACCGTAAGAAAAGACTGACCACTAGGGCTATATATAATCACTTTGGCTGATGCGATGGCTGGCACCATAGCGCTATAGTCAGCAGCAGTTGTTCGCACGGGCATACCGCCGGTGGGATCGGCCATGAAGCGCGGTATCTTATTGCCAAACACCACAGAGTTAATCTGGTTAACCTGAGCAATGGCCTCAAGATTGGCGCCAAAAACTAACCCCAAAGTAAGTGTCGGCAACAGAAATTTTCGCATTAATGACCTCGATGGAAAAACCTTAGAGAAATCCATAACATAAGTTGAATTGGATGCAGGATATGTTAGCACTCGACGTGGCATAAAGAATCCAGAGAGTAGGAGAGCCAAGGGAAGATGAGTACAGACAAGAAAGCAAGCGGCGTGAGCTCAAGTCCAATAGATGTCGATTCTATAGCGTTAATTGATAGCGATCAGGCCAAGCCGGCCAGCAATAGCATTAGTGTGCCCGGCAATAATAAGAACGGGCATGCAACTGCCCCATCCGAACCCGAAGCAAAGAAAAAGAAGACGCCGATTGAAAAATCTGAATGCAAGCTCTCAGAAGATGATCTAAGAAGAGTCAACACCAATAAAGGTCTGCTCACACTTCTTAGAACAAAAGATATCAAAATAAAAGATGTTACGGCCGACTTAGAATACGAAGAAGAGCTAGAGCGGCTCCAGGTAGAGCTGGTCAAACTACAGCGCTGGGTGCAAGACAAAGGTAAGCGCGTTGCCATTATCTTAGAAGGTCGAGACGCAGCTGGAAAAGGCGGCACAATTAGACGATTCACTGAGCACCTAAATCCTCGCTCAATGAGAGTGGTGGCACTGCCCAAACCGACTCAACAAGAGCGTGGGCAATGGTACTTCCAGCGCTATTCAGTGCAGTTACCAAATGCTGGTGAAATAGTATTTTTTGATCGCAGCTGGTACAACCGAGCGGTGGTAGAACCCGTCAACGGCTTCTGTACAAAGGTTGAGTATCAGCGCTTCATTCAGCAAGTTCCTGAATTTGAGCACATGCTCTATGAAGACGGAATTACGATCATCAAATTTTGGTTTTCCATTTCCAAAGAAGAACAAAGAAAGCGCTTCGAATCAAGACAATCAAATCCTCTCAAACAGTGGAAACTGAGCCCAATTGATCAACAGGCCCAAGACCTGTGGGAGCACTACACTTCTCACAAAGAAGAGATGTTCAGCCGCACTCATATGTCGTTTAGCCCATGGATTGTCGTCAAAGCTAATGACAAGCGCATGGCCCGCCTTGAAAGCATCCGTTATGTCCTTAACCTGCTTGATTACACCGGTAAGGGTGACGCCAAAGTCAGGCTCTATCCTGATCCTAATATCGTCAATCGCTTCCACCGCCAGATCGCCAATATTGACTAACTAAATAAAATTAGCGCAATAAACATAGAAAAAATAACATAGAGAATTCTTCAAAAAGCGGCAAGTCAAGCACACTGAAGGGCTCAAAATTTATACTCTATAGGCATGTCGATTGCATACACCGCCGAGCAGATTCTAGAGCTTGCGCCAGATAGTTCTGCCGGTAAAGCCGGTAGAGATTTGGCCACCGCTTCAAAGTGGAAAAATCTCGCTTGCACTGACCAGGCAATCTGGGGGGAATGCCAGGGCAGTGGCGCCACCCCCTATCAAACCAGAGCAGACCTGAGCGGCCCGGCCTTCAAGTGCAGTTGTCCTAGTCGAAAGTTTCCCTGCAAACATAGTCTCGCACTAGCCTTGCTGTTTAGCGCCAACCAGGCTCTCTTTGAAGCAAAAGAAGCACCAGCCTGGGTAAGCGACTGGCTCACTAGCCGGGGAGCCAAGAAGCGCAAAGAGCCTAACGAAGCTGAAAAGAGCCCAGAGCAACTAGAAGAATCGCTACTGGCTAAAGACAAACGCAAGCAAGACCGGCTTAGCCGAGTGCAAGCAGGCATCGAAGAGTTAGACCTGTTTCTCAGCGACTTGATGCGCCAAGGCATAGGCAGCGTGAAAAAGCAGCCCTTTGCTTTCTGGAAGAGCCGAGCCGCCCGTCTAGTAGACGCCCAAGCACCAGGCCTGGCCAGGCTCGTCAGCGAATGCGCTGAAATCATTGCCCGCAGTAGCGAGTGGGAAGATGCCCTAATCGACAAACTGGCAACTATCAATCTCATCTGCCGTGCCTTTCTCAAGCTTGAAGAGCTTTCACCAGAGCTAAAAGACGATGTGCTCACCGCCATTGGTTTCAACCAGAGCCAAGAAGAACTTCTTAGTGGTGCAGGCCAATGCCTTGAAGATCACTGGCTAGTTGTAGGCCAATATAGCTACACCCAAGATCGCCTGCGAGTGCAAAGAAATTGGCTCTGGGGCAAAAGTAGCGGACAATCGGCACTAATACTAGGCTTTGCTCATGGCACCGCTCCATTCGATACCATGCTAATTCCGGGCTTGTTTTATAAAGGAGAGCTAGTCTTCTATCAAGGCTCCCTACCGCAGCGCGCCCTGATCAAGTCAAAGAGCAGCGAGCCTGCCATCGCCCCCTATGTCAGCGGCTTAACTTCAGTGGCCGCAGCCTTAAGTAGCTATGCCAGCGATTTAGCCAAAACTCCATGGTTAGATACGGTGCCTTTTCTTATGCAAGAAGTGATACCACTAAGAACCCCAGAGGGAAAATGGTGGCTTGTGGACAAAGAGAAAAACGGCCTCCCCTTGATTGTCAAAGAAGAAACGGGCTGGCAGCTGCTCAGCTACTCAGGCGGCTTAGCGCTCTCGCTCTTTGGTGAATGGGATGGCACCACCCTTAAGCCACTAGCAGCTATGAAAGATGGCAATTACCTCAGACTACAAACGGTGGAGGTCTGATGGCTACAAAAGCAAAGAAAAGCCCTTTTTATGAACTGACCGAAACTGCCATTCTGGGTACCGATAGAAAGCCTCTAAACCGCATTATTGCCGCAGGCGATCTCGGTCAAACCATTTCCGATCTCTCCTTAAAAGAAGGCCTTGAGCAAAGTCAGTCGCCGGAACGCGTATTACTAGATCAGCTCACCACTCTGAGCATTGCCCGCAAAGCTGGCAGCCATGCTCGTGTTTTTGAAAATACAATTGCTGTATGCCCAGACGAAAAGAAGCAAAAAGTGAGCGAACGCTCTCTGGCTCTGTTGGTGCAGATACTAGCTTTAGAAACCAGAGGCAGCGAATTAAGGCCTTCAAAAATGATTGCTGACTGGCTTATCTTCTGTGCTGAAGCCAACCAGCGGGTTCCTGACGAATTCGTGCCAAGGCTGCTTGGACTGGGCAAAAACCTCAGCGACTTACACCCACTAATAGAGCAGTGCTGCGGCGAACATTTTGCCTGGCTCATCGCTCTCAATCAAGAATGGAATACTGCCTATAAAAAATCGACCCAAGAGCAGTCTGCAGAAGCTGATAGAAGACAAGCTCTAGTCAATATTTTTGAAACCGCACTACCAAAAGAGCGCTATAGCGCCCTCTGCCAGCTGCGTACACTCGCTCCACAAGAGGCACTGACAGCCTTAAGTTCGGCCTTTGATAAAGAATCATTCGAGAGCAAAATTCTCTTTCTCAAGGCCTTAAACACAGCTCTCAGTTTAAGTGACGAGCCTTTTCTTGAAGAAGTAGCCCTGACAGACAGGCGCAAAGAAGTGCGTGCACAGGCGGCAGCGCTGTTATGCCTAATTGTTGACTCACGCTATCAACAACGCATGATTGCAAGAGCCGAGCAATATCTTTCGTACAACAGCAGTAATAAACAATTTGTGGTCAGCCTCCCTGACAAAATCGACGACAGTATGAGCCGCGATGGCATCATTGAAAATCTTTCACTTGATTCCCGCCTCGGGCAAAAGGCCACCTGGCTCTGCCAAATTCTCAGCCTGGTACCAACTTCTCACTGGCAAAAGCGCTTCAAACTAAACGCGGTAGAAATACTGAAAACTGCTACCAGCAGCAGTGAATGGTCACTAGCCCTAACTCTTGCCTTAATCAATTCAGCAGCTAAATTTGGCGAGGTAGAAATTCAGAAAGCCATTTTGGAATGCAGCGAAATTCATCTGACTGACTCGCAATCAGGTTTACTGTTGTTAAAAGCTCTACCACACACACTATTGGAAAATCTCATTCTACAGAAGCTTCCCAGCTGGTCGCAGAAGAGCGAGCAGGCACCGAGACTTGACTTATGGTATTACCTGGAGCAAGTCGATTTTAATTGGAGCGAAAACTTCACCCGCGAAATCATGAAATTTATCATCAAAGAATGTCGCGAGAAAGTGCCAGTATTCGGTCACACTTTCTATAGCAATGCCAGCATTTTCGCTCTGCGCATGCATATCTCGGCTGGCGAACTAATTGAACAGATAGCCATAAACTCTGAAATGACTGATGTTTATCGACGCAATGCCTTAGAGCGCATGAGCGAAACCGTCAAACTGCGCTATGAAATTTTCCAATCTTTCAAGTCATCCAACGAAACTAGTACCATCAGCAAGGGGAACAAGCAATGACCGAACTACTGGCTCAAGTACTGCGCGAACATGCCGAGCAGCAATACGCCAGCGAACTGACTGAACTGGCAGCCGTAGACAAAAGGCAGCGGCCCCCAAGCTGGAAGCTTTCACCATGGGCAGTGATGCAATACCTCATGGGTGGAAAACTTGAGAATGGCTTTGAAATTACACCAAAATATGTCGGCAACAAGCGCATAATCGAAATTGCCATCGCCACCCTCACCACCGACCGCGCCTTATTGCTGTTAGGTGTGCCGGGTACAGCCAAGACATGGGTATCTGAACATCTAGCTGCTGCCATTAGCGGCGACTCCACCCTATTGGTGCAAGGCACAGCCGGTATGCCAGAAGAATCAATTCGCTATGGCTGGAACTACGCCAGACTAATAGCTGACGGCCCTTCTTTTAATGCCTTAGTGGCCAGCCCTGTGATGCAAGCCATGCGCCACGGCAAAATTGCCAGAATTGAGGAATTAACGCGCATTCCAGCTGATGTGCAAGATTCATTGATCACCATTCTCTCAGAAAAAACCTTGCCTATACCCGAACTCGGCGACGAAGTGCAAGCAATTAAAGGGTTCAATGTCATTGCTACAGCCAACGACAGAGACAAAGGTGTTAACGACTTATCTTCAGCTCTTAAACGACGCTTTAATACTGTCGTGCTGCCAGTTCCCGCCACTATCGAAGAAGAAGTAGACATTGTCGCTCGGCGCACAGAGGCATTAGGCAGAGCCCTGGAACTACCAGCAGAACCACCAGCTTTAGAAGAAATTAGACGGGTGGTAACAATTTTCAGAGAACTGCGCAGTGGTATTACAAGCGATGGCAAAAACAAGCTGAAGAGCCCAAGTGGCACCCTAAGCACCGCTGAGGCCATTTCAGTAATCAATAGTGGCCTAGCTTTAGCTGGACACTTTGGCGACGGCACCATCAAAGCAGAAGATCTAGCAGCAGGAATAGTGGGAGCAGTTGTTAAAGACCCAGTGCAAGATGCGGTTGTCTTCCGTGAGTATCTCGAAACTGTAGTGAAAGAAAGAGAGGGTTGGAAAGATTTCTATCGCGCCCTGCGCAATATTTCCTAGCAACTTCACTTTAGTCAGTTTTGGTACCTTCAAAATGAGCGAGACAAAAATCTTCGGTATAAGGCATCATGGCCCGGGCTCTGCCCATAGCCTAATGTCAGCATTGAAAGAATTTCAGCCCGACTGTGTTTTGATTGAAGGTCCGCCAGAAGGCAACAGCCTCGTGCCTCTAGTGACAGAAGCTGGCATGGTACCACCAGTGGCACTGTTGGTTTATGCCCAGGATAATCCACGCCAGGCCTGTTACTATCCTTTCGCTGAATTTTCACCTGAATGGCAGGCTATGAAATATGCCGTGGACAGCGGTATTAGCTGTCGCTTTATCGACCTACCCCAAAGCCATTGGCTAGCGCTGAACGAGGCCAAACTAAAAAAACATACCGCCATTGGCACTCTCACCCCCGTGACTGAACACAACTTCGAACAGCGCCCAGGAGAGCCTTTTGAAAATCCCGATGTGGATCTCAAATTTGAAGTTAGACCAGCGCTAGAGGCCATAGATGCTTCGGATACAACTGAAGAAGAGTCAGCAAGCAGAGAAGACTCAGCAAGCGAGAAACACAAAGCAGACATAGAAGAACTGCAAGAAGAACAAGAGCTAGCCAGACTGGCGAAAGAAAAAGCGGCCTACAATGAAAAAATCAAGCGTGATCCAATTGGCTGCTTAGCTGAAATTGCTGGATTTAGCGACGGTGAGCGCTGGTGGGAACAGATTGTCGAGCAACGCTCACAAAAGCTAGACAGTTTAGATCGTGACGAAAAATCATCAACCTACCTAGTATTTGATGCCATCAGCGAAGCGATGCAAGTACTGCGACTAGAACTGGCTAAAGATGATCCGTCAGCTCGAGAAAAGACCGCCAAACTAGAAATATCAGACGACGGCAGTGAGCGCATCATCTATGATGAAGATGACCTGATTGAGCCCATGCGTGAAGCTCATATGCGCCAATGCTTGCGCTCAGCCAGCAAAGAATTCAGCCGCATAGCAGTGGTTTGTGGTGCCTGGCACGCCCCGGCCCTTAGCCATCTGCCAGCGGCGAAAGAAGACTCAGCCTTACTCAAAGGTCTACCAAAGCAAAAAGTTGATGCCACCTGGATTCCCTGGACTCACGGCAGACTTTCATTTTCTAGCGGTTATGGCGCCGGCGTCGAGTCACCGGGATGGTATCACCACATTTTCACTAACCGAGAAAACACCGTTCTAACCTGGCTAGTAAAGGTGGCACAACTACTACGAGCAGAAGATCTTGATGCTTCCTCTGCCCAAGTAATTGATACACTGCGGCTTGTTGAGGCAGTGTCGTCTATGCGTGAACTAGCACACCCCAGCCTTGACGAACTTAATGATGCCATCATCACTGTACTCTGCTCTGGCAATAATATTCCCCTCGGCTTAATTCGCAAAAAGCTCATTGTCGGCGAGACTCTCGGTCAAGTACCGGAAAATACCCCCGGGACTCCCCTTGAGCGCGATCTAGCAAAGCTGCAAAGTAAGCTGCGCATGAAACCAGAAGCGACCTCGAAAGTGCTTGAACTAGATTTGCGCAAGCCCCTTGATTTAAGCCGCAGTGAATTACTCAACCGCCTGCTCATCCTCAATATCGACTGGGCAGAAAAGCAATATATTCGCGGCAAGAGCGGCACTTTCCACGAAAACTGGGATCTTGAGTGGTATCCCGAACTAAGTATTCGCTTAATCGAAGCCGGCATCTGGGGGCGCACCATCGAGCAGGCAGCAGCAGCAAAAGCAGCAGATGTAGCTAGTAAGAATAATAGCCTAGCAACCCTGGTTGATTTACTAGAAAAGATTCTAGAAGCAGATTTGTCCGATGCCTTGAAAATGGTAATGGACCGCATCAACAGTGAGGCCGCTGTAGCTGGTGATGTCAACGAGCTAATGAAAAGCATCCCCACCTTGGCTCGCGTGGTGCGTTACGGCAATGTACGCGGTACCGATGTCGAGGCTGTAAAATCGATAATAGACGCCTTGGTGACGCGCATTGTCATAGGTCTGCCATCAGCCTGTCAGTCACTTGATGATGAAGCAGCAGATTCGATGCAAGGTTTAATCAATGAAGTCAATTCCGCCCTGCTGTTATTGAGCAGGCAAGACCACCTTAGCTCGTACAGAGAGCTGCTGACTAAATTAGCCAATAACGAAAATCTTCATGGTCACGTGGCGGGCAAGGCCACAAGGTTATTATTTGAAAGTCGCACCCTCGACGATCAGGCCGCCGCTCGCATGATGCAATGGGCACTTTCGCGAGCGTCAGAGCCGCTTTACTCGGGCAAATGGCTAGAAGGTTTTCTCAGCGGCAGCGCCCTGGTTTTAATTCACGATAGCCGCCTCTGGCAATTACTTGACAGCTGGTTACTCAACTTAGACGCCGACGCCTTCAAAGAATTACTACCACTTCTGCGCCGGACATTCTCCACTTTCACCAGCCCCGAGCGCCGCCAGATTGGCGAAAGAGTAAGAGAAACCCAAGCTATTGAAGGTGACATATTTGGCAGTGAAGAAGAAGAAGACCTCAATCTGGAGCGCATTCGGCCACCACTAAATATGGTGCGCTTCTTGCTTGGTCTCGCACCGCTGTCTGAAAATTCACTAAATTCTGCTAGCACAAAGGCAGAGGCAATTGCAGGTGAGAGCCCATGAGTACAGGTCAAGAAGAACTGGAAGAGCGGCTAAGAAGATGGCGTCTGCTATTGGGCAGCCAGGACAAAGAAGGTCTTAAGCACAGCCTAGAAGGAGAAGACGCAGCAATCGATGCCACCCTTTCTTCTCTCTACAACCCCAGAGAAGACGATGGTGGCCAACGCGGTGCCGACCTCGGTAGCTCAAGCCCCAACGTGGCCCGCTGGCTTGGAGATATACGGAAGTATTTTCCTGCATCGGTAGTAACTATCATGCAAAAGGACGCCCTAGAAAAACTCAACCTCAAGCGCATGCTTTTAGAGCCAGAGTTGCTTTCTTCAATGGTACCCGATGTCAATTTAGTGGCCACCCTAGTAGCCCTAGGCTCAGCCATGCCCAACAAGACGAAAGATACAGCCCGCATGGTAGTGCGCCAGGTAGTAGATAAATTGATGGCTAAATTAGCTAGCCCAACCAGACAAGCAATTGTTGGTGCCACCAATAGAGCGACAAGAAATTATCGCCCGCGCCACCATGAAATAAACTGGGCAAGAACAATTCAAATCAACCTCAAGCACTATCAACCACGCTTGAAGACTATAATTCCACAAAGAGTTGTAGGCTACGGGCGCAAGCGCTCCAGCCTCAAAGACATAATTTTATTGGTAGACCAAAGTGGCTCCATGGCCACCTCTGTGGTTTACTCAAGTATATTCGGGGCAGTACTTGCCTCATTACCAGCGGTTTCGACACAACTTGTGGTGTTTGACACTGCCATAGTCGACCTGACTGAAAAATTGGCAGATCCAGTGGAAGTTATTTTCGGCACCCAGCTTGGTGGTGGCACCGACATTAACAGAGCCGTAGCCTACGCCCAGACACTGGTAAAAAGACCAACTGATACCATCCTGGTTCTAATAAGTGACCTCTTTGAAGGGGGCAACAACCAAGAGATGCTCAAGCGCATCTATGCCTTAGTCAACTCTGGGGTAACCGTGGTGGCACTTTTAGCATTGACAGACCAAGGGGCACCGGCCTTCGACCACCGCAATGCCGGCCATTTTAGTGAAATGGGAGTGCCGGCCTTTGCCTGCACCCCCGATCAATTTCCTCACCTAATGGCAGTAGCCATCAATAAAGGCGACCTGGTTTCTTGGGCCGCAGCCCAAGGTATTGTCACTACACGAGCAGAGAAGAGCGAAATTTAGACAGCCAACGCTAGAGAAAAGCTAAGGACGAATATACGTTCCCACAGTTTCTCCGTGAGCAAGAATATGACCAGCTATGGCTTTTTCGAATGCTACTTTGTCTAAGCCCGGCTTCTCGCTGAGCATTTTGTCTAGAGCAAAGACACGGAAGTAATAATGGTGCACTTTGCCCCTGGGCGGCGATGGACCATTATAGCCGGTCTTACCAAAGTCGTTTTTACCCTGACTAGCACCGGCAGCGACCTCTGTTTTCGCCGTTCCTTCTTTTAGTTCCGTGGTTTTGGCATCAAGACCATAGAGTACCCAGTGCCACCAATCGCCTCGGGGAGCGTCAGTATCAACCACGCAAACAGCAATACTCTTAGTCTTAGGAGGAACAGCTGACCAACTCAATGACGGTGCAATATCTTCACCATCCGCGGTGTACTTAGTTGGTATAGGGGCACCGCTGGCAAAGGCAGTAGTTGTTACCTTTAAGCTTTCCAATTGCACTTCCTTCGCAGCGCCAGGCTCAGCATGACTATTGCCGGCGTTGACAGGCAACAAAAAGACGAAAGTAGACAGGGCAATAGCCGCAGACACTAACGATGATGCTGTCATCAGAGAGAATTTAGAACCAGTCACGGCTAGTTGACCTCGGAAATACTTGATGCTCTAACTTCCCCGCGTTTAATAATGCCTACGACTTTCACCACATGAGCTTTGTCACGAGCAGATGCTTTCATAACTTTCTTGGCTAGGGCCGAACTAGCATTGTCAAGGTCAAGCCATTGACCCTGACTGTAAACTGAATAACCGGCTTCACAGCAAGACGGCTCAAGCGAGCAAGCTTTAGTGTGCTCCTTGACGCTCTTCATGGCGTCTTTGTTATCGCCTTTTATCGCCGCAGCACAGGAGCGGTCGACTAAGTATCCTGTCCAAGTTAGTGAACCTTCAGGAGCAGCGTTGCTCTTTGCAGCAGGTTTAGAAGCTGTAGCAGCAGACTTATCTGCAGCATTAGCAGCAGGCTTAGAAACAGGCTTAGACCCAGGC
The DNA here is from genome assembly GCA_943370275.1 of bacterium Ga0077546. GTDB lineage: Bacteria > Cyanobacteriota > Vampirovibrionia > Obscuribacterales > Obscuribacteraceae. The sequence goes on along the minus strand of CALRQI020000007.1, from coordinate 230,272 downwards.
TTAGCAACAGTGGGCTCGGAAGCCAAAGCAGGCAGAGCTGTTAAGAGAAATAGGGCCAAGAGAGAAACGGTTATTTGTTTTGGTAACATGATCCACGTGATTGCTAACTGAAGTATTACTAGTTGAACTGTTGAACATCGTAGCAAATCTGCTCTTGTTCTAGCCTCAATTCCTTATCCTATTCTTAATCCTGTTGATAACGAAATGCCAATGACCGTTGAAGAGCTAGCAGAGAGCTTAATAAAAATAACAGCCCGTCTGCCAGAGAACCAGGCAGAACAGGTGCGACAGTTTATCTCTTGCAGCCGCACAAAAACCCTGGGCTTAGTGGCTCAGGCAGCCAACAATGATAACAATGCCGAATCTGACAATAAAGAAGGTGTCATTGGCGGACAGCCACTCTTGCCACCTTACTTTAAATGGCCAGAGGATCGATACGGCCAATCAATGCTATTCCTGGCCCAATTCGATTTAGCCAGACTCCCAGCAGTGCGAGAGGATGCCCCTAAAAGAGGCCTGCTTACGCTCTTTCGCTCAGCGGCGGCAACAAGCCTAAATAGCAAAGACCGCAAAGGTTTTCACATTCACTGTGTGCCCGAGAGCGATCGCAAAAACCTTGCCCCCACGGAACAACCAGAAGGCATCGAGCTTCCAGTTTTCAGCTTTAAAAGCGGTCTGACCTATACCGTAGCCTGCGACCTGGAAGGGCTCAAAAAACTAGTTGACATTCCCTTTGATATGCAAGCCGATATTGAGAAATGGATTAGTTCTTTTAACACACTTTCAAAATGTCAAAGCCAAATGTTTGGTACCAATGTTAGTGGCTTTAATCAGCTGCAAGAAACCTGCGCTTTTGCTTTCAACGGCATCTCTTACAATTCGGCTCGGGCCGCTGACAGCCACTATAGCCACTTAGTCAAAGACGCCGCAGACTGGCTCTTGCTTGCCCGCATCAATGAAAAAGAACTATTTGGTGAGAATCACCCGGTGCAAGAGACGGTGGTGCTGATCAGGCAGGAAGATCTGCAAGAAGCTCACTTCGACCGCGCTTGGATGATTGTGCGCCCCAAGTTGTAACAGAAATTTTTAGGTATGAACAGTAGATTCAAGCCACTCAAGAATATGATGAATTGAACTTTTCACCTGGCCCTTTAGTGTCGCTGGCGCAGCCTTGCCTTCTAGGCCGGCCAAATAGTTACCAGTGCTCTTGTGATCAAAGGCGCGACGCAAGAATAGGTTAGGGTCATTAATACCTTCCATACTCACTGGAGCCTGACTGCGATCGAGGCTGACCACTAGCTTAGACGACTTGATTGGCACCGATGAACCGGGCCAAACAGCGTCAGGTGTTAAGGCCTTACCGTCAAGTGCTAGAGGCTCAACTACAATTTGCCTAGTGGCAGGCTGATACTGACTGCGAAGCATTAATTCAGAAATGCGACTATCACGAGTAGGCATAAGCACTCTAGTGATTTTAGAGTGGAAGAAATCAGAAGTGCCATCAACGCGCTTCTCGAGGGGGAAAAGCTTCTCCACATTGCCAGCAGCGGCCTTGCTGTCGGCAATTTCATAATATTGTCGATTAAGCACTACTGGTGCCACTTCTGAACGACCAACAAATTTAGAAGTCTCAACTAAGGAATTAACGCTTTCTGCAGGTGTCAAAATTGTGACATCATGATTGCTGCGATCGCCTTGCTTAAGAACGCCAACAAGACGTCCTTCAGAATCAATGATTGGGCCGCCAGAATTGCCATTCTCGGCATGCAGTTTAATGCGCATATTCAATGGGTCAACACGCACAGCACTGAGTGTTTCGCCCGGAGACAAAAATGGCTTTTGCCAGCCGTTAGGAAAACCAACGCTAAAGAGTGGCTCACCAGCGGCATTATTCTTGATCACACCAGAGCCTTCCACTGCCACTGGCGAAAATCTCGAAGCTGCCGCTGGATTCTTTAACTGAATCAGAGCCAAATCATGTAGGGGCAAAGACTTTATTACTTCGGCCTGGTGCGCCCGACCAAAGCGATCAAAGATAGTCAAGTCGAGGGCATTATCAACCACATGGTGATTGGTCACCATGCGACCATCATTGCCCACCGAAAATGCGGTGCCAAAGCGGCCAACCATGCCACCACCTTCTTGAGCAAGCACCTCTACCCGGCCGACCTTACCGCTCATACTCGAGTAGAGCTTGCCTAAGTCACCAAACTTAGCAACCGTGACTTTAGAGCTAAGAGAAGCCTCTTCACCGACCTGCAAAAGTGGAATTTCAATTTTGGCTGCGGCCTGCTTGACGAAATAAGAACGGGTCCCGATGGCCCCAGCACTGCCAGCCGCGCCCATCAAAGCAGTATCAAAGAGAAAAGCACCAGCAGAATTGCTCACCACGGCCTTGTTTTGCCAGTGTTGAGCCTCTGACTGCCAGCTAGACTGTGCGGCAGCAACTACGTCAGCGCCATGCTCGGCCGCTTCTAGACCAAAGGAAACGCCACCAGCAAGCCCGATGCTCTTTGCGGCCAGACCTATCATTCCTGGTCTGTGAGTCACTACTGCCAGGCCAAAACCCAGTGCCGCCGCGCCAGCAACCTTCAAACTTGTTTCGCCGGGATTCTCCACCGCTCTTTTGGCCTCGGCAACAAAACCGGAACCCACAGAGCCTAGTAAGTCGGCTTGCCGTAGAATCTTCGTGCCGGTCGATTCATTGGAGATTTGGGCTGGTTCTGCACTAGCTTCAAGGGGCATTAAGAAATCTCATACATGTAGTAAAGAGATCCATATGTTAAGGCCGCCCCTCGACCATGTCAGTGGGGAAATTACGAAGTGGACCGCCAAAGCAAGAACAGACGAAAGAACGGCGTTTACAAGAGGCTATTTAGAACTGCCGAAATATCACTCGCCGATTACGCGCCCGATTTGCTTCGTTGGTATTGGGCTTCTCCGGCCTGGTGAAGCCAAAGCCCACAGCCTTGAGGCGCTCAGGTGAAATACCGCAACTCTCTATCAAATAACGCTTCACAGACTCAGCCCTTCGCTGTGACAAGCTCATATTGTAGTTATAGCTGCCAATGGTGCAGGTATGGCCTTCTACCTGCAACTTCAACTTAGGCTCTTTAGCAATGTACTGGCTCAGAGAGCGCAGAATAGCTTTAGAAGAATCGCGCAGTTTAGCCGAGTCAAAGTCAAACAAGATCAGGTAAGAGGTTGCCACACCACCATCTTTGAGCTGGTCGAAGATATTGCGGGCTTCTTTGCTAGCATCACTTTCGCCATAGGCATGGGCCAAGGAAGTCACCCATCGAAACGGGGCATTGCCTTGAACCATAAGGGGGAAGCGGGGATTGTCTAAAATCCAGTAGGTCCAGCCGTTGTCGCAGACAGCCTTAATACAGCGGACCGGCACATCTTTGCCTTCCACGCGCATACTGATTGTCTCTTCCCCACTGCCAGTAATGTAATGGGGCATGGGCACTGTTTCTTGATGGAGGACCATGACACTTTCAGGGCCATCCAATGAAAACTCAGAGCGCTTGCCGAGTTTCAGGTCTCTAAAGAGATCATCAGAAATACGCAAGGCATTGTTGTAACCAACCAGGGTGGTAGTTTCGTGCTTGGGATAGAACAAACTGACTTTGCGCGAATGATGAATATCGCCGGGCTCAACTCGCCGTGAACCCGATGCATCGGCAGGATTGCTCATCTGCCACTCGTAGATATAACCGTCCCGGCCAGACTCTTCGATGCGGGCCATGAAATCATAATTGCCGACCAGCTTCCACTGGGTATCAAGACCGTCAAAAATGTGAAATGTCACTTCTAAGCCGGGAGCAAATACCACCTGGGTGGTGGGGTCGGTGATCTCACGGGCCACTGGCGCTTTGCTTTGGCGCTTAACAGGGTCAGCGATTATTGTCTTCTTCGGGCCATAAGAGGCCGCCAGGGCTACCGGAGCCACTGTCACCGAAAGCAGTTGTAGTAAGAGGGCTGCAAAGGCAGTTATATAGGCAAAATCTGACATCTCTGCATTGTCGCAAAACTTGCCTGAGCAAATCTAGGTAATACCGCTAATGAGACAAAGAGCAACGACGATGATTAAAGAAAACTAGAGAATTGGCAGTTAAGCCCTGGAGTTCAATAGGCTGACATTAGAGGCACGCTGAAAAACGGGCCAAATTGTTTTTTAAGGGTCACAAAACGGAGTTAGAGCAATGGGCAAGGCAGTAGGAATCGACTTAGGCACCACCAACTCTGTAGTAGCGGTAATGGAAGGCGGACAGCCAACCGTAATTGCCAATACTGAAGGAGCGCGTACTACCCCATCGGTTGTAGCCATGAGCAAAGGTGGCGAAAGACTAGTAGGTCAATTGGCGCGACGCCAGGCTGTGGTAAATCCACAGAATACAGTCTATTCAATCAAGCGCTTTATGGGCAGACACTACTCTGAAGTAGCTTCTGAACTACAAAACATTTCCTACAAAGTTAAAGAAGGCCCTGAAGGCGGCTGCAAAGTTGCCATGGGCGGCAAAGACTATAGTCCTGAAGAAATCTCAGCAATGATTCTGCGCAAACTCAAAGAAGATGCTGAAAAATATTTAGGCGAAAAAGTAACCGGGGCAGTTATCACAGTTCCAGCCTACTTCAACGACTCGCAACGTCAGGCGACTAAAAACGCCGGACAGATTGCCGGTCTTGAGGTATTGCGCATCATCAACGAACCCACAGCAGCTGCTCTAGCTTACGGCTTAGACCGCAAGAAAAACGAAACCATCTTGGTCTTCGACCTTGGTGGTGGCACCTTCGACGTATCAGTTCTAGAAGTAGGTGATGGTCTTTTTGAAGTCAAATCTACTTCAGGCGACACTCACCTAGGTGGAGACGACTTTGACCACTGTGTTGTGGAATGGCTAGCTAACGAGTTCAAGCAGGCCGAAGGCATTGACCTGCGCAAAGATCCACAAGCGTTGCAAAGATTGATGGAAGCTTCCGAGAAAGCCAAAATTGAGCTTTCTTCAGTAACAGAGACTAGCATCTCGCTTCCATTCGTTACCGCTAACGAGACTGGTCCGAAGCACCTCGACATGAAGTTGACTCGGGCTCGCTTCAACGAATTGACAAGAGACCTAGTTGCTCGCTGTAAGAAACCTGTTGAGCAGGCTTTAGCTGATGCAAAACTAACTTACGATAATATTGAAGAAGTTGTATTGGTAGGCGGTTCTACTCGTATACCTGCTGTCAAAGACCTGGTTAAGAGCTTAACTGGTGGCAAAGAGCCAAACCAGAGCGTTAACCCCGATGAAGTAGTAGCAATTGGTGCGGCAGTTCAGGCTGGCGTTCTTGCTGGTGAAGTGAAAGAGATCGTATTGCTCGATGTCACACCACTCTCACTTGGTATTGAAACCATGGGTGGTGTGTTCACCAAACTGGTAGAAAAGAACACCACTATTCCTTGCCACAAATCGCAAATCTTCTCCACCGCTGAAGACAATCAACCAAACGTTGATGTCCAGGTCTTCCAAGGCGAGAGAGCCATGGCACGCGACAACAAGATGCTAGGCAACTTCATTCTTGATGGTATCGCGCCAGGCCGAAGAGGTCAGGCCAAAATCGAAGTATCTTTCGATATCGATGCTAACGGTATCGTTTCAGTTACGGCCAAAGACCAGACAACTGGCAAAGAACAGAAGATCACTATCACAGCTACAACCAACTTGACCAAAGAAGATATTGATCGCATGGTTAAAGAAGCCGAGTCTCACGCCAAAGACGATGAGAAAGCTAAAGAGAAAGCCGACATGCGCAACGATGCTGATGCATTGATTTACGCTGTAGAAAAACATGTTGCTGATTTTGGCGCTAGCAATAGCTCAGACAACAAATCCAAAGCTGAAAGCCTGATTTCAGAACTGCGCCAGAAGGTCAAAGACAATGTCAGCAACGAAGCTCTCAAGAGCGCTATCGAAGCGCTGCGTGCTCAATTGATGACTATGCAGCAAGAAGCAGAAGCAAAAAATAGAGAACCTGTCGGCGCAACTGCTGGCGGTGCTTCTAGTGGTGCTTCTAGTAGTGGGTCAGGCGGCGCTTCTAGTAGCAGCTCCTCTAGTTCGAGTAGCAAGCCAAGCTCAAGCAATGACGACGTGGTTGATGCTGAAGTTGTCTAATTAAGGCATTCTCAAGACAACACCTAAAAAATGCACGAGGTAAATGGTGGCTCAAATATCTATTTGAGTCACCATTTCTAAAAGGAGAGAAAATGGAAAAGGCTACTTTCGGGGCAGGTTGTTTCTGGGGCGTAGAAGAAAAATTCCGCCAAACTAAAGGTGTGACAGAAACGAAAGTTGGTTACAGTGGCGGCCACACCGAAAACCCCACCTACGAGCAAGTCTGTGGCAAGCAAACTGGTCATGCCGAAGTGGTCGAAGTAACCTTCGACCCAGCAGCAATTAGCTACGAGCAGCTCCTCAAAATATTCTTTGAGATGCACGACCCCACCACACTCAATCGCCAGGGCCCAGATCATGGCAGCCAGTACCGCTCAGCTATATATTTCCATTCCAAAGAGCAAGAGCAACAAGCCAAAGAAATGATTGCCGCCCTGACCACGGCCAAGGCCTTCAAAGACCCAATCGTCACCGAAGTAACAGAGGCCAAGCCATTTTATGACGCCGAAGAGTATCACCAGAAGTATCTAGCCAAGCGCGGCATTAACGTCTGTCACTAGTATTTATTCTTTCAATAGTGGCAGGGTTTTGTCTGCGCCCCACTCCATTATGGAGCCATCGTAGACGGGAAGCACGCGGCCAGTATATGCCTCTAATAGAAGAGCATATGTAGATGCGCGCACCCCTACCTCGCAGTAGGTGATGAGATTGGGATCGGAAAGCACCCGCGGGTCGAGCAAGGCAAGAAACTTGTCACGACTAGCAAACAGCCCTGACTCTTCAAAAAGACTCTCATAAGATAGCTGAACCGCCTCTGGCAGGTGACCTGTGCGTGGTTGATAATCGAATGAATCACCCTGAAATTCGCTCAAGCTACGAGTATCCACCGAAGTAGGCATTCTTCCGCTGCCGCACATACGTGCCAATGCGTTAGTACTGACCCGTCTGCGACTATCTATGCGCAAGGTAAAGCTGCCCCGCTCCGCCCGGCTCTCCAGACGGTCAGAGTTGCCGCCAGCATCAAGCCAGGCCCGCCAACCACCGTCTAACAAGAAGACGTTTTCAACCCCTAAATAAAGAAGCATCCAGGCAATTCGCCCCTCGCGGCCTTTGGAGGCAAGAGAATCGGCATAAACCACCACCGGTCGATAATTAGAGAGCCCAAGTTGAGCCAGCTGGCCAGCAAACTCCTCCAGGCGAAAATTATCAAGCGTGCCCCAATAACCGGGCTCCCAAAGGTCCAAGCTCAAACCCAACGTGGGCTTGGCATTCCAGTCCTCCCAGCCCAAACGCAGGGCTGAGGGAATATGGCCGGCTTCATATTCAATCTCAGGACGCGAGTCGACCACAAGAGGCCGCATCTGCCCGGGGATGTCTCCGTCCAAGAGCAGTTGTAATTTTTGCGCTGAAATAAGTGCTATAGCCAAACTTTGCTCAGTTGAAACCAATAATGCTGCTGTCTAGTGTTGGGTATAATGAGGCACGGCAGGCCTAGAGGCAATGGTGTGTTCACGTAGAGCTAAATGTTAAATTGGAAGTTTTTAGGAAGAACCGAGAAATGGCATTTGCTAAAGGGTTCATAAGGACCGCCGACTTCTTCACTTAAACAAGTGAACAACCATGCGGCTTCTGTTATTTAGAGCTCTGCACTCAATTTCCAATCGTCTAAACCCAGACTGGTTAGCAATCTCGGCGATGGTTTCTCTTGTGTGAGCAAACGACCTAATCATCAAAGGCTTCTCATGCCCGGGGAATGGCCGGTACCAGGTTACTATTTGATCTTTGGCAGAAAGAAGCTGCGATTTCCAGGGCTCAGTCTCAGTGTCAGGCAAAACCAAGAAAGAGTATCCATCAGGCTTTAAAACTCTGAATATCTCTTTCATACTAGCGATTTGATCATCTTTCGTGAGCATATGGGTAAAGCTGTTCCAGAAACACAGCACCTTATCAAAGTAGCCAGACTCGTAGGGCAGAACTCTCATATCGCCAATCTTGTATGCATTTTCACGCAGCTGAAATTCTTTAGCATCTTTCACTGCAGCTTCAATCAGAACCGGGCTGATATCTATACCATGGGCATCGACACCAAGTTTCATCAAGTGCAAAGTGATTCGACCAAAACCGCAAGCAAGGTCAAGCACTCGCTCACCCGCCACAGCTAAACTGGAAGCTGTCTCATAATCATCGCAAGTGCCTACGTCAAGCTCGGATTCGAGCATGCCCTCTTTGCCAATTGCGTTGTAATAAAGAACAAATTCGTCCAAGTTATAATTTCTCCGCAGCGACCTCTGTGCTGAATATTAGTCCGCAATCGAAAAATTTCAACAATTAAAATGCAGCTAGGCGTCTAACGACCGTTCCAAAACCCACAACCATCTATATTGCTTAAACCCATAATTACTTGAGCAGCACAGCCAAAAACTATTTTTTAATCTACGAAACCAAAATTTCGCCAATTTACTTTGAACTTTTTGGAGCTTGCCAACGTTTAACAGTAAGTAAGAGGCAATTGCTGAAAAGCAAAATTAAAATTGCCTATCACTAATAAAACAATATGAACAAGGAACCAGAGCAATGAAAAAATCTATTGCCTTCAGCACACTGTGCCTATCTTTAATCACTGCCCTAATGCCAGCGCTCGCTCAAGGCAGTGATACTAAGAGTGAAATTAAGACCGAAGTGAAGAGCGAAAAATCCTGCAACGCCGGCGGACATAAGGGTGGCGGCCACAAAAAAGGTGCCAGACTTGAAGCTCTCAATCTTACAGAAGCACAAAAAGCTAAAATGACTGAACTAAAGAATAGTCTCAAAGCTTCAATTTCACCTAAGCGCGAAGAACTAAAGACACACCGCAAAGCTCTTGGCGAGCTACTCTCCAGTGACAAAATCGACAAAGCCGCTGTGCAATCAGAACAAGATAAAATCAATGCTCTATCAAATGACTTGGCTAATTCTATGCTTGCTTTCCGCATTGACTTTAACGAGAACCTCACTGCTGACCAGCGCAAACAAATGAAAGAGATGCGCGCTAGCTGGGGCGAAAAAAGGCATGGCCACCGCCGCAACAGCTAAGCGAGAATAAAGCAAAACCAGATTTAGCAATAAGAAGCGTCAGCAAAAACTGACGCTTCGGCGTAATTATCTAGAGACAATAAATGCCCCGCTGGCGAGGCGTGGCATTTATCTGGAGTCTCTACAGCTGCGATTATCAAGGTTGCCAAGATTAAAATATATAGGGAAAAGGATACTTATTCCCGAAGGTCTCAAGGATTTCAAAGATCTCAATTGATCGAGGCCGCTATAATCTAGAAGCGCAGCGCCCTGAAAATTCAAATGTCCAACTAAAAAAACAACTTGAAAAAACTAACGTCGTCCCGATTAATTCTTACTCTTAGTTCACTTGTACTAAATACACTTGTATTGAATACAATTGCACTTAGCTCACTGGGCAACTTTGGCCAAACGGCATACGGGCAGGTACTACAAGGAGGCATTGAAGAGCGCGTTTCTCCTCTGCAGGACAAATTTCGCATTGGTTCAATATTTTCTGAAGACTTACTGCCAGGCAATCACAAAATCAAAGAATGGTACAGATTGCCAGCCTGGCTAACCGGCGGCTTTGAATCCAAAACACTGAAGCTCACCACCCTGCTTGGCGCCATCGAAAGCAAGAACGAGACCAGCTGCATACGCGGTCTGCAAGCAGACAAGACAGGCACGGTCTGGGACGCAGTGATTATCCCCAACTACGCTAGAGTAAAAACGGCCGGTGCCACCGACTTTGACATTTTTGAAGAGTACAAAGTATTAGAGTCTACACCTGAAAAATTTCGCTGTGAAATCAAGTATACGGCCCTTACCGTAGACGACTCCTCGCATAAAATCTTGCGGGCGGAGAAGCGCAGCGAGATCCAAGAACTTGTGCCGACGACCAACGAAAACGTCATTGAATACAGCAAACAAATGCGCTACGACCAAGACGGCAAGCCACTTATGCACAGAGCAAAAAAGCTAGAAGTAATGCTCTTTCACAACAGCAAATTTAAACCAATCGACCAGTCACCTGGCGGAACCTTCAACTACAAAGAAGAGTTTCGCAGCTACCTAGCTGAATCAGGGCAAGGCGATTTGATTCCAGAAGATTTTAAAGAGACAAAAGAATCGAAAGAAGCAGAATTCACAGAGGCGATAAAGGCCAAAGAGCCTCAATAGCTTGAGCTTGAGACTAAACTATTTCGCAGGAATCAAATCAGCTTGATTGGTCGACTGCAAGTACTCGCAGAAGTCACTAAAGTAATCGCGGCCATCTTCATTTCGAATTGGCTTGAACGGCGCCTTGAGATATTCGCTATAGTATTTCTTGAATGGTTTATCGAGCAGGGGCCGCCCCTGCTGATCGTAGCCCATACCAGTTGATTCAGCTTCGATAGTACGCCCAGGCTTACCGGGTCTAAAAGTGTGCACTTCTCTTTTCTGAATATTTGAAATAATCCGACCATCAGCTTTGCTAACCCGAATACCCATGGCATGAATCTCAAGCACAACTTGATTAGCACTTACTTCAAGCGGCTTCATCTCAATAGTGTTATTTAGGTCATAACTATCGCCTCGATCTACGCGCACCGTAAATGGTTCATTGCGCGGATGCCAGATATCACCACGATGATCAACCTGATAGCCCCGTCGCATGTCGCGCTGAGAAACCTGCCGCCGATCAGGATAACCAAACTTCTTTTCTATTAGCGCGTCACGGTGCCAGTAACCGGCAAACCATGCAGGAATGCGATACCAGCCCTTGCCTGTATTCTGTGGTGCTAAGCTAGACTCCTGAAAAGTAGCACCAGCCTGCAACTTAAGGGGTACTGGAGCAACAGTAGCTCTAAACTCAAGCGGAGCAGTCTCAGCACTATCTTGCTGTTCTTGTAGCGGTTGAGCATGAGCAGCGGCAGTAATAACTACTGGCACAAGCAAAGCCAGAAAAATTGCCAATGAACAAGCAAAGCCAGTTTTCAAAGACGACTTGGCAAATGACATATTAAGAAACCAAAGATTTAAACATCACCTGGGATGGTGGCTCGTAGCGAAAAATAGAGTAGCCTTCAAAGTCAGGCAAGAGTTCAATATGTCCATTCAAAACGACCTGATAGCCTGCCTTTTCATACATTCGGCGAGCCCGTTCATTAGTTGCCTTTACACCAATTTCAGAAGCCACCAATCCAGCCCTGACAATCAAAGCTTCGGCATTATAAAGCAGGGCCTGGCCGACACCTTCACGCTCAATTACAGAGCGCACTCGCTCAATAATTCCGGTCGGCTTATCAACCTTAATGCGACTCTTAGGCTTCTGCCGCTCTAAGAGATCTACATAAGCCATAGCCACAATTTCATCATCTAATTCACCAACAATGGCGACAGAACCAGAATTGATCAAATGCTTAAAAAAGCGTCTAGTCAAATCGAGATAATCTTCAGTTGGCGGCGGGGCATCATCGGGTTCAGAATCAGAACCAAGAAATTCAAGTGAAAGCCGGTCAATATCATTGAGTTGGGCCAAACGAAATTTGACAATCCCCCTAGAGGTTTTGTGCTCAGCCACCGGTAATGGAGTTTCAAGAAAATTCACGGCAATTCCCAAAATCTATCTGCGCAATAATGACACATGCCAGCGAAAGTATAAACCATGGCAGTCTACTTACAAGAGCCAGCACAGCCGCTAGCAGGGTTGAGAAGAACTACTCCCCGCTCCATTATGCAAGCATCATCGAAAAGGCCACAGCTGCCGTGGCAAAGCAATACCGGGCAAAAAACCGGATTGATATAACGCTTGCGCCAATGAGCGAAATGAGCCACCGCTGACCCGGGCAAAATTATTGCCTGGTCTAGTCCATTCAAGCCGTCTTCGCCCTGACAGCAAGAGTCAGTCGTGTCGGCGGCAACAGGACGGCTGATTCGCAACTCTGAAGCTAAACCTGGAGGGCACCACATAGAGCAACAAAGGGCGCCAAGACAGAGAAAACAGAAACAGAGAAAACAGAAACTAAAATGACCGGAAGATGACGAACGCTTCGAAAGCAAGCCTAATAAAAAATTCAAAAAGCCTGACAAAGACATTGCCATCAAAAGCGAAAACGCAGCAGGTGACAAGCTGGGCAGTGCAGACCAGCGGCTCGCAAACCGATAGATGCACCCTGATTGAGAGCGGTATTGAGAAACATCCGAGCCACAGGATGACTACGCGGAGCTACCCCAACCACGGGCGGGGCTGCTGGTAGCGCTGTTGAAGCCGGGGTTACCCCGATGGTCGGCGCTAACAAGCCATTTTTAGCGGAACTAAGCTGAAAAGTTCCAGGGCCAACCGTAGCGGGATCTGACGGCAGCGCTCCTAGTTGAGGAGAAGTAATCAGAGGAGGCTGCTCGACCCCGCTGCCGGGCATAACCGCAGAATTGAGAACAGGGGCACTCAAAATAGGAGAGCCATCAAAGCCGATTGAAGAATCACTATCTATTGCAGGAATCTGGGCAGGAAACTGAGTCGAAAACCGGGCCGGAGCAATGGCCGGGGCAGAGCCCAGAGCACTAGTAGAAGCCGGCGCAGCCGAAGAAACCCCCGGAAGGCCAAATTGCCCACGATTAGCTTGGCGATGGTTCTCTCTGAAACTAAAGGCCGGGCGATTGCGCAAGGTCTTCTCGATAGAGCTAACTGCCTCGGCGATTTCTTTATCATGCGGCTTTAGAGCTAAAGCGGCACGATAACTGCTAAGCGCTCCTATCAAATCACCCTTTCGCTCGGCTAAAGCACCAAGGTCATAAAAAGCATCAACATTGGCAGGATCACGACTGAGCACGTGGCGAAAAGCAGCTTCAGCTTCTTCATAGTTGCCTTCATTGTGCTTGCGGGCACCATACTTAAGCACAGAAGTCACTTCAGCATCGGACTTCTGCCCAGACTGGTCTATATGGGGAGTGAGGGCAGTCAGTCTCGTTTCTGGGCCGGAGCCTTTCAGCGGACTTGCTACAGACGTGGCAGTTGACGAAGCTTTTGCGGACCTACGCCTATGCTTAGGCTGACGGACCTTAGCCGCTTTGGCACGAGCAACCGCTGCTGATTTTGAAACTTGAGATGCTTTCAAAACTTGAGGAGACGTCGAAGTCTGGCAGAGCCCGGGCTCCACGGCAGCAATCGCTACTAGAGGTGCCATTGCCAGGGCAAGCACAAAAGCCAACAGGCGTCTAAGAACAGGCGCAGCAAAGAGGGAGGACCCACGCCAACCCGCCTGCTTCGTATGCTTTTGCTCATCTAGCTTGCACATACATCAATTATCCTTCAATTTCGAAAATTAGGCGGAAACTTCCAAATTCTGAGGCTTTTAAGCTTTTAACGATACCTGGAAGTGCTGGAGACGCCGGAGGCGCCATCATCGGCCGCGACCCTACTATCAATTGAAGAGTTAATAGTCGCCATTGCCCGGCAGAGCCCATAGGTATAGCCTAGCGAATCAAACTTAGCGCCAACCTTCTCCTCTGGGCCAATATCACCGCTAAATACCCTGAAATAGTCGGGGCCAGCATCTAGCAAGTCTCTAAAGTTGTAGGCCCATTTTTCAGCTACGCCTAAGACACAGGCATAGGGCAAAAACCGCCCAAAGGCCCCAGGGTCTTCGCGAGCTATGCGTTCAAATTGAGCGTGATCAGCGCTCCTGACAAAACTTCTAAAGGCTTCCGCTTGCCGCAATGCAACAACCCCTTTAAGAGTTCGCTTCGGCATAATCACACTGGCAAAAATGATCATCAAACCTGATAAGGCAAAACCGATTCCATAATGCTTATAAAGATCACCTGCCAGCACCGCTTTTGTCAGAAGCATCACACCTACAGCCAAAACCAGGGAGCCGACGACTACAAAAGCATCCCGATCGTTCTGAGGTAAACGGGCGAAGTATTGGTCTTTCACCAATGTTTGATAGATCAGGCGACGCATATCACTAAGATACTCGCGGTACTGGCCACGTAAAATCGACAAATGGGTTTTATCGTTGGCAACGAACATACTCGATAGCAGCAAGACCTCATGGGGCTTTAGACGCTCTGGATCGGGGCTAGCGGCTTTTTTAAACTGATAATCTTTATTGTCCAGCCCCATCAATCCACCATAAGGCACTTCAGTGATTATCAAGTAACCCCGACAGGCCAAATCGAGCAAAGTAGCAGTGATGTCATGCTTGTCGCAGTGCTCATCAATGAGCGTACCCAGCTCGGCAGGCGTCAAATCAGTTGGTGGCATCCACTCTGAAGCAGCCTGGAAAGTAAGCGGGTCCCGACCGCAGATAAACCACAAAAGCGCTAGTAGAACCAAAGTAATAGCAGGAATTGCCAAACTAGACTTCCAGTAAAGCAAAGCGACAACGAGGCTGTCAATTATTGATGGCGGGCCAATTGAAGCCATTGGAAAAGTAGCAACACAGCATAAATCTTGGCCAGAAGATACATTCTTAGCAGAAAACTGCAAACTGTTACCGGCAACTCGGCCCTGGGAACGACCTTTTGCACCGCTAGAACTAAGATAAGAAAGAGTCTTAACGGCAGAAAGATTGATCTTTGCAGGAGCGCTCAAAACAACATTAACATTATCAATAGGGCATGACCATTCACTACCCAGACAGCTCCAAAAAAGTTCGGGTAGCTCCGTTAAGAAGTTAACAGCATTATTGGCCTCATACTGAATGCTAAAAATATGCTGACCAGTGAACAATTTCTTGCTATCACCAATCTGTAAATTGGCAAAGCCACCCATAATTTTGCAAGTATAAGGCGCAGACTTATCACCATCTTTAACTGACAGCGGCAATATTGTCAGGGTTATGGTCTTGCCATGGCGCGTATACTGCAGCGGAATGCGCCTGTATATGGCTGGACGTCGAGCCTTTTCAAAGTCATAGCGTATAGTTTCAGTAACTTTGAGTAAACCGTTTTCGCTCAAAACCAAATCGACACGAAAGTCTCTTATGCGCTCGGCTTGAGCATTCTGCCAGGGGAAAAGAAAAGCCAGAGAGAGCAAAGTGCTAAGCAATAGTTTTGACCAACTAAAATGCATCGTCTCTCACTCCTAAACTTAGGGCTATTATAGTTGCGGTAGCAGTGACGAATTTCAAGAGGCTTTAAGCAAAGCTTCTTTCTGAGGACCATCTATGACAACCTGGATAGTGCTGGCAGTACCTGCCCTGCCTACGATAGGGGCAATCGGATGCGATAGAAACAGAGTCACTGCCAGTGAAAATATTAGAATTAGCAAAGATTGCGCAGCAGTCTGCGATATCAAATCTGCCGATAGAAAAATCAATGACTAGTTTTGTTCAAAGCCAGCACAAGAAGAGCAAATACCTCAGCACTCTAGCAGTATCAGTTTTGCTTGTCGCTTCCTACCTCAACTGGCCACTTAGTTGCCGAGCAGCCGAAAATACAGTTAGTGCAGACCATTTTTTGCGCTGCTACAACGAAGCGATGAGGGCCGCGCAATCTAGGCGCTGGCAAGTAGCCTTAGACTTTAACACCGCCGCTTTGCACGAAGCAAATCAGGCCAGCTCTGAGCGCAGCCGCTATTTGCAAGCACGTTTACTGCAAGGCCTACTTTTCAATCGCATGGACAAGCCACAAAAGGCCTTTGAAACCCTGAGTGATCTGCTCAAACCGCTGACAGCCCAATACGGCAAAAACAGCAAAGAAGTAGGCAGCGTTTACTCTGAGCTAGCAGAGGCTGAACTTGCTCTAGGTCAAAACAAAAACGCAGAACAAAGTGCTCGAAAAGCAATCGATATTTTTGAGCAAATAGATAAAGACCATAGAGACAAAGAGAAACAAGTTAGCGAAAGAGAACTTGGGCTAAGTATTTTACGTTTGGCTCGCGCCCTTGCCAACCAGGGCTTCAACGAAGATGCTCGCACCGATTTCTTACGCGCTCGCAATTTGCTAGCAGCAGAACCTGGCTACAAAGAACAAGACTTAGCCGATGAGTTAAGGCTTGAAGCCATGTTCTTTGGCAAATTAGGCAGCAATAAAACGGCCACCCAACTCTTTGAAAAAAGTTGCCAACTAAAGGAAGCCCTGTCCGATCCAGAGCAACCAGCGCACTTAGCCGGCGAGGTAAAATTCAACTGGGAACACGGCTCACCGAGATCCCATGAAATTATCGATCATGAATTTCCCCTGCGATACATAACGGCCAATCACGTTCGCGTTGCCGTCACGGTAATTGATTTATGGGAACTAGCGTCTGTTCTCGTCTGCGTCACCAATTTAGACGATCACAGAAGACCAGTGGGGCTCGGCACAGTCAAAGCTTTTCATGCTGTTATTGACGCCAAAAGCGGGCTGACAAAACAACTGGCACCACTTACCTATGTTGACCACAAAATTATTGATCGAATTCGCCGCGAAAGAGGCATGTGGGACCTAACTCAAGACAGACCATGGCTAGCCAATATCCAAAGAACTCGCAACATCAGAGGTCTGGTGCCACCCAATGGTCACGATCTCTTTCGTGGCCCCAATGTCTTTGGTGTTTGGGGGGAATGGCCAGGAGTATCACATACGGTGCCCACTCGTGTGTCAGTTTACCCTTCAAGAGAAAATATTTTCAACCGCAACGAAGATGACGATGTTGATACAGAAGCAGGCCTAATTCGCAACGAAGGAGCAAAGCAAGCCGGTTTAGCCACCATCGCCTTGGAGCCTATGGAATCTCGCACCGGCGAAACTTTTTATATTTATCCCAGGGGAGAAGATATCCTAGTCCAAGTTGTGGTGGGCAATACTACCTTTGAATTTCCCTTCCATTGCCGCAAACGCCGCATACCCTAGATATTTGCTAAGCACTGAGTAAAGCCTTCGACATAAGTTGGATATTTCAGCTTAACATCAAGATCTGCCAAGACTTTAGCCGAGCAAATTTGGCGATTCCCCCGCAAACTAGGATTGACCTCACTGAGAGGGCTAGACTCGGGCAAAGGCAATGAGAGCTGATTACAAAGCCAACTAACAACCTCTAAATGACTCGTAGGTTTGAGATCACCCACCACATACATAGGCGCACTCGCTGACAATGATTGAGCAAGCCAGGCTTTGACAATAATCGTGGCTAAATCATCTAGATGTATGCGCGAGACAAAATTTGAGCCGTCGCCAGGAAGTCGATAAGAGCCACTGAGAAGACGGCGCGGCAAGCCACTATTTGTATCGTAAAGGCCCGGTGCTCTCAAAATTACTGCTTGCGCTGCCCAAACTTTCTCAGCATTGAGCCTTACCAAAGCGCGCGGGTCATCTTCATCCACAGCACTCTGCTCATCGATAATACCTGAGGTTTTACCGTAAACCCCTGTAGTGGAAATATAAACAGTTGCCTTAGGCTTAGCAGCAAAGACAATGTCACAAAAAACTTGATCTGAATTTCCATCCGGTGGAAAAGAAACTAGCACATAAGCGTCACGACAAACTTCTTGCAATTGTTCTTGCCACTGATTCTCAGCGGCAGCTTGGTTACTAAGAAGAATCGGCCTGATACCATGTTCTTCTAAAGCAGCACCCGATGTAGCGCGAGTCGTGCCCCAAATTTCTAGGAAAAGGCCACTCTGATCACCAGCCAATAGCTGACGCAAATCAGAATCACTAGAAAGTAATTTTGTCAGAGCGCGAGCGGTCTGACCAACGCCGAGTAAAACAATTTTATTGAGGCTCATTTCTTTGTATCAAGCGCCAACTCGCTAGCAGCTTCTTCAAACGATACTCGCATACGCTGACAATAGTGCAATGCCATAAATGCTTGATCAGGGCGCAAATGACCACCATCAATAAATCGCTGACAACTAGTGGCCGCGTCAATGGTAAGTTGATCGAGCTTGCTCGAAGCCAGCAATACTTTGATGACATTGGCACCACCAGTAGCATCAACCTTAGTAGCAGATTCGATATCAGCATCTGTCAGCATGCCAGCCTGCTTTAGCAGAGCTACAATCTTGGTTATTTCCTCAAAATCACCCTTCTCGCCCTCGGGTCGAGGCACTGGATGCAAAGCCAAGCTCAACTCTTTATGCAAACTATCCACAGCCTCGGGCATAGTCATGGCACCAGCATGCATCGCTTCTTGCAATCTCAAACCAGCTTTTAGTTGCGTGGCCGTAATAATGCCAGCCATAACAAGCACCTGACCGAGCTGCGGTTTAACTCTAACGATGGCTTCGTTAGTTGCAGTTGCTTGAATGTTTTCAGGTTCAACATAGCCCCCCCGCTGGTGGGCACGTCTTACGGCCTCAGCGGCTTTAATAGCTGACAATGTTCCTTGGCTAACGAGAGCTTGAACCTGCAAAGCAGCGTCAATAGTCGAACTTGGCACCAAACCAGCCTCGACCAAAAATGTACCGAGCATCACCACAGGTCTTTTCTTGACGAGATCTGGGTGCGGTAACATGCCAAGGTTAGCATATGGATCTGCTGGCACAGGCACTCCACCAGGGCCATAAGAGACTGGCACGGTAGAAGCCCTACCGAGGCTATCACCAGGCACCGGTTGTGGTGGCACTGCATAATTAGGCGGATAGCCCGGGGGATAGTTTTGCCCCGGAGCAGCGGGATATTGATAATTGGCCGGATAATTCGGCGGGTAACTCTGAGGCGGATAGCCAGGCGGGTAATTAGCCGGATAACCAGGCATATTAGGATAGGGCGGAGGATAGTTGGCCGGGTAATTCGGCGGAACTCCCGGCGGATAATTTTGAGGCGGACCACTGGGATACTGATAGTTGGGTGGGTAGCCTGGCAAATTGTGCTCACCAGTCTGACTACCAGGACCAGCTGGAGGATAAGGCTGAGGGTAGTTCGTCGGATAATTTGGTGGATAATTCGGCGGGTAATTTGGCGCCTGATTTACGGCCTGATTAGGGGCAGCAGCATTACCGGGCAGGGCTGGATATTGCCCGGAAGCCTGACCCGGTGCCAGATTCGGAAGGGGTACCGAAGCCGGAATTGGGGCGGAAGAATCACTAGAACCAGCCACAGAAGCGCCAGCACTCCCAGCACTAATTGACACATTTGTGGGCTCGATCATAAATTCAGAAGTCTGGCTCTTGCTAGAAGAGCTAGATTTCTCAAAAACTGGCTCAGAAGTATAGAAATCATCACCGGCCAGGTGCGCTGGATAAGAAGTGACGGGAACATCCTCTGCCGCTCCATCACGAGCAGGAGAGCTAAAGTCTGTCGATTCATAAAACGAAGCAGGTCTTTGCTCAGCAGCCGAACTTGAGTTGGCAGAAGAGCTAGAACTAACGGCTGGCCCAGTAGAAGAGAAAGTCGATGGCCTGGAATTAGGATCAAATATATTTGGACCATCAGATGGTAGTGAGAGGGTGAGCACGTCATAAAGCAACTCCACATCACCGAAACCGGTGCTCCACATTACTCTAGACTTACTACCATCTCCTTCATAAAGAGTCCAAATCGGCTCACCGCTGCCTCCCAACTCTACTCTTACAGTCAAGCTGAAGGGCATCTTCAAGTTTTCAGAACGCCAGGGCTGCTCTACAGTGCAGGAACGCGACTTAGAAGCAGCATCTAAAAGATTGCGCACATCAGCCAATCGAGGCGTGCGCGACAAGGGGTCAAGGCGAACATATTTCTTCGGACGGTACATGGAGCACCTTTATCTATTTATGGTGAATCAAGATTATCAATGAATTGATGGCTAGGATCAAGATCGCTCCTTAATTGCCAGCGTAATAGGCAGCCGCCCCCTTATCAGACGGTCGATAGATAGTAATGACATCAGACCAATCACCAGCCGGTCGCCCACGGTCGTCAAGAGCCCGGACTTTTATTTCATAATACCCACTAACCTGATAATAGCTCGCTGGTAGCTCAATCAAGCCCTGGGCGTGGTCACTCTCAAAAATCTGAGCTACTACTGAATCACCAGCGCGCTGGTCAAAGGCAAGAAAGTTATCAAACGATTCATTCACTTGAGAAATGACAAGTTGCATCCTTGCAGCCGTAGGGATATTGGAGGCATTGAAGTTGAGGCGAACCGGCTCACGGCCCACAAGGTAGTCACCAGAAGGACGCGCCTTGAGAGACTGCACACTCAAGCTAGGCACCATGGAGAGATCGTTAATCAAGCGCACATTCTTCAAAGCTAAATGACTTGCCCCGCTGAATACGAGCTTAATTCGTCGAATTTTTCCCAAGCCGTACCAACGCCAATAGTGTGAGAGGTGGACATTTATATGGGCCCATCGCAATTTCAAGCGACCATCGGCCGTGCGGTCTTCTTTAGCAGGTGCAGCTTTTCCTGGCGGTATCGAAATTAGCTGCACTATTTGGGAATCTCCAACGAAAGGCGCACCAGGCATGAGATCGTCAAACTGAACGGCCACTGCATAAACGTTAAAGCCAGGTTGCAAAGCCACATCGAAACTAAGGTAATCAGACTGAAGCGGATCAACATCCAGACCCTCAACTAAAACACCTCCGCGCTTGTCGATTTCGTCAAGGGTGAGAGCAGTCTCCTTACCGTACTGCGAGAGCTTCGCATGGGCCATCTGCCCTGAAAGAGGAGCTAGCGCTCCCAGCCTAAGGTGCTGGACGATATCAAAATCTATTGAAGAAGAATTGCCACTGGTAGTTTCTACAGGCCGATACTTAATCAGGTTAAATCGCTTGTCCTTAACCGACCAAACGTAAGGACCACAAGCCTCATTGCTAAGTAAGACTTGCTTGAAGCGCGTACTGTTAATTGGTTCCTCAGGTCCAGCGACACTGCTGTGAAAAGTCAAAACCTTATCAGCTATCGACGGTTGCATAAACGGCGGTTCAAGCAACTCTCTATAACACAAGCCGAACAGCAGGATGTGGGCGGCAGCCAGATTCTTCGGAATACCCAAAACGATTACCGGCTTTTCCTGCGATGACACCAGCTTAGCTGACTGCACCGCCAACTCTCTGACATGACTACCTCCATCAACCCAACTGGCCGTGACGGCAAAGCTAATGGCAGCAAATAGCAGAGCCATTGAAGCAAAAATAGTGGCCAAGGTAACGTCAAGGATAGCCTCAAGCCCTTGCGGTAGAACCATAGAAGTAGCCTTCGCGTGCTTTCTATCAGCTAACTTTGGAGCAAATACCAACAAAGGGAGAAACAGAGCCATGGGCAGAGTAAAAAAGTAATAGACTCTTTGATTATGAAGGTCTTGATCTAAGCCCCACAATTTATAGAGGGGTAACAAAGCCTGAAACGTCATAATGGCGACGAACAAGAGTCCGCGCCAGTTAATACGTTGAGTCACCAGACGAACAATAAATAGGCCAAAAATCACAGCATAAAAACATTCGATAATCAAAACGAAAGTATCTGGTTGAGGAAAAATGCAGTAAGGCAGCGGAAAAACTAAACGAAAGAAAGTAACTGGATCCACCCAGCGATAAAACAAAAGCGGTGTAAGAGCTTTACCCATATCGCCAGAATAGCCACCGATAGGGTCACCCAAGGCTATCGTTCGCACAATAAAGTAAGGCACCAGCAAAAGGAAATAGGGCAAGGTAAACATCAACCAAGGCTTCAAATCCCCTCTAGTGAAAGGCTCAGTTAATCGGCGTTGACAAACTAGCGGCAGTGAAGCAATGACTATAGGCAAACCGACTGCCGACTCTTTGCTCAACAACGACAGCACATACAAACCCAGTGATAAGCTGTAAAACTTAAGTGAATCATTCTTGTCTAGCGCCTGCCAACTTCTAATCGCCAGATAGAGAGACGGCAAGTAGAACACCGCAGCAAGTAAATCAGCGCGACCAGAAATCCAACAGATATCCTCGCAATGCAGTGGTGATGTGGCAAACAAAGCTGCAGCCGACAATGCGCAATAGAACGAACGACTAGAGCCAAAGTCTATTGTTAATGCTCGCACCGACATAAAGAAGAAAACAGCAGCTAACCAAGCCAGTATCAAATTGGTAAGGTAATAACCCCATGGGTTTAAACCATACATCAGATAGTCGCTCAAGTAAGTAAAACCAAGCAACGGTCTATAAAAATCGAGTGAAGGCACACCTAAATAACTTTTGGCAAAATTATCGAAAAGCAGATGGGCTTCGCCATTCATGACCCGATAAGCAAACTGCACTTGCCAGGTATCATCGGCTAAAAAATAACCGCTTAAACAATAGCCATAAGAAATGGTAATTACCAGTGCTAAGAAGGCAGCAGCAAAGCCAAAAGACTTATCGAATGAGTTTTTCAATTTTGTTTGATTTTCTTATGCTACTGTTGAGACCGTAAAATAAATGCATAGCTTTTACTATTACTTTAGATGGTCCTCTTTATTAACACAAATGGTGATTATGTCAGCGAGCAAAGTCAAGGGCATTTTAGTTAGCGAAAACGGAGGCCCCGACGTTCTCAAGTATCAAGATCTTGAAATTAAGGCGCCGGGACCAGGTCAGGCTCTCGTCAAAATCGCCGCCTGCGGCGTAAATTTTATCGACATCTATCAACGTATCGGCCGCTACGCCGTGCCATTGCCCTATACACCTGGCATGGAAGGAGCGGGTGTAGTTGATGCAATTGGCGACAATGTCGAATGTGTCAAAGTAGGCGATAGAGTGGCTTACAGTAGTACTCTTGGCGCCTACGCCGAAGCATCCTTAGTGACAGCCAGCGAACTTATACCGCTGCCAGACGAACTATCCTTTGAACAAGGAGCAGCTTTTCCCCTGCAGGGCATGACCGCCCATTATTTGATCAACGATTTTCGCAAGATTAGAGGATCAGATACAGTTTTAGTTCACGCAGCAGCTGGCGGCATGGGTCAACTGTTAGTGCAATGGCTTAAACACCTGAATGCCACAGTGATTGGCACCGTCTCTACCAGTGCCAAAGCCGACATTGCTAAGGCTTGCGGAGCCGACTATGTTATTGACTACAGTAGCAGTGACTTTGTTGAAGAAGTTGCCAAAATAACTTCTGGCAGAGGTTGCGAAATGGTTATAGACGGTGTCGGCAAATCAACCTTTGCGGGCTCGCTTGAAGCAGTGGCCAGCCACGGTCATGTAGTGCTTTTTGGTTCTGCCAGCGGACCAGCTGAACCGATTGCCCCCAACTCTCTGCAGAAGCGCTCCATCACCATATCTGGTGGCAGTCTTTTCAATCATTTAAACGACCGAGATGAGCTACTGATGAGAGCAAGCGATGTTCTCCATGCTATTAAAGCTGGCTGGCTCAAACTAAATATTGAAGAAGTCATCAGTCTGCCTGAAGCCAGCAAAGCCCATGAGCTGTTAGAAAGCAGACAATCCACAGGCAAAATCGTTCTTTCAACAACTAAATAATCAGGTAAGACAAATGCTAGCGAAAAAAACATTGGCCGTGGTTGGCGTAGGAAAACTAGGCGAAGCTCTAATTTCCGGACTACTTAAAAACAGCTCCCTGGCAGCAGAAGACATCACCGGATCTGTGGGCAAAACTACATCGGTAGAGCGAGTAGAGAAAAAGCTCGGCATCAAAGTTTCACAGAATAACATCGAGACAGTGAAGGGCAGAGATATCATCTTGCTGGCAGTAAAGCCACAAAATATGGACCGAGTTCTAAAAGAGCTAAAAGAAACGATAACGCCGAACCAACTAGTAATTTCAGTGGCGGCATCAGTTACTTCGTCTTTCGTACAAGAACGATTAAGAGAAGGGGTGCCAGTGGTGCGGGCAATGCCCAATACGCCTTCTGTTATAAATGCTGGCATGGCAGGGCTTTGCGCAGGCATCCATGCTAACGCCGAACAAATTGCAGTGGCAGAAGCCATCTTCAAATGTGTAGGTGAAACTGTCTTTGTTGACGAATCGCTTATGGATGCGGTGACGGCCCTTTCAGCTAGCGGCCCTGCCTACTTATACGTGGTGGTTGAATCTCTGGCCGAAGCCGGCGTCAAGCTTGGAATTCCAAGGGAAACCGCAACTTTACTGGCTGCTCAAACAATGTTTGGCGCAGCAAAAATGGTACTCGATTCAAAAGCTCACCCAGCAATGCTCAAAGATACCGTGACAACACCAGCCGGCTGTACTATTGACGGCCTGATGGAGCTTGAAGAAGGTAAACTGAGAGTGACTCTAATCAAGGCTGTTGTAAAAGCGGCAGAAAGAGCCAGAGAACTGGTCAATAGCCAAACTCAAACCTATAAGTAAATAAGCCAAAACAAGCTAAGAGATTATCAACTCGCAGTTAGGCATATCTTTCTTCAAAGTCTCAAGTGCCAACTCATTGAGATTAGTGCCTGTGATGGAAAGTTTCTTGAGCTTGCCTAATGAAATTAAGGCTGGCACACACTGCTCATCGATGGCAGTACGGTCAAGCCAGAGTTTTTCTAGCTTTGCCAAAGACTTAAGATTGACTACACCCTTGCTACCAATGGTGGTGCCTGACAAATCTAACTCTCTGATGGAACCAAGACCGCCGAGCTTGCTCAAATCATCATCACTAACCTTGGCATCGCTGGCATCAACAGAATAGATAGCATCCGAAGGAAAAGCACTTAAGAATGAGAGATCAACGCGAATATCTTTGGCCAACTCAAGCTGCACCTTCTTGCCTTTAGGCAACTCAATTGAGCCCTTAGCCTGGCAGTAGTCTTCCCAATATTCAGAGTCATCATCAGACTCAACAAATAGCTCACCTAAATAATAG
Source organism: bacterium Ga0077546 (assembly GCA_943370275.1). Classification (GTDB taxonomy): domain Bacteria; phylum Cyanobacteriota; class Vampirovibrionia; order Obscuribacterales; family Obscuribacteraceae. The sequence goes on along the minus strand of CALRQI020000007.1, from coordinate 205,404 downwards.
TCGCGAGGTAAATCGACTCTGGTGGTCTTAGCTGCTTTACTACTGGCATTTAGATTATTACTTGATGGAGCACTGGCCTGTATAAACGACGGCGGATCTGGTCGGCCGCCAGCAGTGACAACCAAACCAGCAGTAACTGCAGCCGCTAGCAAAAACTCAATACCCAGCCGGGAGAAATCAATGTCAAGACGAGTAGCACCAGCGCTGAGAGCAGGGGGTTGGTTTATCGGAGCAAAAACCGATGGCTTTTCCACAGCACCGAACTCTTTCCATGGTGGATAAATTCCCATCATCACCATGGCCAAAACGCCAAGCCAGAGGTTCTTTCGTTGTCTATCGTTCATCTCTTGAGATCGCCTTTTTCCGTCGTAAATAAGTAAGTAAGTTTATCTTAGCGTGATTGGTCTACACTATTGTCCGACGCCTAGTGAGGACAAAATGATGTGGGAACGTTACAACCTAATGGCCCAAAATGCCATGAATCAAGGCAACCCCCAAGAAGCTGAGGATTTGTTTCGCAGTGCCATCGCCGAAGCTGAAAAATTTGACGCTAAAGATCCAAAACTAGCTAACTCCCTCAATAATTTAGGCAACTGCTTACGCAACCAAGGCAAATACCCTGAAGCAGAGCAAAACTACAAACGCGCACTAGAAGTAAGACAGAAAGCCCTCGGCCCATTGCATACCGACTTAATTGGCATTTATGAAAATTACGCAAAAATGCTAAGAGCGGCTGGCCGAGAAGTAGAAGCAACAAAAATGGACAGCCATGCCCGCGCTATCTTCATGAAAAGCTAATCTTAAAAGGAACAACTGATAAGGAATAACTGATGACGCTCCCAGAACGCTCACTCGATTGTGACAATTACCTAGCTGGTTTCGGCAATCACTTTATATCTGAAGCCGAAAAAGGGGCCGTTCCTCACGGCCAAAATTCGCCGCAAAAAGCTCCCCTCGGCCTCTATGCCGAACAGCTCAGCGGTAGCTCTTTTGTCATGGCCAGGCATGAAAACTTTAGAAGTTGGCTCTACCGCATTCGTCCTTCTGTGCTGCATTCACCGTTTGTACGCATAGCCAATCAATCTATCCGCAGCAGGCCTTTCAATGAAATCGAAGCCTCACCCAACCAGATGAGATGGGACGCTTTTAGTCTGCCTGAAATGTATGAGAAAGTTGACTTTATCGATGGCATCAAAACCATTGCCGGCAACGGAGATTCGGCCAGCCTCAGGGGCTCAGCTATTCATGTCTATTGCGCCAATAGCGATATGAGCGATCGTTTTTTCTACAATAGCGACGGTGATTTTCTGGTGGTACCAGAAAAAGGACGACTAAACTTTGCCACCGAATTCGGTATCATAGAACTAGCACCAGGCGAAATAATCGTCGTTCCTCGCGGCATCAAATTTCAAGTGTCACTGCCCGACAAGTCAGCTCGTGGCTACATACTCGAAAATTATGGCCCCTCGTTCAAACTACCTGGTCTAGGGCCAATCGGCTCAAATGGTCTGGCCAACGGTCGTGACTTCTTGGCACCAAAAGCCGCTTATGAAGATCGAAGCAGTGGTGAGCAGTCATTTAAGCTCACCAACAAGTTTAACGGTCAGCTCTGGCAAGCCGAAATATCTAACTCGCCACTAGATGTGGTGGGTTGGCACGGCAATTATTATCCGTACAAATACGACCTGGCCCTCTTTAACGTCATTAACACTGTTAGCTTCGATCATCCAGATCCCTCTATATTCACGGTGCTCACTTCCCCTTCGGAGCTACCAGGAACAGCCAATGTTGATTTCGTTATCTTCCCACCGCGCTGGATGGTAGCTGAGCATACCTTCAGACCGCCCTATTATCACCGCAATGTCATGAGTGAATATATGGGTCTGATTTTTGGCGTCTACGATGCCAAAGAAGATGGCTTCGTGCCAGGGGGAGGTTCGCTTCACAATACCTTGACGGCTCATGGCCCAGATCAAGCTACTTTCAACAAAGCTTCACAAGATGATTTAAAACCGATTTATCAGGGTAATACCATGGCATTCATGTTTGAAAGCTCTCTTGTATATGCTCCAACCAAACTGGCAATGGAGACAACACACTTGCAGAAGAACTACCAAAACTGTTGGCAAGGTTTAAATTCAAATTTTTCTCTAGATAAGAGCTAAATCTGCAATTTGTGGCATAAAGAATTAAGGCGTTCAGGACTTTACTGAGGAAACAATGAATAAATTACCGCCAAAGAGGCCTAATGAAGAACCGAGTAACTTTGGCTCTAGGCGTCTTCGTCTACCGACAGAACCTTCTTGCCCACCTCTCAGTAAGGTGCGAAGCCTATTAGAAGAAGCCCAAGGCAAACGCGGCACTCTCATTGAAATGCCCTGGCCCGACTCGCCTTACAAGACATTTATTTTGACTTGTCAGTGGGACGAGAGCCTTAAAGATCCGGTTTGGACCTTATATGAAGAAATAGAAGGCAATTCAAAGGTGGTCTGGACTCAACCGTTTGCACCACAAGACCTTGAATTTCTTTACGATATTCTTTCGATGTCAGCTGGCTCGCAAGCAAAACTTGAAATTCCCGATGAACTAAAGCCAAAAAACCAGGCAGAAGATAGCTTTGCCGATGTTGATCTTGGTGGAATGCCGGGCGGAGCTCCCACTGGTGGTCCGGCTCTCGTCCCCTCCTTGGGAGGAGGAATGGGCGGTGGATTAGGCGGTGGATTAGGCGGTGGATTAGGCGGCGGACTAGGTGTAGGACTAGGTGGCGGCATGACGCCTCTTGTACCACTAAACCCAGCCCAGCAAGCAGCTCCAGCCCCGCCATCTCAAAACGTCAACCAGCCAGGATATCCTCAAAATCCACTCTATGCCCAGCAACCGGATGCCAATTCATACACCAATATGCCGGTAGTGCAGCCTGGCGGTACATTCCAGGGAATGCCACCATTCAATCCAAACACACCTTATCCGTACATGCAGAACATGCCCAATCCTCAGATGCAGCAGCCCATGCAGCAGCAGCCAATGCAGCAACCCATGCAACAGCCGATGCAGATGATGCCGCAAGGTTATCCACAAAACAGCCCTTATCCGCAGCAGCAGCCCATGAATTATGGGCAACAGATGCCACAACCGATGCAACAACAGTATCCGCAATCTACTCCTAGCTACAGCCAGGAGATGATGGAGCCCAAGATTCCGCTCGACTATCATCTGATTGATAAACGTGCCAACATTCTATTGGGCACCATGCTGAAGGAAGCTGGCTTGATCAGTGACCCGACTCTTGAAGCAGCTCTAAAGTTGCAAGAACTTGTGCGCGACGAGAAAATGAGTGTCGAGAAAGCACCAGAAGTTCTGAAAAGACTGCACGCCATGGGGTCATCTATTGACCAGTACCTGACAAAGGGCGATTTTGACAAATCGGCAGGAGCAGCAGCGTACGCCGCTGCCCCAAAACCAGCGGCACCGGCGAACAAACCAGCACCACAGCCAGGACAAGCTCAAGCCCCAGGTCAAGGGCGTGATTTGAAGGGAGCTTTCGACATTCTCCAGAAAGCGCAGCTTTTGACTGAAAGTGATCTGACAACAGCAATGAACGTGCGTAAAAAACACGGCGGTGACATAGTTCAAATTTTAGAAGCAGCTGGAAAAGTGAACAGCAAGACCGTTGATGCTGCAGTAACGAGCCTACCGCTGATTAGAGAAGGCTTGATGAAAATCGAGCAAGTGATTATGGCACTCAATTATTGCGAGCGCATGCGCGTCAGTTTTGATGATGCCCTTGAAGAAATGGGTTGGCAGAATCCTCGCAAACTGCGTACTGATCTACCACTGTAAACGACCTAAAAAAGGTACGTAGATTCATGGGCAAAAACATTCTTCTATACGACGAAGACAAGCAGTTTTCTAGACTGATGTCGTCGGTATTGGAAGGCCGTGGCCACAAAGTGCTCAAAGCCAACCCGGAAGATAGCAGCGGTATTTTGCGCCACGAAGATCTTGACTTGATTATTCTGGCTGGTCCTCTCAAAGAAACTGATCAAATCACCTGGTTATCTAATCTTAGAGCCCAGGGTAATTCAGCCAAGGTAATCTTGGTAGCACAAGATCAGGCTCATTTTGATACGCTCAAGCCAAAAGTAACTGCCGATCTATCGGTATCACTAATGGTGCATAAGCCGCTCATTCCATATATCTTTGGCGCCCAAGTCGACAACCAGTTTGATGGCGACAAGTCTGAAGCTGCCAAACAGAAGATGAAAGACTTCGAAACAATGTTTCTGGCACTGGTGACAAAATACGCCCGGGTATTACCCAGTCGTATTGCCGAACTGTCTCAGGCTATAGAGAAAGCGAAAGGCAACCCCAATGACGCTGAGCTAATTGCTGAAGTACAAGGTCTTGCTCACAAAATCAAGGGAACCGGTGGCTCCCTAGGCTTTAGACAAGTCTCTGACCACATGGACTTTATTGAAGAAGCTGCTATGGCCTTGCCCCATAAATCACAAGAAGAAAAGCTAATTGCCTGGGCTGAATTAGACAGAAAATTAGTTGAGGCGCAACTAGCCGGTGATAGTGAGTGCCAAGAAATCAATCAAGCAGTAAGCTCTTCTGATTCGAAGCAGCAAGTGCCCAACAATCCGGCCATGACTAGAATTCTTGTCGTTGACTCAGACAGCGATTTTCTCGACATCATCCACGAACTAGGCAAGCAAAGACTGGTAGATATTATTCGCGCCACCAGTAGCAAAGACGCCATCGAAAAAGCGGTTGTCTACGCCTTAGATGCAGCCCTGATTAACGTCACAGAAGAGCACCCTGATGAATCATTCAGACTGGCACGGGATCTTAGAGAGCTACCTGGATTTGAGAACTTACCCTTAGCTTTCATATCAGGACAGCCACTGGTCAAGAACCGCGTAGAGGCAGCCCATGCGGGAGCTTCCCTATATTTAGATAAGCCACTTGAATCGGACGTTTTAGAAAAAGCGGTACAACACTTAGTCAATATTCGCCAAGGTGGCAGACCACGAATTCTCATTTGCGATGATGATGAATTCTTCTGCAACACCATGGCATTGGTATTGCGCAATGAAGGCATGATTGTGCGCATTATCAACGATCCCTCGCAAATTCTCGAGACAATGCAAGAGTATCCACCTGAGCTATTACTGCTTGATGTGATGATGCCTGCCATCACAGGCTTTGAAGTTTGCCGCATGCTCAGACAGATTCCCCGCTGGCAAGATCTGCCAATTATTTTCCTCACCGGTCAAGTAGGCGTAGAGGCTAGACTTGAAGCTTTCCGCTCCGGTGGCGACGACTATCTACCCAAACCCGTAGTCAACGAAGAACTTCTCACTAGAGTGAAAGTGCGACTAGACCGAGCTCGCATGCTAAAAGATCGCTCAGACAAAGACATGACTACAGGCCTGCTTCTTCGCCGAGCATTCTCAGAACAATTGTCAGCTATCTTAGCGGAAGCACAAAGACTAAAAACCACATTTACGATCTGCCTTCTTGACGTAGATCACTTTAAGAAAGTCAACGACAGCTACGGACACTTAGCTGGAGACAAGGTTTTGGCAGGTCTGGGCCAATTGCTATCGAGACGTTTTCGTGTCGATGATTTGCGCGGTCGCTGGGGTGGTGAAGAGTTCATACTGGCCTTCAAACGAGAGACTCTTAGCACAATGCATTTGGCTGTTCATCGAGTCTTAGACGAGTTCACCAAGATGAAATTTACTGGTGACAAAGGTGAAGAGTTTAGTGTCAGCTTCTCTGGTGGCATTGCGGAGTATCCTAAGGACGGAGAATCAGTCTTTGAACTCGTGCAAGTCTCAGACAGAAGGCTATATTTAGCAAAGAAACGCGGTCGCAACCAGATAGTCTTGGACGACGCAGAAGCCCCCGAAGAACCTGAAGAAAAGCACTAATAGATTTAGTTCTATTGCTCTAAAGTAAGTCGACTATTTTTTTCAGATGCTCACAGAGATAATTGCGACAAGTCTTTGGTCTAATGCCATAGACACTGCACTCCTGTTTTTCGGATAAGAAATTGCAAGCAAATTCAGGATCATTCATTTGCAGGCGCAAAGCCGGATAGTGATTGGGATCTTGCCATGAGACTTTATCCGGAAAGAGCTTTGAACCCTCTTTGTATTCAATAAAGATATCGGCAAATTTGTACTTCGCCTTATCTCTGGTATTGAGACGTTTGAGAAATTCTTGGGCATCATCAATGGGACCAATGATGAAATCGCGGTCTGCCATTTTGCAACAACCGGCAGCGTTGTCGCGCTTACCAAAACAGTTAGAGACGCAAGTGTAGTGAATTACTTCATCTCTAATTGCTTTGGCGTCTAAAGGCTCGCTCATTCTAAGACCTTTTAATAGAGTTACTGTCTTGTTGTACACTACTGCTGGCCACGATGCAACTCCATAACCTTATAGATTTTGTCAAGATTTTCCTCAGTCGCTTCTTGCCTGCCATAACTGCCCCGATAGGTCTCAAAAGCACCATTAGTTGGTATAGCCATCTCAGTGAAGAGTAGCCATTTAGAACCGGGCTTTGGCATTTTGTCAGCACTGAACTTCCAACCTTTATCTGGCTCACCGTCTGATTTGTCATGAAACTCAAAACGAATAGGCATTGCTCTATTGAGCTTGGGGCCTTTCAATATTCTCTCGATTCTAAATTGAGCTATGGGCGGATGATAGAAAGTAATACCATCAGCGGAGTCGTAGCCCTGATAACTGCAAATACCTATGAACTCAGAATATTTGAAGGCATTCTCGTAAGTCAGGGCCTTCTTAGACTTAGTGTAGATCTCTTTGTCTAGGTCGACGGGAGCTGTCGGTTCAGGCTTACGTACCATTACCTCTTCAGCAGCTTTCTTCAGTTCTTCAGGGGTATGAGGCCGCGAAAATATCACCACCTTCTCAGCCTTAATTGTCAGTGCACGTAATTTAGAAGACAAGAAGCCAGCATCGGCATCTACTGTTACCAGGGCCTTCTTCAACACCGGCACCGCCTCTTCTAGGCGACCAGCAGAAGCCAGGCACTCGCCATACTCAGCAAGCAGATGCGGCTTTGCTGTTGGTTCGAACTGAAAAATCTCTTCTAAGGCGAAGGTTGCTTGCTGCCAATCATTACTATGAACGGCAGCGTTGTACAGGCCATAATTAAGATCACCGGCCTTACGGTCTAACCGAAGAGCACTCTTGTAGGCCGTCTCGGCCGCTGACCACTGTCCTTGCTTAGCAGCATTTACAGCTTCTCGTACCTGACGAGTGAGGGTGATAGAACCATAGGCACCAACATCATCAGCACTGTCAATTGCATAGACCGAGCTACCAGTGCCGAGAAGGACAGAAGCGGAAAGGACAGAAGAGAAAACAAAGGACCGCGCTAATAACGAAGTCAAACTGCGAAAAAAAACGCAGTCAAAACGGTCGGCTGGCAAGGATTTGCCACACCTATATTTGCTATTCATAAACACCCCTGGTCGGAAAGTTCTACTTTCATTGTCCATGTATTGCTGCCCTTGTAAAGGCAAAGGCCTGCAGTTCCCGGCAACATGAGTGTTTTTGTTCACAAGTGAAAAGAGAGAAAGGCAATACCTCTCTCTCTTTTTTCAATACTAACTATTGAATCTATATAGATTTATTCGTCTTCGTCATCATCGACAGCACGTTTCTTCGGACCTGGAGCCGATGATTTAGCCGGAGCATTTTGTTGCTGCAGCATACGATTTTGCTGAATCTGCTGCATTTGTTTCACAGCCGATTCATAGGCACCCTTGTAGCGATCACCACCAGGTAGTTGCATGGCAATACCAAGTGCTCTAGAAGCACCAGCGAAATCGTTGGCATTATAGAGCATCTGACCAAGCTGACCTTGAAAATCAGCATTCCCCGGATTGCTCTGGGCGGCCTTGCGATAGTGAATTAAGGCTGGACCTTTCTTACCGGCGGCCACCAAAAGGCGAGCATAGTTGAAATGCAAGACCCCATCGTTTGGTTTCATAGCCAATAAAATATTGTACTCGCCCTCAGCTTCAGCATTGCGGCCAAGATCGGTATAACACTTGAGCAGACTCATGTGAATCATTTCTTTGCGCCCCATCGTCATACCCATCTGCGCATTAGCGCCCTGAATATTGACTGAGCATGCCAACGAGAGTAGCGCAAAAGCAAAAGCAAATCGTGATGTAACCTTAAACGTCATTTTTGAAAACCCCTTTCTTATGCTTGCTTACTGCTGTCCGCGGTGAAGTTCAATAATCTTGTAGATCTTATCGAGATTGGTATCAGTCGCCTCTAAGCGACCAAAGTTCCCGTGATAAGTCTCAAAGGCGCCATTGGTTGGAATTGCCATCTCAGTAAAGAGCAACCATTTACTACCTTTTTTTGGCATCTTATCTTCCGAGAACTTCCAGTCTTTTGGTGGCTCATCACCGGTCTTGTCGTGAAACTCAAAGCGAACAGGCATTTCTCTGTTGAGTTTTGGTCCCTTCAAAATAGTATCGATATGAAAACGAGCAACAGGTGGGTGATAGAAAGTAATAATATCGGCCTTTGTGTAACCTTGATAAGTACAGATGCCAATGAACTCGGAGGAGCTGTAAGCATTCTCTAGGGTGAGAGCGAAATCTGACTTATCACCCCGCACATCCTCACCGTGAACTAGTTCGCGGGTTGGCGGTTTGTATTTGGTTACCTCAGCTATCATGCGGTCTTTTTCTGCCTGCGTCAGCTCACGCTTGGGCACTTCTTTTACAGTTTCAGTCTTAACCATCAAAGCCCGCAGCTTATCAGGCATATAGTTGGCATCAGCATCGACAGTTAGCAATGCTTTTTTAAGCACTGGAATAGCTTCTTCAAGCCGGCCAGAAGAAGCCAAGCATTGCCCGTATTCAGCTAGCAAATGGGCTTTAGCGCTAGGATCTTCTTGAAAAATCGCTTCAAGAGCGACCGATACTTGTTGCCAATCACCAACGTGGGCAGCAGCATTGTACAAACCATAATAAAGATCGGTAGCTTTTGGATCTAGAGCAATCGCTCTTTGATAGGCCTGCATAGCTGTGGGCCATTGGCTCTGCTTTACGGCTCTTGCCGCTTCACGGGCCTGGCGCGTGACAGTGATTGAGCCAAACAAACCAACGTCATCTAAGTTATCGACGGCCAAGACAGGCGTAAACATACCTGCACCCACCGCAGTCAACAGCAGTGACAAACTGGAGGCCATCAGCGCCTTCTTTTTAAACATTGAGATCCTTTGCTTCATTTGCTTCTCGATCCTTGATTTTGAAACCATATAGATGGGTTATCAGACGAAGCTTTAGTTGACTGATTTTCAATCACAAGCTTCCTACTAGCCAATTTTCCACATTCCATAGCTTTTATGCCACTTGACAATGAAAAATTTGGCAGATTTTATTACATCCTCTAATAGAGCTACAGGAAAAACTCGCCAAATAGCCGCTCAGACCATTTTAGCCACATCGCCAATTAAAATGCACAAAGAACATAGACCGATAATTAGAGCGAAATGTTTCCGAATGCAACCATTTCACCAGGAGCCGCCTCCTCCCCCACCAAAACCACCGCCGCCACCGCCACCTCCGAAAGTACCGCTCGCACCAGAACCAGCACTAGAGGACGGCGCCACAGCCTGCAGACCAGTGCTAATCGCTCCCAATCCGGTACTCATGCAACGAACGAAATATCTTGGCCGGAAATCGCTGTTACTCTCATAACTCTGATACCAAGTTGGTACCGCCAACCTATCAACTGCCAAGCCCTCAAATGCTTCAGCCCAACGGTCGGCAGCGTCTATGACCATGGCGTAGGGAAGTAAGCGGGCAAAAATTGTCGGATCTTTATCGGCCAAAGCTCTGATGCTTTCTTTATCGACTTTCTCGACAAAGCGAGCGAATGCCAGTGACTGCCGCCTCAATTTCACACCAGAGAGGGTGCGAGCAGGCATTGCCACAGAAAAGAAGAAAAACAAAATGGCAGAAAAAATTGCGCCAAGGATGGCTGGAACTCCAATTAAGTTGGAAGCAAATAGAAGGGAAAAGGCAGCCAACATTACTATTGTTGTTCCTATTTGCATGTACTGTCGCCTGACGTCCTCAGGACTTGCTGTAAACCAGCCATTCTCAGTCATGCTGGCATACAAAAGTTGACTAAAGCGCGAAAAGCGAACAGCCCCGACCGCCGACAAATCGGATAGTTGAGTGACAAAGTCATATTCAGACTCGTCCTGCCATTTAAATAGTGATTGAAGCATTTCAATTTCAAATGGCTTCAAGTCTTTGCTACCCAGGTCAGCCTCAGCATTGCGCTCAAATTGATAATCTTTTTTGGCGCCCCAGAAACCTGGTTTGTCCACTTCAACTATCTTGAAATAACCACGTACAGCCAGATCAACCACGATTGAAAGCACGTCTCGGCTATCAACTCGTTCGTCAATAATCACACCCATCTCGGCAGGCGATAGCTCCCTCGGCGGCTGCCAATCAAAAGCAATGGCAGAACTTGGTTCTTCGTCTGTGCCGAGGTAGCGCCATGTGGCGTAAAGACCAAAGAATGTCAGCCCTGGCAAGAGGAAGAGTGGATACCAGTCAACGAGAAACCAACCAATCTGTGTGGACAACGGCGGCGCCACCATAGCACCTGAGGGTAAGCGCACAGCAACCGTCAGGCCCTGACCTGGAGCGATATCGTTGGCCTGAAAAAAGAGTTTCTGTCCAGCTTGCTCAAAAGCCACTCCCTCTGCTGATTGCGAATTGGGTGCTCCCAAGAAGGCTTTAGTTTTCACAGCGCTGGCATTGAAACCGGCTGGCAGATCCAGGCTGAACTTTACCGATCGGATCGGATATGGCCACTGATCGCCAGTGACGTTCCAGTAAATCTCAGGCTCCTTATCAAAGAAGTTGACTGCTCTGCGTAACTTATAGTTGATGACATAAGTATGAGTACCGGCAAAAACTTTATCGGCAGATCCAATTTTGATATTTATATCGTTGCCACGCGAGCTCTGTGAAAAAACAAGACTCTGATCATTTTCGTCTTTAACTGAATTGAGATGAAAATCAACTGTATATGAGGCCCCAAAGCGTGAATACTTAACTGGCATCGTGCGAAAAATGCCATGCCTTGGTTCGCTAAATTTGACATTGATTCTTTCAATAACATCAAGAGTAGAGTCTCGCTGCGCTGTCATCGCAACATTCATACTGGTAATTTCATCAGCCTGACAAGCTGGCACTGAGACCAGAGCTAGAGCGCTACAGGCACAGAGAAAAACCTTCAACCACAGCCTTGTCATTGATTCTACGTCCGCCACTAACACCCGATAACCGATACTTGCAGTACCTAGCACTGGAAGAACTTGCTTCAGGGCAATTATATAACGCTGTTTATGGAGATAAACTTAGAAACTAGAGCATCCACAGAGGGCGCCGATTAGGGCTGCCCCCAACAAAGATATAGGCTGCCCATACAATCGGCGCTCAGAAACTCAGTCAAGATGTAACTGGGGCGCTATAAATTTTCCGACCCAAAACTGGACACAACTATCTTCTATTGGATTCACTACCTATGACTGCAAGCATCGACAACCGGGCCATGCTGGGGGAACTGTTTTACAAAGCTGGCCTGATCAACATAGCCCAACTTTGCCAGGTTCTCTGCATAGCCCACAAAAACAGCCTGCCAGTCGGTCGAGTACTGACCATGATCGGCCTGACCAAGCATAAGACAGTTGAAGCCGCCCTAACCTTGCAAAACTTAGTAAGACAAAACGTCATGTCCTCTGACATGGCCATTGAAGCCCTGTACTACGTTGGAACAAGCAAAGCGACACTGGCAGCAATTCTGCAAGAGCTTGGTTGGCAGGGTAACATCTATCGAGACGAAGAAAACTTAGGAACACTGCTCGTGGAAGCTGGCATTCTCACGCAGAAAAGTGTAGAAGACTCCCTCGGCCTAGGCCGTCATATAGGCTTACCACTGGAACGGGTGCTAGTCTTGCAAGGGCTCGTCAGCGCCAGCTTGCTCGGCACCGCCCTCAGTGCGCAATCACTGATTCGCTCCGGGCGCGCCGATAGAAACCAAGCAATCAAAGCGCTGAACTCAGCCAATAGCCTGACAGTCAGTTCAAATTCAAACTGTGATATTGCCCTGATTACCTCTCGCGCTCCCTACATCCGCCTTGACGAATTACTATTACTGGCCGGTCTGCTATCAGACAGCGACGTCAAGAAATTCACATCAAAAGATAGTTGCGATATTCAGCGCACTCTAGGTGAAGAAATTGTCGAAAGTGGTATGTTCAGCTCTAACCTGATTGCCGCTGCCGTGCGTCTACAGACAATGATGGCCAAGCACCAGGTCACACCAGACAGAGCGGCACGCGCCCTCAAACTAGTGTTCAGTAAAAACCTATCTCTGACTAAGGCATTAAAAGAAATCTGCCGCGAAAGCGACCCCTATGACGGCAATATTACACTCTATCACTTACTGCGGCTATCTGGACTGGTCACCGCCTACGATATCAGGCGACTAGGGCACTTACCGGCACATCCAGAAGGTGGCATGGGTTCTTTAGAAGAAAGGCTAATTAAAACGGGCATTGTTAACCGCTCAGCGCTCGATGCCGCTAAGCGCTGCTTACTCTTAACCCAAGAAGGTTTTCTCACAGCCGAACAAGCGATGATAGTTTTACACCACTGGTCATGGAGTGGTGAAGGCCTGACCCGCGTACTAGAAAAATTGCAATGGGCTGACGGCACCAACCTGCCTTCCCTCAAAGCACTGGCTTTCACAGGATAAAGCCAAGTGAATTGCTTAGTAGTGAACTAGCTCTTTTTCAAAACTAGCTCACATTTTTAACTAGTTCATACTTTTAACTAGTTCATATTTCTAACTAGCTCACCACCCAGGCGAGAGCAAGTAGCTTGACTGTAATATTGGTTTTCTTGGGCGGCACAGACACGGCTTCTAGAGGCTCTTTCAGGGGGTCAAACTTATCGGCTAGGGCTTGGGCCTCAGCCTGAAACTGGCTGTTGAGAAGTTGCAACTTACCGCTCAAAGTCTCTAGATTATCTTCAGCTCGACCGACATCCTCTCGCTGCTTCGCCACCTTACTAATGCCCCGTGCAGCGGTAGTTGCCCTCCCGATAGTCGAAGAGCTAACAGCCTTGCGCCCCATGAAAGCACCAATTACAGTAGCACCGATTGAAATGGCAGAATTGAGCTCATGCTGCCGAGCCTCAGCTTCCTCGACTTGCACTTTCTGTTCAGCCAAACGAATACGATCTTGCAAGCTATTGATGCGAGCATAGTATTTATCGCGCAATTTTGCCACCATTAAATCGCGCTTTTCAAAGGCCATTTGCTGTAAGCGAATACGAAAATCCCGTTCACTCTCATTAGGCTGACTGACAGCACTGGTAGCGGCACTGCGCCATAACTTACAAGGAAGCCCCTCAACCAACCAGGCAGCAAATTCTTTATTCCAAGTTTTATAGCTGCTTACTTGAGTAAGAGCAGCAGCTGGTTCGGCGAAAGTAAAAGAGGGATCGCCTATACCTTCTAATTTGGCCAAATCAACCTTGATTGACTTAGCCTTTGTCCACTCAGCCGGCACCACTGAATCATTGCAAGGCACTAAGAAGCATTTATTGACGGTGTAATCAAGGCCAAGCTTACTATCAAGATAGCGTACAGTAGCGGCGGCAATAAGAAATGGACGATAAACACCTTGGGGCTTATCCGAAAAAGATGCCACATCAGCGGGGATAAATAGCTGGGTAATTTCGGGGGCAACCACTGGCCTTTTAGCAAAGCTCGCAGCTCCAGATGCAGTGGCCTTGGTAGCACTTGCCTTGGTAGCATTTGCCAAAGCAACAGAATCTTGACCAGGGCTTTGACTGGCTTCGGCTGCGAATGGCTGGGATTGGCCCGGGCTGTCGCTTCTAATACTTCCTTGATTGCTAATTTTTACTTTGAGCGGGTCCATCAAGTCTTTGATCTGGCGACGATTAAGAGGTCCGCGCAAGTAAGACATGGTGAACCTGGTTTTAAAAATCACTGGTGCATCTTCATGGACATTGTTCATGAGAAAGACTCTGTCACCAAGCCGACTGAGGGTCTCTGACAGCGAAACACTAGAGTTAGAACTAGAGCTAGAACCAGCTTCTTGAGCAGCCGACTGCAATCCTTCTAACACACGCATCTTGTCGCGCTCGGTTTGCAGCCGACCAATAAACCAGGTGCCGGCATTAGACAAGCCTTTATAGTCGATATCAACCGGGTTCTGGGTAGCAAGCACAATACCAAGACCAAAGGCCCGAGCCTGTTTCAGCAGCGTAAGCAAGGGGGTTTTGCAGGGCGGATTAGCCACCGGCGGGAAATAGCCGAAGATCTCATCCATGTATAGAACAGCTCGCAGACTGGTCGTACCTGACTGGCTGCGCATCCAAGTCAGCACTTGATTGAGCAAAAGGGTGACAAAGAACATCCGCTCGGTATCGCCGAGGTGAGCAATTGAAAAAATAGAAACCCGGGGCTTGCCGTTCTTACTCCAAAGAAAACTATCTATATCTAACGGCTCGCCACGGAGCCAGGCATCGAAACCAGGGGCGGCAAGAATATTATTAAGGCTGATCGACAAATCGAAGCGCTCTTTTGCTGCATAGAACGACTCCATGTCAAGAGCGCCCACCCTGGTCATGGGAGGTTTCTGAATCAACTGAATCAAATCGGTAAGATCAACATCTTTTGAATTTTTCCAGCAATCAGCAATAATCGTCGAGATAAGAATATGGTCACGGTTGCGTAGAGAATCTCCCGCATCGCCACTAACGCCAAGTAAGGCCAGTATACAAGTGGCAGCCGACTGCACTCTCTCCCTGAACAAATCACCATCGTCCATGGTTTCGTTGTCGGGCTTTTGCAGTGAATTCAAAATCGATACGGCCAGACCAGAGCTAGCACCAGGCGTATAAATACTGAAGTCACAAGATTCTTTCAAACGGGCAATACGAGCGCCGTCCTGACCAGATTTCGCTAGACCTTCTTGCCATAACTGAGCTTGCTTCTGGGCGAACTCTTCCACGCTGAGGCCCTGACGCCGGGCGTCGTCAAGATTGACCCAGGGCGCAAAATCTTTTCCACTTAAACCGGGGAAGGTTAACAAGAGATTTGCAATGTCACCCTTAGGATCAATGGCGATTATTGGTATACCGTCAATGGCAGCTTCCTCCAGCAGGCCGAGACAAAGACCGGTTTTGCCGCTGCCAGTCATGCCGATGCAAACCGCATGGGTGACAAGGTCTTTCGATTCATATAAGACTGGCTCAGCTGTTAGCTCTCTACCACCGTCTAGATCATGCTTATGACCGAGGTAGAACACTCCCAATTTTTCGAAATCAGACATGAGCTCTCCGTAATCAAATATCAATCAGATCTAAGTTTAACCCCCTAAAAACAAATTAGAGCCTGTCAACATGACATATGACCAATCTTGGCGCTGGGGCTCTGAGCAGGCTATACTTAACCACTTTGATAGCGATTCAGGCGTAAAAGCAGCGGTGCAGGTTTAAGCAGTGAAAAATTCTTCTCAAGAGACCCCAAACAGAATCTCTGCTGCGGGCAGAGCCAATGCCCTAATGATTCTGATGGCAGCTCTGTTTATTGCTCTTGCCTTCTGGTATCCGCACTTTTCAGTCGGTGGCCAGAACTACAACCAACCCCCTCAGCCAATGGCGCCACAGCCAATAATCATCATGCCACCACCACAGCCTTTCCGCCCGCCTGTTGTGGTACCAACAGACGTCACATCTACCCAACTAATGAATGATCCAACATCGCTTGTGATTGACGCGCCCACAGCCTTTGCCCTCAACGGCATTCAGTTGATTACTGACAGCCAGTTTCCCAAAGGCGACATCGTCAATCAGACTTTCGACTGGATTACAGTGCTTGCCAGAGAAGGTGCGCAATTCACAAAACCAAATAATTACACTGCCGATCTTAAGTCGGGAGACATTTTGGTATCGGTGAAGAGCCCGTCTAAACTCGCTCTGGTCATAACTCCATTAGGTACAATTGCAATTGGTGCCAATGGCGATGTTATGGTCTGCTATAACAATGGCGTATTGCGGGTAATGAACTTTGACGGCGAAGGCAAAGCCATTAAAGTGCAACTCGATAAAGGACCATTCGCTGGTGACGCCGACCCCACTGTAGTTCTAGCCTGCGGTTATGAACTGATTGCCGGTCAAGAGAAGATGACCCGGTCCACTCTTCGCCCCAAAGATGGTATCGCTCGCCGCTATCAGAAAGTACTGGAAAACGGTCATCTAGCAGTCTCTGAGTTCTCGATTGAAAGTGCTATTAACAGCTGCGATATGCTCGTTGACCTGCAACAAAAAACGTCGGGAGTGAAAGAGCGTCGCATCCTCTCTGACATGTCAAAAATGGCCGCTGTGCTCAACTACAAGAATGGCTCGCAAGGCTATACCGCTGAGAAGTAAAATCTGTTAGCAAAATCGTCAGTCAATCTAGTAACACTGCTACTGCTTGCCCTTCTTATTTTCGCCTGCTTTGGTAATACCCTAGGCGTCTATTTCAACTGCGACGACTTTTTGCACTTGCCCTATCTTAATAGACTTTTCAATGGCGAGCCTGAACTGTTTCTCTCAAACTTTACCGGCCCCTGGGTGGGCGAGCGCTCTCTCTACTTGTTCTTTAGACCACTGACCGAAGTCAGCCTCATGGTTGACTATTTTTTCAACCAGGAGAAAGCCTTTGGGTACCACCTGAGCAATCTCATTTGGCATACCATAAATGCCTTCTTACTATTTCTCTTTAGCAAGGCACTACTAGAAAAGCTGACAATAGGTGGAGAGCGAGATCGCCTATTCATGGCCACAGGCGCAGCAGCACTATTTGCTGTATTTCCCACTCAAAGCGAAGCAGTTGCCTGGATTTTAGCCAGAGCCGATTTGGTCAGTACTTTCTTTTTGCTGCTTAGTCTGTATTTTTTCGTTGCTAAACACGACAAAACAATACTTTCACTAGCCGCATTCCTGGCTTGCCTGCTCTCAAAAGAAACAGCCATCAGCCTGCCGCTCATTATTTTTGCGCTTTCAATTACGCTTTCTCAAGCACAGACGGCAAAACAGAAAATAGTTCAAGCCAGCAAAGAGACAGCACCATATTTAGTGGTTTTTGCCTGCTATCTGGTTTGGCGCTACCTTGCTATCGGCAAGCTCGTTGGCGGTTATGTAGGCTCAATTGGCGAGCGCTTGTACGAAAATTTCTTCGCCCGCTGGATATCCTCCGGTTCGCTCTGGCAACTCTTGCATCCCTTCAATCAGGCAATTTTTGCCGAGAACCATATTCTTCGTCTGATTCTGCGCCTGCTCTATGCTCTGGCAGGAGTGCTCATAATCATCAGCACAACAATCGATCAAAAATTGCCCAGCAAGCAAAAGCCTATCTACTTTGCACTAGCTTTTCTGCTTGCCACCATGCTACCTAATTTTCAGGTCTGGGGCCTCTCTAGTTCTATGTCTGGCAGTCGTATTGCCTATCTTCCCAGTGTAGGACTTGCTCTCTTGATTGTCTTTAGTGTCTATATACTCTCTCCAAAATTGCTTCCCTTAAAATCGGGGCCGCTCCCAAAAACAACTAGCCAACTAGCTCTCGTTGCCCTGATGCTAACTTTTGCCTGCATTACTAATGGCAATAATGTCGCCTGGCTCAATTCGGCCAAGATGATTCGAGAGCTAAAGAGCAGTGTTGAGAGCGAAGTAGCAAGGCTTGCTGACGGCCAGAAGCTAGTTGTCTTCAACTTACCATCGCGGGTTGATGGGGCTTTTACTTTCACCATGCGCTCTATGCTCGCGGGATTATTCCAAGCAAATCCATTAGCTGATTCAACAGCTGACATAGGTGATCGCGTGGTGCCCCTCGACTATCACCCCAACTGGAGCATCTTCGTAAACCGCAACGATTTTGCCTCAGTGATTAAGCAACCGCAGCTTTATAAATTAGCAGTCTATGACGCTGCTTTGGGCCAGTTAGTGCCGACAGATTTATCCCAGGCAAATGAGCCGGCTACTCTTCCTGCACTTTCCCTAACTCTCGGCCAGGGTCCCAAGAGCAGCTCTTATTATCTAAAACCAGAAGGGTCTATTAAATCTATCAATCCTCTAGCAGTGGATTTCTTAGAAGTCGTTGTCAAAGTAACAAAGAGATATCCTCATAAATTTCCCCGACCAGACGATAAGGCCTCTCTCTTCATCATCTGGAATAACAGACCAGCAGACCAAGAAGATCAAACTGAGCCCCATTGGATGGCGGTTCCAGCCGACGGCCAAGAGCACAAAATATTGATTGAACTCGGACCACAAAAGCGCTGGCTGTTAAGCAAAAACGTTGACATGATTAGACTAGATGTGGCTACCGAAGATTATGACTGGCAAATTAGCAAGCCAAAACTACTAGATGCCAAGGCAGTTACTCCTTTTCTAGCCACCGCTAGCAGTGACGACAACTATGCACTAGCGCCGCTTTCGGCCGACAGAAAAACCAAAAATGAAAAGAGCGAGCCATACCAGAGGGCGATTACTTTTAACTATGACGCCAGCAAATTAAAAGGCCATGCCGTTGTAGTGGAAGTATCAAAACCATATGCTTCATTTGAGCACTACGATAACTTGATGAGAGAACGTACTCTAAATAAACGGGCCTTGCTGAGAGCCAAACTCAATGCTCTCAAAGGTAGTTTTATTCTTGAGACTAAAGCCGACAGCAAACATGACCAGGCCGTTTATCAGGTGCACGTAGCCGCCTTAGATGAGGCAGGACAAGTCGTGGGAACGTTTAGCGACTCAGTCACTATAAGGTCGGCCTTGCCCTCTGCAATAACCGTATTGCCAGCCGAAACAACGTCCTTGCCCAAAGATATAAAGTGATTGGCATCACTTTGCTCAAGCTGTCTTCTATCAGCCAGGCAACCAAGCTCTGAACGCAGGTAGCAAACTTCACGATGAAGAGAGGTGGTGAGACGCTTTGAAGCGACCAGCGGATTTATTTGTAAATCAGCAGCATAGTCTTCGATTGAAACAGGCGTGCCAATATTGTAGTGAGCGACACCACTTTCGTAGGTGATACCAACCGGCACAATCGGCACTTCAATATTGTTTTGATGAGCGGCAAAAGCAATGCGAGCTATGCCCTTCTTGAACGGATGTGTGTGGCCGTCATAAAAGACATTGCCTTCGGGAAAAATGACAAAGGGCTCTCCCTTTCTAAACTGCTGCAATACATGGCTGACAAAGTCGAGTTTGGGATGAGCGGGAAATGCACCAACGCGACTCAAGAGAAAACCCTGCAGTCCTTTCAGTTCGTTGGGTGACACCATAAAGTTAGCCGGTCTGTCGATTATACGACCAAGAGTGGGACCGTCCCAACGCGAAGAATGATTAGCTATACAAATATAAGGACCACTAACAGGAAGATTCTCTTTGCCTCGAATATCGACCTTCTTAAAATGCAGAGCGATTACTAATTTTGCTAACAGAGACAAGAGAAAGAATGAGACCGGGTCTTTGCAGTCTCTCATAGAAGCTTTGAGGCGGGCCATTTGTGTTTGTTTAGACGACATAAATCCTCCTGGGCAAAAGCACAGGTTTAAATTGGTAAAAGACGAAAAACTAACTAGCTAACTCACTAGCGCATCAACACTATTAGATTAGCTCTTAGCTAAGCCAGTGTTTCTGACGAACGAACACTTCTCGTATTGTTTTTAGGGCTTTCGTTTTTGCCCGGGTAAACTCAGAGCCACGTAAACAGCCATAGAGACAAAGAAACCGACAAACCAACCATAGTCGTAAAGTGGTTTGAACTGCGTCACAAAGGCGCCGACCCAGGCGAGGGCACAACCAGCAATAGTCGCCAGCACTGCTACAAAATTCCAGCCCGAACTATATTGATAGGCACCGCCAGGCAAATAGAGATCGGCCAGTTCTAATTTAGTCTTACGCAAAATCCAATAATCGGCAATTAGAACACCAGCTATCGAACCCAAACCACCAGAATAGCCTTGCAACCAGACAAAAATATAGCCATGGGGGTCGGCAATCAATCGCCAGGGCTGCATTAAGACTCCCACCAGACCAGTAATTAGACCACCGACTTTGAATGTAATAAAGCGTGGGAAAGCATTGGCGAAATCGTTTGCCGGTGACACCACATTAGCAGCCACGTTAACAGAAAGGGTGGCTAAAGCCACCGTGAACATGGCAATGGCGACTATAGCTGGCTGATCCGCGCCAAGGCGACCGAGCAGTTTAACTGGGTCCCAGAGCTGATCCATAGCCACCGTTGGATAGATAACCACAGCAGCCGAAGTGATCATCACTCCCATGGCCGAAAAAATTGCCATGGCAGTCGGAAGGGCAATTACTTGACCGATGGTCTGCTCTTTTTGTGAATGGCCAAAGCGCGTGAAGTCTGGCATATTGAGCGACAGAGTGGCCCAGAAGCCAATCATGCCAGTCAAAGAAGGAATGAATACAGCCCAAAACTCGCCAAATGTAGCGAACTTGCTCTTCTCGTGTAAAAGATCGCCAACACCATGGGCGAGGTTGACGGTCCAAACAAGAAGCACAAAAGTCATAATCAAAACAAAGGGTGCCGCAAGGCTTTCAACCTTTTTCAAAACATCCATGCCACGAAAAACAATCAGTATGTTCAAGCCCCAGAACAGAGCGAAAGACAACCATTCTGTTCCCATATAGTCAAAATAGGGGCCGCCTAATAAAGCGCGCCAGACATTTATTCCTATAAGTGCGCCAAACATAGTATCAAAAGCCTGGCCACCGATCCAGGCCTGAATGCCAAACCAGCCGCAGGCAACAATAGCCCGCATCAATGCTGGTAAATTGGAGCCCATGGTGCCATAGGCCGCCCGAGCGAATACTGGAAAAGGGATACCATATTTGGTGCCGGGATGAGAATTGAGCAAAATCGGCAAAAGCACAATAGTGTTGCCGAGCAAGATAGTAAAAATAGACTGCCAGGCATTCATGCCATTGGCGATTAAACCAGACGACATCATATAAGTAGGTATGCAAGCCGACATGGCGAACCAAAGAGCGATATAGCTATAGGTCGACCAATTGCGGTCAATTACTTTAACCGGTGCCAAGTCGTGATTATAAAAAGGACTCGATTTAATCTCAGTCTCGTCGGCCAATTCGACCCGTCCATCGCTGTGTTCAACGAGTCTGTGGCCTTCCGACTGAAATTGACTCATAAATGGCCTCGACAATGGGGGCAAACGGAGAGGGCGGAGGG
Organism: bacterium Ga0077546; assembly: GCA_943370275.1. Lineage (GTDB taxonomy): Bacteria > Cyanobacteriota > Vampirovibrionia > Obscuribacterales > Obscuribacteraceae. The sequence continues at coordinate 184,017 of CALRQI020000007.1, read as the reverse complement.
CTACAATATTAGCTCATAAGTGGTAGAACAGTAATTGGGACCATACTAGCCAGTAAGCACGATCAACGGCAGATTGACGGTTATAAGAGGCGCTAATAGATGAAAGCCACACAAGCAAAGAGCCCGGCAGTGACAAAAGCGAAGTCAGCAGCAACCACTGAAACTAAAGTCACTCAGAGCAAAAACAAGTCTCAAAAAACTAGCAGACCAAAGAAGAGCGCGGCCGACCCCCTATCGATGTGTCCAGTAGACGGGGCAGGCTGGTGTCCCTATCCATTTTCAGTAGCTCAACTAAAGAAAAGACTGAAAGCAAAGGCCCAGCAATCATAAAGGCCATAATCGCGAAGACCAGACTCTCGAAGGCCCGAAAAATAAAGCCAGAATTCAAAGGAAAGAAACCTGCAAATTATCAGACGCTACTCAAGACCCCTTTTAGCATTCGTCATCACAATATTTGCGCAACCCGTTAGTGCGTACACTATTGAAGGCAAAATTGAACACCAAGAGGCCCTGCCCTCAGTCGACAGCTCTATTCGCAAAGGGGCACGCTTCAATGCTCGGGCAGACCTGGAAGCCAACAATAACTGGGTGAAAGTACCGGCCTGGCTGTCTGGCACCTGGATTGTAAACGAAGAAACCGCAGTACTGAGAGAAGACTTTAAAACAGGGCGCATAGATCGCTCTCCATCCGTTTTCATGGCCCGCCAGGAGTTTACCTACGGCAGCCAGAAAGACCGGCAGGGCGGCATCTGGCACTATATCGGCGCTCCCTATACCTCAAAGACCAGGCTAACGGCCTACCAGGAGTTTCACCAGGTCAAAGAAAAGCAGTTTCTAGTGGCCAACGAAGCTGAAGTGCAGTTCCGCACCCTGATGACCGTAGTGCGGGTAAGCAACCTAAATGGCCGTGTGGCAGACTCTTTTCAGCAAGAAAGTATCACCAGCTATCGCCCCCTTGAAGACGGTGTGATCGCCCTGGCAGCCTCTAATAAGACCTTCGACGCCAACGGCAGAGCCGTCTTTCAGCAAAATAACGAGGCTCGCATCAGACGCTACAAGCATTTCTATGAGACCGACAAAAAGGACGGCAAGAACCTCAGAGAGCTATTCTTGCAATATCTAGAAGCCAATGGTCTATCGAACTTAATTCCATAATAAAATCGGGCGGAATTAGTTCAAATTAGGCCAAAATTAGGGCTTTTTGTAAGGCATAAAAGAGAGAAAAGGCTTACCTTCCCAGGCACCCACACTGACAGTAATGGGGCCAACCGTGTCGAACTTCAAGACTATAGTCTTACCTCGCGGCCCACTGACTGCGTTTACAGCAAGTAGTTTCGCTCCATAGATCCAACTCCAGTCAACAGAACAGACGGCCTCAGCCAGTTTAGGCATATCGATAACTGGTCGAATCTCGCTATCAATAGTCAACTCGTCAGCAATGCTCATCGCACTGTCGCCTTCTTCAACGGCAGCCGTAAGTAAAAGGCCGCGACCATCGGCAAAATTCAGACCAAAGCTGTGCAGCGAACTGGCTGCAGAAACCAGGGAGGCCCCGGCTAATTCACTGCTAATAACGCTTGGACTGGTGATATCGGCCTTGCTGCTCATTTTCCGCCTTTATAACTTTGGAACTTAACGTGTCACCTAGAATAGGCCATATAGAATTGCTATAAATGATACCCTCTAGGTTTGCAGACTTGAACTAAACTAAATTGAAGCATTTTGACGTAATTATTATTGGCGCAGGCGGAGCTGGCATGATGTGCGGCAGCACAGCCGGCAAACTAGGCCGCTCAGTGCTGCTGATTGACCACAACCAGAAAATCGGCCGCAAAATTCTTATATCAGGCGGCGGTCGCTGCAACTTTACCAATGTCGGCACCCGAGCAGAGTCGTTTGTCAGTAACAACCCACACTTTGCCAAGTCGGCTCTTTCGCGCTTCACTCCTGCAGATTTTATCAAGCTAGTGGAAAAGCACCGCATTCGCTATCACGAAAAAAAACTCGGCCAATTGTTCTGCGACCACTCAGCCGAACAAATTGTCGATATGCTCATTGACGAATGCAATCAAGCAGATTGTCAATTTCAAACAGACACAGCCATAAAGTCAATTGCTAAGAACGCTGGGGCGGCAAGTAGTGGTCGCTTTATAGTAGACACCACAGCCGGAACATATAGCTGTGATTCGCTTGTCATTGCTACAGGCGGTCTCTCCATTCCGCAAATTGGTGCCACCGGATTTGGTTATGAGATAGCACGCCAATTTGGTTTAAAAATCGTACCAACCGCCGCTGCTCTCGATGGCTTCAGCTGGGGAGATTCTGATCTTGCTCGCTTCAGCGACCTCGCTGGTCTATCACTTGATACAACTGTATCGTGCAAAAAAGCAAGTTTCAGAGAGAATATTCTCTTTACCCATAACGGCTTAAGCGGTCCCGCCAGCCTGCAAATATCACTTTACTGGTCACCCGGTGACAGCCTCAGCATTGACTTGATGCCCGAGGCCAATGCTTTAGAGGTGCTGCAGGCAAGAAAAAAAGCTGGCAGTCGTCAAGAAATTAAGAATGTACTGGGTGAGCTATTACCAAAGCGCTTCGCTGAATACTTCACTCATTACCTGGATATCAACGGGCCAATGAATACCCTGCCCGATAAAAAGCTGCTGCAACTAGCAGGTTCACTCAATGGCTGGCAAGTAGCACCGGCCCGCACAGTGGGCTACAAAAAAGCAGAAGTAACCAGAGGCGGTGTTGACACCAGCGAACTTTCATCGAAAACAATGGAAGTAAAGAAAGTGCCCGGTCTATATTTCATCGGCGAAGTGGTGGACGTCACCGGCATGCTCGGTGGCTACAATTTTCAGTGGGCCTGGGCTTCAGGCTTTGCCGCTGGTCAGGCAGTATAGAGAAGCGACTTGTGGGCACTAGACTCTTTCAAATTGTACTAATAGTAATACTGACTCTAATACCGCCTTTGCGCCTGGCATACTTTCTATTTACCAACGGCGAAAACTGCGCCAACAATGACGACATAACCTACCTTGAACAGTTCGTGAGAATGACGGGCCCAGGCTACAACTGGCTCAATTACTTTGGCGATACCTTTGTCGATGGCCACTCCACGGCCTTCAATCAAATAGTTTTCAATCTCTATGTTCTGTTCGGGCATATGAATCAGAATTTGGGTGCGGCCATTGGCATTGCCCTCATGGCCATTAGGCTTGCCCTCTTATTCGATATGAGCGTAAGCCCGTCTAATAAGTTGAGATGGTACTGCCTGCCACTAATGAGCGCCATTATCTTCGCCCCCACCGCGGTATCAATACTGACCCAGGGCTCTTTCGCCATTACCTGGCAGTTAGCATTGACACTAGGTGCTGCTGCTCTCTGGGCCTTGTTTCGCCCATCGGAAACGTCCAACAGCAATTCCATTGCCAGCGCCAGCATTTGCATTGTCTTGGGCTCGTGGACCATTGCCACCACTTTGATAATAATTCCAATTGTCTGGTTTTGGGCCTGGCGTCTAAAATTGTTGAACAAACTATCGCTATTATTTTTAGGGAGCGCCACCGCACTTTCAATCTTTCCTGATCTGCTTTACCTTGAGCGTGGAGTGGGCACCTCTCGCCCCCTGGCAGAAGTGCTAAAGCCCCTTGATTTAACAATGTTTCTAAGTTCGCTCGGCCGTAACTTTGCCCCAGGAACCGGCTGGTATATGGAACGCATGGCCCCGGCCGAAGTATTTAGCATCCTCGGTTTGATACTACTTGGTGCAATTTGTGTTTTGGCAAAAACAATTAGTAAGAGCACAACTGAAGACAATCAAATCAATCAAAAACTTCTTTGTCGACACTTCTACCCTTCCTTGGCAATTGCCTCCTTTGCCGTGGGCAACTTACTCCTAACCAGCATGGTGAGGCCAATCATCGCCCCCTGGTATGGTCAAATAAGCCTTTGGTTTTGGATTGGCTTGGTGGGAATGGCCGCGAGTATTATCGAGCTAGTTACCAGCGATGAAAAACTCAAATCAGGAGCTAGGATTCTAGCTGCCACCACCTTAATAAGCATTGCCAGCTTTACTCTATTTTCGCCCGGATTCGAGGATAAGGAATTCTTCTTAGATAACCGCTCTCCTGCATATTTATCGGTTTTGCGCAACTACCAGACGCCACCACCGCCGGGGCTATTACCGCCTTACAAATACATTCCGCTCAAGCCAGAGAGACTGGCTAAAATTCTCGAACAATATCATCTCTCACCCTTCGACAAAGTAGACACTATCTTATTTCAAGGCGACTGCGTCGTTCCTGGTTTAGTGCAATTTCGCAACGACGGCACAGAAGAAAGCAAGCTTTTCTTCTTGAGCCAAGACAAAAAAGAGATATCTACAGCGACCTATTACAAACGTCTAAACCTTTGCCTCGATGGCTCTATGACAGTGACCTGGCATGTCAAAATACCAGACGATGCAAAGGCCGCTCAATTTACAACTTTTCTTTGTCCGCTCGAGCAAACAGGCAAGAAGATCGCGGGCGGAAAAGCAAATGCACTCACTATCACAATCGGCACCAATCAGCCGCTAGTCTTCGAGCTAGAAAACGGACAGAAGTCAAATGTAATGGTTAACCTAGTTCCATATCGCGGAAAAGTTGTCGACATTGTCTTCACCCATAAACAAAACACCCCACGGCCCACAGTGCTTGAAGTGCCAAAGGTAGAAGTTGAGAGAAAGTAACGCAGCGGTGCTTAGGAGCCCCGGCCTTAGCTGTGCAATTTGGAATAATAGCAGCGGAACCTAGTTAGAATTTCTAGCCGAAAATCTAACAGCGGACTCGTTAGAATTTCTAGCCAAAAATCTAACAACGGACTCGTTAGAATTTCTAGCCAAAAATCTAACAGCGAACTCGTTAGAATTTCTAGCCAAAAATCTAACAACGGACTCGTTAGAATTTCTAGCCAAAAATCTAACAGCGAACTCGTTAGAATTTCTAGCCAAAAATCTAACAGCGAACTCGTTAGAATTTCTAGCCAAAAATCTAACAACGGACTCGTTAGAATTTGGGGTGACCCCCACCAACCATGCCTTCTTGTTGGCTTCTGCCAAATTTCCGCTAGCTCTAAGTTCTCTGTTGAAACCGGTAGATATGGTCCCGTCTGCTATTCAACCACAGTAACCTTGACATTGGGGTAGGCCTTCATTGCTTTACTGTAGTCTTTGCCCAATTCTCCTGGAATCTTCAGATCAATCTTCAAGTCTCTGCGCATAGTCCTGAATCTCGAAAGGTTCTTTTCTGAAAGCCCCTGGCAGCGCCAGATGCGAAGTTCCTCTACATGAGGACAGCTATTGATAGCATTTAGAAGTTCATCATCAACAAAGCAATCATTGAGTTCAACGAATACCAGTTTTGGGCATCTGCGCAAGGCCGTCAATGCTGCCGGTGAAAGCGAATTGTTACAGGTTCTCAGAATCAGTGATCTTAGCTTGGTTGTGTTGTCGAATCTCTCAATTAACTCACTAACGTCATTAAAGTGCTTGAGTCGCAAGATAAGAACACGGTTTACAAAAGAATATTTCTTTAACTCTTCACCACTGATCTCAGAACCGTAGCAGGAAAAGAACAGCAGATCTGGACCCTGATCAATTGACCTTAGCCCCTTATCCGTGAGCCGTACTGTTTCAAGATCAACAAATCTTAGGCGCTTCCATGACTTGAGGGATTGGATAATCTCGTCACCACATACCTTTCTTTCCATATCTCCGTGCACTAAGCGTATGCCGCTAAGAACTTCCGCCCCAAAGCGCTCTAAGACCTCTGGCTTTTGCCAGATTAGTAGGTCTTTTGCCTGATTCAGACTCAGAATTACAGCTTCCTTGGAAGGAACGACAACCCTACCTTGCGCGACTACGCTGCGTTCCGAGTACTTGAATTCAGTATTTCTCTCAGTAACTGGCGTAAATCGGAATTCACCAATTCGGAAAGGCGGACAGTTAATTGTTGCGGTTCTTGAATCATTACTGGTGCTCTCGATTGTTCCCTTGGACTTGAGGTAGCGCTCCAGCTCTTTTAGCTGCTGTTCCGACGGCTTGGTTTGATCGTCCCATTCTCTGCTTTCATATGTCTTAAGAGCACTGCCGGATTTAACGGCACTCTCATTTCCTACTCTTTGGACAAGATGGTTCGTATTTGGCTCTTGCCTGCGGGTTTGGAGAATAGCTATGGTCGTGACTAGTGCGGCAGCGCTGATTATGCTCAGTGCGAAGATAACAGTTAACCGAATCTTTCCAGGGGCTTCATATGCCGGCGTCGGAACTGTCTGTGTAACTTCTTCTGGCAATTTTTCGAAGCCAATGGATTTAACAGTTCTGGATATAGGTTTGTTTTCACTGACTCGCTCTAGCTCCTCCTGCACTTGTTTCATTGTCTGATAGCGTCGGTCTTTGTTCTTCTCAAGCAGCCGGGCTATCAGGCTCTCCAATTCGGCGGAATAGTTTAAACCACTGGCTTCGTTAAGGGTTGGAGGTTCTTGCTGCAAATGCAGCATCACCGTTTCTATTGCAGATTTGCCTTCAAATGGTGGTCTTCCGCATAGGGCTTCGAATAAAGCGCAGCCGAAGCTGTATATGTCGGCTCGGCAGTCCAGTATGTCTCCGACACATTGCTCCGGGCTCATGTAATAAGGAGTGCCAAAAACTTGTCCTGTAGCGGTTAAGCGCTGTCTTTCTAGTCCAGTCAAATTCAAAACTTTAGCGATGCCGAAATCTAACAACATTGCGTGGTATTTAACGGTTGCGTTGCCAGCTTGATTGGCGGTTCGCTTTGATTCGATGAGCATAATATTGCTCGGCTTTACGTCGCGATGAATTACGCCTTTACTGTGAGCATGCTGAAGTGCCGATGCTACTTGGATGAAAATATCCAGAAGGGTATTCAAATCAGGAGCTTGCTGTCGCTTGATCAAATCTCGCAAAGAGAATCCATCTAAAACCTCCATTACGTAGTAAGGAATGCCGGTTTTGTCCACACCCATATTGAAAATTTTCACTATGTTGTCATGACTAAACTTACTGATGGCTTTTCCTTCAGCCTCAAATCGTTTCCAATTCTCTTCTGTTATCAGCTTGGGGGCTAACACCTTCAAGGCAAAGTCTTTGCCAAGAATTATGTGCTCTGCGCGGTAAACATTACCCATGCCACCGCTGCCCAGTAGTCCTTTGATGCGGTAAGAATCACCAACGATAATATCTTGCGGCAACATTAAGTGAATGGCATCATCATCTTCATTAGATTGAGACAAATTGGCTGGCATGCTTTTTAATTCTTCCGTAAAATACGATAGTTTTACCACCCATGAACAGTTTGTGGTGACCTATCCAAAAATCTAACCACAAACAATTGAACCTTTCATCTCGACAGAGCGTTGTTAAGAATACACGCTGTTTATGAGGTGCAATCATGAGCTGTCATGGCGATATCCTAAACTTTATCTCTGCTCTTCCCACTAATGCATGGTTTTCCACTCAACAGGTACTAAATCTTGGCACGAGAGAGGCCATAGACCAATGTCTTTATAGATTAGTAAAATGCGGCTATCTCACCCGCATTGCTTGGGGTCTTTTCACGCTGAGAACAAACGAGCAAAATTTTGAACCACTGGCGGTGGCAGACTTTAAAGCGCAAATATTCAAAAAGAAAGTTGCTATTCACGGCCTCGATCTAGCGAGACAGCTTGGACTGGTTGATACTGCTCAAGACCAGAAGCTATTCAGCGTACACGGTGTCAGCAGTGCATTCCAATCGATGAAGCAAGAAATCTCACTAAAGAGCTACTCTCCTAGAAAAATTGCTCTCGGCGATTCACCAATAGGCGAAGTCATAAGCGCACTCTGGTTTCTCGGGGAGAAGAATTGTGATAACACTGTCGTAGCCAGAGCCTTGAGTACTCTCAACAATAAATGTATCCAAGAACTGGCACAATCGGCACATTTAATGCCGGGCTGGTTGACGAGGAAAGTTCGCTTCAATATCGATTATCAGCAGTGGCACTGGCGAACACAATGATTGAATACAATTATCCGGCCACCGGGCCTGAGCTAGACGAAAGCTACTTCCCTGCAGAATAACGCAGCAAAGCAAAATCACCTTCACTATCAACAGTCTTAATGCCTGCCATGTCTTTGAACAAAGGCATGTTCTTTACTTTCACTAGAATGTAAGCCTGAGGCACTTGCTTCAACCTGATAGTGAGCAAATCAAAATTGTTTATGTTCTCCACTTGCTTGCGAGCGTAGAACGGTACTCCGGGCTTGCGCATATCAAAGACAATAAGTGGGTCAGCAGATTGACCGGCGAAATTAGCAAATCTAGGCAGTGGCCCTTCCCACTTTTGGGAGAGCACTGGCAAGATATGACCTGTATGCACCACCAACAAAAATGCCGTCCCCACAGTCATGATCGTCAGGCCCGCTAGCTGCTGACTAAGTTTAAATGCCAGTATGCTCAACAAAACAACCACAGCCTGGGCTGAGCCATAAGCTGAAATCAAAGCAATCAAACCTTCTGGGGCATCCCGTAGCCGAGCGGCAACTATTGGTGCAACCAAACTGGCAGCAGCATATACCAACATCACCACAAGTAGCGGCAAGGCCAGGCGCTTGAAAGCCGATTGCCGATTCATGCAACGCTCGAACTCACAGCCAACAAGAATAGCCAAAGCCGGAAAGGCCGGAAGAGTATAGGGAAGTAATTTCGACACCGAGGCACTAAAGAATACAAGGGTGATGGTCGCCCACAAAATACAGTAAAGTGCCAGGCGGCCACTAACATCGAGAGCTTCAATATAGTCGCGAGAGCGCGTCAACAAGCCACGCACATTGGCTGGCAATAAAGCAATTCCTGGCCCAGATATCTCAGATGAACTGGATGTCGCGGCTATAGCACCAGTACTTTTCACACCACGCAGAGCAATGAAATAGCCGGCCAATGTGGCAACCATAGCTTGAGGCAAATAGACTGTCCATGGGAAAAATCCACCAAGCATAGAGAGCAAATGATAATAAACAGGCTGCTTATGGGCATCTACAACAGTAGTGAAGCGCTGGAAGTTTTCTCTGATGATAAATTCCTGAAAATAGGCCCCCTTGGTAATGTAGATTTCAGTGACAAACCAGGGCAAGGCAATGGCCGCTACTATCAAAGCGCCAATCAGGGGCTGATAAGACTTAAATGCCGACCAGAGGTCACCTTTTAACGTGTGCCAAGCAAGCAAAATAGCCACGGGCAAAACTAAGCCAACCGGGCCTTTAGTCATTACGGCCAAGCCAATCAAAACATAGCCTAGGTATAGTGCACCTCGACGTTTAAACTTAGACTGGCTAGCATGAAAGAAAGCTAACTGGGTGCCGGCGCCAAACAACGATAGCGGCATGTCAGTAATGGCTTCGCGGGCTGTAAAAACAAATAGAGGAGCGCTCGCCAGAGTTAAAGAGCCAAATATGGCAGCTCGCAGGGATATATATCGAGCCATGGATAGATACGTGATAGCTACCAACACCACAGCACAGGCGGCGCCGAAGAAACGGGCGGCAAATTCGTTAACACCAAATATTTGATAACAACCAGCCATGGCCCAGATACAGAGGGGCGGTTTAGTAAACCGCACGACATAATTGAGCAAGGTGGTGATGTACTCGCCAGTGACAATCATCTCGCGAGCGGGTTCGGCGTATAGAGCTTCATCAGGGTTAAAGAGAGGCAGATTACCCAGACCGTTGAAATAGACGAAGGCGGCAATCGCTGTCACAGCAAGAAGACCGAGCAAAACGCCAGGACTGCGCGCTGATTGGTCTCTATTTTGCCCGTTAGCTTTTTCTACTTGAATATCAGATGCCATATATCTCTTCGCTTCAACTTGCAGCATTATAGTTACAGCTTGCGCTTGACAACTCAAAGCGTAAAGAGCCTTCTCCCCGGAAAGCCGCTGGGGCACGCTCATATTAAGAAGAACGTTAACTATGCTTACTAATCAAACAGCAGCCCCAAGAATATGTGAAGCTATGGTAATGTCAGATGCTTGTTCCCTTACGGGCTCTAGCATTCAGATCGAAAACGATCCTGACCACGGATAAAAAAAGAGATTACAAAGAAGGTCAAAACAATGGAAGTTTCTCACCGGCTCAAATCTATTCCTCCCTACGTCTTTGCCGAAATGGATAAGAAGCGCCTCGCCGCTATTGCCTCGGGAGTCGACGTTATCAATTTGGGTATTGGTGATCCTGACCAACCAACACCACGTCACATTGTCGATGCTATGCACGAAGCCCTAGAAAAGCCAATCAACCATCACTATCCACCCTTCGGCGGCACCAAAGAATACAAAACTGCTGCCTGCGCCTGGATGAAAAAACGCTTTGGCGTTGATGTTGATCCAGCCACTGAAATTACTTCGATGATCGGCACCAAAGAAGGCTTGCATAACACTATTATGGCCTTCGTCGACAAGGGCGATATCAATATTATTCCCGACCCAGCCTATCCGGTTTATCGCACATCAACCATTTTGGCTGGCGGCGAGCCTTATTTCATGCCTCTTACACCGGCAAACAACTTCATTCCTGATTTAGATGCGATACCAGAAGCGGTGCTCAAGAAAGCTAAGCTTTTGATGTTCAACTATCCAAACAATCCTACTGGTGCAGTTGCTGACTTGGCCTTCTTCGAGAAAGCTGTAGCCTTCTGCAAAAAGCATAATATTTTGCTGTGCCACGACCAAGCTTATTCAGAAATGACCTATGACGGCTTCAAAGCTCCATCGATTCTGCAAGTCAAAGGCGCTAAAGATATCGCCATTGAACTGCATTCGTTGTCGAAGAGCTACAACATGACCGGCTGGAGAATTGGATTTGCCGCAGGTAATGCTGAAGCCATTGCCGCCATCGCCAAAATCAAATCAAATATCGACACCGATATCTTCAGAGCGATTCAATTTGCAGCCATTGCCGGATTTGAAGGCCCAACCGATCATATTCAGTTCTGCAATAGCCTCTATGTTGAAAGACGTGATTTGGCCGTAGAACGGCTCAATCAACTCGGCTGGAACCTCAAACCTATCAACGGCACATTCTACATCTGGCTACCAACGCCGGCAGGAATGTCGTCAGCTGATTTCAGTACTGTTATGCTGGAAAAGGCTGGTATTGTGGTTCCTCCAGGCACTGCCTACGGACCGCACGGAGAAGGTTTTGTGCGCATCGCTTTGAGTGTAGACAAGGCTCGCCTTGCTGAAGCATTCGATAGAATGGCTAAGCACTCAATCACTTACGACATGGCTAAATCCACAGTCTAAGTACTTCCCAGAGAAAGCGCAGAACGTAGGTACGTCCTTCATTAATGCACAAAGAAAAGCACTACGCCGCGAAATCAATTCAAATATTGCCTGGCAATCCAACGGCTACGGCGATTCACCAGATCCTTACTTGGGCCCTGGAGAATCTCGACAAGCAAGTTGAAGTGATTTGGCCGTCTGCTACCAAAGGGTCCGAATACAAGCTCACCGCCCATGCTGATCCCATGGGCGGTGATCCGCAATGGAAGCTGATAGCTTCTAATGCTGGTCAAGGCTCTCTCCTCTGGGAATTTACTAGCTGCGACTCGCTGCTTGTCTTCAATCGCATCGAAGCTTCACTTAATGATCGCGAAGGCAATCAGCACGCTACCACGCAGGCTGTCACCCAAGAAGAACAAGCGGAAGAGAAGGCGTTCTTCTACATTCCTGAAGCTCTGACAAAACAAAGAGCAACTATTCCAATACCTTTAGTTGGTGGCGACAATTCGCTCAACCGCTCAGGAACTGTGCTGAATGGCGACCTTGCCTTTGTACAAATCGGCGCTTTACTGCAATCTATTGCTCTTGCAAAAATGACTGGACGCTTAGAAATACAAAGCGACCTTGGTGCCGCTGAAGTGTTTTTCATTGATGGCCAGCCTATTCACGCCACGAGCCCAGCAGCCAAAGGCTCTGAGTGCATCTATGAGTTAATCACCTGGAAAGATGGCCGCTTCTTTTTCCAACCCAAGGTGATGACCAAACACAAAACCATCACTGAGCCCCTTGATTCGCTTATTATTCAAGGTGCACAAATATTCGACAAACAAAATTTCCTCAAAAACAGCGGCTTTAAGTTTGATGCGGTGATGGTCAAGACTCAGCGCATCGTTGACGAAGGCGAGCTGCGCAAGTTACTAAAACCAGCTATACCTGTAGATTTCGTTGCCCAAAGACGGTTTTACGACGCCATTGATGATCGCTTAAGCACAGAAGAAATTGTAGCAAAGCTCGGCTACGCCCGCAGTCTATGGGTACCAATTGTCTGCAATATGCTCAGCTGTGGGCTCGCCGCCTTTACTAAGCCATCAAAAAAAAGCAACTCTGGCCTCCCCACTCTTGAGCCAAAAACCGTTGATAGTGCCGCCATCCAATCGGTTATTATGCAATTACGCCGTGGCGACACCGGCATGTTCAACTTCCCGGCTTTTCTCTATTTCTTAGAGCAAGAATACTTTAGAGGGCACCGCTCTGGCAGTCCAATTTCAGTAATTGTCTTTGAAATGCGCGTAAAGAGCGGCCCCAATGGCTCAATTAGAGAGCCTCTACCAATCGGTGCTCTGCGCGAAGCAGTGTTGCGCATATCGCAAGCTAAACGGCACAACGACTTGTTGGCACACTACGAAGCTTTTGATTATGCCTTACTTTGCCCAGATACAAAAGGTGAAGGCGCACGAGTATTCGCCAAGCGTCTGATGACCTCGCTAATGAAATCCCCTCTATCCACGGGCGTAGACGAGCGCACCCTGTCTCTCTCTTTCGGTGCAGCCTGCGTACCCGAAGATTTCCTCGAGCTAGGACTGCTACTGTCGGCAGCGGAAGCAGCCAAGGGCCACTCTCTCAGCACTGAAGAGCCCGTTGTGCTCTATCGCGACCTCTTACCAAAAGCCACTTAGTGTGCCTCACAGCAATAGTAATAGCAGCACGAGCAGTACCAGTATCAGTACAAGTACCAGTATTAGTACCAATACAAATACAAGTCCTGATACCGCCGCAACAAAGCTCACCCACAAGCTAGCCTTGCGACGAGCTAGAGCTACTTTAGGTAAGTGGCTAAAGAAAAGCACCATAGTTCGCGACGATAATCTTTTGGCAACGATTATGGCAGTCGGCGCCGCTCAAGTACTAGAGCAATCGCTCAAGCAGCCAGAGCAAAATCAAAGCCAAGATCAAGGCAAAGAGCAGAACAAAAATCAGGACAAAGAGAAAGTCCGAAACCAAGACTCTTTTATTGTCGACAAAGCTCTACTAGAGCAACTCAGCCGTGATCTAAACATTGATTGCGAAGCCAATTTCGACCAATCAAAAACTTATGCCTCCCTGAAGAAGCTCTTCCAGGGCCCTGAATATAAACTACTCTTCTCACAAGCCCATGGCTTAAGTGACTTATTCGAAGTATTCTGCATCAACCAACGCAAGTTAGCTACAGCCAATGTTCAAAAAGCCGACAAAAACACTACGGCCACTGACCAAGCACTATTTTCTCAAATCTACACGCCACCGCAAGTAGTGCAGGCTATGATCGAGCTATGCCTGGTCGAACCATTTCTAAACAAAGCCCAGTCGGTAGCAGATATCCAAGGTGTATCAGTGCTCGACCCCTGCTGCGGTAGCGGAAACTTCTTGATCGCCGCAGCCGCTGTCTTCTATAAAGCCTATGAACAGTTCGATCTGCCGCCTAGCGAAATTTGCCGTTTGATACTTGAGCACAATATTGTTGGCACAGATATTGATGCTCGCGCTCTAGTTATGGCCAAGATTGCCTTAACTGTTCAACTAATAATGCTGAGTAGAGACACTACAGATCAAAGCCTTGACAGCACAAGCTCATTGATCAGGTGCCTGCACAACACCAGCGATGTAGCGGAAGCAGCACTAGGCTCACTCTCACCGCGTTGGAAGAGAACTAGTGGCCATGCCATGAACAGAAAATACAGCGTAGTGCTGACCAACCCACCCTATCTCGGTCGCAAACTGATCGACCGGGTGTTAAAACTGAAACTAAAGAAATACTACCCAGAGTGCGCTAGCGATCTCAGTCAAATATTTTTGTGGAAAGCTCTAGATTTAGTAACTAGCGGCGGCACCATCGGCTTTCTCAGCCAAAGCTCGTTTATGCACCTGCCCAGCGCCCGGTCTCTACGAAAACGCATACTAGAAGAAGCAAAAATCAATTTAGTGATTGAACTTGGCGACGGCGTCTTTCCTCTTCTTGCTGGCTCTAAAGCAGATAGCAGCATTATCTTCTTAACCAGGCAAAAAATAGCAGCCGACCAACCGGCTTACTATATCGATCTAAACAGCGCGCAAGAGAAAAGTGAAAACAAGAAAGCTAGCCATCTAGATAAGTTGCTGCACTTGAATAGACTTCAGAAGATAAGTAGGAGCCATGGTGAACTCTCTAGCAGCAATGACCTGGCATTCAATTTCAGACGGCCCCAAGCTCTGATAATTGTGCAAGCAAAGGACAATCAGAATCTAGCCAGTAAAGCCGACTTCAAGCAGGGTCTAGCGACTTCTAGTAATGAAAGATTCTTGCGCTATGCCTGGGAAGTAGAAGAAGACGACAAGAGCTATGCTCCATACGCTAAAGGGGGCGGCTCTGAGCGCTGGTGGCGCACAATTTCTAGCAAAGTTAGATGGGGTGAAAACGGGGAAGAAATCAAAGCTACCGTTGCCGAGGCCTACCCCTATTTAAAGGGTCAAGTGCACTGGGTAGTTAAGAACGAAAATTACTACTTCAAACCGGGCCTTACTTTCTCATTCGTCAACAAGCATCGGCTAAGTGTGCGCAAACTTCCTGCTGGCGCAATATTCGATGTCGGTGGCTCAGCAATATTCAGCCACGATGCCCAGCAGGAAAATCTATTGCTAGCTTATCTCAATTCGAGTCTTGTCAGCGCACTGGCTCACGATATCAATCCAACAATCAACTTTCAAATCGGTGATTTGAAACGGCTACCGCTGCTGCATTTTGCTCCGCTGCTGGCGCAAAAATTAGCAGATTTAGCAAGCACTGCAGTAGCCTTGAAGCAAGAGCTGGAGCCATTAATTTCACCCCCAGCCGCTCTTCTAACTGGCCACAATTGCAAAATAACGCGCTTATCCCAAGAAGGTTTTGAGAGCCACTTAAGGGCAGTAGAAAACTTGCAAAGCAAACTGATTGCTATCGAAGAAGAAATCGACAAGCTGGTCTTAGTAGCGGCAAACCAGCATTTTGCCCTAGACAAACAAGACCAACAAGAACTACGACATTGGGTAGACAATCGCGCTCAAGCAGATACATCGGCAGCAGCAGCAGTAAAGCTGACAAGCAAAATCTATTTTGAAAACCAAATGGCCCAAGCTTTCGCCATAAAACTCGGGCGCAACCAAGCGCAGCTTGGCCTAAGCAGACAGATTACTTTTGACCAGGTGTGCCATTTTCTTAATAGCAAAATAGAAGCAGAACCGAAGATAGAACTAGAAATAGATCCAAATTTTGCCAAACAATTTATCGTCAGCGATTTGAATCGCTATTTCAATAGTCGCGTCAATCAAGTTTTCCATGAACAGTTTGGCGGACAGCCGCCAGTTCTAACAATCAATGGAGCCGTGCAAGCAACTTTACCACTGCTGAAAAATAGCAACAATCGGCCAGCCGATTTATATCGCGCCCTACTGAATGATAGAGATTAGCCTGATATAGGACTACTGTTGAACAGTCTCGTAGTCGTTCTTCGTCCAACTATAGCCACCTTTTACGTCGGTATCGGCAATATAGTCAGCTTCAAAGGAAACCTGTTGTCTCTGGGAACCAGCGGGAAAAGATAGACCGGGATTGCCATCAAGGCTGTTGACGACATCAAGCAACGTACTATCAAAACGACGGATGCCTGAAGGCGATGTCAGCTGAGCTATGACATGATGATCGCGAGTGATGGTCACTCTCATCGTGGCACGGCCTCTAATTAAAGCCACTTCTTGCCAGCGAGCGTAAATCTCAGAAGACAGCTGTTTATGCCAGGCTTCCCATGCCAATGTCATTTTTTTTGAGCTGCGTTCAGCGCCAATATCAAAACGACTATTTTGCGCTTGAGCAGATGCACTGAGTGGCCCAGCCGGCAGCGTAGCGAAAGCAGTGCGATCGATCAAACCGCTGCCCTGAACACCACCGCCTAAAGTACTTTTGCGCGGTGGAGCAACCGGAATCGCATCAGCAGTGGAAAGTGTTGGAGCAGCATTACCGCCAGGTCTGGACAATCGCGTTGTACCATTCTCCAGGCGCACTCCGCCCTTCAAGACCGCACCGGCGCCAGCAGCGTGCGCCTGAATGTTGAGCGAAATCATCAGAGAAAAAATAATAGCTGAGCTTACTAATTTGCTTTTCATTGCCCTAATCTCTTGAAATTCCTTACTTACCGCTAGCAAAACCAAACACTGCGCCAAGCACCGCCCCTCGCAAAGCATTGCTCTTAGCACTACTCATCCTCGAACCGTTGTTAGATGAGCTAAATAGAGCACCAGATAAGGCACCAGCAGCAGCACCAGCCAGACCATAGGTAGCGGCACGCTTTAAGCGACTACTATTTGAACGAGCACTATAAGCCATGCCGCTAAGGCCGCCTTGACTGTCTAAACTAGCGGCTTTACTACCGGCAAAAGGAGTAATCTGTCCTTCTGGTTGACTGGCAGTCTGAGTGCCAGAACTTGATTGATTGGAAGAAGCGAAACTATCAGCTGGTGCAGTATTTTTTGCAGCAATTGCCCGGTCAATATCAGCCAGAGCACTGCCAAAACTTGTGCTAGCTGGATTAAGAGAAGAAGCGCGAGCCATATGACTGCGAGCATTGGCAAGGTCACCTTTAGCTCTATAGGCCTGAGCCAGAGCGAATTGCACATCGCCGTCGTCTGGTACTTGCGAAGCCACCGAGTTCAACTTGGTTACTGCTGAATCATAATTGCCTGCTTTGTAATCGTTTGAAGCTGAAGCAACAGCACTTTTCAATTGATTCTTTCTTGCTTCATCAAGGGCCTTGCTTTGGGTCGGAGCTGCTGGCCTGGGAGCCGAAGAAGAAGAAGAAGAAGAAGAAGCGGCAAAGGGATTAGAACTAGAGGTATAACTCGAAGCCACATGACTAGGTGCACTATTATTGGTCTGAGCCAATTTGTTCTGAACGCTAACCACCGCACTTTGCAGATCCGTATCTTGCGGATTCAAGTTGAGGGCGCTGCGATAGTACGAAAGAGCACCGTTCAAATCATTTTTGCCTTCGGCAATAACGGCCAAGTTATAGTAAGCATCACCGTTGTTTGGATCTTTAGCAATGATGCCATGAAAGGCACCTTCAGCCTGGGCTATTTTGCCTTCTTGATAAAGTTGCATAGCATCGGCCAGAGCACCAGATGAATCAACAGCGTACGGTTCCTCGCTGTCATAAGTAGAGCTAGCGCTAGCAGTGGACGGTGCACTAGAAGAAGTAGCGGCTGTGTCTAAGGTTGGAGCCAGTGGTGGCAGCAGTGAACCAGAGGTTGCAGCGCCACTGCCGTAAGCCAGTGTCTTTTCGATGGCAGCAAGCCTCTCAGTGGTTGTTCCTTTGCGAGTGATGCCGAATAATTTCAATTCAAGATCTTTCAAACGACTGTCAAGGGCGAGCTTAGATTTGGGAGCGCCGTAAATAACTTCTTCTATATTGTCGAGCTTAGCTATCTCAGGAGATTGCTTGGAAGTTGCAGCCAGAGCAAGCGGTGCATAAGAGCTCAGCAAAACAGCCTGAATGATGGCTAAGGTTTTGATTGTCTTTAACTTCATGACCGAACCTCTAATGACCGCCTGAACCAGAAACCACACTATTGTAATAGAAAAAAACTAGCATCCTTGCATTGCCTGACAGGACAGCTTTTCGAAAGCTGCGCTGTGCCAATTTTGAAACTGTCAATCTTGATGCAAACTTCGACGCTACTTTCTCTCCTCTTGTTCCCAGCTATACGATTATCAGCGCATTTAGACAGTCAAAACTCTAAAAATATGCCAGGACTGCATCGCGAAGATCAGCCAAGGAAGCAACTTTCAGCAATTTTTCTTACAAATTTCGTGAGTGGCGAACCTATAGATTGCGTGAACATTGAGCCTTTCGTTATTGAATCGAGACAGTGAAAAGATGCAGATATTGACAAAAAGCATTACCCCAGGCCGATACAAAAGAATCTTACCCATATTTGCCCTAGCATTAACCAGCGGGTTAGCTCTGACGGGTTGTGGTCACACCGCTGAAAAAGTAGAGGGTAAAGCCCTTGCCCCTTCAGCGGCTGGCAAAGTGGCAGCTGGTGGTCTAAACCTCGTTACCCTGACCCTGAGACTAAAGTAGCCCTTAATCTTGGCTGCGAGAAAGTCTCCATGAAAGACGTAGACTTCGCCGTCAGGAGTACCGGTGAAGTGCGGGCCGATCTCAAACGCGAACTGCTGCATTTAGTCGGTAAAGCCAGGGTTTTAACACTGCCAAACCTTGCTGTGCAAGACGCCGAAGACTGCAAAGTTGTCTATCTGCCCGTTGGCAAAGGCCAATACCGCGAGCAACCAATCAAGCTGAGCGGCGAATCGGGCAATTTAGAAGAAGTTGTAGGTGGTCTTAAAGAAGGCGATCCGATAGTAGTAAAAGGCAGCTTCGAACTGCGTTCCGAATCGCTAAAACAGTCAGACTAAGCTTTCTACAACTTACGTTCTTAATATTTTTCGCCTACTTCTCTTAACCTATTCATAGGCACAAAAGTGCCAGCATAGAGTCATAGGTTACTGGTTAAGCAAAAAGACTACAGGTCTAAGATCATGGAATATGCATTCGGTCTGACATTCACAGCAGTAAGCGCATTCGTGGCAATTTGGATCAACGACCATTTCCACGTCGGTGGCGAACTTTCAGAATAAAACTACCACTGTCGATTTATAGAAGTTCTATTCAGCAGCGGTAAAGAGCTAGCAAAAAATAGTGGAAGCGGACGCTTCAGTTAGCGAGCGCATAACAGTTCCTTCAAAATGCCTTGGTCTTACTAAGGGCAACTTTGTATTGAATTAGCAATCCTCCATTCATGCCAGATAAACAACCTCCGTAACCAAACTACGAACTTTGTCAAAACGGCTAGGTAAGAGGTATAGTCTCTTTTTCACCCAGCTTGACTTTGATACCGCCAATAGTTTCACTAATGGCGCCTTTCATATACTGAGACAATTGAAAGAAGTAAAGTCAGCCCTACCTTCTGCAACCATTGTGATAGCAAAAAGATCGAAACGAAAATGGTGCTGATTATCAGAGCACAGACGAGCGGCCGGCCCAAACAAAGCGCTTCAATAGAGGCGCTGGCCTAAATCGCTCATGCACATGGCCGCTAGCATCAGCCTTGAAGGCAGCTTCAAGCATAGAAAGACAATCTTTCAAACCAATTTCAGAGGCCAAAGTAAGAGGCCCTCGTCTCATCCCTAGTCCAGCCATAAGGGCGGCATCAAGATCTTCAGGCTGACATATGCGTTCTTGCATAGCTAAGAAAGATTCATTGATCATGGGCAAGAAGAGCCGCTCAGCACTAAATTCGCCAGTTTTACTAGTGGAGTCAGTTAAAAACTTGAGTAATTCAGGGTTCACACCGGCTCGCTTGCGTGTTTCTTTGTCATAGCTGTAGAAACCACCCATAGTCTTTTGACCAAGCATATTGGCCTCAACCATTCGACCCAGCAAAGACGGCACAGCAAAGCGCTCGCCATACTCTTGATAATTAAAATTAGCAACAGCCAGACCAATATCGGCACCGTTCATATCACGCAGGGCAAGAGGACCAATCGGCATGACGTAGTCACAGACGGCCTTATCTATCTCTTCGACGCTAGCCGCCCCGCCCTCTAAGGCAAAGAGCGATTCGTTCATATAGCGACCGAGCAAGCGATTAACAAGAAAAGAAGCGCATTCTTCTACTCGGATAGCGAGCTTACCCATAGATTGAGCGAGCTCAAGGGCGCGGGCGACAGTGTCGTGTGAAGTTTCCAAACCAGGAATAACTTCGACTAGCTTCATGATGTGAGCAGGGTTGAAGAAATGGAGCCCAACAACTTTGTCAGCACGACGAGCGAAATTGGCTATTTGAGTAATAGAAAGGCTTGATGTATTGGTAGCAAGAATGGCATCAACATTGCACCACTGATCAAGCTGCTCAAAAATGTTCTTCTTAATGTCAATACTTTCAGGCGCAGCCTCAATAACAAAATCAACTTCGGCAAAGCGTTCAAAATCAAGCACACCTTGAATGCGGCTGCGCTGCAGCTCCGCTTCTTCAGGTGCCAAGCCTTTCTTGACACGACCACTCAGTAGTCTGTCGATATTGGCCATACCTTTATCAAGAAAAGCCTGATCAGTCTCTTTTAGTAAAACGCTATAGCCAGCGGCCAACAGTGCCACCACTATTGATGAGCCCATGGTCCCAGCTCCAACCACCGCAATCATGGCTGACTTTGTCGTCTCTCCTAGCTCTGTCGACTGCATTTTTTCTCCACTATTTCTCTCACATTGCTACAGTAGCCGCTTGGCAGGCCGCCTGGCAGAAGGTCTTGAATTTGCCACCATTTTCGCGTGAAACGAGCTTGCATTAAGGCTATACAGATTCACAATTAATCACTTGACATCTGGAGAATTCTTAAAAACCTGTAGCTTTTCTGCAATCTTTCGTTAGAATATTTGAACAATAAAGCTTGCTCACAAGAACTTTATTGCTCGACATACGGTGGCTATCAAACCACCTGTCTCCTTTGAGCAAAGTGACGATCAAAAAGATATCTTCTTGTATCTATCACCTTTTTCAAAAAAGACATTCACGTTTTTGGGTACCCAGCTCAAGGCCTGCTCAGGCCGGGAGTAGATTATGTTCGCCTATGCAATCATCGCCTTTGAACTCCTGATCTTATATACAGTCTTTTGGTATGTATTTTTGCGGGAGCCACAGCCTTATCGCATTCAAGGCAATCCTTGGGGTGGATACCACAATGGTGAGCAGGAACAAAGACTGCTCAATGGCTTTGCCCGTGCCGCCCAAGTTAGTGAATCTGTTGCCAACAGCAGTACTGCTGGCAATCACCAGACTATGGCCGAAAGAGCTATAAACGAAAGAGCCATCTATGAAGAGTGGAATCTTGACGCTCCCGTGGCTCCTAGTCAGCTTATGCGCTGTCGTAGAAAAGGTGTGCACACCAGCAATGTTGTCATTGACGAAAAAACGTCCACATTTGCCGGTCAGTTTCTGGCAAAATTGGGAGAGCGTTTGAACCGCATCAATGTCAAGATCCCATAAGCAATAAATGACCGAAAAAACCCTCGTCCAAATCAAAAACCTAGCGAAGCATTTCCCTATTCGCAAAGGCTTCTTCAACAAACAAGTAGGTGCCGTCAGAGCACTGGACGGCATCAACTTAGACATAATCGAGGGCGAGACACTAGGCCTTGTGGGCGAGTCGGGTTGCGGCAAATCTACCCTTGGCCGAGTAATGCTGCGTTTGATGCCAGCCAGCCAGGGCTCAGTAAGCTTTGACGGACAAGAGATAATGGCTCTCGATGCCAAAGCAATGAAGCCTCTGCGCAAACAGATGCAAATTGTCTTTCAAAATCCATATGCCAGCCTCGATCCGCGCATGACTATTGCTCAGATTCTGGCCGAACCATTAGAAGTGCATGGTATGTCCAAAGGTTCCAGTGCTGATGGCGGCTCAAATCTAAAGGCTGAAGTTACTCGCTTGATCGAGTTAGTTGGTCTACCAAAAGAAATGCTCGATCGCTATCCCCACGAATTCTCCGGCGGACAGCGTCAACGCATAGGTATTGCCCGGGCCTTAGCCTTGAAGCCACGATTGATCGTAGCTGATGAACCAGTTTCAGCATTAGACGTTAGTGTGCAGGCGCAAATTCTCAACCTGCTCTTAGACCTAAAGAAAGAATTCAATCTCACCTACCTGTTTATCGCGCACAACCTTGATGTGGTGCGCTACATCTCAGATCGCATAGCCGTAATGTATCTTGGACGCATTGTTGAAATTGGTCCGTGCAAAGACGTCTACGAAAAGCCATTGCACCCTTATGCAAAGGCCTTGATTTCGGCAGCCCCTGTGCCAGATCCAGCCTACGATCGCAGTCATCGCGTGCTCCTTCAAGGTGATTTACCTAGCCCAGCCAATCCACCATCGGGCTGTGCCTTTCACACCCGCTGCCCCATTGCCCGCGACATTTGCAAGCAAGATACACCGGCTCTGCGTGAAATTGCTCCAGGCCACAAATCAGCCTGCCACTTCGCTGAAGAACTTATGTAGATAGCTCTGCAAATAAAGGTTCTATAGTTTGGTTGGACGTAAATCAGTAAAGGAACCATCGGTGCGCTGCCATTGAGCGCCATAAATTCCTTTTTCGACAATCTCAGTGTAAACAGCAAAGACGCACTTACCAGGGCCCACTTCTGCTTCTTCCAAAAGAGGCTGAGTCCATTTGCGTAATGTCAAAATGCGCGGGCTACTGCCGGTGACCACCCAAATAGGATAGCCAGTGCGCAAGAAGGCTCTGATTTTCGGCTCCCAATGTCGAGTTTGACGGAAATTGCCAGTATCGATTTCAAGCAAAACTCGCACCGGCTCCATTCCGGCATAGGCAAACGAAATAGTGGCATCAGCTTGCTCTTCCGCCTCTGTCAGATCAGAAGCTAGCTCTTTCCAAAATTCACGACCAGTAGTAAATTCCAAACCGCTAATGACACCGGCTAACTCTGCATCTTCCATAGCAAGACGCACGTCAACAAGACGCAAGAAATGCTCTTTATGATAGGTGTGAGGCGGTCCTGTGGGAATAGTTTCCCAGGAGATACCACGAGTTTGCTCAAGGGCTCGCGCACCTGAAGCAGTAAGAAAATAGATCAGCTCGGGCCGGCCGCGACCTTCCATCCGACCAGAAGATGAGGCACCTGTAAATCCGGCTTGCTGCAGACGACGCAGTCTCTTGCGAGCGGTCTCGTAGCTAATATCAGGGAAACACAAACGAGCCAATTGACTTGATGAAATGGTGCGGTGCAAATAAAGCTCAAGCAGCGCATTGATGTCGCGCTCCATCAAGACGACACTCTTTTTCTTGCCCTTTAGTTTGCCGTTCTTGTCGAAAATTGCTTTATCTACGGCCTTGTCTAAACCAACTTTCTCAAGTCGATTATTCTCAAATTTGCCACCTAAAAAAGCGCTCGACTCGCCGGCCACAACAACTTCCTTTTTAGTACCCCTTAAATAGATTCTAGATCACTCTCACCTCTTCAGCACAGATTCGAAGCAGAAAGTTTGAAACTGCCGACTGCCAAGGGTATCGAGACAAGCCCTTGTCATTGGCGGCAAGCAGCGAGGGCTCAAGCTCTCACTGAAATAGAAGGCAAAAAGAAAAACGATGAAGAGTTCTCTGAATTTCACTTCATCTGCCCGAGCAAATCGGACAGCTTATTTTGCGCTAATTATGAGCGGCATCGGCCCACTGGCAAAAGGCGAAATCATGCCAGGTTGCCCATCGGCACCACCGGCGATGCTGTAATGAAAGACCATTCATACCCGTAACAAAATCGAAAAAAGCGATCCGATTTACAACTTTAGATCTAAACTGCCTCTATCAGTTGAGAATCGTTCTCAATAAGCCCAAGGTCGACTACCTCCCCCTGATCAATATCAAGGCCACTCTCATTGAGTGGAGACGAAGTAAAGACACAACGGCATGACGCTTCAGCTGCGTTGGTTCGCATTTAAGCGCTCTCATAAAGAGAAAATGGAAACCGTTTTCAGTTATCATTTAAGACAATGCAGTCTACATATAGATCAATCGAGAAAAAAGAGGTCGGGAAAATTCTTTCGTATATTGCTCAATTAAAAGCGATCGACACTACTGTGCTCAATAAAATAGTTGAGCAAGTCAGTGCACCAGAGATGTCACTAGAATCGATTTGGCAAGAGCCTTACCCCGAGTATGGTTCTGACGGCCTGAAAGTAGCAACTTTGCTCAATCACACCGGTGAGCAAGAGAACTTCGACTACCATGATTGCGCTAAGCCTGAACCAACTCCGCTTCTGCTCAAGCTAACTGAGTTACATGGGTTTCTTGCCGAAAGCGGACTCAATATCATGGGTTCACGCCTCCTTCGCCTTGATCCTGGCACCTTTCTGCATGAGCACCGTGACTTTGTCTATCTCGAAAACGTGCCGCGCTACCGCCTGCACATGCCTCTGATTACAAACGACCAGGCCTTTATCACAAGCCCAGGCTTAAACGTTCATTTCAAAAAAGGTTATCTCTGGAAGCTCGATCCCAAACAAACTATCCACAGTGCTTGCAACTTCGGCACCACACCACGCATCCATTTGATGATTGACTGCTATGTCGAAGAAAAGCTCCAAGCCTTAATCGATCAACAATATCTTGATCAAGATGCCCTGCATAAGCTGCCAGCACTGAGCGAAGAGACTCTCGAGCAATTGCTGGGCGAAGCACAGCTAGCCTACAGCGCAGGCAACCTCAAAGGTGCTGAAGAAATTCTTCTTGCGACATTCTGCCGCTATGACCTCTTTGCCTTTAGAGACGGTCTCACTACTTATGACTTGCTCACGCAATTCTTCCAACGCCAAGCTCCATCAAAAGAATTAGAAGCTAGACAAAACTATTGGCAAGAGCGCCTGGTTGAAGTCTACCCAGAGCGAAAGGCCCAACAATTGGCCACAGTTTAAGACCCCTTTTGCCATCGAGTACTGCCACATGGAAAACCTACAATTTTCAACTAGCCAAACAGCCTTGACGTGTTCAATGCCAAACTTGGGCGTCTATCAAGAGCAGAAAAAAATTCAGGTTGTCACCACCAGCCAGCTCAATTTCGGCAATGAAATCACCACGGCTCAGACGAAAGATGTCTGCGCAACCCTTGCTTCAACTCTGTTCTATCAATTGAGACTCAAAGCAGCTCTAGCTCAAGGGACAGATTTCGCCAGCGAAACTAAAATGGCACCGCCTTCCTATTTTCCTGGTCCAATCATTCCCGGACCAGGCGGTCTTCATTGTCACGAAGTAAATCGAGGCAACCTGCTCTTTGACCAGTTCAAACACCTGCTTTCTTATGACATGAAAGCAGCAAATCGACTACAGCAAGCCAGCCCTGCCTACCAAACCAATAAGACCTATCAGAGCAATCCCACCAGCCTGTTTGCCACTCAAGCCCAAGCTCCAGAAGAATGGGCTTGGACCAATGTTGCCGAGCCGCAACTGTCATTCCTGCACCAGGTAATAGAAACAACAGAAGATCGACCATCAGAGAGCTATCAGTTTGATACTTTAAACGCTCTGCAAAACCAAGCCCAGGCTCTCTATGACCTGGCGAAATTAGACAGTTTTTCTCTATCAAGTGTCACAACTCTACTGCGGTTAATTCGCCAAGCCTGGCACCATTCGATTTTTATTGACCCAGCTCAAGCAGAAGCAGCAGCAGAACAAGCACTACTTCAAGCAGCCCAATTCCTCAATAACAACCAAGAAATAATTGGGCACAATCTACTTTATGTATTGTTCGAATTAGATGCCATGATTGCCTATCAATCAATCAGTGCAAACTTACACACTTTTGCCTCCGGGGTATTCGCCGGGAACTTTGTCGAAGTAGCGCTCTATCCTTTAGTTAAACTTGGTGCCACGGAGTTTTGTGTTCGCGAGAGACTATTCGATGAAGTAATTAACTTGGTGGGTCGCGGCTTTGCACCCGTAGTTATAAACGAGCACGGCCTGATTGCCGATGGCAATCACCGCGTCACAGCTTCATGGATTTGGAACATCCTCAAATTCACAGCAGCTAAAGGCCTCGACTGGTCACTCGATGATCATGAGTTTCAAAAAGCGATTGCCGACTACTTTGCTCAATCGCAAGAAAGCGCAGTCTCACGCCACGAGGCTCTCAGCCACTTAGCCCATTTCCTCTCCAGACCTGAATATCGCTCTAAACTCAACAGCTACATACGCCCACTATTAGCTGACTATGACTATATCAAAGAGCTACCAGTCGTATTCTTGCCCGAGTATCTTTCACAAGCAGTGGTCAAATCACACTACGACGAAGGCACAAAAATTGAGCGCGCCTGCCCCTCTGTTTACGAAACACTGGCCCTAAACGATAGCTTGGTGCTTCCGCCAAGAGCCTCGTACCACTTTACTGATTCAGCTTTGCTACCTTGGTTTACCGTGCTTGTATTGCAACGGCAAAATCAAGAAGAAGAAGAACCACAAACGCGCTTCCGCCACAATGGCAAGCGCAGCCGTCTGAGAGCAAGAAGCATACCGGCGGTTTGCCGAGAGCAAAAGCAAAAGAAAAACACATACAAAACGGTCGGAGAAAAGTAAATGAGAATTGCATTTTTAGGAAAAGGCGGAGCCGGCAAAACCACCACATCAGCTGGTTTCATTCGCTATGTGGCGAAGAAAAAGCCCTATGTCTTAGCCATCGATGCTGACGTCAACGCCCACTTGCGCGGGGCCTTACACCTGTCTGATTTGAGCGGCGAAGCGCATGAGCTTGGAGAAGTGAAAGAAGAAATCATCACTTACTTAAAAGGCGAAAGAGATGATTTGGGTGACCTGACTATGGTTGGCACCACACCGCCTTCACTAAAATCCAATTTCATTGCCGTTAGTGCCACAGATCCACTAATCAAAAAGTATGCTCAAAATAGCGGTAACATCTCACTTTTGACAGTGGGCACATACAAAGAAAGTGATGTCGGTGGCGCTTGCTACCACGTTAAACTAACTGGTTTGCAATCATTCTTCCACCACTTGCTTGACGAAGACAACGACATCGTGGTGGCTGATACCACCGCTGGCACCGACAACGTAGCCACATCATTGTCATTTGCCTACGACATGAATGTCTTTGTCGTCGAACCAACCAAGAAATCAGTTCAGGTTTATCTCGACTACCTGGCTGTAGCGCCACACCTGGCTGAGCGCACCTATGTTATTGCCAACAAAGTAGATAGCCCAGAAGACGAGCTTTTCATCATCAAACATGTGGGTCCAGATCGCCTCCTTGGAGCAGTACCGCAATCGCGTCATTTGAAGCGCTTCGAACAAGGCAAGAGAGAAGCTTTAGATGACTTCATGCAAGAACAAGAAGTTGTCTTTGAAAAAGTACTGACCACCCTAGAAAGCAAACAACGCAACTGGGAAGACTATCTAAACCGCTTAAGAGCTACTCACACAAAAGTTTGTCGCGACTGGCTAGACGACTACTTCGGTCAAAAACTCGATCAAGGTCTAGACCAAGACTTTAGTTACGACAAGGTATTCGCCAAGAAAAAAGCATTAACAGCTGTTTAAAAACTCAAAGAAGAAGTAAATTATGCCGACGACAATAAACTCTCTAGAACACAAAGAAGAAATTGCACTAAAGCCAGAAGCTAGTGAAAATCTCACGCTCACACCGAAGATTCACCCGCTGGTTAAGCGCTTTCTAGCCGAAAGAGAGACCCTGTTTGAACTAACTCGTGCCCTGGGAAGCCCCCTAAATATTCTCTTTCCTGAATTGGTGGGAGAAAACGTTGAGGGCTTTCACAAAACCTTCCGTGACCTCAATGTCATTGGCAAAGTTTTCTTTGCACACAAGTGCAATCAATCAGATTCACTAGTGCGTAGACTAGCCGTGGAAAATGCCAATCTTGATGTCAGTTCAGTCAACGAATTGCGTCATGCACTAGGCTCGGGCTTTGATGCTAGCCGCATTGAAGCTACTGGCCCCAAGAATGCCGAATTTCTTGGCCTGGCAATTCAGCAAGGTATCACTATTGCCGTCGACAGCATCTCCGAACTAGAGATGATCTTGAGACTGCGTAAAGTGTTGCGAGTAAAAAAAGCAACAAAGATATTGCTGCGCCTTTCAGGATTTGAAGCCAATCACAGCAAATTTCTCAATAAAGGCAGTCGCTTCGGTGTGCCAATTAAACAAGTTGGTGTGGCCTTTGATCTGCTTGAAGCCAACCGCAAAGAAGTTGAGCTAATGGGCTTTTCTTTCCACTTAGACACGGTAAGCGTCTTAGAGCGAGCCATTGCCATTGAGAACTGCCTTGAGCTCTTTGAAGAAGCTCTCAGTCGTGATTTCGAGCCGAGAGTCTTGAACATTGGTGGCGGCTACAAAGTTAACTATCTTGAAAATGAAGATGAATGGAACGCCTATGTCAGTGCCTTGAAAGAGGCTGTACTGGGAACCAGACCAACCATGACCTGGCACAACAATGCCTTTGGCATGTCATCTGATAAAGGCAAACTAAAAGGCAATTTCAATAGCTACAGTTACTTTGACACTGAAACTGGTGGCGACTTCTTAGACGAACTATTGGGTCAACGCTTTGCCAATTTGGGCGATGCCACTGCAGCCAGTATTATTCGCGACAACATGATTGAGCTTTGGATTGAACCAGGCCGGTCACTGGTCGAACAAACTGGCATCACCGTTGCCCGAGTCAACTCAGTGCGCACATCAAGCCGCAACGAGCCCATCATCTGCCTCAATATGAAACGTCAAGATATTTCCTTCTTAGACCAAGAAATATTTGTAGACCCCGTTATAGTTGAAAAAGAAGTAACAGCAGACAACCCTGATGCCGCTCCAATCGGAGTGTACTTCGCTGGCAATCTCTGCCTCGAATCAGACCTAATATATCGTCACCTCACTTATGTCAAAAAGCTGCCTAAACCCGGCGACTTAGTTGTATTTGTGAACAGCGCTGGATACTTCATGGACTTTTCAGCATCAACATCAATCATGCACCCAGTAGCTAAAAAAGTTGCTGTGGTAGAGCGCGACAATAAATTCACCTGGATGCTCGACAGCGAGTACGTCCCATATTGGGAAGAGTTGCCATAAACGGCAGAAAAACTTTCCTGCTTCAATATTCACCCGGAGAAAAGTAATGCTAGTCAAACATGTTAATGAGCTAATCGGCAATACACCGTTGTTCGAGATACCGCCTCAGGTACATGGCCTGAAAAATATCAATCTCTTTGCCAAGCTTGAGCTGCTCAATCCCTTTGGCTCAGTCAAAGACAAAAGTGCCTGGAACGTTCTCAAAGACGACATCGAGCAAATCGCCAGTGAGGGCAAAACTGTAATCGAATCGTCCAGTGGCAACATGGCCAAAGCCATGCAACTAGTCTGCTCGGTATACGGTGTGCCGTTTAAAATCGTCACCAACCGCATTAAAGTACGAGAAGTAAAACAGATTTTGCAATTGCTGGGTGCCGATGTCGATGAGCTTCCCGGTTTGTCTGAATGTCCTGACCCAACCGACCCTAACGATCCAATTACTTTCATCGAACAAATAATGTCAGCCAACCCAGGCAAATATTTCCACACCTCTCAGTACACCAACGAAAAGAACATTGAAGCTCACTACAATTCAACCGGAAGAGAAATCTGGGAGGACTTGCAAGCAGCCAACCAGGGCGAGGTTGACTACTTCATAGGCGGCCTTGGCACCACTGGTTCTACTCGTGGCTCTGGTACTTTCCTCAAAGAAAAGAACCAAGCTTTGAAAAACGTCGGGGTTATTGCCAGTAAAGGGCACTTGCTTCCAGGTATCAGAAACGTTGACGAAATGTACGAAGTAGGCTTGTTTAGAAAAGACTTTTATGACGATATCATCGAAGTATCAATGGACGAATCAATTGATGCCATGCTCATGCTCATTCGCCAATGTGGCATTCTCGCTGGTCCGACCGGTGGTGGCAGCCTGGCAGCAGCCCTCAAATATTTCAAAGAAATTGACGGCACCCTGACACGCAAACACAATGCCGTCTTCATCTGCTGCGACCGGGTAGAGTGGTATCTCTCTTACTTGCAGAAATATCGCCCTGAATTATTTGGTCTGGCTGTCAAAAAAGACTCACTCAAAGCAATCACAAAAGAGCAAGCCGACGCCGCTCCTGAAGTAGATTGCGACACTCTAGAGACCTGGCTCAGCGCTAGCACCAAGCCCCTGATTGTCGACATGCGCGGCAGCTTAGCATTCAAAGCTTCAAGAATACCTGGCTCGCTCAATATTCCCACCGATGGACTAGAAGACATTGCTGATATGGGCGTGCCTTTTGCCAACGATCAAAAAGTAGTACTGGTCTGCCCTACAGGTGAAGTATCAAAGCGTTTTGCCGCTTACTTCAAAACTAAGGGCGTAGACATAACCAGCTTGGAAGGCGGCTTTGTTGGTTGGCGCGATGCTGGTAAAACCACAGAGCGAGCCAAAAACGAAGGAGCGAGAAAAAGCTTAGTGGGCACCGGCAGGTAAATAATGACAAATTCATGCGCATTGCTCCCAGTCGCTGGGCTTGGGGAAGAGAAGAGAAATGTTTTGGATGTTAAAGCGTTCAGAGCGAACTTCCCCATATTTTCCAATCATCCTGATTTGATCTATCTAGATAGTGCCAGCACCACGCAAAAGCCGCAGGCAGTGGTCGATGCTCTCCTCGACTATTACAGCAATAACTGCGCCAATGCTGGCCGTGCCTCCTATTCCTGGTCGACCCAGCTGAGTCGCTCTATCGAAGAGACAAGAGCCAAAGTCGCACAATTTCTCAATTGCGAGTCAAAAAATCTTGTCTTCACCAGCGGTGCCACTGATAGCCTTAATTTAGCGGCCCTCGGCTATGGCCTCAACAATCTTGAAGATGGCGACGAGATTTTACTCTGCCCCCAGGACCACAAGTCAGCAGTTCTACCCTGGTATAACGTGCAATCAATGCTCGCGGCCCAAGGTAAGAAAATAACCATCAAGCACTTTGCTATCCACGAAGTGGGCGACTACGACCTGCGTAGTATCAAAGAATTGCTATCGTCGCGCACTAAAGTTTTGGCAATGGCTCACATTCACCATGTCTTCGGCCTAGATATGGAAGTAAACAAAATTAGAGAGATTGTCGGCAGCGAAGTTGTCATATCTCTAGATTGTAGTCAAAGTGTTGGTCACACAAAAGTAGACGCCAAGGTCCTTGACGTTGAGTTCATTTCCTTTTCTGGTCACAAAATGTTTGCCGCTCCGGGCTGCGGCGGTCTCTATATCAACCCAAGAGTAGCCGACAAGATCAAACCAGTGCGCCTTGGTGGTCAAAGCCCTGTGGCAATAACTGACAACGGTCTGGAGTATTCAACTAGCCCAAATCGCCAGGTGCACCAGCTTTTCGAGTGCGGCACCCAAAATATTCCAGCCATATTGTCTTTGGCCAAAGCCGTAGACTTTATTACCGAGGCAGGCATTGAAGCTATCGAAGCACAACTGAGTGATTTGACAGTCTATCTCTGGCAAAAGTTGACAACTTTGCCCGGGATCGTTTTTGCTCCGGGGATCGGCATCTGCCGCTGTGACAGCGGCTTTGGCATCATTTCATTTCGCTTCGAGCAAATTAGCTCTCTTGATCTGACTTTCATGCTTGATGCTGAACAAATTTTTGTTCGCGCAGGTGATCACTGCAGTGAGAAAAAACATGAAGAAGACGACTACTTAAGAGTAAGCATGCACGCTTACAACACAAGAGAAGAAATTGACCAACTAGTAGAAATACTAGAAAGCAATTTAGGGTAATAGAATGACGGCAGAAGCAAAGACAATTGCCATTATCGGCGGCGGACACAACGGCCTCACCGCCGCAGCTTATCTAGCAGCGCAGGGTTTTGCCGTAGAAGTTTTCGAAAAGCGCCACTCTATTGGCGGCCTATGCGTTAACGAAACACCCTTTATCAAAGAAGGCAGTAAGGTCAAAGTTTCTTCAGTGGCCTCATACTTCGGTATGATGCGCAAAGAAATTATCGCCGACCTCGAGCTTGAATCGCACGGTCTCAAGCCATACTTGACTGACCCAATTGAAATTGTTCTACTCGATTTGAAAGACGGCCAAGATCAATTTAGCTTCACGCCAAGAGATGGGGGCGAGGCAAAAACTGAGATAGCATCCCTGACCGCTGCTGATAAAGCCGGCTGGCAAGCTTTCTGGGGTGATATTCAAAGAGCCGCCGCCTTGATTTATCCCCGCTATTTATCACCAGACCTGACTCAAAGTGAAGTAATTGAACTACTAAAGAAAGACGGTCTCGATAAGATTGCCGATCATATTTTCTCTGGCAGCCTGGTTGATTTACTCAAGCACTACCTACAAAACGAAGAGCTCATGGCAGTGGCTGCCACTTGCACACCAGGTTTTGCCAATTTAGTTGGCTCGGTATTTGGCTGCATTCACCATGGCACGGCTGAAACCAAGGGCGAATTTGGCGCCTGGGGACAAGTTCTTGGTGGTATGGGATCAATAACCGAAGCTCTAAGCAAAGCAGCTCAAGCAAAAGGCGCAAAAATCCACCTCGGCCAAGCGGTGCAGCGCTTGTTAGTAGACAATGCTGACAGTGCTAACTCGCAGCAAAAGGTTTCGGCTATAGAGTTAGCTGATGGCAGCCAGCGCCAATTTGATCTAGTTGTGGTCAACGCCGATTCATACGTCCTATTCGAGCAGCTGCTTGAAGCCACAGCCACAACCGCAGAGGTTCGCCAGTATCTTCAAGACAATCGCCCCAAAGTATCAGCAGCTAAATTGCACTTCCTTCTCAAAGAGCTGCCCTCATTTAAGACCCTCGACAAAATTGGTCACAACCAGAAGGGAGTGATCGTCATGGCACCACCACTGGCTGCCGTCGAATCAGCTTCTAGTGCAGTGCCAAACGGCATTATGCCCGAGCGCTTGATGCTGACAATGGCCTTCCCTACCCTTGAAGATACATCAATGGCTGATAGCGCTCGACCTAACGAACATGTGCTTACAGTTGATGTTCACTATGTGCCAGCGCAAATTGCTGGCATGGCCTGGAGTGAAGCCGACGACCTCAACCTCTTAGAAAACACTATCAAAGCGATTGAAGCCCAATGCCCAGAGTTTCGTTCGCTAATTTTAAGCAGCTATGTGGTATCACCGAGAGCCCTGGCCCGTGACTTCAATTTAGCTTCACTCTCATGCTGGCACTTGCCCATGACGCCGCAATATCTCTTTGAGAAGCGCACTTTGCCTGGATGCGCCCCATACGAAACTCCTTTGCAAAACCTCTATGTGTGTGGTGCAGGCACCTATCCCGGTGGCAACGTCACAGCAGCCAACGGTCACAATCTAGCCAAGCATCTCATCAAAATTTTTTGTACAAGCGCTGAAGAGGAGGTAAACGATGACGCTGAGCGCACCTGCGTACATAGCTAGTGAAACCCCAAAAGTAGCTGTCTTTACCGCCAGCAAAGAACAAGCCGATAAGCTCAGCAGAGAAATTGCCCAAATGTATGTTGCTGCTCTCGGCCCTGGTGGAGTTGGTAAAGAAGGATGCGAAGCATATCCTGACCCAGATCTGTTTAGCGAAGCGGGAGTAAAGGAGACTCTTCTGGCTGGAGAGCGACTCATTGCTGTAGCTCAATACAACGATCAAATATGCGGCGCCATGGTGGCTGACAAACTCAGCCCCTACCATGTGGAATTTAACAGCATGGCTGTGCCCCTCAATAAACGCGGCCTCGGCATTGGCTCCGCCATTGTATCGGGTCTAAAAGATATGATGGATGCAAGCGAGTTGATCATCAATACAACGGAGCTGGTAACCCATAGTTTAGCCAGTCAGGCAGCTCACTTTCATGCTGGCTACAACTCAATTGTTGGCTTTGCTTTTTGCCACTATCCGAAGGTCTTCTTCGCCAATCATCCAGAATCTGTTTTATGGGTAACTAAGTTTCAAGGCCAATTACTGAGCACGGTCAAACAAATAAGAAGTGCTCTAGGACGCAAACTCGGTACAAAAGCCAGCGATTTGGTGCAAACGATAGTAGCAGCCCAGGCCCAAGGCCAGACAAAAGCTCAGACAAAGACCCAGACAAATATAAGTCTGGCAATTAACAGTCGCCTTACAGAGCAACAATTACCACTAGTAGCAGAACTGCTCTTAGAAAGAACGGCCTATGTGCCGAAGCTCTATGCCAACCTGGTGCAGTCGATACTATTTCAGTTCGAAGAAATTCTCGACCGCTCAGTGCAATCAGTCACTGATCAAGTTCAATTAACTCAGTCAAAAGAAGAAGAAGAAGAAGAAGAAACAAAAGCGCAAGCACGTGGAGACAGCCCGAGCATCGAATACAAAGAAGGCTTTGGTCACGCTTACATTATCTACAAGCCTGGCTTTAAGTTCGGCTCTAGCCTTGACCAGGCAGCACTAGATAGTGCCCTTGAGGCCCTAGCAAAACTAGAGAAACGCTACATTTTAGTGCGCATTCCGGCCAATCAACCAGAAGCTATTGTCCTGGCAGAATATTTGCGGCAGAAAAAGAACTTTGTCTTCCACAGCTATTTGCCGCTCTATGGTT
Organism: bacterium Ga0077546; assembly: GCA_943370275.1. Lineage (GTDB taxonomy): Bacteria > Cyanobacteriota > Vampirovibrionia > Obscuribacterales > Obscuribacteraceae. The sequence goes on along the minus strand of CALRQI020000007.1, from coordinate 149,492 downwards.
ACAATCAAGAGCCGGAGCACGAGAGTTTACACGACATACTGACTTTGCAGTGGATAGCAGCAGATATTCTCGCCAGCAATTCTCTACCCGGAGAAACGGATAGCGTAGTCAAGCTCTATGGTTATCCAGAAAACTTATCAGGTTCAATAGTCAGACTAATTGCTTCCGAGCTAAAAGATCAGGAGCAAAATAAATGATTAGAACCAAGCTCGAAAGTAGACTAGTTGGTGCCCGCAAGAGCCTGCCCAAAGGTGCCAAGGCCGTTCTGGAAGCTTTGCAAAAAGCCCCAGGAATGCTCAGTGCGCGCGACCTCAGTTTCCGCATGAAGCTCTCGCACCAAGCTAAAGAAGAGCAAAGTAAGTGCCCCGGTCTCACTACAATTTATCGCTCTCTTGAACTCTTAACCAGACAAGGGCTAGTTCAAGCGGTGAGCTTTGGTGATCAAGAAAAACGCTACGAAGTTGTGGAACCAGGTTGCCACAATCACCACCTGGTTTGCAAGAGCTGCAAAAAAAGCATCAAATTAAGAGAGTGCCTTCTGACCAGTCTCGAAGAAACAATCAAAAGAGACTATGGATTTTCAGTATCAGAACACCTGCTTGAACTATTTGGCACATGCCAGAGCTGTGAGCTAGGTACAAATTTAGACAATAAAGATAGCAGATAGGAGATAGAAGATGAGGATTGCATTTCTTGGTAAAGGCGGAGCCGGTAAAACTACCACTTCTTCTGGATTCATTCAATATTTAGCCAAGCGCTTTCCCTTTGTAGTGGCTGTAGACGCCGATCTCAATGCCCACTTACAGAGTGCTCTCAATTTGAAAGGTGAGACCAAGCAATTGGGCTTGCACTTTGATGAAGTCACCGCCTACCTCAAGGGCTCAAGAAGCGATGTTGGCGACAGACCGATGATTGGCACCACTCCACCAGCAGTGGGTTCTAATTTCATCACAGCCAAAGCTAACGACCCCTTCATAGAAAAGTATGCTCTAAAAGATGGCAACATTGCGCTACTTACAGTTGGTACCTACCAACAAGAAGATGTCGGTGGCTCCTGCTATCACGAAAAGCTCAAAAGTCTCGCTGGCATATTCCACCACATGCTAGATACACAATCTGATTTAGTTGTAGCTGACACGACAGCAGGCACCGATAACGTTGCTACATCGCTTTCGTTTGCTTACGACATCAATGTCTTTGTGCTAGAACCCACTGAAAAATCTACTCAAGTATTTCTGGACTTCGAAGAAATTGCACCACAATTTGCCGATCGCACCTATGTTGTCGGCAACAAAGTCGACGGAGAAGAAGACGCCGAATATATCAAAGAGAGAGTTGGCGCCGACAAATATCTCGGTTCAATACCTTTCTCTCGCAACCTCAAGCGCTTTGAGCAAGGTGAAGAAGAAGCCATCCTCGATTTCCAAAAAGAACAAGAGGCGACCTTTGATAATATTCTCGCCCTCTGGCAAGAAAAAGCTAGCAAGCGAGATTGGACAACCTACCTTGAGCGTTTGAGAAAAGCATTCAAATGGGACTGCGAGCGTTGGTACTCAGACTACTACAAAGCTGACTTACTGAGCGGCATGGACCAAGCTTTCACATATGAGCAAGCTCTAAAAGACAAGGACCTAACTGTCAAGGAAAAAGCCCTAGTCTAATTTATGACTCAAATCTCGAAGATATCACGCCGGAGAAGCTCAGATTATCTGCAGTCAATGCGATTGTGGAGTAATTTCTTTGCTGTCTCTGGCGCTGAGATTGCCGCTATAGAAAAGCAAACCAGCTTGGCTGGCAAGAATATACTTGAGCTCGGCTGCGGCAACGGCCGACTTTGCTACCAACTGGCACCACTGGCCAAAAGAGTGACCGGAGTAGACCCAGACGGCCGCTTGGTGCAGTTTGCGGCAGAGTATGCCAGCCGCAATAGCATCAACAATCTGACCTTCATGGAAATGGCAGCTGAGACCCTCGCCTTTGATGATCACTGCTTTGATGTGGTGATCATGCCCTGGATGCTCCATCTCGTCAAAGATAGAGAAGCCGCTCTCAAAGAAGCGAAGCGTGTTCTCAAGCCCAAAGGTCATCTCTTTATTTTCGGCCTCTATGGTGATTGCGACTACGACCGCATCGCCAGACGCTTTGTGCCATCAAGAGAACGGGAACTGAACGCCTCTGAAATTTATGAAGGCCCCCTGGAGCGCATTTTTACAGAGTATCGAAAAGACGAGATACCCTACGAAGAAACCGACTACTCTTTTGTTTTTCCTGACTGTGGCGTCACCGCTGAAGCCTTCACCTTTGCCTTTAGCAACTGGTACGAAACTAACCTCACTGAAAAAGACCAAGCTCGGCTTAGACATGTTATTCAGCACTACAGAAAAGGCAATCACATTCAACTGCGCACCCGTGGCGCTCTTTATTCAACCCAAAACCACAGTAACTAGAGAATAAAAATGTCAATTGATTTTGAGCGCGCCCGTCAAGAAACCCTGCAGTACCACAAGGCTTACTACAGCCGCTTCAAATTGTTTGAGAAAGACTCATGGTTAGAAAACCCAGACCAGCCGCTGATGCGCTTGCTCGACTATCTCGAGGGCAAAATTGAAATCTTAGACCTGGGCTGTGGCGTTGGTCGCAATGCCATTCCTATGGCACAAGCGCTGCAAAAGAGCAATAAAACTGCCACCATAACTGCTGTTGATGTACTTGCTGAATCTATTGACTTACTGAAAGAGTACGCCAGCACCTACAAGGTCGAAAACATTGTTGAAGCTGTACTGGCTGACAACGACGTCTTTATGATCGAGCCAAACAAGTACGATTTAATTGCCGCAATCTCTACTTTAGAGCATTGCCAGGGCAAGAACAAAGTAGCAAAACTAATGGCTGCCATTGCTCGTGGCACCAAAAGCGGTGGCTTTGTGCGCATCGAGATGACAACAAACCGCAGAGTAACAGACACTAGCACAAATGAACCAGTGCCTACTTTTGTAGAGACTCCGTTAGACGGCGAAGAAGTGCAAGAAATGCTTCATGCAAAAGATACTTTTGCTGGCTGGAATATCATATCGATGACAGTTGACCCCTACGAGGAAGAGCTAGCCAAAGAAGACCGCACCGTTCACTGGTGCTCAACACAGATCAACTTCACAGCGCAAAAGCCATAGCAGAAAGTCTTAGGCTAGGGCTGAAGAATGGCTCCAGAGAACAATACTTGACCGGTGCCACTATCGGCAATAGACATTAAAAATGGCCTGTTCACAATCATATCGACTGGAGGTACCTGAGCACTAGGTGCTGCTCCAAAAGTCATTCCTGCTATCGTAGCGGCTGCAACTTCTGTACCGCTTTCATCAACAGTAAGTTTGGCTGCATGTTTGATAAATGATACTTGCAAATTAGGAGTAATCAAAGACAAGTCGCAAGTTGGGCTAAAGAGATCGCGCATTCCCAATTGTGATAAAGCGGCATTAAGACTGCAGTCAAAGGCAATCTCCATGCGGGGAAGCTTCAAATTGATTTTAGTTGGAGCATAGGTAATTGCAGTAGAAATCGGATTTTTAATGTACTCAATACAGTGTCCAAATGAACGCCCAACCTTGGGCAGAACAATTTGCATAAAGTACGGCGACTGCTTGTAAGGCAACTTGATTATCTGAGCATTCTCATCTTCTTTGTAGCTAAAATTATCAGTCGCATTCATCATCATGACATTTTTAGAACCAGAACCCACGAGATAGAAGGGCTCTTCTCTCGTTAGCTCGGCTTTGAACTTAGTCTGCCATTGGGCAAAGAAATAGATAGCATTGGTTATGGCAAAAGCTGACATCGGCGAAAATTCGCCTGGGTCAACGATTTTGGTTATTTTGCCGTTGGTGGCATTTTCTGCCCAAAAGTTGATTTGCTCAACAGATTCAGGAGAAGCAAAATCGACACCATACAGAGAGGCCGAATAGGACTCTACAGCGCTATTGACGAAGTCTTCATGGCAGCGCACCCCTTGACCAAACCAGAGAGCTGATGCAATTGAAACTTCGTGGTCAGGCTTGCTCATAACCAGATAATTGAGCAACTGTCTATTCCAGGGATTGATTTCACTGGGCTTAGGCAAAAGCAAAGTATTAGCGAACTCGGAATAAGTATTGCCGCCAGCACCGTTGTAGAGCATGCATGCTGTTAGAAAAATACTTGTTGGAGAAATAACGACATTTGCACTCGGGCTAGCCATAGCCAGAGTTTTGAGCACGTTAAGTCCAAACTGATTATTGGAAGTAACTATGTGCTTCCAGTAGTCTTTGTCGCTGGGAAGTAAAGTAGTCTGCATAGACTGATAATGCAATTGCCTTTCATAGCAAAGAGTAGATAGCTGACACTATCAGATTTACCCGCTAAATCAAAGATATGAACACTATTGCCAGTAATTTAGAACGACTAGTTGTGTTTAGAACTCAACACCAGGCTTTTTACCATTATCGAGACCCAGATGGGAAACATCAGGATTTAGACTAGTCATAGGCCGTCTAGTTTGATTGAGATTTGGTTCGCTCGCGCTATTTGGACTATTAGGATTTAACACTTGTTGAGCGGTATTGGCTATTTCTGAAGCACTCTCAAACAGCCCGCGCTTACTTGGCATCGCATCCCGAGTTTGCGGGCGCAGACCGCCATAGCGAGGAGTGGCTTGTTGACCAGGAAGAGCCGATAGGCCATTGCCACCGACTTCAGCAGTGTCGATAACATTGCCAAACGAATCTACTGCTACATTGCCAGAAGGCGAGCTAACAGCTGGATTAGCCTCGGCATAACTAGGGATGATGCCATTGCTGGCAGCCACTGGAGCCACAACCTGAGCCGAAGTGGAGAGCTCAGCCTGAGGCAGACCTATAAACTGCCCACACTCAATACAGAACTTGCCTTTACCAGCTAGTTTTGTGCAATTTGGACATAGCCTTGAAGCACCGTTGTTTGTGCTACTAGGATTACCAGAGCTACCAGAGCTACCAGAGCTAACAGAGCTAGCCGAGTTACTAGCGACCGGAGCCGAAGTAGCAGCCACAGGAGCACCCTGTGAACCCATCGGGTAACCATTATGGTTTAAACCAGTGGCAGCGGCTTGTGCAGCCATTGCCGCCATATCGCCTAGCTCAGGCGTTGGCATATCGCCAGCCGGTCTGGAAGGGAAAGGCAGGCTACCAGTGGGCGTAGCAAAGGATGGTGCTGGTGCACCAGGAACGGGTGTGCCTTCTGGATAATCTGGACTACTTTGCTTTCTGGCACTGACGTTATGCAGCAAGTGCAACTTGGCAATTTCTTCAATACCACGTAGGTCACACATAAACGGTTTGGTCTCGCCAAACTCTGGATCACCAGCTGGTGATAGATAAACCAGAGCGTGGTGTTTTTCCATCCGTTTAATAGAGTCTGTGTCGACCCGGGCAACGACCTGTTGGCTGTGAATTCTGTTCCAACTTGTAGGGAAGATACCGAATCCGTTGGCCTGGAAGTGGTCAGCAATACCGGGAACAACCACAGCATGCTTACCAATTTCTTCAGAGAAGAACTTAGCTGTAGTTTCATCAGCGTTGTGCAGACATACACGCACTGCGCTGTTGGAGAAAATCGTCTTCAATTCTGGAGCAACACCCTGGCCACCACCACTGGTGATCTGCGAAATGTTCTGCAAGATGATTGTCAAACCGCCGTTGGCACCACGAACGATAGCTGATAGTCGGCCGGCCAAATCAATATTCAAAGTTTGATATTCATCGAAGAACGCAAACAATGGCAGTACTGACTTTGTGCCGTATCTAGTGTGCAAGGCTTGTTGCAATTGATGCACAAAACAGGCTGCTAGAGATTCAGCGTCAGGTCCTAAGGAAGCAGGAGCACCAAAGATCAGTACAGTAGGCTCGTGCATACTGGTCTTAAGATCTACGTTCGATTTCTCTGTGCATTTGAGAATAGCTTGGTTCTTGAACATGCGCAGACGACCGCGCACACCTTGAATGTTTTTATCCCAATCACTATCTGTGCGAATAATTGAAGAGAGCCGCTGAGTCAATTCACCCAGTTCACCAGCATTGATATTGGGATCAGCTTTCAACTTACGCAAAGACTCAACGATATTGCGACGGTTGTTGACCAGTTTCATCAATCCGTAGGGATTGCATGGCAGTGGATCGAGTTGAGAAGGTTGACCATTCTCATCTTCACCCATAACTTGCACACCGCCCCACTTAAGCAGCTGTGTCAAGCCTTCGATATAGCCCAAATCGCGCTCTGCCCAGTGCTGCTCTTCAGGTGGAAGAGAGTTGATATCTTGCACAATCGATGTAGCAAAAGTTACAGCATCTTGATCGAGGGGATTCCAGTTAATCGACTCACTATCTAGTGGGTTGAAATAGAGGGTACGGAAACCAGCATGCTGAGCTTCAGGCAATACAGTGTACTTGAAACCTTCACGGCGTTCATCTAAGTTAGGGTCATTAGCTTTAGCTTCTAGAGCAATAATGACGCAAGGCTTAGCAAGCAAGGCCTTAATTACAGCCCGCATCAAGGTTGTTTTACCTGAACCTGACGGAGCTACGATGAACATGTTTTTGTTTGGCAGGCGTCCCATGGGGATTGTCACTGGCAGGTGAGTGCGAGCGAGGAATCCAAAAGGAATTACCACACCGTCAACTTCTGACCAGGTCGAGTTGGGATTTTTCTTGCCCAGACGACCGTGACGTCTGCCGTTTGGTGGACAGACATAGGAGCGCTCATAATCGCGCGGAGTCATCAAACCAGATGGTGGGTTAAAGGTTCTGATTGTCTGCCAAGGGAACAATCTCTTCTTGTGGGCAGCGGCAATGATCAAGGCCAAGAGCACAAGAGTAGGCATCAAAATAGCTATCGATGTAGCATCAAGGAAGCCTTTGCCCTTTCTTGGTGCAAAGTTCTGACGAGTCTGGTCGACATGACCAGGCTGACCCTCGAGGCGAAGATTTTTGCCTTGCGTGAGCATGCCTGTGGTAGGCACCCGACCAGTGGCTGGCATGGGAATACTAGGCGCTTGCGAACCGACCGGTACGGCACCAGACTGCACTAAAGGACTAGAAGGAGCTTGCTGATAGCCCTGTTGCGCTGGCTGTGGATAACCAACGGCAGGAGCCTGTTGATAGGGTGCGGGAGCACCAGTAGCATAGGTCTGTGGCGCTGGCTGAGCCTGATAAGGCTGCATACCGGGCTGTGCTCCTGATTGCATACCAGATTGCATGCCTTGCTGGATAGCAGCTTCTGAGCCCGGCACCGGATAAGATTGAGGATAGGCTGGCTGCATTTGAAGACTGCCATCGTTAGGGCCAATCGCCCCCTGCATTTGCATGCGACGCTCAAATTCTTTAACAGAGACCTGCTCGCCAGTGTCAGTATCGCGGAATGACTGAATCACTCCTCGCTCATTCATTTGCGCTTTCCAGGTCATATTTGCGCCTTCCAATTCATCTAGCTAATCCTGCGTCTCTTTTCAGTTTATAAAACCCTGATTCTATACTCACTCATTTATACCGTTTTAACAAGTAGTTGCGCAACAAAACAGGCTCCAGTTCTGGGAAGACTACGAAAAGTCTCTGTTTTATCGGCAAGTTTTTCGTATTTCTACCCCTCAGAAATACCGGCAATTTTCAAACTTCCATCCGCTTCCTTCTTCACCAAATAAACAAACTTCACTGGTCGTGGTTTGGGTGGCTCACCAGGAAGCTGCAATTGCTGCTCACCTTGAACTACTATCTCAATTGAACCATCCGCTTGGTTCTGGCGAGCAGAAACCATTTTTTGATTCCAGGTACTGGTCATACCCGAACTAGCAATCGTGGCTGCCATCTCATCGGTCCAAATATTCTTTTTATAGCTATCAGCACATTGTGCAGTCATCATGCCGATAGCACTCTGCTGAGAGTTAGCAGCCGAGCTGGCATTGAAATCCCAAGCTAGCGGGAGAAAAGCCTCAACATAGGCCTGCGCCTTAAATGGTTCGACCAGACCAGCCGGAGGAGGAGGTGGTGCACCATTTTGCTGAGTGGCGTAGCGCGGATCTGAACCGGGCGGTGGGGCAATACCTGTAACATCAGGATTGGTTTCGGCCCTTGAGCGCACCCTTCCACCCCTACCGGTAGGGGCAGGCGTAGGCGAAAGTATCAAGGTGATGAAAACGCCCGCCATAGCACCAGCTACAGCGACCATAATCAATGTCATTTTGTACTTCTCACCAGCTTGATAATCAAACATATATTTGTATCAGCCCGCATTGAGCAAATCAGGAGTGAAGGTCTCAGGAGTGTAACCTTGGCCAAGCAAGTGGCAGGCCCAACGCGCGTCACCAGCGCAGAGCTCAATCATCTTAGAACGCATTGGTTGATCGGTGTTTGGTTCGGTGGTGGCGACCCAGTACATGAACCTTGGCACAACCAGTTTGACCACTCCGCGAGAAAGCTTGTGGTAAATCAGAAAGGCATCTGAATACTCTCTATTCTTTCTGGTCAAGTGAGCAATGGCGCCCATCTCCTGCGGGGTGAGACCGCAGGCTTCACGAATCAATTCGAAGTTAGAAGGGTCATTACCGAGGATGATTTTGATAGCACTGTTGGTGGCAAGATTTCGCGCCCGATCATCACGCAAAAGGTCGCCCAACTCCTGGGAAATGCCGATAAACAGTAGACCTAAGTGTCGGCTGGTACGCGAAGCATCTTCAACAAGAGTCTTACCACCCTCGTAGCGCAATAGCCTCCACAATTCGTCTATGCAAAAGACAAAGCGCGAGGGCTTACCTAGAGCTACTTGTTCGGCCTTATGTTGAGCCGCTCTTCGCAAGACATAGTCAGAGACGAAGAGAGTAACAACAGCTTCTAAAGTTTTGTCATGGGCCAAGTCAGAAGTATCAAATACCATCAATTGAGTATCGAGTGGAATAGATGTGGGGCCATCAAAGAGCTTACCAAAAATGGCGCCTTTGCAATAAAGGCTCAGACGGTTAGCCAGATCTTCGCAGGTATCACCGCGTTTACTCTTGGTGTGTTTGACAGACTCTTCTTGCAACCAGTTAACTAGGTCAGACTCAATTGGAATACGACCCATTTCGGCGCAAGACTTGTAGACGGCTTGAATGCCTTGCATCAAAATCGGCTTCTCATCTTTATTTAGAGCCTGTTCCCCGCGCTCTCCCAACATAACAGAGTGGAAGTTGAGAATTTTAATAATGTGCGATTCAGGCGGGCTAGCTGGATCAACCGGCTTACCATCAGGACCTTGGTAGGGCAAGTCATAAAGGTTAATACACACCTGACCATCGGGGCCAAGCTTGATATAGGCGCAGTCATCGTACACTTCAGTAAGCATGCGATAAGAGCCAGATCGGTCAATGATAACGGTCTTGGCACCAGACAAAGTTTTCATCTGAATGATCTGCTGAGCGACCATAGATTTACCTTCACCTGGTTGACCGAAGACGATGCAGAGGGCGTTTGGCAGCTTCTCATCGTAGGGGTTAAGGAAAACCGGCTCTAATGTTTCTTTGGAAAAACCTAGCCAGTCGCCATACTCTGAACCAAGCTTGGCATGAACAAAGGGGAATGAATTGCGCACTGTAGGTGTTCGCACGGCTTTGCCGCGGCGAGCAACGTCAATACCCAAGCCAGGCAAGCTGCCAATGAAAAGAGAGCGCTGCTCATGGTGGCCAATAACAAATCGAGCACCGCGACACTGAGAAGCGGCAGAACGCACAAACTCAGTAGAACGATTTAGCTCCTCAAGGCTATCGGCAAAGAGCGTGAAATAAATGGCGTAATTGAACACTTCCATATTGGTTGTGTACAACTCTGAACCAATGGTGGCAGCTTCTTGTGCTTTCTCAGCTTCTTCTTGGTTAGGAGCTGAACGTTGCCCCATAACGCCCTGGTAGGTGTTGGCAGATGCTTGCGCTTGCTTCTGCTGTAACTTTTTGCGGAAGAGCTCTTTATCTAACTTGTGAGCATAAATATTGAGACGCCATTCACAGTTAAGGCGCAGCAATGGCTGCAACCAGAGCGGACCGGTACGCTCAGGTAGCCGGTTCATATAGAGGGTGCGAATATAGCGACCGGCAATTTCTTTCTCGGTCGGGTCAGCATTGGGATCGGTGGCTTCGATATAGTCGGTCATGTCTGAAATCTTGCAGAAATCAGGGGAGCTGAAGTCATAGCAAGATTCAACTAATTGCTGCCTTACAGTAGCGGGCTCCATGTCAGGAAAGACACGACGAACAGCCGGTGGCAAGGGCTGAGTTTGGGGCCGAATTGGTGAGGGCAAATGCTCCTCAGCCATTTCAGCTTGCTTGGGATTAAGCTCACGGTAGAGCATGCGGAAATACTCGACGGCCGAAACTGGCCGGCCAGCCATACCGCAGGCACCAAGCTGACTAACATAGCCATTAGCACGCTGCACTAAAGTAGTGACATTCTTAAAATGGCTACCGACAGACTGCCTGGCTGCCTGACTTGTAAGAGCGTCCATCACTGATTTAACAGCAGTATCAATCATGCTCTGCTTAGGTGGCTTCTCTTTAGGAGGCCGATAGCAGAAAGTGACATAGAACTTTAGCTCAGGCACAAAGTTTCGCGATAGAAGCGAAGCCTGGTCATTCTCGACCACTTTAGCCACATAGCGCAAAAATGGGTCTTCGTTAACCTCAACTGGATGGCGCTGGAAATACTCGCGCTTCGAAATATTGTGGCAAACCACAGTGAGCTGAGCAGACGTGTCGATACCGTTGAGAAAACCAGTAAAGTGGTTCATGAGAGAGACCAAACGCATCTCATCAAAACCAGAAACGTGCACGCCATCTAACTCAAAGACACAACGGTAGGTGCCATCTTTCAAAACAAGAATACCCTGACCTGATGCATCATCATGGAAGAGGTCCCACAAAGGCAAAATACCGGCAGCAGATCCATGTGGCCTGGGCACGGCCAAACCAGGAATACGTCCGAGAATCTCTGCAGAAATCGGCGTTTCCTTCTCTTTGCCACGCTTCATAAAGCCCAGCAAACTATTTTCTTTGGAGTAGGACCGATTTATCGAAGTGACCATTAACGAACGAGAGCTCCTTTATTCAACAAATTCTGGAAGCTTTTCATCTACCAAAAATCTAGTTGTATTTGGGTCAGGCCCTGGTATCAAGACTTTAGACCCGGTGTAAAAATTGAGCAGAGTCTCCCAATACGAAGCTGAGTGATTAAGAGTGACTAGACAATAAAATGGGCCGATCAATCCAAAAAATAAGCAAATCCAGAGTTTAATGTCTTGCCCAGCAAGGTTGATTGGCATCATCCAGGAATAAAGCTGAGTGGAAAGCACCAGGCTTCCCAAGATGGCAATGAGCTGGTCATAGCGCAAGCCGAATAACTTGGGAGAATCTTCTAAATTTAGGGGAGTGATATCGTCCATGTTTACATTCTACTTGTAGATTTGGCTCTAGGCCGGGTTAACTGGTTGAGCGCAGTTGAAAACTATTCCTACGATATGCGGTGGAAGCCTTACAGTACTTTTATTCCCATAAAGCGCAAACTCCTTCATCTTGGCTACGAGTTCAGTGGGTAAACCCGCCGATGAATCTACTTTCTCATAGCATTTTATGGCACCGTCAAATTCACCAGAAAGGCGCAGAATCTCACCCATAACATAATTATAGCGGCTGCGATTGCCAGCCCAGCTAGGGTCTGCCAGGGCCGCCCCTAATTCATTCTTAGCCAGAGTGAGAAACTTAGAGCCATCTACTCCCTCCTCCATGGCGCACCAATAGCCGTTTAATGCCAATACCGCGCGATCAAGGGTATGCACATTATGCTTACGCCCCGAGGCTACAGCATGGGCAAATTTCTTTGCTGGCTCAGTGGGCGGCGAGTCTGGCACGACCTGTGGCAGATAAAAGTGCTCTTTGAAGGATGACAACCACCAGGTGTAAATACAATTGGGACACATGGCAAGAAGACTTGAGCGCAATTCAGGATCGGGCAGAATGCGATGGAGGTCACTTTCAATCGGTGTCGTTAAATCGATAGCCGGCAATCTCGCCACTTCGTAGGTGGCGAAAATAGTTTGGCATTCAGGACAGACCACGGTCAGGTGGCGTAATTTGAAGAACTTCATGGCTTTTCATTATCAGCCGCATTGAGCGGCAAGTATTGACGTAAAAGTAATTGTAGATGTAGTTAGAAGTATAGGCCTAAGGCCCTAGCGTCATTTTTAATGCGCCAGAGACTATCTATATTAGCTTAGCCGTTACCGTTGTTGAAACCATCTTGACCAAACATACGTTCCATCATGCGCTTGACCAAACGATCTTTTGGCACTGGCGATTGGTCGTATCTTGCCACTTGTCCAACAGCATTGCGAACAGGCACTGGTCTAGGCACAAACCGTGGATCTTGACGAACTGAATCGACATAGTCTTTGGTCAGGTAAGGATCGCCATAGGTTTGTGGATCTTGTCTGTGTGCTTCAACAATGGCTCGAGCAGTATAGACAGAACCGTAGTCTATATTGTTAGCTTGCCATCTAGGATCGGCGTCCATCATCGATTGAACAACTTGCACGTCACTGGTCGATACATTAGAAGCACCGACAGCACTGGCAGCGACAGCCACAGCCGGCATCGAACTAGGGTTCTGTGCGTAGGCTTGAACAGCAGTTTCTAGCATCTGGTACTTACCAGGGTCAGAATCATCTTTGGAAGGGTCAAAGATCTGTTTCCAGTCCATGCCATTGGCTCTGAGATCAGCAACAACTTGCTTGACCAAATTCTGCGAGCCACCAAACTGACTGACTGCGCTGGCAACAGCGGACTGAGCAGCGCCACCGTAGTCAACACCTTGGCCAGAGACCGATTGCTCAATATCGAAGGAAACGTTTTCGGTTGGCAGATTACCGTTGCCACCACTACTGCCACTATCTACTCTACCGAGCTGGACTTGACCAGCAGACGAGCCAACCGAGCCACCAGGTAACTTGACCGAGCCCAGATTGCCGAGATTACTGCCACCTTGATTGCTTGGCGGCAATATACGCGAGTTAACGGTAATCGAACTACCTTGCATGGTTGGTAGATTGTTAGACAGAGGAATAGAGTTAGGATTGATGCTACCAGCGCCAGCCGCTGGACCATCAAGGAACAGGTCAACGTCAGCCGTCCCACCACCAGTGTATCCGCCACCGCCACCACCAGACATAGTGACACCGCCGAGCACTGGAGGGGCAACGTTGCCACCACCACCGCCGCTGCCACCACCGCCACCGATGTTGACACCACCAAGATTCATGTTGCCGCCGCCACCGCCGCCGCCTCCACCGAAGGAGCGCTGCAAGTTGGCCATTACAACGCTACCGCCTTTCAACGAATTGTAGGCGCCGACATAGTCTTCCGGTCTGGCATTGGCGCCTACCATGGCAGCAACTTGGTCAACAGTATTGAAATCACTACAGACCGATCTACCTGAATCGTCATGTATGCCAGCTTGGGTCAAGGCCCCCAAAGTCTGTACAACTTCAGCAGGCATGGCTTGTGCACGGTTACCGTACCAGGCATCTTGTACCAGTCCGTTTGTGCCCTCAGGAATTTCGGCAGCAGCTCGAGCTTGCATGTACTCAGCACCACCACGAATGGTCGCACCACGCAGCCATGGCTGCGCTTTGAGCACGCTTTGGTTAGCAGCTACGGCTCTGTTACAAGGAGTGATCGGCAGACCGCTTTGGATCAGAGCTTCAGTAGCAGGACCCATTCTCCAGCTCCATCCTGATTCAGGTGAATCAGTGCTGGTCATGATGTGAGCAGCCCAAGCTTGCTGGTCTTCACTCATCGGGCCATATCTGTTGACCAAGTGCTCAGTGTAAGCGTTTCCTTCTTCACCGTTAATATAAGCTTGCGAACCAAGAGCGGCATGTTTAGCCATAGAACGAGCGAAGCTTTGTTTAGCAGCAGCAGTCTGCGTCCATGAACTACCGTTAAAGGCCAATATACCAGCAGCAGCTCGCTGAGCCATGCCTTTAGGCTTATGCTCGCCAGCATCAATAGATGCCTGTCTGGCTGCGTCGTAGGCTTCGGCATCTGTGCTCATCAATTCGCCATAAGCACCGGCCATGATTTGCATACCTTTCTGCTCATCTGAGGCACCTTCTCCCGTACGGATGTGCATCAGATGGCCCTGGTTGTCATAGACGTTCTCAGGCTTACCAGTACGCGACACACCAAGAGTTGCACCTTGTGCCAATCTAATTGCAGCTGCGGCAACCCGGTAAGGAACGTGTCTGTAACCAGCTTGCATATAGCCATCGAACATAGAAGCTTTCTGACCAGCAGCATTAGGCTGACTTGGTTGAGCAGCAGGACCACCTTGAGGTGTGCCGCCACCGCCACCGCCACCACTACCATCATCACCATCGCCGCCGTCACCACCAGCGAAGTTAGCAGTCTGAGCGCCATTGACGGGTGGAGCACCACCGGTACCACCAGCGGTGGTTGTGAACTGTGTTGGCGTAGCGACAGGCGGAGTGACACCTCTGTTAGCACCAGGAGTGACATTGACTGTGCCAGTATTGGCATTAGCAGCGGGCTGACCAGAAACAGGAGGGATTATTCGACCAGTCAGCGTGCCAGTTGTATTGGCGCCATCAACCTTGCCAGTGTTAGCGTTGGAAGCGTTAGCGGCGTTGACAGCTCCAACTACATTAGCAGCAGCTACACCAGCAGCACCCGCAACAGCAGCATCTTCGACCAACTCAGCGTTCACTAGAGAATTGCCAGAAGGATTGGCCGCGAGTGGTGTATTGGTAGCCGGTTGCATGTTAGGAGTAACAACCCCAGGCTGACCAGTTACCGGAGTCGTTGCAGCTGCATTTGCCGTACTACCCATGACCTTACCATTAACATCGGTAGTCACTTGCCCAGGAGGGGTGACACCAGCATTCTTAAGCGCTTGAGTAGTAGCAACAGCGGCAGCTCCTCCAGCAGCAGCGGCGACAGCATTTGCTACTTTGTCACCAGTGTTTGGTTTGTTAGTGAATGTACCTTCCTTGGCATTGGCGACTACAGGGGCACCAGGATCAGCTGGGTTGAGTACCTCTTCGCCAGCAACAATCGCCGTAGTTGGGTCAGGAGCTTTACCGGTGGCAACACTACCAGTGACTGCAGCTAAACCTGAGGAGTTGATTGGAGGAATTACAGGCTTATCGCCAGCTGCCGTGACAGGATGTGCACCTGGTTTAGGCACAACATTGGTGTCACCTTTAGCCGCATCAAGCGGTTTACCTGTGCCACCTTTCCCAGCATCAACAGTGGTCTTGACGGAACCATCGGCATTGAGGTTAGACCCAGGCGCACCAGGAGTGCCACCAGCAGCGCCCTTCATGTTAAGACCAGGCACCACCGATGAGGCCACGGCCTTACCGGCTTCATCACCTGTGCCTGTTACTTCAACTTCATCGCCAGCAGCCTTCAAAGCAGCTCCAGCAGCGGCGCCAGCGGCCATCCCCTTAGCTAATTCAGCAGGGTTGATACCAGCGGCCAGGTCTTTACCCTTGGCAGTTGCATCTGTTGCTGTTGCCTTACCGTCAGCCTTACCATCAACTAATTTGCCAGTGACAGTAGCTTGCTCTTTAGCGACTTCGCCGGCCTTGTTCTTGTCTCCAGTTGCAGGTGGAGCTGTCACTCCAGCCCTAATAGGTTGGCCTTTTGCATCGAGCAACTCTTTGCCGGTGTTCTTATCCACTAAATTACCAGCGGCATTAACTAGAGCACCGGCAGCAAGAGCAGCTTTAGCAGCATCTGCCGTGCTAAGTTCCTTACTTGCCTGTTCGCCAGTACCATTGTTGGCGGCTGCAGCATCTTTGTTAGCTGTATTGAGAGCCGAGTTCGTACCAGCAGCGGCCATAACAGTACCCAAACCAGCAGCAGCCAGAGTACTAACCGCACCATTCTTAGCAGCATTGGCCAAGGCATCAGCAGTTCCAGTGGCAGGAGTTACTGGTTTGTTGGTCGGCGGGACAGCACCTGCTGTTCCAGGAGCACTCTTGTCTGAAGCTTTGTTAGCAGCATTAGGATCGGCAGGATTGAGCGGCTTACCATCAGGGCCCAAGCCAGTCCCCTTCCCGTCTTTAGGACCCTTAGGACCTTCTGGCGGCTTAAATGGCTTACCATCCGGACCAAGACCACCAGCTCCAGGACCACCCTTGCCTTTACCACCAGGGCCATCCACCTTACCAGTAGCAGCAGCGCCACGAATATCTTTCAATAGTCCAGGATTGGCAACATCATTTGCCAAGCCATTCAATTCAACACTTTGAGATTTAGGTGCGCCCTTGGCTCCTGCATAACCAAAGTTACCTACAGCATTGGCAAAGTGCTTAGCCCGATCGCCGAGCATTCCACCCAAAGCCTTACCACCTGAGAGCAATCCACCGGTGATCAAGCCAGCAGAAATAAAGTCAGACATTGGCGAAATCTGTGCCCGAGCTAAGAACGAAGGCACCTGAATCATCAGCTGCAATACGCCGACGGCCATGACAATTTTGCCCCATGGGTTGAAGTCAGACAAGACCACAATCACCATGATCTTGAGCATGCCAACCCAGACGAATGTCCACAAGCTCACTTCAACAAATGAGCGGACAAAGCCGGAGCAGACGTTTTCGGTATCAGGCAAAGCAAAGAAGACCAAGAACAGTGGAGCAAACATATATTGAGCAGTTAGCAAAGCGGTCTGAATCGCTTTGAGTACAAGAATATAAATAAGCTCAGCAATGAGAATGCCGCCCAAGACTAGATAGATAATCAAGCCAACGAAGGCAACCAGAGTACCGACTGTTCCTAAAACAATACCGCCAGCGCCACCACCGAGAATGCCGCCTAATACCTGACCAGCTACAGGAGCTGTGGCATTAGCCAACAAACCAGCACCAGCAACCAAACCACCTTTCACCGCTGCAGCCATAGCCGCGTCGAGCATAGCAACTTGGTCGGCCGAGTTGAAATAAAGGGCCTTGATCATCTCGTTGGTGATCTGAATTTCAAAAGCGTAAATGGTGGGCCAAGCAAGCAGCAGACCAGCTGTGAAGATCAAACGACCAACAGCACCCATCATGTTGCCGCTGCCGCGAATGGCAGCATCAGCCCAGTACTTCCAGATACATAGAATGAAGAGCAAGAGCAAAAGGTCTACAGCAATGCCGTACATGATGTCGGCACCTTGACGAACATAGGGTGAAATGTCATCAACAGCGGCACCCTGTCCACCAGGAGTAGTGCTGAGACCGTTAACAGCGATATTGGGGTTAAGCACGAAGATGCGCAAGAAGCCAGTCAAGAACTGCACAGCGTCGGCTACCCAGCCGTTGATAAATTCACTTAACCACTTACCGATCAGTTGACCGATGTTGGCGAAGAAGTTAGAGATGATGTCATCTCCCCAGAATGCACTCAAACCTTGATAGGTGTCGTTATAAGCACCAAAATCAGGCCACAACTGTTGCTCGACGTTTTGAGCCACAGCCTCGGTGTTTTGCTCGGCCTGTTGTGTCACCAAATTGGTTTGGCCAGGGGCATCATAAATATTCTGCGCGGTTGCCTGTGTTTGACTAGCACCTTGGCTGGGGTCGCCAGCATTAGGGCTGACAAAGTCGTCACCAGGCGAAGGAACCGAAGTTTGCGCCACAGCAGCAATTGAAAATGCAAAAGGCGCTACGAGCATGAAAACTGCTACCAGCGCGATTAATTGCTTGTGAAAGCGATATTTGAGGTTAGTTAAGGTGTTTCCGTTATCCACTGTTGACTGCTTGCAGAAGAAAGAAAGGTAATTCAGACCAAATACACTCTGATGAGCGTATCTCTTAAGCAACACTGTAGTGCCAATATAAAATCCTGTCAGTGTGGTTATTCCCATTCTGCGGGCAAAACAGCCATCTTTTAATGTCCTGTTAAGCCTTTTGGCAACATTTCTCATGTGCTCAGATTCGAACATAATTCACCACCAACAAAAGAAAAAAGGAATAAAATAATTTCCTGACAATACTTTAAGCTTGCTTAGATGCTTTTGGGAGCACGGTCTTTCCCATCCTAGAGGGAAAATCTTGAGAAATTTATGTGCCGTTTGAGGGCGATTCGAAGGCGATTCAAGGGCAATTCGAAAGTGGTTAATGCAGTGCGCGCTGTTTGATTTTTATCTTCCACTGAGCAAAACGCTGCTGCTTGCCAGAAATTTGTAAAACAGGCGCACTGGCCACTTGCCGCATAGACTGTTTGGCAGGTAGGAACCTGTGCACTACCGGCACAAAGTACTGGCTTAGCTGGCGCAGATTTTGCTTAAGGTTGGACCGTTGACCAGTTACTTTTGCCTGCCGCGCGGAACGGAAAAACAGAAGCAAGAGAACCATCGGAACCACCAAGCGCCACTCAGTAAAAATAGCCCAAAGAACAGCGGCTACATGAAGGAAGACGCCTGGCCAATCGACCTGCGCCAGATGGGTTGCGGCTGAAGCATTGCCGTATGGAGAAGCCTGCCAATCTCCGACAAAATCACTGTACTTAGATTGATTAATTCTCCAAGGGAGCCAATTTGCAGTTGCTATTGACTGTTCATCGATTGCTGACTGCATTGGACGAGCAGATTCGCTGAGACAAAAAACAGCGGCAACAGGGGCAACCATGATTAAACAAAGTGTAACGCGCACCAATTGCCGGTCAAAAAAGTGTTTTGTCAGGTATGAGATTTGGCCTTTGCGTCTGTTGCGGAAGGCCGCAGAGCCGCCGCGGGAAGTAAAACCAAGTTGAAAGGCAATGCGGCGTCGGATAAATCTGAGTGACTGTTGAACCTTGGACATTTGCAAGAGGGCGAAAACTCCACATGCAAAAATGGCTGTAGCGACTTGGAGAATTGACCAACAGTCAGGCACACTGATAAAGGGTTCGCCCCCGAAGGAGGACAGCCCTTGATAGGTCTCATTATAAGAGCCAAAATCAGGCCAGAGCTGCTGCTCGACATTTTGCGCAATAGCTTCGCTATTTTGCTCTGCTTGTTCGGTGACAAGATTGACGCTGTTGGCTCTGCTCGGAACAAATTGCACACTCGCAGGAATAGGCTGCAAGGAAATAGGCTCTGAGGAAATAGCCTGCGGGGGGTCAGCTGGCATTTCTCTATAGGAAAAATGTTCATACAGCAATATCGCCGGGATAGCTATCACACATAGATACGCGCCAGCAATAAGTAATGCGAACCCGCACTGAAATAGTCGCATGCCAGATTTAGATTTCTGATTCGCTGGTAGTTGGGCAGAGCAAGGCACGAGAAACTTAGCGCGATTAGACATACTGCCACCACCATGGAAAAAGAAAAAGAGGAACTGCAAACTCGAGTCGAAAACTCAAACTGAAACTTAGAGCTATCCTCGACTCTAATCTACTGCGCCAGGAAGGTTTTGACAGCACGGTCTTCCCCATCCTTGACGCAGGAATCTAAAAGAATTGGCCAAGTTCGGGCATTTCGAACAGCTCGGCATGTATGCCGAATATCCAGTCAAAGTCGCCATACAAAATTGCTGTTGATGTTCTCTGAGGTAACTCCAAAAGCGTCATTTTTTCTGCAAAAAATCTGACAGTTTTGGAAAATAGAATTTGAGTAACCAGGTCAATCTTGCCAGGACCAGCTTTTCACTTTCATCTAGGATAACCAACGAGAATTACCTCGCCATTGCCGCCAGGGGCGCCGATTGAACAAAAGCATCACGGTACGCGCATTCGCTGGGTTTATCTTCAATTTCTTCTTCCGTGCTGGACGCCGAACGAGTGAGCGGCAGTAGCTATCCAGCGCGAAGAGGGCCGGTAGACCAAATATAACTCTCCAGTCGGACAAACCATCACCTATCCATTTCTCAACTAGCTGCCCAATATTGGCAAAGAAATTGGAGATGATGTCTCGCCCACCAACTGAGCTCGTTCCTTGGTATGTGTCGTTACAAGAATCGAAGTCGGGCCACAACCCCGGATCAAGACTTTGAGCCACAGCCTCGATATTTTGCTCGGCCTGTTGGGTCACCAAGTTTGTCACAGCCGGGGGTACAAAGTCTGGATCATACTCAGGCTCAGCAGGCCATGGCAGAGCAATCTCTTCAACAGGCACTTCACTTATTGGCCTATCCACTGAAGGTGAGCCGCCACAAAGTGCAAGCTTATTTTCTCCACGAAACTCCGCAACAATGTACAAATGCAACCAACTCAGCAGAAACGCTATTGCCAGCATACGAATCAATTCTTTCTCGTTGCTGAAATAGACCGCAGAGGGTCGACCAGAGCAAATATGTTTTTTCGATTTCGCCACAGCTGCAGAAAATCGCCTCGTTCTATAAATCATGACGCACCGCCTATGGCAAAAAGAAAAAATGGAAATAATTCCAGTCTCTACTTTAAGCCCCTAGAGCCAATCTAGGACCACGGTATTCCCTATCCTTGGCGCCCAGAGCATACTAGTTTTTGAAATTTCCCGAATTTAGATCCGTCAATGGGTTTCCCAAACTGTCAGATTTTTTGAAGAAAAAATGACAGTTTGGGAAACAACAAAAGACAGGCAGCACTGGCCTCACGACAAAATTGTTCAACTACAACGCTAGTTCTAATGCTAGTCAAAACAGAACTTGCACAAAAGCAAAAGAGCCAGACTTAGTCTGGCTCTTTTAATATTTTCAATTGAATTTTCGGTTGTATCTTTCGTTGTGTTTCGTGCCGGTTCTTGAATCTTTCGATTAAAGACCGCCGCCCAAACCACCCATGTTGTTGATGGCGAATGTTCCGAGCAAGTGAACTGCGGTTGGTCCGCCGAACCCGATGCCTAGACCTTTAGCTACGTTCATAGCCGATTCACCACCATCTCTCTGACCGAAGGCAATCTTCATGCCAGCTAGTGAGGATGGAATTGTGGACATTGCAGTAACAACACGCGAAATATCTCTTGCACAGTCATATCCGTAGTCAGCCAACTGACCAACTTCGTTTGATTGACCATAACGTGGGTCTACAGGTGCACCTACCAAACCTTGCGCATGAGCGGCTTGGTCATAGACTCCGAAAGCTAGCAATACCAATTGAGGAGCCAGAAGGAATCCCAAGCGGCTTGCAACTTTGAAGGAGTGCGATGCAGAAACTTTTTTTGCGAAGGATTTGACTTTGTTCATGATAGAAAGACCTCAGGTAACGTGTAGCGGTAGTTTGTTTGTCAGACTAAAAACTTTGTTTGGCTCTCGGATTTGTCCGGTGCGCTCGTCTGGCTTATGGGACAACAATAAAGCTTTCCCGCGACCTTGAATATGTGGTAATTCCCATGGAAGACGGAGAATTTGCTAATTTTTCAAAGTTTTTTTGAAAAAAAACGGCCTGATTTCAAAAAGTCAAAAGGGCCTGACTAAGTCAGACCCTTTCTTTGAATATTGATGCAGTGCGTATCTCGAATCGGCAGATTAAAGACCGCCGCCGAGACCACCCATGTTGTTGATGGCGAATGTTCCGAGCAAGTGAACTGCGGTTGGTCCGCCGAACCCGATGCCTAGACCTTTGGCTACGTTCATTGCAGATTCACCACCATCTCTCTGACCGAAGGCAATCTTCATGCCTGCTAGTGAAGATGGAACAGTTGATAGTGCAGTAACAACGCGTGAGATGTCTCTTGCACAGTCATAACCGTAGTCTGCCAATTGGCCTACTTCATTTGATTGACCGTATCTTGGGTCAACTGGTGCACCAACCAAACCTTGTGCGTGAGCTGCTTGGTCATAAACTCCGAAAGCTAACAGTACCAGTTGGGGAGCCAGAAGGAATCCCAAGCGACTTGCAACTTTGAAAGAGTGTGATGCGGAAACTTTTTTAGCGAGGGATGCAACTTTGTTCATGATGTAAGAAACCTCTGGGTATCGTGGAAGCTTTGTGGAGCGGGTGTCAGACTGAAGCTTTGACCTAGCTTGCGTCCGGCTTATGGAGTAACAATAAAACTTTCCCAGGCCCTTGGATATGTGGTAATTCCCATGGAAAGCGTTGAATTTGCTCATTTTTCGG
Source organism: bacterium Ga0077546 (assembly GCA_943370275.1). GTDB lineage: Bacteria > Cyanobacteriota > Vampirovibrionia > Obscuribacterales > Obscuribacteraceae. The sequence continues at coordinate 127,390 of CALRQI020000007.1, read as the reverse complement.
CTTTTTCATGGTGCTATTACGAAGTCAAGAGATCGCCAAAGACCGACTCCACAGCCAAGACCCCATCCCTGTATGGCTCTTGAGGATTTATAGCGATTTTCGAGTAAATCAAGATTCTTTCTTGCTGCCATTGCATCTACAGAAATGCTTATGTAGGAATGGCTCATGCAGCAATGACTTATGTAGAAATAGCTTATGCAGCAGTGGCTTCTGTAGGAATGGCTTATGCAGCAATGGCTTATTTAGCAAGCGCTTCTATATAGATAGTCAAAAATGAGCGGCAGTCACACGGCACCATCAATACAGATAGTAAAAGAATAAGAGCTGGACTTACGCCCAGCTCTTATTCTCAATATTTAAGTGATGCGCCCTGGAGCATTCGTCAGACTAGTGATGAATGATCTTGGCTCCGACATTGGTTGTTGTAGTGTAGCCACCACCGACACTTGTTGGAGCTGTTGAACCAGGTGTGTAACCAGTTGGGTAGGCCTGAATTTGGTTAGCACGAGCAACACGAGATTGTGGGTACACAGGCCGTTTCAAACGAGCAGTACCATTTTGCGAACGGTTCAAAGGTCTTGAAGCAGAAGTAGATTTGATTGCCTTAGGCTGAGCGGCCTGGGCCACTGGTGCCATTGCCTTAGGTGATGCAGTCAATGGCAGTTGCTGAGCTTGTGGTTTGCCGAAAGCATTGTTCCAGGCGGCTGGAACTAGTTGAGCCATAACGTTTGGTTGCTGAACAGGAGGAGCCTGTACTGCTGGGGCTGGAGGTCTCTTAAGGTTGGCGAGAGGTCCGAGCATTGATGAAGCGCTTGGAGTTGAACCAGCTCTTACAGTTGGCTGTGCTGGTGGAATGTAGGCTGAATGCGGATAACGTGGTTCTTCGATTTTGTAATAATTCACTGGAAACTTGAATCTCGCACCATCAGCGTGAGCTGCGGGCTGAGAGATCGCGGTTGTTGCGACCAATGCGATGAGTGAAAGAAAAATCTTGAATTTCATTGCCTTGTCTCCAAACAAAAAAGAAAATTAGAAGCGGAATGCGTTACGTGTACCGAAACCAGTCATCATCAAACCAGCAGCACCAAGACCATAAAGGCTGCTTGGCCGCCTTATCATTGAACCGACCATTGCTCCAGCTCCGAATGTAGCCAGAGCGCCAACGGCGGTTCCCATACCAGGATAACGAGTGCTGCGTCTTGCAGGAGGATTCGCTGGAGGCGCTGTAAGTGTTTGAGTTTGACTTACGTTGCCGTAGGCGGTCATGGGTGAATTTTGATCTTGACCAGGCATAATCCAGTCAGATGTTCCAGTGTTACCAGGTACTTCTTGCCCACCCATACTTGATTGAAAATTAGGTTGACCCTGATTCATATTACCTGGGTTCATATTTCCGAGATTCATGTTGCCTTGATTCATTCCATTTTGATTCATACCGTTTTGATTCATCATAGAATTTTGATTATTGAAATTGTTCATTCCAGCATCGTTAGCGCCAGCGGGGCTACCACTCATTGCTGAGTTCTGACCATACGAGTTGGAGTTGTTAGCACTTTCTTGACGAGCTTGAGCTTGGGCTTGTGACATCTTTTGGGCTACAGCTGGGTCTAGAGGCACAACTTCAGGAGGAAGGAATGAATCTGTCTCAGCTTGCAGGCTGTACTGGGCCATCGCTGGCAGTGATACGGATTGACCAAGGAGGCAAGAGAAAAGGGCCATGCTCAGTGCCATTTTGGCGATTCTGTTGTTAGGGGCGTTTCTCATGATTTTCAGGTCCGTTGTCCTATGGGTGCCAGTTGCTTAGGTGAACTGCTTTGTAGATACATATTACGAAACGCTTAACTAGAAAGGAATCGGGGGGATTCCCATAGCCATGGGAAAATCCCCCCGAAGGGTTTTATCTAATTTTTCCCCGTTAGCCCATTACCAAGGGCGTTTCAAGACTTTCGGGTGAGAAGCAGCCTGAATTTGCTTGGCAAATCATTCTGATTCTTTATTAGAAGTTGGTGATTACTCCAGTTGGAAGCTGACGTTGGCCAGTCTTCTGAGCAGTAACGTTACCTGGAGAGAACTGGGTGTAAGGCAGACCGAAGTCAGTCGTCTTGCTGCTGTACATAGGTATGCGTCTCATACCTTGACCGAATTCATAAGACTGATTGGCCTCAAGAGCAGCAATTGGATTGTTTCTGGTGTTTGACAAACCAAAATCTTGGATGCTCGAACCAGTAGGGATAATCGCCCCACCAGCCTGGAATCGCTGACCACCACCGAGGTCGATAGAACCAGACCGCAGACCATTACCAGTAGGCACACCTGTCACAGCACCCCAACCGGCCCATGGACCCATACGAGTGACGTTGTCTTGTGAACCATCTCCACCAAAGCCACCAATCATCGAGTTACGTCCCCTGTAACCCCATTGAGCTGTCTCTTGCCCACCACGGCGTTGAGTTGGAATAGTGGTGTTAAATCCACCAGTACCGGCAAATCCGCCAGAAGGAATGATGTTTACTTCTTGAGAAGCATTGATGGAGCCCATTGGTGCAGTCAATGAACCAGGGTCAGTTCCGGGAGTGGATGGAGAAGGTGGCACAATGCCAGTCAAGGATGGTCCAAGAACCCCAGGAGGAGAGACGATGGCTGGGCTGATTCCCAGCGGGATACCAGAGAAGCTATTGTCTATTTGGTTAGCAGGAATGGCAGGAACCCAAGGCATAAGCTCTGGAGACGAGAGCATACCTGGATTGACACCGACTGGAGTAGGGCCATCACCAATTGCTGGTGGAGCGCCTTCGATTGGAGCCTGGAAAGGAAGACCAGCAGGCTGACCAATAACTAGTGGTGTGCGCAATGTAGTCACAGGGCTGAATGGCGCTGGAGTACCTTGAGGTGGGCTACCAGGATAAGGTCCTGGGCTGGCGGCATAGGAGGCGAGTGATGTGGTTGCACTCAATGTGATAGCAGAGATCACAGCTGGGATGAACTTACGATTAAACATTGTCTGGCCTCCTGAAGCCTTTTAGAAATAGTTTGTTGGACTGAATTGCTGTTTTGCGCGGGAGCATTAATAGGGACTGATAGTCATTTGGGAGCGTTGATTGTCTCGGAAAAGTGTTCGGTTACCATGCAGGTCTTGGGTGGTCTGACCTCGGTATTCTCCCCTCTGCCTTGGTCCGTCTTGCGAGAATTGCGGACACATCTTAAGGTCGGGTTTTTGGGAGAGCTTCTGGCCAAAATCATTGAGGGCTGAACTACTAGGCCGGACACAGTTTGGGTTACCAAAATCGAATGACCGTTGACCTCCCCATCTCTGAGTTGGAGCGCTTCCAACCATTCCACCTTGAGGACAAATGTCTACAACCGAAACTGGAGCTTGTAGACCGTAGCCACCACTAGAACCATTAATGGAGCTTGAGTCATAGCCCGGTGTTGAGGGCGGTGGAGTGAGGTAAGGCATGACCCATGCATTTACCTCGGCTTTGTCGCCAGCCATAGTCAATGGAACGAAGGCGGCTGTTGGTGGGCTGAAGGGAGCACCGCAATCACCAGGGGTAACTGCTGGAGGGCAGAAACCATCACCGATAGGTGGTGGGGCTCCCTCTTGAGCGGGCACCCAGGCTGGGCTGTTCGGAGTACCGTATGTGAGCGGGCTTCTCAGTGTTTGGATCATGTCAGATTCACCGTAGGCGAATGCTGCACCGGTAGATCCGGTAGCTGAGAACAGTGGGCAAGAGAAAAGTGCGCCAGCCAATAGAGCGGTTGAAATTGCTTTTGCTATTCTCGGTGCCGATTGGTTGTTCACGAACTTCTCTCCGGGGCCTTTAAATTGGCATATCACTACCTTATAGATTCGGCAGGCGCTTGTCTTGCGCGTAATTACGTACTACCCCCCGGTTTCTCCCATGATTTGGCCCTCTTTTTACAGCAGAAAGCCCCGAAACCCAAGCCTATCAATGAATACACAGTAAAAAATATTTTTGAAAGAATTTCTGGGACCGGCCTCTCGACCATGGCACCCAGACCCAGCACCAAGCAGCTATGAGCTAGGAGCTAGGAGCTAGAACCCAGAACCCAGAACCTGAACCCAGAACCCAGAACCTGAACCCAGAACAAAGAACCTAAAATCGAGAACCCGGTTCCCGATTCCCAGAAAATCCCCCGGCTCCCTTCCTATATAAATAGTCGGCCCGAATTCCCCAAATCGCGTCCGATAAAACGCCTTCATCCTTATATACGCAATTTCGCCAGAAATTAATCAAAGCGATCAGTTGGAATTAATCAAACCCCACCAGCAAATTGCTAGCTCAAACCAGGCAAACACCACCTCGTTTAACTTATGTCACCACTGACAGTATCAGCCGAACGCACCACCCATACACCATTAGCGGTGCTTTCAAGAGGTAAGTGGTGCCTGCACCATTGGCAATGGCAAATTTACTTTTACAAAATCACGGTTTATCGGTATAGTAGGTTTCAAGAAAGGGGTATAAGTGTGAGCATTCATAAAAAAAATACTGCCGATAATTTAGATTTCTCGCCAAATCAAGGTGAACATGAGGATGCTGTTGCCGTTGACGGCTTAGAACACATCTTTAAATGGGCATCAGAGACGGTGTCAGATCCACAAGATGAAAGAGTGCGCCAAGCAAGAGACAGGCGCGTTCGTCATCAGGTTCTTGACGTTGTTCAAAAATATAGAGAACAGCGCGTTGTTACTAAGAGCCAGGACGAAGTTGCCTATTTGCAAAGAAGAGTTATCGCTCTGCTTTCAAAGATGCAAGAACTGACAGAAGAGAACGCAGCGGTAAAACAAATTATGGTTAGCCAGTTCTGGGCTATCCAAAGAATTCCCGTTCTAGAAGAACAAGTGCGCGTGCTTAAGGTAGTTGAATACGAAAAAGAAGCTGCTGTTAAAGAACGCCGCTATTTGATGGACGCTCTGGCTAAAATCAAAGTAGAACGCGATTACTTAGAAGACATTCTCGTTACTTGTGAAGATGAGAACACTCGCTTGTCGAGCATCCTCAACAGCACAAGAGCAGAACTGGCTGAAGTAAAAGCGCGCAAATGGTGGCATAGTTTCGTTCCTAAAAGCTTCCTCAAAAAAGGCTAAGAACGCTACTTCGAAACATTCTAAATAGAGGAGAAATTGCTAGTCAATTTCTCCTTTTTAGTCTTTAAGTTTATTCAGTAAGACCAGCCGTTGAAATTAACCATTGAGTTTAACCGCTTCAACAAACAGACCCAAATTACCCTTCAACCACTTCTCGCCCAGCTGCCTTGCGGATCTTGCCTTCAAAGCCTCGCTCAGTCGGTTGATAGTATTTGCGCCCAGCTAACTCATTAGGCAGGCACTGCATGGTATCGGCCTTGCCACCAGCAAAATCATGAGCGTACTGGTAGCCCTTAGAGTAGCCAATTTCTTTCATCAACTTAGTCGGAGCATTGCGCAGGTGCAAAGGCACGGGATGCTGCACCGTATTTAGTGCATCTTGAGCCGCTTCGTTATAGGCTTTATACAAGGCATTTGACTTAGGCGCCAGGGCCATATAAGCGACACATTGCGCTAAGGCTAATTTACCTTCTGGCACTCCTATAAATTCCACCGCTTGCATGGCTGCCACGGCCTGAGTGAGAGCTTGCGGTGCAGCCAATCCAATGTCTTCTGAAGCAAAGCGCACCAGGCGCCGCGCTACATACATCGGTTCTTCACCAGCTTCCATCATGCGAGCTAACCAGTAAATACTGGCATTTACGTCAGAATTGCGAATCGACTTGTGTAGAGCCGAAATCAAATTGAAATGGTTCTCACCATCTTTGTCATATTTGAGCACGGCCTGCTGCACAGCCGAGCGAATTTCTTTCTCACTTATCTCTTTTTGGCCGCGCCTATGAGCGAGGTTGGCAGCCATCTCAAGAGAATTAAGAGCAGTGCGAGCATCACCCGATGAATAGGCAGCAATAAGTTTGAGCGTATCGTCTGATGCCGTTAACTCGAGTTCGCCTAAACCTCTCTCATTGTCGACCAATGCAGTCTGCATGATCTTCAAAAGTGCTGGTAAATCGAGCTCATCCATGACAAAGACTTTCAGCCTTGAGAGCAAAGCTGAATTGATTTCAAAAGATGGATTTTCTGTGGTGGCACCAACTAAGCAAATGACACCAGTTTCGACATAAGGTAAAAAAGCATCTTGCTGGGCTTTGTTAAAGCGGTGAATTTCATCCACAAACATAATTGTGCGACGACCTTCAAGGTTCATGAAAGCCTCAGCCTCGGCCATCACACCCTTAATTTCTTTCATGCCAGAGGCTACAGCTGAAAAAGCAATCCACTTGCTATCGGTCTCGCGGGCAATGATGCGAGCCAAAGTAGTTTTACCAACGCCGGGCGGCCCCCAAAGAATGAAAGAACTCAAAGTATTGCCAGAGAGCATTGTGCGCAGCACACCGCCTTCTGCCAAAAGTTTTTCTTGACCGTAATATTCGTCTAATTCCCTGGGGCGCATGCGCTCGGCCAGGGGCGGTCGGTTCTTTTGAGCTTGCATTTATTGCTGCTTAATTGCCCATAAACATAAAGAAGGTAGAGGGCACAAGAGTTCCAAGGAACAACAGGATCATTGTCCACACAACTATATGCTTAAAATTCTTACGCAAAAAATGCTTGGCGTGAAAATTCTTGAATGAAAGGCCCATGGCTATCTCTATGGTTTGGAATGACAAGATATTACCATCATCTGGCCAAAAGAATAAAAGCGCCCACGGGAGGTTGTCCGTAAGCGCCCCTATCCTGATGTGCGACCGAGTAAAACTATCTAAATCTAAATCTAAACCTGAAAGTAACCATACCAAGCCAGCGCCAGCCAGCAACCCTAAACGCTTATCCCTGCCTAATTTGTCCTACCTACATCCATCATTCCACAAGTCAAGAGATTCGAACAGTACTATCAGATGAAATTCTTGCTTTTCCTTCCTAATATTGCTCAAAGCCCTGTAAGCTTCATAATTAGACTGATCATACGCAGGGATGAGTGGGAGGTTTTTGATGAGACAGATAGGCATACGCCTTGGGCAGGTAGCAAGTAGTGCTGCCGCAGCTGTCGCCATTACTTCTCTTGGCTCCCAGTCAGCCCTTGGCAAACTTCCATCAACCTTTTCTGACCCTTCCGCCGAAGAAGGCGCAAAGAGTGCCGGTCTACCCAGCACTAATCTTTTTACTGTGCGCACAACTACTGCTGAAAAGATGCAGGCCATGAGCAATGTCAGCCTGCTCAATGAGCGAATCAGCCAGATACAAGAGCACTCTAACGGACTTCCTAATCTCGATCAAAGTAAACTGTCACCGCAAAAACGCGAAATGTTTGAACGCGCTATGGCCGCCAGCCAAAGTCGCAAGTTAGCAGCTCTTTTGAACCAAAGAGGAACTTGCCTGGCCCTGATCGGCGAGCGCAGCAAAGCGATCAGCGACTTAGACGAAGCGGTTATTTCAGACAAGAGTTACGCACCAGCTTTCAATAACCGTGCCTGGATGATGGCACAGGCCGGCAACCTTGATGCCGCCATGGTGGATGTTAACAAGGCCATAGAACTGTCGCCCGAAATGGCCGAAGCCTACGACACAAGAGGCACCATTTATATGGCGTTGAAGCAGTACGAGCCAGCCATGAAAGACTTCAATAGTTCAATTGAAAACCGCGAAGACTACGCCGAAGCTTACTACCACCGGGCCCTCTTGCATAAGCTCAATGGCAACACCAGTCAATCGGCCGCCGACGAAAAGCGCGCTATCGAGCTTGGCTATCCGGTTCAAGGGCAATAGGAATTAGCTGATTCGCAGTTTGTAGAATAGGTGTATATACACCTATTTCTCGAAAACACAGAGCAACAGTTGCATGATAAATTCGACGGATCCGTGGCTCTTGAAGCAAGAAGGCGATGACTCGATCCCAGCATTGGCACGACGCATCTACAAGCTTGTTTGCCGAACAGCTAAAAAGCACTAAGCCAAAGAGAGAGAAAGGTGGTTTTTAACTAGCTTAGATTTGCCATTCTCTTATAATCTGCCGACATAGCCCAAGGGGTTCCACGGCAAAAGCGACCAGCCTTTCGAAGCGGATTGCCTGCGGTAGTCGAGTCTTTATCAAGTCATTCATGAGCGCAATTTTCTCAGCTGAGCCGATGCCGTCTTTTAGATGAGCCAAAGTGATATGGGGCAAATATTGCTCGTAGCTAAAGGGATAGCCAGTGGCACTTATGCTCTTCTTCTGCCCCTCGCTAATATCGCTAAAGCTCTGTGGATCGGCCGAGGAGCGCAGCGCTTTTGGCAACCAGAGGTTTGCCGCATCAATATGCAATTGGCTAAGCTCAGGGCTGAGTACGAAGTTTAGAAAAACAATCTTGGTGGCCCAGACACTGACGTCGACTACCTTCATGGGCTGGCGAAGAAATTGGCCTCTCGCTGTAGACTCTAACGCCAGAAAGTCTAACTCTTGCAGCAAATCAATGGCAGTTTGCCGATCTTCAAAACTAGCTTGCATTAAACTCAAATGAGCAATAGAGTTCGAGGTGTTCAAGGCGAAAGCAAATTCAACTCCACGGCTTTGGCACTCTAAGAGCAGAGAAGAAATAGCCTGACAATCTCTCTCACTGGGAACTAGGGCTAGGCCAACACCTGCTGACAAGACAATCTCCAAAAAAGCAATTTATGAGTCGACTACAAATGATTGCCCCAACCCTAACACGGAACAACGCAAAGCAAGCAAATGTTTTCAGCCTCCGCTTGTATAAATGATATGAACCGGACACAATAAAGCAGATGCTGACGTTTAGCCGACTCTCTTGTTTTTCAATTTCACTTATAGCCGTCTGGCTCTTGGGTACAGCAGTGCAAAGTGCAGAATCAAATGTTCAACACCAGGCTTTGACCGAGCCGAAAGCCATTTTGGCTCTATTAGAATATGCCTCGCCCGCAAATATTAGAGGCACACCGATTCGTTTTGTTCTCTACTCGAATAGAACAGTGATCTACCAAGGGCGCAATAACCAATATACCGGCTTCGTTAGCGGCACTGTTGATGACGAAACATGGCAGTCATTCGAAAAAATACTGGCAGGCTTACCCGAACTAAAAATCAATATTGAGAACAACAAGTTCGACTTTTTGTCCAAGAGTCTCATTGTCTTTAACGATGGAAAGTGCATGCGCCATATTGCCATGGATGTTCCAATTTTAGTGAGTAAGACTGGCAGTGGAAAGTTGGCGTCATATGCGATAGCGGCGCGTTCAGAACAGTCTAGAAGTCCGCTTTGGGGTAGCGTTGAGATACCCCAAAGCGCGATTGGCGCCTGGTATGAGATGCACAATTTCGTTCCGAAGGATGCACATCCATGGTTTCCGGAACACTTCGATGTCTCGCTATTGTCGTCAACTGGGGACAAACCTGTTCCATGGCCCGCTAGTTGGCCCCAGCTGAAACCAGAGAATAAGAATGACTTCCCCGGCTATTCTTTGCAGATACCAGGAATTCATTTACGCCAGTTTCAGAAACTGTTTAATAAGCCTCAAATGTTAACGCGTATCGCCGGCCAAACATACCTAATGGCATGCACACTCTCCCTCCCTTTCCAGCAGCCGCTCCTCAGGGCCACTCCACTTGGAGTTAACTATGAACCAACGAAGAGGCAACCACTGTTGCCCCACGATTTTTTGCAAAAAACAAAGTTGGAGGACGTCAAAAGAATAGCAAGAGAACGCAACTACGATATGCAGCGAATAGTTTCTGCAGACCCCAGCAATTCAGAAAGGCCTGACATAATCGAAGTGCTGTGCGAATCCAACGACCTCGATGAAATCGATGCAGCGATAGAACTGACAATCGAAGCCCAAAGAGGTGTACTGCGCCGGGCTTCGATGATTGCTTCAATGCACACGCCTGAGATAACGAAAGAAGTCATTTTGAGGCATGTCGCAGACCACAAGTTTTTAAAAATCATAATTCCTTTGATTCAAGAATCTGTCGCAAGGGGCGCTCGCTATGACGACGTTGAACCCATTAGCACATTCTGGAAGGCGCTTTCGGAACAAGAGGAGCCACTTGCATGGCTTCCTCTCCACAGGGTTGATATTGAACGGTCTGCAAATTTTCCGCGTTATGGACGAAGCGCCAATGACATGCACTTACCGTCGAGCAATGTTACTGATGAACTGGAGAAGCATCTTTCGACGAATCCACATGGAAAATCATTCAAGACAGTTCCCCTGACGTTTGACCAAGTGCCTGCGGCGCGCTGCGTGAGCAAATGGACGGAGCACTCCAATGGTAAGTTTGAAGCGAAATTATTTCAAACCACATCTCCTATTACAGCCGCTGACGTTTCCGCAAAGAACCTATCGAACCTTCAACTAGAATGCTTGGCCGGTGCAAAGCAGAGAGACATCAAGGTGGACATAGTAACGCCTGAGCGTTTATTTGCCATCTTGTTTTCAGCGGCTTCAAACGGTGGTGCCTATCCATCTGGGGTGGAAGGTGCTTATGGCCGGCTGGCCGCTTGGAAATCATTGGCAGCAATAGTTGGTGCCGCCGATAATGCCTCTTTTAACGAAGTATCTAGCGCCGTCAAACAAAGCGGCTGGTGCTCATTTGAGTCACCTGCAGAATGGTTCTACAACATCGCTTGGGATTTTGGAATTGTCTGCGTGCGCCCAGACAAGCGGCACATAGCAGTGCTTGCCGCTAGCGATGAGGACTGATCAATAATTAGGCCAGACTTCCTATGCAATATCAAAAACTGAGATGACCACAAACAAAGACTTAGCAATAAATAAAGCAATAAATAACGCTATAAACATAGCCGAAGAAATTGAGCGCATGCAGCAAGTTCTTGTCAGCGCCTGCCGCCAAGAGTTTCCCAAACAGACAGCAGGCCACAGTGAATTTAATGCGAGCGCTTTACAGCAAAAGCTCAAAATTCATACTGAAAATTACTCCGAACTTGTCACGGCGGTCGATATCAATCTCAGCAAAATCATTCTGGCAGCCGCTAGGGAGTCGCTACCTCAATCTTACTCAGAAGAAGAATTACCAACTGAGCCATGCACAGCAGACCTACTCTGGCAGATTGATCCCCTAGACGGAACCGATGAATTTGCTCAAGGCCTGACCCATTTTTGCGGCGTATCAGCCGCTCTGCTGAGAAGAAAAGATAACGGTACCTATCAAGCCATAGCCGGAATTATCCACATTCCAGCACAAGATCTGCTTCTCTGCGCCGACCTGCTCAATTCGACTTTAGTAATCCAAGATAATGGAATCGATATAAGGAACAGAGTAAAAGAAAGCTATAGAGTAAACAAAGCAGAGCACTCAATCTTACGCGGCTACCAAAGAGCCACCGATAGCAACCAAGAAGTTGAGAGCTACTACCAAACCCTTGCCCAGCGGCTGAATTTAGAAGCCGAGACGATTCGCTGTGGCGGGGCAGCCCATGGTTTTGCCGCACTGGTATTAGGCGAAATCAATGTATTGTGTTTTAACTATGACTATTCAAAAGAATGGGACGTATCAGCAGCGCAACCGATTATTGAGGCCTTGGGCGGATTCGTCTGCGACCTGACAGGCCAAGAAATTAGCTATAACAAAAGCAATAAAGTACAAGACCAATTCAATCGCCAGGGCTTTATTGCCTCAATAGTTTTTTCAAAAGAACAAATTCTGCCTGAAGATACAGCTGCACTTCTACTGCGTCGCCTAGACTAGATATTTCTAGTTACTCGTCTTTATTCATCCTCTGGCTCAGGCAATCGCTCTTCATCAGGTTCAACGTCTTCAGCGTAGAACTCTTCTTCATCTTCTTGATCAAGAATCGATACTTCTTTGATTTTACCATCATCGTACTGACCAACATCTTCAGCCACCATCGCCAGCTCCTCATCACTTCGATTAGCGGCCGCAGCACCTGAGGCATCAGTTTCTGAATGATCGGCGGGCTCCATTCCGGTCAAAATTGGCTTAGCCTTAGGCTTATTCTTCAAGTCTTGCATGAAGGTAAATAGCTCAAGAGCAAGCTTTTTAGGAATACCTTCACAAGCTTCTATTTCTTCTAACGTAGCTGTTTTGATCTGTTCAAACGAACCAAAGTGATCTATTAGCTTCTTGCGACGCTTAGCACCAAGCCCCTTCAAGACATCTAGTTGAGAGGCAATGACGCGCTTAGCTCGCAATTTGCGGTGGAAGGTGACAGCAAATCGGTGCGCTTCATCCCGCACGGCCTGCAACAAGTGCAGGGCCTCAGAACGCCTTGGTATATAAACCGGCATCGAGCGATTGGGGAAGTAAACTTCCTCCTGCTTCTTGGCTAATCCAACAATAGAAAATTCATGATCGCCTATTTTCAGACCGCCTAGTTCAAGGGCAGTGAGCGCCTCCATAGCAGCACCTAATTGCCCCTTACCACCATCAATAATAATCAAATCAGGAAAAGGCTTCTGTTCACGAATTAGTCTGGCATAGCGCCTGCCCACAGCTTCTTTCATCGAAGCGAAGTCATTGGGTTCGCCTTCTACACTCTGTATTTTGAACATACGATATTCAGTCTTTTTCGGCTTGGCGGCTTCAAAAGAAACCATACTGGCGACGTTATCCGTACCCGAAATATTTGATATATCAAAGCACTCTATGCGGTTGGGCAGCCTGTCTATACCCAGGCCTTCTTTTAGGGCAGTAAGGGTGCGCTCAACTTTGGCATCAAGTTGAGTAACACGGTTAACCTCCTGGCCAAGAGCATGTTCAGCGTTCTTAATGGCCATATCAACCAGATCGTTTTTGCCACCGCGCTGGGGCACCAAAAGCTTAACGGCAAGCTCGGCCTTGCCACTAACAAATTCGCGCAGAACATCCATGTCGCTCAGTTCGTGCTGCAACAAAATTGTTTGCGGAATAGCAACGTCTTCGCAAGCTGTATAGTACTGGTCAACAAAGGCCTGATAAGCTTCATCCCAAGATGTCTTCTCCAGCAAGGGGATAGCAAATGTCTCAGAAGCAATCAGTTTGCCTTCGCGCACTTTCATCAAACAAACAGACATCATCTTTTCGGTATGGGCTTCAGCAACAATATCGTGGCTAACTTTATTGCTCTGGAAAAATACCTGTTGCTTTTCAATTACCGACCGCAATGCCACCAGACGGTCACGAATTTTACCGGCCTGTTCAAACTCAAGGTTGTCTGAAGCCTTTTCCATATCGGCCTTGAGCTGGTCGATAACTTCGGTCTGGCGACCGGCCAAAAACATCTCTACTTGTTTGACCATGCGATCATACGGCTCGGGCTCCACCTTCTTTTGGCAAGGCGCTAAGCACAGACCAATATGAAAGTTCATGCATGGTCTATCTTTGAAGAGTGGTGTTTTACGCTGCCTCATAGGAAAAACACGCCTTAAGATGCGCATGGTTTCCCACATTTGACCAGCTTCTACATAAGGCCCGAATACTTTAGCTCGCGGATTATCCTTCTTGAAGCGTACCGGGTCGCGAATCATTACCAAACGAGGGAAGGCCACATCATAGGTAATGGCCAGCCAGGGATAGCGTCTGTCATCTTTAAGCGAGACGTTATAGCGCGGTAGTTTCTGCCTAATCAGATTGGCTTCAAGTAAGAGCGCTTCTTTCTCTGAATTCGTGAGAATAGTTTCAATGGTGGCGACCTTAGGTATCATCACCGCTAATTTCGGCCGCTCACGCCAAGAAATATCGGCCCAGTAAGAACGCACCCGGGAGCGCAGACTAAGGGCCTTGCCAATATAAAGAATGTCGCCAAGCTCGTCTTTGAATATATAGCAACCGGGGCTATCAGGCAGCCCAGCGAGCTGCTTAACTAGATGCTCAGAGGGAGAGTATGCTTTCATCTTCTAATTTTTGACTGATTTCCTGGGATTTTGCCGAAGTTTTTTCGAAAGAATTTTCAGACTGTTTATCAAAACTCTTCTTAGAATTGCTTGAGCCCGCTCCCAAATTAGGTATGGCTTTTTGCAGGGCCTCAGAAATATTTTCTACACCTATTACTTCCATGCCTTTAGGTATATTGCTCAAAGGCAGCGAGGCCTGGGGCACAAGAGCTTTCTTAAAACCAAGGCGCGAAGCTTCTTTCAGCCTTTGACCAAGATTCAAAACTGGTCTAATTTCTCCAGTGAGGCCAACTTCTCCAACAGCCACCAGGCCTGGATCAATAGAGCGATCTAAAAAGGAAGTAGCGACAGCCAGTGCAATTCCAAGGTCGCCAGCCGGGTCACTAAAGTCAAGGCCACCGACAATATTGACGTAGACATCAAGGCGGGCCAGGTGCAGCCCGGCGCGTTTTTCAAGGACGGCAACAAGTTGCAACAGGCGGTTATAGTCCCAGCCGTTCACCACTCGCCTTGGCGACGGATTCGGTGTAGAGACAGTCAGAGCTTGCACTTCAAGTAAGAGGCTGCGACTACCTTCGCCCCCGGCAATAACAGCTGTTCCTGATGGAGCCTGCTTCTGTCCAACCTTAGAGAGTCGATCACCTAAAAACAGGGCGCTGGGATTATCAACTTCAGACAAGCCCTCTTCTGACATTGAAAATATGGCAAGCTCTGCCGTTGAGCCAAATCTATTTTTTACAGCCCGCAAAATTCTTAGCTGCCGGGTGCGATCGCCTTCAAACTGAAGAACCACATCAACCATGTGCTCTAAAACACGAGGGCCAGCAATGGTACCTTCTTTGGTGACGTGACCAACCAAAATAGTAGCGATATTTTTGCGCTTAGCAGCATGAATAAGAAGCTGAGTTCCTTCTCTCACCTGACTAACAGAACCAGCAGCACTGGCAATTTCGGGGTGATAGACCGATTGAATACTATCCACCACACATACGGCAGAATCACTAGCTAACATCATTTCAGCGGCATTTACGACATTCTGTTCAGCGGCCACCAAGACATTGTCTGAAGTAACACCCAAACGCCCGGCCCGAAGACTTACTTGAGCGGCAGACTCTTCACCAGTGATGTAAAGAATCTGGTGGTTGCGGGAAAGATTTTTTGCGACCTGCATAAGCAAAGTCGATTTGCCCACACCAGGATCTCCAGCAATAAGAATGACGGATCCAGGCATGAGGCCGCCGCCTAAAACTTCATCTAGGCCTGCCATAC
Source organism: bacterium Ga0077546 (assembly GCA_943370275.1). Classification (GTDB taxonomy): domain Bacteria; phylum Cyanobacteriota; class Vampirovibrionia; order Obscuribacterales; family Obscuribacteraceae. The sequence continues at coordinate 112,224 of CALRQI020000007.1, read as the reverse complement.
CGGTCTCAAGCCGACCAGATTCATCGGTATCGATTTGAGAGAGTGGCAAGGCTTTGTTGGCCGGACCAGAGGAATTGCCAGTAGCGCCATTGGAGCTGACAGCAGCAGTAACAGCCGAAAGTCTTGCAGCAAAACCTTTTTTAGCGCTCTCGTCTTCTGGCGCCAGCTCTTCTACAAACGAATTCCAATTGCTACATTCTGTGCAACGCCCCATCGAGCGCGAACTCTGAAAGCCGCATTGCTGGCAAACCCAGCGCGATTTTCCCTTAGCCATGCCAGTCTAATACCTCATTCTAAGCCCACATTTTAACGCTAATTAAAGGCTTCTACTCTATACTGGCTCTGTTCGCCAAGACCTTAAATGTTAGTTGAGGAATACAGCATGTCAAGCGCCGTTGTCGCCAACCTAAGCACAGCACTCCTTGTTGTTGCCGCCCAGGCTGCATTATTGACAAGCACTGGAGACCTCGCGCCGAAAATGGTTCCACTGCAAAAATATGGCGGCGACCCTCACGGTCCAGATCCGCACGGCGACGACCCACGCGACGAACAGCATGACCCCGGTCTTCCGGCCAACCAAGATCGCAGCAACGGCAAGGCGCCAAGAGATGTCTATGGCGGCCATTATCCTAACGACCAGGCACCCTATTAGCTAATAACATGGTATTTCAATCACCCGGACCCATACTCTGCCAGCTAGGCCCGCTCACTGTGCGCTGGTATGGGGTGATGATTGCTGCCGGTTTTATGCTTGCTGTTTTTGCTGCAGTAAAAATGTGCAAGGCGCGTGGCCTTGATGGCGACAAGCTCATCAATCTTTCTCTCATCTGCTTTATTTCGGGCGTCTTAGGAGCCCGCCTTTACTATGCCGCACTTAATCCCAGTTACTTCCTCATTCATCCCGGCGAGATTCTGGCAACATGGAAAGGTGGCTTGTCTATTCATGGTGGCCTTATTGGTGGCATCATTGCTGCTTACATCTATCTAAAAAAAGAGAAACTTCCTCTGCTTGCTTACGCAGACACTCTCTTCGCCTCTATCCCTCTGGCACAGGCGCTGGGACGCTGGGGCAATTTTTTCAATTCTGAAGCCTTTGGCCATCCAGTCGACGACAATTTTTTCCTTAAACTATTTATTCCGGTTGACTCAAGACCGATGGAGTACCGCACTTTCAGTTATTTCCACCCGACATTTCTCTACGAAAGTATTTGGAATCTTGGCCTCTTTTTCTTGCTGTATTTTGGCGTAGCTCCCAAAGCTAATAAATATCCTGGAATGACAAGCTGCACCTACCTTGCTGGTTATTCACTAGGGCGCGTGTTGATCGAGCCGCTGCGGGTTGACAGCATTGCTAACTACATGAATATACCTATTCCGCTTTTGGTCAGCGCAGGTACAATGGGGATAGCCTTGTGCGTGATGCTGAGGATCTACCTGAAAAATGTCGGTAACAAACGCTGATTACTTTTCACCCCTAGCAAAATTTTTGCTAACCCTCTCGGCGTGCTATACATCCCTAAGTTTCTCAGTCGTCACCGCTCCCCCAGCCCTAGCGGAGAAAGCCCTTAGGCTAACCCAGACGCACAATCTTATGGGCAATAGTGTGATGACGTTCAATAGCAAAGGCATGCGGCTAGAAAATACCAGCGGCCTCAAATATATAGTGGTAGCCAAAGCACCAGACTGGCGTGTTACGGTTTTTCGCAACGACGATAAATGCTACTGCAGCAAAACCCTCAGTGACTTTGAGCAAGCGGGACTTTTGTCTGGTTTCGTGCTGACAATAAGAGATCGCACTATAGTAGACAAAGGTAATGAGAAGTTCAGAACCAGCACATTTGACTTTTGCGGACAGAAAATAGTGCGCCTGACCAGCAAAGAGAAAACGCTCAAATTTATGCCACTGAAGGAGAATGTGCCTGAATTAGAGCGACTAGACTATGCCATTTTCAAGCAACCGACCAACGGTGGCATTACTATTGGCTATCAGACCACTCACGGCTCGCACCCGAACATTTCTAGTGTGAACGATGCCGGACGAAGAATTACTCAGATGGACACATCTAAGATTGAAGAGGTAGATGTTTCTCCCAACATATTCAAGGCTCCAACTGGCTACAAACTGGCAAAGTCCATTAGTGACGTTGTAAGCCCTGCCAATTCACGCTCAGCAGATGCTGACTATCAAGAATTATTCGGTAGCACCGAAAGCGGCACTAGCAAAAAAGGGCAAAGACCATGAATTTTAAGCAAGGTCGCGATAGATGCTTATGAGTTATCTTCAGAAATATAGACTCTCTTTCCGTCGTTTTGCTCACAGCCTACTTTCAATATGTCTGCTGGTTATTAGCCTCTTTAGCACAGGAGCAGCCAACCAAGCTCTTTGTGCTCAGCCGAAGGCAGCAGAAAAAACAATTCCGGCCGTCCGCTTCTATCAAACCCACTACTTTATGGGTACAGAGCAGCTCACCGTTAGCCAAAATGCAATGCGCTTAGACAATACAGCACAGCTGCGTTTTACTTTACTGGCCAAAGCACCTGACTGGAAAATAACCATCTATCGCCCTGATGACAAAACCTATTTCACAGAAGATCTGAAAGAATTCCAAGAAACCGGACTCTTGTCAGACTTACTAATTGGAAGAAAAGATCGGATAGTAACGGACCGCCCCATGAGAGCATCAACCATGATGCTCAACGGCTTCAAAATTGAGCGACTAACTTCGCCGTGGACAACCATGAAATTTATCAAGCTTGATGGCATTGGCGCTCCTCAAACAGAAAAAATTCTCTATGCCACTTATAAACTTCCTACCAACGGCGGCATTCCACTAACATTTGTTGGCACTCACGGCAGCGTAGATTTCATTACCGGGATGAAAAACAAAGGCAGCCGAGAAACCAATCTTGATACCACCAAAATCGAAAAGGTTAGAGTTCCAGCCAATTTTTTTAGTTTGCCACCAGGACTAAAAAAGGCCGCTTCAATCAGAGATGTGGTATCAGGCCGCAACAACCGCAATCAAAGCGAAGCCGTTGACGAAATGTTTACGAAGTAACCGTTTTGAAAGCCTAGCCGAAAATACCGGCTTCTAACTTGACCGATCTAATATCAAGACAATTAGACATCGGCGCGCCAAGGGCGGAGAGCACTTCTTCGCCACCTTCTATAAGGCCCGTTCCCATAAAGTGGCGACGCATGGTGCCATCAACCTGTGAGAGCACTAGCTCACGGCGTATGCCATTATTCATCGTGCTAAATTTAACACAGGCTTCGTCGTTGAAGACGACTTCTTCAAATTCTTCAAAATCTTCAAACTGGCCCGTGGCTACAATTTCATCAGGTGGATAGAAGAGATACTGCGGAACAATAACCAGACTCTGAATCACGCCCTCAATATCGGCTAAGGCATCAAACACCATAACGTAATCGCGGGTCTTAGTTTTTGTCTCGGCACCAGGGCTATCTAAGCGCATAGTCACTGATGATCCAGAAGAGCTAGCTAGCAGTTCGCCACTCATCAATTCGGCGGTGGGGTCATCTTTGACTTGCCGCCAAGTTAATTTGAACTGCTTGGTGCGCTCAAACTCGGTTTGATACTCAAGACAGAGTGGCCCTGACGAATTATAGAAAGAACCTTGATCACTGTAGGTGCGACATTGATTGTAAGTCTTCAACATCCTCTTTATGGGGTCAGCTAGTTGCACAAGATTCTCTTTTATTTACGAGCAGGGGCCAGCAACTTCAAGCGCTCTTTAACCGCAGCCATGTTGCCATTGTTGGCTGGGGCAGTGCGCACGAAGCGCTGGTACTCTTCTATGGCCTTAGCAGGAAGCTTCAAGGCTTCATACACAGTACCCAGGTAGTAGTAGGTATCAACCAGAGTTTTATCAAGAGCCAGAGCCCTGGTGTATTCGCTCAGAGCTTTCTGATTGTTGCCTTGAGCCTGATAAGCAGTACCAAGGTAACTATGGGTGGTGCCGTCATCAGAAATCTTCAGAGCCGCTTCGTAGTCGGCAATGGCGCCTGCCAGGTCAAACTTACCAGCGGCATCAGGCTTGGTCTGCTTCTCGATAGCCGAGTTGACCAGTGGAGAAGCCTTGCTCTGCTTCATCTGAACAACTAGCTGTTTGTAAGCCGGTTCAGCAGGGTTGATTTGGCTGGCCTTCTGATAGGCAGTCAAAGCATTATCGAAGTCTTCCTTAGCCTGGTAGCAAGTACCCATGCTGTAGTAGTAGCCAGCTTCGTTCGGAGTAGCAGCAATTGCTTCTTTGTATTTAGCTAAGGCTTCATCGTACTTCTGCGCCTTCTGTAGCTCAACAGCTTCGTTGTAGGCGCCAGAGGCAGCAGTAGAGGCCTTCACCTGAGCTTGAGTCGAGAGTTTCTGGGCTGAAGCTGGGTTAGCTTTTAATCTGGCCAATCGAGCCTTAGCATCTCCGGCATAAGTACCCGTAGGCTTAGCAGCTACGTACTTGCCATAATCAGAAAGGGCAATTGGCACCTGGCCATTGTTTTCATCAATCAAACCAATGAAGTACCAGTTATCTGATTCGCCTTTGGGATCTTGATCAATTGCCTTTTGATAATTAGTTTTGGCCTTGTTAAAGTCATCAATTGCCTGGTAGGCCCCAGCCAAGTTAGTGTATCCATGAGCGTTCTGTGGATATAGAGCCAGACCTTTTTCATATAGAGGAATGGCACCAGCAGGGTCGCCGCCACTATGTTTGGCCACAGCTTGATCCATTATGGGAGTAGCTTGAGCCAATTGAGCTGACGCTAGGGCTTGCTTAAACTGGTCAACTTGATTGGCTGGAGCTTTAGCGATGGCTTCTTTGTACTTTGTGATGGCATTGTCAAAGTCGCCTTTGGCCTGGTAGCAAGTGGCGAGGGCATAGACATAGGCAGGCTCTTTTGGCTGCATTGAAATTGCTTGTTGATAGAGAGTAATAGCACCATCGTAATCGGTGGCTTCTTGCATCTTCACGGCTTTGGTGTAAGCATCACTAGCAGCCTGCGCGTTCTTCACATCGGCCGTAGTAGCGAGCTTTTGCACCGCACCAGGGTTAGTTTGCAAGGTGGCCATGCGCGATTTAGCGGTAGCAACATACTGACCGCTTGGTGCCTTCTGGCAATACTGCGAGTAGTGACCAACCGCTGCTGATGCCTGGTTATTATTCTCTTCTATCTGAGCCATGAAGAACAAGCAATCAACACAACCCTTAGGGTCATACTGGAAGGCTTTTTGATAGGCACTATAAGCACCCTGGAAGTTATCTGAAGCTTGATAGGCTACGCCCAAGTTCATGTAGATTGAGCCGTTATCAGTATCAAGTTGCAAGGCCTGATTATAGAGATCAATGGCTCCGGCAATGTCACCAGCAGTCTGCTTATCGTAAGCTTGCTTGACGAGTGGACCGGCCTTGAGCACGGTGGCGTCTTTGATGGCTTTCTTATAGTCTTCATTGGCAGGCATCATATTAGATGCTAGGCGATAAGAAGCAAGGGCTTGGTCGAGATCGCCCTTCTGTTGATAAGCAGTACCGATAGCATATTTGAAATCGGCATTTTGCGGCTGAATCTCAATTGCTTTTGAGTACAGGGCAATAGCTTGATCGTATTGACCAGAGCGCTGCAAATCAACAGCCTTGGCGTAAGAATCGGTCGCTTCTTTATCGCGAGCAAGATCAGACTCAGATTTGATCTTGATGCAATCGCTCGGATTTTTGCTCAAAGCGGCAAATCTAGCGTTTGCTTGGGTTAAGTATGGGCCGGCCTTAGCCTTGTTTGTATACTGCTGATATTCGCCCCGAGCCTGGGCACCATTGCCAGCATTCTCATCGATAGTAGCGATGAAGTACAAGCTATCTGGCTGACTGGCAGGGTCAACTTCGATGTTCTTAGTATAAGAGCGACGAGCGCCAGCATAGTCTTGAGCGGCATACTGGGCCGATGCCAAGTTATACCAAAGGTTGGCGTTGTTAGGCACCACATCAAGCGCTTGCTGATAAAGCGTAATGGCACTGGCGTAATCTTTAGCCTGGTGCTTCGCCACAGCGTTGTTGATAATTGGCTGTACTTTCAAGTCTTTGACCTTAACCAAAGAATCTTGATAGCTCTTGTTTTTAGGATCTAAGTTAATAGCCATATTGTATTCAACAATGGCATTGTCATAGTCTTTCTTGAGCTGATAAGCAGCTCCAATGTTGAAGTGAACAGCTGGATCGTTAGCGTCGTTCTTAAGTAGCTCTTGGTACTTCTGAATAGCACCATCGTAGTTACCAGCCTTGAACAGCGCATCAGCTGCGGCAGAAAGATCACCCACGGCTTTGTCTTTTTGCTCAGAAGTTGCTGTCTTGATACCTTGAGCTGCCGCCTGGTTAGAGCCATCAAGCTGGAGAGCTTGTTGATAGCTGTTGATAGCATTGGTGTAGTCGCCAGTAGCCTGGAAAGCCGTACCCATATTGGTAAGAATCTGCGAGCGTTGTTTTGGATCTTGACTTAGACCAAGAGCGCGCTTATAGGAATCAAGAGCTGGACCATACTGTTTGCGGCCTTGCAAATCAACACCCATGTCGATGTATTTGCTAATCTGCTGCGAAGCGCGGGCAGCTGGCAAGGCAGCTAGAAGTTTTTCCGCAATAGCATTGCGACGACCAGGTGAAAGCGATATAGCGAGCTTATACTCAGATTCGGCTTGACCAAAGTCACCTTTGTACTGGAAGGCTTGGCCTAAACCAATGTGGTTATTAGGCTCAGTAGGGCTGTCTTTGAGCGCTTCTTCCCAACCAGCAACTAGAGCATCTTGCACATCTGGGTCATCAGACTTCATCGAAATAGCTTTGCTGTAGGCGCCAATTGCACTGGCAATATCTTTTTTAGCCTGGTAGGCCTGACCAAGTTTTACTTCAATTGAGGCGCTATCAGCAACACGACCGGCCGCTTGATATTGCTCGATGGCTTTATCGTTTTCATCGCGAACACGAAAGACATCGCCCAATTTTTCGTGAAGAGGAGCGTCGTCTTTGATCTTAAGAGCTTCCTGGTACTCGACTATGGCGCCGACAAAGTCAGCAGCCTTACGACAGGCATCACCTACAGCTACGCGGTCGGCAAATGAGCGTGGGTTCTTGCCCATTTTCTGAATAATGCCGCTCAAGTTCTGCAAGGTCGTGGCATTATTGGCATCGAGCAATACAGCTTTGTGGAAGTACTTGATAGCTTCCATCGGATTATTCTGAAAAACCAAGCCATAGTTGTTGTAAGCAATGGCAAGGTTAGCCCGGGCATTCTTGTAAGAGGGATCAAGCTTGATGGCCTGCTCAAGCTTTTCAATAGCAAGCTGATAGTTTTGAGCATTAATGGCTCTGACAGCGTCATTATTGAGGCCAATTAAAACGTTCTGGTCTACGGCGTAAGCTGGAGCAACCTCAACCACGCTTGTTGTGACAAGACCAATCGATAGAGCCAGTGCAAGAATTTCAGAGAATTTAGGGGACAATTTCGGGAATTCCTTTTATCAAAACCGGGACGAGTTATCAAAACCGGGACGAAGAGCAAGCCAAGTGCCCATACAAGTACCTAAGATTATTACCTGGCAATAGTAAGTATCTAGGATTCTATTCTATTCACTACCTGTTTTAGCTTTCTAACCTCCTCTTAGATACAGTATTTTGCCTGATCTTTAAGTGCGCGGGTGCTGGGCTGCAGCAAAGCTCGAATAAAGATGGAGTAAAGCGCGAATAAAGCATGTCAGGCAGTTGATAAGTGGACGACAGCCAGGCGAAAATGTTGCCAAGCGATTAAGGTGTTTTGAGGTTTACAAGATGATCATTTTAGTTGAGTTTCGCGACCATGCCATCGTGAACGGATAGTTGCATATACAACTATTTTCAAAATGAGACAAGCACGATCTTCGGACCGCCAATGATGTGCTGAAACTCAATTGTGCAAATAGACCCATCACCAAGGGATGCTGGCAGCGCAAGGCCATGGCCAGTCTTTTTCAGTCGCTCTATAGCTCTGAGAGCCGAGTGGTCGAAAGTAGAATCTCCCGATGAGGAAACTAATTTCAAATCGGCAATGCCACCGCCTGCAAAAAACTTGGCACTTAGTTTCGCAGTCTTAAAATCGGCTCTCTTCGGCGGCAACCAAGCAGCTTTAATGCGATTTGAAAGTTCGGTAAAGTCTAATTGAGGCTGAGCCAATGAGTCCGTCGACTTTGTTACCTCTGAATTCAGGACCGGCTTAAGGGCTTCTTCCCAACCAGCAATGCGAGCCTCATCCTCAAGTGGATCATCAGATTTCATAGCGATAGCTTTGGCGTAGGCAGCCACAGCGCTTACCATGTCTTTCTTGGCCTGATAGGCTTGACCAAGCTTCACTTCAAGACTCTTTGAATCACCGAAGCTTTGAGCTTTCATGTATTGCGCAATGGCCTTGTCATTTTCATCGCGCACACGATAGATATCTCCAAGCTGTTCGTGAATCGGACCGCTTGGCTTAAGGCGCAGCGCTTGCGAGTACTCACTGATAGCCGAGACAAAATCGGCCTTATTTCTGGCCAGCCTGGCAAGCTCAGCGCGGTCAGAAGAAGATCGTGGGTCTTTACCCATCTTCTCAATAATGGCATCGAGATTCTTCGATACCGAAGGGTTGCTTGGCTCTAACAAGTCAGCCTTATGCAAAAACTTGATTGACTCAAACGGATCTGACTTTAGAGATTGGGCAATTTTGATGTAATAGCCAGCAAGAGTCTTACGAAGCGCCAAATCATCTGGTGTTCGCTTGAGCCGTTGCTCACACTTAATCACTGCTAATACGTATCTCTTCGGAATAGCATTCGTCGAATTCTCTGCACCAGAAGCTGAAGCGGAGCCAAGTAAAACCGCCAACAAGGAGCTGATAGCGATAGAGATTTGGTAGGCACTTCTGCCAATAGACTGCATCTATCTCCTAAAATCGTATAAGCAATATTCTTTTCTGAGTATACTTGCTCTGGCTAGTTTTGAAAGGACGGGCAAGCTTTTGAATCAAGATAGCAATTCGAATCTCGGAGACAAAAATCTCGAAGATAAAACTCTTGGAGATGAGATCGACTTAGTGAGATCGAAGTACAACAACAGCAAAGTTACACTTGAACAATTCCTTGCAAAACTCTGGCTATTGTCAAAACCTTATTGTGAAAGAGAATGGATAACGGGCAGCGAATTTCTGGCCATGCTCGATACGGCTTACGCCTCGGCAGAACCTCAAATCCAATCACCGCAGCCTCCATCAGAGGTCGAGGAGTTTGGATTTAAGGGCTGGCAATCAACAATCCTCGAACAAATATACGACCTCTACGACCTAGCAAAGAGCAGTCCATTCAGTGATGGCTTAAGGGGCGCAAGTGGACAATACTGGCACAACTTCGATGTCGATCTATTTCTGGAGTGTGCTACTAGTGGCCAGCTCGGCAGCCAGACTCTCAGTGACGAACTAACCTGGTCAGTTCTAGTATCCTTTCTCCGCTGTGGTCAATACTATGAATGAAAACATAGTATGCAGGTAAGACAAAGCTGCGATAACGCAGGCGCTTAACTAATCTAGAAATAAAATATATTGTGGTGGCACTGCATCAGTTAACCAAACACCATTTTCGCTGACAAAAAAGATATGACCATCGGCATGCATTTTGGCGGCATCCACCTGGAGCAAGACAGGCTGACCATAACGTTTGCCTACGGCCATAGCTGTGTCGATTTCAGTTGATAGGTGAACATGATGTCGCCCTTGTTTCAGTAAACCTTGTTCGCGAATTGATTGCACGAAGCGAGAGGCCGTACCGTGACATAGAACTGCTGGTGGTGGCTTCTGTGCATAGCCCAATTCGACATCTAACGAATGGCCCTGACTAGCACGAATCATCTTGCCATCAGGGCTATAGGCAAATCTTTGCTTGCTATTTTCAGCCACCATTTTGGCCAAAGAATCAGCCGTGATTTTTCTTCCATGAGCATTACAAGCGTCAAGCAAAACTTGCACGTCAACCCAACCCGATTGATCCAGAGTGAGGCCAATAACTTCAGGTTCATGCCTGAGCACCAGCGACAGAAATTTACTGAGCGAATGCCCACTATCTTTAGCTGTGATAAAACACATCCTCCACGATTAAATACAAAAAAATTCGCGCTATAGAAGAGTTCACTATAAAAGACCTAACGGCAACGCTTCAACAGCGAAATAAATCAAAAGGGCGCCACCGAAGTAGCGCCCTGTGAAACCCATTCAGGGCTGAGGACTAAGCCTCCGGCTCAATCAACCCATAATTGCCGTCGCGACGGTGATAGACCGTATTGACGTGATTGGTCTCCGAATTAATGAACATAAAGAAGTCATGACCAAGAAGGTCCATGTGCTTGCACGCCTCATCGGCCATCATTGGCTTGAGAGGGAAGCGCTTAGAACGCACAATCTTCGGTCGAACATCAGCACCATTTGCTGGTTCCTTACCAACATTGAAATCAATTGGCTCGAGATCATCATCATCAGACAGCTCTGGGCTTTCGTCGTCGTACTCCTTAGCCTTCCCAGTCTTGGTGTAATGTCGAGTCTTGTACTTACGCAATTGTCGCTCGATTTTGTCGGCGACCAAATCAATCGAAGCGTACATATTTTCGGTGGCTTCTTCACCCCGAATGACGTTGCCATTGACCTTAATTGTGATTTCCGCCTTCTGGCTCTTCGCAATGGAAGGGTTCTTCGCCACACTCAATAAAGCTGTGCAATCGAGCTTGTGATCAAAATGCTTTTGGGCTCGCTGCAACTTCTCGGTCAAATACTCCTTGAGAGCGGGTGTTAGTTCAATATTGCGTCCAGTTACGGTTACTAGCATAACTATCCTCCGAAACGAAGGGATAAATAAAACATCCGATAGCGGCACCAGCCAGTTAATTGCTCCAAACAGTTTCAAGCATGCAGGTTGACGAAGAATCAAGCATAAAATCCTACAAGCTCACTGGCCTGTAGGATTCGCGAAGATCTAAATCAACTTCAAAAGAAATATCCCTGACGCTGTTTAAAGCAGATTGCTCATTAAATGAGCCAAACGAGTAGTCGACGATACGGTGTTCCGATAATTTCCTACCCGGCTTGAGAGCCGCTATAACCATAATCGCAGAAAACGAATTTTACGGCTCAATTTTACTGATTTAGGTCTTCAAATAGCTGGGCGGCATCCAAGTAGTTGATGTGATGCTGCTTGCCGCTGTACTTGACGTCAGTTGGGGATAACAGCTTGGTTTCTCCAGCAGCATAAACAGGGGCAACAAAGAGCCTTTCCACTCGCGTGGGGCGATTCATTGACAGGTATGTGCTAGAGCTTGAACCGGCCGGTGTCGCCTGTGCCTGATTAGCATTAAACGGATTAGCTCTGAATGGATTGCCCTTGTACAGGCCCTTGGCATGGTGGGCCTTGGCCTGACTTATAACGGCCTTCTTGGCCACAGTGACAAACTTCTGACCGGCTTCCAGGCTAATGGGCGAGATTAAATCATCATCGACAGCCATCTCAGGAAATTCGCTAGCAACCACATCTACGACACCAAGGCGCTTGAAGTAGCCAAAAGCCTCAGAACTGTCATTAATATTAGGTACTTTCAAGCCATGGGCCACAACTTTCATGAACTCGCCCCGACTGAGAGCCTTGGCAGGGTCAAAAGTGGGAGGGCTGGCAACAACTCCACGGGACAATAGGGTTCTCAATACTTCTAGGCGGTGCCGACCGTTGGCTGGCATTAAATCGGAGTAGCGAGACATAGCGCCGAATTGCTCTTCTGTTGTTTTTTGGTTGGGATAGAGACTGGCGCTCTGAGCTCCCACATCGCGACAGGCACGAATGAACTCGGTAATTTCATTAGCCCGAGTACCCATACCATCACCAATCACGTGCACTTCAACGTCTGGTTTCTCAGTTAGTTGCCTGACCCGCTCCACTGTGCGCTTGGTATAGGTGTAGGCATCCACAGTCTGATAGCGACCATTCCAATAGGCCATGGGAGCAATGACATCATAATATTTGGCCAGAACCTTCCATGGGGTGAGGGCCACCATGGGGGCGCGGTTTAATGGACTGTAGACCACGGCCATCATAGGGTAACCATTGCCGAGCGCATCCCTTATATGTTTACTGTAGGCTTCGACAACAGTCTTGTTTAGGTTGTTCTCCAGATTAGGGGCAATGCCGTCTAGGCGATCGCCACTTGGTGTACGGAAGCGCGCAGCAACAATCATTTTGTCGGCGTCGGCCATTGGGCTTTTAAGCTCGGCGAAAGACCAGGCAATAACTCTAATTTTGTACTTATGGCAAGCTTCAATTAATTGAGCAAGCTCGGTAGGCTGAGTGATGGCCTCTGTGGTACTACGAGAAGTCTGCACAAAAAGGTTGCGAATACCTGTGCTGTATAGCTTTTGGCAATAGCCCTCAACGTCAGTTTTGGGGTAATTCCAAAGATTAACCCAGACCCCAGACCCCTCTGCCATGCCGGGTGGGTACGCCTGAGTCTCAGGAACGATACTGGAAACCACTAGGGGCTGTCTCTCGATAGAGGAGCCACCACTGGCCGTGGCGCTCTGAACACAGCTAAGCATTAAACTCAGCGCTGAAAGGGTTACAGAGACTGCTGTAGTAAGGTTTGGCTTGCGCCGAGGAGAAATATTAATCATGGCTACCAGTCTTAAATTTGGATGCTAATTTTCCCAGTATAGATGTGGTATCAATCAAGCGCCATACTTTTTTTTGGCATAGCGTTGGTTAAATCGGCTCAGGACCACAAATATGAATCTTTTGAGTACATATATTCCACATTTACTTGAGCTTTTATCAGTCACGCACTCTATTTAGATTGCAAGAGATAAGCCCACTGTGGGTATATTGGGGGATGTTATGCTAGGAATCACGCACATTAATCTTAAAAGCCAAGGCAAGAGAGACAATGAATAAAAAGGAAGAGGAAATTCAACGCAAGTTGCTCGAGCTTGAGAGCTCAGTCCTCAAAGACCAAATAGAACTGGTTAACACCGGTCGCACCGATTTAACCACCACAGGCAAGAACGCCAAAGGTGGCGCCCTAAATAACAGTAGTGGCGGCAAAATGACCAGCGGCGCCAATAGCGGCAGTGCTGCCCTGAACAAATCTGACGGGTATTATTTCGGCGGCTTTGCTTTATTGATACTAGGAATGGTAATGGTAGCAATGCACGTAAAAGTTGGCAGCGGCTTCTTGGCCATGCTTATGGGAGGCGGCGGCGGCTTGGCGCTATTTCTACTGCCCCTGTTGGCAGGCATTGGCATGATGATTTACAACTATAAGAACAAATGGGGCAGCATCATAACTGGTGGCAGCTGCGCCCTGATGCTACTGGCAATATTGTTCACCCTAAATTTCAATTTCCCAACTCTGACATTGATGCAAACAGTTATGATGTTCTTGCCATTCGCTATTGGTAGTGCTTTCGTCGTCAAAGGCATGGGCGGTCCAGACGGTATCAAAGATGCCATTCGCTCATCCCTCCCCAAGAAAGAAGATGCCTAGACTGTTCGTAGGCAGTTTTCTACAAGGCCCCGAAGCCGAGAGAATAAGCGCAATAACAAAAGCCAGAGCAAGCCAAATCAGCTCTGGCTTTTTGCCAGGCAAAACAATAGAATTCAAAATTCGCGCCTTGCCCAAAGAGAAGCTGCACATGACCTGGCTATTTTTAGGCGAGGTAAACAGCATTGCTGTAGAAGAGTTAACCAGACAATTTGCCTCTACTCTAACTCAGCTTAAACAAAAGCTTTCTCGCTCAACCTTTGAACTTTCCTACGATCATCTTAGCCTCTGGCCCAGCGAAGACAAAGCTCGAGTGGTTGTACTGCGCCCATCAATGCCACCACCAGAAGTGTCGCTCATTGACAGCGTAATTAGAGCCGCTCTTTCGACTTTCCAAGAAAACGAAGAAGTTTACCCGCAATTCAACCCCCACCTCACTTTATTTAGAGTAAGCCCGGCAGCAGACTTGCGCGCAATTGACTTACTGGCCACTCAGTCATTTGCTCAAGAAGAAAGCAAATCGAAGATATCAGCAGCGATATACCCGGTAAAACAAACAATAACTATAGATAGCATTCGTCTGATTAAAAGCGAAAACGGCTACACAATAATTGCGTAGCCGCCTTCATTTCCAAATTGAATTTCTACCTAACCACAAAGAAAGATTGATTCGATAGTTGTCCTTTAGATATCTTCGCCAGGCAAGGGAGCATTACCAGGAGCACCAAGGGCACCCTCTGGTGGCAGAGATTGCGAGCGGGAAGGGATAGGAGCACCAGCAGAAGGTGACTTCGTTGATGGCGCAGCATTCCGGCTTGCCGGATCAGCTTGACTTGGCTCTGGCACTGGATACTCAATCACCTGCCCAGGCACTGGCAGCGAACCAGGAGGCGGGATGGTGGCTGGATTAATACGAACTGAGCGCATGCCTGCTCCAGAAGCGTTACCAGAGCCACTACTAGAACCATTACCAGAGTTATAACCAGGACCCGAAGGAACTCCGGATTTAGTAGCTGGCACATAACGAGGAGTAACACTAGCAGGCACGAATGCAGGCACCACATTTGGTTCAGCTGCACTGGTTGCGCCTGACCCCGAATTAACAGTAGTTGTTGTATTGACGGTGGTGGCAGGAGCACTAACATCACTAGGCAATGAGGCCGGTTTACTTAACTGAGTGTGGGGCTTCATGTAAGTATTAACAGGCACTTCCACTTCATGTTTCCAACGCTTTGACTCGTCTTTGATTTTATTAGAGCGATAAGCAATTGCCTGATTACGGAAGCTATTCTTAGCAGCAATAAAGCCATCCCAGTCGAAATTCACAGGATCAGTATGGTCGCCTTGCTGAGCGTAGCGATGTGTGATGATGTTAGCGTTCTCGACATTGTAGCGACTCTGCAAATAGGCAACTAAGCGAGTAACAGCACGCATCTGCGCTTGAGGGTAGCCTTGCGAACCAGTATGGTTTATTTCAATACCGATACTGTTGTCGTTATTGATACCAGGAAGAGTTTTGAAAATATTGACGTGCACGGTGGCAAGATCTGGATCAACTGCTTGGAAGATGGTGCCGTCGCGATCAACTACATATTGAGCGCCAGGGTGCCTGAGCCCCATTGAGCTCCAGCTATCAATCACTCGTGTGGCAGAAACTGGAATACCGGTCTCAGTTGAATGCATAACAATATATTTGACCGGTTCTCTACGCCAGAAAATGCCACCATGAAGAGGATGGTAATTGACTACACCGGCACGCACCAGAACCCTTGCAGCATAACCATCAGCAGAGCCACTATCAAAAGCAGAGGCAATGGCGTTAGCATTTTGGGCGTCGAGAGGTGAAGTATCGAAGCTTGGCGCATTCCTCATAAAAATTCCAATCGGATAAGCATAGCGAGGCTTTGGTGCAGCATGTGCCACCACATGATGGTGCTTGGTTGAATGCACAGCCACAGCATGACCACGACCATGCCGGCCAGCACGACCACGCGAACTAGTTCTCGAACTTGCCACCACTCTGCTAGAACGAGAGCGACCACTGCTTAATCGCGTTGACGCAGCTCTTGTCGACCTAGAGCTTCTTGAAGTCGATGCGGATCTAGCGCTGCGACCTTTACTAGCCGATGACCGAGCCGAATGACTAGATGAAGTGCTGGCATGTTTCTTCGCCTCAACTTCAGCAGGTACGAAAACCAGCGATGTAAGAGCCAGCAAAACCGGTAACAGGCGAGCAACAAATTTAGCGCCAGTTGCTTTCTCAAGCCCTATTAAATTTAAGCTGTCGAACAAGCGGCAGTCCCCCACATTAAGTACTAAAAGTACAGTATTAGCACTACGGTACTAGTATCAAAGTATTTGCATCAAGCTGCCAGGGGAGAGAAAGCAAACAACTAGCCACCACCCATAGCACCGAGCATAATTATAAAATATAAATGGCAACGGCGCAACGACTGAGTTTCAGTCCACTCGGTTTCAATCAAATAGCGCCTATTTAGGATTCGACCAAAATTCAGTCGATCCAACCGCCACCAAGGATATAGGTATCGGTCAAATCGTATATACCAAGTACTTGTCCTGGAGTTATAGCAGGTTGTGGTTCATGGAAAACCACCCGCACCTGAGCATCAGGCAAAGGGTAAACAGTAGCTGGTTCTGCCTTTGAGTTATAGCGAATTTTTGCCAAAGCTTCGAATGGTTCCACCGGTGGTGTCTCCATTAGCCAATTGGCTGCCGAGGCGGTTAATTCTTTACGTAGCAAAGCCTCTGGCGGCCCGACATAGACAGTTCTAGTATCAGGGTCAATAGAAGTAACGTAAAGAGGCTCGTGATAAGCGATACCAAGACCTTTGCGCTGGCCAATTGTGTAGTTAAAGGTGCCTTGATGTTGCCCCAGCATCTCAGCTGTGACCGTATGTACAATCGGCCCCGGCTCAGCAGTTAAGAAATTGCCGAGATACTGTTGAGTAGTAGTGCCACGAGGAATGAAACAGAGATCTTGGCTATCGGGCTTATTGGCAGTTACCAAACCACCCTCATCGGCCAGGTCACGAATCTCATCTTTGCTGAAATCTCCAAGTGGAAGCAGAGTAGCTTTGAGCTGCTCCATAGTTAGGCCCCAGAGAACATATGATTGGTCTTTACGTGGGTCTTTCGCCCGCGCCAATCTAAAGCCATCTTCAGTTTCAACCACCCGGGCGTAATGCCCAGTGGCAATGTATCTAGCTTGCAAAATTTTCTGGCTATAGCGCAATAGAGCGCCCCACTTCACCAATGTATTGCAGACACTGCATGGCAGGGGAGTTTTAGCTCGAGCATAAGATTGGGGAAACTGATCAATAATTTCGGCCTTGAACATCTCACGCAAATCTACGGCATGATGTTCGATGCCTAATTGTTCGCAGACGCGAGCAGCATCAACCATTCCAGTATCACAACAACGGCTACCAGACTTAATTAGCCAGCCTGTCACACCAATGACATCGTAGCCAGCCTTGATCATTTCCATGGCTGTAACGCTGGAATCGACTCCGCCACTCATCAGAACAGCCACACGAGTCTTATTGGCCTGAACTGGCGAAACCACGCGCTTAGACGCCACAGCGCAAACGGCTTCTACCGCTTCGGCACTGGGCATGTCCGATTGCTCAACAGGAGGATTAACCGGCTCGTTGACAGCCTTTGTGATGTCGCTTTCTACAGTACTCATTTCCGAATTTTACTATAAGGATTGCAACTCTGTTG
The DNA here is from genome assembly GCA_943370275.1 of bacterium Ga0077546. Lineage (GTDB taxonomy): Bacteria > Cyanobacteriota > Vampirovibrionia > Obscuribacterales > Obscuribacteraceae. The sequence goes on along the minus strand of CALRQI020000007.1, from coordinate 94,911 downwards.
GCAACCATTTCTATATGTACAGAATAAATGAGCAGAAACTCACTATCAACTCATCAATAATTCACCAACAAATAGAGCAAAGAGCCCTTACTACATTCCAGTCAGTCGCTTCAAGCGCAACCTGGCATTGGTAGCATTTTTGCCCCGAGGAGCCAACTTGAGATAAGTCTTATACTCAGAAACAGCATCACGACTGCGTTCTATGCGCTCAAGCAAAACAGCCAAGTTATAGTGAGCCACTGGCACGTCCCCACCTGACTGCAAAATAGCCTTGCGAAAAGCCCGATCAGCTCCGTTATAGTCGCCGCGCTCCCGCAAAATAATCCCCAACATATTCTGGGCCAGCGGATTGGTCTTCTTGCGCAGGCTTGAATCATCTATTGCCTTGCGGAAAGCAGCCTCAGCTCCAGCATTGTCACCCATGCGCCGCAAAGCCATACCCAGGTTGAATTGAGCCTCGGGGAAGCCATCGGCTTTAATCATCAAAGCCTTGCGATAAGACTCTACAGCTTTCGCCAACTGATTTAAGTTGGCCTGACAATAGCCCAAATTATTGAGCACAATCGGATCTTCACCAGCTCCCGTTCTAATAAGCGAGTCAAAATCGTGAACCGCCTCAGCCCAAGCATGGCGCTTCATGGCTTCACGAGCAGCTTGCCGCATTGCGCCCTGCATCTCGGAACGACCATCATCATCGCCCTGTTGGTCGTTTTGCCCAGAATTATATTGACCCTGAGCCTGATTACCAGAGGCCGGTGCAGTGCCATTAAGCTTGGCTATGCGATTCTTGGTCTCCTGGGCGTACTTGCTGACCGTCTCATATTTAAGAGAAGTCTCGTAGGCCTTAATCGCCGCCGCCACATTGTGACGACGCTCCTCAATTAAGCCGAGATGATAATAACTAAAGGCAGAATCAGGCTTCAGCCTAATGGCCTTGTTTACTTCAGAAAAAGCTTCATCCAACCGCCCTTCACTCAAATCTAGGGCGGCAAGACCACTATGGGCCGCGGCATGGGAGGGGTCGAGCTTTATGGCAATCAAATAGTTTTCACGAGCTTCTTTCTTCTGACCCACATCTCGCATGGCATTGGCGGCATAGTAGTGCAATTCGGGCTCTTGGCCACCAGAAATCTTGAGGCAGAGGCGCCAGTAATAGAGGGCCTCTTCAGCCTTGCCAGTAGAGTAAAGCACAAGGCCGAGGTTGTTCAGAGCTGGCACATAAAGCGGCTCAATGTCTAGGGCTCTGCGGTAATACTGGATGGCCTTATCGACTTTATTCTCGTAGGCGTAGGAAAGACCAATGTTGTTGTAAGCATCAGGCACAGAAGGCTCCATCTTGATAACAGTTTCGAACTGGCTACGGGCCTGGTCTAACTGCTTTGCCCGCAAAAACTTGATACCCTGCTGCATATGCGCAACGGTATCTGGACGATAGCGACTACCTTCAGCCTTCACTAGTAAAGCGGAGAGGCTGAGGGTTGAAGTAATAGCCAAGACCAGGCATAGAGTTAAGCCTGCTCGTTTTTGCACTTTTGCCTCCAATTGCATTTGAAAGCAATAATACAAGATGTAACCCTTTAGAGCCCGTTACACGTAGAGCCAGCGGCTTGGTCAAAATGGTAAAATGCCTTTTTCCCAAATCGGCAAGATATGGCTCGCTCGAGCGTTATCTTTACCGATTTGCAATACGGTGAAGGGAACCCCGCCAAAAATGCTAACGCGCAACAGTAACCTCGCAGCAAAACTGCACCAGCTTTTTATATCTAGCTCGCAATATGCGCGGCTCCTTGCTCGAACGGCCAAGGGTAGCAGCGGCGAACTCAACTTGACCGGCTTGACCGATTCAGCTAAATCGCTTGTGCTCTCAGTTTTGGGTCACGAAACTAAGAGAGCTATTTTCTTAGTTGTGCAAGACAACCACACCGGTGCCCGTTATCACCAAGAGTTGACTAACCTAAGTAAGTATCCGATTTTTGTTTACCCCAGCTCGGAAGTTTCGCCCTACGAGCAAGTGCTTTCCAGCCCCGACAACGTCGCGGCTCAGCTAGAAGTCTTGCGCCACTGCCAAGAAAAGCCAGACGAGCCATTTATCTGTGTAGTTACTGCTCGTGCCCTCAGCCAGAGAGTTCTCTCACCTGAAGAATTAACTGCCAATTGCTTGCGCCTCACTGTTGGCGAAACAATTGATACTAAAGAAGTAGCTCGCAGACTAGCTAACTTAGGTTATTCACGCGAATCACTAGTGACCTTGCGTGGCGAATTTAGTGTGCGCGGCGATATTGTCGATATTTATCCATCTTGCGGCTCGCCATTTAGAATTGAATTGTTTGGCGATGAAATCGAATCGATGCGCGTCTTCAATACCGATACACAAAGATCTATTGAATCGCTTGAGACCTGTGTCATTGTGCCCCGTTGGTGGATTGTCGCGGATCAAAGCGAAGAGGCCCGCATCAAGCTGGTCGATACCCTTAGAGCCGTTACAGAGAAAGCAGCCGAGACATTAGATCAATCATCGGCAGAAACGCTGATGACTGTCATGGAGAGTGACTTAGAAGCGCTTAGAGCGGGTCGCTACCCCGAATCAGTAGAATACTATGCCCCTTACGTCCACGAAAAGCTTGCCACCATATGCGATTACATTAGAGATAACAGTCTGATTGTGCTCGACGAATGGGACACCCTGCTAGCCGCGCTCTCATCCTACCAAGAGAAGCTTGATGCTGCCTTCAAAGAAGGGCTAGAAACGGGTCGTTTGCTGCCTCTGCCGCGACCGCTTCACCTCAGCGCCCGTGAGATAACGGAACAGCTTAAACGCCACCAGCGCATTTATGTTTCCACCTTGCCAATGGCACTAGATGGAGCTGATACTAGCAATTCTAATGCAGCCAATTCGGTTATCAATTTTGACTGTCAACCAGTCGAGCGCTTTGGCAATCAAATTGATGTAATGGCAGAAAAAGTGAGAAGCTGGCGCAAAGAAGGCTTAAATGTTCTGATTTCAACAGAGCAGCCCCAGCGCATTTTAGGCATCATGAAAGAGTGGGACATTCCTGCTGTTTATCTCTCGCAAAGTGATGACAAAGCCGACACCCATATTCTTCCCCTCGACGAAAGCGCCCAAGCATCGGGCGGCGCCCCAGGTCCAGGAAGCGCTAACAATGGCAAGCAACAGCCACCATCGCTTTCAATATCGTCTTTAGATGATATTCTCTCCGGCCAAATGCCTAGCCTCGATGACCTCAAACTAAGCCAGAGCCAAGGTCTAAACCCGAGCCTAAATCAAAACCAGAACCAGCCTTCCGGGCCTGTTGTAATGGTCTGCCGTCACGGCTTCACCCACGGTTTCAAACTAAAAGATGTCGAGCTAGTTTCTTGTACTGACGCTGAAATGTTTGGCGTCAAGCGTAAACCGACAGTTTACAGAAGACCAGTAGCAGAGAAGAACTACGAGCGCTTCACTTCAGTCGCCGATTTAAAAGTAACCGACTACGTTGTGCACATGAAGCATGGCATCGGCCAATTTGAAGGCGTCAAACGCATGACCGTCGACGGCCAACAGCGCGAATTTCTCAGCGTTGCCTATGCCAGCGACGACAGACTATATGTGCCTGTCGATCAAATCAACTTGCTCTCCCGTTACCGCGGAGCTGGAGACAACCCACCAAGAATTTCCCGTCTAGGCGGTGCCGAGTGGGAATCAACCAAACGGCGCGTCAAAAAATCGGTCAAGCAAGTAGCCGAAGATCTGGTCAATTTGTACGCAATAAGAGCGAAACAAGAAGGCTTCCAGTGCACGCCTGATACGCCATGGCAGTACGAAATGGAAGAAGCCTTCCCTTACGAAGAAACGCCAGATCAATGGCAAGCCATTCAAGACATGAAAGGTGACCTTGAATCCGCCAAGCCAATGGACCGCCTTATATGCGGAGACGTTGGTTTCGGCAAAACTGAAGTGGCCATTCGTGGTGTTTTCAAAACAGTGATGTCAGGCAAGCAAGTGGCAGTGCTCGTACCTACCACAATTTTGGCTCAACAACACTACAACACCATGGCTGAGCGCTTTGCTCCCTACCCAATTAAAGTCGGTCTACTCTCGCGCTTCCGTACAGCAAAAGAGCAAAGAGAAGTCGCTCGCCGACTAGGTACTGGTGAATGTGACGTAGTTATCGGTACCCACCGTATGCTGCAAAAAGATATCGCCTTCAAAGACCTCGGCCTGGTTGTAATTGACGAAGAACAACGTTTCGGTGTTGCCCACAAAGAAAAGCTAAAACAACTGCGCGTAATGGTTGATGTTATGACCATGTCAGCCACTCCTATTCCGCGTACTTTATATATGGCTTTATCTGGCGCTCGCGACATGTCGCAAATTAACACGCCACCAATCAACCGCGCACCAATAAAAACTTTCGTGGGCGAGTACAAATTGCCTCTAGTGCGCACGGCCATTCTGCACGAGATGGAGCGTGGCGGACAAATTTACTTTGTTCACAACCGCGTTGAAAACATTGAGCAAATTGCCTTTGAAGTTAAGCAACTAGTTCCAGAAGCACGCATAGCCATTGGCCACGGCCAGATGAATGAGCGCGATCTAGAAAACGTCATGCTGGCATTCTTTGCCCATGAATATGACGTCCTTGTTTGCACCACGATTATTGAATCTGGTCTAGATATTCCCAATGTCAACACCATCATCATCAATGATGCTGACAAACTCGGCTTGGCCCAGATGTATCAGCTCCGTGGTCGCGTTGGCCGCTCTGACGCCCAAGCCTATGCCTATTGCTTATACACTCCATCAAAAGTTCTATCAGAGCAAGCCCAAGGAAGATTGAAAGCAATTCGCGAATTTACTTCCCTTGGCTCTGGTTATCAAATCGCCTTACGCGATATGGAAATCAGAGGCGTGGGAAATATTCTCGGCTCAGAACAACATGGTCACATGATTTCGGTGGGCTTCGAACTCTATTGCAAAATTCTTGAAGAGTCAGTAGCTGAACTCAAGGGCGAGGCAGTGGTGCAAGAAGCTGACACTGCAGTTGACATCAACGTCACAGCCTTCATTCCTGAGTCTTATATCGAAGACAACGAACAACGTCTGATCGAGTACAAACGACTAGCTGATGTCAAAACCGACCGCGAACTAATTATGCTGCTTGACGAATGGCGTGACCGCTTCGGCGCCATTCCAAAAGAAACTGAGCAATTAACCAAAGTTGTAAAACTAAGACTAGTGGCAAGCTCCGCCAACGTACAATCGATCAAGCCAGACATGCAAGGCTTGCGTTTGTACGTACCATTCCGCTTACAACAGTGGATTCCAATTCAAAATGGCCTGCCAAAACATCTGGCAAACCGCACCACCTATAAACCAGGTATCGCTGGTGGTCAAGGTTCAAGTCCATACATTCTCGTAAAATCCCAAGGCGATGATCCAGAAGATCAACTCGATTTGCTGGCAGAACTTCTCGGAGCCATGGTGGCAAATGTTCACGCCAAACCAGCCTAAAATGTCAAAAGAGGATATCAGTACTGTGAATAGCACAAGTAATAGAAGCAAAAGAAACAGCAGCAGTTTGAACGTCTTGTTGGCGCTGACACTCTCTCTTGCTATAGCCGGCTGCCAGAGCGAAAAGAAACCTGAGACTTCTAGCGATACGACCGACAAAACCAGCAGCCCACAGACTGGCAGCACCCAAGGCGGCAACCCAGGCGATGATGCTAAATCAGCCGCTAATGGAGCACTACCGGCAGTACTTAGCGACCTACCCCAATTAAAGCCGGTTGCCGGAGTTAACTTAGTTAAGCTGCCAGACACCATGATCATTTGCACAGTAAATGGATCACCGGTGACAGTCAGTCGCTTCAAAAAAGAGTATCAAGCAGCCGTTATTTCACTGCAATCGATGATTGCAATGCAGCCAGAGAGGATGGGTTCACTCTTAGCTCAAGCCAAACAAATGGGCTTGACTCTAACTGCTGACGAGAAAAAGAAAATGATTGAGTCGGCTCATTCGGCTCAAGCACTTGACGGCAAGCCTCTTCCGGCCTTCCTCAAAGAAAGAAACATGACCGAAGCCCAGTTTAACCAACAAGTATTAGATCTGGGTCTAGCCTTTAAGTGCGGTACAAAAGTCATTGAAAGCCAGCTATTGAGCGAACTAATCAACCGTGAAATCGTATTGAAAGAAGCACATAAAGCCGGCTTCTATCAAAAGGCTGCCAATAGTTTTGTTCAGATCAAAGAAACAAAAAAATTCAAGCAATATGTAAACAATGCCAGTGAAACCCCAGACCAAATTCGCGAAGAGATAATTTCGTCGCAAATGATCAAGATGATGCTGGAGAGCATAGCCAAAGCAGCACCACCCGCTAGCGAAAAAGTAGTAAAAGAAGAATTTGAAGCCAACAAAGGCCGTCTCAAGCACGGTGAGCGTGTGCGGCTCTCTCACATTGTGGTGGCAGCACCAGCAGTCGATGCCGGACCTCTCAAAAGTGTGAGAACACAACTACAAGAGCAAAAGCCTGATTTGAAAGGAGCCGACCTCGATAACGAAGTCAAAGTAATCAAGCAAGCTCAATATAACAAAGCTAAAGACTACTTGGCTCAAGCTCTAAAAGGGGCCGATTTCAAAACTTTAGCAGATAACTACACTGAAGACGAACCGGCACGCATGGCCAAAAGTGGCGGTGATCTTGGTTATATGGATTTGGCCACAGTCAATGGACCGGACCAATTAAAGATCATGGCGGCAGTAGGCAAAGTCAAAGCCGGCCAGGTTGTGCCAGAAGTAGTTGAAACTAATTTTGGCTACCACGTAATCAAAGTAACCGAAAGACAAACAGCTGGTGACATTCCTCTAGCTGAAGTGAAGAAGCCCTTAGAAGAAATGATCTCTGCTAAGAACAAAGAAAAAGCAGAGATAGACTGGATGACCCAGCATCGTAAAAGCGCCGACATTCAGTTAACCGATGAATTCAAAAAGGCCGTAGCAACAGGTGCTTTCACTCTAAACGAAACCGCTAGCGCTACTCCATCTAATACTGTGAACAAATCTGATACTGTGAACAAATCTGCTACTACTAGCAAAGCGGCCGCTCCGTTAACAAGCACAGCAGCAAGCAGCGTCAAGACTCCTAAAGCCCAGAACTAAAACTAAAACCAGAACTAAAACTATTCCAGAAGCTATTGAGCTAATTACAGCGAGGGCAACAAGATGTGAAACCCTTGTTGCTTATTGCCTTGATATTGCTTAAGGCTGCAACCATGCCTACCTAAAATAGTAATGGCGATGCCAAGGCTGAGCCCACTGCGTAAATTGCCTGTGGCTTGGGAAAATGACACATAACCCTGAGACAGACTTTCCACTATAGATGAGGTCAAACTTAAACCCGAGCCAGCAATGAGAACCTCTAAACCATAAGGCTGATGACGAAAGTCAATAACGTATTGAGATTGCCCAGAACCTGCCGAGCACAATACACTTAACAGGTGCATGATTGCTTGACTTAGAGACTCTACGTCAGCAGACACAGCAAAGTCGCCAGCCGGTTGATTGATAGAGAGTGGAGTATTGCTATCCGCGCAAGTGAGCTGTTTGGTAAGTGCACTGGCGGTAATCGATTGCACCAAGCTATTGATCAAAGAAGAAAAGGTAGTTTGAGTTATACCTAACTGCTCTTCACCAGCCTCTAGTCGGCCCAGATACAAGAAGTCTGAAGTAAGGGCAATGAGACTATAGAATACCTGCTCGGCCTCAGCCACAGCCGGCAGACTTGTGGCCTTAGAAATATAGCTCAACGTAGCCGAAAGTGACATGAGTGGAGAGCGTAGATCGTGACCAATCATATTGACGAAATCGCGTTTGGCAATTTCAATCTGCTCACGCACCGAAACATCACGCACAAAGGCTAGACTCTTCTTATCAGCTCTCCGATCCGATTCTTTGTTGTTCTTCTGTTCCGCAATACCATCATCAGCGTAGTTGCCGAGAACAAGCTCCACAGGCACATAGGTGCCATCTTTGCGCCGGAGCTTTTGCGTTAATTGCACACCTTCTAAGCGATTCAAAACAAGTTCATCAACACCAGGCAAAGATGCTGGTGATGCGCCAAGGCCAGCATTGGAAGTTAGCTTCGCCTCCTCTGGCGCGGAGAATAAGTGCTCAAGTGACTGCCCCAAAAGTTCATCTTGCGAGTACATAGACAGAGCCACACCATAAGCGTTAACAGCGGTTATCTGTCCCGACGGACTCAGCCCCACAACCATCAGTGGCAAGCTATTGAGAATAGTCCTGAAGCGCTCTTCGCTCTCGCGAATTTTCGAATTTAGTTGATTCTTCTCGGTGACGTCATTAGCAACGCAAACAATTGTCTTATCAGGGCTCAATTTTGCCCTGAAAGCAAAATCGCGCTTCTCGCCAGTACCTTTGATGATCCGACTTTCAAAGCTAATGGGCGACTCTACTTGAACGAGCGACCTGAGGGCCTGCGCAAGGGCCTCCGCTGCACCCGGCTCGACAATAGAATTAAGCCTGCGACCAATGAGATCTGCAGCTGGATAGCCAAGCAATTTTGCGCTTGCCTCAGATACTCTCAATAAAATTCCTTTTTGATCAAGCAAGCAAATAAAGTCAGCGGCATGCTCTAGAGCCAAAGCTTCGCTACTTTTGGCAGAATTTAAATGCAGTGCTAATTCTCTAAAATCCTGCGCTATTGCTGCCAGTTCATCATTACTATCCTTACTAGCTCTCCGGCTAGAGCGAGAGCTAGAGCTAGAAACAGGCATAGACACAGAAATTGGTACCGTCGAATTCTCCAAACCAATGTTTATGGTATTTTGCGCAATTAATTTGATTCGCCTTATGAGCAAAGCGACGACGAAGAGAAAACTGGCGATGACCACTAGTGTATTTACGAACAAAGCAAGAAGTAAAATATTGACCAAAGAAGCGCTTGTGAAAAGACCTACACTGTTTTCAGCTGTGGCCATACCACGATATTTATCATCCAGAACTGTCAACAAATCACTAATAGTATTGGTAACTTTAATAAGCTCAGTGCAATAGCCAATATGTATGTGTTTACGACTGGGGCTATATTGTCGCCAATAACTTACTTCAACTTTATGGACCAAACTAATCGTTTGATCCAGAGCTAGAGAGAGAGCGTTTAAGCGACTATCGTCCTCAGGTCGGTTTCGCAAAGAGTGCTTCAACTCAGCAAAAATACGAGGCAATCCTAAAAAAATAGAAGAATAACGCTCTTGTGAATTGTCCTCAGTGCGAGTGCGCTCAATCAAGGTAAAGGTGGCAAGCTGGGTGGCCGAAGAAAACTGCGACAAGCAAGCTACGACCTGACGAGCTTCTTGCTCTTGCCTTAGACTCTCCTCGAACCTAGAGAACAAACCCAAAATAGTAAAGAGCAACAAGACATTACCAGCAAATACCAAAACAGCCAAAGCTATAGCCTGTTTAGCCACACTAGACTTTAGAACTTGCAATCTATTGCTCAAGCGGCACCTCTAAGACTGGCAATTTAAACCAGAATCGACTACCACCATCACCGCGATTATCTTTATTCTCTCGGCTTTCTACACCAATGGTTCCACCGTGGGCCTCAATAATCGACTGACAAATAGCAAGCCCCAATCCAGTACCAACCCGCGCGTCGCTGGCGTTGGCCTGACCATAGGCCTTAAAAATCTGCGCCTGTTTTTCTAGCGGCACGCCGCGCCCAGTGTCGATTACGCTAAATTCCACTTGACCATAGTCTGGCACTATACGCAGCAGAACAGTTCCACCTTTGTACGAAAACTTAATGGCATTAGATATAAGGTTAACTATGACTTGCACCACCCGCTCGAAATCAGCTAATACCATTAGCGGTGCCACTTGTACCTCTAATTTGATACCCTGATTGAGGGCATAATCAACTAACGAAGCAATGGCAGAGTCGGCTAAATCGCTTGTTTTAGTCGGCACCATAGCACCTACTAACTTACCCGGTGCTAGCTCTTCAAGGCGCAGCAATTCGTCGAGCAAACGCAATAACCGATTGGCGTTAAGTACAAATTTCTGCACCCGCCCCTGTTCTTTTTCTGTCTTTACCTCAATACCTAAAAGCATCTGCTTTACTTTCAGTATGGGCTCACCAAGGTTGCGCCAGAGCAGCTGAAGAAAGTCTTTTCGCAAATTCTCGAGTTTGACTTTTTCACTGACATCTTCGACAACCACAAGAGTCTGATCTACTCCAGCGAGATCAGCAACCGTAAGCTCGCATGCAAGAGCCACATTCTTCTTACCAGAAATCTGGGTACGCAACTGACTTACCTGCCTCGCCTTGGTTAGAACATCGCTATCGCCAAAAACGGCATCGACGGAGCGCTCAGACGAAGCCGAATAAGTATTGAGCATCTGCTCCATGCGTTCATTGGTAGATAGAAATCTCCCAGCTTGATCAACAACCACCAAGCCAATCGGCAAATTTCGCATCAACATGCGCACATCATTTTCTTTTTCTCTCAGCTCTTCCTCTCGCAGTTTATCGGCACAAATATCGCTAACGAAGCAAAAAGTAGATTGATCGGCCTCTGACCAATAGCAAGAGAAGCGGCTTTCTAAGAGTGAGCCATCGTGACGTTTGACCGCTAGCTCGATAGCAGATGAGTGATCAAGTTGGGGTAACGATGAAAGAAAATCACGCAGTGCTTGTCTACTTTCGGTAGGCACCACGGTCTGCCAGGGCGCACCTTCTAGTTCGTAGGGCTGATATCCCCATTGCGAGCTAACAGCAGCATTTAAATCTCGTATGCGCCCCTCTGAATCAATCCTGAAAATAACATCTAGGGCACTCTCTATCAGCGTCGTCTCATAGCGTGCCGCGTTACCTAAGGTCTCAATCATTTCTCGAAGAAGCTTATCGAGGTTTCCTAGCTCATCACATGAAGGTGGCAAAACTTCCAACTCTTCTTCATTTTTATATCGCTCAAGATTCAGAGCCAAGGCTGTTACGCCTTTTCCTAAAGGAAGAAAGAAAAGTGCGAACAAAGTGATAGTGAATACAAGGTCGACGACACAGACGCCAGTCAATACACACTTGACAATAAGCAGATTCTTTGATTCTTCAATCAACTGCTCTGGAGCCATGGCTTTGTAGCGAGCCAACAGCTCTTGATAGCGCTGAGAAACTTCAGGACCCAACACAAGAGATGAAGGATCTAATTTAACCTTGCTCTGCCAGTTCTTATCGCTAATATGACGGCTCTCTTCGCGATAGACAGCGTCAGCGGCAGCATAAATCTGCTCTTGCACTTTCAAGATTTCTGCGGCGGCTGCATCATTAACCGCCAGAGATTTAAGCCGACCAAACTCTTTTTCTAAGCGTGAAGAAAGCGACGGCCATACTGCAGCAGCGGCTGCTGAATTGTGGAGATCTTTAGAGAGATCAGAAATAAGCAGTATGCCAAATTCTTGCGTCAGATTGGCAATTCTAGAACTAGTAGAAATCACTGCTAGACGATGTCTTTCACCAGCAAAATTGGTATCAATGTCATGCAATAGAAAAATTATCAGCTGAGTAAAGGCAAGCTGATAAACGAGCACAAAGACCACTGCTAGCAGTGCATTTTTGGCAATAGTTCGTTGCCTGAACACACCAATTGACATGCCATCCAACTCTCACAGTCTAATCTTCTTGCCACTATAACATCTGTAACTGGCAAGCCAAGGGTAATAGCACTGACATGCAATAGGTGGGATAATCCAAAGGCTTTTTACAGTTTGGTGGAGAAAGATAAATGCTTACAGGCTTCAAACGCTCAGCTAACTTGGCAACACAGATAAAATCAGGTGCCGCCAAGGTCACAATCGGACAGATCTTGACTGCCCTTGCCTTAGCCAACTTAGCCAACCTTACCAACGTAGGTCTGCTCAGTGGTGAGCTGTCGACTGCGGCCTTCGCAGCTGCCCCAGCCAAAGCCACAAAAACCACAGGCAAAACCACCAAAACATCTAAAAAAGGTGCCAAAGAAAATCCAGAAGCCTTTGCCGCTCTAAAAGAAGGCGTAAGACTTCTCAATGACCACAAGGGTCAAGAAGCTCTAGCCAAGTTCGACGAAGCAATCAAACTGAGCCCCAACTATGCGCGCGCTTATGCCAACCGTGCCAACATTCATATGCTTGCCCGCCGTTACAAATCAGCCGAGGCCGATTGCAGCAAAGCCATCAGCTTAGACCCCAAACTCTATATGGCATACCTCAATAGATCTTGGGCTGAAATTGAATTGGGTCAATACACAAAAGCCGCTGACGATGCCAGCAAGGCTATTGCGCTGCAGCCAAAATTGACCATGGCCTATGCTAACCGCGCCCGTGCTCTCAATCACCTCGGCCGCCACAAAGAAGCTGTCACCGACTGCGACAAAGCCATACAACTACACTCTAAATTTAGCCCAGCTTACGTCAACAGAGCCCATGCTTATGTTGGCTTGAAAGAGTATGAAAAGGCAGTGGCAGATAGCGACAAAGCAATTGAACTTAATCCACTTTCAGCACGCGCCTATGCCAACCGCGGCAAAGCCTACAGACATTTGGGCAAACTTGATCTAGCCTTGGCCGACAGCAACAAAGCAATTGAACTAGACAGTAAGTTAGGTTCAGCCTACGCCAATCGCGCCGCCACTTACGCCTCAATGTCAGCAAAAGACCTGAAGACCGCCGCAGAATATGGTTACAAGCCAGACCGCGAAAGCAAATAGTCACTAATTTAGCTCTGAGCAAAAGCCTCCTAGATTGGGGGCTTTTTGCCTACTTGGCTAAATTCTGAAATCGGTGTTAAAACCCGGGGGTTGTCACGTGCAGCCGCTAGGATAGTAATACCTTCAAACAGGTAATAGCAAAAGTGCTCCCGCTCGCAGACGACAACCCCACGCAGTCATACCCCATAGTCAATCATCTTTTGATCGCGGCCAACATTGGCGTTTTTATCTGGACCCTAGCCTCAGGTCTTTTCGCCAACGATACAGAAATGAATCGTTATTGCTTTGTGCCCAATCGTTTTCTCGGGCACGTCTCAATCCAAGAATTCTCCACCTTCTTCTCGGCCATGTTCATGCACGCGGGCTTCGCCCATCTCATCGGCAATATGTGGTATCTCTACATCTTCGGCGATAACGTCGAAGACCGCATGGGCAAAGAGAGCTATCTACTTTTCTATTTGAGCTGTGGTGTGCTCGCTGCTCTTACTCACATTCTCGTTTATCCCACTTCAAGCATTCCTTCACTTGGTGCCAGCGGAGCAATTTCCGGAGTTCTAGCTGCATACTTACTATTATTTCCCGGTGCCCAAGTGACAACCTGGATCACTTGGTTCTTTAGACCGAAGCTCCCAGCCTGGGTTTTGATTGGTGTCTTCTTTGCCATGAACTGTGTTAACGGCTTATTTGGCCAAGATAACCAAGTGGGATGGTTCGCTCACATTGGTGGCTTCCTTGGTGGCATGCTGCTTTTAAAACTGGTGATGAGCCATGCCGAAAAACCAGGTAACAGTGCCGAAGTCGATATTTCGCAGAATTCTCTGCCCTTGATGGCAACAGTAGTAATCGCACTGTATGGCATCGGCGTGGTCGGCTACGCTATCTATCCACATCTCAATCTCACAGGCAAGACCTCACAAGCAGAAACTAATGTGCTCGGTACAAAAAGCACAGCAAGAGTTCCAGAGATAGCAGGCAGTGGAAAAAAAGTGGTGCCAACAAAAACAACAACAAGAACAACATCAGCGGGCAAAAAGCAGCACCCTGATTCTCACAAAATACCTTACAAAATTCCTGACAAAACTCATCATAAAGTAGGTTCACAGCCTAAGCCAAAAGCAAAGGGCCCTTCAGAGAAGAGCCCTCACTAAAAATAGTCAACTAATCAGACTTAAAATCTACCACTTATAGGTCTTGATACCATATTGCGGATCAAAAGCTGCTGGAGCTGGCGAGGTTGTACCATACAAGCCTCCAGACTCACTTTCGGCACCGCTACCATAAACACCACCAGACTCACTGCTGGCTCCAACTTCAGATAGGCCGCCCGATTCAGACTCGGCGCCGCTGTTATAAACGCCACCAGATTCAGATTCGGCACCACTGTTGTAGACACCGCCAGACTCAGATTCAGCACCACTGTTGAATACGCCACCAGACTCGTTACCACCACCCATGATAAACCCGCCAGATTCGCTTTCTGCCAAAGCTGGAACGGCACAATAACCGATCAAAGCAACTGCCACAGCAAACCGCCCGAGAGTGACCACAAGTGAATTTTTCTTTGTCATATTGCCCTTCCGAAGAACCATTACTGCTACAAGGTGATGTACCAATCAATTATACCCTCTGCTAAGCAGAATAGAGATTGAACAATTACTGCCAGATATCAAGCAGGCTTATTAGCTTTAACAACGTTTCCACCAGCAGACTGGGCGTCAGCCAAGGAAAGCTGACTGGCGGCAAACAAAGTATCAAAAGTATGCCTTCCTTCAGCCATAGCGGCAATACCGATACTGGCTGTCTGCGGATACCAGAGGTCATCCTGCTTGGGCAATGCCTTGCCAAGATTCATCAAAGCTTCGTTAATGCGCTTACGTGTGCTGTCGACGATTCGGAAAGCCTCATCAGCTGACACACAAGGCAAGCAAACGACAAACTCGTCCACTCCCCAGCGACCAATAACATCAATTGGCCGGGCATTGGCCTTAATCGCCTGAGCAACAGTCTTAATAATGGCATCGCCACTAGCCGAGCCGTACAAATCAGGCGAACGCTTATTTAAGTCGAGATCAATCACAGCCACACTAAGGTCATATCCGCAATACTTGGCCCGAGCCACTTCTTTTTCAAAAATACTGGCTGAACTGCGACGATTGAGCAAACCAGTAGCGCTGTCTTCTGTCTCTTTCGCCTCAAGATTGGCCACAAGTTGTTCGACTTCGGCCAGTTTGGCCAAGTAATCGGCAATGGCGAGCAAACTATCAAGCACTTGCTTGTTCCAGCCACCCAATTCACCCTGCTGCAAGACTAATAAGCCGGCTCGGCGCTCACCGGTGGCTTCTGACTGCACTCTCAGTGGAATCAAATAACTCTTTTGCGGGCCAAAACTTTCCCAGACACGCACAAAGTAGTCGCGCAGCGGCTCGTCGAGATCTTGAGCATACTCAGCAAGATTTTCAACAGTAGAAAGCTCATCAGAATTAGCTATCAATTGCTCTGCTAACTTCTGCCCAATTGGGCTAGCAAAATGATGGGCAATAGCGCCAACGCCTGAGGCCATATATTCAAAAACTTCGATGTCAGGCCGCTCAGGCGAAGTGACAAAAATAAAGCAGCGTGATGACTCGAAAACTTTGCCGATACGCTCGATTACACTTTGAATATCGCCAGCATAATTCCACGACAAGTGCTTGCTACTGCGCAGAACACTGCACAAAGCCTTAAGCACTCCATCCGAATTGAATGGCCTAAAATCAAGTTCAGTTGTCTCTTTCGATTTCAATGTCTCACCCTAGAAGTTCGAGAGATGCAAACGAGATACCAAGACCCTGTATTTCAGAGCCTTACGCTACGAACCAACAAACGGATTTTCTTTCTTCTCAGTCCAAATATCAGTATCTGGGCCATGGCCAGTTACAACTCTGGTACTGTCATCAAGAGTAAACAAGCGATTCTTAATCGAATCTACGATTTGCTCAAAAGAGCCGCCCCAAAGATCGGTGCGACCGATTGAACGTTGAAACAGAGTGTCTCCGGCAAACAAAACGCTGTCTGTATCTTGCAAGCAAAAACATGTAGAGCCTGGTGTATGGCCAGGAGTATGAATCACCGAAGCCTTATGCTTACCAATAATCATCTCTTCTTCGTCTTCGAGAAAATGATCAACTGGTAGCGGAGCCTCAGCTTTGAAGCCAAATCTGCCAGCTTGCATAGTGAGATTATCGTAGAGGAATTGATCACCTTTGCTCAAGCAAATGATGGCACCAGTCTTCTCTTTCATAGCCTTTGAGCCAATGATATGGTCGAAGTGAGCATGAGTATGCAGCAAATATTTGGCAGTCAGATTGTGCTTCTTAAGAGCAGCAAGAATGACCTCAACGTCGCCGCCTGGATCAATCACTACAGCTTCGCCAGTTTCTTTGCAACCAACTATCGAACAATTACACTGCAAAGGACCAACGGGAAAGCTTTCGAGAATGAGACTCATTCAAACATCTCACTAACGGATGAATCATCATGAATACGCCAAATGGCTTCACCAAGCAATTCTGCCACTGATAAAGCGACAATTTTCTTGGACATGTGGGTCATATCGTGAGGAATCGAATTAGTGACAATCAATTGCTCGATGGGTGATTCTTCTAAACGCTCATTGGCTGGGCCCGAAAGCACAGCATGAGTTGCGCAAGCAAATACTCGGGTAGCGCCTTCTTTTATAAGAAGCTCTGCGCCCTTGACCAAGGTGCCAGCAGTGTCGACCATGTCGTCAACCATGATGGCTGTCCTGCCTCTGACGTCACCGACCACGCTCATCACTTCAGCAACGTTATGCTTGGTGCGGCGTTTATCGATAATGGCGATAGGGGCGTCGTCTAGCTTCTTAGCAAAGGCCCGGGTGCGTGACACGCCACCGACATCAGGAGAGACAAGAACCATATCGCTCAAATTCAAGTCACGGACATATTTGAGCAGAACAGGGCTAGCATATAAGTGATCGACCAGAATATTGAAGAAGCCCATAATCTGCGGTGCATGCAGGTCAAGGGCAACCACCCTTTGAGCGCCAGCAGTGGTGAGCAAGTCGGCAATAAGCTTAGCTGTGATGGCTTCGCGGCCAGCGGCCTTTCTGTCTTGGCGGCCGTAGCCGTAATATGGCATTACTACAGTGATGCGACCGGCTGAAGCACGCTTCAGGGCATCAATGAGAATGAGCAGCTCCATCAGGTTTTCGTTAACTGGAGTGCAAGTAGGCTGAATAATGAAGCAATCCATGCCCCGGACGCTTTCTTGCAACTGCACATAAATCTCGCCATCAGAGAAAGGCTTGATTTTAATCGGTGTTAGCGGCAGGCCCAGGTGATCGGCCACTTCCTTGGCCAACTCGGGATTGGCGGTCCCCGCGAGTATCTTCAGCTCAGGCTTTACACCCGGTAAAGAGGTCTGTCTGGCAGGCATTTGAGCAACCATGCTAATCCCCAAGGAGAGTCAATGTCAGAGTATGTAAGTAGGCCCTGCAATTATAACGGAACTTCTGTTCTGACAACCACCTGAGTTGAAGTATTACGCTTTCATGCAGGCGTAAAGCACTGTTTGGGCGCCCCAGAGCCAATTAATGTGGATAAGTTTATTAACTTGGGGGTTAATCGATATAAATTCACTAGATCGGCGCCGGAACTATCGCAGTAGTAGCTTCTACTGAGGACTCTACAAAATGAATGCGATGAGAATTTCTCGAGCTTTCGGTTTTTCCGCGCGTATTTTTTTTGATATTGGGCAGACATTGTTTCGTCACAATCTAAGTCGTAAAGTCGAGAACTTAGATTAGCGCGCTCGAAATATAGACATAGAACCTAAAGAGCGGTTAGACGAAAGAAAATTCCGGAAGATTTCATACCGCCACACAGATACCTAAAGACCCAAATAACACAGAGAGGGGGTTAACCTATGTCAAGTAAAACAAGGCAATTGAAGGAATTCATTGAATTGGGATCGATTACGGCAATTACAACACTGAATCCTCTTGTCGAAGAAGGACTTGGAGCAGCATACACGGGGGGAGGGTCTGCGAAGGTCGAAAGAGCATTTGCCAGCTATGCACCGAAAAAGATTGACCTTGATCTCAATGGAGACGGGAAGACAGAAGAGAGTCTCATACTTAAAAGAAACTCCTTTCCCAGCAATGTGAAGGCAGTCGAAGTGGGCAGTACAGGCCGATGTGTGGCTAATCGCGACATAAGTATTCGCAACTTCACTTGTGACTTGAATGGTGACGGCGCCACGGACATGAGAATCAATATGAATCGGAATTCGTTAGGCGGAGTCATAGACATCTCGGTTGACAGCGATGGAGATGGCAAGACGGACCACAGGCTAACCAGAGACAAAGGATTTCTCGGTAGACTGGAAGGTATAAACGTAGATCTCGGCGACGACGGTACTATTGATGGACACGTCAAGTTCATTCGCAACGGCTGGGGACATGTAGACAAGATTGTGTTCGAAAAACCGGAAAAGAAGCCGCTCAATGCTAACTCAGTAGAAAGATTAGATAAGAGCAGAGTAAGTAAAGTAAATAATAGTGCGAGCTAAAAGAAGGGCGTCACGCCCTCGGCGGAAAGATCGAGGGAGCCCAATAACGCACATTTAACGTGCAGGTAAGAAAGACCACCCTGTAAATAGACAGCAAAAGGCGGTCGCAGCGGCCCATCGGCTGAAAGCTCAATAGTGGCGCCCTCGACGAAAGTACCACCGGCCATAACTACCTGGTCAGCGTAGCCAGGCATCGAACTAGGCTCAGGCGATACATGGGCATTGACGGGCGAGAAGCTCTGCAAGGCTCGACAAAAATTGATAAGACGCTCGCGATTGCCAAATTCCACAGCCTGAATAATGTCGTAGCGATCGGCAGAGGGAGCGGGATGAACAATCATGCCCAACTTTTCAAAAACGCTGGCCACTAGCATGGCGCCTTTGACAGCCTGGCTGACCACTGATGGTGCCAAAAATAGCCCTTGCAATACCGGTCTATTTTGATTGAAAGTAATGCCAAGATGTCCGCCAATTCCAGGGGCCGTCAGCCGAAGCAAAGCACCTTCTACCATGTCCATGCGCCCAGCCACATAGCCACCAGTGAGAGCCATACCACCACCGGGGTTCTTAATCAAAGAGCCCGCAATTAAATCGGCACCAACAGCGGTGGGTTCTTGCTC
This sequence comes from bacterium Ga0077546, assembly GCA_943370275.1. Lineage (GTDB taxonomy): Bacteria > Cyanobacteriota > Vampirovibrionia > Obscuribacterales > Obscuribacteraceae. Next base: position 75,942 of record CALRQI020000007.1, on the reverse strand, counting down.
TTCAACGAATTCACCGTAACAGTTATCGACAAAGGTCGAAGCCTTAGCATCCACTGCTTTGATAGCGGCAATGTATTTTGCAATATCTTTATTGCTTAGAGTCTGCCTACTCATGGAATAGCCACGAGATTTTTGAATGTGATAAAGCTTGGCTGGTGCTGCCAGTTTGATCTGCTGCGAAAGTTCTTCTACCGAGAGATTTGGGTCTAAAGCAAGCTCTTTGTATTTCACACCAAGAGCAGTAAGCGAGCCTCGTACTGGCTCTTCTCTGGTGCCACCAGCTCCAATTACTTCTTCTAAGGTGTCATAGGGCTTGCCAGTTAAAACTACTAGTGTATCGCCCGGCTCCAGGTTGCCAAATAATGCACAAGCAATAGCATGAGTGCCAGAGACCATCTGCATTCTCACTGCCGCAGCTTCAGCCTGCAGAACAGAAGCGAAGACTTTATCGATCATCTCACGACCGATATCATCGATACCATATCCGGTGCGCTCGGCAAAATACTCTTCCGTTACCTGGTGCTCGCGGTAACTATCTAAGACTCTCTTCTGATTGACGAGGGCAATGCGATCCATTCTAGCGAAAGCATCTTTTAGTTCGCCTTCAGCTTGCTCAATCAAATTTTCGAATTGCACCGGGGCCACCTGTTTGAAGTTTGAGTGTCTGTTTTAAGAAAAGCAGCGAATTCAATAGCTCGCTATTGCCAACCTATATTAACTCAATTGGCCTGGCGAAAAACTGAACTTTAAGAGGCTTTCTGACGTTTATATAGGTAACAGTCACCAATGGAGAAGGCTAATGGTTAATCAAGCCTGGCAAAGCGCATGTTCAATTGCTCAAAATATTGAAGCCCGGTTAGTTATGCTACTGGGAACACGGCCATGCCAGCTCTGCGACAGCACAATAGTTCCACCGCCCTTGTCATTGGAAGTAATCTATCAATCTAGATTTATCTGCCAGGCTTGCCTAAAAGGTCTTAAACCACAGACACCAATACTGGTCAGCCTGGGCCTGGGTCAAGATGTTAGCAATCATATTCGCTGCATCAGCATTTGCCCTTACGAGGGCACGGCGCGGCAGGCCATTCGAGCCTTTAAATATCAAGATAAGCAAGAATTAGCGAGCGACTTAGCCCGAACCCTTGAGGCCGGTTTGGAATCGCTGCTAAAGCCCATCGATCAGCCTAACATGAGAAACGGCATCGTCCTCATTGCCGTTCCCCTGCACCAAACAAAGCTAGAAGAGCGAGGCTTTAATCAAAGCGAACTAATCACTAGAGAGTTAAGCAAACGCACAGGCATCAAATGCGATACCAGAGCACTAATCAGAGCACGAGCAACAACACCACAATATGGACTTACCAAAGGAGAGAGAGCAGTCAATGTCAGCAGTGCCTTCAAAGCTAATCACAGAGCCAAGAACAAAAATGTCATCTTAGTCGACGACGTGCTCACTTCCGGTGCCACAGCGTTAGCCTGCGCCCAGGCACTACTTGAGGCCGGAGCAGAAAGCGTGTCAGTGCTGACTATAGCCAGAGCTCTCTTACGCTCAGAGAAAAGCATCAGCTCAGAGCAAAACATCAGATCGGACCAAAACATCAGCTCGCAGCAAATTAACGAGCACAATACAGAGAAGGAAAAGAGCGATTTTAGCGATGCATCCTATAGCCTAATTACTTAGCCATAAACATCGGGGCAACGCGGCAAGGAGCCACTTCGATTTTGCGCCAGACATCACCAGTGACGTAAGGCTCTACTTTTAGCCACTGGTCTAACTCTGCGCGATCAGCAAAATCGACCACCATAACCGAACCAATCATCTTCTCGTTGTCATCGAGAATGGCAGTACCAAACAAAATCTTACCTGACTGCTTCAACTCAACCACACCTGCTAGATGAGCATCACGCACCGCTGTGCGACGAGCCAAAGCGCCATCATCATCGCCGTCTAGGCCAGTTACGATAAATTGCATAAAATCCTCATCTAGTTAGAGTGTTGTTTAGCCTGTTATCTATTTCTCTTTAGCGATGGCAGCTCTCAAGCTCGCTTCAAAAGCAACAAGAGTTTCGTGCACATCAGCTTTAGAGTGAACGGTTGAAATAAAGGCTGATTCAAACTGCGAAGGTGGCCAGTAAATACCGCGCTCAAGAAGACCACGCCAGACTTTGCCAAACAACTCAGTGTCGCAAGTAAGAGCGCTCTCAAAGTCGGTCACTGGTTTATCTGTAAAGAAGAAGCTGACCATACCAGGCACATGAGTTACTTGCAGTGGCACAGCAATGTCTTCTTTGGCAGCAATTTCTTTCAATCCATTTGCCAGTAGTTCAGTGATTTCACCAAGTCTGGCGTATGGTTTATTGGCCTTTAAGAAGCGCAATTGCGCCAGCCCTGCGGCCATTGCTAGTGGGTTACCAGAAAGAGTTCCAGCTTGATAAACAGAACCTTGAGGAGCAATATGCTCCATTACGTCTTTGCGGCCACCATAGGCGCCCACAGGAAGACCACCACCAATGACTTTGCCGAAGCAGCTCAAATCAGGTTTGACTTTATGCAGCTCTTGAGCACCACCAAAGGCTACTCTAAAGCCAGTCATGACTTCGTCGTAAATGAGCAGTGCGCCAGAATCTTTGCAGAGCCCGACCATACATTTGATGAATTCATCAGATGGCTTAATCAATCCGGCATTGCCAACAATTGGCTCAACAATAATGGCTGCAATTTCGTCGCTCTTCTTAGCGAATGCTTCGCGCAGAGCGTCAACATCGTTATAAGGCAATGATAGCGTGAGCTTGGTCAACTCTTCTGGTGCGCCCGGGGAGCTTGAAATTCCCAGGGTAGCCAGGCCAGAACCAGCCTTAACCAAGAACGAATCAGCATGACCGTGGTAGCAGCCGTCAAATTTGACTATCAAACTACGCTTTGTGAAAGCACGAGCTAAACGGATAGCTGACATACAAGCTTCAGTACCAGAATTGACCATGCGCACCATTTCGAGAGATGGCACTATTTCACAAATAAGTTCGGCCATTTCAACTTCGGCGCGTGATGGCGCACCAAAGCTGGTGCTATTGCGAACAGCGGTTTCGATGGCTTCCATTACCCGTGGATGGCAATGGCCAAGAATCATGGCGCCCCAAGAGCCGACATAATCTAGGTAGCGATTTTTGTCTTCATCAAACATGTGCGGGCCGTCAGCATGGGCCATGAATATCGGTTCACGACCAACTGATTTACAAGCGCGTACTGGTGAATTTACTCCACCGGGAATACGTTCTAAAGCCCGAGCAAACAACTTGCTTGAACGCTCGAAAGTAAATGGTTGCAGCGCAGGAGCTTTAGCCTTACCGTGCAGCGAGTGCATATCAACTTTTTCGTGGGTTTCCGTATTGTCGCCTTGAGACTTTTCTGACTTGTCTTTATCTGCTGACTTATCTGCCGATTTGTCTGCGGACTTATCGGCGGTGGCATTAGAACCCATGATCTGCACCTATATTATTGGAGAGTAGTTTGATTAGACTGTTTGGGTTAGCCCGAGTACTCTTTGAACCACCGGCTCTGTCATTTTGATAGCCTTTTCACCAGCCTGGAAATGACGCATTTTGTGGTCAGCATCGAAGAGATACAAGGCTGGCACATATTTGTTTTCAAAGCGATCAGTGATGGTGTGCCAGTTGTCGACAACACAGGGCTGCCTTACTTCATATTCATCAATGGCTTTTTTCACTTCGGCCACATCAGTGTCTGATTCTTGACGAGGCATGTGAACTGAAATTATCTTCAGACCTTTAGGACCATACTCATCAATCCAGCGATTGAGGTCTGGCAAAGACTCTTTGCAGATTCCACAACTGATTGCCCAGTAGTGAATTAAAACGGGATGACCTTTAAGGTCTTCTTCTGTGATTGGTGGGCTATTAAACCAGTCCGTTCCGCCTTCAAGAGATGGTAGGGGAGCGTCCATTCGCAGTGGCATAAGGTTCTCCTGTTGAATCAGACTAAATCCGTCTAGATAATTCTAACTCCTAAATAGAGCAAAAGAGCCGCCCAAAGGACGGCTCTTTCAATTTCGATATGCAGTTCTTAAACGGAAAGAGGCTTTTGACCTGGTTTCCAATCGGCTGCGCAAAGCCCACCGGTCTTGAGTGCTTCAAGAACGCGAAGAGTTTCGTCAACAGAACGACCAATATTCAAGCCATGTACGACTTGATATTGAAGAACGCCGTCTTGGTCAATGATAAACAAACCGCGAAGAGCGATACCTTTATCCTCGATCAATACGCCGTAGTCGCGGCTTACATCTTTGGTGATGTCAGAAGCGAGAACGTATTTAACTGGTCCAAGTCCACCCTGGGCTTCAGGGGTGTTGATCCAAGCTCTGTGGCTGAATACGCTGTCTGTAGAGATAGCGAGAACTTCAGCTCCAGCTTTCTTAACTTCGTCATACTTCTCAGAGAAAGCCTTCAGTTCGGTAGGGCAAACGAAGGTGAAATCGAGAGGATAGAAGAAAAGAACAAGCCACTTGCCTTTGTAATCTGACAATTTGACATTTTCTTTCAAGGTCTTCAGATCCTTGGTAGAAGGCATATCAAAGTCAGGAGCTCTTTTTCCAACTTGCAACATAGAGATTATTTCTCCAAAAAACTTTGTGTAGGTATCAAGTCATCCAATATTAGGGGGCTGTGCTTAATTCCTTTATATGTTTAATGGAAAGCTCACAATTCAAATACTCGACCAGCCGGCAGAGATTATTTCGTTTTATTGAGTGCTAGCCAATCGTTCAAGTCTTTTTGCAGGGCATTCTCTGCAACATACTTAATTATGAGAGGACTATTAACCTCCCAGCCAATCGTGAGCAAATGGTAGAGGTGCTCTTTCGGTGTGTTGCTGTATTTACTGCGGCCGAGTTCGGCTTCGTTCACTGCATCAGACATGGCTTTCTCCTTAGCAAGTGGCCAGAAATCACTTCTACTTATACAATCTACTAATGAAAGTGTTATCAAATCTTACCGATTCTTGCGAATTAGGGTCTATTTAAGGCAACTTCGTTTGACCACGAAGATAGGGTTTGGTACTATTCGAGTTCGCTTGTCCGCTCTTAGCAACAGGTTTTACGTTTTGCGTAGAGCTGGGGCTTGAGAATGGCCAATATAAGACATGGGCAAATATTAGCCATGGTTCTTTCAAGACATGTCTATATAGACGGGAAATGACTCGCCTGAGTTCAATAGCTGGAGACGAAAATGTTCGCGATTGTTGAAGCCTGCGGAAGGCAATATGAATTACACGCTGGTCGTTATATCGACATCGATATGTCTGGCGAAGAAGAAGGTTCGGTTCACGTCTTTGACCGCGTGCTAATGCTGGTCGACGGAGCAGGCTCCACTATCGGCGCTCCTTACATTCAAGGTGCAAAAGTAACCGGCAAAGTAATTTCCAAATTGGAAGTTAACGATGTGCACGGCCGCATTCAGTCGACAATCAAATCCAACAAAGTGATTGTCTACCACATGAAATCTAAAAAAGGGACTCGTAAGAAACAGGGTCACAGAGTTCAATCGACTCGCGTGATGATTGAGTCAATCGAAGTCGACAACAAAGTTGTAGCTAAAGCTGAAAAAGCTGCCGCCAAAGCTTAAGTAGAAGGAGTTACCTCTCAATGGCACATAAGAAGGGCGCGGGCTCTACAAGAAACGGCAGAGACAGCCAACCGAAGCGCCTCGGCGTCAAAGTCTACGGTGGTGAAGCAGTCACCTCTGGCAATATCCTAGTAAGACAGCGCGGCACTAAGATCCATCCTGGATTCAACGTTATGCGCGGATCTGACGACACTCTCTTTTCAGTTATCCAAGGGATTGTTCGTTACGAAGAATCTAGAGGACGCAAGTTGGTAAGTGTCTACCCAGTTTGATACACCAGCTCCAAAAGCCTTAAATCAACTCTTGTCAGAGCTGCGCCGCGATAGCGGGGCGGCTCTTGCAGCAAGAGAGGTACCTGCTAGCTCTAACGCTGCCTCTTCTGCTAATCCAGAAGACAGCACAGTCACCGGAGTAGCCTACGACTCCCGCCATGTCGAGCCAGGTAACGCCTTCTTCTCTATCGAAGGCTACACGGTAGACGGCAACAAGTTCATCAACCAAGCCATTGAAAAAGGCGCCAGCGTCATCTTTTCAGAAAAAGAATCTGGCCCTTATAGTGTTCCCCTCATAGTCGTCAAAGATGTACGGGCCGCTATTGCTGCCGTTTCTAGCGATATTTTCGAAGCCCCCAGCAAAAAACTGCGCCTTCTGGGTGTCACTGGTACTAACGGCAAAACCACAACAACTCACTTAATTGAGCAAATACTCAATGCCAACGGACAGCCCACGGGCTTAATTGGCACCCTGGGTGCTCGCATTCCTTCTTTCAAAGATGGAAAATACTTAGGCGAAAGCGAATACTTAGACGTCAAGCACACCACTCCCCAGGCTTCAGACTTGCAAGCCCTGCTCTACACCATGGCCAATCGTGGTGTAAAACAAATCGCCATGGAAGTATCGAGCCATGCCCTCGCTCTCAAAAGAGTCTACGGTTGTCACTTTGCAGCAGCCTGCCTGAGCAATGTCACCCAAGATCACCTAGATTTCCACAAAACCATGGAGCATTACTGGCAATCTAAGCGCCAGCTCTTTGAGATGCTTGGCAAAAGTGCAGTTAATCCGCGCACTGCAGTTATTAATCTAGATGATGAACTGGCCCCAGAATTCATCAAGGCCACAGCTAAAGACATCAATCTCATTACCTATGGTTACAGCGAAAAAGCCTCTATTCACGTAAAGAAAGGCAACTTCGACTTCTCTGGCATGAAGCTTACGCTTGCCACTCCCAGTGGTGTCATATCTTTCTCAACAAAATTGACTGGTCGCTTCAACCTTTACAACATCATGGCTGCCATGGCAGTCTGCATGGGCGAAGGCCTAGAAAAAGAAGCAATTGCCGAAGCCTTAACAGACTTCAGTGGTGTTTCTGGTCGCTTTGAAGTCGTGCCACCCCCACCTCATTTGGCAGCCCAAGACCGTTCGCCTCTATGTATCGTTGACTATGCCCATACTCCTGATGGCTTAGAAAACGTACTCAAAGCCGCGCGGGCTCTAGTTCCTGAAGATGGCAAACTAATAGCAGTATTCGGCTGTGGCGGCGACCGTGACTCATCGAAGCGCCCTCAGATGGGAGAAATCGCTGAAAACTTAGCCGACGAAGTGGTGGTGACTTCAGACAATCCACGTTCTGAAGACCCGCAGCAAATCATCGCCGACATTTTGACAGGCATCAAGCGTCTCAAAGGCGTCACTGTAGAAGCCGACCGCGCTAGAGCCATAGAAGCGGCCGTACTGGCCGCCAGCCCGAAAGATGTCATTGTAGTAGCGGGCAAAGGCCACGAAACCTATCAGATCCTGAAAGACTCAACCATAGACTTCGATGACCGCAAAGAAGTAGCAAAAGCCCTCGAACAGCGCTTCGAAACCCTCAAGAGCAAGTAGTTTTACAAGCTTTACGGCCTTCCGTGCCATATAATCTATAAGGTTGACGGTCTAGATCTAATGCATTATTGGGAGCGCTCTTGGGCATCAGCTTTCACATAACGTCTGTAAGAGAAGGCACTCTCTTCAATGTGATGCAATTTCTCAGCCTTGAGAGGGTGACTGGTGTTCTCTCGATAAAGTTCGGCCGGCAAATTCCTGAAGTTACCATTTACTTTGTTGCCGGAAACATCACCACCGCTGAATTTGGCGCCCTGGTCGGAGATGGCGTTCTCGACATGCTGCTCTGCCAAGAATTTGCCGTAAAAGAAGTTGCCTTTGCCCCCGGGCGCATCAACCAGGTAAACGAACAAGCCATCATTGTGCGCTCAACAAATATTGCCTCTGTGCTTTTGAACGTCTCAAAAGATGTCGACAAATGTGAGTCGAGACCTTTCATTTATGGGCTTCTTCCTGTTAATACAACCTTTGGACAAACCGCCCCTTCAATTTTGCACATATTGCATGACTTCGATTTGTGGAAGGTTGAACTATCCCAAGCACCTAAAGGTGATCGCGACAAAAAGGCACCACTAAAGCAATGTCGCCTAATTCACAGGGCACTCTCACAAGGCGTGATTAGCTACCAGCGTCCGCTGGTATCAGTAAAGATGCTCAAGCCACTGCTGACACTGCTTGACCCATTGACCGAAAAAGAATCAAATAACTTACGCGGCTACCTGCGCAGTTTATTGCCCCATCCGAAAGCCACACATCTATCTATCGAACGCTTCTACGCCTTTGCCAGTGCTATCGAATCTATTGCCCAGAGGCGCTCTAGTGAAGTGGGAGAACGGGCTCGTCGAGCAATCCATGCCTTAATTCAGAATGCCACAAAAATGAGTTCTGGCAATGCTAAAGACATTGGTGAAACCACTCATGTCTAGCCTTAGCGATAGTTCTGAAAACAAAAATGATAACGATATAGCCAGCCAAAAGAAGGCAGAGCGTCCAGATTCTGACGAACAAGTGGCTGAGCAATCGTATGAATTTCGCAGCGGTAGCCATGACTTTGAAAACCGCATGCATAAGTTCAATATGACCTTTTTAAGAGCGCTGGCTAAGCCAATTTTGCCAGCTGGCTACTGGTCTAAGAACCGCTACACTAGACACGACGAAAAGACTCCTATCAATCTCACTTTCGATGACGGACCAAACCCTGCCACCACAAGGGAACTACTGGTGGTGCTAGAGGATGAAAAAGTGAAAGGCACGTTCTTCTTCATCGGTGAAAATATTAGGCTCTACCCAGAGCTTGTGGAAGCCGTATACAAAGCTGGTCACATTATCGGTAACCACTCCATGACCCACACATTTTTGCCAAATCTAACACGCAAGGCTGTGGAAAAAGAAATTGATCAAACCAATCAATTGATTACCGATATTATTGGCACTGGCCCCACCCTATTTCGTGCTCCTTACGGCATCATGGACAAACGCTGCGCCGAAGCCTTAAAAGAGCGCCGCATGTCAACAGTTTACTGGGGGGCCATGGCCGATGACTTTCGCCCCATTGGCGAAGATGCGGTAGTCTCGCGCATCATGAAACAAATCCCCGGAAACGAGCTGGTAGTCTTACATGAAGGGCTGCATCCTAGCCAGTGCATCAAGTCTACAAGAGAAATTATCAGGCGCAGTAAAGACCTTGGTTTTACGTTTGAGCCGATTCAATAATTAAGGGATTATGGTTTTCGAGCGGTTACAATTTTGATCTCGCAAACAGAGGTCAAAATGCTCGATTTTCGCCCCCCTTTAGAAAGCCCTGCCCTGATCTGGTATGTAAATCTGGTCCTGCCACTTTACATGAAGTTGAAGCTGCACGACACCAGAGTGACTATAAAAGAAGGTGCCCTCGAGCGCTTCGCCAAGCTTAAAGGCAAGCACGCCATGATTTGCCCCAATCACTCAAACCGCCACGACCCGCAGGTTGTCGGTATGTTTGCCAGAGCTGCTGGCGAGCATTTTAATTTTGTTGCCGCCCGCGAAGTATTCGACTATGACAACGGTGCCAATGGCTGGTGGCTACAACACCTTGGTGTGTACTCAGTGGTGCGCGGAGCTGCCGATCGCGAATCGTTTAAAACCACTCGCCGCATTCTTTCTGAGGGCCGTAAAAAATTAGTGCTATTTCCTGAAGGCGAACTATCAAGACAAAATGATACCGTCATGCCCCTTGAATCCGGAGCAGCACAAATGGCTTTCTGGGCCATGCAAGATATGGAAAAAGGCGGTGCCAAAATTGGCCCAGGAGAAGACGAGAAAACTGTCTACATTCAACCAATCGCCATGAAATATACCTATCCCTATGACGTCTCTAGCTCCCTGCGCGAAACTCTAAAGACCCTCGAAAACAAGCTAGGTATCGTATCTCCTGAAGACTTTAGTTTCTACAATCGCATGCGTGCTCTTGCCGAAAAAATGCTTGGCACCATAGAGAAAGAATATGGCATTACGACAAATGCACAACCACCACTTGGCATGAACGAAAGATTGAAAGCGCTACGCAGGCACATTTTAAATAATCTCGCTCGCATTCTTGAAATTGAATTACCGAAAGACGCTCGCGATTTAGAATGTGTGCGCATTCTTCGCAATAAGCTGGATGACTTCATTTTCGAAGACGAAAAGAAAATGACTGAATACGAGCGGCAAGTGCACGAAGAGAAACAGCGGGTCTACAAAAGCTATTACCGAGACCTCAATCGCGTAGTTACTTTCATTTGTATTTACGATGGTTACGTCACTGAGCACATGACTCAAGAGCGCTACTCAGATGTAATCGAACGCATGGAAATAGAAATCTTTGATGGTGACCCGACTATCAAAGGCCCCCGTGAAATTTTGATTGACGTAGGCGAAGCAATTGATTTGAGTGTCTACTATGCTGATTTCAAAAAAGAGAAAAAGGCAACCATCGCCAAAGTAACTGATTTGATTTTCTCTGAAATCTCAACCATGTTAACCAAGCTAGACACCGGGCGCACTCACCGATTTATTGACGCTAAAACTCTGGTTTAGAAACTTATTTGAAACTTTTTTGGGGCTTTCCTCAAATCGTAATAGATATCTCTGTTCTCCAAATTAGGTGTATATACACCTAATTTACAATTCAAAGACCATGAGCTGGGATTCCAAAAATGCGTGTATATACACCCAATTGATCAATGCGAGAACAGCCTTTGTTTTTTTGTGATTTCGGTCTTTAGAATTTCAGTTTTTACAATTTTCTTTTGTGCCCATGAAAAGTAGCGAACCAGATCTAAGAATATGCCGCTTGATTGCAGACGGTTGCACTTGTGCGCATATTCGAAAAGCGTCTCGCTTAGTCACTCAGTATTATGACGCTGTGCTGGCGCCGGCAGGAGTAACAAGCACGCAATTAACCATACTCGTTACGACTTTTCTTTGTAAATCTCACTCGATCAAAGACATTGCTGAAAGCCTCGGTATGAACCGCACGTCGCTTACACGAACGCTCAAGCCCATGCTAGACCAAGGCCTTGTCGAGCAAGATTCAGCTATTGATGGACCGCTGGGTGACAGAAGAATAAAGCGTATCGTCATTACCGATCATGGCAAGCGAATATTGAGACTAACCACACCACTATGGGAATGCGCCCAAGAAGAGCTCATAGCAAAAATTGGCAAGAGTGATTGGCAAGATTTGATTGACAAACTTGCAGTTGTTTCTCAGGTGCCAACTGTAATTGCCGACTAGTTAGTAGTGCCTTACTTGACTAAATTCTTTAGCTGATTGGTGGCGCCACGCTTCATCAGCTCGGTCATGCCTCTTTGCATACCTTGATTGACCAAATTATTGATAGCGCTAGATGCACCTGATGGCGAGGCGGCAGCGCTTGCCGGAGCGGCTGCACTAGCAGCAGTATTAGCAGCAGCACTAGAATTCACAACAGCTGCAGGTGCACCAACCGCTGCCGCGGCCGTAGCTGTGGGAGCAGGGACAGCTGCGGCGGAAGCACTGGGACTAAGAATCATGTTGCCTTTGCCGGTAACCATCAGGTCATAAACCTTGCCATTAGCCTTGTCAGTTACTTGATACTGGCCAGCGGCCATAGTGGTTGTGCCGACTTCTGTCGGTCCGGTCAAAGCTGGAGATGACGCTTGAGCAGAAGCAGGCCCTTGCTGTTCGACGTTGAAGGAAACAGCGAGCGAAAAGGCTAAGGCAAGTTGTAGCAATTTACACATATAAAAACTCCCCAAACAACTACCTGTTTGATACCCAGCGATAAAGAACGAATCACTCCAGCCGACAGATTTAAAGCGACAGCGAAAGCAAAACCGAAACCGCCAGCAAACCCAAAGTAACAATTAGAACCGGGGCAACATTGAAACAAATGGCACCCATGTACAGATTAAGAAAAACTTCTATAAAGGCCTCGCAATCTTCTCTTAGCAACCCTGCCAAACGATGGTAGGATAATGGTTTGCTTTTAAGCTTAACGATTTGGTGGCAGCACGGTAAATTATGCAAAAACTCGCTCTTATTGGCCTCGGTGCCTCCGGCCTCTTCGCTCTCAAAGAGTTGGCTGGCGCAGACATTGAAGTACACGTCTTTGACGTTGGTCCAACCTACGAGAAGCGCTATGCCTGCCCTATCGACCAGGGCAAATTGACCGTATGCCCGCCCAAAGCTTGCAGTTACTGCGCCCCAGGCCAGTCAGCTGGCAGCTGGAACGACTTCAAAGTAATACTTTCAGCCTCACCGGTAATCGGTGGGCGGCTCTATGACCTGGTCGGCGAAGCTGAACTGCAAAAGCGCCTAGACATGGTCAGAGCTACAATCTTGCAACATGCACCTTGCGAAATACCAGTAGTTAAACCCAATAGCGAAGATCTTGACTGGATCAAGAAGAAGGCCACTATGGCTGGCATGGTCTATCACTATCAAGAACTTTTGCACTGCGGCTCTGACAATGCCCCAGCCATCAACACCAGCATTCTCAATGAAATTAAGGCTAAGGGCTCAAACATAGTCTTTCACTTTGACAAGAAAGTGGTTTCAGTAGCGCGTCGCAACGAGAAATTTGCTGTGCGTTCAGACCGCTATCGCAAACCCGAAGAAGAGGTCGAAGATACTTTCGACATGTGCATAGTCTCAGTTGGTCGCGGCGGCGCAGCCTGGCTCACCCAGCAAGAGTTTTATAAAGCTCTCGATATTAACCCTGGCCAAGTCGATATTGGTATTCGCGTTGAAACCAGTGCCTTCTTCACAGAAGAAGTCGATAAGCGCTTCTACGAGCCGAAGCTCTACTACAGAAGCCGTCACTCTGGCGATGTGGTGCGCAACTTCTGCTCGAACCCGAAAGGCTTTGTCACTCCAGAAAACCATCGCGACTATGTGCTGGTTAATGGCCACTCGAAGATGTACGAAAAGTCTGAGAACAACAACTTTGCAGTGCTGGTCTCAAAAACATTCACCAGACCGTTCAAAAACCCGCAAATGTATTCGCAAACTATTGCTAAAATCGCCAACATGCTTGCTGGCGGCGGCCCACTAGTTCAGCGTTTAGGCGATCTCAAAGCGGGCAGAAGAACAAAGTCTCTCACCAACAACTTGATCAAACCGACACTAGAAGCGGAGTGCGGCGATATTTCCCTAGCCTATCCCCACCGCATTTTGGAAAGCATCATTGAGTACCTCGATGCCCTCGATAAGATCTGCCCCGGAGTAGCTGGTGAATCAACTCTGCTCTATGCTCCTGAGTGCAAGAGCTATCCGGACTCAATTTCAGTGAACAAGAATATGGAAACCAATGTGCCCAACCTCTTCATCATTGGTGATTCTAGCTCGTGGACACGCGGTGTAGGGCAAGCAGCAACCAGCGGTATTCTTGCCGGTGAAGGCGTGCGTCAGAAGCTCAAAGTCGGTATGCCCGGCGCTTCAAAGCTAGTGCCAGTCAGCTAAATTTCGAAACTAATCTCGCCAGAGAATCTCGGTGGTATCGTCGCTGTCGTCGTCATCGAGAATCAGCTTGCGCTGCAATGCGGCATAGCGCGCTACCAGTTCAGCGACTTCTGGATGCTCTGCACCCAGGGCTTTTTCGCTAACACCAAGGCCCCAACGGTAGAGGCGGTCAGCTTCGCTAAAGTTTTCTTGTTCTTCATAGAGATGAGCCAAGCGGCGCAGAGCCTTGGCCACAGTGGGGTGCTCGTGACCCATATTCTCTTGGATAATCTCAACGGCGCGCCAGTAAAGCGGCTCGGCTTCGGCGTATTTCTCCTGGTCGTGATAAACCTCGGCCAACGAATTAAGCACCTCAGCCACGTGCATGTGCTTAGGGCCCCAGTCTTTGGTACGAATCTCAAGCAATGACTGATAGAGAGGCTCGGCCTGGTCGTACTTGCACTGTATATGGAATAGCAAAGCTAGATTACTTAAGGTCTGGGCCGTGCTGGGATGCTGCAAACCAAGCACTGTCTGTCTTATCTTCAAAGCGCGCCAGTGAATCTTCTCGGAGCGGGCGAAATCACCCAGCATGCGATAAAGCTCTGCTTGATAGTTGAGCACGGTGGCGACACTGGGATGGTCCGGCCCCCAAGTCTCTTCGAACATCCGCACAGCTCGGGCATAGAGCGGTTCGGCCTGCTCGTACTTACCTTCCGCGTGATAGAGCAAGGCTAGATTGTGCAAGTAGGGACCAATAGAAGGATGGTCCGGTCCAAGCACCGACTCACGTTTGGCTAGAGCCCGCTGGAACAATGGCTCAGCGGCATTGTATTTTCCGTGAGCGCGCAAGAAATCAGCCAAATTACCAAGCATAGTGGCCACTTCAAGCGGATCTTGCTGCTCTGAATCTTCACTCTCATAAATAGTCAGAGCGCGACGCAGAAGCGGTTCCACCGACGAATACTTGCCCTGGGCACGGTAAACCGCTCCCATTTCAGTTAGGCAATCAGCCACGGGCTTACTCTCTTTGCCGTGGGTGCGCTCAAACAAATCGAGGGCCTGCTTGAGAAAGGCCTCAGACTCTTTGAATTTTCCTTGTACCAAATAAAGTTCGCCCATCTTAGCCGAGATACGAGCTACGCCTATTTCAGCCAATTGAGCATTGTCACCGACAAGGGCATGATCGGCTGTTACGGCAGTACTTTCTGAAGCTGCCGCTGCACTTTCTGAAGCTGCCGCTGTACTTTCTGACGATGCAGTCGCTGCAGCAACTTCAGCCGGTTTAGCACCTTCTTGAAGCTCTTTACGAGCTTCCATCAAGGCCTTCTGAAAAAGCTTTTCGGCATCATCATAACGACTAAGGCCAAGAGCCTTACTGCCAGCCGTTAAGTAGGTTTCCCAACCGATCGTTTCCTGCATCGCATCCATGAGGTGAACCGTAATCTCTGATCTGTAAGTCGCTCCAAGATTTTAGCATCATGCCCAACCACCCGGCGGCCACTAACACATAACTACCTTCGGTTAAGTTGTTCCGGAGCTGCCAACACTTTACAAATTGTCTGCCCGTCCACCCGGTGGGGAACAAGCGACTATAAGATTGGAATATCCACCCATATTCTGTGAGGAAAAACATTGACGCCTCAAACATCAACTGCATCAAGCAATCAAGATCAGACACAGAAGCAAGAGCGTGAAATTAGCATGGGGCAAGATCAGCTTCCAGTCGAGTCTAAGCACTCAGTAACCAAGCAAAAGAAAACCAAGCCCAATAAATTTCACTGGAAAGAAATCATCAAGGCAGTGGTTCAGCTCTATTTCTTGTACGTTGCCCTGAGTCTGCTCTTGCTCTACGTCTTTAAAGACGCTGCAGTGCTGCACCCAATGTATGACGTCAGCTGGAAGCCCCAACTAAGCAAACTTGACCAGCTTTTCAAAACAAAAAGTAGAGAGATTAAAATCCCCCTACCGAAGCTAAGCAAAGACATCGGCTTCAAAAAGCCCGAAACCTTGGCTGCTTTGTTGGTAGAAAAACCAAGCGACAAAGTCATTTTGGTGTCTCATGGCAATGCTGGAAATATCGGTCACCGTGTAGGCTTAGCCTCGCTGCTCGTCAACAGTGGCGCCTCAGTCTTTCTCTATGACTATCAAGGGTTTGGCGAAAGTGGTGGCAGTGCCACCTGTGCCAACGCCCTGAGCGATGGCCTGACCGCCTACGACTATGTCGTCAACACCTTGCACTACAAGCCAGAGAACATAATAATCTACGGCGAATCAGTAGGTTGTGGTGTCACCACTAATATCATGAAAAATCGCAAAGTGGGAAAAGTAATTCTGCAATCAGGCTTCCCATCTTTGCTGCAAGCAGCACGAGACAAGCTCTTCTTTCTCTGGGTCCTACCGCCAAATTTAGTGCCAGAACCAAACTTCGACAACTTGAGCGCTGTGCAAGAAGCTCACCCACCTATATTGTTCATGCATGGAGACAAAGACACGATCTTGCCTTTCAGCTACTGTGAAACGATGTACAGCAAAGCCCTTCCACCCAAGCAGATGTATACCTGTCATGGTGAGGGTCACAACGACATCGGCCTAATCAATGCAGCCGGCTACGTCGGTGCAGTGAAGCAATTTGTCAATCAGCCCTAAATCATAGACTTAGACCACAGACTTAGACCACAAATTCAGGCACTATTAGCTCTTCATAAATACCAGTATCAAAGGCCTTTTGGAAGAAGAGGCGAACGGCTTCACGCCCGCGTTCACCGCAATCAACAGTCAAATCATTGACATACATGGTGACAAACTTATCTGCAGTTGCTTCGTCCATATCACGAGCAAACGACATTGCATAATGAAGCGCCTCTGTGCGATTGGCCAAGGCATACTGCACTGAGCTCTTGAAGATCGCGGCAGCCTCCTGCATCATCTCTTCGCCGAGATCTTTGCGCACAGCATTGCCGCCCAATGGCAATGGCAGCCCAGTTTCAGCCTGCCACCAAACGCCAAGGTCGACAAGCTTGGTCAAACCTTCTTGGGCATAAGTCAATTGGCTTTCATGAATAATCAAACCAGCTCCGACTTTTCCACTCAGTACCTGTTCCACAATTTGATCGAACGGAACGGCTACGACATTTAACTCAGGAATGCCCAAGCTGCGCTGCCAGAGCCGCACAGTGAGGTAAGCTGAAGTCTCTTTACCGGGAATGGCCACGGTCATATTTTTCAAATCATCGATAGTGGTGCCTGGCAATGCCACCACCATTGGTCCATAATTTTCGCCCATACTAGAGCCGCAGCACATGAGCTTGTAGATATGGCGCACGCTAGGATAAGCAGCAAAGGAGATAGCAGAAACTTCATAGCGACCCTTGAGAGCTTCCAGGTTGAGAGACTGAATGTCATTCATCACCTGATTAACTTTGATACCGCCAGTTTCAACTGCCCCCTTGTGCAAGCCATAGAACATGAAAGCATCATCAGTATCGGGGCTATGGGCAATCGTTAACTCTTGAATCTTCGTATCGGTGGCCATCTCAAGTGCTCCCCCTAATTAATGTGGTGCCATAGTTGCTCTTTCATGGGCTTCCTGCAATATGAATTTTGCACCTTTTATGGACCAAATGGTATGAGCAATTTCAAAGGAAGGCTTGATTAAATACTGTGGTAGTCTCATCAGCCGCCAGAGTAATCATTAAAACTTGATAGGAGATATGCATGAAAGTCTTAGCATCACTGGCTCTTGCCGTGATATCACTAACCAGCGCCGCTGCCGTCCAAGCAGCTGACAAAAAAGCTGAATTGTATCCCAAAGTGTACGACGCCAATTACGAATGTGTTTCAGCTGCGGGCAAAACCGAAATGCGCTTGACCTCTGACGGCAAAGGCAAACTGCGCTCAGAGAGCAAGGGCCCTTCTTACAAAGTAGTCTCAATCAGCGACTACCCAGGCAAAATCTGCTATTCAATCATGGAAGCTCAAAAAATGATCACAAAAATGCCTCTTAAGCAAGGCTACGAAGGCAATATGGATGCAGAGACCGCTAAAAAGAAGAACGCCAAAGACCTCGGCGTGAAAAACATTGATGGCCGCAGTTGCCATGGATGGAGCTACAAAGAAAACGGCACCGAATCAGAAGTTTGGGTCGACAACAGTGCTCAAATCTTGGTGAAGAGCACGATCAAAACAGCTGGCACAACCACCAGTATGCAGTTAACCAAGATCAGTACCGCGGCTCCGTCGGCAGAGCTTTTCGTGATCCCAAGCGGTTACAAGGTGATGTCTATTAACTAGGGGCTTAAATGCCCAGAAGTAGAAGGGGAAATACTTGAGTACTGAAGTATTTCCCTTTTTGCTTTAATCCTAGGTGTTCTAAGGTGAGGCCTAATAACTGGTTGCCCATTCCAAAGGCTGAGAAAGACTTAGACCAGGAGGGGAAGGTGCAGCCTCATAGACACGCTTTAATGTATTGATATCACGCACACCTATACCAGCAAACTTAACCGGTGCTTTCTTCTTTGCCCCGGCAGCTGCATTAGGAGAAGAGGCACTAGCGGAAGCGCTGACATTTGAGCTGCCGTTCTCAGCGGCATACATCAAATCGGTATTCTTGTCAGACTTACCAAAAAGACCAAGGGCATGCCCCATTTCCCGGGTGAAAACACCGGCTAGAGTTCTTTCCGGCACATCTGCAGCATAAAAGCTCGGGCGCAAAAGATATACCCAAACCTGCATTTGACCATTGACGATATTGAGACGACAAACCCCCAAGGCTTTCGGAGGCAACTGATTAACCCAGAGCACATCTACATTTGAGGGCTCACTAGGCAGAGCAATCTTAACAGGCACATACTGGTCCCAGCGCGCTATAACAGCCTCTAGATTGCGTTGCCATGACTCTGGAGAGCCGAGGGGCAAGCGCACTCGCACAGGAAACTGCCGCCAGTGGGCAAACACTGGAGCACCGTCAGGCCCGGTGCTCAAGCGTCGAATAGCGCCCAGGTAATCACCAGCCTGACCATCATAATTGAGAGAGTTAGCGACCACAGCGGAGTCGATAATAAGCGAACTAGCCACAGGAGCCGGGGGCGAATAGTTAGAGCCGGTATTTTGAGCAATTTTGAGCGGAGCGTTAGTCGAATTATTAGCAGCATTGGCACTGCCAGCAGGGCTCGTGGGTTGACTGCGGCTAGCTGCAGCAGGTTTAGCGGCGCCACTAGCCGTGGCAGACTTTGCAGGGTTTGCACCATTAGGAGCCCCGGGTCTAAAAGCTGATGCAGAACCAGAAGCAGAAACAGTGCCAGGACTAGCTCCAGGCACTGGACTGGGAGCGGGAGCTAAGCCATAAGCCCGAGGAGAGAAATTGGGTTGGGTATTCCAGGCTGGAGGCATTGCCACCTGTCCTGGTGGCAAATGGTTAGCAGGAATTTGCGGTCTCTGAGCCTGTAAATTCTGGTTGGGCCAATTCTGGTTGGGTAATGGCGCATTGCCAGCAGCGGCAGGAGGTGAGTTATTCGAGTACTGGGGCTGGTTATTGCCATCGGGTGCCACAGCCATGGGCGCAGGATAACCTGAGGAAGGCGCCGGTGGGTAAGCAGGCGCCCCATATGTAGGTGCCCCATAACCAGACGTAGGAATATAGTTATTGCCAGACATATTGACCGGGGTCAAATTATTGTTAGCACCATAGCCGCCGCTAACCATATTACTGGGCGGAATGGCAGCTTGACCAACAGGCGTGCCGCCAAAGGCGCCACCAAAAGCAGTACCACCTAATAATTTCTGCTCTAAGCGGGCAATGCGCTCAGCTAGCTGACCGTCATGCTTACCCCCAAGTACCTCTTTCTCTAAGTGTTCAAGGCGATCGTCAACTTCATGCTCTGGATAGGTATTACCAAAGGCCTGCTTTTCAAGGCGCGTGACTCGCTGCTCATCGGCTGCACTGACCATACTAGGAGCTTGGCTCTGGTCAAACTGTGGGCTCATCATTCCTGATGCGTTCATGCCTGGCGCGGTCATACCACTAACTGGAGTAGATTGAAACTGCTGGCCCCCAGAATTTCCAGGAGGGGAGCCAAGTGGTCGGCCCTGAATAGCACTATTAAAAGGGTTGCTCTGATTGAACTTTCGACCTGGGTCCACAGTTGCTTCTGGCGGCGGTGGCGCATCCAATTTTGCCGCAGATGGATCAATTGCTTTAAGCACAGGCTGAGTGCCATTTGAAGCCGCCAGTGTCTGCTCGCTCACGGTTAGACCGCTGAGAGCGAAGGAAAGGGCGAAGAGAATGGGTAGAGTTTTTTTAGTCACAGATACCAGAGGTCGCAAGTGTGGCAGGAAAGAGGTCAGCAATTGAGCAAATCCTCTTTCAACTCTCCTCCCAGCCTCAGACTAGACTGTAAGTCGAGCAATGGCTCGGTCAATATTGGAGTAAAAGCACTCTCAGGATGCTTCACTATTTCAGTTAACATCTTGTGAATGGCCGGGTCTAGCTCGCGCAAAAGACGACGGCCCTCAGGAACAGAGAACGCAGCTACGCTCTCGGCCCAGTACTCAAACTTGCTAGCCTTGGCATAGCCAGAGACAAACATGCGGTTAGGCACATACTCAGGTCGAAGAATTTCCGAACCACCTTCATAGCCTGCCGGAGTCGGGCACATCTTCAAAGAACGCTTGAGGCGAGCAGCATAAAGTTCGGCCACTCGATCTTGCAGAGACTGTGAAAGACAGAACTGAAGCTGGTGTCCGAACTCGTGGGAAACCACTAAGTTAATACGCACTTCCACATATGGTTGCACTCTAGTTGATACTACAGCCAGTGCACCAAAACGCTTGAACAAATCAATATCACGATCAAACTCTTCTAGGTCGAGATCAACCATCCCCGAGCGAACCCGCGTCACTCCAGCCGCTCCGTGTTTGACATTACCCAGAGCAGCATTGCCCTCAGACTTTCTTACAACCTGAAGAATGCCACTGGCAGACCAAATATTGAGACTATCGATGACATACTTTTTCTGATGAACACTCAATCTATCAAAATCTTGAAAATAGCGAATAATCTCATTTTCGGCGTACGACTTATCTTTGCGAGAAAGCGGCCTACTGTATTCATACTTCCAAGCCGAACCATCCGAGCGAACACCATCGAAAGTAAGATTGAGAATGGCTGACTCATCAAGCTCTCGCCGAGCCACTTTGGTGTAACGATCCCGCACAGTGACTAAGCCAGTGTCGTGGAACTCACCGACCAATGTATGCTCTTCGGTGGCGATGCGACCATTCAAAACATTATAAGACTGGCCATTGTAGACAAGCTTTCCTGTGGGCCCACCGTATTCAGAGCTAGGAATGACAAGCTCAAGCCCAGCCGAGTCAATTCCGCGAAAGATGCAGCCCTCTAGATCATCTATTAAGCGCCACTGGGAATCTTCACTATCAGGCGAGCTGCCATTTTTAAGCAAACCGTCTTCGTAAAGAAAACCGACTACAGTATCTTCAAGAAATACCTTGCCGAAGTCCACAACCAAGACATTGCCACCAAGCTCTAAAAATCCACTCGGACCAACGAGCCGCTCTTGATCGTCTGATTTGCCGACTGTCGACACCACCTGCACCGATACCGCCTTTCCTGACATTTGATGGGTGTACCATTGATTCCTGGATTTTGAGCTTAAGCACCACTAATGGGCCACAAGACTACTTGATTTCTAGCTCTACTTTACCAAAACCGGATTTAGTTGATAATTGCCGGTAAAATCTAGCTCAAATGTTTACAGAAACCCAGTATAGCTAATCCGCTGATGGAAGATGCAGGCTAATATTGTCACTATATGGTTGTAAGTAACCAATTTTAGAGATGAACATTTGAGCGACAACGGCAAAAGATTCCAATTACCCTCAGCCCCGCAGATTCTGCTGGCAACGGCCATAGGCGTTGGCATTGGTCTTCTGGCCATGGGTCAGCTCAAAAATTTCTATAGCCACACCCCCTTGAGCGGCAAATCTAATCTGGCACAGACTCTTCCGCCACCAGCCACAACCAACACCGCTAACAAAAACAAGAGCCTTGCCGACTTTAGCCTTTGGCCAAAGCTAGAGAGCCGCATGAACGTTCTACTCATGGGTGTCGACAGCAATGGCCGTGACACCGAACGCTTTACAGGCTGCCGCTCCGATACCATGATTATCGCCAGCCTTGACCCCGAAGCGAAGAAAGTTTCATTAGTGTCCATTCCGCGCGACTCGCGGGTGCGCATTGCCGACAATCACGGCGTCGATAAAATCAATTCGGCCCATGCCTTTGGCGGTCCAGAACTAGCGGTGAAGACTATTGGTGAAGATTTTGCAGTTCCTATTGATCATTACATAGTGATTGATACCCAGGGTCTGAAGAAAGTGTTCGAAGCACTGGGCCCAGTAGAAATCTTGATTGAAAAGCCCATGCACTATAGAGATAGGGCCGGTCGGCTTAATATTGCTCTAGAGCCTGGCATAAACAAGCTAGACGCGGCTGGACTAGAAGAATACGTACGCTATCGTCACGATGCCAAAGGTGATATTGGCCGCATTGAAAGACAGCAATGGTTCTTGCGCCAGGTCAAGAAGAAATTAGAAGAGCCGCAAGTTCTCCTAAAAATGCCAGAGCTCTGTAAATTAGCAGAAGAGTATGTGCGCACAGACTTAACTGTCGAAGACATGCTTAAGCTGGCAGCCTTCAGTAAAGAAATTAAGCCGAACAAAATACAGACGGCAATGCTCCCGGGGGAACCCGTCACTATTAGTGGTGGCAGCTATTGGGTACCATCGCCCGAGGCCAGCGCCCTGATGCTTCATCGCATGACCGGTGCGCCACAATCGGTTAGTGTGATAGCTAACAATACTGGAGCCACTATTCACTCAAGAAGAAATCCACGCAGTGATGAAGCCCTAGCAATGGAAGCTAGTAGCGATGCTATGGCCAGTGATGTTGCTTCAAATGACAGCCTCGCAGCTCAGTGTGCTGCTGCCTATTCAGACAAGCCAGTATCGATCATTTTGCGTTATCCCAAAGGCTGCGAAGAAATCGCTAAGAATTTAGAAGCGCGCTTAAAAGAGAAGGGCTATAACGTCAAATATCAGCAACGCGGAGAGCTGAGCGAGTGTCAACACGAGCAGGTAATCGCAAGTAGTTACAGGGCCGACGACGACTTGGTTGCTAAGCTCAAAGACTCAATAGCTGAGCTAGATAACTATGCCGTGGTGGTTCATTTAGAGCCGCACGCTTGCTCCGATGTCACTATTGTAATTAGCCCATCGACAATTGTTACCGCACCGCCGGTGGTGACTTCTTCAGATGACAAAGGCGATAATAAAAACGAAGAAAAAGGCAAAACAGCTGGCACTGAGCCTGTCAAACTGAATACACACAATTAAGCATTTTGAGACAAGTAGTAATAAACCCTTCCCAACATCTAAAAGGTGCGCGACCATTCTATTGTCTGTGGCCAAACTAGGGGCAGATTACTAGATTCTTGCCAAGGGGAAGATCGTGACTAAAGCTGAGACTAAAGCGGAAACAAAGACCAATACTCCAGTCACCTCACAAGCCCCCTGCGGCACAAACTCGTCAAGTGCTCAGAAGCGCCCCTTCAACTTCAGCGCTGGACCAGCAGCACTACCTGAAGAAGTGTTAGAGATTGCCAAAGAAGAAATGCTCGACTGGCATGGTTCAGGCATGTCAATTATGGAAGTGAGCCACCGCGGCAAAGAATTTGGCCAAATCGTCGAACAAAGTCAGGCCGATTTAAGAGAGCTGCTCAACATTCCGGCAAACTACAAAATTTTGTTCTTGCAAGGCGGTGCCACATCACAATTTTCCATGGTGCCTTTCAATTTGCTCAGGGGCAATAACAAAGTCGACTATGTCAATACTGGTTTCTGGTCAGAAAGAGCCATTGCTGAAGCCAACAAATATTGTCAGGTAAACATAGTTGCCTCAGGTGAATCGGGCAAATTTACAACAATTCCAAGTAGCGACTCATGGCAGCTAAGTAAAGACGCAGCCTACCTTCACTACACAGCCAATGAAACGATACACGGAGTTGAGTTTCACTACATTCCGCAATCTCTAGATGCTAGCGAAATTCCGCTGGTGACAGACATGTCTTCAAACATGTTATCTCGACCATTTGACGTCTCAAAATTTGGCCTGATTTATGCCGGTGCGCAGAAAAACATAGGCCCGGCCGGCCTCACTATAGTCATCGTTAGAGACGATCTAATCGGTCAAGTCGACAGCAAAGCACCGACTCTATTCGACTATCAAAATCTCGCTAAAAACGATTCCATGGCCAATACCCCGCCAACCTATAGCTGGTATATCGCTGGTCTCGTTTTGCAATGGCTGAAGAAAAATGGCGGACTGTCTGCCATTGCCGAGACCAACAAGAAGAAAGCAGAGCTGCTTTATTCAACAATTGATCAATCAGAGTTTTACCAAAACCCTGTGTCAGAAGAGTGTCGCTCCCTCATGAATATTCCTTTCATTCTCAAAGATGCAGCATTAGACAAACTATTTTTAGAAGAGGCGAAGAAGGCCGGCCTACTGGGCTTAGCTGGCCATAGGGCCGTTGGAGGCATGCGCGCTAGCCTTTACAATGCCGTCACGTTTGAGGCCGTTCAAGCTCTAACATCGTTCATGGGCGATTTTGCCCGTCGCCACGGCTAAGAGAAATTATCAAGAAGGGAGCACCCCAGAAGGAAGCATATGTTCAAAATATTGAATCTCAACAACATAAAGATCGCTGGCTTAGAAAAGTTGCCGCGCGAGCGCTATGAGATTTCATCTGAGATGCAAAACCCTGATGCTGTGCTGCTGCGCTCAGCCAGCATGCATGAATGGCCCATCCCTGAAAGTGTCAAAGCTATTGGTCGAGCCGGTGCTGGTGTCAATAACATTCCGGTTGATCAATTCAGCAGCTTGGGTGTTCCTGTTTTCAATACACCTGGTGCCAATGCTAATGCTGTCAAAGAACTTGTTATCGCTGGCATGATGATGGCAGCTAGGCAAATCGGGCCCGCCTGGGACTTTAGCCGCAGCCTCACTGGCACTGATTCTGAAATTGACAAACAAGTTGAATCAGAAAAGAAACGCTTTGTTGGCATTGAACTTGCTGGTAGAACCCTCGGGGTCGTCGGCCTGGGAGCAATCGGAGTAAAGGTAGCCAACGCTGCCTTCTCACTAGGGATGCGAGTGGTGGGCTATGACCCACACATCACAGTTAGCAATGCCTGGCAATTGCAATCGGAAGTTAAGTCGCTTTCAAGCGTTACTGAAGTGCTTGCTCAATCTGATTTTATTACGCTACACGTGCCTCTTTTGGAAGACACAAAAAACCTGATTGACGCTCGCAGACTCTCGAAGTGTCGCGAAGGTATTACCATTTTGAATTTCTCGCGCTCTGCTATTGTTGATGAGAAAGCAGTTTCAGAAGCAATCAAGTCAGGGCGAGTAAGAGCCTATGTCTGCGATTTTCCAAGTAATCAACTAAAAGATCAAGAGAGAGTTATTACCCTGCCACACTTAGGCGCCTCTACTGAAGAAGCCGAAGAAAACTGCGCCATTATGGTGGCAGAACAGATTCGTGATTTCCTCGAAAAAGGCACCATTCATAACTCTGTCAATTTCCCGGAAATGTCTCTACCCGGCAAGCCAAGCAATCGCCTGATAGTGGCCAATGCCAACATTCCCCACATGATCGAGCGCATTTCTGCCTGTGTCGCAAATGCCAATTTAAACATTCTCGATATGTTGAACCGCTCAAGAGGTGACGTCGCTTGCACCTTGATTGATTGCAATGGTGACGTCACCGATGATGTCTTAAAAAGCATTAGAGCTATTGAAGGCGTGCTCAAAGTGCGGCTCGTAAAGTCTTAAGCGGCATTCTCTCGTCTAAATTTTATAGCGATCATAATAGTTGCGACTGTCTCCAGTAGTGAGCACTCTCGGCACGGCAAAACCAGCACTGACTGCTAGTTTAAGAAAGCTTTCGCTGCTGGAGAGTGAAGTCGGAGTTTCAGATAGAGCTTGGGCCTGACGGGCAAGGCCCCTCTCAAGAGCAGGGCTATTTATGTTTTTGCCAGAATAACCAGCAAGTTCGCTCTTAAATAACCTCGGAGCGATAGCAGAAGTAGATTGCGCGGATTCATTAAAGTAAAGTCTGCGACCACTGGCAAATCCGGTCAGGCCGACTGAGTAGTAAACTAGGCCTTCGCCTACATTTTGACCAATAGCTTTTCTTGCTTCAGCGTCGTTGGCTCCGCTCTCCCAAGTAGCGGCCATAGGCGCACCAATTCGGCCGCCCCAATCTATTGCCATGACAGCCAAGCCGGATTTCTCAAGAACATCAACCCCGAATTTAAGGATTGAGCCTAAAGTAACACCAAAGGCATTGGGGTTATTCTTAATGCCCGCTATGCCAACAGCCGTAAAGAAACCAGCACTAAGTTTCAGAGCTAAATCCCCAGGATCTTGTAGAGTTTCGACAGCCGCTTGCAGCGCAGCACCGGGCATTTGAGACAGCAAGCCCACTTCTCTGCTGAGCTTCCCTGCCAAACTTTCGTCATATTGACCAGCATCATGACTAACAACATCAGAACTGGAGTTCTTGGCTTCGTGGTGTGATTCAAGAATTGGCATTGATTCAACCTCATTTTTTTTGTTTTGTGGGGACTAGTGGTAAGTCGAGCTGTTTTCAGTGGGGCAATTCCCACTTGGCATGCCTAAGTTATACCGAGGCAAATAGACATGAACTGGACATGAATTAGGCATGAACTAGACAGGGCCGCTCTCACAATCACCTCATCTCAAGCAGGTATAATCAACTGCTCACAGAGCACTACTCAATTCTCAAAAGTCGGAACAGGCATGAATTTCAGCAAACGAATCGCTCTAGTCACCCTTGCTAGTTTCACCACCTTTACAGGCTCTCTAGCCCCCGTCTGGGCGGCCATGAGCGCTGAAGAGGCCAGCCGCTGGGACGCCTCACTAGAAGAAGGCAGAAACCTACGCGACGACAAAAAATATGAAGATGCGGCCAAGCGCTTTGTCGAACTGCAAGCAAGTGCTGAAAAAAGTGACGATAAAAAGCGTCAACGCAAAGCTATGACAGCGCTTGCAGCAAACTATTTTTATCAAAAAGACTACAGCAAGGCTGAAGAGTTAGACCGCAAAGCCCTAGGGCTAGCCGAGAGCATTTCGAGTGTCAACGACGGCACCGTAGCAATATGTTTGAATGACCTGGCCGAAACACTAGTAGAAGAAAAGCGTTTTGATGAGGCTCTTCCACTCATTAAGCGCAGCGTGGCTCTATCAGAAGAAGTCTTCAGCCACAACCATCCCCTTTTAGGCACTCGTTTAAATTTCTTGGCTGACTTGCTAGAGAGAATGGGCCACAAAGATGATGCTGTGCTCTACCGCAGCGAAGGCCAAGGCATAATCAACGCCTTTCTCTCGGTCATGAGTCGCAAAATCAAAGCCGCCTGGAAGCCTCCAAGATGCCTTTATAGCTACAGCGCCAATGTCGGTTTTGAAGTAACCGATCATGGCCTCGTAAAAGAAGTGCATATTGTTGACTCATCTGGCAACGCCGCCAACGATGAAGCCGCTATAGAAGCAGTTAAGAACGCTCAGCCCTTTGCTGATATTAGTTCAACGGCTGACGACGATCAACTCAATTTGTCCTTCAAATTCGACTACAACTTCCACCAACGCAAAGAATCTGCTCAAAGTAAGAGCAACCAAGAGTCAGACGCTACTAACACTAGCAGCAGCAGCAGTGAAGTCACCGCCCAATCAAAAGAGAAGATTGAGCAAGAGAAGAAAAAGCTCGAGCAAATTCTCAAAACAATCGAAGAAATCAAGAAAGACAAGAACCACACCAACACAACCCTGGCTGAGTCTTACGGACAGTTGTCCGACACTCTTATGGTTCTAGGCGAGCACGGAAAAGCGATCGACTATCTAAAGGAAGCCCTTGATTCTTCCGACTTCAAAGATAAGAGTTCGCCAGGAACTCTCATGTTGCTTAGCGAACTAGGCTGCACCTATCTCAATTCAATGAGACCAGCATTGGCAGAAACGACACTCAAGGCCGTAGTAGACGCACCTAATTTCGAACAGATTCTTGATGTAAAACTAAAACAGCAAGCTCTAGACGATCTTGGTCATGCTCTATCAAACATGGGTCGATATGCGGAAGCACAAAAATATTACTCACGAAAACGTGATTCTATTTAGTCTCTTCAGCTAGCTAGACCGCATGCAAGATCTGCGCCAAATCTTCTTTTGGTGTGGTTACTGGCATTACGTTGTAGTTGTCTACCAGAATCTTCAAGACTCCCGGAGTAATGAAAGCTGGAAGATTTGGACCGAGGCGAATATTCTTTACGCCCAGATAGAGCAAGCTAAGCAGCACAGCCACAGCCTTTTGCTCGAACCACGAAATGATTAGGGACAAAGGCAGTTCATTAATGCTGCAGCCAAAAGCATCGGCTAAAGCACTAGCAATTTGTACAGCAGAATAGGCATCATTACATTGACCGAGATCAAGCAGGCGAGGAATGCCATCAATATCACCAAAGTCATTGAAGTTAAAGCGGAACTTGCCGCAACCAAGGGTGAGAATGACGCTATCTTGAGGAATTGAGGTGGCGATATCGGTGAAGTAGTTGCGGGCAAATTCAGCACCATCGCAGCCGCCAATTAAGAAGAAGTGCTTGATCTTGCCTTGTTTGACCGCATCGATTACTGGAGCCGCAACTGATAGCACAGCGTTTCTGGCGAAACCAACAGTGATAGTCTTTGCTGGCTCATCTTCGCTAAACCCTGGAGCCGCAAGAGCTGCTTCAATCACTTTGCTGTAATCATAACTCTGAATTTTATTGAGTCCTTCAAAACCAACTACATCCATGGTGAACAAGCGGTTTTTATATGATTCAGCTGGCGGCTTAAGACAGTTGGTTGTCATCACAATGGCACCGGGGAATGAGTTGAACTCAGTCAGTTGATTCTGCCAGGCACCGCCATAATTGCCGACCAGATGCGCAAACTTTTTCAAAGCAGGATAACCATGGGCGGGCAACATTTCACCATGGGTGTAGACATTCACACCCGTGCCCTCAGTCACCTTCAGCAGCTCATAGAGACTCTTCATATCATGACCAGAAATTAAAATGGCCTTGCCTTTCACTGGCGTGATGCGCACTTGAGTAGGTACGGGGTGACCGTAACTTTCGGTATGAGCCTTGTCGAGCAGCTCCATCACTTGATAGTTGACCTTGCCAGCCTCAAGACAATATTGAAGCAGTCGCTCGGCGGTCTGCTCGCTCTCAGCCAGGTAGCTAAATGATTCATGGACAAAGGCGTAAATAGATGGGTTACGGAAACCCAGTAATTGTGCGTGGTGCGCGTAGGCCGCAAGACCCTTAACACCATAGGTTAGAAGTTCCTGCAACGACAGAATGTCTTCAGGTGTAGAGTCCGCGCGCCTAACGATGGCGATCGCTAAACCAAACTGCAAAAGCTCGGCTTCAGTTTTTAGTTGGCCCCACTTAGCTGGACCCTGCAGTTTTTCTGCTTCTACCCCGGCTTTAGAACAGGCTGTCAGATAGAGAGAAAGAGCTTTATCAAAGGCTTGGGACAACCGCCCGGTGATGTAATCGACATGCTCTTTTTCGTCAAAATTGACATTGGTGAGAGTGAGGAAAAGCGCCTCAAGGCACACCTCATCGACAAAAGAATCGGTTTGACCAAGCAGTCGGGCACGGTGGGCAAATTGACTTATACCTTTGACGATATAGACAATCACGTCTTGCAAGGTGGATGTATCCGGGGTCTTGCCGCAAATACCCATGGTAGTGCAGCCAGTTCCCTGGGAAGTTTGCTCACACTGATAACAGAACATACTCACGACCACTCCTTCCGAAGCATTGCTTCTGGACATCTAAACCTGAATGTACATATTAAACACCTGTGGCAGGTCGACCGTTATCGGCCTAAAGGCTAAAAAAGAGAACTAAGACCAGAAGAAACTAAGCACTTAGAATGATTACCAAAAGGAAAGCTAGCGAAAGTAAAGTTAGTAATAGTAAAAGGCCACTGCTAACAGCAATGGCCTCAACGTATTTTTAGTTACTGCGTCAAACGCAACTAGAGCTATTTTCTAGTATTCGCGGGGCAATGCTTTGCGCAAATCACTAGCATCGTTTATTTGAGCACCACAATCGCCACAGTGCGGTCTGCGACCAGCAGTCCAGCCACCGGTTGGCAGAGTGTGTCCGTAGATACGGCACTGATGACTCTTAGGTTTAAAGCTGTAAACAATTTGGGTCCACATATCGCAGACGTAGTCCCAGACGGAAGCTCTATTGTTTTTTTCGATCTCTTCTACACGCTGAACTTTAGCCTTCAGAGTAGTGATTTGATCTTTTGAAATAGGAGCAGTATCTGGATGCCTGCGACCGATACGGCTGTACTTAGTCATTACTTCCTCACTTGGTTGCCATAAAGCATATTATTAGCTGACAGTACTTTACATCATTGCCAAGGCGATATCATCACCTCTTTATCAGTTGAAAGCCTTTTAAATTTGATCAATCAAAAGGAAAGGTCATCCAGCGGCAACATATCCAACGCATAGGCGAAACTGATAAAGAATTCACCATCGAAAGAATCGCATATATCTACTGATTAGACAAGCACCATATAAGCAGAATTCCCATGACATCTTGTTCAAGATGGAATAAGGGGTGGGTCACATTGCCCACCCCATGATTCACTTTCTAACTTCTGCCTTAACCGAAGGTTGGTCTAGATCATCTCTTCGACGATGTGGGCCCAAACTTTAGGATCGGTCTTGAGCGATTGTTTAACCAAAGCGCCTTTCTTGAAAGCCAGCTCGCTGTCTTCATACGTAGGCATATCGGTTTCGTAAACAACGCCCAAAGGAATTTTGTCGCCCCACTCGAAGGCCTTGGCCAAACTAGCGTGGAAATCAGAACGATCCCAATTTTCATCCTCTAGTTTGTAGACCCGTTCTTTGAAGAACGGATAGGTATTGACCTTGTTGTAGGTAACGCAAGGGCTGAAGATATCCACAAGAGAGAAGCCTTTGTGTTCGATAGCCGCAGCGATTGTGTCAGCCATGTGTTTTGGTTCGCCGGAGAATGCTCTAGCCACGAAAGTAGCACCAGCAGTAATAGCCAGAGCTAATGGATTGAGTGGATTCTCATGGTTGCCCTGAGGTGTTGATTTGGTTTTTTGACCCACACCAGTAGTCGGTGATGTTTGGCCAGTGGTCAAACCATAAATCTGGTTGTCCATGACGATGTAGGTAACATCAAGGTTGCGGCGCATTGCGTGAAGCAAGTGACCGATACCAATACCATAACCGTCGCCATCACCACCGGTGATAACACATTTGAGATCGGTATTTGCCAGGTGGGCTCCGGTTGCGACAGGAACAGCACGGCCGTGAAGGCTGTGAATACCATAAGCATGAAGGAAGCCAGGCAAGTTAGATGAGCAGCCAATACCAGAAACAACCAGAAGATTTTCTGGGGTGATGCCTAGTTTTGCTGCTGCAGTTTGAACGCCTTTAAGGACAGCGAAGTCGCCACATCCTGGACACCAGTCTGGGTCGACTGGGCCTTTGAATAATTCGACTGGAAGCTCGATTACAGTTGCCATCTCGTTTTTATAAACCTCTTAAATCATTGATGTGAATGCAGTTGCAGAAATAAGATAGGAGAAAGATTTATTTCTCTTCTGCCAGCTTCTCGAAGCTATAAGTGGCACCAGTTGAAACACCCACTTTCATGCGTGCAGCCAGTTTGCCTGTAGCCCGTTCAGACAATTCAACATTCCATGTAGGTTCGCCGTGTCCGTTTGAAGATTCACGAGTTGCAGCTGTTGGGCGCAACTTCTCTTGAGCATGGGTGCGGATATAGTGATAAGCCATATCTTTAGCTTCTGCTTCAGTTACATCATAATCAAGTGCTACACCGGCAAGTATGCGTTTGACATGCTCAACGACATAAAGCGGTTCCATTGGTTCGCCATCATATCTATTGATATGAGCATCCATTGATATGCCGGTTTCGCCTTTGATAAAGCGAGCCATCTGGCTGGTGTAGTTAACTTCAACAGAAATCTTCTTCTTAGCTTTGGAGAGAATCGCTTCTACTTCTTTAGCGTGGAAAGGAGCAATGTATTTGATATTGAGCAAGTTGGTTTTGATACCTTGAGCGGTGAGAAGCTCAGCAGCTTCTTTCACGGTGCCCCAGGTAGAACCCCAGCATACTAGAGTCAAATCAGCATCAGCTGGCCCTTCTAGCACCGGGGCTGGAAGTTCCTTCAAGAGATTTTCAATCTTGCGGCCGCGCTTATCCATGATTTTGCGACGAGTAGCTGGCGAAGTGAACATGTCTGAAATAAGGATGCTTTCTTCATCTTGCTCATCTGAAGCTGATACGAAAGCAGTATTTGCTGTACCAGGAAGAGCGCGAGGTGAAATGCCTGATTCAGTAAATTTGAAGCGTTTGAACTTGCCTTTTGATTCTGGCCATTCACTGACGATTTCGCCGCGGTCGATAACAGGATTGCCGTTAAAGACTTCAGGGTCGACAGTTTCAGGGTGCTCAGATAGAAGCAAGTCTGACATGAGCAGAACCGGCAATTGATAACGGTCGGCCAGGTTGAATACGTCAACGGTAGTGTTGAAGCAATCAACAATGTCGCGAGGAGCAACGATCAAGCGGGGGAATTCACCTTGCGAGGCGCCGTAGACTTGCCACAAGTCAGCTTGTTCAGTCTTGGTAGGCAGGCCAGTTGAAGGGCCACCGCGTTGCACTTCAACGCAAACCACTGGCACTTCCATAATGCCAGCCATGCCAACGGCTTCGGTCATCAGGGCGAAACCACCACCGGCGGTTGCGCACATAGAACGAGCACCAGCAATACCAGCACCGATTGCCATATTGATTACCGATAGTTCGTCTTCGCACTGCTTGACGCAAATGCCTGTTTCGTTGGCGTGGTTAGCCATCCAGTGCAAGATTGTCGACGCTGGTGTCATTGGATAAGCAGAATAGAATTTGCAACCAGCGGCATAAGCGCCAATAGCAATGGCTTCGTTACCGGTTAAGAAACAACGCTTCTTGTTGGTGAACTTCCACTCTTTAGTTACTGGTTTGAAATTGGCCTTGGCAAACTCATAACCAACCTTGAGCAAGCTAACGTTGAGGTCGATAACTTTCTGACCCTTATGGGCGAAGGTATCTGTCAAAACTGAACTTGGTTCTTCTAAGCCCACATTAGCAAAGTAAGCAGCAGCCCCCATGGCCACTGTGTTCTGCATGATTGGTAGAAGCGCGCCATGCTCTTTAACCACTTCTTCAGTGATTTTCTTCATCGGCAAGCCGACAATTTGCACGCCAGCTCTAACTTGGCTTGGCTCGCAAGTAAGACGATCTGAATTGAAGAGAACGGCTCCGCCTTCTTCAACTTCTAGGGAGTGACGCTCAATAGAGTCTTGGTTCAAAGCAACCAATACATTGAGGTTATCCCCGTGGGAGTAAACTTTATTTTCACCAATACGAACACGGAGCCAAATATGACCGCCCCGAATGATCGACTGGTAGCAGTTATAAGCGTATACGTGGAGACCAAGCCTGCTGCATGACTTGGCCAAGGTATCGCCAGATTTGTCTAAGCCGTCTCCGGCTGCTCCAGCAATGCCAACTGTAACTTCCTGCATTCAAATATCCTCAAAGAGTGAACTACAGACCGTTGAATCAACGGCTTATTTGATTGGAATTCTTGAATATCCAATTAGAGGCGCACTAGTAAAAGCTGACTAGCAGGCGCTTCTCAATTGGCATAAGATAGCATGAAAGGTTGACAAGCAAACTGGTAAGTGACTCATACCAGCATTCTCGGCAACAAAAGTTGAAACTAATCGTAACCTAAACAAAAACGAAAGATTTAGTGATGCTCTTCGCTGTGCTCTGAGCCATGACTTTGCTCAGAATTGGCACTAGAAGAACCGCTAGAAGAACCACTAGAAGAGCCACTAGTGTGCTCGCTGTGCTCAGAACCAGCTTCATGACTAACTTCAGCAACGGGCACGCTCATCCACCAGAAAGCCATGCCGTAGAGCAGGCCAGCGGCACAAATGGTCAAAACCTTGAGCAGCATGTCTTGCAAACTGGTCTCAGGAATAACATCGGTAGCCACCGGATGGGCGTGGCTATCGTGACTGTCGTGGCCGTGATCATCGGAATGGGAATCTGAACTCATAAGGTCTTCCTTATTAAAAGATTTTAGTGAGAGTTAGTGACCTGGAAAAATATAAGAAATCCAGGCAATACCAGCCACCGCAGCAAAGATTACAAGAGCGTAGTACTGACCACGTCCGTTCTGAAGAAACTTGAGAACTTCGCCAACACTCATAGTGACCAGGCCGGCACCGTTGACAATCCCTTCGATGAAATTCTTGTCGATTGCAGTCCAGACTTTGTTGTAGCTAGGTAGCAAGACGCGGTCGACAATACCGAAGTAAATGTCATCCATATACCACTTGTTGAACGACATGTTGTAAAGCATCTGAGCCATGCCCTCTTTAGCTTCAGCAAAGGTCTTGTTGAAGTGCAGAGTTCTAGTGACGTACATAGAGTAAGCGACAGCAAAGCCAAAGACGCCTACAGCTAGAGAGATGCCCATCATGGTCAAGTTAGCACCTTCGAAATGTGGGCCATGGGGCCCGAATACGAAGGCAGCAAAGTGGTTAGGCAAACCATGCTCTGGTGAGGCACCAGAGAAAGCGGCTGGCAAGTTGGCGATATTGAAACCAAGATAACCGCTCAACATTGAAGGAACCGCCAGAACCAAAAGCGGCCAGGTCATTGCCGCTGGTGATTCGTGGGGATGTGCACTACCGCGATACGCGCCAGTGAATGTCATGAAGTAAAGTCTGAACATGTAGAAGGCAGTCATGCCAGCTGTCAACATCATCAACCAGCCAATAACTGGGTGGTTCACCATGGCAGCGCCAATGATCTCGTCTTTTGAGAAGAAACCACTGAATAGCGGGAAGCCAGATATGGCAAGAGTACCGATTAAGAAACAAGCATGAGTAATGGGCATAGATTTTTTCAATCCACCCATTTCACGAATGTCTTGCTGTCCATGTAAGCCGTGAATTACAGCACCACTGCACAAGAAAAGCATAGCTTTGAAGAAGGCGTGGTTGAAGAGGTGGAAGATACCGCCAGTAAATGCACCCACACCAAGACCAACAAACATGTAGCCAAGCTGCGAACAAGTCGACCAAGCCAAGACCCGCTTGATATCGTACTGGCTCATAGCAATGGTGGCAGCCATGAAAGCAGTGATGGCACCGACGGTGGCCACTACGGTCAAAGCGGCTCCCGATGAACCATCACAATTGAGCCAAATAGGATAAGCACGACCGACCAAATAAACACCAGCGGCAACCATGGTGGCAGCGTGGATTAAAGCAGAAATTGGTGTAGGACCTTCCATAGCATCAGGCAACCAGACATGCAGTGGGAACTGAGCTGATTTGGCCATTGGCCCCATGAAAATCAAACAAGCAATAAAGAATAAGGTGGAGTCATTGAGTGCTCCAGCGGCAGCAGCTTTGTGAATTACTCCAGCCAGGTCGGTGCCAGCGGGGCCGACAAAGCCGAGTACGTTGCTTGAACTCCAAAAATCTTTTGTATAAAGGAAGAAGGTGAGAGTACCAATGAGGAAGCCAAAGTCACCGATACGGTTGACAACAAAGGCCTTCATACAAGCCTTGGCAGCCGACTCTTTGTACCACCAGAAACCAATCAAGAAATAAGAACAGACACCGACCAATTCCCAGAAGCCATACATCTGGAATAAGTTAGTCGACACGACTAGGCCGAGCATCGAACCAGTGAAGAGAGACAGATAAGAATAGAACCTTGAATAACCAGGATCTTCGCGCATATATCCGTGGGTATAAATCTGCACCAAAAGACTGACCGCAGTAACCACTATCAGCATCAACGCGGCGATATTGTCGACCAATACTCCCACCGAGAGGGTGAAGCTACTTGAAACAAACCATGGAATGTTTAATTGGAAGTAGGGCTCGGGATATTGGTGAGTGACCAATGCTTGGAAAATAATCAGTGAGTGGACGAGTCCATAAGCTACGGCTCCGATGGATACCATCATGGAAAGAGTTTTCGAAGCTCTCAACCCCATGATAATCAGGAAGCCCGCCAAGAACGGTGCTGCCACAATCAGGCCAGCCCATTCAACAAACCATCTCAACTGGTCAGCACTAAGCGGTAACAAGGTTAATCTCCTAGAATATCTCCAGCTCTTGACTAGAGACTCTGCCTACTAAATTCGCACCCTAAAACTATACATTGATGAAGGGCCAAGAGTGACCATAGATAAAGCACCGTTTAGAGTGAAAAGATTTTTCTCTTTAATAAAGCTAGTAGCTTACCAGTCAGCCCTTTATACTGATGGCGCTCTCTTAGTGTCATTAATTTTCAGGAGACCGCTGTGAGTCCCGAACCACAAAATCTGCTTACCATCCTCTTATTGCTACCGATGCTCGCCGCCCTGGCTATAGCTTGCCTCCCGGAGAATATGGCACGAAAGCTTGCCATTAGTTTCGGAGCCGGTATCTTTGGGCTCTCAGCCTTTATTCTTTCGCAGTTTGATATAAGCAGAGCGGCGGAATTCCAGCTAAAAAACCAAGTGCTCTGGTTCCAGCAACCATTTCCGGTGCAGTACTTTGTTGCGGTAGACGGCATGTCGCTATCACTGGTGGTGCTGACTGGCTTTGTCACTTTCATGGCAATACTGGCCTCCACCTCGATTGGCGATAATCGGCCCCGCCTCTATTACGCAATGCTCATGCTCCTGACATTCTCTGTACTGGGAGTTTTCATGTCACTTGACTTGCTACAGTTCTTTGTCATGTACGAGCTAGAGCTAGTGCCAATGTACTTCTTGATTGCCATCTGGGGTGGTCCAAGACGTGCCTACGCTGCTCTCAAGTTCCTTATATACACCTTCTTTGGTGGCGTATTGATGTTGGCCGG
The DNA here is from genome assembly GCA_943370275.1 of bacterium Ga0077546. Lineage (GTDB taxonomy): Bacteria > Cyanobacteriota > Vampirovibrionia > Obscuribacterales > Obscuribacteraceae. The sequence continues at coordinate 39,332 of CALRQI020000007.1, read as the reverse complement.
TTTGGTCTACATGTATACCCAAATGGGTACAAGTGCCACATTCGATATGACACTGTTGTCTAGCATGTGCCCTGGCCTACCAAAAGACATTCAAATAATGGCTTGTCTTGGTTTCTTCTTAGCCTTCATCATCAAGTTGCCATCGTTCCCAGTTCACACCTGGTTGCCCGATGCCCACGTTGAAGCACCAACTCCAATTTCGATGCTACTAGCGGGCTTGCTCTTGAAAATGGGTTCTTATGGTCTAGTAAGAATCTGCTTGGGCTTCTTCCCAACATTCTTCGTTGACTACGGCCCGCAAATCATGGCCCTGGGCGCCTTCAATATAGTCTGGGCAGCCATGGCCTGCTTGGTTCAACAAGACATGAAGCGCATCATTGCTCTTTCATCAGTGAGCCACATGGGCTTTGTCTTACTTGGTGTGGCCTCGCTTTCATCGGCCGCTCTCAGTGGTGCAATTTTCCAAATGGTCTCCCACGGTGTAATTTCAGCCCTGCTCTTCTTCTTAGTTGGAGCAGTTTACGAGCGTACTCACACTCGTCAGTTGCCTGAAATTGGTGGTGGTCTAGCGAAGCAAATGCCAACCCTATTCTATTTCTGGATGCTTGGCACCATGGCCAACCTCGGTCTTCCTGGCTTGTCAGGCTTCGTTGCTGAAGCAGCAGTATTCTACGGCAGCTTCACTTCACCTATGGCTCAATCGCTAACCGATGGCCGCATGGTGCAAGGTTGGATTTATTTTGCCGCTCTCGGCGTCATTCTCACCGCTGCCTATATGCTCTGGCTCTTGAAAAAAGTATTTTACGGAGAAGAATTGCCTAAGTGGAAAGGTCACCTGACCGATGCCACTAATACCGAAAGAATCGTTGCCTACTCACTTTCATTCTCGATTCTTGCCCTCGGTATCTATCCGCTGATGCTAATTAACTACTACGCACCAGTTTCAGACAAAATGTCTGAAGATATAAAAGTGCATATGTCGGTAACCCACAGCCCTGAAATAGAAAAGCTCAATAAGAAAACAGCAATTAGTCTGCGTTAAAAACCAAAGAGCTAGAAAAACAAGTTTGGCTCTTAATCTCGCTCTTTCAAAGACTCAATTGTCTGTTGCCAATTCAAAATTCAGTAAACGAAATTGACTCATTTTCCTAGTGAAAATGAGTCAATTTTGAATAGCACAATAGAAATTATTTGTCCCAAGATTTTATCCCGAGACTTCTACCTAGACTATTTATCCAAAGATCGCATGGGTTCAATTGGCACCATTTCAATTGGTGTCTCGGTGTTAATAGTGGCTCCACTACCGGGCTCAACTGAACCGCTGCCAGGCTTGATAATGACTCTTCCTTCAATGGCCTTGCTGACACTAGCGGAAATGCTATTGATTAACTCCGCCGAGCTTTTAGCATCGTAATATTTGCCATTAGATGTTTTGGCGATACAGTCAAGTTGTCTGCGAGCCTCTGGCTCCCGGGCCAGAGCTAGACCAACCACATCAACTTTCAAACGAATGCCGTGCAAGGGTAGCCGAGCGATCACTTCACAAGGATTGCGGTCGCAAGTATCAGCACCATCTGTGATCAAGATAATTACTTTACTGCCTTCCACACCACGAAAATCATAGTGAGCAGCTTGTTCGATAGCATAGGCAAGTGGTGTCATACCGTATGGTTTGATCTGGCGCACTTTCTCTATAAATGACCGTCTATTGCTGCGACCAATCGGCACCCACAAAGCACTATTTTGACATTCACTAAACATATTGAGACCGCCGAAGCCTCCGCCAAACATTGAATGCTGACTGGTGAGAGCCCCTTGTCCAAATACTCTCAAACCAATGTTGACGTCGTTAGGAATGCGAGACAGAGCCTGCTGCAACACATCTTTGGCCGCGTCCATTTTTTGCCGACCGCCTCGCTCAATTTCTTCAAGCATCGAGCGCGAACCATCGACGATAAATAAGATATTGACTGGCCCAGCTTCCCGCTGCACGCCCATCTGTAGTGTCGACGAACCGGTACCAGCCTGAATAAGAGTAGAGCCAGTTCCGGTCTGAAGGGTTGTAGAACCAGTGCCAGTTTGAAGAGTGGTCGAACCCGTTCCAGTCTGTAATGTAGTTGCTGCTGTCGAGCTTGTCAGCGGCTGCGAATACTGACGCGGCGGCGCTTGAGGAGCGGGGCTAGGCTCCGGTAAGTCATTCGCCGGAGCGGCAAGAGCTGGAGTAGCAAAAGCTGGACAAAGGCAAGAAACTATCGATAGCGCCGAGGCAAGAGAGAGAAACCATGAGCTTTTCTTGAGCATAAGCATAAATGAATACCTTCTTTGCCTGACTGTCTGATCATTTTGACTGATCATTTTTGCTATCTACCACAGGCTCAACTTCGCCTTCTACAGTTAAGTCGCGCGACTTACTATCTCTGTCACGCCGCTTCTCTTGCTTCTCAGTAGCCTGTTTTTGCTTATCTTCAACTTGTTTTTTCTTGCGTTCTTCCTTCTCTTTACGCTCAGCAATTTTGCGTTCTTCTTTGAGCTTCTCTTCTGCCTGCTCCGCAGCGTCATGCTCCTCTGGAGTGGCTTCCTTAGCTAAAAGCACCCGTCGACTAATAGGAATCGACTTCTGTCCCTTGGCCTGAACTGCCCACACTGTAATGTAATACAAACCAGGCTTACTGTTGTTCGACAAAGGAATATTGCCAGAAAAGGAGCCGCCATCAACCTTGATTCCGCCCTTAACCGGTATGTCAGAGACCGGTTTGATTTCAGAGGGCGAACCAGAAAGCGCAATTAGCGGTACGGCCATGGCAGCTGGCGGGAAGAACAAACCTGCCCCCACAGCACCGACAATTAGGCCCGTCTTCAAAAGCAACATGGCTTTGTCATGGTTACCTTCGGAGCGGCTGGAATAAGCAATGTAATCTAGTGGGGGGAAATAAGGCAATGCTTCTTCTGATTCATCAGGCGCCGATGCAGCAGCTTCCGGGTTGTATGACTCCCACGCTACTGTCACTTTATCGAAGAGATATGGGCTTTGCAGCACGCCCCGAACCTCAATTTTGTCGCCGACCTTAACTTCGCTGGCCACTGGAATCATTATGGCGTGCCGAGTCAAAACTTCTACAGCAGCCACCACTCGCTCGCGATCGGCTGTCAGAGCCAGGGCAAAACCAATATGAGTAGCATCCGGATTAAGTAAAGCATCGCGGTCATCTTGCCGACCAAGCATGGTCTTCAAAATTCTTGCCACAGCCGCCTTGCACATGCGTTTTGAACCAACCTCAGAAGTTTTAACCGAGGCAATTCCCTCATTTAATGCATCAGCCCCTTGAAGCAGAGTAAACCTGCGATCAGGGCCGTCACCGGATGAATTGAAATGCGATAGAACATTGCGTTTGGCTAAGTCGCTAGCTAGTTCACCAGCCATCTGCTCAGCCACATTATCAGGAGTAATCGCAGCTACCCCATAGGCTTGGCGCTCGCGATTGAGAAGAGAAACGGCATACTGAGCCAACTCTGGCGCACTGACTGCAGTCATGTTTTCGGGCAAGGCCGCTTGTTCATCTAAGTAGTGCACTTCAGTCAGCGATTCTAGCGCTGGATGTGGATTATCTATCCACTCATTAACGGCACTACCAGCACCATTATTAGTGCCATTACCAGCACCATTAATAGTACCGGGCTGCTGGCCATTTCTTCCGGCAGCCGCTTCTTCTCTGCCTGCAGCAGAGTTAGGGTCAACTTCTTGCGTGCCGAGGATTGTTTTCTTCAATCGCTCTGTGCGATCAAAAAGCGAATCGTATTCAAAAGTTTTCTTGAAAATTGCGGTTTCTAAAGAGGCTAAGCGCTGGTCAATATTTTCGCTCGGGCTGGAGGTTCCTAGAGTTTCTTTCTCCAGTTGTCCAATGGCAGGATAGGAATCTTTTACTGGGACATTACCAAGAGCGTTATAGCCAGGAGGCTGACCCAGGGCCTGGCCAGCAGGAATTTGATTGGTTAAGGGCGCTACTGGTCGAGCCACACGGGTGAGCGACGGTGGCAGAAGAGGTGGAGAAGCGTTGCTGGCTGCGGCAGGAGAAACCGCACCGGGTCTGGCAACACGAGTCTCGCTAGGGGCTGCTGGCGATTGAGCCGGCGTTTGAGCTGGAGTCAATTGAGAATTTGATTGGGGTGCTGCGGCTCCTTCCATTAGTGGTTGAAGCGGCACTAGCCGCGGTGGAGCTTTCGGAGGAGGGGAAGGTGGCGGAGGGGAAGGCGGCGGAAGGGAAGGCGGCGGAGGCGCCGCCTTAACAGAAGAAGCTAGCAATTGAGCGATAGCAGACGAGCCATCATAATCGCTGGTCTCGCTTGCCTCAGCTGCACTTGCAAGAGTCGCAGCACTGACAAATGAGGCCGTCGAGAGCAGAACGGTCATGCTTAAAGCGATACTCGCTCTCGGCCGCATGCAATTATCCCCTCAGTTCTAATATAGATATTGTGCGCATAATTGCCTCAAAAGCACAAATCATCGCTCTAATCACTAATTAGGCGAATGCAGCATGGCTATAGCCCCCTGACGACCAGTTTTTCCACCCGATTGTCGATGAGAATAAAAGAGATCGGGGCGGCAAGAAGTACAAAAGGAACAGACATCAACCTCAGGTACCCCGGCCAGCAAGAGCTGCATGGCATTGATGGCTTTAAGGTCGGGCCGCGGCTGAGCCTGCTCGGCTGGACCATCCAGGCTATCGCGTTTGACCAAGCTTTGCGCCATCTGCTCTTTCACCAGATTACCATCAAGAGGTGATGACAATGTCAGCATCAATTGTTCGACTACCTCTTCACCTGTAGGATAGCAGCAGGTCCCAATAGCAGGGCCAACGGCAGCAACCATTTGAGAAGCTTCTGCCCCCCACTCTTCAATCATCAAGGCCACAGCATTGGCCGCAATAGCCTGGGCCGTGCCGCGCCAGCCAGCGTGAACGATTGCCACCAGCTCTTTTTTCTTCTCATAAATAATGACAGGAACACAATCAGCAAAATGCAACAACAGAGGCACAGCTGACAAATTGGTGGAAACGCCATCAACATTTGCCATGTCCGGCTTTGCACTGGCTTCCAAGATCGACACAACCGTTCCTGAATGCACTTGGCCAGGCACCTTCAGATGGTCATGATTGGCTCCAAGCACTGTGCACAAATGCTTACGATTAGCCAGGGCATTGGCTTTCACGGCTTCATCGGGAACATTGCGGCCTAAGTTAAAGTGATCGTAAGGGGCAGGGGCGCCGCCAGGTCCCATCCTGGTGGTAAAGGCATGGGTCAAGCGATCTTTATAACGGGCCAAAAGAGGCGACTGAATCAAGGTAAGACCCTGATTGTCATTGACATGCCAGTGATTAGTTCTAAGCGCTTGCTCTAGATGAATGGTATGCATTACTGAATTGACAAACCTCCACATATATTGATTGCCTGCCCGGTGATGGCAGCCGCCTCTGGGGTACACAGGTAAACCACCAATCCAGCTACCTCTGATGGCTCAACCAGGCGCATTTGCGGTACCGAAAGCTTGGCAATTTCAAGCGACTGCTCGCTCTCAATCTGATTTAACTCACACCAATGGGGATCAGTAATTTGGGCAAAAGCCATATCGGTGGCCACCCAACCAGGGCAAACAGCATTGACTGTAATGCCATGCCGGGCATGCTCTAAAGCCGTAGCCTCAGTCAAGCCAATCAAGGCAAATTTGGAAGCTGAGTAAGCGGCGCCATAAGCTTCTGCATGCTTTCCCGATATCGATGAGACATTAACAATACGACCCCAACTCTGATTAATCATGGCCGGTAGACAAGCTTTGGAGCTGACAACAGCACTGGTCAAATTGGTCTCTAAAACCTCGCGCCAAGAGTCAATATTTTGCTGATCAACTGCTTCAGTGCGATAAATGCCAGCGTTATTGATGAGAATGTCGACATTACCAAAACTTGCTTGCACTAGCGCCAGGGCCCGTTCAAGCTCATCAGAGCGACTGACATCGGCAATAAAATAAGGAGCCTTGACCCGAACTAAGTCTTCGATTTCTTTACTAACTGCTTTCAGTCGCGCTTCCTGCCGCCCCAAGAGAGCAACAGCACAGCCGGCCTGAGCCAATGCAATAGCCACAGCCCGCCCAATGCCACGGCCAGCGCCAGTAATTAGAGCTTTTCGTGGAGCCAGGGCCTGGCTGGTAAAACTAGTGGCCGGTTGCATGCTGGGGAACCTTGAATAGATATTGAAAGGACATTCTTTAATATTATGGAGCTAAATCTATCGACTTGCTCTGCTTGCTGTACTTACCATGATTACTTGTTCTACAGCCTTGCAAAGAGGGGCTAAAGTACGTCTCAGAAACTAGGCGGGGAACATTGCTAAAATTCTATAGTCTTAAACAACATGGTCTGTGACGTGAAGCACTAGTGCTTAAGAGAGTTGATACAGAAAACCGACCATCGAAGAGATTGATTGAATCTCATTATTATACTAATTCAGTCCAGCAGAGGCTGTACAAATCTAAGGTACAAAAAGATGACATCCAAATCTTATTCCATCAAACGGTCGATTTTGGCGGGTGCACTTCTGCTCAGTCAATCGATAGCGCTAAGCCCACTGGCAGCAATGGCAGCCGACAATGATGTCCATGTTGCTGGTCAAGCAATTTTCTCAGTACCCGCAGCAGGCGGCTTAACTGCCGACAAACGAGCAGCTGCAGTACAACAAAATTTAGATAACGCTCTGGTTGCCGCTAAAGACAGAGGCCCATCGTCAGTCAATATCACTTATGTAAAAGGTGTTCCTGTTATCACTCTCGGCGGTTACCAAGTTGTCACCGTAGATAGTGCCAGCGCCAAAAGTACAGGCACCAGCCCAGCTCTATTAGCGAAGAAATGGGCCGATTCTCTACGCGAATCACTAAGAGATCAAGCCAGCATTCAAAGTTATGTCGGTCAGCTATCTGGTGATTATTTCGCCTCGGCACCATCAACCATCAACGCTCCGGCTCCGCAGCAACAACCAGCCTATAATCAACAGCCTCAACAAGGCTATGGCCAATCACAAAATACCTATCAAGCACAAACTCCATATCAACAACCAGCTCCCTACCAACAACAAGCACCTTACGGTCAACCTCAAGGCGGCTACAGACAAGGCAGAATTACCTACGCACCAGCTGGTCTAGTTATTCCAATTTCACTGAGCAGCGGTATTGCTACCCAAGTAGCTAAAGCTGGTGATTTGATTCAAGCCTCAGTCAGTCAAACAGTAATGCTGGGCGACTCGACAATTCCTGCTGGTTCGACCATCATCGGCACCATCACCGAAGCCAAAGGCGGAACCTACCTGGGTCGCGCTGGCAGCCTCGATATCAAATTCAACCGTCTGAGAACTCCTGATGGTACCGAGACTCCAATCTCAGCTCACTTAATTGGTGGCATTGGTAAATACACCGGTACCGGCACCGATGACACCACTATCAGAGGTGAAACCTGGAAGACAAAACTCGGTCAAGCAGCCATTCGCGGCGGTATCGGTGCTGGCACCGGAGCAGCCCTCGGCACAGCTGTAGGAGCTATTGCTGGCGGTGGACGCGGAGTTGGTAAAGGCGCTTGGTCAGGCACTGCAATTGGTGGCACAGTCGGAGTTGCTCAAAGTGTACTTTTGCGCAAAGGCAAAGACGTTTTGATACCTGCTGGCACGGCCATGCAATTGCAACTTGATGCTCCTGTTACGGTTGCAGGCGCTGGGTCTCTACAAAACCCCTATTAAGTTGCTAGCTAGATTACTTAACAGCTTGTCTAGAAGCTGAGTAGAAACAAAAGAAGAAGGAGGGCTATCCCTCCTTCTTCCTTTTAGTGTGCCTTTATCATCGGATGCTTACTTAGTTACTTAGTTTTCTTCTTCGAAGTTTTAACATCACCGTGCACCTTAGCGTTAGCATTTGGCAGCATTTGCGCTTCGCTGGCTGGTTCGCCAGTGAATTCTTGCTTGAACTCAACCAAGAACTCATCGCCCGGTTTGATAATGGCTTCATTGCCTTTAACCACAGTATCTTCAATCAACCAGCTGCCTGGTACACCAGAAAGGAAGCCCCAGGCAAAGCCTTTAAGGCGGCGATGGCGAACGTTAGTGCCAACCGGCTTCATGAAGGCAAATGATGGATTAGCAGCACCCATTAAGCCTAAAGCTACTGGCATTGCACCGAAGCTGAAGACACCAACTGGTGCCATAGCAGCATTCAAGCCAATACGAACGGCTTTATATTTGAGTTGTTGCTCCCATGGGCCAGCCACTTGGCCGAGGTGGTTAACACCAAGGACACGACCCTCTGCTTTGTTCTTAATGAATAGTGCGGCCTTAGCAGGAGAAGCTACCAAGGGCAAGTGCTCGCCTTTTTCATTGACGATTTCATCAAACTCAACACCTAAGCAACCAGAGTTACGATACCAGCGATTGGCACTGACAAGCGAATGCATAACACTGCGAGCGGGCAGAGCATAGTTGATGTGACCTTGAACAGCCGAGCCTTTTTTTGCAATTAGACGATCGCCAATTTTGAGATCGAACTTCAAACGCGCTTCTAGACCATCACCCTTGTGAGCATTTTTAGAAGATATTTGAGAAGTAACAACCACAGGGAACTTAGCGCCAGTTTTGATTCTGGTCTTGCCTTCATCGGTGGGTAGATTCTCGTACTGAATAGTTTCTTCTGTCTCAGAGACTTCATCGCTATCAATCACAATAGGACCATCGCCGTTGGCGACAATCTGATCAGGGGTGTTGACACCAGTTTCAACAACGCTGGCACCAAGTTCAACCAACATATCAGCAGAGAGAGAATCTACGGTTGAAAGAGCGCCAGTGCCACCACCGATTTTCGGTGTTTCTGTGGTGTTGTCACCGAGAAGTTTTTTACCATCAGGAGAAAGTACACTTCCGGCTTCGAGACCGTGGGCTGATTCACCACCAGATATGGCAGGAACTAATGCACCGGAAGTAACGGCTGCACCGGAAGTAACAACTGCGGCACTTGGGTCAGCAGCGGTAGCACTAGCCGGAGCAATACCAGCGGCTTCTTTGACTTCTGGCTTGGCGTCAGAGTCAATCACGAGTGCTTCTTCACTAGCAGCAGAAGTGGGGGTTGAAGATGCAGTCGATTCAGTGGTTTTTCTACCAGTTGTAATGACCGCACTATCGGTAGTGCCCGCCGTAACTGGAGCACTGGGAGTTACTTCAGCAATGGCCTTGCCGTTGGCGTCAGGCTTTACTTCAGCTTTCTCTTCGACTTTGACTTCAGGCTTTACTTCGGCTTTCTCTTCGACTTTGACTTCAGGCTTTACTTCTGTCTTAGTTTCAGGCTTAGCTTCTAGCTTGGGCTGAGCTTTCTTTACTGGGTCAGAATCGATAATAAACATCGAATCAGACTTGCTATCGTTCCACGAAGGAGCAACGCTCTCGGCTTGCTCGCTCTTTTCTGATTCAGCCGCCTGCGCTGGAAGGCTAACGGCAACGGCAGAGAAGACAAGGCCGGAACAGACTAACTCTAAGCTCAAAAGCAGTGAAAGCGCCCGAGGCACTATCCCACGCGTAATCGCTGTCACATCTAGGTTTTCAGGATACCGGTTACTTTTACTTTGAGAAATCATTTACGAGCCTGCTTCAGTTTCAAACGACAAATAGAAAGGCAGATGATGCCAAGTTAGAAATTTATACAATTAATAGGCGAATATATACATGCTTGACTTCAATTCTTAATCTGCCACATATTGGCTAGATGACTTTATCGAGTTGAAAACTCGGTGAAAATTAGGCGAAACTTCCACCAAACCCTCACCAAGCTTTCAAATCGCTCAATCTTGCTTCAAGCACCTTGCCAACTTAGTAGCCGGGGCCAAGAAGTTGGAAGCCAGCCCAGCTCTTCACTGATGGGTCTCGTGAGATCGCAGCCAATTGAGCCTTGCGCAGACCCTGGGCTGGGTTCAACCCAGCTTGCTTGCCATTGAAGACACTAACTAACTCGTCGATACGTTGTGAATCTGGTTGCCACCACAAACTCATCAATACGTTACGAGCGCCGGCATAATTCAATCCGCGGCTGAAAATCTTCACCGCATTACCGCGCGCATCTTTGGCATTAACAGAGCTAGCACTCCAGACAATCAAGTCGACAGCCATTGGTGTACCGCAGAGGCGATCAACAGTGACTTTTCTGCCCTGGTCATCTTTATCACCAAAGATAGGCAAGACCGATCTAAGAGGATTATTCTCGGTCAAAGGCATTTTGGCTGAGAAGTGCACCACTGATTTTCCTTTAGACTGCTCTTCTAAATTGGTCAGACTGGCGTCTTTACCGGTCAATGTTGTTACCCGATCAGCACCAACAGCCGAAGTAATTTGGGCAGTCTCGGTCTGCTCAGAACCACCGCTGGCAGAGTTGGTAGAAGCTACCAACAGACTCAAATCAGTAGTGTATTCAGGTGGGCAATCCATTATCACCGACATAGAAGATGCCATTGACAACAAATGCCCTTCAACAAAGAACTTGCCTTTCTCGTCAATCAAAGCAGCAAAGGGAAGGTTGTAAAGCGGGCCGTCTGGAATGAAGACAACCATTTGGTCTGCTGTTGTGGGCAAGAACTGTCTTACCGAAGCAGGTAGCAACTGGTTATAGAGAGCGCGTAGAGTTAACTTCTCACCCTGACTTCCTTCTTCTTCAGCACTGCCTTTAGTACCAGTCTCAAGCAGTGTTGTCACTTGGTTTTTCAACTTAGCTCTAGTTACAGGCAAGCTGGTCGAGGAAATACGACCGAGTGGATCAATCGTAAATACCATGGTTGACTCTGGCCCAACCAGATACTCGACCACGGTCGCTTTGGTCTTTTGCACCGCAGCAATGATATCGGCAGGTGAATTTGGCACTGGAGCGATCAAGCGGGCTAGTGAACGATTAGAAGTAACGATTGAGCGGAAACGCTCCATCCAGCTCTGCCATTCCTTAACCAACTTATCAGGGGTAGCAGAAACTTCGGCAGCATGAATTCTCGCTCTCTGAGTAGTTAGCTCAAGGTAGACATCACGATCTTCAGGCTTAACCTGACCACCGCGCCGCAGCCATTCGCTGATGAAGTTCTCTTCTTTCATCTGCTCAGCAGCCAACAGAGCCTGTTCAGTTAAGCCTTGATTAGCCATCAGTTGAACTAGCGAGGCACCCATGTCTTCGCGAGTGGTGGGGAAACCAAGACTATCTGCGGTAGTGAAGTCGCCAGCCTGGGGTGAACGGAAGTAAGAAACAGCGCTCTTGAGAGACTCTTTAGCAGGTTCAATTTCTTGTCTTGCCAGTTGCAATCTTGCTCTAAGCAAGTAAGAGCGCCACAGGCAGCCGTCATCGTTGATACGCTCAGAAATGCCAACCGACTTACCAACATAATTTTCGGCCGAGGTCAAATCGGCGGCTTTGAAAGCAGTTTCAGCCAAGCACTGATAGAGGCGACCTTTCAGTTGCTGCTCTTTAGTATTAGCCAAAATATTCAAAGCACCTTCTAAGTGGCTCTTGGCGTCGCGATAGGCACCAGTACGATACTCGGCACCGGCCATGTTTTGCAAAATAGTGGCGTGCAATTTCGGTGCCTTAGGCTGAATCACAGCCTGAAAATCAACGGCCTGCATGAAATAAGACATGCCTTTTGCCATCTGGCCGTCCATCACTTCAATCACACCAATGGCATTGGTAGCCTGTGCTTGGTTATAAGCGTCAGACTTAGCTTTGAAAACTGGCAAGGCCTTTAGAAGATACTGACGGGCCTGATCAAGATCGCCAGTCGAAGCTAGACAGAAGGCATAGCCCTGATCCATATTGGCGCGTGCTACATCAGAAACGGCTCTTGAATCTAGCTTAGGCAGCAAAGCATAAGCTTGTTCATAGGTCTTGCGAGCGCTGGAAAATTCGTTAGAAGCATACTGAGCATTAGCTAAGGTCTGCAAAGCCGGCACCAAGAAAACCACACCATCTTTAGGGTTTGAACGGGCCAGAGATACTAGTTTGTTAGCTTCTTCGAGAGCAGCAGTAAACCAACCCAGTTCAATCATGCTAGTGACGGTGGCAATTCTAATTTGCACAGCTTTAGGCAAATCGCCAGCTTGCACACTATAAGTAGCGCCTTCTTGGAAGAACCTAGTCGCCTCTTTTGGCTTGTTAAATTGCAAACAAAGATTGGCGCAGAGATACATAACCCGAGCCGCTTCCGCAGGGTTATTTAGGCCAGACGTAGTCAAGACCTTAAGAGCTGCATCTAATTGCTGCGTTGCCCAGACTGGGTTGTCGAGACCAAAGTAAGCTTGAGCCAGGGCCACTCGAGCGCGAGCCAACGACTGTTGATCTTGCACACTGGCTAGAACTTCAACGGCGTTCTCGCCCAAATATTTGGCCTTAATCCATGAACCCTGTTCGACGTAGCAGCGGCACATGTTGGTCAGGGCCTTACCCTGGCCTTCGGCGTACTTCATCTCTAAGCTCATGCCGTACATTTCTTGCCAAGCGATCAAGGCTTGGTTGATCAAATGTTGATCGAAAAACTTCTCGCCACGCTTCTCCAACTCCTGGATTTTTTCCATGGACTCAGGAGTTTTAGCCATCTCCGTGATTTTTTCTAACTCTTTAATGATGGTCTCGCCACCCTTCGATTTATCGGGCAAATAGTTACCCATTTGCGAATTAGGGTTAGGGTTAACCACAGCCGGGCTGCTGGAATTTTGCCTCACCTGGGTCGTCGCACCCGAGGCTGTGTTGTGCTCAGCAGCCAACACTGACAGAGGGGCACCACACTCGATGCCGGCGACAAGCACGGTACATGCAACTGCAATAACTTTTTTCATTGGCAAATTTTTCTCAAATTTCCTACGTACAACCAGACCTACTGAAGTCCTCAAGCGCGGAAAAGAGCAACAGCTCACAGCCGTCTGAGACCTCGACTTGTAGGATAGTCAATTTGCACGATTTTTGCCTGGGAAAACAGCAGCTTTCCACCTCAGATGGGCAAAAAATAAGGTTGCCGAGTGATAGTGAGATGAGGCTAATTGGGAACATCAGCCTATTTATCGTCGTCTCAGTCACCTCAGCTGTTTTAACAAGACAATCCCCTCAAACAATTGTTATTAGCCAGAAGCAGACAGCCAGCAGACATAGAGGCGATATGCAAAACATATTCGCAATGCAAAATTTCTCGAAAGTCTGCTGCTCAACGAGGTCTCAGCCTATCGAAAAAAATAAATTTAATGGTAGTCTTCTTGTTACCGAGCGTTAAGCTCGCACCATCACTCAACCAAAGCATTCTTTTTATTAGAAGCTTTCAATCCGGAAGAAATTCCCTAGAACTTTAGGAGCACACGATGAAACTGCAGATTCGTAACGCTACATCAGTTATTCTCGGCCTGTTCACAAGCCAAGCAATGGCTTTCAGCACTTTGCCAGCACAAGCTCAGACTTACTCAGCAACTGTGACCAAAGCGCAACCAAGCAAAACGAAACAGTTTTTCCAAAAGCACGACACCGTGCGCAAAGCCACTATCGGCGCTGGAGTCGGAACAGCAGCGGGTGCAGTCACCGGCTTAGTGGCCGGTAAGGGCATGGTTAGAGGTGCTGCAATTGGTGCTGGCACCGGTGCAGCCGTCGGCGTTATCAATGGCAACAAAACATTGGCTAAACATCCGATCATGAGAGACATGGCAACAGGTACAGCAGCTGCCACAGGTATTACAATGGCAGCAACCAAAGGCCGCGGCGGTGCCAAAACCACAATGAAAGGCGCAGCCCTCGGAGCAGCACTAGGTCTAGGAGTAGGTCTTTTCAGAGACAAGCTCAAATAGACCAAATAGTATCTAAAAGGAACTATGAAGAGCAGAAGTCAAGTACTCCAAATCGCATCAGAAAGAGAATTTGACCTGGTAATCATTGGAGGCGGCATCGTTGGAGCAGGAGTTGCTCAAGATGCCGCCTCTCGTGGTTTATCAGTATTACTATTAGAAAAAGATGACTTCGCTTCTGGCACCTCTAGCCGCACCACGAAACTGATTCATGGTGGCTTGCGATACCTAGAGCAGCTGCAATTTAGACTAACGCGTGAACTCTGCCAAGAGCGCGGATTGCTAGAAACCCTTGCACCGCACATGGTGAGAGACTTTTCTTTTATGTTGCCGATCACTAAAGGCAAGAAATTTTTCGGCATCAAGGCTGACATCGGCCTAACTCTCTACGACCTGCTTTCAATCAACGCCCGAGGCGTGCGCACTCACCAAAGACTCAATCGCAAAGAAACTCTGGGAGCAGCCCCATCTCTAAACGCTACGCTGGTATCGGGAGGTTTGCGTTTTCATGACTGCATCACCGATGACAGCCGAGTGGTAATGGAGGTAATCAAGTCAGCCTGCGAATTTGGGGCCCTTGCAGTCAACTACCTCGAAGCAATAGATTTCAAGACAAAAGATGGTCGGGTCGAAGCTATTGTTTGCCGCGACCGCTTCAATGGCCAGGAGTTAATTGTACGCAGTCGCTCTTGCATCAACGCCACCGGCGTTTGGTCAGATATCTTATTGCGACAACTGGAGCCAACCTGGGGCAGCAAGGTACAGCCAGCCAAAGGCACCCATATAATGCTGCCCTTGTCGTGCTTTGAGACCAGTACGGCTCTTTTCCTTCCTACAAATGACGGCCGCTACGTTTTCGTTGTACCGTGGCAAAAAGCGCTCATGGTAGGCACCACCGATATTGGCTACGAAGGCCCTCTAGACAATCCAGTGGCAACCACTGAAGAAGTCGATTATTTGTTAGGCATCCTCAACTCATACCGAAAAAACGGCACTAAATCTAATCCAGACGCCCAAATCACCCGCTCTGATGTCATTGCCACATGGGCCGGTCTGCGACCACTAGTGGGCGGAGAGCACGATGGCGGTAGCAAGAAGCCAGGTAGCAATAAGCCTGGCGAAGACGGCTCTAAAGAGAGTGAGGAAACTGCCACCATTTCGCGTGAGCACTTACTGTTTGAAGGGCCGTATGGAGTTATCGGTTTAATCGGCGGTAAATTAACCAACTACAGAATGCTTGCTATCCATGTAGTTGATATGGCACTGAAACAACTAGTGACACAAGAAAGTAAGTATTACGATTTCAAACATAGTAAGACCGACAAGATTATGCTCGGCGGCTGGAGCGATAAAACTGATTATCTCAACAGCACGGCACAAATATCGGCTCAGGCCAGAAAACTCTCTCTCGACCCAGCAACTATCGATCACATAATTGCCACCTATGGCAAAGACGCTCTGAAAATTATCGAATTGGTAGAACAAAACCCCAGCTTAAGTGAGCGTATTTGTCCCGATTTCCCACCGATAATGGCTGAAGTGCCTTACTGCCTCAACAATGAAATGGCCATTTCACTAGAAGACATTTTGTCGAGACGAATTCGCCTCGGCTTCGTGCACCAGGGCCAGTGCCTGGAATCAGCACCTAAAGTAGCAAGGCTAATTCAAAGCCTATCCTACTGGGATTCTCAAAGAGCAGCTATAGAACTAAGCCAGTTCGAGAAAAGCTTATTAGCTCAGCTGGCACCAGCATCACCTAGTATCGATCGAGTTCATTTAACGAGTTCAAATTGCCAAGCTTGAGCAAAAAAATTGTAGTGATTGGCAAAGTACCAAATGACTTGGGCGAGCGCCTCAGTAAACTTGGCACAGTCAGCTACTTAGAGCGCAACGTTGCCTTGAGCGAAGCTGAAATAATTGCCGCCGCCAGTGATGCCCATATTATTTCCACTGAGCCACCAGATGCGATTACAGCAAACATAGTCAAGGCTTGCCCAAAACTAATAATGATTGCCCAAAGGGCAGTGGGTTACGACAATATCAATCTCAAAGACTGCCAGAGTCGACCTATTCTTGTTACCAATACTCCCGGGGTGCTCGATAACGCCACGGCTGATTTAGCCTTTGCCCTTTTACTCGCCACTGGTCGTCGCATTGTCGAAGCAGATCATTATGTAAGATCAGGTCAATGGCAAGGTTTTGAGAATGATTTGCTCTTAGGCACCGAGATGAGCGGCCGCACCATCGGCATTATTGGCATGGGCCGCATCGGCTCAGCTATGGCCAGACGAGCTCACGGTTTTGGCATGAATATTATTTACTGTCGTCAGGCTGAGACAAACAGCGTGGCGCAAGACCAGAGCATAGAACTCGATCAAAAAGATCTGAAATGGCAAACTGACTTAGCAGCTAAAAGAGTTTCTCTCAATACTCTTTTGCAGCAGTCAGACTTTATTTCATTGCACTGCCCCCATAACAAGCTTACTGAAAAACTAATTGGCGCAGAACAATTTGCCCTGATGAAGAAAAGTGCCATTTTTATCAATACAGCTAGAGGCAAAATAGTTGATGAAGAAGCCCTAGCCAATGCCATAGAAGGCAGGCAAATAAGAGGCGCTGGCCTCGACGTCTTCTATCACGAACCCCAAGTGAACGCCGTCTTACTTAAGGCGCCCAATGTCGTCCTAGCTCCACATATAGGCTCTGCCTCAGAAGAAACTCGCTATGCCATGGCTGAACTATCAGTCAGGAGTATTGAATTGGCCTTAGCAGGCCAGTTGCCAGCAAACGCCTTAAATGGAGATTTGTTTGAGCGCTGGTTAAAACACTGAGTTTAAGCCCCTAAACTTTTTTCGACTTCGACTTAGACTTATCCATTTGCTCATCATCAAACTCGGTGGTGTCTATAACCTTCTGTTTAACGGTGTTGCGCGATGCTTGCCGATACTTATTGGCTAAACGCGGGATGAATTTGGTTTTAGCATTGGCACCGCCGGCAGCCTTAACTGAACTTTCTACCTTCTTAGAGGTTGTCTTCTGCAGTGACTGCTCGGCTTGCGATTCAGTCACCATTATGAGGTAGCTCTCATAACGAGTGAGTGAAACGGGGCGCTCTCTTTCTTGTTGCTCTACTTCCGTTGAGGCGTCTTGCGACTCTAGTGGTTCTTCCTCAGGGGAGTCTTCAGCTTGTTCTTCAGAGTCATCTTCAAGTTCATCTTCAAGTTGGTCTTCGCCTTGCTCATCATTATCAGCAGCATCTAATTGGCATTCTGATTCAGATTCTGAGTCACCATCACCTTCTTCGTCGTCTCCCAACAAATCAGAGAGCGAATCTAATACGGCACATCCGGCCTCAACCAAATGCAGGCAATCGGCAAAGCGGCACTGCAAGCCTAGCTCCTCAATTTCAGGAAACTGCTTAGCGACGTCTCTAGGTTCAGGGTGCAAGAACTCAATTAAGTTGAAGCCTGGAGTATCGGCAATCCAAGAAACTTCGTCGGTTTCTCCGACGGCCTTCAGCTCATTTGATCCTTCTGGAGCATCGGAGAGATTTAGATTGAGCCGATAAAGTTCACTATAAGTAGTTGTGTGACGACCGACTCCAAAGTCATTTTCCATTAATCCGGTCTTCAAATTCAGTCCGGGGCAAAGTTTATTGAGCATGGTCGATTTGCCAACCCCTGACGGGCCGGCGAATACAGAGATTTTGCCAGCTAGTAAAGAGGCCAGCTCAGAGAGGCCCGCCGAAGTCTTAGCAGAAACAAATATAACGAAGTATCCAAGAGGTTCATAAATAGATCTTAAATGATCTAAGTCGTTTTTGGCCCCTAAATCGGCCTTATTGAAGCACAAAATAGGGCGCGAAGATGGCAGTGTGAGCTGAAAGTGGACAATATAGCGATCTGTCCAGAGGGGGTTCCATTGGGGCTGTTTGACAGCCTGTACAATGACTACCTGGTCTACATTGGCTAGTGTTGGTCTTGCGATAAGGCTGCGCCGCTCGAGTATCGTCGTAATGATGGCGCTCTTTTCGGTCAAATCGAGTTCGTCGAGTTCAACTCTGTCACCTGTGACGATTGCCACCCGTTCTTTCTTTAGGCGCCCTCTGGCCTGGCAGGTGAGCAAAATGTCGGTTGTAGTTCCCGTCTCCGTCTGATCAATTTGATCAGTGCCCAAACTGGTGACATGCACGAGATAACCTCCAGCATGGCTTCTAAGAACGGTTCCAACAATCGACAAAACTCTCTCAAACTCCGATAAACGCAGACCAAGCCGCAGCTATCTAAACAAAACTATTACCTACATAAGGTAAGGATAGCTAAATAAGGAAAGAACGGCAACAATACAAAACTCTACTCAATAGGCACAGAGAATCGCACATGAGCACGGCAACCATGACACAAATCAGCAATACTGAAACCAGTGGAGAAGATATGACCTCCGCTATCACCGGCAAAGAACAATCGACTTGTGAGCTTACTCACATTCGCAACATTGCCATCATCGCCCACGTTGACCACGGCAAGACCACTCTTGTCGATGGCTTCTTGCGTCAGACCGGTATTTTCCGTGAGAACCAAGAGCTGGTTGAGTGCGTCATGGATAGCAACGCCCTAGAGCGTGAGCGCGGCATCACCATTCTTGCAAAAAATACTGCAGTTACCTATAAAGATCATTTGGTCAACATCATCGACACCCCTGGACACGCAGACTTCGGCGGCGAAGTTGAACGTATTCTCGGCATGGTAGACGGTTGCCTATTAGTTGTAGATTGCGGCGAAGGCCCAATGCCACAAACTCGCTTTGTCTTGCGCAAGGCTCTAGAGCGCGGTTTGCGCCCAATTGTCGTGGTCAATAAAGTTGACCGTCCAAACATCGATCCACACCTGGCAGTAGATAAAGTATTCGATCTCTTCGTCGAACTCGGCGCTAGCGCTGAGCAACTAGACTTCCCTTATATCTTCGCTTCTGGTGTCAAAGGCATCGCCATGAAGGAGCCTAAAGAAGAAGGCGTCGACTTGAAGCCATTGCTTGATTTGATTTTGGAGCACTGCCCACCTCCAACCGGCAGCCCAACAGAACCACTACAAATGCAAATCAGCATTCTTGAATACAGCGATTACCTAGGTCGTATTGGCGTCGGTCGTATCTATAACGGTCGCGTTAAAGCCGGCGAACAAGTCAGCATGATCAAAGAAGATGGTTCTGTAGTTAAAGGCAGAATTGCCAAACTCTTCACTTTCCACGGCCTGAAAAAAGTAGAAGCTGAATCAGCAGAAGCTGGAGAAATCGTCGCTATCGCTGGTTTCGCCACAGCCAATGTTGGTGACACCATCGCTTCCCTCGAAGCACCAGTAGCATTGCACCGCGTCAAAATCGACGAACCAACCATGAAAATGGCGTTCTTGGTTAACGACAGCCCATTTGCCGGACAAGAAGGTAAGTTCGTTACCTCCCGTCAATTGCGCTCACGCCTGTTCCACGAACTAGAAACAAACGTCAGCTTGCGTGTTGACGAAACCGATAACACCGACACCTTCATCGTCAGTGGCCGTGGTGAACTTCACCTCGGTATCTTGATTGAGACCATGCGTCGTGAAGGTTATGAGTTCCAGGTATCAAGACCAGAAGTTATCTGCAAAGAAATCGATGGCGTCACGAACGAACCCTTCGAACGTTTGTTCATCGACGTTCCAGATGATTACACTGGCGCGGTCATGAACGAAATGGGCCCACGTAAAGGCGAATTGCAGAACATGGGCGTCGAAGGCAACATGGCTGTTTTAGAATTCATCGTGCCTACTCGCGGCATGATCGGCTTCCGCAGCGAATTCTTGCGTTTGACCAAAGGTAACGGCATCATGAACCATGCCTTCCTTGAATATCGTCCATGGTGTGGTGAAATTGCTCGCCAAAGAAACGGCGCCCTTGTCGCCTGGGAAGAAGGAACAACTACAGCCTATGCCCTCGGCAAAGCAGAAGATCGTGGCTTCTTCTTCATCACCCCGCAAACTCACGTTTATGCTGGCATGATTGTGGGCGAACATAACCGTTCACAAGACCTCGACATCAACGTCTGCAAAGTGAAACAGCTGACCAACATGCGCTCAGCATCTGCTGAAGTTCTCTATACCCTGCAAGCACCAGCTGAAATGGGTCTAGAAAAATGTTTAGAATACATCCACGACGATGAACTGGTTGAAGTAACACCAAAATCAGTGCGTATGCGTAAGCGTCAAATCACTCGTAGATAATCACTAACAAATAGCAATAACAAAAAACTACAGGCTCTTGAATGCCTGTAGTTTTTTTTGTCTTAGGGCCTTGGTTAGCAATCGCGCTCTACTGATTACGAGCTACTGATTACGAGTAGGAACTGCCACAGGTGCAATGCCTACGAGGGAATCAATTTTATCGAGGGTCTGAGCCATGGTGACAATCTGCGAATAAGTAAAGTTGCCACCAGCAGAAGCCTTCATAGCGGCTTTCACCAGTTTGAATGTTTGCAACTGCTTCTTCGCTTTGCTGGCTTTACTAGCGCTCAATTTTCCTTGAGCCGAATCTTGAGCAATGCGCGCTTCTGCCCTAGCCTGCCTGCCATCAATATCAGTCCAAGCAACTACTTGACCAACACCTTGACGAATATCGAGACTGCGAGTAAGTCTATCGAGATCACGCACAAGCGATTCAGTCTCTGCCAAATTAAGGCCGCCACCAGAAGTTTCAAAGGCAATCTTGGCCTGAGCAACACGATCTACTTCACGCTTAAGTTGAGAAGCGGTAGCAGCATTGATTTTTTGCGACAAGAGAGCTTGTCCAATCTGCTTAGAAATACTCTGCACTCTACCATCGATACCGCTCCATCGAGCTGTTTGACCAGCAATCTGAGTATCGATGCGGCCGTTCAATTTTTCTAAATCAGCCACCAACGATATTGATTCGGCATAGCTTAGGCCGGTTCCAGAGAAGCGATATGAAATCTCATCACGGTTAATGCGATCAAGTTCTTTAGTGAAATCTTGAGTCTGAGCCATGGTCAGTTGACCTGAAGCAACAGCGGTTGCAATCTTGCTATCAAGCTCAGCTTGCCTGGCGTCAACATCGGGAACAGCAGCTTGGGCATCGCCCATGTTTGATTCGATACTATTGGCTAGACGCTCTAATTCCAAAGAGAGAGCAGCGTGTTCACCAAAGCTCAGACCACCAGAGGCTCTGTATTTAGACTCTTGATCTAAAATACGGTAAAAGTCTTTTTTCAAGCTGTCAGAGTCTTTCACAGTCAAACGACCCTGCATAACCCCTTCAGTAATACGTTGATAAAGCTCAGCCTGACGCTTCGCAATATCAGGAAGAGCTACTTCTGAATTCTTACTAGAGTTTTCGGTGTCTTTGATCAATTTATTCAAGTCTAAGACAATCAATATTGCATCTTGAGCATCAAGTTTGCCTTGGCTGGCAATCTTGCTGTTCTCAAAATTATTGATGCGATTAAGTTCGGCTCTAAGAGCTTGTACTTCTTGAGCAGTTAGCTTGCCAGATAGTGTTCCACTAGCAATACTGCGGTCGGCATCCTCTTTCAAGACCTGAACCGGCTTAGACGCGAAGGAATTATCACGAATATCCTTTTCTACCTTAGTAGAGAGACGCTCTAACTCTAAGGCAAGAGTCAACTTCTCTCTTTCATCAACGACACCATCCACAGCCTTGAAAGCGATTTGCTGTGCGCCAATTCGATTAAACTCAGCAATGGCTGAATTGGCCTCATCAACAGTCAATTTGCCACTAACAACGCCTTCTGCAATGCGCTTATTGATCTCGCCCGTGCGCTTTTCTAAATCGGGAATGTAGGCAATCTCACGATCTTTAACACTGCGAGTAAGCTTGGAGGATAGTTGATTGAGAGAAACTACAATCTCCATAGTCGCCTGAGCTGTAGCTCCACCATTAAGGCGCTTGGCCTCAATGGCATTAATTTCCTTGGTTAAAGACTCTTCGTCAGCCTGATCAAGGCGACTAGCTTTCTTGGCATCATCGATATTTCTTTTGATATCAGCAATGGTGCCATTTACTCCCGACCAAACCGGTTTCTTTTCGGAGGTTGAACGATCAACACTACCGCTCAGTTGTTCCAGCTCAACCAAGAGATTTTGTGTTTGCAGGGCATCAAGCTCGCCACCGGAAAGAATCTTGAAATTCTTCTCTTTCGCTATGATTTGATCAAGCTGCTGTTTATAGACTTGCGCTTCGGTCAAAGTAATTAGACCAGAAGACAAAGCCGAAGCGATATTGCGATCGACTTCACTCTCACGCTTTGGCACCCGCGAAGTATCATGGGTAACCACTTCATTATCGTAAATCTGAGAATCAACTTGACCGCTCAACTTCTCGATATCTAGAGCCATACTCAACTGTTCTTCTGAGGTCAATGGTCGAGCCAATTTACGCAGCTCGTCTTGCTTATCGTTAATTCTCTTGAACTCAGCCTTAAGATCGGCAGCCTCCGCATCTGTTAACTTACCAGTCTTAATACCGTCTTCAATTCGTCGACCAACTTCGCTTTGACGCACGTCTATGGCAGTCAGACTAAACTGGCGATCGTGCACAGTGCGAGTCAAGCGCTGACTCAAACGATCGAGTTCAAGCACTAGGCGAATATTATCAGTAATACTTAACTGGCCATTTCTATCTCTAGCTGAGCTAATAGCGCGACTTTCTCTTTCCGTTTCAGCACGCATTTCTTCAAATTCTTGACGACTCAAGCGCCCTTGAGAAAAGGCATTGGATAAGCGTCTTTGAATCTCATCTAAGCGAACAGAAGCATCGACAAAGCCTGACTTGCGATCACCCAAGCTGGCTTCCATATCTTTAACAATAAAGTCGAGATCAAAATGCAAGCGCAGAGTTTCCCACAAGCTGAGACTGCCATTTGATGCGCTGAAAACCGCCTCTTGATCTGCCACTCTCTGCAAATCTTGTTTAAAGCGTTGACGCTGCATCTGGGTAAGACGACCGGCAGCGTAGGCGTCGTTCAAGCGGTTTTCAATCGCAGCAAAGCGGGCATCAACCTCACTGACTGACCCGGCCACCGCAACAAGCCTTGTAGTATCGGCTGCCTTAGCAGGAGAGAGCGAACTAAGCCCTATGGTGCCAGCGAGAAACGCCGCTGTAATACTCAACAATGAAGAAGAACGCTTCATACAAATCTCCATCAGAAAACGATTAGAAACAATCTAGCAATAGCCTGGCAGTTGTCAGAAGACACCTCACAACTACTCAAACACAAGATGTATATTCTATTGCCTTTGTTCCATATTGCCTCAAGATTGCCTCAAGCCAAGCGATTTCCATTGACAACGGTCGCGGATCTTACTTGTATATTTGCCACCCAGAGGGCATCCGCTGAAATGAGCCGAAAATCTTGGCGAGAAGTTTTATTTTTCGTCTTTGCCAGTAGCTCTTGAAATGTACCAATGCACAGACCCATTAACTACTAATTGCTTTTCTTGCGCTGACTGCGCTTTAGCTTTTGCACATCATCTTTTACCGCTTTATCAATTTGTTTTCGCAGCTTCTCGTAGGCATCCAAATCGTCTATCAACTGCTGAGCAGCTGTGGCAATCACCATATTTTTATAGGGTGGATTTTGACAAAGTGCAACTAGCTTATCGACGTCCTCAGGCAGAGCTGCTGCTATTTTCTTTAACTGCGTGAGTGAATCAGCAATGTCAGGGCCAAGGTCTGGTGGTAATTGCAATGCCTCAGTGTCAGACTTTATCAGCGGCAGTAGATAACTTAGCTCCGAGGCATAGTATCTAAGCCATTTCTCCCTTGGCGGCACAAAATCGTTTGTGCTGATATTGCCAGTAGCATTAATAGCAGGAATTACCATGCCACCAATAACATCAGGGCCACCAACAAAGTAGGTAACCGGCTGCTGGGTCTCGCAAAAAGTTTCCCAGGCAGCACTCTTCAAATGGTGCCAAATTTTTCCAAGTTCTTTTAGACTGGCCTCGGTGCCTGTCGCCAGTGATACAACACCACCGCTTAATGGCGCAGAAACTTTGCTCTCCTCAGCGCTATCATCAGCGCTAGCGTTACCAGCAGCAAAAATCAGTGCCAGAACCAGCGCTGAAAAACCGCAAGTCCAAAACCGTTTCATTGCACCTCATCTATTTTTGGGCTTGTTGATGACGAAGAATCAGTTGCAGCAGAAGAATCAGAATCATCAGAATTAGAATAAGAAGAATATGAATAGGAAGAAGAGTTAGGAACATTCAGAGACTGCTGACCTAGCTCCGGAGCAGGAGACTCCGGAACAGCAACCGGTGCAGGAGGCTGAACCTGAGGCTGAGTATAATGCTGAGGCTTCACCAAACTATGACTTTCCTCAAATTCTTCCTGCGTAGGCAAAGCGAAACGCAAGCCTTCTATGCCTTCAAAGTCATTCGGTTCAGTATTGCGCAATAGCTGTCGATAAATCTCTGCTGTCGCTAGCGAAATGACCATATTGACCGGTATCAAACCAATAAAGAACATCAAGGTGCCGAAACTGCGCAATACATGAAAAAGCACCACCATCAAGAAGATATTGAGCCTTGCTCCGCGACTAGCAATCCAACTAGCTCTAATAGATTCAATTGGGCCAATCTCTTTATCAACAATAAAGTACGAATAGAACTGCACCGCAATGCTCACTATTACTCCGGGAACGATGAAGCAGAGATAGCCCCAGAACAACAAGAAGTTAAAGCAGAAATTACCCATGACATAGGTAAACATCTGCTTTGTGGCAGAAAACAAATCAGAAATCTTCGCCTCATCGCCATCTAATACTCGCAGATAGACGTTGATCATACCGAGCTCTAGAATTGCGTTGACAGCTAGAGACAGAAACCCAGCAACAAAGCTATAGAGAAGCTTAATTACAGCCTGGTCTTTAGGAATCAGAAGAGCGAACAAGAATGAGACAAGGGCGAATGCCATTGGTATCACCCACGATACTGCCATAACGAGAAGCAGGGGCACAAATTGACGCTTTGTGTGCGCCCAGCCAATTGAAAAAGCACTCTCTATCGAGAACTTTTCAGGCTTAAAGACTACATTACCTTGGATTGGTCCTTGCACTACTTCTCTCAGCTCCTAGAGCTGCTCCTCTAAGTTTTATCGCTATCACCAGGAACGGGTAAGACGGCTAACAGATCTCCCCAGAGGAAGCCCTGACCATAATTGATTCCCATTTCTTTGAGTAGGGGAAGATCATTGCGATCTTCTATTCCTTCAGCCACAATCTCTGCACCAAGCGATTTAGCAACGTTGGCCAAGCGCCGCAAAAGCCTAGCTTTGGATGTTTCAACTGATATTCCAGAGACATACTTCCTATCAACTTTAACCAAATCAGGCTCAAGTAAAATCAAAGTTTCTAGCGAACTGCGACCGAAGCCGACATCATCTATAGCAACTAATATTCCAGCTTGCTTCAAAGCATTGATGGCATCGCGCAAGTAACCTGGATCAGTTATAAACTGCTGTTCGCTTATCTCCAAGCAATAGGTTGTACCGTTACGCTCCTCAGGAAAGAGCTTAATCAGATTTTCAACCGGGGTCTCAAGCAAAGTAGAAGGGAAGAGATTGACATGTAGACGCATATTTTGCCCGACATTGGGCGCATCTTCAAGACAGAGCTGCAAGCACTGCAAATCAACAGTAGTGAGAATATTGTTCTCGATACAGATGCGGAAGAAATCAGCCGGACTCTCAAAAGCGCCGTCGGGGCCGCGTGTCAAAACTTCGTAGCCAGCGACTTGCTCGTTGTTGAGATCCATTATCGGCTGATAAACAGTGCGAAACTGTGAGCTATCGCAGAGTTGAGCAACAATACTTTTTGGTGTTGGTTGATCGTCTTCGGCCTTTTCTAGACCATGATCACGAGCCAGAGATACTTTGTTCTTGCCACCAGCCTTGCTGCGTTTCAGGGCCGTGCGCGAAAGTGTCACCACCTCATTAACAGAGGCAATGCGCAATGGTAGATTTGCTAAGCCAAGGCTAGCGCTGACATGCACTACATCTTGTGCCCCGCGCAAGGGAGTGTCAGCAATGGCCACGCGAATGCGCTCGGCCACTCGCATGCCATAGGCAAGTTGTGTATCGGGTAGCAGAACCAAGAACTCATCTCCACCCACCCGAGCCACATGATCGGATGGTCGCAAGGTACCTTTGATACGTTTAGCTACTTCCTTAAGAACAATATCGCCCGTACTGTGACCAAAAGCATCATTGATTTTGTGGAAATCATCGCAATTAATCAGCATGGCAATCAAATGGCCACCGCTGCGACCGACCCGATTATCCTCAGCCTTCAGTAACTGCTCAAGACCACGAACATTAGAGACTTCAGTAAGAAAATCGATATTCGCCAGACGGTCTAATTGCTCGTGGGCTAACTTTAGTTCAGCCTTAAGGCTGTCTATCTCAGCAATGGCTGCACCACTAGCGGCTAAGCCTGCACTTACACCAGCGGCTGCAGCAGAGTCTAATTCTGAGCCTGAATCTAAATCTGAATCTGAGCCCGCGTCAACAGCACCGCGCAGCGAGAAAACGCCATATACACCGGCAAAAGTGGCAAGCAATAAAAATATCAAAGGCAGAGAGTTACCGCGAGCCTTAACGTCTCCACTGTAATATCCACGAATGGCTTGGGTTTCATCTTGCTCGAGGGCAAGCAAAACCTTCGATAACTGAGCAGCGTCTCTAAGTTCACGGGTAGTGAGCAGCAGTTGACGGGCAGAGGTAGGCCCTTTCTCTTGCCGAAGTTGAGCATCCAAACTCAATTCATCCAAAATTAGACCAAGTTGGTTAGCAATTTCACGAACTTGCTCGCTATTGCCATAGTTGCCGTTGTCTAAAGCCTTCAAGCTAAACAAATGCTGTTTTAGATTATCAGCCGACTCAGCAAAAGATTGAAACTGCAACCGGTCACCGGTGACCAAATAGCGCTGATTGGCAAGCAGAGTGTCTTTAAACGACTCGCGCATCTCCTGCAGTTCACTTACGGCCTTAAGGCGTGTTTCAAGCCAACGGTCACCGCGGCTCTGGCCAAAACCAGTCAAAGCCGAGATACAGCCAGCCGCCATAAGACAGAGGCTGGTCAGTAAGAAAGCTATGCTCTTTTTCTGCTGTGCACGGTTCATCGCTGGTAAATGCTATCTCTGTTATGGTCAGGCGGCAATTCAAAAACCTATAGCTTCGATTCTTCTTTCCTCGTACACAGAATAATGCTGACCTAAACTTATATATGTAAAGCCAGGCTAGTTATCAGACTGTGGAATTAAATAAAGCCCGAAGAGACTAGTACTCAAAGACCTCGGGGTCAGTAAGAATGATTTTGCAATGGGGATTGGACTTCTCAAAGTCAGCCTTAAGGGTCTGCTCATAAGCGCTCGGCACTTGCTTACCCATGCACAAAGTGACTAAGTTCTTCAGTTTCTTCAACTGCCGCAGGCCGAGCAGAGTTACTTTGCTGTTGGACAAGTCAAGCACAACCAATTGCTGCATTTTGACCAGGTTTTCCAAATCGTTGTCGCTAATATTAGTAGAGGCAAGAGACAGCTGGTTGACCGTGCGAAGCTGAGCTAAAGCCGGAAAAGCGCCGCCATCGATGCGCTGATTATTGCTGCAGTCAAGATTCTGCAACTTGCGGAGGGGCTTGAGCACAGAGAAAACATCATTGCCAAGATCTAGATTTGAAAGATCAAGATTGACAATACTGCTTTCAAGATTAGGCGATGCTGCCAAAGTTTTGATACCACCAATAGTGATGGCAGTTCCGCCAATACCGAGCGTTGTCAACTTCATTTTCTTAGCAATAAGCTCTGCAGCACGATCGTCCATACGGGTATTACCGAGATAAAGATTCTTCAAAGTCGGGATATCGATCAGGTAAGCAAGCCCATCAACATCAACTTTGGTGCCATTGAGATAGAGTTGTTCTAGGGGCAAATGCACTAAATATTTTAGCCCGTCATTATCAATTCGTGTTTTACGCAAACTGACAATTCGCATTTTGGGTTGCTTCAGAAACGCTGGCATTGCCTTATTGGTCATATTCTCAATGCCCTTGGAGCGGAAAGTAGTAAGATTCTTGCCGCTTAAGAGATTGGACTGAGCCACACTATCGTCGTCCTCATCTGGCGACAAACCGCTCAGACCCGGAGTTGAAGCCACTGTCGTAGTGCTCGAAGTAGTTGAGATATTACTGGTCGAAGCAGAGGTAGCCGCGGGAGAAACAGACGTAGAAGTTGCTACAGTAGGCGTTTTCACTGAATCAGCTCCCGCTGACTTCTCCTGCACTTTACCAGTTTTCGTTGGCAAGAAAGAAGTAGCCCCAACGACCACAGCGGCGACAGTAAGCGCAGCACCAATTGCAGCAAAAGCTTTCTGCTGAATAGTAAATGCTGACAGACCATAGTTGCGTCTGTAAGTTGAGCCCTCGTCGTCTTCACTAAACTCATCTTCAGAATCAGCCTGCGAATCATCTTCATAATCTTCCGAAGACTCACTATCTTCTTCACCCTTCCGTGACAGATCGCGTTCAGTTACAGCACCACCACCAGTAGTATAAGAACGAGTGACATCCTGCAACTTGCCTTTTGCCGCTGCTGGGGCAATTGGGGCAATTGGGGCAATTGCAGTAAATGGAGTCGAAGGCCTAGACTTTGTCGCACTATCGACATCTGTCTTGTCAAAATCTGTTCTTTCGACATCAGTTTTGTCTAGCTCTGTTCTGTCTAGCTCTGTCTTAGCGGTGCCGGCTCCGTGCGTCGACGAGGTTGCCCCCTGGCCTGGCGGCGGCACCATTTTCGCCAATGAACTAGGAATACTGACATGACCTGAGTTGCCGCCACGCTCAAGGGCACTACCAGGAAGAGCGCTGGGCTGCAGTAGACCCAACTGACTGGAAAGGCCAATCAAAATCTTACGCACGGCATCAGCCGATTGATAGCGATCTCCCGGTGCCTTCTCTAGCAACCGCATTATCACTCGCTCAAGCTCTTGTGGAAAATCCAGGCCAAGAGAGGCTTCTTTGAGCGACGCTGGCTTTTCAGTCAGGTGCAAATCCATAGTCTGAAATTTGTGCTCACCAACAAAGGGCGGCGCACCAGTAAGACAGGAATACATGACACAACCAAGCGAATAAAGATCTGAGCGGTAATCAATTTTGTGACTTTGAATCTGCTCAGGGCTCATGTACAGAGGCGTCCCCAAAGCCTCTCCCGTTTTAGTCAAACTCTGCATGGTGTTGTCGTCGTCATCGAGCAACTTAGCAATGCCAAAATCGAGCAGCTTAACGTGCACAACCCCATCGTCACCCATGGTGAGCATAATGTTGCCGGGCTTTATGTCACGGTGCACAATACCTTTACTGTGAGCAACAGCCAAGCCATCTAAAAGCTCTAGAAAAATAGGCATGGCTTCTGCAACATTGAGTGTTACTCTCTCCTTAATTACCTCAGAGAGTGTCACGCCTTCAACGTGCTCCATCACCATGTAGGGACGATCTAATTCGTCAATGCCAAAGTCATTAATGGCAACAATGACGGGGTGGTGCAAAGCACTGGCAGCTTTACCTTCCTGGTGAAATCGCATGCGCGCCTTAGCTGAGGCAAGATTGCTTTTAAGCATCTTTATGGCCACCAGGCGATCTAAGAAAATCTGACGAGCCAAGTAAATGACACCCATGCCGCCAGCGCCAATTACTGAAAGTAACTCATACTTTCCAACATATATGGTGTCTAAAAGTTCGTCGCGCTTGTCAGGGTCATTTGAAGCCGCAGCTCTCGACTGCAGGTTCGCAACGGCATCCGACTTTTGACCGACATAGTCATCGCCGAAAGACATATATGGTTGACTAGGTTCCGGTGCGCCAGAGGCTTCACCAGCGCTATCATTCGCCCCGCCAGCAGGCGGAGATGGAACAAATGACTGATTGTCGCTCCCCTCGTCCACGGGCCTAGTTTCCTCGTCAAGTCCATTCTGATTATAGGACAGTCGTGAGCTAGCTGCTCTCTCTCTTGCCGGCAAGGTTTTATCAAGAGGTTCTCTGGCGGGCCCAAAGGAGGTGGGGGTAGATTGACTAGGGCTCGGTGTAGTATCTGAAAGATCGTTATTCATGGGCCATTAACATAGAAGGAACACTAACTAAATTGAGCACAACAACAAAGATACGCACCAAGAACGATACCATAGCCGATTATCTACAGACCCAAGTTAATGAGCAAGTTATGAGTCATGGTCGCTTTCAAAGTCTAAGCTAAAGTCAACTCCGAAGTCTAAGCAAAGCAAAAGCTCGGAGCCCCACGGGGAACTCCGAGCTTTCAATTATCAGACTCTAGCTATTTCTAGTTTTTAGTAGATATAGAGCATCTCGCGGAATTTAGGCAGTGGCCATAGAGCATCATCAACAATGGTCTCAAGCTTGTCTGCACCTTCACGCACTGAATCCATGGCAGGAATTATCTGCTCTTGGTAGAACTTGGCTTTACGGAGAAGATCTCCTTCGCCATGATCACCGTTATCGTCTTTCTTACCTTCTAGAATCAGAGCTTCAAGTCTGTCGATCTCAACTTGCAAGAATGAGACCTTGTCGCAAACATGCTTAAGGAGATTCTCTTGTTCGCCAAGGTTCAAGCCACTAACAGCTGCTTTAGTAGTAGCAATTGTTTGGGCTAGCTTCAGTTGATACTCAAGAGCCGCAGGAAGAATAATCGTGCGGGCAATATTGGCAGTCAGCAACGACTCGATATTGACAGTCTTGCAATAAGATTCAAGCTGTACGTTGTAGCGGCTGAAGAGTTCATCTTCTTGCAGCACTTCGTACTTCTTGAAGAGCTCTTTCACTTCCTTTTCATTGAGAACAGGAAGAGCGTCAACAGTGTTCTTCAAGTTAGGCAGGCCACGACGAGCAGCCTCATCGTGCCAAGCTTTCGAGTAGTTATCGCCATTGAACAAGATGCGCTCGTTTTCAACCAAAGTCTTGCGCACCACTTTTTCAGCGGCCTCATTAACACTAAGACCACCCTTGATTTCAGCAGCAATAGCTGTAGCAACAAAGTCCATCGACTCAGCGACGATTGTGTTGAGAACAGTGTTAGGCCAGGCGATAGATTGGCTGGAGCCAACAGCACGAAACTCAAACTTGTTGCCAGTGAAAGCAAAAGGCGAAGTTCTGTTTCTGTCTGAATCATCACGTGGAAGATCTGGCAGAGTCGATACGCCGAATTGAAGAACCTTGCCGATTTCGCCAAGAATCTCTTTCTTACCAGCGATCAAGGTTTGAACAACAGCCGAGAGCTTATCGCCCAAATAAATGCTCATGATTGCAGGTGGCGCTTCATTAGCACCAAGTCTATGATCATTGCCAGCAGAAGCAATACTAGCTCTCAGCAGGTGACCATACTTATTGATAGCGCGAATAACGGCAGTCAATACAACAATGAATTGCAAGTTGTCTTGCGGTGTTGTACCAGGCTCTAACAAGTTATTGCCTTGGTCATCAGCCATAGACCAGTTGTTGTGCTTACCACTACCATTGACACCACTAAATGGCTTCTCATGGAAGAGACAACGCAAACCATGCTTCTGGGCTGTCTTACGGAAGACTTCCATCAAAAGCATGTTGTGGTCAACAGCAACGTTGCTGTATTCAAATACAGGGGCTACTTCAAACTGAGCAGGTGCCACTTCGTTGTGACGAGTCTTAACTGGCACGCCGAGCTTGTAGCACTCAGCTTCAGTGTCCATCATGAAAGCCAATACGCGTTCTTTAATAGAACCCCAGTAGTGATCTTCCATTTCTTGGCCACGTGGTGGCTTAGCGCCAAACAAAGCGCGACCGCTGTTAATCAAGTCAGGACGCGACATGTAATAGGCTTCATCGATCAAGAAATATTCTTGCTCAGCACCAACTGTGCAATTTACACGCTTAACTTCTTTATTGCCTAGCAATTTAAGAAGGTGCACGCTTTGCTTGTTTAGAGCTTCGAGTGAACGCAGCAGTGGAGTCTTTTTATCAAGAGCATGTCCAGAATAAGAGCAAAATACTGTAGGAATACAGAGAGTTTTGCCATTAGTGCTTTCCATCAAGAAAGCAGGACTGGTAGGGTCCCAACCTGTATAACCGCGGGCTTCAAAGGTTGATCTGATACCACCAGAAGGGAAGCTCGAAGCATCGGGTTCGCCTTGAATCAAAAGCTTACCGGAAAATTCAAGAATAGCTCCGCCATCTTCAGCACTCGATACCAAGAACGAGTCATGCTTCTCAGCAGTCAAGCCGGTCAACGGGTGGAACCAGTGGGTGAAGTGAGTAGCGCCCTTAGAAAGAGCCCAGTCTTTCATGGCATTGGCGACGATATCAGCCATCGATGGGTGAAGCGCTTCGCCGAAGTCTAAACAACGCACCAGAGCCTTGTAAACATGCTTAGGCAGAAGCTTACGCATAACAGAGCGATTGAAGACATTCTGTCCGAATACTTCAGATACTGTAGTCTTGCTGAAGTCAACAGCCATCTGCACTGGTTCACGACCTTGCACTGTTCTCTTAGCGGCACCACGCGCATCAGCGTGAGGCGATGAGGATGTACGGCCCGTCATTGAATACCCTCTCTCTTTTACTGTCATTTCCTTACCTCGTTGAAATTGATTCTATTTACTAGCCAGAATTCTAATTTCTGGCTATAAGCCAAGCGCCTTGAGAATTACTCTCTTCTTGCGCTGGCCATCGAACTCTGCATAAAAAATTTGCTCCCACGGACCCAAGTCTAATTTGCCATCGGTGATAGGCACCATCACCTGATGATTAATCAAAATGCGCTTGAGATGAGCGTCTCCGTTATCTTCGCCAGTATTATGGTGGTGGTAGTCGGGGTTAACCGGCGCCAGTTTCTCCAACCATTGGTCAATATCTTTGATCAGGCCATTCTCCCAATCATTGACATAGACCCCAGCGGTTATGTGCATGGCCGAAACTAGAATGAATCCTTCTTTAAGACCAGATTCTTCTAAAAATTGCTGAACATCATCGGTGATGCGGATGTATTCACGCTTTTGCTTCGTGTCAAACCACAAATATTTGGTATGGGCCTTGAGGCCTTCTTGTACCTTCATATGTATTTTCCTAAGAAATGGGCACAATCTGCCATATTCTAGCCCACTTGGCCACGGTTACGAGTACCCAAGCGCAGTTCCGTAACTTTTGAGAATCAAGAAACTATCAAGTCATAACCAGTGCATATATCTCTATTAAATGCAGCGCTAGGTTAAACGCCAAATAGGCTAGAGGCCAAAAGCAGCCTACAGACGTAGCCCAGTTAAAACTGTCCGATCCATTAAATGCCGTCCAGCGCCTTTATTGGGTTGGACAAATCAAGCGCCTTAAGGGCTTTGAGTGTATCCTGGTAATCAAGGTGCTTAGGTTCATCCATCTGCCAACGCAAGTGCCGGTCGAAGCTGCCAGTTAGGCGGCGAGCAGTCTGAGTGGCATGATCAACAATCACGGTGCGCAAATTGGGCTGGAAGAATTCAAGTTTACCGGCTACCTTCATCGAGCGTAGCTGGTCAAACTGACCGGCATAAAATGCCACCTGGTCTCCCTGCTTAACAATGCCGAGGCCCTTAGTGACCAACAAATCATCTAAGGAGGGGCGAGAACCCACTTCAGCATTCGGCCCGTGAATATGAAAAGGAATCTTGTCGGCTTTGGTACTAGCCGGAAGCCATGGCAGGGTCTGTTCACCTCCAGAAACCGAGCGACTCAATTTCAAAGAGTTAAGATCGAGAGTACGACCTGTTTCAACTCCTTGCCATGGATGTTTCTCACCCAAGATTCGGCTAAGTTCCAGCACATCAACAGTGGCCTTCCCCTGCAGGTCTTTAGTGACCAGGGAGGCTGGCACGCGCTCAACGCCTGGGCCAACGAAAGCAAGACGATCTTTGACTGGAAACACCAGCTTCTTATCCACAGCATCGCTAATGCGATTATAAATCGGAGGAGCGCCGTACTTCCGACTAACAGCATAGCCCCCAAGAAACATACCCGGAGCGGCCTCGGTAAAATTAGTGAGACTGCGGCCAAGATCATGGGCGCTGGCATCAGCCAACCGCTCACGGGCAGAGTCAGTGTTAGCACTGGCGGCCTTCTTCACAAAACCAGTGACTGAACTAGCCGCTTCATACCCCTGCCAGCCAAGACCGGCAACCGTGGCAACCAAGGCCACTTTCTGATTTTTGAGGAGAACGGTACCGACGGCCCCAATTACCGCCCCCCCAACAGTTCTTGCAAGTACATCAGCCGGATGCTCTTTGATATCGCGACTAATTTCGTCGTAAAAAGCCGACGGTGTCTGAGAAAGAGTGCGCGCAGTAACCTTAGCTACATTCTCGAAAGACGAGCTGCCATCTGGTTGTGAATGCTCGGGGCGGTCTATTGGCATCAAGAATTCCGGTTTGGACGACTCAGCCGATTGGGCTACGGGCTCATGCCGCCAGGCTTCCAACTAAAAGCTCTAAGATTCAGGAGATCTTGATATTAAAGATTGAGCCCACCCCTGTCATTGGGGAGACTACGAGAAGATTTAATCTGGCCAGATTTAATGCTTCAAGCCTTATTGGCGTTTGGCTTAACGGCGGGCTCTAACAAATGCAGGCCTTGCTCAGCATCCTGCTGCTCAGGGTCTAAGTCGAGCGCTGCCTTATAGGCATCAATGGCCCGGTCAGAAAGACCCTGACGAGCAAACAATTTACCAAGGTGAGTCCACAAGGCCGCATGTTTTGGTGACAACTTCACAGCTTGCTCAAACTCAGCGCTGGCACGGTTCAAATCACCTTTAGACTCGGCCAACCAAGCCAAATCTACATGCAGTGCTGCAACATCGGGCTGCAGCCTAACAGCTTCTTCTAACTGCTCCATGGCCTTGTTGGTGTGGCCAGCCTTTTCCATGAGGAAAGCTAAGTCAGCATGGGCAAACGCATCAGATGGATCCATGGCAAAACTGGCCGCATATTCTTTTTCGGCCTTGTTGAAATCGCCCATGCTGGCATAGGCAAAAGCCATCGAGCGACTTACCCGAGCATTATTCGGTTGGTAGCTTAATGCCCACTGAAATTCAGTTATGGCATCTTTCCACTTAGTCTCACGAGCAGCAGCAATTCCCTTAATGTAATGGGCTTTGCAGGCCGATTCTTTGAGTTTCTCTTTCTGCGCGTCATCTAGCGGAATTGGTTCGCCCAGCCCGACAACCATCATCGCTTCAGCAATTGCTTTCATCAAATTTGCCCGCATCAGGGCAACCAGAACATAATCGCGGTGCACGGCTTTGATACCAGGTTCGCACATTATGGCTGACTGCAATTCAACTTCGGCCATCTCAGCATTCCACTGACCAAGGTAAACCCGAGCTAGCTCATAGTGATCAAGAGCTTCATTATGCATGGCCTCAGCCTGCATAGCCGCAGCTTTTCGCTTGCCTTCGCGCTCAGCGTAAGCAGCAGCAGCGATGGCTTGCTCTTCAGTCTGAGCCGGCAGAGAAACGGTAGCTTCAACCTTCGCTTCAGACTTACCAACAGCCTTTGAAGCAACAGAATCAACTGCTTCTTTAACGGTACTAAACTTAGTACCAGTTTTAACTTCAACATTAGCCGGAGCGGTTTCAGGCTCAACAGCTCTCGCAGCACCAGCGATAGAGAAGCTAACAGCAAGCAGAGCCGCACTGATAGCAAACGAACTCTGGAAGGTAAATTTAGAAGTGCGCTTAACAGTAGTCTTCATAGCCGTCTTTCTTTTTGACATCAACAATCTCATCTACCTCGACTGGCGCTCAGCAATGCTTACTAGCCCCATTATGCCATTGTAACCCCTACCCAGTTCAACAACCGAAAGGCTACATCACGCTCAGTGTTTTCCCCAGATTGAACGCTTCAGGCCGTCGGCAGCGGGGCTGCCACAATAGAGATACCATTGGCCTCGGCGAATTTAATCATTTCATCTTGCTCAACCACTAGAGTCTCTTTCGCTTCAACAGCCAAAACACCACCAGGATTTGGATTATCACGCACCATTGAGTTAAGAGTGGTCATTCCCACTGTAGGAATATCAAAGCGTTGATCTTGATTGGGCTTAGAAACCTTGCAGACAACCACCGGCCCCTGAGCCAATTTAACCGCACGCTTGATGGCTTCATCGGTGCCTTCGATCGCCTCAAGTGCAAGAATCATGCGGTCTTTTACAATTACAGTTTGACCAATATCTAATCGCGCAATCTCGCGAGCCACTCCCATTCCATACTCAATATCGGCATACTGAGCGGCTGAAGGTGGGGTGGAAGTAAGCACACCAATTTCAGGGAAAAGATGACGCAAGAACTCTGACTGAGTTAAAACCTTGAGTCCATGAGCTTCCATAATGTCACCAACAGCAAACTGAATAGTGTCATCATTGAAATTAGGCAATTTGCTCAACTCTTTAACTGCTATCCAGTCAAGCTTGTGAATCTGCCGCAACAAGTTTATCTTGGGTACCTTGCCAATGAAAACGAGGTTATGACAGCCTTCTTTTTTCATCAAGCCAATGCTACGCCCAATCTGTCCTGGCGCAATCAAATAAGTTTTATCAGCATGGGGCGACACCTGACTTTCAGCACTTTCTGAGAGAGCCAGCGCCACTACTCTATATCCACGCTCTTTGGCAGATTGAGCCAACAGGGCCGGCAATTTGCCTTCGCCAGATACAAGACCTAATACAGTCGCCACTTGCACACTACTTTCCTGAGTAAGGGTAGAGAAACCCATGCCTACCGCCTTTAAGAGTCGGAGCCTTGCAGCCCAAATGATGATTCTTCAAGCAAAGAAGCTCTGCATAGTTTAACATGTTCTTGGCAGCCAACGGCCACCACGGCGGCTTGGCAGGCCGAAAGGGGGCGCAACAACCCCCACAATTCGCTCAGTACCTTGACATTGTTATTTAAAAGCATTTAACTGAATGAATCATATAGAATGCCCTGGCAGCCAATATTTTGGCCAATGCACAGAGAACAGATAACGCGGAAATAGCGGGAGAGAGGCCAATCGGCCACCGTGTAAAGAATAGGGATAAAGACCATGAGCGGAATGTCTATCAAGAATCAAAGAACACAATCTGCTAGAACTTCAGCCGTCAAGCTAACCGCAGTAGCGCTCCTGGTTGGCGCCGCAATGTTAAGCAGCATCTCGCAGGCCAAAGGCCAGGGCGGCTTTACCAGTACTAGTCAGGCGGCGCGCAAAGGCCTGGGCGACGGTTCCAGCTTTTATATGTCTAGGCGGCAGATTCAATTTGTAGACGATTCGCCCATCATTAAGAATAGCAACGGCCAAATTCAACCAGCTGGCGCCGCGGGCTTTGCCAGCCAGCAAGGCGGCCAAGCGCCACTGCAAAGAGCCGGTTTTACATCTTATTCAAGCTCTTTACCATCAGGTACGAGCTCTGCCCTGCCCAAAGTTAACAATGGCGTGCCCGTGCAGACCCCGCCTCCAGCAGCGCCAAAATCATTGAGCGCCAAGGCCGGTGGGCTTGGCAAGGGCAAGAAAGCTGCGGCTAAGCCCACAGCAGCTCCAAAAGCCCCCGCCCAACCAGAAGGCATTCATGCTTACAACAGCTACAAAGGTTATAACCCCTCAGCCTTAGCCCCCGGAGAGATGGCAGGTGGCGGGGCCGGCACCGTTACGACCAGAACGGGAAATGTCAAAGGTAGCATGCTTAACTGGTCTAGACGGCGAAGAAGCCAGTAAATAGGGCAACGGCAAAATCCGACGTTACAGAACTATTTACTCAATCAAGAAAAGTTCAAGGTCAGCCGTAAAGCCTGTGGTAATATTCTTCATGTTGCGGCTGTAGCCCAGCTGGATAGAGCGCATGGCTACGAACCATGAGGTCGGGAGTTCGAATCTCTCCAGCCGCGATCTTTGAGCCACATGGCTTACAAGTAATTTGCCATCCCTATTATGGGGGTGGCATTTTTCTTTCTGTATCCCTCCTGTATCCCTTTGCTGGGAAATACTAGTAAACGCTGAGGAAAAGCTAGTAACACCACAGGTAGTGCCCGCCTCAAGTTAGCAGTTTCAATTACACGTTCAAAAAAAACCGCGCCGTGAGCGCACAGCTTTGCTGGTGCGAACGGGGTGGAACCAGCGAAGCTGTATGCTTCACCTGCGGTATCACGCTCAAATTGCAAGAGGTGGACATCTCCGCAATTGGTAAACCGAAGTGTTCATGTGGTATTACGTTCAACGGCCGTATATTCGGCAAAACTTGAATTTTCATACCGCAAAAGTGTTTCAGTATTACTTTCAATGCCCGCTAGCAAGGTGTTTGCAGACGTTTTCTGAATCCCTTTATCCTGCTATCACCACTTTTAAATTTAACTGCACCCCCCGCCTTCTCGTTGGTGGTAATGTCGCAACCTCTTTGAGGTTGCGATGGATGAATAATCTCTTTTAACCGGCAGCTCTGCTGCCTCTGAACTACTGGGCTACGGTTCTTGCTACACTCCGGGCTCTCCGAACTTTCTCTCTTCGATCTACCGGCCCTGGTTTTATGCTCCCTCGATCCTCTTACTATGCTCTGGGTTCAACCCACAGTCACTAATCCTGGGCTCTATCTTACTAGGTAAATTTTCGCCGTCACTTTCTACTGAGTCGTGCTTTACTCCCTCTTTCTGTTCTTTTTTCTGGTTCTGGCTTTGTTTCTCTCCATTACCTAGTTTTATTCTACGCTCTTATCCTGATTTACCAGGGTACTAATCAGTAAACACCTCTACTAACCGACGGCCATATCAGCTGCTGATAGTCGGGTGTCTACTGAAATCTATATCGCTCAGAGATCCTCCTTGTTGAGGCACTTGAAATATATATTGGCACCTTTATGGTCACCGAATGTTTGATTGGAAACTAATAGAAAACTTGAACGCTACAGATACATCACTTTGCGCTTCTAGAATTTAAATTGATCGAAAGAAAATTTTTGTCTGCCCGCGACAACTTTTTTTGGAGCCTCTCCAAGCAACTTTAGAAAATATGCCACCATTTTTTGATTCTGCAAACTTCCTCTTTCTAATTCTTGGGTCTCCTTTCTTCTCTGAGCTTTATGATTTTTTCTCGTGCAAGCATAAGTAATATCAAAAGTAAGGGAAAGAACCTTAGGCGTTCTGCAACTTCCTAATCATCAACTATTTGAATGTACGTAACCAGATGCGTTTCTTGGACAGGCACCCGATTTGTAACAAAATACTAATGTGCGTTATCTCGCTAGTGGTTAAGGGCAAGGTCGATTTAAGGCACATTTGCTTCAAAGGTCACCTAGATTCAGCTTATTTCTAGCGCCTCAATTTCAATGCACCTTGGCTTCCCGTATTACCTAGTTGTGTCGTTCTTTTTGGGTTCGCTGT
>CALRQI020000006.1:0-390284 GCA_943370275.1 bacterium Ga0077546 | reverse complement strand
GTCCTAAGGGTCCTAGCGGCCCTGGCGGTCCTTCCGGTCCTGGTGGTCCTTCCGGTCCTGGTGGTCCTTCCGGTCCTGGTGGTCCTTCCGGTCCTGGTGGTCCTTCCGGCCCTGGTGGTCCTTCCGGCCCTGGTGGTCCTAAGGGTCCTAGCGGCCCTGGCGGTCCTTCCGGTCCTGGTGGTCCTTCCGGTCCTGGTGGTCCTTCCGGTCCTGGTGGTCCTTCCGGCCCTGGTGGTCCTAAGGGTCCTTCTGGTCCTGGTGGTCCTTCTGGCCCTGGTGGTCCTTCTGGCCCTGGCGGTCCTTCTGGCCCTGGTGGTCCTTCTGGCCCTGGTGGTCCTTCCGGCCCTGGCGGTCCTAAGGGTCCTTCTGGCCCTGGTGGTCCTTCCGGCCCTGGTGGTCCTTCCGGCCCTGGTGGTCCTTCCGGTCCTAAAGGTCCTTCCGGTCCTGGTGGTCCTTCTGGCCCTGGTGGTCCTTCCGGTCCTGGCGGTCCTTCTGGCCCTGGTGGTCCGGGTGGTCCTTCCGGTCCTGGTGGTCCTTCCGGCCCTGGTGGCCCTTCCGGCCCTGGTGGCCCTGCTGGCGCAGCCGGTCCTGGTGGTCCATTCGGCCCTGGTGGCCCTGCTGGCCCCGGTGGTCCTGGTGGCCCTATTGGTCCTGGCGGTCCTTCTGGCCCAGGCGGCCCTTCCGGTCCTGGTGGTCCTTCCGGCCCTACTGGCTCATACGTACCGCCAGGCTAAAGACTGGACCAGATCCGATCCGAGCCTTAGGCTGATCAAGACCTGAAAAACGGAGCAATAACTGAAAACCCTGGCAATGCTCGCCAGGGTTTTCGTTTTTGTCGAAAAAAAAGTATCAGTTGCTCAGGTCTTCAGCTTTCACCTGATAAGAAAAATAGACCTGTCTGAAAGTGTGCTCAGGGAGCTGATCTCGATAGACCCATTGCTTTGAATTGAGAGGAGGCATAGGTGCTGAGGCAAATACAAAAGTAACTCTTACTGGTGGATTAGCAGAGTCACCGCCTTGATTTGCCCGCGCATAATATCTTGCGATCATGGGCCGGAAGCGCTTATAGATTGGATTAGTTATGCGATCACCCAGTATGTTTCGTTGCTTCTCGTGAATAAAACGCTGAAGCAAAGACAACTTTTCCATACGAGGAAATTCGATAGCTTTAACAGTGCCATCTTTAAACTCGATCAGACAAAGAGTATGCCAATTACAGCAACGCAACTCTGGCGAAAACACTCTCCACCCCTGTCTCATACCAAGTGGAGCGCCAGCAGATATTAAATTTCCTTTGTACTCTTCAGGCACCACAGGTAACTCAGCAACACCAACGATAGTGGCTAAAGATAGAAAAGCAATAATTACCAAATTGCAGGCAAGGCGCTCTAAAGTTCGCTTTGGATCCTGTGAAGATGGCCGCAGATCGTCTATCGGCGAGCATTCCAAAGCCTGATCAAAAGATAGCTTCGGATCAGCCGATGATTGCAGTGTCAGATTATTATCCGACATAAAGATCATTGATTACGAAAACAACTTGGTTCATAGACTCAATGATAAACTTGCAGATAGGCCATTAGCAACTGTCTAGTTTAGGGCAAGTTCTGGGTAAGTTCTATGTATTCAGGTAGTTGATTCTCTGAAATGCTGGAGGGGACAGTGCAATCTATATCTTCTAGCAAACGAAAATTTTCCTTTCGGGAAGCATGTAATTACTCTTCCTCTGCTGGTTCCTTAACGCCGGCCCATAAGGCGTTGGTATCAACTTTTCTTTTGACATTCTTCTTTGTGGTAGGCAGTTGGCTCTTACCAGAATGGACACCGTCAAAGAGCAGCATCACAAACTACACTGGACCAGTCATGTTTCTAACCGGCTGGACGCAGTACTGGAGCTTGTTTTGCCCAGAAGTACGCGACATCAATTACGATCTATCCGCTCTAGTTGAATTTTCTGATGGCACAATTAAGTACTACGAATTTCCCCGTATGCAAAAGCTTGATCTGCTAACCAAGTTCAAGCGCGAAAAGCTACGGAAGTTGTTTGGTGACAATATCTCGTGGCCAAACTACGCTCAATTTAGACCTAGTATCTGTCGCTACTTGGCCCGGGCCAACAACGATCCAAATAATCCCCCAGAGCGTGTAACGATGCTGTGGAACTCAATCAATACGCCGCCTCCCGATAAAGCAACTTTTTGTTATCGTGACGAACTGCCGCCACACACAAACAAAGCTATTTTGTTCAGCTATAAAGTCAACCCCGACGATCTTAAATAGAGTGCCAGATGACAGTTCCTTCAAGAATAGCTCCAACAGAGTCTTTACCACAGTCGCCCCAAGCACCTGAGGTGAGACATAAATGGATTGAAGCTTGGAACAAATTTTGGTTTGAACCGACTACACCAGTGGCGATGGCAATATTCCGCATACTTTTCGGCCTAATTTTGCTTGAAAATATGCTTGTACATTTGCTCCCAGACTTTGACCTCTATTATGGCAAGA
This sequence comes from bacterium Ga0077546, assembly GCA_943370275.1. Lineage (GTDB taxonomy): Bacteria > Cyanobacteriota > Vampirovibrionia > Obscuribacterales > Obscuribacteraceae. The sequence goes on along the minus strand of CALRQI020000006.1, from coordinate 387,782 downwards.
ACTCGCTGGTCCCGATAAACGACATGATGAGTCTTTATTGGCATAGCAGTTACTATTTTGATTTGATGGCAGCACTGCCAGCCGACGACAAATATATCTATGGTGCATTTTGGGTAATGGTGGCAGCAACGGTCATGATGACGCTGGGCCTTTGCACAAGAGTCAGCTCGTGGCTGACATTCTTACTACTAATGTCATTTGGGGCCCATTTCCAGCTCAATCAAAATGCCGGTGACAACTATTTGCGGCTTGCCACCATGTGCTTGGCCCTATCAAATGCCGGCGACGCTTTCTCATTAGACAACTTGATTAAGGCCACACGTCAAGATTGGCGCATCACTGGCTTCGGTGCTCGGCTTTCGGCGCCCTGGGCGCAAAGACTTTTGCAAATACAAATATGTATCGCCTACGGGCATACCTGGTATTCCAAGATGGAAGGCAAAACCTGGAATGACGGGACAGCGGTTTACTATGCCGTTCGCTACGATGACCTCATGCGTTTTCCAATACCTCACATTTTTGATCAGCTGCCAATCTACATGCTTTTGACCTGGGGCACACTGGCTATTGAATTTGCCTTATTTACGTTTATCTGGTGGCGACCAGCTCGCTACTGGGTAATGTTGTTAGGCCTATCATTGCATCTGGGCATTGAATACTGCATGAATCTGCCAATGTTTGAGTGGTCCTTCATGCTCACTTACTTGCTCTTCATTTATCCAGAAGATTTGACCAAGTCATGGAACTGGGTAAAGACAAAAATCAGAGAACGCTTTGGTGAGCCATACAGACTAGCTTTTGATGGCTCCTGCATTCTCTGTATAAAAACAATTGGGCTCATTCATCGTCTCGATATATTTGGCCGTATCAAGCCCCTCGATTTCACAGACAAAGACAATGACGAAGAACTGGAAAGAGTAAAACTGAATAGGGCCCGAGCGCAGTCCGAGATATTGCTGCAAAAGCGCGACGGTAATTGGCTTGGTGGCTTCAAAGCGTTTCGCTTCATTAGCTTGCGCACCCCGCTTCTCTGGCCTATTACACCGGTGCTCTTTGTTCCTATTGTTAGCTTCTTTGCCGAACTGATCTACAAAGCCATAGCCGCCAATCGCAAGCTGATTCTAGGCTCGCCTAGCGAGGTAAGATAGTGGTCGCTACAATTTTCAAACTACTACTTTTGCTGGCAATTTTTGTTGCTGTTATCGGCACAACCTATCCGAAGCAGAGAGCTGCCATTGAAGAAGAACAGGCAAGCAACTACGACAATGCCTTGATTCGCCAAGCAATGAGCACCCAGAAGAAGTATGAAGAGACAATCAAAAACGAAGCCAGTAACACCGATGAGCGTCTGGCTGCAGGTAACGCTTATGCTGCCGCACTGACCAGCCAACAGCGTTTTGCAGAAGCAGCAAAGATCTATCAAAACCAACTGGCTCTGACCTGGGGCTTGGTCAACAATGCTTACAATCAAAAGTGGGCAGATGCCAGCATGCATTTAGCTGGAGCTCACCGCAATTTAGACAATCAACCAGCAGCTCTAGTTTGCTACGAAAGCGTACTTAAACATGATCAGCAATTTTTACCCGCTAACGACCCTCGCATTGCCCGTGACTTAAACAATATGGGTCTAATGCACTACCTCATGGGCACAGGTAAGACCGACGCTGCAGAGCGAAAAATTCAATTTAAGACCTCCCGTGATTATTTAGAGCAGTCTCTGGCAATGCTCGACAAAAACAACCTGGGCAGCTCGGCAAAAGCCGCTGCCACACTTTGGAATCTCGTGCTTACATGCCGTGATCTCGATGATAAAGACGCTTCTGAGCAGTATAAATTGCGAGCTCAAGCTATAGACAAATCTTTCAATCGTGTCTGCCGTGAGCCATAATAGTGGAGTTGAGTAAATTCTGCATACAGAATTTTGGATGGCACTATGCAAGGAACCGCCGACTTTAATTATTATGAGCAGCGACAGCCAAAGCAAACCCTCGCGAACTTAGCGGAGAAACCACATCCATGGATTCTCACACCAGCTTTAGACTATCTATTTTGCTGCGGTGGTATGATGTGGCTACTAGCAGGGATAGAAGCTCTTGGAGTAAAACCTGAAGGTCAAAGCGCGGCTTCAGCTATCTTAGCTGCCATTCTCTTTTGGGGTACCATGCTGATTGGAGAGGCCCACGGTCCCGCTACATTGTTCAGAGTTTTCAGAAGCCATACCACTCCGAAAGTTATTCGTTCGATTGTTTTAGCTTGGGCTGTAATTCTAATAATTGCTGCTTACTTCGGCATGCAGAGCATATCTTTTGCTCAAGTATTGACCAAAATTACAATGTTTTGGGTGATTCAGCATTATGTGGCTCAAACTTTCGGGGTCATTCTCATTTATTGCATGAAGCGTCAATTCAGCTTGAGCAAACTTGAACGTGGAATTTTGCAATGGCAATTACGTCTGCTCATGCTCTTCGTTATCTTGCGGATGTTTACAATTCCCGCCTTTGGCCATATGGATAAGTTTATAGGTCTAGAAGTACCCTTTTGGGGACCACTGCCCTTCTGGCCCATGTATTTAGCAGGGATAGGCTTCTCCTTCTGCACCGTTGGTTTAATTAGTGTCCTCATATGGCGCTACATCCGCACTAAAGAAGTTTTCCCACTACCAGCAGTTTTTACGATAATCTCAGTAGCGGCACTAACACTTTCCCAGCGAGACTCCTTCTTTCTTTTAGGCTTGACTTTCTATCACTCAAGCCAATATCTAGCAGTGACTTACTCTTATTTTTTAAAAGAGCGAGCTAAAGAAGCGGGCAAAGAACTTAAGGGCAGCCTAGTTAAAGAGTTCTTCAAAGCTCATTCACTAGGCTATATCGGCGGACTAGCATTAATAGGGTTTATGCTAACGACTGGCCTGCCCCAAGGTATTATCAAAAATGGCGTTTCTGAACCACTTTGCCTGACCGTAATTTGGGCTTGCTTAAACCTGCACCACTATTTTTCTGATGCGCTTATATGGCGTATTCGCGACAAAGAAGTAAGAGAATTACTTTTGTAACTTGTCAGCAGAGAAGCTCACACGGAAACCGAGATACTCATAAGGGTCATGGTTAGCTATTTCCTCGCCATTCAAAGGCGAGCAACTATCCATTGGCGAATAGAACTTTTCGACGATGGCAATGATACCGTTGGCCTTAAACAGGTCATGCACTTCTCCGTCCTCCACTAATACCAGTGACGGCGGATGAGGAGAAAGTGCCTCTACCCTCAAGCGATCGTACATGGTTGCCTCAAACTGAGCCAAGCGCGCAATTTCTTCAGGAGTACCACGTTCGTGCAAGACCTTTAAAGTATGCAGCGGAAAGCCCCAAACCAGGTAGCCAGGGGTGCGACGCAATTGTGTCAACAAGGGGAAAGCCGGGCTTATCTGCTCCGAATAAATCCATACTCGATCACGAGCAACGCTTGCCTCTTTTACTGTCTTGCTAAAGAAGGAAAGATCTCGCTCAAAGCCAAAGCCATAATATCCCAACTCGCGAAAAGAGAAAGCATTGCCCTTGGCCAGCTTCAAAGCAGCAACAGTTGACGAGACGAAACAGATCACTACCACGATCGGCAGTAGCACTAAGACTTTTTTGCTGAGACGCGCAGAGCACCAAGCCGCAAACCTATCAGAAAAGAGCTTAGCCGGATGGTAGGCACGGATGTAGCGATTGATGGCAAGCAATAGAGCGGTGACAGCATAAGCAATCATCAAGATACCTTGATGGCTGAATAGTGTTCCAGAGAAAACAAAACAACCGAAACCAAAAGCCGCCATTACGCACATTAGACGTGTCAGTAAGCAGCGACCAGAGACCGGTAGGGACAATACAAAAAATACAACAAAAGCGTAGACCAAATCACGGCGATCAGGAGACTTGCCGACATAAGAAAGATCATTATTGAAATATTCAAAGGTAAGCTGATTGATACGCGAAATTGGACCTAAATATTCAGCCACTACAGATGGTGCCAGACAAAAAAGCACCAGACAAAGCAGAAGCAAACTAAGCAGGCAAGACATAAGTTCAGTTGCAAGATAACGGCGCTTAAGCTTAGTCAGCGAAATATCACCGAGAGAGAATAAACAAATAAATTCGACAGCCGGTAATGCCAATAGATAAACAGGGTTCAGCAATAGGCCAAGAGCAGCAAGAAAACCAATGAATATAGGCCCAAGCCTTTTTCTTTCTGGATTTAGAGCACAAACAGAGAGATAGCGCTGGGTCAAGTATGGCAAAAAGAGGAGAAAGAACAGCACACTCTCTTGACCAAAGTAATTGAGGAAATATGTTAGTGAAAGAGCCACACCTAACACAAGTGCTGGCAAAGAAAACTGCAACATTTTCAGCCTGGGCCTTAAACCTCGCCCACTCCTAACCATGAGCAAAAGTGATAGCAGAGTAAGCAGCACAACCAGCAAGTTAAAAATAGTAATTGGATGTATAAATATCAGCTTCGAAACTAGCGCTGGCAAACTGGCCAAGTACAAAGCGAAAGGTGAAGAGTTATCTAAAAAATCAAGATATGGTCGAGCCCCATCAGCAATTTGCATGCCACAAGTGAGGCGCATAGCAGCTTCGGCTGGAATCAACAATTGATGTACCGAAAACCAGCCAGCCAAGAGCGCAGAAAAACAAAGAGTAAATAAAGCAGCAAGGAAGAGATTGAAACTAAGCTTGTTCATCTAGCTCTTCACCTGCAATTTGTAGGCCGTATAACCAGCCACATCTTCTATCTTTTTATAGTTCTTGAGGTACTTATCAAAATTGTAAGGGGCCAAATATTCAGCAGCAGGGCAATTCTGTATGAATATCAAAACCGGCTTGTTCTTCTCAATATCTTCGACGTACTCTTTCACTATGCGGTCTTTAAAAGCAAGCAACCTGGTATTTTCAGGGGTAACTTCTCTGACATCTTTGATGTACTGCAAGACCGAAAGAATACAACAGTGCAAATGCCGTGAACCAGGCTTAACCCGCAACTGCGTGGTCGGAGGAAATCCAGGTGCCACAGCATTACCAATAAAAATAACCCGATCCTGGGGCTTAGCCTGGGCTAAAATTATGGTGGCAAAAGGCGAGTCGATATCAGAATATGGTGAGTCACCAGAGTAGCCAATGGTACTGAGAGGAAAATTCGGCTCACTTTTGATCTTGTCGTATTCTTCTCGCCCATTGACGATCGACGCCCCAGCTATCAAAACTAGCAAAATCAAAAAGCTAACCGAGAAGTGAGAAGCTTGCTTTTCACTGCTGTTCCGAGAACGGCTTAAGACTGCAATCATTCCAGCGAGTAAGGCTGCGAGGCCCCCACAAATAATAATTACCGCCCCAGCGAAAGCCGGAATATCTTGATAGGCCCATCCCTTAAATTGCAACAGATAAGGCACCACTCCAGAAAAGGCAAAAGCGGCACAACAGCCAAGAAGGGGATAGCGGCGAGAGAAAGCCAGAGCAAGCAAAGCACCAATTGAGAGCAAGAAGAAGACGCCACGTTTATCTGGGGCAGCAAGACTACTAACCAAAGATGTGTCCCAAAACTGATAGCCAGCAGCAAAGGCTGGTACAAGGAAGCCAAAATAACTGTCTTTTACGGCCTGAGGCAAAAATAGGAAGTGCGCCAGGTAGAGCAAAGCAAAGCCAAGTGCAGCAAAATTCTCAGATACAAAAATGTTTCGCCAGCGTTCTTTCTTTGAAGCCGAAAGAAGCAAAAAAAGCTCTACACAAACTGCATTGAAAAGAAAATAGTGCTTAAGGCAAATACCAATACTGGCCAATGTACCAATCACAACGGCTTCTCGTCTAGATATAGTCGCAGCCTGATAGCGAGCGTAGCGCAAAAACAAAAATGGGAAATAGAGCAAGACAAAAATCTGCTCGCGCTGACCAAAATCGAAAGTCAAAAAGAAATTGAAATACAGAAGACCAAAAATCAGACCCAAATTAACAAGTAAGTTTTCACTGTCGCAACTAAGCTTGGTCACAACGACATAAGCGCAAAGCGAAGACGAGAGCAAGAGAAGGAGACACATGAAAAGGTTAAAAGCCAATGTCACAGGAAAGTTGCCAGCCGAAGACAAAAGCGCTGGCAACATGTCTAGATACCAAATCAGAGGCGGATTGACATCAAGCATATCGACATATGGTAGACCACCAGCGACGATCAGCTGGGCACACTGCAAGTGCAAAGCTGGGTCCCAACCAATGCGCAATGGATGTAGCAAAACCGATACGAGCATACGCAAAGATAGGCTCGCAATCAGTACTACAGCAAAGATCGTTGGATAGTGTAGCCTTTTCACTCTTTACGCTTCATGGTGCCTGTCTTCCCAATTAATACTACATTTGGGTAAAACGTAACATCCGTCTATTGGTAAAAACTTCCCAGCGCCAACCCTGGATGGCACTTTGACCTAGAATTGGCCGATCAAAGTTGCCCCAAGTAATACCAGCGCGAGCGATATTATCAACAATCTGAGCAGGAACATTACTAGTTTCTATTCGGCCTAATTTCACCCGGCGCAAGCGGAAGTTGCGAGTGTAGGTCTCAGTTAAGTTGTTGTTGTTGCTGGGATCAACGGGCTTAGCAACAGCTTCACCGGTGTTATCGAGATAACTCGAATCGATTTGACTCATCTGCGCTGTCGAAAATACGCAGACACTCATAGTGGGGTACAGATACATATCAACGTTATGGCCGTCGACCTGGGCTGTGACTTTGAAATAGCCATTCTCAGGTGTATATGGAAGTTCAAATTCAGCTCGCTTCATGTCTTTGGGAGTTGGGCCAAGCAGAGTGTATTTATCACTCTTAGCTTGAATACTAGCAGCATAGCTTGGATCAATCGCGGAAAGAGCCATCCCAGACAAGGTGCTGGCTTCAGTATTGGGGAAGCGCTGAATAACATTGCGGTAGTTTGAACGAGCTTCATCGAGCTTATTTAAACGCTGAGTACATACAGCTAGAACATACAGTGCCCGGGGATCGCGAGGGCGATTAACCGCTGATGTTTTAAGCAAAGGATAGGCTTCTTTAAATCGCCCGGCATTGAAAAGTTTCAACCCTGTCTCAAAAGGATTGCTAATACCAGCCAATCTTTTGATAGTCAAAGTACCGTCTTTAACATCGCCTTTATTGGTTTCACTGGCAGTTGCTTTGACAGCCTCTTTGGAGCTTTCGGACAGGTCATTTTTAGATTCTGGCTTAGATTCTGGCTTAGATTCAATTTTAGGGTCTGCTTTAGACTCAAGCTTAGGCTCTATTTTTGTTTCTGGTTTAGGATCTATTCTTGTCTCTGGCTTAGTCGCGGCCTTCGGCTCTTCTTTGGCTGTTGCAGCAGCTTTAGCCGGGGCATATGTCAAAGCTGAGAATTCAAAGAAATCAGCACCAAGTACTGCCAGGGTTGGCTGTTTGCTAGAAATCTGAATAGGAAATGCTGCTCGAGTCATAGTATCAAGCTTGATGTCGTGCAAAGAGTACTCATCTTTGCTCTTCACCGCTGCTTCGGGAAGCTTAGCTTGCTTAGCGACATCAACACCAATGACACTATTGGCCAAAGTGGTATCAACTACAAACTTGATCTTGACACCAGATACTAGAGCTTCAACCACAGGCTTACCGTCTTGATCAGCTACTTTAAGCACCAACTGAGCCGGTATCTGATCTACAGCAATAGTCTTTAGTTTGGTTAAACTTCCACCGGCAGCTACAGCAGCAGACTTGCCCTTCGAACCGGTCATTCCAGCGATAGCTTTTTTAGATAATTCGGCAGCATCACTATCGGGAAACTTAGCAATAACATTTTGATAGGCAGTCATGGCAGCATTTAGCTGACCCAGGCGGTGATAACACAGAGCCTCATAGTAGAAAGCGCGATTATCATAAGCATACAGAGACTCTGAGCTCTTCAGGTAGGGCAAAGCATCTTTGTATTTTCCCGATTTAAAAAGATTCCGCCCACACTCAAAAGTACTGTTGTCCTCAGCACTAGCACTACCGATTGGCAGAAGGCTAAGCACCAGTAAAACTGCCAGCCTGATTGGTAGAACAGAGAGAACCTTTGACATTACCCCTCCAGAGATACAGTTGATTTAGCGAGCAGTGCCCCAGATACGATAATAATGATCGTCTGTACGTGGATTATAAATCAACCACTCATTGGTCACCTTCACTCGATCGTTGACAATGCGCTTGCGAAACTTCAGCCTATTAATTTCCTGCAAACCTGGATGGCCAGGGTATTTTGATTCAAACCAGCTTTGCGCTTCGCCGACCCAAGTGGTCTTCCATTCAGATTCGTTCAATGGCTTAGCTTCGTGGGGATATTTAAAACGCAAGTAGGCCTCATATTGCGTACCATCCACACGTTTGCCGTCAAATTCGGTGGCGCGATTGAAAGGCTCATCGAACGCTGCTGTGAATACCTTCTCGGGGTAGAACTTCATTTTCTCTTCAATGACGTTCTTGGTGTAGAAGACCATTCCAGCTACAGCCAAAATTAGGCCAGCAATGAATAGAATAGATTTCTTTTGAGACACCAGCTGATTCCTCACTTTAAACAGAAAATTACATGATTGCCAGTAGCCTTCTCAGCTTACTCGATAGGCAAGTGTAAAACTGTGCCAAAGGCTGACACACGGCTTAGCATTAGCGCTTAGCAACAGTGCTAGTCTATTAGCAATGAAAGTTTAGCAGCTATTGCCTAACTGAACCTCAAGCCAGCAAGATTTCCCGGCACTTGGGATCACGCAAACGCCAGATAGCGCCGTCGGTGACGAAGTGATGGAAGTTAATACAAGCTTGAATTACAGTGGCTGTCCAGACAAAACCATATCCATAATTCTGTAGAAGGCTGGGAACACCGACATAGACGAAGATTCCGGCCATAATGACAATGCCCCAATACTTCATAGCCGCAGGGCTGACGAACTGGCTCAGTAAATGCTGACTGACTTCGTTCAATCGACCTTCCTCCAGACCTTTCTCTTTCAGGTAGAAAGCAAGAGAGACAGCTAGATATTGACTACCGTGGAAGAAAGGCGGTCCGTAAACCCAAACAATGGCGTTGGCCATACCAGTTGACAAGCCAATTCCTAGAATCGAAAAAATAAGACAGAGAGTAGGCAAAGGTATGAGCTTCTTCTCAAGAATGAACTTACGAACGACCACGGTGACAAAAGCAAGAGTCATAACTATCAGGGCAATTTTGGTGACACTGACAAGTTGGTATGGCAGACCGTAGAAGGGCAACTTCACACCATAAAGGTCATCTGGCGAAAGTTCGCGGTAGCACAAGATACGGCTAATTACGTAAGCCGAAAACGAATGCATAAACCAGCGGTAGGTCTCGCGCTCCCAGGGCTTAAAGAAATAACCGCGCTTGTAGCAATAGATAAGCGAAATACCAAAAGTCTGGCCAACATAATGCTGGAAAACCCACATCAAGTGAAGATAAACACAAAAGCCTGCAGCCTTAGGATAGATCAGGCAGAGGGCGAACATAAGCCCCGAAACCCAGGGCAAGTAATAAGCATAGAGCTTAAAGCGCTGCCTATTTTCTTCGGTGGAATAAATGCGTACATAAGTGGCAATTGTGTGGGAATCAGCAAAAAGGTAAGAACCAAAGGTGCTGAGGAACAGCAATAGATAAGCAGCGGAACCGGCTACCCCACCAGCTTTTGGATCTATAACATCCCAGTGGAACCAAAATATCTGAAGGGCAAAAACTAGCCAGAGAGCGCCACCGAAAACAAATACTGAGTCAAAAACTGGATTGACAATCCAGCGAGTATTTGCCGCTTTGGCAACGACCTTATCAGAAGCTGGCTCAGGAGCTGGCCTGGCGTCTCCATCAAATTGAAATGTAGTGCTGACCAACTTTAACTGCCTCCATCATGGACACCCATCAGCTACAGATAAAGCGCTATGCCAATAGGATCTTGCGACAACGGGGGTCACGCAGACGCCATATGGCAGCATCGGTAACAAAGTGATGGTAGTTGACACAAGCCAAGACCAGACCAGCCACCAGTGAGTAGGGCTGACCAATTTGCATAAAGAAGTGAGGAATACCAACGTAGAAGAAGCAACCAGAAAGAATGACAAGCCCAAGATATTTCATACCGGGAGAACCAAGAGCTGACTTGGTAATGTTCCAAGTATCCATCCCCTGAGGCATACCTCTCTCTTTAATGTAATAGGCCATGCAAACAGCCAGATACTGACTGCCGTGGAAGAAACCAGGCACATAGAACCAGAACATCGAATTGGCGGCATCTTGGCTGAGACCAAGACCAGCTACAGTGGCAACAATCATCAGTGATGGCCAGGGCATCATCTTGTTTTCTTTAAAGTACTTACGAGCGAGAAGGACAACAAAAGCGATAGTCATGCCGACACAGGCAAATCTTGCGATAAAGAAGAACACTTCCGGTAGCGGCCCCCAGAACGGGATATCTACGCCGAACCAACTGCGAGGGCTGAATTCTCTGTAGGTAAGAAAGCGAATAGTTGTGTAACCAACAATTGAGAACAGGAACCAGCGGAATATTTCTTTCTCCATATTATTGAGCATGTAGCCACGCTTATAGCAATAAATGAGAGCGATGCCAAAAGCTTGAGCAACATAGTGCCAGTAGACAGTAATCAAATAGATATAGACAAAGGCACCTGTCAAACCAGGGATAGTAAGTCCCATGATGAACATCGGAATAGTGGAATAAGCCAGCCAGGTACGGTGGAACTTAAATCGAGCCCGGTCTTCGTCACTTCCCCAGATTCGCAAATAAGTTGCCGAATTATGCGAATCGGCGAAAATGTGCTGTGAGAGGAAGCCGACAGTCATCAACCACCAGGCAGCTGGACTGGTCATCACGCCGTCAGGCACCCGCCAGCCAAGATATACATAGTTTAGAACGAGCAGAGCAATGGCTCCACCGCCAAAAACAAACATGAAGTCGAAGATCGGCGAAATAATCCAGGGGTAAGGCCCGCTATGGGCGGCCGGGATAGCTTCACTTTGGCCATCACTGGGTTGGCCAAGGGCTCCAGAACTAGCAATACTACTGCTGACCAAAAGAAAATACCTCGACTTCTAAGTTTTAGATTGAGAGCATCGATAATTGCAATTTTAGCTGCAAATCACAACAAAATCCTTTCTTTATTCTACCCCCACAAAGCCGAGTCTAACAAACCTTTTGCAGTTTGCTACTACCCCAAAAATACTTCACGATTACTTCACGGTTAGTTCACGCCAACTTCATAATCGGGCTCTTAATTTATCTGGCGATCAGCCCTGCAAGTAGTAACTGGCAGTGCGGCGAATTGTCTCAGAAAAGGCTGTGGGCTTAAACTTAAGCTCAGCAGTAGCTTTCTTACAGTCAAAGAAAATTTTATAATTTGAGAGGTAAGCAACTTGCTTGGTCAGTGCTGTTTTGATACGAAAAAGAGGCAGAACTTCCTCAGCAAATTGACCAGCAAATATTACGAAAGACTGAGGCAAAGTCACTAGCGGTGGGCGACACGAGTAAATTTTGGCAAAAAGCTCCCCGGCCTCTCTATAAGAGAGATTGGCGGAAACAAGGCTATAGCGCTCTCCAGCCCGCCCTAAATCAATAGCATTGAGATGCGCATCAACAATGTCGACAATATCAGAATAGGGAGTGCCACCAGCAGGGACACCAAGCATGAAACCCTTGGACAATGCCCTGAAAATGAAATGATGATGAGGGTGAGTATCGCCCTCACCGAAAATAATTCCGGGGCAGAGGGTGATGACATTTAGACCCCTCTTGAAATACTCTTCCACCACAAGCTCGGCTTCATGCTTAGTGTCGCAATAACTAAGATTCAGACCAGTCAAATTGTATTCAATAGTTTCATCACCAATGGTGCCCTCTGGAGGAATACCAAAGGCAGCAATAGAACTTGTATGAATGACCCGGCCCACACCGCTTGCCAGGGCCGCCTCCATGACATTACGCGTGCCCTCTACATTGACAGCTCGCTGCCTGATTAAATCGGCGCTGCGATAGGACACCAGACCGGCCATATGAAAAACAATGTCATGACCGGCGCTGGCAGCCAAAACCTGTTCGTAGTTAGTGACATCACCACAGATATGGGTCACACCAAGTGACTCAAAATGAGGCTTACCACTAGTGCGACCAAAGGTGCTGACCACAAATCCAGCGGCCACTAACTTTGGCACCAGATGAGTGCCAATAAAACCGCTAGCGCCGGTAACTAAAACCCGCCGTGGGGCAAAAGAATTTTTAGAATTATCGCTGCTATTGCTAGCGGAGCCAACAGTCAAAACTAGTCTCCATCCCAATTACGATAGGTAGCTAGCGCTTCAACTAAACTGGTAGGTCGACGTCCAATGATGTTGCTGAGAGCATTGTCACTGCATATATTGTCAAAACCAGTCATACGTACTTGATCGGCGCTAAGCAAGGGCACATCTTGCAAGCGCTGCAGAAGCGAAGCGGCCGCCAGAGCTAAACTTGCCGGAATATCAACAAACGGCTTCTTGATATTAATGGCAGTCATAATTGCTTCTACAACTTCTTTCATTGGCAGTGCTTCACTACCACCAATTTCAAGAGTCTCGCCGGTAAAGTCAGTGGAAGATTCTAATTCAGCTTGATGACAGAGCCTCTCAACAATTGCTTCAGCCAAATCAGCTACAAAAACTGGCTGCACGAGATTGCGACCGCCGTTGATCAAAGGCACAAAAGGTCTGGTTTTAGCTAGCTGACGATAGCGCTTAACCAACTTACTATCACGCCGGCCCACCGCTCTTCCTACAATTAGTGATGGTCTAAATATGCTGGAAGCGATCCTGGCGGGCTCCAGCTCTGAAAGCAAAGCCAGCTCGCCTTCACGCTTTGTACGCAAATACTCACTTGGAGCATTCTGATCGGCACCAAGGGCAGTGACCATAGCAGCATGAAGGAAGCCACCAACGTCTCGAGCGCGCACACACCAGCTAGCAAAGGCCCTACTCTGGTCTTGATGTAACTGACTAAAGTTCTCACTCTTTGCTGGGGCAATCGAACCAATCAGATGAACTGCATGCGTTACCCCAGTGAAAGCTTCTTCCAGACTGCGCCTATGAGCAGTTGTTAAATCAGATTGAAACGGTGCTAAGTCGGCAGCAAAAACTTTGGCACCAGACTCTTCCAGAAACTCCCGATCGCTAGCTGCTACCTGCGGTCTAACCAAAGCATGAACCACTAAGCCGCGATTGAGCAAGGCCGCAACTACGTGATTGCCTAAGTAACCAGAAGCACCATCTACTAAGACCATACCATTGGCAGAATGAGCCGTCACAATTATGCCTTTCTCCACCAAACCAACGAGTGACTGGTAAGTGAAGGCTGCTTATGACCATTGCCGTTTTGATGCCGACTTGAGGCACTCTTATGATGTCTCTTATTGGCTATGCTCTGCGGATCACTACCACCAAGCATCCTCCACATTGACGAGCTATTGATGCTCGCTCCAAGCCTGCGACTAACCTTCTTGATCAAGATTACTTCGCCCACTTCATTGCCTTGACTGCGATGACCAAGATATTGCAAGAGATAGCCGAAGAAAACGCAAACGAAGCCTAAAAACAGATTAGAACTGACAGGCGAATCTTGGGAGCGAGAGCCTGACTGCGAGAGGGAGAATGATTTTAATATCAACCAAAAGCCATAAAAAGCTGCCGGCACGCCAACAATGTGTAAGGCGGCGTTGACAGGATGGCGATGACGGCGCAGATAGTCAACTGTAAAACGAGAAACAGCTTTGCTTACTCGACGTATCCCTGTTCTATTTTTCATTGTCTTGTCTCTCAACCAGAGTTTGAGCCTTGATAGACTTCATAGTAATATCCATGCCATCTTTAAAAGATATGCGATTGCTAGAATTATAGTCTAGAATGCGCTCTGCTTTGGCAATACTAAAGCCCTGATTTACCGCAGCCAAGCGGAAGGCCGCTGGGGAGAAACGAGCCAGCTTTGCCTGAGCCTGCGGCGTCATTTTCTTATTTGCTGTAAAAGCAGTGACTAACTGACAAACCGGTTTGACTAACCAGCGGGGCAAATCTTTTTTTACTCTTGGCAGGCCCAAGCCATCAGCAATGGCATCAAAGAGTTGCTTTTTACTGACCTTTTCACCATCAGTAATATTGAAGACCTGGCCATAAGCGCGTTCATTTAAAATTGCCGAACGAACTGCCTTAGCTAAGTTACCGACATAGACCACATTGGTTTCTCTACTGCCACCATCCACGAGCATAGCCTGACCAGTAGCAATGGCTTTACTTACCCGCGGTAACCAAGAACGCTCGCCAGGGCCATAAATAAAGCCAGGACGCAAAATAGTGTAGGCAAATTTAAAATTGCCCTTCTTAAAATTAGCGCTATCGAATAGTTTTTCTGCTTCAACCTTAGAATCAGCGTAAGCTTCGCCACACAGTTGAAGTGGTGCTGATTCATCAAGATCAAACTGATCGCCTTGACCGGTGATTACAGAAAGCGAACTAATTTGAATAAATTGCTGAACACCAGCTTTATCAGCGGCTTTCATGGCATTGGCAGTGCCGCCAGTATTAATAGACAAAATTAATTGACGATCGGCCAGAGGGTCAACAAAACCAGCAGCATGAATGACTATATCGAGACCAACGAAGGCCTGCTCAAGAGCTGCCAGGTCGCAGACATCGGCCACTCTAGCGATTGGTTTACTAATGGCCTGGGGCTCAACAGACTGCACTAGTTTTGCCAGTGCTTGTGAGTCTCTGGCAATTGCCACCACCGCAAATGTTTTGCTCAAGTCGGCCACCAGTGCGCGCCCAACCAGACCAGTTGCTCCAGTTATACCAATGGTCTTAAGCTCTGTACTCATAGATTTACCAGGGTCTCCAAACTGTGAGAGAAATTGCCTTGGGCACTCAATAAAGGTATTTTCACCTGCGCTTCTGGCGCCCCTTGATGAACTCTTTGCTGCCGCAAACGGGTATAGGTGCCAGCGGGAAGATATTTTAGACGCGGCGGCCCTAATCTTCTCGTTGCTCTTTTGTCAGCATATTCAGGATTTTGCGACTGCAAAGATTGATCAAATGCCTGGAGGAAACTCTCAATCACGGCCTGAGGTAATTCGCGCTCAGTCTCGGCGTAGCAAAGATAATATGGCGGCAGATCTAATGCCACCTCAGCCGTAAAATGTTTAAGCTCAAGCAAACCCAACTGATTAACAGCTTGTGCCAGGGCTGTCAAAACCTGCTCTTCCGTTAGCTTCTCACCAGTAACAGAACTAACTCCGCCACCTTTGCGCACAAATTTCAAAACTGGTGCGGCCCCAAGAATGCTATCGACTTCCATCAAATCGTTAATGTTATAGCGGTAAAGACCGGCATTGGTGGTGAAATGAATGTAGTAGCGCCCACCAACAAGGAGCTGATCAGCAGTCAAAAAAGTGGGGTTGCTGGAATCAATTTGATCTTCACTAACAAATTCGAAGAAGTGAGAAGTGACAGCCAGAGGTCCAGCCGAGCCATTGCAAGAAATAGGCACAGTGCCGCGACCTTCAGAGGCCATATAACCAAAGTCACGCTGTGGTACCGGTCCAAACAATTCAGGTAATTTTTCTAAGTAGAATGACATGGGGCCGCCCTTCCAGAGCGACATAATATTTACTCGCGGCCAAACATGCTTGGGCAATAAGGAACCGTGCTGTTTGAGCAGAGACGCTAATTCTTTAGCTCGCCGAGCATCGGGTTTGAGATAACGATTGAATGCCAGACGTACATCATCACTGAGCGGTTCAATATGATCGACAAGTTGATTAAGCGTACCTTTGGCAATATCTTCAATTAACTCATCGGCTCTCAGTTTCAACTGTTCAGCCAAAAGAATGAAACTGGAGGGATTACAGCCCAACAGAGCGGTAACATCTTGAGCCACAGCAGCACGGAGCAGTAAATAGTATTTTGCATCAACGTTTTTTACTTTGCACAATTCGTA
This sequence comes from bacterium Ga0077546, assembly GCA_943370275.1. Lineage (GTDB taxonomy): Bacteria > Cyanobacteriota > Vampirovibrionia > Obscuribacterales > Obscuribacteraceae. The sequence continues at coordinate 371,730 of CALRQI020000006.1, read as the reverse complement.
GGGCAGGGCAAAGTGGCGGCGAATAATTGTGGGCTGCCGTCGATTAAGCACACCAGATATGGCGCCATAAGGTAGACCAGCAGGAGTTCGGCCCTCTTCATCGTTACTAGAAATAATCAAAATTTTCCCGGCCGCCGCCTGGGGAAAATCGACCACTAAATGATAGTTATGCACCTGAAAAGCATGGGTATAATCGCGCAGGTGTCCCTCGGTAACCGGGATGAACTTAGGCGTAGCGGTAGTGCCACTGGTGGTGGCGAACATAAAGGGCTCCTCGGCAGTGAGCTGATTGCCTTCGCCGTGGCGCAACTTCTCAATATACGGCTCTAAATCTTCATAGCGACTGGGCGGAACATAATTTTTAAAGTCGTCATAGCTGTCGATACGGTCAAAATGGTGGGCACGACCAAAAGCAGTATTTTTGTTTGCTTCCACTATGCTTTTGAGCTTCGCCAATTGAGCCTGCTTCGGCTCTTTAAGCCCGTTGTAAAAACGCCTGATGTGGGTCAGGCGCCGCCATGTTTGACCAGCCAGAATGTCTAAATTACCGAGTTGCATTAGACTCTCTTTTCTCGCTGACTGAGACATTGACAGGGTTATCATTTTTGTAGTCATATAAATGTCGAGCCACAGCCCGCTCATTCACAGTCACCCCTAGGCCATAACTCGGCGGAACCTTCGCCATCGCCCCATAGGGAACAGTCATGCCTTCTTTGACCAAATCAGCTTTGAGCAGAAATAAATTCATTGCCCCCTCGACATTGGCAAAATGAGGGTAAGCTAAAGCAAAGTGTCTTTGAGCAGCGACCAGTATTCCGGACTCACCAACTTGAGCACCGAGATGACACTCGATTTTATTGGCATTGGCCAGCTCTACCATTTTCATAGCACTGACCAGACCACCGACTTTAGACAAACGAATATTAAAGGCATTGCAGGCCTTACGCTCTATGAGATCGTGTGCCTGAGCCAAAGTAGTAAGAGACTCATCAACCATAATCTTCTCGGGCACAGTGGCTGTCAGGTCAGTTAAACCGGACAAATCAGAAGCAATCAGAGGCTGCTCACAAGAAGCAACTCTATAAGGCCTCAGAGCAGCCAAACTCCATTTGGCTTGATCTACGGTCCAGGCGCAGTTAGCATCGACTCGCAAAATCGCATCTTCACCCAAAATCTCGCGAGCAAGCTTAACTCTGGCCACATCTTCATTGAGAGAGCCACCAACTTTGAGTTTTACAGTCTTAAAACCATACTTCTTATAGGCCTCTAGAATGAGCTTCAAGATAGCTTTTTTACCAAAGGGAATGACACCGCCATACTGCATAGTTTCGACTGGTTGCCACAAATCAGAAGGAGCAATTAAGCCAGGCAATTGACAAAACTTTAGTGCTTGAGCTTTTGCTAAGGCATCGAGACAAGCCAGCTCTACGGCACAAAACGAGGCTCCAGCAGGCTTATGGTCAAGCCCGTTGGCAGCAAATATTTGCCCCAAACAAGCAAGTAATTCTTGAGCATTAGCAAAGAAATTGCCACTCAGTGCCGGTGCGTAAGAATAGTTGATTGCAGCCAGCGCACTGGCCACCGTTTCACCAGTGACATATTGCCGCGGAACAGATTCACCCCAGCCAATCACTTCACGTCCATCCTCTAGCACCACCTGCACTCTGACCAGAACATTGAGTGAATAGTTCCGACTAGCCAGGGCGTGTCCAAAAGAAAAACGAAAAGGCAGCCTAACAGCCTGCGACTTGATGGAGCGAATTAGCATATTGGTAATGGTTCCAAATTTTTCAAAACTAGGTCACAACCGGGCATTGAGCTAGTATCCACTCACTGAGCACATGGGCATATTCTTTGAACCATGTCGAATCAAAGTCAAGGGTGTGAGATGCGTCCGGAAAAATACGCAAATCTTTAGTCGTAGACTTGGCTTTGGCATACCAGCCCTGAAGTTTTTCTACGTCAACAATCATGTCAGAGCCTGCTTGCAAGACCAGTAGTGGCATTTCAATCGAAGCGGAAGCTTTTTCTGCCAACTTACCCAACTTAAAACTTTCAACAAAGAAGCTTGCAGTGGCATCAGTTAAGCGCAGATTATCACGCTTGAGATAACCTTGAAAAGTTGGATTATTAGTGAGCATCTCAATTTCAAGTGGGATAGGCCATTTGCGGTTGCGACCAGAATCGACAAACGATGAATAAGCAATCTGAAATTTAGTGCCCATGCCATAATCGATTTTAGTGTAAATTCCGGGGCTACATAAAACCAAACCGGCAATCGGCAAATTCAGTTCTTGCCCGGAAGTAGGCTTGTAGTCACTTTGACAAATGACTGATGCAGCCTTAGCCCCCCAACAATTTCCTAGGACAATCAGGGAATGGCCGAGATGATCAAAGCTTACTTTGCGCAAGAAAACTTCAATGTCGGCAAGATAGGTTTTATAGCTCGATAAGTTGCCACGATCTCGCGGATTCAAACCAGAGCCGCGACGGTCTGGAGCATAAACAGTCATACCACGGTGATTAAGCACCGATGCTGTGTTTTCGAACCACTGACTGTGGCCCTCTATACCGTGCAAATAAACAATTACTGGAAAACCGACTTTGCCCTTCCAGGTACGGCAAGCTAACTGTAAATCGTCTGAAGTACGGTGCCACTCAATAGTTGGCGCGGTTTGAACAACACCAGCGATTGGAGGTAACGGGGAAGAGCTAGAGTTTAAATCTTTCAATCGTCAGTCAAATGCCTAGTCTAAAGAAGTTGCGGAGCATGAAAAGTTTAACATCCCTGCCAACCTGGTTCTACTGCCAGGGCTTGGTGTAGTAAAGTCTTGGCAGGATAAATGCTCTCAAATTGCCAGCGAAAGTAACCAAGAGCCTTAGAAGTACTGAAGAAGTAATTTTAAATGCAACCATGGAGTAGAGCATTGCACGAGGGCTCAGAGGCCATCTCCTCAAATAAGAGAAGGCGAATTGACAGTCATTGGCTAACTGAATTCATGGTTCGACTAGATGCCGGCCTGGTTCAGAGCAGTTGGTTGCAGCAAGTTAAGCTCAATCAAATTGACGGCAGCCAGCAGGTTTGTCAAGAGCTCTGGCCCTTCATTAAAGAACTGCCGAGCAACATTGTTAGTGTCAAAAATAAGCTGCCAGAAGGCTTCGACTCAGCGACGAAGCTGCTCAATCAGCTAGCAGACGACGAAAGACATTTCCAAAATCTATATCTAAAGCAATGCCAATTAGCTGGACTCGACCCCGAGCGCCTGCAAAATTCTTTAGAAATACCTTATGCAGCGGAACGTTTGATCAAGTCAATGCGTCATCACTGCCAGAATGCCTCTGTGGTCGATGGTGTACAGGCAGTCATAGCAGCCGAGTTGGCAGCCACGCAGTTTGCGCGCATGGTACTGCCGATTTTAGAAGACTATTTCGCCCAAAACCAAGCCACATACGGCCAAGATTGCATCGACGAGGGCTTAAGCTGGTTGAGACTACATGCCAAAACCAACACGCGACACGCCCTCTGGATGAGACGAATGTTAGACGACCTAGAGTCATTAGAGCAAAAACATAGAGCTCTCACCTCTAAAAATCTTCCCCCTACTGTAGACGATATATTAACTGCAGTATTTCAACTCTGGCGCTCCCTAGAAACAACCGAAATCGGACATTGTGGTAATCAATAAATGACTAAGTACAGAAGCAAAAAAATTCAATCTCTCGGCGCGGCAGCCCTAGCACTTACCCTCGCTCAAAACCTGGCAACATGCTCAATTGCAGCCTCGGCCAGCAATCTTGATACTACTAGCAGTATCAAGATTGCCAGCAAACATAAGTCGAGTAAAACTTCACCAACTACTGCAGCTCTGCCAAAAGCTGACAACTCTGACTACGTCAACGCTGCGCCTTTCATTGAACGTATGCTCAAAGCAGCTGACAGCTACAAAGACTATGTCTTTGAGTACGAAATGACCAATTACAAAGGCAAAAAACTGATTGAAAAAGGCAAATTCTATTTCAAGAAGCCCCGAATGATGCGCCTCGAAGAAGTAGGAAGCTTCCGCAAAGGGTCAATAGCGGTGATGGGAAGTGGTGGCAAGATCAAAGCCAAACCCGGCGGCGCTCTTAGTTTCATGACCGTAGATTTAGCTCCCTCATCGGACTACCTGCGCTCAGCCAACGGCTATCCCATGGTCGATTCAGATCTGAGCTCATTGGCTCAAGCACTGAAAACATTTATAGAAAAGGATTCTTGCGTAGCCCGTGTCACCGAGAATACGGTGCAATCAACCAGCAATGCACCATCACAGGTATATATGCTGGAGGTATATCACGGCTCCAATTTTGAAGGTGAAATCTTCAAGAGAGTGGCCATCGACCCAAAAAGTATGCTGCCAGTTGAATGGTGGGACTACATTGACGGTAAACTAAGTTCGCACTCTATCTGGAACAATTTCAAAGGAAACGTTGGCCTCGCCGACGATGTATTTACAATCAAGGGAGCAAAAACGATATGACCTTCAACCTGCCGACGATGACCGTACTTGGTCTTCTAGCAATTGGCTGTGCGCTCTCTTTCCCTGTTCTATACAAAGGCTTTTCCCGCAGGGGCAAAGGCGTTGTCTATGAATCAAACTTTCTGATTCAACGGGCTCCCCAACTGCTTTCTGGTGTCAACGTCGCCCTGATAGTTCTCAGCTTTGGCGTCTTCAATGGTGTCATCACCGGCCTGCCTGGCCTATCCCCAATACTTTCCCTAACGCAGAGTGAGCCTAGTGGCGCCCTCCAGATCATCTCCTGGCTCGGTGTTTTAGAAATGCTGACTGGGTTTGTATTCATGATTGGAGGCTGGTATTCGCTAGGAGAAGCTTTCTCCACTGATGCCGAACTACTGGAAGGACAAGAAGTAAAAGATTCAGGACTACTTGGCTTTGTTATGCACCCAGCCTATTCAGGCATAATCCAATCACTAGTTGGCGCATCAATTGCCGGCCTCTCCCCCCTCAGCCTTGCCTTTGCATTATTCGTGGTGGCACCGCTATGGCTACGCCGAGCAAAGTACGAAGAAGAGCTATTGGTCAAGACCTTTGGCGACAAGTACAAAGACTATGCAGCCAAGCTTAAGTGGCGCCGTCTGGTACCTAAATTCTTCCCCATAGGCGTGTAAAAGATCTAATTGGCCAGGGCATTTGGCAGTGCTATACTCTTTACAACCACCAGTATAAAGTGATATTGAAAAAGCTATCGTGAGCAGCAAGAAAATCTCAAAATTCGCTCTGGCATTAGCCTGCGGCAGTCTACTAGCTCTGCCACAATCGAGCATGGCTAGCCCTGCCGCGAAGAACATAGCAGAGCTAAAAAACCAAGAGCTAAAAGAAAAACCTGAACTAATTAAGGCTTCAATCCACATTGAAGCCCCCAGAGAAGTTGTCTGGCAGGCAGTTCATGACGAGCGAAAACATGATCCAGACCTAGCCTATAGCAAAGTGGTAGTGCCCGGCGAGCATGAGTATGTGCTTGAACAAAAAATGGTGCTGATACCAGTTTTTGGTTCGGCAATATGCGAAATGCAAAACAAAGAAGTGCCCTTAGAGCGAATTGACTACAAACTAATCAAATCAGATCGCTTTAAACACATGCAGGGCAGCTGGATTTTAACACCAAGCAGTGACGGCAAGGCCACCACTCTTGAACTATCAACCAGCCTTGACCTTGGTATGCCCGTGCCCAAATCAGTCATCAACGGCTTTACCGCAAAGAAGCTACAACGCCGCTTAAAGCACGTCAAAGAAAGTGCTGAGACCTTAAATATCAAGCTAGCCGAAGCCAAGAAATCAACTGCGCGCTAGCATTACTCAGACTGAGCCAGCGCTACTCCAGCGTCGACTAGAACTTCTAGCTTGGTCTGAAAATGATTCTCAAAGAAGGATCTCTTCTCATTTAATGCCCAAATTTCTGACTGACAGTGACTATTCTCATGAAGATTGAGGAAGAGACTAAGGTTGCCGCTTTGCCCATCTTTACTCGATGCGCTCACAATCACGCGCAGATCTTTCACTACTTGCTTGTGGCTGCGGTCTAATGCTTCGGCGATGCGAAGAAAAGAAGCCAGGTCGTAGACAATCTTTCGACCTTCTAAATCATGGCTATACCAAGCTTCATGAGTGACCTTCGGCTCTGAACCACGATGGTAACGGGCAATACTAGCAATCAATGCGACTTCTTCTTCAGAATGGCCTAAGAGCCCAGCGTTCCTTATCAGATAGTAAGAATGCTTGTGGTGACCATTGCGACCAATGAACATGCCGACATCGTGCAACATTGCTGCAGACCACAACAGGTGACCAATATCTTCAGGATAATTGTGGAGAATGCCACGGGTCTGAGTGAAAAGGAGCTGCGACAGATAAGCAACCTGCTGAGCATGCTCAAGCGTTCCCTGGTATTTCTCTAGCAAATTATGCACACTCTTTGAGCGTGGATCGCGGTGCACTGTCAGTCCAGCTTCCAGCCAGCCAGTCTGCAAGAAGCGATCTACTACAACGCCTTCTCTCAGCGCTGCAGTACAAACTGAAACTTCTTTGATACCAAGAGAAATCATTGATTCAAGTAAGACAATTGAACCAGCCAGCACAGTCTCGTTGCGGTCGCTGCTAACGCCTTTGGGCTTCTCTCCTCTCAAAGCGGCAGTCTCAAGATAAGCCACAAGCTCTTTCAAGCGGTCAATAGCAATAGTCCAGCCGTTCAATTCCGCATGGGGGCTACCGCAAGTGACTCTATCCAATTTAGCCAAAGCCTGAATAGTTCCAGAGGTACCAATCAAGGTCTCGAATCCACCACTATTGGCAATACCATTGGCAGAGGGACGGAGTACACCGCGAACCTCATCATGTAATTCGCGAATATATTCGCGAGTGACCACACCTCGCTTAAAGAAGCGCTGTGAAAGTCTTGCTGCACCAAGCTTATAAGACTCGGCAAAATAAATTTGACCGCGATCGCCGACAATCAGTTCGGTGCTACCACCACCAATATCGACTATACAGAAGCGGCCCTTTAATTTAGAGCGAACAGAACTAAGGCTCGAAAGAACACCCAAATAAATTAGCCTGGCTTCTTCTTTACCAGAGACCATACGAGCATCAATCTTTAGCTCTTGACGTATGCGTCGCAAACACTCTTCACCGTTCTTTGACTCACGCACAGCCGATGTAGCAACGGCCACAATAGTGCTAGCACCGCGCTCTTTTGCCTTTTTGCTCATATCCCGAAGAATACGAGCGGCAGCCCGCATTGCCGGTTCATCAATGTAGTGAGCAGTTAAGGAGCGACGAAAGAAAGGCACAGCCTCCTTTACTTTGGCCAAAACTTCAAAATGGTCTTTGTCTGGGCTGGCCTGGCAAACAATCATATGGAAAGAATTGGTTCCCATATCAATCACAGCAATAACCGGGCCGCCCTTCACCGTAACCCAAGAATTCTTGCGTTCAACTTGCCGTTCCAAGTTAGAAGCTTCGCGCCCGGCGTCGGTTTTTGAAGAGTTTTGCTGCCCAGTCATAGTTTAGTTATACACGCAATTTTGCAAGATACAAGTAAGTTGAAACCTTTCAATTTTTGACGAGATTGCTAGAGCAATCTTTAGCGATAAATTGCTTGACACTCTCTGCACAGCTATAGCCACTTGCCACGCAGTCCGGCAGGCCTACTCCCTGCAAATAGGCACCGACTAGGTGCAAACCAGAGGTAGATGAAGATGAAGCATTTTCTATGGCGGCAATCAAATGATCATGGCCTACTTCATATTGCGGCATAGAATCGGCCCAGCGGTGGACGGCCTGGTATATTGGCTTGCCGGACAGGCCAATTAACCTAGTCAAATCAGCCAGAGCCAGTTGCAGCAGATGTTCGTCGTCATTGGCAAGAACAGAAAAGCCCTTTACACCCCCCAAAAAGGCTCTAACAATAACTTTGTCTTGGGGCGCACGAACGAATTTAATGCTCGCGAAGGCAAAAGCAACAAGAGAAAGTTTGTGCTCAATCATTTCAACTTCAGGCACCACCGCACCAAAAGCTTTGAGAGGATGACTAATATCTTTACGCTCAAAAATAAAATTGCAAACTGCCGACGAGGCAGAAGAAATCTTGCCCAGTTCGCTGCTCAAAGGGGCATTGAGATCGGCCAGAAGGGCGCTGGAAACTTTAGGAGCAGTAGCTAATACAACTTGATCGCATTGCCAGACTTGGGTAGGTGAAGAAACAGCGAAGCGGCTAGATGGCTCAGAGCTGTTTCTTATTGAACTGACAGTGGTGTTCAACTGCAAATCTATATTTTCTTTGTTCAAAGCCGCGACCAGGCTATCAACGACAACAGCCATACCCTGGTCATAACCAGCAAATAAGCTATAGCGTGCGCCACTGGCATCTACCTGGCAATTAGCCTCAGATGCCGAAGCTTTGCGCTCTGCCCACAAACCCCTAATGACACTACCAGTAGTGCGCTCCATTTCAACAAACCTTGCTGCGACGTGGGCAGCAGACAACTTTTCTGCATCACCAACATAGACTCCCGCCACCATAGGCTGGGCCAATCTATCGAGCAGCTCTTGACCAAATCGTCGTCGCACAAAGGCAGCCAAACTCTCGTCGGCAAGCTCTTTTCTTGGTGGCAGCACAAGATCTAGGGCGCTTCGCAACTTGCCCGCCCAGCTGAGCACTGGGCTTTGAAAGAAGCTAGGCAGGGTACTAGGCGCCAGCATGATGAATCCGGCAGGAAGGGGGACAAGCTTGCCCTTGCTAACAATCAAAGCGCCACGATTGACTTGGTTAACAGCTACTATGCGAGATTCTATACCTAACTCTTTAGAGAGAGTGAGCATCCCGGGTTTGTTAGTAATGAAAGAATCAGGTCCACTGTCAACAATGCAATCATCAACTAGCTTTGTTTCAATTATTCCACCCCATCGTGGTCTATTCTCAAGCACAGTAATATGCATGAGACCACGAGCAAATTGTTCAGATTGCGAAAGTTTGAAGGCGCAAGTCAGTCCACTAATGCCACCACCGACAATGACTACCTTGCTGACGCTTTCACGGCTCTTCAAATTCTCGTTTACCATTAGTAAGTTCTCTTAGCCTCGTGGCTTCGACGATAACTCTCGCACTAAATCAACTAGATACTTAACGTTATCAACCGGCGTATCTTTACCAATTCCATGACCAAGATTGAAAATGTGCCCAAGGCGTCCTCCGGCTTTATCCAAGACCAGCTGAGTGCGTTCCTTAATTAGGGCTCGATCAGCGAGTAGCACGGTAGGATCGAGGTTACCCTGAACAGCCTTATCACCAATCATTTGCCAAGCCGAAGCCAAGTCCATGCGCCAATCTACACCAACAACGGTAGAACCAGCCGAAGCGATCAAATCGAGCATGCCACCAGTGGCAGTGCCAAAATGGATACTAGGAGCTGCACTTGCTAAGGCCGCAAATATCTTTTTTGAATAGGGCAATACACTGCTCTCATAATCTTCACGACTGAGCGTACCGACCCAACTATCAAAGAGCATCAAACAGTGCGCACCAGCGGCAACCTGGGCCAGCAAGTAAGCAATGGTAACATCAGTCAAAATTGCCATAAGCCTGGCGAAAGCCTGAGGTTCTTGGTACATGAAAGCTTTGGTTCGCTCAAAATTGCGGGAAGAGCCACCCTCGATCAGATAAGAAGCCAGTGTAAAGGGAGCGCCAGCAAAGCCGATTAAAGGCACCAGAGGCCGTTCCTTCACAAATAGCTTAATAGACTGAAAAACGTAGCCAAGCCCTTCTTCTATGTCGAATAAGGATAGCTTGTCGACATCGCTGGCCAGTCTAATCGGATTATCAATAACCGGACCATCACCCTGGGCAAAACGCAGCCCGGCATTGAGGCTCTGCAGAGGCAGAAGTATATCGGCAAAAATAATAGCCGCATCGACTTGCAGCATATCTACGGCCATGGTCGTCACTTCCGCTGCCACTTGAGAATTATGGCAAAGCTCAAGAAAGCTCATTTTAGCGCGAATCGCACGATATTCAGGTTGATAACGACCAGCCTGACGCATGAGCCAAACCGGAGTGCGCTCAACTTGCTCTCGCCGCAACGCACGCATGAAGATGTTATTTTCGAGGTCCACGTCACTTCACAGCTGACACTAATAGACTAAATAGTATCATTTATAGATCCAACATCTAAAATTTGCTAAGCACGCAGAGCAAACAAACGCTCTAAGACTTCAGCTACAACCTGATCTGGGGTAGAAGCACCAGAAGTAACACCAACGGTTACAGGCCCTGTGACAGGGAAGAACATCTCTCTTGTTTGGGTTTGCTCGCTATTGTCGGCCTTAAATCGAATTACATTACCTGGACCAACACAATCTGGCCCATCAATGTGATACGAGGGCAGGCCTCTCTTATGGGCAATTTCCTGCAAATGACCAGTGTTAGATGAATTGAATCCACCTATTACTAGCATCAAATCAAGTTGCTCCTCGACCAGCTTAAGCATGGCGTCCTGTCGCTCTTGAGTGGCATCACAAATTGTGTCACCAGGGCTAAGAAAATGCTGGTCTAACTCAGCCGGGCCAAACTTAGCAAGAATAGTCTTTTCGAAAAGCTTGCCAATTTGCTCGGTCTCGCCCTTAAACATGGTGGTCTGATTGGCCACGCCAATCTTGACTAAATGGGTATCAGGGTCAAAGTTACGCGATACGGCATTTTGGAAGCGGGCGAAGAAATCTTCTTTTTTCCCGCCGTTAAGAATGTAATTGCACACCCATTCGGCCTGACCCAAATTCTGCACAATTAAATAAGTGCCAGCCCGAGAAGCTGTAGCGACAGTCTCTTCGTGATTGGGTTTACCGTGAATAATGGCCGTAAAATCTTTTTTGTCATAATTGACCACCCGATTCCACACCCGAGAGACCCAGGGGCAGGTAGTATCAACGATTTCGCAGCGACGTTCTTCAAGTAGTTTCAATTCTTCAATTGATGCACCAAAGGCAGGCAATATGACCACATCACCCTGGCCAATTCGTTCAATGTCTTTGCTGCCGTCTGCTGCAGTCTCTAGAAACTCGATGCCCATCTCGCGCAAATTTTCATTAACGATTGGATTATGAATAATCTCGTTAGTAATCCAGATTCTTTTGTCGGGAAAATGCTGTCTGGCCTCATAAGCCATTGAAACAGCGCGATCAACCCCCCAACAGAAACCAAATGCTTCTGCCAATTTTATGGTGATACCGTTAACTGTAAGGACGTTGCCACTAGCTCGCAGTTTAGCAATCAAATCTGATTCATAAACCTTCTTTAGCTCCACCTCTACTACGTCTTTCAAGCCGAAGCCTTTGCGATGGTAGTGAGTTACTTTCGGTTCAGCTGGTTCGTCTTTGTTGGTCATACACTTATTTTGATCACAAACGGCATACATTAGATATAAAAAGTTTCGCTTGGCAGCAAACACTCGCTAGAGCCTACCAAGAGACTACAAGGATCTTACAGGACTGGCCATTCTTTAAACAATTGCAATGCTATTATGAGCCACTATTGTCGATAGAATGTCTCGATCGAGAGAAGCATGTCATCAGTTGTGGAGGAAAATAAGTGAAGAGTTTTAAAGTACACGCTGCCAAACTAGCTCTTTTAGCTGTGGTCTTTAGCGTTTGTGGTGCTCCTGCCAGGGCTGATGAAGCCAAATCAATGGCCAAAGCTGCAGTACTGTTACCAGTAAGAGCTGCCAGCGTAACTTCCGGCCTAGCCGTCGGCATTCCTGTTGCAATTGTTCGTCGCGCTTCTAATCGTTGTATCGAATTCAGCGGCAACTTCGCTGACAAAATCGGTGGCAAAGAGCACATTCCTCCAATGATGATGGGCGCTGTACTAGGCATGCCTTTCGGCTTGATTGTTGGCACTGGCGAAGGTTGCTACTATGGCGGCAAAAATGCCTTCAGCAACTGTGTTGAAAAACCTTTCAGCAAAGCTTCGTTCAGCCTAGATACTGAACTCGAATAGATCTAAAAACTATTCAAAAACGAAGAGACACTGCTTAACAGTGTCTCTTTTTCTTACTAATTATCAGCAGCCCATTCTTGACAACGACGCCCCTGTTTAGATTTAGGCAAAGGTTTGGCATAGAAATTGTGGGTATATGAATCTGGGAGTTAGTCTGAGTAACCCCGATTTCACACGAATCGGCAAAAGCTTGGCTAGGAAAGGTGAGGATGATGAAAAGTATCGCGAGGGAGAAGGTTCTAAGGCTTAACTGTCCAGGCTTTGGGGAAGAATCACACCTCAATTTAGGCCGGGCCAAATCTCTCGACAATTACCAAGTAATCATTGCCAATCCTGTTAGCCTTCTTCACCTTTTTGACAAGGGGCCCGAACCAACACGCAGGATAAATCAACTTCTTGATGAAGGTGTAAACCAACTTAACGTTCCGGACGATGCTCTGATTCAGGAACTTATTAATGAGTCTGATTCCAGATTGGAAGAATTAATACCCTTCCTGTCCCAGGGCGGACTACTGATCTACTTCCTATGTAGACCATTTGTCTTAGCTGGACCTACCATTTCAGTTGACAATTATGACTGGCTTTCAGTCTACGCCCCAGCTAGCAAGAGCCCTGACGGCACAGGCAGTCGGCAAATGAGCGCTCTCAGCCACGGGCGCGTAATCGAAACCACAGACGAAGGCAACACTTCAGAAGTCTTTGAATATTTGGAACAGTCGGGCATTGAATGGAACACCATTATTCGCACCGATTTTCTCTCTTCGAACTATTCAGTATTGGCGACTGCGGCGCAAAAGAAGTGTATCTCTGCACAGTTTTGGGCTGGTGATAAAGGCGGCAAAGTAATTTTCTTGCCAGCTCCTTACTCACCCGATTTCGATCGTGTCCTGATGACCTGCGTCAACAAATGGTACCAAGAAGCTATTAACAAGGGCTTCATCAAAGATGACTCCGTTGTCCCGAGCGAAATTGCCATTACAGAAGCCCCAGCCCCTAATTCCGAAAAGGTTCCTAACCATACTATGGACGAAGCACGCTTAGAAGAAATCATGGCAAATCTTGCCGCCAACCACAAAAAACAAGAAGAGCCGCCAGAACTAGCAGCCTCAGCAGCCCCGGCGGCACCCAAACAACCGCCCAAGGGTGCTCTTAAAGGCTTGTTCTCATCTGACGCTCTTGATCCCTTTGATGACGATGAAGAATTCACCAGCGCCGCCGTTCTCAACACACCAGAAGCAGCACCAGTTGCAGCACCAACACCAACACCAGCGCTGATGACAGCAGAAGACATTCTCAATTCAGTATCAGCGGAAGCTAGTAGGCAAGCTCCCGAATCCTTCCAAGCGATGGAAGCAATCGAGTTGAGCCCTGACGAACCACAAGCTTCAGCCACAATGGCAACGACAGAGCCAGTTGCCGCAGCTCCTCAAGTCGCTATGGTAAATAACTTTGAACTGAAAAAAGCTACAGCTGAAATGGATCTTTCGCAATTTGCTGAAACAGCCAGACAACTGGTTGAACAAGCCAATCAAATTGAAACGGCGACAAGAGATCCAAACACAGTAAGCACAGCAAACCCTAAGCAGCGTATTTCTGACATTCTTAAGGGTCTAGAATTTGGCGCCAGTGATGACAATGATGAATTGGAACCAACCCCAGTAGAAATAACGGATGTGGTCTCTACACCGGTTAATCAATCTCAATATGTGATGACCACAGATTCGACCAATTCAGAAGCATCGCGTCTGATGGAATCGCTCGAAGCCGGCACCGGGTTGATCGATATACAGCACGCACCGGCGCAGCCAGCGGGCCATAGCAAAATTGCTCTTACCCCAGCCGAGATTGAAAGAGCCGAAATCGAAGCTGCCTCACGTGATCTTGACTCAGTTCTCAGACCAAACCCAGACGGTGCTGATCGAAATCTGTTCGATACTGGCCGCTATCTAATTACCGACGAAAAGCAGCCGCTACCAAGTGCTGCTCAGACTGAAGCCGCTGCTGATGCCGATCGCGCGATGCAGGAGCAAGCCGCAAAAGAGCTAGCAAGGCTCGAAGCGGAGCGAGCTACTAAGACCATGGAAGAATTCCGCCAGACCTTTGAATTCTTAACAGAGGAAGATCCTGCCGCTCGCGAATATCAGCCTGAGTCTATTTTGCCTGAGATAAAGACAGTAGAGACCGAGCCCCAACCAATCACTTCAGCGCCGCCCACACCAAACGATGCCGCGACTCTGCAAGCACTGCCAGAACCAGAAATATTCTTAGGCAATCCCACCCCCAAGCCATCAGTCGCTAGCGACGAAGAAGCACCACGTTCGACCTTGAGGTCGCTGGCTGATACATTCGGAGCACCAAGACTCGAACCACATGTCAGCGCCAATAAACCTGAATTAGAAACACCAACAGTAAAAGATGAGCCGAAGACCGATAGCTCAACAACACAAGTTGCCGCCCAAGAGGAGCCCATGAATACATCTTTCACTTCCTTCGAAGAAGAGCAAACACAAGCAGCCAAAGATCTGGCGGAAATTTCTCGGCTTGCCAAAACCATAGAAAGACCAGCAACATTTGAAGCTCCGGTAGCAGCTCCACAAGAAGCACAAGTGCCAATCAATAATCCGGCAGCGCTTGCGCCAGCTTTAGAAAATTCAGTAATCCCATCAGCTGCATCTGTACCTGTACCTGTACCTGTATCTGTGCCTGCAGCTGCACCGCTCCCTAGTGCGGTACCTGAGCCAGCTCCAGCTGCAGTAGTTACACCACCCGTACAGATTGCACCACCTGTGGAGCCGCAGCCTATGGCTAGCTTACCGACAGTAGCTGCTGCGGCAGAAATCGCAACGCCGCAACCGGCAGAACCAACGCCAGTGCAAGCGCAGGCACCAGCTAATACAATAGAACAACCGATTAATCCAATTCCTGTTGCCAATGCGCAAAGTTTAGTTGCCGCGGCTCCTGTGTCGCCAAGCACTAATGGCGATGGCAACCACAAAACAGAAAGCCTTTTATCCAACTCCACAGCTCACCCAGAACTTTCAACGGCCATGGATCAGCTGTCAACACCTATACCTCCAAAGGAACTCATTAAGAAGATGGAAGAAATGACAAAAACAGCTCCTTCGACCTGGTGCGAAGAATTTTCCTTCCCTTTCATTGATCTTCTCAAGAATGAACACAGCCAAATGGCCGAGCAAATAAGACAAATGCAAGCCCGCTTAAGCGCTGTGGAAGCAAGGATCAACGCTGTAGAAACACTCAAAACAATTTTGCTGACCGGTGAAAACGTTGCTCTTATGAGCGGTACTCAAGAAGTATTGAGTCGCCTAGGTTGGCAAGTACAACAGTCCAGAACTAAC
Organism: bacterium Ga0077546; assembly: GCA_943370275.1. GTDB lineage: Bacteria > Cyanobacteriota > Vampirovibrionia > Obscuribacterales > Obscuribacteraceae. The sequence goes on along the minus strand of CALRQI020000006.1, from coordinate 356,326 downwards.
ATCAATGAGCTGTGGTTATCACGTGGCGATCAAGTCGAAGTTATCGCCCGAGTTGTGCATAGCACTGGTGGTGCCAATCGTACAGAAATAGCCCAGCTGGCTGAATCAGTCATCGCTTTCTGGGATGAATATGAAACCGAACCGAAAGGAATTCTGATTGCTCAGACATGGTCGTCTAAGCATCCATCCGAGCGCTCTGAACCAGACTTCAGCCCAGCCTTGCAAGAATTCGCCAGCAAGAAACACCTGAGCCTAATGTCCACCATGCAACTACTTTCTATGTACAAAGACATAGAATTGAATACTATGCCAGTGGATGAGATGCGCAAGCGTATGATCGACACCAGCGGCAGACTGCTTGGCTTCCCTCTCGATAGCAATGTTGCACAAGCGGCTAGCGGTCGATAAAAGTGCATTTGATAAGGTGTAGACTATGGGCACTAATTCACTGAAAGGATTTCAATCGTGAGCATTCCTACCTTGCTAGTCTGTGATGGCGACGACGCCAAGCAAGAGATTTTGGAAGGACTGGTTAAAAACGAACCAGGCTTAAAGTACATTGCCACTGTCTCAAAAAGTGACGGCAGCAGAGCAGTTGAGCAAGCTATAAAAGTAGGGACAAAACTACTTTGGATTGACCTTGATGACGAACCAGTAGAAGGTCTCAATCTACTAGCGGAAACCCGACAACTTTATCCGCAACTTCCAGTAGTGGTAAGCAAAAGCTCACTCGATGCAGACATGGTTAGAGCTTCTGTTAATCTTGGCGCCCTTGATTTCCTGGATCCCCAAAGTTGGACCAACCAAATCAAGATAGTTGTGGCAAAGTTACAGTCCACAGGAGCACCCGCCCCGGTAGCTGGTCCAGCAGCTCCAGCGGCAACAGCTCCGGCAGCCCCAGCGGCAACAGCACCAGCTCCGGCAGCTCCAGCAGCTCCAGCTCCGGCAGCTCCAGCTCCGGCAGCACCAGCTCCAGCAGCACCAGCTCCAGCAGCTAGCCAAACTGGTGCAAGTAAGTGGGGCGATCTTGATTCTATTGGTGCACCAGGAGCTGCGGCTCCAGCTCCTGCCCCAGCTCCTGCCCCAGCTCCGGCTCCAGCTCCAGATCCGGCCCCAGCTCCAGCTCCAGCTCCAGCTCCGGTAGCCGCCACACCAAGCCATCCAAGTGCAAAAGCGCAAGAAACCACTGGTGAAATTCACCTCACCGTAACGGCCGGTTCGCGTCCACACTTGGACGTACAACCATCAGCACAGCAGAGCGCAGCCTCTCAAGCCACAACCAACGGCGGTAGCAGTAAATGGGGTGATCTCGATTCGATCGGCGCACCAGGTGCTACTGCTCCTTCTCCTGGACCTGGTCCTGCACCTGGTCCTGCACTTAGTCCTGCACCTAGTCCTGCACCTGCACCGGCACCACAGGTGGCGGCGGCGGTGAACCCTGCACAGGTAGCTGCTAGCGAAGTTGAAGCAGAAGCTACAGGTGGTAAAAAGTGGGGGGACCTAGACGCTATTCCCACCCCCAAAGTTACTTTAGAAACAGCAGCACCTTTACCGAAGCCCATTCACGAAAGCGGCGGAGAGAAATCTCGGGAGCTAGATGCCATTCCTGGACCGGGTGAAAAACGTGGGCCGGCGACTAGCTCACTAGTCACTGGCGGTGGTGCCGCTGGCGGAAAAGGCTTAAAACGCCCAGCTCCGGAAAAGGCTGAGATGTACAACATTCCAGCCGTGCCGATCTGGCTAATCGTCTTAATACTAATTGCGATTGCTGGTGCAGTTTATTACATGGCAACAAAGCCACACTAGCAAGTAATTTGGACCTATTGCAAAACTTCAATCTTGTCTATCTTAGCGGCCAAGACAAAATCTGACTCAGTCAAACCATTGATTGTATGAGTAAAGATGTCTACTTTGAGCATTCCCCAAGAGATGTGCAAATCGGGGTGATGATCTACTTTGTCGGCTAACGCACCGATAAGAATTGCCCGATCTAAAGCTCCTCGAAAATCCTTGAACTTGTATGACTTGGTCAACAGACCATCAACAATTGCCCAGTTGTCTAACTCAGCAAGCAGCAGCTGGCATTGATCAGCTGCAAGAGCAGGGACGCCGCCCCGGCAAGGTATACATTCGCGTTCAGATAGAGTCATAGAGCCAAACCTCTGTAGTGAAAAAACTAGAATTCTGGACTATCTTTCGATAGATCACCAATCACCACCGTAATGGGTATGCTCAGTGAATCTCGCTGAACAACTATGTTCACACGATCTCCAGGTTTACAGGCCTGGGTTAACTCACGAACCTCGCGCTTAGACTTTACGGCAATGCCATTAATCTTAGTAATAATGTCACCGGCTTTTATACCAGCCTTCTCTGCTGGTCCAGAAGCAGCCAGTCTAACTATTTTGACAGCCACTGGATGTGATGGCAAAGTCAGAGAACGAGTACGGTCTGGATCAATATCTTCCATGTAGACCCCCAAATAGGCGCGGGGAATCTGGCCGTCACTTATAAGCCGCCGAGCAACTTCGCCAGCAACGTCAGAGGGAGTGGCAAAGCCAATACAAACAGCCTGATTGCGAACGGCTGTGTTAATACCAATCACTTCCCCGTTGATGTTAAGCAGTGGTCCGCCAGAATTACCCAAATTCAAGGCAGCGTCATGCTGAATCAAATCAACTCGGTTTTTAAAATCAGAAAGAGAACGGTTAATCGCGCTAACCACACCTAAGGTCAAGGTATGGTCAAAGCCAAGAGGCGAACCGATGGCAATGGCCCAATCTCCCGGTTTAACTGTTTTGGAATCAGCAAACTTAAGCACAGGCAAACCTGTTGCATCAATTTTGACTACGGCGAGATCTGAAAAGTCATCTCTTCCCACTAAACGCGCATCGAATACTCGCTTATCATCCAAGGTCACCTTAATGTCGCTGTCTCGATGAATTACATGAGAGTTGGTCAAAATATAGCCATCAGAGCGAACGATCAGACCAGATGCCTCTGCTGGCGGTATCACACGGCTACTACCATCAGCACGCTGCAGCGCTGGAGAAAACTTTATGTCGATAGTGACCACAGACGGATTAGCTTTGGCAGCCACGTCAGCAATAACATTGGTAGGCGAACGTTGTGACTTGCTAGCATCGGCAAACAAATTAGGAATACTTGGCTTCAAGCTTGAAGAAATTGGCTCGTGTGGAATTAGATAGAAGCCAGCCCAAGTACCAAAGGCAAAGAGGTTGAGAGCAGCTAGAGCCACCAGTAAAAGAATCTTGCGGTTACCTAACAATCGAGAAGTGAGCTGGGGAGAAGAAGCTACACCGATCTGACCAAGAGCCTTTTGCGCCGCAATATCAGCATCACTGCCGTCAACCACAGCGCTAACCTCGCTTGCCCGAGCACTGATTTGACCCCCTTGAGGCGGGAGATAAGGCTGCCAAGTCGCCGCCGAGCGGTCTTCTAGCAGAGCTTCTCGCGAAGTCGGTATTTTAGACTGAGTCTCTCCTCCTGACGCACCATCATCGTCGACAGCGTCGAAATCGGAGGAAACATAGATTGGAACATTATCGGGTACTTCCGGCATTTAGCTATGATACCTTAAGTCGCTCATGACATACCTGCTGCAACTAAATCTACCCACTATTGACTTGACAATCTCAGGCCGCCAAATCTATCAAGCGCAACAAGCGTTCCTGATCGAGAAATAAGATCTCCAGCATGGCCCGCGTATTGGCACCATATCTGGCACTAGTAAGCTTGCCGTCTATCTGCTTAACAATGGCAGCCAACCATAGCAAATTCTCCTCGGCCGTTTCTTTTTGGTCAGGGTCAATCATACTGATCTTTCGAGCTTTCATAGCAAGCCTAATCAGCACCACAAGAGCAGTTAAGTGCCCCAGGCCCGCCATCAGAGAAAGCGCAGAAAAACCAGGTCCAAAATACATTTTAGAAAAAATGCGCACATACAGAAAACGAGCCAGCAAGTTTTCGCAGTCAGCATCAAGACTACCTAGTTTGATATCGAGGAGCTGCACAGCAGAGTAGCTAGCACTGCCGATCTGCAACTTAAAACCAGCTGGAGGTGACAGCAAGTGATTTGATACAGATTGGGCAATCTGCCAATCATCAAGCAAATCTGCTTTTGAGTTGGGGTCAATATAAGCGCGAGCAAGAGCATCAAGAATGAACAAATCAATTTGCCTAGGCCTAGCCTCAGACCCAGGCAGCCGACTGCGCCAGAGATCCTTTGGCACTAAAGCGATAATGCTTTGATGAAAACTTGCTAAGACCTTTAAGGCACTAGAGCCAGAAGAAGAAGAAGAAGAAGAAGAAGAAGATGCCGCTTCAGCTAGAGCGCTGAGCAAAGGCCCTTCAACTATTTGAAACTGCTCGTAAGTTAGGGCAACGCCCTCGATCAGCTGAAGACTGTGAAAGCCTTTGATAGTCTCTTCCTCAAGATTGGGAAAGAGTTCGCGAAAGAGAGCGAGAACCCCAATTAGTTGGTCGCTCTGCTCATCCAGAAGCCGTCCACTGTTATGCAAAACTCCAGTGCTGGCAAAACTCAAACCAACAAAAGTACCTGTCGGGGTATCAATAAACGCATAGGGGAAAAGTTGACACATGGCCGGCTTAGCTACGCCTTGCAGGGCACAAGCTGAACCGTCCAAGTAAGAGCAACGACCATCAGGGCGCTTTTCTAAGGCTCGACTAAATCCAGCCAAACCGGCCTTTCGCTCCGAAGGGGAAAGAAAACTCACCGGCAGGTCAGCTTCTGAGCATTGCAGAGCGGAGGTCAATCGCTTGACGTCCTGTTCATTTAGCGGCACGGGCCAAGAAAGACAGCAATTGGCGCACCTTGTGCACTCAAAGCGAATTCCTTCCGGAATGTGGAGTTTGCTGCCCAAGCCTGCGCTAGTCGCTGCATTAAACAATATTCATTGCCACCATAATCGCCACCATAATTGTGATCTTATGATAAACCGTTCATGCGCTCTACCGCCTCGATTGTTCATCATATGAACATAATTAGTCGCCCCTGAACAGAACTCTTGAACCTATGAGCAATCGCAATACCTGGCCCACTTCTCTCTTAGCCTTGCTTCTAGCGGCAAGCTTGATTTTTCTTGGAAGCAATCAGTTGCAGGCTCAGGCCAAGACGGCAAGCCCAAGCCTATCGGCACCAATTGAAGACAAATGGGCCGTGGTCATTGGCATCGGCGACTTTATCGACCCGGGTATTCCCAAACTGAAGTATTCAAGCAAAGACGCCCGCGACTTTTACGACTATCTAGTAGATCCGACTCAAGGCAAATTCAAGCCAGACCATGTACGCCTTTTGCTCGATCGAAATGCTACAAAGATCAACATTATGGACGCCCTCGGCGACTCATTCTTACCCCACGCAGCCAACCCGAAAGACTTGGTTGTAATTTATCTATCTACTCATGGTTCCCCAGCAGGAGCAGACATTCGCGGCGTAAATTATATTGTCGCCGCCGACACTCAGTTGCGCAAACTATTTGCCACTGGCATAGAAATGAACCAGCTCTTGCGCATGATCAAAGAACGTGTGCACACAAACCGCATAGTACTTGTGTTAGACACATGTTATAGCGGAGCGGGCGCACAGCTCGGTCACAAGGGGATTGTCAGAACCAACGTAGATAGCCATGCGGCTGCTCAAGGAGTGGGCTCGCTAGTAATCTCTTCTAGTGCGCCGGATCAAAAAGCCTGGGAATCAGACGACTTGCACAATAGCTATTTTACGCGCTATTTCATTGATGCTCTCAAAGAAACAGGCAACAAAGAGGGAAGCAATGGCAATAACATTGAACAGGCCTTCAATGTCATGCGCAGCAAAGTACAATCGACGGTATTGAAAGACAAAGGCGAAGTGCAAACCCCAGTCATGGCTGGTGTCTTCTCCGGGCCTAGCCTGATGCTCTCAACACCACCTACTGTTAACAGAGAAGCCCCGACGACTCTACCTGGTGAAGGAGTGATTGCTTCAGCAACACCAGGCTCTCGCTCAGTAAGTAGCGCCGGGGCCCTCGATTTTTCGGCCTATGTTGAACACGTGCGCCTTGGCAATCAGCTTGTAGAGCAAAACAAAACCTGGGATGCCATTCATGAATTTGAACTTGCCACCAAGGCTAACCCAGGCACAATTGAAGGTTACATAACCCTGGCTCAACTATACGATCAGCAAGGTCGGTATAAAGAAATGCTCGATGCCGCCCGCAGAGCGGTGCTCAATGACGATAGTTCGTCACGGGGACGAGAGCTGCTCAGCCTGGCTGATTTGCGTGCTGGCAATGTGGAAGAATCATTGCGCCAGGTGCAGATGGCCATAACTCTAGACCCGTTCAATTCAATGGCACACAACTTACTTGGCTACATCAACGAACACAAGTTCAATCGAGTCGACCAGGCTGAGCAAGAGTATCGCAAAGCACTGGAACTAAATAATTTGAACACCAGAGCATTAGTTAACCTCGGGTTATTGCTAGAAAAACACGGCCGCGATAAAGCCGAAAGTGAAGCTCTATTTCGCAAAGCTATTGAGAGTGATGGCGATGACTGGGAAGCTCACCTATCACTCGGGCACTTACTTTATGCCACCAGTGGCAAGCTCGCAGAAGCAGAGAAAGAAATTCGCCGTGCTATCGAACTAGCTCCGGCCAACGCCCGCATTCATAGCGAGTTAGGCAATATTCTAGCTTTGGACAAAAAACGGCTTGAAGAGTCCGAAGTTGAACTTAAAAAGGGTATCGAGTTAGGTGCAGACAAAGGCACGCCGCACTATCTCTTTGCCAACTTCTTGCTCAATCAGCGCGGTCGAATCGATGAAGCCGAGCGAGAATATCGCAAAGCAATTCAAATGGACCCCAATTATGACGAAGCCATGGTGGCACTAGCAGACTGCTTGGTCACATACAAAAAAATCTATAACGAATCTGACGATCTCTATAAGCGCGCACTCAAAGTCAACTTAAAAAATGCCTCAGCCCATCTCGGCATAGCCCGTGTGCAAGAGCTGCTATTCAAGAACTACAAAGGTGCAGAAGAAGAGATTCGAGCAGCTCTTGCGATTGATCCACGCTTCTCGCTCGCCCATGAACGCCTGGGCATCTTACTGGAGAAGCTAGGCAAGCCAGGTGATGCCAGACTAGCCTACCAAGCAGCGATTGACACAGATCCCGACAATGCCCAAGCGAACTATCTATTAGCGATGCTATTGTGGGACCAGTTCCACAACAGCCAAGAAGCGAAAAAGCTCCTTGAAAGAGCTACGGCTCTGCAGCCACTAAATTCCACCTATCTCACAGCCATGGGTAAGTGGATGGCTACAGAAGCTAAACAATACAAAGATGCAGAGAAACTTTTACGCAAAGCTACTGAAATAAACTTTGCTGACACCCAGGCCCACTATCAACTTGGCATGCTCCTGATCGAGAAGCTCGGAGCGCGCAAGGCCGGTGAAGCCGAACTGAAGACAGCCTATGAACAAGACCCTGAAGACAAACAAGTCAAAGCAGCGCACACCAGGTTTGTACGCTAAAGATTTGTACGCTAAAGATTTGTACGCTAGAGGTTTGTACGCTAAAGCTTTGCTCTAACTGGAGACCGAAATGACAGACAGACAAGAGTCTCCTCCTCAATCACAAGCCATAGAACCATCGCAGGGCCTTAAAATTGCCTTGACAGTAAGCTCTATATTGCTTGCCGTGCTCGTTTTCATTATTTACCTACCGACGCTGTCAGCACCAGCACTATATGACGAAACATACTTATTGGCATGGTGGAAGAATATACTGCAAGCAGGTTTGTTCAGTCATGAGGGTCTGACATTCTTAAGTTTTGCTGGCTGCGATTTGCGCGACGCTACTGGCCCGTACGGAAATCTGGCAACACTAATGTTTGCTGCTCTCAGCGGCGGCAAAATTGCACTATTGCATTTCACCGCAGCTGCTCTGCATCTAGGCAATTGCCTGCTGCTCTTTTGCACAGCTATAAAGATACAAAGTCTGGCCAGAGCAAGCAGTTCAAAATCAACCGATAGCAGCCTAGCCAACTTCGCTGCTGCAGCCATTGCCGCCCTAGTATTCGGGCTCAGCCCCCTGGCACCAGAAGCAGTATCATGGCTAGGAGGGTTCCCCATACTTATTGGGACCAATCTGAGCCTATTAGCATTTTTACTGCTCTGTTTTTCCGCTCACACCACTGAAAAGCAGACTGAAAGGCGCAACCTAATAATGAGCTCTACGGCAGGCTCCTTAGCTCTATTAGCGGCTCTCTGTTCTGCCCACTTAGCGGTAGTTGTGTTTTTTCCGGCTGTTTGCGTTTACTTAGCGACACGAAGAATAGTCGAACAGCAGTCGATAATTCGAAAAATAATCCTCGTTTACTTACTCGGTGCAACTATTGGAGCAGTCTATTCCAGCTTCATTTATCTCGGCCGCTCACCAGACGCCGCCACCAGTCTTCCGCCTAAAATCGCCGCGCTGAAAGAGCCTAAGGTAGAGGTTCAGTCAGAGTCTCAAACAGAATCACAAGCAGGCCCAGAGAGCAACGTACTGAACAAGTTTATTGGCAATATAAGTGCGCTAGTAATACCAATCAACAAATCTATCAACAAGAATTACAACAAATCTTTCAAGCTCAGTTACTTGCTACTGCCAGCGCCCCTAATCCTCACTCTAGTAGCTCTAATGATGAGCGCACAATTGCGCAATCGTATCGGCATCGCTCTTGCTTTTACTTTGCTCTACTTACTGCTCAATCGAGAAGGCATAGACCGGGAAACTTTAACTGGTGCACGCTGGCTCTATCCCATTTTGCCAACATTCAGCTTTCTCCTAGCGAGCACTCTGGCTAGCCCCATGTTCATACAGTGGAGCAAATCTGAAGATAACCTTATCGGTAGGATCGTCAAATCGTTAGTCTGTGCTGTATTGCTTGTCTGCACCATAGCCTTCCTCGCTCCATTGACATATACGCAGATATCATCCTTTAAATCTCAAGGTAAACTTTGGAATAAGCTCTCTCAGTCAATCGCAATGCTCGGAGGCAAAGAAAAGAGTGCTTACCTGATCGTGCGCAATCTGCCTCAAAGCCTCAGCATCGCACCGATAATTTCACCTTTTGAGCCAATCTTGATAGATACCGCAGAAAAGCTACCGCGCAGCCAGAACATTTCAGCAGGAGCCCTAAAAGACTGTCTCCGCAATAGCAATAGAGAAAATAAAATCGGCAATATTGTCTTTCACTTCGAAAAACATCTAGCTGACTTGGTCAAGACTGATTTCGAAGTTACCAACCAAAACTTTGCCGGCCCCCTAACAGCCCAACAAATAGCCAAGCGTGTCACACCAGCGCTTGAGTATTACCGTGGCACGGTCAAACTGGACGGCACAGGAGAAAACCTTTTACTCGAAAGCGGCAATACTAATGGTGCGGCAGTACGCATTGACTGCGAGGGCCTTAGCCCTGTAAAAGGCGACTATTTATACGTAGAAGCGAAGATTGACGGACCGCCGCTTAAGCCCCATACCCCTGTTGAAATTCACTGGCTAACCAACTGGAATACGGAGTGGGAGCCCAGAGATCGCAAGACCCAAGTCGATGCCTTTGCCAACGACAATCTCTATCATCGCTACTTCTTTCCATTGAGAAGCACTGGTTGGACGACCAACGGCTTCCCATCACATATCATGCTCGGCTTCCCTGCAAGCGCCAACGTAGCAATTAAAGCTATCGGCATTGCTGGCGGCGCGACAGACAATACAGCTCAATCTGCTTCGGTTGCGCCAACAGAATCTAACCAAGAAGCACCTCTAGCCACTAGAGAATTAATAGTAGCACCGCCAGCGCCACTACTAACAGCTCAGGCTAGCTTAGCCCAAAGCCAAGGCAAACGACGATTCGCAGCCTTTAGCTTCAACTACCCAGACCTCCAAGAGCTGGGTCTGACAGCAGTTTACGGCAGAGACAATTCTTTGCTACTCAATTATGATGCTAGTGAAGTAGAGTCAGCCACTGCTGTGAAATTTGAAATTGGCCTGCCTGATAGTAAATTCAAAGCAGACAATGCTGAATATCCAGACAGCAGCTCTACAACGATAGATCAGCGCGATATTAAGGGCACCTTTACTCTAAAAGCAACAGACCAGCCTATCGCCGCTAGAACCGCTGCTACAGGCTCAGTCTTCCCAATTCGAGTTTATGCACTGGATCAATCAGGCAAAATCATCGGCCGCTCCAGTGATTCAGTACATTGTTTAATTGATTGGAATTTGTCAGCTAAATAGCGAGGCGACTCAGAGAGGCGAAAATGAGTTCAGGGAAACCACAATCACAGTTCGATAACTTCGATGATGACGACTTTGATGATGAAGATCTAGACGACGATGAAATGACATTCAAAGAAGAACTCGTCTACGACTTAGCGGCTTTAGTGCACGCCTGGCAAGACGACGCCCCAGACAATAACTATTATCTTGATACCAGAAATGGTTCAGTTAAACTAGTGCACCAAAATCTATACGACCTAAAACAGCTCACCGATGAAATAGAAAAGCACAAAGAGCGTTATCTCTATCTGCCAAAGCCAGGACCAAACCAGCTCAAAGACGACCTGCGCGATTTTCAAAAAACTGTTGAGAACAAAAGCTTACAGCCAATTTTAGACATGGCCCTGCAGAGTCCGCATCCACTGGCTGGATTCAACAAAGTATTGGCCAGTCACCCAGAAGAACTACATCGCCTGAAAGAGTTCAGAGAAAGTCGAGTGCGACTTCGTATCAAACAATGGTTTGAGGCAAACTCGCTAACAAACCGCTGGGATGAACAACTAGAAAGTTAAAGTCTAAGTACTAACGCTGTACTTACTCAGGGCCGAACCGACGCCGCGCTCTGGGAGCGCTGGGCCGCGCACAACCTTTATTGCCGACCATGGCAAATACAAAGTTTCATTTTCTCTTCTAAGGCAGAGATAAGTGCCCTGATCGGCCATAGCAACCTCTCCATCAACTTGCTCACCGCTCATGAGTAGAACGGTCACTGAGGTGTTCATGGGGATGGCCATTAGTACTCCAATACTTTTGCTTTAGCTAGACAGGTGTTACATTCCACGCTTGCCTAACCAAATAAACCCTAATCTCAAACCAGGCGATTAACTATGCAGTACGGGAATTCTGCTGGAGCTTGACTTCATCGATTGCGGCGACTGAACTCATGTCTCCACCTTGCCCGACATTTTGTCCTACTCTATTAGTTTCATACTCACTTAACCCAGCACTACGGGCATCAGCCATGGCAACCAGCTTAGGCGCAATTACACCAATTGCACTAGCTAATGCACCTTGAGCAGCAAGACATTGACCAACACCAGCGAAGTTGCCGCTAGCAAGGCATTGTTGCAGAGCCGCCGAGATACTGCCATAGGCAGAGTAGCACTGAGACAGATCACTGTGCGAAATTGTAACAGGGTTAGCAGCTTTGGCAGAAAGCTGACTGGCAAGGCCATAGGCGGTAACCGATGCCGATGAAGCGGCAGCCTCAGAGGCCTGAATTGCTCCAGGAGAAGAGTTATAGACCTGGTGACCACTTAAATAGGTGCCTTCTGAAGACATACTGATCGAGCCATCAGCTGTTGCAAACGAACCATCAATACCGTTATACGTAGAAACGACGTTTCCATGTCCATCTTGCTCTACAAAAAGATTTTTAGGATCATGGTGATTTACTGTGTTCTCTGCAAGAACTTTTCCTGTGCTATCAGTATAAACGCTGTGGTCTTTACCATCAGCCTTGAGTTCTGATGTAAGCTTCTCTCCTGTATCTGGGTTCACCATGACGGTAGAGATTTCACCAGTGGCTTTGTCTAGGCGAAGTACCTTGTTACATCCTTCTATTGTAATTGTCTGATTGGCTTCGTCGACCTTCAGACCCTTGATGTGCCGACTCATCGAATTGATTGTGCCACGTTCCAATTCTTTACCGCTGGCATCCTCACGAATGGCCTCATGAGTCTTAAAATCGATTCTGATGCGTGTTCCATCAGCGCCTAAGACGTAACCCTGCTTAACACCTTTCGCATCAGGAATCACAGCGAACTGAGTTCCATTCTCAGACTTCAGGGCAACGGCATCATCGGTTGAGGTACGATCTGCTTCACCGTTATTCTCACGGTTACGTCTCAAGGCGTTGAATCCCTGGCCTTTCCATGTCTCACCGACTAACTGAGCAGTCTTAAAGACTCCAAACTGTTGGTATACGTTATTACCTTCGATGCGAGTGACAACATCGCCCTTGACGATGTCCATCTGATTATCGCCACGCTTGATATACCGTGTGCCATCTTTTGTAGTAACAACCTCTGTTCCGTCAGAGAGTTTGTCATAGACGTTTCCGGTTCCAGCGTCTACCGAATGAATCTCTTTTGTCTTTCGGTTGTAATACGAATCGTAGTCACCATACTTACTAGCAATGTATCCGTCGGTCATTTTAGTCGCATCTTTAGCTGACGCGGCTCCCAGTATCTTCTCTATCTCAGGATCTTTGGTTATGGTGCTAGATTTAAAATCAGAACTTTTGAGCACCAAATCGGCTTCTTTGTCGAGATTTACGGCCCCTTCGAGAGCTTTGTTCATGGTCTCGCTGCTCCAGGCCGACAAAGCCTCGAACTTTTGCTTACCCCATGACCAAGTGCTACTAGCAGCATCAGAAACGAAGTTGAAGGCATCACCGACAAAGCTAAAGGTACTGGTCTCCTTGGCCTTTTCTTCAGGCTTAGTCGACTCAAGGTTCAAACCATCAAGTTTGACCGGTTTCACACCAACGTCATAGCCAGGCAACGAAGCGGATCCAAAATCAATAAACCCTTTAGACTCGATGGTCGCCTTCGAAGTAGCATCTGGGGTTGTAACACTAGTCTTGTCAGGCTGTCTGATATTCCAGAGAGCTGACACTGTTTTACCTGCACCATCACTGATAGCTGAAACGGTGTCACCTACACCGTTATAAATCCTATTGAACAAGCTCTCTTCTTCTGGCTTATTGGCTACATCTTCAGGTTTCTTAGCTACATCTTCAGGTTTCTTAGCTGCATCTTCAGGTTTCTTAGCTGCATCTTCAGGCTTTTTTGCATCCCCTGGCTTCGTAGCATCAGTAACCTCTTTCGCAAACTTATCGTGAGCGCCCTCGGCTGCAGCTTTTTCCTTATCTTTGGGCGCATCACTTCCAGCCGCTGACTTAGCGGTGCTATCGGTCGCAGGCTTTACAGCTTCTGTCATGACCTGGTGAAACTCCTGGAAGTACTAACCGTTAGAATAATTAGTACTAGTGCTGCGTTTGAGAGGGGATAATTGGTAAGTCCTCCTATTCTGATTGTCGCTAAATACCTTGTCAACGTACGACTACGTATTTCTCCCACTCTTTTCTACGTGTTTTTCCCATGGAAAAGTAAGAATTAATAATATACATGCCCCTAAAATAGCTCAATAAAACTGCTGGAATCAGATAAATAGGGCCAGATGCGGGAAATTGAGCCGTCTTGCTATAGAATTGCTACTACGCCATCTTATAGAGCGATGAATTACGACAGAGGAAAACCGGGATCGATGACTTTGACTAACTTTGCCTCAGGCCAACTCAAATCAAAGCAAACAGCCATAGCGGCTCTTCTGAGCTTTGCAGTCATAACCAGCGTCACAGCCCTAGCCTTGACGGGCTGTCAAACAGTCAAGCTAGCGCCGACAACGCCACAGCCCACTGGCGGAGTGAACGCTGCTGCTGACACCCCGGTGGCAGGGAACTGGCAGGTCTCTTATTCAGTGGGGGGTGAGACACAGTCAGCGCACATGAACATTAGCCAGAACGGTACTTCCTTTCAGGGCGTCGGAGTAGATGACAGTACCCAAGGCAATTTCGTCATTGATGCTGGGGTCATCAACGGCAAATCAATCACTTTCCACAAGCGCTATCACGTTGATGAAAATCCCAATTTACCTCCAATCATTTATATAGGCAGTTTTGAAATGGCCAAAACCGCCCAATACAGCGGCCCGTATATGTCTGGAACATACAAGGTGAACAAGAACGGTCAACTGGTAGAAGGTCAATGGGATGCTCAAATTGATGGCGGCGGCCTGGCCGCCACACCGACCCAATCCAGTAACCAACCACAACCAGAAGCCCCTCAGAGCGGTGGAGCCAATCGTCGCCCACACCTCTCAGGCAAATGGGACGCTGGCTACGAGTTCGAATTCAAGACTGTTCAAGCCAGCATGTATCTTGAGCAGGATGGCACCAAGATAACCGGTCATGGCATGGACAAAGCCAGTAAAGAAGCTTTCAATGTCAAAGGTACCTATACCTATCCAAATGTCAAAATGTGGGTGAAGTATTTACCTGTTAAAGCCGCAGGCAAGAACAAGGCCAAGCCAGAGCGTAGCCTTGAATTTCGCGGAAAAGCAGCGATCGTAAACGAAGCCGAGTATCAAGGCACCCGCCTCGAAGGTAAAACCAATGGTGGTGGCATATGGATGGCAGAACAAGTGAAGTAATGGCAGAGCAAGTGAAATAAAACTAGCTCTAAATCACGCCAAGTTTCTTGCCAACGCTAGCAAAAGCTGCCAGTGCCCGATCAAGATCTTCTACTTCATGAGCAGCCGAGATCTGCACTCTAAGGCGCGCTTCGCCATTCGGCACCACTGGGTACCAGAGACCACGCACATAAACGCCCTGCTCTAATAATTGATTCGACATGTCCATGGCCGTAGCCGCTTCGCCTACCATAACTGGAACAATCGGGTGAATACCTTCCAAGATTGTGAATCCAAGCCGTTTTACTTCCTTTCTAAAGTAATCAGTATTCTGATGCAACTTCTCGACCAGGCTCGAATCTTCTTCTAAGATATTGAGAGCTTCGATGGCTGCAGCAACAATAGCTGGTGGCAGTGAATTTGAGAAAGTATAAGGCCGCGATTTTTGCCGCATGAAGTCAATCAAGTGCTTCTTGCCAGCAATAAAGCCGCCAGCAGCGCCACCAAGAGCTTTACCCAGGGTGCCTGCAATCACATCGATTTTACCGTGCACACCGCAATGCTCAGGAGTACCGCGCCCAGTTGCACCAAGAACGCCGGTTGAATGTGATTCATCAACATAAAGCAAAGAGTCATGGGTCTTTGCCATTTCTACAAATTCTTGCAAATTAGCATACTCGCCTTCCATGCTGAAGACGCCATCAGTGGCGATAATTGAAAGGCGATAATCTTTAGCTTTGTCAGCCGTCAATGCTGTGCGCAGCTGCTGAATATTGTTGTGCTTGTACGCATTCAAGTCAGTAGTCTTAACTGCAATACGAGAGAGCCTGATACCATCGATGATACTGGCGTGATTAAGAGCATCCGAGTAAATTACATCGCGATAATCAGTAGCACCAAGTTGAGCACCTAAGAGAGCAGCAAAAAATGCTTCATTAGCAGCGAAACAAGAAGAGTGCAAGATGGCAGCTTCCGTGCCTAAAAAGCGGGCAATGCGTTCTTCTAACTCAAGATGAATTGGTTGCGTGCCGCAAATAAAGCGAACGGATGCCAAACCATAACCATACTTATCGAGACCTTTCTTGGCCGCTTCAACAATACGCGGATGGTTAGCCAAGCCCAAGTAATTATTGGAGGCAAGCATCACCTGTGAGCGGCCATTGGCCTGAACCACTCCTCCCATACGACCTTCGACAGGCACTTCGTACTTATAGGTCTTCGCTTCTTTCGCCTGGGCAAGCTCATGTTCAAGAGCTTGATAGAGTGATTTCACTCCCAGTTTTTTGGCAACGCTCTGGCTCATGCTGCACCCCTTATTGTTTACTATTATTTGTCGGCTTGTGGACTAAAGACCAATTTCATTTCTTTGCCGCTAATCAGAGACTCAAAAGCACTCTGGTAGTTTTCTAGCGGGTACATTCCCGGAGCAATTATGCGCGAAAGGCGCTCTTGCAAGCCGTTGTGGTCTTCTTTGAGCAAGTTAAGCATGGTTTCCCAGGTATCAAACATGCGTCGACCAAATATCCCCTTAACAGTAACCCCCTTCCAGATCACACCATTGGCGATATCAAAATTAGCTAGAGGTTTACGGGCAATCCCAAGCAAAATCACGAGACCGCCGTTACGGACAATTCTGAAAGCATCGGTGTAAGCGGGTGGCGAACCAGACATCTCGAGCACCACATCGACACCATTAGCACCTGTTTCATATTTATCTACAGCCGCGTATAACTCACTTGAGCCTTTGCCAACATCAAAGCAATAACGAACGCCGAAATCGGAAGCAAGCTTGAAGCGGCGATCAACATCAGCCGCTTCAGTTAAATAGATACGCGATGCGCCAAAATCTTTGCAGAGAGCAGCGGCCATCAAACCAAGGGGGCCAGCCCCAAGAATTGCCACTGACTTGCCCCGTACATCGGCCTCAGAAACTGTATGAACAGCGTTTCCGAAAGCATCCAACAATGCCCCAATGCGAGGCGGTATTACGGATGTATCTCCGTTCTTACCGAGCAAGATGACATTTTTGTAAGGCACTGTCACGGCTCTGGCAAAGCAACCATCGAGGTGCACGCCTTTTACTTTGACCGAGGTACATATATGTTCGCTACCGGTTCGGCACAATAAGCAGTGGCCACAAGCCAGGTGCATTTCGGCAGTGACATAATCGCCAACTTCTACCCTTAGGTGATCGGGAGCCGCCAAGCTGCTGGCCTGAGCACCATCTCCAACCGCTTCTACTATGCCGCAAAACTCGTGACCAACAACAATTGGTGAATAGCTAGCACTGCCGATGTAGCGCTTCATCTCATTGCGAATACCTTCGCTTTGAGCGCTGGTGAAAATACTTTTGTCTGTGCCGCACACGGCCGTAGCTAAGACTTTGATTTTGACTTCATCAAGTTTCATCTGGGGCTCAGGATGAGCAGTCATTAAGGTCAAGCCGTCTTTATCTAGATCTTCTTTGACCAGACACTTCATTAGGGCCATCGCTTGCTCACTCTTCGAATTCTCACTTAAATTGGATATGGCCATGTAATACGCCTTTGCAGGTTACAGATTGAAACGCAAACAAATTTACTTCACATCAGCTGTAAAGCTCAAGCCGTTGATTGACGTGTGATTTAGCGTATTTCCACCCCCCTAATTCGGCGCTGATATAGACCCTTAGCGTTTCTTTAGTTGCCAAGGATGCCCCTGGCACCTACAGTAATTGCATCACCTCAACAATTTCTTCATTATTCAAATCAAGAAAACTAATAAAGGAACAAGCAATGAATTTCGACCCAGCATCTTTCGAACACATCGATTTTGACCTCGGCAAACTCAACAGCCGAGTAAGCGCTCAAATAAATGCCATAGAGAGTGCTATCGAAAATACAGTAGTAGAAACCATCGTCATGGGCAGTGGCGGTCCAGACAACCACGAAACAACCGAGGCGGGCTTGCGCTTTGTGCGCCACCTCTTAGCTAATTCAAAGTCGATGCGTTTCGGATTTATGCCTAATCTCAAAGATATGAACAATATTCGCAATCTTGCCCAAGACTTCATCGCCAGATGCGGCAACGGCCCTCTAGCTCTTGAAACCATGTATCAAGTAATCCAACCACAATAAATCAAAAATTTGAATTGAAAAAGGAAAGGCTCACATCAGTGAGCCTTCTTTGCTATTACTAGCTACTGAACTTGGCAGAATCTATTTTTCATCAGCCTCAGCAGCTGCAGTAGGATGCGCAATGAGATCCTCTAGAGCGCTCTGGAATTTATCTGGTTCCATATAGCCGCTTAGGCGTCCAATAAACTTGCCCTCAGTGTTGAAAACAAGAGAGCAGGGAAATCCGTGCACATGATATTTCTTGGCTGCCGCCTTACCCTCTTTAGAGCCTTCAGCATTGAGTTTGACGCAAATGAACTTACTCTTTAGATACTTGACCATCTGCGCGTCTTGAAAAGTGTCTTTATCTAACTTTTTGCACCATCCACACCAATCGGTATAAACGTCGGCAAGCACGTACTTCTGTTTTTGCTTTGCCTCTGTTAGGGCTCCATCAAGACTGGCCTTCCAGCCGACGCCGAGGTTGAAAGCTCCGGCAGAGCTGTGGCCACCCGAAACCGTACCTGGAAAAGTAACTATAGCCCCAACGATGCCAGCAGCAAGAGCTGCAGAACTGGCTGCAAGTAGTAAAGCTCGAGCAACCTGATTTTTCGATTTGTGCTTCATTACATCCCCTTTATCAACAGCTCTACATGGTCAGAAAGTAATCGACGATAGCCTGCTAGTTTTGTTTCCGGCCCCAATTTCGCTTTAACGACTCAATTACCTCAATTACCTCAATTACCTGAATTACTGTTTGGCCAATCTAAATCTAATACTTCAGTACGCACAACTTTTAGAGGGGGGAAACCACATTTCAGAAATCGATCATGAAAATCTTTCTGATCGAACTTATCACCCATTTTGGCCTGGTACTCAGCTTTCAACGCCATTATCTTGAGCTTGCCCAAGGTATAGACAAGATAAGTTGGGTCTTTAGTACCACGCTTGGTTTCACGCTCAGCATTGGCTTTTTCCATTAATCCTTCTTTGATGAAAAATTCACGGCCTTTATCGTAAGACAAACCGCAAGTATGCATTTCGATACCGACTATATATCGACAAACTCGCAGCAGAGCATCATGAATCTGTACTAATTCTAGTTTTTTCTGTTCTAGTTTTTTTTGTTCTAGATTCTTCTCTTTGTCTCCAGACTCACTACTAGAAGCTGGCAAGCCCTGCTCAATCATCAACTGCTCGCAGTAATGGGCCCAGCCCTCAGCGTTTGATGAACAACCTAGCAACTTGCGCACTTTAGAAGGTGCGTGCTTCACCCAGAGAAACTGCACATAGTGGCCAGGATAGGCTTCGTGCACACTAGTATTGACTAAATCAGCATAGCTAAAGAAACGCATGTGCTCTTCTATACGCTTCTTATCCCAATCGCTTTCTACTGGCGTGACGTAATAGAACGCTTCTTTCGCAGTATCTTCATAAGGTCCTGGGGTGTCCATAGAGGCAAAGGTAAGAGCGCGCATGAAAGATGGACTCTCTGCCACAGTCACCCTGTCTTTGGAGGGAATAGTGACAATTTTCTTCTCTTCAATAAAAGCAGCTATGCGATCCAAAACATTTGCCGTAGACGAAACCAGCCTATCGGGCTGAGGATGATCGCTAGCGATACTCTCGAAACACTCTAAGGCGCTAACTTTAGGATTGATTTCATGAGCTAACTGCTTGAAGCGCGCCTGTAGTCTGCGCAATTCTTTGTAGCCATTGGCCAAGATTACATCGAGCTTCTCGTCTTCCATTTCATCAAATGCGAGCTTCTTGCAATAGGCCGCTTCGCCTATGGCAAATTGCCCATGAGCATTTGGCAAAACCTTCTCTTTAACAAAAGTTTGATAGCTTATAAGTTCAGCAATCAACTTAGCATTTGCTTTCTCAAATTTTTCCTTCAGCTCAGGCTTGGCAGAGGCAAAAGCCGCAGGAATAGTGGTTCTAAACAACTCTATCGTGCCAGGCAATTGCTCTAAAGCTACCTCCGCATAGATAGCAGGCACTACATCTGGTTGAATATTTGCCCGTCCATCAGCAAGAAGACTTGGCGCCTTTTCAATGCGACTAATGACAGAAACTAAACGCTCGTCCACTGGAGCAAAATTACGTTTGGCCAGTGAAAAAACACTGTCAGCAATAAGGGAGGGATATCTATCAGGGTCGCGATTGAGCGAATGTAGTTCTTGCAAATCGAGCAAGCTGGCAGAAATACTCGCCTGCACCATAGCCAAATCGAGGCGCTGCGCTTGAGGCAATTGCAAAAAAGCAGGGTCTGAAAATCTACGACGATAGTCAATGAGAGTAGCCTCATTATTCTTCAAAGCAGCAGCTGAAAGATCCTCTAACTGCTTGTCGTACTGGTGAAAGCCAACTTGTGTGCCCCAGCTAGGAGAAAAAGAAAAGGCGCTGGCAAAATATTGATCAACCAAGCTTTCGTACTGAGCAAGCAGGGCTGAATCTTGCTTCTTACCAGTATCTTCTATCTTTTTTGTACTTTCATCTAGTTTTTTGCTGGTGCTGCTCTCCATTTTTATTACTTGCACTTGAGAATGAGCCGGTAAATTCCAGAACAAAGTACTTTGCACCAGGGCGACCGATAAAGAAAGCCGAAAGGCAAACTTAAGTTTCGACGAAATAGACCTTTGGCTCGTAAATAAATGTGCAGTCATATTGTTCTCTGTATTTTTTCGTCTGTCTCTTGAAAAGCCGACGGGGAAAGGGTATTTGCAAGGTGAGCTAAGGATAATCTGAAGTAATAGAGATTTCCATATAAAGAAACAATTGAGAATGCCCTATGACAAGAAATAAAGAGTCAAACTACCCCTGATATAAAGAGCTTTCGTTAAGTAGTCTCTATCTCTAATTAACAAATGGGGAAGCTTCAGCCATATGTAGGTAGAATCTTTCAGTTAAGGATACCCAGAAGGTAATATGTCGGCCGGTTTAAACATTTACGTTTTGGTGAAGCAGGTTCCAGATACAGGCTCCAAGGCCGGTCTTAACCCTGATGGCACCATCGATAGAGCAAAAGCTAAGCGCATGCTCAACCCCTTTGACCGCTTTGCCCTACAGGCGGCTTTGCACGCCAAGAGGACTTATGGCGGCAAGGTCACGGCAATTTCGATGGGGCCGCCACCGGCTGTCGAAGTTTTGCTTGAGACCCTTGAGCATGGCGTTGATGAGGCTTACTTGTTGTCAGATCGCCGATTGGCTGCATCTGATACCCTGGCAACTGCCTATGCCCTCCACAAAGTGCTCAACTACATCGGCAAGCCCGATTTGATCTTCTGTGGCCTCCAGACCACTGACGGCGACACAGCCCAAGTAGGTCCGCAGATAGCTGAGCGCTTGGGCTTACCTCAAGTAACCTATTGCGAAGACTTCCATATGGAAGAGGGCAAAGTACATGCTCGCAGAATTATTGAAGGTGGCTACCAAAAAGTAGTTGCCGATACACCTCTCCTGATAACCGTTGCCAACTCCTACCATCCTCTTGAATACAAATCATTCAGAGGTGCCTGGAGAGTGAGACGCCTGGCAAGAGATCAGGAAGAAATGAAAAAATACATTCACAGCATTGATCTGGATGTTGTTGAAGCAGATCCTGAGCGTACTGGATTGAAAGGTTCACCGACTATTGTGGCCTGGACAGAGAAAGTTGGTGAATTGGGTGGAAGTTGTACTATGCACGAGGGTCAATCAGCTCACGAATTGGTGAGTGATGTTCTTAAGGCAAGCGACCTCGAGCAGTTGTTAGTTGGCTCTGTAAGTAAGTAAGTAGGTCCGTAAACAAGTCAGTAAGTCAATAAGTAAATAAGTAGACAATGAAATGAGTGAACAGCCTGACGTATCAGCCTTTTGTCCTAAGGGAGATGTGCTCGTAATTGCCGAGCAAATCTTAGGAGACCTGCAACCAGTAACCCTTGAGCTGCTGGGCGCCGGACGCATTCTTGCCGACAAAATGGAGCGCAATCTAAAGTGTTTAGTGCTTGGTTATAACTTAGGCGATATACCGCAAAAGTTAATCGAAGCTGGTGCTGACGAAGTCTATGTGGCCGACGACAAAGAACTTTTCTCCTACCGCACTTTGCCTTATAGAAGAGTAGTAATCGACTTCCTCGATTCTTTACCGGAACCACCACACACCTGCTTGCTTGGCTCCACCACCACTGGTCGCGACTTAGCGCCACGAATTTCAGCGCACTTCGATACTGGTCTCACCGCCGATTGTACCGAGCTCGATATCGGGCCATACGAACACAAGAGCAAAGTAGATCCAACAAAAATTGGTCTTTATCCAAACTGTCTCTATGCCATCAGGCCAAGCTTTGGCGAAAGTTTGAAAGCGCGCATTCTCGGGCCATGGAAAAACCCACAGATGGCGACAACTCGTCCTGGGGTGATGACTCCCAACAAATATGAACCCGGTCGCAAAGGCAAAATCACAACAGTTCCAGTTAAACTGATTCCCGAAGACTACCGCTTAATCGTGGCCGATACAGTTAGAGAAGTATCAAAAGGCGTTAAGCTCACAGAAGCCGATGTCATCATTGGTGGTGGCTACGGACTAGGCAGTGCTGATGGTTTCGATTTATTGAGACAGTTGGCCGATACTTTCGAAAACTCTGCCATCGGCGCCTCAAGAAAAGTTGTAGACCTTGGTTGGATTCCTTATCAACACCAAGTGGGCCAAACAGGTAAAACTGTAAGACCAAAACTCTACATAGCCTGCGGTATTTCTGGTGCCATTCAACACCGCGTAGGCATGTCCAAATCAGGCTTGATCATTGCCATCAATAAAGATCCAGATTCGCCAATCTTCAAATTTGCCCACCATGGCATAGTCGGCGATATCTATCAGATCGTTCCAGAAATGATTAAACAGTTTGCGGAAATTCAATCAGGACGGGGGGTCGAGGCAGTTGTCGGATCGCATTGAGTATGACCTACTATTAGTTGGTGGTAGCCCATCCAACCTCACTCTCGCTTACCGTTTCCTTGAATTAGCCAAGGGCAGCGATAAGCAGTTCACCATTGCAATTCTAGAGAAAAGCAAAGATTTCGGCGCTCATATCATGAGCGGTGCGGTGTCTAATCCGCACGTCATTGAAAAAGTATGGCCCAACTACAAAGAGCTAGGTTTCCCTATTGAAGCCACCTGTACTGAATCCGAGTTTTCAGTCCTCGGTGCGCAAAAGAAATGGGATATTCCTCACAAGCTTTATCCTAAGTCTTTTGATAAAACCGGCTACCTAGTTCTGACATTGAGCTATGTAGTTAATTGGATGGCCAATCAAGTACAAGAAAAAGCCAAAGAAGTACCCAACGTTACTATCGATCTTTTCACCGGCTTTGCCGCTCATGCTGTCGCTTTTGAAAACGGCAGAGTAGCTGGCGTTGCCGTTACTGAAGAGCCTAAGTCTGAAGAAGATTATGTCTACGGCAAGTTCACTTGTTTCGGTGACAAAGGCTTTATTTCAAGAGATGTGGTCGACCACTTTAAGCTGCGCGACAATCCACAAATTTGGTCTGTTGGCGTCAAAGAAGTTTGGCAATTAAACGAAAGTGTGGAAGGCAAAGTCTGGCATACACTGGGCTACCCTCTACTTGATGGCACCTTTGGTGGTGGCTTCGTCTATGGCATGAAAGACAACAAGTTGACTATCGGTATGGTAATCAGCCTTGACAGCCAAGACCCCAACATGAATCCACAGCAAAAGCTGCAAGAATACAAGAAGCACCCGTTCATTCAAAAAATGATTGCTGGTGGTAAGTTGCTGAAATACGGCGCCGCTTTGCTTCCAGAGGGTGGCTATTACAGCTTACCTAAGAAGTTCTACGTGCCTGGCGCTCTGCTCATGGGTGATGCTCTCGGCACCCTCGACGTTAAGTACCTGGCTGGTGTAGACCGTGCCATGGAATGCGGCTACGTAGCTGCCAAAGTTCTTCATGACGCCTTAGTCAAAGACGACACTTCAGAAGCAGCCCTTGCCCCATATCAAAAAGAACTCGAAGACGGATTTGTCATAAAAGAAGCTTACAAGAACCGCTACTTCCGTTGGGCCTTTATCGAGAATCCAAAACTATTGGGACGCTACTTGCCTGATATTGCTAAGAGCATTGATAAATCAAATGCCTGGATTGGTATGCTCAAGGTTGGTTTCAAAAACCCACTTGGCTCTTCCAAAGACGGTATCAGATCTCTTTCATTGATCGAAGGCAAGATCGATATTGGACCAATCAAGTATGTAGAAGACTACAAGCACATCGTTCCAGCTTGGGTACCACCTAAGTATGATGAGCCACAGAACTTCGACAAATCAACCATTTATTCTAGAGTTGATGCGGTCTTCTACGCTTCGACTAAGTATCACGAAGGCAATAATCACATTGATGAATTCAACGCTTCCACATGCGTTAAGTGCATCAGTAAATATGAAGCTCTAGGCAAAACCACACCTTGCGTCTCTGATTGCACGGCCGAAGTGCACAGAATCGACATCATCGAAGATGTAAGAAAGCATGGTATGTCGCTGGAAAACTGCGTACATTGCCGCACTTGCGAAATCGTCTGCCCAGAAGTCAACCTCAGAGTCAAGCCGACAGCGCAAGGTAGCGGACCAGACTTCTTAGGTCTCTAATGTGATATGGGCTGCCATTGTGGTGTGTCCATATCATTGAAGCCAACCACCCGCACTCCACCAATTCGGTGGCTTGCTAGTGCTCGACTGACCGCAGATACTTGCGTGTCTGGCACAAATAGGTGTGTGATGTCAGGCTTGCGCAGGCCAAGCTTCTCAAAAATACCGCTACCTAAATTGAGTTTGTTGGTAAGCAATTCTCCTGGTTCGAGCATGCCAGCGTTCCAACCTTTTGCCCCAGCCACTGCATGACGCGATATACCAAAGACGACAGGGAAGTCAGCCAGACTCTCAGGGCTATGGCGATGGTAGCAAAATGCTTCGCTAAAATTGCGTGTCATGGAAATTGCCCGACGAGGAAACTGTTCATCAGCGCTCTCACCTGCAATTTGCTTGATACCACGCAAGCGCAATTCCTTTGCTGGAAGTAGTTTGCCTTCCGTAAAAATAGAATCAAGAGCACGAGAGACAGTGGCATGAAACAAGTTGCTCAGTTTTTCACTTGATTCAAAAGGCATCCAATCAGCCGGTGTGCCATAAGCCCTTGATTTATAGTGATACTCACTTGGCAGAGAAAGCTTCTTAGACAAAGCACTTTCATCGAAATTGAAAAATCTTTCACGGGCTTGTCCAAGACCGCGGAGGATAGTATAGGTATCGGGATCGCCAGAAATATCTCGCGGTGCCAATTTGGCCATGCCTTCTTCAAAGGCGCTGGCGGAGCGGAAATCTTGGCGTTTAAGTGAAGCTGTAAGGGTCTCTCTAATAGCAGCAACACGCTCAATGCTATGAGTGCCCTGAGCCAGTTCCAGGTTGCTGTATGAATTGAGACCGGGCTTGTCGGCCGTTCCGTGCAATATTGTCAGAAGCTTCTCGGCGAAACGCGCCTGCTCTTCAGCCATCTCATCATAAACATTCCGGCGATCGCCTCGCGGTGTCGCCTCGTATTTTTTCTCCAAAGCCTCAATATTTTTGATGAACTGGGGATATTCTTTTTCAAAAGCTGTAACTGGATTATTCTCAGCAGTGAGAGCAACTTTCGGCAGTTCAGGCAGCTTGACGGGATTTACAAAATCATTGAGGCGCTTAATGGGATGCCGCAAGTTGAGTTCGTTAAGAGTGGCGTAGTATAGCCGTTTACCCTCGGTAGCTCCTTCTTGAATATTCCATTTAGTACGGTAATAGGCGCTTTCGACCGCTGGCAATTTAGCCACTTTAACCACACCAGCATTAAAAGCATGAAAACCAGCACCGAAAGCCGCATACTGACCAGCGCTGCTGAAAACTTCAGAAGTAGTTGCCAGACGATGCTCTTCAGTAAAGGCATGGCCGTAAGCCGCGGTAACACCACCGGCACCACCAGCCAGAGCGCTGCTCAAGCTCTTAGCAAGAAAATCGCTCTTCGGCAAAAGCTTCACACCCTCTAGAGCCTTGCTTGCTCCACCCATAACGGCAAAAGTTGAACCCGACACCAACCCTGCTTCCAGACGACCTTGCAGTAAACTCTTATCACTTGAGCTAGCCGTCAAAACTCCGCCATCAATAGCTCCGGCCAAAAACATCTTGCTTGCCGTGCCAGCCACGCCATTAATATTTACGACGCTTTCTTTCAGCAAAGGTTTGAGGGCACCATGGCTAGCCACTGCCAAAATACTAAAATCAACAATCTGACCTGCCATTACACCAGCTTCAGTAGCAAGAGTGGAGCTTTCAATTTTCTTTGCCGACTTTTTGCTTTCTTTGTCTTCGAGGCCCACCAGTTGGCGCACCCCATCAACTGGCTTCTCTATGGCACCCTGATAAAATCCCTGGGCAAAATCAACAGGATTTATATTGCTCACTATTTTCTCGGCAAGTGTTTCTTTCACTGAGCACCAAAAGAGATCTAGCTATATCTATATCGATCAAAAAACTATAGCTGCCAGAAACGCCCCATGTCAGTGGGGAAAATACGAACACTCTGGTTTATAAATGCTATTGAGAGAGGCTAATTGCCATCGCTGTTTTCAGGCTGAATTGCCGGGCCAGGCTTTTCAACAAGATTTTCGCCGGCTTCACCTGGCACTGAATCAGGCCCAGCATCAATCTTAAATACTGGCTCGCTAATGAAAACTGGTACCTGCGGCGGGCGAATCCAGTTGACAATGCGATCGCCACGACCAGCGCCAAAGAGTAAACCAAGAGCAAACCAGCCAAGACGCCGCAAAAGTGTAAACCGGTCATCTACGAGCACGGGGGCAAAAAGGTCGCCGCCAAGCAAAATTGAGCAAACCAAGGTCAGGGCACTGCCAGCGACAATTGCTGTGCGCACAGTCAGGCCAGGACGACCGAAGAAGAGAATGGCAACGCCTAGGGAAAATCCAGCCACCGATAAACCAGCATGCAAGAGTTTCACCGTCAATATTGCCGCTTCGGTTGCAGCTTGAATTTGAGTTTGCTCAGGGCTCATAGGTTCAAGTTACCACATTAAGGCAAAAGTGGAACTAATCAGCCAGCAGTTAGTCTTCACTGCTGCAGGCACAGCAAGATTGCCCTTGGGCCTAGAGAACTGGAGAAACAACGATGACTGGGAAAATGGATAAGAGCAATAACAAAAATCATAGCGGCAACCTTAAAGAGAAAGAGAAAGAGGCCAACCAGCCGAAACACAGCGTGAGTGAAATAAGAGAGCGGGCTCGTCGCCATGTAGAAGATGGTGCTGTCACAGCAGACTATGCAGCCGACCGCAAAAAGCTAATTAAGATGCTCAATGAGTCGCTTGCCACTGAAATGGTCTGCGTCATGCGCTATCGCCGGCACTATTACATGGCCCGCGGCGTCAACTCAGAATCGGTTGCCCAAGAGTTTCTTGCTCATTCTAACGAAGAACTCGGCCATGCTGACAGACTGGCCCTGCGCATAGTTCAACTGGGCGGTGAGCCAGATCTCAACCCTGAAACCTTAACTGAGCGCAGTCACGCCGAATATATTGTCGGCTCTAATTTAAAAGACATGATCAAAGAAGATCTAGTGGCCGAAAGAATTGCCATAGAGTCTTATCGCGGCATGATTGAACACATCGGCAGTAGCGATTCAACCACAAGAAGATTACTGGAAGATATCCTTGCCGTTGAAGAGGCGCATGCCGACGAGCTTGCAGCACTACTGCAGTAGACTCAAAAGCAATAACAACTTGGGCCCAGGCTTACTTCAAGAAAAACGGAAGGAAGCTTGGGCTCAAGCTTTGCTTTCTTTCAAAAGAGAGTCGAACTGACCAAGCCAAGTCTCAACATTTTCAAAGTTTTTGCCATAGTCAAAAACAACATTTTTAGAGCGTGGTCGACTGACAATTTTTACTTGCCACTGATTCTCGGCCTGACAATTTAGCTCAACTTCCATTTCTTCGCCACCAGAGCGCCAACTCGGCCCGCTAGCGGCTCGAGTAATCATGTGCTCAACATCATCTGAAACCCGAGTGACATAAGGCACTACCAGTAGTGCTTGCCTGGCAGCGTGTAAAACCTGCTTACCTGTTCCTGTCACTTCTATTTCTCGAGTCTGCTCAAGATCCCAAATTTGATGATAGCGACCTTTACTCAGAAAGACGTGGGCACTAAGGTCAAGCGGCAAAAGCACCGCGATGGTGAAGAGGGCAAAAATACCGCCAATGGTTAGGCCTGCCATCAGACCATAATGAAAGGCATTGGGCTCGTTCTTATTGGTCAAAACAATAATCATTATCAGGAGGCCAATGCCGCCGCCCACCCCCAATGAGGTGACCAATGCTGCCCGAAATACTCTCAATAGATAGCGAGTCATTAATGCTCTTTTGCCAAAACCAGTGACTTAGTCGAAAGCGCTCTCAGAATCATCAGAGTCTTCAGAGCGACTCAACCCATCTTCTTGCCTGACAAACCAGCGCACAAATCGATAAATGATGTAGCCGGGGGGCACCACGGCACTAAAGAACATAAGGCGGTCTAATAGATGCAGCCAGCCTTTAGTTTTCTTCTTCCGACAACGCACAACTATCCTCCTCATCTGATGAGAGTTTAACCCCTTCGGCCTCGATATCTTGAACGTCTACCATTTCAGGCTCTAGCTCTTCTACATGTATATCAATTCCAATTTTGTCAGCAGAAAGCTTTTCGGCCGAAAATTCATTCAAGACCTCTTGCATCAAATCTGACCCAACTTCATCAAGCAAGTCTTGCTCAGCTAAAGCAGCTTGCTCAGCGCTAAGCTTTCCGGCAGCAGCAGCCAGTCTGGCCTGTAATTTGTCGGCCTGGGTACGTTTGGGGTATAACCGAGCCCTACATTTGGTGCAGAAGCAGTAGCTATTGTCACCAAGATGGCCGAAATCCCCGATTTTGAAACCAATAGGCAAATAGGCCTTTGTCGAGACCAAGCGGCGATCAAGACCCTTTAAGCGGCGCTGAAAAATACGAACATACTCATGGCGGCAAGTTGGCACAACTGGACTGGGCGGCGGCTCTGCAGCTGGCTCAGGAAGGGCAGCAGCAGGTTGGCGATTTTGCTCATCGGCCTCAGATTTAGTTGATTCGGGATTGAAATTTTCTTGCATTACGTCAGTTATACGATTTCCTACAACCCTTAGTGCTGCTTCACAACTGGAAATTCTTGCAGTAGTTTTCCTTTCCAGTAGATGATAACGGCCAGTTGATGATCATCTTTAACTATATTAGGACAGGAGAAATAAAGTGTCCGTTCGGCCCCTGGAGCAAAGGCAATAGACGATGGGTTAGCCACCGGCAGACCCACTGAACCATTGGTACGTCTTTTTGTATTATCGTAGAAAACGGCTGTCAATGTAAGGTCAGTTACCGCTTCACCTGAAATGTTTTTGATCTTGATTTCACCTTCTGGAGTCAAGCTTCCCTTAACCAACCAGTTTCTCGAAGAAATCACTGAAATCGGGGGTGTACCAGGATCCCACTTATCGTTCTTGGCCGCCTCAGGCTTCACTTCATCTTTCTTTTGCTCTTTGATAAGCATAGCCAGTTGTTCAGAAACACGCTCAGCGTGGCCTTTTACCGACAGAGCTTCTTGTGCCTTATTCTCCTTGACCAAGATTGCACCCCAGGTATTAAGAGTGCTCAAAAGCTGCTTCAGTAATGAGATAGAAGCCTCAGGCTTAAGCGAAACAGCCTCTTCAAGTGAGCGCACAGCTCCTGGATAGTTTTGCAATTTCAAGTTAAGGCTGGCAAGTAGCTCATAATTGTCAAAGCTCTTTTCTTTGTCGACCAGCTCGGTTAAGGCCTCCTGTGCCCGCTCAAGATCTTTTTTCGCAAGCAAAAGCTCAATTAGGCGGTGACGCACCTCAAGGTTGTTAGCGTCTTGCTTACAGACTATTTCGTAGTTTTCAATCGCTTTAGTAGTGTCTTTGCGCTTGCTGTAAAGTGCACCAAGAGCAATACGTGTACCGGGTTCGTCACTAACAGTAAGGCTCTTCTCTAGCATAGCCACGGCCTGTTGTTCGTCTTTATCGCGTGTTTCAGCTAAGGCAGCCAGTTGTCGATAACATTCAGCCAGGCGGTGAGGTACTTGCGACTTCAAGGGCTCATCGAGGCTATCGGCGTACTGCCAGGCTTTGCTCAAGTGAGTGACAGCGCTGTCTATAGCGCCGTTAGCTAGATTGGCCTCGGACCAGCGCAAGTACATGCGTGCTCTACTGTTTGCCAGCTCGGCTGGCTTGACTACCTGTAGCGCTGAATTGTAGAGACGCTCAGCTTCTTCATAGTGATTATGGTTTTGATAGAAAGTAGAATAGCTATCGACAACTGGCGCCAGATTGACATCTTGGCAGCGCACTCTAAATGCCGTATCTAAAGCAGTGCGACCTTCCGCAAAACGATCGGTAGCCAAATAGGCCTGAGCCAGCCAGGGATAGACACTGACATCAGCAGGATTCTGATGCACTAACTCTTCTAATAGCGGTACTGCCGATGCCGCCTTATTTGAACGCACCATGCTGGCAGCTTTTCCAAGAGGCGTTTCTTTCGGCGTAAAGACAATGTAACCAATCGCAAGAAGAGTGCAAACTATCAATCCAATCACAACAAAGGGAACACCCTTGCCGTCTTTGGGAGCACGAGCAGGGTCTAGTTCTCCTGGGGAGGGAGAAGATGAAGAATCGCTTCTGGAGCCGTCCTTACCGTACATTGATTTTCCGCTGACTAAAAAGGGAATAGGGAGAGACTAGACATCTTAAGTGGTATCAGAAGCTATAATATCGCTCAGCTATGACACAAGATATTAAGCTCACTCCGACTTGTTCATTCGTTGACATCGTCCCACGATCTCAGCCCCTGACTCAAGGCGAAAATCATTTGATTAAGGCGCGCACATGGGGCTCGTCAGCCGACTGTCGCGCCGCCGTATTGCTCGTGCACGGGCTGGGTGCCCATAGTGGCTGGTTTGAAGCCCTGGCTAGACGCTTAAAGGTGAAGAGAATCTTCGCTCTTGCCTACGACCAAGTTGGATTTGGCAAGCGCTCTGACCAAGTATTGATGATGAAGCAGCAATGGCTCAACGACCTCAAAGATTCTTATGAGTACTTGCGCGAAACCGTTGGGGACAGACCAATATTTGTCATGGGAAATAGCATGGGAGCCGTGGTCGCCCTGAAGGCCCTCAGTCAAATTAGCCCGTCTGGACTTGTCATGTTTTCTCCGGGCTTCGACGGCCATCCTGACATGTTCAAACTGACCTATCGCCTCAAGTCGATGGCCACAGCTCTGCTTCAGCCTGACACCGAAATTGCTTTGCCTTACACCACCGATCAGATTACTCGTGAGCCCCAAGTGCGAAATTGGCTAGCCAATGATCCGGATCGCAAATTTGTCCTCACCGCCCGCACATTGCTCGAGCTACTGAAGCTCACCCAAGAAACTAAGTCATCCCCCCGCAAAATTCCTTGCCCTGCCTACATGTTTACCTCGGGCCAAGAAACCATCGTTAATAACGTTGTCAGTCAAGCAATTTTCGAGCGTCTACAGGCCCCCAGCAAACGTCAGCACTCCTTCCCCGAAGCCTGGCACGACCTAATGTTTGACCCGGTTCTTGACGAACTCGTGGAACTGCTAACGACCTGGATGGACGAAGTCTCGAAAGAAAGATTGTCAGTTTCTTAACAAAATTAGCAGCTTATAATGCTCGGCAAAAAATGGAAAAATGCCCAACCGAGGCCCAAAAGAAGGCTTTGGTAGGTTGAGATAATTTAGGCTTCATTTGGCATACTGAAAACCTATTATAATAACGCCTGCTGGGAATCTGAGGTGCTTTACATGCTCGTGGATCGGAAGATATCCGATAGTATTACTGATCGCAATATAGCGGCAGTCTTCTTTGCTCGTGCCAAACAGCTCGACCATCTCAACTGCGTTGAGTACAAAGAGAAAAAGGAGCCATATCGCAGCATGAACTGGCGTGAGTTCAGCAAGCTGGTGCAGCAAATAGCACTTGGCTTGATGACTCTAGGACTGAAAGCTGGCGAAAAAGCGGCTATTTTCTCCTCGACAACTCACTATTGGGTCGCAGCCGATCTCGCCACCATATCTAATGGCGCGATTTCGGTGCCGGTCTATCCCACTTCCTCAGCCAACGATATTGATTTCATTATCAATAATTCGCAAGCTAAAGTTCTCTTTGTACAAAACGAAAACCTTCTCAAACGGGCCCTGGCAGTAAGAGATTCAATACCGACTATACAAAAAATCGTGCTCTTCTTCTTGCCGTCTGATGTCAAATCAGTGGATGAGCTAGCAGTCAAATACAATTTGCCCAACGGTCTCCTCGCGGATATTGAATCGGTACGAAAACTTGGTGCTAGCCTCGATACAGCTCACTTAAAAATTCTGGAAGACAGAATGAAGAGCACACCAAAAGATGGCATCGCCACTATCATTTACACTTCTGGTACCACTGGTGTACCCAAAGGTGTACCTTTAACCCATGGCAATATTATGGCCGTGATTGAAGACATGAAGCCGGTTCTGTCAGAAGACGATCGCTCTGTCTATCTCTCCTACCTGCCGCTTTCCCACATCTTTGAGCGCATCTGCGGTGAATTCTACTGGCTAGCCCACGGTGGCGTTTGCGCCTTTGCCGAAAGCATAGAAATGATGGGCCGCAATATGATCGAAGTAGAACCAACCACAATATTAGTGGTACCGAGGGTTCTTGATCGTATTTATGCCAAGGTCAAGAGTGGCATAGATGGCGCCACTGGCAAAAAGCGCAAGCTAATTGACTGGGGTCTTGATGTCGGCGCAGAAGTAGTCGAATGTCACAGCGAAGGCAAGAAAGTGGGCCCATTACTCTGGCTCAAACACAAAATTGCCGACAAACTGGTCTTAGAAAAACTACGGGAGCGCATTGGGCCCAATCTGAAAATCATCGTCAGTGGTGGCGCTCCTGCCACCAGAGAAGTACTGACTTTCTTCAATGCTGTTGGTATCAACACTCTTGAAGGTTATGGACTAACTGAAACTTCGGCCCCCACCAATGTCAACCGCATTGGTCGAGTCAAGATAGGCACAGTGGGCCCTGTGGTTGACTCTGTGCATCAAAAACTAGCCGAGGATGGCGAAATTCTGGTCAAAGGTCCTACAATCTTTAAAGGCTATTACAACAACCCTGAGGCAACTGCCGAAGCCTTTGAAGGCGAATGGTTCAAAACCGGTGATATCGGTACTATCGATGCTGACGGTTACCTGAAAATTACCGATCGCAAGAAAGATTTGATTATCAACTCTGCTGGCAAAAACATTGCGCCCCAAAGAGTTGAAGCGGTATTGAAGACAGTACCATTTGTCACTCAAGCAGTGGTATTCGGCGATAAGCAAAAGCATCTGGTGGCTTTAATTACACTTGATGAACAAGCGGCCTGTGACTTTGCCCGCGAGAGAAACTGGGAATTCGATTCTTACTTCGATTTGAGCCGCTCTACAGCCCTTCTAGGCTTCCTCAAGAAAGAATTGCAGGCCCGCTCAAAAGACCTAGCTGACTATGAGCAAGTTAAGCGCTTTGCCATTCTTGCCAACGAGTTATCAGTTGAAGCTGGCGAACTGACAGCAACACTGAAGATCAAGCGCAACGTAGTTGGCCGCAACTACAAGTCACTTATCGATCAAATGTATAGCAGCCAAGACACAGTGGCAGCTGAACACGAAAGTCGTGAGCTGGCTGGCCTTGCCAAATAGGGAAGTGAGCATAAGCAAATTCAGTACAAGCTGAACAGGCGCAAGCTGGTCCGCTAATCTCTGAGTCAACATCCAAGAACTAAAAACAAAAATGTCCGATTTTCAGGCGAAAATCGGACATTTTTTTCGGCTGTATTTGCTTGACCATCTGGCAAAGGAGCAACGGCATTGAGAAATAGATCGAACCAATTTTCGAACTAATTTGCCAGCTGTAAATGCCTAGCCTTAGCTCTAAGAAAGAGCTTTAGCCGATTCACTCCGCTCAGTTTTATCGAGAGCCGCTACTTTCAGCACTCTTGAGCGTCCAGCTTCGAGAACGAAGAGAGCGCCATCGTGACCAAAAGCAACACCTGTTGGGTTAACGAGTCCGGTGAGGAAAGTTTCGGCGCGGCCTTCACGATTAACACGGATGACAGTGCCAGCACGTCCAGCCGTTATATAAAGCCGGTCGAGACTATCCATAGCCAAGTTGCCATCATAGCCGTCAGCAAAGTTGAAGCTCTCAGACTCAGCCACTTGAATACGAGCAACTTCACGACCATCTAATGAGCGTTTAACCACACAACCAGAGGCATGCTCTAAACACCAGAGGAAGCCATCACGCTCAAGCAGTAAGCCCTGGGTACCATGACCTGGCCCACCGAGTAGAACCTCATACTCACCAGTCTTGTCTATCTTAAAGACACCGCCAGTGTTTGAAGGGAAGTTAGAGACATAGACTTCTTCTCTGGCACCGATGGCGATATCAGACAAGAAAGTTCCCCCGCCCGTAAGGTTGCCATCAAGCTGAGCAAGAATACGACCTGACTTATTGGGGTCAATTTTGTAAACAGTACCCTGAATGGTAGCGACGTAAAGAACGCCTTTGCGGTCAAAGCGCAGGCCAGAAATCGTGCTATTGCCACGAATGCGAGCGTACTCGCTCAATTGGCCATTACCGTCGATAAACCAAACCGAACCGTCACATGAGAAATAAATTCCGCCTGGTCCGGCAGTCATTCGAGAGAAGCGATTGGAATATTGCGAATTTAGTTGAGAAAGAATCCGTACAGCGTATCCACGGGGAGCATCGGGAAGGTCAATAACGGAAACTGACGAACCGCTCCCCTTAGACTCCTTTTCGGTTACTAGCGCTCCTTCATCATCTTCACTGACCTCAGCAGAGGTTATGTCGATGTGCAAAATTAAGTGCAAAGGAACTAGTATGCGACGAATATGAATCTGACCGTCACTCTCATGCGAATACGACTCGACGTCAATGTGGTCATGGTCAACAGAAAGAACTCGCCCAGTGACGGTGTTATGGCAACCCATACCGTACCAGATTTGAATTTTCTGCCGGCTATCGACGAACCCCTGTAGCCTGGTCCTAAAGCTCATAGCAAATGTCCCTCAAAAACGCCTCGATAACTTATCAGAGCAAAAATTACCCTACGCTTATTCTTCTACCCATTCTTGGCGATCAACAATCAGTGCATGGTTCCAGAACTGCTCGATTTTATAAAAGCTTCTCTCTTTTTCTTGCAGAACGTGAACTATCACCGAACCGTAATCTAGTAATACCCACCGGGCTTCACTCATGCCTTCAATCGACTTGCGCTTGAAATCATGGCTTCCAAGAGCCTGGTCTACGGCATTTGCAATAGCTTTAACTTGGGCCGCCGACTCACCGCCAGCAAAAACAAAATATTCAGCTAAAACAGTTACCGAAGCCACATCAAGTACCACTGTCGATTGAGCTAATTTGCTCTCGCAGGCATTGGCGGCAAGAAATGCTGCCGTCCTGGCGTCTATAGTTTTACCGTCGACGCTAATTGGTCCCAAAGGAGCCCCACTCAATGGATTTGACACTATCTTTGTTCCCTTAATGACTTCTCTTTACGCACAAAATCGGCAGTATATTTCATGTTTTATCCCTTATTCTGAGCTTTAATGACATCTCTGTAAAAACCGCCTGGCAAGCGGCCTCTCTACAAGTATGACGGTAATTATGACGGCAAATGCTTATCAAGAGCGACAATTTATGCCAAGTCTCTTGTGTCAGCCTTACAGGTGCTGTATCTTTGTCCCTCACGTGGTTATTAGACCGCCCAGAATACACTTTATGTTGTACTTTTGAATTTAGGACCGGATACTAGGAGGAATCTCTGTGAACAAAGCAGAACTGGCTGCCGAAATCGCTGCTCGTACAAACACAACCAAGAAGTCCGTCGAAGAAATGCTTGCCGCTTTCACCGATGTCGTGACCGAAGTAGTAGCCAAAGGTGATCGTGTCACCTTGGTAGGTTTCGGAACATTCTTGCGCCGTGACAGACAAGCTCGCGAAACAAACAATCCACAAAAACCTGGCGAGAAAATCAAAGTGCCTGCCAAAAAGGTACCTGCTTTCCAACCTGGCAAAGAATTCAAAGATACCGTCGACAAAAAATAGTCAACGGCTACTGCGAAGTGGTTTGAAT
This sequence comes from bacterium Ga0077546, assembly GCA_943370275.1. Lineage (GTDB taxonomy): Bacteria > Cyanobacteriota > Vampirovibrionia > Obscuribacterales > Obscuribacteraceae. The sequence continues at coordinate 320,382 of CALRQI020000006.1, read as the reverse complement.
AAGCTAAAGGGGAGGGTTAAACCTCCCTTTTTCTTTGGTGACCTTTGAAGCTCTTGGAGCTTGCTGAAGCGCTATGGCATAGCTGGCTCATTCTCACGGCTTCCAGCCGGAGCTTCAGGCAAAGACTCTGGACTAGATTCGGGACTAATCTCGCTAGGCAAAGTCTCAGGCCCCACAGGCTTGGTAACGGGCTCAGGGTCACGCTCAAGAGCTGGTTTATAGCCGCCCATGAAGGTGGACAGCACTGTGGACAAATCATTTAGCCTCGGGTCATGGGGACACTCTTTCAAGCCTTCCTTGAGCCAGTTCATGGCCAAAGGTAACTGCCCCTGGCTAGCCAGTAGACTGACTATGCGCAAATAAGCTTCGACATATTGAGGCTTAGCCCGCAGACAATGGGCATACGAGTCTCTTGCCAAAATGAAATCACCATCGGCCTCCGCGGCCTGGGCTAATTCGAAGAAAACCATCGACTCTAAAGTCGAAGCCCCACCGTCGCGCTGATTACTGCGCGCCTGGTCGAGCAAATTGACTGACTCGGCTAACTTATCAGTGGCTGAGCCATAGTTACCCCGTAAACGCTCGTTGATACCCTGGTCGTAAAGAGCATAGGAGCGGGCGAGAAGAGAGTAATTGCGCACCCTTGGGCCAATGCCTACTTCCGCTGGACCAGCGTCTACATGGGAAGCCGAGGGTGGATGACTAACCGTATGGCTAACCGCGTGGGCTCTGGCGTGACTACTTGGGTGAACGCCGCTAGCACGGCCGTGCCGCGAACGAGAATGAGCAACAGCGTGACGCGAAGCCGAGTGCCTACTCGTTCTTAGAGCGCTGCCTCTTCTGGCACTAGAGCGGGTCGAAGCAGAAGAGGCACGGCTTGCGCCATGCCTCTTACCGACTTGAGTTCTAGAACCTGATTTGCTCTTGGCACTGCTCTTTCGAGCCGCTTTATGCCCGGCTGCTTTGTCAGTGCGTGCTTGGGCTGCCTGGCCAAAGCCAGAGTCACCCAAGTCAAACTGAAAACAGGACACTACCAGCCAGCAAAGGGAAGCAAGCGCAGCTGCGCTTGCCCTTGCAGCTGTATTGCTACGGATTCTGTTGCTCACAGAGTGCTTTCTCTTCGTCGCTGACGCCTTTCATGGTCAAGTTGACACGATTGCGCTCGTCAATTTCTTTGACTTTGACAATCACTTTTTGGCCAACTGCAACAACGTCTTCAACTTTTTCCACACGTCTATTTTCTAGTTGAGAAATATGGACGAGGCCTTCCTTACCAGGCAACACTTCAACGAAGCAGCCAACTGGAATGATTCTAGTGACTCGGCCAGAGTAAACCACTCCGACTTCGATGCGCTTTACTAGGTTAACAATCCAGTCACGAGCAGCTCTTCCGCCTTCTTGGTCAACAGAGCCGATACGGACTGTACCGTCATCTTCAATGTCAATGGTGGCACCAGTCTCTTCGATAATGCGACGAATCATTTTGCCGCCTGGTCCAATCACCGTGCCAATATCTTCTTGGTTGATATGAACGGTAATGATGCGAGGAGCCCATGGTGACATTTCTTCACGAGGAGCTGGCAATACTGCTTCCATCTTATCGATGATATGAACGCGACCACGCTTGGCTTGGTCAAGAGCTATGCGCATGATCTCAAGAGAGATTCCTTCAATTTTGATGTCCATCTGTAAGGCTGTGATGCCTTCTTTTGAACCAGTAACTTTGAAGTCCATGTCGCCGAGGAAGTCTTCTAGACCCTGAATATCGGTAAGAACGGCGCAACGGTCGCCTTCCAAAATCAAGCCCATGGCGATACCACCGATTGTGGCCTTGAGAGGCACACCGGCATCCATCAATGACAGAGAAGAACCGCAGGTCGAAGCCATTGAGGTCGAGCCGTTAGATTCAAGCACTTCAGACACAACCCGAATTACATAAGGAAATTCATCTTGGCTTGGCAAAGCTGGAATCAAGGCACGCTCAGCAAGAGCACCGTGGCCGATTTCACGACGGCCAGGTCCACGCATTGGTTTTACTTCGCCAACGGAGAAACCAGGGAAGTTGTAATGGTGCATGTAGCGTTTTTCAGTTTGCGGATCAACTGAGTCAAGACGTTGAGCATCAGAACCAATACCCAAAGTAGCTACTGAAAGCACTTGGGTGGTACCTCTGGTGAACAAACCAGTACCGTGGGTGCGAGGCAGAACGCCACACTCAACAGTGATTGGTCGAACTTCATCGCAGCGGCGGCCATCAGCACGAATACCGGTGTCTAACACTTTGGCACGCATCAATTCGGCTTCATAGTTTTCGAGGTATTCAGCGATTTTTCCGCCAGAAACGCTCTTCAACTCATGACCTTCTTCAAGTTCAGCAATGGCGTCAGTGATGGCCTTGATAGCTGCATCAATGTGACCTTGCCGTACCAGCTTATCGGTAACTGAATTCATAGATGCCTTGAGAGCTTCAGTGGCCTTTTCAGCCACCAAATTTTTCAATGATTCCAAACATGGTGGGGCAACAAATTCTTTTACAGTGCGTCCAACTGCCTTAACGAAGTCTCTTTGGGCTTCAACTTGCTTCTTGATAATTTGGTGAGCATAGTCAATAGCAGCCAAAATGTCTTTTTCTGTGACGAAGTTGCAGCCAGCTTCAACCATCATGATTGATGATTCAGTACCAGCGACAACCAAATCTAAATCTGAATTATCAAGCTGCTCGTATGTAGGGTTACCCACTAGTTTGCCATCAACACGACCAACGCGAACGGCACCAACTGGGCCATTGAATGGCAAGCCAGCTAGCTCAAGAGCAAAACTGGCACCAAGCATGGCAAGAGTATCTGCAGGGTTTTCCATATCGGCACTCATAGTGGTAGCCACTATTTGCACGTCATTACGATAGCCTTCTTTAAATAGCGGGCGAATTGGGCGGTCAATCAAACGGCTTGTAAGGATGCACTTATCAGGTGCTTTACCTTCACGACGACCGAAAGATCCAGGAATGCGGCCTACGGAATAAAGCTTTTCTTCGTAGTCAACAAGCAAAGGGAAGTAATCGATACCGTCTCTGACTTTCTTACTTTCTGTCGCTGTTACCAAAACCATGGTCTCGCCGCAAGAAATCTCTACAGCGCCACCGGATTGCTTGGCCATGCGACCAGTTTTAACAACGATAGTCTTGCCGTCAATAACAATCTCGGTTTGACGAATACCGGCACGTTCTTCTACTTGCACTTCTTCTTTTCCTCTATCTTCTTTTTCTGCTTATTCAGCTAGTGCCTCTTCACCTGAAGGGCACAAAATATATTTCTGGATACCAGTGAAAGTTCTCTACTCGAGAACTTCACTAAAGCTAAAACAAAAACGTCAAAAACAAAAAAGGCGAGCCAAAGGCCCGCCTTTTAAAACTAAGCTATTAGCGTCTCAGTCCAAGCTTTTCAATCAGCTTGCGGTAACGCTCATTGTCTTCCTTCATCAAATATTGAAGAAGGCGACGACGCTTACCAACCATCATCAAAAGCCCACGTCTGCTGTGGAAATCTTTAGAGTGAGTTCTCAGGTGGTCGGTCAATTGGTTAATTCGGTCGGTGAGCATGGCGACCTGCACTTCTGGCGAACCAGTATCTTTACCGTGCGTTTGGTGGCCTTGGATGAGCTCTTGCTTACGATCAGCTAAAAGTGGCATTGCTTCTTTTCCGTCTTTTTGATAGATGTTCTTACGATTTTTTGGCGTTGGTAGATAATAGCATATACAAACCCGAGCCTTTACCGCCTGCGGGTCTCAGCCCACTTGAATTCTATAAAATTAGCCAATCTTTTTCTCATCTAAGCGAAAAACACTAAAAAGGTAACCCTTGAAAAAGTTCCGAATCAAAGACCTATTCTTGAAATACCCTCTTCTTGATAAGTGGAGGGTCTTAGGTCTCGCCGGCATCTTTAAATATGGCATTACGGTTTACGACCTGTCATATAGAGTCATGGCGGTCATACCAGAAGCTAGTAGAGCCTATGTCAGAGCCAGTTCAGCCCAGAGCAATAGCGAAGACGACCTGGCCAGCTTAAAGCCAGCCATATACGCATACTTTCATGGCCAGATGTATGTATTGCTCGGCCTCAGCCCGCGCAACCGCATGAGTCTGATAGCCAGCAATTCGCGAGACGGCGAAATGATCGCCAGAGCCGCTGAATTTATGGGCTTTGAAGTAGCCCGCGGCTCCCGCACCCATGGCGGAGTCAAAGGCGCATTCAACTTGATCAACGCCGCCGAGCACAATCGCAGCGTTTTATTTCCAGTGGACGGACCCAAGGGGCCATTTGAAATAGTCAAAGCTGAAGTAATTAGATTGGCGCAAATTACCAAATTGCCAATTATTCCAGTAGTCTCACGGGCCAGAACTCGCGACTTGATGAAGTCATGGGACCTCTACAACTGCCCATACCTAAATACAAAGATGGTTTACGTTTTCGGTGAGCCGCTAGAAGTACCAGCTAACGCCGATGATGAGGAAAAAGAAAATCTGCGGCTGGAATTGCAAAACTATATGGTGGAACTCAAAGCTAAGACCAGCGAATTCTTCCGCTACGCCGATTGCAAACCAATTCCTTAATATGAGCCATCAATCTAGAATTGGCCACATCTATATGTATATTCACTTAGAGAAGTTTATCCCTGCGTGAAAATCAAATACACTTACTTTGAACAACTTGATTGATCAAATTGAAGGTGAAGGAGAAATTAGTAAATGGCTGATGTAAAGGTCAACGTATATACACCGGCTGGCAAGAATGTTGGTTACTTCATTAATCCTGAAGTGAAAGCATACCCAGCTGGCGACTACGAGATAACCGGCGATTTCTTCGAACCCACCGGCGAGAAGCCAACCCGCATAGACTTCAACCCCGAAGCCATGCCCTATACAGCTGATTTGGGTGATTACTGCAATAACAACCCCAAAATAAGCCACAAAAAACTTTCATCGGTTTATGTTCAAAGTGGCCGCCAGCCCATAACAATGAGTGGCCAGGGCAAATAAATATAAAACAAAAGAGCAGCGGTTCGAGGGAAACCTGCTGCTCCTTAGTTTTATGAACTTGTGGGCCTTACTTCGCAATAAGTATCAGTGCCTAATCAGTATTAGGGCCTAACGATGCATGGGCTGGGGGGCTTGGTGAGGGTCAGGGTCTAAGACTGTCACATTACCCACAAGTTTTGTCGCAAATTAGGTTGACAACATTTGTATTGCCGAACCTCATATTGCAGTTATAGCAGCAGGTTAGGGGTGGCACCCTATAGGTGGGAAGATAATTCAATATAGGCATTCTTATGTTAGGTTGATAACAGGCCTGCCCATGATCTCTAAACGAAAGCTCTAAACGAAAGCTCTAAACAAAACCTCTAAACGAACTTTGTTGGATGAATAACTTGGAAGACGAGAAACCAGTAGCAATGGAGCCCAAGGCGGATGCCTCAGACGCAGATATTGCCGTCCAAATTCAACGCGAGCGCCGGGTACTTTTAATCGAACCAGTGGAAAAAGACCTGCAACTAGTGCGCAAGGCAATCATTTCTCAATCACCTTTATATGATGTTGATGCCGTGGTCACGGCAAAAGAAGCTCTAGCTCGTATCAAGACCACTCCGTACGACGTATTGGTGGTCGACAACGACCTGCCAGACAGCAGCGGCGTCGACTTAGTCACCACTCTGGCGGCACAGGCTCCAAATTCTCCAATCATCGTCATTACAAGCGTTGATTCACAAGAACTAGCCCTAAAATTACTAATTGCTGGCGCCAGTGACTATCTACCGAAAATTGGCGAGTATCACAAATTCTTGCCGCGCATGATTACAACAAACTTGCAGCGGGCAATCATTGTCGAAAACTTGAAAGAGATGTATGACCGCGTCGAAAAGTCTTCGAATGACGAAGCGCTCTTTAATCGGTTCGTTGTAAATGTTCACGGCTCCCTCGATCAATCCGATATTTTAGAGCGGGCCACTGAAAGCCTTCTAAAAGAATTTGAGGCCTCACGAGCACTAATATGCTTAATCGGAGACCCCGATAATACTATGCGCATCGTCAGACAGATGACCACCGAAAGTTTGACGCCGATATCAGACAAAAGCACTCTGTTTTCTAAGTATCACGACCTCCTCTTAGATGTTGGTGAGAGACGCCCACTAATGGTGGTGCAAGATGACACCTTTGCCTTTGCTAAAGATGTGCGCTTAGAACTTGTCAACTACAAAATTAAATCGATGGTCATGGTGCCCTTGGTTTATCGCGGTAAGTTAATGGGCTTGCTCCATCTTGATGCTCACAGCGATAAGAGAATGTGGACAGTGCGCGACATCAACTTGCTATCGCGTATTGCTAACCAATTATCAATTGCACTGAGCCAGGCCAAGCTTTATCAAATTGTCGAGGCCCAAAGCACATCGATTAGCAAACTAACAGACTTGTGCAGTCAACTAACTCAAGTTGTACACAGCACCAAAGAGTTAACCGAGCGCACAGAGAGCCGCGAGAAAGTGCGCATCAAGCTCAGTACGAGAGAAATAGAAGTGCTTAAACAAGTAGCTCTTGGTCTATCGAATAAAGAAATTGCCGAAGAGCTACACATTACCGAAGGCACCACCGAAGTACACGTATCGAGACTGAGAAAGAAATTGAACTTAAGTACTCGGGCCGCTCTTGTTCGCTACGCTTATGAGAACCATTTGAGTTAGGCAACTTGAGTTATAGCAGGCAGCTTGCCTGTTATCTCACTGCTACCAATGGAATCGGATAGCTGCGACCACCATATTCAGCCAATACGCTCTTAAATCGACATTGATCTGCCCTCTATCAAAGTTTGACCTACTCTCACGGCGCCTAGACCCGGTGGAGACTCTCACACAAAATTGCTAAGGTGTTGCCGAGTTATTGATGTCACAACCTTCACGCACACAAACAAATGAGAGCACCCGCAAGGGCCTCTCACAAACTTGCAAGTTGAGCTACCTAAGAAATATTGCGACGAATAAGATCAATTACCACAGGTGCTGCTATAAAACCAACGGTGGCTGCCAGTTTAGCCCTGCCACCAAAGCGATAGCCGGCATAAGTCAACGCGCCGGTAATACCCACATCAGAAGCCACTGTTAGGCCGTTGAGCCAACCGGGATGATGATAGAGATTGGCAACATCTTGAGCTTCATCAGCTATTCCACTTACAAATGGATTCTTGCCAAGCAACTGTCGTTCTGTTTGACTACGATTGACTACTACCGGGTTGCCGTTAGGGTCAAATTGCAGATCCACATTAAACTTACCAGGCGAGAACAAAACCGTGCGCATCCAGCCAGGCAGTGGATTTTCCATGGTTGCTCGATAGATACGCCCATCGGCACCATTGTGACCAGCTGGAAACTCAGTAATGCCATGAATCTCGCTATCAAGATTGTAGCCAGCCACTTGAGCGTGCAATGTGATACCACTGATATTCTTCAGCTCTGGGTAGCCATTCGACTTGGCCAGATCAAAAGAAGTCTTACCGATTTCAATTGACTTGAGCGCGCCAACGCCGAAGGATACATTCAACGGTATGTCGGCATTGACTTTGCGATCAATCGTGATAGTGTCATTCTTTTTCGAAATCAATGTAGTGTTTTGGATAAACTTGTTTACTGGATCATTGAAGGCCACATGGGTAGAGCGAGTTATCTTCTCGAAGATTCGCGAAGGGCTGATAGAGCCGTCAGAAATGGTCAGAGCGGCATCAAAAATGTTATCTACGTCTTGCTCCATTCCAGCAACACCACGCTGCTTCATTGCGGCTTGCAGTTGCTTGACGGTGGTTAATTCTTCCACCGCAATGCTAGTTTTTACTTCAACATTGTCGCTAGGTTTTGGCGGAGTAGGTCGCGGATGCGCTTCAAAGAAGTCCCAAACCTGTTGCAGTCGATGAGCGGGATCATCAAGGAAATGATCCACTCCAGCAAGAGTAATATGCTCAACCGCTGTGCCATTTGCCGGATTAGACGATCGCTCAATCGTCTCAATGCCATTCTTAATCACAGTTGGTTCAGTTGTTATACCGCCTAGCTTGCGATAGTAGTCAGTGCCAAAATGCGCCGGCTGAAACACAGGCACGCCAACATCGGTCAAAACCGGAGGAGTATCTGTCATGCCCTCATAAGGAATAATTCGGTCGGCCGTACCATGTATGTTAATCATCGATAGCGGCTGTTTCGGTGCCGGCTCCTTGCCACTCATGGTCGAGCTCAAGATGCCAATGCCAGCAAGGGTACCAGACAAAGCTGCGGCGGTAGAATAGGTCAGCATGCCACCATTAGAGAGGCCAGCCATATAGATGCGCTGGGGATCTATATTAACTTGCTTCTTAGTCGCTTCAATGATGTCACCCATAAATTTGACATCGCTAGCCTTCTGCCCTGGCAGCACCAGTCCGTTACCACTCTCCCAGGTACGTAGATCTTTAACATCAAACCAGTTAACTGAATCAGGATAGACGGCAATAAAGCCTTCTTTGTCAGCCAGCTTGTTAGCCTGAAACATCTCCTCAACGTCCTTACCAGTCTGCGACATACCAGCAGCAAGGAGCATCATCGGCATTGGCTTCGCCGCATCATAACTAGCTGGGACATGGACATGAAAACTGCGCGTACGACCTTCTACTTGCATGGTCTCGACATAATCGCCGGGTCCTTTTATTTTGAAAGTCGAAGCATCAGTGGCTGGCAATGCATCCGTCGAGCGAGGCTTGACGCTGTCGGTGTTGGAATTTCTTATTGGCGCCTGCGGCTGGTCAGCTTTACCTGTCGGCGCAGCTTTATCTGATGAAGCAGCTTTGTCAGGCGGAACAGAATTGAGCACCACACTAGGATCAAAATCGCTCTTAAGATAAGTACCAAAGCGCGACATAAAGGGAGCCATGATATTCTTCACCCAGGCGGGATTATGCTCGATAAACTGAGCAACGTCACCGGCATCGCTAAGAGCATCGCGCAGTACCAGCCCTGGCAAAGTCGTATTGCTATGCTCGGAAAGCGAATGCAACACTTCGCTGTCTCGGGGATAAGAGACCCGGCCTTTAGCATCAACGACGAAATTCAAGGGCAAGGTGCTCGGGGCGTTGAAGACCTTTTCCACCTCAAGCGGTAGTGGATTGTCTACCTGAAGCTGAAAGCGAGTACTACCGTTTGCTTCTTTGCTTATGGCAATGCTTCTCACATCTAATTTTTGGTCATGGCCAAAAGTATGGAAGTTAAGCTTGATACCGCTCACTTCAGTTAAATTCTGGATGCCGTCGGCAGTCGTAGACTTTTTGAAAGTCGGATTCTTAGCTTCAAGCGACTTCAGAATCAGCTCATCATTAAGATACGAATGCTGGAGAGGAACCGTGAAGTTCTCACCAATAGTCTGCGTCTGATGGGGTTTAGCGCGATCGAAAGATGCGGCAATACTCGACACAAATTGCTGCATGCTATGCGGCCGCGACGTCGCCTTTGGCAAATGAAAGCTAAAGCTGGCAGCGTCGGATTTATTTGCGCGCGCAAGATAAAGACCCAAGCTCGAATGAGTTTCCTCAAACGGACTAGTTTCTGGCGGCTCCAACCTATTTTTACTGGCTGACGGTTGAATTTGGTCCAAATTAGCTCACATTAGGGGGGTAGCTAAGGAAACATGATTGTGTATCTTTCCGCTTAATAAAACACTGTGGTATATACGCACGCGCAGGTTAATTTTGATTCTGTGCCAGCTGCGGCCTACTTGGAGCAATGAGCTAGACTTATTTCAGAGCAGGAGAGGCCGTTATTTCAAAACCTAGAACTAAACCTAAATTAGGCCTATCTCTGATGCTGCAAGAAGATTTCTTAGCAGCGGCATTGCCATTGTTTAGTAACGACGAAGTGGAAATTTTAGAATGGAGCCCGGATATTGGCTGGGCCACCGATATACCAGAATGGGCAGATGAACTGCTCAAATTTTTCAGCTCTACTCACAGCCTTTATGGTCATGGTGTGAACTACTCACCGCTCAGCGCCGATTGGACCGCCGTTGACACCTCATGGCTAGAGAATCTTGAGCGGGAATTAGAACAGAGGCAATTCATTCACTTCTCTGAGCACTTCGGCTTTTCGCGCCTTGCTGAACTGCAAGAGGGAGCACCACTGCCGGTACCGCACACGGCGCAAGCTCTAGCCGCCGGTCAATTCAAGCTAGCAAAGTTAGCCGACACTACTGGTGGACGTATTGGCTTAGAGAACCTGGCACTGGCATTCAGCCATAGCGATGTTAACGAACACGGTCGCTTCTTAGACGAACTGCTAGAGCCATTTGACGGTTTCATACTGCTCGATTTGCACAACCTTTACTGTCAATTGGAAAATTTCGGACTATCGGCAGCAGAACTGCTCAGCACCTACCCGCTGCATAGAGTTCGCGAGATTCATATCTCTGGGGGGTCATGGAGCCATTCAATAGGCAAGAAGATTCGGCGCGACACCCACGACAATGAAATTCCAGATGAAGTGCTGGAACTATTGCCACAGGTACTGACAAAATGCCCTAATATCGAAGCGTGTATATTTGAGCGCCTTGGCGGCACTATGAATACCGCCGAGCAACAACATAGATTTAGAGATGACTTTCGAGCAATCGCCAAACTAATTGAGAAAAATTGGCTGGAGAAAAATGTTGTGGATGAAGCGATAGCAGCGACTGAGTCCATTGCTTTAGAAGAGCTGACCAAGCTTGCGGAACCAAGAGCTGGCGACTTTCCTGACATACTGCGCTATCAGAAAAAGCTGATGGAGCTACTACAGTCAGAGCAAAGGCCTGAGGAGATTATCGCGGAGCTAAGTAAAGAACTTGAAGGCGAGATTGCAGACTATGCTCGCTTGCTCCAACCGCGAATGATTTCAACAGCACAGGAGCTGGTCGCTAAGTGGACGCGATGAAGAATCAACTACCCTTCCGAGCCATCGGCAAGCGCACATAAAACGACGTGCCTTTACCCACTTCGCTGGCCACAGTAATAGTGCCACCATGAAGTTCAGTCAAGGCTTTAGCAATCGATAAACCTAGCCCACTGCCTTTCTTCTTAGTGGCATCACTGGTGCGCACCTGGCGGTAGCGATCAAAGATAAAGGGCAGATGATTCTCCGCAATACCAATACCCTGGTCTTTGACCACAATCTCAATATCGTCATCTATTTGCGATGCATGCAGATGCACCACACCACCTGGCTGCGAAAACTTTATGGCGTTCGAAAGCAAATTGGTCAAAATCTGATCAAGTCGATCGCGATCCGCCATAAGCTTTAGACCACAATTGTGGTGCTTGATGATTACTCTCGCTTTCTGAGCAATTGTAGACATCATGCTGTTAATACTGGCAAACTGTTGATCAAGATCTACTTCGCTGTATTCCAGAACTAGCATGCCAGCTTCAAGTCTATCTAAAGCGAGCAAGTCACCCGTTAAATTCAGAAGCTGTGCGCAGGCCCTTTCGCCACTTTGAGTTAACTCCAAGGCCTTAGGAGTAAGGGCACCATAGACCCCAATTTGCAGCGAGGCGAAAATTACATTGATAGTCGACAGTGGCGAGCGAATATCATGACTGACCATGTTCACAATCTGACGGCGCATATTCTCGGCTAATTTTCGCTCCGAAATATCCTGTACAACGCAAATCCAATGATTCTTATCTTTAGACCATTTGATCATCCAAAAGCTATCTATTAGATTGCCACTCTGAGCTTTAAGCGGTATTTCAAGAACCGATTCAGAGCCGCTGTAGCGCACTTGATACAAAGTCTCAAGCAAGAGCTCTTGCCCTTCAGTAGTGAGAAGACCCAGTAAAGAGCTACCAATGAGCTGCTGCGGAGTGAAGCCCAAAAGCTTTTCCACCGCCGGGTTAATAGTGTCAATAACGAACTCGCCATTGATGGCACAAATAATCGATGCCGCACTTTCAATTAAGTCGCGCTCGCGATCTATCGCCTGATTCAGCGCCGCTGCCATTTCGTGGAAAGACTGGTCGAGAATGGCAAGCTCGTCGTCACCACCTTGAAGATAATTTAGTTTTTCCTGTCGGCGAAAGCGCTCGACGTTATCGGTAAGAATGGCAAAACGGTCACTTATGTCTTTGCCTAACTGCATACCTAAGAATGCCACCAAGGCAAGATTTACAACCAGTCCACCGCCTATAAGCAGGGCCAGTACTTCTTTTGAGGTATGAAATTCGACTATGCTCTCCATCTGCAAGAGCCAGATAACGACAATGCAGGCAATAATGGCCTGAATGGCCAGAGGCACGCAGACTAGACGAATGAAGCGAGATTTTAGGCTGGTTTTACTTTCCAATGGCCACTAAAACAAAACAGAATACCGATCAAAATATAACTCTATTTTGCGTCTTCATCCTCTGGTTCGACGATAACTTTTCGAGCAGGCTCAGGCGAGGGATACTTTCCTGTGGCTAAGATTACCCAGGTGGCTCGTTTTAACTCATTGATGCGGCCATGATTACTTTCTTTCTTCAAAGGCTCGGACATAGCAGCAAAAGGCTTGGCCTTAGTATGTTTTTGTTCCACCCAATCTTGATAGCGGTACCACTGCTGGGCTTCTTGTCGCTTGAGCGCCATGCGATAAAGCAGGGCATAATCAGGATTATCAGGAAATTCGATGGTCAGTTGGTTGAGAGCGCGGATGCCACCCTGAACATCTTGGCTTTTAAGCTTCTTGAAGGCAATATCAAGAATCTTTTCTTGCCGATTTTCGCTTGGTAAAGCTTCTGCTGCTGGCTTTTCTTCAAGTAGTTTAATCGGAGTGTCTTTACTGTTGTGAAGTCCCACCGCGCTGCTGGGAGTAACGGCAGAAGGGCGGCTAGGCAAGGGTTTAGAAGTGTGAGCTGGTAAGCGCGCTGGGCTCACTTTTGGCGCCGCTGCGGGGGTGACCACAGGGCTGGTTACGGGGATATCCTCAGGGCCTTCTGTAGGCTCATTCTCTTGATATCTCGGTTTTTGATGAGGGGAACTTGCCAGAGCTTCGGGCAGTCCATGAAAATAGGTGACGAAGACAAGTAGAATAGGCGAGAGCCTGTAAATGGTTCTTAGAAATCTAGAGAATCTGCTACCTGACACGAATAAACCCTTTTGTTTAGTTAACCTGCAAATTACCTAACGCCGCGAACTTAGACAGCTTACGGCAACATCTGGCAGTTAGCATAGATACCATCACTTTTGAGCAGGAAACATGGTCGAGACCAAACAGTTAGAAGAGCGGGTCAAAGCAGAAGCTTTGATGCGTCCGCGTTGGCTAATCGTAAGGTTTTTGGCCGGTTGGCTATTCTCCGTAGTGGTACTTTTCATCCTTGCTTTGATGATTAATATTGATTGGGCCAAACCCAAGTTAGAAGCAACCATGGGCGAGGCATTGCACCGCAACGTGCACTTAGGGCACTTAAGGTGGCACTTTGGTCTCAACGGCATAACTGTGCTCACCCGCTCTCTCAAGATTGATGAGCTTGATGGCACCCCTTTCATTGCCGCCAGAGGCAGCAACATCGGTGTGGCTTTCACGCCACTGCTATCCGGCAAGCTAATTGTCAAGTTTGTTCAGGTTGACCATCCTGTGGTTTACGCAGTGAAGCTCAAGCCTGGTGCCTGGAACTTCGAAGATCTCTTGGTACAGACTATCGATGTGAAGTTCATTCAAGCCGACTCGGGCACCATTCATATATCTGATCGCAGCAAGACAGCTATATCGAAAGAAATTGTCACCCTAAAGAATGTTGACTTAAAACTCAATTGGCCGGCCAAGGGCAAAAGCATGCCCTTCTATTTATCATTCAATACAGCGGCTGAAGGTGATCAGAAGCCCGGTTACGTTCGCATAGATGGCTTAGGCAAGGCCGTAGACAAAAGCTTTGAGCATACTAATTATGCTCTCAGTGTTTTTGCCACCAATATTCAGGCCCATGAAATAAAGAAAATTCTAGCCGTAGTGGCAGATGACCAGCGACTAAAAGATGCTCTTGATGCCAAGTCGCAAAATGTCATGGTCAAAGGAATATTGGCACTGAAAGCGATTGTTCAAGGTAGCGTCAACAGCGGCTTTAGTGCCGATTTAAATACCCAGGTAGAAGACGTAATTATCTCTTCAAAAGATATGGGTCAGGTCAAAACCAAGCATGCTAGCTCTGGTGGCAGCTTGCAAATGACTGATTCGCTGATTGGCTGGAAAGATTTAGATCTCACTTTTGGCCTGCTCAACGTCAAGACCAACGGCGAGCTGCGCAACTGGCAAGACAAAAAGACGAAGTACGATTTCACAGCCAATAGCAACCTCAATGACCTGGGCAATATCAGCAAATCAATTGATGTATCCAAACTAGATTTGGGCTCAAGAGAAGCCGACCAGTTGGTACATGTTATTAAGACCGCCACCCTGACAGGCAAAGCATTTTTCGATATTAAGATGTCTGGGGTTGAAACCCAGTCCAAAATTCTTTCTAAATTGAAAGCTGAAGGCCTCTCGGTTCAAGAAGTGGTGAAGGAAGTAGCCCCCGAGCTAGGCCCTTATTTGGCCCTGACTGGCATCGGCGCCAATTCTGTTATTACTGGCAATTTTGAAACACTGCCTGGACGCCGTCTACTGATAAAGGATGGTCAGATTACAGTGCCAGACTCAGCCATAAAAATATCTGGCGAACTCGATTTACTCAAAGACGCTTTTGATCTCAACATTGATGTTGACAAACTCTCTCTAAAAAAAGCCTGGGCCGCAGCCCTCAAAGATCCTAAAGCAAGAGCAGCCATTTCAACGCGCATTCGCCGAGCCGATTTGAACACTTTATTTGTTGACGGCATGGTGCGGGCATCAGGCAATATCAAAGGCAACAGTCGTACCCAGAGAATGACAGCTGACGTCAAGGCTCATTTAGAAAATGGTGGCTTTGCCACCGCTGACCATACGCTCAATGCCAATTCAATCTCTGGTGATTGCATCATCAATGGTGAGACCCTGCAGTTTAATAACGTGCTGGGAAAAGTTGGAGCAACAGGCAAGTTCACCTTAACCGGCGGGGCTGTCAAACTTTTCACACCGAGACCTGATATCAACCTCACTCTTCGAGGCACCAATGTAAACTTCGAAAACCTCAGCACAATCATGAACTTGTTTGAGTTGAAGTTCCCGGCTGTTACTGATCAGCATTTGACAGGCAAAGTGAAAGACTTGCTGATTAAGCTGACCGGCACCCCGGAGAAGCCCCAGGTTTATATGAGTGCCTCACCGGATGATATCGCTTACAGGCCTCCGGGTTTGACCAGGCCAATTAGGGCAGTATCAGGCAATATTTTGTATGAGCACGACAATGTCACCTTGACAGACGTTGGCATTATCAGCCGAGGAATGAGGCTGACCACATCAATTCGCATCGACGATTTATCGCACGCCGCAGAGCTACGTCGGGTACACGTAAAGAGCGATGGTATCGAAATTGGTGACATCGACTATTACTTAAGCTCGCCAGTTCTGCCCACACCACTAAGAACGGCTTATAAGAATCTACTAGATACCTACAAAATCAAAAATCTCCACGGCAAAATTTATGGCGACGTTGTGGTTTTGCCCAAGAACAAGAAAGACTTCAACTTAGAAGGAGTACTAGGTTGCTATAGCGTCGGAGCCACGGTCAGCACTCTTGAGGTGCCACTGGAGCGCATCGCTGGTATTCTAGCTGCTTCTGGCGATGAGTTATTAATTCAAGATATGAGCGGATACGCCCGCTCAACGCACTTCGACCTAGATGGCTATGTCAAGAACTACAAATCAGACAAGCCCAGCTGGAAGACCGAGCTGCGCTCAACTATTGCACCGCAAGAGTTTCTTGATTTGGTGCCGGCCCTGACCGCCAAGCTTATGAACGGTCAAGTAAAAATCAAGTCGGCCGGTCCATTCCAGCTGCGCGCCCAAATTGAAGGCAATACCAAGAAAAACGAGATTATTTTCTCTGCCCACGCTGATGCAGACGACCACTTAAAGCTGAGCGTGCCAATTCTGACTATTAATCAGCCTGTTGGTGAAGAGCTCAACATTGATGGCTCAGTCACTGTTACAGATAAAGATCTAAAATTGCACAGCACCAACTTATTGTTAGGTGATGCCTCAATTAAGACCCAGGGCAACTGGAATTGGAGCGCACCAGATCAACCTGTCTCACTAACAATGATTTCGCCTAATCCAGTACCAGCCAAAATTCTGGTGGGCTTAATTGACCCTACATTTGATACTAAGAATCTAACAGGCACCCTCGATGGCTTTATTAACCTTGAGGGCCCAGTCAGGCACCCTAAACTGACTGGCAAAATCTCTTTAGACCGATTAAGCAACCCCGACTACAACCTCTTCAACTTGAGCGGCGTTATCTCAACAGATAATTTGACCACTATCAAAAATGATCCTTATTCCCTATCAGTTGCCCGAGTAGATATCAATTATCTGAGGTTGCGCAAGCTCTCTGTAAACGACATAGGTGGCGTGATTCAAATGGAAAGCCAGGAGAGCAAAGATGGCCGATTACTTGCACCAAGAATAGCCTTAAAAGAAGGCACAGCTCGGGTTGCTGGTGGCCTGCTCAAGATGGATGGCTACGTTGACCTGGAAAGGCGTCAGGTTGTCTTCAACAGCAATATGACCCAGGTGCACATGGAAGAAGTTTCGGACCGTTTGCTCGATACACCGGGCGAACTTACTGGTGCCATGGATGGTGACATTCATATTACCGGCTCTGGTGGTAACTACAAAGAATTCTTGAAAAACCTAGAGGGAACCGGAGCATTCACTATCAAAGACGGCATCGTCGCTCGTTTCGGCCAGCTGCAGACCAAGCTCACTCAAGCCAATCTATTGCAACAAGGTATTCTCGGCTTCAACTTTAACAACCTCATGCAGAGCGTGGTACCGGTAAGAACTGGCGAGTTTAACGAACTCAATGGTCGCTATTCAATCTATCAAGGCATTCTCAATATCAAGGAAATTCGCTTCAGCGGAGATGACTTGCGGATGTGGGGTGCGGGCACTGCCAATCTGCCTCTGAATACAATCAACCTTGAAATAGCAGGCACAATTCCCCGGGTGACTAAGTCAAGACTTGGTGGCATGCTTGGTGACTTATCTCGACGTGTGACCATATCTAAGTTTCTCAACAAAGTCACCTTTGGCAAGCTAGAAAACCTGCCTTCATTGCCACTGATTGGCGACATTGCTGCTGATAAACCAAGAACATTCAGCTTTACCTCCAATGCCAATATGGCCGATGCCAAAGCTATAACCAAGTCGATTGAAAAGACATTTAAATGGCTGCCCAACAAGACGGCAGCCAGCGCCCACCCTGTTCCTGGCCTCTAGCGTTTCTGGAACACGACCGATAAAGAGAGATTAAAGCAGCCTAGCTAGCGCCACCACCGGCGAAGGCGAATTTTGCTTGCCTTAATTGTATATATGTGTATGATATATGCAATGACAGGGCAATTGAATAATTATTCCGGGCTGACTCCCATCAGCCCTATATCTATCTCTACGCCTGGGCTTGCCAACAGCATCGCCAGTCAGAGCTTGGCGGCTAAGAGCGTTGCCAGTGCATCTAATCTAATTGCTTTCCTGCCACCATATTTAGAGCACATAAAGGCCGAGCGCAGCCTTTCGCTCAACACCGTAGTTTCTTACCAGCGTGATCTTACTTTCTTCACCACCTGGTTCAAACTAGAACAGCAAAATGGTCGCATCAGTTCGGCAGTTGGCACTATGCCCACTCGAGGCGAAGTTTTGCGCTATCTCTCATCGCTCAAAGCTAAGGGGCAGCAGCCAGCAAGCGTTACCCGAATGCTCGCCAGTCTAAGAGGTTGGTTTGGTTGGCTCAAAGACATGCACCTGATCGAAAAAGATCCCCTTGAGCATTTCGAAAATCCGCACCGTATCAAAAAGCTGCCCCAAGTGCTTACCACCGCTGAGGTCTCTCTCCTTTTTGCCGTGAGCAGCACTGCCCGCGAAAAGGCTATTCTAGAGCTCATGTATGGCTGTGGCCTGCGTGTATCAGAGCTGGTTGGCCTCAATCTCTCTGATCTAAATATTGCCCAGGGCTATATCAAATGTTTTGGTAAAGGGTCAAAAGAACGCATTGTGCCAGTGGGCAAACAGGCAATATCGGCCCTAGCGATTTATCGCAATGAAATCGAAGAATTGAAAAATGCCAAACTTAAGCAAGCCCTTGAAGAAAGAGAAGCCAGCATAGGGAAGCCACGAAAACGCGGGCGACCGAGAAAAGAGATTGTTCTAGCAGCAGTAAGCGGCAAAAAAGGTGATGCGCGCTCACGCCGCCCGATAAAAGAAGAACCACTTTTCAAAGATGAGCAAGGTCAGAGGCTATCACGCCTGGTGGTTTGGCAAATAGTGAAACGTCTAAGCCAGAAAGCTGGAATCAAAAAATCAATTTCGCCCCACACCCTCAGACACAGCTTCGCCACCCATCTACTTGAAAACGGAGCAGACCTAAGAGCGGTTCAAGAGCTGCTCGGCCACGCCAATTTGGTCACAACACAGCTCTACACCCATGTCTCCCGGGCCCACTTGAAATCAGCTTATACCCAAGCCCAACTCAATTTCGGAGTCGGACTATAATGAAGGTTCCCTTCATATAGAAATGACATGCGCCTACAATTTATAGTTTGCCTGTTGCTTGGTCTCATTGCACCAGTTTTACAAATATTGCCAAACAGTAGTGGGGCAGCTTGGGCACAAAAATTTAGCAACAATAGAGAAATTGGCATATTTTATGCCACCACCAGACAAAACGATAGCCCCAGCGGCAGACCTCTTTATGGTGCGGCGCGCCACCTCGATATTGGTTTGGGCCAGGGCTCTACCGAATACGGTGTGGCAACTTTCCTTAAACCAGATGGCAAAATTCCAACCATCGCCAATAGCCCAAACTGGCAACAACTTCGCGATGAAATGGCAAAGCGCGACAGCTATTGGACAACAGCAAAGGTAGGTCAACTGAATAGATTATCTGATAGCGATTTCTTCACTCGCATCAAGAACTTTCATGGCCTGATCTGCATTTACATTCATGGTTATGACATGACCTTTGAAGAGTCAGCACGAGAGATGGCAGAACTTGCCGATGAATACGAGCGCCGAGCACCTGGACAAGAAATTCTACCGATTCTATTCTCCTGGCCATCCACAGGCAACAAAGCTGACTATACCGGTGATGAAGCCAGCCTAGAGTGGTCCGAAGCGCCTTTTCGTGACTTTATTAATCGTCTTGCACGAGAAAAAAGTTACGACACTTCTATAGATTTGGTTGCTCACTCTATGGGTTCTCGTCTTGCCTTCTGGTATGCCATGGCCCAGAGTCAAGCTCCTAGCTCCTTCGGCTCTGCTCCTTTTCGCAATGTCATTCTCTCTTGTGCCGACATCGACTATCACACCGCCGAACAACGAAAAGGCGACCTGCAAAAGTGCACCGAAAAATATGTTTTTGTCTTGACCAATGATAATGACGGCCCGCTGCTAACTTCGCAGGCTTTGCATGCCCAGATAAGACTGGGCCGGCCCGCTGATGGTGGCATTGCTATTCGCCAGATTGCCACCACCGGCAATCTCACTGCCTCAAAGTCAGCAGACTTACTCAACACAGTCAATAGCCTGTTTTCGGCGAACTCAGGTAGTTCAAGCGATAACAAAGACTCAAAGGCCAACTTGGCCAAGTTTGCCCTCAATACTTTCTTACAAAAGAAGATCGCTGGAAACACTAGCAATGCAGCCGCTGGACAAACAACTGAATCTGCTGATATATCAGCCTGGCTAGCAAGAAACCCAGCTCTCAGCCGCGACTATGGGCCCAAGGCACAGCTAATAGATGATACGGGGCTTGTGACAGTGAATATGGGTCACCGCATAGCCTGGCCACTGCTAACGGGTCTGATGCTAAACCAACCAACCCTTGCACCCTTCGCCACGAGGATCGTGCATAAGCGCCCCGATGCTCTGCTTTTAAGGCAAATGGGTGATTCACCAACCTACCTCTACCGCTACAACAAGATCGACCTCGACCGCCTCATCCGATGAAACAAAACAATTAGTAACAATTAATCGGCTGGCGAAGTTGTCATTGCTCGTGATGCGATACCTTATAAGCAGGTTTTTGAGATCTAATAGAATTGAATAGTTAGAGCCTCCCAAACCCCGGCTGAAAGTATCTAGGTCGTTCATGATTGAGTATTGCTGGTCTTAGCAATGCTGCAAAAGCCAAAGCTCATGCAGAGCTGAGAACGATTTATGCAAGAAACTCTTATTAGTAAGCCACAAACATTTTCCTTTTTTATAAACAAGGTATTTTGATGAGTCGAAGCAAGGTAGAGGGCACAAAAATTGCCCAGGCTGCAAAAGATCTCAATGTCACTAGTGTCACGATAAGACGCTACATTCAAGAGTTCGAGATCGAAACAGCCACTGATGAAAACGGTATTAAGGTTCTTCCGGCCCAAGCGCTCGAAGAATTACAAGAAATTCGCAAGCTCAAGGAAGACGGCCTCACTAATCCAAAAGTGATGGAACAGTTAGAAGAGATGCGCTCGGCGAAGACAGAAGAGAAGCCTAGTAAGGCTAAACCTCGAGGCAAAGCCACTAAGGTAGTTGCTGCCAAAGCAAAAAAAGCAGTTGTCGAAGTAGATGACGACGACGAAGAGGAAGAAGAAGAGGTCAAGCCTGAACCAGCGCGCAAAGTTCGTGCCACCAAAGTAATCAAGGCACAGCCCAAAGAAGACATCGAAGAGAAAGAAAAAGAAGAAGAAACTTCTTCTGACGCTGATGCTAGCGAAGAACAGTCTTCACCAGGAGAAGGCAGCGCCGATGGCGAGAAGTTCATGCACTCTCTCACTTGTCAAACTTGCGCCAAAACCTTCGAACACAACAATCCTCGCCTGAGAGATTGCCTTGATTGCTACCGCGCCAAACGCAAAGAAAGAAGGCGCGGCGGCGGCGAGAAGCACAAGAAAGTGATCGAAAATCCGCTAGCCACTCAAGTTCTGAGCAAACAATCACCACTGGGTAGTTCCGCTCAAGCTGGCGTTGAAGCTAAAGATGGTGATCGCCTCGATAGACTTGACCGCCCCGATAGACCGGAACGACCAGACAGACTGGAGCGTCCCGATAGACTAGAACGCCCTGACCGCGCCGAGAGACCAGAGCGTGATCCAGCGGCCCGCGGTGATCGCGAACCACGCAGAGATCGCGAGCCTAGAGAAGGCAGAGATAGAGAACCAAGAGAAAGACAAGAACGGGTAGCAGTTGCAGCGGCAATGCCAGCAGCACAACGCAGCACCGAACCTTCTTCTTGGGCTCAAATGCAAAAGCCTGTACGTTCGTACAGAAAAGCAATCGAAGAAACTCGCTTGATTACGGGTTCACTGAAACGTCGACTAGAGCGTCCAGATCTTCCAGAAGGCGAAAGACGCTGGTTAGAGCAAGTCTATGCCTATCAGTTGATCTTGCACCAAGGGTGGAGGCATCTAGCTGAATACAAGTCAGGCAGCCCAACCCAGAAGCCGCAACAAGAAGACTAAGTCACAACAAAACAACGAGAATTGCCAGATTTCTAAAAGGGGTCTGGCAATTCTTTTGGCAAGATAGGAACCTGATTATTAATTGCATTAGGTGTGTATAAAGGCGGCGCCATAGCGGCTCCCGGTAAATTAGCAGGTATATTGGCCGGCACATTGTTATTGCTATTGGCAAAAGGATTTGCCAGCGGCTGACTCGGAGGTGCGGTTGGTGGGCTCATCTTAGTCAAATCGATGGTGCGAGTAACACGAACAGGAACCACATCGCCTTCACGCAGGAGTAAATCTTTGCCTCTATTTGTTCGGGCACGCATAGCGCCAATGCCTGAGGTAAACGAACCGAACATAGAGCCGACAGAATTCTTGTAATCAGACATATTCATACCGGGGCCGCGGCTAGTGGGAGGTTTTTTCATGGTGTGAGCGGGGTTGCGCTCGATAAAACCAGTAAATGGAGTGGAGCGTCCGTCCGGAAATACTAAGGTTGTCAGCCCCACTTCAACATTGCCAGCCATTCCAGTGCGCCGACCAGCAGCAGGAGCTGCCATTACCACCTTGCCAATAATGCGAGCGCCACGGGGTATTAGCTCATGGCCATTTTGACTGTGGCCATCAGTCAGAACTACTGAAAACAAATCACCGGCATGACTATTCTTAGACGAAATATCGTCACCCAAAACACCAGTGAGCATTGAACCGGCCCCGATGCGTGAGACCAACATCTGCTGAATAACTTCGTCAGGAATTTGACGCTTGCCACCGTAAGCTGGCAATCCAACATCAGATCCACCCATATTAGATGTAGTAAGTCCAGGCGCCACAAGGCCTGGGGCCATGCCGCTACCTGTCTCTTGGCCACTGCCGACAAGACCAGGAACCGAGCCAGGTGCTGGCGGCACATAGCCCTTGCCAACAGGTCCAGTGGGCGGTGCGCCTTCAGGATGCTGCATCTGCCACTGCTCGCGAGCATCCACTTTGGTCGCAATAAGGGTGGTTGCTAGAAGGAAGGTCGCCACGAGGGCCGTCGTCATAGCCGTTGCCACAAGAGCACTGCTATGGCTAGCGCGCCGCAAATATGGTGCTGATTGCCGCCAATCAAAAGCAGTGAAAGCCTTGTCTATTGTCGCTTTCACCCTAGTCAGCATGGCGCCTCCAAAAAAAATGAACAAAAGATTATAACCTTTCAAACTAAAGGCTATTCTATGTGGATTTTAAGCTAATTAGCAAATTATTGCGTAATACAAGCCCCAGTACCAATTATTGAGAGGTTAGGCCGTGTTAGGATCTCGGGTTCGTAGCAGAGAAATTTCGAGTTTATTTCGAGTAATCCTTTGCCTGCCGAGCAGGACGTTTAGACCATAGGGGATAAAGCATTGGCTGAATCTAAAAAACAAAAACAGTACGAATCTGTTTTCATCGTCAGACCTAATCTGGATGAAGACGCTGTAGACCGCACCATCAACGCTGTTGAAGAGTTCATTAAAGCGCAGGGTGGCACGGTTGATGCAGTAGACAAAAAAGGCCGTAAAAGACTGGCCTACGAAGTAGAAAAAATGCGTGATGGATATTATGTCCTCATTACTTTCACAGCTAAGACTGAGTCTATTTCACCGTTGAAGCGAATGATGGTGCTCTCCGAAGACATTATCCGCTCACTTATCGTTGTGTTAGAAGAAGAAGCGAAAGCTGCCCAGTAACCTAAATCTACACACACCAGTAAGTAAGCAGGTATGCCATGAGTTTGAGCAAAGTAGTCATTTCAGGGCGGGTCGTGAAAGCACCAGAAAAGCGCTTCACTCCCAACAATAACGTTGCGGTTACTGAATTCACCATTGGGGTTGATTCACCTAATCGTCAAGATGGTGGAGTAGACACCAATTTCGTCAAAGTAATTACCTGGAGAGACCTCGCCGAGCGTTCCGCTCAAGAGATCAAGAAAGGCGATTATGTGGCAGTCGATGGACGCCTGCAAATCAACAATTACACCACAGCCGAAGGCGCCAAACGCCGCGATGTGGAGATTGATGCGGTGGCAGTAGAAAATCTCTCCCTCACAGTGGGAGCAGACCATTCTAAAGGTGGAGATGACGAAAGTCGTATGGCCACCGTGTCCAGCCGTCCAGCTGGTAAGGCTAAGAGCATAGTTGAAGGTAAAGAACCGGAAGACCTAGACGCCATCTTCTCTTCGGAAGATGAGATTCCGTTCTAAATTGCATTTTTAAGGAGTTAGTTAAATGGGTAGAATGTCCAACGATTCAGCACCACCACGTCGTCGCAAGACCTGCGGCTTCTGTGCTGACAAAGTAGAATTTATTGACTACAAAGATCCAAACCGCTTGAAAAAGTTTGTAACTGAACGCGGCAAAATTTTGCCACGTAGAATCAGCGGCAACTGCGCCAAGCACCAACGTTCTTTGACAGTTGCAATCAAACGGGCTCGCGATATCGCTCTCATGCCTTACATGGCTGAGGGATAAATCGAAGCAGCAGTTAACAGTTTCTTGTTCATGTGGAGCAAATAGTCTTATTGTTGTAAGATTATTTGCCTACGCCGAAGTGGTGAAATGGCAAACACGCTACGTTCAGGTCGTAGTG
This sequence comes from bacterium Ga0077546, assembly GCA_943370275.1. Classification (GTDB taxonomy): domain Bacteria; phylum Cyanobacteriota; class Vampirovibrionia; order Obscuribacterales; family Obscuribacteraceae. The sequence goes on along the minus strand of CALRQI020000006.1, from coordinate 296,144 downwards.
AGAGCAATCTCTTGGGGGTTCAAGTCCCCCCTTCGGCAGACTTTATTATTACTTGTCTATTATTTAATACTTGATAGATACACGAGGTACGCTTGAGCACAATCGATCCCCGTCGTCCGGACGCAAGACGAGACCTTCCCCCTCTAAACGAGCGCATTCGCGATCGTGAAGTCAGGCTCATTGATGAGGATGGTAGTCAGCTGGGAATTGTGCCTACTCGTGAGGCTCTAGCTGCGGCCAAGGAAAAAGGTTTAGATCTTTTACTAGTACAGCCAGATGCTAATCCGCCTGTGGCACGTATTCTTGACTATGGTCGTCATAAGTTTGAATTAGAAAAACGCGCACGCGAAACGAAGAAAAAACATCACATTCAAGATGTTAAAGAAATCAAGATGCGCTACAAAATCGAGAACCACGATTTTGATGTGAAGTTACGCAGTGCGCAAAAGTTCTTAATTGAAGGCGACAAGATAAAAGTGCTGATTCTCCTGCGTGGACGCGAGATGCAGCATGCTGACATGGCTATCGACCTGATGAATCGTTACGCCGAAGCCCTGAAAGATTTATGTTTGATTGACAGAGAAGCCAAACTAGAGGGCAAGAGTGTTATCATGATTCTTTCGCCCCTTCCTTCAAGGGGCAAATCGCCTGCTTAACTGTATCAGCTAGCTGATACCAGTAAGTAAGCTTCGGAATCGCCTCTAAGGCGCCTGTAATTTGTATCTTTCACTAAGAGTAGAACCGAAATGCCTAAGATGAAAACCAACAAGGCTGCCGCTCGCCGTTTCAAGATCACTGGAACCGGTAAAGTAATGCGCACTCAAGCTGGTTCACGCCACTTGAATGAGTGGAAAAGCGCCAAAGTAAAACGCAATCTGCGAGGAACTGCAGCCGTGCATCCTGATATCGAGGAACACGTACTGTCCATGTTCCCTTACAGAAAATACCTGCGTTAGACCATAACAACCCCAAGTCAGGTCCAAGGGATTACTCCTCTCCGACGACCGGCTGATGTTGATCTCCCCAAGAGAGCAGCAGTAAATCTTTCACTTCGAGAGAAGAAGGAGAAAAATGCCAAGAGTAAAAAGAGGTAACGTCCTCCAAAAACGTCACAAGAAAATCCTCAAGTACGCTAAGGGTTTCCGCGGTTCTAAATCCAAAATATTCATCGCTGCTAACCAAGCAGTTATGCAAGCCTGGAAGAATGCCTACCGTGACCGTAAGAAAAGAAAAAGAGACTTCAGAAGCCTCTGGATCGCCAGAATCAATGCTGCAGCCAGACTACATGGCATGAGCTACAGCGTTATGATGAACGGTCTGAAGAGAGCTGAAATTCAAGTTAATCGCAAAATGCTGGCTGAACTAGCTGTGACTAACAAAGAAGCTTTCACCAAGCTAGCCGAATCAGCCAAAAAAGCGGTTGCCGCGAGCAAATAAGACAATGGAGTGATTATGAGAATTGTCACTCTCACATCAAGCTCAAACCCGCTACTAAAAAGGATTCGCTCACTTCATGAGCGCCAAGCCCGGCATAAAGCCGGGCTTTTCCTTATTGAGGGCGAAAAAGTTTTGCTTGAGGCTTTCTGCAAGGACATAGAAATTGAAGCTGTCGTGATGGACTCTGCCTATTTCGAAAGGGGCTTCCCCGAAATATTCGACGACAACTTACTTGAATTGAATGTGGTTGATTCATCGTTGTTTAAAACATTGAGCACAACTACTTCTCCCTGCAACGTTGTTGCCATCGCCAAGACCAAAACTAGCCGCAGCACCAGCGAACTACTTGAGAGCCTCGACCTGCACCGCCCGTTAACAGTGGTGCTCTGTGAGAACTTGCAAGATCCAGGGAATTTGGGCACCATCATCAGAAGCTCTTTGGCCTTTGGAGCCAATGGCCTGATCTTGAGCAAAGGCTCAGTCGATCTCTACAACCCAAAGGTAGTGCGCGCTGCCATGGGTGCCCTTTTTGACTTGCCGATATCTAGTGGTGAAAATATCGGCGATATCTTAGCTAGCTTGAAAAAAGCCGGTTTTGAAGTAATTGCCCTCAATCCTGAGGCGAAGCAATCTTTTGTCGATATAGAATATGGCCCCAAGGTAGCCATTGTGCTTGGTAATGAAGGCAATGGTCTAACGGCCGAAGCCGATGCCAGAACAACAAAAGAAGCTCATATTGAGATATCACCTCAAGTAGAATCACTCAATGTCGCAGTAGCAGCCAGCGTAGTGCTATTTCACATCAACAAGTCTAAAAGAACAATTGCCACAGGCTAAATCAGCATCGCATAAATTGCTAAAATTGAGAAATGGCCGACAAAGAACCGAATCCTGATACCAATTTCGAGCCTGATCTATCGGGTAGTAAGTTTCGCGCCATTACTTCTGCAGAAACCAATTCAGAATCTGAGCTAAACCTACAACCCAGCCAGTCGTCAGAATCAGGGTCAGAAGCTGAGGCACAAACTGAGCATGACCCCCACACAATGACCGTGGTCGAGCACTTAGACGAGCTTAGATGGCGCATTATTCGCAGTGTGGGCTACCTGGCAGTAGCATTCATCACAGCTCTATTTTTGACAAAAGACGTTTTGCGCATTTTAGAGAAACCCGCCGGCAATATCGAATTCCAAGCCCTTTCAATCGAAGAACCACTATTGGTATTCTTCAAAGTTGCCTCTTACCTGGCCTTGATCTTCGCCTCACCATTCATACTATTTGAAATCGGTCGCTTTGTCGCCCCAGGCCTGACCAGAAACGAGAAGCGCATTGTCTCACCAGTTGTATTCGGCAGCCCCTTATTGTTCTGCTGTGGTGCGGTGTTTGCCTACTATTGTTTATTGCCGCCGATGCTCAACTTCTTTGGCAATTTCAGCCAGGGCATCTCACCAATCAATCAAAGACTTGATTATTACATCTCGCTTGTATGCTCAATTTTGCTCTATATGGGCCTATGTTTTCAAATTCCGATCGTTATTTTCACCCTGGCCATGGCCGGACTAGTAACATCGAAACAATTGCTTAAAGTGTGGCGCTATGCCGTCTTTGGCAGTGGCATGGTGGCATGCGTGCTCACCCCGGACCCCACAGCTTTTTCTATGCTGATTGTCACTGGTGCCTTGACCGGTCTCTATTTTGTGTCGATTATTTTGCTCAAACTTTTCGGAAAATAATTTAGAGTATGGATTGGCAACTTATTTCACACTATATCTTAGGCATAGTCACACTGCCAGTTTCAATCTATACGGTCAAAAGTGTCGTTGATAATGTCGGTACACTTTTTGATGAAGACCTCACTATCAAAGATCGCAATTTATTAAAACAATTCGCCTTCTTTGTACTGCTACCAATGGTGGTGCTCTTTCACGAAATAGGCCACGCCATCACAGCTCGCTATTTCGGCGCAACGATAACGGCCTTTCACTGGAGCATGTTTTGGGGCGAGGTAGTAATTGATGGCAAGCTGACGCCATTTCAGCACTATGTTGTTGCTTTAGCTGGCAACCTCTTTCAGCTCGCCACTTGTTTTTTCGCTCTCGCTTTAGCTCTAATTGAAACATCACCAGCACTGGTAGCACTAAGCGTTTACTTCTATATTTTCAATGGCCTAGCCTGCCTGATTGGTTATCCACTGCTTTCTCTAACAGCCTGGAATGACGATTTCGCGATGATATACGGCCAACCGAGTATTCAAATCGCCACTGTCACCGGTATCATACACGTATTCTTAATTAGTCTCTTTCTCTATACTTTCTTTAGTACCAACTGCCGTTTGTGGTTCGTCAAAAAGACAAGACCGGCCTGGTACAAAGAGTTTTCCAAAGTGCTAGCTCGGGCGCAACAAGAGAACGATGCCATAAACTACCTTTCGGTAGCATGGCAGTATTACTTTGTCGGTCTTGATCGTCTTTGTGAAAAAGCTCTCGACAAAGTGCAAGAACTTGACAGCCAATTAATGGATGTCTGGCTCTTACGGGGCTATATTCATCAAAGTAAAGGTCGCTTTGAGAGCGCTATCTTGTGCTTCAAAGAAATAACCGATAGCTCCTGTCCCGATAAAATTTTGACAGCCCGCGCCTGGATGGCTTGCGGCCATTGTCAAGCGCAGCAAATTGAGAATTCTCGTACTGCTAAGCCAGACTGGCACGAAGTCTTAAAATCGTATAAGCAAGCGGCTCTGACCGATAGCAGCCTGGCCGACCCACACTATTACCTTGGTGTAACACTTATCAAAGCTGAACTTTTGAAAGATGCGGAGGCTGAACTTCTGCTTTGCCAGAACAACCAGAGAGCCGGCAAAGAGGCATTGACCTGGCTTGACCCAGTACTTGGTTCGATGGTGCAACAAGAGATTAATGCCATTCGCAGTATCACCAGAAGCAAGCAATAAATTTCTCTCAGGCTTGTCAGTAGATTACCTCTTATAATCGTCGTGATCCTGCAGATTACCAATAAAGGCATCCATTTTGAATCTCAGTGCAGTTGCCCAACAGCTCCTCTGCCATCCCTTCGCTTCCTGGTGCCTGGTGGCACTAGCGGTAATGCTGGCAGCCGATACTTCTATCAGGCTCTGGACAGAACGCCACAGACTGACGAAAGAGACACTAAACGACGATGACCGGGCCTTTGCTTGGCGCCTAGTACTCTTTTTAGTTCTGCCTTTCTTGATCCTGATTGACTGGCGCGCAGGAGAGATACCCGCCCTGCATTCTTATTCTGGTTTTGCCGGCGAAATTTTGCAGGTACTCTTCGCCTTAGTTTTGATACCAGCATTGGTGATGCGCCCCCACCCTTTTCTTGCCACTTTCTTGGGCTACACTATTGTCTTCACCCTCGGTCTAAATTTCATTCTGCAACCGATAATGACACTCTCTGGCGTCTTTGGTATCTCTGATCTAATCTCTGGTGCATTAAGCAGCGCAGCCGGCAACGGCACTACCATTGGTGCCAAACTCGGCCAAGTAAGCTCCTCCAGTTTCTTGCCCTACGTAGCAACACACGCAGCTCTTGCCTTGGCGTATGTTGCCTGCCTGAGCAATTCCCACCTGCGCATGTGGTTCTCTCATCTGAGCCGTCCGCACAGTTCTCGCGAGCTGAAGGAGAGAATGTCTCTCTGGCGGGAACAAAAGAATGATGCCAATGCCACCTTGCACCTTGGCCTGCTTTACACAAAAGCTGGGCTAGGAAGACAGTCAAGAAAAATGCTCAAACACCTGCAGCAAAATTTTCCTGAAAGTATGCAGACTTCATTCCTCAAAGCATTGTTAGCATTTCGCCAGAGGCAATATTCCGCTAGCAAACTTGGTTTCATACAGACCTCAGAATATGAAGGTGTAGACGGCGAATTGAGAGCCAGCTTACTGGCAGCAGCAGCATGTGCCGCTTTTGCCGCTGGTGAAACGGTCAAAAGCCTCAACCTCTGCGACCGTGCCCTCGAATTTGAAGATGCCTGTTTGACAGCACGCATGGTCAGAGTAGATGCCTACCTGGCACAAGGTAAGAAAGAGCAAGCGGCACAAGAAATCATGGTAGCCATGCACCTCGGTCTAGACTTCGATCTCAAAGACAATGTGCCTCTAGACATTGAAAAAGCCTATGGCGAAATCGTAGCACTGACTCGCCGAAGCCCCTCACAAAAAGCTGATAGTGACCTGATTTTGAAAAGTTGAGTCAAAAATTTCTTTGCGGGTTATACGAAAAATCACTTTCCTCTTTTTATATAAAGCCTATAATGCAATGAGCAGGAATCCCAAAATACTATTAGAGGACCTGGCAAAAGCGTGCTAAACAGCGGCAAAGTAAGATTGAATATCCGCTCACGAATGGTATTACTCTGCCTCGGTGTAGCTGCGCCTTTGCTCGCTATCGGTAGCTTTTCGCTAGTGAAAGAATACCGCACCCTCAAGCTTGAAGCAGAACGTGCTACGACTCTTCAGGCAGCAACCGGTGTGCGCACAGTTTCGAGCTGGATTGAATCTCAACTGCATTCGCTGTCAGCTCTAGCCTCACTGAGCGCCAAAGGTTCTCTGGCTTCTAATGCCCAGACAGACAACACACTCTCGACTGCTCTTGTGGCCCAGCCATCTTGGAGCAAACTATTTTTGACCTCACCCAGTGGCGAAAAAATCTTGGCTCTAGCTGAGCGAGATAACCATGGGGCCGTAAAAAGTCTAGCTGAAACCAGCGCCTTGCGCGCACTTCTGGCCTCAACCACAGCCTCGGGCAAAGCGGCCATGGGTCCTGCTACAGTTTTCGATAATCACGGCCACTCTTACCTTTTGGCCTCAGCACCAGTCTGGCAAAATGGTCAAATCAAAGCTCAACTGGTAGCTGTGATAGATCCTAAAGCAGTGCTCAATCTATTTAGTGGTCTAACCGGCCTAGCCGACCAATCAAGCGCTGTCATTGCTGTGGTCGATACCGAGAAGCGCGTCATTGCTCGCACTATTGAAAACGACTTCTGGCAGGGCAAAGATTTCTCTCACGCTAAGACGGTACAGGCAGCCTCCCACAGGCAGAAGGGTACTCTAGAGGCAATCGGCATCGCTGATCCAACGCCCCGCGCCTACGCCTTCGACCATGTGCCCAATACAAATTGGCAACTGACCGTGGGCTTGCCCACAAGCACAATATATGGAACGGCTCACGACTGGCTAATTTTGATGATTTCGCTGGCCGCATGTGCCATCGGCATCTCCTTCGTTTTAGCCTATTCCGCCACATCACACTTCACCAAAACCATCAATGGCTTGGTCAGAGAGGCTCTATCGCTGGGCAAAGGCGATTTTTCCAAGAGAGTTGAAGTAAAGTCGAGCGACGAACTTGGCCTTTTGGCCCGTGCCTTTAATGAAATGGCAAACACTTTAGAGCTCGATCGCGACCAAAAAAATATGGTCAAAAGAATCTCTGACTCGGTGAGGCAGTCTCTCGACTTAGATGAGATTCTCAATACGACCGTGAAAGAACTGGGTCAAAATCTCAATGCCAGCCGCTGCTGTCTGGCTTTGATAGACACCCATCAGACCGCTGAAATCGAAGATGACGAACTATCATTTGATTATGTTTGGTGGAACGAAGAATTCAATGGCAACTCGCTAACAAATCGTAAAGTATTGATTTCAGAAAACGATGTTTTGCGTCGCATTATTGATCAGGGCTCGATCATCTGGCTTGATGTTTTAGAAAACCAGAATCAACCACAGGTGCCAGTTATCAAAGACAGCGGCACAGATGCCGCCGATTGGCGCTCGATAAAGACTCTGATTGCCTGCCCAATCCAAGGTGCTACTGGTATTTTGGGCCTCATCCTTGTGCACCAATGCGATCAGGTAAGGGCTTGGTCGCCATCAGAGCTAGAGCTTGTAGAAGCAGTGGCCAACCAGGTCTCCCTAGCAATTGCTCACGGCCGCCTCTACAGCCATGCCAAAACCCTAGCTGAGAAAGAACAGCTAATTAATCATATTGTTCGTTCTGTTCGCACATCCCTCGATGTCGATACGATTCTCGATACAGTCACCAGCGAGCTCTCTAAAGCACTTGGTGCAGATCGCGTTCAGATTGCTCAACCCCGGGCCGAAGGGCCGTTGATAGTCACCCACGAGCATCACGAAGAAAACCTCGAGTGTCACAAAGGCTTGAGCCTATATGGCAGCAGTATTGATTTTCACCCTAATGCCAAGATCAATAGTATCGTCACCGATGCCGGCAACTCTGTTCTAGGAATTGCCTTAAGCCAGACAATAAACCAAAAAGAAGCGGAAGTGCACGTTGAGATTGATGCCCAAACAAAACTTACTTTTGAGACCCTGCCCGCCTCACTATCGGTAGTTAATCAAGTGGCCGGCGACTTTAGATGTGCTGCCTTTAGCGAATACCTCAACACCGTTGGTTCACAGTCATTGATTGCTGCACCACTCTTGAATGAAAATCAATTGATGGGAGTACTGGTTGTGCACCAGTGCGAAAGCCAAAGGCAATGGTCTGAACACGAGATCCGCATGGTATCGGCCATTGCAGACCAGCTAGCGGTAGCTATCGCCCACGCTCAACTCTTTGCTCAAGTAAGACACCAAGCCATTACCGACGGTCTGACCGGCCTGTATAATCATGTCTATTTCAAGAATCGCCTTACAGAAGAACTGCGCACGGCAGAGAGAAAGGGTACTCCGGTTTCCCTAATAATGATCGACCTCGACAAACTCAAAGTCATCAATGATACCCATGGCCACCCTGTCGGCGACGCGGCCATAAGACAGATCGGTGCCATCCTCAAAACCCTTTTGCGAAGCGGTGACACAGCAGCGCGCTATGGTGGCGAAGAATTTGGCATTATTCTGCCAGAGACATCACTGCTTGAAGCAGCCTTGATTGCCGACCGACTTTGCAGCCAGATACGCAATACCCATGTACCTGGGCTTGGCAAAATTACAGCATCTCTTGGCACAGCCTGTTATCCTAAACAGGCTCGCAGCTCCTCCGAATTGATTGAAAAAGCAGACAAAGCCTTGTATGTCGCTAAGAACAGCGGAAGAGATCAAGTAAGGGTGTTCGAAGAAGACTATCAGTCAACCAATGGACCGACTTTCACCAATGTCACCCGCGAAATGGAAAGAGCATTAAAGAAAACCGGCCTGGAATAAATACGAGAGTTTAAGAGTGAAACGTCTAGTTCTTTTCGATATCGACGAAACCATGATTTCTTCAAACGGGGCCGGTCGCAGAGCCATGGCTCGCGCCCTGAAAGAAAGCCATGACATACCAGAAGAAGCCACTAAAATTTCAATGTCAGGCAAGACCGATCCGCAGATTATGCGGGAGATATTTGCTAATCAAGGCCTAGAATTAGGAGCTGAAAAGGACGCGATAAAGAAGGTCAATGACTTGATTGACCTCTATCTGAGCTATCTTGATCAAGAGTTGTCGGCCTCTCAAACTATGATTATGCACGAAGGTGTAGTGGAAATTTTGGATCGTCTTCAGGCTGACAGTCAGTGTTTTCTGGGATTACTCACCGGCAACGTTGAAATCGGAGCGCGAAAGAAGTTGCATTTCTTTGACCTCAATCGCTATTTTGAAATTGGTGCCTACGGCTCAGACTCAGCCAATCGACTTGATCTTCCGCATTTTGCTGTTAGTAGAGCACAGGATCATTTTACTAATCAATTCACGCCAGAAGAAGTGATAATCGTCGGTGACAGCGTCAACGACATTGCCTGCGCTCATGGCTATGGTGCCAAAGTAATCGCTGTAAACACAGGCAAGACACCGTGGCAAGATCTAGCCGAAAGAAATCCGCAGCACCTATTTAAAAATCTTGCTGACACAGATGCTGTCTACAAGGCCATCTTCAACTAATTTTGCTGATTGCGACTCTGAATATAATTGAGAATTGCTTGCCGCTGTTCACGATTTAGTGATGCATCCCAGTGCAAAGCTTTATAGCGAATGGGCGGCATACTGCCTTCTTCTACCACTGTCGCTATTTTTGCCAAATCAATATTAGAAATTAGCTCGGCGCCTGTAATTTGGGCCTTGGTTATAACAAACTCTTTCTGCCCTTCCAGCATGTCACGAGCGATTGTGTCTTTAGCGATAGGGAATTTAGCGTAAAAAGGATAAGCGACAAGATCGTTTGTGGCACTATGGCAGTCAACGCAACTACTCTGCAGAATCTTAGAGAGCGGGGCGAAAGCAGCATTACCACTTTGATCGGGCAATTTCACCCTGACAATGAAAAAGTTGGAGATGGGAAAAGACAATCCAAACACAAAAACTGCAGCCAAAACAATAAACGGCAGCAGTCGTCGCCAGTTAGGAAAAGTCGTTATCGATGGCTTACTAGAAGAAGAGTTCACGGGATTGCCTGAATACATGGAGTTGACCAAGGGTCATACTATAATTGTTCCATTCAAATTACAAACTCTAGTTCATCAAGGATTCAAAGTCTGTGGAAAGAAAGTTGCGTGGCAACAAAAGAAAAGTAAAAGCCTTCATTGGCCTGGGTTCAAATGAAGGCGATCGCCTCGGCTACATACAACAAGCCATGCAATTTCTCAAAGACATACACGGCATCACAGTTTTGGAATGCTCTAGCCTCTACGAGACAGAACCAATTGGTGATACCTATACGCAATGGTTCGTCAACGCCGTAGTTGCTATTGAAACCAGCCTCAGCGCCCAAGATTTACTTGATGTTTGCCAAGACATTGAAAAGCGGCTCACAGAGCTGCATCGTCACAATAACAATCAAAGAATAAAAGAGCGCATCATCGATCTGGATATCTTGTTCTATGGCGACAGCGTTATGGAGAGCCCCAACCTTCACTTGCCACACCCCAAAATGCATCTGCGCTCTTTTGCTCTCGTACCACTTCTAGAAATTGCCCCCGATATTCGTCACCCGGGACTCGAAAAAAGCGTTGCCCAGCTTCACGAAGAATTGACCGAGCCGGAGCAAGTGGTTCTCTTTGGTACACGCACGGCGGAGCTGCCCCCAGAGCTTTAGGCAAAACCAGTAAACATGAACTTTAAAATTGGCTCCGATATTTGCTCAATTAAGCGTGTAGAAGAAGTCTACAAGCGCTTCGGCTCACGTTTTCTCGATCGCATATTGACCGCTGGGGAAAAGGCCTACGTCTTGTCACGCCCCAAAGACTCTCTCACCCGAGTGGCGGCGCGATTTGCCGCCAAAGAAGCAACTTCAAAAGCCCTAGGGACTGGCTTTATCGGTATCGGCTGGAAAGAAATCGAAGTCGTACGCTTAGCTTCCGGCGCACCCACCATCACTCTACACGGAAAGGCCAAAGAACGGGCTGAATCAATAGGACTGACCAGCTTCGAGCTAACTATGAGCCACGAAAAAGAATACGCTATCGCTTTCGTTCTAGCTTATGGCCCTAATTGCGGCCCAGGTTGACCCACTGGCCTTCCGATTGCCATGGCAATCATTAAACACTGGTCCACCTTCTCCATCACTTCCTGAGGGAAGGCGCCAATTTTGCTGACCACAAGAGTCTTCGGAATAGTAGCAATAACCGTGCAATCGATAACGCTATCCAGTCTAAGTCCGGCGGCTTTGCCTTCCGGAGTATTCATTAAAACCTCAACTTGTGTGGGCTCACGAGCCGCTCTTGAGGTATTGCTGGTCAAAGGCACGAGCAGCACGTCATCGAGACGAGCGTTATTGTAGTCATTTGAAATCAGTACAGCAGGCCGACGCTTAGTCTGAGTCGATCCATCATCGGTGGTGTACGGAAAGGACACCAAGACGACGTCACCTTTGCTGTACGTTGTCGGCTTCGAATTCATTGATTAAGGAATAGAATCCTTTGATTATGCAACCATGTTACTTAGTAAAAGCTGCCTAAAAGTAAACAGCCGCCCAGGTTAGACCTAGACGACATAATTGTAGCAAGTTTAGAAGTTTTTGCAGTGGAAGGAAAATAAACAACACAAAAAGGGCCCTTTCGAACCCTTCCTACAGTGAGCCAATCTTAATTGTTGGAATTAAGCGTAGGCCCGGTCTGTAAGATCGTCATTGCGACAAAGAGCCTGAGCTGATGCTTGAGGAATGCCCTTGACTGTTACGTCACGAGCCTCTGGCATCATAGACATGGCCAACTCTTTTATCCCATGACGCATTTCCCAGAAGCTTGGCGCCCCTTCGAAAATGCTCTTTTCAGTTTCATCGTTTGAGAAAAAATTATCCACTGATTTCCGTCTCCAGTTGGAGATGAGTAACTTGACGCTAGTATAACAGGCTTTCAAGAGATAAGTCCAGCAGAATTAATCTGCAAAACTCACTATTAATCACATCGATTTTTATCGGCTGTTATGTCCACACTGTGATATACCCAGAACGACGCCTCACAATAACGAAAATGAATAGGCGTCACCCAGGAAATTAATATAGCCTTGTTTGGCCGACCTGCCAATGGTGGTTTTACGATGTAAAGCGGACAGGCTACAGCTTTTGAGCCCTACTCTCGCCCAGGAAACTTATTGCGTAAAAATTCAATTGTGCGCACCGTGGCGCCGCCCGGTACAAAAACTTCGGCAATACCTTGACTCAAGAGCGAATCGCGGTCCTCATCGGGCATTACACCGCCACCAAAGACCAAAATGTCTTCAACACCTTGCTCTTTTAGAAGCTTAACCACTTTAGGCAAGAGTGTTAGATGGGCGCCTGAAAGAATAGATAGCCCTATGGCATCAACGTCTTCTTGAATAGCTGTCTCGACAATCTCTTCCGGTGAGCGGTGCAAGCCGGTATAAACCACCTCCATACCAGCATCACGCAGAGCCCTAGCAATTACCTTGGCACCCCGGTCGTGCCCATCGAGCCCCGGTTTACCAATCAATATCCGAATCTTGCCCTTACTCATCTTGCCCCAAAGTCTTTTGCTATATATAGGTAAATAGTTTAGACCACCACTTTACCAAAGCGCCATCAACTAAAGTGACTCAGAAGGAAGTTTAGGAGCCAGAAGGCCATACAGTTCATCGAAATTGACGATGTCCTTCCTGTTAATCAAATAAAAACCTCTTTTCGTCCTCAGCACTGCCCAAACCAAATAATTGGGAACTACGAAAGTGACAATCTGATCAAAAGGCACCCTGACGGGAAAGAGCATAGTTTCAATTTTCAGACCGTCCTCGCTAAAAATAATGCCGTTAACCTCAAAAAAAGCAGATGGCAAAATCAGAATATTTATACAGAGAATAAAAACCAGCATAAATAGCTCAGAACCCAAATCGATATGATGATGCAACTGAGCGCGCTCAATAAAGCTCATCGGCATCGAAACCGTCAACCCTACCAGCATGAGCAAGTAGAAATAGCGCAGCAGATGCTTGATCAATCTGCGCCTAAAAACCTGCTCGCCTTTCGGGCCAGTGCGCTTGGCCCCAGAGGAGACAGTGGAAGATTCGCCATTTGGTTCAGGTGTAGCCATCTGCCGATATTATACTTCTCCAATATGACAAAAGGCGCAATTGGAGCTAACCTTAAGTGTTTGCAAAACGAGAGTGAATGATGAAGTTAGCCGATTACATCTTTGAGCGCATTGAAAAAACAGGCGTAGAGCATACCTTTGGTATTCCTGGCGATTTTGTTCTGCCATTTTATGCAGCACAGACACGAACCAATCTGAAGACCGTGGTGCTCACCCACGAACCATCGGTTGGTTACGCCGCAGACGCCTACGCTCGATTGCGGGGGCTAGGAGTAGCCCTGGTAACTTATGGAGCGGGCGGCCTCAATATGATCAATCCAGTTGGCCTGGCATACGCTGAAGAGTCACCTCTATTAGTAATCAGCGGAGCCCCTGAAACCCGCTTCCGCAAAGACAAACCCCAACTGCACCACTGTGTAAAAAACTTCAACACGCAACATGATGTCTTTGCTCAGGTAACTGCATCAACCAGCATAGTTGACAATATCAAAACAGCTCAAGCCGAAATCGATCGAGTCTTTGACACCACTCTCAAATTGTCACGACCAGGCTATATCGAACTGCCGCGCGACATGGTCAACCAAGAACTAGAGTTGAGCGAAACTAAACTACCAGACCTGGCCGCAGTTAACCCAGCCCTCAGTGTCGCTGTCAATGAAATCGCTACCCTTCTAAAAGCATCCAAACAACCAGTCCTAATGGTCGGTGTTGAAGTACGACGCTTTGGCCTGAAAGACAAAGTCATTGCTTTTGCTGAAGCACTTAACCTACCAGTGGTCACTTCAATTCTTGGCAAAGCAACATTCCCGGAGAGCCACCCTAACTTCATTGGCAATTATTTCGGTCAGTTCGGCAGTCCTAAAGTCAAAGACTATGTCGAAGGTTCAGACTGTGTCATCGCCCTTGGTGCAGTAATGACCGAGATGGAGAGCGGCGGATATACAGCCAAACTCAGTCCGGACAATCTAGTGCAAATCAACAATCACGAAGTAATGGTGGGCCACCACCACTATAACGGCCTCAAATTAGACCAAGTGCTTGACCTGCTGCTAGAGACAACTACCGCCAAACTAAAGCCGACAAGCCGCTTCACATTGCCATCAATTGCTAAAGAAGTAATCGAAGCGCCAGCTGGCAGCAAGAACTTGACAGTAGCAGCCATGATTAGTGCACTGAATGAAGTTTTAGAGAACAGCAATGACTTTTCTGTGGTGACCGATACTGGCGATTGTATGTATGCTGGCATGAGCCTACAAACCGATATTTTCTTAGCACCAGGCTACTATGTCAGCATGGGCTTCGGCGTTCCAGCAGCTATTGGTGCCCAGCTAGCAATGCCGAGCCGGAGACCGATAGTACTGGTTGGCGACGGCGCCTTCCAGATGACCGGAATGGAAATTAGCACGGCTGTGAAGATGGGCCTAAACCCCATTGTCATTGTCTTCAACAACGCTAGTTATGCCATGCTGCGCTTCATCGATCAGCAGCGTGACTATTTTGATTTGCCCCGTTGGGACTATACAGAACTGGCGAAGGCAGTGGGCGGCAACGGCATGCAAGCCACGTCAGCAGCAGACTTCAAAAAAGCTTTGGCCACCGCTCTCAAGAGCGACAAAATGTTTTTGATCGACGCAGTGCTTGAGAATGACGATATCTCACCGACATTGAGACGACTCACCGACCACTTCAGCAAAAAAGTAAAAGCAGCTATTTCATAGGTTTTGACGAGTGAAGTTGATCAATCTAAATCAAAATCTGGCTTTCGCCCTGACAATACTATGCCTTTATGTAACTCCTGCTCTGGCTGAAGGGGAAGCAAAAACACGCGAAGACGAGATTAACATCAACGATTATCGCATCCTCAACACGCCAGACTCTGGGCCAGCTCAAGATTCGGCCACAGCCAAGGCGCCTAAAGAAAGAGCAAAAATTAGCTTAAAGCCCAGTCAGACCAAAGCTCCCCAACACAAGACTGGTCATAATCTACTGGCAGCACCCATGGCTGTTGGTGGAGTACTGATGGGCATGACAGTAGGCGTACCCGTGCGTATCGCTCGCGATGTTTCACATGAGACCCTGCGTATGCGCGATCAAATGACAGATGACGTCTCTGGCGGCGACAAGCCCGACCTTTTTGCTCGCACCATTGGCTCCTATTCAGGAATGGCTTATGGTGTGGTTAGCGGCGTCATCAAAGGCTCGATCAAAGGTACAGAACGTGCCATCGATTGCGGCGCCCGTAAGCCATTTTCAAAAGAATCCCTCAGCCTACAAGACCCAAATTAGCCCAGCGATAAATCAGGCCGATAAAAGGGTATGAAGTCCTCAGTGCGACTGAGGAAAACATGCCCATCGAGCGTAATCAAGAAGCAACCCAAGCTAGGCCTGAGACCCACGGTTTGGTTGGTTCATTCTTGCAGACAGCTGCATACGAAGGCTTGCAGGCACCGATTAAAGGGGTAGCCCAGATAGTCGATCAAGCCTCTGGTTCCACCAAGTTAGCTAAAAGCCTTACTTTTATGGAAGCTCCGGACAAGGCCGAATTTAATTCGGCAGCCTGGTATGGTCAGCAGTTTGGCTCAGCGGCAAAACTAGTTCCATTTATAGCAGCCTATGCCGTTACCCATAAAGCATTTGGGGCCGCCGGGTTAAAAACCGAGTTAACAGCCGAAGTGAAAGCGGGAGCTGAAAGTGCTAGCAAGTTACTAGGCAGAAACAGTTTACTCATAGCCGAAACTGCGGTGGCTGGCTTTGGCACAGAGGCAATTTTCAAGCCCCTAGAACCAAATTTCGGGCAATCAGATCTGCAGTTAAGCAACAGTGATTTTTTGACTGGCCGCCTCAAAAACGGTGCTGTAGGAGCTATAACCTTTGCCTCATTAACCACCGGCACTCTTGGCCTAAGACAAATTGGTTTAGCAGCCGAAAAGCCCCTGGTCAGCAAGTTACTCACTAACAATGCCTTCAATGCAGCAGTAGCGGGCATCCCAACCGGATTAATAAGCGCTGAAACCCACGCCCGTATCATCGAAGGGCGCAGTGCCACCAATCAAGAAAGAGTCGAAGCTGCTTATTCAATGTTTCTTGTCGGCGGTGCCCTTGGGGGCTTAATGCCGGCCGGTAAGGCCGAAGGCGCAAAAAGTGAAGTAGCCAAACCTGAAGTGGCAAAATCTGAAGGCCTTAAAGCGGCTGAGAATATACGAGAAAGCGCGGGCGAAAGGGCCAGCACGAGTAGCAATACTAGACCAACCTTTGAAGCAATCAGAGCAAGCATTCAAGAAAAGATCGGCACAAGCTATCAGCGTTTTGATAATTTTATGGCATCGATCAATCCACTCTTGCACACCTCAGAACTGAAGCCTAGTTATGCCTACGCTTCGAGAGGCAATAGCTTAGGCAGCAGAGCGATGCAAGCCACCCTGACCGAGCTTGGTCGACCAAACAACCTAGAAAATCGCAGCCTAAGTGTTAAGAGCAGTGCCATTGAAGGTGGTGCCAAAGTAGAAGCAAAAGTTGGCAAACAAAAAGGTGACTCATCATTTTCTGACGAAGCCTATGACCGCGCGACTGGACCAGCCAGAAAAGAAGCCGGCGACAAAGCAGCAAGCAAGCGCGCCGAAGAAGTTATCGGCAAGCCAGTACTGGACAAAGCCTCGACTGTTCTTGAGCAAATGGGCTTAAGAGAAATTGCTGAATTTGTCCGCGGTGATCGTGTTCTGAGAAATCAAACCGTAGTTAAGAGTTTGGGCCACGGCAACGATTCTCCAGCAGTGCTAGAGCTGGCCAAGAGTGCCCAATTTCCTCATGGTGGTGCACTAAAAGTGACCATAGCAGAAGGGGGCTGGGAGCCTATCTGGGGTAAACGCCCAGGTGACGCCAAAATCTATGGCAAGGTACACGAAGTCGAACTGGCAGGCTCAGGCTTTTCCGGCACGGCAAATCTATATGTGCAAGAGCTAGCCGTAGTGGGCAAGCGTTATTCCCCTGATTTAGTCGATGCTCTCCATCAGAAACTAGACTCGAAAGGTCTAGAAATTACCGATGTAGGCTCTGGCATTGAAGGACAGGTAGGACTTAGCAAAGCAACTGGTGAGCTAGTCGTAATTGACTATCCATCGGTGACAAAGCGGGGTCAGGGCAACGAAACTTTAGAAGCAATTCGCGGTGGCAAACAGCGCGTAGAAGAAGCTTATGACGCCGAAAACGATGCCATTCGTCGAGGAAAGAGTGAAGCAGAAGAAACGGCAGCACTAGATCAAGAAGTCGATCTCAACCTCGAAATTAAGAGACAAGATGCCCTGCGCGGCGACAAATTTACGGCAAAAGAAAAAGACATTCTCCAGCAATTTACCCAAGGTTTCTCTGCTAAAGAAATTCAAATGATGACTGCTTTAGTTGAGGGAAAATTCGATGCCAAAGGAAATCCTGACCTTAATGCTGTCAAGCCCATGGTCGACGCTGTACTAAAAAAGGCTCGGGCACAAGGTTTAATTGAGAAGTCTAGACGGTCTGACAATTCATTCAAAATAAGCGATGATTACCGCTCTGACCCATTTGACCAAGACTAAATTAGATAATGACAAAACACATTGGTATCGCCGCCTGTAGCGCTGAAGGTGCAGCTCTGTGCTATCGCACGATTTGCAGTGAAGCCCAGGCCATTATGGGGCGACACTGGCATCCCGAAGTAAGCCTGCACACCCATCCACTCGGTCTCTATCTGCAAACTCTAGAAGGCAAGGGTGGTTGGCAAGGTGTGGCACAACTAATGACCGACTCATCGGTGCGCTTAGCGAGTATGGGTGCAGACTTCATTATTTGCCCAGACAATACTATTCATCAAGCCTTTGAGCTGGCCGCAGCCAGTTCTCCGGTGCCCTGGCTGCATATTGCTGAAGTAGTGGCGGCTGAGGCCAAACAAAAAAGCTTAACCAAGCTGGGAGTACTTGGCACAAGATATTTGATGGAAGGACCTGTTTATCCCCTCAAGCTGGAAGCTATCGATATTGCCTCAGAGACTCCTTCAGAGAGCGACAAAAAAGAAATAAACCGCATCATATTTGAAGAACTGGTCAATGGAAAGTTTAATGAAACCTCCCGCCAATTTATGCAAGAAGTAATAGATGTCTTGAAAAGGCGGGGATGCGATGGTGTCATATTGGGCTGCACCGAAATTCCACTCTTGATCGAGCAACAAGATTCAGTTTTACCTGTTCTCGACTCCACTAGACTGCTTGCCCGTGCCGCGCTACTGACAGCAATGCAAAAAGGCTCACTGTCAAAAATCAAAAAGAGAAAATAGTGACCACTCAGCCCAAAGATGTTGACTCGCAAATGGCAGAGAAGCAAAAGCAACCTTTAGTGACGGGAAATCTGTGGCGGGCGATCTATATTATGAGCTGGCCCCTCTTGCTCACCACCATTGCCAACTCCTTTGTGGGGATATGCGACGTCTATGTGGCCAGCTTTCTTGGCTCAAATATTCAAGCGGCAGTAGGACTAGCTGAACACGTACTCTTCCTCTTCTTGCTATTCATTCTTTCGGTGGGCGTTGGCTCAACCGCTATAGTTTCGCGAGCCTTCGGCGCCAATGACAAAGGAGCAATGATCCACGCCACAGGACAATCGTTTGCCCTGTCAATTATTCTCGGCGTAAGCATGACGGCTGCTGCTACTTTACTGGGCCACTATGTTTTGCCATTCTTCACACCATCCGATCAAGTGCTCATTCCCGGTAGGCAGTATCTCATTGCCTACAGCTTTATGCTCATTCCATTTAGTTTTACGGCCATAGCTAATGCGGCCTTCCGAGCCATCGGCGACAGCAAAACGCCACTGTATATAGTATCAGTCATGACTGCTATCAACATTGCCGGTGATCTACTAACCGTAATTTACGGTTGGCCTATCCCCGACCTAGGAGTATTAGGCATCGCCTACGCTGCTCTATTGGCAAGCACTGTCGGCGCCACTTTAGCAATTTGGGCGATCTCACGTTCGCCCTTAAAAGACAGTCTCAAGGCCATTTATCCCATCGACAGCAAAGAAATAATTCGCATAGCCAGAATCGGTATACCTTCGGCATTACAACGTCTAGCCTGGTCTCTATCGGTCTTCGTCGTCTTTTTCATATTGGCGCGTTGCCCTGATTCGGTCAGTGCTTTAGCGTCGTGGACTATCGGCATGCGAGTAGAATCATTTATATTTATGCCGCTCATGGCCCTGAGCTTATCGGTGGCTTCTATTGTCGGGCAAAACCTCGGTGCCGGCGAAATTGACAGAGCTTTTGAAGCAGGTTGGCGAGTGACGTGGATTGGCATCTGGTCAATGGTAGTGCTAGGCATAGTGCTATATTTTGCCGCCACGCCAATTGCTATGGCTATGAGCAACGAGCCCGGTACTGTGCGGTATACCGCTGACTATCTGCGCATCAACGCTTTAGCAGAGCCCTTCCTCGCCTTAGGAATGGTCTTGACTGGTGCTCTGCAAGGGGCCGGTGATACAAAAACACCGATGTGGTTTACTCTAATTTGCAATTGGCTCATTCGCATTCCAATAGCCTACGTTCTGGCCTTAGCACTGCATTTGGGACCAAATGGCGTCTGGTCGGCCATGGTAATTTCTATCTTTATTCAGGGTTTTCTAATTGCCTGGCGCTATCAGTCGAAGGGCTGGCTAGACTTGCGTGTTTAGCCACAAGTAGTGCAGGAAGCAAAAGGGCCAGTAAGAACCATTGTATTAATTTGACCTGGCCACTGCCAAAGTTATATTCAAAAACACCGGCCAGCGCAAGCGAAACCATCGCTCCAAAAAGGCCCAAACCAATTGAAGCGTATAAAGGGCTAGACGTTTTAGCTTGTCTGTAGGCAGCAGTAAGAGCTGTTATTAAGAGCCAGAGGAAACTGGTGAAGCCCAGTATTCCAGTGGTTGAGAGAATCTGTAGATAGTTGCTATGGGCATGATTGAGATCTTTAGAATGACCGGGCACAATCGCTTCTGGCAAATCTATGCGGGGAAAGTGCAAGGCTCCCACTCCAGTCATAGGGTGCTCCTGAAATAGCTGCCAGGCCTGATTCCAAATGCTGATGCGGGCAGTGACACCAACATCTGTTTTGGCATTAAGCAAGGGGCTCAGCCGGGTCTGAACCACTGGGATGGCAAACCAGGCCAATGCAAACAATAGAGATAAAGCAACCAAACCTTCGAAAAATCTTCTTGGTGAAATATAGAAACAAACTGATAAGAGAGCACAGAGCATGCCCAGCCAGGCACTGCGTTCACTGGCGAAAATCAATCCGAGAAAATTTGCCAAAACGACTGCGATAAAGGCGAATTTGTTAGACAACAGTGGCAGCAACTTATAGCCACCCTGAATCAATAGACCAAGAGCTAAAAAACTTGTCAGTTGCATCAAACCGGCAAATGACATTGGTTCATTGAGAAAGCCTGTCGCCTGCAAAAAGGGATAAGTAAAGGGATGG
The DNA here is from genome assembly GCA_943370275.1 of bacterium Ga0077546. GTDB lineage: Bacteria > Cyanobacteriota > Vampirovibrionia > Obscuribacterales > Obscuribacteraceae. The sequence continues at coordinate 275,713 of CALRQI020000006.1, read as the reverse complement.
AAATTGAATACCTGTTGAATCAAGCCAAAGAGGCCTGAAAGCGCTCCACAAAAGAGCAAACAGCTCAAGGCCGAAAGAGTCAATCGGGCCCGAGAATCATGGGCGAAGAGCTGATAGGCCACCAAATAGGTGACCAATATTCCCCGAAGAGAAACTAAAGCCTTAAAAGCCTCGGCCAGCGACCAACCAGGAGTAAATGACCCTGAGACAACCACGGCAAAACAGTAGAGAAGCAGTGGTGGCAACAAGGGCGCCTGCTTCAGAGCGGCCAACCGTTCATTTCTTTCGCTGCTACCACTGAAAAGCGCCACTAGCAAAAGGGCAATTAAGCAAAGCCATGAGCCGGTTTGGGTGCAGCAAAGACAAACGGTCAGTGCCATGACCAAAATGCGCTCAATATTTTTGCTACTTAGAAGAATTGGAATGACTGTTACCAGCTACCAAAATAGTAGTTAACTTGATTCGAGTTGAAGTCTACCAGTTAACCATGCCCATAATATCGCGCACTTCGCTTAGAGTTTGACTTGCTACCTTGCGAGCTTTCATATTGCCATGCTCAAGAATTTTGCGCACTTTCTCTGGATCTTTAGCCAGTTCAATGCGTTTTTCTCGAAACGGTCTGAAGAAATCATTGATATGAACAGCCAAGCGTTTTTTGCAATCAACACAACCAATTTGTGCCGTCTCGCATTCGCTTTTTACCTGAGCAAGATAGTCTTTGTCTTTAGCAAAAACATTGTACAGAGGCCACGGCACCTCACAAAGATTGGTGTGACCAGGATCACTCTTGGCGATTCTAGTGCGATCGGTGATCGCCTGTTTTACTTTCTTCTCGGTATCACTATCGGTATCAGCAATCTTGATATCGTTGTTGAAAGACTTGCCCATTTTTTGGCCATCAACGCCTTTGAGCAAAGGTGTTTCAGTAAATTCAGGCTTGGGCTCAGGGAAATAGCTGACACCATATAAGTGATTGAAGCGGCGGGCAACATCACGAGCAAATTCAAGATGCGACTCTTGATCTTTGCCTACGGGAATGAGTTCGCCCTTAAAAGCCAGAATATCAGCAGTCATCAAGACCGGATAACCAAGCAAACCATAGGTAATCTTGTCATGAGCAGCATGCTCGTCCGAATCGAGCATTTTCACCATATCTTTTAGGGTCGGCTCACGCTCAACCCAGTTATGGGGAGTGATCATCGAAAGCAGTAGATGTAACTCAGCGATCTCAGGTATTGCTGATTGCACATACATGGTTGATACATCGGGATCAATGCCCACACACAGCCAATCTAGGGCAATCTCCCAGATATGACCCTGCACTTCTTTAGTGTTCTGAAACTTAGTGGTCAGAGCGTGCCAGTCAACGATTGAGAAATATGATTCATAGCGACTCTGAAACTGAATCCAGTTTGAGAGTGCGCCAAAATAGTGTCCCAGGTGAAGACGCCCTGTGGGGCGCATACCCGACATTATTCGCTTTGCTGTCATTTTAAACTCTTACTATTTCCCGATTCTTCTTACTTACCAGACTGGGACTTAGCAATGTTCTCTCTAACGATTGCTTTCTTTCTGTTCACTTTGGCCTTGCGACGGGTTTTCTTTTCGCGGCGATTGTACTTATCGGTCATATAACCTCTTCAATGATTTAGTTACCAGAAACTGAGTTTACCTAATAGGCGCTCTAATTTCAGGAAATTTAGCGCGGTGCAAACCTTTCTTTTTCTTGGTTCAATCGATCCCAATCAGAATCGGTCATGAAGCCCATTTTAACTAGCAGCTCAACTAGCTTTATGCCTTTCTGTTTCGCCATCTCAATAACGTCTCTCAATTCATCACCGTTTAAGCGGCGACGCTGCAATAGATACTGTTCTAGCTCAACTCGGCCAAGCAATAGATCAGCAGTCAAACTAACTACCTGGTCGGGTGGGTCGATATAACCGCGCTCTAAGGCGTACTTGCAAGTATGTAATATTTGCGCCGGGTCATGACCATGCCCGCCGTCGGTAGCAACATTGATAAATGTTTTACCTGCTTTAAATGCCGATACGATTTTCTTCATATCGTCGTCAAGAGCGTTGTTGTTAAGAGCAACCTGGCCGAAAGGGGCAACGTGAAAAGTTGTTTGGAAGAGTCGTTCGATGTCAATTGCCACTAGAGGCAGTGGATCAGTGCGACGAATATCAAACGACTTTTTCTCAGGTTCAGCTGCAGGTGCTGCAACTTCAGCGTCAGACTTTAGCCTAGGTTTGGGCTTTTCCATAACGCTAGTAGCGGCGACAGAATTAGGATTGTCTGCCTTTTTCACAGCCTCAACGGCAGAAACTTGCTGGGCCTTGGCCATCAATTCCATAAATTCAGGACTGCCGACTGCAGGCAAACTATCGGAAGTAATTACATCTTCACCAAGGTTGGCCCCTGCGGGAGTGGGCGCAGCAGCAGGGGTAGGAACAGAAACAGGGTCAGGATCAGGAGCAGGAGCCGGAGCAGCAGGCGGGGCAAAGTCATGCACCACAGCTGGGCCTGGGGCCTCACTAACGACCTCTTCAATGGCCGCTGTAACTTGCTCTGTCACCAAATCGGGCTCGGGTTCCATATCAAAACCAGGAAGCAAATCCGCTTCTTTGATACTACTAGTAGGGTCAACCTCAGAGCTGGCTTTGTCAAACTTCTCTTTAGTAGATTCTGGCCTAGATTTCTCAACAGAGCTTGGTTCAACCGCGGCAGAACGGTCTAGCTCTGGCACAAGCTGGGGGCGAATACAATCAACAGAACCAGTACTCAATAAACGAAAGAGCGAGCTTGTTGCTTGCACAACATCAAAGTTGAATTCACGCATGGCCTGACGCATAGTGCGCCCGTCGGTGACCCAGCCCAGAACAACATAGTCTTCTTTATACAGTGGCAATTTCTGCAGAGCTTCTTGCCACTCTTGAGTACCGAATTTGGGTGAAGGAACAATTTCAGTATTTAAGCCAACATTGCTCTTCTGCAAGAAGAGAATTTGATCAGCGAAACTATTCAATTGCCTTAAAGCGATAGTCAAACTGCGCCTAAACGAAGCATCATCAGCCAGGTCGAAGCGTTCAACCTTAAAAGTTCCGTCTCCCCAAAATAAGAATTCGGTCAAGGCATCATTGCCTTCAAGCAAGCCAAAATTGGCCGCAAGAATTTCACCTTCAGAGATAATAAGTTCGCCTTTCTGGGGGCCACTAACAAGTTGCACCCGGAAGCTCTTATTAGATTCGGTGGCAAGGCATTGCAGTAAGCCTGGTAGGCTGACATCGGCCAAATCGCCTTCAATCATGAATGAATCTCTTATCTCCGCAGTACCCGTACATAGTTAGTCCCTTATAGTTGTCTACGGTTCGCACACCACTGCACCAAATTTACAAAAGTTAATCAATCCCTTGACTGCTTAGAGTTGACTGAGATTTGGGTAAATAGCAGGGAGAGAGGAGGAAGGTAGCAAATACCCCCAACACTCTCAAGTGTACCGCTGTTTCTTGGTTCAATTTTCTTTCCTGCGTTATGGAGTTTACTTGCGTTGGCTGCAAAAGTTACCGATGACCTTTCAGAGGATTACGCCGACGTCTTCGGTGCCGGAGATGAGCCGGAGGCCGACGATGAGCCGGAGGAGAAAGAAGTAGAAGCCGCTGGCTTTACTGAAGACTCTGTTCGCCTATATCTGCGCGAAATTGGTCGCGTAAAAATGATCAAGCCCGATGAAGAAATCGAGCTTGCTCGCCGCATTGCTAAAGGAGACGGGGAGGCGAAAAAGAAGCTTATCCAAGCCAATCTTCGTCTGGTTATTTCCATTGCAAAAAAATATTTAAACCGCGGTCTGCCCTTCCAAGATTTGATTCAAGAAGGCAATCTTGGCCTTATCCGAGCAGCCGAAAAATTTGACCATACTAAAGGATTCAAATTCTCTACTTATGCCACCTGGTGGATTCGGCAAGCCATCAGTCGAGGTTTGGCTGATAAATCAAGAACAATCCGTGTACCAGTGCACATGGTTGAGTCTATAAACAAGCTCAAGAAAACAAGCTCTAAGCTTTCGCAAGAATTAGGCCGCAAGCCAAACGAACATGAACTTTCGTCGGCTCTAGAAATTCCAGTAGGCAAAGTTCAAGAAATTATGGCCGCAGACCGCGAGCCAGTTTCAATGGAAATGCCGCTTAACCGCGATGACGAAACTTATATTGGCGATTTGATTGAAGACAACGAGGCCACCAGGCCTGATGCGACAACCGCCGAAGAGCTAATGCGTCAAGACCTAAGTCGCATGCTCAGTCAACTCACCCCTCGCGAACGTGACATTATGCATCTTCGCTACGGCCTAGAAGACGGCCGGCAGAGGACCCTAGAGGAAGTGGGAAGACTTTTCAATATCACCAGAGAACGGGTTAGGCAAATAGAGCACAAGGCCTTTCGTAAGTTGCGTCAACCAAACTGGTCTTCTCGACTCGCGGGTTATCTCGACGACTAGATTGCTAATTCGTTCTCATAATTGCCTTCTTGCCTCCCAACTGTTAACTAATTAGACAAAAGCCCTTCTGTCAACCTCTCCGGCTTGGTAGGGTTATTGCTATGACAGAAAAACAGCTAATAGCGCCGAATGTTTTAACGGAGTTGGTCGACCTTGGCCAACGCCAGAAACTGCGCTTGCTGTTAAACGATCAGCACCCAGCAGACTTGGCCGAGTGCTTTGAGGAGTTAGGCCCGAGCTATCGCATCTCTTGCTTTCGTCTGCTAGACCTTGACAATGCCTCAGCTCTATTAGCTGAGCTTGAGCCTGATGGTCAAACTGAACTCTTACGTGACCTTGGCGACATCAGCATAGTAGCTCTGATCAGCAACATGTCGCCGGATGATGCCGTTGACCTACTTTCTGAATTACCCCAAGACAAAGCTCGTGATTTGATCAGCCAGGTTTCAGACGTCGAAGCACAAGAAGACCTGACCCAACTTATGACCTTCAAAGAAGATACTGCCGGTGGCATCATGTCCACTGACTATCTAGCTTTGCATGCTGGTATGACAGTGGCCGAAGCTCTCGTCTATCTGCGTGAAAAGTACGAAGACTTAGAAGAAGAAATATATGACGTCTATGTCGTCGACGAAGAAGAAGTTCTAGTCGGTGAAGTTACTCTCAAAGAATTGCTTACTGCAGCGCCAGAAATTTTGGTGAGAGACGTGATGGATGAAGACTTAGTCTTCGTTCAGGCCGACGAAGACCAAGAGCAAGCAGCTGAGATTTTGAGCCGCTATGACTTGCTTACTCTACCGGTGGTTGACAAGCAAAAGAAACTGCTCGGTATCATCACCGCCGATGATGTCATCGACGTATTAAAAGAAGAAGCAATCGAAGACATCTTTCAATCTTCTGGTATTACCACTGGCCCGGAAAATCAAGACGTCCTCAACTACAACGTGCGCAGTGCCTTTTCGGCCAGACTGCCGTGGTTAATCATTACGCTACTGATTGAGAGCGGTTCAGCCTCGGTCATTACTCACTTCGACTCAGTGATTCAACACATGGTTCAAGCAGCATCATTTATGCCGCTGCTGTCAGGAGTCACCGGTGGGGTTGCCACCCAAAGTACTTGTATTCAAATTCAAAGTAGTGGCAAAACGGCTCTCAGCCTCAAGGCGGCCCTGCGCAATATTTTTCACGAGCTAAAGGTAGGGATGCTGCTCGGTCTCTTCTGCGGACTAGCCACCTATCTTATTAGCCGCTTCTTGCACCAGTCCTCTTATCAACTAGGAGTAGTGGTGGGAGTTTCTCTTTTCATCACCATGACTTTTGGTGTAGTGATTGGCACCCTAATGCCCATACTATTCAGGCGTTTTGGCGTAGAACCAGCTCATGCCAGCGGTCCGTTTATTACCAGCATCTTGGATGTCTGTACAATGTCGATTTACCTTACAATAGTTCACTTCTTCTTGGTGGCCACGAAAGGCATTGCCTTCTAACCGGTTATTTACTCGCCCCCTAATATAGGTCTATTTCCGATGGAAACGCTTAAGTCAGACCCGAACAAGAAGCTTCAAGACAAGCGCAAGGAAGCCAGCTACGTAGCTGATTCTGTCAGGAATCAAAGACATGAGCGCGGCGTTTTGATGGCCCGCGAGCGCATTGAAAAGTTGGTGGACGAAGGCAGCTTCTTAGAAATTGACCGTTATGCCGTGCATCAGTGTCAAGAATTCGGCATGGAAAGCAAAGTGGCACACGGAGACGGAGTGATAACGGGACAAGCTAAAATAGACGGTCGCCCCGTTTATCTCTTTGCCCATGATGCCACTTTTGTTGGTGGTGCTTTAGGGCAAGTATTCGCCCGTAAAGTCTGCAAAGTGATGGACTTAGCCAAACAAGCTGGCTGCCCGGTGATTGGCCTGAATGAGAGTGGCGGTGCCCGGATTCAGGAGGGAGTAAATTCACTAGCAGGCTACGCCGATATTTTTTATCGCAATGTCGGCTGTTCTGGCGTCATTCCACAGATTTCAGTGATTTATGGTGCTTGTGCCGGTGGTGCTGTTTACAGCCCAGCAGTAACCGACTTCACCATCATGGTCAAAGACAAAAGCTACATGTTTGTCACGGGCCCTGAAATTGTACGCACCGTCACAGGAGAAGATGTCAGCCTAGAAGAACTGGGCGGCGCCATGACTCACAATTCGCGCTCTGGAGTGGCTCAACTTCTTGCCGAGGATGAAGAAGATTCATTCTGGTTGACGCAAAAACTGCTTTCCTACCTCCCCAGTAACAATCTTGATGCCGCACCCAATACCCTATGCGAAGACGGCGCAGAAAACGATTTAGAACCGGAAGATGCAGCGGCCTTAAATCAATTAGTGCCGGTAGAAGCCAACAAACCCTACGACATGTATGACGTTATCAAACGTATTTTTGACAAGGGCGACTTCTTTGAAATAGCACCTCATTTTGCCACCAACATCATCACTGGTTTCGCTCGCCTTGGTGGTAGCTCTGTAGGAATTGTGGCCAATCAGCCAAAACGTTTAGCCGGTTGCCTTGACATTAATGCTTCAGTTAAAGCCGCTCGCTTTGTGCGTTTTCTTGATGCCTTCAACATCCCTGTCATTACCTTCGTCGATGTACCAGGCTACCTACCTGGCACATCCCAAGAATTTGGCGGCATTATCAGACATGGCGCCAAGCTTCTTTACGCTTACTGTGAGGCAACCGTACCAAAGTTAACCGTAATTACCCGCAAAGCTTATGGCGGTGCATTTGATGTAATGGGTTCAAAAAATGTCGGCGGCGATTTCAACTTTGCCTGGCCCACCGCTGAGATAGCTGTTGTTGGTGCTGAAGCGGCAGTGAATTTACTCTATCGCAAAGAGCTCAAACAAGACACAACCGGCAAGCGCAATGCTGAGCTAGTGGGCGAGTTTAGAGAACGTTTTGCCAACCCCTATATTGCGGCCCAGGGCGGTTACATAGATGATGTAATAATGCCCGACGAGACTCGCTCAAAACTAATCGCCGCTCTAGAAGCACAGGCCAACAAGAGAGTGGAAAGACCAAGGCGCAAACACGGAAATATTCCGCTCTAGAATTTAAGATTGAGTGCCTACTGAAAGCTAATTTGCACGGCGCTAGAGTTGAGGTCATCCTTAGGCTCAGTATTTTTCTTAGCGCGCAACTGGGGATGCAGCAACTGCAATCGACCTGTAACAAGGCCACTATCTGATTCTTTTATATCTTCTTGTGTCTCGTCTTTTTTAAACTTGTTATGTAGATTGACAACCAAATTAATGTGTACCTGGTAGGGTGGCGGCAAAATCGAATCAAATCTTGCCACCGGATCGTCAGCCCCAATGGCCTTTTCCACAAAGCTCAAAATGGCTGGAGGGAACGGTGAATCACAGATGACGAAGGCTCCCTTAACCTGATTGCCAGATTGAGCCTGGATCTTTGCCACTTTAGCCAAAAAGTCTTTCAACAATTCAAGGTGACTAACTGTAGCTGAGGGTTCAATTACCAAAGCCACTATTGGCACCTTGCCGTTTACCGTTTTGAAAAGCAGCTCATACACCGGCAAGGTAATTTTTTGAAAAAAACCCTTAGTGACCGGCTGCACTTCCACCACAGCAATTTTAGAAATGGTCTCCCACAATCGCAGCTGACGGTTATACAAACCGCTTTGATGCGCATCAGAGAAATAGCCTGTCATTACAAACTTGATTGCGGCAAGAACAAGATCGGGAATTTTGTTGTCAGAAGGCTCAAAAACAAGGTTCTCACAAGCCGCTTCGAGATCTCGAGCGGCTGCAGAGCGTGGGGCCTGAGTGACTGATCCAAGATTAAATGCCTCAGTTTCAGCATTCTTTACAATCACAGAAAAACTATTTACAACAGACATTGCCGATTTATCAGTCCTGTTAGGGGTTAGCACCATGCAAACGTGGTACATCTATGTTAGCGGGTTTCATCTTGAGACATGCTAGCACTCAGTCGATATGGAGGTGCACAAAAGTTCAAGACTGAAATTGCAAACTAATTGTACAAATCGGTGCAATTCAATGTCTCCAGATACTTTCGCAAAACCGTATATCAGGTAAACTGATAAATAGGCGTCTTGGCGGTTGCAGCTTAGTTTCAGAATAGTGGCAATCTAGAATAGTGGCAATTTAGATTCGCGGGTGAGGGAAGTAAACCAATCTTAGCGGCTACATTCTCAAATCACACTATTTCACAGAGGCAGCCTTCAGGCACCGCGAGGTAACCTGAGCACGCACGTCTAATTAGCCTCTGTGGGAAGACCATCAAACATGCCCCTGCTTCCATCGAAGAATAACACCAAAGAATTTGACCAGTCTGCAGTTGCAGTGCTCACCGACCTAAAGAAAGGTGGCAATGACAAGCGCAACGAGTTTATATGGGTACACCAAGAGCGCATCTACGCAGTGGCCTTACTAGGCACTGGCGACCACGAACATGCTGCCGAAGTTACCATTTCATCTTTCAATAATGCCTTTAGCGCTCTCAATCAAGGATTACCGAAAAATCCTGATATGTCTATCTGGGACTGGCTTTCTCAATATGTTGTTGAAGCCATGGGTGAATATCACAGCCAGAATAGCGGACCGCCAGACGAAGAAGATACAGACCCGGCTCAAGATGGTTCGGCCAGTATGGATTGGGAAACAACTGTATTGCTAGGGGTGCAAAGAGTAAAACGCTGTATCGGTTCTTTGCCACAAGAACTAAAGCGAATTTTCCTCTTGCGACACAGCCTTGATCTTAACTACGAACAAATTTCCATAGTGACCAATCAAAGAGTAGAGAAATGCATGGCCTTGCTCTACCGAGCCAGGGTGCAAGTAGTCAAATGTCTAGGTCGCGGGTGATGCAGAATATGGCAAATATAAGGTTGATATCTCATGTCTGACGCCGAGTACAGATTACTGATTCAAAGATCGTTCGATGAAGAACTCTCTAAACAAGAGCATCGCGCCTTCGTCAATCATCTAGAAACTTCTGACTCGGGTCAAAAGTTTCATCACCAACTCGACCAAATGATTCAAGCCGCTCAGGACACTCCACTTCCTGACGATTTGCGTCCCCAGAACCCGGAAGCACTCGCGAGAACGATCATGGAACAACTCCCTCAGAAAAAAGGTTCTATCTTCGCCATGTTCACCAACTTGTTTGGTGGTGGGCAACCGAAGGCCAAAGCCAGCCAGAGCAAAGATTCTGGCAAAGGCAAGGCAGATAAGACCGATAAAAAAGGCGCCATCAATAGAGGCGGCAAGAAAGGCAAGGGCAAAGACCCAGTCGAAGACGACGAAGTTGAATCAACAAACGATCGACGCAAACCCGGAGTCAAATTCGGCCGCAAAGACAAAGAAGCTGACATTTCAGCAGATGAACGCGAAGATCAGATGGGAACGTTCTCTCGTCTTAAATCAATTAGCTCCCGCGCCAACGATGCCGCAGAAAATCGAGACAATCAATCGACCACTAGATCTCTTGGCGAAAAATTTGGAATGCCAGGTGGTGCTACTTCTAATCCTTTAGACGAAGCGCCTCTCACGCTGGCTGAATCGATCAAGCGAAAAGTATCCGAATCACAGAAACTATCACCTCTAGAGATGGATTCTGATGATTACTCCAGTCAAGAAATGCCTGCAACCGGAGGAGACTTCGGCCGCCCACAGGGCCAAGGTCAAGAAGTTGCTGATGCTGACTCAAGCTGGAGTGCACCAACACCAATTGGCCTACCTATAAAGCAGAAGATGAGCGCACCAGTCACAGCTCAAGGGCTAGACTGGAGTGGGGCACCAGCTGGCAGTCCAGCCAGTTCATTCGAGCAACATCCTGGCTCAGCAATTGGCTTGGCACCACCAGGGCAAAAGCCCACCGCAGGTTCTAACCCTGCCGCTCCATCGGGCGGTGGTCTAGATTGGAGTTCAGGAACCGCCTCAACAAGTAGTGCAAGCAGCACTCAAAGTGGCTGGGGCAGCAATGCACCAGCTATGGAGCCTACCTCAGTACCAGCTAAGACTGACAGCGGCTGGGGTTCTAGTTGGGGTAGCGAAAACCAAGCGGGCGTGGCAGCCCAAAATACTGGCGTTCCTTTGAAGTCATCTGATTCGTGGGCCGTTCCGGGTTCGGAAGCTGCTGACGCCTGGGGTCAACCAGCGGCTCAATCGGCTCCAAGCCCAACAGCTCAAGCGGCTCTACCTCAAGCTGCGCCAACCCCACCACAGAATGGACAAGATCCATGGGGAAGTGCAGCGGTAGCCGGTTCTGGCGCGGCCAGTGCCTCTGATGGTGGCGGCTGGTCTAGCCCAGCCAGCAGCACAGCTCCTAGCCCTTCAGGCTCCAGCGAAGGCGATGGCGGCAATTGGGGACAAGCTGCTAGTTGGAGCGCTCCCAACACGCCAGTACCGAACAATACATCTAATTCACTACCGTCTGCGGCTGTGACGACGGCGCCTGCTCCTGTAGCTAATGATCCTTGGGCACAGCCAGCTCAACCAGCAGCTGTAGCAACCGACCCGTGGGCATCAGCGGCTTCACCAGCTGCGGCAGCTAAGGACCCTTGGGGCGCCGCTGCTCCTGCTCCTGCTTCTACTAATGATGCTTGGGCCGCGGCTTCTCCTGTTGCAGCTCAAGGTCCTGCTGCAGCTCCTGCGACTAGTGATCCGTGGGCCGCTGCCTCGACAGCTCCGACTACTAATGATGCTTGGGCAGCTTCGGCAGCTCCTGCCACCGCTCCAGCTCCAGCGGTTAATGATCCTTGGTCAACTGCGGCAGCTCCTGCCGCCGCTCCAGCTCCAGCAGTTAGTGATCCTTGGGCCGCCGCCGCTGCAGCCCCTCAGGCTATAGCAGCTCCAGCTGCTGACTCTGCTTGGGGAGCGCCAGCTCAACCAGAAAACAAAGAACAACCTCCAGCTGCTATGGGCTGGGGACAATCAGCTGCACCTCAATCATCCACAGAGCCAGCCGCTTGGGGTGCACCTGCACCTGCAACTTCTCCTGCTCCTGCAGCAGCGACACCAGCCATGGCTGCCAATCAAAGTTGGTCACCGGAAGGTGAACAGATGGAAACAGGTGTATGGAAATCGTTCACACCTAAGACAGGACCACTGGCACCGGCAGCCCAGGCAGCAGCCCCAGCAGCAGCGGCATCGGCTGACCGCTGGGATTCACCAATTCAAGACCGGCCGAGAGAAGCAGCACCGGCTGGAGCAGCTCCAGCAGCGGCATCGGCTGACCGCTGGGATGTGCCAATTCAAGCACGCAGTGCTAGCGCTGAATTACCCGCCCCCCAAGCGGTATCGGCGGTTGGTTCTTCAGGCCTACCAGTCAATCAGATCGTTGAGAAAATGGGTTCTGTCCTCGGTGGCGGTGCAGCAACCGATAGCCGCTGGGATGTACCAATTCAAGCACGCAGTGCTGCCGAGACGCCAGCAGCCGCACCACCAGCGGCACCAGTGATACCAGCCGTTAATTCATCCGGTATCCCAGTTAACCAGATTGTAGAGAAAATGGGCACAGTATTAGGTGGCCCTGCTAGTGGTGCAGATAGCCGCTGGGATCTTCCGATTCAAGAACGCAGTAAAGAGACTAAAGCTGAACCTGAGCAAGCACCAGCTCCAGTTCAGAGCTTTGCTCAGCCGGCCGCACCAGCCGCTTGGGGTGAGACTCCGGCCGCTAGTAGCACCTGGGGAACTCATCCAGAACAACCCACCACAACACCATGGGGGGCAGTCAGTGCATCTCCAGAACCAGCTCCGAGCCCTGCCGCTGCTCCATCAGGATGGGGCTCAGAGCCGGCAGCACCAGCCGCATGGGCAGCGCCAGCTGCACCAGTTGCAACTGCAGGTTCACCATCGCCAACAGCTTGGGGTACTGAGGCGCCAGCAGCAGCAGCTCCAGCCAACAGTTGGGATGCCGCCGCCACTGCCTCTCCGGCGTGGGGCAGTGAACCACAACCTCAAGCAGCTCCAGTAAGTACTACCGACCAGTGGGGCCAGCCGCCCGCCTGGGGTCAGTCTCAAGTGCCACAAGCTGCTGCACCGACCTTCGCACCAGCTCCAGTAGCTGCTCCAGAAGTAACTGACAAAGCTGCTCCTAGCGGCATGTTCAACCTGGGCGATCAAGATATCGACAAGATCTTCGGCGATAACCTGGGCGTTAGCGAACCAGTTGGCCGCACCCTGGTCAATAATGGTGCCGAACCGCAAGCTTCGGCTAGCGCACCGGCTCAAGCACCGAATCTAGTTCCGGTTGCCCAGCCAGCACAAACCAACAACTTCGCCCCACCTCAAGCGGCACCAAACATCACAGCCCCAGCGGCAGCCGCTGATCCAAATGCCGCCAAAAACGGTCTATTCCAATTAACCGATAACGACCTCGATAAGCTCTTCAGCAGCAATCTTGGCGTGGATGAACCGTCCACACAAGTTGGTGTGCAAGCGACCATCTCGCCTGTTCAATCTGCAGCCGCAGCGCCGAACAATTTTGCCCCACCAGCGGCTGCCAACAGCGCTCCTGGTTGGAATACCGGCGCCGAACAGCAGGCAGCACCTTCAGGTTGGGGAGTATCGGCACCAACTCCAGCCCCAGTTGCAGCAGCCGGTGGAGCTAACGGTTGGTCGGGCGCGCCGCAAGCACCTAGTGGATGGGGAATGGAACAACCACCTGCTAGTGGACCTAGTGGTTGGTCCAATGCACCAGCCGCTGCACCTGCAGAAGCTCAGCCCAGTGGCTGGGGTTCACCCACTCCTCCCACACCACCGGCATGGAATCAACCGGCAGCTCAAGCACCCGCAGCAAACTTTGCTACTAGCCCAGAGCCCGCTAAAGGTGGTCTATTCTCAGTTGACGACAATGTCATGAACCGGATATTCTCCGACAATCTTGGCATTCCAGAAGACGCCGCTTCTAAGCCTGATGCCTATGCGATTCCAGATCAAGGCGGTGAGCAGGTCTCCCCACCTAAGATTGCTGGTATCGGCCGTCTCGATGCTTCTGGTGATCAAAACCAAGACGCTGGATCTGGCAGAATTGCTTCAATTGGCAAATTCTTACTCGATCAAAAAGATCTAGATAAGATTGGCAAATTGACCAGTTCAGACTTGAATGAAGGCAAGATGAGAATTCTCACTCTAGAGGCATCTCAAGATTTGCAGTCGTTACTGAGTCAGATAGGAACTCAGCAGGGCGTAATTGGATCAGTGATCGTGGGCCATGATGGTCTATTGATTGCTAACACCATGCCTGGAGATATGGACGCTGAATCAGTAGGAGTTTGGGCACTCGGTGTCTATATGAACACTGAACATGTCACCAAGAAAATGGGTCATGACCGCGTGCACCAGGTTGTTTCAAGAACACCCCGGGGCTATGTCGTTATTGCCGATTTTGGTGGAGGCCTTCTCGTCACAGTCACTGATGGCAGAGACACTGACTCGTTGATTCCACTGATGAGAACAATTACACAACTAGTCAACTAAAGGCTAAGGAATAAGCTTTATTTACTTGCCCTGTGATAGAACGTAGTTACTCAAAGTTCTAGCACCAAATCCGGTGCCGCCTTTGCATAGCTCGTCGCGTTCTCGGTCAATCCAACCCACCCCAGCGATATCGAGGTGAGCCCAAGGCTTACCTTCTGTGAACTCTTTGAGGAACATAGCAGCAGAGCTAGAGCCCGCTTCACCACGGGAGCCAGCATTTTTCAAATCTGCAATATCACTCTTCAGACCCTCTTTGTATTCTACAAACAGAGGCAGCTGCCAGAACTGTTCGCCGCAGATTTTACCGCTAGCTATGACATTGTCAACCAGTGCCTGATCACTGCCCATGATACCAGCCGCTACTCTACCTAGGGCAGAAACCACGGCCCCAGTCAACGTGGCAATATCGATCAATTCGTCAACGCCTTCTCGAATGGCATAAGTAATGGCGTCAGCCAAAATTAAGCGCCCTTCAGCGTCAGTGTTGTTAACTTCAATAGTCTTGCCGTTCATTGATTTCAACACATCACCAGGATGCAGGGCATTAGAACCAGGCATATTCTCTGTTGATGCCACCACGGCCAAGACCGACACATTGGGCTTGAGTTGACCAATAACCTGCATGGCAGCAAGCACTGCCGCTGCCCCCGCCATGTCGTATTTCATATGTTCCATACCTACAGCGGTCTTGAGAGAGAGGCCGCCAGAATCAAAGGTGATGCCTTTACCAATCAGACCAATAGTTTTCTTAGCCTTAGGCGCAGTATATTTGAGAACAATCAAGCGCAACGGTTCTTTCGCGCCCTTGGCCACACCTAAGAGCGCTCCCATGCCCAGCTTTTCTACTTGAGCAGGCTGCAGTACTTTGACAGAAAGACTATGGGCAGAAGCAATACGCTGAGCTTCAGCGGCCAATCTAGTTGGTGTCATATACGATGGTGGCTCAGCAATCAAGGTGCGAGCCATGTTAGTCGCTGAAGCCATAGCAATTGCCTTCTCACTGACTTTCTTCACAGTGGAAAGGTCAAGACTAGAGGCCTGAACGTGGAGGGTCAGATTCAAGCTATCAACTTTTTGACTAGCGGCTTTATCGTCATCTTTAACCGACTTATACTTCAAGAAACTGAAGGAAGACAAAATCCAAGCTTCAACCACAGCCTCAAGACCAGCAGCTGCACTGAAAGATGTTGCCATTTTCTTAGCAGACTTACCTTTAGCACTTGAGCTGACACGCAAACAAAGCGAAACGTTAGCAGCCTTGGTCTTGCTAGCAGCGGCAGAAGCACTAGATATGGCAGCCATGCGCTTAGCACCTTGTACACCAAGCTTGCGAAAAGCTGCTGCGCTAATTTCACTGGCACTGCCTAAACCAACCAACAGCAAGCGCTTAAACGGAGCCTTATCATAGGTTGGCAACATCAGTTGCTGACCTGCTTTTCCAGCAAAACCTTCTTCTGCAGCCATTTTAGCCAAAGAGTCTAGAAGATGCTTATCGACATTTTTGCCAGAAGAATTGCTCAGTTTTGACTCAGCCAATACATCAGCAATGCTTTCTTGGGCGAAAACACCGATGATAAGCAGGTCGACCTTAATGGAGCCAATATCAGTTGCCAATTTTACATGCATGCCATGATTCCTATTTATATTTATGTACTGGTACTAATCACACGAGAAACAATTTCGTCGACAACTTTGGCGTCAATCTGCCTGCGACAATAGGCTAGATAAGCTTCCATCCAACGTCTGAGTTCGAGCAACACAGCCGAAACTGGCACCCCTGCTCTCTTCATCTGAGACAAGTTAACTGAGATACGCCCTTCATGATCGATATGAAAGCGTGCTTTCGCCGGTGAATCACCATGCACGTAATGGAGAGAAGAATGAAGCAAAGCTTTGTTGTCTTCCCTTCCGATAAGCTCTTGCATCTCCGAGCCGATCTTTTGCAAAACGGTAAGTGGCCGGAAGAGACTAGCCTGCTGGATACTAGCTAGTTTCAGTTCAACTAGCATAAACAGTGCTTTGACAATTTTATGAGTCGGCCAATTATCAAAAGCCTTAATTACTTCATCCAAAGTAGATAGACCGTCAATCTGAGCTGCTAGATCAGCAATCATAAAGCGTTCATCATTACTGAGAACAGTCTCATCCATGAGGCGTAAGGGGGTCCCTGCTAATTGCTGCCAGAGCATCTCAAAATTCCAGACTCGTTCTAGAATCGAATCGCGTCCCTGAGGCAAACTAGCAAAGATTTGACTGACTTGATCTTGACACAGGGCCGAATCTAACAAAAGTCGCTCTAGTGTCTGAGTGATACGACAGGTATCATCAAACTCTTGCGAAACACCTTTGTCTCTAAAGACAAAAATACCTTCGCCCCAGGTTGTAAGAAATTCAACCATGGCATGATAGCCCAAAAGTTTATTCATCTTGGCATGGGTTGGCTTACCTTCAACAAAGGCGACAATCAATATTTTGTCGCGGTCTTCAACTGTGAGCAAACCCGTTTTCTTTGCTGTGGCCAAAGATTGCAGCAAACCGGCAGTGTCAATAGCACCAAGGCTGCCAATCATCGAATCACGCATTGTTTCGATATTTACAGTGCGCGAAACTCCAGGCAGCTCATCTTCAGTACGGCGGTGATAGCCACCATAGAGATATTGATCGTCGAGCAAAACTTCGAGCTCACGAGTGTTTATATAGCCTGCCCGCACAGCCAAGAGCCCCAAGAAAGTGCGCTGCGATTTTCCCCAGCCTTCTTCTTGTTGACGCTCTAAGAGTTCTCTCAACTGAGCTTCAGTGACAATGCCACAAGCTACCATGTAGCGGCCGAGGCGGAAAGGTTTGCGGTTGTGATAACAATTAGAAAGAAACTGAATGCGGGAGAACACAGGAAAAATCAAGCGAGCAGCCTCAAGCTCTTGCAAAATTCGCAAGGCTTCGTCAGAAGGCAGCTGGTGATGCGACTCGACATTGCGCACAATCGACTCTACTGAGGCATAGTCTTCAACCATTTGCATAACCCAATTCTGGGGAGCAGGCAAAGTAAAGTCACCTTTGATCTGTTTTCCATCGTTGGTCAAAACCGGAATAGAGGTCGACAAAATATGATTAGCAAGAGTACTACCGCCGCCCTTCAGTCTTCTTCTATCAATACCACTGACAGTGGCACAAGCGTAGTCAGCGAGGAGGGGATAGCGGGTAAATATTCCAAACGGACTATCGTAAATATTGAACGTCAAACCACCGGCAGGGTCATCCTTGGTTAAAGTGATGGCACCATCGCCCTTGACGAAAAGTAGCACTCCTTGCGGGTTAAGCAATTTTTTTGCATACATGGAAAATTTCACTAAGGCATCAAGCGGCAGCGAAAAGCCAGTCTGCATCAAATCAATGATCAAGCCATCAAGACTTTTACCCTGTTCAACAAGTTTATCGAGTTGACTATAGAGATTCTCACGATAAGAGAAAGTAAGAAACGACAGGGATGAATTGAGATAACTCTCAGCAGACTCCCTTTCATTGCTGGCGCCAGGAGAGACTCGAGGTAAATCACTAGGTGAAAAGTCAGCCATTTCCTCAATTCTTTGGCTTGGCACTAGCTGGGTTAACAGCTGCAGCTGGAGAGCCACCAGGCAGAACCATGGTGCCGCTCAAGCGCTGAGCTATGGCATCTGGAGGAGCAATGAATAAGGCTCTAATAGCCAGTTGGCCCTTCAAGCGACCAGGTTGCAGAATTCTTCCCACTTCAATAATCAAGTCATCTTTGCTTGAGGTAACGAGGCGATAGCGGCTGGAACCAGCGGCATTAGACATAGCCACCAGGCGCATAGGCGGGCTAACTCGACCGAACAAACCAAGATACTTGGGTATTGAAACCAGCTTGCTATCAACCAACCATGACTTCGCCAACTCTGGCTTAGCACCAGCAACAGCTTGGGCGAAGCTCAAGGCCACCGAAAATGGAGCATCATCTGGCATATGACCTGAAAGTGTATATTTGCCAGCAACAAACTTAAGCACTACTTTATAGCCAGCAGAACTGGCAGCAGCGACCGGCTTAGACACAGTATCTTTAACAACCCCAGCCGGTTTTTCTTCTTCAACTTTCTCTTTACGAACAAGCGGAGGCTGAATCGTCAAGACGATGTCGTTGCCCGAAAAGGCGGCCTTCCCAGTGACATTCTGAGTAAAGAAAGCTGGCAAAGAACTAAACAACTCTGGTGCCTCGGGCATTCCTTCAACCAACTGAAAACCCTTAAACCACAATGTGCTGTTGTTACGATCAGCACCAATCAGCACTAGTGACTTAGGTCCAATGGCAGCATGAGCAGCAGGATGCACAGGAGCGTGAACAGCCGGGTGCTGACGATGAGCGCCCTTTGCAGCGCCGGGCTTCAGCGGTGCGGCCGCGGGGGCAGAAGCCAGGCCGACAATTCTTGCCTCACGAAATGCCACAGCTTGAGGTAATGGCACAGAGGTAGTGCGAGCAGGCGTCTGAAAAATTACAGCATGGCTTTCTACAATGCGGGGAAAACTCCAAATGCGGAAATTGCCAATACCAGTCTCGCTAACTTTCACTTTGAATTCGGAAAGTGACGGATTGGCAGCAATTATTTGCGCAGGCTCAGCACTGACAAACTGAGGCAGAGCAAGCAAGTCTCGCAAGTAGGTCGCATAGCGGGCCCAGCTGAGGTCATCGGCAGCGGCACGATAGTCACTGGCTAATTGAGCAAGATTAGCTGCCGCTAGAGAAACTGTAGGCGTTGTTGCTGCAGTTTTCTCTCCAGCTTCGGGTAACGAATGTTCCAGAGCGTGGGCATAAGGTGCAGCCAGCTGACAGACCAAAACTAGAGGTAGCGCAGACCCCGATAGAAATGAAAGCGACAGGTTTTTTCTCATATTCACGAAGATAACCATTCTTACTAAATTACTGGGAATTTTAACCGCTTGACCTCAGAAAACGTAAGCCAGAAAACCTAAGCAATTTCAGTGATTGGGTTGATTACAAACGACGGGAAGGCCGCCGAAGATAAAACTTTTGACTAATAAGCGTTTTCTCGCTCAAAACCGTGGGAATCCTCCCATGGTCCCCATGGACAAGCGTCGACCCCGGCTGTAGATTGAAAGAACGGCTTTCAAGGATTCACAAATGTCATCCCTCGAATTCAGATCTTCAGAACCACTCGACCAGGCAGCCAGCCAGGTTAACTCAGGATCAGATTCGATTGCTCGCGAAGTACAGAACCAGTTTTCATCAGTGGCCTCGGTGGGAAAAGACGCCGCCATGGCAGCGATGCCCGGCACTGACGCCATGGCCGGACTGGGTGCCATACCACCAGGTGGAGAGCAAGCAGTTTCTCCGCTAATCAATATGATTACAAAGATGCCTGGTCACATCGGTCTATTTAGCAGTTTCTTCGAAGCTCTCGGAGCCTTCTTCGGAACACAACTTGAAGCTTTGAGCCAAATTGGCACCCATCTAGGCATGACCCTTGGCATAGATCAATCACTATTAGGCAATCTAGGTGGCAATCATTTGGCCTCGGCCCTTAACGCTTTCAAACCCGAGCACCTTGGCCTCAACCTCTCACTGCTTCCCGGCAATGCTCCCTTCTTCGGTCAAATCGGTGGAATCGGGGGTCATTTACCTGGACACTTAAGTGGCAGCTTCAACTCCGATTTACTCTCTAATAAATTAAACACTTCTCTTGGTCAAGGCGAACCTTTCTCCCAGCAAGCCTTTGGCCGCAACGCCCTTAATGTCAGTGGCTCTGGCAATATGGCAAAATTGCAATTTGAAGGTCAAGGTCATCTATCGGGCCCAAGTCTATCAGCCAATACCCCAGGGGCTCAGATTGCTGGCAATAACAGGTTGTTCAGCGATAGCATTGGCAGCGCCGGGCACAACCTCAACGCCCAGAGCATGGCTCAATCGCTACCGATGCAGACACCAAGCACTGCGTCACTTAATGTCGGCAGCTCAACTTTTGGTGAGCCGATTAACAATGATTTGCTCGCCATGGGCAACCAATCTGATTCATTCCAGTCAACAGTTGGCAGCGCCAAACCAAGCTTAGACACAGTCAAAGGCGGCGCTGAAAACCTCGGTGGGCTGAAAGCCAAATCACTGAGCTTAGATGGTAGTAATGGGAACCTCAAGGCCGACGGCCTGGGCGACAAAGTCGTAGCCAAACATGATGCAGTAAGTGCAAAGGCAGATCATGCTGTAAAACATGATGCTGTCAATCACAAGGTTGAGCACGCCAAGCCTGAAGCCAAAGCAGAAGCCCGCACGCACAAGACCTTTGACCGCACTACTCATTCTGTTAAAACCAGCAACCATCACGCTCATCAGACAGCTAAGGCGCCGGTTAACAACAAACCTCAAGTTGAAGCTCAACAGCAACAATTGAACCCACAACAGCAGTTCGAGCAGCAGCAGCTAGAACAGCAGCAACAAATGCAACAACAGCAAGAAGTTGCTCAAAACAACCAACCTTTAGAGCAGGGCCAACAAGCTCAAGCAGCTAATAACCTTGAGCCTCGCAGCTATACAATTCGCTCTGGAGACAATCTTTGGAATATTGCCAAGGATAACCTCGGCGATGCCACTAAGTGGAACGACATCTATAAAATGAATGCCGATGTCTTGGGCGCTAATCCAGAGTTAATCAGACCAGGCACCACGATTCAATTACCTGGCAGCCAAGCCGATATTGCTTCGGCCGCAACTCCTGGCGCAGCCGGTCAGTACACAGTGCAATCGGGCGATACCCTGTGGGATATTGCTCATGATCAACTGGGTGATGCCACAAAATGGGGCGATATCTACAAGGCCAATAGCGAATTGATTGGTTCAAATCCTGGCATGATTCACCCTGGCCAACAACTTTCATTAGGGACGGTTGACCCTTCAAATCAATTAGCCAGCTCCGCTGGTGCTGGACAGACTCTCGCTTCAGCTGCTCCTGGCCAAATGGCTAATGTCAATGTAAATGTGCAGACCACAGCACAAGCTCCAATTGAGAGCTATGGCTCTGAAACTGGCATGACACAAGAAATGCAATCGCAAGCAGTTCAACCACAACAAATGCAACAGACCAGCTCAACCATGAGCAACTATGAAGCGATGCCGGTGCAAAGAATCAACCAATTGCCAGATCCAGCGAGTCTTGGTGAAAAAGTTCTACCAGCAAAGGCCCAGCCTGACGGCTTAATTCAACCAGCCCATGCTGCGGCACCAGGTCAATTTGAAGCTAAACCAGCGGTGAATAGCACTCTAGCTAACGACATGCTTAGCTTCTTGAAAAAACGTCGCTAGTTTCAACAAAATGTTGAGCCACTTGCCTGACGCTATCTAAAGTAGCGATGTTATCTTTAACCGTAGTAGGTATGACGGCAGCGAATAGCTTTTCTTGCTCGCGACTTAGCTGTGAGCAGGCCGGCAGTGCTACGACTTGCTTACCCGCTGAGCTGGCTAATTTCAAGATTTCTCCACTGGCCTTGCCAGCCAGTGACTGACTATCAAGACAACCTTCTGCCACCACCACAAGATCGCACCAATTGAGCTTTTCAGTTAAATTGGTGGCCTGGGCAAACCAGTGAAAGCCTGAAGTAAACTGGGCCCCAAGCCCCAAAGCCAGGCCAAAACCGGCACCACCAGCAGCTCCGGCTCCTGCACAAGAACGGCAACCTTGGTCACTGCTAGTGGCAATCTCCAAGGTTGTGGCAAAATGTTCAAGGCTTTTTTCTAGATAAGCGACTTCCTCGGCACTGGCGCCCTTCTGTGGGGCAAAAATAGCTGCTGCTCCGGCAGCTCCTAGCAGTGCATTAGTAACGTCTGTGGCAATCAAAAACTTTACTCCGGCCACATTGCGCCTCAAGTCAGTAAGATCGATCCGGGCCACAGCCAACAAAGCACCGCCACCACATTCAGTATCGCTGGTCAAAATAGGATTTCCTAGAGCATCATAAAACTTGGCCCCAAGAGCAGCCAAAACTCCACTGCCACCGTCTGTAGAGGCGCTACCGCCAAGCATAATAGCCACTTCACTGGCGCCATCGGCAATTGCTTTGGCCAGCATCTGGCCGGTGCCGAATGTATGAGCGCGCAGAGGTGCTAGCTCACTCTTCTTCAAGTAAGCAATGCCACTGCCCTGTGCTAGTTCAACCACGGCCAATGGGCCCATGCGCAAATAGGCAGCCCGAACAGGCTGAGAAACAGGACCACTAACAGTGTCATAGACAAAGTAGCCGCCCCGGGCTAAATGCAGGCAAGCGATCGTATCATCACCGCCATCGGCCACCGGCGCCAGCTCTACTTCGACTTCTGGCTCGGTTTCTGCTTCTGCTTTTCGAGACTGCTGCTCAAGCCCATCTTTAAGGCCCTGAGCTATGGCTCTGGCCAAATCCGAGGCCTGTAAGGTTCCTTTATAAGCACAGGGTGCAACTAAAATTTTCACATCAAACCCTTAATTTCACTTTCGTTAGTTTATCCGACTGTGAGCGGTGGAAAAGTATCTATAGAGCAATTTCAAATTAAAGGGGAATGTATGCCAAGGCAAGAAGAAGTCAAAACCCTTTTGACCAAAATGAATTCAGCAATTAGCCCAGATTCTCTGCAGCGTCGGCTCGACCTCGCCCCGTATAAGAGCAGTCAAGCCTGGCCAGGCAAAACATTCTTACTGGTAGGTAATTCTTACAACGCTGAAAAGCGCGCACGGGGCAGCGCTAAAAAGAGAGCCGCTGCCATTGCCGCCATGCTCGAAGAATCTCACGGGGTGCACGGCAAACGTCATTGCCTTACTCTGCGCGATGCCCTCGCCAATGAGCGCTTCGTCGCCACTCTTAGTCGTTTTGAAGCTGATTGGCTCAAGCGCGAACCAGACAGTACATTAATTGGCCCAGCTTATGATGAGCAAGGTAATTTGCTCAGTGAAAGCTTTGCTGTTTGGCGCCGGCTGCAACCAGTCAAAGCACCGCTGACGGTATCAGGAGCTAGGAGCTCAGCCAAATAACGTTTCGCCCTGACGAGACTGCTCAATTTTATCAATGCGCCGTTGATGACGACCACCTTCAAATTGGGTGGTAAGCCAGGCTGTAATTATTTCTTTGGCTAGGGCTGATGAAGTAGTACGTGCCCCCAAGCAGAGGACATTGGCATCATTATGTTGCCTAGATAATACAGCGGCCTCAACCTCGTTCACTAGAGCGGCTCTTACTTTGCGTACTTTGTTGGCAACAATTGATACGCCCACTCCCGAACCACAAACCAAAATGCCTCTAGCACACAAACCTTTTGAAACGGCCTCTGCAACCTTCCTGGCATAATCAGGATAGTCGCAAGAATCAAGAGAAAAGGTGCCAAAATCCTCGACGCTCAGACCCTGCTCGATTAGTAGGTCTTTTATCACTTGCTTTAATTCAAAGCCGGCATGATCACTACCGAGAGCTATTGCTCCTGAATTTGCTTGATTAGTCACGGTCTTCCTAAGATTTAGTATTGCCCCTAAATTTTACTAGCTATTTCACGAGTAAACAGGAAGGCGCTTATAACTTATTTGACTGACATCTTTCGGTGCTTCAAAAGTTTGAGCCGTCTCAATAATCTCTTTAATGCGATCGACCCTGAACAGCAAAATCTCACTAAGTTCATGGCAAAAGGCAACCATGCGCCAATTCCCCTGCTCTTTGATTATTACCAAAGGATTGAGTGTGATGGTATCTACAGATTCACGAGCGAAACTGTAGTACTGGGCTCTGACGCTAAGATGGTTAATCATGGCATTTTCAAGTACCGGCAAAGTCTCGTCTGTGGCGTACATAGGAAAATCAATTTGAGCATATTGAGCCGAGTCGAAACATGACTCCTCAAATAGATTCAATTGCCCAGCTTGTCGCTCAAAGGCAAAATCTTCGCCTTCTCTACTGGCATCTTCAGCGATGGAGCGACGCAACGATTGAATCTCTTCTTCTGAGTAAGTATCGAGGAAAGAATCGCCTTCAACTAGATTGAAACCCAAGGCATCCGAAACGTAAGAATAGTCATCCTCAAGCTCGTCAGCACCCATAACTGAATCGACAATAGCGTCGGCCAACTCCCCGGAGACTTTAGAAACCTCTGGCGACACAGACCCAGCCAATTTTTCGATAATTTCTTTTATTAATTCATCTCGCTCTTGGGCATGGATAGTGACGCCAGCCACAAGTTTGTCGAGCAATTTAGCGCTCGTGAGCAGAAGCATCCCCTCTTCTTTGGTGAATTCTAGAGTGAACTTCTCGGAAAGCTCGTCCCTGCCGCTATCGCGGTTATTGTTCTCTGCCCTGTCGTGCATGTAATCGCCTTTTGCATGAAACTAATAGATGCGAGAGCCATAGCTCTAGCCTAGCACCGGATGCCAAGACCGTGAAGTCCTGATGAAAATTTTCGGTCCCTAATTTGCGTACGACCTATAAACCTACATCCGCTCTGGAGCTGACACGCCTATTATGCCCAGTGCGTTAGCTAATACCTGCTTAGTTGCAAAAATTAGTCCTAGTCTTGCTTTCGAGACTGATAAATCATCGGTGATCACTCGCGATACTTCATAGAATTTCTGCAAGTCATTGGCTAAATCGTAGGCAAAACGAGCAATACGCCCAGGATTACGGGCTTGCACAGCTTCTTCGACTTCAGAAGGGAAAGTTTCCAGCCTGGCAATCAAGGCTTTCTGATGACCAGCAATTACAGCATCAGAGTCAAATAAAGCAGTAAATACTTTTCCTTGCTCATCGCCTTTGTATTCTTGCAAAAATTCTTGCCACTGGTGAGCCGAGATCGGCGGTTGTTCAGTTTCACCGCTCTCACTATTAGTAGAGGGCTCTAAAGCCTTACGCAAAATAGCGCAGCAGCGCGCATGTGCATATTGAATATAAAAGGCTGGATTCTCCCGCCCGGTTTTCTTAGCCAGGTCGAGGTCAAAGTTTATGGTGTTTTGCGGACTAGATTCAGCCAAATAGTAGCGAGTGGCATCGGCACCGACTTCATCTATCACTTCACTCAACATAATGACAGTGCCAGCGCGCTTAGACATTTTCACAATCTGGCCATCGCGACTAAGATTAACCATCTGCGTCAAAATCACTTCTAGCTTGCTTGGGTCTTGACCAAGAGCTCGCACCGCACCTTTCAGCCCGGGTACCTGACCGTGGTGATCAGCCCCCCAAATATTGATCATGAGATCGTAGTTGCGACCATACTTGGTCAAGTGATAAGCAGCATCGTTAGCTAAGTAAGTAGTGGCACCAGTTGATTTACGCAAGACGCGATCACGCTCGTCACCAAGCTCTTGAGCCTTGAGCCAGTAAGCACCATCTTTTTCGTAGGTAAAACCATGCTTGTCGAACTCTTTGAGCACATCGACAACATTGCCACCACTATGCAAACTGCGCTCGGAGTACCAGACGTCAAACTCGATACCCAAGCTTTTCAAAAGTGTTCTCTGATTCTCAATGATGAGATCCTTGACCAGGTCGCCAACTATACTGCAACCCTCTTCATCACCGACTCTTAGATATTTATCTCCAACACTATCAACCGCGCTCTGAACGAAGTCGCGCAAGAATTCTTCTGGATAACCTTCTGTCGGATAATCAACCGCCTGCCCCAGCAAGCGCTGATAGAGTGCCCAAGCGCATCTACCCAACTGCAAAATCTGTTCGCCATAATCATTGATATAAAACTCTTGGTCAACGGAATAACCACCAAACTTCATCAAATTGGCTAAGCAACTACCAAAAACAGCATTGCGACCGTGACCGATATGCAATTCGCCGGTGGGATTGGCCGAAACATATTCAACCAATACTTTTTTATCTCGGTCAGGAGCACGGCCGTAATCGGCGCCGAGGTTATGCACGGCGCTGATGGTCTCAGTCAACCAGGCCGTACCAAGAGTGAAATTGATAAAGCCAGGTGCAGCCACTTCTACCTTTTCAAGATAGGCAGAGCAGGCCTCGTTTTTGCCAATGTACTGAGCCAGAGTTTCAGCGATACGCAAAGGTGCAGTCTTAACCTGCGAAGCCAGCTTGAGAGCCATTCCGCAAGCAAAGTCTCCGTGTTCAGCAGACTTTGGCTTTTCAATAACAACAGCCACCGAGCAATCGGCAGATGACTTGAGAGGGCCCATGGCGCCATCGAGACAAGCTGCAGAAAACGCCTGCTGCACAATCTCAGCCAATTTCTCCTTGATCATCTGCCACCTCAAATGTAATTAGGGCTCATAATATTACATTCATGGGCGTCGTCCAGCTTCCGTGTAGGAGCTTGAAGCACTATTATTTCAATATGAAAATGCCTAAACTCTCAATCAGCCCTAAGAGCTTGCTCCTGCTCAGCCTCATTAGCCTAGAACTTAGCTATTGCGGCATTTATGGCCAAGCCCTCGCCCAGCCACTAGGCAAGGCCAAGCCGGCAGACAAAGCCAAAACTACAGATAAAGCGCCAAGTAAGCCTACAGCGCAAATTGACCCCTCTGTCATTGACCCGGTCGGTCAGCTGCAAAAGATTTCGGCCCAGGTCAAGGCCAGCAGCGGCGAACTAGAAAGTGTTGCCAGTGAATTAGACAAACTCAATGGCGAACTCGACAAATTAGAAGGCAAGACAGCCAAAGACATCGACCGTAAGCAGTTTGCTGCCCTTGAGAAGCGTTTTGACCTTGCCCTTGCTCGCAGTGCCTCCGTAGAAAAGAAAGTCGGCCTCAGCCTCGGCAAGAGCCTGATCGATATCGATAACGTACGCAATGCATTAAGGAAAGTAGAACAAGACCGCCAACAGGATCGTCTCAAGGGTAAGAAATTGTCACCAATTCTTAGCGACAAAGACCTTAAGGAATGCTTGAAAGACTTAGCAGACCTCGACAAAACTGTGCGTGAATTGCAAGCCAATCTCAAGGACAAGTAGTACTGACGTATTTTAGTGCTTAAAGTAAGACCGCCGGCTCAATGGCCGGCGGTCACACTTTATGAAGAGTAGCTAAGCAATCGCAGTAACGACTAGCTATACCCCTTCGATTTCTTTAAGTAGGCTAAATACCTGACTAAGAGCCAGATCGTAGTCGAGACCATCGAGGCAATAGCCGGTCTTGCCGAGGTTCTCAATGACATCAAAACGCGCCGTGTGTTCAGTTTCATCAATGGTGATAAGCAGACTGGAACCACCAGAAAAAAGACAAGCAATTTCTGTCAAAACCGGCATAAAGACTGCTGTAGTCTCTGATTTTTTCGAAATTCGACGAACATACAGATTTTTATTGCGCCAATAAGATTCAGTCTCGCTGCCACGGTTTATAGAACCGGGCTGAGCTTCGCTGATCTGACACCACTGCTGATAGCGAATAGCAATATCGCGACGCTTCAAGGCCAATAGCCGAGCGCCATATTTGACAGCAAGGTCAATGAGCTTGCGGTACTTCAATTCATCTACAGGTGGTGCACTAGCAATAGCAATTGTACGAGCACTAAAGGAGCGCGCAGCAACAGAACGCAGGCTAGAGGCTGGTCCTGGGACTGCAGCTGAATTTGACTGAGTACGGTCAACAAAAGACAAAACATTAGCAGGGACTAAATATTCAGTTTTTGGCTGGAGGGCTGGAGCAATACAAATGGACATTCAGTTCTTTACCTTATTCAAATTTTTCTTTCTGGGAATGGAAAAAATCCACATCAAAGACGCGCTCAGCACTTCTCATGTAAACACAGGAGTTGAGAGCGGATATATCTTGTAGAGGATCGGATGCCCTATTGAGCTAGCGGCTCGTCCTATTAACAGTGAATCATTATACGAGATTAGTTGCATGCTGATCAAAGGGTCTGATCAGTTTTAATAATAGGCACCACTGATGGTGTTGCATCGCTAAGTATGCAATCGATCTCTATCGCTAACAATGCCTACAAGAGGCATTAAACATACACTTTCGCAATATATTCGGATCGCAAAAAATTCCTCCATGTCCAAAAGATCTTCATATTTGAAGCAAAGCAACATCGATTGCTAATCGATCAGATATAGATGAAGACTAAACATTCCAACTAGCGAAAAGACTGATGAAACGCAGCTCATAGAGCCACTTCCAAGCGCATCATGCTGACAACAAAAGCTCGATTTGGTTAATGAGAGAATCAACAAGACAAGAGATCAAGACAAGTTACCAAACAAAAGTGATTCTGCGCATCTATATAGATGCTCAAAAAAAAAAGTAGTTTCCAGGGAAACTACTTTTACTCATTCTTTTCAACAAACCCTTTGAACTAACTCTTCTATTTAGAATCCATCGGGAATATGTCTCGCACGCGTCGCATGAGGCTTTGAATTTTATCGGGCATAACTTCAGTCTGGGCACCAGGGTTCAGTTGCTGCCTGCGATTACTTATCATCACTCGCATCATTTCTTCCAACTGCTTCTGCTGCTTCTCATCAAGCACTTTGCGCTTGTTTAGATAGTTTTGCATAGCGGCATTACTAAGCTGTTCTCGTCGTCTAGCAATTGACTGTTGCAGAGCCATCACTTGAATGGGATCAGCATTGTGGTCGGAAAGAAGTTTTTGCAGCTTGGACTGCTCATCGCGAATCTGTGGGCTCAATTCGTTGAAGTCTTTGTACCACTGCTGTTCTAAGCTTTGAATCTGACTGCTTTGTTGCGGCGTGAGATTGAGCTTAGTCCAATCAACATTACAAGAAGTTGGCTGGGCATCTTGAGCCATACTCTCTGGTGGGAAGGATACTTCTAAAGCGCAGCCAGCTGCCAAAGATAGGGCGGCAGACATAAGCCCGTTTGCTGCACTCTTTACTCCGTGCGAATTACTCTTCATAAACTACCGCCTCAGCTTTATCTGCTGGTTGCAACAACGATGAATCAATCAAATAACCCTCGGCAGAAACTTGACGGACATTTGATTGTTCAGGACTGTTGAGCCAGAAAGCTCCCAATCCGAAAACTAATACAAAAACAGCGGCTACGGCTGCCAGTGCATAAACACGTCGATCAATTACACCCTTAACTTTGCTAGAAGTAGTAGAAGTCTGGGTCTTGGGAGTGAAAGGAATAACTTGTAGCTTGCTCTTAATACCTGGCCAGAGATCGAAGTCATCTGGAATTGTTGGTTTATAAGAATCACGAATAATATCGCCAACATTTGTCAGTTTGCCAAACTCAACCTGGCAATTAGAACAATCTGTCAGGTGCTTGGTTATCTCGCGGTGACGCAAGGTGACAACTTCTTGGTCTAAGTAGGCAGAAAGCTCATTGTCGATCAATGCACAATCGGCGGTAAGCCTTTCTTTGATAGATGACCAGAGATTGACGTCAACACTCTGGGGTAACTCCAAGCCCTTAGCCAATAGGCGATTGGTTTGATTTAAAGCGGTGAACTTAGCCAGGCAATCAGAGCAGTCTTTCAAGTGCTGATTGACCCCTTCTTGGGCCGGCGAGGTTAGCTCACCATCTAAATAAGCCGACAAGTCATCGACAATCACATCGCAAACTGACGGCATATCAAGGGCGAGCTTTGACCAAATATCAGGGGTTTCATCCTCAGAGGCAAAAGCCTTGCCCAGTAATTTGCTAACCGCTTTCAAAGACTCGAACTCGGCTGCACAATCGTGGCAAGCCTCAAGATGCGATTCTATTTCACTTTTCAAGCTAGGGGCCACTTGATTGTCAAGCAGGGCCGAAAGCTCATCCTTATACTTATCGCAAGCAGAGTCAACCATCACTAGAGACCTCAGTTACCGACTGTGACTGTTCAATGTATGGCTTAAGCAACTCTTGCAGTTTGGTCCGGGCACGGGCAATCCTAGATTTCACCGTTCCCATCTCTGTCTGTGTTATCACTGCAATTTCGTCGTAGCTTAGGCCCTCCACTTCTCTCAAGACGATGGCTGTGCGAAACTGTTCCGGCAAACGCAACATTGCTTGACGTATCACTTCCGAGATTTCTTTATTGAGAATTTTTTCGTCCGGCAAGATGCCGGTGTCTGGAATATCGCGGGTGGAACCGTCCGATTCACCGTCTTCTCCACCATGGGAATCATCCATAGAAACCGTAGGCAGGCGACGGGGTCGCTTGCGCAATTCGTCATAAAAGAGATTGGTGACAATTTGAGTGAGCCAGCCCCGAAAAGAGGCCGGATTTCTTAAATTGTTAATAGAGCGCCAAACCCGGATGAAAACTTCCTGCGCCAAGTCAGAGGTATCTTCCCAATCGGGGGCCAATTGATAGAGCAACGAATAGACAGTGCGCTGGTGCCGTTTCACGAGCTCTTCAAAAGCCTGAGGCTCACGCTTCTGACAGGCTAAAACTAAATCACGGTCACTCTTCTGAGAATATGCGGTTGGCATCCAATGTCCCGTCCAATAATAAGTTCCTTAATATGGTAACACTTGATAGATCTATTTCAGTATCATCAAAAAATGGTAGCATAGCAGGTTCAGCTTTCTGAAAGCGGCTTCACTGCGGCTTTTAAAGCAAAGCATTTGGCATGATTCAAGGAGTTATTCACTTGACCAACACTTACTTATTTACTTCAGAATCAGTCACTGAAGGACACCCAGACAAAGTATGCGACCAGATTTCTGATGCCATTCTTGACGCCATGCTCTCACAAGACACTAAGTCAAGAGTAGCGGCAGAATGTGCCGTTTCAACTGGCCTAGTGTTGGTTACCGGCGAAATAACAAGCAAGGCTAACGTAGATTTTCAAGAGCTAGTTCGCTCGGTAATTTCCGAAATTGGCTACACCGCTGAGAAAGGTGGCGGCTTTGACGCTGCATCTTGCGCTATTCTCACCGCACTTAATAAACAGTCCCCCGACATCGCTTCTGGCGTTGACCATGCTTTAGAGAGTCGCCCAGCAGCTAACGCTGGCAGCAGCCAAAGCTCTGATCTTGGTGACGAAACTGGTGCTGGCGACCAGGGTATGATGTTCGGCTTTGCTTGCAATGAAACACCTGAAATGATGCCTATGCCAATTTCAGTGGCCCACCGCATTGCCAGGCGCTTAACTGAAGTTAGAAAGAATGGCACCCTCGACTATTTGAGACCAGACGGCAAAACCCAGGTGACAATCGAGTATGACGGCAACACTCCCGTAAGAGTTGACTCCATCGTTGTCTCCACCCAGCACGATCCAGTTGTTGACGGCATCGAAGACAATGCCAAGTTGCAAGAGCGCATTGCTCAAGATTTGAAAGCCTATGTAATCATGCCAATCTTCCAAGATCTATCGATCAAACCAGATGAGCAGACTCGCTATTTGATCAATCCTTCTGGCAGATTTGTCGTCGGCGGCCCCCACGGCGATGCTGGCCTTACCGGTCGTAAAATTATTGTCGATACATACGGCGGCTACTCCCGTCACGGTGGTGGTGCCTTCTCTGGAAAGGATCCAACCAAAGTAGACCGTTCGGCTGCTTATGCAGCCCGTCACGTGGCAAAAAATATTGTTGCCTCAGGTTTAGCCGAGCGCTGTGAAGTGCAGATTGCCTATGCTATCGGTGTGGCCAGACCAGTATCGGTTCATGTCACAACTTTTGGCACCGGAACCTTGCCCGACCACGAGATCACTGAATTAGTGAAAGCCACCTTTGACCTCAGACCGGCAGCCATTATCAAAACCTTTGCCTTAACCGAGTTGCCCAAGCTCAACAAAGGCCGCTTCTATCGCAATGTGGCTGCTTATGGCCACTTCGGCCGACCAGACCTCAACCTTCCTTGGGAAAAATTAGACAGAGTTGAAGAATTAAAAAAGTCTCTAACAAAAGCTAAAACCGCCAGCGCTTGAACCTTGAGCGTTGCACCTCGGACGTTTAAAGGTCATTCTTTATCAGGAAACTTAAGGGAGTCCTACTTTTGCCGTCGATGCCTCTGCTAGCGAAGACATATATCGGTGTGATTCTATGAGGACAGGCACCCTTACGGTCAATCCGGATACTCCGGAATCATACATTGTCGAACTTGCCGAAGGCGAGGTTCTACAAATTGGGCGTAAACCGGCCTCCGGCGGCATTAAGAAGCTCGTTCTTCCCTACCCGGAAGTATCAGGGCAACATTCCGAAATTCGCTGCAAAACCGAAGGTTGGACGATTATTGATGCGGGCTCAACCAATGGCACCATGCTCAACGGTGGCCGCCTCACACCAGGTAAGGAATACCACTTACATTCTGGCGACCGAGTCAAAATCGCTCAATATGAGCTGCTTGTAAATCCGCCAGAATTCGATCATCCCAATCAAGATGACGACAATGATGACTCTCAGGACCGCACACAATTCCGCATCCAAATGATGAATGCCACCATTTTAGTTGGTGACATTAAAGGCTTCACCTCCTTAATGGAAGACCATGCCAATCAGCCGATGTTGGTAATGGAAGCCGCGCAGAAAGTATTTGATAATCTCAATGATGAGATCAACAAAAACTATGGCCAGCTAGAAAAAATTGCTGGGGATGCCATCATGGCTTACTGGCAAGGCAACGATGCTAAGAGCGGGGGCGGATTATCGGCCTGCCAGGCCTGTTTCACCGCTCTCAAATTGAAAATACTTACCCTGAAGTTGGCTGCTGACAAGAAAATATGGCCTTTTGAAAATCACCCCCTTATGCTTGACATGGCACTAGCAACTGGGCCTGTGGCATCCGGAAACCTGGGCTCCAATGCATCAAATCCGGCCCTATTAGGTGATACCGCCAATCTCGTCTTTCGCCTGGAAAAACTAATTGGCGATGATCGTCCTGGCGATGTCATCGTCGAGGGTGCAACCTACGAGCTAGCCAAAGACAACTTCAAATTCGATTTCCTTGGTCAGTTCAACGTCAAAGGTAGACAAAAACCAGTAGACGTTTATCGCTTGATTGCCCCAATCTCCTAAACTTCAATTGAAAAATCTAACTACAAAACAATTGGCAGGCAGACTGGTTATTGGTCGGCTGCCTGGCCTCATACTAGATGATGAACACAAACAAGCATTGAGCACCGGCATCCTTGGCGGTATCACTCTTTTTAAAGAAAATGCCCAAGACCTCAAGCAGCTTTGCACTCTCACCAAAGACATAGTTGACGCCTGCATGCACTCCCCCGTGCTGACCGTAGATCAAGAAGGTGGGGCGGTGCAACGCTTTGACCACGTCCTTTCAGCGCTCCCTTCTCCCATGGCTCTAGCGGCCGTCAATGATAGCAATTGCACAAAAGAAATTACTTCAATTAGCTGCCGCCAACTGAAAACCCTGGGCTTCAATCTACTCTTGGCCCCCACCCTAGATTTACTTACTAACCCTCTGAACCCAGTAATTGCAACCCGTGCTTTCAGCAGCGAAACGGCTCTAACAAGCAGCATGGGCCGCCAGGTAATAGAACACATAGAAGCCTCGGCTTTGGTTGCTTGCCCCAAACACTTCCCGGGCCACGGCTCCACTAGCCAAGACTCGCACCTTGAACTGGCCATAGTCGATAAAAGTCTAAAAGAGCTTGAGGCTTATGATCTAGAACCTTTTGCCGCAAATATCAAAGCCATGTCATCAATTTTAATTGGGCACATCTGGCTGCCCCAATTAGAAAAGCAACAAAGACCGGCCACACTATCACCACTGGTGGTGAGCGAGATTTTGCGAGAAAAACTTAAATTTGATGGTCTTGCCATATCAGATGACATGACTATGCATGCCATCACCAAAGCCTATGGCCTGGGTGAGGCCTGCGTCATGGCTATAGAGGCTGGTGTAGATCTTATTTTGGTCTGTGGTACCTATAGCCAGTCGCAAGAGGCAGTGCAAGCCATTGAGGAAGCAATTGAAAGTGGTCGCATTTCAACTGAGCGACTGAACCAATGTTTGACACGCCTCGATAAACTCTTTTACAAGAAGCCTGCTTGCCTAGATCCAGCCAATCAAACAGCTCTGGCAGCATTCGCCCGCACCATCGCAACTGACACAGCGACCAGCACCAAATTTAGTACCAGCTCAGCGGCTTTGATGAAAGGTAGCAGTGAGCAATTAAATTTGGCCGGGCAAGCTTTAGCAGTGGTCGTTCCCCAACACCCGCGCTACAGACTACCTTTAGCTGAAGCTCTGGCCCAAGAGAAAGTGGAAGTAGAAGAACACCGCTACAGCCTAAATGCCGGTGAAGAAGAAATTGCCGAACTTTGCGCTCGCTTAGAAAGAAGCAAGCGCACCATTCTCTACGTCACTTTTCGTGCCTTTATCAATAGCGGTCAAATTACTCTTGCTGAAAAAATAGCAAAAATAAATGACGATATTAATCTGATTCATATAGCTGTCGACACGCCCTACGATTTTCTCAAAATGCCTCAATCAGTAGGCACTTCACTAGCAACCTTTGACCCCAGTGACCAAGCCATGGCCGGGGCAGCCCAGATATTTGCCGGGAAATCCAGAGCGAATGGAAAGTGCCCGGTAAATTTAAGCCTGTGAGCCTATAATAGAAAAACTATTAGTGAGGCTTAAAATGGAACCTAATTCTGAGCCCAGTCAAAATATGCAAAATGCTGAGCAAGCAAATCTAGAGCAAGCAAATGCAGTGCCACCGAAGCCCATTAACGACGCCAAGGTTCTCTATCCTCATGACGTTCTAGCCAATAGTGAATTGACCGACAAGCTCAGTGGCGCGCTACAAAACCCCCAGGTGTCTCGCTATCTAGGCAAAGCCACTAAGGTGGTAGTGGCCTGTGCCATTTCCGGCTGCATCCTATTACTAATCGCCATTTTCGCGGTGGTCAATGTATTGACCATGATTACATCCCAAATTCCGCAGTAGTTCTCAAATTACTTGATGTCGCGATAGAGAGCAATTGGCATAGCGGCCCGCAATGCTGCAGCTTTAGCTGCTTCAGCTGCAGCCAAGAGCACCCCTAAATCAAGACAATCTTCGGGAATGCAGGCAACACCAAAAGCCAGGGATAAATTTGAGCTATCAACACCAGGAGCGAGAGAAGCACTCCAGATTGCCTTAGCTACCCTTTGAGCAAAAGTATTGGCACCAGTTGTTTTGGTATTAGGCAAGAGCATGGCGTAATCGTACTGGTCGTAATGCGCCAACAAATCGATGTGTCGCTTCAATCGGCTGACTCGTCGCACTACTTCAGCTAGAGCTGGCGTATCAAGAGGCTGCCGTTCAAAATTCGGAGGGCCACTAATGACGCGCATTTCCATTACCATAACAGAGAGCGGACTGCCCGAGCGATAGCCCCGGAAGTATTCTTGCTCTAAGAAATAGAGGAAGGCTTCGTAAGTGAACATGCCAGTTTCAGGACGTCTCAAATTCATCATGACACTATGAATTTTCGACTTATCAATTATCTTCGGCGCAATACTTGGTTTTTCTTCTTTGACACCAATGTAATCGTTGGTGAAAGTAATCAAATCGGCATTAAGCAAGAGAGTAATTAATGGCACCCACTGACTGCGAGAGAGCCTGGTTTTATCAACTAAATCTTTGATTGAGGTCTTATCGTCAATTACGGAATAGAGCGCTTTGAGCATATGAGCGGCCACGGTCGGATCATGGGCTGCTAAATTGTCAAAGTCATATCCAGCCACACTCTCATGCTTGCGGATCAATACAGAGTCAGTCTGCAGACCAACGTTGCGCAAGAAAGTCACTTTATCGACTAAATGCACACCAAGAATTACCAGGCTCTCGATTGGCTGCGCCACATTACGCTGAGATACCCTTACCCTTGGCTCAAACTGGTATTTTCCTTCACGCCAGGTCAGTAAATCAAGAATTCCCTCATCGCCAAGAATGCCGCCAACATCGGCATGGAGCGGCTCGCCATCAACGAAGAAAATCTTGCTGTGCAGACTGCCTTGGTCTACATCAAGACGACCTGTCATCTTAGCCAATAAAATAGACTGCAGTAATCGGGAAATCTCAACGAGGGAAAGATCACCAGTAGGCGGTAGCGCAGAACGTGACCAGGCATTGTCTTGCGTACCAACCGATGGATTGCTCTTGGGATCGGTAGCATCCATAGTGTTGGCAGTTTGCATGAACAAGGTATCTCGCCGTTTAGAAGAATCTCTAAAAGACTCATTCACAGCCAAAACACCATCAGCTTGAACACTTTGATGAACTTCGCCGCAAGAAGAAATGATCAAGTTGTAGACAAGCAAAACATCACAGCTCTTGTAGTCCCAAACTAGACGCATATTCTTGCCTACAAAGAGCTTCCACTCAGTGTCACCACCGCGCCAGGGGCAATGAATATTTAGAGTAAAGTCAATGGCTCGATCAGGAGTGGACCAGGTAATCTCAACTTGCCGCCCTCTATGTTCCATCGCCACCGAGAGATAGTGGTGGATTTCAGATAATCCCGGCGCGGCCGGCAACTTCTGAAGTGTTTTAGGGATCGGACCAGATCTCCGCAGCATAATTACCATCCTTTTCCAGCCTGTATCTACAGCAATAGGTCTTGCAACCTAACTCAATACAGTTAACGCCTCACGTCAGCTTATATGCCCAGGCTCAGATAAAGCTAACCACCCCTAATGGTCGCATTTCAATCAGGCGCCCGATCAAGGGTCTTATAAATATTATACTGAACAAGATAAGCCACTATCAATGGTGCTAAACATTACCGACGGCAAAAGTGGCTCAGCGAGCCATGAAATGCTGCCCGGCTAGCACTACGAGAAATATGAAAACAGCATTGATAGCCAAGGCAACGGCAAACAGACTAGTCCCGACCATTAACTGCCAGCAAACCAGGGCATGGCGGGGGCTCATTACCCGCAGAATACCAAAGCGACCGACAATGTATAGAACTAAAGCAATAAGGAAGAACGAATCAGCCGCTGTCAGACAAAGAATGGCATACTTGGCAAAACCAGCCATAGGCAAGAAGAGAAATATCAGCGCTGCCAGAACTGAACCGCGCAGTAAGCGCACGCTTTGCTTATCAGTCTCTCGGATCGAAATAGCCTTATCACCGGAGGCTTTGCGCACATGGGCCAGCGATTCTAGACAGGCCGCGAACTGGCCAATACGCTTATTGTCACGCTCACTAACTGAGTCATTGTTGGGCTCAAGGGGAGACTGGGACGGTTGGAGAGGTTCACTGGCGCTCATAGATACTCCTGGCACTACATGTCAAAGTACCGCAATTCGTTACTTTCAAAACCTATTTTTAACTTCTAACAAGTTTCAAGCTCACAACCGATCTCAAAAAATGTCTGAAACATGCGCTTAGCTTCGACCACTAGAGCGTCAATCTCACTCTGACTAAAGCCCTGAGCATTCATAGTAGCCTTAAAATTAGTCCATCTCTCCCTCTGCAAATCGCCATAACGGTCAAAATACTTGGCCCCTCTCTCCTCTGGCAGGTTAAGGCCTTTTCTCAAAGTCTTAGCCATGAACTTAGCGCCATTAGTTGACCCTTCCAAAACATAAAGCTGGCCTAAGAGCGAAACCGGTGAGTGTTTAGCCAGTTCGTCCATGGTGTCAAGCAAGGCGGCTGTAGCAGTAAGAGGCACAACACTGTCGGTGCTAGCATCAAAGTATCCCAAGTCACCCACCACAGCGCTCAAATCGCTATGGTAAGGAGCAAGAACAGCGGCTATCCGAGCATCGTTAGCAGCGGCATGAGGCAGAAGATCAGCTAAATGCTTATGCATCAGATAAAGCTGACCAAGATACTTGACATACAAGTCTTTTCTCACTGTGCCAGAGCCCAGCTGCTTCTGAAACTGATGTCCTTCAGTATCGGCGTGCAGTTCTTTGGTTGATTCGCGCAGGGCATCCATAACCAAGGGTTGAGAACCTTGCATAGTAATCTCCTCAAATAAGAGATAAGTCTAGTACATATATGCCACTTATTTACGACTTGGCGAACAAGTAATGGGAAACCATCCATTCTTCGCCCTCGCTATAGCCCCAAAGCTCAGCGCAAGACATGAAGAAAAGACGCCAGAAAGCCCACCAACGCGTGGCTTGGTCGGCCCCATAAGTAGTCACTAGAATCGGCATTATCTCAGCCTTATGCCGGTCCATGTTCGCCAACCAATGATTAGCGGTATTTTCATAATGCTGGCCGTTGACGGTGTAGTGCTGCTCAATTTTCAAGTCTTGCTGAAAATATAAGAGCAAATCGTTAGACGGCATTATGCCACCAGAAAAGAAATTACGCGTCATCCAATCGCTACCATCTTTATCTTCATAGTGGTAGCAGAGTTCTTTGTGGCTGAAGATATGAACAAAGAGCTTGCCCCTATCGCTCAACCAGCCAGAGATGCGCTGCAAGAGTAAGCGGTAGTTTTTCATGTGCTCAAACATCTCAACTGAAATCACCCGGTCTACTTGCTCATAAAACTGAAAATCATTCATATCACAGGTGATCACTTCGACATTGTTCAACTGACGCTTGACGCACTCTGACTCAATATATTGCCTTTGTGTTTTAGAGTTTGAAACGGCTGTGATTTTGGATTTGGGAAAACGCTCGGCCATATAGAGAGTTAGGGAACCCCAACCACATCCAAGCTCAAGCACGCGATCACCGTTACTAATTTCTGCTCGCTGCACTGTCAGCTGCAACATTGCCTCTTCTGCTTGATCAAGGCTGTAGCCCTGTTCATAGTAAGCACAGCTGTATTTAAGGCGCTTGCCCAAACAGAGCTTGAAGAACTCAGTGGGAACTTGATAATGCTGTTCGTTTGCCGCGGCAGTTTCAATGGCAATAGGAGCGTTCGATAGCTCTTTGACCATCTCAAGCAAATGAGCTTGCTGCAGTTCATGAGAAGCAAAACGCTCCTCTCTTAACTTGGTTTTAAGCATCTGCCTGATGCCAGCTCTAATGAGAAAATCAGGCACCATATTTGTCGCCAAAATTTCGTAGATAAGGGCTTCTGACTGTGGCTTACGCAAAGGGGTAAACTCAGAATCAAAATTAGAACTGGAACTACCTGTAGTATCAGTATTTTGCTCAGCTAAATCTGGAGTCGACATAAATTTCCCTCTTCGTTCTGTTCTTACCTATGAGCGTTTAAACCAGGGTACAAAGGCACTAGTGGTGCGCTGATAATCAATATAGGCCTGACCCTTACTGCGAACAGCTTGCTCTTCTGTGGCCTTCACTCCTGTTACTTTGGTCAAGAAAAACAGCATGAGCAGAGGGCAGTAAATTGAATAGATTCCGCCAGGTGAGCCTAGTGAGAAGCAAAAGAAAGCCAACCAAACCAGCCACTCAAAAAAGTAGTTTGGATGCCT
Organism: bacterium Ga0077546; assembly: GCA_943370275.1. Classification (GTDB taxonomy): domain Bacteria; phylum Cyanobacteriota; class Vampirovibrionia; order Obscuribacterales; family Obscuribacteraceae. The sequence continues at coordinate 236,460 of CALRQI020000006.1, read as the reverse complement.
TGAATAGTTCCAGAAACCAACTTGACACACTTGATTTACTTCATTTACTTGATTGGTATGATCAGATTCTCGTCTTCTACTCTTGAAACCCTCCAGTTGCTGATCTGAAATTGTTTCACAAACAAAGGCTACTAGCCAAATGACAAAACCAGCAATCTCAAAGCCGCTAATTTGCTGATTGGAATTGGTCAGCGCCAGAGCGAAAGGCAAAGTCAGGGAGGCCAGCAAAACTGCCTGCATCTCGAAAGCAAGAAACAATCCTAAACTAGCCCTATCTCCCCAATCTTGGCGATATTTCTTGTAGCGTCCATCTTCTTCTGGCCACATTCGCTTAAACCTAAAGGCCAAGAAAAAGCCCAGGCGTAGACTCCAGAATGCCACCATAGTAAGTATCAGGGCACTACGACTGAAATTACCCCAACCATGCATGTAGGCCAAGGTAGTATCTACAAGCGCCACAACAGCAAAACCGAAACCCCAAGCTACATCAACAATTCCGGCATTACCAATACGCTCACTTACCAGCCAAATGACAAACATCATTAAAGTGGTTGTGAGAAAAGCAGCAATCATCAAATAAATATGTGGCTCTGGCACTATATCTCCTTAGGTACAGACTTAGGTACGGACTAGGCACTGACTTCGGCGCTGGCTCGCTCTAAGCGGTCTCTAACACCGTCCCAGGCGCTACCATCAGGAACCGCTTCAACAAAAATGCGATCAAGCTTGAGCTTATCAAAACGACGCAACTGCTCATAAAGAGCCCGAGCATACTGATCGACATGATCAGGAGCCACCACTAGAGAATCAAAAGCCAGGCCAGAAAGATTGGACCTCAACTTAGCCACAGTAGAATCAAAGGCAAAAACAGCAGCGCTTCTCTCCATAGCGTTAAGCTCAAGCACTAGCTCAATCAAACGCTCAGAGGAAGCGACTGTCAACTTTGTCTGAGGAGCATAGTGACTGGGAAGCGCACCAGGAACACGAGTTTCGCCTGCAGAAGTAGAATTAGAATTAGCAGTAGACGAGCCAGAACTAAAGGCTTCAGCACCAAGCACTTCAGCCACCGAAGCTGGATCAATCATGCCTGGGCGTAAAATTCTTGCTTGGGAGGATAGCAGTGAAATTATAGTGGACTCAATGCCCACATCACAGGGACCACCATCAAGCACCATGGCAACTTGATCAGGCGAGTCAGGCGAATCAGCAAATTCGGCCTCTACTGCTTGAGCCGATGTAGGGGAAAGACGACCAAAGCGATTAGCCGATGGTGCCGCCAAGCCGCCAGCGAATGCCTTTAGTAACTTAAGAGCCAATGGGTGTGAGGGGATGCGAATGCCAACTGAATCTTGCCCACCGGTAACTTGACTGAGCACATGATCGGCCTTTGGCAAAATCAAAGTCATTGGCCCTGGCCAAAAACGCTCAGCCAGTTGGTAAGCCTGCGGAGGGATGTCCTTAGCCCAATCGCTCAACTGCTCGACACTGGCAATATGAACAATAACCGGATGCGAAGTGGGCCTTCCTTTAACAGCATAAAGGCGCTCAAGAGCAGCAGCACTAGAGGCATCAGCACCAAGACCGTAGACAGTCTCAGTGGGAAAGGCTACCAGTAAGCCAGCCTTGAGTTTACTGACAGCGAGTTCAATTGATTGATCAATATCAACAGTCATTTTTGTTTTCCTAGATTGGCTAGGCAAAGCGATTTAGCAGCTCAGACCGACTCAAGTTAAGATTATTCGGCCTAGTATAAATCGTCTGCACCACTGTAATGTTGCGCATAGCAAAGGCAGCAAAACAATAAGACAAATAATAGCGCCATTTACGCACAAAAATTTGGTCAAAGCCAAGAGCTTCTACCGCTGGCAGCTGAGCTTCGAAGCGCTCCTGCCAGAGCCCAAGGGTCTTAGCATAATGATTTCCCATGTCTTCAAGATCGTGCACAAAAAGATCGCTCTGACAGCGCTTCAGGGCTTCGCCAACGCGACGATGGGAGAGGAGCAAAGAACCAGGGAAAATATGCTTTTGAATGAAGTCAGTGTTCTCCCGCAATAAGTCATAGCGACTATCGGGACAAGTAATCATTTGCAGAGCCAATAGGCCGTCTTTAGCTAGCAGTCGGTCGCATTGCTGGAAGAAAATATCAAGATACTCATGACCGACGGCCTCAATCATTTCTATCGAAACGATCTTGTCAAACTGCCCCGTAATCTTGCGATAGTCTTGCATACGCAGCTCAACTTTATGGCTAAGACCAGCCTTTTGTATACGTGCCACGGCATAATCATATTGTTCTTGCGAGATGGTCACACCAGTAATGTGACAGCCATAATTAGTAGCGGCATACTGAGCAAATCCACCCCAGCCACAGCCAATCTCCAGCACACGGTCGCCTTCTTTTAAGGCTAGTTTGCGACAAAGATTCTCATACTTGGCCGCTTGTGCCTCTCTTAAACTAATCGACCAGTCTTTGAAATAGGCACTGGAATAAGTCATAGACTCATCCAGAAACAACTTAAAAAGATCGTTGCTTAAGTCATAGTGATAAGCAATATTTTTGCGGCTATTTGACTCATTGTTGTGACGCAACAAATGCAGCAGCTGATTGCCAATGCCAAGCAAATTGACAATCTGAAACTTCTTACCATTACCTTCTAAAAGAGGACATTGACTGATATTGAGAAGAGCCCAGGCAATCACACTGGCCACGTCACTGGTCTGCCATTGACCGTCCATATAAGCTTCAGACAAGCCAATATGACCATAAACTACCAGGCGGCGAAAGAAAGCTTCTGACCGGACATCGATTTCAGCGCAAATACTAGGGTCAGCTGGCTGAGACCGACCAAACCAGATTACTTGGCCTTCAGGCAAGGTCAACTTTAGTCGACCTTCTGTCATAGCACCAAGTGCCGCCAATACTATTTTGCGCCAAAACTTCTGCGCTACTGTCAGAGAGGTTCTAGGAGCCGTTTCTTTATTCTCAACTTCAAGCTTTAAATTGGCCATCTTGTTACCTTCCATGATTAACTCTCTTAGCGCTGTTAGTCTGCAATTCAGGCCATTGCTCTTTATAGAAAAACGGTATCTTCTTCAGCCAAAGCAAGAGGGCATGCCAGTGAATTAGCGATATGACACGCAAAGTTACTAGTGGATAGCGAAAGAAAAGTCGCAGCAGTTGCCTATCAGTCAACGGCAGAGCCGCCCCACTAACGCTAGTAACTAATATCTTCTTGCTTGGATCTTCACCATCGACAGTATCAACAGTAAGTTTTAAGGCTTGATTTGGGAGAGGCAAAACAAAGTGGAATTTGTCCTGCAACTGGCCAAAGGGTGAAACATAAAAGTGCTTGGTAAAAAAGGCATCAAAAACAGATGCAGAGCTCATTTTAGTAGCATCCATAAAGTAGACTTTCATCTCTCCAAAGGTATTGCCTACTTCAGCTATGCAAGCTAAGGGTTGCTCTTGGCGATCGAAAACAAAATAAAATGACACCGGATTGAAAACATAACCGAGCACCCGAGGATAGGTAAGCAAATAGGCTTTTCCCATAGGCTCAGAGATGCCATGGTCGGCAACTAAGCGGCCCAAGCGAGCAAGCAAGGAGCTATCGGTACCAACTGGCTCGCTGCCAAATAAGTGATCGTTATCATAGAAGCTGAACAAATTAAAACTATTATGATTGAAAAGACGCGAATTCTGAGCTAAACAGCTCAGTTCACCCAACTCTAGATAGAGCATAAAAACGCCATGCTTAAACTTGTGACCGCTGGGCACCAAGCGCTGATGGGCCACTGAGCACTCAAATAGTCTAGACGTCAATGCTAAATCAGTCATATCTATTGAGCCGCTCCGGCTAAGCTATCCACAGCCAAAGTTGAGAGAATGGCACTCAAATCATAGGCAGAGGCCAGAGCGTCTTCGTGGAAACCATAACGGAAATAGCTGCCGCAGAAATACAAAGCTTGCTTGGGGCTGACCGAATTGAGTTGCGGCAGCTGAGGCTGAGCCTCAAAGGTCGCTAGGTCAAAAAGTGGGTGTGTATATTCGAGCTGGCGCACAATTTTACCAGGGTCGATCAAGCCTTCGCTGTTTAAAGATACAAAATAATCTTCCTGGCATTTTAGGCCTTGCAGATTATTCATCCAATAATGTGTATTAGACTGCTCCGCGATGCGATAGTTCCATGATGCCCAAGCCTTTGGCTCTGTAGGCATTACCCGGCGATCGGTGTGTACCGTAACCGAATTGTCCTGGTACTTAAAGGGGGTTAAGAGGCGAGCCTCTAAGGCCGTTGGCTCACTAATCAGGGCAAGGGCCTGATCGGCGTGACAGGCAAATATCACCTTATCAAAATCGCTAAAATCTCTCTCTGTATGCAACCGAGCGCCGTGAGCAAGACGCTCAACACGTTTTACTCCAGACGAAAACTTAGTATTAGGTGAAAGAGCCGCTAGCAAACGTTTAACATACTCTCTGGCACCGCCATCAACTGTATACCATTGAAAATGAGTGTCTAAGCCAAGAAAACCATGGTTATGAAAGAAGCGAATTAAAGTGGCAATAGGAAAGTCTTGCACTTTATCTGGTGGCGTGGACCAAACCGCCGAAGCCATCGGTATTAAATACCAACGCAAAAAATCCTCGCCCAATTTAAAATGGCTGACGTAGTCACGCACTGAAAGCCTGGATACATCGGCGGATAAATCGGCACGATCCATGTGCAGCAAGGCATTTTTATTGAACCAATCAAGCTTTAGCAACATCCGCCAAAAGCGCGGACTTACCAGATTTCGTCTTTGAGCAAAAATTCTATCTAAACCAGCCCCATTCCATTCAATTTTATCGGGCAAATACTGCACAGAGAAAGACATGTCGGTCTTCTTAGTGGGAACATTGAGTTCGCTAAATAAAGCCGTCAAATTTGGATAAGTAATATGGTTATAAACCATAAAGCCAGTGTCAAAGGCAACCTTGCTGCTGCCAACCACATCAATAGTATTGGTATGACCACCAAGATAAGAGTTGCTCTCAAAAATAGTCAGATCATATTGACGGCTTAGCTTGTGAGCACAACCCAAACCAGCAATTCCCGCCCCGATTATGGCAAGCTTTTTCATGTCGTCGCCTCGCCAGAAGTTTCAAGAGAAGAATGGTTGTAAGCTTCCGTAGGAACAGGCCTTAGCTGCCAAATAATACCAAGAGAGGCGAGGAGTTTGAGCAAGTAAAAACTAAAGTCAACTTCCCACCAATAGAACCCTTGCCTGGCCGCCCCAGGGAAGTAGTGATGATTGTTGTGCCAGCCCTCACCCATGGTAATTAGAGCGAGAAAGAGGTTATTGCGGCTCTGATCACCAGTTTTGTAGCGCTGTGAGCCGAACATATGGGTGAGAGAGTTGATTGAGGCAGTACCATGAAAGAGCACCACCGTACTGACAAAAAAGCCCCAGACAAGCATCTGCAATGGGTTTGTGCCCAGTTGAGGATAAAACAACTGCAGGCCATAACCAAAAAGCAATAGACTAAAACCCAAGAGCACAGGCACGAACCAATCGAAGCGATTCAGTAACACAAGCTCGGGATAACGGGCCAAATCTGGAATTTTCTCATAGTCAGTCGGCATGTTGCAGTCAGCTGTAATCCAACCAATATGAGACCAAATAAAACCACTAACCGATGGCGAATGTAAATCTCCGTCTTTATCTGAGAGTTTGTGGTGGGCTCTGTGGTGGGCGGCCCACCACAACGGCCCGCGCTGAACAGCAGAGCAGGCCATGAGAGCGAAGATAAACTGCGCTAGCCGACTAGTCTTGAAAGTACGGTGGGAGAAATAACGATGTAGAAATGCCGTTACGGCAAACATTCTTAGCCAATAGAGGGCCACAGCCGTGGCTAGGGCTATCGGTGACCAACCAACAAAAAAGACGGCAAATAAACCGGCATGAAGAAAAGCAAAAGGAAACCAACGACTGAAACGAGTCTTCACTGGCTTCGCTCTGACCCGCTCAGCTCCTTCCTCAAAATAATCCGAATCAAGCCAGCGCAAAGAAGGAGGCAGCGTGAAATAGCGATTGCCAGCGTCAGCGGAGCCTGTGGATAAAGGCCCGAGTTTAGGTTTAGTGCTATTGGTCATTTTCATCATCATGGCAGCACCATCGCACCTTTTCCCCAAAAACACGAGTTAAAGAGCTTTACAGACGCTAGAAGAGTTAACAATTATAAGTTTGACCCAAAATGTCTTTTCAGTCAATAGCCCATTGGTCATATCTTGGGAATTTGGCGCTATATGACCAGCTGTTTAATTCGACGTGGAAGTCCTGAAACGCCAGTGGTGTCAGCTTCGCTAGATATTTACTATTCATATTGTTACTAAGATTGGGTTTGCAAGCCTATTTTGTGCGGCTCTGTCCGGCCAGGAGGTGGACGCTAATGATACGGGCAAGACACCCAAAGGTGTACTTGATCAGAAGCTTATCTTCGGCCTGCGCCCACCGTAAATCATTACCCGACTGTTCGACTAGGCCCTGTTGTGGGAGGGAGTGACTCATCCAAACTGAGGCATTGCCGCCCATAAAGTAAAAACCGCAGACATGGATTCGTCATATACCAAGTGTTAGCTTTGTTTCCATCAGATGCAGTCTTAAAAGCGTTTTCTTTAATACAGGTGAATTGAATATGGACAAGCCAAATTATGGTGACCGTGTAGATGCGAAGGCAAGACAGATTGCCACACAGCTGGATTGCCTTGATGGCAACGGTGCCTTTAAAGCTCTGGAGCACGTGGCTTCAAACATGAGCAATCCTGAGTGGGCAAGACTCCTCAAATCGATCAAGAAGTACGATGCCCCTGGAACTGGTCTTGACTTTGACATTATTACGGACAAAGATAATGTCACTCTTTCTTCTACTCAATTCGGCACCCAACGAAAATTTGATTTTGAAATTCTTAGGAAAGTTAGTGAGAGAACTTGCTCAGATTCGGACGCCCCACTTAGAAAGGATCTTACCTGTGGAGACAAAGGAGTTTTCCAAGTTGTTAACCCGCCATGGGAAACCTGGAGAACGAGAAAGTGAGCGTAGTAAAGAACGAGAAAATGACGCTGTTACTAGAGTGTGAAGCCACTGTGCCTTGGATTCAAGGCACTGATGAGAAGGTCGTCACCAAGGAAATTAGCACCAGTAATTTTCCACTCAACACTGTCAGCCATCAATCTAGTATTAGCCGAAGCCACTACTGGCAATGCCTCTTGATCTACAAGCATTTTGGGAGCAACGAACCAGTAGAGTTCATCAACTAAGCCAGCTTCAATGAGACTGCCAGCCAACTGACCGCCGCCTTCGCATAATACTTTCTGACAGCCCTGCTCAAGCAAATATTGCAGGGCCGCCCTGGTATCAAGTCTACCAGTACCCTCAGGCGACTCAGTCAAAGATACAAGACTGCAAGATGAGGGATAATCACTCTGTTTGACCAGCAGCTCTTCTCGGCAAAAAATTATGGTTTTTCCTTGAGCCGCAAAAATTCGAGCATCGGGCTTTACTGTGCAATTGGGGTCAAGCACTGCCCGAACCGGGTTGCGCACTAAATCATGAATAGTATTTGATTGAGTATAATCTCCCAGCCGAACATCTAACTGTGGGTCATCTAATCTGGCCGTATTGGCACCAATCAATACAGCATCATAGGCAGCACGCAAAGCCATGACAAATTTTCTAGCTGTGGCACCAGTAACATAGCGACTAGTAGCAGTGCGATCGGCAATGCGTCCATCAAGAGTTAATGCCATCTTGAGCGATAGCCAGGGCTGATTTTCTTCAATGGCTTTGAAAAAACCACGATTTAAGTAACCACACTCGCTTTCTAACACACCGACTGTCAGGTCAATACCAGCCTCACTTAGCTCTTTCAAGCCACCGCCAGCAACTTTAGGATTGGGATCAGCGATACCCACCACTACTCGGGCAAGCTTGCGTTCGATGATTTTCTTCGAGCACGGTGGCGTGCGGCCGAAATGACAGCAGGGCTCTAAATTGACAAAGAGCGTCGCCCCAAAACTTTGGTCGCCAGCTTGATTGAGAGCCTCAACTTCGGCATGAGGCAAACCGGGAGCGTGGTGATAACCTTCTCCCACTATGCGACCATCGGGGCTAACCACCACCGCTCCAACCATGGGGTTTGGAGCAGTAAACCCTTCCGCTTCTTGCGCTAGCTCTAGAGCCCTGCGCATGAAGTGCTGGTCGGCAGTATCGAAACTATCCAAAGAAAACTTCAGCCACGCGATAAAGCTCCATGTCAAGAGTCTTTAAGCTGCTTGTGGCTTCCTCAATGGCGACATCGTGCAGCTTCGAACCGGACAGCGCTACCATGCGCCCAAACTTTTCTTCATGCACAAGTTGGGTAGCTTTGACGCCAAAGCGGGTGGCCAAAACTCTATCGAAGGCTGTGGGGGCACCGCCACGCTGAATATGGCCAAGAATGGTGGCCCGGGTCTCAAAACCGGTTTCGGCTTCGATTAATCTCGCCAATTGATTACCGATACTAGAACTATCCGAAGGCGAATCATGGGTAGGCTCGGCGCTGAGTTCACTAGCCTCAGTCGCACCGTAAGGCGACTCAAAGCGGGCACCCTCTGCCACTACTACAATAGAGTAATCTCGTCCCCGAGAATGCCTGGTCTTGATTGCTTGTACTACTTCTTGTGCCTTAATCGGCTTCTCTGGCACCAAAATAAAATCGGCACCACCAGCAATACCGCCATAACAAGCGATCCAGCCGGCTTTGCGACCCATCACTTCGCAGACAAGCACACGGTTATGCGACTCGGCCGTTGTATGCAAGCGATCTATGGCCTCAGTAACAATGTTAATAGCAGTATCAAAGCCAAAGGTGAAGTCAGTGGCATTTATGTCATTGTCGATAGTCTTAGGCACACAGACAACTTTTAAATTATGTTCTTTGTGCAGTCGGTTAGCCACACTACAGGTATCAATGTCGCCCACTGCAATGAGAGCGTCTAGTCGATTCTTGACGATATTCTCAGCAATGCGCTCAGGGCCGCGGTCAAGCTTAAAAGGATTAGTGCGGGATGTGCGCAGGATAGTTCCACCACGGTGAATCAAGCCACCGGTAGATTGCATCGTCAGTGGCATCACCATATTCTCGATGGGGCCACGCCAACCTTCTAAGAAACCAACTACTTCAGATGAATACTCTTTGACACTTGTTCTCACCACCGCTCTTATAACGGCGTTCAAGCCAGGGCAATCCCCGCCACCAGTCAAAATTCCAATACGCATTATCGTTTCTCTTTTGATTTTCCCATGCCAAGCGGCAACTATCGTCCGTCATCGTTAGGATGTAAGGGCCATCAGTATACTTAGCGGCCAAATCGACGGGCGGAAGGCTTAAGAATCATAAAGTTCTAAGGGTTTTTGGCAGCAGTGTCTTACATTTATAGACTGCCAATAAGAGGACACGATCTTGAATCTCTACGAATACGAAGCCAAGCGAATTTTTGCCGAAGGGGGCATCAATGTACCGCCTTCTCAGCGCATCACTAAGCCAGAAGAATTGGCCAAAATCCATTTCGGTTATCCCCTAACCCTAAAATGCCAGGTCTTGGCAGGCGGCCGAGGTAAAGCCGGCGGCATCAAATTTGCCAAAGACCTGAAAGACGGCATGGCACTTGCCAAGGACATGCTCAAGCTTTCAATCAAAGATTCAAAAACAGAAAGTTTATTGGTTGAGCCGAAGATGTCTATCGCCCGCGAGCTTTATCTCGCTGTCACCCTAGACCGCGACCGAGGCTGCCCAATTTTCATCGCCTCAGCTGAAGGCGGCATTGAAATCGAATCTTCATCAAACGTTTTGACCGAGCCAATTCCTCATCCATATCAGCCTTTCGTTGGCCGCAACCTCGCCCAAAAGCTGGGCTTAAAGGGTGCTGTGCTCAACAAAGTAGCTGACATAGCCAACAAGCTCTACAAAATATTTGAAAGCAAAGACCTAGACCTAGCTGAAATCAACCCATTAGTGATTACCGAAGGCGACGATGTAGTTGCACTCGATGGCAAAATCATCATCAATGACGACGCTGTTGATAGACAGCCTCAATTCAGAGGCTGGGAAGAAGCTCACCTCTGCGACCTCTCAGTAAGAGAGCGCAATGCCAAGATGACCGGTTTAAACTTGGTTGAATTAGACGGTAACATCGGCATCCTCTGCAACGGCGCTGGACTAACCATGGCCACCATGGACATGGTCAAAGCTTTTGGCGGCCAACCTGGCAACTTCTTAGATGCTGGCGGCGGCTCTGACCAAAAGAAAACACTAGCAGCACTAGAACTCGTTAACGACAACCCCAATGTTGATGTCATTCTGCTCAATATCTTGGGCGGCATCACAGCCTGCGACGAGGTTGCCGGTGCCCTCGTTGAATTCATGAAAAAGTATCCAGAGCGCGCCATGGTCGTAAGACTGCGGGGCAACAACCAAGACATCGCCGAAAAAATGCTGGCTCAGTCGGGTCTCAAGCTTTATCCAGATTTGGAAGAAGCAGTTAAGGAAGCGGTTAGCCGCGCCAAAACAGGTAGTTCCAAAAAACCAGTTGCCGCCGGCAAAGCCTAAAAGGAGATTCTAAAGTGATTCTTGTCGACAAACATACAAAAGTAATCGTCCAGGGCATAACTGGCAAAATGGGCGCAGCCCACACCAAGCGCATGATCGAATACGGCACCAACATTGTTGGCGGCGTTACGCCTGGTAAGGGTGGAGAGAAAATGCACGGCGCCCCTGTATTCGACACTGTCAAACAAGCAGTAGAAGCTACAGAAGCGACTTGCTCGGTAATCTTTGTGCCACCGTACCTGGCTCTTGATGCTGGTTGCGAAGCCCTTGATGCCGGTATTAGCCTCTTGGTTCTCATCACCGAAGGCATTCCACCACTAGATACAGCCAAATTGGTTGCTCAAGTGAAAGCCAAAGGCGCCAAGCTAATTGGTCCGAACTGCCCTGGCATCATCACCCCTGGTCAATCACTAATCGGCATTCTTCCTGGCTCAATTTTCAAATCCGGACCAGTAGGCATGGTGAGCAAGAGCGGCACTCTAACCTATGAAATCGCTCTAGCTTTAACAGAAAGCGGCCTTGGTCAATCAACTTGCGTTGGCACCGGTGGCGACCCTATTAAAGGTGTTGATTATCAAGAATGCCTAACCATGTTTGAAAACGATCCGGCCACTGAAGTGATTGTTATGATTGGCGAAATCGGCGGCAACGCTGAAGAAGAAGCCGCTGCCTTCATCAAGAAGTCAATCAAGAAGCCAGTAATTGGTTTCATTGCCGGACAAACTGCACCTCCCGGAAAACGTATGGGCCACGCTGGCGCCATCATTTCTGGTGGCAAAGGCACAGCCGAATCTAAGCTAGAAGCTTTCAAAGCTAATGGCGTAAGAGTGGCTATGACCCCAGCAGAAGTAGCTAAGCAAGTAGCAGATGCTCTCAAGCAACCAGCTAAAGCTTAAGTTCTAGAAACTAAATCGAGAGAGGAGAGATCAATTGGTCTCTCCTCTTTTTTCTAGCGAACTTGTCTTCTTGTCAGTTCCCCTTGAGCAACCCCTCCAGGTAGTGGGATAGCTCATCCCAACTGGCTGGCTGACTGCGAAAAGCAATGTAGCCATCAGGGCGAATTAAATAGAGACACTCCGAACTGGCACCATAAACATTGTGCAGTTCGCGCTCAGCATCAAGCAACAGAGACTTAAACTTCGGCATTTTCGGTGTTTTCACCAGAGCTGGCACAATTACATGAACGTCGATAAGGTCTTTGTAGTGCTGTTCAATTGCCTTCTCAATCTCACTGAACTGCAAGTAGCCCGGTTCTGAATTAACAAAGCCATCAAAGAGCAATAACTGAAACTTAGTGGAAGCCATTTGCAAAGCCAGCCTTGTACTCTTGCCATTGGCTGTCTGACACGGCCCATCAACGACTCGATCACCAGCCACAGGCCCACGGGTAAACTCCATCCACGACTTAAAGCCAGGGCGTTCGCCCACTTCGCCATGGCCAGTAAAGCGCAGAATTCCGCTATCAACGGCTTTGAGGGCTCGCTCAAGGGGGCGATGAGCCTCGGCGGAAAGCGAACTTTGACGATAGCTAATACCAGTTAAACTGCCAGCTCTAAGTATGCGCTGCTGCACCACTTCTTGCGCTGACAAAAACGACATCATCCGATCGCGTACATTTTTAGCCAAAGGGTTACGCAGAGTAACAGCCTTGGTGGCCATGTCAGTACCTTTCAAAACGGCCTGACCAACGGTATGACGCTCTTCATGATAGGTATCAAGCAAGCGCTCACTATCGGCAGCCAGGTCATTTAAAGCCAGGTGCAATTTCCACGACAAGTTAATAGCATCTTGCATGCCGGTGTTCATACCAACTCCGCCCACAGGGCTGTGTATGTGAGCGGCGTCACCGGCTAGAAATACTCGGCCCTGGCGGTAAGAAGTGACGCAACGCCTATTGATTTTGAACCAGCTCATCCAATGGGGATCCGAAATTGTCAGAGGCTTTTGCTCATGACTATCTAGTTGTTGATTTAGGCGAGCCTTTACTAGTTCAACCACTTCCTCAAACTTAAGTTCATTAGCGGCATCAACATCAGAGTCGGCCGTCATATCGAAAATTAGCCTGTAGCGGCCCCCACCAAAGGGAAAGAAAGTAACGAGACCGCTTTCAGAAAAGTAAATATAGGCCTCATCTTCGAGCATTGATATCTGACTGCCCGTATCAACAGCTACATCGGCAGCACCAAAAACTTCCTCGTAAGCAACCCCTTCAAAAGTCAATCCAAGGCCATGGCGAGCAGCACTATGGGCGCCGTCACAGCCAACCAAATAGCGACATTTAACAATCTCAGGCTCGCTCTGGCCTTCACATTTGAGAGTTGCCACCACCTCTTCACCATTCTGGCTAAGGCTGACTAATTCTTTGCTGCGCTCAATATTTACGCCATTTTCAGTAAGATTATCAGCCAGAATTTCTTCGGTTTTACTCTGGGGAATAGCCAAAATAAATTTATAGAATGACTCAATTTCATCAGTGTTGAGATGAACAATGCGTTTGTTTTGACTGTAGATATTGCTACCGCGAATGGGCATACCGTGGGCAAGGAAAGGCTCCACCAGAGACATATTCTCGAACATTTCTAAGTTACGGGCGTGCACCACAATGGCTTTTGAAATTGTGGTGGCAGCATCAGCCTTGTCGATTATGCGGAAGTTAACACCGCGCCGGTGCAAGTCATTGGCTAGAGTAAGCCCAGTGGGGCCCGCACCAACAATCAAAACATCAACTATATCTGCCACTGGAGCCCCCCAAGAAAGAATTGCCAGTATTTTACAGCAGTTGCTGAAGCAATTAGCTAGAAGGGTTGCCACAGGGCAGCAGGTAACATACGATAGATTGGTAAGAGTCTATTTGTAAGGTCTTAACCATGGCATCCGACGATACTGAAAAGCCTCACCGTCCTATGCGTGCCCTTGTGCTGCCGGGCGGCGGCGGCAGAGGAGCTTATCAAGTTGGCGTTACCAAGGCCTTTAAGGAAGCCGGAATAGAATTCGATCTCGCCTTCGGTACAAGCATCGGCGGCATTAATGCCAGCCTTTATGCCCAGGGCAATCAAACTCGTCTAGAAGAGCTGTGGTGTTCCATTCGCAGCAAAGATGTTTTCAGCCTGCCCTCAGCTCACCAGATCGGCCGCCTTGTGCTCGGACACAAGCTAGGCCTGCTTGATACTTCACCCTTAGAAGAACTTTTACGGCGCGAACTAAATTTGCAAAAGTTGAAATCGAGCACCACAAAAGTTGGCTGGTGTACCACTGATTTGTGCAGCCTAGAGACCAGACTAATCACCATTGATGACATTATGTCGACCAATGAGCTAATCGACGTCTTAATGGCGACATCAGCTCTGCCTATGGCTTTTCCACCCCGGCACATTCATGGTCAGGGCCTCTGGATTGACGGTGGCCTTGTGCGCAATACGCCAATGGAAACGGCCATACATCTTGGAGCTGATGAAGTCTATATGGTGCTCTTGCATCCAGAGCGCATCAACGTTTGCCCAGTTAATATGTTTGAAGTATTGGTGCGCTGCCTCGATATTGTCTTAGATGCTTCGGCCCGCAAAGAAGTACAAGCAGCGGAACTCTACAACCGCCTGATTGACGCCAATTCGGTCGAATCAAGAGGGCGAAAAAAAGTAAAAATTAGAGTGTTCCAACCCAAGCATGGTGTCAATGTTACCTTGCTTGAGATCGACCCTGAGCGCTCACGCCGCCTCATAAGACAAGGCTACGACGACGCTCGCGAGCAACTGGCCCAGATCTTCAGAGAAGAAGCCGAAGTTAAAGCCCTTTCGAACTAGTATCTTTCTAACTAGTATTTTTCTAACTAGTACTTTGCTAACTAGTACTTGAAGCCATCTTTGCGCAAGTGAGTCATCGGTTCATCTTGACCGTTGAGCAGCTCGCCATCGATTACTTCACCGACCACTAACACATGATCGCCAACTTCAGTGACTGATTGCACTTTCAAGTCGACATAAGAGACAGCCTCAGCGAAAACCGGGCCAGCCACTATTGCTCCTTCTGCTGGTTCTTTCAGAGCAAGACCATCAAATTTTTCGTCATTATGCGGCTTAGCAAAAGCTTTAAAAATATCCATATTGCGGTTTGAGAGCACATTGATAGTAAATCTATCACCAACGTTCATGGCCCTAAGAATATCGCGCTGTTTGTTCACCGATACCACCAGCGATGGCGGCTCAAAACCAGCTTGAGTAATCCAGGTAGCCAGCATACCGTCTTTCTTTCCAGCAACGTCAACAGTGACGATATAAACACCACTGGCCAAACGACCAATTGCTGGACCAATTTTTTCTTTCGATGGGGCTGCCGAGCTCATAAAAACCTCCTCAATGAAAAATAGCAATTATAACTTGCGGCCGAGTTTAGCCAGGGGCGCTTCAGGCGCGGTGGCACCTGCGGTTGGCGGACCAGAACTACCGCTGGGAGGCTTAGGAGTGGCAAGCTTACGCTTGACCTTATAGCTGAAGAACTGCATGATTACTTCAGCCAGCTTAGCCGGATCGTGATGGCTGGCGGCCTCTTCACTGACTAACATCTTACGAAACGGCATCACACCTAATTCTTTTAAGCGCTCAGGGTCGAAACGCACCGGTTTAGAACCCGAAGGCAATACTGGAGCAGCCTTGCCATAGTCGTTAACCAGCACCCCTTGCATCAGACGACCAGCAGCCCCAGGCGGTGTCTTCGAATGGCTGAGCAAAACTTCCACATGGTCACCCACTGAATAATCAGTGGTCTCACCAGGCTGAGTCATAACGTTGCAGACATAGATTTTCTTAGCCCTCGAATTGCGCACCGCATCGGCAATTCCAGGCACAATCAAATTAGGAACAACTGAAGTGTAAAGGCTACCGGGGCCGAGTACTATCAATTCAGCTTCCATAATTGCCGCCACCGCTTCAGGCACGGCCACCGGTTCGGCCGGTTCGCTGAAGAGGCGCTTAATGCGCTTGCTAGGAGCGGCAGCACCTTCTTCGGTTATGTGCGACTCACCTTTAACTATGCTGCCATCTTCAAATTCTGCCATCAGAGTCAAACTATCAAGGGTCGAAGGCAAAACCTGGCCACAACTATTGAGTACACGGCTAGCAGTACGCACGGCCTGGATCATATCGCCATGGGTTACGGCACAAACAGCAGTAATAAATAGGTTGCCGAAACTATGGCCCTCTAAACCTTCACCCGACTCGAAGCGATAGCGGAAAAGTTCAGTAACCAACTTATCTTCATCAGCTAAGGCAGTGATGCAGTTGCGAATATCACCAGGAGGTAGCACACCAAGCTCTTCGCGCAAGCGCCCTGAGCTACCGCCATCATCACCAACAGTGACAATGGCAGTGATGTTATAAGTGTGTTTTTTCAAACCGCGTAAGAGGTTTGACAAGCCTGTGCCACCACCAATAACCACAACTTTCGGGCCGCGACCAAATTTACGGGCGCGGTAGAGCATGTCGGGTATAGACTCACGCTCAGGCAAATAAGCGCCTAATACCAGTTGCGTAATGCGCACGATTGAAACAAATACAGCCACTGAACCCGCCGTAATCAAGATAATGGCGTTGAGCTGCTTGTGCATCACTGAAGCTATTTCGGCCACCACAGCCCGAATGTCTTTCAGAGCCCAGATGATCAAACGAAACATCTTATCGACAGGGTGAACATCGAGCAAGGTCAAAACACCAAATACGATGGCAATGATAGCCAAAATCACAATGCCCAGATAACGCTTTAGACCTGGCAACATCCAGCTCTGGAAACGATAATCTAGCGATTTCTTTGGCTTCTTGGGCACTCAGCCCCCTTCTTGAAGAGCGAGTGATTCCTCGCCATGAGAAGAATTTGTTAGTTGATCAAGTTCACGGTGTGAAAGCGATACTTTATAGTGAGGATAACTATCCTTGAGAAACTTAGCCACTTCCTCAGCCACAGCAACCGATCGATGCTGACCACCGGTGCACCCCAAGGCAATAGTAAAGCTATCAACATTAGCTTGATTATGAAACATTGCCGGTATCACATGCGACACCAGAGCCTTAAGATTGCCCATAAATTCTTGAGCCGAGCTCTGCTCCATAACATAATCTCTGACAGGCTGATCTCGACCAGTTAACGGTCTCAACTCTTCCACCCAGAATGGATTCTTCAAAAAGCGCACATCCATAATCACATTGGCTTGAGGTGGATCACCGTTCTTAAAGCCAAAGGATAAAACGTTAACCGAATGATTTGCTTGCGTTTGCTTGTTGGCGTTCATTTTAGAAGTTTCTTTTGACTGCTCTCTAGCTTCATGCTTTCAAAAGTAGGTAAGGTCTCAGTCCATTCAACCAGCCTGTCCTTGTGCAGTATCACATTATCCGCCACCGCCGAGCAAGCGGCAAATTGATAAGTCCCAAGATTAACGGAAAATATGGCGAAGCCACAAAAGCGACAGGTCAAAGGCTGGCCATGGTCGTCAAAGGCTGGCTTCAAGTCGAGGTCAGGAAAGCTTTTATTCAAACTCTGGATATACTTTGACGCGTTCTGACGCAAAACAACCCGGGCAGTTAAGCGTGAGAGATGTTTCAAACCGCCGATATTCTCGCGCAGGCTCCAAAACATTGCTTAAAGCGCTACTGGCTGATTGGCTGTTTGAGTGAGAGAAATAGTGTGTGCCTCTTTCTCCAGCTCCACTTCTCTTTCTAGCTCGGCCACGTCGCCTTCTCGGAAACCGGCCTTGGTCATCTCTAAGTCGGCCTTCAACTGCGATACAGCCCGATCTATGAAGAGTTCACCATCGAGGTGATCAATCTCATGCTGAATTGCCCGGGAGAGCAAATTGCCGTCGGCTGTCAGTTTGAGGGTCTGACCCTTGAGATTCTGAAACTTGACTACAACTTTGGCAGCACGCTTGACCTCAAAGAAGACATCGGGGAAGCTGAGACAGCCTTCTTGGCCGGTCATTTCGCCATCTCGTTCTATGATTTCAGGATTGATAAAAACTATCGGCCGAGGGGTCTCTTCTTCACCGCTGACGTCAATCACCATCAGCCGCTTAGAAACGCCAACCTGCGGGGCCGCTAGACCTACGCCATCATTCTCGTACATAGTGTCGAGCATATCTTGTGCCAGTTTGCGCACCGAAGAATCAAAAATTGTGATCTTTTTGGCCTTAGCCTTAAGCACTGCATCAGGGTAATATCTAATCTTCAGTAATGACATGATTGCTGCCTCTTATGAAAACCGGCCTCCATTGCCGAATTTCTAATATGTACTAAATCTCTCGCACCCGATTGCACGGGGCTCTTAGCCGATATTATCACACCATAGCTTAGTTTTTGTAGACTATTTAGATGCCTCTAACACCACTCTACACATATTTCACCCAAATAGCCTCCTCTAACTCTGCGGCCCGGTTAGGCGCCAGTGGGCTGTTGCTAGCTCTTTTTGCCTTCAACTTAGCATTCAACCAAGACTCGGCTTCCCCGGCTCTAGCCCAAGGAGACTGGGGCTATGAGGACAAAAGTACAATAAACCAAGACAAATCCACTCCTACGCTCCCGCCCCTTCCTTCCAGCAAGCCAGCAGCGACAGAAAAAGCGAAAGTGCCAGCTAAAAGTCTTGTTCCTGCTCGAAGTATTGCCCCAGCTAAAGGTCTAGCTCCAGCCAAGCCAGCAGCCTTAAAAAAACCTCAGGTTGAGTCAAGCGGGCCCATAGTTACCCTCGATGACAGCCGCTGCTGGCTTGAGCTCTTTGCTCTCTGCGCCTCAAGCAGCAACGAAGACGACCGTAAAGAAGTTCTAGAACTGGCCACGCTCTCGCTCGATCAGAAAAATCGACTGGGCAAGCTGGTGGAAAGTAAATTAAAGGCGCCAAACAACAGTTGGGTCGGCGTGGCTGCGGTATGGAAACCTCTGCGGCCAAGAATATTACAAGAGATGGACGTCAAAGAGAGCTATCGTTTGCTCTTTCGCGCTTTAATTCGGCACCATTTGAGCAAGGTCCAAGAATCTTCGGCCGATATAGAACTCTTACAAGACTTACTTGGCGCAGTGCGAATAGCCGATCCCGGTCCGCCGGTACTGACCGAAGATGCCGTTAATGCCTACTCAGACATGACCTGTTTTCTCTACCAGAAACGCAAGCCAGACCGCTCTGTCGATGGTGACGATAATCGCCAGACATTTGCCCTGGTAATAAAAGACCGCTTTGTTCGCGCCCCTAACCTGGCTGCAAAAACAGCCATGACCAACTTTGATTTAACCTGGGCCTGCTTTCGTTGCCGGTTTCTTGATGTCAGTGCCGACCAGCAAGAAAAGCTGAGTGCTTTAATGGCCTCAGGTGATAGCAAAAGCAGCGCCCAACTAAAAGCAGAGCTGGTCAGCCCGACAATGCTCAAGATTTTTGCCCTTGGACCCTGGAGCGAAAAAGCTAAAGAATTGAAAGAAGAGCACGCCAAAGCCGAGAAATTAGAGATTAAATAGGCAACCGCCAAGAATCGATAGTATGAACCAGCGAGGCTGCCAGCTTAGGCAACCAGCCATAGACTACCGATATGCAGGCGAGAAGCCAGAGTATGATGGTATGTTGAATTGGTCGATCTTTCAGCAAGACTTCTTCTGGGCTGCCGGTATTGTTGTCTCGCACCGAGAGCACCTGGTAGCGCAAAATGCCATAGAGCACCATTGGTAATGTCACCATCATCCACTGGCCATACTGCGACTGAAAACTATAGAAGGCATAGGCCGTAATTAGACTGGGCACAATAGCCGCTTCCATGCGATCAAGCAGCTCAATAGAATACTTCCCCAAAACTTGGCGGTGACTACTCGCCTCCGTGCCCAAGCTGCGAAGCTCCTGACGGCGCTTTTCTAGAGCCAGAAACAAGGCTCCAAGAGAAGTACAAAGCAAGAACCAGGCAGAAAGAGGGACATGAGCAGCAGCACCACCAGCCAAAGCACGCAAAACAAACCCAGCGGCGATACAAAACACATCAAGAATAATGCGTTGCTTCAATTTTAAAATATAGGCTGCCTGTAGCAACAAATAAGCAAGCAAGACAAGACTTAGTGCGGGCCTGGTCAAGTAAGCAACGACAAAGCTGGCAAGTAACGACAGCGAGGCAACTATTACGGCCGTTCTGACAGTGACCAAATTAGCGGCAATAGGACGTTTGCATTTAGTCGGGTGTTTACGATCGGCTTCAACATCAATAATGTCGTTAAAGACGTAAACAGAGCCCGAAATTAAACAAAGAGCGACAACACACATCGAAGAATGCAACAGAGCATCGCCATCAAGCATCCGCCCAGCAAACAATATCGGAGCAAAGGCAATTAAATTCTTAGTCCACTGCCTAGGCCTCAGCAACTTTATCAGTATCGCTAGATTTAAAGGAGCAGCCGCAGAGGCCTGACTTGAATTCATACTTATATTATGCCCTGACGCCCTGCAACTTCACAGCGGCGAAACCTTCACTTCAGCTGCAAACCAAGTCCGGATATGGCAATAAATACCTGCTCAGCGCGTGCGGCAAACTTTTGATTGGCAACGCCAAGAAGGTCACGATAACTACGCGCCAAATTGTTATCAGGCACGATACCAGAACCAACTTCATTGGTGACAACAATAAAGCTCAAATCGTCACGCTCAAAAATTGCAGACAGAAGGTCATCCACTTCGCTCAGAATATTTTCTTCTAGCTCTTTGCGCACTCCACTGCTTTCAATTGTGTAGGGAATTGAGAGCAAAAGGTTAGAGACAAAGAGCGACAAGCAATCAATCAAGCAAAGAGTTTTAGGGGCGCTGACCACTAGCTTCTTGATAGCTTTAGCCAGCAACAAAGGCTCTTCTATGGTTTGCCAATCTGGCGATCGTCTCTCAACATGCATTTCGATACGCTCGACCACTTCAGCATCAGAGGCTATCTTCCCCATGGTTGCAAAGTAGACCACGGACAATTCACTTTTTTGCGCCATGGTCTCGGCCAAAAACGATTTACCGGACCGAGCACCGCCGGTAATGAGAGTCAATTTTGCCAAATTTTGCATTGCTGAATACTCCAGTCAAGCTGTTGCCATAAGAGGCTAAAACCCTTAAGCTATCACAATCGATAAATAATTATGCCACTACTTGCAATACCTGTATAAAAGTGACAGTAGATAACAGATTTCACGACTTTAGTAGACACACAGCCAATCTGGAGAAGTCTAAGGCCAAGGCCGACGACCAACCAGGCGAAAGCCCTGACGGTATATCAAAAGCTACACTCAAACTATACAAATCGTTTATGCAGTCTTACGTCAAGCGCATAAACGATGCCACCTTCAATGTCACCATTGGAGGTGTAAGAATTGGTTCAGCAAAGTACACTAGACTGGCTCAAATTAACCTTAAAACTAAAGTAATTACTTTTTCGCGCTTCGCTATAGAAAACGTTCCCGAGCGCGGTCGACGTTATTTGGTGCTACACGAACTGGCTCATGTTCATGAAGCCAGTCACAACCAACATTTTTGGAACTTAGTTGGTCGGCATGAGCCTGATTACAAAGATATCGGTATCGATTTAGACCGGGCCTTCAAGAAGAACGTTCAGTCGCACGAGCGCTTAGTTCGTCGCCGCATGAAGAACAGAGAGAGTGAAGAAGCCAGTGTCATTTATCAAAATGAAAATTTGATCTGGACACCAGATCACGGCTACGTGGCAACGGGAAGCCAGCAGTTCGGACTACACAAAGATCCAGTAGAGAATTTCCTCAAAGGCGTAGACAACCGCTTTGCCGACGAAGCTTTCCGGGCCTATGTAGACCTGAAATTTGAAGACGATAGTGAGCATTTTGATATAGATTCTGAACTAGAAGAAACAGAATTGGAAAGCTCCGAAGCTGACGACAACGAAGAACAGCCATGTCACTTCTTCGATGACGATGATGATTTTGACAACAATTACGGCACCATTAGTGGTGGCGATTGCTCTATGGAAAATTAGCCATTCGGCTACTTTTTGGCAAAAGGCCCGTTTCAAAGAGGATAATTAATTATCAGCTAAGGGCATCAAACCGAGCATTAGTGGCAAGCGCGCTAAAATGTTCAGGTTACTACATATATAAGAAAAGTGAATCAATGAGCGAGCGCAGAGTAGTTATTACTGGCCTGGGGATGGTAACTCCAGTCGGAATCGGCAAGGACGAATGCTGGGAAGCTCTTCTAGCTGGCAAATCTGGCGTTGCAGCGCTGACATTGTTCGATCCTAGTACAGTAGCCCTGGAAATCAAAATTGCCGCAGAAGTAAAGGACTTCAATATCCAAGATTTTTTTCCTGATAAGCGCAAAGTCGGATCTATGCTCAAAGAGATGGACCGCGTCACCTTGTTCGCCATGGCTGCTGCAAAACTAGCTCTTGAAGACGCCAACTTCGATGTTAGAGCAAATAGCCCGGAGCGCGTCGCGACTTTCCTAGGCACTGGCGTCGGTGGTCTGATAACTACCACTGCAGACCATATCAAGCTATTAGAAGGGGGCGCAAGAAAGCTCGGCTTACGTTCAGTCATAAGACTTATGCCCAATGCACCAGCCGGACAGGTTGCCATCGAATATGGTGCTAAGGGACGAGCCAAAGCAGATTCAACAGCATGTGCTAGCGGCCTTGACTCACTATTTGATGCTTTTATGTATATCAAGGACAATCGTGCCGACGCTGTAATTTCCGGTGGCTGTGAAGCCGCTATCAACGCCTTCAGCATGGCTTCGTTTGGCAATATGATGGCGCTTTCTAAACGTAATGATGATCCAGAGGGTGCTAGTCGGCCATTTTCCAAAGACCGCGATGGTTTTGTCATCGGGGAAGGCGCAATTGTACTGATTCTCGAAGAGCTAGAACACGCCGTAAAGCGCAATGCCAGAATTTATGCGGAGATAGTTGGCGGCGGTGCCACCTGCGACGCCTACCACATCGTAGCTCCTCATGAGACCGGTGAAGGGGCAGCAGCAGCTATGCGCGAAGCCATGCGTGACGCCAAGATAGCGCCAACCGACATCGATTACATTAACGCACACGGTACCTCAACTCCACTCAATGATGAGCGCGAGACCATGGCAATAAAACAAGTGTTGGGTGAGCATGCCTACAAGATTCCTATTTCCAGCACTAAATCAATGGTTGGCCATTTACTCGGTGGCGCCGGGGCGATAGGCACCGCGGTAGCAGCACTTAGTATCTACAATCAGAAAGTACACCCGACGATCAACCTGGATTCACCAGATCCTCTGTGCGATCTCGACTATGTGCCGAATAAATGTCGTGATGCCAAAATAAAATATGCCATGGTTGAAGCCCTCGGATTTGGCGGCCATAACACAGTGCTTATTTTAAAGGCCTATACAGCCTGATTGATCGACTGCCTCTTCTTCGGTGGGCCGGGCAATACTGTTCTAGGT
This sequence comes from bacterium Ga0077546, assembly GCA_943370275.1. Taxonomy (GTDB): domain Bacteria; phylum Cyanobacteriota; class Vampirovibrionia; order Obscuribacterales; family Obscuribacteraceae. The sequence goes on along the minus strand of CALRQI020000006.1, from coordinate 213,397 downwards.
TGAACCACTTGCGGATCGACATTATTCTGAGGTGTGCCAGACTGGGCGACAATAGTTTGGTTGACAGAATTGCCGCCTTCGCCTTCATCGTCATCATCATTGGCCAAGTTCGCAGCGGTGTTATTGCTCGAAATACCAGTGCTGCCTTGCTCTAAGACGTCAGCTTCAGTGCGTTCTTCACCTTCAGTCACTCGGCCACGACCACTGCCACCTTCACTAGCAGCAGCAGCCAGAGAAGAGAACAATTGCTTAGTATCAGACGAAGATCTTGTACCAGTGCCAGTATGGTTAACTCCTAGAGTTCCTGAAGTGTTATTGCCAAAGGCGTTAAGGCCATTGTTCCGGCCAGCGCCCCCAGCGTTCATTAGCGAAATTGGGCTAGTCAAAGACAAAGCTGGTGCAATAGAGAACGCGTCCCTAGCTGGCTTCTCAAAACGAGTACCGTCAGCGCGCACGGCTCCATTTGTCTTCCAACTAGGCTGCTGTGTAGCCAGGAACACCAAGTTATTTATTTCTGTCGAGGTTGGTTCAGCACCTTTACCTATAAAATGATCAGTCCCATAGGCTGCCATCAAGAACTTCTTCTGCTCATAGTCAGGATCGTTAAGCTTGAGACCAAAGGCACCAATTTCTGGTTTCGGGGCGCCTTCCTTATTGAGAGCGACAGAGCGAATAACTGGCGAAAGCGGAGAATAAGAGGCACTACTAGAAGTGGCACGATAGCGCATTTCCGCTGAGTAAGCATTGCGCACTATTGCCTGACCATTAGTGCTGAAAGTAGTGTCAGGCTTACTGGCTACGGCCTGAGCACTGACAGCAACAACATCAGGAACTACTGTTCTATCTCTAGTATCGGCTTTGGCCTCAGTATTAGTATCAGCCTTGATATCAGGCCCGCTATCTGACTTGGTATCAGAACTGGTATCGACTCTAGCCTCAGTGCCACTAGCCTCAACATTCTGAGGCGCTCTTGCATCTGGCGCAAAATTCTGCTGTTCTGCTTGCCTACTAGCTTCGCGAGCATCAAGCATTCCACCGGTGACGAACATGCTACCAAGACCTAAAGCCATAGTGGCTCCACTTGCAGCACGAACAACATTCGGATTGAAAATAGCGGCTCTGTTCAAAGCAAAAATATCATCACCAGCAGAAAGTGTGCGCATCGCCCGGCCCACATCACCACCAATAAACGGCACCATGTTACTGCGAACAGCTAAGAAATCTCGGAATGTTGTCCTAAAGCCGTCTGATGTAAGTCCAGCAAAAAGAAGCTTGCCGGCTGCGACAGCATCACCGTTTGCAGCCAACTTAATCAGCGATTTGCTATAAGCAGCAACTTCTAGCTGATTAGCGGCTACCACTAAGTTAGCTTGAGCCTTCTCGAGCTGCGTTGTAATTTTTGCTGCGGTATCTCCACCGAGATAACGCAAAGTTTGAATCTCACCAGCAGTTTGCCGAATCAGCTCCCGTTGCACGGTAGAACTAGTAGAAACTCCAACTTGGTTCAATAGATTTTCAACACTAGGCAGGCGTTTTTCTAAAATACTCTGAGCCAGAAGACCAGCATCACTAACAGATTCAGTAACTATTTTGTGACTTTGTCTTAGAGCATTTAGTTCGGTAGTAGCTTGACCTGGAACTTTAAGCCCTTGCACTTCACGCTCGATTATGGCCAGTTGCTGATCCATTTGCTTAATAGCAGTAGAACGTTCAGAACGTACAGCCAGATTCTCAGCGGCCTTTGTATAGTCAGCCACAGCTTGCTTGAGCGGCAAATTGTTACTCAAGGTTGCTTCTTTAGCCAGAGTCTGCTCAAGGCCTTGGGCAGCCTTAATCGCAACAGGCGCCTGTGCCTCAATTTTAACCGTGGCCCGCTCAAGAGCACGCACTTCTAGGTTTTGCTTGAGATTGTTGACACCAACCTTAAGCTCGTCAAGCACCTGTCTGCCTTCAATTGATTTGTTTAATGAACTCTGCAAACGAGGATCATCGATTTCACCACTAAGTTTTTTCAGTGCAGCTGACTGCTGTTCAAAGGTAGTAGCCGCCTTAACCTCAGCAGCAGCTCTCTCGACCTTGGTTAAACGCTCTGTCAGGACGGGGTCACTGCGCAGGACGGATTTCTCACCAAGACGACTGGTGACTCCGACCATATTGTCTGCTTCACGAACGATTGCCTGAGTGCTTTTCTCGAATGCACGCAGACCCTGCGCCTCAACAGCAGCACGATCAAGAGCGGTCACTGACTGCTTCAACTCACGATAGGCGATAGCTTTCTCTGCAGTGAAGAGCGACTGCCCTCCAAGTTCATCAATTTTAGCTAGCGATTCTTTAATGCGAGTGACAGCCTGAACATCATCAACAGCATTGGTTAGAGTTTTGGACTGCCTGGAAATGAAGTCTAGATTTTCTGATATTTTTGCTTCAACAGAAGCCACTGGCTTGCCGCCAGCATTGACACTGGGTTTTTCAACCAGGCGAAGATCGTCAGCCAGACCACTAGAAAGCTTCTCGGCTTGAGTACCTATTTTTCCAGCCGCACGTTCAATGGTGCCAACAGAAGCTTCCATACGCTGCACCCGACCAACAGCAGCCGAGCCTCTTTCCAATTCTCCAACAGTGACTTTTAATTCCTGAGCCAGATTGCGGGCACCGCTAGCTTCAATCAATTCAATACGGTTGCGCACTGAAGTCATGGCCAAGTCAGGATTAGCACCGGACTTAATGGCCTTGAGGTCATCGGCAATCTGCTTCAGTTCGGTGGCAACGTTTGGCAGTCGAATTTCGTTTGTAGCCGTTGTTGCTAGTCTTTCAATTTGAGAAGCCACAGCAGTAGTTTGCTCACCAAACTTAGCAACAGTTTCTATCCGCTCTAAGGCCAAAGCAGAAGACTCAACCTTCATCGCTGAGTTGCCGATGGTCGCTGTCGAACCTTTCATATCTTCAAGCAGACGAGCAGCCCGAGGATTCTCGACAAAGAATTGATGGAACTCAGGGCGCTCGAACTGTTTGACCAATTGTTGTATTTCTCTGGCTTTAGCCACAGGCTGGGCCGAAGACTCAAGAACTTCATCTATTTTGCGAACTGCGCCATTCAAGCGCTCAACAACAGCACTGTTCTTGGCGCTGGGTGCAGCCTCTTGCAACAATTGGGCGAAATCGCCATTTTGACGACGGAGACTAAGGCCCGAATCTTCCATGACCTTTAAGCTACGTTCAATTTGGACAATACCACTGCGCTGAGCTTCAGCAGTAACAATCGAATTAACTGCTTGTCTTGTTTCAAGAAGACCCTTGCCAGCAGCAGAGTCGAGGACCTCCTTGCCAAGGTTTTGCTCAACAGCCCGCATTGCTCTGGTCAGGTCTTCAACTACCTGAGGACTTGCTCCTTTTTCAGCAATTTCTTTAAGACTACGTTCAACGGTTTGCAGTGAACTAGCGACTTCATCACTAATTTTCACTCCACTTTGGCTAAGCCTGGTACCAATACCTTCTATCTTTGCCAAGCCTTGCTCGGCAGCAACTTGAGTGATAGGACCTTTACTGGCCAAGTTATCAGTCAAATTAGCAGTTATTTCTTGCACGCGGAAGGCACTGCTTGCATTAGGCAATGCAGCTCTTTCAACTGTAGTAGCAGCTTCTCTTAAGGCAGTGCTCGTTCCTTTTATATCTTGCAAGAGCTGAGAAGCTCTTGGATTTTCAGCAAAGAACTGGGCAAATTTAGGACTCTCCAGCTGCTTAACCACCGCCTCCACTTCACGCACTGTGGTTTGGCTGGAAAGCTTTGGCCCGCTCTCGAGAACATCATCTAGCTTTTTAACTGTAGCAGTGAGTTCGCCAACAGTGCCGCGACCGGCATTAATAGTTCCGGCACCGCTCTGTTCAACCACTTCAGCCAAGCTTCGCGATTGACTGCGCAAGGCCGAGCTTGAACTCTCAACCACCTGGTTGGCAACGGTCAAGGCCTCAGTTGCGACTACTGGAGCATCAGCTTTCACAACCGGTTCGCCCGCTCTAACTACTGGAGCATCAGCCACTTGTTTAGCTGCTGTGGCCTCGACTACTGGCTTGGCAGTAGCATTAGGAACTTCAGCAACCTTAGGCGTCACTTTGGCAGCAGCGGCGCTCTCGCTGCTAGCAAAAGCACGAGTATTGCCAAAATTATGATCTAGACGAGCAGCCAATGACTCCTTCGCGGGGCTGAAAATTGATTTTAGAGCGTCACCAATTGGCTTGACTGTCGAAAGAATGGTGCTGTGACTAACCTCAGCTCCAGCGACCTTGGGCACCAACCCTTCGGGAATACGCTTCGTTCCTGCCAGAGCGAGATCATCTATAGATTCTTTGCCCACTGTCTTCAAAACAGCCCCGGCATCACGAACCAGAGTTTGGGCTACTGCAGTTCGGCCCAAAGCTTGCTCGGCGCCCACCAGTGCCTCAGTACGAGCACCGACCCGACCAACAGTGTTAGCACCGCCGAGTCCGGCTGTACCCAGGGTGAAGGCCAAGCCGCCGCTGAGGTGAGCTATGCCTAAAACATCTCCGCTCTTTACAGTCTGATAGGCCTTTACAGTCTGGTCCTTGATGCCAGTGGCTGTCCGCACGGGATCTTTGACCATATCATATAAATTGAGGGCGACGTTCGAAACCGTACCACCCTTGGTCGAGTCATGCCGCGTGACGATGGCGGCAGTGCTAACACCAGCATCGACAGCGCCAGCGGTGAAAGCACCAGCAGTATCTAGTAGGCTTGGAGTTTTAGCCTTAACTTCTGCACGCTTGGTGGGAGTAGCCATAAGTGAGTCGAGTAAAGGATTGGCAGCCGCAACCGAGGGCTTGTTGGAGTCCTCTGGCTTATCTCTGCTGGCTGATGTATTTTGGGGCATCGACTGACTTAAAAACCTATAATCAACTTGCGCCTATGGGTCTATACCGGTTGCCAAGAATTTAGACAAATTTCTCATTTTTCTGGTCGCTATTCGATGGGGGAACCACGATAAAAGCCAAAAAAGTCGGCAATAGTGGTAATTTGTTTCTACTTTCAGCAGTCAGTTTGTCCATCAATGAAACTAATTACAACTTATATATCCCCTCGGCACAGGCGTTCTAAACGCCATTAAGGCCTAGAAGCCGGTTGCCAAGAGGGTCCTGAGGATTCCCTTTCGCCAATGTATCTAAAAGAGAGCCTGGATAACATACTAGCCAAAGACCCAGCGGCAAGAAGCCGCCTTGAGGTAGTTTTGTGCTATCCAGGCTTTCACGCCCTGTTTTTCCATAAAATTGCCAATGCTCTCTGGAAAGCGGGTTTTCGCACACCTGGGCGTTTAATGTCTCACATTGGTCGAGTCTTCACCGGCATTGAAATTCACCCCGGTGCCACAATCGGCCGAAGAGTCTTCATAGACCACGGTATGGGGGTGGTTATTGGCGAGACGGCGGAAGTCGGCGACGACTGCGTGATTTACCAGGGTGTCACCCTGGGCGCAGGGGCGGCAGCTAGACAAGGAGCGATGACTCGCGACACTAAGCGCCACCCGACCCTGGGCAAAGGAGTTATCGTCGGCAGCGGTGCCGAAATTCAGGGAGCAATTACAGTTGGCGACAATGTCCGGGTGGCATCACGCTCCATTGTGCTCAAAGATGTGCCTGATAATTCTGTAGTCGTAGGGGTTCCGGGACGGGTTATATACCGCAATGGGGAGCGCGTGGCACCAGAAAAGCCTCAAGAAGACGTACCTGACATCGAGGCTCAGGCCATAAAGTCGCTGCATAGCAAGCTTTCAGAACTTGAGTGCACGGTTAGAGACCTCAAAGGCAAGCTCAAGCAGCAGAGCAAAGAACTGGAACAATTCAAAGACAAAGTTTGCCCAGAACTTACCTTAGACATTAATGACCCTGCTAATTCGGGTATTAATTCAAGTGTCGACCTTAAGTCAGTGGACCAAGACCCAGTCGATGTATTTTTGCAAGGAGCGGGAATCTGACAATATGAGTTAGAGACTGCGATAACGGGTAGAATAACTTTGGTTCTGAGATAAAGACGGAGAAAGGATTCGCATGGCGGTTAGCGAGCTTGAGAGAGCATTCGGTACTCTTTCCGAAGCCCTAAATTTGACTGAATCGGAGATTTCCGAGGAGATCAAAATTATTGAGCAACAAATTGAAGAGTTAAAAGCGAGAACCATTGAACTTGTGGGCAAACAAGAAACACTGGCACACGATAGGGCATCGATATCTGAGATGGTCAATCGATATTGTGACACCGAGGACGGTGCATCTTAACCATTTTGGCGTAAGATAAGTCGATCCAAACTAGATTAAGCTAGGAAATATCTTCACAATGTCAGGTTCCTGTCCCTACTGCGGCGCAAAACTCAATTACGGGATTAAGTTCTGCGTTGTCTGTGGGCGGCCAATAAACGGCCAAGAAAGCGGCAAAGCCAGCAAAATGGCAGGCGGCATGCGTTCTGGCATTAGGCCAGCTGATGTCACGCGCCGCCTTGACGATCTGATGACGGTGGCACGATTTAAGCATTCAAAGCGCACCACCACCTTAGACAGCAATATGCGCTGGGTGTCCCTTAATTTCGTCTCCGTCGCTCTTGGCATCGCTCTGTTTTTCTGTGCTGTGAAAATCAGTCTCGATGGCGGCTTGGTCAAGAAAAGCGATAAGGCCATCAGCCCCCTAGCAGCGATTTTGACAAAACTTGGCCTAGATGGCATTGGCAAGAAATCTAATACTGATGCAGTCAAACCAGACAGTGCCAAAGCGTCAAACAAAAAGTCAAAAACGAAAAAGTCATCTAACAAGAAGTCGCGCTCAAACACTTAATAGGCTAGTTATTCGATTAGCCTGATAATGCCATGCTCAAGCAGTAGTTCAAATTGCTCGTGCGTCCATTGCTTCTTCACTTTAGGTGAATGGCGCAGACTAGCGCGAATCACTTTGTCACCAGCCCCGGTTACTTCATAGATATATTCTTTTTCGAAAAGCGGAGGCGCTTTCACGCCAAGTAGCTGGCCCTTAGCGAAATTCAAATCATCCATGACTAGACAGTAGTAACTAAGTGTCTGCCCATCTCAACTTTAAGCCCTTCAGAAGTATGCTCAAAGAGCTGATAAACCTTAGCGTCACGCATTAGCTTCTCAACAGGATACTCGCGAGAGAAACCGTAGCCACCATATATTTGCACCGCATCGGTGGTAACTCGCATCACCATCTCTTGGGCAAACGCTTTTGCACAAACAGCCTCGCTGGTCGAAACAACACCTTGATCGGCCAGCTGGGCGGCCTGAAACACCAACAGCCGCGCGGCCTCTATATCTTTCGCCATATCAGCCAACATAAAGCTAATAGCTTGATGCTGAGCAATAGCCACGCCAAAAGTAAATCTCTCTTTAGCATATTTAAGTGCATGGTCAAGGGCGCAACGAGCAACCCCGACCATTCCGGCAGCAATCAAAGCATAATTGCGAGTGAGAGCGAGGCGGTACATGTGTTCGCCCTCCCCCTCAGCGCCTAAGAGTGCGGAAGCCGGCAAATAAACCTCATCGAGCCGGGCAGGGCTAATCACCTGAGAGCGACGTCCAAGGCTCGCGGCTCTATCACCGAAATCAATATCGTCATCGGCACCAACCAAGAAATAGCTAAAGCGTTCTTTGCTCCCTAAGGCCAGACCTCGACCACTGACTTCACGCCGATCTTCGCTGGCAGCAACAAGATACCACTGGGCAATACCGCCGTTGACAAAAGCCGGGTGCTTACCACTCAAGACAAATTGCTCGCCTTCCTTGCGGTAAAATACCCGCCCACTTTTGATTCCACCCGACATGCCGAATCCAGCCAAGCAAGCTTCTTCCATAAGAGGGGAGAGAAACTTTGCCTTTTGCTCATCGCTACCAAAATCGATAACGAACTGTTGCGCAATGGAAGAAGCCTCAACACTGCCAGCGATACCACTACATCCGTAGGCCAATTCTTCAGCGATTAAGCAATTATCAAAACAGCTGAGGCCAAGACCGTTAAGAGCCTCAGGCACGCAGGCATTTGCTAGACCTGTTTGCCACAGCTTGTCAAAAATATCACCGGCAAAATCAGCCGACTGGTCATACTTATGAGCCTGGGTAGCAATTTCTCGAGCAGCGAAATCGCGAGCCAACTTTTGGTATTCCTGCTGCTCTGAAGTCAATTTGTGGCTGATCATGATTTACCTAGCTAAACTTTTGTTTGATATAGACATATATTGTAGGACTGCTAACAATTAGCATCTTATTATCGAATTAAGGCTCGACACCTTGGCAAGAGAGCAATTGTCTAGAACCCCGCTGCCTGGTGCTTTGAAGCTCAGCCTAAAAAAATCTTCATGCCCGAGTTCAAGACTGCTAGCCAAAGGGGCGACTTACCGCTTGACCATTGGAGCAGAGAAGGGCATCATTACACTGTCAAGTGAAAATCAAAACCATCAAGCCAATTCGCAGCCATATATGAACGTAATAGTTGCTCCTTCAATTTTATCGGCTGACTTTTCCCGCCTGGGAGAAGAAGTTCGCCGCGCCGAAGCAGGCGGAGCAGACTGGATACACGTTGATGTTATGGATGGCCACTTCGTTCCCAACCTAACCATTGGCGCACCTGTGGTCAAATGCCTCAAGGGCGTGACCAAATTGCCGCTCGATGTTCATTTAATGATCAGCGATCCTGATAAATATCTTTCTGACTTCGCTAACGCTGGTGCCGACTACATCACCGTGCACCAAGAAGCATGTCATCACTTGCAGCGCACCTTATCGCATATTCGCTCACTGGGCAAGAAAGCAGGTGTAGCGCTCAATCCGGCCACCCCTGAAGATACTCTCAAGTATGTCTTACAAGACCTCGACTTAGTCTTAATTATGTCTGTAAACCCAGGCTTTGGCGGTCAAAAGTTTATCGCTGAGGTCTTACCCAAAATCGCCAATTTGAGAAAAATGTTTGAAGAAGCTGGGCGTCCCGAAGTAATAATTTCAGTTGATGGTGGTATCAATGCCGATACCGCCAGACAAGTAGTGGCACATGGCGCCACGGCCATGGTAGCTGGCAACTTTGTCTATGGTGCAGCCGATTTAGGCAAAGCAATTCAAGATTTAAAAGCCGCGGGAAAGAGTGCCCCCGTCAAAGAAAAAGTAGTGCTCAAGTAGTAAGGAGAAAACAATGACCGAGTCGTTGAAAATGACTAAGCGTATACCGGGAGTACTGGCACTGACATTAGCATTGGCAACAGTGTTATCGACTCAATTCGTTTTTCCTGGCAAGGCAATGGCCGCCTATGATGATCTTTTCGTCGACACCTCAGAAATTGGCCAAGATCACCACGGAGTTGTGAGCTCTGACCAATTTCTTGAACTGGGTGTTCCTTCAGCTAACGGCCTAAGAATCGAAGGCGAACAATCAATGCGCCTCGGCAAATTAGACCGGGCAATTATGGTGCTGCAACGTTCGGTTGAACTGGCACCGGCCGATATGGACGGTCGAATTCTATACGGTGAGGCTCTCGAGAAAAAGCTCATCAAGCAAAAAGATCGCGACCCAGCTCTCTACAACTATGTCATCAAGCAATGGCTGTTTGTAGCTAAAAACGCTGAATTTGCCGATCAAAGTATGCAGGGCTTCAACCACCTTCTTAAAGTCTGTGGCACAGTGCCGAAGAAATGGGAAAAAGAGAAGAAATTCTTGGCTCGTGTGCTTATTCCTGAAGACGGAACTGCCCCTGTCAAGCTGGGACGCCGCACTCAACCAACTATGTAGTTTTTCGGCGCATTAAGCGCTTGACTAATTTAACGAAATCGATGGTGCTAGTAACGGCACCCCAAATTGCAATGAGCAGTCCAAGACAGAGCCATGCCCAAGGCGAATGCATTGTGATCAAGTGCTGCTTCATCAGCAGTACTTCACCGACAAATTTATCACTCTCTAAATTGGCTAATACCAGAAGAAAGAAACCAATAAAGGCGTTAGAAAGGCCAAACAAAAGAATCAACCAAGATTGCCGGGCAAGCACGAGCAAGGGCACGAAGCCAAGCAAGAGCAATGAGTCTGGTAGCCAGATTAGTGCACTCGTGGCCGGTATTTGGAAAGCCAGAACAATACTAAGAAGCCAAAGCGCAGTAGAAAGCACTGTAGCTACTAGCGATTTGCTCGTCTTCTTTGCGCTAGCCATCTAAAGGCTGACCCAAAGTCAAAGTCATCCTCACAGCATCCAGAACAATGGCCATCTCAAGCGGAACATCCGTGCTCTTCTTGCAAGAAGCGACCACTTCGTTAGCAAAGCCGATTTTATCGAAATCTCCGAGACCTCGATCACGATATATTTTGTTCAAGGCTTCTTTGCGTCGACCGCTCTCGGGCAAGGCGAATTCACACTGAGACAGTGTTTGCCCAAATCTTGCCAAATGTTCTTCGAGCAAATAAAGCAACTGCTCGTAGGAATAACTATCTTCCAACTCCACCACCGCCAGTGATACCAGTTGATCACAATCGCGCAGCGAATCTTCAATTAACTCGGCAGAGTGTTCAGCGTCACCGTCAAGCACACAGACAATGGGCAAGCGCACGGTATCTTTAATTGTCAGATAGCGCCGAGCTACTTGTTTAGCACCGCCACTGGCAATAACTTCTACACCTAGCTGACTAAACGACAAACCAGACAAGCGAGCAAAATGAGGTAATACGATGGCCTCAGTCTGTCCTTCTACCAAAAGCAAAAGATTTGGTCTTAGCTTTCCGGCTAGCTTCTTAGCACATTCATAAACTTTGTCTGCCAAAACTTCAACAGGCAGAATGGGCAGAGCGGCATGACCAGAGGCCAAGGCATCAGCCTTCAATTCTCGGAAAATCTCTTGAACGAGAAGCACCCGCTCTAGATCTTCCTTCTTTTCGGTCTGGCTGAGGCTTTCCCACTCGCTAAAGCGCCAATCTATAGTGGCTAGCAGACAAGCGCGCAACCATGCTTGAGCAGCCCGAGAGCAGCCCTGACCAAGTAATTCAAGCAAAGCTTGCATTTTGGCGCTGAGCTGCACTTCGTCAGTGATATGTTGATACTGCTGATACCAAATCGTCAAAGCAGTTTCACTGAATACCCGCACATCATCAAGTGCTATGGCTAAGCTGAGAATTTGCGAAAGACTAGGTTCTTCAACATTTTGCGGACCAAAGATTTGCCCGAAAGTCTTTGCCAGAGTTAAATAGTTACTTTCAATTGAGCGTAAAATCGGCTTGGTATCGGGGTTCTTTGCGCATTGCTTGGCGATAGTCTTACGCATTCTGGCAAAGCGACTGGCTGGTTCTTCAAAGGCAAGTTGCCTCAAGGCGGCAACGAACAGTTCGTTTACATCTGGTTTGCGAAAAACTATCTCTTCACATGTCAAACTTCGTAATTACCCCTTTCTAAACCGCCGACCAACCTATAGTCTAGTAAGTTCGCTCTTAGCAAGCAAGCAAAACTGACGGCGATGTAAAAAGAGAGTTGTAGATGTCCTCTTCGGCAGACGAGCCTGAAATCTCGCCTGAAATTGAATCTAGCGAGATTAACTCCACCGACAGACTGGTGAGCGGCTCAACTTGGGCTGCCATCTGGCACATGAGCTGGCCCATGATGGTGCAAATGCTGGTGATTTCATCAGCTAGCTTTGTCGATATCTGGGTGGCAGGCAAACTCGGTTCGGAAGTACAGGCAGCACTCGGCATCTGCAATCAAATCTGGTTTCTGATGCTGCTTTTGACCGTGGCTCTATCGTCAGGAACCATGGCTCTGATCAGTCGTTTCTGGGGAGCACGTGACTATAGCCAGGCTGTAGAAGCCGGTCGGCAGTCACTGATTTTTTGCATATTGTTTGGGGTGCTCTCGACTCTAGCTGGGTGGGGCGCCGCCAAACCACTGTTAGCGATGGCTGGAGCCAGCCCCCAGGTGCAAGAACTGGGCTGGCAGTATCTATCTATAGACCTCCTGTCACAACTACCTTTTACTGTGGTCTGGACAGCACACTCGATGTTTCGTGCCATCGGCAATTCCAGAGTGCCTCTGCTCAACTGGTTTTTCATGGCAGTGGTAATCATTGGTCTAGATTTTTTCCTCTGTTTAGGCTGGCCTCAGCTAGGAGTCTCAGGCATCGGCTGGGCTTGGTTTGCTGGCGGATTGGTGGGCATGTCACTCAATCTCTATCTCTTATCGAAGTCTGATCTGGCAGGCTCTCTCAATCTCTGGCCAGCTATAAAAGGTGGCTTGACGAAAGAAACAAAAGAATGGATCTGGCGTATTTTGAAAATCGGCATTCCCACATGCATTCAAGATCTCGCCTGGGTAATGGGCAATTTCGCCCTCTTTCTCATTTTCGCCATGACTAAAGACCCTACGGCCTGCCAGGCCGCTTGGACCATAGGCTTCAGAGTTGAAGAAATGCTTTGTACCTTGCCCCTGCATGCTCTAGCTACTTCAATTGGCACAATTGTCGGTCAAAACCTCGGTGCAAAGAAACCAGAGCGCGCTGAAGCTACGGGCTGGCAAGCCATGAAAATTGGCTTGGCTATTGAATTTCCCACGGCTCTAATCATGTTTGTTTTCGCCACACCAATTGCCAGCATGATGAGCAGTGAAGCCAATGTGGTTAGCTGCACAGCCGATTATTTCCGTATCGTTGGTCTCTCTGAGCCACTGACGGCTTGCTGGATAGTATTATTTGGTGCACTAACTGGGGCTGGCTACACGAAATGGCCAATGTGGATTGGCATACTTTGTCTAACAGTGGTGCGACTGCCACTGGCCTTTTTACTCACCACTAAATATGGTCTTGCCCTGGGCCCACCAGGCATCTGGCTGGGGATTGCCGCCTCCTCGTCCATCATAGGGTTGCTAGCAGTGTGGCGATTTAAGTCTGGTGTCTGGAAAACGCAGCAAGTCTAACGAGCAAAATTTAGAATTTAAGCAACCTGTTGATTGAACTTTAGCAGCCACGGCGACGTCTTAAGAAGAAGGCCGGCAGATTTCGCTGAGGAAGAATCAATGAAAAAAGGTAAGACTGTGCAATTGAGCACTTTGCTCGATTATCAAATTCCAAAACTTAAGCTCTGTCTCGTGAAAGAACAGATTAACCTCAAACCACCATTTCCTGCGATAAGATCGGCTGAAGACGCCGCTTCTCTTCTTAAGCCTCTGCACTTTGCCTCAGAAGAACATTTTGTCAGCTTACACCTCAATACTAAGTTCGAAGTAATCGGCCTACACGAAGTCTCCCACGGCACCCTCTCGGCCTCTCTAGTTCATCCAAGAGAGGTATTTAAAGCCGCCCTGGTTGCCAACAGCTACGCCATTCTAGTCTGTCACAATCACCCATCTGGAGCCAAGCTGACGCCCTCAAAAGAAGACTTCGAAACCACCAAGCAGTTAATTGCAGCCGGCAAAGTGCTGGGTGTAAGCGTACTTGACCACCTAATTCTTGGCCTGAAGAACACAATAAGTAGTGCCGCAAAGAGGGGTAAAGAGCATTTTGAAATATTTAGTTTCCGCGAAAATCATCCAGAAATCTGGGACTGTTAGCAACTTTCAAGTATGATTTCGGTATGACATTTACTGAAAAAAGAAAAACAGCCGTAGTTAAAATCGGCAACAAAGAAATGGGCGGCCCTTGCCCTGTATTGGTTCAATCTATGACCAATACCCCCACTGAAGACCCCCAGGCCACTGCCGATCAAGTAATTGAGTTAGCTGACGCTGGCTCCGAAATTGTGCGCATCACAGTCAACACAAAAGAAGCTGCCAAAGCAGTGCCCAAAATCGTTAGCTTACTAGAGAAGCGAGGCTATCACACCCCTTTAGTAGGCGATTTTCACTATAACGGCCACTTGCTACTTTCTGAGTTTCATGATTGCGCCAAACTACTGGCAAAATATCGTATCAATCCTGGCAACGTAGGCCGGGGTGAGAAGCATGACGGCAACTTCAGAGCCATGGTAGAGGCTGCTCTCAAATGGCAGAAACCAGTACGTATCGGCGTCAACTGGGGCTCACTCGACCAAGAGTTGTTAGCAAAGATGATGGACGAAAATGCTTTGCTGCCAGAGCCTAAAGATGGTCACGAAGTATTGATAGATGCCATTGTCGAAAGTGCTTTGTCATCAGCGGCGGTGGCAGAAAAATATGGTCTAAGCAAAGGACAAATTGTTCTTTCTGCCAAAGTTTCAGAAGTACGAGATCTTGTTAGCGTTTACACTCGCTTAGCAGCGAACTGCGACTATGCCTTGCATCTTGGACTGACAGAAGCAGGCATGGGCATGAAAGGCATTGTGGCATCCACAGCCGCTCTATCAGTATTGCTAGCCCAGGGTATCGGCGATACCATTCGCGTAAGTCTTACACCAGCTCCTGGTGCTGCTCGCGACCAAGAAGTAAGGGTTTGCCAGCAAATTCTGCAATCACTGGGTATTCGCTCCTTTAATCCACAAGTGACAGCCTGCCCAGGTTGTGGCCGAACCACTAGCACTGTTTTCCAAGAGTTGGCCCAAGATATTCAAGAGCATCTAACAGCCGAGCGTGCTCGTTGGCAACAGCAGTATCCGGGAGTTGAAGAACTTAAAGTGGCGGTAATGGGCTGCATCGTCAATGGCCCTGGCGAATCTAAACACGCTGACATCGGTATTTCCCTTCCTGGAACCGGAGAGGAGCCACGCGCACCCGTCTATATTGATGGTAAACATTTCACCACATTAGGTGGGCCGAATTTAGCGCAAGACTTCATCAAGCTAGTCAACGACTACGTTGAAAACCGCTACGCTCTGCGCAGCTGAAAAAACTTGCCAAATAAAAAAGCAGAGCTGACGGTCAGCTCTGCTTTTCGGTATTGAAGCCGTTAACAACTGGATTTTAGTTGTGCTCGTGCAACTTACGCACTTCGGTAGTGAGCTTAGGCACTATTTCCAAGACATCACCAACGATACCGTAATTGGCAAATTTGAAAATCGGTGCATCAGGATCTTTGTTTATTGCCACAATTACCTTAGAAGAAGACATACCAGCTAAATGCTGAATGGCTCCGGATATTCCACAAGCGAAATAGAGTTGTGGACTGACAGTTTTACCGGTCTGGCCCACTTGGAATTGGTGATCGATCCAGCCAGCATCGACGACAGCACGTGAAGCTCCTAGAGCGGCTCCAAGAGCATCACAAAGAGACTGCAAGACAGGCCAGTTTTCTGGTCCTTTAATACCACGACCACCAGCAACAATTATGGCCGCTTCAGACAGCTCTACTTTAGCTCCTTCAGAGGCATGAACCGCCACAACTTTAGCGCTAACTTTATCGGCTGCGACGGTCAAATCTTCAACAGCACCAGCAGAACCGCTTGATTGATTGACAGCAAAAACGTTTGGTCTCAGTGTTATGAATGAAAGTGGTGCATCAATCTCATAGACACCCCAGCACTTACCTGAGTACATCGGGCGCACGGGCAAAAGACTAGAACCTTCTTGTTGCAAGGCCATAACGTCAGCGATACAAGGAGCATCAAGGCGGGCAGCAACGCGAGGGATAAAATCTTTAGCCATGGCAGTGTGCGCAGCGAAAACATAGCGCGGATCGCTCTTTTTCACGGCCTCAGCAGCAGCAGCGGTAAAGGCCTCGGTTGAATAGCTAGCGAATTGCTCGCCATCAGCAACTAAAATAGAGGTGGGTTCGTACTTTGCCACTTCTGCAGCCAGAGCCTTTACTCCACTGCCTACCAAAAAGGCGGTGACACTCTCACCACTTTGGGCCCGACGTTTTGCTTCAGAAAGAGCCTCAACAGAGGCTTTTCTTAGTTGGCCATTACGCTGTTCGACAAAAACTAGATAGCCTTGCGACATTTTTTTATTCTCCTAAGAAATTATCTTGCAGTTTCTAAAGCACGTGAGCTTCACTGTGCAACAAACTGACCAACTCTTTAACTTGACTATCAACGTCGCCTTCAATTTTGCGGCCCTGTGGACGATCTGGCGGCAACATCATTTCTTTGATACGCACTTTGACATTGGCAGCACCAACGGTGCCTTTCAATCCCAGCGCAGTGGCGTCTTTGACAGAAATCTCTTTGCGACGAGCAGCCATAACTCCTTTGATACCAGGATAACGTGGCTCATTTAAGCCCTTTTGGCAGCTAATTACCGCTGGCAATGAGCCTTCCACTGATTCGTGTGCCCCCTCAATTTCGCGTTCGGCCTTGAAAGTAGTACCTTCAACTTCGAGCTTGAGCACCATAGTTGTTTGAGCGCAGCCAAGCAGCTCAGCCAACATTGAAGGCACTTGACTGTTGTCGCCACCAGCACCCTGGTGACCACAGAAGACTAAATCGTAGCCGCCATCTTTGATTGCAGCTGCCAATACTTTAGATGTAGACAAAGTATCGAGATTGGCAAAATCGGCATCGTTTAAGTGCACAGCACTGTCTATTCCACGAGCGAGGCTATCGCGCAGCACATCGGTGCATTCGGCACCACCTAAGGCGATGACAGTGGTGTCACCACCGTGCTTCTCTTTTTGTTTGAGAGCTTCTTCTATTGCAAATTCATCATAGGGGCTGGTAATAAAGCGAACACCGGTGTAGTCGATGTTCTTTTTGTCTGCAGCTATGGCAATTTTAGTTTCCGTGTCCGGCACGGCTTTAACGCAAACAGCAATCTTCAAGGCCATGTCTCCTTAAGAGCGGCAAATAAACTCAAGTGTAATTCAGCACCAAATTATAGGCATGCTCTGGCCAATACTAAGGATTATTACCACATTCCTTAATGGCTCAAGAAATGGCGCATGAAATGGCATAAGGAATAGCTGGAAAATGCACTAAGTTTCGATGCCAGGTTTATCAATAAGGTTGTCGACAGTGCCATTCGATGAGCTATCTGTTTGGCTCGGATCATCCACTGTCGCTTTGCGCCCGCGCAGACCTTCAGGGGTGAGATAGCACTTCTCATTGTTGCACCAGACAATCTGGTCAACCAATTCGTCAGGATCATCAACCACTGTCAACAAGTCAAGTTCATCCTCGGTCAAAAATCCCCGCGTAATTACTTCAGCTCTAAGCCAATCCAACAAAGGATTCCAAAACTTAGAGCCGACTAAAAACATAGGAAAACGCTTAATCTTTTTGGTTTGAATTAAGGTGACAGTCTCAAAAAGCTCATCGAGGCTACCGAAACCACCGGGCAGAATAACAAACGCCACGGCATACTTGACAAACATCAGCTTTCGCACAAAGAAATAACGGAAATCGAGGGACTTAGTTTGGTAGCTGTTTGGCCTCTGCTCGTGCGAAAGAGAGATGTTCAAACCAATCGATGCGCCTCCAGCAGAAAGCGCGCCTTTATTGCCAGCTTCCATAACCCCAGGACCACCGCCAGTAATGACAACAAATCCTTTATCCGCAAGCTTCTTGGCAATATTCTCGGCCAATATATAAACAGGATCATGGGGCTTACAACGGGCGGTGCCAAAAATTGAAACCGCTGGTCCGATCTGTGACATTTCGTCAAAGCCTTCGACCAGTTCGGCCATCATGCGAAAAACACGCCAAGTATCCTTGGCGCCCATATCTTCGAGAACGTATTGAGAGTCAGCCACTTACTACCTTCTGTTTTTATGACTTAGCTGCTTGGGAGAACGCAAGAAAAACAGCTCAAGAGCATGACTATCAGGCATTTGTCCGGTTTTTACAAGATGCTCTAACTTGGTCAACTCAATGCGGCTATCAACCAAAAACTCTACAGAGGCGTGGGACAACCTTCTTACATCTTTCTCTAAAACAAATGCATTGCCACCTTTTATATCGGCAGCCAAAAGCTTGGCAAGTTCTTGTGGTGGTAATTCCCGACGCTTGATGCCGGGTCCGAAGTTAGACTCTTTATTATAAGTTTCACATAAGAGCTTTATCTGCACCCATTTGCTAATCATGGTTTGCATGGTGGCCAATATCTGCATGGCATTTTGATGGCTCAATAGTTCGCGCAAAGTCAAAAGAGTTTTCTGGGTATCTCCAGCCAACCAGTGCTCGGCCACACTAAAGACACTTGAATGGTGTGGGCTGAGTTGACGAATAATATCGAGAGAAATAAAAGTCTTAGGCAGAATATAGATTGCCGCTTTTTCAATCTCTGAAGATATCTGGCGTAGATTAGCCTCCAAGCCCTCGATCAAATAATCTGCCGCCTCATTTTCAATGGTGGCATTAAAGTGCTTCGCTTCTTTCTGGCACCACTGCTGCAATTTAGGACTAGTCGACCCAGCCCAAACTTTCTCACGGGGAAATTGCTCAAGCTTGGCATACTTTGCCACCAACTTAGAGAGCCTCAGAGTGCTATCAAAATTGCTAGTGCTAACAAAAATAATATAAGTGTTGGGATGCACTGACGACAGTGCTGAATCTAAAGTGTCTTCATTGACAGAGTCTTTACCCTTCGCCGCTTTCTTACTAGAACTTTCTTCTTTAGAAGAACTACTAGAACTGGCGCGTTTCTTGGCAAACCAGTCGCAGCGATCGATGATTATAAGTTTGTTTCCTGGTCCAAAAGGCAGAGAGGCAGCTTGCTCAGTGACTTCCTGCGCGCTGGGATTATCAAGGCGACTGTAATTAAAGCTAGCCCAAGCAGGATCAAGCAAATCAGCTTTGATCTCGTCGAGGCGACGATAAAGTTGAAAATCCTCTTCTCCAGCTAGAACAATTACCGGCATCAGTTAAAGATTCGCTCGCCTGTAGAAAGGAAGTAAACCCGCTTAGCAATAGATGTACAAGCATCTCCCATGCGCTCAAGGAAACGCGAGCAGAACAAGAACTGGGCACGCATCTGGGCATGGGCACTCTCTTGCTCGCCTAAATTGGACAGCAATCTTTTCGACAGAACATCATGTAAATAGTCGACAGTATTATCGCTGGCGAGAATTTCTTTGGCTTTGCTGGCTGAATCAGTAAGAAAACAAAGCAACAACTCTTGCACCATGTGGTAAACAGTAGCAGCCATTTTCGGCAATTCTTCTGGAATTTCGATTTCGTCTTCTATGGCCCAGTTAGCAAATCTCGCCACCCGATTAGCATGATCGGCCAATCTCTCAAATTTAGCAGCAATTAAGGGAATACTGACAAGGGCGCGGATTTCCTTGGCACCAAATGAGTCTCTTTCCATCAATAGATCGACACATTTTTCTTCAATCTGCTGGCAGAGCTTATTAATCTCTTCTTCTTGGCGCTCGACCATAGCTAGGTCAGCTTTTTTATCACCCTTAAGCAGGCGAGTAACTTCATAGACAGTAGTTTCAACCATCCGACCGAGGGTCAGCACTTCTTCTTTGATTAGTGTAATTGATTCAGTCTTCACTAACTTTCACCTATATCAGTCGTTGGGCATGTTCAAACGATAACCAGAGCGATGAACGGTTTCGAGCAGAATTGGCACCTTAGGGTCAAGCTCTAGCTTTTGCCGAAGCCAGCGAACGTGCACCGCCACTGTTTTTACATCACCGTCAAAATCTGTCCCCCAGACTCTATCTAACAGCGCTTCAGTAGAAAGTGCTCGACCAACGTTCTGCATCAGCACCTTAAGTAGCTTGAATTCACGAGGTGAAAGCTCGATATTTTTACCGCGATAGACTACTCGCCGAGCATCTTCATCGAGCAAGAGCGAACCTAGCTCAATGCGACCTTTGGCTGAACGAGCCTTGTCTTTGAGAGTACGCCGAATAAGCGCTTCGAGCCTGGCCAAAAGCTCAACCATACTAAAAGGCTTAACCAAATAATCGTCAGCACCGCGCGACAGCCCATGGGCAATATCCGCCGGAGCAGATCTACCAGTGAGCATCAAAATGGGAATATCAGGTGATTGCTCCCTAATCAAAGCGCAAATGTCAGGGCCCTTCATGTCAGGCAGCATCCAATCAAGAATGACCAAATCGGGTATTGACTCAGCGAAACGCGCCAGGCCTGCCGCTCCGTTGTTGCAAGCATGAACTTCAAAGCCATGGCGCGTGAGGTTATAGGTAAGAGTTTCAACGATAGTTTCATCGTCATCAACAATTTGAATTTTTATTTTGCTAGACATACAAATACTCTTTAGGGAAATTCAATTCTGAACTTCGAACCTGAACCCTCTTTAGATGTCACGGCGATTTTAGCACCGTGCAAATCAACGATGTGTTTAACAATTGACAGGCCAAGACCAGTGCTGCCTCTGGTGCGACCACGATCGACCCGGTAAAAGCGCTGAAATATTCTGGGAATCTCAGATTCGGCCATGCCTATGCCAGTATCTTCCACTTCAAGGAAGGGCGGCGGGCCACCGGCTCGAACCACGACCAAACCGCCAGCTGGCGTAAATTTAATAGCGTTTTCCACCAAGTTAATCAGGACCTGGTCGATCTGCTCTTCATTGGCCAAAAGCTCAAAGCCACTTTCCACAGCCGACTTCAAGATCACGCCCTTCTCTTCGGCCAACTCCCTAGTGGTCTCTAGACACGATTCAGTGCGGCGCTGAATATTGACCCGGGAAAAGCGCATATCGTCCCCAGCTCGTCCGTTCTGCAGCTTCTCGTGAGAAAGCAGGTCGTTAACTAGATTCTGCAGTCGCGTCACCTCTTCTTTCGTACGGCTGAGCATGCGCATGGCCGTAATCGGCTCTTCTACAGCGCCATCGATTAAGGTTTCAACCAACAATTTGATATTGGCAAGAGGCAGCCTCAATTCATGAGACACCTCAGCGATCCAGTTATCGTGCTCTTCTTGAGTAACCGACCCAGAACCGTCAGGAGCCAGAGCTGGTGAAGCAATCACTTTTTTGGGTTCGTCCATTGCTGATTAGGCACCGTATGTGGTTCTAAGAAAAGGAGCAGAGAGATTTATCTTTAGTTCTAGGAAGTAAAATGCACTAGAATCTTACTCAATTCAAGATAGTAATAGGGTTTTTTAAAATTATGGGACCGGTTGTTTTAGCAATATTAGATGGTTGGGGCATTACTTCTGAGAAGAAAGGTAACGCCATTCTGGCGGCTAAGACGCCTAACTATGACCTGTTGAAATCTAAATATCTCTTCACTCAAGTACAAGCTTCGGGTCAATATGTTGGCCTTCCCCAAGGCCTCATGGGCAATTCAGAAGTGGGACATCTAACCATTGGCTCCGGTCGGATAGTGACGCAAAAGCTAACTTTGATCTCCAACACCGTTGCCGATGGCACCTTCTTCCATAATCCAGCACTGGTGGCAGCAGCAGAAAATGTAAAGCGCAGCGGTGGGGTGCTTCACATTCTCGGTTTGGTTTCAGACGGTTGCGTTCATTCCAGCCCCGATCACTTAGATGCCCTCCTAGAATTTGCCCGCAGGCATCAAATTAAAGAACTAGTAGTTCATCCCATCTTAGATGGACGCGATACTCCGCCCCGTTCAGCCAAACGCTTTATGCGGGAACTGGAGGAAAAGCTGGTTGGCTTAGGGAAAATTGGCGTCGTTTGTGGCCGTTACTATGCCATGGATAGAGACCAGCGCTGGGACAGAGTAGAAATTTACTGGAAAGCCCTGGTGTTGTCAGAAGGAACCAAAGCCGATAGCGCCCCCGAGGCAGTCGAGCAGTCTTACGCTAATAACATTGGAGACGAATTTGTCACGCCTCAAATCATTAATGCCATTCCTATAAAGGATGGCGATAGCGTAATTTGCTTCAATTTCAGACCAGATAGAGTCCGTGAGATATCACGGGTGCTTACTCAAGGTGATTTCAAAGAGTTTGTTCGGCCGATCACACCGTCTATTTATTATGTCTGCATGACTGAATACGATTCGACCCTCAACCTACCTGTAGCGTTTAGCCCAGAGGTCTTGCCATCTCAAGATTTGCACAATACCCTGCCAGAAGTAATCTCTTGCCACCATATCGGCCAATTTCACACTGCTGAAACCGAGAAGTATGCCCATGTAACCTATTTCTTCAATGGCGGTAAGGAAATTCAGTTGCCTGGCGAAGAAAGACAGTTAATTCCCTCTTTAAAAGTGGCGACCTACGATTTGGCACCAGCCATGCGCACTCCTCAGGTTTGCGAGCTAGCCTGTCAGGCAATCAAGAGCGGCAAGCATCCATTTATAGTGCTCAATTTTGCCAACCCCGATATGGTTGGTCACACGGGCATCATGGACGCGGCGGTACCGGCTGTGGAATCAGTCGATTTAGCCTTCGCCGCCCTGCTTGCGGCTGTGCAAGAAGCGCACGGCACCCTAGTGGTGACGGCAGATCACGGCAATATAGAACAATTGCTTGACTACAAGACCGGAGAGCCCCATACAGCCCACACCACAAATCCAGTACCGCTCGTGGTGGCAAGCTTCCAGACTCCAGAATGTGATCCACTTAAGCTCGTGAACAACTCTATGAAAAAACTCACACCTGGCGGGCTAGCCGATGTGGCGCCGACTCTACTTGCCATCATGGGAATAGACAAACCCGTTGAGATGACAGGGAAAAACCTTATATCCAATTGACTTACATTTTGGTATCGATAAGCCCTAATGTAAGAACGATGCTAGAAATTCGCAGCAAAAATCGGCACTGATATTTACAATACCCCTTTTCAAGAGGCGGAAATGCAATTAGTAGGCTGTATAATTCAAACGATTTCAGGTGGGCGAAATTTACTAGCTTTGCCACCATTGTCACTCTGAGAGAGCTGTCGTTGACAATAACTCATCAGGATTAGAAGGAGACGAATCGACCGCATGATTACTTTGAGAAACCTAGCCCTTGCAGGCGCAAGCTTGGCCCTCGTAACTTCCCTCGCTGCTTGCAGTGGCGGTAGTTCCGAAACAACCAGCACCACAACCAGTACCACTGGTACTGCTACTGATGCTGCTTCCACAGCTGCAACCACCACTACCACCACAACTGGTACTGATGCTGCTACAACTAGCACTACAACTGCTACACCATCAGCCGAAACTTCAACAACAACGGCTACTACAACCGAATCTCACTAGATTTTCGTTAGTAGAAACAATTGAAAAGCCCTTTCAGGAAACTGAGAGGGCTTTTTGACTTCATGAGAAAATAAACAAGCTCCGTTAAAGGAACATTTGCAGGACCATTGCGGTCTTAAGAATTTTAGCTGCTGAACTATAGATAGGGTATCGCCATGCACAAGCTCAAAAGAACTCTGGCTCTTTCAATATGCCTCTCGTCATTGACGAGCTTGCTACCAGCGATCGCCCAAGAGCAGCAAATCCCACAACAAATTCAGCAATTACAGATGCCTCAGCAAGGAACCCAGGCTCTTAGTGCTCCTACTTTATCGTTCGTTGATATCAACTCTGGACGCTTTGGCAAACTAGAGATAGATATGCAGGATGGCCAATTCTTACGAGGGGCCTGTGACAATATTCATCTCATCGCCCGCAATATGGACCTTAACCTTGGTGAACTAAAGTCATTAGATGTCGACGTCAAAGGCGGCAATATTGAAGACTTCATCGTCGACAAGCTCACTCTAACTACCCAAGGGGCCCTCAAGTTTGATACTGGTTTGTTGCTCAATCAAAAGATGCTGCAATTTACTAGTCCGGCAACGGCTCAAGTCACCGCCCTAGTCAGCCAAGACAGCTTGAATAAATATTTAAAAGCACCGAGCACCCTCGATAGACTTTCTTACACCGTGACAAAAAAAGGCGGCATGTTGGCAGGATTGCTCGGCGCTGCCGGCGGTAACTTCGGCCTGACCATGACTGGAGCATCGATTGTCTTGGGTCGCAACAACAAAGTAAGCATGACCGCCGAGGGCAAAGCTGGTTTGGGCCAGCTAGCCGTTCCCCTAGCAGCACAACTGGAGAGCCAACTTTCTATTCAAGACGGTTGGGTGCAGTTAGGTGATACCAAACTAATGACAGCAGGCCAGGAAATATCGCCCCAGCTTTCTGAGATTATCGTAAAGAAGATCAATAGCCTTTCTAACTTAGGCACCAAATCAGATGACATCCATTTCAGCTTTACCGATCTCAAAGTTACTTCTGGCAAACAATTGGTCGTAACCGGTACAGCCCAGGTAAACAGACTACGTTTCGGTCGAAACTAATTGTCTAACAAGGGCCCCAACGTTATATACTTACGTCTTGCTTCGACTAGAAAGCGAGAATTTGATGTATAAGCGGCGCGATAGCCGACAATGGGACCAGCTAAGACCGGTCAAATTTACAAGAAATTTCACCAAGAACGCAGATGGGTCAGTACTTGTCGAAATTGGTGATACAAAAGTATTTTGCACAGCCAAAATCGAAGAGAGAGTGCCTGCATTCTTGATCGGAAAAGGCGAAGGTTGGGTCACGGCAGAGTATTCAATGCTGCCTGGTTCAACTTTGCAACGCTCCCAAAGAGAAGTGACCAGAGGACAAGCTTCTGGCCGAACCAATGAAATTCAGCGCCTAATAGGCCGTTGCCTTCGAGCTGTGATCGACCGCCGTGCCCTTGGTGAGCGCACTATCACAATTGACTGCGACGTTCTGCAAGCCGATGCCGGCACCCGAGTATCGTCTATTTGCGGCGGCTTCCTGGCACTTTATGATGCCTTGGCAAAACTTCGGAAAGCCGGAGTATTCGATGAACTGCCAATTACCGAGCACATGGCCGCGGTTTCAGTAGTGCAGTTAAACGGCCAGCTCTTGCTCGACCCAAACTACAGCGAAGATTCACAGGCCGAGATGGACAGCAATATAGTTTTGACCGAATCAGGCAAAATACTTGAATTGCAGATGACTTCTGAAAACAAACCCTACGATGCTTCGAAACTTGGCGATTTGATGCTGCTGGCCAATAAAGGGGTGAAAGAAATCATCCAAATGCAGCAACTGATAATCAATAAGCGTCACTAGGCATTATTGCGAAGTTCGAAATTTAAGCAATGTCACATGAATCTTAAATTTCTGCGCTTTCCTGCTGACAACACCCAATATAGCTATACACTTAGGGAGTCGAACTTAGGTCGCGCTTAACGCGGATCGTAACTCTTACAGCTCCTGGCAATGGCACGCAGATTTAGTGACAATTCAAGACAACAGCATTGATTTCAATCCAAGTGAGTTCAACCCAATCAGGGAGAGCTTTAGAGACGTTAGCGCCTGGCGGCTTTTAGTCTCGACAATCAAAGTTTTTCACCGCATCGCTAAATTGCAGGGCTGGAAAGCAGCCTACCGCGTTGTGCCGATAGTCTGGACGATCATTTGGTCGGTCAAAGGCTTCTCTAAGTTTCATGCCGAAGAATTCGAACGGGCCGTTCAAGGCGATGTTGTTGAGGACATTGAAGAAGCGGCACTATCTAATCAAGACTATGAAGAGTACCGTGAGCTCGGTCGCTGGCTGTGCAAACGCCTAAACGCCCTCGGACCAACCTTTGTCAAAATCGGTCAAACCCTTTCTACGAGAGCAGACCTTTTGCCGCTGCCAGCCATGCTAGAGCTGACCAAGCTACAAGAAAACGTAGACCAATTCCCTACTGAAATTGCCCGCGCTACGATTTTGCGAGAACTCGGTGGTCAGCCAGAAGACCTCTACAAAGAATTCGACAATGTGCCAATTGCTGCAGCCAGTCTATCTCAGGCTTACAAAGCCAAGCTTGCCGATGGCCGTGATGTTGTAGTCAAAGTTCAACGACCAAACCTGAGTTCGATCATAGTTATGGACGTGCAGATCCTGGCCGCCGTGGCCGACGAAGTCATGAAGTATCCAAGCTTGTGCCGTCACACCGATTGGCCAGGCATAGTAGATGAATTTGCCAAAACCATATTTGAAGAAATTGACTACATACGAGAAGGGCGCAACGCTGATGTGTTTAGAAGCTCATATCGCAATTTCGACAGCATTTATATTCCACGCATTATCTGGAAGCTGACTGGCCGCCGAGTTCTCACCATCGAATATGTGGCTGGCATCCCAATTAACGACGCTGCGGGCATAGCCGCCATGGGTCTTGATGCCGAAGAAATCACTAAAACCGGTGCCAATTTCTACCTGCGCCAACTCTTAGAAGAAGGCTTCTTCCACGCTGACCCTCACCCGGGCAATATGCGCATTATGGAAGATGGCCGAGTCGGAATTTTCGATTTTGGCATGGTCGGCCGCATCAGCCCCGAACTGAAGCAGCATATGATCAATGCCTTCATGCACACTATTCAACGCGAATACCGTGACCTAGTAGACGACTTTGTCGGCATGGGCTTCCTTAAGCCAGAAGCTGATAGAGACGCCCTCTGTCGTGACCTGACACCGATTATCGATGCTCGCTTTGCTGAGGGCATGAACAAAGTACGTTTCCGCAAGATGTTATTCGATTTCTCTGAGGTCTGCTTCGCCTATCCATTCAGCCTGCCGTCTGAATTCACCTATGTTATGAGAGCGCTGCTTACCCTTGAAGGAATTGCCTTGGCTATCAATCCAAAGTTCAACTTTGTTGATGCAGCCATGCCCTTTGCCCATCGCCTGCTGATGAAAAACAATCAGTTCCTTGGCCAAGCTATATTCAAAGAAGTCTTTACTGATGGTAAATTCAATCGCAGCGCGGCGATCAAACTAATTAAGTCAGCCGCCTCTCTAACCAACGCCCTGCGCTAAATTGGCCTGTTACTTTACAAAGTCAGCGAAAACAAGGGCTTATTTGCCGGTTTTTCCCACTGACAGCCCCCTACTTTCTTAAGAATTTTCTAGGCACGCGCAAAAAAGGCCGAGTTAGCCTCAAAATGTAATTTCAAGAGCTTGCCAGCGAAAATTAGACGAGGTTTTGATTTGGCTACAACTTTGCTTTCTGCTGCTCCTAATACTATCTCTTGCATGCACTGTTCTGGGGTGTTCGACTCGGGCTCTAAGTTCTGCGGCAACTGTGGGGCTCCCAGACTGCAATCGCGCCACGGTCACGGCGACTTCGACCCGGTTGTCAGCAGAAGGGCTATTCAAGCCTCTAATGCAATTAACGAGCGAGTTGTTCAATCTACCAACAAACAAACACCCTCCTTTGCTAAAAACAAAAGGCAGAGCAGGGTAATCCCACCAGAGATGAGAGCTGAAATGGCCTCGCTTATGGCAGCAGAGCTGAGAGAGCGCATTTTTCTCTTTGGCCACTACGCAGTTTTTCTTGTCACCAGCTTAATAGGCTTAGTGATTGCATTTAAGTGCTATGTCGAATTTGCCGGCGATGAATTGAGCAAAATGATGATGGCCAGCACACCTCTGATGTTTATCAATTTAGTGGCCTTATGCGCTCTTGTACCAATAAAAGGCACAAAGAAAGAAATCGCCCGCATCAAAGAACGGATGACCTACCTAAAATTGGCCATGGAATTCGACAATATCATTTAGTTTGGCAATTACTTAGTTTGGCCAGTACTTAATTTGGGCTCCAGCGCAAGTTCGGCTTGCGAGCAGCTGTTGCTTCGTCAAGTTTACCTACTGGTGTATTCGTCGGTGCGTTTCTAACCAAATCAGGCGATTCAATTGTCTCTTTATCGATCTGCAGCATGATCTCAGCAAAGCGGTCAAGCATCCCCTTCGCTTCGGTCTCGGTGGGTTCAATCATCATCGCTTCCGGAACCACTAGGGGGAAGTAGACCGTTGGAGCATGTACGCCAAAGTCGAGCAAGCGCTTAGCCATCTGAGCGGTGGAAACACCGCGTTCCTTTTGCTTCACTCCAGACAAAACAAACTCATGCATACAAGGTTGCTCGTGGGCAACAGTAAAGGAGCGGCTCAATTTCACTTTGAGATAATTGGCGTTAAGAATAGCGTCTTTGGAAACCTGGCAGAGGCCGCCTTTTCCATGGGCCAAGATATAGGCATAGGCACGAACTAGAATACCGAAATTGCCATAGAAACCTTTGATTTTGCCCATCGAGTGAGGTCTATTCCAATCAAGCGAATAGTGATCGCCGGTTTTCTTCACTACCGGTTTAGGTAGAAAAGGTTCGAGAATATCGCGGCAAGCCACAGCACAGGCACCAGGACCGCCACCACCATGAGGTGTGGACATCGTCTTATGCAGATTGAGGTGACAGACGTCGAAGCCCATATCTCCTGGTCGAACCAAGCCCATAATGGCATTCAGGTTTGCACCATCATAATAAAGCAGGCCACCAGCTTCATGTACTAGCTTCTGCACGGTCATGATCTCTTCTTCAAAAAGTCCTAGTGTATTAGGATTAGTCAACATGATGGCAGCAGTATCTGGACCAAGAACAGCCTTAAGAGCTTCAATATCAACCAAGCCACGATCATTGCTCTTAATTTCAACGACATCGAAACCAGCCAAAGCTGCCGTTGCAGGATTAGTACCGTGGGCAGTATCAGGCACAATTACTGTACGACGCTTGTGATCACCCTTCGATTCGAAATAGGCACGAATCAAAAGCAAACCAGTCATCTCCCCATGGGCACCAGCTGCAGGTTGCAGCGTGACAGCAGGCAATCCGACAATATTTGAAATAGATTTTTCTAGCAGATAGAGCAACTCAAGGGCGCCTTGCACCTGATCTTCTGGCTGATTAGGATGTAACTCTCTAAAGCCCTCAAGAGCAGCCATGGCATCATTGATTTTGGGATTATACTTCATCGTGCACGAGCCTAGTGGATAGAAGCCAGTGTCGATGCAGTGATTGAGATGGGAAAGTTTGACAAAGTGGCGCACCGCCTCAAGCTCACTGACCTCAGGCAAAGCCGCGGCAGTCTCACGCACATAACCTTTAGGAATGAGCGTATCAAGAGCTTTATGCGGCACGCCTGTTTTGGGAAGAATTTCAGTTCTTCTACCGACTTGTGACTTTTCGTAGATTAGCTTTTCCATTGCGCTTTCTCGGTTCCTATTGGCTGCTACAAACAAAATACTTCAATTAATTAGTCAAGAAAAAGAGCTAGTGCTCAAAAATGCCATTCCAACCCAAGATATCAAGCTCACAAATTGTGGGCAAAGCCAAATAAAGTTTCTGCGCTAGCTCGAGTCGTTTCTCACGCTCAAGCATGGCCAAAACTTTTGTATAAAGAGGAAGTAGCATGCGCACGTCATTAGCGGCATACTCTACTTGCTCATCAGTTAAGTCAGGCTGAGCCCAGTCGCTAGTCTGATTAGACTTATCAAGTTCAATTCCCAACAGCTCTTTCACAAGATCTTTAAGGCCATGCTTGTCGGTATAGGTGCGCACCAGCTTAGAGCCAATCTTAGTGCAAAAGAAAGGAGCGACCTCGATGTTAAGGTAATACTTGAGCACAGCCACATCAAAGCGAGCAAAGTGGAATAGTTTCAGTACATTCTGCGCTTGGCAGAGCTTCTTCACGTTCGACATAACGTTCGGATCAAGGTCTGCGGCGGTCTTGTAGCGAACAAAGCTAACCACACCATCGTCATCGCAAATCTGAATCAAGCACAAACGATCACGCCTGATGACTAGACCACGGGTCTCTGTGTCGATAGCCACTACCGACTTGCTCAGATAGTGCTGCAGTCGCTCATCACTTATATCATTCTCAAAAAGTTCCACTTTGCGGTGGGGAACAAGGGTAGTCACTGATCTGACCTTTCATATAGCTGCCAATGAAAAATTATAGTCTTATCGGCGAGCGAAAAGCCCAAGATATTGAGCTTCTAATGATTGAGGTTGGGGCAGACCACTCAATTGGCAAAGGCATCGTCTAAGGCCTCAGCCAAATGCTTAACCTTGACATTGAGCCCACGGGCCTTGACTCCGGCTTCTAGCTGAAGAAGACAACCAGGATTGCTAGTGACAACCACATCAGCACCGCTTTCTTCTATAAAGTTCATCTTGCGATCTAACACTTTTAAACTAAGCGATGTATTGAGCAAGTTGTAAATTCCAGCACTGCCACAACAATGCTCGGCTTCGGGTAAATCGTATAGATGAGCACCAGTACTGGCCGCCACGGTACTGAGCAACTCCTGAGGCTGGACGCGAACCCCTTGAGCATGAGCTAAATGGCAAGCGGCATGATAAACCATATGACTTTGACTCGTGGCTGTCATGTCAGGAAATTTCCCCAGAGCTAAGTTCTCAGACAGGTCTTGCACTCTCTGTGAAAAAGAACGGGCTTTCTCTTTATAAACAGGGTCGGCAGAAAGCAGTTGCCCATAATGCTTAAGCATGGCACCGCAACCAGCAGATGTGACAACAATGTGATCGTCATATTGGGCAAAGAGATCGATATTTTGCTTAGCCAAGGCCGTTGCTATATCAAGCTCTCCAGCATGAAAAGCCAGGGCTCCGCAGCAAGTTTGCGCTGGTACTTCAACCACAGTTCCCTGACGCACCATAAGACGCAGAGCCGCGTGATTAACATGGTTGTAAAAGATATCCATGACACAACCGCTAAACAATTTAGCAGTGCCAATTTTGGCACCAGCCCGCCAGGATTTCTTCGGCAGAGGCAGATGCTTAAACACTGTTGGCGTAAACATCTGAAAATCTGCCACCTTACGCAAAATCGGCGGCCCGTGTGCAATCCACGGCAACTTGGCGACAAAGCTATCGAGCTTAAGAGTTTGTACCAGGCGCAGGAGGAAACCCAATATTTTCAAGCGACCGTAATTAGGCAAAACTTGGCTAAAACCAAAACGCATAATCTGGCGCGTCAGCCAATTTCGCCGAGCGGCCAAATGGGGTCGGGCTTGATCGAGAATAGCCTCATACTTAACACCGGACGGACAGGCGGTCTGACAACCGAGACAGCCAAGACACGACTCTAGATGCTCAATTGCTCGTGGTGCCAGCTCTCCACCTTCTTCCTGCCATTTAGACAGTAAGTAAATCCGCCCTCGTGGCGATTCCATTTCACGGCCAGTGGCTAAATAAGTCGGGCAAGCAGGCAAGCAGAGACCACAATGAATGCAGCTATCTAACAATTCTCGACTGAGCTTGGCAGAGCCATTGCTGATTTCGATCACATCGGTCACTTCTTCAGTCATATCTTTAGCCTGCAAAATTTGCCAGCGGATTCAAACACAAGCCAGGATCGAACTTTTCTTTAATACGCTTATACAAGCCGATGGCAGCTGGTTCTAGCACACTCAAACGTCTAGAGCAACTACTAAACAGCCCATAGCGAGCAGCCAATGTCAGCGCTTCCCAACTTGCTAGGGCACTACCGTCGGCGCTTTGTCGACAAGAACGAAAAATTGCAGTAAGCAATTCTAGATCACGATCTACCTGCTCTTTGCTGGTGCTATGCAAATAAAGCCGCCCACAAGCAGGACGCACTCGCAATTTACCACGCAATTGGGCGCACTCCTTATTGCTCAAACTCTCAAGCAAAGCCCGCAACAGAGAAAGCGAGGCAGCAGCTTCGACACAGTAGTCACTGGCAGAGGCAATCGCATAGGTCAATACTTTCTGCGCTTCAAGATTATCAATTACCTTGAGCCTAAAGCCGCTCAGTTCATCTTCTATCTGCGCACTCAAATCAGCCACTAACTGAGCTGGTCCCTCAACTTGAACTATCAACTGACACTCAAGACTGCCTTGATTTTCCACCTCAACAATCTCAAGAGCCGATAAGGGCAAACCGGAAGAGAGCAAGCGAGCTGACACCGCCAGTAGTTCAGTTGAATCGTTCGACTTTGACTGAGCAGAAAAGCTGGCGACGGCCTCGGGAATGGCAGCCAGACGCAAATAAGCTAGATAAGGAAAGGCAAAAGCCCCGCGGCAACCAAGGACTAATTTAGTAACATCAAAACCGGTGACATTCTTCACCACACGGCCGCCACTCTTAATCACTTGACCCTGAGAGTAGACCGATTCAAGACCAAGTATTTGACTGCGCAAATAACCAAAGCCTGTTTCTAAGTAACCGCCATCTCCCGTCAAAAGCAAATCTATCAAAGCCACATTGTTAGCGCTAGCTCCCAAATCTACAGGGAAGCGTTGGCCGAAAGCACTAAGCTGCTCATTGAGCTGGCCTATGGTTAGGCCAGTCTCACAGGCGATCACAAGGTCACTTTTAACATGCTCACGAACCGCTGTAAGCGCTGAAAAGTCAATAAAGACATTTTGCTTGCCTTCTTGCAAGGCCGCAAAATCAAGCAAACCAGGAAAGAATACAGGATTGGGAAAATCGGGCGTCGAAGAGAAGCGCAGAACCGCGCTTAGCTCTTCGCTGCAGCGAGGTTTAACCTCAAACCAGCTCACCTCAACGCTGCCAAGTGCCTGAACACCTTTTCTTACGATTAAGCTCTCGAACAAATCAATAGTTACAGAATCAGCTACCATTTATAGATGATATGGCAAAAGCAGTAAGCAGCACAATATAGCCAAGGCATATACCAGGCAAAAAGGTTCAGCTGCAAGTGCTAAAATCCTGAGCAGATAAGGCTTCCAGAGATAGATATTTTATGGCGCGTTCACTGGTTTTGATATCCGGCTACTACGGCTTCGACAATCTCGGCGACGAAGCCATACTAGAGCAACTGCTAAGCGAAGTTAAAGCAGCCGGTATCAGCTCAGATCACATTGTTGTGTTGTCAAACAATCCAAGCAAGACTAGAACACAATTTGCTGTACAAACAGTCAATCGCTGGAAGTTGAAAGAAATAATCGCTCTACTTCCGCGGACAAAGCTCTTCATTAGTGGTGGCGGCGGCCTCTTTCAAGACACCGACTCACTCAAGTCAATTGTCTACTATGGCGGGCTAATTACCCTAGCGCGCCTCTTCGGAAGCAAAATACTAATCTATGCCCAAGGTCTAGGACCACTCAAAAGGTCAATCAGCCGAAACCTTACCAAACAATTTTTGCAGCTTGCAGACAACATTTCGGTACGCGACGACAATTCTTATGGTCAGCTTGAAGAATGGGGACTCAAGGCAAAGAGCATAAAAACAGCAGACCCAGTCTGGACCCTGGAAAGATCTACCCCGCCGCAGCCGGTGCAAGAGCTCTTATCTAAATACAGCTCTAGTGCGAGACCAACACCAAGCCTAATTGGTATTTCGCTGCGCAGTGGTGCTGGATTTACCTCAGCCCATCTGCAGAAACTTGTCGAAACTTTAGAGACCACACTTGATTCGTCTGCGACTTTAGTGATGCTGCCACTGCAAGATCAGCAAGACCGCCAGATTTTGCAATCCTTTGTTGACTTGTGGCAAAGCAAAAATCGCACCGTGTGGTTGCCTCTGAGCCAAGATCTCTTACCGAGTCAGTGGTTATCACTGCTAGCATCACTCGATATGGTTATCGGTATGCGCTTACACTCACTAATTATGTCTTTAGCTAGCGGCAAACCAGTGATTGGCATATCGTATGATCCTAAAGTTGAAGTTGTCTTGAAACAGTTCAAACAGCCCAATCTCACCTTTACGAGAAATGAAGACAACCAAGATAGCCAGTCTTGGCCTGACACCATTAAAGCAGCCCTAACAAATTACGATGAGCTAACTGCCGCTGCCAGCCATCAAGCCAAAGACTGCAGGCAAATGGCTTGCCAGAACGGTGCACTTATAGCTAAAATTCTCGCGTCTTAACTACATATCTATACTACGGTTGATACCACTAAATAACATGCCATTGCCAGCAGTAACAAGTAGAGACCACGTACTCGGTTACCCCGTTGATCTTGTCAGCGAGAGCGCCGCCATTGAAGTGATTGAAGAGGCCTGGCAAAAGAATCAATCTCTCCATGTAGTAACGATTAACGCCGAGATGGTTATAGCCTCGCAGAGGGACAAAGAGCTTGACCGCATTATTCGCAACGCCAATTTAGTCGTGCCCGATGGAGCTGGTGTAGTCTGGGCCTTG
Organism: bacterium Ga0077546; assembly: GCA_943370275.1. Taxonomy (GTDB): domain Bacteria; phylum Cyanobacteriota; class Vampirovibrionia; order Obscuribacterales; family Obscuribacteraceae. The sequence continues at coordinate 179,608 of CALRQI020000006.1, read as the reverse complement.
CGCTTAGCCGAAGCAAAAAATTCTAAAGTGCAAAGACTCCCTGGCATTGAACTTGCTGCCAGTGCTCTTGCCAGCGCGGCCAAGTTAGGTCAAGAAGTAGCATTGATCGGCGGCAGACCAGAGGTGATGAATAAACTGATAGAAGAACTGCCAAAACTTCATCCTGGTATCAAAATAGTGGCCTATCAAAATGGATTTTTCGACAAGACAGAAGAACAAACAATTCTTGAAAGAATGGCAGAGAAAAGGCCTAGACTGATTCTTGTTGCCATGGGTGTACCGCGACAAGAATTTTTCATTGACCGCTACAAGCACCTATTTCCGCAAGCAGTTCTAATTGGTGTTGGCGGCAGCTTCGACGTTTGGACTGGTTTTGTCAAACGTGCACCAACAACCTTTCAAAAATTTCACTGCGAATGGCTCTATCGCTTACTGAAAGAGCCCTGGCGATTAAGTCGCATGGCGCAGTCATTGCCCAACTTTGCCTGGCAAGCACTGGGTGAAGTATTGGCCAAGCGCAGCGGTAGAAAATAGCCGAATTAAAACGAGAAGAAGATGCTATTCGGCGAAACATTCAAAGCTCTCAGTGAGCAAGACCGACTGAAACAAGTCAAAGAGATTCCTTTGCGCAGTCTGGCCCACCTTGGCGATGCTGTATTTGAATTGTTTGAGCGAGAGCGTGAACTGTTAGCCTCAGTTACAGTGAAAAAACTGCACGATCAAGTTGTCTCTAGGGTAAATTCTAAAGAGCAAGCCCGGCTAATTGAGATACTTAAACCTAATCTCACAGAAGATGAGCTCGATATTGTCAGACGCGCTCGCAATCTAAAACCAGCGGGCTTTCGCCGCAATGTAGAACAGGCTGTTCTCAGGCAAGCAACGGCTTTTGAAGCCCTGATCGGCTATCGTTTTCTTACCGACGAGGTAAGGCTTAAGGAACTACTTGATTTGACTGATTTGAAATAGAAAACTACAGCAAAGTGTTCAATTAATGCGCTAAACCTTAAGGATAGGTTGTAATGCGAAAAGCCCCCTTTATCTAATGCTAAGTTAGATTTCAGGAAGAACCGCAATTGCAGTGAAATAAATATCGTGTCAATTAAGACAGAAGAAATCTATCGCACCCTTCTGCTTAATTCTGCTGACGCTGTTGTAGTGACAGATATAGCGGGATTAATCACTACCACTAATCCATCTTTCGCCAAGCTTATTGGCGCAGAGATAGAAGAAATTGTCGGCCACCAGATCGCCACAATGGTTGACTGGCATGGCAACGAAGAGACAGATAATCACAAAGAATCGCCTAAAGAATCTAGCGAAGACGAAAGTGATCCCAAGCCAGTAACGGTGTTAACCCGTGCCGGTGTCGAATTCGTTATGCCAGCCTCTCGCTTTCCCTTGACAGACTCGTCGGCTAAATCAGCAAAATCGGAAGAAGAAGAAGAAGAGAAGCCCTGGGGTTACTTGACGATTATTTATGTAATTCAGGCAAACTCATTGCAACAAGCCCAAACTGAGTTTGTTAGTACCGTCTCTCACGAATTGCGCACTCCCCTTACTAGCATTAAAGGTTTTGCCGATACTATTCTAAGAGCTGGGGATAGACTAGATGTATCGCAACAGAGGCGCTACGTTGGCATCATTAAAGATCAAGCTGATCGGCTTACAAGGCTGGTAGAAGACATTCTTGCCGTGTCGAGACTTGAATCGAAAAAGTTACAACTGACTATTCGTGCCATAGATCCCCGCGATGCCATCGAGAGAGTGCAACAAAATCTCACTGACAAAGCCAAGAACCACAAAATAATAGTCAGTGTTCCCGCCGGTCTTACACCAGTTTGGGCAGATGCTGACAGGCTAGAGCAAATTCTGACAAATCTCATAGATAACGCCATCAAATATTCACCGGCGGGCACCACCGTTACTATCACGGCCAGAGGGCTGGAAAAAGAAAAAGAGAAAAATAATTCCTCCGACGTTGAAATGGTTGAGTTCTCGATTAGCGATGAAGGTGTTGGTATCCCCGAGGAACACTTGCCACAAGTTTTTTCGAAATTCGGCCGCCTTGACAATCCTTTGGTTAGACAAACAGAAGGCACCGGATTGGGTCTCTATATCACCCGCTCGCTCTGCCTGGCCTTAGGCGGCCAAATTAGCGTGTCTAGCCAACCGGGAAATACAACTTTTACAGTGAAGCTGCCTGCCGCTACATTAGAGCAACAAGCAGCCAGAGGGAGGGACTAAATGCTCCTCCCCACCCCCGTCATTCTAATTATCAATCAAGCAAGGCAAGCTGCTGAATTTTCATCTGTCTTAGAAAAGACAGGAAGTAAAGTTCACGCGGTAACTTCCTTTGAAGAAGCAAACGAGCTGCTCTCCTTCCTGCATCCTGATATTATAATCTTGCCAAACCAACTCGATGGCGTTAGCTCTGGAGATGGTCGTCTTTATTGCCAACAGATTCGCGCCACTCTAGCGCCACCACGGCCGGTGCTAGTTCTACTGCATCCATCTACTGATGTAACCGAAAGAATCAATGCCTTTCGTTATGGTGCTGATGATGTGCTTGGCGATCCAATCGATAAGAATGAGCTGGCAATAAGAGTTCTAGCTCATTTGCGACGCAGGCAAGAAGAGTTTTCCAATCCCTTAACCCAATTACCAGGACCTAATCTAATACGTCGAATGCTCGAGCAATGCCTCTACTCAGACAAGGCTTGGTCGGTCATGTCACTAGATTTAAACAAGATCAGAGTCTATAACGAAACCTATGGCGATCTGGCCGGGGACCAACTGATTAAGGCACTGGCAGCAATCTTGCTCGATTGCGCAGACGAAACCGAATTTGTCGGTCACCTTGAAGCTGACGACTTTATTATGGTGACAAGGCCAGAAGTGGCAGAAAGGAAAGCAGAACTAATCTGCCAGCAATTTGATAATGTCAGCTCGCGTTTTTACCCCAAGGGCGACATCGCTAGAGGCTATCTAATATCGACTGGCCGCGGCGGCATTCGCCGCAGAGTGCCTCTAATCTCAATTGCCATTGGTATCGTCAGCAATACCGTTAAAAAGTTCCAGTCATACATCGATGTCTTAACTACAGCTCGCGATCACCGCAATGTAGCAAAACAAAGACAAGGCTCTTTCTGGGTTTCAGATAGCAACATAGAAGAAGAGCTACAAGCAGCAAGCTCCGGTCAGAGTCAGAATCTCAATCAAAACGGCACACAGCAAAACAACTCTGATCCAGCAGCTCTAATTAAGCATATTTCCAGAATCTTAGTGGTAGAACCTGATGGCGCTATGGCTTGCTTGCTACAAGAAACCCTTGCCCTTGAGGGCTATGTCGTGCAAGTAACAAGCTCCGCTGACGATGCCCTTGAACTGGCCCGCTTCGAGCCACCAGACTTGATATTGCTAGAGTCAAACTTAATCGATAGGAAAATGGATGGCTGGAACCTCTGCCGCGCCTTGAAAGCCGATGACGTATTGTCGAAAATCTGGATAGTGATGGCCACGTCTCACCCGGACCAATCCTTGGCTCTGGAAGCTGGCGCAGACTTGTATCTGCCCAAACCCTTTGATATTCCTAACTTACTTAGTGAAGTCAGTTTATTGCTACGCTCGCGTGTATAGCTAGAACGCTCAGACCACACTAGCCTTATTTATAGAAGACAAAATCCATTCAGCCGCTTCAACAATCGAACTGGCCTGGAAATCAGGTTTAACCGGCCATTGATAGGCACCTGACTGTACATCTTTGCCAAAGCCAGTTTCGACCAGAACACCCTTGACATGGCAATTGACAGCAAGATCGACATCGGTAGCTTTGTCACCGACAACAAAGGCCAGGTGCCGGCTTAGCTGCGGATGGTCACGATAAGCCTGCTCAACCAGACCAGGGCCCGGTTTGCGACAATCACAGGCAATGTCGTAGGGCGGCACGACGCCCCCCTCTGCGCGCGAGAGATGGGGGCAATAGTAGATTGCATCAAGATGGGCGTTAGATAGGGCCAGAAGCTTTACCAAACGCTCATGCAAAGCATTAATATGACTTTCTGGATAGTAACCACGAGCTGCTCCAGTTTGATTGGTAACAAGTACGCAGGCTACATTAGCCTGATTCAACTTGGCGATCGCCTCTCCGGCTCCTTCTATCAAATTGAGATTCTCTACCTCTTTGATATAACCAGCTTCAACATTGAGCGTGCCGTCACGGTCGAGAAAGACCACAGGGCGAGAACCAAGGAAGCTAGAGGAGGAGGAGAGATTGTTAGAAGGAATAGACATTCGAGGTTCTCATAGTGGAAAGAAATATTACTATTGTAAGTCAAAGGATATGTTACGATAGCTAGTAGTGTTTACCAATTGAAAAAATATGCGATTAAACGACGAAAACGCCTCTTTTCGATTTAACCAGAAGGGCCTGCGAAAATTCTTAGGCGACCTGGAATGCGAAATAATGGAGCTAGTATGGAAACTAGCTAATCCAACAGTGACTGTCAGAGAAGTATTTGACGCACTGAGGCAAGATCGCGACATCGCCTACACAACCGTTATGACCACCATGGTAAGGTTGTCCGAAAAAGGCCTACTAAAAATCGTAGACAAAATCGGCCTTGCCAATTGCTATATGCCAGAATACGAGAGAGAAGAGTTCCTCACTACGGCAGTTAAATTAGTACTAGATATCTTCACTAGTCAGTTTCCACGCGAATCTAGTGAATTTATGGAACAGTATCAAGCTAAATTGGCTAAAAAAGCACAACGAAAGAAATAGCGCTGAGAGAACAAACAGTTTTATTTACTGTTTGTAGATTAGCATTTCCATCATTTTTGCTTTGTTGCCAACCAAAGGCAGCACATCAGAACGAAATGGTGCTACTGGCATACCAGTCTTGCTAAACAGTTCTGCCACGCTATTATCGGCCCAGGCATAGCGACAATGCTCCGGCTCAGGCACCACAGCGCTAGACAAATATAATGCCTCGCCCTCGAGCCTAACCCTGGCGGGCTTAAAAATACCATCAGCACCGGCAATCTCGAAGGCAGTAAACTTCTTACCGCGTAGCTCAAGACCGCTATCAAGATAGGAAAAAGTCACCTTCAACTCCGGTCCAACCCTTTCTACCATAGAGTAACGAGGGGTAAGAGCATGTTCAACTTTGTAAATTTGACCAGCAACCATTTGCGCCGCATTTTTTCCCACCGTGAGCTTATTGGTGCTGTGCAATTCAGCATAATCAGTCACTTCAGAATTAAGTGTAGGCACCAAGAAGCAGTTTGGAACCATACTGGCCTTCTGTTGAGCCTCTCTGAAGTAGGCTGTCAAACTAGGCGCAATGGTACTTTTGGCACCCCAATTGGGTAACTGAATGATGAAGAATGCCATATCGGGAGAAAAGCGCTTACGTAATTGCTGAGTCATAATGGCAAAAAGTCGAGGATAGAAGGTGAAACGTTCTACATCAGACTCACCTTGATACCAGAGCACAGCCTTAAAATTTAGCCCAGCCATCGGAGCTAAATACTTCTCGTAGACATACCCTACGGGAGTTGAAGTCTTGGTATCGACATATTTTTCAGGAACCTCAGAAGCGGGCATCCAACTTTGAATGTTAGTACCACCAATGGTGCACTGCACTATACCAATCGGAATATCATCCTTAACCAACTGTCTCAGCCTATGAGCAAATGCCACAGCCACGGCCGAACGATGTTCGATTTCTGGATCATCTGCCTTAATCCACTTAAAGCCTTCACTGTCAAAATATGAGTCTTTCTCAGTACTTCCCTCAAGACTCATCTCTTTGGCAGCATTGAAAAATAGATCGATATGATCGCCCTTACTAAGGTTGAAAAACCGAGTAGTGGCGCTCTTCAAAACAGGCAAGCTCCGACAATCGTTGGTAGCCAACGCTGGCAACAACATATTAGACTGACCTGCACAGAGAAAAACGTCACCAGCTAATACGTCGCGAATGGCAATGGTTTCGCCCGTGGACGATATGGTGATGCTAAAAGGTGCACCTAAGGGATGAGCCGGGGCCACTACTCGCCATTTGCCCTTAGAGTCGGCAATAGTTGCGGTGACAACGCCAGCCACGTCCACCTGCACCGCCGCACCAGCAACAGCCTTGCCAGATACCACAATGGGCTTATCACGTTGCACAACCATATGGTCGGCATAGACCGGCGGAACCATCAGTTTCTTAGCAGCGTAAGCTGGTGAAACAAACACGGCTAGAAACAAAAGAACTAAAAGTGAGGCCCAGGGGGCCTTAAGACATAGGTTCATACTTAGAGTTTAACAGTTTCATCAAAAAAAAGAAGGGAGCATTATGCTCCCTTCTCGTTATCATGCAATCGGAATGAACTCGGTCTTATTCGTTATCAGGAACTGGAGCGCCTTCAGGCAAGGTTGGAGAGGTCTTTTGGTGACGCTCTGCGCGACCCGATGAGTAGTGACGTTCGTCAACTACAGTCGGTTCAACCTGGAAGATGTTCATGTCGCGAGGACCTTCAACCCGGCCGATATCTTCAGGAAGCTTGAGCTGACCTGGAGTACCTGGAAGGATGATTTCTGGTCTTACGGCAATCACAAGTTCACTTTCGTTCTTGCTGAATGCCTTCGAACGGTAGAGAGCACCAAGAACTGGTACTTCACCGAGAAGAGGTGTCTTGGTCAATTCACGACCGCTGTTGGTTGTGACTAAACCAGATAGGTAGAGTTCTTGGCCAGGCTTCAGTTCAACAATGCTCTGAGTTTTTCTTGTGGTGAAACCAGGGATTGATGAAGCTGCAGAACCGAGAGTGAATGCTAGTTCGTTAGCAATGATTCTCTCTTCAGGAGAAATCTGCAAGTTGATTGTGCCGTTCTCTTGAAGCACAGGAATCATATTTAGTCTCAAACCGAATGGTTCGAAAGTAACTGACTGCAGTGCTGCACCAGCCGTTGCAATTTGTTGAACGATTGGAATTTCACCACCAGCCAAGAACGAAGCTCTCTCGCCGGAGATTGTCACTAGAGTTGGCTCAGCCAGAACTCTTGCTCTTCTGTTCGAGATAATACCCTGGATAGTTGGGTTAATCGAGAACGAACCGAGGTTTGAGATACCAGTGAAGAGGTTGAACAAGTTATTGGCGTTGAGGTTGGCACCACCGGGAGCACCAAGCAGCACTGACTGTGAAAGCAGAGCTGCAGCGCCAGCAACGATGTTACCTTGACCCACACCAGTAACATAGGTAGGGGTTAAGAAGGCAACTGGTTGAAGCGTACCGCCAGCACCATACACCTGACTGCCAGGAAAAACGTTTGGCTGGCTAGCTTGAAGGGTGACTAAAGCACTGTTGATCGCCGTATTACCAGGCCCAGCGGGAGGTGGCGCACCAGGAATAAATTGCTGGCTCTGTCTGTAACGGAGACCGGTAGCAGTGGAGAGAACATTGCCGGCGTTAGCCGTACCGGTACCACCAACACCGAAGTTGAAGTACTTACCGGCATAACCGATACCTAACTGCAAGGCTAATTCGCGAGCAGCAGAGGTATTCATTTCCATGAAAGTAACGTGCAATGCGATCAAAGGTACTTTGCGCACCTTAACCAAGCTGGTTACCCGACCACCGTCGGAAGACATTACTTGGGCCTTGCCAATGTTGTTAGCAAGGTTGCCGAAGAATGTGTATTTATCAACAGAGTTAAGTTGTGCTAGCTGACCTGATTGGCCGCCAGCAGAGGCAGTACCACCAAGTTCACCGATACGTCCGGCAACGATGCGGCTGTTCACAACTTGAATGTTCATACCACGATCGTCCATGAAGACGTTCGAAGCTGCGAAGGCCTTAACGATTGACTCGGTGTGGTCAACGTCACCAGTCAAGAGCACTCGGTCAGAACCACCAACAGAGAAAGCCTTAACGATGATACGAGGGTCAATTTCACGCAGTGTTGTCTGGAGCTGCGTGTAATCACGGCTAACTCTAAGATCTACGCTAATTGAATTGCCTGCATCGTCCCAGAGAAGCATAGTGCATGTGCCTGGTGCTTTACCGAGCAGTACCATTTGATTCTCAGAAACTACAACTGGCTCGGCAATGCCTGGGTCAGAAATAGAAGTACGAACAATTTTGTTCTTAAACTTGAAGGTTCTCGATTGAGAAACTTTCAAGTCGATAGCATTTGTTGTTTTGAACTCTTCGAGCTCTACAGTGCCTGTCACCACTGGCGGTATTGGCTGAGCGGTGACATAGGTGCTTTGGTCAGCAGCCTGGGCCACGACTTGATCTGGAGCATACTGCGCAGCAGCGGCTCTAGACGAACCACTGACAGCACCAGAAGCTACTGGAGCTGCTACAGGCGTCTCAATCGGACTAGCCGAGTGAATTGCCATCGCGGTACTAGAACTTGCAGCAGTACTGTCTGCTGGAAGGAACAACATGGCGTGACTACCATCAACGGAGTCACTCTTTGTTACTGGTGCAGCTCTTTTGACCGAACTGACTTTCTGAGCTGGCTTAGACACTTTAGAAGCGCCTGCAGCTTGCGAGCCGGCCATTCTCTGCCAAATCGCTCCCTGCGGCTCTGCGTGTGCCGACAGCAAATTAGCTTGAAGTAGGACCAACGATAGACTAAAGGCTAAGCTCAACTGGGGCTTATTCATTCCACTCTCCCTCTATGAACTCCCGACCTGATTTCCGATTGCATTCGAATAATGGGAGCATTCATGGTAAAGCCGGCACGAGACCGACCAGTACAGAAGCTTAACACGACTGCTCAAGCAATGCACTAATCTTTTCGCACCAGGCACCATACATTCAACACTGACTTAACACTTCTCCCTTTACAAGCGTCAAAAGCAAGTAATAGCAGCCTTCAATGATGTTTGCTAAGTTGAACAAAAGAATCCAATGACAACCACTGATGGTGCACTATCGGTAATAGCAAGCATGTATGTCAAGGGAGTGTAAATGCACTGAATCTTGAAAGATGAGCAAATTTCAAGAATTTTGACAAAAAAAAGGAGCAGCTCATCGCTGCTCCTCTCTTCTAATAATTGATCGATTAGATCAACATTCGTTCTTACTCGTTATCTGGAACTGGAGCTCCATCAGGCAAGGTCGGGGAAGTCTTCTGGTGACGTTCTGCGCGACCACTGGTGAAGTGGCGCTCGTCGAGCACGGTTGGCTCAACTTGGAACATGTTCATGTCACGAGGACCTTCTGTACGACCGATTTCTTCAGGAAGTTTCAACTGGCCAGGGGTACCGGGCAAGATGATTTCTGGTCTGACAGATACAACAAGTTCACTTTCGTTCTTGTTGAATGCCTTGGAACGATAAAGGGCTCCGAGAACAGGTACTTCACCAAAGATTGGCAACTTAGCTACTTCTCTACCGATGTTGGTCGATACCAAACCAGCGATATAAAGCTCTTGACCAGGCTTCAGTTCAACGATGGTCTGAGTCTTACGGGTAGTGAAACCAGGGACCACACCAGTACCGTTAGCGAACAGAGAGAAGGAAAGGTTATTGGCAATAATTCTCTCTTCAGGCGACACTTCAAGATTGATGATGCCGTTTTCTTGCAGCACAGGAATCATGTTGATTCTCATACCGAAGGGTTCGAATACCACCGACTGTTGAGCAGTACCACCAGCAGCTACGGCTTGCAAAATTGGAATTTCGCCGCCGGCTAAGAAGGAAGCACGTTCACCAGACAAGGTCACTAGTGTTGGCTCAGCCAATACTCTGGCTCTTCTCGATGAAATTACACCTTGAACGGTTGGGTTTATCGAGAACAGCGTTCCGTTGCCAAAGCTTGAGTTCGCAGTAAAAATGTTTGCTGCGTTAGCGGCACTGAAAGAGACACCACCAGGTGCACCAAGCAGTACAGACTGTGAAAGCAGACCACTTGCTGTGATGATTTGACCTTGACCTATACCGGTCACAGCTGCTCCGTTCGCAGTATTGCTCATGAAACTAACAGGCTGGACTACGTAGCCGCTGTTATTAAATGTCGGAGGGTCAATAGCAGGAGAGAGTTGGTTTCTGTAGACTCCAATTGTAGGAGGCAAACCAGCAGCGTTGGTGGTGGTCGTTGCGTTCGAAAGGTTAGAGAATCCGCGCACACCAGGTACTGAAGTAAGTGGTGCTGCAGCGGTACCATTTTGTGAACCACCGATACCGAACGAGAAAGTCTTGTTCGACATACCGAAGCCCATTGATACCGCTAATTCTCTTGCAGCCGCAGTATTCATTTCCATGAACGTTACGTGCAAGACAATCAAAGGAACTTTGCGCACTTTAACTAAGCTAGTGACGCGGCCACCGTCAGAAACCATTACTTGAGCTTTGCCAATGTTGTTGGCGTTGTTGCCGAAGAATGTATAACGGTCAACTGAGCCGATAGTAGCTAACTGACCAGACTGACCACCACCGGTTGTAGCACCACCAGTTTCACCAATACGGCCAGCAATAATGCGGCTATTGGCGACTTGGATGTTCATACCGCGGTCATCCATAAATACGTTCGATGCGGCGAACGCTTTAATGATTGATTCAGGGTGGTCAACATCACCAGTAAGAAGTACGCGGTCAGAGCCACCGACTGAGAAGGCTTTGACGATGATGCGGGGATCGATTTCACGCAGAGTTGCTTGTAGCTGCGAGTAATCGCGGCTTACACGCAAGTCGATTGAAACAGAGTTACCGGCGTCATCCCACAATACTAGAGTGGAAGTACCAGGGGCCTTACCGAGAAGAACTAGCTGGTTTTCAGCTACTACTACTGGTTCAGCAACGCCAGGATCAGAAATGGAGGTTCTAACAATCTTGTTCTTCAGTTTGAATGTACGAGATTGAGAAACTTTCAAGTCAATAACGTTGGTTACTTTGTACTCTTCAAAATCAAGAGTACCTGTCACCACCGGTGGTATTGGCTGTGGAGTGAGATTCGTATGGTCAGCTTGAGCGAGCAAATGGTCTGGAGCAAGCTGGGCCAACATCTGCTTAGAAGAAGCAGTTGTCGCGGCGCTCGATGGCAGAGATGCTATGCGAGGGGCTGGTTGAGAAATCTCAGGTTGACTGGCCATATCCGGGGCAGTAGCCGGAGAAAGATCCGCAGCTTCGACCGGAGCAGCACTTATGCTCTCCAGCGGCAAGCTGGGGTGAATCGTCAGGGCTGCTGCAGGGGCTGCACTGCCAGCACCGATGTCCTTACCTTTAGATAAGAACAACATTGCATGACTTGCATCAACCACATCAGCCTTAGCTACTGGCGCTTTCTTCGCAGCACTAGCTAGTTTGATATTTGTGGCAACTCTCTGAGTTGACCGGGACACACCTGCTCCTGCCGAGTTGGCAGAACTGGCCATTCTCTGCCAGATAGCGCCTTGCGGCTCAGATTGTGCCTGCAGCCAATTAGCCTGGAGCAGCACTATTGATAGGCTCAAAGCTAAGCTCAACTGGGGCTTATTCATTCCACTCTCCCTCTATGAACTCCCGACCTGTTTTCCGATTGCTTTCGAATACTGGGAGCATTCATGGTAAAGCCGGCACAAGACCGACCAGTACAGAAGCTTAACACGACTGCTTGGGAGATGCACTAATCTTTTTGCCAGGGCACCATACATTCAACATTGGCTTAACACTAAGCTGTTTACAACCGCCGGAAAGCCGACCCTGTCGGACGTTTGGCCAATTACAAAAACAACGCCCCAAAGCAACTGACAACCAGATGTGGTGCACGATCAGCCATAGTAAATATGTATGTCAAGGGAGCGGATATGCCAGAACCATATCCAGGTGGCACCACCGGCGGGGACATGATTTTCTACTTATCTTTTACGCGATTGCCAAGAGGGCCAGTAAGAGGAGGCCCTGATTTGCAATCAATAAAAATTGTCTATCCGCTAAGAAGGAAGCTAATATTGAATCGCCATCAAGGCGAAGCCTGTCAAGAGACGCCGGGCCGTAAGTGCCAGTTCTGAATGGTCCTATATAGTGGTATATTCTTTAAATAACTTACTAAAGAACTTAGTCAGGCAAATATTAGGCTAGATAAGGATAAAGCAGTGGATAACACTTCCGAACAAGAAAAGGTTCTGGTTGTAGACGATGAAGCTTCAATTAGGCGCATCCTCGAAACCCGCCTGAAGCTTGCCGGATACAACGTGGCAACGGCAGCCGACGGACAAGAAGCGCTGGAGCAGTTCAACTCATTCCAGCCCGACCTGGTCATCCTCGACGTCATGCTTCCAAAAATGGACGGCTATGAAGTCTGTCGCGAAATTCGCAAGACTTCTGATACCCCTATTATTATGTTGACGGCCGTCGCCGATGTTTCTAACCGAATTCAAGGGTTGGAAATTGGAGCTGACGATTATGTAGTTAAACCATTCAGCCCTAGCGAGCTAGAAGCTCGTATTAAGGCTGTTTTGCGTCGTACTGTTGAACGTCATCAAGAAGTTGGCCAGAGCAAGAGCTCGAATGTCATCACCATCGGCAACCTCAAAATTGACTTGAATAAGCGTCAAGTAACTCGCAAGAACGAAAGAATCCGGCTTACCGGGATGGAATTCAGCTTGCTTGAACTACTGGTCACCAATTCAGGCAAACCCTATTCTCGCGGCGAGATTCTTCAGCAGGTATGGGCCTATCCGCCTGACCACAGAATTGATACCAGAGTAGTAGACGTTCACATCAGTCGTTTGCGATCAAAATTAGAAGAAGATTCTTCCAATCCTGATCTGATTTTGACCGCTCGTGGCATTGGCTACATGTTTCAGAAAATCAACTAAATCATTAACTGATTTAAGAGCTAAAAGAAGAAGGCCCAGACAATTGTCTGGGCCTTCTTCTTTTCTATGAGAATATTGGTCTTAAGTACCAGACTTCCAAGAATTCATATACTCAGTCATTTCGGGAGTGAGTTTATCAATCGTCATACCCAACGACTTAAGCTTCAATGAAGCAATTTCTTGGTCAATTTCTAAAGGCAGGGTATGAACACCAGCGCTCAACTTGCCCTTATTCTTAGCCAGGTATTCAAGAGCCAAAGCCTGATTAGCGAAGCTCATGTCCATTACAGAGGCTGGGTGACCTTCAGCACAGGACAAATTGACCAGACGTCCTTCGGCCAAAACATAGACCTTGTTGCCGCTAGGCAAAACGAACTCTTCCATCAATGGGCGAACTTCACGACGAGACTTAGCCATTTTTCTTAGGGCATCAAGGTTGAGCTCAAGGTCAAAGTGGCCCGAGTTACAAACAATAGCGCCTTCCTTCATCACGGCAAAATGAGCCTCATCGATAACGTGGCGGTTGCCAGTTACGGTAATGAACAAATCGCCGATTGCTGCAGCTTCAGCCACAGGCATAACGCGGAAGCCATCCATAACGGCTTCAATCGCTCTAATAGGATCGACTTCAGTAACGATGACGTTAGCACCCAAGCCGCGGGCACGCATGGCGCAGCCCTTACCGCACCAGCCATAGCCTAAGACTACAACGTTGCGGCCAGCGACCAAGCGGTTGGTGGCGCGGATGATACCGTCGAGAGTTGATTGACCAGTACCATAACGATTATCAAACATGTGTTTGGTCTGGGCATCGTTTACGGCAATAGCTGGAAACTTCAAGGCACCATCGCGCTGCATTGAATGCAGGCGAGTGATACCAGTAGTGGTTTCTTCCGTAGACCCTATTACCTCTGCCACTTGCTCTGGACGCTCTTGCAAAAGAGTAGCAACCAGATCGGAACCATCATCAATGATGAAGTGTGGTCTGTGATCAAGAGCAACATTGATATGACGATGGTAGGTAGGAATGTCTTCACCCTTGATGGCGAAAACAGACATATTCCAATCTTTAACCAGAGAGGCGGCCACATCATCTTGGGTGGAAAGCGGGTTAGAGGCAATGACAACGCAGTCGGCACCGCCAGCTACAAGCGCCTTTGCCAAATTAGCAGTTTCGCTAGTAACGTGGGCGCATACTGAAACTCTCAAGCCTTTGAATGGTTTTTCTTTTTCGAAGCGTTCGCGAATCATTTTGAGCACAGGCATATCGCCCTCAGCCCACTCGATCCTCTGCTTGCCAAGTGCGGCAAGGCCAATGTCTTTAATTTCTGTAGCCATGACTGTTTTATTACTCACCTAATCCCCTCCTAGAGCGCAACAAAGATCGTAGCAGCACTTTACAAACATCAGCCCATCCATAGCCTTTCTTGAACGATCGGGCCAGATTAATAAAACTGTAGCCACAGTCAGGGTGAATAATTGGTCGTTTTCAAGGGAACATAGAAACTGTGAGAAGGGCCACAAGGCCTAACCAACAGCAATTTACGGGTCGCAATTTGTTGAGCTAGAGCTTATGGAAACCAGGGTAATCGCTAAAAGTCTGAATTTGAAATTGAAATTGAAATTGATAGCCGTCCTGCTTGCTCTGGCGGCCAATTGTCAAGCGACTCAGGCGATGCTGCTCTCTGGTCAAGTTGAAGAAAGGGCTGAAGCCCTAGAATCAAATCCAAATTCGGGTCCAAATTCGGGTCCAAATTCAAATCTATATTCAAGTCCACATTCAAATCAAAGTCAGGGCCAGATTCCGACGCCCTTACAAAGTCAACAGGGACGCCCCGACCTGGCAAAGGGTCAGCCTGCCGCCACTACTCAACCCGGCCTCAACAGACCCACCACTAACTCCTTCCCGGCTTCTTACCAGGGTGCATGGTACTGCCAGACCACAGTGGTCGACTCCACCCTGCCAGCAGTGTTGCAGGGGCAGGTAATCGGCTCTGAAGTGGTCTTCTTCCTCAGCAAAGATGGCGGCATTCACGCTCGTTGGAACCAGCCCGGCTGGGTTGAAACCCAATCCCAAGCAATCACTTTTAACGGCACTGAGGCCAAAGCAGACCGCACAACTTATTATTTCGGAGATAACATGCAGGGATCCTGGGCTGCTCGGGCCAGAGACCAGTTCGCTCAAACCGGCCCAGACATAATCTCGGCAAAAAGTTATGTCGATCAGTACCTGGATGGTCAGTACCTAGGCCGCTATCGCACAATATCAGTTCTAAAGAGAAGCGGGGCAGCGCAAAATATGGCGAGTATGAACTAAAAATAAGACCTAAAAGCTAAGAGCTAAGAACCTCTCACATCGCCCAGAGCACTTGAAAACGAGAGCGCCCCCTCAAATGAAGGAGCGCTCTTTCTATATCTATATATAGAAGTTATTTCGCAGCAGCAGCTAGGTGCTTAGCGCCGGGACGATTTTGTCTAAACGACAGAGGTCCACGGAATATCGCTTGAGTGCCAAGGTCATGCTCAATGCGCAGCAACTGGTTGTATTTCGCCGTACGCTCAGCACGACAAGGTGCACCAGTCTTGATCTGGCAAGTACCAAGTGCCACCGCCAGATCGGCAATGGTGGCATCTTCAGTCTCACCTGAGCGGTGAGAAAGGACACTACCGTAGCCACTTTCACGAGCCATATTGACGGCATCAATCGTCTCAGTCAAAGTACCGATTTGGTTCGGTTTAATCAATATAGAATTGGCGACACCAAGTTCGATACCACGCTGAAGTCTGGTTACATTGGTGACAAATAGATCGTCGCCAACAAGCTGGATGCGATCACCCAGAGCTACTGTCATTTCCTTCCAGCCTTCCCAGTCTTCTTCGGCCAAGCCGTCTTCGATACTGATAATTGGATAGGCATTGACCAATTGCTCATAGACCTTAACCATTTCTTTGCTAGTTAAAGATCTATTCTCGGTAGCCAAAACATATTTACCAGACGAATAGAACTCTGTCGAAGCCGGATCAAGGGCAATGGCTACATCAGAACCAGGTTTGAAGCCAGACTTTTCGATCGCTTCAATAATTAGCTCAAGAGCCGCCTCATTGGTTTTGAGCGATGGTGCAAAACCACCCTCGTCACCAACCCCGGTGCTAAGACCTTTTTTGTGAAGCACCGCTTTTAGTGCCTGATAAATCTCAGCACCCCAGCGAAGACACTCCGAGAAACTATTTGCACCAAGAGGAACGATCATAAATTCTTGGAAGTCGACACCATCTTGTGCATGCTTGCCACCATTGATGATATTCATCATTGGCACAGGAAGTATATTGGCTGAAACTCCGCCTACATAGCGAAAGAGCGGCAAACCTAAGGCATCGGCAGCAGCCTTTGCAACTGCGAGACTGACACCAAGGGTAGCATTAGCTCCAAGAACCGATTTATTATCAGTACCGTCTAGCTTAAGCAACATGCGGTCTATTGCTGTTTGATCTACAGCATCCATACCGACGAGATTCTCAGCGATCAATTCATGTATATTATGGATAGCTTTGAGCACGCCTTTGCCGCCGTAGCGGGCTTTATCATTGTCTCTTAGCTCAACAGCTTCGAAACTACCAGTAGAGGCACCAGATGGCACCGCTGCTCTACCTATGGCACCACCGGCGAGGACAACTACAACTTCAACAGTCGGATTTCCGCGTGAGTCCAAAATCTCCATTGCCGATATTTCTTCAATATGCGTCATAACTTCAATACTCCTAAATCTCAAGAATGAGAGTGCAAGCGTCCGCTTTTATCAGAAAATGTTGATCTGATTTGCGAAGTTTTTTGCTGCGATTTACAAAGGTTCAAGTATAATCCTTTTCACGGGATTTAAATTTGGATAGAGAACTTATCGAAACAGCACGAAATCTTTCTCAATTTGTATCTGCTTCTTTTCAATGTAATAACTACTGCTTAAACTGTTCTCTTAAGAGAACCTAGAATTGACGGACAAGTATGGGCAACTTGCATGGCGGAAGTTTCCAGGCAATCCAGGAATACTTCCAACAGAAAGAATGCCGTTTCTGTTCTCACGCTTTCAAATCAGACGGAATTCAATTACTCAGGGAAGAACCCGGAGTGCTTGTCGTCCGCGTGACCTGCAGCACCTGTGGGCATCCCTTGGGCGTAGCCATCGTAGGCACAACTCCCAAGCCACAGAAGCCTGTAGCACTTCATCCCCGCGACTGGACAAAGCGTGACAAAGATAGGCTTGTAGGCATGCCGCCTATAACCTACGACGATGTGCTCAATGCTCACCAATTCTTCAAAGGGTTGGATACTGACTGGCACAAACTTCTCCCAAAAGCCGGTAAGGCCAGCTAAAACTTTTCTCCACCTAATCGTTGTTGATAAAGAAATAGGTCAGGTTTACCCTGGCCTATTTCTTTGTTTTGGCCTAAAAGCCCCAGAATCTGGCACAATCAGAGAGCAAAAAGGGAAGATTCAGCTTGCTTGATAAGTCAGAGAAAACCAACAAGGCCGGCAAAGCTAACATGTTTGCCACAGAAACACGCCTGGCGCCTATAATCGCCAAGAACAACCCTGACATCGAAGTAGCTTGGTATTTCCCAAACACTTACGAAATAGGCATGTCAGGGCTCGGCTATCAACTTGTATGGTGGCTTTTTGAACAACATACAAATGTATTGATACGTCGCGGCTTTACTGATATTGAAGAAGCCAATATTGAGCAATGCCAATTACTCGGCTTCACCGTTTCTTGGGAATTAGACTTTATCAATATTCTCAAGATCATGAGCGACAAGGGCATTGCTCATACCGCAGCCGGCCGACAAGAAGAGCAATCGACACCAATAGTCTTCGGCGGAGGGCCGGTTCTCACGGCCAATCCAGAACCCTTCGCCGAATTCTTCGACGTCATTCTACTAGGTGACGCAGAAGCTATAGTGCCCGTTTTCGTGGCCGCCTGGCAAAAGATAAAAGACCTCCCCGACCGCCGGGAAAAGTTGATTAAGCTTTCGCAAGTTCCGGGAATTTATGTACCTTGCCTCTACAAAGTCGAATACGAACCCTGCGGACCGGTTCTTGCCATCACCCCTACTGATGCCAATCCGAGCAAGGTCGTAAAGCAAGTTTTCCCCACACCAGATGACTATGTAGCCCATACACAGATATTAAGTAGTGCCACCGCCTGGAGTGACACGTTTTTGATTGAAGTGGTGCGTTCGTGTCCTCAAGAATGTAGATTTTGCCTGGCCAGTTTTTTAACTCGCCCATTTCGTGCCACCAATATCGACACCATCATCGACAAAATAAATGGGGCGATGAAATATACAAAGCGAATCGGACTACTGGGCCCATCAGTAACTGAGCATCCCCATTTTCATCAGTTGGCAGAGCGATTAATAGATAGGGAAGATCTGGAGATGACAGTGGCCTCTGTGAGAGCAGATAGCTTGACTGTGGAAATTCTTGCCACCATAAAGAAACTTGGTCAACGCTCAGTTACTATCGCCATCGAATCTGGCTCTGAAAAACTACGCACGGTAATGAAGAAAAATCTTTCTGAAGCTGAGATTTTCAAAGCTGTTGAGATGATTGAAGAAAGCGGTTTAAGCGGAGTGAAGTTCTATGGCATTGTCGGCTTACCTTACGAAAGTCAAAGCGATCTAGACCAAACCATTGACCTCATGGCCAAATTGAAGAAGAAGCATAAGCGCCTTAAATTTGTCTTTGGCGTCAGCTCCTTCGTGCCCAAGGCACAAACTCCTTACCAATGGGCCGGCCGCGATAAAGACTGCCAGCGAAAACTAGAGTTTATTCGTAAAAATCTCTCAAAAATAGGCATCGAAGTTAGACCAGAGAGCCATAACTGGAGTGACATACAAGCCTTGATTTCACGCGGTGATCGACGCTTGTCTACAGTTTTGATGGAGGTGGCCGCCTCTGACGGCAAAATTGGCGCATGGAAGAGGGCCCTGCGTAACCTTGAAGGTCACATCCCCGATCTTGACTACTATGCTTTTAGAAATATTCCTAGCGAAGAAGTTCTACCCTGGACACATTTAGTGGACGACAGTAGGACGGCCTATTTGTTAAAACATGACCAAGCCTCCCAGTTAGCGGCCCTTAGCTAATATCTATCAGGCTACAAATGGCCCACAAAAGAGATAAAGCAGATAAACTAGATGTAGAGATTTCGGGAGCGAGAGACTCATGAATACACCAGAGGCTGATAAGAAGGTAGCTGAGCACGTAGCTAACCTTATTCAACCAATTAGAGACGATCTACTAAGCGGCGCTGCTGAAATTGCTCTCCGGGCAATTACTGTCTTTCAAAGCGTCCTGTCGGGAGACCAGGTTTCGCCAGAGCAAGTCAAGAGCAATCTCACTTACACGGCCAAAAGTCTTATTGATGCACAACCTGCCATGGCGCCACTATTTCATCTTGGCAACGATGTCTTACTAGCCATCGAAAATGCCCAAACGGTAGAAGAGATTCGCAACCGCTGCGATACCGCTCTTGCCAAGTTCGAAAAGATGCTTTGCGCCAGTGCTTCAACCATCGCTGACATTGCCTATGATCTAATTGATCCAGGCGAGCTAATTTTTGCCTATTCGTTTAGCTCCACCGTAGTAAGTGCACTTCTAAACGCCAGGGCCCGAGGCCGCTTCTTCAGAGTAGTCTGCACCGAAGCAAGACCTAGTATGGAAGGGCGCAAGTTAGCCTCACGTCTAGCCTCCGGCGGGATTGAAGTGATTCACACATTTGATAATGCCATGGGCCTGGTGCTCGGCAATTGCAGTGCGGCCTTTATGGGCTGTGATTGCATCGCCAGACCGGGAGTCGTGAATAAAGTTGGTTCCTGGATGCTGGCTGTCGCCTGTCGAGAATTGAATGTACCTTTGTACGCCCTATCTGGCACCGAAAAATTTGTCACCGACGAGCGCCTCTTTGAATTTGAAAAGCACGAAAGGCCAGGAGTGGAAGTTTGGGACAACACGCCAAAAGGCGTCGCCGTGCTCAATCAACAATTTGACCTGGTCCCCTTCAATTTACTTACTGGGTTGGTTACAGAAAAAGGCATTCTTAAAGAATCAGATATAGAACCCTATGTCTCCAATTTCTCGGTACACCGCTCACTGACACTGGCCGCGCTCTAGCCATGTTTGCGAGATAGACTTTGCAATTTCATTCAGAGCACTGGGCGGCGATTCTCGTATTCTGGGTCACCGTGCTACTTTGCCTGCTGGCTCTGCACTATGACTTCATCAAAGATGGCAAGCAAATCGGACGCTACATAGTTTCGGTACTCTATTTTGCCATAGGCATAGTAGCCGCCGCCTTTTTTGGCTTCTTTCTCACAGCCCAGCCATTTGAGCTAATAAACCTACTGGCCATGGGCGTCTTCATAGCCGGCCCAATATTTTTAGTGATGGCCCAAGCTGCAGCGAGAAAAAACGAACTTGTAAAAACCGCCAATACACTTCTCGCGCTAGCACTGCTTGTAGTGGCAATCTCGATTGATACATTTATAGTCGAGCCCCATTGGCTAGAAGTAACTAACGTCAAACTATCAAGCAGCAAAATAACCAAGAGCATAAAGATAGCTGTCCTCTCCGACTTGCAAACAGATCAGATAGGCAACTACGAAAGAGCAGCGGTTGCCAGGGTTATGCAAGAAAAGCCCGATTTGATTCTTTTGCCCGGCGACTACATTCAGTGTTTAACTTGGCCGGAGCAGGTTAAATGGCAAGGCGAACTGACCAAGCTACTGAAAGAGGCAAAATTTTGCGCACCACTTGGCGTCTATGCAGTACAAGGCAATGTCGAAGTTGACGGTTGGCCATCAATATTTAAAGGCTTGCCGGTTACAGCCATGCCTGATACCAAAACAGTAACCACTGGAGAGTTAGCCATTACGGGGCTAAGCTTTGCCGACTCTTTCAATCAGAATGTCAAAATTACAGGCACCAAGCCATTTCACATAGTAATGGGACATGGGCCTGATTTCGCCCTGGCAAAGCCAGAAGCAGATCTTTTGGTAGCCGGTCATACCCATGGTGGCCAGGTGCAACTGCCATTATTCGGACCACCGCTAACATTAGCAGCAGTACCGCGTCATTGGGCCCAAGGCACGAAAGAGCAAGAAGCTGTCGAAACCAAGCCAGGCACAACTCTAATTTTATCGCGCGGAGTAGGCATGGAGCGCTGCTACGCACCAAGGATGCGCTTTCTCTGCCGACCACAACTGATCTTTATTGAACTGACACCAAAACTCTAGAGTTATGGATAGAGTCCACGCAGGCGTCTAGCTTCAACAATACGCTCAACAGCAATACTCATGGCTGACATGCGGAGAGTCAATTTCTGGCTATCTGCCACTTCGAATACTTTGGTGCAGACGTTATTAACCAGCCCTTCCAGGCGCTGATAGACTTCCTCTTCGGTCCAGAGCAAGCGCATTAACCCTTGCACCCACTCAAAATAACCAACAGTTACGCCGGCGGCATTGGCAAGAATATCAGGCATGACAATTACGCCCTTACCATCAAGGACGTCATCGGCATTTGGCGTGGTTGGTGAATTAGCACCTTCCACTACAACTTTACACTTGAGACGATCAGCATTGCCAGCATGAATCTGGCTTGATACTGCGCACGGTGCCAGGATATCGCACTCTAGCTCAAGCAGCTCTTCATTACTGACTTTGTCAGCATGGGGATACTCGTACATGGCGCCATTCTTGTCGATGAAAGCCATGAGGTCTTCGACATCAAAGCCCTTAGCATTAGAAAGACCACCGAAGGCATCTGACACACCTACGATTTTGAATCCAGCCTTACTCAAATTGCGAGCCACAGAAGAACCAACGTGACCCAAGCCTTGAATAACTACGGCTGGAGAATCGCCTTTGAGCTTGGCAAAAGTAGCGGCCCGTCTAGCAGCAAGGGCTACACCATAACCAGTAGATTGCAATACTCCCAGTGAGCCGCCCAAATATTGAGGCTTGCCGGTAACAATAGAAGGAACTGTAAAACCTTTATTGACTGAATAGGTGTCCATGATCCAGGCCATGGTCTGTTCATCAGTGTTCAAATCTGGACCAGCGATATCTTGGGTCGGCCCAATCATCTCTAGAATTTCAGAAGTATAACGTCGGGTAATACGCTCAAGCTCTCCCTTAGAAAGAGTATTTGGGTCCATCCTGATGCCACCATGAGCGCCGCCAAAAGGCAGGTTCATCAGGGAGCACTTCCAGGTCATAAGCATGGCCATAGAAGCGACTTCACCAAGGGTAACTTCAGAGTGATAGCGCAAGCCACCTTTACCGGGTCCGAGGGCCAGATCGTGGTGAACGCGATAACCCATAAAGGTACGCACCGAACCGTCGTCCATTCGCGCTGGCACTACCACAGATAAAGAACGCTTAGGGTGACGCATTGGCTCAACAACATTGTTGTCGAGTTTCATATGCTGAGCGACCTTGTCAAGGCGCTTCTGGGCATTTATGAAGTCCGGGGTTTCCCATTCATTCGTCACTGCGCTGCCAAATCCCTTATTGTCTTTGCTGTCTGTAGCAATTGCCATAATGCTCCCTCTCAGGTAGTGGGGTAATTGTAGCCCCATTTACTTCTCTTTACAGAAGAGGCTGATTTTGAATTAACTTAGTGCGGCCATTGCCAATTGCTTGATTTCTTCGGCGCGACTTCTCACAACGGCTATCAACTTGTCAGCCTGGCCGCGAGTGTCACTAACAAATTCTTGCTCAGCGCTGGATTTACCGAAGTCGCGCAAATTGATCAAAACATTGTAGTAGGCTCCCTCTGCTGCTGCAGCAGCCACAAGTGCGGCCACGGCGCCATCAGACAGAGAGCTAGGGTTGCCGTGTTCAACAACTCGAGCAGCCAATTCAAGCAATACTGGCGCGCCCTGCAATACTGACAGCGGGGTTAAAGTTGCAGCTTTGCTGGCCTCTAAGATGGCAGCATCGCGCAAAGCCCTTTCACTCTCACTACCTTTGGCCATACGCCGAGCATCAATAATGCGGTTGAAAGCCTGCATGTCGTCATCGACAGTCTGGAGCATCCATTGCTTCAAGCGCTGAGCGTCTCGGCCCACCCCTTCCATCATGGCTTTTTTATCTTCAAAACCTTTCTTGTCAAAAGTGAGATTGGCGACCATGGCACTGAGGGCGGCCGAAAGTGAACCACAGAGAGCAGCAACACTGCCCCCACCCGGTGCTGGCGATTCACTAGCCAATTCATCGACAAACTTAGTCAAAGTCATATCGCGCAAGAACTTGCCTTCAGGGGCAACGCGATATTCAATTATTTTCTCTTTGGCCACAAAGGGCGAGAGTTCGGCCAGACCCAATGACTGAATAGCACATTCGACAATTTCGGCTTCGCTGACACCGGTAGAACGACCCTGTTTGCGCAGATAATGCCTACCAGCTTCAAGCATTGGCGCCAAAGGCACCAAGCCGACAATCTCACTGCCCGTCACCCTGAGGCCCAATAGTTCAGCCTGGCGAACCACTTCATCAAAGGCCTGATGCAAAGAAGTTACTTCAAAATTTGTCAAGTTGATAGAGACTTGAGCCCGCTGATATTCATCGACATACCAGCCAACCGCCCGTACTTCTTTAAGGGTACCAGGCACCTTAATAGTGTTACCACTGGCATCTTTCTCAATTTCGCCGTTGGCATTGCGTTTGGCACGGCCAGCTTCTCTTATATTGAAGGCAATTTCGTTGGCCAACTTTTTAGAGCGAGTATTGAGGTTAACGTTATAGGCAATGAGAAATTGCCTGGCACCAATGACGGTGGCACCACTAGCAGCATTAAAAGCTGATGGTCCAAAGTCAGGTCTAAAGCCGCTATCTTTCATTTTCTCATTGAGGGCTTCGTACTCACCCTGACGAATATCAGCTAAACTGCGCCTTTCGGCTTTTTTAGCGGCCTCGCCATATAAATAAATAGGGATGCCTAGATCGCGACCGACTCTTTCCCCCAAGGTGTTAGCTAACTGCACACATTGCTCCATAGTGATGCCACTAACTGGAACAAATGGACAGACATCAGTAGCACCCATGCGCGGATGCTCGCCCTGGTGCTTGCGCATATCAATCAATTGTGAGGCTTTAGAAATAGCTTGGTAGGCTGCTTCAACCACTTGCTCTGGCTGCCCGACAAAAGTAACGACCGTGCGATTGGTACTATAGCCAGGGTCAACATCAAGCAGACTGACTCCACTTACGGCGCGAATAGCATCGGCAATTGCATCAATTACTTTTTCATTTCGGCCTTCAGAAAAGTTGGGCACACATTCTACAAGCTGCATTGATCCTCCAATTAAAGTTACAGTTTTTTCGAGATGCGCTTTTTCATTAAAGCAGCGCCATAAGTATATTTCAGAGTAAAGAAGAGCATTAGTATGGAAATGCTAACCCAGATTAGAACCCAAAAAATTGGCAGAGTAAAAGGGATTAGTTCGGCCATCAATGTAGCATCAGTGAAATGTGCACCGGCCAAGCCAAGGGCATTTGGAACTAGAATCCAAAGCAAGGCTAACGAGCTAAGAGCTGTTTGCACAGCTAAAAATAGCACAACCAAATTAGCCCAGGCCGGTTGTAATTTTTTGCCTAAATAAACGCAGAAACCACCCATTCCTAAGCCCCAGACCAAACTTCCGATACTCTCGAAAAAATGCGTACTAAGTAGACCTGGGACCATAAAAACTAATGAGGCCACAATCATGGCGATGCCTAAGCCCGACAATATCAATTTGGAATAGCGCGGATATTGACCTAAGTAGATCAAAAGGCAGCCAAACAAAGTAGTACCAACATAGCCTGCCTGAATAGCAAGGAAGGCAAATCCTCCGACACAGCCAGTTAGTCCGCCGTGGCCATCACCATCCGAAACAACCGTCATGAAGTTAACGTGACCACCAGTCAAAATAGTTACTATGGCATGGCCCATTTCGTGCACCATGGTGACAAATTGACTGACCGGCGTGAGCAGGAAATGAATACCCGGTACATTGCCGAGAAAGACACTGAAGACGACAAGCAGCCAAAAGACTGACATATTCCAGCGGGGATTATGCATGAAGCTAAGTTGACTAGCGGCACTCAAGCTAGCTTTGGCTTGCACCACCGGCGATGGCAAACTAGAAGCGGGGGAATCGGTAACTTTCGGGGTCACCGAAACTTCGTTCTCAAGACGTGCTAGTTTTTCTTCGACAGTTTCAGATACCTTGAGCTTAGGCTGTGGCTTCTTAAAGCCAAACCCTTGACCACCGCTCTTTTTTTCTGACTTGTCTTCAGAAGGCTTGGCTGCCATGAGAAATGTTTTCCGAAATAGGAATCAACACACGAGAATCAGCATCACGATAGGAGCAAGCTGCTAGACTTGCTGATCATAGCTTAAATGACGTGAGTGATGCCGTTCAGTTTTAGTACGGATTTGAACGTACTGATAGCCATCTCGCTATTGTGCTGGAGCACCTGGGGACTTTTTGACAAAAAAGCACTAGAGGGCGCCGGCCATCTAGATGTCTTGCTATTTCAGCACATCTACTATCTGCTCGAAGTACCAGTTATCTGGCTTATTCTCAACCTGCTCTTTCAGGGCGGTTGGACAGTAGCACCTTTAGTTTGGCTATGGACAGGCCTTGGCTCCCTCTCTTCCTCTGGCGGCATGCTTTTTTATCTAGTGGCTATGGCTCGAGCAGAGGCCAGTTTCGTCTTAGGCATCACCGCCGCTTACCCACTAATAGTTCAGATTTTTGCCTACTTTTTCTTACACGAAGCCCTCGTGCCGGAACGCCTGCTCGGTTCGCTACTTGTTGGCATCGGAGTGGGCCTGGTGGGCTCATCAGCCAGAAGCCACGAGACAAGCAAGAAGCATCATAAAGCCACCTTGCTGATGTGCTTAGTCGCCACCCTGCTCTGGGGCATCACCGGCCTGTTTGACAAGAAGGCCCTGAGCTTAGACCTGCCCTTTAAAATTTACTATGCCAGATGCGTCTGGGATGCAGTCATTCTGGTGTTGATGCTGCTGGTATTCAGGCTGATAAATTACAAGGTCGCCTACAAAAGCCCTAAGGCCTGGAAATATTCTGGTTTTTCATCAATTTGCCTGTCCCTTGGCACTCTGAGCTACATGTTCGCCATGACCATGGCAACAGCCTCGTATGTAATTGTCATAACCGGTTGTTACCCCCTTCTGATGTATCTAGGGGCTGTGATTTTCCTCAAGGAGAAATTGAGCAAAATGCGCCTGGCTGGAGTAATCCTCGTTGTAGTAGGCGGATTAATGGTGCAAAACACCCAAGCACTTTAAGTAAGTAACCTTCAGTTATGTGGGCATATATCTGGCAGACCAGTTTTTCGCATTTGAATTCGAGAGGACCATAATGAGCGACGATTTCCGCAAGATTCGCACGGAAGACGACCTGAAGGAGAAGATTTTATCGTCGGTCAGCCAGGCCTTCACTGGTGAAGAAACCAACCGTTGGATGGTAGCACTGCAAGAAGAGTCAGTTGGCAAAGCCGAAGAACCAGTCGTCACTGGCTCCAGTGACAATAAATTAAACGAAAATATGGCCTCAGTGGTTGATCGCCTCTTCGACAACTTCAAACGCTATGCCTTTGAATTCAACCGCTCTCTAGAGCACCGCGAACACGTTGTCAACTGCGAGAGACCTTCAAGCATGCGCAGTCAGGCAGACTACACCGATATGGGCCAACCTATTCGCTTCTGTATTGGACATATCTCAACTCGCGATTGGGCCCTTGTCGTCCAAGCAGAGGAAAATCGAGTCAGGGCTTTCATTACTCCAATTAAGTTCTTAGTGGGCTTCAGACCTGACCAGAAAGACTTTGAACCCTATGTTGAGCTGCTTCTAGTGAGAGACCGTGTGGGCAATTCCCGCCAAATGATTTGGACCATCGACGGCCAGGCCCTAGCTCTAGAAAGTATTCCCGCACTATCCCGCCGCTTTTTCGGCCAGTTAGTTAAGGTCTCTCGGGGCGAAGCCAACAACACCGAGACCTTTGTCTTCGACCCCCATGACCTCAGTGCTCTACAGCCAGAGATGGTGGTAGAACGCTCGTACGAACCTGACGACCAGGCCATGTTTTTCAGCGAAAAGCCTAGACCGAGCGAAATGGCAAGGCAAGCAGTTATTGACCGGCCCGGTCACACCTTGGCACAGCTAGCCAATGTCGGCCAAAGTCAAGGCATAATGCCACAGAGTGGGCCAAATGCTTCAATTCATGCGGCACGATCTGCTGGCGCCGACTTACTTGGACAACCCCAGCCTGAAACTAATAAATCACCTAGTCATGCCAGTTTTCCCCTGAGCCCAAGCTCAAATAATTCGGCCAATCAGTTTGCCAACCCAGCAGCGGCCCCCAGGCAATTATCAATTATCAATGAACCAGTGACCGCAGCTCCACGAGAAGAATTGAGTTTCTTCAGCAAAACAGTGCAAGAACCAAAAGAAGAAACCATTAAGGCAGCAGCGCCCGAAGTACTTGCCGATCAAGCAGAACAAAAAGCAGAAGAGCAAAGAGTAGTAGCGGCAAAATCAGAGGCAGCGAAAGCACCAGAGGCAATAGCAACACCAGAGGTAATTGCAGCACCAAGCCCAGTAGCGACGCCAGAAGAGAAACCAGAGGTAAAAGCGGAGGTCAAAGCCGCAGTGCCGGTAGAAGTTAAAGCTGCACCTGAAGTAGCGCCAGAGCCAAGAGCAGTTGATCGAGCTAGCGCTACCGCTGCTGCTATAGCCAGCCAAGCCACCACTCAGACCCTAAGTAATGCCGGAGTCAATGGAGAAAAGAGTACTTATCACTTTATGGCAAAACCAGAAGAAGAAGCCCAAAAGGTCGACCTAAATGCCGACAAAGATATCGCCGAAAACAATCGCAAAGTAGCTCACGCCATTAAAAATTTGTTTGATTCAGTCGACTCGTCAATTACGGCCCTGACAGCTGTCGGAGTTGACGCTATGAAGGCTGACGACATTGCTGCAGTGGGCGCGATCATGCGCCAAACTAAAACCCTAAAAGTGCTGCGTGATGGCATTGTGCAATTGTCAAAAGACTGGCAAAAGTCACTGGAGAACTGAACCATAGTGTTCATTACCTTGCATGGTGCAGCTAACGCTGTCACTGGTTCTTGCTACCTGATTGAGACCGACAAGGCCAGAATTTTGGTCGACTGCGGTTTATTTCAAGGCTCCAAGCGCCTGGAAAAATTCAACTTCATCCCCAAGTCTATAGTGGCTGAAAAAGTCAATGCAGTGGTGCTTACCCATGGCCATTTAGACCACTGCGGCCGCTTGCCGCTTTTAGTCAAGGCCGGCTTCAGAGGGCCAATCTACGGTACATCCGGCACCCTGGACATTGCCCGTCTGATTATCAGCGATGCAGCGAAAATTCAAGTTGATGATACCAATCGCGAAAATCGCAAGCGCATAAAAGCAGGCCAACCAACAATCAAGCCGCTCTTTGGCATGAAAGATGCAGAGAAGGTCTTCCCTCTGTTTTACACCCTGCCCTACAACAGCGATACCAAAATCGCCGACGAAATTTCTATTAGGTTAGTCGAAGCCGGTCACATTCTCGGTTCGTCCAGCGTGATCATGACCCAGGAAAGCAAAAAGCAACAACTCAAACTTGTCTTCTCTGGCGACTTAGGACAAATCAATATACCGATCAACCGCGATCCCGCGGTAATGGAAAAAGCCGATCTAGTCTTCCTGGAATCAACCTATGGCGGGCGGGAGCATCCACCCTATGAGCAATCAGTACAGCTCATGATCGACTTAATCAAAGAGACCGTAGCTAAAAAGGGCAAGATCTTAATTCCGACATTTGCCGTTGGTCGCACACAACAGCTGCTTTACCATCTCGCCCAAATGTTTCACAGCGGAGCGGTTGAACCCTTTCCGATCTATTTGGATAGCCCGATGGCCCAGGCTGCCACAGCCATCTATAGCGATCACCTAGACATCATGGACCCTGAAGCTAAGGCCTTATTCAGCCAAGGGCAGTTGCATAAACAATTACCGACACTGAAATATTGCGCAACTGCAGAAGAATCGCAGGCTCTCAATGCCATAGAGGGGCCTTGCCTCATTCTTGCCGGAGCTGGCATGTGCGATGCCGGTAGAATTTTGCACCATTTCCGCCACAACCTAGGCATTGCCGAAACACTCGTTCTCATCGTTGGTTTTCAGGCAAAAGACTCAATGGGTAGGCGTCTATTGGACGGTGAACCCATTAAAATTTTCGGTGAATCAATCAACGTTAGAGCAAAAATAGCCAACGTGCAGGGATTTAGCGCCCACGCGGGCCAGAGCGATCTATTACATTGGGTCGAACCAATAGCTAAAAGCGGCGCCAGGATAATCTTGACCCATGGCGAAAACCATCAGTTGCACGAACTCAAAAGCGAGATCAAAGCCAAGTTTGGCATTGAAGCAGAAATACCATCGCAAGGCGACAGACTAAGCATCGGCGAAGAACAAGACTAGGGCTTTGAACCTGGCCCTAAGCAATTACAGCGATACTGTATTTGGTATCAAAGCCAGAAAAAAGCGTTAGGGCTGAAACTACCCGGGAAAAGTTTAATCTGCAGAATTGAACTTTAATTGCTCTCAGTTCGTTTTAAAGCACATACGCCCATTTTGCTCGTCAGTCCGACTATTAAAGTGAAAAATTGCCATAGCGGCCAGCCTGCCAGATAACCAAAGCTAGTTAGGTCTGTCGGCCACTGCATTGCTGAACAAAGTAGAAATACTGCTATCCACAGAGAAAACAATGATCCATCGCCATCAACATTTTCAACAAGAGTTATCGCTAATTTTGCTGCTGGCAATTAGCTTGGTATTTCTGCTGGTCGCCCTGGGCCAAAGCTTCATTGGTACTGAAGCAGCACATCTGGGCTACATCAAACTAGCCAAATTCAGCGCTTCACTGGCTATCTACGCCACTACTATGATCTGGCTACTGAAGCTAATTACACGTGGCGGAAAATTACTAGATTGGGCCGCAACTGCTGCTTGTATTGGGGCCGTGGTCGAGCTCACCTCATTACTCACCCAGGCAACTTATCATGGTTGGCATGGTTGGCAGACTAGCCTGCTAGTGGCAATTGGCAGAATAGCAATTCTCTTGCCTACGGCTTTATTTGTGATAGTTTTCAGACTGCTTTTAAGAGAAAGTATTGCTCCAGCTCTGCGCCTTGCCTTGCTATGGGCGACAGGCCTAGCCCTATTTGGTTGCTTACCTGGAGTTCTGATGCTGTTTGAGATGAGCAAACACGACGCCGTCGTTGACAGCCTAAGACTAGCGCATTTCGTCGGGCTCCATACCTTGCAGCTAATGCCCTTGGCTTACTTTGTCGTGGCAAGACTTAACCCTTCTTTGAGAAGACAAATCATGGCAATCAACTCTTTAGGATACTTACTGCTTGTCCTCATTGCCGCCCTCACTGTAGGTTCAATAGGAGCAGGGCCAGCCCAGGCAATTGCGGCAATATTGATAGTTTTCCCCAGCGTATTTTTGGCAAGACTCTTGGCCCACGAGCCCGGCCTCAAACTGGTCAAGCCTAATACCACCTATAGTGGCAGCCTTCTAGCGAGCAGCATAGAACAACAGACAAAAAAAGACGCCTCATTGCTGAAGCGTCGTCTTTAATATTCGGAGAGGGAGGGATTCGAACCCTCGGTACAGGTTAACCCCGTACGTCTTCTTAGCAGGAAGGTGCTTTCGACCACTCAGCCACCTCTCCAAGAGCACGAATTTTCTGGTCGATTAATCGGCAACTCTTATGATAGCTCACAATCGCCCTGAAGACCAAAAAATGTTGTCAGATGTTGTCAGATATTTCCTAGAACCACTAGGTTAACCCAATAATAGGCCACGGCACTACTAATAATGATGCTATCACCACGGTCTAAGAAGCCCCCATGGCCAGGAATCATGTCGCCCGAGTCCTTTATTCCAGCGTCTCGCTTCAACAGAGATTCACAAAGATCGCCGAGCTGAGCAGCTATTGAAATGACTGCTCCCATAAGCGGTGCCTGCCAAAGATTGAATTTAAATGGATGACAAGCGAAAAGCACGTGATCTGCCAATAGGGCAATACTTACGGCGAATATAATTGCCACACAAAATCCACCAATGGCACCCTCGAGGGTCTTTTTCGGACTAATTTGGGGGTAGAGAAGGTGCTTACCGATCTTCTTGCCAACATAATAAGCAAAAACGTCAGTTCCCCAGATGATAAATAAAGTGGCCCAAACATAGGCCAAACCTGGCTGCTGCAAAGGATTGTCAGTAATTGGCATGCCCGCTGGAGTGAGGTTACGCAGCAAAACTAAATGGCTAGGCAGCCAACCAACATAGATGAAACCCAAAATCGTAGAAGCAATATCGGCGATGGTAGCCGGAGGATTATCATTGCGAAATAACAGACGAAAGAAAGATAAGTAGATGCCAATAGTTAGCAAAAGCGGAAAGTGCTGAATAGAGAAGCTGTCCGGTACCTTAATACCAATCATCCATTGAGGAATGTCAGGTAGTGCAGCCACAACAAAGAAGGCAATAATCATGCCGAGAACAATGCGGCTAGAGGGGTTTATTCCTTTTTTGCGGGCCATAGCAATAAATTCGCGCCCGCCCATGACGCAGGCATAGCCAAGGGCCAACGACAAAAATATGCCGCCGGCCATAATACTAAATACTGCACCGGCAAATAAAAGCCAGCCGAATAGAACTCTCATTTTGCTGTTCTATGTATCAAGTGCCATTTGCTACTAGCTCTAACGCCCTGATGCCATTAAACGCGCTGCAAAATAAGCAGTGAGAGGAATGGTCAGAACCAATCCTAGACTACCACTAATTGCCGAAGCCACTTCAGTAGCAACCAAATCAAGATTTACAAGTTTGGTAGATGGAATTTGACTAATCAATAGAAGCAACGGTAGAGCAGAACCGGTATAAGCCAAAATCAAAGTATTTGTCATGGTGCCCATGATGTCACGGCCCACGTTCATACCCGACTCGTACAACTCGGCAAATGAACGGTGGCCAATCTTGGCCACCTCCGATACAGCTGAGGCAATAGAGACTGCCACGTCCATGATCACGCCAAGAGCGCCGATGAGCATTCCGGCAGCCAGCAAGCCACTATAAAATTTAGGGCTAGCGACCAAGACAGAGCCCCTTAAAATTTGCGCTTCTTCTGACGACAAACCAGTCAAAGGGGCATAGACAATCACCAGCTGCGCCGCCACCCCAGCCACTATCACCCCGCAAATAGTTCCCAGAATAGCTGCCAGGGCCTTCTTGGATAGACCGGCGACAAAATACATAGTGGTCACAGCTGAAGCCAGACAAATAGCAATGGCAACCATAAGTGGATTAAAGCCATTGAGACTAAGTGGAAGCAGCACAAAAGCAATAAGACATACGCTTATAAGAAGAGCAACCAGAGACTTAACCCCTTTTTTACCACCAAATATTACGAAGGCTAAAAGGAAGACAAGCAAGAGCCAGCCAAGAGCTGGTGCGCGATGATAGTCGGCAATATTTACTTCGCTCTTTGCCACCTCACCACCAGTGGTGACTACCGAGAGTATTACTTCAGTGCCTGGTTTAACATTGATATTAAAAACCGGGTTATCAGTGATCTCATTAGGAACAGCCACAGTGCAGCCCTTTAGCTTCCCTTCTAAGACTTCCACTGAAACGATTTGGCGATTAGAAACCATGCCAACGCTAGAGAGCAATTCTTTATTGAGCGTGCCTTTGCCCACCGAGACCACTCGACCGACAGCAAATTCTTCTTCACTTGATTTAGCACTAGCAGCATTAGTGCTAATCACAACATTAGGTTGAGCTGGTGGCATTATTGCTCACTTTTACGTTGAAAAATATCTAACTGCTTGGCCTCAGCAATCGAAGTCTCAGTGAGAATGCGTTTACTGACCGGCTTACCCAGGTGCTGATAGGCAAAAGGTGTAGCCATTCGACCACGAGAGGTGCGTTGAATAAATCCTTTCTGAATTAAGAAAGGCTCGTAAACGTCTTCAACGGTTTCAGAGTCTTCACCAATGGTGGCAGCCAATGTTTCGATACCAACCGGGCCACCATCATAGTGATCAATGAGAATTTCCAGCAACCTTCTATCGGTCATATCAAGGCCATGCTTATCGACTTGATACGATTCAAGAGCGGCTTCAGCAATGGCACCATCGATCACCTCAGCCCCTTGGTACTGGCCAAAGTCACGCACTAGACGCACCAAGCGATTGGCAATACGAGGAGTGCCCCTTGCTCTTGAGGCAATAGCTACCACAGCCTCAATCTCCATGGCGACTGAAAGAATCTTAGCGGTGCGAGCCACAATTTTGGTCAACTCGGCTTCATCATAAAATTCGAGGCGACAAACAAATCCAAAACGATCTCGCAAAGCATTCGACAGCATGCCAGCTTTAGTGGTGGCACCGATGAGGGTAAAGCGGGGCAAGGGCAAACGCATAGTGCGAGTAGCCTGTCCTTTGCCCGTGGTCAAATCAATTACAAAATCTTCAATCGCCGGATAAAGAAGCTCTTCAGCCACGCGGGAGAGACGATGAATTTCATCAATGAAGAGGACATCACCTTCTTCTAGTTGATGCACTAGACCAATAATGTCGCGTGGACGCTCGAGGGAGGGGCCAGAGGTCATATGAATGCGAGCTTGCATTTCATTGGCAATGACACGGGCCAGGGTGGTTTTGCCTAAACCAGGGGGGCCATAAAATAAAACATGGTCTAGGGCTTCTCCCCGCGACTTAGCCGCCGAAATAGACATATTCATCATGCCCTTCAAGCGTGTCTGACCGATATACTCCTGCAGGCTGTCAGGTCGAACGGCTTGGTCTGATTTTTGATCAGCGCTATTTTCTTGACCAGAAAGTAACGAAGAACGACGATTTCGGTTTACGTTAACTTCTTCTATAGTTTCTGATTTTTTCTGACCAGAGGAAGGCGAAGCTGAAATTTTGCTCTTAGCCTTAGGCTGTAAGCTCTGCTGTGGTTCTGGTTGGGGCTCACCTTGAGCCGGATCGCTGGTCTTTATGATCGTCATTAATGCAAATCGCTCACGCTCTTTAATGTAGGTAATCAGGAGGATGATGAGAAGTAATCAAGGTGTTTGGTTGGCCAAGTTGATTATGATTGTCTGGCACTTCCAATTTCAGAAAATATGTCAGGGATATACTTGCGATGAATACCATTCAAACTGCAGCATCTATGTCAAATGCGGGGTCAAATGCGGGGTCAACTACAGGGTCGGCCACGACTACTAATTCTGACCCATCCAGTCTAAGTCATAATCAGCCAATTGTCGCTAGCACTAAGATTGTCGCCGATCCTCTGACTTACGAGAAGTCGATCTACAAGAAATCAATGCCGCTTCACATGGGTGTTGGGCCAATTCCTGAAATTTCGGTTGTTGTTCCAGTCTACAACGAAGAAGAAAACGTCGAGCTGCTTTACCAGAAACTAGTAAGCGCTCTCGACCAACTTGGCCGCACATGGGAAGCCATCCTTATTGATGATGGCTCGAAAGACCAGTCATACAACAAGCTCAAGGCAATCTCAGCTGGTGATATTCGCATCAAGGTCGTTCGTTTTGTTCGCAACTTTGGTCAAACGGCGGCACTAGCAGCTGGAATCGATCACGCCTTAGGCGACGTGATTATCCCAATGGATGCCGACTTACAGAACGATCCAGCCGACATCATTCGTCTTCTCGACAAGCTCGACGAAGGTTATGACGTGGTTAGCGGCTGGCGCAAAGAGCGCAAAGACGAATTGTTCCTGCGCCTGATTCCTTCATGGACAGCTAATAAGATTATTTCGTCCATCTCCGGCGTGCGTCTGCACGACTATGGTTGCTCACTCAAGGCCTACCGCAAAGAAGTGATCAAAGATGTCAGACTTTATGGAGAAATGCACCGCTTCGTACCAATCTATGCCACATGGCTCGGTGCTCGAGTGGCTGAAATTCCAGTAAACCACTATGCTCGCCAATTCGGCCAATCTAAGTACGGCATTTCGCGCACATTTAAGGTCGTCTTAGACTTAATCACAGTTAAGTTTATGGCCAAGTACTTCACTAAACCAATCTATGTCTTTGGCACAGCCGGTCTAGCTTCGTGGATCTTGTCTCTGCTAATTTTCGCCTGGATGGTCGTACTGAAATATGGCTACGCCACTTCTTTCATTGAGACACCACTACCGGTGCTAGTGGCAGTATTCTTCCTCATGGGCATGCAACTGCTTTTGATGGGCCTACAGGCCGAAATCATGATGCGTACCTATCACGAGTCGCAAGGCAAGCGCATCTACAAAGTGAAGAGCACACTCAATGTCGACGCCGAACTAGAGTAAGTAATACTCAAAATCAATAACGACGCTTCAGTTCCCATTTGTAAGCACTCTCAACAGTTTGTCTGAGATCAAACTTTGGCTGCCAGCCAAGCACTTGCGCGGCCTTGGTGTAATCGGCAACAAGGGATGGCGGGTCACCTGGCCGCCTTTCCACCAAGTCATAGGGCACGGCTTTTCCAGTAACTGACTCAACCGCGGCAATAACCTCTTTCACCGAGGCACCGTGGGCTGTACCCAAATTAAGAGCTAGACCCAATTGATTAGACTCTTCCACATCACCACTGAAACTATCTGAGCTCAGTAGTTTTATAGCCAAGCAGTGCGCCTCAGCCAAATCATTAACATGAATGTAATCGCGCACGCAGGTGCCATCAGCGGTTGCATAGTCATCGCCAAAAACTTTTAAGCGCTTGTTCTTCTTATCACTATTCAAGGCCGCCATGAGAGCGAGTGGAATCAAATGAGATTCAGGTTCATGGCTTTCTCCTATTTCTTGCCCAGCTGCAGGATCAGGGTCAGCTCCAGCGGCGTTGAAATAGCGCAAGCAAACATACTTAAGTTGCACAGACAAAGCTAAAGCGCGCAGGGCCTCTTCAATCATAAGCTTGGTGCTGCCATAGGTATTGATAGGCTTTTGGGGGTGATTTTCATCGATAGGCACATAGCGAGGGTTGCCATAAGTGGCACAAGTCGATGAAAAGACTATCTTCTGCACCTGGGCTTGCTGCATTGACTCTAGAAAACGAAGGGTCTCGCAAACATTATTTTCGAAATATTTGAACGGCTTAGTTTGCGACTCACCGACATAAGCATTGGCAGCAAAATGAACAACGGCATCAATCTTATGGCTGGCAAAAATCTTGTCGACAGCAGCTCTGTCGCCAATAGAGACCTTATAAAAATGTAGATTAGGGTTGGCTTGATCGAGAGAAAGAGCATTTCCCAGGCCCAAGTTATCGACTGCAACCAGACTAGAATCTGGGTTTTGCTTGAGATAGTAGCGAACGAAATGAGAGCCAATATAACCAGCCGCTCCAGTCACCAAGATCATCGAAGACCCCTTTGTAATAGCTAAAAGCAGACAAAATTCTAACAGCTCAGACAAAACAGAGTAATATTGTTAGTGTTAGTTTCCCACCCCTTTAACAGTAAGAATCAGTAAGACTGTGAATGAGACTAAAGCGAGTAGCTTGACAGACACTGCCAAGCTCGAAGTTGGTCAACACGATATTTTCCCCAGCAGCAAAGCCTTTGTCGGCTGGCTCTCCGTTGGGATTGTCGGTCTTGCCTGCCTCTTTCTCGCCCTGACATCGGTTCATATGTTCAGCCCAGGCTTGCAGGTGACCGATGTCGCGGACCATGATCTCTATGCCCCAGAGGCAATCTCGGTTGTCGATCGCAGTGAGACAGAGAAAGCCATAGCAATTGCCAAGCAAACTGTCTACCCGGTCTTTCAAGTCGAGCTCAGTCAAGACCAAATATCACTTGAATCAATCAAAGCTAGCTTAAACCGCATTGCTCAATACCAGGCTCTAGGCCTCATCCCTATTGGTCCTGCTCTGCTAAGCAAAACAGTCGGCAAACGCAATAACAAGAAATCAACGCCAGCGATCGACAGCCCTAATGCTGCCATCATATTAGACATGCTATTGAGCACTGATGCGATTTTCGCGGAGCAGAGCGAAGTCTTGCCCTCCTTAAAACCTGACCTACTGGCGCGCCGCGCTATTGTTGCCAACTTGCCCAAAACTACTCCCTTAGAGAGAGCTGAGTTGCTAACTGCATTGTCAGTTCAGCCAACCGACCTGCCCGCTTATCAAAAAGCGATTATCACCAGTGCCCAACGCTTAACCAACAAGTTCAAGCGCTTCCCGGTTTCTGACAAGAAAGCATGGGTCGATATGGCAGAAGAGTTTCTCCCCGACACTATGCCTTTAGCCTTGAAGAATGTTTCAGCGGTAATACTGGCAAGAAATTTAGAGCCCAACCTGGTCATTGACCACAAATCAACCCAGAGCAAGGCCGAAGAAGTTGTCAAAACAATCAAGCCAATCATGCGCAGCGTCGCTGAGGGAGAGCTTTTAGTGCCCCGCGGCGCCATGATCACCAGCGAAAAACTAGACATTCTCCAAGCCCTAGGAATTACCCACGTCAATCGTTGGCCATTTATCTTTAGCATAGGTATATCGCTAGTTGCCGCCCTTACTTTAGTGGCACTGTTCCTTTATACCTACGAACCGGAACACTTCTTCTCTGTCAGTTCAATTGGCTTGATGTTTACCGTGGCCGTGGTGGCGTGCGCAATGGCATCTATCATTGGCAAAACCTACCCACAATTCGTACCAATTCCGGCAGCAGCACTAATTCTTACTATATTCTTCGGGCCACGAGTTGCCATCGTTTGGACGGTGCCAATGATCATGCTCATAGCTGTGGATCGCCTGGTTGATATGCGTAACATTTTCGCTCACTGCCTCGCCTCAGCTGCTGCCATCTGGACCTATTCCAGGCAACGCAACGCTGTCATTAGCACCGGGCTTGCTGTTGCAGCCGGTCAAGTAGCTGGTGACCTGACAGTCAGTGCCTTCAACATGTCGATTACCTCCTGGCATATGCTTGGCAGACAGGCCGGAATAGATTTTCTTGGCGGAATCTCCTCGTCGATCTTGGCGATTGGCAGCTTGCCTTATTTAGAGAATATTTTTGGTCTAATTACACCTTACAGGCTAGCAGAATTAACCGATGCCAATCAGCCCCTACTCCGCCGCCTCGAAGAAAATGCTCCGGGCACATATCAACACAGCCTGGCTGTTGCCAACTTAGCCGAAGCTGGAGCCAAAGCGATTTCGGCCGACCCCAACATGGTCAGAGCCGGTGCTCTTTATCATGATATCGGCAAGATGGTCCGTCCGAAATTCTTTATTGAAAACCAACTAGGCGCCACCAATCCTCATGACTCAATGACCCCAGAAGAGAGCCGAGCGAGAGTATTGGCTCACGTCACCGATGGCATTGCTCTGGCACAAAAGTATGCCCTTCCCAAGGCCATACAAGACTTTATTCCAATGCACCAGGGCACTACCCTAATGGCCTATTTCTATCACAAGGCCTGTTTGAGAGATGGTGTAGAAAAGGTCGACGCCAACTTCTATCGTTATCCTGGGCCAAAGCCAGATACAAAAGAAACAGCAATTGTGATGCTAGCTGATGTATCAGAGGCCGTGACACATAGCATGCAAAATCCGACCAATGAAGAAGTTGAAATCGCCCTAGATAAAGTATTTCAAAATCGCTGGGATGATGGCCAATTAGCAGATTCGAATCTTACCTATGAAGAGATGCAAAAGGTAAGAGCCGGCTTCTGCCGAGTCTGGCGCACCCTGCACCACGAACGACTGAAATACCCTGCCACCACCACAGGCAAGATGCCTATAGCACCAGATGTGGTGCAGACCGAAGCAGAAGCAGAATCAAAATCTGAAGTACCACCAATAGACTGTTGCTCCAGCTAAAAACCCAATTTACTCTTCGCGCAGTCGAGTTCTCTTCTTCCAACCAAGACGATAAATAGCCTCATCCACAGGCAATGGCGCGGTACAAGCCATGTCGAGGGCTAGCAATGCTTGCTCTTCAGTCAATAGTTCTTCTTCGAGCAAATAAATTAGCCTGAGGCCAGAATAAATGGCGTGCTGGTCTACAATATTGGCAGCAACAAGGGCACGACAAACTTCAATCGATTGATTGTAATGCACTTCAACACGCTCAAGAATTTCGCTTGGAAGCTTGGCGATTTCAATTGAATAAGATCCAGTTTCATTGAGCAGTTCAAGTAATCTTCGCGATGGATTAAGGACGATACGACTTACTGAAGCCTCAGCTAAAGCACGAAGAAATCCATAACCAAATTCTTTCATGCGCACAAAAGTATCGATTGCAAGAGGTGTGATGAGCATGCCATTATCAATCATCTCTTGCAGCTCTACAGTAGCTGTGATGTAGACAGGGTCAATACCGCAGACTTCTTTCATACACTGCCCCGATGGTCTAGCGGTAGAAAGCGAATTTTGCAATGACTCAAGTAATTGTGAATCACCAATTAATTCAGCCTCGAACAACAGTTCACCAATTCTCGGCGAATTTCGCAACATCGATTTCTTGAAGCCAATATTGAGAGGCAACGGCGTTAAGGCTTTTTCCCGTTGATGGGCTTGTGATATTGCTTTGACACACTGTTCACGAGAAATCGAACCGCGACGAATCAATTGTTGGCCAAGTAATGCAGTCTCGAGTAACTGCTGCGAAATAATCGAGCGATAGCAAAGAATATGCCCAAGGGGCAAACCAGTGCGGTGATTAACTTCTAGGGCCTTTTCTAAAATAGGAAGATCTACTACTTGGGCATCGAGCACAAGCTGACCAAGCTTATTACTGAGGTGATCTTCCGGTTGCACCACTCCCGAGCGCTCAAAGGCTTCAGCTAACGGCACAGACTCTTTGTAAGCAAGAGTGAGCACTTTCACGCCTACATCAAGAGGCAACTGCCTTTCATTGACAAGGGCCTGAACATCAAGAGCACAGCGAAGCTGAGCTTCAGTAATATAGCCCGAAAGTGTGAGCACCTTTCCTAAGGGCAAACCTTTCTCTTCAAAGTTTCTCAAAGCCGTTTGAATAAATTCGGACGAGACCAAGCCTGAGAACATCAAAAGATCACCAATGCGCACATGGCCGGTGGCCTCTATCAAAGAACTATCCCGGGCCTCTGCCCGCTCAGAAGCAACCGCAGCCAACCGCGTCGCCGTGGCATTGGCAAGGCGCAAACGCTTGCCCTGCTGCCCTTGAACATCGCTCGCCTTATCTTCTTGAGAACCGCTATCCATTGGCACCATTAGTCAAAACTAAAAAAGCTAAGAGCCGACTTACCATACTCTCGGTAATCAACCTTCATTAGGCTACCATCGTCTACTTCGATGAGATCGTCTCGATTGTGTTCGATTATGACCAGGCTATCTGGCGCTAACAACTTATATTCCACTAGGCCAGCCAAAATTTGCTTACCGTAACCCTTTTTGTAGGGAGGGTCAGCGAAAACAATG
Organism: bacterium Ga0077546; assembly: GCA_943370275.1. Taxonomy (GTDB): domain Bacteria; phylum Cyanobacteriota; class Vampirovibrionia; order Obscuribacterales; family Obscuribacteraceae. The sequence continues at coordinate 139,249 of CALRQI020000006.1, read as the reverse complement.
TCGTACTTTGCACCGGTAACGCTAATGTGGGGCCAAACTCGCCTTACATCGCTTATAACAACATCAGCTTCAGCTGGCACCTTAAAAATCACACTAGATTTCTTGATACTGGTGGCTTGAGCTTTATTTTCCTCAACAAACGTTACAGCACGAGCGCCGCGACTAAGAGCCTCAAAGCCCATCAGGCCAGAGCCCGCGAACAAGTCGAGGAATAAGGCGCCGTCTATTCGGGAGCCGAGAATGTTAAAAAAAGCCTGCCGCACTTTAGAAGACGTGGGACGCACGTCTAGACCGTCAGGACAGGCTACAGACCTGCCTCGCAACTGACCACCGGTAATTCTCAAATGCCTGCCTCGCTGGGCCCACATGATAACATGTGTGCTGCGGGGCTCGAATGTTCAATGTATTTCGTTGCCTCTAATCGAACCCTTAAAAGTGAGGCCCAAATGAGCGCACGGCGAATAGCTCGTGAACTGGCAATTATAGTAATGCCCCAGCTCCCGAAGAACATGGAGAAGCTGGCTAAAGTTGAGATCACTGAGCTAGTAGATAGAGCCATCCACATGCTTGTGGATTACGCCAAGCAGAATCTTCAAGACGTTAATGCCATGGTGCTTAGGGCCTCAAATCAATTAGATACCCTTGAGATAGATAACGCCAAGACCACTGACCTGAGTTCTGTGCCAATGACCACAGGGCAGATCAGAGAGCAATTAAGCACCCTCGAAACCTCAATTAACATGATTTCTGAGGCACTTGATATACCAGAGATGGCCCTCTCCGCTAGTAGCACTCTCTTCAAAACTAATTGCAAAAAATGCGGCCATGCCGGTGAGCTCTTAGTCGAGCGACCATATAAAGATGACGTTCGCGAATTTGTCTTCCGCTTGGTGGAAACATATATAGAAAACAAAGAAATCATCGACGAGTACATCAAGCGGGCCCGCACACAATGGCGCATGGAACGCATGGTTTCAATTGATAGAGATATTCTAAGACTGGCCTGTGCAGAGGCTTTCTATATGGCCGACATTCCAGTAAACGTTGCCATCTCAGAAGCAGTCGAACTGTCGCACCGATTTGCTGATGAAAAAGCAGCCAAATTTATCAATGGTGTCCTTGCTGACTTAGCTGAAGAAGCAGAAGCCGTAAGACGTTCAGCCAGAAGACGTGCTTATGCAGAAAAAGCAACTGGCAGCGATGACGCTAGCCAAGTTCAATAAATAAGGTAGGATGAACATGGGTGAAGATAGCCAACGCAAAGGCTTTTGGGGCACAACCCTAAACAAACTCAAATCTGTACTGGCAAAAACAAAAGAGCAAGTAAGTGAAGAGTCTGTCCAAGAACAAGAGACAACCTCGCTAGTACAAAATGTAGCTGAAGAGCCACAGGCTCAGGCAGAACCGCTAGCAAGTACGGCAACAGCAGTTCAAGCGAAGAGCCACCGCGCAGTTGACGAAGATTACATTGAAAGCTTAGAAGAGCGACTGATCAAAGCTGACCTGGGCTTAGCCACAGTTGAGCCCCTAGTGCAGCACCTGCGCAAAGAATCTCGCGGTAAAAATTGGACCAGTGAAAACGTTGATATCTTCTTGCAGAAAGAATTTAGCAGCCTGCTCAGTGAGACAGCTCAAAGCGGCCTTAGCTTTAAAGCCGGTGTGCCTAACATTTATTTGATAGTCGGTGTCAACGGCGTGGGCAAAACCACCAGCATCGGCAAACTAGCCTTTCGCTTCAAAAGCGAAGGAAAGAAAGTCTTACTGGCAGCGGGAGACACATTCAGAGCGGCGGCCGAATCACAGCTTGAAATATGGTCGCAGCGAGCAGGCGTTGACATAGTTCGACTGCCAGACGGTGCTGACCCTGGTGCCGTTGTCTACCAGGCTCTGCAAAAAGCCAAAGCCGAACAATATGACGTAGTACTGGTCGACACCGCTGGTCGTCTGCACAATAAAACCAATTTGATGGCAGAATTGAAAAAAATTCGCTCAGTTGTTGAGAAAAACGCCGAAGGAATGAATGTCGAATCACTCTTGGTTCTTGATGCCTCCACCGGCCAAAACGGTCTACAGCAAGCAAAAGTATTTTCTGAGGTTTGCGGCTTAACCGGAGTTATCTTGACAAAATTAGATGGCACCGCCAAAGGTGGCGTGGTCTTCGCCATAGCCAAAGAATTAAAGATCCCTGTAAAGCTCATTGGTCTTGGGGAGAAAATGGAAGACTTGCGCGATTTTGACTCAGCGCTATTTGTGCAAGCACTTTTCTAGTCTATTTTGTAGCCTAATCACCGCCCCTCTTGACAGCGAGCTTCTTGCTTACCGTCGAATTAATTCACACGCGCTGCTAATGGCGATCAAGAGAGAGTCAGTCCCTATATAATTTGGCCTAGCATATCCATACAGCCAATCTAAGCGCATCTGCGCAGGGGAAATTATTATGGCTTCAGCCAGCGTAGCAACACCTAGTTTGAGGGAAGCAAAACCTCTAGGCAGTGAAGAACTGCAAAAAATCAATTCCTACTGGAGAGCTGCCAACTATCTCTCTGTTGGCCAAATCTACCTTCTCAATAATCCTCTTTTACGCCAGCCCCTGGAGCTAAAGCATGTCAAACCGAGATTGCTTGGTCACTGGGGCACTACTCCCGGGCTCAATTTCATCTACGCCCACTGCAACAGAGTAATTAAGAAGCACGACCTCGATATGATTTACATCACCGGTCCAGGCCATGGTGGCCCAGGACTAGTGGCTAACACTTATCTAGAAGGTACTTACAGCGAGACCTATCCGCTTATAGAAGAAAATGCTGAAGGCATGCAAAAGCTCTTCAAGCAATTCTCTTTCCCAGGCGGCATTCCCTCCCACGTGGCGCCAGAAACTCCAGGCTCGATTCATGAAGGTGGAGAACTGGGCTACGCACTTGTACACGCCTATGGCGCCGTACTCGACAATCACGATCTCATTGCCTGTTGTGTAGTTGGTGACGGCGAAGCAGAAACCGGCCCCCTAGCCACAAGCTGGCACTCAAACAAATTTGTCAATCCAGCTCGCGACGGCATAGTCTTGCCGATCTTGCACTTGAACGGCTACAAGATCGCCAATCCCACTGTTCTAGCCCGCATGAGCGATGAAGAACTAGTACAGCTCTTCACTGGCTATGGCTATAAACCATATTTTGTCGAAGGTAGCGATCCCGAATTGATGCACCAGCTCATGGCTGCCACCATGGACCAAGTTCTGGAAGACATCAGAAAAATCAAGAGTGACAGCGCCAACGGTTTTGTCGGCCGCCCCAGCTACCCCATGATCATATTGCGCTCGCCCAAAGGCTGGACTGGCCCAAAAGTAGTTGATGGCGTTCAAATTGAAGGCACTCACAGAGCGCACCAAGTTCCGCTGTCTGAAATATTCACTAAGCCTGGTCACTTAGAGTTGCTTGAGCAGTGGTTGCGCAGCTACAAGCCTGAAGAGCTATTCGACGAAGAGGGCGCTCTCCTTCCCGAGCTAAAAGAACTCGCCCCCAAAGGCACCAGAAGGATGGGAGCCAATCTTCATGCCAATGGTGGTTTACTGCTAAAAGACTTGCGCCTGCCAGACTTCAAGAAATATGCCATCAAAGTAGAGAAACCAGGGGCCCTCGACTATGAGTCAACCAAAGCCCTGGGACGCTTCTTAAAAGACGTATTTGCTGAAAACGAAGATCGCAAGAACTTTCGTTTATTTGGCCCCGATGAAACCGCTTCAAATAGGCTAGGAGATGTATTTGAGACCACAAGCAAGGTGTTCTCAGATGAAATTCTCAAGACCGATGACCATATCACCCACGATGGTCGGGTTATGGAAGTACTGAGCGAACACATGTGCCAGGGCTGGTTAGAAGGCTATCTTCTCACCGGTCGTCATGGTCTGTTTTCTTGCTATGAAGCCTTTATTCACATCATCGATTCGATGTTTAACCAACATGCCAAATGGCTTAAAGTCACTCGCGAAATTGGCTGGCGCAGACCAATTGCCTCACTCAATTATTTGCTTACCTCACACGTCTGGCGCCAAGATCATAATGGCTTTAGCCACCAGGACCCAGGTTTCATTGATCACGCCATCAACAAAAAAGGCGATATCATCCGCGTCTATTTGCCACCAGATGCCAATACTCTCTTGAGCGTTGCCGATCACTGTCTGCGCAGTCGTGACTTCATCAACATCGTAGTGGCCGGCAAACACCCTGCACCCCAATGGCTCGACATGGACGCTGCGGCCAAGCATTGTGCCGCCGGCATTGGTATCTGGGATTTTGCCAGCAATGATCAAGGAGCTGAACCCGATGTGGTCATGGCCTGTGCCGGAGACGTTCCAACCCTTGAGACACTCGCGGCTGTAGACATTTTGCGCCGAGAACTACCTGATCTCAAAATCAGAGTGGTCAATGTCGTTGACTTAATGACACTGCAGCCTGAAAGCGAGCATCCACACGGCTTGAGCGATAAAGATTTTGATTCACTCTTCACTAAAGACAAGCCCATAATATTTGCTTATCACGGTTATCCCTGGCTCATTCACCGACTGACTTACCGCCGCACCAACCATGACAATATGCATGTACGCGGCTACAAAGAAGAAGGCACCACAAGCACACCGTTTGACATGGTGGTCATGAACGATATGGACCGCTTCCACCTGGCTGCTGATGTCATAGACCGTGTGCCGAAGGTGCAATACACTGCCGCACGGGTAAAGCAGCTCTTACACGGCTGCCTGATCGATCACAAAAATTATGTCGAAGAATTCGGCGAAGACATGCCCCAGATACGTGACTGGAAATGGCCGTACTAAACTAGCTGAGGAAATATCGTGGTTCAGACTAACAAAAATGATACTTGCGTCACCGTCGAGGTAGAAGACGACCGCACCGGTACTTCCATCGAAACGCTAAGACGAGCCATGGCAGACCATCTGTTCTATACGCAAGGCCGTTTTCCTGAATTAGCAACCAAGCATGATCTTTATATGGCGCTTTCCTTCACTGTGCGTGATCGACTGCTGCACCGTTGGATTAACACGGTTGAGACATACTTCAAAGAGAAAGTAAGAATCGTCTGTTATTTGTCTGCTGAATTCTTGATGGGACCACAGCTCGGCAATAACCTTCTCAGCATGGGCCTGGAGAAACAGTTCGAAGAAGCTGCTGAGCGCTCTGGTATCTTGCTCAAAGATATGATCGACCAGGAAGAAGAACCAGGTCTGGGCAACGGCGGCTTAGGTCGACTAGCGGCCTGCTACCTCGATTCTCTTGCCACCTTGAGCATCCCTGCCATCGGATATGGTATTAGATACGAATTTGGCATCTTTGATCAAGAAATTGTTGACGGATGGCAGGTAGAGAAAACAGATAAGTGGCTGCGCCTCGGCAACCCTTGGGAAATTGCCAGACCAGAAGCAGCAGTAGAAGTCAAAATTGGTGGGCGCTGCGAAATACACGTCGATGCCCAAGGCAAAAACGTAGTTGACTGGATTGCCGACCACATCATCAGCGGCGTGCCTTACGACACCCCAGTACCTGGCTACAAGACCAACACAGCTAACACATTGCGTCTCTGGAAAGCCGAAGCCAAAGAGTCTTTCGATTTTCAGGCTTTCAATGCTGGTGACTATCTGGGAGCAGTCAACGATAAAGTATTTTCAGAGAACGTCTCTAAGGTTCTTTATCCCAACGACAACGTTGCCCAAGGCAAGCGCTTAAGACTAGAACAACAGTACTTCTTTGTTGCCTGCTCGCTACAAGACTGCGTGCGTATTCTCAAAGTATCAGGAAGTTCTATTGAGCAGTTCCACGAAAAATTTGCTTTTCAGTTGAACGACACCCACCCTTCGATCGCCGTACCAGAGCTGATGCGAATCTTGATGGACGAACATCAAATGGAATGGAATCAAGCTTGGACAATCGTAACCAATACTTTTGCATACACCAACCACACCCTTCTACCGGAAGCATTAGAAAAATGGCCCGTACCGCTATTTGCAGCAGTACTGCCAAGACACTTGAGCATCATTTATGAAATCAACCGACGCTTCCTAGACGAGATTCGCCAACAATACCCTAACGATGAAGGTATGGTGCAGAGACTCTCGCTGATTGACGATTCTGGCACTCACTTCGTCAGAATGGCTAATTTGGCTTGTGTCGGCAGTCACGCTATCAATGGTGTAGCGGCCCTGCACACCGAGTTACTGAAGCAAGACGTGCTTGCCGACTTCTACAAACTCTGGCCAGAAAAATTCAGCAACAAAACCAACGGTATCACACCTCGTCGCTTCATCGCTCTAGCCAATCCAGATCTGACCGCCCTGATATCAAGCAAGATTGGTGATGGTTGGTTGCTCGATCTCACCAAGCTCAAAGAGCTTGAGCCTTACGCTGAAGATCCCGCTTTCTGTAGAGAATGGGCCAAGGTTAAACGCGATCAAAAGGTACGGCTGGCTGAATATGTCAAGAAAAAATGCCACGTCACGGTTGACCCTGACTCACTCTTCGATGTTCAAGCCAAACGTATGCATGAGTACAAGCGGCAACATCTCAACGTCTTGCACATCGTTCACCTCTACAACCAAATCAAGAAAAACCCAGCTCTAAAAATTACGCCAAGAACATTCTTATTTGCTGGTAAAGCGGCTCCAGGTTACTTCAATGCCAAGCTAGTGATCAAGCTGATCAATGCTGTAGCCGAGGTAGTTAACAATGACAAAGATGTAGCCGGCCGCATAAAGGTAGCCTTCATTCCCGATTTCAACGTCACCCTCGGTCAGATTCTCTACCCTGCTGCCGATCTCTCCGAGCAGATTTCTACAGCTGGCAAAGAAGCATCGGGCACTGGCAACATGAAATTTGCCTTGAACGGCTCTCTCACTATCGGCACCTTAGACGGTGCCAATATCGAGATGCTTGAAGACATTGGCGAAGAGAACTTCTTCCTCTTTGGCCTCACAGCCTCAGAGGTGCAGGATTTAAAGGCATCTGGTTACAGGCCGCAAGACTATTACGACAAAAATCCAGCTCTGCGCGAAGTAATTGAGATGATCAAAAACGGTCATTTTTCACCAGATCAACCAAACCGCTTCCGCTCCCTGGTTGATGACTTGCTCTACCACGACGATTACTTGTTATTCGCTGATTTCGACGACTACATCAAGTGCCAAGAAAAAGCAGGCAAGGCTTACTTAAATCAGAATGACTGGGTAAGAATGTCTATCCTCAACGTAGCGCGCATGGGCAAATTCTCTTCTGATAGATCAATTAGAGAATACTGCAAAGAAATTTGGAAAGTAGAGCCAGTGCAAGTCGAACTGGAACACTACCAGCCAGATGGAGCACTGTTGAAAGTCTGTTTCATCTAAGGTGCTAAAAGCAAATTGAAAACCGCGGCTTCAATATTTCTGACACTTGTTCTTCTGTTCTATCCCTCTTTTGCTCTTGCGGCTCAGACGGCTAGCCTTGATGATAGTGAAAAGAAAATTGAAGCCGTGGGTATTGTCGGCTTCTCCTTCAAATACGCAGGCCAAGAGCACCCTTGTGTGGGAAACATTTTGCCGGAAGGTCCAGCAGCAGCTCTCGATATAAAGAGTGGCGATTTGCTCCTGGCCATCGACGGCAAAGATACAGCTCTTCTGAGCATACAAGGGGCTCGCCAGCGGCTCATGGGCAAACCTGGCAGCACAGTCAATATCTCCCTAAAGCGCCCCAGTCAAGAAAGCAAAATAAATCTGACTCTGACACGCATGTCTAGCGCTGCTGTCAAAGACAAACGCATGCGCCAAATGATTGAACATTCGCGCGAGCGCCACAGCGAAGAAGACCAGTCAGCACCACTTCTCATTTGCCAGATGAGCGAGCCTGGCCCTAGCGTGCTTGAGTTCTATACCAAGCAATCTGGACAAAACAAACTTTTGCTAGAAGAAGAAAAACACGGACTCAGTGTTAAACACATCGCCCTTGACGATGTAAAAAATGCCAAACTAAAGAGCCTATTGCAAGTAAAAGGCTCAGCCCCTATCTACTATTTCGCCGGCATCCTCACCACTCTTGGACACTTCGAGCGCCGCCCACTAACGGCCGAGATACTAAGCAACAACCTCAGAAGTATTAACTGGACACCAGGGCAAAATAGCTTGCACCAGGCCATGATTGCTCAATACGAAGCAATGCGCAGACAGTCATGGCAGCCCGGAGCACGTGGACAAAGAGAACTTTTACTCAACAGTGAAATTGCCAATCCACGCCGCGAAGAAGCCATTGCCGCTATAAGTAAATACGTTCAATTGCACAACTCAAACAGCAAAGCCGCCAATAGTATGCTTTCCACTGAGGCAATTGCCCTTGGCCTTCCCCCAATGGACAAGCTCACTTTTGAAAACAGCAACGAAAATATCAATATAGTTGGTGACAACTTTGCTGTTGCAAGAACTAGACTGAGCAGCCCTTTAGCACTCGATGTCTACTTCTATTTACGTCGTGACAAAGACTGGAAAATTACATCGGCTCGAGCACTAGCTTGCACAGGGCCCCTCAATGCCATAGTCAATCAGCTAGAAAAGAAGACCAAGTTAAGTGATGAAGAAAACTCAACTCTGAAAAATCTCAAATTGACCCTATCTCCCGATGCCGATCTAAAAAACTGGTTTAAGGCTAACCAACCAGCACTAGATAGTCTTGTGGGCTATGGCGACAAGTTAGCAGCGAATACCATTGTCATGCTCAGCGATAGCCGTACTCAAGAGCCTTCGTCCACGAGCAGCGCCATCAAAGCTAAACTGCAAGCTCTGCATCTATCAAGCTTGAGTAAAGTAGACGACAAGCAAATCGAAATTATTATTGGCGGGGTGACAGACAACACCGTTGGCTTCCTCTACGCCCCAGATAACAGACCACCACGAGTGGGGCCCTCAGAGTATATTTGGGTCGAAAAAATAGCAGACAACTGGTACTTGTTCAGAACCACCTAAAACTGTTACTGCTTCGTCTTTTTATCTTTCTTGGTTTTATTCTTCGACTTAGACTTAGCTTTCTTGCCCTTTGACTTTATTGTTTCAGCAAGAGCTTCAGGCACAACAGCAAGCTCAATATCCGGAACGGCTTCGCCTTCCACATCTTGAGTTGTATCAACAGCAACAGCTGTGGGCAGATCTTCAGTAGGCTGAGCTTCGACCACCGATAAATCTTCGGCTTCGACCTCAGCGATTGTATCGCTGACTAAGATTTCACCTTCAAGCAGTTTTCTTGCCTTCTCTAAAGCTTTCTTCTTCTCTTCACTGACAACGGGATAGTGCAAATCTAAGTTCTTCAAAGTCTCGGCAATAATGTAGCCCACGGCCAAGCGGCAGAATGGCTTGCTGTCAGCCGGAATGACGTGCCATGGTGCCCAGCTGGTGCTGGTATTGCTGAGGCAATCTTCGTAGGCATGCATATACTTATCCCACAGCTCGCGATCCACAGCGTCAGAGTCGGCAAACTTCCAATTTTTTTCAGGGTCATTCAAGCGAGCCAGAAAGCGCTTCTTCTGCTCTTTTTTAGAGACATTAAGAAAGAATTTGAGAATGACAGTGCCATTTTCAACCAGATACTTTTCGTAGTTATTAATCTGCTCAAAGCGCTTTTTCCATAGCCCTTTGCCTCTCAACTTTGATGGCAGCTGCTGCTTATCGAGAATTTCAGGGTGCACCCGTGAAACCAGAACTTCTTCGTAATAAGAACGGTTAAATATGCCAATGCGTCCACGCTCAGGCAAAGCCTTATTACAACGCCAGAGATAGTCATGGTCAAGCTCCTCAGCACTTGGTGCCTTGAAAGCAAAAACCTGACAGCCCTGGGGATTGATGCCTGACATAACGTGCTTGATGGTGCTGTCTTTGCCAGCAGCGTCCATGGCCTGAAAAATAATCAGAAGAGCATAGTTATCTTGAGCATAGAGAATATCTTGGTAGTGGGCAATTCTTTTGATATCAGCGTCTAAATGTTCTTTGGCTGTTTCTTTGGAAATAGCTGCTGCGTCTAGGCCAGACTTAAAATCACGACTCAGGTCAATAGTCGATCCGCCTTTAACAATGAACCGTTCTCTTACTTTTTCTTTTTCTGAATGCTTCACAGATAACCTTTCAGTCGAATTGCTATTTTGCCACTATAAGTTCGAGAGCCTCTGGGTTTTCCACCGACGAAAGGTCACCGGTCTCTTGACCCAAGTACTTACGCTTGATAGTCGCTCTCACTATTTTGCCTGAACGAGTTTTGGGCAAAGCCTGAACCGCAAGAATAGTGTCAGGCTTGAGGGTGGCGCCAAGGCGGCTACCCACCATGTCGCGCAGCTCTTTGAGCATATCTGTCGATAAAGATTGACCAGGCATCATGACGATGAAACAAACCAGACATTCGCCTTTGAGCTCATGAGGTACACCAATAACGGCGGCCTCAGAGACTTCTGGATGTTCTACCAAGACCGATTCAACTTCACCTGGGCCAACACGCTTACCAGAGACTTTGATGGTATCGTCAGAGCGACCAAATAAGAACCAGGAGTGATCATTGTCTACCTTAGCCCAATCGCCGTGGTACCAGACCCCGGGAAACTTAGTGAAGTAAGTTTCGACATACCGATCTGGATCTTTCAAGAATCCTCTAGTCATGGATGGAGCTGGTTTGCGACAAACTAAATGACCAATTTCATCATGAACACTTTGGCCTTCTTCGCTGAAGACATCAATGGCCATGCCCAATCCCGGTGCGCCTAAAGAGCAGGGCTTTAGGGGCATGACAGGAAGGGGAGAAAGCAGACAGCCGACTATTTCGGTGCCACCAGAAATATTGATAATCGGGCAGCGCTTTTTACCGACCTTATCGAAGAACCACATATAGCTGTCTTGATCCCAGGGCTCGCCAGTCGAGCCAAGCAAGCGCAAAGTCGACAAGTCATGTTTATCTACCCATTCCTCACCTTGAGCCTTAAGGTGGCGAATTAGAGTAGGACTAATACCTAGAGTATTAACTTTGTGTTGGTCGCAAATTTTCCAGATAGTATCTGGGTTTGGATAGCTCGGATTGCCTTCAAAGATGACCATGGTGGCACCCCAGAAGGTGGTACCGATCATCTCCCATGGCCCCATCATCCAACCAATATCAGAGACCCAGAAGAACTTGTCGTCAGGCTGCAGGTCAAATGCAAAGCCTAGCTCTTTAGCAATTTGAGCCAAAGCGCCAGCATGTGTATGCACAGTGCCTTTAGGCTTTCCTGTGGTACCGGAAGTGTAGAGATACATAGAAGGATGTTCGGCCGAAAGCTCAGCTTGGGTTGAGGCTGGCTCTTGATTGAGGACAACCTCATGGAACCAGAGGTCACGACCATCTTGCATAGGCACATCGGTATCGCAATGCTTGAGCACAATCATATGTTCAAGAGCGGGTACTGACTGAGCGGCCAAATCAGCCTCGGCTTTAATGGGAATGAGCTTGCCCCGACGCTTACCACTATCGGCAGTAAACAAAATTTTGGCCTCAGCATCATTCAAGCGAGTAGCCAAAGACTCAGGACCAAAGCCACTAAAGATTGGAACTGCAACAGCACCGATTTTGAAACAGGCGAAAAGTACTGCCACTACCTCTGGTACCATGGGCATATAAATACCAATGGCATCACCAGCCTTAACATTGAGCTTAAGCATGGCGCTAGCAGCTTGCCCAGTTAAGTGACTGAGTTCACCATAAGTCAATTTGCGACTACGACCGTCTTCACCTTCCCAAATCAGAGCGGGGTGATCTTTGCCGACACTGACCCTGGAACCAGCTACTTTGCCGGCTTCTTGATGCCAATCTAAGGTATTGGAAATAATATTGAGCTCACCATCAACGAACCACTTGGTCCACTCAAAGCCCTTTGAGCTGTCCATCAACTTACTGTAAGGCTTATTCCACTGAAAACCCATGTACTCAAGAGCAGCCTGCCAGAACCACTCGGTGTCTTCATTAGACTTGGCAATAAGGGTCTGCCAATCGGCGATATCGTGCTTTCTCATAAAGTCGACTACTCGACTTTCAAGATAGGCGCCGCTAGGTTGCCAAATAACTTCTGAACCAGTGCCAGTAGAAACGGTGTTGGTGCTCATAATTGGGTATGCGCTCACAGTGGTGAAAGCGCACATTCTAGCGCCGGAAGGCACTTTACAAGGCCAAACCAAGCTAAAAAAAGAACTTAAAAAATGTAGAGCATTACTTGGCCGAGAAAACTCCCGGAATTGCACCGACAAGGGCTTCTACAGCAAGAAGAACGCAACCTAAAAGATTGGCAGTGAGAGCACAAGCCCAGACCAGCTTGGGGTCTTTGCTCTCAAGCAGCATCAAGACCGTACCTTCGACCATGAACGAATAGGTGCCAAACAAAGTCAAACCCCAGGGCATGGAGCCAGTGATATACGGCCCGAGACCTAAGACCAGGCCGAGGAAGGAAGCAAAGTTCATCATCAGAGAATCAAAGAGCGAACGCGGAAGAGATGCCCATTTCATGCGCCAGAGCACAATTCCTTCGACAATCACAATGGGCACAAATTGAAAGATATAAAAGCCAAGCATGGCTCTATTGTAGTCGATGGAACAGCCTTATGTTAGGACACTTAGCAAAGCAGGGGAAGCCAGTCAGGAAGGTACGGCGAAGAACGTGCCTAATTATCACTCTCTTGAATAGACTTAATTGTTTTCATTAGGGCTGAATTTTCCTCTTGCTGATTGAGAATTTCGAGCTGTAGTTCGGAGAGCTTTCTTAAGTCATGGGGAGATTGTGGCACAAGCTCCGGCTTACCTTCTGCTATCAAATAATTGGCTAAACCATTTGCATAATCTTCGCCGGCGAATTCGTCTATGGGTTTGAATTCTTCTATTCGTTGATGGTACACAACAATATCCTGCTCTGCTATTTTCTTACCCTTCATATTGAACACCCGACAGCGAGCCTTCGCTACGCATTTGCCATCTTCTAAAGGCTGCGTAACTGAGATATCTTCTTGCTGAAAGGAATCAAGTATTAGACCTGATTCTTTTTCAACTCTCACTCTCGTGGTACGCGTAAACCGCCTGCTTGAAGATTCATCGACTGTAAAAACCTCATCGCCCTGAGGAATCTGGTATTCATAGTGCGAACTGGCATCCACTCGAGTCACCTTCGAATTTATCGGGTGCCAGATTTGTCCTTTCGCGTCAGCCTGATAGCCGCTAATGAAATTAGTACGAGTTTGGTAACTGACAGGTATGCCCATCACTTTCCTGACGCTTCGCTCAGTATGCCAAATACCCGCCAGCCAATCTGGAACGCGTCGCCACCTCTGAACTTTACCGTCTGACCGAGATGCCTCAATTCTAAATTGCTGACCTTCCCTATACTCATCACCCAGAGGTGGCAAGTCTCGGCTAAACTCTACTTTCCCTTGTAAAGGCTCTGCAGGCATGACCGGTGACACCGCAATCATAAGCGATAGCGCCGCCAGTAGAGCCTTCCATCTCGTATTTCGCGCTTTCATCTATATTCGACAACCTGACTGACGGCGACGGGTGACCAAAGAGTACAACGTGCAAGATCCAGAAATTAAATAGATTTGCCTAATTTCCATTAAAATTGTCATTAGTAAGGAATACGGATGCAAAAGTGGTGAAATAGCTAACTGCGATTGCCTCTAGACCAGTACTATTTGCTCAGTCGTCGAATAGCACCAGTAAAAAAGCTCAAGTAAATATAGTCTCGAAACGGAAGCTAGAAATGGCCTTTAGAGCGATCGAGCGTTGAATAATAAACTAAGGAGGGCCTGATTTTATTGCGGGTCTTTTACTGTTCTCATGATTGGAGGTGAAGCACTATATTTGGTGCAGGTCGAACTAAGAATGCAGAACTAAAAATGCAAAACAAAGGAGAGAAAGTTAGATCAATTGGTAACTTAAATCCCACAGCTATCCCCAAATGACTGGCTCGACAATATGGGCAAGGTGGGCGAGACTATGCACCTGCAAAAGTGTGATGCAATAACCAGTGACCGCGCGAAAGGTTAACCTAGCCTAATGATTGAGCCTGAAGATGACGATGAGTTAAAAGCAAAATGGGATCATGTATATGTGACATTAGAGATACGTTGGTGAAAGGACTGCCGAGGCTATTTCCGAGTTACTTGACCTTACTCCAACCTTTGTCTTTGCAAAAGGAGCTTGTTCCGAAAGTTTTCCAGGTGTGCCAATTCCTGAGACACACTGGCATATTGATACTAAGCGCTGCTATTCATCTGATGTTGAGGAGAATCTTCCATAGCTCTGGTCTTGGGTTTGCATTCTTGTAAGACTACAAAAAAGTAAATTCTCGGCTCAGTAATACTGTCCTTGCCCAAAATGCTGAGCTAGTCCTTAAGAGGCAGCCGCAAGTAGACTGAGATAGCAATTCCTTAGAAACCTCAAAGAGGTTGCGTTCACTACAAGCATGTTCATGAACAGTTGACTTGGATCAAGACGAATCACGCCGGTTGATAGCCTTTCGAAATAGAAGGAATGCACAGGAACCAAGAAGACCAGTTATGACGCCGCTGACAAGGAAGACTTGAACAAGAAACACTTGGCGCTCGTCAACTAGCTTCTGGGTTTCTTCTTGAGTGCTTGCGCCTTGAAGTAGGTTGTTGTCGTTAGCAATCCAAGCACAGAAAGTGCCACCACCAAGAAACAAGACAACGGTAGTGGCAATGAAAATTTTCTTGGCGCTGTTATTGTCAGTCATACATCAAGCATAGCGTGTTCAAACTAGCAGTCTTTGTGAGCGAGCGGAAGCAAGCCGTCACCTAGTAAATCAGGAGCCCTTCAATGAGCCTCTTGAGTACTCCTCAAACTCCAGGGCCACCAAGACTTTTGCGTATGGCATGCTCAGCAAGGGTTTGCGGAATCAACCTGTGATCGGTTCGGAGAGCGACTCGAATGGGTACATAGTATGGGTTGAGCAAGAGTTCGCGATATATTCTGGAGAATTCACCATGGTTGAAAGAGCTGCCTGCCAAGAGCACCAGGATGCTATAGAGGACAAAACCAGTGCCGATGCTACCGCCAATGCTGGCGACCTCAGCAGCTCGTGCTGGAAGAAGCCTGAGAGTGCTGTCGGCACAACGGGAAGCCCATTGTCTGATACCTCCACTCTCCAATCTATTCCTGGCGGCGACTCGAAAGGGTCTGGTAGCAGTCTTTCGAGATTGGGTTTTCCTGATACAAACTTCGACTTGAGTGCAGGTGCAGAGGCAAAATCAGGAGATAAGCCTGTGTCGCAGACCGAGCGATCGCAAGTAACTGATCAAGGCAACAATGCTCAGGTAAGCGACGCGAAAAATCCAGCACCAGAAACCTGGAAATATGATGATCACGGCAACCTTTTGCAGGCTGGCGATAGAGTCAAAGCTAGTTACGACCAACAGGGTAACTTGCAGAAGGTGCAAATAGACGACAAGACTTTTGAGCGTATAGGTAATGATGTCGTTGAGACTTACAAAGGCAACGATGGTCAGATGCATACCTATGTCAACAAAGATGCAGCCTCGTTTACGATGAAGACTGAGGACAACGATTTTAAAGGTCCATATAAGAGCGTTATCATTCAAGATGGTGGCCATTCGCTAAGTAGCAAAATTTGGGAAAGTCCAGAGCACACGGCTGCAGTTGCCAAAATCTGGGAGGATTCTCGTCAGCGCTCCATCGATGTAGCTAATAGCACCCCCGATCACCCGCATCCAGACACATGGAAACTTGATGCAAATAGAAACGTATTGGAGGCTGGTAACAAATTTAGCGCCGAGTACAATCCCAAAACTGGAGAGCTAATCAGCGCTAAGCTGGGTGATGACGAATGGAGACGCGGCCCAGACAATACTGTCATCCAGACTCATAAACTCAAAGATGGCACGATACGCACTGAAACTTATACAGATGTACGTAGCTTCACAGCTCAACCTTACACTGACACTAAGAATGGTCTTTTAGCTGGCATGACTGTCTCCGTAGGCGAAGGTAAGACTGGTGAATCATCACACAGTGTGCCGATCTACGAAAATGAAGAGCATGAAAGGTGGTCAAACGGCATAGTAAATAGCTGGGTGGGCAAAGCAAAGAACAAATAGTCGAGAAACCAGAAAAGCATTAAACCTGCGCTGGTTCAGGCACCTGAGAATCTCGTACAGCTTTTGATTGAGCTTGGCGATACTCTTGCACCATACCGAGAAAATACTGATGCACTCTCAGGTCGTTAGTTATCTCTGGGTGGAAAGCAGTAACTAACAAAGTGTCTTGCCGCGCCATGACGATTCCTTCGTCTATAGCCGACAATACTTGCACTTTCGGCCCACACTCAACAATCACTGGGGCGCGAATGAATACAGCAGGGAAAGCTTCAGCGCCTAGAGCATCGATTTTCAAGTCAGATTCAAAGCTGCGACGCTGGGGGCCAAAGGCATTGCGCTTGACCTTAATATCCATAACAGCCAGACGCCCCTGACTAGAACCTTCAATTTCTTTGGCAAGAAAAATTGAGCCCATACAAGTGCCATAAACTGGCATGGCATTTACTGGTGTAGAAAAAGCTGATGAGGCTCCTATCTTTTCGCTAGGGGCAATTTTTGCCTTGATAGCAGAAAAGATAGGAGCAGAACCTTCATCAGTCAACTTCGCTACAGCAGTGGATTCTCCACCAGGAATAATCAGACCATCTATGTGATCAAGTTCTTCGGCATAACGCACGGCCTTAGCACTGACACCGCACTGCTCAAGCATTTTAATATGCTCAGCAAAATCGCCCTGCAAGGCCAGTACACCGATAACAATATTCGTAGAATCTTGATTCATAGGGTCCTCTTAATTCGCTTTAGCAGTTCTACCAGCCGCGGCTAGCTAGATTTTCGGATGGTGCTAGATCGCGGCAGTTGCGGCCAACCATTGCTTCACCCAAATTGCGGCTGACTTTGGCCAGCACTTCAGGATCTTTATAGAAAGTTGTCGCTTTCACAATTGCCTGAGCACGCTGCATTGGATTGCCTGATTTGAAAATGCCGGAGCCAACGAAGACACCGTCAACGCCAAGTTGCATCATCAAAGCAGCATCAGCAGGAGTAGCAATACCACCGGCAGCGAAGTTGACCACGGGCAATTTGCCTTCAGCAGCAACTTTAACTACCAGGTCATAAGGGGCGCCAATGTTTTTGGCATAGCTCATCAATTCTTCTTTGGGCATGCCATGTAATCTTCTGATTTCACCCAAAATTGTGCGAGCATGGCGCACAGCTTCAACCACATCACCAGTGCCAGCTTCGCCCTTGGTGCGCATCATGGCTGCACCTTCGCCGATGCGGCGGAGAGCTTCACCGAGATTCTTAGCGCCACAAACAAAAGGAATAGTGAACTGGCTCTTGTCGATATGAAACTCTTCATCAGCAGGAGTAAGCACTTCGCTTTCGTCAACGCAGTCAACTCCAAGCGACTCAAGAATTTGTGCTTCGACAAAATGACCAATACGAGCCTTAGCCATAACAGGAATGGAAACCGACTCAAGAATTTGAATGATCAACTCAGGATCACTCATGCGAGCAACCCCACCATCAGCGCGGATATCAGCCGGTACTCTCTCTAAAGCCATAACAGCAACAGCACCAGCTTCTTCTGCGATCTTAGCTTGTTCAGCATTGACCACATCCATGATCACGCCACCTTTGAGCATCTGCGCCAAGGCTTCTTTTACTAGTTTGGTGCCTGTTCTAGGCTTAATTACTGTAGACATATTTCTCCTAATCCTATTTTTTAGTAGTGGTCAAATCAGTACATGTTCATTGCGTCTTTGCATTTGCGAATTGGCAAGACGATCTTTAGCTAAGTGAGCAAGATATTTGGTCAAAGCTTGAGCCAGGCGTTTGATGCCCTCAGCAATTTGAGGCTCGGCATTTTGAATAAAACAAAGCCTGAGGTGATTTAGTGAACTAGACTCTGACTCTAAGAAACAGAGATCACCGGGCGAGAAAACTACTTTTTCAGCCACTGCAAATTCGAGTAGATCACGATTAGAAGTGCCTTTTGGCAATGTCAGCCAGATAAACAAACCACCGGTCGGTACAGTCCAACTGACCTCAGGGAGGGCTTCAAATTCTTTAGTTAGAGCAGCCAAAATGGCATCACGGCGCTGGCCATAGGTGCGATTGACTCTGTTCAAATGCTCTTGATATAGGCCCTTTTGCAGAAACTCAGTGAGAATAACTTGCACCATAGAATTAGTAGCGAGGTCACTAGTTCGCTTGGCAAAACTTAGGCGATCAATTACTTCTTGCGGCCCCACCAACCAACCTAAGCGAATTCCCGGACAGAGGGCTTTAGAAAATGTGCCTTGATAAATCACTATATTCTCGCCACCAGCAACTTCGGCAGCCAGTGTGCGCAGAGAAGGTAAAGGTTCACCACCATATACAAGATCACCAGAGAAATCGTCTTCAAGTATTGGGGTTTGATACTTACGAGCTAAAGCTAAAAGACCTCGACGGCGAGCCAGTGACATGGTTATGCCAGTTGGATTTTGGCTATTAGGCATAACGTAAATGAACTTGGGTTGATACCTAATCAGGTGCGCTTCAACGGCAGCTAAATTAATGCCTTCATCATCTAAGGGGCAACCAACAAGTTGAGCTTGTCTCGCTTTGAAATTCGAAATGGCCCAAAAATAGGTTGGCTCTTCTACCAATACATGATCGCCTGGGTTAATAAGTAAATTGGCAACCAGGTCAATACCTTGCTGAGAGCCGCTCAAAATCAGCAGTTCTTGATCGCGTACAGCAATACCCCGCAAAGCCAGATGGGCCGTCACTGCCTGACGCAAATCTGGTTCACCAGCAAAGGGGCTGTAGTCAAACATAGCGGCACCGCGGCCGCCACCAAGCAGATCTAAAACAATCTTTTGAAAATCATCACTTGGGTAAGAATCTTGCGAAGGAATACCACCAGCAAAGGAAATATAGTCATCACCGGAGGCAAGCTGGGGCAGCTTATTAATAGAAGAACTCAAACCCTCTGCATAACGGGAGAAGCGACTGGGCCAATTGAGTTCACCGCTAGGTAACGGCCCAGTACCAGAAGCAGATGCAGCAAGAGCGCTGACAAAAGTGCCACGACCAACCTGGGAGGCAATCAAGCCCAGCTGAGCTAGCTCTAAGTAGGCACGGGCAACGGTTGAGCGATCGACTTTGAGGAAAGCAGCCAATTCACGATTGGTTGGCAGGCGATCGCCCGCTTTCATGCGACCCTTTTCTATGGCAGTTTTTAAAATCTCGACGATGCGAGCATAGACATACATAGAACCGGAGGCATTTGCAGCCCCTTGCTCGAGCAGTTCGTTAAAGACTTCCCGCCAAATCATTTATAAATGCCTGCCAGATTCACAGCAAAGACCCAGCCATTACAGCCAAAGCATACACGCCAGACCCAGCCAATACCTGAAAATTACCAGCCAATTTACAAAAAGTACTTAAAAAGACCTTTAAATGGCGCTCTTATCGGCCGAATCGGCCAACTCTGGCGCATCCACAGTAGCTGCAACAGCTTCAGCCTTCTGCTCTATCTTTTGTTGCAGTACAGCATCTATTGAGACACCGGAGAAAGCCGCCAAGAAAGAGAGGCCAAGATTGCCAGCAAACATTAAAGACATGGCCACAGGCAAGTAGCCGGCAAATGTAGAGACAGCTGTAGACAGCATACAAAGCCAGACTGGTAAATGTGCCCAGGCCAGAGAGCGAGGCAATACTCGCGTGCGGCTGAGGCAATAACAAATACCCAGACCGGCTGTTCCATATAAAAAAGAAGAGACCATAAATGTCTCAGTGATCGACTGGTTGATCAAAGTCCAACCAATTTGCACCAATTCGTTGCCAGTGTAGGTGCAAATGGCGTTGCCTTGCAAAGCAATATCGCTAAAGAGCACCATCATCCGACTGACCGCCGCTAAGTCTTGTGAACAAGCCAATACTGCTAAACATACGGCCACACCAATAATAAAGCGGAACTTCTCTTCGAGAACTTCACGCATGGCAAGAATAAAGACCAGACTAGACACACTCGAAAGAATTGCCGACAAGCAACAAAAGCGCCATAGCACAAGATGGCGCGGAACAAACTCCATCAAGCGGGCGGGAGTAAAGTCAGAGAAATTGCCTTCGCGAAAAGCATAGACACAGATTAGAGTGGCCACAGTGTGAGCTATGGTGGCAAACAAACAGGTAATTTGCACAAAGCGGTG
The DNA here is from genome assembly GCA_943370275.1 of bacterium Ga0077546. GTDB lineage: Bacteria > Cyanobacteriota > Vampirovibrionia > Obscuribacterales > Obscuribacteraceae. The sequence continues at coordinate 118,945 of CALRQI020000006.1, read as the reverse complement.
GCGCCGCATCGGTGAAGGAGCAGAAACAAGAGCCGTAGTATCTGGAATAAACTCGGCCATGCCAGCACTAAGTTACAGCAGCGAGTTTAGGAGAAATTACAGTGACTCCAGACATGTAAGGCTGCAAAACAGTCGGTACTTTAACCGAACCATCAGGCTGTTGATAATTTTCAAGAATGGCTGCCATAGCACGTCCTATTGCCAAACCTGAACCATTGATTGTATGCAAGAAGCGCGCTTTGCCACCATCTTTGGGCTTATAGCGCAGATTGGCGCGACGAGCCTGAAAATCGCCAAAGACAGAGCAAGAGCTTATTTCGCGATACTTGTCTTGAGCTGGGAACCACACTTCCAGGTCATAACACTTAGAAGCACAGAAGCCCATATCACCACTGCAAAGCAAGACGCGACGGTAGGGTAATTCTAGCGCCTCTAAAATCAGCTCAGCATCACGAGTGAGCTTTTCATGCTCTTCTGCGCTGGTTTCAGGAGTACAGAATTTGACCAATTCGACTTTGTTAAATTGATGCTGGCGAATGTAGCCGCGAGTATCTTTACCAGCGCTACCAGCCTCACGTCTGAAATTGGGTGTATAGGCGCAGTGATAAATAGGCAGAGCCTCTTCATCGATTACTTCTTCTCTGTATAAATTGGTAATCGGCACTTCAGCGGTGGGCACCAAATAGAGTTCGTCATCAGCGCACTTGTAGAAGTCATTCTCAAATTTTGGCAATTGCCCGGTGCCAACTAAGCAATCGCGATTGACTAAAATAGGCGGAAAGACTTCGCCATAGCCGCGAGCAGAGTGGCTGTCGAGCATGAAATTCATCAAAGCACGCTCAAGCTTGGCGCCCCAATTCATCAAAACAGTAAAGCGTGATTCGGCAATCTTTACGCCACGCTCGAAATCGAAAACTCCAAGTTCAGCACCTAATTCATAGTGATGTTTTGGATTTTTGATACTAGGAATGGTGCCCCAAGTACTTTCAATTTTATTATCGTGTTCGTCTTTGCCGTCAGGCACTTCGCTGGCAGGCAGATTGGGAATAGAGAGCGAAAGGATGTGTCTCTGGGCCTCGAATTCGCGTTTCTCTTCTTCGACTTCGCCCTGCCGTTTTTTTATATCTTTGGTTTCACCCTTAAATGCTTCCTTTTGCTCAGCAGATAATTTACCTGACTTAAAGAGTTCTGAAATTTCATTGCTGCGACAATTGAGTGCTTCCCACTCGCCTTGAACTTTGCGCAGTTTTTGGTCAATTTCTACTAGTTCCTTTATTGAGTAATCTCCATGGCGCCTAGCCAGGGCTGCTTCAACAAGGTCTGGATTTTCTCTGACAAATTTTAGATCTAGCATTTTTGAACTTCTTTGTGAGCTTGAGCGTTTATAGATTAAGGACCAAATTATAGCTTTTGCAGGGGGTAATGCGATGGACCTGACAGCTAATACTAAGAAGTGGAGACAAACTCTAGGTAACCTTGGTGAACAAATTGCTGGCGACTATCTGCTTGAAATGGGCTTTGAGCTGTGGGCTCGCAATTACAGGGCACACCGAGTGGGTGAAATTGACCTGATTGCCAGCAAAGACAACCAGTCACTGGTCTTTGCCGAGGTAAAGACCAGGATGGCAGGGCAAGCCCTTGAAGACCATACAGGTCAAATGGCAGTTGACCCTCGCAAGCAGCGCAAAATTATCAATACGGCTTTTCATTTCGTCGATCTCAACCGCGGCAAGATTGGCCCGAAACGAAGAATATTGCAGTTCGATGTAGTACTAGTCGATTATCACCTTAGTCGCAGCCAACTACTGACCCTGCTTGTGGCTGGAGACCTGACTATGCTGCGAAAACAGGCCAAAGTATTACATATTGCGGAGGCCTTCGGCCGCTTTCAATGAAAAAGCTCTCACTTAAATTATGTAGCTCAATTCTCTGCCTAATAAAGCCGAGCCTATAGTCAAAGCAATATGGCCATATTGGTTTTACTATGGGCTAGACTAGTGCTCTAAGATTGCCAACTAGCCCAGAGTAAAAAACTGCTTTAACACTTGTTGAGGGATAGAAAATGTCTTTTTGGAAAGAAAAACGGTCGCATCTGGAACAAGCCCAGATGCTGCAAAACACCGCCAGCAATCAAAAAGGTCTAAATAAAAGAGCGGTCGGCCTCTTCCCCCAACCAAAAGACGACAAGCCCTGCGCAATCGACCTTTCAAGCCAGGTGAAATTTCACAACCTATTAGTAGCCATTGAAGGACGTGAAGAAACCTGCGTCATTCGCATGATTTCGCCTAGCCAAAAGGCCCGGGCCGCCGCTCTTGTATTCCGCGGTCGTGTTCTAGCCTGTGTTTATGGTCGCGACGACAGCGAAACACAATTGCTTGGTCAAGAAGCTTTTGGCCAAGCCAAATTGCAAATGTTATCAAGCGACACTATTGTCGACACCTACAAAATTGATGACAAAACAGCCATTGCGGCATCTTCAATTTTCCACGGCGAACTTTACGACCCACAATGCATGATGACCGCCAATGACGTCCTCGAATATTCTCTCGATCATCTGCTAGAGAGCAACGCGCCTGGCACTATTATCATCAACGAAGGTGATGGTGCCAAAGCCATTATTTATACTTTCAAGGGTAAAGTACATGGTATTTTCTCGTACAAAGAAGGTTGGCTAGAGCCCTCTATCGAAGGAGCCAAAGCCCTCTTGCACGAAGTATACGGTGCCACTATTTCGGCTTCGAAACTAAGACTCTGCAATATTTGGGAATTAAAACCGCTAACATTTTCCCTGACAGGTTTAGAAGAGCAGCTTACAAATGGTAAGCAATACGCCTCTCTTAGCCTCGATTATTCAGAGTTGAGTAAAATAGAACAGAAACACAAAGATAGCCTGAGCAATTCTTTCTCGCACATTGAGCGCGAAGAGGAATGGGCGGCAAAACAAAATCAAGTTCAAAGTCACAGCCCAAGTAAAGGCGGCAATCCATGGAAAAGCGCCCGGGGCAATAAAATAGGCGGAAGCTAAGCACTTAAGATGATCTCAAACCAAATTGAAAGCCCGAACCAATCAATCATGCCGACCTCGGCTACAATCAATGACCAAAATCACCTTTGCCTGGGCGGAATCGATACCAGTAAGCTGGTAGAAGAATTTGGAAGCCCCCTTTGGGTAATGTGCGAAGACTCAATTGTGCAGTCAGCCGCAGCGGTAAAGGAAGGCTTAGCGGCTTACCCCCACGCCCTGCCCTGTTACGCGGGCAAAGCGTTTCTCTGCTTAGCGATGGTCAGGCTAATTGACCAAGCCGGTTTCGGCCTTGACGTGGTCTCCGATGGAGAGCTTTATACAGCCCTTCAGGCCAATTTTCCCAGCGAACGCATTTTCTTTCATGGCAATAATAAAAGTGCAAAAGAGCTAGCCATGGCCCTGGAGTCAGGGGTCAAAATTGTAGTTGATAGTCAAAGCGAACTAGAGGCGCTAGTCAGCTTGGCCAAAACGCAGCAAAGGAGCGTCGACATCCTGCTGCGCATTATTCCAGGCATCGAGCTTGATACCCATGACCACATAAAAACTGGTCACGATACCAGCAAATTTGGCATTCCATTAGACGAGCTAGACGCCGCTATCAAGCTCATTTTAAGCCAAGCGCAAGTAAGGCTTATCGGACTGCATGCCCACATTGGCAGCCAAGCAATGGATCTGGCTCCCTACCTTGAAAGTGTCGATTTATTCGCTGAGCTATATCTCAATATCCAGAAAAAATTCAATCTGACCTTGCCCCACCTCGATGTTGGTGGAGGCCTTGGAATCGCCTACACAGCTGCAGACAAACCACTTTCGATGCAGCATTGGGCGCGAGTTCTTAGCGAGCGAGTTAAGAGCGCCTTTACCAGTCGCAACCTGCCACTACCGGAGCTATCGGTGGAGCCCGGCCGTGCTATCGTCGGCAGCGCCGGGGTGACACTATATAGCACTGGCCACCTCAAGCAGCTCCCCGGCGGTACTAATTATTTAGCAGTTGATGGCGGCATGGCCGACAATCCTCGACCAATAACCTATCAGGCGCAATATACAGCCGCTGTGGCTAACCGCATGAAGCCAGAAGCTGAGAGCAAAAACTGGTCTATAGTCGGACGCTATTGTGAGTCTGGGGATATAATCGTAGAGGAAGCTAAATTAGATGCACGCGATGGTGATTTAATCGCGATTTTCGCCACCGGTGCCTATAACTACAGCATGTCCTCCAACTATAACCGCACCGGTAGACCGGCCTGCGTCCTTGTTAAAAACGGACACGCTGAAGTCATTATTGAGAGAGAAACCTGTAGCGATTTAGTCAGCCACGACCGCATTCCTACTTGGCTAGAATAGGCTGGCTAAATAAGTTGTCAGCTAAAGAGAAACTTTGAGGGAAGAGTTAATGCCTGACTTTAGCAACTTCTTCGATCAAATCGATCTGCTGGTCTGGGGCAAAACCTTGTTTCAGGTGTTGATCATCTGCTATGCAGTGCTCTGGCTCTGGCGCAGAATTGCCGGAACCCATGCGGAGCGACTGGTCAAAGGCATGCTCGTTCTCACGGCCATAAGCTTCGCCTCATGGTGGCTACAACTCACTCTCATCACCTCAATCTTGCATCACATCATTCCGGCAGCAGCACTGGCTCTGGTCATGGTCTTCCAGCCAGAAATTAGACGGGGTCTCGGTTACCTCGGCCGCGTGCAAACATTCAAATTTGACCTTTCTTTAGCTCATACCGATGCAGCCCGCACGGCTAGCGATATTAAACAGATTATTCAAGCCGTAAAAGAGCTTTCGCGTACTAAAACAGGGGCCTTGATTGTCATTGAACCTCCTGAAGGAGAACGTGATTACCTCAGCCCTGGAACCCCTGTCAATGCAGACATTTCAGCGACACTTCTGCTCACTCTCTTCTTTCCTAAATCACCTCTGCATGATGGAGCAGTGGTCATTCGCAAAGCAAAAATTGTGGCTGCCGGTGTGATTTTGCCAATGACGGACAATCCTAAACTCTCATATAAATATGGCACCAGGCACAGAGCCGCCATTGGCCTATCTGAAACATATGATGGCCTCTGCATTGTCGTCTCCGAAGAAACCGGGGCCATTTCAGCGGCGAGCAGAGGCATGCTGGCGCGCTACAGCAATGCTGAAGACCTATCTGATCCTATTGCCTATCTATATCATCAAGGCAGTGAAAGCAACAACAGCCCTCTTAGCTCGTTCCTCTCACTGTTTGGCCGCGGCAAATCAGACGAACTAGCAGAAGGCAACAGCAGTGCAGCTGTTACCCTAAGCGACAACGACAGCCTTAAGGGCGAAGCAGAACAAAGCAGAGCTTAACTCAATTCTTCGACGATCTTCCGAGCAGCAGCTACGCGGTCTGAGGCCTTAACAATGGGACGACCAACGACAATATAGTCGGCACCACGGGCAATGGCATCACGAGGGGTAACGATGCGGGCCTGATCGTTAGCCTCAGCCCAACTCGGTCTAATTCCTGGAGTGATAATGAGGAAATCGTCACCGCAGTTCTCACGGATAGCACTAGCTTCCTGGGCCGAAGCCACTACACCATCAAGCCCGCTCTTCTGAGCAAGCTGAGCCAAATAAGTCACCATCTTCTCTAAGGGAAGACTAACGTTTAATTCGTCGCTCAATGTTTGCGCAGTCATGCTAGTCAAAATTGTTACAGCTATCAACGCAGGCTTTGTGGCTGTAGGCTCAACCTTGAGCAAGTCTTGGTAGGCTTCAGCAGTGGCTTTAGCCGCCGCTTCCATCATGGCGCTGCCGCCGGTGGCATGGAGATTGAAAATATCAACCGACTGACTAACAGCAGCGCGACTAGCCTGGGCCACAGTGTTGGGAATATCATGAAACTTAGCATCGAAGAAAAGCTTGACCCGATACTCACGCGCCAGCGCAAAGAGAGATGTGCCGCAAGAGGTGAAGAGCTCCAAACCGCACTTGAAGACCCCGACTTCATCGCATAACTCTTCGATTAAGGCACGGGCTTCAGCTTCTGATGAAACATCAAGAGCGACGATTAACCTATCTTTGCCGGTCAGCTTTCTTTTCATGCTTACTTAGATTCTGTGCCCTGCTTGTTAATAGAAATTTACATGCGAAACGACCTGGCAATCTAAAACTGCCAAGTCGTTCAACAAATTTGCTCTGCGCACCCCTAGGTTTAGGACTAAGCCTAAGGCCTAAGGAGCAATGGCAGCCTTGTCTTTGTCGAGCTTGTAACGCTTGACAAAGCGATCTACCCGACCTTCTGTGTCAACGATTTTTTGTTGACCTGTATAGAAGGGATGGCAGGCGCTACAGATTTCAACGCGGATTGCGTTCTTTGTGGAACCCAGTTTGACAGCAGCGCCGCAGACACAAGTCGCGATCACTTCTGAATACTTGGGATGAATTCCTTCCTTCATGATGACACCCTGAATTTTTAGAATAAGGCAAAAGATACCACACCATCGAGAGTCCTTGCCGCTCCTCTCAATATAATCGTAAGGTCCCTTAACAGGAAATAGTTAAAGCCTTCTCTATCTATATTACTGGTTTATTGGCTGAGTGACATCAATGCCGTCGCCAGTGGCTTGCGAGAGCCTCTCTCCTTCAACATTAAGGAAAACTGCTTTTGGCGGGCTGTCATGACTGGCGATTTCATTGACCGTGCGCTTCAGCTGCTCTAATCTGTGGCTAAACGACTCGGCTCCACTCCCGGAGAGAAAGCGTTTTGACAAATTCAAGACGATTCCGCTGTGGTCTTTTGTCGGCCCCACCGATATCAGTACAGTGCCTCGTGGCACTTCGCTGCCAAAGCCAGAGGCTTCCTCATCAGCGCTGGGGCCTTTCACAAGCTCACTTACCGCCGCTTCTATAGCCTTCATACTGGGCGTCTGCTCTTCACTACCAGAGCCAGGCTGATAAGAGCGGGCCACCGGTTCGTAGGTGATTTTATCGCCATCATTTTTGACGAACCAAATCAGAAGAGCATCGCGGGCCGGAAACTCATTTTTAGCGATTGAGCCTGTCACCGATTTACTAGGCTTGCGCCCTTCACTCAAAATTGTGCGATTACCAGCACAACTGCACAAAAGTGGCGCAATGAAAGAAACTAACACCAAGAGTTTGAGTCTATTTTTTAGTAGGTTCAAGCTGCCCGTCTCCAGCCACTGCTTTTGGTACCAGTAGCAGTTTACCATCACCAGTGACGCCACCACCACCAACTTTCAGATCAGCTAAGCGAAAAGCATGATCGAGTCTGTCCATGCGCGCAAAATCTATAAGTGGGTTAAGTAAGTCTTGAGCAAATTGAGCAAACTTATCTGGCTCAATGATATCGGGGCCCTCTACTTGCAGGTCTTCCAGCATAATTTTGCTATCACCAACAAGCTTTGGCCGAGCCGATATCTTGATCGGCACACCAGTCTCTATGCTGGCTCCTTTAGTTACTAAGGTGGCTTCAAGCTTTATCTGGTCATCAACAATCTGCACAGTAGGCTTCAGCACCTCAAGTTGCTGTTCACCAAGCCCAGGTAAATCAAGTTTGAGACCGCTCATCGAAGCGACTAAACGAGGAGTCTTTAAGGCCTCGGCAATTTGCTCCTGACTTAGTTCTGCCCGCATAAATAGCATAGTTGGCGCTTTCAGACCTATGGCACCATTCTTTTTTCGATAATTGAACCAGATTGGATTTTGCGACGCCACTGACAAATCACCCAAGCCAACGCCTTTAAGCTTTGCCTGATCAACATCAACCGCTACAGCCTTTACCTTTCCCGCAATCAAATCTGTAAGACTATATGTCTTAATCTTGACTCTGACTTTGCCACCAAGCTTGCGCTGCAAAATGATTTTGCTAGTTTGACTAGCCACTACTTCAGCAAGAAAGTTGATACCTGTGACTGTCTGCAAAGTGCGCGAGAACTTTGAGCCAATGGCAAATGTCGGAGCTGGCGTAGCTACTTTTGGTTTAGCAATTTTGGCCTTATAAACAGTGTCGTTATCACTAGCAAAAGCGGCAAAACTAAACAATAAAGTCAGAGGAGGCAAAAGTAGCAACAGCAAAGAACGACTAAGCAAGATAGTCATCGCCAAATCTACTAGAAAGATTGGGGCGGATGAGGATTCTTCATCTTGTCTTGCAGAGCTTCTTTCAGCATTTCGTTCTGGCGCAAGAGTGCTTTCAGGTGCTCATTGGCAATGGCCAATTCAGCCTGTAACTCGGCCACAGTCTGCTCGTGCGACACACCAGTAACAGGGTCACGGCCAGGCATCTTCGGTAGTAAAACATAACCCAGCTGTACTGCTTTGAGTGCTGCAGCAGTGCGAGTCGGAACTTTTAACTTAGCAAGAATACATTCGATGTGTTTTTCAACAGTACGAAGCTTCATGTCTAACTCTTCGGCGATTTCTTTGTTACGCAAATCAAGGCGAATAAGAACCTCAATTTCTCTATCAGTGAGATTTGAGTTCGGCATATTGGTCGCCGGAGCCTGTTTCACAAGCTGCGTAATTTTGGGATCGCAGTAAGGCAGACCACGAGTAACCTGTTCAATAGCTTCAAACAGTGTTCTAGGACCAGAACTCTTCAAACAGAAGCCACGAGCGCCAGCGCGCATGAGCTGGTTGTGATACTTAGTGGCATGATAAGAATCGGTCAAAACCAAAACATTTGAGTTGGGCAATTCGGTGCTAACCCGGCGGCATACTTCAACACCGTTGAGCACATCAAGATCAACATCAAGAATGACAAAATCTGGTCTAAGGCGACGAACCATCTCAGTGGCAGCCATGCCATCGGCGGCTTCGCCCACGATCTCAACGACTTCAGAAACAACACGCTTGAGACCAAAGCGAATCAGTTCGTGCCTCTCACAGAGAACTGTTCGAGGTCGAAAAATTGATGGTCTTTGACTTGAATCCAAGAGTGTCTCCCGTCTATCCTTGCGTTTAGAAACTCAGTGGCTAGCAATATCTGAGTTTGGAACCGGATTTATTGTAACAGTGTGGGCAGTTCTGTCACCACCGAGCCAGTAACTTCTTTATATACCCTATATTTGTTGCGACCTAATCGTTTACTCATGTCCCGAAGCGCCGATCAGTTGGGCACTTGCAGCTGGGCAGCCATTCACTCCACAACCACCTGCAAAAATTCTGACTGATGAAAAGCAGCATTATCAGACAAAAAAGGAGCTCCAAGCAGCATCAATGCATAGCACCAACATATACCAGTCGGCTTAAGCAACTTCACCTTGCAAACAAATTTCTCCAGATAAATAGGCTCTTGTCATAGCCAGGCAATCAATTTGGGAGATAAACTAACAATAGGGTAAAAATATTGCTTAGCGCTAGCTAAAACAGCTGTATTTAGGGGAATCTTACGAGAAGCATGGGAAAAATCCCAGTAGCAGGCTCCTCTTGAAATGGTTAAGCTGACCTCATAATCAATCAAACAAAAGGCCACAGAGCCGCATTTTCTTAGTTTTCAAAAGAAGTAATGACAAGCACAGGAATTAAAATCGAGAAGAAGTACTTTCATATAGCTATTGCAACTAGCCTTGTATTGTCGCTTGTCTTCTCAACTTGTCAGTCGGCTAAAGCGACAAAGATGAATGCTTCGCCCCTGCCACACCGGGGTCAAGCCAACGCAGACAATCAAAATAACTGGAACCGACCAACCCGCGATTTCTCCCAGCCAGCCGAGCGCGAGGCCCTGCCACCGTCACAGTGGGCCGGTCGCAAGCTAGATTATCGCGAAGAAGATAAGCGCAGAAAAGAAGAAGAAGCAGCTAAGGCCCTCAAAGCCATTGAAGAGCAAAAGAAACAAGCAGAAGCAGCTAAGCGGGCGGAACAAGCCCAAGTTAACGCCTCTAAACAGGTGCTGCAGAATGCCATTGATGCAAACAATCATGGCTATGCCTTAGGTCGAGCCGGTCGCTGGAACGAAGCAATTGCTCAGCACGAATTGGCTTGCAAGCTCGATCCTAGCAATAAGCAATTCCGCACAAACCTATCGGCAGCCAGAGTTGGCTACGGTCAGGTGCGCTTAGCTCAAAAAGACTATAGCGGCGCCGCCCATCTCTTCCGCAAAGCTTTGACAGCGGCTCACGACAATGCCATGGCGGCAAAATTATTGAGTGAAGCGATTCAAAGAGCAGGCTTAGACCCCACTCTCGCGGAAAACCGCTTAGGCATTGGCGACCAACTAGCTGCCTCTGGCGACCTTGATGGTGCCATGATCGAATATCAACAAGCCATGCAACTCGACCCAGGAGCACGCACCTACGTCAAAATGGGTGACATGTCGATGCGCTATGGTCAAGCCACAAACGCTCTCAATTGGTACCGTCAAGCGGTGGTAAAAGACACTAATTATGGGCCAGCCCATCGTCAGCTCGGCCTCATTTATATGATGCAAAAAGATTACACTTCAGCGGCGGCCTCCCTGCGCAAAGCCGTAATTCTTGACGCCAAAGACAATGCCGCTGGCCTTGCTTTGATAGATATCTGGCGCAAGCAAGTTTCAATGAATCCAGAGCTGGCCGAAAATCACTTAGGTCTGGCTGGAGCCTTTCAACTGACCGGTGATTACCAGTCGGCGGCGGGAGAATATTTGCAAGTGGAACAACTTGACCCCGGCAATGCCAGATTGGCTCCTGGGCGAGAGAGCCTGGCCAGGGCCATGAAACACACCACAGCCGAGAAGCACCGCGCCGCAGCCGAAGTATTTATCAGCCAAGGTTTGGCAAAAGATGCCCTGTCTGAAATTAGTCAAGCCGTAAATGTCGAGCCCAGAAATGCTAGATATCAGTTTTTGATGGGTGAAGCACTTGAGAGCGGTGGTGACATTCAAGGTGCCCTCAGGGCTTATCACACCTCAGTCTTGATTGATCCACAAAACAACCAAGAAGCTGCAGCGCGAATGCGCGACCTGCAAAATCGTAGTAATAATTCTGGGACAAATAACTCTCCGCAGCCCCAAAGTCAAAATAATGCGGCGGAGACAAAACGCCCCAAAGCACTTTATGAAGGAACTGGAACTGGAAACAGCAACCCGGCCAGCGCGGGCCAGAATCCAAATGCCAACACACCATTCACCGGCAGCTTCCGCACCCATGATGACTCTCAATCATCGATGGGAGGCAATTTGATGCAGAATCCTAACTCTAGCGTTCAGCGCCTCGAAAACTCGGCGGCGAGCCAGAGTGAAACAAGACCAGAGCCCAGACAAAGCAAAAGCCAGAGCCAAAACAAAGACAGCCAAACCCAAGCAACTTTAAAAGCTTGTGATGAAATGGAGATGCGTCGCGATTTTCAAGGTGCCGCTAATCTGCTTAAAGAAGCACTAAATAATAATCTCCAAAATGCCGACATCCACCATCGTCTTGGCCTCACCTTGCTCAACTCGGGCCAACTGGCAGAATCGGTTTCAGAGCTACGTATTGCTAGTGCGCTAAATCCTAGTAACAAAGTATTTTCTGCCGATCTCGCTCGGGCACTCAATATCCACAAGCGCTCAATGACTGCAGAACCAGTTGCTTCTCCAGCTGGGGGAGCGGGCCAATGAGCTTTTATTTTCAAGCACCAGACTTAGCTGAATTTCCGAGGCGCTCATACCGCCGTTTTCTCGAAGAGACCATCGGCAATCTCTTTGCCGAAATATCACCAGTAGCCAGTGAATACTCAGCGCGATTTGAATTGACATTTTTAGGACCAGACGGCAAAGTGCATTGGCGCTTTGAAGACTATGCACCTGATTCGGGCTACCCAACTTCACCGGAGCAAGCTCGCAAATCAAACATGACGCACTCAAAGCGCATGATGATGGAAGTATGGTTGCGCGATACCTTAACTGGCGAGCTACGTAAATCAACAGCTTATGTCACCGATGTACCAGTAATCACTGATCGCGGCACATTTGTTATCAACGGTTCTGAGCGTGTGGTTTTGGGCCAGCTTGTCCGTGCTCCCGGTATCTATTTTAGCCAAGCTGGCCAGACCAGCTACAAGGCTCTCATGCTCGCTGAAATGGGTGCACCAATCGCCTTTGAACTAGAATTAGACGCCAGTGGCGGCAAAACTAGCAGAGCTAAATGCCGCATCAAGCTACCAAAGCGTAGTTGGGTAGCAGCAACAACAGTACTTGCAGCTTTAGGCGTTGACGCCCAAGACTTGCAAAAGCGCATTGGCAGCCTACTTGAGCGCAACCGCATTGATTTCAAGCCACTAACCCAGACTGAAGCTTTAGCAGTAGTAGGACGCTCCTGGAAGCCCGACGGCGGTGGTGGCTCCTCTGGTGGCGCCACAGCCTTGAAAGAGTTAACCGATAGACGCCGTTATTCCCTCGGAAAACTCGGTCGCAAACGCGTCAACGCTAAGCTTGGTATAGAAGAACAGTCACATCAATTAAGTGGCGATGATATTTTAGCCGCGGTTGAATATTTGCTAGGACTGCCCTTAGATATGGGTCGCACCGATCAAATCGACAGCTTAGAGAATCGCCACTTACGCGGTGTTGGCGAGACTCTAACTAAAGCTGTCAGACCGGCGCTTGGCCAGATGACCAGATCAATTCGCACCCGTTTAGAAATGAACGAAGACGAAGAAATTGGCTCGCCTAATGAACTTCTCGATATCAGACCGTTCTCTAATGCCCTCAATAAATACTTTGTTGGCAATCCACTAGTGCAATACCTCGACCAACAAAATCCTCTGTCTGAGCTATCACATCGTCGCAGAATTACCTCATTTGGCCCTGGTGGTATCGACCCCAACGCCGCTCCAGTAGAGATGCGGGATATTCACCCATCGCAAATTGGCCGGGTTTGCTTAGTCGAATCGCCAGAAGGCAAGAACTGCGGCATGGTCTCATATATGGCCACTTATTGTCGCATTGACGATGATGGTTTTATGACTGTGCCCTACAGAAAAGTTTTTAACGGCGTGGTATCAGATGAAGTGCAATTCCTGACACCGGCTGATGACAAACGCTACACCCTGGCACCACCTGATACAAAAGTAGTAGACGGTAAAATTTCCGGTTCAATGGTTGCGGCCAGACGGGGAGAGAGCTTCATTGAAGTAAGCCCAGAAGATGTGGACATGATTGGTATCGCGCCTCAAGGATTCATATCAGTCGGTTCTGGCCTCATTCCCTTTTTAGAACACGACGACGCCAACCGCGCCCTCATGGGTGGTGGCATGATGCGGCAAACCTTACCCTTGATCAGGCCGGAGCGGCCTAGAGTCGGAACTGGTATGGAGCGCATTGTCGCTCGCTCAAGCGGCCATTCAGTTATTGCTCGCAGGGCCGGCACCGTCACCAAAGTAACCGGCAATGAGATCACCGTGGCCCAGGGCTCTGGCGAATCGAGAACCTATACTCTTACTCGCTTTGACCGCACCAACCAAAACACAATTTTGGACCAACGCCCTTCAGTACAAGTAGGACAGAAAGTAGAAACTGGTCAAATCATTGCGGACGGACCGGCCATTGATGCAGGTGAGCTAGCCCTTGGTCGCAACTTACTGATTGCCTTCATGCCCTGGAATGGCTATAACTTTGAAGACGCCATTGTCGTCAGAGAGGGTCTGGTAAAAGATCAGAAACTCACTCACATCGAAATTGAGAAACACTCTTGCGGCGTACACCAAACCTTGCGCGGCCCAGAAATTCTCACCCCAGAACTACCTAACGTCACGGCCAAAGACCTTGAGCACTTAGACGATCGCGGCATTGCCAAGATTGGTTGCTACGTCAACCCCGGCGATATTCTTGTCTCAAAGTTATCACCAAAAGAAGCAAAGGCCCTATCGGCCGAAGAAGAGCTATTGCAAGCTATCTTTGGCAAAGTTGCTGAAGAGATGGGTGATACCAGCTTGAGGGTGCCCCATGGCTCTGGTGGAAGGGTTATAGACGTACGCATCTTCACACCTGAAACAACACCAGAGTTAAAAGCTGGCATTATCTGCGAGATTGAAGTCTTGATCGCCCGCATGTGCCCCGTTGAGGTAGGCGACAAATTGGCTGGTCGTCACGGTAACAAAGGTATTGTCTCTATCATTGTGCCCGACTGCGACATGCCCTACATGCCAGACGGCACCCCCGTTGACCTTTGTCTCAACGCCCTGGGTGTGCCGAGCCGTATGAATGTAGGCCAGGTCTTCGACACCCAATTGGGCTACTACGCTAGCATTCTCAATCGCTACTACCGCATTCACCAATTTGACGAATCGATTGCTCCTGACGCTTCTTTCAGGTTAGTTACCGATGCTCTCAAAGAAGTACGCCAGATACCTGGTTATGAATGGATGGGCGAAGATGGCAAAGTCAAATTGACCGATGGCCGCACCGGAGAACCATTTGACCGGCCAATTTTGGTGGGCCGTCAATATATGCTCAAACTGAATCAACTGGTGCTGCACAAAATCAACGCCAGGTCAGGCCTGGGTGGCCCTTATGCCGCAGTTACGCAGCAACCCGTGGGAGGGAAGGCCAACCATGGTGGTCAGCGGATGGGAGAGATGGAAGTATGGGCGATCCAAGCCTATGGTGCAGCCAATATCTTGCACGAAATGATGACCATCAAGGCCGACGACATCCAGGGACGACATCAGTCTTATGCCGACATGGTCCAAGGCAATCCTATTACTCCTGGGGGACGCACGGCGGCCTTTGATGGTCTGTGCTGCGAAATTCGCGGCCTTGGTATGGAAGTTACCCTGGGCAAAGTAGTTGACTCCTTTGAACCGATAGAAGACCGCTCATGCGTGCAACCAAATGGGCATCCTACGAAGACTCTAGAGGAGAAATATCAAGTCTCTGCCGTGCATCAAATGGAAGAAACTGATGGGCAGAAAGTGCTCGAAATCCCCGCTGGTGACTTCGTTCCAGTTTCCAGACCGCCAGCTTTACCGCTCATTACATCGCTCACAAGCGGAAAACACGGTGGGAAACCACGTATTGAAATGTCCCAGGAACCGTTGTTTGATGACATAGAAGAGAGCGCCCCTGAATCTGCAATCGAATCTGCAACCGATTCAATAATGGACGCCTTCATCACCCAAGCCCTGAACGAAGTAGAAGAAGTTAGCCCTCTAGACGCTAAACCGGTATCTAAATCACCAGAACAGCCTAAAGAAGCTCAAAAGAGCAATGGAGCCGCAGCAAATTATCTATCCGAAGTTCTTGTAAGAGAATTAGGAGCACATTCAACCCTTAATGCCTTCCCTTCACTAAGCGAACTTTCGACCCTAGCCCAACAACTAGTCACCATCAATAAAGAATCACACGATTCAAACAACGGCGAAACTCAAAACGAAACTGAAAAGCTTACAGAGCTAGCTGGCTACTTCAAAAAATCAACAAAAGCAAATTCAGATTTAGAAAGCGCCGGCGATAACTCGCCAGCAAACAATCAAGAAGATTCTAGTTAACCTCAGAGCAAGTATAGGAAACAACCGAAATGATAGGCGCATGGTCAAGAGCAAGTGAGCACAAGAAAGGCAATGGCAGCCTGAACTTTCTGCAAGCTTTGAAGGCTTTGACTAGCTGCCTTGTAGTAGCTGTTGCCTGCATTACTCTAAGCCCTGAAGCAGCCTCGGCTCAATTTGGTGGTGCTGTCCCTCCACCCGTCGGTGACGGCCCTACACCTGACCCGGTAACCCCTGGAGACACCACCGGCCCTTATAGCGTTCCTAGTGGTGCAGCTGACCCGACACCAGGCACCAATAACTCTACAGCAGTGGGCAGAGACAGAACTGTAGTGAGAATTTACGAGCAGAGCACCACTGGTCGAGGCAACCGCATGGTGCAAACTCTCAGACCAGATACCCTTTCAGCCGAAGCCCAGAGCAGAATTGGTGGCATCCTCGGCATCAATATGAATTCCGGTGAGCAATCAATTGATGTCACCGCCACTAAAGATCAAATAGCCCAAATTCAAGAAGCCTTGGCCGCCTATCCTCAGACCAGTCAGGTAGATGGTCGCAACATGATTACTGGTGATAACCCTGGTGCTGGCTACCCTAAGGCCGGCAACGGCAGTCTCTATCGCTTTGACAACCAACTGCCCACCGTAGCAACCTTCTCTCGCTACTTGGTTATTCTCGGTGTAGTGGTATCAACTGTTTTCATGGCTATTGCCGCCTACTCAGTAGTGATGGGCAGCAGAGATGGTGGCAACCGAGTGATTGGTGCTGCATCTGGCCTGCTCTTCTTGATGGCCGCTTACACAATCTGGAAGATAGTGACAATGAATACTTTCGGCGGCAATGCTAGAGACACAGCCCGACCTGCTAACCGTCCGGGCGGAGGCCTGGTGCAAGACGCCTTCGTGGCTAGACCAAATCTGCCAGTCACCCCTGGCGGTGGCGTCAACGGTGGCGGAGCAGCTCGCGGCGGAGTTCCAGTTCAACCCCTCGGCAACGCTGGAAACTAGGTAATCGAAATGAAAACAAATACAACCACAAATACAAGCAGCAAAAAATTCCTGGCTATTCCAGTAGCAGCGGCGCTCGTGATCTCGATTATCACAGCTTCAGCTGGTGATGCCCAACCGAAAAACGAATATTTCGGCGGTAACTCCAACGGCGTTCCCCCAAAAGGTTACACCAACTATCAAGGACCACCGCCCAAGGCAATCAATGGAGTAATAAACAAAGGCGCTGGAGCCATGGACTCAGATGCTAGCCCAGAGCTTACCTGGTTTGAAAAATTCGACGAGATTAGCTTTCGCGGCCGACCTAACGATTCAGAACGCATCATTCTCAATATGCCATTTAACCAGGAGCAAGAACGAGTACAACGCTGGACCCAGACAGCCGCCAATGTAGCAAAGCGTTACCGCCTCACCGCCAAGACATTGAAGACAGTGCAAGCCCCAGCAGGGAGAGCAGATTTAGACGATTACCGCACACTGAGAATGGAATGGTTCAACGATGCGGCAGCAGTTTACGAGGAGATGATCAAACCGAGACAACCGGCCCAGACTATTGAAGAGCTAAATGAGCAGCTCAGACAGGTGAAAGAACAAGCCAATAGTCTCGGCAAAACCAATATCACTCTGCTCAACATGGACCGCAACCTAAGACGCACCTACCGAGTGCACAATGCCAAACAAACCGATGCACTGACTAAATATGTGACCGGCACCTACAAAAAGAACTAAGAAGCAAAGTTTTTCAATCACCCCCAGCACCAACACCCCAAATACCGAGGATCTAGGCAAAATGGCAATACAGTTAAATGACAGAGATCATCTGATTTTCAAGCTCGTTGATGAGCATGAAGTATTGCTGGAAAAGCATATTTCTTGGTTTATTGCTGGCGAGGAAAAACCAGTTCTAATCAGAGACCGCTTGCGCAAGCTCTTCTATCTCGATTACTTGCTCTGCCACCGTCACGGCAGCAAACTACCTTGGTGGACAACACCGACCAAGCCACTGGTATACATGCTCTCAACCATGGCCAGAACCATTGCTGGAGCACCTGAAGCCACCGATGCTATGCTCGACAATGAGTTTCAACGGCACCATCTAGAAGTAGCCAATCTGCGCATGCTCTACCTGGTTGCGCAAAAAGATGCTCAAATCAGCCAGTTTCAATGGACAACTTGTAAGCAACCCAAGAAAGGCGAATGTGGCCTTGACGCCATGGTCACTTTCAAGTTGAACAATACGGCCAATAGCTCCACTAAACTAGGACTGGTAAACAATCTATCTTTAGACCCTGAGGCCATAAGCAAACTAACCAGCGCCATCGAAAGTGAAAAACTTGACTCTATTCTGCTTATTTCAAGGGATGACCTGGCTCAAAAAGCACTACAGCAATTGGTTGTGCAAGCTGGCGGTGATTTAGCCAAGCGCACTTTGTTTGCCACTCACCAAGAGCTGTATAAAGATGGCATCGTTGCCACTCGTTGGCAGGGCGCTACTGGTCATGCTGTTCGCGAAAGCGAAGCTTTGGCTTACATCGGACCAATGACCCAGCCTATTGCTGTCTAGAACTAAATATCTGAAACTAAATATCTGAAACTAAATATATAGATTAGAAGCTCAATTCTAATAAGCGCTGTGGGAGAAGGCTGGCATGGGGATGCCAGCCTTCATCTTTTTCTTCCAGCGCTTAGAAATCATGTAGGCTTGGGCTTTCGCGTTTATTGACAGGGCTAGCAGGGAAGACTAGCATTAAGATATTAGAGCCATCTAAGTTATTTGATTTTGAGCCTGGGGGGCTTCATCTATGCCTAAGCACATCAGGTCGCGACAGCGGCAGGAAACAGGCAGCATGTTGGTCTTTGGTACAGCCATTACCATTGGCATAGTGGCCATTTTAGCGTTCTTTAGTTTGAGCTATGTCAGGCTTTTAGGTAGCAGCAGCGAACAGCGCACAGCCATTGAAGCTGCGGCTCTAGCGGCAGCTCGAGACCTTAGTAGGATTGCTGTCAATACCGACGAATATGGCTGGGTATCACTTTCTGACTCGGCGCCAAACGGCAGCCTCACAGTCGCGCCAGACCAATACTACGTGCCAGTCAGAAGCATCAACACTATATTGGGTACCATTCGACTTGACCTAATCATTGCCAGCGAACTAAATGATCCCAACCTAAAAACTATAATTAAAGCAGACTTAGCAAGAGCAAAAGCAGCCCAAGCTCTTCTAGCTGCAGAATTGAGCAAATCGCTAGCCAAAGGATACATAGCCAAGGGCTTAGATGGTAAGAACATAGATGTCTATGGCGACGCTCAAAACGCTTATACATCAAACCAAGTCAGAATGACTGGTTCTTCTAACTACATCGCTAACTCACTTAAGCTTTCTCTAGGTGGTCTTAATAATGGTGGTGTAACCAATACACCATTACCAACTCCGAATAGCAAAGCGGATGTACCTTCAAACAAGCAACTGAACAACTTCTACCTTTCCTATACAGACATTCCAACCGACGGCGTGAGCTTTGTCTTTGCCGGAATTGGTGACTCAATTAAGCTCGTAGATCCCAAACAATGGAGTGCCACAGTGGCAGGCTTGCCCTACCAAGTTGCCACTATTGTCAAGGCCGAAGCCGACCAGCATGTCAATGATACTCAAAACCCCAACGGCTACGACATCCATGCTATAGCTTGCGCCCAGCCAGCTAACGTCATTGACCCCAAACCGGCTCCGGGGGCACTGACCTTTAGCTTCCCTGATGGTACGCCACCAGAGATGATCGGACCAGGCACGATGCTTACAAACGTGGAACTGAACAAGAAGAACAATTGTACCTATCAGACCTCAGTCAATGGAGACTATCCGATAGGCAAACCAGCAACGAGAATAGATGATGTCACATGGCCGTACGCTTGCGATGACAGCTCAGGCGATGTTTTTAGACAGGCATTGACAGACTGGTGGCGGCGCGCCGGTACAAAGCTAGACATAAACTCGGCTGTCGGAATGCTAGACGCATCCACCTGCAAATTCTGGCGACCAGCTCCTCCAGACCTAGTCGACTGGAAGACAGAAGCAGTCCTCGGTGACACAGACATATACAATCTTGGCCCAATTCCCCGTGGCTACATACACATTTATCGCATCGACAAAAACACCGGCGCCATCAGCTATGCCCATGACGGTTTGACACCAACTAACTACAGTGTAGCTGGTGAAGGTCAGATGTACTCTGAGAACATAGACGCCATAACCAAGTCGACCATTGGCAAACAGAAAGTGGGACCGTTTACCTTCCCGGTCAGCAAGAAACCAGGTGGCCTAAGTGACAATAACGAAGTGACTTTGTTAGATAAGTGGGACCTTTACATACGTGACCAAGTCAGCCAACCAGGCACGAATCAAGGGGGAAGGCACGCTGGAGAACCCATGGACTTCACTAAGGTAGCGCTTGGCCAGAACCACGATCTTGGTGGCGCCGGTTTAGGCGCTGCTCCCCCTAAGCCCAAGAGCACTGGCCTACCACCAGCTGTAACAGACCAGTCTGACTTTGCGGAACAAGCAGGATTCCCTGATACCGAATACAACAAATACACACAAGGTAAAGGTGTTGACTATATTCGTCCGACATATAAGAAGAACGGCATGGCAGTGGATATTAGATTCCGCAGACAAGTAGAGACCGGCACCCTTGGCTCACTGCTTGGCTTCAAAATAGGCTATGTCGGACATAAGTACGGTAACACCGTAACTGCTCTACCTGCAGCGCCTAGCATCACCGGTAACAGTGGTAACGACGACGACGAGAGCGATAATGATGATGATGATAATTAGGAAAGCAGGAATACTCAATGTCTCAGTCAATTAGTAATCCAAGACTTATGATTCAAAGTAAAAGGTTCTGAACCGAGATCGACATTAGGATCGATCAGCTCTTTGAAGGGATGTCCATTAAGAGAAGCGATAAGCTTTACTCTTATATGAGGTCTCTTGCCAGTTTTACGCTCCTCTAAATCTGCCAACCACCGGCAGAATTGATGAACCATATCTGGTTGCGTTTTCATTACTTTCATTTGTCTTGTGGTCAGCCATTCTTGCTGATTTACAATCGATACTTCTCCTGTTTCAACATCAGTTCTATAAATTACCAATCGGGCATCTTTATGATGCAGCATCATACGCCATGAAAAATAATAGCCTTCCTCAGTCCAGTCAACATTGCCTGGATAAGCAAAATGCCTTAGAGGAAAAAGAAGCTGCCCAATTACGTATAGATGGAAGAAAAGCAGCGATAGATAAGCACTCCCAGAGCGCCAGCTTAGCTCTATTTTCACAGCAGAAGCGGTTGCTGATGGCAGGGCAAGTGATGGTTGGTTCAGCCACACAGCTAATCTGTTTGAAACAGTAATTGGCCAATTGGCCGGCGGAAATAGCGAGATAGTTGCTAGCATCAGCCAGGGGAAAACACCTATTTTAAAGAGTACAGAATTAGTAATATGAAAAAACATTGCCATAGCAACACCGAAGGGAAAAGTGGGCCGGAAGATAAGCAGGAATGGCAAACTAAAATCGACCAAGATACCGCCAAAAGTTACAACGCAGACAAACCATTCTTGACTAATAATTGGGCCAATCAATGGATAAGCTGCCTTATGTAGAAGCCAAGTTCGTTGCGGCTCACCACTCAGCCAATCAGGATTGAGTTTCCAGATGCCACCATACAGGTAAACAATAAACAATTGAATGCGCAGGATCAGCAAATTCCATCTCGGTATCAGCCTCTCTCTTTTTCGCCAAAGTAAATTGTCCAAGCTATAGACAGAGTCTGCCTCAACAACCGTTAAAAGCAGACTGAGCAAACAGATCAAGTAGGTATGATTAAGATACTGAGAACGGTCAAGCAAAAATACATAAGTAATAGACAGACAAAACGACAAGGCGCTTATACGATAAAACAAGCCGAGACCAAGAAATAATGCGGCCACTGCCAGGAAAATGAAGAGGGCGAACAAAGCTGAGTGATCTGGCAACGCTTGACCAGGAAAGAAGGGGAAGAGAAATTTCGGTTCGAGATATTTGCCTTGCAAGCGCCCAGTGAGCAAATACAAAAGAATATAGGCGAACATTAACAGTCCAAAAAAAATGCGAAATACAGCTAGGCTATAAGCACTCGTCTTGGCCAATAAGAACTTTGACCACTTTTCGAAGCGATTGAGCATATTCTCAATTTTCATACAGCGATAACCTTCGCTATTTGACGTCAGAACTTGCTTCCCCCACTGCTTTCCAACCACGCTGGTCTGTGACTGAAGATTGTGTTTTCGAGAGACTTCCCGACTATGACTACCACTTTGAGCTTATATTAGTATGCCTCTGCCCGATTGTCAGAAGCAGAAAAATCGTTGAATTACGAACAAGGAACAAGAAAATAAATCGCCAGTCAGGATGAAATCCCTTTAATAAATCAAGTCTTTATTAACCTTACCTAATCAAAAGCGAACTTAAAAGAACCCAAGAAGGAGCCTACAGCACGGTGTAGGCTCCTTCTTTTTTAGCGCAAGAAGCAGAGTAATGCCTATTTAGAGAAGTCCGTAACAATTGACAGGAATGGGTACAACTTATAGGATGGGATTATTAGAACCGCTTAAGCAAAGCCCTTTATGGTCTGGCGCTGGGGGATATTTTATGGTCAGTCGGAAGAATCTATTGATACGATCGCGGCGCGGCAATATGCTGGTTTTCAGTACCGCAGTTACCATAGCCATTGTTGCCATTCTCGCTTTCTTCAGCCTTAGTTATATACGGCTCCTCGGCAGCAATAGTGAACAACGCAATGCCATTGAAGCCGCAGCACTAGCAGCCGCTCGCGACTTAAGCATGATTGCAATCAATACCGATGATTATGGTTGGATCTCACTATCTGATGCAGCCCCGACAGGAAGCAGCACCACTGCAGGTGACTCATACAACACACCGGTACGTGGCATCAATACTATTCTTGGCACACTGCGTCTTGATTTAATTGTTGCCGACCAAATTGGCGATGCCAACTTAAAGACAATCATCAAAGCCGATGTTGCTAAGGCCAAAGCAGCTCAGGCTCTTCTGGCAACAGAATTGACAAAATCACTAGCCCCTGGTTACGCAGCCAAAGACATTAACGGCAACAACATCAATGTCTATGCCGATGCCGAGAACGCCTACAAAGCCAATCAGATTAGAATGACCGGCTCTTCCAATTACATAGCCAACTCTCTCAAGCTCTCACTCGGTGGCATCACTAATGGTGCCCAGACTAACACACCGCTTCCTAACCCCAGCGGTATGGCTAACGTACCTGCTGGTAGCTCTCAAAATGATTTCTATCTCTCGTATAAAAACATCCCAACTTCGGGAGTAGACTTTGTTTTTGCCGGTATTGGCGACTCAATTAAACTAGTTGATCCTAAACAGTGGGCAGCAACAGTACCAGGCCTTCCTTATCAGGTAGCAACGGTTATAAAAGCCGAAGCAGATCAACACGTCACCGATACGCAGAACCCCAAAGGTTATGACATTCACGCTGTAGCTTGCGCCCAACCAGCCAACGTTGCCGACCCCAAACCAGCTCCTGGCGCACTTACTTTCAGTTTTCCTGATGGTATCCCTCCAGAAATAATCAACCCTATGTCAATCCTGACCAACGCCCAGTTGAACAACGGAGACAACTGCTCTTATCAAACCTCAATCAATGGCGACTATCCCATTGGTGCCCCAAGAACGCGAATGGATGACCTGGATTGGCCTCACTCTAGCCTCCCTCAGAGCACTGGCAACGTCTTTAGAGTGGCATTGTTAGACTGGTGGAAACGAGCTGGTACCAAGCTCAATGTTTCGTCCGCTGCAAATATGTTTGATACTAGCTTCGCCTTTGCCAAGCCTGGTGCAGACGTGATATGGAAAACCCACTCCTCGCCCACTAGCTCGACAGTCTATGAACTTGACACCATTCCGGCTGGCAATATTCACATTTATAGAGTTGACCCCAGCACTGGTCAAGTCAGCTACCAGAGCAAGGCTCTCACTCCGCTGAACCTAGCAGTAGCTAGCGAGAATCAAATGTATTCTGAAAACGTAAATGCCTTAGTCAGCGGAGTCGCTAGAGACCAATTAGTTGGTCCCTTTGAGTTTCCTGATACAGGCTATGTTCTAGACACAGTAACGCTGAAGAAGGTATATGACGTTTATGTTAGAGACCAAGTTTATCAACCTGGTACCAAAAACGGTGGCAGACACGCTGGCGAACCAATGGACTGGCAACCAGTGGCAGTTAGTCAATTGCCTGCTGACCTCAGACCGAACAAAGACCTCGGTGGCCCAGGATTCGGGGCTTACAGCTACAAACCACCACCTCCCCCCAACAAGAAAAACCCTGGTCTCCCACCTGCCATCACTAATCAATCAGACTTTGCCGAGACTTCTGGCTTCAATTCAAGCAAGTACTATCAATATAGCCAGGGACCAGGTAGCGGACCAAACCCAAAAATGCGACCTACCTATCAGAAAAATGGCATGGCAGTTGATATTCGCTTTCGCAGACAAGTCAACACCGGCACCTTGGCCGCATCTCTAGGTTTCAACACCGGCTACGTTGGCGAGAAGCTAGATGCCGCAACCGTTTCGACAAAAGCCCTACCTCCAGTAGTGGTGCCGCCAGACCCATCAACAGCCGGTGACACCGGCTCAACTACTGGTGGAGACGCCGGCTCGGGCAGCACTTCCGGTACCGACAGCGGAGCCGGCACAGGCAGTACTTCCGGCACCGACAGCGGAGCGGGCACAGGCACTACAGAATAAGACGCCAAAAAGAAAAAGGAAATGAAATACTAAAAGAGCATTGCCAGTGGTGGCGGTGCTCTCTTTAGTTATCTAGATCTGGTTTAGTCAGAGCTTCAACAGTTTTGATTTTGAGCATACGACAACCACCGAGGTCACCCACCCAACCAGTAGCTTTGACCTTCTCGCCCATATAAGGTATTAGCAAATCTTTGCAGCCCTGAAAACCCTTGTATTTAGCAGCAACATAAAGATTTTTTGTGCCATCTTCAACAATTCCAATGCTAACACCGCCATGAGCGCAGGCAAGTGCGCAGGCTCTATGACCGGGGCCACGCCCTGGGCCCATGGTCTGAGAGGCATAGCACCAAGCATCAACAACTTCACCAATTACTACCACTGCCCTTGTAGTCTGCTTAATCTCAGTCGAGCGGTAGCGAGGCTTCTTCGACTCGTAAAAGTAATAGGCAGCCGCACCAGCGCTAAGCAGTAGCAGGAAAGACAGGGTAAAGACTTTATTCTTGTATGAGACTTTAGCCAATGGTTCATCTCCCTAAACATGACTGCTAACGGCTCAAAGACTTCCATTTCTCTTCGATTTGTTGATCTTTACCATTATCAAGCTCATGAGCTTTCTTAAAGCTGGCTTTAGCAGCATTGATATCTTTGCCATGTTTTTCCAGATCGAGCCCTAAGCGATAGTGGCCCCGAGCAAATTGAGGATCAAGTTTAAGGCCTGACTCGTACTGTTTGATTGCTAAATCAAACTGGCTCTTGCGATCGTAAACATCACCCAAAGCGAAGTGCATACGCGCCTTTACTCTAACATCTTTAATTCGTTCTTCGGCCTTTGCAATCACATTCGGTGGCACGCCATCGACCAGAGGTCCGAGCAAATTCGTCAAGCGTTGCTTGCTCATTTCCATCTCTTTGCCATTAGCATTGGCCAAAAGGCAGAGGGCCACTTCTAGAGCTTTGTTCCTATTACCGCGATTAGCCAAAATCGAGGCATAGAGCTTGTTATTGGCAAAATTGGCAGGGTCCTGATTAAAGTTCTTATCGAGTTCTGCCAAGGCCTGATCATAACGCTTGAGTGCTAATAGTATCTTGGCTTTTTCGTAAATGCTAAGAGTGGTAGGCGGGCTCAATTTGTCAAAGCGACCAATTTCAACCAAAGCTTGCTCTGGCTTGTTTTGAGCAGCCAATACATCGGCAATTGCCAAACAAATTTGGGCATCATTTGGTCGAGCAGCCCGAGCACGAAGATACATATTCATAGCAGCGGGCAGCTTGCTTTGGTTCTGCAATACAAAGCCAGCAGTCAAAAGCATGCCATAGTCTTTAGGAAACAAATGCAAACCATCAACTGCAACCTTTTCTGCCGCAGCATAGTCACTACTTTTCAAAGCCAGTTGAGCCAGTCGCTTGTAGGCATCAGGTTTAACAGGTGGAAACTTTAAAGCCTGGCGATATTCATCTTGAGCTGGACCATAAAAACCTTGTGACTCATACAATTGCCCCGCGGCAAAGTGGGCACCATAGGTTTTCGGCTGAGTCTTCAGCAGTTGCTCTACTTGTTTTGCTGTTGGCACTGCATCTGGGGTCACCTTCTGGGCCTCAGCCTTGACAAGCGCAGAAGTAAATAAAGCAAATAAAGCAAGCGAAGCAAACCCAATGGTTTGCAATCTTCTAGTAAATCTATTCACAATTTAGCCCTAGCGATCAGAGTAGGAAATCTGGACAGCTGTGCGGTCTTTACTTGTAAGGGGAGCCAACACGTTGATAGAACAACTGACACCATTTTTGATAGCGGAAATGGTCGAGACCGAACGGCCCGAGGCTGTGGCACTTTCGCGAACAGCCCATCCAGCACTTTGCAAACTACGCTTGTACCAATCCACCAGACTAGCTGGAGGATTTACTGTAGTAAAGCGAAAGAAAGTCATACTCTTAGTACTTAAGTACTGGCTCTGGTAGCCAGCCACAAACTTGGCATCAGGGGGCAGCGGCACCGGCACGGTGCTGGGCCATTGCTGCAAATTGCGATGCACACTCTCAACCGGAGCCGGCCTACGTGGTTTCTGTACAACTGGCTGTTGCTGTTGAACTTGTTGTTGGCATTGTGCTGGAGCTGCAAGTAGCAAACTCAGGCCCCAACTCTGTAGCAAAAGGGAAGCAAAAGAATAGCAAGTAGTTATCGACAAAGCCTTTGATCCTTGTGGTTTGTTTTGTGCCACTTTGAATTTTCCGACCCCGAATGCTGCACTACCAACTAAGAACTATACCTTAACACGTAAAATGCGGCATGAGCCAGATGACCCATGCCACAAATTAACTCGCTTAGTAGCGTATCTAAGTACTGCCTAGCAAGGTCCTGTTGAATCACAGCTAGTAGTAGCAGGACAAGCACAACCGTTGGGAATGGTGATGGTGTCACCACTTCCTGAATAGGTAATACCAAAGGCACCAGACCCTGTTGATCCCTCAGGGCAGCAAGTAGTGCTGATAGCTCCCATGTTGAGCTGACCAAGAAGGTTGTTCCACCCACTAGAAGGAGTGAAGGCGAACCAATTCATCAAGCAGATTTTACCTGGGAAGTCATATGGCTGGGGATAATTCCAATCTCCAGCAACGTTGATTTGACTGAATGGCATCAACTCAAACTGTCTAGTCTCAGTAGGAGTGGTTGGGCTCTTAGCATCGGGCAGTTGACCGATGAAGGAAGATAGCCATGGTGCATCGGATAGCGCTGCACTCTCTTCCTTCAAGACCAGCCCGCCCTTACCACCGTTGGCACTCTGGCTAAAGTAGATATAGCCTCGTCCGCCCATGGGCACGATGTTCTGACTGAGAATGTAATCTAGTGGCCTGTTCTCAGAAGCATAAACACCCTTGTTAGCATAGCTGAGCCACTCTGGGTCTATTTGATACATGCGCTGAGTCAAATACTTCCACATCGTTCCATTCAAGGTAAGGCCTTCAGGACTCTTACTATCAAGGTGCACACCCTGGTCAGTGGTGATGCGATAGTTAGGACTGCTGAGGGGACTGCGGCTAGCCGGAACGTGAGCTATACCAGACTGATAAGTACCCGGATGGAAGTCGTTACCCTCGGTTCTGTCACTAAGTAGCTTTAGATTGACTATATCAGCTACGTTGACACTAGCAGTACCGCTGCTAACTGGCGTTGGCGGCTGAATATTGTAAGCAGCCTCAATCACCGGTCTGGCCCACAGGTTGCGACTATCAGGCTTGTTATACAAAGCCATATCAGTATTGGCTTTAGATGATGCATTATCGAGGGCAATATTGTCGACATTGGCACCACCAATGCCACCAATGGAATTGCAATTAGCTTGACTTACACCACCTAAGCCAAGACTATCTCCAGACAGAGCCACACCTACACTCAAACCACTGCAGTCAGGGGTCTTTCCGTCTTTGATATCTTGAGCAATTTTAGTCACGTAGTCAGAACCGTTACTGCAGCCACCAGGAAGTGGTGAATCGTTAGTACCAACAAAATAAGGAAGAGGTTTTCCGTTGACATCAACGGGATAAACCTGTGGATTGTTCATAACATAGACAAAAACGTCTTGCTTATTACCGTTTGCCACGCCGGTAGCAGGTGAGCTGGCACCGTTTTGAATACGGATAAAACCATGAGGAAGTGCCGCAGCAAACCCTTTAGGATCAATCGGTTCAACTATGGCACAAGCATTAAAGCCACCATTGTAGCCTTGGGCAGAAAGAGCCTGAGCCTTCAAAGAGAGAGAGTTTGGAACTGGCTTGGACCAACTGAAGGCATTAGCACCATTTGAAGCTTTGCTGTTCAAATCGAAATCTACCTGACTAACTAAGTGTGGCTTAGCACCAGGCTTAAGAGGAACGAAATAAGTATTGGCAAAGCTAGTGTCTGGCGTCATTCCCTCAAGGTATCCTTTGAGGTAGTTATGATTACCACTAGGGTCTATATCTGAGCTGACAGAAGTGACCCAACCGCTGACCTTATCGTTATAGGTCTTTGAAGTCTTGGTAGCAAAGTCAAAGTCAGGCATAGCCGATGCAGCGATATAAACGTTTGACGCACCAGTTCTGTCTAGATACGAGAAAGTTGGTGCACCAAGGGGTGATATATCTTGCGGTCCGAATTGCTTAGTTGGGTTTAGTTTGGCAATCGAGCTGAAAAAGTCTTCAACAGAAGATGGCTTGGCGAGTTGATCACTTAGCTGCTTACCAAGAGCCTGCGCTGTCAATGTGATAGAAGCAGCGTGAGAAGTAGCTCCTTGGTCTAGGCCATCTTTAGAAATTTGGTGAGCATTGAAGTTAACTATCATTGACTGCGCCATCACGCGGTTGATGTTGCGCAAATTGACGACACCATTGGTACCCGAAGTATGATCGGTTACTCCGTTAAATTGAACTGCATCGCCACTATTAGGAATAGGTACGGCCACTTTCACTAAAACAGATCGAGCTAGGGAAAGGTTCCCGGCATCGGTCGCGCGCTGCATCTGCTGACCGCCGCCAAGCAAGTTAATAAGTGCGATTGCCGCCACTATTATTACCGCCAGGGCCAAAATGAATGCAACCACTAAGACCATGGAGGCTGCGCGCTTCCTTCTAAAACGTTCCATCGAAAAGAACCTCGCCGAATAATAATGAATCTGAAACGAACCTTACTAACTGAAATTGATACTAATTTCTAACGCAAACCAATAACTCAAAATTCTGACAAGTAGCCGTGAAAGGCACTTGAGAGAATCTACTAAATGCTCAAACTTGGCTGGTATCAGGGTAACAACATAAGCTTGGCCGGTTTATTATAGCAGTTTAATATTCTTTGACAAGCGAAATTTATGTAATTTAGCCCATGCTGTGGTAATAGCCCCACTTATCTCAGTGAAAACCTTTGGACGTATAAGAATAAACGTTGAAACCTGCACAGATAGGGGCATAATCTACCATGTACGACCTTTTAACAGAATTTATTGACTTGTAGCGGAAATTTAGATGAAACACTTAGGCAGCGAGCTTCGTAACGTAAGATCGTTACGCACATATAGAGGGAGCGCAATTACTGAATTCGCTCCAGCTCTGTTCATCTTTATCATGGTCTTCTTCTTTCCCTTCCTAAATTTGATCGGTATGGCTATTTCGTATGCCGACTGCCTCTACTTAGATACCCTCTTACTGCGCCAGGCTGCCATCGAAAATGTGTTGGTATTAGACAACAGCACCACGCCACCAGCACTGAAGGCAGACCTCACGGCTAGCACCTCGCCCACAGGTGCCCTCAACAACATAATCAATAATTGGCTTCAGCTCGGCCTTGGTAGATTTGCCAGCACCGGTTCGGTGCCAGTACAAACTTGCTACATCGATCTCAACGAAGGCTCTAACAAGGTCAAGTTCATTCATCTCAACTTACAAGTTGAATGCCGGCCATTCCTTCAAATTCCATTTCCGCTCCCTATACCTGGCCTGAACAAACCAGTGACCTTTAAATTTAGCGGTCGTTCAGTGATTGAGAACATCCCCAGTTAGAATAGTCAGGTGACAAATCGATGGATCGTTCCAACTTGAACAGCATATTCAAATTCAATCGCAGGCGCGGCCCTCGTGGTCAGAGCATCATCGAAGTATTAGTAGGCTCAATTGTGCTTGTGCCAATTGTTCTAGCCATTATCGATCTGGCCGTGGTCTACATCGGCGGTGATATTTGCAATGGTTTAGCCAAGCAAGCAGCAAGAGCCGCAGCCAATGCTTCTGACCTGGCGGAAGCCACAACCGCAGTAGCTGACGTGGAAACGAATTTTAATAAGTCGCCGACCTATAAAAATCTCGTACTCAAACTTGATAAGTACGATGGCACCCATGACGGCATGGCTAACGTCAAATGCACGGTCACCATTGTCTTACCCGTGCCAATACCATTTCTGAGCCTAGGGCCAGAAATGACCATTAACACTCAGGCCTCGGAGGCAATCGTGGGTATTGCACCGCCAAGACCAACATGAACTATGGCGAAAGCTAGTTGCTCGAGGGCAAAAGCAGTGCTGGTACTTCTTTTACCTGAACCTCGACAATCTTTTCAGCGCTTGCTTTCTCAGACTCAAGCACTTTCTTTAGCGCCGCTAAAGAAGTCTTATCAGAGTTGTAAACAACGACAGCTGGATAGGGTCGATAAACCGATACCATGGCTTTGAGCACGCCAGGAGTAGTTCTTAGCTTCTTCTCGATGCGAATCAAGCAAGACGCACAGCTACTTCCACTGACCACCAGGTCGACACGCTTGAGGCCCTTAGCGCTAACAGGCTGGAGCATTATCAGCGCCAAACAATTAGCTACTATAGCGGCAGTGAGAACTCGCATCCGTATTCTCATACTAAACTGAATTTCCATATTTAATAGATTACTGCAAAGTGACACATCAATTACTATTCGTTTCCAAGATGAGTGATGTGAAGAAGGCAGCAGATTGGCAGAAATTCATCAAGGACTGCTAAAATGAACCTTATTTCGTAGTCTACCGAGTGAGGAAGTATAGTGTCGCGCATAGCTACCAGCCGCAAAATCAATTCACTAGCCCTGGCTACCCTACTGTCAATTGGACTGAGCATTGGCTTGCAATATTCAGCTCAAGCTGCAGTTACAGTCAATCAAATCGTCAAAGCTGTAGATCAAGCCAAAATTCTGGCCAACGGAACTGGGGTCAGGGCTGCAATAAATGGCAGCGAAGTATATATATCGACCTACCGTAATACTCGCGCCAACGACAATGACTGCAAAATCGAAGCACTATTAATCGCAAAAACGACAATAGACTTGGCACCCACTGAGATAGGTCGTGTCACTGTTTACTTCTACAACTCAGTCAATATAAACAAACGCAAAATCGTATCGGTCACCGCAGGTGATGTCAAAGCTTTCGGCTCTGGTCAACTCGGCAAAGAGCAACTGCTAGCGTCACTAACAATCAAAGACGATGAAGTCAATGATCCGGCCAACCGCCTGTCAGCTTACCTGCAACAACGAGAATCGGCACGCAGTGCCAATCATATCGATACTAATATGGTGGGCGACACCCTAGAGGTTATTGCCGATGCTGACCGCGATATGACCGAACGCGATATGCGCTATGAAGCCTTAAAGATTGCAGAAAAAGCTATTGAGACTGTCGGAACATCAGCAAAAAAAGTAAAAGTCAGTTTTGCCGATCCAACCATGAAAGGTAGTTTCAAGCAGATCGATTTCGATGCTAGTCAATTGAGCCGCCTAGATAGCAGCCTTCAATCGGCTCTTACACCAGTTCAAATTGTAACAGTCACAACTAAAGTTGACGTCCAAAGTCTTGCCACTGTAGATGGTGCCGACAAAGATCTGCGCGACAAAGCTCTAGGCAAATTAAAAAATCTCGACAGTAAAGGTGTCGGGGTAGGACCGTTCCTGCGTAGCTTCTTCGATGTAGAACGAATGATTTCAGTTGGGGACGATGAACAAGCCCATACTTCGATCGGCAAGCTAATAGCGGCTCTAGACGAGCAAGAAGAAAGAGCCAAGAATGCCAAAGAAATCAAACCAACTAAGCCGGCAGCCACAGCAACGGCTGGCTCTGAGGTGAAGAAGAGCACCAAGGGTCGACATGTTGGCGCTTCAACAATGCCAGACAGTGAAGTATTGACAGACCCCGATAGAGCCTTAGCTCGCCAGGAACAAGAACTAGGAGACCCTTACAATGCCCGAATTGAAGGTGTTTACGAGCGCATAATCACAGTCTTAACTCAAAACAACCGCGGAGCCGAGGCTCAGAAATTCTCAGCTAAGCTCAACGGAATCAAAAGCAGACTGCACTAAGACTTTTTAGAGAAACTTTACATCTCTTCCAATCACTTGTTGATACGCCAAATCAGCAAGTGATTGCTGTGTTTTCTTAGAGCGTTTGCCAGAATTTACAGCGAGATCATCGCTACACAAAGCGTCGTAGGCAGTAGATATCTCGTCGGCCAAAGCGACTATTTTTTCACGAAAAACCTGGGCAATGTCTCCTTCAGCTTGAGCGATAGCCATCCGCCGAGCAGCGGCAACGCTACTACCCATGCCGTTGTAGCTTTTACCAACAACGAGAAGAGCTGCGTCTCGAGCCACTTTAGGGGCTCGACCATAGACCTTGCTACAAATATAAACATGACCTTTCTCATGTTCACTGACTAAAACTGGTGAATCTTTCGCCAGCCAAATGGTGATAGGACAACTCAAGCGAATTTGCACAGCCTTAATTTTAAGCCGCACCGATGAGGCACCAGCTGTATCGTCAACATGCTCATCTTGAGTTTGAAAATCAGCAAAGCAATGATAGAACCAGATTGTAAAAGCATCGAAGTTAGGATCTTTGAGTACACTCTCATCGAGTGAGCGAAAGTCTTTTGACTTACTATCTTTGAAGTAACTGGTATGCACTGCTAAAGGAGCGGCAGTGACACTAACTGGCTGACCAATATCGCTATTGCTGCATGACGCTAGACTTGCTATTAAACAAGCAGACGAAAAGAAGCTGCTGAAAAAACCATTAGTTAGCCAAGCCATTTTCATTCAACTACCCAAATTTGCAGAGTTTTTAAGCTCAAGAGTGACGCGACGGCTGAGATCAGCACTTACAGAGAGTTGCCTGATAGTTTTTTCTTGAAAAGAGCCAGCATCAGGTGGAGTAAACCTAAAGGTATACACCCCAGAGGGCAAAGTCAAAAGACAGCTGCCCTGCTCGCCTGTAAGCACATAGCCGTGGGGAAGAGCCAAGGTTCCCTTGCTAGAGAGCGACTCTTCCCAGTCGAGATCTAAATCAGAGCCATAGGGTTGATAGAAGACCTGGCAGCGGGGTATCAACTGATTGTCTTCACCAATGACCTCAAACTTTATTTGAGACCAGCCATGCCAAACAATGTCCTCTGTCAATGGCTCACTAGCAATCTCAACTAGCTTGGCATTAGAAAAATCACTGTGCACCACCAACCAGTACTGCCCTGGGGTCAAGAACAGACAATAGCAACCTTCGCCATCGGTAATACCATAGGCGAGGGCACTTCGTCCCTCGGGTAGAAACTGAGCTTGACCCGAGTGAGCGGCATAGACAGAGACTTTAACACTAGAGCGAGCTTGGCCAGAATCATCACATATGCGTCCCCTGAGAGCTGTTCCCAGAGACAAGCGCACGGCAACGTGAGTATCACCACCGACGACTATGTTGCGTGTCCAGGGAGCCAGGGCACTATACTCAGCACCATCAATTGTTACCGGTGGTGAATCCTTTGGATGCGCCTGCACAATTAGTTTATAGCTTCCCTCAGGAATTGTAATTGCGAACTGACCATCACTATCAGTGCGAGTTATATATTCTTGCTTTTGCCTATCAATACATTGAACGCGCACAAGACTCTGCGACAGCAGATGATCATCGAAAACCACTTGCCCTTTCAGACGATGGCCTTGAGCCAGAACAAAGCGATGCTGGCAGCTCGCGGTGACATTCAAGTCTTTCTCGACGCAGCCAAAAAGCATCGATTCAGGCGGTTCAACAACAATATCGTAAGAGCCTGCTTCAAGTGATAGCTGAAAACGCCCCATCTCATCGCTTAGAGTGCGAGCAGCGAAACTAAGCTCACTCAAAAGCAGACTGCGTCGCGATACTGCCGGTTCAACCATGACCAAGGCATTAGCCACTGGTTGACCGGAATGATCAACGATCTCTCCTAGAAAGGGAAAAAGTTCTGGCCATTCAAGAGTTAGATCGACATCGTGCGAGATCGCTATAACATCACTGTGCGTCGAAACTAGCTTGAATTTCGCCGGAGCCAAAGTTTCTCGGTTTTCGCTGTCGAACTGAGAACAGCGCAAGGCAATATGATACTTACCCCGGGGCACCACCAAGCTAAAGCTACCGTCCTCAGCAACTGGACTGACAGCCTTATAAGACGATGGCTCGATCCCCAAAACAACAACTTCAGTTCCAGTGAGCATTTCTACGGTTAAATTAGAATTTTGCTTAGGTGAGCTATTAATTCGACCAGAAACAATCGAGCCAGTAGCAAGAGAAATATTGAGATTAGTATTAGTGGTTACTTTAATCTCTGAAAGCGAATGACCAAGAATACGCGTAGCGGAGGCTGGAACAACTTCGATACGATAGACGCCGGTCTTGACCGAAAATGAGAAGTCACCTTTAGCTCCAGTCTTGAGTTCACGCAGGGGCTCGGCCCCAACCAAGCTATCACTCTCGTGAGCGAACTGGTCAAACAGCAAGACCCTCACTCCAGCCAACGACAGGCCTTGATGCCTGATGTGCCCAGCCAGATTAAACGTATGGTCAGAATTCAACTTATCACCCCTGATGTGATTCGATTTTACCTAGTCTTTGAGAATTTATATAGCGGCTGGCCTCTCGCACCGTGGCAAAAGACCCAGCGGCAACTAGGTAAGGTGCATATGCACTGTTGTTTGCCAAGATTTCTTCACTACACTTCACCGCTTCAGCACAATTCTCGACTACATATCCATTAGCACCAGCAGCTTGAGCAATGCCCAGCAAATATTCTGGTCGGTGCATCTTTCGCTCACTCTCTGGTGCAAAAGCAAGAATAGTATCACCTGGCCCTAAAAGCGCATGCAGTAACTCTTCGGCATCTTTATTTTCAAAACAAGTGAGGAGAAAAACAAAATTTACTTGACCAAACTTCTCTAACAACGAAGCTCGTAGAGCTTTTGCACCATGGGGATTGTGAGCGCCGTCCAAAATCATTTTGACCTTTTCAAATATTTCAAAGCGACCAGGCCAGCTGGCCTTTGACAAACCTAGCTTAAGTGATTGAATGGCAGCCTGCCTTTGTTCAGGACTTGCCATCAAATGCTCAGTCAAGATTCCACTAGCGCCCAAGGCAATTAACGCCGTCAGTATATTTACTCGCTGATACGAACCGCTCAAGCCCGAAACAAAGCGTGGCTGATTGGCCTCTACAAAAAACTCCTTCTTGAGCAATTCAACAAAATCAGTAAGCTTATTCGTTTCATGCTCTAGACCCAAACATTGAATCTCAAAATTCTCAAACAAATCACCTAAGTCATGACTATCTGCTAAATGAGAGAGCACATAGACGGGGCATTTCAGCTCCTCAGCTCGAGCAGCAATGACAGCCAAAACAGCGCCATCACAGGTGGTGACAACAGGAACACCTCTCTTAATTATTCCCGATTTTTCAAAAGCAATTTTCTCTCTGGTATCACCAAGAAACTGCATGTGATCAAGATCGACATTTGTCAAAACAGTGGCGCGCACATTAGTCAAGATATTGGTGGCATCAAAACGCCCCCCCATTCCAACCTCGAACACGCTGTAGCGCACTTGCTCTTGCTTGAAGTAGGCAACAGCCATAGCTGTAAGGAACTCAAACCAAGTGAGAGCACCCAAATCTGGATGATCTAGAGCAAACTGATCTGATAACTCTTTAGTTTGACTCGCCACCTGGGCAAAAGGCTCAGCAGCAATGGCTTGGCCGTTAATCACAAAGCGCTCATTGAAAGAGAGCAAATGAGGTCCGGTAAATTTGCCGCAGCGATGGCCAAGAGCCTCAAGCATTGAAGCGATTAAGGTGCTAACAGAGCCCTTGCCATTGGTGCCACCCACATGAAAACAATCAAGAGTTGACTGCGGCAGGCCTTGGGCATTGAAGAATTCTTCTATACGCCTAAGGCTTGGTCGCTCTAAAGTCGGCACAAGCGACTTTATGTAGTCAAGACTTTGCTGGTAATTCAAAATTTACTTAAAGACTGAGAGTAGCAATCACAACCAAATTCTAGATGATTGCTACTGCCAATGCTTTGCTTTAGGATAAGCCGTTACTTTGGCGCGATTATGAGGAACTAATGCTTTTTACCAAGGATCATTGCGTATCTACCGAACGAATCTGGGAAGGCGCAATTATCAATTTGCGGGTTGACACCCTCAGTGTTGACAACACGGTCGCCACAAGAGAAGTGGTCGAACACAATGGTGGCGTGGTAATCGCGGGTTTAACAACCGAAAAAAAAGTAATACTAGTGAAGCAATATCGCTATTCAGTTGATAGAGAACTAATCGAACTGCCAGCCGGCAGAATTGAAGCAGGCGAAGATCCTTTTCCAGCGGCCCAAAGAGAGCTGACCGAAGAAACCGGTTACCTGGCCGAAAATTGGCAAGAACTTTCAAGAATGTACAGCGCACCGGGCTTCTGCAACGAGATTATTTATATATACCTGGCCGAAAATCTCACATACAAGGGCAAAAACCTTGACTTCGACGAAGAAACCGAAGTAATCGAACTAAGCTTAACTGAAGCCTGGGCTATGGTTCACAATGGTCAAATTCAGGATGCTAAAACCATTGCCGGCTTGGGCCTATTGAGCCAGAGGTCCTATTAGTATGAGATTTTTTGAAGTTTGAAGAATGTATTTACTCTGTTAAGCCAGTGAGAAACCTGGGCTGCTTCACCCCAGGCGATGCTACAATTTGCTCTGTATTTTAGTCAAAAGTGCATTAGGACGTAATAAATGGGTACCAAGAAAGCCACCAGTTCCTCACTTCCCATTGCCGCGATGTTTGTAATCAGCATCATTTCGGCTTTTGTTGTAGCCGGTTCGTTCGAAGTGATTAAAGTTTGGCCTTTGCCTGTAAGCGTAGTGCCAATGTTTGGCTGGAAAGGTGGTCTGGCTTGGGGCTTAGTGGTTGGCGCCGTAAGCGGTCTAGTAATTGGCTTCCTTACCGACGATACGCACTATGACGATCAGCAATCGAGCACTTAAGAAACCAAGAATTTAATGGAAGAGGGTCTAATGCTAGACCCTCTTTTTGCTGTCAGCGAAAGTAATTTCAACCATTAATCCAGCAGCACTTTGCTGTAGTTTTCTCTGTCAAAACCAACCAGAAGTACGCGACCCTTGCGCAAAATAGGCGCCCGCAAGTTACCGGTTGGTCCGAGCATGGCTGCTAAAAGCTTGTCTTGCTCAGGCTTTTCTTCTTTGAGATTGAAATAGACTCGATTACTGCCTTTGGTGGCATAAATCTCGTCAACCGACTGCGCTAACTCAAGGGCCTCAGCGGCACCAAGAGCCTTCCTCTTGGCTTCGACCATCTCAACCGCGCCAAGCTGATGCTGCTGCAAGAAATCTTCAGTCTTCTGACAGGTTGAGCATCCAGAGCGATGATATCTCCAGTCAATGTTTTGCTTTATTGTTGTTTTCGAACTAGCCACGATTTACTCCTAATATCTATCGGACATGGTAAACAGACATGATAGAAGACACTAGCATTGTGGGTATGAACCCAATGTGAATAATGCTGTGATCATATTGAACTCCAATAAAAATAACCCAGGTCAGTAACGGACATGCAAAGCGAAAACTTTCGAATGCCCGCACAGGCTGCCAGTAATAATCTAGAACAAGCCAATTTGCTGGCCAGAGCAGGTCGCTTTGATGAGGCCGTACCCTTATTTGAAAGCTCGCTCAGTGGGCTGGAACGGCAGAATGGGCCAGAAGCGCCAGAGCTGGCCGAATGCTTGCAAAATCTTGCCGATGCTTATCAGTCAGTAGGGCGCTACGAAGACTCGCTACGTACCAACTGGCGGCTGGTCAGAATTGGTGAAAAGATCCTCGGCCGGGTTCATCCCGATATGGTGAGCATGCTGCTCAAGATTGCCGAAACAAACGAGATGATGGGTAAAACAGAAGACGCCTTGCACATTGTAGAGTCAGCCATCGCCACGGCTAAGCAGTGCATGCAGGCTGATAATCCATTGGCAGTAAGACTGATAGAGCGACACACCTACCTGGTCAATATGATGCGCAATCAGGGCGCCATGCGCTCTCAATACGACGACCCTTCTATGTATCAAGTTAATAGTCAGCAAGGCAATAGCCAGCAGAGCAACGGCAATCAAGAGCAGCGAACTGGCAACATTGCTAGCCAACAACCAGCAGCCAGTAATTCTTCAGCAGAGATTGGCCCACCGCCAGAACCTCAAGTGCACAAACAGGTTCTCAAACAAGTACAACAACAAATTCAAAATCAACTACAACAGCAAGCTGCCGCCACCAATAGTCAACTCAACGCTATTAACGCGATCACGCCAGCCAACCAGCTCAATCCCTCGCCAAATCCTGTTGCAAACCAGCCATCAAACCCGCAGTTCAATGCAATGGAAATCGCCCAAGGACAGCTTGGCGAATCAGCCATGCAAGCCTTCGCCAGAGAAATGCTCAAGGACATGCCGGTTGCACCCGCCAGTAAGACAGGCTTTAGCCAATCAGCAAAATACAACGAAACCAGCGGAGTGCACTTCCCGCAAATCAATGCCCAGGAAGCACTAGCCCTGAACCCGGCCCTAGTACCGATGCCATCCCCACCGCAGCGCAATGGCAGCAACGAAAAGGCTAGCTATGGCAATGCCCTGGCACAGAGACCGGAGTCACAGCAATTTGAGCAATTAGACGAATTTGAAGAAGAACCCTATACAGCCGAGGCAATAGCAAGTCTGACCAATCGCAGCAAGGTCAACACTCGCTCCAACGCCAAAGGCAGGCGGCCATCAAAAAGCGAACAAAGTCGCATTCGCACCGGTCGCCTACTGAAAGACTTTGGCATTCCCTTCATTGCGGCAGCGGTGCTAATTGGACTGATGCTCTACTTATTCTCGGGCAAGCCAGTAAAGACTGGTCCTGCGGCAACGACAAAAAGCTCTGCAACAGTGTATGAGTCACCTGATCAAAAAAAGCAGCTAAGACTTCTGGGAACAGAAGTCATAATCGTCAACCCAAGCGGAGCCACTAAAGTACCGCTGAAGCGCATAAAGAGTAACTGGGGCGATCTGTTTTCTGCTCTAAGCCAATCTGTTAGCGAGAAGCAAATCTGGATGGCTGAAAATCTCTCGATAATAAAAAGTGCTGATGGCATTAACTACTATCTATCAACCGGGCCAGATAGCCGTGTCTTTGAAAAAATGCGGCAGTTAACAAACTATGCTCAGGCCTATTTCCTCAGCAGTGGGGAATACCCAAGAACTATTCCGCCCGGCGCTGAGTTTCAATTCGCCTACAGTAGCCCCTACAACGGCAAAGCAATGAGCATCCAGATCATCTCGGACCGCACGAACGATAAAGACGGCTCAGACATGAAGCTCAACCTTGAAGGAGGCGTGCATCTAGGCGCCGATGAATCTTCGCTACCAGGCGCCATTGGCTGCTATGGCGCGCTGTACAATGAAAACAATATTCTCAAATGTACTAAATTTTTCGTCCGCGGCTGCAACAGAAATGGTCGTTTTCTCACCGCTGACAATGATCAAATTTTCGTACTAGCAGCAGGCAGTGACACAGTTAACAAGACGGTAAGCAGCCCTGAAAAGAAAACAAAAGTAGCAACCAAGACTAACAAAAGATCTAAGAAAGCCAGCAAACAAAAAGATAGCACCTCAGCGGAAAGACCAGCCGAAAAGCCAGCTGACAGCTCAATGGAGACAGCAGCAGAAAAAGATCTCAGTGCCATAGCTAATGCCAAGGCGCCCGCAAAGCCAACCACAGTTTATATAATGACCGATCCCGTGCTGCCCTTGGCCCTGATGCATCACCTGGTGCCAATCTTTTTAAGTCTAATTACCGCACTTTGTTTCATGCGTGCTCGCATGGTGGGCTTCGACATTAAGGGTGAAGAAATCGCTTCTGACTCTAAGGCCGCTCTAATTGCTGGCCTAATTTTCTTATGCTTAACCACCCTGAGCCTCTTTATGCAATTCTCGGTGTTTAGCTAAAGCAAAGACTCTGCCAGAAAATAGGCGGCGACACCAAAAGCTACAGAGGCATTCAGTGACTCTTTTTTGCCGCGCATATTTAGATGGCAAACCTGATCACAGAGCTCCAGAGCTTCGATTGAAACCCCCTGAACTTCATTTCCTACAAGCAAACATAGCGGTAATTTCAAGGCACCAGTAGTTAAGGCTTGATAGAGCGAGCAGGAATTTTGATTGCGCTCCAAAGCGACAATGTTATAGCCAGCGGCCTTAAGCGGCAGCAATATCTCAGGGAGAAAGAGGTGATATGAGTGAGGCACCCAATCTTCAGCGCCAAGACTGACTTTGGAAATTTCCTTTCGTGGTGGCACACCGGTGATACCACTAAGATAAACATGAGAAAATCCCGCCGCATCAGCAGTGCGAAAAACCGCGCCAACATTGTGCAAACTGCGAATGTCATCGAGCACCACTACTAACTTAGCGGCATCAGGATCGCCAGCGGAAATTGATCTATCAGTGGTTACATCAGCAGCACTGATAGCTCGCTTGCCAGCCAGTTGAGTAATTAGTTCCTCTGGTCTAGCCACACAATTGCGGCTGCATGCTGGGCATTGCCCGCAGCCAAAACGATCACTGAGTTGATATTGCTCTCCTACCACCTCAAAAACTGAATGGCAGTCGGGATATGGACAAATAGTTTTCAATTATTCTGTCTTTGGTTCGTCTAAGCCTTCAGCTTAGCCTCGATACCGCTAGCGAACTGCTCCATTTGAGAGGCAATCGAATCGCGAGAGGTCTTACGCAGCAGATGGGCGTAATTGCGCAATAGATTGATCAAGTCTGGATGATTGTTGCCGAGAGACTTATTCTTGATATCAAGACTCTTGCGGTAGTGTCCGTCAGCCTCGTCATAGCGCTGCTCGGCATGACAAACAAGAGCTAGATGATAGAGCGACTTACCAACTTCTAGGTGCTCAGCAGGAAAACACTTGCGCCGCAGAGCTAAAGACCTCTCAAAATGACTCATGGCATCTTTATAGAAGCCCCGCTTAAAGTAGACCGCGCCAAGATTATTGAGCACTGTGGCGATGTCCTGATGATCATTACCCTGGGCACTCTCTCTCAAGGTCAGAGCACGCTTGTAAAGTGATTCAGACTCAGCATGGTTTCCTTTGAGAAACTGCACCTGAGCCAAGCCTTCTATCGAAGTAACCAGGCGACCATCACCCTTAGCAAACTTCTCTGCTTCTTCGAGGGCTGCTTGCCATTCCTTTATAGCAAGCTCCCAATCTTTAGCATCAAGAGCCTTATTGGCTGCGTCTTTGTGATCAATCCAGACTTGCGACATTTACACTTACCTTAGAATTAACTGCCTTATGAGCTATGTACCCAATAAAGC
This sequence comes from bacterium Ga0077546, assembly GCA_943370275.1. Lineage (GTDB taxonomy): Bacteria > Cyanobacteriota > Vampirovibrionia > Obscuribacterales > Obscuribacteraceae. Next base: position 77,455 of record CALRQI020000006.1, on the reverse strand, counting down.
TCGCCTGTTTAAATTTTAATATTATCAGGCTGCAGCTTTCGTAATTTTAAGTCCAGACGCCCGTTAAAGATGAGCAATGAACCTTAACAAGCGTTACACTTACTCTCCTAATATTTTGACCTTTTGATTTTTTGAAGGCCCAGTCGTGGTCACAACTCATGGTCGAGATAGTCTCATATTCACGCGTTTAATCATCCGCCCTTTTGGAGGAATTTATGAAGGTTGTCGAAAAGGATCCTAAGGGTTCGTCCAGCTCTGGCTCTAAGAATACGGGCCACAAGGCCAAGAACGCTGCACAAACTGCAGATCAGCTCTCTACCGAGCCACATAAGACACCGAAAGGCGTGAGACAAGAAATCATCAAAAAGTTTCCTGTGCGCTGCAACTTAGAAGACTATGAGACAACCTACAACACCTTCTCCTGGGAAGATGCTAAGCGCGAAATATCCTACTTTGCCGGTGGCAAAGTTAACGCCGCTTACAACGCTGTCGACCGCCATCTTGTAAATGGTCGCAAAAACAAGGTCGCCCTCTATTCAGTCGATCCCAAGGGCGATTTGACCAAATTCACCTTCCTCGAGATATACGAAGCTGCCAATCGTCTCGGCAATGCCCTTAAGTCTATTGGCATCAAGAAAGGCGATCGGGTTTTCGTTTTCCTCCCCCGGGTAGCCGAGCTTTATATTGCCACCATTGCCATAGCTAAAATTGGCGCCATAGCCGGACCTCTTTTCTCAGCCTTCGGCCCAGACGCTCTGCGCGATCGCTTGCAAGATTCTGAAGCCAAAGTAGTGATCACAAATCCGGCCCTCAAAGACAAAATTGACGGCATCAAAAAGGAACTACCCGACCTCGAACATATTATTGTTGTAGATGCCACCGAAAAAGATTTGAAAAATGGCGAACTCTGCTACAACTCATTAGTTGCTAACCAGTCAACTGAGCTAAAGTGTGAGCCGATGGATCCAGAAGATCCACTCTACCTGCTCTACACCTCTGGCACCACTGGCAAGCCTAAAGGCGTGGTGCACGTGCACAACGACATTCTTGGTCAGCATATGACGACCAAGTGGGTGCTCGATCTTAAAGATGACGATATTTACTGGTGCACAGCCGATCCAGGCTGGGTAACCGGCACCGTATACGGTATCTTTGGTCCCTGGTCAAATGGTGCTTCTTGTGTCAGCTATGAAGGTCGTTTCGATGCCGCCAGTTGGTATCAAGTAATCGACAAGCTCAAAGTGACAGTTTGGTATACAGCACCAACAGCCCTGCGCATGCTGATGAAGGCTGGCGATGAAGCTGTCTACGAACATTCGCTAGCAAGCCTGCGCCATATACTTTCGGTGGGTGAGCCTCTCAACCCTGAAGTAGTGCGCTGGGGTATGAAGGTCTACGGACTGCCCATCCACGATAACTGGTGGCAAACTGAAACCGGCATGCAACTTATTGCCAATCTGCCCTGCAACCCCATTAAGCCAGGCTCTATGGGCAAACCTTTGCCTGGCGTCTACGGCGCCATCGTTGATGATGACGGTGAAGAACTAGAAGCAGGTGAACTAGGACGCCTGGTGGTCAGACCAGGCTGGCCAGCCATGCTTAGAACAGTCTGGCGCAACGAACCTAAATTCCACGAGTACTTCAAAATTCCGGGCTGGTACTTCTCTGGCGACAATGCCTGGAAAGACGAAGACGGCTATTTCTGGTTTGTTGGCCGGGCCGATGACGTAATCAATACTTCTGGCCACCGCGTCGGTCCTTTTGAAGTTGAATCGGCTCTAGTTGAGCACTACGCTGTGGCTGAAGCCGGTGTAATTGGCAAACCAGACCATGAGCGCGGCGAAATCATCAAAGCTTTCATTGTGATGTCTAACGACGTCAAAGTAACCGATGAGCTAATTGATGAAATCAAAGAGCACTGCAAAAAGACATTGGCTGCCCATGCTTATCCTCGCGAAATAGAAGTTAAGGAGACCTTGCCCAAAACCCGTTCTGGCAAGATCATGCGGCGACTGTTGAAAGCCTGGGAGCTGGGCTTGCCAACCGGTGATATGTCGTCCCTCGACGACGACTGATATAGACAGAGAGGCGCTGCGTATATATTAAAGATATTAGGGGCCTATAAAAGGGCCCCTAACTTTTATTTTGTTTAGGCAGCAAGGGCTAACTTTCGCTGTGCTTCAGGCTAAACTCAGGATAAACTGAAGCAATAACCTTATATTGAACTATTTTCGTTATGCGAGCGTTTAGGTATTCATGAGCGCAGAACTATCACCTATGACCGATTCCACCATGGAGAGATTGCCACCGCAGTCTCTTGATGCTGAGCAGGCCGTTCTCGGGGCCCTCCTCGTCAGCGGTGATGGAGTCTCCCGAGTTGTAGATGTACTGGAGCCGGAGTATTTTTACCGCAAGGCCCACCAAGTCATTTATGCCGCGGTTCTAGACCTGTACGAAAAGAACGAGCCCATCGATATCGTCACTATCTCAGCCTTTCTCCAAGACCAGGGCAAACTAGAGTTAGTAGGCGGCCGCCTCTATATCACTGACCTCTCAAGATCTGTAGCCACCACAGCCAACCTTGAGTATTACGCCAAGTTAGTGCAAGAAAAAGCTCTCCTGCGCAGCTTGATTAAGGCTGGTACAGAAATCGTTGGCAGTTGTTATGAAGAAACTGATGCTGACACAGCTTTAGATAAAGCCGAGCACATGATCTTCAACCTGGCCCAGCGCCGCAATATGCAACAAATGGTGCATATTAAGCACATTGTCGAAGCTTCTTTCCAAAAAATCGAAGAACGCTACGAAAACAAAGACACACTCTCTGGCACCCCGTCTGGCTTCTACGACCTTGATGCCATGACATCAGGCTTTCAGCCATCAGATTTAGTCATCATTGCCGCTCGTCCTTCCATGGGCAAAACGGCCTTCGTACTCAACATTGCCCAGGCCTGTGCTGTAGAACACGGCACCCCTTGCGCCATTTTCTCCCTAGAAATGTCAAAAGAATCGCTGGTACAGAGAATGCTCTGTGCCGAAGCAAAGATTGACTCTAACCGTCTGCGCACTGGCCACCTGCATACCAACGACTGGCAAGCCCTGGCCATGGCCATGGGTCGCCTTGGCGAAGCACCAATCTTTATTGATGACTCAGCCATGGTTAACGTTCTTGAAATTCGCGCCAAGTGTCGCCGACTAAAAGCTGAAAACAAAGCTCTCGGCATGATCATCATCGACTACATCCAGTTATTGCAAGGCCGCAAAGCCACCGATAACCGGGTGCAAGAAGTATCGGAAATTTCCCGTTCGCTAAAAACTCTGGCCCGCGAATTATCAGTGCCAGTAATCGCACTCTCCCAGCTCTCCCGGGCAGTAGAAGCTCGCCAAAACAAGCGACCAATGCTCTCCGACTTAAGAGAATCGGGCTCAATCGAGCAAGACGCCGACTTAGTTATGTTCATTTACCGCGATGAGTACTACAACCCCGAAACTGAACAGCGCGGAGAAGCCGAAATCATTATCGCCAAACAAAGAAACGGCCCTACTGGTACAGTCGATTTGCTCTATCAAGGCTCAATCACACGCTTCCTCAACAAAGTGCATACCGACGGCGCCCCTAATCCTAATCGCGACTAGTGTTTTTAAAGTAGGTGTTGCTATGTGGGTGAGCGGCAAACGACCACCAATAACAACTAGTCCGACAATCCTGCTCATATTTATTATCGGCATTGCTGTGCTTATCACAATGCTTGTAACCAGCAATCAAACGGCTCATGATGAGGCTTTGAGAGCAAAAGAATCAGATTTGCTCCAGCAGCGAAAAAGTAATCACCAATAAGGAACTTAGTCTACTGGGGCAGAAATAATTTCGTCAGAGCTGTGGCCGATTACCGGCTGGCACTCAAATTCGCCGGTCTCAATATTGAGCACACCGAAGGCAGTGGTGGTGGCACTCGAAACAATCAGTTTTTTACCGTCAGGTAAGAGAAAAATATTGCCCGGGAAATCAATATCGAGAGGCAACTTGATTTGTTTGACTGAAGCTTTGCTGACAGTATCAAAAACTGCAATCATATTGTCTTTGGCAATGGCGTTATAGAGAGTGGCTCCGTCAGCTGATATAGCAAGCCCAGTTGGACCGTTGCCTGTTTTAATGTTTGCCAGAATGCCCCGTTTGGCAATGTCAATTACAGCAATATGATTGAGTTCACCACGGCAAGATACATAGGCTGTCTTACCATCGGGCGAAACCACAACTGCAGTTGGATTGGCACCAACCACAATGCTGCCCAAAACCCTTTGATTCAATGTCGATATAAAAGTAACCTGACCAGTAATGGTATTGAGCACCAATACAGTGTTGCCATTGGGTGTCACAGCCATGCGGCCAGGACCTGGCGGAACTTTTGTGCGCAGTAAGACCTTACTGGTATCAACTTCCACTACAGCAACATCAGCAGTTCCGCTCTCTGATACATAAAGCAGTTTGCCGTTAGCAAGGGCAACCACCGATTTTGGTGCAGCCTTAGGTAGCAAATCGATCTGACCAACGAACTGTTTAGCCTTAGTATCGAGAATGAGAATGCGATTCTTGCTCATATCAGCAATGTAGAGTCGTCCAGAGACATAGGCCATGCCGGCCGGCGTGCCTTCAGTGGGGAAATCGCTTATTTTCTTCCAGGTCGCTTGATCAACAAGAGTGATATTTCCAGAATTACGCGATGTCAGAAAAATACCTTGTCTAGAAGACTTTGCTTGTGAGTTACTGGGTTTCCCTAGAGACACACTCGCAGCAACGATTTCTTTTTCTGGCTCACCCAGAGGCACAGCGGTCTGACCAATAACAGTCTTAAAAGTAGTTGGCAAAACAAAACCTTCAGGCACAATCAAGTCTTCGGCCAGATGTCCAGCTAAAACTGTCTTTCGCCCTTTCTCACTAAGGGAAGAAAGCGGTAGAAAAGTTCTACTCTTACTGCTGACAATTACCCGAATAAAAGTCACCCCATTATCAAAGAAAAGCACCTGCGGCTTTACTTTGACGGACTGCTGCAAGGGGTAAACTTCAAGTAGTTTCACTTGTGGTTTCTTGAGCACTTGCGGTGGCATCACCGGCAAGTACAGATCACCCTCCTTTGTCTCCACTGCACCATCAAGGCGCAAGCGACAATCAGGAAAGACACTCTTAAGAGCTGAAACGAGTTCAGGACTTTGTCGCGTAGCATAAACAGGCAGAGCTAGACTGACGGCACAAAGCAAAAGGACAAGAGCAAGAAACCGCCTCAATATAAAGGAAGACTTTGCCAGCCTGGGCTCAATGCAATCATCTGTAGTGCTAGGGTAGAAAGCTTGCAAGAATTACTCTTTAGGCCTAAAAACGTCGACAATCTTATCGAAGATTCCTTTATCTTCGGCTTCAGCTGGTTCAGGATCTTTCTCGTGTGATTTTTTCTTCTTACTATTGCTGCTGCTCTGTGAGTCTTTTTTGTGATCAGCCCCCGAAGCTTCTTTCTCGCTGCTAGCATCTGACTTATCAGATACCGGAGCGCTTACTTTTAACTTCTCATGGCGAATTTCAGCTAGCTGCTCAAGCAATTTACGCTCTTCACCGCTGAGCTTGGTTGGGGTTTCAACAACCACGTGCACCACATGATCACCGCGCCTCGATGGATTATTTAGATGCGGCACACCCAAATCTCTCATCACCAACTGGCTTGAAGATTGAGTACCAGCAGGCACCTTCAAAACCTTCGCCCCTTCCACTGTAGGCACCAAAATTTCGGCACCAAGAGCAGCCATAGAGAAGCTGATTGATTGCTTAACGTGAATGGTAAAGCCATCTCGGACAAACTCAGGATGATCTTTGACATTCAGGACAACGAACAGATCTCCATAGACACCGCCACGAGGGCCTTTGTCACCAGCTCCCTGGAGCTTAAGGCGATCGCCATCTTTAACACCAGCTGGAACTTTGACTTCGAATTCACGCGACTTTCTAGTTTGGCCAGCACCCTTACAATCTTTGCAAGGCTTCTCAATTTTCTTACCGGAACCAGCACAATCTGGACAAGCAATAATCTGGTAACTCTGCATAAACAGCATATTAACCAACTGTTTGACTTGGCCTTGGCCCTGGCAAGTATTGCAAGTAGAAAGGTTGCTACCAGGAGCGGCCCCGCTACCTTCGCAGGTAGTGCAATCTTCTAGTCGTTTTACAGTAATTTTCTTCTCTAAACCAAAGACAGAATCAAGAAACTCTAAGTCAAGGTCATAGCGCAAGTGAGCACCCTGACGTGGTCCTGAGCGACTGCCGCCGCCTCCAGCAGAAAATCCACCACGCATGCCGCCGCCAAAGAGCGCATCGATAATGTCTTCCATGCCAAAGCCCTGGAAGGAACTGAAATCGACGTTATCAAAATCGCGGGTCGAACCCTTCACACCTTCGTGGCCATAGCGATCGTAAGAAGCTTTCTTTTGCTCATCTGAAAGCACTTCATAGGCTTCAGCAAGCTCTTTAAATGCGGCTTCGTCGCCACTTTCTTTATTGTCTGGGTGAAGTTGTCTGGCGCGGTTGCGAAAAGACTTCTTGATCTCATCGGCTGAAGCCCCGCGGGCTAGACCTAGAACTTCATAATAATCACGTTTTGCCATAGTTTCCAAGCGAGCACCTTTGGTTTATCCATTCACTCATTTACAGCTCTTCTAATTAAAGGTCAAAATAGAAGGTCTGTCGCAAAATTTATCTTTGCTTTAATCCAATCCTTCACTATTCATAATTTGGGCTGAAGAATCTTGATCTAATGCTAAGTCATGGTCGAGCAGTGAGTCTTTATCTATCAATGAGCTTGATACCTGCTGACTAGGACGCCCCACCTCACCTAGCTCAATGGGACGATCTTCGACATAGTTTGGCTTCTTTTTGCCAGCATTAGGTGCTGTAGCCTGACGCTCTTCTTTGCGCGGCTGGGATTGACGATTGCCCGAGTGAATAACGCGACCCAAATCAAGCAACGACACATCAAGACCGGCAACTAACTGCTTCAATTCAGCAGCATTGTCTTGAACAAGAGCTTCCTTCACTAGCTCTACAGCCTTCATCACCTTATCGACATGCACTTTATCAACTCGGTCGCCGTATTTTGTTACGGTCCTTTCAGCTTCGGCACACATAGACTCGGCCTGTACCCGGGTAGAAATGCGCTCCCGCACCAATTTATCTTGATCAGCAAATTCCTCTGCTTCGCGCTGAAGATGCTCAACTTCACCAGGGCTCAAACCAGTAGTACGTTGAATGGTGACTGAGTGCTTGATACCCGAACCATGGTCGCGGGCCGAGCAATGAACAATGCCATCGGCATCAATATCGAAAGTAACTTCAATTTTTGGCACTCCCCGTGGAGCACCAGGAATGCCGGTGAGATGAAACTTAGCCAACGACTTGTTGTCAGCAGCCAATTCGCGCTCACCCTGCAGGGCATGCACCTCAACAGACGTCTGGGCATCTTCGGTGGTAGTAAAAGTCATGGTGCGACTGGTCGGAATAGTGGTGTTGCGCTCTATTATGCGGGTGAACAATCCACCAGCTGTCTCAATTCCCAGCGATAGCGGAATGACATCAAGCAACAGTACATCTTGCAAATCACCAGCTAAGATTGAAGCTTGAATAGCTGCACCAAGGGCAACTGCCTCATCAGGGTTAACCGATTTAGAAGGCTCTTTCTGGAAGAAACGACGAATCATATCTTGCACAGCTGGTATGCGCGTTGAGCCACCAACCAAAATAATATGTTCAATATCTTGCGGGCTCAAACCCGAATCTTCTAAAGCTTGCTGCAACGGACCGATAGTAGCTTCAACAAGGCCTGCTGTAATTTCGTTAAACTTAGCTCTGGTAATAGTTGTCTCTAAATGCTTCGGCCCACTTTGATCAGCGGTAAGGAAAGGCAAATGCACTTCAGACACAAGAGCTGTGGATAATTCTATTTTGGTCTTCTCAGCAGTCTCTTTGAGCCTTTGCACTGCCATTAAGTCGCCAGCAATATCAAGCCCGGTTTCACGCTTAAACTCATCTACTAAATAATCGATGATCGCCTGGTCGAAGTCATCACCACCAAGGCGATTATTGCCGCTGGTTGCCTGCACTTCAAAGACGCCATCAGTGATCTCAAGAATGCTGACATCGAAAGTGCCACCACCAAGATCGAAGACCAAGACAACGGCATGTTCACTCAGCTTGTTAAGGCCGTACGCCAAAGCACTAGCAGTGGGCTCGTTGATAATGCGCATGACTTCCAGACCGGCTATTTGTCCGGCGTCACGCGTAGCTTGTCTCTGAGCATCATTGAAATAGGCTGGAACAGTAATTACTGCTCTAGTAACTTTCTCACCCAAGTAAGCTTCAGCATCGGCCTTGATTTTTTGCAGAACCATGGCTGAAATCTGTTCAGGGCTATGAGAAACACCATCGACCTGAACGCGATAATTGCTGCCCATCTCACGTTTAATAGACTGTACTGTGCGAGTAGGATTGGTGACAGCTTGTCGTTTAGCTAACTGGCCCACAAGCCTATCGCCACCCTTGGTGAACGCCACCACAGACGGTGTGGTGCGGGCGCCCTCTGAATTCTCAATGATGACCGGCTTTCCGACTTCCATCACAGCCACGCACGAATACGTGGTGCCCAGGTCAATGCCGATTATTTTGTCATCACTCATCAGAGTCTAGAATCCAAATTCATACAATAAGAGCCTATTACTCTTCAACGTCAGTAAGGTCGTAGACCTTACCTGGACCTGCACTGGTACCGGCACTCTCAGCAGCTTGGTCATCCTTACTAGTCTCACTGCCAGCGTGGCTGGAAGCATCGCTAGCAGTTAGGGAAGCTTCGTAAGCAGCCTTTATTTCTTCAAAAGGAATGTCTTGAGTGCTTCTCTCATTGCCAATTGATTCAAGACTCTCTGAAGTCTCCGTACCAGAAGATGGAACCATAACCTCTTCTGCCGCTACTTCAGCTGCGACTGTAACAGGAGTAATATCAATAACTTCGCCAGCAATAGCATTTTTCTCGGCCTGCGCCTGCTCATAAGCTTCAGCCGCCTCACCGGTAAGTGCCACCGCGACGTTAACTAAAGCCGGTCTTAGAACTTTATCGCGGAACATATATCCATTGCGCAACTGATGCGCGACAGATCCATCAGGCACATCATTAGTAGGCACTTCTTGCACTGGTTCGTGGTACATTGGGTCAAAAGGTTCACCAATCGGCTGCATTTGCTTAATACCAACTTGCTCTAAGCACCGACCGAAGCGGTTGCAGACCATCCTTAAGCTATCCAACATCACTTTTGGCTCAGTCTTCTCAGTCAACTTTGACTGGGCCATATCTAGGTCATCTAAAGCTGGCAAAATCGCTTCGAGAGCCTTTTGCATGCCTACCGCTTGGAATTCTTCGCGCTCACGGTCAATACGTTTGCGATAGTTCTCGAAGTCGGCAGCCAAGCGCTTGTATGAATTTTCCCATTCACTGGCCTTACCTTCAGCATCGCGCAAGGCGTTCTCAAGATTGTTGATTGCCAGTTGATGACCCTTATCATTTTGGCCAGCCGGAGGTTTACCTAAGTCTAGGCCAAAAGTTTCAGGGTCTGGAGTGTCACCGCCTGCATACATAGCCCGGTAAAAAGCCTTCGCCTTAGACTGGCGATCTTCTTTTTCTTTTGGTGACTCCTCTGCTGGAGGGGTCAGGGCGTCGTTATCGTCAATAGCCATCCCAGAAAAGGTCTCCCAACTATCTTGACAAATGCCAAGCGGTATAAATCACTAACTCTAATTTTAAACGCGAGCCTTATAATTCTAATGCCTTTGGCGGGCAATAATGCGAATTACTCGCCGATCTTAAAAACCGCAAACTTAAAAACACAAAACTAAAAAAACTTATGTATATCGAAGAAACCGCACGCTTGGCACTATACGCCCCTGGAGAATTCGGCAAAGGCAGCTCCAAAACCGCCGAAGGGGTGCTCCGTTATGGCAAAAATCCGATAACTTGCGTAATTGACCAAAGTCAAGTTGGCAAGTCAATTAAGTCTGTTACAGGAATTGATGCAGAAGCACCAATTGTTGGCAGCGTAGAAGAAGCCTTAGCTCTAGGAGCAGACGCTCTACTCTTAGGCACAGCCTGGAATGGCGGCGCTATGCCCGATCACTGGCGACAAGACATCGTTAAGGCATTAGCCGGAGGCTTAGATGTCATCAACGGTCTTCATGACTTCCTTGAAGACGATGCCAATATTGTTGCCGCAGCAAAAAAACACGGCAAACGTCTCTTCGACGTGCGCAAACCGCCTGAAAACCTACCGGTGGCTGCAGGCCGAGTACTAGAAAACGGCAAATACAAAGGTAAAGACAGCCTTGTGGTGCTAACCATCGGCAGCGATTGCTCGGTAGGCAAGATGACCGTGGCCCTTGAAATTCAACGATCTGCCAATCAAAAAGGCAAAGAAGCTGCATTTGTTGCCACGGGTCAAACCGGAATTATGATCTGCGGTCGCGGCATCGCTATTGACCGAGTCATCGGCGACTTTATGGCCGGTGCTACAGAGATGATGGTATTAGAAGCAGCTCAAGAGGCCCCTGTGGTTTTGGTCGAAGGCCAAGGTTCATTGGCCCATCCAGGTTTTTCAGGCGTAACCATGGCTCTAGTGCACGGCTCTTGCCCTCAGGCCATGATTATTTGCCATCGACCAAGTCGCACCCATATCAAAGGCACAACCTTTGCTATTTCAGACTTGAACAGACTAATAACTACCTACGAGTCAATGGCAGCCTATATGCGACCAAGTAAAGTTATTGGCGTAGCGCTAAATACCAGTGACCTGAGCGAATCTGAGGCTCAAGCTGCCATAGCCGAAGTTGGGGCGCAGACCAAACTGCCCACGACAGACCCGGTAAGATTCTCTGCCGATATACTCTGGCAAGCAATTGAAGATTTTTCCCTTACTCCCTCAATTCACTAATAAGGAAAGTCTGTGAAATCAGCAGCAAATACAAAATCAAAGTCAATTTCTCTTAGCTTTGAGGCGCTTGACCTGACCCTCGCCTACCCCTTTGGCATTTCTTACGGCACTTCGAGTACTTCCCACAATGTCTTAGTCAAACTTGAATACGACGGCCACATTGGCCTCGGAGAAGCATCCCCCGCCAGCTATCACAGCGAAACCCCAGCCACGGTGCTGGCAGTGCTAGGCGAAATTGGCTCTAAACAAGAAAAGATTTTGGGCAACGATCCTTTTGCCGCTGTTGAAGTTGCCAGGCAAATGGACCTTATGATCGCTGGAAATTACTCAGCCAAGGCCGCCATCGAAATGGCAATGCATGACCTAGCCGGGAAAGTTTGCGGTCAGCCAACATATAAGATGCTCGGCCTCTCCGGCCACGCTTATCCGATGACCGATTTCACCATTGGCATTGATTCACCCGAAATGATTGAGCGAAAAACTAAAGAGGCTGTTGAAGCCGGCTATAAGATGCTCAAAGTCAAAGTCGGCACCAACTACGATCATCAAATCATCAAAAGTGTGCGAAAAATGGCGCCTAATCTACCGCTTCGGGTTGACGCCAATGGCGGCTGGTCGGTTAAACAAGCGATTGAAATGTCTAAATTTTTGGCCGACCATGGCGTTGAATTTATCGAGCAACCATTGCCGAAAAACGCCCTGGTTGAAGATTTTCGACTGGTCCGACAAAATGCCGCTATTCCTATATTTGCCGACGAAAGTGTCTGCCGCGCCAACGACGTAGCCAGACTAGCCGGTGCTGTTGATGGAGTTGTTGTCAAATTAGCTAAATGCGGGGGACTGCTCGAGGCAATTAGAGTAATTTCGACTGCCCGTTCCCACTCTATGAAAGTAATGTTCGGTATGATGATTGAATCATCAATTGGCGTCACTGCTGCAGCCCATCTGTCTAGCCTGTGTGACTACTTAGACCTGGACGGAGCCTTACTTTTGCGCGACGACCCCTATCAAGGCGCTGCCTACGAAGATGGCTATCTGCGACTACCAGAAGGCCCGGGCCTCGGCGTCACCGAAAGAAAATAGCTAATTAGCCCCACTTCGCCAAGCGGTCTTTAATTAGCTCAATGGTTGAAGGCGAATAGAGAGTGAATACCTTCATCTTGTTGCGCGGTGCTAGAGCGGCCACGGTCTCTTCACTGAGGCTATCGCAAACAAATAGATTGGCATGTTTGACAATATACTTAAGTTCTTGCTGATCGTCGCGCTCAATGGCGCGAACGGCCACTTCCTCGCCGCGCATGGCTGCCACCAGATTTGATGCCATGTGCAACAATGTCGGAGAAACTGAAACCAAAACTACCAAACTCTGCGCTGGCAGATTGGCCACTGCTTCCATTTCAACTCTGGCAGGCTCGATGTTACAAGCCACGAGCCGAGTTAAATCATTAACATGCTTTTGAAAAGAAAATAAGTGATAGAGACTTGCCACCAGCAAAGACTCTTTCATTTGGTCAAGATCGGCCAAAAGTTCCTGAGGAGTAATTGTCTCCACCGGGATTTTGAAATGCGGTGCCAACTCGCCGACAATTACTTTGTGAAAGTCTTTATTGGCATCCACAGCCAAAATGCGCTTTACTGGTTTGCGCGCCTTTAAACTGCCAAAACAGGCTTGCACTTGCTCATTAGAATAACCACGCTCTGAAGCCCTGGCCACAAATTCGCTGAACATCTCATCTAGATCAAGAGCCGCATCTTGAGCTTCTGATTTGCGCCCAGTCGAAGCCACCCGCACGCCACTGCCCTGTCGAACCTCGAGCAGGCCAACTTCTGCCATATGGTTGTAAGCAGCAGTGATGGTGCTGTAGTGCACTCCTAGGCGGTCAGCTAGAGCACGAATACTGGGCAATTTCTCATGGGCTGCCAGGGTGCCCGAAGCAATTTGCAAGCCGAGCTGTTCAATTAGTTGATCTCTAATTGGAACGGCGCTCTCTTTATTGATACTAATTTTCATAAATTTACGGACCCATGCCCAAGCCAGTCATCGGTCGAACTTGCTCAAAGAAGATTATAAGGGAGGGAGCAAGAACCAACACCATTAAGGTAGGCATGATGCAAAACCAAAGAGGGAAAGCCATAAGCACAGGAAGCCTGGCGGCCTTTTCTTCAGCCTTCTGACCCAATTTGTTGCGCAAAAAATCGGCCTGGTTACGCAGCACTTTAGACACGCTGATGCCAAGTTGTGCACTCTGGTTCAGAGAAGCCGAAAGCGAGCGCAACTCTTCCACACCAGTGCGGTTATATAGCTCCTGGTAGGCTTTCTCACGGTTCATCCCGAGCAAGACGTCACGACTCAGTGTCAACAGCTCGTCGTTTATAGCTGATGAAAGCGCCGTTCTTTCACTTGCCACCTTCTGAATCGTGGCATCAAGACCCAACCCGGCATCAACACAGAGCACCATCAAGTCAATTACCTGAGGCAAACTCTCAGCCAGCGATTGCTGTCTTCTCTTGGCCATGAAAGCCAGCAAGCAGTCGGGAGAGAAAAACAAGAGAAATAGCGCTAAAAGAGCATAGCCAGGATGAACGAAGAGTGGCAAAAACACAGCGAGTAAGCAAGGATAAACCTTAGCGGCGCAAAGGCTGCCAAAATAAAGATTGTTGCGCCATCCAGCAAAAACCAAACGCTGCTGCAACCAAACTAGATATTTGCCCGGAGCAAATCTCATTAGATAGACAGCCGGCTCAGTCAAGAAAGCTGGCAACAAAAGACTATTAGACAAACCATTGGCTTTCGGCCTCAGTGTTACAGCCAAGAGCACAAGCAGAAGAACTGCAGCGGCCAACAATTCTGGGTAAGTAGTGAGAAACTGAGTCAATGAAGACATCTTAAATTTTCACCTCAGTCATCTTATTAATCAAAATTATGCCAACAAACTCAAGCACCACCGCTAGTACCAACAACATACGACCCATATCACTGGTAAACAGCGGCTCTAAATAGCCAGGACTGAGCAGTTCAAGAGCAGTAGCCAGCATCAAAGGCAAGAGTCCGACGATAATTCCAGTCAAGCGGCTTTGGCTTGTCAAAACACGCACCTGCCTCTTTAGTTTGAGCCGTTGACGTAGAGTCAAATTGGTCTTCTCTAACAACTCAGCTAAACTGCCACCCACTTCAGCTTGAATAGTGGTTGCACGCCTAATCAAATCAAGTTCGTCTGACTTGTACTTGGTTACGGTGTAGCTCAGGGCTTCACCAAAAGGCTGGCCTAGATTAATCCGTTGCAAAATCTGCGAGAACTCTTCGCCAAGGGGTTGGGCCGACTCTTTACCAACAGAGCGCACAGCCTGAGGCACGCTATGACCAGTGCGCAAAACTGAAACCATCAAATCGATGGCGTCAGGCAGTTGCTCAATGAACTTGGTGCGCTTACGCGCTGCCAACACAGCGATGTAGATTAAAGGCAAGGAACAACAAACAAGCGAAAGAACTAGACAAATTAACTCAGGTACGGCAAACAAATAGGCAACCAATCCTGGTACCAGCGCAGCCGAGAGAACTACTAGAACAAAGTCAGCGACGCTCATTTCAATAGCAGACTGCTCAACTAACCGCACTAGCCAGAGTGGGGCAGAAACACGAGCGAACCGAGGAATAACTACTTGCGGCTTTAGAATAGAGACAAACATAGACGCAGAATTCTTTGAGGCGAGGCCAATGCCCTTCGATGAATCGCCATACTCACCAGAAGTAGAAACAAGCATCGGCTGCTCTGTTCTTCTCTCCGCTGAGCTTGTCAGAGCCTGCTGCACCCGCATGGCAACTTGCTTTCTACGCTTATAAATTTTAATGACACGAACCGCCAGCACACCAGCCAGTATCGAAAAAAGCAAAATTGCAATTATATTTGTATTCATCGAACACCATCACTTATTGACGGGTCTACATGGATAGAAGACCTCTCGTCTTCTGCCTCTTGTGCCTCTTGAAACTGCATGTCAAAACGGCTCTCATCTACTGGCTCAAACCAATAAGAGGGAAGAGGCAAGCCGTGCTCAACGAAACGCTCAGATTTAAGCGGCCTGATACCACAAGCATTGTGAAAACCAATAGAATTACCATCTTGACCAGCACCAATTTGGCGAAACTCAAAGAGATCTTGCATACCCACAACGCCTTCTTGTACGCCGGTGACTTCAGTGATGCTAACCACTCTTCTTGTTCCATCAGAAAGACGCTTAACTTGAACTACCAGATCAAAAGCAGAACCGATCTGCTCGCGGATGCTGCGCTGGGAAAGCTCCACTCCTGACAATAAAACCAGAGTTTCAATACGACTGAGCGCATCACGGCCGCTATTGGCGTGAACAGTAGTGAGGGAACCTTCATGGCCAGTGTTCATGGCTTGAAGCATATCGAGAGCCTCTGGTCCACGCACTTCGCCAACCACAATGCGATCAGGTCTCATCCGCAGTGCATTCTTCACTAATTCTCGCTGACCAACAGCACCACTGCCCTCTGTGTTAGCTGGTCTCGACTCAAGGCGTATTACATGGCGCTGTTGCAAGCGCAACTCGGCAGTATCCTCGATAGTGACAATGCGCTCAGTATCACCAATATATGACGACAGCACATTGAGCAAGGTGGTTTTGCCGGCCGATGTGCCACCAGAAATGAGAATATTGAGTCGAGCTTTTACAGCTTGCTGCAAAAAATCAGCCATATTTTTAGTCAGGGCATTTCGCCCAATCAAGTCTTCAAAAGCAAATGGAACTGGTCTAAAGCGACGAATTGAAAGAACCGGCCCATCGAGAGAAAGGGGCGGAATGATGGCATTGACGCGAGAGCCATCAGGTAGACGAGCATCGACAATTGGCGACGACTCATCAATGCGACGACCGATTCGAGCGACTATGCGATTAATGATATGAAGCAAGTGTCGATCGTCTTTAAATCTTATAGCTGTCTCAACCAGCTTACCGTCCCGGTCAATCCAGACACTCTGTGAGCCATTGACCAATATGTCATTTACCATTGGATCCGACAAGAGTGGCTCAAGCGGGCCCAGGCCGAGGGTTTCGTAGAGCACCTCTTGGGCCAGATTATCGCGCTCACTAGTTGAAAGTGGTAATCTCTCTTCAGCAATAAGCAAGCGAATAGTGCCTTCAATTGCCTCCTCTAGGGCTTCACTTCCATCTAATTGAGTGAGAACGGCAACATCAATCGTCTCAATCAAGCGCTCGTGAATCTTCGATTTGAGATCATGATAGAGACCAACTTCGTGCTCGTCTTTAGCTTCAGCAGCAGAAACTTTGGCAAGGCGGCGACTAAGTGACAAGCCTGCTTTTTTCTCGACGGCAGCTTCAGAGCTGCTAGAAACTGGTGACGGGGCCACTATTGTTTTTTCGACAGCCTGGCTGCTAGCCAAAGGAAGGACTGGCGAAGCAGGGGCGCCCTGACTTTGAATTTGACTCTGACTAGTCAGTAGTTTGCGCAGCTTAGACATACTATTTTTCTTGCCCCAAGCTGATTTGCTGCGAATCAAAATTAGCCGACGGAGAATCTAGACTGTCGCGCTGGCAAGCCAGTAGTATCTCTTCTATAGCCTTTGAGAAAGGACTACGGGGATACTTGGACACAACCGGAACACCTTCAATTGAGGCGCTCTCACAGGCTTCGTAAGCATTTGGCAAGCGCAACATTGACACACCATTAAGTTCGCTAGAAAGTTGTTTCTCGATCTCCTTTAACTTGCCACCAGAACGGTTCAGCACAGCGACCAAGCGATCGTTAGCCAAGCCCAGATCTTGAAAAACATCAAACCAGCGGCGAGCAGCAGCAAGAGCGGTTACTGTCGGCTCAAGCACTAAGACTATACAATCACAGAGATCCAACATCGATACCAAATCGAGATTGACCGAGCGCGGCAAATCAACTATGCAAGTACCGGGCAGCTCTTTAAAGAGACTAAGCAGGCGAGCTACTTCAGCTAGGGATACTTGTAGAGCCAAATTGGCGTCTAAGGGCGGGCTAAATAAACGGAATTGCCTGGCCAATTTAGCAGGCTCTAGAACTATATTTTCGGCGCAAGCGGCAATAACTTCATCGTCAACAGCTGAGCGCCGTGCCAGATCAAGCAATGAGTATCGCGGAGTGCAGTTCAAGAGACAGGCGGCATCGGGTTGTTGAAGATTAGCATCGAGCAAAGAAATAGTTTTATTTGCTGCCGTTGAGGCCAGAGCTGCTGCCAGATTTATACTTATCGTGGTAGCACCGACACCACCCTTGGCGCCAAGAACACCAATCACCTTGGCAGTAGTTTTCGCTTTATTCTTGCTCAATATCATCTAATTCACCATGACGCGCGGTGAAAGTGACGGAGCCATAACCACCGAATGAGGACGAGTACTGATACCAACACCATCTGGCAGCAAAACGCGGGCCTTAAATGGAGCCACTGGAGCTGGCAGTAAGCCCCCGCTCGCAGTTGAAGCGCTGCTGGGCAGAACTGCTGCGGCATTGGCAAAACTAGCATTGCGCAGAGCGACAGAATCGGGCTCAAGAACTACTGTCAAAGCAATTGACTGATCAAAGATAACGGGAGTGGAAAGTAGTCTCAGCCGGGCGAAACCAACTACTTCATTGCTAGGACCAGCGCTGACGAAATTCGGGTCGCTAGCCAACACAGGGAAAATGTAAGAGCGCCCAACCTGCAACTTTTGCAGTTGCGACAACAACTGCTGTTGCACAGTGGAGGAAGTAAACAAACTTGAGCTTAAATTGAATGCAGAAAGTCGACTACCCCGCTCAACCAAGGCTGGCGGTATCTCACCAGCCGAAACAAGCGGAGAAAAATAAGCCAGACTGGCCAGAAGCTGATTGACCGAGGTATTGCTGACGGCATCATTATAATAATTGAGCGAAGATGCCGAGCGCGTCAAATTAACAAGAGCACCACGCATGGTATTAGCCGGAATAGCGGTAGAAGTGGCGGCAGGAGCCAAAGTAATTTTGATTGGAGCTGTTGAAAGGGCAGAATTGGGATCTGCCAAAAGCCTAAACTGTAAATTGCTCAGCGCAACGGGCAAGGTAGCAAACCCACTAAGGTCTTGATCACGAGCAGAAGAACTATAGCCAAGACCAATACGGGGCACACCGGCGCCAATACGCGAAGCCGGTTGAGCTATCACTTCTACTAGTCTATGAGGACTGGCTAGACGAGCTTCTGCTGGCACCGCAGGACCAGGCAGGCCACTGCTAGAAGCACTGCCGCTAAAAGCATAAATCAAGGGTAGGAAGAAGAGCTTGAGGGCATCGCTGTCGTCGCGCCGACCGCGCACTTGCAAGAAGTAATCACCACTATCGGCAGAATTAGGATTATCAACGACAGTAATATCACTGGCATCAAATCTAACAGCGCTCTCGGCTGCAGCCAGTCCTTGAGCGCTCGAATCAGGGCCATAAGGAGCTCTATTCCAGGAAAAATTATCGATTGCTCCAGAAGCCTGACCGATTGTTTGCCTGATATTGGCTTCAGCTTGACTACGACTAAAGACTTGCTCAGGCCTGATTAAGGAGGCTGAAAAAGCGCCAAGGGCAGCAGCTTCAGCACCATAACGTACAGCAGAAGAGGCATAAGCCGTGCGCATAACATCAACAGAGAAAGCCATGAATGCCACACCCAAAACGATAATAAAAGCAACAAGAGGCAATACCGCCGCACGGGAAGCACGCCTAGTGCCAGGTGCCAGATTGCGCCTCTTATTACTGTTGTGTTGACTGGGGAATTTCATAAAGATCTCTTTTGCTTCCAGAGAAGACTTCTACCACCCATCTTGCCGTCTTACCAATAGGAGCTAAAGCTGCATCAATAGAAGGTGGAATAGAAACAGATGGGGAGGGAATGTCTAAAAGACCAGAAGAAAGAGGGGGAGGTGGCATCATGTTTGAATTGATACCAGCAGCGGGGACCGATAAGCCGCGACTTTCTGCAGCCAACTTCAAATGCTCTTTTGCCTGTAAGGCTTTGGACGGCAAAAGGTCTGATTCTCCATAGCCAATTAGATGAGGTAGCTCAGAGGATAAGCGATTGCGCAATACCAACTTGATTTTGCCGCTCTCTTCGGCTAGGGCAAGAAGCTCAGCCTGTTGCGAGGTTACAGCTAAAGTAATGCGGCTACTTTCTTGACCCCGCAAAGAAGTGCTATGCAAGGCCTCCCGAGGATAACTGAAGAGCACAGGGACACTTTGACAAACAGTCTTACTATATTTCTTTCCGTCTAATGTGCTGGTGACTATAACGTCGACTTTGTCACCACTATTGATACTGTGATCAACCAGAGCATAATCATCGAGTTTCAGGGTAATAGCGCGTTCGTGATTTTCAATGCGCTGAGCTATACCGTCTTTGCCAGCAAAGAGATTAGCACTGACGATTGGCTCGCCTTTACCTATATAGGTATTAGCCACTCGACCCACCAACATATTTGTTTTGGTAAACATATCTTCGCTGTAGTATGAGTCGGGCACAATCACATAGTGCAAATCTTGAAAGCTAATTCGAGTACCAGGAAAAATGTCTTGTCCAGCACCAACGATCTGCACGGTCTTGGCCACCGGTGCATGAGGGGCAAAAGTACGAGCTGCTGCCACTAGCAGAAGTATTACTACTAGTGCTATGAGGATCGGCACCAAATTAAACGACTTTGGGCTCACACTCTTGGCCGGTAAACGTTCTCGCCCAAGCAATGACGAAACCGATGAAATTTCTGAATTTGTTGCTGGGATTGACGTACGCATAGACACCTCTAAATAGAACTATTTAGTTACTACTGCTGGTAGACCTCTGTGAAAGACACCGCTCTCTCAGATATTGGAAAATTGAGAAATGAAACAGGAGAACCGCCCTCGCCGCTGTAAACACCAACCGAATTTCCGAATTCGCTAGTGCTAGTGGAGAAGGCATTGCCAACAAAAACAAACGGATATTCTATGCGCACACCCACGGTGCCCGGAGCAACTTCATCTTCGATACTGCCATCCGAATCAAAAGGCAGCACCTTGACCTTGGCGCCAGGAGGAAGACTACCGGTGGTGCCTTGGGAAAGCAGTCTGGCAGAGCCTAGCTGTTGAGCAACAACTGAGTTGGCATTGACGGCATCTCCAGAAGTTGAGAACCCAGTCAAACTCTCTCGCACTTGGGCGTCACTCAATTCTGGGGTGCGACTAGCAAGGCGAGCAGCTTCCTGACAGGCCATAGCGACAGCCTGTTTGGTATAAAATACCCGACCAAAATACATAATCGTCAGCACAATCAATAGCAAGAATGGAATGGCGAAAGCAAACTCGACCATTGATTGACCGCTATTTCTATAAGTAGGCCGATAAGAAGACCCAATCAAGTTAAGGTAGGAGCAAGCATTGCCCCTACCTCTATATGTTTGTCTCTTTGACGATCTAACTTTTGATTCAGGCATCAGTTACCTTAAAAGCTTGAAGAGTGTTTGCTAAACAAACACTCTTCAAACTACATAAACAACTAGGTCTATTGCAGTACCCATGGAGTTGCGCCCACTCTGATGGTACGGCCAACAGCGGCTGAAGTTGAACCACCATAGTTAGTAGCGGTTTCAACGTTTCTAATCATCTCGCCAGAAATGTGACCGAGTGAACCGAGAGCAACGACGCAAAGAGCGGCGACACAACCGATGCCGAGGGCATACTCAACCATACTCTGGCCACGTTTGCTGCGCTTGTTGTTAGACTTGTTAGATTTCATGCCAATCTCCAATGCTGATTGATAAAAGGACTAAAGCTCTGCTAGCCTGAACCGGCAACTTGACAGCCGCCGATTGATAAGAATTTTTCGGTCCGCTATTGAAGTACAAGTACTCTGCAAGCAATTGCGAATTATTCTCATTAGCAACTATTGAAAGTTATCACTCTCAATAGTGAGTGTCAATCGAACATGTCTAAAGAAAATATAAAGGCATTAGTGAAAATCGCACTTAAAGCATCTATTCATGCTCTTTTTAAGCATTTTCACAGCAGTGATTCCCAATCTCAATTGAGACAAACTGACAATTCCCGAGAAGACTCAATTAGCACTTGATAATAAAGTAAAACGAAGACTAGTCGAGGCTATTGCCTATTTTTCACAATTTAGAAATCATTCTCAATTAGAATCAAGACAAGAATGCAATTGAATAAATTGAAAGTATGATCACTCTGACCAGAAATCGGCGAACATATATTTATGGATGAAACAAAAAACAGACTGCTATCCACCCAGGAAGCAATCGAAGCTATCGTCAAGGCTATACCGAGAGGAGACCACTTAACCGCTCCCGAAGTGTACGAGCTAGCAGTAGAACAAGGCTTAAAAGTTAGCTTGTCGACTGTATACCGCACCCTCAACCGTCTTAAAGCGGATGGCAATGTCATCACCGTTAGCGGCGATCGTGGCCTGCGCTATGAAGCAGCCGAAGAAGGGCCAGCTCACGACCATCTAATCTGTCTGGCCTGCGGCATGACTATCGAATTTTACGATGAACTTATTCGCGGCTTTGGTAAAGCCGTGGCCCAGCGCAAAGGCTTTGATCACACCACCAGTCGTTTTGACATCCTCGGATATTGTCAGAATTGCCGCTCGAAAGATACCAGCCATAAGATCGACTTAGTGCAAGATGCAGTGGCTGCAGCCATCGAACGCACAGAAGAAGCACTTGGTCAAATGCGAATGGGCCTAGAACAACTGCGTATGCGCAAATTTACCAAGGCCTACTCGCCCATTAAGTCGGCCACTTCGCAACTGACCCAAACAATCGAAGACCTCGACTACGCTGCCAACTCACTAAGTGGTGACGCTCCTCCGACCACTCACAACCATACCCACGAAAGCTAATATTGGATAGCGATAGCGGCTAACGAGCGCCCTTGATAGTCTCAGACACTTTATCTTTATAGAGCCGATCGCGAGCAGCGCTTAAATCATTTTCTGATTCAACAATTACATCTTCAAAATACTTCAGGCTAACTTTGCGTTTCTTGTTTATCTGAGCCCGCTTACCAAGCATCTTAGGCAGCAGCAATAAAGCCTTAAAGCTGCCTTCAATCCAGGGCAATACTTGCCCACCACGAACACAAACCACAGCCAAATAGTAAGCCTGCCAAAAAGCAATCTGCGGCAAGAACTTAAGCAACAGCGGCAGCGGAATATTTTTGACAATTGTGTTCCAGTTATTCTGCGCTGATAGCTTTACCACCAAGGGAGAATAGCCACTACCAGTGGTACCGCAACCAAGGTGGTAGATACGAGCAGTAGGAATGTAATAGCACTTATAACCGGCGCTCTGGGCGCGCAAGGCTATATCTACATCTTCTAAATAAGCGAAATAATCATCGTCGAATAAGCCAATATCACAGAAGAGGGAACGGCGATAAAGAGCGGCTCCACCACAAGCTCCAAGAATATAGCGACCTTGATCAAAAAGACCTGTGTCTTTCTCTCGATGACCAATACGTCCAGGCAGTCCGCCTCGTCTATATCCATCACCAACGCCGTCTAGCAAGGTATGGTCATCATAGGCGAGCATTTTGCAACCAAGCGAACCGCACTCAGGATGCTCATGCATACCCTTGACGAGCTCGGCAATGAACTCGTCCTCAAGCACAGTGTCGTTATTAATGAGAGCTATATACTCGCCCTTAGATTCGCGAATACCGCGATTAACGGCCACAGCGAAACCGGTGTTTTTCTCATAAAGAGCTAAACGCACAAAGGGATAGTTCTCGCGAATGAACTCAACAGAACCGTCATGGGAGCCGTTGTCGACGACTATGACCTCAAGCTGTTTATAGCTCTGCTTGGCCAGTGAATCTAGCACTCCAGTCAAAAACCGTTTGCCATTCCAGTTTGGAATTACAACTGAGACTAAGTCTTTGATAGACTCAGGCGCCAAAGTATCGCTCAAAATTTGATCCTTGCTTCAATAAATGCTGCACAGCCAGCTATTTTACTGCTTATAGGCTCTTCTTGCTACATACGTTTGGTGTATACAGCTATAATTGCCGTGGCCGCTTAATAAATTCCGCTTCGCCGTCAAAGAAACATCTTGAGTAATTCGAAAATTCTTATCATTACCTTAGAGCCCATCTCAAAAAAGATGGCCGGACCGGCCATTCGCGCCGTCGAGTTAGGCAAAGCGATTGCTCCAGAATTTCCAGTTGTGGTCTTTTCACCCGTCGAAGTTGAGAATGAAGTCAGTGAAGTACCTAATTTACAAGTGGTTACCGGCGGTGGCCGACAAAAACTCACTGAATTAGCCACAGAAGCCAGCACAATCTTCCTTCAAGCCAATGTGCTTAAACCCTTTCCTTTTCTAAGCGAAATGAACAAGCATCTGATTGTCGATCTTTACGACCCTTATTTATTCAGCGTTTTGGTGCAGTACAAAGACGACGCCGTCCAGGCTTCATCGAGTTATCGCTTAATGCACAAAGTTTTAGAAAAGCATATGTTGGCTGCCGACCTGACTGTATGTGCCTCAGAAAGACAACGCGACTATTGGCTTGGAAGATTCTGCGCCCTGGGGCGTATCAACCCAGCCATGTACAACTTTGACCCCAGCCTGCGCAAATTGATTGACGTTGTGCCCTTTGGCCTACCGGCAACAGCAGCAGCAAAAAACGGCCCGGGCCTGCGTGAGCGCATCCCCCAGATTGGTCCTGACGACCCTGTGCTCTTGTGGGGCGGCGGCATCTGGGACTGGTTTGATCCCCTCACTGTGATTGAAGCAGTGAAACAAGTAGCCTCAGAAATTCCCAATATTCGCCTGGTGTTTATGGGCACCAAATCGCCCAATCCCAAAGTTCCGGTCATGGACATGACCACAAAAGCCATTGCCCTTGCAGCAGAACTAGGTCTGACAGACAAAAATGTCTTCTTCTTATCTGGCTGGGTTGACTACGAAGAACGGGTCAACTATTTACTTGATGCCACCATTGCTGTCTCATCGCACTTTGACCTGCCGGAAACGCGCTTTTCCTTTCGCACACGCTTGCTTGACTATTTCTGGTGCGGCATACCGATTCTCACCACCGGCGGCGACCAGCTCGCCGAGTTGATTGAAGCGGGAGGTGCTGGAATGGCATTGCCCTACGGCGACAAAGATGCCTGGGCCGCCTCTATCAAGCTCTGCTTGAATGACAAAGAGAAGTTATCGGCCATGAAAACCAATGCCCTGCGCCTGGGTCAACGTTTCCACTGGCAAGACAATGCCGAACCAATTCGCAAGTTTTTAAGAAACCCCTATCACCTGCCCGCTCACGAAGCGGTAACCATGCCGAGCTTAATAGAAAGAGCACGGGCAGTATATCGAAGAGGGGGCAAAGAATTGATCATAAAGCGATCAACTGAGCTATTAAATGACATACTTAAGTAATGTCGCCAAAAATCAAACATGCACCGGAACATTTAATTGAAGTTTCCTGGCTCTCGCAAGAAGAAAGCAGAGCTCTTCATGTCATGCGTGACATTGAAAAGTGTCTAAGCAAGGCGCATAAGAAGCTCACCTTTGAACGCGTGCACCAAATCAGGGTAGTTCTGAGGCGCTGGTACTCAATCTGGGACATCATGTGCCTAGACCGTTGGCAAGACGACCAATACGAAAAACAAATCGGCCGCACCTTTAAAGAATTGAACAAGCAGCTTGGCAAGCTGCGGGATATTGACGTCAATATTGCCCACGCCAAGGAGTATTCGCTACCAGAAGAAGTGATTTTGCTTTGGGTGAAAAAGCGAAAGAAACTAACAAAAGTAGTGGCGCAAAGAATTGGCAAGCTCAAATTGCACCGCGCCGTCAACGCTCTCAAGGCCTACCTGGGTCGAAAGGCCTATGAGCTTGAGCAGTACCTGGCCTTCAGTGAAGATGAACTAAAACTCTCTATTAACGATTCAGCCTACCATCACATGGTTGGCTTTCTTGAGGCCACCGAACGTGTCGCTCATGAACAGGCAAAATTAGCCAATAGCGACGAAGAGCTTCATCAGTTGAGGCTCTCGGTAAAACGCTGGCGCTATATATTGGCAGAATTTTTTGGACTGACCAACCTCGAACTTGTGCAAGCCCAACAGCTTCTCGGCAAGCATCATGACTTGACCCTATTAAAGGAAGCACTTGAAGTGGCCGCTGAAAAAATCGGCAGCAAAAAGATCGAGGGGCTAGAAGAAGCCAAAAGCAGATTAGTGCTCGAACTGAGTAGCTTAACTGAAGAAATAGCGCCCTTGAAAGACAACTTGCCCTACGGTCTAAGGCCATCGACCTCAATTGAAAGCACTTATTGACCTCGATTGTCAACAGGTGAATCAAATTGATTTAAGTGATTTATTTGATCAGTTAAGTAATATTGAAAGTAGCTCTAATAACCAAGTCATGAACATACAATCTAACTATCTGAAACTCTGGAAAACTCAATGCCAATAAGAAAGAAAGTAACTATTCTCGGCTCCGGCTCTGCTGGTCTCACCGCCGCCATTTACGCGGCCCGCGCTAATCTAGAACCACTGGTTATTCAGGGCCTACAGGCTGGTGGACAGCTGACGATTACTTCTGATGTTGAGAATTTCCCCGGCTTCCCTAATGGCATCCTCGGTCCAGAACTGATGGAAGAAATGCATAAGCAAGCTGAACGCTTCGGTACTCAGTTTATTTATGACAATGCTGAATCCGTAGATTTGAGCAGCCGCCCATTTAAAATTAAGACCAGTTCTGACGAAATCATCACCGATGTGCTGATTATCGGTACTGGTGCCTCGGCCAAACTTCTTGGGCTTGAGTCTGAAAGCAAACTGATGGGCCACGGCGTATCAGCTTGCGCCACCTGCGACGGCTTTTTCTTCCGTGACAAAACCGTATTTGTCATTGGCGGAGGCGATACCGCCCTAGAAGAAGCGACCTTCCTTACTCGCTTTGCCAGTTCTGTCACAGTAGTGCACAGAAGAGATAGTTTCAGAGCCTCAGCAATCATGGCTGACCGGGCCCGCAACAATGCAAAAGTGCATTTCATTTTAGACTCAGTGGTAGAAGATATTCTTGATGTCAAAGAAGGCCAAGTTACAGCGATTCGCTTGCGCAATATCAAGACCAACGAAGTACAAGAACTGCCTGCGGACGGCGTCTTCGTTGCCATTGGTCACAAACCAAATACCGAACTCTTCCAAGGTCAAATTGAGCTAACCGAAACCGGTTATATCAAAACCGATGGTGTTAAAACCTCAATCAAAGGCGTCTACGCCGCTGGTGACGTCCAAGACGAACTTTATCGCCAAGCCATCACCGCTGCTGGAACTGGATGCATGGCCGCTCTAGAGGCTCAATGGCTCTTAGAAAACGAAGAAGCAGAAGGCGAAAGTGAAAAAAAAACTCTAGCCAGCACTAAGGCCTCGTAATTACGATTTTTAGTGCTGCAACAAGTAAAATGACTTTAGCCACAAATCTTACAGAGCAGACGGACTGCAAAACCTTCACGAAAACCTTGGGGCAGAGCCGTCTCAGAATGGCTGTCCTGGCTAACCCTGACATGGAACTAGCCCTGCGCAATTTTGCCAGAGTTCATCAGGCCTTTGAACATCCTCTTTTCAAAGCCCTAAGAACAAAAAAAATTACAGTAGAAGCCGCCGGCCGTCTACTGAAGAACTATGACGCTCATGCCTCGCATCTGCGCAGACTCTTGCTCAAAGCCGCCACTATCATGCCCGAATCAGCAGTAGGTTTCATTTTAGAGAATGTGCGCAACGAATACGGCAACGGTGTCGACAGTGAGCGCCACCAGCTGCAACTACAAGATGTCGCCTTCTGTGCCGGTGTTAGCCGTGATCAATATAAAAATTATGCTGTAGAAAAATCAGTCAAGACTTTCATCAAGGCAGTGACACCACTTTATTTTCCTAGCGAACAACACACCACTAAGCATGCGCCTCAGATAAAAGAGCAGACGCGCTCCCTTTCTAAAGCTGCCATTGCTGCTGGTGCCATTACTGCTACCGAGCTGATGGCAGTTGAAGAATTCAAAGCTCTGCAAATAGCCTTTCAACAATTCTCGCTGCAAGACCACATTTGGTTTGATCACGTCAGAGTAGAAGAGGAGCATTCTGGCGACTCAATCGCTCTGGCTCTCTATTTTCTCAATCAAAATCAAAGCTTTGAAGCGGTTGAGTTTGGCTTAAACGGTGTCCTCAACGCTAACATGCACCTGTACGATGGTCTTCTAGCAACGCTAAATTAGGTTTAAATTGACTATGAGCGCGAAGCTTCAAATCGCCCTGGTTTTGCGACTTTTCTCTAGTCAGGGTGGGCTTGAGCTCTATGCCCTGAAGCTAATTGAAGGGCTGCTTAAATGCGGTCACAAAGTCACTGTAATTTGCGAAATCGACGAAAGTAATCTCAGCCACGCTAACTTAGTAGTGCATAAATTTGCCGGAGCAAAAAAAGGCAGTAATAAATGGCAGAAGATCGAGCACTATAGGCAGGTTGCGTCAGCAGCAGTAGACAAATTCGGCCCGTTCGACATTGTTCATTCACAACACTTCCCCCTCAATAGTGTGCAGTTAGATGCGGTCACTTTTCATAACCATACAGCCGGCCGCTTATCGCTAGTTGGTTATCCCTTGGAAAAGCTGCTCAATAACTTCAAAATGGCCAGCGCTAAAGCGTATAAGCTACGCCAAAAATATGACCTTGAGCTGTGTCAAAAATCACTTATGCGCATATTTGTTGCCACGGTGATGAAAGATGATTTCTACAATACCTATAAGCTTGAGCAATCGGCTCCCTTTGCCATTGCTCCGCCCGGTGCCAGCTTAGCCCAAGAGCTGCAGGCAGCAGAAGAGAGAAGTGAAGAAAAAGGGCCGTTTACCTTCCTTTTTGTCGGCAAAGGCATGCGCAAAAAAGGTCTTGATACACTCTTCAAAGCTTGCTCAATACTAAAGAAAAGGAAACTCGATTTTCGCCTTTTAATTGCGGGACTGAAAGAAAAACCGCTGCAAAAATTTGACATGATCAACCTGGGCATCAGCTCAAATGTCGAATTTCTTGGCTATCAAAAAGATATGGCCAGTGTCTTTACCAAAGCCAAAGCTCTGGTTCTACCATCAAAAATCGAGCCCTTTGGTATGGCTCCGATTCAGGCTATGCAATACGGTCTAGTACCAATCGTCAGCCAGGTCTGTGGAGTCAGTGAAGTCTTAAGCGACAACAATGACGCCTTAATCTTGCAGAACCATCTCAGTGCCACTGAGCTTGCAGACCTCATGGCTAAGCTTATGGGCAACACTGAACTCTACAAAAAATTATCAAAACAAGCGCGTCAATCGGCTCAGACTATAAGCTGGGACAAAACCGTTGCCGCCACAGAAGAAGCCTACGGGCGCATTATTGCCAGCAAACAAAAACTAGTAAAAGAGGATGTTCTGTGACTAAGAAGCAAGACAACAGCCCTAACGTCGAAAGCGTCCCAAACCGTCTGGCCAACGAGACCAGCACCTACTTACAGCAACACTGCGAGAATCCCGTAGACTGGTATCCCTGGGGCGAAGAAGCACTGAAGCTAGCCAAGCAAGAGAATAAGCCAATTCTACTTTCTATTGGCTATGCCGCCTGCCACTGGTGTCATGTTATGGCCCACGAGTCTTTTGAAGATCAAGAGACTGCCGACTTAATGAATGAACTGTTCGTCAACATTAAAGTTGATCGCGAAGAAAGAACAGACCTAGACGAAATCTACATGAAAGCCATTCAGCTCATGACCGGCCATGGTGGTTGGCCGATGACTGTATTTCTTACACCAGATTGCCAGCCATTTTTTGGTGGCACTTACTTTCCAGTCAATGATCACCACGGTCTACCAGGCTTTAAAAAAGTTCTGAAAAATGTAGCCGCGGCATGGAAGACAAGCAATGCCCAGATTCTCGACAGCGCTTCAGAGCTAGCAAATCATCTCAAGCTTATGGAGCGCATCAAGTCAGACAAGAGCGACGACAACGAGAAGACTGGCTTTGCTGCTGTGGTAAACACCAACACCATTAATGCCGCCCTCGAAAAGATCCAGCGCAATTTTGACCGCGATCATGGTGGCTTTGGTGGTGCGCCAAAATTCCCCCATTCGATGAGTCTAGACTTGGCCATGCGGGCCTGCGCTAAATCATCTACGTTCAGTGACAGCCGCAAAGAGGAGTGCCTCGATGTCGTCCAAATCACTCTAGACAAAATGGCCTATGGCGGCATTTACGATCAAATTGGTGGTGGTTTTGCCCGATATTCGGTAGACCGCCACTGGTTAGTACCGCACTTCGAAAAAATGCTCTACGACAACGCCCTCTTGGCTAAGACATATATTGACGGCTATTTATTGACCGGACGGGAATACTGGTTGAGAGTGGCAGAAGGAATTTTAAATTTTGTCAGCCGTGAGCTGACAACTAATCAAGGAGCATTCTATTCAAGCTTAGATGCAGACTCAGAAGGCGAAGAAGGCAAGTTCTATGTCTGGCGCCCCGAGCAAATTACAGCAGTTTTAGGCGAAGAAGAAGGTACCTGGTTCAACCAAGTATTTGGTGTTAGTGAGCGTGGTAATTTTGAACATAAAACATCAATCTTGCATCTGAGCAAATCACCAGAAGAGCTTTCACGCCAGTTCACCACCCCCTTAGACAAACTCTGGCAGCGCATCGAAAGTGCTTCGGCAAAACTGATGGCAGAGCGCGCCCAACGCATTCGCCCAACTCGCGACGAGAAGGTGCTTACCAGTTGGAATAGCTTGATGATTACGGCCTTTATTAAAGGCTATAAGGCCACTGCCAAGCCAGAATACCTGCAAGCGGCACTGAAAGCAGCTAACTTCATCTTAGACAACCTCAAAGTTGATGACCGCCTCATGCGAGTCTGGGGCATGCCAGTCAATGCCACAGATAGCCAAGGCATAGTCAAACTACAAGGTTGCCTTGATGACTACGCTTATTTCATTGAGGCTCTACTCAACCTGGCCAGCGTTGACGGTGATGCAAAATGGCTGAACACTGCCGAGCAACTGGCGCAATCGATGATCAAGTACTTCAGAGATGAAGAAGAAGGCGGCTTATTCTTCACCGCTTGCGATCACGAAGAGCTAGTGGTGCGACCACGCAGTCACTATGATGGCTCAGTGCCCTCTGGCACATCAGTAGCCACCAACGTTTTGCTGAAACTCTATAAATTGACTGGTAAAGCAGAGTATCTGACATTAGTCGAAGAAATATTTGGTCTTTACGGACCCCACCTTAGTCGCATGCCTGATCAGTTTGCCAATTTGCTCAGCTGTCTCGACATGTATCTGTTTAATGGCCCAGAAGTGGCAATAGCTCTCGCTCCAAACCAAGACGATCAAGGCGAGATGCTCTTTGCCTTGCATCAGAAATACTACCCAAACAAAGTGGTGGCAGTGGCAAGCGCTAAGGCAGAACTAGAATTTCTCAAAGACAAGACAGCAATAGATCAAAAAACCACTGTTTATATCTGCCAAAACTTTACCTGTGAAAAACCAGTTAACAGCCTTGCTGACCTCAAGACCAAGATTTCAGGCTGGTAAGCTGACTTTACTCAGCCAATCTAAGGTGCGAGAAAAGTAAATTGAAATCGCTCAAGCCGATTTCGAATATACCGTCATCCACACCGTCAAGAGCTTTTTTTGAATCGGCTCGGCGCAGGTCACCCCGACCGAATGGATCCTTCAGTTTGATGGCACGCTTATCTGGGCTGTAGGCCAATAGACCATAGGCATGACCAGGCATCAGTCCGTAAGCCTGACAGTTGCCATTTAACTCAGTGGTGGCAATACCCAATAGTCGCCTCTGACTGCATTTTCGCAAAGCGCTGTCTTGTTCAGCGACAAAATCGCGACTAACTTGAGCACGATTAAACCAGCTACTCAACTGCCTTAAAGTGACGTAGCCCTTGCCAAAACCGAACTCTCCGCACTCAAAAGAAAGTGTTTTATATTCGGTGAGAGGCCTACAACCAAGTAAGACCGCAGCCTGGTCATCGGTGGCACCATAGGCAGCAGCAAAGCCTGGTAGTTCAGAGTTAGCAGTAAAACGGCCCTCCAATATGGCATGCTTACAAAAACGGCGAGTCTGGTCAAAGAAATTCTGATGCTCGTTGCGATATTGTCCATAGGCTTTCTCAAGCACGGGCAGCCAAACTCCGGTACTAAGACAATCTGGGTCTTTGGCTTTAGCATAGAGTAGAAGCTCATACGGACTAAGTTTTGAGACTGTCACTGTCTCCTTAATACCGGGGAAATAGACACTGTAGCTACCGTCGCTGCCAGTCTTAATAGTAGAGAACAACTGGCGACGGCTACTTTCACTGGCACATAGCGAAGCTACAGTGGCAAGAAAGCGACAATCATAAACCGAGCCTTGTTCTATAAACTCGGGTCTAAGAGATTCTAGACCGCGGGTAAAAAGGACACTTTCGGCCCGTGGTATCAGTTCTTTTTGGGCGTAAAGGCTCTTCGGTACAAGCAGCTTCAGCCATGTAAAAATGCGCAGTCCTCTGACCGAAACATCCTGGCCAGTGTATTCAATGTCATGCAGCATTGAAATAACTGCGCCAAGGCATAAGACAATACTGATAGCCACCACAGTCTTTTTTAGATATGGGCGCAAAAAAGCAACCGAGCTCAAAGCTCCAGTATTTGGTAGGTTCATTAGTAAATTCCTGTCTAAGCCAAGCCTACTGAGGCTTTCTATTCTGAAGATTTCGCCAGGGTTATCAAGCGGATTTACCCTAGATAGAAATCGTCCTTTATCACTTGCCTATTTTGCTCGGCCCCTGATTGTCTTCCCCGCTGGGCTTAGGCGGCACAGTCAAAAATAGATGTACGTGTTTATCAATCTCTGGATCGATCTTCTTAGCCAGGGATAGATAGGCAGCAGCAGCAGACTGATCGCCGGACTGCTTAGCTAGGCCAGATGCAATCTTATAGGCCTCAGCAGTAGGCTGCGGCACACGTTCGAAGTATTGATTGATGAGGGCCATGCCCTTGCGAATTCGACCAGTTTCTAAGCAGGCTCGGGCCCACAATAATTCGGCTGTCGCCGAGTTCTTAATTTTGTAGGCCGTGCGTGCGGCACCGTGTGCCACTTCAAATCGGAAGGGATAGCCTGTGTTAAGAGCTGCTCGCACATAGGGTTCGGTGAAATCAACGTCATTGCGGTCAAAAATTCGACCGCGGTCAAACTGGCGGCAAGCTAGCTCAGCTGATTCGGGTTTATTCTCCGCTAAATAAGCTTTACCCAGTGCCAAATGAAGCTTAGCCTTAGCCGGATAGAGAGTGAGAGCGCTTTTGGCCAGCTCTTGCATGTAACGAGGATTAGTAATTGTTTCTTGCTCAGCCATGGCCAATGCCAAGCCAGCTTTTGCAGAAAGAATAATCTCAGAAGAAAGCTTTTGTTCTTCAGCCAACTTTAGAGCAGTAGCAAACAAATTAGCGGCCTCAGAATTCATACGTTGCGTACTTTGATAGCTTGCTTGGGCCATGAGAGCTAAAGGCAATTTCTCATCCTGCTTCAAGGCTCTCAATGCTTCAATATTGCCACGCTCAATATTGGCGCCACCATCAGTAATGAGCAAAAATGCCAACAAAGCCCTTAGCTTAGAATCATTTGCTTCAAGCCTCAGGGCACCACGCAAAAGTGCGCTGTTACTAGAATAAGCTCGATCACGCCAGTTAGACAGACCAATCAGAGTGAGCATCGCCAACGCAACGAGCAACAAAGGCTTAGCAGGCAGCCCCAGTAATTTACGACCACCTTGCTGCAGCATTCCGGCTAGTAGTGGCGCCAATAGGTCAGCGACCACAAGGCAAAGACCAAAGCACGACATGTAGAGGCGCTCCGCCGAGGCATACTCCGGCTGTAAGACAACAGCCTGCGGCAATAAGCCAATCAGAAATAGATACAAGCCAAACAGTGATAGGGGCTGGCTTTTGAATTTCACCATCAAACCCAGAGCAATAGCTACTACAGCCACTCCAGCTAGAGCACCAGGGTCGGCAAAGCCGCTGGCGATAGCAAACACTGGAGCAATAGTAAGACCAATAGGCAGAATAAAAATGCGCAGGTAGTACAAAGCTAGTACTTTAAATTGAGTGGCAAAATAAACTTGCTCTGGTAGAAGAGGCAAACCCAGTCCATTTCCTACAGGCAAGGTGCTCTTAAACATAAAGAGAAAGGGCAAACCGACTGTGGTAGCTATCAGAGCACCGAACTCCCAAGCTCTTTCGTAGATCCAATCTTGCCAAGAATAGCAACCTTCATTGCCATCATTGGCAGGCTTTAAGAGCAAACCAAGGACAATCATTGAAAGCGGAATAGTAATAGCCTGACAGGAAGTAAAAACCGAAAAGACAACACAGAGATAAGCCGCCAGATAACCGAATACCCCTCGCCCCACCGACTTAGCCATAAATCCGGTGAGAAATGCATTCAATGCCAGGGAGAAGCACAAAAATGTAATCAGACTGCCTCGACTCATAATATGAGCGACAGAATCGCTAGCTATAGGATGCACCGCCAGTAGTGCCGAGGAGAGGAAGGGAACTAGAAGAGGGTAATTACTAGCAGCTACATATTTGCGCCCGGCCCGAAAGAATTTGGTTAGACGACTAAGCAAGAAGAATGAACTTAGGACACAAGCAACATGCAACAGCACATTTACCGCATGGTATAGGGCTGGATTAAAACCAGCGGACTGAAAGTCAATGGCAATAGAGGCAGCAGTGATTGGTGCTGAAAAAGGATGAAGAAAACCATCAGCGAATAACTGAATCCAGTATTCATTCCATTTTTTTGGTTCAATGCCACGCAGAGGTTGAACCTGAAAATAATCGCCTAGAGTAAAACCATTCCAGATAGAGGCAGCATGAGCGGCCAGACATAGCAAAAACAGAATCGAACAAAAAACTACAATAGCTTTGCGCCCTGACCAGTGTTGCTCTGCACTGAGATCTACAGCAATAGCACCATTACTAGTATGTGGTCCAGGCGAATGCTTCTTGGTCATTTAAAAATCTTTCGTTCCAGACTTTACCCATTCTTCGTAAGAAGGCGGCTCGGCAGCACTGCCACTATGGCGAACGAAATAATCAGCCAGCAGTTCATTGTAGCGAGCTATACCTTTTTCAGAACTAGACTGAGACGGGGAAGGCAATGCGGGAGCTGGGCTCTCAACTTTCGCCACTGGTTTAGGCTCTGGTTTAGGCTCTGGTGCAATTAGCGCTGGCGCTGAAGTTGGCACTAGCACTGATTTATCGACTGCTTTACCCGTGATTTTACTTATCGCCCCCGAACTAGAGCTAGAACTAGAGCTAGACGAAGGCACCACAGTCATCACGGCTTTCTCAAGTCGGCTCATACTGTCACTCTTGGCACCACTGGCCTGATGCATTAAGATACCGACCGGACTTACTTCCCGTCCTTTATCTACAGTGTCAGAATTGTCAGAACTGCCTGCAGCAGCGCCAAATATAACCGGCAGAGCCTTATCGGAATACTCCGCAATCAGCTTCAAAACTTCATCATGATGCTCAAAGCCAGGCGAAATACGGGAATAGCAGGTAACGGCGTCGCGATACTTACCCTGGGTAACCATTTTAGCTGCCAGGGCAAAAAGGGCACGATCGAGCAAAACTTGTCTTTGCTCTTGCTTCGGCCGCTTTTCTTCTAAGAGGCTCCGCTCGAGAACGCTAACGGCATTGGCTTCATCACCTTTGGCCAGATAGCTCTCAGCCAGCCTGACCAAATCTTTATGACTGGCATCAAAACTATTGCAGCACTCATACACGGTAAGGGCAAATAGACCAAGCAAAATGGTGGCAAGTAAACCACCGACAAGAAGCACTGGTGTCTTCAGCGGTGAGCCACGTAGCACCCGGCGCGCCTGAGGCGCCTCTACAGCTCGTTGACGACCGCTTCTAGACAGAGTCTTAGACGAATCAACAAAGTCACCACAATCCAAGCAAAAACCCATCCGCCTGTTTACCGGTCGACGGCATTGCGGGCACAGTTTTTCTATCTCGGATCGGCTATTAGACTTAGTCGGAAACTTTGACATCGTCACCAGTGTATCATCCCCAGCAAATTCTTTTAACGGTTGTGAGCCCGTACGACTAAGCCAAAGAAAGCCTGAGGAAGCAATAAGGAAAGGTAAGCAGAGCTGATGCTAATATATAGTCAAGCAGCCACTAAATAGTGAGCGCATGAGGAGCATTATGAGTACAGGTGAGCTAGTGGAAGAGCGCAAACTTGACGGCCAAGAGACTAAAGTTTCATTGACCGCCGAACAAATTGCCGCAAAAAAACAGCGTCAGGCAGCCGAACTAGCAGCCGAGAAAGCTGAGGTCTGGCAGTCAATTAGCGCCCTCTATATTCCTCTTTCACTATTTCTATCCTGCGTCAGCTTCTCCGCCGGCGCCTTTTTACTTTACAACTATCAAGAGCCTGCTGGCTGGGGCTTCATAGTATTAACCGTAGCCATAGCCCTTTCTGCCTTTATCGCCCTCTTTCGCTTTCAAAATAAATTCAGAGCCCAGGGCATTGTCGGTGGCAAAGACACTGAGATGATCAAGCCCAGTTCTGCCAAGGTAGAACCGGAGAGCGAAGCTTGCGACCAAGCAGTGCAAGAATAGCTGAGAGAATAGCCCAGAGATTAGCCTGAAAAATTTGGAAAATGGCAGGGTCTTAGAACTGCCATTTTTTTATTGCAAATAAAAAAAACGGCCATTGCTGGCCGTTTTGATATTTTGAATTGAACAACCTGTCGGAGCATAAGCTCCAACAATTTAACGCTTCGAGAATTGGAACCGTTTACGAGCTCTCTTACGACCAGCCTTCTTCCGCTCTTTGATACGTGGGTCGCGAGTAAGCAGACCTTCAGCACGCAGGGTCGGACGATTTTGCGGAGCAGCCTCAGATAAAGCCCGAGCGATACCGTGGCGAATAGCACCGACTTGACCAGCAATACCACCACCGCGGACCAAAACCATGACATCAAATCTGCCCATGGCGTCTGCCGCTTCAAAACCAGCATAAATTTCTTTAGCTAGACCGGGGCGACCACCAATGTAATCTTCCATAGTGCGGCCATTAATAGTGACCGTACCGGTACCAGGGATCAAACGAACTCTGGCTGTGGCGCACTTTCTTCGTCCTGTGCCGATGTACTGAATAACGCTAGTCATGTGGAACTCTTTTTCCTATGTATATATCTTCGAATGTTCTGAATTTTGTCTACCGGTCGCTAATTAGCTAGCGTGAACGTGTTCAGGAAGCTTCAAGTCAGCAGGCTTTTGAGCAATGTGTGGATGCTCAGCGCCGACATAGACTTTCAACTTGGTGAACTGGCGATCGCCCAATTTGTTGTGGGGCATCATGCCACGGATAGCTTTCTCAAGGATGGCGATAGGCCGTCTTGCTCTCAAGTGAGCAAGGCTTTCTTCCTTGAAACCACCTGGGAAACCAGAGTGGTGTCTATACATCTTTTGAACTTCTTTTTTACCGGAGACTTGAATCTTCTCGGCATTAACTACAACGACGAAGTCGCCGCAATCAACGTGAGGGGTGTATTCAGGTTTGTGCTTGCCTCTGAGTACATTGGCAACTTCACTGGCAACACGACCCAAAGTTTTACCTTCGGCATCGACTACCAACCATTCTCTGGTTACTTCTTCTGGTTTCGGGCAATAAGTCTTCACTTTAAAATCTCCTGGAACTTTTGCTCCCACAGCCTGAAGGCTTCGGGGTAATGGACCGAATCCAACGTCAAACCCCAAGGGGGAGCGTTAGGGCCGGCGAGCTCTCGATCTCTTTTCTCAAGAGCCTGAGAAACACTCTCCGCGTCCCTTTTGCCGAGCCCTATTTCTAGTAGGGTTCCGACAATAATGCGGACCATATTGTACACGAAGTGATCGGCCGCTATCCAGAACTCCAGCTCCCCTTCACGTAAATTCAACAATTCAGCACGGTAAATCAGGCAAGATGGGTTGGCATTGGAGGTGGTAGAGGAGCGAAAAGCACTGAAATCGTGTCGACCCAAAAGACGGGAAGCCCCGTCCTGCATAGGTTTCA
Source organism: bacterium Ga0077546 (assembly GCA_943370275.1). Classification (GTDB taxonomy): domain Bacteria; phylum Cyanobacteriota; class Vampirovibrionia; order Obscuribacterales; family Obscuribacteraceae. The sequence continues at coordinate 40,286 of CALRQI020000006.1, read as the reverse complement.
GGTCTAGCGGCTGACGCACGTGGAGGTGAGTATCTTTTAACAAGGCAGATCTTTGCGAACGGTTCAAGATTCGATAAACATATTGTCTTTTTGTCGCACTGTAACGAGCGTGAAATGTTTCCGGAACCACCTGCAAATCCACCACCGAAATATCTCTGGGCAAAATTCCGTTCAAACTCCAGGCCATCTGATGCAAATCGAGCTGCTCATCAGGGAGGGCAAAAGGAAAATCAAAATGAGCCACCTGGCCGCCAGCATTGACACCAGTATCGGTGCGCCCACTCATATGCACTCGCATATCAACTTTGGCCAAAACACTAACGGCCTTTTCTAATTCATGCTGAACAGTGCGAACGCCCCCCTGGAATTGAGAGCCGTGGAAATTCTTCCCGGAATACTCAAGCAGGAGGGCGATGCGTGGCACTTAGATAATGCCTACAGAATCTATGTCTAGACCAGTTGGATGATCGCCATTTCGGAGTTGTCTCCGCGGCGAGGTCCAATTTTGATAATGCGGGTGTAACCGCCTTGACGATCTTTATAGCGAGGAGCGATATTGTCGAATACCTTTCTCACTACTTCTTTGTCGTAAAGATAGCTAGACACCTGACGACGCAAGTGCACAACACGAGCTACTTCTTTAGCGGCTTCTTTATCGCCGTTTTTAGCTTTCTCGTGAAGAGCTTTGTAATCGCCTACCTGACCGTGCTTACCTTTGGTGATGATCTTCTCAGCGTGGGAGCGAACTGCCTTTGCTTTAGCAAGGGTAGTTTCGATCTCATCGTGACGAAGAAGCTCGGTAGCTAGTGCGCGCAATACCGCTTTTCTTTGGTCGGCGGGGCGGCCTAGTTGGTGGCCGGGTACTCTGTGACGCATAACAGTTCCTTCTAATCTTGTACTTTTGGGCTATCTTTTAACGGGCTTTAACTTATTTGTCTTTCGGTGTGTCGGCCAAGGTGAGGCCGAATTGGCGAAGACGCTCAATCACTTCGTCAGCTGACTTCTTACCGAAGTTTTTGATATTCATCAGATCGTCGTAAGACAATTTGAGAAGCTCGCCGAGTGAATTGATATTGGCTCTCTTCAAGCAGTTGTAGGCTCTAACTGAAAGCTCGAGCTCTTCGATAGAGATGGAGCTATGTTTGCCGTCTTGCTGTTGAGGCTGAGTAGCTGCCGGCACCATTGGCTTACCGGACAATTCAGCTATCGGTAGCAAGTGCTCAATAATCTGACGGGCAGCTTGAGAAATTGCTTCGGTAGCATCCATTGAACCATTGGACCAAAGTTCAATAGTCAACTTGTCAAAATCAGTTGATTCGCCAACGCGAGTAGGCTCAACGTTGTAGCTTACTTTGCGGATAGGCATGAAAACAGCATCGATAGGAAGAACGTCGATAGCTTGTTTGTAGTGGCTGTGTGAGTCAGCAGGCACATAGCCTCTGCCACGCTCAACAGTGATTTCAGCACGAATACGACCACCCTCTGCCAATGTGCAAAGCTGCCAATCGGGGTTGATGATGGTAGCGTCGGCTGGGCACATAATGTCGCGTCCGGTGACAGCACCAGATCTATCGATATCGAGATGCAAATATTGAGGTTCGTTGCTGAAAGTCTTTACGACCAGGCCTTTCAGATTAAGCATGATGTCGATCACATCTTCAACAACACCAGGAACGGTGGTGAATTCGTGAGTAATGCCTTCGATTCTGACAGCGGTAACGGCAGAACCATCGAGAGAAGAGAGCAATACTCTTCTTACGGCGTTACCAAGGGTGGTGCCATAACCTTTTTCCAATGGTTCAATGACGAACTTACCGTATATAGAGCCATCAGCTCCGGTCTTGTTCTCAAGGCACTTGATTCTTAAAGGTTCCATATTATCTCCGTGACGAAAGTGGCTGTCGGCGAAGCTTCTAGTATCGATTGATGTGTTCATTAATTTGAATAGTACTCAACTATGAGGGCTTCTGGTGGCAGTAATAACGCTTAAAAGGTCAGTGACTAGACTCTTCTGCGCTTCGGTGGACGGCAACCATTGTGGGGAATTGGTGTGACGTCTTTGATCAAAGTGATTTCTAGACCGGAACTCTGTAAAGCACGAATTGCAGTCTCGCGGCCGGCTCCTGGCCCTTTAACCAATACTTCAACCTGTCTCATGCCCTGGTCCATGGAACGCTTGGCCACAGATTCAGCAGCTTGTTGAGCGGCGAAGGGAGTGCCCTTCTTAGCGCCCTTGAAGCCCGCTGTACCAGCAGAACCCCAAGCGATCACCTGACCTTGTGGGTCAGTAGAAGTGACGATGGTGTTATTGAAGGTACTTGAAATGTGAACGATGCCCTGCAGTACATAACGACGTTCTTTTTTCTTAGTTCTAGCCTTCGGTGACTTAGCCATAGCTTTCCTGCTTCTATCCTTTAGTTAATGCTCTTACTACTTAATGATTTACTACCTAGAATTACTACCTAGGTTTACTTACCGGGAGCTTGCTTCTTACCGGCGACGGTAACGCGCTTGCGACCGCGACGAGTTCTAGCATTGGTTTTAGTGCGCTGACCACGGGTGGGCAGGCCTCTTCTGTGTCTTTGGCCACGGAAGCAATTGATTTCTATCAAGCGCTTAACGTTAAGACCTTCAACCCGTCTTAGATCACCTTCGACCTGGTAATTTCCGCTCTTCTCAATCTCTTCACGAACACGACCGACTTCTTCTTCAGTCATGTCTTGTACGCGCTTCGAATCAGGAATGCCTACTTTCTTACAGATTTTGGCGGCAGTTGTTCTGCCAATGCCGTGGATATAAGTAAGCGCGATTGGCGCTCTCTTGTTTCTCGGCAGGTCTACACCGGCAATACGGGCCATTTGTCCTTTAACCTCAAACAGATACTTAAAACAGATACTCAAAACTCATACTTAAAACTTTCACGCGAACAACTTCTTGCAATAGGAGGCAAGCACTCAAGGTATCAAAGTAGCGCAATATATGCGTCTAATATCCTAACAAGAGTTAACTTGTCACTTCTTAACCTTGGCGTTGTTTGTGCTTTGGATTTTCACAAATAACAGCGACGCGACCTTTACGGCGTATCACTTTGCACTTCTCACAAATCTTCTTTACTGACGCTCTAACTTTCATAATTCAGCTCTCTGAGCGGCTTTCACCGCATCCCTTATTTACTTGTTGTGTATGAAACGACGCTAAGCTTATTTCACCGAAGACGTTACCTGCCCGCATTTACATGCAAAACAAGTGCCCTTCAGACAAACGTCCCATTGTACCTCAAATCACCACAAATCAATCAATCTTTGATTCGGTATGTGATTCTTCCGCGCGTGAGGTCATACGGAGTGAGCTCTACACGAACGCGATCGCCAGGAAGTATCTTAATAAAGTTCTTCCGAATCTTGCCTGATATGTGAGCCAGAACTTTGTGTCCATTGTCCAGCTCTACCCGAAACATGGCATTGGGCAAGGATTCCCGGATGGTACCCTCGAATTCTATTACGCCCTGTTTAGTCATCCAACTACCTCGTTGGGACGCTTAGTAAGTATTTCAGCGTCACCATCAGTGATGAGCAAAGAATGCTCAAAATGGGCCGATGGTCTGTAATCTTGTGTTACAACAGTCCAGCCATCTGGTTTGGTGCGAACCTTGTCGCCGCCCTGATTGAACATCGGTTCAATCGCTATTACCATACCAGGTTTCAACTTGGTCTTGCTACCGGTGCGATAGTTGAAGATGAATGGATCTTCATGGTAGTCAGGCCCAATGCCGTGTCCGCCGTAATCTCGCACGATGCCGTAAGCACCTTCTTTACCAACATCTTCTACCGCGCCACCGATTTGATCGAGAGTAGCACCGGCTTTCGCTACTTTTATGGCTTCATACAAAGAACGTTGCGTAGCATCCAAAAGGTTTTGTACGGCTTTCGTTACAGTTCCGATTGGCACGGTAATGGCGGTATCGCCAATAAAGTTGAAGGGCTTGCCGTCGACCATGCGTCGCACCGAAACGCCAATATCAAGGCTTAAAATATCGCCATCTTTAAGCACTTTCTTCTTACTGGGAATGCCGTGTACCACTTCTTCATTGACCGAGGCGCAAACCGTCGCCGGGAAACCCCGGTAACCTTTGAATGTGGGAATGTGGCCAGCATCTGTAATGGCTTTCTCAGCCATTTGATCGAGCTCATAGGTGGTTATGCCAGGAGCAGCCGCTCTTGAAATCATCTCAAGCACCGCACCCGCAAGGCGACCAGCCTCACGAATAAGTTCGATATCTTCTTCTTTGGTTAATATCATTGTCTAGCTGGATACCTTTGACTGCAGGGCTTTCAAAATATCGGCAAAAATTACTTCTTGTTCGCCCTCGCCGTTAACGGCTGAGACTATCCCTTTACTACCATAGTAATCAATTAAGGGTGCAGTCAGTTCGTGATAGACGCTGAGACGTTGCTTCACTAGCTCAGGCTTATCATCAGAGCGGTGCGAAAGCTCGGTGCCGCAAAGATCGCAGATGCCATCTTTTTTAGCGGGTGAAAATTTGACGTGATATACGGCATTGCAAGCCTTGTTCGGGCAGACGCGACGGCCAGTAATGCGCTCTTCTAGAATCGAATCGCTGGTTTGCAAGTCAATCACAACATCGAGCGATGCTTTCAGTTCAGCCAAGAGAACATCCAAGCTTTCAGCCTGGGCTCGGTTACGGGGGAAGCCATCAAGAATGAAGCCCTTAGCGCTTTCAGGCTGACTGAGCTTTTCACGAAATAGATCGATCAAAACTTGGTCAGGCACCAGCTGCCCTTTATCCATATATTCTTTTGCAGCGAGACCAGCTTTGGTGCTGTTTTTCACAGCCTCACGCAAAAGGTCTCCAGATGATAAATGCAGCAATGAAAACTTAGTTGAAAGCTTCTTGCACTGCGTACCTTTACCAGCTCCAGGAGCGCCTAAAAACAAAATGCGCATTTAGATTTCCTTCTTGTCTTGAGATTTGAATAAGCCACGCGCCTGATACTTAGAAGAAAGCGCATGGGTAAGAATCTGGCGCTGGGTGTCGATGGCGACACCAACCAGAATAATTAGAGATGTACTACCAAGGCCCTGCAATGTAGTCACCTGTGTCCACTGCTCGATGTGAATCGGGGCAATAGCAATGACCGCCACCGAAGCAGCACCAATGAAAGTCAAACGATTGAGGGTCTTTTCTAGGAAATCGGCAGTAGGCCGACCAGGACGAACGCCTTGAATAGCGCGGCCACTTCTTCTCAAATTCTCGGACATGTCGCGCACGGGCAAGATGATTGAGGAATAGAAGAAAGCAAAGAATAGAATCAAGACAAAGTAAACAAGCGAATGCTCCCAACGATAATAAGAGAAGGCATTTGCGCCCTCTTGAGCGAGGAAGCCCCAAGTGTCTTTGGCCCAAGTTTGCTGACAAAGACTAACAAAAGCAGCACCAATTCCAGGAATATCTTTGATGACGTTGTAGAGCACCTGACCGGGATCGGTCTTCTGCTGGGCGAGGAACTGCATGATGGTGGAAGGGAACATCAAAAGGGAAGAAGCAAAGATGATCGCCATAACCCCTGAGGGGTTAACCGGCAAATACATATAGTCTTCAGGAGCGGCAAATATCTGCCTGCCAACATTTCGTCTGGAGCCCATTACCATCACCTTGCGCACACCCTGCTGCAAGCGAACGATAAAAGCCACCACTAAAAGGAAGAAGATAACCAGGGCAGTGACGCCCCACACAGGAGCTTGTCCTGTTTGCACTGATTCGACTGTATTTTTGATCATGACCGGCATGCGAGCGGCAATACCGAGGAAGATCAAAAGTGAAGCACCGTTGCCGACACCACGCTCGGTAATCAGTTCGCCCATCCACATGATGAAGACAGCGCATGATGTCAGGATAATTGTAGTGTTAATCAAAAATAGTGGGCCAGGAGTAATTACCACCCCGGGAATACGAGACAACAACTGAGCCAACATGAACGACTGAAAGACTGCCAAGAACACAGTGGCAACACGAGATATCTGAGCTAGCTGCCGACGGCCTTGCTCACCTTGTTCTTTCTGTAGATTCTCAAGCTTAGGAATAACCACAGTCATCAACTGCATGACAATAGATGATGTGATGAAGGGTCCAATACCCATCGAGAAAACTGAAAGCTTGTTCAAGGCACCGCCGGTGAACAAGTCGATCATGCCAAGTAAGTTCTGAGCCAGCTCAGGGTGTTTAGTAAAAGCACCAGGGTCAACCCCTGGAATCGGTACGTGCACACCTAAGCGATAGAGAAAAATCATAGTCAGGGTGAAAATGATTCTTTCTTTTAGACCAGGAGCACTAAGCAGAGCGAGCCAGTCTTCTGGTCCCCCTATCTTCGCACCACGTTTGCTCACACTCTCTGACATTCTGTTCCCCTATTCTCTTTGCAAGCTCTAAATGGCTTAGTTAGCTTTGCAAGATCTGTTCGTCAACTCTTCAACTCTTAATTGTAGGCTCTATTACTAACAAAGCTCTGCTACTGCGGTAAAAAATAGCAAAATATTAGAACGCCCCAGCAGGTAGAACCACTGGAGCGTTGCAATTTTGAACTAGATCACTACTAGCGATTTTTTGGATTACGGGTTGGTGCAGCAGGTTGAATTACTTCATAAGAACCGCCGGCAGCCTGAATCTTATCGATAGCACCTTGAGAGAAGTGATGAGCACTTACTTTCACAGCAACTTTCAAATCACCATTGCCAAGTACTCTCAAGCTGTCATTGTGCTTGCGGATAACTCCGTGAGCAACAAGAGCATCTGGAGTTGCTTCAGTGTTAGCTGGCAATACGTTCAGAGCATCAACGTTGATGATGACCCAGTCGCGTCCTGGCACTGCATCGAAGTTGTGAATCTTAGGCAGTCTTCTGAACAACGGTGTTTGACCGCCTTCAAAACCGAAACGTCTAGCTTCGCCTGATCTCTGACCTTGACCATTGTGACCACGGGTAGAAGTTTTACCGTGTCCGGAAGCGCGGCCACGACCTACTCTTTTTCTCTTCTTACGTGAGCCTTGATCTGGTCTTACTTCATCAATTTCCATCGTTTCTCCTTTGCCTCACGCCGTCACTTTCTGTTTCAGTTGACGACTCGGCTGACTTAAATAACGTACTTAATTTATGTACTGGTGCTAATTACTTAGCTTTCTTGGCGCTTTTTGCAGGAGCAGCAGCTTCTTTCTCTTCAACCACTGTGACTAAGTGATGAACTTTGTTCACCATGCCACGGATGGTTGGGCTGTCAGCGTGCAATACACTGCTGTTGAACTTGCGTAGTCCAAGCGCGCGAACGACTTTCTTCTGGTCGTCTCTCTTACCGACGAGACCCTTCGTTAAAGTTATCCGTAACATTTCGCCCCCTCAATTGAACTTTAGATTTGTACGAGCTGCAGTAAATGCGGTTCTTGATTATGAAAACAGTTGACGAATGCTTACGCCACGCAGACGTGCAGCATCTTCGAATGTTCTCAGACCTTTGAGCCCAGCAACGGTAGCGCGAGCTACGTTTAGTGGTGAACGCGATCCTAGTGATTTGGAAAGTACATCACCAACACCAGCAAGTTCAAGAATGGCACGTGCAGCACCACCGGCGATTACTCCGGTACCTTTAGCAGCTGGTTTCAAAAGAATACGGCTGGCGCCGGTCTTTCCAGTAATTTGGTGAGGAATTGTGGTGCCTACTAGAGGAACTGAAACAAGAGATTTTCTTGCATCAACAACACCCTTTTGAATGGCCGATACAACTTCGGATGCTTTACCAACACCGATGCCGACTTGACCTTTGCCGTTACCGACAGCAACTACAGCGCGGAAGGAGAGCTTTTTACCACCCTTAACTACTTTAGTTACGCGGCGAACTTGAATGATTTTCTCTTCCCATTCAGACTCAACACGCTCACGCTTGTTGTCATCTGGACGACGACTAGGGCCACCATCGCGGCCTCCACCACCAGGTCCGCGACGGCCGCGACGAGCGCCATCGGGTGCTGCTACTGGAGCAATTGCATCCTCGATTCCGGCAACCTTATCTTCTCTGTCCATCTAGAAGTACCCTCTACTATCTTTTTAATCGGATTTTAAATCGGAAAACGTAAAAACTATTTTTGTTCTAGAACTCAAGACCAGCTTCACGAGCGGCTTCTGCCACTGCGGCGACACGGCCATGGTAGATGTAGCCACCACGATCGAATACAACTGAATCAATGCCTTTAGCTTTAGCGCGTTTGGCAACAAGGGCACCAACTGACTTTGCTGATTCGACATTCCAGGTCTTGGCGTCTTTCAGTTCGGCATCGAGAGTGCTTGCCATTACTAGTGTTTTGGCAGTGGTATCGTCGATGATTTGAGCATAAATATGCTTGTTCGAACGATATACGCAAAGCCGTGGACGCTCAGTGCTACCAGACAACCGGCGACGGATGCGGTAGTGAACTTTGATGCGATTGAGCTTTCTGTCTAGCTTCTTAATCATTAACCCGGTCCTCTATAAATTACTTCTTCTTACCAGCAGCCTTACCAGCTTTACGGCGGATAACTTCACCGGCATATTTAACGCCCTTACCTTTGTAAACTTCAGGTGGACGCTTCTCGCGAATAAAGGACGCTACGTCGCCAACAGCTTGTTTGTCGATACCACTAACGGTAATAACGTTACCTTTGCCAACAGCAATAGTGACGCCTGCAGGTGGAGTGATTTCAACAGGGTGGGAATAGCCCAGTTGCATTACCAACTTGTTGCCATCCATGGCGGCGCGATAGCCAACGCCGATAATCTCAAGGTTGCGATCGAAACCTTCATTGACCCCTTTGACCATGTTGGCCAAAAGAGTACGGCTCAAACCATGCAAGCTACGTGTAGTTCTGTTTTCAGAATTACGGGTCACTGTGATTTTGCCATCTTCATGCTTGAAAGACATCTCAGGGACAAAAGTACGATCTAGTTGTCCTTTAGGTCCTTTGACGGTCACTTTGTGATCATCAATCTGAACCGTCACGCCAGATGGCACTGGGATTGGTGCTTTACCGATACGAGACATTGCTCTTAACTCCTACCTACTTATTATGATTACCAGACTTCGGCAACAACTTCGCCGCCGAGGTTGCTCTTGCGAGCTTGGCGATCAGTCATTAGCCCGCGGCTGGTGCTAACTATTGCTACGCCCATTCCGCCATAAACTCTGGGCACTTTTTTGGATGGGCGATAAACCCGTAGACCAGGCTTAGACACGCGTTTCAAACCTTGAATAACGTGTTCGCCCTTACTGCCGTATTTAAGAACAATGCGCATGCGTTGTTCAGGAGAGCCCAGGGCTCTTGTCTCGAATGAAGAAATGAATCCTTCATTACGCAACAGCTCGGCAATAGCTACCTTCGCCTTAGAGGCGGGCATCTCAACGGCCGGAGCCTGAACGCGGATGGCGTTTCTAATACGTGTGAACATGTCCGAAATTGGATCTGTGACCGGCATTTGCTATCTCCTACCAGCTAGACTTCGTGAGTCCAGGAATCAAACCTTCGTGAGCCATTTTTCTCAAGCAACAGCGGCACAAGCCAAAGTCGCGATAAACCGCTCTGGGCCGCCCGCATATGCGACAGCGATTGTGCAAGCGCACCTTCGGGTATTTGCCTTTGGCGACCAATACCTGGCGCTTATGCTCCTTATCAACCATGGATGTTTTAGCCACGTTGTGCTTTCCTCTCCTTACGACTCTTCTTTAAAATTCTAACTATTGACTGACGTTCTGCTTCTTGAAGGGCATGCCCATGGCGGCTAGCAGTGCATACGCTTCTTGATCTGTTGGGGCAGTGGTGACGATGGAAATATCCATGCCGCGTACTGCATCGATTGATTCGTAATTGATTTCAGGGAAAATCAATTGCTCCTTGATACCAACGGAGAAATTGCCGCGACCATCAAACGATTTGCCGGATAGACCGCGGAAGTCGCGGATACGTGGCAATGAAATGTGAATGAGCTTAGCCAGGAAGTTCCACATGCGCTCTCCGCGGAGAGTAACTGAGGCACCGACAGGCATACCCTTTCTCAATTTGAAAGTAGCGATGGATTTCTTGGCGCGATTTGTCACTGGCTTTTGGCCAGCAATAATGCCCAATTCTTTGACGCCATTTTCAATTGCCTTAGCGTTGCTGGTGGCTTCGCCCAAACCCATGTTGATTACAACTTTGACGATGCGGGGAACCTGCAAGTCATTCTTGTAGCCAAATTGCTTTTTAAGACTCTCTCTTACCTGGGTTTGGTAATTTTCTTTGATATCGAACATTGCCTTCTACCTTACTTTTGATTAGCTGCTTCTTGAGACGGTCTTTGTCGTCTCTGCTTCTTTATATAGGTCTTAAACGCCTAGTTCTTTGCGGAACTCAGCTCTTACAGGTTTCTTCTTCTCGTTGGAGTAGAGCATTACTTTGCAAGCAAACAAAGGTGCTTCTTGCTTGATGATGCCGCTCTTGCCATAAGCATTTTTGGCTTTGACGTGACGAGTGACGACGTTCACGCCTTCAACAAGAACTTTGCCGAGCTTAGGGAATACCTTAAGCACTTTGCCGATCTTGCCTCTGTCTCCTTCAAGCTTCTGGCCATTTTTCTTGGTGCGTGTTCTGCAGCCAGAGATAACCATAACTAGATCGCCGCGTTTGACGTGAACCGATGGCACCAGGTTGGTGGCACTAGGCTTAACGAGTGCGCGCGAGATAACTTGCTTGTTGCCCATTTTGACTTTGGTCTTAATGGGAGCGTTGGTGTAGCGCACCGACATTTCTTTTTTAGCTGTGTAAGCCATTGTTAGAGAACCTCCGGAGCCAATGAAATGATCTTGGTGAAGTTCTTGTCTCTAAGTTCACGTGCGATTGGTCCAAACACGCGAGTACCTTTTGGGTTGCCGTCTTTCTGCACGATCACAGCAGCATTGTCGTCAAAGCGGATAGTTGAACCATCAGGACGACTAACGTTCTGTTTGACGCGTACAACAACTGCACGGACAACTTCAGACTTCTTCACGGGCATGTTAGGTAGAGCATCTTTGACCGTAGCCACGATGACATCGCCAACAGTTGCAAATGTTTTATTGGATCCGCCCAGGACCCGGATGCACAAGAGCTCTCTAGCTCCAGTGTTATCTGCACAGGTCAGTCTTGTTTCTTGCTGAATCATGAGGCAGATACCTCGCTGGCTTTATTAGAGATGGCATGGCCAGTCACTTCAATAACGGTGAATCTTTTGTCTTTGGACAATGGACGGCATTCTTCAATGCGAACCACGTCGCCCATTTGACACTTGTTTTCAGCATCGTGAGCTTTGAACTTGCGCGTCTCGGCAATTTGCTTCTCATACTTGTGGTGCGGTGAACGGCTTTCGACAGCTACTACAACTGTCTTATCCATTTTGTTGGATACAACCTTCCCGACTAATACCTTCTTTGGCATTTCTCGACCCCTTAGTCTCTCTCTTTAACTCAGTCCAGCGTTTTAAGCAGTGACAAAAATGACTTTTTCAGTAGCCACTGTCAGCAGTTGCGCAAGTTTCTTTCTTTCTAAACGCAATTTTGCTGGACTCTCCAACTTTCTTAGAGCCAACTGAAAACGCAGGTCGACGATTGTCTTACGAGTCTCATCAATACGTGCATTCAGCTCCTCAGGGGAAAGCTCTCTCATTTCTCGCACTCTCATTTCGCGGCTCCTCCGGCATGCCTTTCAATTACACGGCATTTAACAGGTAACTTCTGGGCGGCCAATTCGAGCGCGTGGTGCGCATCTTTCTGGGCCACTCCGGACATTTCAAACATTACGCGTCCAGTTTTGACAACGGCGACCCAGAATTCTGGGTTACCTTTACCGGATCCCATTCTGGTCTCGGCTGCTTTCTTAGTTACTGGCTTATCTGGAAAAACGCGAATCCACATTTTTCCGCCGCGGCGCACACTACGCACCATGGCTTTACGAGCAGCTTCTATTTGGCGTGAAGTAATCCAGCAAGGCTCGAGTACTTGCAAGCCGTAGTCCCCAAATTGGACTTCAACTCCTCTTGATTCAGCGCCGCACATGCGACCGCGCTGCATCTTTCTGTATTTTGTTCTCTTGGGCATTAACATGGGTTATTGACCTGCCTTCCTGGGTCTACGACCAGACTTGACTGGATCTCTCGCATCTTTATTGTTGTTGCGAGCTCCGCCTTCTTGTGAACGTTCTTGTTGCGTCTTGATATTTGGAGGTGACCATTGACCAGGCTCCAACTCACCGCGGAAGATCCACACCTTAATGCCGATGATACCCATCATGGTATTTCCTTCGGCAGTGGCGTAGTCGATATCGGCACGCAAGGTTTGCAGTGGAATACGACCTTCTTTTGCCCATTCGGTACGAGCGATTTCAGCACCGCCCAAACGACCGGCAACCATGATTTTGACGCCGATAGCGCCAGCGCGCATACAACGTTGCATTGCTTGCTTCATGGCACGACGGAAAGCAACGCGCTTTTCTAATTGCTGAGCAATTGACTCGGCAACAAGCTTAGCTTCGAGATCTACGCGGTTGACTTCAAGAATGTTGATCTTGATATCGAGACCAGTGCGGTTAAGCATGGCACGTAGTTTTTGGCTCAGGTTTTCGATGCCCTGGCCACCTTTACCTACAACCACACCAGGTCTGGCTGTGTAGATATCGATTGTTACTTGATCTGCTTTTCTAGAAATTTCTACTTTGGAGCAACCGGCGCCAGAGAGTTCTTTCTTTAGGTAGGCTCTAAGGCGAGCATCCTCTTCAATCAGAGGGGCAACGTCTTTCTTCTGAACAAACCAGTTAGAAGCCCAGCCCCGGTGAATACCGACGCGAAAACCAACAGGATTTACTTTCTGACCCAACTTCTTAGTCCTCACTTACTCTAACTCGAGTCTTTTGACTCGCAATTTGACTCTTGAACCTTTTAACTCTTGAAGCTCTTGCTTCGCGCTTTCTACTTAAATATCTGAAAGTTTCAGCGTGATGTGGCTGGAGCGCTTAAGGATGGGATAAGCCCGGCCTCTTGCTCTTGGCTGGAAGCGTTCCAGAGTTGGTCCCTGGTCGCAGAATGCTTCTACTACTTTGAATTTGTCAGCTTCCGACTCTGACACGGCTTGCTTTTCGGCATGCGTGAGGTTGGAAACGGCTGAGTAAAGCAGCTTCTCAACGACGCGAGCGGCAGTGTAAGGCATGAACTTGAGCATAACTCTAGCTTCGCCAACTTCTTTACCGCGAATCTCGTTGACTACACGGCGCACCTTCCGCGGTGACATTCTGATCCATTTTGCGCAAACTTTGCTTTCCACTTTTGCGATCCTTCTAACTATTCCGGTCTAACTTACTGCCAGTACTAACTTAGAGTTAGCCTCTTTTGCCAGTTTTGTCTCCGCCGGCGTGTCCTTTGAACAGTCTGGTGGGAGCGAACTCACCGAGACGGTGGCCAATCATTTGTTCAGTCACGTAGACAGGAACATGTTTGCGGCCGTTGTATATAGCGATTGTGTGGCCAATCATTTCGGGCACAATCATCGAAGCGCGAGACCAGGATTTGATAACGCGTTTGTCGCCTTTCTTATTCATCTCATCAACTTTTTTGACGAGTGCTGGATGAACGAATGGTCCCTTTTTAAGCGATCGAGACACTTAAACCTCCAAAATTACTTAGTTCTGCGCTTAACGATGAATTTGTCCGATGTATAAGACTTACCGCGACGAGTTTTGTAACCCATAGCTGGTTTGCCCCATGGTGTTTGTGGCTTACCGCCGATTGGCGATTTACCTTCACCACCACCATGCGGGTGGTCAATGGCGTTCATGGTGACACCACGGTTGGTAGGCTTAATGCCTAACCAACGAGTACGGCCGGCTTTACCCAGACGCAAGTTTTTGTCGTCGGTATTACCCAACTGACCGATGGTGGCCATGCACTCGAGATGCACCATACGCATTTCGCCAGATGGCAAACGCAAGGTGGCATATCTGCCTTCTTTGGCCAGAACTTGAATTTGAGCTCCAGCAGCACGACCCATTTGGCCGCCTCTACCGAGAGTCAATTCAACGTTGTGAACCATAGTACCTAGAGGGATAGCGCGAAGAGGAAGAGCGTTGCCGTTCTTGATCTCAGCTGCTGGCCCGGACATAACTTTCTCACCAACCTTGATACCGTTTGGCGCCAAGATATAGCGCTTGTCTCCGTCGGCATAGTGCACCAGACAGATACGGCAGTTGCGGTTTGGATCGTATTCAATAGTTGCGATAACGCCAGGGACGTCATGCTTGTTGCGTTTGAAATCGATAACGCGGTAGGCCTGTTTATGGCCGCCGCCTTTATGTCTGACTGTCAAACGGCCTTGGTTGTTGCGACCACCATGTTTTTTCAAGGGGCGCAGCAAGCTCTTTAGCGGAGTATGTGTAGTTACATCCGAATAATCGGCTAACGACATATTCCTGCGGCCTGCGGAGGTTGGATTCACTTTGCGGGTAGGCATCTTACTGTTCCTAAAAAATTCCCATAACTGTGAGTTGAGTGCTTAATTGAAAAATTAGGCAGTGAACAACTCGAGCGGTTCACCAGACATGGTGACAATAGCCTTCTTGCTGTCTTTTGGAGCACGACCATGACGCTTGCTTCTTCTGAAGCGACCACGGATAGCGCTTGTATTGACAGAGACGACCTCGCTCTTGCTCTTCGGATAGAGTTCCTTAAGCATCTGCTCAATAGCTTGAGCAATTTCAACTTTGTTGGCGTCTTTCATCACTTCGAAAGTGTATTGACCGAGTTCCATCTGTTGAGCAGACTTCTCAGTAATCATTGGTCTGATGATGATTTGCGAATGACGTTTGTTCATCTCACTTGGTCCTTAGATATTCTAATTACTCTTCGCTCTTCTCTTTTTTAGCGCGAGCAGGCTTTTTAGCTTCGGCATCTACTTCTTTAGCGGCAGCAGCTTTTTTAGGAGCAGCGGCCTTCTTAGGAGCTTCAGCTTCTTTACTACTAGGTTCGGCCTTGGCTGGTGCCTTTTCAGCTTTGGCAGCAGGAGCAGCTTTGGCTTCTACTTTCGCAGCCTTTTTGGCAACAGGCTTATCACCTTCAGTTTTTTCTTTGCTTGAAGATTCGAAGCGATTGTTGATTGCTTCAAGGGTTCTAGCATTCGTGAGGATGACTTCGTAATGGAGCAAATCTTTGACGTTCAAGTTGCTCATTGCGATCACTTTCAGACCGTCGATATTGCGAGCAGCACGTTCAACACGAGCGCAAGCATCGCAGGCATAGTCGAGAACGACGAGAACTTTTTTGCCTTCATGTCCAAGATCTTTCAATACTTGGCTGAACAATTTTGTCTTAGCTTCTTTGAGATTGTCGAAGTCTTGAACGACAACCAACTTCTCAACGCTAGCGGCAAGAGCAGATTTAAGTGCAAGCACTCTCATCTTCTTATTCATAGTGATGGAGTAATCGCGCGGCTTAGGACCGAACGGAACGCCACCACCAGCCCACAAAGGTGAACGGATAGAACCGGCTCTGGCGCGGCCAGTACCTTTTTGACGCCATGGCTTACGGCCGCCACCACGAACTTCAGCTCTGGTTTTGGTGTTAGCACTACCTTGTCTGGCATTGGCGAGCTGTCTGACCAGGGCATTGTGAATTACGCCCATGTTCGGCTTAATGCCAAAGACTGCGTCACTGAGTGTTACTTCACTCAGTTTCTTGCCTTTGAGATCAACTACTTGCGCGGATGTCATTTTACTTTCTCTCTCTTAAGTTCAGAAACTAATTCCATTTGGTTACAGATGCGGAGATCACAACCAAACCACCGTCAACACCAGGTACAGAGCCTCTGACAAGGAGCAGACCTTTTTCGGTATCAACTCTCACCACAGTTAAGCGGCGAGCACAAACATTGTCGTCACCCATGTGACCAGGCATATGAAGACCACGAACGACGCGACCTGGAGTGGTACCAGCGCCGATAGAACCCATAGAGCGGTGGAATTTAGAACCGTGGCTCATTGGTCCGCGACCGTGGTTATAGCGCTTGATACAGCCTTGGAAGCCCTTACCAATCGATTTACCGCGGACGTCTACCTTCATACCAGGGGTAAGCAAGGTCTCGACGTTAAGAGCTTCGCCAACCTTATAAGAGGAAACGTCATCGACGCGATATTCCTTCAAAGGCTTCAAAGCTTGGATCTCTTTCTTTTTGAAAGCGCCAAGATCAGGCTTGTTGAGCTTCTTCTCTTTAATAGCGAAGCCACCAACCTGCACAGCCACGTAGCCATGCTTCTCTTTAGTTTTGGTTTCGGTGACGATATTCTCGCCCAACTTAACTACAGTGACAGGAACTGCCAGGCCATTCTCATCGAATACCTGAGTCATTCCAACTTTTCTTCCCATTACGCCTAATGTCATGGCTTTTAAGTCCTTCTCAAATCTGCATCAAATCAACTGTTAAGTACAAACCTTAGAGTTTGACTTCAATATCAACACCGGCTGGCAAATCAAGACGCATAAGCGCATCAGCGGTAGTTGGTGTTGGATCGTTGATATCAATCAATCTCTTGTGCACTCTGATCTCGAAGTGCTCGCGCGATTTTTTGTCAACGTGCGGTGAACGCAACACGCAATAAACACGCTTCTTGGTTGGCAACGGCACTGGGCCGCAAACTGTCGCACCAGTGCGCTTAGCAGTATCTACGATCTGATCTGAAGACTTATCGAGCAATCTGTGGTCGTAAGACTTAAGACGAATGCGGATTCTTTGCACTTTCGACGCGGACGCGGCATCAGTTTTTTGTTTTTTGGCGCTTGCCATATTGCCTACTTTCTCCCTAGTGCTCCTAGTGAATAACCAGGATGCGTTCAACATAAGTAATCGCGTTTAGCGATAACGTCGCCATCAAGACTTTAGCTATATCGGATGTATTCGAAAACATATCCGATAGGGCACCAGTCTAATCTCCCCGGCCCTAGCAACAAGACGCATTAACTGCCTCTTATAATTGCGGACGGCACGGGATGACCGTTCCAGCGAACGAACCACACATTGTACAGAGATCGCCCGGGGGCGCTAGAGTAAATTTATTTCAGCTTTAGTTTCAAAGCAGGCGAAATCCAGCAACATTTGCCTAGACATTTTCGCAAGTACTGAACCTGTGATAGTTTCAGCTGTCTAGTAGGGTAAAAAAATAGTTTGAAATTGATTCAAAACACTGTTAACAACCGCAACATCAGGTCACACCTCAATTTCAACAATCAGGCAACCTCCACAATGTCTTAACTATTGGGCCGTTTAGAGGGTTTTGGACTGGGAAAGATAAGGGTATCTCTTGGCAGCCCTTCTCTTTTTATTACTTCAGACAAATTGCCACCACCATGACCTATCGCTTCGACAAATCTGGAAAACGAATTCCCGCAGGTACAGCAAAAGACAAACTTGTCGCCTCAGCAGAAAACCGAGACACGCAATCTACGGGACTGCAAAAATCTGTTGCCGAGCAAAGAACCACAGGCACATCACATTTGGTTCAAACTCAAAAGGGCAGCTTAGCCAATCAAAAACTTGGCCGCAAAGCACCTGACGCCGACCTGCGAAAACCCTTGCGCCATATTGGCTTGGCATTCGCAGCAGTGCTCTCCATAGTGATAATGATGGTCGTGATCAACATGGCTGCCTCAACCCTAGAGGGCCTCCGGGCAAAAAGGCACTCCGCTCCGCCTCCTGTCGCATCAACGAATGCTGGGCGAGCAATCGCGGCAGTGCCATTGACTAACCTTGGCCATTGGTCAAAAGCAGAGGTTCTTAAAAACCTCTTTGCCGCCAGTCAAAAAGCTCATAGCTCTCGAAACTATTCAGCTGAAAATGCCATTCTCAAAAACCTCAGCCAATCTCAGCCAGCCGAAACAAAGCCGCTGCTCGAAAAACTAGTGGCTGCCAATCCAAAAAATCTCAAATATCAATGGCAATTGGCAGTTTGCCTTTTCCATAGTGGCAATTATGACCAGGCCAAGATCGTCAACGATAAAATTCTGCGTCAATTAAAGGGCAGCAAACAAACCCTCGAGCTGCAAGGGTTAGCTTATAGCCTCGATGGCAAAATGAAAGCCCGACTCGGTCGCGATCAAGAAGCCCTGCAAGATTTAACTACGGCAGTATCGTTATTTGAAAAAGCCAAATTGCCAGACTCAGCATTTGTCGATACCTTACGAGACATCGCCTGGATAGAATTGCGCAGCGGCAGACGTATGCAAGCGGCCGCACTGTTTGAAAGGGTCAACGCCTGCACCGGTGAAAATGCTGGTTCGGAAACCAGTACTGAATCGTTCATGCTAGAGAACATGAAGTTGACCTACATGAAGTAGACCTGCATCACTCCTGGTGCATCAGCGAAATTGCCAAACAAAAGAAAGAGGGCTGCTTTTAAAGCAGCCCTCTCTCAGTTTTTAAGTTCTAGGTTTGATTCTAGGTTCTAGCTTAGGCGATGATTGAAGCAACTACGCCGGCGCCGACGGTACGGCCGCCTTCGCGGATAGCGAATCTCATACCTTGCTCAACAGCTACTGGCTGAATCAATTCAACGTCCATTGCAACGTTGTCACCAGGCATAACCATTTCAACGCCTTCTGGCAATTCGATGGAACCGGTTACGTCAGTTGTACGGATGTAGAACTGTGGTCTGTAGCCTTTGAAGAATGGAGTGTGACGTCCGCCTTCTTCTTTGGAGAGGATGTAAACCTCAGCCTTGAACTTGGTGTGTGGCTTGATGCTGCCTGGTTTGGCGATAACTTGACCACGTTCGATCATGGTCTTGTCGATACCTCTGAGGAGGATACCAACGTTGTCTCCAGCCATACCGGAGTCAAGGGTCTTCTGGTACATTTCAACGCCGGTTACGGTTGTCTTGCGTGTATCTTGCAGACCAACGATTTCTACTTCTTCGCCGACCTTAACTTGTCCGCGTTCAATACGACCAGTGGCAACAGTACCGCGGCCAGTGATTGAGAAGACGTCTTCAACAGCGAGCAAGAATGGCTTGTCCAAATCTCTTTCTGGAGTTGGGATGTGTTCGTCAACAGCTTTCATCAAGTCGAGAATTGCTTGCTCATACTTGGGGTCGCCTTCAAGGGTCTTGAGAGCTGAACCACGGATGATTGGAATGTTGTCACCGTCGAAGTTGTATTTGGAAAGCAACTCGCGTGCTTCCATTTCAACTAGTTCGATCAATTCTGGATCGTCGACCATGTCGCACTTGTTCAAGAAGACAACGATGTGTGGAACGCCAACCTGACGAGCAAGCAAGATGTGCTCACGAGTTTGTGGCATAGGACCATCGTTGGCTGAAATCACGAGGATAGCACCGTCCATTTGGGCAGCACCAGTAATCATGTTCTTGATGTAGTCAGCGTGTCCTGGGCAGTCAACGTGACTGTAGTGACGCTTGTCTGTTTCATATTCTACGTGAGCGGTATTAATGGTAATACCACGAGCTTTTTCTTCGGGAGCAGCATCGATCTCATCGTATTTCTTAGCTTTGGCTTGGCCAGTCTTGGCCAAAGTCATTGTAATAGCTGCGGTTAACGATGTTTTGCCATGATCAACGTGCCCGATCGTTCCAACGTTCACGTTTGGTTTGTTGCGTTCAAACTTTTGACGGGCCATCCTATCTACTCTCCTTACAAATTACTGCTTCTTACGGATACTGACTATCAATTGATTCTGATATGCAGGGCCTTTTGGACTTGAACCTGAATATGGTTACAGGTTCGGTTTAAATGGAGCCCACGACGAGAATCGAACTCGTGACCTCCCCCTTACCAAGGGGGTGCTCTACCGCTAAGCTACGTGGGCACGTAAATCTACGAGGACTTTATTATCTACGGTGATTCTCGATTCTCGGGATTCCTCAAAATTTTCTTTACTCTTGGAAAATTTTGATCGGCTTCTTTTTGTTTTGAAGCAACTACCTGTAAAGAGGTTGCTTCGGTTTCCTGACTCTGTCTTTTGCGCTTTCACACTGAGGACAAAAGTTTGGGTGGAGCTGGATTCGAACCAGCGTAAGCTTTCGCTAACAAGTTTACAGCCTGTCTCCTTTAACCACTCGGACATCCACCCATAAGCTGGTGATGGGAATCGAACCCGCAACCGACGGTTTACAAAACCGTTGCTCTACCGTTGAGCTACACCAGCGAAATCACAATTACTTGCGGCCTATCTCTTACAGATATGAATGCCAACAAAATAATCGCGCTTACCTATCAGTGATAGGCAGAGTAAATTCTTACAGAGTATTTTTTCAGTGTCAAACTATTGCCTGGCCTAGGACCAATAGCGATACACGAACTTAATATTACGGCTTGCCGTTCTACTCTGTAGGCGCAGAAATTGCGCTAGTTGCTTCACTTGCAGCCTTAAGCTCGACTTTGGAAGGCAGATTCTGTCTGACAACCTCATAGAAGATCACACCGGCAGCAACTGAAGCATTCAACGATTGCACTGAACCATGCATTGGAATCTTTACCAAGAAGTCGCAATGTTCAGACACCAAGCGGCTTATGCCATCACCCTCACCACCAATCACCAAAGCGATTGGCCGCTTAAGATCACTTTCATAAATCCCTTGAGCACCTTCAAGTGCTAGACCAGCAATCCAGAATCCACGATCTTTCAATTTTTCAAGAGTGGAAACAAGATTAGTGATGCGCACCATACGCATGCTGGCAAGCGCGCCGGCACTTACTCTGGCCACGGTACGGGTAAGACCAGCAGAACGACGCTGCGGCAGTATGACGGCCTTAACACCGGCAGCATCAGCAGATCTGACAATAGCACCAATGTTGTGGGGATCTTCAATGCCATCAAGAATAGCAACGGTATAGCCATCAAGGCTCTTACCTTCGGCTTCTAGTGCGGCTTTCTCAGCATCGAACTGATCTAGAAATTCCGATATGTCAAGGTATTCACTCGCAGCTATTTGAGCGACAACGCCTTGGTGCTTATCGCGATCACCGATCAAATCAGAGAGTTTGCGCTTTTCAACTGTGGCGATCACAATCGAATTTTCTTTAGCTAATTCTTTGATCTTGTCGATACGACGGTCTGATTCCAAACCGCTTGCCATATAGATTTTGTTGACTGCAACTTTTCCTTCTATAAGGAATGCAACTACAGCATTGCGACCGTAAATAAATTCTTCGTCCACAGCCTCTTGGTCAACGGCTGACGGACCTGATTCTTCATGACCACCGTAGCGAACAGTCTGAGTGCGCTCAACAGGAGCTTCATCAAAGTAATCATTTACTTTGCGAGCGATGTTAGCGGCTTTGCGCTCTGGTGACATGTCACCACGTGCAGCTTCGTCTGTGCGGGGACGTCGATCGTAGCCGCCGCCTTCTGGTCTTGGTCCGCGGTTGAAACCCCCTTCCGCTCTACCTGCTGGTCTTGGTCCACGGTTAAATCCACCTTCGGATCTACCTTCTGGTCTTGGTCCGCGATTGAAGCCGCCCTCGGATCTACCTTCTGGTCTTGGTCCACGGTTAAATCCACCTTCGGATCTACCTTCTGGT
Source organism: bacterium Ga0077546 (assembly GCA_943370275.1). Lineage (GTDB taxonomy): Bacteria > Cyanobacteriota > Vampirovibrionia > Obscuribacterales > Obscuribacteraceae. The sequence goes on along the minus strand of CALRQI020000006.1, from coordinate 18,667 downwards.
CTTGGTCCACGGTTAAAGCCGCCTTCGGATCGACCTTCTGGTCTTGGTCCGCGATTGTAGCCGCCGCCACCCTCTGGTCTTGGTCCACGGTTGTAACCGCCGCCACCTTCTGGTCTTGGTCCGCGGTTGAAGCCGCCACCACCTTCTGGTCTTGGTCCGCGGTTAAATCCGCCTTCGGATCTACCTTCTGGTCTCGGTCCACGATTAAAGCCGCCACCGCCTTCTGGTCTTGGTCCGCGGTTGAATCCGCCTTCGGATCTACCTTCTGGTCTACCTGCTGGTCGTGGTCCGCGATTGAAGCCGCCTTCGGATCTACCTTCTGGCCTTGGTCCACGGTTGAAGCCGCCGCCGCCTTCTGGTCTTGGTCCACGGTTAAAGCCGCCTTCAGATCTACCTTCTGGTCTCGGTCCGCGGTTGAAGCCACCTTCGGATCTGGCACCTTCTGGGCGCCCAGCACCTTCTGGCCTTGGTCCACGACTAAATCCACCTGGTTTACGGGCGCCAAATCCACCTGGTCTTCCAGCCGAGCCCGACGACGATCCGCCGGCTCTGTTGTAACCGCCGCCAGAGCCGCCTGGTCTTGCACCACCGGGTCTAGCTCCTCCCGGTCTTGCGCCACCTGGTCTACCACCACTAGAACCACCGGGTCTGCCGCCACTTCCGCCTGGTCGGCCGCCACCAGATTTGCCGCCGTATCCACCGGATTTGCCGCCGCCTCCAGCTCTACTGGGGCCGCGCGAACCATTACCTGACATTCCCATTGTTCTCTGTCCTTGACTAAAACTTAGTTCTATTGCTGCTTTGCGGTATTTACCATGGACAGAACATTCGAGGCATGAATAATAGGAACTTAGATTCCTTATTCAAAAGCGTACCCATGCTGTTCGACGTCGTCTTATTTGGTTGCCCAGTTGCTTTATCCGTCTGCCTGGCCGCTCACGCGTACAGAGATGGGGATAAACGCTTCTTGCTACCCGCGTTCTCCTTTTTCGCCTACTGCTTGTTTTACCTGGCAGGAGGGCGGGATGTATTACTTTATCTCACTACGGCCCTAGTTATGATGGGCGGATGCGCATTTAGCGCCTGTCCGTAACGTAGCAAAGAGGAATTTTTACTCAGAAATCTTTTTAAGAGTCATGAAGAAGTTCGCTTCTTGACCACCGGAACGGCCACAGAATGGCGGTTTTGTTGAGCTTCTGCCAGCGAACGCATTGAAATATTATGTTTCTTCAACCAACGCGAGATGGTATTGGGGTCGCACCACTTATTCTCAGTTTCGCGGTATATCTTGGCAATCTCCACGGTGCTGAGCTTCTCCTTGACATATTTCTGCTGCAGCCAGTCTTTATCTTGATAGAGAGTCTTGGTTCTAAGAGTCTTGCCCACGGCTTGGTCCGCCTTAAGAAGGAAGTTCGAGTACTTTATACCCGCTTGTACTACATATTCTAATTGTGGGTGCTTCTATCTGATCTGACAAGGTGGCACGGGTATGATTTAAGGAGAATTAGAAATTATCCCCGGGGCTTATCTTCAAAGAAGTGACAAAAAAAGACTTTCGTTTACCGCAAATAGACAAACTCCTGCGAGAACCCGTTTTACAACGAGCAATTGAAAAATTGCAGATTCGAAGAGAACTGGCTTCGCGCCGCGCACGATTGTTCGTCGACCGAACCAGACAAAATCTAGTTAGCGGCAAAGCAAATGATGAGCCCACTATCGAAGCTCTAGCAACAGCCATAGCAGCAGATTTAGAGAAACTATGCCAAAGTGGCATTAAGAAAGTCCTAAACGGTACAGGTGTAGTACTGAGTACAAACCTCGGCCGTGCGCCGCTGCCAGAGCAAGTTGTAGAGCAACTAAGCAAGGCCCTTTGCTCCTATTCTAATTTAGAGTTCGATCTTGAGGAAGGTGGTCGCGGAGAGAGAACAGAGCAAATTTCAAACTTGCTTGGCCTATTAATTGGCTCACAGTCAGCCATAGTCGTCAACAATTGCGCTTCAGCAGTGATGCTTGCGGTCAAAGCATTATCAGATCAGAAAGAAACAATAGTCTCAAGGGGAGAACTTATTGAAATTGGTGGCAGCTTCCGTTTACCTGATGTAATCACATCTTCAGGTGGCCGACTAAAAGAAATTGGCACCACCAATAGAACCAGAGCTTCAGACTACGATAAAGCGGTATCAGAGAACACCGGCATGATTATGAAATGCCACCGCTCAAACTATCAAGTGCTCGGCTTTACAGAAGAAACCAGCATCAAAGAGCTAGTTGAAATTGGCACTAAGCATGGCGTTCCAGTTGTTTATGATTTGGGTGGTGGCTGTCTAATAGATCTACAGCAATTCGACCTTGTAGCCGAACCCACAGTGCAAGCGACTCTTGAAAGCGGGGCAGACCTCGTTCTCTTCTCTGGGGACAAACTACTAGGTGGGCCACAGGCCGGAATTATCGCCGGTAAAAGTGCTACCGTAGCAAAACTGCGTAAATCGCCAATATATAGAGCGTTGCGTGCCGACAAAATGGTAATCGCCTTACTCGAAGCCGTGCTCAATCAATATCTATATGTAGATGGCTATAAACAACTACCTGTATTCAAACTTGCGGCTCTCAAGAAAGAGAGCCTGAGGAAGCGGGCTGAACTTGCCGCTCAGAAATTGAATGACCTTCAGTGCTTAGACTTAACTCCGATTGATCTCGAAAGCACAATGGGTGGAGGAAGCCTGCCGGGAGAGCTGTTGCCATCGGCTGGACTGGCTATCAAGATCAAGAAATCGAATAGCTCTCTTTCCTACTTATCCCGCCTGCTTCGCCAAGGTGAGCCAGCGGTCATAGGGAAAGTGGCAGATAATCAATTGTGCCTCGATTTTCGTACGATTGATCTCAACGACGAAGCTGATCTATTAGCCGCTTTGCGGTCAGCAGACAAGCAATTGAGCAAGCTCTAAGCGCTTCTTTTCAAGAGGATATGATTGTTAGCACTAGCGATTGAGGCCCCCAATGAGCGAACTGAAAGAATTGGAAACCCTAATCAATCAGTTGAGCAAGCGCATGGACGAACAAATGCGCCTTACGCGCAATTTGACAGCATTATGCACCACACTAATTGTCGGCCTAATGTTCTTCATTTTTTGTCAGACGCTGGAGCACCTCCCCTCCATCATCGTGCTTCGCTACATGAGCAATCTTGACTCTATCGTCAAGGAATGGCGCCAAACCGAGCGTTGCCTCAATGCTCCGACAAAACAAGCAGAAGAGACAAAAGCCGCTCCGCTTAAGTAAGAAATGCCATCAATATAGAAAATCATTTACTTCTTCAGTAACGCTTGGCGGCGCTTCACTTCTGCTTCGACTTCATCAGCAGAAATATTATTGACTTGCATTGGACCAGCGCAGATCTCGCGCCAAGGGGCCCCAGCTAAGGCCTGACGAACTATAACTTCAAATACCTGGGCCCGCACGCCACTACCATAGCTGCCTGTAGCGCCCTGAAATGGCGTAGTAGGAGCAGCAACCTGCGGCCGTGGAATAGCCTGACTCGGCATCGCTTGATTAAGGGTTGTAGCACCCGAACCACTTGCCGTACCTTGCGGCGCTGCATTTACCAAGTCTACCGGTGCTGGAGACTGTGTTTGCATTGGATCATCAACCACCGGATGCGAACCAGAGGCAACGGGATTGGGGGTGGGGGTGGGAATTTGCTGGAGAGGTTGCTGCTGCGGCAGAGGCTGAGCTTGCGCCTGAGGTTCAGCAAAAAGTTTTGGCGCCTCGGTAAATAGCGGAGCAGCTGGGGCGGTCGGCTGTGGTTGCTCAAAGAAACTAGTCGACGGCTTAGGTGCAGGCGGCTTAGCCATAGCCTCATCGGCAGCAGCCTTTGTACTAGTTAGTTGGCGCTGCAAATCGGCCACCATGTCGCGGGTTTGATCTCGCATTTCATCAAGCTGAGTTTTCAACTGAGTAATCTCAGAGTCTTTATGGCTGAGCTCTACTTCTTTTGCTTGAATCAAATCATTGCGCTGCTGAACCAGTTCAGACAACTTCTCGTACTGACCTGAAAACTCTTCCCAACGAGAATTCAACATCTCCTGGGTATCTTGGACTTCCTGATCTTTGGCTGCCAAAAGCTCGGCGAAGTCAGCGTCTTTGGCGTCCATACGCGAGCGCATTTCTTCATTCTGCAGCCGCAACTCTTCTAGTAGAGCCATGACACTTTCGTCTTGGACCACTCTAACTACTTCTACTTCGCGCACAATCTCATTGCCAGAATTGGCCGAAGCAAGGGTGTAGACCGGTTTGGGTGGGTCAGGAGCCTGTACGGCATCGTAAGCCGCACGGAAGAAATCTCCCGATATGCGCTGGGCTCCCAACAAATCAACTAACTTACGCAAGAGATCAGCTGGATGCTCAGAAGGAAATACAGCCATATATGCGCATTTGAAAGTCCACGGGTCAATCAAACCAGTAGAAAGCTGATCAGCCAAACTGTGTACCAACTCTTCTGGTGTAAGCTTGGCTTCGGTCTTGGGCGGCTCAACATTTCTCGATTCAAGAGTATCTATCAATTTATCGATAGCAGGAACTATATCGGCTACCGGATTTCTCGACTCAAGAGTCACTATCAAATTATCAATCGCCGGCACCAATTCGCCCACGGCCTGCATTGGCTCAAGAGCTGCTGACATTGATTCACTTAAACTATTGAGGCTCAGACCAATTTCGTTAAAAGCCTGGTGTTGTATTGTTTCGGCTAAATTTCTTACGATTTCAAGCTGCTCATTGGCAGCTTTAGAAATTTGCGCCATGTTGACTGAGCAAATTCCGAGCTGCTGGTCGAGGGTATTGAGCAGTTCGATTACCTGCTCTTGATGAGCAGTATCGGCCACTTGATTGGTCTGAAGGGCCGCTATCTGACTTGGTGTGATGACCATAGCTAAGTCTGCCGCCTCAGGAACCCTAATTTCTGGAATATCTACAGCCTTAATATCTAACATTGCACTATCAACTGAAACTTCAAAACTCGGTTGGTTAGCTTCGATAGATTGGTTGTCGCCTGGTAAATCTTGACCAAGCTCGACTTCTGGTTCAGCCACCGCCAGAGCATTATCAGACGCGACGCCCACATTAGGACCAGAGCGGACATTTTTAGGAGAAGCCACCGGGGATACCTCAAGCGAAAGTTCGTTAGGCTCATCAAACACTGTTGGCTGAGCAATAACCGGCACAGCTACAGATTGAGAAGGTTCAGCAGCGAGTTGGTATGGTTCTGGACTATAGGCATCGGGAGGCACGGTCTGCTTCGCCAGAGTTCCGCGCAAGCGAGCGCGTCTGGCCGCTAGAGACGAATCATCGCCAGACTTCCCCGAAGGCGCGTCCTGAGTAGAACTGGTTGCGCTTGCCTTGTCTTCGCGAGCCATCTAACAATCCCTTCCTAATGTCACCTGAGGCACCTACTTAAATATGTACCCGCCAGCACCGTAAAAATTCAAAGTAAAATGCCAAAATCAGCAAATTGCCAGAACTATCATGTAGCACCCCTTTATTCGAAGTGCTAACTTATTTAGTATATACCTCAAACGAGGCAAAGGCGCGCACCAAAAGCGCTTGACAAGGCTGAGTTTCAACTGTACTATGCGTTCAAAAGTGGGTTAGTTAGCCGTTTATCTGTAAATTCCTCAAAGTTCACCTTACTAAATAAGACAATTATCGGCAGCTGGCAAGATTACAAGCGAGTATTGCCAGCCGATCCGAGGTAAATATTAAATAGAAGCGTAAGTTAGTTCTTGGCGACAATGCCAACGTCTAGGAAAGACGGGAGTACCCGGTGGAAATTGCCATCTGCCCAAATTGCGGGGCGGTGATTAAGCAAAAGGTAAAAGGTTGCGGTGCTTGTGGAGCAGCGCAGTCCAAATTTGCAGCGACGATGGTGCCAACACTGGCGTCAGCGGCTGCACCTATGGTGGTATCAGTTGCGCCAGACAGATTGATACTAGAGAGAATCGTCTCATCTCGCTCAGTGGCCACTCTCATACCGGGCAGCGACAGCACCTATGGCAATGACGGTGGCTATCTAGATCCCTTCAATCGTGATAATTCATTCCAAGATTTCATTCCCAATCTCTTCGGCACTTCAGTGTCAACACCATCTCCGGTCGTATCACAGGCAGTAACCGATAGCCCATCCGAGATTGTTGAGGGACACGGCAATGGAAATGGAAATGGCAATGGAAACGGACACGGCAATGGCCAGAGCCACGATTTCTTCACATCAACGGGCGCAGTAGTTCAAAATCCCCAGACGTCTCAAGAAATTGAAGTATTGGGGGAAAGCACCCAGGCTAAAGCCCCAACCGACTTCTTTACTGCCGATCAAGCAACGCCAACCGTTGCCCCCTGGGAAATGGAACCAAGCGCCGATGAGAGCGAGCATGAAAGTGCTAACGTTGATTCGGCCGCTGCTCAAGGCGGCAGCAACAACTCAGAATCAGTCTCGCTCAATCAATTTAGCTTCAATCAAAACGCCATTGCCCAAGAAGAATCGACACCGTTCAGCAGCCCAGTTGAGCCAGAAAGTGCTGTAGCAGGCACAATTGGCGGAGAGTTAGCTGAGCAAAACTTAGCCCAGCCAGCAGAAGATTCTGAGCACCAGCAACCAGCTCTAGAAGCCCGGCAAGAAACGGCACCAGTGGCGGCCCCCCAAGAAGCACCATTTAACGTCCACAAAGAGCAGCCAGCACCAACGCGCCCACACGTAGCGGCACCTGATTTCTTTGCTTCCGACAAGGCCAAAGAGAACAATCAGGCAAAACCGAGCAATAGCTCATCAGAACTTGCCAGGCCAGTCAAAGCAGCTACTGCCGCTGCTTTTGATTTCTTTGCCGATAGTGCGGTGAGCAGCAAAAAGACTAGCTCTAGCGCGTCTGACAATCAGAAGTCAGACAGTCAGAGCAAAGAAAGCAAATCGGAAAAATCAGACAAAGATGCTCACGGCACCTTTGAAAGCTTACTAAATACAAAGAGTCGCCCCACGGGCGGCCATCCGGAAGTCGATGGTAGCAATTCAGCCAAAGCCGTTAAGGGGGCCAAGCCCTCAATAGCGGAGCCCAAGAGCGGCTCAGCAAAACGGCGCGCTGCCGCCCAAGACGAAGATGACGATGACGATCAGGACGAACGCGAGCCGGTAAAAGCGAAGAAAAAACTGCCGGTCAAACGAGCGAGAGATTTAGATGATGATGATGATGATGATGATGACGATGATGACATCGATGACGTTTCTGACGACGAAGAAGAAATTCCACAACGTCGCTCATTCTCAGGTTCACCAGCTAGCCTCAAAAGCGGCGCTAGTAAAAAAATAACAATCAATAGCCGTTCTCGCGACATCAAGAAGTCGAGCAGCGACGACGATGATGATGATGACTCCAGTCGCTTGCGTAGCAAATTTGCCAGCGGTCAAGGACTCTTCACTGTAGCCGGCTTCCCTGTTGGCATCAAACTGATGGCCATTTCTGCTGCCATTATTGGCTGCTTTGCTTTCGCTATTTTCCACGTTCTCGGTAACGTCGCCAGCCTTACAGCAGGGCAAAATATAGCCGAAAAAGCCGCCGGCCTGAGTGCAATGAATCCAGAAATGCCAAGACTAGCTGGCGACTATCGCATTCGCATCAAGCATGGCAGCCAGCAAATTATTGGTCAAATGCAACTGAGACAAAGTGGTACCAAAATTACCGGTACCGGCCAAGACCGTGTCGGACCATACAAGATAGATGGTTTCATCGACACCGGGAAGAGAACACTCAATTTTAAAAAGCGATTTGTTGATCCCAATGGCCGTGACACAGGCCCACCCATTTTCTTCGTCGGTAATATTTTGCTAGAGCACATCCCACTGCATGTCACAGGGATGTGGGAATACACAAAGAAATCTGGCTCTAGCTTCGGCTATCTAAACAAAGCCTCCACTTCTAAAGTTCAAGGCGAATGGCTGGCCCAGCTAGATCGCGCCAGGCCACTTGATAGTGAAGGCAGCTTCATCGACAATAATGTCGCTTCTGTGATGAACAATAGCGAAGGCGCAAAGTCAGCCAAAGGCTTTAACATCATCGACTTCATGACCGGCAAGGGCATATTTGTCTTCATTGGTGTGGGTGCATTCCTAGTTATTGGAACCTTCTCGATGTTTGGACCAACTGGTCAGATTAACATCTGGATCACGAAACAGTACATTCCGACTCAAGTACGAGCACAACATAACAAAGTAAAAGCACAACTGGCAAAAGGCCTGAAGAAAGGCAGTCTGCCACTGGGCCAGAGAACGGAATGGAAATGGTGGTTCCCAGCTCCATGGATCGTGAAGGATCTCGCTCTTCCTCCAGAAATGCGCAAAGTAAATCCACACGTATTGGTGCTCGGTCAGGGCGGTAAAGGAAAAACCAGACTAGTAGCAAATATGGTGGCTCACGATATCATGAGCGACGACAGAGCAGTGGTTGTGATCGACTCAGATGGAACACTGGTAGATTTGCTCGCCCGCTGGATTTCAGCGCAACCTAAAGCGCGTGAAATTGCCAAACGAGTCATTCTCATTGACCCCACTCACAAAGGCAATACCAGCGCCTTCAACCCGCTGCAGCTGGGTGACATGGGTGACGTTCAAACTGCAGCTGGTTCAATTGTTTATGGCTTCAAAGCTATTTACACCGAACCACCTGGCTCGCAGTCACAGTGGAATGCTCAAACGGCTGATATTTTGCGTAACGCTGTCTTGCTATTGATGGCTAATAATAAGACCTTGACTGACCTGCCCAATCTACTTAACGACAACGACTTCCGCGATGTCTTGTTAGAAAATGTCGAACGTAAGAAAGAGGAGCGCATTGAGTTTTCTACCTTGCTTGACCAATGGGGAAGATACAAGAAACTAGCCAGAACAGATCAGTGGATTACGTGGGTTGAGCCAATCTTGAACAGAGTCAACCCGATGCTGAGCAACCCTCGCATTCGCTCAATCCTGACCAAACCAGAAGGCGATCTCCACCTGCTCAATGTGATCATGGAGAAGAAAGTTTTACTGGTCAAAATTCCTCAAGGAGAATTTGGTCAAGACGCCAATCTATTAGGTTCACTCGTGGTCAGTGGTGTGAAGCAAGCAGCTCTAACACTTTCCTCTGGCAGCGCCAATAAGCAGAACCCCGTGGCCCTCTATCTCGACAACTTCGACACCTTCATTGAAAAGGAAACGCTAGAAAACATCACATCAGAAACCAAGAAATTCAAGATTGGTCTGGTGGGCGTAACGAAGAGTCTTCAGCATCTGCCAGAAGATTTCCGCAACGAGCTAATCATCAACATCGGTACACTGATTACCTTCGCACTTTCCAAGAAAGACGGAGATCTACTTGGCCCACAGATGTTCCCGATCGACGGCAGAAAGATCAAGAACACGACAATGACAAACTTCTTCAACCCTGTTAACTCGACGCCGCAGTTCGAACTAGTATCAGACGAAGAAAAGCTCAACATCGACAAAGTCGTGCGCCAAGAAGAGCGAACCTTCTTTGCCTACAGAATGGGCGCCGAGGGAGCACTGTTCAACTTAAAATCGCATCCATTCGATGATATCCCCGATTCTAAAGTCAACGATAAACTAATCGAAAAAATGCGCTTGGCTTCATCCAAGAAATCAGCCAAGAGCGATTCGGGCAAAATTACATCAGGCAAGAGCGAAGATTGACGCTTCAAACTTGATAAGATAGCCGTAGCTTGCAGTAACCGCATTCAGTTGCAATGAAAAAATGACTCAGGGGCCCAACAATCGTAATATCTGGGAAGAGAAGATAGCCGATCTTCGAAGATACGATCTTGACAATCTGGAAAACGATCCAGTCGCCCCCGAAGACATCATTAGTTGGCCTGTGCCTGGCATGACCTTCGTAAGAGTCGACGGCATTCTGCGCTCATGGGACATTGAGCGAGAAAAGCAACAACACGGCCAACAAGCCCAGCAAGATCCAGATCCGTCTAAACCTCCAAAACGAATGTATTTGATGGAAGACGCACTTACTGGTCTATACGGTGAGAAAGCTAACATAGCCTTCCTTGTTATCGGCACTAAGACTGGCGTCAATTACTATATGGGCATCTCTCAGCCCCACGTCACCGAAGGTGATGACTCAACTGAGTCACCCGAAAAAGTCGCCTACAAAAGTCTTAAATCGATATTGCATAGCGTCTACGGTGGCGTAGACGTATACAAGAAGCCATTCTCCTCTGACGAAATTCACGAGCTAGTTGCCCCGCTTACAAAATACACCGGCATTGTGACCGGCATTCCAGCACTAAAATCGACCAGCGGCGAAACCATTGAGTCTGAGCAAATTGAAAGATTAGCAGCCGGCCTAGCCGGGCGGGAATTTGCCTTTCTCACGCTAGCAGTGCCAATTCCGCCGATGAATGTCACCAAAGAAGAATTTGCTGTAGTTGATCAAATTCAACGAGCCCAGGAAAACGAAGACCCCGAGAAGAAGCGCAAAATCAAATATTATCTTGAACTGCAAGATGCTTATTTGAAACATATTCAACTAGGCACAGCCGTAGGAATGTGGCTGACTGTGCCCTATTTCTTCACTAACGACAAATCAGTCTTCGTACGCCTGCAATCGCTCCTGCGAGCTACTTATGTAGATGAATCGAGTAGACCAACTCCAATGCGCACCCATGAGGTTCCTGGACTAGCTACACACATTCAACAATTTGGCTTGTTGCGCAACAAGCGCTCAGAAGAAGTCTTCCAGGGCATGATGGAATACAAATTCTTGAGCCCTCTTAACTCGCGCATGCTCTCAGCCTTTATTCACCTACCAAAGCATGAAATGCCGGGCTTCAGAATTCGCCGCTCTGCTGAATTCAGCCTTGCTGAAATTCCACCCAAAGATCCAACCCGAGTGATCGCAATCGGCAACATTCTGGACCGCGGTGAAGACACAGGCAACCTCTATTATATTGACGTAGACGCCCTGCAAAAACACACAATTGTCTGCGGTGTTACCGGCGGTGGTAAAACCAACACTTGCTTCTATCTGTTAGGTCAGCTTTGGAATTTCGGCATTCCATTTATGGTTTGCGAACCGGCCAAATCAGAATATCGCCACATGATGTTGATGTCAGAATCATTCAAGGGAGTTGGTCAAGCCTTCTCTCTTGGAGATGAGACTGTTTCGCCCTTCCGCTTGAACCCGTTCGAGATTATCAAAGGCGTTAAGGTACAAACTCACCTTGACGCGCTCAAATCGGTATTCAACGCCAGCTTTGAAATGTATTCGCCGATGCCGCAAGTACTAGAAAAAGCACTCAACCAAATTTATGCAGTACGAGGCTGGGACTTAGTCAACAACGTCAATCGCCGCCTGCCACCAGGAATGAACCCAGGCGATCCTGACTGTCCAGCCGAAATCTTCCCAACCATGAAAGACCTTTACGAAATCATCGACCCTGTAGTCGAGAGCTTCGGCTATTCAGACAAGATCGGACCAGACGTACAAGCCGCTCTCAAAGCCAGAATCGGCTCGCTCTTGATTGGTGGTAAAGGGCAGATGCTCAATACTCGCCGCTCAATACCCTGCGAACAATTGTTTGGCAGACCCACAGTGGTCGAACTGAAGATGGTTTCTGAAGATAACGAAAAGTCATTCCTCATGGGCATGCTATTCGTATTCCTCTACGAGTATCGAGAAGTTGGCGGCCCGCACGAACACTTGAAACACGTAATGTTGATCGAAGAGGCTCACCGTCTTCTCAAAAACGTTCCCACCGGCGGTGGTGCCGATACAGCCAACCCAGCTGGTAAGGCTGTAGAATTCTTCACCAACATGCTTGCAGAAATTCGTTCGTATGGCCAAGGCTTCATCATTGCCGACCAAATTCCAAACAAGCTTGCGCCGGAAGCCCTTAAAAACACCAACTTAAAGATCATGCACAGAATTGTGGCAGTAGATGACCGCGATTCAATGGGTGGGGCCATGAACTTAGACGACGTGCAGAAAAGACACGTCACAGCTCTTGGTCAGGGCCGCGCCTTAGTTTACGCAGAGAAGATGGAATCGCCATATCACCTGCAGATCATGTTCGACAAAGAAAAAATGGTGCCACCACCAGACACACCAGCAGAATCAGACCAGATTGTGCGTGATGCTATGAAGCACCTGAACATTGTTGGTACATTCGACCGTCACTTGGGCTGCAAATTCTGCCTGCACCGCTGCGACTCACAGATATTAGACACGGCCGTGCCGGTGGCTGACGACCAGATATTCAGACAGGTGTACAACCGCTACATTCTCTCGACTCTGAAAGATTTGACTCAGTTAGTACACTTTAGAGCACAGATCATCCACGAAATTCAGCGTGTCATCGGTGGCCGGGCAAGAACCGGTAACATTACTGGTATCACTTGGTGCGCTCTAACTCAGGCTACAGAGCGATACTTCGAGCGCAAAGGTGAAGAAAACTATTGGTTCTATGACCAGGTGCGCGAACAGCACTTACGCTGGCTCAACCTTCTTAGACCAGCCTTCCAGCCAACCGAAGTAAACAGAAGGCTAGACATTTCAGTACTGCGACAATGGCGCGATGACTTTCTTGAACTACACAAGCGCGACCAAGGTCCGCTACCAACTTGCGCACCTTGCACCTCAAAATGTCTCTATCGTTTTGAAGTATCTGAAGTCGTGCGCGACCCCAAAATCAAGTTCGACTTCAACTCGTCTATCAACCGTAAAGACACCCCGGCATCAGACTCAGCAGCCTGGTTCTGCCGCCTTCTAACAGAGCGTCTAATTGGCATGCCCGATGTAGACTTAGCCTACTGTCTCGCCGCTCACTTGATCAAAGATCAACAACTATCGACAGACGCCCAATTGGTACTTCTACACAAAGTAAGAAACGCTCTGGATAACTTCCAAAACGAAAGTGAGGCAGAAGCTGGCGATGACGGATGAGGACCAGAAATTACCATCTTCTGCCAGTCAGAGCTCAAGCCAGCCTGAACCTTCTGACCATACTTCACTAGTAGACGAGTTAGGCATCCACGATATCTACGAGCCCATGGCTGGTCTCGACGGAAAAATATTTTGCACCGCCGGTAGAGACGCACCGGTTGCCGAGTTCAATGAGGAATATTTGATACTTCACCCGCCCCAGCTGCCGTTCTACGAACAAGGGCCAGAGGAAGAGATAGTAGTAAGTGTAGATGAGCGCGGCATCGTCTTAGACGAGCTTGGCATGGCAAAAAAAATACCAACGGCAAAGTACCAGGGCTTTCCCATTTACTATTTCGGCGAACAAAAAGAAGGCACTCTCAAACACTATGCCGCCGTCTTAACTGCAGACGATAGGCTAGTCTTCATCTTCGATGACAAAGGTGAAAGATTGACCACCGACGACGTTTACAAACTCCGTAATAAGTCAGTCAATGGCGAGATCTCTCAGTTTCCGGGTTTGAGCTGCATCATCGACGACACTTCGATAGAAGACGAACGCGTAGACCCAGACGCCATGGTCAACACAGACATCTCGCAATAGATTTTATCAATTAAGCTGACAGCTTGCGACCGGCAAGATAGCGCTGGCAGTAATCAAGCCAGTTCGAGGTTAGTTCGTTAGAAACCATTTCACCAACGGCACCACTAGGCAAATCAATTTTGATTGTCTTCTTGCGACCGTCTTTGTGATATTCATGGCGAACCGATGATTCGCTGCCTACTTCGTAGCTAAGAACAGGTGTCCAATCTCCATCTATTAGAACCTGCAGCTGCTGACAAACAAAGTGCATGCCCTCAAACTCTTTTTCAGTTTTGACTAGACGACAATTATCATTCAGTGTCTCAACTGTGCGGCTTAGCTCAGCAGCATTCTCTCTCTCATCTAAACTGCGATGAGCGAGATTGGAAGATACGCCAGAACCAGTGCTGCCAGTTCCTGAACCAGTATTAGCAGAGCCCGACTTAGCACTGACTGGACTGCTGTGACCACCAGTTATATAACTATCGATTGCTCGACTGTTGCTATTGCTGCCAGTGCTCTTGCCAGCATTGCCTGTATTACCCTTATGGACGGTGTCATTCTTAGCAGAGGCAGAATCGTTGCTTCTACTTTGCTCAGGGAGTGACAAAGTGGTTTGCTCGAAATCAACAACCGTTGTCTGCTCTTCATAATTTTTGACAACGACTGTATGCTCAGGTAGTGACAAAGTGGTATCACCATTTGGCATACTGAAGGTGGTTGCTTGAGATTCAATGGAAGGCTCTTCCTGCAGACCAAATACAAACCCGCAAGCAGGACAGAGATTGGCATTTTCGCTAATCAAGCGCCTGCAGCCACCACAAGGCTTAGTGGCAACGTTAAAGAGCGAACCGTAAGCGCCAACATAAGTTTGCGGCTCGCGAGCAACTGGTTTCAACTCGGCAGTATTGCTTCTGAACATCTCGATTTCTTCACGAGTCGGTATCACAATACTCGCACCGCGAATGACCACCGCCAGCGGTGCTCCCTTGCTATCAGTATCGGTGCTCAAGCCGTTCTTCTTAGCCAAAAGTGGCCACAATGTAACATCATGCAAATCGGGATGTCGCATTGCAATCGAGCGCAGAGTATCACCGAGGCGAACTGAGTAAGACTTCTCAGAACCGCCATCAACAGCTTCTCTAATCTTACCTAGAACCTTCTCGATATTGGCTTTGCGCTGATCAGCAGCGACAGAGCTACGAGCTTCAAGACCTTGATGACTTGTGCGACCACCAACATTGTTGAGACGAGCTGTCCACTCTCTAACTTGCTTGGCGCTAGGCATAGTCAGAACAGCACCAGGTTTAACGATATAGACACGTTTGCCGCCTTCCCAACGTACCTCTATTTTGCCTTTGTTCAATTCGTAAATTAGATCGACAAGACGAACGTCCTTGAATTTACGCAAAGCAATCTTGATTATTGTGTCATTCGGCTGAACAACATACTTCTCTTGAAGATTGTCTTGGCGAATTAGCTCCTGAGCGAGTTTACGCTCTTCAGCCAATCGCTGAGCTGCTGCCTTCGCTTCAGCCTCGGCTTGCTGTCTTATGGCAATGACTGTAAGAATCTCGTCGGAATGACGTTTCTCTTCAGCCTTGTCAGCTCTCTCTTCGCCTTGTTTCTTGTGGCGATTCTCATCTTCTTCTTTGCGTCTAGCTTTCTCAAGCTCATCTTGGCTAAGCCGCAATTCAGCTTCTCTTCGAGCTGTCTCAACATCTAAACGAGCCTGGCGCTCTTGTTCGGCTTCACGCTCATTTCTCGCTTGCTCATCCATGATACGCTGGACGCGTTCTTGCTCAGCGGCATTGTGTTGATCGGCAGCGAGTATTCCATAATCACTACCAGCAATACCGCTTCCATCAGCATTGATATTGCTGATCGTTCCATAATCAGAGTTGTTGACTGCATTCGAATCGCCACCAACAATAGGACTGCTATAGATACCAGAATCAACTCTATCTGATTGGTAGGCACTGTCTGTAGTAGCAGCAGGTGCAGGCGAAACAATTCCCGAATCGGACGAAATAATTTGCCTTCTCTCGCCCTCTGGCTCTAGCACTGAATTGTCAGGATTATTGGCCTTCACTTCGACAGAAGAGAGGCCAAGATTTTGAGTTGCTTGTTCGAGCCAATCCGGCACCTGAGTGGACCCGGAATTAGCTTGGCTGCCTGCTTGAGAGCTTGATGCATTAGACACTGGCTGTCCATCAACGCCGATGAGACCATCGGTCAAGGAGCCTGAGTTAGTGCTAACTGGATTTATAGCATTGGGATCGAAGATTCCACTTACACCGAGATTTGCAGCGCTGGGATCTACTGGTCCATAATTGGTTGTTCCGTTCACACCGAGATTCACAGCATTTGGCTCTAAACTTCCAGATAGACCTTGAGCCCTAGAGCTACCACTTAGTGAATCGCCCAACGCATTAGGGTCGAGGGCACCACTTGGCGCTGAGAAATCGCTCTGTCTCGGCACATTTGACTGATACGAATGCAAAGAATCAGTAGCATTAGCAGAGCCAGAGTTGCTTGAATAGCCATACTTGGAAGTCGCATCGTTAAGCCAATCTGTAACGCCACTAACTGGCACATTGGTCTTCGAATCTATACTTTCGAAATCGGCCTTGGACGACACAACATCACCCTTGCCACCAACTTCGAGAGAATCAACATTCTGAGCGCCAGCAGGGTTGTAAATGTTCTGTGGACCAGACTGACTATAGTCACGAGAAGGAGTAACAGCTTCACCTAGTCCATCGCTCTTAAGAGTTGGTTGACTAAACTGTTCACCAGGAATACTCTCTACAACCGGCGAATTAGGAACACCTGAGCCAATCTCGGCTGGCGCAGTCCTTCCAACCACCATGTGATTATCAGAGAATCGTTCAGTCGATCCACTGACCGATCTATCTTCAGGGATGTTAGTACCGACAGCAACATGAATACCATTCGAATTCTCAGCAACAGAAGAGGCCTGACCAGTCGGCACAGTAAAGACCACTGGAGGATTCTGAGCTGTATCCCTTAATTCAGTTGATTGAGATGATTCAGCGCGACCTCGCACAGGGCCGTCATAGTGAGCATCCGGATATTGGCCCTGAGCCTGAGCGGCTTGCTCTGGTGTGAGTCGGACTTCTTTTGTCCTCAGCTCTTCTGGCCAGAGACTAGGCTCAAGCTGAGGGCGCGGGGCTGTTTGCTGAGTTGGGACAGGTGCAGAAATGTCAGGCTTTGTAGGACTAGCATCGCCTTCAGGAGCAGCAGCTTCACGCTTGGAAGGGGAAACAAAGAGTTCAGGCGCAGTGGCGTCACGCTTTGTAGGAATAGCTCCGTCTTCAGGCGCAGCGGCTTCACGCTTGGTAGGGGAAACAAAGAGTTCAGGCGCAGTGGCGTCATGCTTTGTAGGAATAGCTCCGTCTTCAGGAGCAGCGGCTTCACGCTTGGTAGGGGAAACAAAGAGTTCAGGCGCAGTGGCGTCACGCTTTGCAGGAATAGCTCCGTCTTCAGGAGCAACGGCTTCACGCTTGGAAGGGGAAACAACGAGTTCAGGCTCAGTGGCCCAAGGCTGTGCAGGTAGAGGTTTACCTTCCGGCGCATCGACGTAAGGTTGTACAGGTACAGCTTTACCTTCCGGCGCATCGACGTAAGGTTGCGCGGGTGTAACATTTTCTGCGGTTTCCTTACTTCCAGTCGTCGCATTTTTGGAAGCGGATGCGGTGCCAGAATTGATTGCAGAAGCGGCGGGACTGCTGGGCTCGTTTACTACAGTTCCGTTGGATACAACAGAACTGCCTGCAGTAGTCGCTGAAGCGCTTCCAGTAACAGCTGCTGCAGCGGCGTTAGCAGGTAAAGGAACGCCAGCAGCGTTGTTGACCGCGCCTTTGGCAGAGTTGTCCTGTCCAGAACTAACAGTTGAGGATGTTGCGTTGGAAGCGGTGTTACTGCTGGTTCCCGCTCCGACATTGATTCCAGTGCCAGTGACACTTGTTGTATTGCTGCCACCAACGGACTGTTGGACATGAGTTCCAGCTCCCGCTGTCGTTCCTGTGCCGGCATTGGCAATCGTTCCAGTGTTTACGCTCGTTCCTGCGTTAACAATCATTCCAGTATTTACACTCGTTCCGGTATTTACACTCGTTCCAGAGTTTGCTGTCCCAGCGGTACTAGAAGCAACTCCACTGCCAGCAGCCTGTTGAGACAAATTACCGGTGCCTGCATTCGTTCCGCCTCCAGCATTAGCTCCAGTTCCAGCGTTGACTCCGGTGCCGACATTGGCTACAGTTCCTACATGAGCACCGGTTCCTGCATTGGCTACGGCGCCTGCAGTTGTTCCGCTGCCTGCATTGGCTACAGTTCCAACATGAGCTCCGGTGCCGGCATTTGCGCCGGTGCCGGAGGTGCCAGATGCATTTGCACCGCCCGCTGATTGCTGAGGAAAATTGCCGCTGCCAGCATTGGATCCGGCTCCTGCATTTGCTCCAGTGCCAGCATTCGCCCCGGTTCCTGCATTTGCTCCGCTGCCTGCATTCGTCCCGGTGACTGCATTAGGTCCGGTGCCTGCATTCGATCCGGGTCCTGCATTTGCTCCGGCTCCGGCATTTGCTCCAACTCCTGCATTTGCTCCGGTTCCGGCATTCGCTCCACTTCCAGAATTAGCTCCTGCGCCAGCATTCGCTCCGGTGCCGCCGGCACCAGATGCATTTCCACCGCCAGTGGCTTGCTGAGCAAGATTGCCACTTCCGGCATTAGCTCCAGTGCCAGCATTTGCTCCGGTTACGGCATTTGCTCCGCTTCCAGCATTGGCTCCACTTCCGGCATTAGCTCCAGTGCCAGCATTGGCTCCGGTTCCAGCATTCGGTCCGGTTCCAGCATTGGCTCCTGCGCCAGCATTTGCTCCGCTTCCAGCATTAGCTCCAGTGCCGGCATTTGCTCCAGTGCCAGCATTCGCTCCAGTGCCAGCATTCGCTCCAGTGCCAGCATTAGCTCCAGTGCCAGCATTGGCTCCTGCGCCAGCATTGGCTCCGCTTCCAGCATTAGCTCCAGTGCCGGCATTTGCTCCAGTGCCAGCATTCGCTCCAGTGCCAGCATTCGCTCCAGTGCCAGCATTCGCTCC
>CALRQI020000005.1:0-473187 GCA_943370275.1 bacterium Ga0077546 | reverse complement strand
GATGATTGTTAGTTTGTTTTTGCAAAAATCGTTGAGAAAAATCAGGAATGCTTTCTCCGCTGGCGAATGAAAGTGCTCTTCTGCGAGCGGCCAGATGGCTGCAACAGACTCATGCTTGGGCAATCTTTCCCACACCTCGGCAAAAGGTGAACCGTCCAGTACGTTTGAAGATGGAAGTTCGAGGAGATTCACGCGGTCAACAGCGTTGCTGAGATGGGAGTCGGGACATCCGAAAATAAGAAGCAGGTCGTTGGAACCGCTGTTGACCAGCCTATGCGCTTGTCCGGGCTGAATCTCGAAGGTGTCTCCTTTGCGTACCGGGTAGCTGTGTTCCACTTTGGCCTGGTTGGTGTTGGGAATTTCCGAACCGATGTACATTGTTCCCTCGCCTTCCATGATGATATAGTGCTCAGAATCAAGTCGGTGAAGGTGCATCCGAACACCGCTCCCAGGCTTGAGAACAGTAATGTGCAACCGATAGTCTGCGTTGCCAGCAAGCGGTGCATGGTTGATACCAGCGTCGGGATCCAGGCTGGCTTTTTTGAGCTCTGTGTTGCAGTTCAGAATTTCCATTGTTGTATGCCTCAGGGTGTTAGAGAGTAAGTGTTGAAGCTTGCAGCTTCTTGTGCTGAAGAAATCATGTAAACGAAGTGGCTAGAGCTCACCCGAGTCGAGCATGGACATTTGTTCCATCCAATGACACAGTTCGGAAGAACCGAAACATGGAGCAAGCAAAAGTCGCCTCCGCTTAGGGTGTTAAGCTCTAGAAGTTTTCAAGCAGTCACCGGCGCGCAAATGCCGCCGGTGTGTGGCGTTGTCTTCAGCTTGCCTCAGTCGTAGAGATTTCGTCGGTGCACGGCGGATAGAGATCGATCCACTCTTGCCAGGGAAGTTCCAATCGAGAGCCGGCAATCTCTTGGCCGTTTTCATCAACGTGCCAGCAAAGAACATGAGGCAGGCGGAAGGTGCCCTCGTTGATGGCTCTTAGAGAGCGTTCGAGACCCCCCTGAATGTTTCTGAGAGTCTTATTGAAGTCTTCCGACATTTCGCGGAGTATTCCCGATGTGCGCAAAGAATAATCTGTACCTTCTCGAATTTCGGCCGAGAGACTTTCTATCATTTCTTCGCACTTGGCCCGAGCGGCGGCGAAACACCGACTTTCCACAACAATCTTGTAGAGCTCCCAATCGCGCGGAAGGCCTCTCTGGATCATCAAATTGACATTCGTCCCACCTGGCTTTAGAGGCCAGTATGGTAAGCACCTCAGCGAAGCTGGGAGAGAAGCACGGTGGGAATCGGTTTTGATTTCCATGGGATTAGAACTTGGGGCAGAGGGCGTTGATTTGAGGCAATTAGTGTTCGTGGCCGCTAGGCAGCATGGTGGCCAGATCGGCAAAGTACTTGCCCAATTGGGGCAGATTGTTCGCCAGATAGTCGGTCGCACCAGGGAAGCCGATGGCATCGTCGAGCCCACCGCCAAAGGAAAATCTATTGACGGCCTTTTCCATATCCAGCAGTCCGAGCGAGTACTTGAGGTACCCGTCGCGGATGAAGCCACGTGGGCTGTGGCTATGACCATCGGTGCGCCCTTCAAGATTGATGGTCGCGACGGTGAAACCGTCTTCGCTCATGTTCTTGGCTGAGAGAGCCCGCTGTGGAAGAACAAGTCCGAGCTGAGCCACATCGACTCCACGGTAATCGTGTCCCGCATGCAGAGTCACGGCCTTGAGTCCGAGCCTTCCGTGGCGGCCCCAATTGTCAGAGCCCTCAGGTTGACTGTAGCCTGGTGCCTCGAGATTGTAGACCACAATCATCTTCGTGGGTACGTAGATTTCGTGGCAGCGCGGGAATTTGTACAGCGCGGGGTCCTCGACGACCTTCGTGTATTCGCCTTCGCTGTCGACCTGAGCGAGAGCCAACATGCCATGTGCCACCAACTCGATGGTCGAGGCGAAGTCGCTCCAGCGCTTGCTGCGGTTCAACTCGTCGAGCTGGGCTTCGGCGGCGTCCTTGCCCTCCTTGGCCAGCAGGCTGGCATAGAAATTGTCTTTGCCGTTACGAATTTCCTCGATGGATGCCTCGTACTGAGAAGCCAGAGCGCCATTGGCGAGAAGCGCTTCGAGCATCTTCACTGCCTCTGCGTTTTGTGTTGCGATCATCTTGGTGTCGTTAGAATCAGTCATGGTATCAGCCGCCTGGGGCGGGTGTGAAAAGGAATCTATTAAGCTGGCGTGGTCAGGAGATCGGCTCCACCGTAGTCTCGATGAACCAGCGGCCGTCGACGAAGAAGGCGGCTGAGAAGGACGAGAGCATGCTCTCCTGCGTGATTTCCTCAGCCTTAGCCTTGGCTGCTTCCTTGCTGGGGAAGCGGCGCGCTTCGTCGGCGCAAAGCGCTTGTGCTCTCACGCCCAGGCTCAAGTACCATTCGACATGGCCTTGGCCATTGCACATTTTGATCACATAGTTTTGGGTCATTGGTGATGTGGATAGAGGAGTCAATTGAACAGTTATTGCGGCTTAGAGTTCACGAGCACCCATTTGAAATTGGCTTGATTGGTTGCGAAACACTCGTAGTTGCTCTGTCCGATGGTCCTCTGGTAGTTAAAGTCTTTTGGCAGAAGAACCATAGGTCCTTTTCTCGTCCACTTTACCGCCATTTCGGCGGTGCCCATCGCTCTGTTCACGCACTTCTTTTTCGGATCAAGCCAGTAACTTCCATCTTCATTGCGCTTGAGTGCCCACGGGATAATGTAACCCGTATCATCCTTCGGAAGTGAGTCGATGCTGCGCTCTCCGCCTTCGCGCCTATACTGTTCTTCTACTCTTTGCCTTTGAATTGCTGCTTCAATCCACGCATTTTCGGCATCGATTTGCGCATTTCTCACATCGTCCTTGGGGAAGATTACGCTTAGCTTCCGCAAGGCTTTCTCCCAGGTCAGCCCAATGATAAAGCTCACCGTGGATGGTGCGGCCCAGAGTAAGCGCGATTGACGCTTGCTCATTGCTCTGTGCTTGCCGACAAGCAACTTGTAATGATTTCGCGAGACTTCGCACACCAGAAGAAAATAACCTTTACGGTTCAGTCCTTCTCTTGCGTGTTGTAGTGCTTCCGCTGTGATGGGTGTCTCGGAGTTGAAGTCAATCGGCACAATCTTGCCTTGATGCAGAGTTACAACAGCCTCGTCAGTGAGCTGATTTTGAACGGCTGCTATAACTTTGGTGGTTATCGTGGCCACATACAACGCCATCACTTGCGCTGTATTGGGAAGTTTCTCGATGATTGACAATCCCTTTTCATATTGATCTACAAGTGCCGCGGTTTGATCCGACAGGAACGCAGTTCCGTTCATGGGATTACCGGCATAGCCGGGCGAAATGGTTTTTGCTTAGAGCTAGAAGACAGGCAGTTGAGGCACGGGCGGCATATCTTCGGTAAAGACCACATTGGTCAGAACGTAGTATCGCCCTTGCTCAATTTCTTTGAGGGTGTAAGTGAAGTCATGGTTATTGGCTTTTTCTGCGTCCTGCTTTTGGGCAACACGGCGGTCGAATTGAAGACCAGCTTCCATACCCTTCATCAGAGCTGGCAGCGCGCTGATGTGAACATGCAGTGGAACTGCCAGTGCCTCGGCGACAAGCAGCGCATGCTTGAGCATCAGCAGGTTGTCTTTGCTCCAGTACTCCCAGCCCGTGGTGCCAGTCCAGTTGAACTGATGGAAGAGAGAACTAAAAGCTTTTTCCCGACTGTTCTCGCCCAGCGCGTCATTGGCAAGCACGATCGCCATATCTGCTCGAGATCGTTCGCTATCGAATTCGACCTCCGTTTGGCGGGGGCGATAATTCTCTTTGTCGGCGAGGTTGCGAGCAAGAATGCTCACGCCCTTGTCGCTGTTTGGTTTTTCCAGTGAGAGAAACATTGAATGATGCCCGCGATTGAGCGGGAGCGAAAGTGAGTGTGGGTGTGCCTCTGAATGAAATCCAAAGCGTAACCAAGCACCGCATCGAGAGATGAGGTGTGCGGGAGCTGTGATGGGTGAGAGTGCTGGGTTTCGGTGGTTGAAGGCTTACATGAATAAAAAGAAATAGGATACGTCCTAAGCCCTATCAGCTCTTAATTAGCTAAGCAACTCTATTTATATATGGCCAGTCTTTTCCCAAAACCTTCCTCCTTCACCATTGGGTGTCTCGATAGCCCCGATGCCATGCTGCTTTTCGGGGTAGAGTTACTATCGAGAAATAAAATTATTGGCGCTTGTTCTTTCGTATTAGCCGCAGCTCATTGAATCACGAAGAATGAACTAGGCTACCCATCAAAGATTATTCTTGACAACCGGATTCCAAAAGAAATTAGGCTAGTTGCGCTATCTGTGCGCCAAAACGAAAGCCAGAAACCAGGCAAGAACAAAAGCATAGAAGCTCCAGTGAATCCGGAGCTTCTAGCAATCGAGTGATAAAGGGCCTCTTGCTTCGTCAAGATTAGCCGTTGTATTGGCGCGGCTCTAAGGCTTATTTCAGCAAGCGGCGAATCAGATCAGCCACTTTCCCGTATGGCCAGGGAAGGAGCCAATCAACCAGGCGATCTGGTCGATTTCGAGAAGGCTGCCATTGACGTCAGCGCTTCCTGAACACGCAACTGTCCTGTGGAGAATCGCTAAGACCGCATACGAAGACGCGCTCTCCAACGTAACCTTGCTCGTTGCCGTTGACAAACTCAAAGCGCATCTCGGGGCTCTTGTATCGAGCAAGCAGGAACTTGTTGAAGAAGTTCCAGGTCAGCAAAGCGTTGATTGCTGCCCATGGCAGCCCGAAGCGCAATCCGACCGCGAAGACAGACATGAGCACAAGCGAAATGAGCACCAGGTCGGTGGTACTGGTGCTGTAATTGTCCGGGTCAGATTTGGCTTTCCAGAAAATGCCCTCACCAGTTTGTTTGAGGTGCATAGTCTGAATATTCTGCAGCTGCAAGCTGCCTAACAACCTCTTATCGTCTATGTACCTCATTTCGAAGAGGCGGCTGATCAACTGACCGCTTTTGGTACGAACGACAAGAAGCATCCCTCCGTTGATGCATTCGTTTTGCGTCAAATCCTCCGCCCAAAAACAGAGCATCTGACCGTATTCGCTGAGCCCTTCGACCGTGAACGGCACGTAATGCAGGCACAGCGCTGCCTCAGGCTCTTCAACGCCTTTGCGAAGGAACTCAACGCGCTGGTCTAAATTATCGTATGTGCCTTGCAGCCAGCGCGCAAGAGTGCACAACTCGAAATCGGTTGGATCGAAAAACCGCAGATCGGAGAGATCAATATCTTCTTTTCCGGTGAAAGAACTGTCGCCTGAATCGATAGACATGCTATGAACCCGGTGGTGTTCCGGGATGAATCGTGAACTTTTCGATCTTCTTTGCGCAGGTGTTCGGGTAGAAGGTCAGTCAAACAGCCTTTTAAGTTCTATTGATTGGATCTCGGGCAGTTCACCGACCCAGCTCATCTGAGAGTATTTGAAATCCACCTGCCAAGCATCTGAACCACGACCCATGAAATCCCTCCAGTTAGCCAGAAGAATAGACCGTAGAGTCTCCTTGGGCGCCAGCCGGACCTCGCTGCGGAAAGTATACATGTTGTACCCGGGAATTAGATCCCTCACCTGCTTTGTTGCCTGAAGCAAGAGCTGACAGGGAAACGTATTGAGTGAAGAGTCGCCAAAACACAGACGACCTCTAAAAGCCAGTATCCTCCTGATATCTTCGTGATGCAGGAGAAAGTCGACGTGCTGCAGCAACAGCAGGTTCGCAAGTTCCAGCGACGGACCCTTGTAATTTGTAACGTCAACACTGAGAATGTCCGCTAGACGATCAACAAGGGTATCAAGTTCCGGACTTAACTGCGTTGTTAGCGAATGGCCACGGCGTCTGGGTAGTCCATACCCTTCGGAATTGCCGTCGGTTGTATTAGAAACTAATCCTTTTTTGGTCATTGGTTTTCTCCTTCCCTAACAGGGTATTTTTGTTTTGAAGCAAGAACTTGCCAGGGTGGGGATTCCCCTGGCGATGAGGTTGACGGGAATCGAACCCGCGTCTATTCGCAACCGAAACCGCGAGAGCTCTACCAATTGAGCAGAGCCCCAGAAAAAGGCACCACAAGCGGTGCCTTTTCGAGAGTTCTCAATGCGTGGCTATCGGCGACGCGATTGAGTGGCTAGCCCTACCAGTTCGGAAGCTCATCGTAGGGATACGACAAAGCAACTTCGCCACAGTAAGGGCGTTCGCCACCTTCAAGGAAGCGGCGGATAAACCTGTTCACCTCTTCTACCGTGAGAAACGGCACATCGATCGTCGCGTCCAATGCCACGCCTACGGAATAACCGTGCTTCAGGGTGCACTGCTCGAAGACCGAGACAGTATTGGCATCAGCGATGCGGCGCTGTTCGCTGCTGATGAACTCGCTGCGAGTAAGGCCACCGAACTCGGAATGTTGGCCATCGGGCGGGGGGCTGAACTTTCCGTCAACATCAGGGCGGTGAAGCCAACTCCAGTCTAAAGGAACAAGCTCTTCTGAAGCCGTCCTGGCCAGACTGAACAACTTTTCCTTGAGCAGTGATCGAGTGGTCTGGAGCGTAGCGCAGTAGACGATCCGGTTTCTTTGACCGAGGAAGTCGACTTCGAAATAATCAAAGTGCCCGTTTTGGTAGTCGCAATAGCGATAGTCGTCCGCGTAGAACAGACCACCCAGAACGGGCTGCGCACGGCGAATCGAGTTCGCTACCCGCAGGTAGAAATCCTCGTTGCGCCGCCGCCGGCGTGTGGCTCGGCATCTCTTTTGGTAATTCATTTGATTCGTTCGATGGGAACTGCCTTGGACGGCGTCCGAAGCAAAGACAACTGCAATGGAATTGAACCCAGCCCTGATTTCGAACAGTTACCGCGGCTCAGAATTTACGAGCACCCATTCGAAATCGGCTTGATCGGTCTTGAAACACTCGTAATTGCTCTGTTTGATAGTCCTCTGGTAGTTAAAGTCTTTTGGCAGAAGAACCATAGGTCCTTTTTTCGTCCACTTTACCTCCATTGTGCAGGTGCCTGCCCGTCTGTTCTCGCACTCCCCTGTCGCGTCAAGCCAGTAACTTCCATTTTTATCGCGCTTGAGCGACCATGGCACAGTGTAACCCGTATGATCCTCCGGAAGGGAGTCTATGCTGCGCACTCCGTACTCGCGGTAATATGCTGCTTTGCGAAATTTCTGCCTTTGAATTCTCGCATAGTCCTCGGAGAAGAAGATTTCGCCTAGCTTCTCCAAGGCTTTCTCCCAGGTTAGCCCAATGATAAAGCTCACCGTAAATGGTGCGGCCCAGAGTAGGCGCGATTGACGCTTGCTCACTGCTCTGTGCTTGCCAACAAGCAGCTTGTAATGATTTTGCGAGACTTTACGCACCAGAAGTGAGTAACCTGAGCGGTTCAGTCCTTCTCTTGCGCGCTTCACTGCCTCAGCTGTGATGGCAGTTTCGGACTTGAAGTCAATCGGCACAAGCTTGCCTTGATGCAGAGCTACAACAACAGCCTCGTTAGTGAGCTGATTTTGAACCGCTTTAATAACTTTAGTGGTCATCGTGACCACATACACCGCCATCACTTGCGCAGTATCGGGAAGTTTCTCCTTGATTGATAATTCCCTTTCAATTTGTGCTACAAGCTCCGCGGTTTCATCCGACAGGAACTCAGTTTCGTTCATGAGATTACCGGTATAGCCGGGCGAAAATTCTTCTTGTGAGGGGCCCTTCGACTCACAGTGAGCGTCAAGCTGCCACCCGCTTCTCCAAGTTGAGTCGCGAATAATCCGGGCCTGAAGTCGAGCTCAGTGTCGTGTCCCCTTGTGGAGAGGATGGTGCAAAGTAGCTGCGATGCTTCATGCACGCTGTGGTCGCGACCTTCTGTATAGTTCCAGCTGTAGCTGACTTTGACCTTTCTACCCAGGTTCAGTTGTTCCTTGACCTCTTCAGTCGAGACCAAGTTCATCACTTCAATCAGGCACGAAAACGTGTCGGTGAGATGCGTTGTGATCGATGAGTCAAAGAGCGGCAGGTTTTCTTCACGCTGGTTCAAGAATTGCACTAACGCCGCAAGGTCAGCCTGTTGGTCAACGTCAGAGCCAGTCAAGTCAATCTCCATTGCCAAAGAATTGGGATTATCTGGGTAACGCAAGTCCTCCACTTCCTGAGCACCAAAACGTTCATAGAAGCTTTTTACCCCGAACTCTCTGGCTGTGGTGATGTAAAGCGTATTGTATCCTTGCTCTTCCGCTTGCCGGAGAGCTCTTTTCATTAGCAGATCTCCGAGTCCAAAGCCACGGTGAGAGGCTTTCAAATAGAGCTTGGCGAGTTCACATACATTTGGATCTTCTGTTTTGGGGTGGATCAAAATGTATCCAACTATCTCTCCATCCACCAGGAGAATCCTTGCCCATGATCCCTTTTGATGAAAGTCAGCCTCGAACTCAGAGGGATGTTCGTCGTAGTATCGTGTGAGGCGAGCAATACCAAACTCGGCGATAATCTCTTTGGTGAGTTGAAGCAACTGCGGAATATCGCTAACTCCGCTGAGGGAGCGTGTGCCCCAATCGAGTTCGCTTAGCTTGTCAGATAGCCTGATAGTTTGAGACGTCATGTGTTTACCTGCTTACTTTCTAGGGCTTCTGAAGGGTGGAACTTCAAGTTTGTCACATTCAATAGCCCAATTTCCGCCCACCATTCTCCACGCAAGCGAGTAAGAACTTGCAGGACCACCTCTATTCGGCAATATACTTTCAAACCTTCCCGGGTTTGGGTTGTACACATGGGTAAGATCGTGCGGACTGATTAGAGCCAAGAGATGCAACTCTTCGGAGAGGACGACGTCGTCATTCCGATGTTGAAGCTCCGCTTGGCGAAGAATGTTATCGAGGTTGCCTGTATAGAAAAACAACGGTCTGCTCTTGGCCGACATGACGATGTGCGTCAGCGTTTCACAATACGTGGTACCCGCATCCTCATCCGCCTCCTTGGGGGGCTGACACGGTACGATTTTCAGTACTCCGTTACTGGTCTCGAAATTAGCCCAGATCAGTCGCTCGGGGGCTGGCTCTTCAACGGGAATGGTGATACGTCCCATTGCGATCACTTTGTTGCCTTCAGTTCCTTGAAGCGCGATACCTTCTTGCACCTTAGCATTGATGACGGTATAACACCGGCGAGGATTTTTATTTTCCATTGTCTGTTGTTGTTGTTGTTGTTGTTGTTGGGCATTCAAAGCTCTATGTCTAATCCTTGAGGGGTTGATGCCTGGTGGATAGTCAACTGTATAGACGTGCGAGCCACCTACGCATTCGTCTGTGCAAACATGTTTCAACGTAGAGCCTGCGGACCAGTGATAACGGTTATCGACATCTAATTCGTCAGATCTTTGCATATCAATTGGGAAGGACACCTCCCTCAGGCCCAATTCGGTTGCAAGCTTAAGCCAACGCTCAACGGCTTGGTCTGGGTTTTGGTCTTGATTTTGAGCTGTGGTTTCGTTGGTCATTTGTTATACCGGCGTTAGCCGGACGAGTTGTTGTTGTTGTTGTTGTTGCCACCAAAGCGAATCAGTAGCACTGGTAACTAGTCGCGAGGCATTCGGCTGCCTATGGGTACCCACTCGAAGTTTTGGCAAACCTCGTAGCGAAAGCATTCGTATTTGTGACCCTTAATGACCGTGTGGTAGTCGAAGTTTTTTGGCAGAAGGCCTTGTACTCCTTCTTCTGTGCGGTGAATCTTCATCACCGCGGTGCCGCCGGGTGATTTAGAGCAAATCAACCTATCACTAAACCAGTAAGTGCCGTCGTCATTGCGATCGAGCCCCCATGGTATGGTGTAAGCATATTTACCCACTGAGAGCGCTTCGAGGGGGAAAATCTCGCAATCGTCTCTGTGGTTGCGCCAGTTGTTGCTAGGTGCAGTCTTACCTGAACGCTGCCTTGAGTCTCGCTGCTTGGAGTTGAACTGATTTGACAACGATCTGTTGCCTTGATGACTACGCTTGTCTTCTACCAAGGCGCTGTGCAACTTCTGTCGCGCTTTTTCCCAGGTCCTCTTCCACGCCAGGCTAATGACGGAGCTCACCGTATTTGGTGCAACCCAGAGTAAGCGCGATTGAGGCTTGCTCACGGCACTGTGTTTTGCTACCAAGAGCTTGTACAGGTTTTGTGAGGCTTTCACCACCAAGAGGGAGTAACCTAAGCTATTCAGAGCGGCTCTAGCGTTTTCTACCACCTCCGCTGTGAGCGGAGTATCATCAGAGCGGAAGTCAATCGATTGCCATTTGCCCTTTTGCAGTGCGACAAAGATGGGCTCTCGTTTGATTTGGTTTATGACCGCCGCTAAGATTTCGTTGGACTTCTTTAGCTCAAACTCTGCCATGGCTTGTGCAGATTCTGGAAGACTGTCTGTGATTGACAGTCGCCTTAGATATTCTTTTGTAAGACGCCCGGTTTCACTCGAGACGCCTACGATTTCTTTCATGAGATTACCGGCGAGAAACGCAAGGGCGGTGCTGTTGAGGGCAAGCGGTGCGGCCACTATCTAGATGAGCGCAGAGCGCTCTAACCTCCCATGTCAAGTAAGCCGACGAACATTTTGAGTGAGCCGACGAACGAGTGTAGTGAACGCTGCGAGCGCACTTGAAGTTCGAGGAAGAAGAGCCTTCTCCTCTTTATCTTGCTGTCAGTAGATAAAGTCGCTTTTTTGATATAGAGGCGCCAGGGGCTGCCCAGGATGCTCGTGCACAACGCCTCATAGCCTCGTTCCTCGAGATGTGGCAACAGTAGCCTGATTGCCTCCTGTGTGAACCTGTCGAAGCTTCCTTTTCTCGCGGCGGCTACATGGAAAGACAATAGCTCCCCCGCGTCTAGTCGAAGCTTGTTGGATTCGAGAAATCGAATCAAACTGGTGGTAAGTGTGCGCAGCCGGACATGAGTCTCCAGAATCAAGTCTTGCTGATCGATTTCGGCCCGAGGCAGTTGGTCAAGTATTGCTTGGGTCTTAGTCAATGAGCGAACTAATTCATCCGTCTCCACTGAGAGTGAATGGTCTTCACCATAGCGGGTTGTGGCCAGGGAATTGGTCATGGTTTTACCCGTCATTGAACGGGGATGAAACAGTAATTCTGCATTTCTGGTCTTGAAGCTCTTGCTCTTCCAGGTAAGTTGTCATCTTGGATGACGATGCGGATTGCAGAACCGCATGAACTATGGCCTCTGCTTAATTTTCACAGGGAACCATTCGAAGTTATCTTGGCTCGATTTGAAGCACTGGTTGAGGGTCTGCTTGCATTTCGCGAGGTCGTCGAAGTTTGGTGGCAGATAAACCAGTAGTCCTTTGCTCGTGCGCAGCACGGCCATATCAAAGGTGCCAATACGGGTGAGACGGCAAGTGAAATTCGGGTGTAGTAAGTACCCTCCAGCCCCAGCGCGACTGAGCGCCCATGGTTGAGTGTAAGCCCGCTCACCCGTTCGAAGTGAGTCAAAGTTTAGCAATGCTTGCTTTTCTCTCTCATTTCTGCCTACATCATTCCGCAATTCTCGCTCGGCTAAGAGCTGTGTTTTTGCTTTCCTTCTCGCATTTCTATCGGCTATCCTTTGCTGTTCTTTTTCTTTCTGTTGTGCTAACTGCTGCATTCGTTCTTTCTTTAGTGCAACTCCATCGGCAAGGCGCTGCCTTTTCTCTTCTTCTGCTTCTCTTTTTTCTGCTTCTTTGAGCAGATGAGCCGCGTTCGACTTGCTCAGTTTTGCCTTCGATTTGCGATTGTTCCGCCCACCTTGAGTATCCAGCTTATGGCCGACTCTGAATAACTTTCTCCAGGTTCGCTCCCAGGTTGTCGCAGTGACAAAGCGCGCCGCTGATGGTGCTAGCCAAAGCAGGCGCGATTGGCGCCGGCTCAGTGGGCTGTGCTTCCCTACCAACAGCTTGCAGGAATATTCTGAGACTTTACCCACCAGAAGCGAATAGCCTGAGCTGTTCAGTTCTTCTGTCGCGAGCTGTAGTGCCTCCGCGGTGATGGGCGTGTCAGCGGAGGAAAAGTCAATCAGCACTCGCCTTCCTTGCTGCAGAGCTACAATGACTGCATCGCTTTGGACTATTTGAGCCACAGCCTCAACAAGGTCGTTGGTCATCTTGACCGTGCATTCGGCCATCACTTGTGCAGTATCCGGGAGGCTGTCCTTGATTGACAGCCCCCTTTCGTATTCGACTACTAGTCTCTCGGTTTGGGGTGATAAGTGTGTGTGTTTGTCCATAAAATTACCGGCGTGAAAGTTGACCGGGCGAAATTGTTAGATATGACCAGCACAGCTGTGACTACATAGGCGCAGATCGTCTTAGGAGCCTCTCCGAACAAGGCCAAAAACTCTTCTCAACCAGCCTTTGTCTCTCTTGGGATAGCGCACTGAAACAGTCCAGACAAATTCGTGTTTGCAAAGGAAGAAACGAGTATGGTAGCCCTTTTCATAAAGGATTTCTTGGAGCAGTGGGCACACAAGTCTGACAAGGTACTCACTACTTGGCTGAAGACGTTCCTCAAGCTTGATCAGCGAACTAAGCCCTGCTTCGAGTTCAGCTATGACTTCCTCACTTTGAAGGTGCCTCGTAATCTTAGTAATCGAGGTATTCCGGAGTGTTTCGACTTGACGGCAAAGGTTTTCCTTAGACCCAGGGTCAGCGTTTGGCAGTGCTTCGATCAGTTCAGCTAGCCGTTCAGTTTGAGAAATTGCAAGAGCAAGTGAATGAGAACCGGGCTCCACGCTTTGCGCTGTTGTTTTTGTTGCTGTCATGATTAGAAAGTAGATACTAGGGGGCTCACGGCTGCTTGTTCCAAAGGTTGTATACCTCAGGCGGCAGTTCACTAGGGCTTACGCTTACCGTGTAAAAGTATTTGCGCACTACTTTTTTAAGCATAATCTGTTCTTCTTCAAGTCTGGCTATCTCATTCGCATTATCGCGCTCGCCTTCAAGCTGCAGCTGCGCGATTGTAACTGCATTTTTCTTATACCGAAGTACTTGTACTTCGGCGTTTTTGATCAGCTCTTGAGTCACGGCATTTTCAATGCGCTCTTCTCGCTCGGCTTGCCGATTGTTTTGCTCGATCCAGGCCTGCGAGCATGAACACGTCAAAAGGCTGATTGCGACTAACGAGATTATTGTCGAGTAAGAGTTTTTTCGATGACCGAGTGCAACCAAAATTCTGGAGCGGTTTCCTGGGTTGTTGGTCTTTGAATTTTCTTCTCTAGTCATGGTTTTGTCCGCTATTGAACTGGGATGAAACAGCAAAGTTGACTACAGCAAAGTTGACTATATGTCGCTCAGCTTGAGCGTCATTTGCCAGGCAGCAGACTAAATCATCCGTTGCCGATAGAGTTTGGCAAGGTGACCGCTGACGCGATAGCTATTGGGTAGATTTGGTTCCGAGCTCGGCCGCACCAAAGTGATGAATCCTTCTCTCCTTCTGGGCCATTCTTGCCCATGCAGAGCTGTGTGCATTTCGCAGATCACTTCTGCTGGCACCACACGCTCGCGAGCGGCATTACGAGCGAGGCACTGCTCAAGAGGCGTGAGCATGACAAGGAGGTTGAAATCAACCACTCCAAGGCCCCGGGCCAGTTCAATTACGCTTGCTCGCTGCTCTCGGAAGACGTTTGTGTTGTCGACAACCACCGACAACCCCTGGCGCAGAGATTTTTCGAGCTCATTCTTGAAGGCGGCCTCCACTCGCTCAGGTTGGCTTTGATCTGCTGCTGAGCCAAGCAGGCGCTCACGCACCTGATCTCGAGAGATTCTAGCGAAGCCGCCATCGAGCATCTCAAACGATTGAGCGATGGTGCTCTTGCCGCAGCCTGGTGTGCCGACCATCAAGACCACTTGGGGTCTGTCTTTATCGTGGAGGAGAAGGGGAGCAATCTCGGCGGTGTGCATGACTCCAACCGGATTTGCTTTTTGAAATTTCGGTTTAGGCATTCAGAAACTCCTGAGAAAATTGAAAATGTTGCGCTTAAGTCACTCCAGCAGCAAGATCAGCGCCATGATTGCCACGCCCAGAAGGGTCATGCTGACGTAGGAGGCTTTCCGCCAACCATTGCCTTGCAGACGAATCTGAGGCAGTAGCCCCGTTGCTGCCAGGTAGAGAATGGCGCCAGCTGCAAACGGTGTTGCAATAGAGGTGAAGCCGGGTAGCGTACTACCCAAGGTGAAGGCAAGTGCGACGCCCAGTAGATTGACAATGGCCGACGCAAAGTTCAGCAACAGAGCCTTCCTGCGAGAAAAGCCAGAGTGCCTGAGTACGGCATAGTCACCAAGTTCCATAGGCAGTTCGTGCAAGCATATGGCAAAGGTGGTTGAGATGCCAGCAGGAATGCTGACAAGAAAGGCAGCACCAATGACCAGACCATCAAGGAAGTTCTCCAGCCCGTCGCTGAGTAGAACGAGAATGCCTAGTGGCTTGACGCATTCGTTGTTTTTGTGCCCGCGGGTGAGCAGGGCGAGGTCTAGGCAATACAGCGTCAGGAAACCGGCCAGAACCACTGCGAAGACAGCGATGCTGCCATGGTCGTGGTCTATCGGCTGAACGATTTGAGCAATAGCCGGCAGCTCATGTTTGTTGCTTTCAAGTGAGTGCGGCAGTAGGTGCAAGAAAACGTTGCCCAGCATGGCACCAGCGGCCAGGCTTAGAAGCAAGTTGATAACTTTTTTCAGCCTTTCTCCACTGAGTGAGAATGTGGCGACACCGATAAATGAGACTATGCTCACAGCTAATGCCGCAAGCAGAGCGATTAAGAGAGTTCCCATGTGATGATTAGCTCGTGGAATGAGGCGTGAACTAAAGGCCTAAATGCCTAAATGTCTAAATGCAATGTTCTTTCGTCAGGCATCTTTAGCCGTTGGTAAGACCCCTGCGGCCGCGGGCAGCATCTCGCTGGGTGCGCAGAACCTTGATGCGTGCTGGCGAAGTGCAATAAAGTTGTGTCGGAAAAATTCTCAAGGTTCCCAAGATGACTCGCATCTCTGGTTTTCCCTCAAGGCTGTAATTGCCGCTTGTATAGAGCTTGCCTTGGTGATTGTAGAGGTTGTAAGGTAAGGCGTTGTCGACAACAGCAGCGCTCTGCTGGATAACAAAAAGCCTCTGGTCGCTCTCTTGGAAGCCTGGCTGTTGGTTGGATTCCAAAAAGCCGATTAGTCGTAACTTAGTGTTGTGTCTAATCAAGTTGATGGAAACTATTCCTTTGCCCTCGTAGATTTCATTGACGCGTTTTTCAAAGGCGCTCATCCACGAATTTAGGTCACCGCTTGCGGTGGCGGCTAGCGCTTTGTCTACTTCGTTCAGATTGATGACGACGCTCTTGCCGTTGTTATTCTTTTTGGTTTGGTTTGCAGCGTAGAGTTCTTTGGTCTGTGCTTGCTGATCAACAAAGCTGACCAGCATGACGCAGCCGAGACTTGCTGCAACGAGCGAATGAATCGCTCGTTGACAGTGGTTCATTGTTTCATCATGTAGAGTGTTCTCTTGCTCTACCGGGGAAGAGCCGGCGAGTCAGACTTTTTTGAGCGTGAAGCGCCAGCGCCGTTGAGGCACGATGGCCAGCATGCGAAGGTTCGTGAGACCAAAGCTGACTTCCAATTTCCACTCTTCGCCATAGACCAGCGCGATGATCTGCTCTACGCCAGCAGCGATGCGGTGTTGCTGCGGTTCCGTTTCCAGTTCGACGTAGAGTTCGGTGCAGTCAGGGTCATCCTTGAGCTGCGCCTGGAATTCTTGATTGATCAACTGGAACCATTTCCGGGCCTTTGGCGGCACAGTTCTTTGGGACTGTTCATTGCTTTGCCCAGTCTCATCGGGTGGCGCATCCTCTGTTCGCTCGATGCGCAACTGTTTGTTGAGGAACCCAGTGCTTTCGCGGGACCCTGGTTTGTGCAACCAGACAATGCCGTCCTCGAAGGTGATCTTGTCGCAGTCGATGATGATTTCGTCAGGGGTGTAAACTCTGTAGTGCGTCATGGTTAAAAACCGGTTGTTTGGGTTGAACTAAACTGAACTTAACTTAACTGAATTTAATTGGACTGGACTGAATAGAGTCGAACTTAACTGGTCGGCCAGGAAGCTTACTCCTCAGTGCAGCACGAGAAAAGCCAAGGCTGTCAAAACCTCGAGCACAGAGCGAGTGCCATAAAACCATTGGCGCTTTTCGAGCAGTGCTTGGCTAAGAACGCTCTCGGTTTCACGGCTTGAGCTGTTCAGTGACATCAACAGGTGACGACTGCCAGAGATCCCAAGCGGCACAGCAAACCAGTTGGTGGAGAGTGTTGCGGGCAGATGAAGATAGACTGCCATGAGAAGCACGCCCGATATGGCTAGTACAGGCAGGAAGGAAAGCAGCTCAGCTTGCGATCGCCCAGTACTTCGAGACAGTTCTGCTCGAAATCGGCGAAGGTCGTTGAGAGCAACCGCGCTCGGCCTGCAGTTTACTGTCGGGTTCTGAATTTTTCGAAATCGTCGAATCTGCGCACTTCGAAGAGCTCGCTGTATTCGCTTGAGAGCAAAGTGGTTGCCTGCGATCAGGGCCACTGGCTTGAAGCTCCTCGAGGCGAGCAAGAAGAAGGCAGTGTTGAGCATGAAAGCCAGATGATTGGCGATAGAGATTTCCATATGGGTGTATCGGAATTTTTGCTAAAGCTGAATCGAATCAGAAGCAACTAGAAGCAATTGGAAGCAGCACCGAAAGAGGTGCTGCCGCACACCACTAGTTGGCCGTGGTCTCTTCCTTGGCAATGGCCTCTGGTTGAGACATGACAGCTGGCAGCATCGCTGCGCCAAGAACCCCAGCGTCGTTACCTAAGGTGGCTCTGACGATTTGGGTTTTGCTTGACGGAACCTCGAGGGCGTATTCACGAATGGACTCTTCGACTTTCTCGAAGAAGCCCACCAGCTGCTCGATCACGCCGCCTCCGAGAATGATCTTCTCGGGGTTGACAAAGTTGACCAGGTTCGCCAGCTTAACGCCAAGCATTTTTGAAGTATCCGCAATTGCCGAACTGAGAGCCACCTGCAATTCGCAGGCTTCTCCGGCGAGAAGCTGATTCATCTCCGGATAGCTTAGCTGGCTGCGAGTGGGTGGTTTACCGTCCGCTGCGCTTGCACGGCGGAGAGCTAGGCGGCTGATTCCAGGGCGAGAGCAGTAGAACTCGAGAGGGCGATGCTCGGGGCCTCCGGCGTTGACGTCGTCAAAAACGCTGGAGACAAAAGTGTTACCCAGCTCGCCAGCGGTACCAGTGGCACCACGACGAACAGCTCCATTCTGCACCATGCGCGCGCCGACACCAGTGCCGACGAAAACGATGACGAAGTCATCGCTGCCGCGGCCAGCACCGAAATGAAGTTCTCCCAGAGCGGCAGCTTCGACATCATTGGCCACGTAGCAGGGCAATGCGGTGGCGCCGGATACGACATTTGCCAGTGGGAATGCTGTGGTCTTGAGGTTTTTCGAAGCTATGATCTCGCCCCGGGCTGTATCGATCAGGCCAGCGCAACCGATGCCGATGGCGGTGAGTTCACAGCCGGTAGGCACTTTTTGCTTGATTTCGTCGATCAAGGCGAACAGGACTTCGAGGAAGTTAGCACCGCCATGAGTGCGAGTGATGGTTTGACCGATGATTTTTCCGGTCTTGGTATCGACAATGGCTGCACTGCATTTGGTGCCGCCGATATCCACGCCCAAGACCACTTTGTTTGTGGCATCGTTGGGCGCATTGATTTGTTCCATGGTTTTTGTCCAGTTTGAACTGGATTCGAGTTGGATGTTATTGGAGTGGTCTCGACTTGAAATTAGCCGGTGTGTTCTTCATTCTTCGCACGGATAAGAGTAAGTCTCCGCCTGGTGAAAACCCATGAGCCGAAGATTCTCAGTGGTTTGCTCATCTTGAGCCCAGACCAAGGTCGCCTGGGCAAGATCAATTTGTGGCGCGACCATCTGCACCAAGTTTCCGTTCTGCGCTGCAGCAAGCCACCTGGCGCGCGACCACCAGCGCCTGAAGCAGAAGCGGGCATGGCGTTCTGAAG
Source organism: bacterium Ga0077546 (assembly GCA_943370275.1). Classification (GTDB taxonomy): domain Bacteria; phylum Cyanobacteriota; class Vampirovibrionia; order Obscuribacterales; family Obscuribacteraceae. The sequence continues at coordinate 455,081 of CALRQI020000005.1, read as the reverse complement.
GTTCATACCCGCTCCAGATATCACAGATGACACGGTTCCAGAAGCCGGCATGGATAGTCACACCTTGAACAGCGTCCAAGGGCATGCCGAAAAGGACAAGATCACGGCGCCTATCAGTGAGGTCACGGTAGCCAGTTTGACAGATTGCCTCTTCGTTTCCCACCGCCAGAAAGAGTGGGTAGAAACCAATCTCGCTCTCAAGCCATCGATAGGCCGGACGCAAGCTTTCGCTCGAATAGCGAGGATCCGGGATGAGCACTCCAGGCTTGATCTGGCAGAAGGGAATGGTATGAAAGAGATAGACTTCGTTAGTCTTCATGGTGGTTTGGCGAAGAATGCGTGAATTGGAATGCTGTCAGCCTAGTGACTCATTGCTTGTGAGCGACGAGAAGACAGAGCCATGTCAATGCTGCCGAGCCGCAGAGCCAATTGCCACAGAGTCGAGCAGCTTCATCGTCGTAGCCGGAGGCAGAGATGATCAGCGCACCAACGAGCAAGCAGGCTGTCACGGTTCCGCTCAGCGCAACGCCGAAGTTGGCGGCATCAAGACCGTATTGCCTGCTTTTGTCATGGTCGTGGCTATTGCCTTTCTGATTGTCGCCATTGTGATTGTTGTTAGTCATCGCAATTGCCCGCTATTGAGCGGGTTCTGTAGGAATTCTAAATCTGGACAGACTCAAGCTAGTAAGCTCCTAGCGCAGCACAAAGCAAGAGTGAGACCACCTGAACGTCCGCTACAGCGAGAGATTTGCTGTAGCGTTTGAGAAGAGGAATGGTGGCTTGTTCTTTGAAGAGATACTGTGTTTTAGAGCGTGAGTGATGAGACAACTAGAGTCTTACAGAGTCTTGATTAGCTGGTCAATGCTTCTAATTTTCTCTTCTTTGACAAGCACTAAGTGTTTATGTTTCTATCTGACTTTTGCATCGCACAGAGTCAACTAGGCTACCTAGCACCGATAAAACATGCGCCTCCGTGCTGTTTAGGCTAGGTTCGGAAGTTCAAGGTGTGGTTGAAAATCGACTTAGCGTTTCAGTTTTCTGCATAGAATTTGGGCATCTCCAGAAAACAGACTGACGTTTTCAACCATGAGCGAAATGAGCTCTTCTTTGCTTAGTTTGGCTACTGCAAGATAAATGTGTTCGGGCTGGCGGGAGCGAGTTTCTTGGCTGAATTGCTCACAAGTCCTCGCTATTTTTGTCAAGGTTTCCTCGATGGCAAGAGTATACGCACCAGGAGGAAAAAGAATGAAGCAGCGTGAGCGTTCGCTAGTGTGAATCTCGTTTTTCGGGCTAAGAATGGCCACCAAAGAGCCACTTCTTAGTGTCGCTGCTTCTTTGCGGAGGTATTCAACCACTCCCTCGTAGCTAACTGGAAATGAAATCTGCTTGAACGAGAATGAAATGTTGTCCATGGTTATGAGCCCGTGGTTGATTAGTCGATGTTCTCTGTCTCAAAAGTGTTGAGGCACTTTTCTGCAATCACTTGCAGAAGTTCATCCCTTTGGGTTTTCGAAAGATTTTCATTTTTGGAAATGCGCTTTGTGATCTCAGCGCATTTTCTTTCGGCTTCATTATTTGGAGCGTAGGCTGAAGAAGACATGAGTCCATTGGTCATGCAAGTTGCTGCAAGGCAGCAATTGATGACGAGCTTGGTGATGATCATGGCTATTTGTTCGTTTTTGAAGAGTGAAAGATTTGTTGGCTGTTGAAGAAAGATAAGACAGCTAACTATGGCAATTGCTTGACTACTTTTTCAATTCTCGCTTAGTTGTTCTCTTTTAAGACTTGGCACCACGAGTTGATTGACGGAGCTACAACTAGGCTACTTATCGAGTTTATATTTTTTGCAATCTGGTACTTCTTTGCTTCGCGCGAGTTACGATATTTTTGCTTTGTGATCTCTCGAATTCTTTGACTAGCAGCCAACTGTTCGTGTTTCTGATGCTGTTCCAAAGATGATTGTCAGCTATTCATTCCGCGAATTTTATCGGTCAAAATCTCTTGCCAGGCTGATCGCCCGACTTAACTTCTTTCATCAGAAAGACTTTTAGTTCTCGTGGAAGGAGAGAAGCCCATCTGGTGAGGCTTCTATTTGTTATTGACTGAGTCTCATTAGGTCTTATCGGTCGCTAATTGTTGTCAACGCGACAAAGCCGCTCATTTAATCTCAGCAACGGTTTGGGGTTGCTTGCGCAGTGGTTGAATACTCATAGCTATATCGAATGTATACGCGGGCGGTTTGCGCAAGTAAATGGGGAGTAACCATTTGCTTAGCACCTGCTGTGGTTTAGTTTCACAAACGGATGAGATGATGGACGGTTTAAAAGCCACCGCCGGTGGTGATGACTCAAAAAAGCATAAAGCAAAGAATGCTCTCATTCATAAGGAGCAGAATGGCGATCATTTGGATCGAGACCATGGGCAAGAGAACGATAATCCTTGGGCAAAATTAAGTCGTAGTTCTTGTACTGATGGAAAGCCTAAAGCTCAAGATAATAGTTGTACGGTAAGTAAGTTACCTAAAGTTGAATTGATTAATCTTGACCGTCTCAATCATGCACCACATCTAAATGATTCTGCTGCACAGTCGCGTAACGATGCTGTCACGCCTGCTCCTAAGCCAAATGGTGAGTCTGTTTTAAAACGACTGGCGGGTGCCGCGTCGAGTACTTCGGCTTTTGATTCATTTGCTCAGATATCTAGTAGTGGCGTTGAGCTAGCTGCAAGCAAGCTAGAGCCGCCAGCTGCAAGCAAGCAAGCACGGGACTTGCAGAGCTTCGGCCAAGTTACACAAGTAACAGCTAGGCCAGCTACAAGCGGTCAGGTAGAGAGCTTGCAGAGCTTCAGCCAAGTTACGCAATTGATTGGTAGGCCGGATGGTCTAATTGATGCTTCTGGGAAGCGAGTTTCTTCTGAGGCACGAGTGATTGCGCCAGCGACTTACAACGTTCCGCCTGCAATTGAGACAAGCTCTACTTCGGCAAGTGGAGCGACAGTAAAAACAGAAATTAAGCCTCTAGTTCCGGCTCCAGCTGCAAGCAATCAGGTAGAGAGCTTGCAGAGCTTCAGCCAAGTTACGCAATTGACTGGTAGGCCTGATGGTCTAATCGATGTTTCTGGGAAGCGGGTTTCTTCAGACGCGCGAGTGATTGCACCAGCGACCTACAACGTTCCGGGTGCAATTGAGACAAGCTCTACTTCGGCAAGTGGAACGACAGTAAAAACAGAAATCAAACCACAAGCGCAAACTCAAGAACAAGCAAAAGCTCAAGTAAAAGCTGAATCATTGGGCTTGCAGAGCTTCAGCCAAGTTACGCAATTGACTGGTAGGCCTGATGGTCTAATCGATGCTTCTGGGAAGCGAGTTTCTTCTGAGGCACGAGTGATTGCACCAGCGACCTACAACGTTCCGCCTGCAATTGAGACAAGCTCTACTTCGGCAAGTGGGGCGACAGTAAAAACAGAAATTAAGCCTCAAGCTCAAGCACCGGAACAAGCAAAAGCTTCAGTTCCGGAACAAACAAAAGCTCCAGTTCCTTCACCAGCTCAAGCAGATAGCTTGCAGAGCTTCAACCAAACAAAAATTGCCGCCACAGATAAATCTGTTGTTGCCAATACTCATCTTGAGCCCGCTATCAAGCCAGCTATTGGTGCTGCATCAGTGCCGTTGGTGTCGGCGCTTACTAGCAAATTGACTAATCCGAATCCCTTTGAGCCCACCACTAAGGCTGTTAGTGCATTGGCAGAGTCTCCTTCGCTGGTTAACACCTCTAGTAAAGGCTTTACCGCCAAGGCCGAATCAGTCGTTAGTAATAACGATTTGACGGCTAAGGGAGAGGTGGTCAAAGCCAGCACAAACAGTGCACAATCTGAAACTTTCCAGACGACCGGCAAGTCTCTACCGCCTACACCGGGTGTGCTGGTTGCAGGCGAATCAGGCTTGGTGGCCGCTGCTAAAGGTGCCGTGATTGGGGCTGGTGCAAAGGGTGAAGTTATCGCACCAGCTAAAGGTGATGGGCTTTCTGTTAGTGCAGAAATTAAACTGCCAAATACATCTAAGGGTAGAAAACCAGAAGGTGTAACCGCCGATGATATCGCTGCTGCAACTAATACTATTAGTGCTACCGGAGCTCGGGTCTTTACTGGCGGTGGCGTTTGCGGAAATGGAGGCTACGGTACCGCCAGTGGTTCTTCGACCGTTGTATCAAATTCGGTTGGCATAGTCAGTGGCCAGTTTATTGACCCTACGACTGGAGCCTCGATGGTAAGCGGTTCTGTGCCACTGTCTTCTTTTGTTCTTCCACCATTGGAGATTGTCGATGGTAATAATGGCAAAATTGAACAGAGAGCACCTAAGGCCAGCAACGGACCAACTCAGAAGGAACTAGCTGAGGCTTTTGAAGCTTTAGTTGAAAAACGTCGTAGAGAGCTTATTAAAAATTCTGTAGCCACTACTAGTGGAGGCAAGAAGGCTCCAATCAAGAATGAACCTGTATCTAAGCCTGAAAAACAGAGACGGTGTTTGGTGCTTAAGGGAGATACCTTGGAGTCTTTGGCATCGCAATACCTGGGCGATGGAGCTCTAGCTGAGCTCATCTATGAAATTAACAAAGGTTTTTGGCGGGAGAAAAGGCATGCTGGCAAAATCCAGCTGGAGTTCATTGCAGGCAGCACAATATTCTTGCCCACTGAAGAAGAAATTGCTAAGTTCCGGATCAAGAAAATTGCAAGTGGTAAACCCTATCTTACTTTCGAGTGTGTTGCCCCGCGGGCAATTCGCTCTCTGCGCCAGTCAGTTAAGAATCAGGCTGAGGTTTCGGCCGAGACGATATTTGACACTAGGCCACCTGTCATATTCACGGCTGGCGCACCAGCTAAATCTGAGAATAGTCTAGATAAAACCCTTGCTGTTCAATTGATTTCGCACATTTCAAAGACCGCAGAAACCAGTCGGATTTTGCTACCCAATCAGGCTAAGCAATTGAGAGATTTGGAGCAAATCAGCAGAGTCACTGTCATTGGCGAGCAGTCATGTCGTGATGCTTCGCCCTATGTTGCCCGTATTGAAGTTTTGCGTGAGAGCAGTTGGAGCACTGTTATGGAATACATAATTGACGGTGATGCCAGGTTGAGAATATACAGCAGCTGCGGAAAAATGCGTGAGATTAACCTTGATTTGCCCTTATCTATCGTCAGAGAAATGGCCTTTAATGACCTTACTGTTAACCGGATTGACTACAGCAAAAAGTATCTTTTGGGCAGAAAAATCTTCTGTTAGCTGCGCTACCTTCTCTTGAAAACTTCATTGAGTTATAAGACGTTGACGCGTTGAGGCTTTGAAATTCTAGTAGAGACTCTGCTAGAAATAGGTGTTTCTTCTTTTTCAATAAACACAGGCATCTTTTTTTCGGAATCATCTTCTTCCAGTCATTGCTAGCAATTCGACTTGCGATAGCCTCGAGCTAGGGCTTGTGATATTCGCTAGCCAGCTATCGTTGAGACTTCCGCTTTATCAATCGACCAGTTCAACAATTCACCAGTCCACCAAACCTCTGAGAGGAATTCCCATGACTCGCTTGAATCCTATCGCTCTTGCCCTGATCATCCTGGCCGCCACTGTCGTTCCTGGTTGTGGTCAATCGTCTTCACCGTCTGGCCCAAATCAACTGACATTCAGCCGCTCTAGCTCAGCTATCAAAGATTTTGATGCTGGCCTCAAGATTCAAGAGCTCACCGACACTAATGCTGCACAGCTTCTGCTGAGCCCTGGTGCGAAGTCTGTCGTTATTGCTTATTCCAGCAAGGAAGCAAGTGCTGCTCAGACCGAACAGCTCGAACTGATCGCTCGCGACAGTCATAACTATGCCGGTATCGTCAACTTCTATCGACTCGATCAAGCCAAATACCCGCAGGCGTGGAGTGCCATTACTAATAAGGCCACCTGGCAGAGGGGCCCGTATTTCTTGGTGGTCGATAGCGATCAGAAGAGGGTGATCACTGTGTCGGACGATCAAGGTAACGCTGTTCATACTATGACCAGCAAGGACCTTAGTGGCGAGGTGAAACGCAGTCTTGAGGTCGAGCCTCCGGTGTTTCACGTTACTGCCGATCAAGTCGATCGTCTGATTCATCAGTCGGGGCGGCCAGTCGTCATCATGGCTTATCGCAACAATGGGCCGCAGAACATTCTTATTCAGTTTCAGCGCTTCTCTCAACAGGCACCGTTCTATGCTGGTCGCGTCAACTTCTTGCTGCTTGACCTCGACCAAGCTGATATTTCAGACAAGCTGGGCATGAAACTGCCGAAGCAGAACGATCCGTACTATGTCGTCTATGATCCAAGCCGCAAAGTCGGCTATCAGATCGACAATGCTTTGCTGTCCAACGCGGACCTTCAAGACGCTATCCGTGCCTATTTCGGCCCAGGCCACGAGCCCCTTAGTCGCTGAGACTCAGTCACTGAGCAGCAGTGACCAAGAACCGGTGCCGGGAAAGGAAAGAAAGGAACGAAAGAAAGGAGAGGAAGCATATCGGCTGGCAGCCGTTGTCTGGCTTGCCAGCGATCAACTCCCGAACTTGAAGTCTTGAAGTTTCAAAACCTCTAAGCACCGTGAACCTCATGCTAAGAAAATCTGACAGAAACAGCGTCAGCTTGCTGACGCTGTTTTTTGCAATTGCATATTTCGCCCAAGCATTTGGCCAAGCAGAGCTGATCTCTTTGCCGCTGACTTACTTGTCTAAGTCGGCTGGCCATTCCGCTGGAGAGACGGCCTTGATGTTTTCGGCCTTTACCATTCCCTGGGTGCTGAAGCCTGTGTATGGGATGGTCTCTGACTTCCTGCCGCTATTGGGTTACAGACGAAAAAGCTACATCGCAGTCTTTTCTCTAGTTAACGCGGCAGCATTCTGCGCCGTGCCTGTGCACCACTCCATAGCCTGGCTGACCCATACAATGGCGGCTTCAGCCTTGGCCATGGCAGTGAGTGACGCGGCTATGGATGGTCTAATGGTTGAGCGCTCTAGAAGCTCAGCAGAAGGTATGCGCTGGCAATCGATGGAGTGGGCTGTCTTCCGCTTCTCCTCAGCTATTTGCCAGGCTGCCGCTGGCTGGTTGATAGAACAAGCTGGAGTGAAAGACGCTCTAACTTATGCTTGTATTGCTAGTGCGGTGCTGTCAATCGTTGTAAGTATCGCTGCTGTGACCTTGATCAAGGAGAAGAAAATCCAAGTGGCTCGCTCAGCGGCGAGGTTTCGCTGGCAAGATATTTTTAACTCAATGAAGTCAAAGAAGCTCTGGATTGGCATACTTGTAATTGCCGTCTGGCGCTCCGTGCCTGACTTTTCCTTTCCGCTAAGCTACTGGAAGGCAGATCATCTAGGTTTAAGTGCAGAGGCGATGGGCCTGCTCGGTAGCATCGGTGCGGCAGCTGCTATCGGCGGTGCTTTGTTCTACAACCGCAAATTGTCTGGTCAATTCGCCATCAAGCCGCTTCTCTATGTTGGAGGAGTATTGACTGCAGTGTCTCTTGCCAGTGAGCTTGCACTACTACAGCAGGGAGGCTTGCTCTCGCGTATCGCTCCATGGGCGGTGGCAGCCGCAAGCAACTTCAATCGTGAAATAGCCAGTCAGGTTCTGCTCAGCTTCGCTGCCATTGTTTGCCCTGGTAAAGCCGAAGCCATGAGCTTTGGCCTGCTCATGGCGGCATACAATCTCAGTGCGCCGGGGGCCGTAAGCCTTGGTGTCTGGATTTATCGCATCCCCATGATGCACAGCCTTGCTCCATCACTGATTGCCACCACCATTTTGGCCGGGCTTTTAGTGGCTTGCATTCGCTTCATTCCCAATAACCTCGATGAAGCAGAGACAACAGAACAGACTCTCTGAACAACAATTTGCGTTTAACGGCGAGGGGGCATCAGATTCGTCTGGTGCTTCCTTGTTTCCTCTTCCTCGGCAAGCTCTCAACCAAAAGCAGGTACATCCCATGTCGGAATGGCAAGAAAATCAAACTTCTGAAACCCCTGGAACCCCCACTGGAGAGCCTACCCGAGGCGCCATGCCACCGGTGTACACGGCTGAAGCAGGTATCGACATCGATACCGCGAAGCAGTCCACGCAGTTCCAAGATTGGCTGGCCCAGGTCGACACGAGCAAGTTCCAGATTACCTCTGTGCACTTCCAGTCGGTCGACATGTTCGGCCCTCCTGATGGCCCACAAAAGATCGGCTTCATCAAGTTCAAGGCCAAAGTAGTCGACAAGGCTGGCAAGTTCGTTCCTGGCATCGTCTTCATGCGTGGCGGCTCGGTCGGCATTCTCGCGGTGCTCAACTGCCAGGGCAAGAAGTATTCGGTGATGACCGTGCAGCCGCGCGTTCCCACTGGCCGCTTCGACTTCCTGGAAATCCCAGCCGGCATGCTGGACGGCTCTGGCAACTTCGCTGGCGTCGCCGCCAAAGAGCTTGAAGAAGAACTGGGTATCAAGATCGCCGAGAAGGACCTCACCGATCTCAGTGGTCTGGCCGGTTGCAATCAAGGCGTGTATCTCTCGCCCGGTGGCTCCGACGAGACCCTGCGTTTCTTCTCTTTCAGCCTTGATGTTACGGAAGAAGAGATGGCGAGCATGAACGGTCGTTGCACCGGGCTGATCTCGGAGGGTGAGCAAATCACTCTCAAGATCGTTCCTCTGGATGACTTGATCACCATCCCCGACTCCAAGACCATCGTCGCCTACGCGCTCTACCAGAAGTATCTGGCTGCCTGAGTCTTGCAAAACGAGAGAATTAGAATGAGTAAACTCCCAGTGCCAGTGCCACTCTTAAGCGATCTTTTCGTGATCATGGATCCCGGTCGTGATAAAGACGACGAGGACGTGCTGGTCGGCATCAACCGTCTCATCCGCCTGGAAATTTCCCAGTGATTCTTTTCGGCGACCGGCAGAGCTAACGATTTTCGTTGCCTCTTGCCGGTCATCTTTTTTGCGGACTTTTTTGTCAACATTCGCTGAAGACCTAGTGTTTTCAGGGAATTTTTTTTAGAGGTAACTTAGTAGACCGGTCTACTAATCTTCTGCCCAAAAATTAGGAGCTGAGGCCATGACGGCCCAAGCTCCACATTGCAGTCACGGGTAGGGCCTGCTGAAGACAAAAAGACCAATGCCGATGCAGAGCACGAGCAGTAGTATATTTGCCAGCCAGGCAATCGGTGATTCTTCCGGGTCGAAATAGAACATCGCGCCGCTAAGCACAATGCCCAGAATCGCCAGGAAGCAAACAACGAAATTGAGAAGAAGGTCTTCCATGGCTATTTCGAGATACTCTTTGAGGCTTTAAGCTGGGGCTGGTGAGTCGCGATCATATGGTCGCGCAGAAGTGCATTGAAACAGCTCTCCAGTGCCTCGTTCAAAGCAACGTCAAGCGGCGATCCAAGTGCCAGGTGCGTAACAGAATGCTGCCAGATAACAGTCTGATCGCTGATGGTTGCTTGAGTACGGTTGATTTCCACCGTTCCCACCACCTTCATTTTCACCAGAAGCCTGGTGTTGCCGCCAATGCGCTCAACTACAACTTCGACCAGCAGGCGGGCGAAGTTATTGTCACGCAACCAAAGGTCCTTATCCTTGCAGTAACGACCTACCGCATCAAGGTTTTTCTTGATTGCCGCCCTTGCTTTGCCAAGCAAGAAGGGATTGCGCCAGCCAACCTGCCCTTCAACCTGCGGACAGAAGGCGTTTAGGTGGGCGAGAAAGGAGCTATTCCTATTGTTTTCGGACTTGCCAGCAGAGCTGAGCAGGGCCATTGGCCATGCTCGCTGCGGCTTTTGCTCGGTAGCAGAGAGGAGTACTGCGGCAACCTTGTCGGACTGATCAGCCTTACCGAAGCCCAAGAAAGACTTCTTCTTGCCGCCGATGAAGGGCACATCGTAGAGACAGAGGTAGAGAACTACCATGATGAGAATGATCAAGCCGGTTACGACTGGGAACTCCAGATAACACAGCGACACCAGCTACACCAGGAAGGTGGCTGTCGGCAACACGATTCTGAGTCGATTAAACATGGGGTTCCTCTATACAAGAAAGTTTGAGCCTCAGGCGGAGGCTCTTTGGACAGCCTTAGTCGGTGATCTGAGAAAAATCTACTGCGGCCTTGCCCTTTTGGTCGGCATGACGATCCCGATTGAAGAACCTATGAAAGGCATGAAAAGGACAGCGTGATTCCTTGGGCACACCGCCAGCGTAGACCTTCACTTCGCTCTGTTTGAGGTGGGGGTCTGCTGGCAAATAGTCGGGGAGATTTCCTTGCAGGTTCATGATGTTCTGGCGAATGTGCTTGACCCAATCATCAAACTTGCCCTCGCGCACCAGACGTTCGATTTGATCCTCCGGATTGAAAACCATTGCAGGGTAGGCGAATCTGCGAATGAGATTGGGGGAATGGGGATTGAAGCCAACCACAAAGAAGGCTTTGCCAGCAAAGCTGAAAGCAAACAGCGGATTCTCCGGGTCCGAAGAATAGTGAGGGTCCCAGTCGGCCTTGTCGTGCTCGCAAAGGAGACTGAGGTGTTGGTAGAGCTGCTCGGCGAATTGCTCGTGGCTAGAAGGCGGCTGCTGGCGGAAAATCGCAACGAAACTGGCAAACTTACCAATGTCATGCTGCTCTTGTGCAAACCTCTGCAAGTCATGGCCCAAGCCAGCTACAGAAGGCAGTTCAGCCAGACTGTCATAGACGCCAATGCGATAAGTTCTCTGGGAGAAAACCGCATGAGCACCAATGCACGGGAATTCGGGGCTGTTGATCAGACCTCGAAATTGGTTGTGCAGGTGCCTTACATCGGCAGCCGGCGCCTCACCGTCAGCCGTTGCCAGCAACTGACCGGGGGGAATCTTGTAGATAGGATGAGGCTCTCCACCGTGATAGCTGTGGTCTTCATGAGGCAGCGGGCCGCAGTAGCAACTGTTGCTCTGAGCCAGCGGAGAATCGAAGAAACCGCGGTCGGAAGCGGCCTGGGTCAAATCGGTGTCAGTTTTCATTGAAGTTCCTGATAGGAGATTGTTGCGTAGCTAAACAAAAGAAAACCAGGCTAGTTGTTTTTCTGGATGAAGCGCTTATTGACGAGACTTTCATCGGCTTTGACCGAAGCATCTTCTTCAGAGACAACACTGGCAATGCCCGAGATTGCCTGCATCATTTCAGTGCGATAAAGTGGTGCCTTCACTTTCACCATAAAGTCCGCAGCTTCAGCCCTTGTGAAGAGCCGAATGCCAGCAAGCACACTTTCAGTCTGCTGTTCGTTCAAACTGCCGTCCTTAGCGATGAAAGCTTTGAAAGCAGCTTGATTTGTCTGCGCCTGAGCGTGGAAGTCGTAGAAGCGATCCACCATTAGTTGGACGAGATCCGGATGATTCTTGATGACCGAATTGGAGGCCACGAGAACATCCAGAATGGCGCCTGGCACGTGCCGACTCGTCAGCGCGACGCTGAAGCCTTCAGCAGTTGCCGCCGTGGTATCAGGCTCCCAGACGACAGCCAGAGCTACTTTGTTCTCACGAAGAAGCTTCAGAGCATCGCTCGATTGGCTGACGGAGATGAGCTCGAAGTTTTCCAGTTTGAGGGCGTCATAGGTGCTCGCCAGTTTACGCAACAGAAAGTCGCTAGGCGAATCGCCCGTATAGGCAATCACAGGCTTCTGGCCTTTGGCCTTCAACTCACTGACCAGTCGAGGCAAGTCGTAGACGGTCTTGAGATACGAGTACTTCCGACTGTTCAGCACCAGGGCGTCTGCTCCCATGCTGATGTCCACAACAGCGACGATCTGTCCATCCATCTTTTGACTCATCACCTGGTTGGCGGTGGTGACCAAGAAATTGCTGTGTCCGAGCTTGAGGTTGCAAGCGCGTTTGCTTTGATCCAGCTCTTCGCGATAGAGATAGGCGATTGAGGTCCCGGCAAGAAGCTCCTTATTGCGAAAGGGAGCATAGCCACTCCAGGGATCTCCTTCCAAGACAACCTTGTTGGCTGGAAGCTGGACTGCCTGGCCCTGACATTGCGGGAGAGTTCTTGTCTTACTGTTATTGCCCAGCAATTGTGGCAGGGTGATGCTCGCGGCGATGAGTGCAGAAGTGACAGTGGCAGCGGCAATTAGTGGTGAGGCTTTGATGTTAAGACCCATGATTCCTCTGTGTAGTTTCAAGGTAAGGTTTAGATTGGACTCGGCGCTAGGTTCTATTTAGGTTGCGCTTAGGTTCCACTTAGGTTTTCAGCGCCCCATTTGCTCTGGCTTTAGGCCGAATAAACCGACAGGCGAATGCGCAGCCCGATCAGGGCGAGGATAAGGGCAGCGGTAACTGAAGCGTAGGCAACAATTTGGAGCATCTGCAGCTTGCTTGAGGCACTGAGCATCAGCTGATCGAAGCGCTGTTCTTGGTGCTTTTGCAGGCGATCGAGAGCCTTCAGGCTGGCCCGGTATTCGCTATCAACTCGCTCCAACTGCGAAGCAATCGAAGCCGTTGCGGCCCCGTTGTCGGCAGAAGATGAAGCCGTGCCACGAACTTGTTCAGCAGCAGTGGCATAGTTGATAAAGCTCTCGTAAACAGCAAGACCTTGCTTGCGCTCAGCGGCAGAAGAAGCTGTACCAATGAAATTGGCGATGTCTCCGCTCATCAGAGGGTAGACACTCTGACCTTTTTGAAGAGCGTTCGCGGCTGACATGAAGCTGTTGCCTGAGCGAAGCCGCACCAGTTGCAGCATCTGAGTGCGATACTGCGAATCGTATCGACCCTTGCCTTGAGGGTCGAGCAACTGACTGACAAAGGCAGACTGAGCCAGCGAAAGCCTTGCCTTGGCTTTCGACAGAGCATGGAGCGAATCGAATGCCGAACTCTTGGCTTGCTGAATCTGTGCCGCGGAGACATGGAGATTGACGAGTGCCAGCAGAGTCAAGCCGCTGAGCGAAATGGTGGAGAGCAAGAGTGGCAGGTTGAGCAGCCGATGAAATTTCTTGGCCAGAAAAATCTGAGTCGCAATCAGAATAGCCAGTGAGAGAAGAGCCGAGAGAATGACGGGATTGGCAAGGTCATCGGCACTCTTGGCGTGGCGCAAGAAAGCTTGATTGAGGGCATTGGTGCTGGTGGCGTCAAGCCTATCGGTGTAAGGCATGAGATACCCAGTGAAGAGCACTTCAGCCTCGCGAAAACGCAGCCGCGCCATCTCGCTTTCACCTTTCCGATGGGCAAGCAAAGCCTGTTCCATCTTGCCGTAGTACGCCTGCAGCAGCAGCTGCAAGTCTTTTGCTGGCGCCCCTTGCGAAGCTTCATTCTGAGCGCCTCTGATGGCAAGGAAGAGGTTGTTGTTGACCGGGCGCATTGACTGCACAAACTGAGCTGTGAGATCGCTGCCAGCGGCACTATTCAAAAGCGAGACAGTAGCAAGTGTATTGCTGCTGGCCAGGCTTTCTTTTAGGCGCTGAGCGGCGACGATTGAGGGCGTTGATTCAGCACTCATGGTGACAACCAAGCGCTGGTTTTGCCGAGCGCTGGTCAAGACTGTCAGCAGCAAGCTAACGGAGAAAAATGTTGAACTGATGGCCAAAGACTTGAGAATAGCGGGCGTTGAGAACCAGTTCGGTTTTGCCATTTGTAGATCGCCTCCAGGGCTATGTTTGATCGGTTGAAAGAGCGGCACAAAATTTGGCCAGGCCGGAATTAAGGTGGCTATTCTTGCCTTAGAGTCGAATGGCTTTGATGGTGATGATGGTGAATTCGCCAAGGGTGATGACATCGCCTTCGTTCAGTGGCTGATCGGCTCCGGCGAGCAACGCTGTGCCATTGACAGAAGTGCCGTTCATCGAATTCAGGTCGCGGATGATGAAGCTGCCATCGGTGCGCACAATCAGGGCATGTCGCTTAGAGACAGCGGGATCATCGATGGCCACGGTCTGCTTGACCGAGCTATTGCTGCGGCCAATCAGACTTTCCTCATCAAAGAGAGGGAAAGTCAACCCGGGTCGGGTAGACGGAGCCCCGGGTTTGCTGTAATCGACAGTGATGTGAAGATCGAGACGCGGACCCGTTTGGTCACCAGCGCTAGAAACAGCGCCAGGCCCTTGCACTGATGCTTGGCCTGGTGCTTGAACTTGCTCGTTGACAGCTGCTGCTGCCTCTGCAGATTCATCGTCATCCGGATAGACCTCGCCACCTTTGCCGGTGGCATAGTTGTAGCCACAGGTACCACACCAATCAGATGAAGGATCTTCGCGCAGGGAATTGCACACAGGGCAGTTCTCCGCGCCGATTCCAGCACCGAGAGATGAGGCATTTTGCTGGTCTGCAACTTGACTTGGCGCACCAGCGGATGGAGCTGCTTCGGCAGCAGGAGCAATAGCCGCGCCGCAGCTTGAGCAAAAGTCAGGCTCGCTAGAGATGTTGTGACAAGCGGGGCATTCAATAGACACAGACATGGTTTTCTCCATTTAGAGGTTGGCTTGAGTTGAATCGCCTCAAATCGAATCGAGCGTCAATGAATTGCTACAGGAGCAAATCGCTCAGATGCGCTTGGTCCTGGTAGAGCGAGTATCAAGTTCGACAGCGTCGGCCTCATCAACAATTTGCTTGAGCCGCACAGTGCCGTCATTCTCGACATCTACAATCTTCTCCAGCAGGCGACGGGTACCTTCGTTGCCAGTCTCCACAGCCAGCTCGTGAGCGCGCTGCAGGGCCTTGGTGGCCTCGTCTTCATTGCCGGCGCGGCGCAGGGCCAAGCCGTCTTGAACCTTCTTGGTCAGGTCAGCCTGCCCGGTGTAGTTATCGACCTTAGGCTCAACGCGAGAGCCTTCGTCGATGTCATCAGTCCAGGCCGCCAGAATCTTGGCCTCGCCCACTTTGATCTCTGTGCCACCTTCGCTGAAGATCAGTGCAGCACGACCAGCGAGCATCGCTGGAGTGTTGGGCTCAGCAGCCTTGGCCAGCTCAATGGTGACAAGGTAGTCACGCGATTCTTCACCGCCCCAGGCACCCGTGGGGTAGAGGAAAGTTTGAGCATTAGGACCTTGAATCACCTTCCCGCTCAGCTCCAATTGATCTGGGGTCATCTGTTTGAAGGCTACGATTTTGGCACCAAGGGGCACCCAGACTTGAGCCAGAACATTGTTGATGGCCAGTCCTGCAGACTTCTGCATGATCGCTTCAAAGTCAGTGGCCATGGTGCTGGCATCGCGAACCATGTCAACGCTGCCCAGCAGGCCGCCGGCAATGAGGCGCAGTTGAGCGGGTTCATAAGCCGCTTCCACTCCTCGACATTCGCACTGAAAGACACCTTCGCAGGCCTCGACCTCCCGTTCCAGAGCGCTTTGATCGCTGCCATCATTGGCGCCGTCGGTGAGCAGTACGGCTTGATGAATCTTGTTCGGACGTGAGTTGAAGATCTGACGAGCCTTTTGCAGCCAGGTAGACATCATGGTGCCACCACCAGCCTCAATCGAGCGAACACGGTGGACAGCCATCGACTTGTTTTCGTCAGTGGCAAGACAGAGCTCAACAACAACACTAGCCGAGCTGTTACCGGCAATGACGAAGAATTCATCGGTCGGGCGCAACATTTGGATGGCTGTGACCAGGGCTTCGCGAGCATTCCTGATTTTGCTGCCGGCACCATCGCTCATTGAGCCAGAGTCGTCGACGAGAAAGCCCATCACAAGCTCGGTTGACGAGATCGCTTGCGCTGCACCACCGCTGGAACTGACCGTCATGACGGCGTTGACGATAGTTTCACCTTCAAGCAGGAAAGGCTTTTGAAAGACTTGAGAAGAGAACTGAGTAGCGGATTGATTAGCGGATTGAGTAGACATTGAGTTGCTCCTAGTAGGGTTTTGTGAAAGAGGTTGAAGTTTGGCGCGAATGATGCCTGAGATGACGGTCACTATTTGATGGTGACTTCAAAACTCACGAACAATCACCGAAATGTTGTCTTTGCCGCCGCTGTCACGGGCGAAGTCGACCATGGTACGAGCCAAAGCCAGAGCAGTGTTGTTGCTCTGGTGAGCACACATCTTCTGGATGACATCTGCTTCAGCATAGTTCCACAGGCCATCACTGCAGATCAGCAGGCGCCCTGACTCGGTCACATTCATGGTCACCACTGTTGGCCTGATACCGCCATTGGTGCCGTCAGCCATGGCGCCGAGGCAATTCGAAATTGAGTGCGCCTCAGGCTGAGCCATAGCCTCTGCCATTGTCATAAGGCCAGCAGCAACCTGCTGGTTCGCCCAGGAATCGTCCAGGCTGATCTGAACGGCCCTCTCTTCATTGATCCAGTAGGCTCGACTGTCGCCAGCCCAGCCAAGATAGATCACTTTGCCTTGAATCAGAGCCAAGACAATGGTAGCCGCAGCTGGGTCGATAACTTGGTCTTTGTTGTCCTTGAGACCGGGCGAGAACGGTACTGCACAGATAGCTGCTTGAGCAGCGATTATGGCATCCCGGACAATGACACGACCATCGAGCACGCCGGCATCAAGTTGTGCCGCCACAGAAGCGCAAGCCGCATTGCTGGCAGCTTGCGATCCTTCTTTTGGATTTTGCGATTGCGAGACACCATCGCACAAGACCAGAACCTCAGCTCCGTCTTTTGCCACGGCGGCGGCAATGAAGTCTTCGTTTTGATGGTGGCGCTTGCCAATGTCAGAAACACCGGCACAGCGAGACGAAACGATCACTTCAAAGTGGTCACGAGCGGGAACCTTGCGCTGAACGCCGCAGCTGGAACAAAAACCATCGGCATCGATGGCATCGGGCCCAGCGCCGCAATTTGGGCATGTCAGCCCAGCACCACCGACAGCCGCTGCGCTGGCGCTATCGCCAATCAGATCTGCAGGCTCCTTCATCTGGCCCCCACATTCTTCACAAAAAGCAGCCCCTTCGACTTCGGCAGGAGCATTACAGTGTGGACAATTTGTCATAGTCATCTCAAAAGAGTGTGAAGGGACGAGCAGCCAGAGCCTGTTCCACCAGATGCTCCTTCGCTGTCGCGTCGGTCTCAAGCTTTGCCATCTGAAGATAGGCTTGCTCAAGGCCCAAGCGCAGCGAGTGCTCATTCAGTGGCAAGCCCAGCAGCATCTCGGCAGAATTGCTGACGGCATTAGAGCAGACCTGCTGCAAAGCCACTTGCAGGAGGTGTGAGTTGAGCTTGAGTCGTTCAATGCCAGCCAAAGCGATAGCTTCGATTACTTGAGAAGCCTTCACAAGCTGAGCTTCTCCAGGCACCACACCGTTGCTGCTTGCAATAAGAGCCAGAGCCATAGCCTTCTGCGCCTCAGGGAAGAGGTTAGATGACTTGGGAATGCGCCCCAGAGCCGCTACAGCTTCATCGCGTTTGCCCACCTTACTGAAGCAGCGAGCCAAACCAAAGCTTGCCGAGGCATGACTTGGGTCTGTGGTGGAGACAACATTGTAGAGGGCAATGGCCCGTTCATTTTGACCGTCCATCTCAGCAGCCATGGCAATCGCCAGCTTGGGAGCGAGATCGCCAGGTAGCTCAGCGTAACAAGTCTCGAACGCCGCTTGGGCATCAGCATATTTACTTTGTGCGAGGAAGGAAACTCCCCGGTACCAGATTACTCGCCAGTCAAAGCCGTCCATTGCCTCGGTAGCAGCAATGTACTTTTCGGCCTCGTCAAAATTGCCCAGGGCAATCTCGACTTGAGCCATGCCCAGAAAGGCTTCGGCCGAATCGCTAAACTGTGAGATTGCTGAAGCAAAGAGAAGCCTTTGAAGTTCCAGGTCAGCACTGAGATTGGATACGATGAAATTGCTAGCAGGATCTTCACTATTGCGCTTCAGCGGGGGCAAAGAGTCAGCATCGATGCGATCAACTGAGCGCTCACCGAGTTTGGCAATCGAAAGTGGGTCGCCACCGAATTTGGTGCTTTCGGCCGCCTTAACGGTGCCGCTGTCTTGGGCCACGGTTTCACGCAGCACGCCGAGCAATTGTTCGGCCATTTCCTCGGCAGTTTGAAAACGCATTTCGGGATTGACATGCGTACCTTTGAGGAGCCATTTGTAAAGCGACTCGTACCGTGCGAACAAGGGTTCTTTGTCTGGCGTTGGCAGGCAGAACTGAAACTGCTTAGGGTTCTGATAACCCTTCGAGTCGCAAGTCAAAACCCAGAGGGCGCGGGCAATGGTATAAAGGTCGGATACAACAGAAGGACCAACCTTTGGCACTTCTGGAGCGTAGTAGCCCTTCGTGCCGACCGGGGCGTCACTAGAGCCAAGCCGCATGACACCGCCAAGATCGACCAGCTTGATGTCATCTTCCTCCAGCAGAACGTTGTCGGGTTTGAAATCGCAGTAGACCAGACCCATGCGATGCATGTAGGCAAAGGCATTGAGGGTGCGGTGAATGTAGGCGATGGCTTCGGACACAGGCAGGGGGCCGCGTTCCTTGCGCAGCGACTTGAGTGTCTTGCCTCCCACGTATTCCATGACAATGTAGCCGGAATTTTCGTGGGTAACGAAGGTGTAGATGCCGACAATGTTCGGGTTTTTCAGCTCAGCCAGATACTGGCGCTCAGCCACAGCTGCTGCGGCAAGAGCGGGGTCGTCACCGTTGAGAAGGCCTTTGAGCACCACCCAGCGGTTGAGGGTACGATCCAGGGCCAAATAGATCCAGCCCATTCCGCCGAAGGCAATTGGCCCCTTGATCTCGTATTGACCAGCCACCAGATCGCCGACCTCGAGACCAGGCTTGAAGTTGTACCTTGTGCCACATCCCCGGCAGAAGCCCTTCTCTCTTGGCTTGGGGACATTGATTCTTTTCGTGGGGTCATTGGGGTCAGGGTCGCCAATGAACATTGGCGTCTCACAGAACTTGCAGTCTGGGTTGGAGCAGTAGCGCTTCAGAACCGGCACTTCGGCAACAGCCATGACGGCTTTTTCCGGATCTGACTTGGGCAGGTAGGCAACATTGACGAGCCCAAGACCCAACTGCCGATTCGAGATACCAGTTAGAGATCGACCTGGTCTGGAAGTGCCACGAGAGCTGCGGCTGGCGCCGGAATTGTTACCGGCGAGCGATGTGCCGGAGGCCGTACTGCGAAGACTGGGAGCACTCTGTGTCAATCCATGGCTTGTGGTGGCGGGAGGAGATGCATTGGCGGCTGTCAGTGGTTGCATGCCGCAGACATTGCAATAGCCGTCTTCAATTACGCCAGGACAACCAGGTGTGGCTGTGCATTGCTGATGATTAGCAGTCATAGAAAAATCCTCAGGTGGTGGTTAGTGATGTCTCAGCGAAGTTGATTGGCATAGTCGTCGACTAATCGCGCTGCCGTCACGAGGTCAGTCGGACGTTGCCAGACCGCTTGGTGGGCAGCACGGTAAATGCTCGACAAAGAGGCGTCTTCGCCACGCCCAAAAACCTCAGCTTTGGTCTTGAGGGCCCCAAGATAGCCCCTTAACTCCTTCCTTCTGAGTAGGAGGACGGAGCTAACGTTGTAGGCTTCTTCACACTGAGCCAGTGCCGCTGATGCCTGGCTCAGCCAATTGGCGACGCCGATACTGATAGGCTGCCAATTGCCTTCAGCCATGCTCTTATCTAAGCGCCCAAGCCACTCGTTGAGGCGAGTGATGGTAGCTTCATGCGGCAGTTTTGTCAGGCTCTCACCCGGCTGAGCTGTAACTTTCAACTGGCGTTCGGCTAATGCCAGCGCGGCCTTCTCACGCATTGCCGTCAATTCAAGGGCGATTTTGTGCGCCTTGGCGAGATCACTTTTGACTTGCTCAAAAGCTTGGTTTAAGGCATTGATGCGCAGTCGAACCGGCTTGAGCAGAGGCTCAATTTCCTTTTCAAAGCCGGCCTTGACCCCCAGCGGATCGCTATAGATGAGCTTGATCAGCTCGTTTACTTTGGCGTCAACCACATTGAGCTCGGGCAGACTGCCTTCACCCAGCGTGCGGGCGATGGCCTTTAAAGATCTGACCTCATCGGTAGAAGCAGCGAGGGCTTGATGAAGAGCGTCGATGACCGACTCAACCTCGAGCACTACAGCCTTTCCTTCTTCATAGGCCTGAACCATCGATTGCATTACGCGTTCGAGGCTAATGCCACTTGTCAGTTCAGCCGGTGTTAGAAGCGAACGTTGAGCAAAGCCTACCGGCGCCGAGAGCTTTACCGAAGGACCGGTGAGAAGATTTTCGATCTCGAGCAGTTGACTGGCGTTGAACACACTCCTTGCTGCTTTGCGCAGGGCGTGAGCTTGGTCAACAACATTGCCCATCTGAGCAAACAATTCCCAGATCTCATCCAGAGATTTGAGTGCCGGTTCCACTCGTTGTTTTGTAATACCCGTCAGAGGTGTTGGTGTGGACCCACTGAAGCCGGTAAGAGCTTTATAGGTGGGGTTGTCCATCAACTCCAACATGTTATCGCTTGCCACTGCGCGTTTGGCATCCCAGTCGGCCAGAGCCACATCGATGTCATTTAGGGTCATGACCCCAGGACTGGAGCTAGACATTGTCGGCCTCCAAATAAGTCATAGTTCTTTGATTGGGAAAGGTTTGGAACAGTCTAGAAAAACTCTCTCTTCACTTCAGCAGTCACCGCGAACCATCAACTCTATTCAGCAGAGCAGGTCGCCACATCGATGGATGCGGGTAGAAATGCTGTAGAAGAAAGAGTTGTTGAGTTAGGTTAGATAAATGCCTTGGGTTTGAAGATGTGAAAAAGAGACATCTCTAGACTGAACTACATACCACCCCTGGTGCAACACTGCCTGCCCTCTGGAAGGAAATCGACTGCTGCTTTATTCGTAGAAACCGCCGAGACTTTCATGACAGAGAGAAAACTAGGCCTCTTGACAAGAGTAAATCTGTTTCTATTTCCTCTTATTTGTCTCAATTTTCTGTTCTCTGTCTCAATTTACAGAGGCACACCAATCACTAATGGTGACGCTGTCAGAACATCTCACAACTCTGTCTGGGCTACCTAAGCTAGAAAAAGTTCTAGCAATCTGGTCTGGGCAGCATTTGATCTAGATACTAAATATAGTGCCGCTAAATCACTCATGCTAATTCAAAGAAGAGGCCTTGTAGTTCGTGCTTTCGTCTGTAGGCAGTATGCTAGCGTAAGCTAAGTTATTGCCAGTAATGCGTAGATTACGAAGAGGGAAGTGATTTGAATTTAGGCGCAAGCAATAGCCGTGCCGAAATATTGCTGACATAGTGCTGAAACAACTTTTTGATTTATTGACTAATTGATAAAGCTCTTGCCAAGGTTAGAGTATCTCAATTCAACTAATTCAACTAAGCAAACACAGCCACAGAAACAGATCTCTAAGCCATCCACACTTTATCTACCTGCACTTCTCGTGCAGTGGTAAGTGCTCGAACCTGGCATAGACTCAGAGAGTTTTGGAGTCTGAAATTTCTTCAGTCTGAAATTTGTGGTTGACGCTGGCCTAAGTTGAAAAAGTAATTGAGAGAGTGATGACCATCTCACTCGTTCCAACTCTTAGCCGCTCAATCGCGGACACACCCATGACCGAAAAGTCTCTCGCTACCGCTCCTGTTCTTCTCGCACGTCCTGTTCTCCTCACACCTCCTGTTCGTCCCGCGGTGACAACCGAACCGCAAGTGCCGCTCAACGGTGCAGGTGAGAACGACAATTCCAGGAACAGTCTGAATTCACTCATCCGCCTCAGCCCCGAACAAGTGGCGGCCAGGAAAGCCGATAAAAAGAAAGCCAATTTCAAGAAAACCAATAACAAGAGAGCAAAACCGGTCAAGCAAGTCGACGTTGAGAAACTGAACGCTGAAATCGCAGCGGCCAATCAGCTTGCCAAAAAACTCAGAGGTGAAGTCACAACCGTGAGCTGCGTCTGCACTGGCAAAGTGACTTATGGAGCCTTCTACCGCGTCATCACCCCTGGTGAAAGCTTCGGCTTGACGGGTCTCTGGCACGTCAGCGACATGCCTGGCGGTGTGACTGAGTTGGCATCGATCGCTTTCGATGCCGACACCTCTGAGAGCGTCGAAAACACTGATAAAACCCAGACGGTCACGGTGTTCGATATCATCGGAGCCAGGGCGGAGAATAGCGGCCGTTATCCCATCGTCAAGTTGAGCTTTAACCTTCCACAGTCCGCCTGAAAGCCATGAGAACCAACACTTCAGCCATCAGGCTCAAGCCTGGTGACAGCTATAACCTTCGCGTCAGTCCGCAGCGACTGAAGATTGCCATCGGCGGTTATGCAGCAGAGGCATTGCTCGATCTTGAGTGCAGCTTTTGTTGCGCCGCCCATCAACGGCCCGAGAACAATGCCGTTGCCTTCATTGGTGAAGAGCATTCGGTCATGCTCGAAGGCTCTGTTCGTCAAAGTGATAATCGCTCTGCGGTAGATGAATGGGGCGACTGCTTTATCGTCAAACTCGGAGATATCCCCGACGACATCACATGCTTGTTGTTTTATGGCTACTTCACTCAGCCCTCAACAGAAGACAAGCTCAGTGGTTCGCTCAAAGAGCACTTCCTGAGGTTGACCGACCAAGACAACGGTAAAGAGATACTGCGCGTTGACCTGCCGGAGCAGTGCCCCATCAACAGCTCAATCACCTACGCCCGGCTGTTGCGCGCAAGCGGCAAAGATGGCTGGCACTTCCAGTTCATGCCCTGAAGGCAGATGCAAGAGCGACTGTTTAAGTCGCTCTTGTCCTTCGTTCACTAGTTAACGTGACGACCCGAATAGTCATTGCGCTATTGGCGAATTCACTGGCTCCTCCTCATTCAACTCATTTGGAACAACACATGAAAAGGATTGCTGACTATTTGCATCCGAGCGGATTCCACTTTGATTTCTTTGGAAACTTTCATTCTGTGCGCAAGCATGGATTTTGTACCAAACCCGCTCTGGCTGAGCAATTGCAAGCCAGCGAAGAGAAAAAGCAGAGTTACTTGGTGACAGCGTTTTGGTCGGGGCTGTTTGCTCTAGTCATAACGCATTTTTGGCCGGACCTGATTGAGCCTCTTTCCTTCATGTCGCCCTGGCATTTGCAGGGTTCGCTTTCCGATTGGCTGCATAGCTCATGGCCAATCTTCGCCTGGGGAGCCGGATTTACTGCCCTGATGAGTGTATTGACCAGAAACGATCCGGCAAAAAACCGCATGGCGGAGATTAACTTCATCAATGGTTTCTTTACAAGTGTCTTCGCCGGAGTTATGGAAGAAATCAGCTTTCGCTGGCTCATCTTTCTCTCTTCCATAATTGTAGCCAAGTTTTACAACGCCTTCTTTCCGTGGGCGTTTGGTTTCACTCTGGCAGTGATTTTCATGGCAATTTTCGCCAAGATAGGCCGCTCTAGTTTTCTGTCGCTTGCCATTTCGATTGGATTGGCGGTGGTCTTAGACAACTGGATTATCTCCAGTGTGGGAGCGCATGTGCCCGAGTATCTCCAAGTACATGTGTTTGGTCCTATCGCCAACTGGTTTACATTGGGCCTGCTGGAAAGCTGGCTTTTGACACCGGGTCTTTGGCACATTGGTGCTGGAATGCTTGCCGCAAATGGTGCCTTCCGAGATGGACACAAATATCTTGGTTTGATTGGCTTCCTCAACGCCTGGTTCATTGGCATGTTCTTTTTCTATTTGATGTTCAGCTATGGGCTGGTAGCTGCCATCGTTGTCCACTTCCTCTATGACGCTTTGATCTTCTTCGTCCGGTATCTTGATGAGGTGATTGAGCGCGCTCAGGGTAACCGCTGATACCGTGATTTTTCACTCTCAACGAGGCGAATTATGAAAACTGCAACAGCCTCAGCTGTAGCTCCGCGACCGCTTCTGGAGCTGCTTCGGCTGCCGCAGCCGGAAAAGTATCCGGCTCTTTCTGAGTTTGAGCTTGAGGTCGAGTCCGCTTGGGAGCAGTTCCGCAAGGAGCGCCCGTTGGGCCTGCGTCGAGACGAACTGAACTTCGACATGGAGGCAGCGGGGGCCAGCGAGGACATCTTTGTCGTGCTGGCCAAGAGGCTCTGGGCTACTAGAAATTTCGCAGCTCACTGCGACTCTTACTACGGTAAGAGCCACCATAAGGCAGGGGCCTGGCAGGCTTCGGAGCCAGATTTTGAAGTGCTGGGCGCTCTTTTGCAGGAGCGCTCTAAAGACTTTCGTCTGGCCTGGCTCGAGCGTCATCTTACCCCAGCCGAGATTGTACGTGCATTTCATGACAACCGTTTTTCTTACAAAATTGCGCGCGACATCTACCAGCACCCGCATTACTTCTATGCCCATAAGCTGAATCTTTCGGCCTGGCACTGGTGCACAAGCTATGAGGGAGACCGTTTGCCTTGGTCGCGGGTGGTGCAGTTTCACAAGTTCTTCATGGCTTTTGATTTTGCTTTGGAGGGCTTTGACGTCACCATCGACCACTCGCACAGCTGCTGCAACCTGCGTGGCTTTGGCGAGTACACGGGTGCTTCTACTGACCCGGAGACCGGTTGTCTCATCGACAACACCTGGCTCGATGGCGAATTCGCATTGATCATCAGTAGCGGTGGCGTGCATCTGCTCACCGTGGGGGTGTGCACCACTGCAGCTGGCATTTTGGTCAATCAGATTCAGCTCAAGCAGAAGAAAGGTAACCGCTGGCTGTACAAGCTGCCTAAACCTTACTTTGAGTATGTCCTAGAGCGATTGCTGGCGGCCTGCGCCCTAGCTGATCTGCCGCTCTTTCTCGTCACTGGCGCCAGCCATGCCGATGAACTCGCCCGAGTGCATGGCGAAGCATTTAGGAAAGACCCGACTCTCGCCGCGCGCATCAAGGCCATCTACGATCAGCCCCTGAAGGACTGCAAGCGTGTTGGTCGTCGCTTCAAGGTTTTCGGTCTTGCCGATCGACGAAGGTTCAGCCTGACCTATCGTCAGGTGGTCGCTGCTTAAGCGCTCTCATCCTTGCAGCCGCACTGGTTGGCATTTTCTAGTTGCCTAAGACCACCCGCTCCACGACTACGTATTCTTTAGCTACCAATATAGAATTGAGGATTTATTTCCATGAAGTTTGAAACCGTCCAAGAACTCTCAAGTATCGAAGGCTTGGAATTGATTGTGGATGCTGCGACTGTTCGCATCCTGCACACTCTCGAAGCAAAATCAATTGTCGTGCGGGCTAACAACCCAGAGCACTGGAAGGTGAGCCCTGAAAGTGGACTAATCGAACAAATCAAGTCCAGCGATAGCAGCAGCGGAGACATGACTATTATCAGCGGCAACGGCAATGTCGTCATGAGCGGTGGTAACTGGTTACACATTGGTGGCGGCGTCCGGGTCGGCGGTTTTTCAATGGGAAATGTCTCAATGGGCAACAGCCGAGGCAAGACCGTCATAAATTCTGGTGGTAAAAGCATCTCCATCGTAAACGGAGACGTCTTTATCAACGGTAAAAAGGTCGATGAACCTGACTCCGAGCAATCAGAAGCTGCCGGTGAAAAGACCAAAGATCCAGACGAGCTTGAAGTGATTGTTCCCGGCTCTTATGCGGGGGATCTATCTCTCGACGTAAGAGGCGTGGCTGAGGTCACAATTGACAGCTGGCGATGTGACACTCTCTATTTCTCTTCTTCTGGTTGTGGCAATATCAAAACCGGACCGTTAGAGGCCTCATCCTTTGGTTTTTCCTGCAGTGGTACGTCAGACCTATTCTCGAAGGGCCTAAAGACTCGGGTTGCCAAAGTCACGATTAGCGGTACAGGCGATGCTCAATTCGAGAGTCTCGTGACTGACGTTCTGAACGTCACCGTTACAGGCACTGGTGACTGCGATATCGCTTCAGGTAGTGCAACAGCAGGATCGTTTAGCGCCACGGGCACCGGCGACATCACTGCCCGGGGTAACTTCCAAAGGCTGCGCCAACGCTGCACCGGTCTTGGTGAGATCAATGTTCGGTAAATTGGAAATGGCTCTTGATTAAGCGCTAAGCCACACATCTAGTCCTGAATAGAGGGTGGTTCGAATCCGCCCTTTCTTTTAGGGCTGCAATTTAACAGCTTATTTCATAGATAAACAGGAGATGAATCGATGTCCAATCACGATTTGAACGACCAGCAAAAATCTGATCTGAAAGCCATGAGAGATCGTCTGAAAAACCTACGGCTGAAACTGGGAACATTGACTGCTGTTGGTGCCGTTTTGATCGGGGTTCTAGTAACCGGTCCATTTGTTCTCGGACCAATGGTTTTTGGCAGTGCCTTTTACGGCAATCACATTACTCCCAGCGGTGCTGTAGCCGGTGCACCCGACTACCCAAGCGACTTTGAAGTCCGCCATGTTATGCTTTCCTGGAAGTCCAAGTTCAATATCGAAACCCCTTCCAATGCGAACGTTGGAATGATTCAACAGAGCTTTCTCACTTTCGGACGCACATTCAAGTTGTACGATAGCAACGGTGCCCTCGTTGCAAAAGCTCATCAGAAGGTCTTCTCCTTTGGCGTGCATATCGATATTGTCGATGCCAACGACAGGCCGATTGCCTCGCTTCAAGAGGACATTTTGAACAGCCTGTTCAAGGTTGTTACCCAGTACCGAATTCTAGGTTCCGATGGCAAAACACAAGTCGGAGAATCGGACAAGCTGGGGTTCTGGAGCACTGACATCCAGATCAAAGACAGGGACGGCATTCCTGTGATGACTTTGCATCGGCCTTTCTGGAACTGGCCCACAGATAACTGGTCTGTGAAGGTGCATAACAACGAGATCGATGAACGGATCGCCCCGCTAATTGCCGCTTTCAAGAGTGCGCAAGATGCGGACCGGCATTCCATTTCGTTCAGCTCCAGCTCCAAGTCTAAATAGCTGGTTCGGGCTAGCAATTTCTAATTACTTGAGAGCACTTGCTCTCCGAATACACGCTCCATTACCCTCATAAATCTCATGGACCTGAAACTGATTGATAGCACTCCGACTTTCTTTCACGCCAAATATGGATTTCCTGTAAGCAAAGAAAATGACGACGGTTCAACCGTCCTGAACTTTCTGTTCCGACCCGACGGGGTTTCGATTCCTATCGCCCCGGAGCTCGCCAGTGTCATTCCGGGGGCACTGCTGATGAAAGCTGGTATCAAGTTCGATGCCGATGGCTCTCCTGTTCTTGTGCCAGAAACCGACCCAGATGCGCTCAAGGTTCCAGCCGGAGCTGTTCTCGTGAGCGCTTCTTACATTAGCATGCGACGCCACGTTCGCTTCGAATGCAACCGAGAAGGCCTTGGAGTGATTCACTCCTATGTGCCGACAATCACAGACAACTGGAGCCGTCGCTCGTTTCTGGCGGTAATGCTGCCAGGTACCGAGATCAGCTTTGTGGTGCAGGAGCCAGTGCGGCGCCCGGACCCTTCTAGCCTTGACGGATTGTCTTTGGCAGACAAGGAGGTAACAACTGTGTTCCTTCGCCTGAACGACGAGGGGCGGTTTGAGTATCTCTACAACGAGGTGCCTTTCATGTTCTCCATCGACAATAGCTGGATGCCGGGCCGCAAGCCTAGTGACCAAGAGCGCTTCGAAACGAGTGCTTTTGAGTCGCAAGTGCCACAAAGCAAGGAGCAGCCTATTTCTTCTGACACCGCTGCCACTGGTGCCACTGGTCTTGGTACCAAAACCTATGTGCGCTGCCAGAACAAGCCTGTCGATGCTGCTCTGCTCGACCCATATTCGGTTGGTGAATGCGTTAGTCGCACGGCGGTGCTTAAGCTCAGCGGCGAAGTACCGGCTCCTCTGGAATTCCGCCCCTTTGGCGAGTTGACCATCGCTGGCGACGTCGTTGCTGCACTGCCAGCGGTGCTGGCCTGGATCAATCCGGAGGCGACCGTAAGTGACATCGGCCTATTTTGGCACCGTGTCATCAGCGCAATGCTTGAGAGAGAAGGAAGCTTCAACATCGACAAACTGCCCGCTGGCGTGCTGCTCGAGCAACCGCGCTGAAGGATTAAAGTCGCAAGAACAACAATTCAAGTTTACTCAATCCATCGCAACTTCCCATGACCTCTCCCCAGACCTCTTCTCAAACCTCCTTCCGGCCCATGATCACCGCATCGGATGTCGTCGCCTTCTTTGCCGACGAAGACGCCCGTGTCCAAGACGAAGTGGATCGCATCTTGGCTCTGCTTATGGAGCGCGAGCCAGGCTCTGGCCGTCCCAAGCACATCCATAAAGGTTGCTTCTCGCTGACCCTGGCCAACGATTTGGACCTCGCTTTCATGGAGAAAGTGGCCGCCAAATTCAACAATAGCGGCAACGGCTGGACTGCAGAGATCGCCAGGCAGTCGAGAATGGGCACAGACTACAAAGCCTTCACGCTCGGCCACGAGAGCTTCGAGGCACTACCTGCGGCCCCGCGCCGTGCCATGATGCCCGACTGATTTCAGCTTTGATCGCAGCCTCAAGTCAACTCAACCTTCAGGAACAAACCAATGCTATTCGATCTGCACTTCTGGCCAACGGCCGTTTTCTTCGCCGCACTCTCTGCTGCCTTTGCCGCTTGGCTCGCCAGCACCGCCTCAAGCAGTGATTCCCGCGGCTATGCAACAAAAGAAAGGGATGCTTCTCCTCGCGACCTGGCCATCACCGCAGCAATCATCACCTTTGTCATTGACCTGCTGCTTCAGCGCTTCAATCTCTACTACTTCCAGCCCAGCTTGACCGGCAGCTTTTTCGGCTACTTCTCGCCTCTGCTGGTTGCGCTATTGGCCGCCATTCCGGTGGGCTTGCTCTGCTCTAATGGTTCGGGTAAGGCAATTGGTCGATCAGCCATTCTTGTGCTGATTCTCTTCATCGTGCCTCTGGTGCAAATCAGCGTCAACAGCCTCGGCCCCGATAACGCCAAACGCTTCGCTGAGCTGCCCAACATCACCATCGCCGCAGAGACCGACATCATTCCGCCCACCGACGAGCAGCATCTCGTTCAGGTGACGCCTGGCATGGCCAAGTTGAAGGCGCGCACAGTGCTCTCCAGTAAAGGCAACTACAGCACCCGCTATACCGTGGGCAAGCTGGCTCTGCAGGCGATCAACGGACACCGCTACTATGCTGGGCCTCTTGTGCCGACAAACAGCGGCGATACTTTCTGGACACCGCTCTTTGGTGGTCATAGCGAAAGCCCTGGCTTCGTGCTGGTCGACGCTGAGGACAAAGAAGCCCAACCGCAGCTGCGCGACGGCTTCCATATCACTCTTTTCGAAGACATGCCCTGGCGCATGAACCTTCGGCGTTTCGCTTACCAGGCCGGTTACAACAAGGGTCAACTGGCCAACGCCACGTTCGAGGTTGATGATCAGCTTCAGCCCCACTGGATGCTCACCTACATCACTCCTGCTTTCGGCGACATTGTCGGCAGCGAGATTTCGCGAGTTCTGCTCGTCGACGTGGCTACGGCTGAGCCCAAGCTTACCGCCCACGAGCCCGGAGCACCTGAGATCGCGTGGGTCGACCGCGTGGTTTCCAGTGACCTGATTCGCGAGTATGCCAAGAACTGGGGTCGTTACGGTCAGGCTTATTCGCAGTCGAGTTTTGGTGCCTGGCTCCAGGTGTTCCTGGGCTTCTCCAACCAGGACGTCATGGCACCTGTCGATGGTGCTGAAGGTCAACTGCTTTCCTATACCAAGGACGCGCACAGCATCTTCATTGTGCCGATGACTTCGGGTGGTTCGAACGATCACGGTGTGATTGGTTTGCTGGCCTTCGAGACCGACAAGAACAAGGCGGTCTATTATCCTGGTCTGCGTGGTTTCAACCACGGCGGCAGCGTCTCCCAGACGATGTTCGGCGCCAAGGAGAACGGCCTGCAGAAGTACGATGTGGAGAACCTCGAGCTCTACAACATCTATGGTCATCTGACCTGGGTGGCAATCTACACCAGGAGCCAGTCGCTCGGTTCTACCGGCGCGGCCATCGGCTTCATGGATGCTCGCTCACAAGAAGTGTCTGACGTCGCCTACGGCATCGATCTGCAAACGGCCCTGAGTGAATATGCCTTCAAGCTCGCCCAAGGCAGCAATGGCATGCAAACCACCGCAGCCAGCGAAGTGGTTTCGTTCGATGGCAAGATCTGGCGTATCGCTGCCAACGGTACCTCGTGGCGCTTCAAACTGGTGGGTGACAAACACTACTATGACGCCACCACCCAGGTCTATCCTGGTACTCCCTTGCTTCGCGATGGAGACCGCGTTGCTGGTACGTTCATTGACACTCGTCAACCCCAGGTGGCCGTGCGCGAACTGCACATGGTCGACGGCAGCGCTCCGGCCGTTGCCTCGCCCGTTACCTCTCCCGTTACTCCTGTACCGGTTGTTTACAACGGGAAGTAACTGTGGCAGTGCATTGTTAACATCAAAGGAGCTGGTATTTCCCAGCTCTTTTTTCCTGCTTTTTCAAAGTAGACTGGTCTACTAGCGGCTGGCAAAAATTAACAGGTGCAGAGTGCTTTTTGGTTTCTTCACTCGCTTAAGCAGCAGTTTGCTCCTCTTTTAATGTTTGCCAAGAAGAAAAAAGAACTTAGTACATAGAATTTATGCCGTGTACTAAGTTCTAGACGTTTCAATTACCAAACCAGAGGTGGCTCCAAGGTCTTCTAGGAAGACTTAACTAGACTTCTGGCCGCCAGTGCCAGTGTCATTAATCAGTGGCAGCAATCAGCTACCTGACAGCCTTCCTGTGACCGCGTCGATAGTCCGTTGCACTATATTTTTAGGCGGAAACTGACCGGGCATCTGAAACTTTGCCAACTGTTCAATTGAGCCGTTGAACCGATTGACATCGACTTCTCCAGCAATACCAGCTATACGTCCAGTATCGGTGTATTGCCAAAATGTCCAAATGCCCCAAGGTGCAGGAACACGCGGGCTCGGCTTACTGGTGTAGTGAGCCACCCAAAGCGGGTAGTTCGCTAGTATTTTGGCATTGCCCAGTACATCATCGGGAAAGTAAGCGCTGCAATAGATAATTGGATCTACGCCTAGAGCCGCCTTGACACCGTCAACAAAGGTTTTGATACGAACAATCCGCTCGGCGACTGGAAATCCTTGCCACTGGTCTGGAACTTCAATATCAATTACTGGGGGAAGATCTCCGGGATAAAGCTTTCCTATCGCTTTGACGAAGTTGTCTATCTGACCTTGCACCGATGAGCGGGGGCGGAAGAAGTGGTAGTAACCGCAAGGGATGCCATTTGCCCGAGCATTGCGCCGGTTTTCAGCTAAGCGATCGTCGATGATTGTGGTGCCTTCTGTGGCCTTGATGAAGGCAAATTTGATTCCGGCTTGTTTGACTTTTCGCCAGTCGATTCGGCCTTGATAGGTCGATACGTCGACACCTGATAGGGTCATGAATCTTCCTCAGACTTATTCTTGGTTTTGTCACCGTCGCTCAAGCGAATCAGCTGTTGCCCAGTACCTTCACAGGCCAGGGCAATGGCTATGATGCTGAACTCCAGGGCCACGCCAATCAAGGCGATTCCCAGCGGTTTTGAAAGCAAGGGTCGCAGCAGCCTGACGACACCGAAAGAAATGAGATAAGAAAGCATCAGGTACGATGCAACAATGGTGGCAAGATAGCCGCCAATAGCGAAGTAGCGCAGAGATTGAAAAACGGTTTTATCCATGGTTGATTAGTGTAGAGATTCGATTGGATTAGCGATTAGAGCTAAGTGATGGGTTGCTTCTTAGAGCTTGAAATTTTCGTTCATCGAGTTTCCTGCCCAGTCACTGCGCTGCCTGACATGGCCTCTAGGGCTTTAGTTCGAGCATCTGTGGCGGGGTGTTCTTTGCCAAGGTTATGCCGCCACTGGCTAGACTTGATTTGAGATGTGTGGGGTTCAGAGCTCCTAGCCTCCGGCCTTTCATAATCTTCAAGCTTTTGCAGCGCTGTAATCAGCGCTGATGGCTTTCCAGTCCATTTAGCTGCCAAGCCATCGGCCGTGCTTTCGCCGGCGCGATTAACATAGAGTGTAAGCAGCTTAAACAAGCAGATCACTCCAAAATAGACAATCGGTGTAATCAGCAAACTGCTCGGATTGATTAAAGCACTTTGTTCACTGGCTAGCGATGCCCCATTTAGAAGGTGAGGATAACCAAAGGTGATCAGTATCGTAGAAAGTGATGCCAAGGCAGAAAGCAAAGAATCAAGAGCAAGGTCTCGGTTCTTCAGGTGGGCCAGCTCATGCGCCAGTAAAGTCTTGATTTCGTCATCGCTAAGGTTCAGAAGAAAGATGCCTTCTGTAGCAATTACTACTGAGTTGGCTGGGTCGCGGCCCGTGGCAGAAAGGTTGGGTTGAAGCCGCGGTGAAATCGTCAACTGAGGCTTCTCTTTCATGCCAGTGCTAGGTAGTGTTTCTTCCAGCAGGCGGTCAATCCGAGCATGCTCAGGGTTGCTCTTTGTGGCTGGCTGAAACTTGGTTAGTTTCTTTGCATCTCTTAGGCAGTAGTACCATCTGCCCAGGGGCATGAGAGTGCAGGCAAGTAGAATGTAGAGAGTCGTTTGTCCGAGACTGGGGCCAAACAATTCAAGAGAGCCACCGCTAAGAATGGCAAAAAGGGCTATTCCTGCAATCTTGCGTCTCTTACTGCCTTGCAAATGTTTTTCAATCGCTACTTCATCGAGGGAAGATAGACTTGAGTTGGCCATCAGATGCCTCTGGCAATGGTGGTTCGTGCAACGCGTTCATGGGCAATCACGTAGGCTGCCACACGTTGCGAAATCTTGGCTTGGTTGCTGAGATTAGAAACGCTGGCATAGGCCGCGATAATCTTTTTCTCGAGGCGCGAGCGCACTTCTTCAATGGGCCAGTATTGGTTGGCTTGATTTTGGCACCACTCAAAATAGGAGACAATCACACCACCAGAGTTTGCCAAAATGTCTGGCACAACCACGATGTTTCGGCTGCGCAGAAGCTCGTCTGCTTCAGGCAGGGTGCAATCATTTGCCCCTTCCACCACTAGTTTAGCCTGCACTTTCTCTGCAACTTCTTTGGTGATGGCTTTGCCCAGAGCTGCTGGGATAAGCACATCGCACGGAGCAGCTAGCAGTGCTTCATTGGTTAATTCTTGACTGCCAGCAAAGCCCTTCAGGCTCTTGTACTCTTTGTAGTAACGTTGAGCTTCATCGACATTGATGCCGTCTGCTTTGTAGATGCCACCACTGGAGCTGCTGAGGCCGACCACAAGGGCGCCGCACTCTTCAGCTAAAAGTTTGGCCGCATGGTAGCCCACATTGCCAAAGCCCTGCACCACTACTTTTGCACCCTTCAATTCCAGACCGATATCTTTGGCGGCTTGCCGAGTGACGTACATCACCCCTCGACCGGTGGCTTCTGGCCGTCCTTTGCTACCGAAGAGTTCCTCAGGTTTGCCAGTCACCACAGCCGGCGAATCACCGTAGAGTTTGGAGTACTGATCGAAAATCCAACCCATGATTTCGGGAGTGGTATTGACGTCAGGAGCGGGAATGTCTTTGTCTGGACCGATGTCGGATGCAATTGCATTGGTAAAATTGCGAACCAGTTGCTGCAATTCTCGTTTCGACAGTTTGCGTGGGTCGCAGCTGATGCCACCTTTGCCACCACCAAAGGGAATGTCGACCAGTGCAGTCTTCTGCATCATCAGGCGAGCAAGGGTTGTCGCTTCAACCAAGTCGACTTCATGGTGAAAACGCAGGCCACCCTTGAAAGGTCCGCGACGATTGTTGTACTGAATGCGATAGCCGGTAAAAGATGTGATTTCGCCGTTATCGAGCACAAGCGGTACTTCGACTGTGATTTGTCGCTGTGGTTTCAATGAGAGATTGAGCACCGAAAGTGGTATCTCTGGATAGAGTTTCGTGATTGCCTGAAAGGCCTGCTGTTCGTAGGTCATTGAAGTTTCTTCAGGTTTGATAGGCAAGGTAGTCATGACTTTGCTTGATTGATTGACTTTAAATTCGTTTCCTTCTCGCAACTGCTTGCGAGT
This sequence comes from bacterium Ga0077546, assembly GCA_943370275.1. Classification (GTDB taxonomy): domain Bacteria; phylum Cyanobacteriota; class Vampirovibrionia; order Obscuribacterales; family Obscuribacteraceae. Next base: position 421,122 of record CALRQI020000005.1, on the reverse strand, counting down.
GATAGCATCGCTAGCGAAGTCTAGCGATTGGGGATCTGCAAATTGCTACTCGGCACATCGGGAGATGAGCCAAGTAATTCCAAGGCGGAAATATGCTTTGAGTGGTGTAGGTTTGCGCCTTTTATCGTTTAGAGAGAAGATGATCAAGTAAAGCCTTAGCAGTAGTAGTCTCTGAGTTCAATACGCTTGAATTTATGAGGCTAGGGCCTTGGTGTTTGTTACGGTCTAATAACCTGGCGCAGATCGAACTGGGCCTTTCTTTGAGGCGAAATCTAGGCTTGCGCGAAGTTTTGCTAACAACGCAAATGCTGTTATCAAGTGGCCTAGCTGGTCCTCTGCAAGCTGATTAATTGCGGCTATTACTAAGTAGTAAGCTGAAGTTCTTTAGCTCTGTGCTACTAGCATTGCGAAAATACTTGAATACTTGTAAGTCTTAAGTTGACTCATTTATTTCACTATTCAACTAAGGCTTTCATCCACAGAAACCCAGACCACTTTTCCTCTATTGGAAATTTCCTCGCATCAACCGATGTGCAGTGAGGTCATGGCAAAAGGGTGGTTGCGATTTCTTGGTGAAAACGAGTAATTGAGTCTGTTCCATTCTTCAGCACGAACATGTGTACTACAACTCGAAGACGAGCTGTTATTGGTCTTGGTAATGTTGGACCGCAGTTCAAGTTCACACCTCACAACATTGGTTTCGCTTCTCTTGAAGCACTGGCAAGTAAGTACGCGGCTGTCTTCCAGAGCGGCCGAATGAAGAACGCCATGGTCGCCGAATTGACTTGCACAAACGGTGCCGATTTGCTTTTGGTCATGCCGTCCACCGGTATGAACGACTCGGGAGATGCTCTTGCTGAGCTGCTCAACGAGTACGACTTTGATATCAGCGATATCCTGGTGATCTTCGACGACCTGTCGTTGCCCTGGGGACGCATGAAAGTCAAAACTGCCAACCGCGATAGCTCCAGCGCTGGACACAACGGTGTGGCATCACTGCTTAAGCAAGTTCCGGAAGCTCGGCTATTGACCGCTCTCAAGCTCGGTGTCGGTCCTGACCCCAATGGCGCCAATCGCCGCAGCTACGTTCTCAGCCCCATTGACCTGGAGCGTTTAGGGCTCTATCAGGCGGTGGCCAGTGAAGCTGCACGCTGTATTGAGCAATGGCTGGAGGGAGACCTGTTGGCTCTCATGAACCGCTACAACTCCAAGAACTCTGTGGTTCAAGCGAGCGATATCAGCTGAGCATCAGTAAAGTTTTCGATTTACTTGTTCCTTCGCATTTTTGCCATTGCTCCTTTTTGCAGCGACAAACGCACTAACAAGTTCAGCAACAAGTGCAGCATCTAGTTCAGCATTGATTGCTAACTCCGGTTGGGACGCCTTTGTCTATCCACTGCCGGAACTGACAAGCATCATCGTCGCCGAAGTGCTGTTCTCTCTGGAGAACATCATCGTGCTCGATCGCTTGGCTAGCAGTCTTCCCCCTGCGCAACAACGAAGGGCTCACAAATGGGGTCTGATCGGCGCACTGACTTTGAGAATTGCTAGCATTGTGCTGATGACCTGGGCCAAATCGGTCTATGCTATCGCTCTTCTGGGAGCTTTGCATATGGTCTTTGGTGCGAGCTTGTGGTTCTTTGGCTTGGGCCATGCGCAGCCCCATTTGTTTAAGAAACCGATTCGCCAGGGCCAGTCACTGCTCAAGGTGATTCTGCTCATGGAGCTGACCGACCTATTCTTCTCGTTCGACAATGTCGCCGTTGCGGTGAGCTTCTCTAAGCAACTGCCTGTGTCGATTCTAGGAGTGGTAATCGGAGTTCTGATCGTGCGGTTTGCCTGGCGACGGCTCAAGCAGCTCTTGCACGCCAATCCTCGCCTCGGAGACACTTGCCAGTTTGTGGCCGGTCTTCTGGGCTTGCAGATTCTTCTCAAGCTGCTGTTTCACGTACCAATCAGCCCCTGGCTCGATCTTTTCACTGTCATTGTTGCCATTGTGCTAGCTCAGTTGTTCGATGCTCGTCGCATCGGCATCAGGGTGAGGCGCATGGTAGCAGGTCGCAGTGGCAGTTCGCAGTAACAGATCTTGGTGGCGGGTCGTGAATAAATTCAACACTGCGGTCAACTGACGCCAGTCATGGCCGCACAATTTCTTTTTTCTCTCTCGCCGAAATTACATGGAATCTTCCTCCCCTTCCTCCTCCCCCTCCTCCTCCCTCGTCTCCGCCCCCGCTCCCGCCCCATTCACCCTGCCTCGTAAGGTCTTCGTCTTCAACGGCAGCATGAATGACGATATGGACGACTTCATTGAGCTCATCAAAGAGTTCTTGCAGCTCAATGTTGGCAACAATCGTCCTCTTCTCATTCGTGCTACTTCCAGTGGTGGCATTCCTGAGCAGATCTTCAGTCTCTGCGGCCTGCTCCGGCAGGTGCAAGCTGAAGGTCACGAAGTCACCGTGCACGTGCTCGGGCAACTCTGCAACTTCACCTATGCCGTGGCAGCTGCAGCTACCCGTATCGTCATCGAGCCGACCGCCTCCTTTGTCTTCAGTCAGTCGTTCCTAGAGCTTGGCGGCATGCTGAGCTCAATCGATAACGATCTTGATTATCAAGACACCCTCTTCGATAAGCTTGTCAAAGCTATCTGCCAACGCAGTGGTGGCAAGGTCGATGAAGCTACCGTGCGCAGCTGGCAACCCAAGATGATCACAGCGCAAGAAGCCTTGGAGCTTGGCTTGGTGGATGAAGTAATGCCAATGCCTCAAGCGCAGTTGAAGGCCAACCATCTGCCTGAGCAATCGATCCGCTTCAACGGAGCGTTCACCAGCGGAGAGGTCTTCGATAAGGCAGTCTTTCTCAACAATTGGCTGGAAGACCCGAGCAATGCCGGGCGCCCACTGCGGCTCTTTCTCACCTCGGTGGGTGGAACTGTGGTACAAGCGCTCAGCCTCTTCGGTATGTTCTGCGAAGCTCAAAGGCAGGGGCACCACCTTACCATTCATGTGATTGGTCAGGCCTATTCCTGTGCCATGTGGTTTCCCGTTTGTGCTCTGCATTCGGGCACTGTGCTGATTGATGGTCAGGCAACACTAATGTTTCATCAGCCCTCTCGTGAGAAGGTAAGCGGTTCCCCTGATGAAATTCGCGCCAAGCTGGCTGTGGACAAGGCCCTTTTTGCTCAAACCTGTGCTCTGCTTCGCTCTACTAGCGGTATCAACCAGGAGCTGATCGACAGCTGGGCCAATCGCCACGATCTCTACTTCAGCGCCGACGTCGCAGTCCAACTTGGTCTGGGGCAGTTGGTGTAACAGCAGCCGAGCAAGTTAAAGCAGCCGGGCAAGTTACAAGAGGTTTAGTCTGTGTTCGCAGCGTCTCCGAATGTCCACCAAGGGCCAGTGACGAAAGTCTCTGGTCTTTGAACACTCTCACTCCCCCTAGCTACCTATGAATCATCACGTTTCACGAGTCTCAAGGCACATCAAAAATGTTCTAGTGGCTCTTTCTTTCGGCGTCATTATCGGTGTGCCCGTTGGCAATGCCATCGCTGAGGCACGTCAGGCTTCAAGGCCGCAAGAAATGCAGATCGAGAGTTCGACAACTGCTGCAGCGGCAGTGATTGCCCTGTTTGTGCAGTATCGCAAAAAGCGCAAGACGAGTGGCCAAGCCGCTGATAACAGCAAGAATCAAACCACGGACAAACCGAAGGAGAAGCCCAAGGTGAAACCCAAGGACAATTCCAAGGCGCAGCCCAAGGAGCAAGCCGTGGGAAACCCTTCATCTCGCTCGCGTGGCTTTGGAAAAAAATAGTGCCAGTTGCACTAGAACAAAAGGAAAAGTTGGAGCTTCTGGCCCCAACTTTTCCTCTTTTTCTTTACGACTAATAGACCGGTCTATTTAGTTAGAGCTTTAGCGACCGCGGCTTCTGCCGCCTTGTCCGCCAGAGGCACCACCGAATCTACCGCCGCCTTGTCCGCCAGAGGCACCACCGAATCTTCCGCCGCCTTGTCCGCCAGAGGCACCGCCGAATCTTCCACCACCTTCTCCGCCAGAGGCACCGCCGAATCTTCCACCACCTTCTCCGCCAGAAGCGCCGCCGAATCTACCACCGCCTTCTCCGCCAGCTTGTGCATTGCGACCTGCAGCCGCAGCACCATCTGCTCCGCTGTATTTGGAGTCGTTGTTCTGATTGTATCGACCCGCTGCCGCAGCACCATCTGCTCCGCTGTATTTGGCGTCATTGTTCTGGTTGTATCTACCAGCAGCCGCTGCGCCTTGTGCTCCACTATACTGACTGGCATTGTTTTTGTTGTATTGATTGGCAGCCGCTGCGCCTTCTGCTCCGCTGTACTTGCTAGAGTTGTTCTTGTTGTATTGATTGGCAGCGGCTGCGCCTTCTGCTGCGGTGTACTGGCTAGAATTGTTCTTGTTGTATTGGTTAGCAGCCGCTGCGCCTTCTGCTGCAGTGTACTGACTGGCTGCCGGATTTTGATATTCAGCGCGAACAAAAGGATTGTTTGTCTCTTGCTGCCAGGTTTTCGCAGCAGCTGTTTGCGCCGCTTGCTGTTGGTTGTACCAGCTCGCCTGTTGTTGAACGGCAGTGGCGTGATAAGCATTGGCCTGTTCGTAGTTCACTGAGTTTGTAGAGTTGTTGATATAGACGGGCTTGCCCCCTTGGTTGTAGTAGGGCACAGCGGCAGCACCATAATGAATCGGAGTTCCATATGGAACATTGTTGTAGTATGGCTGTGTCATTGCTGCTCCAGCCATAGCACCGAGACCAGCCGCAGCAGCTGTTACAGCGGCATTACTGCCACTGCTCTGCTGACCGGAAGAATTGTAGTTGTTAGTTATCTGCTGAGGCTGCGGAGCATACTGGGGCACATTGGCGGCCTGCTGAGTCATCGTGGCATTAGCCTGCATCGCCCTAACAGCCGGAGTAAGATCTACTTGCTGATTGTTTTTATCGACGTACCAATATCCACCATTGGCACCAATATAAATAGGCACGACCGGAGCGTTGACCCCAACACCTGGCAATGGCACTACCATTCCCTTTGGGGTGACTACCATCTGTGTTCCGCCTGGACCGGGTTGAGTTTGCAGTGTCACCACTGAAACTTGCGGAGAACCGGAGGACTGAACAGATGGCTGAGGGCTCGACTGAGGTTGCCTGTAAGGGTTCTGTATCTGTTCAGTGGATTGTTGTTGAGGATTATTCGGATTCTGTCCCTCTAATCGATCGAGCAAGCGCTGCCGTATGTCTTGAGCCGAAACTGAATCAGCTAAGCTAAGTGAACCTATACCCACGATGGAAAATCCCATTAATCCTATGGCAAGAGATCTGGCTATACTCATTCAATTAGCTCCTTTTTTTTATATACGACCGAGGCTGGTAAGGATATCACCTGCTGGCGTCGCAGATGGCCCGAAATTATATATTGATACACTGTTTTAAACTAAAGTCCTCGAACTGCTAAACAGACACAATGAGGAGCTTCTTCTTCGAAGTAGACCGGTCGATTATTCGTTGATAAAAAAGGGGGTTGCCCCCCAATGATGAGAACTGAGCTCTAGTTTAGGAAGTGCACAGCGCTATTCAGAAAGCAGACGGAGAGCTTCTTGTGCGTTGCAATGCGCTATGTCCAGAATGGTGGCTCGAAGGATTTCTTTTTCCCCCCAGTTGGAATTTCTCAACACGCTGCACTCCTCGCTTAAGCCCTGTTTTGCAAGGGTTACGAGGTCGATGACGCGTGAGCGGATCTGGTTGTCTGTGCAGCTGGGCAGCAGTTCGTCAATATCCGACAGTAACTTTTTGATTTCAGCTGGACGGTTTTCACATGTTTGGCTGTATTGCACTTGAATAAAGCCAAGTAATGAACCGAGAATTCCTGCGAATGCGAGACAGACAATGGTGATTGGTTCCATGATAGTTTCAGAGGTAATATCAGTTTTTCTTGCAGCCGCAACCTGTGCGCTTGGCTGCTGGCGGGCTTGAATCGGTACTTGAGTCTGCCTTTGGCTCGGGGCTTGAGTCAGCGCTCGAAGCAGCACTTGCTTTAACCTTTGCATCAGCCTTCGCTTGTGCTTGGGCTTTGCGATTAGCAGCATAGGCGCTAGCTTTCTCGGCATAGCGCTGTCTGGCTTCTGCCGTGGTGTCAAAACTCTGACGGGCAATCGCCAACGCCGCTGTCAATTGAGCAAACTGTTCAGCTTCTTTTGCGTCCGCTGGATTGGCTCCCAAAGCGCTGTTGCGAGCGGCTTCAAGTTGCTGGTAGAGCTCTTCAATCTTCTTCAGAGCAAGACCGACCCAGTCAAATTGGCGACCTTCTGCAAGTACAAGCGATCTGTAAGCCTCGATGCTCTTGAGAGATTTGTCCTCGGCAATAAAGTTGAACAGTTCTGCTCGCTCGTGCGCTAGACGCCAATTGCTGAAGTTTTCAAAGTAGCTGTAGCTAGTCTCAAGAACGACGTGCATCTTCTCCGACAGCTCGGCTCCGCCAAAGCCACTCTCGCCGATTTGGGTTCGCCAGTGCGAAACCATGTGAGTCAACTCTTGCACAGTGAGATACTGTGAGCCGATGCACTCATTCAAGTTCTTGCGCGTCCAGCAGATGGGGCAGCCGGTGCCAGGATAGTCTTTGACTTTTGTGGTGTTTTCTTTGTTATTCATTGTATTTGCGCTGTATTTGGAAGGTTTGGCTTGAAGTGAAGCAACGAATTCTGCCCACATTGGATTGAGCACCAGTTTGGGCAAATCGGCATCGTCATGTTCTTCTGTTTGCAGGATGAGCCCAGCCGAGATCAAGAAGAAGCCGTATGGCAGATCAAGCTTTTCAATGTCAAAACGGCCACCCATTTTTGCGATAGCAAGCCGCAGCTTGTTTGACTGAAAAACGCTATACACAGTGGTTGCCTTGCCAAATGGGGTTTGGCTGGTAAGAATGCTTTTCTGCACGTGCTCAAGCGAAAGGGGAAGACTGACTTGCTCGGTATTGAGCGCAGAGCTAACATGTTGCCAGAATAAATAGCGGTTGTAGGAGTGCTGCAGGATAAATTCAAGCGCTGCAGTTGAGAAGACAAGTTCGGCGATTTCATTGAGCCAGCACCCTTCAAAGAGACCAGCAGAGCGGGTACCTGCAGGAAACTGCATGTGCGCTTTGGGCATCAGGTCGTAGAGTGCCTGTTTGGGCACTCCTCGCTGCCAGCGATTCCAGAGCCGAGGGGAATAGAAATAACGCTGATCTTGCCAATCGAGCGTACCCTGGTCGGCCATGGCGATCATGTCTCTTTTTGCCGCTTGCTCAGCCAAGCTTTGAAGATTGAGTTGTTCCTTTGTCATTCGATTGCGGTTTTTTTGTTGAAGACCGAATGGTAAAACTGTCGGCAGAGTTACCATTCGGCACTTAAAGCAAGGCCTTGAAAGAAGCTAGAGACTAGCGATGCCTAAGCGATCGGCTTGAAGCAGAGTTGCTTGGTTGTGGCATCAACTTCAACTTTCACTTTATCGCCAGGCTTAAACTGGCAAGACAGAATCGATTCTGCCAGCTGGTCTTCTAGCAGCTGTTGGATTTTACGCCTGAGGGGACGGGCACCGTATACAGGGTCATAGCCAACAGCAACGAGCAGATCGACTGCGGCTTCGGTGAGCTCGACAGTGATTTGGTGCTTCTCTTGAAGCAGCTTATTCACTTCAGCAATCATAAGGCCAGCAATTTGCTTAACCTCTGCTTTGGTAAGCTGAGAGAAAACAACTTGCTCGTCGATGCGATTGAGGAACTCAGGACGAAAATACGCCTTCGCCGCCTCAGCAACCTTCTCTTTGATGCGACCATGCTTGGTGGCTTCGATTTCGCGCGGGTCACCAAATTCGAAGCCCAAGCCACCACCGTTACCTTTGCTGATGGCGCCGGCACCGAGGTTACTCGTCATCACAATGATGGTGCTGCGGAAGTCGACTGTGCGACCTTGTGAGTCAGTGAGGCGACCATCCTCGAGAAGTTGCAGCAAGAGATTGAAAACTTCTGGGTGAGCTTTTTCAACCTCGTCGAAGAGCACCAGCGAGAAGGGCCGACGACGCACAGCTTCAGTCAACAGCCCGCCGTCGCCGTAACCGACATAGCCAGGAGGAGCGCCAATCAGCCTGGAGACCGAGTGAGACTCCATGTATTCCGACATGTCGAAGCGAATGAGAGCATCGGCATCATTGAAGTAAACAGCAGTAAGAGCTTTGACCAGCTCGGTTTTGCCAACACCGGTTGGTCCAAGAAAGAGAAAGCTGCCAACCGGTCGCTTCGGGTCTCTCACACCAGCGCGAGCTCGACGAACGGCCCGAGCCAGTTTCACCACTGCTTCATGCTGACCAATCACCCGTTGATGCAGCGCGTCTTCCAGATTGATGAGACGAGACAGGTCGTCTTGCTGCAGTTGCGTCAGAGGAACGCCAGTCCAAGCGCTGACCACAAGGGCCACTTCTTCGGCACCCACTAGACCAGCTGCCTTCTCGGCGTCGCTGAGCGAAGCTCGAATGGAGTCTTCTTCGCTCTTCAGTGTCGCTGCAAGCTCAAAGTCTTGCGCTGCTACCGCCGCCATTTTCGCCTGCTTCACCTGCATCAGCTCCTTGAAAGCCCCGCTGACTTTCTTTGTCGAGCGCAGACGAGAGCTGGCTTCATCCATCAGGTCAATAGCCTTGTCGGGCAGATGACGGTCGCTGATGTAGCGATTAGAAAGGGTCGCCGCTGCTACCAGCGCTTCGTCACTGATTTCACGCTGGTGGTGCGCTTCGTATTTTGGACGCAGGCCTTTGAGAATAGCAATGGTTTCGTCGAGGGATGGCGGCTTGATCAGAAGCGGTTGCAGGCGACGCTCAAGAGCCTTATCTTTCTCGATATGCTTGCGGTGTTCATCAATGGTGGTGGCACCGATACAGCGAAGCTCACCGCGAGCCAGAGCCGGTTTGAAGATGTTGGCAGCGTCAGCCGCACCACCGGCCGCGCCAGCACCAACAAGGGTGTGAATTTCGTCAATGAACAAGATGATATTGCCAAGTTTTTTGCACTCAGCAATCACATTTTTCAGACGCTCTTCAAATTCGCCTCGATACTTGGTGCCAGCAATGAGGCTGCCCATGCTCAGTTCGAAGACCTGTTTGCCTAGAAGAACATCGGGCACGTTCCCAGAGACAATAAGCTGAGCCAGGCCTTCGACAATTGCTGTTTTGCCTACACCAGGCTCACCGATGAGCACCGGATTGTTCTTGCGCCGCCTTGCCAGAATCTGAATCATCCGTGTGATTTCAGCTTCACGCCCAATTGCGGGGTCTAGTTTGTTCTGCGCTGCCAGGTCGGTGAGGGAGCGACCGAAGTCAGTGAGAGACTTTGGTGTTCCTGATCCAGATTCTTGGTTTGCTGCAGCTTTTGCACCACTTGTTACCGCTTGAGGCGGCTTGTTGGGCCTATTCGGCTCATTGGGCTTGGCTGGCAAAGTGGAAGATCTGGCGCTATCTTGCACCACCCTAGGCGAAACATGACAGCGGCGAAGAAGCACACAAGCACTCGAATTCGTCTTGCTAATGACAGCAAGCAGCAGGTGTGTCGTGTTCACTGCAGGTGCGTTTGCTCTCTTGGCCAGCTCACGAGCTTGATTGAAGGCAAGCTTCACTTCGTTGTCGTATGGCAGAGAAGCTTGCGGGGACGAAGAGGGTGTGGGCTCAGTCTCTGTCGATTGTCCAGAGGGCCGAGAGCGATTGAGCTGGCTCTTAACGTCATCAAGCAGCAAGTGCAACTTTGCACCGGCGTTGGTCAGCACCTTATGGCCTGGACCGTCGGGTGTCATGAGGATACCCAGGAGAATATATTCTGTGCCGACAAACTGCTTTTTGTGCTCGATAGCTTGAAGCTGAGCGTTAAAAACAGCAGTCGCGGCTGCATCGTCGAAATTAGCCGTGAGATTTTGGTCCATGGTAGTTTTACTTCAGAGCGGTGACTTCGATTCGGTCAGCGAGGCTGTTTCTCTTGACGCGGGTAGCCTTCCAGTTACGCTCGGCGAGGGCGGCGATGACTTCATCGACTTGCTTGTCGCTCAGGGTGATGCTGGTGCTGTCGAAGTAAATCCAGGCTGTGCCGCCTTTGTGGTAGTTCGTTTGAATTTGCCTCAGACAATGTTGCAGGAAGTGAATTTGTTTTCCCAGGCGTGCTGCTGTCTGCCGTCTCTCAAGAAGTTCTTGCGGTGTGGGCACGTCGACATACTGCAGCAGTTCGTTGGGTTTAGCGCTGGGGCTGGCAGAGTGCGAACCTGAGGTAGAACTAGAATCTGGTTTGTGATCTGAGCTGGGATTGAAATCGGAACTGAAATGAGTCATGGTTTTGCGCGGATTTCGATGGGTTTGGTAATGCGTGATTAGCAAAGTGACCGGTGGTGGGCTTGCAGTTCGCTTAAAAACTGTGTTGGCACCTCCAATCAGATTAGACTTAGGCTTGGAGCTAGTGGTGTGTAGCTGCTGTGGATTTATTCCTGATAAAGAGAAATGGAAGGATAGAGTCAAACTAGATCATTGATTTAGCAGGAAGATAGCTCTTGCTTTCTAGTTTTGGTTAAAAGCTAATTAGAGGGGGGATATAGGCCTTGCCTGCTGACTTTGCTCAGTTGGCAGCTTCTGAGCTAGGCTACTTGGTGATGGGTAAAACTGGGCTTTTGTCAGGCAATGACAAGTTGTGTGCGAAGAGATGAGCCAACAAGCCTGCAGGATATGCCTGACCCGGTTCTTCGAGCCACTCAGTCTCTTCACGTCGCAGACATGGATTCGTCACATAATTTGCGGTATTTTGAACTTGTGAGCAAGGAGAATTCAAAGTGAAATTTGACCGAGCAGCAGCCAATTTACCATCCGACTCTCAATCCGGCTCCCTCGAACGCTTGAATCCAGCGCAAAATCCTTTATCGGACGAATTTGTCAGCTTAAAGCCTATACCCAATGATTATCAAAGAGCTGAATTGCCGCGAGAATTTGGTAACGTAACCCTGGGTGATACAAAGGCTGATATTCAGCAGTTAACTGGCAAGTACAATTCCGTCAATCCTGATACTGAAGCACAAGATCGTTTTCAGGCCAGGCTCACCGAGTTATCCAAAACAGATTACGGCAAGGAATTGATTGAAACCTTAAATGAAGCAAGTTCGAAGCCCCCGGCTGAGGCAGGCAAGATTTTAGCTGGAGCCTTAGTTAAAGAATTGGCAGAAAAATACAAAGGTGGCACCGTAAACTTTGACGATTCTAAAAATGAATTTGGTGCTTTAGCTAGTATGGCAGTGATTATTGGCCAAAATGATGATTCGTCTGGTGGCGCCAAAGAGGCATTTGTGAAGTCATTCAATCAAGAGATGAGTAAACGCTTCGTGCGTGAAGAAATAGCAACCACGGGAACTGCCACTGATTCTCAGGGTAAATCATACAATGCTAGCCCGATGATGGTGCTCTACAAAGAGCCAGGTCGGCCACCAGGAATGATTGCAGCTCGAGAAAATGAGATCGTCGATGTTCTAAATTTTGAAGAGCACTAGTTCGATGTAGTCTTTGGTCGGCTAGGGTTTAACACTAAGCGACAGAAAGAAGCTTGCTATCTGTCCTTCGATTTTTTCTTCATCTACGTTGCTGAAAGAAATTAGATATTCGTTCAGCGGCGGCGCAGTCATTGAATAGCTACTCTTGGTTGCAAGCAGTTTGATGCCGCATTCAGCTGCTGTTGTTTCGATGACTTGGGCATGCAACTTGGGGTGGAATCTTACAGTCAGATCTGTACCGCCCCTTCCCTGGCAACTATCTATTTGCTCACCGGCGTGTCGCTCAATTGCACGCAACAGAGCCCTCCGGCGTTTCGCGTAAATCTCCTGCTGCGTTTCTAAATACCTCTCGTAATGTCCTTCTTTGATCATGATGGCGAGTGCCAGTTGCTCAAGATACGGAATATCTTGACGAATGGAGTTTAGAGTGTGCCTAAACTGAGGAATCATGCGCTTTGGGACGATCATGAAGCTAATTCGCACAAGCGGATATAGAGCTTTCCAGAAATTGTACTTATAGACCACGCAGTCTGAATTATCTTGGGAAAAAATTGCTGGTGTAGTTTCTTGTTCGTAAATAAATTCGCAGCCGTAGTCATCTTCTACTATTAGCGCGCCCTCTGTGCTGGCCCAATCCAGAAGACTGAGGCGTCTAGAGTTACTCATGATCAAACCATTTGTGTCCTGGTGAGCCGGCGTAACATACACAAGGGTCGGTTTCTTGGCTAGGGCAGCGAGATTTTCTACAGAAATCCCTTGAGCATCTAGGGGCATTGGACAGACCTTAATGCCATTCATAGTTAGATGCATGCCAATACCCGGGAAGCAAGGATCTTCTGTAGCAACCATTCCCTCGTTGTCTAGGGCGAGGCGGCAGAGAAGGTCGAGCCCCCCTTCTGTAGTGTGAAAGACGATAATTTGTTCAGGGCTGCAATCGATGCCTCGTCTGCGCAACAGTAACTGCTGTAGCTGTTCTCTTAATTCTAGCTGTCCAAAAGAATCAGTTTCTTTTACGAGATCTGTTATGCTCATGGCAAGCGCAGCCTTTATCAGGCATTCTTGAAAGCGAGGCACTGGCAGCTCATGGCTAGGGGCTTTAGAGAAGGATGCGCACTTCGCTATAGCGGCCTTTAGGTCTTGGCACTCAACAGGTAGGCATTGAGGGAGTTCAGATTGCTTCGTGTCTGTTTTTGTGTCTTTGCTGATTGATTTTTTTGAGGATCTTCTTGGGGCAACTCGGCTCCACACAGCGCTGCTATCGCTAGGTTTTTCTCGGGGTAGTCTGAACCAAAACGTGCTGCCTTCACCAGGCTTGCTCTTCACGCCGATTTTGCCACCATGATTCAAGATGATTGCTTTACAAATGGCAAGACCAAGCCCTGAGCCGTTTCTCTTCAGTCTGTCCTGTTGGTTCACCTGGACGAATCGCTCGAAAATGTGCTCTTGCATTTCTTCGGGAATTCCGCGTCCCTTATCACTTACTCGAATTTCCAAAAAGTTCTTCAGGCAGTGGCTGCTTACTTCTACTGACTGCCCGGCATTGGAGAATTTTATTGCGTTGTCGATTAGGTTAATGAGAACCTGCATTAATCTAGCGCTATCAGCAAAGCATTTTTCTGGTTTGCCAGAATAGATCAGGTTAACGCCGTTCTCTCTTGCTCGAAAGGTAGTCGCTTCTAAAGCATGCTGAATGACGCCGTCAAATTGCAATATCTGCGGATTGACATTGAAGGAACCACCTTCCAGTTTCTCGATGTCTAGAAGATCGTTGATCAAGTTAGTCATGCGATCAATGCTGCGCTCAGCTCTCAGCAACTGTTCCTTGCCAGCATCTGTGAGTTCGCCGAACATTCCCTCAGAGATCATGTCTATCGACATTTGTACCGATGAAAGTGGTGTGCGTAGATCGTGGCTTACCATGGCCACGAATTGCCTGCTCAGTTGCTGAATCTCCAAACTATCAGTAACATCTATGACGGTTGTATGATTGGCATTAACCAAGTCTCTTAAAATCAATTCAACATGCTCGCCGCTTTCACTTTCTGTTACAGCTAATTCAATTGGTTGCCCAGAGGATAGCGCGGTTTTACTGTTAGTAATGAGAAGATCAGAAAGGCGCTTGCACTTAAGTGCAGCTTCTGTAGCAGAGAAAAGCTCATCCATTTGAATATTTGCTGGCTCACTATTTACTGATACCAGCGGGGGTGAACTTTTAGACGCTTGAGCGGCTTCGTTAGAGAAACTTTGCATTCTAATGTTCCTGTGCTAGCAGAGATATTTGCACGCTGCAGGGGACAGCTAGTACGTAAGGTGGTTTCTAATTGGGAGCAGCCACAGCAAATATTTGCGCAAAACTCAAGAGCGATCTAACGCTAATGAATTGAAGGCAATAGTTGTGACTACCAGTTTTGAACTGGGGCTGTAACTGTAGGGTGAGAGTTCAGAACAACAAGGGGTTACGGGGCCGGAAGGGGAGGAACCGGACTTATGGCACGAGAATTGAATTTCGTACCGTGCATCATTACTGATGGTAGCCGATGAAGTCAGCAAGTCAAGTGGGAGATCTACGAAATCAATCAGAGATTCTCAGTAAGAAACGGTTTTTATCACTGCGAACTTTTTGTCTCAACCCAATTCATTATTTATTGCCGCTTTCGCCGGATATGGAATAGACACAAAGCGGCTGTAATCATTGAGTAAGCTTTATCACCGAATGGTCTTTCGATGCCGTGGTTTAGTTTCCCCCAATAGAGAGGCTCAGGGCCGTTATGAACTATGCAGAAACTGTTGAATACTTGAATTCGCTGTCTGAGCAACAGAACCTTGCCGGTCAAGTAATCATGAAACGGCGAGCCGTAACTGAGATACTCAATAGACTAGGAAATCCTCATTTGGGACGAAAGACAGTTCATATAACGGGCTCTAAAGGTAAGGGCAGTACGTCGAGTTTGATAGCATCAATTTTGACTGCCAATGGTTTCTCCACTGCCTTGTTCACTAGCCCACATCTCCATAGCCTTGCTGAACGAATTTGCCTCAACATGAAGAAGTGCGCTGACGAAGAGTTTACCGATACCCTTGCTCAAGTGTATGACGCGGTAGAAGCTGAGAACCACGGTGAATATGGCTTAGTTAGCTCCTTTGGTGCATTGACAGCTATGTATTTTCAACTCGCTCGAAAGCACAATGTTGACTGGCAAGTTGTAGAAGCCGGACTAGGCGGTGCCACTGATGGCACAAATGTATTTGACCAGACAGATATTGTTGTAGTAACTGCTATTAGCCTTGAACACACTGAAATTCTAGGAAAGACTACGAGAGAAATAGCCGAGAACAAAGCTGGCCTGATAAAAGTAGGTTCTACGGTAGTAGTAGCGGAACAGACTGAACCCGAGATTCTCGAGATATTCAGAAACCGCTGCAAAAACATGGGCGCAACTCTAATTGATGTTGCACGTGAGTATAAAGTTACTAACGTTATAGCCGAGGGTAATCTCCAAACTTTTGAAGTAGAGAATCAAGGTTGCAGCCGCACTTTCACAATTTCGATGATGGGTAGGCATCAAGTGTCAAACGCTACAGCTGCGATTGCTGCGATTGATGCCATAAGTCGATTGGGAGAGCCAATTGCAGAAGAGGCTCTCAGGGGCGGCCTCAAGGCTGTGAGTGTGCCAGGAAGGCTTGAAATCGTGCCTGGTGAGACCCTTACCGTCATTGATGGTGCCCACAATGGAGAATCTATGCGCATGCTGGTTGCGGCTCTGAAGAAGCACTTTGTATATGACAATCTGATTTGTATTGTTGGTGCGAACTCAGACAAAAATATAACTGAGATGCTATCGGCTCTTGAAGGTAGTGCTAACCAACTAATTGTTAGCAAATCTCAGTTCGTTAAGGCTATGAGCCCGCAAATTATTGAGGAAATCGCTGTGGATAGAGGCTTTAAGGTTTCTACGACAGACTCAGCTCGCGAAGCATTGCGTCAGGCGTATAAACTTTGCGACAAGAATGATCTTGTTTGTGTCACAGGTTCTCTCTATCTTGTTGCAGAAGCGAGAGAACTACTTGTGGGTAAAGATAACTGGTCGCTTGCAGCGGTCGGTGCTTAGTCTGTTATTCGCTACATGAATTGATCGATAGACATGGAATCGACCCAAATTCTTTGCAATCATGTCTTAGTTGAGGGCAATACTGAGGAAGCTAACATGCCGAAGACTGGTGCTGATAGAGATGTGAATCCTTTGGCTATAGCTAAGGAGAAATGCGACAAAGAAGTGCGATTCTATCCATACCTTATGGATGATCGCCGGCCAAGAGTTTCAGAGTCTGGCATAGGTCTATTAGTCGTGGGTGCTTTGACCTTGCCAGGTGATATTTATTCTTTTCGTGAGGCAAAACAGGCTTGTGTTCAGAACAAGCTTAAAGAACAGAAAGGGTCTGAAGCTACACACTTGCCCCCTTTGGTGCTTGAGAAGGCACCGAAATTGAGAAAGTGAAATTGGGCAAAAACTGGTCAGCTAAATCGGGTAAGCACACCCTTAATTAGTGCTATCAAAAAGGATAAAATTTATGAGCAATTTCGAGCAAGATGAAAGTGCTAGAAGCGCAGAGTGCAGAGAGAGTGACGCACCAAATTTAGCTGACACATTGCACATGCTAGATCGCGCTCGTCCTAATGGTGTCTTTAAGTCGCAGGCAGAAATTCCATTTGGAGTGAATTCGAATGATGAGCTTTTGGCCCAACTAGCAGGCACGTCGACGCTTCATGAAGAGCAACGCAGAAGCCGAAGCGGACTGCCCGTGACTGATGGTGGCCAACCAGCTTTGCCGCGAACCTATGAAGAGATGGATGCCAGTATGGATGCGGCACTGAGATATTGGGCAGATCTGATCCCGCCGTCTTAAATGCGCAGTATGAGCTTATTCTCTTAGTTAAGTCGGCCCTAAGAAGTGGCATCGCTGAGATAGGCTCCACATCTCGTTTTATTAGTGTAGTGGACCAGTCTAATAGTATTGAACTTTTTCAAAAAGAAGAGGGATGGGCACCATCTCAGCCGAAGCTGAAACGAATGCCCATCACACTTTAAGCTACTGTTACAGCTGTATGCCTTAGGCCCTTGCCTCTTTGCGCCCAGCAAACAACAGATGCTGCGCTTCCGATACCAGGCTGCGCACCATTTCATTGTGCAACCCGCGATGGGCAGCGAAGAACTGCTCCACCGTCATCAGGTGCTTCTTCATGCCAGCAGGCACGGGGCCTTGCTCGACCACTAGAGCTGCCATGATTACCATGTAAGTCAGTTCTTCTGGTGCGCTTCCATAACGATCTGACTGAATGGCCCGCAAGAAATGGACGACACCGAGCTTGATGCCGGTTTCTTCTTGCGACTCGCGACGAGCCGTTTCTTCAGGGCTTTCTTCTCCTTCCATAACGTGGCCACCCGGCAGGTCCGGACCACGATTTTCTTCAGCGGCAACAATCATGCCACCCACCGTGAATGCTACCGTTGCCACAGCCGTGACGGCTTCGAAAGGCGGTACGAAGTCTGGCGGCATCAGCACGAAATTGGTGGCACGGCCGTTGTTAGGTGGAGTGCGCCTTTTGTCCGGACGTTCTTGTGCTGCGGGTGCAGCGCTCCCGGCAGAGTCAAGCTCCACAAAGGCTGGCTGAGATTTTTCGGTCATAGAATTTCCTCCTTCTCTTCTTTCTGCTGGTTGTCCGAATCCGCTGACCACTCCGTCACAGCGGTGGCTGTAACGTCAATGGTGGCGGTACTGGCGTCAATGTCTTGAAAGAATGGGAAGTCTTGAAACTCATTGGCTGTGCCGGTGCTAGTGCTTCTAGCCTGTCGCCGCGCTCTGGCAAATCGCTCTGCCTTTGAGAGAGCTACCGCCACCAGCAATAGAACGAGAAACGCGACCAAGATTAAGAAGAAGGCCAAGCCGAAGACAGCGGTAAAGATCAGTGTGAGCAAGAAAGTGAGCGCGGCTTGAGCCATCGCGGTGAGTTTGCGTTTGCGATGGCTGTTGCCATTGTTGTGGTTGTTGATGATGTTGTTGTTCATCGGTGCCTCTCAACAGGAATCGGAATAGGTTGCATGATGCCGCCGTCGGAGTCATCATCGTCGTCGTCATCTTTCAGGCCAAGAAAAGTCTTGAATCCTTTCCAATCGACGATGGCCCAGCACATTGAGCTGAGAATGAGCGACAGTGAGACAGCGTTGAGCAACCTTGCCAGATCCAGTGAGAGTTCGATAGTTGCGTTAGTCATCGGTCTTTAGGATAGATAAGAGAAACACGGTTGATCTCATGTATTCATTCAACTCAAGAGAATGAGCAGCAGCTATGCAGAACTAATCCATTCCAGTCCAGTCCAGATTGCCGCACACTTGGGTGCAGAGATCTAGAGCTAGAGTAACAGTTGGTTTGCTTGCTGTTGCTGTAAGTCGCTTTTTGAGTTGAATGAAATAGTTGAGATAACTTAGAGATAGCAGAAGCTTCATTGAGAAAACAAGTAAATTCTTCATTTGCAGATGCTTTGATGAAGTCTCGCAGTGTTTGCGCTAGCACTGCACTTAAACTTGGCTGTGGTGAAAAGATACTAGCTAGCAGACATGGAAGCGTCACAAATTTGGCGCTATCTTAACAACAACAAGAACACCCCCCTGTTGAACTAAATTTGATTTTGAAGAAGACATCTTTGTCTTTTCAGCTTTCTTTGGAGATTTCGGCATGCCGCAAGATAGATCTCAATTTAAACATGGCCAGAGCGTCCCACCTGAAAATGGTGCTGAAGATAAACCCGAGTCTAAGTCCATAGCTTCAGCCAGCCATACTGCGTCGCAGAAACTTGGTCAGGAGGCATTTACTAAATCAAAACTTGAACCATTACAGCAGGCAAAACTATTAGGCGAAGGCATTGTCTCTGGATTAGCTCTCAACCCAGTTAACGGCCTTGCTCAACTTAGTAATAAATCTTTCGGTACGAATTTCAAAGCTATTCACTTGGGTGCTCAAAGTGAAGTTGATTCTTCCATCGCTGGCAATGTCGGCAAAATGATCGGCACAACTGCTACATTTATCGCCCTCGCGTTGGCGACCAAGAAGTTTACACCTCTCGGCTCTAAAATACTCGGTTCGGCAGCGCTTTCTGAGTCTGTTGCTTTTGGTACAGCTGGAGCAATTCAGGGCGGGCTTTTGACGCCAACGCAAAAAGACCTTAGCGGCTCTTCTTTCTTCCTTTCTCGTGGTGGTGAAGCACTTTTAGGCAGCGGCTCTGCCGTACTTGGTGCACAAGGCTCACGGGTGGCAAGACTGTTTCAGGCTTCGGCACCATCGCTTGGAGTGACTGGCTCACGTATGCTTTCGTTAGGTGCCGAAGGAGTATTCAATGGCGCTCTTGGTGCTGGCACTGCCCATGCTTATTCTTACATGCAGACTGGTAAATGGGCTTCTAACCAAGAAGTAGCAAACTCTGCCATGCTCTCGGCTGGTATCGGACTTGGTGCTTCAGCGCTAAGCCTTCGCAAAGGTGCTGGTGCTGCAGACAGCGCAGCACAAAGTGCATTAAAAGGTGCGCCAGAAGCTACTTTAGGCAGTGCCCCAGATACTAGTTTAGGAAGTGCAATATTCGGTCTGAAAAGCCAGGACCAGATTCCGCCGCGTAGTTCCTTGACTCCATTAGAGTTCGCGCAAATAAGCGAGCACGCCCAAGGGCTAAAGCTTGGGAAGTCAGATCTATATAGAGATCTTAACGTGTCACCAGACACGCACTTCGTTTCGCCAGATCCAATAGGAGAGCTTACTAACGGAAAATTCCGTGCTGGTGAAGGTAGCGAATCTGGTACTAGTTTGCAAAGCAAAAGGCCTGGTCTCTCGATGCACAAACTAAGCACTCCAGAGGCTGTACAGCAGGAGTTAGATAAAGTATTCGGGGCCAATATTTTGGCCCCCATAAAAGATGGTCGAGATTTCGAATTCTCCAAAATGGTTAAGACCGAGCACGGAGATATAGAGCTGAGAGGTCTTTACAGGAAAGAATACAACGACATCTCTCTTTCCTTCCCTCCTGCTAGAGTCGATCGCGCTTCGATGTTGATAAAGCTCGATACGAATGGAAGACCAAATCAAGTTAATTTAGTCAATGACTCAAATGGTTTCTTTAGCACTTTATTCGACACCATGGGTGCAAAGCAGCTGGCCAGCGACTTGGGCTCTTCCGATCCGAAAGCGTTTGCAGAGGCACTGAAGCATATTGCCCAAACCAACGAGCGTGCCCAAGCGCCCAAGCCTAGTCTGTCAGACCCGGAAGCATTGGCAGCGACGCTGAAGCCGATTGCGCCAATCAACGAGCGTCTCTTACCGCCCAAACCTTGGTTGTCAGACCCGAATGCATTTGCAAAAGCATGGGAGAGTATTGCGCAAGTCACCCCGCCTGACCAACGGCTCAAGCCTTGGCAGGCAAGGAACCATAATGTGCCTGGAGGCACACAAAGCGCGCGGCCAGAACCGCGCGCAGTACAAGGTATGTCGTCTTTGGCAGATTTGGAAGAAAGGCTTAGAGGACTCCAAGCCGTGCTTGGCACTGCAGAGTTACCGACATCGGCAACTTCAGATCCAGCGACTTGGAAATTCATTCCAGAAAAAGCAACGAAACTAGACGCCTCTAAACTCGAATTGTTAGACCCTGCTCAAGGGCGGAAAGGCTCCACAGCGCTAGGAGATAGGATTGTAGAGATTAAGCGATACATCAACTCAGAAGGAGAACAGGGACGCGAGTATCTTGCTCGAATCGCAAAGAGCAGCGACATCACAATCATTGGCGAGCAACACACACTTAACGGTCCTAACCCTCATAGAGTGCTTGGAGCAGAAGTTCTGGGTGAATTGCCTCCAGGCTCAACATTAGCCATCGAGTTGCCATCTTCACTTGAGTCGGTCTTTGAGGAGTTCAATAACAATCGAGGAAGCGATCTCCCTTTGGCTTCTCAATTCGGCGATATGATGAGTAAGCAACCAGCACTGTCCCTTTTGCGAACAATCAATAGTAATTTCCCCGAAATGGTGAACATGTGGAAGTCTGCACGAGACAAAGGCGTTCGTGTGGTGCCCGTTGACGTAGAGTTAG
This sequence comes from bacterium Ga0077546, assembly GCA_943370275.1. Taxonomy (GTDB): domain Bacteria; phylum Cyanobacteriota; class Vampirovibrionia; order Obscuribacterales; family Obscuribacteraceae. Next base: position 400,439 of record CALRQI020000005.1, on the reverse strand, counting down.
GTCCGAGTGTTCGCTTAACTAGTGAATCACGGGAAGCGACAATTGCTGCCAATCTACTTGCCTTATCGGATAGAGCAGCCGGGAAGCCGGTTGTTGCTTGGTTTGGCAACGCTCACGGTGCTAGAGGCACAGAGGGAGGAGTACCGCTCTTGGCAAAGCGCATTGCTGAATCTCCAGAATTTGCGAGCGGTAAGCGAAAATTGAGCACAGTACTTTCCCAGCTTTCAGAGAAAGAAGCAGAGCGCGGGCCGCTATCAGTATTGGCTAAGGATGTCCGCGAAACTGTAGGTATGCCGACAGTCAAACACGGAAAGGAAACACCTATTGGTGAAATTCCAGTAATGGATGAAGCTACCGCTACACAGGTAGAAACTGATATCAAGGTTTCAGACTATGATCACCTCATTCTTTATCCTCCGACGCCTCCTGAAGCCTTGGCCAATTATTATATGCAGCGAGCCGATGCATTGATGTCTGGAAGCTAATGCCGTTCTGAAGTGTCCCTGAGCTGCCTGAAGTCACATTGAGAAGGTGGACAGCAGAAGCTATTGAAATAGCCAATGACCATTTTGAGAAATCTGGTTTCATCCCGAAACATCCACATGGGTTAGGCTGGCTGCTGGTCAGAAAGAGGTGGAGCGAGTAAGTCGATGCCTTCCCCCTCGATTATCTTGTCATCGAAGCCCGCTACGCGCTTTTCGTATTTTGTTGTCTACCGAACAGCGGCAAATAATTAAATTGAGTATATTCTGGTCATAACTTAGTCACAAATAGTCAATACACTATCCTCATGACCTAGAAATTCCCCTGATGATTTAATTTTGATTTTGAAGACGGCTTTGTCTTCTAACCTTTCTTTCGAGATTCTGACATGCTACTAGATAGCTCCGAATTCAACCCTGCACAGAATTTGCCCCCTGAAAGTGTTGCTGAAGGTGCGCTTGAATCTGAATCAAAAGCTTCAGCTGGCCATACTGCTTCGCAGAAACTTGGTCAGGAGGCATTTGTTTTATCAAAATTTGAGCCATTGCAGCAGGCAACGCTTTTTCGAGAAGGCATTGTCTCTGGATTGGCTCTCAATCCGATTAATGGTCTTAGCCAATTAGCAAATAAATCGATTGGTACTGATTTCAAAGCGATTCACTTTGACGCTCAAGATGAAATCGATTCTTCTTTTCATGGCAATGTCGGCAAAATGATCGGCACTAGTGCTGCATTTTTTGCCCTCGCCTTGGCGACCAAGAAGTTTACACCTCTCAGCTCTAAACTGTTTGGCTCGGCAGCTCTCTCTGATGCTGTTGCCTATGGCACTGCCGGAGCTCTTCAGGGCGGGCTTCTAACACCAACGCAGAAGGACCTTAGCGGTTCTTCTTTCTTTTTTGCCCGCGGTGGCGAAGCACTTTTGGGCACCGGCTCTGCAGTACTTGGTGCACAGGGTTCACGGGTGGCAAAACTGTTTCAAGAATCGGCACCATCGCTCGGAGTAGCTGGTTCACGCCTGCTCTCTTCGGGTTCTGAAGCGGCATTCAACGGTGCTCTTGGTGCTGGCACTGCCCATGCTTACTCTTACATGCACACCGGCGAGTTTGCTTCTAGCGAAGAAGTGGTAACATCCGTCATTCTCTCTGCTGGTATCGGGCTTGGTGCGTCAACTCTAAGTTTTCTCAAAGGTGCTACTGTTGCCCAAATCAAGGAGCGCGCCCCTGGGCTAAAACCATGGAAAAAAGAGCCATAGTTAAAAACACTGGCTTGGCTGAGTAGCCTAGTTTTCACTGCGCAAAGCGACATTTGCTGATCAATTGGTTTCTGTGATTCTAGCTTTTACTAAAATCAAGCGAGCAGAAATACAAATAGATAAGTGTTTTGGAAGAACTAAGAGCAAGCTCAGGTAACGCTTTCGAGTAAAACCAAGGTCTAGTAGTATTGCGTTTTCTCCTCTGGAAAATGTATTTATTTTATTGTCATCACTAATACATTCACCACCAAGAGCAAGACCAGAAAAGAACTCATCTAGAGCACCACTCAACCAGCGTAACACCATCAAGCTTCTGCTTAACGGCAGCCTAGTCACCTACGAGTGGCAAGAGAAAGTCTCTGAGCTGTGGGCTAAGAACCCCTTCGCAGAGAGTTCTCGACGGCTGTTGCCACTGTCCCCGCTATCAATCTCAACCATGAACAGCAAGCGAGGTTCGCTCTTTTAGGGGCCCAACCAGTCTGGAAGTAGCAATCCCGCAACTTCCTTAAGGACTACTCTTGGGCTCCCTAAGAGGAGCAAATGCAAAAGAACAGTTGCGGCGTTCGCCAGGAGGACATCGTCCTCATCGACCTGGATGACGTCTACGTGCCCGAACGCACCTGGCAGAAGATCATGCGCAAGGATCGCGGACAAATCGAGCGCATGCTCGCCGACTTCGAATCCGATCGCAGCATGGTGCGCGTTGTCCTTCGCCCCCGCTTTGGCGGTGGCTACAATGTGGAGGACGGTCGCCATCGTGTGATCGCAGCCAAGCTCGCCGAGGTTGGCACCATCGAGGCCATCATCATCGGCAGCTAGGGCCAAAAGGTCAGAGCCAGTTCGTTGGTTCGTTCAGTTCAGCTAAAGTCAGTTCGGAGAAGGATGCGGAGAAATCCGCATCCTTCTTCTTCTTCTCTTTCTTTTCTCAGCCATTCTTCGCCGCATTTGACCATATCCACCCCTTCCGCTGGCTTGAAGAGGCTGCCGGCTTCTACCCAATCATCACGATGGTAGATCAGAAAGGTCAGCAAGATGCCATTGTGATGACTGGTTACAACTGGCCAGGGCTGATTCTTTGTCACTTGAGCAGTGTTATGGAGTCGAAAGCCGCGAACCAGACTTCATCGCTTACGCAGCGGATATCGTCGAGGCTGATCAGCTCTTCCAGAACCAAACTGGAATCGCCCCCCGCACAAGCTCGTTCCTTGCAACGACGCTTGAGCCTCTCTAGCTGTACCAACCAGCGAACAGGCTGCAGACACAAGCGATAACGAGACCCCATGGTCTCATTTTTTGCCGATAATTAGTCGACCGGTCTACTGCTTTGCGCCCCAAAAAGCAGGGTCAGAGGCCCCCGTCATGTTAGAAGTCCTGTTCTTCGCAGGAGCCGCTAATCAGCAATCGCGCTGGTATCGGTGCGCAGTGACCGCAGACATGGAAGCGTCACAACTAGCTCTCTATACTGCAAGACCAAGGCTAATAAAAGCCTGCATTTTCTCGAGAGAAATACAAAAGATTACGCCCGTTGGCGGATATTGCAAGAGTAATCTAAACCGAGTAGGAGAGTTAAAAATGAGTAGATTGGAGCAACAAGCACGACAACCGGAAGCCATGCAAGGAGCAGGCGCAACCGCTGCTGAAGCATTTGTACAAGAACATCTACATTCTCTAACAGGTAACAGCATGGCTGAGAGGATCAGTGCTGACGTGCCAGAAGTACTTCCTCAACTAGATCTAGCAGAAGGTAGGAGAAATGCCGGTGGCGGTCAAAGAAGAGAGCCTTATGATTCCCCGTGGCAAATGAAGAGACCGGATGCGGGCGGCAAGGTAGAACGCAGTAATGACTCAGGTCTTCTTGATAACCTGGACGCATTGCCATATCGAGATCTTCAAGCCAATGCCGATGTACCTAAGCCTCCGGTGCAAGTTCCATCAAAGCCTGAGATGGATAAAGCTTTGGAGAGAATACTAAACCCAGATCCTACAAAAGGCTTTACTGAGCGGCTTGTGGATCTTCAAGGGGCTTGATTTTCAAATGGCCCGAGCTATCGAAACACTGAAGGAGAAGAGTTGTGCCTCAAGATAGGCCAAAACCTATTGAACAGACACCCGTTGCTGCTGCGGGCAGATCTAACTTGGATTTGCCCGCAAATAGCACAAGCTGCGAGGGCGATTCCGCCTGTGAAAAACTTCTGGCAGATTCTTCTGGCAGTATCTTTAAGATTCAGGCCGACAACACTACAGCAGTAGGTTGGGTCGGCCCAGACGGACGATTGATTACTAATTACCACGCCATCATGGGCAAGCGTGAAATCACTGCTGAAGACAACCGTGGCAAAGTCTATCGTCTTGGCAAAGACATTGCCATTGACGACGTCAAAGACTTGGCCGCTCTCAGCTTTGTCGATGGTACCCCGAAAGGTGCGCGACATTTAGAGATCACAACCAACGAACCGCAGGCGGGCGATCAGGTTAGATTATTGAGTCCTCGTTACGGCTGGGCTGGTCATAAGTTGGGCGAGAAGCCTGCTGAGAAGTCAGATCCAAGTGTTGAGATGTCGACAGCGACTTTTGTCAGAAAGCAAACAATGGTTGATAGCTATGATACTGGTTCAAATCGTAAGCTGATCGATGAAAAGAAAGCACAGTCACTTATAGACAAAGACCCTCTGATGCGCGACCAATACACCTTCTTAGGTCAAACTATGTTTGACTTTAAGATTGCTGGCAAGCCTGGCTATTCGGGTACTCCGCTCTTTGACAAAACCGGCAAGGTCGTCTCTATGACCAGCAACAAGGTTTTTCAAGACAATCACCAATGGAGTATTCCAGCATCCGGTGTTAGTGATCTTCTGTATGAATCGCTAAGTCGCCCTAAATTTAAAGTGACATCTGGCTACGAGACTGGAGTATCTAATTCTATCAATCGATTGCGCGGCGACGATAAGCTGAGTGCTATTTCCGACACTCTTCTGAATTTGGGAGGACTGTGTTCAATAGCGAGAGTTGCTCTGGGCGGCACTAACAGTCCGCTTCTTAGAGCTGGTGCGTTGTATGTAGCGGGAAAAACCTTCCAGGATGGCAGAGCTCTATATGCAAGCACCAACAAACGCGACGTTTTAGCTAATGGTCTTGCCATTGCCGGTGATGCTACCCTTGCAGCCAGCTTAGCGGCGCGTTATATACCAGCAGCCAAGAATCTTAGCCCGGCCTTACTTGGAATTGGTGTCTCATTGAAAGCTGGAGCTGAGTTTGTACCCAACCATTACACCATCCAACACATAAAGCGCACCAACTTAGATCCTCGTCCACCTTTTCTTGATTCTCTAAAGACTCCGCCAAAAACCGTTGGATCAGATTCTTGGCCAACGAAGACGACAGTGCCGAGTGTATGACCAAGTAGAACCAGTTTTAGAATTGGTAGGTAACCTAGCTTATTGGTAATGAGCGACAATAAAAGTGTCGGTCCTCATTTGGGTTGGAAGTTTTGATTGATTTAGTCAAAGCGGGTTGGTAAGAATAGAGATGTCTCATTCACTCACTTTTAATCGCAGGGCATTCAATTACAAAAATCTAGGATAACTCTTAGCCTTCAAAACATTACTCGCATCCCTCGATGCTATCAAACATGACCGAAATTAAAACCGAAACTCAAACCGAGATTCAAGCCGAAAGTCAAAATCCACTTCTTGCACTGCACGGTAACGACTTGCCGCCTTTCGCTCAGATCAAAATTGAACACATGGCACCCGCCATCGACCAGATTCTTGAGGAAAATCGAGCAGCTATTGCCACTCTGACGGCCAAAGACAACCCCACCTGGGATGACGTCGTTGCTCTGGAAATTCTCGATGATCGCCTCTCCAGAGCCTGGGCACCTATCAGTCATATCAAAGCTGTAATGGATAGCGCAGAGCTGCGGACGATCTATGCCAGCATGATGGCTGCCCTTTCCGCTTACAGCACTGAAATGGGTCAGAACGAGGGCCTCTATAAACTTTACCAGTCGGTGAAAGCCTCGCAGTATGACAGTCTCAGCGCTGTTGACCAGAAGATCCTCGATGATACCCTGCGTGGATTTCAACTCTCAGGCATTGCCCTGCAAGGAGAGGAACGCACCAGATACGGTGAAATCAGCCAGCGGCTTTCGAAGCTGGGCACCACTTTCGCTGACAATGTTTTGGATGCCACACGGGCCTTTAGCATCCACCTTGAAGATGAGAGCCGGCTTGCTGGTTTGCCACAGTCAGTGTTGGCGATGCTCAAACAGAACGCCGAGCAGAAAGGACAAACTGGATACCTGATCACACTTGACCAGCCCTGTTACTTTCCAGTCATGCTCTATGCTGACGACAGGGCCCTGCGCGCTCAACTTTACGAGGCCTATCAGACTCGTGCGTCAGACAAAGGTCCAAATGCCGGGCAATTCGACAACACCGCAGTGATGGCAGAAATTCTTGCCCTCAAGCAAGAATTGGCTCAATTGCTGGGCTACAGCAACTATGCCGAAATGTCATTGGTGCGCAAGATGGCGAAAGATACTGCCGAAGTACTGACCTTCCTCGAAGACCTTGGTACTCGGTCGCATCCCCTTGCCGTAAAAGAAAAAGAGGAGCTGACGGCTTGGGCAAAAGCTAACTACCCACAAATGGTCGACCAGTCAGGCCTTGCTCCTTGGGATGTCGCTTACTTCTCTGAAAAGATGAAGGAAGCTCAATTCCAAGTTTCGGCAGATGCTCTGCTTCCCTATTTTCCTGCAAGCAAAGTCTGCCAGGGGCTCTTCGCCGTGGTGCAAAAGCTTTACGGCATCACTGTCACTGAGCGCACCGATGTAGAGACCTGGCATGCCGATGTGAAATTCTTCGAGATTCATGATCAAAGCGGGGCTCTGCGCGGAAAGTTCTATCTCGATCTCTTCGCTCGCGCCAACAAACGCGGTGGAGCATGGATGGGTACCTGCATCCAACGCTTCCAAAGGGCTGACTACCTGCAATACCCGGTGGCCTATATCACCTGCAACTTTGCTGCGCCGGTAGGCGACAACCCAGCACTGCTGCGCCACAGCGATGTGGTTACACTCTTCCACGAATTCGGGCACGGTCTGCACCACATGCTCACCCTGCAAGATTTACCAAGTGCAGGTGGAATGAATGTTGAGTGGGATGCCGTCGAGCTGCCCAGTCAGATTATGGAGTTCTTCTGCTTCGAGCGTGAAGGGCTTGAGTTGATCAGCGGTCACTACCAAACCGGTGAGCCCCTGCCCGACGAAATGACCAAAAACCTGATTGCCGCGAAGAACTTTCAGTCGGCAATGCAGACAGTGAAGCAGATTGAACTTTCGCTCTTCGACTTCCGTCTGCACATGATTGCTAAGAAACTTAGTGGAGCCGAGATCCAGCAGTTGCTCGACCAAGTGCGCTCTGAGGTAGCGGTGATTATTCCGGCAGACTTCGTGCGCTTCCAGAATGCTTTCCAGCACATCTTCGCTGGTGGCTACGCTGCCGGCTATTTCAGCTACAAATGGGCAGAGCTTCTGGCCGCCGATGGTTACTCTAAGTTTGCCGAACATGGCATCCTTAGCAGAGAAATTGGTAACGAGTTCTTGCACAATGTGCTGGAGCCCGGCAGCTCCAAGCCCATGATGGATCTGTATGTCGCTTTCCGTGGGCGCAAACCGTCCATCGATGCTCTGCTCTTCTACTCGGGCTTGGCTGAGTAGGAGCAGAGTGGGAATGGCTGAGTAGGCTTGGTTTAGTAGGAGCCTAAGTCTGATCGACGGATCCATGCCTTGAACAATTGGACTTGGGCAAGGCATGGATCCGTCACTAAACCCGCGCTATCTTCAATGAATCCGGAACTAATCCAAGTTAGTTAGGACCGGATTGCATCGACTTTCAAAACTTCGCAAGGGTAAACAATTATGCGTTTTGATACAACCGAATTACCCTCAGCAGAGGCTCCTCAGAGCCAAGCGCATGAGGCTTTTGCCACTGAGTTATTCAATTCTACCGAAACTTCCCCGGATATCACCATGACAGCTGCACACACTAACCAGAACAAAATTCCAACGATCACCGATGAAATCAGGAATAAACCGAATGGCTTTGATCTTTGCCCATGGATTCCCAATTGGCAGATCATTGAGCTGTTAGAGCAGAAGGGTTTGCCTGGGGTCTAGAGTTGCGACCTCTATAGACGCGATCACTTTGGACGCGATCGGTCCCATCTCTATCGGCTACTTCAGAATCAAGCGATAGCATCGTGAGCAGTCATCTTCTAAGTCGGCATCAGCCGTAGCTTCGAAGGTGACTGTTCATTCTTCATTGATAGATTGATTGATTCTTTTATGTGGTATTTTTTTTCGGACATATGTGTAGTAGACCGGTCTACTGAATCCGTGCAAAAAAAAGGGGGCAAAAGCCCCGATCAATTTGATGCTGATGAACAGCGAGGTGATAGACGGCCTACCAATCCAATGTTTAGGCTCTGCTGGCTCGAGCTTGAGCAGCGTCTGCCAGATACTGCGGAAAGTGCTGAGGGTAGCGCCGCACTGATGTGTAATGCAATAACCGTCAGTGGGTTGCGCCATCATTAGCAATACCACCACAGGCCTCTTCGCGACGATCTAACTAGGCTACTTCGTTGCGGTGAAATCTGGCTAGGAGAGAGTACAGGCTGAAGGAAATTGCTGCCTACTTAACTGCGCTATCTGTCAAATAAAACGCAATTGCTGCAATTCACAGTGCTTTTCTCCGATTCAAACAGTTTGGTGCAATTTTGACTATTGCTTCAACTTATAGCGATCTGTAGGTTAGAGGTATCTTCTCTTCTTAATCTTCAGAGCAATTCAACCCGAAAGCCAGACTACTTCTCTCCTGCCACAAATCTCACTACGTGCTAATGGCACGCATTAATTACGGCTTTTGGACTACTGCATAAAGATTTAGATGAGTAGAACACTTTAGGCAATTCGCCTTGGGCACGAAATCTGTTCGTGTTCGAAATTTCACCTGACCACCTCAGCAAAAGAATGGTTCTTAAGGCCGTTTCATGCTGAGCCAAAATCACCTGAGATCTACCGATGACGAACAACCAATCGAAAGTAAGACGCACCGCTCACGGTGCTGCTGCCAAACGAAAACGAGAAATACCCTACACCAAGCTTGTGGCAACAGACATGGACTCGACCATTGGTCTGTTCTGGGGGTACTTCGTGCCAGCCATGGACATGATCAGCCCAATCTTGTCTGCCAAACTTGAGGTTTCACAACAAGACTTCGAGCGCGAACTTGGTCGCATCATGCATCTTCGTGGCACTCACGAATGGCCCTGGCTGATGGAAGAGACCAAATTCCGCAAGCAATGGCAGGGCACCCCGCAGAGCTTCCGCCTGGAAATTTCTGAGCCATTCTGGGCTGCACTAGACCACATGAGGGCCCGGTATCTGCGCCCCTTTGATGACGTCATTGAGACACTCGAAGAACTGGTCGACCGAGGCGTCAAGATCGCCATCGTCTCTGATGCGCCCTATTACATGGCCCTTACTCGCGCCTGTGACCATGGTGTTGATGGCCTAATCGAAGCCCTTTATGCCCTCGATGCACCGCTTCCTGACCCTGCTGACTTCGTCGATCCTTTCGACATGCAACTCGGTCTCGAGCGAATTGAAGCCTTCGAGGCTCGGGCCCACAAGTTCAAAATCGTGAAGCGGCTGCCGAAGCAGTTCGAGAAGCCCAATCCCGGTGGACTTGAAGCGGCCATGGCTGACTTTGGTGTCAAACCATCCGAGACGGTTTTCATTGGCGACTCAGCCAAGAAAGACGGCGGTGCAGCCGAAGCCTGTGATGTTCGCTTCATCTGGGCTCGCTACGGCATCTACCTGCCACCGAATTACGTCGACCTCGTCGATAGGCGTTTTACCCCCACAGGCGAAGCTCCCACCAATGGTCACGGCGTATCTTACCTCCCTTCAGTTCTTCCTCCTATGGTCGAGAAAGCTGCGTCATACGAAGCGATTCTCAGTCATCTTGATGCGAGAACTCACTCTCACGAGAAGACTGTGCTCAACCCCTCTGCTCGTCCTGAGGGTACAGAAGAGCCTGGTCATTGAAACCAAGCTCGACTAAGGCTGAACTACCTTGCGGTGTTTCCAGGCAACAGGCTTCTCAAGCCTGCGCCTGGGCCACCGCAAAGTTCTTTCATCTGCCTTGAGCGAACACAATTTTTGTCAAAATTTTTCTTTTTTTAACTTTGTATTCGACCGGTCTACTTTGATAGCAGAATCTTGTTTTTACCTTTAACTGAAGCAATATCTTGATCATGCGCTCAAATTCTTCAAAGAAATCTTTGCAGATGCAGTTTAGTAATTTCCCTTTGCAACCAATCTTCATTTTATTTTTGTCGTAAGCAAGACGTTTGATTGAAATTCAGATCTTTCACGCTCAATTCACGCTTGCATCACAATTGTTTCACGGTGAATCCATACTCTAGTTAAAACAAATTTCTCAAAGAGACTTTCCATTTAGAAGTCTTCTTCTAGAGGAAAGAAACACTCTACAAAAGGTAAAATTTATGCTTGTAAAGAAACTAGGTAACAAGATTAGCATGGCCGTTCTGCTTGTAACTGCCAGCATATGCATGTTTCAGAGTGAGGCCCAGGCTCGAGCGTTTTACGTCTCACCCACAGGGGATGGTACTGATGGACTGAATTGGAAGAAGGCCTGGAAAGACCCCGCTCAAATCAACTGGAATAATGTAAATCCTGGCGACCAGATTGTGCTCGATGGCGGGACAAGTGGTATCACTTACAATACTGGCTTTAGCGTAAGCAAGAGCGGTACTCAGGGCGCACCAATTGTCATACGCCAAGCAGTTCAGAGTGGTCGCAACGGTAGAATTCTGCTCTACGGTGGCGGCGACAAGCCAAATGGTCATCTCAATGGCATAGACACAGGTGTAAACATATCAGGAAGTTTCGTCCATTTTGTAGCAGCCAGACGGGGTGGCATCAAGCTTGCGTCCTACAAGGGTACCTGCATCAATTTTGATCCTTCCGCCAAAAATAGCACCGTGCGCAATCTCGAAATTGAGAATCGCGTCACCATTCCTCCTTATGCAGCAATCACTTGCAGCGGGGTTCAGTTTGCGGGATACAACAATCAAGTTATTGATTGTGATTTCAGAAATTGTTTTACAGCCGCAAAAGAAGTAGCACCTGCTGGAGCAAACAATAGATTTATCTTCAGGGAATGTACATTTGGCAGCACACAACACTTTGGCGGCTTCAATCGTGGCTGTGGCACCGCCGTCTTGAGTGCACCACCTCAAGCACCGGCGCATACTACTGAGATAATTTCGCATCGTTGCATCTTTGGACCATATATTACCTCTGGAATTATCATGAATAGCGGAAAGCTAAGAGTTACTGACAGTCTTTTTCTTGGGCCTAGTCTCTACATGGTGAATGCAGAGCCTCAATTTGCCAACACAACTGATGTACACATAAATCAAAGCACCTTCATTGCGCCATTCAATCCCGTGGTTTTGTCTCCTACAAATCCGTTCCCTCCCAAGATAGGTATGCTTGGATTTCCAATCACTAGCAATGGAGTAGGTACTATGAGAGTGGCCAATAGTATCTTTTTTGGTGGCACCATTCGCATACCAGCTGACTTCAAGGTAAACGCGGGTGGAAACTTCCAGTTTCGTGTCGCCGGTCACACAAGCGCGCTCGCCCCTGTTCTCCAAGATCCAGAACTGACTGACGGAGCAGCGCTTAAGGCTATGCCAGACGACTATATTCCCTATCAGCTTTCGACACTGAATTATGCTCCATTGCCAACTTCTCCAGCGGCGGGGAAAGGCTCTCGCTTAGCTACCGTTAGTGAGCTTTGCCCTCCTTACGGTCCCACAACAAAAGTCCCAGTGCTTGTGGGCGGTCCGTAAGTATAGGAACGCTAACAGAATCGATACGTTCATAGTCAGCACCAATCAAGAAGGGGGAAGTCTAAACTTCCCCCTTCTTTGATCAAAGCGTGAAAGCTCTGCGCGAGCTACCCCGCTGAGACACAGATTTCTTATTAATTTATCCGCCTATTCTTGAACTGCGAGATAGACATGGATTCGTCACTAAACAATGACTATAGTGCTGACATAAGAAAGCCCCCGATGTTACACCCCGAAATCAGAGATGCTCTTCTTCCAGAGTTCTGGTTACGCTATGGTCTATTTGCAGTAACAGAATTTTCTTCAATTAATTGCTCATGTTAAAACCAAATGATGTAATCGCCAACCACTTAGACAGCAAAGACCTTAGCACGCCTAGCCAATCTGATAACAACAGCAGTATTAGCAGCGAGAAGCTTCAGGCCAAACTTCAAGCTGAAGTTCAGCCGCAAATTCTGGCAAAACCTAAAGCAGAGGTTCAGTCAGAAGTTCAGTCACAGGTGCAGTCACAAGTTCCGGCAGTAACACAGGCTGAGCGCCCCTCCTATGCCTTAATTGAGGCTACAGCCAGGCAGTTGCGCGAAGACCTGCGGGTTGACAAATGGTTAGGCGATATCAGAAGCGGTGACGCTGAAAAAGTAAAGCAAACCCTTAGCGCCTTGCCTCGTGATCAAGAGACAATGGCTCGCCTGCAGCGGGCTTACGCAGCAGACAAGAAGAGTCCTCATGCAAACTTAGTTAAAGACATTGAAGCGCATTTATCAAAAGCTGACGCTGAGAACCTTAAAGCTACTATTGAAAATCCAGAGAGTAAATTCGCTAGATTAGAAACCGCAGCAACTCGCATTAAAGAGGCTCAAGGTAACAGCAGCGAGATTACCGCGGCCACTCGCGATCTGCGCCAGCAGCTATCGGTTCTAAATAGCGTAGAAATTGATGCTGCCAATCAAGAATCTCTGGCTAGAAACGGCAAGTCTTTAGCCCAGACTCTTCTTGGAATTTCCGATCTAAGGCAAGCCGATAAAACCGCTATTCACATACTTCTCAAAGGCAGTGACGAAAGAGTAAAGCTGCCTCAGCTTAATGCTCAAATTGCAGTTGAAGCGGTCAAAGCAAAGGATCTTGATATGCTTAGAGAGGGCCTTGGCAATAGCCCAGAGGCTCGTCAGATCTTCAGCGAGCGCGGTCAACTCAAACTTCTTGCCGCAGCTTTCTCTGGTAAAGATCTAAAAATTGCTCAAGATATTGCCGCCCACGGTGAGACCCAAATCAGTACTCTAGTAGAGTTCAATAAAGGGCTTTTTGGCTGCGATAAAGATGGTGTCAGTCAAGCAATTAGAACTCTGAGCAGCGAGCAGAGCAAAAGCCTGATTCGTGGTCATGAACTAACAAATCTTAAGGCCTCGCCTGCCAATGCTACCAAAGCAGACATTGAAGCAATAGAAGCCTATCGAAAATTCAAACAGGCAATTGATGCAAACTTTAGCAAGGATGACGCTGAAGAATTGAAAGCTTTAGCTCTCAAAACTTCTGTTTCATCAAAGACTTCGGAAACTGCAAAGATTGCGGGAACATCAAAGACTTCGGAAGCAGCAGAAACTTCTGCAGCGTCAACGACATTAGATGCAAGCGCCACGCGCTCACCTGAGAGCACTAATATCAATGATCAGATCAGTCTACTTAGAGCCGCCATAGTCAATAACCAGTCATTGACCAGAGTCGAAATAGACAATATCAAAGAAACGCTTGGTCAGGTAAAGCCGCAAGATCGCAGCACTCTGCACGATCTTTATGCAGAGCGCTATGGCGACAACCTCACAGACATTTTGAGAAAGATTCCCAAAGAAGAGCAAGCATCGGTGGCAGCATTACTGCAGAATAGTCAGCAAAACCGTGCCGAACAAATTGAACAACTTGGACAACAACGCAAACAAAGCGAATCTGGCTTGCTTGGCAGTGTTGATTTTGCCGATCGCTACACGGCCATTCAAAACAATGACACCTTTCGCAAAGCAAGTGAAACAGCTAGCTCTAAGTTTCAGAACGTAGCAGCAGAAAAAGAACAGCAACTCTTCAATAATGCTTCTGAAACCTACAATCAGTGGCAAAATGAGAAGGCCGACAAAGCTAATCTAATTACAGACGGTGCCATTATTGGCGGCTCTCTGTTGCTGAGCGGTGGTCTCAGCGCGCCAGTGGTTTTAGGTGCCGCTGCTGTCGGCGGCAGCATTAAGGTCGTAGGCAGCAAGGCTTTAATTGGCGACAGTTACGGCAGCACGGAACAAGTGGCTGTCGACTTTTCGAGAGGTTCGCTCAATACCGTATTTAACACCATTGGTCCAGCCCAAGCGGCTCGAGTTTTAAAGTTAGGCAGCAGTGTCTCTCGTGAGGCCGGTGAAGTAGTCATTGCCAATTCTGCCCAAGAACTAGGTAAACAAGCTATCTTTAGGAAAATAGCCACAGAGCAGGGGCTTATACTTGGTTCTGCCTATGTCGGTGGTGCCGGCAGTGGTGCTGTTGAGAGCTTAGCCCGGTGGGACAAAGCTAAAAGCAATGAAGATAATATCAAGCGCACTCTAAAGGCGGCCAATGAAACCGGCATAGCATCTGGCATTGGCGCCGTAGCATTGAGCGGCTTGATTCACACTGGCTCTCGCTTCTTCAAGGGCTCGGAAAACTCGCTAGGGTATTACACTGGCAAAACCGCGGCCGGAACTAGGGTAGATGTAGGCGTTAGACCAGAGTCAGGCGTTAGAACAGGGCAAGGTGGTAAACCACAAATAGTCTCAGCTGCAGCTCCACAGACTGCAAAAAACCACGTTATTGATAGACCGTCAGTTAATGAAACAATTGCCGGGAGAGGATCTGGGAGCGACAGCATTGCAGATGTAGGGAGAAGTTACTCGGCTAGAGAATTGCCTGAGAGGACTATCAAAAGAACGAGAACACCTGACGGCAAAGTAACATATGTGGATAGTGCCAATGACAGAACTACAACTTTCGATCAACATGGAAGACTGCTACACGCTAGAGAAGAGGGTTTCGAGCGCTCATTCTCTTACAGCCCTGATGGCAGGCTTAAGTCGATTGTGCATGCTAACACAATAATCTATAGAGAGGCCGAAAGCAGTTGGGTATGGCAAGCGAGAAACGCAGATGGAGCTGTAGAAAGTGAAGTGAAATTTGGTGGCGATATTGTAGTAGAAAGGAATGGCTCATATCGAAACACAGACCAGACTGACGGCACTGATATCACTACAAAGCTAGACAACACTGTGTTCTCGACAAGACTGGGACGAAGGGAGTATCTCAGTAGTGACTTAGATTATCAAAGTCAACTGCTTCATAAGTTTGCCAGAGACTCTTTTCCCGATGAGGCACGCTTCGAAAGATTCACAAGGCACCTTGATGAGTTCGAAGAATCCCGCTTGGCGCGTAACATATCAGATGAACAAAAGGCATTATTCATGCTTCAGCTAAATAGATTGCTTAAGCCAAATACAAATGCGGTCCTCTCGCAAGCTGATCGCGCCGATCTGGCTGAACAGATAGTTTGGCACGCCGCCCACCCCAATACTGTTGATCAGGGAAGTTTTGGGACTTGCACCGTTTCAACCTTAGAGGTAAGAAACTATGCTCGAGATCCCGAAAGAAATGCTCAATTAATTGCTGACATAGCAACCAAGGGCGAGTTTGTAACAGTAGACGGTATTACAGTGGACATGAGAAAACTAGATTTTGGTCTTACACCAGACAATGAAGCTCTAAGAGCGCGGAGGCTACAGCGGAGGGGAAATTCAGATGCTCTTAAAGAAGACGGCAGTCGAGATTGGTCTGGTCAGATTATTCAAACGGCAATGGCCAACGCTCATTGGCAAGGTAGAAGACATTTCATTCTTGATGGGCAAATAATATATGACGGCAATGTCGTTTACGACAGTGAAGGTAAAGTCGCTGTTAACATCGGTGAGTCTCTTGTTGGGAAGCCTCCACTCAAAGTCGGCAAAGCCACTGAAAAGCTAGAGCGAAGCAAAATAGTTTTGAACACACAAGGCGATTATCACCTAGTTGACGATCATTCGAGGCTGGTGAAAATATACGACCAAGCTGGCAATCGCCTAGAGCCTAAGCATATGAACGCTGGAACAAATGGTTACGACGCCGATGGGAAGTGGATATTTCGAGCGACCAAACCTGGTGATGCCGAAATTAAATACGATATTACGACCTCGAATGCATTTATGACTGAAGGCGTTTTCTTCGATAACGGCCAAGAATGGCTAATGTTGGTAGATCCTGAAGGAAGTTGGTTGAATACTGCAGGGTTAACAGATACACAAATTCAATCTACTAACTGGATAACCAACGGTCTCAGTGAAACTGGCTACGTTATTAGAGCTGGCGATAGAGCTTCTCGATTGTCTAACATAACGGAAGTAAGTAGTCCTAGTGAGCTAGGAGAATTGATTCTAGAGTTGCAAGAGGCTGGCAATCTGCCGGCAATTTTGGGCGTCAATGCTGCTAACTACCCATTTTCTAGAACCTTGGGCGGGGATGCTATAGGCGGTCATGTCATCAATGTTCATCCAGGCTACAACCCTGAAACAGGTCGGGTGCCCTTCACCAATCAATGGGGTTCAGAACATGACAGACTCAAAGGCTTCCCTATAGATAAGCTTTTCAAAGCCATGAAATAACCTGGACATTAGAGACCGGAATAGTACTAAACGGTAAATCATCACAATGAAATTCGAACTAAAAAATGAAGGTCAGATTAGCTCCATGCAACTCCCAGAGAACTGGGTGGAAGCTAAAGCAGCAAAGACTTCAGCAAATGACCATCTTCGAGAATTCGTAAGCCGCGCCAATGCGGATGTGAAGCTTTGCTTCTACTACAGGGGGAAAACTATTGGAGCCGGTTCAGCCAGAGACTTTCATGGCATTTTGCAGGAGCCAGATCACATAGTTACTGAAGAAGAAATTGAATCACTTTCGATCGTGCTTAGAAATGCAGCTTACGCAGAGAGCTTCTCTACAAGCTCTATTAAGACTCAAACAGTTAATGGCAAAAGAGTTTTGATAGTTGAAGGAATCTGGCGAGTAAACCAAGTCTTCGATCTAAGCATCTTCATCGACAGCGACAATACTGGCTCCGCCGTTCAAGAAATTCATTTCTTTGCGCCAGCACTAAACTATGTCAATTATTTGAAAGAGGCGCAGGAAGCAATTGAATCAATTACATGGAAGAGTGATAACTGAGGTTAGTTGAATGAGCGATATAGCAGTAACGAGACATGATGCATCGGTAGGCAAATTTAATTCTCCCACCGATGGTGGCTATGAAAAAAGCACTCACGACAGCGCTCTGCGTCGCGAATTGCACTCAATATCTTCTAGCGAAACAAATCAAAGAGACATCGCCATCAAGGCGAAAAAACAAGCACTGGATGCTGCACCGTCTTTGCCGCGGTTGTCGATAGAGGGCCAAGAAGCAAAAATAGCTCCAGAATCGTCTGTGGAGGTACTGGAGCAAACCAGTAAACTGCTCAAGAACTATTTGCTAAGCGACGATATTTTGTCTAGACAGTACAGCATACGATGGCAAAATCGCTTCCTCGTCAAGGGAGTAGATGAAGAGAATACTATCAATGTGAATGCTGGCAATGTAAATGCTGGCGCCAAAGACAAACACGGCAACAAAGATAGACCAACCAAGCCCTCTGCAAGAGACTTAACCGGAGACGAACCGTTGCTGGTTCCGTCATCCGAAGAGCTCAGAAAGGTAGTCGGCCCAGTGAAAGAGCAAGAATACCGCCAAGCCTTTGAGTTGTTAGCTAGCTTCCAGAAGAGTGTCAACGAGAAAGTAGCTAGCCCTTGTATACAGAGATTTGCGGACCAGCTCGACAAAGTGGAGCGAGACATGCCGAAAGAGAAACTCAATGCTCTCGAAGCAGAACGCAAAAAGTATGGCTTAGAGCTTGATGTCTTCAATAAGTTAGCGCAAGACTACATAGCCCGCGAGGAAGCACCTCTAAGTAATTTGCTATATATTGTGCCGCCGCAGCCACCAGTAAGGGGTAAAGAAATGCAGGAATTTGACCGCACGGTACAAGGTATTGCTGGTGGTGTTGCCACGGAAATGAAAGAAGATGTAACAGCCGGGGTAGCTAACTTAACTAAAAAGGACGGTTCGCTAATTTCTGCCGAACAGTTAGTGCAAGATTATTATGAGCGACTAGAGAAGCTTACGACATGTTCCGATGAGCCGGAAGTTTGGGTGTAGCGAACGATTAAAGTGAAGCACCGCGAGACCTAAACTGTTTTTCGAATGCTCTAGAAGATGCCGTTGCTTGCCTTAAGATCTTTCACCCAGCTTTCATAGAGCTTATCAGTGACCGGCTCGCTAGAATTGATACCAAACAATGCTTCGTTCAATGCCAATTTAGGGTTAAAGGAGGCAGAACTTCTTTCAGAATAGTAGTTGCGCAATTCCAAAGCACTATTCTCTGTAAAATTCGAAACAGCGGCTGCGGAAAAGCGCTTTAAACAAAGAGCTGCTCTAGTGGCATAGTCTTCAGAGCTAGTTTCTTCGTAGTTAGTTGAGTTTGACATTTTATTACTCCTTAAGTTGAGACACTTTTGGGGAAAAGCGTCGCCGCCTCTTACAGATCGGCTGTCTCGTTGGGGGGGGATGTAGACATTAATGTAAGCGATGAAATGTGACAGATCTATATCTGTTGGGTGTCACGGTGATGTAGTCTTTGCTAGATATAGTGACTGTCGCGCCAGGCTATCTCAATTGAATGAGAGCACCGCTGGACAGCCTGCAACGACGACGGCTCAGGGGTTAGGCTTCGCCATGGCTCTGACGGTCTCTAGGGCTTTCTGAAACTGTTTGTCGGCAGAGGAGAGCGGTACGTATCTCGGTTCTTGCTTTACTTCAATGTCGGGTAAAATACCGAACCTATTTTCATTAGCATCACCCGGCCATCGGCCAGAAGGCGTTCTATAGCGAGCCGACGTAACGTTGAGTTGCGCACCGTCTGCTATGTCAATAATGTCTTGCATGATGCCTTTACCACGCGTTGTTTCGCCAACGACCTTAGCTCTATTATTGTCGCTCAGCGCTCCGATTAACATTTCAGAAGCAGACGCACTTCCCCCGTTTGCCAGAATTACAATGGGTTTCTTTCCTGCTAGATTCGGGTTTCTCTCTATGATTATCGTCTCACCGCTAGGGGTTATCTCTCTGATATTGTTATCTCTCAAATTGACGTGTCCCGAAGAAATTCGAGTGCCGGTTGAGTCATTAACCCGTTCATCATAGTAATACAGGTTTCCGGACTGCATCAACAAAGGCGCTGTCTCTAAAAGCTCTTGTACACGCCCGCCCGGATTGTCTCGCAAGTCAATAATTAATGCCGATGTTTTTGGATGGTTCTCCAATGCTTGTTTGATATCAGCATCCACATTATCTTTCACGAAATCCATGATCTTGATATAGAGAACGTCGTCGCCTACTACCTGGCTGATTGTTGCGGGCTCCTCGACCTTACTGCGAATTGGAGAGAGGTCTAACATCTTTCCGTCACGATCGACCTTTAGTAAAGCTTTTGTATGTTCATTTCCATCAAGGAGATCCCAAATCTGGGTCTGAGTCAGTCCATTGGTAGATTTTCCGTCAATAGACTTAATGATGTCACCAGGTTTAAGGCCAGCTTTATCAGCAGGACTGCCCGGGAAGACAACTTCAACTACCGAGTTCTCAGAGCTGGTACCTGGTTTGTTAAAATCTTCTGGCCACACTAAGTACAAACCAATTCCTGCGTCGGAAGAGTTTCCCTCAATACTTCTTGCGGATTCAGCTTCTTCCTCGCGAGGCCATACACGTGTGTAGGGATCTCCTGTTATCTTAAGAGCCTCATTGGCTGCATCAACTGCATCTTGGTGGGTTTTGATCTTACAATTGTATTTACCGCTTTGTTCTGGAAGTGTAGCTGTCTTGGTGACGTCAAAAAATTTCTCTCTAGTTAGCTTGAGCGCTTCTTCGAAAAGGGGATTAGGTTCACAGGCAGCTTTTTCAACTCCCGCTTTCTCTAATTGGCCTTTGCTGTTGTTAATTTCCATTTTTGTATGTGCCTATTTTCACTTAACCCAGACTTCTGGAGTCAAGTTTTGCACTGATTTTATGACCGTTCCATATCCGCCTGGGGGATGTCCCAAGGCTAGTTTTTGTTGGCGTTCTGATGCTCTTGCGCTTTTTAGGCAAGGCAAATATAGATGTTGTCCGGTTTTGCCTACAGAAAGTTTTTCAGTGTGAAGCGAGAAATGCGAACAAGCACACTGACGCGAACCGCTTTATACAGCAAAAGCTTGAGCATTAGCTCGTGCTGCAGATCGCCGCATTTTGGAGCGCTCTAGAACTAAGCTGTTGCAGGAGGATTGAAGACTCGCAATTTCTCAAACGCGTATCGCTGCTTCTCTAAATACCCATTGAGAGTATATTCTGCATCGTTATAGGCCTTAAGTTTGCCTTCGCTATCTTTGCCAATCACAACAGTATCGCCAATGTTGGCAACGTGTTGGCCACGCTTAAGACGCTCTTGCGCATAAACTTCTTCGGTCCATGGCACGACTAGAACTTGTCCCGGCTTTAGACCGTTCTTCGGATCGACTTCAGTAAAACCATGTTTAACCAAATCCTTCGGAATGTCATTTGCGTTACCCCAAATATCCACACCCATAGCCCGTTTAATGGCCTCGCTAACAGCCGTAGCACAAAGACCAGTGCCGCCCATTTCACGAGAAACTTGCTTCGCACTTTCAGCGATTTTTTTTCCTGTCGGGTTAACATATTCACCTGAAGCAGAAGGCACAGAGCTTAGAGCTTTTGATTCAGGAAATTCAGCAGCAATGGTTGGCAATTTCTCTCTCAATCCCTCTAGCAAAGGATCGTTCGATGCCTTCATCTGTCTCAATTTATTCATATCAAGCTTGCCGTCGGGGCCCAGCAACTTCGCATAGAGCTCGGGATAGAGCTTTTTGAATTTTTCAAGAGAGGCTGGATCGTTAAACCACTCAGTCACAAGTGCAGACAGATCAACCTTACTATAGTCTGGTGGGCTCGGGCTAGAATAGCCGCCATCGCCGCTGTAGCCTGCCCCAGAGTCTGCTGCACCAGAGACGCCACCACCTCCGGCCATTCCGTCACCAGACGGCGCAAAACCGCCACCACCGCCGCCAGAGTCTCCTGCTCTAGGCGGTCCAGCACTTGGGATAGGCGCAGCTGAACTCTCGCTCGCCTCAGTCGGCGCCGAAGGATTTGCTTTATCAAGTGTCACTTCTTTGTTCTTTTCTTTGGCATAGGCTAGAACTTTCTCCAGAGCATCATTCTGCTGCTCAGTTAAAGTTTCAGTTGAGCCAACGGTCTGTTCCACAGAAACAGTCAGATTCTTGCTATCGGTTCTTTTCGGGTCCATATTAAGGTTCTGCACAATCGTGCCATCGGCCTTAATCACGAGATCAGACTTATCGTCTTTATCGCCGCCGGCAGGTGCTATCTTCACTACTATTTTCTCAGACTTATCAACCGCAGCCTTCATCTCGCTGGTCAAATTGCCTTTCTCCGCAACCTCGGCCTTAGCTAGAGCTGGGCTAGGCGCATCTGACACTGCTGGACTCGCCTCCGGCTTGCCCACCCTAACTTCTGCTGGTGGCGATGACAGAGCTGCTGCGGCTTCTCTTTGCAATGAGGGCACTTCAGGCTTAGGTGGTGCTTGTGTACTATCCAGGGCTTTTTCCGCCGGTCTAGCTGCTGCTACTTCACGTGTCATCTGTGTGCTACCTGTATGTTTGTGGCAAGGGGAATTCTATAGCAGCTATTCTCCGACTAAAATTGTGACGATTCCATGTCTTTATTGAGAGCCGTTCAATCTAAATATGGCTTGGAGCCCATCGTCTACATTAATCTGGCCCAGTTGACATGACTTCCATCGTGGCCAATAATGACTCTGTCATAGGCCGCGGAAAGGTCTGGTGTAGCAGCAAGAGCTGCCATACCAGTCGATTTGTGGCGGATTCCCGGTAGCATAGTTCGTTGTAATCCTCCGCATAAATGTGGAGGAAGGTATCTGGGCGCGAGTGTAAATTCGCTACAGCGTTAAGCAATCTTTTTTAGACGGACATCGACAGAAAGCTGACTTGTTGTTTCGAGCA
Organism: bacterium Ga0077546; assembly: GCA_943370275.1. Taxonomy (GTDB): domain Bacteria; phylum Cyanobacteriota; class Vampirovibrionia; order Obscuribacterales; family Obscuribacteraceae. The sequence goes on along the minus strand of CALRQI020000005.1, from coordinate 378,544 downwards.
CTCGAAACAGCCTAGGCCTTGCCGCGCTCAAGATTGCTCACACAAAGATGCAGACTGTTTTAAGGAGGGTATCCATGCAGATGATCCAACTAAGAGCTAACTCTACCTATCGAGAAATAGATCCGTGTGACGCATATGGAGCATGTTCATTTGATCCAAGCTATTTCAAGCCACAAAAGCCTCTCAAGATTAGCTCGCCTATAAAGGAAGCGAGTTCAAACAACAGCATGCTGCTGCTCGACCTCGACAACACTTTGACTGACACTAGGCGATGGTTCGCCGACACTATTCTCGACTTGACCTCAGAAATGGCCAGCGAATTCAGAGTAGATAAAAGAATCGTCAACGCCCTATTTGCAGAAGTAGCATCGGCAACCACTCTGCATGAATATGCTTTTGTCGTCGAAATTATTGCTTCAAGACTGAGTGCTCACAAGAACCTAACATTCGAACAAATCAAGTCAACAGCTCATAACTTTTGGACAGGTTTTCTAGAGAGACACAGTAGTATAGAGATCTACGATGGCGTAATTGAAACCTTAAAACACATACGTTGCCAACATCCTCAATTGAAGATAGTTATTCTCACAGACTCACCCGAGTGGATAGCGCTAGAGCGTCTGACAAAAGTCGGTGTGTTGCCGTTAATTGATGGCCTCATTGCTATTCGTACTCGCACACCACGGCTGCGCCATAACGGTTATCAGTCTTGTGTTGCCAGTTCATTGCACAGAATGTCGCAGCATCAAAGTAATTTTGATACCGAGCATTTGCTCTTTAATTTGTCTGTGCCGCACACATTTGCCAAGCCCAATTCAGCAGGAATTGAATTAGCTGCCCAAAGGCTTGGAATTACTTCCGGGCAGATAATTATCGTCGGAGATAAAGACACAAAAGAAGGACAAGCTGCTGCCAACTGGCGAAAAACGCCTGGCGCTAGATTGCACAAAGATAGCAAGATTCACTATGTCAGAGCCGAGTATGGCAATCATGACATCAGCCACCGACGATACAGTAAACTTTCAAGGCAAATCAGCTCGCTAAGAGTTTCGTCACCTCAGAGCGGTAGTGAAGTAGAAGTACACAAGGCTATTGAAAAGTTTGCGGAGATGAAACAGTTGCTCCATGAAATCATAGGAGCCCGTAGCTAAAATATAGTCGCTAGGCCTGAAAAGCTTGGCTCTATAAGAAAATGCAGTGCTGATTTCGCTCATCCGCGGACGGTTCATCCTAAGTGTCCAGTAGCTCGCTTTAGCAGAGCACTGGTGAGAATGCTAGAATTTCCACTGGATTTGGGTGGAAGGATGAGCGAAACTCCCTGCAAAAAATGTGGCAAACAAAAGATCGCCGACCGGGCGGGCTCATTAACGTCTTACTTCTTTCAGCATAATTATTGCCAGTGCTCCTTAGGCCGACCTGTCACCCTAAACAAGTCCGCAGAACAAGGAAGTATCTGTGGAAGCTGCGGCAGAGCGAGAACTACTGGTAAACGTGCTGGTTCTTTCACTTCGTTTCTCTTCAAAGAACTTCGCTGCGATTGCGCTGTTCCAGCACCATCTAAATCAGAGAGAGTAACAGCTGGTAAACGCACTCAAACTTCAGAAAGAGTAGCCCAAAAGAAGCAGTTTACTGAATCATTGAAGCTCTTCAGTTCAGCATCAGGTGATTCCTCATCAGAGATAATGCTTCCAGTTGGTACCGTACTCGGTGGTATGTTCAGAACTCTTTCGCTTATTGGAACTGGTGGGATGGCAGCGGTCTACTTAGCTGAACACACTACTCTGCCCAGAAGATTTGCTGTAAAAGCGCTAGCCCCCGATTTAGTTAACCAAGAGAACTGGTTGCGTTTTCAAGCCGAGGCCAAAACCATGGCTTCGCTGCATCATCCATCTTTTGTTAATGTCTACGATCTTGGCATTCATGAAGGAAAAGTTCCTTTCTACGCAATGGATCACGTTGAAGGTCGCTCTCTCGAAGAGATTCTGGCAGAAACTGGTCCAATAGAACTAGAAAGAGCACTAGATATCTTCCTTGAGGTCATTAACGGTCTGGCCTATGCTCATCGAAACGGCATTATTCACAGAGACATAAAGCCCGCCAATATTATGCTGTGCACGGCCAACCGTGATTCAGCTATTAAAATCCTCGATTTTGGTATATCAAAGCTTGTCGGAGCTGCTACCAGTCAAGATCAGAGCCTGACTAAGGCTGGTGATATTTTCGGCAGCCCTTATTATATGAGCCCTGAACAATGCTTGGGCGAAAGTGTCGATGCCCGATCTGACATTTACTCAATCGGTTGCACGCTTTTTGAGACACTCACAGGTTTCGTTCCTTTCGAAGGCACAAGTCAACTCGAAACAGTGATGATGCATCAAGAGGATACACCCCCTCTTCTTTCTGAAGTTATGCCGGAGAAGGGATTCACGACTTCATTAGAGGCAGTGATTTCTACCTGCCTGGCTAAGTTGCCCCGCAATCGCTATCAGACAGCAAAAGAATTGGCGGTTGATCTAGAGCGAATTAAACAAGGTAGAGACATCCAAGCAAGCTCCCCTGCCTTTGCACAGCTCATGAAGTTAGAGCAACAAGATCAAGACAGCGAAGCTGGAGAAAACGAAGATGAGAGTGCACGTCTAAGGCTAGCTGCGCGCCAGCCGAAATTAGAAAGAAGCGTAGTTGACTTTCTTCTCAGGGCCATTAAATCTGACAAGCTGATCCGTTCGCTACTAACCTTAGTAATTGCGGCATGTGTTCTTTTCCTTCTGAGATCGGCTGCTAACCTATTTTTTATATCCACCGGTAAAACTGAAGTTGAGGGTGAAATCGCCACCAAACTCGAAAAGTATGGCTTAAAGGGGCTGCCAGACGTACTATCGAACAAGCAGAAGACAGACGAACAGCCATACTATTCTAAGATTGTAGATTCCGACCGAATCGTTGAGTTTGACTTTCCTGAGAATCAATCAATTGGCAAAATAGGCTTAATGGGAGATCGCAAAAACTTTAGGAAAGCTCAAGGCAAAGTGTACTTCCCTCGCCATAGTGCAATTGAATTCTGTCCAAACGATCATTTCTTTTCTCTGCCACAAATGTTCGATAAGTTTAGACCTGAAGATCTGTTTTCACTTAGCTTGAACAACGAAATTCACAACCGGCATGACTTGAGAGAATCTATGCCCTCTATAGCTAAGCTTACAAGTCTTATAGAGCTTGATGTTGCAAACACAACAATAGGCGATGATGAAATTGTATATCTCAATAAGCTGAAGCATCTGTATTTTCTAAAGATCGAGAACACCCAGATTACAGGAAATGGCATCGCTTATCTGGCACGACTAAAAGACTTAAGGAGTTTGTCCTTTGGTGGCAACAAAGACCACCACAAGATGCTATTGGCTTTGCAAGGCTCTAATAAAATCGATGTATTGAGCCTGAACTCTACAGAAATGCCTTTGTCAGAATCAGATGCCGAATTGATTGCTACCTGCAGAGACATAAAACACCTTGAGCTTGACGGCAGCGTAACTAGTGACAAAGTACTAGATATTCTTTCTCGTTTAAAAATGTTGAAACATATCAGTCTTCGAGACTGCATCTTAAGCAAACAGTCAATCGAAGACTTTAGAAAGGCATATTTACCGAGAAAGATTGAAATAGTTTACTGACTTGTCTAACTGAGATCACCTGAAAGATCTATCTCCGCTTTTACCAGACTAGGAGACTGGAAGAAGCCTAGTTGCATCGTCGCAACGGCGTTTTGCGTAATATAAGCCAACAACGATAGCCCTGAGTGCATCTTTTTTGATAACACTTGGAATCCCATTCATTTCACTACAAGCTCACCCTACGGATCAACCAATTCAAATTTAGCCACCGCAACCGCACCAGATAACCATCATGGCTCGTCGTATCTACATCAACCGATGCCTGTATCTGGCCTGCGCTGGGCGATCCGTGATTGCTTGCACTGCTAATGACTGGGATCGCTTCATCCAAACTCAATCAAAAACGGAAACCTAAATCATGCCCGAACTCGAAACCCCCCTCTACGCCCGTACTTCAACCTATGTCAAAGGTGCCGCTGGACTGTTCGCCCTCGTCACCGTTCTCAATAGCTTCACCATCATCGACAGTGGCACAGTTGGCGTCGTGCGGCGCTTGGGAGCCATTCAAGAGACCGCTCTTTCTGAGGGACCCCACTTCAAGCTGCCATATTTCGACTCTGTAAGCAAGGAAGATATTCGCACCGTAGCTATCGAAGTTCCTATTGCTGCGGCTTCTAAAGACCTACAGGATGTGACGACAAAAGTTACAGTAACTTGGAGTCTCATTGGCGAAAAAGCACCAAATGCAAATCGCCTAATTGGTAGTCGCAGAGCGATTCAAGCTACCATTCTGGACAACGGTATTCCGCAGTCAGCCAAAGCGGTTATCAGTGGCTTCACAGTCGAAAATCTGGTTACACAACGTGAGACTGTGCGACAGAATGTTGATGAGCAATTGCGCTCCTTTATTGCTACTTCACTACGTCAACGTAGACTCGAAGGATACGTGCAGCTCAACTCAGTGGCGATCACTGATTTTGGTTTCTCCAAGAAATTCGCTGCTGCCATCGAAGCAAAGTCTACGGCCGACCAAGAACGGCTGCAGGCACTAATCGAGAAGCAAAAGAAAATCACCGAAGCAGAAGCAAAGGCTGAAAGCACGAAGGCAGAGGCCTCGGCCAAGGCCTACAAAGTCAAAGTCGAGTCTGAGGAAGAAGCAGCTGCTATCAACAGGGTCAAATCAGCCCTCGGAGGAGCTAGCTATACCGAATACCTGAAAGCCAAGGCACTCCAGGATAACTGGAATGGGGCCTTCCCGCAGGTGGTTGGTGGCAACTCCATCGTCACCCTTGAACAGCTGACTGGTGCGGCCCTCAAAGGCAAGTAAGAGCAGAAGTAAAAGTAATCGGTAAGAGGTAGCAGATCAGCACCGCAAAACGCAAGTTTTGCGGTGCTGACTTTCAGCATATTACATGCTCCGGCAGGCTAAACCATCCCGTCCCATTTCATCCCACTCTATCGCCTCCCACTCCAATGAAAAGTAAGAATCTGACCCGATTGCTAGAGCGTATCGATTATTTAGAGCAAAATCCGCAGGAGAAGCGGTTGCGAATCGATGACGTGCAAGCTGACTTTTTGCCGCCACTGCCGGCAACCGTCACTCACCTGGTGATGAACCGTTGTCACTTCACGCTTATCGACAATTTGAGCAGCGCTCTTGCTTACTTGCGGATGTATAGCTGTACAAGCAGCCGGCTCGTCCTTCCTCAGCGCCTCGAGTACGCTGTGCTCTCAGATTGTCGTGGTTTCAAGTGGCTTCCAGATCTCCCTGAGAGCCTTGAAACTCTTGGCTTGAAAGGCTGTGAGATCAAGAGCCTACCGAAGCTCAATCGCAAACTGGAAAAGCTTGAGTTAAGTAATCTCTATCAACTCACTGGGGAACTTGATCTACCGAACTCGCAACTCCAGCAACTCGATGTCTACGATTGTCCGCTGCTGACGGGGCGCCTTTACTTGCCAGATTCAGCAGTGACCGTAGCTGTAGGCAAATGTCCGGGTATCACTTCGGTGAACCACAGAAATCTGACACTCAACCTCTGTGACTGAGCGTCTCCGGCTGTTGTCTGTCGTGAAGTGTCCCCCAGCACTTCCCCACAGTGTTGATTATCACAGTGATTTCACAGTCAAGGTTTCGCTGCCGTCTACTGGTGGTATGATTCTGCGCCAGTTCAGCGGAAATCAGACGCTCTTCACCAGTGAGCAGTCGCGTGTTAACCCTCTGGAGTATCTCGGCGATAGGCTCACTGCCTTTTCCCAGCAGAACCCAGACTTTGCCACACGCGTGAAGAAGCGCCTGCTCTTCTCAAAGCTCGTCATCAAGCTCTTTCATCGGTTCTTGGCACCGTCCTATGCTGACCTCGGCCTCAAGAGCGAGCGCGATGTCTACGATATGCTGGGTACTGACAGTGCCACGCAGTCGAACAAGTACAACCTGGTAATCACGGACAAGAAGATCATCTTCGCTCGCATCGCTGCCGGTATCAAATTCGTCGACTGGGTGTTGAGCAAGCATCTATTTGCTGCTGGCTACGACCCTGATGTGCTCTTCGCTGGTGAAGTTTGGATGGACGCCAAGGGTGTCATTCACATTAACGGCAATTCTGGCACCTACCGACCCGGAGACGAAGTGGTATTGGCCGCTGCTCGTTACTTTCAAGCTGTCTTTCCCCATCTGCCTGTGGTCGTCGATCTCAGGTCGTATAGCCCATAGCAAATCAAGAAGAGATGTCTTGGCGCCATGGAAATCAAGGAGAGGCGGGAACTACCCTGCTTCTCCTTGATTTTTTTTCTTGAATTTGCTGTCGCGCGCCAAGGTATTTTGCCACATCGGTTTTTTGAAAATTGGTTTTATACTATATAGCGTAGCGTTATACCCCAAAATTAAAAATCAAGCCCGTGTTGCTTGCAATAATGCCTGTTCCAGTTAGAAGTTTTGAAGAGCAAAGAGAGTGCCACCATATATGGTGATACTCTCTTTGCCGAATTCACGAATACTCTTGGCGAATTCTAGCTAATTCTAGCTGATCACTTGCGCTCTCGATGTCGTCAGCAAAAGAATGCTCTTCACAAAGGTGAATTGAGCTACCAGCAGTGAGCTTAAGGTCGCGAGAACGGCCAAGAAACTCAAGGCTCAAGATGCTTTTCGAGTACCTAAGTCGCTCGATGGTGCGTCGCTTACACTTTCATTTTCATTTTCGTACAGGTACTTGAATCGCTCGGCGAGGATGGTCTCCTCTTTCATGAGAGCGTGAGCGATGCGAATGATTTTGTCGCGATGTTCTTTTACGAGCTTGTTTGTTTCTTCCCAGCATTCAAACATGATTTTTGTCCAAGCCCTGTCGAACTGCTCAGCCATGAATGGGCTCAGAGGAGCTGCGGGAAAACCCTGACTGTCGAGCTTAATCTGAATCGGACAGAGCCCCTCCGACATGCCGTAGGCACCGACCATAAAGCGAGCCAGTTTGTTTCCTTGTTCAAGATCACTGCTAGAGCCCGTATCACGAAGCTGCAATAGCTCCAATTGAGATGCCTGACCAGCAAGAGCAGTCATGATTTGGCTTCTAATATCTGCTTCTGTGAGACAATAACGCTCAACCTCAGAGTGTGCTTGCATCATTCCTAGTGATTTACTGCGGATGATGCGCGTGATCTTGGTGACAGTATCGCCACCAGTTGCAGTGGCAATGACCGCGTGTCCTGCCTCGTGAATGCAGGTCTTCCAGGCGTCTGTCGACTTTTGCGAACGCGTGCGAGAAAGCAGCTCGTCGCCAAACTGCACATAGTCAATGGCTTTGTCGAAATCCTCCAGACTAATTTCATGAGGCAGAGCTGCGAGTTGCTCATAAGACAAGCCGAGAGTTGGAGCTTCTTGACGCTCAGCTGCGATTACGGCTGCTTCATTGCAGACCATATCGATATGCGCCCCCGAGAAATTGGTGGTGCGCATGGCCAGCTCCCGCAGCCTCACGTTTGGCGCTAACTCACGATGGCGAGTATGGATGGCGAAGATTTTTTCTCGCCCATTAATATCTGGATAGTCAACAGTGACGTGATAGTCGAAGCGACCGGGCCGCAGAAGGGCATCGTCCAAGGTCTCGGGCAGGTTTGTTGCTGCCACAACGAGAATGCCTGAGCTTGGCTTGAAGCCCTGCATAGCAGTAAGAAGCTGGTTGAGCGTCTGATCACGTTCGCCCTCGCCGCTCATGTTGCGCCCGCTGCGCTTCTTGCCGATAGCATCAAGTTCGTCAATGAAGATAATGCTCGGTTTGCCATTAGCACGGTGCTCTGCCTTGGCCTTGTCGAACAGGTCTCGCACACGACTGGCACCTACACCGACGAACATTTCCACGAACTCTGAAGCAGATGCAGAGAAGAAATTAGCGTCAGTTTCTCCTGCCAGAATTTGCGCCAAGAGAGTCTTACCTGTTCCGGGCGGGCCGACTAGCAATACTCCCTTTGGAATTTTTGCTCGAAATAGTGCGTACCAGCTCGAATGCTTTAACCACTTGCAGACTCGTTTAAGCTTGGCTATGGCCTCATCGCAGCCCTCTACGTCGGCGAAGGTTTTCTTGCGGTCCTCGTTATCGTTGTCGTCTTTGGTAGGTGTTACGACTTCCGGCTTGCCAGTTGGACGGCTTTGCCATGGTCTGCGTCCGTCATTGAAACTGCTCTTTGGTTCAGGACTAGATGAGCCTATGTTAGGTTGATTTTGAGCCATTGGATGTGACAGGGGTAGGTTTTAAATTGAAATGCGTGGTTCCAGGGGTGGTATCACCGTGTTTGTCTGGTCATCCCCAGAGGGATAGAGTTTGTTCGGAGTAAGGGTGTTTTATGTTCGGGGGAGTTTCAGGAAGCTTTTCATTTTAGTGAGGAGAAGAGATAGCTTGTTCTACTTAAGGCTTTAAGGACAAAGCAAATTCTTCGGCTGTTTCTTGAAAAACCACTGTGGCCGGTTTACACGGCCATCCATGAATGAATGACAACTCCTGCTTGAAAACCATTCTCAGAGCTTTATTATTTGCCAGATGGTCTGAAATAGCTCCCTACGCTAAAGCTAGATAACTCTTGAACTGGCTATCTGGGCTACGTGTTTGTGTCTACCAAAGCTCTGTCTTGCCGCACCCGTTGAGTTTGGTTGGCGTCATTCTTGTGTGTTGACCGCTGCTGATTAACTATATACAAGAGTAGTAGGCGGGTGAAAATTTTGATGAAGGGGCCTGTTTTGAGTTTATAGGCCTGATGTTTTCACAAAAAAAGATGACCGGTCAGAGGCAATGAAAATCATTAGCTCTGCCGGTCTCTGCGAAATCACTTTGCCAGGGTTGTCGAGTTGTTGTAGCTAGAAGACACTGTAGAGCCTGTCTGGTTAAGTCTACTAGTTTTTGAATCGACAAGATCTCCTACAGGAGCCCATTCGACTCACAGCCTCAGCAGATTGGAAGCCGGTGCGCTCAAAAAGATCGTGGCGCGTGTTTGGCTCACTTGATGGTGAACTGTTGCACGAAGGTGCCGACAGGCACGCGGAACTCCTGGCGCACAGTGTGTGCCCTCCCTTCGGCGCCGAAAGACCAGGGGTAGAGTGGCGACGACTTGTCTGGTTTAGAAATGGTGGTCGACCAGGAGCCGGTGTTCTTCAGTTCAGGATCCTCGATCAGATGCACCAGGCCATTGGCTGGCACCGAACCTGGTACCATGCTGCCATCTTTAGTGCGCTGAAGAAAATTGTATGTGTTGACGCTGTTGATGCTACCGGAGCCAAAAATGAAGCTAGCGGAGATGCCGTCTTGATTGCGCATGGCCGCGAGTGTGATCGGCTCGGATACAACATTTTGCATGGGCACCAGCAGTCGGACCAAAACGATAGCAGTTAACATCCCAATACTACAGCCAGCGCACATACCGTTGAAGGAGTATCTAGTGTAATTGCTGATTTTTTCCGTGCCGTCATAGCGAGCTCTTATGAGGCCGCCGGCCAAGCCAAGGACAGTGAAGAGGATGATTGTATACATGATTGGTTTCTATTTGAGGTTAGGGTGATTGGAAGAAGTTGATGCTTAAAAGTCCTTTTGACTTGCCAGTTGATTGAGCGAAGTAGAAGTTGCCTTGTATCCGAAATCAACCATGTCATGGCAGGCTGCGTCAGACAGGCCAAAGGCAAAGGTTGCAACGGTCGGGTCACCGGTTTCAATCACCAGGTGTCGCGGGTCCGAAATGCGGTTGAGATAGTTTTTCACAGGACTGCAAAGCATCTCGCTCAGATGCACAGTCAGGTCAAAGGCATTCATCTGCAAAGGCTTCGCCGGTAGTTTTTCGGCAATGCCGGGACGGCTGATGATGGCGGTTCTGGTGCACAGCTGATAAGGGGTGGCATGGAAGAGCCCACCATCCATCAGGCGAATTGGTTTGCCACCAGCGCCATTGGCCACTGACGTAGAACTGATAAATGGCGGCATCGCGCATGAAGCGACAAGTGCTGATACCAGGTCATAATCCAGACCCTGAAAGAGGTATGGGCGAAAGCCAAAACCAGAGTACTGTGCTGCAACGATTTTTAGATTTGGTTGTGGTGTCAGGTTGTATCGTGCCACCATTGATGCAAACATGGGCTCGACGGTGACCAACCCACCTTGTCGCAGCGCAGCCAAGGGCTGCTTAAAACCCTCTGAAAATGACGACTTGCCGAACCGGCCAAGCTCGTCAAGCATGATTTCCAGAATTTGCTCCGGTGCGTAGCCATTGGTATACAGAGCGCCGACCAAAGCACCAATTGAGGTACCGTAAATGTCGGCGAAGTTTATTCCGTTCTCTTGAGTTGCTCTGAGGAAGCCGATATGACAAAAGCCCTTAATGCCCCCTCCGCCAAGCACGCAATCAAGCTCCTGGTTGAGTTGGTTAGATCCGAATGTATCGCTGTTCATGGTTGTTGTTTGGTAAGTTCGCTTACTGCATTTATCTCACTGCCATGCCATGTTTACCATGGTATTAAAAGCAGCTAGTCGCCCCGCGTGAGTTACGACTCGGACGCACAGAATTAGGGGCAGGGCAGGAATGGCAGATGTACTTCCTGCGCAAAGCTCTAGGCTCTACTTGTCGCCGTAGTCACCAGATTGAGCGAGACGCGAATGCTCAATCACCAGATAGGAACCGCTTGTGCCGTGAGCCTTGACTGAAAAACACCAGTTTTGATTACCCTTGTCGCTGCGCAGGCTATCTGCAGCCTTCTGAGCATCATTACCGGTGTAACCAGAAAGCCAAATCTTGCAGGGTTCGCCTTTGAACTGTTTTGCTACTTCTTGCAAGATTGCATCAATTACTGCTTGGTTTTGGTTGTTGTTCAGATCGTTTAAGTTCATGACAGATTCTCGGTTGTGGGTGGTTGCTGGGTGCTTGTTGCTTGAAGTTAGAAGCCTACCTTGGGGCAGGAGTCAACAAATTCAAGGTTGCGGCACTTGCGCCAATTGGCGATAAAGTCACGGCCAATCGCCTCTAGGGTTTCTCTTGAAGCAGCTTTGCCGTATGGCTTGGCAGATGAATTAGGCAAGAGCGAATAGGAGACCATGAGTCTTCCGATTGCCTCTTGCGGTGTGCTGCCTCTTTCCCATATAGGGTGCTGGTCTTTTGACAAGATTGCTTTGAAGTAGAAGGTTCCGTTCTCACCTGAAAGGCGATGAACGTTCACATAGATCGTTTGCGTGTTCATTGCTCAGGTGATCAAGGAGCAGTTCGAAAAACCGGACCAGTGATGCCATCCGAAGATGTTGGAATGACCTTCACTGTAGAAATAGTGGTGCCGATTAGGTAGTTTAAGTTGCTCTTTTGAGGTTGTGAGAGAAGGGACTATTTCAAACTAATTTCCGCTTGACAAGAATGCAAGCCTACTATTTTTGACCTTCCCTCGCTCCTAAGCCCAGGTCAGCATCACCCCAGGCTCTAAACCGTTCTTTGAGGGCAACTTTAGTGCCAAGCTTATTTGTTTAAAGAGGAAAACGCGGAGAAATATTTTCCGTATTTACCGCAGGTCATTGATTTGCAGCGCTTGATCTAGGCCTGCTAAAGCCGCACAAACTGAGTTAAGAGCTTCTCTGATTCTAGACAGCGAAGACATGCTTTTTTCTGATCCGCGACTATCGAGCCGTGAACTTACGCCACAACCTCGGAGCGAACTTGCGCTTCGTTCTTGATTTCGATTCTCAGGTCTGGCCTTAAAATGTTGCGATTCATGGATTTGACTCCTTTTTTTGTTTTTGGAAAAACCAAGCTGAAAAGTGACGCAATTGCACCGCTCGGCTTTGAAAGAAAATCAAGGATAACGTGGCGGTGGATTTGGCTCCCCGCGTCCTTCCACAGCCTTTGGCTGATAACCGAATCCGGAGGGTAACGTATAGCGAGGTTCCATTTGTTGCGTTTGACTTTGCTTACGAAGCTTTTTGGTGAATTCGAACATGATTCTTACTGATTTTGTTTTTGATTCATTGAAGCGAAAGGGGCATGGCTAAACGCCATCCCCTCAGCACTTTGACGGATCGCCACCATTCAGGCCGTCACTCAGCTCGCTGGTAATCGTCTTCATACCGAACGATGTCGTCTTCGGCGAAGCTGTCACCCACTTGCACTTCGATCAATTCCAGGGGAACATCACCAGAGCAAGCAAGACGATGCTTGACTCCCCTGTTGACGAAGCGGTGCTGTCCACAGGTCAGCTCAACGGTTTGGTCCCCAATGGTTGCCAGCGCTTTTCCTTGGACGATGATCCAATGTTCGTCACGAAAGCTATGACTTTGCAGGCTCATACGTTGGCCGGGAAAAATCACAATCTTCTTCACTTTGGTGTTGAGCTGGTCGCAGAGCACATCGAATCCACCCCAAGGGCGGTCTTCATGGATTGTTTTCATTTTTTTGTCCTGGTAGTTTTTCAACAAATGCAACAACGCTGTTTTCAAACTGCTTACTGTCTTCATCACTCATGAAGCCATGCCTTGACTGCGGCAGAATGACGAGATCTACGTTGTTTCTGCCGGTTATTCTGTTCTCGTCTGCTTGCGCTGCAAGAAGACGAGCGTGAGAAACAGGCACCATTCGGTCTGCCGCACCATGCACCACCAAAACGGGCATGTTGCAGGCAGCAATAGCCTTTGTGTTGTCCAAGCTAGGTGCCGCCATGAGGCTGTCAGGATAGAGGTGCAACAGAGGCAGCTGTTTTCTGGCAATGCGATTGAGACTGGCGAAGGTCGATTTGAGAACTAAGCCTGCCGCCTCTCGCCTCAATGCCAGCTGTGACGAGATTGCGCCGCCAAGTGACTCACCAAAGAGAACAATTTGTTCCGGCTTGAAACCCAGGCTTTGAGTGACAAAGTCGTAGGCGCTCAGCGCATCATTGACCAAGCCATCAAGGCTAGGGCTGCCCTCGCTCTGGCCGTAGCCGCGGTACTCGTAAATGAAGACACTAAAGCCCCGGTTGAGAAACTGGCTGAGCAGAGTAGCTCTGCGGGCGATGTCTCCATCTTTGCCCATAGAGAAAAGCAAAAGGCGCTCTTCTTGATGTGCACCACGCTCATGGCCTGAGCCAAACAACCAGCCATGAAGGTGGTTGCCCTGGTCGTTGAGAAAGAAACACTCGTTTCCACCGTGGAATTCCACGAGGGCACATATATCTTCGGGAAGGCCCTTGGATCTTTTCGGCTGAAAGATAAAGCGATTGTAGATAAAAGGACTTACTCTAGGCGAGAGGCCTAGCCAGGAGGCCAGGCCTAGAGTAAGTCCTAGAGTAATTGAGGTAGTAAGAATCATCGGAGAATTTTCGGAAGAACAGAAATCAAAAGCTACTGCCAAGAAGCTGCCTCAAAGAGACGGCAGCTTCCAGAACAAGCAGCTACCCGAACAACTAGCTCAGGCGAAATGAGCGTCCCACTTCGTCACCCACTGGTCGCGCAGAATGGTTTCGCTCTCAATCAGATTCGGCACCATCAGGTTCTCAATGAAGTCACGCATTTTCGGCGCGTTGAGAATACCCTCGGCTTTTGTCCCGCAGTCATCAAGAATCTTCTTGATCTCGCGATCAATTTGATCTGACGATTCTTGACCCAATCCATAGCCTTGCTCGACGCCCATGGTGCGACCCAGGAAGGGGTTTTGCTCTTTGCCGCCCACAGAGATAGGACCAAGAGCGCTCATACCCCAACGGGTCACCATCCTTTTGGCGAGCTCATAGGCCCGCTCAAAATCGTTGTCGGCACCAGTGGAGGTCGTACCGAGGAAGAGCTTTTCCGCCTGATTTCCAGCAAGGAGCATGGTAATTTGGCCGAGCAGTTGCTCTTTGGTGTAGAAAGAGCGATCTTCTTCAGTCAATGAAGCAGTGTAACCGCCAGCGCCACCAACTCCAATGATGGTGATCTTCGAAATGGCATCACCCCAAAGCTGATTCCATCTAGCATTCTGCCGGAAGAGCGTTTCACCAACGCAGGCATGACCAAGTTCATGGAAAGCAATCAAGCGCTTCACATCATCTGACAGACGACGTGATTTGCTTTCACTGGAGGAACCCAACTTCTGAGTCCAGACCGCTTGGTCGAGATCTCCTTGAGTGATCTCTTTTGCCTTACCGTTGCGGCGCACGGCGCTCATAGGCGCATGCACACAAAGAAGGTTGCGCAGCTCGGCACCGCTGCAACCTGCAGTTTGACTGGCAACCAGTTCCAGATCAACATCTGGAGCCAGTTTAACCTTGCCGGCATAGAGCTTGAGAATTTCCAGGCGACCGTGTTTGTCGGGCATAGGCACAGTCAGTTTGATATCGCCGAATCGACCTGGGCGCAAAACAGCCGGGTCGAGTTTGTCAGGACGGTTGGTGGCAACTATGACGATTACGCCTTCGCGACCGTTGAAACCATCAAGCTCGGTGAGAATCTGGTTGAGAGTTTGCTCGCGCTCGTCGTTAGAGTTGCCGATACCAGCCCCTCGATGTTGAGCAACCGCATCAATTTCGTCAATGAAGAGAATGCAAGGAGCACTTTCTCTTGCGGCCTTAAACAGGTCACGCACCCGTGAAGCACCAACGCCGACGAACATTTCAACAAACTCAGAGGCCGAAATGTAGAAGAACGGCACACCGGCTTCTCCTGCTACAGCCTTGGCTAGCAGGGTTTTGCCTGTACCAGGGGGGCCATCCAATAAGATGCCTTTGGGCACTTGCCCACCGAGATCGGCCAGGGTGCTCGCTTCTTTCAGTGAAGTGACAAACATTTGCATGTTTTTCTTAACTTCGTCAAGTCCAGCCACGTCGGCAAATGTAATGCGATCAGCCGCAGGTTCGAAGCGCTTGTGCTTAGAGTTTTTTGTATCGGTGATGCTGTTTTGCTTACTCATGTTCTTGATTGCAATCAAGAAGAAGGCAATCATGAGAGCGTAAACAGTAGACGTCAGGAACATACCAATGAAACGTGTTGAGTCTTCCATAATTTTTTAGGGGGTATGCCGCCCCGCAAAGGACGGCTTTGTGGTTTTGAAAAGGCAGATTATTTCGAACCTGCCCATTTAATGAGAGTCTGCCTTTGCAGAGAAATCATTTGCGACCGAAGCGATCGAGAATGCTCTGCCAAGTTGCGGCAATGGATTTGGCGACAGAACTAACAAGATTGAAGACAGCGCTTATCGCCGGTGCAACGACTCGATAGATCGCTTGGTAGAGAGAACGAAGAATCGGCGCAACAACTTTGTAGATTGCAGCGTAGATTTTCGCGCAGACCTTTTCAACGCGGACCAGGACCCTGAAAAACTGACGCCAGAAGGCATCAAAGATTTTCCAGATTAGAGCAAAGAGCTTGCTCATCAGCGGTGCCAACCAGCCAGTGAAGAGGCGATTGGTCAGCGAGCGAATGGCCAGGTAGAAGCCTGGAGCGAAGACAGATTTGAACAGATAGCCAAGAACCGGGGCTACGAGCAACGTGGCTAGGATGCTGCCACCAGAGGCGGTATATACCCAATGGCCGCTGAGAAGGAGGGTAAGCAGGCCGCCACCATAGGCGAAGGCACCTAGGCCGAAGTAGAAGAAGAACCTGCCGCAGATTGCCAGCAGATTGAAGGCAACGAAAGCCACTAAGGCCAGACTAATCCAGAAGCCGAAGCTGAGGTAGCTCACGGCCAGAGGAAGAGCGGTCCATGCAGCCAGGCCAACTACTGCAAGGCTGAGCCCGTGACCGAAGAGTCCAGCGTAAGCACTATTGTCACTGGCTGCTCGATATTGCATTCGACGCACAGCATCACGCAGTCGGTCATAAGCTAGTGCAGCACTGGTGTGGATTGCTGCAAGCTTGGTACCGAGGGGAGCAGAAGCCCAGGCTGTCAGTTTGCGGGTGAGCAGGTAGACAAAAGGATGAAGCAGCAAGCCATAGACGAAAGTGATACCAACACAAAGGGCGGCCAGAGCACCACCAGCGAGGCCTGCACCAACCAAGGTTAAGGGCGGCAGCGCAATGAAGGAAACGAAACCAGCAACCAGAGAAAGCAAGATGCCAATCAGCGCATTACCTGCGTAAGTGTCCAGATTTTCTCTGAGCGATTCGACATAGCTATAGAGCAAGGCACAAACCACCACAACACCGACAAGAGCTGTTGGCAAATTGATCAGCAGAGCGACGTAATAAGCCAGCCCCGAGGCGAGCACGGCAATGACGATGTTGAGCAGGTGGTGGTAGAACTTTCTAAAATCTTTATTGGGTTCATCACCGTAGACTTGGCCCAGAAGTTCTCCCCAGAAGCGAAGAATACTCTTGATCAAGTTGCCAGAGACCAGTGAAATTGCACCAGGCACGACGTAAACAAAGCCGACGACCAGCAGCAAAGCCGTGGCCGCCCAAAAGCTCACACCAGACAAACCGGCCAGCAGACCCGTCTGACTAACCGTAAGCCAGGTGGCACTGCCGCTCAGTGCTGCAACCAGGTAGCCTTCTTTGCCTTCAATCTGCAGCTGGTAGAGTGGTCCCAAAACAAAGGTTGCTGCTGTCAGAGCCAGCAGACCAGCTAGTGCTTGATTGACCAGGGGGTGCCAGAGCACAGTGGTTACTGCGGTAATCAGGTAAGTGT
The DNA here is from genome assembly GCA_943370275.1 of bacterium Ga0077546. Classification (GTDB taxonomy): domain Bacteria; phylum Cyanobacteriota; class Vampirovibrionia; order Obscuribacterales; family Obscuribacteraceae. The sequence continues at coordinate 361,859 of CALRQI020000005.1, read as the reverse complement.
AGCTGCTATAGGCAACGAAGACCCCAAAGGCAAAGGTAGCAATGGCGAGCACCGCCGAAAGAACTTCGACAACCCAGCGGTTGCGTCGTGTGTCGCCAGGTGGTTCGTCGAGTATATTGCGCCAAAGCTTCTCTGCTCCGGGCAGTTTGCCGGCCAGCGAGGCAAGGCCGCTGAAAATTGGAGCAGCAATATTCTTTGCCAACTTGCCGGTGAGGGCAAGCATCTTATCCCCTAGCTGCCAAAGGGGTTTGAACAAGCCTAAGAAAAGCAGCGGCCAGAAAATACCGAGGGTGAGAAAGAAGCTTGCGACAGCTCCTGGGCCCCACCACAGTAAAGACAACTGATTGGCTTGAGCAAAGCTGCTAGTGGCAAAAGCAGCAATAGCTGACATTGCCAGGCCGACCAAGAAGTTGACAATGCCCCAGCCCCCTTCATAGGCTCTTTCTGACAGGTAGTTAGCCGATTCCCGAATGACCAGGTATACGGCGACAACGGGCGTAAGTAAAACCCAGAGGAATTTCGTCAATCCATTTTCTTTATTCATGATCTTGTGGTTGATCGTTTGATCAATTAGTTTGTTGAATCATGGAATTGAGCCGGTTGCCACCGGCTCGAAATTTTGCCCAAGGCTTGCTTAGCGCAAACCTTGACTCTTAATCACCATGAGCTTTTCTTGGCTCATCTCACGGGCACTGTGGGCAATACCGCCAAGGCCCAGGCCTGAAACGCTACTGCCACCAAAGGGCATCCAGTCAACCCGGAAAGCTGTGTGGTCATTGACCATCACAGCGGTAGCATTAAGGCGCGTCAGTGCATACATAGCGGCGTCAAGATCTTTGCTGAATACCGCAGCCTGAAAGGCGTAGGGAAGACTATTGCTGGCGGCAATAGCATCATCGAGCCCTTCGTATGAGTAAACACAAACCACCGGGCCGAAGACTTCTTCGCAAGAGACCTTGGCGTCGCTGGGCGGATTGAGCAAGACGGTTGGGGCGTAGTAACTCGTGGGCAAACCAGCCGCATCTGCGATTCGCTTGCCGCCACAAAGAAGTTGAGCACCAGCGGCGACAGCTTCTTGCACCCAGGAATGAACCCGCTCAGCCTCTTGCATGGTGATCAAGGGCCCAACGGCAGTGCCACTTTCGGCAGGGTCACCAACCACCAGCGCATTGGCCGCTTTTGCCAACTTCTGGGCAAATTCTAGCGCTGACTCTTTGGGTACATAAATGCGCTTGACTGAAACGCAAACCTGACCGGCGTGATAAAAGGCGCCCTTTAATAGAGGCGCAATGAGCTCATCGAGCTGTTCAGGCTTGGCGCTAGAACGGTCAATCACCACGGGGGCGACTCCGCCATGTTCCAGGCCGCAGCGAGTTCCGGCAGCGAGCTTCGAGCGCAGATGCCAGCCAACCTTGGCCGAGCCGATGAAAGAGAGGTAAGCGACCCTGGCATCAGTAGCCAACTGTTCCGCATCTTTGCGCTCAAGAATGAGGGCCTGGCACCATTCTGGCGGCAAGCCAGCTTGATGCAAGAGCTTGACGAAGGCCAGGCAACTATAAGGCGTTGCCCCGGCTGGTTTGACAATTACTGGGCAACCAGCCACTAGAGCAGGCACGGTTTGATGAACAATCAGGTTGAGCGGATGATTGAAAGCAGAAAGCGAGACGACCACACCAATTGGCTCTTTGAAGGTCATGGCCAGGCGTCCGTCGGATGCTGGGGTCAGACCCATAGGCACTTGCTCACCATGCAGGTTTTGCAGGGCGGCTATGCCCAGCTTTACCCCCTGGATTGCTCTCTCCACTTCAACCACGGTGTCGTTGTAGGGCTTTCCGCCTTCGCTGATGGCAGTCGCTACCAGTTCGCCTTTGTGCTCTTCCATGAGGCCAACAAGGCGCTCTAAGATGGCAATGCGACGGTGAGGTGGCAGCCACTGGTCTCGGTTTAGAAAAAGTGAGTGGGCGCGTTCCAGAGCGGCCAACATCTCCTCATTGGTTGCCAGAGGCAACTGGCCAATCAGGCTTTGGTCATGGGGCGAGTAGACAGAGAGCATTGCCGCAGCTTCAGTTGTCTTTTCTTCAGGCGAAACCTCTTCCATTGAGGTTACTTTGATTTGATCATTGGTGCTCTCGTACTCAAAAGGCACGTCAATCAGGTGCACACCTTTGCCATTGAGGCACTTTGTCAACAGGGGTAAAAGCTCATCAGTACTGCCAACGCGGTGACCCTGGGCGCCGTGTGCTTGAGCCAGTGCAACAAAGTCAGGGTTAGTAAAATCGAGACCAAAGTTGGCCTTCTGCCCTTCGTTCTGCTTCCATTTGATCATGCCGTAGGCAGAGTCATTGAGAACGACGATCACAAGGTCAAGACCAAGGCGTACTGCAGTTTCAAGCTCTTGGGCATTCATCATGAAGCCACCATCACCGCAGACTGCCACCACTTTTACTCCGGGCTTAATGGTTTTGGCCGCAATAGCAGCGGGCAGACCCGCCCCCATAGTGGCCAGGGCATTGTCAAGCAACAGCGTATTGGGCTTATGGGCTCGATAGTTGCGGGCGAACCAGAGTTTGTAGAGACCATTATCAAGACAAACAATGCCGTCATCGGGCATCGCTGCTCGCAGGTCTGCCACTAGCCGTGGTGGTGTCATGGGAAAACTGGCAATCAGAGACTGCTTTTCAATGCGATTGTCTCCATAGTTCTTCACTTGGAGAAAATGACTGAAGTCCCAATGCTCCGACGGCTCGATTCGCTGCGACAATTCCCGCATGGTGTTAGCAATGTCGCCAACTACTTCATGCTGGGGAAAGTAAACAGCATCGACCATGGCCGAGGAGAAGTTGATGTGCAGAACCTTGCAGCCGTCTCTTTCCATGACAAAGGGCGGCTTCTCGACAATGTCATGTCCGACATTGATAATCAGATCTGCCTGCTCAAGAGCATGGTGCACAACATCATTGGCGGAGAGAGCTGCGGTTCCAAGGTAGAGAGGATGCCTTTCGTCGATTACCCCAACACCCATTTGCGTGTTGAAGAACGGAATTCCCGTGCTATCAATGAAATCGGTCAGGGCCCGCCGGGTGCGTTTGCGATTAGCGGCAGCACCAACCAAGAGAAGTGGTGCTTTGGCATTTTGAATCATGGCTGTCGCCTTCTCCAGAGCCACTGGGTCGGGATAGGGCCTTTGCACGCGGTGAATGGCTAGAGGCAGGCAGCTAGCTTCAACCTCTTCAGCCGCCACATTTTCGGGCAGCTCAAGGTGAACGGCACCAGGGCGCTCTTCCATGGCCAGTCGGAAGGCTTCTCTGATGTTTGCCGGGATGGTCGTAGCATCTCCGATTTGCCTTGTGAATTTGGTCAAAGGCCTCATCATCTCAACCACATCGATGATTTGAAATTGGCCCTGTCTGCTCTTCTTGATTGGTTTTTGCCCAGTGATCATAACCATGGGCATGCCGCCCAACTGAGCGTAGGCCGCGGCGGTCACCAGGTTGGTGGCGCCTGGACCGAGAGTGGAGAGGCAGACCCCAGGTTTACCGGTGAGCCGGCCGACAGTGGCAGCCATGAAACCCGCTGCTTGTTCGTGCCTAGTAAGAATCAGTTTGATGTTGGATCGACTGAGCGAGTCAAGTAGGTCAAGGTTTTCTTCGCCTGGAATGGCAAAGATATATTCAACGCCCTCGTTTTCGAGAGCTTTTACAAAGAGATCTGATGCTTTCATGATTGTAGCCCTGAGGGGGAGAAATGTAAGTCAAGTCAAGTCAAGTCAAGTTAAGTCAAGTCACTAGAATCGTCAGCGGCGCTGTGTTTTAGCAAGGCGTTTAAGTCAGCTGGCGAGGCACAGCTGTTTTGGACGCAGGCTCTTCTCAAGGCTTGCGAGAAACCATTGCCTTCACCCATGAGTTCATCAAAGCCGATGATTGCTCTTTGGAAGTAGCTATTGGCCTCAGCCCTTAGATTCAGTACTTGACTGAGCTGACCAATTTGCATGAGCACAAAGGTATGCGTCTGAAGACCAAGATGTCTATGAACTTGATCCACTTGCAGAAGTTCTTCACCAATCTGTTTAGCTTCGGCGAAGCGCTGCTGGAGGCAGAGATGAGTGAACAAGCACAAGAGTGTGTGAGCATGTATTGACGTATTGGTAAGGTGCTCACGACATAGAGCCAGTGCCTGTCTGAAGCTCTGCTCAGCCTGCAGCGGTTGGTCAGCCAAGCTGTTTATTTGAGCAAGTTGCAGGTAGAGCTTTACCAGAACTGTAGTATCACAGCCAGCTTCCAGCTCAAGCTCGATTACCGTTTGCAGAAGATCAACTGCTTGAGTAAAGCTGCGAAGGGTAATCAGATAGACTGCGGCGCTATGGAGACGAGGGCTCTGTGGCGAAGAGAAAACTAGAAAATCGTTGAACATGGTTTGTGTGTCTCGTTTGGTAAGTATCTTGAATGTTTAAACCTAGACTGCTAGGTGTGCGAAAGTGGCCAGCGGGCTTAGAGCAGAGAAACCGTGAGCTTTCGGCCCTGTAAGTGTGGAGCCACACGCTCAATCACCATGGGGCCAAGTCCAGGGCAATCCTCTACGCGAACATCTGTTTGAGATTCGCGCAGATACAATGGCCCACTTAGCCTAGCGAGGCTGCAGAGCAAGATGGTGCCGAGTGAGCCTATCGCCTGAGGTAGATGAGTGAGATTAGGCAAGTGACTGGCAATCAAAACTTGCAGGCTCTTGTTAAGTGGCGGTAGCTCAGTCACTCCAGGCAGCCGGCGGAGAGTGAGTTTGTAGAGTGAGTCGGGCAATTGCATAGGCAGGCCTTCCAGCTGTGGGCAATTATCCACCGTTAGTGAAAACAAGCCCTCGGGAAGGCCTACTATGTGCCTCAATTGATGGCAGTTGGTAATCTGCAGGCTGAGGAGTTGATCGGCTCCTTCTGTGGAAATCGAAGTGAACTGGCAGCCATCAATGACTAGCTCCTTCAAGTAACTGGGGAGCGGGGGAAGTTCTGTGAAAGGGCAATTTCTCAGGATAAGTCTTTCGGGCGCGTGAACGTGCAGATAGCGAGTAAGTGATTCACTGGATTTGAAGAACATTCGTATTTCTTATTCATGATTGCGGTGCTACAGCAACTGCCCAAAGGCAGTGAGTTTGAGACTTCCCATGGCAAGCCCTAGAGCAGCCTGTGCCAGCGGGCGCTAGGCTACTCTGGGCGGAAGTCACTGGTCTTCTTCGAAACAAAGCCTCTAAGTGCCGATGCGACACAGAGCGCTTGTCACCTACTGGAGCTTAGCGAGCAACGCTTGCGAGAGTTCAATCAATTGCTGCGTTGAGTCGATCTGCTCTTTGTGTGCGGCGGCGCTGCACTTAAGGCAGTCGATATAGGCCGCAGCCAAGTGCTGCCTAGCCTCGAGTACTCGGGTGAATTCCTCTGCCGTCAGATTGCCGAGGTCTTCTTCGCACTGAAAGAATCTCGTTACCCGAGCCTCAATCAGCTCAGCCATGCCCAGAATCTCCGCAGCCAGCGTTTCGCGCAGCGAGCGAGGTGCCGAACTGATCAGTCGAAGAATCTTGCCTCTTGTTGCGCCAAGGACTGGCGAAGTGGAAGATTCATCGTTCTCTTGAATTTGTGCAATTCCAGCGTCAATCAGATTCTTCATGCCATTGGCAAGATGTTGCGCTTGAGCTGCGAAAGTGACGATACCCTCGAGGTTATTCACCCGATATGAAACACCTCGATAGACTGCCACAGTTGGTTGTTCGCTGGTCTGATCTTTGCTCGGCGGCAGGGTAGGTGGGTGCTCAAGCCAAAGATTGACTAGTTCTTCTTGATATTTCAGGGCTTCGATGCGTCCTTGAAGAGCCATGGTGCGGCCCTGGCAAGTGCGAATGAAGGCGGCAAGCAACTTAGCCGCAGCTTTCTTCACGTCGGTGTTTGAGTAGTCAAATACGCGTGGTTTAAACGGCCGAGAAAACGAAGTGACATCGAAGAAGACAGTGCCAAAGTACCGGCTACAGGCGTCGACCTTAGAAGTGTTAGCGGAGTTAGAGCTCAAGAGTCTGGCAATGCGGCTGTTGCTCAGCAGCTTGAGGTCGTAGCTACCTTGCAGAGACTTGCACTCTTGCAACACTCGCGAGCCATCAAAGGCACCTTTGTAGGCAAGCTTCTCTGCTCTGCGCACAAGCGGTTGAAGCTCTTCGAGAGCCGCTTCAGCGCGCTGCTGTTGAATGAAGCCGTAGAATTTTCCAAAAATGAGATGAAATGGAGTTTTGTTCGACATTTTCTTCAAGCGATTTTGTTTTGAAAATTTGTTGCTTAAGCGTTGTTCAGAGCCTTCCGGCAAACACTCCAACCAAAGAGCCAATCAAGGCACCAAGGATAACTTTGCCAGCTCAAGAATCTCAAGACCAAGCGGCACATCGCTCAGAAAGTGCGATACAAGTTATTGAACCAGGCGTTGGATAGAGCTGTTGATAAAGCGGAGGCGTGAAATTTCCTGAGGAAGGAGAATGAAGTAATGGTCAGCTTTAGTTCTATCAAGGTCATGTAATCATAGACAACAGAAGTTAGTTAGTTAAGACTAAGACGCGCGTAGCTGCTCTGCCTGGCACCAAGGATGACCTGACGAGGATTAAACTAGGTTACTTGACATCGATAATCTGGCACTGTTTTGGTAAAGAGTTATTTTCAGCCGACATAGAAGTGTCACTAAAACTTTGACATTCTGTGGAAACAACAGAAGAAAGAGTCGCAAAGTAGCCGGAGACAAGCATGGCAGAATGTCGAGTACACGAGAATGATTACTTGTCTGAAGCTAGTTTGCCTAAATGCCTTAAAGACCAAGGTTTGCTGCGCGCTTACAGCAAAGCGAGCGCTGAGTTTGTCAATGTTAGCAACGGCCTGGAAACCGGCGGTGGAGTGGCAATAGACAGATCTTTGTTGCCCCATGTCGCAATCGAAGAGAACGAAACTCTTGTTTTAACAGCAGCGCATATTGTCGCTGAACGAAAACCAACACTAGTTGGTACTTATGATGGCAAGGGGCAACTGCAAGATCTCTATCGGGGCAAAGTACTTTTTGCCGATAAAGCAGCAGACTTGGCACTGATTAAGGTGAACATTGGCGATAGAAATCAAAAGCCACAATCAATCAATTATTATGACCTCCGCCAAGCTAAGGTCGGCGAAACGGCAATAGCATTTCGACCTGAAGATGAAGAGCGCACCATTGGCTTGTTCAAAGTGAAGAGCAATGAAACTTACGGCGCTCTAGGCGGTGCCGCAATCAGGAAGCGCAATCCAGAGATAGTGGTATCAGACAGAACACAAGTAACTCTGCTAGATCGCGTCGATCTTGATGGCACTTCAGGCAGTGCACTTGTGGGCTCGGACAGCAAGATTCTCGGAATAGTTAGTCTAAGATCAAACACTTTAGCCTGCGGCAAAGAAACAAAAATCAGGCAACAATTCAGCTGTTCAGGTACTGTTGTAATCAGCGCTTTGGCAATTAGGAAATTTCTTGAACAAGCTGACAAAGAATTGCCCGTTAGAGAATAGCAGCCAAAGAATAGTAGTCAAAAATAGCAACTAAGAAACTCTATTCAGCTGGCAAACAGACTTTCACCGGTGTCATATCACCTGCACCAATTCTCTTTGCTGCGCCGTAGGTCAAATCAACAAGTCTTGGTTGACCATTGGGAGTAGGGTACCTACGAGGATCGCCAAACTTACCGAAGTCGCGTATTATTTGGGTAGTAGTAAGATTACTATTCGCTAAATTAGTAATTACTACCTTGTCGCCCAAGTCTGTATCAAGAACTGGGCGGTTTAAATCAATTGCTACTCCTTGCTCACGGCCTGTATATCGAGAGCCATCGGCGGTGCGGTTACCGGTGGGACCATACACGGTCGCCCATCCCGTAACGCACCGAGCTTGTGCCTTTGACGATGATAAGTCTTCTCGACTAATTGCAAAGCCATTAAGCATCTCAGAAGCTGGTGTTCGAAAGACAGATTCAAAATTTACTGTGTCAATCTGCTTCAACACCCCTAACGAGTTAGTAAGGTCATTCCATTTAGGCTCAGCAGCTTGAAATTGTTGTACTGAGTTTTCGGGATTTCTATCAAAGGCAAAATCAATCTTTTCACTCATACTGCTAGACCTTCTGTAAAGATAACAAAGTAGTAAATGGTCTCTAAGGACGGTGCCTGGCAAAGCTGCCTGCTAATAAAGTACGAGTGCGCTAGTGACGAAACAATATCTAAAAACTACTTATGCAATGTTCTAAGCAAACTCAAGTCATTCGCACACAGCCATTCGCAGCGTTCGCTACTCTCCCAGTTTGCATTCCTATATTTAGGCACGCAAAAAAACAGAAAATTTTGAATTTCGACATGGAATCGTCACAAAATCGCGCATAAGCTAACGACATTGAAAGGCACCGCGTTCAACACCCCCTCGTATAGTCAATCAATTTTTGTGGAGTCAAAAAGATGAGTCAGAGAGCAGAGCAACCTACAAGTTCAAAAGATGTTTGGGCGCAAGCTGACCAAGCAAAAGTTTCGCCTCAAGTAATAGATGAAATTTATAAGTCCATCTGGAACGACCGAAAGCCAGCCCCTGGAGCCATGCTCACCGATGCGGAGCGCAGGCAATACGGCAGACAGAATTCGGCCGGTCTTCCAGTTGAAAGCGGCGATGGCAGCAACGGCAAAGAGTTACCAAAAGTACCATTACCTGCAGAGAAAGGTTTGCCCGATCTCACCATTAATAATGACTACGCTGGTGATCAAAACAAGTACCGACCACTAAGTCTTCTCACCGATAGGAATGATAAACGTCCGGTTCTTCGCGCAGATGGTGGTAGAGGAGATGGTGGTAGAGGAGATGGTGGTAGAGGAGATGGTTGCGACGACAGACCTCTTCTATCGCCGGAACAGGTAAGTCAGATCGCTGATAAGAAGGTTGTCAGACACCCGGATCTTAAAGCCAACGATGGTACCGTAAGATTCGAGCCTACTTGGCCAGTTGGAAAGGATCCTGGTGAATCGAGTTTTGAGCCGAAGTGGCCTGTTGAAAAACATCCTGGCGAAGTGATCCCGCATAACAGTCATAAAGACAAGCTAGAAGATAGAACACAAGAAGTATCTTATCCAGACGGCAGCTCTAGAGTAGTGCTGCGCGATAAAGATGGACAAATATTAGTCGTAGTCAATCCTGATGGTTCTCGCCTTGAGCGTCAACCAGGCAAACCTGGCGAAGCGCCGTTCTGGCAGGCCTATGGTCGCTATGACACGCCTATCACCGCTGATTCTTTCCGTGGTAATGTCGAGATGAGTGCAGACGGTACCTTTAGAATGGCTAAGATCTATCCTGTGCCGCAGATTTATGAGCAAAAGTCAGACGGCAGCTACCGTAAAGGCTACAAAGGTGGTGCAGCCGAGCAATGGACAGCGCCCACTCAAACATCCACAATGCTCTACCCAACTGGTAAGGCCCGCGAAATCAAATTTGCGGCTAACGAGAACGGCATTCTCAAAGCGACTAGTGTCACTGATCGATAATTGAAGATTTACTCGGGGGGGTAAAGTGGGTAGGGCGGTCCAGCGGGCCGCCTTTCCTGTTTTCTCTCGCAATTTCTTCTCTAGCATTCTTTGGCGCTGAAACGCTGCAAGAGCGGGTTTGTAGAGAAGTCTAGTAATTTCAAATCGACCACAAAATAGACATTGTTTCGTCACATTTACTGGGTTATCTTTGCATCATGAAGTTCGACAACGAAGTGCAACTTCGCTAACACCCCCGAGCAGAAGCGACACCATCTGTAGTGACGCTCTAGTTTTACGCGCCTTAGAGCAGGAGTAATATCATGGCTAAATCAGCAGAAACCCACGAAGAAAAACCAAACTCAGCTGTCGAAAAAGCAGCAAGCAAAACAGTCGAAGCGACAAGGGATCAGCTTGAAAGTAAGGCTGGCGGTGATACCCGTGGTGCCTATAACAAACTGATTGAATCTGTTAATACAACCAGAGCAGAGCTCAAAAAATCTGATCCTTCTGGCAAAGAAGGTAAAGCTTATGAAGACGCTGTTGTAAAGAAACTAGAAACAGAAAAGCTCTTACCAACTTTGGCTTTAGAATTTGGCCACCGCGCATTTGGAAAAATCGATCAGAAAGTAGCTGCTAGCGGCAGTGGCGATGGACACATCACTGCTGCAGAACTAAAGACATTCCAGGCGACTGGCAGGCCCGGTGTGCTAGGAACAGCCATGAGCCAAGCTCTAATAGAGCAAAATGTGCCCAAAGCTAACCAGAGAGGCGGCTCAAATCCCGGCTTTAGCGTCGGCGACCTGCAAACGGCCATTATCAATGGCGAGAAGGCGCGCGAAAATGACTTAAATAGCGAAGTTCAAGCTCATATTACTGCTATACAACAGAAAGAAGCTCGTAGCCTGAAAGACTATCTTCTTGCTGAAACACCTGGAAAACCTGGAGAACCTAGCAAGCCATCAGTATTTAAACTAGCCGACTATGCTGGCGCGCCAGACCCGGTAGGCAAAACGGACGGCGTGCTTATGAAGCATGACTTCCAGGCTCTAGCTGCGGATCCCAGAATTACAGCTGATGAGAGAAAGGAGCTTGAAGAAAAGGTGATTTCTAAATGGGATGATCCAGAATTCCAAAAGCGATATCTAACCTCAAATGGCGGAATGACTGTAGATTCACTGAAAAGAGCTAGCGGAGAACTTGAATCCGACAAAACCAAGACTGCAAGTACATCAGCTGAGTCAGTTACAAATGGTGCTACCGAGCAAAACAAGCAAGCTCAAGAGCTTAGAGATCTTCTTGCTGTAAAAGTTGGTAAGGACGCCACTGTTTTCAGTGCTGCTGACTATTCTGGCTCAGGGGATTTGCATCAGCGCCAAGATAAATTAGTGAACAAAGCAGACCTAGAAGCCTTGGTTAGCTCTCCTGACTTTGACCCAAAACTGGGAGAAGAAATTAAAACTAAGTTGATCGATAAGATGAATAATCGCACCTTCAAGAGCAACTACATGAGCGGTAACTATATAGACTTAGACAAGATTGCTGCTGGCGCTGAGACAGAGGATAAAGCCACAGAAAAAGCCAAAGAAGCATACACTGCGGAAGCTAAAGTAATGACTGAAAGCCGACAGATAGCTATTCGTATCGCCGAGACACTTCTGGCAGACGATGCATTGCGTTTTAGAGGCGTAGACTATGCTGGCTCTTCCAATCTAAGGGCTCGAACAGACAAACTCATTGATGTGCACGATTTTAGAGCTTTCGCCGAGAACCCCATGATTGATCCTGAAACAAAGGCATTTATTGAAAAACAAATCATAAATAACTGGGATACCCCAGCAATTAGAGAACTCAGAAACGGTCGCTACATGTCGCTGAATTCGCTGAAAAACGCTATTCCAAACTCTCTTGCTGATAATTCACATTCAAAATAGACTGGTCGACTACGACTGAAAACAAAAAGAAGTAAAGACAAAAGAGTAAATAGAAAAAGCAAAATATCAAGATTTCAAAGACTAACAAAGTTAACGACAACAAAGGACAGAAAGAGGAACGGCTGCTGCCGTTCCTCTTTCTGTGTGCAGTTTGCTAGAGTGTGAGGCAGCGTTAAACTCTTTGGTGCAAGCAAGCTAACGGACAGTTGCCGCAGAGCCAGCTCAGAGGCTGGCTCATTCCAAATATGCCCAACTAACAAACGACGAAGTTAAAGCTCAGAGGAAATCTGGACCCGGTCGGGTCCGTCTGCTCTTTCTCTGATTGGGAAATTTCACCACTCGGCTTGGCGGTGCAGGACTAAAGAAGAGCCGCCAATTGAGAAAACTAGAGCGAAGCGTAGTTCTCAAAACGAACTCAATCTCGTCGGCGTATCTCACGTATCTCCAAGAAACATCGTAACCATAATCTTTCTTGAGGCATTCACTTGCTTGCTTCGCTACATTGCAAAAGAGAGCAGTATTCTCGAAGGAAAGATCGTCCTTAAAGCGGAAGGTAATCTCTCCACCTGAAGAGAGAAAGGCACTTTGCTGATTGGCTAACGTAGCAGCACCAGTAAGAATTTCCACCATGCACTCTTGTGCCATAGCCTGGCACCGCGCCGAACCCTCAACGTTAAGAGCCGGAGCATCTGGTATTCGCGCTAGTGCATTGAGCAGTCGTGTTTGAATGCCAATCAGTTGCTCCATTCGCTTTTCGTTTGTTGTTTCATTTGCGCTTGTTTTGATCGTAGGTGCTTTGATCGTAGGTGTTTCAGACATTAAGAGTTGGCCGGCCTATACCGGGTATCTAGTGAGTCTTAGAGAGTCTTGGGCTTCAGGGCCTTCAGGGGCTTTGAGGCTTTGTGCCAAGACCGTTGAGGATTTTCTCCATCACACTCGGGCTTGGCATTTCGACAACATTGTCGATGGTCTTGGGCATACCACTGATAGAGAGGGCCTTAAAGTCATTTACGACATTGGCCAGACCAGAGCGGAAGCCATGCTGTTTCCAGGCAATTTCCTGAATCGCAGGATCTTTCAGGGCTTCAAGCAAACGCTTACCCTTGGCCGTGCGCGCGATGAATGGGTGATTGCTCCACACCGTAGGCTCAGAATAAAGCACGCGGCGAGTGCGAAGAATCTCGCTTTTGCTGGCCGGATTTTGCAGCATGTATTCCAGTAGCTGCGACTCATAGCTGGCGATCATGGGATAGGCTCCCATACCGCGGGTGAGGTAGCCCTGGAAGAGGTCTTTCGAACTTTGCTCCATATAGCCAAGACGGTTGAAGACCGATGACATTTTGGGTACCACAGCCGCGACAGTGGTGTCATCAGGAATATCACCGCCGTTGAGCGTGCTGGCCAAAAGCCCTGCGAAGATGAAGCCGGAGTTGCTGATGCGCGGATCTGAGGTGCGGATAGCGATGCGGGCACTGCCCCCGAGCTTGTCAAAGCCAAGGTCTTTCCACTTAGTGCCGTCAGCGATCATCTTGACCAGCTTCGGCATATCGGTAATGTAATAGACTTCGCCCCGCTTTTGCACGACTTTGGCGGTCTGCAAGAAGTCAGCAACTTCGCTCCAGGTATAAATAACTAAGGGCGAGTTGAAGATGTTGTCCGAAGCTACGACCTGACCGTGACCCTCATTGTAAATGGCCAGTGAGAGCTGGCTAGAAGGCCAGAGAAAGTCATCGTCGGCGTTGAGCTGAGTGTCGCGAACCATGCTTACTGAACCGGCCTTCTTGCCGTTTACAGTGAGCTTGTACTTGTCTCTGAGAATCTTTTGAACAGCAGGATTGTTCAGGAACTCCTCTTTCTCCCCGCCGTAATAGCCTTTCACCTCGACTTGAGCCACAGAAACAAGAGCACCGTTACCGGTACCATTGCCACTGCGGTTATCGCCAGAAAAATTCTTGATGGCCGCCACTGAAAACAGACCGACTGTAAGCAACCCAGCGGCAACCATGTAGCGCATTTTGTCTTTCATGATCATTGCTCGTTTTTAAGTTCGATGTTAGGAAAGGCCAAGCCACCCATACTGCCAGCAAGAAACTCAGCAACGTCATTGACGTGCAGATTCTCATAGAGATTGGTCAGTTGGCTTTTGATATCTGGCAGTGCATTGCGCTCAGCTGCGGCAATGAAATCTTTGGCTGATTCGATATCACGATCAACCAAGAGCAGGTAGCGCGACAACCAGCTGTCGATGGGTACCAGGTATTGATTCAAAAAAGGTTCGGCGGCCTGGAACTTATTGCTGTCACTTTCGATGGCAACAAGAATGCGAGAGGCCTCAGCTGCGATGTCACGAACCAGACCGATAGCAACTGTGCGCTGGGCCGGAATCTTTGCTGCACAGCTTTGCAGCGATCTGATTTTGAGGCGAGCAGCAGTAATTGCTGCCTCTTCTTTTTCATTAGGTGTGGTGCGCTCAGCCAGGCTTGTGCCCGGAAAGAGCAGCATTACACCTGCGCCCAGCAAGACGGCTGGCAAAAGGCTAACGGCAATCGGCATTTGCAGGATGAAAACACAAGCCGAGATGCTTGTTACGGCTACACCACCAGCGGTGAGACCAGCTACCACATCTCCGTTGTTATTAGGTTTGGACATTTGTCTCTCCGATAGAGAATTGCGAAAAAGTAGAGCCTGGTAGCTCAGTTGTAGCCTTTGGCTTGGCGGAAGGCTTTGATCAGGTCGTTCTTGCCATCAAAGACCTTGCCAGAGCTGAACAGCGCCATGTTGTTCAACTGACTGGGGTCAGCGTCGCCGAACATAATCGAGTAGACTGGCACGCCGGTGAGCTTTGCGGTTTTAGCGTTCTGCTCATAGGCGTCGAAGCTGCCTTCCGACTGACCGTCGGTCATCAAGATGATGGCAGTCGAGTACTTCTCGTGGTCGTATTTGCGGATTTCTTGCAGGGCGGCAGAGGCAGGCGTGTAGAAGTCTGTTGCGCCGCCGGCGTCTTGTGAGTTAACCCACGACCAGAGATCGTTCAGCGCGGTGGGGTTGTTACCTTTTACGGTCTTGATACCGCGCATGTTGCCATCGAAAGGGATGACAATGGTGATGTCATCCGGCGAGGATTGCAGCATGTACTTCTCGGACAGCGATTGGTCGAGCATCACACGCATGCTACTCTTCAGATCTTCCAGCGGCTTGCCGTCCATCGAACTCGAATAGTCGAGCACATAGACAGTCAAGCTCGGCTTGCGCAGTGTCGTCTGGTAGAGGGTGAGAGCCTTCTGAATCACCTCTGCCGAAGGCATGTTGATAGGGCTGAGCACGCGGCTGACGTCGAAGCCGAGAGCAGGGTTGAAGGCCGGCGCAGCCTTCGGGTCGAGGTTGATGCCGAGGCCCGCGCGACGACCCGAGGCAATCAACTGCTTTTGCACATCAGCCGAAGTCATGAAGTCCTGAATCTTTTGGAAAATCTCTTCTTTAGCGCTGTCGCCTTTGTTGACATAAGCCAGGGGGGCGTCAGCAATGGCCAGACCATCAACCGGGTAGACAGCGAAGAGAGGCTCTTTGCCCTGCTGCACCAGCTTCTGGTTGGCTTCGATCAGCATCGACTCATAGTTGAACATGGCGTCGAAGTAATCGTATTTATCGACGAAGAGGTCCTTGAGCCAACCGGAGCTGCCAGCGGTGCGGTTCACACCCTTGAGGATGCTCTTCACTTTGGCCACTACGGTAGGTTTGGCCAGGTCAGCGTCAGAGAGCATATCGGGGCTGCCAGCAAAGGCATAAAGAAAGCCGAAATAGCTCGCCGCGCCAGAGTTGCTCTGGGTGGCCGAGGTCATCATGAAGCGCAGCTTGCCCGACTGAGAAGCCTGGAGGATGTCGTTGACCTTGACGTTGCCCTTGGTCCAGCCAAGAGCCTCGGCCACTGATTTCTTCACACCGAGCACCACCGGCGTGCGGTAGATACTTTCGCTGTTCTTCACGATTTTGTGCTGATCACCAAGGCTGATCCACAAGCTGTCGGCCGGCATCACCGCGTCACACTTTGATGACTTTCCGTTTTTCAGTTCGAGCATAATGTCGACTGAGCCCATGTATTCAACCCTAAGAGTAGAGCCAGCGTTGTGAGCGCCTTGTTGCAGAATTGGTTCGAGAGATCTGTGCTCAGAGCCAGCGCAAAGAACAATGTCAGCTTGATCGTTGTCTTGAGGACTGGCTCCAGTAACGCCTGTATTGGTGGTGGATGCAGCGCAGCCGGTAATTGTCAGCATCAGGGCGGCGCTCAGAGCTGCACTCAGAGATGAGATAGTGCGGTTTTTCATGTTTCGATTTCAGTTGGGTTTGATTCGTCGCATCAAACTGATGCACTAAAAAATCCAGATGGAGGAGAACTAGATTGTCTGTGTGGAATGTACCTTGGGTATTTAAAGTAATGAGATGAACAACTTAAGACTCACATTTAGTGGCTTCTGGTTGCAAAGTAGAATGCTTTTAAATTTGCACCGGCACAGCTCTGTTTTACTATTTCGATTAAAGGCAAGAAGCTCTAATCATCTTGGTCTCAAGCTCTAGGTTGTGATCAGTTATGATTTTCAATGAGCTAGCTTTTAGTCTCGCGCACCATCTTTTCGCTCATGGCGGATGCAACTGGGCTTCCTGACCTTATCTATTCTGGGTCTGCCAGTCATGGTGACTAACTGAAATTTTGGTTTTGAATTTGGTTTTAGTCATAGATCCGTCACAATTGGTTGTTTAAACTGAACGAGTTAACGGTTGAAATTGATAGCTGCCTTGCATCAAACAACCGATTCAAAGGTTATCCGGGGGGATAAGTAGGAGAAGCGATCCAGCGGATCGCTTTTTCTGTTTTTAATTTTTCCCTGTCTCGCTTTCAGATGATTATTTAGTACGTGGCAAGAATAAGAGGCAGATTTTAGAAGTAACTTTGTCCTTTAGTCATAGAACCGTCACAATTGCTTGTCTAAACTAAAGGAGTTAAAGGTTGATGTTGCTAGCTGGCTTAGCAATCAAACAACCGATTCAAAGGTTATCCGGGGGGATAAGTAGGGGAAGCGACCCAGTGGGTCGCTTTTTCTTTCTTTAATTTGTGTGCAGTTCTTTTAGAGTAACAAAAGTCAAGGCGCTGCTGAAAAGTTACTTGGTAAATTGAGGCAGCGCCACCTGTGGTGCTGAACTGCCCAATGTATGATTCCAACCAGGTCTCTCTTTGCAACCGACTCTGGGTCTATCTCTCACCTTTGAAAAGTCTTTTGTGCTAGCAATGGATCCGTCACAAAATCATTGCCAAACTGAATGCAATAAAGGAAACAAACAAACAATCAATCAATCAGGCGTTTGCTCTCTATCTCGAACTAGAAAGCTTTTAAAAAGGACCACGACGATGGATGAATCTCTAGACATCATCTTCCTCTCAATGGCCATACTCAGTTTCATCTCCTTGCTCGCAATACCTGTACATCAAGTCATACGTGGATTTTGCAGCAGAAGGAAATTTGTCCAAAGTGACTATTGGGGGAGTTATCACTCATAAATGTTCTGAAAAATAGGCGTTGAATCATCACACTTTCTGGAGTCACATAATGCTCGTAGATAAATTCCAAGCTCTTGCTGCCGCCAACAACTTCGATAACAAGACAGACAGACCAGCTGCAGCGCCTCCTGCTAGCAACAGTAGTGCCGCTATTAACTATGCTATTGAGACCGCTAACGCAGCAGTTAAGCTTCTCCGCACTTATCCAAAACCATATTCAGATAAATCTATCTTCAAAGTTCAGTGCTATCTCAACGTGCATTGCCCCAAAGACTTTGTCTCAATAGCGATACGCATCTTCAACGAAAGCTGTGGTGATTGCGTGGTGGCAGAACAAAATAATAACTATCAAGATCCCATTCGCCTAAGACCGGTGTCCACTGAAACAGACGATCACTTTTAGACGCTCTGAGCTGCGACCTAGGCTAGGCGACTTCTTTCGATAGCAATTAAGGCATCACATTAAACACTTTAACTGCAGCAAAGCTGGAGGGTTCGCCATGGAGCAATCTTTCGATATTTTCGTCACGTGCACAATAATGCTTGGCTTTTCGATTGTTGTGCTCGTATACAATAAGCGCTCATCCTCTTTTGGAGCTATTGTTCCGACCGAACGATTGAACGGTACTCGATACCGAAATCGCAAGAGCCCTGAAACGCGCCAGCGGAACGAACTAACATTCAGCTTGCTACCGATTTCGTGTGACTGCGAAGAGCGCGAGTATTATTCAGCTCGTGGAAGGCAATAGAATTTAGGCAGATCGTCTGACAGCCTGACTCTGAACCCGCAACATTTCTTGCTAGCGTCAATAAGTATTTGCCGTCGATATGGAATTGACACAGAAAGAACGGCATCATTGACTCTAGCAAGGCATCGACAAATCTCAATAAGGAATGGATCAATGAATCAAGCTTGTTGCCAGTTTCACTCATCGATTGTTGATAACTGCTTGCCACTAACTAGCAGCGACACCACAAGCAGTATTACTGAATGGTACAGCCGAGAAAATCTTGCTGCTTTTGATGGTCGAGTAATTTTTTTCAACAGCCCTGGTGAGTCTTGTTGGGAGTATGGCATCGTGCATTTTAGAGATGCGAACACAGTTGTAAATATAGCCGTTAATTTTGCAGAGCATAACGAACGCACTCACTCTGCTATTTATCCTTTTCACTATCAAGCACAGCCAGGCTTTATTTTTCGCGCAGCATGGCTGGAGGAGTATGAAGATCTCTGTTTCTCTTACGAAGACTTCTCTGCTGACCCGCAAAAGTGGCAAATAGATTGCATCTAGAATCCACATGTGCAGAAACTGAGCTTGATTGCCAATTTCAGATATACCGACAACTGGAGCTGGATACCCAGATGCAGGCTTTTCTAGTAGCCTAGTTTGAGCCTTAGGAATCATGAAAGCGATTCAGGTGCTGCAAAGAGCATGCATTCAGTGGTGCGCGTCACACTGGATGTGTTAGTGAAAAGCTTACCAATCATAATTCAACACTGAATCTCTAACTTAATCAGAACACCCCCGAACTTAGCTTTTTTAGAATCGTAGCTGCACTCACACGTGCGGCTCTTTTGGCATTGCCAATAGCCCTCTTTCTTTCTTTCTTTCTTTCTTTCTTTCTTTCCATTTCAAATTCTCTGCCTGGCGCAGTGTCGCTCCAGCTGCTGAACCAAAACATCAAAACAAGACCAATGAAAAGACTAGCGTGGCCCGCCCTCGGCGGACCCTTCAATAAGCTTACGGCTGGATACCGTAAACTCGTCGCACAATGCTCTACACCTGGGGTGATGCCACCCAAAATGCCTTTTCTGCGCGGCTTTCTTCGGCTCATCGCCCACATCTGGGTTTACATTCAGGTGGGCCACATCGAAGTGGTTGGCAAAGAACGGCTGCTCGTGCCCGGTAAGGTTGTACTGTGCGCCAACCACAGTTCGTACTTCGATGCTTTGATTCTTATTGACATAGTGCCTTATCCCGCGCGCTATATGGCCTCTCACGACCAGTTTTCTGGCCTTGGCGGCATTCGTGCCCTGGTCATGGCTGCCGGTGGAGCCTTTGCTGTTGACCGCTCTAAGGGCCGTGATGTCATGCCTGCTGCTATCGCAGCTTTGGTGCAAGAAAGAGCGCTGGCAATTTTTCCTGAAGGCCGAATCAACTCTGATGGCGTACTTGGAACACTCAAATCGGGCGCCCCAAGAATCGCTCTGGGTGCCAATAAGCAGCTGGATGGCAAAGAGCCGGTCTATCTGTTGACAGCTCAGATTCATTACAACAAGCGCCATGCTGCAAGCGCCCAAGGCGGTTACGGCAAAATGGCATTTCACTGGCGCGGTGGTGCTGTCGTCACAATTGGAACTGCCAAAGCGGTCTCTGAATTCGAAACAGAAAACCCAGCAGTCATCATTGCATGGCTGAGAGAAAGTTTTGCCAGCGCACGGCAGAATTGAACTTGCTGGTGAACTAAATTTGTTGCCTAAGGCAGATGGTGAGATCAACTGATTTCGCCATCTGCCCTTCTCAAGCTCAAGATCTCTGCAACAGAGTTCCTCAAGAGCTTTTACTTACGCGCACAAGCTAAATCAAGTGATTGCAGCATTCCACCACCTCGATGGTCATCATCATCATCGTCTTCGTTGTCTTCAAAGCCAAGAAAGTCGCGCAGTGGCTTCCAACGCAGAAGAAAGACAAGCAGGCCGCTAAGAACCAAGGCTAGGGCAATGGCGCTGCTCCATATATTCAAGATCTGAAAGCAATCAAAATCTTCCACGTTTCGCTCTTTTTTCAAGACAGTCTGATTTGATCCCAGAGAAACCAGCACTGCGGTAGACCTAGGACGTGACTGCACTCAACACTAGAAATTTATGTCTAAACTTGATTGAAAACGTTGTTCTGCTTTATCTCTGCTGCAATAATCTGCAGCTTGAACCAGGTTAACAATTCCTCTCGCGGCCACGGAAATGACGTTGGCTCCAGGGTTTATAATCGCACCCACAACGGCTGCTGTGACGTCACCTGGTTGCTTCTGTACATAATTGAATGCGTCGTCTAAAAAGCGAGTGTGCGCATTTTCTTCTTCAGCTTCTGTTTGAGGGTAGTAGCAACTAAAATCTTCGAAACTAGGCATTTTATTTTCCTTTCAGTAAACTTGGTTGCATTTAACAGTGGCGGTGCCGGGTGATGCCGATGGGGCAACATTTCTAACCTTGATCTCAGGGCTGAATGGTACTTACGCGCCTAGATTTTTAGCCTGGTTAATCAGATTGGCCACTACTGTTTTGCCCTGTTTGAGGGCTTGAAATGCTGCAACATAATCTGCTGGTTTGCCCTGGGCGCCAACCATTTCCGCCACTTGTTCGATGGCTTTATAATCTCGGGCAGCATCTTTTCCCAACCCTCTTGTGACTGCACTAATGGCATTCACCACCTCAGGTTTTAAAGCCGCTGCATTTCTGTCAAACCAAGCATGCCTAGCAATACCTTCCAACCCTTGCGGCATTTCTGCGCTAAATTTTGATTTTAAGTAGTGAGCACTATCTTCAATATATGGCCCACGCATCCAAGGTGCAGCCTGCCTGATGTTCGGGTGGGCGGCAAGAGCTCTATTCAGAGGGTTTATGGACAATCCAGCTTCTCTGAGAATTTCCGTTGCCGGGCGAGAAAGAGCATTCCAACCAGATTCAACAGACCCTGGGTTTGTCATAATGTGCCTGCCCAAGTCCTGTGATTCTTTGGTCATGGGGCCATACAGTTCTGTCAAATATTTAGTGAACCCATTGGCGCCGGACTCGTCCATGCGCAAATAGGCTCTAGCGCCAGTTACTGCATTTTCTTGCATCTGCTTTTGAGTGGCTATGCGCTCAATTGGCTGCGGGAAAAATCCGATAGATCTTCCAGTAACTTTGCCCGCTGCCTCAGCAGCCAAGACATCACTCTTGATCAAATCGGCGTAGCTTGCCGTCATCAAATCTTCTGCCTTCTCTGCTACTGTTGCCGATTCGTTGAACAATACATGCTGAACAGAGTTATCTTCTGCAAAAACTATACGAGAAGGTCCGTCGGTAGGCCTCATTGTGATGCCCTGATTCATGCGAATATTCGCAGCCGTGTTTCTGAATGGTACGAACCTGTAAGCTGATTGATCAAAGGTAGAGAAAACATCTGACTTAGCCGAGAGACCGTGGATGACTCCATCTGCTTCTCGTATAAATGGTTTTGGCACCGCATCAGGCACTAGACTTGCACCCTGCTGCATACGAATACTCGCAGCTGGGATTCTGTAAGGCACACGTCTATAGCCTTGTTCTCTAAAACCGGCGAATATATCTTCGGCAGATGCAATGTTCTTCGGGCCGCTAGCATCCAAGGTCTCTCGCGCTGCTGTCACGACCTGACTCCCACTATCGCTACGCTTACCTATACTCGACATGATTTTTTGAAAGGCTTCCTCCGCTTCTGGTGACAATGAAACTTGACGCATCTCACGAGGGGTTCCTCGAAACCCGTAAGAAAACACTTCGGACGTACCTTTCGGGACGTTAGTTTCGATTGTCTCTTGCGCGGCCCTCAGAACCTCAGGGCTCACCTTATTATCAAATAAATGCCCTGCAGCTTTCATGTTGTCAACGATTGGGGCTAGGCCATCTGTATGCTGAGCCGCTTTTGCTAGAAGGCCTTCTTCGCCGGCCTTAGCCACTGCACCAATCTCTTTGCCTAAAGCTGGAAGAGCTTTCCCTTTGAGAAGAGCAATCGTGCCAACAGTTACTGCCACTCCTGCCGCTCCTGCCACAACTTCGGCTGGGTGTTCCTTAATGAGATTCAAGCTATCATCTAGCAATTTGTTGTGCGCACCGGGCTTATCGTTTCCTTTGCCAGCCTGATGCTCGTTGCCTTCTAATTGTGGCATTTTCTGCTCCTTCATCTAGTGAAGTTCGTATTTAAAATTTGTAGTTAACTGCACAAACAATAGAGGCTATTTTGTGACGCTTCTATGTCTAGAGCATCGTGAACATTGCTATGAATCTGCCTTCTTACGGTAAGCCTGCAATGCCACAGTTAGAGGCCTGGCCTTAACCTCTACAAAAAAAGAAAGTAATTAGTAGACCGGTCAATTAGACGCTTCAAAAAAAGAAAATTTGTGCTCTTTGCTGCTTGGTAAAGAGCAAAGAGCACAAATAGGCGAAAGAACTAGACCGTGACAAAAGCCTTAGGTGCAGTCTGCATTCTTTAACGGCTGAGCCATTTGAGCAATGGGTGAAGGAGAAGCAGCACGTTCAGCACCGCGAGCGCAGTACCTATGGAAAGAAGCACCACTGTCAGACTGGGCTGAAGCAACACTAACTGAATAGCGAGAATTGGTGCGCCAGAAAGCAGAAGTGCTTTAAACAAGTCGAACTCGTTGGAGGTGCCGCTTCGGCGCAAGAATGGAATACGGTCTAGAAAGTTGAAGAGGCCATTGTAATCTCTGAAGAATGGATCCTGAGAATTGACTGGCGGAAGCTTGCGGTCCTTGAAGAGGTCGCGATTGCGCCAATGAAGGTACCAGAAGACAGCTACCATGACAATCAGGTTTCCCAGCACCAGTAAAGCTGCAAGGGTAAGTGAAGACATTGAAATTTCTTTTGTTGTTGTTTTATTTTTGTCGCCAAAAGACGAATCGCAGCTTAGCTTTGATTCGTCTTCTGGCATGAAATAGACGAAGTGAATAACTAAGCGAGTAATTATGCAAATTCGTCTTCGAGACTTTCCACAGTGGTGGTAGTAACTGCCGTGACACGTTTGCCCACCGGGCGCATGACCGAATGGTTCGAAATTGTCATCTCGACTGCTGCCGGTACAGCGACGATGTGCTTCTTCACTTTCGTCCCGTGGACTACGGTTCGAACATTGTCATCAATACGCTCATCGACTTTGAGTTTTTCAACGGTGAGATACTCGACATCAACGCCTCCGTCGGCGCGAGGCGTGAAGCCACTGAGATATAACCACTCGGAATCGCGGTAGAGTACTTCGATCACACCGCGACCGATATGTTCGGCGCTGAGGGCACCGGCGGTCACCTTGGCGGCGTAACCACGTTTCACCTGCCAGTTGGCTTCTTCGGAATCAGAGTTTCTTGCAAAGTCCATAATTGTTTTTTCCTCGTTTGAAATTACTTCTCGTCGGTGTACTGAGCTTTCATGCGGATGTCCGAGCCTCGGAAAGGTCCTTCCCGAAAGAGATGGAACTCAAGGCTGGGAGTGACACTGCGTTGCAGGGCAATACGCGAAGACTCGCGATAGTCCTGACTGTCGCGGGCAAGAGCTTCAAAGACGAGCTCTTTGAGGCGTGCAATTTCGTCTTCGCTTGGCACAGCCACTCCCTTTGTCAGCTCCACAGCAAGGGTCAGGTGCTTGTCGTGCTGCTCGTCCTCGCGGGTGATCAAACGGAAGCTGTTGAAGATTTGCGCCAGCTGTGGCAGCTCGAAGAAAATCTTCTCGATTGCCGCCGGTGGAATTTTGCAGCCATAGTAGGAGACTGCCAGGTCGGAGCGGCCATAGTGGAACATCAGGGGCAGACCGGCAATCACGGGCGGTAGCGAAGCGGGGTCGATGCCCAGTTCAACAAGAATGGCGAGCAGCTCTTTGTAGGGCAGCACAAAGCCGTTGTCGTGAATGTTATAGCGAATCTTGGGTGCCACATTTGCCGCGCGGCAGAGAGTGACGAGCAGCTCAGCTTCGTCGTTAGACTCGACGAAGTAGTCGAGCTGGTTGTATTGGAAGATGTGAGGCAGCCCATGGCGCAGACGCTCAAGACCGGGGCGGTCGGCGACAAAGCTATTGAGCTTGAGGCGAAGCGCTTCGTTTGAGGCCATCAGGCGCCGCAGAGCAACGGTGAAATCGTTCTCGGCACCGATATTGATTTCAAGATCGGAAGCACCATAGTCACCGTAAACTGCAGCGAAGGAACCCATCAGGTAGTCACGCATCGCTTCTGACATGCCCTCACCGCCGTAGAAAGCAATGGCGTCAAACTTCTTCAAGTCCACCGCTTTGCTGTCTACCAGCATCTTCAAGAAGGGTGGATAGCCGGCAATCACATACAAGAACTGGTCTGGGCCAAAGTCATTGAGTACATCGACGATCTTGTCCACATCGGGACCAACAGACACCAGCAGGCACTCATCCGAAACTGCATGGCTGACGCACATACCGGTTGCCCAGGGGCCAAGGGCAAAGGCGTTGACAAAGAGAATCTGCTTGTCGGGGATGATTTGACGCAGAGCAATTTGCATCACCTGCGCTACCGCCTCACGCTCTTGCTTGCCGCGCACCCAAGAAGTGGGTTTGCCGGTGGAGCCAGAAGAAGTGTCAATCACAGCACCACGGTTGGGTAGCTGACCGCCGTGGCAGCGCTGTGCCATAGAGTAGCGCTTGACGTAGTTCAGCTTGTCCATCGCTGGCACGCTGCTCAAGTCTGGCACCAGGCCATTTAGCACCACTTCACCGCCATGCTCGGCGACGAAGGCAGCGTAAGCCGGGCATTCACGCTTCGCCTTTTCGAAGCAGTACCAGGCCTTCCACTTACCCATGAGGGTGCGGAAGTCGGAGAGCGCCTCGATGAAAAGCAGCTTGTAGCCGAATTTGCGACGGATTGAAAAATTGCGAACAACTGCGGCGATGAAAACGAAAGAGAAGATCAAGCGCTTCTTGATGTTCATGTTCATGTTAGTTTCCTGGGTAGTTACGATTAGAAGTTTCGATCAATCACTCGATCGATCAATCGATCAGTAGATGAGTCGGTCAGTGAATCAATCAATCAACAGTTGCTCAAGAGTGAGGCGATGCGCTTGGGGTGGCAAGTCACTGTGACCGAGCCGCAGCAGAAGCCAGAGATCGTGCTGACGCTCTGCGCTGGCGAAATGCTCGACCATCTCGGCGTGAGCTTTGCCATTGGTGATTACCGATCCGAAGGGATGGAGATAAACACCGTGTTTGGTCATGGTCAGCCAGAGGCGAGCCATCATGCGCCCTGCCTGGTCGCATTCTTCTTGGGTGACAAAGGCACCGGAGAGCCAAGCAACCGTTCGAGTGCCCTTCATAGAGCGGATGTAAATCGCGCGGGTCAGTTGATAGACGCCGGGCAGATGGAAGAGGCAGTTGTGCTTGACGAAAAGGCGCATCAGGAGCCCCGGAAAGTGCATGGCGTAAGCGGCAAGGCCATCGGCTTTGCGCTTCGCTTCTTGCCTGCTGAAACGTATCCAGCCGCCCACTTCGTTGCGAGAAAGGGGTTCGCCCATGTCATAAAACATGGTGTCGGCATTGAGGCGAACCACCCAATTCACTTGTTCTTGGTCTTGCGAGAATTCAAGCTTGTGACCGAAGTCGGCAGCTACTTGAGTTAGCTCGCTCAGCACAGCCTCGTCGAGGGGCTCGTCGTTGTAGGGAAGGCGAGAGGTGCGGCGCTCCAGAATGAGCTTTCGCTGCAGAGGTTCATTGACAGCTTCTGCTTCTGGTACCAGGGTGAGAGTGATGAAAGGCTGATAGCCCTCCTTCGTTGCATCAAGGGGCACGCCAAGGTATTGCGCCTTGACGGAAAAACCCATTGGTGCCGCGGCGATTCTGATGAGCTCGACCAAGATGCCGAAGCCAACGGTGCAGAAGCGCCCGGTGGGGTCGGTATCGGGCAGAAGTCTGGAGGGGTCGTACATGACCGTAACTTGGTCTTCAGATTCGATTCTGAAGCGCCAAGATTGAATATTGTGAGGGGAAGGCGCCCAGCGAGCGAATTCCAGGATTTCTTTCCAATTTTCGTAGGCCATTTTTAGATCCTCAAGATTGAAGTTTGCTCAAGGCTATTTGCTAGAGAAAAACGACAGGATCATCACTGTGAGAACTGTGAACACGACCATAAAGATGGCCCCTTGCAAGAGGGCGACGATGAATGCGAGTATCCAGCCAATCACTGTGCCAATACCAAGAGTTGTGGCACCGGCACCGCCAGCAACACCAAGGATGTGGAACACGCTAGCGCCGAAAGTGGCGACCAGCGTGGCCCAAAGTACGTCGAGAATGACGGCGATGGTTAGAGCTTGACGTACACTGAGCTTTCTGAAGAAGTTGAGTAGTTTCATTGGTTTTTCCTGAAGTTGGTAAAGCACAACCGCCCGCAGAATCGCAGGCGGTTGTGTGAGGCAGAGTTGATAGAGCGAATACCAATTGAAGCCAGCTTCTTAGCTCTCGCTGTCAGTCTTGTCCTCTTGTTCTGCGGGAACGGTATTGACAGTAGTACCACCCTTGAAAGTCTTAGCAATCAGTCCTTTCAAAAATTCGCAGGAGCTAGCTGCTTGCTCTGAATACTTCTTCAGAAGTTCAGGCTTGAAAGTGCCTAAGTAAGCCAGTACAAGGCCCAGGATGAGAGTCTTGACGGCCAGCAGAAGCAGCAGGAATCCAATGTGCACTCGAAACTCAAGGAGAAAGATGAACACAAGAAGGGCTGCCAAGCTTTTGACGATGAGCTTGAACGTAACTGGAGAGTTGTTGGTAGACATTTTTCGAATCGGGGTGCTCTGGGTTAAGAAAGAGCGAGCTAGCAATCGCTCTAGCAATCACTCAGCTGCACTGGCGCTGCTAATGAAATTCTCCATTTCACTGCGCGAGTTAAAGCCGATGGTTTTCAGCGTTTCCATGTCAGTGAGAATCACTCGCACTGCGGTGTGATCATCGCCTT
The DNA here is from genome assembly GCA_943370275.1 of bacterium Ga0077546. GTDB lineage: Bacteria > Cyanobacteriota > Vampirovibrionia > Obscuribacterales > Obscuribacteraceae. The sequence continues at coordinate 335,132 of CALRQI020000005.1, read as the reverse complement.
CGTTTTTGACTTGAGTCATGAGCCAATATTTCTTGACGGAGCCCGCACTGTCGCCATTGCGCACCACCAGTCTTGGCTCTTGCACTGAGTATGCCGTCCAATCAGTCTCAGGGTCAGCGTTTGTTGCTTGCTTCAAAGCTCGACGAGGGCCATTGAGATCGCTAGCCGCCGGAACTTCATAAACTTGCGTCTTGCCGGTTTGAGCGTCAAAGAAAAGCAGCTCGGACAAGCCAAAGCTCTGCTTACCAGCAGGTTCAAGGGCAATCACTTCCTGCAGGGTGGCACGGCCAGCGCTGTCGACGAATGATTGAACATAGGGTTGCTGGTTCTCGCCGGCCTTCGGTGTATCTTCGCTAATTTGATCAATGCCAGATTCATTGAGCCAGACATTGAGCAGACCGGTACGGTAATGACCATATGCCTCGCCATATTGTCTGGCCAAGACACTGGGGTAGAGAACTGCGCCGGGGAACAGTCGAGCACCCTCCTCGACGGTGTGGTCGCTGATCCAGCCCCACTGGTTCACTTCCATCACGCCACCAAGAACGGGCAGCATGGTGCCAGTCACAGTGGGCCGGTAGCTGATGTAGGGAATGAGGAGACTCCACTTATCCTCTGGACTGCGATAATAGGTCGCTTCCACTCGCTGAGAAAGGGGATGGTGCAGGCGAAACAGGGTTTCAGTGACGGCAGATTCTTCGCCGAAGAGAAACTTCGTGTTGGCGCCACTGTTGGCTTCACTGCTCGTCTCAAGCTCAGAAGCGTTGATTCTGAGAATGCTCTGGCTCGAGCCAAGCATGCGGGGAAGCCAACTGCCCAGTCGGCCAGTCTTGAAGCTGTAGGCACTTTGCCACCACAGCGAGCAAGAGGTATCGCTGCACTCACGCGCCAGTTGCGGCAGGCCAACTGTTTCAAGTCGGTTGTCGCGGTTTTTGCTGTGCAAGTACCAAGAAGCGGTGCCCTGACCAAGAATTCGCAGATTCTCGGTGATGGGAAGTTCGCTCAGTTTGACGGGCCTGAGTGAAGCGGCCATTTGGCTCTGCACAAACCAGGGTGCTGTATTGGCGATAATCAGCAAAGCGCATAGCGCAGCGCTGGTTGCCACGGTGCCACCGAGAAGAGCACTCTTCTTAGCCAGCTTCGCTTTGGATTTCCTTGTAATCAGAATCACCAGCGGCACCGTCAAAATAGGCACGAACCAGATTGGAGCTAGCTGCCAGATTTTGACGAGATATGGTTGGGCCAGGGGCACACCAACAAGGTAGAGAGCCGATGCGCCAATCAGGGCAAAAGGCAGAAGCCGCTCTTTCTTGAAAGAAACAGCCGGTTTGACTGGAAGCCTAAATTGGCCAGCCGCTTTGCGCGCAGAGCTAAGCGCAGAGCCAAAGGCAGAACTGACAGTAGAAGCGAACTGTGACGAGGTTTTGAAGAAAGCCATTGCTTTTGCCTTTAAACCCCTATCGTGAGCTGTTTCTGTCCCGTTGTCTTTATCTTTTGGTTGTTGTTGTTGTTGTTGAGTCATTTAAGGTTACTGAGAGGTTTTTCTTCGATATCGGAGTGAGCGCTCTGTCGGTGCACAGCGCCCTAAAATTTCGGCAATCTCTTTGATGAAATCTTTAGCTATGGCCAGTTGCTCCAAGCGATCTTGACTGTACGGGTTTCGGCCCATGTGCGGACACCAGACATTCGCTAGAATCTCGGTTTCGTAGTCGTCCGCCTCGCTGAAGTACCATTGTCTGATACTGACGTCGATGTTCCAGCGACGTTGGGAATCGAGGCAAAGAGGATTGCCTAAAAGTTTGTCCCAGAATGTTTGCTTGCCGCGTTGCCAGAAAGAACGCCATTGAAAGGTCAGACCGGTGGCGCCAGGGTGGTAGCCATTGGGCATGACAGCTGGCATTCTTCTCGTGGCAGCTCGCTTAGGCAGTATGCCTTCAAAGTTGGCTGGTTGTATGCGTTTACGCGCGCCCAGAGGAGTATACAACTCCATTAGCTGGCGACTTCTCAGCGCTGTAGTGACAACACCGATGAGGTCGATATAGCGATGGCCAGAGACCGCAACGCCAAAGGCTTCTTTGCTTGGGTCAAACACCCCAGAGAAAGTCGCCCCTATCGCATCAATTGCATCAGGGGCATCAAGATCTCCGTGGTCAGCGAAATGCGCTTGGCCGATATCGACAGTACCGTCGATATCGGCAGAGTGAGAGTCGTAATCGTAAAACGAGTGAGCTACAACAAGCGCGTCGAAGACCGCATCACCGTCACCGCTGTGGCCGAAGTCCATGCCATCGTAGACTCCGTCAAAGACACCGTGAATTCCATGGCCATCGAAGTGGCCTAGGCCACTGCCGTCAAAGCCATCGTGTCCATCAGATCCATCAGAGCCTTGACCGCCTCCATCAAATCCTCCATCTGTCATGACCGCTCTCCGCTCTCACTCACTCTTTTTGTTCCAATTTGTCGGTGTCAAAACCACCGGCATTGCGACGGATCACTTCATCCATCATCAGGCGAGCACCGGCCTCAGTTTTCTTCAGTGCGATGGGCGGACGAACACCGCTCATGCAAAGGTTCCAGTAAGCCATGAAGGCTGCAGCACCAACATAGTTGGGGTGCACGTCGCCGATGTCAGCGCGAAAGCTATAGAAGCCGTTTTGGAGATTGGCGGTCAACTCCTCAACCTTGCTTTGCTTAGCGTCATCAAAGAAAACCAGATCTCGCATGGAGCGATTACCCAAGCACTCCAAGGGAGTGTTCATGATGGCATCAACCACTACCGGCGCCACTTCCATCAGGTCAGCAAAAGGCACCTCGATTTTGAAGCGAAAGCGCCTATCGTCGTGGTTAACATTGTGCCAAGTCACCATGGTCGGCTTCGTGTCGCCTGCAGCCTGATCGGCTAGCAGCCTCAACTCGCCCGCCGCAGCAGTAAAACCGAGCTGATTCATGGCTTCTGCAACCACATAGGCTCTCGGGTAGTCAGGCATGTGAACACCGACAACGAACTCACCGTCGTTGTCGACCTCAAAGTAGCCGTCGCTGCGCAGAAGAGCGTCTGTAGTGAGCAGATTTTCTTCCGCAGAGTTGAGGGCACTGAAAAGACTGATCAGCGAAAAACCGAAAGCAGGGCCAGTGAAAAGCACACCACCAGCCACGTCGGCATCGGTCTCGGTCAATGTCTGAACAAAAATCTGCCTGATCAAATCAAGCATTGCCACCTTCTGACCAGCGATCGTAATCGTCTTGGTTGAAAGATTGAAGTGTTTGGCATTGCTGTCGATGGCATCGATCACCGCCTCTGCCATTTGCTCATGCATGAGCGGCACGTCGGCAAATACGTCATGGCGGAATTCATGGTAGAAAACCGGCATGTTGATCAGAAGCGAACCGCGCATGTTAAAGGGCACCATCATCAGGTGCGCGTTGAGCGGGCCACGGGCACCAGGGATGGTAGCAGGGCCGCCACCAGAGTAGCGGGGCATGTAAATGTCGCCGACGTGCATCACCATGGTCTCAGCACCCGCCGTCATCAGTTTGAAGGCCTGCTCAAGAGAGTAGGTCAAGTACATCAGCTCGAAGTACTTACCGTCCCGTTGCTGGGCAAAGCTAGAGTCCCACATCTCCAGAACACTCATGATCTGCCTCAGGGCGCCGCTGATCACGTTAACTGAAAGAGAAATGACCTGCTCTTCGCTGGCGCCAGGGAAATTGGCCGATACCGCATGCATGACGCTGGGTAGCGCTCCCAAAACATGAAAGTGAGCGCGCTCCTCGTCGCCAACGAAGAGTTTCTTGATCTCCGCCCAGTGAAAGCGCAGACTCTCAACAGTCTCCTGATACTTGGCTGGCATATGCTTAGCAGCCCAATCTTCAATGCCTTGACTGGGATCAAAGATAGGGGCAAGATGCTCCTCGAACCGACCAGCGTGCATTGAAGCACTGAGACCACCGGCGGCAAGAAAGAGAGTGCCACCGTGGCGGTTGACCACTGGCACCGTCGCCGCTGCGGCGGGAGGCGCGACAGGAGCAGGCGCGCTATCACCGCTATTGCCGTTGTTCGTGACGTTATCGTCGGCGGGCGCCCTGACTTGTTCCTGTTTTGCTTTGTTTGCTCCTTCTTGCTCTCCTGCTTCAGCCTTGTTCTTGTTCACCCGACGCCTTGAGCCACGAGCGGCTGCTTGCTTGGCCCTTTGTTCTTCACCAAGCTTGTTGATGTACAAAACGCAAGACAGAATCAGCTCTTCGGTGCTAGGCATCTTGAAGGTCTTGCGACCTGTACCTGGCAGAATGATCAGTGGCTCGCTGCAAATCTGCCCACCGCTTGGTCTCGCCAGGAGTCGACCCGGCTGCCTTGCCGGACTATTGGGCCAATCTTGACCAGGGCGGCAATTGATCAGCCTCACAGGCCTTGCGCTTTCAATCAGCCTTTTGCCAGTGGGGAACTTGATTTGGGGATTTTTCATTGGATTTAGTGCGATTTTTCTTGAATCAGTCTGAGCCTTGGTACATTTGCCGCAGAGCGTTCTCGCCGCAGGTCATGTAACCCGCATGACTGGCTTTGCAGCGCTGCTCGCAGTCGGGAAACTCTTGCCAAATCTGATAAGCCAGCCCATAGTGCTTGGCCGCCAGGGACCACTGCCGAGAGCGCTCGTAAAGAATGCCCAGGTTGTGGTGAATCGATGCGAGGGCCCCTTTTCTGAAAAGTGGATCCTGGTTCGCAGCATCTTCAATCTCAGCGAGTGGCTGTGCCTCATGAAGCATGCGCCAGGCAAGGTCGTCATTGTCTTGGCTCATGTAAATCTCTGCCAACAAGCTGAGAAAGGTAAGCTTGAACATCCTCAGCTCAGCAGCGTCGGGGTTCTCAAAAGTAGCGATCAGTTGCAAACCCTGTTGCATTTCATCAATTGCCAGGTCGCAGTTGCCTGACTTGTAATCGCAAAGGGCGATCAGCTTGGTTGCTTCCAGGTTGAGAAGGGGGTCTTCAGAGGAGACCAGTCTTGCAGTCGCTGCTGCAGCCTCGTAGTCTTGGTCTTCAAAGAGACCTACAGCGGTGCGATAGAGCTGCAGATTGACATCGCTGTTGCTATCATCGGTGGTGTGATATGTCGCTGGATGATCAAAGTTCACCCCAGTGAATTTTGCCAGGAAGGCAAAGAACACTATGGTGATGACTAAGATGCATGTGACATCTTGGTAAGTTGTTTCCATGGTGAATAGAGGGGATAGATTTGTTCAAGTGGCCTGCTGCAAGGTCATTGGTAATCGAGGGCGATGAGCCGTTTGAAGAAGCGCACCATGTCAAAGACACTGACGCTTGAGATAGGATCTCGATATTCAATCGAGCGCACATCGACGATGGTGTCATTCATGTCTTGGTCTCCTCTTTTGGCGCGGCGCACCACGAGAATGACATGGTCGTTGACCTTGGCAGTGGCTAAGTAGGCAGCGTTGAGGCTGTCGCCATCAGTTTTGTACGACCTGAAGTTAACGACGATGTGATATTGAGTATTGGGACCAGCTGCAGCTTTTGTGCCCTCGGGAAAGGTGACGACACTGGCTGCCCAGCGTTGAATTTGTCCTTCGACGCGATCAATGTCTACCTGCCTCCAGGGCCACCTCCAACGACGGCTTCGAAAGCGATTCTTAGCCATTGTAGTACTCAGGGCCTACGCCTTCAGGTAGCTGGTCATCGAAGAGCTCAGGAGGAAGGCCCGGACCGGCTTTACCTGAAGAACGAAGCTGAGCAGCAGGCTGCAGTTCGACTTTCTTGGAGCCTTTCTCGGAACCCTTCTTTGTGCCTTGCTTCGTGCCTTTCGCACCGCCTTTCCCTGAAGCTGAAATTTGCACAACTTGATTGGTCTTGGTATTGCTGTTCGACTTTGCAGTTTTTTTCATGACTATTCGGAGTTCAGGAGTGGTTGTTGAAAGAGAATTTCGCGAGAAATTGCTCAATGGGATTTAACACTTAAGCCCCAACCTGTTCGTGAGAACAGAGCGGAGCTTAGTTGGATAATTCCCCAGTCGGGAGCGGTCCTCACCCGGCCAGCACTGGAATTGCACCAGCCCCACCGCAGGCGTGCGGATCGGGGATTAAGGTTTGAGAGTTTGGCTTGTGCCTCTAACCACGAGGGGCGAGAGACTTACCGTGCGGTTTCGGCTTACAAGCGTCGCTACTGCCACCTGGAACTAAGTGAACTGTTTTGTCAATGCTAAAGGGTGCCAGAATTGACTCCACTACTTGACCCATTAACGAATCAGGTTTGGCGGTTCTCTCAGCTTTGAAATAGAGAGGTGGAATCAATGGGTTGTCACGATTGCTGTTCTCCAATATGATTTTTGGAAGGTGTCGTAAGCGCCCCGCCGCCGTTGAATTTGCTACGTTCTCTATATGATCTGCTCTTCGTACGACAGCATTGACAAATGAAGGACCTGCACAGGCTGCACTTTGTAGTATTCCCCTGACTGTCCTAGCAGCATCAAGAGCCTCAGGTTTCCCAGAGACCTCGGTTTTTATAGCATCCAAGAGCCGTCGTGCCGTGATATCTACAGGATCACAATCAGGTTTTGTTTCACGCGGTTTCCCTGTTGCAGGCTCGCTCTTGTTGAAGTGTGCTCTCTCTGACATCGTCTTATCTCCTTGGGGGGAACAAAACGAATTGTAGATTTTCAATTGTGTCGGTTCCATATCTATCAGGCAGCTGAACTAGCCATTTGTTTCAGGCTACTTCTGGGCTGCGCTAACTGGCGATTGCGGTCCAAGCAACCAGCAACGGTGCAGTTGCTATTTACTTGGACCACGGGAAAGAAAAACCTGCGTTCGCAACCAGCAAACGCAGGTGCCCGGGGTGGACCATCGCCAACTTCTGCTTGGGAAGCATCAGCTATCCAGACGCTTTTCGGCCAGATACCAACGCTCGAGGAAGATGATCGAGAGAGCCAGAAGCGGCAGACCGACAATAAAGTCTCGGCGCAATTCGAGCAGCAAAATTCCCGGAATGAAAAATGTGGCAAACAGTATTGCTGCAGAAATACTTTTAGCGCCGAAGCGCAGTTTTCTCACGGCGCTGGCGGTACCAACATCTTTCACTGCAATTTGCAGCTCGCCTCTTTCAATTTGGTCGAACAAAACTCGACCTTTCTTCAAAAGAGTTAAGCCGATTCGCTTCAGCTTTTCAGAGTCATACTGAATGCGCTCCAGTGGGTCGAGGGGCTCACCCAGAAGCCTTGAGGCCAGAGCGGTTGTCTCGCCTGAAATTACGCCGCCCAAATTGAGTTCAGGGTAGACCGCCTGCAGTGCTTTCAAGTTGCCCTCAATAGAAATCAAAGAGCGGCCCACCAGAGTGAGTTCGCGAGGGAAGGCTACTCCACCTGACTCTGATGCTTTGAACAGTTGTTGTTGCAGTACACCAATGGTCTCAGCCGAGACTTTGTCCATGTTGCCGGTGAAGCGCTGAAAAACTCCCAGCACATCTTGGTCTTCCAGGGCGCTGCTGTTGAGAATCCCAGCTTTGACACACTCCTCGACCAGGCCTTTGGCATCGCCCTTGATGGCATTGCCGGCAATTAGCAAAATCGAATCACGCATGCCTTCTGACAGGCGGCCGACCATGCCGAAGTCGTAGAAAATCACTTTCACCTTGCCGTCAACCTTGGTGACAGCAATGTTGCCAGGGTGAGGGTCAGCGTGAAAGACACCAACAGTAACGAATTGCTTCAAGAAAGCCTTGATGAGAATTGCTGCGGCCTCTTGAACATCTTCATTGCTTCCGCTGAACTTCGATACCTTGGTACCGGGCATGTACTGCAGTGTCAGAACCCTCTTGCGACTTCTCTCGTAGTCAATCCAGGGAATGATCACGCCCGATGACGCATCATCTTGAGGGAACATCTGGCGAAACTCTTCGGTATTGGCTGCCTCAATTTTGTAGTCGAGCTCAGCAAAGAACGTGGTCTCAAGCTCATTGAGAAAACCGAAGAGGTCTGCTTCTTTTGTGAAGCGAGGAAAGAAGAACAGGTGTTGCACGATCGAGCGCAGCACGGAGAGGTCGAGTTTGACCAGCTCTTCAACCCCGGGGCGCTGTACTTTCACCACCAGTTCCACAATCTCCTGACCAATGCGTCGCCGGGCCCGGTGCACCTGACCAAGGCTGGCCGTCGAAATTGGCTCTTGATCAATCGTCAAGAAAAGCTCACCAATCGGTGCTCCCAATTCGTCTTCGATAACCGCTTTCGCTTCATCAAAGCTGAAGGGGTTGACCTTGTCTTGAAGGGTCGAGAACTCCTCTACCCAGATGCGGGGAAAGAGGTCTGCTCTGGAGCTGATTATCTGACCCAGTTTGATGAAAGTTGGACCGAGGCGGATGAATTGCTCTTTGGCCCAGGCAGCTAATTGGTGCTCTTTTTCTTCGGCACTTAAGGCAGAGTTGCCAGATTGGGCGGCGCGTTGTCTGAGAAAGCCATAGACCAAGAGGAAGATTTGAAACACCCTCTTGCTACGAGAAAAAATATTCGCCTCAGGGAGGATTTTTAGCGTCATTTGTTTACTCCAAGTTAGATCGTTGAGATGCGACTTGAAGCCCCTCCCAGGCAAACCCTCGACAATCAGATGAGAGTCAATCGGGTCGGTAGAGGTGCCTCAGTTTCTTAACCACCGGAACGCCAGGAACAAAGTCGTGGCAGTCTCCATAGCGGTCAATGTGAACAGCCCGAAGGCCAGAGCTGCGCGCGGGGCGGATATCCAGGTCAGGGTTATCGCCAACCATCATGCAATCGGCGGGGGCAGCATTGCAGCGGCGCAATGCCTCTTGATAGAAAGCTTGGGATGGCTTGGCAGAGCCGACTTCATAGCTCATTATCAGGCGGTCAAAGGCGCTTGGTGCCAGACCACCCTCTGCTTGATTGAAAATCTGCGGCATCGGAAAGGGCCAGGCATTGGAAAGCATGGCCAACTTCAGACCCATGTCGCGAAAATGCTGCAACTGCGGCGTAACATCGAGAAATTGGCAGAGGCCGTTCTTCTCATCTTCGACCAGCTCTGCTAGTGCATTTTCGGCACCAGGAGGTATGTCGAATTGGAGTTTGTTGGCGACAATCCAGAGATATTCAGCCGGGTCTTCTTCAACCACAAGGCCATCGATGCGCAGGGCGTGCTTTACTCGCTTGCTGGCTGTGGTCAGGCAAACCTGCATGAATTCAGGGTCGGGAGTATTCGCCAGAGAGCCAACAAGAGTGTCAGTCCGATAGTTGCAAATCCTCTGGAATTGGAGAATCGGCTCAGGATAGGTAGCGCGAAAGAGAGTCTTCCAGTTGTCCAGAAAAAGCCATGTTGGCAGGTCATGCGAAAGTGGCACTGGCAAAGCAATATCGGCAAGCGGTCCAGACGAAGAATGTTGAGACGGGAATCGGGGTGGAAATGGGCTTGGAAGTAAGTTTGGGATTGATGGGTGACTCATACTGAAGGGCACTTGTATTGATTTTCAGAAGAGGTCTAAAGAGTTCCCAGACGTGGCTGCAAGAACTCTCAAGAGGTAAAAAGAAACCTAGCGAAGGAAACCCAGCGAGATACAAAAAGCACCTCGTTGCCGTTTCCTATCGCTAGGTGAAACTAGGCATCTACCGAATCAAAAGAGACTCATTGGCAGATGCCACGCAACCTGTCCGTTTTGAACTCAGTCGAGCTGCTGAAGATCAGGATCTTCTTGGGTGGCGGGGAGAATGTCAGCGGATTCGGGAGCGGGCTCCGGAGAGGGAGCGGCGGGAGGCTCGGGGGCATGAGCCGGGGAAGGCTCGGGAGCCGGAGCTTGGGGCAGCTCAGGGAAATTGGCCAGAGCATCGAGGTCGAGAACGAGTGCTTGCAGGGCGGTAAGGGCATCGGCTTTGCCGCGAGCCATGAAGGTCGGGTAGGTAGCTTGCTCGACCTTGGTAGTCAGAGCCTCGGCACGAGTCTTAGCGGTAGCCAGTTCGCGCTTGACGTTCTGAATGTGGGCTTGGGAAAGCTTTTCGGAAACGGGAGCATGAAGACGATTTGCCTGCAGTTGAGCTTCTTTGGCACGAAGCAGAACGAGGGCGCTGGTCTGGTGCAGGAAAGCAGTAATTTCAGCGGAGAGAGCGATGAAAGCGATGTCTTGTTGAGCGCGTTGAAGTTGTTGAGCGAAGGACATGAGATTTTCTCGGTTGTTTTGTTTGTTTGACGGAAACACATCGATTCAGCCGATACACAGAGAAACTGAGCCAAACTGGTCTAATACTCGTAGGGGTAGTTAAACGGGTTTGTTCTCAGGTGCTCCGAAGTTATGGTGTGAAAAGATATGCACTGTCAAACTAGCATTAGCTTAGTATTGAGATAAATACTCATGAGACACAGTCATAGATCCTCGTATAGCTTCTGTAAATCTCATTTGCAGCTTGAAAACCTAGTGCCAGCTCTAGCACCCGAAATTGAGGCGGCATTGAGACAGAGAAAATTTATTCCCTTGCCGTTGTGCTAACGCCAACTAGATTGGCCGCGAAGTAAAAATTGGGCTACAAAATCAGGCTACAAACGCAGCACTAGGCTACGTTGCCTGTCAAATCTAGACTGCGGTAAGTGACTGATAATTTACTGCCTCTTCTTCAAAAGTTCGAAATTCATGCGGTAACCGTGGCCGTGAATATTGTCAATATAAGAATCTTGCTCCGGTGTATCGATGATTTGCCTGACTCTTTTAATGCAGGTTCTGACCGTCTGGTCAGTTGCTTGCGAATCGGTCGACCAGACATGCCGCAATAGGTCGTTGGCCGGGAAGGTCTCTTCTTTATGGCGCATCAAGAACTCTAAAAGCGAAAATTCTCGAGGAGGAAGCTTTAACTCTTCACCATTGCGTTTCAGTGATTTTGCGCTGGGATCTAATTGCAAATCACCAAAAGTAATAACGCTCTCGATAATATCCCGGTTGCGCCGAAGCAAGGCTTTCAATCGCGCCGTTAGCTCTTGCATCTTGAATGGTTTAGTAAGGTAGTCGTCAGCACCGCCTTCTAACCCGATGACTTTGTCATCAACCTGGTCTTTCCCGGTGAGAAAGATAACGGGAGTTTGACCGCCTTTCATGCGGTAATGTCTAAGAACATCAATGCCAGCGATGCCAGGCAGCTGCCAGTCGAGAATGATCACGTCAAACTCTGACATTGCCATAAGTTCTAAGCCCGATTCACCATCGCGACAAGCTTCTATGTTGAAGCCTTCTTTTTTAATCCAGATTTTTAATGACTCACGAAGATCGTCATCGTCTTCAACTAAAAGGATCTTTGACATCAATTCGGTTCCTCTAACGGAAGCCAGAACCAAAAGGTGCTGCCTTCTCCTGGTTTACTAGATACCCCAATTTGACCACCATGACTCACAATAATCGCTTTACAAATAGCAAGACCTAAGCCTGTGCCATGGCGTTTGTTTTTATCTTCCTTGCTCACCTGCACAAAACGCTCAAAGATTTGCTCTCTCATTTCTTCTGGGATGCCGCGCCCCTGGTCTTTTACCTGTACTTCGAGATGTCCTGATTTCAATCCAGCGTTGAGGCTGATAATTTGTCCTGGCTGAGAAAATTTAATAGCGTTATCAATCAAATTAATTAAAACCTGAACGATTCTGTCACTATCGGCCCAACATTGGAAGGTCTTTCTTTGGTAGCTCAGTGTCACCCCGCGATCTTGGGCATTAAAAATAGTGGCTTCCAGGGCCCGCTCAATTACATCGGCAATATCGACAGTGCTTTGATTGAGCTTAAATCCGGCATTGTCTAATTTTTCGAGATCGAGCAGATCATTTATCAGCAGTATCATGCGGTCGACACTGCGTTCAGAACGGGTCAGTTGTTTTTTTCCTTCCTCCGAAATTTCTCCGAAAAATCCATTAAAGACCATCTCTAGCGATGCTTGAATAGAAGTAAGCGGTGTGCGTAAGTCGTGACTGACCATGGCCACAAATTGTCTTCTCAACCGCTGGATCGCTAACCGTTCTGTAATATCAATAATGGCTGCTAGTCTGGTGTGACCAAATTCTTTAACCACAAGTTCAACAAACTTTTCTTCGTCACTGTCCCTCAGCTTAAGCTCCATTGGACGGCCTGGTACTATCTCTTCCTCGTTCGGAAGAGCAAGTAGATCAGAGAGATGAAGGTCCTGCATGTCATCAGCCGTGCAATAAAACAACTCTTCCATTTCAGGATTGACTAAATCGATTGCTCCGTCTTCATTTAACCGCGCAAGAGCTACGGGCATATTGTCAATGAGAAAACGCTCTTGTTTCCTTGCTTCAGCTAGTTCTGCTGAAGCTTGTCGCAGAATATTATCGAGTTGACTAAGTTCATCATCACCGCTAAGCGGCGGACCAAATCTGAGCCCTTGAGGAAGTCTGGCAGCATTATCCATCAAGGCCGCAAGCCTGCGACTGATGCCTCGGTTGAAGGCGATTGTCAAAATTACTGCCAGCACAACGTTAGTGGCAAAACCAATGACAATGAGGTTGCGAACTTCTTGCCTGATTTGCGCTTCTCTAACAACTGCCTCTTGCACTGTTTTAGTTTCTAACTCACTAGCAACAGTCAACAAACCAAGAACTTTACCGTAAGCTGGTGTCAACTGATTGATGCAGCGGTAAGCCTCAAGCAAACCACCATCTTCAGAATCAAATGATTCTTTGAATTTATCCAGGACGTCCCGAGCTGAAGCAAATGCCTTTAGATAAGAATCCCGGGCTGGCGACTTCTGCGCCAATTTCTCCATTTCGGTCATCTCTGACTCAATCGATTCAATTTCAAATATCCTAGTTTTGTTCAGGCCATCATTGAATCCGGTACCAAATTTTTTTCTAAAGGTCAATATTGCAACATCAGACACTAGACGGCTTATGCGATCAGTCTTTTCAACGAGTGCCCTAGAGTTGTTGAGTTTTACTGATTCTAAATCGGCGCGCTGAAGGGCAAAAAACAAAACAGCAATAAGTATCAAGTCCATCAGTAGAGGCACTGCGATTAGAGTTAGAGCTTTAGTCGATAGATTGAGATGCATGGGTAAAGCTTGAACTACTTTTGATCGAGGAATAAATGAAACTGGTGGCGCATATGGTGCCTCTCCTTAGTGCAGTGGAGCAAACATTTGCTTGTTAAAAGCATCAACTTTACCAGTGGATGACAAGTGTAGCGCCGCGTGAGGAAAGAGCTTTTTGATTTGATTAATCTCTTTTTCCGAAAAACTTTTTTGAGAAAGCCATAGGCCTTCTAGATCTAGCTTTGATAAGAGCTTTAAACCCTTTATCGAGACAGGTGTACCAGCAAGAGATAACTGTTTTAGGCCTTTCAAGGCAGCGATTTTCGCTACACCGGTGTCAGTGATTTTCGAGTTTCCATTTAGTTCGAGAGAGAATAATTGTGGACAGGCAGCAATCAATAGAGTGAGACCTGAATCACTAATGAAACAGTTGCCTGCATCTAAACGACGAAGTAAGGGGAAATTACTCAAATACTTCAAATTTTCTTGCTTGAACGAAGTCTCGTTGAGAATCAATACTTCTAGCTTTTTTAGATTATTGAGCTTAGAGAGAAATCTGCCATCAACATCAGTTAGGCTAACATCAAGCCAGCGTAGCTCACGGAGCATATTGAGAGGCAAAAGAATGTCATCAGAAGCGTCTGAATTTTTGAGAACGAGCTGCTTCAAGCCTGTTAATCGACTGACATTTTTTAGTGCTTGAGCAAAAATTATGTCTTCATCGTCAGTTGCAGGTCGAAACCGCACTGTCATTTTTTCAAAAGCATTAGGGGGAAGGCCTTTGATAAATTCTAGATTTCTATAGAACTCAGAATTAGGCTCCAAGCCAAGATGTGAACCACGAGGAACTGCTATCGGGCCACGAGCGGCGGCAACTGATTCTTCGGAGCAAAATGACTTTCCGGTCTTATAGCTATTTTCGTTGGGATGACAACGGGTCAGCACCCCTACAGAAATCTGCCGAGGAAACTGCAAGATAATTGGTTTTTCAGCCGCATCGCAAAAGCATGTCGAAGCCGACAACCCAAACAACATTGATAATGCAAGCAAAAACTTCCGCAAGGCAATGGCAACCGTAAGAAACAAAACACCCCAAACAGGTTAGTTTAGCATTTACGGTCAGATTAGAACTTTGCCTGGTCGGCTTTTTGGTAAGCTCGCGGCGCTTGACGACCGGTAGGCTTCATTTTGCAAAAACAAAGTGCCAAGGGTCGTTCCATAACGGCCCACGGCCAGGCTCGCCATGCACAAAGCCCTGGCGCTCGAGGTAGGGCTTTGCCCGCTGCCAGTTAGCCACATCAATGGCAATGCCACCACGACCAATATCATGATACGAAGAACCTGGAGGAGCAACATCTTGTTTATCTCTAAGTTCTCTGTACAAGCGCTCTTGTTTGGCTGGAGAGCGAATGGCAGAAGTTACATCAATGTTGAAGCCAGCATCGATTTCAGCCCTTCTGATGGCTTCGGCTACTCGTTTAGGAGCAAGTAATCCTTCAGGTAGTCGAGTAAGACCCAGTGATTCTTCGATCGGCCTCTGTTTTGGCGCCTTGCCTGAAACAAACATATTATCCGTTGCCGCTGGCCACGACGGTTGGTCCAGCATGCCTGAGAAGATGCTTTTAGGCTTTTGCAGCCGCTGAGGAAGATTTTTCACTAATTGCCAGGCGAAGACATCGTGAGCTGGAAGGGAAAAGCTCTGTCCCGCGAACTTGGCGTACTTTTCTACTTGTTGAAGAGTTTCAATCTGCTTGAAGTTTAGAGCTTTACCTTCGTACCTGATCTGAAGTTGGGTAGGACCGTTTTTCTCTGGTGTAAGGTCTTTGGCGATAAATTTTTTAGTTGGTCGCTCAATAGCACCATCAGTAGTGATGATCAGTTCACCACCCGGTAGAACCTCTTTATTACGGGGTGAGACCTTGATATGGCGGACGTCATCCATAATGACCAAGGCCCAAACCCCAAATTTTTCTTCTTTTGATTCTGGCTGAGAATCTAGAAGAGCATTAATCTGCTTCTGCTTGTCATTGCTTGTTTTGTTTGGTCTATCCATGAGCCACCACTATTCAACCAGGGCAGTACTTTTTTCTTGCTGCGAGAGGCAGAATCTTAGTGTTCGATGTTAGTACTTAAACTATGACGAAACCATGTCTATCGAAGAGGCATTTACTACTAGCAAACTGACTTTATAGCCGCCGTGCCTTCAACCAGTTTTAGATCTTCCCAGATCATCGGTAGGTGCCATACCTAGCGCTGGCACCGCTAGCAACCTAAGAATCTAGGAAAATTGCCGATGAAGGTAACCTAAAATAGAACTTCGGTGCGTTTTCAATAGGCCTTATGTTAGACAGAAGTATCGCCGCTTTTTCTGCACAAGGAACCTTGAGACCAACTCCCCATGAGTAACCCTCAGTATGAATTTTATACACTGCTTTCGGGCGGTAGGTTCTTAACCACGCGGCTTTTAAACCCCCTTGAATCACCATGAAATTCAATAAACTAAAGGCAAAAGCCCTTGCCCGACTTGGCCTTTCAGTCGCCGGCGGCTTTGCAGCTGCTCATTTCCTGTTCAACCAAGCCGGTGACAAGCCCTATGCTGCTCCTATCGGTGGCGCTGTAGCGACAAGCCTGACAGCAGCTGCGGTAGTTCGCAAGAAAAAGCTCGATAGCTTGCGCAGCATCTCGATGAGGCCGGAGAAGGGTCGAACCTCCGAACCCCTTATCAGACCGGTGATCAAGCCCAACAGCAAGCCCAGTTCTGGGGGAGCTAAGAGGCCTAGTGTGAATCAGCCAGAGCGGGAGCAAGCCAAGGCCAAGCAGCTTAGATCAAAGAAATCGGTTGTTGAGTCGCCTTACCTGCAATTCGCTTTTCAAAGAACCAATACGCCCAACTACAACCGGGTGGATATCTGGTGCCATGGCTTCCAGCCTCAGGAACAGTGGAAAAAAATCCTGAGCCAAAACTTTGCTCAGATCCCGACGATTCAATGGCGCCGACCGAAGATCAACAGTGCTTCGATCATTCAGTTCACTGGCACATTCAACGGTCACCTTTCTACCGAAGAATTTCGTGACACCGTCAATCAGCCACTCCTGGCAGAAGCTGTGAAACACAACGGAGAGAGAGAAATCGCCGACTGGATGACATTCGGCAGCTGAACGCGAACACGCTAAAGCGCCAGCTGGCAACAAAATCCTTTGTCTTGTGACTATGCCTAAACCATCTGGCAGGGTCGCCTCGCCCTTCCGCGGAGCTCTGCGCTCCTTACGTTTTAGAGACTTCAGGCTACTTTTCATTGGGCAGGTGATATCCATTTCGGGAACGTCCATGCAAGCCATGGCCTTTTCCTGGTTGGTTTTTACCCTGTCTGGTTCAGCATTGAATCTTGGCTTCAACATCTTTCTTTCGGCTCTGCCAACTTTGCTTCTCTCCTACCAAGGTGGTCGCCTGGCTGATCGCTGGAGCAGCAAACGGGTGCTTCTGGTCACTCAGACCATAGCACTCTCGCTTGCACTAGTGTTGTTTGTGGTGGCAAGCACCGCCACTCTCACACTGCCGATGCTGTACTCTTTCACTTTCCTCCAGGGCATTCTCGATGCTCTGGAGGTGCCGTCTAGGCAGGTGATAGTGCGTCAGACAGTGCCAGACAAGAGCTATCTGGTAAATGCGCTGAGCCTCACAACTTCCCTCCTTCACATCTCACGCATAGCCGGACCAGCCCTGGCTGCCATGGTTTTGTCTCTCTGGGGAGCGCCGATTTGCTTCCTCATCAATGCCATCAGCTATCTGTTTTCGCTATTCACGATTGCAAAAATTCGGGTAGCAAAAGTGCTGTCTCCGGGGGGCATGAGCACTGGGTTCAGGGGCCTTGTGCATAGAGTTTGGAAGCAGCCCTTCACTCGGGCCATGATTCAGCTCTATGTGGTCATGGGTCTATTGGGTCTTCAATATCTGGTTATCCTCCCGGCCTTCGTCAAGCTGCATCTAGGTCTGGCGGAGGGTGCCCTAGGAACTATTCTGGCGTTCTCGGCCTTTGGCTCGTTAACCGCTAGTTTGCTTCTTGCTAGCTTCGCTAATGTCAGACTGCTCTCAAAGGGTATTGGCTTTGCCGAAATCGGCTTTGGTCTATCGCTCATAGCCTTTGCCTTTGCCCCGAGTCTTTCCTTAGCGCTGCTGATTTCTCTTCCGCTAGGACTGTTCCAAACTTTCCTCATGAGCGGTTCTAGTGCCCTCTTGCAGCAGCTAATCAGCGATGAGAGGGTGCGCGGACGAGTGCTCTCGCTGTTCGTCTTTCTCAGCATGGGAACGGCAGCGCCTGGAGCACTCTTGATTGGCTTGCTCGCCAATGGCTTGGGGCCCTCTTTAGCGCTAGCTCTGTCTGGCGCAATATGCATTGGAGTGGGTAGCAACTTCGTCGTTTCGACAAGAAAGCTAGACGCTCAAAAAGTCGATATTTAAAACGGCTTTGCCACTAACTTCATCACACTATTGCCATGAAATCGAACAAAAAACTCATTCCCCGTACTCTTGGGGCAATGCTCATCACCCTGAGCACCATCGCAACGGTTGGTCTCACTGCAAAACCCACTCTGGCAAGCGCAGGCACAACCACTGCAAGCCCTGTGGTAGCCGGCCAAGTGGTAGCAGACAAAGTTGCCGCGCCAACAACTAAATCGCTGCCTTCTTGCCCTGAAGCCAAAGCAGCAGAGAGCCAAAGCAGCGGACAGCGCCCTGAGGAAGCAAAACCGCTCACTCTCTCCAGCTACGATCTCTATCAGCTCATCGCTAAGAACCCAGCCTGCATCAGCAACGTCGTTTTCTTCAACGGCGAAAATAAAGTACGAGTCGAACTCGTCAACAAGCAGCGCACCACAGTCACGGTCTCGGATGCTGGCGGTAAAGAAAATCTTCAGACCAAGCTGGAAAAAGCTAACATCAAATTCCAGACGGTAGAACCGGCCGCGTCCGCTTTCTCACAACTCCTGCCACTCTTTTTTTTGCTTGGTCTCATCGGCTATATGGTTTTTGCTAGCTCGAGGCAGAGAAGGCAAATGGGCGGAATGTCGCGCATGGGCAATTCGCGCTCAGCCGACGGGGTGGCCAACGACAGCATCGCCAAAGTTGGCTTCAAAGACGTGGCCGGTTGCCCAGAAGCGGTCAAAGAACTGCAGCGCCTGGTGGAAGGCTACCTCAATGGTGAAGTCTACGTCGAGTTCGGTGCTGAGCTGCCTAAAGGTGTTTTGCTTGTGGGCCCACCGGGCACAGGTAAGACTCTGCTCGCTAAAGCCGTTGCAAACGAAACGGACGGTACTTTCGAAGCTGTCTCTGGTTCTGAATTCGTTCAAATGTTCGTCGGAGTTGGCGCTCTGCGTGTGCGTGAACTCTTTCAACGGGGGCGAGCCCAGACCGCCAAGACCAACAAGCCACACATTATTTTCATCGACGAAATCGATGCTGTCGGTCGCCAGCGTGGCAACGGTTACAGTGGTGGCAACGATGAGCGCGAACAGACTCTCAACCAGATGCTCACCGAGATGGATGGTGTTCATTCGAACAAGGGCATCATTGTCATCGCCGCCACCAACCGCGCTGACATTCTGGACACAGCCCTTCTGCGCCCAGGCCGCTTCGACAGCCAAGTCACTGTCGACCTCCCCGACGCCGCTGGCCGCGAAGCAATCTTCGCTATTCATACCAAGAATCGGCCACTCGCAAAAGAGGTAACCCTGGCTGGTCTGGCCAAGCGCACCTTTGGATACAGCGGAGCCGAGATCAAGGGTGTTTGCAACCGCGCCCTAGTGATCGCAGCTGAGCACTACGCCGCTAAGCGTAAAGAGCTGAAGCTCAGCGGTCTGAGCGAAGACGAGTGCAAGGCTCAACTTGTAAAAGAGGTGACTAACGAAGACTTTGATGAAGCCGTCGACTTCGTTCGTTATGGCAGCAGCGATGCTGACAAGCAATCGCGCATGAAGGAGACTGACAAAGTCAACACTGCTTTCCATGAGGCTGGCCATGCTGTAGCTTCTGTGGTTGCGCCTGAAGCTGACCCCGTGGTGAAAATCACGATCATGCGCCGATCGAGGGCGCTTGGCTACGTGCAGACGATGCCTGACACCGACCGTGTCAGCATTACCGATCAGCAGGCGCTCTCGCGCATTGTTATGGCCATGGCTGGAAGAGCTGCTCAAGAGGTCTTCCTCAACACTGTCGATGCCGGAGCCAGCAACGACTTCCAGCAAGCCTCTGATATGGCTCGTCGGATGGTCGCTACTTGGGGGATGTCGCGCCTCGGTCCGATTTCTGTGGGAGAACAGGCTCAAGGGCCTTTTGGTGGCGGTGGTGGTAGTTCCACTTTTGGTCAAGACCTCGGCAACGAGATTGACCGTGAAGTTCGCTACATCACCAATATGTGCTACAAGGCGGCTGTGGCAATCGTCAAAGCCGACAGCGAGCGCATCAATGCTCTGGTGAAGATTCTGATGGAGAAAGAGACCGTCTTGGCCGATCAGTGGCAGGATCTGCTCAAGCAGTATCCCTCCGCAATTGATTGGTCGGCACTGGCGCTGCCGCAAACTGAATCGAATATCTAATGAGGCAGAAATGCCCGGGACTTGAAGCTGGAATTGGCCTTCAGGCTAGAATCTGGCTTCAAGCTAGAATCTGGCTTCAAGCTAAAGAAGTGAGGGAGCGAAACCATCTTGGTGAGCTCCCCTGCTTCCAGCTAGCGAAAATTAGCGGATAAAGCAGTGTCCAAAAGGTCGCTCTTGGGTATATACGATAGGCAGAGAAATTTCAGAAACTCTGCTGATAAGGTATGACAACCATGGCAATAGAAGACATCGGCGATAAAGGTAGGACGAATCCAAAAGGTGCCGACTTTGAAAGTCGCACTTACGCTGAAGCGTTAAACGCTACCGTACTGTCTCATCTTCAAGCTGATGCACTTGAGGCGCTGAAATCAAAAAGTGGCCAGTTCTCTAGCGAGAGTAAAGCAACTGAAAGAGATGGACAACTTAGAGTCGATACTGTCAATCCTTCTGGCCAGCATGACATCATGTTGCTCAAGACTAAAAACACTTTGCCGGGCGGCAATGTTTTCGCCCCCACTTTCTTGAGACATGTCGAGATAGTCTCATCAGAGCAAGGCAAGGTGGCAAAAGAGACGACAAAAGTAGGGACTAAGTTAAATCGACTGGACCAACTAGTTGAACCTGGAACAGGGCAGCTTTCAATTGAGCAAGTTGATGCTAGCGGCAAGCCAATTAGGAAATTTGAGCCTGCGGTGACTAAAACAAAACTTGACGAAAAGTATAGAGATGTACGCGATCAAGCCGGGCAGTTAATGAGAGTCACAGAGCCCGCCGTACAAAGAGCAAATTGCGAAGTACCTTATAGTGGTACAAACAGATGCAATTATATTTTGCGTGATCAATCAATCGCCAAGACTCTTGGAGCTTCTGGTGATTCTGTAGCGCTCGAAGTGACTATAAAAGAGCAACAGAGAAGAGATGAGCGGCATAAACGGATTGCTGAACTACTTGATGTGAAGGTCATAGTTCGGACTCTTGATGGTCGAATGTTAGCCACGATTGATCAAGAAGTTACTATGAATGCTAAAGGCGTAATCACTTTCGTCGATACAAAGGCTAAGAAAACTAATAAATAGTATTCAGTACTAAAAAAAATGGCTTTGTTAAACTACGGCATATAATACAAAGCTTGGCACCGTATACGGTGCTAAGGTTTTTTCTGCTCTGTGGGAATTCTACGAATGCATAGACATGGAATCGTAACACTTTAAATTGCAAAATCTCCCTACGTTTCGCAAGGAGAAGACCATGAGTGACCTGCACAGCGACAAGCCAAGGAATCCTAATGCCGGCCTGTTTAGCACCATTATTAATGATGCTAACAACGATACAAATAGAGTTACCGATAGCGACGCTAATACTCATGCACTAGCATCTCTAAAGGCCCACGATAAACTCAGCAGTGATTCAAGACCCCCTGTAGTATCCGATAAATCTAAAGCTAACTCTCCTATGGGTGCATTTACTGAATCATTCACTTCGTCAATTCATAATATGGGTTTTGCTAGTGTCCAAGTAGTTCGAGAAGTAACCGGCAATAAAGAGCTGCTTAAAGACTTCAAGCCAGCACCAGTGTCGCACGAGGCCAATATTGGTACTGGCAATTGGTTAGCTCAACAACTTGGAAGCGGCGTAGCGTTCGCCATACCCATGGCAGCAACAGCCTGGCTCACCCGTGGTCGCTCTGTGGGTGTAGAAAGTAGCACCGCTTTTAGCGGCATGAAAGCAGCTGCAGCTAGTGGCGCAATAACAGGATTTGCTTTCACGCCTACTCTAGACAATAAAGGTGAGGCCGCCACAGGTGGTGCGTTCTGGCAGAAGAAAGCACTGCAGACCGGAAGTATGTCGGCTGCCTTTGCCACCATGGCAGGTGTAGACAAGATGCATATTGGAGGGCATATCGGCAAAGCCATATTGCCGGGCTCAACGGCTGGTATTGCTGCAATTGGAGGCCGTATAGCACAGCGCGGTCTGGATGGAGCAATTGCAGGCTATTCAGGAGGACTCGTAGACACTAGCATTCAAAGCGGATTCAAAGCTGACCTGGGCACTCTGAACGAATCTGCTGTCAAATGGGCCGCTGCTGGTGCGCTATTTAGTGGAGCTGGCGAGGGTCTTAAGCGGAGTAATTTTACAGGCGCTAAGGGTAATTTAGGTGTTAGCCCTGAACTTCTGGCTATTAAAAACAGTGTTGCGCCCGCCGGACAAAAAGGCGCATCATCTAGTGTAGGAGAGGGGCATATAGTTGCGAGTCGTGGCCCTGGCAGACAGCCTCCATTTAGACAAGACGCACCAACTCCTTCGACTGGCAGAGGGATGGGGACAAATGTAGGTAAAGGCGAAAGAGGAGTCAGCGAAAGAGGTACAGAAGCTACCGGTAAGCGAAAGAAAGGGAACTCTAGTGAACCTCCAGCGTGGCTGGCTCAAAATAAAGTCGGCAAGGACGGAACATCCAGGCCTACAGCTGAACAGTCAGTGGAAGCAGCAAGAAGCGCTGCAGGTGGTGCCAAGGGCTCGGGCGGCTTTGGCAGCGAAAAAGCGGGGACACGGTCAAATACTAAAGTCGCTGCTGCTGCTGAAAAACCAGGTCTGGCCGAAGTCACGAAGCCTGCACCAGTTGCCGTTCCACCTGTAGAAAGACCAGTGTTAAATCCAGTTCCCGGTGCGAATGTGCCAGAAGCAAAAGGCGCAGCAATTGTAAGAGCCGGTGAGCCCCAAACCGCTGTCACCGGACCAGAAGCAAAAGGCGCAGCAATGGTAAGAGCCGGTGAGCCCCAAACCGTTGTCACCGGACCAGAAGCAAAAGGCGCAGCAATTGTAAAAGCTGGGGAGCCCGAAACCGCTATCATCAGACCAGAAACGCGAGCTATGCGAGAGCCTAGAGCCCTGACTGGGGTAAGTAACGTAAACAAAGGTGGTGAACTTTCAGCGGCGAATGCTCCGATTGAAAGAAATGCCGGACAGAACCTGGCTGCGCCAGACAGCAAAGCAATAGCGCCGGCTCCTGGAAGACCTGCGTTGCCGGAGGCGATGACTGTCGTAACAGATGTAGCACCGCAAGTGAAAGTCACGACTGGTAGAGACGCCTTGCCAAACGCTGTAAGCACTGGAGTAGAGCCCACGGTCGGAACCGAGCCTAGAGCCCTGACCGGAGTGCGGAACGTTGGCGAATTGCCAGCTCCGCAAGTGGATGTACCGGTATTAAATCCAGCACCTGTTAGAAAGCCTAGCAGCGCCAATACAGAGACAGCAATAGTATCTGATGGCGTGACAGCTAAAGGCATTGCTGCAACTCCGAAGGAACTGACAGCCGGACAAAATCTGCCAGTGACAGACGGCCAAGCGGTAATACCACAGGCTCCAGCCAGACCTGCGCTGCCGTCTGAGTCAGGGGCAAAACAAAACGTTGGATTAGAGGCACTACGGACACAACCACCTGGCAAAGCTGCTGAGAGCACAATGCATGTTGCTGAAGTGGTAGAAGTAACAACACCTACCCAATCGAGGCTCGCTTCGGCTGAACCTACTGGTGTGATCAAGGCTAGCGATCGGCCAGTGTCAGCAATGACAGTTGATGTCTCCGCAACACCAGTTGGAGCAAAGATAGTCGAGCGAACAATTGAGAAGCAGGTTAGCGGTAATCCCGAAATGCCGTCATTGTCTGGAAGTGCCATAAGCCTCGAGAGACCTTACAATCCGTTAGAAGGAAGCGTGGTTTCTCCCAAGCAAGTTGGGACTCAACTAAGACAAACTGCAATTGCAAGTGTTGCTGCGGGTAGACAAGTAATTCATCAAGCTGGTGAGGCATTTAATGCCGCTAAAGTAAACATAACTGACACGGTAAGCCGCGGAAAGGAAGCAGTAAGTGCCGAAGCAGGAACACGCACTGCAGGGCTAATCGAAGGAGCTTTACCGATATGGCGCAAGGAGTCCTTAAACCTAGCTCAAGCTGGACGTAACATATTAGACTCAACTGGAAAGACTGTTGAAACTGTAACTACTTTCAAAGCAAGTGAGATAAAGACATTACCTGGCACCCTTGAGGCGAGAAAAGGTAACTGGGACGCAAAGGCCTTAGAGATAGCTGAAGCGGCCCGAGCGAGAATTTTAGGTGTAAGAGAAGGGACTAGTACATTTACCTCAGACTGGAAGCAAAGAGCAAGAGACACTAGAGCAAATTTGGCTGGGGTCGAGGCCAGTGTAAAAGAAGGCGGCAGCTCTGCCATGACTAAGTGGGAAGGAAAAGTAAATCGTGGCTTGCTTGTTGACGAAGGCGTGAGAAAACTGCTTGAAGTGCCTGAAGGAGCTGTTTGGTCTCGCAAGGTAGAAGCCGGCAAAACGCGAGATGAAGTCGCCAGAAATTATCTAATTGAGAAGGGAACTGAAGCTACAAACTTCACTTCTGATGCAGTTAGATTCTTGAGCCTGCAAGATATTAAACTTCGCCGGACCTTAGGCAATGCGGTTAACTCTGCTCTAGATGGTGCAGAGACTTTTGTCGCCGGTGGACCAGAAAGGCATACTCGGGCAACTGGTCGTCTTGTCGACATAGTCAAAACTGGCGCAGAGAGAGATGCGGAAGCTCGTGCCAAAGTAGCTAATTGGTTTGGAGAAAAGTTAGGCAATCTGAGACGGGGTATAACAGACGGCACCAATCAAGATGCCCAATCGCGCAAGCAATTAGAGATCACCGCTGACAAGCTACAAGCAGAAAACGGTGCGCGTCCTGTTAGCGCCGAGGTTAGCCGACAAGTGACTAAAATAAGAGAAACAGTTGCTCCAGTGGTTACTGAGAGAGCAACGCAATTGCAGAACGGCCTGATGGCCGGCATTGAGAGGGCAAGACAAGCATGGATTGATTATAAAAATCCAAAAACTACAGTATCAGCAACAGGTACAACCGAAGTGCTAGCTCTCGCTCCTTCTGAAGCAGCAAGTTTGCCCGTATCGATGGCTCATGGTTCACCGAAAGAGTTGGCCTTTATGACCACAGGCAAACCTGCAAAGGATCTGAGTAATCCAATCACTGCCTTGCGTAATGATCAAAGAACTGTAGGAGCAATCAAGGAACAGTTGTTGCCTGAAGCGAAATCTCCAAGCGTTCCAGAGTAGTTGCCAGCACGTGGCGTGCTTCCTGAAGCTAAGCCGAATAATCGAGTTCAGGAGTCAGCTGCTCTTGCTGCCGAAGCCATGCCTTTGAGAGTGGTTGAGCTAAGAAAACTTTTTTCTGAGAACGGAATTTCCCAGAGCGAGGGTGGAAAAACAAAAAATAAAGCCACGATGCTCAGCGACTTGAAAGAAAGAATTGAGTCAGGGACAGCACTAACAGAGGGTGGCAAGCCGATTAGCGCAGCAAGAACTGCTCAAATTCTTGAAGCCGCTGATAAGGCTTAGCTCAAGCGATAACTGGAGCTAAATGCTACCTTAACCTATAGGTTGCCTTAACTCAAACGCCATCTTAACCTCGCCATAACCAGCTGGTGGTAAGGCTTTTCAAACTCAAATAGGCGTAGCTGCGCTATGCCTATTTGAGTTTGTTTTCCGAGAATTATCATCTTGTAATATCTAAGCTTGTTATGTTTTGACAACTGGCTTTTGCTTCAACGGCGGTGATGATCTATCGTTCTAGGCCGTTCTGCAGTTGTTGCCAATAGTATGCGATTTCTCTCTCTTGTATTTCGTTTTTTCTATTCAAATTGCTAGTCTCATCCTATCTTTTTTTCTTCCCTTTCATAATCAGGCCACTATCCACTTACCAAATCTGTCTTTCAATTCAAGTATCAACTTTAGTTTCTTCATGAAACTTGTTTCGATTTAGGTTCGCTCAGGCGCGGCCTGCATCAACAACTAGCAACGAACCCTTACTCAGCTCTCCTGAACTCGATTGCTGACTTTTGAAATTATAAATCTGGAGCCCCCCCATGCTGACTTCACTGGTTAAGAGTGTTGTTGCCAGCCTTTGCCGCGGTAGCAATCAAAATGAAATGTTTGCAGTCAAGCCCTACTTGCAGCTTGGCAGTAATTCGGATGAACTTACTCTGCTCTGGTTTAGCGCCATTAGCAGAAGATATTGGACGGCAGAGTATAGAATTAGCTCTAATAGCCCATGGAAAGCTGTTGACGTCAAAGCAGGAAAAAAGAAAAAGGCAAAGCTCAATGGTCTTTCGGTAAGAAAGTTTTCTGTCGCTCTGCCAATGAACAGCAATGCTGTCAACCGCTCAGAGCTTGCTGAAGATCCGCAGTATCGAATTCTCATTGATGGTGTGCCAGTCTTTGGCAGCAGTTTTCGCGTTCCTCAAATTTCCGACCAAAGCAAAGTGGTCGTCTTTGGTGACTTCGGCGATGGTAATCAGGCCGCTTCAGAAGTTGCTGCGGCAGTGCATGAAAGAAAGCCAGAAATGATCGTTCTTGCCGGAGACCTGGTCTATGATCACGGAAGAATCTCCGAATATCTCAAGTACTTCTTTCCGGTTCTCA
This sequence comes from bacterium Ga0077546, assembly GCA_943370275.1. Classification (GTDB taxonomy): domain Bacteria; phylum Cyanobacteriota; class Vampirovibrionia; order Obscuribacterales; family Obscuribacteraceae. The sequence goes on along the minus strand of CALRQI020000005.1, from coordinate 309,041 downwards.
ATGCCGATGCTATACACAAAGATATCGGTGCGCCAATTTTGCGCTCGATTCTTACTGTTGCAGCAGCTGGAAATCACGATGTTGGTATGCCCAAACAAAGTGATAGGCTTGACGACAAACTTTTCATTGACCTGTTTGGATATTTCTTGTTTTGGCAAGGCACAAGCAATGGCCCTCGCTTAAAACGAGAAATCATCAAAGCTATGATTGGCAAGCGCAAGAAGGCCAACCAACTGCTAGCTGATTATGGCAAGTCATTTCTTCAGCAGACCAACTTTTCGTTTGACTGGAAAGATCAACACTGGATAATTCTTGACGCCAACAAATATGCTGATTGGAGTTATCCTGAAATGCAGGAATGGTTGGCCAAGGATCTTGAAGCTGCTCGCTTGCAAAAGTGGAAGTTTGTGGTGTTTCATCAACCAGGCTTCAATAGCGACAAGAAGTACTTCCAAGAGCAGAGAATGCGGCTTATTTGCCCGATTCTTGAGGCTGGGCAAGTTGACATTGTCTTTAACGGGCACTGTCACTTCTACGAGCGGCACCGTCCTCTCTATTTCAGACCTGACCAGAGAGAGCCTTTAACAAACGGCACTGTGGCTGGAGAGTTTGTCATTGACTATGAGTTTGACGGTATCGTTAATACTCACCCTAAAGGTGTTCTCTATGTAGTTACTGGCGCCAGCGGTAAACTTGTGAGCCTTGAGGCCAAGCCAAACGAAGGCACACTGTGTGCGTCATCGGTGGTACTTATCGATCAAAAGCATTCGTTCACTGAGCTGACTTTTGCCGAAAGTTATCTTCGTCTCGATCAACTGGGCCTTGACGGTTCGGTGCTCGATTCTGTGCGGATAGACAAGACCTAATTCAGCTTTCTGGCGACCGTCTGGAAACAGGAATTGCATTTTTCTATAAAGGACAGTCACCTGTCCTTTTTTTTTGAATTTGCTAGTAGACCGGTCTAGTTACTTTTGCTTTACTGCAAAGTGAGCGGTAAAACCCATATGTTTCCATCTAGTGAAATCAATGCCGTCGATACTTTTTGACCCTCGTCATTAGTAGCCGAGCTCATGGCCGAAATATTGTATCCTCGCACCATTCCCTTTCGCTCTTCCCATGAAGAATTTGCTGCATAGCTGTTCATCTGTTCTTCTATCATCTGTGTGGCCAGAGTCACATCTCCTGTTTTAAATGCTAGGTTCATGTAGCGCAGGTAGAATAACTGCCCAGCATCGCCAGAAATTCTATGCATGATATCCCAAACGCTATTCTCAACCTTCATACAAGTGTTCACATCAGCTGTCTGTTCGCGCAATGCGACATTATTTGAATTGCCAACCATCGTTTCGCTCCTTATATAGGCGGAAATCTTGCAACCAATTTAGCAACCAGCTCGTGACGATTCCATGCCTTGAAGCAAATGAAGCACTCCGGGTGGTGCGATCAACTCGAACTAGATATTTCGGTATCAAAAACTAAACCGCCATGGAACCGTCACAAATCAAAAGCTAGATTGTAGAAGTCGGCGCAGGAAATGCCAGAGTCTGGCGACTAGAGCAGTGCGCCTAAACAGATTTTCAGGAGAATGCTATGACCGCTGAACTAAATGAGATGACACAGGCTAGCGAAGCTGCCATTAAGAAATCTGGCGAAAAACCAGACTTCACTCAAGCTTTCGAACTCTTGAGTAATAACACCACAGCTGTAGTGCAAAGCGAAGAGCGAAAAGCATTTAACCTGGTCATGCAGACGAAGTTTCCCAACCTAAGTCTGATTGGCAATGACGTGTATCAAGATAAAGACGGTAAGCAAAGTAATGGCCTAGTTGTGTTCGATAAGGAGAGCAAAGATATAGAGCTTCGACAAGCCGAGAATTTCTCGGTGGTAGTGAAGAAAGAAGCCATGTCTGCAAAGATAGCACAAGAGAATGTAAAACCTGAAGTAGCAGGTGAGATTTTTGGTGAAACTATGGACAAAGCCGTGGAGCTAAAAGCGAAGGCGCTACAAGCTCAAGCCGGCCAAGCGACATCTCCAGAAAGAGCACAACCACAAACACCAGAGAGAGCACAACCACAAACACCAGAAAGAGCGCAAACACAAACACCTTCTGAAAGTGAAGCAAATCCACAACCACTCAGAAGAGTCGAAGAATCGGGTGAAGCACAAACCGCGCCAGCGGTCTCGGCAGCGGCTAGCGCCCCAGGCAAAATCCAAGAATCAACTGAAGCTGCCATCAAACAGAATGCAGCAAATCCAGATTTGTCAGCCGTCTACAAAGAGCTGAGCAACAACAGCACAGCAGAAGATCAGAAGCGTGAGCGCACTGAGGTCAATGCTGCTTTGCAAAAGCAATTCCCTGAGCTAAGTCTTGTCGGTCAGCAGCTAGTTACAGACCAACAAAGCGGGAAGCAATTCGAATCACTGGTTGTATATGACAAAGAGAAAAATCATCTTCAACATAGATTGGCTCAAGACTTTTCAAAAGTACTGTCAAATGAAGATGTTTCAGCGGCAGTCAAGGCCGAAGGCCTGAAACCAGAAAAAGCCAGCGAGGCTATCGCTCAAGAGTTTGACGCGGCTTTGGCCAAGCAGCCCAAAGAAGCCACAGCACCCGGTGCAGCGCCCACAGAAAAAGTCAAAGAGTTTGTATATGAGGCAAAGTCAGGCGATACTCTCTGGCACATAGCAAAGGCTCAAATAGAAGCAGCTGGTCCGAAAGATAGTGTAGCTTCTGCTGCAAGTATCAAAAGCTATATTGAGCAGATAGTAGAACGCAATAAAGATCAAATCAAAGACGCAGATCTAATCTACGCTGGTAGCAAGTATGTGCTGCCTGATTTGAAACTGCCCGAGCAGAAGGTTGAACCAAGCGAGGCGCCTGCGCCAGGCGCTCCGGGCCGCAATGCAGCAGCAACGCCTGGAGAGCAAGCCCAAGCCCCAAGACCTCGTGAAGTTCAGCGGCCAGTCCCACCGACCGCGCGCCCGCCTGAGCCTGGACCTGATCTCTATTCTGGAAGTCGAAACGGTGCTCCAGCTGAAGCTCCTGTACCGCCCCTAAAGAAATAGCCGTAGGTCTAACAAACTTGGCTTGCAGGCAGGCTACCTGAAAATGTTAGTGAAGAGCAAAGATGTTGACACCATGAACAAACAAAAGCTAAGTTTTGGCTGAAGAACAGATTAATGCCGGAAGAAGAGTTGGTGAACCACGCTAAATCAGTTGCAGAGAAATTGGATAGAGGAAAGAAGTTCGAAGCAGCAAAGGAGTATGACGAATTTCAGCAAAAGCTAGACCGCCGCAACTTCATTACCTTCAACCGGCTAATCGAAAAATATGACAAGAAAACAGTGGGATACGAGTTTAGCGTTTCCAAGTTCTCGAAGGCATATTTTCTCAAGTAACCAACGCAGTGAAGTTATGAAATCTCAAGCCAATTCTAGTTGCAGTCGAACCAGCGCTTCGGGTCTACTGGAATTCGTGTGGCTTTGCCTGAAGCAACTCTATAATCGACGCCACCTAATGAGAGAACCTTTAGCTGTGGCATTGCCACAAATCTGGCCATCTGTTGGGCACTAATAGTGGTGCCTACTATGCGCAAGTAAGCAATTTGTTTGAGTTTAGCAATAGATTTGATTTCTCCATCGCTGAGCTTAACGTTACTAATCATCAAGCACTTAAGATGACTAAGCTTTGCCAGGTCAGCCAAAGATGCTTCACTAAGAGTGATATTGTCTAGAACTATTTTCTCGAGCTTCGATCGACTTGAAATGTTCGCGAAGAAATCATCGATTGGCGAGCTGCTTATTAGTTCTAATTCTCTCAAGCTGTCAAAGATTCTACGTTTGGCTAAGCTTCGGCCTGGCAGATTAGAGATTTGACGCAAGCGTAGCAAACGCAAATGTTCAAACTTGTCGAAGCAAGACAGATCATGAAAGCTACTAAAGTTGGTGCCATCAACTTCTAGTACTCTGAGCTGCTTCCAGTTACTAGCAATTTCAATGATATGCAATGCTTGAGCACTGCATTTTGGCAAATAATCTTCAGGAAAGAAAAATTCTGTTTCGTCGGGCTTACCGCTAACCTTCAGATTATTAAATAGAGATGGATCAATTTTTGAATAGACACGCGGATGAAAGAAAGCAACCAGAGCATCTGGGGACACGATCAGTCGAATACTTCGATCGCTCGGCACAGTGCAATCGTTTTGCGCTTTTCTCCATACATGCTGCTTATCTCGACCAAAGTAATCAAAGTAACCTATTCGTTCTTTGGGAAAGTTAATGACTATTTGTTCTCCCTCGTCTGAGCGAAGGAGCTTACCTTTTATTGACACTACTTGCTCTAAAACAGACAGTGCTTTCGCATCGTTAGGATCAGCGATAATACTGGCGCGACTGAAGGGCGAAGGCACTAGTCGCTTTTGTTCACCTGGCTTGAGAGGCAAGTTTTCGCCGACCTGCTTTTGGCTTCCCTTCTCATCTGTAAGGTAAAGCTTTATAGAATAACTGACAACAGCTGAAGCTAGTGCCACTGAAAGCAGGGTTGCACCGCCTCCTAAAAAGACGCGCCTTTTGTTAGCGAAGAAAGGGCTGCTTTTATTAGTTTTGACAAACCAATCTAAACTGTCAACACCATGGTTACTGCTAATCTCAGCTGATTGACCAGCAGCAGCACTGTTTTCGATATTGTCGGTAGCATCACTGCCAGAATTTGCAATGTTTGTACCAATTGATTTGCCTTGCTCAATGCGCTCTAGGTCGTGAATGACTTCGCTCATAGACTGATAGCGTTGTTTGGGATTCTTCTCAAGCATTTTACTGACTAGGTGATTGAGCCCAGGAAGAAACTTCGCATCCAGCCAAGTGGGATTCAGTGTCGGTGCAGGCTGCGACTGGTGCATCAAAATAGTTTCGACGGCTGATTTTGCTTCGAAAGGTGGATGTTTCGCTATCACTTGATAGAGCGTGCAACCGAGAGAATATATGTCGGAACGCTGATCGCAGGCCTGCCCCAGGCTTTGCTCTGGACTCATATACAAAACCGAGCCGATTACTTGACCGGCCTTTGTCTGCACTTGCGAATTGAGTGAAGAGTCACTTAAAAGCTTGACGATACCGAAATCAACTATTTTTACATCAAAGCCAGTTTTAGTTCTAGAGAGCATAATGTTGGACGGTTTTATATCGCGGTGAACCAGTCTTAGACCGTGGGCATAGCTTAGCCCTGACGCGATTTGTTTAAAGACATCAATAATCTCTGCTACCGACATAACACTGTCTTCTTTGCAGTAATCGAACAGAGTAGTGCCTGGCAAAAGATCCATAACATAACAGGGCACGCCATCAGAGTCTAGACCCATGTTGTGAATCTTGATTATGGCCGGATGATTGAATTTGGCAATCGCTCTTGCCTCAAGCGAAAATCGCTGCCACTGTTCATTTTTTAGCGTTCCAGACGCAAGTAGTTTGAGAGCATATTCTTTCTTCAGAACCAGATGTTCAGCGCGAAAGACAGAGCCCATTCCGCCTCGACCAATCAGCTCTTTCAGCATATAGGCCTGGTCTACAATGTATCCAGGTTGATAATTATGCTGAATGGCTAAGGGCTGCGTGTCTTGGAGCATAATAGAACGACCTAATTTACGATAGCGAGCAAGTGCATTCGTGGCTATACTTCGCGGACTTAGACTCCGGGTGCCCCGTAGTTGCAGCTGAGCGGATGTCTTTAATTGATTGCGATTCCGTGTGGGGTAGCTTTGGGCCTTCGCCCCTGAGGTGCTGGATACCGAGAGTGGGGTGAGTTTTCGCTAGTGCATGAACAAGAGAATCAAGCGGAAAGTGAGAGATGCCCGTATTGCTTGCTATTCGTTGAGCGATGCTTGATTTGCCGCAGCGGGGCGTACCTCCAACAAATAAAAATGGTAGTACTTGCATGCTATCTTTCGCCTACACAGTGAGAACGACAAAGTACCTAAGTTCCTTAAGCACAACAGGCTGTGCAGGCGTTGTTCTCTTCCAAAAGAAATCTGGCCCGCATGAAAATACTAGGTCAGAGTTTAGGAATAAGAGGCCAATCATCTTCCGGAAGCCTAAATGAACTTGGAAATGGTTTGTACAGGTTGATAGGTTCAGGCAAATCATTGACACCGGTTTTTCTCTGCTCTGGACTGCCTGGTGTCCCTGATGAACCTCTGGCGCCTCTAGCTTGAGAGATTTCAATTCCTTCTGCATGAAGCTCCTGGCTGATCTGCTGCCAAACTGAGCTAATTGGAACATTTAAGTATTGTTCTTCCGTAACGTTCGCAATTTCTCGTGGCATGATTTTTTCTTCCAAGTTTAGATAAAAATAGTGTTTTTCCTAACAACCAATTAGCTAGACTTCTGCCATATTGGCTCTGAAACAAAGGCCGGCACTGGCATGGCGTAGTCTTCAACATGAAGCAACTGCATGAACAGGCTAATCTGAATGTCGATTTTATCTTCGTCAATGTCGCTAAATGAAATCAGATACTGATTTTTAGGAGACTCAGATATCTCATAGTTTTCTCTAGTGGCGAGCATCGTTATTCCAGCCTGTTCGGCAGCAGCTTCTATGGCGCTCTCATTGAGACGAGCAGGGAACTGTGCCAACAAACTTGTTCCTCCGGTCTGATGAGAAAATTTGACTTTATTGCCTGATACTTTCGTTAATGCATGAATGAGGCTCGCGCGTTTGCAAGCATAAGCTTTGCGGCAGCGATGTAGATGGCGTTCATAGTGACCTTTTCGAATGAAGCTGGCAAGAGCGATTTGCTCAATCAAAGGCATTTCTGGACGAATCGAACTTAGTGTCTGGCGGAATGAAGGTATAAGCGTAGCTGGAATTACCATAAAACTCAGTTTCACAAGAGGGTATAGTGACTTCCAGAAGTTGTACTTATAGACAACGCTTCCGGACAAATCTTGAGAAAACAGCGCTGGCATTGGTTCTTCACCGTACCTGTATTCACTGTCGTAGTCATCCTCAACAATAATGCTATTGTTCGAAACCACCCACTGCAAAAGTCGATGTCTGCGAGATCTCGACATGGGCATGCCGAGTGTGTCTTGGTGCGATGGTGTCACATAGATCAAACGAGGTGCCTGAGGCATCTCAGCCAGTAAATCGATGCGTATGCCATCATGGTCAAGGGCGATAGGATAGACCGTCGCACCGCTCGTTTTCAAGCTACCACGAACTCCAGCGAAACCAGGATCTTCAACGGCGACAAGATCGTCTTCATTTAGAATTAGTCGACTCAAGAGATCAAGGCCACCGTCAGTTGAAGGTAAAACTACAATCTGCTCTGGGCTGCATACTATGCCCCTAGTGCGTGACAGTAAGGCTTGCAGTTGCTCTCGTAAAGGAAGAAAGCCAAATGGATCAGATTCAAACAGACTTTGCTCAGTGCCAACATCTCGCACCGCTTCATAAAGTGATTCTTGCCAGCGAGCTATGGGCAATAGGCTGTGAGGTGTAACAGCAAAGACATTAGGCTTCGGCTCTGATGACTCTTCCTTATACGACAAAATTCGTTTTCCGAAAGCAGACAAATCAATTTTCTTATTGTCAGCTGACGGTGATGCTGGGGACTGAGGCGCAGAAACAGAATTGCTTACAAATGTTTTTCCACGACTCTGCGTTTTGATATAACCCATTCCGATCAACTCTTCGTAACAGCGACGTGCTGTCAATCTTGATACTGACATGCATTCAGCAAGCTCTCTAGTAGAGGGCATAACCTGCCCCCGACGCAGCGCACCAGTTTCGATTGCTTTGCAAATTGCGTTAGCCATCTGTTTATACAAAGGACCTGTAGAGCCTGCTTCTAGTGAAAGCATCAGTTGCATAATTACCTCTATTCACGCCTAAGCGCACTCGGGGACATTGAATTACTGAGAAATATTTATTGCCAAGTCAAAGTAGACCAACAGCCCGAAAACGGCTGCTGATAAACTTCGGCAATTAGAGCCTCAAACTTTGGACTCTTAGTAAAACCGAGTATATGGCCCAAGTTGTGACGATTCCATGTCTGTGGGATTGCAAACGCATATAAGCCCAGGGGCCTTGGTTGATGCTGGCCTCGTGGTGCAGCAGGCTGTAGACTATTTATTAATAAGTAGCTCTAGTCACAGGCGCGTATGCTATATCGGATTCATTCCAGAATTATCAACCGGGAGGGTGTGCGAGCCAGGGCCGCAGCAAAATTCATAGCGGCCGTCATAACCTTGCTGCTTTTAACAGCTCACGTTGCACTCCCCGTCCTGGCGGCTGATGAAGAGAGTCAAATCAAGGCTGTTCTCGATCAATATTTTGACAATCAATTCGAGAAGGCAAAGAAACTTTGTAAATCTCTTTTGGCTGCGCATCCTAAAAATCTCACGGCTCATTATTTGCTCGGCAATATTTGCGTCAAGCTTAATCAGGTAGCAGAGGCCGAAGCTGCTTATAAGTACTGCCTGCGTGGAGGCAAAGATTCTACGGAAGCTGTCAATGCCTATCAGGCCCTTGAGCAGATCTATGAACAGCGTCGTATGGCCAGCGGTTCGACCAACGGTTTAAGAGGCAGTCTAAGCAACGGCCCGGCACCGGCGCGTCCTACAGCGGGCACCAATCACAGCAGTGAAGAATATGTCCAGGAAGAAACTGCACGCTTGCAAAAGGACGCCAAAGACAAGCTTGAGGTGAAGCAGCGCACTCTTGATGATCGAATTAAGCAAGAACAAAGGACCATGCAGCAGCAAATTGCCAATACCCCTCGCGGCAGGCGAGTTGGTTATTTTAGACAAGAGTATCAAGCCCAGGTCAAGGCCGAGTATCAAGATCGAGTAGACCGCCTGAAAAAAGAATTCGAGCGAGAAAAAGATGATATCAATCAGGCCTGCCAGAAGCGCATTGATAGCCTCACTGAGTACCGCAACAGTATCGACAGTCGCAGGTCGAACCGGTAATTTGGTAATTATGATAGGAATAGTGATAGGTCTATGCTTCTCATTTCGCCACCTAGCCTTTCACTTCCATCCCCAAGAGTGTGGCGAAGTGGCGGCCTAGCATTGCCGCTTGGTCTGAATCAATTATGGCACCCTTAAGATCGGCTGGATGAGCCTTAATCCCCATGATATTGGATGTGCGGAAGTCGACTCCTGCCAGTTTAGCTTCGTAGAACTCAGCTTCTTGTAGGTCGCAGTCTCTGAAAACAGCGCCCTCCAAATTGCAGTAGCGAAAATCGGCGCCACGAAGTTGGCAGCCTTGAAAGATCACTCGTTTGAAAACGCTATCGTGAAACTGGACCATTTCGCCCGTACAGCTCTGCAACAGTAGATCGCTGATATCGGCATCTGTGACATGCATACCCGTGATTTTGCAGTCAGTCATTTCTACGCGAGTGAATTTGCCATCTTGAAATTCAGAGTTAGACAAGTCGCAGGTTTCGAAGCGAATATCCACTAGTTTCGATTTGGCAAGATTTAGTGCAGAGCAGCGCACGAGCTTGAATAGGCTACGTTCGATGTTGACCCGTTCAAAAGATTGGCCGACCAGGCTTTGCCCGTTCAAGATAAAGTCACCGTATTCGGTGTCGTCAGCTAGGTCAAGATTGCTGAGTGGAGTGGTTGATTTAGCGGCAAGCGATGGTGGCTTAACGGTGACTTTCATAGTCACTTTGCTTGGCTCTTTACCAGCCTCTCTAGCAGCGACCTTACTTGCTTTCGAATTGCTTTTGTTTGAATCCATAGTCTTAACCATATCGGTCCAATTGTTTTACGAGAATCGACCAATGTTTTGACAATATGGATACATGGGTCAGTCTAAGATGTTCTCATGTAATTGGCTTAAATGCAGGAAGAAATATGAAATTACTTCAGCTTTTGTTTGCAGGGTTCTTTGTAATTGCCTCCTCCGGGCCTCTTGCTCTCCATTGTCGAGCTGAAAATCCACCGACAGCAGAAGCTAGTCAGCAACAAAAAGACCTTTTAATAAAGACTTTTGAAGAGATGCATCGCGCTCATATTGTCGCTAATACCCCGCCTGGGAAACTTTTCGATAAATACCTAACTCGGGATCTCGATTCTTGTTTTACACAGAGGTTGGGGCGGAAAGTTCGAACCACTTATGAGCTTTTGCAGAAGGATGCTATTCATATTGGTGTTGGCTTTCCCTACTACTATATTTGGGTCAGAATTTTCGATGACAAGAGCGGCGAACTGCTCGATGAAGGAATGACCAGTGCCAAAGCAATGGATCAGACAGAATTTGGAATCGGAAGTAAGCTCAATCACGCAGAAGAGATTCTGAAAAATCCAGGTTTCCCTGACTTTTTCCCTGACAGCCTCTGTCTTGCTATTTTAGGTCGTGCCACTGTTGTTCAGGCTGCTAATAATGTCAGCAAGATTTTGCATATGAAAAACTAGTGCAGACTAACTGGTAACCTTTTTGAATCCACCTTAGGATCTCTCATGATCCGCCTAGGGGATGATAGAGCCGCGGCGTTAGTTTGCTACTATAAATACATCGAAGACGCCCACCCCAAGCATGATCCTCTTAAGGATTGGAATTTCGGAGGAAGGGCGTCTTTTCTTTTGGCTATAAATTGTTTCGTGCCTCAACCAGTTTTCGTTTGCCCATTAAGACAGTACCAACTGGACGCCCTTTGGGTGCAGGGCTGGTGCTCATGTGAATGTCGTAGCCAAGTTTTTGCATGTATTCGATGATGCGCTCGATTGAGAATTCATCAAGCTTTCCGTTAATGATTTTCGAGACCTTTGGCTGATCGGCGCCAATTAGCTTTGCAATTTCGGTCTGATTTTTTTTACTGTTTGCGATGGCTTCTTGAAGCGACATGAAAAGATATGACTTCAGCTTTAGCCCTGCAGCCTCTTCTTCGTTAAATCCAAGATCCTAAAATACGTTCTTACTCATTTTTTCTTGCTCGCTTGTCGCAACGTTGGTTCGTGCTTCGACATAGCTTTATTCTATGCCAAAACAGGCATATTCGGATTTATGCATTTCGCCGCTCGTCTAGAACGAAGCGGCCTTACTTCTTTTCTTTGCTGTAACCAGCGCAGCATGCGCCCACCGGCTGGCCGTTTTTGCCTAGTATCGGCTTGCCAGCAGAAGTCGCAGGTTTTGGGGACGTGGCTCCCTGTTTACCGCCGGCGCTTTGACTCGCCGTTCCAGCGCTATTGCGAGATGGCGTCGGGCTGCTCTTGGCCGCGGCACTGCCGGGCTTGTCCAAGGTCTTCACTGTGCCGGGCTGCCACAGCCTGTTTTTGCGATACTTCTGAATCACCGCAGTTGGTTCATCAAAGGGATATTCCTTTTCAAACATGATGTCGATGGCTTGCTGAATTTGCTTCATCGATTTGCCTTCGCGCTTCATTTTTAAGGCAATGAGCGCTTCTTCTTGGCAGATGTGACAATCGACGCCGTGATCGCTAGTGAAGCAATCGAGCAAGCTGTCGTGATCATCGGTCATGTCGCAGCCGCAGTAGCAAAAGAGCTTGGCGCAAATCTCGGGGCAAAGTTGAGCGGCGGCATAGCCAGATTTGGCGTGGCCGAAGAATTTGTTGGGGTCTAACACTGGTGGTTCGCCGGGAACGCTGGGCTTGTCACTAGCATTAACGCTGGGTTTATCGTTGGGGCCTGCGCTTGTCTCAGTGCTCGACTTCTCGCTGGGTTTGTCGCTGGATTTATCGCTGGGCGTTTGAGTGGCTGCGGCGATGTCGGCTGCCGGCTTAGCTGCTGCCGTTTCTGCCAAAGCTGAAGAGGTTGGCCAGGCAAGTGTTGCTGCCGTAAGGGATGCAAGCAGAAGTAACTTGACTGAAGTGGACATAGATTAACTGGGCCTCAGATTTCGGCCTGTTCCAGGCCAACTATGTAACAGATTATAGATAATGGCAGCCGATATTGCTGCCATGTTGCGCTATTGCTTTGCTCGCTATGGTCTTTTACCATGTTTTTCAAGAGGATTTGTTATCATGAGCAATCTGGTAAGAGATATAGAAAGTGACTATGCAATACGACGTAGTGGTTATAGGCGGCGGACACGCCGGGTGTGAAGCAGCAAATGCCAGCGCCCGTATGGGTTTGAGCACCCTTCTGTTAGCAGTTAATCTCGACACAATCGGCGCCATGCCTTGCAACCCAGCCGTTGGCGGCCCTGGCAAGACTCACCTTGCCCGTGAAGTTGACGCTCTGGGCGGCGTTATGGGCGTTGCCACCGATGCTACTTACCTACAAATTCGCATGCTCAATTCTAGTCGCGGCCCCGCGGTGCAGTCTCTGCGTGCTCAGTCAGACAAGCGCGAATATTCCGCCTGGATGAAAGAGTACATGGAGTCTTTGCCCAATCTCACCTTGAGACAGGGCATGGTGAAAAACTTGCTGCTCACAGACGGCAAGGTTTCAGGGATAGAACTGGCTTTTGGTGACCAAATCGCCTGTAAGTCTGCTGTGCTCTGTGCTGGAACTTTCCTCGAAGGCACAATCTGGATTGGCAAAGAAACTATGCCAGCCGGTCGGGCCGGTGAGTTTCCTGCTGTTGGCTTGTCTGCTTTCTTGCGTGCTTTGGGCTTCACTACTGGGCGCTTAAAAACCGGCACTCCTCCGCGCATTGATGGCCGCACCATTGATTATTCGCAATTGCCTGTTGTACCAGGTGATGATCAGTTGCAGTTCTTCTCATTCCTCGACAAGCGGCCTGTGCTGCCACAAATTCCTTGCCACCAGACTCGCACTAATGAGAAGACTCACGAGCTAATCCGTGCCAATCTCCATCAATCGCCTATGTATTCAGGCATGATTCATGGCGTGGGGCCACGTTATTGCCCATCAATCGAAGATAAGGTTGTGCGTTTCGCTGACAAAGATAGCCACTCGCTATTCCTTGAACCAGAAGGCCGCTCGACCTACGAAGTCTATTTGCAAGGCTGTTCTACCAGTCTGCCTGTGGCTGTGCAACATGATATTGTGCATTCACTGCCTGGTTTGGAAAATGCATCGATGGTGCGTCCAGCCTATGCGGTTGAGTACGACTATCTTCCTGCAATTCAATTCAACCATGCTTTAATGGCTAAAGATTTGCCTGGATTCTTTGCTGCTGGCCAGATTCTTGGTACTTCTGGCTACGAAGAAGCGGCTGCTCAAGGCATCATGGCTGGTATCAATGCTGCTCTCTACGCACTTGAACGCGATGCTTTCATCTTGCCCCGTTCATCTAGCTACACTGGCACTTTGATTGATGATCTGGTCACCAAAGAAATTGGTGAGCCTTATCGTATGATGACTTCGCGTTCGGAGTACAGATTGCTTTTGCGTCAAGACAATGCTGACATGCGCCTCACTCCGCTTGGTCGTGAAGTTGGCATGGTCGACGATCATCGTTGGCAGCTCTTTGTCGCTAAGCAAGAAGCAATTGAAACTGAGAAAAAACGCGTGAAATCAGTGCGTATTCATCCCAACCCAGAGTGGGAAGAAGCCCTTGCACCCTACGATGAGTCGATGAAGCAGTCAGCTACCTTAGAAGAACTGCTGCGCCGTCCCAAAGTTCCATACTCAGTAATTAACACGCTCTCTCCTGCATCAGAAGATGGCTTTGCCTTTGGTTTGGAAGTTGAAACCGACATCAAATATGCTGGCTACATTGAGCGTCAGCGCTTGCTCATCGCTCAAACGGAAAAGCTTGATGGCTTCAAACTTCCCCTCGATTTCAACTATCTGGCTTCAGACCATTTGTCCAAAGAAGCGCGCGAGAAGCTGAACAAGATTCGCCCCATGACTTTGGGTCAGGCTTCACGCATTGGTGGTGTCAGCCCTGCTGATATCTCAGTGCTGATGGTACTTTTGGAGCAACAGCGCCGAGCCGATTGCGCTCGAGATAAGGCTGGCGTTTCTGTTTAAGACTCTTATGCCGGCAAGAATTATCACTGTAGGAGCCTTGCTGGCTCTCACTATTGCTTTGCTGCCAGGATATGCTCAAGAAAAGAGCCAAGAAAAGAGTCAAGAGCAAGGCCAAGAGAAAAACGCTTTCAAATTGTCTGGTGGCATTACTCATAGCGAGTCTTTAGAACCGCTGCCAGAGAGCGAGAGAGTAGGGGCTGTTCAAGGCACTGCTTCGGCCGCCGCCATTCCCACTGTGGCAATACCTTCTAATAATCCACCTGCTCTGGTCAATCCGTATCGTAAATCGAGCGCTAGCAGCAGTAGCAGTCCAACTGTCAGCAATCAGGCTGTTAGTAACCCGGCGGTCAATAATCCAGCTGTCAGTACCTCAGCCAATCAGCAAACTCAAATACCGACTGAGACTGAGTCTCAGGCTCGTCAGCGCAATTTGCTCTTGTATTCGCGCACTCCTCACATTGATCCCGGCCAAGCGCTTTATAAAAAGCGCCTGCGTGAGGCCGCTGAGCAGAATGTGTTAGCCACTGCGGCTAAGCGCCCGGGTAAGCTACAGATTAAGGTTCCGTTTTGGTTGGCTGGTCAGTGGCAACGCACAGAATCCAATGAGTTGTCGCGCAAAGAATTGCCTAGCGGCAAAGAGTTGAAGCCGATTGGCAAACAAGCTGCTCGTGTTACCGATTACTTTGGCACCTATAAAGACCGGCGCGGTAATGTATTCATGATTGTGCCTTTGGGCGCAGCTGGTGCTGTCGATCGCGGCTTTGCTGTGGATTATCACCGCGTCAAGAAATACGAAATGATTTTAGATGGTAAGAATTCGGCTGTGATTAAGGTGCAGGCCGTTCATAAAGTTGTGAGCAAGAAAGATAAGAGAGTGGTGGAGGCCTATCAAGACGAAGAGCTAAACCGCTATACCTTGATACGGGATGGTCTGGTAAAAAACGATAGCTCAGTCAAAGTTTTCGACCAACTGGGGCAAGCAAAATTGATTACTCGCGCAGTTTCTACCGAACGGCGGGTAAAGAGAATATGAGTGAAAATAGAAAGTGCTGTTAGAAATTGAAATCAGAAAGTAGTGGGATTTGTATGGTCACTGAGCAGTTAGGCTTCGATGCTATTAATCTGCGCCTTGAAGGCTGGACAGCCGTGCACGCCGATAGCCAGCGCCGGCAGTGGATGCGAGACGCTGAGGGCGACGAGTTTGCCAGCACGCTTTTACTCACCTATCAGCCCGAGGCTCTGGAAGGAATTGATTTAGACGACCATGTTGGCGTGCGCAAAGCCGTGCGTGATATCGCTGACCAAGCTGGTCAGATTATGGTGTCTGTTGATGTTGTTGGTGCTGCTGGAGTGCCTGCCCTTTGGTACATACTGAAGCAGAATCAGGCCCCAAGCGGTATGGTCTATTCTGGTTGTTTGATATTGCCGTTCACCAATAGTTTCTTTACTCTGCAGTTGATGTGCATGGAGACTGGAATCACAGGTATTCGCGAAGCGATTGTTATGGACCGCTTCATTGCTGCTGGTGTTTCTATTCGCGAATTGTCTGAGTCAGCAACGCGCTTTGAGCATGGCACAGCCAAGGGCCACTATTCACCTGACGCCCCTGAGCACGATGTGCAATTCCCGAATCATCCTCTTACAAGAGTGCGCCGCTATTTCCGAGACATCCTTTCGGTGCTCTCGATTAAGGGTGTTTACTAGCAACTTCACTATTCACCCGGCACTTTTAACCCGGCCAGTTTATAGCTATAACTGAGACTAGGATCGAGTTGTGGGCGTTCATGCATGCCAGCATTTTTAGCAGCGATGTTCGCTTTAGCAATTATTTGCTGAAGATAAGCCTGGTATGGCACACCTTTATTCGCCAGCACCGAACCAACAAAATAGTTGTCTGCAAGAGGAACAATTATGTCTGACACTGTGTGCTCGTGAGGTCGAGTGGCATTGGTTTTGGAGATATCTACAAGGTTGAAGCGCTGACCAACTGGATCAATCAAGATGTTTCCTGGCTTGGATGGGTCAAATTGCAGGCCGTGTTTCTCCACTGCCATCATTGTTCTAGCCAGGTCGTCGTAGGCTGATTGGGGCAGTTCAGCGCTAGCTTTTACACCTTTGGCAAAGGCTGCTTCAGCCGCTTCTGGACCCATCTCTCTGCGCGCTGCGGGTCGTGGCCCGCCGGCGGCAAAGCCATCTTGTTTTTTGAGAATTTCAAAGTCGCCCAGTTTTGCTACAGGCTGACCGACGTTGTGACCCGGCATGAAGTCGGCCACTTCTTCGACTTTGCCAGTTGGTGGCTTGCCTTTGGCAAACTCTGGCACTTTGACGACAAAGTCGTTGGTGAAATCGAGCTTGTACACCGCACCATTGCTGCCGCGACCGAGGAAGTTTTCTTCTTTTACCGAAGCCATAATGTTTTGCTCTGTGGCTTGTGCAGCTTTCATCTGGGTGGAAAGCTTTTCGAAAGTATGTGGAGTTGCCCCAAGCTCCATTTTCTTGCCGAGGCCTAGCCCTGCGCCCATCTCCATGCGCGCTAGTTTCGAGCCCACGCCAAAACCGGCAAAGCCTGAAGCGGCCATGAGGGGATAATCAAAGGCCATTCCACCCAGTGAATTGCCTAGTTGCACTTTATTGTGTTCGAGGGTGCGAGGGTCTTTCCAGACTTGATAAGCCGGTACGCCTACTTTTGTGCCAACATCGACGGCAGCTACTACTCCTAAGATTTTGCCAGCGTTTTGGGCAGCACCTTCAACGTAAGGAGCTACTACTTTTCCAAACATTTGGGGCTTCTTCAAGGCTACGGCAAAGGCAGCACCGATGGCGACGCTTGTAGCAACTTCTACGCCGGTCTCGCTCAGCTTTTCACCAGTCGCGTCTTTAGCTCTGTCTACGAAGGCCTGAGGCGTGCGCTTGAGTGCTCCTAATAGCAGGTTGGCTTCACTAGAAAGTTTGTCTGCTGTTGTATGCTCAGTTGCTGCTTGTGTTTCTCTGGGCGCGCCAACTTCTGCCGTTTTTGAGTCGGCTTCATGTCTTTGTTCGTGTCCGTGGGGGAGCTGGGGCAACTGTTTTCTCGGTATCTTAGAAACTACTCTAACAATTAAAAAGGGCAGCGACAAATTAGTTCTTTGCCCCTGCCCTATTCAATTTTTGATTGTGATGTCTCTGAATTCGGTTTTGGTCAATTTCTTGAGAAATTTAGTTAGAGCGAAATTGTGTAAGCAACTGCTTTTTGTTTTTGCTTAGCGCTGATATCTACAGCCAGGTCTTTCGAGTTCTTCACCGCTGTTTCTAGCGATTCAATCACATCAGAATACTTGCCGCTAGCTGCTGAAATGGAGGCTGACACTGCAGCGGTTGCTGGTGCAACTACTGAAACTAGCGCAGGAATCATTTCTGGTACAGATATTGGAGCTACTACGGGAGCTGCAACAGGAGCCATTGCTGGCTTGTATTTGGAAGCAATTTCCATCATGCGTTCGTGAGAAACAACATTCATGCGGGTAACTAGCCCAAGTTTTTTCATGACTACAAGAATCATGTAAGAAACGTCCAGTTCCCACCAGGCCATACCGCTTTTAGCTGAGCCAGGAGCGGCGTGGTGATTGTTGTGCCAGCCTTCGCCCATAGCGAGCAAGCCTACCCACCAGACATTGACGCTGTCGTCGTATCCGGCATAGGTCTTGTAGCCCCATTTAGGCAAGTGGCAAAGAACGTTGAGCATAAGTGGAATTTGTTGCACGGCCAAACCAGCCAATAGACTAGCTAGTGCTGGTACCCAGCCGAAGGCGGCTAAGATGGCAGCGCGGAAAAGCAAGTTCAGTGCATAGGAAAGAGTGTGGGCTTTGCGCCAGTTTCCACCCTGCTCGAGGAAAGCGTAAATTGGATCGTTGATCAAATCCTTCGCTTGAACATTTGGGTCAATGTGCGATGGATAGCTCATTTTGGCCAACCAGCCAAGGTGAGCGTAGGCGACACCGTAACGTGGTGAGTGCGGATCTAATTCTGTGTCTACGTGGTGGTGATGGGCACGGTGCATGGTGCTCCACCAGATTGGCGAACCTTCGAAGGCTAGAAATCCGGGCAAGACCCAGAAATATTCCACCCATTTAGGGCAGCTGTAAGCTCTGTGAGATAGGCCGCGGTGATAACCGAGGGTGATGCCACAGGCGTGCCATACGTAGAAGATGGCGAAAAGTACAATGAATTCGAGCATAGTTTTTCCCTTTGAGCGTATCAATGCCACCACTTGCGGTGGCTGCTCAATGTCTCTTTGTGGTTCTTAAAGTCTTCGAACAGGTAGCACTATTACCTGTACAAAGCAGATTCAGGTCTTCCTCTGCGGATGTCCTGACTCTTCTCTGATTGCTCAACGAACTTGTCGGTCCATTGGTCAGCCATGAGCAGATCCAAAAACTGCTCTAACGTCTCCGGTACTTCAGCCACTTGCAGTATTCTGCGGCCATCGTTGTCGGGCCCTGGATATTGGTTCCAGACCAAGCGGTCGAGTTCCATGCCTTTGCGATTGTAGTAGCCCAAGAGTGCCAGCCCGATTTCTTTCGAAACTGTGGCTTTGTCCTTGACCTGCCAGTCTCTGAGAATTGTACGGCCTATTCCTATAGAGTAATAGGCGCGTTCTTTCTCAAACTTTGGTTCGTCGATGAAGAATGCCCATGTGGTTTCATCAACATTGTCGATATATGGCTCGCATCTTATTTGGAAGAGGCGGCCGGTGCTTGATGTTTGGGAGATTGGACCAAATCCCGAGCTCATCAAGTGGATTTCAAGTACGCGCAGAACGTGGGCATTAAAGCTCAGGCTTTTTTGATCGGCTTGAAGCTGAAGACGTTTTCTGTACTCTTCGGGAATGCGAAGGCTAATATTAGTTGTCTTTTCAGCCATTTCGGTGAGCCGTTTTTGTCAATTTGCGGGTCTTTCGAGCGCTTTTTCAGTAATTTGTAGTCACGTGATTACAAATTGTAGTTACTCAACTATCCTAACACCTAAAACTCGCAGAAACCGCTTCGTAACGAGAAGTTGCTGTTTTCAACCTGCGGGTTCAGCTGTAAAGCTTTTGAGAGGTTTCTTGCGCCGCAAGGTAAGTGTTCTGGTTGTTCGGTTTTAGTAAAAGAAAGGCGTAAGAAATTCAGCAGGAATTTCTTACACCTTTACTAGAAAAGTATTCTCTACAAAGCCTTTTGAATTTCTGGACGCAATTGCTCAGCGGTCTTAAATCCGAGGGCATCGGCCACAATCTTTCCGTTCTTGAAAACTTTCACAGCCGGAATTGAAGTAATTTCGAACTTATTAGCAAGAGCTTCGTTTTTGTCTATGTTGATTCGATAGAAGACCACTTTGCCGTCATATTCTTTGGCTAAATCTTCAACAATGGGCGCCAGCATCTTGCATGGGCCACACCAATCGGCGTAAAAATCAACTACGACCGGCAACTTTGATTCAAGCACGTCTTTTTGGAAGCTAGCATCGCCTGAAATCTTTACCAGCTCGGGTCCACCGGTTTTGCTTGTTTCAGGAGCAGCGCAGCAAGTGAGAGCGAATGAGGAAGCCAGGGCGATGACTACCAGAGTGGACAACAGAGCAGATTTCATGCGATTCTCCCGATTTGTGCAATTCTTACTGTAAGGGAATTTTACTTCGTTACGTACAGTTTGGCACTTCTTAAGCAGGATTTATGGCTCGAAGCCCTAGATTTAGTCACAAACATTATCGGTCTGCTGCGGCTTTAGCCTTTAGCGTTCTTTTGTTGGCAGGGTGCGTTCAACAAAATGTAGCTGATAAGGCACCTGGGGCAGCGAGTGAAAAGGCGGCTCAGCGGGAGCGCCAGAGAGATAGGCTGGGACGACAGGGCAAGAACCCGAGCCTACCTAGTAATACTAAGATCAGCCCCTACCTCGCTGCTCACCAGGATGATTTGGTCTCTTGGGCTCCGTGGGGTGAGGATGCTTTTGAGCTGGCTAGAGCGGAAAATAAACCAGTTTTACTCTCTATTGGATTTTCTGCTTGCCATTGGTGTCATGTGATGCAGAAAGAGTCGTTCAATGACCCAGCAACTGCAAAGTATATGAATGATCACTTCATCAATGTTTTGGTCGACCGAGAAGAGCGGCCCGACGTCGATGCTATCTATACCAGGCAGCTAGAGGCGCTCTCTGTCCGACCCGGTTGGCCAATGACGCTTTTCTTGCGACCGGATGGCCAGGCATTTTATGCGGGTACCTATTACCCTCCCGGCGATGAGACTGCGCCCCATTCTTTCCGCAGAGTTTTGACTCAAGTCAATGATATGTGGCTGAGTGATCACCGGGCGGTAGATGCAGCTTGTGCAAAAGTTGCAGACACTCTTGCTGCGCGTGATAAAGATGCTGGGCGCTCGCAGTCGCTGACTTATGCCAATCTCAACTTTGCTTTGGGGAGATTGCTGCAACGCTGTGACCTCGAATATGGTGGCTTGAAGCAATCGCGTAAGTATCCTGTTTCTGCTGTAAACACATTAATAATGAGGCTTGCGGCGGCAGAGGAAATGCACCGTTCCTATCCTGATCTGCTACCTCATTGCCGAGCGTATATTACGACAACACTTAACAGCATGGCCAATGGGCAAATCAATGATCAAGTAGGTGCGGGATTCTTTCGCTACGCCATCAATAAGCAGTGGCTGCGACCGCATTTTGAGAAGATGCTTAGCGACAATGCCTTGATTTCTCAGAATTATTTTGAGGCCTATGGTTTGGCCAAGAGTAATTATTGGCTGACCAAGGGTGTGCAAACAATCGAGTTTATTCTGGATGAACTAGCTTTGCCCAGCGGTCTGTTTGCTGGTAGCTTGAGTGCAGATAGTATTGAAGCTGCCAGCACCGGCGCTGAAAAGAAGGAGGGTGAAGGCGCTTTCTACACTTTTAGTGCCCAAGATCTAGAGCAGGCTCTACCAGCGGAGATGCGCGCGAGAGTCGCAGCTAGCTGCAACTTTACGGCTGCAGGTAATTGTGGCGCTGGAAAGAATTTGCCCTATTTCAATTCGTCGCCTAATAAAGCCACTGGTTATGATGGCCTGAAGAAGCTCGAGTATTGGCGCTTAAGGCGACCTAAACCGGCTCGCAATGACACTGCTGTGGCGGCTTGGAATGGTATGGCGATTTCTAGTCTAGTTAGTGCCTATCGCGCCACTGGTAACCCAAAGTATTTGGAAGTAGCTCAAAAGGCCGCTAATGTTCTTCTTCTTAAGTTGTCGTTGCCTGACAAGTTACTCCACAGCGATATTTCAACTCAAGAGGGCTTCTTAGATGACTATGCTTATGTCGAGAAGGCCTTGCTCGATTTGTATGAGGTGGATAGAAACTCGCTTTGGATGAAGAAGACGCGAGAATTGAACTCTATGGTTCTGGAGCGATTTCTAGATCAAGACAGCGGAAAGTTTCTCTATGCTCCGCGTGCGGCCTCTGCTCCTGTTCTGTCTAATGTCTATGCCACCACTGACGGTACTTGGCCTGGGGCTGCAGGAGTGGCAATCGAGAATTTGATCCGGCTTGACGCCTTTCCAAAGGTAGCTAGTGATGCTGCTACTGGGCTTGACTATTTGGCCATTGCCAGGCGCTCATTGGCTGCTAGCGGAAGAGCTATGCAAGAAGATCCCGTAGGGCACGCTTCAATGCTTGTGGCTCTTGAGCGGTTGTTGAGGGAAAGAACTAGTTTTGTTCAAAATTAGTCCCTGCACCCAAGATTAGTTTTAGGCAGATTTAGTTTGATGCAAAGTTAGTGCGACCTTTCGACTTTCGCCTTCGAGTTTGTCTCCTCTGGCATTTTGATTGTTGCTGTGACGCTAGTTGAAGCGGGCTTTAGCACGCGGCGCAAATAGCGGTCGTTGGTTTCCCATGGTTTAGGGATGTAGCCAGTGAGAGCCTTTAAGCTGTGCTTTGCATGGGTGGTTCTCTCTTCGTCTTGGAAATAGCCCATGCCAATTCCGATTCCCTTATAGGTCGCACCTTTCTCTTCGCCGACTTCACTGCGCAATATCAGTAGCCAGTTTCTAACGCATAAATTGAAGATAGTTGGGTCTTTTTCTACCTGGTGAGAGAGCTTCTCCTCTAGTGCTTCAGCATAGAGACATCTTACATCGGGATCGTCTGGGTCTAGTTTTATTGCTCTGCTCAATTGCGGTATTGCTTTGTTGTAATTATGGTGGCGCATATACTGTTTGGCAGTCATCAGTAGTGAGCGAGCGCTAGTTTCACTGAAAACGTCGTCATAGGCTCTGGTTGGTTCTATTTCGGTTTCTTCTACAGGTTTTGCTGCTGTTCCTACCTTCGAATCTCTTTCGCTGGCTGTTACTTCGCTGGTCTGGAATGTCACAGTGAGAGCAATTGCTGCGCTCAAACAAAATCCTGCTGCTTTTCTCATTGGCTGTCCGTTCTTCTTGAAAAATAGTTTCCATGGAAACTATTTTGAGATAGCAAAATTGTCCTATCGGCCGTTAGTCTCAGGCAAGTCTTGTAGGCAATTGGCTTTAATGGCAGTATGAAAACACGCGAGCAAAACTCTGTCAAATGGCTTCACGAGCTAATTGTAAAGGCTTCTCTACGAACTTTACAGTTTCTATATGGTGGCATTTATTTGATTGAACACACCGAGCTGCGGCAATGGCTTTGTTCGTTTCTGTTGAAAACTGTTGTTTTCACTTAAGGTGTGTTCTTCTGCTGGCAGCTGTTTAAATTGGTCGAAGCTCAAAACAAGGCATCGACGAGTGTTGTGTAAAGACAAAAAAATATTTCACTCTTCCACAAATTTCTTTAGCCTGCCGAGGGTTTGATCCCATTGTTCCGAAACCCTTTCAAGATAGTTTCTGGCCTGATTTAACGGTGTTGGATCGAATTTGTATAAACTTTCGCGACCAGATTTGACACCGTTAACGATACCGGCGTTTTCCATTACTCGCAGGTGTTTGGTGACTGCCTGTCGAGTTAGATCCGTCCCTTTTGTCAGTTCAGAAATTGAGTGAGGTTGCCCGTCGGATAGCTTTTTCACTATCGACAGCCTCGTCTCGTCTCCGAGTGCAGCGAAGACACTGGCGTGTTTACTTGGCAGTGAAGTTGTCTTTCGTGACATATTTTTCTATGTTCTGGAGTTGCTCAGCCCAGCCACCGTCGTTCATTCTGAATGCTTCAAAGCGGCGGTGTTCGGGCAGTTTGTCGAAGCCTGATTCGGTAAGTGTCAGCAGCGTGCCATGTTCATTCGCTGTAAGTTTTAGAGGCGCAAGTTTGAATTCTACTAGTGTCGGCTCTTCTGTCGAATAATCTATTTTAGGGTCAACAGCATAAGGATGCCAGGTGAATGAGAAGAGGCTCTCTTGCTGCATTTCCTTGATATGAATTTCCCAGAGCAAGCCTTCGTAGCCTGGATAAGTAAGGGTTGCCTTGGTGGGCTGGCCAACCGTGAAAGGCTCGTCGATATCGAGGCAGAACCATTGCCCGAACTCTTTATGATCGCTTAGAGCTTTCCATACTCTGGCAATGGGGGCCTTAAGTTCTATAGTTTTGACGATTTTGTCTTGCATTGTCGGCAGCCTCAATATGCAACCTATTGGTTGCATATTACTGTATGCAGAGGCAAAAGTGCAAGCTTTTGCCTCTGCTCTTTGAATGAACTTCTGTGCAAGCCGAAACCGGGAATGCACACCTCAATTCCCTTCGCTTGTCTGCCTTGGTTCAGCTCGCCTGGCTTCAATTCGCCTATGTTTACGACTCATTGTTTCCTTTGCACTCTTTGCCTTCCTGATTCTCTTGATTTGCTTGGATTTCTTTGTCTTTATCGATTTCTTTGTTACTTTTGCTTTCTAGAAAATTCAATTTTCTTTTTTGAAAAGAGGAAGCTTCCAAACCGCGCTCTTTGAGCAATTCACTCATTGGCTTGCCATCCGGATTGGCAACAATTGTTTTTTTTCCACCAGGAAGCAATATCAAGGCGATTATGACAAATGGGAAGCCAAAGGCAATTCTTAAGAACAGGGGTAAATTGCTGTAGCCAAAGGTTAGCCAAGCAAAGGGAGTAAGCATGGCTAGCACCATTATTGCGGTAACAAATTTGTATAGCAAAGACTTTGCCAGGCTTAGGCATTGCAGGCCGATGGCAATTCCCGCAAAGAGGACGGCGCAACCAATTGCTGTCATCACCCAGTGGGGTGCGTGCAGAGAGTGGGCGGGAATAGGGAGGATTTTTAGGCCAATGGCAAGGGGATAGAGGCCAACCGCTGCTACGAATAGTGCTGTCAGCGGTGTTGGTTTATGGGTATTGGCGATTCGTTCCGCTTGTAGCTCTGCGTGACTATTTGTGCGGCCGGCCCTTGCTTTTCCGCCGACTTGAAAGTTCTGACCACCGAGCTGCAGGTCATTGTTAGTTTTGTTTTTTCTTCGCTTGGCCATTTGTTCATGTCAGACTTGGCAACACAGTATCTCATAGACATAGTACGGTAGAATGTCGCTATTACTAATGCAAGGGAAGCCAATGTCTTATAAATCAGCCAAATCCTGCCTTGTCAAGCTGGTGCCTGCTCTTTTTGCGATGGCCATGGTTCCCTTCAGCGTCTTTTCCTTGAGTTTGGCTTCTTTTAGTGCCAGTGCGGCCCAGCCGGTTACAGGCCTTACTTATGACAGCGATCACGACGTGATAGTTCTTCCCACTTGCGATCTCGCTGTTCGCTATAACAACAAGACCTTTCTGCCAGTCAAAGCTAAGTTGCAAGATGCCACAAGTTCGGCCTTTCTCAAGATTGCTCCTGATAAGGCCGTTAAGATCTGGGAAGACTATGACTCGGCCAAAATGACAGCAGCACCAGAGCAGATTTTGATTGAAGCTTATGATGTTGGCAAGATTGGATCTTTTGGTTCTAGTCGCTTCAGCAAAGATTTTATGGCTGCTAATCGTGTTCGCGAAGTGCAGTTCACCAATGAGCGCATTGCCAAAGAAACAGGGCTTTCACTTAGCGCGTTCACTGGTATCACTGCTGTCAAACCCTTTGAAGTCGCTCCTAAAAGCGGCGAGACACCCTATTATCTCTATGTCATTCAAACACCTGAGCATCTCACCATTTATGCTCGCAAGATGCGCGCAGGCAGTCGCAGTTTCGAATTAGATCCTGCTGTAATTGTCACTCAACTGCAAGTGCGTGGTACTAAAGACTGCGTTAGTAACGTCAAGCTTGATGAGCCAAAAGTAGTTGCTCAGTAGAGTCTAACTGTCTGTAAGAGGGTATCTCGATGGAATCGGCAGTTGCCGTTGTTGTAGTAGGAATGATTGTTTTTCTTGCCCACCTCTTTGCTGTGGGTTTTGAGAAGACACGCATTCCAGATGTGCTGCCCTTGGTAATCTTAGGGGTTTTGTTTGGACCGGTTTTTCATTTTGTCAAACCATCAGACTTTGGTGCGGTTGGTCAAGTTTTCACTACTCTTGCTCTTGTTATCATTCTCTTCAACTGCGGTCTAGAGCTTGACCTCAACTTGCTGATGAAGTCGTTCTTGCCCGCTCTCAAGCTCGGTTTCATTACTTTTGTAGTCACCGTTGGCACCACGGTTTGGTTGGCCATGCAAGCTTTGGGCCTGGGGCCTATTGAGGGTTGTATTCTCGGTTGTATTGCCGCAGCTTGTTCTCCGCCGGTGGTCATTCCGATGCTGGCGAAGTTGAGTGCTACTGAGCAAACTCGCACCATGCTCATTCTTGAGTCTACGATTTGCGAAGTTTTGGGCATTGTTACTACTCTGGCTTTCATCAAGATTGCAACTCAAAGTGATATTCAGCCAACCGCTATGGTCGGCCATATCATTGCTTCCTTTATAATGGCCGCTATGATTGGCTTTGCTGCTGGGGTCGTCTGGTCAAGCCTTCTCAAGGTGGTGCGCCATGTAGAAGACAATATCTTCTGCACACCCGCTTTTGTTTGCATCGTTTTTGGAACGGCTGAGCTCTTCGATTACAGCGGCCCAGTGGCCGCTCTGGTGTTTGGTTTGGTCTTGGGCAATATCAAAGATTTGACGTTCTTGAAGAATGTACCAAAGGCTCAGACAGTTAGTCTGACCTATCAAGAAAAGACATTTTTTGCCGCGTTGGTGTTCTTACTTAAATCGCTATTCTTCGTTTATGTCGGCTTATCTATGCAGTTCAATTCATGGCATCTGGCCGGAATGGCAATGCTCTTGACTGTTTGGACCTTGCTAGTGCGTTTAATAGTAGTGCGCTTTGCTACCAGCAAGACCCTCTCTACTTACGACCGCTCATTGGTATCGATTATGGTGCCAAAAGGATTGGCAGCGGCGGTTTTGGCCTCGTTGGTATTGCAGTCGGGGGTGACCGGTGCTGAAACTATTCGAGAAGTAGCCTTCGGTGTCATTCTCTTCAGCATCTGTTTGGTGGCTGTGCTTACGTTCATGCTTGAGCGCGGCTGGCTTGATAAGTTCTTCCGCTATATTTACGGCAATTCACATGTTCTCAAGCCTGATGCCGATCAGCTTGTAACCGGACCGTTTAGTCACGTTGACGCCATTGAGAGTGCTAGTAAGAAACATTCTAAGGGCGACTCTGAACTTGATGGAACCATTGGGCCAGGGACCTCTGGGCCCAGTATTGCTGGGCCCGGAGGCTAGTTCTTGCTTATTAGCTATTGCTTATCTAGTCCAGTCTAATTTAGTCTAGGCTAAATGACTGTTCGCTGAAAGGCTTGTCCCATGCGCCCAGAGCATTCTGGCCACCTTTGACCAGGCCTTCGCCAAATGTGCCTACTAGTTTCATGGCCTGGCCTGGAATACTGACTAAAAGTAGGGGGCCTGAACCATCTTTGTCAGTGAGTTCGGTTGAAACAGCGTCTGCATATTGGCCGACGCGATTGGCTTCGCAGCGCATGATGGCGATGGGAGTGCCTAGCACCAGTGAGGCTCCCACAGCAGCGGTTCTAACTGGCAACATAGCTGTGTCAGTGAGAAACTGATGGGCCTCTGCAGCGCTTTTCTTTTCTTGTTCACCATAGTTGCTTGCTTGTGCTGGAGCCGATGAAATAGAAAGGGCGATGGCGCCGGTCAGTAATAGAGAAAAAATACTTTTCATTAGAAGTTCCTTTGAGTGCGGTTGACAGTTAGCTTACGAGCGGCCCAGGAAAATCTAGAGGGGCTCGCAACAGTTCGCGTATTGTTGGCCCATTTGTCATAAACTGTAGGGGTCTGGTTTGCACACTTGAATATTTGCTAAATAGCTCCTTTGTTCAGTTGCGCAATACTTTGCAGGTAACGGATGAACTACGACATTATTGGTGACGTGCACGGCTGCCTTGATGAGCTTTTGGAGCTCATGGAGAAGCTTGGCTATGACGGTGATGGTAGTCACGGTCGCGGAGAGCGTAAGCTTATTTTTGTTGGTGATCTTGTTGACCGCGGGCCCTCTAGCGATGGGGTACTTGAGCTTTTGATGCGCTTGCGTGAGCAAGGGCGAGCCATTGTTTTGCTCGGTAACCACGACGAGAAACTGAAGCGCTACTTGCAGGGTAAGCAGGTGCGAGTTGGTCACATGTTGGCCGGCACCTTGGCGCAGTTAGAACCTCGTGGCAAAGCATTTATGCAGAAGGTCTGTGATTTTCTTTCTGAACTTCCTTATCGCTATGCCGATGAAGACTTATTAGTTGTGCATGGAGCTGTCTATCCTGGTTCTGCCACCATCGGTTCACTCAGTTTTGCTGAGCAGTCCAAGCGTGATCGCGAGTGGGCGCTGTATGGTCAAGTGGGTGGAACCGATACAGTTAGTGGCTATCCCATTCGCTTACAAGACTGGGCGCGGGGGTATTCCGGCTCGTATAATACAATTGTGCGTGGGCACTCGGTGGTGGCAGAAGTCGAGACTATAGTTTCGCAGTCGGGTACGCGCATTTACAACGTTGACACGGGTTGCTCTTTTGGCGGCTATCTGTCAGCCTTACGCTATCCTGAACATGCAGTTGTGCAAGTCAAGGCTCGCAAAGTCTACTACGAAGGTTCAATCATTTGACGCTCAACACTTAACGCTGTGAATAGATAAACATTATGGAACGACCAGGACTTAAATACTTCGATAAAGTGGCTCTCCATGAGGGCTTGGAGCGGCATAGTCAAGGCCGTGTGATTAGCTTTAGCTATGACGAGAAGAATAATTCTATTACTGGAAAAGTGCATGGTAGTCAGCCTAAGCCCTACGTGGTCAGCGTCTTTCTCAAGCCCAGCGGCTTTGATGTTAGTTGGTCACTCTGCACTTGCGATGAGCGCAAGGCCTGTAAGCACGGCGCAGCCTTGATTTATGCTTTCTTTGATTTCGATAATCAAGAGATTCTTCCTGGTGCAACTCTTCCGGCAAAGTCTGTTAGCAATCAGGCTGCTTTGCCTGGTGGCCTGCATTTTAAAAAAGGCGGAAGTACTCCTGTGGCCCGTACTCAAATTGATAAAGTGAAAGAATCTATTGTTGGTGATAGCGGTTATCTTAAGATCGATCAGGCTGGTAAGGCTCACCTAATACCGGCTCAGGTTGATGTATTGCCATCAACGGCTCGGCCTGTAAGTTTTGGCTCGCTCAATTCGGGATTGGCCAGTTCAGCTATTTCTTCTTCTTCTTCTTCTTCGGCCCAGGGCTCGCCGCGTTTGATGCAATCAGAGTCGCAGCCAAAAGATTGGTCGCCTAAGCCATTTCGCGCTGGCGTGATTGATTTGAGCGATCCCAGCAGCGCCAGCTGCTCCGATAGCAATGCCATCTGGAAAATTGACATACATGAAAGCAAAGAATTTTGGTTTGGTGTTAGTCTTGGTATTGAAGTAGAAGGTGAGACAATTGCTCTCTTGCCAGTGCTACAGCGCGCTTTGTCTAAACTAACTGGTTATAGTGCTAAGCAGATTGAATCTCTTGGCCGCGATGGTAAGTTCTTTGGCCGCCTGGAAGATGGCCGCATCTTGATTTTGCCCTTCGTTCGAGTGAAAGCTATTCTGACAAACTTAGTTGAGCTATTGAGTCGCGAGGTCAATGAAACTACTGAACTGAAACTCTCTTTAGCGCAAATCAATGCAGTTACCCAAGACAATAAAGACACTGGGCTGGTTGTAACTGGCTCTCCTTCGCTGACAGATCGCCTGGAGCAAATTCGCAAGCTCGCTAGCCTGCCGGTGGTAGAAGCGCCAAAGAATTTCAATGCCGAATTGCGGCCCTACCAGCTCGATGGTCTATCTTGGTTGCAAGGCCTTGCTCGGGCGCAGCTATCCGGCATTCTGGCCGATGATATGGGTCTGGGTAAGACCGTACAGATATTGGCTCACTTAGCTCTTGAACATGAGAAAGGCCTCCTTAAAAAGCCGGTTCTTGTGGTTTGTCCGACCTCTGTGCTGCATAACTGGCTGGCTGAGACTAAGCGCTTTGCCCCTCAGCTCAATGCTGTTGCCTACCATGGCGGTGAGAGACAAAGTCTATTGGCTGGTGAACAATTGCAGCCTAGTTTGATAGTCACTACTTATGCCTTGCTCATTCGTGATGCCAAAGAGTTGGCCAGTATTGACTGGCAGGCGGTAATTTTAGATGAAGCTCAGGCCATTAAAAATGCTGGAACCAAAGCAGCAAAGTCCGCTCGCTCTCTCAAGGCTGACTACCGTCTTTGTGTTAGTGGCACACCGGTGGAAAATCACCTTGGTGAATTGTGGTCGCTTTTTGAGTTTCTCACCCCGGGAATGCTTGGTGATGTTAAAGCATTTGGCAAGCACTTCCGCACCCCGATCGAAAAGCAAAAACGTGCAGATATTAGACAGCTCCTGGCTAAGCGCCTTAGCCCTTTCATCTTGCGCCGCATTAAAGAGCAAGTAGCACGGGATTTGCCCGATAAGACCGTGATTGTGCATGAGCTTGATTTGAGCAGCATGCAGCGTGATTTATATGAAACTGTGCGTACAGTCAGTGCTCAGAAAGTTTTAGAGGAAATCAATAAGAAGGGTCTAAACCGCGCTCAGTTGGCTATTCTAGATGCCATGCTGAAGCTGCGTCAGGTTTGTTGTGATCCACGCTTAGTCAAGCTTGCTGTGTCACAAACGCCTTCTATAACTGATTCTGCCAAGCTGGAAGCTTTGATTGATTTGCTTGAGCCATTGATTGAAAATGGTCGAAGAATTTTGGTCTTTTCTCAATTTACTAGCATGCTTGATTTGATTGCTCCCGAATTAGAGGCGCGCGAAATTAAGTATGTGCAATTGCGTGGTGATACTACTGATAGGGTCACACCTGTGAGCCGTTTTCAGGCGGGGGAAGTCAGCGTCTTTCTCATTAGCCTTAAGGCCGGTGGTACTGGCCTTAATTTGACTGCTGCCGATACGGTGGTGCACTATGACCCCTGGTGGAATCCGGCCGTCGAAGATCAGGCCACAGACCGCGCCCACCGCATTGGCCAGACTGAAAAAGTATTTGTCTACAAGTTCATAGCTCGCGGCACTATAGAAGAGCGCATGTTAGAGCTGCAGGTGCGCAAACGTGCTTTGTGCGAGGCCATCTTTGATGCTGAATCGGCTGCCTCGATTAGCTTTAGTGAGGCCGACCTGGAGTTTCTCTTCCAGCCTTTGGGATAGGTTGCAAGTACTAGAGTGTTTGTTTGTTAATTTTTCAAGACGACCGGTCTAATTTGGGGAAGTGTTTGCTAGCATTGAGCCAATGAATTAAAAGGCGAAAGCTGTATGAAATATGCAGCCTTAAGCTAAATGGAGGAACCCGTGCCAACCGATACTAAAACTGTGACCAATGCCATTACTGACGCTCTCAATTGGCGCTATGCCGCTAAGCAATTTGACCCAAGCAAAAAGATTTCAGCCAGTGATTGGCAGGTTTTAGAAGAAGCGCTGCGCCTCACACCTTCTAGTTTTGGTATGCAGCCATACAAGTTTGTGGTTGTTACCGATCAGAAAGTCAAAGAAGAATTGGTTGCTGCTTGCTGGAACCAACCGCAACCCGCTCAGTGCTCGCACTTTGTGGTATTTGCTAGAAATACTGATATCACTGTTGAATCAGTTAATCAGTATGTTGAGTTGATTGCAAAGACCAGAAATATTTCTGTTGAGTCGCTCAAGCCGCTTCATGGCATGATGACTGGTTTTGTTTCGGGTTCTACTCCTGAAAAGTTGGCTGAGTGGGCTGCGCGCCAAACCTATATTGCCTTAGGCAATTTGATGACGGCTGCAGCTATTCTGAATATCGATAACTGCCCAATGGAAGGAATTGTCTCTGCTGATGTTGATCGCATTTTGAAGTTGAATGAAAAGGGATGCAGCAGCGTTGT
Organism: bacterium Ga0077546; assembly: GCA_943370275.1. Taxonomy (GTDB): domain Bacteria; phylum Cyanobacteriota; class Vampirovibrionia; order Obscuribacterales; family Obscuribacteraceae. Next base: position 277,815 of record CALRQI020000005.1, on the reverse strand, counting down.
TGCTTGCGCTCTCGGCTACCGAGCCGCTGATGACAAATATGCTGGGCTGGCAAAAGTTCGTTTCGCTAAAGACGAGCTGTTCATCAATATCTAGTTCATCGCAATTTGGTCACCTTGAAGAGAGCATGGATTATTCTGTGCTCTCTTTGCTATTTTGCTGCTCAGTGATTGTTCTATCGGTTGAGTCTTTTGTTGGCATACCGACCGGCTGGTTAGTTTCTATCTGTTTTAGCCGTGGCATAATGACCGCCTAGCCCCATTTAGGTAGGAGTGGCCGTTGAATCTCAATAAAGTCATTGTCGCAGGAGTCTTTGGCTTGTTTCTGGCGCAAGCACCTTTGCTTTTTGCACTGGCTTCAGGGCGTGAAGCAAACGGCTGGATTTATTCCAATCTAGAGGAGGCTGGACTGAAGCTCACTTATCCAGCGGCATGGAAGAAAACCATGATTGGCAGTCAACCTGCCGAGCAAGACAATATATTGAAAGTTAGCGGTCCGTTGACAGGGGCCGCTGAAAGCTGGGCTGAGCTCTCGCTGCTTAACTCGCAGGCGGGGATGAGTCCAGGCTTGCTCATCAAAGTTATGGAAGAGACCTATTGGAGTAAGCTGCCGGAGTACAAGGGATTGCTTGAGAAGCCGATTCGCCTTGCTGGTGCTCAGGCCGCTGTGGAAAAGGAAATAAGCTTCCGCCAGGCCGGAGTGATGTTTAGCCAGCGCTGCTTAGTTTTCCAAATCGGTCCGAAGGCTTACAGTCTAATTATGACTTGTCCGCTCAGTGAGTATCATGCCTCTGGCACAATTTGGAATACTGCAGTCAATAGCATTGCTGCTATATCTCCATCTGCGGCTGGTTCGGGTTCAATTAGTTCCAGTTCTGCCGGCTCAACTTCTGCCAGCTCTTCTAGGGCGGCAGGGGCGAAGGCTGGAAGCGGCAAGTCAACATCAACTGCCTCTGCGCCTCTGGTTTCTTCTTCGACTAATGCTGCCGCCTCCGCCATTGCAGGTGGTGACCACGCCTGGCATACTAAAGATGGCACCTTGGCTTTAGCTTTTCCGTCATCTCTTAGTGAAGCCGTTATCGAAGGTGATGATCATTTGCTAAAAGCTGCTTGCGACAAAGACGGCAAGATGATTGGTTTAGATGTCTATCGCGGCGACGCTGACAATAGTTTGAGCCTTGAGGAATTGTCAGCTATTTTAGAAGAAAAGTATTTTGCACCACTGAAGAATTACCATAAAATTGGTGAGGAGCAGCGCTCGATGGGCTCCAGTAGCGGCGTTCCTGGGGTGATTCGCGAGTCTACTTTTGACATGAATGGTGTTAAAGTGCATCACCTGGCGGGCTACATTATGGTCGATAGAAAGCTTTATGCAATTTGTTTGAGCACTGCCGGTGTTAACTCTAACGAAGCTCATCAAATCTGGAGTCGCGTGGCTTCAAGCGTTACGGTCAAGCGCTGATGGCCTACCTGATTTCAAGATCATTGAGAACGAAAGCTTTGCCTGTTCCTATTGTGTAATGAAGTTCCAGATCTAGGCCAGTTCCGTCTTTCTCAATTGCGGCTACTTCTTGGGCGAACTGTTGGAACCGTGGCTGGTCGACTAAGATTCCGGCGCCATTGTAGCCGCAGTTTCGGAATTTTTCTGAGGCGCTAGATATGTTGCTCTCATCTAGTGCTGTTGCCGTAGCTGTAGCGTCAGCTTGGCTGCACTGTTGACCGGGCTCCTTGTCCCATGTGGCCTGGAGGCGCCATCTTGGATTATTAGACCTAGGTGATTCGTTTACGATTTCAGGGATAAAGCCTTTTGCTCTTATCGCCTCTACAAATTCTTGCTCGTGAACATCTAGCTGTTCTGGGTTGTCGATGTCGGTAAGATAGACCCTGTTACCTCCTTCTGTTGCGGCTTGCATTGCTAGTGCTGGCAGATTGGCAATCTTTTCTGTGACATCCTTTCTTTCTCGCTCATGGAACGCTTCTTGCGCTGCTGCTCTCGTGTCTAAGGTTAACTTGTAAAGTTCTGGGTGATGTTGGTCGTCCCACCTGGCTATCAAGACCAATTCTTTCAAGTCATAATAACTATTGATGGTAACGTTCCTCACGTCATTGGGGTCTTGTTTTTCTTCGATAACTGGTCTAAATCCTTGAGCTGCAATTTCGTCAAATACTCTTTGGGCTTCTGGTTTTAGATCCATTCCTCGTCCAGTGCGCTCAGTATAGCCCAAGGACATTATGGTGATTCCCCGCCGTCCTTCTGTAGCTGCCTTGATTGCTAATATAGGCAGTTGCTCTAGGATTTTGTCGTGTTTTTCTTTGCCGTTATCTTCGAATGGGTTGGACATTTCAATTTGGCTGGGGTGAATGTCACTGTAATTGTCTGGCCGATTTGCCGGCGCAAATGGGCTATCTTTTGTTGAAGTACCTGGTGCGACAGTTGGTTGCGAGTCAGCGCGAAGGCGATCGCCTGCTTCAATGGCCTCTTTATCTGCGGTTTTAGTAATGTCTTGTTTCTCAATAGTGTCCGTTGCCATTGCAGAATCTCCGATTTGTTTGCGCCACACTGTTAATTTAGCCTTTTCCTGAAACCGAATGGTGACTGATGCGTGACCAAACGGTGACTACTTTTGCTACAGCTGGTTTTAGGAATGATAGAGGCATTGTTGGTATGATAGAAAGTGCTTTAGATCCAGGTCGAACTGTTCTGCATCGCAACACTGCTAAAAGTTGGAAGTACTGAATCACTTGAATCGTTTCTTACTGCCCTCCTATCTTCTTAAACGACATCATATTGTCATTGAGGCTCATTTCGATTTCGTTCTGGTGCTCACCTATGCATTTCCTAAAGCACTCTTAGAGCCGCTGCTGTCGCCGGGTTTGGAGTTAGATACCTACGGCGATTTAGCTTTTGTGGCAGTGGCCGTGGTGCAAACTCGTCGCATGAAACCCAAGGGGTTTCCAAGTTTTCTTGGCCAAGACTATTTGCTTATTGGCTACCGTATTTTTGTGCGCTATACGACACTAGAGGGCCGTCATCTGCGCGGCTTGCAAATCTTGCGGTCAGATACAGACAGCCATTCAATGGCAGCGGCGGGCAACCTGCTTACCCACTATCACTTTAATGCTGCGGCTATGAGGTACGCCTATGGTGAGCAGAAATTGACTCTGTCGAGTCAAGCATTTGATAGTAAAAGCGAGTTGATAGTGACAGCTAGTCTTGATGCTGATGAGAATTATTTGCCTGAAGGCAGCCCGTTTACGTCGGTGCGGGAAGCTCTGAAATTTGCCGGCCCGATGCCGTTTACTTTTGACTATGAGCGCGAGACTAATTCTATTGTTCGTGTTGAAGGTGTGCGGCAGAATTGGCAGCCTAAGCCCGTCGCCGTTGATGTTGGTAAGATTACATTTTTTCAGCAACCACCTTTTTCGCAGGCTGCACCAGTTCTTTGTAGCTCCTTCTTCCTGCAAAATATCCCCTATTATTGGAAGGCTGGCATAGTAGAGAAGCTGCCGCAGGCTGGCACTCAGTGAAAGAATGTGGGCCGGGAGTCAAATTAGGTTTTGATGGCATGCTACGCGTCGTGCGTTTTAACTGGCCGCTGTATGTGGTCTCCGTGCTGGTTACGCTTGCGCTATTGCTCTTAGCGGCGCAGCCAATCTTTGCTGGCGGTATGCGAGCAGGTTTCTTGCTTGCTTCAATTCTTGTTTTGCTGCAAACTCTCTTGTCTTTGCTCGCTTCTCATTGGGTATACGATCGCTCTGCCCTTAGCGATTGGCGCTTCCTTCTTGATTTAGTTGATCAGCAAGATAGTCTCTGCATTGTTAATGTTCACTCTGGCTATGACGAAACTAGTGGAGCCTTGCTTCAGCTTTTTGGAAAGGCCGATATTGCCACGGTAGATTTGTTTCCTGCGCTTGGTCGGCGAGAGCCCTCAATTGTGAGAGCTCGTAAGCTCTACCCGCCAGTAGCAAAAAGTATTTGCGAAACTATCAGTGACTGGCCTTTGACTGATTCTTCCGTTGATTTTATTCTTATTGCTTTTGCCGCTCACGAAGTCAGAGACTCGAAGCAAAGGGAACTACTCTTTCAGGAGGCGCGCCGAGTACTCCAGCCAAGTGGGCGAATAGTGTTGGTTGAGCATGTTCGCGATTTTTCCAATTTCGTGGCGTTTAGTGTAGGTTTTATGCACTTTTTGCCTTTGGCCGAGTGGATTAGGTGTGTCAGCAAGAGTAATCTGAAGATTGCCAAACAGTATAGAATTACGCCACTGGTTGCGGTGCTTGAATTATGTCGTTAGTTGCTCTCCTCAATTTACTTTTGCAAATTGCCGGCGCTGCAATGATTTGCCTCTGCCTGGCGCATTTCTACTTGGCGCGCTTGCTTGATTGGAAGGGCGATCTTAAGAACCTCAAGCGTATCAATCAGCAGGTGTTTTTTGCCCATACTATGTTTCTTACTATCGGCATGGCTATGCTTGGTTTCGTTTGTATCTTCTATCCACACGAACTAACCAATAAATCTACTCTGGCTGCCATTTCGGCTTTTTGTTTTGCCATTTGTTGGCTCTCGCGTTTGATTTTTCAATTTGTCGTTTTTACTTCGCCTTTGGCTGAAGATAGTCGTTTAGAAAAAATATTGCGCCTGACTGGTACACTTTTGTGGTTCTTTCTCACCACATTATTTGGCGTACTGTTTGCTTATCAAATTGGTGTGCTATGAATCCTAAGCTGAATTCTGAGCTGTATCCTAAGCTGAATCCTAAATTGATTTTCGCAATACGTTTGGCGCTTGCTGCGGTGTGGTTTTACAACGGCTTGTGGCTAAAAGTAATTGCTCTTGATGCCCACCACCTCGAAATTGTCCGCTCTGTTTCTCGTAGCAGTGGTGTTGAACCGGCCTTTATTTTGCGTCTTATTGGCAGTGCTGAAACCTTACTTGGAGTTGGCATTGTTTCTGGTTTGTTTTATCGCTTTGTTTCTTATTTCCAGATATTCATTATTGTCCTCATGAACTTAATTGGCTCGATTGGTGGCGGTGGAGCCATTGCCCATCCCTTTGGTTTGATTATTTCGAACTTGCCAACCATTATGTGTGCCCTTGTTGTGGCTACAAATGGACCCGGGGCTTTTGCTCTGAAGCTGGGTGGGCGTAAGCATGAGGTCTGGCATTAGTAACGATATGAACGTTAAGGTGGAACAACTATCAAAGAAGGAGTTATTTCACGCCCAAGGTCGCCTTATGTTTGGTCAAGTGCGCGAAGATGCGGCTGTTGACCTCTTCTTAGTGAGGCAATTGCAGTCACCTACTAGACTTTTTGTCATAGCATCCGGCGGCTGTACTGCCCTTTCACTGTTAACTGTTGATTCGTGCTCTGTTGACGCTCTCGATATTAGTCAAGCACAGATTGCCCTTGTGGAGCTAAAAGCAGCTCTCTACAAGCATCTTGGTTTTGCTGCGGCAAAGCAGGCGTGTATCGCTGATGGCCGCGCCTACCGTGAGCAAGTTAATTCCCGGCTTTCTCCTCAAGCACAGCATTTCTTTAGTGCCAGAAGTGAGTCGTTGAAGAGTGGTCTGAACAACTGCGGTTGGGTTGATCAACGAATGCATCTACTGACTAAATTGTTCTACTTGTTTGTGCATAGTCTTGAGGAAACGAAGTCTTTCCTCAGCCTTGATGAGATTGATAAACAGCGAGAGTTTTACAGTAAGCGTTGGTGCAATTGGCAGTGGAAGCTTACCATGAAGGTGGCTTTCAGTCGGTTGTTTCTCAGGCTAGCCCACGGCAATGCCGCCGAGAAGTTGGTGCCGGATGATTTTTCTGCGCTAATGGAAGGTCGATTGGCTCGTGCTTTCACAGACTTTCCCAATGCTGCAAATCCTTATTTGTGGCAGGCTTTCTTTGCCCAATACAATAATAGCGAAGCTAGCTTGCCGCCCTATTTGCAGGCTGCAAATGGAGCATTGATTGAAGCTAATATCGATAGACTCAATTTAGTTTGTGACGACACTATCGCTTGGCTGGTTGAGCAACCGGCTGCGTCCATCGATTATTTTGGCTTGTCGAATATATTGGAGCTGCTTCCGCCAGATTATGCTGTCAGGCTGCGGGCTCAGATTGTTCGCTGTGGGCGGCCTGGAGCTATTGTTTGCGTTCGTTCAATATTCCGTCGGCGTGCGGCAGTGTTTGAGGATAAAGGTGCCGGGGCACTTACTAGGGAGGCCGCTGTGGCTGGGGCCGATTACGCTAGTAAGAATTCTTGCTCCGGAAAGTTGGTTTTCGATCGCGCCCTCAGTGACCAGGCAGAGAAAATGGATCGTAGCTTGTTCTGCAACTTTTATGAGATTTACCGCTGTGTCTAGAATTGTTTGCCATCGTGCCTCTTGGCCTCTTTCACTCTTGTTATTGCTCTCTCTGTTGGCTTCCGCCGCTGGGTTGCCGCCCTCGGCGCTAGCTCAAGGCAATTATCAAAACTGGTATCCCCGCGATATTACTATGCCTGCCGGTCACAGTTACCCTTGCGCTCTGACTGCCATGCCCGTCAGCCTTGATGGAATTCCTGCCGCTGATAAGGCTTTCATTAATCATGTCTACGCCATGCTTTTGCAGTGTGTTCAGGCAAAAACAATAATGGTTGATACTTTGCGCAGTGACAATAGTGGCTTTAGCCAGGCATATAGCACTTATTACTCCAAGACCACCCAGGCGCGCCAGAAGATAATGGCAGAGCCACTTCCTGCTGGTCTGCAAGGGTTTCGCGATGGTGTTATCAATGCTCTTGATCAGCAGATTCTGTTCTTCGGCAAGGCCTCTCGAGCAAGAACCAGCGGCAAAAGCTTTCAGGAAGTGATGACCTACAGCGAGGGGCGCAATGCTTCTAGTTTGCTAATTGCGGCCTGGTCTGCCATGACTGCTCGTTATCCTGGTCTCTCCCCGGCTGTCTCCGACAGCGCCTATCACCATCTTTGTGCTCTCGATTTGTTTTGACATTTGGCGCCCTGCTATCATTGCTAAGGTGACAAACTAAGTAAGTGGAGGCCCTTAAAGGTGCAGGCAGCAGATCTGATTTTGCACGATCAAGTCAGAGAAAAAGATCTTGAAATCAAAGTGACCTATCCTGACGGTGCTGATACTTATCCAGTCATTGTTTTCTCGCATGGATTACTTGGCAGCAAAGACGGCTATCAGCCCTTGGTGCGCTATTGGGCTGACAATGGTTATGTGGTTATTCAACCAACACACTATGATTCTGCTTCCTTTCGTAAGCCTACTTTGACTGAACTGCGAGACTTGACACCATTGTTTGTCGGTTGGGAAAGTCGGCCCGATGACATTATTTTGATTCTCGACCAGCTGGCTCATATTGAGAGTCTTTTAGCTGATTTTCGTGGCAAGTTTGACCACTGCCGTATTGGCATGGGTGGCCATTCTTTTGGCTCGCATACGGCCATGCTCATTGGGGGCACCCAGCTTTCAGCCAATAGCTTTGGCAATTGCGGCAATGTCGGCAGTATAGCTAATAGTAATATCTCTGGTGGTGCCAGCGCTAGGAGCAATGCTGGTGGCAAGCAGTTTAGAGATGAACGACCTTTGGCCTTTCTTCTACTTTCTCCGCAAGGGAGCGGCCGCGCACTGACTGAAACAGCAGATTTTAATCAGTCAGCTTGGGATGATTTTGAGCGACCAATGATGATTGTCACTGGAACCGAAGACAAGGGTAGGCGGCGGCAAGATCATATTTGGCGCTCGGAAGCTTTTAAATACGGCGCTCCTGACGATAAATATCTGATGGTAATCGAAGGTGGTTACCATGGTTTTGGTGGCATCACTGGCACTAAGTTTTTTGGCTCAGGGCCAGCTAATGACAGCCATGTAGAATGGGTGCAACTGTCGACTTTGGCCTTTTTTGACCGCTACGTTAAAGGCGTGCTTGAGGCGTCTAAATTTCTTACTGAAGGTGGGCTTGCCAAGGTGAGTGGCGGGGCCGTGCAGGTCTCTTACCGCTAGCTCAGTTATAGCTGCTTGCCCCTCTATCGCCTTTGACCACTGTATAATTAGCCTGAGCTATTAATTAGAGTAGATTTTTTTCTAGTGAGAAATTAAAAGCTTCGCGTAAATGTTTTGACCGTTGGATTCCCTGAGGATTGTACATGCGCTTGTTGCCGGGTGAGCCTTATCCATTAGGAGCTACGTGGGATGGATTAGGAGTAAATTTTGCAATTTTCTCCGAGAATGCCACCAAAGTGGAACTTTGTCTCTTTGATTCGATTGACGCAGAGCGAGAATCAGAGCGCATACTCTTGCCTGAGTACAATAACAACGTTTGGCACGTATATCTGCCCCATGTACTACCGGGTCAGCTTTATGGTTATCGTGTTTACGGGCCATATAATCCAGAAAAAGGTTTGCGCTTCAACGCTAATAAATTATTGCTCGACCCTTATGCTAAATCGATTGTTCGCCACGTCAAATGGGATGATAGTTTGTTTGGCTACAAGACTGGCGATCCCAGCAAAGATCTAAGCTTTGATACTCGTGATTCGGCTGCCTATGCGCCACTATGTGCGGTGGTTGATCCCGCTTTTTCTTGGGGCAATGATCGCCGGCCGAAGACGCCATGGCACAAGACAATTATTTATGAGGCCCATGTTAAAGGTCTGACTTTTCAGAATCTAGATATTCCCGAGCATTTGCGTGGAACCTATGCTGCGCTTGCTTGCGAGCCGGTGATTAAGCATTTGAAGAGCCTCGGTATTACAGCTGTTGAACTGATGCCGGTGCATGTCAAAATCAATGATCGCTTTCTCGTTGACAAAGGTCTTACTAACTATTGGGGTTACAACACCCTGGGCTACTTCGCTCCAGAATGGCGCTTAGCCTGGAAAGATGGCGCCGTAGATCATGTGCGCGAATTCAAGATGATGGTGCGTGCTTTGCACGCTGCCGGTTTAGAAGTGATTCTCGATGTGGTCTATAACCACACTGGAGAAGGAAGCCAACTAGGGCCGACTCTCAATTTCCGTGGTATCGATAATAGTGCTTACTATCGCACTAATGCCGATGACCAGCGCTACTATGTCGACTACACTGGCTGCGGCAATACCCTAAATGTCACCCATCCGCGTGTCATTCAGCTGATTATGGATAGTCTGCGCTACTGGATTGAAGACATGCACGTAGATGGCTTCCGTTTTGATTTGGCCAGCGCGTTGGCTCGTGAACTTTATGCTGTCGATAAGCTCTCTTCGTTCTTTGACGTCATTGCTCAAGACCCGATTATTTCGCAGGTTAAGCTCATAGCCGAACCCTGGGACTTAGGCGAAGGCGGCTATCAAGTTGGCAACTTCCCTGTATTGTGGACTGAATGGAACGGTAAGTTCCGTGATACTGTTCGCCGATTCTGGAAAGGCGATAGTGGTGTTGCTGGCGAGATGGCGACAAGATTGTCTGGTAGTAGTGATCTCTATGAGCATAGTGGCCGCGCGCCGCACGCCAGCATCAATTTTGTTACCTGTCATGATGGCTTTACTCTCAATGATCTTGTTACTTATAACAACAAGCACAATAAAGACAATCTAGAAAATAACAACGATGGTGAGAACCACAACAGCAGCTGGAATTGCGGCGTTGAGGGCTTCACTACCGATGTTGAAGTTAAGGCTTTGCGGGCCCGGCAAAAGCGAAATTTGATGGCAACATTGATGCTCTCGCTTGGTGTGCCAATGATTAGTGGTGGCGATGAACTTAGTCGTACCCAGCGGGGTAATAACAATGCCTACTGCCAAGATAGCGATATCAGCTGGTATAACTGGAAGTTGACTGAAGAAGAACAAGAGTTTCTTGATTTCGTGCGCAAAGTTACTCACATTCGCAAGACTCAACCGGTACTGTTGCGGCGCAAGTTTCTTAGTGGAAGGCTAGAGAGTCTAGAGGGAAATAGAGACGTAGCCTGGTTTAACGCTAAGGCCCAAGAGCTTACTGCTAAAGAATGGACTAACCAAAGTCTGCAGAGCTTTGGTATGGTTATCGATGGCTTTGGTATTACCGAAGTTGATGAATTAGGTGATCCAATTATTGGCAATACTTTGTTTATGCTACTAAATGCATCGGCCCACGATATAACCTATCTTATGCCGGCCCACTATGATTCCTTCTGCACGCCAGCGAGAACGGCTCAGAGCAAGGAATGCAAAGAAGGACGTTGGAGTCTCTTGCTAGATACTTTTGATCAGTCGCGCGATCATCAACGCATTGATTTTGGCTCGAAGTTCTTATTGCACTCGCGTAGTTTAGTGTTATTCGAACTATTGCAGAGTGAATTAGAAGGCTAGTTCTACTTCTCGTTCAAGATACTGTCGAGCTCGGCAGTTAGCGTGTTTTTTAGGTCGCCACCAAAGCCCACATGGACTACCTTGACAATGCCGTCTTTGCCGATAATTACCGATTGCGGGATGCCTTCAACTTTATAGGCTTCAGCTACTTTACCGTCTTTATCTAGAGCGACATTGATGCTCAGGCCTTGCGAGCGCAGAAATGCTTCGATTTTGCCTGGCTCTTCGCGTAGGTCGACGGCGTAGAATTTGACGCCTTTAGATTCATAGGCTTTGGTTACTTCAGCTAAAATCGGCAGTGCCTGGCGACAAGGTGGACACCAGGTGGCCCAAAAATCAAGGACAACTACATTCTTGCCTTTGAGGTCTGCCAGGTTGAACTTGCCACCATCTAGGGTACTGAGCGCTATGGCGGGAGCCTCTTTTTTCAGGAGGGCGTGCTCCTCTGCTTCTGCCGCAGCTGAGTGACTAGAGCGCGCCGCTTGCCTGCTTGCGTCAAAAAAGGTTGTAATTTCTTTGGCGGCAGGCGGTGCCAAGAATTTAAACTCGCTAGCTGCTATTTTGGCATCGGAGAGTTGGGTGTAGTCAAAAACAATTGATATGCTTTGGTCGCCAAGCATTTTGCCCAGAGCCGGTGAAATTCGTCTGAGCCACGGGGTTTTACCGCTCTCTATCCACATGTCCCAGCCCATTTTTGGCGCATCAACCTTGATGTGATCGCATTCAACTCCGTCAACTGTTTCTTTGCCAATCAGGCTGCCGCCGGTTATGCCGTAAACCTTTTGCATAAACTGATATGGGTCTTCGGCAAGCAAGCATTCAAGGGCATTGAGGCCACCAAAGTTAAAGCCAGTGGCGTAAAAGAATTCGCGGTCGCGGAACGAATCAAAGAATGTGCTAGTGGCTTTACCCTTGATGTAGCCAAGACGCGGATTGTAGAGATAGCGATTGTCTCCATCCATGCGCACTTCGCTACCGTTGTAACGGTCACGATCGCTGCTGTCCAGGGTTATTGACAGCTTATTGGGCCTTTGCACAAAAATTTTGAAAGTTGTATTGCGTTCGTCCTTCTCTATTCCTTGGCGCACGCTCATTTTGTACTTCAACGCAGTCTTGAACGATTTCAGGCCGGCATAGTAATCTGACATACCTCTAAGCAATTGGTCGACTTTTGGGTCGATTTTCACATCGCCCTGAGAATCGCCTTTTGCTTCGCTTTTTACCTCGGCTTTTGCAGCAGAGCTGCCAGCCTCTTTCTCTTTGCCGTCGCCTTCAGCGAAGGCTGGGCAAAAGGTTAGGAGAATTGAAAAACTGAGAAAAAGGGTACGAAAGGCAGTGGCCGTGACTTTTAATTGCATTGTTAGCTCAATTCTGGGAACTAGGTAATTGTAGCCCAATAACGATTGACAGTTTTTACTTTGGGCTATGATAGTAGCCATTTGCGCTTGTCAGTAACGAGAGTATCCAACCATTTCATCTGGTGAAAACGAACAGTCTCCTCCAGCTCCAACCGGGGCTTATGGCAGACCAATACCCAAGGGAGCCGAGTTTGCCGCAGGTACTCTGGTGGGTGGGTCGTATGAGATTGTTGATTATCTTGGTCGTGGCGCCATGGGGTTTGTTTACCGTGCCCGGCACAATATTCTTGGCCGCGAATATGCTCTAAAAACTCTTGGCGCTGATCAGGTTTCTGATACATCCTGGCGTCGCTTCCAGATTGAAGCTCAGGCGATCGCCAAGATGTCTCACCCTAACGTGGTTGGCATTCACAATTTTGCCTTGCATCACAGCGAAGGTAAGGCTGATATCCCCTTCTATGTGATGGATTTACTCGAGGGTAGCAATCTTGGCGAGAAGCTGCGTGATAATGGCACTCCGCCCTTGGCGATTGTGTTGGCAATTTTTCAGCAGGCCGCCGCCGGCCTTGGCTATGCCCATTCTAAGGGCATGATTCACCGGGACGTTAAGCCGGGAAATATTGTTTTGCTCGATCGCCCAGACGCCGTGGGCGCTACGGTAAAAATTGTAGATTTCGGCATTGCTAAGCTCACCGATTCTCAGTACGGCGCGCAGAAGCTGACGACGGCTGGAGAAGTATTCGGTAGCCCCTTATACATGAGCCCAGAACAGAGTATGGCGCAGACTTTAGATGCGCGTACTGACATATATTCGCTCGGAGTGGCGCTATTTGAGTCATTGGTCGGGGACCCGCCGTTTATTGCTAATTCGGCCGTTGCAGTAATGATGATGCATCAAGGGGAGCCCGTTCCCATGATTAATGATGTTTCTGAAGTCGCCTATCCGCCTGAAGTTCAGCAAGTTGTTGAGAAAATGATGGCCAAAATGCCGGAGGATCGCTATCAGACCATGGAGCAGGTAGCTTCGGATTTGGCTGCCATCGCTCGAGGTCAGGAGCCTACTCTAGGCGTGGCGCGACTTTCTGATACGGCAAGATCGCAGCATCGCTCTGACAGCGCTGACCATGTCTCTGGTAATTCTGCTAGTTCTAATTCGGCGGGTCGCTTTGGTGAAACCTTTAGTGGTCCGCTCTTTTCCACTTCTCAATCAATTGCCGATAACTCTTCAAGTGATACAGAGTTAGATGAGGAGCCGGAGGAGAAGTCTGCTAGAACCATTAAGTCGTTGTCTGTGGGGCTGGTGGTAGTGACAGTGGTTGTCTCGATTGCCTTATTTTTTGTTTTTCGACAACCTGATTGGGTCGTGAAAACTAGTGCGAGTGCTGCTAAGCGTGCTAATCTGTCGAGCCCTGCTTCAGGTTCTTCTGTGGGCGGCCAAACCTCGGCGAGTGGAATAGATGGAGCGAATACTGCCAGTGCGGGGAGCCTATCAAATCAGCCCAGCTCTCAGTCTGTAGAAGACGAAAATGCCGAGCGCGAGACTGAGATTGGAACGATTGATGCAACTATTGGGATGGGTGTCTTCAAAAAAGGTGGCACTGATTATAGTGGTTATGAGGATAGTGGCACTAAAGAAAAGAAGAACAAAAATAGTAAGCGTTCGGAGCTTTCGAAAAAATTTGGTGGCCAACAGAAGCCTCCGGTCGATTCGCAGAACGAGACCTTCAAATATGCAAAAGTTCGAGAAGGTAATAGATTAAAGGCTCGCCAGTTTCAGTTTCCTGAAGATATAACTATTGGTCGCTTTGAGGTTGAGAAGGTTAACAAACCAGAGCTGGCCCAAGAAGCCCATGGAACCATTGAGCTTAACCCCAGGTTCGAGTATAGCTTCACTCCGTACCGTTGCGTTGAGGATTATCCTCAGTACATGAAACGGTTTCGTTCTGGTGATATTACTTCGGTGATTTTGATTGAGGACCTCTGTCGAGACAAAGTATTAGAGGCTGTATCTTATATTCCCGACGTCACTTCGCTGCGAATAGTTGGTAACGACGGATTTACCGGCTCTTCTGTGGCTAATTCGCTGCGTCGATTTAAGTCACTTCGCAAGTTCTATGCCAGTGAAATCGGTGTCAGTGGAGCTGCCCTGGCTGAGGCTAATTGCTGGCAGAAGATTGAATCGCTCTTGTTGACTAAAGTTTACGGCTTGCAGCCGCTCTTGAAAGTTTTGAAAAATTCCCATGAGTTAAAGGGTTTGACACTAGGCGATTCCAATTTAACTAGTCGTGATATTGAGATTGTTTCGACCATCTCAAGCATTCGCGGTCTCGATGTTAGTCAAAATAAGATCACAGTCAAAGATCTGAGAACCTTGTCTAGAATGCCGAACTTAGAGTACCTAAACCTGCAGATGTGCGGGCTTGACCAAAAGGCGTTGCTAGAGCTGAAGAACTTTTCAAAATTGCGTGAAGTTGATGCTTTTGCTCCAGGCCCAAATCAGAAAGCTGCGAGCGCTCCTCTGGCCCGGGAACTGCCGCATGTTTTAGTACATTGACTCAAGACTAATTCCACTTTTGTTATTCGGTATGACTATGTCCTCACTCTGTAAAACTTGCGGCAGGCCACCTCTAGCCAATCGGGCTGGCTCCGTTACGTCATACTTCTTTCAGCATAATTATTGCCAGTGTGAAAGCGAAAAAAACTCAGGCGAGCAAAAACGCTCCTCCAAAATTGCTTCTGCAAAGGCTGACGATCAAGTTTGTGCCAACTGTGGCAAGAGTAGACCGTTAAATCGCCGTGCCGGCTCATTCACAGCCTTTCTCTTTAAGGAGTTGCGTTGCAACTGTGCTGGAGCCGCTTCTAGGGTAGCTGATAGTCGGGGCGCAGTTGTTGGTGTAAGTTCATTCGGGCCCGCGAGAGTGCGTTCGCGCACTGCTGCTCGTATAGCTCAGCGTAAGAACTTTACCGAGAGTCTGAGGAAGTCTAAAGCCGATGATAGTCTTAGGGGCGATACGGCTTTTCAGCCCGGTGCAGTCATTGGTGGAGCATTTCGTGTTGAATCAGTGATTGGCCTGGGTGGCATGGGTGTTGTTTATCTGGCCGAGCAAGTGTCATTGAGAAAACAGGTGGCCTTAAAGATTCTTGCTCCAGAATTAGTCAATGAGCAAAGCTGGTTGCGCTTTAAGGCTGAGGCCAAGACTCTGTCTGTACTTAATCATAGTTCGCTGGTAAAGGTCTATGATTTAGGCGTTCATGAAAATACGATTCCCTATTATTCGATGGATTTTTTGCAAGGGCGGAGCCTGGAAGAAATACTGGCTAACGATGGACCATTGCCGTTCAGGCAAGCCCTACCTATCTTTATTGAAGTGCTTGATGGTCTTGCTTACGCCCATCGCAACGGTATTGTTCACCGCGATCTTAAACCCGCAAATATAATGCTTTGCACTGTTGATGGTGCTAAGTCGATCAAGATTCTAGATTTCGGTATTTCTAAACTGATTGGTCCTAATGCATCTAGTTCGCAGAGTTTAACGACAGTTGGCGAAATATTTGGTAGCCCGTTTTACATGAGCCCTGAGCAGTGTTCTGGTAGTGCTGTTGACGCTCGCTCTGATATTTATTCTCTTGGTTGCACTTTAATTGAGGTGCTGACTGGCTTCGTGCCATTTGAAGGTAAAGAATTTATTGAAACTGTGATGATGCATCAAGACGAGGCACCACCATTGTTGGCTGACTTGGAGCCTGGCTTAAAGTATCCTGCTGCCCTTGATCGTGTCTTGGCCAAGTGTTTAGCCAAGCGACCACAAGATCGCTATCAATCTGCCAAGGAGATGGCCCTGGACCTTGGGCGTGTGCTTGAGGGCAAAGAGGTTATGGCAGCGGAGTTAGCATCTTTGTCGCAGGATAGGACCGCTCATTCGGCTGAGTCTAGTGATAGAACATTTCAATTGCCGCTGTCACTCATTTTCTCTGCCGCTAGTGTGGCAGCTATTTTACTGGCTGGAACTGCTTACTTCATTTTTCGGCCGACTGCCGCGGTCGATTCCTTGCCACGACTGCGCAGTGCTGATAGCGCAGCCGCTGTTGTCGACTCGACTGCCTCACTGAAGTCAAAGAACACGGATGTATCTGGAGATGTTTTAACTCTTGATAGCTCTTTTTCTGGCTCTTCGTCCGAGCCTAAGGGTTCAGAGAAAGAGACTTTCAAATATTCAACCATAGTAGTCGAGAACGCGCGCCGGATTCGGCGTTTTAATTTTCCTGCTGACATTCGTATCGGTCGAATTCTTTATTATGAAGCCTCTGGAGCTTCTCAAGCTTGGACTGCTGAAGGCGTGATTGACGTCCCTGCTGATGTTGTGATTGCTCTTGCGCCATTTGAAATTGTCGGGCGCTATCCTCAGTACATGAAACGGTTTCGTCCGGATGAGATTTCTTCTCTAGTTCTATTATTAGAGGGCTGTACAGATCAGGTCTTATCTGCTGCAACCAATATTCCTGATATTACCAAGTTGCAGTTATCTGATTCTGGTGAATTAACAGAGAAGGGTTTTGCGGTGGTAAGTCGGTTCAAAAGACTAGAAGACTTTAGGCTTTCATCTAGCAATTTATCTGGTGAGGCTATTGCTCGCGCTAATTGTTGGCAGAATCTCAAGCGTTTGATATGGCGCGACGCCAGGCAACCAGGAGCTTTCCTTAAGAAGCTCCAGTCGAGTAGTTCGTTGGTTTACCTCGACTTGTCTGGGAACAAACTTAGTCAAGCTGACTTCGAACTTATTTCAAAACTGACTGCTCTGGAGTACTTAAGTCTGGCCAACACTAAGGTTTCTCTTGAAGCCCTTGAGGCCATTGCAGCGCTGCCAAAATTGACAGGTCTAGACCTGACTAATTCTGGTCTAGGTGTTAAAGCTATTCCGATCTTGCAGAAGATGAAAAACCTAAAGAAGTTGGCAATTTTGCAACCGACCACATTGCCTCGGTCAAGAACAAGTTTGATTAACCAATTGCCTCACGTTAAGATCTACGGTCGGTCAAGTTTGATGCAGGGTACCCTGCATGACTGACAAGCTCTGCAAAACTTGCGGCAAAGAACTTCTGGCTAATCGTGCCGGTTCAGTCACCTCGTATTTCTTTCAGCATAACTATTGCCAGTGCAATCGCGCCAGGTCTGCGGA
This sequence comes from bacterium Ga0077546, assembly GCA_943370275.1. Taxonomy (GTDB): domain Bacteria; phylum Cyanobacteriota; class Vampirovibrionia; order Obscuribacterales; family Obscuribacteraceae. The sequence continues at coordinate 260,956 of CALRQI020000005.1, read as the reverse complement.
CCCTGGTCAGAATGAAGTCTGTGTCAATTGTGGTAAGTCACGACCTCTTAGTCGTCGTGCTGGCTCTTTCACGTCTTTTCTCTTCAAAGAACTTCGCTGTCAGTGTGCCGGGCCCGTCGCCACTAAAAAGCGTTCAGGTGCTTCATCGCATCGCTCCGCTACTGCCCAGCGGTTGACTCAACGAAAGCAATTTACTCAGTCGCGATTGAGCGGCAACGGGCCATCGGGCCATTCCAGTGCCCAAAGAATTTTGCCAGCTAATAGTATTATTGGTGGGGCCTTCAGAGTAATTGGCATGATTGGCGAGGGAGGCATGGGAGTTGTTTATCTGGTTGAACAACTGTCTTTGAAAAAGCAACTGGCTTTGAAGGTGCTTTCGCCAGAGTTTGTAAATGAGCAGAGTTGGTTGCGTTTTCAGGCTGAGGCTAAGACTTTAGCTGCGCTCAACCATGCCACCCTGGTGAAAGTATACGATCTGGGCATTCATGATCGAGCGTTGCCGTTCTATTCGATGGATTATTTGCAGGGGCAGAATTTAGAAGAAATTTTGATTGCTGATGGTCCTCTTCCTCTCAATCAAGCATTGCCTATATTCGTCGAAGTATTGAGCGGCTTGGCTTATGCTCACCGCAATGGCATTATTCATCGCGATCTCAAGCCGAGTAATATCATGCTAAGCACCGCAGGCAGTGCCAGGCAGATAAAGATTTTAGATTTTGGTATTTCGAAATTAGTGCTTCCAGGTGGCAGTCTCGCTCAGTCTTTGACTTCTACGGGTGAAGTATTCGGTAGTCCGTATTATATGAGCCCAGAGCAATGTGTTGGCGATGTTGTGGATGCCCGTTCTGATATTTATTCGATTGGCTGTTCTTTGTTTGAGGTATTGACTGGATTTGTACCCTTTGAGGGGCGCAGTTCTGTTGAGACGGTTGCCATGCATCAAGATAGAGATGCGCCGAGGCTTTCAGACGTTTCCTCCGACAACGAGTTTCCTCCGTCAGTAGAGCTTGTGTTATCTAAGTGTTTGGCAAAGTTACCGCAAGATCGCTACCAGACGGCTAAAGAGTTGTCTTTAGACCTAGAGCGCATTCTTGATGGCAAAGACGTGCTGGCATACAACCGCGTGTTTCCTTCGGCCGAGATACCCGAAGAAGATTCAACTGAGGCATTTCCCTTTCGCTTGGTCATAGCTGTGACTTTGCTCTTGCTTGCTTGCCTGATTGCTACCTATTTTTTCTTTGCGGTCAAGTCGCCGCAGTTAACTGCAGTGGAGAATACAGCGGTATTAAATCAGAAGGAGATGGCCACTTCTGCTATTGGCCTAAAGGAGCCAGGGGCCGGTGAGCTTGGAGGCAAACTGGTTGGTCTTACTCCGGGAAGTCAGTCCGCACAGAAGACGGAAGTATTCGCGGATAAAAACGCGGCTGAAGATAGTGGCTACGATTCGTTTGTTACTATGGTCGGAGACGCTGACCACAGCATCGGCGCTTACGCAGGCGAGCAAGCTGCACCGACGGGCTCGCAATTAGAGACCGAAAAATACTCGACTAAAGTTGTGGTCAATGGTGTGCCGATGATTTCATTCAAGTTTCCCACTGATGTGGTCATCGGCAAAATCTACACTCTTAGAAATGACCCTGGATTTGACGCTAAAGGAACTATCGTTTGCCGGCAAGGTGCTGCGCTGACCTTTATGCCTTCGCGAATTGTTGGTAAGTATCCGCAGTATGTGCAGCGCTTCCGCTCTGATGATTTGAGAGGAGTGTTGATCTATAGCAATGGTGGCGATGATAGCGTGCTGAAGGCGGTCACAGGTCTTCCTGATATCGAGGCACTTTCAGTCATGGCCAATAGCGAGCTCACACCCTCATCAATAACATCCTTCAATAAGTTCCGTAATCTTAGAACGTTTGATGCTTCAAGTAGTTATCTCACTGGCAGTTTCTTTGCCAGTGCCAATTGTTGGTCAAAATTGGTTAACTTGTATTGGAATTGCGCCAAGGCTCCGGCTGTTTTTCTCAAGAAGCTGCAATCCTCACCAGAGCTGAGATTTCTGAAGCTGTCTGGTTCTAACTTGAGTCACGAAGACTATTTATTGATTGCTAAGTTAGCCAGTCTGAGAGAGCTTGATCTTGCCGACAATAAAATTGACAAAGAAGATCTACTCGCTTTGACTGCTCTCGACAAACTGACAACCCTCAGGGTTCAAGGTTGCCACATTGGTCCTGACTCCATTGCTATTTTTAAGAAATTCAAGTCATTGATTGACTTGGAAATTTTGACAGGTGGTGCTTCCGATCCTAATTTTGCCGCCCTTCGCACGGCCCTGCCCGGTGTGAGAATACATTAGACTTTACTCTAGGCCTCTCCAGTTCATTTCTTTCGGGCTGCTCTTGCCGCTAAGATTGTCTAGAACCTGTTGTTTCATGTATTGAGCGTATTCGTTTGTTGGTTGCTGCTGAAGTGCTGTTTGAAAATCAACCATGGCTAAATCGTACTTGTGCAAGTAGCGATAACATGAGCCCCGGAAGAGATAAAAGTCCGTATAGTTTGGCATTATTTCAATTGCTTGGCTTAGCTTTTTCACTGCTTGCTCATAACGGCCCATACCGTGAAGGGCAAGGCCGTCGTAGAAGAGATTCATAGCTGGTTGAGAGCCACTATTTGCCGCGCTTGCAGCAATTGCCCTCTCTAGTGCTGCTCGGTGCATCATTATGGGAAGCAGGGCGGTCTTATCGCTCTTTTTTACGTCAGAATATCTTAATGGATCTATGCTTCTGTCGAGAGCTTCTTGGGGTTGATGCGCCAGTTCATAGGCCATAATTTGGTCTGTTGTTTGGCAACCATAGCCATAATTACCTTGGTTTTTTAGGCTGTCATAAAATTTGATAGCATCTTGGTAGTTCAGCTGGTAGAGCTGCGCTTTGGCCAAATCATAGCGGCGGCATGATTCGTTAATTCTCTTGGGGTGAAAGGCAGTTTCAATCACGTCTGGAACTAGTGCTGAGTGTTCTAGTAAAAGAGATTTCTTGAAAGCGGTTTCTGCTTCTGCATACTGGCCTGTGTGAGACAGAGCCGCACCGTAGGCTGTTTGGAGGTTATAGTCGAAAGGGCTTAACCCAACTGCTTTACGTAGATCCGCTAGGGCTTTTTCGTAAGCTAATTTATTGCTCTCATCACCATCCTTTAAGTCTAGAGTGTAACTAATGGCACGGCCGAAATAGGCTAGGGCGCAGTTGGGGTCTATGGCGATGCACTTATTGCATTCTTCTAAAGCCTTGTTTGCTTCAGAGTGAAATAGCGCTGCCGCGGCCGCATGGCCATGGGTGTGCAGAGCAGCCTTACTGTCGAACCAGGCCGGTGAGCCCGGTATGAGCATCCAGGCTACAGCGATTGTTATAGTTAGCCATGAGACAAAGGCACCAATTGCGGCCACTATACTAGCTGCTGAATTAGTTTTGGCTGCTGAATTGAATTGTAGTGAGACTTGATTGCGGTAGTGTTTTTGCGAGTTGGAGTGATTGGTGCTGTTAGGCTCAGGAGAGGCTAACGAATTTTGTGCCGTCGCAAGATCTGCAAGGCCTAGTTCATCCTCTTCCGGCAGCGTTAGTTGGCCGCTTTTGACGAGGTTGGCGCTGTCTACAACTTTGAGAGTGATGTTGTCGGCCATGCCCTCTTTTGTTTTGAATGGAGCTGCCGTTGAGAAAGTCGCATATGGTGGTTCTTTGAGAGCTTCTTTTTTTTGTTCTGTATCAGGCTCTTTTTGTCGCTCTGCTGCCTTCTCTTTGGCACCGTTATTGCTATGTCCGGAATCATTGTCGTTGTTCTTTTCGCCTTTCTCGTCGTCATCGCTAGGCTGGGATGGCTCATCTAAGTCTTGAATTATTTGATGGCAATCGGCGTAGCGATCTTTTAGGTTTATGGCAGTGGCTTTGGCTACTATTTTGTCCATTGCAATAGAAACTTGCGAGTTCTCTTCTCTGGGATGAGAAACACTGATGGGCTCAGGCTCTTTTCCTGTTAGTAGAAACGATATAGTGGCGCCCATACCGTAAATATCGCTCTGACTTACTGGCTGACCCCGGAATTGTTCCGGTGGAAGATAGGCTGGCTTGCCCACTACTGAGCCGGTAGCGTTTGACTCCACTTGTCTGGCTACGTTAAAGTCAATCAATTTGAGAACGCCGTCATTGCGCAAGATCAAGTTTTCTGGAGTGAAGTCGCGGTGCACAACTTGTGGTTCCTGGCTGTGCAGGTAGTTCAATATTGTGCACATTTGTCTAGTTAGTTCGCGCACTCGCTCTTCTGGTAACGGTCCTTCTTTAGCTACGACTTCGCGTAAAGATTTGCCATCAATATGCTCTAAGACCAAGTAAGCTCTGTGATCTTCGACGAAGAAGTCTTTCAGCTTAACTACTTGATCATGATTAAGGTGCTTTAAAATTCTGGCTTCACTTTCAAAACTTTCTAAAACATCTTTGCGAATACTGATATCGACATATATGGGCAAGAGAAATTCTTTCAGCACTACAGTGTCACCACTGGCTTGGTCATAAGCCGAATAGGCTGCGCCCTGACCGCCCACACCCAGTGAACGCTTGACTCTGTAGCGACCATCATTGAGAACAATGTCTTCAGTCAATGGTTTGAGGCGGTCTCTTTGTGGTGGCGCCGATAATGCCTGTAGCCACATCTCGGTGTAACTGTGGTCAACCGGTGGCTGCAGGGCTTGCACTAAGGCCGCCGAGCGGCTTACACCCGGTGCCCAACGCTCTATGGCGTCGAGGATGATCTCTCGGTCTTCTACTGATTCGACAGCACCCATACTCAGCTTTATGGGTTCGCCGTTGTTGCGGTTAAATTGCAGTTCTGATGCAGTGGTTTGGCCTTTCTGGTTCTTGCTATTGAGCTCAATAGATGTAAGTGAACTCCAGGGGATGATCTCGCCCTCTTTTTTCTTTTCGCCTAGCCAGCGAAACGATCTAAAGCCCAGGGGTGTAAATTCATAGTTAGTCGGTTGCTTTAGAACAAAGCGGACAACCATAGCTGCGATTGTGGCTGTCAGTGCTCCAATAAGAGCGAGAAAGGTCTGGTTAGAGACTACGAAGACATTTCCAGCTGTGGTAGTGCCCGAACTGGCCGAGTTTGTGAACAGGGGGTTGAGAAGTTTGCCCAGCGCTCCAGCTAGATCTGGAAAGTACATGCAAAATAGTTGCAGCAGAGCCAGGTTTATTGTAATAGCGATGGCAGCGTTGATGTATCGCTCTTTCTTGCTCGTTGTTTTGTGGCGGTGCTTAAACCAGCGCTCAATTGCGATAAAAGGTCTGTAGCGAATTACCATTTTGTCGCGGTCGATAACTCTTGCTTGTAGTTTGAACGCGGTTGCTGTGTCGGTTTTGTTAACGGCTTTTAGAGCTTTGAGCCAGTACCAAATAAAGGGCACTGTCATGAAGCCGCCAAAGAAGACGCCGACGAATTTATTGGGAAAACTTTTCTTTTGCTGGTCGGAGCAAAGCTTCTTCAGCTTTGATGGCCAGTAATTAAGTGCTGCAGTGAAATAGATCGCTGAAATGAGAAGTAGCCAGGGCAGCATCTGTATTACTGGATAGGCGCTTAAGTAGAGCAATTGGCTGAAGAAGTATCCAACTAATGATATCCAGGCTAAGGGCAGCAGGCTCAGTAGCACTGTGCGGCTGCCAGCGGCGCTGGCACATTCGGGGAGGTGCGGCACTGTATGCTTGATTAGTTGCTTTTGACTGATGTAAAACCAGACTAGGTGCAACACATAGAAAACTATGGCCGTTATGAAGCTTGCCGATGTCAGCGGATTGAAGTCGCCATGCCGTGAGGTTATTTCTGACGGTATTATAAGAAAGGCACATATTGATATTATCGCTGTCAGCATACCGATCTTTAGCTTGGGTAGAGGAGGTAGCGGCTGGGGGTTGCTGTTGCTTTCACCTGCAGTTTCGGCAGCTACTATTGTTTCTTGGAGCGGCGCTTCTAGTTGTGCCCCTAATTGTTCCTCTAATGGTTTCTCTGCTTGTTCCTCTGATTGTGTTTCTGACACAAGCATGTTGTTTCCGCTATTGGCAGCAGATTCTGAATTATCCTCGACAATATCACTTACATTGTCATCGCTAATCTTTAGCTCAATTGTCTCCCGCTCGGCTTCCGCTAGTTTGAGCTTTTTTGCTTTTCTCTCTTTTTTTGTCAGTTCCTGGTCCGAATTGCCGCTCATGCCTCTGCCTCGTCGCTTGCTGATTTAGAGGTTGCCTTGTGCTCACTTGAAGCTGTTGAACCAGCCGCAGCAGCCGCTAGTTCGGGAATGGTGTGCTTAGCTTCTAATGCTCTTAAATGTTCTATGAGTTGTTCAGCGCTGGCCATGCGATCTTGCTTCTCGAACGCTGTTAGCAGTGTTACTAGATTTTCCATCTCTTCGGATATGTCTGGCAGGATGGCGCGGATATCGGCCTGAGAAAGAGGCACAGGGTCGCGGCCCGTTAACAGATAATGCAAGGTGCCACCGAGGGCGTAGAGATCGCTCTGGGGAACTGTCTTGCCGCGTAGTTGTTCGGGGGCGATGTAGGCCTGTTTCCCCACTAGCGTGCCAGTGGCTGTGCCAACAAATTCGTTTGAGGCACCGAAATCGATTAGCACAACTGTGCCATCGTTTTTCAAAACTAAATTGTCTGGCGTAAGATCTCGGTGCACTACTGGTGGTTCTTGGCTATGTAGAAACTGCAGTATTTCAGCAATGCGCATGGCCCAGTTTAATACCGGTCTTTCTGCGCAAGCACCATTTTGTTTTACATATTGCCGTAGATCTTGACCGTGTATATATTCCATCAACAGGTAGTGTCGGTCTTCTTCAACAAAATGATCGAGTACCCGAGCGATATTGGGGTGCCGCAGACCAAATAGCATTTTTGCTTCTCGCACCAGGTGCTGCTCTGCCATTTGTCTTACTTCCGGCTCTGCACTTGGTGGCACCACCGCTTCTTTCAGTACAAACATTTCTGTTTCATTTTTCTGTACCAGATAGATGGCCGACAGTCCACCAAAGGCTAGTTGACGTACTACCTTGAGGCGACCATTTTGTAGGGTTTTCCCGGGCTCAAGCGGTACAAAAGTTGTGACAGTAAAACGCCGGCCAAGCTCATCTTGCCACATCTTAGTGTGGCCCAGGCTGAGTTCGCTGCCGCTCTGAATAGTGCGCTGAAACTCGATCAGCTCGTCTGAGCGTTGACAGTTGGTGCCCCAGAGTTCGACTGCCAGTAGAAATTCTTCGAGATGCCCTTTGGGCAGGTCTGCAATATTGAGTGGCAGCAATAAATTAGGCTGGAAACCAAGCACGAGTTGTTGGCCTTTGGGCCCCTCAATAATTGAGGCTGTGCGCAGTTCGCTCCATTGCCAATTGCGCTTAAACCCAAGTTTAGGTAGAAGAAAAGGTGGAAAGCTCAAACCATTTCTTGAAATATGTATTTTGTTGTCTTCGCTCAGAGCAGAGGCCAGAAGGCCAAAAAATATGATGCTGGCTAGGGTGAGCGAGATCAGTATGTTGTAAAAAAGGTAAGACTCATTGGGAAACTTTATAAGAAAGACAATGAAGGACGCCAAAGCCATAGGGGCAAACAGCGACCAAATCGGTAGAAGGGCGCATACCCCTGCAAGTTGCACTTTTGTTTGCATGGGTTTGTAGGGAACAACCAGCTGAAACTCTGCCATCGTTTGCCCCGTTTTAAAAAAAATAGCTCGAACGAGGATATACCCGGGGCAGCAAAACCCTTAACTAAGTCGGCCCACAGTGCTTAACATTCCGATTTGCTATTTGCTATTTGCCAAGTTGCAGGCGCATGAAAGTTCTCTCTTCAACCGGCAGACCCAGTTTTTGCTCGAGCATGTAAATCTCTTCTATTTCTTTTGACCATTGGTTCTTGGGCAATTTCTCAAAGCCCATGGTGGAGTAGAAAGGAGCATTCCAGGCAATGTTGAGGAAGGTCGACAGGGTTAGATGGGGAAAATTGCGCCCCCGGGCCCATTCGGCCACTGTCTCTACCAGCCGCCTACCCAGGCCTCTGCGGCCGTGACTGGGCAAAACGTCTACTTCTTCAAGGTAGGCCACTGGCCCTAATACAGTAGCTATGGCAAAACCCACAGGGCAATGTGGAGTGACTGTCTGCGAGCCTTTAGGCCGGTCGTCAGGAAGGATTTGCTCTGCCACCCAGACCTGCCCATCGCCAATTAGTTCTTTGAGCAATCCTTGTTCGAAGTGGTGATCAAGTAGATCGTCTATCAGGCCAGTTCCCTTGAAGCGAACTGCTGATTTCAATTCAATCTCTTTGATTGCTTTCATGTCGCCCTTGCGGGCCAGGCGTATGCAATATTGCTCGGTCATGATCTCTAGAGTGTTTCGTCTCGCGGTAACTGTTTGTCACAGGTTATAGATTAACTGACAATGGTTGGTTGCCAAAGGCATTAAATGGTGATCCATTTTTAAGGAGTTATTATGCCAGGCGTTTATAAGATGACCGAAATTGTTGGAACCTCAACTGAGAGTTTCGCTGATGCTGTCAAAGAGGGCGTTAAGCGTGCTTCTAAGAGCCTTCGCCACCTGAGTTGGTTCGAAGTTGTTGATCAACGTGGTTCAATCAAAGACGGTCAAGTTGAAGAGTTTCAAGTCACAATCAAAGTTGGATTCAAGCTCGAAGACTAGAATTTGTTACTTTGCCTAGAAATTACGGGCAAAGGTCAGAGTTTTTGCACTACACTTTTGCTATGTTGGCTAACCCTAATAGGGAAGGAATCATGGCAAAAGTGATTGCAAAGAATTCTAAATTGGGTTTATTTCTGTTCTTGACCGGTGTGATAGTCGCTGCCGTTAGCACTGCTGGTGGTGCCTTGAGCGAGTCGACTGCTTCGGCTGTCGAGGGTGAAGCTACCGTTTCTGAAGCTGACCCAGTCAAGGATGATGCCTCCAGCGAAGCGCCAATATATAAGTTTAAGGCTAATGCCTTAGATGGCCATGAGATTAGTTTTGGCGACTACAAGGGCAAGGTTTTGCTGATCGTCAATACTGCCAGTCATTGTGGCTACACTCCTCAGTACGCCGGTTTACAGGCCTTGAGTAAGAAGTATGAGGCCCAGGGGTTGAAAGTCTTGGGTTTTCCCTGTGACCAGTTTGGCCACCAAGAACCCGGCGATGCTGCTGCTATTTCTTCTTTCTGTACAAAGAACTATGGCGTTGATTTTCAGATGTTCGACAAAATTGAAGTTAATGGAAAACAGGCCAACCCTCTTTATGTCTATCTGAAAAAGAGCACAAAAGACCACGGTGATATCAGATGGAACTTCACTAAATTCTTGGTGGACAAGCAGGGTAAAGTGCTAAAACGCTATGGCTCTATGGCAAGCCCTGAGAGCTTATCCGCTGATATTGAAGCAGCTCTTAAGTAGCTCCCCCTCAAGTAGCGCTCAAGCTAGTCGTCTGAAGAAGGACGCCGGCGCTGCTGCTTCTTGATGGAATTTTGCGATTTTGTTTCGACCCGTCTGATCTTAGAGCCCAGAGTTGGTTTAGTTGCCTTTCTTACCACTGGTCTGTTGGCTACAGAGAGCAGCATTTCAGTTACTTTAGCGAGGCAATCATCGATGTTGCCAATTTGATCGCGATAGCGCTGCGAAGTTAAGACCAGGTCGCCTTCTAGGGTTAGGCGGCTGGCGTACTTGCTGACAAAACGCGCCCTTACTTCATCGCTAAGGCTAGGGCTGGTGCTGATTGCCCAACGCATTACTGCTTTGCTGTTCACTTTGTTGACGTTTTGGCCTCCGGGGCCGCCGCTGCGTGCAAAGGTGAACGAAAATTCGCTCAGTGGAATTTGAATTTTGTCTGTGACTGAAAGCATAGTTAGATTTGTATACCACAGCTATAGGCCGACATGCAAAAGCGCAGAGAATTTTGAGCCTCTCTGCGCTTTATAAAGTCAGCCTGTGCCTAGTCTGCAGTCTTACTGCTTCAACTTTAGGCCGCCGCTAGGGTGCCGTGGTTGTCGCAATGTGTTCCGCAAGGGCTGTGCAGATGGCCGTTTACGAGATAGTCGACATGGTCGCCATGGGGAACTGCAGCATGTCCGCAGTCGGCGCCATGTTTGTGGCTTGAGTCATGACCATCGCACTTATGCTCAGGTGTGCAGGCAACAGGGTTGGCTGCTGACTCAGAGAGTTTGCACTCATCTACGTGATCGCTATGTACGTGATGAAGGTGGCCATCATGAACATAATCAACGTGATCTTCGTGTTTGACGGCGACGTGACCACAGTTGCTACCGTGTTTGTGGTCGTGGCTATTGTGTGTTTCGCAAGACATGATAGAACTCCGAATACGAACTAGTAAAAGTTCTTATGGGTAATGAAACGAATAAATCCATCGGCTAAGTTGAGTCGACTGATATCGTTTTAACGCCTTGCTATCGCTCTGTCAACCGTTGAAATTGTGGTGGCGATAATGGTGCATCCCAGGGCTGCGAAATAGTCCGGGTTTCCGGTGCTATCAAGCTTTTCAAATAAATTTGAAGGGTATGAAAATCGTTTCCATTGCCGCTAGTTTTCTTCCAAATTTGGGAATGAAAATGGTTTCAATTGTCGACAACCTGGCTGATTGCGGTTGATGCTGATTAATTGTGATGACCCCGCCTGTGGTGCCACTTTTTGCCCCAGCCGTTGTGACGACCGTTGTTCCAGTTCCTGCCATTGCTCCAGCCGTTGTTCCGACCGTTGTTCCAGCTGTTGTTATTGCAGCGATTGTTGCGCCAGGCATTATTGACGTTGCCATAATACTGATTGTTGTATCCGCTTCTCTGGTTCATATAATTTTGCATCGCTTGGAAATTCAAACGTCTCTCGAAATCGTTGGCGTTGGCAGGCGCAGCGGCGAAAGAACAGCTGATTATGGCGACTGCTGCGGCAGCTGTGCTCAGTAGTTTTTGTGCATTCATTTTAAATTCCTCCTGCGGTGACAAATAAAATCGACGAGGAGGTCGTCTTCAGGTTCCGAGCTTGGCTTTCCCCAAGCTTTCGTGGGCTTTTGCAAAGCTTGTATTGCTGGCAGAGTAAGCGGTAGTAAAATTATTAAAATTCTCAAATCGCGCCTGTTTGCAACCCTTTTCTTTGTTTCTTGAGTCAGCTGTTTCTTTCCTTGAGGCTGAAAGCGAAATGGTGCCACTATTAGTGACACCATCGCGCTCTTGTTGCAAACTATTCTTGCCGAGTTAGACTCAAGCTTTGCTATGTATTTGAATGTTTCTCTGTGGCTGCCGCCAACTACCTAGTGATGGTTGTACCTGTGATTGTTGTCTCTATTTCTGTTCCAGCCGCTATTGTGATTGTAGTTATTGTTCCAGTTGCGATTTTTATATTGCTTCTTATTCCAGCCATTGTGCTTGCCGTTATTCCAATTTTTATGATTGTTCTGGCGGCCGCGGTTCCAGTGATTGTCTTGTCGCCCGCGATTATGGTCGGCTGATCTTAGATGGGTAGAGGTTGTCTGGCGATATCGCTGCCTATCATAGTCTCTGGCTTGGGCTGGATTTATCATTGCAATAAAACCGAATAGGGCCATTGCGGTTGCAAAAGCAGCAATTATTTTGCGAGCGTTCATTAGTTCTCTCCGTAGTTTACGGAGGGTTGGACGGGGGTTATTCTGCCCTAGTTCCCACAAGTTTCGGCTAGTGTCCTAATTTTTCGCCCAGGCCTAGTTCCAGCATTGCTGAGTCACCATTTGCTTTCTGTGCTTTTGAAGTAGTAATGGTGTATGGATCTTTTGCCTTTTTGTAGCCCACAGGGGCGACGAAGTCTTTAGCGTTGTATGGTAGCTCTTTGAAGCTAAGGGTTGTTAAATATTCAACGAAGCCACTGCGCTGGAAGCCGCCAAACCAGCCAGTGTCAGCTACTTTGGGCTTGTCGAAAATTAGTGAATATTTTGTCAAAATCCCTTTTTGCGGCCGTATTCCATAATATCCAGAAATCATGGCGTCGACTTCTGGCGCCGTATTGAGGTGTTCGATAAACCAGAAGGTTTGCGTGCCCATCTTGTAGGCCCAGCTTTGGGCTCCGGTGGTATCGGCCGCTTTCGATCTTGCTAGGCCTATATGATTTGTTGGCATGGCTTTGAGGTCGACCGGATACGAACTATAGAACTGCTTGCGTGTGGTTTTCCATTCTATTTTGTCGTCATTACGGAAAGTCACAACTGACCAATCTGGCGCCTTCGAGAGAAGGTAATAACCCCAAGACTCATTGCAAATTTTAATAGCATTTTTTGAGAAGTATATTTTTGAGCGCCCAATGTCCTTGTGAACTTGAGTAATCACCCATTCGTGCTCACCAGTAGGCTTGTTGGCTGGCTCGTTTGCCATCGTGGGGCCCGGGAAGAAAAGGCTGCCCATTACGGCGAGGCTAAGTATGGTTGTTTGATGATCAAATCGGTGTTTCATTTACCGTTCACAGTCAGGCTTAAATATTAGATTCCCGCTGCTGCGGCAAAAAGCATTGTATGAAATAGCTTAGAAGTCATAATAACCTAAACGACACAAATGCTAATAGCGTTGGCGAAGGCTAAATAGGTGAAGCAGTTGCAAAAGAAGAATATTTTGACGGTTCTAGCATTAGCAGTCGCTTCTAGTTTATTAATTGGGCAATCTGCCCTGGCTGAACGCTACAAGGTGCGTGTGCTCACTGTTTACGATGGCGATACTTTGTTGGTCGACCATGGCGGCAAACGCGAGAAAATCATATTGTACGGAGTGGATTGCCCTGAAAGTGCTCAAGACTTTGGCCCTCAGGCCAAGCAGTTCACTGAGGCCTGCTGCTCTCATAAAGATGTGGTGATTGACTTCAAGGGGCGCGACAAATTTAACCGCTTGGTGGCCGAGATCTACTTGAGCGATGGCGCAGACCTCAATCATGAGCTGGTGAAGCGAGGTTTGGCCTGGTGGAGTGATAAATTTGCTGCCGGTGACACCGTTTTGCAAGCTTTGCAAACTGAGGCAAAGACTGCTAGCGCGGGCCTTTGGGCTGCACCGCATCCGATACCGCCGTGGCTCTTTCGTAATGGCGATAAAGCCGTTCAGGCTACGATTGTGCCTTCTAACTAAAGATGGCTAGAATTATTGGTGCCCGGCTGTCAGAATGAGGGCGGCATCCCTCATCAAGTCAAGATATTGATTTAATGTTCGGAGTAATTAGTTGTTAGGAGGTACGGAATGCAGTCCAAATCCAGCGCCATTAGTGCATTCAGCGCGAACAAAGATGTAACCATGAAACGCAAGCCACTTGTCAGCCTCGCTTCTTTCCTCATGGCAATCTCGCTAGGATTTTGCTCCTTGCCTGTTCAGGCTGTTAGCTTCGGCATCACTCCATTTCCTAAGGGTGGTGAGAACGCCACTCCTAAAGACCAGACGAATGCCATGAAAATGTGTGTTGATGCTGGCGTTACTGGCATCTTTTACGGTGGAACATGGGCTGACCTGGAGCCTTCAAAGGGCACCTATTCGCTTACCCAGCTAGGTAAAACCCTCAAATATGCGCCTAAGCTAAAGCGCTTCTTGGGTGTGCAGGTTTTCGATATCACGACAAAGAACATGCCCAGTGATTTGACTAAGGCTAAGCTTGATAGCCCTAAGGTCGTCAGTCGTTTCGGTCAGCTATTGGCGCGCTTGAAGAAAACTACTGGTGGCAATATCGCTTACTTCTCGATTGGCAACGAGGCTGATGTTTATCTAGCCAAGCACCCTAAAGAAGTGGATAGCTTCATGAAATTCTTTGCTCTGGCAAAGAAAGAAGTTGTGAAGACTTTCCCTGGTTGTAAGGTTGGCATTACTCTTCGCGCGGAGAATCTCCTCAACGGCAAAGAGCCTTCTGCCATGGCCCAGAAGCTCTTAGATGAGAGCGATGTGCTGATGTTTAACTACTATCCGCTGGAAAACTACAAACCTAAGAAGCCGCAGCAAGTCGAACAAGACATGGAGACTTTGGCTAAAATTGCTAATGGCAAGTCGATTGTGTTTCAAGAAATTGGCTATCCAAGCTCACCAAAGCTAGGTTCATCTGATAAAAATCAGGCTGAATTTATGGAACTAGCTTTCAAAGAATTGCGCAAAAATCCTCAAATTGAATTCGCCAATTTCTTTGCTTTGCATGATTTGACCCCTGCCATCTGTGATTATTTAGCTGAGCATTACACGATAAGTAGCAAGAATTATCGCCAAGTGATGCAGTCTCTAGGTCTTCGTCGCAGCTCTGGAAAAGCCAGAACCTCTTGGGATGTCGTGAAGAAAGGTCTAGCTGAAAAGCCTGCTGTTAAGCCAGCTGAGGTTAAACCAGATGTGACCAAGCCAGAGGATATGCCTACTGATGTCGCTCCTGGTGAAAAGTTGCCGACCGAAACTCCGACAACCTCACCAGCTGAGACTCCGACTACAACACCAGCTGAAACACCAACTACAGCACCAGGTACAACGCCGGCTGAAACGCCAGCTGCTACTCCTGCCGAAACACCGGCAAAGAGCGATTCTGAGCCTAAGTCTGAAGCCAAGCCTGAGTCTGCACCTGAGACAAAGACTGAAACTAAGACTGAGACCAAGGCCGAAACTAAGAATGATGAAGCTTCTGAGTCGAAATCTGAAGCGAAGCAAAAGTCTAAGGGTTGGTTTAAGTTCAAGTCGAAGTCTAAGTCTGAAGAAAAGACCGATAAATAGAGCGCTAGTTAGCACTCTTCGTTCAATTCAAGGGGAGTTCGCTGGTAAGAGCGAATTCCCCTTGGAACTAATTGGGTCAAGGGCCGTCGCCACCCTCAGAAATTTAAGACTTTGAGGAAAGAGGGAAGCGCTATGACTGACAAAACAGAAAAGAAGACTGATACTAGCTCTGCGAATAATTCGATTGCCGAATTTGTCAAAGCTACATCGGCAGCCGAGTCGAACGCTGAGGCCCCTGGCGAGCCTGCTAAGCAAGCACCGATGGATGGAAGTACTGAAGTCTCACCAATGGATCGAGGGGCCGAAGACGAGCTTGATGGCTCTGCTCCACCTAAAGAAGGTGAGACCGTTGCATCTAAGAAGGCGAAGGCCCCAGCGGCTGCAACGCCAGAGGAATCGAAGACTGCTGATTCAAAGCCAGCTGAGCATGTGGATTTAGACAAGTCAGCGTAAACTGATTGCTCACCCTTCGCTCGGGAACACACTATTGAGGCTGCAGTCGACTGGCTGGGCCGACCGAATGTCGAGAACTATTTCTGAGTCTGGAGCGCTATCTGCGTCGTCTAGAGGTACAATTCTGTTGGCGTTAAATGCGGTGGCATATGTCCGACCTATCGACCAATTTTCGCAAGAAGCAGTGGCTCTTCAAGTTCATCTTCGAAGGTGTTTAAGGTCCATAATTCGGCTAAAGCACCAATACCGTTGTCGTGTAAAATCGCAGCCACTGTCACGGCTGGCCTCTCGTCGATTTTTGAGAGTGGCGGTTCGGTTATTTTTTCACGTTCGAAATACTCTGATGCTGGTTTTGAGTTTGGTATAACGTCTTCTGGAGTTTGGCCAAATGCCTAGTTTTGGCGCTGGTGTAATGGGAATTTCGCGCGAACTATTTGAAGTATTCATTTGATAACTATCTAGATAAATTTCAAAGTCAGTTCAAGGCTTTTGCACTGCCCACCATAGCGAGTAGAGCAGCGAAAGTACAAAGATGGTAAACAGAGTAATTTTGATCCAGCTGTAGGGCCGCTCGCCTTGCACTTCTCCAGTGCGAGCGTTAACTACAACTTGATAGAGTTTCTGTTGCAGGCGGTAAGCGCCAACATAGACAGGAAGCAGAATGTGCTTGAAAGTAATAGCAGAATGGCGCGTTTGCACTGACAAAATTCGCTGCTCGTCTCCGCCAATCTGATAGCAAATATCGTTTTCGATTACCCGGGCCATAATGGTCTGCGCTTCCTCGAAGCCCTCAGACAAATTTACTTGATAGCGCTCAGCCTTGTATCCAGCCAGAAAGGCCGGATCGTATGGCTTTAGCTCGGGTAGGTCCCAAGGCTCTAGCTCAGCGAGTGCCTTGGGCGGTAGTGACTTGGTGCCCGAAATCAAAACATCATCAAACCAGCGTGTCACTGTGCCGGCAGCTGGATACCAAGCCGTTCTGCGCACTTCACGAGTGGCCTGTACTTGATTGCCATTCGAATCGGTCTCGGTGTAATATTCGGTTTCATAGTAGTACTCACCGCGTTGGCCAGTGTAGTGGCTGGTTGTGTGCGAATCATAAGTCCAGAATGGAATATACACACCCGAGATGCCACCCGGCACGGCAAAGCGCTTTAGTGCATCGGGAGCAAACCAGCGGGTGGCAATCCAGTCTTTGATTGCCTCGGTCGCGGCACGTTTCTCGATGCGAAAAGGAAGAACTGCAGCTGGTGCCAGTATTGGGTCTGGTGATTTGGCTTGGGCTACAAGAGCGGCGCCACAGAAGCTGCACTGACTTGCTGTAACAGGCGGAGTGAAAGTGACTTTGGCGCCACAGCTCTTGCAGTCAACTTCAAGGGTGTTAGGAGCAAGTTCGATTAATTGCTCAGGCAGAAGTTTTAAGTAGCGCTCGTAGTCGCATTCGACAATTGCTTCTTTGCTCTCGGCTATCTCTTCTTTGTGTTGGCAATACTGGCAAGTAAGTGCGCCATCTTTAGGCTCGAAAAGCAAGTCAGCGCCACAACCGGGGCAGCGGTAGCGCCGTACTTTTTCGATTAGGGTTGGCGCTTCTAGTTGGTTATCTTGTGGAGTTTGCTCGAGCGAAGTTTTATCTGGCGAACTCATTAGTTTTTCACCTTCTTCAATACTAGCCAGTTACTTTGTCTATTGGTACGGGAGCGATCCAGTCCAATGGTAATGATTCTGCCAGTGGTGGCAGAGCGGTACCAGCCTTCGTCCCAGGCGCCCATGTCGAAGTATAATGCTTCACTTGCCCCCAGGGCCGCCAGGTCATTGTTGAAGGTGCTGAAGGTAATGGCCTTGTCGCTTTCAAATATTTTGAAATTCCCCTGTTTAGTCAGTGCAATTGCACGTCGCTGAAACTTGCTCTGGTCGCGAAATGTAGCAGGGTTGCCGTTGTAAACAATTAGAAATTGCTGGAACAGAGAGCCTTTTGCTTTTTGTACTGATTCTAGAAATGCTGCTGAGAGCGTTGTGGCTTTATTTGTGGCAAGTAGCTTGCACTGGCCGTTCTCGATGACCATAGCGCCACCCAGCTCATGATTAATGGCACTGGCGTTGCCGATTACACCATTGCTAATGAATACTCCGTCAATTTTGTTGTCGTGTCTAGTAAAGGCTGCCGGGATGCAAAGAACAATATCTTTATCTGCTGTTGAAGGCCTGGTTGTGCAGAATTCGAAGACAAATTTACCTTGGGGAAATAGTTGATAGATAACACCGCTTGCGGCTTTGACGTGCTCGACAGCAATTCCGGTTGTTCCCGTTGTTTTCGTGGTGTCCGAGAAACTCTTGTTTCTTGTGTTTCCGGTGTTTCCTTTCAACTCTTTGTCGCCGTTGCCATCGACCGCTTGCACAGGGCTGGCCGCTGTTAAGCAGATTACAAAACTGATTGCCGTACTGATTACCTTAAACATCAAAAGCACTCTGGGCAACTTAAGCGAATGGGCAATCAGTATAGCAGTGGCAGCCTATAGTGATTACTGGCGCTTGTTATTTTGATCTTTACTTCTTTTCGGCCACTAATATCAATTTCTCGGCGCCTAAAGTAAATGGCTCTGGCGCTTCTAGGTCAGTAGATGCCAACAATTCTAGTGTAGAAAAGCCCGCGTCCTCTAGCATATGGCAGAGTTCACCAGCTGTATAAATCCAATGCTTAGCGGTGCGTTCTTCTTTCTTGCCGTTTTGGATGTACGTATAAGTTGTTTTTACGGTGCTACTTTGGCAGTTATATTGGTTTTCTATGAGCATATACATATCGCCGACCTGTAGCCATTCTTTCTCGCCGCCATTGACGAGAAAACACTCAGCAATCATGGCCGAGTCAATCACCAAGCGGGCTTTGCTCTTCAGGCTTTTGCCAATTGCTTGTAGAAATTCGTTGGTGCCGGAGCGATCAAAGTAGCCAAAGCTATTGCCCATGCAAAGAGCGCCGTCGTACTCTTGCTCTAAAGCTAGTTGGCGCATGTCGCCTTGAATATAATCAATTTCGGTCTTGTGTGCCCGAGCTGATTCTTTTGCTTGCTCGATGAATGTTTGAGAGAAATCTACTGCAGTTACTTTGTATTCCATTAGCGACAGAGGCAGACTGAGTCTGCCATTGCCGCAGGGTACGTCTAGTAACTTGCTGCCTCGTGGTGCTGAAAGAGTTTCGAGTAAAAAGGCTACTTCTTCTTCAGTTTGTTCGATAGGAATAGCTCTGCGCCACAGCTCTAACGACATACCTTGAAAGAATTCGGCGTACCATTGATTGGCTAATGCTTGTGATAGTTCTTTTGGATCTTCTTTTGCTGACACTGTAGCTCCCAAAACTTCCGCAGACTGATGCGATTCCCTTTTTTCAGGAGTATCTATAGCACATTTGCCATTATGATTGAATCGCGCGCTCGCCAGCTGTCTTTTCTCTTTCAACTTGCCTTGTAAGACTTTTTTCAACGTAGGCTCTGAGATGATGTTACTGCTAGCAGCTACTTGCTAGAAGATTCTTTCTAGTAGAGTGCTTCTAGCCAATTCTTGCGCCTGGTGCCTGTATTTAGATGGTGGTAATCTCTCTAGCTTTCTTACTCACGTCTTCGTATTCTTTCACTCGGCCCTGTTTGTAGAGCATTCGGCCGTAAGTCTCTAGCAAATCTTTTAGCTCTTTGTCTTTGCTTTTTAGAACATTTTCTTTGATTTCTATTGCTTCTTTTAGCAGTGGCTCTGCCTCTTGTACATGGCCGAGATTATATTCAACGGTTGCTAGTGCGCATAGACTTTGGGCCAGCTCTTTTTCATGCCCTGCTGGATTTTTTCGAGCGATGGCGAGAGCTTGCTTTAGTTTAGTCAGGGCGTCGCTATGTTCTTCTATCAGCCGGTCTTGTCCGGCATACTGAA
The DNA here is from genome assembly GCA_943370275.1 of bacterium Ga0077546. GTDB lineage: Bacteria > Cyanobacteriota > Vampirovibrionia > Obscuribacterales > Obscuribacteraceae. Next base: position 241,841 of record CALRQI020000005.1, on the reverse strand, counting down.
CAAGCAGAGGTACAAGTTTGATGCTGTCTGGGTTTGCTTTGCTTTCTTTTTCGATTTGTTCGTCAAGGTCAGCCATTTTGATCAAGGCTTCTTCTTTGCGCAAGTGAAATGCTTTGTCTTTTTCGGTGGTGTTGTCTCTGTGTCCAACTTCCGTGCCACCAGCAGTTGTATATGATTGGCCCATGTTAAAGCGTTCGCCGTTCCAAATATAGAAGTTTTTGTCGTGTTCGTCTTTGAAGCCAGCATTAAAACTTAGTTTGAGAGGGGCCTCGACTCCTTCTGGTAATGGCTTGAATGGTGCCGCTCTTTTGACACCAATCACAGCTAAGCGATCGGCATTTTTGTCACCTGAAGATTTATCAATTGAGACTTTACCCAGGCTGCCATCTTTGTTGATTTCATAACTGAGGCCGACTTGCATAAACAGAAGCCGCTTTGGTACCCACCAGGAGGCATGAATGCGTTTGAAAACTTCATTGCTATAAGGGTTTAAGTCAATACCATTGGCAGTGACGCCCCGTTGGCAGGGTAGAGTAAAGGTTATTTCCAGGGATGTTTCACCAGCAGGCAGTGGCGGAAAGGGGGCTGCTTTTTGAATGGTGGCAATTGCCAGCTGATCTACAGCTGGATCTGCCGTTGGTTCTTTTACTCTTACTTCACTAATTGTGCCAGTCTTTCCCACAGTAAATGTAACTGAAACGCTATTTACAGTGGTTTTAGCTGGGGGCGTCCACTTGATTTTATTCTGTACCAGTTTCATGTAAGGTGCAAAATCTTTCTTTGCCGGTGCGGCAATTGCTGGCGAAACGCTAACTGTTTCGGCACAGGTAGCGCAGTAAGCTATTGTCATGCATAAAGATGTGGTTAGGAATGCCGCAGGTTTGAATGGCAGTTTGTGCACAGAATTTGGACCTTATTTATTTGAAGCGGTGATTTTACTTGAGTGGCCGAGTTATTTGAGATATGGAGTTGTTTGAGGCGAAAGCTTATTTTGGCTGAGATACAGTGAGCGTAATTGTAGTACCCTGGCCCTTTTCCGATTCGATTGCAATCTGACAAGGATAGAAGCAACGAATTAGCTCTACTCTTTCGCGCATGCCCTCTAGGCCCATGCTATGCGAGCCATCAGCCTCAAGGCGCACTTGGGCTGCGTCAAAACCAGCGCCGTTGTCTGTAACTTTAAATGTGCTGATGCCGTGAGATGAGGCGCGGATGTCGACTGTAACGGCCGAGGCGCCTGCGTGTTTTTCAATGTTGTTGAGACTTTCTTGAATTACCCTAAATATGTGCAAGCTGACTAGGTCGGGATATTTGGGTAGCTCGCCGTTGAATTTGAAATCGATGGTCAATCCGGTGCGTCTAGAAATGCGTTCAAGTAGATCTTCAACTCCTACTTGCAAACCCCACTCTTGCAATTGTCTTGGCGAGTATTCATTGACGATGTCTCGCAGTTGCACGACTACTTCGTCGACAATCTCGATGGTTTCTTCCGCTGAGAGCTTTTTGTCGCCTGATAAATAGCGCTTGAGCATCATTAAATCTGCGATAACGCTATCGTGTAAGTCTCGCGCCAACTGGTTTTTCAGTTCTTCTTGCTGATTGAGAAGCTTGAAGAGCAGATTGTTTTTTTCAATCTCTAGTTGCTTTTCTAAGGTGGGCAGAATTTTTTCAGGAAATGGTTTGCTGCGAACGCGCTCTTTGCCCACGGCCAATTCGTCGATTAGATGTTCGACAAAACGACAAGTTTGCTCAGCGTTGAGCTTCATACCTTCGTGCTTCCACGCCATACCGCTGCCGCTGCCACTGGCATTGCCGCCCCGGGTCTCAACGTATGAAAATTTGCCGCGATAGCGCGAGCCAAATTCGCTCATGGTAATGTGCGGTACTTCTTTGTCTGGTACGACGAAAAATTCAATTAATCCTTTGGTCGCCCTGACTGAAAGAACATTGCCGCCGCCCGAGACTTTCCAGCGGCTGTAAAAGGCTGGACTGTTTTTGTTTTGCAGGTTTCTTTGTTCTGCCCGCGGCAGCCAGTTTGTTGGTTCTGGAACTCTTTGGGGTTCGCTGGCGGTCAGATGTAGATTGGGCATTGACTCAGACAAGGTCTGGATGTATTGACCGGCATGGTTTCGAAGAGCTCTAGATAACTCTTCTGCTTGTTTTTGCAAATAATCGCTGTTTACTTCATCGCTGATTGCTCGCTGTTCTGCAAAGCGCTTCTGATTTTCTGAATTTTGTCGTGCTCTGGCGCCCGGAAGAACTCCTTCCTCAGGTAGTTCATGACCTGATTGGGCGCGAAAGAATTGTTTGAGAAAGTCATTCATATTGAAATAGGTGCTCAATTTTCCATTTCAACGCTGCCGAAGCCGTTTTGTACCGCCCAGGCAATTAATTGCTCACGGGTTTCTAGGCCGAGTTTGAGCAGCAGTGTTTCGCATTGTTTGCGGGCTGTTGCTACCGAGGTGAAGCGATGGTCGGCTATGTCTTGGTATTTCATGCCGCGGCCAAGCATCGTTAACACTTCCATCTCGGCTCTGGTGATCTTTTTGTAGGTCTTGGTTACTTCGTCTGAAATAAGACCAGTTTGTCCAGAAAGTACCGCTTGAATTGTCTCGGCAACTTTTGCCACACGTTCAGATTTGAGCAGATAGGCTGAAACGCCCATGGCCAAAACTGATTGTATAAAGGCCATGCGGCTTTCGGCCGAAAAGATTATCAACTTGGTGTGCTCACCGGCGGCCTCTCTGAAGGCTTCTATTGTCGCCTTAGGGCCCATTGAGCCTGGTAAGTGCAAATCTAAAACGGTGACATCTGGTTGATGTTGGCGCATCAACTTTAGGCCTTCATCACTTGTGCTAGCTGTTCCTACTACCGTTAGGCCTGGAACGTGAGAGAGGCCAAGAAATAGGCCGTCCATGGTTGCATGGTGGTCTTCTACTATTAGCACTTTTGCCAGTGCAGTTTCGGGTAGGTCTGTGTTCTGGGTGTCGGGCATTGCTGATAAATATTCATGGGGTTGCTAACATCTCCTATCTACCCTCTCCAATCGTTTAATATAGAGTTGCTATTTAATCTGGGGCAGGAGTTGCCAGCTCTTATGCCAATTGTGCAAAACATTGCAACAGCAATGGGCGCTAAGAGTTAGAGAGGCCTCCTGTGGGGGAACGTATTGCTATAGTTCGTATATGTAGTTGGAGCTGGGAGTAGACCGAGGGAAGCCGTGCCGCCATTCGATTTTTTGAAGAAAAACGCAACAACAAGAAGCTATCCAACCGATATTTTAATCGGTGAACTCTTTGTCAAGGCCGGGGTAATTACCCAGAAGCAACTGGATGACACTGCCCGTTCGGCTGGAACTAAGCATTTACATATCGGCCAGATGTTAACGATGTCAGGATTTATCAATCACCGCGATTTGCAGTCGGCGGTTGATGCTCAGTCGATGTTGCGTGACAAAGTTATTGACATGAATCTGGCTGCTCGTTGTTTGAAGATTTCGGTAAAGAGTGGTGCTAATTTTCAGGACCTGGTTAAGGAAGAGTTGGCGATCGAACAACAGGCTTCCACTCAGACCAATCGTCTCGGCGAACTATTAATGGATTCTGGCATCATTAATAAGGCTGTTTTTGGTGCCGCCATGCAGCGCTCACTTGCTACTGGCCTTCCTCTTGGTCGCATTCTGGTACTTAACGGCTCGATGCCTGATTCACTTTTACGCGTGGCTCTTGAGCTGCAGGTGCGCGTTCGTGACGATATGATGGCGCGTCAGGAAGCCCTCGATGCTCTGCGCAATGAGGCAACAAAAGCGGGTGCTTCCCTTTCTGGCAATCAAGGTTTGTACGCCGATCTGTCTCTGCGACCCACTATGCAGAAGACTGTTCGCATTGGCGAACTACTTGTTATGGCCAATTTTCTCAACGAAACTGACGTGATGAGTTGCTTAGAGCTTGGTCTTTTGAGCGAACGGCCAATCGGCGCAGTGATGGTAGAGCAGGGCTATGTTTCAGAACAGATGCTGCACGTCGCCTTGACCGTGCAACAGATGATTGAAGAAGGCATATTTGATCGAGAGTCTGCAGGTGTTGCTCTGAAGCAAATGCAGGAAACTGGGCAGATTTTGCCTGAAGTGCAGAACTGTATGAACCGCATGAATCAAGCTCCAGCTGCTGATGACGTCGCTCAGGGGAGTGGTGAGCTCGAAAGCGAATTTTCGCAGGCCGCTGCTATCGCTAATGCACCAGCTACCTCAGATGATGGACCTTCCCTTGAGTCTTTGATGGCTTCTGTTGTTGGTACTCCTGATGTTAATCCATCGGGCTTGGGTAATCCCAATAACACTCTTTCGCGTTTGGCTGCACTAGAAGCTCATTATTTGAAAGATGAGGCCCTGACTGAAGTGCCTTCCGAGTCGTCTAGTGGTAATAGCAGTAGTGGATCTGCCAGCGATTCTGGCAAAGAGTATGGCGGCGATGGCTCTTCTGATAGTCCGCAGACTTTTGAAGATCTGCTGATTGCTGCTAAGGTGGTTTCAAGTGAAGATATTGACCGTGCCCTGCAAATGGCTCGTCAAAATCCGTTGGCTTTAGCCGATGTTCTAAAAACTACTGGTTTTCTTACTGAAGTTGGTCGACAGGCTTCGCTCGATTGCAATCAACTGATGGAGAAAGGCGATCTTGCTTTGGCTAATGCCGCTCAAGTGCTTGATCATTGTATAAACCAGGGTCGTTTGCGCAATCTTACTTTTGAACAAGCTTTAGTTGAGCTTGGTTGGACGAGAGAAGAATCTGCCGCAGAAGTTGTTGCCGAGCCTGAAGCTGCGCCATTTAGCTTAGAGTCTAAGCTTTCCGCTGTAGAAGAGTCTCTGGCATCAGAGGCGTCTGCAGCTCCAGATCTGTCTGCTCTGCTCAATAGCCTGGATATTACCCCTGACGCCAAACCTGAGGTAAAACCTGAAGTTGAGATTGCGGCTAAGCCTGAAGCTAAGCAAGAAGTTATTCCTGATATTACTCCTCCGGTAGCTCCTGAAGCTGTTGCGCCTCCAGTTGAAGAGAAGGGAACTGATCTTCTCAGTTTGTTTGGTCTGGCCGATGATGGTTCTGAAATCGGTGAAGTCAGAGAAATCGGTGAAATCGCTGAAGTAGATGAGAAAACAGCACTCGCGGCTTCTCAGGCTGAGGCATTGATGGCTTCGCTGGCGCAAATACCCGATGAGGCTATTGCTAACGCTGAAGCTGAGGCGGCCGCCGATAACCCTGATGCTTTTCAGACTACTGCTGTTTTCCGTGCGATAGTCGAAGCCGAAGTAGATAAGGTAGCCGACATGGCTGCTTCTGCGGATGCCTCGTTGGATAGCCTGCTCAGTAAGCTTGAAGGTGCTGTCAACAACTCTGCCGCTAGTTCTAGCAGCGCTCCATCAAATGGAGCCGCTGTAAGTGATTCTGGCGTTCTGGATTCGAAATTTGGTATTGCCAGTGATGCGCCTTTTGGTACTGATTTTCTTTCATCTGATAGCCTTATGATTGGTGCTGAATTTAGTCTTAGCTCCAAGGTCGAAGCAAAAGCTGACCTGCCAATATCGGAGATTAAGCAAGAAACTAAGCAAGCTCCTAAACCAGAGCTTGTCCAAGAAGTAATAACAGAATCAAAACCTGAGCTAGAACCAGAGATAAAGCCAGAACCAGCTCAAGCAGAGCCAGTAAAGGAGTCTGCGCCTGCAGTAGAAGATGAAGTTGATTTGCGCTCGCTCTTCTCCAGTCTTAAGTCAGAGCCAGCCCGTCCAGGCGATTCGATTAAACCTGTAACTGCTCCTCCTGCTCCTGCTGTTGCCGCACCAGCACCAGCACCACCTCCAGCTCCGGCACCAGCACCGGCTCCTGTGTCTTTGACTGCTCCTTTAGCAGAGCCCGCAATTCAGTCATCACCAACTTCGCTGGTTGTTCCGCAGCTTGCGCCTCAAGTTCCGGCTACAGTTGATATGCCTCTTCCTGTGGCAGCAAGTGCTGCAGCCGCTCCGGCTCCAGCGCCAGCTCTGGCTCCAACCCCGGCTCCAACCCCAGCTCCGGCTCCAACCCCAGCTCCGGCTCCAGCGCCAGCTCCGGCTCCAGCGCCAGCTCCGGCACCAGCTCCGGCTCCAGCGCCGGCACCAACTCCTGCAGCAGCTCCAGCCCCAGTTCCTGTGCCAGCGACCTTGTCTGCGCCGCCACCACCTCCTGTTAAACAACCTGAGGCTCCTGTGGCTACTGCTGCGGTTTCTGCTCCACCAGCTGAAGCTAAGCCGAGTGCTTCCAGCTCCCGTCTAGCCAAGATGAACGAAGCTGAAGTTGCTGCTGCTAAGGCTGCCCAGATTGCCACCATGTCTTCGGCTCTAACTAAGATGGCAGAGATGCACTATGAGCAAGAGAATTATCCAGAGGCTCAAAGGGCCTATGAGCGCATTCTGTCTTGGCGGCAGGGCGAGCTTGGTGCTTCTCACCCTGAAGTTGTTGACGATCTCAATAACCTGGCTGGTGTAATGTGCGTTCAAGGTCTATTTTCTGAGGCTGAACCGCTCATTGCTAGAGCCGTCACCATTCTTGAGTATGCCGAAGTGCCAGAGCCGTTGAAGTTGGCTGAGAACCTTACTAGCTTAGCTGGTTTACAGTTCCAGCAAGGCATCTTCGATAAGGCTGAGCCACTATTAGCTAAGGCCCTAGTGCTGCGTGAAAAAGAGTTGGGTGCTGACAACCCTGAATTGGCTGACAGCTTGCGCGATTTTGCTAAGCTTCTTAAGAAGTTGGGCAAGCCAGAAGAGGCTGAGAAGCACTATAACAGGGCTAAGGTTCTTCTCGGTCGAGCCTAGTATCAGGTGGTAGCGCGCACTCTATCTAAAAGATTTCGGCAGTTTGCTTGGGCTACTGCTGTTACTCTCTCTTTGCTCTCTGATTCGGCCTGGGCTGCTTCCGCTAAGAAAGTGGAGCCCGATGCCGCAGCGCTAGCCTGTCAGCAGGGTGAGCAGTTACTCTTGCAGGGCCAAGCCAAGGCGGCAGAAGAGGCGTATAGAAGTGCTGTTAAAGCTTACCCGCAATCGCAGCTTGCCTTGTCTGGTCTCGCCAGTTGTTTGCTGGCTCAGAATAAACCTTATGCAGCCCTTGATCAAGTCAATCGGATGTTTGCCTTAGTAGCTCCGCTTGCTGCGGAGTCTGGCGTTAAGCCCGGTTCTGCGACCATGCCACTTACAGCCTGGCTTGTTGGTGCCAAGGTCTATCATCGTACTGGCCATTTGGACAAGTGTTTGTCCTGTTACGATTCCTATCTACAGGTTGCTCCAAAGAGTGATGAGCGCGAGCAGTATGTGGCTTTGGCTGGGGTTATTCGCTCGCAAGTAAACGCTGCTAAGGATAAGCCTAATCAGTATTTGGTCACTACTGGCGGTGCTGGCGATTATCTTAAAGACGCTGTTTCTGAGGGGCTTTTTCGCTGGCCAGTCAAGCGCTTTCCCTTGCGTGTTTATATCGCTAGCGCTGATGCCATAAAGTCGTATAGGCCGGAATATGAGGAAGCCGTCCGTCAGTCAATTGATGATTGGGACAAAGCTACACTCGGTCAGATTGGTTTGAAGATTGTAGATTCTGCTGATGATGCGGATATAACTGTCAATTTTGTTGATGATTTGCATGCACCAGCATTGCGAGCTGAGGCTGGAAAAGCTCAGCTTACAGGAAATATGGAAGGCGTTAACAAGGCCAGCGTGCTGCTTTTGACCATATCTCCCTTTCCTGATCAGCTAATGACGAAAGACTTTATGCGCATGATTGCAGTGCATGAAATTGGTCATGCCCTTGGTCTAACCGGGCACAGCCCCTACGAAGAAGATGTGATGTTTCCGGCTCTCTCTAATCAGCGTGGTATTACTTCGCGTGACGTGGCCACTTTGTATAGGCTCTATGAGATTGGTGGTGCCGCTATCAGCACTGAATCTTCTGATTTAACTGATAAAGGAAAAATTCAATTGCTCTTTGCGGAAGCCAGCAAAGCTAAAGCAAATAACGATACTGCTAAGGCCTTGGAGTACTTTGAGCAAGTTCTGAAAATTGATAGCAGCAATAAAAACGGACGATTGCTTATGGCTTGTGAACTCAATAACATGGGTTTGAGCAAGATTGCTGAGCCGGCGCAAGCTCTAAAATATTTTCGCTGGGCTAGTTATTTTGATGGCGAACAAGTTGTTTATGCTAAGAACATTTCTAGCTGTATGTTCAATCTCCACATAGATGAAAGCGCTGCTAGTCATCTTAATCAGGCTCAGCTGTGTCTCACCGCAAAAGATTATCGCGGGGCTGTTGTGGAATATCGTGCTGCACTAAAGTTTGTAAAAAATGCCGATATCGTTGCCAAAATGGCTGACGCCGAGAGGCTGGCGAAGACGCAGGCCTGTTGCGACTAAGATTTTTCCGATTGTAAATTGAATTGGAAGCCTCGACGGGCAGCCTAATTGTCGGTTGCCAGCATGATTGTGGAACTAACAGGGTCTTGCTGCGTCCGTTGTATTCGTAAATAGTTTCGAAATTTAGGACTTTATATGAAAGCGAAAATGCCTAATAAGCCTAGCGAAGCGGCAAACTATTTGTGCAATAAGTGCAGCATGCAGTTCGTATTTGAGCAAGGTAATCTGCTCTGTCCGCGCTGTCAAAATAGCGACAAAACTGAGCTGGTTGTAATTTCAATCAAAGATAATCTCGAAGAGAACCAGCTATACACAGAAGATGATTTTCTCGGCGGATAGGCATTGCTGGCAATTGCTCTCCTGCCCGTAAATGTTTCAGATCGGCTTCTGAGAACAATTTTGCTGCAAGGCAATAAAACCTTAACGACTGCGGCTTTTGAAGAAATCCCAGAGCAGCTCACTGGCATCGATGTCCTGACAGATTTTGCCAGTAAGGCCAGAGATAGCGCTTAAGTTTGGACAGCCTGGCCAGGTATGGCCTCCGCCTTCTATGGTGTAGAGCACTACCTGATTAGAGTATGAACCATAAGTTTCTTTTTTAACTGTGGTGCCATCTCTTGGATCTCGGTCGGCGACTTGTGTGACTTGGGGGCTGCCATTGCAGTTATTGTGGCCTGTCCAAAAGCCAATTGTTTCTGGTACTGTCATCAGTCCACCATAACGAGCCAGGCCATTGTCTATTGAGCCCAGAGCGCTCAAGCCGAGAGTTTCGCCTAGCTTTCCTATGTCTTTGGTGCGGCCATCGGCCCAGGGTAGTAGGGGATCTTCTGTGCCGAGAAAGAATACAATTGGTACTGCTTTGCTGCCCTGCATCATGCCTTGGGTGCGGTCCATCATAGTTGAGGCTACGACGCCTGCTGCAGCAATTTTGTCAGGCAGATTGCAGGCGAGAACCTGGGCAAAGAAGCCACCGTTGGAGATACCACAAGCATAGACACGCCTGCGGTCGATATTTACTTCTTTTGCTAGTTTGTCTAGCAAGCTCGTGACGTAGGCGATATCATCAACCCCAGAGCTTGTACGGCCGTCACTCCAGCGGTTATTAACGCCTTCTCCGTAGACGGCAATGAAATTATTGTGATCGGCCACCGGGTTGAAGCCAGTCATCCCCATCATCATGGTGCTGTTCATGTGCAGACCGTGAAAAATTAGCACCACTGGCATTGGTTTGCTGCGGTCGTAGCTCGCCGGCACATGTACTTGAAATTGGCGCTGTAGCCCGTCCACCGTAACCGAGTCAACAAAGTGGTATGACTTGCCTTTTTGTTGGCTTTGCTGAGTTTGGCTGGTTGCTGCTGGACTGCTCTGAATGGCTGGGCTGGTTTGGTTACGCTGCTGTTGATATTGCTGCCGTTGATATTGTTGTTGATATTGCTGAGGCTGTGTCTGTTGTTGGTAGCGCTGCTGCGGAGCTTGGCGGCCTTGACCGCTTTGACCACTTTGACCACTAGGTACAACTCGCGCCTGACGAGAGCCCGGAACCCATTCATACTGCGTCTGCGTGAGGGCTGGCTGACATATGGCCAGCATCAATATGGCTTCTGCGGCTGCGATTTGTGCCATCGACGCCACGGATCTCAATTGTCGGCTAACTTTATAAGACAATTTGGCCTACTTCGCCTGTGCAGCGTTTCTTCTTTTGACTAGTCTAGCACCGCCAATTTCGCCGGAATTAATGGCAATCCGGCGGCTTGGTAATAGTATGTTCAGTAGGATGGGTAATAGGATAATAAGAGCTGATGAGGACTACTTAAATGACCATACTGGCGGCGAACGAAACCAAGAAGGGCCGGATGGCAAAGCAGCTAAGCTGTTTGCTTGCACTTCAGGTCGGCTTGGGGCTGCTTGGACAGGCTGCCTTTGCTGAGGATGCTGTTGCTCCAAACTCTGCCACTCCGAATCCTGCCACAGGCCAGGCAACAAGTTCTTCCACCACCACCACTGCCACTTCCGCTTCGACTGCAGCTCCAGTTTCCTCTCCCGTGCCGCCTTCCTCACCAGCAGCTGCTTCGGCGCCTGCAGCCGCTGCCGCAGCTAATGATGGTCCGCTGGTTGAGCCAGGTCCGGCTGAAGCTCGGCGCACCGCTCTAGTGATGCGAATTTTCAATGCCAAGTCTCAAGGTATTGGCATCGATGCTTATCTAAATGCCTTTGCCATGCTCGAGAATTCGGTCAAGACCGGTGAGACCGAGGCCAATTTGAACAAGCGTATCGACTCTCTTAATAGCAGTCTAGACGACCAGTTGAAGCGCAGTGCCGTGCTGAAGACACAGCGGCCCGCACCTCCGGTTGCTGCGTCTGGCTTCCCTGCGGGAGGTTTAGGTAGTGCTGGTGGCTCTTCTGCTGGCGGCACTAGTGACCTTATTCGCAAGTTGCAAGAAAAATATGGCGACCAAATTCCTGCTAACCTCAAAGATAAGTTAGGCGGTGGCCAGATTCCCGAGAACTTGAAAGACAAAATTCCTGCTGGTCTTGGTGGTCTTGATCCTAGTCAGATAGAAGATTTGATCAAGAAATATAAGAAGTAGTACCAAGCTTTATGCACGTACGCATAACTTTGGGCCCTATAGCATCAGTTTTGCTCCTCACTGTGGTCGGTGTTGTGCTTGTTTCTTTGTGTTTGATGATTTACTGGAATGAAGTTGAAAGGCGAATTAATGTCCTATGCGCCTCGAAGAGTTGGTCTGAGTGCGTTCCTCTCGTGGCTAGTGATTTCAGTTTGCGTTGGCCATTTGTGGATAGTTCGGGGTCAGCCCAGGGCCTTTCTCAAGGGGCTGAACCGGGGGCGCCCGCTACTTTGCTCCAAAATTACTTTCTTGAGTTGGCTGGGACTCGTACAGAGCAGTCTCTGGCACCCTCAGCGGCAGCCGTAGCTGTATTTGTTGATAGAGCAAAGTTTTACGAATATCAATGGCACTTCTCGCACCTCTCTGAGGCCTATGGGCGATGCGCTGTGGGGCTTTATCGAAAGAGAGCTAAAGCCGCCTTAGCCAATGTAGGCAGCAATAAGCAGGCGGCGGCGGAGAGTCTTGAGTCTTTGGCAAATAGCCTGCGCCATTTGGCCGAACTGTATCAGCGCCATGGTAAGTATTTAATAGCTGAGAAGGCTCTGAAGGAGAGCATCGATGTGGCCACTCAGGGTTTTGCCCTAGCTGATCAAAAATCGGCTGAACGCTTTCGAGCAGAGCTTTTAGTTGATTATGGCGCCCACATCAAGATTCTCAATGAGTTAGGACGCACGCCTGAAGCTGAGCGCGAGAGCAAACTCTTGCTTGATCAGTAAGCAATAGACTTCAGCAACTTTTTTGTTTTTTCCGGGCAACATCTTTTTTCATTGACTATATGCTGCCTAAAGCAAAGAGTGATATTTCACAATAGTGAAATATCACTCTCGATTTCGTAAGCTGCTCTTTCAAGTGAAAGTCAGAAATTGAACCTATCTTGAATAGTATTCGATTACCAGATTCTCTTTGAAGGTTTGGTCTAGTGATTCGCGATCTGGAACCAAGACGTATTCAACTTTCAATTGCTCAGCATCTGTCTTGAGCCAGGTTGGAGTTACGCTTGTCAAGCCGATGTTCATTGGTTTGACTGAAGCTGCACTCTTAGGATCGATAGTGACCACATCGCCTGGACGTAGTCTGGCTGAAGCGATGTTCAAGCGCTTGCCGTTGACTTGCACGTGGCCGTGGGTTACCACTTGTCTAGCTTGTCTTCTAGTGCCAACTAGGCCTGAACGGTAGAGGATATTGTCAAGGCGGGATTCGAGAATCTGCAGCATGACAGTACCGGTAACGTCTTTAGCGCGGGTGGCTTCTTCGTAGACAGAATAGAATTGAGCTTCGCTGACATCGTATGTCCAGCGAATCTGCTGTTTAGCTTTTAGTTGCAAAGAGTATTCTGAAGTCTTCTTTCTGTCCTGGCCGTGTTGGCCTGGGCCATAGGGTTTGCGAATGAAAGCGCATTTTGGCTTCCCGCAAAGACTAGCTCCTACTGACCTGCAGCGCTTACATGTTGATTTCGTGTACCGCACGATTACTCCTTAAATATGGTGGATATGGTTGATGTATAGAGATTTAATATAGTTTGATCGCAGTTTCGGTCACCGGATTGGCTTTTTGGAAAATCCCTGGAGAAGGCAGGAAATCGCCAAAACACTTATCTGGTGTGCCTTTTGGGCGTCTGCTAGACTGATGCGCCGCGGCAGTCTTCGCAGTACCCTTTTAAAATAAGCTCTGAGTGCGAAAAATCAAAGCCATTTCGCTCTGCTATTAACGAACCTAAATCAGAAAATATCGATTCTGCCTCTAAAGTTTTGCCGCAATTGAAGCAAATTAGATGATCGTGGGCCCTTTTATTAGTGGAAGTTTCAAAAGCTTGAGCCTTTGGTTGCTTAACAGAGTTGACAAATCCTTCTGCCCTTAACTTGTCTATTGCCCGATATATGGTCGATAGCGAGGCTTTGACCCCGTCCTTCTTGGCAAGCTCGTGCAGCTCTGATGCTGTCAAGTGCGACCCGTCGTCACGTGCTTCTATTAATTTTTTCAACTTTGCGGCAACTCCGCTCGGTGGAAGGTCACCTTCTTTTCGAAATCTGGCCAATAGACGATAGACCGATCGTTCACTGACCGACAGACCTTTTTGCTTCGCCAAAGCCAGCAGTTCGGTGGGGGTGATATCTTTGCCCCTTGGACTGGTGGTGATTAGCTCGCGCAATCTAACACGTAGGTTTCTATCGTCTTCGGTCATTAGGTCTTGAATCAACTTCTCTTACCGCACCGACATCTGTTGCTCAGGCAATCGATGTGGTCTTGCAGGCTCTGATGACCACCGATTAGAAATGCCGAGCGCAGCAGTTTGTCTTTGCTGTGCATCGTGACGACGCCGTTATCCCAGCGCACAATCATGTCGTTGTCACTGTCATGAAAAGCAATTGTCCCGCCGACGTTTGCCGCCACGTAGGGGCTGGAAAACTTTGACCATACCCGGCGCCCTCTGAGGTTTTGCAGACCAGCGGGCGATAGCGAATCAACGCTAGTTTTCTTCTCTGTTGAAGAGATTGGAAACTTTGTATGTAACCACTGGTGGTGGCTGATTGTTGCGCTCATTTTCGGTTGACCTTAATAGAAGACACTGGCCGGGAATAAAAAAACCAAGAAAGACATTGCCATGTATTTTATGCGAACTGTTCTCAATTGGCTTTAGGAATTGAGATTCGCCTCTGTCATCGATTTCAAGATTCAAGATTGCTCCTTTTTGCCTATTTATAGATTCGCAAAATTCCTGAAACTACCGCGGGCTGCTAGAATTGGCGATTTTCTTAGCAGTTAAGGGCACTTGTCGCTTACTAAGAATTATTCTCAATTGAGGCCCGATTATCATAACTTAGATGCGAATAGTTTCAATTCTTGACAGAGAGTATTTAACCTTTTTCTCCCGTCGTTGCTTGTTCACGCTAACTTGCGGCTAGATTATGCTGATGATATCTATTCGCAATAATATGGCAGAAATGGCGAAACCTAATTGTTGGTGAGACTTTCGTTGTCATGTTGCGCTATGTGCGCGAGCCGTCACTTGGGCTTATTGCGACCAGGTTGCAATAAGCTAATTGACAGGAAATGCAATAACTCTGAGAAATGCCCATTTGGCGGCTTTTTTCTAGTCTGCAACTGCGCCTCTATTGCTTGTGTGGTTTTGCCTTAAATAGCTAGGCTGAGGTTCTACTTTTCTCTCGCGCAAACTTTCAGGAATCCCCACAAAACAGCAAAACAACTCGTCCACTGCAAGATCTTACTTCATTGAACTAAGCCGACTTAAGACAAAAGAAAGTGAAAATCGTTTTCGCGACGATTCGCTGTTCCTTTTCTCATGTTGGTCTTTGTTTTCTGGGAAGCTGAATTGTTTGCGCAACTGCGCGAACCTAAAAAGGATAACAATAATGAGAATCGCATTTCTTGGCAAAGGCGGCTCAGGTAAGACCACTACTGCCGCTAGCTTCATTCGTCATGCCTCAGGCAAAAGCCCATTTGTTTTGGCTTTTGACGCTGATGTAAATGCTCACCTGGGTGCCGCTCTATCTATTGAGTCTGAGCCGCCACATCTCGGAGAGCTCTTCACACCTATCACTGAATATCTCAAGGGCAAGCGCACCGATCTGGGTGAGAAACCTATGATCATGACCACACCGCCGTCGCTCCTGTCTAACTTTGTTCGCTGTCAGTTTGATGATCCTCTTATTGCCAAATACGGGCGTCGGCAAGGTGCCATCGCCTTGCTCACCGTCGGAAAGTATGAACAAGCTGATGTGGGCTCGGCCTGCTATCACTCAAAGCTTTCTGGCGCCATTAGCATCCTTCATCACTTGCTTGATGGCCCCAACGATATTGTCGTTGCCGACAATACTGCCGGCACTGATGCTGTCGCTACGTCACTCTGGTTTGCTTACGACATGCATATCTTTGTTGTTGAGCCAACTCAGAAGTCAGTGCAGGTCTATAAGGACTTCATCAAACTATTGCCTGCTCTGGCTGACAAGACTTACGTTCTGGGCAATAAAGTGGAGGGAGCTGAAGACGAGCAATTCATTGCTGTTCATGTTGCGCCAGACAAGTTGCTGGGTTTCGTTCCGCGCTCGAAGCATTTGAAGCGTTTCGAACAAGGACACCCTGAGGCACTAGAGCTTTTTCAGCAAGAGCAGGCTAAGGCGTTCGATAAGGTGCTTGCTACTTTGCTCGCTCAGACCCGGGACTGGAATCTCTATCTGCAGCGTTTGCGCGATACCCACCTTCGTCTTTGCCACGAGTGGTACAACGACTTCCACGGTCTCAAGCTCGACGAGGGACTTGACTCGAAATTTTCTTACCAGGCGATTTTGCTGCCGCCACTTCCCTCTGAAACCCCAAAGAAAGACTAATAACGATGTCTGACAAATTCAAAATTTTCGTCTGCACCAAAGGCAAGAAATGTCCGAAGAAAGGAAGCGAGGCTGTTTGCCTTGCTTTCGAATCGGCTGTAGCGGAGCTTGGCTGCGACAAGACGGTCTCCGTCAAGGGCAGCAAGTGCATGGACCTTTGCAAAAAGGGCCCGGTTGTTGTCACCATGCCTGACAAAGCCTCATACGGCCGGGTTGCTCCCACTGATGCCAAAGAAATCGTTGCCAACCTCGTGGCTGGTGGAAAACCAGTTGAGCGTTTGCGTATCAAGAAGAAAGATTAGGATTACGCCTATGAAATTTTATTCGCCTAAAGCTAGGATTGGCCTGGCTTTGATTGATGCAGCTTTGAGTGCTAGGGCCTCTATCGAAGGTGCTTTGGGTCAGAAAAACGAGGCCCAGAAAACTTTGCGTCGTCTGCTTGAGCACCGCCAAAGTTACTTGCCTCTAGACCATGTGTCGAGGGCGAATGCACAGTACGCCCTGGCCTTGAGCTTTTACGATGGCAACGCGGTTGACTGCATGCAGGCGGAAGCCTTGCTGCATGAATGCCAGTTGAACCTCGTCAAGAAGTTTGGCCCTTTTAGCGTGCGTGTTGCAAAGGCTCTTCACCTTCGTGGATTGGTGCATAGTCGCCTTGGCGACAATCAACGCTCCCACACCTTCCATCAGGCTGCTGAGACGGTTTATGCCAGAGTGCGGCCGCTTTCATATGACCGTATTGCTAACCTTAATCAGCTTAGTTTTAAGCAAGATTGGCTTGGCCTGCCGCTTGAAGCCGAGTCGACGCGGGAGCTAGCCCGTCAACTCAGTCGCTTGAAGGTGATGCAGAGCGTGCGACAGCGCTACTGAATCCAAGCTTCTGCAAGCTCTTGAAGCGCTGAGTTTGACTAAACAGGAGAGTGAGAATCTCTTACTCTCCTGTTTATGTCTTCTGTTTCGGGCTTCTACTTATGTCTTCTGCTTATTTCTTCTGGCTGTGTCTGCTATCGCGGCGCTCGCATTGAGAATGAATGCCGGGCTCTATTGCCGTTGGCACTCCATCTTTAATAGAGTTCAAAAAAAATGAACCTATTTATACTGTATGTAGTAGTTGATAGATGATTGTCTTTTTTGAAAAAAATTGAAACCAAATTGATGTTGATACGTCGAGGGTGTTCCAAGGAGAAAAAAGATGGAAGACAAAAAAGCAACCCACAAACTTCTATATCAGTCTCTAGCCGAAGTTATTAGCTCTAAAAGAAAGAGTTTGAAAATGACTCAGCAACAGCTGGCTAGTGCCTCAGGGATAGATCGTGTCTTTATTAGCAATGTCGAGCAAGGTAAACGCAAGCCGAGCTTCGGTTCTGTTGCAAGTATCGCTCGAGGTTTAAACCTTAGTTATGCGAAACTCGTAGGCGAGTGCGAAAAATGTATGAATCGCGATTCCACTGGCTCTCATAGCGAAGTCCCCGCACCAGATTACAATCAAGAACCGGCCTAGCCATTTGATTTTGTCTTCAGTAGCAATGTTAGTTGGTTCAAGCTAAGATTCAGGAAACTACCTGGAGCGATCATGCATAGTCAAACGCCAGAATCATTGCAGCCACAGCTAGCTTTGCGACTACGACGTTTAAAGCTGCAACCCTGCGACTTCAATTCTATTTCTGTTGCTGTGTTAATGGTTTCGAGTTTGGGGCTAAGCGCTCTTACTTTGACTGGTTGCAGTGGCTCTCTGGGCCATTCTGCCCAGGCTGAAAGTGGTGGTAAGCAAGCTCAGCTACTCTCGTCTCGCGGTAACGAAGGCTCGTCGGCAACTTCTGCTGCAAATCCAGATAGTAGTGTTAGTTCGGATGATAACCCTGGTGCGATACCTGGTGTTAGCTCTGGCGGGAGCCCCGGTTCTAGTTCTGGCTCTAGTTCGGATTCAGATTCCGGTGCCAGTTCGCCACCCTATGCCGGCTCTGATTCTGGTGCTACCATGCCAGGCTCAACTGGTTCGTCTGGTTCATCTGGTGCATCGAGTTCATCGGGTGACGACACTGTTGTAAGCAGCGGGCCTTTAGGCGATCATCATGAGTGGACCCAAGAAGAGATGCTGCTGGCTCGACCCATGCCGATGAGTCAAGAAGAGCGTGATTTCGCTTTTAAGAATAAGGCGCCCGAATCTATTCGCACCTGGACCTTGGGAGAGTTTCAAGACTTCACTAAGACTGCCATGGGGCGCAGTCAGATGTTGCAAGAGGGGCGTCGCTGGGTTGGTATTAGAACCACATTGAAACAACAATTGGTCTTGGGGCAAGATTTTCTTGCCGGTGCTGGCCACAACAAGTCTAAGAAAAGTCGTTCTAAGATTTCACAGCCGGGACAAAATGCTGCTTCGGTCGACGGCGGGGCAAGAGAAGTAATTCCCGAGTTTCTAAGTGATGAGGGGGTTTTTGAAGGCGCTGAAAGTGCCACCACTTTTGATCGCTTAAAAGAATGTCGCCAGGATATAACTGATCTTTGCCGCTCTATTGATGGTGTCAAGAAGACGGCTAGTAAGCGCGGTCGCTTAGAGGCTCTTGAACAGTATATGAGTTCTCAATAGCTCAATAAAAAAGCCACCCAGATAAATCTGCGGCGGCTTTTTTACTATCGTCTGACTGCCTATTGCGTAGGCTCGATATTTCTTGCTGCTTCAAGTCAGAATCCACAGCTAGCGGGTTATCGCTACAATTTCCGGTCTGCGCAGACCTGACGTTTCCACTTAACCCCTCGGCTCAAAGCACTCAACTTAGTGTGTGCTCACCGGTTATGTATTTAGTATAGCGGAAGAAAAGATACTTGGAAGTCCCCCGATGAAACTATTTTGCATATCTGCTGACATTTAATCAAGGCGCATGGGAGGCCGTTCTGTATATGCACTCCGATAGTCAAGCGCGTGAACCACTTCGCTATCGAGTGCGTATCCGATCGTATATATGATAATACGTATTGTTTTACACAGTCGATTCCAAGGGGCTGGACTGCAAAGGCTAAATTTCCAAAACTGAATTTCTAGAGCTAAAGCCTAAGGCCTAAATCCTAATACCTAATACCTAAAGACTAAGAGTAATTTTTAGACTAGCAGCAGGGCCATGCCCTCGTTTGGACGCACTCTAAAGTTGTCTATCGCCGTACTTGTTTCTGCGTTTTTGTCGGCACTTAGACTTTCATGGTCCATATAAGTTGAAGCCAGACAGCGGCCTTGTAACTTGTGGCTCTTATCTGTGTCTGTAAAATTGAGCACCACGGCGATACGTTCGCCGTCAAACTCCCTTACATAAATGAAGAGACCATCTTCTACTGCGCTAGTTTCTTCCGCCTTTTCTTTGTCTTTGACGCCGTGACCAAGGGCTCGATAGGAGCCATGACTGAGAGCTTTATATTCTTTGCGCAGTTTGAGTAAGTGCTTGACTAGATTGAGCATTGATTGCGGTTGCTTCTCTTGCGCGGCGACATTTCGTTCGCTGTAGTCAGCGCTGACAGGTAGCCAGGGTTCTGTATTGCTAAAGCCACTGTAGGTAGTGCTATCCCATTGCATGGGCGTGCGCTCTGGATCTCTCTGCTCACTAGGAACATCTGGCTGTCTTATGCCCCTGGGGTCGACAATTTTGTCTGCTGGTATTTCGCCGTTGAGCATGCCAATTTCGTCCCCGTAGTACCAGGTGGGGGAGCCACGCAGCGTGAGCAAGAGCATGGTGGCAACACGGGCTTGTTCGCTGCCGATGCGACTGGCAAAGCGAAATTTATCATGGTTGCCTAGTACCCAGTTAGGGCTGCAATCTTGAGGTAATGCCTGTTCGTACTCGTCGACAATTTTACGCACAGCAGAGGCCTGCCAGTTTTCTAGGCCTTCTGTAATTAGATGAAAATTGAAGGGCATATGGCACTCTGGTTTTTCTTTGGTGCCGTAGTAGGTAATCAGTTGATTGTATGGTAGGTAAGCTTCTCCGATCATCATTTTTTCTTGACCAGGGCTGCTAAATTGGTCTAACACTTGGCGCATCAATTGAATGATTACATGCGTTTCTGGCTGGTCTTCAATTTTTGTATGAATGGTTCGATCGCGCTCAATTAGATTTTTGTTCCAATCGTGATTGATTGGCTCATCAGCTAAATCTTCAGCTTCTACCAATAACCAGATTACATCTACTCTAAAGCCGTCAACATTGCGCTTGAGCCAAAAGCGCATCACATCTAGCATTGCTTCTACAACAAGAGGGTTGCGAAAATTGAGATCTGGTTGTTCACTGAGAAATTGATGAAGATAATATTGTCCAGATTCTTTGTCTAGAGTCCAGGCCGGTCCGCCAAAATAGCTGGGCCAATTGTTGGGTACGCCGCCACCTGGGGCGGGGTCGCGCCAAACGTACCAATCTCGTTTGAAGCTTTTCTTTCCTTCCAGTGCTTCTTGAAACCAGGCATGCTGATCTGATGTGTGGTTTGGCACTAAGTCAATGATTACTTTGAGATTGCGTTTGTGTGCTTCACTCACTAGGTGATCAAAGTCTGACAGTTCACCAAATAGTGGGTCTACGTTGCAGTAGTCGGAAATGTCATAGCCAAAATCTTTGTTGGGCGAGGGATAGAATGGGCTCAGCCAAATGCAGTCAATGCCAAGGTTGGCCAAGTAGTCGAGGCGGCTGATTATGCCCTTGATGTCACCCGTGCCGTCATCATTACTATCTTGAAAGGAGCGGGGATAAATTTGATAGACAACGGCGTTGCGCCACCATTCTTGTCCGTTTGCTGGCTCAGTGCCCATCTAAGTGTCCTTCTCAACTTCTTGTTTTTCTTTTCTTTTCTTTGATAACTTTACTCATTGCCTAGAATGTCAATTTTTCTAGTCCACTGAAATAGCGAAAACATTCTGTAGCTAAGCAAATTATTACAACAACCACGGATATCAGTGATGTCTTGTCACTGCCCCTTTGGTAGCGGCGGAAGTTAGTGACACCCAGTAAAAGCAAGCCGACAGCGGCGAGGGGAAAGTAAAGATGCCTTGAGACATGCAGTATGCTCTGTGATTCAGAGAAGGAGAAAGCTAGTAGTAAAATTACCCAGCCTGTCCATTCTGTTACTAGTCCTGAGATTCTTTGAATGTCTTCTGGTTTGGTTGATTGACTGAGACGACGCATAGCCAAAACGATGAAGAAAGCTAAGATAACCGCTAGTCCAGAGTAACTGATCATGGCTGTTTGGGCGGCATCCCATAGTAAAACCGTCGAAGAATAGTAGAGCCACCACTGGGCCAAAATTACGGTCGGGAAAACAATTATCGTGATCACGATTAATGTGACAATGACAGTCACTGGCGGAGGTAGGTTATTGCGATTTGGCTCTTCAGAGTTGTTCATTGGCGCAGCTTCTGTATTGTTCTAATTCTAATTTCTCGACTCAAATAAGGCGTACTCAAGTATTCGTATGGCGGTGGCCTTATGCGTAGCAAGATCGAAAGTCTCTTCCACGACGCAAGACATTATCACTTTGTGCAGCATTCCTCCTATCATGTCTGCCAGGGCAATGGCATCATAATTTCGTATGGCTTTTTCATCCATCAATTTTTGCAAGTGGTTGGCCGTGCGAATGGAAAGCTCTTTGCGTACTTCTTTGCCTTTTCCTGCTTTTTCAAAAGATTCAATGCGGGCAAAAGAAAGCACTGGCATTTCGTCCCTGGCGATCTGAATTACCGAGTCAATATATTGATTCAAGCCGTTTTCATCGGCAATGTGAGGTACATATTGATCGATCATCAGGGCGCAACGATTGAAGAAGTCTTCTGATAAGGCGTTTGAAAGAGCTTCTTTTGAGTTGAAATAAAGATAGAGTGTGCCCGCGGCGACTCCGGCTTCGGCAGCAATATCGGTCATTTTTGCTGCGCGGTAGCCGTCGCGTATAAAAATCATACGAGCCGCCGTTAAGATTGCTTCTTTTTTGTGCGGATCTAGGGCTCTAGCCATTTAATTTTCCGTCTGTGTTGTCTCTATAAGGATAACCCGGCGAAGACCGTTTTTTTAGAATTTCACCGATATCGGTGAAATTCCGTCAGTCGATCTCTTCTACGTGAAGTGCCTAAAAGGCATTGAGGAATTGCTATTCGAGCAGACAAATCGATTTAATTTGGGCGGCCTTAATTAATGAATGAATTCATTCAGTTAAGTGCTAGGATAGAAACTGAACCGCAGTAAAGTTTAGGAAGCATATGTTTACAACAAGTCGTGACGAGACAAACCAAACTGAAATAGTTCGCCTGGGCGGCAATGTCACTCCGTTGCATCGGATAACGCCAAAGAGCAGCTCAGTCAAGACAAAGTGGCTTTTGGCTGGAGGTCTTTCGCTCGTGGCGGTAGCCGGTCTTTCGCTCTTTAACTACGCCCATGGGCTTTCCAGCTCAGTTGGCAGCACTACACCAGCTCTATCTTCTGATAACGTCAAGGCTGCTCCTCCTGTGGTTACGGTAACCACTGAAGCGGCCAAGATTGGCAAAGTCTCTTCCGCTTTGACGGTCACTGGTTCAATTTCAGCCATCGATCCGTTGACCATTGGTTCTCAAGCCTCTGGGCTAAGTATCGTTCAGGTCCTTGCCGAAGAAGGCGATTATGTGCGCAAGGGGCAGGTTCTCTGCATTCTTGACTCGTCTATTTTGCAAGCTCAGTTAAAAGGAATGGACGCCCGCATGGTGGGGGCGCGCGCCACCGCCCTCAAGGCTGTGCAGCCAAACAGACAAGAGGATATTGCTGGGCTTTCAGCTGCTTATCAGCAAGCTTTGGCCGATGTGCAACAACGGCAGGCCATGGTTACTCAAATGGAAGCAAGCCTGGTTAACGCTCGCAGTAACGCTCGGCGCTACAAAGACTTGTTGAAAGAAGGGGCCGTTAGTCAGCAAGAATCTGACAATCACTCAACCGAAGAAGTGACTGCATTCACTAATTTGCAAGGAGCTAAAGAGCAATTTTCGGCCGCCAAATTTTTTGCTGAACAATCGCACAATAAGCTCGAGATGGCTCAACGGGGCGGTCGTCGAGAAGACATCATAGTCTCAGAGGCTAGTGCTGATGAAACTGCTGCCAGTGTGCAACAGCTTCGTGCTCAGATTGAGCAAACAATTATTCGCGCTCCTGATGAGGGTTTGGTCACCAAACGCTATGCCCACATTGGCGATGTTGCTTCTACAGGCAAAGCATTGTTCGAGATGATACGTAAAGGACAATTAGAGTTACGCGCGCAGGTGACTCAGAGTGATTTATCTAGGCTGCGGCCGGGCATAACCGCAGCCCTCTCTGATTCTGT
Organism: bacterium Ga0077546; assembly: GCA_943370275.1. GTDB lineage: Bacteria > Cyanobacteriota > Vampirovibrionia > Obscuribacterales > Obscuribacteraceae. Next base: position 219,135 of record CALRQI020000005.1, on the reverse strand, counting down.
GCGCTCTGTGCAGGGTACGATTTTTCAGATTTCACCGACTGTAGATAGTGCCACAAGATTAGGTACTGTGCGCATCAACATTCCAAGCAATTCTGGATTCAAGCCTGGCATGTTTGTGCAAGGCCGTGTGCAGGTTGGCCAGGCCGATGCTCTGCTTGTGCCAAATAGCTCTGTTCTGGCGGACGGCGAGCAGAACTATGTTTTCCTCTACCAAAATGGCAAGGCAAAGAAACAACAGGTGACAGTGGGCTCGCGCACAAGCGAATCGGCTGAAATCAAAAGTGGCGTCAGTGTTGGTGATGCGGTAATTGTTGCTGGCGCTGGTTTCTTAGAAGACAACGACGTTGTTGCTTTGAGTAAGTAACAAGACAGGGCCAGTAATAGGACACAAGTAAGTAACTAGATTAATGAGTAACAGTTATCTCTTGAAGATGAAGCAATAGGCGAGACGATGAATTGGAATATTTCAGCCTGGTCAATTAAGCAACCGATTCCATCGATTCTGATGTTCCTGATTTTCAGTGTTGTTGGCGTAATGTCTTACTTAAGTCTGGGTATCGATGAAAACCCAAATATAGACATGCCGACTGTGACTGTCTCAATCACCGAATCTGGTGCTGCTCCTGCTGAATTAGAGACTCAGGTGACCAGGCGAGTTGAAGATGCTATTGCTGGCATTGGCAATATCAAGCATATTTCCTCAACCATTAACGAAGGTAGCTCCGCTACAACTATTGAGTTTGAGCTGGGCACCGATGTAGACCGCGCCGTCAACGATGTGCGCGATGCTATTACTCGCATCCGCAATCAATTGCCCCTCACTATTGATGAGCCGCAAATTAAGCGTCTCGATTTCTCTGGCGCTCCGTTTGCTACTTACACTGTTTCGTCAGATAAGCATTCACTAAATGACTTGAGTTGGTTGATTGATGATCAAATTTCCCGGGTCTTGCTTGCTGTTCCGGGAGTGGGTCAGGTACAAAGGTCTGGTGGCAGCGACCGCCAGGTAAGAATTGACCTAGACCCAACCAAGCTTGAGGCTCTAGGTGTTACCGCTGATACTGTTAATTCGCAAATTCGATTGATGAATGCGAACTTGCCGGGTGGTCGCGGCTATATCGGTGCCCAAGAGCAGTCTATCCGCACTCTCGGTAGCATGAAAAGCATCGATGACTTGCGCAATATGCGTATTTATTTGCTCAATGGTAACTGGTCCACTCTGGGTAATTTGGGCACCGTTAGTGATGGCATTGCCGAGACCAGGCAATCTGCCATGCTTAATGGCAAGCCTGTGGTGGCCTTTCAGGTAGTGCGCTCGACTGGTAGCAGCTTAGCCACTGCTGGCAAGGGTGTTGATAAAGCTATCGCCGAATTACAGAAGACTCTGCCAGCAGATATTCATATCACTAAAATTCGCTCAACTCTTGGCTATGTGATGGACTCTTATCACGCCACGGTCGATTCATTAGTGATTGGCGCTATTTTGGCTGTAATTGTTATTTGGGCCTTTCTTAAAGACTGGCGGGCTGCGGCTATTTCGGCTGTGGCAATGCCTCTCTCGATGCTACCAACTTTTGCCGTGATGAAGCTTCTGGGCTTCAGTCTAAACAATATGTCGCTGCTTGGACTGGCACTAGTTATCGGTATTTTAGTAGACGATGCAATTGTTGAAATCGAAAATATTGTCCGCCACATTCGTATGGGTAAATCACCCTATCAGGCTGCTTTAGAGGCGGCTGATGAAATCGGTTTGGCCGTTATGGCCACCACCATGAGTATTATTGTGGTGTTCTTGCCAGTGGCCTTTATGGGTGGAATTCCTGGACAGTTCTTCAAGCAGTTTGGTGTCACCGTTGCCGTAGCGGTTTTCTTTTCGCTGCTGGTTGCTCGATTAATTACTCCGATGATGTCAGCTTTCTGGCTCAATAAGCCGGCTGAGGAGGAAGACCACAGTAAGTCGAAAACTGTCAGTGTCTATCGCCATATGCTGCTCTGGGCTCTCGGTAATCGAGGCAAGACAGTATTGGGTGCATCGGTGTTCTTCGTTGTTAGTATGGCCCTAATGGCTTCTTTGCCTACTTCACTAGTGCCTTCTGCTGATCGTGGTGAGACTCTACTTAGCATCACTTTGCCGCCTGGTACTCAACTATCTGGCACCAATGCCGTGAGCAAGCGCATGACCGATATTTTGCTCACCCACCCTGAAGTGGCTCAGGTCTTTGGTTCAATCGGCACGCCCTCCACTGGCCGAGCCGGTCAAGGTGGAGCCGCTGGTGAAGTGAACAAAGCTAGTTTGTACGTCATGCTCAAGCCAAAGGGTGAGCGAAAACTCTCGCAGCAGCAGTTTGAAGATTTGGTGCGTCCCGAGCTGGTGCAGGTACCTGGAGTGCGTGCTACTTTTTCAGCAACCATGGGGCTGGGCGGCAAAGTACAGGTTACTTTAGTGGGCAATGATGAGAAAGAGCTACGTCAAACCTCTGAGCGCTTAACCACTGAAATGCGCACTGTTCCTGGTTTATTTGATGTTTCCTCATCGGCTGCTTTGCGCCGCCCTGAAATTCAAGTTACTCCTGATTCGGCTGCCGCGGCCGATCAAGGTGTTTCGGTGCAACAAATTGCCCGCACAGCTACTATGGCAACTGTTGGTGATAACAGTGCCAGTTTGGCTAAATTTGACCTTCCAGATAGGCAGATTGGCATTCTCGTTCAGATTAACCCTAGCTATCGCCAAGACTTAGATTCCATTGGCAATTTGCGCGTCATGGCCATGAATAAGTCAATTCCCTTGCACGAGGTAGCGAAGGTCGAATTTGGCAGTGGAGCCGCCGAGATTAGTCGCTATGACCGTAGCCGTAAAGTTACAATCACTGCTAGCTTAGCTGGTGGGGGCACTCTTGGTCAGGCTCTCGCCCTCGTGCACAAACTGCCAAGCTTTAAGAACATGCCAGCTTCTGTGCATGAAATGGCTAGTGGAGATGTCGAGATTCAGCGCGACATTTTCAGCGGCTTTGGCATGGCTATAGCGGTGGCTGTGATGCTCATTTATGCTGTGTTGGTGCTGCTCTTTAATGACTTTTTGCAGCCTCTAACTATTATGGTTTCGCTGCCCATGGCCGTTGGCGGAGCTGCTCTTGGTCTTGTGGCCTCTCACGCACCGATTGGTTTGTACGCTCTCATTGGTATCGTCATGCTCATGGGTCTTGTCACCAAAAACGCCATTTTATTGGTGGAGTATGCCCTGGTCAGCATTAAGCTGGGAATGCCGCGAAACAAAGCTCTGGTAACTGCCGGAGAGGCCAGATTGCGCCCGATTTTGATGACAACGGTAGCCATGGTGGCGGGTATGGTGCCAATTGCTCTTGGAATTGGTGCTGGTTCCGAAGTAAGGGCCTCCATGGCCGCCGCCGTCATTGGTGGCTTAATTACTTCGACTTTGCTCACTTTGGTGGTTGTGCCGGTGGTGTTTACTTTCATTGACGATTTCGAACATCGTTTTATCAAAAGTAAGTATCCTAGCCGACGCGAACTATACGAAAACAAGGCCGATTCTGGCTCTACTGATGAGACACTTGAGCGAGAAGTGAGAACCCGTGGGTAATATTACTTATTCACGAATATTTTACGTAGTTGGATGTAACCTAGCCTAGTATCATCTAGTTACTAGGAGTTCACCATGGCAATCTCAAACGGCTTAGCTACAAGAATGCCTCTATCGACAGAGGGTCAAACCCGAAGCGTTGATCCTAAAATCGCCTATACACGCAAGAAGATAGGCGCGGTCGCTGCCGAAATTGATCGTCGTGTTAATCCTGTTGTGCTCTTGATTCGCCCGCGCGACATTGCTGCTATTCGCAAGATTCAAATTGCTTTTCTTGCACGCAAAAAAGAAGCTTCGACTTATGTTTGGTCTGCTGTAGCCATGGTTTTGGCTGTGCGTTTACTATTTCCTATTGCTGTAATGCCGATGGTTGGAATTATTGCCGTTGCCGCTTTTCTCGCCTGGATTAAGTATCGTTCTTTGTGTCAGTGCCCAGTTTGCTCTGTTTCATTGATACCGGGCAGCAACACATGGCGCACTCCAGTGCTAGGATTTTCCACCGAAGTCTGCCCGCGCTGTTCGGCCCAGCTGGCTATTCCTGAAAGCGAAAAGAAAATGCGCATTCAGTAAATCGCTAAAGATTTGTCCAAGGCTCTTCAAGGACTCTTAAAAGACTAATGAACGCCCCATTGGAATGAAGGGTCGTCTTGATGGGATGAGTGCGAGAAGTCGTAGTCAATTTGCTTTGGAACATTGCAGCCCTGGGGCAGTTGGGCGAAAGGCGCAGCGCGCAAAATTGCCTGGCGAGCCGCTTCATCGGCACTGGGCGAACCGTGCTTGGTTATTCTCAAATTGCCAATGGCGCCATCGGGCATAAGAATGAAATTTACGCTGACCTCTGTTTTCTCTTGTCGAGCTGGCGGAGTCCAGTTTTGTTTGATTTTTTTGCTTAGTGCCGCCATATAGGGTTTGAAGTCTACTGTTGCCGCTGCTGGCGAATTTTCGCTGTGCATGCGTTTGGCAACAAATTGATCTGAACCTGCTGCTGGAAGGTTACTGGGCTTTTCTGTTTCAAGTTTGATGTCGGTGTGCAGCTCCACTCGACTTTCTGTGGCTTGTGAGCTGGAATTACTAACCCCTAACGGATTGTCTGGTCTAAGCGGCTTCTTGTAGAGCTCTAGCTCTGGCGCATATTCTTCAGGTGTTGCTACATGGTCGTTGCGACCAGTTTCGATAGTGCGTTTGCGATGAGCACGCATAAGGGCTTTGTGGCGCAAGGCCGCTGCTTCGGCATCTGGTTTCTCTTGTGTGGAAGCATCGGGCTTTGTGCTCTGGGCTTGGGCTTGGCTGCCTAGGTTGTAATCTAGGCAGCAATTTCGTTCGCTAACTGGATTGCTAGATGGGTTGCAGTCTATATTGCAGCCCACGTTATAGGTAAATTGGCAAATGAGCAAAGACAATGGCAAAAGCAGGCGGGGTGACAACTGGAACGGCTCCAATAAAACTAGGGCTATCAAAACTTGAGCTATCAGAACTTGGGCTAACAGAACTAGCGCTATCAAGCTACCATTCTTGGCTAATTTTTGCAGCCATTGCCAGCCATTGGCTGCCAATGTCGATAAATATGAAAGTCTTTGTTCCCAAACTTGTGGCATTTTCAGCCATGGCCTATGATTTTCTATTATGAAAACCAATGCAGTAAGAATTCTCGACAATCTAGGCATCAGCTACGAACTGCGCGAATATCAAGTCGACCCTGACGACCTTACCGCCGAGACAGTGGCGGCCAAAATTGGCTTCCCCCTTGAGCAAGTGTTCAAAACTCTGGTGGTGCGGGGCGATAAAAATGGAGTCTGTCTCGCTGTTGTGGCTGGAAACGCCCAGCTCGACTTGAAGGCTTTGGCCAAATTGAGCGGCGATCGCAAGTCAGAGGTGGTCTCGCTCAAAGAAGTGCAGCCACTCACTGGTTACATTCGTGGTGGGGTAACCGCTCTAGCCTGCAAGAAAGATTATCCCGTCTATGTTGACGAGAACATTTATCTTTTCGAACAGGTGTCCGTTTCGGCTGGTGTTCGCGGTACGCAGATAATCATTGCTCCCGAGGATTATTTGAAAGCCACTAAGGCTACTGCCGGCGAAATCGCTAAAGATGCCGTTTGATCACTGCGCCGGTAATTTAATCTAGGAGCAGCTCCGGGACAAGGGCCGGCGCCCATAAAAATCCACAAATTCTCACTATGCTTTTATTAGTGAACCGCTTGAGGATTTGATTGTGGCTGACAAAGCAGATGTTAAGGCCGAAACCAGGCAAGAGTCGAGATCGGCTGACCGTATAGATTTTGCTCTTATCGAAGTCAACGCTCAGATGCGCGAGCTGGGTAAGCGAGCGATCCCGCTCGATACCAAGTTACCGGCTGCTTTTACTGCTGGTGGAAAAGACCTTACTATCGTCGACGAGCAAATTGCAGGACACATCAAAGACGCCGCTGCCAAAATGACACCAGCTCAACTTGAGCGGGCTAATCGCCAGGCCGATCTGCCCTTCCGCGTTATTGAAGCTGCCGGAAACCGTGGACCTATTCCAGATGTTTCGGCCCATCGCCGCAGTCAAGAAGCTATTCCGATCGAGCGTCAGGCTGATGTTAATCGTTGGATTGTTGCTGCTGGAAGAATTGGCGAGAAGAGCGAAGTTAAAGCTCAGCCTGGTGAAACCTATTCAACTATTGCCAGCGCGCTCATTGCCGAGCGCGAAGGTCGCAGACCAAGCAAGACTGAAGTTCATGTCATGGCTACTAAAATTGCTGAGTACAACGGCAAAACAGGCGAACAGGCTAATTCACTTGCGGTAAACGAAGTAGTGAAGCTGCCTCCCATGCGTAAGGCCGTTTGAGCGGGACCACTTTGACTGATGCCTTTAGCTTTCGCTAGTTGCGAAAATTTGCAGTCCAGCCTTGAAGCAGCGTAAAAGTAGAGCAATGTCTGGGCTGTCTTCGCTGTCATCACTAAAGACATCCTCGCACAGGTGCTCGCGCAAGCTACATTCGTCACTGTTAAGGTAGAGCGCTTTGGTTTCGCCCGCTACATAACAGTCATGATCAAGGGCGAGCATTGCTGCCGCTTGCAAGTCACCGGCTACCCGAAGCACGCCGTCGTTATATTCGGCTATCACTAGCTCGGATGCTTGCAGATCACCGAGCACGATTACTGTCGAGCCCGCTTTGTATAGCGAGTTTACTGTCAAAGCACCCTGGACAAAAAGCATAGGGCCATGTTCGAGATTCTTGTTCAGTATGTCACCGGCAATTTCTAAGTTTCCGCGGCAGACTATGGCGGCGATTTTATTTAGCTCAGCCCATGGTGCAAAGCTTTCGAGTATTAGGTCTCCTTCTAGCTTCGTGCCTGCAGGCAGTACAAGTGCATTTTCTTGGCTGTGCGAAGTTTCGTTTTTGACAAATTCGGAGAAGCAGTCAATGGTGTCAGCAGACTTACCTGCTTTTAGCTTGGTGGATATGACTTCAAGCAGCTCTGTGCGCATTTCAGAGAGAGGGCAGATACTGCCGTGCTTAGTTGGATCTATTGGACGTTCAATTAGCGGTGGCAAGTCTGGTTTTGTTGTTAACTGAGAGAGACTGTGATCTTTCCAAATTGACTTGCCTGCACTTCCATAGCTGATGATCTCGTCTATGTTGACGGCCTGCCAGCCTCCGGCAATAACTTCAGGAACAAAATTCTTCTTTAGTTGATGATCGGAGCAATCAACCAAGGTAAAGCTTTTGGTTTTGACACTGCCGGCGATGTAGTCTTCTGCTGGAAGTTTGTCGCGGAGGCGAGGAACAAAGCCCATACCGCTTAGTGATCCTGCTACTCGCAGGTAGCCCTCGTTGTTGTCGCCGACATAGTAGCCATTTAAGTCAATGTCGCCACTTACTACAAGAAACATGCCTCCTTTGACGATATTGTGGCAAGAGAGCGTGCCGTCTACAAATAGCATGGGTTGCCAGTCGTCATGATAGTGGCTGAGAAAGTCTCCATCTATTTTTAGGTCGCCAAAACAAGCAAGAATTGGCGCGTCTTCTTTCATTTGTCCCAGGTCGAGGGTGTCGCCTAGATGTTGCTTGCCTTCCCAAACAAGAGCGAATTTGCTCTTGCTGAATTCGACTGCTATCTCTAAGATTTGCGGCACGTCGGCTAGGCCCGGCTTGTTCTTGCAGCATTTCAAAATGCGCTCTCTTACTTTCTTCAGTTCGAGCTTCTGGGCGCCTAAGTCGTGCATTGGTTTCCTTTCGTCGCGTGGTAATTGGCAAAGAGAACACTGTGCTAGTTCTGGCAGTCTCTTTATGGTTATACGACGCTGCTGGAAAAATTAGAGAGCTGAATGCTGGAGGCATATGGTTTTTCGCGTCACCGAGGGGAAGATTCAATTTAGTCATTCTAGGCATTCTCCGGAGTCTATAAATCTCATAAGCTTTGAGCGCGGTGAGAGTGAATTCGTCGCAAACGAAGCAGATGCTTACCCTTGGCGTCAGCTTGATGTGAACTATGATGTTTCCGAAGGTCTGGTTGTGATTGAAAAGAAAGGAAGATTTCAGGCCGCAATGTTTTTGGCAGAACTTTTCCCCAGGCCAAGTCATCCCATGAGGGGCGCGCTTTTGTGGGGCGACCGCCGCGGAATCTTTAGCGCGAGCAGAAGTGACCTTTTTAAAGCCTAGGCACTTTCAAGAGTTTTTCAGATCTATTCGTTTAAATAGCACTGTCGGCCAGCAGTTTTGCCAGCGGAGAGTGATTATGTCAGTGAAATTCAAGTTTGTAGTCTGCGCCTTACTAAGTTTGATTCTAAATACTATTATTCAGAACAGTGTTTCTGCTCAGTCTGCGCGCCCCAAACAGCGCTTTTTACCGCCCTGCCAACTTGATAGCTTTGTTGCCAACGCCGGCCGACACGCCGAAAACATATACGGCGACGAGGGCATCAACGGCATGCCACCTCCGTTGGCTTATTTTACTAAAGCCAGCAGAATCAACGCCGGTATTATGGACCAGCGCGATGCCGGTCTGACCACCGGTCATGGCAGCTACATGCCCAACGCCTCTGGCAGAGATGAGTATTTGGCTGGTGGTCAGTCTGAATGGGATTTGAGTGGCGCTCGCGGCCATTCGTCTTCAGATAATATGGACGGCAATGTCATTCTCGAGCGTGATGCCAGCTTGCCCGGTCTTTATTCGTACAATGCCGACGGTTCGGTCGCCTCCTGCCGCGACGGCGCCGGCAAGTATTGGTATCCTCGATACAATGCCGATGGCGATATTTATGGCTGGGGGCAAAGTCCTCAATAAGCTTGGCGCTTCTTCTTCTTCTTCCACTTCTTCTGGGAGATAAACAAATTTACCAGTTGTAATTTGCCTCTCTTCGTTTTTGCTAAACTAGTGCGCTAGAAACACTCTTGCATCTAGAGCGTTTGTCTTCGAAGGCATTGAAAGAATTGTAGGAATTGAAGGAGTTCGTCATGAAGCGCTATGTAGTTTTATCTCTCGCCGCGGCCTTGTCGCTTGCAGCAACTGGTTTTACGATGGCCCCATGCCAAGCTCAGTTTCTCAAGACTCTCCAAGATACCTTACTTGGTGGGCAGAATGGCCAGCAACAAGGTACTGCTCTGAGTCAGCAGCCACCGGCCCTCGTTGGCACTGTTAATTTGCCACCAGCCCAATATCTCATGACCAATGTACAAAGCGGCCAAGCGTTCTACGTCACAGTACAGAACGGCCAGATGTTCCTTGGTGGTCAGCAAGTTGCTCAACCTAGCTTGATGCCGAATCAAACTGTTGCACCGCAACAGCCAACGCAGCAAGGCAGTGGCGGTTTTGGTGGTATGGTCAAAAACGGCCTGGGTACTTTCTTGCAAAATCAGATTGCTCCCCAACAAGGGCAGCAGCTAACGCCTAATCAGTAGTTGGTTCTAGGTCATTCACTAGTTCTTGGTCAATGACTAGTTCTAGGTCATTCACTAGTTCTCAAAAATCGCTAGTTGGGTCAATTGCAGTAGTGGCTCTCAAGAAGCCTGGTGCGCTTTGGCTTCTTTCTTTTTGCGAGATGCGGCAAGATTGAGAAATTCAACGAAGACAGAGAATGCCATGGCGCCGTAGATGTAGCCTTTGGCGATGTGGTGGCCAAGCGCGTCTCCGACCAGCACCACGCCGATAAGCAGTAGAAAGCTCAGGGCCAGCATTTTTACTGTCGGATGTTTGGAAATGAAATTGCTGACTGACGTTGAAAATATCATCATGGTAATGACCGAGATAACGACAGCTGTGACCATGATCCAGAGCTCATCCACCATGCCTACGGCAGTGATTACCGAATCAAGTGAGAACACTATATCTAGTATCATTATTTGAACAAGTGTGCCTATGAAGGTAGAATTTTTCTTCGTTGAGAGTTCGTCACCTTCCCCTTCAATGCGTTCGTGAATTTCTCTAGTTGCTTTGGCAACGAGAAATAGTCCACCACCAAGTAGCAATAGATCGCGTCCTGAAAATGGATGGTGAAACAATTCAAAGAGCGGAGCCTTCAGGCTCATGACCCAAGAAAGTGAGAACAAAAGCATAATTCGTGTCAGCATGGCAAGGGCTAAGCCGATCAATCTGGCGTTGCGTCGTTGATGCTCAGGCAGTCTTGATGCCAGAATTGAAATAAATATGATGTTGTCGATGCCGAGTACTATTTCCATGGCAGTTAGCGACGCTAGCGCGGCTGCAATCTCGGTGTCGATTAGTAAGAAGTCCATACTTTTCCCGAATTTGTGGTTTGTACCTTTCGCCGCAAGCTCGCGACGAGAATTTCAAGAGCATCGACAGCTTAGCATTCAGGCCATATCGAATTCTCTTGCGATTGCGTGCGTTGTGAAATAATTCGATATGGCCCTGGTTTTGTGCGTTTAATAAAAACCAACGTCTTTGAGCATGTCGTCAGTTGCCTCTGCCGTAGGAGGCAAAATGATTGCTTCCGCTTTTGCTGCTTTTGGATAAGTTTTTGCCGAAAAAATGGAAGCATCAACTTTCACTTGTGCAATGGCTTTTGTTTTCAAGCGAAAAGCCTTCACATTGTCTTCTATATGCAGCAGGCTTACGGGTACTTGCTGGCTGCCTCTGGGGACATCGTAGAATTTTGTGAGAATGGCAACTGCGCTGTTTGGTGCGTTTTTGCACTCAACCACGGTGTAACGAACATCGGTCGAGTAGCTCTTTTGCTGAGTTTTTTCAAATTTATTGAAATTGAAAGGGTCGTCGATCCGCATCTTGCTGTTTGAGAAGTATAAGGAGGCCGGCAGTGCCATGAAAACATCTGCTCTTTTCTTGTATTCTCTGATGTGGCCAAAGTTGCATCCGAATCGCTGCACTGGGGATACTTGTAAGTTTGCTCCACTGGAGTACCGCAACTTTTTCTTGTCACTTACAAGCACTACCTCCCACTCCGGCGCTAGACTCAGTAGATAGAAGTCACGATCCTGTGCATCAATTCTGACTGCATCTTTGGAAATATAGACAGTGCACGCCCCCCAGGCGGAAGAAATTTGCGATAGTTTCCATGCTGTTACCGGTGGATTAGCTTCGGCTCTTAGTGCAAAAAAAACAATACAAAAAATGCTGCCGAAAAGCAGAGAAAGCTTCTTGAAGTTCAAAGAAGTGAGGAGCGACGGTGGTCCTAAGTTGGTTTCCAAATTATGTTCCTAAATCTGTTGCGCTTGCTGCGCCATCTTGGTATATCTCAATGCCAGGCAATGATTTCGCTACGGCTTTGAGTTCGACTGGTGTTGAGCTAACTTTAGCTCCGTCGATGCCACTGGTGGCTTGTGAGATTATAGGCTTTGTTGGATGAGCCGATAGAGCTTTGTCGCCATGTCCAGCATCTGTTCCATGATTGCTAGTGTGATTGCTGGCGTGATTGGCACCGTGGGCGGTGCTAGCGTGATTGCTGGATAAATGATTGTTGTGACCGTTGGCTAGATGGTTGCTTGCTGCATGATGGCTGGCGTGGCTACCTGTATGGCCAGTGCCATGATTGCCTGCTAAGTGGCTACCTGCATGAGAGGCTCCTTCTGAGCCATTCATGTGAAGCTGTTGGCCGGGGTGAATTAAATTAGGATTGCTACCAACCACATCAGTGTTATTGCTATAAAGTTCTTTCCAATGTTCACCGCCACCGAGATTGTCTTTCGAGATATCCCAGAGGTTGTCGCCAGCTTTGACTGTGTAGTCTTGAGCTAAGTGCTCAGCACCGAGGCCGCCAGCGCCAGGTAATTGCAGTTCGGTGCCAGGCATTATTAAACGTGGGTTGTTGCCGATTACTGCTTCATTGAGTTTATAGATTTCGCCCCAGCGAGTGCTGTCTCCCATGTGCTTACCGGCGAGGTCCCAGAGATTGTCGCCTTCTTTTACTGTATAAGAAGTAGTTTCGGGTGCATCTGCTTGCCCGTTTGTTTGTCCGTCTGTTTGTCCGTCTGCGCCGGCCCCATTTTGAGCGGCGTTGGCATCTCCTATTGGGTTGCCGTTGGCATCTACGCCTTGATTTCCTAAACTCTGTCCGTCCAGGGCTTGTGGGTTTGCTCCAGTCACGCCACGCTCAAAGCCAGCTCCTGTCTGAGCTCCTTGCATTTGATAGTTTTGATTTGCTGGTAATTGATTTGGTAAGTTTTGTGGGTCAATCTGTCCGGAATTGGGGCCGACGGTTGAGCCGAATCCGCCGCCAGGGTCCATGGCGAGAAGATTGTTCTCGCCGCCGTTGGCTGGGGCGAAGTTGAGCGTCTGCTGCCCGGCTTGTTCAAAGAGAGGTTTGCCGAAGGGAGCGCCGCCGTTGACGTTGAGGTCGGGGGCGTTGGCAAAGCTATAATCTAAAGACTGCCTAACGCCTTCTAGAGGCTCGGATGAGTTGAATGATAGTAGATTCTTGCTGTTGAGTGGTTCAAGGCTGCTGGAATCGCCGAGGGTGGTTAATCCAGGGGCGTCGTCTGGCATAAGGTTGAGATCAATGCCCAGGTGCTCGGTCAGACCGCCAATGCCGTCCATAATCTGGCCAGTGATGGGGTCGAGCATCGAGAGCATGTCGTTGGCGCCAAAGAATGATCCCAGGAATTCAAAGAATGAGGAAACCAGGCTCAAATGTCCTGGCATCTTCATAATCATGTTGACCAATGGCGACATCTGCTCACCGCCAGGCATGGGCATTCCTGTTGGAGTCAGGGCTGCAGCTTCCATTCCCGATGGCGTAGGCATCGAGGGTAGGAATGATTCGGCGCCTTGGGGCTTAAAGAAGTTCGTGGCGGCAGAAATGTCTTTGGGGCTGCTCAGTTGGGTCTGCACATCAGCCCTGACGGCAGTGAATGACTCCGTGGGATGCGGAGCCTCAGGGATACCGTCTAACGGTAGGGCTTTTTCTGCTGGCATTAGTTAGTAAGGTGGCGGAGTAATTTGCCATTATTGGGGCAAGAGCGAGCGCTTGTCAAGCGGGGATGTTGGCTGTCTTACAAAATCGATGAAACTAGCTTTCTATCATGGTTTCGCGTGGGGAATATACGATAACTTAGCCCTTGCCAGGATATGTCTTTTGATCAGATACTATATCTCGTTAAGTACAACAAAGAAGTTCTCTTGGCGGAGGACTAAATGATCGAAAACAAAGTGGAGGATTGCAGTCGATCAAAGTAAAAATGGCGACAATTGTCTTGACCAACAATTGGCTAAAGGCGGGTATTGAATGCGAGGCAGAAGACTGTCTATTACTGTTGGATCGTCCTATAGAGATCATTCAGCAGGTACTGGGAAAAGAACCGATCTACTTTCGAGCTATTCGGAAAGAGTGCTAACAGATGGATATCGTGCTTACCTGCGAGGGGATAAGCTCAACGTCCGCGCCGAGCACTTTATGGAGCAAACGAAGTGCAAGAACGCCGATCAAACTAGACACAGTAGACCAACGGAGGTTTCGCGCCTCCGCCATTTAGAAGGGCGTTTCGAGTGGGTTTTAACCCTGCGAGAAAAGCTCACTCTATTTCTGTTGAACGCATGTCGAATTAAACATCACAACCGACTACAGAGGAGGCCAGTGCGCAGATCCAAACACTTAAGTTGATTTAGCTTGCTAGTCTATCTAAATCCTGATTGATAGGCTTAGAAAGCTAGATTGAAGGCGCGCCACATACTCGACTGAGAGTAATTTGTGGTACTGGGAAAAAACACTGAATTCGCTGCATTTGGATAAATTCCAGGGCCCGACGAACCAATCGCGCCCTGGAATTTTCCTATTTTGAAACTAGCTAAAGGCGTTCCAACTGCGGGATAGCCGTAGGGATAACCGGCGCCATAGGGATAGCCGTAGCCGCCGTATCCTAAATTGCCATAACCTAAATTACCATAGCCATAATATGGGTTGCCACCACCGGCGAAGCTGTTGAAAGTATTCCAAGGTGTGTAACCGCCTGCTCCGCCACCAAAGTATCCGTTGTTAAAGCCGTTGTAATATCCGTTGTTATAATTTGGGCCGCCGATGGTTATGCCACCACGTCCGCCACCGAAGTTAATTGAAAGACCAGGTCGGTAATAGGGGTTGCCATAGGGATTTCCATAGCCTGGGTAGCCGTATCCTGGGTAGCCAAAGCCATAGCCGGGATACCCGTACTGGCGATAACCATAGTTGGGATAACCCAGGCTACGATAGTTAAGGTTGGGGTTGGCGTAGCCCGGCATGTTGTAGCCGGGCACGCCGTAACCGAAGGGCGAAGGGCCAGCGAAGCCATTGAAAGGGAGCGGCTGAAAAGTGCTCTCAATTTGGTTTACGAAAGGTTTTACGCCGCTGCCGGCCCAGGGGTCATCAGCTGCATCTTTGATCGGTACTATGTTTCCGTGGGGATCAACTGAAACACCTACTCGGCTCAAATCAATTGGAATGGTAGGTTTGGGTTTCGGTTTGCTTTTGGGATCTGTTACTTCTTCCATGAACAAATCGCCATTTTCGCCAAGAAATGCTTCGCCCTCATCTTTGGCTGCTGGCTGGGCCGCAATGGCTACAGTGGTAGTTAAGATGCTCACGGTTGTTGCGCAAATCAATGACAAGCCTAAAAGCTGAGTCGCCATTAGCTGTCTATTTTTCGCTGTCATTGCCACTGCCATTGCCATTGATTTCCATTGGTTGATCGTTCACTAGCGGCATGATTGTTCCGCCGTTGCCAGTATTGCTAGCAGGAATGACACTGCCTGTTTGTGCACCGTTGTTGATACCGTTTGAGAACATGCTGGAGCTGCTAGCTGCTTGAGTTCCGCTGCCACCATTGCCAGAGCTGCTGCCGCTGGCGATGTCTTGGGTGGCACTCTCGCCAAAGACATTGCGTACTTTGCTAATTAGGGCCAAAATCGGTTGATAGATTTGATCAGGAAGTTTGCTTGAGACTGACTGCGAAATTCCCATCTTTTCGCCTGTCACCTCTGCAACTGGCTCTTGTGCCTCGTTTTTGTGCAGTTTAGAGGCAATGACATTGACCCAAAACTGAGCATGAACTTTGAGACCGGTAATGCGATCAATTCTGATTTCGCCTTCGTTTTTTTCACTCAAATCAAACGATATGGTTTTATCAAAACCTACTTCTGAAACCCCTTTTTGATCAATGGGTTTCACTACTTTTTCATTCAGCACAATTTCAATGTGGTGGCCATCATCGGTTTTGGCAATAGATATTTTTTCAGCCCCGACATCTTTGAAAGCTTTCGCCACTTCGCTGCCAAAGCTACTTGGTTCGACCAAGCGATAAATCGATGAAAGCTGCGTGACGTCTTTGTCTAGGTCTGGGTCCGCGCTTCCAGCCGGGAGAGCTGCTTTGGCCTGGTCAAAGTAGTCTGCGGCGGAGCCAAAATTTTTCATCTGCAGTGAGCATTCACCCATGCGCCGTAAAGTCTTTGCAATGGTGGTTTGCTGCTCTAGTTTCTCTGCATCGCTCAGACCATCGCTACTTTTTTGCAATTCAAGACGTAGCTTGTCCCACTGACTTTGGGCCCGTTTATAGTCAGTCTGCTCAAACGATCTTTGGGCTGAGGTGTCAATGCGTTCTAGCTTTGGGCTTAATGCCAGGGCATCGCTTACGCTGAAAGAAATAGCAAGCAATGCGGTGATTGGCAAAAGGCTTTTGATTTTCATAGAACTTGGCATCCTCTTGGTAAATAGCGACTACACTAGACAAACTGTGGGCTTTTCAATTTAGGTTCCCTCTGCTGTGTAAGAATGCCCATATTCCGCAGACAATTTTAGGAACCGATTGTGACTTCTAATGGTGACATAAAGAGTAAGGAAATTAGGGACAAGCCTGAAGAAATGGCTCCAGCAAGTTCGCTTGAAATCTGGTCTTGGGCCATGTTTGATTTCGCTAACTCTAGCTATACCACAGTGGTTACCACAGCAATCTTCAATGCCTACTTCGTAAAGACCGTGGCTAGCGGTCTTGAGCTTTCTACTGCCACTCTTTATCTGACCTGTTCTCTTGGCCTGGCTAACCTTCTGGTGGTTTTGACAGCACCGGTAGTGGGTGCCATTGCCGATGCTTTTGCCATAAAAAAGCGCTTCCTCGTTGTCTCTAGTCTTGCTTGTGTCTTTTGTACGGCTTGTCTTTCTTTGGTTCATCAAGGAGATGTGGCGCTGGCCATGACCCTATTGGTGCTTTCCAATTTTGCCTTTGGTACGTCAGAAGATTTAATAGCGGCCTTTTTGCCAGAGATTGCTACACCAGAGAAAATGGGGCGCATCTCTGCATTCGGCTGGACACTCGGTTACATCGGTGGCATAGCAGTTTTGGGAGCCTGCCTGGCTTATGTTTCTTGGGCGCAGAAGGCGGGCCAAACCCCAGCTCAGTTTGTGCCAGTGACCATGGTTTTTGTCGCAGTTATGTTTATAAGTGCTGCCACTCCAACTTTCATTTGGCTGAAAGAGCGGGCTAAGCCATCGACTGTGAAAAATAAATTGAGTGAAATTGCCAGTGGGGCATTTAAACAGGTCTTCGAGACCATCGCTGATGCCAAGAAACATCGCGACCTTTTCACATTTTTGCTATCGCTGCTTTGCTATAGCTGCGGAAGCACAACGGTGGTTGCATTGGCGGCAGTCTACGCTGAGCAAGTGATGGGGTTCAAAACCAGCGAATCAATCGTTTTAATCATGGTCGTTAATGTTACTGCCGCAGTCGGTGCTTTTATCTTTGGCTTCATTCAAGACAAGGTGGGCTCTGTGCGTACCATCGCCGTCACATTGGCACTCTGGTCTCTGGCGATTTTCATTGCCTTTGCTACCACAAACAAAGAAGGCTTTTGGTTGGCTGCAAATATCATGGGAATCGCCATGGGTGCCAGCGCGTCTGCCGGCAGGGCTCTGGTTGGTCGACTTTCACCGGCTGGTCGCTCAGCTGAATTTTTTGGCCTGTGGGGGCTATCGGTGAAACTTTCGGCCATAATCGGCCCGATGACTTATGGGTTAGTGACTTATCTAAGTGGGTCGAATTACAGGCTAGCGTTGTTGTCTACATTAACGTTCTTCGTTTTAGGGCTAATCGTTGTTTTCTTTGTTGATGAGAAGCGTGGCCGCCAGCATGCACTTTTGGGCTAGAGTTCGGTAAATTGAAACTTCACCGATATCGGTAAAAACTTGGATGCGTCATCAGAAATTTCACCGATATCGGTAGAAAAACAAAAGCAGCGAAATTTCGAAGGGAATTTCGCTGCTTTTTTCTTTGCTTTATTTTCAAACAGAGCGAATCACTTAAATTAAATCGATTCGCTCAACATTAAACGTGCTTTTGCAAATGGGCTTCGATAAACCATAGTTTCTTGTCTACTTCACGGGAAATAGCAATGAGCAAATCGTTGGTATCTTGCTCTTCCCATTCGCTGGTTTTTGCAACAGCTTGGCGTACATGTTTGCCGTATGCTGCTAGGCGATCAGCGATTGCCATCAGATGATCTTCTTCGTTCATTTTTTCGGTGTTGGGGTATGCAGGCAAAATAGAATTTTTAGCGCTGTCTTTGACCGTGCCGTGTGCCACTCCGCCCAGGGCTGTGATGCGTTCAGCGATTTCGTCGATATGTGGATAAAGAACCTCGGCGATATCGTCGAACAATAAATGCACTTGATAGAAATTTTTGCCTTTGACGTTCCAGTGAGCCTGTTTGGTCTGAGACCACATATCAAGTGATGCGGCCAGGGTTTCGTTCAATAGTTCGATAGTCTTGGCACGCAGGCTCTCAGGGATATCAATTCTGGTTGTGTACATGTGAGTACGTTGTTCTTTGGTGGTTGTCATAATTTGCTCCAATTTGGCAATCTGTATACCGCTGCATTGAATTCTATGGCAAGGTCAAAAGAATACCGGCAGAGCAGCCTGAAAAATTAGCTATGTTGCTTAGTCGCCGATGAAGGTCGTTTTGGGAAATTCGATGCTCAGTAGCTTGACTTCATTTGGTCCTATTTTCTGGCACTCACCGATTTGAACTTTCTTGAGGTTTTTGAGGTTTTTGCATAGTGTTCTAATTAAGAGCGGCGATGCATCGGTCTTGTTCAAATTTAGTTCGTTTAAGCTCGCAATTTTTGTGACGGAAGCAATGTGGTCATTAGTTAGAGGGCGCATATTTGAAAGACTTAGAATCCTTAGTTTTTTGCATCTTGCTAACTCGGCCAGGCCCGCTTTACTTACTTTGCTGCCGCCAATGGAAAGCCTTTCTAGGCCCTTTAGTTTTATAAGTTGCTTTAGGCCTTTGTCTGAAAGAAAGGTGCCAGAAGCATCTATTTCGGTCAACGTTTTGCATTGAGACAGACCTGTTGCCCCGCGATCGTTGAAGTTTGCGTAATTGAGTAGGATGCACACCAGGTCAAGTTTGCAGAGCTTGCCCAAGCTCTCGTTTTCTACTGTGCAATCCTTGAGTGAGATTACCTTGATCCATTTTGTATTTGAGATTAGCTCAAGTGCTGGAGTTGTCACTTTCTCATATCGTGTGGAAAAAATATTGCTTATTGATGGTCTGGCAAGCCGTTGTTTTAGCTCCTCTATTGATATTTCAGGATCGTCGATTTCCCTACTTGTCTTATTTCCCTTACTTTCCTTACTTTCGTGTTTCTCATTGACTGCTTTGCCAGAAAGGTCATTGGCGCTATCTGTGGCCGCCAGTTTCAGTTTCTCTAGCTTTGGCTCGCGGCTATCGCGAAAGGTGAAAATACAGTATCCCACTGTAAGCAATAGCAGCACGGCGAGAAAGGCTGAACTAAGTTGCAGCCCTAGTTTTCGCTCGTTCGCTAGATTTTGCTCCGCGGCTTCATCTTGATTGCTGCTTGAACTTGTTTTGAGCAGTTGTGAATTTGGTATCTGTTCATTAGTAGATCTAGACTGGTTTATTTTTGCAGTTTGCTGCAGGCTAAGTAAGTTTTCTAGCACTTCTTCCGCGCTTTGATACCTTTCTTCTGGCGCTTTCGCTAGCATTTTTGTTACTAGTTGTTCTAATGTTTGTGGGCATTCTCTGCCATTCAGCGCCGCTCTAAGGCTCGGTATTGAATCATTTTGGTGCATTAGCAAGGTGCTAAAGGCATTGGGGCCCAAGTATGGCGGTTTGCTGGTAAGTGCTTGAAATAGTGCACATCCGCAGGAATAAATGTCACTACTGGCGGTGACTTTTTTGCCCATCGATTGCTCAGGGCTCATGTAAAGCGGGCTGCCGAAAATATTACCTATAGCCGTTAATTTCTGCCCTTCTATATCGGGATTGGCGAGGGCGGCAATGCCAAAATCTACTATTTTAACTTTGGAAAATGCACCACCTATAACTTCGGATTCGAGGAAGATGTTGTCTGGCTTTAAGTCGCGATGAACAATGCCTTTGTTGTGGGCTGCCAGTAAGCCGCGACAAACTTCAACGAAGACATCAATGGCTTCGTCTATTTCTAAGTACTGGCAATTATTTAGCTTCTCTCCCAGTGACTGACCGGTGAGAACTTCCATTGTGTAGTAAGGCAGTTGCTCGTTGACATAGCCAAAGTCGAAGACTTGAACAATATTAGGGTTGTTGAGCTTGGCGATGGCTTGAGCTTCTCTCTGAAACCTCAGTTTTGCTTCTTGGCTGAGGTTGTAAGACTTAAAGGTCTTGAGCGCTACAGTTTTATCGAGCATTATATGTTTGGCAAGGTAAATGCTGCCCATTCCACCTGAGCCAATGACGCTCAGAATTCTATATTTGCCATCGACCAATGCATCCAGCAGCTCTACTTTGTCTGATGGCGTGGCCGTAGCAGACAATGCCTCTGCCTTCAAAGGTTGCTCTCTCAGGGGAATGAAAGTTGATTTCGATAATTCGCGGGTAAGTTCGTCCATTCCGCCTAGCTAGCTTTCTGCCAGTTTACTTGAGCAGCCAAGTATAACTCTATTGACTTTCCTTGGGTTGCATACTTGCACGAGGGGAGACGAGGCGTCATTATATGAGGGTATTGAGCGATTGGGTTGGGCTATCTCAAGTGAAATTCATGCAATTCTTCAACCTTTCTTTGACAAAGCAGAAGTGTTTTGGCCGTGGCTTGGCATTAGTTGCTTTAGTGAGCACGGTATTGGCTACCGGTGGTTGCGATTATATTGAAGGCCTGACAAAGCCAGTTGAGGAAGCACCAGAGGTCTCGCAGCCCCATTTGAAAGTGGTCGCGTTGGCTGAAGATTTTAAGGCCAAACAACAAGCTATTATTTATGTGCCAATTTATTCAGCAATTTACTACGAAGATCGCAGACGTACCATAGATTTGGCTGCCACTCTTAGTGTTCGCAATACTGATATGAAAAATTCGATTGTCTTGCGCAGCGTCGATTATTATTCGACCCAAGGCAAGTTGGTGAGAAAGTATCTCTCAGCACCGGTTGAATTAGGTCCAATGTCGACGGCTGATTTTATTGTTGCTCGCACCGATAGTAGTGGCGGTGCTGGTGCTAATTTTGTGGTTGATTGGGTCTCGAGTAAACCTGTCTCTGAGCCAATCGCCGAGGCTGTAATGGTTAGTACAGGCTCATCACAGAGTATTTCATTTATAAGTCGCGGTGAAACGGTCGTGCCACCAGATGAAACTGTCAAGCAGCCTTAAAGCTAGTTCGCTCCAGAATTGTTGCGGACATTCTCAAGCTGTTCTTTCTCTTGCTGAATTTTCTTCTTTTGATTACTGAGCGAGTTGACCATCTCTTTTTCGTACTGTAGCTGTTGTTGTTCGATGGCCTGCATGTTGGCCTGCTTCTCTTGCCTTAAGGCGCGCTTTTCTTGGGCTTTCAATTTCTTCTTCAGGGCATCAGGGTCTTGGGCTCCGTCTGGTCCTGGTTGCCAGTTTGCCCCCAGCGGATTCGCTCCGGCCGATACTGCTGTGCCAACGCCCATGGCTGTGTTTATTTGATTGCTACTTTGATTGAGCAAATTTTCGATAGTTGTATGTTGTTGGGGGTTGAGTTCGCCACCATTTTGCTGGCGTTCACTCTTCACCCTGTTCTCGATATTAGCTACGTCCATGTGCAGACGATTAGCCTGCTCTTCGTTGAGCTGCCCGTTCTTCAGGGCAGCATCGATTTTTTTTTGTTGTCGCTTGATGCGCGCATTGATGTTGTCTTTTTTTGCCTTACCAGCCATGCTCTGGCCCGCAAGTGCCTGACCCGGCTCCTGAGCTAGCGCCGGCGACGCAACAAGGCATTGAAAGCTGGAAACTACCAGATTTGCTGCGGCGAGAGTAAGCGTAAAAGAAGCTGGGGCAATATAAGAAGATACAAGAGTGCGATGATTTAACACTGGCATTCCCCTCGGGTCTAATTCTATGCTTCGCCTTTTGTACCCAGGCCGCAAATAGATTTATCAGAGGGACGTGTCAAATGGTCCTAATTATTTAGTCAGCGCCTTCTGCCAGGCTGCGGTCGTTAGGATTGAATGAATCTGCTGGAATGGCGAAACCGCGAGTGCTTTTTCTTTCTTCAGTAGATTTCGTTTCTTTGGGAATGTCTTGCTTTTCCATTTGTTCAATTACTCCTGTTAGCGGATGCTAGCAACAGACCCTATAGTGCCTCACAATTGCTAAGGAGAGGTTAATTTGGCCGTGTTTGTAACCACTTGTCAATTAGAGTCTCCACATCTGAGCGCAACATCGCTTAAGAAAAAAGGGAAGGCGAACCTTCCCTTTTGTTGATTTTCGACAATTGTAAACGAGATTTTGTCTCGAATTACTGGTATTTTCTAACGATCGATTTGAGCTAGAAGTGGCTGCTCGTAACGTTCTCCAGCGGTCTTGGTGGCCAGTCCGCTGAGGGCCGCCAGATCTTCGTCTTCAAGATCTAAACGGAATGATACAGTATTTTCTTCTAAGTAACGCACGTGCTTGGTGCCCGGTATTGGCACAATATCAATGCCTTGGTGAAGCAACCAGGCGATAGCAACTTGAGCCGGAGTAGCGCCGTAGCGATCAGCCACTTCATTGACTTCGTCAACAAGAAGCAAATTGCGTTTGAAGTTTTCGCCTTGATAGCGAGGGTCATGGCGGCGATAGTCGCCTTCAGGTAGATCGTCGAAGCTCTTAATTTCTCCAGTAAGAATTCCGCGGCCGATTGGGCAGTAGGCTACAAGACCAATCTTTAGTTCGCGTAGAACCGGCATGATTACTGGTTCTAGGTTGCGTTCCCAGATTGAATACTCTGATTGTAGAGCAGAAATAGGATGTACTTTGTGGGCTCTGCGAATGGTCTGTTCGCCAGCTTCAGATAGTCCGAGGTAGCGAACTTTGCCTTCTTTGACCAGTTCAGCCATGGCGCCAACTGTTTCTTCAATAGGAACATTTGGATCAACGCGATGCTGATAGTAGAGATCGATAACATCGATTCCTAGTCTTTTCATAGAAGCTTCGGCCACAGCCTTAACTGTTTTAGGATGGCTGTCTAGGCCAATTGAATTGCCAGCCTCGTCGTATTTGAAACCGAACTTGGTGGCAATTACAGCTTGGTCGCGTTTGCCTTTGATGGCACGGCCGATTAACTCTTCGTTTTTATATGGGCCGTAGCGTTCGGCAGTGTCGAGGAAATTCACGCCGAGCTCTAATGCTCTGTGAATTACTTTGATTGCTTCGCTTTCATCGGCTGAGCCGTAAGCAAAGCTCATGCCCATGCAGCCAAGACCGATGGCAGATGTAGTGAGACCCTGGTTACCCAGCTTGCGCGTGTTGATGATGCCCATGTTGACGTCCGTGTTCCATACTCAGTGACAATTGAAACCCTATCACGGCCGCTACCGCTTTACATGAAGGTAAATAGCAATAATGTTTGATTTAAACTTCGCGGAAGCCGCATTAGGCCTTGTGGAAAAGATTCATTCATCATTAATGAACTCGTAATCGGCCTGTGGCGCTGAATGTTGTCACTTGCGAAAAAGAAATTTGGGGCCAGAAGCTCAATATAGAGATAATAGAAGCCTCAGAAATTCACTTTAATAATCTGTTTCAAGAAAATATATTTGGATGCATTTAGAGCAAGAGGAAGGCGACCATGCCAGCAGCGCTATTAGTTATAGATGTGCAACAGGGCTTTGATGACCCCTACTGGGGGGCGCGCAATAATCCCGGCTGCGAAGCCAATATCGCCGCCCTCGTGGCTGCTTTCCGGCAAGCAGGCAAAGCCGTTATCCATGTGCAACATAATTCGGTAGAAGCGCAGTCGCCACTGCGCCCTGGTCAGCCTGGTAATGATTTCAAAGCTGAGGCCTTGCCACTGGCTGGCGAGAAAGTCTTTGGCAAGACGGTTAATAGCGCTTTCATTGGGACAGATCTTGAAAAGTATTTGCGCCAGCAGGGCATCGACGAGCTTGTGATTTGTGGCTTGACCACGGACCACTGTGTTTCCACCAGCACTAGAATGTCTGGCAATTTGGGATTCAATACTTATTTAGTCAGTGATGCTACGGCTACTTTTAATCGCAAAGGAATAGATGGGCGCTACTGGCCAGCTGAGGAAATTCATCAAAGTGCCCTGGCTAGCCTTAATGGAGAGTTTGCTCAGGTGATTTCCACTGAGGCTGTGCTGAAACTGCCTTGTATTTGTGTTTAATTTGCCTCTAGTTCGCTGCTGGTTTTGCACTGTCAGCGGTGGCTTTTTCTTTTCCTTCTAAAAGCTCGTCAACCCTGATAGGCGAAGGTTCTTTGCCGGTCTCACTCTTGACGAATAATACAACTCTGCAGCTTGGAAGTTCTTTGGCTAGGTTTGGGTTGAATCACAATTGACCTGCAAAGAGTGAACAGTCGCTTGTGTTATAGCACTACTTCCCGGAAAAATGCTGATGCAGTGATTGTCGCTCTAATCGGCAAAGCCTTATGGTTTATGCTCAGTGCTATTTAATTTATTTAGATTAGAGCTGGGTGAGATGACATCATCAATGCAAGAACAACCAGAAATATACCGCTTGCCACTAAGAACAAGATAACTGCAGCTATAGCTACGGTTCGCCAGATACTTTTCTGCATGCTGATCAAGGCTATGAGTGTAATTACTGGGCTAATCATGAGAAACATGAAGGTGGTGATATCAAGATTGTTTCTAGTAAGGAATGCGTATAGCCACCAAAGCACCTCTACACACAAAACTATTTGGCAGCCGCTTTGGAGGGCTGTCTGTGGTTGGCAATTATCCTTTTCCCAGCTTGGAGGGTACATAGTCTGCTCTACCTGTGTTTGGCATTCATGAAATTGATCATAGCTTTGGTATTGATATTGTCGGGATAGCATTGCAGCGATTTTTCAGCAGCGGCTCTGGCACTTTTGTAGTCGCCTTCCAGCAAATAGCTATTGCCTAAACTGAGCCAGGCGTTTGAACATTTGTCATTGATGGCCAGTGCCTTTTTTGAAGTTTCTCTCGCCAGTTGTGGTTCTTTCTGCTGTAAATAAATGACGCTCAGTGTATCGAGTGGTGCTTCGTACTTGGGATATTTCGCTGCACAGTCTTTTGCCGTTTTTATGGCTGAGGCATATTGTTTGCGGCAATAGTGGTCGTAGGCTTTGTTACTGAGAAAAACTGCTTCTTGGGACACCGGGTATTTCGGTAGTTCTGAATCGAGCAGTATCTGTGCCTGTTTTTTTACTTTGCCAGTTTTGTCGTTTTTGATGGCCAGTCGCAAGGCTTTCTTTGCTCTTTCTGGGTCACCCATATTTTTGTAGCAAGCAGCTAAAGCCACAAGTCTATCGCTGGCCCAATCTGCTGGCGGTTCATCCGGAACCACAAGAATCTTCTTTGATAAATCCTCATCTTCTGGTCTTGCCTCTTGTTTCGTTTCTAATCTGGTTTCTAGTCTTGCCGCGGGGGGCGATTGCCCTGCCGTCATGGGGGCGGCGCAGATAGAAGTTATGGCTAATACCCCGCTAAGGGCAAGTGTTTTTTTTAGGATGGCCATGAATTCCTGCCATTGCTCACTGCATTGATTGAGCCCTTAGATTGCTGCTATTCCCCCAAAGACCTTGCTTAATGCGCTCACGGCCTTTGCTGCCCTTGGCGTTGTTCTTTTCGAAATTGGGTAAAGCCTTCTGTAGCTGGCTATACTGCAGCTGTAGAGATTCACCCATAGTACCGTTGGAAATTAGTCTTGCCAGAAAAACAATTGGTTGTGGTTACCGGTGCAACCGGATATGTCGGCGCTCGACTGGTGCCGCGTCTGCTTGAGGCTGGCTATCGGGTGCGCGCTTGTGGCCGCTCACTGGTCAAGCTCAGCAGTCGCCCCTGGGCCAAGCATGAAGATGTAGAGTTAGTAAAGGTCGATGTCTTCGACAAAGAGTCGCTCAAGGTTGCACTGACCGGTGCCTTTGCTGCCTATTATTTCGTTCACTCTATGAACTTAGAGAACAAAGACTTTGCTTCGGCCGACCGCCTGGCCGCCGATAATATGGTTGAGGCTGCCGTCATTACCGGTCTCAAACGCATTATCTATCTGGGTGGGCTGGGCGAAGATTCTCCTGATTTGAGCAAACACCTGCGCTCTCGTGCTGAAGTGGCAGCCATCCTCCAGGCCGGTCCTGTGCCCGTGACTGTTCTACGGGCGGGAATGATTTTGGGCTCCGGCAGTACATCGTTTGAAATTTTGCGCTATCTGGTTGAGCGTCTGCCGGTAATGATTACTCCGCGCTGGGTTTCCACTCCTTCTCAGCCCATTGCTGTGCGCAATGTTCTCTATTACCTGATTGAATGTCTCAAGGTTGAGGCTACCACTGGCCGCTCTTTCGATATTGGCGGGCCGGAAGTGCTCACCTACAAAGATTTGATGCAGGTATACTCGGTTGAGGCGGGTCTGGGCAAGCGCTGGATTTTTCCTGTACCGGTCTTTACCCCCACCATTAGCTCTTATTGGATTCACTTTGTCACCCCGGTTCCCAACTATATTGCCAGGCCTTTAGCGGAGGGGCTGCGCAACCCGGTGGTCTGCAAGAACAACGATATTTTGGCTTTGATTCCCCAGCCCCTGCTCGATTGTCGCACCACCATTCGAATTGCTTTAGAGTGTATCCACCAGCACCGAGTTGAGAGTCGCTGGACAGATGCTGGTGAAATGCCAATTGTGCCTGCCGAATGGCCCAGTCCTGGCGACCCTGATTGGGCCGGGGGAACTCTCTACGAAGATAATCGTGTTATTAAAGTGAGCGATTCGCCGGCTCAGGTTTGGTATCGCCTGGTGCGTTTGGGCGGCAAAACTGGCTGGTATTACGGTAATTGGCTGTGGAAATTGCGCGGCTATATGGACCGCATCATTGGTGGAGTGGGGCTCAATCGCGGCCGCCGCAATGACTTAGAACTCTTGCCCGGAGATGCTCTCGATTTTTGGCGAGTGGTAGATGTAGAGAACGAGCATAGTTTGTTGCTGGTTGCTGAGATGAAATTGCCGGGCAAAGCATTTTTGCAGTTCACTATTACTAACAATGGTGACGGCGTTACCGTGGTCGAGCAGAATGCCCGATTTCAACCACAAGGTTTGCTTGGTCTACTCTACTGGTGGGCTGTCACGCCTTTGCATGAATTTGTCTTCAATGGTATGTTGCGTGGCATCGCTGCTGGAATTGACGGCAAAATTTTAGAGGGTCCCTCCCGTGTCACCAAAGTCAAAGCACAATGAAACCCACTTTACGGCTGGTGAAGTTATTCGCGACATTGTCATCGGCATGTCGGATGGTTTGACTGTGCCCTTTGCTTTGGCCGCTGGTTTGTCAGGGGCAATTGCCAATAGTGGTTTGGTGGTTACAGCCGGAGTGGCTGAAGTGGCAGCCGGTTCGATTGCTATGGGTTTGGGTGGATTTTTAGCTGCCCGGGGCGAGGCTGAGCACTACGATAAAGAACGCCACCGCGAGTGGTGCGAAGTTAAGGAGATGCCAGAAGAGGAAAGTCGCGAAATATTCGAGATTTTTCGCGCTTATGGCCTTAAAGACGAAGAGATTCAGCCAGTGGTTGCTGGTTTAGAACGCAACCACGAACACTGGATTGATTTCATGATGAAGTATGAGCTAGCTCTCGACAAGCCTGATCCAAATCGCGGTTTGATTAGCGCCCTGGTAATTGCTGGCTCGTATATTGTCGGCGGCATAGTTCCGCTTTTGCCCTACATGATCTACAGCGACTCTCACTTTGCCTTGATGATTTCGGCCCTGGTAACGGTTCTAGCCCTTTTTGTTTTTGGTTATGTCAAGGGGCGCTTCACTGGTACTAAGCCGTTTCGCAGCGCCTTCCAGACCGCCGTGGTTGGCACTTTGGCTGCCCTTGCAGCCTTTACTATTGCCAAGCTAATTTCACCGCACTAATTGATGGCTTTGGGTTATCATATCTCTCCAATATATAGATTGGTCTAGATTTTGTTTTTCTAGACTTTGTTTTCCTAGATTAAATTGCCTTGTCCACGAGACTCTAAAATTTACTCCTGTCTTATTGCGGAGCGTTGATGCGAGACTACATTCTTTTGTATATCAACGGTCAAGAGCAGCGCATTACTGCCGCTCAGGCTTTTCAGCCGGCCAGTGATTATCTCAGGCTCGATCTCGGAAAGTGCGGCACTAAAGTTGTTTGTGCTGAGGGCGATTGCGGTGCTTGTTCGGTGATGATTGGCCGGCTCGATAGCAGTGGTGAAAAGCTCGACTACGTGCCAGTTAACTCTTGTATTCAGTATCTCTATCAGCTCGATTGCAGCCATTTAATTACAGTGGAAGGCCTGAAGATAGAAGGTCAGCTCAACCCCGTGCAGCAGTCAATGGTTGATCATAATGGCGCCCAGTGCGGTTATTGCACCCCTGGTTTTGTCATCGCCATGTGCGGCTTAGCTAATGATCTTAAGTGTCCTTCTAGTAGTGAAGCGTCAGACTGCCAAAAGCTTGGCCGGGAGAAATTCGCCTCTGGTCAGAAACTTACAGAAGAGCTCGTAAAAGACGCATTGACTGGTAATCTCTGTCGTTGCACTGGCTACGAAGCCATTATTAATGCCGGGATGGCCATTGATCTTGAGCGCTTCAAGCCTTTTGCCAGTCTCTATAACGAGGCTGAAATCATCGCTAATTTGAAGGCCCATGCTACTCAGGAATTATTGCTAGAAGTTGATGGTTGCAAGGCTTTCAACCCTACTAGTTTGGCCAGCGCCAATCGCTTTTTAGCCGATAACGAAAAAGTGGTTATTGTTTCTGGTGGCACCGATGTTTCAGTGAACATGAACAAGCGTGGTCTTGCTCCCAAGGCAATCATGAGCACTTCAGCACTTCCTGGCTTAGATGATTTGAGCCTGGTCGAAACACCTGAAGGTAGAGTGATGAGTATCGGCGCTAAGGTGACCTTGCGCCAGTTGGAGCGAGCTATTAAAGATTTGGTGCCAGAGTTCTACGATATTCTCTGGGTCTATGGTTCGCCACAAATACGGCATGCGGGTACTTTAGCGGGAAATATTGCGAACGGATCACCCATTGCCGATAGCCCACCATTTCTATTTGTCATGGATGCTGAAGTGGAAGTTACGGGCTTGAATGGCGTAAGACGTATTGCCATGGCCGATTTTTATACTGGTTACAAGACCCTTTCGTTGAAAAAAGACGAGCTAATCACTCGTATTTTCTTGCCTTTACCTAAAGCTGAAGAGATTCTGCGTCTCTACAAAGTGTCGCGGCGTCAGCATTTGGATATCTCAGCGTTTACTGCTGCTATTCGCATTACTGTCAAAGACAATAAAATTGCCGCTGCCCGGGTGATATTTGGCGGCGTTGGACCAGTGGTGAAGAGCGTTCCTGAAGTAGAGAAAGCCTTGCTAGGTAAGCCCCATGAACTCGCTACTTATGAGGCTGCAGGCAAGGTAGCTCGCGAAGTGATTGCACCAATTACCGATGTGAGAGCCTCGCGTGATTATCGTCTGGCCCTGGCTGAAAATATTATGACCAAGTTCTTTTATGAGAGCTGTGCGGAAGATAAAGAGAGGTCACTTGTATGTCAATAGTAGGCAAGAACATACCTCATGATTCCGCTCCTGGTCACGTTAGCGGTGAATCGGTTTATATCGATGACATTCCTATGTCGCGTAATGAAGTACTGGTTGACTATTTTGGCTCGCCTTATGCCCACGGTCGCATTCGTTCGCTTGATTTGAGCGAAGCACTAAATGTGCCTGGTGTTGTCGCTCTCTTTACATACAAAGATCTCCATCACAATGTTTTTGGTCCAATTACCCAAGACGAAATTTTGCTGGTCGAAGATGTTTCTGAGTTCATTGGTCAACCAATTGTTGTCATTGCGGCTCAGTCACTGGCTGCAATCAAGGCCGCTAAAAAGGCTATTAAGCTCGATATGGAAGAGCTTGTGCCAGTGCTCACCGTTGACGCAGCCATTGCTAGTAATCAATATTTAGATAAGACCTACAAAATTGAGCGAGGCGATCTGGCCTCAGCTTTTGCCAGTGCTGAACATATAATCGAAGGGCGCTTTGTTATTGGTGGTGCCGATCACTTTTATC
Source organism: bacterium Ga0077546 (assembly GCA_943370275.1). Classification (GTDB taxonomy): domain Bacteria; phylum Cyanobacteriota; class Vampirovibrionia; order Obscuribacterales; family Obscuribacteraceae. The sequence continues at coordinate 189,581 of CALRQI020000005.1, read as the reverse complement.
TTGAATCTCAGGCTTGCTTGGTGCATCCTGGTGAGTACGATCAGCTAACGGTTCATTCATCCACTCAAAGCCCTTCTGAAATTCAGCACACGGTTGCCCACCTTCTCGGCTTGCAGCTCAATCAAGTGGTCTGCCTAATTAAGCGCATGGGCGGTGGCTTTGGTGGTAAAGAATGCCAGGCTACGCACCCGGCTGTGATGGCTTCTTTGGTGGCGCACAAAACCAAGCGTCCGGCTCGTATGATTTACACTAAAGACGATGACATGAAGTACACGGGCAAACGTCATCCCTATCAGAACGACTATAAAGTCGCTTTTACTTCTGATGGCATGATTACAGCCTTAGAAGCTAATTTGTACGCCGATGGCGGCGCTTACAACGATCTCTCTACCGCTGTGCTTGGTCGATCGCTCACTCACATTGATAATGCTTATTTTCTGCCTGTGGTCAAAGCTGTCGGAAAAATTGCCAAGACTAATTTCCCGCCCAATACTGCCTTTCGTGGCTTTGGTGGCCCCCAGGGGGTGATCACCATTGAAAATATCATCGAAGAAATCGCAGCATATTTAAAGATTGACGCCTACGAAGTGCGCCGCAAAAATTGTTATGGCATAGACGAACGCAATGTTACGCCTTATGGACAGCTAATCACTAACAATACTTTGCCGCAGATTTTTGACGAGTTGCATCAGTCGTGCCAATACAAAGAGAGGTTGGCAGCGGTGAAAGAGTTCAACGCTAAGTCCAAGACTCATCTCAAAGGCTTGTCGTTCACCGCTGTAAAGTTCGGCATCTCCTTCACTAATCAGTTTCTCAATCAGGCCAATGCTCTGGTCAACATTTATTTAGATGGCACAATTCAAGTTTCGACCGGTGCCACTGAGATGGGGCAGGGAGTCAATACTAATATCAAAATGTTAGTGGCTGATGAGTTTTCTATTGCTCCTGAGCATGTCATTGTTATGGTTACTTCGACTGAGAAGAACAACAATACCTCTGCCACTGCTGCTTCTTCAGCTACAGATTTAAATGGCTCGGCTGCAGTGATTGCCTGTCGCAAATTAAAAGAACGTCTAAACGAAGTAGCCGCCCAGCATTTTGCTTCGCGCGAAATTGGTATCGGTGCTTATGGTCATCTAATTGTTTATAAAGATGGTTATGTCTTTGACGAGCGCCGTCCCCAGCTCAAAATTACTTTCCCCCAATTGGTGAATCTTGCCTATCGCTCAAGAGTTAGTCTAGGTGAACGCGGGCATTACATAACACCGGGCATTGGTTTCGATTGGAATGTCGGTCAAGGTTCGCCATTCCTTTATTACACCAATGGCTGCTCTTGCGCTGAAGTTCTTATCGATCGCTTCACTGGCGATTTGAAAGTCGAGCGTGTTGATATCTTGATGGATATCGGTAAGTCGATAAACCCTGGTCTCAATCGCGGCCAGATTACCGGTGCTTTCATTCAAGGCATGGGTTGGCTCACCAACGAAGATCTGCGGTATTCCTCAAGTGGTGCGCTGCTCTCTTATTCTCCCACCACCTACAAGATTCCCAATATTTACGATACTCCGCCTATCTTCAATGTTGATGTTATTGATAATGAGTGCACTGCCAATGTGCGTGGCTCAAAGGCTGTGGGTGAGCCGCCTTTGCTGCTCGCTAATTCGGTCTTTATGGCTGTTAAGAATGCTCTTTCGTATGTTTGTGGTGAGCAGATACCGACCTTGACCACCCCAGCCACTAATGAAGAGATACTTGCCCGACTAACACAGTACAAGCTAGAGGGGCAAAACCTTCCATTCAAACCCTGGTTCGGGGCTGATTCGCCTGTCTTGGCCAAAGCACCATCCTTTGCAAAAGGTTACAAAAATAAGACTTGTCTCTAGTAACTTTCTATCACCGTGTGGCTGAGCTTATGGGCAGCGGCGAGCCCTTTGTAGTCGCTGTGGTGGTTGATACCATTGGCAGTGTGCCGCAAGAAGTCGGCGCTCGTATGATAGTGACTAGGGCGGGTCGCAATTTCGGTACAGTTGGCGGCGGCAAAGTTGAAAATCGCGCTATTGAAGTAGCGTCAAAACTTTTGAGTGAGTTAAGCGAGGGCGATCACAAGGCGCCGAGAACTCGCTTTGTCAGCTGGAATTTAGAGAAAGATATTGGCATGACCTGCGGCGGTTCTGTGAAGATGTTCTTCGAAGTGCACAATTTGGGCACTTGGAATATCGTCATATTTGGCGCAGGGCACTGTGCTTCGGCGCTGGTCGAAACTTTGCAGCGGTTGGATTGCCAGATCACCTGTATCGATACTCGCCCTGACTGGCTCGATAGCTTGCCAGCCAGTGGCAAGCTGAAGAAGCTCTTGGTCAAAGACTATAAAGACGGCATAGAAAAAGTTAGTCGTGATTCCTTTGTACTGCTGCTCTCTAAGGGCCATAGCACTGATTCTCCAGTGCTGATGGAGATTTTTAGAGGCTATCAGGCTGGTCTAGCTGCTTTCCCTTATTTGGGTGTGATTGGTAGTCGGGCAAAGGCTGAACGGCTGAAGCAAGATATCAAAGCTGCCGGTTTAGACGAGAAGTATAATAGTGCCTTCCTCTGCCCGATTGGCCTGCCGATTGGCAACAATGATCCCCAAGAAATTGCAGTCAGCATTGCTGCACAACTACTTGAGTGGCGAGATCAGGCTCAGAAAGTAAGCCAATAAAAATTCGCCCGCTTCGGCTTGAGCATGCCGACGGGCGAATTTGTTTTCTCTTGTCCCAGAGACTTAGTAGTAGGTCAACATCACACTGGGCAGGTTGCTGCGGTGATTGGTGGTCAGACCGGAAGCGCGTTGGCCCGTAATTCCAGCGTTGATGACATTGCTGCCGCCCAAGCCATTTATCGGTGGCAGGCCTATCGTTCCTTCATCACCATAGATTTGCTCGGCCATGCCGCCGGCTTGGTAGACAAAACTATCTAGTGTGGTTCTGGGAAGTCTCTGACTGCGTTGGCTCAGAATTGTTCTACTTGCATAAGCCAGGGAGTCAAGACGCTGGTTAGTTGTAAATCGGGAAGGGCTTGGCACATAGTTGGGTTGAAAGTCAGATTGTGGGTGCGGTGTGCCGCTATTGTCACCCTGGGCCGGTGCCACGGTGCTCATGTCGAAGTCGGCGCCTTGGGCTAGGGCTGCGCCTGATGACATAAAGCAAGCACAGATAGTAAGAAGAGCGCGGCGGCTACCTTTAGTAAGTGAAAGCATTGACATTAAAAGGCCCTCCACGGAGGCAAATATGGCGCGCTGGTTGAAAAGTAGTAAGTGGCGCTCGGTAACATTGATAAATTACTGGCAAAGACGTGAAATTCTCGTGAGAGTCTACGGCGTCTTTAATTTCTTTATTAAATGACGCTCGAGCGATTACTTATTGCCGTCCACGCCCACTAAAATGCCATAGAAGAGATTTGAAATTGGATTTGTTTGCGGCGACTGAGAATTTTTCCTTCCAAGAGCCACTGGGTCCGGGGGCTATTCTGTTGCGCAAGTTTTGCCAGCAAGAGGAGCGGGTCAAAACCAACGCTGCGGCTCTGCTGCGAGATTTGGCAGCACTGGTGGAGATTTCACCATTGCGCCACATGGTTACTCCTGGCGGCTTTGAGATGTCTGTGGCCATGAGTAATTGCGGCGCCCTGGGCTGGGTGACCGACCAGGACGGCTACCGCTACCAGGCCGTCGACCCCGAAACCGGCAGTCCTTGGCCGAGCATGCCCCAATCTTTTCTGGAACTAGCGCGACGCGCCGCCCAGGTCGGAGGCTTTGAAGACTTTGTGCCAGACGCTTGCTTGATTAATCGCTATGAAGCTGGCTCAAGGTTGACTCTGCATCAAGACAAAAACGAAATCGACTTTCTCCAGCCAATTGTTTCGGTGTCATTGGGTTTGCCCGCAGTCTTTCTTTTTGGCGCTTTGGAGCGCACCAGCCCGACCAGAAAAGTTCAGCTCACACACGGCGATGTCGCAGTCTGGGGCGGTTCGTCGCGGCTGAACTACCATGGCATATTACCTTTGAAAGATGGTCTGCACGAACTGACTGGGCCCTATCGTTATAACTTGACCTTCAGGAAGGCTGGTTGAGCTCTCACCAAATGCCGTTACCTTCGTATCTGGGTTTCTCTTTGACATTGAATGCCTTGCGGTTTTTGTCCTTTGGTGACTCAGGGTTATCTGTGGCCAGGGAGTGGCCTTCTAGCTTCGCCCATGGGCTATTGCCTTCGTATCGTGGTGTGTCCTTTTCGCTAAATGAATTGCGGTTCGCTGTCCTCTTGTGTGAGTCGTTGACCGGGTGAGAATCGAACATCTCAACAGCGGGGAATCCTTTCATCGCGCTATCGGCTTGGGCTTTGCCCGCAGTCGCGTCTGGTGCTTTTGTTGGCTGATCTGACTTGAGGTCTACTAAATTGAGAGATGGGTTTTTGTCTCCCTTATCTCCCCTTTCTAAGCCTGCACTGTCCGCTGGTTTAGCAGAGGGTTCGATTTTGTCTACCATAGTAATGCTCCGGGGGATGAGCTGATGTCAAGAAGTCACTATTATGCCTTAGAATCGCCAAATTTCCGCAGAAATTTAATCCTGATGCTCTATGTGAGGGTTTGCGCTCATTTTGCTATTCAAGACTCGTCTAATTTCTGGCAGTGCTGCCGTGGCGGCGGCTTCGCCTGCGGCTATGGCCACAAGCATTTCTTCTCGTTTAAATGCAGCTAGGTCAAATTGCTCAACGTTCGGCTCAATAATCACATCAGCACTCGTTAGCGATTTTTCTTCAACTGAGGCCATCAAAATGCTAGTCACTCGGTCCGCGAATTCAAGGGTGGTATCAAATGAGTTTCTGTTTTCCTTCTCTGTGTAACCGTGCAGTCTCACCGCCAAAACTATCGCTCCGGTTGCTTCGGCTGGAGCGGTTGGCAAGTTGGAGCTGATGCCACCATCCACCATGTATCTGTTGCCCAGCTTGACTGGCCTATATAAGAATGGAACAGAGCAACTTGCTTGCACAGCCTTCGCGATATTGCCTTTGGAGTGCACAAATTTGCCGCCTGTACTCAAGTCAACTGAGACCGCGACAAATGGTGTAGGCAGCTGCTCGATGTTTTTGTACTTGACCGGTATGTTTTTTTTGACAAATTTTGCAATTGACTTGCCGCTATACAAACCCAGCGAGGGCTTGAGTTGCAGAATACGCATGAAGACATAGCTGGGTACGTAAATGATCTCCTGAACCACTGCCGGACGAGGAAAAAAGGCCTTGCCAAGTTTGCCTTCAAGAGCAATAGTTTCTATCTCATTAGCGCTGAGCCGAGCAGCAGATAAGCTGCCTATTAGTGCCCCAATACTGGTGCCAGAGATAAAGTCGACGTGGATTTTCTCACGCTCTAGAACTTTGAGCACACCGATATGAGCCAGGCCTCGCGCCCCGCCGCCTGCCAATACAAGTGCCAACCTTGGCGGGCTTTGAGCCACGCGAGCTTGATCGATAGTAGGTACGGTGACCAAGCTTGGTATTTCAACAGCTGCTGCTGCTGCATTTGTGGTTGTAGCACTATCTGTTCTCGTTCTTGTTTCTGTTTCCGTCTCTGTTTTTGTACCTGCTTGGGATGGCGTTTGGGGGGCCTCCGCATCGCCTGCCTGCGTTGGTACGTTGCACCGGGCTGGAGCAAAAGTGCCAGACAGTATAAGTGAGCATCCTAATAAGAAGCCAGCGAATTTATTTGTGCTCTTCAAGTTTGCACGCTGAACATTTTCATGTTTCCTCTCAGGCAGCCTAACGCTGCCTAAGATGCAAACTGACTACATTGGTTCCCGTATTCTTTTAGTTTGGTTTAAAAGTTAAATTGACATTCGCTTTGTTGATGGTCGCGAGATATTTCGCCAGATCTTTCAGCTCTTCATCACGCCCAGTTAGAGGTGGCATGATGCCGAGATACTGGTTCTTTTCTGGGTTAGTCTCTTTGAGCATGGTTAAGAAGCCGTATATTGCCTCTTCATCCCTTTCGCCCAAGAGCTTCTTCATGCTGCGATAACCTGTGGCAGTGTGGCAGCTCATGCACTGATAGCGAAACATCACCTCGCCCCGTTGCTCATTATTTTCGCCTTGAGCTGTGCAAGCTTTAGACCAGACACCAGCGTTGAGGAAGCCCTCTTGGCTCAAGCGCGGCACATCTTCTTTGCGTATGCCGTTGGAATAAACATAGTTGTAGACAACATAAGGTTTGCGCAAAAGCTCACGCATATATTCTGTGGAACCAGTCGCACCTAAACCGCACACGAGGAAGAGTATGGCAATGCGGAAGGTAAAACCCTTGGGGTTGAGATACGGCCCAAAGTAGGCGAAGAGCACAATGGTGCCTGAGAGAATCAAGCTCAAGTACAGTGTTCTCGCGAGGATTGAGAAGTTGCCCACACCAGAAGATTGAATACCCGTGAAAATCGTCGCCATGGTGGCTTGAGGCACGTTAGTTATGTACCAATAGGCCACTAGTGGTCCGAGCAGGAAGACTGGCAGCAGCCACTTGGCGCAATACTTGGCCATGTAGACACGCAGATCTTCATCTTGCAGTCGTGACGATGTCACCATAGCGTACATGCCAGCGATGGCAAACATGATCAGCAAGCGCATAATTAGCGATGGGAAGTAAGTTGGGTTGAGGAAACCATCAAGCCAATAGTGGGTTTTGATCCAGAGCCCGGGAGTAAGCATGAAGGTGAGAATGCCGTTGATAATCACCAGAGTCATGATTGAAAGGAAGCAATAAAGCCTTGCCAAAAACAAGTGCATTTCTTTGGATACTTTGTCCCAAGAATAATAATAGACAAAAACTGTAGCTAGTTCCGCGGCAAAGAATAGATATTCCAGTGCCCAGGCAAGAGTGAAGTTTTGAATGAGAATGGCTGTGCCGTCTGGGTTTACCAGGGCGATTGCCCACCAGATTGCCACACCCGTAACTGCCCCTGATACCGAGGTCAGTATCATGAAAAAGCGGGAGTGAGTCTTTAGATAGTCATAAATTCTGTCGTCTTTTCTTTTGTACGCCAAGCCTTCAGTAATGGCTAGGAAGGCGCCGCCACCAACAGCAAAGTGTGAGAGGTAAACGTGGATGATGGCGATTATCCCGATAATCCAACCACCGCCTAAATAAGGCACAATCCAGACCGGATAATTCATGACAGGGCTCCCCAGATTGTAAATGCGATTATGCCGAGTAACAAGACCAGGCCATAATAAGTAGCGATTTTGGCTTTATCAGCCGATTCACCCTTGTCAAAGAAGGGCACTATGACCATGCCGGAGCAGGCCAGAACCATTATCAAGGCACCGAATAGTTCGCCTTCGATTGGTCCAACTTGAGGTGGTACAAGTTTCAAGAATTGGAACGGCGCTAGGAAATACCATTCAGGTTTAATGCCGATGGGAGCCGCGCCAAATGGGTCAGCTTCTGGTCCCAGACCCCAGGGGTACAAGGTCACCAGGGCGGCCAATCCGTTCAGGGCCAGCAACCAAACCAGCAAATCTTTGAGGAAGAAATTCGGGAAGAATTTCTCGTAGGTGCGCTTTGCCGCTTCAAGCTTTTTGAAATAGGCGGGCTCTGACATGCCATGCATTTGTACGAAGAGCAGGTGCAATGCCATTAAGCCCAGGCAAAGCAGTGGTAGCACGGCCACGTGAATCATAAAGAAGCGGCTCAGCGTTCCTTGGCCTATGTTGTGACCTCCCCGCAGCATTGAAGCCGCTGCGTCTCCAAACACAGGCATTTTAGAGGCAATGTCAAGGCCGATTTTGGTGGCAAAGAATGAGACGTCATCCCAGGGTAAGAGATAGCCGGTGAAGCCAAAGCCCAGACAGATAACTAAAAGTATTAGACCTGAGTACCAGGTGAACTCTCTGGGCCTGCGATAGGCCTTCATGAAGTAGGCGCTAAATAAGTGCCCAACCAGAACCGCTATAAGTAGATTGGCGCCCCAGCTGTGAATTGAGCGGAAGAACCAGCCGAAATCAACTTGCGAATTGATGCGCAGAATACTAGCGTGGGCAGCCTCAAGGCCGGGCACGTAGTAGACCATGAGTAGAATACCGCTGGCAAACTGAATTACCATCAGCATCAGGGCAATGCCGCCTGCGTAGTACCAGACCGAATTCTTGTGAATTGGTACTTGCTTTTTCTGGGCGAACTTAAAGGCAGCTTCAAGGCCAAGGCGCTCATCAAGCCAGCCCATCAGGCTTACCTTTTTCGTACCGTTTGCTTTTTCCGTACCACTTGTCACGACAGGTTCCCCGTACTACTAGGCTTTTGAAACGATTATCTTGTCTTTTACGACTTCTACTTTTAGTGCCAATAGTGGCTTCGGTGGCGGACCGGCTACGTTCTTGCCGCTAGATGGGTCATAACAACCGCCATGGCAAGCGCACCAGATCAGATCTTTTTCTGGCCTGAATTGCACGGTACAGCCAAGGTGGGTGCACACTGCACTAAAAGCGTGTAGTTCCCCATCTTTGGTGTGCGTGATTAAGGCAGGCATACTGCCAAACTTGAAGTTCTTCCCTGAACCAGGAGGTAGATCTTTGATGTCACCGATGTTGACACTCGATACTTTACTTTCTGGCTCGTCACCACCATTTGGGGTGAGGTAGCTATAAATTGGATAGGCTGCCATTAGCGCCCAGACGCCACCGACGCAAGGCACCGCTGCTCTGAGAAACTGGCTACGGCTGCACTTTTCATCATCACTATCTGAACTGCCGCATCCCCCGGTGGAACCACAGCCGCTACTCACTGATTCGGCGTGAGTGCCAACGACGCTAGTTTTTTCAGATTGAGATTTATCATCATGACAGCCGCCATTACCATCGCAGGATGAGCTGCCGCTTTTGGCATCGCCACCTGAACCACAGGACGAGCCGCTTCCTGAGCCGCCGCAGCCACCGTGTTGATGTTTCTCACTTTTTTCTTCTGGTTTATGGTCTTCCATTACTCAACCTTCTTAAACTGCTGATTGGCTTTGTTCGCCTAGTTGGAGCGGCGGCCTGTCTGCTGGGTTGTGTGCTTTGTAGATTGTTTTACCGAGCCAGACCAGGTAAGCAATCAGTGCCACCGCCGACAGTACGAATACAATTAATAGATCCCACTGGGTTGATACTTGTACCGACTCTGGTTGGATATATGGGCTAACCATAAAGTGCCTGAGTTGGTGACGATTGACGATCATGGCCAGCACGCAGAGAATTCCTGCAGTCATGCCGCTGGTGAATGCTGCGGCTGAGCCCTTGAAGGCAGCGAATATTGTCCCTGCCAGTGATGCCACCATTAGCACCATCGATACTCCGAATACTCCGGTAGCCAAGGTATCTGCGCCCATGAACTTGTGCATAGTGTCGTGGCCAAGGCTATACATGAACCAAAGTCCGACAGGAATTTGCAACAAGGTGTAGAAGATGTAGATGGCTGATCCACGTTTGATTAGCCAGGCGCTGTAGTCGTTGTCTTTCTTGTTCCAGTAGAGGCCATACATACCAACCAGTAAGCCAGCGACAGCTAGTGCACCAATCATCATATGCAAGTAACGTGGTGGCACTTGTGGATCGGTTGTATTGAGATTGAGACCGTTAGCACTGTGCTGATAGAGGGCCATCCATTTTTCAGGATGCAGCATCAGTGTCATGTTGTTACTGAAGATAAAGCCAATTACAGCCATCATTGCAACAGACACAAGCAGTATTAGCGGACCGAATTTTGCTTTGGGATATTTGCTGCCGTCTTCGGACGCTGCTGGCGAAGCCTTATAAACGACCCAGTAGAGCAGGAAGTACGCGACTAGCAATATAAAGATGATGGCGAACCACGGAACAGCAATTAGAACGGAAGATGTGTAGAACATCGGTCCGTAAATTAGCTGGACGAAGAGCAAGGGCACAATGCCTTGGGTGATTGCTACCGAGGTGTAAATGGGCAGTCCTTTTACTAAGCCTCTGCCAATTCTATACTCATAAGAGTTTTTGTCTTTCAGACCCTTCGCTAAAAAAATTGCTGCGAGGAAAGCTCCTCCCAGCATAAAGTTCATCGGAATGGCGTGTAGAAAGAAACCTAATATAAGTAGAGTCTGCAGGAGCCACAGCGGGGCCGGAAACGGCAGTGCCTGGTAGTGCGGAATCAGTGATTGCGGATCCATTTGTGTGTTACCTTTCAGCCATGCTATCTATCGCGGCCACAACTGGCAGAGCTTTAAGCGTTAAGACTGACGGTATAATGGCACCTGCTACGTAGGGGCTACATCAACCTAGGGGCGTAAGCTTGAGGCAATGTATACGATGAGAAATTTGGTTCTCATTCTTGAGGATGATTTAGTTACCGATTCGCCTAGGTTGTTACGAGACCTTCATTACGGAACGTAAATTGGGCTCACTTTCGTTTTCTTTGTGTCTATATTCGAGGCTTGAGCAGTTTCACTTTAGTGACGAGCTACTGCTCGACTGATCGACTAATTTGCTAATCGAGGAGTCGCGGAACCGAGGAACTGTCACGCTAGTTGAAAGCTTTGCGAACTTTGCTCTTTAGGTGTTTTGATGACAAGTGCTGTGACTGAAAGACCCCCTTCGTCGGTTCCTCGACGAGGCTCTCGCAAAATTTTCTTGTTTGCTCATCTTTGTCTTGGTCTCTTGCTTGGTCTTTATTTCAGTCTTCTGGGTTTGACCGGCAGCGCTCTTCTTTTTAAGAGCGACTTGCATCGCTTTTTTAAACCATCTATTTACTATGTCGCTGCGCCTGAGAATGCCTCGCGTTTAGCTCTCGACAAGCTCGCCCAGGGTTTTAGTGAAACTCATCCAGGTATTTCTATTTCTTCATTGCTGTTGCCCATAGCCACCAACGATGTTTTGATTATTGGCTATAAAGCCGCTTTGCCTGGGCAGATGAAACCGCAATCAATGCAGACATTGATTGACCCCTATACTGGCAAAGTTATGGCTGAGCAACTCAGTGGTGGCTGGTTCTTTCGTACCTTGCATAACTTGCATGCCAAGCTGCTGCTTGATGATCTGGGCGAGGATATTCATCGCTATGGTGTATTGGCTGTATTTGCTCTGCTGCTTTCTGGCGTATGGCTCTGGTGGTCTTCAATCACTGGTCTTGCGGAGCCGCTGAAGCTGTCGAAAGTATTGAGTCAATTCAAGCAGAAAGTTACAGTCAAGTTGGATGGTTCATTCAATCGCAAAATCTTCGATGTTCACAACGTCGTTGGATTTTTCACTGCTGCGGTTTTGTCTGTTTTGGCTTTGACTGCTGCTAGCGATCTCTGGCACGATCAAGCTGTTGCCATTGTCGGTGCGCTGACTGGTGGGCCAATGGTCTCGGAAGAGAAGGGGCCAAGTATAAAGGCATCTCTGCCTTCTTATGATGCAATGTTGGCTACTGCAAAAAGTGCTCGACCAAATATGGTGGCAGTTGCGATAACCGATAAATTAGGAGTTCGTATGGTGCAGCCTGGAGAACCTTATGTGGTGCCTCGCTGTGTTACTGTCGTGGTTAATCAAGTGGATGCTAGTCTGCGCGGAGTTGAAGACCCAGCAAGTTTGCCCTTTGGACAGCAAGTAATGGCCTGGTTATTACCTGTTCACTTCGGTCAGTGGGGGCCAGGTGTTAGCTATTATTTAGTGAAGGCCGTCTGGTTTATTGTTGGTCTGTGCCCAAGTATTTTGTTCGCCAGCGGTGTCACGATGTTTATGTTGAAGCGTGGTGTTAAGCGCTAATTAGTGATGGGGTATATCTGATTTCCCGTTTCCGATCGTGACTCATTTTTGCTCGAAAAATGAGTCACGATTGGAAGTGTGTAGAGCTTGTGGTAAGAGTAGTTTATGATTCACGATTGTTTTTCGAAAACTCTTATCGCAGTTGCGGTAGCAGCAGTCAATTGTTTCGCTATAAGTTCCGTCAGCTATCATTCTTTCTTGCTTATGCTGATGCTTATTGGCGTGCTTTCTATGGCTACGGCCGATTCAGGTGCACAGCAAGCTGAGGCTTGCGCTGCAGGAAGTCCGGAAAGTCCAGGAAGCCCAGGAAGTTCAGCATCTTCACCATAGGTAGTGGCAATGTCTGTGGTGTGAAAACTTTCCCAGGCTATTCCTTGTGGATCGTGCACCCAAGTTTTGTCTGCTTTGGCGTAACAGCAAGTTGTTTGTTCTTGTTCAAGAATTGGCTGCTGGGCTTTTTTCAAGCGCATTGATATTTCTTTTAGTGAGTCTGCATCTTCGACTTGTATTCCCAGGTGGTCTAGTCCGGGCTCTCTGCCGCGAGTTGAAATAGCAAAATTGATGCGTGGATCATCAAGCATCCATTTGGCATAGTCTTCTTTTGTCACAGTTGGAGCGGCATCAAAAAACGTTGAATAGAATTGGATCGACTGCTCTAGATTTGCCACGGCTACATGCACGTGAAATCTTTTCATTGGCATTTACCTCCATCCTTATTGTTATTATTTTCTCTTTCTTCGGCGCAACAGTTTTCGAGCAAGAAGCTCATTAACTGCTGCATTTGATCGTAATTAGCAGAATATATGATTGAGCGACTCTCGCGCCTTGGCATAATTAGAGAGGCACTGCTCAATTCTTTTAGGTGAAACGACATAGTTGCCGCGGGCATGGCAAAGTGACTGCTTAGTTCGCCCGCTGCCATTCCTTGTTGACCTTTGCGCACCAAGAGTCGGAAGATTTCGAGTCTGGTTTCTTGGGCCAGGGCAGATAGAGCGTTTACGGCTGTATTCGTTTTCATATTTCCAATATAATCGAAATGATGGAGAGAGTCAACTGTCCAGCCTTAAACATTCGTAGTAAGTACTTGCCATCGGCCCAGTGCGATGTTAACCTCAGCTCAGTTATCGTTTAGCAGGTTTCTGTAAGAAATGACTGGCCGCAACCATCACCATCATCATATGTTTCTCGATGGAGCGGACTAACAGCCACCTTGCGTTTACGCACGAAACTGTTTAGAGCTCGCTCCCTGCGGGCTCTTTTTTTATGCAATTTTTGAGGATGAGAATATGACCAAAGCCCTTGATGAGAGTAGCCGAGCTAAGGCGAGTGAGACAGAGTCCAGAGTATTAGCGACGAGTTCAGAGGTCGCTGTCAATCTCGAGGGTAGTGGCAAAACTGACCTGCGGTTGACTATTCCTAAGGGGCGCATTCAGGAAAAAGTGATGGCTCTCTTGAGTCAAATTGGCATGAATTTTCTTACTGATGGTCGCTCGTACAGTCCTATCTGTTCAGATCCTCATGTTATTACCAAGCTTTTGAAATCGCAAAATATTCCTAGTCTCGTTGCTCTAGGCCGCCATGATTGCGGCTTCTCTGGCTACGACTGGACTGTTGAGCAAGACGCCGATGTGGTTGAATTGCTAGATTTGCAGTTCGACCCAGTGCGAATAGTGGCTGCTATGCCTGAAGCATTGCTGGATGGCGGCGATTTCAGGACTAAGAACTTTGGTAGAAAATTGATTGTTGCTTCTGAGTACCGCAATTTGGCCAAGCGTTTTATTGAGCAGAATAAATTAGATGCTATTTTCTTGCAGACCTTCGGCGCTACTGAAGCTCTCCCGCCTGAAGATGCCGATATCATTGTCGATAATACTTCTACCGGCACCACTCTTAAGCATAATCGCTTGGTAATCGTTGAAGAAATTATGCGTTCCACAACGCGCTTCATATGCAATAAGAAAGCCTTTGAAGATCCCATCAAACGTCGCATGCTTGAAGAAATGACGATGTTGATGAAGAGCACACTTCTGGCTAAGCAAAAAGTTATGCTTGAAATGAATGTATCGCGCCAAGATTTTGAGCGGGTCGTCAGTAATTTGCCTTGTATGCGCGCTCCCACAATTTCAGAGCTTTACAATGGCGATGGCTATGCCATTAAAATCGCTGTGCCGACTAAAGAAGTGCCGGACCTGATTCCGAAGTTAGTGGCTCTTGGTGCACGCGATATTCTGGAATATAAAGTTGAGAAGATTGTTGCAGGGTACGATAAATGAGCAGCGCAGCATCGTTAGTGCCCCAGGTAAGCGACCCGAATTATGCCGTGATCTTTGATCTCGATGGCACTCTTGTTGATACTTCCAAGAGTTTTGATGAGACTATCAAGCAGATGGTGCTGAGATATTCAGGTGAACCGTTATCTGATCAAGAGATTGCCAGTTTACGCCAAGAAGGCGGCTACAACGACGATTGGGTGACTACTGCTGAGCTGTTGCGTCGGCGCGGTTTTGTCGAGCCATTTTCTAAAATTGTTCAAGAAGCGACTGAGTTATATTTGCAATTGGCTCCAAGCAATGAATTTGCTTTGTTTGATGATCAACTTCTTTTGGCAATTGCCGAGCGGCATCCTCTTTTTATTGTTACTGGCCGCACACGGCCAGAGTACGATCCCATTTGGGGTGAGCGTTTAGACCCTTTATTTAAGCGGGTTTATTGTCTGCACGATGTGCCTGGTAAGGCCCCGAAACCTTCACCCGATTATCTTTTGCACTTGATTGCAGATTTTGATTTGGAAAATGGAGTCTATGTTGGCAATGCCGTAGACGATATGTGGGCGGCCCGCGATGCCAACCTGACGCGCATTGGTATTGCTTCTACTTTGCCGGCTAAAGCTCTCAGCGAAGCTGGTGCGCAGATAGTTCTACAATCAGTTAACGAGCTAAGGCAGGTATTTTCACTATGACAACAGCTTCTGGAAAAGACCAAGCTAGAAGAGAACGAGTTGGAGAAGAACGAATGATCGAAGAGACCGAAAAGACCGAAAAGACCGCAAAGACAAGTAGATTTGCTTCGGTGACGAGGAAAACTAAAGAAACTGATATCACTATCGAAGTCAATTTAGATCAGCCGAGCCCTCCTGATATTGAAACATCTTTGCCGTTCTTGTCGCACATGCTTGAGGCCTTTGCTGTGCATGGCCGCTTTGGTCTTAAGGTGCGCGCTGTTGGCGATATTGAGGTTGATCCCCATCACCTAATTGAAGATACTGGCATAACTCTTGGTGAAGCTATTTTCAAAGCTTTGGGTGGTCTTAAAGGGATTAACCGTGCTGGTTGCTTTACCTATCCGATGGATGGCAGCTTAGTCACTATTGCAATTGATCTGTGCGGTCGTCGCAATCTCACCTGGAAAGTACAATTCGGCAACTTTGAAGTCGGTCACATTGACCCGAATCTCTTCAGAGAGTTTTTCAAAGGTTTTGTTGATGGACTAAGAGCCACTCTTCACTGTCATGAACTCTATGGTGACAACGATCACCATGTCATTGAGGCTGTCTTCAAAGGCTTGGGTAAAGCATTGCGGCAGGCGGTCGTGCCTCTTGAAACTGGCGAGTATCTGAGTACAAAGGGCGTTTTGGATGAAAGCTAAGATTGCACAGCAGTCGGAGATTAGAGTGCAGGAGATTCGAGTGAGAACTAAATTTAGAGTGAAGGCTGAGCAGGGAGTGCCAGTATGAACGCCAATGGCTTTGCTGTAGATTTAGTTACTTCAGTTGGTGGCAACCTCGGCAGCGTTGCTCGCAGTTTGACTCGCCTGGGTGTTAATTTCAATGCTGTTGATGCAGGCAGTCCGCCAGATGGTTCGCGTCCTATTATTTTGCCAGGCGTTGGTGCCTTTGGAGCCGTGATGTCATCACTGCGAGCTGGTGACTTTGATCAAACAATTTGCTCATTAGTAAAAGCTGGTACCCCCTTTCTCGGAGTTTGCGTCGGCATGCAAATTCTTTTTGATTCCAGTGAAGAGGCTCCTGGAGTTGCTGGACTAGGTCTGGTAAAAGGAAATGTCGTCAAGTATACTCAGGGCAAAGTTCCCCAGACCGGATGGAATGAAGTAAGGCCAGTTAACAACACGAGTTGGCCATCTGGCTTCGTCTACTTTGTCAATTCTTACTATGCAAAGCCAGATTGCGCCAACCCAGAAAGTGACTCTGTCATTCTCTATGAGGCTGATTACTTCGGTAAATTTTGTGCTGCGGTCTCTGTTGGCAATATTACAGCCTTTCAGTTTCACCCAGAAAAGAGCGGTGAATTTGGTGAGGGTCTGCTGAAAAGGTGGGTGAGTGATGTTGTCTAGTGGGCTTTGCAAACGCATAATTCCCTGTCTTGACGTTGCTAATGGCCGCACGGTCAAGGGCGTTAAGTTTCAAAATCTGCGCGATATCGGTGATCCGGTAGAGCTGGCTATTGAGTATCAGCGCCAGGGTGCTGACGAGCTAATGTTTCTGGATATATCAGCTTCGCGTGAAGAGCGCAGCACTGTGTTCGATTTGGTGCGTTCTGTGGCTGAACATTTGTCTATTCCGTTCACCGTAGGTGGTGGTATTTCAAAATTAGATGATGTGAAGAAGTTGTTGTCACTTGGAGCTGATAAGGTTTCTATCAACTCATCAGCAGTGCAACGCCCCCAGTTGATTGCTGAAATTGCTGAGGCCTGTGGTTCACAGTGCTGTGTCGTTGCCATTGATGCCCGCAAGGTTGCCTGTGATAGACCTAACAGACCTGCCTGGGAGGTCTTGACCAAGGGCGGCAGTGTATCTACTGGTTTGGATGCTTGGGTTTGGGCGCAGCAATGTGTTGAGCTTGGCGCTGGTGAGTTCATGCTAACCTCGTGGGACACCGATGGCACGCAAGAGGGCTTTGATATTGAAATGGTTCTGGCATTTTCGGGCCTGCCTATTCCTGTAATTGCTTCGGGTGGAGCGAAGAATCCACAAAGTTTTGTTGATGTATTCTCACTCGGCCAGGCCGATGCGGCGCTTGCCGCCAGTATCTTTCACGATGGTTTATTTACGGTTGACCAAGTCAAAACTACTCTTAAAAACGAGGGCATCACAGTTCGCTTATGTTAATTCCAAGCATAGATATCATTAATGGCAAGGCCGTGCAGCTGAAGCAGGGTAAAGAGTTTGTTCTTGAAAGTGAGCGCAGCCCCCTAGAGTTGGCTCGCGACTTTAATCGCTGCGGCGAGATAGCCGTTATCGATCTTGATGCGGCTATGGGCAAAGGCAACAATAGAGAGCTAATCAAAGACATCTGTCGCATTGCCGATGTGCGAGTAGGTGGTGGCATTCGTGATTTTGAGTCTGGTCGCGAGTATTTGAAAGCTGGCGCTAAGCGCCTGATTGTCGGCACCATGGCCACACCAGAGTTTCTTGAGAAATTCGCACCGCAGCAAATAATGGTAGCTCTTGATCATCGCGGCGAAATCGTCGTGGATAAAGGTTGGGAAAACTCCACTGGCGAGACTATTTGGCAGCGGGCCGAGCGACTAGCTCCTTATTGCTCTGGTTTTCTCACCACCTTTGTGGAAGGCGAAGGCTGCTTACAGGGAATGGATATTGCTGCCATCAAAGAGCTGAGAAAGCGCTTGCCGGGCCAGCTTACTGTAGCTGGTGGCATCGCCAAGCTAGACGAAGTCATTGAGATTTCAGGGCTTGGCATTGATGTGCAAGTGGGAATGGCGCTCTACACTGGCCTTATCGACCCCGTGGAATCTGTAGTTAAGAGCGTCAAGTTTCATGCTGACGGACTTGTGCCAACTGTTGTGCAAGATCTTAGTGGCCAGGTTCTCATGGTGGCATATAGCAATGCGGAATCTCTGGCGAGAGCCCTGCGTGAAGGTAAAGGCGTCTATTTCAGCCGCTCTCGTAATGAAATTTGGGAGAAGGGTCTGACTTCTGGTAGTTCGCAACAGCTAATTTCTTGTCGGGTTGATTGTGACCGCGACTGTTTACTTTTCACTGTTGTTCAGAATCGGGCCGCCTGCCATAACGACACCTATAGCTGCTTTGGCGCAGCTTCGGCTGATCGTAGGTTTTCAATGAATGAGTTGTTTGAGACCCTGCAATCGAGAAAAGCCGAGCCGCCCTCTAAGTCTTATACTCAAACACTATTTGCCGATCGACGCTTGCTTCTTAAGAAAATTATGGAAGAAGCTTATGAGGTGGTATCACATTCTTCTAAAGACAATTTGCGTTGGGAGATTGCCGATCTTCTCTATTTTGCTAGCGTGTTAGCTGTAGATGAAGGCATTGAGTGGAAAGAAATTGAATCAGAATTGGCTGGTAGAAGAAGGTAAATCTGCTTAGATAATCGAGAAAATAGTGCTAGGAATCAACATATGAAAGATAGTAAAACTACTGAATTGATACCCATTCTCGTTGCTGAGCAAGCTCGTCAGTGGGCTGCTTCGTTGACTGAGATGCCAAATGAGTATGAGCAGTCTTCGTCTCCGTGTCCGTCTCTATCGGGTGCTTCTGCCGAGCCCGATGCCGTGTCCGCCGAGCTGATATTAGAGCATTCAGTCAGAGATATTATTTCTCAAGTACGCGGCACTGGAGACAAGGGTCTTACCGCTTTAGCTGAGCGTTTCAAAGATCCAGCACCGAACACTGTGATACTCGATGATGTTGCGAAGGAAGCTTTGCTTGAGAGATTGCCTCAAGAAACAAAAGATATCTTAGATGAAGCCGCGAAGCGCATTCGTCGCTTTGCCGAGGCCGTAGTGGCAGTGGCTAAGCCTGTTGCCGTTGACTGCGGTGAGTACACTGCAGGATTCGATTTTAAGCCAGTAGCGCGTGCGGCTTGTTATATTCCTGCTGGTCGCTATCCACTGCCATCAACAGCCTTAATGACTGCTGTCACAGCTCAAGTGGCTGGCGTGGAAGACGTTTGCATTGTCTCACCATGTTTGAAGGACGAAATACTATATGCTGGCTCGCTTGCTGGAGTAACCGAGTTCCACGAGGTTGGAGGTGCACAGGCTATAGCTGCTGTGGCCTATGGCACTGAGAGCATCAAATCAGTTGATATGATTGTCGGTCCTGGCAATGCCTACGTCACTGAAGCAAAACGCCAAGTTTATGGACGAGTTGGCATAGATATGCTGGCCGGACCAAGTGAAGTTGCCATTGTCGCTGACTGCGGCGCTAATGCTGAGTGGCTCGCTCTCGATTTGTTATCACAGGCAGAGCATGACCCTAATGCGCGTTCTTATTTGCTCACTGACAGCGAGACTTTAGCCCGGGCTGTGGCTGCTATCGTAGTTGAGAAAGTTAGTATCCTTAGTCTACCTGACTACATTGATATTGCCTTAGCTTCTAGTGCCATAGTTGTTCTTGATTCTTTGGAAGCTTGTGTTGCTGCCGCCAACAATATCGCTCCGGAGCACTTGCAGTTGCAGGTAAAAGAGCCAGCTGCTCTAAAGTCGCAGTTGAAGAACTACGGTGCTCTTTTTATGGGTTACAACGCTACCGTGCCTTACGGAGATTACGCTGCCGGGCCTAATCACACACTGCCTACAAATCGAGCGGCACGCTTCGCTGGTGGTTTGAATCCATTCACTTTCTTGCGCGGTCAGAGCTGGTTGCATCTGAGCGGTACCGCCAAGGAATTATCTAAACTCACAGCTGGTTTCGCTGATCTGGAAGGCCTAACGGCTCACGCTGCGGCTGCGAGGGCAAGACTGTGACGAATCTAGTGCGAGACGATATAGCGCAAACTGAAGGCTACGCCCCTGGTGAGCAGCCGAGCGATACAACTACAATAAAGCTCAATACCAACGAAAACCCTTATCCTCCTTCGCCTAAAGCTTTGGCAGCAATTGCCGCGATCGCCGCTAAGGGAGCCGAGCTAGTGCGACGCTATCCGGATCCGACAGCCAGAATTTTTCGTGAAGAGGCAGCGAAGTTGCACTGCGTCCCAGCTGATTGGATTTTGACTTTCAATGGCGGCGATGATTTGCTCAATGTCATCATCCGCACCTGCGCTGGTGAAGGGGACGCCGTCGCTTTCTTGGAGCCATCGTATTCGCTCTATCCTGTTCTGACAAAGATTCAGGCCGCTCGCCCACTGGTCTTGTCTTACGACATTGCTGGTACCGAGTGGAAGCTGCCAGCCGGTATCGAAACTACAGATGCTGCCCTTCTCTTGATAGTCAATCCCAACGCCCCATCTGGTCACCTTGAGCCACCGGAGAGGATTGAAAGCATAGCGAAGAATTTTCGCGGAGTGGTTTTAATTGATGAAGCCTACATCAATTTTGCCAATGATTCGGCACTGCCATTGGTGCATAAATATGACAATGTAGTAATTCTGCGCAGTATGTCTAAGGGTTATTCACTGGCAGGCTTGCGTTTCGGTTATGCCATTGGACAGGCATCTTTGCTGAGAGAATTAGTCAAGGTCCGCGATTCGTATCCCTGCGATGTAGTTTCGATTGCCGTGGCCACAGCAGCACTTGCAGATCAAGAATACGCTCGCTCTACTTGGAATAGTGTTTGCGCCGAGCGAGAGCGTTTGTATTTGGCTCTTGGGGCCTTGGGCTTTAGTATGCCGCAATCACATTCTAATTTTCTCTTGGCTGAAGCTCCAGCCGGGACTAGTGCAGAGAGTATCTACAAAGAATTGAAGAGTCGATCTATTTTAGTTCGCTGGTGGAATCTACGTCGTTTGGCTGATAAGGTTAGAATTACAGTTGGCACAAAAGAGCAAAATGATAAGCTATTGGCTGCCTTGCAAGATATTGTTAGTAGCGCTAGCAGCAATTAGAAGCAATTAGCAGCAAGAGACGTGCTGGAGGAAATACAAATGGGAGCTGCACTTTCATACGTTGCAGTAAAAGATAAACCTGACTCTGCATTGTTAAGGTCGCTGAATATCAATGAAATGACCAGTGGAACCGACCTGCATGCATTGTACGGAGCGGACACAATTAACGGCTGTGTTTTCGAATCAGGCTGGTTCGTCATTACCAGTTATGGAGATTCGGAAGGATTGCTTTCACCAGAAGTTCTCAAACAACTTTCGGCTGGAAGCCGCTTGGTCGCTTGCGAGGTAGAAGAGCATGTTATGGTCAGTTCGGCAGCCGGCTGGATAAATGGTGAACAAGTCTGGAGTGTCGTTTACGATTCACAGGAAGACGATGAAGAAATCGTCGTCACCGGCAACCCGCCTGCTGGTTTCAATGAAATGGCAGCGGCACTGCGGAAGGAGATGACGTTCTTCGAGATTCCAACTGAGCTTGTGCACAATATTTGTGGTTTTGAATACCTCGGTAATAACTTCTTCCCTCATTTCGAGATTGATTTTTAGAAGGGCGGATCAATAGCCCAAGAATCTCGGATTGCTCAACCCTTGATATCAAATAGGGAAAACGTGAGGAGAAATTGGATTAGAGCATTCTTTCAGCGAGCTGGAAAGTTTTTAGACGAACCTTCTGTTGGGTTCGCTAGATTTGTTTGGTTCTATCCACTCAATTCAATCTGGCTGCTGTACTTACTACTTTTTACTGTGTGTGTCTGTCCGCCACTTGCAACCTTCATCCGCGATAATGGCTGGGGGCCGGTTTATCTCTATTACTATTGGACTCCATTGGTCTTTTTACTCTTCAGCAGCAGGTGGTTTCGCAGTCGAGTGGCCTTTATGCTGTTCGCCTGGTTTTTGAGCTTGATGTTGTTGAACTTGCTGCTTGGTATGACGCAGGGAGCGTTTGTTAGTGCTATCAGTAAAGCCTTTAGCGCTGCTGTTGTGCAAGGAACAAAGTAGTGTGAAATTGGTCTTTGCAAGGGTTGAATTCCCTGTCGATGAATTGTTCTTGACCTGGCCTGTGGCGGCTTTAATTCACCTAGTGCACTTGTTGTGTGTCGCGCACATCTGCCGAGGCGATGATTTGAGGATAGCGGTATGCTTAGGATTGCGCTTTATTAGCTGAGTCGGCTAGCGCTTGTAAGTCAAAGATCTATTGTTTGAAGTGAATCAATCATGTTGGTAACGGCTTGAGGCCACGCTCTTACATCATCTCCACTTGAGGCAGTTGAAACTTTCGCACCGTCAATTATTCTGGCAATCTCTTCTGCTGCCGAAATCGGATGAATAGGATCATCTATCCTGGCCAGAATTAGCACTGGACAGTTGATGTTGTTCAACTGCTCTGTGCCAGGATAGTTTGATTCGGCTGCTGCTTCGAATGCTGCGGCCATTGACATTTGGTCGCGAGCAATAAAATCATTGAAACTAATTTCGCGAGCTTCAGGAAATTCGCGTTCAAAAAATGCTGTTGGTGGCGCCATGCGCCACAGCCTCACAAGCTCGGCGCAACCATTCGTTCGAATTATCGAAGCCCATTTTTTGTAGATATCTGCAAGTCTTTGTCTTTCCTTGCCGGATGTAGGCGGAACAATCAAAACTAGGCCTTGCAGGTCAATACCGAAATGTCTAACTATGTTCGCAGCGTGTAGCGATACCCCCGCCCCCATTGACGAACCAACCAATACGACTTTGTCAACGCACAGTTCTCGCAAAAGCTTGCAAAGGTCTTCCGCCAGCGCAGGCCAAGTAAGTTTCTCGTAGTTATGCTGGAAATGAGAGCGACCGTGACCGGGAAAATCAAGCCGCAACAGTGAGTGAGAAACCCCGCATAAGCGCCAATCTGGAAATTCTAGTGTGTCTTCAAGCTCTATAGAAGAAGCCAGTGGGTGCAGCATAACAATCGTTGGTTGACTGCGAAAATGCTGCACATATTCAATTGAAAGAGCATTGCCATCAATAGAAATAATCAAAAAGAGAGACTCCTTGTTCCTGCAGTGTGTCTCGGAATACCGATTATCGGTATTCCGAATGTGACAATTCCATGGCCGCAGCTTTATATGCATAAAGATCCCAAAGAGTATTCAGTCTATTTGACGCGCCCTCTTCTTTTTGGTAAATTACATACCAACTAGTCGGTACTGAATTTTTGGCATAATCCCAATTTCAAAAAAGAGATATACCTACCGACTTACTTACTTACTTACTTACTTACCTGCTTGCTTACCTAACCAATGGCCCGCACCCGCAACAGTCTTGAAACCCGCACCAAGCTGCTTGACGCCGCTCGCGACCTGATTCGCGCCAAGGGTTATAGCGCCACAACAGTAGATGACATTTGTCAGGCCGCCGGTGTAACCAAGGGCGGCTTCTTCCATCATTTTGAAAGCAAAGACCAGCTTGGCGTTGCAGCTGCTGAGCAATTTAGCAATATGGCTGAGCAGATTTTTGCAGCCGCGCCGTATCAAGCTCTTGAAGATCCGCGTGACCGCCTTTTCGGCTACATCGATTTTCGCATCGCTATGTTGGGCGCTGAAATTTCGCAGTACACCTGCTTGCTAGGCACTATGGTGCAAGAAGCTTATTCTACCCATCCCAGCGTGCGTGAGGCCTGTGATGCCGGGATGACGGCCCATGTAAGAGAATTGGCGCACGATATTGAGGACGCTAAATTACTCTACGCACCCAAGGCTAGCTGGACGTCTGAGAGCGTCGGCTATTTCATTCAATCAGTTATACAGGGGGCATTTATTTTTGCCAAAGCCAAGCAAAGCCCAGCGGTTGCAGTGCAAAGCATGATGCATTTGCGTCGTTATTTAGAGTCTTTGTTTGAACACTAATTAGGAGTGACCATGCCAGAAACTACATCGACGGTACCTGAACAGAAAGAAACCGCTAACAATATGGAGCGAGAGTTAACTTTGACCCGCATCATTGATGCTCCTCCATCGAAGGTATTTAGAGCTTGGACTGAGCCAGATTTGATCGTGCAATGGTTTACGCCACCACCATATAAGACCATATCTGCAGAAGTAGATTTGCGCGCTGGTGGCTCGAATGTGATTGTGATGCAGGCTCCTGATGGCAGTCAGATTCCCAACAAGGGCGTCTATTTAGAAGTCGTGAAGAATGAGCGCTTAGTTTTTACTGACGCTTATACCAGCGCTTGGGTACCATCCGAAAAGCCGTTCATGACTGGTATTCTTACCTTTGAAGAGCATGAAGGTAAAACCAAATACACTGCTCGCGTCTTGCATTGGACAGTGGCAGACCGCGAAGCTCACGAGAAAATGGGCTTCTATGAAGGCTGGGGTATCGCTACAGATCAGCTTGCGGCGCTAGTAGCAAAGCTCAAATAACACAACTCAAAAAAGTATCAATAGACAGGAAAACTTTTAGATGATTGAAACGCCTATAGTGATAGATGCTCCTGCGCAAGAGACTGCCTGCATTCATATTGTTGTTCCCAGAGCAGAGATTCAAACTGTTATGGGGCCAGGCATAATGGAGATTTTTGAAGCTCTTGCCGCTCAGAATATGAAGCCGACTGGCCCCTGGTTTACACATCACCTAAAAAGGCCAGATGATATTTTCGATTTTGAAATTTGTGTTCCTGTGGCATCACCGGTAACACCAGTTGGGCGAGTTAAGGCTGGTCAAATGCCTGCTCATACTGTCGCTCGAACTGTTTATCAGGGCGGATATGAAGGCCTTGGTGAGGCCTGGGGCGAGTTTTTGCAATGGATTGAAGCCCAGGGTCATGAATCTGCTGAAGACCTCTGGGAGGTCTATATGGTTGGTCCCGAGTCTGGACCCGATCCCAGTCAATGGCGTACTCAGCTCAATCGGCCACTATTGGCGGTAAAGCAGTTGAATTAATTGAAGTTATTTGAGGAAGAAACTGATGATCAAGAAAATAGCAATAGGTGCTGTTGCCCTTGTCGGGTTGGCGCTGGTGGTAATTTTAGGCATTGCCGCAAGCAAGCCAGATACCTTCACCGTTGAACGTTCTGCCGTGATTAAGGCTTCTCCTGAAAAGCTGTTTAGTATGGTAAACGATTTGCACAATTGGAAGCAGTGGTCTCCCTACGAAGAAAAAGATCCCAAGATGAAGAGCACGTTTAGTGGCCCCGAGAAAGGCAAAGGGGCTGTCTATACTTGGGACGGCAATGATGAAGTTGGTTCCGGCAGTATGGAAATTGCTGAGGTGGCAGAGCCTTCCAATGTAAAAATAGATTTGCACTTTCTCAAGCCATTCAAGGGCGACAATAAGGTCGATTTTTCCTTTGTGCCTGAAGGCGATATGACCAAGGTTACTTGGACTATGAGTGGCGACGCTCCCTTCATGTGCAAAGTGATGCAGGTTATTTGCAACATGGATGAGATGTGCGGAAAAGACTTTGCTAAGGGCCTTGCTAAGCTGAAAACGTTAACTGAGAGCTAAAACGGAACTTTCACTCTTCGCTGCCGTCGGCTGGCAGACCACGGAATGAAGAGGAAAAGTAATCATGTCGAATTTGAAGCAGGTATTCGCCCTGGCTGCCGCTTTGTGCGCAGTGCCACTCGGTACTCTCAGCTGTTACGCCGGTGAAACACAGTCGAGCAGCATGGCTCAGAGCCAGAGTGGCAGTGAAGCTCCACCCCTGGGCTCGACCACCACGACTAGTTCGAGTTCGCAGAACTCCACCCAGGCTGGTACATCGAACTCTAGCCAATCGGCTACGGTTGATAGGCAGTCTTCGTCAGCTAGTAGCAGTCTTGCTCCGGGAAACAACACTAGGACAACCACCACTCAGTCAACCGTTGCTCCAAGTGTGCCCGTGACCACAACCACGGCCTCAAATCGCACTAAGACAACAGTGCAGAAGACTGCAGTGCGTCCCAAGGCCAAAGTAAAGACCTGGAAGACTCAAACCTGGAACCACAGAGTGGTCAGGCACTAAATCAAGCTCCAAAGTTCTTGGGCGGGGTAAACTTAGATCATTAATTGGATAAATTGATGATTCAAGGCTTTGCTCGACAATTTAGGCTGTGCTGCGTGGCGGTGGTGATAACCATCACTGCTGCAACGTCGCAGTCTTTTGCTGCTGGCGGCGTCGACAGTGCTGATCAAGCCGGTCGTGCTGATCAAGCTGGTAGCGCTAAGAAGAAGCTCATTGCTGAGTATAATCATGGCGATTTTAAGCTGGCCGAGGCCAGTGGTCGATTGGCATTGACGCAGCAGCCAACCGACATGGAAATTCGATATTATTTGGCCAACACTCTGTCTAAGTTGGGCAAAGCCGACGAAGCCATTTTTGAGTACCGGCAGTGTTTGAATAGTAATGCTTCTGCGCAGCTAAAGGAATTTTCCAAGCAGGGTCTTGAGAAGCTTCTGCTGCAGAAAGAAGCTGCCTTGGCTGCTGCATTGAAATCGCCAGCGCACCAAAAAGAAAATGAATTGAACGCTTTTCAGCGGCGTTTAACCGAGGAACAGAATCAGGCTGAGAGTAAGCTTAGAGATGAGTTGACCCAGGCGAAAAGGTTGGCGAGTGAACGCTATTCTTCTCGCATGCGTCAGAGCCCGCGAGACTATTCACCGACTTCTTATCAGCAGAGCGCCAGTGATGCTAACTTTTACCAGCGAGAGTTGCGAGCCCTTGACGAAGAGTATTTTCGCAAGGTTGCCGACCTGCGCAATCATGCCGCTAACGCTTTGAGTCAGACTAACTGTGGCAAGAGTACAATTCGCGTGATGCCATCGTTGAGCTCTAGCAAAGTAAAGAACTATATAAACTACTCTGATGAGGTTGAAGCACCAGTTAAGCCGCTGCCTGAGTCAATGAGCGCTACAGCCTTGTCGCTTGGTAGCAGTACGAAGCCGAAAAAGCGCACTGTTGCTTCGGGTAAGGCTAAATGAAGTTAGGGTTTGTGCTTGGGCTTGGGGGAGGCATATTCTGCATTGTCGGCTCGTTTGTTGTTGCGCTCCCAGCAGATTCAGCTCCGCAGTCAAAAACTGCTGCGCACGCGCAACCGGCACAGCAATCAAAGTCTAATATGCAGTCCAAGTTTGCTACACAATCGGGGTCGCCGTCTAGCAGTTCAATAACGCTATCAGGCGAGGTCAATGTTTTGGCTGGTGCTTGCGCCGCTTCTGGAATAACCATCAAAGACAATAAACTGCCCACTGTAATTGAAAAAGTACGAATGGGTTCCGCCGCTGCTTATGCTGGTTTAGCAGCAGGTGATCGCGTCCTCAACGGCCAGATTGGTCAGAATAAAATGTTTCTTGCTATCGAGCGTGCTGGCAAGAAATACACTGTGGCTTTGCAGTACACCCCTGATAATCTGGCAGCTGATGCTGCTCGCGAAGCGGCCAGAAAGAATCCGAGTTTGAAGCTTCCCGCCGCTGTCACTTCTCCTGAGCAAGAGCGAAAGTTAGAAGCAGCGCGGGTTCTAGCTGCTGCCGCCACTGAGTCGGTCGATTGGCGCACTTTGAGGAACTATGAAATCGTCGTTATGGTCGACTCATCAGGCTCGATGGACGACAGGCTGAATTCTCCACCAATGACAAAGTGGGAGTGGTGCAGTAAAGAAATTGTCAGTTTGGCCAAAGAGGCTGAACGCCTTGGTAGCGGCGGATTTACTCTCTGCACATTTGAGAGTAATCATGAGATTTTTACCAATTGCACCGCAGCCAATGTCCGCCAATTTTTGCATAATCGACACCCGGGTGGTGGTACTAATTTAGCTACTCCTCTCAATGAAGTGATTGACAGACACTTCAAGAATGCCAATCGCAAGCCGCTCTTAGTGGTTGTAATTACCGATGCCTTAGTTTCCAATGACGAGATCGAGAACATTTTGATTGCGGCCTCTAAGCGAGTTCGCTCGCCGCAAGAGGCCCAGTTTCTCTTCTTGCAATTAGGTGATGATGCCGCCGGGCAGGAGCTTGCTCAGATTTTGGACGACGAGCTTACTACCCTTGGTGCTGAATATGATATCGTCAGCAGTATCACTTCTGACCCGCTTGTGTCTTTTGGTATGCGTCGCGGCATGATCGCCGCTATGACTAAGGCGCCTGAAACTAGGCATACTAAGAAAGCGGCCACACCGGGTGAAGAGCTTGCTCGGGTGCGTGAAGAGTTAAGGCGGCTGCGGGCTAGTAAGGTTAAATAGTTGCTGTATTGACTATTGTTGCCAGAATTAGTCTTTGCGTTATCTAGTTTGCGGCATTATAATAGTTGTTATATTGACTATTTTGCTCTGGATAGCTAATGGAGTAACTAAATTCCTATGGACGATTTATATCGCTCTCTTCTCCAGGCCAGGCGAACCAAGGGGCTTACCCAGTCGCAGTTAGCCGAACTATTGCAGTTAGGCCAAAGCTACTTGTCGCAGGTTGAGCGTGGAAAGCACGACATTAAAACAAGCACCCTTGTTGATTGGGCGCGGGTGCTCGATTTGGAGATTATGCTTGTTCCTCGTCGTGATGTGCCAGCTGTTTCTTACATGATTAGTTCAGATGGCCTGCGGGTTGCTGAAGACCTTCCGCCTGCTTATGGCCCGTTGCCAGATGAGGTTTAGTCGTCGTGTCTTCTAGAAGCATAGAGGTTTATTTAAATCAGTATTACATCGGAGTGCTCAGTCAGCTTCTAGACGGCAGGACTGTTTTTTCATTTGACGAACAGTACCTACTGGATCACTCCCGGCCGACGCTTAGCCTCTCTTATCAGAACATTCTTCGGGATGTTAGGACCTCTGCCAACCTTGTCTCGCCTTCTGGTAAGCTCTCGCCATTTTTTTCTCATTTACTACCAGAAGGTAAATTGCGAACATATTTGGCTGCTAGGGCGGGAGTTCGAGAGAGCCAGGAGTTTTCTCTATTGCTAGCACTGTCTGAAGATTTGCCTGGTGCAACTGTTTTGCGTGGAGATAACGGGGTGCCTTTGCCCGACGAGCCGAGTGTCGATCCAGAACTTTCGGTAGGCGCAGGCAATGGTAAATTGCGCTTTTCACTCGCCGGTGTGCAGCTCAAGTTCTCAGGAGATATGATCAATTCCAAGTTGGTAATTCCAGCTCGGGGCGTTGGCGGGCATTGGGTGGTTAAACTTCCGTCGTCATCTTTTCCGCATCTTAACGAGTTGGAGTACTCTATGCTGCGGCTTGCCGAACAGATTGGCATTACGGTGGCAGAGAATAAACTGTTGCCGCTGCGTGACTTCGAAAATTTACCAACGGATCTACCAGAGCAGCTACGCGGTGATTGTCTAATCTCAAAGCGATTTGATCGCACTGCAAGTGGTGGCAGAGTTCATATGGAAGATTTTGCTCAAGTGTTTTCTGTCTATGAAAAGTACGATGAGCGCTATAACTATCAGTCAATTGCTAGTGTGCTATGGTTGGAGTCAGGTCTGGATGATGTTATGGAGTTTGTCCGCCGTTTGGTTCATACTTTTGCCCTTGGTAATGCCGATATGCATTTGAAGAACTGGTCGGTGATTTATCCCGATACTAGACAAGCGAAGTTGTCGCCGGCCTATGATTTGGTGTCGACAATTGTTTATCCTGGTATCTCTCGGGCGCTTCCTCACAAAATGGCAGGAGTGAGAGATTTCAATAAAATTGGAATTGCTGATTTCAAGAATTTCGCCAAGATAGCCAAATTGCCTGAGCGAGTAGTTGTTAAAACCGTCTTTGAAACAATTGATGCCCTGAAGTCATCCTGGCTCAAGTTGCGCGGTGAACTCCCTATACCAGAGTCATTCAAGGTAATCATTGAGGATCACATGCAAACTGTTCCTCTCTTGAATGAGCGCCGATGAAATGACTAGTCGGTTATTGTTTATTCTGACTGCTTTGGGAGCTACTTCGCAGGTACGCCCACAATTGAAACACCAGTTGGACCATCAACAGTGCGTTTGAGGTCGATATCGAAAGTCACTTGATTGGCTGGTGGCTTGGGGAAATCAGGTATTTCAAAGAAGCCCACTTGATCAACAATCTGCACAGCCGTTTCTCTGAATTCTGTTTCTCTTGGTATATTGCGTTCAACGTCAGCGGCTGGAATGAATTCGACAACTCGGCCGGAAATGTCGTGATCTGGTTTGATTGTCACTTCAAGTTTTGCTGTTCCCGGGCAGACATCGGCTGTCTGCCAGCGAGTGTAGATTGCTTTAGCTACGACGCGATACCATTGCGGCCAGGTGTCGCAAGGTGGTGCTTGAAATTGTGAGAGTACACGGGTTCTCGCCATCTCACTAACTGGTTCTATCCGGGTGAAAATTCTCTGCGATTGCAGGGTGCCTGGCACAGCGCTCAAGCTAACTGGTGTCGGTTGATTGGCTGACCAGCGGCCTCCCAGGGTCTCTTTGCTCTGGCCTGGTGGCGTAATAGTTACTTCGTAACCTGGTGCAGTGGTGATACCGTGTCTGGTGATGTAATGAGTCTCTTCAACTTGAGGAAGACTGGTTCGTAAATTACTAACTGTGTATATTCCCGGCGCAATCATTTGCAGTGCCGGCTGAATAGCACTTGTTAGCGCACCTAAGGCAGAGCCTACCATGCGTCCGCCGAAAAATGTGGTCGGTTGCGCAGTAACAGGAACTGGCACAGATGAAACTGCTAGCTCTGGTGATAGAACTGTTACGCCTTTACCAACTGTCTGGTAGTGATTGGGGGTGGTGTCAACCGACCTGCTACTGCCACTAAATATTGATGTGACATTTGAGCCTGGAACATAGTTGACCACGCCGTGAGCCGGTGTCCTGGTATAAGAAGATATGGGTGCAATCAACCCGTACATTCTACCGTTGCCACCTCTGGCAGTGTCGCCGAGCAGCTCCACAGGTCCGCCGCTTATGCCACCATTGGTGCCGCCCGTGTGCACGTTGCCGCGAATTTGTTCTGGTGTGTATGAATCTCTCAGGGGCGACAACGAGCGACCGTAGGCGCCATTACCGTTGACTTGACCTTGAAATTGAGGAAAGAGCCGCAGTGATGGATTTAATTGTGTTTCGCTTTTGATGCCGCCTTGCAGGGGGCCGGTGCTACTAACACCTGAAGTTAGCGGTCGTTGATTTGGTACGACTGGTACAGGAGGCGGAAAGTAGTCTGTGACGCCGTTGCTTGCATAGCTGGCGCCAGCAAAGGAGATTTCGGTCGCTACTGAAAGCGCTGAAAGAAGCGACAAGAGAAGCGGTAGTGAAAGAGTGTTTTTGCGGCGCATTTAATGCTTCTCGAATCTCGACTTGGTAAAACAACCATGAATTTCATCCTAGCAAAAATAGTCATACCCAAATTTGCCCTGCGTCAGCGCCACTCCCCCAGCTAAGCCCACCAATTGACTAGTTGCAGCATTTTAAGTTGCCTACGACTGGGTGCAGCCACTCGTTTTTTGTTAATTATTACCGGTGGTAATTGCACCATATGGTATTGTGGTCTAATGAAGGCAACGCTGATTTTTAGAGATAAGTTCGTCTTCGCGGATGGCGCTATTTTAGAGATGGTACTTTGGCGGCTCCCTAGTAAGTCTATTGAACGGCCTCACGCCTTAAAGTATCGACTCCATTACGGTCTGCCCGGTGAAACTCTGGTGAGATACGACAATGAGGCTGGCAAAGGAGGCCACCGTCATATTGACGGACGCGAAGAGCCTTATCAGTTTGTGAATGTTGAGACACTGCAGGCCGATTTCATCAAAGATGTAGAAGGGATACGAGGTGAGCGCCTTGAGTAAGCAGAAGAAAGAACTAGCTGTGGGTATAGCTGGCGCACGAAAAGTCTCAGCAGGCTTTGTAAAAGCCTGGAAACGTGCAGAGCAAGGTCTTTCTTTGGAGGGGCCAATCAATCGATTACATTTTCAAGATATGGCCACACTCTTTCAGTATTTGTCGCCTAAGCGCTTTGAACTGCTTCAGTATCTTCGGTCATCTGGTCCTTTGAGTATTCGCAAGTTAGCTGCCGAGTTACATCGCGATTACAAGAACGTTCATACAGACGTCAAAGAGCTGCTCCAGGTGGGCTTGATTGAGTTGACGGATGAGCAGCTATTATGTGTACCTTGGGATGCAATAGTGAGTGAATTGCCTCTGTTAGCTAAAGCTCGTTAAAAGCTCTATATCTTGGTCATGTGCATTAGTGCTTCTACCAGTGTGCCATTTGAGTGCAGGCATTAATATCTAGCAATCTTATCGAAGAAGCTACCAATGTCGAGACACACCAAAGGGCGATTGCTAAACTCTAGCAGGGTATCGAATGCCTTGCCTCTCTGCTTGCGACGTTGTCTTTCAGCGCTGCCATTTTTGACTGCTATTTGTGCGTTAGTGATGCCTCCGGCTCTCGGCAAAATCCCGATCGGTGAAGAGCACACAAAGAAGGTGAGAGAAGCAATTAAGACTTGCTTGCCCTAAGCTCGCGCTTACTTCTGCGAATAGCTCTGCATCAAATTGCTGTAGGCAGGTAGGTGATTGGAGAGCAAGGCGCCGAGCCCTTCGATATCGTTGCGCCAGTCGCGGTGCAA
The DNA here is from genome assembly GCA_943370275.1 of bacterium Ga0077546. Classification (GTDB taxonomy): domain Bacteria; phylum Cyanobacteriota; class Vampirovibrionia; order Obscuribacterales; family Obscuribacteraceae. The sequence continues at coordinate 157,458 of CALRQI020000005.1, read as the reverse complement.
TTCGCAAGCGACACTGAACCAGTTCATCAATTGCGCACCGTTTTGAGTCATGCGACTCCAGGCTGCATCGCGTACTGTGGTGTTAAATGTGCCAGAGGCATCGGTGACAACAAATACTTCAAAGCCTTCTTCCATAGCCGAAAGAGCGGGGAAGGCAACACAAACGTCGGTAACTACACCGGCAATAATCAATTGCTTGCGTCCAGTTTTCTTTACTGCGGCGACGAAATCGACGTTATCCCAAGCGTTAATTTGGCCGGGGCGAGCAATATATGGAGCATCCGGAAACATGGCTTTGAGCTCGGGCACGAGTGGTCCGTTGGGGCCTTGCTCAAAGCTTGTGGTCAAAATTGTCGGTAAGTTGAAGAATTTTGCCAGGTCAGCCAGGGCTAGTACGTTGTTCTTGAACTCGTCAGGGGTGAAGTCTCTCACCAGCGAGAGCAAACCAGCTTGATGGTCGACCAGTAATACGGCAGCATCATCTTTCGATAATTTATTGTATTTGCTCATAAAAGTACGCGATGCTCCATTATTAACCAAGATGTTAGTGACCATTTTGGCAACAATGTCTAGTCATTTCAATTAACGTTAACGCGATTGAACTGCTTGTTTACTCGTCTAAACGGTTAGAGCTTATTTCTTGAATGAGCTTTCTAGGTGGTCTTTGCTTGGCATCTCGGCGATGCGGGCCAAGACGTGGGAGCCAACAATTACGCCCAGCTTTATCTGTGGTTTGTAGTTTGAGAGCAAAATAGCCGGTCCAAGGATGTTAGCGCCATGGGTTAAAACGCCAGCAGTTTGGTCGCGGAATGCTAGTTTATCCACTGCCCAATTGATGCCGACACCAGTGCCCAATGTAAGCAGGCTGGTTTTCATGAAAGTTGCTTGTTCTTGGCCGAGCAAGCTGAAAGCCTTGCCTCTTGATTCAATAATTTTGCCAGCATTTCTCTCTAGGGTGGCTGCCATATCTGACAAGCCTTCGCTTGCGATAACTGGGTTTTTGCTCAAGCCTTTCAGGGCTGCGAGGTGCTCTCCCTGGCTGGTGATGAGCTTTTCAGCACCAGGTGCGTGAGTTCTTTCAATTTGTCCGAGTAGACCTTTGAGTTGTTCTGGGCGTTTCAGCTCGGCAACTTTTTCGGCACTGAGGGCTGGATCAAATTCAAATCTTCTACCTGTATCGAAGAGCGTTGGATTGCTTCTCATCAATTCTTGCATTTCCAAATCAGCAGCATGCTTGCTCAAGCCAATATTGGCGCGTAGATTCTGCAAACTGCCATAAAATTCGCGTTCGGCAAGATTAGCGGCGCGACCAGCTTCGGTTAGTTCACTAGTACCGCCAGGGCCAGCTTCGGCTAGTGCCTTCCTGAATTTCTCAGCATTTACATCGAGTTCGGTGGTCCATTTGGTCAAATCTTCTTGTTGCAAAAGTGGGCTCTTGCCCAGGTGTTCAGAGTATTCACTGACTTGCACCAGTTGCTCAGGAGTAAGAGCTGTTTTGGGCACATTGTCGATGGCCTTGAGCACTTCATCTAGGTCGCCTGGGCGATGGAGTTTCTTCACTAGGTCATCAGCCAGGTTGGCTTTTTCGAATTCGAAGCGATAGCCTTTATCAAGCAGAGTAGGGTCCGCTTGAAATGCAGCATCTGCTGTTGTGCTTGCTTGGGTGAGTTTGCTTCTCAGTCTGGTGGTCAGGTCTTCACGACTGATATTGAAGTCAGTAGCAAGGCTTTGTGGAATGGCGTGGTCGCTTAAGGTGGCAACCTTAGCGCCGGCTGATTCGGCAGCGTTTTGACTGCCGCGCTTGGCCATCAGGTAACCCGAGAGCAAGGCCGATGGAATTTCTATCTTATTGCTCAATTCTTGGCCGGCAGTGAGTTTGCTGCGGTGTGGGCGAGGAATCTCATCATCTTTGATAGGTGGCGGAACTGGCTTTGGCTCTGGTACTCGTCGCAGAACAGTCTCGCTCGGAGCAGCTTGTTCTGTTGTTGCCGGTAAGCGGCGCAGAGTTGGTTCTGATTGTACCGTTAGGCCTGGTAAATCTTTGGCGGTTGATGCAGGAGCGTCTGCCGCTTTGGGCGCTAGACTCTTGTGAATGTCTACTGAGTTTAGATTAAGCCCGCCGCTAAAGCTTTTGAAGACGGGGTTTTCTTTTGGCTGATCAGACATTGCTGGCTCCTGAGTCGATTGCTGATCATTAAGATAAGGCAATCCATCTCTGGTTGTAATGGGGGGAATACGCACTCTACATTAAGCTCATTAGCGCCTGCGGCAATACTGACGGGGCTTGAGTGGCTCATTAGTGCTACGATTTTAGGCTGAGCGATTATCTTCATGGCTAGCTTGAAGATTGGTTTGAAGGCAGGCCTCGCGGCAAATTTAACGGCATAGGGCAATGGCTGCAAAGCAATTATTAGTGATATTAGGAGTGATGTTTGCCTTTCTGGCTTGCACCGCTGCAACCTATTATTGGGGTTGGTTCAATGTCTGGCGTTCGGAGCAGCAGAGCCCTGCTATCGGGGCTGAGCCGTTGCGCATTAAGCTAGTAGCTCTGACAAAAGATATTCCTGCTGGGGCTGAAATTGGCAGCAGTAATATTGATGAACGCTACGAAACCGTCGACCACATCTCCCTTGATGCTTTTTCTTTTGCCTCTGATTGCATTGGGCGTAAGACCAAGTGGGCGCTGACGAAAGGTCATCATTTAGCCAAGCATGATATTCTGCCAGACCTCAAGTGAATAAATTAAATGACTGAGAAAGACACAAGCCTTAAGCCAATCAAGTATTTCTTGTTCCTCGTGCCCATCGCTATGGGTGCGGGATATTATGCTGGCAGTGAAATCGCGGTGAGCGAAGTTGCTATGCACAAAGCGGAGAAGCTTGAGGCTAACACTGCTCAAGGAACTGTCATTCGCGTGCTCCGGAATGTGCCACCAGATGTGGTTGTGGACGACTCAATGGTAAAGGCCCAGAGTGCATTTCATAATCGGATAGAACCAGACTTAGTCAATTCTATCGAAATAGTTATTGGCAAGAAAACCAAGTTTGGCCTGAACAAGGGCCAGTTGGTCGTCAAAGACGATTTGGCGAACTAAAAGGAGACCAAAATTGAACAAGCCGAGTATGCACGAGTATTTGACAAATTTTCTTCGCCTCAGTCATAGGTCTGCCTTGGCTCTGTTTGTCATTGCTCTGTTGCAAACTCCGGCGGTGCAGGCGGGTGGAAATGATAGTTTGCAGCGTGACACCGATCAGCTAGTTCGTTCTGTGCAGACCGCTTTGACACTACAAGGTAAGTGGCCGCCGCCGGTGGGAAGCCAGGAGATGCAGCTTTGCACAGCGTTGCAAGCCTTTAGCCAGGACGTAAAACGGGCTCCGAACAATTCGAATAATAACCAATATCAGAACGGCCAATTTGGTAATCCTCCGTTTGCCAGTCTGCAAGCTAGTGCAGCCAGTGTTGATAATTTTATCGGCCTAGCTAGTAACTCTCCTGATGTGCCATCGCGCTGGATGAACATAAAGAACGAAATCGGCTATTTTGGCGGCAATCCGTCTGGTAATCCTTACGGTAACCCCTATGCCAATCCCTATGGAAACCCCAACGCTAATCCCTACGGAAATCCCTATTACCAAGCCGGAGTTAATCAATCGGGCATCCACTCAGGTTTTCATCACGGATTTAATCCAGCATTTAATCCTGCTTTCAATGGCAACAATAGTTTCAATAATTTTGGAACCAATAGTTTCGGTAGCAGCAGCAGTGGATTTAATAATCCTGGCTTTAACAACAACTTTGGCAATCAGTTTGCTAATACCAGCCTCAATGTAAGTGGCCGTGTGAGCGATTTGAACAATGCCATGCGCGATTTCTCTAGTTTCGCGCAGAAGTCGGTGGCTTCTGGTGGATTTAATGCCAGCAATCCCTCAGCTATTTTTGCCATGGCCAACGCCTTGCAGCAATTGCAGTCAACCGTTAAGAGTGCAGGTAACAGTTTGGCTCGCTCCAATAGTTTTGGCCAGCAGCAGATGCAGGTGCAATTGATGGCGACGGCCTTTAGTAACTTTGAGACCCAGTTCAACCAGGCTGGCCCCAATGCCGCTGTACAGATGCGCTACGGCCAGCTCAAGCAACAGTTCTCGATTTTGCAGCATTCAGTATTTATGAATTCCGGTCGCATGCGTTAATGTCCGAAATCGAAAAAATAACTAAGACGAGATTTTTTAGTCACGTCTTTTTCACGTAGTTGCCATTAGTTTAATAGAGCAAACGCACCGCACCGAAGTCGCTAATTGAAAGCACTGAGTTCTGCGAAGAGCACAATTTTATAAAGTTACCGTGGGGGTAGAGACGAATCCCGGTAGGTTGAGGCCATCAACCTTCCGGGAGTCGACTCTTTAAGGGGTTTTAGTCGAGGCATCGGAAGTGATTTATCCGCCGATCAACCGATTACTTCTTTCTGCTGCCATTGCTACGATGCTGGTAGGTTGTTAATTGAGCTTGGCGTCGTTCAGGGAGGGTCTATGGACTCGCTTTTGTTCTTAGATTTGGCTGGCATAAAATTGCCGCTTAGTGTCTTGATTGTGCAGACCAATCGACAATTTGGCGAGAATCAACCGATTGACGACCATGCAGAAGGAGCAGTGATTGAATTACAAAGGGGATTAGTCGATGTTGGACGAGTGACTAACCTCGATGATGGCCTGAAAGTGCTTGCTGCTCGGCACTTTGATGTATTGGTATTAGATTTGCCTATTCTTGATGATTCTAGTTTGAGTGACCTTGCCCGAGTCCACGCGCTCTTTCCGGCCACACCAATTGTGGTTTTAACCAACTTCACTGACGGAGAATCGGCATTGCACGCTTTGCAGAATGGCGCGCAAGACTGCATCACCCGTGACAATCTTACCGGTGCAGACCTGGTGCGTGCCGTTCGTTTCGCTGTTGAGCGTGGGCGCTTAGAGAAGGCAAAGGTTCAAACTGTCAGACGCGATGGTGCTACCTCTAAGCAGATTATTGAATATTCTCCGATTGCTACAGCCAAGTTGTCCACTACATTGTTTGTGACTGAAGCCAATCAAGCTTTTGTGGAAGGCTTTTCTTATCTTGGCGAGAATTTAAAGGGCAAGCGCATTTTTAGTTTCATTCCGCAGTTGCCTGTTGTTTGTTTTGAGAAAGTGTTGCGGACAGCCAAGCCATGCCGAATTGCTAACTTTGAAGTAAGAGTAGATAGCATTAGTCGCGAGCGCTCTGAGTATTGGGATATTGCCATTTGGCCGATCAAGGATAACAAGCAAGATATAGTCACCGGCTTGATTTTGATTGCCACTAACGTTACGGAGAGAGTTGAACGCACACAAGAAATGGAAGCACTAAATATGGCTATGATGAATGAAATGAAAGTTCCTTTGATTGGCGCCGATCAAGTTCTGGGTGCGATCGCCAACGGTCAATTTGGTGAGCTGAGCGATAAGCTTGAAGCGGCGATCTTGAAGCTGCGTGGAAGCAATCAGAAGATGATCAGTATGGTGAGCAATTTGCTTTATGTCCACAAAGATGAAGTGGCTGAGAGTAAGCCGTATATAGCTATTCAAGACCTAGTCGATATTGTCGCTTCTTGCTTGCAAGAGTTAGAGCCAATTTTTGTCGAGCGCAATCTTACTGCATCGATAAAAATTGCTGATGATTGCAATTTTGTCTATTGCGATTCATGTGGTCTGCATCGAGTGTTAATCAATCTTTTGCACAATGCCTGCAGCCATGCCCAGTATGGCAGCGAAGTTGTTCTTTCTGCCGATCTCGATAGTGACAATGCTCTGGTGCTGCAAGTCATTGATGATGGTGATGGTGTTGACCCAGAGCTTTTGCCTGTTCTTTTTGAGCGTGTAACACCGTCTCGCTCTGCCACTCGAAAGCCTTCTGGTTTGGGTCTCTATGTTGCTAGGCGTATCGTCGAGAGTGGCGGTGGCTCAATAGTTTGTATATCGGCACCATTTGCTGGTGCGACATTTAGAGTGAGATTGCCTAATAAAAAGCCATGACTTTGTGAAACGTTGCTGTGAGCGGCATTAGTGTCAATTTGAGCAATTTTAATCTTGTTCGATATGTTTGTTTTGGGAACTTTTGCCTCTTCCTCGCGGTCGCAAGGCCAGTCGACACAACTTGGAACGATTGTGCTCGAAAGAAGGTAGGAAAGAAGGACGGTTTTTATGTCAAAAAAGAAAACGCAAAATGCTTCTGCATTTCAGATGATCAAAGTTCGTTTGCGGGCAGAACGTGCTCGACTGGCTCGCTCGGGACGCTCGGTCTCGGCAAGTAGTTGGCTGCGTGTTTTTTATAAGAATGCTTCGGTGTTGCGGACCAATACAGTGAAAGAACAGTTGTTCTTGCCAGCCCGTGACCCTAATTTGCTGGTTGCGGTGGTTGAGAACCTCGGTGATGCGCCTGAAGTACTGGCTCAGATGGCCGCAGATAAGCACCCTGAGGTTCGCACTGCCGTAGCCGATAACCCCGCTGCTCCAGTGGGCATCCTGATGGCACTGGCCCATGACCCAGACGCCGATGTCCGCTATTCGTTGGCCGAAAACCACAACCTGCCATCACCAGTGCTTAGTGAGCTAGTGCTTGATGAGAATCCATATGTGGCCACTCGGGCTCAAGATACTTTGGGGCGAAGGATTAAGGCTGCGGCTAGAGTCAATATTCACGCGCCGTTCATTGATGTCTTCAGCACAAGCGGCACTAACTGGGCACCAGTTTAGGTGGGTTTTTAGCTTTCAACTGAAGAACCTCTGCGCTTTTGTTAAAGTGAGCGGGATGATTTCTGTCGTTAAGTCTTCCGGCTGATGTCGCCGAATTCTGCCTCTTCTAAAGTAGTGGAGAGGCGGAATTCGGCTTATTGAAGGAGCAAGACATGAAATTCGGTTCGCGAACTCAGGAAGTAAGAACTTCACTCACTATTCAATCGGGCAAGACAAGTTTAACTGCTGATCTGGTAGTGCCTGAGCATGCTTCTGGTTTGGTTATTTTTGCTCATGGCAGTGCTAGTAGTCGCTTTAGCCCGAGAAACCAGTTTGTGGCAAGTGCACTTAATAGCAACGGTTTAGGAACTTTGCTTGTAGACCTGCTTAGTCAAGTAGAAGAGCATCACGATACTGCCAGTGGTGAGTATCGTTTTGACATAGATTTTCTCTCTGAGCGACTCGTTGCCGTAATCGACGCCATGGTCGTTGATGAGAATACCAAGGGTTTGAAGGTTGGACTATTTGGCGCTAGCACTGGAGCTGCTGCTGGTCTTGTTGCTGCTGAGAGAAGAAGTAAATTTGTTAGTGCAGTGGTTTCTCGCGGTGGTAGGGTTGACTTAGCAGCTGATGTGCTTGAGGATGTTCATGCACCTACTTTGCTCATTGTCGGTGCTAATGATCATGATGTGCTAAAGCTCAACCAAGAAGCAGTTTCGCGATTGGCCTGTGCTAAACACCTAGCAGTGATCGATGGCGCTGCGCATCTCTTTGAGGAGCCAGGCTCTTTGGAACAAGTGGCGCACCTGGCCCAAGACTGGTTCGCCAAGTACTTGAAGTAAGAGCTTGAAGTAAGAGCTTGAAGTAAGAGCTTGAAGTGAGAACCTTGCATCTAAGGCTCGACTGAGCTGGCTTGCAAACCGTCAATCAACAAGCCCAGGGTGAGCTTGGCTTGCTTCATCAGTTGTGGTTTTTTGATTGTAGTTTCAGATTCAGTATAGTTGTTGAAATACGGTGGATAGAGCGTAGATGTGGTCATCAAGATTGTTATGGCCATTTCTTCACTCGCCTTTTCTGCTGCAATTTCGCCAGCTTTTGCTGCCATTTGCAGCAATTGGAGAATAGCGGTGCGCTTAAAGACAAAGAAGTCGGCAAAGCGACTTTTCATAGTTAAAGAGGTATGGAGCAATGCTTCGGGTGTATGAATGTCGCGGGTGACATTGTCGTAAACCATGGCAATACTCTGTTCAAGAGTTTCTTTCAGGGCTGCCAGCGGGGAGCTGCCGGTATTGTCAAGCTTTTCTTGCATGAGCTGTTTCATAGACTCAGCATGTTTAGAGATGACGGTGAAGAGGATGTCGTCTTTGGTGCGAAAATCTAGATAAATAGAGCCTTTGCCAATACCAAGGTGACGGGCAATATCGTCGATGCTAGTACGTTCATAGCCATAACGCGCAAATAGTTCTTCGGCAGCGCCAATGATCAGTTCAGCTCTATTGGGAATACTTTTCGGTCTTGCCATACGCCTTATCTATGGAGATTTATTGTTCGACCAAATTAACATATTGGTAAAAAAATTTGGCCAAGGTTTGGGTTTAAGTTTGTATTTATTTGCCGCTCTTCTACCGTCGGGCTTGCTGTTTATTTCTGCCTGAGGAGTGAATCGAGCTTTTGCTGGGAAAGATGTTTTTAGATCGCTTGAGGCTTTCAATGGTTGTTGGTTTTCGCTTAACTACAGGAATTCTTTTTTCGCTAGCCGCTGCTCTCGTTTCTGGCGTTGCTGTGTTGGCGTTGGATGATTTTGCTTTAGCTCCCGTCAATGAGGTCCGGTACAAAAAACTGATTTTTAACCACAAAAACAGTTACACACCTGATGAAGTATTTTTCTTGTGCATCATTGGCGAGGAGTTTAGAGAGAACAAGCACATCGCCGAAGCCAAAGTAATTTTTGAGAAACTACGCAAGGCAAACTGCATTACTCCTGAAGTGCTTTGCGGCTCTGCCTACACTTACATGGATGACTTAGACGATACTGCCGATGCCGATAAAGCCCAAAACTTTTTAAAACAAGCCATTGCCATCGATAAGAATTGTAGTAAAGCCTATTGTCGATTGGCTGAAATTGCCCTGTTGCAAGATCGGCTTGAGGAGGCACTGACCTATGTCAATCAGGCGCTCAGGTGCCCAGTGAAATACGGCTATGGATATCTGGTCAGAGCTCGAGTACTTAGTATGCTCAAACGTTATGATCAGGCCTACAAAGCCGCTCTGGATGCTGAGAAGTACTATGAAAAAAGTACTTCGGTTTCCAGCACCAAAGCCGGTATTCTTGAACAGATGGGGCGCTATGCTGAAGCGGCAGAAGCTTTTCGTCAGTCGGATCGTTGTCATTCTTCTGACTGGGTCCGCCATCAGATTGTCAATTGTTTGATCAAGGCTGGTAAGCCGGAAGAAGCGCTAAAAGAGACTGCTCGTCTAATGGCGATTGTGCCGAATGATCCCGATGTATTTCGTTTGCGCAGTAGCATTTATAAGCAGCTCAAAAATTACCCTGCCGCTTTGAAAGATTTAGACAAGGCTATTGCCAGTGAACCCAGCTCTATCGCCTATAAAGAACGGGCTGACTTGCACGCTCGTATGGGCAATATGGAAAAGTCGAAAGCCGATTTAGCTGCTGCACGCAAAATTCTTGAATAGATTTCGGGCGCTTTTGTTTAAGGTGTCTGTTGAGGGCGTTTATTCCAGGCCAGCGCGAACACCAGCTAGAGTCATAGAAATCATGCTGTCCGCATATTTGCGCAAGGTCGCTTCGGTAAATGACCTGGGATCGCGCGCTTTGAGGCGGTCATAGGGTGGAAAGAGAGCAGCAAGTAGATAGCAGACTAGCTCGGCTTGATAGAAGTAATCTTCGGGGGCCTTGGCTGGGGCTATCTCTTTGTTGCTGGCAGCTTTTTCAAGCAAGAAAGCAATCTGTAAAAATATGGCGCCCTGGAAGTTCATAATTTCAGCCATGATAGATGGATTGGCTGAGGCAATTACCTCGGGGCTATGCAGTTGGCCGCTAGCAATTGACCAGTAAGACATTACGTGGCCGTGCAGAAGCTCGCGCAGCACGCTTAGGTAAGGTGCCTTGCCATCTTTTACCAATTGGTTTATGCGCTCAAGTTCGCGGCTGGTGAATTGTTGAACTACAGCAACAAGAATTGCTTCTTTATTCTGAAATTCAAGATAGACAGAGCCTTTGCTAATTGATGCTCGGTCGGCGATGTCATCTACAGTGGTTTTCTCAAAGCCGTAGTAGCCAAATAGCCAGGTTGCCGCTTCTAGGATTTTTTCGCGTCTAGATAGGTTCATTTTTGTCTCCTGACACATTTTACAATTAACGAATAGAGGATTGACTATAAATGTATTTTCAGTCAAACTTCTATAAGTCATTACAGTTTTAATGCTGCCATCTATAAGGCAGTCGGAGGTTCTATGTTGTCAAATAGATTCTGCAGAGGCATTTCTCAAGCTATTAGCCCATTATTGGCATGTGTTTTCGCCTTGGCCCCAATGACCGAAGCTTTAGCTGGGTCATCCTGCTCGAGCAAGGGTGAGGCAAAGTCGGCAAAGCCAGCAGAAAAGGACATTGTCGATACTGCTGTAGCCGCTGGATCGTTCAATACTCTGGCAAAAGCCCTAGGAGCTGCTGGCTTGGTCGAAACCCTTAAAGGGAAGGGACCATTCACTGTGTTCGCACCAGATGATGCCGCTTTCGCCAAGGTGCCAGCAGATGCTTTAAACGCCCTGCTTGCTGATAAGGCGAAGTTAGCTAAAGTGCTCACCTACCATGTGGTCAGTGGTGAAGTTCTGGCCAAGAAAGTGGTGAAGCTGAAATCTGCTAAAACTTTGGAAGGTTCTGACGTTGCCATCAAAGTAGTTGATGGTAAGGTGAGTGTAAACGACGCCAATGTTACTGCGACAGATATTAAGGCTTCGAATGGAGTGATTCATGTGATCGATAAGGTTCTGATGCCTCAATAGGGGGAATCTTGGGGCCGGTAGCAATTGTTGTCGGCCCCGCCTTTTTCAGGGGAGTAAGTTTTGAAGAACAATGCAATTACTTCAATATGTGTGGTCTTACTTTTTGCGCTTGCAGTTCTTGCGCCGCAAGTTCTTGCTCAAGGAGCTCGTGCCTCAAACGTTGTGCGAGACCCTGAGACAATTCGAAAAGGGGTTCCAGTGAGCAGTGTTAAGCCGAACGTGCGAACAGAGAAGCGCGGTGAGTATACCTATGTGGTTGGTTCGGTGCTTATTGAGGCACCTCCTGATAAGGTCTGGGACATTTTAGTTGACTACGATAAGTCGCCTGAAATTTTTACCAATTTAAGTCTGTGCCAAGTTGTTGGCACGGAAGGCGAGGTGAAATTGGTAAGGCAGCTAGTCAAACCGGGTGGTCCAATCAAATTTGACTATGTAGTTAACCTGGTTGAAACCAAACCTAAATTGATCAAATGGAAGAGAAGATCGGGTTCTTTCAAAGAAGTTATGGGCACCTGGGAACTTGAGCCCGTCGAAAGAGTTTCGCCTGCTTCGAAATCTTTCTCTACCGCTGTGACTTATAGCATTCACTTGGACGGTGGCCTTGTCATGCCACCTTGGCTGCTAGCATCTCAGGTTAAGGGCTACTTGCCCACGGTTTTGAATGCTCTCAAGTCTAGAGTTGAGTCTTCAAAACAAGGCGTTAAGTCATGATTCTTTCGTTGCGGCTGCTCTACGCGATAATATTCTTTTTCATGCTCGCTCTCACTGTCTGGTGTGCTACGCAGGAGAATATACTGGCGATACCGCCAGTGGTGTTAAATGATGTCTGGTTTAAGGCAACACTGTTTGATGCCTATTTTGCTTTCCTCTCTTTTTTTCTCTGGGTCTGCTACAGGGAAAAGTCACTTCCGTTGAAAGTTTTCTTGTTTTTTGCCATAGCCTGTTTGGGCAATATTGCAATGTCCCTTTATGTCTTGGTAGCCCTTTATCGCCTTAAGCCTGGTGAAGGGTTAGAAAAGCTATTTTCTCGGCAATAAATTGAGCGCAATTGTGGGCACAATTGAGTGAGGTCGTTTATTTTGTTAAGGACAGATTCTTTTGAAGTTAAAGCCAATTTTTGCCCTTCTTTTGCTCACGAGCTCGTGTCCTTCAATGTCTCTAGCGGCGCCGGTGCAGAAAGGGGGCGTTGAGGTCAATCAATCGCAATCGTCATTCCGCTTGCAGCGCAATGTGCCTGCTCCAGCACCACCGCAGGTCACACAACCGCCAGAAGAAGTTAAAAGCGTAATGTCGCCTGACCTGGTCAATCAGTTTGCTAGTCCGGTAACACCAATTACTCCTACTACTCCTCCTCCCGCTCAGCCTCTTCAGGCTGGCACAGCCAAGTTTGATAACAACGACGCCCCGCGATCGACCACCGTTTGGCGCCCTGGTGTGATTTTGTCTGGTTCTACCGGCCAAGATGCGCTTACTCCTTACTGCGATCTGGCTCAGGCGGCCCAACAAGCTCAGCAGTACCCCACCAGCCCCGAAGCTGCTTTCATTTATGCAGTGGCCTTAACTCGCACTAGTCAGGTCGAGCAAGCCCTAAAAGAAGTGCGCCGGGCGCGCAATTTGGCCCAGGCCACTGGCGACCCTGATTATTTCAATCGTGCTGTCGGTCAGTATGAGTTAACTTTGCAAGACGAGCCTAACAACAACTGCATTCGTTATGGCCTTGGCTGGGGCTATTACATGCAGGCTTACTTGTTTGCCACTAAAGCTCGCAATAAAGTCAATTTAGAAAAGCGCATGGCTGGTATCATGCCGAAAAAACAAAATAAGACCACCGCTGGATTGTTAGGTGGTGCCGCCATTCTTGCTTCAGCTCTAACTGGCACAAGGCCAATGGCTTCAGCTATACCGCGCATACCTGGTGCCCTCGATGATGTTCCGACTTGGGCCGAGCCGCAAATTCGCATCTACTATCAAAAGTGTCTCAGCCAATTGGGCGAATTAATTAAGCGCGACCCCAAAGACATCTGGGCCGCTGCCTATCTCGCCCATGTGCAAGAAGAATTTGATGGCAACCACGATGCTGCTTTGGCTAAGTTGGCGGCCTTGAAGAAAACTAACCCGCAGAACCCGGCTGTTGCCTTTTTCTTGGCTGATGCCTATGCTCGCAACGGCAATTATGGAGCTGGCTTGAGCTCCTTTGGCGATGCTTTGAAAATCCGCGCATCAGGCAAGTAGCTAGACTTAAGCAGCTAGACGTGAGTCGCCTCTCGTCAGTGGCAACTAGTAGCCATTCTCACAGCTTTTCATTCACTATTAGTTCTTCAAATCCAGACATTTCGCAGTGACTGCGTGTGAAAGAGCAGCTTTCGCTCATGTCTAGTATTACTAACTCTACTGTTGTGTAGACTATCGCCCCCGGCATAAGGTGGCCACCAAAAGTGGTGCCAGTGCCGTCGGAAATCGATATATGTATGTGACAGCCAGCCTTCGAGACCGTTCCTGTCACTGAAACTATTTCGTGGGGGCCGTCGATTGCGCTGGCATTTTCTTGATTGGCAAAGCGTAAAGCCGCTGTTTTGACTGAGCCTACCAGCGATAAAATTACTCCGGCTTCTATGTTCTCTTTCTGGCAGAGTGACTCGATTTCAGCAAAAATCTCTTGATTTGGCTTTAGTCTTTTGACGATTGTCTGCAATCGACTCTCACTTTCTTTTTCATTACGTGTCACCAAATGCTACAGGCATTCCCCAGAGCAATCCCTGGCCGTAGTCGATGCCACATCCGGCCATTATGCGTAAATGGTCCGGCGATTCGATGCCTTCTGCAATAGTTTTAGCACTAATTTGTGCCGCTAATTTAACCAAATTTTTTAAGAAAAGCTGATGCTGCTCGCCGCTTTCGCATTTTTTAGTTAGGCTCTTGTCTAGTCTGAGATATTGCGGTTCAAGCAAAAATAGACTTTCTAATGAGCTAAAGCCTGAACCTATCTGGTCAATAGCAATAGAAACACCAAGCTCTTTCAATTTGTCGATGTGATTCTTCAGGCAAAGCGGGTCTGCCAGAAATTCTTGATCGCTTATGGCCAGGCACAATTTGCGGTCAGTTACTTTGAAAATTTCTTCGAGGCCGTCGACAGGTATGTCAAGCAAGGTTGAAGAAAAAACTTTGACATGGCAATCGCCTGCGTCTGGAAGTTTGTTCATCATACTGAGGCATAGCTTGAGGCAGCGTAAGTCTACTGCTGTGCGCAGATTGTGTTCTCGGGCCAGTTTGTAAAATGCTTCGGGTTGTTCAAAAACACCCACTAAGCCACGTGGCTGAATTTCGTAGGCAATAACATGCTGATTGCTAAGCTGCGCTATTGGCTGATATACGGCTCTCAAGCCTTCACCGCTACGTAGCTTTTCTAGCACCTCGGCCATTTCGTTGACCTGGCCGTCTGGTTTTGAGAATGAAACACTATTCTTGCCTGAGCGTTTGCTGATTTTAAGGCCTGAATTGGCTGCCGCTAGTATTTCTTCAATCGACATCAAATTATCAGAGAGTGCTGTGACACCAGTACTGGTAGTAATTTTTGTAACGCCATCGGCTAAGTTTATCGGTGTTTCTGCCACCGCCAACCTTACTCTTTCTGCCACCTGTAACGTTGTCGATTGATCAGCGTCTGTCACAAGAATCATAAATTCGTCGCCACCGATTCTAGCGACGTGATCAGATGGTCTCACAGCTTTCTGTAGGCGTGACGAGAGCTCTTGCAAGACAATATCGCCAACTGAGTGACCGTACTTTTCATTCACCCCCTTAAAGTCATCGCAGTCGATAAGCAAGGCAAAATTTTGAGTGTTGTTTCGCTTCGCTCGATTTGTTTCTGATTGCAAGACCCTTTCAAAGCCCCGCCGGTTCATGACCTCGGTGAGCGGGTCGATCATTATCAGCCGCTTCAGCTCGCGATTGCGCTCTTCGACTGCTGAGGCCATTGAGTGCAGTTTTATTTGTTGTTCTTCGTGCTGTTTGAGAAATTGATTTTGGCTGCGATAAAGATAAAACAACAGCCCAATGACGATGAGAGCCATTATTATCAGTTCAAATTTATTGCCTAAAAACAGACTCGCTACAATTAGAAGCAGGGCCATTGCTGCTGTGATTAAGATTGTGTTCTTCAGCTTTTGCTTTTGCTTTGAACCCTCACCATCTTTGAGGGCGGTTGGCATTAGCTGGGCCAGTTCTCCCGAATAAGATTTGAGAATCTGAGTCAAGTGGTTCTTCATACCCAATTTGTACCCAACGACTTACATGATCTTGCAAAATATTAGTAATGGTTCCAAATGTAAATATAGTGGGAATATTGGTTGTTGAGCGTCAAAAGGCGAAGCCTGATGGATTTGGATTCTCGTTCGCTAGTGACTGGCAAAGTCTGCCCCTCCTGCCAGGTCAAATATAGCCCTGAGATGGAGCGCTGTCCCGATGACAATAGCCTTCTTGCAGTGGTGCGGCGCGACCCCTTCATTGGCAAGCTTATTGCTGATAAATATCAAATTGTTGAAGTGCTCGGGATGGGCGGCTTTGCCACTGTGTACAAAGCTGAACAGAAGGGTTTGCGGCGCTCTGTGGCAATCAAAATTTTGCATGCCGAGTTTGTCGACAAGCCTGAGAAGATCAGGCGTTTTCAGCATGAAGCCGAGTCAATCAGTACTCTGGTTCATCCTAATGTCGCTGCTGTTTATGACTATGGCGTTTTGCCAGAGGGGCAGCCCTACCTTGCTATGGAATTGGCGCCGGGAACAACCTTGGCTGATGTTCTCGCCCAGCACAAACGCTTGGATAGCGACCGCGCCCTAAAGATCTTTTTGCAGGCCTGCGATGGCATTGCCGCTGCCCATGCGATTGGTTTGATTCACCGCGATATCAAACCCTCGAACATTCTGCTCGATAGGGCTGAAGACGGCTCTGATACTGTCAAAATTTTAGATTTTGGTCTGGCCAAAGTAGTATCAGATGAAGAGAACAACCGTGAGCATTTGACTATGACTGGTGAAGTGCTCGGCACACCGGCCTACATGTCACCGGAACAGTGTACTGGTGGCCCGATTGATTTTCGTACTGATATTTATTCTTTTGGCTGTGTTATGTATGAGGTGCTATCAGGAAAATTGCCGATAGACGGTTATACATCGTATGAAATGATGAATAGGCATATCAACGAAGCACCCCGTTCTTTGTCGAAAAGTGGTGCCACTGTGCCGCCGCGAATGGTGAAAATTGTCAATAAGGCTTTGGAGAAAGATCCAGGTGATCGCTTCGAAAGCTTTGATGAACTCAAAGATGCTCTAAAAGGCTTGCAGCCTGGCATCACCGCAGAACTAAAAGAAATTTTGTTCTCTGGCAGCAACGCTAAGCTTTCGAAGCGCAAGCGATCTTTGAAGAAAAAGATATTGTTGTCTTTCTGGTGCGGTGTTCTAGTTGCATCTGCTTTTGTCGGTCTTTTGCTTTACGAAAATCAGAGCAAGCAACAGAAACAAGCTATCGCCGCTCAGTTTGCAGAGAAGGTTGAGCGGATAAACTGTGGGGTGGTTTCCTTTGATGCTCCCGCGTTATATGCGCCAGCGGCTGCGGCAGATAAGGCCGTGCTTCTCCGTGTGCAGAGTCGCATTGACTCAGGTAACTTCGTTGAGTTGAAGCACTTTTCTGATTCACCTTCGGTGGAAGCTTGTGCTAAAGCACAGCGCCGTTATCATGGTACGTATCAACGCTTTGTTGAGGCCATGCCTATTCATCAGTTTGATTTTGGCAAAGAAAAAGACATTCATGGCTTGGTCACTGAGTTTGTCTACGAACGCCTCGGCATTGTCTATCGTGAGCGGCATGCCTACTGGGGAGAAGGCAACTCTATTTGGAAGCTAAAAGTGTGCACGCAAGAAACTAAAGATTCAAAACACAAGCAAGTGTGTGACACCGTATTTAATACTGCTGAGTATCGCCCAGGTGCAAAGTTTGTTCGGCCTGTTCTTAAGTGATTGTCTAGGATGTCGGCTAATAGACGTTCTCATCAAACTCAGACCAGCGGTTTTTGATTGTCAGGTCGATAACAACGCGCTGAGAGCGTGGGCCGTGTTGTATAACGAGGCCTGCATGACTGTCATCAACGGGACTTAGGCTGAAAAGCTCTTTTTTGTAGTCATATTCGTCGTCTTTCAGACGATAGAAAGTTTTGACTAGACGAAGGCCTGTAATAACTGGATAGTCTTCTTGCAAGGCCAGGCTCGTGCAGTAGGTTCCGTCTTTGGTCAGGCCTCTGAGCACTAGTTCGTGTTTAGGCATTGTCAGTCTTGCTATTTCGACAATCTGGTGAGCGTCTGTTTTCTCTGTGAGAAGCAAAATTCCGGCGAAGACCTGCACAATTACTAGAATGCCAATGCCCAAGGCTCGGCTCTTATTGGTCCAGCAGAAAAGCAGTATGGCAAAGCAAGTAATAGTAGCGGTCGGCCACATTAGCAGCAGTGAGAGAAAGACCAGTGCGGCAATAATTGGAACTTCGTTGCGGCAATCCTGAGAAAAGAGCACGACAATGCCAATGACCGGGCTGCACATGCTCACCGCTGTGAGCAGCAGGCGGAGGCGGTCATTTTCGATTTCGATGAAGCCGTGGGTAGCAAGAAACCAGTTGGCAATAAAAACAAGGCAAGAAGCGACAAAGAGCCAGAATAGGTTGCGCTCATTGAGGAGGAGAAATTGCGATAGTGATGATTTAGAGGTCTCCATCTGCTAATTATACGGCCTCAACAGAGGCCTTGGCTGTTCTACCCCTCGGCTTAATCTGGAGTAGCGGCTTAAGTTCGATTTGCGAGCGTGCACGATGGTCTTATTGCATAATTTTAGAAATGAGGAAGCCTTGCTTGTATCTGGTATTAGTTTGCGCTCTAAGTACCATACTGTTGTGTTTCAACGTCGCACCGGCTATCGGAGAGCAGTCATCATCTACAAAATGAGGTCAGCTTGGGTAGCTGTTACCAACATTCGAAAAGGTGAAAAGATACAGAAGAGAATGATAGTTAAAAAAATGATTCCAGAGCGCGATTTTCCTAATGGTGTAGTGGAATTTCGCTGGCTAATATTAGGGAAACGTCCTGAATGATCTTCCACGTAGGAAGATCATTCAGGACGTCTGACTTTTTATACCTCGAAGGAATCAACGTAACGTTTGTGTAGACAACAAAAGAGATACTGGCAGGAGCACAGTTCAAGAAGTCAGATTTAATAGTGGCTCAAAGAGCGTTTTGCTCACGTGTGCCAGAGTTTCCAGCCAGGCCTACGAAGATCTCTGCGGTAGTCGGAAAGAAAGCTAGAGCTAGGCTTGCCGCGACTCATATGCTCCTCAACTGCGACATAATTCCCTAAATAGTGGATAGTCGAGATTGAACTCAGTGCTTTCGCTTATACAAGTTATTTGAGAGGAGTGGCTTAGTTGGTTGGTGCGATTTGATCATGACTGACGGGGATTTGATTGCGATCGTCGTCACAGCATTTGGTTGCAGCTAGCTTGTAACACATTCGGTCGTTTGTGGGAGATTCTGTTTCGAAGCAAAAACAGTCGATTTTGTGTTACTTACCCAGTCACCTTTTCAGTGTTCTGCAAAGCTGTGCAAATTTAGTTGGGTGACAGGTTGAGTCACGTTGAGTCAAGAAAGCAGTAAAAGCCCCTTTAATAGTGCGTTGCTAGTTAATTAAGTATGCTCATTCTCGCAGCCAATGTTTCGGAGTTTCTTCCTATTCCAGCAGTCGACTATGTTGTCTTCAAAATTAGGGTTCTGCAAATTCGGCAGACATATAGTCAATCTAACTTTTAGAGGCCAAGTTTTTGCACTGTGCGCAATACCACTATAATTTGGTTGCTCTCCGTGAAAAGCTAAACAAAGGTTTGGTCCCTGAAGAACCGAACTGACCTGCGTGCATAGAGCTTAGACGATTAGTACATCACAATTTTAATGCAAATAAGAGTATAGTCTGTGAGCCCAAGCGATAATTACGCCAGCTGGCGCAATAAGTAAGCCCTGATTGACGTAGATCATTTGACAGGTAACAAGTTCCAAAATCATTCCGTTTCAGCACGCTGCTGGATATTTTCTGTGAGGCACTGGGCCATTGTGACTTACCGTATCATTGTGTCTTTAGTTGGCATCGTATTAGCGATTTGTACTCTAAACTTTGAGATTGACTGCTGTTAGCGGTTTGACTGAGCTTAGTCAGCACAGCATTCTGTATCCTTTGGTAGCGAATCAGTGAATCATAACGATCAATCTCAGGGCTCTCAATCTCTCGAGAATTCTTTCTTCGAAAGCGAGCAGGTGACCGATGGGCAAGATAGTACAAGGCTTACTAGCTTACGCCAGCTGGCGCAATAGGTAAGCCCTGATTGACGTAGATTATTTGACAGATAACAAGCTCCAAAATCATTTCGTTTCAGCACGGTGCTGGATATTTGCTGTGAGACACTGGTGCGATTGTGACTTACCGTATCATTGTGCGTTTAGTTGGCACCGTATTAGCGATTTGTACTCTAAACTTTTGGTTTGCCTGCTGTTAGCGGCTTGACTGAGCTTAGTTAGCACAGCATTTTGTATCCTTTGGTAGCGAATCAGTGAATCAGAAAGATCATTCTCAGGGCTCTCAATCTCAGGGCTCTCAATCTCTCGAGAATTCTTTCTTCGAAAGCGAGCAAGTGACCGATGGGCAAGATAGTACAAGGCTTACTAGCGGCTCGGCGGTTGACCTCACGGATAGCAGCTTTATTGAGGTACCCCCACAACTACTTGATAGTAAGCTCAAACCGCTAGATTTGGTTGGCGAGAACTATGAGATTATTTCGCTTCTCGGCGTTGGTGGCATGGGCCATGTCTATCGTGTGCGTCACCGCATCTTGCAGAAGCTATTTGCCATGAAAACATTGAGTTCTCAGCAAGTAACCGAGATTGCCTGGCGTAGGTTGCAGGTGGAGGCACAGGCCATTGCCCGAATGAATCACCCCAATATTGTTGGTATTTATAATTTGGGTCTGCATGAAGAGCGATTGCCGTACTATGTTATGGACCTTTTGGATGGTGAGGCATTGGCGGACCGCTTGAAGCGTGATAGTGCACTCTCGTTGGCTGAGGCTCTGCCTATATTCATCGAGGTTTGTTCAGGTCTTGGTTACGCTCACAAGAAAGGCATTATTCATCGTGATATTAAGCCGGGCAATATTATTCTGCTACACAACGCTGATAGTGCTGGTGCAACAATCAAGATTGTTGATTTCGGTATAGCAAAGCTTTCGGGTGTAAGCGATCCCAGCAATCAGCACCTTACCTCAATGGGGGAAGTGTTTGGCAGCCCGTATTATATGAGCCCCGAGCAGTGTATCGGCGGGCGCATCGATGCTCGTTCTGACATTTATTCGCTGGGTTGCACATTGTTTGAAGCGCTGGTTGGTCATCCACCTTTTAAAGGAGCTAACCCCGTAGTAACAATGACTTTGCACCAGTCGCAGGAGCCACCAACTTTAAGAGAAGCTTCAGGCAGAAATTTTCCTGATTCAATAGAGCAGGTTGTGGCACGCTTGCTTGCCAAAGCTCCGATGGATCGCTATCAAAGTCTTGAGAAAGTAGTGTACGACTTAAACTCTATTCAGGCCGGAAGAGAACTAGAAAGTACCATTTTATTCACGACCAAACGTCTCGAAATCGAGCAGACAGCTCCCCTGACACCAATCGATAGAACGATACGAGGAACGAGAACAACAATAGTACTATCAATAGTACTATCGGTGGTGCTATTGATTTCAGTAACAATACTACTGTTGCAAATCAGACCAGCGCGCACTGACAAACTGAGCGATGCTTCCCTAACGCCAGTAATAGCTAGCACAAATCAAACCACGACAGTGCCTGCAAACAAGAACCTAAACAGCCAATTATCTTTGAAAGAAAGCGATGAAAGCGACTTTCTGCCTGCCGCCACTAAGTTAAACCTGAGCTACTGTCGCAAGGCTAAAGACGAAGACATTGCTCACATTGATAGATTTAAGTGTCTGACCGAACTGACCGTTTCTCATACCCGCATAACAGGCCAAGCTTTAGCCCAACTAAAACGTCTTAGGCGGTTGAAGGTTCTCGAGTATTCTTATGGTACGCAGCTATCAGCACTGCTTAAAGCTCTGGCTGGATCAACCGAGCTTACCCGACTAATCATTAATAATTCTAAGGGGTGCAGTCTATCTACTACTGACTGGAAGCTGATTGCCACGTGCAAAAAGCTTGAATACATTGAGGCGGTCGGCTCGAGCATAAGCAAAGAAGGAATGGCGGCACTGGATGGTTTGCCTAACCTCAAGTTCATCTGTACTAAGGCCAACAAAGAGAACCTAAAAATCAAAAGCCGAATTTAAGTTGAGTGTTTTTGAAGAAAGGTAGAAAAGTTCCATAGGTTATCGGATGGCTAGACCAAAGCTTGTTTGCCCTTTAGGCCGTTCTTTTTTCTTGTGAGCATTGAGTTATGTAAAAAGGAAGGAACTGCAAGGTTTCAAAATGCAAGGGGGTAAAGCTGATTGGTTTAGTTGTTTGGAACCCCGGCAGAAGATTTTACAGCTTCGTTGGTACTAATTTTCGCAGTGAAGATGTCATCATGACTTCTAACTAGGCCCTTAACTAGTTGTCGGCCGGGTCTAGAGCTAGGTATTCTTGGAGTTGGCTTAAGTTGGCGTGGCCGGATATTTCTTGAATCGTGCGTAGTGGAATGCCTGGCCTAGGTATTTGGGTGAGCATCGTGCGCCTCATGCTGTTTGTGGATGCGCCATCTAGCCCGGCTTCAGTGAAAGTTTTCGGGAGGATGTTGTGTGCGCGGATGCGGCCGATGTATTTGCCTGGGTCGGCGCTTGAAGTTTGAGTATATTCCTGACGCCACCGCTGGTGGTGAATATTTGGTTTTGTTCAATTGAGATTAGTTCAGAAATTCTGAGACCTGTGTATAAGCCGGTCAGAAAAAGTGTTTTGCCGCAAGGATTCTTT
This sequence comes from bacterium Ga0077546, assembly GCA_943370275.1. Taxonomy (GTDB): domain Bacteria; phylum Cyanobacteriota; class Vampirovibrionia; order Obscuribacterales; family Obscuribacteraceae. The sequence continues at coordinate 135,656 of CALRQI020000005.1, read as the reverse complement.
AGGGCGCTAAGGACTCGTTTGACTTCTTGGGAACCTAAGGCTTTCGCCTTGCCTGTCATGTAAACAGAACTTCCTGTGCCGGTTGTTTCTATAGTATGGCAGCAGAGAAGTTGAGGGCGCCTTGGCAGAACCTCGACTCGAATAGCTTAAATAGTTACTCTTGTCTATAGAAATGCTTTTATTCTTTGCGCACCAATCGTAGATGATCTCACTCAGCGCCCCGATGTTTGAAGTCCTTACGGCTTAGGTCTGTCCTCTGGCTTAATTCGCTGGGGTGCTTCTCAGGTCGACATGGTAAAGAAGGTAGCCGATCTGATGGGAGTATCCTATCAACAGTAAATAAAGCAAGTTGTGTACAGGCAAGTTCAGGCAGATCTTGAACAGTTCAGCAAAACCCAAGCTGTGGCTTCAGGAGAATTGAAGACAGCACTTTAGTTTGAAGTTGCTTTGAGATGTCTTCTCTACCTGCTCGGTTTAATCTGCACGAGGCCTAGGCGTTCGTAGCCTTCATCGGTCATGGATAGCATAGCGTCAAGGGTGACGCCGAGTTCCTTTGCCAGTTGAACCTTGGTGAAAACAATCCCTTGCTCAGGCAGTAGAAATACGGTTTCACTTATGGCTTTTGCTAGCGCTTCAATATCGCGTTCTGTGAATGCTGGCTGGGGTGCGGCTGCCTCTGCGCCGTTGCTGGGCGAATTTACCGCACTCTGGTTCGCCTTTTTCTGGCTTGCCGAGCTTGCTTCTTCACCGAGGCCATCTATTCCATCGATGCCAAAGCGAGGCACCGAGGTGCCTGTGCGTGCTTCCATAATTTCTGATGGCGTCTGGTTATCTATAGCTTCGCGAAGCTTAGCGGCTCGCCAGGCTCGCTGCTTTGCACCGTCATGCACAATATCTTCACTAGAGCCCATGGCCCCTCGCAAGGTTTAGCTAGGTTTTTTTTCGTCTTGGTGCGTGGCAAAACCGCTTCTAGCGATGCGTGCTTTGCGCTGTGCCTCGCAGGCAAAGCCCACCATCTTCTGCCATTCAATTGTGTCGCCTGGCATGCTTGAGACCCCAAAGCTATATTCCCATTCTGAATGCCCTTCCCTTAGTTTGCCTAAATTGCGATTGCAAATGTCGGCGAAGTTTTTTGCGAACATGGCAGCGAGAGCGGCGTCGAGGCCGGGCATCAAGAGTGCAAATTGTTCTTCTTCGAAGTGGCAGAGCCAGTCAATTGAGCGCTTGCAGTCTGAAATTTCGGCTAGTGTAGTTTGTACCAACTCTTTGTCGTGGGCACTAAGTTTTGAGACATCTTTGCCTTGCTTACGAAATTCAAAAATCATTATCGATAACGGCCACATCTGAGTTTGAGCGCGTTCGACTTCTTTTTCAATGGTCCATACCAAAAATTCAAATCTAAGCAAACCGCTGCGCTGGTCGTAGAGAGTGGCTGCCAGTTTGTCGACGGCTTTGCGATCGTAGCTCCAATTGGTGACCAAGTTTTGAGTAAGATCTTCATCGTCAAGGCGATCGTTTGAAATGTTGACGAGACCGCTTTGCACTAGCTTATACAGTGCTGGCGTCCACTGTCGTAAGGGTAGACCAGCCTGCTCGACGGCGTCGGCGACAATGGGGTGCTGTTCTAGTGCTTGGTAAAATTGCCAAATGTTTTCGTCGGTTTTGACGCCGCGTTTGTCTAATATTTTGGCTAGCTCTTGTTCTTCTGATACTGACTCTTTTGAAAAGAGACCGGAGTACATTGTTAGACCCAGTGATTTTAAATACTTGGTTTGATCGAAAAGAGTAGCGGCTTCTAAAATAAAGCTATCGAGTTTGATGCGAATGGTGGTTTGTGCCGGGCGCTTCTCTGGGATGAAACGGAAGAAGCCTTCTTCTTGCAGGACAAATTCGTAGAGTACATCGAGACCTTCTTGGGCAGCGGAAGAACCGTGTACTGGTTTGCCGCTCTCAAAATAAATTCGCAGCATGCCATCCCGTTGACTAACTTCAAGTAAGCCGGTGTTTTGATTGATGCCTATTGTTTGTAAAAGACCAAAGCTCGGCATGGCTTTGAGATTGCCTTCAAAAGCGGCTGCTTCTTTGGCTTTGTGTGCTTCTAGTGAGCCGTAGCTGGCTTGACTGTTTTGAAATATTTCTGGCTCGAATTGTTCAGAGTAGCTTTTGGGAGCTGGTTTTACTGCCCAATCCTCTTTTTTTGCCGGAGTATCGAAAGCCTCAGGGTTGTAGGTTAGCTTTTGCAGGTTAGACGGCAAGTTGTTACTTGGTTTGGCTTGCATTTTGCGCCAGAGATCTTTGATGTGTCGCAGCACTTCGGCAGCATCATCGCTGGTGAGCAGAATACTTTCGTGTTTCGATGTTTCTGTTTTGGAGGGCTCAATTTTGAAATTTAAGTCGCGGCTTTCTTTGTCGCAAACGACTGAGACTGTGAGCGATTGGGCACCAAGAAAACCCAGCGAAGTAAGATAAAAGCTTTTGCCAGCCTTGGTGCGAGCCTTTTCCATGATGTCTTCGATATGTTGCAATGTTGGAAAGGCGCGAATTTTGTGTAGCGTTCCTTGTCTCTTTGGAATTATTTTTGATTGCTTGATGTGCTCTAGACTTTGCTTCTCTTCTTGATTGAGGGCGAAGTGGGGGGCTTGCTCCATGAACATGTCTAAGACATCAGAGCGCTCTAAGCTGTTACTAACGGCGATTTTTTCAAAGATAGACAAGGCCAGAGTGAAGTTGTCGCGGGCTGCAGCCTTTTGACCCGATGAGTGAGCAAAAAATGCTCGCAATGTGCAAACCCGAGCAAGTAGAAGTGGGCCGGGGCGCTTGATGGTTACCATCAGGCGCTCAAGTTCGCTCATGAGAACGCGACAGCGGGCCAGCCGCGCTCCTGCTTCTGGGGCCATGTTGTTATTGGCGCTGTGACGAGCGCGTTGCAGGTTGCTTAAGACCGATTCGATAATTAGCTCGGCTGTGGGGCCGTCGGCACCAACTAGCACTTCTCTGATGCGAATGGCTTGATCTAGTAACTTGTCGCAGCGGGCGGCATTTTCTCTTGTGGTGTTGACATTTACTTCTGCCTGGTGCACTAGCTCGTCAGAAAGAGTGAGAAAGAGATGGTCGTCTTTCGGCTCAATGCGATTTACTGTTCGGGCAATTAAGTCGTCTGCCAGGCGAAAATTAGAGCCAAGAGCAAGAGCTTTGATCAATCCGGCTACCACGGCCAATAACTCGGTGCTTAGAGTTTCGCCCTGCGCACCATTGCGGCCTGAGCTTGAGGGCTGCTCATCGATTGCCGAAACTAGTTCGCTGTAGGCTTCATTGAGTTTGCCGTCTTTTATCAGTTGCCTGACATATTCAAGCTTCTTCAGCAATTTCACCGCTTTACTCCATGTTGCCTGGGTAGTTTTTGTTGCTTTTCGCTAACTGTTTGGCGTTCTGAATTATAGCGGTCGAGAAACCAGTATAGTGTTTATATTGACTGGCTATTTCTACAGATGGTAGCATCGTCCAGTTCATTAAAATCCCTCAAAGCTGGCTGTGAAGTATCTGTGGAAGTAATCGCGTCGGTAGACGGCAATGGACATTTTCTTAGTGTAAGCCCGACTTGTTTCGCTGCTTGGAAAGTCTCGCCGAACGAGCTTCTTGGCACTTCGCTTTTTGATATTATTCATCCAGAAGATGTGCTTTTGGCTCAGCAAGCACTTCTTGCTACTAGTTTTATGAATCAGGCCAAGTCATTTGAAGGACGAATTGTTTGTCCTGACAAGGTTGTGGTTTCCATGAATTGGACTGCCCAATGGTCAGAGGTTGATAACGCTACGCTTTTGGTGGCTGAAAAAGCCAAGGGGCAGGCCACAGCTGCTCCGATGATGGATACTCGCAAAGAGAGCAAAGAGAAATTGCGAATAGTGCTAGATGCCCTGCCAGTTGGGGTTTTCTTGGCTACAACCGCAGGTAAAATTGAGTTTGCCAATAAGGCTCTTGAAAATATGATGGACACCGGGGCCATCGGCCTTGATGCTCGTCCGATTCATTCTGTTTTTCCTATTAGCGGAACGGGCAAGCAGGCTGAGTCTACGTTGCTCAATTATGTTGATAAGCAGACCGAAATGCAGGTCAAGACTGACCGTGACCGCAAGATTTCAGTCGAATTTTCATTGAAGCGTATCAATGTCGGTGGCGTCTTGATGTATTTAGGCACGGCTCTTGATATTAACGAAAGAATTGAGCTTGTTGCTATCAAGCAGAAGTTTATTGAAGTGGTGTCAGAGCAGATCAAGACGCCTTTGGCGCGGGCAATGGGTTTTATCAAGCAAACCCTGCAGGGGCTCTATGGCAATCTGGATGCACCAGGTAAAAGCCGGGGCGAAGCCGCTCTTGGCGATATGCAGAAGGCAATTTTGGCCCTTGACGCTATGGTGGAAGTGGACAAACTTGAGACTGGCAGCTTTGATGTGGAGTTGAGCCCGAACAGCATTATGGTGCTGGTGAAGCAGGGCGTGCTTTCGATGTTGCATGACATCCGCGAGGCTGATTTGGTCTTTGAAATCAACGGCCCTGACGGCGAAGTTATGGCTGATGAAGCGCGCATGTTCCAGGTGATTCAAACACTTTTGTCTAACGCCATTAAAGTGTCGCCCCGGGGTAGCAAAGTGCGGGTGCAGATTGTGGAAGAACCCGATCGCATGCGAGTTGAGTTCATTGATCGCGGCTGTGGACTTTCAGAAGATCAAAAGAAAGCTATTTTCGATCGCTTCCGGCAGCCTTCAACTGACGGCGATCCCAATGCTCTAGGCAACGGCAAAAGTTTACTAGTGGCAAAATATTGCATAGAAAAGCATGGTGGCAATATGGGCGTGTTTAGCTCGCCTGGCACTGGCTCTAACTTCTGGTTCGATTTGCCTAAGGCTAATTTGTAACTTGTTTCAAAGTCGCTCTAGCTCTAGGGTTTCCGCTCTGAGAAGCTTATTGGCTTCGGTGGTTTTTTTGCAGCAGATGGCTTCGCCAGCTCTTGCCGCTCCGCAGCCTCGGTCGCAATCAAAATCTGCTCCTGCTAGTAGCTCTGTTAATAGCTCTGTTAGTGGCCCTGGCAGTAGCTCCGTTAGCAGTCCGGTCAGTACCTATTCAAATGTGACTGAGCTTTCTTACCGAGCCCGCGAGCGTTTTGAAGCCGAGCCGAAGAACCCTGAAGCCGCTTACAATTTTGCTGTTTATCAACTGATGATTGGTGATAGGCAGTATGCCCAACAGATCTTCACCAAGGCTGTGGACCTTAAAGCCGATGACTTTCTCAGCCATTTGGGTCTGGCTCAGACCAAGGCCAACGATCCAGCCTGTAGCCTCAAAAATGCACAGGTTGAGCTGGCCAGGGCTCAAGCTTTGGCCTTGAGTGCTTCTGGTTCGGTGCAGTATCGCGCCGGGCAGCTTGACCGTATGGGCAAGGCTTACTTGGCTATTGATAATCCAGAAAAGGCATTGGCTCTCTATCAAAAGGCTTACTCACTACAGTCCAAAAGCCGCCAGATTCTGCAGATGCTGGTGCGTTCTGCTCTGGTAGCAAGAAATTTGAAAGTAGCTGGGGCTCATCTCAGGGTCTTAATGGCAGGGTCTGTTTATGAGCGCCAATTGTTGCTGGCTATGGCAACTAACTGCCCGGCTCTAGCCTCTAGTGGGGGTGTAGCCGCTGGCAAGCTGGAGCGCTTTATTCTTGACCAGATGAAAGCTAACTATGGCGCTGATGCAGACCTGTTTTATGCCCTTGGTCGCAACTTCGAAGCTGCTAAGTGTTTGTCTAGCGCTTCTCAGTGTTATAGCACCGCTGTTGCTCTGGCCCCAGAGGAGGGGCAGTTCGTGCTTGCCCACTGTGCTCGAATGGTTGCAGAAGGAAAGCGCCAGGCCGCTTTGGGAGCGCTTAAGGCTATGGCCAGCCAGGCCCTTCCTCTAGAGCCTACGCCCCGTCGCCTTGCAATGGCTGGCATGATTGCTGCTGGCGTCAAAGAGCTGAGCGGTGGCGCACATCGCTATAAAAGCAAGGTGATGGAGACCACGCACTTGGCATGTAAATGCAAAATTACTGCCTATAATTATGTTTTGCGGCGCCTCCCCGGGGTTGTCTATGCGCGAATTACTGGCGGCAGGGGGCCGTTCAATTTGCTTGTGTACGACCCGGCCATCACTTCGGCTGAGAAAGCCTGGGCCAAGTTGGGTCGAGACGTAACCTATAAAATTGTGCCCGGTCCCGCTCGCACTATCGTTGACTTTCCGGCCCTAGTGCAGTCTGGTTTGACAAATTATGATATGGCGCCAATCCAAGAGCGCAAGTACTACGAATTTGAGGCCTTGCCTCTAAAGCCCTAGATGCTCTTGGGCAGTCAGTCAAAGCTTAGCCGTTTAGTCAATGAGACAGCGGATATAAAGCTTATCTGATTTATCTAAGTTGTAGGCGTTTTTATATACATTCTGGCCTTCGGGCTTTGTAGACTTATGACCTTAGTCAAAGCTTGGGGGTGTTCTGTGTCTCGCCTTGCGCCTATTAATTTCATGGGTTGGATTAACGACAACCGTCATTTGCTCAAACCTCCAGTGGGCAATAAGCTAGTTTGGGAAGACAGTGACGTCATAGTTATGGTCGTCGGTGGCCCCAATTCGCGTACTGACTATCATGTTAACGGTGGCGAAGAGTTTTTCTATCAGGTGGAAGGGGATATCACTCTCAAGGTTTTTGACCAGGGTAGGCACGAAGACGTGGTAATTAAGCAGGGAGAGATTTTCTTGCTGCCGCCTAGTGTGCCTCATTCTCCGCGGCGTCCGGCTAATACCGTCGGTTTAGTTATTGAACAGAAGCGACAGCCCGGTGAAGAAGATGGCTTTATCTGGTTCTGCGAAAAGTGCGGTGAAAAACTCTACGAAGAGTATTTCCCTCTGACAAATATTGCCACCCAGTTTCCACCTATTTTTGACCGCTTCTACGCCAGTGAAAATACTCTCTGCAAGAAGTGCGGCACTAAAGTTGTGAAACCTAATTAGTGAAATCTAAATAGTAATAAGCATGAAGAAGATCGACATTCACACTCATATTTTGCCCAAGCACTTGCCAAAGTTTAAAGACAAGTATGGCTACGGCGGCTTCATTGAGCTTGATCACCATAAGCCCTGCTGTGCGCGTATGGTGCGCGATGATGGCAAGTTCTTTCGTGATATTGAAGAAAATTGCTGGGAGCCTTCTGCCCGCATCAAAGACTGCGATCAGTTAGGTGTCACTATGCAGGTTCTCTCCACAGTGCCGGTGATGTTCAGTTACTGGGCTCAGGCAAAAGACTGTCTTGATTTGTCTAGTCACCTCAATGATCACATCGCTGAGATTGTGCGGCAGTATCCTCAGCGCTTTGCTGGTTTGGGTACTATTCCTATGCAAGATCCAGATTTAGCTATCAAAGAAATGACCCGCTGCGTTAAAGAGCTGGGTTTGCGGGGAGTGCAGATTGGCTCTCATGTCAACGATTGGAACTTGAATGAAGAGCGGCTCTTTCCTGTTTTCGAAGCTGCTAGCGAGCTTGGCGCTGCGATTTTTGTGCATCCCTGGGACATGATGGGAGAAAATCGCATGTCGCAGTATATGCTGCCCTGGCTGGTGGGAATGCCTGCTGAAGTATCGCTAGCAATTTGTTCAATGATCTTTGGCGGCGTTTTTGAGCGCTTGCCCAAGTTACGAGTTGCCTTCGCCCATGGTGGCGGTGCCTTCCCCATGACTCTAGGGCGCATTGCCCATGGCTTTGCTACCCGCCAAGATCTTTGTGCTGTGGACAATCCGATTTGTCCTAGCAATTATGTCGGACGTTTTTATGTTGATGCTTTGGTTCACGATGCCAATGTCTTGCGTTTTATCCTCAATCTTTTTGGTGAAAAGTGTATTGCCTTGGGCAGTGATTATCCCTTCCCATTGATGGAAGCTGAGCCAGGCAAAATGATTGAATCGTTGACCGATATAAGTGTCGATGTGAAAGAGCGATTATTGAGTGGAACGGCTTTAGAGTGGCTTGGCATGAACTAGCAAAGGCAAAAGCGAGCAAAGGCAAAAGCGAGCAAAGGCAAGAGCTAGCAAGGCAAGAATTAGCAAGGGGATAAAATGGACAGCCTGAAAGTAAAGAACGAGTCGAATCAGATGCCTTATCAGTTTGAGAATTCTCTTGAATTTGCTAAATCGCTCGATCAAGGCGATCAGTTAAGTCACATCCGTGAACAGTTTGTTTTGCCTAGCGATCTAGCTGCCAGTGGCGGTAGCTCTTGTGTCTATCTGGCTGGTAATTCGCTGGGGCTGCAGCCGCGCAAGGCCAAAGAGTATATCAATGCTGAGCTTGAAGATTGGGCTAAACTAGGGGTTGAAGGCCATTTGCATGCCCGTCATGCCTGGTTGCCTTACCACGAATTTGTCACTGATATGAGTGCTCGCCTAGTTGGTGCTAAGCCATCTGAAGTGGTGGTGATGAATACCCTCACTGTCAATTTGCATTTGATGATGGTGTCATTCTATCGACCAACAAAAGAGCGCTACAAAATTGTTGTAGAGAAAAATGCGTTTCCTTCTGACCAATATGCTGTCGCTTCTCAAGCTAGCTTCCATGGCTTTGATCCATCTACTGCAATAATCGAGCTAACTCCCAGACCCGGTGCTGATACTCTTGCTACTGAAGATATTCTTGCTACTCTCAAGCAGCATGGCGGTGAAGTTGCATTGGTGCTTTTGGGCAATGTCAATTATCTTACCGGCCAGGCTTTTGAGGTCGAGAAAATTGCTGCTGAGGCCCATGCTCAAGGGGCGCAGTTTGGTCTTAATCTCGCCCACGGTGCGGGCAATTTAGAGCTGAAGTTGCATGATTGGCAAGTCGATTTTGCCGTCTGGTGTTCGTACAAATATTTGAATGCTGGCCCGGGTGGTTTATCTGGTTGCTTCGTGCATGAAAAACATGGTCACTCTTTTGACTTGCCACGTTTTGCTGGTTGGTGGGGGCACAACAAAGAAGAGCGCTTCAAAATGGCTCCAGTCTTTGACCCCATGCCTGGTGCCGAAGGCTGGCAACTGTCTAATCCACCGATTTTCCAACTAGCAGCTTTGCGCGCTTCGCTAGAATTGTTTGATCAAGCCACCATGCCAAAGCTGCGTCAGCGGGGCGATAAGCTCACTGCTTTTATGGAATATTTGCTCAATTCTGTTGAAGGTTTTTGCTCAATAATCACACCATCTGATATTGCTCAACGTGGCAGTCAGCTCAGTATTCGTTTTAAAGGCGATGGCAAAGAGCTGTTAGAGCAGTTTAAACAAAAAGGAGTAGTCTGCGATTTTCGCGAACCAGATATAATTCGCGCAACGCCAACGGCTATGTATAACACCTTTGAAGATGTCTATCGATTTTATGAAGTGGTAAAGAATTTTGCTGGGCAAAAGTAGAGCTCTAAAAAGGAAGGCGAAAAATGGTTGAAGCAACAAAAGAAGCTGAAATAGCAATTGTTGGCGCTGGTCTGGTGGGCTCGCTTCTAGCAATATTGATGGCCAAGCGTGGCTTCAAAATTGACGTTTATGAGCGTCGAGTTGATATGCGCAAAGAGAAGATTTCGGCCGGTCGCTCTATTAACCTGGCAATTTCTACCAGGGGCTTAAAGGCCATGAGTTTGGCTGGCCTTGATGATGATGTGCTGTTGCAAGCTGTGCCCATGCGGGGTCGCATGATGCACTCTAAAGCAGGTGAGTTGACGTATCAACCCTACGGCAAAAGTGATGATGAGTATATCAACTCAATTTCGCGTGCTAGCCTCAATCAAATGCTCATGACTAAGGCCGAAGCCACTGGCGCGGTGCGCTTCCATTTTCAACAGAAGGCAGATGGCTTGGATATTCCCACCAATGCCGTGGCTTTTGTCGATGAGTCGGTCAAGCCTCATGCAGAGTATGCCGTTAAGGCGGCAATCGTTATTGGCACTGATGGCTCTGCCTCTAAGATTCGCGATGATATAACCGAACAGTATGGTTATAACTGCACTTCATCTCGGCTTGATTATGGCTATAAAGAGCTGGTTATTCCGGCCGCTCCTGATGGCGCTTTTCAGATGGAAAAGCATGCTCTGCATATTTGGCCTCGGGGCGCTTATATGCTCATTGCCTTGCCTAACTTTGATGGTAGTTTCACTTGTACTTTGTTCCTGCCCTTCGTCGGTCCGACCAGCTTTGAGGGCTTGACCACAAGAGAAGCGGTTGAGCAATTCTTTAACGCTGAGTTTGCTGATGCTGTGCCTTTGATACCAAATCTGGTGGATAATTTCTTCGCTAATCCTACTGGCCATATGGACACGGTCAAGTCTTATCCCTGGAACGTTGATGGCCGGGCTCTATTGCTAGGTGACGCTGCTCATGCCATTGTGCCTTTCTTTGGTCAGGGCGCTAACTGTGGTTTTGAAGATCTCACTATCTTGGAAGAGTGTATTGAGGAGCACATCGCTCGTGGTGGCAGCCTCTATATTGATCATCGCGAGAAGATTTCAACAGAGGCACCAGAAAACGTCGCCGATGCTGCTCAGCAGCGAAGGGCGCAAGAAGGCGTCTATAACTGGCAAATTATTTTTGATGAATTGGTCAAGCGACGCAAACCAAATTGTGACGCCATAGCCGATATGGCGGTTGAGAACTTTACTGAAATGCGTGACAAAGTAGGCGACCCTAAATTCTTGCTCGGCAAGGGTGTGGAAAAGCTTTTAGAGAAAGAATTTGCCGGCGCTTATCGCTCTCGCTACTCCCTGGTCACTTTCAGCAACTACCCCTACAAACTCGCTCTTGAAGCTGGTGTGGTTTGCGAGGAAATTTTGAACGAACTGTGCTCCAATATAGAGAGACCGGATCAAGTAGATCTAGTTTTGGCGAAGAAGCTAATTGATGCTAAGCTCACTCCGTTGCTCTTGCAATATGGTGTCAGTAGCGAAGCTGTGGCCGCAAGGTAAGAGGGAAGGAAGGTAGGAAGGTAGCTATCAACTGAGAAGGCAGCAGCCTTCAAAGGGCTAGCTTGGAAAGGGCCCGCTTCGAAAGGGATATATTGTCCGAAAGTAAGTTTCCGGCTACACGATTGATAGTAATTGCCAACATAGCGGTTTTCGCCGCTATGTGTGTGGTTTCTGGCGGCAAGGCCTTGACTGCGCCAAGTATAGAAATGCTTAGAGCTTGGGGGGCTAACTTTGGCCCGCTTACCCTCAATGGTGAGTGGTGGCGCATGTTTTCCTCTATGTTCTTGCATATCGGCTTTGTCCATATTGCTTTCAACATGGCGGCCCTGTGGAATTTGGGGCAGTCGGCAGAAGAACTCTTTGGTACCCGCCGCTTTATCAATCTCTATTTCATTTCAGGCTTTGGTGGCTCTTGTTTCAGTATGCTCTTCAACCCAGGCATTACTTCTGCCGGAGCTTCTGGTGCTATTTTTGGAGTCTATGGTGCACTATTTGCTTTCTTTTTTGCTCATCGCAAAGAGATGGGTAAAGAAGCATTTCTGGCCGGTAGTAAGTCAGTAACGGCATTTCTGGTTTTGAATATTGTGCTGGGGCTCGTATTTGGTTTCGATAATTTTTGCCATCTAGGTGGCCTGGTGTCTGGTTTTCTCTGTGGTACTTTTTACTTGCCCCGCGGTACTAAGCCGCTTTCAAGACATCCAGTACTTGGAACTTTCCTGCTCATTGCCTCTATCTATGGGCTTTTTAGGTATGCTCAAACAATTCCCTTTGACTTTAGTGGTGCCTACTCTGCCGAGATGGTTGATGGTATGGCCGAGAGGAAGCAGTACGCTGAGGCATTAGCTTTCCTGAACGGAGCCATCGGGCAGAAGCCTGATAATGCCAGGCTTATCTATTATCGTGGGTGGGTTTTGCTACATTTGAAGCGCTATGAAGAAGCTCAAGCAGACATTGAAAAAGCCGCTGCCATCGACCCAGAGCTAACTGAGGCAGTGAAGCTGCGAGATGCTCTTAAGGCTGAGTTTGTACCAGCCAAGAAAACAGACTCTAAGTAAGGCCCTTTTCGCTTAACCCAGCACTTCACTCAAGAAGTTCTGCATCGATTGCCATGAGCGCTTATCGGCAGTAGCGTTGTACTGCAAGCCATTTTCAGGCATGTTTACTTCTGGATTTGTGAAGGCATGGCTGGTGTGGCCGTAAGCGTGGAGCTGCCAGTCAGCTTTAGCATCGGTCAGTTCTTTAGCAATGGCTAGAACATCGGTTGGGGTGGCCATAGGGTCGTCATAGCCGTGCAAAATCAAAACTTTGGCGGCGATATCTTCTTGCTTACCCAGAGCTGGTGGGTGGAATAGGCCGTGGAAGGCAACTGCACCGTTGATGCCTTTTTCACCAGAATTTTTGCCAGAAACGCGAGCCAGGTCAAGGGCGCAGAGACCGCCAAAACAGAAGCCAATCACTGCAATCTTGTCGCCTACCATAGGGTGTTTTCTGGCGGCTGCCAGGCCGGCTAAGAGCCTCTGGCGCAACATGGCGCGGTCATCCATGAAAGGCTGCATCAATTTGCCATTCTCTTCCATTGAGCTGCCGCGTTTGCCCTTACCATAATTGTCGAGGGCAAAGCCAACATAACCGAGCTCGGCCAATTTTTTTGCTTTATCTTGTTCGAGAGCACCCTGGCCGCCCCAGGCATGACAGATCAAAACGGCGGGACGTTTTTCTTTCTTTGTTTCGTCATAGGCCACAAAGGCTTCGCAGATCTGTTTGTCGTCGGCGTAGTCGAGTAATTCGGTGTGCACTGCCTTTTATCTCCATTTCTGTTTAGTAGGTTTACCCTAGCACATTGTTTTTCTTGCCTAGGAGTAGCAGTAGAAAATTCTTTCTTGCTTCTCCTGATTAAATTCAAGCTGAATAATTTGCATAGACGCGAGTGAGCAATTCTATAAAGTGTTCTGGGGTTTGGGCGCCGGAGGCAATGACGTCACCTTCTAAGACAAAGGCTGGTACGCCACTGATGCCCAGGCGGATACCTCTTTGCGCTTCTGCTTTAACTTCAGCCACACCTTCGTCTGATAGCAAAAAGGCTTGTACTTCTGCTTTGTCTAAGCCAGCTTCGACTGCGATTTCCGTTAAAACATTGATGTCACCGATATCGGCGGCCTCACAAAAATAGCGCTGAAAGAGAAGTTCTGCGATTGTATCCTGAATGTCTTTCTCAGCTTCTTCTTGGATACCGTCTTTGTCCGTGCTCTTTGAAGCGAACCAGAGCAGGCGATGGCCATTGAAAGTATTGGGCGTGCGTGTGAGTTTTTCTAGGTTGAAGGTGAGTCCGTCAGCAGCTGCTTTGGCGGTTATGTCTTTATCCATTTCAAGAGAACGCTCCCAGCTGCCAAACTTACAGGTGCGATATTCTTTGCGGTCCATTCCCTCAGCCGGCATTGATGGATTGAGTTCAAAAGGGCGCCATACTACTTTGAAATTGACTTTGCCGCCAAGGGTCTTCAGCGCTTTATCTAGCCTAACTTTGCCGATGTAGCACCACGGGCAAATGATGTCTGAATAAATCTCTAGTTTCATAGTCACTGTATTTGTCTCGCTAGCAACAATTGCAAACAGTTCAAGAAAATTAGTCTAGCTGGCATTTGTGCTGCTTGGCGCAAATTCTAAACTTTTTGGAAGCTTTTCAGTCGTTGACAAAGTTTGGCTAGCGCTTATAGTGGAAAGATGAGTCAGATTAACCGAGCAGCCAGAATATCGTCATCATCATCATCGAATTATTCGAGATGCGGGTGCTGCTTGTCTTTCAACTCATAGATTTAGTGATTTGAACTTTAGAGGCCCGCCCAAGCGAGGCCTCTTTTTTGTGCCTCGCTACCAGTAGAAGGCAGAGCCATAAGCTTTATAAGAGGTAGTGATGATAGACATTGAACTAATAAGAAATAACCCGGATGCATTCAAACAGGCTATTGCGACCAAGCGCATAAACCTTGATTTGGACCGGCTTTTGCTTGTGGACGAAGAGAGGCGCTTGCTTGGTAAAGAAGTAAACTTATTGCGTGAACAGCGCAATCGCACTTCTGATCTCGTCACGAGCGATGGCCCCAATCGTGTCAGCCATATTGCCCATTCTAAAGAAATTGGCGCGGCATTGGTAATCAAAGAGAGCGAGCTTAAGGCTGTAGAGCTTGAATATCATAAGCTAATGGCTCATGTGCCGGGCTTGCCAGCTGAGGGGGTGCCTGAGGGCGCTGATGACAGCGGCAACGTTGAAATTTATCGCCTAGGCGAAGTGGTGAAGAGGCCATTCAAAGAACGAGATCATATTGAACTGGCTTTGCTTAATCGCATGGTCGATTTTGAAGGGGCCCGCTTTGCTGCTGGCTCCAGAGCTTATGGTTTGACTGGCGACGGGGCATTGCTTGAACTAGCGGTGCTGCGTTTCGCCCTAGACCATGTTTTAGCCAAGGGCTTTACTGCTGTTTTGCCACCGCTGATGGTGAACGAGGCAGCCATGTTCGGCACTGGCTATTTCCCTCTGGGCGAAGACAATGCTTACGAACTAGAAGACGGTAAGCGCTATTTGACTGGCACTTCTGAAGTGGGCATTGTTGCTATGCAAGCCAATCGCACCTTCGATGGGCTAGCTGGCGCTGGGGCTGGAGAAGGCTATGGCGCTCTGCGTTTTGCTGGCATCTCTGCTTGTTTTCGTCGAGAAGCTGGAGCCGCTGGTCGCGATACCAAAGGCCTCTATCGGGTGCATCAATTTCAGAAAGTAGAGCAAGTTGTATTCTGCGCTAGTGATGCAGAAGTGTCTGAACAAGAGCATCTACGCTTGCTCAAGAACTCTGAAGAAATAGTCCAGGCACTAGAGCTACCCTATCGGGTGGTGGCAGTTTGTACCGGTGATATGGGCCTTGGCCAGGTGCGTAAGCATGATATTGAGACTTGGATGCCGAGCCGTGGGGCGTACTGCGAGACTCATTCTTGCTCTACTTTTCATGACTTTCAAGCCCGGCGTTTAGGTATACGCTATATCGATGCTGATGGAAAGAAAAAGTATGTTCATACCTTGAACAATACGGCCATCGCTTCTCCGCGTATCTTAATTGCTTTGCTGGAGAATCATCAAAATCAAGACGGCACAATCAATGTGCCTAAAGCTTTGCGGCCATACTTGGGCGGCCGGGAGGTGCTGGGCGAATAAAGGTAGTCCAGACTTCGACGAAGTGCACAAAATTATTGGTCGGATTTAGCCGGAGATTTTCGAAACTTGATAAAGCAAACTATAGAATTTGTAGAGACTAAAATTCCCTGCCTAGATCCGATAACACGGTTTGGTGGCAAACCTACTTGGTTTTCCACTCCGCAATGGCCGATCAGTCGTTCTACTGGCCAACCTATGCAATTTATCTGCCAGATCTTATTGACGCCGCCAGTTTTTACGCACAGCAGTTCAGAAAAAATGGCGTACCTTTTTATGAGTGCTTCAGACGATGAATATATTGATGGGACCTATGACCCAGAGCAAGGTGAGAACGCATTCTTTATACAAACTAAAACCATGGACATTCCTGCCGATGCAGAATTCGAAGGTATTTTATTGAGTAAAAGAATTGATCTACCAAATAGTGCTCCGATATTCGAGCCTTGCGAGTTTATAGCAAAGCTAACAACAAGCGAAGAGTCTCAATCTCAGCCGCAGGCTTTAGATGGGATGGGCACTGAGCCATTTGAGAACAAGATCGGTGGCTGGCCTGTTTTTCTGCAAGGCAATGAGTTTCCCGCAGGAGGTGAGTGGAAGTTAGCGTTGCAGTTAAGTGATTCTAGTGTTCCATTTTCGGTTAATTTCGGCGATGGCTGCGGTTATGCTTTTATTGATGAAAGTGCGCAACTCGGAAAATTTTTGTGGCAATGTTATTGAAAAAGTGATCGTTTTCGCTTGATGGTCCATAATCGCTTTGGCTCTGGCTTTTAACTTAGCCGCTGCCATGCAGGAATCCCAGATTGTGTTTTGCGTTAACGCTCTACCCAAACTCGATGTCTTCTTTGTACTTGAGCTGATGGAGCGAAATTTTCTTGGGGTGAGCCAGCTGGTGAATAGTTTGGCTGGGCGGCATAGGTTTGCTGTGCAGCAGGGTTTACTGCTTGGGTTTGCTGATTTGCATTTTGCCCGTAGCTCTGTTGTGATGCATACAAGAGTTGCTGCTCGTAGCTTGCTGGTGGAGCATTAGTCGCTTGCTCTTGCACTGCTGCTGAGCTGTTAGCCTGACTTACGGCTTGACCTACAGCCTGCCCTGCTGCCTGATAAATCTCTGGTGATTGCTGCTCACTGGCCCGTTCTGGCAGTCCACTCTGCTGTAGGTCTTGGCTTACCTGGTTTTGCTTCTGCGCCCAGGGCAATTCAACGCCGCCCTCTCCCCAGTTAATGATGAAGGGTAAGAGCATAATGACAAAAACCACTAAGGCGAAAAATATAGGCAGGATTGTAGGATTTGGCAGGGACGTAATAGGCTTCTCTCCACCTTGAAGAGCGCTACTCCATGAAGGTGATTGGTCTGGATGTCCGCCTTGAACCCCGTGATGACCGCCATGGCCATGCCCGCCGCCTGTGTGACTCATTCAGTGACTCCGCCTTGCCTGGCTACAATAATAACTGCAAGGTAGCTGAAATGATGATTATTTCTCAAGCTTCAGTGGGAATTGCCCCCAGCTGGGGCAAGTCCCAGTATTAAATCAGAAGTCTAAATCAAGTTCTAAAATCAAAATCTTAAATAGGAATGACGTGATCGGCCATACCCTTTGTTGTCTCGATCAGTCGGGCATTAGGAAGATCGGTTGATTCCATTTTCTTTCGCGCTTCTTCTGGGCTGCGACCACCTTTTATATGGCGCTCGAGCAGACGCGGTTCGATTTTTTGAAAGTTGCTTTCTATGTACCAGGTCTCGTCCAGCAGTGGCTTAATCTTGCCCCAGGTGCCGTTTGCCAGGAGTAAATAATTGCCTTCGATGATAATTAGCTTGTGGCTTGGTTGTACCAAGATGGCATTATCACTAGGTTCTTCAATTTTGCGATCAAAAGCTGGGCAGCCAACGGTGCTACTAGTACTTTCACGTAAGCCAGTGAGCAGGTTGACGAAGGCTTCGGGGTTAAAGCTATCAGGGATTCCCTTGAGCTCCCAAATGCCCCAGGCTTTCAGTTCAGCATTGCTGCGATGAAAGCCGTCCATGGGCACAACTATTGCCACTTTGCTCTTCAGATCTTTGTTTATGCCCTTGGCCAGGTCTTTAGCTAAGGTGCTTTTCCCCGAAGCGGGAAAGCCGGCGATGCCTAAAAGCAATCGCCGGTTTTCGCCTAATGCTGTCACTTTGGCCAAAAGCGAATTGTAGAGTTCTTTTGGCAATTTACTTAATGACACTTTCCCGATTCTATTTTTGTTTTACTGCTTCAACGTCAATGCTGACTTTAACGTCGTCACCGACCACGCTAGAGCCATTGTCTAGAGCTTTGTTCCATGACACACCAAAATCTTTGCGGTTGATTTTTGTGCTTGCTGAAGCACCAATTCTGGTGCCACCTTGCATATCTTTGATTTGCTCGGTGGGGCCGTCAACATCAAGAGTTACTTCTTTAGTTACGCCTTTCATAGTGAGGTCGCCAGTAACGGTGAATTTGCCTTTGCCGGCGCTCTTAACTTTCTTCGATTTGAAAGTCATTTTGGGGAATTTAGCAGCATCGAAGAAATCGGCACCCTTGAGGTGCTCATCGCGGCCTTTCTCGCCGGTATCGACGGAAGCCACGTCAATCTCGGCGTCTATTTTTAGTGTTTTCAGATCTTTGCCATCATAGTCAACGTTGCCGCTAACTTTGGAGAAGTGACCCTTGACGTTGGAGATCATTAAGTGGCGCACCGAAAAATCGGCAGTGGTGTGAGCGGAGTCTATTTTCCAAACGGCAGCGGCTGGGGCTGCAGCTGGTTTTTCTTTACTAGCCTTGGGGGCGGCTGAAACGAAATTGATTGAGATCACGCTGGCAAGGGCTAAGGCCCCGCAGATAGATTTTATTGACATCTGTTACTCCTGAACTGTTTGGGTATAGTAACTTTGATAGGACTATTTTGTCGCTATCGTCGTCATTATCGTTATAGATATGCCAGTGATTGGTGTGTAAGCTCCAAGGTGCTGTAACATAAACTTTAAGGTTATTTGTTGGAGGCGGTCATGGGTAAAGAGCAAGTCAAAAAGAAAGAAGTCAAAAAGAAGGCTTCTAAGACTATGAAAGAGAAGAAAGTGGCCAAGGCCGAGAAAAAGGCTAGTCGCTAACGCTAGGCTCTGCTTTTGCCGAGGCGGTATTGCCCCGGTGAAATGCCGACTACTCGTCTGAAAGCTTTGCTGAACGCAGCTTCTGATTGATATCCAACGCTTTGAGAGATTTCTGCCAGCCCTTTGTTGGTTGCATTGAGGGTTTCTTTGGCCTTTTCCATGCGCCAGAAAGTTAAGTAATCAACCGGTGTTGTCTCGGTGTATTGGCTGAATTTTTGTGCAAAGGCCGAGCGGGACATGCCTACTCTTGCCGCTAGTGCTGCCACCGTCCACGGTGCGTCTGGGTGCTTGTGCATGAGCGAGATGGCCTGACCAATCTGGGGGTCAGCCATTGCTTTGAGCCAGCCTTGGCTGCGGGGGCAATCTTTGATGCGCTGCATGTGGGCGCGCATGATTTGCATAAATAGAAGGTCGGTCAGGCGGGCAATGACCAGGCCAGAGCCTTGTCTTGGTTGGCTGGCTTCGTGCACAAGAAATTGAAAAGTAGAGTTGAGCCACGGTTCGCTTTCTATGTCATCGGCCGTGAGGTGCATAACTGGCGGTAGAGCGGCAATGAAGGGATGGTTAGCGTTAAATTCGTAGGTGAAGCAGCCCGCTACCATGCTGGTTTTTAGTCCGCCGCCCCCAAGCGTAATTGGTCCGGGATTTTCAAAATCGATTAGAGTTTCGATGCCGACCACTGGGCTGTCCGGCGCGTCCTTTAGGGTATGACTGGTGGCCTGGGGCAATAACACTAAGTCTCCCCCGGTCAGGGTAATGGGGCTCTCATTAGCTATGGTTAGCAGGGCGCTGCCGCGGCTAACTATGTAAAAGAGGGCGTGGCCAGAGCAGCCGGAGACGGACATTCCCCAGGGGGCGGTAAATTGGCAGGGTGAGTAAATCTTGCCGCTGATGCGGATTGATTGAAATACTTCCGATAGCGGATCAGCTAAGTGTTGTGAGCTTGGCTCTGCTATAGGTTCGGCGATAGAGGCAGCTATGTCTAACGATTCAGTTATGTCTAAGGATTCAGTCATCTAGTACCACTTTGGACGATTGGACAATAAGGTAAGCGTTTTGAGCATGGATAGTCTTGCTAAATCATTGTATCTTCGATTTAGTGATTTGCACAGGAGGGCCATTCATGGCTAAGTTACTTTGTATAGATTCGAGCAGCCGTTCCGCTACTTCGGTTACGCGGCAGCTGACTGAGGCCTATGTGGCTCGGTTTAAGGAGACCAATCCAGCGGCCCAAATTGTGCGCCATGATTTGGTGGCGGAAAAGGTCCCCTATGTCAGTGAAGCTGGCATCGCCACTCTTTATACTGAGGCTGATAAGCGCACGGCCGAGATGGAAGCGCTCTATAAGGAGTCTTCAGTTTATGCAGATGAGCTGGTGGCCGCTGATATCATTGTTTTGGGTGCGCCCATGTACAACTTTAGTGTTCCTGCCGTACTCAAAGCCTATATTGACATGATTGTCTTTCCTGGTAAAACTTTTGCCTATGATGGTGGTGCCCCGGTTGCGCTGCTTTCAGGCCAGCACAAGAAAGTAATTGTCTTCACCGCAAGTGGTGGCAACTATGATCAATTGCCCTATAAGGCCGCTGATTTCTTAGAACCCTATTTGCGGACGGTGCTTGGTTTTATTGGCATTGACGATGTTACTTTCGTCAAGGTTCAAGGCCATGACGCTGCACTGGTGCAAGAGCAGACAGAACAAGCTCTTGCAAAGATTGAGCGTCTTGTTGGACAGCCTTTAGCTGTTTAGAGCCAGTTAGAGCTATCTATCTATTGCTAATTAGTTTGTCTTGTTTGGCTCAACGAAAAGGCCATAGCCAACGCCGTGAACGTTGCGTATGTATGAGCTTTCCGAATCACCATCAAGTTTCTTTCTCAGTCTTTTGATGCAAGTAGTAAGCGCTTCACGGGTTGAATCAGACTGGCAGGGCCAAACGCTGTCAAGCAGTTTGTCTACGCCAAACAGTTCTCCGGGATGGCGCATCAAAAATTCCAATAGAGCAAATTCTTTTGGAACTAACTTTATCTCTTGACCGCTTAATGTAACTTTGAAGTCTTTGGGGTCAAGCTCTAGCGGGCCGACTTGTAAAACGTCGCCTACTAGGGCTGTTGGGCGTCTCAATAAAGCTCTTACGCGAGATTTTAGCTCTCTTGAGTCGAAGGGCTTGGTGAGGTAGTCGTCGGCTCCGGCGTCTAACCCTTCTAGTTTGTCGGCGAGCTCGCGTCGACCAGTGAGGAAAAGCACCGGTGTGACACCGCCGCGCGCCCGAAATTCTTGGAGAATGCCAAGTCCAGTTACTTCTGGTAAATTCCAGTCAAGAACTATCAAATCAAAAATGTATAGTTTGACCTGGCTTAGGGCGTCGGCACCATTGTCAACGTGTTCCACTAAGTGATTTTCGCGGGCCAGGCATTGAACAATCAAATCAGCCAACTGCGGGTCGTCTTCAACTATAAGAATTTTTGCCATCAGTTTTCCAGGTAATACTTGCTATGGGATGCCAGGGTAAACCAGAATGTGCTGCCTTTTCCTTCAACTGATTCTACCCCAATCTCTCCCCCATGCTGCTCGATAATCGCTTTACATATTGCCAGTCCGAGTCCGCTACCGCGATTTCTGCGGCCGTCTTCATTTTTAACCTGGCTGAACCTCTCAAATATGCTGGCTGCTTTATCGGCAGGAATGCCCCGTCCTTGGTCGGTTATCTCGACCCTTAACATGCCTTCTTGTTGCAGGCCTGGTTTTTCGTTTTGCTTGGATGAGTCGACTGCTTTGGCGCTGATGCTTATGGTTGAACTGTTGGGCGAGAATTTTAAGGCATTGGAGAGCAGGTTGACTACCACTTGGGTGATGCGCTCAGAGTCTATATAGGCTTCTAGATTGTTGTCAATAGAGTTCGAGATTGTTATTTTCTGTTTCTTGGCTAAGGCTTCAACCGCTCCTATTGAAGTATCAATTGCTCTTCTCAGCGGTGCCTGTTCCATGATCAGCTCTACGTATCCAGCGTCGAGCTTTTCTAAATCTAGAAGGTTGTTGATTAAGGCCATTAGCCGGCTGACATTGTCCTGGGCATTGCTTAGGTTTTTCATCGCCTGTGGTGGCAATACCCCTTCGGCATCTTCCTGCAACATTGAGTGAATCATTTGAATAGAGGTAAGTGGTGTGCGCAAGTCATGCGAGACGACGGCAACGAAATCACGCTTCATCTGTTCCAACTGTTTGCGCGCGCCGACATCTTGAATGACGCAGTAAAGTAACTGTTCATCGTCAGACCAGGTGGCAGACCAGGCGCTTTCGCAGATCGAGCCGTTTGCCTTTGTTACTTTTACATCAAAGCGTTGTGAGCTTTTTTCTTCAATCACTTGCAATAGCTTTGCGCGCGCTTCGTTGCGCTCGGACTCGTCGAAAAGGTCCACGGCTCTGCGACCAATTATATCGTCCACTTCATAACGCCACATATCTATAACAGCTTCGTTGATGCTGCTGAAAATAAGTTGACGATCAAGTGAGCAAACTATGTCGGCCACATTCTCTAGCACCGCCACTTCTTTGCGCCGCATGGTTACTAGGTCTTTATACATGCGGTGATAAACCCGATCTATTTGAGCTAGTTCATCGTCACCATTTAGTCGTATGGTTGGAGGCTTGCCCAGGCTCATCCTTTGAGTATTGTGCATGATGACGTTGAGGCGATCGGTGGTACTGCGATTAAAGAGAATGGCTAGTCCAAAGGCTGTGCCTACACTTAAGACAAGAGAGCTATACAAAATTAGATGGAGAATCTCATCATCTCGTTGCAATCTGTCTAGTTTGCTTTTATCGAGTAGTTCATTCTTGCGCGACATCTGATTGGCTAAGCTAATAAGCTCATCTATGTAGCCTTGAATACGGGCCCAAGCCAATCCGGCTGCCAGTCGATTACCAGCATCATAGTCAGCTTTGGCAACATCAAAACCGATGCGAATTTGATTGAGCAGGTTGGCGATTTTCATCCATGTTTCTTTGTCAGACCCTTTGCCTTGCTGAGAGAGGGCGCGAATCATGTTAACTTCTTCAACTATTTTTCCAGCCATGCCGTCTATGCGTGCTCGCAGTTCTGGTGAGTGGGTACTGCTTGACCAGATGACAAGGTTGCTGCGCTGCATGTAGAGAAACATGGCTGAATTGACATGGGCGATCAATTCTCGTGAGTAACTTTCTTCCCGCCGGGCGCGATCGACATTGCCCAGTTGATAGAGCAGGGCGCTGACTAGAGCCAGTTCAGCAACAACTGGTATGGTGACAATGATCAGAACTTTGCGCGAGAGCTTCAATAAAAGACCGCTTAGCCAAGGCTTTCAGGAATAGTGCTTAATTTTAGCATTTGTCTCACTACTCGGGAGTTTGCTCGTCGCGTTTTACTTTATCGCGCAGGCGCTCGTCAATAAACGGCTCTATGATTTGCAGAAATTCAGCAGGTTGGAGATTGTTGGGTACAACCTTGCGCGCACCACTTTTAATGGCTAGTAGTTCAGTTGCTTCTTCAGGCATCTGATCAAGGCAAAAGAGAAAAGGAATTGCACGCAGCTCATCGTCTTGTCTAATCTCGCATAAGAAGCTTAGGCCATCACCGTCTCGCATTTTGAGATCGCTGATGATAATGTCTGGTAAGTTTTTATGGGCGAGAAATAGTGCTAGAGACATAGCTGGAGCTGGCACTATCTGGTAGCCAAGTTGATCTACTGCTTGCCGAACTAGGTTTAGTGTTTGCTGCGAAAGGCCAGCGATTAGTAATTTAGGAGTTTCCATGTTGACTCATTGGTTCAAGCGACGGTAGAGCAACTATAGCGCCTTTGGCTAAGTAGAGCGAATGAGCTCGTTACTTTTCATTCTTTACTGGTTTGCCATGTTCGTCATAATCAGCCGACTTGATTACGGCGGAAACTGAGGTCTCAGCTGGCTTGAGCACTTTTTTCAAATAGCGATCGTCTGTTTCCCAGGGTTTTGGGCTGTAGCCTGTCAACACACGCAAGCGTTTCTTGGCCTTTCCCGCCCAATCGTCATCGGCGTACTGACCTGACAGAAAGCCTATGCCTTTAAACGTCAGTCCTTTTTCCAGACCTACTTCTTGTCTGGCCACCATTAGCCAGGACTTAACGCATTCGTTGAAGGTCTCAGGCTCCTTTTCTGCTTGGTGGCTTAGCTTTTCGTCAAGCGCTTCAGCGTAGAGAACTCGTATGTCCATATCATCGTCGTTGAGCTGGATGGCGCGCTTGAGCAGCTTCAAGGCCTTGTTGTAGTTGTGGTGACGCATGAATTGTTTGGCTTGCAAAAGCAAGGCGCTGGGGGTCTCGTCCGTAAAAATTTCGCTGCCGTGGCGCTCGGGTGGGCTTGGGTCTTCGTTCAGTCGCCGCCTTTCGCTGCGCTCTCTGCGGCTAGCCGCTTGGGAAGCTGAATTAGTTGAAGTGGCCGAACGGGCTGAACTAGCTGAATTGGTCGAACTAGCCGAATTGGGCGAACTAACTGCATGAGTTGAGCTATTTGAGCTAGCTGATTTGTCAGGCTCAACAGCTCTGACTCGCTCAGGCGTGCTCAGGCTGGCCAGCAACAGGCTAATGATTGTTATTACTTTCGTCGTGGCCGACAATTGACTAGATTCCCCTCTGAGGGCTTTTATTTTACCTTGGTATGAAGACATACTGCCGACACCTTGTCAATTGATTTGCTTCCTCACTATTCATAACGTGCAATGCCTTTCGTTGACAGCGGGCACCAAGGGCCCACAGCATCTGGGTCATTTTCTTTAGCTTGTGCTGCTTGAAATAAGATAATAAATAGGGTGTAAGGCGTTAAGCTAGGCGATTAACTAGCCATTACCCGAGTAGTTAGCTAGATGATTGCTTTAGCAACTAGCTAAGTATTAGCCTTAGTAACCCTGGAAAAGTCAGTGAATATGAGCAGCTATGAATCTGAAAAACGGGCTGGAAAAGAGCTTGAAAAAAGGCCTCGATAACAATCTGGAAAACGGTCCGGAAAAGAATTCGGAGAAAAGTCCGGCGAAGAATCTGGAAGAAAATCTGGAAAAGAAGCTAGACACCTATAGCTGCGGCAATCTTGGCAATAAGCGCGCCGTTACCACAAATTTGACCTGCTCTATTGCCATAGTTGCCCTAATTTCATTGGAGTTGCCGTCGCCTCTCGGCGCTAGTCCAAAACCCCTTGTTGCTAGTCCAAAATCGCTCGCGACGAAGAGGGCTGTTGGCGGCTCTGCTGCAGGTCGTTCGGCCTGGTGCCATGCAATTGTCTCTCAATCTCTACCCCAGGGTAAGGTTGTGGGAAGTATTGGTGGCCAGCCGTTTAAGCCCGAATTTGTTCAGTGGAATAGTTACAGTATTACGCTAAAGCAAAATCGCAAGCGCTACTGCAAGGTAGTGATCAACATGATGAGAAGTCAGAAACCGCTGTGTAATCTGGCATTTACTTCTGATTCGAATAAACGACCACATATTTATGTCTATACTCGAGCCACCAATTCACAGCCGGTTGAAGAGCAGCACTATACCTGTAAAGATGGCTATGGCCTTAAGCTTGCGTTGCTGTCACAGTTAGCTGATGATTCTATTCCGGGCTCATTATCGCTGCGTTTGCCTGATGGCAGTTTTGTTGCTGGCAGTTTTAAGGCCGAGAAAGCACCACGAATTATCTGGGATGACGAGAGTGTGAACCCTTAGACTCTTTTGATGGTTGCGCCTTTGTCTTTGAAGGCGTTGACGGTCTCATCGCTTACGCTGTTGTCGCTCAAAATGGTCTTCACCTGGTGGCAGTGGCAAATTTGATAGGGTGAGGCTGTGTTGATTTTATCTGCAGAGGCCAAGACTATGGTTTCGCTTGCTGCGGCTTGCAGCGCTCTTTTGATATACGATTCTTCCAGATCGCCAGTGCTCAGTCCTGCTTCTGGGTGAACTCCTGTAACTCCCATAAAGTAAGTGTCGGCGCGCATGCGACTAATAGCTTCAAGGGCTGCAGCACCAACGGTTACGGCGGAATGCTTGAATAACTTTCCGCCGATTATGATTACCTCTAGCTCTTCGTGCTCAAGCAGGGCTGCTGCAATAGTGGGGCTGTGAGTTATTACTGTTGCTTTTAGCGTAAGTGGTAGATTTTGCACTAGTTGAGCGTTGGTTGTGCCGCCATCAATAAAGACTATTTGACCGGGTTTAATTAGTTTGGCTGCAGCTTGGCCAAGCTTGCTCTTCGCTTGTGGAGCTAGTTTCTGTCTGCCTTTCAGGTTGACTACTGCTGGTGAACTAGCTAGCGGGCTTAAGCTGGCGGCCGGTAGCGCCCCGCCGTGAACCCTCTGTAGCAGACCATCGTGGGCTAACTCGCGCAGATCTCGTCTGATTGTATCTTCAGAAACTTGCCATTGTAGGCTCAGTTCTTTAGCGATAATCTGGCCGTTATCTCTAAGGCTTTCTAAAATTAGTTGTTTGCGCTGGCTTGTTAACATATATGCACGATTTGCCATGGGTTTGCATGTTAATGCTTGATTTTGCACGAAACTGCACGGTAGAGTATACACGGTTCTGGAGGAAGTAAACAGTGGAGCGAGTTCGAGTAAAGAGCAGCACCTTGCTGTCTGACGATTGGTTCATTCTCAAAAAGCATCATTTTGAGTACTTGCGCTCAGATGGTAGCTGGCAGGAGCAAACTCGCGAGACTTATGACCGTGGCAATGGCGCCACCATCCTGCCTTACAACCTTCAGCATCAGACGGTGGTTCTGGTAAAGCAGTTTCGCCTGGCGGCTTATGTAAATGGGCACAATGGTTTTTTGATTGAGGCCTGTGCCGGTCTGCTTGATAGCGATGATCCCGATACGGCAATTGAGCGCGAATTGGCTGAAGAAGCTGGTCTTGAAGTTAAGAGTATCGAGAAAATTTACGACTGCTTTATGAGTCCAGGCTCTGTTACTGAGCGATTGCATTTTTACATTGGTGAATACGAAAAGCGTGAGATTGCCGAGCGCGGCGGTGTTGATGGTGAGGATATTGAAATTCTGGAACTACCATTTACAAAAGCGCTAGCAATGGTCAAAACTGGTGAAATTATGGATGCAAAGACAATTATGCTTTTGCAGTATTTGCAGCTGCATGTTTTTCGGCAAGACTAAAGCAATCGTGAGCCAATTTTTTGGACCTTGACTGAATCATCCAGAATTTTGTTGGCCTGTTCGCAGCCATGGGCTGGGAGGTGAAGGCTGACTGGCGAATCTTCGTCATGGAGTATGTCAATTTGCATGATTACGCTTGCTTGATCCCAGTAAACATTGAGCCGCGATAGTTTGTCCAGGCGAAATGTTGCTAGCATCACCAGCGGTATCGTTACTTTTTTCTGAGTAGGAGCTACACCGGGAAGGATAAATTCCATCGGTCTGTCGTGAGTGAAAGAAAGAACGAGTTCATCGACCACTCTGTTGGCGTTGACGGTGCGTGAGATTGTCGTCAGCTGAGCGTCTCCTGATAGAGCTTTGAAGAAATCTTTGTAAAAGCGCTTTAGCTCGTTTACTCCGTGACCGCCACTAAGCGTGGGTACAAAAGTTACAACAGCATCTTCACAGAGTGTCTCCATGGTTTCGTCCAAATCTTTTTGATTTAGGGCGGTAAAGAGATGGTGGTCAAATAATTCTTCGGCATTGACCGAGGGGCCGATACAAGCGCGCAGAAATTCGATGGTGCGGGCTTGTGAAAGCAGCGCGGCGCGCTGATTGTAGCTAGCTCTCGCTTCGCAGTTAAAGCCATGTCCGGTGTTCTCATAGACAAACACTCTGGCGTTATGGTGGTTCATCATTTCTAGCATCAATTTTTCCATAGATGACGGCGGTATTAGTGTGTCATCGGCACCCAGGTGGAAAATAATAGGAGCTGTGATTTTGTTTGCTTCGTCTAAGTGTTTATCAATGTCGGCGCCATAATAACTAACGGCAGCTTCCAGCTTGGTGTGCGCACTGAGGCGATAAGCCATTCTTCCGCCCAGGCAATAGCCAATAGCGGCAACTCCGCCTGTGACCTGGGGCAAGGTTCGCAAATACTCTACAGCACTGGCTAAATCGCTGATGCCCTGTTCTTCGTCGAATTTAATTTTGTACGACATCGCCGTTTCCATATCGCTACCACTGTAGCCAAGCTCTACATTCGGCCACATGCGGAAGAACAGATCTGGTGCCAGAACAACATATCCTTCTTGGGCATAATAGTCGGCGACCTTGCGAATGTGCGGGTTCACACCAAAGATTTCTTGAATTAGAAGAATTGCCGGTCCCATGCCCGATTCAGGCAGAGCCAGGTAGGCAGAGAAAGATTCTCCGTCTGCTGCTTTGATTGAGACTTTTTGATGCGACATTCTTTCCTCGGTTTTATTTGATTTAGTGCTTTACTCGAACCAGTTTAGTAATTCAACGGGAAGGTATTCTCCTTCAGGAAGGAATTCTAGTTCTTGAGCAAAGTGCATGAGGCAATCGGCCTTAGCTAGACCCGTGAGCATGTGAGATTCTTGACCGAGGGTCGGCATTACGGTTATATCGATTGCTTGTTGCGTGCCACGACTTTCGTTGGGCCTTTTTGTGCCATTGTAGCCATTGGTTCCGCTGGTGCCATTGGTTTGGCCGTGATTACTCTCGCCTGAATTGGCAAGTCTAAGTTGGCCGCGCACAAAGTCAAGACGACCAGCTTTCTTCTTGAGATTGCGTGCTGCTTTTGCCTGGAAGAGTCGTTTTGTATTGATTGCTCCTTGCAGACGGGCAATGACAGGTTTGACAAATAAATTGAATGTCACCAAAGCTGATACTGGATTGCCTGGTAAGCCGAAGACTAACTGTCCTGGTTTGGACTGGCGATTAACACCAAAATAGACGGGTTTACCTGGTTTGATGGCAATACGCCAAAATATAGTTTCAACTCCCTGCTCTTCGCAAACATCTTTGATAAAGTCGTATTCGCCGACTGAAACACCTCCGGCCGAAATGACAATGTCGGCAAATGCTAGAGCCTCTTGCAGTACTCTAGTGGTTTCTTCGCGATTGTCTTTGGCGTGAAAACGCTTTACTTCGGTTACGCCCAAGGCATTGAGAGCGGCCACCAGAGCATAAGTATTTGAATTATAGATTTGGCCTTCCCCCAGCGGTTGCCCCGGTTCTATTAGTTCGTCGCCGGTGGCGATGACGGCAACTCGTGGACTGCGATGCACCGAAAATTCTGTAATTCCAAGGGTGGCTATTAGGCCGAGTACCGGTGGCGTCACTACTGTGCCTGGCTGGAGGACTGTTGCACCAGCTTCAATTTCTTCGCCCTGTAATCTGATGTTTTCGCCAATTCTTGCCGAGGCGCAGACGTCAATTGTTTCTGGCGGGCCGTCGTCTCTTCTTTTTTCGCTTTCTGGCCTGGTACCGCTTTCTGGCTCGATTCCGCTATCTAGCTCGTTTCCTCTCGCTTGGTTTTTTTCTTCTCTTTTTTCTTTGCAGACTTCTTTCATCACCACTGCTTCTACCGTTCCTGGTACCGGCGCTCCGGTGAGGATGCGGATGCACTGGCCTGGATTGATTCGTGTATTGGCAATGTTGGCCGATGGATCAGCCCCGGCGGTCATTTCACCGATGACAACCAGGCTCTTAGGATTTTCAGGCGAGGCCTTCACCAGGTCTTCAACGAGCACTCCAAAGCCATCTACGGCAGAGTTGTTGAACTGGGGCAGGTCAAAGTTAGCCTTGATAGGTGCGGCTAGAACTCTTCGCAGCGAGTCGCCTAAAGAAATTGTCTCGCTATCGAGGGGCTGGCAGTTATCCAGAATGGCTTTGAGTGCTTGTTCGTAGGTGAGCATTGTCAATCCAATTTGGTCCTGTCGGTATGAGTATGTAGCTTCGATTTGGTCTTGTCTGTATGGGTATGTAATTCCAATTCTCTGTGCTCAGTTGAACTAGTGCCACTTTTGCCGTGGTCTCCGCCGGCAATCATCTTGAAGGCATGATTAATGGCAGGGAAGAGCACTGCTATTCCGTCTTGAGCTGCTCCTAACGAACCAGGTAGGCTGACTATAATTGTTTGCTTGCGTACGCCAGCGACGCCGCGAGAGAGCATTGAGTAGGAGTTGCGATCTTGTCCATAGCTTCTAATGGCCTCAGCTATTCCCGGTAATTCTCGCTCGAACAAACGATTCAGGGCTTCTGGTGTGTTGTCTCGTGGGCTTAAACCGGTACCACCGGTGGTGATGAGTAGGTCGACCTTGAGATCGTCGCAGATTCTTCTAACAGCCGGCACAATAGCTGATTCGTCGTCCGTTAAAACCGATAATTCAGCAATTTCAAAGCCTTTGTTTTGTAATTGCTCAGCAATATATTGTCCTGACCGATCTTTTGCTTTTCCGGCTGAGACAGAATCAGACAGCACTAAAACCGCGGCTCTTCGGCTAATTTCCTGATTGGTTGCTGTGGAATAGTCGCTTTTTCCGCCAGTTTTACTCATTAGCGTGACTGATTCTATTTGCATCAAATCATCAACCATTTTCGCCATGTCGTAGATGGTTAAGGCCGCTACTGATGCCGCTGTGAGAGCCTCCATTTCTACTCCGGTTTTGTAGACCGCTTTGACTGTGACTGCGATCTCGATAAAGTCTTCATCAAGCTGAAACTCTACACCGACGAATTCAACTGGCATGGGGTGGCAGTAGGGAATAATTTGACTGGTGTTCTTGGCTGCTTGAATGGCAGCTACTTTGGCTACATCCAGGGGGTTTCCCTTGGGCAACGTATTATTTCTGATTTGCTGGATAGTGCTTGGACTAACCCGCAAAATCGCTTTTGCAACTGCTGTTCGCAGCGTACTTACTTTATGCGAGACATCGCGCATGACTGCCTATCCTCCAATTTCGATCATTGCTCGGTTCTCCATCGCTGCTATTTCTTCAGCTGGAGGGTGAGCTTCTGGCTTTTGAGCCAATGAATATAAAATCATACCTTGTAGCTCTTGATCGCTGGCTCCCTGCCGCATACCATCGCGAAGGTTTATCTCCGCTGGGTGGAACAGGCATGATTTGATGGAGCCGTCGGCCGTTAAACGCAGGCGATTGCAGGTCGAGCAAAAGCTCTCTGACATAGAGGTGATGAAGCTGACTGAACCGCCGCCGGTGATGGCATAGTCTTTGGCTACCGCTGAGAGATCGCCCTCGATTCGCGTTAGCTCATAGCGGCTTTCTATCTGGTTGAGCATATCTTTGTAGGTTACAACTTTGTCGCTTGCCCAGGAATTATCTTTGAAAGGCATGTACTCAATGAAGCGCACGTTGATTTTGTGTCTAGCGGCAAAGTCGGCAAAGGCCATTATTTCATCGTCGTTGATGCCGGCCATCACCACCATATTTAATTTCAAGCTATCAAATCGGCAGTCGATAGCCGTATGAATGCCTTGCAGCACCTGGTCAAAAAGGTCGAGGCGCGTGATTGTCTGGAAGCGCTCTTTCGAAAATGTATCAAGGCTGATGTTGAGGGCGTTTAGACCCAATGTCTTTAATTCGTGGGCGTGGGTTGCCAGCAATGTGGCATTGGTGGTCATGGCTAGGGTTTCTAGCTTAGGAATCCTTCCCAGCTCTTTTATGAGAGTTGGCAAGCCGTTTCTGACCATAGGTTCTCCGCCGGTCAATCTTATTTTGCGAATGCCCATGTCTGTGAAAATGCTGGCTAGGCGCGTTATTTCTTCATAGGTTAAGAGTTGGTCGCGTTTCTTCCACTCCATGCCTTCGTGGGGCATGCAATAGAGGCAACGCAGGTTGCAGCGGTCTGTGACTGAAATACGCAAATAAGTGTGTGCGCGACCAAAGCTATCAATTAGTTGATTTGGCGCAGCCGCTGGCTTATCTTCCATGATGTCGTGAAGACTGCTCACGGTGTATCTCCTGCCGATGAATTTTCATGCAACTTGGCTTGTGCTCTTTTTTGCGATTCTTGTGCTTTGTTTTGGGATTGGGGCTGCGATTTATTATGCGATTGGGTTTGCGATTCGTCGAGTGCTTGTGGTTGCGTTTTCTCTTGGTGTCTTCCCTGCGCTTCGTCGGACAATTTGGGAGGCGATTCTGCGTGGGTATGCTGACAGTTGACCCAGCCTGTTGATCCGTCTTGGTAGGTTTCCTTTTTCCAGATGGGCAAACGCGTCTTGATTTCGTCGATGATATAGCGACAGGCCACGAAGCTGGCGTCCCGATGGGCGGATGTTACGCCAACAAATACGGCGGCTTCGCCGATATCGAGAAGCCCAGTGCGATGCACGCAAACCGCTGAAAAAATGGAAAAATTTTGCCGCGCTTCGTTTAGTATTTTTGCCGCTTCGTTCTCTGCTAACGATTCGTAGGCCTCGTATTCTAGGCTGAGTACGGCTTTGCCTTCATTGTGATTGCGCACTATTCCCTCGAAGCAGACTATTGCCCCGGCTTGTGGGTTTTGTAGGCTAGCCTTGAGTTGCTCGACTTCGATTCTTGTTGGCGAAAGTCGAAAGTTTGCACTCCCTAGCTGCTTATCGCTCTTCTCCAATTTGTTTTTGAGCATGGTTCTTAACCGCCAGCTACTGGTGGAATGAAGACGACTTGGTTCCCTTCGCAGACGGGGTCTTGCCAATCGACAAAGCAGTCATTGACAGCAACGCGCAATTGTTCTTTAACTAGAGAGAAGTGATGTTTGGCCGAAAGTTCGGCAAATAGACCTGCCAGATCGGTTGCGCTGGTGCGAATCTGCTCACTCGCCTGGCCGCGCTCTTCTTTTAGTATGGCAAAGTAGCGAACCGTGACGTTAACTGGCACAGATACCGATTGACCTCATAACCTGCCAGCAATTATATACTGTGCACTTGCTGGCGCTGCTTCGTTTGTACTTTTCTCTGTGTTTGTAGCTATTAAGTTTGGAGAGTTTATGCCTGAAGTAAAGAGTGAAGCGGTTGCTAATAGCCCTTGTGGCGCCTGGCCTTCGCCTATTGCAGCAGAGATGGTTGCTCGTGGAGCTCTGCGCCTTAGTCAAACCACCTATGACTCTGATGGCATGACTCTCTTCTGGTTGGAAGGTCGCCCCAGCGAAGGTGGGCGGTCAGTACTTGTGAAGTGCTGTAGAGATAGTCAAGATAAAGCCGCTTTTACTGATGTTAATCCGGCACCTGTAAGTATTCGTTCATTGGTGCACGAGTACGGTGGTGGTAGTTTTTTTACCGATATCGGTGAAATTTTTTACGTAAACTTCGAAGATCAACGAATTTACTACTGCAAGTCAAAGAATGATTCATTTTCTCAACCAGTGGCTTTGACTCCCGCTTACGATGCCGAGCACTCCCATCGATTTACCGATTTCTGCATAGATCGCAAACGTAATCGGCTTTTTTGCGTCATGGAGGAGCATAACCCTGATCGCCAAGAGCCTGTAAACACTATTGTGGCAATTCCACTGCGTTCTGCTAACGAAGCAGGTAGTATTGCTGAGCCGCAAGTAGTAGCCTCTGGCTTTGACTTCTATTCATCTCCTCGTCTCAGTCCGGACGGTGAGACTTTAGCCTACCTCTGCTGGCGGCACCCCAATATGCCTTGGGATGGTTGTGAACTGTATGTGGTGGGCGCTGATACTTTTGAGCCTTCTGGCTTGCAGCAAAATTGTCGATTAGTAGCCGGTGGCCCTGACTGTTCGGTCTTTCAGCCGCAATGGTCTCCCGATGGTAAGCTTTTCTACATTTCAGACCATTCCGGATTCTGGCAACCCCAGGTGGTCGTTGACTTATTTAGTCTTGATTCTCGGCCGTTGCTGCCAGAAGCAGCCTACGCTCAGTGTGAATTTGGATTACCTATGTGGGTGTTCGGGCAGTCAACCTATGCGGTTGTGTCAGAAAAACTGGTGGTCTTTGCTTTTAACCGCCGGGGCATCTGGAGTTTAGGCAAGCTGGAAATCGATTTCGCCAGTTCCACTGGTCATAAATTTGTTGAAATCGAAACCCCTTTTACTGAATTTTCTTATCTGACTGCCGGAGATAACAGGGTCGCTATGCTGGCGGCTTCCGCTGATACACCTCAATCGGTTGTCGAGCTTGATCTTGATACCTGTCAATTCAAGTGTTTGAAACCATCTGCTTCGACTCTTCCTCCGGCGGCGGTTTTCTCCAAACCGGAGGTGATCGAGTTCCCAACGGATGGCGGATTAACGGCGTTTGCGTTTTACTATCCACCAACCAATCCCGACTTTGTTCCTATGCAAGCCGAGTCCCCACCACTGATTGTTAAGTGTCATGGTGGGCCGACGGGGGCTGCATCAAGCTCCTTGTCTCTGGGAATTCAATATTGGACCTCACGTGGTTTTGCTGTTGTTGATGTCAATTATGGTGGAAGCACCGGATATGGCCGTGAATATCGCAGGCGACTGAATCAGAATTGGGGGCTTGTTGATGTTGCCGATTGTCGCAGTTGCGTCCAGTATCTTGTCGGCAAAAAGTTGGCTGATCCTCGCCGAGTTGCGATTTCGGGAGGCAGTGCTGGCGGTTACACCGTTCTTTGTGCCCTTACTTTTACAGATGTCTTCACCGCCGGCGCCAGTCACTATGGTATTGGCGATTTAGAAGCTCTGGCACGTGATACCCATAAGTTTGAGTCGCGCTACACCGATAATTTGGTGGCGCCATATCCCTCTGGCCGTGAGCTCTATATGTCGCGCTCTCCAATCAACCACGTTGAGAAGCTAAATTGTCCTGTGATTTTCTTCCAAGGACTTGACGATAAGGTGGTACCTCCCAATCAAGCGGAGGCCATGGTTGGTGCTCTGAGAAAGAAAGGTATTCCGGTGGCCTATATCGCTTACGAAGGTGAATCTCACGGCTTTCGTAAGGCAGAGAACATCATTAGGACCTTACAGTCGGAGCAATATTTCTTCACTCGTATATTCGGGATAAGTCTTGAGGCTTGTCCCGTGACTGTTGAGATTGAGAATTTGCCGCTGCCATAAGTGAAGATGAATGATTCTCAAGAAGGCTTACAGAGAATTTAATTGTCAACAGCTTTAGAACTTGGTCTGTAGACTAATTATTGGCACTAGAATACCCGTCAGGTATCCACTACGAGCGCTGGGGACATTTTATGGCAAGCACCTGTACCAAGCTGCTCGTTTGCACAAAGGGAAAGCATTGTGCTGCACGAGATTCTCAAGATGTCTTGACCTTCTTGCGCAAAACTGTTGAGAAAGCTCAGTTAGAGTATGTCTTCAAGGTGAAGAAGTCTGACTGTTTGGGTCTTTGTAAGCATGGTCCTGTGGTTATGGTCGACCCCTTAGGCTTGAGTTATGGCGGAGTTACTAATGTCGACTGCATCGATATTCTTGAGAGACACGTCGCTAAGAAGAAACCAATTAAGAGATTATTGATTAAGCGTGGCAAACATAAATAGCCTTTCTACTGTAAATTAGCAGTAGAAATTGACCTCCTGAACATAGTTAAGGTTTGCCATGTCCAATCAGCCCATCAAATCAGCTAGTAAAAGCGGCGGAGAGCCTCTTTTTACACGAGTCTTAAATGACTTGAGGCAGCACCGACCCCAGCTCGCTGAAAGGATCGCTGCAAATTCTTCGGTTTTGGAGCGTGTCCGGGATTATGAGAAGCAAACCGCTTTGGTGACTAAGCAAGTTACTCTGTCGGCTGCCAAAGGTGAGGACATTGAACGGCTTGCTTTGCTCGATCCTATTACTGAACTCTACAATCATCGTGCTTTTGTAAAAGAGCTCAAGGCCGAGCTGGCTCGAGCTAAGCGATACAAGCACCCAGCATCGTTGGTTCTGCTTAGCGTTGATGGCTATGACGAATTGGCTGGACAATATGGTCCGTTAACTGCTGAAGCAATTCAGAAAATAGTTTCGCACGCTGTGCGCAGTGCTTTGCGAGAAGTTGACGTCGCTGCCAAATACAATCAGTGGCAGTATGCCGTAATTCTTCCGCAGACCAATGCCGCTGGTGCTTCATTGGTTGGTGAGCGCATTCGCCTGCGAGTTAATAGTCAGGCGATTAACCACAATGGTCAAAATTTCTCTGTCACAGCTAGTATCGGTGTGGCCACTTTCCCAGATCACGCTAATGAGTATGATGTATTGATAGCTTGCGCCATAGAAGCTTTGGAAACCGCCCTCCTGCGCGGTGGCGACAGGGTTGTTTCTGTTTAGCAGCCTGAATTTTGGCGGCTGCAATTTCCGGATTGTAAGTGTTGAGATTACTAGTTGGGATTACTATTATTCTGACTTGTGTTATCAATTCGGGCTTCTGCTTAGCTTTGGTTGTTCCAATGGCATGATTGATACTGTTAGTGGTGACACATAGCTGAGTACCTCTTGAAACTGAATTGATTTTCCTCTCAGGAGTATTTTCAGTAGCGAATCTTGCTGCCATCTAACACTGTCGAAATGGCACCAGAATGCTGCGAGGTAGAGCTGTAGGTATTTTCGACTTACCCCGCCGTATATTTCGCTGATGGTGAGGAAAGCTCTAAAGCCAATTGCTGTTAGTGAATCTTTTTTAGCGCCAGATGAGCTAGGTGTCTCGCGCTGCTTGCGTCGTATAAACAAGTTTCCTGGTAGTGCTTCTATCAGACCTGATACTTCTAGCATTACTAGAGCTGAGGATACCTGCGCTGAATTCATTTCTGTGGCAATACAAAGGGAGTCCTGGGAGATTGGCATCTGTTGAATCGCATCGAAGACAGCCATGTCGGTCTCTGTCAAATCAATGTCGATGTTGTCGGCTGTATAATCTCCAGATGACTCAGGCGAACTGGAGAAGCGCTGTGACTCTTGCTCCTTCTGTGTTTGATAATTAGTTCTGTTGTTTTCGTCCGGCGGTTCAGACGGATGTTTGTAGGAAGCTGAAATTAAACTGCGCCTGAATAGTATTTTTATGAACGAGTTTAGGGGGGCGGAATATACATCAGTGCTTGGTTTTAGCTCAAGTTCTTTTTGTAGATGGTAGGCCAGGGTGGTGACGATGTTGTGAGCTGTAGCGAAGGCGATGTTGCAGAGACGAGTTAATCGGTAGCTCGTAATCAGCACTCTTCTTTCCTTTAAGTAGATTGCTCCCAGCCAGGCTTTTAGTTGCTTTACATAGCGAAAGCAGGTTCGCGCAAGAAATCGTATTTCTCGAGAACATTGCCTACAGGCTAGGATGCGCAGACTAATTCTTGCGAAATTTTCTGGTTCCTGATTGCCACAGTGGCAGCGGATCATCTCGTATTCAAAGAGCTTTTGAAGTACATGCTCTACAGCAGATTCGTTATCGGGTATCAACGACTCGAATTCTGGCCATAGCTGAGCGACAGCGTCTTGATTGGCATCGTAGATAGTCTTCGTGGTTTTTTCCATGGTGTCTGCTTCTCCCTTTTCCTCTGATAACGTGCAAGAGAATGGAAAAGTTCAAATTTTGCTGGAAATATTTTTTGAGTTTTTGTATTGGCCGATGGATTTCTTTACCGATATCGGTAAAAAAATCCATCGATACCATTCACCGCAGTCGAAGAAAAATAGGCATTAATGAACTTTTTAGTAACAGAGGAGGCTCAATATAGACCGAGTGGTTCTATTCGCTCGGCTCTTCATTTATTCATTCATCGCCGCGGCCATAGCCGCCGCCGCCAGGTGTTCTTATTTCTATTGTGTCGCCGCATTGAACATCAATAGTAGCGGTTGAGCCAAGTTCTTCTGTATTACCGTTGGCTCTTATGATCCTGTTAACGCCGCATTCACCGTCTGTGCCACCGGCTAATCCCGGAGGCTTTATTTTGCGACGATTTGAAAGTATTGAGGCTGACATTGGTTTGAGGAAGCGGAGTCGTCGGACGGCGCCGTCTCCACCTTTATACTTACCTTTGCCGCCACTGTTTCTGCGGATGGAGAATTCATCCAATAGCACAGGAAATCGCGACTCTAAAATTTCAGGGTCTGTCAACCTTGAATTGGTCATATGTGTTTGAATTGCATCGGCGCCAGCGAATGAATAACCGGCACCGGAGCCGCCGCAGATGGTTTCGTAGTATTGTTTCTCTTTGTCGCCGAAGGTGAAATTATTCATAGACCCTTGAGAGGCCGCCATGATGTTGAGAGCTCGATAGAGCGTATCGACAATTATTTGTGAGGTTTCTACGTTGCCTGCTACTACAGCCGCCGGTTCGCAAGGATTAAGCAATGAACCTTTGGGGATAATCAATTCTAGGGGCTCCATGCAGCCGTCGTTGAGTGGAATGTTTGCCTTCGTTAAAGTGCGGAAGACATACAGTACTGCGGCGCGAGTAACAGCAAGTGGGGTGTTCAGATTGTTTTTCGTCTGTGCAGATGTGCCTGAAAAATCAATCACTGCTGAGCGTGCTTTTTTGTTGATGCGAATAGAAACTACTATCTTGCTGCCATCGTCCATGGTGCTACTTGCTTGACCGTTTTCTAGGTTGCTCAATAATTTTCTAATTTCTAATGCCGCGTTGGCTCGAACGTGTTCCATATACCTTGAGACCGTTTGCGGGCCATACTTGTGCAAGAGCCCTTGCAGTGAGGCTATGCCTTTGTTGTTGGCGGCGATTTGGGCTTTGATGTCGTTTATATTCTGAGGAATATTGCGCGGTGGGTAGGTCGCTGATTCGAGCAAATCAACGAATTGAGACTGATTGAATTTTCCATCATGGGCAATGAGAAAGTTGTCTATTAATGCTCCCTCTTCTTCAATGTTTTGGCTCATAGGGGGCATTGATCCTGGTGTAATGCCACCTATGTCGGCGTGGTGCCCCCTTGATGCGACGAAGAACAGTCGTTCTTTTTGAACATCGAAAACGGGGCTGACAACAGTGATGTCAGGTAGATGGGTGCCACCGTTAAAAGGATTGTTCAAAATGTATACATCATCGACCTTGATTGGTCTCTTACTTGGGTCGCCATCCCTTGATTTGATCAGGCTCACCACTGAATCTCCCATGGAGCCGAGATGAACTGGTATGTGTGGGGCGTTGGCGATAAGTCGGCCGGCGCTATCAAAGAGAGCACAGGAAAAATCTAGACGCTCTTTGATGTTGACTGAGTGGCTGGCTTGCTGCAGTGTTATTCCCATTTCCTCTGCAATTGACATGAACATATTGCTAAACAGCTCAAGTTTTACTGGATCTGCTTCTTCGGTTTCTGTTTGTCGTAATTCGCTAGATTCAGCATTATTAGTTAGCTCTTGCTTTTCTTGTTCTTGCTTTTGTTGTTCTTGCTGTTCCTCTTGTTCTATTACTTTTAGGAGGAGAGTGCCATCGTGTAAAACCTCAGCTGACCAGTACGGTTCAATAACAGTAGTTGCCGTGTAATCGGCAATCAAGGCTGGGCCGTTGATCTTTGTGCCAGGGCTGAGTAGCTCGTGTACATGAACTTGTGTCGCATGCCATTGACCTTGAGAAAAGAGCATATGGGTATTTGATTTGTCATTGACTGAGTTTATTGCTTGGTAAGACTTTGGCGTTGAGTTATTTTCGCAGTTCAAATTCAAGGCTGTGACATTGCGAACTGATTTGAGTGAGAGCGCTTCAGGTTGGCTCTTCGCCGTTACTCGGACTTCTTCTAGTATGGGGAGGTTGTCATCAAAAGCAAAGCCAAACAATTTTTTGTGCTGGCCATGGAATCTAGTCGTTAGTTCCTTCAGGTTGTAATTCAATTCTACTGGGATGGTGGTATCAGAATCTTGGTAGCGTAGGAATAATTGCTTTTCTAATTGAACTTCCCCTTCAACGTTCTGCGCCCGGAGCTTCTTTGTGGCTAGACTGCTAAGATTTTCGACTAGAGCACTAAGCTCTTCTATCAAAGTTTCACTCAGTTCCTTCCGCACGGATTGCTCCAGTGTGGTGTTAATTGTAGTGGCGCCAATGCCGTAGGCCGATAATACGCCAGCCAGAGGGCTTATTAATACTTGCTTGACTCCCAATCGCTCAGCTATTAAGCAGGCATGCTGTCCGCCGGCACCGCCAAAAGCAACTATTGTTGCCTCACTAACATCATGGCCTTTTTGAGTAGAAACCTTTGATATTGCTTGAGCCATTTTTTCAATGGCGACAGTGAGAAATCCCCATGCTACTTCTTCTACACTCTTGTGAAGATTGCTATCCATGTGGTCTCTATTGATTTGAATCAGTAAATCTTTAAAGCGACTGGTAGTCGCTACTAGATCTAGCGGCTGCTGCTGGTCACTGCCAAATGAATGGGGGAAGTGGTGCAATGAAATGCGTCCCAAGAGAAGGTTCGCATCTGTAACAGAGAGAGGGCCGCCGTGCCCGTAACAGGCTGGTCCTGGTTGAGCACCGGCTGACTGCGGCCCAACCAAGAAACGGGCACCATCGAAACTCAATATTGAGCCTCCGCCAGCAGCCACTGTATGCACTGCTAACATTGGTGCGCGTACACGAATTCCGTCGATAGTTGTTTCGAAAATGCGCTCGTACTCGCCTTGAAAATAGCAGACGTCTGTAGAAGTTCCACCCATATCGAAGCCAACGATATTATCTATTCCATGTGCTTCAGCTGCTCTTTTCGCCCCGACGACTCCGCCAGCGGGGCCGGAAATTAGGGCATCGCGACCACGGAAAAAATCTTTAGTTGTTAGACCGCCGTCCGATTTTATAAATTTGATACTCAAGTTTGAAGGAAAGCCATTGAGGTCTTTGCCATTGCCGTTCTCTTCCAGTGACTGTCCTGAGCCTGGTGCTTGTTCTTTGGCCAATGCTTGTTCCTGCGTTAGTTTGTTCTGTCGCAGCGATTGGTCTAAGGCAATTAGCTCGTTATGAAGTTTGTCTACATAACTTTGAAGAGCTGGCGTTAAATAGCCATCGACTAACGTGGTATCACCTCTGCTAATAAATTTAATTAGCGGATTGATTTCACTTGATCTTGTAACGTTCGCAAAGCCCAGCTCTTTAGCTATGGCAGCACATTGCTCTTCGTGCTGAGGATATTTGTAGCTATGCATGAATACAATTGCTAGTGATCTAATTCCACGGGCTTTGGCGTCTAAAAGCAGCGCTTTTGTTGCTTCAATGTCGAAACTCTGAATTTCTTCTCCGTCAGCGCTAAAGCGCCCAGGTAATTCGAGTACAGATGTGAAAATGGGAGTGGGCTTGATAATTTCTAAGGCAAAAATGTCTGCTCTATTTTGATATCCGATTTTGAAGGCATCCTTCATTCCCTGATTTGTTACTAGCAATAAAGGTTCGCCCTTGCGCTCAAGCAGGGCGTTGGTGGCAACAGTTGTACCAATACGCACCTGTCCAATAGTGGCTTGGTCGCTGGAAGTGGTTGGATTTGTCTGGGCCTGATTTGAGTAGG
Source organism: bacterium Ga0077546 (assembly GCA_943370275.1). GTDB lineage: Bacteria > Cyanobacteriota > Vampirovibrionia > Obscuribacterales > Obscuribacteraceae. The sequence continues at coordinate 95,012 of CALRQI020000005.1, read as the reverse complement.
CATGCTCGGAGTGGCACTGATTTGCCTTGCACTGATTTGTCTTAACCTGACTGAGGATTGTGGCAATTCCTACGATTGCAGGATCTTGGTTTTGATCTGGTAATTCAGAGAGAATTTTATAGACGAAAACTTCCCCATCGGGTGCTTTCGCTACGATGTCGGTAAATGTTCCACCGCGGTCTATGTAAAATTCAAAAGCCATGGCCAGATTGTAACGCCGATTAGATCTGAAATAAGGGTGGAGTCGACCCTTGATAGTTAAGTTCTAAGTATTGATAAGTTCAATTGGCCGAACTAAAGAAAAATTTCTATCAGAAAACTCTTCTTGATTATTGTCACTTCTTTCAGTGGCAAGCCGCTGCAGGCGGCATGAATTGCTGTGCGTCTGGCAGTTATTGAGAATGGACTTGCTCTGAAGGTCATAGAAGAGCAGAGGAATTCACGATAGGCATACAATGGTATGCGTGCACGAGCTGGCAAATAGTAACTTTACCGAGTTTTTCGTTTGCAAATAATCGATATACTATCCAACTATAGTCATAAGAATGGTCTTTTTTCTGACTGCGAGCTGATACTAATCGAGAGTAAGCATGGCAATGAGCGCAAACAACATCCAAACAGCTACATCTACCTCTAATTCTGTTAGTGATTCTCCTGAGCGTCTCGAGCAGATAGCCAAGTGGCAGGCAGTCAGTGAAGAAGCTCACTCGGCCTTTGAAGTACGGCGTTATACCCAAGCTGAGACACGCTTCTTGGATGCTTTGATTATTGCCGAGCAACTATCTGGTGTTGTCACTCCTGAAGCAAAGGATGACTTAGACCAGAATATTATTACGACGATAGCTACCATGGCTAAGAACGCCATTGATACTAAGCCGCAGAGTCCGACGCAGTTTTTGCGACCCGCTTATAAAATCGTCGACGTTAGCGAAGAAGATCTCGTCAGGCTGGCCAAGAGCCTTAATAATTTAGCTGCGCTGTATCACTTACAAGGAAAGTTCTTCTTAGCTGAGAATCTATACGACCGCTGTCTCGACATAAAATTGGCTCTTTATGGAGAGGAGCACTTAGAAACTGCAATCAACTTGCACAATTTGGCTGTTCTCAACTGCGCGAAGAAGAAATGGGAAAAGGCCGAGATTCTCTTTAAGCGAGCTCTGGAAATTCGCGAGAAGCTACTGAGTGAAAATGATCCCGAGCTGATTCCGATTTTGAAGAACTACGGCATCATGCTGCGCAAGACCTTGCGCGAAGACGACGCTAAGTCTGTGGAAGCGAGAATGGCCGCCATTGAAGCTCTCAAAGTCTCTTAGGCGAGTCTTACTATTGCAGCCGAGTGCAGCAGAGCGGCTGCAGTATCCGCGCTTCTAAGGTTTCTTAGCTATATGGTTCTCAGCTATAGAATTCTCAGCTTTTGCTGCTTCTCGTTCTATTAGAGTACGTTTGCGCTCCACTCCCCAGCGGTAACCCGAGAGTGAACCATCGCTGCGCACCACCCGGTGGCATGGAATTACCACCGCTAGGGCGTTTGCTGCACAGGCGCTGGCAACCGCACGGACTGCATTGGGTGCTCCAATTTTTTTACCGATATCGGTATAGTTTCTGGTTTGACCAGGCGGAATTTCCCTTAATGCTTGCCACACTCTTTGCTGAAAGCTCGTGCCCTTTATGTCAAGAGGGAGGTCGAGTCCTTGCCCGGGTTCTTCGATGTAAGAAATTACTTGAGCAATCACTTGTTCGAAGTCTTGATCTCCTCCTTTTAATTCGGCGCGGGGAAATCGGTCTTGGAGATCGCGTAGCAACTCACCGGGTTCATCTCCCATTAAAATTGCACATACACCTTTGCTGCTTTGGGCTACAAGGATAGAGCCGAGAAAACAGTCGCCAATGGCAAAGTAGATTGTGGTGTTTTCGCCGCCTGCTCTATAGGCCGTTGGGGTCATGCCCAGCAGAGCACCTGATTCTTCGTAAAAACGACCACTCGAATTATAGCCAGCGTCAAAAATTGCTTGGGTGACGCTGCTGCTATTACTTAACTCTTGGCGAATTTTTTTTGCCCTATGGGCGGTGGCATATGCCATTGGTGTTAGCCCTGCTATTGATTTGAAGATGCGGTGAAAATGATATGGGCTGAGACCTGCTGTGCTAGCCATCTCTTGCAGGGAGAGCTTGCGTTCTGATGTTTCAATCAGTCGACAGATATTTGAAACTGTAGCTAGATGGTTTTCCATCTGAGAATTTTGTTTCGGTTTGCAGCGTTTGCAAGCTCGGAACCCGGCAATCTCAGCTTCTTCGCAAGTCTGGTGAAATTGTACGTTTTCGTATTTTGCCAGACGGGCACCACAAGATGGCCGACAATATACCCCTGTGGTTTTCACTGAGAATAAAAATTGTCCATCAAATTGTTTGTCGCGGTCGACAATTGCTTGCCAACGACAATCTATATTTAGGGGTGGGTTAGTGGGCTCTTTCATGGCTTCAAGCTTAGCAAGGGAGTAATTACTGTGCCCTCCGAGTCTTGCTTTTGAATTAGTGTTTTGGAATTAGTGATTCTAGAACTCAGGGTAAATTTTAATAGTTGATGAGCCTGGATTGGCTGCTCTCCATTTAGGTGATCGGCATGGTGAAGTAGGTAGTGGTACCACGTCCTGCTTCGGATTCGGCCCAGATAAGGCCGCCTAGCCGTTCGACATTGCTGCGGGCAAGATACATTGCCAGTCTTGAACCGTAGGTATCTTGCGTGTGTTTACCTTCAATAAAGCCAACGAACATTTCAGCAATTTCAGACTCTGGTAGTGCAGGGCCAGAACTTGATACGCCAATGCGCATCTCATTGCCTCGTACCTGACTTTCGACTCGAACCCGGCCACCGGCTGCTGTTACCATAATCATGCGTTCGAGAACTTGTCGCAAAATGCCGATTATTGCTTCTCTGTTTCCTAAGATTGGCGGCAAGCCAGTTACTGTTTTGTAGTCTAATAGAAGTTGGCGATCGCGGGCCAGTGGTGTCACTTCTTCAAGGCAGTCCGCAACTACTCTAGTGATATTTATCTGTTCTTTGACGGCCGCAGGTGGTGGCACAAAGCCGCCATACATCATTAGTAAGCTATCCACCACACCGACAAGCTGGCTGTAGTGCAAGTGTAGCTCTGCTAAGGCCTGACCAACCGATGGATGCATGGTATTGCGAGCATTAGCAAGGATGGCATGCCAGCTCAGTTCGGCCCCGGTTAATGGGCCGCGGATATTATCTTGCAGCATGCTGACGATTTCCTGGCGCAGCAATTGATTTTCACTGCGCAGTGATTTGTCTCGTAAGACCATGATATAGCCCATTATCGAGCCATCATCACCGGAAAGTGGCTGCAGGTGTGCTAGTACCTGAACGGTTTTTTCGCTAGCTCGCTGGAATATCACTCCCTCAGGATAGAACTGATTGATAAGTGCCATCGGGTCGCCGCCGTGCTGCGTAAAGGCTTGTCCTATGCCATGACTTTGGGGAGTCTCGCCCGGTTTGAGAACTAAGTCGAAGCAAAGGCGTCCGGCGATTTCTCCTTCTGACATAGCCGTCCAGTTAAGGAAAACTGGGTTGGCGTGCAGGATGTTGCCGTATTGATCAAGAATGAGGAAGCCTTCCGTGGAACTCTGTAAAACAGCATCTAGTTGTTGTTGCAGTACGGTTGCTTGCCGCCCAGCTTGATTGACGTGCCTTGATAGTTCCGCCACCTTCTGCGCTTGGGTGGTAATTTGACGATTGAGTGTGTCGAGTTGTTGGGTTGATTGCTCGGCAATTAAGCCCCGCTCCTTTACTGCTTCTACTTGCTTGTTCAGTTGAATCTTGAGATTTTGTGTAGTCGAGCGCATCGACAACACCGCTGTATCAATTAGCTCTCCCAGCTCCAGCCAGTCTCCTGAAAGTCCTTCTAAAGGCGGAATTACTTGTTTATTGTTGGCAATGGCCTGGGTGCGACGTACTAAGAAGCGCAACGGGGTATCAACTGATTGGGCTATTTTGGCCGCCAGGAATAATCCAACCAAGCCGCCAAACACGCCAACTAAGCCACCCAGTAATACAACTTCCACTAATTTTGACTGTTCGCTGGGAACCGGTTTGCAAACTAGCACATAGCCGATAACAACTCGGTCGCTTTCAAGTGGCAGGCACATCCACCAGGCCCCTTCCTTTTCGAAACCATTGGCTGGCACAATTAGATGATCTAGTTGTGGAATGCCTGTTCCCAGTGGCGAGCGGGCAACAACTTTGCTGGCGTCATGGCCATTTAGGTCTAGCAAGAAGCGCATAGGCCCAGGTAAATTTTTGATGCCCTGGGAAAAGGCCGTTGTGGTTTTGATTTTTTGTGAGTAAACAGCGAGCTCGACTCCCAAAACGTTAGGATCTTCGATGCCAAAGCGAGAAGCAAGTGCTGTGAGGAAATCAGAATTGAGCGGCTGGTTGACAGCGATAATGCCTTTGTGGCCGCCGCTCGAAAATGACTTGACTGTGCTGATTGAAATTACGCCAGTTTTTTCACTGAAAGTTGGACCCTTGTAAAAGTCATGGGCAAGAGCCAGGTCAATCACTGTGCTCTCTGCTTTAAGCGAGTAACCGCTTTGGTTGGGGGTCTCGGTACTAAAAAAGACATTTCCCTTTTCGTCGGTAACTTGAACGCTGCCAGGGAAGAATAGTTTTTCCTCTGCAGCCTTGATACTGGCGGCAGCCTCGGCCTTGTTTTTGCCGTCATAGGCAGATAAAAAGCGTTGATCGCGCAGTAGGCTGTCAACTAGCCTCTGGGTTTGATCTTGAGCTGCGGTCAAGCTTGTGTTTAAGCGCGGGCCGCGCACGCTAGCTACAGCTGAGGCCGCCAGGGTTCTAGTAGAGCGAAAGTCAAAATAGACAGAATAGAGAACGTGGCCAGAGACCACGATCACCACTACGGTAATGAGCGCAAACGTGAGCCTTGAACTCAGATTCAAAGAGCTACCACCAAGCTATTAACACCTTACAAAAGAACCATAAGAAGTTTAACCCCTTATGCGGCCTCTTGGAATCGGGTATTCCCTATTTACCGGCTTGAGCCTTGCGGTATTCGGCTTGCACCTGAATCGCCCGGATTAACTGGTTGGGGCCTATGAAACCCAACTCCAAAAGAATTTGGCCTAGTGGCTTTGGATCTCTATCATGATCTTTGTCTTCGCGTTGAATGCGCAAAGACTCATCCAGCTGATAGATCGTTATGTAATCTAGTTCAACGAGAATTTGCCCCAGCAGCGTACGGCTTGGGTCCTGCTGTGAATTGTCTTGGGCTTCTTTGGAGCTTTTGGATTTCGGCATTTTCTTTTTTCGTTTATTACTTGAGTTGGAAAGCAGACCGCTGGGCAACACCCGAAGAATTCAACTTATGGCTGCTGGGTTTCCCCCCTGACCAGGTTCGTCGGTCTTCGCCGTCACCCAACGATCTGTGAATAGTGATTATAGACGAAATATCCTATCAATAGCAGTGCATTGTAAATACTCGCTTTGCCAGACTTCGTCCGCAACCTTTTGACAAGGGCTTACACTTATTATTCTGACAAATTGAAACTTTACCGATATCGGTAAAAAAATTGATTGAGCTTGGCAAGTGGGAGCGAATTTGACATGTTGAAGTACCTTTCAACCCTGCGTTTAATGCCGCCGACTCTCATAACTTCTACTTTGGAGGGGAGCTGGGCGATTCAGGTTTTGAAATCGGCCGTGGAACTCGGCATTTTTGAGTCTCTTGTTGACGGCCCACTTTCTGCCGCATTAATTGCTAAGAAGCAAGCTTTGCAAGTGGAAGGGACTAAATTAATTGCCGACTCACTGGTTGGTATGAATTTACTTGAGCGTGCCGATCTAAACGGCAAGGTGCGCAGCACCGAGGCTATCTACGAATTGAATATGACTTCCCAAACTTATTTGATTTCAGAGAGTCCACTTTTCATGGGCATGTATCTAAAGCAGCATGATGAGCTAGACAAGATGTGGCGCAATTTGCGCGAAACTATTCGCACGGGTACACCGGTGATGGCTGTCAATGAGGATGCCAAAGCTGAGGAGATTTTCCCCCATTTGGCAGAGGCCATAGTGCCCTTAAACTACTGCATTGCCGCTGATGTCGTGAAGTATTTGAAAGAACGCAATCAAGTGGCAGAGAGCGCCAAGAGTATAAAAGGGGCCCAGCGTTCGCAACTGGTAAAAGATGGCGATAACGAAGAGGCCGACGTTGTCAGCGACGGCAAAACCACGAAGCACGTCAAGAAGGCGCTAAATATCCTCGATCTGGCCGCTGGTTCTGCTGTTTGGAGTATCCCCTTCGCCCAGGACAATCGCGATAATCATATTGCTGCCCTCGATTTCCCTGCGGTCCTTGCTGTTACGCGAAAAATAACTGAGCGCTTCGAAGTCTCTAGTCAATATACCGAGGTGCCCGGAAACTGGCGTGATATCAGGCTTACTCCGGGTCTGTACGATGTTGTCATCCTCGGTCACATTCTTCATTCAGAAGGTCTGGAGATGAGCAAGAGACTGTTGGCATATTGTGCCGCTGCACTCAAAGAAGGTGGCACTCTGGTGATTGCCGAATTCATGCCCAACCAAGAGCGCACAGCGCCTTTGTACCCATTGATGTTCGGCTTGAATATGTATCTTGCTACTGCTGATGGTTGCGTATTTAGTTTTGATGAAATTACAAGTCTTTGTCGCGCTGCAGGTTTTAGTGATGTTTATCGTCATCAAGGTGTAGAGTACGATTCGCCAGTTGTCTTTGCGACGAAATAAGTGTGGTGGCTGTCTCGATGACGGATCAATCTAAGAATCTAAGCCCAGGCAACGAGCCAATTTTCATTTGGGTTCAGTATAAGGAAGAAGAGATCAACAGCGGTTATTGGCAGGTCTATAAAGAGCTGCAACTGCCCCATCGATTGTTTTCTATATTCGCGCTTAGCTTTAGTGTGGCAATGGGTTATGTTCTGCTTTCGCCAGAGAGCCCAGTGTCTTCTGCCAATACCTTGGCTGAGTTGATGCAAATTGACTATCTGCCGGGGCTGTTAATTGCCGGAGTTGGTATTCCGTCTACCTGTATGGCTATGGTCTATTTATTGTTGCGCCACTTGTCGCAGGATAGTTTTCGCAAACGACCGAACTTCCACTTCCCTATGATGTACCTTCTCTATCCAGCTGGTATTCAGGTGCAGTTTGCAACGGGCACTGGCATGATCGATTGGCGACAATTTTCACTTGTCCTTGAAACCGGTGAAAGTTTTTGTTTGGCATCAAATATCAATGATGTTTTTGTTCTACCAAAAAGATGTTTCGCTTCGGCTGCTGAGGTTGAGGCTGTCAGGGCTATTCTTACTGCTAATTCGCGCAATTTTAAGAAAATTGGCAAAGATTTCAATGCTACATCTATTGTCTACGAAAAGAAGGCAATTTCTTCAGTGATGATAGATGGCGAGCAATTCTCCATTCCCGATATGCTGCCTCCGCCTGGCCTTATTGAGTCTCGTGGCTTATCGCAGCAGTCGCTAAATGAAGTTAAAATCAACGTAAGCTCGAGCACCAGCACTAACGCAAGCTCCAGCACTAACACTAACGCTAGCTCCAGCGCTAGCTCCAGCGCTAGCTCCAGCGCTAGCACCAATACCGGTGCCAACAATGACACCAATAGTAACGCCAAAACAAGTACCGATACTAGTGCAGATGATTCTAACGCTAACGCTCCAGGCTCTCTTCCTTCTGCCAAGCCGAACTTTGACCCGAGCTATCCGCCAGCTCAAGCCCTAGAAAGTAGTCTTAAGACAGGCCTTGAGGTCGAGGTGCTTTATCAAACCGGAGAGATTGCCCAGGCTGAGAGTATTTATTTCTTTCGCAAGAGATTGGTGCTCTTGGGGATGATTTATATTAGCCTTGCTTTGCTCATGCCCCTCAATTTTCTTGCCTTGGGTTATGTCTGGAATCTGCCTCAGGCAACAGAAGTAGTAATGGGGCTGTACCAGCAGTTTGTCCTATTGCTGGTGCCTTTTTATATTGGGCATGCTGTTTCAATCTATTGGAATATCATGCAGCGCACCAAGCTTAATGATGCTGCTGCTCAGGTGTTTGTCTTTCAGTTGACAGAGGAGGGCTGCGGTGTTCGGACTGGTGAACGCTATGTGGTCTTGGCGTGGTGGCACTTCGAGGAGTGTTGGGAAACTGATGAACAGCTGATGATGCTACTTGGTAGTCGTGGCAGAACAATGTTTGTTATTCCCAAGAGAGCTTTTCCTGATCGGCTCGGATTGGCTTATGCCACAAATCTATTGCAGCGCAAAATAAAGCGCTACAAGGTGCTTGCTTAAGCTGTGCAATGGGTCATCCAATCAGAGGCGAAGAGCAAGAAGCTTCGTCTGAGTCTTAGTTTTAGACTCAGTCTTAGTTCTACTCTTAGACTCAGTCTTAGTCTTGGCCGCCAGCGGCAAAACCAGGACCACTATCGGCATCGTCCACATCGGTATCGGCATTATTGAGACGCAGTAGCTCCCGGCGCCATTCTAGGTCAGCCTGTGCTTCTTTAATTAGGCTGGCTAGACCTTGGAAATCGGCAAAGGAAAGATCGATAGCCAAGCCGATGTCGAAAGTGAGTTTTACCCGTTCGCAGTTGGGTGAGCAGGACATACAGACCATGTGGTCGGGTCCGCAAACTTCGAACATTTGTGTTTCATCGCATTGCAATGGATCTTTCTGCCAATCGAGATACTCAATAAACGTGTCGTCTTCAAGACTCTGCTGCACCAGCAACACAAGCGCCTGATATTGAGTGTTATTGAGATAGATAGTGACTTCTTGGCGCCGAAAATCGAGAGCAAATTCTCCGTTTTCTTTGTCTAGATATAGATCAGCAAAAGCATTGGCGAAACTGATTTGAAAAGCGGTGCTTGTCTTCATCTTTACCCTGGTTGTTTGAGCCACTGAGCAACATCTTTAGCATGGTAGGTGATTACTAGATCAGCCCCTGCACGGACTATACCCGTTAAGCACTCCATCACAACTTTTTGCTCGTCGATCCAGCCGTTGGCGGCTGCTGCTTTGACCATCGAATACTCACCTGAGACATTATAGGCTGCAATCGGTAATTTAGTCAGATTGCGGGTTTGACTGATAACGTCAAGGTAGGGCAAGGCTGGCTTAATCATTACGATGTCGGCGCCTTCTTGGATGTCTAGCTCAACTTCACGCAGTGCTTCGCGGCCGTTGGCTGGGTCCATCTGATAGCTCTTGCGGTCTCCAAACTGCGGAGCCGATTCTGCCGCTTCACGAAATGGTCCGTAGAGAGCTGATGAGAACTTGGCACTATAGGCCATGATTGGAATGTTCTCGAATCCGTTTGCATCTAGCGCCGCTCTAATGGCGGCTATACGACCGTCCATCATGTCGGATGGAGCAATGATATCGGCTCCAGCTGCAGCTTGTGAAACAGCAGAGCGAGCAAGTATTTCGAGGCTGGGATCGTTGAGAACTTTGCCATCATGAACTAAGCCACAATGACCATGGTCCATGTATTCACAGAGACAAGTATCGGCAATGACCATTAGGTCGGGGAAGCGTTTTTTTAGTTCGCGTGTGGCGCGTTGCACGATACCGTCATCAGACCAAGCGCCGCTTGCTTGAGAATCTTTGCTGGAAGGGATGCCAAAGAGTAGAACGGCGCTGAGGCCGAGATTTACCGCTTCTTCAGCTTCTTTCAGCATTTCGTCTATGCTTTGCTGGTGAATGCCAGGCATAGACTTGATTGGGGTCTTAATGCCCTTGCCTTCGACAATAAAGAATGGATAAATGAGCTGTTCCAGGCGTAAGTGGGTTTCGCGTACCATGGCGCGCAAAGGTGCTTTGGAGCGCAGGCGGCGCATACGCATGTCGGGGGTGACTCGAGGCAAGACATACTTGTTGCTTGTCTTGTCTAGTTCTGCCGCTACAGTCTCTTTCATCTAATGGTCCTTATTATTGGGCAAAAGCCATATAGCTACTAAATATATCGCCTTGGCGTGCCTGGTTCGCGTCTATAAGTGATTCTGTTCGAATTTTAATGATGCCAAGAGTGCTGCCAGGCCCTTGAGCGTGTGGTCTTTTGCTACCAAATCTACCCGACCTAGGCTTTGTTCAGCTGCAGAGGCAGTTATTGGTCCAATAGCAGCTATTTTAACTGAGGCAAGCAGGTCTTCTTTCGCTAGCGCCAACTTCTCTTTATGATCAGCCTTGGCGGCCTCGGTTTGTGATCTCTTCGACATTAGCTTGGCTTCAGGATGCAGCGGCTGTTCAGTATCTGCGGTTGCTCCAGACAGGAGCTCAGGATTAACATCAGAAATTGCTTCCGTTACCCTTTCTGTGGCTGGCTCCATTTGTCCCCTCATTTGAAGTTGTAGCCCTAATTCGAGCACTAGCCCCAGGTTGCGAGCTGTTTGAGCGCTGGCTAAGGTGATTATGTCTATGGCTTTATCTTGCAGCAGACCAACCAGTTCTACTGCGAGTTGCTCTTTGTTAGCAGGCAAGCCGCTTTCGTAAGCAATGGCAATGTCAACTTTTGCTCCGGCTGCCTCTAGCTCTTGGGCTATCAATAATCTGCCGATATTAGTTTTGGGCCAGAGTAATCGTTTCCCCGCAAGATTTGTCTGTTGTGGCAGCTCAGCTGCGAGGCTTTCTGCTACATATGCTGTTGGCTGGAAAGCCACGGTCAGGCCTACTTCATTGAGGCTAGAGCTCGTGGCAGCACCGATGCTGGCCAGTTGGCAACAGCTAAGAGCTTGGGCCGACAACCCAAGTGCTTTCAACCTTTGCAGGGTGAATTTCACCGCATTGTGACTGGCGAAAAGAATCCAATCATATTGTCCAAGGTCTTTCAGGGCCTGATCTAGTTTTGTATAGTCAGAGGCAGGGTGCACTGCCAATAGGGCTCGTTCTATGGTCGTCGCGCCCTGATCTTGCAGGAGCGTGGCAAAGCTGTCGGCTTGCTCTTCTGCTCGCGTTACCAAGACACTTAGGCCCTGTAATGGTTTGTCCTGCATAGTTGATTGACTATCGAATTTCGGCTGTTGTGCGGTTACGGAGGTGACACCACGTTTGGTGTGGATAGGCGCAGCTCTTCTAAAATCTTGTCTGCGCCAGCATCTTGGAGCTTCTTCGCCAGGGCCTTGCCGAGTAAGTGGGCATACTCTCTTGGTCCGCTGATTGAGTCACGATAGATTTCACTACCGTCTAAGGCGGCAACGCAGCCCGATAGTTTTAGTTTTGTCTGATCCTCTGCTTGTACTTGAGCAAGGGCGCCGGCTGGCACTGAGCAGCCGCCGCCGAGAACATCCAAGAAGGCGCGTTCTGCGGTAATTTCGTCTTTGGTGTCTTTGTCTTCGATGCAGGCTAGCATTTCTAAAATATCTTTGTCGTTTTCTCTGCATTCCACAGCGAGCGCGCCCTGACCCACCGCTGGTGTGCAGATATCCAGGTCTAAGTATTGAGTAATTTTGTCGTCAAATTGAAGGCGCAGTAAGCCCGCCGCAGCCAGAATCATGGCATCGCACTGACCTTCTTCTAATTTGCGAATGCGAGTCGGGATATTGCCACGCATATCGACAAACTTCAAGTCTTGGCGCAAAGCGCTAAGCTGTGCCGCTCTTCTTCGGCTCGATGTCGCTACTGTGCTGCCCGCGGGCAGCTCCATAAAAGAAGTTGCTTTGTTACTAACGAAAATATCTCTTGCGTCCTGACGATTGAGAACACAAGCAAGAGTTAGGCCAGCTGGTAGATCGGTTGGTAAGTCCTTGAGGCTATGAACGACGAAATCCACTCGATCTTCAAGCAGAGCTTCTTCTAGTTCCTTGACGAAAACACCCCTGCCGCCCAGCTCAACGATCGGGCGGTCTAAGACTTTGTCACCACCAGTGGTGATGGGATGAACTTCAAATTTTGCGTCGGGGAAGTTGGACTTAAGAATTTCAATTACAGTATCTGTCTGGAGGCGAGCTAACTTGCTCTCCCTTGTGCCAACGCGAATAGTGCTAATTTTTGAACTTTTCACTATGGCACTCGAAACCATCACTAATTTAAAATTGGACGCTGGGATGAGGGCGCAGTTTCGTGGATTTTCTCTTGCATCGCTCTGCTTTTGCGCGCTTCAGCACAAGCAGAAGATTGTTGTGATGCGAACTTGGCCATACTGTTTGTAGCTAGAGGGGAAAGTGGATCAAGATTGAAGAGTGTCCTCAGAGCTTCGGCTTGCTGCCGCAAAATCTCGTAGTCTTTAGTCGCTTTCAGCTGTACCGTTGGATGATGCAGGATCTGATTAATAATAGCTCTGCTAATTGCTTCCATGTCTTGTCCACTAGCGTTGAGCCCCGGTAAGACTGTGTTTTTGGCCATATGCTCTTGGCGAATAGCTTCAATTTTCTCACGCAGAACGGCTATGGTTGGCACAACTAACTGCGAACGCTCCCAGTTGTGATATTCCTCAAGGGTTTCGTAGATGATGTTTTCAGCATCGCTGATTAAGGCTTCTCTGCAGGCCATGTTCTTGGCCACGATTTGGCTTAAGTCATCTGCTATATAGAGCTCAACACCGTCCAGTTCGGCCACAGCCGGGTCAACGTTTCTTGGCACTGAGATATCGATGATTATTTGCTTGGGCGAGTTTTTGTGGCGTTGGCGGGCCAGCTCATCTCTCTGCAGGACAAATTGTTTTGACCCTGTGGCCACAATTACGAGATCTGCTTGAGCTGCCACAGCTGTGCGCTCTTCGAAGCTAAAACTAGTTTTTAGACGCTCTTTGTTGCTGAGCTTGTTGCTGAGGAAGTGTTCGATGCGTTCGCTATTGCGATTGAACAGTACTATCGGCCCTTGCCCTGAATCGGAAAGCAGATGCTTGGTACAAATCTGACCCATTTTGCCCATGCCAATTACAGCTACTGACTTATCTCTCAGGCTGCCGAGTAAGTCTTTTGCCAGTTCTACTGCTGCCGAGCTGACTGAAACCGCTTTTTTACCAAGGGTTGTTTCTGAACGTACTCGCTTACCGTTCGTGAGAGCCAACTTAAAGACTATATCCAGAATCGGACCAGCGGTTCCGTGCTCAAGAGCGGCCTGGTGCGAGGCTTTCACTTGCGACATGATCTGGCCTTCCCCGAGAATCATGCTGTCCAAGCCCGCTGCCACACGCAATATGTGCAAGACCACATCATCTCTGAGTAAACGAAAATTCGGTTTGAGGGCCTCGTGATCGCTTACTGACTGAACGGAGCTGAAGAATAAGTCAATTTCTTTGAGGCCAGCAGCTACATCATCTACAACTGCGTACACTTCTGTACGATTGCAGGTTGACAAGATCGCTGCTTCCTTTATATGTGGGAAGCGTTTTAGCGCTTCTAAGGCATGGCCGATGCATGAATCCGGAATGCAGAACTGTTCCCGGATGGCTATGGGAGCTGAATGGTAGTTGATGCCGCTTACGACTAAGTGATTCATGTTACCTGCGCAGAGCGCTTTTCAGAACGGGAAGCTTTCCCTTGACCCAGATTATAGCGACGCTTTAGCCCATTAGGCCTGAGTCAATATTCACAGTAAATAAAACGTATTCTCCATAAATGGCCATGACGACAATTAAGGGGAAATTCGTTTTCTCCTAACCCCCCTATATTAAATCCGATTGACACCCGATTCATCCACCTTTCGGCTGAAGAGAATTGCCAATTATGAGCATTCTTTAGATGCTCAATTTCTCACATAAACATTGTTGAATGAATTGTGGGCCGTTGGCAAAAGCGAATGGTTTGTTGCTTTTCCTACTGTATTGGTCTCAGACCATCTCGCCAGCTCGCTTTTCAGTTCCGGGTGGAAAATGCCCCCGAGCCAAGCCATCCCTTTTATCACTCTTAGGGTTGGCCTGGAAAGCATGTCATTCTTTTGATCCGGCAGATAATAAATGCGATTTTGACGCACCGCTTGTAGCTTGTTCCATGGTGACTGTTTCATGAAGGCCTGATTGCGAGCTTCGTAAGGCATGATAATCAAGTCGGGGTTGCTCATCACCAGGCGCTCAAGGCTGAATCGGGGATAGCTGACATTGATATCGCCGGCCACATTTATGCCACCACAGGAGGTGATGATGCCGTGAATAAAGCTCGATTTTCCCGCCGTCATCAGTGGTTGCGGCCAAACGCAATAGAAAACTTTGGGGCTTTTGTTGGCTTTCTTTATGATTATTGCTAGGTCTTGAAGTTTGGTTGTGAATTTTTCTGCGGCTTCCGCTCCCTCTTGGCAATGCCCCGAGAGTTCGCCGACCTGTTTCAGATTTTTACCGATATCGGTGAGTTTGCTGTTGTCAACAACGACAGCGTTCAAATGATGATTCTTGATCTTGCTTGCCAGTTCTTCTTGTCCAGATACAAGCATGACTAGATCGGGCTTCAGTCGGGCCAGGCGCTCCATGTTTGCTGAAATAAAGGTACCGACTTTGGTAATTGCGTTTACTTCTTTGGGGTAGTCGCAAAAGGTCGATACTCCAATAATCTGCTCTTTAGCTCCGACAGAGCAAAGTAGCTCGGTGTTGGAAGGGGCCAAGGAGACAATCCGCGGTTTGGGATTCTTCTGAAGAGTTACATTTTGAGCACGAGTGGGGCTATTCTGGCTATTCGGGCTAGTAGTGCTCTTCGGAGCTTTGCCATTGTTGGCGAAGGCCGCAGACGGCCCCAGGCTAAGGCAACTACTAATAAGTGCGGTCGTCAGTAGTGACAGATAGATAATTAAAGCCGGTTTTCCAGCCATGTTTGAGCTTCTTTCAAGCGCTCTTGATGAGCGAGACTTTGCAGGGTTAGAGTGCGATCAAGCAATTGCCAATCGAACAGAGTCATTCTAACCAATCGGTCGATTTGTTTTTGGTAGTCTGGGTCGGTCCAGCGAAAACCGTCGTCGCTGGGTGGAAACATGGGCGGAATATAGATGATATCTGTGTATAGAGTGCTTTGCTGGCGAGCTTCATTGTAGTAGCGCTCGCTGTCATAGGTCATTGCTTGACAGATGTTCCAGCGTTGCCAAAGCACCCAGGCATCGAGGGTGGAACGGTCTGCGATAAAGCTGCCAAGATTATTCTCTTCAGTAATCTGCGCCTTTAGGACTTGATTCTTAAATAGTTCTTGGTCGGGAATTTCGCCAGGATACTGATAACCCATTTCCAGGCAAAGTTTTCGCCCTAGTTCGGGAATCACTGGCAATGCCAGAAGCGGAGTCAGCGCTTCCACCAGGGTGGTTTTGCCGACTCCGCTTGCTCCAATCACTATGATGCGTTTGCTTATGGTCTTACTCTTGATTGCCGTACTTCTTAGTTGTTTGGATTAGCTGGTGGTTGTTGTTGTGGCGGTCTTGCTGCTGGTGCAACGGCCGGGGCCGGTTTGGCCTGGTGGTTGCTTTCTTCCGGTTGACCGCGCCGGCGCATTTGATCGGCTAAGTCGATACCGGTTAGACCTTTGATCATTGTCAGACTTTGGGCGGCAACATTCAAGACGTCTCCGCTTATCTTGCTGGCGCCAGTGGTATCACCACCGGTGGAAAGCAAGGTGATTGATCCGACCTTGGCCAGAGGAGAAGCGGCAGCTTGTACGAGATCAGGCAGCTTGTCGATAATCATCTGCATAACGGCAGCGTCATTATACTGTTTGTAGGCTTCCGCTTTTTTCGACATGGCGTCGGCTTCGGCTTGACCTTTTGCTGCTGTTACTTGGGCTTCGGCAAGACCCTTGGCTCTGCTGGCTTCGGCGTTTGCTATACCCATTGTGCGTACAGCGTCAGCTTCTGCTACTGCTCTCAGTTTTGTCGCTTCAGCTTGACCTTGGGCTGCTAGCTTCACCGATTGAGCATCGGCTTCGGCTAACATTGTTCTCTTCAAACCTTCTGCTTGAGTCATCAATCTAATCCTTGATTGCTCTGCTTCAGCGGGCTTGGTGATCTCAGCTTCTAGGGCTACTTGTCGCTTCATAACTTCGACTTGTTGCAGCTCAACTTCTTTCTGCGCTTCCACGATTTTTACTTTCTGCATTTCTTCAGTCAGTTTTTGCTGTGATTGCGCTTTGACAATTTCGTACATCATGTCCGATGAGGCCTTGGTTCTAGCTACTTCTGATTGATAGGTAGCTTGGCTCACTTGGAAATTCTTGGACGATTCTGCCACCCTGGTGTCAGCAGCTAGTTTAGCTTTTGCACCTTCTTCAGCCGCTTGCGCTTGGGCAATTTGAGCGTCACGTGAGGCGCTAGCTTGGGCGATTTGAGTTTCTTTGGTTGCTTCGGCTTCACCGATTGCGGCACTTCGTTTGGCTTCGGCGGTTTGCTTTTTGCCTAGTGCTTCGAGGTAGCCAACCGAGTCACGAATTTCTTTGATGGTGAATGAATCTACAATCAGACCCATTTTTGCCAGGTCGGCAACCGATACCTCTTGCACTCTAGAAGCGAATGAATCAAAGCTTTGAATCAGTTCTTCTACAGTCATCGTACCTAAGATAGCGCGCAAGTGGCCGACGAGTGTTTCGTGGGCAACTGTGGCGATCTCATCGTTAGTCTTGTTGAGGAAGCGTTCAGCGGCGGTGGCAATGGCTTCTTCGTCGCCACGCACTTTAACCTGTGCTACACCTTCTACGTAGATCGGGACACCATTTTTAGTGATCATTGCGGCATTTGAGTGCACTTCTATAGTCATCACTTCTAGAGACAGCAAGTGTCGTTGGTGCATGACCGGAATGACGATACCACCGCCGCCTCTCAGCACCTTGATGCCTCCAGGCACAGCACCGGTAATAATCATCGCTTCGTTCGGGCCGCACTTTTGATACACGTTGGCCAAGAAGTAGAAGATGCTTAGAATGACGACAAAAGCAATCGCTCCTCCGCCCCAAAGCACAATATTTGGATCCATCTTTGCGTTCCTCCAAAAGCCTTCGAAAAGCCCCTTACTCGGAGCTTCCTCGATGGACTTATTCCCTGTTTTTAGTTAAAACCGTTGTCTATCAGATGTCCTAATGACTTCCTAATAACTTTTCAATCCTATACCGTATGTGGTGCCTAACACGGGATTCCAGTTCTTTTCTTTATATTCTTGACAACTTATTGTTCCTGATATTTAATCTGTTTATCGGTCGCAGGCTGGGATTCCGTTGGACTGGCATTTTACGGTACTTAGTGACCGTCAAGTTGGGCGTCTGAAAAGGGTTCAACAAGAACGACTGGGCCGTCTGTTTCTACGATAATTACTTTGGTTCCTCGGGCTATTTCACCGCCCTCTTTGGCAGGCCGCGCGGCAGCATTGAAGCGGGTCAGTCCGATAATGTAACTTACCTCTCCCAGGCGACCATCCTTTATTGGAGTGTTTACCTCGGCAATCTGGCCAATGGCCTGTTGCGAACTAGTCAGGCTGGAAGCAGTCAATTTGCTCGTTGCCCAGCCAAGAATCGCTTTCATCAGGTTGACGGCCACGACTCCTGACAGAATCGCTGGAATGAGGGTGAACGGCCCCATCCATGGCACAAAGGAGCGAACGGCAATACCGGTGGCGCCAAAGAAACCAATGAAAATTGAAATGGTCATTGGGCTGAAAATGCTGAGCAGTGTGAAATAGAGATTTTTTTGCGCGTGTCCTTGATTGATTAGCTGATTAGCACCAGTGCGCGCGTCATCATCGCCATTTCCATCGTGGGAGCCATGATGACCTCCATCGTGGCCTCCATTAGAGGGATCGCCAGCGGTATGATGTCCGCCAGTCAAACCGCTATGACCATGACCGATGTGGCCACCGTGTCCACCGCCGTCAAGGTGATGAATGCCGTGTGCTGCTTCGATTACTCCACTCGCGTGTCCGCCAACTCCATTTCCAGCGGAGCCGTCAGAGTGAATCGAATGGCCTCCGTCACTGCTGTCGTGGCCAAACTGGCCCATCATCAAGGAAATAACGATGAAGCCCCAGCCAAACACTGTGCACATCAAGTAGGTTTGCCCGAGAAGGTCGAATCCTGTCATGTTTTAAAATACCGGCGTCGAAGTAAACTGTGTTCAAAAAAACTATATTCAATTACTGTCACTTCAGATACCCCGAAAAGATACCTGGTAAACTCCAAAAACCCGCCCAATACTAAAGAAAAGACTAATCAAGAGGGCGCGTGCCAAATGAGAAACTGGGTAGGCGAATGAGAAGATGCAACTGCGAATGAGAAGATGCAACTGCGAATGAGAAGATGGAACTAGTCTTTGCCCACAACAACATGGATTTTGATTCTTTGTCAGCGCAGTTCGCCCTGACAAAGCTCTATCCTAGCTGCAAAATGGTTTTGGGCTATCCCCTGACCGGCAATCTTCGCAGTTTCATCACTCTGAACCGCAGCTACCTCCCGATTGTTGAAGTGAAGTATGTCGATCTTTCTAAAGTGACGCGTTTCTTTCTTGTTGACTGCCAGCATTTCGATAGGCTTGATAGCGGTGTGCGCAAACTGATGGAAGCGAATGTGAATTCTGAGTCTCAGTCTGCCTCTCCGTCTCGGTCGACTTCCAAGTCACAGTCTGCTTCTCCACCTCAGACACCGATTTCGGCTCTCAAGCTCTGTCGGCCACTGACAGTTTTTGATCATCATGAACGAGACAAAGATAGTCTAATGTCATTGGCCACTGATGATTCGCAGGTAGAAGTTGTTGGGTCTGCCACCACAATTTTGGTGGAGAAAATTCGCAAGAAAAAGATTGCATTGACTCAGTTTGATGCCACACTACTGGCCATCGGCATCTTTGAAGATACTGGTTGTTTGACCTATGCTGGAACCACAGCTCGTGATGCTGAGTGCGTCGCCTTTCTCATTCAGCATGGTGCTGATTTGTCAGTGGTGCGCGAGTATATTCGGCCGAAAATCGAGCAAGAACAAGTGGCTTTGCTTGAGGAACTACTTAGAGCTGCTCAGGTCATCAATGTACAAGGTCACAAGTTCGTGGTGGCAACGGCTCACGTGCCGAAATATGTTGAAGAATTAGCTTCGATAACGCGACAACTGCTTGACCTTGAAGCTGTAGACGGCGCTTTCACTGTGGTGCACATGAAAGACCGCGTGCATGTGGTTGGCCGAGCCGATCCGCGCGTCATAAGCGTTAAGCCCGTGGTGCAAGCTTTTGGTGGAGATGGCCATCCCGGGGCCGGGTCCGCCGTAGTCAAAGGCGGCAATGTTCGAGAAATTGCCGAGCGCATCAAGACCATTTTGCAGGAGCAGACACCACCGCAGCCACTGGCACGTGATTTGATGGTCAGCCCGGTACGCACAATTAAGTCAAATGTCTCTATGGATGAAGCCGGCCGCATGATGTTGCGGTACGGCCTGGATGGACTTTTGGTAGCTGAGGGCGAGGAGCTTGTAGGCGTGGTTTCGCGCCGCGACATAGATCAATCTAGTCACCATAAACTCGGTCATGCAAAAGTTTCTGGATTTATGAGTAAACCCGTGATTTGTGTCTCGCAAGACACGCCCTTGAGCAAGATTCAAGAACTTATGGTGGCCGAAGACATTGGCCGCTTGCCTGTTTTGGATGAGAACAAGAAGCTAGTTGGTCTTGTCTCCCGGCGCGACGTACTCAATAGTTTGTTTGGTGCTCACTATGCCAGGCAGGAGAACGCCGCAGCCCAGCGGGGCTCCTCCGCTGGCAGCGGCATGGGAGACAGTTCTTCTCCCGTTCCGGCTGGTGCTCTCTCGGGTGCTCACACTGCGTCTGGCGATGGTATTGGCGCTGGTACTGGCGCTGGCTCCGACGCTCATTTTGCCGCTTTCTCTAAGGCCGGGCGTCCTAACAGAAATTTGAGTGATAAGCTCGCTGATGTCGACAGTGACACTGCCTGGCTTTGTCGAACGATCGGACAAACGGCCCAAGAGCTAGGCATGTCGGCCTATGCAGTCGGTGGCTTTGTGCGGGATCTCTTGCTCGATGTTCCTAATTTTGATCTCGACTATGTCATCGAAGGCTCTGCCCAGAAGCTTGCCGAGCGACTGCTTGAGCTTTATCCCAACCGGCTGACGCTAGCTGCGACCCATGATCGTTTTCAGACCGCCACACTGGTCTATCGCTCCGAAATCGCTGCTGTGGCAGATGCTGGTAGTGAAGCTGACATCAGTGCAGATGGCATCAGTTTAGCTGACATCATTAGTCAGCAACAGGTTGAACGGGAAGTTGATTTATCTACAGCTCGCACTGAGTTTTATGAGTTTCCTGCCGCCCTGCCTGAGGTTGAAGCCTCGAAGTTGGAGCAAGATTTGCTCCGGCGCGACTTCACTATCAATGCCCTGGCTGTATGTGTTAACCCTGATCGCTTTGGTGATTTGACCGATCACTTCAACGGCTTGCAAGATCTTGAGCGCAAGATCGTGCGTATTCTTCACCCCTTTAGTTTTATCGAAGATCCAACCCGTATGGTTCGCGCAGCCCGCTTTGCCGGTCGGCTGGGTTTCCATCTTGATGCCAAAACTAAAGAGCAGGCGCGACGTGCTAGTCAAATGGGAATATTCGATGACCTCGGTGGCGTGCGCATAAAAGCTGAGTTGAAGATGATTCTGGAGTCTCCGCAGCGCTTGCGCGCCCTCAATCTTCTAGCTGAGCAGAGTGGCAATCTCTGTTATCTTGATTCGCACTTAGAATATGGCGACGGTGTGCGCAAGACAATTAGACGGGCTGAGCGTTTGCTTGGTCGTTATAGTGTTGATGAACCCTGGGTTGTTTATTTGGGAGCGTTGCTCTCGGAGTTGCCACCAGAGAGAGTGCCTGGTGTGCTTGAGCGTTTGATGCTCACCAATCATCAAAAAGAAGTGATCGAAAGCGGCTTGGAATTGCATCGCTTTATGCCTTCTAGTATCGGCGAGATGAAACGTTCTGAGCTCTATGAAATGCTGCACGGAAGGGCTCGTGAAGCTCTTGCTATTGCCGCTGCTGCTGGGCAGGTTGGCACTGATTTCCGTCGTTCGATAAAGCTTTATTTAGAAGAGTTAGCTGATACTAAACTTGATATCACCGGTGCTGATTTAATCGCTAGTGGATTTAAGCCGGGTCCAAAAATAGGCGAGGCCTTAAAGCACGTTTTAGCTGAACGTCTAGATGGCCAAGTGCGCGGCCGTGAGCAAGAATTGCAAGAGGCGCTTAGCTATATAAAATAGCTGTTATGGCGAATTTTGGATTGATTTAGTCCCACCAGAAAGCGATCAGCTTTTTGTTTTTGAGAATCTCTAGGTCGTCAGGATTTCCAGCGGCGGGGCAGAATTGTTTGACTTCTCTTTCAAATGCCTCTGGGTCTGGCGGCATTCTCTCTAGTGAGGCTTCGACGCTATCCCATTCTGCTTTGAGAATGGATAGCCCGTACTGCTTATCCCAGCGACGCAGCTGTGTTATTACGTCTTTGCCGCTCATGCCGTAATTGATTGCTGTAATTCCCTGAGCCACAAGATATCTGTATTGGTCAAAATCTTTTACAGCAAAGGCTTCTCGGGCTTTTGTAGTAACAGCAAATCTTGTTGGTATTGTAAATTTCAAATGATTGTTTGGCAGCTTCTCAATTTTAGTCTGCGGTGGTATCCAGTTAGTTGGATAATTATTGAACTGAAAGCGTATGCCAACGAACTTTTGATTGACCCCAAAGCCTTTCATTCCGAAGAAACCCAGTATCTGGCCAATGAATTTGCTTTGATTTTCGAGCTCTTCACAGCGCTTTTTCGACGCTGCGTCGAGCTCGCGCCGTTCAACTTGTCCGCTTGTACTGATTACGTTGGCTTCGCGGTCTATAACTAGTTGCGCTGGTCCTTCTTGAACAACCTTTGATGCTGTGCCTGCTCGTTGACTCTTAGCATAATTCTCGGCGTCGATACAACTAGAAAAGAACCTTCGATGGCATTCTGTCTGTCGGGCAAAGGCCTCGTAGCCCAGGGGCTTTAGTTGCTGCTTTAGAATTGAAATTTGGTCTTGCCAGTTATCGTCCAGTAGTCCAAAGGCTAGTACTTCACGGGGGCGGGCTTTCTCCCGTTCCAATTTTGAGAACACTGAAAGCACTTTGTTTGTTTGAGCCTCGCCAAAGTTTGCTTTCCATTTAGCAATTTCAAATCGTTGTGAGTGGTTTCCATTTATCTGCTTAACACGCTCGGCTACAGCCCCCCAGGAAGGCGGCATGGCTGCCAAAAGTGAGTCAGCATTGTCTGGATCTATGTTTATTGACTCCACGTTTTGATATGTATCTGTAGTTCTCATCTTCAGGTCGGTGAGCATGCCATGTTTATTTATGCCTCCCAACTTAGATTCCATGGCCATAAGTTGGCTGCTGGGCAGCTGTCTAAGCGGCTCAGAGATACTCTGTAGGCCCGCAATTTCTTTATATTCCTGCACAGTCCATGCCGATATCGGGCTCTCGTTCTCGGCATATGCGCGCGGTCTGTAGTCTGGAAATACTCCCTTCGCTATTGGCAGAATGCTAATTTGCGATACTAAGGCAATTGCTTGCTTATCATCTTTGTTGAGGTTTGTGGGTAATCGCACCATTGGCAGCGGTTGCGGCGACTCTGCTGCGGCATTCTTTGCCCCTGCCGCACTCTTTGCTGTTGTCGCACCCTTTGGTGTTGACGGTTCAGTTGGTGAGCAATCCGCTGCACTTCCTTGGTTTGCCACCATTAATGTCAGACAGAGAATTATTGGCATCCGGTAAGCTTCTAGGTAGTGCAAATTTAGAACCTCGAAAAAGCCTATGGCTATGTGCCGCATAATATACACTACAGCTTCCGCGTATTTCTAAGAATGAGAAGTCAGTGCAATACGATTCAAGAGTAATTGAAGCAAATGGCATCGCCATTAACGTTCAGGTGGCCGGAGAAGGGCCACCTGTGCTTTTCCTTCACGGCTTTCCAGATTCATTGCATCTCTGGGATGCCGTCTTGCCGCACTTTGTCGCTGCTGGTTATAAGGTCATCGCCTATGATCAAAGAGGTTTTGGTCAAACCTCCGCGCCGGAAGATGAAAACGCATACAAAATAGATGCCATTATTGATGATGCTATTGGTGTCTTGGCGGCGCTGAAAATTTCCGAGAAAGTTATTCTTGTTGGTCATGATTGGGGCTCGGCCATTGCCTGGCTGTTTGCAATTCGCCATCCTGAACTCGTGGAGCGTTTGGTAGCTATTTCTGTCGGTCATCCCACCTCTTATCGACATTCTGGCTGGGCTCAAAGAGTTAAAGGCTGGTACATCTGGATGTTTCTTTGTCGCGGCCTGGGCGAGTTTCTTGTGAGTAGAGACAATTTTCGCTCCTTTCGCTCTTTGCCCTGCGCTAAAGAAGATAGTCAACGCCGCGTGCGCGATCTCAGCCGCCCAGGCCGTTTGACTGCTGGTCTTAACTGGTACAGAGCTAACGCTAGTGATTTATTTCTAGCGAAAATTGGTAATTGTACTGTGCCTACTCTGGGCATTTACGGCCCAGATATTGCCCTGACTGCTGAGCAGATGATCAACAGTGAAAAGTATGTCGACGCTCCTTGGCGCTATGTCGAGATGACTGGCTGTACACACTGGATACCGCTGGATAAGCCGAAAGAACTGGCCGAAATTATTATTGATTGGTTGCGCGGTGTTTAGTTGTGAGCTCTATAATCGGATCCGAACCTCTCTGGGTTATTGTTATTCAGTGGTTTCATGTGAGAATTGGCCGTGACCTTGCTTAGAAAGGCTGTATTGGTAAGTTTCGCGCTGGCGATAGCCGCTAGCGTCACCTGGTCGTATCTTCGTGCCCAAGAAGCTAAGCTGGCCTCAGGAGACACAGCTGAGTCAGGAACGGGCGCAGTTTCTATCGATCAGGCAACGGATGAAATGGTTGGGCCAAGCCCTGAGCCTGAAGAATTTTCAGTCGACGGTGTCTATCCACGAAGTGTGCGGGAGGCTCAGAAGAAAGTTCTCTGGGGTTACATCGACCGTTCAGGAGAATTTGTTATTCGTCCGCAATTCGATGAGGCATGGCGTTTCGACAATGGCCTGGCCTGGGTTGTGAAAGGTGATTTCCGGGGTCACATAGATCGCAGCTTGAAGCCAGTTTCGGATAGAAGTAGAACGGCCAGATACAGAGATAGAGACTATAAAAGTTATCGCATTGACTTTAAGAGAGATATTTTCGATGCAACTGGAACCAAGCTTATAGCTCCAGAAGCTAAGGGGGTTACTGTTCTCCGCTTTTCTGATGGACTAGCGCAAATCATTCTGCCAATTGATTTGTGCCGTAAGTTCTATCCTCAGGCCGTCGAGAAAATTGACTTCGATACTCAGTCACAAGCTAGTTGTGGATTCATGAATGAGGATGGGCGCATAGTTATCGCCCCGAAATATGAAATGACTGGACCGTTCTATAAGGGCGCTGCTCTTGTGCGGAAGAACAAGCAGTGGCATCTGATTAACCATCGGGAGCAAGTCTTAGAGTCGTTTGAAAACAAATATGTGGAGCAGTTTTCTGAAGATTTGGCCGTGGTTTGCGATGGCAACGATAAGGGCTTTATCGACTGCTCCGGAAAGTCGGCTTTCAAACGGAGATTTCCTGATGCTAGCTCGTTCTCTGACGGTATTGCTGCCGCTGCAATTAGTCTTTCTGAATCAGAGAAACTAAAGCTTTTGGCAACAACTCACGAATGGACATGTGGATATATAGACAAGTCTGGCAAGCTTGTCATTCCCGCAAAATACCTGGCGGCACGCCCATTTCATGATGGTCTGGCTGCTGTTTTGGTCGGTCTCAAGTGGGGTTACATAGACATTAGTGGACAGGTCAAAATCAAACCGCAGTTTGATGATGCCCAAAGCTTTTCAGACGGGTTGGCGGCTGTCCGAAACGCCTACCTTTGGGGCTACATAAATAAAACCGGAGCCTACGCTTTTCCTCAAAGATACGGTGCTCTTTGGGCGCCAAATGCTCAGCGTGACCAACTTGAAGTTAAGCCATTTAAGAGTCCGCTTACTCTGGTAAGTGTCTGTGATGACCGTTGGCGCTTCATCGACCAAAGCGGTAAGATTCGCACCGATATCAGACCTGGCCATCCGCAGCATGCGGAAAGTCAATTTCGTGACGGGTTAGTGTTAGCAAAAACTGAACCTGAGCGGAAGTATGGTTTCATCGATATCAACGGAAAGTTAGTACTCGAAAGCTGCAATGCTGATGGCCCGTTCTCCGAAGGCCTGGCTCAAACAATGACTTATGGCGATAAGTTTGGTGAGGTTCGCAATTGCGGTTATATCGATAACACTGGCAAGATGGTAGTGAAACCAGTCTATTTCTTGGTTCATCCATTCTGTAATGGTTTTGCATCTGTTTCCCACGGCCGTTGGGGAGAGACCAATGAATATCATGGCAAATGGACATTTATTGACAAAACAGGCAGAGAAATTTCTCCCATGATTTTTGATGATGCCAAAGATTTCACAGAAGGTCTTGGACTGGTAAAAATCGGCAAAAAGTGGGGCTTCATAAATACCAGTGGTAAAGTGGTCATTGCGCCAGCATTTGACGGAGCCTCCCAGTTTTCCGACGGGTTAGCTATGGTTAGAATCGGAAATAGACACGGATATATCAATCACAATGGCAAACTTGTTATTCCAGCCAAGTTTTCTAGTGCTTGCTCTTTTTCAGACGGTCGGGCGCTGGTAGCTTTTCCTAATGAGAGAGCGACTTACTTTCCCTCTAATTGTGAGTATTGACGGCAATTGAGATTTAGTCATCTGTAAGCTCCGTGTCCAAGCCGTTTGTGACTGTAGTTCACCTAACGAGCTTCCGATCTTGTCTCATTTTCGCTTGAAAAATGAGACAAGATCGGAAGTTGGTTTTGAAAGGCTTCTTGAGTGTTTTTGCTCCAACTCACACGTGCGTCCTACGTATTACTTCAACCACGATCGCTTCTGCAATTGCGCTGCTGTCGGTACAATCATTTGCACAGCATTCGGAACTGCCTTGATGTGCATTGGTGTCATGCCGCAAGCATCACCGTCGATCATTGCCAGTCCCTGGTTTTGCTTGCTGCGGCCGTCTGTCTGCCCGGTTAGTGCATATTTGATTTTGTGAAAACCTTGCTCTAAAAATGACAGTGGTTTTCGACGCGGTACCACTTCGATATCGACTTCTTTGATTTTCTTGATGTAATAAGGGGCTGTGTTCCCTGTAATGTTCGGGCTCAAACCCGTGGCGAAGTGAAAGCCATATTTCAAATAATCGCCAAATTCTTTTGGTGCCAAGATGCAGAGATCTAGCAAGCCATCATGCATGGAAGCAGATTCGGAAAGCATGCCAACCCCTAGATCGGCGATATTGGTAATGAAGATACCAGAGGCTGATACGCGAAACTCTTCACCATCGGCGGTGACTTCAAAAATTACTGGCGCTTGGGCCAGGGTCTGCACCATTGACCCGGCGTAGGCTAACATCTTCCAGTTTTCTTTGTCGGCCTTGCCCGGCGTGACGATGGCGTCTGACAGGGGGCCGACACCAGCAGCAGCAGCAAAGTAATTTCCGTTCATGATGCCGAGGTCGATTTTCATGGCTTCGCCGTTCAAAATTACGTCGAGGGCAATGTCCACAGGGTCTGATAGTAAATTCTCTTCGAATATTTTGAGATTGCGAGCCAGTAGGTTGCCGGTGCCCAGTGGCACTATCCCCAATTTTGTCTCAAGCCCCTGACTCGCTAATGCATGAATGACCATACGTACAGTGCCGTCACCACCGGCGGCGACAATGATGTCGAAGTCTCGATTAAGGCCTTCTAATAAGTTGTCATGGGTCGTGCTTGCAGTGGTGGAAACCGTAGTTACTTCGTAACCACCCTCGGTGCAGAGGCGATGAACGCATGCGCCTAGCCACATCTCAGGGCCAGCGGCGGAGCCAGCAGTGGGGTTGTATATCAATAGAGCGGCGGTCATATTTCAGAGCCTTTGTTGGTTACTTTCTTTCATAGTTTCTTACATTCGTTACCTATTGAGCAATCTTGCTTGCGATAGAAGTCAATAGCAAGTAAAATCAGCGCTCTTATTGGTTGTGCGGCAGATAACTATTGTTCTCATTGACTGCTCGTATCTCTCTCGTGGTAGGCTTCTATATCTTTCTTATCGCTACCTAATCTGAAAGTAATGTGATACCGTTCTCAATGGCACGGTTGACAATTAAATGGATTTCAGTATTGTATTCCATTCTATGGTGGTTCCACTCTACGGTCATTCCACTCCATAAGTAGTTCTTCGACAGTAATTCGACACAGCGGCAATTTCCTCTTCGCAAGACATTGGGTCTTCCGATCAGAAAGGCAGGAATCTAGTGAAATTTCTCGATAAATCGGTAGCTGCTTTAGTTTCAGCAGCAGCCTTATCTATGTCGCTTTCGCTTTTTGCAACTACACCTGATTGCGGTCAGGCCGCTTTTGCAAAGGGCCATCATGAAAGTAAGCATGAAAATCTTTCAGAAGAGCTTATGCATGGCAAGACTTACACAGTCGCCCGTGTATCAATAAAAGCTTCGCCCGATAAAGTTTGGCAAATTCTTTCCGATTACGACAATGCACCAAAAGTTTTTCCACAGTTGAAGAAAAGCAAATTGATGCAAGACCATGGTTCCAGCAAAATCGTTAAGCACGTCTTAGCACCTTCTGGTTTGCCTGGTACTTATGAGTATGTTGTGGAAGTGAAAGAATCGGCCCCACACTCGTTGGAATGGCACCGAGTTTCTGGTGCCTTCAAGCAGGTCGATGGATATTGGAAGTTGGAGCCACTAGATGGTGGCCACACAACTTTGGTTACCTATGCTAGTTACGTTGATGGCGGATTCTTGATGCCTCAACCTTTAGTGCGTCGTCAATGCCGCATTGATATGCCTGAAGTGATGACTACTCTGAAGGCTCAAGCCGAGGTTCATTCTGGCGTTCAGATCGCTGGACGGCCGCAGGTTCGCGGTCAATAGCACTTTCAAAGCTAATTTTAACGGGCGCTTCAGCTGCTGAAGTGCCCGTTTTTTAGTGCTACTGGTCGATATTTTAGAACTGGTAGACAGTTAGTCCCACCAGAAAGACCAAAGGCCGCTGTTAAGAAGTTCGTAGGCGTAAGGTGCCAGTTCTCCTTCGGCCTGTTCCACTCGGTCGCTGCAGTAGCCGTAGTGCTCGCGGGCGGCCTTTAGAGCTTGTTCTTTTGTCATTGGAGGCTCTTCTACGAAACATTCAATAACGCTAGGCTCAATTGCCATTAAGCTCGCTCCGTAGATTTCACTCCAGCGCTTGAGCATGGCGCAGTGTTCAGGTGATATTGGACAGTTGCCTTGACCACCAAAGCGCAGCAGAATTGGTATCTCGTAAGATTTGGCTGTGGGCAAAAGGCCGATATAGACGTTCTCGCCAAGGGTCATTTTGTGGTGATCTTGGTCCCAATTGTTGATGGCAAGGGGTAAATCTTGCAATTCAAAGAGATCTGGTTCTGCCACTAGACCGACTTTGATAGCAGACGGCCATTCGCCTGTTGGGCAAACAAAGCGCTCAAGCCTTTCGGCCAGCCAGTTTTGGCAATCAATATTGTTTGCTTGGGCAATCAAAGCTTGGGTGGAAGCCGGTGGCTCTTCGCTTAGGTCACCGAGGTGCTCCATTAACAGTTCAAAAGATTGATCTGTGCCAAGAATTACGGGGGTGAGTAAGAGAGTGTTGCCATCAGGGGAGGCTTTGGCAGCCTTTGAACCGGTCTCGCGCAGGCGATGCCAATAGTCTACTGCTTTACTACCGCTGGTTTGGAAGGTGAACATCGTCTGGCCGTCAGCTAGTGCGATTTCTAGAAGTGACTGGTGGTCTACTTCTTCTTCATTTAATAGGGTTCTAACTTGGGCAAGCATATGGTTAAGTTTGTGAGGAGGAGTTCAGATTAGCGTTTCCGAATTATCGCACTTTGCTGATAGAATGACCTTCTTCTGATGAGGAGAGGTACCGAAGCGGTCATAACGGCGCCGCCTCGAAAGCGGATGGGCGCAAGCCACGTGGGTTCAAATCCCACCCTCTCCGCCATTTTTGAGAACTGAATAGTATTGTACCGTTGAACAGTGGCAATCTGTTGAATTAAAACTATTGGCCGCGAATCGGGGCACCATTCGCGACACCACAGATATTTATGGCTAGTCATAGATATTGGATGATGCCCTGATGTCATCTGTTATATCGGTCTGCATTTTTGCCGCCCGATTTGTCAACTAGATCAGAAGCCAGCTTGTTGTCTGCTTTGGCCAGATCGATTTTGCCTAGCTTCTCGTATATTTTTGCTCGCTGAAAGAGAAAGGGAATTCGCTCCAGAGGGCGTATGGCTGGCATTAACCTGGTTAAGCTCACAGCGGCCTTTTCCAGTTGGCCATTGCGCTCCAATACTCGCGCTTGGTCTTTGTATCCGACAAAACAGCCTAGGGCAATGCCGCGGTTGTAATCGGCCAATGCCAGTGCGTCTTTGCCCTGGCTATCATAGATACGACCTCTGGCGATTAGTGGCCATCCTATCTTCGGCTGCAGTTTTGCGGCGGTGGTTAAGTCTGCCATTGCCAGGTCGGGTTTGTTTAATATTAGGTAGGCCTCTGCTCGTTTGGCGTAAAAGCTTGCTGTTTTAGGGCTGGCAGCGATTGCCTTTGTGGCAAGGCTAACTACAGTATCGAAGTTATCGTTTTGAGTTTGGCTCTCTATCTGCCTTTTCAGTGATGCTAAATGAGGCGGGCAATACCAGAACTCCCTTTCGTCCGCTGCATGGAGGCCAAATGAGGCGTTAATGCTAAGCAATAGAGCGAGCATAAGGGGAATAGGCCAGCGGGATTGGCCGGAAAATGCTCTACTAGCGCTCTGTAAAACTTTCATTGAAATCTTCGACTGAGTGGGCTATACAGCCATCCTACCCGAAATGCTGGGGGTAACTACGTATTTTCCCGATTGCTTGACTACCTGGCGGAACGTATTGTGGTCATCTATAGACGAGCAAGTTGAGGCGTTAATGCAAGGCCAGCCTTTAGAATCAAACAGCGATTCAAATAGCGCAAACACTGCTGAAAGAGCTGGCGACAGAGCCAATCAGCGGCCCGTTGAACAGGCACTGAGTTTTCTCGATGTCATTGCCTTAGATAATGAAGCGAAGCAATCAAGGCAATCTAAGCAAGACCAGGGCAAAACGGTTGCTTCCCCGGGTAGTGCCAAAGCTCCGCCTGAAGGCGCTGCAGCAGCTTGTCCAACCTCGGCGGAATATGAACGGCGTATCGATGCCGTGGCGCGCCGCATTTTTGACCCGACCACACTTGGTGATTTGAATGAACTGAAAACTAAGTACAACTGTGATATTCAGCGCAGTAAAGACCCAATTAAGTACGTGAAATTGGCCCTGGATGTAGATGATAAAGATCCTTACACTACCTACATCACTCCCGATGACTTTGCCAAGTTTCAGAAAGCTCAAAAAGGAGAGGTCGTCGGAGTAGGCGTGGAGTTTGTCATGCCCACAGCAGCTGACGATAAGAACGGCATTAATCCCCCTCTTATTGTGCAAAGTTTCGATGGCACAGCTGCACGAGGCCGTGGATTGCAGCCTGGAGATCAGGTTTTGGCAATTAACGGCGAAGACATGCAAGGCAAGAGCTGGCGCGATGGAGCTAGAGCCTTGGGTGGAGCCGACGGTACACCGGTAAATTTGCGCATTTTGCGCGATGGCAAGGTTAGCGATGTTGTACTTACCCGTACTAACGAAGAGCCAGCAAATGTAAGCAGTAAAATGGTTGATGGCAAGTTTGCTCATATTAAAGTGCGCACTTTTATGACCGACGATACCTCAGCACAGATAGAGCAGGCCATAATCGATAACCCAGATGCTAAAGGTTATATTCTTGATTTGCGGCACAACGGCGGCGGATTGCTTGACCAGGCTTTTACTTCAGCATCGGTCTTCATGAAGGATGGCAAGGTCGCTACTATTAAGACACGATTGGATTCTGATCCAGCCCGTCCTTTATACGAAACTGATGTTTATCGCATCGGCCCAAATGGCATCACCAAAACTATCAATGACCAAAAGCCCCTCCCATACTTCGATCGGCATCCAGACAGCGTTCATAAGCCTGTGGTGGTGCTAGTCGATCAAGGCACAGCGTCGGCAGCAGAAATTCTTGCTGGCGCTCTGAAAGATTCTGATGGAGCGTATGTTGTTGGCACGCCGACTTTTGGCAAAGGAATTGGCCAATCAGTTTTTCCTGATCGCTTTGAGAAAGGTGCCACTAAGATAACTACCTTTAGATATTACACACCATCAGGCTTTTGGCCCGGCGATGGTCATGATTCGCGCATTGGCTTGCAGCCAAATCTGGTAGTGGATAATCCAACACCGCAGCTATACAACACCATCAAAGACGGCCAGATCAATGCCGCCATTAGCTACCTGCGCACTAAGGTGCCAGCGGATAAGGGCCAACGTTAGTGCTCTGCAAATTCCATCATCACTTGGCCGTAGCGCTTACCAACGGCACCGCATACGATATCGCACAGCTGATAAATGGTCTCGTCTCCAATGCTGTAATAAACAAAAAGACCTTGCCTACGCTTTTGCACTATGCCCTGCTCTGCTAGCACTGAGAGGTGCTTGCTAACATTGGCCTGGCTCATGCCACTCAGTTCGCAAAGGGCTTGCACCGATTGTTCACCATTAAATAGATGTTGCAGTATTTGCAATCTAGAGGCGTCGGAAAGGGCACGAAAGCGAGCCGCGACTATTTCTAGTGCTGGCCTTGATAGAAGTTTGTTCTTGTCTTTCACGATGAGAAACCCTGGTAATTATTTCCAGTTTACAACCGTATGGTTAATTGAGCAATCAACCTTAAGAGTGATTCGCCATATAACCAATTGGTGATATAGTATTTTTACTGCACGAGATTTATTAGCAAGAGGGCTTATATATGTCAGAACTGTCAAATACCGCAACCTGTCAGCAAGTGGCCTGCGCCGAACTGGCTGCGAAAGTGGCAGATTCGGTTCTGCTAGATGTGCGCAGCCCAATCGAGTTCGAAACCGAACACATTGCCAACTCCATAAATGTGCCCTTGAATGAGCTTGAGGCTCGTTTTGAGGAAGTGCCGCGAAAGGGCCAGCTGGTTGTTATATGTAGATCGGGCAAGCGCGCCGAGCGCGGTGCATACGCTCTAATGGGTCAAGGTTTTCAGCCTCAGGTTCTTGAGGGCGGCATGGTTGCCTGGCGCAAAGCTGGCTTGCCGGTCAAGGAAGGCAAGAAAATGCTGCCAATTGAGCGTCAGATTCAGTTAGTGGTTGGCGTTGGAGTATTGACCGGGGTGCTTCTTGGGGTTCTGGTCAATCCCTGGTTTCTCGTTATTCCTGGGTTCTTTGGCGCCGGGCTTACTTTTGCCGGCCTTTCCGGCACCTGTGCTCTTGGCCTTCTATTGATGAAAGCGCCTTGGAACCAGTTGCCGATTAGTGTCGCTCCAGCTAAATGCGACCAACCACAGGCTAAAGGTGGAGAACCCAAGTCCAAGGGTGGTTGCTGTAGCTAGATTCGGCTTGGCTCAGGCCGAGGCCGTAGAAAATTTATATAGATTGCAGATTATCTCTGTACGGCAATTACATGGAACTCAATGAGTAACCAGCGGTCGTGCAGGAGAACACACGCTTAGGAGGGATCATGAAAGTGTCGTCAGTTAAGGCCCATAAGATTGTAATTGTCGGCGGTGTGGCTGGCGGAATGAGTGCAGCCGCTCGCGCCCGGCGCCTTTCCGAAGGTTCTGAGATCATCGTTTTTGAACGTAGTGGTTTTGTCTCCTACGCCAATTGCGGGTTACCATACTTTGTCGGCGGAGAAATCGAGTCCCAAGATCAGCTACTGGTGGCCACACCCGAAGGGTTGAAGAAGAAGCTCAATCTCGATATTCGCATCAACCAAGAGGTTGTCTCTATTGATGCCGAGGCGAAGCTAGTTACAGTCAAAGATAGACTAGGCGAGACGACTTACCAAGAAAGTTATGATCACCTAGTTTTGGCTATGGGTGCTGCTGCCATTAAACCAACTGTGCCAGGAATTGATTTTCCTGGGCTCGTTGCTCTGCGCAACATTGAGGATGTGGAGTCTATCCAAGCATGGTTTGAGGCTCACAATCCGCGCACTGCCGTAGTCGCTGGTGGTGGTTTCATTGGCCTGGAAATGGCTGAGCAGCTTGTACGCCGTGGTCTTGATGTGACGCTAGTCGATAGTAAAGATCAGGTCTTAGCACCACTTGATATTGAAATGGCAGAGCTTGTGCACAAAGAGTTAGCCAAGCAAGGTGTGAAAATTATCCTTGGCCAGGCGATCAATGGTTTCCTTGCTCCCGGTGCCCAAGCTACCGAAGGCGAATCTACTGAGAAAAGTGCCGCAATTGCTGCTGAGCACACCCCAAAATCGTGCTGGGTCTTAGCTGGTCAGCACAAGCCAATTCATGCCGATATTGTCATTCTCGGGCTGGGAATTCGACCAGAAGTAGCTCTTGCGCGCAATGCTGGAGTAACCATTGGTGAGCGTGGTGGCATTCGGGTGGATGAAAATTTACGGACGAGTGTGGCTAATATTTGGGCCGTCGGTGATGCGATTGAAGTGCGTAACCCAGTCAGTGGCTCCTATACAATGATTGCTTTAGGTGGTCCCGCCAATCGCCAGGGTCGCATTGTGGCAGACAATATTCTGGGCGCCAATGAAAAATATAAAGGTACTTTAGGTACGGCTATTTTGCGCGTATTCGATTTAACAGTCGCATCCGTTGGTCTCAATGAGATGCAGTTGAAGCTCAGCAACATCGTTTATGATGCTGTCCATGTTCATCCTACTCAACATGCGGGCTACTACCCTGGCGCCGAGCGCCTCAATATCAAAGTTCTTTTCCATAAAGAAACCGGCCGCTTGCTTGGGGCTCAGATTGTTGGACAAGAAGGCGTAGACAAGCGCATCGACGTTCTCGCCACCGCGATGAAGGCGGGGCTGAGCATCCGTGACCTGGCAGAGTTGGAGTTAGCCTACGCACCACCATTTGGTTCAGCCAAGGATGCCATAAATTTGGCGGGCATGACTGGTACTAATGTTTTAGATGGTTTCAGTGAGCAGGTGCAATGGCATCAAATCGATGAGTTGGGCCGAGCCGGTTACTGCATCATTGATGTGCGTAGCAAGGGCGAGCGAGAGCACGGCTTCATCCCTGGAAGTATCCATATTCCGCTGCCTGATTTGAGACTGCGAATTTCTGAAATACCAGCAGAGAAACAAATTATCACTTATTGTCAAAGTGGACAGCGCTCTTATAATGCCGCCTGCTTATTGAAGCAAAATGGTTTCAGGGTGAAGAATCTGTCTGGTGGATATCTAACTTGGAGTTCCATGCACAACAGCGCTGGCAAGCATGCCATTTGGCAAGAGCAAGTAGCGGCAGCTCTAGTCAGTTGAAAGGCTGTTGAATATCAATCACTCGACTAAGAAATTAGACTGGAAGAATAGAATATGATTAAGGCAACGAATATGCCCAATAAAGGACGGCAAGCAATGGAAAACATGATTTGGATGGTGGGCTTCGTACTCTTGTACTTCGCCTTGCAGCTTTATATATTGCCGAAACTAGGCATCCCTACCTGAATGTCCCGCAGCTGCTCGGTCGAGCAGCCCAAGACAAAAACAGCAGAACCAAAGCAAGATGAATTTGTGCAGCAAGAATCAATTGAGTCAAACTCTGGTAGCGGCAAGCAGGCGAGTAAAGTCGACTAAGTTTAGTCGCGGGCTAGCTGTCTGCGCTCTAATTGCGATTTTTGCGCAGACGGCTGAACTTAGTTTGTTTATTAGGCCTGTGCAGGCTGCCGACACTTGTGACATCGGTTCACCTTGTCTTGCCGAGCCAGCCTGTGTAGTTGTAGGCAATAGCCATATTCTTGAATGGAAAAGTAAGACACCAGCAAAGATTGTGGTGGTATGCATTCATGGTCTAGGTCTTTGCGCCATGGCCTATAAATCCTTGGCGAAACAATTTTCAGACACGGGAATTGATGGCTATAGCATAAACGTTCGCGGTTTTGGACCTGATAGAGATAAGGCGGAACTGGCAAAGTTAAATTGTATTGATACCGTTGGTGATATCGGCAAGTTGTTGGTCGACATTCACAAACAATATCCTGACTACAAAGTGTTTTTAGTTGGGGAGTCTATGGGCGGGGCTCTGGCAATAAGAGCTGCTGCAGAGAATGCCGATCTCGTTGACGGGGTGGTTTGTTCTGCTCCTGCTTGGAAGTTGCTAAAGATAAAAAGCACTGCTGTCAAAGGTGTCTTTGAGCTCTATATCTTTCGCAGCCATCGCCCTGGTATTGCTTCACGCGGTGTGATTAATCAAGCTACCAGCGACCATGAGCTAGCAGAGCACTGGCTAACTGGTCAGTCTCACAAAATGAAACTTTCACGCAAAGAAGCTTTTGACTTCGTGAGTTTTGTTTCAAAGACAGATAGGTATGCACGAAAACTTGAGATGCCGGTGCTGGTGATTCAGGGGCTCGGTGACCATCTAGTCTCGCCAAAGGCCGTAGCTGAACTGTTCGGTGATATTCCTGCTAGAAGTAAAGAGTTTCTGATTGATGCTAAAGGCGAGCATATTCTGCTTGAGGAAGGAAATTTTTCACCAGCCTTATTAGAGAAAATGCTTGCTTGGCTCAGGGCCGACCACTCTTCACGTCGGTCAGCCACTCTGATAACTGTGGTCAACGAACAGTCTCTGTCCGCTCCTGAGGCCCATCGTTTGCTGCGTTTGAAGAAGTTAGCCAACAACAACTGGTAGATTGATCAGCCTTTTCCTTTCTTGGAAGCTATCGAATTAGAGCCTGGGGCGCGCTGCCTAGCATTTTTTCTAGTCCAGACGTATCGCTAGGTGGCTCAGCTAGCCATGGCACCACGGCGACCCGTTTGCTTAGCTGCTCAACTTCGGCAATGTATTCTCGTTCGTTGTCACGGCGGGCTTGCAAGACCGGGTTAGTTGTTTGCGCTGCCGATAGCGATTGATTGATAATCCAGGCAAATGGATGTATATCGGCTCTAGCCAGGTCTTCTTGCAAGTGTTTAGCCTCATGCACGGGAGTCGCTTCTGGCAAGGTGATAAGTAGTATCCGAGTAAAATCAGGGTCCCGTAGTCGGGGCAGTAGATTTATGACAGCGTCTGGCATATTGCTAGATTGGCGCAAGACTTCTTTGTGATAGGCCTGGGCTGCATCTAGTAGCAAAATTGTGTGCCCTGTTGGGGCGGTATCGAGTACCACGAAACCGTCTTGCCCTTCAGCCACAATATTGGCGAAGCTTCTGAAAACAGCTACTTCTTCGGTGCAGGGTGAGCGCAAATCTTCGTCTAGTAGTGCTCGACCTTGCTCGTCGAGATTTTCGCCAGCACTTGCCATTACTTCTCTTTGGTAAGACTTAGTTTCGGCGGCAGGATCAATGCGACTAATGGTCAAGTTCGGCACTGGATTTTCTACCACCCATAACAAATGAGCGGCTGGATCTGTGGTGCTTAGGCGCACGGCGTGGCCTCTTTTGGCAAGCTCTACAGCTATAGCTGCAGCGATGCTGGTTTTGCCAACACCACCTTTGCCCATGGTCATGATGACGCCTTTCCCGGATGTTTCTAGTTCATTGACAACACTCAAAAGTGGCGGTGGAAGTTGGGTCGTTGCAGCAGAGTCTGCGCATTGACTAGTCGTCGCTGCTGTGCCCTGAAACATATTTCTTAGTGCGGCAACGCCAAGCAGGGCCTTGGCGCTCAGTAATATCTCCTGGCGGGGCAGTTCGGATAATTCCGCTGGCATTGAGGTTCGTGCTGTTTGCTCACGCTTAGAGAACGCTGAGGCTATGGCATCGCCAGTAGTATCGTTCTTCAAAATACCATTGAGGATAAGACATTGATTGGCAACTCCAATGGCACGCAGTTCTCTGCTTGTATTGGCTGCTTCTCTTAAGGCTGATTGTTCAGGGCGAGCCACCAGTACAAGAGTTGTACGGGTGGCATCCATCAGTGTGCTCACTGAGGAAGCATATATATTTTCTTGTTGTTGCAGTCCGGCTAGTGGGCCAAGGCAAGAGGTGCCAGTGGTATTACTCTCAATGAAGCTTGACCATGATTTTGGTAGGGAGAGCAGACGCATTGTATGGCCGGTTGGGGCGGTATCGAAAATAACGTGGTTGTAGTTGGCTGTTTTTTCTTCATCACCAAGCAATTTGGCAAATTCGTCGAAGGCAGCGATTTCGGTGGTGCATGAGCCAGAGAGCTGCTCTTCCATACTCTTTAGGCTAGCCTCGGGTAGGAGGCCGCGATATGGTTCTATCAATCTATTGCGGTATTCGCAGGCCGCTGCTTCGGGGTCGATGTTGAGAGCGTCGAGGCCAT
Source organism: bacterium Ga0077546 (assembly GCA_943370275.1). Classification (GTDB taxonomy): domain Bacteria; phylum Cyanobacteriota; class Vampirovibrionia; order Obscuribacterales; family Obscuribacteraceae. The sequence continues at coordinate 57,550 of CALRQI020000005.1, read as the reverse complement.
GCACGTCAGGCACAGCAGTGGGCGAGCCGCTGAGAGTGACGTGAAGTACTTCATCAAGGTTTGAGGCTGGGTCGGTGCTGACTAGCAGAACTCTCTTGCCTTTGTCTGCCAGGGCGATGGCCACAGCGCATGATACCGAAGTTTTACCAACCCCGCCCTTGCCGGTGAAGAACATATATTTAGTGGCTTGTTCAACCAGGTTCATGGCCGCTCCTTTAATTAGCAACAGGTCGACTTCTTGTCTGCTTCTTCCTTCTCGACAGGTGAGCTACAGCACCCTGAAGGGGCTGAGGTTTTTGTAGCTTCTGAAGCGGTAGGCTGGGCCTGCTGAACAGTAAATTTCAGGCCACTGTTCGTTTGTTTTGGGGTTTCGCTGGCTGAGTATTCTAAATTAGTAAGCTCTGCTAGCTTTTCTCTTGTTAGGTATACGCCCTGGGCTGCGATTTTACCGTCAACAAGAATAAGTGGTAGGCACTCATTACCGTCTTTCTTCAGGGCCGCGGCCACGGTTGCATTGCTTACAAAAGCCTGGGTTTGCTGCGAGAGATTGTAGCGTTCCACTTCAATGCCCTGGCGTTTGAGCCAGTCGAGATCGGCGGTGAAATTTACTAGAGCTGGGTCTACGCCTGGTCCGCAAATTCCTGTTGAGCAGCACATTGGTGGGTCGAATACTTGAATTTTCATGGCTTTGCTCCTGTCGCTGTATTGGAAAGACTCTTGAGTTTAGTCTCTGTTCCTTGCTTGCAAGTATTTAACTTTGATTTTCTGGAAGGCCTTTTTCGTACCAGCTTTTGCTGCTGTTGACGATTTTGACAACGGCAAGCATTACTGGCACTTCAATTAATACACCAACTACGGTGGCGAGCGCTGCCCCTGAATTGAAGCCAAATAGGCTGATGGCAGTAGCCACCGCTAGTTCAAAGAAGTTGCTCGCTCCGATTAGGGCCGAGGGGCCGGCGACACAGTGAGCAACTCCGAAATGCTTGTTCAGTAAGTAGGCAAAAGTGGAGTTGAGAAAGACTTGAATCAAAATCGGCACTGCCAGCATTGCTATTACAAGTGGCTGCTTGAGAATCGCTTCGCCTTGAAAGGCAAAGAGCAAAATTAGGGTAGTGAGTAGCGCCGCAAGTGAAAGCGGGTGCAGCATTTCAAGAGTCTTGTCAAAGCTTTCCTGCCCTTGCTTTAGCAATATGCTTCGCCACGCTTGGGCAAGCAGCACTGGTATGACAATGTACAGACCAACCGAGATCAGCAAGGTGTCCCAGGGAACGGTTATTGAGGATAGGCCGAGCAGCAGACCGACAATTGGTGCGAAGGCAAATATCATGATCAGATCGTTCACTGCTACTTGCGAAAGAGTGAAGTAGGGATCACCCTTTGTCAGCTGGCTCCAGACAAAGACCATGGCTGTGCATGGTGCTGCCGCCAGTAGGATTAGTCCGGCGACATAGCTGTCAATCTGTGCAGGGGGAAGGTATGGGGCGAAAATTACACGAATAAATATATAGGCAAGCAAGGCCATCGAAAATGGTTTCACCGCCCAGTTAATGAAAAGGGTCACTGCTATGCCTTTCCAGTGACTTTTGACCTGCCCAAGGGAGCCAAAGTCAATCTTTAAAAGCATAGGCACAATCATGAGCCAGATTAAGAGACCAACAGGTATGTTTACTCTGGCGATCTCAAGTGAGCCGATTAACCTCATTGGCCCTGGCATTAATTGCCCCAGGGTTATCCCTGCACCAATGCAGAGAAAAACCCAGACTGTGAGCCAGCGCTCAAAGAAACCTATGCTCGGCTGGCTTGTGTCGTTGTCTGCGCCTTGGAGTTTTTTAGCGCTCATTGGCAACGCCTAATTCTTTGACAAGATTTTGTACAAGTTGTTTCACTTCGTCTCGAATTTCTCGAACGCGCTCAATAGATTGCCCTTTGGGATCTTGCAAAGCCCAGTCGACTTTTTTTAGTCCTGGAATCATAGGGCAGGTTTCGCCACAGCCCATGGTGATGAGCATATCAGCGTCTGCTGCGAGAGCGTCGGTGAGCAGTTGCGGTTTAGCTTCAGAGAGATCGATACCATCCTCTTTCATTATTTGCAGCACTTCTGGGTGCACCGTTGCACCAGGATTAGTACCAGCTGATACAGCACAGGCCTTACTGCTGTCACTGTATTGATTGAAGTAGGCGGCAGCCATTTGTGAGCGCCCAGCATTGTGGACGCAGGCGAAGATTAGTTTCAAGTTTTTTCCTCAACGGTTGCGTTGTAGCTAGTTTTCTCGTTGCAGATATTGGGTTCATCACAGGTATTAGTTTCGCTGCAGCAGTCAATTTTTCCCTCGCAGCAATTTTCCATGAGGAAATTGATGAGACTTTGCATCGTGTCGTACTTGGCGCTGTAGATGATTGAGCGTCCTTCCCGTCTTGAAGAAACAAGCCCGGCTTGGCTCAATTGCTCTAGGTGGTGTGACATGGTGGCCGGTGTTATGCCCAACTGAGCGGCTATTGTGCCAGCGGCCAGACCGTCAGGGCCGCGTTGTACTAAAAGGCGAAAGACGTTTAAGCGCGATTCTTGCGAAAGAGCGCCAAAGGCGTTTAGTACCGATTGTATTTCCATATTTTGCATTTCAATATTCGTACTTCAAAATCCGTATTTCAATATTTGTATTTTAATATTTGTACAAATATCAAAATATGGTGACTATGTCAATACCCCTATAATTACCAGTCGGTGATGAATTGCATGATAGGACTTGGGCAGCAGACCTTGAGTAAACTTGACTTCAAAACTTTGTGGCAGACTCGGCCTATATTTAAGTGGTTGTTGGCCATAGAGTTAATTCTCTTGATTGCCATCGCAGTACTGGCTATTTCGTTCGTGCAAGATCCCACACCGTTGCCTTTTAATAGCGAGATTTGGGATTTTGGGGTTGGTCCGACACGCTATTCAATGGTTCACGACTTGATTGGCTCGGGACGACTGATCGGCAAAGATGTTCAACAGCTTGAAAAGCTACTAGGCACTCGTCTGTGTGAGAAGAAAGTGATTGACAACAAAGTTGTGCAGTTGAGCTATGTCATGAGCCGGGGGCTGAAAGAGGCATATCTCGACCTCGATTTTAATGACGGCCTTTGCGTTGGCGCTCAAATTAGGCGACCGGTGGAAGCTATGGAGCATTAGGTCCCTATTTCTTGGGCTGATTTCTTTCTTTATTTCTTTCCTTCTCGCTCGACTATTTTGTGCTTACCGGATTTTTACAGTTGCTGAGAGCTTTCAGTTGATACATGACTTATTCGCCCTCGTGTAGAATGGGTCTATCTTATTCGAGGTCTTACCATGCGCCTGTCGGTTCTCTTGTGTTCATTGCTTATCCCTGCGGCTGTCATAGTGACTGGATGCAGTAAGACCGATAAAGTTGGAGACAAGACCACCACTACCACAACTACAACTAGTGCCGAGCCGAGCAAGCCAGTTGGTCCTCACAAAGTCATGGTTTCGCCAGTGAGCGAACACAGCTATACCCCTGAACAGCAGCGCTACTGCATCGATTTGCAGAACCGCCTGGCAGAGGGTTGGCGGCCACTTAAGTCTGACCACCGCTACAGCGTAGCCGTTGAATTTCTAATTACTCGACCAGGCCTTTGCACCGATGTTCATACGGTCAGTGCCACCGGTGGTCAACGGGCTATTGAGAGAACTGTTGACTCGGTCAAAACACAGTCTCCCTTTGCTCCTTTGCCTGCTGATTTCAAAGAAGCTCCTGCGCCATTCCGCTGCGATTTCCTTTACTATCCAGAAGGCACTGGCTCTAAGTAGTAACGATAAAATTGACTCTGTTTGCATTGTGGCCACTTGATACAGCTATTTGGCCGCAGTCGATTGTTTTGATGTGGTTGTAAGTAGTGGTCCGCCGCCAAAGAGCGGGCATATCAAAATAGAAAGTGATCAAGCAGGGTTGATGGAAGCAAAAGCAAAACCGATTTTGAATCCAGCAGATAAGCTCGACGGCGCCACAGCAGGCGCTGCTCTCAAGTCTGTGGCCCCAATTGGCCTCAGCGCTTTTGCGCTTGTGGTTTTTGCCAAGGTTTTGCTGATGGTGCTTTTTTCGTCTGGTTATATGAACCAGCTATTTGTGCCGTTTGTTCAGCACTTTATCAGTCACTTTGACAACCCTTGGGATTTCTATTTTCAAACCACCACACAGCGTGATCAATTTCCTTATCAGCCGCTGATGCTTTATATTGTCGCTTTCTTTTGTCTGCCTCTGAAACTTGTTGGTTTCGAAAATACCTATTTGGTCAATTTCTTTATGAAATTGCCCACTCTTCTTAGCGATATTTTGATTGCCTTCCTCTTGGTCAAAATGTTTCCAGCAAGAGTCAACAAAGTATTCTGGTATTACTTTCTTTCGCCAATCATATTTTATGCCTGCTACATTCACTCACAGCTAGATTTGATACCAACGGCGATACTGTTTTCTGCTGTTTATTTCTTGCGCAAAAACGACACGCTTAAATCGGCACTACTTTTTGGTTTGGCTCTGGCGACAAAGTCGCACGTGGCGGCAGCCCTGCCCCTGTGTATCACTTATATCTATCGCAATCAGAAGCCCAAGATGGCCGGGCTCTATCTCGTCTGTTCGCTTCTCATGCTTATCTTCTGGGTTTATCCCTTTTTGTTTTCGGCCGGTTTTCAGGCCATAGTTTTGCATAATCCCAAGCAGAGCCAGATCTTTGAGTCTTACATTAGCATTGGCTCAATGCATATTTTCTTGCCAGTTCTGGCGGTGTGCAGCACCTATGTGCGCTTTGCCCTCTATCCCAAAATCAATCTTGACTTACTAGATGCCTTCCTCAATATTGTCTTTGCTTTATTTGTCGCTCTAATTGTGCCTGCGCCCGGCTGGTACGTTTGGATTGTGCCTTTTCTCAGCATTTTCATGATCAAATATAGCCGCCGTGACAGCCGCATTGTGCCGGCTGGTATGGCCCTTTCTTGCTTCTATCTTTTCTATTTTCTCTTTTTCCATCACTTCGATTATCCGGCCATTATGTTTTGCGGTAATGTTTGGAATTTAGGCATTCCTGGCGAGCACCTTTCTTCTCTGGCCTTTACTCTGCTTGAAGCAACCTTGCTTGCCAATATCGTGCTTTGCTATCGTACTGGTGTGCGCAGTAATTCAATTTATAAGCGCGAAAGAGCTATCGTCATTGGTATTGGTGGAGATAGTGGTGCTGGTAAGTCGACACTGCTCAAAGACATAAAGGCCTTACTGCAGAATCGCGTGGTTGAGCTTGAAGGTGACGCTGATCATAAATGGGCTCGCCACGACGAAAATTGGAAAAAAGACATTACCCATCTTGATCCAAAAGCCAATTTCCTCCACAGGCAGGCCGATACACTCTTCAATTTGAAGCGCGGACGCAGTGTTGAGCGTGTTGACTATGATCACTCAACTGGTGCCTTTACAAGCGCTCGGGTGATTGAGCCCAACGATTTTATTGTCCTTTCTGGCTTACACACTTTCTATTTGCCTAAGTCGCGAAAAGTAATTGATCTGAAAATTTTCATGGATCCAGAAGCAGAGCTTAAGACTTTTTGGAAAGTCAGTCGCGATCACCGCGAACGAGGCTATAGCGAGAAGCAGGCTAATGCTCAGATCAATCGCCGAAAAAATGACGCCGACAAATTTATTTCTCCCCAGAGAGAGTTTGCCGATCTCTGTATTCGCTATTATCCTCAGGCTTTGCTTGATGAAGGCTCTTTAACAGCTCAGGCTAAGCTGTCGCTCAAGTTGTCCCTAAGTTCAAGTATTCATCTCGAAGATTTAGTGCAAGAGCTTATGGCTAATGGCTTGCTTTTACATTGGGACTACAGCGAGAATCTATCAAAGCAAGATTTGACTCTCTCAGAACCAGTGCCACCAGCGTTATTGCAAAAATTAGCTAGTGACATGATTCCTAATTTAGAAGAGTTAGTCGAGAATAAAATTGAGTGGGCAGAAGATTTGCGTGGCTTTGTGCAGTTGATTATTTTGCTTATCATCAACGACTTGATGAAAGACAAGGAAGAAATGCATGAAGCCTAAAGGCATTCTCCTTGATCTCGATAATACAGTCTATGACTATAAACAGGCTCACGAACCGGCTATTGCTGCTGCTTTGCAGTGGCTGGCTGCAGAGCTTGAGCAGGGGCTTGAAGCGGTAGAGGCTCAGTATGTTGCTTGCCGCAGTCGAGTCAATAAGAGTCTGCACGGCTTGGCTTCTTCCCACAGTAGATTGCTTTATTTTCAAGGCATAGCCGAGGCCTTTGGCCGCTTCCCTCATTTATTAGCAGGAGCTGCTGAAGATCTCTATTGGCGAACGTTTTTTGACAATATGCAGCTGCGTCCTGGCTGTCTTGCTTTTCTTCAGTCGGTAGGTTTGCCAATTGCTATAGTCACTGATTTAACAGCAAGGGTTCAGTTTGACAAAATTGCTCACTTGAAAATTGCCACTTATTTGCAGGCTATTGTTACCAGTGAAGAGAGCGGCCACGAAAAACCGCACCGGCGCATATTTGAATTGGCTGCGCAGAAGCTCGACTTGCCCTTGACCGCTCTTTGTATGATTGGTGATAGCTTTGAGCGTGATATCGAAGGTGCCCGCAAACTTGGTCTTGACTGCTATTGGCTCAATACTGAAACTGGAAGTATTCAGACCATTGCCGACATGCGCGGTGTTACTATTTTCGATGATTTTCTTCAGTTGCTCGAGTTGGTAAAAAAATGAACGCCATAGAAACTGAAATAGCAGATCTCATAGAAGTATCGCGTTTTGCTGGAGAGCGTTTCGATCTGGTACAAGCCGGTGGCGGTAACACATCAGTCAAGCTCGACGATGGCCGCATTTTTGTTAAAGCTTCTGGTATGGCACTGAGCGAAGTCGGCTCTGAGGCTGATTTTTGCTTGTTGCAATGGCCTCCTTTGCTGCAGTTCTTGTCTGCTTGTGATGCTAATCTTTCAGTTGAAGCGCTTGAGGCCCAGGCCAAAGTCGCTGTGGCTGCTGCTCTTACGCCAGTTGCTTCTAGTAGTAGACGGCCATCGATTGAAGCGCTCCTGCATTGCTTACTGGGAAAATATACTCTTCACACCCATCCAATAGCTGTGGCTGCCCTGGTTTGTCGCAAGAATTGGCAGAAGATAGTGACAGATATTTTTGCTAGTGAGTTTCCGCAGTATCAAGATTCACTCTTTCTTGTTTCTTATAAAACTCCAGGGCCAGCCTTAGCTGTGGCTCTTCAGCAGCAGCTCAGAGAGAAGAACTGGCAACCTGCTAGCACTGATAAGGCCAGTCTAGCCATTGTATTTCTAGAGAACCATGGCCTGATTGTGGCTGGTGCCAATAAGCAAGTGGTGATGCAGATTACCAATGAAGTGGTAGACAAACTGGCCAACGAGCTGGCTTTCAACCTTTATCGCTATAAACTAGTTAATTTTGCCTCTGCTCTCGTTAATCAAGTTTGTGGCACCAAGTGGTTAGCCTATTTAAGTGATGACCATATTCTCCAAGATGCCCTGAGGCGCAATTCCGCCTATTTGCTGGCCCCATGTGCCACGCCCGATCAACTGGTTTACTGTGGTGCTAGTGGATTGGCTCTGGCTGACTTTGATAGTGCCTCAGCGGTGCAATCTGTGGCTGATTATTTGCAGAAGTTTGGCCATCCGCCTAAGGTGATCATTTCGGGCGAGCATATTTTGCTTCTCGGGCAGAGTTTGCGCAAGTGTCGAGAAAGTGAAGAAGTCTTGCGCTCCCACGTCATGCTACAAATGGGTGGGGAGCTTTATGACATGACCTATCTGGCCCAAGAAGAAGTCGATTATTTGAGCAATTGGGAAGCTGAGAAATACAGGCAGAGCCTATGACCCATGTTGTAATTCCTATGTCTGGACTTGGTGAGCGCTTTATAAAAGCTGGCTACAAGCTGCCTAAACCATTAATCGAAGTAGACGGCAAGCCGATGATTGAGCATGTGGTCTCAATGTTTTCTCCTGCCGATAAGTTTACTTTTGTCTGCAACTGCGAGCATATGACTGAGACAAATTTAGCAGAGGTACTCAATCGTATTGCTCCGCAGGCTGAAATAATTACCATTAATACCCATCGCAAAGGTCCTGTTTATGCCGTTGGGCAGTGTTTAGATCGAATAGATTCGAGCGAAGAGACAATCGTCAACTATTGTGATTTCTATTCCTATTGGCACTACTCTGACTTCTTAGCTAAGACGCGTAGTCGAAAAGCTGCCGGCTCAGTTCCAGCTTACCGCAACTTTCATCCGCATATGCTTGGCACTGATAACTATGCCTTTATCAAAGAGAAGAACCTTTGGTTGGAAGCGATTCAAGAGAAGAAGCCATTTACTGATAATCGCATGGCTGAGTTTGCCTCAAACGGTACGTATTATTTTGCCCGGGGAGAGTACGTCAAGCACTACTTCCAAGAGTTGATGAAGCAAGATATTCAGGTCAATGGTGAATACTATGTCAGTATGATTTACAACCTCATGGTGGCCGATGGTCTTCGTGTCTCAGTCTACGAAGTTGACTACATGCTGCAATGGGGCACTCCTCGTGATCTCGAAGAGTATCAACACTGGTCTGACTATTTCACAAGACTGGCCCATGAAGGTTCAGAAGACGAGCCGCGCACAGGGCGAAAGAATCGCCCGGCCACAGCCAAAGATTCTCTTCTAGTTAACACCTGTCTTATTCCAATGGCGGGCAAAGGCTCTCGTTTTGCCGATGTGGGCTATTTAACGCCCAAGCCACTAATTCCTGTTTCCAACAAGCCCATGGTGGTGCTTGCTTGCGATAATTTGCCGCCAGCGACTCGTTATGTCTTCGTCGCACAGAAAGAGCACCTTGATAATTCGCAATTGAAAGGGATACTGACTGAGCAGTTTCCTAATGTTAGTGTGGTAGCTATCGATGGTATCACTGCCGGCCAGGCTTCTTCTTGTAAGCTCGGCATTGATGGAGCTGATCCAGCTATTGACCCTGAGGCCAGTTTGTTGATTGGTGCCTGCGATAACGGTATTGTTTACGACCACAGTAAGTGGCAAGCCCTGATGGCAGATCAATCTATCGATATGGCTGCTTTTAGTTTCCGTAATCATCCATCTAGTGAACGAAACCCGCAGATGTTTGGTTGGCTTAAAGTTGCGCCTGCAGATGAGAGTGCCCCAGTTGAATTTCCTGTTATCACTGGTGTTTCGGTGAAGAAGGCAATATCAGATAATCCGCGCGCTGATCATGCCATTGTTGGTGCCTTTTTCTTTCGCAAGGCAAAATATTTTGATCAAGCAATGAAGGTGATGCTTGAACAAGATATTCGTGTCAACGGCGAGTTTTATGTTGATAGTATGGTTGGTGTCTTAGCTGATTCTGGCCTCAAATGCGTGGTCTTTGAAGTAATCGACTACATCTCATTTGGCATACCCAATGATCTTAAGACCTTTGCTTACTGGCAGTCGTTTTTCCGTAAGTGCTCATGGCATGAGTATAAGAAGGAGGTCAGCAAGATTCAGGCATGACAAATTCAAAGAATCAGACCTTTACTGTGGTAATGCCATGTTATAACGAGTCGAAAAATATTCCGCTGATTCTCAGTCGTTTTGAGAAAATCACTGCCAATGATAGTTCGCAAGTTGAGCTACTTTTAGTTGATAACGGCTCTACTGATGATAGCCCAGCTACTTTAGCCAGTCAGCTGCCACAGTTTTCTTTTGCCCGGTCACTAAGAGTGCCTGTTAATCAAGGTTATGGCTTTGGCATACTGGAAGGTTTGCGTGCTTGCCAGAGTGATTATATCGGTTGGACTCACGCCGATATGCAGACCGATCCCAGTGATATTGTCAAAGCCATTGATCTAATTAGGCAAGCCAACTACCCTGAAGATATTTACGTTAAGGGTTTGCGCCGTGGTAGACCTCTATCTGACTCGTTTTTTACCGGCGGCATGAGTCTATTCGAGACTTGTTTCATGGGCACCAATCTCTGGGATATCAATGCTCAGCCTAATATTTTTCATCGTTCTTTCTTTCAGTCGTGGACTCAGCCGCCCAATGACTTTGCTTTAGATCTGTATGCCTATTACATGGCCAGGCAAAAGAATCTCAATATCGTCCGCTTTGACGTGGTCTTTCCTCCCCGCATTCACGGCGAGTCTAAGTGGAACACAGGCTTTAAGTCGAAAGTAAAATTCATCAAACGCACCATCGATTTTAGTATCAAACTGAAGCACTCGCTTAGTCACTCAGCAAAGGAAATTTGAATGCACTTCATTGCCCATCGCATTAATCAACTAGAAGCATTGCGTCAGGTTCCGGCTCAGTTTGGTTGCGAGATTGATTTGCGTGACCGTGGTGAACGTTTGATTTTACAGCATGACCCCTTTAAGGATGGTGAGGATGCCGAGCCTTTCTTCGCTGAGTACAACAATCATGGCACTCTGATTTTGAATGTTAAAAGCGAGCGCATAGAAGAGACGATTTTGCCTTTGATGCAGAAGTATAAAATCGAGAACTATTTCTTCCTTGATTCATCCCTGCCCATGATTGTCAATCTGACTAAGCGCGGAGAGAAGCGCATTGCTCTGCGTTATTCAGAGTTTGAGACCATAGAAACGGTTCTCAACTTTTCGGGCTTAGTTGAGTGGGTTTGGATTGATTGCTTCACTCGTTTGTCTCTAGATAAGAAAGACTATAAACGCTTGAAAGAAGCTAATTTCAAGCTCTGCCTGGTTTCGCCTGAACTTCAAGGTCGGCCTGAGGATATTGCGGCCTACAAAAAACAGATGGCTGCCGATGACATTGTTATGGATGCCATCTGTACCAAGCAATACAATATCGACCTTTGGAGTGCTTAGCATGGCCTTGCTAGGCGAAGAAGCAAATGAGCTTGAACAGCAAGAGCTGCACGATTACAAGAATGTAGACGGTCAGCCCATGCCTAGCGATTTGTCGATTGTGGTCTTGTTGGCGGCTGGCTCCCTCACTCTTGTGCTTCTTGTTATGGCTCTACGCTGGTGGTTTGCTCATCCGATGTTGATCTTTTGTGATCAAGGTCTGTTTGTTCATATGGCCCAGCTTCTCCTTGAAGGCAAAGTGCCTTATGTAGACATGTTCGATGTTAATCCGCCTTTGGCTATCTATATTCAGGTTTTGCCTGTGTTGCTTTCTCGCCTGTGCCATATGCCGATACCACTGAGTTTTTCCATTTATGTTTCTCTACTTGAATTTCTTAGTTGCTTTATTGTGCTTTGGGTTCTTGTGGCAGCAAGGCGCACTGGGGCACTTGTGCTCGGTGTATGTGCCTTGATTGGTTTTGCTTATTTCAATCAGATTCAGCGCCTTGACTTTGGCCAAAGAGAACATATTTTCTGCATTACTTATGCTCCTTTTCTCTTGCTGCGTTATTTGCGCTGGCAAGGCGTTAAGCTTGGTCGTTGGCCTTGCATTGCTGCTGGAGTTTTGGCCGGTATTGGTCTTGCGCTTAAGCCGCACTTTATGCTGATGGCTACTGCACCGGAAATTGTTTGGTGGCTGCGCACGCGTCAGTTTAAACCTTTCATTGCGCCTGAGGTGTTGGCTGCAGTAGCGGTGATTGCTGTCTATCTTGTGCATTTTATTTTCCTGCCAGCCCAAGAACTAAGAGCCTTTTTCAATTTTGTTGTACCAATCTATAAAGAAGGCTACGAGTATTACGTCACTTCGCCCATATTCAATATGGCCAGTTTTTGGCGAATTGATTTTCTTCTTTTAGCCCTTGCCTCTTTGTTAGCTGTAGTCTTGGCTCAGTCGTCGAGCTTGCCTTTGGCACTTTGTGCTTTTTCGTTTATGTCGGCGGTGGTTTTTGTTCTTGCCGGTCAGGCCTGGTCTTGCCACATGATTGCTGTGCGCATGGGAAACACCATGGCACTTGCCGTAGAAGCTGCTTTGCTCTACCAGCTATTGCCGCTTAAGGCAATTGGTTTGGGGCGACCTAAATTGACAGGCATGGCGGTTGCTGTGGCGGCTGCTTCTGTTATTGGTGGTGGCATCTATTTGAATTCGGTGCAAGTAGGTGAAGACGAAGAGATGCGCAACCGACAACCGTACCCCCTGGTGCAGGTCGGATACCCTGAATGGGGTATGGGCTCTGTAGATGACATGGACTGGTTTGTTGGCTCGTGCTTAGAACATAGCAGTAAGGGCGACTTTGTTCTGTTTATTTGTGCCTCAATGGCTCCTGGCTATCCAGTGCTTTTGCAGACTGAAAGAAAGGCCGCTTCGCGATTTTTGCACGGCATGATGCTGCCCATATTGTCGTTCATTATTGATAAACCGGAGCTTGATGCCAGGGCCAAGGAGAAATTTAAGGGCTACAAGAAGCAAGTTATTGACTGGTATACAGAGGATATTGAGAAAAATAGACCGAAGCTAATTTACATTCAAGACAATCCTATGAGTTGGGTTTTCGGCGATGTTGATTTTATCAATACGCGCATGGCTAACTACAAAAAAATAGATGAGAAAGGCGGCATAAGTATTTATAAGCGTAATGACTAGTAAGCAAAATTTATTTGTAGTTTGCACTGCTCTGGCTGTTTTTGCCCTGAGCATAGTTGTTCGAGCCTTTTTTCTGGATGATCTTGCTGGTTCGATCTGTTACGAAATAGAAGCGGCCAATCGCATGCTTCATGGTCAAGTTCCCTTTCGTGATTTCTATTTTGATGCACCACTCACTCTTGTTTTCTTGCGTATGCCAGCTGTTTTGTTGGCTCAGTTGCTTTCAGCCCACAGCAGCGCTGCTGTGCTCCCTTTCAATGCCATTGCTTTAGCTTCATTTGTTGAAGTGTCACTACTGGCGACGCTTTCGTTTGCTCTTTGTATCTATATAATTGTCACCAGCAGGTTAGAGCAGCGCAGACAAATGCAATTGTGGTTTGCCCTGATTGGCTTTTCGATAGCTAATTTTGCTATGGGTTTCTCTTATGGTTGCGCTCAGCATATCTTTAGCTTGCTGCTAAGCCCATACTTTTTCTTGCGTCTCACTGCCTGGCTTTCGCCTGGCGTTAGTTTGAGCAAAACTAGTAATCACTGGCCTGGCTTTTTCGCTGGAATTCTTGCTGGTTTTGCTGCTTCTCTAGATCCGCTGTTTATAATCGTGCCCATTACAATTGAGGCGGCAGAATTTCTTAGTCTCCGTTTACTTGGTAAAGCAAACTCAGTTGCAGATGAGTTCTTTTGGCTTTTAATCTCATTTCTCCTCTCCTGGTCTTATTTGTTGCAGCTCAATCAAGCTGCTCTCAAAGAGCTTTTCGATTGGATCATTCCTCTTAAAATTACCAGCTACTATTTAGATCAAATTGCTTATTTTGGCCTGGGCGCCACCCCTGACCGTCGTGATGTGATTTATGCCTGCACGGCAGCAGCCATTGTCAGCTTTGGTATTGTTAATCGTCTGCCTTCATTGCGACCTATTATGGCATTGATGATGGCCGGCTTTGTTCTCTATCAAATGGGCATGAGCGGCTTGAGTAGCGACATCTTGCTAGTGATTTGGGCTACTTGCATGTGCTTTTCTGTGCAGTTTTTATATTTGCTTGAGAGTAGTTTCTTCTCTAGCATCTCTCGACGTTATCCTAAGCTCTCCTATAGTCGCCTGCCTAGGGTGCAGTCAGTCTCTCTTGCGGTTGCCTGTTCTATTGCTATCTTGACTCTAATTTCTCTTGAGATAATGCAGCGCCGTGATAACGTTAATTGTTTGACAGGGCCAAATGCGATCGATCCAACTTATATTGAATTGGCTGATGTTTTTCCTAAATATTGTCAGCCTGGCGATTCGATTATGATTCTCAATGGCCGACTGCTGCCTGGTTTTCCTCTCTATACTCTGGCAGAGAAACCAATTGCTGGCTATTTCATCAGTACTGAGGCTTTTAGCTCATTGGCAAATATCGAGGCTCATAATTTAGCGGATCACATGGTCGGCAAGCCCTTTGGTTGGATTGCTGCCACGAAGAAAATGATGTTCGATCGGTTGCGCAGCGATATTGATAGAAATCGACCGGGTGTAATTGTGGTTGAAGGCGGTCAGACCTTCGATGGTTTAGAAAAGGCTGGCATTATTGGTCGAATTTTGGCTGAATATGAATGCCAGGGCGAGGCCCGCTATCACTCACGCTGCGTCGGTGCTAAAGAATTTGCCGATTGGAATTATCGCTATAACGTTTATGAGCGTCACAGTAAAGACCCGAAGTAAATCTCGGTGCTAGCCAAACTTGAGCTGTGCCAATACAATTTAGTTTTAGCGCAATCAGGAAAGCTCTTTGGACGATTTCGACTTAAAATTATGCGGCAGCAAGCATTACGGGCCGGTACTCGGTATCGAGGGCAATTATCAGGTAATGAGATGTTCTTTCTGCGAACAAATTTTTAGAACCTTAATCGAAGGGCCGTTCGAAGTGGAAGTGAAGCTGCGGTCGTCGAAAACTTGTATTTCGGCCTGCGACTGGACAGTCACCGATAACATGGTGAAATGCAACGCTTGCAGCTACTGGGGCCCGCGTCCAAGTTAGCCACAAGTTTAGCTAAGAGATTGCTGTAAATCTATATCTTTTCCCAAGTAGCTCCATCGGCGCTGTCCATAACATTTACGCCAATTTCAGTCAGACTCTTGCGAATCAGATCTGAGGAGGCATAGTCTTTTCTTTCTCGTGCTTCTTTGCGCAAGGTAAGAATCAAGTCGATTAACTTTGCACCGGTGGCGGTGTCTAACTCTTGTCTTGTGTCAGTCATGGTCAAGCCTAATACTTTGGCATAGTGAACCAGAGTGCTGGCTAGATACTGCTTATCGGCTGCTGATTTGGTCTGAGTGATGCCATCTGCCAACTGATAGAGATGCGAAATGGCAATAGCTGTATTAAAGTCGTTGTTCATGGCTGAGGCAAATTCATCTTTGAATGTGTCAGCAGTTTTTTGTGCCGCCTCGCTCGGGGCAACAGCTTCATTCTCATTTAATCCGTGTTCGAAACTGGCGGCTCGCAGCAAGCGTTGAATTCCCGTGCTGGTGGCCTGCAAGCTTTCAATGGTGAAGTCAATCGGATTTCGATAATGCGATTGCAGAATAAAGAGGCGAATGGTATCGGCCGAAAATGTTGCCAGCAAGTCTCTAATAGTTTTGAAATTGCCCAGTGACTTGGCCATTTTCTCTGAATTGGTTTGCACAAAGCTATTGTGCAGCCAATAGCGTGCCATGGGTTGGCCATGTAGAGCTTCTGACTGAGCGATTTCGTTTTCATGGTGAGGGAAAACAAGGTCTTCTCCTCCGCAGTGAATGTCGATGGTTTCGCCCAGTATGCGCTTGACCATGGCTGAGCATTCCAGGTGCCAGCCCGGACGGCCTCTGCCCCATGGGCTAGGCCAACCCAGTTCACTAGCATCGGCAGACTTCCACAAGGCAAAATCAACCGGGCTCTTTTTCAAGTGGGCCAGGGTTTCTTGAGCCACAGCTTGCTCGCGCGAGCCCACTAGCAGTTGCTCTAAGTTTTGCTTGCCTAATTTGCCATAGTCTTTGAAAGAAGCCACGTCAAAATAGACATCGCCACCAGCTTCATAGGCATGGCCACCATCAATCAGACCCTGGGTGAAGGCAATCATCTGGGTGATGTACTCGGTCGCTCTTGGCTCGAAATCTGGTGATTCGACATTGAGTGAGTGCATGTCGTGCCAGAAGGCATAGGTGTATTGGCGTGAGAGCTTCTCTGGTGTAATACCTAACTCTTTGGCGCGCTTGATGATTTTGTCATCGACATCGGTGATATTGCGCACATAGATAACGTCGTAGCCGACAAAGCGCAGATAGCGTTGCACTACATCCCAGACTATGGCCATGCGGGCATGACCGAGGTGGCTCAAATCATAGACGGTTGGGCCGCAGGCGTACATTCTGACGACGTTGTCCTGCAGTGGAACAAATTCTTCTTTCGTGCCGGAAAGAGTATTGAAGACTTGAATCTTATTCATAGATTTAGCTGCTTACTTGTGAGTCAGGGCCGCTTCCAGACGGGATTTTACTCGCTCGGCGCCTAGTATTGAAATAATTGAACCCAGGTCTGGACCTTGAGTTTTTCCGGATAAGGCGGCTCGAACGGGCCAGTAGAGTTCTTTTCCTTTGAGGGAAATTTCTTTACCGAAGGCGTCTACCGCCTTTTTACATCCTTGATGGTCGTCCCATGGCATTGTGCCAAGGGCATCTAACATGGTGTTGAGAACTTTCTTGGCGTTATCAGAGCTTAGTACGTCTTGAGCTACTTCAGCGGGGATAGATAGTGGGTCAAAGTAGAATTTGACTGCTGCAGTTAGCTCAGACAGTGTGGTTAGACCGTCTCGCACTGAGGCTACTATGGCAGCAAGCTGTGCTGCTGAATAAGTGCTGGTATCGTAGGCGGTGAGAAATGGCGTTGCTCTCTCGACAATTAAGTCTAGAGGCAGGCTGCGAATGTAGTGACTGTTGAACCAATTTAGCCTGGCAACATCGAATACCGCTGGGCTTTTCGAAACTTTGTCTAAATCGAAGACTGCGGCAGCTTCTTCAAGGTCGTAGATTTCTTTGCCTTCTGGGTGGGTAAAGCTCATCTGCGCTAGATAGTTGACGATGGCTTCAGGCATGTAGCCCTGGGCGCGGTAATAATCAATGTGCACGGTTTCGCCGTGTTTGCGCTTGGAGAGCTTCTGATGTTCTATATCAAATATCAAAGGTGCATGGGCGAATTCTGGGGCCTTTTGATTCATGGCCTCATAGATCAGCAGTTGCTTGGCGGTGTTGTGAATGTGGTCTTCGCCACGAATGACATGGGTCATTTTCATGTCGATATCGTCGATGACAACGGCGAAGTTGTAGATGGCGACTCCGTTAGATTTTACTATCACCATGTCGCCGCCCAGGTCTGACGTGTCAATGGCAATTTCACCTTTGATGTGATCGTGCCACGACACCACCTGTGGTTCTTCTACGATGAAGCGAACCGAGGGGATGCGTCCTTCTTCTTCAAATTGCTTAGCCTGTTCAGCGCTAGTTTCTCTGCCGCGATTGTCATAGCGAGGGGCAGCATTGGTTGCTTTTTGCTCTTCTTTGAGAGCGGCCAATTCTTCTTGGGTGGCATAGCACAAATAGGCTTTGCCACTGCTGATCAAGTGATTGGCCATGGTGCTGTAGTGGTCAATCTTTTCAGTCTGGCGGTATGGTGCATACGGGCCACCAGTATCGAGACCTTCATCCCAGTTCAAACCTAACCACTTCAAACCATCGATGATGTCTTTGGTGTAAGTCTCTTTTGAGCGTTCTTCGTCGGTGTCTTCAAGGCGAAGAATAAAGGTGCCGTTATGTCTCTTGGCGTACAAGTAATTGTAAAGAGCTGTGCGAGCAGTACCAACATGCAAATTGCCTGTTGGGCTTGGCGCTATTCGAACTCGGACATCCGTTTTCATAACCAGAGGCATTTTAGCACTAAGGTTCGGCTGAACAAGCTTTAGCTCTTGACGTGCTTTACACTTCTAGCGCTAGGCTACCGCAAATCTAGCGCAAACTAGCGCATCACTTAGCGATCAGCGGGGTTAATAACCATGCAGTCAACCATGGCCACGCCTGATGAGAGCATGTTCAGCTTCTCAGCAGCGCCACGTGAAAGGTCTATGACGCGGTCGTCCACAAAAGGTCCGCGGTCGTTTACTTGCACTACACATGAAGCACCGGTGCGACGGTTCATAACCAAAAGCTTGGTGCCGAAGGGTAGTGTGCGGTGGGCGGCTGTCAGGCCGTGCATGTCAAAGCGATCGCCATTGGAGGTGCGGCGGCCGTGGAACTTGCCGCCATACCATGAGGCATGACCACTGAAGTTCGGTGAAAAATTGTCTGGAGCTATATTGAGGCTTGGTAGAGCTGTGTGGTTGAGGCAAGCTGTCAGTGCTTGTTCTGGCGATTGGCTTTCAGCTAACTTGAGGAAGTTCGCTGGAATTTGTTGTGCACCCAGAATGGTGCGAATACTGTTGACCAGCTTAAGGCTGTATTCGAGGGCTGAACACTTACTGCTCTCAGGCACTTCGAGCTTCACTACAGTGCTGCCATCTACACGAATTGCCGCTAGCTGTCCTTCGCATGCGGGAACTAGCTTAGAGGGGTCGAGCTTTTCGCCTTTGAGTAGGTCTTGTAGTCTATCGGCCAGATCTTCGGCGCGGTCTTCTGCTGAGCCAGCAGGGGTCTCTCCGCGATAGGTGATGAGTTCTTTACCGTTAAGAGTAACGGAAGCGCATTCTTGATCGTTCTCTTCCCAAACATTTGATTCGACTTCGGGGTCTAGGTCTACGTTGTCTGCGGCCATAGCTTGCGAGCTAGCACTACTGAACATCGCTGCCACGAGGCTGAGAGCCAGGGCGACCTTTTTGTAGTTAGGTTGAAGGGTCATCGAGATCATTTGAATTGATCACTCTCTCTAGTGCCTGGGCCAGGCGATTTGCTGATGCGTTCTCTCTAGTAGGAGAACCGTTTTTCCATTCATCGCAGCTAGCTGCGTATATGCGATAGATAACTTCCGGCCAGGTCTTTCGAAGCAGGCGAAAAGGTAACAGAAGACTTGGTGGCACGTCAAAGATCCGCTGACAAGTTCGATTTTTCTGCGCTGGTTTGAGGTTTAAGATTTATTGGAGAAAACTAAGAAAGGTTCTGTTGACAAAAATCTGCAAGGCTGCTGCCCCCTTGTCGGGTGGTGTGGTTTCCTTACTGGCTTTGAGACGGCCAAGATTAGCGCGAGCTAACCTTGCTTCTTGAAAGCCGTTGTCAGTAGCGCTGCGTAACGCTCTGTAAAACCTTTGTTAAACGCTGCCTATTTATCTCATCTGCTAAGTTATTAGCATTTCACAAAGGCGCGATCGCTCGCGCCAGTTTGCCTTTGGCTACTTTTGCTTCGACCTCTGTATATCGATCGGGATCTTAAACTTTCTTCGTCAAATATTGTGTTGTGGAGAGACATTTGCTCGACTACGAGCTGTCACCCTTGCTGACATTAATCAAGATTATCAGGCACTGCCAGTAGTATCGGCCGCTGAAATGGCTCTCTAGGCTCTAGTTCAAGAACTCTTGCATCCAGTCTTGATTCATTTCGAAGTTGGCAAAAACCGACTGCACGTCGTCGTGATTCTCTAGGCTATCTATCAGTCGTAGCAACAGTCTTGCGGTTTCAGGGCTGTCTATCTCGACAGTGGTGCTCGGAATCATGGCGTTCTCTGCTGAAGAAACCTTGTAGCCAGCTTTAGATAGTCCGTCGCGCACTTTTTCTAATTGCTCGGGGCTGCAAATCACTAACGCTTCAGCTTCCATCGAGGTATCTAAATCTTCTGCACCGGCATCTAGAGCGGCTGTTAGCAGTGCGTCTTCGTCAAACTGAGTCCCTTTTTCTAGAAGTACTTCGCCGCGCTCTCTAAACATCCAGCCAACACAGCCACTATCGCCCATGTTGCCGCCAAATTTCGAAAAGTACATGCGCACATCGCCGGCTGTTCTGTTGCGGTTGTCGGTTGTGCATTTGACCAGAAGGGCAACTCCTCCTGGGCCATATCCTTCATAAACGAGCTCTTCGAAATTATCCTGAGCGCCAGTTCCAGAGCCCTTTTCGATGGCTCTCTGAATATTGTCGTTAGGTACACCTTCGGCTTTGGCTCTGTCTATTGCCTGGCGTAAGCGAAAATTGGCATTGGGATCGCTGCCGCCAAGTTTGGTGGCGATGATGATTTCGCGCGACATCTTGGCGTACATCACCCCACGCTTTTGATCAACGACAGCTTTGTGTCTTTTGATGGTGGCCCATTTTGAATGACCTGACACTTTAAAATCCTCACTTTTGAGATAGCAATAAAGGAAAAATACTTCCTTATATATAGAATGCAATTTGGCAAGTGTCGCCTTTGCGGTTGACAACTGACAACTGCTTTTTTCACTTCAATAACTTAAATTGTCCCACGTGCACAGTCTAGGTACAAAAGACAGCTACTTAACCTTTATTGCTTGTGGTTTGGTTGCTACAATTTGCGACTATTTTGAGATAAAGCAAGGCAGTCGGCTTTTCAAGCGCATAACGTCTTGTATACACACGTGGCATAGCCCCATTGACGGAGAACTCTATGACTATTAGAAACTCGTTCAGAATTTTCACTTTTGCCTTAGCTGCATCTATTTCTGTCGGCTCCAATTTTGCCTGGAATGTTGAGGCTTCAGCTCGTGGTAGTTCCGATTCGATTTCGGGTCTCCAAATTGCCGCTAACAAGACCTATCAAATTCGCATTACTCGCGAGACCGTCAGAGCTGATCAGCTCATGATGCAAGGTAAATTCACTGAGGCTGCCGATCTCTATAAAGGCGAGATGACCAGAAGTCCAAAGAGCACAGCAGCTGCTGTTGGCTATGGAATGGCTTTGGCTAAGCAATTCAAGTTAGATGCTGCCGAAGAGAATTTTGCCAAAGTTTTGGCCAACGACCCAATGAATGCCATGGCTCACGCTGGTAAGGCAATGGTGATGTTGAATCGCCTTACTTCTTCGTCTGGCACCGTAATCAAAAACAAAGACGCTACCTTGCGCAACGCCGAGGCTGAAGCCAAGCAAGCAATCAGTATTGATCCTGGTATGCCCGAAGCTCATATCACTTTGGGAAACATATATAAGGAACAGGGTCGCTTAGACGAAGCGATCAATGAGTACAAAGAAGCCACTCGTCTCGATCCTAAAAACTCAGAAGCTTACGGTCAGCTCGGCATAGCTAAGCTAAACAAAGAACAATACGCTGATGCTGTTGCTTCGTTCAAACAGGCTGTCTCACTTAATTCTGGCAATTCAACTGCTCACTATGGCTTAGGTCGGGCCTACTATAAGCAAGGCCTATACGACGAAGCCTTGAAAGAGCTGAATACTTCCTTGTACCAAAACCGCAACAGCGCTCCTGTGCACCAGACCATGGGCGATGTTTACGCTGCCCAGGGTAATACCGTAGCGGCCATTCAACAATTGCAAAAGTCGATCAGCATCAAGCCAGAGAACCCTGATGCTTACTTGCACATTGCTGATATTAGACAGGGTCGTGGTGACCTCGAAATGTCGATTGCTGAGCTTCGTTCTGGTTTAGAAATGATGCCTAACAATCCCGATTTGCATTTGCGTGTTGCCGATCAAAGTTTGCAACTGGAAAAGCTTGATGATGCCGTCAAGGAATACCGCACAGTGCTTGATGCTAATCCACAAAATTCGGCTGCAGCAAAAGGCTTAACCAGAGCCTATTATCTAAAAGCTAACAAGGAAGCAACTGGTGCTTTCTTTGTCTCAAACGAGTACGAATCAGCTCAACGCATGATTGATCAAGCTGTGAAGATGAATCCTAATGATATGGAGTTGAGGCTGGCACAAGCTAAGTTGCGTTCTATGGCTGGCGTGCCAGTTGATCTTGCTAGCATTGGCACACCAACCAATGATGGTGAAAGAGTGGCTTATGCTGAGGCTCTTCTTGCTCAGAACAAATTTAGTGAATCTGATCAGCAGATGAACACCGTCATTGCTAATGCCTCTGATGCTAAGCAAACCTTTGCTGTTGGCGATTTGGCATTGATGATCAAAGACCTTCCTAGTGCTGAAGCTGCCTACAAAAAAGCCTCCAGTTTCCCTGGTGGTGAAGAGCGGGCTAAGCGCGGTCTTAATTTGGTCGCTAAGCAAAAAGATCTAGCTCGGCAAGAGCTGACTCTAGGTGATGATCTTGCTCGTCGTAGCCAGTTGGCCAGTGCTATCGATAAATATCATGCCTCTATATACGACAATCCAAAGATTGCTGATGCTCGTATGGGCATTGGTAAAACGCTGGAGCGATTGAAGCCAGAAGCCTCAAAAGATCTTAAAGAAGCAGTGGTTCAGTACAAGGCCTACATGGCTCTAACTCCCAATATGCCTCCTAAAGAAGTCGAGAAGATGAACAAGAAGATTGCTAATCTCTCAGAGAAGGCTTACAAGCTTGAACAAAAAGAGAAAGAGCGCCAAAGAGGTTAGAGCGGTCTTTCTGTTACAATTGTCGAGTGGCAGACTGGAATAACAAGAAAGTCAGTATTTTAGGATTAGGTAGAAGCGGCATCGCCGCCGCTTCCTACCTGGTTAAACGCGGGGCTAAAGTTCTAGTCTCCGAGTCTCAGCCTAAAGACAAGATCAATCCCAAGTTACTTGCTGAGCTGAATGCTCTGCCAGTAGAAAGCGAATTTGGCGCTCATAGTGAGCGCTGTTTAAGCTGGTCTGAACTTGTTATTACAAGCCCGGGCATTCCGCCCCATGCTGATGTAATGCTTAGGGCTAAAGCCCATCGGCGCGAAGTTATTTCTGATGTCGAGCTGGCTTACCGTGAGTGCAAAGATACAGTTCCGTTCATTGCTGTGACTGGCACGAATGGTAAGTCTACGACCACAGCACTAATTAGCTACATACTAGAAAAGGCTGGCCGCCTTGCTCCAGCCTGTGGCAATATCGGAGTGCCAATTTTGAGTCGCCTCGATAGCGGCCCCCTCGACTTTCTTGTAGTAGAGGTTAGTTCTTACCAGCTGCAGTACTCGCCAACCTTTGCGCCCTTCATTGGCATTTGGCTTAACCTTACTCCCGACCATCTTGATTGGCATGGTGGCCTTGACCCCTATATAGAAGCAAAACGCTCTATGTTTGCCCATCAAGAGATGGAATCTTATGCCATTCTCAATCAGGATGATTCGGTGGTGGCAACTACCAGGACAAAAGCCGAGCTATTTCCTTTTACATTGTTACCTGCTGCTAATCGCGGTATACAGGGTGCATATCTGGAAGATGGCTTCCTCTGCTATTCGCATAATGCTCGCACCCGAGTAGTCTGTAACCAAAATGATTTGCGAATAATTGGTAAGCACAACATCGAGAATGCACTGGCGGCTATATCGGCTTGTTGTCTAGCTGGCTTGACTGAAAAAGAAATTGAACAGCATCTATGTACATTTAAAGCCCTTGAGCATCGCCTTGAGTTTGTCGAAACTGTTGATGGCGTTGATTTCTACAACGACTCTAAGGCCACTAATACTGATTCAGCCATTAAAGCTCTTGAGTCTTTTCCCGAGAAAAGCGTCGTCCTCATTGCTGGTGGCAAGGACAAAGGAACTCCTCTGTCTGATTTAATTCAATCGATAAAAAAATACGCTTTGGGCGTTATCCTTATTGGTGAAGCAAAAGAGCGGTTTGAGAGAGCGTTGCGTGAAGCCGGATTTAACGATATATACGTTGCCGCTACTATGGAGGAAGCTGTTCAAATCGGCGGTAAATTGAAAAAAGGACCAGTATTACTTTCCCCTGCCTGTGCCAGTTTCGATATGTTCAGGGATTTCGAGGATAGAGGCCGTGTCTTCAAGGATCTTGTCCGCGCAAGGGCGCGAGAGATGGCGTCGCCGCGACAATAGCGGGGACTCAAGCGATAAAACTCCAGCCGCTCCTGAATATAGAGGCGGCATTGATCGCACCTTGGTAGGTATTACCCTTAGTCTTTGTGGATTTGGATTGATGGCTGTCTATTCAGCCTCGGCTCCGGAAGCACAACAAAGTTTTCACGACTCAACAACGCTTTTGCGCAAACAAACCATGGCCTTTGTCATTGGATTGTTTGTCATGTTTACTGTTAGTCGCTACGACTATCGCCGCTTAAAGAAATTCGCCTGGCCTCTTTCGCTTTTTGCTTTGTTTTCCCTCGGCATCACTCTGGTTAATATTCCTGGTTTGACAGTACAAACTATGGGTTCTAGCCGCTGGCTCACCCTTGGCCCCTTGCAATTCCAGCCATCTGAAGTCGCTAAAGTAGCTACTATTCTGCTTCTAGCCTCAGGGTTATCGCGATATTTCTGGAGAGATCCGCAGATTGTTTTGCGTATTGTCGTGGTGCTTGCCATGGCTGGTATCGTCATCAAACAGCCTGACTTAGGCAGCGCCAGCATGATTCTTGCTAGCTTACTCACTCTACTATTTGCCAGCGGTACCAACTTCTTGCTTCTTCTCGGGGCCCTCGGTGGCACCGCTGTTTTGGCCTGGCAGCATGTACAGAAGCATCCCTATCAAATGGCCCGTATTGAAACCTGGTTGAATCCATACCTTCATCCGCAGAAAGAAGGCTGGAACATTATTCAAGCTCAGTACGCTATTGGCTCCGGTGGCCTTTGGGGGCAAGGTTTTGGTCGCTCGCTGCAGAAGCTTTACTATCTTCCTGTACAGTTTGCCGACTTTATTTTTGCTGTTATAGCTGAAGAGTTTGGTTTGATTGGTTGCTGCTTATTGATTGGTCTGTTTGCTCTGTTTGGAGTTTATGGCTACAAGGCAGCGCTTTCTGCTAAGACATTGTTTGGTCGCATCCTGGCCATCGGTATCACTAGCGAAATTTGTACCCAGGCTGTTATTAACATGATGGTAACTACTGGTCTTCTGCCGGTTACCGGTATCACTCTGCCGTTTATAAGTTATGGTGGCACATCACTAGTTGTTACTTTATCTATGGTTGGAATTTTGCTTTCGATCTCGCGTGATCGTGGCGCTGTAGCTGAAGACGATGAAGATGCAGAAGAAGTTGAGCCTTCTCCTCCTGCTCCCCCCACGAAGCCCTCGCTTTCTCCCAATGCCCTGAGCACATTGTAAGGACTGTTCAAAGAGATGGTTGGTCATCGCATAGTACTAACAGGTGGTGGCACTGGTGGTCACATTTACCCAGCCCTTTCGGTGGCTGAGCAGCTTAAGGACGACCCTTCGGTTGAAGCCATCTTATATATAGGGGCCAATGGTCATCCGGAAGAAAAACTGGCGCGAGACAATGGCCTTGATTTTATCGGCCTGAATGTCTCTGGCATGCCGCGTAGTTTGTCTCCCCGCCTCATTACTTGGCCTTTTCAAATGTGGCACGCTATTGAGCGCGCTAAGGACGTTTTACGCCAGTTTAGGCCTACGGTAGTGCTGGGAACTGGTGGCTATGCGTCGGCCCCTCCGCTGGCTGCGGCTAACGCGCTTGGTGTGCCAACTGCAGTGCACGAGCCGGATGCCCATCCAGGGCTGGTAAACCGCTTATTGTCTCGCCGGGCCCAATTGGTTTCGCTGGGAATGCAAGGAGCTGCTGCGCGAATCAATGCTCCACGCGGTCGTATTGTCTTTAACGGCAATCCGGTGCGTAAGAGTTTTCTGGCCGAACGCCATAGAGACTCAGGTTGTGCCATTCTTGGTCTGCGCTCCGATCTCAAAACTGTCTTGGTTACGGGCGGCTCTCAGGGTGCCAAGGCCCTCAATGAGGCTGTCGCGGCAGCTTTACCGCGGCTGCTGGAAATTGAGCCCCATATTCAAATTGTGCATCAATGTGGTGATAAAAATCTCAATGATGTCAAAGAACGCCTCAACCCGAGCCTGGCCCCTAGCCCGCGTTATCATTTGCGGGCCTATTTTGACGACCTTTCTATTGCTTATGCTGTGTCTGATTTAGCTATTACTAGAGCTGGTGCCATGACAGTGGCTGAGTTGGCTGTGACTGGAACTCCAGCAATCTTCGTGCCTTATCCTTATGCTGCCCAAGATCACCAGACTCACAACGCCCGCTATATGGAGTCGCAGAAGGCCGCTATTGTGATACCGCAAGAAGATCTCACCGGGGAGACAATCTACAACCATATTGCCGGTTTAATTGGCGACGACAGCAGATTGCAGGAAATGCGCAAGCGCATGACCGAAATCGGAAAACCTGATGCCGCCAAGATTTTGGCGCAGCAGTTGAAAGAAATTAGCGCCGCCTATCAAGGCGTAGTGCCTCAGCCAACTCTTTAAGAGTGGTTTAGGAAACTACCGGCTGGGTCATACCAGTAATGATGGGCACGCCCATGTCAGCAGTGAAGTCTTCGCGAGCAAATGACTTCTCTTCAATAGAACTGATTGTCGCCTCCAGGCCAGCTATGGCGGCAAAGACGTTGGCAGTTTCTAATGGGCTTTGATTGGCGTTATTGCCATGCTGACAGCGGCTAAGAATTTCTTTGAGTTCGGTCAGGGCCGATTTCACGGTAGAGCAGTTTGGCGCGGGCATCAGTGGTTCTCTTCTAGAAGGGTGATTCCCTTGGGTTGCCATTATCTCGAACGAGTGTAGCATAGGCTTGAAAAGAAGCAGATAGACCAAACAGGCAAAAGAAGTTAAATTTGTAGTCAAGTGGCTGCCTTCTTAACTGGTAATCTGAGCCGAACCTTTGTCGGGGTCTTTGCTGGAAGGTGCCATCAATTTTTCTTGTAGTGAACCGGTTATGATCTATTTAAGCGTTTGTTACTCTTCGAGCAGAGTTCTTTTGAGACTTCCATGCCTTTCCTTTTCCTTCTAACTGCTCTTCTTCTCTTTTTCGGTTTCTTTGTCGCGTTTATTTTTTTCTGTGTATTGGCATGGTTCATCTACAAATATTTTCGGGATCGAAAACGAGCGCGCATCAATCGATTATTGGTCTATCAAAAGCGACTAAGAGTGGTAGTAGCTGAATTGTTGAAGCAGATCAATGAGCTTGATCAAATCAGTAAGTATTCAGGCTTAGATCGAGATGCTAACTGGTCTAAAAAGTACGATGATACTTTGAAAAAATTACTATCTGCTAGTGATAAATTGGCGGATGCTCAAGCATTTATTGATATGAAAGAGCTTAATGCTGGCCAGGAGTCTCAGCTTTTTGTTGTGCGAACAATACATGTGGTTAACTATAGGATGCGGGAGATGACTCCGGCTGAGAGCTTTGATCACCTTCAGCAAAATGTTGATTTTAGTCGGTTTGAAACAGCGGCAAATGACTCGGAAGTTCGCGCGAGTGCCGCTAAGTCCGAGTCAAATCCGGGCGACGAAAAAGACCAGGCAAATCGGTCTCTGGGTGCTAGCGGAAAAGTTGAAGTAGAGAACAGGAAAAATCTCGAGGAAAACACTTCAAATGCGCTTACAGAGCCAGGTTCAATAATATATCTAAAAAAGCGGGAACAGAAAGGGCAGTAGTTTCTTGCTTTTTCCTTGCGCTTAGCTCAGGGTTTTCTCGCGCCCTCGACGCCACCAATTCTGGTGCAAAAATTCGGGGCAAAAGTTTTAACAAAAATTCTTCCTGACAACCCTGCGAAATGCCGTGAGATCTGTAAGAATAGAAGAGTAAGGTTCAACTCTCTCGTAATTCGTTTGCCGGGGCTGTGATTTAACGCCAATCTGGGCGAATGCTTTGCTTTAGGAAAGAACGACTACTTAGTGTGATCAATGGCTCTCGGCATCGTGCTTTGAGCCAGATTAGCTACCTGCTTAGAACGCTGGTTTCTAGGCGCGTCTCCGCACGCGAAATTTCACTTTGGTTGAATCTGACAATGGCCCGCAAGGCGCCTTAACGAGGGAAATGTACATTGATAGTTGAAGGGGAGAGAGACCATGAGTAAGAAAAAGCACGGCGCAAGCAAAGCAGCTGAACCAGTAGTATCACCAGTCGTTGAACCAGTAGTCGAAACCGAAGTGGAAGTTTCTAGTGTCACCATTGTGCCAGAGGAAGCTGTTGAAGCCGTTGAGGCTGCCGCAGAAGAGGCGACAGCAGAAGAGTGTTCAGCCGCCACCGAAGAGTGCGAAGCAAAAACAGAAGAAGCACTAGCTGCTCCAGAAGAAGCGGCAGAAGAAGCCAAAACATGCGAAGAAGCGAAAGAAGAAGAAGCAGCAGCCGAAGAAGAAGTTGCTGAAGCTGAGGAAGCTAAAGAAGAAGAAGCAGCAGCCGAAGAAGAAGTTGCTGAAGCCGAGGAAGCTCAAGAAGAAACGAAAGAAGAAGAAGCTAAAGAAGAAGAAACAGTAGCAGAGGCTACTGAAGAAGCAGCTGCGGAAGATGCGGCCACTGAAGAAGAACCAGCGGCTGAAGAAGAAGCTCCGGCAGAGTCAGCAGAGGCTGAGGCAGAAGCGCCTCCATCTGAAGACAAAGACGAGCAGCAAGCTGCTTAGACAGAAAGCGAGAGGCCTAGCCTCTCGCTTTTCTCTTATGGACTGCCCAAAGACCGTTTCGATCTCGTTCTTTTGCGGCTTTCGATCTTGTCTCATTTTCACTAGAAAAATGAGACAAGATCGGAAACGCCAGATCAAAGCGAGGCCGATGTGAATATTGGCTTGTTTTTCTAAGAGTGAGCCACCGCAGACTGCGCTGAGTGTTTTTCTTATTGCAGATTATCTGGCCCAACTAAGGCATTGCCTTTTACTTTAAATTTGACGATACGCTTTTGCGTTGGCCTGCTGGCACTGTCTTTGCTGCGGTGGCCAAGAATATCAAGAGTGATTGCGCCATGACTAATCTTCAAGCTATTGGCTTGTGAGCGGTCGCCTAAGGCGCGTTGGCCCACGGGCTTAGCTCCTTTTTCACTGGCGACGAATACCAATAGATAGGTGAAATAGCCTGAACCGCCTGAGTTGTAGGTAAATACAAACGCACCGTCATTGATACCATCACCGTTGAGGTCTCCAATGGCGGTTTTGACGATTTCACCCCGACAGCCATTCCACTCGGCTTTGCCCTCTTTAAACTGCACAGTTTCGCTGCCCGCTTCTGATACCGTAGGGACATTGCAAAGACCATTGAGCAGTCCAGTTTCGCTTAAAGGGGCGATCAGAGCCTTGGCGCTGGTTGGCAAGTTGCTCAGGCTCCAAATGGTCACTAGTAAAGCGATTTGGGCAAGATAAGATTGGGTTCTAAATATTGTTTTCATCTGCTCTTTACATTCTCTTAAGGCATTAAGTGCATCTGAGTCTACATGCATGGTCTGGGCGGTGGTATCTTTATCCCCTATTCTGCAGTTAGAGAGTTTTCCGCTACAAGAGGTTGTCATGGCGACGTCCACCCTTAGAGAAACCCCGTTAGCTTCTGCTCACCGCAAGCTAGCAGCCAAGATGGTCGATTTCGCTGGCTGGAATATGCCAGTGCAGTATAAAAGTATTATCGCTGAGCACATGGCAACGCGTGAAAAAATTGGCTTGTTCGACGTCTCGCACATGGGTGAATTTCTCGTTACCGGCGCCGGTGCTCATGACTTCGTGCAATACATCATTGCTAATGATATTAACCGGTTGGCTACTCCTGATCGTGCGCTTTACTCCCAACTTTGTTATGAAGATGGCGGTACCGTTGATGACTTGATTGTTTATCGACGCAAAGAAGATTTTCTTCTCGTTGTTAATGCCTCAAACATTGATAAAGACTGGGAGTGGATTAACAGTCATGCGGCAAAATTTGATGTCAAATTGACAAATATCTCTGACCAGCTTGGACTGCTTGCTTTGCAAGGTCCCCAGGCTGTGCCGCTGTTGAGCGAAATTGTCGGTGATTGGGTTGGCCAGTTGCCATCCTTTGGTTATGGCGAAGCTACTATCGACGGCACAAGTTTCAGCTTTGGTCGCACTGGTTATACCGGTGAAGACGGTTTCGAAATTTTTGTACCGGCGGCAAAATCTGAGTGGCTTTGGAATCTCTTGCTGGAGCGCGGCCAAGCTAAAGGAATTGAGCCGTGTGGCTTGGGAGCTCGTGATACATTGCGCCTGGAGGCTGGTTTGCCTCTTTATGGTCATGAGCTAGAGCGCGACATTACACCAATTGAATCGGGTCTTGGCTGGAGCGTTAAACCAGACAAAGGTGATTTCATTGGTCGTGAAGTTCTTGCTAAACAAAAAGCGGGCGGCTTAGAGCGTCAGATTGTTTGCTTGAAGGGCACTGGCAAAGCGGCTCCCCGTCAAGGATACAGTGTTTTTGACGGCGATAAAGAAGTGGGCAAAGTGACCAGTGGTGCTCCGGGCGTTTTCGTGGGCTATCCTCTAGCCTTTGCTTTAGTGCCTATGGCTTTAACCAAGATTGGAACAGAGCTTTCAATTGGTATTCGCGATACTAAAGTGCCAGCTTCTGTCGTGAGCCGACCATGGTACAAGCGAAAGAAATAGTCTAGACAGACAATTGAGAGACCGTATTCTTGACCGATGAGAGCACTACATTTTTAGTTATTTGTCTTTTGGCCGGTGGTGCCTTATCAGTTATTGCCTTGTTTGTTCTTTCAGGCATAAGCAAGAAACCTAGCCCTTCAGGGCGCATACCACCAGCTCGTAGTTTCTATCTAGAACAAGAAGAAGCGATGGCTCGTGTGCGCGCCATATTGCAAGGCCCGTTGATTGGTTGCCGTTGGCGTATTACCTATGATCGTGCTGGTGAAGGACGTCTTCAAGCCAGAGTCTACGGTACTCCGACAGAGGCAACTGGCAAGCAACCAGTCGATATTTTGCTCAACATGCTTTTTCACAAGCTTGACGCTAAAACCACCGAGCTTGAGTGGAGTTATGTGGTTATGAGCGGTAAGTCTGAGGATGCTGACTTGCTCGTAAACGAAAGCAATCGTTGTTTTCTTGCTGCCTTGACTCAAGAGTCAATTGAAAATCCAGCTTAGATAGATTGATAGAAAGGCAGTAAGCGCTTTCAGCATGGGCTTACTTCTTGGGGTGATTTTTGAAAAATTCCCACATCATGTCTGTGGCCGAAACCTCAGTTGATGGATCGTCTCCCTGGGCTCGTGGCTTCGTGCCCCCAGGCCAAGAATGTTGGCCGTTCTTGATGGTACAGAGAACAACATCGGCATTGGTAGTTTGGCTTTTATAGGTATCGACTATTACATTGCCGCTGCTATTTACTTGTCGTTTTGGTTTGCTAGCGCAGTCATTTCTTTTTGTCCAAAAACTGACGGCGTAGGCAACGGATTTATCCACTCGTGGTTCGAAGGATTTTCTAGGTGTTCCTCCTTCGTATAAGACGTGATCATCTGCCATGCCGTTGAACATAATGATTGCGACAGGATTGGTTGGCTTAGTGTCAACACTGAGGGCGCCGGCTACAGGTGCTGCGGCTGCGATTAGATCTGAGAGTTCACAAGCTAATCTAAACGACATCATGCCACCATTGGAAATACCAGTGACAAAAACGCGTTTGGGATCAACGTTATCGGTTGCTACTAATGTCTCGATAAGCTTTCTGGTAAAACCAACATCATCGATATTTTTGCGCATGGCATAGGCACAGCAGTTGCCAGAATTCCATGTGAGCATGTTAGTTGTTCTCCCGGTTCCGTTGGGATAGACGGCCAAAAAGCCCTCTTTATCACTCTTTTCGCTCATTAGCGACATAGAGGCCGCGTTGCTGGAGTTTCCCCCACCACCATGCAGAACGATAACCAGCGGCACTCGCTTGCCCGTCTTTAGAATTTCTGCTTTTAGGTTTGCGGGCCTATGAATTACGTATGAGCGTGTCAATTGGCCGACCTGGAGAGTTCTCGTTTCATCCCCGGCAGCTAAGTTGCTAGATTGAGGAGCTTGTGCCCAAGAGCTATGGGATGCGTTGCAGGAGTAAAAGAGCGTGAGCAAAGCAATTAGTCTTACCAGCCATTTTTGACACCTACTCGGCGATAGAGGCTCTTTCAGAGAGTGCGCTTTGTTCTGCATATTCTTCTCTTCCTTTTCTGGCGAAGGCTGCATGAATATATACGCAAGCCCGAGTCAAAAGTTACAGGTTGGCATTCTCGTATTGCACAGTTCTCAAGACCACTCTTTTAAGTTACATTCATGCATAAAGTTATGCAAATGGGATGCCAACTCTATTACTCTTTAGAGAGTAATTTTGTTTCGAAGTACAAGGGAGATCCTTAATGCTGAGTCATCCAGATGACCTTAAGTACGTAAAAAGCCATGAGTTCGTGAGTGTCGACGGCGACGTAGCTACAATAGGTATTACGGCTTTTGCTGCCGACCAGCTGGGCGACGTCACATTTGTAGAACTGCCTAAAGTAGGCGAAAAATTCAAGACCGAGCAAAAGTTCGGTGTAATTGAATCGGTAAAGTCTGTTTCCGATTTGTTCATGCCAATTGCTGGCGAGATCACTGAGGTAAACGAGAATCTCAATTCTGAGCCAGAGCTTGTCAACCTAGATACTTACAAGGGTGGCTGGATGATCAAAGTGAAAATTGAGAATGCTGCTGAAGTCGCAACCCTGATGAGTGCTGAAGACTACAAGAAGTTCATCGTCGAATAAGCCTGAGCGATAAGTTCGACAAGAAAATTGGGAAGCGGCAGATCTACTGATTTGCCGCTTCTTTTTCGCTGGTCGGCTCTTGACTTGATCTATCTAGAGCGGGATTATCCAGATTTGATTCGGCTGGATTAGCCTCTGGCTGAGCCAATTGCCTGAGCTGATCTTGGGCCAGGTCGTAAAATCTCGAACCTGACGAGATTTTTGCCAACTCTTGCACGGCTGTTTGATCATTGCGGTCGGCATCGAGTTTGGTCATGGCATCTAAATAGAGGGCCTGGTTGAGCAAATCTTCGCTGTTGTCAGCACTGGTGCCGCCAAAGAATTCGGGTATTGGTGAGCTACGCAAAATACCAATGGCTGCTTTGTAATTGCCTTGCATGATATTGGTCTTGGCAGAGTGTGTGGTTAGTCCCTTGACAAAGCTCACTGTCAGACCGGCCATGGCGAAGAGCAGACCAAGGGCAAGCAAAATATCCACTGCCATTGGATGCTTATAAGTTTTTTGCTGGGCTTTACCGTTTTGATTGGTCGGTTCGGCTGTGGCATTTTCTTTGGCTTCAACTTCAGCCAGAAAAGAATCGGCGATCTTGTCCATCGCTGAAACGTGTTCTTTGGTGTCGCTAGTTTCCGAGTCCACTATCTGTGCTGCCTAATTGGAAAAGCTAATTGGATTCTATCTTAGTATAGAAGCACTAAAGATAGCCAATCTAGCAATTCTGACTGAGAAATTCGTCAATCCGTTTGATTTTGACTGTGCTGCTAGTGGTCTTCTTGATATCAGTTAAGGCGTTAGCTACCGAAGTCTTATGGCCAGATTCAACCAATGAGGAAAGGGTGTCGAAGCTAGCTTTTGAGACCGATATTTCTTGAGCATTGATCATGCGAGCTACGGGCTGTATTAGCTCTTCTATGTTGAGCTTTGCTACACCCTGAAGAGCCTGTAGTCTGACCTGGGTCGATGGATCGTTTAGAGCCTTGCCTACAGCGCTCTTTATTGCTGTTTTGTCAGCGCTAAAATCACTAGCGGCGCAAAGTTTTACTGCTGAGGCCAAGGCCTCTTCTCGTTTGTCTGAAGCATAGTCGCCAATTGCCAGAAGCAAAAATTCTAGAGATTCGCTGTGGGGCAAATTTGCCAGGGCTTTGAGGATGTACCAATAAGAGTTGGCTGCTTCTAAATCGGCTTCTAGTATTGGGCTGGCACTTAAGGGCATTTGTGTGCGGTCGCTAACGTTGACCAGCTGTTTTGCCAGCTTTATCAGTTGTGGAGCCGATTTACCATTGCCTAAGCGACCAAGTGCTTCAATCATTTCATTGCGGTAAAGCGCGGCTTGTGGGTTTTCAACCATAGAAGCAAGCAATTGGCAATTTTCCTGGAGGTCAATTTCGCCAGTGAGCTTGAGGCCATGACGTAGAGTGCTAGAGGTGGTTTTCTTGGTGCCATCGCTGTTAGCTGCGGTATCGGCCGTATCGGAGATCTTACTATTGCCTGTGCTTAGTGCAAGAAGCATGCTTTCGATTTCGGCAACCACTTTCTCTCTTATTTCTTTGTCCGAAATAAGTGCTTTGGCATCGCTGGTTGACTGCTCTGGATAGTTGCTATCGAGCCAGTCAGTTAGTTGATGTAGTGCTCGCAGTCGCAAAGCATTAGGTTTAGCTTTTAGAGCTTGCACAAGGAGAGGCAGGCATTGCTGCACGCCGGCTTCGTTAAGCAGCTCTGGCGCTCCTGAGAATGTTTGTTTAGAGGCCTCAATCAGGCCTACAATTAATGCGGCGCCTAAGTCAACGAGTTTTTCGTCCTCGAGTGCCAGTAATTCTAGGGGCTTGTGTTGGCGCGCTACGCCTACTGCAGCATAATCGGTAAAGGGATGATGCTGGCTAAAAGCGTTGCTGATTTCGTTGCCGACTTCGGTGATTGGCCAGCGAGCCAAGGCACTGACTGCATCGACCTTGATCCAGGGTTCATCGTTGTTGAGGTGTTGCACTAGTGCTTGCTTCGCTTCTTCGGTGCGGAAGGTGGCCAGGGCTCTAGAGATATGGCAAAAGGCAGGAGTGGTATTGTCGGCAGTGGCGGCGAGGGCTCGAATAATGCCCTCTTGGGCTTGCGCGACTTGCAAGTCTGCCAAGATTAGAGC
Organism: bacterium Ga0077546; assembly: GCA_943370275.1. GTDB lineage: Bacteria > Cyanobacteriota > Vampirovibrionia > Obscuribacterales > Obscuribacteraceae. The sequence goes on along the minus strand of CALRQI020000005.1, from coordinate 23,266 downwards.
GGCATTAGCCCGTACTCGCCAGTCTTGGTGACGCAGGGGGTCATAATCTTGCACTTCATAATCGTCTGATTTTGGCGGCAGCAGAGTGGCCAGGGTGCGCTCAGGGTAAGCGGCTTTGAGTTCGGTGAATATCCGCACCAGCTTGTCTTCCCACCAGAGCGGGGCAAGTTTTAAGTTGATGCAAAGATTGTGCGAATTGCTGCGATTGACTGCTGAGCCAATGTCGGCCCTTACATCTTTAAATTCACGATGGTTATCAGGGCTGCTGCCTACCAGGCCGTGATAGACGAGAAAATGCTCGAGGCCGAAGTCATCAACTTTGACGTCTGGTTTTTCACTAAAAATGGTGGAGGCGCGTTTTAGCCACTTTGCAAGCAGGGTCATGCTTCTGGTTCCGTAAATGCTATGATCAGCAGTTTATCAGGGTTTTATTACCCTTTCTCATCTATCTTTTCTACTGGGGGTTTCCGTGAACACCTTCTTAAGCAGCGGCCAACTGACCTTGCAAGAACAGTATTTAAAATTCGTTGCCGAGCAAATCGCTCCGCTAGCCCTGGCTCTTGATACAGAGCGGGTGAGCTCGAAAGAGGCTCTGACTCTGCTAGCCAAAGGCGGTTATATGGGATTGACCGTTCCACGTGAATATGGCGGCCAGGGGCTTGGCGCCACTGAGTTGGTTCTCTTTGCCGAAGCTCTCGCGGGCGCCTCGGCTGGACTCTCTTTGGCCCTTGCCAGTCACTACAGTGTTATCGAATTAATTAACAAGTTCGGTTCTGAAACGCAAAAATCTCGCTATCTTTCACAGCTAGCTACTGGCGACTTGATTGGCGCCCAAGCTTTCGGCGAAGAAAAAGCTGGTTCTGATTTTAAGGCTGTGCAAACTACTGCTACTGCTGATTCGTCAGCTGGTTGGCTGCTCAGTGGTGAGAAGACCTGGGTGGTCAACGGTCAAATGGCCGGTTTAATGGCTGTGCTAGCTCGCACTGGCGCTGACGGTCAATTAAGCATTTTCCTGGTGGATGGTACGCCGTCTTCTACCATTGAAGTTGGCGCTAATAAGGCTAAGTTCGGCCTGCGCTCTGCGGCTACTTGCGATATTACTTTCAAAGAGTACAAAGCCACTAGCGAGAATAAACTAGCTAGCGCCACTAGCGCTGAAGTCGAGGCCCAGGTGAATGCTGTGCTTGACTTGAGCAAAACTGTTGTGGCTGCTGCAGCGGTTGGTATTGCCGAAGAAGCTCTCAAATTCTCAGCTGAACATGCTCGCACTAGAGAGCAGTTTGGTCAGCCAATTTCTAAATTCCAAGGTATTCAATGGAAGCTTGCCGATCACTCAGTTGAGTCGCAAGCGGCCCGCTTGCTTACATATCGTGCCGCTTGGAGCCATGATGAAGAGCCTGGTGATTTTCGCAAGTTTGCGGCAATGGCTAAGCTGTTTGCCACCAAAGTCGCCAGAGTTCACAGTGGCGAAGCTGTGCAAATATTCGGTATGCTGGGAGCTAGCCCCGACTCGCCGGTAGAAAGGCTTTACCGCGACGGTAAGCTCACTGAAATATTCGAAGGTACCTCTGAGTTGCAAAAGGTAGTTCTCAAAGAAGAGCTCGGCGTTTAGATAAAACAAGCTAATACAAGGCAGGGGTAGAGCGCAATGAAGCAGAAATCAAGTATTGCTCTGAGGCTTTTGCGTTCAGCTGCTTTCCCCTTGTGCTTGGCTGTTTTTGGTTTTGCTTCAATCGGTCCAGCTCAAGCAGATTCTTATGCCGATGGAGCCAAGCTTTTTCAAGAGAAAAAGTATGTCAAAGCGGTTAAGTGTTTTGCTGATTCGGTTAAGCAAAATCCTGGCAACGATAACGCTTACTACTACCATGCCTTGGCTCTGCACTACTCCAAAGATATGAAGGGTGCCATTGGCGAGTATGGACGAATTATTCGTCTATTTCCTTCAAGCCAGGCGGCCGACCATTCTCGTCGGGCATTGATGGTGCTTGATCCGGTTTTGCTGAAGAAGCTCAGTCCTGAATTGTTTACGGCCGCACCACCAGTGGCCAGGCAAGCCGGCAGCCCTATTATCAGCGGCTCTCGTTCTTCCTATTCTTCTTCTTCTTCTGAAGATCGCTTTCCTAGTGAAGCGCGGCTCAATTTCACCAAAGAAGTCGGTTGCATGATGGTTGAAGCGCAGTTCAATAACAGACCGCTCAAGGTTATGTTTGATACTGGCTCGCAGGGAACAATTCTTGGAAAGAATCATTTGCAGAGCATGGGTTTACCTGAGCCTACAGGGCAGCCAACTGGTACCTCTACTAGCGCTGGCAGCTCTCAAAAAACTTGGGATATGCGATTGAACATAAAGATAGGCAATATTGAGCGCAATAATTTTCCAGTCGTAATTAAAGAGTCAATGTTAGACAGCCCATCAATTGGGCAGTCTTTCTTCAAAGATTTCACTTATACCATCGACAATAATGCTCAAACAATTAGACTGGTGAAGAAAACGGCCGGTGCATCTTCTAATGTTGCTTCTAGTTCTGGATCTTCACGTTCAAGCTCTGATCCAAATGTCGTGCCATTTACACGTGATGAAAACTATGACCAAATAATTGTTTCTGTCTCTGTTGATGGCCGGCCCGGTCGTATGTATCTTGACACTGGTGCCTCAACTATGTGTATGTCGAGCGCTCACGCCAAGGGGTTCGGATTGACAGTACCTGAAGATGCGATTGACACTATGATCAACGGTACGTCAGCGCGTATGACTGGAAAAAAGTTCTCCATTCGTACCGTGAAACTTGGACCGGTTGAGAAGCATAATGTCGATGTCACTGTTGTCGACAATTACTCGTTTCCTTTGCCGTTAATAGGTCAGTCTTTCTTTGGTGATAGTAACTACACCGTCGATGATCAAGCGAAAGTTATTCGCTTTACTCGCCGCTAGTAGAACAGATAAATAGTTATGCCTACGGTATCACTGGTAATAGTTGCTCAAGATGAGGAGCGCACTATTGGTCGGGTGATTGATGCTGCTAAAAGTTTGGTCGATGAAATTATTGTGGTTGATTCCGGTTCAACTGACCGCACCAAAGAGATTGCCCAAGAGAAAGGAGCAATTGTTCAACATCAAGATTGGCTTGGTTTCGCTAAGCAGAAAAATTTCGCCATTGATTTAGCTAAATCTGATTGGGTATTAAGCCTTGATGCCGATGAAATATTGAGTGATCGATTGGTGGCAGAAATCGCCACTTTATTGAAGAGCCCTAATCTTGATCAATTCGATGGCTACAAGATTCCGCGTATTCTCTATATTGGCGATCAAGCAGTTTCACGTGGCGGCTTCTACCCAGACGCACAGTTGCGCTTGTTCAAGCGTGGTAAGGGCAAGTTTGGTGAACGTCTAGTGCATGAAGCGATAAAAATGAATGGGCCGGTTACTATGCTGACTGAGCCAATGCACCATTATGCATATAAAACGGTCGAAGATTTTGCAGCTGCCATGGACAAGTACGCTAGGCTTTCGGCCCAAGAGTTTTTCAATCGAGGCAACTATGGTTGGAAAGCCAGTCGCATTGCTGAGTTAGTGAAGCCGGGTCTGACTTTTTTATATCGCTACTTGATTCGGGGCGGTATCATGGAAGGTGCTTTGGGTTTTAGACTTACTGCAATTTATAGCGACTATGTACGTAAGAAGATTGTTTATCTTAGGCAGTTAGCAGCTAAAAAAAACTACAGCAACAGAGGAAGTGACCATGAGCAAGGCTAAATTGGCAGCAGCTTTAATGCTGATTTCAACTGCTTGTACTTTCTCATTGCCAGTTCAGGCAGCTGTTGATGCCTACGCTCTTGGTGTCAAACAGTTCGGTGCTAAGACTTACCCGCTAGCTGCGGCGAACTTTAAGAAGGCCATAGCAGCTAATCCTAAGAATGATAGTGCTCGTTATTATTATGCGCTCTCTTTGCATTACAACAAAGATATTGCTGGTGCCACTAAGGCTTATGCTGAGTTGATTCGCATGATGCCAGATTCAAATGGTGCCAATTATGCTAGAGCCGCTTTAGCTAAACTTGATGCGGTTTTACTTAGTACACTGCCACCGTCGCGCATGGCGCAGTCGCAGTATAGTCAACAAGTTTCTAGTGCTACCGGTAGACAGATAAGCTCGGGCTCGCAAATGATTGTCCAGACTCAAGCTTCTCAGTCTGGCTCAAGCCGAAATAGCGCTGATGACAGAATACCGGATGAGTGCCGAATCTATTACACCCTGGAAGGCAACAGCTTCATTGTTGACGTTTATGTCAATGGCCGACCAATGAAAATGGTATTTGATACAGGTGCCGCAATGTGCGCTTTTGGAAAGAATAACCTATCTGCTGTTGGTATCGAACCGCCCTTAGGACCGCCAACTGGAGCCGCGGTTGGAGTTGGAGACGGCGGTGAGCAGCCAATTTGGGATATGAGTGTGGATTTGAAGCTAGGGCCAATTGAGCGTAAGCATTTTCCCATTAAGGTGCAGTCTCAGCTCGGGCTTCACCCATTGCTAGGACAGACCTTTTATCAAGATTTCACCTACACCATCGATAACGGTGCTCACAGCATTCACTTCGTTAAAAAACGGAAAAACAGCAGTTCTATCTATGCTGATGTTAGTCGTGATCCTAATTCTGTCCCATTCGTCAGAGAGAGAAACGAATTAGCTGTTACCGTGGAAATAAATGGTAAACCGACAAAAATGTATTTTGATACTGGAGCTGAGGTCGTGAGTTTGACGAAGCAACAGTGCAGATCCCTCGGTATCACTATTCCAGAAGATGCACAAATAGCGACTGTTAGCGGTATCGCTGGTGATAGTCGCGCTCGAGTTTTCAATGTCAGTAGTATTAAGCTTGGTGGTATCACTAAGCGTGATTTTCAAGTTTGGGTGCCAGACGGTGAAGCCGCTGGAGTTGGCCTTCTCGGCCAAACTTTCTACAACGACTATCAATACACTATTGATTATGAGCGCGGCTATATTCACTTCTTGCGCCGCTAAATTATGGTGGCAGCTGACTCGCTAGTCTAAGATATCGCGCATCAAGGCTCGATAGCGAGCAAGATTAGTACCGTAGTCATCGGACGAGCCTTGGGTATCTGTAATTTGCAGTGGCCCAGATTTGCGCATGGCGCTGCTTATTTCAGTGCTATCGCTGCCGCTCTTCTTTTCTGCAAACAGCCAGGGGGCATGCTTTCTTAGTGTTGGGGCGTCTAGCCAGCCACGAGCTAAGAGCACTTCATCGATAGTCATGCTCATGTTTTCACTATCAGACTGAGCCAGTTGGGCCTGAGCCTGTGAGATTATCTGAGCTTCAATCAACACTTGAAGCAGGTCTTTCTCGTTTTTTTCCGGAGTTTGCATAGCCAATACTCGAAAACGCAGTGTAGATTCAATTCAACACTGCGGCTTCTGATTATCTAGTTTTTGGAGGGCCTAATTAAGTAATTTCGATGTCTACGCGCTTGCCAAACCGGCTGGCTGCGGCGCGTATCAAGGAACGTAAGGCGGTAATTGTCCTACCGTCTTTGCCAATTAGTCTACCGGTGACCAGCGGATCGCAGGTCACAGCTACTCGGCAACGCCCTGGGTTTAGGGCTTCCCTTTCGAATTGCAGGGCGTCAGGATCTTTGGCCAGTACCTTTAAAATGTACTCTGCCAAATCTTCTGCCGCTGTTGAATCAACTTGGGGCCTTACGCGCCCAAAGCCGCCTGGTCTGCCGCGTGAGGGGCCCTTTTTAAAAGGCTTGCTACCGTTTCGCTTTGCTGGGCGCCGTGTGTCATCCATTTTTGTACCGCTTCTCTGTCGACAACCAACTCTTTAGAACGGGGGTTGTAGTAGCCAAGCTCTTCGATTGGCATACCGTCTCTTCTACTTCTAGAGTCAACGGCGACGATTCTGTAATGCGGGGCTTTTTTCTGGCCGACGCGCTTTAGCCGTATCTTTACCACTGGGACTATGTTCTCCAAACTGTACTTATGTACTTATGTGCTTGTGTGCGATTCGTTATTCTATCAGCTCATTAGCTCTGGCCGTATGTCTGTACTGTATATGTTGTTAACCTGGCGATACGCTTTGGCCCGAGAAGGGCCTTGGGCTGCAATCAGGGCTTTTGCGACAGTGCTTCTTACTTCTTCTTCTTTTTCTTTTTCAGGCCGTAGGGGCTTTGAAAACCTGGTCTAGATGGGGAGCCAGGCATGCCGCCCATGCCGGGGGGCATTTTGAAGCCTGGGGGCATAGGAGGCATTTTGCCGCCGCCGCCAAAGAGACCGCCGCCGCCGAGACCACCGAAAGGTCCGCCGCCGCCGCCAAAAGGCCCACCGCCTCCGAACCCGCCCATCATGGCCTTCATTTGCCGCATTGCTTCGCGCATTTTCTCAAACTCGTTTAACATTTTTCCTATCTCATTTTCTTTGAGACCAGAGCCGCGGGCGATGCGGCGTCTTCTTGGAAAGTCTATAAGATCCGGTTTGCGTCTTTCGGCGATGGTCATCGAATTGATGGCGATTTCGTACTTGTTCATCATTGCTTCGCCTTCAGTGGCGATTTTATTTTGATCTTCGGAAGAAAGGCCGAGCATGCCACCCACGCCCATCATTTTCATGATGTCGCCCATATTGCCCATTTTTTTCATCATGCTTTGCATGTTGACGAACTGTTCGAAAGAAAAATCGTTTTGGAACATGTCCATCACGGCTTTTTCAGCGTCTTTTTCGTTGATGTTTTTCTGGGCTTTCTCAACCAGAGAGAGTACGTCACCCATACCGAGAATGCGGCTCGCCATGCGGTCTGGATAGAAAGTCTCAAGGTTGTCGAGCTTCTCGCCAGTGGAGATGAACTTGATTGGCTTGCCTACGGCTTCTCTTACGGAGAGCGCCGCTCCGCCTCTAGCATCGCCGTCAATTTTGGTTAGCAGTAAGCCGGTTAGATCTAGTTGAGTATTGAATGTTTCGGCGACGTTGACTGCTTCTTGGCCGGTCATACTGTCTACTACTAGAATCTTTTCTGATGGTTGTAGTAGTCGGTCGATGATGAGCAACTCGGCCATCAGTGGCGTATCTACTTGCAGACGACCGGCTGTATCTAAGATAACTGGGTTGTAGCCTTTCTCTTTGGCTAGAGCAATGGCTTTCTCGGCGATATCTTGCACGTCTTGGCTGGCTTCAATTGTGAATACAGGCACATCTACTTGTTTGCCCAGAGTTTGAAGCTGGTGAATGGCTGCTGGTCTTTGCACGTCACAAGCCACTAGCAGGGGATTTTGCCCTTCACCTTTTAGTTTTAGGGCTAGTTTGCCGCAGGCTGTGGTTTTACCGGAGCCTTGTAGGCCGACCATCATGATGATGCCAGGTGCGCCCTTGAGATTGAGCGGTACATTCTCGCCACCAAGTATGGTGACAAGCTCATCGCTGACCACTTTTATGAATTGCTGGGCTGGAGTAACGGAGTCGATAACTTCTGTGCCGAGCGCCTTCTGGCGCACATTGCTGATGAAGATTTTTACTACCTTCAAGCTTACATCTGCTTCCAGAAGCGACTTACGCACTTCGCGAATAGCATCTTCGATATTCTCATGGGACAACTTGTCGTTGCCAGCGAGAGTTCTAAAAGCGCCTTGCAGTCTGTCGGTAAGGTTGTCGAACATGGTTTAAGTTCCTAATTATGTGGACCGGATTTTTTTATTTTGTATTTACAGCGAGGTTTAACTTGGTGCGAATTTTTTCAACGGCTTCAGTTGCTTCTTGTGGATATATAAGCCAGTAGGAAGTGTGGTTGCCCTTTACTAGAGCTTCTACAGCAAGAGAAAGTTGAGATAACTCTTTTACTTCACCGTTATCGGTGCGCACCACGATATTGGTTTGGGGATGGTCCGAATCTGGTCGGTAGTAGTCGTAGGGGACAAAACCAGTTGACTCGACCGCCACATAATAATCAGGGTCGAAGCCGAGGCTTGAGACGGCCTGCCTTACTTGCTTTTCGATGTCATCAATTTCAGATTGTACTTGGGTATTGATGCGCGAAGCTTTGAAGATGCGGCGGTTTAAGAAGCGATGAGAAAGATCAGCCAGTATCTGGTCTTTGTCTTTGAGCCAGCGCTTAATGTGATAACCAAGCTGAATGTCATCGAGGCTGAGATACTCTTCAACTGTGAGTTTCTCTCCTGTGAGCCATTTTCCCGTGGCTTCGTCAATAAAGACAATTGAGCCAGCCCCTTTGTCAATTACATGCAGGGCTCGTTTGATAAGCTTGCCAAGCAGGGCGCGGGCCGCTAAATTTTTACGATGATAATAAACTTGGGCGTACATTGAGTAACGGGCAAAGAGGTAGTCTTCAACTGCTATTTGGCCTTTTTCTCCTACCACTAGCATGCGGTCGTTTTCTTCATCTACTTCAATTGAACGCAAAATGCGTTGCAAGGCAAACAGACCATAAGCAGTTCCGGTCATATAGCTATCGCGCAGTAAGTAGTCGAAGCGATCACAGTCAAGCTGGCTTGATACAACATGTGAAACATAGGCTGGTTTGTAAGTCTTTTTAAGAACTTGAACAATTTTGTCGGCTAGACCGGGCTCTTCTTCATAAGAGTCTAGAATCGAACGAATTTGAGTGTCGCCCGAGATTATCCTGCAGGACCAGTCTTCGTGATCGTAGTTGAGAATTTTCTCGGTAACATGGCTAAATGGACCGTGGCCGACGTCGTGTAGAAGAGCCGATGTGAGCATTAAGGCTCGCTCTTTTTCGGCCGATTCACAACGGCTAGAGAGAATGTTGCTTAGCTGAGAGGCAACATGCATGACCCCTACCGAGTGGGTAAAGCGAGACCCCTCGGCACCTTGAAATGTGAAATAGGACACACCGAGCTGGTGAATGCGCCGCATGCGCTGAAATTCGACTGCATCAATTAGGTCGACTACGAGGCGCTCGGCTGGTATAGATCTGTCAAGAACGATATCTTGGTGTATTGGATCTAGATAGGTGCGCTTGTTTGAAACTCTTTGCATGCCTGTCCGCTTTGTATAAGTGAAAGATATTATACTGGGCCTTACTGTAGTTAGGGTCGTTAAGTGTTTCCAGATTTAGTCACAGAGCCAGGACCTAAGTCGCAAATGGCGCCCTTGCCTGAGAAAGTGCTTTCTCTGGCCGATATCGTCAGCTTGACCTTCAGACGATTTCGACTTTATTACAAACTGTATTTTAAAACTTTGTTTTGGCCGGCTCTCTTTTGCTCACTGGCTAGTCATGGTGCCTACTTAAGTTTGCAGCACTGGGTTAGTATTGCTGCTAATTCGTTACTGGCTGCTGGGCCATTTCTCTTGCATATGGCAGTGTCGCTTTTGTACATGGTGGTCTGGTTCTTCAGTGCCTGGGAGCTTTGTCTACGCTCTTGCGCTCTAGTCAGGGCTGTACTTTGCCTTGACCCGACCTATAAAGATAGTTTCAATATTTTGAAGAAGCGCTCAGGCACAGTTTTCTTCGCCTGCAATCTGGCCCTGCTGCCACCGGCTCTTTGTTTGATTTTCTGGGCGATTGTTATAGTTGCTGCCGCTGCGGCCTTGAATGTTGCTTTGGGTGGCTCTGAGCGAGTGGCCTTCGGGGCTGTGGTTTTTGCCATAATCGGCTTCGCCCTGACCATTTCAGTCATGATTTCAGGCCTTTTTGGCTCATTGCTTTTGGCTATTGTTACTCTTGAACAACTTTCTTTTGTTGAGTCATTGAAACGCACTTGGCTGCTGGTGAGCCTGCGCATGATGCGAGGTGGTTCGTTTACCTCATTATTGGCAGTTGCTATCGCCCTGGTCTGTGTTGTGATTGAAAGTCCGATGATCATTTTGCAGGTGTTTGAACAAGCTAGTCATGCCAGCTTTAAGCTATCGCAAACACCATACCTGATTGATCTGCTCGAAATTGCTCTCGAGGTGCCGTTCAATATATTTACTTTCTCAATTTCGTTTACTGCTTATGGGCTCTTCTATCGTGATCTAAAGCTGCGTCTAGAAGGAGCCGATTTGCTAGCTCGCTTAGCCAGGCTTGAGCGCCTGGCTAAGACTAATATAGATTGAGCTGAGGGGAGCCGAGAGCAAATAACTAGTTAGCGCCGTCCCCTGCCCAGCTAGTACCTTTTGGTAGAGCTGGTACATAGAAGTGAATTTTTGCTGGCAGATCTGGATCGCAGTTGCGGGCCGATTCAATATCAGCTTGGAGCAAGACTGTTTTGCCCAATTGATAATACAAAGAGGCTCGGCCTAGGTAGAAGCGAGCATTGTTGGGGGCCTGCGAAATGGCTGATGAGAAGTCGCCCATGGCTTCGTTGACTTTATTGAGCTTCTGATAGGCTTTGGCTCGGCGGAAGTAATATTCACCATTGGTAGGGTCAAGGCCAAGGGCCTGGTTATAGTCGATGATGGCTTTTTTGGCGTCGCCTTCGAACACTCCAGTGCCAGCTAGGGCGCCAATTTCGCCACGGTTTGGATCTTGGTCAAGGGGGGTGACAAAACGCTTGTCTTTGGCCGCAGGAATCGTATCGTTGCTTTCCATGCCAGCGTTATTTTGAGCGTCGCTGTTGATGTATGGCATGCCGTTGTCGTTATTTGTCATGCCCGTTCCGGCTTTACCAGGAGGCGCAATAGCTTGGGTTTCACCTACTGAGCCAGGCTGATTTCGCACCGATATTTGTCCGCCATTGCTTCTTTTTCTCGTGCCACCAGTAGCAGTGCTGGTGCTGGGCGAGCCGGAGCCTAGTTTACCTGTCCAGCCGGGGGTATTGTCGACATTGCTGTCGTCTTTGTAGCCATTGGGATAAACGTTATTCATGGCTTCTTTGTAATTTTGAACTGCCTGAGTGTTTCCTTGACCATTCTCGGTTTTGGTGTCCAGGTCTGAATGGGGCAGGTCGTTTTTGGCGCTAGCAAAATAACGCTTAGCCAGGGATGGGTCCATGCGAATGGCTGCTTCGTAGTCGATGATAGCCATAGCGTCGTGACCCAAAATGCTGTGGCAGGTGCCGCGCAGCAGTAGACCTTTGAGATTGTTGGGAGCGTATTGCAACGAGCTGTCTAAGTCTTGAATGGCTAAGCGATAATTGCCCATTTTGTAAAAGCATTGGCCCCTCAACGAGAGGGCATTGGGGTCTGTGGCATTAAGGCCGAGAGATTCACCAAATGCTGTGGCTGCTTGGTCCCAGTCGCCAGTTGCCATAAGGGCCTTGCCTCGATCGAACGCTGGGTCAACATAGGCTTGGACCGGGCTGAAAGATGTAGAGAAAGATGTAGTAGAAATGGCAACGGAAGCAGCTAATAGAAGCAGTTTACGCATGGTCTAATTCCTGTGTTAGTCGCTAATTCTTTTGGTCGAGATTACTGGCAGCACTAAAGATGCCAGTGCGAAGACGATCGTGCCTGTAAATATCAGTCGGGATGCTTCATGCAACTTTTGAAACTGTTGCTTGGCGGCAGGGTCTGTCTTCATCAAGACACGCACGTCTTCCATTTGGGGAACAATCGCTAAGGCAAAAATAAAGGTTGAAATAGCACAAACTATTGATGAGAAATAGCGGGCCATGCGCCAGCGGGTGCCCTTCTCTAGGCTTTTGAGATCACCTTTAATCTCAATGGCTTCGGCCACCACAAGCGAAATAGCAAATGCGAGAGCCACTTTACTGAATTCGATGAATACAGGAGCGTTTGTCGCCGCTGCTTCTGAAACGGGAACTCCTTGGGCTTTGGCCGCACTGATCAGGGTAATGGCGGCGAAGACAGTGGCGGTAGAGCCACCGAAAAGCATGGCCAGTGAAATCAATCGGAGTATGCGCGCGAACATTTGCATAGGTGTGGCTCTTTGGCTGTTGGGGCAATCAATAGTATGTGATGTGAAATATACACTCTTGGCAGGCTTGGCAACTCTTGCAGAGGCAATAATGCCTTGCCTCTTTCACGTAAGTTTATTCGGAAGGGTTGGCACCTTGACAGCGTGACAGTAATTTGATTGAATACTGTTATGAGCACTGAATATAGTAAAAATACTGAATTAATGAGCCTTGAGCAGCTATCTCAAGAGGTGGCGCGGCTTATGCAGGCAGAATTTGGTGTTAGTGAATTGGCTGCTAAAGACCAGCGAGTTTCTTCTTTGCCCGACGCTCGCACTATTCGCTATTACACGACTCTCGGCTTGCTCGACCGTCCTTTTATAGATGGTCGGCAGGCTCGTTATGGCCAGCGCCATGTGCTGCAATTACTTGCTGTGAAGGCATTGCAAAGCATGCAGTTTCCTCTCGCCCGTGTCCAAGAAAAGCTCTACGGCCTGACTGAGTCTGAGCTTAAATCTTTACTGCAGTCGATAGCCTCTTCTAATAAAGAACGAAAACAGACTCAGGCCGCGATGCCTGTGGCTAGCCTTTACCGAGAGATTATTCTAGAACCCGGTTTGAAATTAACGGTAGCTGATGGATACAAGTCGAATCTCAGTATCGAGGCTCTTAGAGAGCGTATTGAGATTGCTCTGAAAGTTTTATCAAATGCAACGGAGAATTGAAATGAGTGATAGCGAAAGATGTCAAAGTTCAGAAAGAATACCGTTGCTGGAGCGCGATTTGCTTGATGCCTTCTCTGAGCCGCGGCGCTTGTTTGGCTGCTTTGAAAATGAGAAGAGAGAATCGGGGCGACCAGCTCTACCTCTGGCTAGCGTCGAAATCAGCGCCAATGTGGTAGACCGTATTGCCTCTGTCACCGTGGTGCAGAAGTTTGTTAATCAGCTCAAAGAGCCAATCGAGGCTGTTTATATTTTTCCGTTGGCTGGCTCCTCGTCTGTCAGCAAGTTTCAGATGCAGGTGGGTGAGCGGGTTATTGAAGGCCTGGTTAAAGAGCGCGCCGTCGCTCGGCAGGAGTATCAAGCTGCCGTTGACGAGGGTAAAAGGGCGGCCATCCTCGAACAAGAACGCGATGATGTCTTCACTGCTCAAGTTGGCAATATCATGCCGGGTGAAGAAATTACTGTCACGATTGTCTATAGCGAGCGTTTGGCCTATTTCGCCAGTGGTCACACCGAGATTCGCTTGCCCTTAGTGGTGGCCCCTCGCTATGTGGCTGGCGTGCCATTAGACCGCGATAGTGTTGGTGATGGCGTTGAGCCTGACACTGATAAGGTCAGCGATGCTTCGCGCATTACCCCACCGCGCCTGGCCCCAGGATTTGACCCGAAGGTTTCTTTGTCTCTAACTGTCAACATTGAGCTAGGTGATGATGATCAGGTGGCCGATTTAGTTTGTTCTCAGCATGCCACCAAGTCAGGCTTTGGCAAAAATGGTATCAAAGTAGGATTGGTTAACGACGACGAGCCCCTTGACCGTGACTTCGTTTTGTCGTGGAAGCTGGCTGCTGCCGACCTGACTTCGAACGGCTTGGTTACTGAGAAAACCGTGTCGATTAAGGAAGTTGATTTCCAATATGGCATGGTCTCTATCAATCCTCCGGCTTTAGAGCAAGCCTCTTCTAAAGTTGTGGCTCGCGATGTGGTTTTCTTGCTTGATCGCTCAGGCTCAATGAATGGTCTGAAAATGACTTCAGCAGCCAGGGCCCTCATAATTTTGCTCAATACTTTGCGTCCCGATGACCGCTTTGCCATTTGTGCTTTCGACAATACTTTTGAATGGCTAGAAGATAGTGGTCGGCAGCACAAATTCTTCCCTGCTTCTCTCAAGGCTATTGAAAGAGGCGTGAGCTATTTGCGCTCCATTGATGCTCGTGGTAGCACTGAAATGCAAGGGGCACTAGAAGACTGTTTTGATGTCATCGAGCAAGCTGCTGCTTCCGAAAAATCGACATCAAAAACAAAGGCAAAACGGCAGGCCATTGTTGTCTTAATCACCGATGGTGAGGTCGCTGATGAGTCGCATATTCTCAAGACTATTCAGGGGCGTGTCAATGCTACTCGTGTCTTTACCGTCGGTGTCGATACCGCTGTTAACGATGGTTTCCTCAAAAGATTGGCAAGTTTGGGTGGGGGAACGTCTACTTTTGTGCCTCCAGGCGATGCCTTAGAAAATGCTTTGATAAATGTTGCTCGCGAAATTGGTGTGCCGTTAGTTACTGATTTGCACATTGTCGACAATAAGCAATTAACCTGTGCGCCGCACAAGACAATTGATTTGTTCGAAGGCCGGCCGGTATCAATATATTTTCAATGCACTCCCGATAAACTTCCCCAAACTATAGAAGTTGTCGGTCGCCTCGCCAGTGGTGGCAAGTACAAAGAGAAAATTTCTTTGCGCCCAACTGCAAATGCCGCTTTGCCTCAGCTTTATGCCAAGGCGCGTATTAGTGAGTTGGAAGATCTCATGCGCGACTCTGTTGCAAATGAAGGGCAGATTTATGAACGAGAAATTGTAGAGTTGTCTGTGGCCCATAGTTTGCTGACGCGTTTTACGGCTTTCTTGGCTGTTGATCATAGTGAGATAGCTAACCCCAGCGGCGATCTGCGTAAGCTTGTGCAGCCAGTGGAGACACCGGCGCAATGGAAAGAATTTCCTGCTGCTGGTGCTGCTTGGGGAGCAGCTCCCGCTAGTTCATTGATAAGAATGAGACAGGCCACCCAGCCTGCTTCACCTTCACAGATATCTGCTAGTACGGGCATGTGGGGCGGCGGTGGTGGCTGGGGAGCGCCGTCTGCTGGTTCTAGAGATGGTTCTGCTTCAAACGATGCCTGGGGGGCTGCTGGCCCGATGCCTGCCTGCCCACCGCCAGGATCTTCGTTTTCTGGATTCTCTGGCAGTGCTGCTAATTCTCTTGGCGCCAGAGTACCAGAATCAGAAGAGTCTATTGAAGCAATTTTTGAGGCAATGGGAGCTCCGCCTGAGGCTGACGGGGCAAAGGGCAGCAGTGATTTGTGGGTAACAAATAAAGATGCTCTTGCTAAAGACTGGAGCAAGCTGATGGTGATTATGGAGCGTTTGCAAAAAGCACTTGAGTCGATGTTGAAGATTATGACCAGTGGAGATGGTGATTGGAGCAAAGAGTTTATTGAGTTTGGCAAGATCAAAGTGGCTCTTGAAGCTTTATCGGGACGCAACCAGGTGGTTGATTCTCACCCGATTATTTGTTTCTTGCTGCTAGAGAAAGTTTTACCGGCTCTATCTTCGCTGCTCAACACTAATGGCGCTAATTTGTCTTCAAGTGACTTAGCCTATGTGGCCAATCTGTCTCTCGGCTATATAGACCAGGTCAAAGGTGCGGCACCGCCTCAGAACAAGAACGATTTTCTTTCATTTTGGAAGAATAATATTTAGGAGTTCAATTCTAGGTTCGCAAAAACAAAATACTTGAGGAATCAAGTATTTTGTCTAGAGGATAATCTTGTCTAAAGTGTTTGGGTTAGAAAAGAAAAAAGCGTGTATATACACGCTTTTTTCTTTTTGCTAGGGCGCTAATTGGCTAGCTCGGCATGATCAGCAGAAGGTTATGGCTTGCGGCCTACCAGCTGCGTACTTTGTTGATAATTCTCTGGCCCAGATTGCTGTTGTTGGCATTTCTATAATAGTCATTATTGTAGTAGCCGTTGTTATAGTTGCCGTTAGTGTAGTTCGGGTTGATATATGGCCTGCGGTGACCCTGGCGGCGATAGTTGACACCATAGTTGTTGTAGGCACCATAGTTATAGTTTGGGTTGCCGCTTGGCAGATAGCCACCCTTCTGCAGGTTGGAAATATTCAGATCGTATTGGTTCTGGGGCGGCCCAGCTTGGGCTTGTTGATTTAAATAGTTTTGCATGGCAATGGCATTCAGAGCTTTCTGTTGGTCATTGTTTTTAGACTCTGCAGGAGCAGAGAATGCAATACCTGCAACAGCTAGAGTCGCCATTAAGGTACTCGATATTTTTAGAAATTTGCTTCTCATCTTACTCTTCCTTTGTCCGTCTTTGTCCGTGTCGATATTCAGACGGGGCGAGTTGGTGATAGTTCCATATTTATTTTCCAGCGGCTAAGCAAAAGCCTGATATAAAGACAGGGCTTTGATATCAGGCTTTTCTGAAATCGCTGAGATTGGACCGAAAAAAAACTACTGAACTTTGAGCTTCCCGACATTCACTGCTGTTTCTGGGCTAGGAGTTTCGGTCGATATGGCATTGAGTATTTGCAGCTTGCGTTTAGTGTCAGGTTCAATCACAGACAAATAGGCAGTGTATTCGCCTGGCTTGATTGACTTAGTCGCTAATTCAGATTCCCAGGTAATTGGCTGACCAGATTTCCATTTATTGGTAGGCATGCCTGGTGTGTGTCTTAGCAAAGCAATGGCTTTGCCGTTAGCGTCACGCAATTCGATTTGCACGATATAAGAAGATGGCACGTCGCGATCTAAGTTGCGTACTGGTCGAAGTGCACTGGCTGCGCCCAGGTTGCTAAAAGTAAAGGATGCTTTTAATTTCTCTCCAGCTTTGACCTCAGCAGGAATCGTCACCTTCTGCGATACCAGCTGGTAGCCCAAGTGCGAGCGAATGTCTTCAAGGGCTTTCTTCACTGGTTCTTGATCGGAATTGAGCAAGGCTGGCGGTACTTCAACAAAGCTGACACCATCGTCTAAAGCGTTCTTTGCCAATTTAGTCATTTCTTCAGGGGTGACTGTCGGTAGCAATTGGTAGCCAGTCAAAGTGTCGGCATGGAACTTGAGCAAGACGCGATATTGATCAAAGCCGTGTTTGGCATCGCCAATATTTTGTCTGGTTAGATAAATACGTTGGCCGTAGCGGTAAACCAGATAGTCAGAGATTTCGTCCAAACTATCTTGTCCGGCTCTGTTAGGCGTGGTTGGGTCGATGTCGAAGTTCAAACGAGCGGTAGGGAAAGCTTTTGGGAAAATGTCAGCGACATACTTCCAGTGCTCAACCAATTGCCTCTGACTCATATTGTGTTCTTTGGTCAATTTTTCTTCGAGAGCTTTATAGGCTTCTTTGTTCAGTGGCTGGCTCATTTCAGGCACCACTGGTGTGCCTCCGAGGACGCCACCGCCAGTGATGCCGACGCTATGTAGAGACTCGTTCTTGTCGAACTTGGCGCCAAGGTCGGCGACGAAGTTGCCCCATTTAGCCAAATAGGTCGAATCCCAGAAGATTGGCATCTTGTGGTCTTTGCCGTCGGTGCCTTTATAAGTGATGGACTTCACGCCGGCTTCGTAAATCCAATTTGGCGTGTCTGATTCTGCGCTATTGTCGCTGCCGCAGGTTGAGACTCTAAGAATAAGTGTCTTGTTTTTCTGCTTACAAATCGCTAGCAGTTTTTCGATTTTAGACCAATCGTATTTTTCTTCTTCTGGTGCTAAGTCGCGCCAAGGAATAATTACTGAAAGGCCGTTGACTTCTGGCTTGTCAAGCAGCTTCTCGATCATGCCGGTGCTGTTTGTCAGTTCACTATTTACGGTGGCAGTATCGAGCAGGGCAAAAAAGCCTAATTCGCGATTGGCAACTGGCTTTGCTCCAGCAATCGCTACGCTTTTGAAACCTTTCTTCTTAATTGCTCTATCTTGACTTTCGTTTAAGCTGTAGTTCTTGCGCGGCATCGGGTTTAAATATTTGACCCACTCCTTGGGTTGAGGGGCCGCTTCGGCCGCACTTGTCTTACAACCGTAAGTTGCGGATACAATTGGCGTGAGAGCTAGGAGGCCTGAAAGAAAAATTAGCGGTCTTCTCATTGTCATAGAACCTGAAAGGGTGTGGATAATTGATAGGCTCTGATTGTACTAAGAGGAGTCCTCTGGAGAAGTGCTTTGAATCTAACCTTTCTAGGACATAGCGCCGTCAAGTTTGAAATTGGCAACCTTTGTATCTATACCGATCCCTATTTACAAGCGCCAGTAGATCTAGCCAAATTACCGCATGCTGATCTAGTGCTTTTTTCCCATGGGCACTTCGATCACGGTGCTTTGATGGCGCGCAAACTTTATGACACTTGGGGCTGTCATTTTGCTGGCCCGGCCAAGCTTATGCACTGGTTGCACAAGCGTCGCAAAATTCCGCTAGATAAACTTATTGCCATTGACCACGGAGAGACTATTGTTTTCAAGGGATTGGAAATTTTAGCCATTCCAGCACATCATCCTCTTAACCGTCTTGGCAAAACCATTATGGCTTTGTTTGCACGCAGCCGGGCCCCGGGTAAACCAGTGAACGGCTACTACTTTGGTGGCTACTATCATGCTGGTGCCACGATTTATACGCCGCTTATTGCTGAATCATTGGCCGGCAAAGTTGTTCATACAGCTGTTTTGCCAATTGGCGGTAAGTACGCCACAGCCAAGCCGGCAGAGGCGTTGCGAATTGCTGAGGAAATCAAGGCAACTAGACTGGTGCCTATGCACTGGCAGCCTCTTAAAGACCAAGTTTTCTTTCGTTATCAGTCATCTGATTTGCTCAACCTGGCTAGAGACACCGGTTCAGTGGTCGATGTTAGGGCATTGGCTATCGGCGAAGTTTTACCTGCTGTCTGATTTTCAGGGAAAAGCGGGTAAAAGGTAGATAGGCTTAAGCTTTCTGTTGTTAGAATTTTGACAACAGTTTCGGCATAAGTTGGCGTTGGAAATAGAAACTAAAACAGAAACTACTTTGGTACTGGATAAACAGAGCGTGCTCGGAAAGAAGCCCGAAGAGCGGAGCATAACCAATCTGCCTAAACAGATTAGTTTGCCTGCACTGAGACAATTGCAAAATATGTTGGCTGAAAGCCTCAAGGAACCGGGTCATACCACCCAGCTCCCTTTTGGCGACGCGCCAGATGAATTGACATTGGCTGTTTTCAAAGATCGGGGTAAGGGCGATTATCACTGGACCCTTTATCGCGGCGACCAGGGCAACAAGATGCTCGTCTGGGAGCAAGTTTCCGCAGATCCGGCTTTTATTCATCAGTTAATTACAGCTCAATTTCCGTCATTTGATGCCGTTTCTAAGAGCGATCAAGCCGTTACTCAAAGCTTCGAGAGTCAGTCTACTAGCGGTCGCGTTCGTGGCAAAGCTACCTTAGAAGGTAACTTAGAGAACATGCAAATGCCCAATGTCCTGCAATCTGTGGGCATGAGCAAGGGCACCGGCAGGCTTGAGGTTGAGACTACAAGCGAAAACGCTACAGTCTATTTTGACGACGGCAATCCGATTCACTGCGTTCTTGGCAGTTTAGAAGGCTCGCCCGCTTTGATTGAGCTAGTGGGCTGGGAAGAAGGTCAGTTTCGCTTCTATCCAGAAGCTAAGTTTGAAACGGTCACTATCAAAAAGCGCCTCGACATGATGTTGATGGAAGGCGCGGCTCTTGACGACCAACGTCAATTGCTCAAGCAAAAAAATATTCGTGACGAGAGTTATTTACTGCGCAACCATCCATCTATAACGGAGCAACTTTTCGAGCAATTGCTAGAAAAAGGCACCGGAGCTGACATGACCTTGCAAAAGCGTATGTATCAGCTAATTGACAATAAAAGTAGGCTGATCGACATCTTGCGCAAGTGCAATGTCAATAAGCAGAAATGGGTGCCGATAATTTTCAATTTTGCCACTTGTAATCTGGTAACTTTTGTCGATGAGCTGCCTGATTCATCAGAAAAGCCCATGCAAGAGGCAGATATTGACTGGAATCAGGCTCGCGAAGCCGAGCGCTTATTAATGAGCGCCGAGACCGGTGTTTTGTCTCAGCAAGCCTTTCTTTATCTGCTTGAGCGAGAATTTCATCGCTTTGAACGTTTTGGCCGTCCAGTTTCGGTCATATTGCTTGAACTTTGTGTTCGCTCAACCGACCCAAATGGCGCGTCACAACCTCTTCCACTGGGTGCGATTCGAGAAGTGGCTGAGCGTGTTAATAAAATGAAGCGTAAGACCGATTCATTTGCTCACTACGACTCTTCTGGATTTGCCTTGCTATTGCCTGAAACTGAAAGTACTTCAGCTCGCAATTTTGCTGGCCGGATGGCCGAAATGCTCATGACTACTCCGCTTAGTGCCAAGTTTGGTGGCAGTCCGGTACTGGCATCTGTGGGTGTGGGTTCAGTACCTGACGATTGCATCAGCTTAGGGGCGATGTTGGCAATTGCTAAGCCAGCTAGACCGCAGTAGAAACTCGGTAAAAGTACCCTTTGCAACGGTACTTGCAAATCAAATGATTATTTCGGCAAAATAGGCGTTTGAAATTTGTCGAATTAGCGAATATGAATCTTTGTATAAGTTTCAGTTCACAGCCCCGCCGAATTGGCATCATGGGACTATTACCAGAGTTACGTTGGGTAAATCGCCATTTTTTTGGTTGTTAAGAATTCAACGTGCGGAAAACTGTAGTTTTGGTACTCAGTTCAAGAGGCTATCCCAAGTATAATTTCTTGGGGTCTCCAGCCTGAGCTTTCAAGTAGGTCCGAAGGGAGTTTCAAAGTATATGGGTAAGTCAGTAGGCATTGATTTGGGCACAACCAACTCAGTGGTCGCGGTTATGGAAGGTGGTCAGCCGACCGTAGTTTCCAACGCCGAGGGTGGTCGAACCACTCCATCGGTGGTCGCCTTCACCAAATCTGGTGAGCGTCTCGTTGGACAGCTTGCTCGTCGTCAGGCGGTGCTCAATCCGGAGAACACCGTTTATTCAATTAAACGTTTCGTCGGACGTCGCTTCTCTGAAGTTGAATCAGAGAAGAAGATTGTTTCCTACAAAGTTAAGGAAGGCGCTGACGGCGGATGTAAGGTTTCCATTCAAGGCAAGGAATATTCGCCAGAAGAAATTTCAGCGATGATTTTGCGTAAGTTGAAAGAAGATGCTGAGAAGTATCTGGGTGAAAAAGTAACGTCAGCTGTAATCACGGTTCCTGCTTACTTCAATGACTCTCAACGGCAATCAACAAAGAACGCTGGCACAATTGCTGGCTTAGAAGTTCTCCGTATTATCAACGAGCCTACGGCGGCAGCACTTGCCTACGGTTTAGATAAAAAAGACAACGAAACTATTCTTGTATTTGACTTGGGCGGCGGTACTTTCGACGTTTCTATTCTAGAAGTGGGCGATGGCGTCTTCGAAGTTAAGTCAACATCAGGCGACACTCACTTAGGCGGAGATGACTTCGACCATTGTGTAGTGACCTGGGTGGCCGATGAGTTCATGAACTTAGAAGGCATTGACCTGCGCAAAGACAGACAAGCATTACAACGTTTGACTGAAGCCGCTGAGAAAGCCAAAATCGAATGCTCTTCCGTTACTGAAACCAATATTTCTCTGCCATTCATCACCGCTGATGCTTCTGGTCCTAAGCACCTTGAGATGAAGCTCTCGCGCTCCCGCTTCAACGAACTCACCAGACATCTGGTAGAGCGTTGCCGCATGCCGATGGAACAATCTCTTAAAGATGCCAAACTGACTTATGACAACCTCGATGAAGTTGTATTGGTTGGTGGTTCTACTCGTATTCCAGCCGTGCAAGAGCTTGTTAAGCAAGTAACTGGCGGTAAAGAGCCTAACCAGAGCGTTAACCCTGACGAAGTGGTTGCCGTTGGTGCTGCTATTCAAGCCGGTGTACTGGGCGGTGAAGTTAAGGGCGTTGTGCTTCTCGACGTTACCCCTCTATCTCTCGGTATTGAGACCATGGGTGGTGTCATGACCAAACTGGTCGATCGCAACACTACAATTCCAACTCGCAAAACTGAAGTGTTCTCGACCGCTGATGACAACCAAACAGCAGTCGACATTTACGTCTTCCAGGGTGAGCGCCCGATGGCTCGCGACAACAAACTACTAGGTAACTTCCGTCTCGATGGTATTCCACCATCTCAGCGTGGCGTTCCCAAAGTAGAAGTTACTTTCGATATTGACGCCAACGGCATTATGAACGTCACAGCTCGTGACCAATCTACCGGAAAAGAGCAGCGCATCACAATTACTGCTTCAACCAACTTGGGCAAAGAAGACATCGAGCGCGCTATTCGCGAAGCCGAGTCTTATGCTCAAGACGACAGAAAGCGCAAAGAAGAAGCCGACGTCAGAAACGAAGCAGACAGCATCTGTTATGCCGTTGAAAGACAAGTCAAAGAGCTTGGCGATCGCGTCACCCCAGGTGAAAAGTCTCGCTGCGAAATGCTCGTTGGCGATCTGCGCGACAAGCTCAAAGAAGAAGCCGATCTGGAAACTATCAAGAGCATCATGAACGAACTTAGAGGAGCTCTCGTTCTATTGCAACAAGCCGCTCACCAGCGTGATGGTGGTGAAGGCGGAGCTGGCTACGATGGCGGCGGTTACGAAGGTAACGGCGGCAACGGAGCTGGTTACGAAGGCGGCGGATACCAAGGTTCTGGCGATGATGTCGTCGACGCTGAGTTCCGCGCATCTGAAGACTAACCTCTCAGGGCTGTCCAATAGTTGAAGAATATAGAACCGCTCCTGCCGTAGATAAATCTACAAGGAGCGGTTTTTTTTGGCAGAGTTTCAGCCTTGATAGTGTCTCTATGCTTGGAGTGGCGGCACGGTTTGACATCTCTGCTATGCTGAAGAAGTGAGCAATCAGGACGATAAAGAGATGAAGTTACGACAATTTACTCACCCTTGGGTTATTGCTTTAGCTTGCAGTCTATTTGTACAGAGCGGAGCTTTAGCCCTGAAAGCCAAGACTACTAACGCTGCTTCTTCAAGCACGACTGATAAAGCCGGTGCTTTGAGTGAACAAGCTCTGGAAAAGGAGATACTGGTTTTAGAAAATCGCTTTTTCTTTCATCACTATGGTCACGACCCCATTGAAAAGCGGCTTGAGCGCCTGGAGTTATTGACCCTGGGAGCCTCTCAGTATGGAAGCAATAGCGAGCGCTTGAGCCATTTGAAGTCTGCCATCGTGCAACGCGACAAGCAGGCTGCTCAAATTATGGCTGACCATAAAGCGGAACAGGCCCGTATCGCGGCAAAGAGTGATGGAGGGTCAAAGACTGGCGCTAAGGCTGAAACTAATTACCCAGTGCTTTCTACTCTTGAATGGCGAATTTTGAAAAAGACCTACTCGGGTGAGACTATTGATCAGAGGCTAGACCGTCTAGAATCCCAGCTCTTCGGCATGCCCGCCCAGGCTATGTCGTATGTCGACCGCATCGAGCGTTTGAAAAAGACAGCGGGAGTTGGTTCAGAGTCGTTTTCTGCTTCAAGATTTGGATCTGGCCCTGGAGCTGGATTTAACTCAGGAGCACCTGTTTCACCTGGAACCGCCGGACCCTACACCGCTATTCGCAAAGGGCCGATGCCGCGGGCTGGCTCAGGTTCTGGTTCAGG
>CALRQI020000004.1:0-525943 GCA_943370275.1 bacterium Ga0077546 | reverse complement strand
ACAGCGAACCCAAAAAGAACGACACAACTAGGTAATACGGGAAGCCAAGGTGCATTGAAATTGAGGCGCTAGAAATAAGCTGAATCTAGGTGACCTTTGAAGCAAATGTGCCTTAAATCGACCTTGCCCTTAACCACTAGCGAGATAACACACATTAGTATTTTGTTACAAATCGGCTACCTGTCAGAGAAACTCATCTGGTGACGTACATTCAAATACTTGATGATTAGGAAGTTGCAGAACGCCTAAGGTTCTTTCCCTTACTTTTGATGTCACTTATGTTTGAACGAGAAAAAATCATAAAGCTCAGAGAAGAAAGGAGACCCAAGAATTAGAAAGAGGAAGTTTGCAGAATCAAAGAATGGTGGCATATTTTCTAAAGTTGCTTGGCGAGGCTCCAAAAAAAAAGTTGTCGCGGGCAGACAAAAATTTTCTTTCGATCAATTTAAATTCTAGAAGCGCGAAGTGATGTATCCGAAGCGTTCAAGTTTTCTATTAGTTTCCAATCAAACATTCGGGGACCATAAAGGTGCCAATATAAATTTCAAGTGCCTCAACAAGGAGGATCTGTGAGCGATATAGATTTCAGTAAACACCGGACTATCAGCAGCTGATATGGCCTCGGTTAGTAGAGGTGTTTACTGATTACTACCCCGGTAAACCAGGACAAGAGCGTAGAATAAAACTAGGTAATGGAGAGAAACAAAAGCCAGAACCAGAAAAATGAACAGAAAGAGGGAGTAAAGCACGACTCAGTAGAAAGTGACGGCGTAAATTTACCTAGTAAGATAGAGCCCAGGATTAGTGACTGTGGGTTGAACCCAGAGCATAGTAAGAGGATCGAGGGAGCATAAAAATAGGGCCGGTAGATCGTAGAGAGAAAGTTCGGAGAGCCCAGAGTGTAGCAAGAACCGTAGCCCAGTAGTTCAGAGGCAGCAGAGCTGCCGTTAAAAGAGATTGTTCATCCATCGAAACCTCGAAGAGGTTACGACATTACCACCGAAGACAAGGCAGGGGGGCAAACAAAATTAAAAGGGGTGATAGCAGGATAAAGGGATTCAGAAAAAGCCTGGGATGCCAGTGCTAGTAGGCGTTGAACGGTATACTGAAACACTTTTGTGGTATGAAAATCAAAGTTTTGCCGAATATACGGCCGTTGAACGTAATACCGAATGTGAAACTATGAGTTTTAGTACGAAAAGTAGTCCAATAGTTAGGCATCGCAGCGTTATGCCGGGCGAACCTGTGCCACCCCGTTCGCACCAGCAAAGCTGTGCGCTCACGGGGCGGTTCTTTTTCTTTGAACATGCATCGAAGCTGTTTAACTGACCCTTGTGCCCTCGCGTCCGCAATTCTGGCAGACCTATGGCGATATGGGCTTGGAGAGAGCCTGTTGGGCAATTTCCAGTGCTTGTCTCACAGGGTCTTGGGTTAAACGGGCATAGATGGCTGTGGCTTGGGGTGATTTGTGGCCGAGCGCTTTGCCTATAATTGTTGGGCTAATGCCAGCTATGGCCATGTAACTACCGGCAGTGCGTCTCAGGTCATGAATTCTTAGGTTTTCAATGCCCGCAGTTTTGATGATCCTAGAGAAGGCGTAGCGAGGAGATGCAAGGTGACCTTTTGTGCCAGTCTTCCATCCTGTGCGCGGAGATGGAAAGACCCACTTTTCTTGAGCTTCTGGAGCTGACTTGCGCTGTTTGAGAATTTCCATTGCGCTAGTTGTAAGCGGTATGGTCTGCGAATCGCCGTTCTTGGTTATTGGTATGCGCCATTGCTGGAGATCCAGATTGATTTGGCACCATTCC
Source organism: bacterium Ga0077546 (assembly GCA_943370275.1). Classification (GTDB taxonomy): domain Bacteria; phylum Cyanobacteriota; class Vampirovibrionia; order Obscuribacterales; family Obscuribacteraceae. Next base: position 524,135 of record CALRQI020000004.1, on the reverse strand, counting down.
ATGTTCAGGACGTTTGAACAACGGGCGCCCGTAAAAAGGCACATGTAGAAGAAGTCTCGGATAACTGGTTCTTCTTTGTCCAGGGCTGCTACAAAGCGCTGATATTCATCTCCCGGAAGTATGAATCTTTCCCTGGCTTGGGTTCTAAATGTTTTCACGCCTATGCAGGGATTTTCGCATTCAACTAGGCCTTGACCCATGCCCCAGGTGATAACTGCTCGAAGGGTATTGAACTGACGATTGGCGGTGTGTTTGCCGTTAGTGGTGCCTAGATTATTCAGCCAGCTCTGCACTTGGTCCCGCTTAATTTTTGAAATGAACTGCTTTTCCCATTTTGAGAAGTAGCGTTTGTGATTCTTTATGGTCTCCTCCCAAGTTACGGTATGGAGCTTTGCGTATTGTTCTAGATATTGCTCGAAAAGCAGACCATAGGTTAACTCGCCCTTTGGTTTTCGCGAAGGGTCTTTCTTCTCGCCGACCATGCTATTGAAATGCTCAGCTCTGTGACGAGCCTGCTCGATACTTATGTCGTCAAATTTGCCGATGGTTAGTTCCACAAGTTTGCTACCGCTTTCGTTATCGAGCGGCAGGCGACGTCTATAGATATACTGTTTAGAGCCATTGGGGGTAATTCTCAACTGTAGGCCTCGGACCCGAGTGTCGCTCACTCGAACCTGTTTTTTGGCAGCTGGCGAGCAGCGGAAGTTTTTTAGTTTTTCTTGAGTGAAGTTGAACTTATCGTCCATGTTGCGCTCCTGAATTACCAACCCGCAAGTGAGAAGTATTTCTAGGCCTTTTTGATTCGCCCCCACACTGCCCCCACTTTTTTCGTGAATTTTTAGCATGCTTGGGATAATGTAATTGTACCAGAAAGGCTGATAGAATGGGGCATAGCGGAATTATAGGGAAACTCCCGGAAACCCTGTAAAGACGTTTTTGCCCTCCGTCCTAAGGAGGGTGTCGGGCGTTCGAGTCGCTCCGAGGGTGAGTTTTTTAGGACTGGCATTTAATTGCGTCCTACACACGTCCTACATAATGCGAATACTATCTAGCGGGATAAGCAGCTATCTCTATCGGCTCAGCTTCTTGGACCGGTTTCCATTCCCTAATGTCGCTGCCGTTAATGTCGAGAAGTTCTAGAAATGCGTTCGTGATGCGAGATATGTGTTCTTGGAACTAGCAAGCATCGAGGTCAAGAATCGAGTTCACCGATCAATTTCGTAAGCATCTGCTGCACAGCCTCTGCTGCATCAGTCGGGACTTTGTGGTCCCAAGGCGCATCATAAAGCTGTTGTGCCTTGTCTTTCTTGAAAGAGACCGTAATCCGATCGCTTTTGATTCTCGCGGACGCCCATTCAAATAAGAGCCCATGCCTTTTGAATTCAGAATAGTCTAGCTTCGACACAAGGCGTTCGGCGGTTCGGTCGATATTTTCCCAACTTACATCAGCAGCGCCAGCTTCTACAGCAAGGTCATACTCAGACAACGAAAAAATATACTTCGGACCTGCTGGAAAATAGCTCAGCCATTCGACTTTAGCGGATGAACGAGATACCGATACAATTACATCGCCACAGCCAACGCAACCGCATTTACAGCGGCCGATCAAGAGTTTGCCACTTCCTCGCAAAGCCGACTGTGAAAAGAATTCCACAGGATCAATACCAAGCACACCATCTTCCAGGCTCTCGGTGATATCCTGTCCGTCGATCAGAACGCGGGTTTGATGATCGTTTGAACATTCACTAGGAAGAAACTTGAAACTCAGCTGCACCTAATTCCTCCTTCTTCTCTCAGGTATGCACAATATACTGCCGTTTGCAGAACAAATGCCAAATGTGGTGCGTGATCTCTTGTTGGGTGGCAGCATGGGGTAATGCATTGAGTAGCAGCGCATGATGCGCACTCACTTTGTTTGATTTTCGAATTCAATCTTGGTTTCTAGCGCTTTCACAGCTTCATTGTCTGGATCTATTGCTGCTGCAGTGCTCAGGCACTCCGTCGCACGATTAAAGTCTTTGCTGGCAATGTTTGCTTCGGCAAGATGGATCCAACCATTGACATACTGCGGGTTTACCTCAAGAATTTTGTTGAGCAATTCCTTGGCTTCAGCGAGTTTGCCCTGGCTTATGTACAAAGCAGCTAAGTTGCCATAGGGCCATTCGAATTTAGGAAATTGCTTTATACAGCTCTCATAAGTTTGTCTTGCTTGTTCATTATGTCCGCTGGCGGCCTGATTGAACCCCGATATGTTCATCTGCACTGCCTCCTGGGGTACCGCATAACGAGGCAAGTAGGCATGAAGGTAGATTGCGGCGCGCTTTCCGTCAACACTCTGCGGCTCAAGCTTTATAGCCCTGTTGAGAGAGTCGCGAGCGGGCTCAGTCCTACCAGCTTTTTTGTATTTGACTCCCAACTGATAGTACTGAGAGGCACTCAGCCCACTCGGCACCACACGCAGTCCCGCCACCAAGAAGTAATCGAACCCTTTTAATCCAATTACAACAAGCAGTCCTGAGCCCAATACGATCCCAACAATCTGTAGCACAGACAAGGCACCATGGGCTCGCGCATACTCATCTTTTGTTTCTTGCTCCGGCAATAACTCGTCCTTTTTTTGAAAACCATAGACTAATTTGCGGAGATCTACCGGTTACAGTCTAGCCACACGCTCTTAGTATATGCTCAGCCCTTATGTCATTGATAGGGGTGCATCACAACGAGCTAGTGAGCGCCTGTGGTCAACTCATATCATTTGACTGGAAATTTTGCTATATTCCTACCCGCTATGAAACAAGAAGATGAGCTGTCTAAAACTTTAGACAAAGAGAAAATTAAGCTTTCTGCTCCTGCGGATGGTGAAGATTCGCCTGCTTTCGCACAGCTAATTGAAGTTGTGCCAGATCAATCCGAAACGATACCATCGAAGACAGCTGCACCGTGGCTGCTTGTTCCCAGAATAAAGTGTGATGCTCCCGGACCAGAGAGACTTCTACTTAGGCCAAACATTATTCTCGGTATGGTATTTGGTGTCATATGGCCATTTGTTTTCTTGTATCTGGCACTCACATATCATCAATACATCAATACATACGTGTATAGCGGATTAGGCATCGCAGCTTTGCTGTTTCTAAATGCTCAATACAGCTTTAATAGGTACTTTACCTATAAGTATAGAAATCCATTTTTTGTTGAGTTTGCTTGTGGAGTATTGTACCCTGCGGCAAAAGTGCTTTCCTTCGTTGGCCTAACCTGGCTTGAGGCAAATTGTTTTGTAACCCTTGGTGACTGTATGCAGGAGTTCAATCAGCAAGCCTATGTAGCTGAATGCAATGCCAAGGTTCTTTCTTTTGCCAAACCGCTCAAAGTTTTCTCACTCGGCTCGGAACGTGAATATGCTCAGAGCCTGCTATTGTCAGGGCAATCGGACAAAGCTGTTCACTATGTAGAAGAGCGGCTTAAATACTGGAAAAACATTTTAGAGAAATCCGAAAATGCTGGAGCTCCATCGGAACAAGCATTGGCAGACTATGCCATACGTTGTTACTTTGCCGCCATTATTTATGAGTCTATTGGTGAATTAGAGAAGGCTACAAAACTCAAAGAAGATGTCTTCGACAAAGCGAAAACGAGATCAAAACTCGAGGATACTTACAATACTGGTGTCTTATGCAAAGCAGAATCTCTGCATTCTACTGGTAACTTTGAAGATGCAGCAAAACTGCTGGAAGAATATTTTGGTAGAGTCAATGAAGTAAAATGGGGAGGTTTGTTTAGTTACTCTAGTTTTATGAAAGCGCGAGCGGCGATTTGTTTAGCAAGATGCTATGCGCGAATCGGAAATGATACCAAGACGTTTGAATATGTTGACATAGCTAGAATTGAAATAGAAAAGGACAGAAGCACAGTCAATAGACTGAATGAACAGTTCATGCTCGCCGAAAAGGCACATTTAAAAGGTAATACCGAACAAGCCAGAGAGATCTTACGACGAGTCAAAGAAGACTTTTTGACCGAACAGAGTAGCCATATTGCTTTTTTACTAAAACAAAAAGCAGCAGAGCTAGGCTTTACCGAGTTGTTTTTAGAGCTGGCTGAACCAACGCATCCAAGTCAGAATGAAACTATTTTGTGTAAACATCACAAAGAAGAGTGCTCATACATAGATGCTCCAGTAAAAGTACTAGCAGAGATCAGCGTTGCACACAGAGCTTTGCTAGCTGCTTGTTTTGCGGGTATGGTAACTATAGTCGGACATCTGTTGAATGGTGTCACGGCAAGTCCAAAAGATACGCGAGATTTTTATATTGTGTTTGTTCCCCTGCTCATTATTCTACTTTGGGCAGGATTTAAAAAAAGCCGAAAGATGATTAGATTGCGAAAAAGCATCCGTAAATCTACTGGTATTCCAGTAAAAGTCAAACTAGACAAATTTGACAAGTTAGAGATCTATGATTCTGATACCAGTTTATTGATAGGGAAATTCGCGATGAATAGTGCTTTTCATGAAGCTCTTTTTGCTCGAATTGCTGGAAAATTTCCTGCAAACATGTATAAACAGGACGATGACGATGAAATTTTGGGACTAGAGATGTTCGGCTATGTGACCATGGTTTCTAAGGCTAAAAGTCCTAAGTAGTTGTAAAAGCCAAAATTCTGGTGATAGACTAGTCTCCGTAACTGAGACTCCAATTTTATTAGCTATTGATGAGCTAAGGGCAACCGGTTGAAGTGACAGTGGAGGCCCTAAGTGATATTAGTCAGCAAAAGTATTGTAGGACTGGCACTCGGAGCTGTTCTGGGCGTCAGCTTCAATTTTAGTCTTAATGCTAATGCTGCTGAATCGAAAGCACTCGCAGAAGCTAACGCGCCAAGCCCACTAGCCAGAAACGATGAAGCTAGTCTTCCGGTGGATGATTCAGAAGTCGGCTCCAAGCAGCTACACGTCCCGACCAAGGCTGCTAAAACTGCCCCTTGCCTTTCTTGGCTGCCGCCAGTTGATGTCAAGCCCAGGGTCGCTTTGTTATGTATCCATGGATTCAGTTTGCATAAAGGTTGTTATGCCGCCTTTGGCAAGGAGATGGCCAAAAACGGTATTGCCACTTATGCGACAGATTTGCGCGGCTTCGGCGAACTTAAAGACTACAATAATCGCGAAGGAATGGACTTTGACGGCGATTTAGTCGATATCAAAGCTACGCTTCAACAAATTCACAAGAATCACCCTGGTCTGCCTGTGATCTTGCTAGGAGAGTCTTTGGGCGGTGCCATTGCCTTGAGAGCAGCCGCACTCTATCCTGAACTTATTTCAGGGCTCATTTGTGCAGTGCCGGCGCGCGATCGTTTTGCCATGAGTGACAGCGAAAAAAAGGTCACCAAAACTTCCGTTCTGAACACTCTCACCGGTGACTATAGTAAGCCCATGGATGGTGCTGCCTTTGCAGCCGTGCAGAAAATTTCAGCTAATGAAGAGCTGCGTAGTGAGTGGAAAAACGACCCGCTGATGCGAACCTACTTTTCGGCAAAAGACTTTGTGCAATTTGATTTCTTTATGAGGGGTAATCTAGAAGTTGCCAAATTTATAAAAGACATGCCAGTTTTGTTTCTACAAGGGACAGCCGATAAATTGATTCGTCCTGAGGGTACTTGGCGGCTTTTCGAACGCCTTGCCACGCCAAATCGCCAATTGGTTTTAAGCAAGAACTCAGAGCACCTGCTATTTGAAGAAAATCAGTTCAGAGCCGATGACGTTGGTTTCGTCACTACCTGGATTGACAAAAATGTCTCTCCTTTAGATCCAACTATCGCTATTTCTATGGCTAAACTGCCGGTGGTGGCATCTATGAAAGAGTACTCGGAAAGTGAAATCGCAATTGCAAGCGCTTCTTCGAATACTACAAGTACTTCAACTACGACAACTACGACAAACAGTGCTCCTGTTGAGAAGGTAGCAACACTGCCGCCTCCGCCTCAACCGACTGAATTTAAGCATAGGCTGGCGTCTCAATCTCCGCAGATCAATTTTTGGATTGAACTGGATCGAAATGGTAAAGTCTTCCGCTGCAATAATAAAATGGAATTCAAAACAGGCGACAAGATTCGCTTCCATTTGATTCCGCAAAGTGATGGTTATGCCTATCTTGTCATGAAAGCAGGAACTACAGGCAAGAGTGATGTTCTCTTTCCCAACAATCAATATGGCACTCAAAATTATCTTTTTCGTGGAAAAGATTACCCCATTCCAGCGGTTGGATGGATGGAATTTGACCAACATCCTGGTACTGAGCAATTAGGTCTTGTATTTGCCAGTGAGAAAGTGGATGTCACGCCAGAGTCGCTCAAAAACCGTACTATGACTGCTTTTGTCTCTGCCGATGATACGGGCTCAAAAGATCTTTGTCCCACACGCATGAAACTATCCTGGGATGATCCAAAGCCCGTGATGCTGCCTGATGACTTTTCAGCAGTTGCACAGGTTACCAATTCTAACGACAGCAGTTTGGTTCGCCTGATGGCTTCACCAGGCGGAATGGTTTCAGCAAGCATCTCGCTCTTGCACGGTAGTAATCGTTGAGGTTTAGTAGATGCTGCGTTTAGAGTGGCTATTGCCAATTGTGCTTGCGATTTCTACCAGTAATCTTCCTGCCTGGTCACAGCCAAGCAAAATTGAATTTACCAAGATTCAAGATTTGAATCCAAACGCGCGCGGCACAAACAGACCAATCAAACAAAAATGGGCGGTCGTGATTGGTGCATCCAAGTTTAAGGAAGGCCGTCTGGCCTCTACTGCTGCGACCGGCATGGCCCAATCGGCCAAGGATTTCGAGCAGTATTTAGTCGATCCACATGGTGGTCGATTCGAAAAGAATCACGTCAAGTTGCTCATTGACGCAGATGCTCCAAGGCAAAGCATAATGACTGCGCTTGGTCCAAGTTTTCTTGGTAATGCTGTTGGTCCAGACGATCTTGTCGTTGTCTATATTGCCACTAGTGGCTTCCCAACCACTGATGGTAATACCTATTTGTGCACCTATGATTGCGCCCTAGACAATATCTACGGCACTTGTATCTCGATGCAAACATTGATGAGTACGTTAAAGCAAAATGTTCATTCTGATCGCATTTTACTGGTCTTGCAAGCGGCCTATAGCGGTGCCGCTGACTTAGATGCTGGTTCCAAGACTCTTGAGCCGAGACTACCAACTTATAATTTCGATCCGACCAAAGTACTTTTGGGCAACGGCTATATCATTCTTTCATCCAGCCAGCCTAACCAAATTACTTGGAGCCCTGCCTTTTCGAAGAATCTTACTAGCGCTCTGCGCCAGGAAGACGGGATGATTTCGCTCAATAAAGCATTTGCAATCGCCAAGCAAAAGACCGAGTCAGAGACGGCCTCAACAGGTAGCAATAGAAAGCAAGTTCCAGTGATGAAATCTGCCTGGAAAGGCACTGAACTCGTTCTCGGTGCACCACCAGTAGAGCGAGTGGCCAATCTTCCAGCCTCTTTAAATTCTTTTCTCTCCGCTGAGGGGGCATATCTCAAAGCCAGTAAACTTATCGCAGAGGGAAAGACCGACGAGGCCTTAGAACAGTATAAGTTAGCCATCGCTGCCGATCCTAAGTATGCCGATGCCCTGGCTGATTGTGGCGCTGCTTTTACCATGAAAGATGATTGGAAATCTGCAGCTGACATGTACAAAAGAGCAATTGCCATTAACTCAAGCGATGGGCTATTCCACCTAAATTATGCCCGTGTTTTGGACAAACTTGGCGAGAAGGATAGCAGCTTAGAAGAGCTGAACACTGCATACAGACTTAATCCGAAAGACATGTCGGTGCTGATCGCCCTTTCCAGTAAATTACTAGCAGCCGACAAAGCCGATGCCGCTGTTCGTTACTTGGAAGAAGCCGTCGATTTGTTTCCCTTACGATCCGATTCGCGCGAGCGGCTTAGTTACGCGCTCATGAAGAGCGGTGATATTGGTCAAGCTGTGGCGCAATCAAAGGAAGCCGTGCGGCTTGATCCAAAATCAGCTTCAGCTCAGACCTTGTTAGGTTCAATTTTGATGGTGCAGGGTTATGTTGGTCCTGCTGTTGAGGCCTACAAAGAAGCGGCCAAGCTTACGCCCAACGATCCTGATGTGATCTGGCTATTGAGTAAGTCAATGGAGAAAAGCGGCGATCGCGAAGGTGCCATTGCCCAGTTAGATCATTTCTTGCAACTATGCTCGCCATCAGATCCTCGCGGACTCAAGGCCAGAGCGCATTTGGAAGAACTAAAGGCTCGTTGATGTTCTCTTGTTAAAGGGAGTTGCCACAAGCTCGATTTATTTAACAAAAGTAATTGCAACTTGTTCACTGCTGCTGCGTCGGCGCTAGCAGTTAGATCGCTCATAGGAACGAACAAGTGAATCAAATTGGCAAGTACCTTCAAACTACAGCCGTAGTAACCAGTGTTTTATTGACGCAAACCCTGGCTGCATGCGGCGGCGCAAAGACTGCTGACACCAGCAATCTTCCCGCTGTTGACGAATCAAATCGATCCAGCTTTGGTTCTAATGTAAACAGTAGCCCTACTGCAGCAGCTCGTCCTGGTATGTCAAACGGCCAGAAAGCCGCTCTGCTCGCTGGCGCTGCCGCTATCTATTACCTTTATCAGAAGAACCAGAAGGCCAGAGCGTCCGGTAATTCTTCCGAGCCTCAATATTACCTGTCTAAAAACGGTCGGGTTTATTACCGTGAGGCCGGTGGCCGCGTTCACTGGGTAACAGCCCCCCAGGGCGGCATCAGTGTGCCCCTAGCGGAAGCACAGCAATACCAAGAATTCGAAGGCTATGACGGCCGCACAACCGGACGGAATCTGGCTGGCATAGGCACTGCGAACTAGCATGAGAGAAGGAGATTATAAAATGAGTCTGTTGTCGCTTTTAAATGACATTAAAAAGGTCATCTATGATGATCCAAATACCCCGCACAAGCCAGGGCATGACCCGGGCGGCCTGATTGGTGGAATTGAAAATCTGTTCGGTCATTACGGTGACCAAAATGGCGATCGTTCAGTGCGATCGGCCAGTGAGGACCCCATGGGTGACCCTGGCAGTGGTGGGCAATTTAGCAATGCTCGTCCAGCCAGCCAAGACCCCTTAGGTGATCCAGGAGTGGGTGGCCGAAATGTCCGACCTGCAAGCGAAGATCCTCTCGGCGACCCAGGCTAGGCTTAGGCCTGCTTCCGCTAAATTATTTAGCAGCGGCTTTTTTAGAGGGAGGAGATGCATCTTTACCGATGAACCCATCGAGAATGTGCACGACTCCATTTGAGCATTGTATATCAGTATCCTTTATTGTTGTATCGCCGATGAAGAGATCCTTGTCTTTTAGTTCTATTTTTAAGGTGCCACCTTCTATGGTGCGAAGTGTGGCGCCTTTGTTGAATGATGTCGAGTCATATCGGCCCTCTATGAGGCCTCGTGATAACACCTCGCTCAGTTGGGACTTATTGTTCCACAGCTCCACCCATTTGCCATAAGACATGTCGTCGAAGGCATCATTCTTAGGGACAAAAAAGGTGAAAGGACCGGCTCCATGCAATTGTTTGGTTTTCCCAACATGTCGCAACGAATCTGAAAGATAGCTGAACTTCTTCGATTGCTTGAAAGTTGTTGCCATATCTTTCTCTATTGTTTTCGCAAATGATGCCTGTCCGATTAATATGCTGGCAATAGTAAAGCCAGCAAGGGAAGTAGTTTTAAGCATAATATCCTCTAGCGACAAGATAGCCGGGCTGAAGCAGCGGCATCTTCTTTGGCTGTATGACAAGGCCTGCTTACTTTAGTTCCCGTTTCTTTTCTTCTTAGCAAAGAAAGACATCGATGTAGTCGGTGCTGCCCTTCACCACCGCTCGCCTATTTAGTTCTCAGTCTTGCTCTCTGCGCTAGAACCGACAAGAGCGAGTCCATCGCTAAACGAGCGAGCGTGTTCGAATGTAGTTTTAAAAGCGTATTGACCACTCTTGTTGATGTAGCCATATGGGCCACCTTTGGTCTCTTGGACAAGGCCCATGCCGCTGTGGAAAGGTGCTGCATCATAAAATCTAAAGGCAGTGTTGTTCCAGATACCATCGCCTTCTTCTGGCTTGCCACCGCGATAGTCCATCTTGCCACCATTGTCGTCGGAGTAAGCGACAAAGTAGTTTTCAGATACAGGGAAAATATAGTCGTAAAACCCTTGAAACGCCTTGGCTGAAAATTGCTGGTCTATACTAAATTTATCCTTTACTTGACTGATTGACTTTGAATCGCTAAACCCCGGTGAAGCAAAGGGGCTTAGCGGCCTGGTTAAATTGTCAGCACCGTTTTTAGTATCACTATTACTCTTTACCCAGAGTGGTGGTTTGAGGTTCTTTAAGGTAATACCGTGAATCTGTTTTGTAAAAGAAAGATGTCCGGATTGGTCAAGGGTGTCTAGTGTCTGGTCTGGGTTTGGACCTGATAAGCCATCTCCTAGAGCTGCTACAACTTTTCCGCTATCAGCATTGTAGACAACATCATATTTAGCTGGTATGACCATATTACCGTTACCATTGATGGCGCCAGCGTGACCCTGGTATTTGACTACGGCTAATCCCTGGACAAATGGCTGAGCTTCTTCATAGGTCTCAGCAAAGACTTGTTTTCCATTCCTATCGATGTAGACCCAACGCGCCGAATCTTTAGCAGCTTTGCTATCTTTGTCATTCTTGCTCGCATTGCCTACCTTTGCTAGCTTTACAGGAGCAAGCCCTTGACTAAAAGTTTTGGCCGCGTCGAATGCAGGTTTGATAACAGTTTTTCCGTTTTTATCGATATAACCCCATTTTTCATCGGCACCATAGCCGATACTATATGCGGCTAGGCCTTCGCTAAATGGAGAAATATGATTGCATGGCAGAGTAAAAGCAAGCGTTCCGTTTTTGTCGAGACAACCCCACTTACCGCTAAGTTTGACCGGCGCCAATCCCTCTTTAAAATCACCAACAGAAATCGGCTTTTCTGTCATCTTGTCAAGGTCGATAACTATGTGCCCGCTTGTGTCGATAAAGCCATTAGGTTTGCTAGGTGGTGTGCAACCCGTGCAGCTCAAGGTGACAAGAGAAAGCACACTAAATACCGCCAAATACCACTTTTGCATTTTTACTCCCAGGTTCTCCGATAGTTTAACTTACTTCTTTCCTTCCACCTATGAGCTTTTTGATTCCTTCTATCCAGGTGTGAACGTCAGGTCTTTGCTTGTCGGCATATGCACTGCGCGGAAGTGTTTTCCAACAGCGGGTGTCAACTTGGTGCTCTTCTGTGGTTGGAGTTTTGTCTCGTAGGTGCTGCACATCTTTTTGAAGGTGTACGAGATCTTGGTAGCGCTTAGTCGGGTCTGCCTGCAAGCACTTCTTCAAAATGCGTTCCAGCTCTCCGTTTGCGAGGTCAGGCCTGGCTTCAGAGAGTGGAACTAACTTATCAGCTGCTTTATTGTTGAAGACTTCGATAACTGAAGTTCCATCAAATGGCAAACGACCTGCCACCATCTCATAAAGTACGATACCGAAGTTGTAGACGTCTGATCGTTTGTCGACTTTGCTTTCTTCCGCCTGCTCAGGGCTCATGTAGTGAGCAATAGCTCCCTCTGTCAGCAAGGTTCTCGCATGTAGATGGGGCGCTCTAGGATGAACAACTGAGTCGAGATCGATAAGCTTCATTTTCGACAAGCGCTCGCCGTCTAGCACCATAATGTCTGAGGGTTTGAAGCTCGCGTGAATGATACCGACATCGTGCAAGTGAATCAGGGCATCGAGTAGCTGTAGGCTGAGATCGAGAACCTTATCGAGGGGGATGCTGTGAAAGTCTCTCAGTATCTTCTTTAGGGTGCAGCCGTCGAGCAGGTCCATTACAAGAAAACCCTCGCCCTCTTCGCTTTCACCAAAATCATGCACTTTAACAAAGCAAGGGTGATCGACGTCCATAAGCGCTAGCCCTTCTTGGGCCAGCATCTCCTGGCCTATGGCCGTGCTGCTGTGTGCCCGAAGAAGCTTGATTGCCACCATGGTATTGCCCGGATAGACTTTGGCGGAGTAGACCCTGGCTGATGAGCCCGAGCCCACCATCTTTTGAATCAGGTACTTCCCGGCGATGCGTTTGTTCAGGTGCGGTGGTGCGCACCCCTCATCGTTTAAGTCTTGCGGCTCATAAGGATCAAACATACTCACACAGCTAACCTCAATTCTCTAACTTGTATTCGCTAATTTCTACACGCTAACTTTTTTAAGGTAACTTCTACTCTTTAGCCGCGCACGGCCGCCTCGATCTTGGCTACATCAATTTTACCCATATCCATCATCACTTCGAAGGCGCGCTTGGCCACATCACCGCCTTGGGTCATTGCTTCGATTAAGACGCGAGGAGTTATCTGCCACGACAGCCCCCATTTATCTTTGCACCAACCGCAAGCGCTCTCAGATCCACCGTTGCCAACAATAGCGTTCCAATAGCGGTCAGTCTCTTCTTGATCATCTGTCGAAATTTGAAAAGAAAAGGCCTCGTCGTGTTTGAATACGTCTCCGCCGTTGAGGCCAATGCAGGGCACGCCGCAGACCGTGAACTCCACTGTGAGCACGTCACCTTCCTTACCGCCCGGATAATCAGAAGGTGCTCTGTGTACTGCCCCGACCTTACTATCTGGAAATGTTTGGGAGTAAAACTGAGCAGCTTCTTCAGCGTCGTGGTTGTACCACAGACAAATCGTATTCTTGTTCATAGATGTTTCTCCGGGGAACCTCTTGGCGTTGTCGATACAATAGATTGCTTGTGGATGGCAGTGCCTGATTTGTAGTCAGTTATAACGCCGTAATTTTAGCAATCTAGATTGTATTCATGCAAAGGCAAGTTTCTCAGGAGTACCGTAATGAACGAATTAGAGCAATTCCGGGTCGAAGATAGACTTCCACCCACCAACATTGAGTCTGCTGCCAGCAGACGTTTTAACGAGGAAGCAATGCGTGAAATGCGTCCTACTACACCAGCCGAGCGAGCCTGTGTGATTGACTCAGAAGGTTTCCTAATGTGTGAACCGCTGGTCGGTTTTGAGTCTTCATCTGGTTCTTCATCTGGTTCTACTCGCGATGATGGTTTCGAGCTCGCGCAATAATTTTATGAACTCCATGTCGGTCAGTCAAAGTGAGTGTTTTGAATCTTAGTAATACCCTCGTAACTTTTGCTCTCTATTATGCAGCTATAGGCAATTTGGTTCCAAATTGTTAGCGAATATCTACCCCCTGGAGGCACAGCATATGTCACATCAGCGTTCCCAACGGCATAGTTCAAGCAGAGTTGAACAAGATGAAAGAGCCGTGACTAAGTGGCTAAATAATATGGAAGCTAGTCTTGCTAATCCCAGTACTCAATTTTCAATGACAGATTTTTCGCCCAAAGAAATTCGTGCTATCAATTCATACGTAGAGCGCCAGCAGAGAAGTCTCGGCCGCTACGAACAATTCCTGCCCCCAATGCAAATTGAAGACACTAGAAGACGTCCATCTTGCTAATTCGGCACTAGCTTTTTGAAGTTGTATCAAGATACTGCTTGAGCACTTTGTAGATACTCTTTCGCAGAGCCTCTTCATTTGATGGTCGTGCTGCTAGAGCTTCGAGATCTGGGGCGATCTGCTTTCTTGGGCCAGGGTACAAAATCGCAGCGTATTGAATCTCACGAAAACCATCAGGTGTTTTGCTCTGTTCCATTCCATGCAGCAGTTCTTCAACATCCTCTTTCATTGGCTCAATAGCTTTGCCAGTAGAAACTGCGTATTTTGAATCGAACAGTAACACCACAGGTGATTTATCTGGCGTATAGATGGCGACGGCTAGAGCCGGTGGCAGCTCTTGTGCACCTACGGCGGTTGCGTTTTTTTTACTGGCTGTTTTCCAGGGAAAGATGCTGACTACTTTATGGGTGCGCGGGCAAGACAGCTTTACCCCTGCCTCACCTTCGCTCATAACTGGAATGAATAGTCCCTGATTATCTCGTTTGATCCAGGGGTGGCTGATGCACTTGTAGCCTAGTTCAATACAGACTTGAAGCAATACGCTAATCACCGTGAGGTTGACCCAGCGCACATATAGATAAGGAAACGAGCTCAATGGCTTTGCCAGTGCGGGCTCTTCAAGTCTTATCGTTGACAGCTTGTATAGTGAGAGATAACCTTCGAAAATGGCTCGGTAGGCCTCATTCTTCAAAAGAACCATAGTCACTCGACCAGCTGATTCAAATGGTCGTCTCAATTCTCGTAAAAACTGGGCCCTGGCGCAGGCTAAACGAAATTCAGTTAAAAGTGTTTCCAATTCTACTGCCAGCGGATGTTTTGGCTGTTCTGCTTCCATTCTCGTTTGCAGTCGCAGCATCTGACTTTGCAAGGCTAGAACGTATGCCTTCACAAGCCGGTTTTCGTATGTTTCAAAAGATCTTTCAACAGTGACGTCATACATCTGCTTCAGTGCGCCGCTGGGAAAAAGATTTCCCGCCATGGCAATAGCCTGGGGCAATTTCGAGATGTCTGGCTTGCGGGTTTGGTTTGCCTTTTTAAGTTCATTTCGTGGCACCAATACTTGGTGGCACTCTCGTTGAATAATTGGCAACAGCTGCAGAATTCCTAGCTTGTCTTTTGTGCCATTGACTGCCCGACTCAAGCGAGCAAATTCCTTTTCTATAGTCGGTTCGGTTGGTAGCTTTAGGTTTACCCCTATGAGTCCGCCACATTCTTGCAGTTCTGCTGCGATAAAGTTTGGCAGCCGTTCGGAGAGATCAAAAACAATGTACTGCAAATCATTTTCGCTAAAAAACTGCGGCATCACCGCTATTGTTCTGATTTCTCTGATCTCTCCACAGACTAGAGCAAGTTCGTAGTAACCAGGTGGGCAGGGCGGCCACTCTGAATAGGCGAATATTGAAGCTTCATCTAGCTTCAGTGGCAGTGGCGTTTTATCTAGCGTTAATGTGAGAAGTGGCCGCAGCTCTTTGGGGACATTAATACCAATTCCGCAGCGCTGTCCTTCGATTGGATGCTCAAGGAGCTTTCCGGGCTCGCTGAAGAAGCTGAGTCTAGAAGAAGGAGACGATTCCATAAGTTTGGTAACCATAATTGAGTTGCTGAATCTTACTATGGCTCCGCGGGAACCGGTTTGCGGTTACATCGTTCATTCTCTGGAGCATGACACCAAGTCTGATATCAGTGCCTTTGATTCGTGGCAGAATCTTTTGAATTATCTGATCGTCAACGGCTTCTTCCCAGGGCATGCCGATGCGCACTGCTTCGTCAACGTATCTATTGATTTCGTCAATAATACGAATTGAAAATGGCGAGACATCGGCCACTGCATCCCATATAGCCATGAGCACTTGACGCAGTTCTGGCCTTTCAATACGAGAGGCTATCTCTTCTCTCAAGTGAGTCACTTCAATTACTTGTGCACGGTCATAGATTTTGTCGGCAAAGCCCTGGGTGGTTTCGTCGACGTTTACGGTACCGATAAAGAAGAGGTTGGGGGTCAAGTCGACTACGTCGGGTCCGAACATAGTCACTTGAGCTTTGCCGAAACTTGTTAGAACTTCCATGCCAGACAAGAATTTGGCAAAGTAGTATTCGACCCTGGCTAAATTCATTTCGTCGAGAACAAGATGGAAGGGCTGCGGCTCTTTACCGACATTGACGGCAGATTCGTATGCGCGAGCGGCTTGACGGAGAAAGAGGCTGAAGTCAGTATCGTAGTACTGCTTGCTCAGCGGATTGTAGTAGCCCAGAAGATCTTCATTGGTGGTCCAGTTGGGGGCAACCGCCACCAGCCGGTACTGGGCGTCGACGGCGTTGGCGTACATACGGGTCAAGAGTGTCTTACCGCTGCCGCTGCCGCCGCAGAGAATAACAAATCGGCGGGTTTTCAAAGAGAGGTGGTAGCGTCTCAAGAGGTCGGAGCTATAAACAGCGCCCGAGGCGTCGATAGCTCGGCGAATCGACTCAAAATCAGGTTCTATGTAGGAATCCATGGGTTTTAATGCGCGGTCGTAGGGGCTATTAACATGCCCTAAAGGGCGCCTTTAGGATATCACGCTAGAGGTGTCAAGAGAGGAGGTTCAAAAAGAGGTGCCGGATAAGGTTTGGAGCAGGCGTTTTTTCAATTGCTCTAACACTGAGCTACTAAGAATTTGTTGCCAAACTCTTCGACAGGAATTAAACCTGTGACCTATTGACCATTGATAACCTGAATCCTTCGACCCGGCTTCTCGATTATATCTCGCCTCTGATGAACTGCGAAATTATTTCTGGCGTATTGGTGTCGAAGCCAACCACGTTGAGCATGCGGTTGTCGGTGCAATCGGCCAATGATACCTTGTTAGCCGCCATCGCAACGGTAACAAGTTTGGCCTCGATGCCCATAACTTGGCGATAGCTATCTAGTGCCTGCACGGGATGTTCGTTGCCATACCAGGTTTCAGAGTCGGTATAGATGACGAAAACATCAACAGGAACCTTATTTTCGCGCGCCCATTTAATTGGAACCGAACAATCGGTGCCACCGCCACCAGTGCGAGCTAGAAGGCTAACCACATCATCAAGCCTTTGGTTGGCACTTAGGGCAAGATGATAGGGCGAGACATCGAATGCCACGAATGTTGGATTTTCTTCAACCTTGGCTGTGGCCAAAGCCATGGCACCGCAGGCTTCGCGAGCTGTTAGGCCAGCGATACCATTGACGTTCATGCCAGCCATAGAGCCAGACACGTCAAGACCAAGGCATAGTCTCTTGCCACTGGGAGTGATTGATTTGAAGGCACTATAAAAACTATCATTCAAGGCATCAGCAATCACCGGGCTTGGTACCCAGCTTCCTGAGCCACGCACCCCGTGACCACTGCGATAAACCACTAGTGCAGCCAGCAGTTTGAGCGGGTGCAATAGTGATTTTTCTAAAGCGGCTTTGTCGCCCAGCCTATCAGAGACAAGCTTGAGAGTGTCAGGATTTTGCACCGTGAGAACGCCAGCCTTTGATAGATTGCCAACGTTGCGCACCAGCCACTCAAGGCCGGCGTGCTCTGTCAGAGTCTTGTAGACTGCTGGGCCGCGCAGTTCTGCTGGCACCAGTTCTATTGGCACGCGATTTTGATCGACAATAACTGCAGCGGCAGTATCGTCGAGCCCGTCTTCTCGCAATTTTTGGAATGCAAGAATAGTTGGGTTTTCAATTCCTTCGACAGAACCATTTATGGCAAATTTGAAAAGCAGATTGCGGGCACTATCGTCGGCTTTAGCATGCGAAAGTCGCAGCAAATCACGGTGGCACCAGCCATTGCGTTGCTGATATTTAGTTAGCTGCAATGCCAGTTTGTCTAGCGGCATACTTGTATACCAGTTAGCGACGGCACGCCTTAAGCCACGGCCCCAACCACGAAACGATTGGGCGTATTCAACGAAGGTAAATAGATGAGTAGCTGTGCGCGCCACCAATGGCAGGGCTGCCAATGCCGCAGCTTTGCCTTCATCATTGGCGTGGCCTGCCACCATTGCCAGGGCAAAAAGGCAAGCGTCATTCTTAGCTGAACGGCCTGATTTAGAAATCGCTACGATTTCATCTACTACCTTTACTGGCTCAGCCAGAAGTAGTCGCATAACGGCCTGGGCATTATCGACAGTGAGTTTGGCTTCGCCAACATAATAGGTGCCGCCCTCGCTACCGAGCACGAGAAAACGTCGCAGCATCGTCCAGTCGTCTACAGCAAAGCTGAGACCACCGGCGTTGTTAGGCACCAAATTAGCGGCACCTGCGACTGGGGCTTTCTTGTTGCGTGTAAAAAAGTGCAGATTTAGTTTCGGCATAGAAATTCACCCACATGCTGGGTGCCACCTGAATATAAGGGCAAGATTTCTATATTAGCCGCAGTTCATAATGTTGGCAAGGGTGTGTTGCTCCGGGTAAAGAAATATCGTTATTTTGAAAAGCAAGAAAGCCCCGCTCAGGCAATTGCCTGAACTGGGCTCTCTTTCCGAATCGACCGAGTGAAATCTTGGTGTTATGCCAGTACTGGCACTAGTTCGCTCACTTGAAACTGCTCTTCTTCAGTTGAGCCTTTTAGCGCACCAGTTGTAGCCTTGCCACCAGATACCGCCATTAGCACTTGGTCAAAGTAGCCAGTGCCGACTTCGCGTTGGTGTCTTACCGCCGTGTATCCCAGGTCTTCGCTAGCAAACTCTTGCTCTTGCAATTCTACATAGGCAGACATGCCTTTGCGAGCAAAGGCGTGGGCTAGTTTGAAGGCACTCATATTGGTGGCATGCCAGCCAGCTAGGGTGATGAATTGGAAGACATAACCAAGCCCACCCAACTGTTCGTTGAATGAAGCAATGGTTTTGTCATCGAGATGATTCTTCCAGTTGAATGATGGTGAGCAGTTATAGGCTAGAAGCTTACCGGGGAACTGCGCGTGAATGGCTTCGGCAAATTGTTTTGCTTCTTCCAAATCTGGTTTTGAAGTTTCATACCAGAGTACATCGGCGTATGGTGCATAGGCTAGGCCGCGAGCGATTACTGGCTCGATGCCGTCTTCTACTTCAAAGTAGCCTTCTACGGTGCGTTCGCCTTTGATAAAGCGACGATCGGCTGGGTCAATATCTGAAGTCATTAGTGTGGCGCCGAGGGCATCGGTGCGAGCAACTATGATGGTTGGAACATCCAATACATCAGAAGCCAGACGGGCTGCTGTTAGGGTGCGGATGAATTGAGCGGTCGGCACTAAAACTTTGCCGCCGAGGTGGCCGCACTTTTTCTCAGAAGCTAGTTGATCTTCAAAGTGAACGCCGCTGGCGCCAGCTTCAATCATGCTCTTCATTAGCTCAAAGGCATGCACCGGGCCGCCGAAGCCAGCTTCGGCATCGGCCATGATTGGCACATACCAGTCAATTTCATTCTTCCCTTCGCTAACATCGATTTGGTCGGCTCGCATCAGAGCGTTGTTTAAGCGCTTCACCAATTCTGGTGCGCTGTTTGAAGGATAGAGGCTTTGATCAGGATAAGTCTGCTTGGAAGAGTTGGCATCGGCAGCCACTTGCCAGCCGCTGAGGTAAATTGACTTGAGACCAGCCCGCACCATTTGTACTGCTTGTGAGCCGTTCATGGCTCCCAGAGCTACTGTGTATGGCTCAGTGTTTAGAGTCTGCCAAAAGCGCTCGGCGCCTACTTTAGCAAGGGTATGTTCTACTTTAATTGAGGTTCTCAGACGTACTACTTCTGCAGCGGTATAGTCTCTTTTGATGCCACGCCATCTTGTGTCTTTGGCCCATTTTTGATTTAGTTCTTCGACTTGCTGGGCAAAGCTTTGTCTGGCGCTAGTAGTAGGGAGAGAAGTAGTGCTAGAAGTAGATTGCATGGGGCTGGTCCTCAGAGTAGGTGTGGTTAGATGTAGTTATAAGCGGGGATGGTCAAGAACTCTACGAATTGCTCGGTAAGAATGATCTGGTCTAAAATCTCAGCGGCGTCAACAAAGCGTCTGCCATCAATTTTGGTTAGCTCTTGCATAGCGGCGTCGCGCAGCTCTTTGTAGAGCTGGGCGGTGATAGTCTCGCCTTCATCTGTTTTGGCAGAACTGCGAATGTATTGCCAAATTTGGGCTCGGGAAATTTCGGCTGTGGCCGCATCTTCCATGAGGTTGTGAATTGCTGCTGCTCCCACTCCACTAAGCCAAGACTCTATGTATTGCAAAGCTACGTCTATGTTTGCTGCGACTCCAGCTTTAGTGATTTTGCCGCCTGCAATAGTGGTATCAAGCAGCTCTGTAGCGGCCACTTTTAGATCGTTGTGGAGAATCTGAACCTGGTTGGGGCTCGCCGCAAGGGTTTCGTCGAAGACTGCTTTGGCCACAGGTACTAGATCGGGGTGAGCAACCCAGGTGCCATCAAAGCCCAGAGATGCTTCGCGATTTTTGTCTTCGCGCACTTTAGCAAATGCAATTTCATTGATTTTGCTGTCTTTGCGGCTAGGAATAAATGCAGCCATGCCGCCGATGGCGTGGGCACCGCGTTTATGGCAGGTGGCGACTAGTAGTTTGGCATAAGCGCTCATGAAAGGTACTGCCATAGTCACTTGAGCGCGGTCGGGCAGGGCGGGGTGATCGGCTCTGCTGCTGAATTTTTTGATCATGCTGAAGATGTAATCCCAGCGGCCAGCGTTGAGGGCGACGATGTGCTCTCTTAATTCAAAGAGAATTTCTTCCATTTCAAAGGCGGCAAGAATTGTTTCAATAAGCACTGTGGCTTTGATTGTGCCGCGGGGAACGCTTAGGCGATCTTGGGCAAAGTGAAAGACCTGGTTCCACAGTCTGGCTTCGAGGTGGCTTTCTAGTTTCGGTAGATAGAAGTAGGGCGCAGTGCCGCGCTCTACTAACTGGCAATGATTGTGAAAGAAGTAAAGGCCAAAATCAAACAAGCTAGCTGAAATTGGCTCACCGTCTACTAAGTAGTGCTTCTCAGTCAGGTGCCAGCCCCGTGGTCTAACCACTAAGGTCGCCAGTTCGCTTTGTTCTTTTAGTCTGTAGTCCTTGCCTTCGGGGCTTGTAAATGACAGCGTTCCTCTCACTGCGTCCATACAATTGATTTGGCCATCAATAATGTTTTGCCAGGTTGGGGCCAGTGAGTCTTCAAAGTCGGCCATGAATACTTTGGCGCCTGAGTTTAAGGCGTTGATCATCATCTTGCGCTCTACTGGGCCGGTGATTTCAACTCTTCTGTCGGCAAGATCGGCTGGAACTGGGGCGACTTGCCAATCACCTTTGCGCACATCAGCAGTTTGGGGCAAGAAATCTGGGGTTTCGCCCTTGTTAATGGCCAGCTGGCGCTCTTGACGTGCTTCCAGCAGCTTCTTGATGGCCGGATTGAAGGCGTGGTGTAGGGCTTGAAGGAAGTCTTTGGCTCGCTCTGTGAGAACAAGATCGCTATTGTCGCTGCTGCATTGATTGGCCATTTGTTTGTTCCTATCACGTGTCTTAAGAGCGATTGCTGAATAATGCTGCCTGCTTTCTATATATTGATATATTGATTGACTAAAATCAAGTCATCAATATGTTAATCTCGGCTTTTCCGCACAAAATAGATCATTTCGGCGATTGAGTTGATATATTGAATAAGTTGAGTCAATACATCAAAAACCTGGAGACATTCTTCGTGGTAAGCGTTAACGTTTCTACCCTAGGTAGGCCAAAATTGGAAAAAGTAAACAGTGGACTAGACGGTGTTGTCGTCGCTGAAACAGTAGTTTCAGAAGTTGATGGAAAATTGGGACGCCTGATCATTAAAGGTGTTGATGCTGAGACTCTTGGTTTCACCTCTACCTTTGAAGAGACCTGCAGCTTGCTATGGCAGGGGCTAGTGCCAGAGACAATGAGCCTGGCTGAGATGAAACAAGCTTTTTACCTGGGTCGCTGCGAAGCTTTTCAATTGGCCCAAGAAAATCTCAATCTATTTAAGAGAAGTGAGCCAATGGAAGTGCTGCGCACAACCACAAGTTTGCTCAGCGGTGGAACTGAGAAAACAATCGCTGCCTATATAAAGATTGCAGCGGCTGTCGGATTCTTTGCTGCGACCTGGTCAAGGGTCCAAAAGGGCTTAGAGCCTCTGGCCCCAGATGCCAACCTTAGCCAAGCTGGCGACTTGTTGCGCATGCTCACCGATAAAATGCCTACGGCTGAAGAAATTGCAGCTCTAGATACTTACCTTACAACAGTTTCTGATCACGGTATGAATGCTTCTACTTTTACGGCTCGCGTGGTGGCCTCAACTGAATCAGACAATGTCAGCTGCGTTGTCGCTGCCATTGGTGCACTAAAAGGACCACTTCATGGCGGCGCTCCTGGACCGGTTTTGGAGATGCTCAATGAGATTGGCTCGCCTGATAAGGCAGAAGCATGGCTGGTTAATGAACTAGATCATGGCAAACGTATCATGGGTATGGGGCACCGCATTTATCAGGTGCGCGATCCCCGGGCTGCAATTTTTGAGAAGGCAATTAGTCTGCTTGAAGAGCAGAATCATTCAGGCAGTGAGCGTCTGCTTTTGGCTCGGGCTGTTGAACGCAACGCTGAGCGCATATTGGCTGAGCGTCATCCAGAAAAGCCGCTTAAAGCGAACGTTGAATTTTATACAGCGGTGTTGCTTGATACATTGAAGATTCACCACCTCTCCTTCTCTTCAATGTTTGCTGCGGGGAGAGTGGGCGGTTGGTTGGCGCATATTGCCGAACAGCGTGCACTTGGGCGTTTAATTCGTCCCGCTTCCACATATATTGGCAGCCATGGCTGACCCTGAAGACAAGCTGTTGACCGGGGCTCAGGCCGCGGAATTTCTCGGAGTAAAGTCTGCAACTTTGTATGCCTACGCTAGCCGTGGGCAGATTGTCAGTATGCCTTCGGAGAATGCCCGTGAGCGCTCATATAGGCTCAGTGATTTAATCAAACTGAGACAGTCTTCTCGGGGCTTTAAGAATGCCAAAGATGCAGAACCAGTTTGGACTGGTCCGGTAGTAAAGTCATCAATTACTGAGATCCGCGAGGATGGCCATCGCTATCGCGGTCAGAGCGCCATTGATTTAGCTCGGTCCGAAACTCCGTTTGGCAAAGTTGCTGAGTTATTGTGGGACACTCAAGTAAGTAGTGAGTCTACTTGGCGGCAAACGAAACCATTGGGTATTCCTCGGCCGCTAAGAGCACTCAGCTCACGTGACGGTAATTTTCTTGATTTGCTGAAGGTGCTGGTTGCTTGGCTAGAATTGCAAGACCCAATTAGCCGGCAGCTTTTGTCTGGTGAAATTTTAGATACTTCTAGGCGTCTAATAGTGACCATGGCCATTGCCACTGGTATCAGTGAAAATCAAAAATACATCACTGAGGGTCCTTTCCCGGTTGCCCAAACTATTCTGTCTGGCCTTACGGGCAAAACGTCGCCGGAGCAAGCCAAAGCAATCAATTGCTGCTTGGTCTTATGCGCCGACCATGAACTGAATGCTTCTGCCCTGGCAGCCAGAGTAGCAGCGTCGTGTGATGCTTCTCTGTATGCATGTTTACTTAGTGCGCTTGGCACCTTCAGTGGTGCTCTGCACGGTTCCGCTAGTCGCAGGGCTGAAGAGATAGTGACTAATAGTATGCAATACAAGAGCAGCCAAGCTTGGCTCAAAGACTATTTGCGCAATCATCCGAGTATTCCGGGCTTTGGCACTGAACTCTACGAAGGTGGTGACCCTAGAGCAAGATATCTAATCGAAGTAGCTAGTAGTATTTCGCCCAAGAATAAACATTTGCAGCGTCTTTTGGAATTGGTTGAAGCAGTGCGTGAACAGTTGTCGGAAGAGCCCAATTTAGATGTTGGCTTGGCAGCTATTTCTTATGCATTGGCTTTGCCAGCAGGCTCAGGCTCGTCAATTTTTGCTATTAGTCGGACTGCCGGCTGGATTGCCCATGCCATTGAACAACGCACTTATGGTGCCATTATTCGGCCGAGAGCTAAATATATCGGTAAAGTTTAAAAGAGAGAGCTAAAAGTAGAAAGGGCCAAGAAGAATCTTGACCCTTTCTACTTTTATTTTATCTAGTGACTAAATCTAGATCTAGATTTAGCGCTGATTCCAATCGCCACGGCCGCCTGAGCGGTATTCGCCACCGTAGGTTAGTCCGGTGGTGATTTGGGTGTTCAGTCTATCCATATCAGCAGTCAGGCGAGTGATATCAGCTGCTGGCAGAGTGGCAGTCGGGCTGTAGGCTGCAAGCGAATAGGCGATTCTATCTAGCTCCCGGCGAAGATTGCGAGCGCTGCGATATGAAAGCTTTCCACTGGCGCTATTTTGGTCAATCTTGGTTTGTAGTTCGTTCTTGCGTGTGATCAGATCTTGTAATGGGTTGCTAGCGCTGCGGTCAATTTTTGCGCTTAAGCGATTTAGATCGGCCAGAATGCGATCCGCTTCGGCCTTATCTAAGGTGCCACCCGATTGACGGAGTGCTGCTTCAACTGTAGCAATCCATGTCAAGCTAGCAGTTAGTTTCTGACCATCAAATCGCTTGATTCGACCGCTGGCAACGCCTTGATCAATTTTTGCCTTTAGTTCTGTTTGCTTATTATCGATTTCAGGATATTGCACAGCAATGGATGCAGACTTTTCTTTTAGATCAGAAATGATGCTCTCTAAGCCTTGTTGCAGGACGTTTAGTTCAGTGGGGCTTAGTCTGCCATCAGCGCGGAAGGTTGCTTCTAGTTGCTCTAGTCTGGTGTAGTCGGCCCGCAAGTCGGTAGCTTCTGCTGGGTCTAGGCGACCATTGGCGGCACCGTCATCAATTCTCTTAAGAACAAAACTTTGACGCATGTCAAAATCGCGGCCATCTCTGTCGCCCATTCTGTCTCTATCATTTGGCCAGCCACCAAAATTGGAAGAGCCAATGTTAGTATTCAAAGAGGTTGAAATGCGTCTGTCTAGGTCTCTCAGGCTAGTCGCAAGAGCGATGGTTTCTTCCAGTTGCAGTCCGTTTGCTCTTGCCGCAGCTTCTTGATTGGCGATGCGATTGGATTCAGCTTTCAGTTGTTCATACTCGCTGCGAGAAACTCTTCCAGCAGCTATGCCGTCGTCGATGCGCTTAGCTTGCGCGGCTTGTTGGCCGTCGATACCCGGCCAAGCCTGTATGTCACGGTTGTTGGCCGTGATATTGCGCTTCAGTTCATCAATCGATTGGTTGAGGCGATTGGTTTCGTCAAATGTTAGTGTACCGTCAGCTTTGAAGCTGTTGCGATCACTCAAGACCCGACTGTATTGGTTGGTCAGGGCACGGGCTTCATCAATTGTCAGTCGGCCGGTTGTGAGGTTGCGAGTGATGCGCTGTTTGATATCAGCAAGGCTGGCATCAAAGTTGTCTACGTTGGTTGCGATCGAGGCACCAAATGTGGTGCCAGGCGTATTGCCAAGTGTATTGCTAGTTGTGCTAGAAGACATGCCTAGCATCGCATTTAGTGAGGTTTCAACTCTGTTTAGTTCAGCGTTCAATGTCGCTGTCTCGATTGCGTCAAGTTGGCCACCGGCGCGGTTGGCGCGATAGCCAGATTCTAGCGACTTAATTCTTTCAAGCTGTGACTTCAAATTTTGAGTGTCTAAAGTACTTAGCTTGTTGGCATTGATAGCATCGATAATTCTGTTTGTAATTTGAGTGTCGCGGGCTGCGATTGAATCAGTACTGGCGACACCAGTTTGTGGCAGTAAAAGGGTTCTAAATATATCGGTCCATTGATTGGACCAAGCTGGTTGAGCACATGACAATACAGAGATCGACGAGGCGATCAGCGCAGTCTGTACTAAAGACTTACTTGCAAACATAATTTCTCCTAACTAACCGAATCGTCTGCAATCGCAGCGGTTAGAGATCAAGCTCTATTCCGAAGACATTTGCCGACTAGCAATCTTACAGCCCGTGTTTTCAATTGGGCTGTTTGCGATCAATTGACTTAATCTAGGAGTGTGACTACTTAATTTGTAGTCTTAACATTACGAGGCACTGGTTTATGAGCTTTTGCCTTGCCTGTATGGCTTTTGTTATTGTGGTGCGCGTGTTGTGCCGAAGTCGTCTTCTGATGTTGACTAGAGACAATGGCTGTTTTTCTTTCGTTAACCGGAATGAAAGCGCGTTCTGGTTGATAGCTGCCGTATGACTTGATTAGAAGAGAACCGCCAGCCACAACTAGCACAGTAAGGAAAAAGCAAATGTATGAGTTGAAATTGAAAATGTGAAAGCCATTCGAACGATCGTGGCCAAACAACCAGCCAAAGAGTAAGTCGAATACTAGTCGGAAAATTGAAAAACCAAACATATAAACTCGCTACTCTCACTTCAATCGATATGCAGCTATCCTACCCGCGCCCTCTTGACTACAATGCTTTCTTAACTCCGTCTTAAGATTGGCTGACTTGATAGGTGCAGGATTGAACAGACTTACTATGAAATGAGATCAAAAAAGGAAAGGTTGCCCGAAACCTTTCCTTCTTCTTTTGCTCTTTCCTAACTTGTGTGTGGTGTGTTGGGAGGAGCGATCTTTATTCTAGAGTTATTGCACTTCTAATTGCCAATCTATAGCTAACTTGCCCCCTTGCCTTTGGTGTCAAACTCCGAAGATTTCGGTTTCGGCGGCAGCGAGAGCTGATTTGCCTCAACCACGGGGGTAATTCGGTTCGCGCCATGCTTATCGGTCCAATGGTCCAAAGTAAGCTTGCCCGAGACGGTCACCTGATTACCCTTGGTCAAATACTTGGAAGCAAGTTCCGCTAACTTACCCCAGGTCTCGACCCTGTAAAAGTCTGCAGGGACAGTATTTTCCTTGTTTGGACTACTACCATCAGATCTGTCAGACTTATCACTATCCGTATTTTTGGCTCCTGATTTGTTTGAGCCATTTACTGCTACAACCAAGGTTGTTTTTATTCTGCCGCTCGAGAACTGAATTTGTTCAGGAGCTTTTACCAGGTTCCCCACCAGTGATACATTGGCAAGACTCATAAATCACCTCCGCTAGTTTCTAGCTTTCGTTAACAACTTGGGTGGGGGAGATTCGAAAATAATACCAACCATACAAACGTATGTCAACATAATTTCGTCTGGTATCTTGAAAGTTTTTTTGGTGTTTCCAAGTGTCGATAAGCAAGATAAAGTCCTGTTGCGGCAATTGGCGCATTTACAATAAAAAGGGTGAATCCGAGGGAACATAGTTAGAGGTTTGCAGGAGACCTGTGGTGACCGATTCGACCGATCCTTGGTTTAAGCGCTATCGATGGCTACAGATGCTTGGTACTGGCGGCATGGGTGTTATCTACTTGGCCGAGGATTCTGCTGCCGGTAATTCCTCCTGCGTTGTTAAGCAGCTCAACAGTAAATACGCTGACCCTGAAGAGCGTTCTGAAGCGGTGCGACTGTTCAAACGCGAAGCTTCCCTCTTGAAAAGCCTGAATCACCCTGGTGTGGTGCGATTTTTTGACAGTTATTCAACTGAAGATGGCAAGCACTATCTAGTCATGGACTATGTGCGCGGTAGTTCTCTTGAGTCTGTCATCAACGACTTCGGTGCTTTTAACGACGATGACACAGTCAAAGTTGGCATTCAAATTTGCGAAGTCTTGGAATATTTGCACGACCAAGAGCCGCCAATCATTTATCGAGATCTTAAGCCTAGTAATTTGATGCTGACACCTGAAGGTCAGATAGTCTTTATCGACTTTGGTATCGCCCGAACTTTCATGCCAAAAGAATCTGCCACCAGAGTTGTTACGGCTGGCTACTCACCTCCCGAGCAATATTTTGGTAAACCTGAGACTAGAAGCGATCTCTACGCCCTTGGTGCCACCATCGGGCACCTGCTCACTGGGGTGAGGCCTAAACCGCTTACTGCCAGTCAGCCCAGTCAACACAGAGCTGATGTGCATCCTAATCTAGATATCTTGGTGAAGCAGCTCACTTCCCACAGCCCTGAAGATAGGCCAGCAACAGCAAGGCACGTGCGCCATACTCTTTATCGTATCTACCAGGAGATGCACGCTGAGTTTGAGATTCCTGATGAAGTCTTCTTGCAGCGCTCCAACACCACAAAAGAAGAACAGTTTATCTCGCAGAAAATCATGAAGTCGGGCATGGCTGCAGCTGCTAGCGCTCTTCGTCAAGAGCAAGATAACGAACGCAAGAGGCAATCGGCCTCTGTTAACTCAGGACGGGCCAGCTTCGACCGTCTCAGGGCCTTTGGTAGCCGCGACTCTAACCCTTCTTCCACGCGCAATCCCAAGATTTCGGCCTCGCAAAAGAATAGTGCGCAGAAGTCCAAGACCGGTTCACAGAGAAGTACCTCTCAGTCTAATCAACGAATATCAGCTAGCGATAATCAGCAAGTCTCGCGTCCACAAATGAAGTCTGTGCGTGATTTAAAACCTGAGCGCAAGGGCTTTTTGGCTAAGATCATGAGTTGGTTTAAGAGATGAGAGGCGTTGCAGCACTATTGAGCTTGGCTCTTAGTGTCGGGTTTTGCCTTGATTGTAGTGCCAGTGATTGGCAGTCTTTCTCTGATCCAGAGCACGAATTTACTGTTGACATGCCTGTGCCTGTCATTACCTCAACTAAGAGTTCTCAATTGCCTCAATATGAAGCAAAAGATGGAGAGTGCAGTTACATAGTCAGTGTCAACCAGCGCTCGAAGTTAAGTGCGAACGAAGAGATAGAAGTCTTTGCCCGAGAGTTTGCCGAAACCTTTGAACGCAGCATGAAGAAGTCTGGCTATCCCACGGTGCGTTCAGTTGATGAGAAAGTAGCTGGTGCCAATTGGCGCGGCAAGCTCTATCAATTTGATAAACCTGATGGCTCGAAAACCACTATACAAGTATGTGTTGAAGACAAGCACAACATCATTCTCTATGTCTTTGGTGGCGCTCTACAGCAGCCAAAGACTGTTCGTTTCTTGAATTCACTTAAAGTGCACTAGCTAAGGTGTTATCCAAAATGGTCAATATACTGGCCGCTGCTTCTGACGCGATTATTTGTCCAGGCCCGCGCTTAGCAAGATGCGCTCTACCAATTGATCGTAAGAGATACCTGCTACTTCAGCCATGGCTGGCAAGTCGGAGGTATCAGTCATTCCTGGCAGTGTATTCACTTCTAATATATAGAGCTTGCCGTCATGACCAGCAATCATGTCTACACGCGCGTAGCCACTGCAATTAAGGGCTCTGAAAGTCTTCTTGGCTAATTCTTGAGCCTCAGCTGTGCGAGCTTCTGATATTTCGGCTGGCAAGACAAATTCGGTCATGCCTTTGGTGTATTTGGCTTCGTAGTCATAGAAGCCAGCCTTACTCTTTGGTCTAAGTTCCAAAATCGGCAGGGCAACCAGTTGTGTGCCCGTATGCGCTAATACGGCTGAGCCATTGCTATGGCTGTGGCTGCCGATACCAGCGCCTGCCGAGACATGGCTTTCTTCTAAAACGCCAATGGTAATTTCTTGCCCACTGACGAAACCTTCGACAATGGCACCACCGAATTCTCTTAGAGTATCTTTGACGCAGCCAGCCAGTTCGCTGGCCTCTTCGATTTTGAAGACACCAACCGAGGAGCCTTCATTTAATGGCTTTACCATCACTGGTGGTGCTGGCAAAGTTTTGATGAACTGATCAAAGTTATCACTCTCGTGCTCTTCGATTACATAGCTAGTGGGGAATGGCAGACCCTGAGCACTTAACACACGCTTAGTCAGGGGCTTGTTCATGGCTAGAGCTGAGGAGAGCACTCCAGAGCCTGTGTAAGGCAGTTTCATTAGCTCAAGTAAGCCTTGCACTGTGCCATCTTCGCCGTATTTGCCATGGAGGCAAAGAAAGGCGATTTCAACGGCGTTCTCTTTCAAGTCTTCA
This sequence comes from bacterium Ga0077546, assembly GCA_943370275.1. Classification (GTDB taxonomy): domain Bacteria; phylum Cyanobacteriota; class Vampirovibrionia; order Obscuribacterales; family Obscuribacteraceae. The sequence continues at coordinate 494,667 of CALRQI020000004.1, read as the reverse complement.
GTAAGGTTTTCGCTGACATCAATCAGAACAGTATTCTTGTAGCCCAGTCTCAGTAAGGCGTTGTAGCAATTTTTGCCTGAGCGCAGTGAGACTTCGCGTTCATTAGAGAGGCCACCGTAAAGCACGCCTACCACTGTTTCTTTTGTAATTTTCGGGGCTATCTTCACTGTTTATTCTCCACTGCTGTCTTCTTATGCCAGACGCTTAATTGCTCGTCTGTGAATGTACCCATGGTCTTCCATTCGGGTACTAAATCCAACTTAAATTTGTCGCGTACGCGCTCTTGCATGCGCTGCATCAGGGTTATCACTTCGTCAGAGGTGGCGCCTCCTAAATTGACGACGAAGTTGGCATGAATAGAAGAAACCGCGGCATTGCCGACTTTCAAATCTTTTACCCCAGCCTGGTCGAGCAAGAAGCCTGCGGCCTTGTCAGGAAGAGGATTCTTGAAAGTACTGCCAGCATTAGGAAAACCGAGTGGCTGAGTTTTAAAGCGATAGTCTTCGTTGTGTTTGGTGCGCTTTTCAATTTCTTCAGGCACATCCGAAGGCATTTTGAATTTGGCTGAAAGTACCACATGGCGAGCTGGGTCTAGGGCGCAACGGCGGTATTGAAAAGCCATATCATCGCTGCGCATTTCAGTTACTGCCCCAGTGTGGCTATCTAAAACCATGGCGCTATCAAATATGGCTGAAATTGAGCTGCCGTGAGCACCGGCATTCATAATTACAGCACCTCCTACGGTGCCAGGAATACCAACAGCAAACTCTAGACCGGCTAGACCCTTCTGAGCGGCGTGCTTGGCTAAGTGTGGCAGTCTTGCACCCGCTTCAGCTTCAAGTAGACCAGAATCGAGAATACGAATATTGGTCATCTGCGTGGTGCGAATTACGGTGCCTCGATAGCCAGCAGAAGAAATCAGTAAATTGGAGCCACCACCAATTACGTACCAAGGCTGACCAGAGGCTTTTAAGTCAGCCACCAGATTTACTAGCTCGTCAACGTTTTGAGGATGGCATAGCCTATCGGCGTCACCACCAATTTTCAGGGTGGTATAACGCGCTAGTGGTGCATTTTGTACATCTTCCATAATGGCGCTATTGAAGAAGAGGAAGCAGTAGATTGCCTATATTGGTGACGTCACCGGCACCAACGGTGAGAAGCAAGTCACCTGGCTGAAGATAGGGCAGAAGCTTACTTGGTAGTTGGGCGGTTGGCCCAGAGAGATGATGAGCATTATCATGCTTAATTGCTTTGACGAAATGCTCAGAATCAATTCCTTCGATTGTGCCACCACGCGCAATATAAACGTCAGCCAGAAGTACCAGATCAGCTTCAGTAAATGATTCGCTGAATTCTTGCCAGAGATCTCTCAGGCGAGCTGGTTGATGGGGTTGGAATAAGCAGACTACCCGTCCTCTTTCTTTGCCTTGATTTGTGCGCGTAACTCGCAGGTATTCTTGGGCAGCTTTGAGAGTGGCAGTTACTTCTGTTGGGTGGTGGGCATAATCGTCAACAACTGTAATTCCGGCTTTCTCGCCAATCATCTGGAAGCGTCTGTCGACGCCACCAAAGGTAGAGAGAGCCGCACTTACTTCTTCAAATGACTTACCTAGCTCCATTGCCACTGCAACGGCCGCCAGGGCGTTCATTTTGTTGTGTTCGCCAGGTACTTTCATGGTCATTGAACCAAGCAGCTTACCTGAGTGATAAACCTGCATGCCAAAGCCAGGCAGGCTGACCATTCCATAATCTGGGCCATAATCTGGTTGAACACTATCAGCCTTCTGTGTGCCATAGGTCACTATCTTGGCCTTGACTACTGCGGCCGAAGCACGCTCAAGTAAGTCGCGACAACCTTTATCGTCAGTGCAGACAATACTCATGGCTTTGGTTTGGCTGAGAAACTTGACCATGGTAGAAAGGATTTGATCGAGTCCACCAGGATAATTTTCCAGGTGGTCGGCTTCTATGTTTGTGATGACAGAGATGTACGGGAAAGAACGAATGTGGGTGCCATCCGATTCGTCTGATTCGGCGACAAAATATCCGCCCTGGCCTAGTCTTGAATTGGAGCCGATGTGATGGAAAATACCACCAACCACAATAGATGGGTCGAGACCGCATTCTATAAGGGCCTGCCCGACCATGGCTGTGGTTGTGGTCTTACCGTGGGTGCCGGTTATAGCTACTAGTTTGTCTCCCTCGGCTAGATGGGCTAGAAGTTCGGAGCGGTGCCAGACAGGCAGACCTTTGCGCTTAGCTTCTTCTAGCTCAGGATTGCCAGCGACAATGGCCGTAGAAATGATCAGAGCTCCGGCTGCGGCCAGGTTTTCAGCTTGATGGCCGATGAAAATCTCGGCGCCCATTTCTTTTAGCTCTTCAGTGATATGGCTGGCTGCTTTGTCTGAGCCAGAGACTTTGTGCCCGCGTTGCAGCAAGATACGTGCCAGGGCCGACATGCCAATGCCACCGATTCCGGCCAGGTGAACTGGGCCAGATATCTTCTGTAAGTCGACTGTAGTTGTTTGGGGAGTAATGATTTGCGGTCTCAAGCTGGAAGTAAGAGAAGGGTCAATGTGCGCTTGCGGCTGCGCCTGCGAAAAAGCTCCAACGTCGATTTCCATTTAGCCTCTCAGCCTCTCTATATGGCAATGTTGTATTTTCGTATATGCAAAACTGCTACATCCTGCATCCAGACTGGATTTTGGCACAAAAAAAAGAGCTCCAGCCACATTACTATAGCGGGAAACTCCAAAAAGAAACAGAACTGAGGCATTGCTCTCAGTTCTGTTTTTTGAATTCTATTTTTTAGGTTGAAGCTTGGCCAGTCTCAACGAAAGACGCGACTTGCGACGGTTAGCAGCATTCTTGTGCAGCACACCTTTGCTAACGGCTTTGTCGATGGTTTGGAAAGCTAAGCTGAGAGCTTTTGAAGTATCTTCTGGATTCTTCGCTTCAAGAGCATCTTCTACCTTAGTACGGGCGCTGCGCATTGTAGATTTCCAGAATCTATTGCGAACGTTATTACGCTCGGCTACGGCTACTCTCTTGATCGCTGACTTAATATTAGGCACGGTTCTCTTTTCTCGCCAAAAACACTATATATACGTTCGATACAACTTTGTATTGCCCCCAAAGAATAACACATGCCTTGGGCTGAGTTGTTCAGCAGGGGGCATGTGTTTCTCAAGTGCTTAATAATCTTCGGTTAATAACACTCTTAGTTCTTGTAGATCTTGTCCAAACCAGCGTGGTTATAGGCAAGAGGATAAAGCGTTTCAAGTTGCTTCATGACACTTTGGCCACAGGCGTGGTCTTGGCTCAGTAACTTGCTGCCTTCTGGAGTGCTACAAAGGCTATCTATCTTAGCTTTTGAGCTTTCTGGAAGATTAGCAGTCACTGCCTGCTCTAACTTAGCAACACCCTTGTCGCCAGCCTTGTCATTGGCATTAGCTGTATTGTCAAACTTCTCAGTAGGAGCAACTGGGGCATCCGGAGCACTTGCCACCTTTTCGACAGCCATTTTTGGATGGCTATCAGCGAACAAAGCATCGCTTGGGTCATTCTTGTTTTCAACAGTTTTGGCGGTATTTTCCAAATGTCCGTCGCCGTTAGCCATGATTTTGTCCTTCTTTTTTGCCAGCCCAAAATATTGGGAGAGAGAATATTAGGTTTAGTAACACCGATTGGGGAGTATTCGGTCCGGGGGCAGCTCGTTTTTAAGCTCACTGCTTATGTTATGAATTTACGCTCTGGCCACCCCACCGTCAATGTGGTTTCTACGTAGTCTCTCTTTAATAATCCTCATGAAAACCTCGGCGAACCGTACAGGCGCCAAAAGCTTGAAAACTATCAATTGACCTTGTAGTCGAATTGGTAGCGAATTTGCACGTGCTTTGGTGCTCCCTTTGGTAGAGGTGCCAGAGGCGAGGCATCCTTCAATGCTTGCATGGCCGATTTGTCTATTTCGGCACTGCCGCTGCTCTCTATTAGTTCAGCTTCGGTGATTCGGCCATCTCGCAGAATGGAGAAGACCGCGACCACTTTTTTCTTGTCAAAACCCTTCGGTGAGACCCATTTTGCCTGAATAGATTTCTTCATAGCCGCCATATATGGGGCAAAGTCTACGTTTGAACCGTCATTATCATCTTCTTCGTCGTCTTGGGCGGGGGCGGGGGCTTTTGCTGCGGCCTTTCTGTCTTGGCTTCCAGCTGCGGCAGCCCTTTGCTCTGACTGCAAGAGCTGGTCGATTTTGCTCTGGGGATTGGTCGGATCTGGCATGTCTTGCATGCGGTGAGCGGCAATTGCTAGTTCAGGGTTGGTTTCTTCTAAGTGCTCGATGGAATGGCCCACATGGACATTGGCCGCCGAGAAGGCAGTGTTCTTTATAGGAATACCAAAGGCCACCTTAATTAGCTCAGGATTCTCTGGATTGCTCAGTAAACCGGGCTTTTGCGCCAAGCCTGGGGATTTACCCGGGCCTGGTTCTTCTTTTTCCATTGACTCAGTTATGAAGCCGGCTACTGTCTCTATGGGCAGCATGCCTGCTCCAGCTTTTAGGCCTTCGTTGAAATATTCAATAAAGCTAGTACTATTTGAAAGTTTGGCTTCTCTTGATTGCAACAGGTTGAGGTCGGCGGCCAAAATAGTTGTTTGGGTATCGCTGCCAATCTTCTTAAGCATTTCACTGAACCCACGTGGATACTTGTCAGCCGGAGCATAGTTCAACGAATTGCTCATGGTGGTATCGAGCAGGCAAACTATGTTTTTTGATTGAGTTCTTCTGCGAACTTCGCCTAACATTCCAGCGAGTGATGAAGCTGTTTTCTCTTTCTCAGAGGCAGAGCCATCGGCACCAAAAAGTAGCAAGTCATTTTGGGCATCATTGGGGATGGCCTTCATGCAAATGTAGATAACAATCAGATCGTTTGGTAATGCTTTTTTGATCAGCCAATCTTCGTATACGGCTTGAGCAAGATTGGCTTTATTGGCCTTATCTTGAGTAACAACTAGCACATGGTCTGGGGCAAAACGACCGACATTTGGGTCAACTAAAACTTTGGCCAGCTTTAAGACATTGCTGGTGGCATATTTGACATTGCCGATAGCACTGTCGTTGTAGCGGCCCACTCCAATTAAGACTGCCCATTTGTCACGAATGATAGGCACCGCTGGCTTCGCTGATTTTGGCGTCGCCACTTGTTTAAGTTGTTTGATCTGTTTGATCACTTTCTGTTGCATCGGCTCACTGTGGGCTTCTGTCGCGAGGAGCAGGGGCCAAAGTGGTAGCGCCAGAGATGACATAAATAAAAGAGCGGATTGATATTTCATAGTTGCTAAAGTTTAGCGCTTTTTATGATCAGGTGAAGGCCTACTCATAAGACTTGAGACGAAATCTATAGAGATCAAAGTAAAGCAAATTGCAATAGGGTGGCTTCAAAGTGGCTCACCTTGCTAGCAATTGGCAACAGTATATGCAATCTATCAATTGCTGTAGCTAAGATCGCCAGCCGAATTCTATCTCTCGTAACCATTGGTGGTGCAGTAAGTATTTTCCGAGGGAGCTATTAGCTCACTTCGCATATCCGCTTAATATCAGTGTCTTCAAGATGGGCCTTGCGTTTTCCAAGAAGTAGTTTGCATATAGAAAGTTGCCACTTCGTTATCACTTTTAGTTCCCGCTAAAAGGCTAACGTTAAGCGCTCTATTACAAATCGATTGAAGGAAAGCTTGAAAGTCTAGCTCGCTATTTTAGGTATGCATCCGATCTGATTGTGCCGCAAGGGAGAGACGGTTTTTTTTGCATAGCAAGTTGCTCTGCTTAAGCTGTTCAATTAAATTACTTACAGCTGTAGAAAACCTGTTCAAAACTTTCCTTGCCAAGTGTAGATAGCTTAACTGCATTCAAAGATAAAATGCTCTAATACTTGTCTGTCTGGGTGTTTCCACCGTCGCCTAGTTTTTGAACAAGTAGAGATTGAGGGTTGTCAACGTGTCGGGAAAGTTGTTCATAATAGGAACTCCAATTGGAAATCTTGCGGATATATCTCCGCGTGTAATTGACGCTCTCAGTACATGCGATCTGATATTGGCAGAAGACACAAGAATATCTATCAAGATACTCAATCACCTGGGCTTGAAGAAACGCATGATTAGTTGCCATAAATTCAACGAGCATGAGCGTTTGCGCTTTCTAGAGGAAATCAACAACCAGTCGCAAACCATAGGCCTAATTAGCGATGCTGGCATGCCCTTGATTAGTGACCCGGGCCATCCTGTTGTAGAGAGCGCCATTGCTCTTGGAATGAGCATCATTCCAATTGCCGGTCCATCGGCTTTTGTTTTAGCCTTAGTGGGCAGCGGCCTGCCCCTTGACCGCTTTTGCTTCGAGGGCTTCCTGCCTGATAAGCAAGGTGAGCTAAATACCAAGGTACAGGCCCTGGCAAAAGAGCCTCGTACTTCTGTTTACTACGTTTCGCCACACAAAGTAGAGCGCACCCTAGAAGTTTTTCTCACTCATTGTGGCGAGCGTAAGGCCTGCCTTGTGCGCGAGCTGACCAAATTGCACGAAGAATTCATACGTGGCACTCTCGCTACTATTCTTGACCACGTAAAGGGGCAGCAGGTTCGCGGCGAATGTGTTTTGGTTTTGGGCGGCTGCGAGAGCCAAACTGAAGACATGAGTGATTGGCTTACCAACGACGAGAAAAGAGAGAAAGTACATACCTATATAAATGATGCGATGCAGTCTGGTGTAAAACTCTCTAGAGCCTGCGCTGAAGCGGCTAAAGAATTTTCGATATCTCGATCAGATATCTATCGGGATGCTCTAGCCAGACAGTGAAGTTCTGCGATAATGCACAGCGTTCGCTCTTCTAGGTATCAATCATGGCCGAACCTGTCTCTCTGGTAGAAGCACTCACTCTTGGAGTTGTCCAAGGCCTCTCGGAGTTTTTGCCAATTAGTTCTACTGCCCATTTGCGCGTGGTGCCAGCTCTTTTTCACTGGCAAGATCCTGGAGCCGCCTATAGTGCAGTTATTCAGTTGGGTTCTGTCGTGGCTGTCTTAGCTTATTTTTTCAAAGATCTAGTTAGTATCGCCACTGGTGCGCTGGCTGCCATCAAGAATAAAGACTATGGCGACCGCGATTTGCGTATGGTTGGCGCCATTATTGTCGGTACTATCCCTATTTGTGTAATCGGTCTGCTGCTTAAGCCCCTGCTAGAGCAAGATGGTAGCCCCTTGCGCTCTATTAATGTCATTGCTTGTGCCGCAATAGTAATGGGGCTGCTACTGGTGGTGGCAGAGAAATTTGCTAAGCACGTGCGTACGCTTGATGACATTACCGGAAAAGATGGTGCTCTTGTCGGTCTAGCTCAAGCAATCGCTCTAATTCCGGGCTGTTCTCGCAGTGGTTCAACTCTGACCATGGCTATGCTCTTGGGCTTGAAGCGAGCTGAAGCTGCTCGTTTTAGCTTCTTGCTTGGTATTCCGGCAGTGACTCTAGCTGGTTTGCTTGAGTTTTATCACATGGTTAAAGATGGTTTGGGTGGCGAGACTGCGATGACCAGTCTTGCTGTTGGCTTGGTGTCTTCTACTGTGGTGAGCTATTTATCGATTGCCTGGCTGATTCGTTATTTACAGCAGCACAATACCTGGATATTTGTGGGCTACCGCTTAATTTTTGGTGTTTCGCTTCTGATTATGTCTATGAACGGACTTATTAACTAATACTGTTAGGTCTGCGAAGACTAATGATTTAGCGGCGCACGAACTCAATTACTTTCTTCTGGTGATTGATTGTGTATTCAAAACCTTGCCAGAAAGGCTGGCCTAACAGTGGTAGCTCTGTACTGCCTGTGTTTGATACGGTTACAGGTAAGTCTGTGCGATCGATTGGCCCTAGTTTTGCTCTTCTAACTGTAAACGATTTAGCCACGCTCTGGCCTGTAACTCCGCCGGTAATTATGTTCTCTGCGTCATCAGGAATTTGCACACCGTATTGAAGGGCTTGAGCGGGGCTGTGGAACATAATGCCGCATGCGGAGTTGCCAGTGTCGAACATGCATGGGTTAGCTTTGCCGTTGATTTCAACATTGACGATAATGCGACTGCCAGCTTGTCTGAAGGTGTAAGGTACCTCGTAGGCATTGCGGTTGGCGCCGGTATTATAGCCCCGCTGTTTGAAGTGAATACGTTTGGCACCAGGATCAATTGTGTATTCGAACAGCCCGGCATAGCTCTGACCTAAAAGCGGGTCAGCATGATTGGTTTCAACCACTTGAACCATGACCGTTCGCTCAACAGGGCCGACTTTAACTTTCATGGGCAAGTTCCAGGCGGAAACGAGGCCAGCTGCTGATGAACCGCCAGTTTTGGCATTGGCAGCGCCTTGCGGTATGGCAATGCCAGCTTCTTCCATTTGATTCTTGCCAATAAATACAGTAGGTGCCCCGGTGTCAAACACCATTTTTACTCGACGTCCTTGAATTTCAACGTCTACCCAGACACCATGTTCGCCAGGGGTGCAGTAGACATCCCATTCCATCGGTATGCTTGGGTCAAGCTTTGTGGAAGCCGATGTCGATGCCATAGTGTTGTAGCTGGCGACAGATGAAGAAGAGCCTGATGAAGAGCCTGATGAAGATGAGCCACTTTGACTGCCCGCAAACGTAGGGTCGATTTGTCGCAGTACAGCCTTGGCATAGCCGCCCAGTTGATGATTAGGCGCCAGTGTCGCTACCTGACGATAATATATTTTGGCCTTGCCCATATTGCCCAGAGCCTGACAGGCGAGGGCGTCGTAATAGAGGGCGTAGACATCTTGTGGGTAAGCGGTCAGATGCTGATCAAGCAACTGCCCAGCGTCTTTGAAGTTTTTGGCGTTGTAGAGTTTGATGCCTTGATCTCGTTTGTTCTCGACAGCGCCAGCACTTAAGCAAGTAAGCCCAAGGCTGCAAGCTAGGGCCGTAGTAAAAACAGTGGCAGAAGCTGTCACTGCTTTCGATAATCTAGTGGCGACCAGGTGGGCAATTGTTTTTTTCATCTGATCGCCTGCTCTCTTCTTACTTAAATGACACTAGAAACTCTGAACCCTAGAGAACAGCGTTTTCTCTGTAAGCGCCCCACACTTCTTTCATAGCGTCGCAAATTTCACCCAATGTGGCATAGGCTTCCACTGCTTCCATCAAGAATGGGAAGGAATTTTTGCCATCGCGCATGCCTTGCTTGAGAGCCGTCAAGCTATTCTCAACTCGGGCGTTATCACGGCGTTCTTTCAAGGCTTTGATGCGAGCTAGTTGTCTTTCTTCGTACTCTAGACCAATCTTCAGCACTTCAATTTTGGCTCCAGGAGCTTCTTCTTTGAAGCCAGTGAGGCCGACAAAGACCCGGTCTCCCGATTGCATTTTTTGCTCAAACTTGTAGGCTGAGTCGGCGATTTCTTTCATGAAGTAGCCTTTCTCGATGCCGGCAATGACACCACCGATTTCTTCGATTTGTTTGAAGTATTCGTTGGCGCCACGCTCCATCTCGTCTGTGAGCCACTCTACATAATACGAACCAGCTAGTGGGTCAGAAACGTTTGCTACGCCCGTTTCGTAAGCAATAATTTGCTGAGTGCGAAGGGCGATGTGAGCGGCTTTCTCCGTAGGGAGACCTAGCACTTCGTCCATTGAATTGGTGTGCAGTGATTGTGTGCCGCCAAGCACGCCAGCTAGAGCTTCGATGGTGGTGCGGATAATATTGTTCTCTGGTTGAGGAGCTGTCAGGCTGCATCCTGCTGTCTGGGTGTGGAAGCGCAGTTTGAGTGAACGCTCATCGGTAGCGCCATAGTGGTCACGCAAACGCTTAGCCCAAATTCTGCGAGCAGCACGGTACTTGGCAATTTCTTCGAAGAAATCAATATGGGCGTTGAAGAAGAATGAAAGACGTGGCACGAAATCATCGAGCTTGAGACCAGCTTCAAGACCAGCATCAACGTAGGCAAAGCCATCAGCAAGGGTGAAGGCTAGTTCTTGAACAGCTGTAGCACCAGCCTCGCGAATGTGATAGCCCGAAACTGAAATGGTGTTCCATCTTGGCACGTTCTCGGTGCAGAAAACCATCATGTCTTGAATCAGCTTTAGAGCTGGGCGCGGTGGAATCAAATAAGTCTTTTGGGCTGTGTACTCTTTGAAAATGTCGTTTTGCAGAGTACCGTTCAAGAGCTTCCAGTCAAAGCCGCGTTTGCGAGCATTAGCCAGGAACATGCAATAAATAATTACTGCTGGACCGTTAATGGTCATTGAGGTGGAAATTTTGTCGAGAGGGATATCTCTATATAGAATCTCGATGTCTTCTAGTGAATCAATGGCCGCGCCGCAGACACCAACTTCGCCGTGTGATTTCGGATTGTCTGAGTCAAGGCCCATGAGAGTGGGCAAATCGAAAGCTGTAGATAAACCGGTTTGACCAGTGGCGAGTAGATACTTGAAGCGGGCATTGGTTTCTTCTGGTCCACCAAATCCAGCAAATTGACGCATGGTCCACATTTTGCCGCGATACATGGTGTCGTGGATGCCGCGGGTGTAAGGGAATTTACCCGGATCGTTTAGGGCTGCTTTATAGTCAAAATCTTTGATATCTTCAGGCCCATAGACAGCCTTAAGCGGAATGCCAGAGAGGGTCTCAAAAGTCTTTTCGACTTTCGGCTCTTTCTTACTTAATTCCTTGACCATGAAGAGTAACCCCTTTTAGTTTGTGACTATTTGAACTGAATGTTTGGACTGATTTGATGACTGAGAGTTTTGACCGTCTTCTCTTAGAATTGCATATTTATTAAGTACCGAGGGCCAAGCGGAGCAATTAAGCTATTATTGCCGCTTAGCCGCTCTTACGCCGCATATGCAGTAATTCTTTCATAAATTCTCTCATAATTCATTCTTGAGCAAAGGGGAAAATTCAAATGACCACCACAGCAGGCACTTCTGCCGGCACCTCTAAAGATATTTCTTCGGGCGCCGATTTAGTCAAAGCAATCCTTGCTTCCGATCAAGCGATTACTGTGCGTGCTCCCCACGGCGACAAGCTCAACACCAAAGGTTGGGTGCAAGAAGCTGCTCTGCGCATGCTGCTCAATAACCTTGACCCTGATGTGGCCGAACGTCCAAATGACTTAGTTGTATATGGTGGGTCAGGAAAAGCGGCACGTAACTGGCCTTGTTTCAAAGCGATAGTGAAAGCTTTGATTGGCCTTGAGAATGATGAAACTTTGCTCATTCAGTCAGGCAAGCCCGTGGGCATTTTCAAAAGCCATCTCAATGCCCCCCGAGTTCTAATCGCTAACTCCAATCTTGTTGGACATTGGGCAACCTGGGAGCATTTCCGCGAACTCGACAAAAAAGGCCTGATGATGTTTGGCCAAATGACTGCTGGCTCGTGGATCTACATAGGTACCCAGGGCATTTTGCAAGGTACGTATGAAACATTCGCTTCTCTTGCTCGCAAACATTTCGCTGGCAGTCTCAAGGGGCGTATTGTTCTCACTTCTGGTCTTGGCGGCATGGGTGGTGCTCAACCACTGGCAGTCACTATGAATGAAGGGGTAGCACTTTGTATCGAGGCAGACCAAACCAGAATCGAAAGACGGTTGGAAACAGCCTATCTCGATGTGCAGGCTGATAGCTTAGAGCATGCTCTCACTTTGGCTAAAGCCGCTAAAGAAAAGGGTGAGGCCGTATCTATTGGTATTTGTGGCAATGCCGCCGATCTGCTGCCGCGTATGCTTGAAATGGGCTTCCTCCCTGATGTTGTGACAGATCAGACCTCAGCTCATGATCCGCTCAATGGTTATATTCCGCTGGCTAAAGACGGCAAGCCCATGTCGATTGCTGCAGCCACTAGCTTGCGTGCTAGTGATTCTGCTGAATATCTACAATTGGCTGACAGCGCCATTGTTACCCATGTCAAAGCGATGCTCGAATTTCAAAAACGGGGTGCAATTACTTTTGACTATGGCAACAACATTCGCCAAGAGGCTTTCAATCACGGTGTCAAAGATGCCTTTGATTTCCCCGGCTTTGTTCCCGCCTTCATTCGCCCACTTTTCTGCGAAGGCAAAGGGCCATTCCGCTGGGCGGCACTCTCGGGTGATCCGCAAGATATTGCTGTTATTGACCAGGCCATCCTCGCTAACTTTTCAGATAATGTCGAGCTTTGTCGCTGGATCAAACTGGCAGCCGAGCGGGTTAAATTCCAAGGTCTACCTGCTCGCATCTGCTGGCTGGGCTATGGCGATCGCCTGAAAATGGGCTTGATCATGAATGATCTAGTCGCTCAAGGCAAAGTCAAAGCACCAATTGTGATTGGCCGTGATCACCTCGATTCGGGCTCGGTGGCTTCACCTAATCGTGAAACTGAAGCGATGAAAGATGGCTCTGATGCTGTGGCCGACTGGGTTTATTTGAATGCCATGATCAATGCTGTTGGCGGCGCCAGTTGGGTTTCGCTGCACCATGGTGGTGGAGTTGGCATGGGTTATTCCTTGCACTCGGGTCAAGTCATCGTTGCCGATGGCACCCCTGAGGCCGCCGAGCGTTTGACCCGTGTGCTTACAACTGATCCGGGCATGGGCGTTATTCGTCACGTCGATGCTGGCTATGATGAAGCTCTTGATTTTGCTGCTGGCACAGATATCCGCATTCCTATGCAAGAGATTTAGTGCAAGAGATCTAGTAAAAGAGATCTAGTACAAGAGATTTTGTCGCCAAAGTGAAAAATTGATTAGATTTTTTTGGTAACGCCTTTCTCTTTTGCTTTGGTGCATCCGCTATCATTGTCAGGTGGTACTTCTATCAGTTTTTCCTTTGGCAGATAATCGAGATTCATGGCCCGTATCGTTCAAAAATTCGGTGGCACCTCAGTCGCAGACGTAAATAAGATTCGCAAAGCCGCCGAGATAGTGGTGAAAGCTGCCAGCGAAGGCCATGAGGTTACTACCGTGGTATCAGCCATGGGCCACACGACTGATCATCTTATATCTCTGGCTGAGCAAATTACTCCCACATCGGGTGAGCGCAATCCCCGTGAAATGGACATGCTTCTAGCTACAGGCGAGCAAGTCTCGATTGCCTTGATGACCATGGCTATTCAAACCATGGGGCATGAAGCTAAGTCTTTCACTGGAGCTCAGGCTGGCATTATTACTGAGAGCCGCCATGGCGTAGCTAAAATTCAAGAAATGCGCACTGATCGCCTTGAGTCGTCGTTGGCTCGTGGCGAAATAGCCGTAGTTGCGGGTTTTCAGGGCGTGACTGAAAACGAAGAGTTGACCACCCTCGGTAGGGGCGGTTCCGACACCACTGCTGTGGCACTTGCCGCTGCTTTGGGCGCCGATCGCTGCGACATCTATACTGATGTAAGAGGAGTTTATACCGCTGACCCGCGAATTATTTCTGATGCCAGAAAACTGCCATCGGTCAGCTACGAAGAGATGTTAGAACTTGCTGCCACGGGAGCACAGGTGATGAATGCTAGATCGGTAGAACTTGCCATGGATAACCAAGTACCAATAAGAGTGCGCTCCACCTTCGTACCAGAAGACGTTGGCACTCTCATTACCCATCGAGTAGCTTCTCCTGAATACGCTATTGCTGGCATTTCTTGTGATATGAATTCGGCTAGCGTTACTCTCAAAAGCCTCGACAATGTCAACGAAAGCAAACCACTAGAAGGAATATCAGCGCTATTCACCCGCTTGCAAGAGCTTGGTATTCAAACTGATATGGTGATGGTACTTAAGCACGAAGATGAGCCGTCGCAAGAGTTAGTTTTCACTATAGAAAAATCAGCCTTGCCTCGGGTGCAGCAGTTAATTGAATCGCTGGCCTTGAGTTTAGGCAATCCGCTCATGCAGGTAGAGACAGATATCGCTAAGGTTTCAGTCGTTGGTAGAAGGCTTACTAATAGGCCAGAAGTTGTAGCTGGAGTCTTTGAGGTGCTGCACAATGCCAGCATTCCTGTGCAAATGGTAGCCACTGGAGACATGCGCATGAGTGTTATCACTTCTGCCAAACACGGACGGGACGCCGTCAGGCTGATTCATCAGCGTTTCAATTTGTCTGATGGTTCAATAACTGTTTAGGTTAGGTTTCTCTTTTTAGTCAACGCATGAGATTTCGACATGGCCGGTTTAGATAACATTTTCAACAAAGTGAAAGAAGCGACCAAGCAGGCCGCTGATCAGACTAATCGCGCTGCCAAAGCGGCTAAGCTGAAGATGACTGTGATGTCATTGACTTCAGAGAAGACGCAGCATTTGCAAACCATCGGACAACGTACCTATACATTGTTCTTTGAAAATTCAACGATTGATGGACGTGTCTTACAAGAGAAAATTCAAGAAGAGTTGACTCAAATCGGCCGTATAGACACCCGTATCGCTGAGTTAGAAGCTGAAATCTCAGATATTCAGACCGGTCAGCATGTTGACATCGCTGACGTTACTTTGAAAAATACAGATGTTGAACCTTGAGAAGTAACCATATGAAAGTAGGCACTATCTTTGGCTTAGCTTTATTCTCTGTTGCCGGGGCAGTTTTGAATTGTCAGGCGGCACAGGCAGATACTATTTCGCCACAAATTAATGATGACGACGCTACCTCTTATTCAAGAGAGCCTGCCAATGCGGCATTCTTTGGTAAAGGTATCAGTGGCCGTATGTCTGAAGCTTCTTACATGCGCTTTGGTGGTGAGCAGGCGCTAGTTGAGGGAAATTTCAAAGAGGCTTATAGAAAGCTCTCTAAAGCTGTGCAGTTTGATCCTGGTGACCCCACTGGTCACGTACTTCTCGCCCGTTCTATGACTGGTATCTTGCGTAAGTCGAAAGACACTGAAATAGACAAGGCTTTGCTCGACCGTACCATTCGCGAATGGAAAATGATTGAAAGACACGACGTCGATATAACCGAGCAATTTGAAGCTCGGGCCAATCTGCGCAAATTAGCCAAGGTAGTAAAGCTCTTAAAAGAGCGCGAAAAAACGCTTGCCTTAGCTAGGTCTAATGAAGAAAAACCGCAAATAGCGGATAAAGTTCCTACAACGGGGCCGAAAGGCAACGGTGTGGTCTCTGATGAACTCTCGGCCGATCTTCCAAGCGAAGCCAAGGGGAAGGCTCAGGTTGCCCAAAAAGCGCCTAAGCTGGATGGTTCAGCAGAGATTAGGTAAAGACTGCTTAAGGCAACTTTGCCAAATGGACTTGGCTATGGTTTCAAACGTAAAACCATGCCAAACTAGTACAGTACAAAAGGACCAATTGTCTCGATAAACTGAGATTTTGCGGTCGTAAGAGGAAAATTGACGTGAATAACAAATTGTTTGTAGGAAACCTTTCATTCAAAACTACACAGCAAGATCTTCAAGATCTTTTTGCTGAGTACGGCGAAGTTGTATCAGTAGCGATCCCAACCGATCGTGAGACTGGCAGACAACGTGGTTTCGCTTTCGTAGAAATGGCGACCCAAGCCCAAGCTGAAGCTGCAATTAAAGCTCTCAACGGACGTGAAGTTGATGGCAGACAGATTGCAGTTAACGTTTCCCAGCCTAAGTCCCGCGATGGCGGCGGCGGTGGCGGCAGAGGCCGTTATTAAATTGCAGCCCGTGTCGTCTTTAGTGGTTTTCCTCTAAAGTACTAACCAGTATGCAAGCTTAAAAGCTAATATCAATGCCCTATCGGTTTACCGGTAGGGCATTATATTTTTCAGGAGAAGGTTAGTTTTGAATCCTTGAAAATTCCCAACCAGACTCTCTCTTTTGGCTCTCGCACCTGGTTCTGAAGTAGATTTTTTAGTGTCTAAATTTAGAAGAACTCGGTGACTTACCTTAGTTGAAGAGCGCGGCATCGCGAGCCGATGCCACAAAGAAGTTTATGACTCCGGGAACGGCTAGGCCGACGAAGATGCAGATTACTCCGCCGATAATCAAGCCGGTGCGGCTCAGTTCTAGTATTCCAAATACTTTTACACTGCGGCCTTTTAAGATTGCTCCTTTAATCGTGCATACAACTCCTCCAATCAGCATGGTCATTTCTATGAAATTGGCAATAATATTCAGCAGCGCTTCTAAGTTGGCTAAGTTGTTGACACGTACAGTACCTGCCGTGACCACGCCTTGAACAGCATTTGAGTCAGTGCCTTGAGGTGCAATAGTTCCTAAAGTTGCACCGGCAAGAGTTGGTACTGTGGTTGTTACCGCTTCACTTTCTCGAGCATGGAAAAAGAGAGAGCTGTTCAGTGAAACGATGCGGGAGGCCGTGGCAAAAATGGCTGACTCAGCTGCGGCATTCCGCGCTATTAACTCAGAATTTATACTGCGAGCCATTAGATATTTTGTCTCACTCTCCACTGTTCCATTGACTGGCGCTGCATTTGCAATTGGGCTGCGGCTAAGTTTTGAAACCACATTGTATTCTTTCCTTCCCGCTTGCCAGCGGCGGAAGAATCTACTTAGGTCAGCTAGTTGATCGCCGCTTCTTGACACTTGAGAAAACGCAGACAACTCACTATGGTTTCTGAAGAATTTATCGTCCACAGCTTCTGCTTGATCGTAGGCAAGCTCATAAAGAGCAGGTTTGAAGGCAAACGGCGAAATAATATAGATCTCTTTATGCAGTGCTGGTTGTCTTCCGTGAAGCCACAAAACTACGCCTTCTTTCGTTTGTCCGGCAAATTCAGCTGCTTTCACTAGGGCCTTGAGGTTCTCCTGTCCTCCAGTGAATTTAACGTCTTTTAGCTTGGGCAGGGCAGTTGTTAGAGCTTCTGGCTTAGATAAGGTTTTGTCTTCGTTGCTTGCCACCATTACTGAAACGGGAATGCCGCTGGGAATTTGATTTAGTGATTCTTCTATCTTTTCTAGATATTTTGAGGTTTCGACTGAGCCGTCTAAGACGACTACCACTCGTCCTGGGGCAGCTGCGATAGTTTGCTCAATTTGTCTAGTTAGATAGGTACCGGAAGGGATGCCTGGTGTCTCTTGGACATTCTTTGGTCTAACTCTTTCAAAGTAATCTTGGAAGATACCTTTGTCTTCGCACGACGCCAGTGCTGTTATTGGGTGTCGTTTGCAGAGAAAAGAAAGAGGTGAATTTTCAATTTGTTCTGTTGTCAGTGAACCAGACAAGAATTTAAGCCCGTCTTCTCTTCGCCCGGTGGTAAAGGCAGGTTGAGAATTTTCAAAAGTATTGTCTGATAGTAGTTCTAAGTTGTGATCGCCCTCCAGTGAAAAATTGCTTTCTATGATTTGCGGCAACTTAATTTGTGCACTTTCGAGTTGCTCTAGTTCCATAGGTAGTACCATCGTTACCTGCATCTTAACTTGGCTATCAGGTGTAAGTGATTTACTCTGTAACAGGTACTTACCACGTCCAAGTTCAGTCAGTCTGCCGTCAACCCTACTTTGGCCATCGTATTGATGCTGGCTGCCTTCAGGCGAAAAATCGCCATCAATTGCTTCACCATCTTGCCAAACTTTGGCACCGGTGATGGCTGCGCTTTCCGGTAAAGAAATTTCAGCTCTGGCTGTTTGCGCTTCTTTGCCATCGTTTTGAAATACCATGGTCCAAACGAGCGTGGCGGAGAGATTGTCCGGATGGAGGTTGCCGTTGATAGTAGAGCGGGTGAGTGATACACCGGGAATTTTCGATCCGATGGCAAAATTTCTCAGTTGCTCAGCATTCATCCGATAAGTGGAATTTTCATAGCTAAACTGTTGAATTGGAATTGTGGTGGCAGTGTCAGTTTTATTTTCAATGACGAAAGGTTTGCCTTCAAGCATGAAATAGAGCCTCTCTGCTTCAACCTGTTTTACTGGTATGAAGAGACCGGTGAATCCCGCAGCGCGAGAGTCAGCGCAGAGCAATCTTAGTTGCCTTTCGCAGTTTACTTGCCTCAAAAACGAAAGCGCGGGTAAGCTAATTTTTGGATTTGAACTGAGGGCTTGCCTCTCATAGTAGTGGGCAACGAGGGTCTGAACTTCGGTGCCAACGAGAGTTAAGGCCGCTGATAATGCTCCGAAACAGAGATACGATAGTATTCTTCGTCTAGCAGAATCTAGTTCTTTTGTCTTTCTAATTGCCAGAACCAGTTGCAGCGTAATCATAGAAGCGGCTAGATAGAGTAGACCAATCCCCCACATATTGCCTAGCATCTGGGCATCCGGACCAAACACGAATTCTTTGTTGCCAGTGTTAACAAGCGTTGCCGCTATGCAAGTGATGGCAATCGTCAGTGCTGTTCCAATAGCAAGTCCAGCAGCTAGCCCGGGCTTAAGGCCAAAGACGAAATTGTCGTTGCAAATGGCTCGGTGCAATTTTAGATTTGTCAGTGGTATCGATAGACACAGTGCAATTGCGATCAACGTCTCTAGGGGATGGGCGAACATGAGCAATACAAGTCTTTTGTGGCTGCCTATGACAAATAAGGTAGGAAGTAAAATCGGAATTATTACTCCGAACGTCATGACAAGTATCTTTGAGCCATTCAACCATAGCCCTCGGCCTTGCTCTGCCTGTTCTGGCGCCCAGCTCTCGGCCAATGAATCGAGCGGGTTGTCCTCTCTTTCTATAGTTTGAGTGCTGTGGCGTGAACCCTCGCTATTGGCGTAAGTGCTGGCTTTTGTATTGGTATTGCTGTTGGTCCGCGCAGAAGCGCTAGCGTCCGAGTAATCGGGCGCCTCATTATGCTCAATCATTTTTGAGCCCTCCGTGAGTAATGCAAGGCTAAGTCGAATTCTTCGAAGACTTTGGGTGCTTCGAATTCTTCGGGTTCTTCTTGAACTTCGGCAGGTCAAAACATTCGTTTGTCAAAAATGACATAGCGAATGAATACTTCCCTCAAAGAAAGAAGCGCCGTTGCATAGGGTTGTAGTTAGTAAGAGATTCCAGGCACTTGTGATTGCAAAGCTTTCACAGGTGGCTCGAAAAAGCCGAGCGCCTCTAATGTACTCCCGAAGCCGCGCAGCTGTCAAGTGGGGCTTTGGGTAGTTGGATAGTTGGAGTGTCCACTCACTCTCGATTTATACGCACACCCTTGTAGAAGTTACCGGGTGGTAGTCTGTCGAAGCGAGGCTAATAGCTATTGTATTTCATCATCTCTTTGGCCGACGTTCCGAAACATTTTTCTTGAGCTACTCTACTTACTAAAAGTTCTTTGCCACCAACATAAGCATCGCATACCATATGATAGTGCTAGTTCCTAATCAGGTTCCTGGTTGAAAAATGGATAGTTTTAAGAAGCTAGCTGCATCATTCAAGTTTGTCAAAGAGTCGGTTGCGGATGCTATTTCGTTTGGTGACGGCGAAGAATACAGCTATATTGGAATTTGCCAAGCTGGCTTATCAGCTGAGAGCGGCGGCAATTTGGCGGCGGCTGAAGAGAATTATTTAGCAGCTCTGGCTAGTGCAGAACTAGATGACAAAGATGGTTTAGGTGCTTGCCTACCTTTGAATTTACTAGCTGATTTCTACCAGAACCAGGAGCGTTTTTCAGAATCGGAGGGGCTCTATATACGTGCTATTGAGCTTCTAGAGAAATATGAGTCATTAACTTGTGAAACTCAAAAGCTGCTTGCCGATCAGTTTGGCCCTGACAAATATGCTCAATACGAAGCCATGTATCAACAGTTTAGGGCCGTAACTAACCTTCTTCATCCGGAAGCAGATAATCAATATGTTCGTATTCTTGAGTCTTACGCTGCTCTGCTGCGAAAGACTAATCGGAATCCTTTGGCCGAAGTATTTGAGTTAAGGGCCGAGACTTTACGAATGAAGAAATAGCGAGACTGAATTTAGAGCCGCCATGGTCTGTTCTTGTTAGTCTTTGGGTTCCATTTGAGTTGTCAGTTGTATATGCAACTATCTTGTAGACGCGAGTTTCGGCTTTGAGGTAATGCTTTTTAGAAATAGGTGTATATACACCTATTTCTGGTATCAGGGAAAGTTTAGGCACCGGGGATAATGGCTTAGCAAAATACTTGAGTCCTCAAGTATTTTAAAATGGTGGCATGTTTCATTAGTTGTCAGTTGTATATGCAACTATCCTACTAATAAGGTTTGCTTTGGTAAGCTCGGGTTAAAACTAGCTACTGGGGCTTGAACATTTGGGCTATCAGCACTACGATTAAATTTAAATGTAGCCGGTAAATTGGTGGCACTAAATTTGATGCCATAATTTGAGGCACATTCACCAGCACCCGCAGAGGAATCAGTCATTACTAATTCTCAGCCACCATCAATAGTTGCAGCGTCTTTTGTTCCTGCAGTTGCCCTAGATTCTAAAGCACTCTTTCTCAAGCTGTTTTCATCGCGATTTGGCAGCTATGCCCGCACTATTAGTAGTGCTAATACTAGTGCTAACTGGCGGCAATTGAGTCAGTTCCATCAGCTGAGCGATGAAGAGATTCTTTCTTCTATCTCAAAAGAATCTAAAGCATATAGAGCTCTCAGCGTTCACCAAACTGAGTCGTTTCTGATTTTGCAGTTTAATCCAGAAGACCGTGACGCCGACAGAAATGTTTGGGAAAAGCTGAGCGCTGCTCTCTTCTCTGCTGGCCTAAGTGGTCTGAAGCTGTTTCAGGTGGCTGAAGGTTCTACCTATCAGGTCTTTATCAATCTTTCTAAGTCGGCTAACATCCTACCCTTGTCTAAAGGGTTGACCAACCATCTGGTGCAATCTGGCATCACCAATGTTGAGGTTTTGAGACCAGGTAATCATTTTATCTTGCCGCTGCAAGAAGGTTATCGCTGGATGAACGATGGCGTTTTGCCGGTCATAGCTCGCCATGAGATGTCTGAAGAGATGGCTCTTAATTTCTTTATGGGTGAAGTGACCAAGGTGACTGTCTGCCCAGAGCAGTTTGTCGAACAATTCAAAGAGTTTCTTGAAGCTGAGCGCAAGAGAGAAATTATGGAGATCGTTCCGCCCGAAGAACTAGGCGAAGAGGGCGCTAAACCTAAGCGCAAAGAGCGTCGCCTTAGGGTTTTGCCTTGAAATTTTGGTCACGTTTCGGTCACGGATTCGTCACCAGTCGGTTTAACCTGATTGTTATTGTTGTTGCATAACCGAGATGCGGGAGCCAATCCGGAGCACTCGAAGTTGAATCGCAACCAATAACAAAGAGGTTCAAATCATGCAGAACGAACTTACTAACTTAGTATCTGACGCTTCCAAAGATGCCAAGGCTGCGCAGCCAACAGATGCAAGCGCCAGACTGATGGAAGCTGCACTGACGTTCTATCCCTGCAAAAATGGAGCCTTAGTACAAAATCCTAGAGATTGCGATGGCACAATGTTGCACTTACCTGAATTGACTATTGGTTAGTAGGGCGGCTCAACCCACAGACGATAACGTTGTTAGTGAGCTATCTAAAACTTGACGCGGTACTGAAGAGAAATTGTGCCTGGTATGTCTTCTACATTGTCGGGGGAGCGAGGCTAGGGGCAACGGAGAGCTTGGAGAACTAGTAAAGTGAGCTAATTAATATTTACCCGTAAGCCAAGGTTATACGCGTCCTTGCCTTTTGTCAGTGGGGTAATTACGAAACAGCGAGCCTCTGTCTTTCAGCAAACCCTGAAATGCTAAAGAATCTGGTAGCGACTCTTGTCTTTTTTCAATTCTGCCACGAATTCCATTTCTTCGTCGGTTAGCTCATAGACGGCAAAGTGACAATCAAACTTGCGGGTAAAACCGCGGCCAATCGCTTCTTCTAAGGTGGTGCGATCGTAGCCACCAGTAAGAACGTCAATTAAATTACAGTGGCGATCAGTTGTTTCGGTCTGCGATTCTTCTGCTTTTTCTCGCTCAGCTAAGCCAAAAATCTCAGATAGTTTGGTCTGCGATTGATTGATCATGATTGAGCCGTGTTGTAGAACACCGTGCCTGCGTCTCAGTTGGGCACTGCCAACAATCTTCTTGCCTTCAAATTGCAAGTCGGCTTGTGTGGTTGCCTGAAAACAATCTTCGTAGTCTTTGTAAGCACTATTGCTGCGGCCAAGGCTGGCAGCTACTCCGAGTTCTCTTAAGCCGTAAATCAATGCGTCACAAATTTCTTTGTAGGCCTGGTTAATTGAACCAGGTAAAAATCCCTCATAGGGGCTGCCTTGCTCTAACCAATATGATGGTGCCGCTCCGGCAATTTCAGCGTCGGGTCTAAAGTCGATGCCATCTTGTTTTGGTCCGGCGCCAACAAAGCAATAGGTGAGCTCGCCTTCGTGTAGAACTGCACGGCCACCAGTTGGACGACGCACCGCATCATAACCAGCGGCGCGAACTTTTTCGACAGTTCTAGGGCTAACTTTCTGCGAATAGCCGAAAGAAACCGCCGGTGGTTCCCAGCCATAAAATCTCAAGGTAGCTGGAGTTTTACCTTGCAAGTGCAGTTCGAGCAGGGCCTCATCAATGGCCATATTGGTAGCTGCATCAAAAACTCCATAGGGAATCAGCCTTAAGGCCCGTGCTCTTACCGATGTCATCAAGAAATGCTGGCCTTAATTAGTTTAGGTTTGGCGACAAATTTATCAGAGAAAGTAAAGGCCTCAAGCAGTTTTTTCGAAGCTGCTTCAAATTGCTCTTCAGTGTCGTAGTGCACCATTGCTGCCGTTGCGCCACCGCTAGTTTCATCGCCGGTTTTGATTTGCAGCACGACACCCACTGCCAGATTAACAGGGTCACCTTTTTTAGTGCGGCCTGCTCCCATAAGTTTGCAAGCTTCTGCTACTTTTTTTCCGTCTAAGTGCTCGAGCCATTTTTTACCAGTGCCTGGCACCACAAATGGTTTTGTCTGTTTCGCCGTTGGCATTAGGCTGTAGTCGGTCAAAACTTTGTCGTCGCCGCCCTGGGCCTTGATCAGTGTGGAGAAGGTGCTTAGTGCTTTTCCACTGCTAATCAAATCTTGCAATTTAGCTCTGGCTTCGGTGTTGTCTTTGGCTTTGCCAGCATGCACCAGAGCAAGAGAGCCAAGTTCCATGCACAGTTCAGTGAGGTCGTCTGGACCATTGCCCTTCAGCGTTTCGATTGCTTCGATGACTTCTACTGTGTGACCGACTGCCCGGCCGAGGGGTTGTTCCATATCGGTGACAACGGCAGTAACCGGGCGTTTCAAGATGCGACCGACTTCAGCCATGGCTTGAGCTAGTTCAATGGCTTTTTCTTCGGTTTCCATAAAGGCACCACGGCCGCATTTTACATCGAGAATAATGAAATTAGCACCAGCCGCTAGTTTTTTCGACATTACGGAAGCGCAAATTAGTGGAATTGATTCGACTGTTCCAGTGACGTCACGCAGTGCGTATATTTTGCCATCGGCTGGAGCCAATTCAGCTGTCTGTCCGCCTATGGCCATGCCGATTTCTTTTACTTGTTTGATAAATTGGTCGATGCTGATATCAACTTGGAAGCCAGGGATTGCTTCTAGTTTGTCGATGGTGCCCCCAGTGTGACCTAGTCCGCGGCCGGATAATTTGGCCATGGGTATTCCAGCAGCGGCGAGCAAGGGTACGAATACCAGAGTAGTTTTATCACCAACACCGCCTGTGCTGTGCTTGTCACCAATGACAGGGCCAATGGCTGACAAGTCTAAAATCTGGCCGGAGTGTCGCATGGCATCAGTGAGCCAGGCTGTTTCTTCTAAGGTCATGCCTTGCCAGCAAACGGCCATGAGCCAGGCTGCTAGCTGATAGTCGGGGATGCTGCCGTCCATGATGCCATCTACAAGAAAGCCGATATCGCTCTTTGTGTGATGGGCACCTGTTCTCTTAGCAAGAATCAGGTCGATCATTCGCACCGGTTTTGTTGTTACCGCAACCACTTTTTACTTGACCTCTTGACGACTGACGTTAGACCTGCATAATTGAAATAGGGAGTGCGGCCGCAAGAAATATACTAGAAAACTCTAGGTCCACTCCCACTTTTTTTGCCGAAATTTTTTGGCACTGGAAATCCCAATTACTAGTTTTCTATTGAATCGGCCTGTGGTCTTCGGTCAGATTGATTTCGTCAATTGTCTGCCTATTACTTTGCCATTTCTCAAAAATATGCCGGCCAACCTTGAGTTGGCCATGGACACTCCCGGCGATCTCAATCGCGCTTACGAGCGCGGTGAGCTTGACTTGGGGGCTATGAGTGCCCATTTCTATCTTGAAGACGGCGGCTTTCGGCTCTTCGATCAGCTTTGTATAGCCAGCCGCGGTGCTGTTGGCAGTGTGCTATTTTTTAGCAAAAAGCCACTGGCTGAGCTTAGAGGCGCTCGGATTGCTCTTTCTAAGTCTTCGGCGACCTCCAATAATCTTGTAAAGGTGCTTCTGGCTGAAGAGTTTGGTGGTATTAGCGCCGGTCAGACTGGGCTAGATTTTCTAAAATCTATTGACTTTATCTCGGGAATCGATGCCTGGCCCACCGATGAGGCTTTTGATGGCTGCGTCATTATTGGTGACAGGGCCCTGGCGGCTGATCAGCAAGTTGCAAGCAGCGGCCTGGCCTCCCAGTTTGAGCGCAGAGATTTAGGGCAGTGGTGGTTTGAGCGTTTTCATTTGCCCATGGTGTTCGGTGTTTGGGCGGCACGGAAGAGCTGGGTTGAGGCCAATCAGCAAGATTTTGAAACTCTGAATAAGTTTCTCCATGACTCGTTGGTGCTTGGTCTCGGCTGCGACTATGCTGAGGTTTTAGCCGAAGCAGGCCGTCGTACTAAGTTGCCGAGAGAAGAGCTAGACAGCTATTTCACCAAAGAGCTTGATTATTCCTTCTCAGCCGAACACGCTAAAGGTCTAGATTTATTTAGAGAGCTCTGTCTAAAATATCTTCTTTTGAATTAGATTAAATGTTGTTATACTAGATCTCCTATGACATCCAGTTTCGAGCATGGACTACCGTACCGCGATCCCCACAAGGATGGCCCTTTCGTGCTGCGGGGGCGCTGGCAGGTCGTCGACTATCTTGGCCAGGGTGGCATGGGCACTGTTTATCTGGCTCGTGACCTTAACCTCGATAACCGTAAGTGCGTAGTTAAGCGCCTGCGTGATGATTTCTTCCGTGATGAAGACAAAGAGAAAGCTCAGCAGTTCTTCTTGCGCGAGGCTAAAGTGCTGAGTAAATTGCAGCACCCCAATATTGTTTTGGTGCTCGATTCGTTCCGCGAAGACGAAGAGTATTATCTGGTTATGGAGTACGTCGAGGGTCATAACCTCCACGACATGCTCAAAGAACGGGAAGAGCCCTTCTCTGAAGATCAAGTGCTGACATGGTCTAAGCAGATTTGCGACGTGCTGCACTATCTGCATGCTCATGATCCACCCGTTATTTATCGCGATTTGAAGCCGTCCAACGTCATGATCGACACCAAAGACAACGTTAAGTTGGTCGACTTTGGTATTGCTCGTCTCTACCAAGATGACGGTGACAACACCCATGTTGTCTCGCAGGGCTACTCGCCACCTGAGCAGTATTGGGGCGGAGCCGATCCGCGCTCTGATATCTACGCCCTGGGCGCCACCATGTATTTTCTTCTCACTGGAGAAGAGCCGCTGGCGCTGACCGTTTGCTCTCCACGTGATGTTGATGAAGAGATTTCCGAAGCCGCTGATTTGATTGTTGGAAGGGCCACACAACAAGACGTCTATTTGCGCTACCAATCAGCCCTTGAGATGAAAGACGAGCTTGACTATATTACTTCGCCTCAGGTGGAAGAGAAGAACGGCTTTAAGTGGCTTGAAGTCACGGTGGGCATGTTGGTTATGTGTATCTCACTGGGCGGATGGTTTGCCTACACCAAGTATTTAGAACTAAAGAAAGAGAGTGAGTATCAGTTAGGTCAGAACCGCGAAGAGCGGGTGATTTTAGAGAAGCGACTGGAAGAAGTTAAACGTCGCGAAGCGACTTTGAACAAGATGGTTGAAGACAAGATCAATAGAGCCTCGGCCTCTGGCAGTTCGGGCTTGTCACAAACTACAGGAAAAAAAGCCTTTGCCAGCCCGTTTGCTGATAGTGCGCCAAAGAGCAATGATCCCTTTGCCACTTTTGGTAGTGGCATTGCTAATTTTCATTTTCCTGGTCTTGGCTCTAAGCCAGCTTCTCCACAAAGCTTTGGCAGTTACGCCAACCGCGGTTCTGGTCAGCCGATGGGTCGCCAGCCTGGCTCTAATCAGTTCGGTCCCAATCAGTTCGGTGCTAGTCAGTTTAACGCCAACCAGTCTAACCCGAACCAGTTTGGCTCTAGTTCGCCGACGGTGCTCCGATACGACCCTTACAAGCAAACCCCAGTTTCCAATGTAGCCTCAGCCTCGCGCAGCAATCTTTCTGTCGACACGCCTATGGAAGATCGAGATGAGAGCCAGCTTACCGACCCTGATGGTTTAGCTCCGCTCGAAGAAGATACGCAGCGCTGAATTTAGATTAATTTAGGCCAAAAAAATAGGAAACAAGCCTATTTTTGGCTTGGCTTTCGTTGAAAAAGCTGTAATTCAACCAGGAGGTTAGTTCTCGAAAGCCAAGAGGTAGCCTATAATGAATATAGTCGCTGTTTTGGGGTTTCTCTGACGAGCGACTGGCAAATGGTCCTTACAAGTTAAAAATTGAAGGATCGCCCTACCTGTTAGGTTGGGAACATTGCTCACCGAAAGCTTGTCTTAGAATCTATCTCTGCTTTTCTGACGGAAGAAAAAATGGACAAACAAAATAGTAAAGGCGGTTTCTCGCTCTCTTCTCTGCCTCGGCCCCGCTGGAATGTGGTCGACATGATCACATTCATCGGCAAGTCTTCAGTGCCAACTTATTTATTTATCGATGTCGATATGACATGGGTAGAAGAAATGCGAGCACAGTTAAAGACTATGGGCTCAAAAGTGACAGTGACGGCCATACTACTTAAGGCAATTGCCATTGCCCAACGGGCCCATCCAGATAGCCGCACTGCGTCGCTTCCCTGGGGCCGTACCGTTACTTTCAACGACATTGTCGCTGGCTTCACCGTAGAACGTTACATTGGTGAGCAGCCCGCTGTTTTCTTCGGTGCTATCAAAAATCCAGATACCAAGTCTGTCGAAGAAATTGCTTCTGAGTTGAAACAATACTCCGAGGCTGAAATGGACGCCATAGAGCATCTAGATCGGCAGAACAATTTCAACAACATGCCGTGGTTGTTCCGTCGCTTTATTCTCTGGTTAGGTCTTCGCTATCCATCGGTGCGACTAAAATACCTGGGTGCTACTTTTGGTATGAGTTCCATCGGTAAATGGGGCGCCAAGGCTCTGATTCCACCATGTGTCTCTACATCAACATTCGGTATCGGCGAAATCGAACAGCGCGCAGTCGTACGCGATGGCAAAATCGTAGTTCGTCCGATGATGACTATCACTCTCAACTTTGATCACCGCATCATTGACGGCGGCCCTGCTGCCCGCTTTGTCGGCGATGTAAAACGTTTGCTTGAGGGCGGTCTCGAAAATTATATGCACATGGACACCAGTGAACTTAACTCTAAGAAGCTCAGTCTCGATACTGCCCTGACAAGCTAGTAGAAAGAAAAGCTAGTAGAAAGAAAAGCTAGTAGAAAGAAAAGCTAACCTGTTTTAGTTCTGTTTCTTGTGGAAGTCTTCGATCAACTCGCGAATAGCGGGGATGGCACTTCGTGCCGCCATCTCGCCAGCCTCTATGGCATGTTTGGCGTCGGTTGACTTCGCGGATACCATGCCAATGCCATCAACGTTAGGGCGAATGACATAGTCGGCTTGAGCTAGCTGATCAGCATCTACTTTTTTGAAGTGCAGGGTAATGACGCGGTGGCTGACGCTACCGATTTTGCGGAAGTCTTTTTCAGCAACCGCACCAAGTGACTCGTCGACGCTGACAGCAATGACAATGTCAGCTCCGAGCTTCTTTGCTTCAGATACAGGTATGTTTACGAGGACGCCACCATCTACAAATAGGCCGTCATGAATGCCGTCAGATAGTTTCACAGGTTTGCGTAAAGCCGGAATTGCGGCACTTGCTTGTAGTGCCTTGCCCAGGTTTCCCTTTGATAGCGTGACTGTCTTGCCATCAAGCAAATTGACTGCCACTGCGCCGAAAGGAACTTTTAGATCTTCAATATTGCGCTCTGTTTCTGGTACTTGCTTGTTCAGATAAGTAGCAAATTTTTTTCCGCGATAGAGACCGTCGTAAGGCTCTATGCCAACCAATCTGGGAGTGTAAAAAAGAGGAATGATGAGCATGCGCAATTTCAGCGGAATCGTCAAATAGGCACTCATCAGCTTCTTTTCGGTGAATTGTTCCTCGATATGTTTCGGTGTTACACCGGCACTATATAAGCCACCAACTACCGCTCCCATACCGCTGCCGACTAGTACATCAACGGGGATGCCCTCGTCGTCTAGTACTTTGAGAACACCAACACAAGCTGCCGAGCGCATACCTCCGCCGCCGAGGGCCAGGCCAATTTTAGGACGTGCTTTGGCAATCTGGCCACTAAGCTCCCGTGCTGTGTCACTAGCAAGTGCTGGCGCTGTTGAACTGACTAAACCCAAGCAAATGCCCAAGCTAAAGCTGAAGCTTGGGCCCGAGTATTTATGGAATAGTTTCTTTAGCACCATATCCATTGCATGCGAGCGGGAACGTTCCATCCCATCTTCGCTAGGGCCTCGTCTAAAGTAATATTTTCATCTTTGCATTTCTTCAGAGCAGTGGTGGCCTGGTCGCAAGAAATGAAGCCTTGAGTGTAGAGCGAATAAGTGCGCAAGGCGGTGTAAAGAACTGGTTCGCTCATTGCCCCGGTGGCAAGAACTTTCTTACCAACTTTGATAGCACTCTTTTCTTTGACATCAACTAATTTTTCAATTTCAGAAGACGAAATCAAACCAGACTGCACTAATAGATCGGCTGGTAGAAACTCTCTTGGTTGAGCTTGGGCTGCTGAATAATTCTCAGCAATAGCCTGATAAACAGACACTCCTCGAGCTTTCACTTGTTTCAGTGCTTCGGCTGCCTGGAAGGCTTTGACTGTTGAATTGGCCACCATATCTTGCAACACAATTGCGGCTTCGAGGAGGTCGTGAGTGACGAGACCCTGTTCTAAAAGAATCTGACCGAATTGTTTCTCTTTGACTAGTTCAATCTCGATACATTCAAGCATGTCGCCGTCTGAGAGAAAACCAGCCATTAATACTAGTTCGCCAATACGGACAGTCTGACCCGCTTTCTCAGAATAGAGGCCGAGTTCAAAGAGCGCTTGCTCGATACTAATGCGCCTTCTGCCTACGGTCAGGAGAGCTTGGATGGCTTGATCTTTGGTTACTTTATTGTCGCGCACCAGTAACTGCGCAGTTAGAGCGGCGTTCATCATCCAGCTTGAAAGATCGCGGTTGAGCACCAGTACCCGGCCCATCTGCATGCCCGTATCTTTGGCTTTAATCACAGCCCTTCCCAATTGCTCGGGATTGATCAAATCAGCAGACAGGAGCAGTTGAGTGAGTGGATTGGCAATGCTCTGCACTGTCTGCGTCTTTTTGTGCACTGAATTGAGAACACCTATGGCGTCATCCATAGTCATATTGTTCTGCCTGGCCAGTCTTAGAGCCTTTAGAGCAAGGTCAACTGTGGCTTTGTCCGAGCGCACCAATTCTTCAGCTTCTAAGACAACCCTCATGGTCGTTTCGCTGACAGTATTGAGCATGGCCAAGGCACGCGCAAGTGGCACGTTTAGGTTCTTAGCGGTAAGCAAGGCCTCATCGAGCTTGGGCTGTGAGACTATGCTAGCCCCTAACAATAATGTGGGGAGGGCATCAGCTGTTGCCTGTTTTTCTATCATGTATCCTGGTCTTTCGGGCGTTTGGCTAGATAACTAAGTGGCTAAATAACTAGTGGTCAAGGTGTGTTATCTCTACCATACCAATTTAATCAACCGTTATAACGGTTTGTCATCGGTAGATTAAGGGATTTGGCGATTATGCTGGTTGAATTTTAATAGGAGAGCCAGCTGGTGGGTGAGCAAACTCATCACTAGCGCTGCCGCCTCGCTTAAAAATCTCCCAATAACGTTTATCGTGTCCTGAGCTACCGGGAGAAAAAGCTAAGTCTCCTTCCATAATATTGAAACTTCCAGTCGCCACCGTGGCTGTGCTGACGTGGCCCCCGATGGTGACTTTTAACCGAGTTCCTGGTGTGTAACTCTCTAGCTTGGCGTCCCCAGCCCGCATGGTTGTCTTTATATTGCCGAAGGAGTCAACATAACCCACTACCTCTTTAGGCTGCTCGGGCACCACCTCTTCAATCGAAAGTTTGTGGTTAATAAATGAGAAGTCGCTTCTAGAGGCTTTGCTTACAGCTAAGGGGAAATAGTCTCGTGAGCGAAATTGGCTACCTTGCTCTTCTACGTTTGTGCTCCAGAGTTCTTGAATGTCATTGCGAACAAATGAAAGAGAATTGCCTGAGTTTACGGCAAGCACCTGCACCCCGTTCTTTAGAGTGGCGAAAAGCAAACCCTCACCTTCATTGTTTGGTCGAGCTTCTTTTTTGTCTCGGCGTGGTGCGGTGTTGGCAAATACCAACATATTTGACGGTCTGAGTTTACTGCCTGCCAGAGCCAGTTGCGCTACGATGAAGCCTGTGGAAATTGTGTCAAAGGGATGCACCGACGTGCTGTGTATGCGAGTATCGTCGTGCAGTTTGCACGAAAGGGCTGCGATGATCTCGGCCCAAGCCAGGTCGCCTTGTGCGTAGTCACAAACTAGGTGGATTAAAGAACTCATTAATTACTTCCTTTCATTCTCTATTATTTGTTTTGCAAAATTGGCTAAGACTTCTTCTGCGCTAAAGCTTCCTTTATGGTGGCTGATAATTCCTGGAGCCGAAATGGCTTTATCAGAAACTTAGTGGCGCCAGCAGCTAATCCAGCCTGTCTTGCTTCATCAGAGTCGCGACCAGAAAACATCAATACCGGTGCCGTGCCACCGCTGGCGCGATAGCGCTTAAGCACTTCAATACCGTCGATATCAGGCAAATACCAGTCGAGCACAATTAAATCGTATTGACTAATACTAAGTTGCTCCAAAGCCTCTGGCCCAGTTATGGCTATCTCTACTGTATGTTTTTCAAAAATGAGCCAATCCTGCACAGTTTCGCGCAGGTTCTCGTCATCTTCAACTACCAACAATTTAGCCATCCTTCTCTGTCACCATATTGTTTGTGCCCGGCCAGAGTCTTAATTAGTCTTTCACTACAATTTTGTTTGCTTAGCAAATTGCTCAGATCTAACTAGTCTTTAGCCACTAAGCAGTTACGCCCATTTTTCTTTGCCTGATAAAGCCGCTCATCGGCCTTGCGAATTAGATCTTCTATATCGCTGCCGTCATCGGGGTATGAAACAAGACCGGCGCTGAATGTAATACCAAAGTTTTCGCCGTGATCACCGCTAAACTCAAGGGCCCGCAATTCTTCCAGGGCTCTTTGTAGAGCGCCTTGAGCCGTCTCTTTTTGGATGTGGCGGAATGCCACCATAAACTCCTCGCCGCCCCAGCGGCCGCGGAAGTCTTCAACTCGAAAGCGTTTCTTTAACAGCTGACCAAAGTTTGCCAGCACCCGGTCGCCAGCTAAGTGACCATATTGGTCGTTGATTTTTTTGAAGTGATCGACGTCAATGAGAGCCAGGCTGAAGATTAAGCCGTTGCGTTTAGATTCTTCTGACATATCATTGAGCTGTTCCATAAAGGCCCGTCTGATCAACAAGCCGGTCAATATATCTTTATTTGAGCGCTCTTTCAGCATGCGAGCACGTTCAAGCCTAACCTTAACTCGAGTAAGCAGCTCTACTCGTGCTATTGGTTTAGGAAGATAGTCGTCGCCACCGGCTTCAAAGGCGGCCAACCGGGTCTCTAGGCCAGTTTGTCCAGTCAAAAATAAGATTGGCAAGTCTTGAAAATGAGCAGCTGTGCGAATCATTCTACAGACATCGTAGCCACTCAAAATTGGCACAGTGACATCGAGTAGCACCAGGTCAGGATGAAACTCTTGAATTACTTGCAGTAAATTTGTCGGATCAGCTAGTTGCCGCACCAACATTCCTTCTTGCCCCAGGGCCGAAGCAACGATTCGGACAAAGTCATCATCGTCGTCAACAATCAAGATGCGCGGTCTGCCACCTTGTCTGGCATTGACCAGATACTCGATGGCGTCGTTAAAAATATCAGTCTGCAAGGGCTTCTCTAGCATGAGTGAGGCGCCTGCATGGGTGGAATCTTCTATGTACTTTTGCTGCTTAGAAGTGGAAAGAAACGCTACTGGTAGGGTTTCATAACCAGGAAGCGAACGCAGTTCTCGCGCTAAGTTGAGCGCCGGTGCGGGCTGGGCCACGTCTATGTCAATTAATACGGCATCAAGTGAGAGCTTGCCTGCTTTAATCAGGGCATCTTCGTGGTTCTGGCTGACAATTACTTGCACCGGTATGCCAGTATCTTTGTGACCAATTCGCTTATGGGCCGGCATAACGTCTGAGCTAAAAACCATGACGCGCACTGAGGCTGAATCGTCGTAAGTATCAAAGTTATCTTGGGGCTCATAAGGAACGCTTGATTGTGGTGGCGGAATGGGCGCATTCATTTCTTCTAGAGTTTCGATGGTGGCAAAGGCCCGTTTATCTACCTGGGCCACCGGGTCTCCCGTGAGAGACTGAGCGTTGCCTCTGACCAGGTTAGCAATGAGATCAATTTCTTCCCAGGCTGTTTCATGGTGAGTGAGCTTATTTTCTCTGATGGCATCGAGGGCTTTTTCTAGTGAACTAGCCGACTCACCGAGCACGCCAAAACCGCATGAAGCTGCGGTTCCTTTGAGGTTGTGAGCCAGCCTGATTGCTTCTAATAAGCTTGCAGCGTCATCGGGATTTTCTTTTGCTTGGGCGATGGCTATCTCAATTTTGGCAAAGCGCTCTGGCAAGACCTTCAAATAGTTGCCTTGCAGGGTGTTGATAATTGCCTCTTCGTGCTCAACATGCGATTGAATTGATTTTTCGGCCGAAGCAAAAATGCTATCGATTTGGGCTCCGAATAAACCGGCTTTGAGTGGTCTATGAATTACCAGGCTAACTTTAAAGTCTTGGGTCAAGCGCTTGTAGACCGCTGCTTCGCGCCAGGTTTTTGAAATGAACACAATCGGAACTTGTGAATTGACAGCGCGAATTTTGACAATTAGTCCTATGCCGTCAATGTCGCTTAGTTGATCACCAATAATGAGCAAATCAAAGGGCTGGCTTCGAATCAGCTCAATTGCCTCTTTGCCATCGGAGCGTGTTTCAACTGTGTGACCCCGAGCGGCAAGTAATGTCGAAACCAAAATGGTGACGTTGTCATCAACTTCTGCCAGCAAGATCGTGCTCATGGACGGGCCTCAGCGATTGTTTCAGTCTTTGGGCTCAAGCTCTAGAGAAGCTGAGTTGATGCAGTAGCGTAAATTGCTTGGCTTGGGGCCATCAGGAAAGACGTGACCAAGGTGGGCACCGCACTCTTTGCAGGTAACTTCAGTGCGCAACATACCGTGTGTCATATCTCGGTGTTCGGCGATGTGCTCTTCTTTTAGTGGCAAATAGAAGGAGGGCCAACCGGAGCCCGATTCGAATTTGTGCTCAGAACTGAATAACTCAGCGCCGCAGCAGACGCAGCGATAAATCCCTTTTTCATGGCAATCCCAGTACTTACCGGTGAAAGCTCTCTCTGTGCCTTTTTCGCGAGCGACATGATATTGCTCGGGAGTGAGCTTTTCGCGCCACTTCGAATCGTTGCTGCCGCTAGCTTTCTGGTCTTGGTTGTCGCTCATAATCACAATACTTTTTCTTGGGAGATACGTTGTAGCGACTCTATTATTTCAGCCGCCGATTTAATTCTAGTCTCTAGTTCGAGATCAGTGCAGCATTTAACCAGATCATTTAA
Organism: bacterium Ga0077546; assembly: GCA_943370275.1. Classification (GTDB taxonomy): domain Bacteria; phylum Cyanobacteriota; class Vampirovibrionia; order Obscuribacterales; family Obscuribacteraceae. Next base: position 460,732 of record CALRQI020000004.1, on the reverse strand, counting down.
CTGGGGAGAGACTTCAATAATTTCAGCAGGCTCCGATTGACTGAGTGCTTCGGGATCTTCGCCGGTTAGTAGATAGTAAAGAGTTCCGCCGAACGCATAAATATCGCTTTGCAAGCAAGCCTTGCCGCGAAACTGTTCTGGGGAGATATAAGACTGTTTGCCCACAAAGGTTCCGGTGGCGTTGCCAATAAATTCGTTGGCAGCACCAAAATCAATGGCAACAATAGTTCCATCTGGGCGCAGAACTAAATTGTCAGGAGTTAGATCGCGGTGAATGATAGGTGGCTCTTGCTTGTGCAAATAATCGATGATAACGGCGATTTGATGAGCCCATTGCAGCACTAAACCTTCGCGCACCCGGCCGCTCTGTTTGACATATTGGCGCAAGTCTTGGCCGCTGATATAGTCGAGCAGGAGATAGCTTCGGCTGTTCTCTACAAAGTAATCGAGCACAGGCACAATGTTTGGATGCTGTAGCTTGATTAGTAAATTAGCCTCCCGGGCAAACATCTCTCTGGCTTTATCTTTGAGCTCAACTTTAGCGTCGTCGGGCACCACTGATTCTTTCAGCACCACCAAGCTATTATTTTCTAGTTGCCCAAGGTAGACCGCTGAAAGACCACCGAGAGCCAGTTGGCGCAGTACAGTCAAACTGCCATTGCGCATGATCACCCCAGGTTCAAGGGGCATAAAAGCGGCTGCCCGAAAGCGCCTCTTTAGCTCGTCTTCCCATAATTCTGTGTGACTGAGAACATTTCCCTTTGCCAAGGCCGCTAGGCTCTGGTTGGCTTGATCGCGTAAATGAGTTTTTATGAGGTTACTCAACACCTCAAGAGACTCACGCTCGACACCGCCCGCAAAGACATCTAAGCAAACTAAAAGCTTTTCGCAACTGGCTATATCAAGGCGATCGAGTTTTATAGCTACCGGCTGCTGTTGCTTTAGATAAAGCACGATCTGGTCGCTTTTTAGGGGCGATTCAATCTTCTTTTGTTTGTCAGACTCACTTTGATGAAAGGCAATTTTGTTGATTGTATTCCAGGGAATGTACTGCGCCTTGAGTCTAGTCGAGAGCAAATCAGGAGGAATTTCTAAGCCGTTTTTGTCTAACAGCAGATGTGCCTTGCTTAAATTACGAATGGCGATTAAGACCAAGGTTGGAATGATCAGGCCGATGGATATCAGAGCCCAGTCGTTTAACCTATCGTTTTCGTTGTGGGATATTATTGATATCAATAGATTGAATAAGCCAAAAGCACTTATTACTGCTGGTATCAGACCCCACACCACTATAGACATACGCAACGAGGTTAAGAGTGATTGACGGGCTTGGTCTGAATAGTCTAAGCAAATAGTTTGGGAGTCTTCATCGCGGCGGTCCAATGCATTTAATTCTGCCATGGTTGTTCCTCGGCGATCTTTGTCGCTTTTTCAGCGTTTCGACTCTCTACACTGATTGCCTCGGGGAGGCTGTTACTGCTCAGTGAAATCTTAGCTCCGTCGCTTTCTATTGTTTCTGCTGCTGTGTTTCCCGTTGTCTCGCCAGCAGGCGCAATGTCTGGCAGTGGTGCCGCTTCAATCTCAATATTAAGTGCTTTGCTCAATTCTGTGGCATTTGCCAGTCTTGTTTTAAGTGACATGGCTGTGCAAGCTTTGATTATGGTGCTTAACTTTGTCCATGACGAGCTTTCTTGGTTGTTTACTTGCTCTAGTGAAGAGTGAGAAATTGGCTCTGGATCTTCGCCAGTTGTGAGGTAGAAGAGTGTGGCGCCGAGGGCATAAATGTCGCTTGCCTCGCAGGGCTTTCCCCTAAATTGCTCTGGCGGTACATAGGCATGCTTGCCGACTATTGTGCCGGTTTTGCCATCGTCTTTATCCCATTCACGGGCGACGTTAAAGTCGATAAGCTTGAGCCTACCGCTCTCTTGCATGATTAAATTGTCGGGAGTGAAGTCGCGATGAATAATTTGTTTGCTATGCAAGAAAGTCAGAATTTCAGCCATTTGTTTTGCCAGGTCAAGTACTAGCTCTGGCTCAAGAGCGCCTTTTTCGGTTACTAATTGCCTCAAGCTCTGGCCCTTTATATATTCCAAAACTAAGTAGCAGCGCTTATCTTCGATGAAATAGTCTTTCAGGCCAACAATGTGTTCGCTTTCAAGATCTTTGAGAAGCCTGGCCTCTCTCTCAAAGCGTTCCACACATTGTTGTTGAATTTCTTTATCAATATACGCCGGAATCAATGTCTCCTTCAGTACTACATCCGATACCGTACCGCTCTCAATTGATCTTAGATCGTGGGCCAGGTAAGCAATGCCCTCACCTCCTATTGCCAGGGTGGAGATTACTTCGTAGCTGCGAGCTTTGAGTGTGTGACCAGATTCTAGTGGGTCTAAATTGGTGCGTGAGCTGCTAGACAATGATTGCAGCCAGAGTTCTGTATACGATTTATCTTGCTTCGGTCGGAGGGCTTCTGTTAGTTGTGCTTCAACAGTTGATTTGGGAGAAAATCGTTCGATGGCGCTGGCTAGCTTGGCCCTGTCTTCACTGCTGACTGAAGCAAGGGGAAGCTTAGCCAGCACTTTGTTCTTCTGCCCAGCGAAGACAATTTCCCATTTCTTGGGATCTGCACTGCCGCCTGGAGCTAGCAAAGAGACATGTTCTACCTCTTTCCATTTGACCGTGGTTGAATTGTATGAAAAGAGATGAGCCCACATATCGAGAGATAATTCTTCTCTGTTTATTGTCATTTTGTTTGGGGTGAGCAGGCTAGTAACAACGAAATGAAACAAGCCATAAGCAAACAAGAGACCGAAGCCAATGGTGACAAACGGAGACGCCGTAATCATATTTAGCAGCTGCTGGAATATCGATACACCAGTCGATGCTGCACCATTGAGGTCGACCAGATAGCGCGCCAGAGTGTCGTAAAAGACTTGATTGGCAGCTACATCGTTGTAGTCGCGTAGAGCATTAAAGAGAATCCAATTGAAATAGAGCCAAATTGGTGTGCATAAAAGCAAAGTGCCAATTGGGCCAACTACTCGTGACCATTCATATATCGTTTGCTCTAAGACTGCTGGCAATTCTTCGGCAAGGCGCTTGCAGTGATATTTCATTTCTACATGATCTGGATCTTGTATTGGTGATACTACTAGTGGTTTGCGTGACTGTAGTAAGCGCTCTACGTCATCGTCTATCTTTAGTTGTGAAACCCGCCTACTTAATAGATCGAGCATGGCCTCGCTGTCTTGCCAGCTAATTGAGGCTAGATTTAACTCGAGGTGCCGGACTTCTCCCTCCTCTTCAAAATCTAGAACTAATTTTGTCGGCAATATATTGAAGAAGCGAAAGGCATAACCAATTTTTATGCGCCGTAAATTACTCAGGCTATAGCTGCCCATGCCAAAGTAGACATCTTTGTCTGTGACCGTAACAAAGCGGCGGTTGAGATCTCGGAGAAAATACAAGAGCCCGAGCATAACTGCAAGTATAAAACTGGGAATCCACACACTACTTGGGAGGAAGTATCTTACGAACGCTCCAAATGGCATGATCAACAGGAATGCCCAAATTGGTGTGAGAAAGATTGCTTTCCACCACGTCGCCATGGCTGCAATTTCTCGATAGTGGTGAAATTTGATTTCACTTTTTCGGGGCATTAACCATAACCCTAGCTACGAGTACTTATTGTACCCATGCTAAACCCCGGGGTCCTCTTTTAAGCTCTATTGATGGCGGTAAGCTTTCAAATCGCCAATTATGACCTTGATTGCAAGGCTTTTGCCCTGGCGCACAACCTGAAAGACAACGGTCTCGCCAACTTTGTGGCTGCGCACATTGGCTCTGAGCTGCTCTACTGATGAGAATTCTTTGCCATCGGCACCGGTGACAATGTCTCCTTCTTCAATCCCTGCCTCAGCTGAAGGACTTCCAGGAGTAACTTTGGCTACCCGAACGCCCCGCAGTGTTGGAGGTAAGGCAAGCTCTTGCAGCAGGTTTGGTGTGAGCTCTTGCATCAATATGCCGACGTAAGGACGTTTCACTTCCCCTGAGGCGAGCAGCTGCTCGACAGTATCTTGAAACACTTCAGAGGGAATGGCAAAGCCGATATTTTGAATCTGATGACCCGTGCCCATAGAACTGCTTACAGCTGTGTTAATGCCAATTACTTCTCCTTGAATATTGAGAAGGGGCCCCCCAGAGTTGCCTGGATTAATGGCGGCATCTGTTTGAATGAGCTGACCTCGCTCCGAAATTTCGAAAAGTGAGCGGCCCAGGGCACTGACGATGCCAAGGGTGACCGAGTGATCTAGTCCGGCTGGCGAACCAATAGCAATGGCCCAGTCGCCTGGTCTGACTTTACTGCTGGCGCCTATTCTTGCCACGGGGAGGTTCTTCGCGGCAATTTTCACCAGAGCCAAGTCATTGTCCTGGTCTCGACCTATTACCTGGCCTTCGAAAACGCGCTTATCAGATAAAGTTACTTTGATTTGGTCGGCGCGGCCAACCACATGGTTGTTAGTGAGAATATAGCCGTCGGCTCTGATAATTAGACCCGAGCCAATGCCCCTTTGTTGAGCCACTTGGGCCGGTTGCTGCACAACAAATTGTTGGTCACCGTAGGCGAAAATTTCTGGTTGCGGCGCAAAACTAATAACTTTGGTAGTGTCGATGTTGACTACCCAAGCCCCCGCCTCTTCGGCAATGTCGGCTATGGTACTAGCCCCGATCGCTGCCCCTCTGGCTCCTTCTGCCCCAGATGTGGCTAGATTTGCAGCCGGGTGTCTTACTGATGTGACCAATTTGCTATCTGACTGACTGCCGGTCGATTGGCCTATATCAGCCGAATTAGTTGACTGGCGACCAGCATAGAAGGCTGTGGCTAAGGCTATTCCCAAGGCTAGCCCAATTGCAGCTGATGTGGCTTGGATTTTGCCTTGTCTGTTCCTTTTGATTGCTGACTGTTTTTTATTTGTTTCCATTGTTCGCTTCAAGCTTCTTCAGTACACCAGTATGATAGAGATCGGTAATTAAGGGGACTTGTTAATCAGGGATTGCCATCAGAGATCATTATATTGACCCTGAAAGATTTCGCCGTGGTTGCAAACTACTTTTTAGGTTCTTGTTGTGGCAAAGATACCGCTCGTGCCGATAATCACAGTAGTTATTGTGGCCGCCTCTGGGTTAGCCGCCTTTTTGAATTACAACCTTCGAGCTGGATCGGTCGGTTCGAGGTCCAATTTCCCCTTTGGCGTTAGCAAGACCGATAGGTTGGCTGACTTGATTGATCAGTGCGATGGCTACCTTAGATCTCAAGAGTGGGCCAAGGCCATTGAAGTCATGAACAAAGCCGTAACGATTAATGGCAGCGACACCTTGCTGGTAAAGCGGGGCGACATATACATGCAGTGGCAGAAGCACGAGCCAGCTATTGCTGACTTTTCTCAGGCCATCAAGCTCAATCACGAAAATGACAAAGCCCTTTTAGACAGAGCGTCTTGCTATTATGCCACCCGCTCTTATCAGCTGGCCATGGCCGACTATCAAACCATAATTGCCATGAAGAAGAGTGCTTATCTTAAGGAAGCTATGTTAGGCCAAGTACTCTGTCACTATAGCCTTGGGCAGTATGGTCTGGCTATCCATCAATGTCGAGGGCTTCTGAAGAATAACCCTAAATATCTCAAGGCAATAGAAGTCTTAGCCAACTGTCAGTTACGTCAAGGTAGTTATCTTGATGCTATCGATACTTATACAAGCGGCCTGAGGCTTGATCATGATGCCGGAGACTTTTACTTCGGCAGGTCTTCTGCCTATTTTAAAAACCAAATGCCTGAAAAGGCCCTAGCCGATTTGCAGAAGGCTACAGCCTGCAGCCCATCTAATATTGAGTATCATCTCAAGTGTGCATCTGTGGCTAACGCTTTAGGCAAGAAAGAATTGGTTAAAGCCGAGGCTGAATCGGTACTTAAGCTCTCCAAAGACAATGGAGAAGCACTGGCCTTGTTGCAGGCTTTAAATTAAAGCAAAGCAAAAGAACGGGAAAACAGGAAAACAGGAAAAAGATATTGCAGACTGTCACAATGTATTTTCCGAACTAGTTCTGCGAAACTCTGGAATTTTTCTCACCTATGGCTGAAGATCTCGTCCGCGTAACTGAACAAGGTTTGTATTGTCAGGCTGGAGACTTTTATATTGATCCCTGGCGCTCGGTTAAGCGCGCCTTAATCACCCATGGTCATTCTGATCATGCGCGCTCTGGCTCTGCGTCTTATTTAGCTCACACTGATTCACGAGGAATATTGCGGCTGCGCTTGGGAGAAGAGGCAAAGATTGAAACCATTGATTATGGCGTACCAATTTCTATTAAAGATGCCATTGTCTCCTTTCATCCAGCGGGCCATATTTTAGGTTCGTCACAAATTCGCATCGAATATAAGGGGCAAATTTGTGTTGTCTCCGGCGATTATAAAACCCAAAAAGATCCCAGCTGTCAGGCAATCGAGCCGGTGCGCTGTCATACATTTATCACTGAATCGACTTTTGGTCTGCCAATTTATCGCTTTCCCTCTCCCGAAATAATTGCAGAAGAAGTAGATATGTGGTGGCAGGCTAATGCCAATCAAGGCAAAGTTAGCATTCTCTATGCCTATTCTCTGGGGAAGGCGCAACGGCTATTGATGAGCGTTGATCCTTCGATTGGCCCAATATATACCCATGGTGCTGTGGAAGCGCTAAATGCTGTTTACCGCGGTTGTGGCGTCAAGCTACCGGCGACAACTTATGTTGGAGATGTGAAGAAAGAGGATATTGGTCGCAATGCCTTAGTGGTAGCTCCACCCAATGCTCAAGATAGTTTATGGGCGCGAAAATTTGGTAAGAGTTCTGATGCTTTTGCCTCTGGCTGGATGCGCGTTCGAGGAGCCCGGCGCAGGCGCTCTCTTGATCGGGGCTTTGTTATGTCAGATCACGCAGACTGGCAAGGCTTAACTGAAACAATTGCTGCGACTGGGGCCGAGCGCGTACTTGTTACCCACGGGTATACACCGCCACTGGTGCGCTACTTAACTGATCTTGGCCTTGACGCCCATGCCTTAGAGACAGCCTTTACTGGCGAGGAAGGCAGCGACAAGCTTGATGCCGATAAAGAAACTGCTGTTGCGAATGAAGCAGATAATGACCCAGGTAATGAAAGAGATAGTGAAACTGGTGCTCTGCGATGAGAACCTTTGTCGAACTCTATCAAACCGTAGACCGCACCACCAAGACCGGTGAGAAATCAGATGCTCTCGTAAGATATTTTCAACATGCTTCTAATAGTGATGCCAGCTGGGCTGTCTTTTTTCTCACCGGTCGTAAATTGCGCCGATTAGCGCCAACGGCTCTGCTTAAACAGTTGACTATCGAATTATCGGGTTTAGCACCCTGGCTCTTCCAAGAGTGTTATGACAACGTTGGTGATTTAGCTGAAACAATGGCTCTGCTGCTGCCTGAAACCAGTGCTGGGCTAGATGTTGATCTGACTGAATTTGTTGAGCGCTATTTGCTGGTATTGCGCAATTTAGATGATAGTGACACTGCAGCTCACTTAGTTGAAACCTGGTCTAAGCTGTCTCTAGATCAGAAGTTTATTTTCAACAAACTAATAACTGGTGGCTTTCGTGTTGGTGTCTCTCAGCAGATGGTGACAAAGGCTCTAGCTACGGTTAGCGGTATTGACCCTAATGTGGTGGCACACCGTATGATGGGCAATTGGGAACCATCAGCGCAGTGGTATGAACAGCTGATTGCTGCAGAAACGGCTGATGCCCTGGCCTCGACTCCTTATCCATTTTATTTGGCTTATCCCATTCAAGAGGAAGTGGATAGTCTAGGTGATATCAAAGATTTCCAAATTGAGTGGAAATGGGATGGCATACGCGCTCAGGTAATCAAACGTGATGGTCAGGTGTTTATCTGGTCTCGTGGTGAAGAGTTAATTAGTGAACGCTTCCCCGAAATTATGACTGCTGCTTCTCGCTTGCCTAATGGCACGGTCTTGGACGGTGAGATTCTTGCCTGGTCTGAGGGCGATGTTATGCCCTTTGCGCTCTTGCAGCAGCGCATTGGGCGAAAGACTGTAGGCAAGAAGCTTTTATCGGAAGTGCCCTGTATTTTCATGGCCTACGATATTCTAGAGATTGCTGGCCAAGATATTAGGCAAGAGGCTATGGTGGCACGGCGGCAAAACCTCTTGTCAATTTTGATGCCAGGACAGTGTGACGCTGCACCGAGCTGCCGTGGCACCTTGAGTGAGCACCTGCGAATATCTGCGGAATTAACGGCCGATAGTTGGGAAGCTCTTACTGTATTGCGGCAAGACAGTCGTAAGCTAAAAGTTGAAGGGATTATGCTTAAGCGGCGTGACTCTGTATATGGTGTCGGTCGCAAACGGGGCGATTGGTGGAAGTGGAAGATTAATCCACTTTCTATGGACGCGGTTCTAGTTTATGCTCAACGAGGCCATGGCCGCCGCGCTAGCTTGTATAGTGACTATACATTTGCTGTCTGGCAGGACAGCCAGCTAGTGCCAGTCGCTAAGGCCTATTCAGGATTGACTGATGAAGAGATGAAGTCAGTTGATGATTATGTGCGCAAAAATACGCTTGAGAAATTTGGACCGGTGCGCACAGTCAAGCCGGGCTTAGTATTTGAAATTGCCTTTGAGGGTATTCAAAAGTCTCCCCGACACAAGTCTGGAATTGCTGTGCGCTTTCCCCGCATTGCTCGTCTGCGGCCAGACAAGCCCATTGAAGAGGCTGACACTCTGGCCCAGTTGCATGAAATGCTAGAAGTATATGGCAAGTAGCTTTTTGACGTCACAGTAGTGTCACGTTCACTCACAACAATTTCACATGACTTTTGCGTTAATGCTCTGCAAGCCTTACTAAAGTCGCTGTTTCTTTTAGCTTGCTGGCTTTCTTTCTTCCCTTCTTTGAGGAGTACCATTATGGGTTCACATAACTATGGTGAGCAGTCGATGTCTGCCTCTTCTTTTAAACCAGATGTATCGGAGGCCCTGCGCAATAGACAGGGCTGCGAAGTTGCTCATGCCTTAAAAGGAATGTCTGCTGGCGAGCAACTTGATGCTATTCGATCATATCAAAGAGAATCAAAGCAAGACCCTCAGCATTATCCGAAGATTGATGTCAATTTTGATAAGAACGGCTACGAAATTAAAGCTAAACCGAATCCTGAAACAAATGATTCTGCTAAGCCTAACAAGTCAGAGTCAATTCTCAATCACAAAATGGATCAAAATGACAACACTACCAGTCTTTCTTGCAAGAATGAAACCATGAAGCCTGGTGATTCCAATCAACAAATGCAAATGTCGCCAAGCAGCAGTGCACCCTGGGATAGTTCTATCACTTCTCCTACTTCTCCTTCTGCTGGAGCCGGTGGCGATTCACATAGTAGTATTGAAAATAGTCAGCAATCATTAGGTGATATGACAGGCTCCAGTGGTGACTCAAAAGGCTCTGCTGGTTCAAGAGACGATAGCGATAGTGTTGGTCCACCTCCTGGCTCTGACCCTGGTCAAGGGGCATCTAACAAGAACCCTTAGTATCATTTTGCTCTTGTGCTGGACTAGCTATTGGTGATTGTCTTCTAGTTTAGGAAATAGTTGTATATACAACTATTTCCTAAAACAACATCATGGCACTCTCAATTTTGCAAAATGCTTGAGTACTCAGTATTTTTGAAAACGACGGGCTAACTCTGTCTATTGGCGCTAAAATGACCAAAATGAATCATGAGTTAGCTGTATCTCTATGAAAAGCCCGCAATGGTAGTTTCTTCAGGCAAAGTTCGATTAATTGAGCCAGCTAAGTTGAGCGGCAAGCAGCTTGTGGCTTCAATGGTCTTGGCTTTCCAGGTCTTTCTTTGGACTTACGCAATACTTTGCCCCTACGCTGCCTTAACCGGTGATCTTGGTGGTTTTTGCATTGTTTCTCTCTTATGTAGCCCGTTAGTGACTCTCATTGCCCTTCTTTTCTTGCCATCTGGTGTGTTTCGCAATGTTGGCGTTTTTGTCTCTGGTGTAGGTTGTTTTTTTGTCTGTCTAGTAATCGGCTTACTTGTTTGGATAGGCAACCAAATGCAGCCTAGTCCAGATGATCGCCACTTCACGTTAAGAAATGGACGTCAGGTTGATCTTATATTTCATGACCAAGGAGCTCTTGGCGGTTGGTGGAATGTCGAGAGCCACAAGAAAGACGGTCCAGAATCTAAGCGAGATCAAGAAAGAGATTTGAAGTACGGTTTTCTTCCTGAACTAAAAGTCTTGCCCGATGACAAAATGACTATCAAGGTCCATGTCGGCGCCAATAAATTTATGACTTTCGATCTCGATGAGTTTCTCGATGGCAAAGCCAATGTGCCCTTGGCGACTGACAAGTAATGACCAATTCTAATCCTCAGGGTCAGCCGCTAGTAGATTGGTTTGAAAGGAAAAACTGGCAAGTTTTTGACTTTCAGAAGGAGGCATGGCAGCGCTATCTCGACGGCTATAGCGGTCTCATTCATGCCTCTACTGGTACTGGCAAAACCTATGCAATCTGGCCTGCTCCTCTAATTGAGTGGATGAGCCATGGCGATCTCAGTGACATGATTGTCAGCAAGAAAGATACCCGCGGACACTTACCTCTTACTGTTTTGTGGTTGACGCCACTTCGTGCTCTTGCTCACGATATTGCTTCAAGTCTTGAAGAACCAGTACGCGATCTGGATTTGCCTTTCACTATAGAAACACGCACTGGCGATACTTCTTCTAGTCGGCGCGCCAAGCAAAAAGATAATTTGCCCTCAGCATTGATTACCACTCCTGAAAGCCTTTCTATTTTGCTTTCGTATGAGAATAGTGCTGAAAAATTCAAGCATCTCAAACTAGTGGTGGTTGACGAATGGCATGAGTTAATAGGCAATAAGCGTGGTGTGCAAGTCGAGTTAGCTTTAGCTCGCCTGCGTAAGCTCGCTCCAGACTTGCGTATTTGGGGCCTGTCTGCCACCATCGGCAATTTGGAGCAGTCGTTAGATTGCCTGCTGGGCAGTCAGAATAGAGCTAAGTCTAAATCTTGTATCGTCCAGGCCAAGATCAGTAAAGAAGTAGTGGCGCAATCAGTCTTGCCAGCTAGTTTGGATAACTTGCCTTGGACTGGCCATAGCGGTCTGCCCATGATTGATGAAGTAATTAAGCTCATTGATGGTGGGCGAACATCGATAGTTTTTACCAATGTGCGTTCGCAAACAGAGCAGTGGTATCAGCGCATCATTGAGGCTCGTGAAGACTTCTGTGGTGTAGCTGCCCTCCATCATGGTTCACTTGATGCTGATGTGCGCCGTTGGGTTGAGCTGGCGCTCAAAGAAGAGCGCCTCAAATTTGTGGTATCAACTTCTAGTCTTGACTTGGGTGTCGATTTTTCGCCAGTAGACCGAGTGGTACAAATCGGCAGCCCCAAGGGTGTGGCTCGGGCTATGCAAAGAGCTGGCCGCAGCGGCCATAGCCCTGGTTTAGTCAGCAAACTTTATCTGGTGCCCAGTCATGCTCTTGAACTTGTAGAGATGGCTGCTGCCCGCATTGCTATAAGTAAAGGCAAGGTTGAATCGCGCTATCCTCTGCGAAATTCTATTGATGTACTTTGTCAGCATGTGGTCACTATTGCCCTCGGCACTGGTTTCAAACCTGATGAATTGTATGAAGAAGTGAGGGCAACACACGCCTTTGCTGATCTAACCAAAGATGATTGGGCCTGGATACTAAACTTTGTTGGCACTGGTGGTGCGGCTCTCAAAGCTTATCCTGAGCACCAACGCATTCGCCAGGAAGACGAAGTGTATGTGATTTCCGACAAGACCCTGGCTTTAAAGCATCGCCTATCGATTGGTACCATTGTTTCAGATCAAGCTATGGAAGTATGTTTCACTTCTGGTGAGCGAATTGGCCAGGTGGAAGAATCGTTTATAAGTCGTCTTAAAAAAGGGGACCGCTTTATTTTTGCTGGTCGCTACCTTGAACTTGTAGAAGTGCGTGGAATGAAGGCGCGGGTGCGAATTTCACCAATAAAATCAGGCATTATTCCGCGCTGGATGGGCGGCCGACTGCCCCTCTCGAGTGAGTTGGCCTATGAAGTGCGCTTACTCATAAGCAAGGCTAGTGCTGGCGATTATGGCGACGTTGAGATGACTTTCTTGCGTCCTCTTTTAGAATTACAAGCAAAGCGCTCTAGTTTGCCTCAGTTAGATCAGATACTAGTGGAGAAATATAAGTCGCGGGATGGCTATCATCTTTTTGTTTATCCTTTTGAGGGCCGCCTCGTCAATGAAGGAATTGCCATACTAGTCGCCTATCAGTTGTCGCGCATCAGCCCCTCTACTTACTCTATTGCCATGAACGACTGGGGCTTTGAGATCTTATCGGATCGGCCGATACCATTTGGTGATGATGACGCCGATGCCGCTTCATTTTTCAAAAACTTTCGCTATGACAATCTGGTGGAAGATATTCACGCTTGTCTCAACTCTTCTGAGATGGCCAAGCGCCAATTCAGAGAAATTGCTCGGGTGGCAGGGCTGATATTTCAAGGCTATCCGGGAGCTAATAAAACTGTAAAGCAGGTGCAAGTTTCAAGCGGCTTGCTCTACGATGTCTTTGTTGACTTTGACCCAGGAAATTTACTCGTGCGGCAGGCTCATGACGAAGTTTTGGAACGACATCTGGAGATTAGTCGCATGATTGGTGCCTTGAGCCGCTTGGCCGCAGGCGAAATTGTCGAAGTTTCACTGAGCAAGGCCTCACCTTTTTGTCTCCCTCTTATGGTAGATAGGCTGCGCGGTAAACTCACTTCTGAGAAATTGGCTCAGCGCATTTTGCGCATGCAGCTTGATCTGGCTAAAGATATGAGGCGCTAGATTTGGAGCCGGATAAATTGAAATCTCGTGACCTGAAATCTAGTGACCAGAAGTCTGCTGACAGGAAAGCGAGCAACCTGAAATCTATTATTGAAGATTCCACCGAGTCGAATGTATTGCTTCCTCAAGGCTCCTTGCCTATAGAACTCGCTGGGCAAGCGGTAATTTTGCTGGGACAAAAAGCAATGTTTATCCCAGAAAGCCGCAGTCTTGTGGTGGCAGATGTTCACATTGGCAAAGCCGCCTCATTTCGTTCTCGCCATTTCTTTGCCCCCGATGGTATTACTAATTTTGACCTGATGCGTCTCGGTCGATTAGTCACAGACCTGTCTGCCTCCCGCCTCATTGTTCTAGGCGACCTTGTCCATGCCCAAGATGGCATGACTGACGCTGAGGTGGAAGTTTTTGAGCGCTTTCGAGCCGGTCATGAGAGTTTGGCCGTCACTTTAGTGCTTGGTAATCATGATCGCAAGGTTCAGCTGCCTCAAAGTTGGCAGCTTGACATGGTTCACGGTCATATGGTCGAAGCCCCCTTTGTTTACTCTCACGACTTGATCAAGAGTAAGGACGGCTATGTTCTCTGTGGCCATCTACACCCTTCTGTTACGCTTTCGGGGCAAGGTAAGCAGCGCGAGCGTCTGCCTTGTTTCTGGTTACGTTCTCACTATGCCATATTGCCTGCTTATGGTGCTTTTACTGGCTCTTACACCATTCGACCGAGCCGAACTGATAGAGTCTTTGTGGTCGCCCATGATACTGTTGTGCAAATGGCCTAAGAATTGCTTACAAATTGGCTACAAAAGAATTCGCATGTTGATAGAGGGAGAAGAAGATGAGTACAGTTTACGAATACACTGCCAAAGCTCTTGATGGAAAAGAGATCAAGTTAGAGCAATACAAAGGCAATGTTATGTTAATTGTCAATACCGCAAGCAAGTGTGGATTTACCTCTCAATTTGCTGGTCTCGAGAAATTGCATGAAGAATATTCGAAGCGCGGCCTTAGTCTGCTTGGTTTCCCTTGCAATCAGTTTGGCGCTCAAGAGCCTGGCGATAGCGCTGAAATTGGTGCTTTCTGTCAGAAGAATTATGGTGTTGATTTTCAGATGTTTGACAAGATTGAAGTCAACGGCGATCATGCCCATCCGCTCTACAAATATTTGACTGACAAAGCACCTGGCTTGCTGGGCTTAAAAGACATCAAATGGAACTTCACTAAATTTTTGCTTGATCGTGATGGCAATATTGTTAAGCGCTATGCACCAAATGTAGAGCCCGCAGATATTTCAGCCGATATTGAAAAACTTCTCTAAGAAGCCTTTTCCAAGAAGCCTTTTCTAAAGATACTGATATAGCAGAACTGGCAGACTAGAACTATCTAGTCTGCTTGCAGCTCCAATTCTTCTTCTACTTCAGCCAGTCTGGCTGTCACTTTCGCCAGCTCTGGCTCATTGCCCATTTTGCGCAGGCAGTCGGCGTAGCTGTTGAGAGCGAAGGCGAGATCTGGGCTAGCGCCGCCATTGTCAGTAAAATAAGCAATAGAAAGATTGTAGAGTTCCACCGCTTTGTCGTATTTCTCCTGGTCGCGGCAACAGTTGGCCAGGTTGTTTTGGGTGACGGCCACAAGTTCATGGTCGCCCCAGATGGTTTCAGCAGCTTCTATGGCCAGTTTGTAATAACATTCAGCTTCACGAAAACGATCTAGCTTGTAGTAAGCACTGGCTAGGTTTGATAGAAATACTGGTCTTTGCTCGTCGCTCGATTTGCCAGCAAGCTCAGCGACTCCCCAGGCCTTTTCGCAGAGGGGTAAGGCCTGAGCAAATTTCTCTTCGGCAAGAAAACAACTGGCGCGATTTGAAATTAGCTGGGCAAGTGTTGATGGGTGAATGCTCTTATCGTTCTCCAGCACGTTGATGCAGCGCTCTAAACAAAGTTCGGCAGTTGAGAACTTTGCCACGCTCATAAAGGCCATACCGAGATTGCCAAAGGCTTCTGCGGCCCAGCGATCAGCCAGCTCCGAAGGTTCTTTAAATGCTAGAGCTTGGCGACAGAAAGTGTCGGCTTGCTCGTGGGCGCCTCTGTTAAATGAAGCAATCGCTGCGGCTATTTTTTCTTGCAGCAACTCTGTGGGCATCTAGATACCTCAAATTACTAAATATCTGTACTGGTTATGAGTAGTTTACTTCGCGGTCGAGCAATTGAATTTTTGTATCTGGTAAAGCGGCTTTTAGAGCTGCTTTCTCAGCGCGGGTGGCTTCTACGTCATGAAAAGTGAGCGTCTCCAATTCGGTTAAGGCACTGAGTTTGACTAGATCTTTATACAAAACATTGGTACCCATCAATACAAGTTTTTTCAAGCTTTTAATTTGTGCCAGGGTCTCTAAGCTTTCTGCAGTAATTAGGGTATTTCTTAAGTCTAGTTCTTCTAGCGCTGGCAGCGCACTTAAGTATTGAATACTACTATCAATGATGCTGCTTGATGAAAGTTTGAGATCTTTCAATTTGCGACAGTTGATCAGATGCTTGAGTCCGTCACCCGTGATTTCAAGATTTTCTAGGTCGAGGGCGCGCAGCTCAGGCAAGTCACGCAAGACAAATAAGCCATTATCAGTAATATGGGTGAATGAAAGGCGCAGAGTGTTGAGTTTGGACAGGCGGCGAACACTCGACAGACCGCTGTCAGAAATTCTGGTATTTGATAAGTTCAGCCACTGAAGATTGTAGAGTGCTGCAACTAGCGATATGCCTTTGTCACGTAAGCGTTTGCAATTTTCTAAATCGAGGGCCTTTAGTAACGACAAATTGGTAATAGCCGCAACCCCTTGGTCACCAATATCGGTACCACTTAAATTGAGGGTGCTCAGTTCTTTGAAATTGCTTATGAAAACCAAGCCTTGATCTGAAATGCCTGTATTAGCGAGGTTCAGATTTTTTAAGTGAGTCAAATTGCGCAAGTGCGAGAGGGTGTCGTCGCCAATGTTGGCTCCCGCTAAGTTAATCTCGTTGATAAATGTCAGCTTTGTTAACGAGGCCATGCCGTCATCGGTAACGGCTCCAAGTCTGACATTGCGTAGCTTGGTGAGTTCACTAAGGTTTGATAAGTCGTCATCGGTTAAGGGCTTGGGAAACTCGATAAAGCGCAGCTCTCTTAAGTGTTTGATATGCGCAAGGGCTTGATTATCAGCTGAAGTTGAGGCAATATTGAGATAACGCAATTCGCTCAAATTCGCTAATTTGCTGATACCCTCATTGGTGACACGGGTGAGTGATAAATCGAGTTCTTTAAGGTGACTGAGCGTACCGACTTTAGTTAGAGTGTCATTGCCTATACGATTGCAGCCTTTTAGGTGCAGTGTCTCTAGGCTAGTCAGCTTATCAATGCCGATAAAGCCTTTGTCATTGACTGAATTATTGCTAGCGTCAAGTACTTTTAGTCTCGGCAAGTCGTGTAATTCTATGGTGGCACCATCTGAACGAATAGACATTTCTTCTAATTGAGGCAGGTCACGAATGAGAAGTTTGACTTTCTTTTTATAGCTTGAATAATCAGGCTTACTATTGTCGCTGTAGGCACTTAAATGAAGCCGCTTCAAGTTAGTCAGATATTTCAGGCTAGCAAGGCCGTCTCCACGCAAATCAATTTGGCGAATGGATAATTCTTCTAACTCAGTCAGCCCAACTAGTGAGTGGAAGAAAGTCTCGGCCACGTCGTCAGCCCGCACCACTAAGCGGCGTAGCCGTTTTAACTCACTGACATGCTTGAGGCCTTCCTCTGTCAGAGCGTCTATACGCAAGACTAAAGTACTTAGTTGGGGGAAATATTGCAGGCATTCGAGACCAGCGTCTGTGGCCGCCGAGAATACTATATAGAGTTCTTCGAAGTCAGTTACTTTGTTTATTGTGCTCAGTAGCTTATCGTCTATATGTGCGCCTTCAAGTAAAAGTTTCTTGGCCGGTGTATGGGATAGAACATCGCCTAGTTTGACATTGTCAAATTGACAGTGCGAAATTCTCAATTCCTTTAGTGAATTCAATTTCTCAATCGGTTTGAGGGCCTGGTCTGAAAGGTGACAGGAGGTCAGCTGAAACGTGCGCAGGCGCTGCAAGTTTGGAAGATCGCGCAGGCTAGTTTTACCAAGCTCAACGCCACCTAAGCGCAGCTCTCTAAGGCCGCCGATGCGATTGACACAGTCCCAATCTTCTTCATTCATTTCAGGGAAGAGATAGTCAAGTGATTGAATATCGTCCGGCTTGAGACGATTGCATTCTTTCAGGGCTGCGCGATCTAAGACTTCTAAACGCACAAAGGCTCGCCGCGAAACTTCAACTGTGCCCTGGGCTGTACCTAACTCGGTCCAGTCTCTCTGACCGTTGGTTTCAGCTCGGGCGAGCCAGAGACGGCCAGGAGAGCATTCAAAAGGAAAAGCCAGAGTGCGCCCGCCGTGCAGAACTATATGGCAGCGAGTGAGCTTTTGATTGAGTTCAATCACTCCCTCTCCGGTGACCATAGTTGAGTCTAAATAGAGCTTGCGCAGGTCGGTCAAGTGTTTGAGGCGGGGTAGCCCGAAATCGGTAACACGGGTGGCGCCAAGATCAAGAATATTGAGATAGATCAAATTGCGCAGAGAAGCCAAGCCACTATCGGTGATATTACGGTCGGGCAAGGTGAGATAGCGCAGACCTGACAAATGTGCCAGGTGCTCTAAATCTGAATCGGTAATGTCTATCTGGCGAAAATCAATCGACTGCAGGTCGTTTGGCTTTAGTTGTCTTAGCCTTGAGAGGTCAGCGTTGCCGTCTAATAGCAAATGCAAGTTGGCCTCGGTCGGAATCGTAACCTCGCCTTGGGCATCCCCCAGTTTCTCTTCCCACCAACCGCTCTGCCCGCCTGATCGTGTAATTAAAAATAGTAGACCAAGAGATTTATCTGACGGGAAGGAAATTGTCCTGGTCATCTAATGTTCCTGGTGAAGTGTAATAGCGAAGGATTATTTGGTCGTTTTTGTATCGATCAAGGTGGGCCTTCCTATATTTTCCACAGGCACGCCTAAATTACTCTCTAAATCGCGAGCGTAACGCTCAGCAGTTTCAGGATCAGTACCAGTGCCGATAAATACCTTTTTGAAAGGGTGTGCTTTCTTCAGATAGATAAGACCATCAACAAGAGTATCTGGCAAAATCTTAGTAGTTAAGACGATATCGTGATTCTTGAAACTTGGCCCAATCTGCTGTGATACCACTCTCTGTAAGAGTTCGTGCATCATGCCACGGCGGGCAGACTCTTCTTCAGCATGGAAGATGACAATCTCTTTGGGGCCGGGCTCTTCGCGCTCGAGTAGTTTGATCAACATAGTCGCCAGGCTTCTGGCCTTTGCTCCACCTGTACATAGCACGTAGATAGGAAGATTCTCTGGAATTTCTTCCATGTTGGCAAATTTACCCATGCCCAGGCGCAGGTCGGGAAGTTCGCGCAGACGACCTTCCAAAACACCCATACGATAGAAGCACATCACAATTAGAATTACTCCTAAAATCTGGAAACCGAGTCCTCTGGCTCCTTCAGCAGAGAAGAGCAGAACGATTTCGCAGAACAATAGAGTAGCCAAGCCAACGGCTGGCGGAATTGGCAGCTGGTAACCCTTGAAAGGGAAAGTCCATTTGGTTTTATAGGGTGAGCGCTCAACCTTGAGCGGCATTTTTATGCGTAGCATAAGTACGCCAAAGCAGAAGGAACACATAACTGCCAGGAAAGCCATGCCATAGACTTGGCCTAAGTTATCCACCTGTCCTGGTAAGAGCACAATCATCAAAGCGCAAATAGCCATGAACATAAAGCAGACATAGGGATAGCCTTGCATGAATGGATATTTATGTGCCCAGCGGCGCAAGAAGAAGGCCGGTAGGTTGCCTTGCTTCGCCATGGTAGTGCATAGACCGATGCAGCCGACATAGGCTGTATTGACCGCTGCAAATAACATCAAAGCGGCGTCAACAACCAAAACAAACAGCAATGGCTTGCCTCCTTCGACAAAGGCCAGGCCGGAGAGCAGGCTGTTTTTGAAGTCGTTGAGCTGCCCGGCATCAAGCAGACCCAGGCATAAGAAAGAGGTTATCGGCGCTGTGATGCCAACCAAGACAACCACTGACAGATAGATGTATTTCAACGTTTTCCAGGTAGGGGTTTTGAGCTGCTCTACAATTTGAGCGGCTGATTCAAACCCCGTGATGCCTAGGAAGGCCGCAGCAAAGCCGTGAACAAAGTGAGCCGGCGTCACCGCCGTTAAGCTGTGAGTGAAGCGAGTCAGGTCGATATGGCGTTCGAAGGCCATTATCAGGCCTTTAACATCTAGGTAGAGCAGCAAACAGAAGTGGAACATGGCAATGAAGAAAACAATCATTGCTGGCTCTTTAATGCCTACTATATTGAGCAAACCGAAGACAATCACTGGGGCAATGGCAGCAAAAACTATGTTAGTTACCGGCCAGTTCATAATGTTATCTATCGAGTCAATATAATAAGCTCCAGACAGGGCGCTGACCGCTGCTGTAGCTAGATAAGACAAAATTGTTAGAGCGCCCACAACAATGGCGAAGCGCTTACCCACGGTCTGTAAAACCATGATGTAGGCGCCACCGTTGAAGGGGCTGACAGCGCAGCCTTCCTCATAAGTAGCTTTAAATACCCACATAAGCAGGCAGACGACCAAAATAATGAACGGCGCAGCAAATCCGACCAGGGGAAGAATTACCCCGGTGGTATAGAAAACCGATGTGCCGATGTCGGCACCGACAATTGCTGCTGCTAACCACCAAGCCAGTAGCGCGTCTCCATGGTGGTGCTGCGCGGGCCTTTCTGTGGGTGGCCCTGATGGCGAATGTGGCTTTGAAGGCTCGCCTGAAGCTAGGCTTGGCTCAGACTGTGTCAATTGGTGAAATGTCCTGAATGGATGCCGTTAAAATCGTTGTAAAGCTAGTTTTTGGCAACAATACACTAAGTAGAGAGCCTGCAACCAGTTAGGCTACTACATCTTTAATATGCGTCAACAGTCTAACCGTGAATGGTCGTCAATCTGATATCGTTTCGCAATATGTTGGAGCAATATGCTTATATTAGGCGATTCTCCTGTCAACTTAGTTAGTTAGTCTTGTAAGCTAGCTAGTCGTGCTTTTTGAAGAGGACCAGTAATCAAGATGAATTCCACCACCACCGTTAGCTCCCTCACCCACCAGCTGCCAGCCGAAATGATGCAGGCCGTTAGTTTGTCACTTTCGAGCTGGACTGAAGGGAACAAGGTCGAACAGATTTGGCAGAAAGACGCCACTTTGTGGACCAACAAAGATGAAGCTAAATGGTTGGACTGGTTGCATGTAGTTGCTGATCAGCAAAAGGCGCTGCCTGAGTACGAAGAGTTTGCCAAAGAAATTAAAGAAGCTGGATTCAGCGATGTTTTGCTTCTAGGAATGGGTGGCTCAAGCTTGGCCCCTGAAGTATTTGCCGTGACCTATGGCTCCAAGCCTGGTTATCCGCGCCTGCGTATTCTCGATTCGACCGACCCTCAACAAATTCGTCATCTTGATGCCACAGTTGATTTGAAGAAGACTCTTTTTGTGGTCTCCAGCAAGTCAGGCAGCACTCTTGAGCCAAATATTTATATGGCTCACTTCCTCGCTCTGGTTAAAGAGTCGCTGGCTAAAGATGGCTTGGGTGAAGAGGCTGGTTCGCGTTTTGTTGCGATTACCGACCCAGGCTCAAAGCTTGCTACTGTGGCTAAGAATGAGAATTTCCGTCGAGTATTCTGGGGCTATCCTGGTATTGGTGGCCGCTATTCAGCTCTTTCACCATTTGGAATTGTTCCGGCTGCGCTGATTGGCTTAGACTTGCAGACATTTCTTGCCCGGGCACAACAAATGACTGTGCTCTGCCAGGAGAAAAATGCTCAGAACAACCCCGGTGTTTTGCTCGGAACAATTATGGGTGTTGCCGCCAAAGCTGGCCGCAATAAACTAACTATTGTCACCTCAGCAGCAGTGCATGACTTTGGTGCCTGGTTGGAACAGCTAGTGGCTGAGTCAACCGGTAAATTAGGCAAGGCTATTATTCCAGTAGATTTAGAAGGCTTGAGTGCCAATACCGCTGTTTACGGCGATGATCGACTGTTTGTATTTATAAAATTGAAAGGTGATGGTGGCACATTCAATGGCTTAGATAACACCATTATCGAAGAGCGTTTGGGGCAATTGGCAGCTCACGGTCATCCTGTGGTTACCATTGAGTTGAGCGAGAAAATTGATCTGGCCGATGAGTTCTTCCGCTTCGAAATAGCTACTGCGGTGGCTGGCGCCATTATAGAAATCAATCCATTTGATCAACCTGACGTCGAAGCGAGCAAAATTGAAACTCGCGAGTTGACTGATGAGTATGAAAAGACTGGTAGTCTTCCCGCTGAAAAATCTTTCTTTGAAGAAGGGCAGATACAGCTGTTTAGCGATAGCGTTAATGTGTCTGCTTTAGAAAAAGCTGCTTCTAATAAGACACTTACGGGATTGCTTCGCGCTCATTTAGATCGTCTTGGTAAAGGTGATTATTTCGCTTTACTCAACTATATCGAAATGAGTCACGAGCACGTAGAAACAATGCAGAAGATTCGCTTGAATGTGCGCGACCATAAACATGTAGCTACTTGCTTGGGCTTTGGCCCGCGTTTCTTGCACTCTACTGGTCAAGCTTACAAAGGCGGCCCTGACACTGGTGTAGTCTTGCAACTGACTTGTGAAGACAGCGATGATCTGGCTGTTCCTGGGCAAAAATATAGCTTTGGTGTTGTTAAGTCAGCTCAGGCACGAGGCGATTTTCAGGTGCTAACTAGTCGTAAGCGTCGAGCTCTACGCGTGCATATTACTGGTAATCTCGAAGCCGGCTTGAAGCAACTTTCGCAGGCTGTTTCTGAGGCTCTTGCAGCTAAGTAATTTTTGTATACAGAATAATTGGGGAGAAAATATGCGGGCAATAAATCAAAAATTGAGTCAAGTCTCCTTGGGCTTGCTTGCCGTGAGCCTTCAGATATGGTGCCCGGCTATGGCACAGAACAACGGCCCAGTGCTGACGGTCTCACCTGGAGCACAAAGCTCGGCCGATTCTAATTCTGCTGCAGGTTCGGCAAGGCCAACTGCTCCATACTCTGCCCAGAAGCCTGCTGTTGCTCCTGATCTATCGGCTACTCCAAATTTGGCTGGTCAAAATGCCCCGGCTGCTCCCCTTTCACAAGCCGAGATTTGGGTGCGAGATAGGTTCAATCCCGGTGGCCAAAGTGCCGCTCAAATGCTGCAGCAGAAGAAGCACCCGGTGAAGAGTTTCTTCAAGTCAGTGGCTAAAGGAACTGCTCAAGAGTTGGGTGCTAGCGCCCACGACATGGCACAAGACATGGTTTTTGTTTTCTCTGTGCAAGACATTGACCCATACGATAAGACCCGGGCTCCAAGCAACAAGCAATGTGTGGTTATGGAATTCACCATGGTTGATGGCAGCACTGCCTATCTCCATCAGTTTCCTGATGGCAGCTATGCCATTGAAAACGGCTTTGCTGATGGCACTGTGATGGTGCCAACCAGCCCGACCAATTACATCATAAAATACCCTAATGGTGTCAGTGGAACTGTGGTGCGGCAGAGCGATCAGGTCACTGTCTATCGCCCCGATCACACCA
This sequence comes from bacterium Ga0077546, assembly GCA_943370275.1. Lineage (GTDB taxonomy): Bacteria > Cyanobacteriota > Vampirovibrionia > Obscuribacterales > Obscuribacteraceae. The sequence continues at coordinate 438,078 of CALRQI020000004.1, read as the reverse complement.
TCACTACCGTGAAAAAAGAGCCCTCTGGTAATTACCGAATCTCTAACAGTAAATTCGGTTATATGGGTGAGGCACGTCCCGATGATACCGGTAACCAATATGGCATAGGCGCCTGGAACTATCAGTAACATCTACCAGTAAGCAGGGGGAACTTTGTCATCTAAACTGGCAGGCTTCACTAAAGGCTCTATTAAGCCTCTTTCTGGTTTAGCCTCGAAACCATATTCGAAGCACTATTACGCTTTGCTTGTAAACGTAATGGTGCTGGCCTTTGTGGCGCCACTGATTGACCATAGTGTCCTCTCTCATATTGCCATAGCCATTATTCTTCTCGGTGCCCTTGTAGTTTCTACATTGTCTGTGCGCCGAGAAGAGAAGTTTGATTGGAATTCTATTGCCCTTGCTGTGGTTGCTGCTGCTGCTTGGGCCCTAGCCTTCTGTAGTAATTTGGCACCATTCAACACTGCCAATTTTCAGATGCTTGCCCTGATCACTATTCTTGTATTCTTCATCTATATTGTGCGCATTATGGTGATGGATATTCTCACTGGCGAGGTCAACTCTAATCGCATCTGTGGTGGTGCGTGTGTCTATATTCTCATTGGCTTTTGTTTTGCCTTAATTCATATGATCATTGCTATTAACAATCCCTATGCTTACAAAGACAATATAAAAGCAGATGAGACTTCAATCGAGCATCAAGAGCGTTATCCACTGCTAATTTATTTCAGTTTTTGTACCCTGTCGACAGTTGGTTATGGCGATGTGGTGCCACTGAGTCGCTCTGCTCGGGCATGCTCGTGTCTAGAAGCCCTCTGCGGGCAGCTTTATCTAGCTATTTTAGTAGCCCGTTTAGTTGGCATGCACACTGCGGTAAAAGCAGAGCCCAAGCGCCTAGAAGCTGAGCGCCAAATTGAGAGTACCCAATAGCTATTTTGCTCGCCTTTGAGTCAGTCTATTTAGTTAATCCGGGTGTGAGCTGGCTTTCGCTTTTTGTGGCTGGTTGTACCGATAAAGAAGCTTGAGTGAATTCTTTGAAGGCATCAAGAATCTTGGTGTGGAAAGTTTCAGTAGCCGAAATTTGCCTGCGAATATTGCTGGCTTCTGGTGTGCCTGGCTGTATTGATGTGGCGCTGGCGTAGAGTGTTTTCAACTCTTGCTCAATAATGTCGTCAACAATATCGCAAGCCTTAGAAATGACATGCTCTGATGATCTTGCCGCACCACCACTTGCGGTATCAGCGGTAGCTTCAGTGGCCCTCTTGCTCTCGCCTGGTTGCTGGTAACCCACCGCTACGTTTTCACCAAGAGTAGGAGCCTTGTCGTTGCTGAAGAGTTCAGCTTCGGTCATGACCCCACTTGAAACTCTAATTAAATCGCCAAAAAGCTCTTTTGCTAAGGGCGAGATTGCACTTAGATTTGTTGCTTCTTCGCCAATTTTCCAAGTGACATTGCCGCCACTAGCAGAGGTGCGCTCGATTAGCATAAGGTGAGGCATTTCGTCTTCGCCAACTGAATCGTTGTCAAAGGCCATAACCATTGATGAAGGCACCACGAAGACAGCTATTTTGCTATCGTGGCCGCGCACGATCATGGCCCAATCTCTAGTGGTCAGGCGACACTTGTAGGTCTTGTCTACAGGTCTGTACCAAATATCTTCGTCACGCTTTTCGAACAATTTTGGCTTCTCATAAGAGACGTAAAGATTGGTGCCGACAGCCTTCTTGTTAAATTCGTAGGCCAGTTCAATAAACTGTTCGCACAAGAGGTCGATCCACTTGTTTACGTCGTCAAAGGCCGTGGCAGCAGCTGCTTGTACTTCTATGGGTTTTTCAATATTGGCAGGAACCAAGCCGTTGAGCCAGCGACCGGTCTCTTGGCCGCGTTTTGCTCTGAGGGCGTTAAAAATCTCTTTTGAACCCGGGTCAATAGCCATATCTGGGGCCAGTTCTTGAGCGCGCGCTCTAGCTTCTTGCATGCGCGACTCTTCTGCCTCTTGGTTTCTCTTGAGGGCGAACTTACCGGATGCCCAGAGATCATTAAAACGACCCATGTCTTTACCGCCTGTTTGTTGAAAAAGCTGACTTATAATACACTTATCTGGCTATATAAGAAATAAGGTTGAACCATGGAAGATGACAGCACCAAAAAAGTCAGTATCGAAAAGAAATACTGTCCGCAGTGCTTCCAGCAGTATGAGGGGTTCATAGAAAATTGTCCGCAAGATCAGACGGTCTTAAGAGGGCCGAAAAACGATCCCTGGATTGGTAAAACCTTTGCCGACCGTTACATTATCGATTCTGTTCTAGGCCTCGGTGGCATGAGTGTTGTCTACAAGGCAAAACACAAGCTTATGGATCGAACAGTCGCTATCAAAATGATGCACAATGTTTTGAAGCAAGATGTCACTGCCCTCGAACGCTTCAAGCTTGAGGCCCAGGCTGCTTCTTCTCTTAGTCACCAAAATGTAATAACTGTTTATGACTTCGGGGTAACTCCTGATGGTGAACCGTTTTTCGTGATGGACTGCCTTGAGGGCGAAAGCCTAAAAGATCTCATTGAGCGCAAAGGCCGAATCGCATATGACCGTGCCCTGTCTATTTTTAAGCAAATTTGTGAAGGACTGGAAGCGGCTCACAAGCGTGGTATTGTTCACCGTGACTTGAAGCCGGCTAATGTCATAGTTACCAAACAAGATGATGGCTCCGAGCATGTTCGCTTGGTTGATTTTGGTATTGCCAAGATGCTCAAGCAAGATGGACGGCAGCAACAGCAGCTGACTAAGACTGGTGAGGTTTTTGGTAGCCCTATCTACATGAGCCCTGAGCAGTGTCTTGGCAAAGATATTGATGCCCGCTCTGATATTTATGCCCTGGGTTGTTTGATGTATGAGACCCTTTCGGGAGAGCCGCCTTTTCTTGGCAATGGTTTTCTTGAGACCATGAACATGCATGTTGGCGATAAAGCCAAGCCTTTAACTGAGGTGGTGCCGGATGCCAATCTGCCAGCTGAACTTGTTGAAGTAATCAACCGCTGCATGGAAAAAGATCCAGCCTCTCGTTATCAGAATGTTGGTGAAGTGCGAGATACTCTGGTTTATATAACCACTGCACTTTTGGGTTCTAGTCGTACTCATATTTCCAGTATCAGCGCCGCTCATCCCCCTGTAGCACCGCCGGCGAAAAAGTTGCCGGTTGCTACTATTGTTGCTTCGGTGTTTGGCTTGGCCTTCGTTGGAGTGATATCGTTTGCTACACTTTGGCCGGGTCCAGAAGATGACCGCGGTACTCTGTTAAACAAAATCACCTGGCAGATGGCTCTTTCAGATGCCGATGGTGCTTTTAAGAACAAAGACTATGCTGGTACCGAGAGCAAGCTCATTTTTGCTGAATCCAGAGCCCGCACTTTTGGTGACAATAGAGCACGGTTGATGGCTACTCTAAAAGCTAAGAGCGACCTCTACGATACCTGGGAAGGTCATGCTGAGGCTCTAGAGAAGACCAATCTTGAGATCACGAACATTGAACTGTCTCGTGTTAGTGCCGATGCCAAAATGCTCGGTGAGATGCTTGATGAAGTTGGTGCTACCGCTGCTTCTTCTGTGCAAGAAAGCCAATCACAACTGCGCTTTGAGGCGCAGATACCAAGAATTCTTTCTACCGCTGTTAAGTTAGCTGGTAGAAGTATGTGTCTGGAAGAAGATGCACTTTTAACGAAAGCACTCGCTGTGTCTAAGAAGAAACTTGGCAAAGACTCGGTGCAAACAGCAAAGATTTCTTTGCTGCTTGCCGATTGCTATGCTGACCAAAGAAGATTTGAGCAAATGAGACCCTTGCTGGTCGCCGCAGTAGAAGTTTATAAGAACAAGTCGGATGTTTATCCAGCCGAGTATGCAAAGTCACTAGCTAAGCTCGGGCAGTTCGATGTTGATCGCACTGATATGGCCAAAGCAATTCCAGAATTAGAAGAGGCTCTTAAAGTTGCTCGCACCCTTAAGGGCAACCCTGAAGTGCTAATTCTATGTTTGCGAAGTAATGCTGATTTCCTCAATCAGACCGGTAAGAAAGCTGAGAGTGAGGCTTTACGCAAAGAAGCTGAGGCTTTAGAAAAGCAAGTTAGAAAATAATTGATGTATTTGCCAATTGTTTTTATAGCTTGATGTCTCTTCTCGATTGCCTGAAGTGAACATTGCTTTGTGAGCCTATCCGAATCGCGTGGTATAAGACATAGATGTATTGATGACACTTAAGGCTCGAAATAAGGAGCACTGTATGGTCACCGCCCGTTTAATTGCTCTTTGTGCCAGCCTGTTTATTGTCACAAGCTTGTGTCTGCCCACTCGCGTTTTAGCGCACTCGCCCTTGCATTCACTAGATGCGGCTTATGTGCCCTGGGGTGTTGATGAAGACGAACTTATTGGGTTGAGCAAGGCTGACATAGCGACTAAATTCAAAGATACATTGGGTTTCGATCAAGTAGAGTCCAGAGTCTTTTTCGTCGACTTTAATCGTCCCGGATACGGCCGTCCCGGCTTTACCGTCACCTTTGCCGACGGCAAGATCATCGCTATCAAACGTCTTTTTATTGACGGCGGTGGTTGCCACATAGTCGGTCCGACCTTTAAAACAAAGAAAGAAGCTTTGAACTTCGTAATTGAGGGTTTGTCAAAGCAGACTAACCGCAGCCCTAAAGACGACGCTCGTTTGAAGGAAGCTCGCAAGAGACTGGCTGCCTTAGATAGCCCAGTGAAGAATTGATCCTGCTAGAATCGACCTCATGGACCTTTCGTATTGGAAAAGCTACCTGCATGCCCGGCTCGACGAAATTGAGCCGCTGATGAATACCCCATGGGGTTTCATTTGCGCCTGCATACTGATTGAGCTACTGGCCCGGATGGTCAATGGTATTGGCCGGGGCAAGCTTACCCGCCAGCAATTCGAAGCCTTTGTCGTCGAATGGATGGACGACTATGGTCCCCAGGCCGAGCATCCGTTTAAGTACAATTCACAGGTTGTTCGGCTGACAAATTCTTCTGAGCCGCCTGAAGCAGAAGAGAAATCGTTAGCCACGCAAATGTATTGCATCATGCGCTCATCAATGGTGCATAACCTTTCTCTGGTGGCTGGTGATAGCGAATTGCGCAGCGGTGGTGTTGATTATTCCATTCACCTGACTAATCGCAAAACGGCAACGGCTAAGGGTCTCAAGCATTTGCAGAATTATGGCAACGACGCTGCGGTTTTTGTGGGCGAAGTTTTTCTCGACGATATTGGCAAAGTCATTGATAAAGTGTTCTCCTCTGCTGAAGTCGATGAAGCTCTGAAAGCCAACATGGCAAAGCATTTGAGTATGAGAACTCCGGTGCACTGGAAGAGCTGATAGTAAGAAGATGGAGCTCCATCGCCACATTGTTGATGGAGCTCCGTTCTGTTCGCACTTTAGCTTTTCGTGAAACTAGACAGCGCTAGCTTCAACTGCGACTTGATCAATAGGCTGGTCCGAGTACTTGGGCAGTGCCCCAATTATTGCTGTAAAACCAGCTGCGTGCAAAACCGCATCCGCGGTTTCCTGGCTGTAACCCCAGCTTTTAGGCGCTGTACCTTCACCGTCCCAATAGAATCCAAACTGATTTGTGTCTTGCGATCTGTTTTTCCAGACTGCTCGAGCATTCAATGAAATGTATTCATCGTATTTGGAGAGACCAGGAAATTCCCCGTGTAGGTATGAATTTATGTAGTTTAGGTAGCGCATAAAAGTACCTTTGCCACAGGCGTAATCCATGGTGTATTGAGACCATGGAGCGAGGTCTTCATGCAAGATTCCGCTTGCTGTTTTCATATTATTTTGAACAGAATCAAGCACCAGCTGGGCTTGCTCTTGGTTAAACAACTTTTCATTGCCAGTGCTGTTAAAAAAGGTGCTGTAAGCGAAGAGGCCTTGATCACCCAACCACGTCCAGTCGTGAAAAGTACTTCCGGGCATGCCATATAGTCTCTCGTAGACAAGATTTTTCGGGTTGAAGAGAATTCTCTGCTCATAGCCTTGCAGGAAGAAGTCAGAGGCGAGTGCATTGGGATCTCTGTAGTGGCTGCCAAAATCGACAAATAGCATATTGCTTAGCGCCCAGTAGACTTCATTGGTGACACAGTTTCGTCCCGCTAGGGTTGGTGCGGTATCAAGTGTGTTGGGAACGCCACCAGCAACGGAGTAGTGGGCACCATTAATGTCCCAGCTGACAGTAGATGATTGCCAGAAGGAATTCATCGCTTCCCAGCAGTTTTGGGCACGCACAGCAAACTTCTGCTTTGTTTTAGCGTCATAGCCAAGAGCATCAGCAAGTCTGTAAGCCGTGGTAAGGGCGATGCCCCACCAGCCATAGTCATCAACCCAAATTTTTGAATCTGTCGGCCACTTGCGAGGGTCTGTACCTTCTGGTGCGCTCTCGTCAAAAAACTTCAGGGCATCTGCGCCAAATCCATAAACGTCCTTTACTTGAAGCTGATACATAGCATCAAGGGCTGTATGGAAGAAATTTCCGGCCATCCAAAAACAGCCACCACCATCGCACTTGCGAAAAGCGTTTCCGCCTTTCCACACGGTTTTCATGGTGTCGAGCGCGATCATCGCCGCTCTATTATAGGTAGTCATATCCCATTCCTCTCTGTCTCTTTTCTTGTTGTTTCGTTATTTGCTTGCTAACCACTGATGTTAAAATTTCGACCATGGAGAAATCGAACCCACAATTTAACACAGCGGGTGATCTCCAGAACGATGCTGAGATATTAATTGTAAGATGGTGGAAGAAATCAATCTCGACTTCGTCACAGAAGAGACTTGTCATCAGAGGTGATACTGCCAGTGGTGAGCAGTTGCCTCTCTTATTCGTTGATGAAATAATTGCCAGTGCGGGGATTGCGTCCAAGATTGCCCCACTCATGCGAGGCTGTAACCAGCATGGGTATTGGTGCAGTTATTCCTGGAATAGGCCAATTAATGCCCGATAGCAGAATGGCCGGAGACATATTGGAGTGCACCATCAACTCGAGGGAAAACAAGCGAGACTGGTTGTCGGCAACTGGCAGCCAGGCTGCAGGGATGCGACGGGGTTGGTTGACAATATAAACATCAGTTTGGCTGCTCATGGTTGAAGAGCGGCTGATTCTGACATGCATGTCTATTAACTTCACTTGCACGCCGCCGATATTTTGCAATAGATCCTTCAAAGAAGGATCTGCTTCCATGGTCGCGTAGGACTGACTGAGAGTCTCGCACATAGCCAATTTTCTTGCGTAATTATTGACAATTTCCTGCGCCATCATCCAGCGTATCGGTACGACGACAAAGTCAAGCATGGGTATAAAAACAAAAACAACCAAAATGATAATAGCGCCGCCGAACTCTGAGATCTGACTGCCAAGCTGAGTGCGCCTCCGATAGCGTTTTGTGCTACCAAAGTGCCCTCTAGCGGGCCGGTGATATACTTTAGAGAAAGTAGGCATGGGCTTTATACTAACATGGCAAAAAATATGACAGGCAATCGCCAAGCGCAGGGAAACATGATTTTTCTTGTCAGCCTTGCCATAGGCGTTGTTATAGCCATCGCAGTAGCCGGTTTGATGTTCAATCGTGTTCTTCTTGAACGCACTAGAGCGCAGTTTGCCCTCGATGCCCTGGCCATTTCCTTAGCCAGTAAGATCAATCCGGGAGACAGAGTAGGTCAGATCAACCGCTTACAAGAAGCTTCCCGGGAGCTTGTCTTCACTTCGCGGCAGGCTGCCAACGCTTGTTCTAGCCAAGAGCTATCAGGCTTCACCAGATTATCGAATATGCTTCTCGATGAAGCCAGGGCTGGCCACGCCCTCGTTGAAAGCGAGAGAGTCAATCAAGTTGCAGTTATTCGCAAAGAAGTCCTAGAAGCTGTGCATGGTTATGAGAACACGCGCGAAGACAAGGGTGTTATGGGGTTCATGTCGATACAAACCAATCATCCTAAAGTTGTAAGAGTTGATCTAGGACGCATAAAAAACGTAGATTCGAACATCGAATCGCTAGATGCCATCCCTGAATTGTATGAATTTGATCGTCGCCTCGGCTATGTCGACATTCCAAGTAAACTCTTCAAGTGCGATATCAATGCCAAGCTACCTGTGCCCGATGATGATCTTACCTACCGATTTTGCTCACTGCCTGCTTATGTCGGCAAGACCTGTTCTCCTCCGCGGAACACTAATTTCGACGCATTCAAGTCTTTTGGTCGCGTATTTGTGAATGGAGTAGATGCCCGCGAGACCTTAGATGAGATTCCTGACGCTATTCAGATCACAACTAGTATGGATGTTGACATGGCCGATGCGGCAAAGAAACAGTCGAGCCTGGCCACTTTGAGTACTGTCGCGACTGGTGTCTGTAGTGGTGCGACATCAGAATCAGAATGACCATTTGTAGCGGAGCAAAAATACCTTATAGACGTACTTCTGGTGCTTCGCTTGTCGAAGTCACCGTGGGGAGTGTCGTATTATTTTTAGTTGTCATCATTCTTGTAGACTTGGGTCTTCTGATTTATGGTGTCTCTCTTAATGATGCGGTTTGTCGCGATGCTGCCCGCAAATCTGCTTCGGGCAATCCTGTTAATGCTCAATCGCGTGCGCTCTTGCTCATTGAGCAAATGAACAGCAGAAACAGCGGTTTTGTATCTCATTTTCGCTTGGTTCCGCCCGTCAAGACTGAAATTACAAGTCAGCCAAAACTCAGACGCAATCCCGAAAACGACCAGCTCGTTAATCCTGGCGGCCTGGTCACAGGCTCAGTAACTGTTACCACCGAAGTGGAGATAACACCCTTTGCCCTGCAGTTTGTGCTGGGTCGCAATTCGCCACTCAAGTTTCAGTCGAAGCAGAGTTTTCCCATCAGCTATGTTCTGCCGCCAGGCTGAGACCGTTATTTCTTAAGATATAAAAGCTTGTCAATGCCTTGAGGATAGCCTCGAAGACGCAGACTGAGCGCTATCTCATTGAGCTTGAGGCTCATTTTGTCTTCACTGTAAAATCCATATTTCTCAAGCGCCCCAGCAATAGCGGGAAAATCCGCATCTGGCACAACCACCAGGCTGGTTATGGCGCCACGGAATTGCACATCAAGCATTACTCTCACTAAGGCATTCGTGATAGCAGTGGCACAGTCTGTGCCCTCTTTCTCTTTTCTCGGGCAAAGAATAATGGCGCCATCGCTACCGGGAGTGGGTCGAATTTGGTTGAGGCGGCGCATTCCCAGTATTGCCTTCTTGTGATACCAGAACTCCTCATAAGCTTTGGCCTGTACAGTGCCAACCGATGGATATTGATTGAACCTTACGCTCACTTTGGTGAGCGGATAAAGCGTAGATCCTGTGTAATTCAAACTATCTTTTACATCGGGTAAATATAGGACCATGGACCATTTGAACTCATTTCCCAAGTAATCATCAGGAAGATACTCGCTCATGTCCTTGATCGCCGCAAAACCAGCTATCTGGTTCACTAAGACCAGATAGCTGGCTGCAAACCATGCAAACGCAATTTTCTTGTAAAAGACTGCGTTTCTCAAGATCGTGCTCCCTCGATTTGTGGCTTAGGGTTGTCCAAGGCCTTGGCACGTCGCCGGTGGAACTGCCTTTGATAGGTAGCTAAACTCTACGGTGCCGCCAAATCTAGCTGTGACAGGATTGGCAGTTTGGGGAGCACGGTTAAATGTGCAACCATTGTTTGCCGCTAAGCCGTTTTGTGCAGCACAGAATTGACCACATGGTGGTGCGGGGTCTGGCAACACATTGCATTGAGTACAACCGTATGGAAATACACCGGGACGGTCAACCTTGACATTGTTTACGATTTTGAAGCAGTTGTCGTCACACTTGTCTGCCACATTCACCCATGAGTTAGTTGTGCTGAAGCTTTGGCCTGCGCCAATATTACCTATTGAGTCATAGAGCCATGGGTTGGCCTGAGAACCACCAGTCGGTGGTGCAGAAGGTGATGTTATTGTCAATCTGAGAATGGAGTTGGCTCCATTGACGCAAGTAATGTCGCAGACCTCAGTCGAGCCAGTTCCTGCGACAGCTAAACCGTTGATAGTGCTAGGTAGGTTGAGGCTGGGCTCGGCTGCATTACTGCCGTTAGGAATATCAGGACCGGGAACAAATGGAATTGGGAAGGCTGGAGCTGTTCCCTGGGCAGGGCAGGAGTTCCACTGGCCAAAACTCACTATCAAACCCTGAAGACAGTTCTGTTGTTGATTGGCCGGCGTTGAGAAGGGATTGGTCTTTGTATTTATAATTTCATATTGGTGCATTGAAGCAAGTGAGAAAGTGCCTTGGCTTGAGCTAAAGGTGGTGAATGCCACAGGAGATCCTCCTCCAGTTACATCAATTATTCTCATGTCACTTATGTTGGTGGTGCAACCATCCTGCACAATTGGACCGGGCAATTGGCACTGCAACCCGATGGTTGTTGCGCTGGCAGTTTTGTTCGAAACAATCAAATGGGTCACTGTGGATGGAATCGAAGTTCCGGATATAGGTGAAGAGGCACTCGCTGTTCCTCCAACCGATGAAGACTTGACCGTGGTTGTGGAACTGCTTGACGATGAACCAGCGCCTGAGGAACTTGGATTTGAGGACTCGGGAGCCTTTGTTCCGGCTCCACCTCCACCACCGCCTCCGGACGACGAAAGCTTTCTAAAGTCGGTCGTGGCGTCAGAGCTGCTGGAAGACGAACCAGTACTCTGAGCGAGGACCGTTGACCCTGAGCTTGTGATCAGTGATAACACTGAACAAAGTAGCAATTGCTTTAATTTTGACATTCAGCCTCCGGACAAACTCTTGAGCTAATTTTCGAGCGCGAATATATACCTGAATACAATCATTCCATACTGAGAGAAAAACCGACGGCTCTAATTCGAGAAACTTGCAAACAACCGTAAGCTTTTCAGTGAGCGAGTAGATTAAAATTGGTGCTTCGAAGCTGGATATAACTGGGAAGATGAGGATTATTTGACCATGAGCCCGAAGACGCATTGCATTATCATGGTCAATTTGTGGTTTTTGGTTAATTTAATTTCTTTCGCCGCAGCCTCTGCCGCGACCAGTCCGGAGGTCAATTTAACACAGTCTGCAAAAGAGCACTCTGGGCCCAGCAAAGTTGACGAGACCTTATCTCCACAAGCCCTGCCACGAAAGAGCGATCAAGCAGATTGGTTGGTCCATGCGACTATGTCCTACTCGATGTGGCGTCAGGCAAATTTGTATGAAGCAATTCGTGAGGCGAAAGAAGCCTGCCGTTTGGCTCCGGACAATGCAGTTGTCTTGATGAATCTGGCACTGATGTTGCAGGCAACGGACGATTGTGACGGGGCACTTGCTTGTTTTGAAAAAGCTGGGCGACTAGATCCTGCCCACTATTTACCGGTTTTGGGTACAGCACGTTGCTGGATCATTAAGGGCGAAGAGGCAAAAGCCATTATTATCCTCAAGGATATGAGCAGCAGAAAGGATGCCAGTTTTGATTGGTATTATGCGGCTGGACAGACCTGCCTTAAAGTGAAGCAGAATGACCTGGCAGAAAATCTGATTAAAAGCGCCATGAGCGCTGCTACAACACCTGCTCAACGCGCCATGGCGCGTAATTCGCTCTTTCTAGTTGAGCTGCGCGGTAAGAAGTTTGAGCAAGCCAAGGAACTGTACAAAAAAGTATTTGCTGATTTTCCGCCTAATGATGCTGAGATTTATGTGCGCACGGCGGCAGAATTTTTGAAAGCCAACGATACAGCAAGAGGCAAGGAGCTTCTCAGCTGCGCCATAGAAAATCTCAAGACCAAGCAAGACTCTAAAGCCTTCCATTTACTCGGAAGAATCTTCCAAGACTTGGCTAGCGAGGCATCTGCCAGAGCACGTAAAAATCTGTGGTTGGCATTAGCTGGTGACGCCTATACGCAGGCCATTGATTTGGCTCCCCAAATACCTGACTATTTTCTGGCGCGAGCCGACGTGCTAATGCAAGAAGGTAAGCTAAGCGAGATGATTGCCGATTTGAAAACTGTAAGAGATATGAGCAAAGCAGATTCGCTGCCTTCGTTTATCCTGGACAATTTTATAGACGAAAGCCCTTCTAAGACAATTAGTCTGAAGCCCACAAAGATAGTCAAAGCAAAACTATCGATCGAAGGGTTGAGTTGTGACTGTCATCTATCCAAGTACCTTGGAACTATGCGAAATATCAATGGTGTTGCTTGCGTCAGCGCCAGCGGCCGGAAGGTATTCTTGGGGGAGCTGATCTACGCCCCTTCGATAATTTCTTTTGAGGAACTAATAGCGAAAACTCAAGCTGATTTCTTTAAAGCGTTACCTCCAAAAAAATCAGCTGAGCCACTAAGTGTAAAAGTGCTGGAAATAGAGCCCTTAGCGAGCCTGAGTGATGTCTTCAAGCACGTTTGCGAGACGAGATATGGGCCTGTTTTGACATTTCAGGAATCACTGGTTGATTATTACAATCGATTCAATGATATTCAGCCGACTCTTCCAACCAGCAAATCTATTTAAACGCTTTTTACAGCCTGGTTGTCTACCCGTTTTACGTCAGTGGCGCCATGAGTCTTGAAGATATCTTCAGCGCGTTTGAGGTCATCACTTAGTTCGCTGTGAGCTGCGATAAGGACGTTGCCTTCCATCAATTTGCCTTCGAACATTTTGGCTTCATATTCTGGAATTCCCATACCGATTAGAGCACCGGTTAAGCCACCGAGGGTTGCGCCGACACCTATGCCGCTAAGAGTGGCCATGATTGGACCGGCCGCAATAAATGGTCCAACGCCTGGGATTGCCAGTGCGCCAATGCCGGCAAGAAGACCTAGTGCTCCGCCGATGATGCCGCCAGTGGTGGCGCCAGTTGCCGCCCCTTCTGGTGCTTTAGTGGAATTGTCGTGAGCAAAATCTTTAGTACCGTCCTTATCGGGGAAAAGCACAGACAAGTTGCTACTTAAAAAACCAGCATTTTGCAGGGCGGCGACCAGACTTTCTGCGTCAACACGATTTTTGACAAGCCCGATTACTGATTGTGACATTATTTCTCTCCAAAAATTTTGTATTATTTACTGTTTGAACAAGTCAGATTCGTTTCTTGCGCATTCCTCAATGAGGCTTGGCAGCAACGCTCAGCTCTGTTTTAATGCCTTTGACGCCACGGCATTTCTTAACCAACTCTTCAAGGCGTTCTTTCTCTACAAAGCTATTTACAGGGCCACGAAGAACTGCGAAATTACTGTCGGATACTAGGATTTTTATGTTCTTAGCATCCATAGATAGATCTTTTTGTCCCATGATAACTCTGCGGATATTGGCAAGAATTTTGATCTGTTCTTTGCCATTACCTTGCTTGTCTGCTACCACGGCGTTCTCTTCCAAGGCGCCGCGGTTCTGTTTCGTGTTATCTGCTTTTACTGCTTTTGCTTGTGCGGTGTTTACGCTAATCACCAAAAGTGCACAAACGCCAGCAGATGCCAACAAACTCTTCATCTGCATTCACCTTTTGTCGTATTATTTTGTACGATTGAGCAAAGTGGAACGCCATCACAAATATGCCATCACAAATTGGTCAGCAACAAGTGATTCTCAATCAGGGCTCGCCTAGAGACATCGATATGGTGAAGAAGTTCCGACTAAATTCAAACTTTAGTATTGTTGAAGAAATTCGCTGGTCAGTTCAATCGCTTGCTTTTCTTGCTCATGGCCTGTAAATCCGTGGTCTGCGCCATGAATTATTTTCTCAGTCACAGTGGCCGCGGTCAACGCGCTGAGCCATTCTTCATGATTGGGATCGCTGGGAACAATGGGGTCATGATCGCCTGTAATCAGTAAAACTGGTCCACTATATGTAGCCAATCTAGATCTAATTTCAAGATTATCCAGCTCTTCAAAGAGTTGAGCGCTAAGTTTGTTCGGACCTGATTCAAAATATCCTTGGGCCCAGACTTGCTCAAAATTTATCGGCTCAAACACTTTTTTCAACTCGCGACCCAGGTTGAACGGCCCTTCCCATATACTCAAAGACTTGAACAGTTCAGGACGCTCCAGGGCACATAGAGTAGCGACCACACCGCCGAAGCTAAATCCTAGTATGTGACAGGCGGTTATACCGGCCAGCTCTGGCATTTTTTGTGCGTATTCAATGGCCCAAAATGTATCTTCTACCTGGGCCGATGGGCAGATATCCATGGTTGTGCCATGGCTCTCGCCGCAACCGCGAAAATCAAAGCGCAAGACGTGAAAACCAAGAGCGGCCAGGTGCCCTCCGGTGCGCTCAAAAAGCCCGTTCACTTCGTAGCGATTGCCCGAAAAGCCATGTAGCATCACGACAATTTGACCGTTGCCTTGATCTAGTGGGTGATGAAGGCTGGCTCCGAGATAACCTTTCGGTGTCTCTATCTGAAAGCTATTGCCGTAGTAGGTTCTTTCCATTGTTTCCATTGTTTTTTAATTGGGGAAATCTTAGCACCCAGCCACTCAGTTCGTGTCAAGCGTGGGTGCTTGCTTAGCTCTTTTCGTCGGCTGCCAGTTTTTGTAAGCCATTCACCCAAACCTGGTTGTTGGCTTTTCTAGCAGCACTGATTAGCTTTACGTAGGCTTTGTCTTCTTGCTGATAGGCTAGATACTTTTTCATTGTCTCTCGCCCAATGTCTCCTTCTTTGAGAGCGGCAGCAGCTTCAAATAGTTCCAGTGCTGCTTTAAGAAGGGCTTCGATAGAATTCTCAAGGACCTCTTCTTGTTCTTCTTCAGACATCTCGTCTTCTATTGGTGAAAGCAAGACCGATTCGTACAGCAGAACTTTTTTTTGCAGATGAGCCAAAATCTCTTGATTCAATTCCTTGTAAAGACCCTGCCTTATGAAACTCGACGATTCTATTTGGCGAATTAGACTGAGGGTTGCGCCATTTTGACTAGGATCGGCCTTGAGCTTGAAATAGATTGCTATTGTTCTATCTGGTTCTAGTTGGCGATTAAGTGCCGCCCATTCGCTGATGTTATTCCATTCTGCTTTGGCGCTAAGCAACGCTGCTTCTTTTTCATCTCGCATGCTTTTTAGGGCCAGCATGGCAGGTTCGTAAACATCTGCCAGCGCAGCCATATCAGCCAGCACGATGTTCAGCCTCTTGTCTTGCCATTCGGGCAATCCTCGACTGCCTGCGAATACTTCGATGTAGCGCATCAAGGCGCCTTCGTAATCGCCTTCGTCAAAGTTACTCTCGGCTAGTAGATGCAGTTCGCCTAGATCGATCACTGTATCTACGGCAAAGTTTAGCTCTGGACCTGGCATTGGTCTTGCACTCTCTTCTTGATCACTCACTCTTGATCATCCATGATAGATTACCTGACTGAACCCATGAGCTTTTTGATAAATGGAGTCAGAGCCGCTAAGAGGCCAGCTGCTGTTAGCGCGGCAATGGCCATGGCGCCAAATAAATAAGACATGGCGCCACTTGAATCTGACTGAAGATATCCACTGAAATAGCCTGCCATTTTATTGCCAATTGCGGTAGAAACGAACCAGCCACCCATAGTCAAACTAGCGAGCCTGGCAGGGGCGAGCTTAGTAACTGTGCTTAAGCCTACTGGGCTGAGGCACAACTCGCCCAGTGTTTCAATAAAGTAGACAGCGATTAAGAAGATCGGGCTGACTTTACCCTGGGCTGTTAGTATCGCTGCCGGTACCATGACGGCAATACCGATGCCGAGGAAAAGCAGGCCAAGTGAAAACTTTCCAGGGCTAGAAGGCTGCTTCTCACCTAGTTTAATCCAAAGCCATGAAAACACTGGCGCTAGTAATATTACATAGGTTGATTGCAGTGATTGAAACCAACTTGAAGGGAAGGCCATGCCGAATATACTATTGTTAGTCAATCGATCGGCAAAAATATTGAGGCTGGAGCCGCCCTGTTCGTATATCGACCAGAATAGAGCGTTGAAGACAAACAGACAAAGGAGAGCGCCTAGTTTTTTTAGTTCATCAGGTGTGAACATGGGTGCTTTGGCAGCTTCTCGATCACGGGCATTGCCAGCTTGTTGAATTGGCTCCGGGCTTGCCTTTTTTGCGGGGTTGCCCGTTGCGTCAACGCTGTCACTCTCGACGTCTGAGACATCGTGAATAGCCACTTGCTCTTTTTCTACTTTGCCGCCAATTCTATCCAGCAGCTTCCATTGCAGTGCTAAATGGGCCAAACCAATACACATACCAACACCAGCGGCGGCAAAGCCAAAGTGCCAACTTGATTCTGGTGCCAGGCCAAGCTTAGCCAGTACAGTTTTAAAGTGATCGCTTTGGGCTAGATAACCGCACACAATTGGGGCTAAGGTAGCACCCATATTGATTCCCATATAGAAGATTGAAAATCCGGCGTCTCGGCGCGGGTCGTTGAGGTGATAGAGTCTGCCCACCATTGTGCTGATATTGGGCTTGAGCAGCCCGGTGCCAAGAACAATTAAGAGCATACCGCCGTAAAAGGCTGCTAGGGCTGGCAGTACCATAGTGAAATGCCCGAGGGCAATAATTATTCCGCCAAATAAAATAGCCTTGCGTGCGCCCAATAGGCGATCGGCGATGAAGCCGCCTGGGATGGCTGTGAGATAGACGCACATAGTGTATGTACCATAGATTTCAGAAGCATGCTCTACGCTGAAACCCAAACCACCTTGCACCACCGGCGCTACCATGAATAAAACCAGTATGGCGCGCATACCGTAGTAGCTAAAGCGCTCCCAGAGTTCGGTGAAGAACAAGACGTTGAGGCCGCGGGGGTGCCCTCCTATACCGCCTGTCTCTAGCATCTGGCTGTCAATGGCTGCATTCATTTATAACTTCGTTAACCACCATACATAAGGAACTGCCGAGCGTCTGCTTGCTACGAAACCCTATAATACAGCCACTTTGAAGCCAGATGATTGAACAATAAGGTGGGTCATTAAGCATATGCAATTGACTCAGGCCTCATGTCATGGGCGTTAGAACGTTGTCTGCGAGCGCATTCAGACGGTTGTAAATTTCTTTGATTTGAAACCCTTGCTCTGTGACGCATTGGAAGAATTTATCTTGACGGGTCTGCGAGGCTTGATAGTGGGCGTTTTCAGGAGGTTGATGCTTGTTGGGTTTCAGGGCGTGTATATAGCGCCGTTATATAAAGTGCATCATTCATGCCGTATTGCGTTAAGTGTGAGAGCGGGCTTATGATTGCTGCATAGAAACGAAATCGAATCCACTTGGTTCTTCCCGCACCTTCATTAAGGTCGTTGATTAGCAACTTTTGGTGGAACTGAAAGAGAAGCTTCCCCGAGCCCCTCTGACAGAGCTGTTTGTCCTAGCGACATAGGCGCGTTTCGCTTTCTGCTTAAATCCCACAACAAACATACCGACAGTATCTCGAAAGCTTTGCTTTTGAGGTGCCACCGTCGGCAATACTAGGAGAAGATCATGAGAAATTCAGCAGACGTTTCGGAAAGAGCCGAACTTCATGAAGAAAAGGGCAACTATGTAGAAGCTGAAAGACTCTACAAGAAAGCTCTAGTGCTGAAGTCCAAAGAAACTGGTGAAGAATCTTTCGAGCTCGTTCCTTATCTATACAACTTGGGCATGACACAGTTCGCTACTGATAAGCATGATGACGCCCTTACTTCTTTCAATCGCTTACTCAACCTATTGACCCTGCAACAGGCTGAAATCAGCAGCGAAATCAAAGAAGTACGTTATTTGATCAGCGAAGTCTATCGCGAGCAAGACGAAGAAGCTATGCCAATTTCGGTTAGCGCCTAAGGCCTGACCTATAGTTTGGCGGGGATTACATCCCCGCCTGAGCAGCGGTGGGCAACTTACCGGCTTGAAAGGCTTGGCGCTGTTCCAGGTTGGCAAGGTCCATTTTGAAGTCGACCCAGTTGTTATGTTCGTCGAGAACGGCCATTTTCCATTCACCAACTGTTCCATTGGGAAACTCCCAGGTGATTTGGGCGCCGGCCTCGTTAGTAAATCCTTCACCTTGTACGTGAACAATACCAGGCTCTAGCTTTTTCAAATTAGTCCAGACTTCATTGAAGATAGCCCAGCCTTTTTCATCATAAAAAGCCTGATGTGGCTTGAAGTTAAAAACTACTTGTACCGAGTGCATATACTGACAAAGCCAGCGTACCGCTGAATGGGGCATGACTGGCTCTTTGTCGTCTAAAAGTAAACGCACAGCATCGGCAACATAGTCATCAAATTCTTCTTCGCCGCGCTCGTAGCGGTCGATTTCAGCCACCGGGTCGCCGTTGTCTAAGTAAAGGGCAATTTGTGACCATTTTCCGCTGCCTTCTTCTTCGTCACTTTCAATTTCGCAATCAACGAGCGCGTCAACCAGCCACTGGGCTACAGCGTCTGTTGATAGGGCGACATTTTTTGTGCCAAAGAATTCCATTCTGCTAGTTATAGCCTTTTGGCCCCAATTCCGGCAAGAGCAGCAAAGGTTTTACTGAGGTTGTTCACCAGTTCTGTAAACATATCGAGGTCGATTTTGTCTGGGGTGTCTTGGGCTGTATGGTAATGGGGATAGCGAAACGGGGCTGTGTCTGTGACCATAATCGCTGGGTAGGCCATCTGCCAAAAACTCATATGATCAGAAAGTGAGACCCCGGGTGTGTTTTCTGGGGCGGCTATGGTTTGAAAAGGGAAAGTTGACTGCTTTTGAAAGAGCGTCTTGGTTTCTTCAAGCAGGGCCGCCGAATTGATGTTTGCCACGAAGGCAATGAAATTTCCAGTAGTGGGATAGCCGCTCACCCCAGGTGGATAATTTTGACTGCCTGCTTCGTTGCTGAAATAGCCCATGGTTTCTAAGGAATACATGGCTACAATTTTCTCACCACGCACTTTGCAGGCTCGCGCATAATTTAAGCTGCCCATGCCGTCACCGGCAAAATAGGGAGATTCTTCATTGGCAAAGGCTACTAACCTAATATTGCGCTGGGGACGACAATCTCCAAATGTTTCAGCGAACATTACTGCAAGCGCAAGAAGTGCTGCGATTCCTGTGCCATTGTCGTTGGCACCGGGCGAGCCGGGCACACTGTCGTAGTGGGCGCCTATTACTATTGTTTCGTTGGCGAGGTTTTCATTGCTTTCCAAGTCAGGTCGACCTGGCAAGAGGGCTTCGACGTTGGCAAAGTTTGTATTTTCAAAATTAAAGAGCTGGCGCCTGGTTTCCAGGCCCGTTTGCTCAAATTGATCTTGTATATATTGAGCTGTGGCCTCTAGTGAGCCGGGATTGCCGAGATTGCGTTCGCCTATGACAAGGGCCAAATGGTTTAAGTGACCTAAAAGCGATGATTTTAGATTTTTGTTCAAGAACCAATATTTACTCTAATTCAATCTACTCTAATTCTTCGTGGCTGAGATCGATTAGGTGCTCAAGGGCAAGCAGTGTGAAACGCTCAAAACGATCTGATGTCAGCTCTTTACCCTCAACAGTCCAAGAGACCAAGGGCTGGCTTTGATTGCCAGTATCAAAGTTTCCACTAAGGCTAATTTCAGCTTCAAAAACCATTAGCGGTTGGTGGCAAGCTTCTTCATTTGAAAGACCCATCACTCGGTCAGCTGCGAAAATGAAAAATTCTATTTTGCCTTGTAGCCCGCGTATTACTAGGCTCAGTTTGCTGGTAGAAAATCGGCTGCGGTAATAACAAGTTGACTTTGATGGTCGGCGCGATCGGTCTAGCTCTAGGGCTTCGCTGGAGCGACTGGGGGCAACACAGGTGAGATGAAGTTCTTTCACCCGATTGATGCGATTAATTTCTTGGGTGTAAGGCTCAAGCAAAGCAAAGATGCGGTCAACCAGCACCATAGTGCCCTGGTCGATAGCAGCCCTGGCTTGTTCGGCCGAAATTTCAGTTTGTGCCACCCGGTCAGAGTAGGCCAAAGACTTTTGCGTCAAATAGGCAAGGTAATCGGGGCGCACGTTCTGAGACTGTGAGCGATAGTTGTCAATTATGGTCTGTTTTAAATTGATGCTGCCGTCGGGAGCTGCTCTCATTGACTACTCGTTCAAGAATTGAGGTGATTGTCTAAGAATACCTATAGTCAAGCGGTAACTGTAGTTAATAAATGCTCAGAGTCAGGTGTATATACACTTGGCTCAAAGCCAGTCGCTACCTGCCTTCTCGCGAAATACTATCGGCGGCCGATCAAGTCGGCTGCGGCTATGGCATCAGCAACTGCCGCAGCCGTGACCAGGAAAGGTTCGTTATGGGCTGTTTCGCCAGGGGCTGTAGCTCGGCTGGCAATTTGCAAAATTTGGGCCTTGTTTAGGTTCGTCAAACCGACGTCTGCCAGGCAGGTCGGTAAGCCAACGCTCCAGCAAAACTCAAGAACCTCTTTGACTAAGTCTTTGCTCTTGCCTTCAAGAACAAGCTGAACAATTAAACCAAAGGCCACTTTTTCGCCGTGCAAATAATGGTGAGTCTCGGCCATTGTGGTTAAGCCATTGTGAACTGAGTGGGCTACAGCCAATCCGCCGGATTCAAAACCTAAGCCAGACAGCAATGTATTGGCTTCGATCAGCCGCTCAAGTGCTGGTGTTACTGACTGGGCTCGCACTGCATTTAGTGCTGCTACACCGTCTTCTATGAGGGTCTCGTAACATAATCTGGCAAGTGCTGCGGCACTAATAGTAGTGCTGCCACCAACTTGGTTTGCTTTTTTTGCTTCTAATACGGTTTTGGCCTCAAACCAGGTGGCCAGAGCGTCGCCCATACCAGCTGTTAGTAACCTTGCGGGGGCTTTGGCAATTACCGAGGTGTCAACCAGAACTAATTCGGGGTTGCGTTTATAGAAGAGATAACGTTCGACGGCACCATCTTCGGTGTAAACCACCGATAGTGCGCTGCATGGAGCATCACTAGAGGCGGCTGTGGGGCAATTAACGGCCGGTAAATCGAGTTCGGCTGCCACAGCACGAGATGTGTCTAAAACTTTGCCACCACCGGCGCCCACAATTGCCTTAGCTGAGAAATTCTGAGCAGCAGTTTTTGCTCTGGCAATTTCGGCTTGAGAACACTCGCCAGCAAACTCAAATATCTCATACTCAATTTCTGCTTTCTTGAAAGTTTCCTTCCAGGCTGCCTCTAGGTGCCGTTTGGCTGATTTGCCGGCGACAATCAAGACTGGTCCATTCAGGCCAAGCTTGGCCATCTCTTGACCAAGTGAAAAGGTGGCATCTCGCCCTTGTACATAACGGCTCGGTGCGCAAAAAATTGAGAGCATTTAGTTATCTCCAGTCATCAATGACGAAAACACCCGGTCTATTAAAGCCATCATGGTCAGCTCTGAGCATAGCCACGCCAATGGCTTGCATCTTAAAGCCTGACTGAAGCATGGTCTTATAAGCTTGATGGCGGGCCGTATTTACGCCTGCCGTAAGATGGGTAACACCAACCGCGCTGCTCAATTTTCTGCACTCTGAAAGCAGTCGAGAAAATTGCTCTTGATCGCTGGCTGCAGCAAATTTGATATAGCAACTATTGCTAGTGGCTTCAGAACCATGACCAAAATGGCAGACAGCAAAGCCAACTGTGGCGCCGCCTTTTTCAATAAAAACAGTATCGCCGATCTTACAACTTGCCAGCGCTTTGATTTCAGTGCTTAAGTCGAGGCCGGGATAAATGGCGTTGCATAGGTTTCGCGCAGCTTCTAAATATGACTGCTGTGAGGCACCATCAAACTGCGAAAATCGATGTGATACCGCCTCTGCTTTTTCCGTGGCCGAATTGAGGAGGCTTATCTCTGTGCTCATCAGCGCTGTTAATTGTTTGGGCCAATAACCGAATTTCTGGTACAAAGCCAGATGTTTTGGGCTGTTGGAAAAAGTGTATAGACCCGCCAAGTCGATGTTCTTATCTTTGAAGAATTGGTCGGCTTTTTCAATTAACGCTTGCGCTAGCCCGCTGCCCCAGTACTCGGGTAGCACTACCAGTGGCCCGAAAAATCCGAATGAACCCCAGGGCGTGCAGAAAATTGCTGCCACCAGTTTATTGTTGATGAAAGTTCCAAATGCCCCGTCGGCGGCGACTTCAAAGCGGCTAGCCAGGCTGGCGCCGCTGTTAAACGAATTGGGATCAGGAATACCAATATGCTTGGCAAATGCCACTCGCACAAGGTTTTCTAGTTCGGTCAGATGGCTAGTATTGAGTGCTTTAATTTCCATAGTTCTATTTGATAGCAAAATAGACAGGTTCGTTTCCAACTTTCCATTTTATGTTGCAGCCAAGACTGGCTTTTTGATCATCAGAAACAGGCTTATCGTCTAAAGCCGCATCAATGGCGGCGCGCAAGTCATGGCCTGAGGGTGGAATGTTGTTGCCTGGCCTGCTGTCGTCGAGTTGGCCGCGATAAATCAAACTGCGCTCCCTCGAGAAGAGGAAGAAGTCAGGAGTACATGCAGCGCTATAGGCTTTTGCCGTCTCTTGAGTAGGGTCATAGCAAAGAATGAAAGGCAGCGCTTCATCTATGGCAAACTGTTTCAGGCTTTCTGGCGAATCATCGGGATAGGCCTCGGCATCATTGCTTGAGATTGCCACAATTGCTACTTCCTTTTCGGAATAGTCACGCGCTAAGCGCAATAGTTCGTCTTTAACATGAACTACATAGGGGCAATGCTTGCAGATAAACATCACCAGCAAGACTTTATATTCTGAGAAGGTCGCCAGGGTTATCTCTTGATTAGTGACCACGTCACTAAGCTTAAAATCTGGGGCCTTGGTACCTAAGGCCAGCATTGTCGATTCAGTTCTTGCCATTTCTTACCTACTTATTTGATTGTTCGACCTAAAGACTATACCTTGCTGGATATATCTTTTTCGAAATTCATCTTTTTCGACATTCTACGAGCGACAAAACATGCAAAAAGTTAGTGGTTACAAGTTTTGCAGCAACGGCCAAAGCTGCCGTCAATGTAGTAAAGTTCGTATTTAGGTTGTAAAAGGGAAGATTAGACCGATGTCTGAAGTTAAGGTAAGCCTGCAGAGTTCAGCTGAAAAAGAGATGCAGGAAAAGCTCGAAGAGATGGAACTGCGGGTCAAAGGCATACTCGGAGCTATTCCTGCTGGCGTAGTCTTTATTACACTTGACGGCCGCATTGAGGCCATAACTGACCAATTTGAAAAACTCTCTGGCTACGGCTCAAGAGATATTTGCAACCACAATATCAGTAAGTTCTTACAATCTCAATTGAGTGAAGCAGAGCTGGCAAAGCGTTTGGCCGCTTGCTGCGATGAAGGTCTGATTAGTGCAGAGGGCTTGAAGAAAGACGGTGAGAAAGTACCGGTCAAGCTTACTGTCTCGATGATCAACACTGCAGAAGGCGTTGGTCTCATGCTCTGCTTACTGGATGCATCGAAACAAGGCGTTTTATAAGGTAGCTCAGGGTAGCAGAGGCAAGTAATGGCATTTGAAGTTTATATTGCACTCGGCGATTCGATGACCATCGATGACTATCCTGCCAGCGACGCCGAAAGACTTGGTCTCAATTGTCGAAAAGACATTGGCGCTGCTGCTCTGTTATACAAAAATGATCCCCAGCTTTTTCCTGATTTAGAAGGAAAGGATCTGGCCTCAGTTCATCCTAAAATCAAGTTTGCCAACTTGGCCTATGACGATGCTACGACTGAAGACATGCTCTCTGAAGAGAAAATGAAGGCCTTGCATCAGTATTCTACGGCCCATTGTCTGGTTACGTTGACAATTGGTGGCAATGATATGCTCAAGATTTTCAAGGCTATTCCTGCCAATAATGTGAAGGCGCTTACCAGTGCCACTCAAGAAGTGCATACACGATATTTGCAATTGCTCAAGTTGATCAAGGCAACTGTGCCTGCCAGTACAATTTTACTTACCACTATTTATGACCCCACCGATGGTACCGGCATATTGCCAACTACAACCATGGGAACAGGGACACTACCCGTCACTTTCATTGAACAGTTCAATTCTTTTGTGGAATCTTGCGCCAAGCGACAACGCGCTACTTTGGCCGATGTCTATTCACACTTTCGCGGTCATGGTGCCGAGTGTGGGCGGAAAGATAACTTCTGGTATTGCCCCTTGCAGCCCATTGAACCTAGCTATCGCGGTGCTAGTGAAATTCGGCGGGTTTGGCTCGACGCACTCGGATTTTAATTAACGAGCGTTTTTGCAGGGCAAAACAGTGAGATCGTTGAAACCTAACAATTTAACAGGTGCTTCCGTTTTTGCTTTGGATTGTTTGGTCACCCAAATGATTTTGTCTGCTTCGGTTAGCGGCGCATTGGGCGGTGCGGCACTAAAATCGAGCATAGGTATGCCGTCTGCGGCCTTCATATGATTGTTTGCTACAGCCTGTTTTAAAACGGTGAGGCGCTCTGCTGGGCTGAGATCTGATAAGAGTCTGGTTGCCGAGCAGCCTAACCCGCTCTCTAGCGCGTTTTCGACCGACTTCGCTCGCTCAGCAAGATCCATACCAATACTCCCAATATGATTACCTGGTTGGAGTATAGGCTTTCTACTTGGGCTTTATATTGGCATTGCTCAGGTGTCCGGTGTGCGGGCATCGCTAGCTTTCGGCGAAGGGCCTTTGGGAGACTTAGAAGCGGAAGCCGCCCCACCACCTCCTCCTCTTCTCCGTACTTCTTCTTCAACCTCTTCAATACTTATGTTGTTCACTCGCATGGGCCCGTCGCAGATTTTTTGCCACGGTGCTCCGGCCAGGGCCTGTCTCACAATAACTTCGAAAACTTGGGCGCGAACACCCGCTCCGTACTTGCTACCATCGTCTGCCAATGGTTGTGTAGGACCATTAGCAAACACACTGCGGATTTTGTCAGCGATAGTTTTTGCTTGATTCTTTGGCTGACCGAGAGAGTCGTCTACTTTGTCAGCGTTTCTCAAGTATTCGTCCATTACACTTGTTTCGTGAACGGCGCTTCCGCAACCAGTGCAAAAGAACCAATCGGGCTCAAGCTGTTTCTTGCAGTTTTTGCAGCTCATTTTACTAACCTCTGATGCGAATTAAGAAGCGAATTAAGAATTGCTTCCTTAGTTGCCGAACAACTCTTCTGCACCTGCTTGTGCACCTTTGTCCATATTGAGCTCGTTAATGGTTTTTACTTGCTTGAAGTTGACTGGTAGCTCAAGCCAGTTCTTTGGTGGTGTTACTTGCTTGATAGTGTCGCTTCTCAAGGCAACTGCAACCGAGCCTTTCATGGTTGTATAGGTAAAGTGAATGGGCATGAGGGCACAGTGTGGTGCGCCATATATTCTCTCTAAGATGCCATAGGCTGGTTTTGGCAAATTGATTTCGGTGGCTTGATATTCTGCGCTACGCGGAAAAGTTTTGTTGACCAGTCGCTCTTGATATTGTTTAACTTGTTCGGCCGTCCATTTTCGCGTTGTGATATAGCTTTCGCAGGAAAAGCCTGAAACATCTTTTTGGCCCAAGCGCACTACCGGAATCAACCAAATATTTGGCAGTCCAAGTATAGGCAGCGATTTGCAGATGTCCTCAACCGGGGCAAAAGACTCTTTCTTCGCTTTCCAGATAGCGTTCGAACGCAGCGAATAGGCTGTTGGGTTCCAGTTAGGTGCTTGGGCTACAAAAATAATTCCTGAGCGTTTGCACTCGGCCCGTAGGCCGGAGGAATTTATTAGCACATCAAATTCGCCCAAGATCATAGTGCTTTGGTGCAGTGACCAGGCCTTTCCTGGCGCTAGCCTAGTCGCCCTCATTGCTTCTGGTTTTAACTCAGGCTTGATCTGTTCACCCTGAACTCTGTTGCAGCAGAGGGTAAGCAATGCAATTAAAAGAAAGACTATTTTGGATTGCATTGCGGCCTTGCTTAAGCTTTTTGGAGATTAGAGCACTTGCTACTTAATACCCATTTTTGCCGCTAGCCATTTTTTTGTGCGAGGAAAATAACGAAGTACATTCTCGGTCATGTCGTTGTAACCACCAAGCATGAAGCCAAAAAGCTCAGAGCAAGTTTCCCTTGGCCCCCAATCGTCTTCTTTCATAAAGGTAGCAAGAGTTTCTGACATAGGTGAAGTGATTGTAGCCTTGTCAGCTTCCCATTCTTTTCTTAGAGCGGGATCTTTTGAGATAACCATATTGTCATCGAGTAATTGAAAACACATATTTAAGGTAGTCTGGCGCAGGTGTTTTGGCGGCCTGGCGTCTCTGAGTGAGGTTGTACCGCGTATTTTTGCTCTTTCATAGATGCTCATGTCTTTGCCGTATATTCGTCCCGGCAGTTCAGCTAAATCAACACCTGACTCATCTGGAGCTTCTTTAGCTGTATCAGGCCAGCGGTCAACTAGATTGGGCGATAGCGTGACCTTCGCATCTGGTGTGTCATCTAGTTTCTTTCTTAGGGGGGCTGGCAGTGCCGCAATAGCATCTTTTACAGCCTTGATAGAGGCAGGGCTAACTGGCTGGTGACCAAACTTAGGGGGAATAACCTCTATGCGCGCCATGAGCCCCTCATCACCAGGAGCGGCTGCGCTTGCGCCCGCTGTAGCAGCACCACCAGTAGGGGCAGTGGTGCTTGCGGCCGGAGCGGCTGTCACACCAAGGCGGGCCCGCAATGTATCTATCGAGGTTGCTGCAGTGGCTGCTTCACTAGTTCCTTTAAACGATTGAGCAATGATTTCATAGGTTTGGAGTGCCCGTTTGTACTGGCCCATGGCGACAAAACAGTGAGCGCTGTAGAGCCAGGCCGCAGCTGTTTTGTTTCCCCCTTGAATAGACTTGCCAAAGTGCTCTGAGGCGCCTTTGTAATTTTTAGCAGTGTAGTCTTTTACCCCGGCAGTGAATTCGTTGTCACTAGCAGCTGCGACGGGCTGAGCAACTAGCAGGGAAATTGCTGCGCTGCTCAATTGCACTGTTAAAAGTACAGCTAAACTTACAGCCATACGTGCAGCCAAACCTGCAGCCAAACCTTCAGAACGAATCGTTGCCGTGGCTATTGGCTGTCTCTTGTCACTGGTTTTCAACTGTGCCCTCTACTTTGGCATGCACTTCGCTTGCCTGAGAACAAATTATAGACCGAAGTTTGGGGTGCATGAAGTCAAGTGACTAATTGGTAGGTGTCCGTTGGTCACAGGTCAGTCACTGAACGGTCACCATTTGGTTTCATTGCCTCGATATTGTTGAAGCATGTCCGAACTCGAATCCGTAAGCACTTACTAGTCGAACGAATAAAAAGCAGAAGATTATCGACAAACTTTCTTTGAGGGCCTTGCAAAATGTATGACAGCTCAAGCACTACAGACAATGTAAATGCAGTTGTGCCAGTTGAGCAAACAGCCGACGGTGCTGTTCGGCTCTTCGAGGAAGCTAGCTCTGGGTCATACGCTAATCCAAGCGACAGCACGACTGCAAATCAGCAGCTCGTCGATGCTGGCCAGGTACCGTCGCTTGAGATTGTTTCTACAACTGATAGCCAAGCTTTCAATAACATGATCTCTACTGATGGTCTTACAGTATTTAATTCACCCGGTCGTGGACAGAGAGACTATTTTGCCGATGTTGATGGTATGGACGATCAAGGTTACATTTGGAACGGCACAGATGGCGCCATTACGAAGAGCGGTATAGATAGCTTCATTGCGGATGCTGATGCGGCTCCTCGAGGACGCTCAGTTAATCCGTACAAAGACGCTTACGTCGAGTCACTCAGGCAGTTTTCTGAGAATTGGGATAGCCCTGAAATGACCCCATACAAAGACACTTTGGATACTATGACAAGAGAATCGTTTGCTGCGGGCTTAGAGTCTTTGTCCGCGCGGCAAGAGGCAGCGGTGACAGCGGTTGAAGCACCTAGCGCCGAAACCATAGACACCTCGGGTGTGCCTGCCGAATTCGTGCCAAACGTTTTGGATAGCGATGCTTCAACAATAGCGCCAGCGGATGTTCCAGCTGAAGTTGCAACCGAATCTACTAGCGATGCACCCACCGGGCCAGTAGACGTTCCAGCTGAAGTTGCAACCGAATCTACTAGCGATGCACCCACCGGGCCAGTAGACGTTCCAGCTGAAGTTGCAACCGAATCTACTAGCGATGCACCCACCGGGCCAGTAGATGTTCCAGCTGAAGTTGCAGTAGATGCTTCTGTAGATCCTTCTGTAGATCCTGCCAGCTCCGTGCCTAGCGATAGCGCTGTTGAGCCTGCTGCTGCATTATCGTTGAGTGATGATGCCGCCGAGCTTTCACTGGTGCAGTTGGGTGAAGGGCCCTACCAAGTTGCCGAACGCCTTCTCTCTGCCGGCGATAGCCCAACCAACCACACTGAAATCATGGCACTAGTGCGGGCAATGCAAGCTCAGTATCGCGAAGAATATCCAGAAGATCCAAACTTGGCTAGTTTAAAGGTGAACCATCAGTTTCTTACTCCTGAAAAAGTAGACGCTTTATTGAGTTCGATTTCCGACCCAGCTTTGAAAGATAGTATTGCCGCCAAGATACTTAAGCCTGGTGAGACTGCAACAGTTGATCCCTCCGGAGCGGATTCTGATTCTGCTACTGGTGAGACTGATTCTACTTCGCAAGAGACAAGCACAGTAAGTGATCAGCTGAGAGCAGCAATTGCGCGGGAAGCGTTCAACAATATGATTGCCAGTGATGGGCTCAATGTTTTTGCAGCTCCTGCTGATAGCGTTGACTACCTAAGTGAGGTTGATGGTGTTGATTCTCTGGACGGCATAACTGATGGAGCTATAACCAAAAGCGAGATAGACAGCTTTATAAGCGCAAGTGTGGCTAGCAACGATATGTCCACCACCTCAGGTGATCCGGCAAGAGACGCTTTCGTGGAGTCGCTTAAGAAGATTTCGGAAAATTGGGACAACCCTGAAATGTCGCCCTACAAGGATGCTCAGGGTGCAATCACCAGAGAGTCATTTGCCGCTGGAATGGAATCTTTGCCGCAGAGGCAGGAACAAGTGGCCGCTGAAAAAGATGCTTTAGCTCTACCTGCCTATGAAGGGGCCGATCAGCCTTACTCTGAGGTTAGTGATGTAGTAAGTGAGCACATTGAAGCTAATCAACCTGAGGCTAATCAACTTGAAGCTAGTCAAACGGAGGCTGACTTGCCTGTCCAATCACTGCCCCAAGAAATTGCTGACCTAGCTCAAGTTCAAAAAGGTGAAGGACCATATCAAATTGCTGCTCGACTACTAGCCTCTGGAGGCACTGCAGCTGGCAATTCTGAAGTGACAGCGTTAATGCGTGCTCTGCAAGCTCAGTATCGCCTGGACAATCCAGATGATGCCACCTTGGCCGGTTTGAGACAAGGCTACCCGCTTCTTACAGTCGAGAACGTAGATTCAGTTTTGGGAAATATCACCGATCTGCAAATGAGACAGCGTATTGAAGCCAGGCTTTTCCCTCAAAATAGCGAGTCTTAGCCTTTCGTAGCGCAAAATTGAAGTTTAAAATCTGTGGTCACAGCTCGGTCACGGAACAGTCACCAATTGGTTTCATGGCGCCGCTATTGTTATTACATAACCGCTGCACACCTTACTAGAGGACAAACAAATGCCATCAGCTCAGCCACACGAAGTCAACAGAGTCGGAGAAGCTCAACAGAATCCTCAATCAGATTCGACTCTTAAAGGTGCTTTGGATCAAATGATGAACGAAGTTTACTCTGATCGAGGCCCTAAAAACATCAAGAATGATCAGGGACAGTTGCCTAAGGAGAGTTTGAATGGGAGCGCGGCTATAGATAAGGCTCAGAAAATGCAGGAAAGAATGGAAAATAAAGGATTTCTTGACTTCGCGCCACTATTCCCCAATAAAGCCAATGCCGATGGTTGCTTACCCAATTTGAGAAAGCAAGAAATGATGCAGCAAGCTTACGAAATGAAAGACAAAAAGTCCGACGGCCAGAGTCTTAAGAAGCAGGGCGAGCAATCAATCGAAAGTGATCGAAGATAGAGAGACTGGAAACCATCTACCAAATTCAAGCTAAACAAACAGTCGCCGCCAATAACCTGTCTATGGTTTGAGGCGGTGACTGCTTGCATGCGGCTGATAATTGGCGGCCGAAATAGGAGCAAATGGTTTTGCCCAACAGGCTCTTGGGGATAAACACTTTATGCTTAGACCTGTCTCTCTTAAGTCAAAGATACTCATACTGATTTCGGTGCCTCTGCTTGTGCAGTTGGCTATGCTCGCCACTGTTGCCCACCTGCAAAATCTGGCTGAAGATGAGGCCAAAAGAGCTGAGTATTCACGCAAAGTGGCTGATGAGGTAATTGCTATTACCCGTGAGCTAGTTACTGTACGAACAGAGTATGGTGATGAAGATTCGCTAAGGAAGAATCCCCACCTAGGCCTGGCATACAAAAAAATGGCTGAGAATATTGACAAACATATTCTCAATCTTAAGGAGATGACTAAAGACCGTCCTGATCTCTCTGATGCAATGAATACAGCTCTGTTTAAGGTGCGCGAGGCTGAAGACCTGATGAACCAGATACGGACGCAATATAGAATCGCAAAACGGGAAGATCGTGCTGACCGCATGGTGCTCTGGCTAAAGCTTAGTAGAGCTTCTCGCGAACTCTCAGAACAGGTGCTCAGTCTAGGTGATGCTGGTAAGGCAGTGGCCGATGCTAGCCCTGAAAAACAAAGACATTTTCGCGCTCAAGTACAGCAAGTTTTGATAGTTGGGGGTATAGCAAACATACTTTTGACCCTTGGTCTTGGTTTCCTTTTGACACGCAGTATTGTTAGCCGACTAAATATCATGAACGATAATAGTTATCGATTAGCTAGCAACAAGGCCCTGAATAAGCTTGTTTCTGGCAACGATGAAATATCTAAGTTAGATAGAGTCTTTCATAGAATGGCTAATCAACTGCGTGAGGCTGTCGGTAAAGAGAGGGTTATCTTAGAGAACGCTAGTGACTGCATTTGCTCATTTGATTCTCGTCTCAAATTTGTTAGCGCTAATCCCGCTTGTGAAGAGCTTTTTGGGCTGACAGTTGACGAAATTATTTACACTAATTTCTTTGACTATGTCAATCAATCTTGTATAGAAGAGGCCCGGGCATACCTTGAGCGAGCAAGAGAAGATAACAACGACAAAGCATTGACTTTAACCATTAACCGGCCTGATGGCGAGCAGCGGGAAGTGCTCTGGTCTGCCCAGTGGGCGCAACAAGAAGGTCGAGATCTCCAGGGAAAAGAAGGGCCGAGTAAAGATGACGTGCTAATTAGTATCTTTCATGACGTTACCGATCAGCGTGCTGCCGAACGCCTAAAGCAAGAGGTGGTGGCTATGGTCACTCACGATTTGCGCACGCCTTTGACCACAGTGCAGAACTACCTGCAGTTTTTAGGTGAGGGAATCTATGGAGACCCAGGCGAGCAAGCTAAGCGCTTTTTACCCGGCGCTCAGCGCAGTAGTGAGCGTATGTTGCGCCTGATTGGCGACCTCTTGGATATTGAGAAAGTAAAGTCTGGCATGATGGAGCTAAACCGCGAAAGTGTCTCGCTGCAAAAGATGTTTGAAAGTTCGGTTGAACAGTCGGTTGGTTTTGCCCATGAACTGGGTGTATCACTTAAGTTTGAAACGACAACTGCCATGGTACAGGCCGATGAACAGATGCTTTTGCGTATCCTTGCCAACCTAGTCTCGAATGCAGTTAAGTTTTCGCCAAAGGGAGGCACCGTCAAACTGTCGGCTAAGATCAATAAAGAATCTGTTACTGTAACAGTTGAAGATCAAGGCGCAGGCTTGCCACCGGATATGCTAGACAGCGTATTCGATCGCTTCCAACAGGCTCCCAATCAAACTGCTCGCACCAGGGGTGGTTCTGGTCTGGGGCTGGCTATTTGTAAGGCTTTGGTCGAATTGCATGGTGGAAAAATCTGGGCCGAATCTGAACTCAACCAAGGCACTCGTTTTCGCTTTGAACTGCCACTGGAGAGTTGAAGGCTTCTTCCCCTGTTAATTCCACTGACCTCTTCTGTTTGTTTTGATTGGCTGGTTGGGAAGTGCTCACAGATAGCTGAGTGTGAATAATGTAGGGTTTACCCTCTAATGAGAATCTCGCACTCCTGTAGACTTGATATATAGCCGGTATTTGTGGTTTCCAAAATGAGTGCATAAACGTTGTCGGCCGCAAGAAATTTCAAATACCGCAAACCAATTGCATTGGCGGCTTCGCTTCTAACATTTGGCGCCAGCCTTTTGTTGCTGAATAAAGAGTTCCATTTTGTGAGCGAGCCGTTCGGTTCCTATTACGGTTTTGAGAACCAACAAAGGCTTGAGGAAGATCAGAATCTTAAGGCTCTTCGACTCGCCGAACTTGAGCTACAGGTTTTCGACCAAGTTGGTCTGAGCAGTTGGTTTGGAGCAGACTACTTACAGAGTCGAGCAAGGCACTACAAAAAGCATCACAATTTTGCTGCTGCCAAACTTCTCTATCTCAAAATTATCCATGTTATCGAGAATACTAAGCCTGTTGCGGTAGAGAAGTTAGCAGCTAATTTAAGTGAGCTGGGCGCCGTCTACGCAGAACTTGGACTAGTCGATAAAGCTACTAGTAAATTGCTTCAAGCTATGAAGATAAGAGAATCTATTTGCAAACCGGATAGTCCACTATTGCAGGATTCTTATGCCGATGTTGCCGATGTCTATGAAGCGCAAGGCCATACTTTAGAGTCTGACTATTATCGAGTGAAGATAGGTCTACCTATTGGAGTTGAGCGCTGGCCCAACCGTGAAAATGCGCCGTTGAAGCTTTGTGCTCCAGATATGTTATATGAAGAGGCCGAATCTCTTTGCTCTAAAGGCCGATATTCTAAAGCTGAGAAAATCTACAAGCGCCTTGTGGCAGTAGAGTTTGATATCTACGGTGGTTGCTGCCGGCGAGTTCCAGGTGTTCTTCGACAATACCTATTGCTTTTGAAGTCAGCCAAGAGAACTAGGGAAGCACATGTTTTAGAGGCTTTACTTAACAGTGGTAGAGGCTTATCCAAAGCTGACCTTGCTGCTTACATGGTTGATCCAACCAATGAGAACGACTTTGTCATTCATCCAATTCTTCAATCGAAAGCAGGTCATAATCTGGCAAATCCGCATTTGCACGATGATGTTTTTCGCCGACTGAATGGATGTGTATCTTCATACTCATTAATGCTTTCTACTGAACGTGACTATTTCGAAGTAGCTGAAACTGAGGCGGCAGAGCAGTTTGCAGCCAGAGTTAAAGACCTGTCCAAGGGGCAAATTAAGTCAATGGTCGGTCAACCTGTCTTTGCTGGTGGTACCGTCGATTGCTGGTCGATTTCTAGAGTTGGCGAAGATATTTGGCTCTATCGTTTGGGATATTTACAGATACCAGTTCGTTTGATTTTTAGAAACGATAAGTGTATCAATTCTGCTCTCTGTAGCTCAGCAGATGATCGCGAATTTGCTGAGTGGAGAGCGGCAGAGATCGCAAAGTTTTCAGTAGGCAAGCCAACCGCCTTGATTGTCGAAAAGTTCGGAGTTCCTTCGGGGGATAGGAATTTAGTTGAGAAAAGTTTGGCTAGTTCGGCAAGTAATAGCTATGGATCTATAGGTTACACAACAGGCCTTTCGACATCAGTTGATTTAAAAATCCGGCGCGGAATTTGTACCGATGCATCCGTCGGAATGATTGCTCACTAGGCCTTGGTCAGAGCCTCATCACTCGCTTTTCCTTTTAACTTAGTCAAAGAAAAAATGTGTGTCTGCCATGGTGGCACATCTAGATACAGCCCCTCTGATACCAGGGCACTGCCAGCGCGATCGTAGATTGCCTCACCAAGCTGATCTTGCAGACGCCATTGGCTATCTGACATATTTTCGAAGGGCAAAGGCAGATAACACTGACTGTAATAGGATGAATAGTTGACTACAACGAGGAGCATTTCCTCGTTAGCTCCGAGCCAGGCAAAGTTGACAAACGCACTAGAAGAGCTGTTGCCATCCCAGGCAGGCAGACTCTCTAACAACTGCCACTGGCCTTCTCGTACAACTGCCTGACGCAATACACTAAGCAAACGGTCGTAGAATTGCTTAAGTGTCTGGTTCACTTCTTCTTTGGGGGCGCGCACCAAATGTGGTGAGAGCTTTTTCTCTCGGCCCTCGAATTGTCCTTGATGAAAGAAACGCATTCCCGGTGCTAAGAAAGTAACAACCGCAGCTGCTTGATGTACATCTTGCGGGAAGGTCGCTGCCGCACGTGGCTCGTCGTGGTTTTCGAGAAAACGTGCCATCTTGCTTTGATATTCTAATTCGGCCATTAAATGCTCCCGCACCGGTACTGCATTCTCAGCGCGAAGACGGTCGTATAGTCGCTTGTCGTAAGTGTAGTCAAAGCCTTGCTGTTGCAGTGTCCACTCAAGGTCCCAGTAGACTTCTGCCATGAAGCAAAAATCGGGGACTTGCTCACGAACTTTGCCGGTAGCATCATTCCAGAACGGCTGGCATGGTCTACCCCAGGTACGTTCGAACACTTCTGGTAAAAGCAGCATGGCCATGTCACAGCGCACGCCGTCGCATTGCTCAGCTATTCTGATCAACTCACGCTTCATCGCCTCTTGGGTGGCGGGGTTGCCGTAGTTGAGTTGTAATGTATCCACCCAGCCATCAAAGTAGGGGTCGCGGCCGTGGGCTAAAATAATTTCGCCAGCCTGGCGCTTTATTCTTGTGTAATTTTGCGGGGCATTGTTGATGTCTTCTTCTCTGCCGCTGACGTAGTACTCCGGATGTTCTTCTACCCAATGGTGGTCGAGGGCTGTGTGATTGGGCACGAAGTCGAGTAAGAGCTTCAAGCCTCGTTGTTTCATGCGCTGACGAAGCCGAGCTAGAGCAGGCGCACCACCTAAGTCTTTATGAACTACGTAGTCGGTGATAGCGAATCCGGAGCCAACGATGTCTTCATTCTTGAGGTCTGGAAGCGTTTGCTTGAAATCTTTGAGCCAATTTTCATGGTTACGAGACATTTCTTGGCCAGCTATTCCTGTTTGCCAGACGCTGAGGAGCCAAACCCAGTCGAAACCCTGTTTCTTTAGCCTGTCCAATTCTTCGTCAGGAATGTCGTCAAGGGTGGCAGTACGCCCGAGTCTCTGCGAAATTTCTGTGAGCAACACCCTGGTGTTGAGCTGATAAAGCAGGGGATTCAGCGATGTTTTCATTGCACTTCTTGGGGGAACTTTTACCCCGACAATCTTAGCAATGAAATCTCTTGCTTACTGCTCAATATTTGCCCTTCTGGTCGGCGCGCTTTTCAGTTCTTGGTAAAGGTCTTTCATTGTGACTACGAATTTTTCTGAAGCTTTCTGAGTACTGACAATACTCAAGAAAAAGCTATCGGTTGCCTCGTTAGTCGTTCTGCTAGTAGTAGCAATTTCATAGCCAATATCTCTCTGGTTTGTCATATTCGTCATAGACTTTGCTCCAAGAAAATCGCTGTTGCGTAACGGCACTGCTGCAGTGTCAGTTATGTTAACTGCCACTTGTGTCGAAGGTGTGGCAAATTGCTGGGAGTCTGGAGCTATTCCTTACCCTAGATTAGGCCTGAACGGTAGCCTCTTGGGTGGTACTTCTCTTTTCTCTAATGCGCTTGATTAGGCCATCTAGCGAAATCGGTCCGGCTCCAAAGCAGAAGGCCAGTAAACCAGTAAGTAAGAAAAAGAACGGGTCTGCATGCAGAAATGGGTCTTGTTCTTTGGCGAAGTTGAGGACTGTTTTACGATCGTCTTCGACGCTCAGGTAGGCCACAGTCATATTAGTGGCCAGAATCAATCCAACCGGGCGGGCGGCCAGGCCGGCAATCAGCAAGAGGCCGCCAAAACACTCCACGCAGGCGACAAACCAAGCTGTCTCATTTGGGTAGGGCAGATGCAGGCTGGTAAAGAAGTCGACGATGTCGGGATGGTTGATTAACTTACCTTTGCCGTTGACATAGAACTGCCAACCCCAATTAAGGCGGAAGAAAAGAAGCAGCAAAATCTGGCTCAAATCTCCAGCTTTAACTAGCAACAGGTACAGCTTGACAAAGAGATCTGCAATTTTATTTCTTGACATAGGGCAACCTTTAGTTGAAGGACGCCTGAAAAATTAGCCGACGAGGGGATTCGAACCCTCGACCTAACAGACAGGAAATTGTAGCAGACCGCCGAATTGTGGTTTCGCAGCATATGGAAAGTTTAGGCAAAATTACTACAGAGTGCCCTTGCCCCGTTCATTGGCCCAGAACTACATTTAGACATCTCTATTCGAGTAATTAGCAAAATTAAGTGAGAACTTTTCAGCGAACACTTGCTCGCCCTAGCTCTGCGTGTCGATGAAATACTCCGACCCTTGCCATCGTTCGACTCTTGCTACCCTGGAAGCAAAACTCTGTTTGGCCGCTTCGTTTACCGGTCCAGTTTTGCTCCAATTTGTTCCATCGGCCACTAGTTTCTTGGCCAAGGTAGCTGCTTTTCCAGAACCGCCAACTTGCTTTAGCTGCTCAATTGCTACTGCGGACACTGCAAAGCCATATTCTTCTTTCAGCTCCAAAAGTAGTTCTGTGAATCCAATTGGGCAGGATGGACCTACCTTTTCTAAAAGAGCGATCAGTACCTGCCAGGCGAAGAGCGCGTGTAGTTGTGATATTCGGGCTAGTTCTCTGAAAGACTTTGTCCAGCGAAGAATGGTGAACTTGTGCTCAAGCAGCAGCGCTATGTTCTCTCCAATTTTTGAGGCATTGACTCTCTGCTCCTCTACCGCGGCAATGAGAACGTCTAGTGCCAATCTTCTAACGTCATCATGCTTGGTGACAAGAGCCAAGCTCAAGAACCAGGATCCATTTTCATCAAGAGGAAAGTCAGGATCAAAGAGAATTGAGTAATCCTCTTGCCAATCATTTCCGATACTGTTGATATTTTGCAGAATATTTTTAGCCATGCGAGCGAGCAGCGGTTCTTTGTTTTGGAGCCAATCGAGTGACCAATCATCGAGGTTGCTGTTTCGAAAAATGCCGTGAACTTTGAGAGTCGGGGTAAGGTGCTGTGGGTACATAACAAATTTTGTTTCGTCCCGATTAGCCTCTAGCCCTTCTCCAAATCGCTCGAAAGAATTCTGCAGAGAGGCAGACGCCTGGCCTATCTGCTTAATGGTCAGAAAGTCTGGAAGCCTCAAAGCTATTATCTTATAACGATCGTTTGTAAAATTGACGATCGCATCAGAATTGTAAGTGTACTGAGCTGGATACACGACGTCCGGTAAATGCGGCCAAGAATTATCAGCAAGATTGGGGCAAATACCGCGTGGTGTGTGTGATCTGAAGGCTGCAACGGCAACGGGAGGTTTGTCAATCTCGGTAATGTCGCCTTCACCCAAGGCAAAGCGAAGTGTCTTTCCTGCAAGACCAGTTATCGAGCGGGCTTCTTCCAATGCAACGGTTCTACCGTCTGGTGCTAACCTCAATAGCGCTTGGATAAGCTCAGCATCGTCGTTGCTATAGTCATCCTTTGGTTTGGTGAAAGCCTTGATGGTATTTTGAATGAGCTTTTGCCAACCAGAAGCCTGGTCTGCATCGACTAATCTTCCCTGATCTTGATAGTCTTTCAGCCTCCGAACCAAGACCAGAGGATCTAACCATCCACCGTTGTGAGTCGGCGTAGCTAGCATGGGCAATACCAGGCCAGCATGCATACGTTCTGCCAGGCTGTAACAGCGAGAGGCCAGGGGAGTATTGCCAAATCTAAGTATAGTTGCGTCAGCTTTGTCGCCGGCTAGCCAAAGGTGGGCGAGTCGGCCCATTGGGCTCAAGCCAATGGGCTCTTGGGTTAAAGAGTCTATTTGTTCTAGGGTGTGTCTGAGACTTTGAGTTTTTTCTTCAAAATTGTCATCTCTTATTTTCCAAAGCCGAGCAATACCATCGAGTATTAGTTCAAGTTGAAGTGCAGATGGTGCTCTGTTCAAATGTGCCGATAGCAGAAATACTAGGTCGTCGACTGTTTCGACTAAATTGATTCTCTGATCTGCGTGCAGCCTTGGTCCATCCATCGAGACTAAATTAACCGGTGCGATTGCTGCGGCGGCTAAACCTTCCTTAGTTGTTGACAGCGAAGCGTCACATAGAGATGTGATACCACTCAGTTCCATATACTTAAAGTGCAACTTTTCCGGAGCATAAAAAAAGGTCGTATCTTCGTCGGCAGAACCTGGTGTTTCTTCAGGTGGTAATTGGGTCTTAGCGCCCTGTTGTTGATTTGAAGAAGTCAGCAGCTTCGCCGCCGAGCTTCTGTTGATACCTTCTAGCAAATCAAGACTCGCAAATAATTTCATTTGAGTTGAATCGCTTCTATACAATTCATATTTCTCTAGTAGTTTTATTGCGTCTTTGTGAATTGCCTTGCTTTTGTGATTGAATGCATCGATGGCAGCCAAGCCGATTGCTTCACTCTGCGCGCAAGAAGTACTCGCAAGCTTTCTTAAAAGGCTTATTGCGGCCGCAGCTGGAGCTTTGTCACGATTGTGGAAGGCGAGGGGCAGATTCGAGAAAATATCGTCTAATGGAAGATCAGTAGCTTTTGTGTCAAGAAAAGCATTGGTTGCGTAAACTGATACTTCACTATTGGCGGCACCGAGAAGTGAAGCGTATTTCGCTAGGTATCCATCTTTAACCGGACAAAGGGAGTCATTGAGTGAACAAAGAAATTCAGCAATTGATTCTTGCGGAAGATAGCTAGCTGTGCGTTTAGTCGCTTCCTCTGATGCATTTGCTAGTGCTTGGAAAGAAAGATTCACTATTTGCTTTCTGTCAAGTGTTCCTTGTTCAACTAGGTTAGTGATGCATCGAATCCAGCGCTTTGGATGTTCATCTAATTTTGTGCTGTCGCTAAAAGAGGCAGACATGAATCGCAGGAGATTATTGCTTTCTATTGGGCGCAGTACTGCCGATGGTGCTGCCATAGCCCGAATTGTTGTGGGAGATGCTAGAAATTGATAGAACTCCTTTTTCAATGCTGGTGAATCATTGATGAATTTCTCCATGTCACTTCGGGATGGCAGCCCAAGTGCCAGAGCCTGATAGTAATCGAGGGTATGTTTAAGCTCGGTCTTACAAAATTTTTCAAGCTCGACTATAGTGTGCCAGTATTCGGTTGGCCACAGCCTTAATGTGATGCTGCACCACTTATCTAACCAAGCTGGCTTGCGCTCTCGTAACACTTGAAGGGCTGTGTCAGGTCCTGGTAAACCATTTGGTCCTGCTGCTTTCAATTCTTGAAGATCGCAGCAGTAGAGCACAATCGCTCTGGCCGATTCATACCACTCTTGTGTTCGATTCCAGTTCGCATCTTCGATAATGCCGTTTGCAGCGCGCAGCTCTGGTATCGAGGGTCTAGCCACCATCTCACGAAAGCGGAAAAATTCCACAGTCCTGAGAGCTGTCGCT
This sequence comes from bacterium Ga0077546, assembly GCA_943370275.1. GTDB lineage: Bacteria > Cyanobacteriota > Vampirovibrionia > Obscuribacterales > Obscuribacteraceae. Next base: position 398,584 of record CALRQI020000004.1, on the reverse strand, counting down.
CTTAGGGCCAGTCGTTCTTGTTCCGACATCGATTTAAGAGTCTGCAAAACAACTGCAGTTTCATTCTGTTCTACAAATTTCTCAAGGTTCTCAGCTGTAATCATTTTGCTAGCTCTTGAGCCTTTAGCTCCACCGCTAGCACATGGCTGCATGGGCCCCTCTGACCCTCGTGTTTAACATGCCAATCGCAAGTGCAACGAAAGCTGTGCTCTTTGATTTGCACAAGATATTCTGAACTCTCTCCACGCACATTTGCCGTAACTGAGTTCTCGCTGCTATTGCCTGCTATTTTGACCGCTCCTTGTTCGACTAGCTTTCTAGCTTTATTCAGCCTCGGATGAAGATCCTCAATCACCGATAAATCGAACGGCAGTTCGCGATGGAAATAGGCATTTTTCGAGACATCGAAACCAACGAGACCTCTGGTACCTAAAATCTGTAAGGCATTTTTTATGTCAGCGGCGCTGAGGCTGAGCTTTTCAGCTATATGTTCTTGATTTAAGCTAGTTTGCCAAGCAAGTGTGGCCCTGACTTTGGCGACAACGGCATCGGAGACACGCTCGGCAAGATCAGATAATACCTGGCCTTCGCCAGAGAAACCGCGGGCAGCGTTAGGGCTTAACACTAAAAAGAATTTGCCCTCATCTAAAGTCAGCTCAAAGGCGCTTACATTGGCTTCGCTTGTGTATGTTTTGATGTTGGACACATGCCGCAGTATTGGTTCGAGTGCTTTTAAGCGGCTAATGGCACCTACGGCAACTGAATCGGAACTAGGCCTTTGACTCAGTCTATAACCTCTAGAGATTGGTGTTATATAAGTGACGACCCCTGCCTGCATGATGTTTTGTTGTGGCAGAGATATAAGGAGTTTTTGCAGCTCACTGGGTGCTATTTCTATCGAAGGCTTAACCAGTGCTTGGTATGACTGTACTTCAACAAAGCTTCTCAGCCAGCGTACAGGGAGTTTGACTTTGCGTTCGACTACTGTTTCCGAATCTCTTATAAGCTCTACAGAATCGCTGCCAATTTTAAGACCGACTTGATCTGAGTTGTTGAGTGCCGAAAGAGCGGCTCTCATTGGTGGGTTAAAATCTACGTTGGTGGTTCCTTTGGCTAGCCAAGCGCCGTCTAAAGCATTTCCGGCAAGATCAAAGCGTGCATATACGCCACAGCAAGCCGAGAACACTTCAAATCTCAATTGAGCTCCATCGCACGTCACTACTGGGTCAGCAGCTGCGAGCAGGCGTTCTCTAATAGCTCCGGGAGAAAAAATCTAGTGCGGCTGATTGCCGAGAGAGTAAGCAAAATGTCTGCGGTTCGCTTAGGATTTTGCAACCGGCCGTTGAAGAAGTAAGGATTTTTTTCTAGTCCGCCACTTGTTGCCAGTTTTAGGCCATACTGACCACCGTTTTGTTCGATTGCTGAGGCAAAGCGATAGTCGTAGCTGAAATTGATTGCTGATGACAACGTTTTGTTCTCTATGTCTGTTGCACTTGACTGCGTTCGGCGGCTGGTATTTCCTGTCGGCCGTGAAAACCTGAATGTTCCTTCAGGTTTTTCATTAAACCAATTAGTGAACACCTTAGTATCTTGAATTACTTGAAAAATTAGCCGACGAGGGGATTCGAACCCTCGACCTACGGTTTACGAAACCGTTGCTCTACCAGCTGAGCTACGTCGGCACATCTGGCATTATAAAAGAAGGCCTTGCCGAATACCAACTGCTGGAAGATTTTTCAGAGTACATTTTGCTAAACGATCTAAAGGGCAGTTTTATTCCGGGGACATCTTTTGTATATATCAACGGCGCCTGTTGGATGTCGAATGACGTCAGTCTGGATATCGATCAACTTGATTGGCTCTCCGTCTCTATTCCAGTTGCTTAGTAATTCGCAATGAACGCCAGTGGCTCTAATTGCTTGCCTGTGCAGGCTGAGGTCATTGAACCTTAAATCAAAAACGGGGTACTTACGCTCGGGCTCAGGGCTTGATAGATTGGTTACATACGGTGAGTGGCTAAGCGAAGTGGCCACTTTGAGCCGAGGGGCGCTGTAGAAACATCAGGGAGACGTCTTCCGGAAACGACAGCAGAGAGCCCGCATCGCGTGAAGGACTGACTGAATCGCGGTGAAATACTGAGTCCAGCAACGGACAGTCAGACAGTAGCAGGAAAACCGCCGCGACTTGTTCGGGTGGTTTTCTTGTTTTTTGGTCATTCTGCTAGAATAGTCATTCCCATAAAGCGAAGAAGATGATTCGGACTACCTCTCTCCCGAACGGGGCAAGAATAGTGACCGAGGTCGTGGAGTCTGTTTATTCAGCTGCCATAGACCTCTGGATTGAAGTTGGCTCGGCCTATGAAACAGCCTTGAACAATGGTGTGTCTCATTGCATTGAGCACATGCTCTTTAAAGGCACTGAGAGGCGTTCGGCTGAGCAGATTGCTGAAGACATCGAGGATGTCGGCGGTATGCTGGGAGCCTCTACTTCAAAAGAGCTAACTAAGATATATGGACATGTGCTCGGTGAGCATTTGCCAGTCGCTTTAGACATTATCTGCGACATGATTTCAGCGCCCCGCTTTGATGCCGCTGACCTGCGTTTAGAGAGAAAAGTCATTCTTGATGAAATGCAGATGTACGAAGACGATTCTGCCGATGTTGCCCAAGAGCTGACTTATCTAAATCTCTGGCAGGGTTACGCTCACAGCTATCCAATTATCGGTACCGTCGATACCGTTAACGGCATTACTCTGCCCATGATTACAGAGCACTATCAGCGCTTCTATCGCCCAGAGCGTATGGTCATTTCTATCGCTGGTAATTTCGATGAAGCGGCCACGATTGCGTATTTGACCGAAAAACTAGGCATGTTGACTAGAGGGAACGGCCCTAAGCCACCCACTCCTCAGCCGCGCATATTCAATATTGTTCGCAACAAAGATGTAGAACAAGCTCAACTGATGCTGTCTTTGCCAAGTTTGAGTCATAGTGATAAGCGCATCGATGCTCTGCAAGTGCTTGATCTTTGCTTGGCGGCTTCGGCTTCTTCTCGTCTTTTCAAAGAAATTAGAGAACGTCGCGGCCTGGTCTACACAGTGGCCAGCATGCAGCATTGTTATCGTAATTGTGGGCTGTTTGGAATCTATGCGGCTATGACACCTGAGAATACCTCCCAGGTTCTAGAGCTGATTGTCAGTGAGCTAGAGCGTGTCAAAATCGAAGGCTTTGATGCTGCAGAGATAAAGCGAGCCAAGACCCAGCTTCGCAGCGACTTGTTGATGGATTTAGAGTCGATGAGCGCCCGCAGCACAAATAATGCTTCAGATTTGGTGCACTATAACCGCATCGTGCCTCTGGATGAAGCGCGTCACGATATCGAAAACATTACAAATGAAGCCGTAATTGCACTGGCCAACGATCTCTTTAAGAAAGAGTCGTTGTCTCTTGTGGTGGTGGGGCCTAAGGCTGAACTAGCCGAAAGTTATCAATTGAAACTAAGTTGATTGGAGGAAGTAGAAAGATGATTGGACCAGTCGGAAAAGTAACACTCAAAGTCAAGCGTTTGCCCCATTGCAAGGCCATGCCAAAGTACGCTACTTCCGGCTCTGCTGGTCTCGATTTGACCAATGCTCTGGCTGAAGCTGTAACCCTTCAACCCGGTGAGCGTTGTCGCATTCCAATTGGCATAATCGTTGAGATTCCCTGCGGTTACGAAGGTCAAGTTCGACCTCGATCTGGCCTCGCTGATAAAGCCGGCATTAGCTTAACTAACTGTGTCGGCACCATTGATAGTGACTACCGCGGTGAAGTTCAAGTTTTGGTTGTTAATCACGGTCAACAGCCCTATACCTTCGAACCTGGAGAAAGAATCGCTCAACTTCTAGTTACTCCAGTTCCTGAAGTTGAAGTTGTTGAAGTTGAAGAGCTATCAGACAGCGCTGAGCGCGGTGCGGGCGGATTTGGCTCCACTGGCCGTTTGAGTGAAGGTCACGAGATTTTGGTTTAGTTTCTTTGATTAAAGAGGTATAGCACTTGTTAAATCAATCGGATGCCAGAATCAAAGTTGCTGTTGCTGGCATCAACGGGCGCATGGGAAGAGCTAGTCTTACTCCTATTCTCAAAGATGGTGCCTTTGAATTAGTAGGAGCCTTTGGCCGCACTGGAGCGCCATATGTCGGTTGTGACCTTAGCGAGTTTACCGATGCTACTGAAGATCGCAGTCAGTTAGGCATTCCTGTTTGCTCGTCTTTTGATCATTTGCTTGAGTTTACTCATCCCGATGCCATTATCGTGCTAATGGTTGCTGATGCTTCATTTGCTTGTGCTAAACAAGCTTTAGAGAATGGCATCCGCCCTGTGATCGGGGCATCTGGTCTAAGTAAAGATCAAATTGCCGAACTGTCAGTTCTTGCTTCTGAACGACAAATGGGTGCACTACTTGTGCCCAATTTTTCAATCGGAGCTGTTTTGATGATGGAGTTTGCCAAGCAAGCTTCCAAATATTACGGCAATGCTGAGATTGTTGAAATGCATCACACTAAAAAACTTGATGCTCCCTCAGGCACCGCGGTGCATACGGTCAATAAGATGGCCAGTGGTGGCAAAAAATTCAATGTTAAAGAAGTGACTGAACACGAGTCAATGCCTCATGTTAGAGGTGCGGAACACTCATCGGGCATCAGAGTTCATTCGCTCCGTTTGCCTGGTTTGATTTCCCACCAGGATGTAATCTTTGGCAGTGATGGTGAGCTGCTCACCATCAGGCATGACAGCTTCAATACTAATTGTTTCTTGCGTGGTATTGCTCTGTCTTTAAAAGCAGTGATGCAACTGACCGAACTGAAGATTGGCCTTGAGACAATTTTAGATTAGTGAGGAAATAAGATTGATTAGCACGGATGGAAAACTGTTTGGCAGAATGATCACCGCGATGGTGACGCCTTTCGACGAGCATCTAAAAATCGATTTTAAGGCAGTGGAAGCTGTTGTTGAGCACCTGATTAAAACAGGTACCACTTCTATAATTGTAGCTGGCACCACCGGTGAGAGCCCCACTCTTGAAGATGATGAAAAAGAAGCTCTACTCAAGGCTGTTATTGCTGTTGCCAATAAGCGCGTCAAAGTGATTATGGGCACAGGCACTAACGTTACGGCTAAATCTATCAAGGCCACGCAACTGGCTGAGAGTCTTGGCGCCGACGGTGCTCTGGTGGTGGCGCCATACTATAACAAGCCTAACCAAGCTGGCTTGCTAGCTCACTTCTCAGCCATCGCCCAATCATCTAATTTGCCGTTGATTATCTACAATATTCCCGGGCGTACTGGCATTAACATCAGCACTGAGACGCTGATTACTCTGAGCAAGAGTGAAAAAACAGTCCATGCTCTCAAAGATTCCACTGGCAACGTTGATCAAGCTTCTGATATTGCCTCTGCTGCTAGAGAAGACTTCTTAGTTTATTCTGGCGATGACAATCTTACTTTGCCCTTCTTATCTATCGGAGCCTCTGGTGTGATTTCGGTTGCCAGTCATGTGATTGGTAGTCAAATTATGGCAATGCAAAATGCATTCTTTGATGGCAAACTCGATGCTGCCCGTGAATTGCATTATCAGTGTATGCCTATGTTTAAGGGGCTTTTCATTGCCCCCAATCCTACTTGTGTCAAATATGTCTTGGCCAAAATGGGCCTATGTACAGAACATCTGAGACTTCCACTGGTGCCCCTCGATAGCAAACAGCGCGAGAGCATGGATAGTCTCATTAGTACCTACAAGCTTATGCAAAGTCTGCAACTAACTTAGAAACTGAACAACGAGGAACCCTGTGACAGACCATAACACTAAGGCGATTAAGCCAGAACTGAAAACCTCAAAAGACGGTTTTTCTACCAGCAAGACACTGAAAATAATTGCTTTGGGTGGCTTAGGCGAGATCGGCAAAAATACCATGGCTATTGCCTATGGCGAAGACATGATTCTCGTCGATGCTGGTCTAGCATTTCCTTCTGAAGAGATGCTCGGCGTAGATCTGGTCTTACCTGATCTCACTTTCTTGGCTAAGAATCAACAGTATCTAAGGGGCTTGGCCATTACCCATGGTCATGAAGACCATATTGGTGGTATTCCTTTTCTATTGCGTGATGTTACCTTGCCGAGCATATATGGGCCGGCTCTAGCTCTTGGTTTGCTAGAAAAGAAATTGTCTGAAAATGGGCTGCTTGGTCGCACTAGCCTGAAGCATGTTAAGCCTAGGCAGCGCGTGCAGATGGGATGCTTTAATGTCGAATTTATTCGTTGTACTCATTCTATTGCTGATGCCTTTTCTCTAGTGATCAGAACACCAGTAGGTGTGATTGTTCATACAGGAGACTTCAAATTCGATTTTACCCCTGTTGATGGCGAACAGTCTGATATTGCTAGTTTAGCTGCAGCCAGTGAAGAGGGAATTCTGCTGCTAATGAGTGACAGCACCAACTCCGAAAGAGAGGGTTTCACGCCCTCTGAACGCACTGTATGGGCCAAAATAAACGAATCTTTTGCCAACGCTAAAGGGCGCATCATCGTCACTACTTTTGCTAGCAACGTTAATCGTGTCAAGCAAGTTTTACAGGCGGCTATGATGTATGACCGCAAAGTTGCGGTCTTGGGTCGGTCTATGCTTACTTTTGCTAGCATTGCTCGTGAGCTTGGCTACATGACCTACCCGGATGGCTTGCTCGTGCCTGTTGATCAAGTTAATCAATTGCCAAAAGAGAAAGTGGTTATTCTCACCACCGGCAGCCAAGGCGAGCCCATGTCGGCTCTTACTCGTATTGCTAATGACGAGCATCGACAAATTAAAATCATCGCTGGCGATACCGTGATTATTTCGGCTACGCCAATTCCCGGTAACGAAAGGTCGGTGGCCAATACTATCAATGCTCTTTGTGTCAGAGGGGCAAAGGTTATTTATGGTCGCGATGCTGGGGTGCACGTATCTGGCCATGGCTGCCAGGAAGAGCAGAAGTTGATGATCAACTTGTGCAAACCAAAATTCTTCATGCCTGTACATGGCGAGTATCGTATGCTTGTTCGTCATGGCGAACTAGCTGTCGAATGTGGTGTCAGTGCCGAAAATATCTTTGTCATGGAGAATGGTGAGGTGCTCGAACTCACTGCCGATGAAGGAAAAACCACAGGACAGGTAGAGTCTGGTGTGCTTTTGATTGACTTCAACCGCGATTTCTTTATTGACGAAGAAATCGTCGCCGAAAGGCAGAAGCTGGCAGATGATGGATTGGTTGTGATCGCCATAACAGTCGATCCTAAAGGGGCAGTAGTGGGCGGCCCCGATGTTACTCTTCGTGGTGTAATTTTGCCGCGTGGTATTCCTGTTGAAGATTTTGTGCAAGAGTTGCGTCAAAGTATCGAAGGCATCATTGGCAAAGCTAATGCGTCAGGGCCAGTTACTCCTGATGAAGTGAGGAGCCTTTTGATTGAGAAATTAGAAGCGCACTTTGCTCGAGATTTGCGCTCAAGCCCGCTTTTGCAAGTAATGGTAATGCGATCTGCCAAGGCTAGTGCCGAAGAATTGGCAGCTATCAATAATGTGAAAGCTGCCAAAGTGGTGCCCAAATCGGTCAAAGAAAAGTAGGCAATAATAGATTATGACCTGGCGCGAAATCACTGCCGAGGATCTCAATAGTCTTAAAAAGGCCGTGATTGTTGATGTGCGCTCACCTTGCGAGTTTGCTGAAGAGCATATTCCCAATGCTATCAATGTGCCATTGTTTAGCGATGAAGAACGTCAGGCTATTGGCACTATCTATGCCTTAGAAGGCGAAATTGTAGCTCGTCGCCAGGGTTTGAAAATAATATCCCCAAAAATTCCTGCGCTGATTGACGAGATTCTGTCGAAGCGATCGGGTTCAGCACCTCTAGTGGTGCATTGTTGGAGAGGTGGACTACGCAGCGAGTCAGTAGCTAGTCTGCTCAGTATCATAGGGGTAGATTGTTGGCGTCTAACGGGGGGCTACAAGGCCTGGCGCAAAGAACTTCTGAGTGAGTTCGAAGATGACCCTTATGCTTTTGCCATGGTGGTTTTGCATGGCCATACTGGGGTGGGTAAAACTGAAATTCTCGGCAAATTGAAAGAGATGGGCCAGTCTGTACTTGATCTTGAAGAACTTGCCAATCATCGAGGTTCGGTCTTTGGAGCTTTAGGTCTTGGGGCTCAACCGACGCAAAAGAATTTTGATGCAGCAATTTGGCAGGCCGTGCGAACTTTTCCCCCTGGTCTCGTATTTGTCGAGGCCGAAGGTAAGAAAATTGGACGCCTGACTTTGCCAAAATTCGTCTACGACCGCATTCAATATGGTGCTCGGGTGCTGGTGGAAGGCAGCCTGGGAGCAAGGACCCAGCGTATCGTGCGCGACTACACAGAAGGTTCAAGGCGGCTTTCTAGCGCAGCCAAAGAGCAGGCCTTGCATTCGCTTGATGCTATAAAAGAACGACTTGGCGGTCAGAAATTGGCAGAGGTTAAGCGTTTGGCCGAACTTAATGATCTCTCTTCTGTGGTTTCGATTTTACTTGCCGACTACTATGACCCGCTCTACTCGAAGGCTATAGCCAGCAATCAGCCCTATGAGTTGACCGTCAATGGTGATGAACCAGCCGCTGCGGCCGACAGCATTGTCAAGTACTGCGTGGCTCTTGCGGCCTTGCCGAAACACTAGATTTTCGGCGCTGGTGGGCATCTGCGACTGATAAGGTTTTCCCTGTGAGGCATTTGGGTATATATCTAGGGCGAGATACTTGCCCTTTGACCTTTCCCTTGGCTTCTGTAATTTTGATTAGGAGACTTTATGGCTAACGATAAACCAGTTTGCGAATCACGCGAGCACGTTAAAAAAGCTGAGGAAGTGAGAGATGCTAACCGTGGCGCTATTGACTGGGTTATGGATCAGATGGGCTTCCCAAAAGAAGATGCAGACCTTAAGAAGGTAGCCTGTATACCAAGAGAGCAGTATTTAGATTCACTTCGACCCAAGCTTAATTCTGAGCAGCAAGAAAAGGTGAAGCAGAACGTCGCTGAATTCTCGAAAGCAATAACTACCGGTGATTTAACTGCAGTCGGCGAGCTGTTTAACCGAGTCGCTCCTCGGGCCGAAAATGGTGCAAAGCCAGACGAATTTAGAAACAGATCTGGTGTGAAGATTGCCGACGAGACCTTCTACCAGCTCACTAAAGAGCTTGGCAAGCATGGAATAGATTTTGACTATCGCTCTATGGGTATTTTTCATGGTGACAGGTCGCCATCATTGATTATTTCTCGTGAGCGCCCACTTGATCAAAGCAGAACCGAGCATTTAGAGCTGACTCTTCAGGGCGGCACCCCGAAAGAGTATCTTAAAAACAGTACTGCAGAGAGACGAATCATCCGTGATTCTGGCGAACATGGTTTGCCATCTGAGCATACGGTAAGCCGGGTCGAAGCCTCAGCTGGAAAGACTCCGGCAGAAACTGCTTACCTGGAAATTATGCTACCTTACCGTGGCGCTCAACGGAAAAAATAGGCTATTGAATTTTTTCAAAGAGTTTGCCGTTGATAGATAGTCTGTCGGGCGATTTTAGGCTGCGATTATCTAGATGCTGGGGGAAGATCGTGCTACTTGTATGGTCACTGCCAAAGGTCAACTCTAGGTCGTTGCCTGAGAGTGAATAGCTGCCGCTGTGCTTTTGCACCTCTAGATTTTTATCTTTTTGTTCAACAGTTACTTTGCCATCGGCAGTAAATAAATATATGACTGGAGTGGTTACTGGCTTTCCTTGAAAGACAATAACTTCCGGCCGAGAATAGGTGCCGTTTAGTTTGGCATTGTTAGGGAATGTTGGGGCCTTGTCTGCCACCATTCCGTTCAGCTCCAGGTTGTTGCCCTTTCGCCTCAATTTCCAGGTAACAGGTTGTGCCTGGTTGCTCCATTGAAAAATAATGGTGTCGCCAATGATGCCGTAGCTGCCACATAGATTTGGAGTATCTTTGAGCGCTTTCGACCAATCTAGATGGGCTGGCCCTTCTGGTGGCATACCATGATAGACTCGGCCGTCGGGATAAAAATAGAATTGCTCTTCTTGGCAAATTAGCCGTTTGCCCTCAAAGCTCTGGCCAAAGCGAGTGAACAAGCCAGATAAAACTTTTGCTTTGTTGCCTGCAGTGGCCGAGGCCGTCAAGATCGTTCCGTTTTTCTTGTTTTCCTTGGTAACTTTGCTCTTGCCATGCTCTGAACTGCTTTTTATTTCTGCTTCAGACTGGGCGGGAAATACCAGTTTTATTTGTCTGGCCGAGATTTGAAATTGCTCGTTACCTTTGTACTGGTAGGAGGGCAGCATCTGCACGGTGTATTTGTTTTTGACTATAGCAACAATGGTGGCAGGCAGTGGAATAGTGGTATCAGAAGTGGTTACAGTAACCTGATCGCCAACTTGTGCTGTCAGATGTGACTTGGCCTCTGTCGGTTTATCTAATAAAGCTGTCGTTGACGTCAGTATTAGTGCGACGGTATAAGTGCCAATTTTTTTCAGTGCGATTATTTGTCGTCTATTCATCGTCAATTTCACCGTCAATTTCTTCAAGCTTAAATGAAATGCTCTTAAAACAGAACTTCCCCCTCGTTGGACGAAGGGGAAGACATGTTGTGGTGGATTAGGTAAGGAGGAGGCGGCAACAAGCAGGAAAACCCGCCTGTGCTTCATATTTCAATCATACCAGCGAGACTTAGCTGAAGCTGTTAAAAAACTTGAAGAAGAACTTTGTAAATGCCCGAGGGCGAGAACTATTAGATTTCTTTAACAACAACAGTCCGAATAACTAAGAGTTGGTCCAAGGAGATGTAGCTTGTGTCGATCCTTGACTTCCTCTTCCGGGATACAAGAAATCAAGTGCACCCAAACCAAGATCAGAATTGAGAGACTCTGAAGGTGTAGGCATTCCGGCAAGCGTATCGCCATAAGGAACGTATGGTGTCTCGACTACTGGTTTAGCAGGCGGAGTGATACGAATATTTGAAGGACAGAACACATAGACTTGCTCGCTCAGTTTGTGGAAATCACCGTCTAGTGCAGCTGAGGCACCAGCAACGAAGTCAACCAGGCGGCTTGCGTCTAGTTTTTTCATATTCTCAAGAGAAATAGTGGTGGCAGCGCGTGAACGCAAACACTCAACAATTTCTAGAGCTTCTTCAAATGATACTGGGCTGAATATTGAAATCTGGGTGCCTAATCTGGTTGGTGCGTTCTGGCGAACGGAACCCAATGCCATCATGCGACGATCTTGCAGGGCTGGGAAAAGATCAATTTCTCTTTTGCCAGACTTGGTCTCGTTAGCAAATATAGGTTTGTCCTGTGGGCTGTCTCTGTAGTCGTCAACCATGGCTTTCCCTTTTTTATGCTTGGAAATAAATACTGATTGCTATCAATTTTAGTCGTTTCTTCAAAATGCGCAAGAGGCACCACAAATGGTGACAACTAATAGAAGAGCTGCGATTTGCTATTAATTGTATATGCACCGCAGGTGGTTATAAAGGTGTATCAGGTAGATAAAGGGAGGCAAGAAGCTCACAGGCACGCATGTCATCGACAACTGTAACCTTAATGTTGTTATTTGAGCCAGCAAATATTACAACCTGGTGGCCAAAGTGTTCCAAAATTGCCGCATCGTCGGTAACACCAATTCCTTGCCTGGCTGCCTCTTGGTGACACTGCCAGAGCAATTCGAAAGGTGCCGCCTGTGGCGTTTGTACCGCGAATAAGTGCTCTCGGTTAATTGTCTGACAAATTTTATCTTGCTCTACTCTTTTTAAGGTATCTGATACCGGAGTGGCAATAGTACAGGCACCTCTAGCGGTGACTGTAGCGATGGCATCTTCAATTGTCTTTGCTGAGACAAAAGGTCTGGCAGCGTCATGCACCAAGACAAAATCGGGCTTGCCAAGTTCTGATACCTTGCTCAATCCTTTATATACAGATTCTTGCCTGGTGCTACCACCGGCAATGACTGATATTTTTGAGGCCTTAGTCGAAGTGGGGAAAATCACTTCTAGTTCGCTGCGAATCTCGTCGACAAAGTACGCCGGTACCGTCACTACAATGGCGCCAATCTGAACGTTTTTATACAGCCTGGATAGTGACCATATATACAATCGATATCCGTTAAGGGTCTGAAATTGCTTTGGCTCAAATTGACTGTGTCCAGCCTGACTAGCAAATCTGCTACCCGAACCACCAGCAACTAAGACAGCGCTAAAAGAAAACTGTCTAGCTTCTGCTGCGTCAGGCAATTACTTAACCCTGTGACTAATATCCTGAAGTTGGTACTTCTTGAACCGGCATAACTGACAGTGATTCTACTTCAGTGCGTGCTTCGACTTCAGCGTGTGATTCTACTTCGGTTTGTGATTCTACTTCAGTCTGTGATTCTACTTCAGTCTGTGATTCAGCACTGGGCGAAGTGTCATAAACATGGTTGTCAGCGTCCACAACTGCTTGAATCTGCGCTTCTGTATCAGCGTCAAGCCCGGAAACAACTGGAGCATCGAAGAGCTCAAGTTGGACATCTTTTTGTAGTGAAATTTGCTCTTCTTCAGGACGGTCTTTATTGGTGGCGGTCTCAAGTTGATGCCGCCAAGTTTGACCATCTTTGGATAGCCTGAAGTATTCCTGGAACTTTTTAGTGGTGGTGAGCAACGGCGAACGACCGTCTTCACGACGATGAATCAATTCGCGAGCAATAAGCTCCTTGATGTGATCATAGGCACCAGCCCCACGCAATTTGATTACTTCAGATTGAGCAACTGGTTGCTTGATAGCAATTGCTGAAAGTGTTCTCACTAAAGAAGTTGGCAATTCAAATGGTGCAAACTCATCAACGAGACCGGAGAATTCGTCTTTGACCTGCAACATATAACCGTCTTCATCAGCAATTTCGAGGGCGCTATTGCGGGTCTCGTAGTCGTTGATTAGCTCAAGCATGGCTTTGCGTATATCTTGCACGTCTTGATTGAGAGTGCGAGCAATTACGGCCGCCTTGATGGGCTTATCGGTTAAAAACAAAAGTGCTTCAATGTGATTTTTTAGGCTCATGGCTCTGTCATCTCTGTGATGGTACTACTGGCGATGCTGCTGTTAGTACTAATAGTAGTGGTAGTACTATTAGCATCGCTATTGCTAATATCACTGGTAGTGCTAGATGGACCGACCGGTAGAGTCAAGAATAACGGTCCGTAGAACGTTTCTTGCTCTAGATCTATCTTACCTGCATTTGACAAAAATAGTGCTGCTAAAAATACTTCAACCCAGTCTTGCTTTACAGACAGTTTTAAAACTAAATCAAAAACTTCAATACCCTGCCCACAAAGCATGTTTTGAATGATCCATTGTTCTATCAATTCAATAGATTCTTGGATATCTTCATCGTGAGCAAGATCGAGAATATCGTCGTAAGCATTAACTTCATGATGATCTGAAAGATCGATGGTTGCTTTCGGCTTCTTCTGCTGTCTAGTCTTCTCAACTTTTTCAGCTTCACGCAGAGCTGCGATCAGTTGTTCCAGAGTAACCTTACGTTCGCGAACTTGGGTCTTCTTCCTTTGCGCCCGTCTAACAATTGCTCCTTCTAAATCTTTGAAGGTTAGCTGTCTACCAACTTCTTGCTTGTTAGAGTCATAAAGAATCGGTCCGCCTTCATCGTCGAAATCTAGAAAATCATCGGCTACCGGATTTAGGCTGCTATTTGCTAATGACAGAAGTGCTTCTGCTTTCATGCGCAAAAGTACAGCGGCATGGAAGATTACTTTTCCACTGAGGCGCAAGCTTTCTTTCGGGCTAGCGGCAATGGCCTTAAGGAACTTATCACAGACGTCGATGATATCGACGTTCTTTGGATCGATTTCGCCTTTTTCTGCCATCTTCACCAGAATCTCAATACCTGAGTCTGGTTCGCTCTTGAAGGCATAATCGTTACCGGCTCGAATGACGTCGGTCGACTCGGGCTGCATCAGGTCAGTGCCCAGTCCGGCTGCTAGAGGTGCCAGGGCTGGATCGGCCAAAAGCTCACCAGTTAATTCGGCGGGCATTTGAGCAAGAATTTCAGCTCTGGTTAACGGAGCGAAATCAGAAGTAGGAGATGGCGGCGCAAAAGATTCAGTGGGGAAAGTGCGAGTACTGAGCGGACTCGCCTTTTTGCCGGCTGGCTTTTTCTTGGCAGGGTTAGTAGTGGCAGCTGCGTCGGCATCACTAGTTGCAGCAGCTTTCTTGCGGCCCTTAGTAGGAGGCTTCAGTGCCCCTGCCAAATTCTGAATAGTCACATCGTTAAATATGTCACTGCTCATGCACTAAGCTCCAGCTGCAACAGGAAGTTGTGACTCATCAGGTAGCTGCACTTCTTTAATGCCGACAACCCGCGAGAAGCCATCAGCTCTTAGGGATACGCCAATAGCATGGTCAGCGTTTTCAATCATTGGACGACGCAGACTTACCACCACAAATTGAGCACTGGCCGACTGGGTCTTAACCATGCGGGCCAAACGCTCGGCGTTAGCACCATCAAGCATCATATCGACTTCGTCGAAGGCGTAGAACGGTGCTGGTGCGAAACGCTGGAAGGCAAACACAAAGGATAGAGCGGTCAGTGACTTCTCTCCACCAGAAAGAGCCTCGATGCGTTGCATCTTCTTGTCGCGAGGCTGTGCTCGGATAATCAAGCCACCTTCAAAGGGACTCTCTGGGTTTTCCAGCTCAAGTCTGCCTGTACCGTGGGAAAGTTCATGGAAGATATCTTGGAAGTTCGCATTAATAGCGGTGAAGGCTTCCATAAAGTTCTCTTTCTTCAATTGACCATAGCCGAGGATGCGGTGGTCAATCTGTTCGCGTTCATCACTGAGAGTTTCTAGATTTTCAGCTAGTTCTCTTTGACGCTCTTCAGTCTGATTGTAATCTTCTAGAGCTTTCATGTTGACTGGTTCTAAGGCGCGCATACGGCGCTCCAGTCTTTCTACTTGCTGCTTGAGCTGCTCTACGGTACCGGCATTAGGTGGTTCGTAGTTTGGATTTTCAGCCAGAATCAAAGCAATTTGTTCTTTTACTAGAACTAATTGTTGCTCAATTTCATAGTGAGTCATCTTGCGCTCATTTCTATGTTCTTTGACGCGAATCAGTTCTTGATCGACTTTTGTACGCTCGATTTCAGAAGCAGTCACTTTCTCGTGAATGTCTTCTTTGGCTTTACGCATAGATTCAAGCTCATCTGAGATCGCCGAAACTTTCTTCTCCATCTCGCCGATGGCAATGCGCATGCCAGTAATGACGGCTTCATGAGTGGGTCTCTGCCCTTCCAGTTCATCTAACTCAGCACCCAGTTCGTTGGCCTGAAGAGTGAGGTTCTCGCGGTTGTTAATTTCAACGCGCTCTTCTGTTTCAGTAACGTCAATTAAGCGCTGTAGCTCTTTGAACTCTGTCTCGACTGCAATCTGGGCTTGTCTTAGCTCTTCTGATTCGATAATCAGTTTTTCTAAGTGAGTCTTCTTGCCCTTGTCGCGAGCACCTTCAAGTGAGTCTTCTAGCTTGGTTATTTCAGCAGTTAGCAGCTTAACTTGAGCATCAACTTGCACGGTTTCTTGGTCGATAACATCCATCTCGTCGCCCTTGCTGCGCAATTGCGGTTTGATGCTCTCGACGTCGTCTTCCATGTTTTTGACAGACTTACGGTTGTTATCGAGTTCGGCGGATTTCTGTGCCAGAACCTGACGAGCGCTGTTGAGTTTGCCTCGTTCTTCGTTTAGAGCTGTCTCTAATTCTTTGAGAGAGTCTTTCAGCCATCTGACCTGGTCGGCCAAACTCTTTGCTGTCTGCTTAAGAACAGCCAGGTCAGTTTCGCCACGATTGCCAAAGTGCAGCTTGGCTTTGTTGTCGTTACCACCCGAGATACTACCCGACTTATCGAATAGTTCGCCGCCAAGAGTAACCATGCGAGCTTGGTTTAGAAGCTTTCTGGCGTTCTCCATGGTATCGACAATAATTGTTTGGCCGCAAGCGTATTGGAATGCTTTGACAAACTTAGGATTGAAATCAATGAGATTGTAGGCAAAATCAATGATGCCCGGGCGATTGGGGAGCAAGCCTGGAGGCTGGGTTTGAATTTTGTTTAGCGGTACAAAAGTGGCGCGACCAGCTTGATTGGCCTTTAGATATTGGATGCAATCTTGAGCAACCTGGTCGTCGTCCACAACGATATGACCTAAACGTGGGCCAATGGCAGTTTCAAGAGCGGTGGTGTATTGATCATCTACTGAGCCGAGCTGGCCAATGGTGCCGTGTACTCCGGGAATATTGGCAGACAAAATGGCTTCTACCGCACGACCATAGCCAGATTCGCCAGCTACTTCGCGGGTAGTTTCAAGCTCAATTAAGCGGCGATTAACCGTATCTTGGGCATGGCGCTTCGATTCAATTTCTTCTCTTGTGCCAGCCAGTTCGCCTTCGTACTGTTGCAAAGAGCGCTCAATACCGGCTACTAAAGCCTGATGATCGACAAAATCTTTCTCTTGTTTGCTGAGCAGACCTTTGGTTTGAGCAGACTTTGTAATTTGCTCAGTGGCCTTGGTGCGCATGGCATCAAGCTCACGCTCGAGCGATTCACGCCTTGTGCGCAGTTCTGTTTTCTTAACTTCAAGGGAGTGACGATCGTCTCTGAGCTTCTGCAAATCACCATGCAAGTTAGAGATTTTGTCTGACGACTTATCTTTCTCTTGGCGGAGAACTTCAATTTCGGCCATGACAGCGCTAAAAGCGCCCTGGCGCTCCATTAAGCCAATGCGTACAGCTTGCTGGTCAGCCTGGTGCTGTTTCTTCTGCTTTGAAATATCAGAAAGGTGTTTATCAATGGCCTTAATTTGGCCGCCAATTTGTTTGGACTGTTTGGATTTTTCACCAATAACGCCGTTCAAATTGGAGAGTTTGTTCTCTTCGCGAGTTAGTTCGCCTCGTTTAGTCTCTAGCTCTTGACGCAGCAAGAGCTGCTCATTGCCGCCCTTCTCGCGAATTTCTTGATCGATGCGACCCATTTCGGTACGCAGTCCGAGCAAATTGACTTCGGTTTGGTGCAGCCGTTCGATCAGTTCTTCTTCTTTTTTATTGAGCTTTTCAATTTCTCTAAGCTCAATAGCGCAACGGTTTTCTAAATCAGCCGAACGGACAAATACAAGATCTCGCTCGACTACTTCTTTTTGATTCTTCAGCTCAAGATACTTGAGAGCCTGGTCTCTGTCTGTTTTCAGGGTTTCAAGACGAGAGAGAATCTCTGTAAGAATGATCTTTTGTTGTTCGATTTTCTCGCCCACCGACTCAAGCTCGTTTTGGGCCTGATCAATACGGCGGTCGAATTCTGCCACTCCGGCTAATTCGTCGATGATTTTGCGGCGCTCAGTGGAGCTCATGGTGACGATGCCAGTGACGTCGCCCTGCATGATGACGTTGTAGCCAGTGGGGCTAACGTTGTATTTGGTCAGCTCTTCGTGCACTTCGGTAAGAGTGGCAACGCGGCCGTTAAGTATATAAGTAGATGTATAGCCGGTATCTTTGACGCGGATTCTGCGGGTGACCTCAAGCTCCGCGCCGTCATCGTGGCAGAAGCGCACGCGCACTTTGGCTTCGGTTTTACCACTCAAGTTGTTGAGCAGATCAGGCAATCTTTCAGCCCGCATCGTTCTTGTGGAAGATAAACCCAAGGCAAAGAGCAGGCTGTCAATGATGTTTGACTTGCCTGAACCGTTTGGCCCGGAGATGGTCGTGAAGCCATCTAATAGTGGGACTAACGTCTGCTTCCCGAATGACTTGAAGTTATCAAGTTCGATTTCTTTGATTCGCAAAGATACACCTGAATGATGCTAGAGATGGCACCCTATTGCCGCATTAGACTACACACTGCATTTAGTGTCAAGAGTAGACAATACTTAGCATGACAATATTATCCCGAAATTGCCGTGCTGTCATCATTTTGGCCAAAAATTGCCGATTTTTCTCTGACTTTTCTTTGATTGAGCACCACTTTTTGATCGATTGAATATCTATTTGGGTCGATTTGGCAATATTCTGTCTGTCTAGCTCCTAGACTGTGTCTATCTAACAAGCCGCACCGCAGGTGGTGAGAATACATCGTGTATTTAACATATCAATATGGGTGTTTAACTGCTACTTCGTGCTGCCAACTGTATAGTGAGGGTATAGCTAATCTGACTAGAATTAAGCTAATTTTGGCTGTTTACACCCTATAGAAAGAGTAGGGCCAAGCATATATACTTTTCTTGTAGCTATTTGGTGTTCCGGTGTCACAATCTCATACTTCCAGTCAAATTGGCGATTTGCTCGTCGCCGCAGGCCTTGTTTCTCCTGACAGTATTGAATCTGCTCTGGTTATGTCTAAGGGGCGTAAAAGCCCGCTGGGTAAGGTCTTGGTGGAGTCTGGCCTGGTTACAGAAAGGGAGCTTAATGGCACCCTGCAGGCGCAAAACTTGATTAGAGAGAGATTAATTAGCCCAGAAAAGGCTAGTGATGTTTTGAAGCTTATGCGCGTCAATGGCGACACATTTGTCGACAATCTTTTCTCTCTTGGCTGTGAAATTGAAGCGATTAATTTTGGCCGCAACCTCGGCAAACTTTTTGTCGATGCCGGTGCTATTTCTCCCCATAAGCTTTCGCTTGCCCTCGAAACTAGTATTTTGTCTGGCCTACCAATTGTGCGGGTATTGGTACTGCAGAAATCTGTCAATGAAATGGTGGCCTATGCTGGTTTGACGGCTCAGCTCTTGGTTAACGAGCGTAAGATTGGATACGACCAGGCTGTTGGAGCGCTCAAACTCTCACATATGCACAATGAGCATATTGAAGAAATTCTCGAATTTGGTGGTTTGAAGCGTTATCGCGAAGAAAATTCAGTACGCTTAGGTGAGCTATTTGTGCTTTCTGAGCTTATTTCAGAGCTTGATTTGCTCTCTTGCGTTGAAAAAAGTATGGCCGAAGCTAAGCCTTTGGGTCAGGTTTTAGTCGACGAGGGAATCATCAGTGAGCTCATTGTCTCTTCAGCTTTGCGTGCTCAAAAGTATATAGCTGAAGGTACTGTTGACCCTGTTCGTGCCGCACAGATGCTCGGTTTGTGCGCCAAGACTGGCCGCCCTCTCGAATTTTCAGTAGAAGAATTGGCCGCCATGAAACCAGTTATGGTGCGGCCATTTAGCGAGCTAAAAGAGAATCTGAGCCTGGTCGATATGATTGAAATTATCGGTATCGTCAATAGCGCAGAGCTAGAGCAGGTAAGGCTTGTGGAGCAACGTGAAAGTGACAAGCTGGAGCAGTTTTTAGTTAATCGCGGCTTTGTTGATCAAGAGAAGCTCGACGCTATTAAAGCTGGTCATGCTCTGATTTCTCAAGGCGTACTTACCGCCGAGCAGCTGATCTTTGCCTTCCACGTCTGGCTCTGGCGCCGTGGAGACTTTGTTTCTACTCTCAACCTGTTGGGTTGGAAAGCTTGATACGTTTTTATTCCGGCACATTTGCCCGGATGCTATTCCTTATATATGGCGAATGAAGTGCCCAAAAAGATCATAAAGAACTGCGTCTATGAATTTGCTGTGGCGTTGACGGCTCAATTGTCTGAGCTTGGCTTTTGCGAGCTGGCGCCGGTTCTTAACCCCGCAGCTCAGAGTTTGCTTGAGCTTGAGGATAGCGAACTCATCTACCTGGAGAAATCTATTCTTGATTGGCAAGTTCGTGGCGAGTCTATTGCCATAAGCATTTTGCGCAATGGCGAGACCGTGATAGTTATTGATGTGAATGTGCGAAAGCCTAAAGGCGGCCGCTATCACTATGGCGTCTATATGACTTTGGTGCACATGCCAACTAATCGAATTCTCTCCCGGATTCAGAGGAGACCCATCGATCCGCTTTACTGGACCCATTTGTGCGGTCCAATTGATCAGTATTTCAAAACCGTTGCCAATGATTTACCCGATTCCTCCTCCAGAAATTTATCCAAAGACATATGGCACGAGCATGGCGCCAAGATTCTCGACTATTACCTAAAGGGCATCAAAAACGACTTACTGCCGCAGGTTACAGAGCCATGGCTGGCGAAAGACCTTTTTCTCTTCTGTCAAAAACACATAGATGAACAAGCGGTGCGGAAAGTATTTCCTCAATTCAATAAATACCGTCCGCTTCCTACTCCTTCGCCTTATAGACCTGAGGTAAGACCTGTTGGACGTGTGTCTGAAGTTATTTTGTCTGCTCTGGCTGGCTATCCAGACTTTGGCGTGGAGAAGATAAAACATATTTTGGAGGAGCAGGAGAGGAGGGAGGCAATGGTGCCAGATCCCGAAACGCGCAGAAGAAGCTTCATTCCAGTTGCTGGCGATATGGAATATATCGACGACAACTTTTTGGATCAGTTTCTCGATCTGGTCAAAACTGTTCCTAAAAAGTCTTGAATAGTTTCTCGGCCTGTTCTTTTTCTGCCCCATTGCTGTCTTCGATGAAGCGCACTAGCTGTGCTTTTGCCTCTTGTGGCTTTTTCTTTTGTACATAGAGTAGAGCTAAGTTATAGCGCGCTTTGCTATATTTTGGTGCTAGATTGATAGCCTTTGTATATTCTTCTATGGCTTCATCAACTTGCTTCTTCTCAGCCAGCACGAAGGCGCGGTTATAGTGGCAGACTGGCTCTTGGGGATATTGCTTCACCCATTGCTGGAGATATTTGAGCAAGTCTTTGTCTTCATTCATGACGTCTAGCACTTTCATCAAAGGCAAAAAGACTTGCTTCTTTTCAGCAAAACCATTGCTTACTTCTAGGGCTCGTTCAAATTGTAAGCGCGCCCCTAGAAACTCTTTATTGTCCATATGCAGCTTGCCCAGGGCCATATGAGACTCTGGGCTTTGCGGATAGTCGCGGGTGGCAAGAGTGGCTGTTTTGATGGCCTCATCGAGATCGCCCATTTTCGCTTGACACTGGGCTAGCTTTATTAGTGAGTCAGGGTTAGCTTTATTGAGACTGGCAGCCTGTTTAAGATAGACGGAGGCTTGTTTGTAGTTTCCATTCTGCATTGCTAGGTCACCAGCTGTGGTGAGAGCACCGGGGTTGGTGGGGTAGCGTTTGACCATCTCACTAGCTAACTCTTGGGCGCGCACTTTGTCGCCTGATTGACTGTAGATGGCCAATTTTGTGCGCATAAGCGCTAGTGCTAGTCGGCCAGAAAGAGGCACATCCAACTTTTCAAGGATAGCTAAAGCCGACGAGGCATCTTTGTTCGCTAGTAAAATATTGGCTTGATTGAGGAGATTGATTGGATATTTAGCGGGGCTATTGAGCCAGGGCGAAGTGCTAGAGGCTTTCTTAATAGCTGTTGCCGCGGCAGCGACATTACCGCTCAGTGCTAAGAGGCAGAGTCGATTATTATCGATGCGTGCTAGAGCAGTAGCACTAAACTTCTCTTTGCTGCCCTCAAGTGCTGATTGTTTTGCCATAGCCGCTGCTAGACGGCCTGCTAGAGCCAAATCAAAGGCCTGCACAAGGTTGCAATCCGGGCCATTGATTTTGCTCAATAGTTCCCCTTCACCCTCGGCCACCGGCGGTGCGCTAAATTCGTCTAGTACTTTGACATCGTTTG
This sequence comes from bacterium Ga0077546, assembly GCA_943370275.1. Taxonomy (GTDB): domain Bacteria; phylum Cyanobacteriota; class Vampirovibrionia; order Obscuribacterales; family Obscuribacteraceae. Next base: position 376,895 of record CALRQI020000004.1, on the reverse strand, counting down.
TGGCACTGCCTAGAATCATCTGTTCTGCCTGAAAGCGCGTCTGAGCCAATCTCTTGTCGTCTATCGAACCCTTTAGTTTAGGTCCACTAGTAGGGCTTGCGACCTGACCAAAGGCCTGATAACGGCCCAATAACAAATGCAATTGCTCTGATTGAAAGGGTAAGCTGGCGTAGACATCGGCGCCCCCATCTTCTTTGTTGAGAAGATTGACCGCCAGCCTTCTATCGCTCTGTAGCCGCCTCTTCAATATCCGATTAGCATAAATTGCAGCGCTGTCGGTTTGGTCTGCTTTAGTGTCTGGTTCGGCGAAAGTGAACTGGGCACTTACCGGCAGAGCAATGAGCAGCAGGCAACTTACACTAATAATTGATTGAGTAATAAAAGCTTTCATCTACCAGGAATTATATCTATACTGGTCGTTTTGGGCTAAAAGCTTCAGACTATAGCTCTTAGGCATAGGGTAACCTTTTTGAACTACGCAGTCACTTTTGAACTTGAAGCTGAATGTCCCTGGTCGGGGGCAAGAGCGGGCAAATTTCACACCCCCCATGGCACGGTTGAAACCCCTGTATTTATGCCGGTGGGCACCAATGCTGCCTTGCGTGCCCTGACATTTGAGCAAACTGACGATTGCGGCGCTCAAATAGTACTTTCTAACTCATATCACCTTTATCTGCGCCCAGGCCATGAGTTGATTAAAGAGGCAGGCGGCCTGCATAAGTTTATGAATTGGCACAAGCCAATTCTCACCGATTCAGGTGGGTTCCAGGTTTTCAGCCTTGACGAGTTGCGCAAGATTACCGACAAAGGCGTCTTTTTTAAAGATCACCGCGGCGGACGCGAGCACTTTATCGGACCGAGTGAGTCGATGACCATTCAAAATGCCATTGGCGCAGATATCATCATGGCCTTTGATGAATGCGTCAAGAATCCCGCTACCTTTGAAGAAGCTCAGTCGGCAATGGAGCGCACCCACCGTTGGCTAGAAATTTGTGTGGACAAGCATGCCCGTAGCGCAGACCAGGCTCTGTTTGGCATTGTTCAAGGTAGTATTTATGAGGATCTGCGGCGACAGTCTACCAAGGCTGTTACAGCCTACGACCTTCCTGGTTTTGCCATCGGTGGCGTAGCCGTGGGCGAGGACCGCAAGACCATTGAGAATGTCGTGCTCTATACAACTCCTCTCTTGCCTCGAGAGAAGCCACGCTACTTGATGGGAGTAGGCACTCCATGGGACATCATCTATGCCATCAGATGCGGTATTGACATGTTCGACTGTGTCTCACCCACCCGCTTGGCTCGGCACGGGGCCGCCTTTACCAGAGAAGGGCGTATTTCTCTAAAGAACTCCCCCTATAGAAAAGACTGGGGTCCCATTGATAGCGAGTGCACTTGCTCGACTTGTGCCAATCACAGTCGGGCTTACTTGCATCACTTAGTGCGCCAAAACGAAATGGCCGGAGCGATGTTGCTCTCTATCCATAATGTCAGCTATCTAATAGATGAGGCACAGAATTGCCGCAAAGCTATTCTAGAAGGCCGTTTCCAAGACTACTTTAGTCGTTGGTCTTCAGCTCGCGAACATCCTGAGCTTCTATAGCCTCGACATTCTTGGTTTCTAGTAGAACTGGCTCTTGATTGTCTTTGTCGCTGACAATAAGCTTTGGCTGGTCGCCACTGCTGCTTGACGGTGCGCCCATTTGGCCTTTGAGCATCATCAATTCCATTTCGATGTCGGTTTTGCCTTCAAAGTTTTTGAATTGCTTATCGAGTTGGTCACTGCCTAGTTCGCCCAGAGCGGCTGCCTTGGCCTCGCGCTCCAGCACTTTAGTTTCCATCCGTTCAATAACGTTCAAAGTGCCATTTGAATTGGTCTTTGAGAGAATCTCGTTGGCCTTCATTGTGGCTTTGGCAGCTTTGTCCCGGGCAATCAAAACTTGTTTCTTGGTGTGAGCCTTTTGTAGCTCATTTTCAAGCTCGGTGAGGCGCTGTCTCAGGCCCGATGTCGCTTCTTTTTGTACTTTAAGCTGTTGCTCTAAGTCGGTTGAAGCCTGGGCATACTGTTGCTTTCTTTGCAGAGCCTGACGGGCTAGTTCATCGTTGTTCTGTTGAACAGCCATGGCGGCGCGGTTCTGCCAGGTAGCAGCCTGGTCTTTGTTCTTCTGCAACTGTTGCTCAAGCTGTTTTTCGGTGGCAATCGCTTGAGCGACGGCCTGCCTCACTTGAATTACATTGTTCTGTAAGTCGTTATAGGTCTGTTCTAGCATCATCTGGGGGTCTTCTACCTTGCCCAGAATGGCATTGAAGGCAGCCTTGATGATTTGTGCAAGCCGATCGAACATCTACTGATAACTCCTCTTACCTGTCTAGATTAATCCAGACCCAACTAGACTAAAGTCTATTCTAAAGATAAAGACTTAATACTCATAGCATGAATTTGCTCTTAGCATTTCAACTGCTCTGGTTAGGTCTCTACATTTTCACTTATGCCCGGTTTTAGCGCTCAAAAGCTGCCTAAACTTAAAACCTGTGTTCTAGGGTGTACATTAGAATTAGTGCCGGAATTTGACGCTTTTCCCTAGGTATGTTGAAAACTTTATGAAGAATAAAAGTGAAGATGCTATGGGCGGATTGGGCGCTCAAATTATGATGGCCTCAGAGCTGGGCTCGGCAATCGTCGTCTTAACGGTGGCTGGCTATTTCGCCGGAGCTTGGCTAGACGGGCGTTTTCAGTCCTCGCCCTATGGCGTGATTGTCGGTATATCCATTGGCTTTGGCCTTGGCATTGCCTTTGTTATAAAACGTTCAAACGACATGGACAAGAAGCGCTGAACCAGTCTTGGGTGGCGCTGCCATTCTTTTCCTTCAATAATCAAAGCTTTTGCTGGCGCCAATTTGGTCAAAGCCTATCTGCTATTATTTGAAGCGACTTCTCCTTGACTGAGCGGCTAAATTTGTCGGCGTAATCAAGTAGAGAAGCCAACCGAAGCAATGGTGCTTCAAAATTTTTGTATGACTTACCTCTAAAAGAGCGGGAATAGCTGAATGTTAGGCGAGAGTTTACCCTTAAAAGAATTAGTGCACGACCCATCGATCACCGGCATTCAGTTGCCCTTAAACTTGGGAACAGTGGGCGATATTCACGCTGACACTATCATCCTCAGCTGGACAGCCATGGGCCTGATTCTCTTAAGCTGCTCGGCCATTACTAGCAATCTCCAAGTAGAAGGCCCCGGTGGTAAAGGCCAGGGAATTCTTGAGGGCCTTTACACCTTCATTCTCGATATTGCCAAAGGCTCAATCGGTGATCATCGCTATAAGCCTTATATGCCGCTTCTTTGCGGTTTGTTCATGTTTATCTTGGCCAGTAACTTGATTGGCATTCTGCCCTACCAAGTGCTTGAGCATATGTCCTGGTGGCCCCATGTCGACGGTAAGCACTTTGAAGTAGCTGCTGCCACTACTGATTTCAACGTTACTGCTGGCCTTGCTGGTCTTGCCATCATTACTTATTTGGTTTCTGGTGTAGTGGCTCATGGCCATCACTATGTCGGTCTTTTCCTCTGGAAGCCAATTGCTCCGCTTGAGTGGCTCGACCTTGTGGTTCGTCCTGCAACACTGGCTCTTCGTCTTCTTTTGGTAATCACCGCCGACGAAATGTTGAGAAGCGCTTTCTTGGGTATGTGCCCCGTGATCTTGCCTTCGTTTGTCATGGCCTTCGAGGTCTTCATCGCGGTTGTCCAGGCCTTCGTCTTCACTCTCCTTACATCTATCTACATCGGTGCAGCAGTTGCCGACCATCACTAGGTCGTCTTAAACGCTCATCGTTGATCATTGATCGCTGATCGTTGATCGTTCACTCTGTTCACAATTTGACTTTACTGGTAGCCAAGAACTTCTCGATCGGAGTGGTCTTGGCTACTTAGTATCAACAATGGCTGCTAGTGCAGTGTTTAGTTACTAACTTCGTTAGGAAATTGTTCACTTTAATTCGCTGCTTTCGCGGCCCAATTTTAACGACATAGAATAGAAAGGGCTTGGGCAGCCAGTTCTGTTCCTGCTTAACCGCTTTTAAGCGCCAATGGGGCGATTTTTGGGTTATGCATCGACTGATATAATCAGTACGCCTTTTGAATTCGTTCCGCTATGGAGCGACAGTTCAAAATAGCTGGCGAAATTTTTCGATTGTGTTAAGGAGATTTTCTGTGGACCACCAACTGATTGCCCAGGCCGGAGCCGTCGCGGGCGGAATTGATAGTCAAACTGTAATCAGAGCAGCAGCCCTCATCGGCGCAGGCTTGGGAGCTATCGGTGTAGGCGTACCTGGTATCGGCATCGGTATCGCTGCTTCTAGAGCTCTAGAAGGTATGGCTCGCCAACCTGAAATGCAAGGCAAATTGCTTATCAACGGCATCATTTTCGCCGCTTTGATGGAAGCTCTTGGTCTATTCGCTTTCCTAGTTTCACTTCAGCTCTTCGGCCTTGGCAAAACCCCGTAAACAACGGTGTTATAGACCAAACTTGGAATTAAGAGTTAGTAGTGGAATCAGAGAGTAATTCAACAAAATGCTCGAGCTAAACGGTACAGTCGTCGTCCTATTGATCAGTTTTTTAGCCTTTATATGGGCTCTAGACTTGGTCTTTGTCAAGCCCGTGGCCAAGGTTCTGGAGGCGCGGGCTGCCAAAATTGAGAAAGATTTGGAAGCTTCAAAGGCCTCACGTGCCGAAGCTGATTTAGTTCTGGTGGAATACCAGAAGAGCTTAGCCGATGTGCGTAACAAGGCCCAATCGATTATCAATGAGGGCGTCACCGCCTCCCAGAAACTACGTAATGAAGAAATCTCGAAAGTGCAAGCTGGTGGTCGTCAAAGACTAGATGCTGCACGAGTCGAGTTGGCTGAAGAAAAGAAGGGTCTGGTAGATCAGCTAGTTGATCGTGAAATTGAATTGGTCAACATCATGATGGGCAAACTGATCGGTACTAGTCATGTTGCCTCTGGCATCGATAGAAGCCAGGTGAAGAAAGCGCTTGAGGAGGCCTGCTAATGTTTTTGTTTGCTGAAGTCGAGCATAATCAGCTCTTTGCTATGTTCGAAAACAATGTCATTAACTGGGTTTTGCTCGTTGCTTTCTTCTGGTGGGTAATGGCTAAGAACCTGCCACCGGTCTTCAAAGCACGCGACGAGAGTATCAATGCTACTTTGGCAGCTGCTCAGAAAGCCCGCCAGGATGCTGAAGCCCTTCTCGAGAAGCAAAAAGCAGCTGTTGCTAATGCTGAAAAAGAAGCAGAACAAATTCTTGTTGAAGCCAAAACTATTGCTGCTGAGATGAAAGCCAATCTTGAGGCCCAGACTCAAAAAGACATAGCTGAAATGCTGGTCAAGTTTGAGAATGCCGTGGCCGGAGAGAGACAATTACTGGTTAACGAATTGCGTCAGGCTTCGGTTAAAGCCGCTATTGAATTGACACGTGGACAGCTTGCCTCTCAGACCAGTGCTGAAGTGAAAGCTAATCTGCTCAATCAATTTATGGAGCAACTTGAAACGCTCAATACTAAGTCGCTGGTTTCATCCGGTGCTCTTGAGTCTGTTTCTAAATAAGTCTGTTTCTAAATAAAAAGGTCCATTGTCTAGATGAATACCGAACTACAAGGAATAGCTAGCTCATACGCCGAAGCGGTGCTTGATCTGTCTAGCAAAAATGCTCAAGAAGAAAGTGTTTTAGACGAACTGAAAATGGTCAACACCGTTTTCGCTTCAGACAAAGACATGAGCATCATCATCAATCACCCTGCCATTCGGGCTACTCAGAAGAAAGAAATTCTGCGAACCGTATTTAGTGGCAAGGTCTCGACACTGACAGATAACTTGATCAACTTGCTGGCTGATAAACGCAGACTAGATCTTCTTCCTTTTATTGAATCTGGTTACCGTGAACTGCTAAACAAACGCAAAAATGTTGTTAGCGCATTATTGACCTGCTCAGAAACCATGGCTGACGCTAATGTCGCCAATATCAAAGCTCAACTTACCGAGCACCTCGGTAAACGCCTGGAGCTTGAAGTTAAAGTCGATCCTTCATTAATTGGTGGGGTTGTTCTCAGACTTGGTGACCAAGTCATTGATGGTAGCCTCAATGGCAGACTGAAAGCTCTCGAAAAAGCCCTCATGGCTGTTTAATTGCAACCTACAAAAAACTAAATCAACAAATCAAACTGACCACAAACAAGAAAACAAGTAACTTAGAGGTTAATGACCATGGCAATCAGGCCCGACGAAATCACATCAGTATTGAAACAGCAACTGGAGCAATACCGTTCTGCGTTGAATGTCAGCAACGTCGGTAGCGTGCTTCAGGTGGGCGACGGTATTGCCCGTATCTACGGCATGGAAAAAGCCATGGCTGGAGAATTGGTCGAGTTCGACGATCCTGATAAGACTCGCGGCATGGTTCTCAACTTAGAAGAAGACAACGTCGGTGTTGTAATTCTTGGTGAAGGCCGCAAAATTTCAGAAGGTATGGAAGTTCGCACCACTGGCAAGATTGCTTCTGTGCCAGTAGGCGAAGCTCTTCTCGGTCGTGTCGTTAACCCGATTGGTATCCCACTAGATGGTAAAGGTCCAATCAACGCCACTGAGACTTCACCAATCGAAGTTAAAGCTCCTGGTATCGTTTCCCGTAAATCAGTTCACGAACCAATGATGACCGGCATCGCCGCCATCGACGGTATGATTCCAATTGGTCGTGGTCAGCGCGAACTTATCATCGGTGACCGTCAAACTGGTAAGACTGCTGTCGCCATTGACGCCATCATCAACCAGAAGAATCAACCTAATCGCCCTATCTGTATTTATGTAGCTATCGGTCAGAAAGCTTCAAACGTCGGTAAAATCCAGAAAATTTTGGAAGATGCTGGCGCAATGGAATACACAATCATCGTCGCTTCATCGGCAACCGATGCTCCGGCCCTTCAGTTCTTGGCACCATACGCTGGTGTGGCCATGGGTGAGTACTTCATGAAGAAAGGCGGACATGCCCTTCTTGTTTATGATGACTTGTCCAAGCACGCTACTGCCTACAGAACAATGAGCTTGCTGCTTCGCCGTCCACCAGGTCGTGAAGCTTTCCCTGGAGACGTTTTCTATCTGCACAGCCGCTTGCTTGAGCGCGCTGCAAAATTGTCAGATGCTCTTGGTGCTGGCTCTCTAACTGCTCTTCCGATCATTGAGACTCAAGCTGGTGACGTATCTGCTTACATTCCAACCAACGTAATCTCGATTACAGACGGACAAATCTTCTTAGAAACCGATTTGTTCTACGCTGGTGTACGTCCTGCTATTAACGCTGGTATTTCGGTGAGCCGAGTGGGCGGTTCAGCCCAAACTAAGGCGATGAAATCGGTAGCCGGTAAACTCCGTCTCGACCTAGCCCAATTCAGAGAATTAGAAGCATTCGCTCAGTTTGCCTCTGACCTCGACAAATCAACACAAGATCAAATTCGTCGCGGTCAAAAGTTGACTGAGGTGTTGAAGCAAGCTCAATATCGTCCGCTCAGTTTGGCTGAACAGGTTTCAATCTTGTTTGCTGCTAACAAGGGCATTCTTGATGATGTTGATACCAAAAACATCACCAAGTTCAAGGTCGAATGGTTCAAGTACCTTGGCGCACAGGCTAAAGATCTTGAAGCTAAGCTTCTCACCGGAGACAAACTCTCTGATGCTGATGAAACTGCGCTTGTTGACCACTTGAACAAGTTCAAGACCAACTTCTTCAAACCATAATTTAGAGAAAACAAAAGATGGCTAACCTCAAGGCAATACGTCAAAGAATCAAGAGCGTCCAGTCGACCCAGAAGATTACTCGGGCCATGAAACTGGTAGCCGCTGCTAAAGTCAGGCGCGCGCAAATGCGTGTGCTGGCTGCTCGACCCTTTACCCAGGCAGTCGTAAGGATGCTCAGAGAAGTGGTCGGCGAAGTGAGCCCAATCGATGTGCAAGAACTGCACTTGCTCACCAGACGTGATGTTAAAAAGGTAGCCATCGTTGTTTTGTCTTCTGATAGAGGCCTTTGCGGCTCATATAACACCACTGTGTTTAGAGAAGTAATGGCTCGCATCTCTAAGCTTCAAGGCGAAGGTAAGGAAGTTTCTTTGATCTTGGTTGGTCTTAAGGCTGTCTCCTTCTTCAAATCAATCAAGATTGAAAAGCTCAAAAGCTTTACTCTATTGCCAGCTATTCCGACAGTTGAAGAAGCTAAGTTGATTGCTAACTATGCTTCTGAGCTTTATACCGAGAAGAAAGTCGATTCAATAGAAATTATTGGTACTGACTTTATTTCGATGTTGCGCTCTGAAGTTGTAACTACCAAGTATTTGCCAATTGATTTGCCACCAGCTGAAAATAAAACGGTGTTGCAACCGATTCGTTTGTTCGAGCCCAGCATTATTGACGTAATGGAGCGCGAGCTACTACCAAAGTATATTCAGAACGTTGTCTATCAAGGTTTGCTTGAGGCCTCAGCGGCTGAACTAGCTTCCCGGATGAATGCTATGACTAATGCTTCTAATAACGCCCGTGATTTAATCGCCGGCTTGACTCTTGTTTACAACAAGGCCCGTCAGGCTGCTATTACTCAAGAATTGCTTGAAATAGTTGGTGGTGCTGAAGCACTGAAGGGTTAATCTAGAATTTTTAAGAGCCCTGATAAGCCCAAGGGCCCCATTAGGCCGAAAAATCCTCGGAGCTTGGCAAAGTAAATTAGGTGTATATACACCCATTTCTAAACAGACAGCCTGATAGGTTGTCTGTTTTTGCAATAACTTAGCGGTGCCACTGAGATATTTCACTTAGCACCAGTATTTCACTTGCCACGGGTCTAGTGTTCGTGAAATCTGCCAATAGGCTAGTTTATGAAATCGTCTATACAAACTTATTTTGGCGGCTATAATTGTGAAGTGGTAGCAATTGGTCCAAGTGAGTATCATGAATTTGTCAGTTACTACAAAAGATACTACGGCCGCCACAGATGATGAAATGGCTGCAATCGCAGCAGCTGTCCAAGCTTATTTATTAGAAGAGCAAGAGCAGGCTTCGAGCGATTTATCGGCCTCACAGGCTCTGTCACCCTGGGCGGTGGCAAACCGACATCAAGCTATTGGTAGCGGCGATAGCCACGATGCCAGTGACAATCAACGTTGGTCTAAAGGCAAGCTCTGGGGTAGAGCGTTTGCTCTGGCATTTAGTCTTGCTGTGGCCAGCCTTCTTCCTGGTGGGCTATCAGCTCAAGCGGCGGATAAACAAATCAGAGTTTGTTTGTCATCTTCATTGCAGAAAGTTGATCTTGATTTTCCTGATGGTGGCAGTGTTTATACTGTTGCCGACGGAACTTTTGTCGGTAAAATAGCGCCTCAGAGCGCTTGGAACTTGAGTATTGCTCGTTCGGCCATTAAGGGCAATAGCGCCATTGTCTTTAACGGCAAAACTATTCGAGACAAGGTTGCGCCAGCATCTACAATTGCTAAAGTCGCCTTTATACCAAGTACTGGTAGCTTCTTTGGTACAACCAATGATTCAAATCAGTTGGTCTTGCCCTTACTTACCCCAGTCAAGAAAGGTGGCGTAACTGCTTCTTCTTCTTCTTCAGTAATTGACGCTTCCCAGGGATATATCGCTGTTCCTGACCAGGTGACAGATCTTGCCGATGGGCAAGAACCTAGTAGTGCTCCTCTAATTGGAGTAAACGGTAAGCTCTATCGTGGGGCAGTTGTCTTGCGTCCTACAACTAAAGCCGACTCATCGGGCATAAGTGATACCACTGGTATCAATCTCATCAACGTTCTAGATTTGGAAGACTATCTTTTATCGGTAGTACCGTCAGAAGTGCCTTCACTATGGCCCAAAGAAGTCTTAAAAGCCCAGGCTATTGCCGCTCGTTCCTACGCGGTGGCTAATTTCGGCAAGCATAAGTCTGAGGGTTATGACGTCAAAGCCACTGTTGATGATCAGGTTTATCGTGGCGTGGTGGCTGAATCTGCTGAAACTAATGCAGCCGTTGCGGCAACCTCTGGTTTGGTCTTGAAAAACGGTAATAAAGTTATTTCTGCTTTCTTCCATAGCACCAGCGGTGGTAGTACCGAGGTCTCTGAAAATGTTTGGGGCAAACCATTGCCCTACCTCAAGAGTGTCGTCGACTATGACGATGCTGCCCCGCAATTTACCTGGCGCAAAACCATAACCTCCCAAGCCTTGGCCAAAGCTCTTTTGGGCTCAGCTCCAGATAACCAACTTCTTGGGGTTTTGGTGATTGGTCGCCATCCCGGTGACTCGCAAAGGGTCAGGGACATTCTTGTGGTTGGCCAAAATTCAGCAAGAATTATTGCTGGCACTGAGTTGCGAAGATTATTTAACTTACCAAGTACCCAGTTCAGCCTCTTCCAGTCTGACAGTAGTTATATCTTCAGCGGTAGGGGCTATGGTCATGGCCTTGGCCTTTCTCAATGGGGAGCGAAAGCCCTGGCTGATAACGGATATAATGCAGAACAGATTCTGTCGTACTACTACAAAGATGTCACGATAGAGCCTCTGGCCCAAGAAGGTGCTATCTAGCCACGCTAAATAGCTCTAAGGCCAGTCACCTCAAGAGGAATTGGTCTTGGAACAAGCTTTCGGTATTTTCATGATGCTCGCAATATTGAGCACATTGATCATCGTTCATGAATGTGGCCATTTTCTGGTAGCCCGTTTCTTTGGTTTCCAGACACCGGTCTTCGGCTTTGGTCTGCCCTTTGGACCTTCTTGGACTGTGGGCAAGCGCTGGAACACTGAATTTCGCATTCATGCTTGTATGTTGGGCGGCTATGTCGCCATTCCAGAACTTGGTGACGAAAGCAACGCCTCGGCTGAGGTGTTTGGAGTTCAGCTTTCTCCTTTCAAGAAGTTTCCTATCTGGCAGCGGGCCCTGGTTGCCGTAGCAGGAGTCACTTTTAATGTGCTCTTTGCTTATCTAGTGATGTTGATCATGATGGCCGCTCTGGGCCGCCCAATACCCCAGGGTGTGTTTGTAGGTGAGCTACCCGCGGCCAATCCTATTGCAGCAACTGCCGGGGTGCTGACCAATGACGAATTACTGGGTGTCGATGACAAGAAAATTAAGACACCAGAAGAATTTATCGCTTATTTAGCTACCAAGAAACTTACCCCCATTGTCTTGCATGTCAAGCGTGATGGCCAAGCAATTGACCTGCCTATGACGCCCAATAAAGACGGCAAAGTCGGTATGGGTTTATCTCCCAAAGTACAGTACGTCAAAATTGAAGGCAGCCCCATTGATGTGGCTACTATTGCGGCCACTGAACTAACCACACAGACCGGGCAGATGGTCAATTCCATCGGTAGTCTTTTCCAGGGGGTCGCTAATAAAATTATTTCGCCTAATGCCAAGAGCAAAGATGGCAAACCACAGCCTGGTATTGAGAGTTTTCATGGTGTCATAGCTGTGGTCAAAATCGGTGCTGATTTTGCCAAAGAAGACTGGCGGCAGCTTTTTATGTTCACCATTTTGATTTCGATGGATTTGGCAATCGTTAACTTACTTCCTTGGCCAGCACTGGACGGTGGCCACCTGGCCTTTATGCTTTTGGAAGCGGTGCGAGGCAAACCAATGGAGGAAAGGGCCCAAGGCGAGATCGTCAAATGGGGATTTCTCAGTCTGATCGCCTTGATGGTAGTTGTTCTTGTGAACGACGTTTCAGCCTGGGTTCACGGTGACCTAGACTTTAAGAAGAAAGACCCCAAGTCTAATTCGGCACCAAAGTCTGTACCTAAGAGTGAATCTTCACCTGAGATAAAGACTGAAGCTGCGCCTACTTCTACATCTACTTCTACGGCTAGTTCTACGTCTAGCAATACTACGGAAGAGGCTAAATAACATGCCTAGTTATGATTATCGCTGCCAAGAATGTCGCGTGGCCTTCACCGTAGAGCGTTCAATGAACGACCCATCCGATACCAACTGTGCTGAATGTGGCTCTGCCAATGTTTCACGCATCTGGAACATGATTCTGCGCTCTTCCGGGAGCACTCCAGATGTTGGTCAGAATTCTAAGAGTTCCGGCTCTAAGACTAGCTCTGGTGGTGGGTGCGGCTCTTGCAGTACCCATTCGTGCCATAGCTGCTAAGCGAAAAATAGCTAGCAGATCTCGCCACTAGTAACGCTTTCTTGGGCAAGTTTGCGCTTGAGCTCTTCTTCTTCGTCTTTGGGAAGCAAGAATGATTCTGAGGCATTGGGGAAGTTCGCCGACTTCACATCTTCAGCATATTTACCAACCGCATCCTGGCAAATTTGGCTAAGATCAGCGTAGCGTCTAACAAAGCGCGGGAGAAAGTCTGTAAATTTGCCCATGAGATCGTCCGTCACCAAAATCTGACCGTCACAGACATTGCCTGCACCAATGCCGACAGTGGGAATGGTGAGGCGTTCTGTTACGGCCTTAGCAACAGCCGTTGGCACCATTTCTAATACCACTGAGAAACAGCCTGCCATCTCAAGAGCGCGAGCATCGTCAATTAGTTTTATGGCTTCATCGGCTGAGCGCCCCTGCACTCTGGCGCCGCCCAGGCCGTGTATGGCTTGGGGAGTGTAACCAAGGTGTCCCATGACCGGAATACCCATGCCGACTAAGCGCTCAATAATTTCTAGATTGAGTCTTGTTGCCCCTTCTAACTTTACTGCATGTGCTTGTGCTTCTTTGACGAAGCGGCCAGCATTGGTAATTGCTTGGATGACATCAACTTGGTAGCTCATAAAAGGCAGATCCGCTACTACCATGGCATTGCTCACACCTCTAGTAACTGCTCTGGTGTGGTGCAGCATTTCTTCCATAGTCACGGCGTGCGTGGTGCGATGACCTAAGGCGACCATGGCCAAGCTATCACCAACTAATATCAAATCAACTCCCGCTTTATCGAGAATTTTTGCCATTGAGTAGTCATAAGCGGTGAGGGCGACAATCTTGCGGCCGTCACGTTTATATTTTTGGAGTGTAAGAGTTGATACTGCTTTAGTCATGGCCAAATTTTAGCACCCACTATGCTGCCGCAGTCGTTGCCGTCTCTGTACTAGCCTGTCTAGGCTATTTACTTTGGCTGCGAACGCGCTCACGGGCAAGTTCTTGCTGCAGCGAAACAATATGTTTCGGGTCGTATGGATACTTGCCGGAAAGCTCATGAAAACGCTTGTACCATGCTCCCGCCTCAGCTTTCATATTTTCTTTTTCCAGCAGGTAAGCCATGTTGTAGTACAAACCGTCGTATTTGGGTTTGAGATCAAGAGCTGCTTGATATTGCATCGTGGCATTTGCCAGGTCGCCCTGGGCCTCGAGGATGCCACCGAGATTTTGATGGGCTAGAAATGACTTAGGATCAAGCTCTATGGCTTTACTGAAGCTGGCTTTGGCAGCATCGAGCTCTCCTGATTCAGTCTGGTGGATGCCCTCTGAGATAATCGCTTTAACTTCGGCTGGATCAACATCTTTAGCGCTTCTACGGCCACCACTTCTAGTTAAACGACTTAATTCGGCAATATGCTTAGTTGTCTGGGAATTATTAGCCGTCAGGCTGGCTACATCTTTAAGTGACTCAATTGCAGCCTCATAATTATCGGTAAGCTCTTCGCATTTAGCCTGCAGCTGTTTAACCTTTACTCGATCAATAGATGGGTATTTTTTTCCTTCTGTATAAATGGGGCTTACTCGTTGTGACTCTTTTAACTCGAACAAAGCCCGATTGGGGTCGCCTCTGAGATAGCGCAAACGCCCTAACTCAAAATGGGCTGCTGCAAGTTTCGGGTCAAATTTAAGAGCTTTGCGAAATTCGATTTCGGCTTCATCGAGATTGCCATCACAACAATAAATGTTGGCTAAGTGATAGTGAATCATTGGATTTTGCGGCACTAGTTGAGCTGCTACTTCTAGCTTCTCTAAACATTCCGCAATCTCTCCGCCATCACCCCGTTCGAACTTTTGAAAAATTGCTAGACCAAGGTCGCGGTTGGCTTCAAAATAACTGCTATCAAGGCGTGTGGCTGTGCGAAACGACTCAATGGCTGAGTCAAAATCACCTTGATCAAAATAAACTGTACCCAGGTTGTAGTGGGCTTTGGGATAGCGCGAATTGATGCGGATGCAGTCTTTGAATTGCTTCTTGGCCTCGTCGAAATTTCCGATTTTTTTGAGCAATATGCCGTAGTTGTTGCGACACTCAACAAAGTTGTAATCGAGGCTAAGGGCCGATCTAAACTGAATTTCTGCGTTCTTATTGTCGCCCAGCTGTGCATAGGCCAAGGCCATCAGGTGGGGTATTTGTTTATTGTGAGCGTCGCCAGTCTGAGCTTGTCTGAGCATATTGATGCAGTTTTGGTAGTCACCAACCCCAAACATTTGGGTGGCGCTGCGATACTTGGCCTGGGCTAAGACCAGACCATTCTGTTCTTCATACTGAGCGATCGCTGGTCTGGCTACAATCGAGCCAGAAAATGTTAGGCAAATGGTCGAGATTAAAGCCAGCCTTGCTAGTTGCCAGCCCATTAAATATGGTTTGACCACTATTCTCTGAACTAATCTCTGAACTATTTCGTGCTCGTTTCTGTTCACGCCTATACTCACGATCAAATAACCAAAAACTCATAATAGCGCGTTTTTAGCTTTAACTTTATCGTGCCTAAGGTCTATTTTTCTGCTGGGCCTTCCAGTATTTGTTTGCTGGCTCCTTGCATATAAGCAATATTACTTAGCGTTCTGTCTTGCAGTGGTGTCTTGGCTGGCGCAGTTGGTTCAAAGCTCATTCTGGGGAATCTGCTGCTGGCTGAATCACTCGCCTCTCTTTGCTTTTGCGCCTCCATATTGCGGATGTAGCTGCCTATCTCAACTGAACCCAGTGCCCCACCGATAGATGAAGTGCGATCTCCCAGTCCGTTGAAGAAGGCTGGTGTTTTGCCGATGGCGATACCAGTATTTTCAGTGGCGGCCGCAGCAACACGCTTGGTGGAGGCGGCAATATCTTTGGGAGAAGACAGTCTGATTGCTTGCAGGGTGGTTGGTTTGAGCGGGTCAACGTGTGGGTCATTGTCGTGATAGAGAGCGCGCAAGAAGTCTGACATCTTGTTCACTGCTTTATTCGCTTCAGTGGCATCCATCCCTTGGGCGACCAGTCTCAAAGCTGCGGGCATACCAGCGCCAAAGACCTGGTTAATTGAATAGTGCTGGGTGTCGAACGGAATCTCGTTAGGCTTTTTGCCTTTATTGACTGCATCAACCATCAGGCCTGCCAAGTTATCCATCTTGGCCATATGGGCAGGAAGGTCGGGCAGTATGTCGCCAAATGTCTTGCCGTGCAAAGCTGGCAGTGGAGTATTCATTTGAGCATCAATTAGGTGCGGAATGACATCTTCGAGATCTTTTCTGGTGATTGTGATCGTTTCACCAGGCTTGTCCATATTAGCGAAGACATAGTCTCCAGGCCGCGACGCTTCATCAGAATAGCGGTCTAGGGCTTTGGCGTGCTCAAGAACATTCTTATCACCATTGGCTCTGGCTCGCATGGTGGCAGCCACGATTTTGGGTCTTAAGGCATCAAAGGCATGCACTTCAAAGCCAAGTGGATTATCAGGAGCAACAAATTCTTTGCCGAAGACGTTTCTTGTCTCAAGCTGTCCGCCTTTTCTCAGTGACTGCAAGAGTATACCGAGGGCTCCGCCACCGTTGTGGCCGGTCCAAGCTGCTCCCCAAATGTCAGCTGTGTTTTCATCGGCTTGTGCTTTGAAGATATGTTCAATCAGATCAGCCTTGGTCATATCGCCATGGCCGGGTACTGCCACTTTATCTTGAGCGCGACTGCCCAGGCCTTTTTCTACTGCGGTTTTGATGACGTTCTCGCGAATAGATTCTTCAAATTTGAGGATGCCACCATACTGGTCGTGTCCAATTTCATGACCATGAATACCACTAGTGGTGACGCTTCTTACACCAACCATGTTGCGTGGATAGAGCACGTGGTCTACGTTCCACACACCGTCAATTTGCCGCATGGTGTGGGGGCCGGCTCCACCGTCATGCATAATTGAGAAGATTGGTGGGTTTTTCGAGCGCAGAACTTGGTCTGGGTCAACACCAGCTTTCTTCATGTTACGCACTAAAGTACTGTGAATTTCTTGGGCCAGTAGGTCCAGTTCACGTTTGTAGTTGGCTGTTTCGCTCAAACCTTTAGAGATGTGCTGGTTTGCTGCTGAGCTAAAGCGCCCTAGTAGTGGATCTATATAACGATAGTCTTGTTCACTACGTACTTGGCTGCCTAGGCTCACGGCTTGGTTTCTAGCTTGGATGAAGCCAGGGTCCATTTTGCTACCACTAGGTGTGATGGCAGCATGAATTGGTCCGAGGGCTGCTTCAACCGCGTCAGCAATCAATACTTTGCTGTCTGGCCACTCTTTCATTTCTTTGGTATTCATTTCAGCAAGTTTTGAAATGGTGCCAACGTTTAGTTCTTGTTCAGCCTTGGTTAAATAAGGCTTGCCCACGGCTGCTGCTGGAGTGACTTCCAATTGGCCTTCTGGCTTAGTGGCGTCAGTTGGTTTGCCTGAATCAGTCGGTTTAGCGGGAGGGACCAATTCATCAGGTGTACGGCTGGGCCTTTCGTTTGGTCCAATAATAGATTTGGCAGCACTACCCGGCAGAACATCACTGGACGAGTTCACTCTAACTGTAAGGTCTATAGGTTTGGCTGTAGCTGTTGGTTCTGAAGTTCTTAGCAGGGCAAGAGCTTCGTTGCTTGAAAGCTTGCGTGGATCGTGACCGCCAACAAGCAAGTCTAGTGACTGTGAGAACCCTAGAGGCTGAGCGTCAGCTGTTGCCAGGCCCTTAAAATGCATGTTGGCACTAAGTGTGGTGTAAGCATTCTGCTCTTTTACTTCAGCCATTTTGCGTACGGCTTCATCGAGCGATACTTTTGGCTCTTCTGGCTTGCGTGTCATGCGCTCAGAAACAGAAGTAAGCACGTTGCTTAACGGCCTGGTTATGGTGTTTAGGGTGCGTCCAACAATGTATTCGTCTGAGGAGAAGAAGTCAACTTTTGCCTTCTCAAAATTGGAATATCTTGTGGTGCCAAGTTTTGCCTCTAGCATATTGCCAGTCCATTTTTCGGCTCTTAAACCGACTTTTGCACCGACCCAGCTGTCCCAAGCAAACTGACCAACTCCGTCGCCCATGATTTGAGCTGCCTTGTGAACGGAAGCCATATCGTTGCTTGAAGTTTCTAAATGGTCCATGGCATTCATGATCGGATGAAGGGCATCTTTCACCATGTAGCCAGCCATTACTGTTCCAATAATCGCTTTAGCCACTCCGGCCTTGGGCAACACGGTCTTCATCACTACACCGATTGAACCAGCAACCCCAACCTTCGCTGCTGCCTCTAAGGGATTTGAAACATCTTTCGCTACGGCCTTAAGAACTCCGGGTACCGCATAGGCCAGCCCTTCTACACCTGCCATGCCGTATCTCGCGACCTTTGAGTCGCGAGCAAGATTGTCGAAAACGTTGCCACTATCTGTA
The DNA here is from genome assembly GCA_943370275.1 of bacterium Ga0077546. Taxonomy (GTDB): domain Bacteria; phylum Cyanobacteriota; class Vampirovibrionia; order Obscuribacterales; family Obscuribacteraceae. Next base: position 359,293 of record CALRQI020000004.1, on the reverse strand, counting down.
GTCTTGGCTTTCGCTTGAGCAATGTTATCGGAGAGCGAGCGCAGTGTTGTGTCGGGCTTTTCGCCTGTTAAGGCAGCTTGACCCACTAATCCCTTTAGACCCGATAAGCCAGTTAGACCTGTCAGCTCAGTGTGAGCCACTGCAACCGGTTCAGGTTTTGCTTGGGGGAGGTTTAGTGCTTCGTGGAATTTTGCTGCTACATCGGCCTTTAATTTGGAAGTGTCTTCATTGGGTGCTACAGATTGGTCCAATTTGCCATCAGCCATTTATTTCGATTCTCCAGATACCTGCTTGCGCCGACTTGAGAAGCTTTTGGCTGATCCAAATAATGAAATTCGCCAGGGGTGCGCAAGGTCCGCCTGCCCTCGGGCTAGTGGAACCTAGCTACGTTTGGCATGGCTTTTCGACTTCTCGTCGGTTATGTCAAGAGATTAATGCAAACGATATCTAATGTCACCAACGGTAAACCTCATTGCCTTCGTATTTCCCCCACTAATTGCATTAATTCCCGAAGAATTAAGCAAATGGATATGGAACCGTCATATTGTCAAGTGGCGGCGTCAGCAATTTGTCCAGTAACAAATGGCTGAGAGAAAAGTCAGAGACGATCTCAATTTGAAGTTAAGCCGGTAAATTAAGGGAGCACTTTTGAATCTAATCTAGAAGGAAAAAAGCATGGGCATGTTAGCCGACCAGGTGGCGGTAGTTACTGGCTCAGGACGAGGAATCGGACGAGCAATTTCGCACGCTTTGGCCAAAGAAGGCGCCAAGGTAGTTATCAGCGACATAAATGAAGAGCTGTGTAAGCAAACTGCAGCTGATTTTGAAAAGGACGGCTTTGATGCCATCGCAGTTCCTTGCAACGTTACAGACTCTGCTAGTGTGGCAAAAATGGTTGAGGCCATTGTCGCCAAGTGGGGCCGTATCGATATCCTGGTAAACAATGCCGGGATCACCCGCGACAATCTATTTATGAGGATGAGTGAGGAGCATTGGCAGGCCGTTATCGATACTAACTTGACCTCGGCCTTCAAAGTCACCCAGCCCATTATCAAAGTGATGTCAAAGCAACGCTCTGGCCGCATTGTCAATATTGCCAGTACTTCTGGTGTGCATGGCAATTTCGGCCAGGTCAACTATGCTGCCGCTAAATCAGGGTTAATTGGTTTCACAAAGACTATTGCTCTTGAATATGCCTCACGCAATATAACTTCCAATGCCATTGCTCCTGGGTTTATCGATACCGATATGACCAAGGCATTGGGTGAGGAAATTATAAAGAACATACTCGATCGGGTTCCGCTTAAGCGTATGGGTACTCCTGAAGACATCGCTGCTGCAGTGGTGTTCCTTGCTGGTCCTGGTTCTTATGTAACCGGCCAAGTCTTGGAGGTTTCGGGCGGTCTTTATACGTAATATAGAAATACACAATTAGAAACTGGTTTTCTGACGTGATATTCTATGCACTCCGGATCGGGCCTACTTGGTCCATTAGTTTTACATGCGGTTTTCAAAGTTTTTAAAAGAGGTAGACAGTACTCATGGAAGAGAAGGAAGCCTTCGAAAGAGTAAAGAAGGTTGCTGTGGCCCAGCTCAACGTTAACGTTGAAGAAGTGACCATGGAAGCTAGCTTCACTAAAGATCTAGGCGCAGATTCACTCGACACAGTCGAGCTCGTCATGGCTTTAGAAGAAGAGTTTGGAATGGAAATTCCAGACGAAGATGCTGAAAAAATCACCACTGTTGGTGAAGCCGTTAAGTACATTGCAGGTCACCTTTAGAGCCAGGCTTTAAAAGGTGATACGCACGAAAAAGTGAACGGTTTTGTATCCAAAGTGGACCACGTTCAGTGGTCCACTTTGGATTGGTATTAACTAGAGATAAAGTAGAGTAATGACAAAAGAGCGTGTAGTCGTTACCGGTCTGGGGCCCATATCCGCAGTCGGTACAGGCAAGGATGAGTTCTGGGAAGGCATCGTCAGTGGTAGATCTGGCGTTAAGTTAGTTCAACGTATTCCTGAAAAGCTCAGACCATCCTGCAAAATAGCAGCTGAAATGTATGATTTCGATCCATCCAAATACATGGATCACAAAGCAGTAAAGCGCACTGATAGATTTATTCAATTCGCGATTGCTGCATCAAAGTTGGCAGTTGCCGATTCAAAGCTTGACCTTAGTAAAGAAGATCCCGAGCGAGTAGGTGTTGCCGTTGGTTCGGCTGCTGGTGGTTTTCAGTCAATTGAAGATCAGTTTCATGTATTGATGGACAAAGGTCCTGACCGTTGTTCTCCATTTACTGTGCCGATGCTGATTGTCAATATGACCGCCGGTTGGGTATCGATGCTACACAACGCCAAAGGTCCTAATACTTGTACTGTCACCGCTTGCGCCACTTCGGCCCATTCAATCGGTGATGCCTACAGAATTATTGAGCGGGGTGAGGCTGACATCATGTTTGCTGGCGGCTCCGAAGCCCCAATAGCTGCTTTGGTGATGGCCGGATTTGCCTCTGCTCGCACTCTCAGTACACGCAACAGTGAGCCAGAGAAAGCAAGTCGCCCATTTGATAAAACTCGTGACGGATTTGTTATGGGTGAAGGTGGCGCAGTCTTGATGCTTGAGTCGCTTTCGCATGCCATTGCCCGCGGTGCACATATATACGCTGAGATTACTGGCTTTGGTAGCACCGGTGACGCTTTTGACATCGTCCAGCCTTGTGCTGATGGTTCAGGCGCTGCCAGAGCTATGAAAATCGCTCTGAAGCAGAGTGGTATCACACCCGAAGAAGTCGATTACATCAATGCTCACGGTACTTCTACACCGCTGGGCGACAAGGCTGAAACCAAGGCAATAAAGACTGTTTTCGGTGAGCATGCCACTTCGCATAAATTGGCGATCTCATCAAGTAAGTCGATGACCGGGCACTTATTGGGCGCGGCTGGGGCAATTGAAGCAATTGTCTGCATCATGGCGATTCAAGACAATATCATTCCACCCACGATCAATTTGAACGAGCCCGACCCCGATTGCGATTTGAATTACACACCGAACACCGCGGTGCGCAATGCCAAAGTTGATATCGCTATGTCGAACAGTTTCGGCTTCGGTGGACACAACTGCTCACTTATATTTAAACGCTACAAAGGCTAATTTATGTCATCTGCAAAAGACATTCTGGTCGGCAAAACCATTTCTCAACTGAAAGGGTTGCTCGCTGCAAAAGATGTGTCTGCTGCTGAGGTGCTCGACAGCCACATTGCTCAAATAGAAGCTCATGAAGGCGACATCAAAGCTTTTTTGAGCTTTTCCTTCGAGCAAGCTCGCAGCCAGGCTGCTGAGCTAGACAAGAATTTTGATTTTAAGAAAAATGCCGCAGACAGTGTATTAGCCGGGGTGCCGGTGGCAATCAAAGACAACATGTGCGCCATTGGCACTAAGACTACCTGCGGCAGCAAAATTTTAGAAAATTTTGTTGCACCTTATGACGCTCAAGTGGTTGTTAACTTGAAGAGCAGTGGTGCTTTGATAGTTGGTAAAACCAATCTTGATGAATTTGCCATGGGCTCTTCTACTGAAAATTCTTCCTATCAACGCACTAAAAACCCATTTGATACAGGTTATGTACCTGGTGGAAGTTCTGGTGGTTCAGCGGCAGCAGTAGCAGCTGGATTTACAGTAAGCGCCCTCGGTTCTGATACCGGTGGTTCGATCAGGCAGCCTGCCAGCTTCTGCGGCGTGGTCGGTATGAAGCCGACCTATGGTACCGTTTCTCGCTATGGCCTGGTGGCTTTTGCCTCAAGCTTAGATCAGATCGGACCATTTGCTCGCACGGTTGAGGATGCCGCTCTTACTCTGCTAGCAATTTCTGGTCATGATGGCAAAGATTCAACTTCGCTAGAGAATCCGTACACTAGCGCTGCTAACTCAAAAAGTTTTCCTCAGCTGACATTGCCCTTCATTCAGGGCTTGAGCAAGCAATCGTCTGAAGAACTATTGAAGGGCACCAAGATTGGTATCATCAAAGAATTGATTGGCGATGGTATTGAGGACGGTGTTAAGCAGTCTATTTCCTCTGCAACCAAACTTCTAGCTTCCCTTGGTGCCCAAGTTGAAGAAGTGTCCATTCCCCATGCTAAATATGCCCTACCTGTCTACTACATCTTAGCCACGGCCGAAGCCTCTGCTAATTTAGCGAGATTTGACGGCGTGCGTTATGGCTTGAGAGATCTCGAAGCCACAGACATTCTTTCCATGTATAACGAAACGCGCGAAGCTGGTTTTGGTGCTGAAGTTAAACGGCGCATAATGCTTGGCACCTACGCCCTAAGTTCGGGCTATTACGATGCCTATTATAAAAAGGCACAACAGGTCAGACGCCTTATCACTGCTGACTTTGACAAGATTTTTGCCAACTATGATTTAGTTCTTTCACCCACTGCTCCATCGACCGCTTTTAAGTTCGATGAAAAAACGGGAGATCCGTTGCAGATGTATCTATCCGACATTGCCACGATTCCAGCTAATTTGGCCGGTTTGCCAGGCATCTCACTACCCTGTGGACTAGCGCCAGCGGCGTCAAGCTCTGGCAAACTACCTGTCGGTCTGCAGATGCTTGGCGCCCCTCTGTCAGATGCTGTACTTATAAAAGTGGCCTATGCTTTTGAGCAGGCGCTAAAACTTGATTGCAGCGCCCCGATGTTGACCAAAGTGTTAGCCTAGATAAAAATTTTCAGCAGGCAGAATATTAGTCCTATTTAGAGCGGCTGCAGCTGTCAGCCTATAGACTATTGATAATTGACTGCCGGGAAATCAAAAAAAGTATTTAAAAGGAATTAAATGAGAATGCTCAAGTCTATGAAACTGATTCTGGTCGTTGCAGCACTTTTGTATCCTACTGCGGCCTTTGCTGGTGCTAACGATTTCTTCGGCAACTCATTGCCAGTTGGAGCTGGCGGCCCTTCTGAGCCCGCTGGAGGTTCAGCGGCCGCCAATCCGACCGATTTCGCTCCGCCGGTAAGTGGCGGCGCCAATGATTTGTCTGGCGATGAGAAACGCATGCAGAAAAAGTATCGCGAGATGTTGAAACATTGCCAGGGTCTTATCGCCAAGGGCGAGAAGATGATAAAAGATGGTGAAGCCCGCAAAGATGACAAGATGGTGAAAAAAGGTAAGGTCTTTAAAGGCATAGGCGAGCGCAAGTATGCCGAATTTAAAGCCAATAGCCCCCTGCCTGAAGATAAGAAGCTTCCTGACCTTCCGGTTGAAAAGGCAGCAGAATAAACAGAGCTGATAGTTAAGACCAAAATCGAGAGTTTATGACATTGAAAAAACATGTGTTTGCCAACCTGCCTGCGGCGGTGGGCCGTACACCCTTAGTCAAGCTCAACCGCGTCGTTGCCGGTCTTGATGCCACGATTTTAGTCAAAGTCGAATCGATGAACCCTCTGGGGTCGGTTAAAGATCGTATTGGCATTTCCATGATTCTCGATGCTGAAGAGAAAGGCTTGATTGAAGCCGGTCGCACTGTTCTCATTGAGCCGACCTCTGGGAATACTGGTATTGCCTTGGCCTTTGTGGCGGCCGCCCGTGGTTATAAATTGATTTTGTGTATGCCTGAGACCATGTCGATTGAACGACGCAAAATGCTACAGGTACTGGGAGCCGAGTTAGTTCTCACACCTGGTACTGAAGGTATGAAAGGGGCTGTTGCGCGCGCCGAAGGTATGATTGCAGAGACTGCCAATGCATATATGCTGCAGCAATTCTCTAACCCTGCCAATGCCAAGGCACACAGGCTGACTACAGCGCCAGAAATTTGGCATGACTGTGGCGGCGACATCGATATTTTTGTCGCCGGTGTCGGTACTGGAGGCACCATTACTGGTGTGGGGCAGACAATCAAAGAATTGCGCAAAGAGCAGGGCAAAGACCTAACAGTAGTTGCTGTTGAACCAGTTGATAGCCCAGTTCTGACGCAAACTCTTGCTGGTCTTGCTGCTAAGCCAGGACCACATAAGATACAAGGCATCGGCGCTGGTTTCGTACCGGCGGTGCTTGATATGAGCTTGCTCAGTGATGTCGTTACGGTGACAAATGACCAGGCCTTTGACATGGCTCGTCGCCTTCCCAAAGAAGAAGGAATCCTTGGCGGTATCAGTAGTGGTGCCAATGTGCAGGCAGCAATTGAGTTGGCCAAGCGACCAGAAAATCAGGGTAAGACCATTGTCACAGTTATTTGCAGCAGCGGTGAGCGTTATCTATCAACGGCACTTTTTGATTTTTAGAAGCTAAATACTGCCAATTTTTCGTATTCTCCCGATTGGCTCCCTTTTAGCTGTGCTCTATTCTCAGGATGGGCATCTGCCCCATATACTCCCTTGAGAGTGCCCAAGAATTGCCTGCCCCCGAAAGCAATCGCCAAGTAAACGATGCAATGGCCAATAGCCAGAGCACTTTGGCGGGTCAAGAAACTTTGGCCGCCAAGCTTTCACGAGAAGCACATTTAATTTCAACTGCCAGCGCTGATGCCTACAACTCTACTAGCAAGGCCATCAAAGAGCACCCAGAACACTTGATCTCCACTTTTGCCGCTTCAACGGTTGGGGGCGCCGCTTTGGCGCTTCTGCAGCGCAGAGCGGGGTGGATGGCTTTATCTGCCGAGATTGCCGGCGCAGCTCTTACAGTGCCTGCACTAATCGATGGCGGAAAACGCGCCCATGATGGATACCGGGCTATTAGCAATACGTTTGCCGGTAACGCCACCTTTGAGGCCGACCGCCGGCAGTTGTCTTCGGCCATGGGCTCACTTGCCACTGACTTCGTCACAGCCACAGCTGGAGGCTTAACCGGGGTTGCGGCCATAAGAGCTGCAAGTTGGCGTTCTGTTCGGCCTCTCTCTGCTAACGCTGAGACGGCTCCTAAAGTTTTCCTCCATTCTTCAGAGTCTGCCATCTCGGTAAAGGCAACGTCATCAGAGGCTGCATCACCAATTTTTGATGTTAACCGTATCGATAGCCACCCGGATAAAGCTATTGCCGATCTCTACTGGAAGGCTTGGCCGAGCATCATGAAAGTTGAAGCTCGCAAACCCGGCGGGGATAGCTTTGCTACTGGCTTTTTGGTAAGTGAGAAAGGTCATGTGGCCACAGCTTTTCATGCTATCGCTGATGCTGAGCGGGTAAGTTTCTTGCGTGCTGACGGCAGCAAGGTCTATGGCAAGCTTGAGGCCATAGATCCCGGAGCTGACCTGGCTATCTTTAAAATCGACAATGTAGTTTATAGGCGCAATGCGCAAACTGGTCGCTCTGAGCATGTGACAGAGCCCATGGAAGCCCTGCCTCTGGCCAGCTCTGAATTGCCCATAGCTGGCAGCAAAGTGGCCAATATGGGCTATGCCAGAGATGTTGAGAATATTGGAATTTCTACAGGGCAAGTGAAGAAAATTGTTGATGGCACAATCACGGTAAACGGGTTGCCAGCTCCTTTTCATGCGGATCAGGCGGTGGTCAATACAAACGTTGGCACCAGGGGCGGTTTTTCTGGTGGACCACTTTTAAATGAGAGTGGTGAAGTTATTGGTCTGCACTCAGCTGGTGATCGCAGCAGTAACAGCTATGACATTCCAGTTTCTGCCATCATTGCCTCCCTGCACAATCGTGAACTACGTCGTACTCCTGAATTTTGGCGTGGCATCGTGCCATTGATCAAGAATGCACAGCGCTCGCCTGAGCCCGATGGTGGCTTTGCTAGCGATCTCAGCAGTATCTATGCTAGTCAACACCCGCGTGTTTTCAAAATCAAAGCTATTGCCACTAAGTCTGATCAAGTAAATAACGGCACTGGCCTTTTGCTCAGTGATCAGAATCACTTTGTCACCAGTGCCAAATTGGTGCAAGGTGCTAAGTCGATTCAGCTCAATGAGAATGGCATGTGGAGCCATCATCTGGCCGTTGTGAAAGTGATTCCTGAGTCAGGGCTAGCTATTCTGAAACCAAGCATGGGCTATGACCCATATGGAAAGCCACCGGTTTTCAATGATTTAGTGCTAGGTAGTGGTGCTAAAGCGCAAGAAGGACAAACCCTGGTGGCAATGGGATATCCAGCCAAGCTTTTTGAACTTCATGCCTCAGTGGGACAGCTAGACCGCTTCGCTAGGGCTCAAAGTTTGCCTTTGGGTAAAGTGACAATGGCCACCGACCCGGGTCTGGAAGGCGCTCCACTGTTTAATCGTAAAGGTCAGCTAGTGGGAATCGGCACTGCTGCTGAGAACTCTGGCGTTGAGTCTATCAATTCATTGTCAACTCGCGGCCTGCTTGAGGTCATGCAAGAGATTGCAGCCCGAAGCAAGATGCTAAAGCGCTAGCTATTGTTTGATTTTGAGTCTTGGCCGGCGATGGTTGCCGCTGCGTGTGTGTTGCGAAAGCACCGCTACTGGTGTCAACTCAGGCTTGGCTAAGCTCTGAGCAGCCGCGAGACCTGCTGGAATGGTAGTCGGCAAATCAGAAACAATTTCAACTTCAACTGGTTTGTGTGGGCCTTTGTACTTTGTGTTGATTGTGATTTCATTCATCCAGCTAACCAGGCCGATGGCTTTCATAAAGCGGATAATAATCCAGGAAGGGTCAATTTCACTGGCTTTGAGACCGTGTCTAGCAGAGCCAGGGAAGGCATGGTGGTTATTATGCCAACCCTCACCAAGAGTCAGAAATGCCACCCAACCAACATTGACGCTGGTATCAGAGGTGTTGAAATTTTGGTAGCCGGCTCTAGGTAGGTGACAGACAACGTTAAGCAAGAGCGGCATTTGCTGCACTAACAGTGCGGCCAGAAGGCTAACTGCTGCTATTTCCCAGCCCCACACCAGGGCCATTATTCCGCGCAAGCTGAAGTTGATGAATGAATTGAGTAAATGGGCTTTGTGCCAGTTTCCGCCTGCATCAAGAAACTTGTACAACGGATCGTTGATCATGTCTTTGGAGCAGGTCTCAGGTTTGAGATGTTCAGCATATGATTTGTGCAAGAACCAGCCAATGTAGGCTTCCCATATACCGAAGCGCGGTGCATGGGGATCAAGTTTGGTATCAGTGTAACGGTGGTGTGCCCTATGCAAAGTTGCCCACCACATCGGTGAACTAGAGAAACCAAGATAACCAGCCATTACGAACAGGTATTCTATTGCCTTATTGGTTTTGTATGAGCGGTGCGCCAGGAGTCGATGATATCCGACAGTAATTCCCGCCATGTGCACAACGTAGAAGCACACAAAGGCTATTGATAGGCTGATAAGCATTAAATCCATCCTGAAAAGGGTGCTCTGTCACCGTCTCAATTACGTTAGCTCAATCCGGAGAAAAGCTCAAATCCCGAAATTACGAGGGCTAAGACAATCTTCGCATAGTTAGAAAGGGGATGCCATACATATTCCATTTCCGACATAGATGTTAATAGGGGTTAGCCTTACTTAAGATTTTCTTATGCCAAAAAAAAGAAGAAAAGCACCCAATCAATTGAGTGCTTTCATACTTGTGTCTCTGACACCACTAGTGGTGCTAGCCTAGAATCCGGCGCTAGTAGAACTTGTCGATGGCAGAGTAAAGGTAGTTTGCTGACCACTAAGTTTGTTGAGCATCGCTGAGGCTGCAGCTTGCTGAGAGGGAAGCAAGCGACCAGTTCTGCCGCTGAGGAAGTCTGAGACGCTGTCCCCTGGTGCGATCCAGCCCATAAGTTGATTTGTTTCGGTGTTCTGAACTGGTCTCATATCAGGAGTAACAGCATAAGGCACAACAGCTGTGGCCCACATACCATAGTTGCGAATGAAGTCTGGAGCATTGCGATCATAGTTGATGCTAGGGTCGGCGATGGGCACTGGCGCCATCTCACTCGGCCTTTCCGTGCCTACACCGAGACCGGTAGTGACAGAATTCAATATTCCGCCAGCGGTCAAGGGATTGACAGGCACGTAATAGGGAAGTTGATTGCCCCCTTGATCTCCAGTTCTCACCCACTCAGTGCCATGTACAACTTCGTCACCACCCCATGCAGCCGGCAATATGCTGCCATGGCCAGTGGTCAGCCCCGCATTTCTGTAGCCGAAGATACCAGAATTAATACGGTTTTGCGGATTGAAACCATCAATGGGAGGAAGGCCGTTAACTCCTTCATCTCCATAAATTTCTTCACGCCTACCTCCTGCCTGGTGCACGAAACTGTCAAGTGTGGCATAGGGCAAGCCTCGGGCATTGCGGTGAATATCACCACCACCACTTCCTGCTCCAGCTACTCTCACTAGAGCTCTGAGGTTGGGTGGGAGCATGTTGTAAACCGCTTGAGAGACAACCTGCCCCGGCACAATTGAGTCTATCAAGCTCTGAGCGTTCGCAGGCAGGATCATTGGCCCTACCTGACAAATAAGGGAAAGCGTTGCTATTAAGGCTAGGCCGCGAAATCTCATATTAAGTTGCTCGCATTAGTAATTAACTACTACTACTAGTTAGCTCGAATGAGCCACTAGCACCGGCAAATGGCTTGTGGGGGCAATTTTTCAGTGTGAACCAATAATACGCCGGGTTTTAGGGCTTGTCAATAGAACTTAATGTTCTTTGGCAAATGATCTATGCTAGGGACAGCCGCGATATTCAAAAATACTCGTAGTTTGTCATCACTGCTGTTCTTTTATTTTATCCATGAATACCCGGTTGCGCTGGCTTTTTTTGATTCTTGTCTCACTTCTATTGAACAGTGCTGTGGTAGTTGGGTCTAACGCTAAGTCTGAGGTGAAGTCTAAGACCAAGCCTGAGGCTAAGCCTGTGGCAGCGAAGAGGGTGGAAGTTTTGGCGCTTTTTCAGAATTGCCGCATGTTTGGCGACTGTGATGTCTATCTCAGCGATATTGGCATCAAGATGATTGTGAAAAAGCAGGGTCTGGTTTGTTTACTCTTGCCACCGTACAAAGAAGTTGTCTGTTACAGTGCCCCGTCTGGAAAAATCTACAGGGTGCCTTTTGAGAAATTTCGCAATTGCTTTAGTACCTCTATGACTCTTTTTTCTTTCACTCTCGAAGATGTTAAGTTAGAGCCGGCCGGTAATACCACTAAATTTTCACTACCCTTGCGGAGGTTTGAGAGCACTGCTGCTTTTGGTAAGGCTCAAAGAGCCAAATACATCAAACATGAAACCAGCGGTGGCTCACCTCTGAAGCTCAACTTTATTGGCTCTGATAGGCTTCCCTACAATAAGACTCAGGCGGCAATGATGGAGAAACTATACGCCTTACCTAAAGTAGGTTTGTTCCCAGTCACAGTCGAATATGACAGTGCTGAAGAAGTGCATGTCAGTTATTTGATTACCGCCAAAGCTTTTAAGACTACTTTACCGGCTTCTGACTTCGTCATTCCAAGCAACCTCAAAGTAGCTAAAGAAATGCAAGAGACACTAGAGTCAGGCAGCTCCAATGAAGCCATGGAACTAATGATGGGCAAGTAGATGCTGGCTGACAAAAGTCTTCAGTGTGCTTCTATATAAGTCGAAATCTGCCCCGTCAACTCTGCCGTGGGGGCTGTGGGGTAATGTCACCAGGGTTTTTGCACCCTGAGCCAAGGCATAAAGTCGATCTGAATGAGCAGTGGGAATTACTTGATCATGGCCTGGCTTTAACACCAACACAGCACCTTTATAGTCGGGGAATAGTCCTTCTACACTGAGCGATGGCGCTAGTATCAGTTGCTCGGGAAAAATATGCAAAGCAGCAATGCGATCTTTAGCCCACACTGCTGGTGCCAAAAATGTTGAGTCGAGAATTAGAGCGCGAGTTTCGCCGTGGCGCGCAATTTCAGACGAGACGCCACCACCAATAGATTCACCATAGAGAACAATCTGGTTCGGTTGGTAGTGCATGGTATTAATTAGATAGTCATAGACAGCTTTGCCATCTTCGGCAACTACGCTAAAAGATGGCTTACCCAAACTTTTGCCATAACCTGAGTAGTCGTACATCAAGACCGAAAGACCAGCCGCCTTTAAAGCGTCTGCCTTGTCAGCACGATAGATCATTGAATCAGCATTGCCGTGAGAGTAGATACAAACCAGCTTTGAATCAGGATTTCTAAAAAATACAGCCGAAATTCTATTGTCTATGGTGAGACGTTCGCCTCCATAGCGCCCCAGGTATTCGTCTGCATCTTTTGGTTCTGGGGCCGGGTAGAAAGCAATTTGATTGACTATATCAGGGTGAAAGCGCGGGGCCAAAAATAAGTAAAGCGCCAATAAAAGAATGGCCAATACTGCCATGATGATATTCAATGTTCTACTCTTCAGTAACTTCACTGTTGTTGTCTTAGGTTAGTCAACACAGCTATGAAAATATCTACCAGGAATGGGTCGAATTGAGAGCCAGCCCCTTGTCTTAAGGCGGCAACAGCCTGATCGTGGGTCATTGCCGTGCGGTAAGGGCGATCAGAAATCATGGCATGGTAACTATCGACAATGGCAACAATTCGCGCAGGAAGTGGAATATCTTCCCCTTTTAGACCGCTAGGAAATCCAGTGCCGTCCCAGCGTTCGTGGTGATTCTCTAGAATTTCGCAAATGTCTTTTAAGGCTCGGATCGGTCGCAACAACTCCGCACCAAGCACCGGGTGCTGATTTACCATGTCGCGTTCTTCGCTGGTAAAGTAGCCGGGTTTAGTAAGCAGCTCCGTCGGCAGTTTCAAGGTACCGACATCATGCAGCAGACCAGCCACACGAATTTGTTCGATTTGGGTGGCGGATAGACCCATAACTTTTCCTAGTAGCTCTGACATACGTGCTACTTCTAAGTGGTGCGCTTTGTTGTAATCAGAACGGGCGTAGAGATTTTGAGCAAGTGCTTTGACCATTTCTACAACTTCAGGTACAAGCTCTTCTTTGTTTTGCGCTTCAAGCGACACGGTTGGAGCAACAAAGTCTTCAAGCATCAGGCCAGGTTTGCCGTCGGTGGTAATTTGCGATAAGACTTCTTCGGCTGATTTCTCTCCGCTGGCCTTTAGCTCACGGGGCTCGAACATTAGATCTGAAGCGGTGTGTACCTGGTTGCGACCGAGGCGCTTTGAGAGATAGAGCGCTTTGTCGGCCAGTTCCAGTAAGTGCGCTTGATCAGCTGCATCATCAGGGAAAATAGCGATACCAAGGCTAGCTGTCACTGACAAGTTGATGCCGTCATGCAGAATCACTTCGGAGGCCAGTGACTTTCTGATACGCTCGGCCACCACATGAGCACCTTCTTGATTGACTTCAGGCAAGACAATCATGAATTCTTCACCGCCATAGCGGATAGGAGTATCAACGTCGCGGCAATTGTTCTTGATCAGCCTTGCTACAGCTTTGAGCACAGTATCGCCGACCGGGTGGCCGTAATTGTCGTTGATTGATTTGAAGTGATCAACGTCAACCATTAAGACCGCCAGATGCCTTTGATAGCGCTCTGCCATACGCAACTGCTCGGTCAGTTTCTCTTGTCCCGTGCGGTGGTTGTACAAAGTAGTAAGACCATCGGTGGTGGCTTGCCTTTGTACTCTGGCATAGAGTCTGGCATTGGTGACACCAGAAGCAACCTGGTCTGCTACTGACTTCATAAAGGCTTCATTGACGCGGTTCCAGTTGGCCGGAATTTCTCCCTTGTAGCCCACCAGCAAACCAAGCAGCTTTTCGCCATAGTGCACTGGAATATAGAAAAGTGAAAGTATGTTATAGCCAGACAAGACCTCTTCTCTGAAAGGATCAAGCCTGCGGTCGTTTGCTACATCGTTGGCGATGATGGCCTGATCAGCTTGGAAAAGCTTGCTGTAGAGTTCAAGGGTTTTTAAATCTCGACCATATTCAACTATGCGGTAAATATCATCGGTGACATATTCGACACGAAGTGAGTCTTCAGGCTCTTCTTCAGAAGGCAGTACGATAAAGCAACAATCAAGTCCGAAGTAACCAGAAAGTTCTTCGAGCATTTCGGCTAGATTTTCTTTGATGGTAAATGAGCGTCTAATCGTGTTGCTAATGCGGTGCAAGAGCGATTCTTGGTTGCGTAAGATGTCTGACTCTCGGCGCAATTGCTCAAGCAAAGTATTGCGTTGTAGTTGTGACTGCCGATCTTGCGAGAGCTGTTCGTGGGCCTTCTCCAGCCGCTGGGCATAGTCTTCTAGCAGCTGTAATTGCACAGCTAACTCTTTTTCGATTTTTCGGTGGCGCAGCGAAGATTGCACGCGAGCCATTAACTCAGAATCAAAGCAAGAATCGGTGAGGCAATCATCAGCACCAACCACAAGGCCTTCTACGCGAGCTGAAGGGTTGCTATCGGGAGTGACAATAATCACTGGAATATGCTTGAAGTCGGCAGATTCTTTGATAACTTTGCAGAAACCAAATCCGGTTGAACCAGAAATATTGCTGTCGACAATAATCAAATCAACTCTATTTTCAGAAAGAATCTGTAGCGATTTTTCTTCCGAATCTGACTCAAGTACTCGATATTTTTCGCCCAGAGTGCGAGAGAAACGACGTCTTACTACTCTGTTTGAGTGCAAAATCAAAACATGATCAATGTCGAGTTGCTCTGCTTTTGTCGCCGTTGGTTGCAACACTTTCTCGTGCTCACCAGCTGCCTGGAAAAATAACTGGGTGCGATTGGCCAGGTGCTCGCCCATCAAGCGCAGGGTTTGCAAATCTTGGTTCGTGACTTCACGGGAGGCATCAAAAGAAATAACTCGAATTAGACCTTTAACATTACCGGCCCGTTGAGAAGAGTCTGCCATCACCGGCACAATGGCATAGGGAAATTCTTGAGTTTCGCCATCAACTGTTGAAAATGCTCGGCCCAACCACGGCCTGAGAGTCGATTTTACCTTCTGGGCCACCAGTGAATTTGCCACCGCGAGTGGTTGTTTGTTTTCATCCGTCAAATTCTTTACTGACTTGCGCGCTTCTTCTTCACTTTTGCCATCTTCACCAGAAAAGGTAATGACATTGACGATTTCATGTCCCGAAACTAAGTCGATAAAACCAAAGTCAAAACCTAGAACCTGGCAAATATGGCGCTGAACCGCATCCAAGAATTCTTCCTTGGGTGCTTGCCCAGCGGGTGCTGGCTCTGCCTGTCTGCTTTCGGTTTCCACAAATAGTCTCTTTCTTGCTTACTTCTTGATTGCCGTTAGACGAAGAATTTCTTCCACCACCACTGAAACATCAATAGGGTCCATAGCTCTTTGCGTCTATCTGCCTTTTGGCTCATGTGCTCTTGCACTAGACGATTGATATAGGGCCATTGGAAAATCCCCTGTCGTTTGATGAACGATTCTCCTAATAGTTCATCTACCACGGGACGGAACTCATTCCGCAGCCATTTGGCCACAGGTATGCCAAATCCTTTCTTGGGACGCTTCATTATGTACTCTGGCAAGTACGGCGCTACGGCTTTCTTGAGGAGATACTTGGTTGTCAAACCGTGAACTTTAAGCTCTGGAGGCAGTTTCAAGGCAAACTCAACCAGGGGATAGGCCAAGAAGGGCAGGCGCACCTCTAGTGAGGCTGCCATCGATGCTCTATCAGACTTAACCAAAAGGTCGTCCGGCAGATAAGTGGTCATGTCGAGGCGCATGATGTTATTGATGACGTCATGGACGCTGCCTCTTGGTGAATGACCATTGAGGTGCACTAAGGGCAAGTCACCAAGGATATTCTCTTCCATGGTTTCGGCCAGAATCTGGTGTTCGGGCATAAGCAACTGCGGTTGGTCGGCCATTCTTATTGACCCCATCCACCTGAGATGACGGCGCACGGCAGGTTCCGCTGCTGCCCCGATGAAGCGCTTTACTTTGAAATCAAAGCTAAGGTTATTCATATTGACCGGCAGTGAGTTTAAAGCTGGCTCGAGTAGTCCCTGGCGCAATGCCTGGGGCATGAGACCCCACATTGGCGCAAATTTATGGGCTTGATAGGTAGGGTAACCACCAAATAGTTCATCCCCGCCTTCTCCGGCTAGAGCCACCGTGACGTGCTTTCTGGTCATTTTTGAGAGGGAATAGGTTGGCACTATCGAGGCATCGGCTAAGGGCTCATCTAGAATTTCCCAAAGCTCTGAAAGGGTTTCAAAGCCCAACTCGGGGGAGAAAGTGACAACCTCGTGATCTGCTCCGATGTGTTTGGCGACGGCCAGGGCATGGGACGATTCGTCGAAGGACTTGTCGTCAAAGCCAATAGAGAATGTTTTCACCGGCGAACTGGAGAATTGACTGGCCAGTGCTGCTATACACGAAGAATCGATACCGCCAGAGAGAAATACACCCAGAGGCACCTCTGAAATCAGGCGCAGTTCAATTGAGCGTTTAAGTAAACGGATAAGCTCTTCTTGGGCTTCATTTTCAGAGATTTTTTCAGTTTTAATATCTGGCAGCCAGTAGCGTTCAATCTTGATTTGGCCAGCTTCAACAACCATATAGTGAGCTGGCGGCAGTTTGCTAATGCCTTTGAAAATTGAATGGGGGCTGGGCACATACTCAAGGCTTAAATATTTCTGCATAGCCAGGCTATCTAGTTCTCGCCTGGCCTTTGGATGGGTAAGAATGCCTTTTATTTCAGAGCCGAAGATGAAGGTGCCGTCGAATACTCCGTAGTGCAAAGGTTTTTCACCAAGGCGATCACGGGCAATGAAAAGCCTTTGTTTGCGTGAATCATAGATGGCAAATGAGAACATGCCTTCGAGATATTGCAGACATCCGGTGCCATATTCTTCGTAAAGATGAACGATGCATTCGGTATCAGACTTGGTGACAAGAGTATGGCCCAGGGAGAGAACCCGCTCTTGTAACTCTTGGAAGTTATAGATTTCACCATTGAAAACAATCCAAACCTTGCCGTCTTCGTTAGCGATTGGCTGTTGCCCACCCGAAACGTCGATTATTGCCAGGCGGGTCATGCCGATAGCGGCTGGGCCAATCAGCTTCATGCCTTCTTCATCGGGCCCGCGATGGGCGATGCTATGGCACATTGCACCGAGGTGATTGTCTCTTTCTGTGAGTGGCTCACCATTTAAATTGAGATACCCGACTATGCCGCACATAATTGCTATCCTAAACTAAGAGCTATTGGTGCCTTCAATTGTCCTGTATTTGAGCCGATAGGGCATTAGATTTGAGCCTTTCTACAGTTTTGTAGAAGTTTATTGTCAAAGAGATATAGAACAGATAGCCAAAATGGCCCCTACCTTACCCCTGGAGTTTTTTGAGCAGCCGACACTGGTGGTTGCTCGTGCCTTGCTGGGGCGAACCTTGGTGCGCCGGTTTGAGAACACTAGTCTTGAGGCTGAAATAGTTGAAGTCGAAGCCTATACGGCCGACGACCCGGCTTGTCATGGCTATGGCGGTCGCCGCCCACGTTGCGAAGTAATGTTTGGACCACCCGGCTATGCCTATGTTTATTTTATTTATGGCATGTATTACTGCCTCAATGTTGTCACCGAGGTCGATGGTATAGCCGGTGCGGTGTTGATTAGAGCCTTGGCCCCGCGGCAAGAAAAAGCCGATGAAAAGCTCTTTAGCGGACCCGGTAAGCTATGCAAACAGTTGCAGATAGATTTGAAATTTAACGGACTGCCTCTTTTTGATGACAAGCAGCAGCTTTATCTGCTGCCCGGACGTACTATCAGTGATGAAGAGGTGGCAGTGAGCCGGCGCATTGGAATTAGCAAAGCTGTCGACCGGCCCTGGCGTTTCTATCTCAAGGATGACAAAAGTGTTTCAAGGCGGAAGTAAATCAACTAGTGATGCTTTTGGCCGCTTTCTCTTTTGGGGCTTGGCCATAATTTGGATGGCCGTAATCTTTGCTTTTTCTAGTCAGGCAAATTCTGGAGCCTACACCGAAGCCTATTTGCAAGAAGCCAATGTGCCAGTTCGTAAGCTCGCTCATATGTTTGAGTTTGCTGTTTTAGCGGTGCTTTATCAATCGGCATTAGCTCGTTCTATCGCAAAAACTAACGAGCAGTCAAAGATCAAGTTCAAGCACTACTGGCTTGCTTTTATACTCGCTGTTCTTTATGCCCTGTCTGATGAGTGGCACCAGTCTTTCGTGCCTGGTCGCAGTTCGAGTTTGCTCGATTCAGGCGTAGACGCAATTGGTGCCCTAATTGGCTTGAGCACTTTATATTGGCTGCGCCGACTTCTCGTTAGTGCGAAACCTGAGCGGCAGAAGCGGGGCTAGTAGCGGCAGTTGCTTCAGGCGCTGTCACTTGACTCTGCTCAAGAGATTGGGCGGTTATGTCTTTTTGCTCGCTGACGAGTAGCTTGCCACTAGCATCTTGAATAATCGAAAGGCGGATAACCACAGCTGTTGGAGCTGTACCTGATGCACCAATCAAATTGCCTTTAACGTCTACTTGATAGTTTCCTGGTGAGATTGTAGTAGGCACAACTGATTCAATGCGTACCTCTTGATCTTGTGGTAGCGCTCTAAGTTGGCTTCTTGTGAGGGGGAAATTGGTTTCTTTCCAATAGCGATCAGCCAGGTCGCTAGTCATCATCGCCATGGCTTTTATTTGCGCCTGACGATAGCTATCCTTGCGAAAATTGAGCATGTCTAAAACGAAAGTTCTAGCTGTCTCTTCCAGTGATAAGCTTCCCGATAGCCCTACCTTGGCTGGGCTTGGTGCCGCTGCAATCGGGGTGCCAGCAAATGGTTTGGAGGTGAGGAACACCACTGTTGATACTGCTGTGGTAATCAAAACAGCAAGGGCTAAACCTGATAGAACTAACAATTTTTTTTGTGTAACTAGTTCAAAAATAGCTTCGGGAAGACTGATGGGAAAAGCTTTTTTGATGCGTCGCCGCTGCGCTAATTCAGGATACTCACGGGCGACAAAAGAATCGAAATCTGACTCGGCTGGTGGGCGGTCGGAACCGACAGCTAGTCTTTGTCTGGAAGCTGGTTCAGGAGATAATTCGCCCACCAGGTTGGAAAGTCGGCGCAATTCATCAGGAGTAAGGGTGACAGCGCTTGATGGCGGTGTGCCAACTTTGCGCCGAACCGATAAAGTGGCTTTGTCTTTGGCACCCTTAAACACCAGCATGAAGCCAGATTGAGTCTCTAGCTGACATTCTTTGTCTAAAAGTAAATTGCTAACATCATTGTCATCATAATTTCTCTGGCCGACGTGGCTAGGCAGAGGCTCGGCACTCAAGCTTGAGCGTGAGGCGTAGATTGGACGCTCTTGTCGTTCGCCATAGAGATAGTCGAGATCATCGTCGAGGCGATTAGCTCCGACATTTTCACTATCGTCCTGGCCAGGGTTATTGTTTGAGCCGTCGTTATTGCCAAAAATCATGATGCACCTTCAGTTGTCATCTAGTATAAGAGCTAAGGCAAAAAGGTGAAGCCATCAGCAATCAAGATAAAAAAGTATTAGGCCCGGTCTAGGTTAACCGGGCCTAATATTTACTTTTAGAGGTATTCTCTCAATCTTGAGGAGCGGCCTGGCTGTCTAAGCTTTCTCAAAGCCTTGAACTCTATTTGTCTCACTCTTTCACGAGTGACGGCAAACAGTTGACCAACTTCTTCTAGGGTTCTTTGACGACCATCGTCTAGACCGAAGCGCAGACGCAATACATCGCGTTCACGTGGGGTCAACTCATTGAGCATCTTAGCCAAGTCTTGGCGTAGAAGTTCATGGGTGACAGTGGTTTCAGGACGGTCTGTCTCAGCATCTTCAATAAAGTCACCGAGGCGCGAATCTTCTTCTTTGCCGATTGGTGTTTCTAGTGAAATTGGCTCTTTGGCAGCTTTGATGATCTCGTGCAGTTTGACGATTGATACATCCATCGACTTGGCCAACTCTTGTTCAGTGGGCTTGCGATTGAGTTCCTGAGCCAGTTGTCTAGTTACTTTCTTGAGCTTGTTGATGGTCTCAACCATGTGTACAGGTACACGGATGGTGCGTGACTTATCTGCTAGAGCTCTAGTGATAGCTTGACGAATCCACCATGTGGCGTAAGTTGAGAACTTATAGCCTCTTTCATGGTCGAACTTTTCGGATGCTCTAATTAGACCAAGGTTGCCTTCTTGAATTAGATCGAGGAAGGAAAGGCCACGCCCAATGTACTTCTTGGCGATGGAGACAACTAAACGCAAGTTAGCTTGTACAAGCTTACGTTTTGCCATCATGTCGCCTTGCAAAATTTTGCGGGCTAGTTCAATTTCTTCATCTGGTTTTAGAAGTTGAATGCGGCCTATCTCTCTTAGATATAAGCGAACTGAATCTTCTGTTGCAACTTCTCTGGCAGAGGGCAGCTCAACTGGTTCATCATCATCATCAAGATCATTTTCTTCATCGTCGAGAATGGTGAATTTATCATCTTCGTCAATGAGATCGAGCTCTTCTAGCTCGTTTCTTTTAGCGATGTTTTCGTCCTCTACTAGGACGCCATTGTTCATGCCGCGCTCGGTATCCGGGGACTTGCTTTTAGCCATGAGGTTCCTCGTGAATTGCTTCTGTTACTGGTGCCAACGAGTCTGTCAAAGCGTTTACCTGTGCATCCGTTCTTTATATATGACTTCATGTCCCCGGAAGGACCATTTGATATGGATGAGGTAAGAGTTTTGAGTAGTTAAGGTTTGATCGACAATTTCATCCTAAGTGCGTTTTACGTATCCAAGTGGGATCTACACATTTCCGTAATTATTCAGGGAAACACCATTGGGGTAAATACTAATAACCTCAGAAGTTATTGCTTGGCAACGCCTTAAGGCTAGTATAAGTGCGCTCAGGCAACTGTGCCCGTTTCGTTAAGTGACTTTAAATGCATACGCAAAACTATTGCATATCCCGAAAGGCTTTGCTAGCTTGACTTTCGAAGCTGGGCCGACCGTTCATGTAAGACTTTTAATTGATCTCTTAGCTCGGCAGCAAGTTCGAAGTTGAGTTCGCGGGCTGAATCTTTCATTTCTTTTTCAACTCGCTTGATAGCTGTGCGTAGATCTTTCTCGGTCAGCTCCATCACCGAATCAGCAATCATTCGCTCTTGTTCTGCCTTGGTGGTTGGCACTCTCAGGCGTTCGACCAGGTCGTTGCCATCACCTTTGCCCCGCAAAGCTTCTAGTAGAGAATTACCTGTGTCTTTGACAATGGTAGTAGGGGTAATACCATGCTCTTGGTTGTGAGCAAGTTGAATTGTGCGCCGTCTATTAGTTTCGCGGATTGCTTTCTCCATCGAATCTGTCATCTTGTCGGCGTACATAATCACGCGCCCTTCAGTGTTTCGGGCTGCTCGACCAATGGTTTGTACCAGTGATCTTTCTGCTCGTAAGAATCCTTCTTTGTCGGCTTCCATGATTGCTACCAAAGTTACTTCTGGTAGATCAAGGCCCTCGCGCAGGAGGTTGACACCAACCAGTACATCAAATACTCCCAGGCGCAGATCGCGCAGCAGCTCTACTCTTTCGATAGCTTTGATATCTGAATGGAGCCAGCGCACCTTGATACCAAGCTCAGAGAGATACTCGGTCAAGTCTTCCGCCATACGCTTGGTCAAGGTTGTCACTAAAACTCTTTCATTAGCGGCTGCCCGTTTTTTGATCTCACCAATTAAGTCATCAATTTGGCCGGTGATCGGACGCACTTCGATAATCGGGTCTACAAGCCCAGTTGGTCGAATAATCTGCTCTACAACCTGTTGGCTTTCTGCTACTTCCCAGTCGCCCGGTGTAGCAGACACGAAGACAACCTTGCCTACTCGCTCGAAAAATTCGTCTGGTGTAAGCGGCCTATTATCCCGGGCACAGGGCAGTCTGAAGCCATAATCTATCAGTGTGTCTTTGCGCGCTCTATCGCCGTGGAACATACCGCGAATTTGAGGAACGGTGACATGGGACTCATCTATAAAGGTGATGAAACCATCTTTACCGTATTTGCGCACGAAGTAATCAATCAAAGTCTTAGGCGGAGTGCCAGCTTCTCGCCCCTCTAAAATGCGCGAATAGTTTTCGATACCATTGCAGTAGCCAACTTCTTTTAGCATCTCAATGTCGAAGCGGGTGCGTTGTTTAAGACGCTGTGCTTCAACCAATTTGCCCTGGCCAATCAACTCATTGGTGCGGTCTAAAAGCTCGGCTTCTATGGCGTCTATGGCGCGCTCTATGTCTTCTTCTTCGGCCACATAGTGCTTAGCTGGATAGATTTTGATGTTCTCTTTTAGCTCTTCTATTTCACCTGTGACAGGGTTGATTAAAGCGATCCTTTCTATTTCGTCACCAAAGAATTCGACTTTGACGATCCTTTCTTCGTAAGAAGGAAAAACTTCCAGAATCTCGCCCCGTGCCCTAAAACGACCACGTTCAACCACCATATCATTGCGGTCATAGTGAATATGTACGAGCTGGCGCAAGACATCTTGACGGTCAACTTCTTGTCCGACGGTTAAATCAAGAGCAGCGGCCAGGTAGCGTTCGGGAAGGCCAAGACCATAGATGACAGATACAGAACCCACCACCACCACATCATCGCGCTCCCACAAAGAACGTGTGGTTGAGTGCCTGAGCCGGTCTATCTCATCGTTGATACTTGCTTCTTTTTCAATGAAAGTATCAGTTGAAGGTATATAAGATTCTGGTTGATAGTAGTCGTAATACGAAATGAAGTATTCCACAGCATTGTTGGGGAAATACTCTTTCATTTCATTGCAAAGCTGGGCTGCCAGGGTTTTGTTATGGGCCAAAACTAGCGCTGGCATTTGGGTCTCAGCAATAAGCTGAGCCATGGTCATGGTCTTGCCTGAGCCTGTAACGCCAAGCAAAGTCTGATAGGGCATCTGTGCAGCGATGCCCTCTTCCAGCAGGGCTATGGCACGAGGCTGGTCACCGGCAGGAGAGAATTTGGATACGACTTCAAATTTGGCCATTAAGTCTGGCTATTGGTTTCCGTGCTATCAGTTACAGGGTTGGCTTCAATTGTCTTAGGCTCAATTTTCACTGCCGTAGCTACTTCTTCTTGAGCATCGGTTAAGGCTTTTTTGAAGTTGCCGATACCTTGACCAAGTGATCTACCTAGCTCAGGCAATTTCTTTGGTCCAAAAACAAGCAGCGCAATGCCAAATAAGACGCCAACGGTGACTGGATTTATCATGACAATTTCCTCAATGACACTAGTAAAGATACTAGCACAGGCGACTTTTAATTCCTTTTTTTACCACTTTTGTTTGCGCCATTGAGAGGTTTTTGGGCCGATTTAGGGGCTGGAGCCGAAGTATTTCCTGTATTTCCTTTTGGCTGTGCCTTAGTCTCGGGCGTTTCCTCTACTTTGCTTCCGCTTTCGCCTCCACTTTCACCCTTCTCTTTGAGCTTCTCTGCCTTTGTGGCAGCATCGATGGCAGCTTTATGCTTAGCTTCTGCTTCAGCTTTGGCTTCAGCGGCGCCACTGGAATAAGGGGCCAACGGTTGGCTTATGGGATAAACCAAATTACGGGTTTTTAGCCTGTCGACTAACTCAGCCACCATTCCTTGCATACAAACGTAGTCGGGAACTATGCCCTCAGGCTCAAGCTGAGTGATCAAGGTTGAAGGGTCTAAGGGATGATTAGGCTTGTTATTGACGAAATTAAAGGCGCTCAATCCCGAAATAGAACCCATGTAGCATGGGTCGGGGTTAAGTCTTAACCAACGCACTTTATTGGTGAGAAAGAGATTGTAGAGAAAACATATATGAGGATGGTCAAGCTGCTGTTGATTATGGTCGACTGCTGAAGCAAACATACTAACCAGTAGCTTGGGAAATTGGCTTGTGATCTGAGGAATGTACAAAGAGCCATCACGCTCGCTGAAGTATTCTTCTGTCTGGGCAACGGTGGCAACATTGGTAGGCCACTCATCGCCAAAGACCTTTAGTCGCTGACAAGCTGCGGTCACTTGCGGGGGGAAATATTGTTTGGTTAGCTCTGTATCGAGGGCTGGGTTGAACGCATATTCTCTTGATTCTTCCCAGATATCGTTGTCATTGTCATCAAAGAATAGAACACCTTTGATACCGGGTAAGCCCCGTTTCTTGCCTGAAAACTTATTGGGATTGCGGAAGGCGCGGTCTTTCCATTTCAGCTTGCGATAATCAATGAGAAGATTACCTGTGGCTGCTGAGCCTTCTCTATAGTGCTTATTGCGCAGCAGATCAGAGGAGGAACCTAAGTTGGCTGGCGAAAACATGGAGCCAACTGGTGCCTCATATAGGGCGAGCCATTTGACAAAGTCTATAACGTCCTGGGGTTGCGCCTCTTGAGCTGAACTTTCCTTTGAATCGATGCCGTATTTAGCCATGGTCACTAAGGCAATGTTGGCGCCATTGTCCCAACCAACAATACCCAAATTTGCTGGATTTACCTTAATAACTGGGGCCATTAGCTCTTCAAAGGAACGTCCCTTATAGTCGTTTTTGCGACCGCCGGCAAATAGTAGAACATCTCTAAAGGCTTCTATTGAGCGAGCGCCCCTGTTATCAAAAGTGCCTTTGGTGCCGAATTGCGGTGTGCCACCACCAGGAAAAGCAAAACGTACCTCGACTGCTCCAACCTGGGCTGCGTGCATGTTGAAAGAAAGACCGTCAGGGCCAACACCGCCAGGTGCCACCACGGCAACAGGCGCACCATCTTTAAACCGTGCTTTGCCGGTGTAAATGACATTGACAGCTATGCCCTGGCCCTCAGCCGCTGGCGAAGGCACATAGGTGCTGACTGATTTTTCTGTGGCCAACAAAGGCACGTGCATCGATTCTGGTGGCAGATCTGAATTGACGGCTAGAGCTGGTGCAAGAGCTGGAACAAAAGACGGTAGTGCTAGTGTTAGCACCAAGCTTGGAATTAAGGTCTGCCTTAAGTTCAGTTTTAAGTTCAGTTTTAGGAACTGGGCTATCCCCAGTTTGCACTTTTGCCCTAGAGCGCTTTTAAGTTCGTAGCCAAATTGCAGAGTCATTGTTATGCCTGAAAGCTGAAGTAGTCTAAGCCGCAAAAATCATCTTAGTTGGTGAGCGCTTGCAGCTTGGTGAAATCTGCCAGGGCACGGAAGTAGCGGTCGATGTTCTTGAGGATGCCATGACGATTATTGCGCTTTGCCATGTCTTCATCGTTGACCATGGTGTCTTCAAAGAAGCTATCAATAAATGGTGTGAGCTTATGCAATAGATCAAGTAGTGATTGATACTCGGCTTCTGTGGTCGGCAGAGTAAACCCTTCTTTGCTGCGCTCCCAATTGGCTTTGACATTCTTTTGGAACGCTTCCCAGAGAGCTTTCTCTGATGCTCCAGTCAAAGCATCTGCCTGCACTACATCCGGTGAATCGGGCTTGAGGATATTGCCAATTCTGATACCAACGCGCAGAAGGTCAGCAGCTCCTGGAGCCGACACCATATGTTTGACTGTATTCATCCGCACCATCACATCGCTAACGTTAGCGAGAGGGTCGCGAGCGCCAAGCACAGCTTCCACAACTTCTTTGCCGTAGCCACAATCGAGCAATTTCCCTTTAAGACGTTGCATGATGAAGTCTTTTACTTCAGCGGCAATAGCTTCGTTATCGAACTTCTGTCCGGCAGATTTTTTGCCATTTTTGCTGCCATTCTTTTCAGCGTTGGCTGAATTTTCTAGCAGTGGCTCGAAGGCCATCAACAGGCTGGCAGTCAATGTCGTAAGGTTCACTGGCAAATCGGTGAGACCGTCAACCACAATATCGATAAGACCCTGGGCATTGCGTCTCAGAGCATAGGGGTCAGATGAGCCGGTTGGCTTCTTGCCTAAGGCAAAAAGACCGACCACATGATCAAGCTTGTCTAGCACGGCAGCTAGTTGGCCCAGACGGTCTTGAGGGATGGCATCATTGCTGGTGCGAGGAGCGTAATGAGAGAGAATTGCCTGCGCTACTTCCTCTGGCTCACCTTCACGCTTTGCATACCAGCTGCCAACGTACCCTTGTAGTTCAGGTAACTCGCGCACGAGATTGCTGACTAAATCGAGTTTCATCAATTCGCAGGTTCTCACTAAGTTTGCTTTTTCGTGATTAGAAAGAACACTGCTGGCTGGTTCGCTGTTGGTCAGAACTGTTGCTAACTGGCTCAGTCTGTCCGTTTTGTCGCCGTAGCTTCCCAAGCCTTCTTGGTAGGTCAACTTTGCTAGGGCTGGCAGTCGGTCTTCAAGCTTTGCCTTGCTGTCGTCAAAGAAGAAGAACTTGCCGTCGGCGAGACGGGCTCTCAATACGCGCTCGTTGCCCTGCTTGATGTGCGGTGCCGCTTCTTTTCTATCGTTATTAGTGATGGTGATGAAGTAAGGTAAGAGCGTACGATTTGACAAATCCTTCTGCTCTTTTGCTTCTACAGGGAAATAGCGTTGGTGGTGAATCATGATTGTTTCAATCAATGTGGCTGGCAAGGTGAGATAGCCATCCTCGAATTGACCAACAAGAGCCGTGGGCCATTCGGTCAAGTTTACAACTTCGTCAAGGAGGCCTGATTTCAATTGTGGTGCTGTTCCACCCAGTTCATCAGCTCTGGCACTGACCTGTGACTCAACCATTTGTCGGCGCTTGGCCGGATCAACAATAACAAATGCCTCTTTCAGAGTTTCCTCGTATTTGTCGGCGTGGGCTATGGAGATTTCAGAGGGATGTAAAATGCGGTGCCCCCTTGTCAAGCGACCACTCTTGAAGTTGGCGACTGTGATATCAACAAGTTTGTCGTCGAGCAGAGAGACTAGCCATCTAAGTGGCCGCGAGAATTTAACTTCACACTCGCCCCAGCGCATTAAGCGCTCGCCAGAAATTTGGCCAATTACTTTGTTTACTATTTCAGGCAACACTTCTTGAGTTGCTTTGCCGCTATTTACAACTAGAGCATGTAAATATTCAACTCCACCAACTTCTTCGCGCAGAAGCTCTGCAGCTGTCAAACCGTGTTTCTTTGCGAAGCCTTCGGCTTGAGGAGTGGGCTTGTTGTTGGCATCAAAACTACTCTTGACCGCTGGCCCTTTTACTTTCTTCTCAGTTGTTGTCTGCACTGTGGCAATCTCTTCAACAACGGCGGTAAGCCTTCGTGGTGTTGAATAAGAGCGAATTTGCTTAAAAGCAATATTGGCTTCAGTAAGGTTGGCTCGGAGTAGTTCTCTAAGTCTTTCCTCAGCCTCAGGAACAAAGCCTGCTGGCAGCTCTTCTACGCCAATTTCAAGTAAGTAGTTAGCCATTTATATCTTTTGTAGTATCTCTCGGAGGTAGTAACACATCATACAAAACACAAGGAGAAAAGACTCTGCACTGTAAATGGTGCAGATCTTTTGGGATCTTGGACAATAGTAGCTAAGACAGCTTATTATTTGTAAGGTTGCTCTAATAGGAAGAAAGAATACTCAAGATGTCGCGAAATTTTAAGCACTCTAAGGCTAGACACATTATTACTTCGCTAATGCTGGTGATGTCACTGGGAGCGTGCGGCAAGAAAGAAGAGGCTTCTCAAGCGCCTATCGAGTTAGGGCCTAAGTGGGGCTTCATTGACCACACCGGCAAATTCGTTATCAAGCCGCAGTTCCGGCGAGTCTTACCTTTCTCTGATGGCCTTGCTGCAGCCGACCTTTCATCCCGTTGGGGCTTCATTGACAACACCGGCAAATTCATTATTGAACGGCAATATGAGGAAGTAACCCGCTTTTCCAAGGGCTTAGCCGCTGTCAAAACTTTTGGCGGTAAATGGGGCTTAATCGACAAAACTGGTGCTCCAACATGCCCTGCTGCTTTTGAGGCAATTGGTGAGTGTGGCGAGGCAAACAAGCCTTTGGAGCCTAACACTATAATATACTGCTCTTTCAAAGAGGGGAATAAATGGGGCTTCATCGATAAAGCTGGCAATACCAAGGTTGGCCCTGCCTATGATGCTGTTGGACCGTTTTCGGAAGGCCTGGCCGCCGTTAGCAAAATGGGCAAATGGGGTTACGTTGATCCAACTGGCAAAGTCGTTATTGATTTCAAGTATGACCAGGCTAAGCAGTTCCATGACCGTGTTGCTGAATGCTACTTCGGCTCTGACTTTGTCATCCTCGATACCATTGGTACCATGTCTATGAGCGACGCTCTGCAGTCGCGCAATTTCTTCCACGATGAACTTGGCTTGAGTTTGAAGCGCGGTAAGTATGGCTTCATGAACAAGAAGGGCAAAACTGTTATCAAGAGAAGATTCACTTATGCTGAAGACTTCTCTGAAGGCTTGGCTCTAGTTGGTGTTGCCAACGCTCGCCAAGGTTATATCGATACCAAAGGCCTGATCGTTATTCCTCCTGTCTTTGATGGCGCTCAGTCATTCTCTGAAAAACTCGCTGGGGTAAAAATCGACCCGCGCTTGGTTGCTGATGACGGCTCCATCTCGGCTTCAGCCGTTGAAGAAGCACTGAAATATGATCCACATGCCAGCACGATAAAGGCTGATCCAGCCGCTACCACAGCCGAGCCTGAAGGTGACGCTGCTAAAGAAGGTGAAGCTGGCAAAGATGGCACTGCTAAAGATGGCGCTGCTAAAGATGGCGCTGCTAAAGACGGTGAAGCTGTTAAAGAAGGCGCTGTTAAAGAAGGCGCCTCTAAGGAAACCGAATTGAAGAAAGAAGCTGGCGCCGAGAAAACTGCACCTGCTAAGGCGGAAGCTAAATTAGATACTAAAGCGGATACGAAAACAGAAACTAAGCCTGAGACTAAAGCCGATCCCAAGGCCGACCCTAAGGCAAAATCCGAGACAAAAGCAGAAACTAAAGCCGAACCTAAAACCGAATCAGCTAAAGCCGCTCCCGCCAAGAGTGGCAAATAAAATCTTTGATTTTGGCTTGAAAAAGGTTTAGGCACCCAAGTGCTTTGGGTATTCTAAAAATTAGCCGGCGGTTGGCTTGCTGCCTCGTTTAGACTATCTGTCATGAGGGCGCCTCCACCGGCACTTTTTTATCGTTTACTTATAAAACACCCTATTTCACTCGGGGTGTTTTTTATTTTGGGTCATTTATTTGTTCATAAGCTAATGGGAACCTTTCTTGCCATACTTTTCCATTTCTTTTCATGACTCATTTTTGCTAGGAAAATGAGTCATGAAAAGAATTCGATGATGGCACTTCCGGCTACTTTGTTGAGAAGGATCAGTAATTCAGTGAAGGCCTCTGCAAAGAACGACTCACATTGCTATAGCTAGGCAGTGTTAAGCATAAACAAAAAGACCACCCAGATTGCTCTGCGGTGGTCTTTTTACTATCGTCTGACTGCCTATTGCGTAGGCTCGATATTTCTTGCTGCTTCAAGTCAGAATCCACAGCTAGCGGGTTGTCACTACAGTTTCCGGTCTGCGCAGACCTGATGTTTCCACTTAACCCCTCGGCTCAAAGTACCCAACTTATTTATTGGTGGGTGCTCACCGCTTATGTAATTAGTATATCCGAGCAGAAATCTATTGGAAGTCCCCCGATGAAGATAGTTGCTATATCTGCTGACAATTCGAAAGACTACTCTTGGCCACACTATCGATATCTAATCTAATAGCCAAGCGCGTGAACCAGCGTCTCACCATCGGCATATTCGTTTGTATATAGAGTTATGCACAGGTGATGGTAAGCCTGATGGCTAATCTTTTCTAGCTTTTTGCTGGCTCATTTCTAGCAGCTTATCTTTGCTGGCCTCTCCAGAGATCTTCAAAAGCAATTCTCATGCCAGCATCAAGAAGGGCTTGTGAAGCCGCGTCAGACCGCCCGGCACGTGGTTGCTCGCCAGATGGCCAGCCAGACCAGGCTTGCTTGAAGAGCCCCATTTGAGCATCCATCACAGCGTTGAATATACTAAGTTCAGCTTTGGCCGTTGCTCTTTCACTTCTGGGGAAGTTTTCGCTTAGCTCGATGTTAAATGGGTTGCTCATTAGTCACCTAAATAAGTCAGAGGGGGATGGTTTTAAACTACCAAGGCGTTCTTACTAATTTGTGACTAACTTTCTCTAGCTTGTGAGCGCTAGTTTATGAGCGGTCGGTGCGGCCTCGGCCGTCATAGAGCAATCGCTCTAATGGTTTGCTGTCGATTAAGTGCTCAACCAATTGCTCTGCATCTGTTGGCTTGACGTGGGCGTACCAGGTACTTTCAGGATAGACAACTACCATCGGGCCGTTGCCGCACTGGTCGAAGCAGCCAGCTTTATTGATGCGAATCCGTCCTTTGAGGCCGCGAGCCACTACCTCTTGGCGCAGGGCCGAGCAGACTTCTTCACCACCATCTTTTGAGCAGATTTTGCCTGAGGTGCAGACAAACACGTGCTTTTCAAAGATTTCCATTGAATCCTTCCCCGAGAACAAATTTTGAGATATTTTCCTTTGAATTGTTACATCAAAATGAGTTTTCTTGACGACAGCTCAATATAAAGCGAAAATTTGGCCTGCATCTATCAGATTAAACTGTTAGATGCTATTAACTAAGGCCGCAGACAGTATGGTACTCCCAAAAGCAATGGCGGGAGTTTAATGAATCCTCTATATGAGGGTCGCCGACTTGAGGTCACAAATTCGACTTTGTTAAAACAGTCGTTTGCGAGAGCTTCTCTCGTTCTTGTGATCCCGGCATTTGTCGGGTTTTCTTTTTGGAAGACTTTTACAGATGCCATGAGCGTACTTAGCATCCGTTATCTATATGGAGGCGACTCCAGGAGATCTAAATGCCAACCAGAGAATTTAAGGCCGGGGTAATCAAAGACCTCGAATCTATCTTCGTAGAAGGCAAGGTCGCTATCGTCGCTGACCTGAATGGGTATACGGTGGCTGAGTTGACTCAGTTCAGACGTTCTCTTGATAAGCAAGGGGCAAAATGTCGCGTAGCAAAAAACACTCTGGTGAAAATTGCTACAGAAAAAACTGAGTTCAAAGCAATCGCCGAACTCGCTAAGGGACCAACAACCGTAGTGGTTGGATACGATGACCCAGCAGCCCCTGCTAAAGCTGTCGTTGATTTCATCAAGACAATGAAAAAGGGTTCCGTCAAAGGCGGAGTGCTGGACGGTCAATCTCTTTCAATTGAAGAAGTGAAAGGGCTGGCCGAACTGCCATCGAAAGAGCAATTGCTCTCATCCATTATGGGTGGTCTTGATTCTGGAGCCAGAAATATTGCTGGCATCTTGAACGCAGTGATTAGAGACATTGCAGTCCTCGTAGAAGAGGTCGCAAAGAAGAAAGACGAAGCAGCCTAAGCCGTGCTTAAGCCGCAAATAACTGTATTAAGGAGAGATTTTAAAAATGGCTACTAAATTGTCAACCGCTGAACTTCTTGAAGCTATCGGCAACTTGACCCTTCTTGAGGCTGCTGACCTTAAGAAACAAATGGAAGAAACTTTCGGCGTAACAGCCGCTGCTCCTATGGCTTTCGCTCCTGCAGCTGGCGCTGGCGCCGGTGCTGCAGCTGTTGAAGAGAAGACTGAATTCGATGTTATCTTGGCCGGTGTTGGCGACAAGAAAATCGAAGTTCTGAAGATCGTTCGCGAAGTAACCGGCCTTGGCTTGAAAGAAGCCAAAGACTTGGTTGATTCAGCTCCTAAGACTTTGAAAGAGAAAGTTAAGAAGGAAGAAGCTGAAGATATGAAGAAGAAGATCGAAGCAGCTGGCGCTAAGGTCGAAATCAAATAGTTGCCATTGGGCAGGGTGTATGATCTAACCTGAAAATATCAGGAACACGGATATTCAACTTATGCGCTGTCCAAATTGTGGTACCTATCATCCTTCTCAGTATCAGAACTGTGTCTCTTGTGGACAAGAGTTCTATGTCGAAGAAGAAATCGTAGAGACGGCTCCTTTATCTGATTCAGCTAACGCTGATGATGGTAGAGGGGCCGTCTCTCAACATAATAAAAATTACGCCGATCCCGACTACACTCCCCCAGCCTCTGAACCATTTGCACAAGTGCGCTATGACGTCTCGCGCAAAGATTCTGGTGATGATTTGTTTGATCACTCTGGCGAGCGGCCTGCACCTAAATCGGCATCTAAGGCCGGGACAAAGCGCCGCTCTAGCAACATGAGCTTAAATCTCAAAAGTGGAATGCCCCTCACTGGTGGTGTGCTTTTCGGTTTGACCACAGTTCTCATTTTTGCTGGTGCCACCATATTCTTTCTTACTAAGGCACCAGAAGAAGATCGCTTACTTGGTAAGGGTCTGAAAGAATTAGACAATGGCCAATATGCCTTTGCGGTTGAGACTTTGACCAAGGCATCGATGTCGGCCAAGGATAATCCAAAGATTATGCTCGCCCTTGCCCGCGCCTATGTTGGCGTCGACCAGATAGACAAGGCTAAAGACTGTATAGCAAAAGCTCAACAGATGGGCAAAGGCATAGTTGAAGATCCTGATTTGGCATCGCAACTAGCCAATTATTACCGCGTGCACTCACGTTATGACAAAGCCTGTGAATTGCTTCGTCCTTTAGCCCAGGCCAACATTCCCGGTAAGAAGGCCGAGCTAGCCGATCTAGATGCCTTGTGGGGCGATCAGGAACTGCGTGATGGTCATTTAGAAAAAGCTTTGTCATTGTGGGAGGAAGTAAAAGACCTCAAAGAAGGCTCACGCTTTAGCGAGTCTGACGCCAGACTCTCGACAATTTATCAAAGACTGGCAGAGAAGCTCGTTTCTGAGAAAAAAGACAAAGAAGCATTGCTCTACCTCGGTAAGCTCAATGCCATTGCCGATAACTCGCGCAATTACGAGATGGCAGCTGATATTTATGAGCGAACTGGTCAGTATGAACTAGCTATTGATCAATTACGCAAGGCCCAGAAATTCTCCACTAGAGATGATTCGATTAAACGTAAACTGGCTGCTTTACTCAATAAGCGCGGCAAAGAGCTATTAGACTCTGGTGAACTTGATACCGGATATGGTTACTTGCAACAAGCCAAATCAGTTGATCCTAGCAATACAGTGCCGACAGTTACACTGAAGACCGTATCAATCGATTTACAAGGCGGCATGCCTCATATCTCTGGTCAAGTTTGGAATCCTACCGATGGCGCTATCAATGCCTTAACTATGAAGATTGATCTGGTAGATACCAAAGCGGGCGATAAGATCTTGTGGACGAAAGAATCTGCCGTTGTAGATGAATTCGTGCCACCACTTCCAGCCCGTGAGGGCAAGAAAATAGACATTACCGGTGGTGCTAGTGTCCGTAATGACGGCAGCTGTGAATTCAAAGTTTACTTTGATGGCAAACTCTATAACAGCTATCCAATTGGTAAGCGAGAGCGCAGCGAAAAGAGCGATGTGGCTAAGAAAACCGATTCAAGCTCTTCTCCAGCTCCATCCTTAGCCCCAGCAATTTCTGGTAGTGGCTCTAGCTCTGGAAGCAACTCAAATTCTTCTGGCCAGGCTCAAGCACAAGAAGAGCCGCCTGCAGCACCGTCTATTAAGACACCTTCAGCAGAAGAAAAGACCATGAAAGAACTAGAGTAGATAGCTAGAGTAGATAGCTAGAGTAGATAGCTAGAGTAGATACTTGAGCACCTAACTACACTAAAAATTTCAGTTTTTAGCGCTATGAAGTCAACAGCTTTAGCCGTTGTGAACGCGGTCTCCGCCCTCTTCTTCAGCTCTTGCTAGAAATTCGATGGCGCGTTGTAGTAAATCAATCTCGTCACGGGCATGGGTCGGAAAGGACACTACACCAATCGATGTAGTCACTCTTAAGTGGCGCATTTCGCTGTTAATTGGCTCTTGCTTCATACGCTCGCGAATACGCTCAGCCACTATCATTGCTCGAGATGAGTAGGTCTCGGGGAAAATTATGCCAATTTTTGCCGTATCGCAAATGCCAGAAACGTCTACGTCTCTTATACATATGCCGGTGATTCGAGCTGCTGCTCGCATTACTTCGTCCACAATCATCTGACCATACTGCCTTTGTAGTTGGCTAATATTGTCGATTGTCAAAATCATGAGCGAAAGTGGCCGTTTGTAGCGTTTTGCTCGGCGCATTTCATATTCGAGCTTGCGCAAGAAAGTACGCTGGTTATAGAGATCGGTAACTAAATCTTTGAGCGACTTGCGCTCAAGTTCTTCAAGCTCCTCATCGCTCATCGGCTTTCTCTGCCGATCAATCATCTCTTTTTGCTTGGTTTCTTTGAACTTTTGACGGTCAAAGCGTGTCTCAAGAACCATTTTCGTAAATTTGGTCTCGCGCACAGAAGCCCACTTGCCGTCGACTTCAAACTTTCCAGTAGTAAAAATCTTTTTCTTGTCGCTCATCGCCCCAAATCTCTAAGTATTTGAATTGTTCCCAGTTAAGGCTGTCTAAAACGTGGCCTATTTAGGTATGCTCTGGCCTGGCTCTGCCTTGATGGTCAAACTGCCACAAACGGAAGTGACTGCATCGTCCAGGCTGAAATACTCGCTAGCGGCCTTGTTAACATCTTTGAGAGTGACATTCTTAACCCGCTTGCCAAAAGTATCCATATACGACACTGGCAGAGAAAGCTGCTCGTAATCGGTCAATTTTTTGGCAATAGAACGGATACTTCTCAGTCCAACCTGGTAAACCCCCGCCAGGTGGTCTTGCTCAGTGGCTAGCTCTTGATTGGTCACACCGTTCTTATTAAAGTCAGCCACGATCTTCCTTACTACTTCAAGAGAGCGATCGACATTGGTTGGGTTGACTGAAAGATCGATAGACCAGGGCGAATAGGGATAATGCGGCTCGGTGATATGGGATGAAATCGAATAGGTGAGACCGAGTTTGTCTCGCACTGGCGCCAGGCGACAGGCAAAGCTGTCATAACCAAGCACAGCATTGCCAATCATAGCTGCCAAATAGTCGTCTGATGTCAGTGAAAGGGCCACTGGCTTTCCTATGGCAATATCTACATTAGCTTTATCAGCCAGATCAGTCGTCAATTTGCTCTTACTGGCCTTCCCTGACCGGTCAATCAAGCCACTTGCTTCAACTTTTATGGCTGGGGCTGTCTCACCTTTCCAATCGCCAAACTCAGCTTCCAGCAGTTTCTTAACTGCCGCTGGTTCGATGTCGCCGATTACAGCTAGCACTGTGTTGCCGGGACTATAGTACTTTTGATGATAGCTTTCGATGTCGCTTAGGGTGATAGAAGAAAGCTCTTCCATCTGCTTGCTAAGTTCGGGGGCATAGTAGACACAGCCTGGTTTGTAAAGTGAGCGCACTAATGTATTCCAGGCAACTTCACCGGTGTCTGTCATCTTCTCTTTAATAGCAGCCTGACTTAGCTTCAATACTAAATCAAGATCAGACTGTTGGAATTTTGGCTGCCTCATCTCGCTAGAGACTAACGACAGTAGCTTGGGCAGGTCTTCTGCTGCAACTTCTGATTCAAACTCGTGGAAGAAAGTACCATTGGAAAAATCGAGGTTTACTCCCATTTCTTCCATTTGGGTCGAGATTTGCTCTTTTGAGAACTTCTTGGTGCCGTAGGTTAAAAGCTCAGCAGTAATGTCAGGAACGGCGGATTTGCCAATCTGGCTATAGAAATCACCGGCTCTGATTTTTCCAGATACGGCTACAGTTCCTCTTATGGCATTCTTTGTGGCCGTGCCGCTGTCAGCACCCTCGGCCACCCGGGCGAGCAAAACAGTCATGCCGTTAGGCAGTCTAAAGCGCTCTACTCTCTCCTGCCAGGTCTTAGCTTTGTCTGCTCGATCGGCCTTTGACCCAGTATTGTTGCTTGTTTCGTTAGGCTGACTAGTTGCGGTGCTGCTGCTCTCGCCTTGATTTTCAGTGGGCTTTGAGGGCTTTATCTGAGCAATCGCTGCGGCATCTGTCTTAAAATCGGTTGGCAGATAGTAACCAACGGTTTTGCTCTTATCGAGGAAGAATTTCTTGGCGCTATCCAGCGCTTCTTGAGCGGTGGCCGTTTGTACATCGCGAGGGTAGCTTGCCCACCACTTCCAACTGCCGACAGCAATGCCTTCGGTCAATGATTGGGCTAAGCCCATGGGGTCAGAAAGGCTTAGGCGGAAGCGTTTTGAAATAGAAGAGCGTGCTAAGCGCAGTTCTTCAGCTGTAATGGGTTTTTCGCTGAGCTTATTGACCTCTTCTTGAATGGCGGCCTCGACCATTTTTGGGTCAATTCCCGGTTGCACAGTGGCTGAAATGATAAAGAGGCCGGGATCTTTTAAGGTGTAGTTGGCGGCATAACAGTCTGATGCCAGGCCAGTTTCAATCAAGCGTTTGTAGAGCCTAGATGATTTTCTGCTGTCTCCGCCTAGAACTGACTGCAAAATATCGAGGGGATAAGTTGCTCTGTCTATGCCGCGCGGAGTATGGTAAGCCACCATCACCCTGGCTAGTTCTTTGCCTCGGCTTACCGTAAAGCGGCGCTCCCCTTCCTGGGGCGGCTCTGTGGTGTATACGGGAGGAAATGGCTTGGGTGACTTAGGAATGCCAGCGAATTTGTTCTCGATTTCTTTTAGGGTGGCGGCTTTGTCGAAATCACCAATAACTACTAAAGTGGCATTGTTAGGATAGTAAAAATCGTTATAGAACTGCCGTAGTCTTTCTGTGGGCACGCCTTCAACGTCAGAACGCCAGCCAATCACTGGATGGTGGTAGGGATGTTCGCGAAAAGCGGTGGCGAAAGTGTTCATTTCTAAGAGCTGCGAGGGATCATCTTCTCCCCGCTCTAATTCGTTGCGCACCACGGTCATCTCCGCCTTGCGATCGCTTTCTCTTAGCAGTAAGTGCCGCATACGGTCAGCTTCAAGCTCGAGACAAAGGTTAATTGCCTGCTTCGGTACAAGTTCAAAATAGTTGGTGCGATCATAGGAGGTGGTGGCGTTGTTAATACCACCCACTTTCTTGAGCACATCATCTAAACCGGTTTTCTTAAGCGGGTCATGAATATCGGTGCCCTTGAACATCATATGTTCAAGAAAATGAGTTGAGCCAGTATAGCCAACCGCTTCGTTGCGCGAGCCGACTCGAAAGACCATGTTTACTGTTACTACCGGAGTAGCGTGTCTTTCACAAAGAAGTATCGAAAGATCGTTGGACGGTAACTTATATTCTTCTATGCCCAGAGTGGCATCGCGAGAGATAAATTGAGCAGAGTTACCAGGCTTGCTAGGCTTGAGCTTGGTAGATTTTGTGGCAGGCGATGCCGCTCTAGCCGAATTGGCCAGCTGTAGCGGCACCGCCATCAGTGCTGAAAGTGTAAGCGAAGAAGTTAATGCGAGAGCAAAGCTCTTGGCCAATCTATTACTTGCTCTCATGGTTCTCCGCTTGACGTTTTTTAGACTTTCAGTTTTTGATCAGTAACAATTATTTGGCAGCGTCAGCAGCTGGTGCAGTGGTAGCTGCGCTATCAGCAGGAGCGGCTTTCTTCTTGTCGTGGCCAGTCATTTTTTCGACGCCATGCTTGGCGCCTTCGCCCATTTTGGCCATGCCTCTGCCAGCGCCTTTGATTACGGCTTCGGTACCTTTAACTAGGCCGGTTGCACCTTTTTTTGCGCCATTGCCAAGTGCTTCGACGCCCTTGACAGTTCCCTTGCCGATATCTTTACCAACGGTCTCAACACCCTTAACAGCGCTTTCAGCGCCTTTCTTGGTGTCAGTGGTAACTGTTT
Source organism: bacterium Ga0077546 (assembly GCA_943370275.1). Lineage (GTDB taxonomy): Bacteria > Cyanobacteriota > Vampirovibrionia > Obscuribacterales > Obscuribacteraceae. The sequence goes on along the minus strand of CALRQI020000004.1, from coordinate 321,686 downwards.
TTACAACAGATTTCTTTGTTTTTGCTGGTGTTACTGTTTTGTCGGTCTCAGCAGTTGTAGTGGTTGTTGTTGTGGTGGTGGTGTCATCGGCGAACGAAGGCATAGCAACTGCTGAAAGTGCCAAAGCCACTGTGACGGCTAAAATAGTCTTAGTCATTTATATATTCCTTTAAAACTCCAATTTGAAAGTCCCAAGCAAAAATACAAAGAGACCTTCTTTCGTTAGTCATTCTGTCAAATTGCAAGGTTTAACGCCACAGACTTAGACTCAGGTAAACTTTACTTGCAAGTAATGCCTGTCTTAAAAAAAACTGGATGAAGCTTGAAAAAACCTTGCCTTCACTTTGCAACGTAAACCATATACCGGAGATAGAAAGTGTCACTAAGCTACAGAAAATTCGCCACAGCCAGCCTGTCGCTCACTCTTGCTCTGACATTGAGCTATGAGGCCATGGCAGTTTCGCTCTCTTCCCCTCCAGCCTCGGCTCCGGCAAAGCCATTTGAAATTTCTGATAGCCAGTACGAAGAAGCTGTCAAGCTTCTTAGCAACTACATTAAAATTGATACCACTAATCCCCCAGGCAATGAAAAACTAGGTGCCCTTTATCTTCAGTCTGTACTGAAGGAAAACGGCATTGAAGCTCAGGTCTTCGATTCGGCTAAAGACCGTGCCATTGTCATCGGCCGACTCAAAGGCACGGGCAAGAAGAAAGCTGTGATATTGCTGAGCCATATTGACGTCGTACCGGCTCAAGCCAGTGACTGGAAATATCCGCCTTTTGCCGCTGAAATTCATGATGGTGAATTATGGGGCCGCGGCACCTTAGATATGAAAGGCATGGGCATCATGGAACTTGCTGCCATGCTTGCTATCAAAAAATCGGGCAAACTTTTGGATCGCGATCTTATTTTTATTGCTACTCCAGATGAAGAAGTCGGCGGTACTTATGGTGCTGAGTGGTTCGCCAAGAACAAAAAAGAACTTGTTAAAGATGCCGAGTATTTGTTGAATGAAGGCTACTCGATTGAGAGTTATAACAAAAGCGGCAATAGTGATGGCAAAGCCAAATATTGGGGCGTAGACTATGCCGAAAAATCGGTGCTCTGGCTTTCTCTTACGGCCAACGGTCTTGCTGGCCATGCTTCTATGCCAATGAACAATTCGGCTAACAATAGGCTCATTAAGGCGCTGGCAAAGATTGCTGATAATCCACCAAAAATGACTCTGCTTCCGGCCGCTAAAGAATTTTTCCAATCGATTGCGCCATTTGAAGTTAGCCCCCTGAAAGAGCTTTATGCCGATATTGAAAAGACAGCAAAAGCACCTTCGAAAGAGACTGAAGAAGCATTAGCTGTAGACAAGCTCAAATATTCAATGCTGCGCAACACTGTCTCAATTACTGTACTGAAGGCCGGCTACAAGACTAACGTTATTCCGGCCCAGGCCTATGCAGAGCTTGATTGCCGGCTGCTTCCTGGTGTCACTCCCGAACAGTTTGTGGTCGAAGTGAAGAAGACCATTGCTGATTCTAGTATCGATGTAAAAGTGATTGAATGGGAGAAAGGTGATCCTTCTCCCTACGACAATGATATGTTCCGTGCTATTAAAGAGGCTAATAAAGCTGAAGGCGCCACTGCCCCTGTAGTACCTGTAGTGGTGCCATGGTTTACTGATTCACACTGGTTTCGTGAGCTGGGTATTCACAGCTATGGCTTTGAACCAATTGAGGTCGACGCTGAGCATTTAGCCACAATGCATGGCAAAGATGAGCGTATTCCCCTAGCCGCTTTTAGAAGAGGCATTAACCGGCTGGTGCGAATTCTCACTGCACTCTAATTGAGTTCTTCAAAGATTTTACCTGCTGCGTAGCCCCTGGCAACGGCCTCGTCGAAGTCTTTCTTAGCCTCTGCTTTTTTGCCTAATTTTTCATAGGTCAGGCCGCGATAGTGTAAAGCTTCGAAATTGCCTGGTTCTAAGGCAACAGCTTGGTTGAGATATGGCAATGCCTTTTCATATTGGCCTGCTTTTAGATAGCAGGTGCCTACTAATTGCTGGGCAGCCGAACTATTCGGCTCTTGCTTTGCCGCTTGCTGAGCGTCATTAAGGGCTTCTTTATAGCGGGCTAGTTCAAAATAGCCCGAGGCTCTATTGATCAGGCAAGTGGTATCACCAGGTTTTAGAGCAAGCGCCTTTGTTAGTTGGGCAACGGCTGCGTCATTCTTTTTCAAGACTAAGAAGTTGCTGCCACGGGTCTCATAGAATTTGAATAGATTAGAGGAGTACTTAAGCTTCTCCGCCATGGCAAAATCGGCCTCTGCTGCCTCGTTCTTGCCGAGCGCGGCATGGGCAGAACCCCGCGTGAAGTAAGCATCAGCGCTTGGTGCGCTGTTGATTTTTGTATCAAGTAACATCAGGTTCATTCTCACTTGATCGAGCTGAATTTCACGGCTTGATTGCGCCAGAACCGGCTGGGATAACCCTGACAGCACAGCCATTGTGCTAGTAATGCCCTTAACTAAATTTGAAAAGAAAATTGAAGCCTCCTCAGGGTTTTGTCCTGGTCTTAAAACCTAGTTCGTTAAGAAACGAGCCGAGCTCTTCTTTTCTATTCGCCGAGTATGTGACTTGAACGATATCTTTTTTTCGTTCAAAGCCTTTTGGTAGCTCAAAGTCAGCAGCGTTATAAGTTGTCTTTCTCCACGATTTAGTCACTAGTTTGTGCAATAAACCGCCTCGCAGATCGTTAGAGGAACCGCTTCGCACGGCACCAATCTTGTAACGTTCTAGTTGCCTATCTCTACCTCTATCGCAGTCGCGAAAAAGTGGGACATAACGCGAGTTTGGCACGACATAAAGACGGGAGAGAAATTCTCCTACTTGCTCTGCCACCGTTATTTCACTGGCTGCCAATACCAAGTCTTTGGCTGAGAATGGGGTGCGGTACTTCTTATACTTGAGACCGTTGAAGTCTCCCACTCCTATCTCTCTCAATTGACTTATTCTGTGTGGTGATGGCAGCGCAAAAGGATTAGCCATGATTACGCCACTGAATTGTGATAGTTCCCCAATCCATTCAGTCCTTTCCGTCACGTTATAACAATGCACCTTCCAATCGGGAGCTCTGCAAGCAATCTCGCAACCAAACTTTTTACAGACTAACCTGGCACCATCATGCCAAACATAAACTATGGTGTCGCCGAAATCTTCTTCTTTCTGGTTAATGATCCACTCTGGCGTAGTGACCTTGCCTAGAACGGTTGTGCTGCTTGAGAGCCAGAGGCTCAGAAGCAAAACTAAAATAGGAAATTTGGCCTTAGCAAAAATCATTTTGTCTTGGCTCCACTCTTTAAAGTCCTGGCATCGGTTTTAAAGCCAATGGCATCGAAAATCTCACTAAACTCCCCTCTCTTGTCGCTCGAATATGACACTTCAAAAATTTCTTTGCGCTGTTTGAAACCCGTTGGCAGCATGAATTCACTGGCGTTAAAAGCGATCTTCTTCCAGCCTTTAGTCTCTAATTTTTTGACCAAACCAGTTCTTAGATCAGTATTGGCGCCAACTTTAATGATGCCTACTTTGCCCTCTTTAATTTTGCGATCCGGCTTATGCTCTACACAGCGGTACAAGGGAATACCCTCAGCTTGGGGCGTAAAATAGAGCCGGGCCAGAAATTCTTCTACCTGTGCTGCTACAGCAATGTCTTTCGTTGTATAGAGCTGGTCGTTGGCCGAGACTGGGGTCCTAAACTTAGTATATCTAAGGCCGTTAAGCGCGCCGTGGCCGACCTCTGTTAGCTTTGCTTGTCGTGGTGGTCTTAAGCGAGCAAAGGGATTGGACATAGTCTCGCCGTTGAATTTCTGTATTTCATTGCTCCATTCAATGCGGTTATCGTTTCTAAAGCAGTGCACTTTCCAGTCTGGTGCTTTGGTTATTAGTTCGCACTTGAGCTTATTGCACACCACTTTGGCACCGTCATGATAAACAGAAACGACGCAGTCACCGAGGCTGTCGGAGTATTGTTCTAGTTGATAGACAATAGGGGGCTGGTTCTTCGATGCTCCGTCCGCACCCGTGGCCAACAATGAGGCGATAATTACTAGTGGCAATGCCAGCAATAATTTCAACTGAATAGTTAGGGCAAGTTTCAGTTTCCGGTCGCAAATGCTCATTTACCTAGTGTAAGTGATCTCAGAGCCAGAATCACCTCATTATCGGTCCAGCTGCCCCACATGGTGGGTGTGCGGTCGGTCATTTTCATATAGTCTTTGACCGCGTCAGATAGCTGCCAATCTTCCATTCTAGTAGACAAGCTATTGCCGTCCATCTGCAGTGGGTTCTGCGGCCGTGTGACTGAGTGCTTAATCAGGGGAATGTGGCGGTCGTTGAGAAACTCTCTAATTTCGGCCAGATTAGATTGCTGCCCTTCATGGGGTACTAGCTCACCGTTTCTGTAGGTCATGCCATAACGCGGAACCGCCCCGCCCTGGTCTATAAGCAGGGGCTTTTGCCCCTTGCCAAAGAGTGCCACTTGATCTTTTCTGGTGCCACTGAAGCCCCACATGTCTTCTTCTATAAAGCCGTTGGCGCGAATTTTGCCTACGACCGAGACCACATGCTTATCGGTTACTCCGGCAGTTTCTCCGATTGGCTGGATGTAGTAACGAACGCCGTTTTCAAGTTTGCCATGGGCCAAAACAGGAGCATCAAAGACTTTATGGGCGATTGGTCTGGGCAGGTTGTCAACTCCTAGTTTTAGCGCACCTTTTGATTCGGCAGAAAGTACTAGCTCATGGGCACCAGAACCAAGCATTTTAGTAATTTTTAGTGAGGCAAGCTGGTCACTTTTGGCCACGCTCTCCATGATTGTGGGTAGATGGTCAATCACCTCACCAGCCTGACGGCCGCGGCCTGTCAATACTTCGTTGATGCGGGGTAAAGCATCGGTCAAGGGCAAAGGCTTTTTAAATATATGCTGCAGGGCTTCATCCACCAAGGTCTTAGATGCCAAAGCCGCTTCGGGCGCGCCTTGTTTTATAGCCATAAGGCCTAAATCTGCGACTGCTTTTGCTTCAGTTATCTTGCTCATAACGCTATGGATAAATATACGCTGGGGGCCCTCATATTAGGCGTGCCCAGCGAGCAGAGCAATGGTAAAAGTACGCTATCAAATAGCGCCTTGCTCTCAGCTATTGACTGTGGCGCTGTGGAAAACCAAGGGCTTTGGCTTCTTCCATATCAGCTTCGGCCTTAGCCTTGTCGTTTAGCTTTAGGTAGCAAACGCTACGCAAAACCAGACTGCCTGCTTTCGCTTTACCATCTAAACCTTTCATGGCAAGGGATAGGTCAGCCACGGCTTCACTGTATTTAGCAGCAAAGAAATACGAACTGCCCCGAACTTTGTAAGCGTCTACTGCCGCATCTTCAGGAATTTGAGCGACTAGGGCGATAACATCGCTAGTATCTTTAATGGCCGGTTCAAACTGCTTAATGGAAAAGTAGCAGCGTGCCCGCATCAATTTTTCCTGCCATTGCCGCTCTTTGTCTTTTTCTATTGACAGAGCCTTGGTTAGGTCGGCAATAGCCTCAGCCTTTTTCCCCAGTTGTTCTTGTGCGCCACCACGGCTGCGATAAACGTCTGCTGAGTTCTCTCCAAGAGATATGGCCGTATCGAAATCGCACAGCGCCGCTTCATAATTCTCGCCGATGCAATTTGCTGTGCCTCGTTGCATGTACGCTTTAGCCGATTTCGGTTGCAGGGCAATTGCCTGGTCGTAGTCACTAATGGCGCCTTTCAAATCATACATTCGGTACTTTACGTCGGCTCTTAGCAGAAAGAGTTGGGCTTCACCCTTAGTGGCAATCAGGGCATCTAGTTGGCGCTTGACTGGTTCAAGTTCAGAAGTCTTATCAGCTTCGATATCTTTTTTTAGCTGCTTTTCGATGGCGCTAATCTCAGCCTGTCTTGCATCTAAAGCTTGGGCTGGCAAACAACAAGTGGTGGTGATATTGAGCAGAAGAAGAAAGGCCAACAATTTAAGTGGTGTCAATGCTTGTTTTTAACCTCGAATAGATTTGGCACGGGCTTGATATTTTTGTGCCTCAGCCTGGCGGTTGCACTTATTAAGGGCGTAGGCATAGCTGTCGAGTAAAGCTGCTAGTGAGGCATGCTGAGGACCGTTCAATGATTCTTGGATTTTTAATGCCCGGGCGTAGTATGGTAGAGACTCGCTGGCCCGGCCTTCTTTGACTAAGAGAGAGGCAAAGTTTGCAAGCAATTCGGGAGAATTTTTCTTGGCTCCTTTTTCTTGAGAATCGAGAATCTTGCGATAGAGCGCCTCGGCCTCGCTATTCTTATTGAGAAGGGTGCAAATCTGAGCAAGATTATCTAGCCTTTTCTGAGTCTCTTGCCTATCTGGGCCGAGAGTACTCAGTGAAATTTCGTAGGCCCGCCTAAGTAGTGGTTCGGCTTGTGCTGTGCGACCATCACTCATGTAAAGCTTGCCCAGATTTTCAAGTGAAGAGGCAAGTGCCGCATGCTCACTAGTCAAAGTGCGCTCTCTTAGTGTCAGAGCTGATTTAAACAAGCGTTCTGCTAGCTTGCTATTGTCTTTGACAGCGTTACCTACTGCATCGAGCATAACGGCTGTCTCGACTGCTTGAGCTTTCATCTCGCTCAAGGTTTTCTCTTCTGCTTGTTTCACAGCAATTTCTGAATCTTCGAGCTTGCGGTGATTATGATAGTAGAGACTCAATTTCTTAAAAGCTGCCGAAATTTCGACTAACTGCTTAGATTCGTAGTCACCATAGTCGGCAATTTTATTGATGAGTACTAAAGCTTTATCTCGCTTTCCTGCGCTAAGGTAAAACTGAGCCAACTTGCTTTGACCGGCAATAACATCTTTATCTGATGCGCCCAGGGCTGCTTCTCTAACTTTTGCCGCTTTCTCAAAAAATGGCTCAGCTTTGGCAGGCAAGCCCCGGCTGACATAGAGCACGCCCAGGTTGTTGAAGCTTTCGGCGATTCGAATATCATTAGCAGGGGCTAGCTTGACTTCCTCGAGGGCTTCTTTAAAATTACGCTCGGCAGCCCCAAAATCAGAATTTATGAAGGCATTAGAACCAGCCTTTGTAGCTTTTGCCCACTTCACCCCATCAAACTTGAGACTCTTTGTGGCGCTAGCTTGGGAGCTCGCCTGACTACTTGACTGGCTCGGCTGAGCCATGGCTGGCTGACTAGAGAGCCAGAGAGCCACTATTAGGGCGATTTGCTTTTCGCTATCGGGCAAAGTGCTTTTCTTCATGGATACCATCTTACAATTTTATCTAGTTACCAGCCTTTGTGTGCATTTCGCGGTATCTTTATCGAGTTACATATAAGGACCCGAGTCAATGGTAAACACCGTCAAGAAAGCAGAAGGCTCACCATCCACACCGCAGAAGGTGTCTGAAGTCAAGGGAGTGAGTGAATTCAAGCTTGATAACGGTCTGAGAGTTTTAATTGCTGAAAATCACAGCGCACCAGTGGCTACTCTATTAGTCGTTTATAGAGTAGGGTCGCGCAACGAGGCTGTTGGCAACACTGGCTCCACTCACTTTTTAGAGCACATGCTTTTTAAAGGAACAGAAAGTCACAATGCTGAAAAAGGCAATGGCATTGACGACTTGCTTACCCAAATTGGGGCATACTGGAATGCCACCACATGGTTCGATCGCACCAGTTACTATGAAGTGGTGCCAAATGATTTTCTAGAAATGTGTGTTGAGCTTGAAGCTGACCGCATGCGTAATTTAAGACTAAGACAAGAAGATCACGATTCAGAGATGTCGGTGGTTAGAAATGAACTAGAGCGCGGCGAGAATCATCCAGAGGAAGCCTTAGAAAAAGAGCTCTATGCCATTGCCTTCCGCGAGCATCCCTATCACCATCCCACTATTGGTTGGCGCTCAGATGTTGAAAGCGTACCGATGTCGCGCTTGCGTGATTTCTATAACACTTTCTATTGGCCAAACAACGCCACGGTTATTGCTCTGGGTGATTTCAGCACCGATCATGCTCTTGAGCTAATCAATAAACATTTTGGCAGTATCCCCACAGCTCCTCATGCTATTCCCGAAGTTTATACTACTGAGCCTCCTCAAGAAGGCGAGCGTCGCTTTGAAGTGACTAGAGCTGGGGACATGCCCCGGGTGTGGATTGGTTTCCATGTTCCCGAAGCTACCCACGATGATAACTATCCGCTAGCAGCAATTCGCCATTTGTTAGGCAGCTCTTTTGAACGTAGCTCAAGGCTATACAAGCGCTTGATTGATACTTCTATGGCTGCTGAAGTTTTTGCTCGCCACGATGACTTAAAAGACCCGGGGCTAATGATTGTCGGTGCCACGGTTAATCCTGGTGTCGACCCTGTAAAAGTCGAGCTTGAGCTGCTTGATGAACTCGAGAAGCTGGCTCGCGAACCGGTTAGTGATATTGATTTGAGCAGAATTAAGAGCTCTAATTTGAAGGGAACTATCTTGGCTAAGGCCGATCCTTCTAGCTTGGCCTTTATGCTCGGCGAAGCAGAGTCAAAGGCTGACTGGCACTGGTTGATGAACTATGACGATCGTTTTGATGCAGTGACAAAAGAAGATATCATGCGCGCTGCCAAGACGTACTTTGTTAGAAGCAACCGCACAATTGGCTATTTCATCCCTCGTGAAGATGAAGAAGATCTAGAGACTGAATCTGATTTAGACAGTGAAGTAGATTTGACTGAGGCCGCCGGTGGTGCACAGAAATCTACAGCTCTTTACACTGCTGCTGAGGTTCAAGAGTTTCTCGATATCAAATCGACGCCTGTTACTGTTCAGTTCAAGCCGCAGCCTGCCAGCAACTACAGCGAGCAGGTAAAGAAAGTCGTGCTCTCTAACGGCATGACCGTAATACTGATGCGCAATCCTGGTACTGAGTCGGTTGGCTTGGCAGTTAATATAAAAGCTGGACGCTATTTTAGCCAGGAAGAGCCAGGCTCGCTTTCTGAGATTATTGGTGATCTCCTGCCCCGCGGGTCACAGTCGTATGATAAATTGAAGATCGCTGAGAATCTCGAAGAAATGGGGATTCCTGGTGCTCTAGAGTTCTTCGTCGACAACTATCGCGTCGGCCTCGGCACCCATCTAGTGGTGGCAGATTTACCTCACTATCTTGAGCTATTGAGTGACGTAATTCGCAATCCGTTGCTTGATCAAGAAGAGCTAGACAAAACCAAAATTGAATGGCGTGCCCGAGTTGTAGAATCGAAAATGAACACTCGTTCTATGGCCTGGAACAAGCTTAGACAAGCGCTTTATAGCAAAGAACATCTTTTCTATGATAAAGATTTTGATGAGCAATTAAAAGAACTGGAAGCGGTTCAAACAGCAAGTCTTCATGCTACTCACAAAAAACTCTTTAGTCCGAAAGCTACTATTTTGACTTTGGTCGGCGACATTGATATCGATCAAGCCCTTAAGTTAGTGGAGAAGCAATTTAGCGATTGGAAGGGTGAAGAGCCCTCTGCCATTATCCTGCCTGATTGCCCATTGCCGGCAAAAGCTCAAAGAATTGAAATTGAGCTGCCCGAAAAAGCCAGCGTCGATATTGTTATGGCCCATCCCTGTACAGTTAAGCGTTCGGCCGATGACTTCTATGCCGCTCGCATCGCCAATGCAGCCCTTGGTCAAGACACCATAACTTCCAGGCTCGGTCAGGTTGTCCGTGACAAAGCCGGACTGACCTATGGAATTTATTCCACTTTTGCTGATACTGCTTTCGGTGGCGCTCCTTGGTCTGTTTCTCTTTCTGCCAATCCTAAGAACGTTGAACGGGCCTTGCAGCTTGTCCATGAGACTTTGGCAGACTATATGACCAAAGGCATAAGTAAGGATGACCTGGCGAAAGAAAGTGGCCGTGCCCTTGGTTCATTTAAGGTCGGTTTATCCTCTTCTCTTGGAATAGCTCGGGTCTTGACTGAATTTGAATTTCTTGGTCTTGGCACCACTGAGCTTGACAATATATCTAGTCACTACATTGGATTGACTAAAGAGAAAGTGGACGCTGCCATGAATAAATACTTCCAACCGAAGAAAGCAGTCACTGTTCTTAGTGGCACTCTTGCCAAGTAAAAGATAGAGCTACAGCTGAGATATTGAGTGTGAATGCGTTTGGCGACGTTTGTATATCCTTTCGCCATGAAAATGGTTACGTTAATTCCCAAGATTAACTGTGTACAATTTTGGGAAGCTGAGATAACATTTAAGCGCAATGGTCACCATATGCGGTTGTCAAGTTAAGTAGGTTATAAATGCAAAGCTTCTCCACTTCGAAGTCTCTCTCTGAAGCAGACGTGCTGCCTAGCGACTCTCTCAAGATCAGTACAGATGTTCAACACCTTGAGAAACTACTGAACAAAATTTTCGGCGATGAAATTGAGAAAGTTTCTGATGGTGAGCCTTCAAATCTTATTGAATTTCCACTAAATCAAGAAGCCGAGTCAGTTAGTGCTCTTGAAGCTTCAGCTGATATTGATATTTTCGATTTTTTGCCAGCTAAGGTTGATGCATTTGTCGATGGAGCCGAGATTTTTAAATCGGCACCAATGATGCTGAGAAGCATCATTGAAGAAGATGACTATGAAGCAGACTCTCGCTTGCAGCAGATGATAGATATTCAGCGCAAAGAGTTAGTGCAGCTTCGTCGCCAGGTTAAAGATCGTGAATTTGATATTCGCACCCGCGATCTTGAATTGGCCGCCAATGCCGATCAACTCAAGTATATGCCCGAGCTCTTTAATAAGGCCCTTATGGTTGGCGAACTCAAAACACAGGTCAGTCAGTTGCAAGAGGCTTTAGAAGCTGAGCAGGCGACCCACGAGCAGAGTCGCGATTTATTGTTTAAGACTCAGGCCCGAGTTGATCGCATAAAAGATACGTTTTGGTTTAAATTGGGTCGCAGTTTAGGTTTTAACCTCGAATAATTGGCCCAAGCATTAGCACCCACCCAACAATAGTTAGAACCTTCATCTATAATGGGTAAATCCTGTTGGGTAGTGGGGGCTCCTGAGCGTGGGCGAGAACAAGGTAATTTTAGTTTGCGGTCTGGCAATCTCCTCTCTGCTTTTTGGTAGACCAGCGCTCGCCCTACCTAGTGACAGCGAGGCTGTGGATGCTCTAGAAAAGGCAAAGATTCTTGCCCCTACTATTCGATTGAATGCGCGAGTGGCAGAAGACGGTATTGAAGTTGCAACCTATAAAAATCCGAAGGCAAACCAAAATGACTGTAAAATCGAAGCCCTTTTGATTGCCAAGACTTTAGTAGATTTAGCTCCGGGTGAAGTTCCCCGCGTGGTTGTCTATTTCTACAACTCCACTTCACTTAGTTCCTTCAAACAAGTGTCAGTCACTGCTGGAGACGTAAAGGCCTTTGCTGCCGGAGCCCTGTCAAAAGATGAACTGCTTAAGTCTTTAGTGATCAAGGACGATTCGATTTTAGAACCAGCAAAACGTGTGGCCAGCTATTTGAGCGAAAGGCAATATGTCAGACCCAATAGAGTAAACACTCAACTTAAGGACGATCAGATTTTCATTACCACGGCTCTCGATAGCAACATCAGTGAGCGATTGCTCAAGCTTGAGGCTGTAAAGTTGGCTGAGCAGGCTTTAGAAGCAGCTCCAGTAGAGTACAAATTGGCTCAGGTTACTTTTGTCGACCACGGTCAGACCAAAGAAAATCGAGTTATTTCTATATCTAGATCTAGCTTAGCTGTGGTCGGCGAGGCAATTAACAGTGCGTTGCAAGCCGTTAGCCTGACGACACAGAAGGCCCAGGGGGCTGATGGAAAGGTTGACCTTCAGGCCTATGAAGTAAAGGACGGCTTACGCAAGCCAGAACGCCGCGAGCTTTTGACAATCTTACGTCACCTCGACAAAGAGGCAGTTAACGCCGGTAAGGCAAATATTGCTGAGTTTTTGGCTATAGATGATATTGCTGCGACGGCCATAGACGCAGAGTTACTTGACCGAATAGAAAAACTCAAGATGTTATTGTCTGCGCTCGAAGCCAATATGGTTAGTAATAAAGAGTTCAAAACAGTTGTTCCAGCCGGCAGTATTCCTGCCACTAATGCTGGCACTACTCCTGGTGCAGGGCCAAGTAAAGTGGCTGCTCCAGTAGCACCTGACGAGGGTAGTGCTGATATTTTGAAGGCTCGCATTTTGGCCAACCCTGCTGCCCACGTAGCTGCCATGGAAGCTCGTTTAGCCCAAAAGACAAAGAGCCACATCGGTGAAGAACATCCTAATTTCCCCACTATTCTTCAATATGTAGTTGATACTCTCAAAGCAAGTGGTAGATCAGCTGAGGCTGCGCCTTTTGAAGCTAGGCTAGCCAAACTGCAAGCTAAGGCTCAAGATAAAGGCCAGGAGAAAGCTCAAGAGAAGGCTCAAGAGAAGGCTCAAGATAAAGGCCAGGAGAAAGCTCAAGAGAAACCTCAAGACAAAGGCCAAGATAAAGCTCAAGAAACAGGTAAGTAATTGCTCCGCTCGCTTGTCCGTTTATTTATTCTTTCGTTGATATTGGTTTGCAGCCCTGCTCATGCCATCGAGACAAAATTTGGCGAGACTGTTGATCCTGAAGCAAGTTCTAATTTGCAGCAGTGGTGGAATAAAGACCATCAAGCTCGACTTTTTCTCAAAGACGGTTCATTGGATCAGTCCAAATCGTCTTTTGAAGGAGCGGTCAATATTGCCGAGGCCAATGCTTATATGGATCCTGGACTAGTAAATAGCTTGGCCGGATTGTCTTTGCTCGAACATAGAAGAGGTAACGCCTTTGAATCTGAGAGGCTCTATGAGCTAGCTATGCGCTATCAAGAGGGCTATGCCGGTGCCAATTCCGAGCGCTTTGCTGCTTTTCTTCCTGACCTTGCCTGGCTTTATTGTTGGCATAATAACCATAAGCAGGCTGAAATTCTTTTTCGCCGCGCTATCGCTACAATTGAATCTCAAAATCCAGAAGATGACTCAAAGGTGAGCCCTTACCTGGTTCACTACAAGGCTTTTCTCAAGCAATGCGGTCGCACATCAGAAGCGGAGAAAATAGCAGTTCGCTTGAAGCGAATTGAGAGCAAAACAAAGACAGTGCGGTAGACTTTTATCATGCAAAAAAGAGCTTCTCAAGTTTTGGTTGGCGACCTATTGGTTCAGTCTGAGTTGGTCACCTTGCCGCAGTTAGCTGATGCGATGCCCGTGGCATTGAAAACTGGTGTGCCAGTTGGTCGAGTCTTAATAGCCTCGAGTTTTCTTACTGAAGAGCACTTTAGACAAGCATTGAGTTTGCAATCGCTTGTTCGCGATCAGCTCATTGCTGAAGAGGTGGCAACGGCTGCTCTCAAGTCAATAGCCAAAGATGGCTTAAGTTTGAATGCCGCCATGCAAAAACTTGGTATCGATAGTGAGTATTTCAATGCGGCCAATCGCCTTGGTGAATTGCTTTTGTCTGCTGCCGCCATCGATCAGTCGGCTTTAGAGACAGGCTTGAGCGTATCCTATACAACTGGGCTGCAGCTGGCTCGAGTCTTAGCTCTGCGTGGCTTTGTCAAAGAGCGAGTAGCTTTCGTTGGTTTGATTGCGCAAGCGCTTCTGCGCGATCACAAACTTTCCCGAGAGCAAGCAATTAATTGTATTAAGAAGACCATGAGTGGTTCTCAAAATGGCGGGAAGCCAGGAGATAGCGGCTTAATTTCTTCGGCTTTGACCGCTCGGCGAGTCAGACCAATTCGATTGGGAGAGTTACTGTTGCTTTCCGGAATGGTATCCCAGAAAGCTCTTCTAAGTGCCTTAGATAAGGGGGTTAGTGAAGAAGTCCCACTCGGCCGTATGCTAATCCGCCTGAATCTTCTTACTGACGTGGAGCTTAATCAAGCTCTTATTTTGCAAGAGATGGTAACTAACGGCACCATTGCTCCCCAGGACGCCAGTCAAGTTCTAACCAAAGTAAAAGAAGCTGATATTAGTTTGTCCAAGGCATTACTGCAGAACGACCAACAGAAAAATAATAGTTCTGATCTTAGCTTTGAGGATTTTCTCTCAGCCTGCGGCTTCCCATCGGGAGCTAAGCCAAATGGAGCTAAACTTGTCTACGACTATCTCAAGAGCAAAAGATTGAACGAAGAGCAATGTACGTTGATATTGCAAATGGCGGAGAACAGCAAAAAGAAAGAGGACCTAGAAAAGGTCCTCAAATCTTACAACTGGTAGCTTGGATTTAGTCAGCTAGTACTGTCTGATTGCCGCCATTTTTTTGGGCTGTATTGGCAGCAATGATTGCGTTTTGAATAAGATCTTCGCCTTTAACAGCAGCACCCGGGAAACCAGCAATACCTTGGCTGACAGTAACGTGCCAATTCTGGCCGACATCAGACACTCTGGTAAGCATGATTTTGCTGCGAATTCTTTCAGCTAAAACACTTACACCCTTGGGTTCTGTGTCAGGACAAAGGACAAGAAAAACACCATTGTCGAAACGAGCTGGAATATCAACGTCTCTAATAATAGCCATTAAGAATGAAGCCACACCTTTGATGATAGATTCAGCGGTGGTGGCACCATGTTTCTTGGCCACGCCATCGAACTCATCAATGCTAACTACAAGCAAACTAAGATTGTGTTTGTAGCGTTTCGAGCGCTTTAACTCGTCGCGAATAATGCGGGTGATCGCTGAGCGATTATAGAGTTCAGTGGACTGGTCTAGGAGTGCAGCCCGTTCTTTCTCTGATGGGTCAACTTTTTCAATGCTGTTCTTGACGTTAGACAAGTAGCTGCCTTGCTCAAGTTCTTTATAGCGTGTCGAAGCATCTGGAGGTGTGCGTGGGTTATTGTTCTCACCAGTACGAAGTTGGTTCAACTTTTGTCTGAACAAACCTTCCCTTGCAAAAAGTGGTTGTTGATCTTTATCAAAGGTAGGCATTACTTGTCCTCTTGAGTACTTGAAGCGCTACAGGCGCCGAGCTACGGCAATTCGCAGCTATTATAACCCCAGCTCAGTAGTCAAGGCCAGATTCTCTTAACATACCGACAAAATCAGCATCTCTGTCTAGCCAAAGCAAGGAAGTCAAGCTGAAAGGGCGGCTGGGCGCAATAGCCAATTGATAATCGTCAAGCCACCAGATATGGTGAACACCTATTTTTGCACTACTGCTGATAATGAGTATTTTCTCAAGAGCGAAGATAAATCTTTCCTGCTCGATCTAGTTCTTGATATCTATTGAATAGCATTTATCCTTGTCATGGTGCACCTCTCGGAGCTTGCAAAGATATATACATCGTGAGTATTGCCCTCTTGACGGCTTATATCTTTTAGACGACTATAAGGTCAGCCTGACACCTTTTTTAGAAATTTTGGTCCATAGAAATTTCAAAATTCGCTGGAGGTTAGAGTTCCGGAGAGACAATGCCCTTTTTAAGTTTTATGCAAGTAGCTAAGCACGTTCGTTCCTATTCGCTTTGTACAATTTTCGCTCTCAGTCTAACAATGGCTTCACCGGTGGTGCCTGCCTTTGCTAGTCCACAGGAGGAACAAGTTCAGACCGAAGAAAAAAATACGATGGCTAAGCTCAACCGCGGTGAAGTTGTAGTGGGCCTGAAATCTGTAGGGTCACAGAAATTTGTTACTGGTCGGATAATTATCGATCAGTCTCCAGAAAAGGTCTGGCCGATCATGGTCAATCCCTTTGAATTCCGTGGCCGCATCGCTCCACGAGTAAAGGGCGTAGAGGTTGTTACCGATCAGGCCAACCTATCGGTCTTGAAGATGACTCTAGACACTGCTCCTATACCTTTCTTGCCACAGTTGGCTTACACTGTCGAGTCGCGCTACCAGCAAACCGAAAGAGGTGGCCGTATTGAGTTTAAGCGCATTGCTGGCACACTCAAAGATTTTCGTGGGTTTTGGGATATGAGCCCTGCTGATGGTGGCGCCAAAACTGAACTCACCTATAGCATGTATATTGACCCAGGTTTCTTTGTTCCGCAGTGGATAGTTAGAGAAGGCGTGAAAGGCGAACTGCCCCGCACCCTTCTTGCTTTAAAGAAACGAATTAAGGCTGTCTACGAAGAGCAAGAAAGCCCAGAAAAACATACTATTTTAGCTGCTAACCTCAGCTCGGTAAGTCATCACGTTCACTAATTTAGTGATGATGTTTGCGGTGATTAGTTGTCGTCTCCTTTGCTGGGACTGCTGCTTTTGCTGGACTGCCGCTAGCAATAGATGAGTTTGATGCTTTGCTACTAGCCTTGGTGCTAGTTTCGGGCCGACTAATGGGTGCTCTCTTTAGTCGCTCAATTAGATCAGATAGGGCAATGCGCAGCTCTTTTACTGATGGCGTATGGCCGTTGATCATTATGGTTACTGCTTCGGTTTGATTGAAATTATTCACCAAGATGCCGCTAATAGCTCGAACTGTATCCATTGCGCCAGTCTTGAAGCGATAAGAATTACTGCCATCGCCCGTTGCTCTCAATAGCTCAAGATACGGAGAGCTATTGGGCTCTGCAGCCATATGTTTCAAGACTAAATTGAGAGCATGTGGAGTGATGCAGTCTTTGCGCGAAAGACCACAGCCGTCAAACAAAACCACTTCTCGTCCTGGTACTCCAAGCGACGATAGCCATTCGCCAACCTTGAGAAGACCTCTCTCTTCTAGTGTTCTTGATTCGACACGATTGCTCTTACTTGCTGTCTTTCCAGCTTTGGCCTTGTTGATATCTGCCAGGGCTATGGTGCGCAACAATTGTTGGGCGTACAAATTATCGCTCTCATGAAGGCACAGACGAATAATTTGCGACAATGGCTTCGAGCTGTGGTCGGCAAGGATAGTGCGGTAATCGGCCGAGCCATCTTTCAGGTTTTCCTTCGAAATTGTGGCCTGCATTGAAGTCTTAACGTGTTGGTCGTTCAAAATTGATTGAAAAATAGCCGTATTATAGGCATCGGGATTGGCTACCACATAGGGACCATCTCTTTTGATCGAACTATCTATTTTGCCGTTGCTACCAAATGCGGTGCCACGACTAATTGTGACTATATTGCTGGCTGGGTCGAGAGAGAGCCAGGCCGTGCCGATTCCCGATTGTATAAGCGTTTCTAGAATTGCTAGACCGCTTCCTCTGCTATCGGCGACGCGCAGCTGTTTTGGCAAACCACTAATGAAAGCGATATTGCGGTCAACAACTAAATTAGATGAAACTGGCATCCAGTCTTGGCCGAAGTCTTCTGCCAGCCAGCTGACTGCATAGTTGTCGTGGCCTTCGGCCGGGCAAGAAACTAAGACTTTTCCTTCAACTAAAGTAATTCCAGCGTCTCTAACTAGTGCTACTAGATCGCTGCGATTGAGGCTAGGATCTTGGCTTGTTTCTAAAATCAAATCGCCTTTGAGAACAGTACCGCTCATTACACCGTTGCTGACTAGCCTGGTGTGATAAACATAATTAGGACCAAGGGCATCGTAAATGCAAGAAGTTGTAATCACTTTGGCTGTCGATGCTGGGGTGGAGCGCCTACTGCCGTCGCTTTCGAATACGACTTTGCCACTGGGTAATTCCATAACTTCTACACCAACTCTTGAGTGGAGAAGATCGGCTCTGCCTAGCCAGCTTCTGCAGGCACTAGCACAGTCAATATGTTGTGCCGGCTTCGCTTCAATTGTCGCTGTTGACGATAAAAGTAGAGACGATAGTGCAAGAAGTGACAGTGCTATTTTTTTCATCGGGATTTCCAGGGAAAGTGCGATCGCGGTTGACCTCATACTTGAGATTAGTCTAGATTTCGTTCTAGATCTGGCCTTTAGCTTTAGCAAAATTCTATCTTGCGGTCCAGCCACCATCGATTGGCATTGAAGCACCAGTAATTGAAGCAGCGCTAGCCGATGATAAGAAGAGGCACAAAGCTGCTAGCTCTTCAAGGGCGACAAAGCGCAAACTTGGCTGCTTTTCTGAAAGCAGCTTCTCTACAGCCTGATCGCGACTAATGCCATCTTTTGTGGCTATGGCGCTTACCTGTGCTTCAACCAGTGGAGTGAGCACCCAGCCTGGGCAGATGGAATTGGCAGTAATGTTATGCTGGGCGCATTCCAGGGCAACTACTTTTGTTAATCCAATGATGCCATGTTTGGCAGCGACATAAGCGGCTTTTTGCACCGAGGCCACCAGTCCGTGCACTGAGGCAATGTTTATTATCCTGCCAAAGTTGCGCTCTTTCATCATGGGTAGCGCCAGTCTGGTGGTATGAAAAGCCGAACTAAGATTTATAGCGATTATCTGATCCCATTTTTCAGCAGGAAAGTCTTCTATATTTGCAGTGTACTGAATTCCGGCATTGTTGACCAAAACATCAAGACTGCCCAATTTCTCCTGTGTAGTGGTGATCAGTCGATCAATGTCGCCGGCCAAACTCATGTCTGACGGCACATGAATGGCTTCCTTTGCTCCTGCTTCCTTAAGCTCGTTGAGCACTGCAGCGATTTCGTCATCTTTGCCAAAGCCGTTTATGGCAATTGCTAAATGGTTCTTGGCAAAGCCCAGAGCTACAGCTTTACCAATGCCAGATGTGGCACCAGTTACAAGCACGGTGGCCGGTTCTTGTGCTGCTTTTGCTACTGTGTTCTTAGACATCTATGTTTCCCGCTCTCTGACTGCACTTTTACTATAAATATTATTTGTTGTAATTTTCAAACTTTTGAACAATCTGCTTTGGCAATTTCACAGGCTTTTGCGTTACTGAATCGACGAATAGACCGATATGGCTAGCTTTTGTTGTGAGCACACCATCTACTCTAAATTCGCCCATAAACTGCATGGTTGCTGCCCCCAGCTTCTCGATCCACATGTGGCCTATGGGTTTATCGAATAATTTTATAGCTCTCTTGTACTCAATGGCTGACGAGGCCAAGATTGGCATATATCCCTCTGCCATTAACTCTTCTAGGGGGAAGTTCTCCTCAAGAAGCTGCAATCTCAGGTCTTCTAGCCAGCGAAAATAAACGATATTTGAGACATGATTGGCGTAGTCGATATCATAGGTAGCCACTTTTACTGCCATGGTCGTTTCAAAGCGACGACCGCACTCTGTTGAATTCATTGCTGCTCCTGCCATCACTTGATCATAGCGAGTTAAGAGACTAATGCCTGTCTTTGCCTATGACTTTAAATGCAGTTGTTACTTAATCAGTCACTAGTGCAGCGGGCTAAACATATCCTCGGTAGTATTGCTCTTCGAGGCTGAATCTATAACCTTCAAGCGCCCTTTCAATTCACCTGGCTTGCCAGAGCGCCAAAAAGTTCTTGCTCTTACTGTAATTGACCTGAGCTTAGGTAGCTTGGACAGCTCAGGGAGACTCTTATCGGTGACCGAGGTGTCAGTTATATTGAGAGACTTTAGGTGCTTCATGCCAGCTAAATAGCCGACGCAAGAGTCGTCGAATCGCTTATTGCCAGCAATGTCTAACATCTTAAGCTCTGGAGTTGAAACAAGCACCGCAGCATCTTCTTTCTCTAAGTTTATGTTTCTCAAATCGAGGTCTGTCAAATGTGTCAGTGCTCCCCTTAACTTAGCCAGGCTGCCAGTTTTGAGACTAGTGCCTCGAATGTTAAAGCAGAGTAGATGGGGCAGCGTTGACAGGGCCTCAAAGTTGCTGCCAGTGACGTCTGTGACGCTTATTCTTAAAGCCGTTAAGTTTTTAAATGTCCCTATTACAGGAAGAGACTTGTCGGTTATGAGTGTCTCGTCGAGATTTAGATGTGATAGGCCTTTGAAGTTCCTCAAGTGCCGCATATGCTCGTCAGTGAAGTCAAGTTTGGCAGCAATAATGTGCTCTACTGGCAGAGCTACTAATTGCTCGATGCTGTCCATGTGATCTAGTGCCTCAGGTGCAAGCATAACTTCGAAAAGAACATTCTTGGGCAGTTTTACTTTGCCACGAGCCAGAACACGTTCTTTGGCACTTTTATTGCCTTTGTCTATCTTTTTGCCATCTGCTTCTTTCCTCCACAATATTTGAGCAAGAGCGCGCTCAGAGGGAAAGTTTAGTTCGTAGCTGTCACTAGTAGAAGTCACTTTGGTGGTGGCTTTAGAGGATACCACCGTGGCGGCATTTTTTGCTTCAACCGGTGGCAAAGCCGTATAAATGCCCCAGGCTAGCAGCAATGCAAGTGACAGCAAGAATTTAGACGAATTCACTGTTTCCTCAAGGTCGGACAGAGGGGTAAGTTAGACAGTTTAGCTGGTTAAAGCAAAAATTATTCATTACTCGATCGGGTATAAATAGCTACGTCATTCAAATAGTGTTTTTAGCGCCATGACCAATCACTCCAAAAGTCTAGAAATCGACACGATCATTGATGGCACCTATCGTGTCCTCGACTTTCTTGGCGAGGGCGGCATGGGCGTTGTTTATAAGGTTGAACATACACAGCTCAATAAGATTCTTGCCCTTAAGATTTTAAAGACCAGTCAGCTCTCAGAAGCTGTTTGGCAGCGCTTTCGCAATGAAGGACAGGCCATCGCTAGGCTGGAACACCGAAACATCGTAAAAATCTACGACATGAGTCAGACCGAAAGCGGTCGGCCCTACTACACAATGGATTTTCTTGTCGGTGAGTCTCTGGCCGACCATCTCAATGGCAATAAGACATTATCGCTAAGCCAAGCTCTCCACATCTTCCGTCAGGTTTGCTCTGGACTTGCCTATGCTCATTCGCGCGGTATCATTCATCGCGATATCAAACCGGCCAATATCATGCTGTTGGGAAATACCACAGCAGAGCAGCTTCAGGTCAAGATCGTCGACTTTGGCATTGCCAAACTGGTTGACGATGACGGTCATACAATTCAAGGCCTAACCAAGCCCGGAGAGGTCTTTGGTAGCCCTTTGTATATGAGTCCTGAGCAATGTACGGGCAGCAAACTTGATGGTCGTTCCGATATGTACTCTGTTGCAGTCACTATGTTCAAGGCCCTCACCGGAATTACTCCTTTTCGAGGCCGCACAGCCATCGAAACAACCATGATGCATCAATCAGACGCACCACCCCTGTTGAACTCGGTTTCACCTGATTTACAGTACCCGACAAAGTTAGAGCGTATCATCGACAAGATGTTGTCTAAGTCGCCAGAAGAGCGCTATCAATCACTAGCTGAAGTTGAGAATGAATTACAAAAAATACAAATCAAAACTGGCACATCGCCGATGGTATCATCAAACAATCCAGTTCAGAGCAGTCCGGAAGAGCATGATTCGGATGAACTGAATGAGCAGATTGACACCGTAAACGCCACCGGTGAGGGAACAATCGAGCAGAACAGTCACAATTTAAAGTGGTCTCTGATTGTACTGGTTGCATCTAGTACCATTGTTTTAGCTAGTGCAATTTTATACGCCTTGACCGGACCGCTTTCTGCAAAAAAAATTCAGCCTATTGGACAAAAAGTTGAATTCGATAGTCCGCTGAAAGAAGCACCAGGTATGGGCAACTATGGCGACGAAATGGTAGGAGCAGTTGGGAACCAGGTTTTTAAGGGTATAGACAAAACCGATGAAAATTACAGAGCTGACGAATCAAATATTCAGAATTTTCTAGGCCAAAAGTTCAAGTTTTTTTCAGAGAAGAAACCATTGCAGAACGGCACTATTCAATTGACGTTTGAATTTCCCCAAGAATTCTCCGTTGGCACAGTGATACTGACCCCGGCAAAAGAAATTCAAGAAGATACAAATCCGAAAATCCCCGCTCGAGGAACGGTACACGTTCCACCTGGAGCTGCAGTGCGATTTGAACCTACAGATTTGATTGGTGACTATCCACAGCTCTTGGCTTATTTTCAGCCTAACGACCTGCAGGCTTTGCGCATTCCAGCAACAGCTAGCCGAAGTAACGAGCTAATTGCAAACATAGCTCGATTAAAGGGTTTGGATTGTCTGGAACTAGCTGACTGTAAGCTCGAAGCCAGTGATATCAAAACACTTGAGTCTTTGAAAAATTTGAGAGCACTTAATCTCAGTCGTTGTAATCTAGGCGGCGACGACTTGGCTGGCTCGGCACTGCTTTCACAAGTAGGGCATCTCAATATTGAAGCTGTGAAAAATATAGGACCTGTTATTGATGGTCTGAATCCGAATATATTCGGACTCGTACTAAATCGCTGCCAATGCACCACCCTCGATCTAGAGAAAATCGCTAAACTGAGAGAGCTTAGAGCTCTGTACCTGAACGGCTGCAAGATTACCGATAAACATTTGAGCTCTTTGGTAGGCACGAAGAGCTTAGTGGCACTTGATCTTGAGGATTGTGATAATTTGACAAAAGACTCTTTGCTGAGCATTCAGAAAATTAAGAGTCTTCGCTTCTTGAAACTGCCAGCTCAACTTGATTCTCAAGAGTTTCATTTAATTTTACGCTCGCACTTCCCAGAGCTGAAGTTTGATTTGCCTTAAGGTAGAATCTAAACATTGTTTGTGTGTTGAGGTTAGTCGTGTCACTTTCAACTATTAAAGAAGCCATTGCCAGCGGCAAAATGACTTGCCCCACTTGCAAGAAACCAGTAAAGTCGTTTGAGAAATTTGTAGAGATGACTGAGTCTGTTTGGGACGGCGCTGGTGATTCGAACCTCGAAACTAAGGGGTCAAAAGTCACACTAATTTGCGGCAATGCTGGCTGTGACTGGAAAGAGCGCACAGAATACTGGGGCGAATATATCACCGACTAGATTTAGTTGGTTTCCACTTCGGTCTTTACTTCACTGGCTGGAACAGCGACTTTTTCGGTAGATTCTGCGGCGGGAGTGGCTGGTGCAGTCTTAGTCGCTTCTTCCACTGGCTTTGCCGCTGGCGGAGGAGCAACCGGCTGAGGGTTTAACTTGTTTTCCAGTGTTGTTACTTTTCTGTTTGTCTCTTCCGCTTCGACGCTATTACCTTGAGCTAATTGCACTTCAGAAAGCTTCTTGAGGGTGTTGACAACGTCCTTGCTGTCGCCAATGGCTCGCAGACGAACGTTTACAGCTTGCTTCAAGAGCGACTCCGAAGCTGCTAGGTGACCGCGCTCACGCAACGTAATAGCTAGGCGCTCAAGCTTCTGGGCCTCTTCTATTTGGTCCAGAGGATTGTCGCCTTTGACAGGATGAGCTGTGCTGTCAGTAGCAGCTTTGTGAAAGGCCGTCTCTATCTCGTTCAAGCGACTTTCGCGAGCAGCAAGGTTCTCTAGCGCCCTAGCCAAGGCGTCCGTAGCAATATTTTTGTCTCTCTCGTTGCCATTCTCGGCCAGTGACTGCAAAGCCGAGACTGTTCCAGGGCTTGAGAAAATCTGGGCAAACTTGGTGGCTAACTCAGCGTTAGTCAGCGATGAAATGGCAAGAATAGCAGCCCGTTTGCTTTGGTCGTTGCCCATTAAGTGTGGGATAAATTTCTCAATGGTTTGAATCTCTTGTAGGTGCAGCTGCTGCTGGTTATACGTATAAGTAAACCAGCCTCCCATGACAAATATGAGCATGCCAGAGACGATTGGAGCTACTGCCCCCAGCTTGTCCCAGACATCTTTCTTGGTCGTGCTGTGAATATGCTCAGGGTCTAGCTCTAAGCGCTCATCAGGGTCAAATGTATCGCGCTGCGATTTCACAATATCAAACAACTTCATCTTCATAACCCAATAAGAATACAAGTGCAGGCCACCACTTGTCGACCTTTATTGAGACAATAGACCCCTATTGTTATGTTCATTATTCGAACTTGTAAGTGGAAGGTAAATATCTTGAGATCAATCGTCATTACAGCAGCGGGCGGCCCCGAGGTATTGCAGCTACAGACACGCTCTAAGCCACTTTACTCAGCTGAGCAAATTCTAGTGGCGATCAAAGCAACAGCAATTAACAGAGCCGATACTCTGCAGCGAAAGGGTAAGTACCCGGCCCCAGCCGATGTAGTCCAAGACGTCTTGGGCCTTGAATATGCGGGGGTTGTTGAGGCTGTAGGTGCAAACGTAGATGTAGGCGAGTTTAAGACTGGCGACCGTGTCTTCGGTTTAGCGCCAGCCGGTACTTACCAGGAGTATATTGCCGTTGACGCCTCTACTGTGATGCATATTCCATCCAATCTCTCCTACGTTGAGGCAGCGGCCGTTCCGGAGGCCTATATTACGGCCTATGATGCCATTTGCTTACAAGCAGAGCTTAAGGCCCATGAGACATTGCTAGTGAGCGCTGCAGCCAGTGGTGTAGGAATCGCAGCGGCCCAGATTGCTAAAGCTATGAATGTAAAAGTAGTTGGAACAGTAAGGCAGCAGGCTAAAGCGGAGCGAATAAAGGCATTATTTGATCATGTGCTGACAATTGAAGGTGGCCAGTTTGCTGATGCAGTCAACGCCATTGGTCCAAACTCTGGTGTTGACGTGGTTCTTGAATTAGTTGGTGGCAACTATGTAGAAGAAGACCTCAAATGCGTGCGCCGCCTTGGTCGCATCATGGTCGTGGGTCTATTGGCTGGTGCCAAGTGTGAACTTAATTTGGCAGCACTTCTGACAAAGCGCATTACTGTTAGAGGAACATCATTGCGATCGCGCAGCAATGATGAAAAAGCAAAGGTTACCAGAGCTTTTGAAACGAACATTTTGCCCTTTTTTGTCAGTGGCGCAATCAAACCAATTATTGAAAGGGTTTTTCCCCTAGAACAAGCTGCTACTGCGCACACCCTAATGGAAGCTGATCAAAATATTGGCAAAATTGTTCTGAATCTTGAGCTCAATTCTAATGGCTAATTTTAGTCTTGCCACCACAGAAGATGGCTCGCTTTCACTCCATGAAAACAATCTTGACGAGTTGTACCACAACCGTGCTGGTGCATATACAGAGGCGGTCACTAACTATGTTGAGCCGGCCTTGCAGTTCCTTCAGCTAGCTCGGCCTAGCGGATCATTGCAGGTTTTGGATAGTTGCTTTGGCTTGGGCTATAACAGTTTGGCACTGGCTAATTATCTAGCAGCGTCAAAGCAGCTCTCATTACAGGTCGATGCCGTTGAATTAGATCCAGAAGTACTGGCCGTAGTACCAGAGGTACTGGCGCAGCCATGCTTTGCTGCTTTGAAAAATCAGACCCTGGCAGATTTGAATTTTAAAATCAACGTCTGCGATCTGCGTCAGTTTTTGCTTGAGAGAGCTTCTTCTCCGGCTAAGAACTATGACCTGATTTACCACGACCCTTTTTCGCCAAAGAAAGTACCCGAGCTGTGGAGCGTTGATCTCTTTCGCCATTACTTCCAATCGATGGCTGAAGACAGTGCGATCCTGACCTATGCTAGTGCTCCAGCTGTTCGTGGTGCTTTGATTTCACTGGGCTTTAATGTCTTTCGTACCACTGGCCTTGGCCGAAAAAACGGCGGCACTATTGCTATAAAAACGAGCAGCAAAGAACTAGTGCACAGGCTTCTTTCAATGCCAAATTCCTGCATTTTTGAAATTGCCGGTGAAGAGTTGCGTCGCCTCGGCAAAAGCTCACAGGTGCCTTTCCGCGATGCTAATTTAACTGATGATAGTCAAACCATTCTCGCCCGCCGTGAAGCCGAGCAAATCGAGTTTAGGAAAGCGGCAGCGACTATCTAGATAATCCCGGCTCGCAGCAAGTCTTTCAAGTCGATTAGGCCAACCGGTCTCATATTGCCGTCAACAATCAAAATGTCAGAGATAGAGTGCTTCTCCATCATGCGCAGAGCTTCAACAGCGAGGGACTGCGAGGCAATAGTTTTTGGCCCACCGGTCATGAGATCACGAGCTTTCTTATCAAAAACTTGCTCACGGTACTTCGATAGAGAGCGGCGTAAGTCTCCGTCAGTGATAATTCCTCTGAGTTTGCCATCGTCTTCGCAAACCGCAGTAAAGCCTAGTTTCTTTCTGCCAATTTCTTCTACTACCATCTCGTGAGTAGCATCTAGTGAAACAATCGGCACATCAAAGCCGCAGCGCATGATGCCTTCAACGGTAATGAGCTTCTGCCCGAGGTTTCCGCCTGGGTGGCTCTTGGCAAAATCTTCGGCCTCAATTCCCTTCTCTGACATTAGCACCATCGCTAGTGCATCACCCATGGCCAAGGCAACAGTAGTTGACGTGGTAGGTGCCAGGTTGAGTGGGCAAGCTTCTTTCTCAACTGAGACATCAATGGTGACATCAGAATATTTAGCCAGGGTTGATTCTAAGTTGCCGGTCAAGGCAATTAGTTTCAGACCTAGCCGCTTAATTGGCTCAAGCACCAACTTAATTTCTTGAGTTTCACCTGAGCTGGAAAGAGCAATAACAAGATCGCGCTCGTCTAGCATGCCAAAATCGCCGTGGCGAAGCTCAGCTGGGTGTACGAAAAAGGCTGGAGAACCAGTGGAGGCAAAGGTGGCAGCAATTTTGCAGCCAATATGACCCGATTTACCCATGCCTGTAACTACAATTTTACCGCTGCAGCTGAGCAGCAGCTCTAAGGCTTTGTCAAAACTTGGACCAAGCCGCGATTTCGCCCGCAATATTGCCTGGGCCTCTTGCTCTAGAACCAATTGCCCTTGAGCAACCGTAGCCGTTACTGCTAAGTTAGTTAGCAGATTGGCTGAAGCATCAAAAGTAACTTCATTACTTGAAGACTGGTCACCGGTCGGAGGGCAAGTGCTGTTAAACTGGTTTAATGCAGGTTGGCTCATCGTAAGTTCCCGAGGTTGACGTTGTCATTTTAGCGCCTTCTTACAACCCCGAGATTACCAGAAGATAATAAACAAGCAGCCAGGAGATTGAAGACTATTGCCCCCGAAAATATTCACCCGCGGCGATAAACTCGAAGACGGCCACTACTCGGTGCTCGAAGAGATTGGCGTGGGTGGCATGGGCGTTGTTTATCATTGCCGCGACGAGCTGCTCTTGCGCGACGTTGCCATAAAAATGCTTTTGCCCAGCTTGATGGCAGATAAGAAAAATGTAGACGTTTTTAGAGAAGAAGCCCGGCTTGCCGCCCAGCTCGACCACCCTAATATCGTCACTGTTTTTGATATTGGTGCCGAAGTTCGCAATGGCCGAGAGCACCACTTTGTGGCCATGGAGTACCTACCTGGCGGCAATCTGGCAGCCCGGGTGGCTCAGGGCCCTCTGCCTTTAGAACATTGCCTCAACTGGATGAAGCAATTGGCCTCCGGTTTATCTTTCGCCCATAAAAGAGGGGTGGTTCACCAGGACGTCAAAGCCGACAATATATTTATTACCAATGAAGGTGATTTGAAGATTGGAGACTTTGGTCTAGCGCGCTTGCTGGTTGGTCGAGTTTATCTCAACTCAGCCACTAAGGGCATGGGTACACCAGCTTATATGTCTCCGGAACTTTGTCGCGGCGAGCAGCAAGACCACCGCTCTGATATTTATTCGATGGGTATCTTGTTCTTTGAAATGTGCACTGGGCAATTGCCTTTCCGCGCCCAAGGAATGATCGAGATGGCAATGAAGCATACTAATGCACCGGTGCCATCCGCCAAACGTCTCAACCCAGAAATTCCCGAAGTACTTGATCGCGTGGTCAAACGCATGATGGCTAAGCAGCCTGATGACCGCTATAAGTCGATGACCGACGTGCTTGGCATAGTCGATGATTTGATTTTTGAAATGCGTGTAGCTCGCATGGGGCTTTCTCCGCGAGCAACAGCCAAGCGTGATACGGCGGCAGCAGAGCCCAGCGATGCAGAACTTGAGCAAAGCCTGACGCAAGAAAAGGCGCGCCTGACGGCTCAGAAGAATTCCTCCAATACAGTTCAAGTAGAGCCCCAGGTACTTCCAGGCGGAAATCCCACAGGCAAGGCTATTCATGAGGCAAAAGAACCTCAAGTAGCCAAACCCTCAGACAAAATTGCTGACCAACAAGCGGTAAAGAATCGGGATCAGCCTCTAATAAAGAAAGGTGAGCGCGGCGAAGAAGTATTTATTACCGGTGTCCCTTCGTTTGTTAGAGATAACAATGTCTCCGCTCCGATAGTTGATAGCGAGACAAATACTCCGCCAGCACCAACAGCTAAAACTCCCGAGCAAAAGCAGAACTTGAGCCCGGCCAAAACTTCGCAAGACGAGCCAGCTGTTTGGACTTTCCCCACTCACGGACCGATTGGCTGGGCTGCTCATCCAGTAATTAGTCGCGATGAAAAGACTGTTTATGTCGGTTCTACCGATGGGCGACTATACGCACTACAATCTGAGAGTGGTGCTCAGGCATTCAACTTTGATGCTGATGCGCCCATTCTCACATCGCCAATTTTTCTTGATGGCCGCTTAGTTGTAAGCGACAGTGCTGGAAAGACCCAAGCTATTGATTCAACCACCGGCAAGATTTTTTGGAGCTGGGAAGGGCCAGCACCGGTGCTTGCAAGCCCAATTATGGCTGGTAATCAGGTTATTGTTTGCGATCGCACTGGCCAAGTCACTGCTTTAGACATACGCATGGGTAGGCGTTTGTGGCACTTCAGTGCTCTTGATGCCATTGTTGCTGCGCCTCGTGCCCATGGCGACTCACTTTACTTCGGTACCCGTGGCGGTCATGTTTATTCTATTGCCGCTCACAGTGGCAAACTAAATTGGAAGTATGTAGCCGATGGTCGCATTGTTAGCACGCCAACAGCCTCTGTTGATACTGTTTATGTCGGCACCCAGGGTGGGGTCTGCTTCGCCCTTGAAGCTGAGACCGGCCGCCTTATATGGGAATATCCGACCTTTAGTCCAATTCTAAAGAGCGGCGTGATTGTTTTCACCTCGGTAATGTTCGCCAGTGAAAATAAGTGGCTTTATTGCTGCGAGAAGTATTCCGGTACCTTAAAGTGGAAGGCACCACTCAAAGGTTCGCCTGGAGCTGCTTTGGAGACAATTGGTGGTAGTGTAATTTGTGTCAGCAAAGAAGGCTGGATGCAGGGCTTTGATACGGCAAATGGCAGTCTGCGCTTCCAACGCTTCTTGCACAAACAAGTTGAAGCACCACCACTAATCAATAAAGACAAAGTCTATCTTGGCACCGTAGATGGTGAAGTCTCGTGCTTTAATTTGGTGGTATAGGGGTTCTTTCCTGGTAAATGGGCCCACCGAACTCAAGGGTACCCCAGCAATCCATACAGCTTCTTGGTAACGGCAGTCTGGTAAATACAAAGTGTTTTTTTATAAAAGCAGCCTGAGATTGCAACTTGGCCGCTTCGCTTATTCTGTTAGTTTTTGTCAGCAGTGCTACATAGCCAGTTATAGTATCGAGCTGATCACCGTCTCCTGGCCTATTTACCCTTCTCCAAATAGATAAAGCTTCCTTGTACAAAGGCTCTGCTTGATTGTATTTTGCCATGGCCGCAAGATTGTTGGCTTGTTTGCTCAGAACTATTGCTACATAAGATGGCTCATGCTTTCGTGATGATTGAAGTAGTTTTAACGCTTCCTCAAATAGCGGTTCTGCCAACAAATACTGGCCGTCCTCGCTATAACAGACACCCATTGTAAGCAGTGCCGACGGAAGGGAATCGCTGTCATGATCATTGCCTGGCATTGACTGATAAGTAGCTAGCAACTTCTGACTAAGCGGTATTGCTTCAGCCCAGTTCTTTTGCCGCATATAATTGTCGATTAGGTCTGATTGCTCTTTTGCATAGCAAATCTCATCCATCCACGCTAGAGATGATCTGGATCTCTCAATGTGCTTCTTGATTGTGGCGAGCAGCTCCTTGAACAGTATTTCGGCAGACGAATATTGTTTTTGGTCTCTATAGCAAACAGCTAGCTTCCTGATTGTCGGTTGAATATTTGGATTGCCTCTGCCAAGAAGCTTTGTTTGCGTCGCCAGGGCCGCGATAAGGAGTGGCTCTGCCTGGGCATCTCGGTGGGCAAAAGACAAACAATCGGCCAATTTGATTTGAGTGACAGCAATATATGAAGCTGCCGGCTTGGGCGCTTTCTCTCGCACGACCAGTGCCTCTTTGTATTTTGAAATGGCATCGTCATTGCGTCCATTTTCGCTGTAGAGAGCAGCTAAACTTTCTAGGGCAACTGCAATGTAATCAGAATTTTCGCCTGGAGAAGCTGTCCACGCTGCGACTCTTTCGCGGTACACGGCTTCGGCCGCGGCAATGGTTGACGAACTTTCATTTGCTGAAGCTGCTTGCTGAAATAGATCTTGCTGAAGTAGCAAGAGAGCGATGAATAAAAATGCAAATCGTTTTGTGCTCAATGATACAACCATCTGCTCTGTTGCTGTAATGCTACATGATCCCCGTCCCTAGCCCAAGAGAGATTGCTTTAACAGTCAGAAGGATGATGTACAGTTCTGAACATAGCGCTATGGTGTAAGGCATCGGCGCTACATAGTTCGAGGTCAGTTATCGTGAACATGTTTGACAGATTTAGAAAACGAGATAATTCAAGTGATGAGCGGTTGAGACAGCCACTGCACCCGCGCTCGGCGGCTACCGTGTCAGAATCCACTTGCTCCTGTGATGACCTCCTTGATGGTCTCAGTACCGATCTCGGCAGCCGCTGGGGCACAAAGGCAGTCTCTAAGGCAAGAAAAACCAGACTTGTAGCCTATGTGCGAAATTGCGGCGATCTCTGTAGTTGCGATGCTCAAAGAGCAGTCATTAATGACTACTGCCTGCATCATGGCTATACCCTAACGAAGGTCTTCGAAGATAAGTTTGCAGACAGCTTAGGGCTATCGGATGCCATGAGTGCGCTTGCTGCAGCCGATGGCTTGATTACCTTTGATTTAGGGCGTTTTTGCCACAAAGCTGGAGAGGAGCGGCTAGAGCTAAGACCAATCTTTAGGCATTTTATGGGCAGTGATAAACATTTGATTGCAGTCAAAGAAGGCCTTGATACTAAAACCGCTGCAGGGCAATCAATTATGTTGAACTTAATGAACGGGACAAAAGAAAATTATTGATAGTGCCAAATTCTACTGAATAGGGTTATTATCGTCAGTTTTCCAGCTTGCAGTAGCAATAGAGAAACTGCTGAGTGGTGCCAAACGGTGTGTTGTGTAACTCTGTGTCACTTCCAATAAGGCGAAAACTCGCTCCGAATTGCTCATGAAGCGAATCGGCATCGTAGCGCATAGTTGAAAGACCACTGCATTTTTCTGGGCCTTGCGGTCCGAAAGTTGCCACGATCACATGCCCACCGGTCTTTACGGCCTGTGCAACTTGGCTCACATATTTACGGCGTTGCTCTTCAGAAGTAAGAAAGTGAAAGACTGCTCGATCGTGCCAGATATCGTAAAACTTTTCAGGAAGTGCAGCTTTGAGAATATCAGTGGTAAACCAAGTTACTGAATTAGATTGCTCACCAAGCCTGGTTTTGCAAACGTCGATAGCACGTTGCGAAATATCCAAGACGCTAACATTTCTATAGCCAGTTGCCAGAAGATCATCGACTAGAGTTGATTCGCCGCCACCAACGTCAATAACTTGAGCTGCTCTATTACTGTCAGCGTTAATAATAAGCTGAAGCGATTTTTCCAAATGCGGCTGATACCAACTTACAGCATCAGCAGCCTTGGTTCCATAGACTGTTTCCCAATGCTGTTTATCATCCATAATTGTTTCCCCTTAAGCTTGGAGTGGATCTAATTGAGGGGCAAAACTATTTTTCTTCTGGAACTGCTGGAACTTCTTCTGCCGGTTTCACCACAATACCAATTTCCTTGAGCTTCTTTTTAATCATCGGTATTGCTGCGATTGCCGCTTCTTCCCCAGCCTTGATACCACGAATAGCATCAGAGCGGCGAGTTGAAATCAATGAAATTCCCTCGGTATTGGGATGAATAGTGACGTCAGCCAAAGCCGCCTGGGGCTCATCGATATCAAACAGAGCCCATTTCACCATGCGCTTGGTGATACTGCCTGGCTTTTTAAAACTAGAGAGTGGTACTGGCTCAAAGGGCTCGTCTATGTTGACGGCGATGACAAAATCAGCTCCCATAGCACGGCATTGCTTCACCGGTAAGTTGCAAGAAACACCGCCATCAGAAAAGAGCATGCCGTCAATCTCTACGGGCTTGCGCAAAGCCGGCACAGCGCAACTTGCCTGCATGGCATAGCCGAGGTGGCCCTTGCGAATCATATAAGGCCTGCCATCAACAACGTTTAGAGCAATAGCGGCGAAGGGTATTTTCATATTTTCGATCAAGCCGTCTTCAGTTGTAAGCTTGCCAACTAAGTACTTGCGAAATTTATCGCCACCATAAAGACCATCATATTTGTTGTGGCTAAAGGGTCTAAAAAGCAAAAACACGGGCGCCACTAGCAAGCGAAAAGTCAGTGGTACAGCCATAAAATTGCGCATGACGGCACCACTTTTAAACTCTTCTTCCATCTGTTCGGCTGTAGCACCAAGGCAGTAGAATCCGCCAATAACTGAACCAATGCTAGTACCAGCGACAAGGTCGAAGTGAATTCCTTCTTTTTCTAAGATTTTAAGCACGCCCACTTCAGCCGCACCACGAGCGCCACCACCACCAAGAGCTAAGCCTATCTTGGGCCGACCAACAATAGGGGCTGCTTTAAACAGCTTGGCTTCGCTGCGATCTGCCGACAGGGTCTCCACGATTTCGCCAGTGGCAGCTAAGGTGGCCGGGGCAACTGAATAAAGACTCAAAGACAACATCAAGATAAGAGCCAGGCGCAGTTTGTTCATAGGTTGAAACCAAATGGGAGTCTATATTTTAGCCTATTGGTTGCTTTTGGCCGCTGGCTATCTATTCAAGCTAGATTCACCATGCCTTGACAGCCCTACCACTGCCACAACCAACACTAAGAGATACATAGAAAAACTCTGGGCAACCGAAGCTGCCCAGAGCGTAGAACTTTTGAAATGAACCTAAGAAAGTGACTTTGAATTAGCCTCTAAGAGTTGCTAATTGCTTTTCTTGCTTAGCCTGCTTCTCTTGTTTTTCTTGAGCAGCAGCTTCTTTGAGTGAAGCCAATTCGGCTGGCTTGAGAGGCAGAAGCTCTAAATCATACATTTCGAGCAGCTCAGTTTTGGATGCGTGAACATTGGTTCCTAAAACATAATCAGCGAATGGGAAGACAACGTTATAGTTTTTGTTTGGATAAACGTGGTGCAGGTAATGGTGACGAGCTAGGAACTTGTAAGCTGGCCAACTACTGAAGCCTCGGTGTTCAGGCTTATGCATTTCCAGGTGGATTTTGTTCCAGATCCAGTGGTGCATCAATACGGTGAATAGGAATATCAGTGCTCCAGGTACAGAAACCAGAGAGATCAAAACGATCAGAGGCAATGTCTTGATAGGCGCTTTGTGGACTGTCAAACGAATTTCTTCGTCTTCGCCTGGAGGAACAGGTTCGTCTGTGAAAATCTTTGAATAATGGCCATGGTGATTAATGGCGTGTGCTTCATAAACACGCTTAAAACTCGAGGTGTACTTACTGAGAAAGTTCTTCTGGTGCATCAATCGAGCGTGTACTTGGTGCTCGATAAACGAAACTGTGGCACATGCGCCTAAAAACCAGCCGATGTTCTGAAGTACTGATTGTATGAACATGCTTACCTCATCGGGTATCGTCAAATTTGACAACCTATAGAATGAACTTATTGAATACTATTTTCAAGTGCTCCAAAAGGATGAAAAATATTATTGACCAGTTTGCAAATATAGTCAATTAACAATAATCATCAGGTGGCAATTGTTAAATGCCCGCTGGTGGGAGATTTCGAGCCTCAACAACAAGAATGGTAGAAAGGTGAGCACCAATGTTTACCCAGTGAATCGCGGTTTTGATGAACAAATTCTTCTTAATAACCAAGAAGCGAATGTAACTTTACTTATTTCACTTGCGCCAATTATTCGGCTACTCGCCGTCAAATTGAACAGCCAATCAACAGACCTTGTGCCATTAAGGGCAGTGCAAATTAAAATAGACGATCAAGCAGAATTGTTAAGAAGGTGACAATTGATACGACACCATTGGTGGTGAAGAATGCAGCGTTCACTTTCGAAAGATCGCTTGGTTTAACCAGGCTATGCTCATAGACGAGCATGGCTGTAACTAAGGCGACACCAATAAAGTAGAAGATGCCTGCTGGTGGTTGGACGAAAAATCCGAGAGCAACTAACGCAGCAACTGTAAAAACATGTAGCCCGATAGATATATTCAAGGCATTAGCCAAACCAAATCGCGCTGGAATACTGTGTAATTTATTCTCGCTATCAAACTGCGCATCTTGGCAAGCGTAGATAATATCAAAACCTGCTACCCAAGTCGCTACAGCAAAAGCAAGAAGCCACGGTGCTAGGCCCTGAATGGTGCCACTGGCTGCGACCCAGCCGCCTAGAGCCGCTCCACCTAAGGCAATGCCTAGAACAATGTGGCAGAGCCAGGTAAAGCGCTTAGTAAATGAGTAGAAACTGAGCCAAAATACTGCTATTGGTGACAGTTGTAGGCAAATCAAAGGAAGTTGACTGGCCGCTGCTAGCATCAGAGCAAAAGAGGCGATGGTGAAAACTACTGCTGTGGCCGGTTTAATTCGTCCAGCCGGAATTGAGCGGTCTTTGGTGCGGGGATTAATAGCATCAATACGCGCGTCAATTAGCCGATTAAGAGTCATGGCGGCAGAGCGAGCGCCAATGAAAGCCAATACTGTGAAGAAAACAGTGCCCCAAGTCGGTAAATTGGGAGTGGCCAATATTAGCCCCGAAAGAGCAAATGGAAGAGCAAAGACTGTGTGCTCTAGCTTGATCATTTCTGCCCATTCACGGGTGAGGGCAATGGGCTTTGTTTTTTCCGGTATATCTTGTACTTGCATAAAAACTACTGTACTTGAAGAATTCTCACTTAACTGGCATCATTTGGATTGTTTAACACTGCGTTCATAGTAAAAGATGGAACAAGTTATGACATTTGATGGAACTGGAAAGACAATAGACTTGCAGGGCGTTGCCGCTTTTGCCTCACTGGTGGAGCTATTGGCTCAAGAATTAGGTGTGGCAGCCGGGCGAATGCAGGGGCAATTGCCAAACGGTCCTGATTCATTTAATCAGCTTCTCGGTGAAATTGACCTAAATAGTCAAGGTTTTAGTCGGAAATTGAGCTTAATGGCTAAGCCAGGCGCTCCTCTGACTTTGCGCTTTGCCACAAAATGGGGCACTGAACGCAATGCCAATGTGGCCGGTGGTGTCACCGCTGACTATTTCCTTAGTGCCACAGTAGAGCAAATCGTGCCCCAGGGACGTGCCCTCGCTCGATATGTAGAAGATATATTTGCCGTACAAGATCGCATGGTTACACTTGGATACGGCAACAAATTGACGGGTATAAATGTGCCCGCCTCTCAACTTGAAGCTTTTGAGCGTTCAGAAGAGAGCATGATATCGACCCATATCCCTAAATCAGATTCCTAACCAGCTATTTCAACCAGATATCTAGGTCAGGACCTGTACCAGCTTCTTATACAGAATTTTCGAACTGTGGCGTTTGTCCATCGGTATGTTGCCGCGTATTACTACTTTGTCGATGTAAGCGAACTTTAGGCATTGGAGAAGTACGGCCTCGCTATTTCTATTGGCGTTAGAGTTGAGCTTGGCTACTAGTACTCTCTTGTTGCCCACTACTAAGAAAGCACAGCTATCAAGAAGACCTGTCGCCATGGCGGCGGCTTCTACTGCAAGGGGGTATACCGAACCACCCGGGGTGACTATTTCCATTGATGCACGACCGACTAAAAAGAGGTTGCCGTTGCTATCGAAGTAGCCAGCGTCCCCAGTACGATGAAAAATCCGACTGCCAACTCTTATTTTGCTTTCGCTATTACCTATTGCGCCAATATAGCCATCGATAACGTGTCTGCCAGCCACCACAATTTCACCAACGACATGGGCGGCAGCTTTTGCTGCTTGAAACTCACTTTCGCTGTATTCAAGGAAGACATCATCAGAAAGTATTGCCAGGTCTACATGGTGAGAGACTTTACCCTGGGGCAGGCCAGCACTTTTAGTATTGAGTGAATGGCAACCATCTTCAGCTACTGCCATATGTGCGATTGGCTCTGCTTCGGTAGAGCCATACACAGTGATCACCTGGGCGTTGGGAAATACCTCTGCTAGCAATTCGAGCAGCTGTGGAAACACCGGACCACCACCAGTAAAGACTTCTTTGACAAAAGAGCACTTGAGCTTGCGCCCTTTCAAGTAGCTTGCCACCTGGCTGAGAAAGGCCGGCGCTGCTAGCAATCTTTCTGGCAGATGCTCGAGTATTTGCCTAACAACTTCAGCACTATGCGCCTGTTGTCTTAATTTAAAGCGGCTTCTGAGATTACTGCTCGGTAGAATAGAAGTGACACCACGGGCCAGGTTTGCTAAGACAAATATCGGCAGAGTGGTAAGTTCTGACTGACAGTTTCCTATAGCTAATTCGGCAGTAAGAATTTTGCACTGATAATGGAGAAAACCATGGCTTCTGACGATGCCTTTTGGCAAGGCGGTGCTGCCGCTGGTGAAAGTTATTAAGGCAGGATGGCAGTCTTCTACTTGGGCGATTTCAGCAACGTTGCCTGCTGAAACAGTCCCCTTTCTCTCTAAATTGAAGTCATTAAGGGCTAAAATTTGCTTGATACCAAAAAGCGGAGCGACCACCTTAGCAATCAGTTGCAGACGATCGGCCACTACAATTGCCTTTGGCTTAGTCAGTTCTATGCAGTGTTGTATCTCCTTGGGCCCGTAGGTTGGGTCAATAAAGAGCACCACTGCTCCAATGCGATTTATGCCAAGAAGCAGAACGTACAAGGCGCTGCTGATATCTGCATAAAGAAGTACTATGTCGCCCTTCTTGATACCACACTGCTTAAAATGGGCGGCAACTGCTTGCACTTGCTGATTTAGCTCAGCGTAACTAGTACTTTTGCTTTGCCTTTTCTTCTGCTCAATAATTGCGATGTGCTCTGGATGCTTTAGGGCAAGCTGCTCAAGAGTGGTGGCGATATTCATTTCAGACCTGCCTTTGTTCGCGGTCTTAGATCTAGGGCAAAGAGGCCATAGCGTCTAATTACTTTTGTTGTCAGCCCTGCTGTGAGCTGGGCCGACTTATTCTCAGCTTTGTATAGGGCCTGCACTGCACAGGTATAGCCAAGGTTGAGTGCTTCTTTCTGCACCCGCGCAAGCAAATAGCTGGCGATACCAAGACCGGTGTAATCGGGGTCTACGGCCACTGTCTTAAGTATAATTTGCTCTCGATTGAGTATGTCAGGCAAGGCGAAGAGCAAGCCCACGAGCTTACCCTGGTTAAATGCCAGCCATACCAGTTCACTTTTTATTAGGTTAACTAGCGGGTGATAAAGCTCAACGAAATCTTTATAAGAGATAGCTTGATAGAGAAAATTATTTTTGAAGCTCTTCAGCGAAAGCTCATAAATTTCTCTCAGCTCGCCCGCAAAATTTGCCGAATTTAAATGTCTGACCAAAAACGACTTTTCAATCGTGGCCTCATGTCTGGCAATAGTTGCCTCTATTGCCGCTTTAGAGTAAGCAATGTCTATCAGCGAAGAAGAATATTGAGCAGTGAGGGAAAAGCCAGCTTC
Organism: bacterium Ga0077546; assembly: GCA_943370275.1. GTDB lineage: Bacteria > Cyanobacteriota > Vampirovibrionia > Obscuribacterales > Obscuribacteraceae. The sequence goes on along the minus strand of CALRQI020000004.1, from coordinate 284,067 downwards.
TTCTAATACTTCGGCGCTTAAAGGAGATGCTGGTTCTAGAAAAAACTTAGGTGCAGGCGAACTTTCGATTATGGTGCGGTAGCTGTGCCAGGTATCGCCGTCTAGGGGCGCAAACAAAGTTTGTTGCCCTTGCGCGATCGCCATTTGTGTCGCCACTTCAAGTAGCTCTAGAGATACTTCTCGCATATTCTCAGAGCTATTATCCTCAGAGTACTTGCTGGCGAATTCAACTTTCCCCAGGCAAGCGAATTTCTCTCTAAAATATAGCTGGGCTTTGGCATCACTGCCGATTGACAGAGTCAAGTCTTGGCCCGGTTTTAAAAGCACTTTCATTTGCTACCTCTATACTGTGCCGACTAGAGCTAGGGCCGAGCCAAGAGCAGCGCAGACACCTTGTTTTATCCAGCGGCTTGAACTGTTGCGAAAATCAGGACCGACCTTGGTCGTTGTAACAAATATGGCTGTGGCTACGAATATCCAAATCGGTGCAAGAAAAAGTTTGACTACATGATCTGCCGAGAATCCAGTCAAGAACATCAAAGGTATGAAAATCAAAGACCAACTCTTAAGCACTGAGCAGCCAATGGCATAGAGCTTCAGTTTGTCCCAGTTGGCGCAATCATCAAATGCGTCTAAATGAATATGAGCTGAAGCAATGATCGCTCCATGGGTGGCGAGAGCCGTAGCATAGGGATAGATATAGGCATCACTCTTGTGGCTGGCTAATAGCCAAAAGATTCCTACTGAAGCGACTGACAGTACGCCAAAAATTGAGTGGGTAGAGACAATCTTGGCAAAACGTTTAGGCATCAAACGTCGATAGCTGGCATAAAGAACGACGGGCAACAATAGCCAGGCCAGTCCACCCAGCATATAGCAGACATACATGTAGCCGACCACAGCAAGAGCAGCTCCACCCTCAAGAGTCGACAAGCGCTTAAGGGCTAGAATCAGCAAGAAGACACCAGAGAATACGGCAAGAGTGTGTGACAGTTGCACGTCTGACTGCCCGTCAATTTGGGCAAGCACCAATAAGGTTCCCACTGGCACGAAGAGATTGTCGAGACCGCCCCAGGACATGCCTTCAAAAGCTGTCGCCGCGATGGCCGCAATCAGTGCCACCATAGTTATATGAGAGAAGCTCTCGCTGGTTAGCAAACTCAGTGTGACAAAAGCTGCTGCCGCGGCAGTGAGAAAAAAGGCTAGTGACCCTTCAAGAGTTTTACTACCGTTTACTACTTTATAAAACTTTGAACCAAAGCGCATGCCAATTAGTGCTGATAAAGAATCGGCTAAAGCCAGTATCGCAACTGGTGCTATGTAATGTGTCAGCACACCATTACTAAGTACAAATGTAAGAGATACACCAAGAGGGAAACAAATTTCACCAATTGAGTGCCGGCCGACAGAGAAGAGCACGGGATATAGCTTTGACTGTTGTGATAGTTTTAGGGCACTCAAGAGAATTGAGACAATGATCGATAAAATAATTACCGGGGTTGGAGAGTCGAACAACCAGGGCAGGCCAAGACATGTAAGACCCATGAACATATGAATTAATTTGCGCGATCTCTCGGATGGTTTGCTAAAGCACGAGAGCAGCCAAAGCAGGCTGACTAGGACCAGAAGTACCAGAAGTGAGCTAGCTACAATGCTAATCAGTGATTGCAATGACATCAGAGCGCTCCTTCGATGGCAACGTCTAGGCAGAAGCGCCTATAAAAGAATGTCGTGCTTGCGGCTGCAAGACCCTGGTCGCCTTGAATTTGGCTGTTTTGAATCTGACCAAAGCGGCGAGTGGCAATTAAATTGTTGTCGTACTGATTGGCAAAGCGATCCACTGCCATGTTCCAGTAGGCTAGTCGGCCTCCACGTTTTGCCACACGGTTGATGCTATGACTCAAAATTTCACAGGTATCTTCAGTCATATACTCGAAGACATCAGACAAGTTGAAGGCATCAATTGAATCACTAGGCAACTGTTCTAGAACCGTTTGCAGATTGCCTTCAACCAAGACAACTTTATCTAAATTTGAGCGAATAGCTTCGAAATTCGCTCGTCTTAAATAGTGCGGCAAAACTGAGCCATATTTACCGGTCAAAATATAGTGTAAATAGTGATTGCTGCTTGGCGTACCATCAGTTAATGCGGCCTCAGAAGCGCGGGCAAGAAAACTAGAGAGGGAGCCGCTAGCCTCTTTGAAGAAACTGGCTTCTCTGCCAATCAAAGCCATGGTGGTTTTGCCAAAGAATAACTTAAATGCCAGTTGATACCATACGGTATTCCATTGGCGCTCGAAGAACTCTTGCCTTTCTAAGAGTGTGCGATTTTCGAATAGTGCATTGACAGTCTTTCTGCTGTGTGCCAGAGGCAGAATGAATTGACGAAAGATAGCAAAATAGCGCTCTAATTTCCCGCTATTAATTATGCCGTTGACAATCAGTTCTGGTCTTTTGTCGAAAAACTGACGATGTTGAAGAGCTAATAGTGGGCGCAACAGCTCATAAGTTGCCAATCTAGCAGTGGTAGATTTTGGCTTACCAATGCCTAGAAAAGTGAGGAGCTCTTCGTAGCTTAGGGCTTTGAAGGCTGCAATTTTGAGCGCCACCACAGCAAGTTGCGCCTGGCAAAAATCTATAGCGATGATCTTACTCGGATTAGCTGTTAGCAGAGACAAAGTATTGTCTCCAGCAGAGGCTATTGAAAGAATGACATCTCCACGAGAGACAGCCAAATTGTCGAGCACCAGATCGGTGTCTTCCCAACATTGAGAGTAGCGGATTAGATCTTGGTTGAATTTGACTCGCTTAGGCAGGAACTGCATTGTTTTCCTCCTCGATCAACTCTAACTCTGGGGAAGAAAGAACGGTGACAACTCCGCTGGAACCATTGACCTCGATTAGGTCGCCAGTTCGAATCTGCTCCAGAGCACCTTTGCAAGAAACGACAGCGGCAATTCCTAGTTCACGAGCAACTATAGCTGTGTGTGAAAGAAGGCTGCCATGAGCAACTATGATTGCAGCACAGGTAGCGAAATGGACGATCCAACCTGGATCTGTCCGGTCAGCTACGAGAATCTCGCCCGGTTGAAGCATTTCGCTTTCAGGATTGAGAATAACTCGGGCCCGACCCACAACTACACCAGCTGAGGCTCCCAGGCCCTTTAAACCACGCTTTTGGCCACCAGCTTCTGCCTTTTCTCTGGGCAAAAATAAATTAGACTTTCTCAGACCGCTGGCGCCAACTAAGACAAGTCTCTCAGCTGAGCTTGGAGCAAAACGGGCCTGTTCATCTTTTCGCAGGGTAATTAGCGCTTTGAGATTGGTGGATACTGCTGTACCGTCAATGAAGCCGAGTAATTCTTCAATAGTTAAGTAGAAAACGTCTTCAGTACTATCTATACAGTTTTGTTCTAGCAGTCGCAGCCCCATGGTCTGAACAATTTTTCGCACTCGACCAAAGACTCTGGTGCGAGCGAATCTCAGATTTTCTCTATTTGCTAATGACTCTTTGGTCTGGCCAGCCACAAGCTTGATCAAGAGTTGTCGCCTTAAGCTCTTGCTGCTACTCAAGTTTCTAGGTTCATTCTTGGCAGGCTGTTCTACGGCTTTGCTTGCTGGTTGGCTATAGCTAAGGGCTAGACTACCTATGGTATTGAGTAGAACTGAAGGGTCATCTTTGACAGACTTTGTTTCTAGCTTAAGTTCACCGATGCTGCGGTCGCCAAATTGCTCGAGATATTCCAAATAGAGAAGACGCGCTTCTTTGTGCGATTGCAGCAGCTGCAGAGCAAGGGGCTGATTGCGCAGGATCATTGCCTGGCACAGCTCTTTATCGCAAGCAATTAGTGCAGCAATTTCAGCAATCAATTTGGGTGGAGCTGCACTAATAATGCCACCATGGTTTTGCAAAATCAGGTTGTAGATATATTGGTTGTCTTCTTTATCGGCAAGTTTCTTTAATACACCGAAGAAGACCATGGCAAAAAAGTCGTTGGTTACCGGCGCTTGCCAATTGCTTAGTAAGCTTACCTTTAGATTTCGATATTGTTGATAGAGCTCGTCTAAGCTCATAGATTCGAGCTGACAATCAGATAGAGCTAAGTCGAGTCTAGTGTTAAAGTCTTTGATTTGACTGTTCAAGCTTAGATAATTTGAGATGATGCAGGATATTGCTTTGATAGTGTTCATGCGATCGCCAAGGGAGATCTTCGCTGCTTTTGGGCTTTTCTCAAAGCTGGAGACTTCACTAGCAGATTGACTTAGGCCCATCATGCCTTCCATAAAAGTACGGTTGGTTTTATAGGCCGGAAGCAAAGCCATCAGCCTATACCAGGAGGCCAGGTTGTAATAAACCCGACCATCAATGTAGGACAGCATGGTACTGAAAAGGTCAGCTTCCGCTTGAATGGTCTTCTCATTAACACCCATTAGCCGACAAAAACTTTTGTAGACTTCTTGGTAGGCACTGTTAATAAACGAAAAGGTCAACGGGCTTGTGATGCCAGGATAACTCTCTTGAATATTGCTACCGTCGAAGACACGTGTTATTTCAACGACATTGTCCTGTTTGCCTGAATTTGGTTTGATTGTGGTTATGGCTCTGGCCTGAAGTAAATAAATTTCTCCCGCAGCCGCTGCAAATTCGATATCTTGGGGGCAGGCAAATATTTTTTCGCATTGGCCCAGTAGCTTTAAAAGACTCTCCATCTGTTCTGCTGAGAGCAAGGCATTGGCTGTATGCTGCGCATCGGTCTGACGGCTCAAATAAATGGTAGTGCCGTCAATCTCGCCATTTACCAGTTTGTCAGCCAGACCACTGGTAATTGCTACTAACGCATTACTCTTATCAGAGCTATCTCCGTTGACAGGGTCATGGGAGAAAATTACACCAGCGCTGTCGGCAGCGATCATCTTTTGCACAACAACTGAAGGAATAACGGCATCACCCAGGCGATTGAGCTTGCGGTATGCCAGAGCTCGGCGCTCAAAACCAGAGGCAAATACTTGAAAGATTTTGTCTATTAATTGCTCATGTGGTACGTTCAAGAAAGAAACCAGTTGACCCGCAAACGACTTCTCGCCGTCCTCACCTTGAGCTGATGACCGCACTGCCAGGACATTTGAAGCGCCTAGATGACAATTGTCAGAACCGAGAAGTTCCGGTTTCAATCGCGCAGACTGAGCTGATTGGCGAATTCGATCGGCCAAATCACCGTGACTACTTTTTATATCTTCAGCAAGAGCGACACCCCAATGACTTAGGTATGCTAATTCTAATGCCTTAGCTGAGACTACGTAGAACGGTGGCACTGGCAGGCCGTGTCGCACAAGTTCAACCAAATTGCGACCTTTGCCACCAGCAACAAAATGAAGCTCGTGGCCATCTAGTTCTAGTAATTGTTCAATGTTGAATATCATTTTTCTAAATCCATGAAATTAGTGAAACTGTTAAATACGAAACGGCTACTAGAAGGCCAGATAGTGCATCTACCTGCTTCTGCTTAGCCTGGCTTGGCTTAGTCATGAATTTATAGAAGACGACAAAGGCAAAACAGTCGACTAAAGCAAAGACAAAGGCAGCCAAGTTGTAAGAATGCGGCAGTGCTAAAGTTAGGCAGGCCTGCGCCGCTATCACCGATGTCGTCAGTGCCACTACAGCCGGTTGTAAGCCAAGGACACGTGAATAACTTTCTATGCCTTCGCGCTCACATTCAGGGGCTTTGACTTTTCGCCCAAACTCAATCACCATGCCGTTAAAGAAGCTACCACACAAGAAAAATAGTAAGAGTAGTGCTGGACCTTTACTGCTACCAACGAAATCTACGGCAGCAATGAAGAGATCACTAAAGACTAAGATAAACATGTGGCTGAGCATGTAACAAACAGGATGTTGACGCAACCAGCTGCCGATAAAGAACTCTTTTGACATTAGAGCAAAGTAGATCCAAATGGCAAAGAGAAATGGCCAAAGCCCTGGTTTGAGAGCCGTTGTCAGCCCTAGTTGCAGCAAGGCTAAGAGAAGCGCAGAAGAACCTAGCTCTCTCAGTGTGACAAGCCCCCGCGGTACTGGGCGCTCCGGGGCATAGCGACAATCATCACTGTGATCTTTGAATTCATCGGCTACTCGTAGCTGATAGAACAAAATAAAAGTAGTAAGTGCCGCCACTGCATATTGCCCTAGGCTGAAGTGGGCATGGCCCGTCCTCAGTGCACTCGATAAGCTCAGGCCGCTCAGGGCAAAAAGAGCAGTGATGACTCCATATTGGCCCAGAGGAAACCGCTCTATTGTATAGAGGTAGAGCCTCTTGAACAGGTTCTTTCCTGGCGTTGCAAGGTTGAGAGTTTTTGGCAAGTAATACATGTCAGTCATCCAGTAGCAGTCGATGTACTGATACTAGGTGAGCGGGAGGCTAGAGCGCTTAAGAGCGAAACAGTTCAAATACTGTTCGCCCTAGAGGCCTAATTTGGGAACAAAATTCGTGGGGTATTGATTTTGCTTTTGACTTATAAGCCCAGATCGCTCAGGCCCGGATGATCGTCTGGGCGGCGGCCTATCGTCCAGTGGAATAAACGTTAAAGCAGTGGCCAGCCCTTTAAGGCCGTGGTGGTTTTTGGAGATTGCGCGTGGGGTTCTAAGTATCGTTCCACAGGTCAGGCGCTTTGTCTCTGGGGAACCTACGCTAGCTTGTATAGCGCTTTAAGTACGTGATCTCCCCATTGCGACACCTTACATAATGGATAAAAATATGACTGTACCAAAGCCCAGAAACTAGGAAACTGCAGAAATGACGAGCCCAGGAAAATCAGGAAGCGACAGTGGAGCCAGCGACAAGGCTATTCAACCCCAACGGGTTGGACACATCAACCCACTTGGTATACAAGCTTCGCATTTGCTTAGTAGTCCTGAGTCAGCCACTGCCGCTCCCGCCAAGGTAGGAGGCGATGCTGGTCAGAAGTTAGAAATCACTCCGGTGGCTCCAGCCCCTGTGGCCACAAAGCCCCTTGATTCTCTCAAAGCACCCAGTGAGTTGGCCTCCCGTGGAGTAATCACTGACAACTCCAAGATCACACCGACCGAGCGACTAGACGCTAGTCCGGCTATCGACAAGAGCGTGCCAAAAATCAATGTCGAAATGCAAGATCTCGATAAGCCACCGAAACAACAACCTCATTTTGTTGTGAAGGCCGACGGTCGCATCGAAATGAATGGCGATCCTGAAAAACTTAACTCTAAGGATATTAAGGTACAAATTGAGCGTGCTCCAGGTCAGATTAATCCTACAGACGCCCAGAGTGCAGCAGCCGATGAATTGGTGAAGTACCTTTCAGAGCGAATCAAGGCTACTAATCCACTGGCAATCGCCGGTGTTCCAATCAGTGACCAAGACAACATCATCTCGCCCGAGTTAGAGGCCAGTCAAAATCTAAAACCAGCAAACGATTTGCCCGACCTCACACCAGAAACTAAACAAGCAATTGAAGAAACTAATCGCTTTAAAGGTGGCCGTGGTGTAGATATGCCTATGGCCGCCACTGAGCGTATGGGTTCATTTGGCACCCGTGACGTGCCCCGTCAACTAAATGAAACTGACAAAGAAATGGGTGTAAAGGAAGCAGTGGCAGGCTTATGGAAGCCAGATCGCGATAATGCCTACGAAACAGTACGGCGCGTTCCTGACGGCCATTATCGAGTGGGTCGCTATGGTTTCTCTGGCAATCAGTTAAGTGCATTTCTTGAAGGGCTTGGTGATCCACCAGATCCAGCCTTGATCGAGAAGCTTATAAAGGAAGGCAAGCTACCAAAAGGCTTTGCTGAAAAATTGAAGAATCCAGAATTTTTGTCCAAGCTCAAGGCCATGGCTAACAAAATGAAAGAGGGCGGAGAACCCACTAAAGATGAGATGAAGACTCTCTTACCTAAAGATGCTCAAGAAGGTGTCGCATCAATTTTGATGGACCAGATGAAAGCCAAGGTTGGCGACAAACCTGGTGATATTGCTGCAGCTATGCTCAGCGGCAAAGCACCAAATGATGTTTCTGCCGCTGACTTGAACACTGATGAAGGCCGACAACTGTCTAGTGCTGGTCAAAAATTGTATGACATTGCTACAGCTCGTCAAAACACTGAACGACAAGTGGCTGGAACAATTCCCGAGGGCGAAAAGAGAGAAAAGATTACTGAGGCCCTACAGCTTGCCGGAGTACCTGTGACTGATGCAAACTTGCGCGCTGTCAATTTGATTGTGCAAAAAGAAAGCTCGTGGAATCCAAATGCCGTCAACAACTGGGATTCAAACGCTGCGAAGGGAACACCTTCAAAAGGTTTGATGCAAACAATTGGGCCAACATTTAATGCCTATGCGATTCCCGGTCACAAGAATATTCTCGACCCAATCGACAATATGGTGGCAGGTATACGCTATGCCGTTGATCGCTATGGTTCGTTGCAGAATGTCCCTGGTGTTAAAGCCGTAGCACAGGGAGCTGCCTATCGCGGATATTGATGTTGCTTGCGGTTTTCGTATTTTCCACGGTGACATGTTACTTTCAAAGCGGTAAAACATAGGCATGCCACAACCACATGAAATCAATAAATCCGGTCACGATAAAGTTGAGAAGAGCGATTCTTCTATCTCTTCTGTTGCTTCCAATCTCTGGCAAGAGGCTTACGAAAACCCTGGCAAGACTGCCTTGGCTGTCGGTGGCGCCGCTGCAGCAATCGGCATAGCCTATGCTGCCCGTGGTCAGATTGGAAAGCTCCTTCCTAATCAAAGAGAAGGAATCTTACTGGTAGAGGATAGCCCTTTTATGGGTAAAGCATTCAGGCAAGTTCTTCAAGAACAAGGTGAGAGTGTCACTTGGTTCACGAAAATCAAACGACTTCAACCATTCACTGGTATCACCAATGAAGGTGCCGAAGTTGTTGTTAAGCCGCACAGATTTAAGATGGCTTTCGTTGACGGAGAGTTAGTCGGTAGTAACCCTCAAGGTGAGCACGTTGTTGATGCCTTGAAAGCCGCTCGCCTTAAGAGCTTTGGCATCAGCACTATTCCCGAAATTAATGAATCTATGATTCGACATGGAGCCGTAGCCGCAGCGCAAAAACCAGTGGCGCTTACTGCTTTGGTAGATCATTCTCTCGATCTCAGTAAAATTACAAGAGCGCCTGGTCAAGTGCAGATAGAGATGAACAGCCTGACAGCGCGGATGCTCACACCAGAAATGACACCAGCTCGCAAAAAAGCTGATGAGCTGCTGATGAAGTTTATTCGCGAGTAGTTTTTGGCTCGGCTAATTATCTAGCAAAAGAGCCGCCAGCTAATCTGGCAGCTCTTTTCTTGTTTCCTTTTTGCCGATTGTTGATCAGAGCTTGTCCGACTACAGCCTCGCCAAGCTCAATGTCAGCATCTGTTTAATCAGAACTAGTTCTTCAGGCATACGCTCTTTCAATTTGGCGAAGAACTCGCCATGTGAATCCAGTTCTTGCTGCCAGAGCGCCGTGTCTATCTTCATCAGCTCTTCAAACTGTTCTTTTTTCATAGACTCAAGGCCGGTCCAGTCTACATCTTTGTATCGTGGCATCCAGCCCAAGACTGTCTGAGCTGAGCCAGCAGTGCCTTGAACGCGGCCAGCAATCCACTTAAGTACGCGCATGTTCTCGCCAAAACCAGGCCAGATCATTTTGCCATCTTCATCGGTGCGGAACCAATTGACGCAGAAGATTCTTGGTGGATTCTCTACTTTGTGCCCGATTTGTAGCCAGTGATCGAAGTAATCACCCATGTGATAACCGCAGAAAGGCAACATAGCCATAGGGTCACGACGCACTTCGCCAACCTTACCTGCAGCAGCAGCAGTTGTCTCTGAGCCTAAAGTAGCGGCCATGTAAACGCCGAAGCTCCAGTTAAAAGCTTGCACTACCAGTGGTATCACAGAAGCGCGGCGGCCACCGAAGACGAAGGCGCTAATTGGCACCCCGTCCGGATTGTCCCACTGGTCGTCTAAAGAAGGGCACTGCTGAGCCGAAACAGTAAAGCGACTATTTGGGTGAGCTGCTTTGCGGCCACAATCTGGTGTCCACGGCCTGCCCTGCCAATCAATTAGCTCAGCGGGAGGCTCATCAGTTAACCCTTCCCACCAGACATCGCCATCCGGGGTGAGCGCAACGTTTGTGAATATGCAATTTTTGCTTAGGGTAGCCAGGGCATTAGCATTGGTTTTGGCAGAAGTACCAGGTGCTACGCCAAAATATCCGGCCTCGGGGTTGATGGCATATAGTTTGCCGTCCTTACCTGGCCTGATCCAGGCAATGTCGTCACCGACGGTGGTCACTTCCCAGCCATTAAGGCTCTTCGGCGGAATAAGCATGGCGAAGTTGGTTTTGCCACAGGCGCTTGGGAAGGCCGCAGCTACGTAAGACTTTTCGCCTTGAGGAGTTTTTACACCCATGATCAGCATGTGTTCGGCTAACCAACCATCGTTTTTGCCGATGTGCGAGGCAATACGCAGAGCGAGGCATTTTTTGCCGAGCAGAGCATTGCCGCCATAACCAGAACCGTAGGACCAAATTTCTTTGGTCTCAGGGAAGTGGCAAATGTATTTGTGCTCAGCATCACAAGGCCAGGCCACATCTTTCTCACCGGGCGAGAGCGGGTGGCCAACGCTATGGAAGCAAGGAATGAATTCGCCATCAGTACCGAGTACATCAATTACCGGCTTGCCCATGCGGGTCATAAGCTTCATGTTGACAGCTACGTATGGCGAATCGGTAATCTCAACGCCAATTTGAGAAAGTGATGAGCCTAACGGGCCCATGCTGAAAGGAATGACATACATGGTGCGACCACGCATGCAACCTTTGAAGAAGTCTTTGAGGATAATTCTGGCGGTCTCAGGTTCCATCCAGTTATTGTTGGGGCCGCAATCTTCTTTGACTTTGGTGCAGACAAAGGTGCGGTCTTCGACACGGGCCACATCAGAAGGGGCCGAACGGGCAAGGTAGCTTCCTGGGCGTTTTTCGGGATCAAGCTTGATGAGAGTGCCAGCTTCGACCATTTCTTCGCATAGGCGGTCATATTCTTCTTGGCTACCGTCGCACCAATAAACGCGATCCGGCTGGCAGAGCGTTACTGCTGCGGTGACCCAATCCAGAAGTGCTTGGTTCTTGACCGTGTAGCTCATTTCAACCGCTGGCGCGGTCTTTGCTAAGGTCGATTCCGTAGTCGGCATCTCTTACATCTCCAAGGTGAATGCCTTGGAATGTTACAACATGTGAGTAAATCTTCTCTGAGTTTTATTGATCATTCATTATTGAGATAGATACAGCCCTATAACGCTCGCGAGGCTAGTTGATCACTATGTACTACTTCCTCATGTTCTTTTCCAAAAAGGTAACCATGAGCAACTACGAGCTGAGTATCTTCAAGCTCGCCGTCAGCTTGCTCTCCATGGTTATTGGCGCTTACTTCGCCTGTTACCTCAAGCCATTTCTTTTGCCCATGCTAGTAGTCGGCTCGCTTCTGGCCGTTTGGGCTACCATTGCCTGGTGGAAAGGAATGGATCAGGAGCAGTTTTAGCTGAAGTAATTTCAGTTCGTCTCTAGATAGTCCGAAGCTTTTCCTGAGTCACGCCTATGAAGACGTTGTACTTCTGCGTTGGCACATCAAAGAGTATCACGAGCAATTATCTAGCTCTCAAGGATCTAGTAATTTTCCAAGAGCGGCTATTCTTTATGCGCTCAACAAGTTTTTTTAAATAGTCGATGTAGAGAATCTGCTGTTGCACAATGTCGCCAGCCTGATCAAACTCAATTGAGTCATCTTCAGTCACTTCGCTGAGCGCGAGAACACGACTGATTTCTCGCAAATAGCGTGTATTCCTCCAAGATGGGCTTTCTACCAAAAGTCTCACTTCTGATTCTAGAGACTCAATCAGAAACTGATTTTTTGAAATTACTCTAGATTTCTCTCTGCTAACTCTCGGTTCACCCAACAGCTCTGCGACTTGAATCATGGCCTGGAATGCCAGCTCACGAAAATCGATCAGAGATTGAAGCTGCTTACGATTTAGCTCCGTCTCTAGCTTCCCTTCCGGCTTAGGACTATCATAACAAAGCCCATATTCAGTTCTGATTGTAGAAACACCGATGGTGCCATAATCAACCAGTGACTGTAAATAGCTTGAATAGGCTCTGATGGATTGCTTGAGAAAGGTTTGTTCTGTCTGGCCGAAACTTTCAATAGTTGGCCCGTATTTTCGCGCCACTTTTAATAGGTCAAGACCGCCTAAAAGCCCTTTGGCGTTGACTAGGGTCGCTGATTTTTCATGGCGTCTGAAATTACATAATGTTTCTGAAATATGATAGTAGTCACCCTCCATCAAGATCCTAAACCAGTATTCAAGGTCTCCGATATGGTGAAAGCTTTCGTCGAAACCAGTACCGCCATTATTCCGGCGAAACATCACGGTACTAGGTTCACCAATATAGTTAACTATTGGGAAGAGGCACTTTCTCACCACAGACTTACCATCGACAACTTGATCGCAAGGAAAAGCATCGCCGGATGAAAGCAGATCATCTGCCCTCAACAATTGACCAGCAGAATCAATTGAATGCCGATGACAACTAACTAGGCTAACCGTCGGTTCGGCAGCAAGCACCGCCACGGATTTTTCTAGCAACGAAGGATGAAGCAAATCATCTTGGGCAAAGGGTTTGATAAATTCGCCTTTGGCTTTATCGATGCAGCGATTGTAATTAGCGAAGAGACCGACATTGTTTTCGTTCAGAACTTTGACGATGCGCTTATCTTGCTTTGCATAGTCTTCGATAATCTGGCAAGAGCGATCACTTGAGTGATCATCGAAAATTAATAGCTCGAAATCTTCAAAAGTCTGACACAGTGCACTTTCAATAGCATCTTCTAAGTAGAGAGCGCCATTGTAGACAGGCAGGCAAATTGATACCTTTGGAGCGCTCAAAGTAAAACCTCATTAAGTGATAGACTGCCAAATGGTAAATGGCTTGAACATAGCTCTCTTAATCTATGGTTTATGAACGCCGAGAACAAACCAGTCTATCATTCTCCAACCGAGCTTACCTTTAACCTTAAGGGCAAGTAAATAGTGCATAGTTTCATTGACTTCTTTCGACAAGATGAGGCAATGAGTAGATTGCCTTGGTTGGTGCTGGGAAAAGGACCAACATTTTCTCGACATCGTGATTTTGATTTAACTGGCTATAAGACGCTATCTCTAAATCATGCGGTGCGAGAACTGACCGTTGATATTGCTCACATTATCGACATAGAAGTTGTGGCCCATCTTGGCTCTGGGCTTGAGAGAAATGCAAAATACGTTGTAATGCCATGGTTTCCGCACCATCAGTTTAGAGCTGGTGAGAAGACTCTTTTGCAGGTTACCAGTGAATACCCTGTTCTTGAAAAACTGGAAAGAGAAGAGCGCTTGCTTTGGTATGACCTCGTTACAGGGCAGTCAAGGCATGGCGATCATGCGTCAGTATTGGTATCAAATTTCGGCTCTGAAGCGGCCATAGCACTACTGGCACAGGCTGGCGCTACTACAATAAACACGCTTGGCGTGGACGGTGGAACAGCTTACGATAAGGCTTTCTCAGATATACAAGGGCAAACCAAGCTAGCGAACGGTCAACTATCTTTTGACTCACAGTTTCGCCAGTTTTCGTCGATCATTGGCAAGCACAAAGTCAAACTTGCTCCATTGGGTGTTGAATGTCCTATCCCGATTTTCATCGGTGCCACTGACCGCGAATGGTTGCCAGCAAAGGTTCTTGAGTACTCGATTGCGAAGCACAGCAGTATAACTACCAAATGCCATTTTCTCTATCAGTCATCCATCGTGATTCCACAGCCCAAGAGATCCGACTGTCAGAGCCGAACTTCGTTTAGCTTCCAGCGTTTTCTCATCCCTGAACTAAAAGGTTTTTCAGGTAAGGCAATATATCTAGACTCAGACATGCTTGTTACGGACGATATTAGCCAATTGTGGCAATTGGATAGGCATATGAATGGGCAGTTTGATAAATGTGACTTGCTCTGTGTTAAGTCGACGACTGACTATCAGAGGCAATCGCAGTTCTCCGTTATGCTTTTAAACTGCAATAGATTGGGATGGCGCATAGGTGATTTGATTAGGCTGCTAGACGATGGCACTTATAGCTATTCTGATCTTATGCACGATATGAAAGCAGCGCCCAATTTTGAGGCGCTGATTCCCCCTCATTGGAATAGTCTTGATCTCTACGAGCCTGGCATAACTTCATTAGTTCATTTTACCGACCTGACCCAACAACCCTGGACCAGTAATCACAATGCCGATGAAAAGATCTGGATTGGATACTTGAAGGAAGCAATAAATGACAACTTCATTACAGTCAGGCAAGTACAAGAACAGATTAACAACGGCAGTGTCAGACCGTCATTGCTCAAGCAACTTCTTGCCTTAGCAGAGGGCCAGCCGATGCCCATCGGCCAGAGGCTGGCATTAGATCAAGATTTTCTTCCACCATATAGCCTTAAAGCTGAAAAAATTCGTACTCTGGAACGGCTAGGCAGTAAATTTATAAGTTTGTTCAAAGGGCCGCGCAAATAGCTGACCTAGATCGAAAATATTGGTTTTGCGAATTCCAAAACTATATTCAAATAAAAGCACGGATGGTGCGTGCCACCATGTTCTGAAAAGGCTTGAAATGATCTGGGCGAATTAAGAAAAGCCACAGCTGTATTGGCTTTGTACTCAATACGCTTGGCCAGAATGAGACTCTCTGTGTTGACAACTTGCTGATCTTTACCAAAGGTCAAAGACGAATTATCTTTGACGCCGTAGAGTAAGAGATCTCCTCCTGGTGACTGGTCTTCAGCTATTCTCAGAAAATACTGACAGATCAAGAGCTTGTTTGTCACCTTTAAATGAGGACCTCTCTCCGCCACCATCAGCACTGGTGATGGTGCGTGGTAGGAAAGCTGAACATCGGCTAACAAAACGAAATCGTATGCTGAATCTACGAATCTCTGACCAATAGTCCAATTTGATATGCTGCCCCATTCCTTTTCGATTTGCGGATACTGAGAGCGAATGGACGGAGCAAATGCCGACAAAAGTTTTGCCAATTCAGAGGCGCGGAGATACTGTCTGACAGTATCTTTCCAAGCTGCTGAAGCAAAGTGAGCGTTCAAGAGCTGAGCCGAGCGTAAATGAATCTTTTCACCAGGACGAACATCAAGTTGACCAGCGGCCCTCTCGGCATGGCTGTATGCTGATGCCACTTGACTCAGTTCTGGCCTGGTGGCAAGTAATTGATCGACAAGATAAGCCGGCAGGGCATTATGAACCACCGCATGGGGAAACGGATACGACTGAACATGCTTGCTGGATATCCGATCAAAAATAGAAGGTTGGACTGCCATTAGTTAGCCTTATAAATGTCTGAACCGAAAAGACTGTCACGATTGGGTTCAATTTCAAATAGTGGTTCCGGCATTTCGCCGAGCAGATTGAGAAAAACTCGGTGATACGGTGTTCTCGATCGTGGCTTTACGCCATGAAACGAGTTTGGGGTATTGAGAAATAGCACCAAAGTATTGGCCTCGTACTTAACTGTCTCAAATAAGGCCATATCTGCAAGATTAGCCGTGCGAGTCACATCTAACCTTGCTGGCCTAACTTTTGAGTAATAGATTTCCAAGTCAGAACCTCTTGACAGATCACCATCAAGACGTAGATAAAACAGACCGACAAAGAGTTTGCGCGGATCGTCAAGGTGAGGCCCTCTAACCGTTGTCCCACCAATTTCTACAGGAGTATTGAAAGCAATTTGTGAGTCAAGAAAAACATTGCAATGCCCATCATTGACTTGCCCTCGCACTCCGGCCTTTAGAGCAGTAAGAGGGCCGAACCTCTCTTCGAAATCAGGATAATGTTGCAGTATATGGTCGCCAAATAGACGAATTATGTCATCAAGAAAGGCCTGGCTAAGATGTTCAGCCACCATTTCTTTAAGCACTGAGGGTATGGTGCTATTGGCAGCAACAGCTGCCGCCGAGTAATTGAAGCGTTGATTACTAGTGAATTTTTTGCCTTCCAGTAGTACTTCAAGAGGAGGTAGGCTTGCCTTAATTTCGGCTAAGAGGTTTGGCGGCAAGACATTCTTGATAATAATGAGGGGGAAGGGCTCAGTAACTATCTGCTCAGAACCGATACTTTTGGTAAGTCGCACTGGTGCGCACACTAGACTGCGTCCTCCCTTGCTCAACCCCAGATATCTTTTACTTCTTTGGGGTTGTGATAATAAATTGATTGCAGTAGGCCAATAGCGATTAAATCAACAATAAGAGCGGTACCGCCATAGCTCAGAAATGGCAGGGGAACGCCAGCTACGGGCATACAACCAATGGTCATGCCAATATTGATAAATGCGTGAAAGAGGAACATACACATCAAACCAATGGCCATGGCTGCCCCAGCGGGGTCACCTCGGTTAGGATTGCTCCTCGCCTGATGGGCGATAAAAAGTGCCCGCAAGCAAATAATGCCGTAGGCAATGACAATCAGGACGCAAATACGGAAGCCCAGTTCTTCACCGATAACAGCGAAAATAAAATCAGTATGCCGCTCTGGAATAAAGGCGCCCTGAGCCTGGTTGCCGTGGCCCAGACCAGCACCGTTAATGCCACCAGAACCGATGGCAATCAGGCTCTGCAATATGTGGTAGCCAGAGCCGCGCGGATCGTCGTAGGGATTGACGAAACTAGTTAGTCGCTTCTGTTGATACTCCTTGAGCAAACCCCAGAGGTGTGGCCGCGCATGCCCACAGCCATAGTTTGCGCCCATGACCACAATAATCATGCCAAGACGAAGCCAGATCTTCCAATCAAAAGTGCGCCAGAAAATTAGCAGCACTCCGGCAAGTACAGCCAGGAATATGTACCACCAATCAAGGTTTACAGCGTTCAAGATCAGAGAGATCAAAGGGCTTATCAATACTAAGATATCGACAATTGTTGCCCCAGACCAATAAGAAAGGCCAAGAAATACAGCGCCAAACGTTAGTGAAGTGCCTAAGTCAGGCTGCTTAAAGACCAGTACGGCTGGTAGCAAAAGAATGCCAAGAATTTTGAAAATGTCGAAGAAAGAATTGATGCGATGATTTTTCAACCAGGATGACAGTGAAAAAATCACCACTAACTTAGCCAATTCTGAGGGTTGCAGGGTTATCGGGCCAAGAGCTAGCCAGCGTTGAGCCCCTTGAGCTGAGTGACCCTTGATCATGACCGCTACAAGCAGAGCAATATTGACGAGATACATGAGGGTAACCATCCACTTATTCGTCCACAGTTTGTGGGGAATACGACTGACAATTACCATCAAGAAGAGGCCAGCATACATATACTGTAGCTGCTTATCAAAATAGCCCTGGGTGTGTTGCGACAGGTGCAGCACACTAAGACCAATAGTGATTAAAAAAGCCGTAGCCCCGAGGAGCCAAAAGTCGATGCCGCTGACGACATTGAATAGGCTCCTCAGGGAGGACGGGATTAGCGTTGATGTTGCGACTCGAGACGTCACTTAAGTATTTACACTAGCACTTTGAGCGGAGCAGTCTGAAGTTAGCTATTAAGCTAGCCCGACGCTCATATTGTTGCAGATCAAAGTGAGTTGTGTCTTTGTCGAGCTCAAAGTAGCGGCCGACCACTGCCATGAGTTCTTCTTCTAGTGTCTCTAGTCGTCCGGCTGGCAACTCTAGACGATCATGCGTGAGCATACTGCGCATTCTGTCTTTAGCTGTAGAGCGAACATCGTCAGTCTTCGGTGGGAAGATCCAGCTGAATAATTGTAGTTGCATGGTGACCTCCCTTAAACCCGGACAGTGGGATTAAAGAAGCTGACAATCTTGTTTATCCAAGTAGAGTTCTTGGATTCAAGATCCATTATCGCTACATCTTCGCCACGTATGCGGCGAGCAATATTGCGATA
Organism: bacterium Ga0077546; assembly: GCA_943370275.1. Taxonomy (GTDB): domain Bacteria; phylum Cyanobacteriota; class Vampirovibrionia; order Obscuribacterales; family Obscuribacteraceae. The sequence continues at coordinate 266,052 of CALRQI020000004.1, read as the reverse complement.
AGCGAGGCCAGCTCTAATATTGTCAGTGCCCGAAATCGGTTCGCCCTTGTTGGTAGAGATGATGATGTCTTCATCTTCTGGCACAACTCCGAGAAGCTTCACTGAGAGGATTTCGAGAACATCATCAACGCTCATCATGTCGTTATTGGCAACCATGGTTGGTCTATAACGGTTGAGAACCAAGCGATACTCTTTGATTTCGTCTTTGCGAGCTTCTAGCAAACCAATAATACGGTCTGCGTCGCGCACTGCAGACATTTCTGGAGTGGTGATGACGATTGCTTCGTCAGCTCCAGCAACAGCGTTCTGGAAACCTTGCTCGATACCGGCAGGGCTATCAACGAGAACGAAGTCATACATGCTCTTCAGCTCAGTACAGAGTGTTTTCATCTGTTCTGCGTTTACTGCTGATTTATCTCTTGTCTGAGCAGCTGGAAGAAGGCTCAAGTTAGGCAGTTTCTTGTCTTTGACAAGAGCTTGCCGTAGTTTGCAGCGCTCTTCTACGACGTCGACTAGATTATAGACAACGCGATTTTCGAGGCCCATCAAGATATCCAGGTTGCGCAGTCCTATGTCCATGTCAACCAGTGCAACGCTCACCCCTGTTGAAGCAAGAGCGACGCCAATGTTGGCAGATGCTGTTGTCTTGCCAACACCACCCTTGCCGGAGGTGATTACGATTACTCGTCCGCTCATTTAGTGTCCTCGTATGGCTTTGTGATAACGAATGAAAACTTGTTTGAATAACTTGCTTTGAGAATTTGGCTAGTCAATTTTGTTCTTTTGAATGCGAATCTTGCCTTCAACAATGCGGGCAATCTCTGGACCAGTACCGTTCGCATAAGTAATGCGTGGACGGTCGGGAGCGCGCGCAATGGCGTGGGCAATACGAATTTGAATTGGTTGAAGATTGAGAGCTCTTATTTCGGCCTCGGTATTACCACCGATACCGGCATGAGCAATTCCTCTCAAACTGCCCCAAACTGTAATGTCGCCTTCAGCCATAATCTCAGCGCCAGGATTGACGTCGCCAACGATAACAAGATCGCCTTTGTGAGAAACTACTTGGCCCGAGCGCAAAGTCTGTTTCACATAGAGCACTTGTGGTAGTACCACACTAGTGCCGTCTTTATTCACTTCAGCTGCTGCTTCTGGAAGTGGTGTGTCTTCAACTGTGTCGTGCTCCATTTCGATCATGGTGACATCAAGTTGTACGCTGCTCTTTTGGCTCTCGACATCGGCTTCGGCAAAGGGAATGCCGCTGGCAGGAATATCGACATTTACCTTGGGCAATGACATGGACAGGGTGGAAGTGACTTTGACACTGTTCTCAAGGAAGGCGGCTCTCGTCTTTTCGTTCTTGGAGAAAACTTCTTCTGGAAATACACCAACACCTTTTGCCAAAGCCAGCACTTGAGCGGCTTGAGCTACAGTGAGCTCAATTGAGCCAAGGCCAAGAATAACTTTATTACCCTTCCAAAATTGATTGGAAGACTGCAGAGTAGAACTAAGATGCTCAAGGGCCTCTTTCAGGGTTGAACAACCGCCGACGTCAATTAAGACGCCTTGATCAGGTTGGCTAATGATGGCAATTTTAGACATGCGACAGATATCCGCCCAAGAAAGGGAAGTTGCAAACGAGTTATATATGAGAACGGTGACAGCTAAACAAATGTGAAGTTCACCGATAACATCCTATTGTGCAGCTCCTCGCACGTCAAGCCGCTTGAGATAGTGGGTGTATATGCGATCGCACTAGAACTTGATGACATATCAGTAAGGAAGTGTAGGCTTTCCCAGTACCAGACGTATTGCGGGAATATGAAACTATTCAGAGAATTCACTTTTTTATCTAAGCTTAGATACTCACATCACCAGTGGTATCAAGCTTGTTCATGCACTGCATATAGAGGCTATATAGACCCTGTCAGCAGAGTCGGTAAGAGGTCCCGTGCGGCAGTGTGGGGGTCAACTTCGCGACCGACAATCTTGCTCAAAATCGCACGAACCTGATCACTTTCCATTGAGTTCTCTAAATTTCGCCTGGCAATATCAGCCACGATTTCAGAAAGCTCAGCTTTAATACGCAGGCTGCGTCTTTGATCGAGCAGATTTTCATCAACTAGAAACTGTTTGTGGGCCTTTGCCGCTTGCCATAACTCGTCGACACCTTGGCCAGTATCAGCAATTGATAAAATCACAGGTGGGCGCCAGGATGTCTGAAAATGATTTAGCTCTAAAGAAGCCGTGATTTCGCTGGCTGATTTATTGGCACCAGGCAAATCACCTTTGTTGACGACAAAGATATCGCCAATTTCCATGATGCCTGACTTGATTGCTTGAATGTCATCGCCAGAACCAGGCATAAGAACCAAGACCGTGGTGTCGGCATGCTGAGCGATAGCAAGCTCAGATTGGCCCACGCCAACGGTTTCGATGATAATGACTTGATAGCCGGAAGCTTCCAGCATACGAATGGCATCATAGGTAGCCAAAGAAACACCGCCCTGGTGGCCGCGGTTGGCCATAGAGCGAATGAAGACATTGCGATCTAAGGTGTGTCCTTGCATGCGAATGCGGTCACCAAGAATGGCGCCACCAGTAAATGGGCTGGAGGGATCAACCGCCAATACGGCTACTTTCAAATCTTCTTTGCGGCACTCAGTAATGAGAGCATCTACTAGAGTTGACTTGCCAACACCAGGAGAGCCAGTGACACCAATAATATGGGCTTTGCCGGAGTGTTGGTAAAGAGCTTGCACCAGTTGAGATGCTTCTTCACCGCCATTTTCTACTACTGATATGGCACGAGCTAAAGCTCGTCTGTTACCAGCGAGTAGTTCAGTTGAAATAGTTTGCACTTTAGAATCCAAAATAATTGCTTAGCTACTTTACTTGCTTTACGGGCTCTTGCCCTTGAATGCTTTTAGCCAACCGGGTGTATCGCCCTTGGCACCTTGTTGCTGATGCTGAGTATAAGAATCATCAGCCTGCTGTCTGCGCTGAGCATTCTCAGCTTCATTGAGCATTACTGCGAGCAAATCACGTTCAGCTTCGCGAGTTTTCAGCTGATGGCCAAGCTCGACAACAGTGGCACGAAGCTCTTCTGTTTCTTGCAACTTTTGCTCAAGTAAACCAGTGATGCGACCAAGTTCTTGGTGCAGCTGTTTGTTTTCCCGACTCTTGTCAGTAAGGAGTAAGCTCTGGTTGATCAGTTCAGATTTTAAATCTTCACCGTCTCGACTCATGCGCTCAAGTTCTCGCAGCTGAGCTGATAGCATCAGGTTCTTTTCTTGTGATTGCACAAGAGCCTCTTGCAGCTCAATCAATTTGAGCGTGAACGAACCCTGGTCATGGCTCGTCGAAGCGGGAAGCGAATTTGAAGATGCTGTTGGATTTTGTTCGGCCATAATCTCTAAATTGTATCGTTTAGCCAGGCTTTAGTAAGGATTACTTCCCTTATTTAAAAAAAAGAGACCGTAGAAGGATAATAAAAGACCCCATTCAACTATAAGCAATTAAGTCATCATACTTGAAAACTCAAATGTATATACATTTGATGTTAGCAAGAATAAGGAAGTCATGAGCAAGCTGGTAATAGAAAACGGATATTTAGTAACACCAGAGCAAGAAAGACCCACAAAGCTCTGGCTCAAAGACGGCGCTATCTTATATATCGGTGATCTTTTGCCTGCCAATCTTGGTCAAGAGTCTGCCTTCAAGTCGGTAGACGCCAGTGGTTGCTATGTCACGCCTGGCTTAATCGACCTGCAGATGAACGGTGGGCCTGACTGCGATTTTTGGAAAAGCCTCAGCAATGATTCTTACGGCGTAAGCGAAGTGCGGGCGCTGAGAAGAGAACTACTCAGTCGCGGCGTAACAGCCTTCTTGCCGACTTTGATCACTGCAGATGTTGACCACCTGGTTAAGAACATCGCCTTTCTCAAGAGCCAAGGCGTCAGTCGTGTACTACCTTTTGGCCAAGAGAAGAACCTCAAAGATAACCCTGAGCGTGAGCCCCTTTCTCGCATGGTCGGTATTCATTTAGAAGGGCCTTGTTTATCTCCTGAGAGACCAGGTGTGCATCCAAAAGAGTGGATACGCCCTTTTACCCCAGAGACAATCGCACCCTTAATTGACTCTACCGTGGCCCTCTTTACCGCTGCCTGCGAAGGTGACCCCGACGGCAAGGCAATTGCTTTATTGAAAAAGAACAATATTGTGGTGTCTCTTGGTCATTCCAATGCCACTTTCGAAAAGGCCAACAAGGCCTTTGAGCAGGGCGCAACCATGATGACCCACACTTTTAATGCTTTGCCACCTTTGCATCATCGCAAGCTTGGGGCCGTTGGCGCTGCTCTGCTATCAAAAGCCACAACTTGCTGCCTGATTGCCGACGGCCTTCATCTTGATAAGGCCACCTGCGCCTTAATTTTTGCTATCAAAGGTGTCGCCAAAACCATCCTAGTTACGGATAGGGCCTCAATCGGCACATCGGGCGGAGAGCTTGTGGGCTCGTCAATAAGTCTCGATCAAGCTGTACAGAATATGGTTAATTGGAATATCTGCAGTTTTGCTGATGCTATTCGCATGGCCAGCCTCAACCCTGCCAAAGCAATAGGGCTCGACCACTATTTGGGATCAATAGAAATGGGCAAGGCTGCAGACCTAGTCTTCTTCGACCGCAGCAGTCTAGAGGTCAAGAAGTCCTTTGTTGCTGGCATCGAACAAGTATTGGCCTAGAACAAGTACTGGCATATAACAAGTACGAGCCTAGAGCTTCAATTCAATCTTTACTTCTTACGGTTTGAGAATGTGAGCCCTGCGACTAAGGCTCCAAACAGCGCACCACCAATAACTTTCGTCGCTTTTCCGCGCCATTGCTTGTCCATATAGCGTTGTACTTTTACGCTATCGGTGCCCGAAATTTGCTTTTCAAACTCGGTGGTTCTGGAGCTATTGAGGGCGAAAATAGCTTCTTCTTTGGTTAAGTTGCCTCTTGTCATTAAAGCGTGGCTGCGCAAGGCTCTTTTCATATCTTCTTCATCGATTAGGCCAAGTTCTACATAGAATCGGCCCGAGCGAACAGGGTCTTTCAGCATCGCCTCGTAATTGCGTTGAACATCGGCCTGGCTGAAAATACCGGCGCTCTTGAGCAAGTCGACGAGTCTTACATCAGCAGTATTCTCACTGGTTTTGCTCGATGCACTTTTGGCATCTCTCGCATCGCTAGACTCGGCTTCAGCATTGCTGCTCTTATTAGTCTGACCGCCGTTGCTTCTAATTGGTTCACTCTTTGGAGTGACATAGGGGTCTTCGGCAGCAATTGTGTCTTTGCCATGCAAGGGCGCTGCAACTTTATCTTTCGACTCTTCGGCCTTAAGCCAGAGCACAAAAGTATCTTGCACTTCTTTTATGCCTTCTTCCCGGGTCAAAGTTCCCTCAATCAGCTGCTTCTGAATACGTTGCAGTGACGGAAATAGCGCAGGCGAGAGTATCCCTTGCAAAACTAATGCACTGCCTAAGGGAATCCCTGAACTCATACTGGTTTGAATAGCGCGTTCCATATCTTCTGGAGCAACCAGGTTAGAATCGAGCAGCAGCTCGCCCAGGTACTCTGGATTGTCTTCAATGTCAGGTCTGAGGTCTTCTTGAGCAAAAGCGTCAGCAATGCTTATACGGAGCTGATGAACTCGCCTCAAAGCGCTGATTGCCGCGTCGTATGGAATCTGCCCTTCGCGGATTAGCGGCTGTACCTGCAATGAGGCGGCCAGCTCGTCTTGTCGCACACTGCCGCTCATCATTAGAACACGGCCAATTGGCACCCCAAGGCGCTTGGAGACTTGAATAGCCTCTGTCATCTCGGATGAACTGATAATCTGAGCATCTACAAGAAGCTCTCCAACCCGCACAGACTTATAGTTACTAGACACAATGGCTACCTAATTGATTGTCTAACTGACTAATATAATTTTCCACGTGAAAACATATTCTACCCCTTAGCAATATAGCTTGTGGTTAACTCACATGCTCTGTTAACCCGGTGGGATAATTGGCATATAGTTATAGATTAGGGCAGAGTTGAGATGTTGAGGTGATTTGCGAGATGCGAGAAAAGACGCCCAGATTGGCCCTCCAGAAGCCACGTTCATTAATGGTTCTTACCTCTTTACTTTTAGCTAGTCAGGCCTTCTCGCCTGAGCAGGCCCTGGCCCAGGCTATGATGGAATATGGTGGTTTAATGGCCATGCCCAAGGGAGTTCCCAGCGGCAATACCGTTAACATGCTTACCAACCCCTATCGCGCCATCAATAACAAAATGCCCGGTGGCAATACTTCTGCCTCGACCAACAGTAGCGAGGCACCAGCAGCGACACCGTCCGCCGCACCTAACTCTTCACCTGCTGTCACAGTTGATGCCCTTGGCACAATCACTGTTGACCCCAAAAAAGCGCAAATACTTGGTGCCAAGGCCCTGAAGCAATATGAACAAGCTAAGGCCAAAGTAGCTGCTAAACCGGCGGATCTAAAGGGGGCGGAAGCTTTACTGCGTGAAGCTATCAACACCCGCAACTCTATTTGGGGCTATGACGATCCGATTATGCCAACCATGTTGACTCTAATGGGCGAAATCTATGCCAAACAAAAACACGTTTCTCAGTCAGAAGCCTGTTACAAGAATGCTCTGGTCTATATTACTAAGAAGCAAGGTTCAGGCAGCTTTGAGCGTTTAGATACTCTGGCTAAGTTAGGACAGCTATACAACGAAAATGGCAATGCCAAAGATGCTTTGCCATATTTTCAACAAGTTGCTCAGATAAAAGAGCGCCAGTTTGGACCAGCCAACCTTGCCACATTGAAAGCTAAACTGAGCTGGGCCAATGTTTCAAGTGCTGTGGGCAAACCAGACACAGACTCAATTTATAAGGGTCTCTTAGACAATCTCGACCAATCTGATAAAACAAAAACTGGCTACAAAGAACTGCAAGCCGAATTCGTAAAATCATACGGGGCATTCCTTTCAAAAGAAGGAAAGAGCGAGGAAGCCAACGCCCTAACCAGTCATTTTGCCTCAGCTGGCACGGAACAAGAAGTCGTAAAAAAAGCAGATGCCGATAAAAGCTCGGCAAACACTTCAGCCAGTGCCTCAACAAATTCATCGGCGTCGGCTAATAACAATCCAGAAGCAGCCGTGAAAGCTGCGACCAAAGTCGATGAGCCTCAAGCTAAACCAGAGACCCAGGCAAAGGCTAGTGATTCTTCTAGTTCAATTGGCACAATGACCATGGAGCAGCTGCTCAATGCCGAGGCATCGAAAAAGAAGAAATCAAATAGCAAAAGTAACGACTAATACTTAGCAAAACTGTGCACTTGCACAGTGATTTAAACCTTGACTCCTCCTAGCATTAGACAACGACGCTAGGAGATTATTCATGGATATTAGCAGTACTTTTTCCACTCATTCATTTTCGGCTGGACAGGAAGAGGCAACCGAGCAACTCTTAGATGCTGGAGCAGATAGGATTGGCCTGTCCTCAGGTCATTGCGCTATAGAATCTTCTATTGAAACCGCTTCTCAACCTACTTTGATAATTAAGAACATAGGGCAGATGCTTGAGTTAAGAGCCCTCGAGCGCATGCTATCCACAATCTATGCCTCACAGTCAATCACCTTACTTGATCTGCTCGAGAAGATTCACTGCGATAGAGACACCGCTAACATACTTAAGCATCTTGCTTATGCCCCTATTTGTGCTGGTTTGCTGGCAGGCTTGCGGGAAAATCTGACTATCACCGATGAAGGCAAAAGGCTCTTTGAGATATCACAACATCTGTTTGGCTTTTTCGATTCGAGCAGCGCTGCCAACGCTGATGATGCAAGCCCTATGACTAATTCAAGCATTAAGACTAATTCGCGCATTAGAACCATTAACAATGCCATCGCCGTTAAGCTCAATCTCTCTAATGCTGAAGTGAAGCAAGCTACGATCAGGTTGAATGCCCGCTTACAAGCGCCAAATGTGCGCTTATTAGTCGAACAAATTCTGCGTAAAGAATTGGCAATATTTAAAAGTTCTGGGCTCTACCAAGCTCTGCTGCAACAAAAACAATCATTTGCTCCACTAACGCCATCTGATGGCGAGTGGGCAATCTCGACCAAGCCATCGCCCGAACTTGAGATACCGCTTTTGGTGCAAAAAGTACTGTGGGCATTAACTGCAGAAAATACTGTCAACGTTGTCGGAGGTACTGGCACTGGTAAAACTGCCATTGCTAGCGAGGTCGCCTTGAAATTGTCTCAAGGTCAGAAAGTTTTATTGGTGACTCATTCTAGGCTAATGGCAGCACAGCTGCGCCAACAATACGAGCAGTCTCTGCAGGAAGAAGAAATTAAAAACAAGATGCACTTTGATCCTGCATCAGCCATCAACAGTAATAATGGACAAACAAAAGGAGGCTCCCTGACCATATCAACCTTCCATGCTCTCTGCCATTCGGCTGCTCTGACAGCTAATCTCAATCCACCAAACTACAGAAGTACAAAAGTCTTCAATGAAATTTTCCCGGAGCTTTTACTTGAGGCCTGTCGCTTACACCCTGAGCTAAAATTCGATGCCATCATTGTCGATGAAGGCCACAGCTTTGGCACAACCCTGTGGCTGGCCCTCAAGCACTGTCTAAGAAACCACAAAGGCATTTTTGTATTTTGTTATGACCCTCAACTACTGGCCTTTAACCGCAATAGTGTGGTGCCACAGGCTGCCACCACAATTGATTTGAAAGTGAGTTTTAAGAGCAATATTGATCTATTGGCCAGCAACGAAACCAGCGAACTGTTCGAAGTATCATCAGTGGAAGAGCAAACTGAAACTGTTCAATTCATGGTTGAAAGCCTGCTCGGCAGTGGTGGCTATCGCCCTAGCGATATAGCAATTCTTAGTGCTTGCAGTGACAAGAGTCACAAGTTCAAATTTGCAGGAGGGGTGCGAGTCAGCCAGCACCCAGTCAGGCCAAGCGCCAGAGCTACTTTGCTTGAGACTTCTTTATTTCTCTTTCGGGCCATGACAGCAAAAGTTGTCATTCTTATAGACTTGTTCGATGAAGTGGAAAAACTCAGCGATAAAAAGTTTCAGTACTTTCGCTATTTAGTCTGGGGCAGAGCCACGGAGAAGCTCATACTTGTCGGCAGAGAAGAGGCAATAGCGAAGCTTCTACCTCGCGAGATAACGACATTAGCAACCAAGGAAATTTCGCCGGAACAGGCGCGAAAGCCTTAAGCTACTGCGGTAGAATCACTAGATCTATATCCAGATCTTGCGAGAAGGAAGCCTATGGCCCTTGGTAATCAGCCATTAAAACTGACTGTCGCTTTATACTTGAGGCTACTAGCTCTGGCCTATCTCTGCGCCTTCGCTTTGCTTTTGCCGCAGCTTGACGGCCTCTACTCTATCAATGGCATTGCTCCGGTTGCCAATTATGGCTTACTTCAGTGGGTAACCTGTGGCGGTTGTTTATTGTCTGTCTTGCTTTTCTTTGGTGTCGCTGAACCGCTTGTGCTCTTCCTTCTCTATTTGGCTTACTTGCATATAGTCTCAGTTGGCCAGGAATTCTTGTCATTTCAGTGGGACACCCTGCTACTAGAAGCTGGATTCGTTTCAATATTTCTTGGTCGCAGTCGCTACTTCTCATTTAGTGAGAGAACAGCAAAGATAGCTACAATCGCCCTTGCCTGGCTGACTTTTCGTTTGATGTTTTCTTCAGGCTTTGTGAAAATCGTTAGCGAAGCTGCTAGTGATTCGAGTTGGCTTTCACTCACAGCTCTCAAGTATCACTTTGAGACCCAGCCCCTGCCTAATCCTCTAGCTTTCTTTTGCAACGCTCAACCTCTAATCGTAAGCAAGATAGCCTGTGCCATTGCCTTGGCTATTGAGATCATCGTTCCTTTCTTTGTCTTTGCCGGGGCAAAAGCACGTTTAGCTGCTGCTATTTACTTTTGTCTGTTGCAGCTGGCTATTGCCTTAACTGGCAACTATGGCTTTTTCAACTTTCTCAGTGCTGTTCTTTGCTTGTCGCTTGTATCAGACCAGGAGCTGCAGTCTCTAGGTAAGGCTCTGAAATTGGACGCTTTGACAACACTGCTGCTTAAAATCAACAAAGGCGCGCAGGAGAATAGCGACCGCTTGAGACGAAGCGCCGAAAAACTAATTGCCTATTCTGGCTTTTTAGTGATTGCCTTTGCCAGTGTGATTAGTATGGGGCTCACGGTTCTAGGAAGAGATTTCTTTTCTATTTTGCCAGAGCCAGTTGCTCTCGGTTATGGTCTCTGCCAAAACTTTGGCGTATCTTCTACCTATGGTCTCTTTGCTGTAATGACAAGAGACCGGCCTGAGCTAATCATTGAAGGCAGCAATGATGATATTGAATATAAGGCCTACGAATTTAATTATAAAATTGGAGATCTTCACAAGGCACCACCAATAGTTGCACCATATATGCCACGACTTGACTGGCAAATGTGGTTTGAAGCTCTAAGAGCCGAAGGCGGGGCCAACCCAGACCGCTGGTTTGTTCATTTCTTAAGCGCGCTAGCTCAGGGAGATAAGAGTGTTTTGAAGCTACTTAAATACAACCCTTTTGCCGATACTCCACCAAAGTATTTAAGAGTGAAGCTCTACAGATACAAGTTCTCTGAGCCAGAGGTGCTCTTCTCCAAGGGCCAGTGGTGGCAGAGAGAAGAAGTTGGCGTTTATCTTCATACCGGCAATCTTGGCATTGATAAAAGCCGATAGCCAAAACTTTGAAGATCGAAGCACAAAATAATCGACTGGCTCACTTGGGAATATTCGAAAAGAATTGTGGCCAAACACAGCCATAACTGGTAAAATTGTACCGGTTAAGTGCTAAGAAAGAAGACAACCGGCACAAAAATGCAGTTTGGATTATCGACTACTGAAGAAATCGCTCAAGAGTTCGGCAATCGAGTTCGTGCTCACCGATTAGCAGCGAACCTACAGCAAAGCGAACTAGCCGCTCGTGCCGGCGTCTCTGAGCGCGCACTCCGTAACTTCGAGCGCTCCGGGCGGGGGACCTTCGACCTATTCTTACGCTTAGCCATGGCTCTTGGTCTCAGCGATTCAATGTCAAACCTATTCGAGTTGCGGCCAAAATCAATTAAGGACATGGAACAGGCTGAACAGAGACGCCAACGAGCTTCACGGAGACAATCCACGTGAAGAAATTGAACGTTGTCTATCGGGGATGGGGAGAGCAATTTGAGCTGGGAGTGCTCGCTGACGGCAGCAACGATCTTCTGTTCGAGTATTCTAAACCAGCAATAGAACGCGGACTGCAGCTCTCACCTTTCAAGCTACCGCTGAGCGCGAGATCTTTCAGTAATTTCCCGGAGCACCAGCATCGACTGCCTGGCCTGGTAAGCGATTCATTGCCCGATGGCTGGGGGATGTTCTTGATGGACCGGCTCTTCCGCAAGCTGGGCCGAAGCCTGGATAAGATCTCACCTTTAGACAGGCTGGCTTTGATCGGCGATAAGGCCATGGGCGCTCTTATATTTGAACCGAGCGATGGGGAAGAATTGACCATAGCAGACGTGCAACTATTGGATCTTGCCCAGGACGTTCGCGAGGTGATCGATGCTGAAAGTGAAGTGCTATTGCGCAAACTGGTTTTGATGGGTGGCTCGCCGCACGGCGCTCGACCAAAGGTTCTAGTGAACTTTGATCGTCAAAGCAATCGCATGTGCAATTCGGAGAGTGGTGCTGGAGTTCCGATGCTAGTAAAATTTCCGGCACAGCATGAGCACAAGGAAGTATGCGCTGTGGAAGCAATGTATGGACGCATTGCCAAAACCAGCGGCCTGAGAGTTCCTGTTATTGACTATTTTGACCTCGGCAAGGATCTTTCAGGCTTTGGTATTGAAAGGTTCGACCGCTCAGAAGGTATGCGCATACCAATGCACACCGCAGCGGGAGCAGCACATGTAGATTTTCGCATACCGCAACTCGACTATGTCGCTCTTTTGCGCCTGACTCAGCTTATGACACGTGATGTCCGCGAAGTTCAACAAGCATTTGACCGGTGCGTATTCAATGTGGTGTTCAACAACAGAGATGACCACTCGAAGAACTTCTCGTTCCTTATGGAAAAAGATGGTAGCTGGAAGGTTTCCCCAGGCTATGATCTGACTTTCAGTGAAGGGCCACGCGGTGAACATCAGTTAGATATTTGCGGGGAAGCTCGCCTTCCGGCACGCAAACATTTACTTCAACTGGCAAATAAAACAGGTATCGCAGAACCAGTGGCGGTGCAATCAATTGAACGGATTGTTTCTGTAGCGGAGAACTTTAGTGACTTTGTAGGCGATCTTCCAATCAGAGGTGAAACAGTTAAGTTCATTGAGAAGGCAATAAAGTTGAATTGTGACCGGCTCATTTAGGTGAGTATAATTTGCCACGGCCCAGGTTCGCGCCCAAAGCCGCCTCGCATATAAGAGCCTTGAAAGCTTTTTCGTCAATCTCCTCGCCTTCGTGAATGTCGATGGCGCGAAGTACTTTTCCATCATGATTCAAATTAAAGAGTTTAGCTGGATCCTTTAAGGCGGCCCCGTTAAAGAAAGTCATACAGCAAAGTCCTAGGGTGCCTTTAGTTTTGCTACGCCACTTTTTGTAAGAACGACCACGTTGCAAGTCACATCCTTGTGAATTTTGCTCAAGTCTCTAATTTGCAGTGGGTCGTCTTGAGGATAGACATCATTAACAGTGATATTGACCCCAAAATCTCCATCTGAATCATTTAAGAAACCATGAGAAATGTCACTGCCAAAATATTTTAAGACGTAGAGAGAGCGCGTAGATTTGTACATATGCACTCCGCCAGTTGGCTTCGTCGTTGGCTTCAAGGGCGGTACAGGAATACAGACACCAATTACCTGACCAGGATTGGCATAGGGAAAGGCGAAGTCGCCACCTTTGAACCTATTGATGGAACCATCCGGTGAAAACGTCTTTGAGCCATTCACCGTCGGCGCAGTTTCGAAGAACAGATATCCGCCCATCGGAAAATCGACTCTTCTGTCATCGAAAAGGCATGCATACAGTTGGGACTGGACAACTTGCGGCACGGCAAAAGTGTAGGTTGTAAAATCTTCGCCTTTTGTGAGCCCAGCTCTAGCAGTGTTCCAGTCAATTTTGTTGTTCAATGCAAAGATATCGGATGGTTCCAGTACCTTAGAGACTGCACTGAGTGGAGAATCTTTCTTTCCCTTCAATTTAAGTGTCTCCCTTGAGTCGACCTCAGTATTGTCTGTAGCATAGGCCGGGACAGTCGTCAGATTTACAAGCTGTGCACTTGTCACTGCTAACACAATAAATGCCGCCCGGTTTATCTTCATGTTCTCTTCCTAACTTCCGAATCTACTTCGTCTCTAAAACCGGCCGCATATCAACTTTTACTTCTTCAGATTTAGGGCTGTAGATTGTAAGCAACTGCGGTGGTGTCGCATCTGGTGGATAGAGAAGCTCAACAGTAAAGTTCATCTTTTCGCCGGGCTCTATTTCAAAGGCGTCTAGTGCTTCAAGGTTTTGACCTTTGTGCAAGACAAGATGATAAAACCGCTGGTAGTTGGCGGTTGAGACCTTGACTGAACCACGATAGAAAACGGCCTTCTCAGGCTGTTCTGCATACTTTATTTCATTCTTATCGGTCTTCAGCGGGCAGTCGAGGTAGACATACACTTTTCGCTTTATATAATCGCTGTTGCGAACATTGCAGGTGATTTTGTAATCAACACAGTAATTACCATGGGCACTGTAGGCGGTGTCGTCATAACGGCGCAACAGCTTCGCACTTTGAATTTCGCCGGTGCCGAAGGTTCCTCTGGCAAGGGAGCTAATGGGATAGCATTTAATACTGTCGGAACTCTTGTTCAACAGTAGGTTGTGACTGGCATCAAGGTGTACCCCTTGCTGCACTCCGGCAACGCGACCATAAATGAAACGACCTGTGGCACCATTTGGAGTTGGTCGAAGCTTCTCATATTCCCTCGGTCTAGCCATAAGAGAATCTTTCAACATTGCCTCTAGCTTGGAAAGCTCCGGTGGACCGCTTTCTGAAAATGTAGCGATAGTGGCCATTTGCAAGGCGCCGTCAATGTTGCCGCGGGCGAAAAATGAACGGCCGTTATGGTGAAATTTCAAGTCGGCCACTGGCACATCTACATGTCTAACAACAGCGAGCTTGCCCGGTTGAACAGTGATGAGAAAGGGTGGCTCAATCTTGGCCTTGCCGTGAATATAGTCGGCGGTTAAACGATCGCCTGGGCCAGAGAAGAGTTTATTCTCATCGTCTACAGCAAGGGGTGCACGCTCGACGAATGGTGCATCAGGCTGGCTTAAATATGAAGCTTGCTCATCAACTTTTAGAGTGACTGGCTGATTAGTTGGGTTGAAAGCAACCCAGCTAACATAAAGGGTCTTCTTGGCCTCGGCTTCTGTTTGTTTATTGATGTGATGCAAAAAGATAGCGAAGTCGCCTTTGAAGCGATAACTTAAGTGGTTTTCGGGCACGTCCTTGCCCACACCGCTCATGGTCGAGACAAGTAAGCCCTCGCCAGACACAACCTCAGGACAGTTGCTATTGAGCATTGGCAACTTGTCCATATCCGCCGCCAGGGGTTTAACTTTACAAAGTGGTAGCCTCTTCGGGCTGCTTGACGCTGCCTCAACCGCGTAGGCAACACTGCTCACCGGCGCGGCTAAAGAGAGCGTCCACGCCATGGCAGCAGAGGCAATCAGGGCTGTGCAGACGCGGATTAGTACTCTATTCATAATTTATGTGATTTTTCTGAGCTAAAATTATGGGGCAAAACGGCCTTTTTGAATCTACCATTTATCCCATAAAGCGAGAATGAAAAACGATTTTAAATCGCCAGACATCCAACAATTAGTCTAGTAGGAGACCAATATGACTGAAAATAAACCAGCAGTATCCATTACATTCTGCGGTTCTTGAGGATACAAATCTAGGGCTGTCAGTTTGGCAGCCGATATCGCAAGAATACTTGATTACCCCACTAAGATTCATCAATCTAGCGGCGGAGTCTTTGAAGTAGAAGTAAACGGTGAGCTGATTTTCTCGAAGGCCAAGTTAGGGCGCTTTCCTGCCGAAGGAGAGGTGTTAGACCTCTTATCAAGCCGGTTCGTGACCTGAGCACTACAAGCCATTTCAAGTCAAAAAGGGTGATATATGACTAATTACGATGCCATTCTCTTTCTTTCCTTCGGTGGTCCTGAGGGAATGGCCGATGTTATGCCCTTCCTTGAAAATGTGCTCAGAGGTAAGAACGTGCCTCATGCTCGCATGCTCGAAGTCGCTCATCACTATGAGCGCTTCGAGGGTGTGAGCCCAATCAACGCTCAGAACCGCCGCTTGATTGAAGTGCTTAAACAAGAGCTAGAACAACGCTCAATTAAGCTGCCTGTTTACTGGGGCAATCGCAATTGGCATCCAATGCTGGCCGACACCCTCAAGCAGATGAAAGCTGATGGAGTCAAAAAGGCACTTGTTTTTATCACTTCGGCATACAGCTCATACTCTGGTTGTCGCCAGTATCGAGAAGATATAGAGAAGGCTCAAATAGAAGCTGATGCAACCGACATTCAGTGTGACAAATTGAGAGTGTTCTACAATCACCCTCTCTTCGTAGAAGCGAATATTGAAGCCGTGAAAGCCGGCCTAGAACAGTTTAGCGAGGCTGATAGAAAAGACCTGCATGTGGCCTTCACTGCCCATAGCATTCCCATGACCATGGCAGACAACTGCGATTATGTGAAACAGCTGACCGAAACTTGTGAACTAACCGCCAAAGCGCTGGGTCTGAACAACTACAAGCTTGTCTACCAGAGTCGCAGTGGCCCACCCACTCAACCGTGGCTAGAACCCGATGTGCTCGATCACATGCGTGAGTTACATGCGGCTGGGGTTAGACATGTTTTGCTTCATCCTATCGGATTTATCTCCGATCATATGGAGATTCTTTACGACCTCGACACCGAAGCAAAAGAGCTTGGGCACGAGCTTCATATGCAGTTCGTTCGCACTAGTACCGCTGGTACCAATCCTAAGTTTGCAAGAATGATGGCCGATCTGGTGGAAGAACGGCTAGAATCAAATAACGTGGCTGAGAAAAAGGCCATTGGTTGCTTCGGGCCAGCGCCCGACGTCTGTGCACCTGGCTGCTGCGCTTACACACCCACCAGACCAGCTCATGCTGGCGCTCAGAGACCGCAAGGCACCTAAAATTCAATCGGTCAGTAGCATCCATAGAATTGGTATTGGAGAATCTAGTGCCTAATAAGAAGCAGATATTGCCTTTATTCCCACTTCCTGATGTGGTGCTTTTTCCTGGCTCTCCCTTGCCATTGCATATTTTTGAGCCGCGCTATAGACAAATGGTTTCTACCATCATGGAAGGCGACAAGCTCTTCGGAGTCTTGCTCTATGACCCTCATAGTTCGCAGGCAGCGACTATTGGCTCCTCTGCTGAAATTATTGAGTGCGAAAAATTACCCGATGGTCGAATAAACATTATGACCGAAGGCCGCAGACGCTTTAAAGTTCTGCGCACCATAGAAGATTTGCCCTACCTGCAAGGCGAAGTAGAGTGGCTGGAAGATGAACCAGCCGACCAAGATCTAGAGCCTGTAGCGAAGCAAGTACTTGACTCAATCAAAGACATTCTTCGCCTGAGCAGCAAGCTCACAGACAAGAGCGTAGAAGTACCAAAAGATTTGCCATCAGATCCTCTCAATCTTTCTTACTGGGTTGCCGGCACCATGTATGGTGTGCCTGAAGACCAACAAGCTCTTTTGGAATTGCAAGACACCCACGGCCGACTTACTCACGAGGCCAAAGTCTTGAACGTTACAACCAAGTATCTCGCGGCTCACAGTGCCTTAAAAGACGCCGTGGGCTAATTGCCAAAGAAATCATCCTGACGATCAAGACCGCTGAGATAGCGCTTTACCATCCAGCCATGATTCTGCTGGGCCAGAGCCATGTCAGCAGGGCTGTCTAGATCATTGCCGCGCATTACTCTTCGATCTACGCCAGCGACTTGCTCATCAAAAACGCGACCAACAGTTGTCGGTCTGAATCGAGGATTCCAAATAGGGAAGTTCTCTTTGTGGCTTGGTTGACCGTGGGCTACACCACCGGCATCCGGTTCAACCCTGTGCATTTCAAAAGGCGCACCCTGATTCTCCGGGCGACCAGCCAGATAATTGTTGAGCTGGCGCCATTGAGGAATTTCATCCATCGTTTTAGCTTTAGCTGTATAAGCTGGCAGTTCAACTTTGTGCGGAAGAAGAGTGCCTTCAGGGTTTAAGAATTGAAATTGCTTGCTGCCGTCGGGCCGTTCAGTCAAGCGGATGTGGGCCAATTGGCTAGGAATAGTGGCTTCGCTCATATTGCCGTTTGGCAGCTTAAACACCATGCGACCTGAATGTTCAATCCAGGTCTGAACACCATCTTTATGCGTGAAGTTAATAAAGCCATTTTGAATATTATCGACCATATGCAGGCGATCGCCGTTGCCTAGAAGGGCTTTGACCTCATGATTGACGTTGTTCACTTCCATATTAGCCAGCACAGTCTCATTGAGGCGATACTGCTTTTGCCCAGCGGCATATTCGCTTACGGTGACTCGTTTTATAGGCATTCCCAGGTCAAGCATACGGGCCTCTCCGCTAGGGAAGGCAATCACCACCTTGCCGCTGGCGCTGATTCTTGAAATAGAGTGGTCGCCATGGAGCAGCTCAACGGGTTTCATGGCTGGCAATTTATCTACAAGCTGAACATCTTCACCTCGAGTGCCCCTGAAATTAAGAATCTTGTAGCCGTCTTTTAATATTTCACGATTGGCTCCAGCTCCTCCGGCTCCTCTGCCTCCTCCACCTTCGCCATGATTAGCCATTGCCATGGCATTTTCTGGCTTGGCTTTTAAGCCTGGGGCCTCATGGGGAGTATTAAAACGCAAGCGCGGTCCAGCGGCAGCCATTCCGCTCATTGAGACACCTTCAAGGGCAAGCTGTGGACCCGTTTCGAAGGATAGGCGAGGAATAACCGAGTCAACAATGTGAGTCGGGAATGTCTTGGGCAGGTTGGCTGCCAGACGCGAACCTAAATGACCGGAACCCACCATCATGGCTGCGTCAAAGGCAAGAGGGCCGAGAGTTTCGCTGATTGCCGCCTTGCTATGGTCGAGATTACTGTTTGTCATTCTATCGGCAATACCGGCGGCCTTACTGGTGGCATCGGCAGCATGGGCGGCAAAAACAACCGTACCGACAGCGGCAACGCCCATGGCTGGCATTCTCACCCAGTTTGGACCTTTCATGGCTAAAGTAAGAGCAGCTGCGCCCGCTACTTCGGTGCCGAAGCGGCCGGGATTGCTAATGGCTTCAGACAGGCCATGTTTGACCATGCCTGTCAGGGTGCCCTCGGCTATCACCTCAGCTTTGGTGAAAAATCCGACTGGCTTGTCAGGGGCGCTTGGTTTCTCTTTGCTCACTGCTAAAGAGGCCAACAGCACTTCACTAACGTCAGCTGTTGTGGCTTTAGACCTATCAGGCTCAGAGTTGTCGCTAAATTTGGGCATCAGACCTTATTCTGTTAGCTCTAGAATTAACTCTTGAGATCATCCATCTATGTTGCTTCGCCGTAAATGGGGTGACTACGAAAATCTGCGTTAATGGCAATCTCGCTCGGTTCTGCTATAACTTTGGCGTGGTCTCAATTTGAGGACTTAAATGCGTAAACTAGCGCCAACTTCTACTTTTTTAGCTCTAACTCTGATGGGGCTAACAAGCCTGTCAACAACCTCCTGTTCAAATGCCTCCACTCCGGTGGACGCTAGCGCTGGAGCGAGCAATGTCGCCACTACTAGCAGTGGCGAACAGTCAAACAACGTAAATACAAGCGGAGCAAATTCCATGACACAAACCGGAACCACAACACCCACCGGTCTCGTAATTGAAGACATCGTCGTGGGCCAAGGCGCTATGCCTAAAAATGGTCAAACAGTTGTAGTTCACTACACTGGCTGGCTCACCGATGGCAGCAAGTTCGATAGTTCAGTTGACCGTAATCAGCCTTTTGAATTCTTGCTTGGCAACGGTCAAGTGATCAAAGGTTGGGACGAAGGCGTGGCCACTATGAAAATTGGCGGCAAGCGCAAGTTGACCATTCCACCAAACCTTGGTTATGGTGCCAGAGGCGCTGGCGGTGTTATTCCTCCGAATGCCACCTTGGTCTTCGAAGTAGAACTATTGGGCGTTAAGTAGTCTGCCGAAACATTAGCGCAGCCCTAAGTAAATACAGAGCGACAAAGCATGAATCTTGAAAGCAAATCCTTTATTGCATCAAGCCTTATAGCTTTGTCGCTTTGTTTTATGCCCGCAGCTTCAGCTCAAACTGGTCCATCGTTGACAGGCTCAGCTTTACCGACCACAGTGCAGTCTGGCTCTGAAGTCAAAGACGAGCAGCCCAGTCGCCAGATGAACCCTGCTCTAACCGCTATAGCTACGGCGAAACAGCTGGAAGAAGCCAGCTTGAAGAGCAGCAAAATCGCGCCCGCCATTAATGCGGCAATTAAGCTTGGTGCGCCAGCTCGACCTGACCTTGAATGGATCATTGCCAATGGCAGCCCGGCTGGTAGGCTCTATGCCACAGCTATTTTGGGTCGCTTTGATGCCCCAGCCGCCAAAGAGGCCTATCGTGCTCTAGCCGATGGCATGGGTGACGTCAATATCGACTTTGTCGGGACCCATGAGCATTGCCATTATTCAGTGGCTGATATTGTCGCCGACCAGACCTCGGCAAAACCGTTGATTGAAATTGTGCCCAGGCTGCTCGTAAAGCCCTAAGTTTTTGAGCAAATACAATAAAGCTCAGGTTTAGCAGCATTTTCCATCGGGAAAACAAATAATAAGACCTGTTTGATCTTCTATGGTCAACCGTATCAATTCAACCGGATTCCCGCACAGATGAACCCCACAACAATTTCGCCAGGAGATTCGATGTCCGTCAGTGGTAACGAGATTGGCGACCTTCTGGTCGACATCGGCATAATTACCGCTGAAGAGCTCGCCAGTGCCATGGAGGAGCAATCCAGGTCCGGCGATAGGCTGACATTAATTTTGGACCGGCTGGGATTGGTAACCTATCACCAGCTGAAAGATTCGCTTGAACTGCAATTCGGCGTCAATTTTATCTCCCTTTCTCAAAACGTTCCGGAGCGTGAAATTGCCGATTTGGTTTCTATGGAAACTAAATACAAGTTCAAACTTATACCAGTGGCAAGTTCAGGTACGCATTTCACGGTAGCCATGGTCAACCCCGATGACCTAATTGCCTTAGATACTTTGCGTGTTGAGCTGCGAAGCGGCCATCTCAAACAACTAGTTTGCACCGCTGACGAATTTGAATTCTGTATGAAGCAGTTGTATGAGGTATCTACTGCACTACCAGTAGAAGCGCCTGCAAATGTCGATCTTAATCACACTCCTGAGCTTAATAACACTGTTGAACTTAGTCACACTGTTAGTACTCTAAGTGAAGAGTTTACTCTTCCGGCCAGTGTAATTGCTCAAGCCGATGCCTTGGAGAAGAAAGTGTCTCCTCGTGTACCAGCAAAAAAACATCTTCAATCACTCTTTGGTGACGATGATGATGATGACGATATGGATAGCCCTGTGGTACCGGTCGTTGCAAGCGAACAGGCACAGCCATTAATCATAGAGGTTTCAGCCGAAGCATCAGCAATTGCCGATGTAATTACAGCCTCACTTGTGGAGCCAATTCCTGAAGTCGTTGTAGCACCGATTCCGGAACCAAGTGCAGAAGTGGTTGTAGCACCAATTCCGGAACCAAGTCCTGCGGTCGATATAGCATCAATTCCGGAACCATCAACTTCAGCACCAGAACCTGCACCATTAGCAGAGCCAGTTACCGCAGCAGTAGTTGCACCGCCGATAGTGACTGAGACGAAGCCTGTTGCCGATCCCCTTCAAGTTTCAACAGATATAGCGGCAGCAACAGCAAGAGATCAGGTAGCTCAGGCTGAAAATGCAATGCAAACTGCCGTCGCCAATGTAACTAGCCATCTAATCGAATCTAGTCTTGGTGCTATGAATGCTAGTGCTAGCCGAAAGCTGCTTGAGGATGTTGTTGAGTCAGAACTCGGTGGGAGTGAAGAGGAGACTGACATCAATCGCATGAAAGAAGCACAGAATGCTTCGGTGATGCTGTTGGCTCATGAAATTATTGGAAAGGCCACTCAGAAACGCTGCTCTGATATTCACCTAGAGCCTGATGTTAGTGGTGTCTCACTGCGCTACTTCCTCCATGGCGAACTTTTAGCTGATTGTATGCTGCCCTTAGAGATACACGGAGCACTAGTTGGCTCTTATAAAGTAATTGCCGGTTTGAACCCGCAAGAACTTGTGAAACCACAGGACAAGAAGTTTACGACGCGAGTCGAAGAAGACGAAGTAGAACTTAGAATTACCACCATTCCAACCGATAATGGAGAAATGGTGGCAATTTCTATGCGATTCACAGACCCCAATTCAGCTGGTGCAATAGCCCAAGCTAAACTATCGAATCTTAGTGAGAATTAGTTAGCTGCTTTATCTTCGCTGTTTTCAGCTGATTCGTCAGTACTCTTAGAATCTGCTGCAGCAGTTTCTTCTTTGACAGCATCTGACTCTGTAGCACCAGCTGTAGAGTCGCTATTTTCAGAAGCTGGAGTATCTTGCTCTACCTCTTCTGCAACATTGCGACGCTGTAAAAGCCAAATCAAGCCAAAAATCAGGGCTCCGGCCAGAGCGAAGCCAGTCACATAGTTGATTGTCGTGAATAGCCCATCAAGAAATCCACTATTCTCATGGGTAGGTAACCCTTTTACTTCAGCTGCAATAACGGTTCCAACTGGTTGTTTCTGTGCCAGCACAGGTAAGGCATAACCGATAACCCATGACCAAGCAGCAATGGCCAGGCCTTTCAAAGAGTTTGCTCTTGAAAGTATAAAGTGCCGGTTCATGGTTTATCCTCAACGCTCAATTCAGAAATATCGTCACCATTATAGTATTACTCGCGTGCTTGTTTGCTTAGGTAAACATGCAAAAGCTTATGAGCATTTTCGTCAATAATGTTTCGCTATCAAACAGCTATATGCTGACATCTATTATTTTAAAAACTCCTAAATATTGTCAACGCACAGTTATCATTAGCAATGAGCAATAATAGTTGCGAATTGACAGCTTTGTTTGGCCATTAATGGCCAATCAAATTATTTTGAAATCCTTTCTGAACAAACGTGATGACGACAAGACTAAATAAATTGCTTCTCGCCTTGGTGATAGTATCTGCCTCAAGCAGCAGTGCAGCCTTAGCTGCCCCAAGAGGACATCGTGGAGTGGAGTCAAGCGTAGTAATAGATGCCACTCCCAAAGCGGTTTTTGAAGCAATTCAGCATTCACGTGTTCAAGAGCCACACAGAAGAAAAGTAGTATCACACCATGACGGTGTAGCGGTTATGGATGAACACTTTAGTGAACTTCCAGTGATAGGTAATGCACACTGTACCTACAAAGAAGTAGAAACGCCCTACAAGCGCATAGACTTCGCCTTACTTTCCTCAGAGAAACTGAAGGCCTTTGAAGGCTCATGGATATTGACTCCGCTTGGCAATGGTGAGAAAACCGAAGTTAAGTTGAACACCTATAGTGAGCCAAAAGTATGGCTGCCTTTTGCTAAAGAAGTAGCAGGCTCATCAATACTCAAGGATATTCGTCGCCGCCTTGATAGCCTTAAAGCTTGGGTAGAGAGCGAAGACCACTGTTCAATATCCGCCCACCCTGATTTTCAATCAATTAGCGACGGTGCTAAAGTCGTTAGACACTCTAGCGAAAATCAAGTGGCTGACTAGATGCGACTTGTACTCATATTGTCGCTGCTCCTTGCTTTTCTGGGCACTTGCAATGTCAATTGTTTAGCTCGTCCACAAAGTAATGTTGCTGCAGCAAAGCGCCAATTGCAGTGGCAGTCTAGTCTAAATAACTGCAAGATTTCTGCCAGGCAGAAACATAAGCTCATCATCGTTGATGTATATACTGACAATTGTCACTGGTGTAGCCGTCTGGAGCATGAGACCTTCCAAAACCCGGGCTTGGTGGCAGAACTCGGTGATCGTTTTATTTGGCTCAAGCTGCATGCTCGCATCAACGCAGCCGAATTGAAACCATACAAAATTAGCGGCTATCCAACGGTGTTAGTGATCGATGCTCAAGGCAAAGTGGTGACTAGCATTTCCGGCTACTTGCCACCAGAACAATTTGTGGAACAGATGGCAATGCTGCTGCCGTAGAAACAAGATTTACAGGCTAGTCCCAAGCTGTGGCAGGATCATAACTGGGCTCTTCTCTTTCTTCTGGCCTCTGTACTTGATGGCCATTGGCACCATTGCCATTACCAGGATTCTGATAATGCGGAGCGGCAATTGGGCTGTTTTGCATCTGTTGATGTTGTTGTTGTTGTTGTTGAGACTGCGCCCAGCCATATGGAGGAGGTGACGCCGACTGTTGCACTTGTTGTTGCTGCTGCACCGGTTGTTGTTGTTGTTGTTGTTGTTGTTGTTGAGGCGGTCTTTGCATTGCATCTTGGGTAGCATATGGATTTGGCACCGGGCCAGCTGGCCAACCGCCAAAACTCGGCCGCGTTGTTGGACTGGTTGGAGACTGATCATTGGCTGGCATTTGAGTGGCTACAGGTATGACGGGTGCAACCGAAACCACTGGCGCTACAGCTTGCATTTGAACTGGTACCGAAGCAGGAGCGAGAGCAGGAGAAGGAGCTGGAGCAGAAACTGGAGCCGGAACCGCTCCCCAAGGTGATGCTGGCACAGCCACTGGCGACACCTGGGGTGCAGCGAATACTGGTGCTTGTGTAGTCGCTGGTGCTTGTGTTGTCACTGGTGCTGGAGCCGGCGGTCGAACGGGAGCTGGCGCCGAAACAGGAGACGGAAGCGGTGCTAAAGCTGAAACTGGAGCTGCTATGGGAGCGGGAGCGGGTGGCAATGGTGCCGCTTGCGAAATCGGCGCCATCATAGGCCCGGCCATCAATGCAGGTGTCAGTGCGGGACCAAGAGTCGGTGAGGGTATCGGGAATGGCGGTGCGGCCCACTGAGATTCTGCGGCAAGCGAGTGAGCAGCTGCGGTCCATGGCGACTCGGGTTCTGTTGCTACCACTATCGGTTCAGGCGCGACCGGTTGTGCTCCTGGCGCGGGAGTGTTCCAATTTGATTCGGCCATTGCCGATGATGTTACAGCAGAGGCCGGAACAGGAGCAGAAATAGGAACTGGAGCTGGAACTGGCGCAGTACTTGGTCCTTGTGTCGTGACGGGTGATGCTGGGGCGGCATGCCAGCCAGGCGTTTGCTGATTCTGTGCAGGAGAAGATACGGCTGGGGCAGACTGAACTACAGGAGAAGCCCAACCAGAGCTTGAAATGGGCGCGACTGGCTGTGCCTGGTTCGAAGGCACAGCGGCAGGAGTAGTTGGCGCACTTGAGGCCCATCCAGGAACAGCAGAATTTGTTGGGTTCGTTGCAATGACCGGCGTTTTCGATGTTGGAGCCGCTGCAGTCAGCCAGGGAGACTCAGCCGGTGCTGCTTGCTGTGATGGAGGAGATACGCTTGTAGGCGCCCCCCACTGTGTGAACGCTTGAGTGGAGCTGGTGACAGGCGCATTGCTCTGAGCGGGGCTAGCGATCGGGTTGACCGAACTGTTCGCTGGCGCAATTGGCGAGACGGGCACCGCTGGACTCTCAGCAGGAGTAACCGCAGCAGCGTTCCAGGCTGATACTTGAGGTGATACAGGAGCACTAGCAGAAGGAGCCGCATTCCAAGCTGATACTTGAGGCGAGGCAGGAGCACTAGCAGCAGGAGGCGCATTCCAAGTCTGTTCTTGCGGCACTAGATTAGTCGTTGTTGGTGGCGAAATTGGCGCTGATGCAACGGGAACGGCTTGCCAGGTCGTCTCGGAGTTAAACTCTTCCTGCGCGGGTTCAGGCGGTTTAGGACTGACAGACTGGACAACCGGCGAAGCCGCCATACCAAGAGCTGATTTTAGGCTATTGGTATTGTTTGGTTCGGCGGTTCCCCAACTAGAGCTGACCTTAGGGGAAGTAGCTGGTGGCTCGGGCTGCGTCGCGCCCCATGCAGAAGCGGGAGATTGCTTAGCTGGCTCATTCTCAACCGAATCTCCCAAACCCCAAGCCTCAGCGACAGCTGCAGGCTTAGAAGGAGTCTGACCCGGCGTTGGCGAACCCCAAGCGGCAGAATTACTCAGTAATGAAGATTGAAATGTCGGCTGGGAAGCAGGAGCTGGCGCTTGGGCGCCCGAATGACTTGGAGACTGACTCGAATCAGGCTGTGAAGAAGGAAACGAGGTTGGAGTTGGCAACGGTGCTGGCACCTGGGCCGCAGGAAAAGCGGAGAATGGTAAGGCGGATGCGGGTGTCGGATTACTACCAACGGCCAAAGCTTGCGACGCAGCGGCCTCGAGCCGGGCGAAACTATCAAAATCAACCTGCGGTTGTAGTTGCTGGTCGTATGGAATTGGCTCAGCACGTATCTGCGGAATAGTCTCAGACTGAGAGTCTCGATCTGTTCCATATTGGCTGACTGGTATTGCGCCATCAGAAGCTGTTTGGTTCAGCCATTCAATAACCTGTTTGGGTGCAACACCAAGCTGTTCGAGTTTCTCCATAACCATGTTGAGATACTCGTTGTACTGCGCCGAAGACTTGCCAAACATCTTCTCGTATTCTTGGCCATGGGCGATAATGTCTTCCTGCAGAACTCCACGCATAGTCTGCACAGCCTTGTCTACAGTTTTGACCGAATCATGTTGTAGCCGTTTCAGCTGCCAATCACTATCTGCATTAGACCAACCACCCTGCACATCAGCCCCCAAGAATAATAATAAACGCCATAAATTTCATACCCATAACCACGGTTATGAAGCAGGTGGCCGATAACCACGCAAGGCTTGTAAAGCAGCAGTAACATATGGCATTAAAGTTAAGATTCACAATAAGGCTTGTTTTGCTCTGGGAGGTCTAGAATTGGCAAGTGGCGTCCAGGGAAAAACCATGAATATTCTCAAAAGTGTTCTGTCGATAGCCGTCTGCATTACTAGTTTTATGCCAGCGGCCCAAGCTTCTGCCGAGTATGACAGACACTATGCCGTGGGCAAAGACTTTCTCAACCGAGAGCAATACAAATTAGCAGTTGACGAGTTTACCCAAGCCCTTAAGGCATCGAATTCTGCAGTTGCTCTGGTTGACCGCGGCACCGCCTATAGTGAGCTCAAGAAATACGATGCTGCTATAAATGACCTCAATCAAGCCATAAAAATAGACAGTAAAAATCCATTGGCCTACACCGTTCGCGGTGTAGTCTACTTTCGCAGTTTTAGACCAAAACAAGCAATAGCTGATTTCGATCAAGCTTTGGCTTTGAGTAAAGACGATAAATATGCCCTGGTAAATCGGGCCGGGGCCTACTTAATGCTAGATAACCCTGGCGCTTACGCCAAAAACACAATCGACTGGCTTGACCGTAGTCAATGGAAGTCAGATTTCTCTGGTCATGCCGCATGTCTAACCGTACTTGCTTACAAATTTTCAAAACAGCCAATTCAAGCAAAATCGCTCAGTGAGTTGAGTTTGAAAAAGTTGAATCGCCTACTCTGGCCCTATTCAGTTTTTAAGTTTTTTATTGGTAAAGAAGACCAAGAGAAACTACTAGAACATGCCGAAAACAGCACTTATGATCTAGCGCAATGCCAGGCCTTTCTCGGGCTAGATGCTTATAGCCGTGGAGACGTGGCTGTTGCCCGTGACAAACTTTTGTTTGTAAGCAAGCATGGTGTTGTTAATTCAGTCGAATATTGGCTCGCCAAGTTCTATCTCGATAAAATAAACTCAGCTAAAACAGATACAGCAAAAACAGATTCGGTTAAAACAGTTAAAAAATGAGTGTCAGGCAGCCACCTGCCAGTTCACTAACTAATCTTTCAAGATTAGTATTACCAGCTCTAGCCTCTGTTCTAGCCATATTGGCCGGTCGTGAGTTGGCTAGTTTAGACAGGGAGCTAGCATTTGTATTTGCCTTAAAACGAACAGCAGAAGTTGCCTCTATTTGGTATCTAGTACCGTCGGCAGTGGCTATGAGTCTTCTTGCATTTGAAGCCGCTCTGAGAGTAAAATCGAAATATCTAATTTTTGTCTTCCTGCAACTGTCGGCGCTCGGCATTCTAATTGCTTGGCTAAACGCACAAATAACGGGAACAGCAAGTCTAGTTGCCGCCCTCTTGGCTAGCACCACTAGTTTTGCTTTAGGGCTCATGGCTAGGTCATTCAAGCAAGCAGATGAGAGGCAAACGAGCAGATATTTTGAGCTAGCAATGAAAAATGCTGAGCTCAATGAAACTAGACTTTTACTGCTAAAGCAAGACGAAGCTGATAGGCGAATTTTAGCCTCTGACCTACATGATCAGGTGCTTAACGAAATAAAATTGATCAAGTCGAAAGTATTAGCTTTACCTGATTCTCAACCAGTAAACAAAGACAAACTTGTTTCAATTGAACAATCTTTAGACACGGCAGGCAAACACATTCGAGAGGTTATGGAAAGTCTCTTTCCTTCTGTACTTGAAAATCTTGGCTTGTGTTCAGCATTAGATCAACTAACAAGAGACATCTGCCACAAGAATGGCATGCAAGGTCGCTTTCTCAAGACCATCGAAGACCAGCATTTGCAGTGTCTAACCAAAACTGAGGAGTTGCTTCTCTTTCGGCTGACGCAAGAGGCACTCAATAACGCTGCTAAGCATGCTCAGGCGAAGACAATTCGTGTCAATCTAGAAGGAAATGACGAGCGACTGACATTAAGGATAATAGATGATGGCGTAGGCTTTTCTCTGAAGGACCGCGGCGAATCGCGAGGCTTAAGATATATGCGCCTGCGAGCCGATCTAATCGGGGCAACAATTACTTGGAGCGACAACCTCAGCAAGGTTCAAGATCCCTCATCAAAGGGAACAGTAGTAAGAATCGAAGTCAATAGAGCGCTAAATTAAGCCTAGGCTTTAGCAGGAAACGACCATGAGCAAAACTGAGCTGCAGAATACAGGTATCAAAGTTTTAGTGGCAGAAGATCTGGTTAGCCTCCGCCAGCATGGTGGTGAGGTGTTAAGGCAGGTACTCGATAGTCTGCAGATTCCGCTGATTCAACTAGAAGAAGCAGCTGATGGCAAAGAAGCTCTCCTAAAATCGCGCCACCTCAAACCAGATTTCGTTTTGATGGACATTGCTATGCCCAACATAAACGGAATTAAGGCCGCTGCAGAAATGTGGAAAGAATTGCCAACGCTTAAAATACTGTTCTGGTCACAGTTTGATCATGAAGCCTATATTCGCGAGCTGGGAAAGATTGTTCCTGATGAAGCCATTCACGGCTATATTCTAAAAAGCGAAAACGACACAACATTGGCTAAAGCTTTCGAACAGGTAATCGTCGATGATTTACCTTACGTTACTTCCAAAGTAGAAGAAGTGCGCCATCGGCTAAGAGACAAGTCTAGCGCTATTAGCGATCTTGAATTCGAAACTCTTATGGACATTGCTATTGGCCTCACAGACAAGGCCATAGCCCAAAAGGAGCACATCTCATACCGCGGTGCACAGAACCGACTTTCAAACTTGCTCAATAAACTGCTCAAGGGCGAAGAATCATACCTAAAAGAAAGCACCGGCGTAGAGATTTACAATCCTCGCACCAGGCTGATTTTCGAAGCCTTTATGCGGGGCTTGCTCACCCGCGAAGACCTTGAAGCACAAAACAAAGCATATAGAAGTTGGTTGTTCAGCGAGTTTGGTTACGAGTGATAACAGTACGTCATGGCCAGAGATTGGCAGAAGATCTTGCCATTGGGCATAATGAATACACTAGCGATTGTGTAATCAATGAACCAAGAACAGTGCAACAAAATAAAAATAGAGGTTGCCCCAGCGGTTCATTGCGAACCACAGCCGAGCGTCACCGTGCGTTGCTCCGATGAGCATCAGGTGTCGCATCTGAAGCACTTGCCCAAAGACCTGAGACCGCTAGCCCAGTTAGTGGCCAACCCCCATACTAAAGAGTCGGTATGGATGAACGCTTGCGTCGCTGCCGGCGACAAGTCTCTTGTGGCAAAACACTCATTGCTTAGTCGAGCTGGTAGCATTCTCCATACATTCAGTGGAGCAAGCGCAGCTATTCTCGTGCTAATGTTCAATATCATGATCGCCACTCTATTTTCGTCCTATGCGGCTTTCTTGATAAACGGTGTTGATCCCAACATATTTATGAGGGACCTGATCGATAGTCACATGACTGGTGTTCTCGTTGCAATTGGTTCAGGCTTTGCTTTCTGGTACTCTCTCTTAATTCAACAGCGTCATGTTCGTCGTTTTCTTGTTAGTGCCTCGGTCACGACTACAACACTACTTGTTTTGCTCACCGGCTTCGAATATCTTGGTCCTTTAGGCGCAA
Organism: bacterium Ga0077546; assembly: GCA_943370275.1. GTDB lineage: Bacteria > Cyanobacteriota > Vampirovibrionia > Obscuribacterales > Obscuribacteraceae. Next base: position 236,378 of record CALRQI020000004.1, on the reverse strand, counting down.
TGCTGGTAAGCGCTCTTGCTTGTGGTCTGACACTATTTGTCTCTGCCATTGCCGGTTGGTGCCGTGAGGCGCTACCCAAGAACTTTAATGCAGCTAGCATAGCCAAATCAACTCTTGCAATGCTCTTCATACCAGCACTCGTAAACGGCCTGATGCTAATGGCGGTTGTTTCAGGCAAGTACCACTCCTCTGCACCTTTCTCCACCCCTACCGTAGAGTCAGCGATTTTTGCTGCGGGAATACTCTTTTATACAGTTTTTGGTCAATGCCTCGCTTTATCCGTGGCTAGTCGAACCAGCTCACGAGCAGCTACAGCTTTGCTATCGACTTGTGTTCAAGCACCCCTGCTGCTCGGTCTGGGATTTACGGCCCTGGCGTCATTGGTCAGAGCCTTCAGTTTAGGTGTGGAGCATTTCAATGATAGCTATTTCGGCATTTTGGTTCCGCCAGCTAATAGCTGGTTGCACTATGGTACTGACAAAGCTCTCTTTACTTTGCTCGCAATAGTGCTCACCCTAAGCTTTACCTTAGGAGGCAGTTACCTTGGAGCTGCCATCAACGCTCGAAGATCGAAGACTTAAGCGAAAGCTAAACCCTAGCAAGTATGGTGAATCTCGTAGGAAGTGGCATAACCAAGAGCAACTTTGGGTTTCTTGGCGATCTTGTCGGTTGTGCTGATGAAGCGATCGACTTGAACACCAGGGGCTCTGTCTGTAGGTTTGAACGAATATTTAGCCACTAGATTCGCAACTTCAGGGTCGCATACACTGGCTGGTGCGGAGTGTTTGCGATTGTGGCCCATTAGACTAAATGTCAGACCGAGAACAGAGACATTGTCGGCAATGATTGAATTTGCCATGATCTGTGACTCTGGATGCTTTTTCAGGTACTGCCAGAGGGAGTTAATGTCTTTTTCGCTAACCAAAGAGTTGAGAGAATTGATTCCCAAGACACCGTGGCCGAAGACATACAGCAAGCAAACTGCATTGCCATCTTTATCTACTACGGCAATAGAAGCAGGACCGGCGAAGCTATCGATGTAATCTAAACACTCAGAAAGGGCGGACACGGCACTACCACTTTCTTTGGGATTGAACACCTGCCCATGGAACATTGACGCTGCCGACAATACCACTTCATCTTGCAGAATATAGCTGGAGAGGTCTACATGGACTGAACCAAGTTCATTGAGAATCATGGTATAGGCTTCTGGACCGAATAATTGTTGTGGATTCTTCTTGCTGCCATAAACACTGGCAATTACTTGACCTTTATATAAAAGCATGGCTGAGCGTGACTTGAAACGGCTTGATTCGGTCTTAACGCAACCAGAAAGTTTTTGCGCCTCAATATTTATTAGCTGAGGGAGAAGGGGCATTCTCTGCGAAATGGTAAGAGGATTTTTGGCTTTTGGAGACAGTGATTGACTGGGAAAGTAATTGATTGCCCGTTTGTAGGTAATCACTTTTTGCTGAGAACGATTGAAAGAAGCCAATTCTCTTAGCTTGACGCTGAGATAAGAAAGCATAGTTTTCTCCCTTGGAGATTTAGATGAAGTGCCGTGGGAAGCAATTAGTAAGTTAGGACTTTAAAGCTGGAAAGCGAAATCAATAAAATGCCAAGAACGAATGTATAGCTTATTTTGCGAGTTGTAAAGAGTCTCTGGCAAATACTAATCTTAATTCTCAATTTTCACATGGACTTGCCAAAATTGTCAGGCTTTGTGACTCTTTCTGGCGCTTCGGTTAGTTCGATACTGGTCGAGGGAATTTTCTAATAAGGCGTCAATATTGCCACTTACTTGGAGCAACCAAATGTCAAAACCGGTTGAGCTTTCTGACGACAAGTTGTTTGCAATTTCACTCCAATATGAATGCCCATACAAATGGTCGAAGATGAAAGGCAATGACAGAGTTCGTAAGTGTGGCTCCTGCCAGAAAAACGTTTATAACATCTCCAAACTATCAAAGGCTGATGCAGTTTCCCTGATAAGCGAAAACGAGGGAGATTTGTGTGTGACCTTCTATCGAAGACGAGATGGCACTGTTCTTACGCAACAGTGTTCTTCTATACGCGGACTGAATCAAATAAGAATGAAATTTGGCTGGCTAGCGATGATCAATGCAGGTCTTGCTTGCATGGCTACTAGCTTAATGCCAATCTTAGGTCCGGCTTGTGTGACCCTAGTTGGTGGAGTAGGACCAAAAATGTCTGAATTCAGGGACGAGAAACCACGGGATCCTGAGTGCGACAAAGTGATCGAGCCAGTACAGTGCGATGACGACTAATCGCTTATAATTGCCGTTCACCGCTTGAAGGCAGAATACGTGCCAAGTAAATCATTCCGCAGCATTCTAGCAAGTCTGACAGTGAGCATCTTAGCTTCACCGGCTCTCGCCGCTGAAGTTAGCTATGAGCGCCAAGTTAAAGCAACCGAGCTGACCAACCAAGCGGTACAATTTTTGCGGGCCGCAAATGCCCAAAAAAGTGCCGAACTACTCTGGCAAGCGGCAGCTCTTGACCCTAACGACGCCATAATTCAGTACGACCTCGGCCTTTCATTTGCGAAGCTAAAACGCTACCAAGAAGGCTGGAAATGCTTTCAGAAAGCAGTCACTCTAGACCCGAAAATGGCTGATGCCTGGATTCAATTGGCACAAGCCTACGCTGACTGTGGCGACCTTAAAAGAGCTACAGCCATGGCTGAAGATAACAGAAAGCGCTTTCCTCAAGACGCTGCAGCCTTAGCCCTAAATGAAGACCTGCGAAGACAGCTGGCCCTGAGAGCCGCTAGCACCACTAAGGCTGGAGTCAATTCCCAATCACTTGAGATAATTCGCCAAGAGGCAGCCACTGCTCCGAGCGATAAGCAGAAAAGAAGTCATTATGCTTGGGCACTCACAAAAGCGAAAGATTACAAGAACGCCCTTGTGCAATATAAGTCGCTGGTAGCAGAAGAGCCCAGCAATGCAGACTATCTCAAAGGCATGATGTGGTGCCAAACCCTAGCCGGTGATCTTGAAGGCCTGCAAGCCTCAAGGCAAATGTACGTCGACCGTTTTCCCAAAGCGTCCGACGTAAGCACCATTAAAGACGAAATCAAATATTACTCGGATGACTTTAAACGAATCAGAGCGCAAGAAGCCGGTAAGGCCAATGAGAGCGATAGAGATTATCGCGTGTATGGGCCAGAGCGCATGCCGGTGAAAGTCTGTGTTCCTGATATTTGGCGCAGCAAAATTGTCTGGTCGGCCGGATGCACAGCAGCTAAAGATGGCCCTGACTATGCCAAACTAGTAGAACAAGCGTTCAATACGTGGGGTGATGCCAGCGGAGGGGTCCTCAAGTTTCGATTTGTGCCGCTACCCACTGATAGCGACCTTTCTTGTGAATGGACCGATGACAAATCAAAGTTGGTACACTCATTTGCTAGCGGTGTTACTGTAGGTGGCACTAATAGCTCTGGCCAGCGCACTTCGAAAATATTTCTGCTGATAAAGCCAGGTGATAAGACTTTTGACAAGAACGAGTTTTATACAACGGCATTGCATGAAATAGGCCATAGCCTGGGCTTGGGGCATAGCTCAAGCCCTAACGATGTGATGTACTTCGCTTCTAGCAGTGCCACTGACCTCAGTGCCAATGATCGCAGTCGCATGCGTGCACTGTATTGCAAGTAACTTGTATGCAAAAGATAGTTGATCACGATTAGTACAAGTCAGCAGAATTATTACTGCAGCCATCCGCCACTGAAACCGGCTGCACGAAGACCATTTTGTAGATACAGACAATCCTTCATCAATTTCCAGACCAGTTCCGACTGATGGTTTTCAATCATTATCAGCCCGGCACCTTTGTTTAATCCAAATTTCCAGGGTGAGACCCAACCATTGCAGGTCTTGTTTTGACTCGACTCGAATCCATATTTACCTAAGCCCTGTGCCCCAAGTTCTTCGATCATATTTTGAATAGTCACAAGCACTATTTCTGGTGCAAAGGGTAATGATGCCACCACAGCCCATGGTGAGATTGTGCCATCGTCTGGTCCTTGAGGTACACCGCGGGCTCTATAATTATAGAAGACTCGCTTTACTCCGCTGATAGTTCGACGGGCTGGTCCTGGCCCGTTGCTGGCGATTAGCCCCCAGCAATACTTACCATAATCTGCAAATTGCTTTGGATTTTCCACTGCATACTGTCTTTGAATATAGGTAGCCCTTTTGCTATTCTCGAAATAGTCAAAACCTGTTTCTCTATTGAACCGATCTTGGATGCCACGAAAATCAATCCACTGATGAGCCATTTGATGAATAAACAGCGGCCCGGCATGCAGACTCTCGATGTCGTAGATATTTGTGGTCTCAAATGTAGCAGTCCACTGAAGGTAGCCTGCAGGCTCGACTGCATGGCTTGGCGACCCCAAAGCCAGGGCGTAGAGAATGATCGCTTCACTATAATTTCGATTCCAACGATGCCTGCTGAACTTCTTCTCTGGCGTCCAACCATGAGAAAAGGTTGCTGCACCATTTAATGCCCAGGGCCATTCTACGCGCTGATAGAGAAAGTCAGCTGTTTCTCTAATCTCTCTTTCTTCCTTACAGTCTTGAGTGAAATAGTTTTGCGCGCAGAGTACACCGGCCATCAGTATGGCTGTGTCGATTGTTGAAATTTCAGATTGCCAGGCTCGTTTACCTCTCTCCATGTCTAAAAAATGATAGTAGAAGCCCTTATATCCGGTTGCATCCACCTCAGGGCCTTGTTGGCTCGACTTCAGAAATTTGAGGGCTACTAGTGTTCGTGCAACAGCTTCAGAACGCAACATCAGACCACACTCAGAAGCAATTGTATAAGCAGTTAGGCCAATGCCGAGCACGGCAATACTGGCTGGAGAGCCCTGTTGATTCTTGTCGGCAATCAGACCATTGGTCGAATTCCACTCATTGCGAAAATATTCAAATGCTCTGCCCTTAAGGTCATCCAGCATTTCTGCCTCACCTAATAGAAGGCTACCCGACTGCACTGGAGCCACGCTTGTTCAACAGGCAATGTGGGCAACCAGATTTCTTGCTGGTGCGATTAGCCACAGTGGCCTGCCATTCATGATTGTCTTGAGGGCAGAGCCACCAAACTTTTTTACTAGACGCAGCAGTCAATGATTCACCACTGACGGAACCATTCTTAGTTGGGTGCAATTGAGCAGCGATATTGGGAAATTTAGTGGCCAGGCAATTTTCTGGACTGGCTTTCTGATTGGTGCAATAGGGGCAACCACTGCCGTCCGCTCGTCTAGAAACTTCGGCTTGCCATTGATGTTCGCTGTTATTGCGACATAGCCACCAGACTTTTTTCTTTGATCGGCAAGTGAACTCAGCGACACTGATGCCGTCATTGAGAATAGAATGCCATTCTTGCGCCACCAGTGGGAAAAGTACAACCAGCGAATTAGTGACAGAGACTCTTTTGTTGGCGCAAAAAGGACAACCTTTGCCGGCAGCTCTCGAGAAAATAGGTGCTTGCCAGGCATGGTCTGGCCCTGCTTCACACTGCCACCAGGCAATGACGTCAGACCCGCTTGAAAAATCATGGGCAGTCCACTGGCCGTTATTAGTCGCATGCCACTGACTGGCTAGCTGGGGAAACCTCTGACTCAGGGGCTCGAACTGGCCACCGCCGTGCCTAATACGCTCACCTTTGATACTGTCAGTATTGAGTTCAGTTGCTCTAGCTTTGCGAGGTGAACTGGTCTCACTCATTAATGTTGATCACTCCCAAGCATTCGGCGAACCTTGAACTTACATCCGAAAGAGCGATCATAATAAACTCCGTACATCACTTCCTACTAAATTAGTCTAACTTAGCCAGGGCCGCGGTCAGCACACCAGCATTGGCAAGATCTTCAACTGAGCATCCTCGTGAGACATCATTTATAGGCTTTTTCAAACCTTGAAGCATCGGCCCTGTCGCCCTTGCACGACCAAGCCGTTCGGAGATTTTGTAAGCTATGTTGCCTGAGTTAAGGTCTGGAAAAATAAAGACGTTTGCACCTTGATCGCGCAACGGGCTTTCTTGTGTCTTGATTCGTGCAACATCAGGCAGCAACGCAGCATCGAACTGTATTTCACCATCTATGACGGCATGAGGCATCTCTTTCTTGGCAATGGCAGTAGCTTCTTTTATCTTATCCAGTGAGGCATCTTTAGCGCTGCCATGGCTAGAAAAAGACAAAAATGCAACACGGGGTTCAACTCCAAGCCACCTTACGGTTTCGACTGTGGCATAGGCAATTTCAGCCAACCCTTTTGCATCTGGATTAATATTCACAGAGCAGTCGGCGAAGAAAAGAAGCCTTTCTGGCCACTCAAGTACAAAAACGGAAGAAGCTCGTTTAAAGCCTTCTCGTAAGCCAACGATTTGGAACGCTGGAATAAATGGCTTTGTTTCTCCACTGAGCCCGCTTACCATGCCGTCGGCGGCTCCCATATGAACCATCATGGCTCCAAAGAAGTGCGGCTTACCCATCAGCTCTTTTGCTTCTGTTTCAAGCATTCCTTTGTGTTTTCGCAATTGACAATACTCATTCACATATTTATCGAAGTTTTTGTCTTCCTTCGGGTTGTGAATTTCTATGCCCTTCAAGTCCAAATTGAGCTTCTTGGCCATTTTCGTTAGCTCATCTGGATCGCTCATAATAACTGGAACTGCCAGCCCTTCATCTCGCAAAACTGAAGCTGCTTTTAATACGCTCTCTTCGCCTCCATCGGCGTAGAGAACACGATAGTTCTTCCCTCTAATACGAGATTTCATTGAGTCAAGAAACACGGCAACCCCTTAGCTTTGCGGCGCTGAACAAATCACACTGAATCTGCTTACTGAATCTACTCGCAGGTCTGAAGGTCAGCAGCGGCTTTCAATTGGCGTTTAGAAGCTCGTCAAGCTTGCCAGCGCCATCGAGAGCGTAAAGATCGTCACAGCCGCCGATGTGACGGTCGCCTATAAATATTTGAGGGATTGTTTTGCGGCCGCCTGAACGTTCCAACATCTCTTTCAGCTTCTCGTTGTCTTCTTTGACATTATGTTCGACATAGACGACATTCTTTTTGTCGAGCAAAGCCTTAGCTTTGGTGCAGAACGGGCAGAATGGGCCGGAATAAACGGTTACTTGAGGCATGACTTCTCCTTGTTCGATGGCATACTAATTGCTTTGCTGTACTGCAAATTCACCTGAACAGCCTTGGCAGACAAAAAAATGATAGACCCCTTCGTATTGCAACACAGGGAAGTCCATCGACTCAACCTGCATGAAGAATAACATTGTCTGCCCGCATTCTACACAATGCGGATAGTTTGCATCTTGCGGCCAAGTGGGAAAACCACCTATTTGCGAGAGATTATAGCTGCGGCCACTATCGACGGCAGAGAAACAATCTCTCATACTACCTGCAATTTGCAAGTGCAAGATGCCACCACTGGTTTCTAATTTGTAATTAGGCTGTTCAATTCTTTTGCCTGCAGCAATGCGTGGGCTGAAGTCGACCTTGCCGTCGCTAGCGGGTCTGAGGCTCATGGGAATAGGTTCAAATAGGGTGCAGTACATGCAAAATGGAATTGTAAATGTGTGTACTGAAGTGGCTAAATTGAAAAACTTCGCTAAATATACTTGGGGAAAATCACTGAGGCTGTATAGCGGTCTATCACACCAGTGACATTTAATAGATGAAACTGAGCTTTCAATCTGCTTAGATGCTGCTTCTAGGCCAAAACACGATCTTGTGAACAACCAGCGCTTCTGGTAGTTGGCGTCAAGCTCCCAGCCAGCATTGAACATGTACAGGTCAAGCAGAGCTACGGTTTCTTCACGCTTCCAGTGGGCAAATCTAGCTGTTATTTCCTCGCTGTCTATCCAAGCTAGTGCACCCATGACCAATTCAGGTCTGTTTTTCTTATCCAACATGGCAAGCAATTCGGCTTCAGTTTGAGGCCCAGCTGCTCGAAACAAATGGTCGAGTGGTGCGTATCCTACTTGAAGCATGGTTCTAAGCAACAGGTCAACGCTGGAGCTGGTATGTATCACCAAATCAGATACTACGTCTTCGGCAATAGCAATCTGTGCCTCTTCGCCAGATTGAATGTGCTGCAGCAGAACCTCTTCCAGTCTCGCAAACTGTTCAACGCTCAGCGACCGCAGTTGTGCATTGCGTGTGTGGGCAACGCTCTCTTCAGGGCGATAGGTTTTATAAATTTCCAGCAGCGCGTCAATCATTCTTCTTCAGGGCTTCGATTAGTTTTTGGTGGATGTACTGAATATTACAGTGTCATAAGTTTTCTCACTGAGCCACATGCTCCATTTAATAATCGCAAAGTCGTTCTAATGCTAATCGGGCTAAAAATTGTGGTTCCAGTTCTAGCGCCATCGCCAAGCTGTCTGATATCCTTCATAAGAAAAATTGGAGAAATGTTCATGGTAATGGTAAAGATGGTCGAAGACGGTGCGGCATCGGCTGAAGTTCAGCAAATTTTTGACGAGATCAAAACGGCTCGTAAATCTACCTGGATTAACAATTTCTGGAAGGTTCTGGGCAGTTCACCGTCTACTTTGCAAAGAATTTGGTCAAACGTCAAACAAGTAATGGCCCCTGGGGCGATAGACCCGCTCACAAAAGAAATGATCTATGTTGCCGTTAGCGTAACCAACAACTGCGAGTATTGCATTCATTCTCATACCGCAGCAGCCAGAGCCAAGGGTATGACCGATGAAATGTACGCAGAGCTCTTGGCAGTTGTTGGCTTGGCCAACGAAACTAATCGACTAGCCAACGGCTATCAAATTCCAGTAGACGAGCAGTTTAAGCCTAAGTTTGACTAAGCCGAGTGACCTACAAGCAGGGTGCAATGAATTTGAGTAAGTTTTCGGCCAGAGATGGGCAGATTAGAAAGTCTTTTCAGCAGGGGCGCTTCATCACGGGTGCTTCAATTGGCTTTCTCTGGTTAATGCTATGCCTCATATTTTTAGCAACATCATCGGCAGCAACGCCGGCCAAAAAAGCAACCAAACCAGAAAGTTTCATTGAGTTAAAGGCCAAGACCAGTATGTTTGGCAATGTCACTTTCCTCATTGCTCCTAAGAAAGTAGTGATTAAGTGTTTTACCGGCTCTTCTATTTGGAATTCGTGCAAACCTGAGCAGGTTCAGTTGGTGCACCCTGAGGATAGTTGCTACTTAAACATTGCAACCAATGATTGGGTTAATAGAAAGCGCAACGGAATTGATCGTGTTTCAATTGTGCGAGTAACTAAGCTAGGCGAAGAAAGACTAGCAAATCAGACCTGCGTGCACTATCGTGGTTACAGCTCAAAAGACGACAGCAAAGCAGTTCCTAGCATAGAATTTTGGTCAATACCAAAACCACCATGCGACAAAGAGACAATTGAATTTCTCTGCAAATTCTTTTGCTTACCGAGCCAATATGGTCTTCCAATTAAGGTCAAGCAATTGCAGGCAGGAGTATTTGGAACAATGATGTCCCCCTTGTCATGCGAGACAAAAATTATAGGGTCCACAAACTTTGACTTGCCTCAAGGTTACCGACAAGTAAAAGATCTTGGTTCTCTCTATTTTGCCGAGAGAGGTGACTCACTGGAAGCATCTGATCTAAAGAACTATTTTAGCTCTGACAGGTCCGATAGATCTAATAGATGAGTTAGTTAGCCTGAGGAGCAAGTTTCTTTGATTAACTCTCAAATGCGATTGAATCTCGAATCACTGTTACATAGGCATGGTCTGACTCAGTTTAAAGATGAATTATTGTCGCAGGCAAAGACTGCTGCCGCACTAATTCCAGGAAGAAAGTCAGTTAAGGCGCTTAGGCCTAGTCAATCAAAACTGGGTGGCAAGCCAGATGTACCACCTAATTTTATTTGGCCGACAAGAGATGAGAAACCGCTTTCATTTATTGCCCAGATCAATTTAAGCGACGTGCCAGAGATTGAAGGCGCGCAACTTCCTAATAGTGGCTTGCTTTCTTTCTTCTACAACAATGAAGTCTGGGGTTTTGATCCAAAAGACAAAGGTGGTTTTCAGGTCTTTTATTTCGAAAATGAATTGAGCGAATTTAAAGAATGCCAGCCGCCAGCAGCAAAGATTGAGAAAAAGTTCTTTGGCATGATTTCTAAAGCCGTCACTGTCGAAGAGTACGATTGCTGCGCGCTCGAGCCTGAGCTAATCCTCACACTACCTAATGAACTTAAAGATATTGATTTGTCTGAAGAAGACACTGACAAATATTGCGAGCTGCTTGAAGCGATTGGAGGTCATCATCGCTTGCTTGGTTATGCCGAACCAGTGCAAAGCGAGATGGAGCTTGAGTGTGAATTAGTTACTAATGGCCTCTACTGCGGCGATGCTAGCGGCTATAAAGATCCGCGAGCAAGTGAATTAGAAAAGACCTCACACCACTGGCAGTTACTCCTGCAGATTGATAGTGACGACAATGCCAACATGATGTGGGGTGATGCTGGCCGGCTATATTTCTGGATTAAGGATGAAGACTTAGCTGCCCAGCGCTTCCACAACTGTTGGATGATTTCACAGTGTTACTAGGATGAGTCACAGCATTACAACTACAACTTCGTACCCGACAAACCAGCCACAACAAAGTTAATAGCAATAGCCTGCCTCAGCCCAATTCCAATCACTGGAGCAGGGTCATCGATTTGGTCGCCACTGCCACTCTGACTGCGATCAAAGTGTGCTGTCATGTGCATGACATAGCCTTTTTCAAAAGGAAAGACCACAGCTAGAATACCTTGACCATCAGGATCATCCTTTGCCAAAGTAGGGCTCACGGCTAGCACTCGCACCAATTCTTTATTGATTACCCGAATTAAGTGGCAATGAATGTCCATCTTCCAATTTGCCCGTGTCACTGCATGACGAAAGAGTACTGGGTCTTTACCAACGATGGTGGCATCATACATGCGCTGGGTATTCATAGCGCCGTTCCAAGCAATATAGCCAGGAAAGATTTTTTGATCAAGGCGGTCGAGCATCCAGTCAGTGGTAATTAAGTAACCGCCCCGAATGACAAACTCTCTGATTTTCATACCAGCAGCATAAGAAAGATTTTTCGGCCCACAGTCAATTACTAGCACTTGAGCATTAGCGAGATCGTAAGAGTCTAGCTCGCGCTTTTCCATGCTCTTGAATGGAAGCCCCAAGGTCTTCAGTGTGCGCTCGGCTTGATCGTACCTATCTGTGATTACTACTAAGCGGTCGGAATCCGCAGCATTTGTGCTGAGGACGAATTGAGGATGAGAGGCCTCCAGCCATGCTTTATAAACACTTGTTGGTGCCTTGCCAGCTCTTCCGGTCAGCAGTGCACCTGAGGTCTCAATGGGGCCGTCGTACTTCGCACCGCCCTGAAGGGGGGCCATCTTTGTAGCCTCTCGTGAAGGCTCACCAATAACAGAATGGTCATCAGCCACGGGCTCAATCTTTTTAAAAATTGGCTCAGCGTAGTTGCCTGGTTGTGCCTGAACGGGCAAGAAGAATGATGAAAATAGGAAGGGCAGCAGAACCGTGGCAAATACAACAACATTTCGCTTGGTAATGGCTGCTGTTGTAATAGTTACCCTGAGACAACTGCGGCCGCATTCAGTCTTGTCGATATATTCAGAACGAATCAATTGGCTAGCCTCAGCTTATTAAGAAGTCTTGTCTCGCTCTGACTCAATCAGACGGATGGCAAATTCACTACTCTCCTGAATTGACAGCATTTGGGCCTTAAGCTCACGAATCTCATCCTCTAGAGCAGACACTCGATTTTTTAAATTCTGCTCTTTGTCACCGCCAAGCTCTCCAGAGTGCCCCTTAAAGCGTCCAGAGCGGTCCGAAGTAATCACCTTCACTACGGCTGTAAATCCAGCAAAAATGAAGAGCGCGAATGCAAATATCAGGAATACTTCAAAAGCTACCATATCAAACGATTAATCCTTTGTATGCGAGTTGTCCTTAACCGGTCTCTCACGCGGAATATCTCTCATTTGAATAAGAGAACCCCAGCCTGAACCGCCTGAACTGCCGCCGCCGACAATCATCGTCGTCGGTAACTGGCCATCCCATTTTTTAACCCGTTCATATTCAATTAAGGCTGGCGACTTTTGCAAGGCAAGGCTTTGCAATTGAATCGATCTGGCTTGTGCTTCAGCATTAGCAATAGTAATTTCTGCTTCTTTTCTAGCCTTATCTAACTCGTAAGACTTCTGCTGCGCCTGTTGTTCCATAACTTGTTTCTGCGCAATAGCCTGCTGCAAGACCTCAGGCAAGCCGACGTGGGTGATTGGAATGTCTACTACTTCAACAAGACCCTTGACGTTGTCTCGCACCATTGCTAGTACCGAATTTTTAATTGTATTGACATTTTTCGTTGCACTATCTGCTTTGTATCCAGAAACTACCTGACGAAAGGCTTCCTGAATCTGCGGTGCAACCAATCTTTCATATGGGTTTCCGGCGTACTTCTCATAGAGAATTAACACCTGCCCTTCAGGAATACGATACAGAACATTGAAAGTAATACTTATTGGTTGTTGATCTGCGGTGAGTGGCTCACACTGGCCGGTGGCATTTTCCTGCTTTACTGAATAGGTATGTATTGAATCAGTCAAAGGAAAGTATGTTTGCATTCCGGGGCTTAGAAGATTTCGATCCATTGTGCCAAGACTAACCTTGACTGCTCTTTCTCCGGGCTGGATAACAGTACATGCAGACAGCAAGTTAGACATGGCCATTAATAGAACCAAAGACCTAAATCTCATGGCAAACCCCTCTTAGCTCTCGCTACGATAACGGTCTAAGTATAGGTGTTTTTGAGAAGTCAAAAAACTTCTTTGCAAGCCTGTTTTAGCTTGCATTTTGCTAGCATCAGGTGATTCTAACAAGCAATCTGATATAGCCCTCAATCCGAAGACTATACAGGCAAGGGGTTGCGCTCTTGGAACTGCCGCTGGTGCCAATAGGGATAGATAGTCGGCACATTGCTAGCAGCATCAAGTTTGGCCACTTGTTCCGTTGTTAGATTCCAACCAACAGCCTCGAGGTTCTGCTTTAGTTGCTCTTCGTTGCGGGCACCAATAACTATGTTCGCAACAGTAGGTCTTTGCAATAGCCAGTTGAGCGAAATTTGAGCAACAGATTTACCTGTCTCGGCAGCAATTTCATCGATGGCATCAACAACTTTATACAAATGCTCATCTTCTACTTGGGGGCCTTGTGCCGCAGTCTTGTGCAACCGGCTTACTGCGGGCAATGGTGCGCCCCGTCTGAGCTTTCCTGTGAGCCGGCCCCATCCAAGTGGGCTCCAAACCATGGTGCCAATTTTCTGGTCTAGAGCCAGGGGCATCAATTCCCACTCAAATTCGCGATTGATTAGAGAGTAATAGGCCTGGTGGGAAATATGTTTTGCCCAGCCGTACTTCTCGCAAACAGCAAGTGACTTCATCAAGTGCCATCCAGAAAAATTAGAACATCCAATGTAGCGAACTTTGCCACTCTTAACCAATGAGTCAAGGGTGCTCATTGTTTCTTCCATTGGTGTCATGGCATCAAATCCGTGCATAAAATAGACATCGATATAGTCAGTGTTCATGCGCTTCAAGCTAGCATCACAAGAGGAAATCAAATGATGACGCGAAGAACCCACATTGTTCTCTTCTTTATCAAAGCGAAAAGTAGCCTTAGTGGAAATCAAAGCCTTGTGACGGCGCTTACCCAGGGCCTTTCCTAGAATTTCTTCGGCTAGGCCGTTGGAATAAATATCGGCAGTATCAAAGAAATTTACTCCAGCATCAAAGCATAGATCGACCATTCGAGTGGCCTCTCTGACGTCAGAGCCGCCCCAAGATTTAAAAAACTCGTTGTTGCCACCAAAGGTGCCAGTGCCAAAACTCAGCACCGGTACTTTTAAACCAGAATTGCCTAGCTGTCTAAATTCCATGATCAACCTCTTGCTTTTGCCCGATCGTACTAAGTCGTCATTGGCTAAGTCAAAGGGGCTTAAGTTAATTCACTGCTTGACTTGATCTAAATGTTAGTGACCGAACCCGCTGTAATTGGGCCATTGAAACCAAATTGACCTTCCTGCCATAAGGTTGCCGCAGCTTCATTGCGCAGAACAGCTTGCCTAGGATGAAAAGCCGCAATTTTGCCGAATGCTCTCTGGATATTGCTGCCTTTAGGACCAGAGATATAGAAGTCTTGATGAACGTAGCCAGTGAAGCGCTCATCTACTTGCTTGCCATCGCTAAATTTCCAAACACATTCCATTTGACTGCGGTAGGGTGGAAGGTCTTTACCGCTATCAAGGGCAACCTTGATACCAATCATTTCTTCGCGGGTAAGCGGTTTGTCGGGGCGGAAGGTTCCGTCTAAGTAGCCAATGGAATAACCTGTAAAGGCAAGAGCCTGAATATATTTGTAGGCAGGATGACTGGGGCTGACGTCTTTGAATTGTGGTCCTGCTTGTGGCGCCAGGTGCAATTGGCGCTGGCCAGGTTGAATGGCGTTGTAGGCCTTGTAGAGCCAGGTTACATACTCTGCGCGGGTGATCGGCTGATAGGGTCTAAAGTCTGCTCCAAGATCGTCAAACACGTGCAAGCGGGCGAGATCATCAACTAGCTCTTTATTGGGACAGTCGCCCAGGTCAGTGAAAGTTTTAGTTACAGGGGTAGCCTGCTCCTGAGCGCCCGTCTGTGAAGTTGGATGATTTGACTGGTCTGTGCCAGCCAGTGCAGTCTTTAGCTCACCAATTTTGCGTTGAGCGAAGCTGTCTTTGAGAATAGCTAGTTGAGCCTTTAGGCTTGTATTCTCAGATTGCAGCTCTTGCACTTGCTCAGTGAGCTTCTTGTTCTCAGATTCTGATACTGACGAACAGCCTGTGGTGAGAAGCATTATGGTTGAAGCCAGCCCCAATAACTTGATACTGTGATGACGATTGATATTGAATAACCGTTCCCTTCCCATGGCCTGCTCCTTGCTTGCTGTAAGTGCTTCACAAATAGCCTTACCGAGCCCTGAGCGAATTTAGCCGAGGGCCTGACAACTTTATACCTCTCTGTCACAAAACTTAGCTGATTCGGCGTTAGCTCAATTGCTCTTCGTCTTCACTAGCGATTATCTGCAAATGCTGAGGAAACTGAACTAATTTAACTGCTTGCAAGGGATCAACATTCTTTGAATTGTGACCGAGCATTGGCGCAATTGCCATGTCGACAAGTTCTCTATCTATTTGAGTTTGTTCTACAACAGTAATTAAATTGCTGCCGCACATCTCTTTAGTTCGCGTCTTTTGAAAATCGATTATGTCTTGATAGACCGGTATGACAATTTCCTGACGGCTGCGCAATTGCACCACTGTTTTACCCTCGATAACGGCCGGTTTAAGGTCTTCATTGAGCTGCAGAATTAGCCAGGCAATGCCAGCGTCATTAAAGAGCTGCTCGGCAATAGACACCAGTGAATCATTTGTGCTAATCAGTATTTTGGGACGAACAAAAACGCTCTTGCTCGTTTCAGAAACACCCTTTTTATTGTCTGGGTTGCGGTCCTGAACTTTCCGGCTGTTTTCCACGAAATCGGCTCCCGCTGCAACTCTGGTAGCGCCTGAGGAAAAGCCAGTATCGCGAGCCACTTCAGCCTCGTAGTTTGAAGCGGCAAATGGTTGCACGAGGGCAACAGAGTCTGTCTGCCACATACTCTGGTCAGTCCGCAGCTTGGCAATACTGGCTAAGGCAATGATTGCAGAAAGGGCAATCTCCGGGCCAGTTAGATACTTGAGGTCAGCATCTTGGCACTTCAGTCGATAACCACGCAGTCCTTTGCCCTGGCTATCTAACAAAGGTTCTTGCGCAGCCAAGGGAGCATTTCTCTCACCGGGCCCCGGGGAGCGTGTCTTTGGACTATTATCAAAAGAGCTCGTCTGTTTCTCCGGTTTGCTGTCTGGCTTCGTTTCTGGCTTGCTTTCGAACTTATTTTCTAGCTTGCCCGAGAGTTTAAGGCCCTCAGCTTGCAAAGGATTTTGATCAACTTTCGTGCTTCGATTTTCTCTTCTTGCCTCAGGGCGATGGCCTGCATGTAGAGGCTGAATCTTTTTATCAGAGTATGGGCCATCCGGCTTTCGCTCGGCCTGAATCGTTGAGACAATTGGCTTCACCACGACCCTTATGGTTGAACATGCCGAACGGTCACTCAACTGTCTAATCACATTGATGGCACCATCTCGATGAGCTAAGACGAGATTTGATTGACTGAGGGGAATCAACCTGACCCTAGTTGAACTGGCTGCGCTTGATGGTTGCGGGTAAGATGTTTTTGGTTCTAGCCTTTGCTCATGGGCAGCTTCGGCTTTCTCTCGGCGGGGTTTGCTTGACTCAAATTGACCCTCAGCCTTGCCGCCTCCTGAAGCAACCCTGGGGGAGGGGCTTTTAGGATCTCTCGGCTCTAGAGTATCTTGTTTTGTTGGCTGTGTTTTCTGTTCTCGGATAGTTTCGGATCTTTGAATAGTTCGCGAAGACTCGCCTTCGCTCCTGTTCTTTCCTAAGGCTGTCAACAATGCGTTGCCCGCAGCGGCTGGCTTCGCACTCTCTTGCGACTTAGCTATAACAGCATTGTTTCTGTACTCTGAACCAGTGAGCAACTCCCTTTCAGCTTTAGTGAAGCTGCCCTGACTTGAAGTTTTGTGCTCTAGTTTTGTATTGTCGGCCTGCTTATGTTCTGTTTGTTGGTCATTTTTGTTGCTTTGCTTAGATATTGAGCCCTTTTCTGCAGCAACTGCCAATACTTTCGCTTCACCCTTTGCCTCGCCTTTTAAGTCGCCTTTCGACTCATTTTGCACCCCCAATCGAGAACTCAAATTAGGCTCTGATTTATGTTCTGATTTAGGTTCTGGTTTATGTTCTGATTTCGATCCTAATCTAGGCTCATGGCTAGTAACTGGCCTCGATGACGATCGAGCATCTTGTCCTGATTGCGGCCTTAATTCTTGTTTCGAGTCTTTTGTTGAATCTTTCCTCGTTTCTTGCTTTGAGCTGGTCTCGACCTTCCGCTCCGGGCGCAATTGGGCAAGGGGCATTCCAGAACTTGGCCGCTCAGCCGCAGAAGCCGGCTGACTGCGAGCTTTGCGCACAATGTCACGGTCTAAATCATTAGCCAGTGTCTCTTTGTTGTAGAAAGGAATTTTTGATGGTAAATCGCTATGAATGCGCTGATAGGTCTGAGCTGCATGACGCTCTGCTGCACTAAGGTCGCTCAGATCTGCCAATGACTTACCCGATTGACTGCGGCTGAGCATAATATCGCGACCGCGTACATACAAATTGGCTAAAGCTGGAGAAATGCTGGCAACATACTGCTGCTTCACATTGGTATTTGTGACACGCTCAATCATGTCATTTTGAACTTTGCCGAGGGCGTCGCTGGCCTGTCTGAAAGTTCTGCCTAAATCGAAGCCATGACTCTCTAGGCTTTTCGCCTCAGGGTCATCTTTCTTAGCTGGCTTTTGCTCTAGGTCACCTTTTTGATTGAACATAGGCAGTGCTCGCTTAGCTCAATCTTTATACCTTAGGTAAAGAGTTTCAAAACCTCTTCTTCTCCTAAGGCTCGCCACTCTCCGGGCTTCAGACCAAGGTCAAACAAGGTCAAATCACCTATTGCCACTCGAGCGAGACGCAAAGTAGGATGACCAACAGCAGCAGTCATTTTGCGCACCTGGCGGTTGCGACCTTCAAACAAAGTTATTTCAAGCCAGCAAGTAGGAACAGTCTTGCGAAAGCGAATAGGCTTTGAACGCTCTGGCAAGGCTGGTTCGCCCTCGATAACATAAGCTTCTGCCGGCTGTGTGCGCCGTCCTTCAATCATCAGCCCTTCTTCTAGCTTCTTCAGACTTTCATCCGAAGGCTCTCTTTCTACCTGTACAAGATAGGTGCGAGCGTGGGGATTGTCTTGGTCAAAGAGTGATGTGGTGAGGCGGCCATCATTGCTTAAAATCAATAGACCTTCAGAGTCAAAGTCAAGCCGGCCAACGGGATAAACATCTTTAGGAAAGCCAAAGGCCGCTAGTGTTGTTTTTTCGCTACCATCGGCGGTGAACTGATTGAGCACTTCAAATGGTTTGTAAAAAGCTAGATACGAGCGATCAACGTGAGGAAAGAATGGCTTGCGCGGCCCCCTCTCGAATCCTCGTCTATTTGAACTGTAATCACGTCCCATAATGTCTCCGCCGCTAATCTAATTAATTATGTTACTGCAAGGCATTTGCTAGTAGATAGTCAATTGCTCTCACGTCGACACTATTGCCAACCAGACGATAGCAGATTGGTAAGGCTAAATCTGCTAGAGAAAAATCAACTGAGAAGCCCAGCAGTGAGAGGATTTCATTAGGGGAGAAGAATCTCAATCGGCCGTTCTCCAGGCGTAGCAGAGAGCCACTGGCTTTGCGACAACGGTAGTAGCCACTAGTAAAACAAATCACATATTGCTCAGCATCACTGGCGTCTTTGAGATTAACGACATTGAGAACAGGCTCATATTTTTCTGCGTCAGCTTCGCTGAGTAGCAGATGCGCTGTAGTAACCTCGTTCAAGCCATAATCAATAAAATCGCCTAGAGATTTGGCAGAAGACGCTTGAGGCGGTGCCACAATTGGTCGCAAAGTTGAGACAAATGGTCGAGTTTCTTCATCAACTAACCTTGCCACAATAAAGATACGAGGGCGCAACATCGGCACAGCAAACATGGTAGGACAAAGTTTTATCGAATCGACGAAATAGCCATTGCTTTGAAGGGTTTGACAGAGATGTTCATACATCTTTGAATGTAGGAAACCCTCGACATTCTCGATCAAAATTGTTGCTGGCTTCTTCAGCACCATAAACTCGATCAAATGCAAAAACGACTTAGCCCGGGGGTCTGACATGTCTTTCTGCTCACCCCTGCGGCTGTAAGGAGTGCACGGAGGCGAAAGCCACCAGAGATCGGCTTCGGGAATATCGTTTATGGAAATGCTATCGAGATTGCGCGAGCTGGGCTTATGTCTATTGTTCAGTTCGTAAACCTGATTGGCCCACTGGCTCTGGTCAAAAGCCGCCACCACTTCAATGCCATAGGGTTTGGCTGCTTGGGAGAAGGCGCCTATTCCCGAGTAGAATTCAAGTGCTCGAATAGGATTTGATCTTTTTGCGGTCATGATGCCTTTGCTTTAGAATTCTATCTTCTGCTTTGAGATTTTAAGATGAAAAGAAGTGATATCAACAGACTAATAGACGAAGCGCTAGTTTTCTTCGACAAACATAGCTTTAAATTGCCCCAATGGTCTAAATGGACTGCCGAAGACTGGCAGAAAATTGGCTCTGAAGCAGACGAAATTCGCACCCATGGCATGGGATGGAATATTACAGATTTTGGTTCCGGTGATTTCCTCAAGAAGGGTTTGCTACTTTTTATCGTGCGTAACGGTCTGCTCAAGGCCAATAAACCGCAAACCAGCAAAACCTATGCAGAGAAGGCCATGATGGTTAGACCAGGACAAGTTACTCCCTGGCACTTCCACTGGCTTAAGACTGAAGATTT
The DNA here is from genome assembly GCA_943370275.1 of bacterium Ga0077546. Lineage (GTDB taxonomy): Bacteria > Cyanobacteriota > Vampirovibrionia > Obscuribacterales > Obscuribacteraceae. The sequence continues at coordinate 216,761 of CALRQI020000004.1, read as the reverse complement.
ACTCAATCGTGGTGGTGGCCGCCTAGAAGTTGAGTTGGGCTGGGCATCAGAAGACGAAAAATCAATTGCAGATCGTCCAGTGGTTGTACAAGTCGACGGCATCTCCAAGACCCTAAAGCCAGGGGAGAAGCTGATTTTAGAACCAGGTGAAAGTGTTACTATTCCACCAATGCTCTGCCACCAGTTTTGTGGCTGTGCCAAAGACAAAGAAATTTTAGTCGGCGAGATTAGCTCCCTTAATGACGATTCAGCAGACAACTGTTTTATCCACGGTTGCGGAGCGCGAGTGATTGAAGAAGACACCAAAGCAAAGTATCTTTTGCTCAGCGAGTACTCGAAGGCTTAATTGCCGCTAGACAGAGTTGCTCACTTTAACTTTGTCTATGCGCTGGCGATCAAGTTCAAGTACTTCAAAAGTCAATCCATGCCAGTCAAATTTCTCACCGACTGCTGGTATGTGTTCCAGTCTAGCCAGGATAAATCCCGCCAGAGTTTGATAGGTGCCAACATCGTCTAGATCACGCTTAAGCGAAAACTGGCTGAAAAATTCTTCGATAGAAACATGGCCGTCGATTAACCAACTACCATCGTCCAGAGAAACAGCATCCCACTTGGGTGCTTCACCTTCATTTGGCAGATCACCGACGATTGCCTGAAAAATATCATCACTGGTAACCAGGCCCTGGAGGCCACCATACTCATCGAGAACAATAGCGATTTGTTGCTTGGCGTCTCTAAAGCGCTCAAGTAACTGTAGGGCAGTGGTATTTTCAGGCACATATAAGGGTTGAATAACTAAGTCTCGCACAGGCCGCTCTTTAGCTTCAAGTGCGGTAAGCATAACCGTTTTGCCTTCGACCACGCCTAGCACTTCGTCGACGGTCTCTTCGCAGACAAGAAAACGAGAATGGCTATCATCGGCAATTATTTTTATCACCTGGGCCAGACTATCGCTGCCATTGAGCCAAACCACTTCGGTACGTGGAGTCATTAGTGATGTTACTCGGCGATCACCTAATTTCAAGACCTCCTCTACCATCTCCTGCTCTGCATCTTGCACTATGCCAGCCATCGCGGCCTGCTCAATCATCACATGAATCTCTGCCTGGCTCACTGGTGTCTCGCTGTACTCTTTGATACCAGCAGCCTTCAAAATTAGATTAGTGGAACCACTAAGTAGATGCACTAAGGGTCTGGCAATACGAGACAAAACTACCATTGGTTCAGCGACAACTTTTGCCACCAATTCTGGCGCCTGCAGAGCCAATCGTTTTGGCACCAACTCACCAAGAATAAGCGAGAAGTAAGTTATCAGTACTACAACGATCGATACAGATAGGCCAGCGGCATGGGGTGCAAGAGCTGGTATCAACTTTAAGCCAATGGCTAAGTCATCGGCAATATTGACACCACCATAGGCACCAGCCCCGATGCCAATCATTGTGATGCCTATTTGAATAGTAGATAAAAAATCATTGGGAGCACCAGCAATTTTAAGGGCCGCTTTAGCCCCAACATCTCCGCTTTCCGCCCACTGCTGTAACTTGGTTTTTCTGGAAGAAACAATAGCTATCTCTGACATAGCCAAGACACCGTTGACCAGAATTAGCAGAAGAATAATTAGGGCCTCTGCCAGAGTTCCGATGAGATTAGGATCGATTGACTGCAAAAGCGAAAACCTATTTTGACGATTCTGATCTTCTCATAGTCTCCGAACGACAGTCTGTTAGCTGGCCAAAGCGCCAGCCTTGCTACGGAAGCCAAGAGCAGTCAGCAAGATGCCAGCACCCTCAGAAGGCCACGGAATGGCTTTCGTCACCCCTCCCAACTAAAGGGGGGCAAAGTTGAACATAATGTAATCAACAAGCACTAGACCATGACAATTTACAGTGCGCTATTTTGATGAAAGCTAAATGAAAGAATCGGTTGTCGTGGATAGATGCATCAACTAATTGACAAGTTTATTATCATGGCGCTTAAAGGGCGATACATCACCCTCATAGCAGCCCTGTTGATTTTGTTGGGTGGAATTGCCGCTTGGAAAGTACTTCCCATCGAAGCATATCCAGAGTTGTCAAACCCCCAGGTGCGGGTAATTACCCTCGTGCCCGGCAAAGGCTCAGAAGAAGTTGAACGCTTAGTCACCATTCCTCTTGAAAAAGAAATGTATGGCGTACCAGGGCAAACAGCACTGCGATCACTATCTCTTTACGGCCTCTCAGTAATCATATCTACCTACACTGATGGCACGAGCACGACCGTGGCAAGGCAACAGGTCTTAGAGCGCATTCAACAAGCCAATATTCCCTCTGATGTAGAGCCGGTTCTCGAACCCGATGTGGGCTCCCTGCGAGAGATTTTTCGCTACTCGCTATCTAGTCCATATATTTCGGCTATGGGATTAAGGGCAATCCAGCAATGGGATTTAGAAAAATTATTCAGGCAAATTCCAGGTGTAATAGGAATCGTCAGCGAGGGCGGTCCAACCAAAACTTATCAAGTCAATGTCGATCCTCTTAAGCTGAGGGCTAGAGGTACAACCTTAAAGCAGGTCTTTGAAGCTGTAGAGCATTGCAATGCCACAACTGGCGGAGGCTTTATTGAACACAATGGCAATGCCCTGATTGTGCGGCAAATAGGCTTGATCAAGAATCAAGATGATCTTGGAGACGTCACCATATCCTCTACTGCAGCCGGCATCCCAATCAAGGTGCGCGACGTCGCTGATGTTGAAATTGGCCCAATGGTAAGACGCGGTCAGGTCGGTCAAGACACAGAAGACGATTGCGTAGAAGGCATCGTGCTCTTACGTCGAGGCGAAAACCCTTCACGGGTTTTACAGTCAATCAAAGAGCGCTTACCAGACATTATCGCCGCCCTGCCACCAGGGGTGAAGCTACAGACACTCTATGACCGCGAATGGCTAATTAATCAAACCCTTACAACAGTTGGCACCAACATTACTATTGGTATCACCCTTGTGGTTGTACTGTTGGCAATATTCTTAGTTGACTTGCGATCAGCTGTAATCACAGCATGTGTCATTCCGCTCTCAATGCTGATTGCCTTTATTGCCTTATTACTGCTCGGTGTGCCTGCCAATTTGTTGAGCCTCGGAGCAATAGACTTCGGCATCTTGGTAGATAGTGCTGTGGTCATGACCGAAAATATCATTCGCCGCCTTTCAGAAGAAGGGCAAGACAAGACTCCAGCACAGCGCTTGTTAATCTTGACCGATTCGGCCCGTGAAGTTGCTGGTCCGATAGTCTTCGGCATAGTCGTAATTGTGGCGACATTCCTGCCCATATTCACCTTTAGTGGTGTTGAAGGAAAACTATTTAGACCACTGGCTGCCACCATGGTCTCGGCCCTTCTTGGCGCTGGTCTACTGGCCTTGGCTCTAGTGCCAGTACTTGCGTCATTCTTCCTTGTCAAAAAGCCGTTAATTGAACGGCAGAGCCCAATCGTTACTACCGCCCGTGCCATTTACGCACCAACTCTGACCTGGTGCTTGAAGCATCCACTGCCAGTAATTTTGTCTTCACTTGTCGCCGTCGCCATTGCCGCCAATATGTTTCTGCATACGGGCAGTGAATTTTTACCTCACCTAGAAGAAGGAAATATCTGGCTGCGGGCAACAATCAAGCCAGGTAGTGTCACGCTTTCACAAGCAGTCAATAATGCTAGACAAATACGAGAGACATTATTGCGCTACCCCGAAGTGAAACAAGTACTCTCTCAAGTAGGCGGCCCCGATGACGGTACTGACCCTGCCCGTTTTGCTGACCAAGAATTTTATGTTGACCTCAAGGCAGCCAAAGACTGGCGCCCTGAATTTAAAGAAAACAAAGAGCTTTTAATCGCCTCTATGCGAAAAGATCTAGAGCAAATTCCTGGGGTCGGTTATTACTTCACACAATACATTCAAACCACCCTTGATGAAGCTCTTTCCGGGGTACAAGGCTCGCTCGTAGCAAAAATATCAGGACCTGATTTGAGCGAGCTGGAAAAGCAAGCTCAGCACGTGGGCACAATCATGGCTGAGACTCCAGGTATCGTTGATGTTATTGTTGATCCACTTTTAGGGCAGCCTCAATTTGTTATTGAAATTGATCGAGCCGAGGCCGCTAGATACGGTCTCAATGAGAACGACCTTAAAGAATTAACGGAGATAGCGATTGGTGGAACGCCTGCTACCACTGTTATCGAAGGAGAGAAGCGCTTCGAAGTTATTGTCCGTCTGGCACCTAAATTCCGCTCAACAGAAGATGCTCTCAACCATGTGCTTGTAGACACACCTTCTGGTGCAACAGTTTCTTTAGCTCAACTGGCAAGTTTAACTGAAGTAAACGGTGCCAGCCAGATATGGCGAGATGCTGGATCGCGTATGGGCACAATCAGAGCCAATGTTCGTGGACGCGATTTGGCCACAGCCGTGGAAGATGCCCAGAAGCGAGTTCTAAGTGAAGTAAAATTGCCCACGGGCTACAAAGTACAGTGGACTGGTGAATTTCAGAGGCAACGAGAAGCTGCTCACCAACTAACAGTGATCTTGCCGATTACCTTAGCGATAATAATAACTATCCTTTACATAGCCTGCGGCACCCTGGGTGGTGCCGTGATTATGTTCTCAGTGGTTCCTCTGGCTGCCATCGGGGCAGTAGCTGCCCTTAATCTAACGGGCACCTATTTTTCGATCTCGGCCGGCGTTGGTCTAATTGCCTTGTTTGGCCTGGCTGTAAAAAATGGAATTTTATTGGTGTCGTTCGTCAACGAACTTAGGCACGATGGCATGTCGGTCAAAGATGCTGTATACACTGGTTCGATCACGCGTATGCGCCCGGTTCTTATGACCGCTACTATTGCCGCGGTGGGTCTGCTACCAGCTGCTCTATCAAATGAAATTGGCTCGCAAACTCAAAAGCCTTTTGCTATCGTGATAATTGGTGGCCTGATCTCTTGTACTCTTCTAACCCTCTATGTTTTACCTGCGCTATACTTACGCTTTAGCCCAAGCCCGGGGCGGCCTAAGACTGTTCGCGATATACTAGTTGATCACTCACCAGAGCCTGAGTAAAGAATGAAACGCTACCTTTCACTACTGCTGCTAACAGCCTTGCTTACTGGCTGCACTGAGTCTCCACTTCCCAGTGCTCAGTCGAAAGCAGGGGTATCGACAGCTGCATCTGCGAGTCATGTGCTAGGACCAAGTGATCCAATTGCTCTGTCGAAAGCTCAGCAGGCCAAGATCGGTATTACCACCGAAACAGTAGCTTTCAAAACTTTACCGATTGTGAGCGAAGCTACGGGCACAGTGCGGGCCGATACAAACCTTACCACCCCTGTAATTTCGCTGGCACCGGGTCGCATTGAAGAAGTGCTGGTGCAACCTGGTGATCAAGTAACAAAAGGCCAGGTGCTAGCCAAGATTCGCAGCGACGAAGTGGCGCAAATTCAAGGCGAACTTTTGACCCGCTTACTAGAGCTAAAATCCGAAAAGCGACATGCAACCCTGAAACTCGCCCTAGCACAAAAGGTTTTTGACCGCAAAAATAAATTGCTAGAAGAGAAAATTGCTGCTAAAGCCGACGTCGATCAAGCTGAGAGCGACCTTGAGCAAGCCAAAGAAGAAGTACTGGCCACCGATGAGAAGCAGCAGACTCTAATTATTTCGACAAAAGAGCGGCTGCGTCTATTTGGAACCTCGACTAAACTTGTTGATGATGTAGTGAAAAGCCGCCATATTCAACTGGTATTCGAAGTTACCTCGCCGCGCAGTGGCATCATTACTGATCGCGATTGTGACCCCGGTGAGCTAGTAGAAGGTGGCAAAGCCCTCTTCTCGGTGTCGGACCTCTCTAGAGTTTGGCTTGTTGCGAACGTTTTAGAAAATAGCCTGCGATTCGTGAAAAAAGGTCTACCAGTAAAAGTATTGGTTGATAGCCTGCCCGACGAGTCCTTCCCAGGTGTTCTTGATTTTGTCGATTCAAAAGTTGATGCCCAGACCCGGACCTTGCCCGTAAGAGCCACTATAGACAACAGCTCCTTGCGGCTTAAGCCCGAGATGTTTGCCCGCCTCTCAGTTCAAGTTGGTGAAACCACTGCACTGATGGTACCGGAACCTTCTGTACAAAAAGCTGGTGAGACCTACCTGGTTTATGTCGACGAGCCAGGCGACTTCTACTTAGAGAAGAAAGTAAAAATTGGCAAGACAACCGCTGGTTATGTTGAAATTCTTAGCGGCCTCAAGCCCAATGACAAGGTAGTGGTCAACGGCAGCCTGCAGCTTCTTGGCGAATCGCTACAACGAGTAACGCAGTAGTTTCTGCTACAACAAACAATCACCTAATAGGGCAGGCGCTTACCCTCTAAGCCAGCGACAACAAAATTAGTGGCTATTGCCTGACGTAGGCTGATTCCCAGAGACGGAGCTGGATCTGGTAGGAAATTACCAATGGCAATTTTGGCATTGTTGTCGAAATGTCCGACCATGTGCAAAACGTAGCCTCGACCAAAAGGGAAAATCACAGCTAGGGCTCCGGCGTGGTCGGGATCTTCTGCGGCAAGTTGCCGACTGGCAACAAGAACCTTTACGCTTCCAGGCTTTAGGATACGCACCGTATGCGATGCCTGATCTAATTTCCAAAAGGCACTACTGACGGTATTGTTTGCCAATATTGGATCTGGCGCCAGATATTCAGCATCGTAAATGTCTTTACTATTAATACCTTTGTTCCAGCTCACATAGCCTGGAAAAGTCTGGGTGAGCATATGATCTAAAGCCCAGTCAGTAGTGAGTAAGTAGCCCCCTTGGCTGACAAAATCGCGAATAGACTGCAGCTTGTCGCGTTTTAGATCACCGGCACAATTGATAATCAAGACTTTGCAAGAGCCCATAAGCTCGCTTGAAATTTCTCTTGCCTTAATGTGTCGATAAGGTATCTCTAGTTTAGCTAATGTCTTATCGGCCTTGTCCCATTGACCTGCGACTTCCACAACCGGGCTCGACTCACTGACACCACCGGTCAAAAATTCAGGATGGGCTTTTACTAACCAGGCGCGAAATACCAGGGGATCAACGCGCTCTGAGTGCGCTTTGCCACTGACAGGTGGAAGCTCCTGATAGTTCGGAATGACCGTCTTTGTCAAATCAACTGAGACTATATTTCCCTGCAAGGGCTTTGGAGCAGCTCCACTGGCACTAGCCGCACTGTTCTTCATGGACGAATTTATGGGTGGAGCAAGGGGTGGAGTGGCGAAATCGCCATCCCGCACAAGGCCATTTGAACCGCCACTGGCCAGAGCCTCAGACAACGCCCCCAGCTGAGCTTGAACAAAAATTGTCAGTACTAAAGGTAGAAAAACGCGTCTCAATATATCCCCTACTTGCTTGGCGCTCTTAGTATAAATTAAGGACGCCGTCAGCGCCGCGCTGTTCCCTTTCTTTCATTCGTCTTGCAAAGCAGGCTCTCTGTCTTGACCTGCTAGTGAAAGTGCTAAAATGTCCCTGTCATTAGGAACAGTGATATTGCAGTAAAGTGAGTGCCAACAATGTTTTCAAAAGCAACTTTAGCTTCTATTTTGGTCAGTTTCACCCTCGCTGGATTTCAAGCGCCAATGCTGGCGGATGCCCCAGCGGAGACGAAAAGTGAGAATCAACAGAAACAAGAACTGTCTGGCTATTTCATTACATTTGCTGGTAGCGCACGCTCAGTGAGCAAAGCAAAGCTAAATGGTCAGAATGTGCTCAGCGCTCCAATCGTCACCTTGACTTTGCCTGTAAATGTTTCTGGTTATTTAGTTCCGGGCGCCAACGAGCTGGCACTCGAATACATCAGTAATCCTAAAGATGCCATGACGATTTTAATCGAGAAGCGCACTGTTGGACCAAAGAAAGAAGAAGTAGCCAAAGTAGTGCTAGCTGCCAACGAGTCAAACGGGGCTGTAGCAAAGAAGACAGTTTCATTTAATTTACCCAAAGATCAGCCGTCAAGAGCGATCAAGAGCCTGAGCGACGATGACAAGAAGGCCATTGAAAAAGAACTACAGAATTACTGGGCGGCACTAAACGAACGAAAGCCAGAGAAGCTAAGAGCGCTTTACAAAGATTCTCTCGACGATGAACGAAAACTCAGCCCTGAAAGTGCTGCCTATTTCGATAAAATTCTCAATCGCGAAGCCTCACTGTTGCGCAATCCTGGTATCAAGTTAGCCCCGCTTGAACCAGCTGGCCTAACTTTCAAGATTGAAGGCGATGCCGTCAAATTATATAGAGAAGACAAGAAACCATTGCTTACAAGCAATGAAGTCGATGTGCAGATTGAGCCTGTGATGATTGAAGTGCAGAAGAAAGCCAAAAACCAATCACAATCCAAGGCAACAATGAAGCAGCAGATTGTACGCACTCATCTGTATTTCAAACAAAATAGCCAAGACGGCGTCAACCAATGGTCGGTGTCACTGCCACCAAATGCCTAAAAGAATACTCCTTGTCGTTGGTTTGCTAATTGGGCTTTCTCTTGTTGTAGCTGGCTACATTCTTGATGCCGAGCTAAAAACACCAATTACTCACAATGACCAGGATGTAATTGCTGTTAGTCGCGGCATGGCTCTCGATGAAATATTGAGCAAGCTTGAGAGTAAAGGCATTTTGCATAAAGCCTTTGTGCTTAAGCTCTATGTGCGACTTTCCGGACTCAAGCCAGTTATTCGAGCAGGCGACTATCGCTTCGCCTCACCAATCGCCCCCCTTGATGTTCTTAAAACACTCGAGGCTGGAGGTATTGAACTAAACAAGTTAACTGTGATCGAGGGTTGGACAAGATTTGAAATAGCAGACGCTATGGCAAAACTCAAAAGTCTAAAAGTCGATCGCAAACAAGCCCTAGCTCTCATGAATAAAACTAGTTTGATTGCGGATATTGATCCAATGGTCAATAATCTTGAGGGATATCTATTTCCTGATACTTACTTTGTACAGTCTGATACCAAAGCCGATGAGCTTATAAAGGCAATGGTTGAACGCTTCCGCACAGTCTGGAGTAAACTACCAAACCCCTCGAAGCTAACAGCCCACAAAGCAATTACAATGGCCTCTATTGTCGAGACAGAAGCAAAACTTGAAGCTGAGCGGCCCATTATTGCTTCAGTCATAAACAATCGCATTGCTCGCCGAATGCCACTGGCGATGGACTCTACCATTGTTTACGCCTCAAAAATGATTGGTAAGTGGAAAGGCAACGGCATTGTTTATCAAAGCGATCTCGATTTAAAAACTCCTTACAACACGCGCAAGTACTACGGACTGCCACCAGGCCCAGTTGGCTCTCCGGGACAGAGTTCAATCACTGCAGCCCTAATGCCGGCATCGAGCAGCTATATTTATTATGTGCGTGACCCTGCGTACAACAATGGCAAACACAACTTTTACTCCAACCCTCAAGACTTCGAAATTGGCGTGCAAAAGTTAAGAGCCTGGGAAGCCAGTCAGAAGAAGAGCGGTCAGCGCTAGATCCAGATTTGAGCGAGGCAAGAATGGTGGATCCGAAACTTATGCTATGGACACTAGCAATTCCGGCTGCTGCTCTGTTCGCTATATTTTGGAACTACAACTATTACAAATCGGTTCGCATAGTTTATGCAATTTCAGTTCTCTCTGCAGCAAGTGCTGCAACTATTTTGCCTTGGCTAATTCGCTATACAAGCGCACGTGAGGTTCTTTGCGATATCATTTTCGGCTCTTTATCAATGTGCGCCATTGCCTTGTGTAACATAAAAGCGCAAACTCCTAAGGTCTTCCCGATAACTGCAGAAGAAGCTGAGTTTTTGGCAGAACAAAAATATCAACGAGAGCAAAGCCTCCGATATATGCCCGAAGAGCCGGAAGACGCAATTTCCAGCCGAGCACAACGCCGTCACTGGCTCAACAGCCCGACCCAGCGAAACTTACCCATGCTCCTGTTTTTTGCCCTGATTGCAGTAACTTCAGTTCCACTGCTATTGCGAGTTCTTTAAAACAATTGTTGCGGCTTGGGCTTTGTTTGACAGCTATTAGCAAGCAACCTCAGCTAACCTTAAGATTAGATTCTTGGGGGCCAATTTTAGTCTCCCTCAAAATACTGAAATCTCGGCAATTATGCAATTTGCGCGTGCTCTCAAGAATCACCATTTAGGCCATGTCAAAACATTGAAGAGCCGGGATAGATATGCATTCCGACCGGGTTCCGCCCTTTATTTTGGGGCGTCTTGACCAGAACTAGACGACTGGTCTAATATGGCGCTACAGATTTTTACCGACGGAAGTAATAAGTCACCGCACCTTGAGGAGAATAAAATGGCCAGTAAAGACGCCTTAAAAGAGAATGTCAAAGAAGCTCCTAAGGTAGACAATTCAAAACAGATACCAAGTTTGGCATCCTATTATTTGCTTGGCAGATCCGGACTGCGTGTATCTCCATTAGCCTTCGGCACTGGCACCTTTGGTGATGCCTGGGGTGAGCACTGGACCACCAGTAAAGCTCAAGCTAAAGAAATTCTCGCCCGCTATCTTGAAGCTGGCGGCAACTTCCTCGATACAGCCGATTCGTACCAAGAAGGGCAAAGTGAAGAGCTCACAGGCCAAATTCTGCGCGAATTGACCAAGCGTGACAAAGTGGTAATTGCTTCGAAGTTCACTTTCGGCACCCACCCTGGTGACCCCAATGGCGGTGGCAATGGTCGCAAGCACATGATTGAGGCAGTCGAGGCCTCGCTGCGAAGACTTGGCACCGAATATATCGACTTATACTGGGTCCACAACTGGGATACCATGACTCCCGCCGAAGAAGTTATGTCTTCGCTCAACAATCTTGTGCAGTCAGGAAAAGTACGCTATATCGGCCTAAGCAACCCCCCAGCCTGGTACCTTGGTAGAGCGCAAACTTTAGCCGAACTGCGCGGCTGGGAGAAGCTAGCAGCCATCCAGATGCAGTATTCGCTAGCAGTGCGCAACATTGAAAATGAGTATGTCGATGCCGCCCAGGAAATGGGCATCGGTATAGTTCCCTGGAGCGCGCTAGCCAATGGTCTTCTTACCGGGAAATACAAGATTGAAGGTGATCAAGTAAAAGGAGACGGACGAGTCTCTAGCACCTGGGTAACAGATCCAACTATTGAGCCAGCCAGCGCGCCGATGGTGCATTTAGTTGAGGTCTTGAAGGCTGTTGCCAAAGAATTAGGAAGAACCCCTGCACAAGTGGCTCTCAATTGGGTCACTAATAGACCAGGAGTGGTATCAACTATTATTGGTGCGACAAAGCTATCGCAGCTTGAAGACAATATTCAAGCTTTAGAGTTCACGATTCCAGATGAACAACTCAAACAGCTTGATGAAGCAAGCTCGCAGAAAGTCGTTTATCCCTATTTCTTCCACAGCGGTGCCCTGCAAGAAAATGTTCGGGCAGTCACCAAAATAACAAAAACTCCTCGCGGCTATCATTCACGCTAACCCACACAAGCTGAATGAACAAGGCAGAGAGCGTACGGGTATGTGCGCTCTCTGCCTCATTGAGGCCTAAAGAATCGAACGAATCGCGCCGCCATCGACCCTGAGAGCCGCTCCATTAGTGGCAGCAGCTAATGGACTGCAGACATAAGCGACCATATTGGCTACTTCGTCAGAAGTTGCTAAGCGCTTCAGCAAGGAAGTTGGTCTCATTTTCTCGAAAAGTTCTTTCTCTACCGTTTCGGCATTAGTATTACCTTGCTTGGCCATATCCTTTATAAACTGCTCAACGCCCTCAGAAGCGGTCGGCCCGGGTAGTACAGAGTTGACTGTGATTTTCGTTCCAGCTGTGGTCTCAGCTAGGCCTCTAGCAACAGCAATCTGAGCCGTTTTAGTAACACCATAATGAATCATTTCATTCGGAATATTGACTCCAGACTCACTAGAAATAAAAACAATGCGACCCCAATCGCGCTTACGCATGCCCTCGATATAATGTCGACTTAAGCGTATGCCACTCATGACATTGACTTCGAAAGTATGGAGCCAGTCTTCGTCGGTAATTTGAGCGAACTCTTTAGGCTCATAAATGCCAACATTGTTAATGAGAATATCAACGTCTGGTAGCTCAGAAATTAGCTTGTTCGCCCCCTCGGCAGTAGCCAGATCAGAGACTAAGCCATAAGCAGTGCCGCTAGTACCGGCGCTGGCATGCAGGCGCTTCAAAGCTTCATCTACCCGCAACTGTGAACGACCATTGAGGTAAACCGTGGCACCTTCTTTGTAGAGCAGCTCGGCGATGGCATAGCCGATTCCGGCCGATGATCCGGTTACTAGCGCTCTAAGGCCTTTCAGCTGCAAATCCATTATCTTTCTCTCCCAAGATTTTGATAAAGACTAGCATTTTTGCCCCAGCTTATGAGCTAGCCTAAACATCTATGTCAGAATGGAACCTAGCCGAAGAGCAATCACTGGAGAGCGAAAATGCCAGATGAAAATGTCCACCCGTTTGACACAAGACTCACAGCTAAGGAAATTAAAGGTCAAATCGCTGCCTGGAGTAATCGTATGGCCATGGCAAAACAACAGGGTAACGAAGAATTGATTAAGCAAGCACTTGAGCGTAAGCAGTCATATGAGAACCAGCTCGCCCGGCTTCAAGAATTTGAAGTTGATGACAAATTGATAGAGTAAACAATGATAGCCACGTTTATTCGCTCTCTGCTGAAAGAACTTACGGCGGCCTTTAATCCAGGCGAGTGGAGTGCGGTGAGCAAAAAATTGCAAGGGACAGATAGGCGAACATTCCTATTGACGCTTCGCAACCTCATACCGCAACTACTAATTTATTATGTTCTTCTTTCGCCGATGGTTGCTGCACCTCTGTATAACATGATGCTGTTTCATCCCAGCATGGCTGGTGCCTATAAAGCCCACAGCATCGTTGGCACAGAAATTGAAAATGTCTATTTTCAGAGTCAAAATGGCTCCAAACTTCATGGTTGGTATTTGCCAGTCGCCAATGGCAAGCGAGTGGTTTTGATTAATCACGGCAACGGTGGTAATTTGACAAATAGAATGCCCCTCATAGCCATGTTTCTACGACAGGGCCTTTCTGTCTTGATCTATGACTATCAAGGTTATGGCCTCAGTGCAGGCTCACCGTCAATAGCCCACATGAGAGAGGACGGCGCAGCAGCCTTTGCCTGGTTGCTTTCAAATAAGCACTACCGCGAACAAGACATAGTTGTGTTTGGTGAATCGCTTGGAACAGGTATCGCCTGTCACCTATCATCCCATAGAAAGGTTAACGCAATCATTCTGCAATCGGCCTACACATCGCTTCGTGCACTTGCTCGCCTCAAAGTCTTTTGGCTAAATCTCTATCCAGATGCACTATTCTCTTCAGAGGAACAACTCGACAATATAAAGGCTTTAACGCAGCCTCACGCCCCTCTTCTGCTGGTTCATGGTGTTCGTGACAAAGTAATACCGATTGTCTACTCAGAGACACTTTATTCACTGGCACAACCAGCCAAAACGTTGGTCAAACTTGAGCACGCCGGACACAACGACATATATGACGTCGACTTCGATCAATACACGACCTCAGTGCACCAGTTCCTCAGCGCTCCAATTTCAAATTGACTTACCTACTCTACTTCTTGCTTGAGAACTTTTACAGCTAAACGCTGCTTAAGGTCTGCCATTGTATCTGGTGCCTTTTGCAATGCCCTCAGGTCTTCGCTAGAAATCATCTTCCTGCCCTGGGCTAATATTTCAGTGTCAATTGACAGCACACCGTCCTTTATTTCACGGTGGCGCGCTAAATTGACCAAAGTGCGCAAATGCTCAACGTTATAGCCAGTGGTCATCGGCGCAGAATGACTTCCCGCTTCAATGCCATTTGTTAATACCGCCAAAACCGAGCCATCGCGGCTGACAATGGGGCCACCAGAATTACCACGATAGGTTTTCATCGTAAAACCAATTCTAGACTGGCCCGTATAGGCAAGATAATTCAAACTTCCAGGCGAGATCACCGGCACCTCAGCATGCATTGGGTAGCCAATAGCGGCGGCGCGCTTGGATTCGGCTTGTAGTGGAGTACCCAACTTAAGAGCGTCAAAGCGAAAGGGTGGGTTACCAGCTATTTTAAGAACAGCCAGGTCGGCACCCTGGTCAACAGCAATGACACTGGCTTCATAAGAGCGGCCGCCGAAAAGTCTAATCACTTGCTTGTTATGCTCTAAGCCAGCTACTACGTGGTAGCTAGTGGCCAGAAGTCGCTTCTCGCTATCGACAAAGAAGCCAGAACCAAGAGCCTGACCATCGCCAGAATGCACACGCACAACACTACTTTTGGAAGACTCATAGATTCGGGCCAACCAACTATCACTGGCTACTTTGACTAGACCCTGTATATTCTCGCCAGCACTGGCTTCAGCGAGTGGCTTTACCGAAGCGAAGGCGGGTATTTCGACCTTAGCCAAGCTTTCAAGTGAGTTCATAGCAGCTTTGCCGGCTTTCGGCCCGAACTTGGCGGTCATTCCCAGGGCCAATACACAAGCGCCGGCCATTGTCACTTGTTCTTTTGAAAGGTTTGGTGCACTATTGGCGAAACGCTCCCACCAGTCAACTAAATGACCAGTGCTGGCAGCATCTTTCTCTCTGTCATCCGCCATACCTTTATCGGGGCGGGCTTCTCCGCTTTTCGGCATGGCTAAAATATTCCCCAAGTGGCCCCAGTTGAATCACAGTCTTTATCTCCCCAAGAGCTAGCTTATGTCCGAAAAATCGCGTTTACAGCTCCACCAGCAACTCTCCAGCCAAATAGCCGACTACAGCGACAGCGCGTTGTCCGTTTTGCTACAGAACGCCGCACCCATGCACGAAGGAGTGGGCGGCACTTCTTCGATATTAAAAATCGACGAGCAAATGGTCTTTGTGAAAAGAATTGCTCTCACAGACCTTGAGCGAAAGGCAGAGAACTTCTTGTCTACAAGCAATCTCTTCGACCTGCCTTTGTTTTTTCAATACCGCTTGGGGTCAGCAGGGTTCGGCGCCGGTCGAGAACTAGCGGCTCACAAGCTAGCCACCGAGTGGGTGACATCTGGCGCATGCACTAATTTCCCCCTCTTATATCACTGGCGAATTCTGGAAGCTAAAAGGCCCAATGCCATGAGCCCTCGCCAAATTGAAGACCTTAATATAGCTGTTGAATTCTGGGACAATTCAGTGGCTGTGCGCCATCGTTTAGAAGCCCTCCATGAGGCCTCAGCCCAACTGCTTTTATTTATCGAGTTTATTCCAGAAACACTTCATCAGTGGCTACTAGGAGAGCTAGGCAATGGTTGCAATAGGGCCGATAGGGCGGTCGCCCAGGTCGAGAAAGATTGCAATAGCACTTCAGCCTTCTTCAGCGCAAATAACTTTGTTCACTTTGATGCCCACTTCAATAACATTCTCAGCAACGGCAATATTTACTTTAGTGATTTTGGCTTGGCGCTATCGGAACAATTTGATCTAGAGAAAGAAGAAGTAGATTTCTTGAGGCACCACAGATCTTATGATCGCTGTGTATCAATAGTTAGCTTAATTCAAACTCTAATGCTGCACTTTTATGGCGAAGGAAAATGGTTAACTCACTTGCGTGCATTCATCAACAGCAATGAGTCCAGACCGGAAAGGATGACACCATTTCTAGAGTCAAAAATAAAAGCTTACGCACCAATAGCTTTTCGCCTGAGCGAGTTCTATCAACAATTAGACAATGAAACGAAGTCAGCAATCTACCCTGCCGAAGCGCTTGAGCCAATGCTCGAAGTAATAGACGATGGCTGTAAATAAATCAAACGATGGCGAATTAAAGATCAAAACTCTCATTTGCAATATTCAAATTGTGTGATACAACTGTTATATCGGCATAGAGCAATGAGCCCTGCGGGCCATTTTTGATGGGTATTAAATCGTGAACTTCTGGACAGAGCGAAAGACAAGCGAGAAACGGTCATAAAGACTGTTCGGTTTTGTGTGCTTTTTCACTAGAGGTTTTCGATAATGCATCATTTGCAATCCAGTAGTTTCTTATACACGTTTTCGCCAAGCCTCAGCCTGGCTGTGTTTCAGCGCCTAGAGCCGGGCAGCGAACGAGAGCGAAAGAGCAAGCGAGCGAGCTTGCGAAAACGACGGCGCTTGACTTAGATCGAGCGAAAAATAAATTGCAATGATTGATTGCGGCACCAAATATAGTGCCCCTCTTTGTCGCGCCCAAACCTAAACTAGCCCTGGTAGCTCAGCGGACAGAGCAGCACACTACGGATGTGCGTTGTCGGGAGTTCGAATCTCTCCCAGGGTGTATCTCTCAGTAACTCAGAGGCCAGAGTAGCCGACTTTTAATCGGTTAGTCGCAGGTTCGACTCCTGCCTGGGAGAATTTGGCGCCATCTTCTAATGGTTAGGAAGCCGGTTTTTCACACCGGAGATACGGGTTCGATTCCCGTTGGCGCTAATAATAATATGGTGTTTTGACAGTCCAGGGATTGCCCTTATAGTTCTGATGGAGAATTTGAAATGCTTGTTTGGAAATAGCGCTAGTCTTCTCATCAGTGGCACCTAATTTGGTGGCTCTGACAATCAAGTGCAAAGCTTCGGGTACTCTAGGGTCACTCAGATGCTTGCGAGCATAGTCAATCACAACTTTACCCAGATAGTCAGGCCCAGTGCCATAGGCATTGATTGTTGCCACGTCAGCCTTGGCCTTGGTTAGGTCTGCCGCCTTAAGAAACTGCTGCCCGGCGAATTTCGCTTCCTTGTCGGCCTCAATCGGTCTCCACCAATTATCTTGATAGTCATCAAGTTTGCCAAACTCAGTGGTTCTCGCAACTCCACCAGTTACATAGGGCCTAGAGCCAGGGTTCTTCAGCAATAAATAGACTGCTGAAAATTCTTTGCTATCGGCAGCGGCTGCATCATATCGAGCAAGCAAGCCCGCCAGGGCTGGCATATATTGCTTGAGCAGAGCGCTAGCCTTAGCCGAACTGGCCTGGTCATGCAACAGAATAGAACGACAGAATACAGCTTGAGCGATGTCTTTGCGCAACGCCGCTGGCACCTGTTGCGATTGCGCTGCTTGAAGAAAGAGGCTGAGAGGAAGCTTTTGATTGATAGCAACGGCACCTTCGGGGCGCAACATTGACGGCAGGGTAACGTAGCCCTGCACCTCACTCTTCTTCTGGTCGAGTTTTTGCCACTGTTCAGCAAGATCATGCGATTCTGCATCACTAACAATCATCGCTGGTGAGCGGTAAGACAAAGTGATCATCTGTTCAAGAGATTTAGCTAACATTAGCTTTTGCAGATTCAAGGCATTCATCGCCGATGGTGCCTTGGTAGCAGCCAGAGCACTATCAATAGCAGCTACTGCCTGCTCATTATGGCCTTGCGCCGAAAGCACACGAGCCCTCTGCGAATTTGCTGTCACATAAGCTGGGCATGACTTTTCAACCTTTGATAAAGCCTCAAGAATCTCCCCAGCATAGGGTTCTTTACCTGTGAGTTTAGCGCCTACACAAAGCAACCAGGCGAGATTCTTCTTCTCTTGATAGCGACTGTGAGCATGTTCAATACTGCTTTTGTCAGTGTTTGAAAAGGTCCAGATCCAGTCTGTCATATCATCGCCGTGCATTGCCGCAGCCAGCTTGGCATCGTCAACAGTATGCGTTTCACTAGCTTCTTCAGAATCTTCTTTGAAGGCACTATCAAGTATGTAAATATAGCCGTCCATATCTTGATAGAGACTACTGTCACCTGCTGCTATTTTCTTACTGAGCTGCACCAGGGTATTAGCCGGGTCTAGCCTTAAGCCAACAAAGTTGAGCAGACCTTCTATGCCTTCTTTCATAGAAGCCATAGTGGGGTCGGCCTGCAATTCCAGTAGCTTGTTGTGAGCAGCCAGCAAGGCCACCTGGTCAATACCCTTGCTGGTGCTTACAGTGGCTTTGCGAATCAAGCAACGAGCTACTAAATAAGCTGACACTTTCTGATAAGGAGATTCACCATCTAGGGCAATGACAGCAAATTGCTTGGCTGCCTCATCGAAATTCTTGGCATAGAAATTGGCCGCAGCAATCTGATAGGCCCTATCTCTTTTAACTTCTTCAGAGGCATTGGCCGGAGCCTGCGAAGGAAGTGGTGGCTCTTTGCCTTGAGCTTTTAGCTTGTAATCATATTGTGGTGCGCCGCAATGACAAAAGACACTGTCTTGGGCGGAAAGCCATTCTTTTACGGCTGCACTTCCGGCACCATATTTGGCAACTTTTTCTTGCAGCGTTTTTACTGCTTGCTTAAAGGCATCATCGTTGCAATTTAGATAAGGACTATAGTCATCGTTAGATCCAGCTGAACGATAGGGATAAAGGCTCTCAGAAGAATCAGCCTTGAGACCAAGGGTCTTTCTACGCGTGCTCAGCCAAAGGTCAACGGCACTATCGCTGTCAGAGTTGCTAGCTTCACCAAGGCGAAAGCGCCAGAAATTCAAGATCTGCTCACGCTCAGCGGCACTGAGAGGCTTATCGTTCAAATAGCGATAGGCCACAACTAGATAAGAGCGAGCAAAAGTAGGCTCAACCAGGGCGAGATTTCCCTCAGCGTAGAGCCGAAATGGCAGGTCGGGGTGAAGAGTGGCAGAGAAAAGGGCTTCATCATAGAAGGGCCCACAAGCCAGCGCTGGCTGAATAACGCTAGTCAATGTGCAGGCAAGCAATGTCAAAACTGTACTCTTAAGAAAGCCTGAGCGCTTCACCTTAAATGCCATTGTTTTTCTCCTTAAGTAGATTTTGGTCGACTAGTTTTCCGGCGTATTTTATGCGGTCGTGCTGCCAGCCCGGCGAACAGAATAAGTAAATACGATCAAGATTGTTGAGCTTTGACGATATCTGAGAAATCGCTGCGGCTTCTCCAATAGAAAGGCCTATGGAAGAATGCCCATTGAAAGGCTTGGGCAAATTTTCTTGCAACAAGCGCAGGGCTTGCTCTTTGCCCACCCCCATGGTGAAGAACATGGGCACGACATAATCTACGGGCAAGTGGTCATTCGCTATTGCTTGTCTAAGCCACGGATCGCCTTGACTCCACGAGGCTAAGGCCGTCATTGATAGAGTAAGACTAGGCGGCAACTGAGCGCGCAAATGCTTTAGTAAATGTACATAGAAGGGTCGTTCTAATTCTTTGGCATCAAAGTCAATCTGCAAGCCCTCATAGTGACTGTGAGCAAGAACGAGACTGACAATGGAGTGCGCTAACTTGGCACTAACCTCCTCCATTTTGCTCTCATCAGGCATTTGCTTCATTTCTACCCGCGCCACAGCTTCGCGGTAGCAACCAGGCGGCAGCTGCAATTGAGAGAGGCGGGGCTCAAGGGCAATTTTGTTTTGATCAACAGTAAAGCGACCAACCAAAAGCGCCACCCCGACTTTGCTGGTATCAATTGCGCTGAGGTCTTCAATTTTTTGCCACGACCAGAGCATTATGCGCGGAGGAGGCTGCTGCCCCTGCTCTGGTAGCTGGGCAGCCTCAGCGCGCATAGTGCTGAGGAGAAGCACTAGCAGCGAAACGACAATAGAACTAATTCTGAACACTATTTACCAGCGAAAAACTGAGCGAGACTGCTACTTTGCTTGGCTTTGAAATTGGTGCCTATGGTGGCAAATTCTATTGTCTTGGCAGCACTTCTGCGGCCAGAGGGCATAGGATGCGCAGCAATGAAGGCCTTCAAAGTATCAAGCTGGCCTGGCTTGTTGAAATTGCGACAGGCTTCAACAATGTCTGGCATCTTGCGTTCGCCCACTTTGTCATAAATTTCTTGCCAGTGCTCACCAAGAAACTTAAAGGCGGCAGCTTGACTGTCGCTGCTACCAATTAAGCGTGCCAATAAATGCGGCACATCTTGGGCCTTAACTTCTTTGTTGAAACACAGGTTAAGGGCTTTCTCAACACATTCTTTGTCTCTAAAAGCTGCCAGAGCAAACAAATTGCGATTACGGGCTTCAGGAGTTGTGGAATTTCTCCAGGCTTCTTCAATGCGCACAAACTCATCGCTGTCGCCGTTGTAGGCCATTACTTGAACTATTGGAGAAAGCAAATCGCCGTCTAAAGACTTGTCGTCAGCCAAGTAGGCTTCAAACTTATCGCGACAGAAGGCAATGACTTGCTTGTCATTGCCAATAGTGCCGAGAGTCTTGATCAAGCGCGATCGCAATTCAGCAGTCAGATCATCATCGCCAGGCTTGCGCTCGTAGCCAAGGCGGTCTAGCTGCGGCTTAAGGCATTTGACGACAAAGGCCTGGTAACCACTTTTGCTAGCGGGCTCAAGCAATTGTTCCAGTTCCGAAATTTGGGAAATTACTAGGCCGAGCACATAGGGATCTTGATCTGTCGCGAATTTCTCAAGGCTTTGCAAATAAAGATCAATGGGCAACAAACCAGCTACGGAAGTGGCAAACAGATCGCTGAGAAGAGAGACTCGCTCGCTAACCGTAAGCAACTCCGGCAGGTTCTTTTCTTGCAGACGAGACAATTGCAGCGAGCTATAGCCGGTACGGAAATAGCCATTGCCCGTGGCGTTGAACATGAGCGGCTCTTTAGCTCCTTCGAGCGCAAACTGTTCTTTGGCTAAAGTGAGGAGAATTGCTTGATTACTAGAAGTTTTCGGGGAGCCCTCTTGCGCCTTAACAGTCAGGGGAATCTGCCATGGAATTAAAGCGGTTTTTGCTTTGCCGGAAGCGAGATCTTGAGCACTATCGAGGAAGAACCGCTTTTGACTCACGTCGAGCTTGAGCGTCGTGTTCTTCTTTGCTGCAAGCTTCGTATCTAAACCATACGAAACAATGGGGCAACCGGGTTGATGCACCCAGGCATCCATCAGCTTAGCCACATCAACTTGACCCTTCTTGCTGTCTTTAGACTTCTTCTTAGTTGAAGCGCTATCAGCAATGCTGCCACTGGCACTAGATAGAGCGTCCCAGAGATCGGTAGTTGAGGCATTAGCGAAGGCATGGGCCTTCATATAGGTCTGAATGCCTTTCTGGAACTTATCTTCGCCTAAGTAAGTTTCAAGCATGCGCAAGAGTGCTGCACCTTTACTATAGGTGATTTCGTCGAACATCTCTAAAGCATCGTTAGGCGAATTGACCGGTGACTGCACCGATCGAGTAGCGACAATGGCATCCGCATCAAGGGTGCCAGCGCGCTCTACAGCAAAGTCATCCCAAATGCGCCATTCTGGCTTCAATACGTCTTCAGCTTTGTCGGCCATCCATGTGGCAAAGGCTTCGTTCAACCAGAGGTCATCCCACCATTTCATGGTGACTAGGTCGCCAAACCAGAGGTGTGCCATTTCGTGAGCAACGATATTTACGACCCTGGTGCGCGAACTAAGAGCTGAGTTTTTCTCGTCTACAAGCAGAGCATTCTCACGAAAAGTTATGGCCCCAAGGTTTTCCATAGCACCAGCGGAGAAATCGGGAATGCCGATCAGATCTAGCTTGTCGAGAGGGTAGGGCTGACCAAAGTAGTTTTCATAGTAGGGGAGAAGCTTGGCTGCTGTATCTAGTGCATAAGTAGCAAGCGGGCCTTTGCCCTCAGTAAACCAGACTCTGATTTTCTTGCCGTTCACCACCACAGGCTCGGTACTCTGAAATGGGCCGACAATCAATGCAAATAAGTAAGTCGACATTTTGGGACTGGCCTTAAACGTCACTATCTTCTTGTTCTTGCGTTGGTCTAATTTCTCAAACTCGATGCCAGCGTTAGATATGGCGACCAGAGCGGGGTCGATTGCAACAGTGACTTTGAAGACAGCCTTAGAGGCAGGTTCGTCAAAGCAAGGGAACATGCGCCGAGCGTCTGTTGGCTCCATCTGAGTGGTAGCGATTTTGTGTTCTTTGCCGTCTTTACTCTTGAAACTAGATAGATAGAACCCTTCCATTTTGGTTGAGAGCTTGCCATTAAACTTGAGAGCAAGTTCGTACTGCCCCGGTTTTAGAGCCTTAGGCAGCTTCAGAGTGAGCTTCTCACCCTCTTTGTCCCGTACAATTTCAGCCTTTATCCAGTCGCCATGAGTAGGCTTGGTTTGAGCCACAGTGGCCTCAAATACACTGAGATCTACGGCATTCAAGACAATTTCGGCAGTGCTCTGGCTGACACCAAAAAATAGGGTTTCAGTACCTTCAAATTCGCCATTTTCGAGGTCGGGCTCAAAATAGAGGTCATAGCGCTCTGGTTGACAATTACCTGGCAGCCTCTTGTATTCAAGAGCTTTCACTTTTTTATCATTATTTTGCCCGGCTTCGTCGGCCCAAGCCGGCCCAACCGTGGCAGCCCCCGAGAGCAGTGCTAGATTCAAAGTGAGCGAAACAGCAAGCAGTTTTTTCAAGCGGAAATTCCAAGCCATTTGTGGCTCCCCAGAGAAAGTAAGGCTCTATTTTACTTTCTTGAAAAGCGGTAAGATCCGATCACTGATAAATAATGGAGATAATCGTGTTTTTCAAACAGTTCTATCTTGCCTGTCTAGCCCACGCCTCGTACCTGATTGGCTCTAATGGCGAAGCTTGTGTGGTTGATCCACAACGCGACATTGATGAATATTTGAAGGAAGCGAAAAGCAACGGACTGACCATTAAGTACATTTTTGAGACCCATTTGCATGCCGATTTCGTTAGCGGCCACAAGGAACTAGCAGAGGCTACTGGTGCCAAGATTGTCTTTAGTGATCAAGCCAAGGCCCGCTTTGAGCACGAAGCTGTGGCTGATGGCACCGAGTTCGAGCTAGGCGACCTAAAGATCACGACTCTGGCCACTCCCGGTCACACACCGGAGAGCATCTGCCTACTGGTGAAAGAGAAGAACAGCACTGAGCCCGCTAAGCTGCTGACTGGCGACACTCTCTTTATTGGCGATGTTGGCCGCCCAGATCTCGTCGGCAAATATGGCTTCAGCTCAGAGCAAATGGCCGGTATGCTCTATGACAGTTTGCACAACAAGCTATTGACTTTGCCAGACGATACAGAGGTTTATCCCGCCCATGGAGCTGGTTCGCTTTGTGGAAAAAATATTTCAAAGGAAAGCTCTTCAACCATTGGCAATCAGCGCAAGTTCAACTATGCCTTACAGCCTATGACCAAAGAGCAATTCGTCACTATGCTAACGGCCCAGCTACCTGAAGTTCCAGCTTACTTCCCTCTGGCTGTTGAAGCCAACCGCAGCGGTGCGGCTTCATTGAACGATCTCAAAAAAGCTGTAGCGATGCAACCTAAAGATGTTGAAGCTGCTGTTGCCGCAAGCAGCACACCCAGCACAATAGTATTAGATACGCGCTCACCAGCAGAATTTGGTCAGGGTCACATTCCTGGAGCGTATAGCGTTGGTCTGGGTGGACAGTTTGCTTCTTGGTGCGGCACCGTCATTGATGCCCAAAGTAACATCATTTTGGTACTCAGCGAAGACACCCAGGCAGATGAAGCAGTGCTGCGTCTAGCCAGAGCTGGCCTAGAAAATGTTGTCGCTTATCTTAGTGGTGGCATGGAGGCCTGGCAAAAAGCCAAACTGAAAGTTGAGAAGGTTGATCAAATTACGGTAGAAGAATTAGCCAAGCAGCTTCAAGCAGATCCAGAGTTGCGCGTCCTTGATGTGCGCAGACCAGGAGAGTACGCCTCTGGCCATGTTCCGCAAGCTAAGAATATTTCTTTGTCAGAATTAGAACAGCGATTAGAGGCGGTTGAGAGGGGCGTAAAGACTGCTGTAATTTGTGCCGGGGGTTACCGCTCTAGCATGGCTGTTAGCTTGCTTAAAAGACACGGCATCGGTGAGCTAATCAATGTTATTGGTGGCACTGCCGCCTGGCAAAAAGCTCAACTACCAGTGCAGACTGAAGCTACCGCGTGTTCCGCGAGCTAAGTCTTGCTTAATGGCTTTTCGGCGGTGCGATAGAAAACAAATAGAGAACATCCTCCCTCATTGAGAGTAGGTTCTTTTCGAGCTCTTCTGTCAAAGGTATGCGCTCGATACTCTGAATCGATATCTTTTCATTATCCAGGCTGCCGTGGTACCAATGAAGAAGAATGCCTAAAGCTTCACCTTCACTTGCTTTGAGATAGGCCAATATAAATTCGCACCAGCTTTTGAGATCGGCACCGCTAGAATTTGCTCTCTGCAAACTAGTACGCTCAGATGCTGTTTCTTTCTCGCCTAGCCAGCGATCAATCTTCGCCTGACTCCAGCCCTTTTTCTTCAATTTCGCAACGGAAGCAGCATGAGCGTTTTCGCCCTCCGCAAGACTTTTGGAGTTGTGCTTGGCGGACAATGAGCCCAAGGGTGTGCCACAATCGCAGACAGATTGAGTGGCACGAACGTAATGGCCTGGCGGTATCTGGGCGCGCACAAATGAATTCTCAATTGGACCAAAGAGCATGCCATGTTTATTACAAAGTGGCTGCAGTTCGATCAGTGATACCCCAGGCGCAACCAAACAAGTTATGAAATGACACATCAGAATCACCTAACAGAAAAGGATGCCGATTTTCGCTGGCATCCTCTCTTGAAATTAACACAATTTGGCGAGTCAGTACGAGCTAGAAGCTAATATCTCCAGTTAAACAATTTCTTGTACCAGGGCCGCTTCAGTAGAGTGTTCTCCATCTGAACAGCCTCAAGCCAGGTCTCAAGCTCTATAACTTTACCTTCGAGGTCTTTCATATGCTCAAGGCGCAACTCTTGTTCAAGCGAAGTCTTTTCCATGACAAGCAATGCTTCATGGGCCCGTTGCAGCTTAAAACTAGTTTCCATAATCAAGTCATTAACTAATTCAACTTGAGTCATTAGATCAAGTATCAGTCTTGTTTCCGAAACTGGAGCAGTGACATTATCGCTGGTAGTGCCAACGGCCACTACTTCAACATGAGCACGCTCAAGAAGAGGCTCTAAGCCGTCTAGGTCAAGCGGATCCCCAAGTAAATTCAATTGTCGAACTGATTCAGCCATATACTATTCCTCAATCGGATATAGACATTATGGGTAGTATCAATACCAAGGGCAACTCTTGACTACAAGAATTGCCCTCTTAAGCCAATATTCGACTAGTTATCAGTCAGATTTCGGAGTCTCGGGCTTCTTTCTATTAGCAGGTTGATCTCCTTTGTAGAGATACCAGATGAAGCCACCAAATATAGTGAGCGATAGAAATACCAGCAGAGAAATGCAGCCAATCATGAGAAAGAAGGCCTGAGGGTCTTTAGTCTGCAGTTCTAGGAACTCGCGAAACCAATCGTTCATGGTTTTTCCTCAGGAAGATTGAGTTCACGCCAACCGCGCATGCCACCAGCCATCGAGAAAATGTTGGTATAACCCATTTTTTGCAAATTCTCTGCCGACATAGCAGAACGATAGCCGCCTCCGCAATAAAGAACGATTTCACGCCCCTTATTTGGTTCAAGGGCAATTATGTCTCGCTCAATTATGCCGCGACCAAGATGCACCGCCCCAGGTGCGTGCCCTTGTTGCCATTCGTGGTCTTCACGCACGTCTATTAATAGAAAGTCTTTTGCCTCTTTCTGAAAGTTCACGACTTGCTCAATCGTCACTTCCTTTATGCCTGGTTTAATTTGAGCTACCAAATCTTCGAACTCTTGCGAATGCTTCATAACTACCTACTGTTTGCCACTGCCTAAGTTTACTAGCTGGCAGCCCGAGCTGTTCAAATATGGCCATTTGTCTAATATTTGGCAACTTGCGGCCACTCTCGCTCTATCTTGGCAGCCCTTTATAAGGGCAAAATTGAGATTTCGGCGCCCCGTCCACTAGCGTGCCATAATCGCAAAGCACTAGAAACTAGAGAAGAGGGACGGCATGCTCTACAAGAATTCTGAGAATACAGTTGAACTATTTGGCGTCAAAGTTCCCGAGCCAAGAGTATTGCTTGATTTTCTTGGTTTTGAGACCCACATTCGCCAGATTCGTGCCAAGCGAGGCGTAGCAGTTTCACCGGTTTGGTACGACCATGCCGCATATTATGTGGTTGACATGCCAGCCGATAAGGTCTTCGCCAGCGGCGAAGAAGTGACCTTCCCTGCGGTAGTCAAAGCCCCTGACTATGAGTTCGAGATTGGCTGCCTTGCGACCAAGGGCGCTCTGCTCACAAGCGAAGCTGAAGCCTTGCAGTTCATCAAAGACCACTGCTATTTCACTATACTCAATGATTGGTCAGCTCGCGATATTCAGAAAAAAGATATGGAAGGCTTAGGGCCAACCAATAGTAAGTTTGTGGTTGGCAAAAGTATCGGCCCCAAGCTGGTTAAGGCTTCTGAATTAAAGATGGACGAGAACGGTGTCTTCGATATGGAGATGATTCTCACTATTAATGGTGAAGAGAGAACCCGCAGCAACTATCAATCGCTCTATCACACCCATCCAACAACAGGTGAGAAGAAAGCCTGGAGCTTCGCTAGAATCTTTGCCTGGTTAGGCAGCCAAAATATCGCTATACAGCCTGGCTACTTCTTTGGTTCAGGCACCGTCGGCAATGGCTGCATTGCCGAATTTATGGCCACCTATGACGCCAATGGCGTTGAGCTGACACCAGCTGTATACCCCTGGCTAAAAGACGGCGATGTTGTAAGAATGGAAGTGAGCGGTATCGGCGTACTGGAAAACAAAGTGCGCATTAAAGAACTGGCTCAAGTCAAATAAGCGTCAACTAAAATCCGAGAATCGCCCCAGCTCAAAAGCGCTAAGATCTAAGTGAGATTGTCCCTTGGTGGTCATCTCCGCGATGCTTTCGCCAATGGCTGCGGCATGCTTAAAGCCGTGCCCTGAACAGGGTGAGCACAAGACAATGCGCTGTGAATTTGGCAGCCAATCGATGACAAAGGCACTATCTGGCGTGACAGTGTAGAGACAAACTGCAGACTTGAGGCACTGTTTCTTGGCCAAGGGGAAGCACCGCTCGACTTTGCTGTCGAACATTTCAACGGTCTCTTCAGCACTGACAGATCGCTCTACAGAATCAGGGGTTACCGGCTCAGTGAGATAGTTCGAACTGCCAATTTTAAAGCCGCCATTAGGGCCATCTAAGGCCGGCAAACCGTAGACTCCAGCTTCCGCGCCCTTTAGCTGCCAAATAAAGAGGGGAAACTTTGGCGGTGCAAATTGTTCAAATGAATCAGCAATATCAAACCAATAGAGTACCTGTCGGTAGACCTTAAAGACTGGCTTTAGCCGAGGCAATAGCTCGGTCAACCAAGGTCCAACAGAAAGCACTAGGCGCTCGGCAGTGTAAGTACCTTGATTTGTATAAACTTCAACGCCTTTGGCATTCTCTTCAAAGCCAATTACGGTCTCGTTTGTATGAATAGTTGCACCAAGCTCTCCGGCCAATTTCAATTGAACACGAATAATTTCTTCAGGACGCAAGAAAGCAGCATCGTATTCGAAGTAGCCCATTTCATCATCGTCGACGTTGAACTGAGGGAAGCGCAGACGCATCTCTTTGGCACTTAAGATATCGTGCTTGATACCAAACTTCTGGGCGGCAGCCACGGTGTTTTGGAAAAATTGCGGCACATGCACAACCGAAACAGGCTCGCTCAGGCTTGAAATCATCAGACCACCGGTAACTTCCAGCAGGCTGGTTTCAGTCAGTCGCTCCATCTCACGAAAGATTTCATACGAACGCAAGGAGAGGGGCGTGTAGTGGTCACCTTCCCCGATTGCCTGACGGGTGATGCGAGTATCGCCA
The DNA here is from genome assembly GCA_943370275.1 of bacterium Ga0077546. Lineage (GTDB taxonomy): Bacteria > Cyanobacteriota > Vampirovibrionia > Obscuribacterales > Obscuribacteraceae. The sequence goes on along the minus strand of CALRQI020000004.1, from coordinate 188,992 downwards.
TGGGAGGAACCAAGGGTATGAGGAGGCGCCAGAAGGTCAATGCCTAGAGCTTTATTACCACGCTGTGCTAGCTGGTAAAGAGTAGCGCTACCCATGGCACCAAGGCCAACTACAATCGCATCGAATGAGTTAGACACTTAATTTACCTAAGGCCTAAACTCCATGAGCGTTAAGCCGCTAAGAAAAATTGCCCTCGGAGGGAGTCGAACCCTCAATCCCTTACGGGCAACGCATTTTAAGTGCGTCTCGTATACCAGTTCCGACACAAGGGCAGGCGGAGCTATTTATTTTAGCACTAGAGTTTCGCGCCTAAGCCAGCCAACTTCTTGGTCACTTCTCTGGAGCTCTCAGCGTCACGTCTTGACAGTATTTTCAAGATGAAGACAAAGCTAACAGACCAAGTTAGTGCAATCGCTGTTGAAATCCAGCGCTTGGCGCTTAGCGGGTCATGGATGAAGTCACCGGTAACAGCAGATATCAACAGGCTAATTGGATCGGGTTCGGTCAAAACTCCCTGCTTAATCCAAGTCAACATTTGTATTGAAAGTACACTTAAGAAAAGCCAGGCCGAAATCAACACCGAGCGAACTGAAATGGTCGACCGCAACATCAAAACTTCGTCATTATCGACAAATACTTTGATAGGAAACAAAACATATAGCGCTGCGGCACCGCATACGATGGCGGCAATGGCAGAAGCGCCAGCCGTGCTTTCTACGATTATGGCCTGAGCTGAGTAATAGATTCCAAGAAAAGAGACAAAATAAGCGAAATAAGCGGCTGCGGCAGCGCTCTTTCTGGCGGAGTGATTACTGCTCATGAATGGTGCCCGCCAGAAACTAGCAGCGCGCTTGAAGGGGCCAGTCAAAGCCGGAGAGAGCACCACTATAACCAGCCAGAAAAATACCGATAGCAGTGGATTAATAGCTGTGCGGGCTCGGTCTGACTGATAGCGAGCCAAAAGAGTGGCGGCTTCGGCATTGCTGCCGAAAAGACCGGCAAAATCGTTCTTAAAGATGCGGAAAGACTCACTGTCGCAATAGCTATCAACTCGGCTGCTAATTAAACTAGCTGCCGCTTGGGAGGCATAGTAATAGGGCGCAGCAAAAAGGCAATAGGCAGTGGAATTGATAAAGGTAGAACTGGCTGTAGCCTTGGGCAAAATCACAGGATGGAGGAATCGAGGATCATTATGAAATTGCTGTGCCGCCCATCCTCTCAAGGCTTCAAGAGAATTAGCATTGCCACTCGAGTATTCACTGCGGCATAAGAAAACGGCATAGCTTGAGCTATTCATGACCATCTCAGCAAATTTCGAATCAGTGCTATTGGGTAAGGCCGTAGCCGAAGACATTATTCTGCTTGGGCTAACAATTTGCATAATAGGCTCTTTCGCTTTGACGAAATAAGCTAGGGAAAATACAAGCGCCGCCAGAGCAACAAATACTGTGCTGAAGCGCAACTTACCCTCGACCATAACCACCTCGATGAATGCGAAAAGATTATAGACGATCTCAAGAGCAGGTTCGGCAGCAACGCTCTAATAATCTTGCCTAGTTTCCTTGAGAACAATTTTAGCAAGGGCTGAAAGGCTCTATCGACCGAGCTCTAGCAGCCTGGGACTAATCGCTGAGGTAAGAGTCCTCATCAGCTTCATCTTTACCTTCCTTCTCACGCACCCAATCCTTAATCAGATATACCAAGTTATCTTCGAGCATAAAGAGCATCGGCACCACTTTAAGCCCTCGGAAGAGATTACTTAGACGGCGCGATTCTTTGACAGCGAAGTCGATGGCATCATCGATTTCACGACTAGAGGCATGCTCGTCGAAGAAACTATGAGCTTGATCATCGCTCCAGCCATGCTTGCCTGTTAAGGAAGAAATAAAAGCACCACGTTTGACGTGTGGATCGGACATAACGCAGTGGTTATGAGCGATTAATGCCATATATTCAATACCGGTTGAAAGAGCAAGAGCAAGCGAAAACTCTGAACCAGCCATATTCGCCCCTGTTCGCCTGATTACATAGGCGCAATTCTGAGGCAGTGAAAGAGACTTGCGATAGTCGATACACATACCAATTACCAGATCAGGATCTTCAGACTGATTGGCGTCAACTTCGCCCATATTCTGACATTTGATCAAGGTCTCGATGGGCGTATTGCGGAGGAACTCAGGTATATCTTCTGGTTTGCTTACTCTAACAAGGCGGAGAATGTCAGGACTAATAGCAGTAAAAGTACCGGTCTTTATCTTCTGCGTGCGATCCATACGAGCTTTTAGTGTTCTAGTCAGTCGACTATTGTCCATTAATAACGCGCTGCGCAACTTGCAATCGCGAGGGCCAGTCATCTTGCCTTTTATCTCAGGATTGATACCGGCGGAGCAGCCCTGACAGACCGAAGTCAGCAATTTCTCATTGACATCAAGTTGGGCTTCTTTATAGTCAGAAAAGCAGTTCTCAACACCAATTTTCTCCAAGGCACCAGTCTTTTTCATCAACTCAAGGGGCTGACCAGGAAGCTCAGCAATAACCAGGCGAACATTATTGCGCTTGAGCTGTGAGTGGATGGCTAATAGTGTTTCTACCCCTGTGATATCCATCATGTTAAGTGAGCGCATATGTAGAATCAAAGCGCGCAAATCTTGGGTGAGCAAAATATTTTCAGTAAAGCGCTCCGCCGCTCCAAAGAAGAGCGGACCATCAACTAGGTAGGTGCGCACAAACTTACAGCTAGGAATTTGCTGGGTAGCTTCAATGCGGTCGTCATCCTCGCCAACCTCGCTAACCAGGCTGAGCAAGCTCATTTTTTGTACTGTCAAAACGCAGGTGAGAAGCAAGCCCGTCAAGATGCCGGCGGTCAAGTCAACGCAGACTGAAGCCACGGTAGTAGTCAATACTACCCAACCTTCCGTTCTCGAGCCTCGCCAAATTTCACGAATTTCATCCCACTCAATCAAGCGGAAGCCAGTCAAAACAAGCACACCAGCTAAGGCTGCCAGAGGAATTTGTTCTGCAAGATGAGCAAAACAAATTACTAATAAGAGCAGAACTCCTGAGTGAATGATTGCAGCTAAGCGAGTTCGTGCTCCGGCTGTGATATTGACTGCAGTGCGGGCGATTACACCAGTAACTGGAATGCCACCAAAAAACGGCATGGCGAAATTAGCAAGACCTTGACCAATCAGCTCTTGATCGGGCCGATGCTTAGAGCGCATAGACATACCGTCGGCCACCGTTGCTGAAAGCAGCGATTCAATTGAGCCCAACATAAAAACAGTGATGGCATAAAGAGTGAGAGCTTGATATTGCTGAAAAGTAGTAATACCAGTGGGCCATACTGGCCAATGCGGCATCAAATTTATATTGGTCAGAGGCGCTAAATCAACCACCCGAGGAATATCAAAATGAAGGAAATTTGCGGCAATCGAGGCCGCAACAATAGCCACTAATGAGCCCGGCACCACTTTGGTAAAGCGAGGCACAAGAACAGAGAGAGCAATTACAAGCAGGCCAATGATGACAGCCTGAATATTGCACTCATTGTGAATAAAGATACGCTGAATTAAGTCGCTGACGTCTTTGACAAATTCAGGAATAAATGGCGAGCCAACTACAGCAGTGGCTGCTGTGGCGGCGGTATGGAGGTGGAGGGGCCTGACTTGTAAGCCAAAGAAGTCATCAACGGTATTGAAGATAACAAGAATACCAATGGCGTTAGCAAAGCCTACAATGACCGGCATTGGCAGGAAGGAAATGATTCTTCCCAGTTTTAGCAGGCCGGCAACAATCTGCAGGATACCGCCTACCAGGCCAACGAAAAAGACTCCACCCATGCCAAAGTTGTGGGCAACTTCAATCAATACAACGGCCATGGCTGCAGCAGGACCGGTTATTGCGTAACGCTGCCCACCAAATAGGGCAGCGATAATTCCAGCAACGATACCAGAAACGATTCCCAGGGCTGGCTCAACACCAGAGGCAACTGCCAGAGCAAGGTTTAGCGGTAGAGCCACCATAGCCACTGTGATGCCAGCAAGGAAATCCCGGCCAACAGTCGAAGGATTGAACATTGCCAACCATTCTTTCGACAAGAACTTGATGTCGAAAGCTTTTACATGGTTACCGGCTTGGTTTAGAGGTGCTGATGTCATGGGTACCTTAAGCTAAGGACTCTTTTGGATAATTTTGCATTTTACGACTGTTAGTAAGTACGAACACATCTAAGTACAACGAGTAAAACAGATAAAAATTAGAACAGAACACGATACTAATTATCGAAAATAACACAATTACAAAATACCGAAATTAGTATTTTGCTAAATACGATAATTGGTCAATAAGTCAATTCGATAACTCAACTAGTCGTATTGTCGACTCGCAAAGCTTAACCAACACTATAGTATTAGATGAACCTCTCAATGAACCTTTCGTAGAAGTTTTCACTAGCTGACAAAAAATTATGACTAACCACTTTCATGCACTAAAACTAGACAAAACCGCTGATGCATCAAGCATTGACGAAATAGCCTTGCGATTAACAGAAAGATTGTCACAACCTTTTAATTCGAACAAAGCAACTGAGCAAGCACGTATTGCTTTACAAGCTGTTCGTACTGCCCATGAAGAACTTTCTTCAAATAGAAATGCTCATGAGCATTCAAGTGGTGGCAGCAATAAATTCAATTCTAAGCTCCGTTTAGGCCAGCTTTGTTTAGCCTCTGGCATGATTACCATCGAGCAACTAAAAGAGGCCGTCCAGGAGCAGCAGAACAGCGAGCGACAGTTAGGTGAGATTCTGCTGGAAAAGCAATTTATATCGCAAGAAGAATTAGACGGTCTTCTGATTGGTCAAGAACTGATAGCACCAGATGAAGAGGTATCTGATGTCTTAGCACTGCAGTTGATGGCCCTAGGACTTGTAGCAGAAGATTTGATGATCATTGCTCTCTTGGAGCAACGCTTTGCAGCTGGTGGCGTAGGCGATACCTTAGTACGACGTGGCTGGATCGAAGAAGATATTCTTGCCGCTTTGAAAATTGATTAGGTCAGATTGTCCTGCCCAAATTCTTTTCGAGGCCAAAACGCCATTAAAATTCGAGCCCGGAAACCCAATACTAGCAAGCCTTTAGAGTCACTCGACTGGTCGATGAAACATAATATACATTATCAGACCAGAAACGAGCGCTGCCAAAGGCAAAATTCGCCATCACAGCTCCGCATTTGGTGCTTAGTTAAACCACAGTAATCGGCAACAAAAAGGAAGAATTGCAGATGGAAAAGAGCGCTCAAAATAAACCAGACGAGTTTATGGAAGAAGCAATCAACCAGGCCAAAAAAGGATTTGCCGAAGGTGGTATTCCAATCGGTTCAGTCTTAGTTAGAGCCGGTCAGATTATTGGGCGTGGTCACAATCGCCGAGTGCAGCAAGGTGACCCTACTGCCCATGGTGAAATAGACTGCCTACGCAATGCCGGAAGACAAGTAAGTTATCGCGATACAGTGATCTACTCAACGTTGATGCCATGTGCTATGTGTGCAGGAGCTATAGTGCAATTCGGCATCGCTAAAGTTATCGCAGGCGAGAACCGCACCTTTAAAAGCTCTGCTCAATTTATGCGTGACAACGGTGTAGAAGTGATCGACCTAGATCTAGATCAATGCTTTGATTTGCTCAAAGAATTTCAGCAAAAATATCCCCAAACTTGGAACGAAGATATTGGCGTTGTATAAAACCGAACATTACCAACTTTAGACTTAACGACAATAAGCTCAGTCGACAGTTCGACAATACGACAAGAGTACAGGAGTAATTGACGAAAGGTCGACGATAGCGCAATAGCAAAACTCGAACTATGCAACAGTTGAATATGCGAACTGTCGTTCATTCAGAATGAGTGAAATTGCGAAATTCCTGGCAATTCTTCTGCCTTCTAGCTCCCGATCACAGAACGAGCAACCGCCTTTTTGGTGAGATACAGAACCACCAAGTAGATAGCAATGGCAATATAAGTAAGGGCCTTAATGCCAAATACCATTGACAGGTATTCAAGACATACTCCCACCAAGCCGCCGACCAAATTAAAGGCCAAAGCGCGATTGACACTCTTGCTGGTCTTGAACGTCAAGCTAAAAATCGCCGATGAGAAAATCAACGGCAGAAGAAAGACGAGACAACCAAGAACGCTTCCGCCGACTGGGCCGAAAGCAGCCAAAGAACTGGCTTTAACGAAAGCAGAAAGCACCAGAACAGCCAGTAAAATCATGGTTAGCACCGGCGTCCACTTGGTGCTCAACTTAGAAGCAATACAGTTAGAGAGCAAGATAAAGAGCATCACTGCAGCAATAATGACACTGTTGACCAGCCAAGTTGAACCAAACAGCAGCGATAGTTCTGACATCGACCGTACTTCCAGAAGCATAAAGCCCATGCCCAAGCAAAACATCAGGCTGTCGATGGCGGCATCATCGGTCTTGCGAATCTCTTTATAGAGCGGCAAGAAGCCAACAAATATGATTAAGAAAATCGGCCAAACATAGGTCATTGGCAGCTCACGCCGAGGCAAAAACAGAAAGGGCCAATCATCCTCGCTCGGCGTAATGTCGCTGCGAACACTTGCCTCTCTGGGGAAGAAACTTATTTTGGGGAAGTCTTTGTAGGTCTTACCTTTCACACCAGGGCCCGACAAGAGAAAAGCCGACGGCAACTTATTCTCTTTATAGAAACCCAGCGGTAACTCACCGGTTGCAGCTTTAGCAATGGCACAGTGTTTGTCCCAGAGCCAATCGGGTTTGTTGATAAAGGAGACACAGAGAATACCAGTTGGACTCAAGAGGGCACTGGCTTCTTGAATAGACTCTTTGGTGAAAATATAGTTGTCAGTGCGCAGCGATGAGAGCGATGAAAAAGCAGTGTGGCTGTCGAGGAAGGCGAAAACAATGACATCGTATTTTTGCTTGGTGTTCTTCAGGAAAGTGCGAGCATCCATAATATGAACGCTGACTTTAGGCGAATCATATGGTTTTTCAGGGTGAAGATCCTTGCCGATCTTGTAGATACTCTGGTCAATCTCCACTGCATCAATATGCTCGGCCCCGGCTCTTAGAGCTGCAGCAACATCAGAGCCAGAGCCAGCACCCATGATCAAAACATTTTTGGCGGGCTTGCCATAACAAATGAATGGCCGCAGGTGAAACTCAGAGAGCTCATCGGCAATTTGTTTAGAAAAACGAGAAAGTGTACTGGGCCTGTCATCAACCATAGTCTGGAAACTATCGTAGTTAATGAACATGTCTTGGCCGACAGATTGCCCTTTAAACTCACCATCACTAATGCGCGACTCACGAACATCAATGCGATAGTACGGCGACCAAACCGTAGTAATAAAGTCAGGCTTATAGGCCTCTTTGGCCACGAACGGCCCAAGATAGACCATATAAAAGATGCCAAAAAGAATGATGCAAGCTGGAATGAGTTTGCGCCCCAGATACATGAACATCAATCCAGCAATAATTAACCAGACGCCGGGGTCTGTGCAGAAAAAACTTAAATACGAAAAAAGCAAAATACCGGCCAAGCCGCCTGCCACATTTATTGAGTAGGCAGTCAGGGGCTTAAATGACTGGAACAGGCGACCTGTTTCCTGGCCTAGACCTATAAAGAGCATTACCGAAAGAGCGTATATGCCAAGCAGAACAATAGAAACATAGAAGATCTGTATACCAGCAAAGTCTTCAAAGTTGCCAAACATCATGACGCTGTTAGAAGCGGCCACAAACGACATATGAGTAAAACCCAGCACTAAGGCCGATACTAGAATACCACTGAGATAAAGCAGTATCAGAGGAGTGTGCTTAAACAGATCGCGCTTGCCGTTGCACCACAAGAAGCCAAGGCTAAGGCCAAGAAAGGCAGACATCAAAGCCATATTCTTAAAATAGGCAAAAATTCGAATCTCGGTGGCCAGCCAACGAATGACAAAAAGTTCTAAAAACAAGCTCAGCAGACTAATGACAAAGAGTCGATGCCAGTCTTTACTCAGAAGGGCTGACAAGCCCTTCGAAGAAACGCCTTTTGCTTCCACCGCAGAACTTTCCTATTGAAGTCTTATCTCAAATTTTATCCAGAAATAGACTTTAAAAGATAGCCTTTGAATTTCACATACCGACAGGTACCCAGGCACGACTTTCGGGCCGGGCAGAAGCCTCTTTAGAACTTTATATCAAATTTTTGTCTTCGGAATCTCGAGCTGCTGACAGGGTATACGAACAATAAAGGTTGTCCCCTGACCCTCAACACTATCGCAAGTTATTTCGCCTCCATGGGCCTCGACTAAACGTCGACACAAATACAGGCCCAGACCAGAACCGCTTAATATAGTGCGACCGTGCTTACCTTGAGCGTAGCGCTGAAAGATTTTGAGCAAGTCATCCTGCTGTATTCCCGCACCCGAATCCTTTACTTCAAAACAATAAAAACGGCCGCGAAGGCCGGCCGAAATAATAACCTTAGCGCCCTCAACACTAAATTTAATAGCATTCGAAAGCAGGTTGAGAATGACTCGCTGCAGGGCAATTCGGTCTGCCTCAATCTTGTGACCGCCTTCATCGAAAACAGCACTGAGCGTGACTTTAGAAAGGGTAGCAAGAAAGCCGATAGATTCTATACAGCTAGTGATAAGTTCTTTTCCATCAACCTGGCTAAAATTCAAGGGAGTAGCACCAGCATCATAGCGATAGACCTCTAAGAGATTCTTGATCAATTCAAGCATGTCTCTATTTGACTCCTGAAGTAATTTCAGGCCCTGGATTTGATTCTCCTCAAGATTTCCCAAGGCTCCCTCGAGAAACAGGTCGAGCAGCCGGTCTGCCCCTATCAGGGGATTCTTTAGATCATGGGTCAAAGTAGCGATGAAGTCTTCGTGATGCTCAAGAATCTGCAATCGTTGAGCATCACGCTGCTGCATAATTTGCTTAGTAATGTCTCTAAAAATTCCGGCTATTCTTATTGCAGCGCCATTTTCGTCATATATGCCACGACCGCAAGACGCTAGAATATGCTCTCGGCCATCTGGCAGCAAAACTCTGAAGCTGACATCGTAATCTTCCTTGTGATTGATTGCATCTTCAATCGCCTGCTGAATCTGAAAACGCTGGTCAGCATGGACACAATTGAGAAAGTCTTTGAGCCGCACAATAGTGCCCACGAGGCCAAACATTTGATGACTGAGTTCATCTAGCGTGACTATATCTGTTGCTATTTCCCAAGACCAAACACCAGTGTGTGAGGCCTTCAAAGCCAAGTTAAGGTATGCCTCGGAAGCACCAATTCTCTCTAGATTTTGGCGTATCTGGGCCTGAGCTTGACTGCGCTCAATTGAATAGCGAATTGTTCGAGTCAACATGTTCTCAGTCAAGCTATTCTTTTGTAGGTAATCTTGCGCTCCAACTTTTATGGCGTTGACAGCAGTATCATCGTCGCTCAAACCAGTTAGTACTACAATTGGCACATGTGGAGCACATTTCAGCATAGAATGCACAGTTTTAAGTCCGTGCCCGTCAGGCAATGACAGATCCAGTAAAATCACATCAAAGCATTGCCCAGCCACTTTTTTGCAGGCTTCACTAAGAGTTTTGGCGTGCAGCGTGACGTAGTGGTTCGCCGGCAAAATTTCTTGCACATACCGCGCATCAGGCATACTGTCTTCAACAAGTAAAACAGAAATAAATTCAGTATTCACAAGTAATGATTTATTGTCGATTGTATTCATATATTTGCTGGAAATCTAACTGCCTTAAACCAAAAGCTATCAAGTGATCTTATGATTGCCACGAATTTCTCTAGGTCTAAGGGCTTAGTGACAAAGCAGCTAGCGTGCAATTTGTAGCTTCGTTGGATGTCTTCCTCCGACTGCGAGGTAGTGAGAATGACCACCGGAATGGTGCTCAAAGACGCATCACTTTTAATTTCAGCTAAAACTTCGCGACCGTCTTTCTTCGGCATATTGAGATCGAGAATTATTAGATGGGGTACAAGTGCAGCCTCGTACTGACCCTGTCTAAATAAGTAGGCCATGGCTTCTTCACCGTCTCTGACAATATCTACATCGACTTTGATCTGTTCTTCTTTAAACACTTCAACAATCAGGCGAGCGTCAGCTCGACTGTCTTCAACAAGCAGCACTCTGATTCGTTTATTCAAATTCCTACCCTTGTAGCCTCAGCCAACTTTGGCATAGTGAAACTAAACTTGGCACCCATGCCAGGCGCAGATTCAGCCCAAATTGAGCCACCGTGACGCTCAACTATCTTCTTGCAAACAGCCAAACCTATGCCGCTACCGGGATACATCTCTTTCGTGTGCAACCTTTGGAAAATGACAAATATCCGCTCTCCGTACTTCATGTCAAAGCCCAAGCCATTGTCTTTAACTGAAAAGAGCCAGTTTTTCCCCACATCTTCAGCAGAAACGGTAATTACTGGATTCATGTTTGAACGAAACTTGATGGCATTGCCAATCAGGTTCTGAAACACCTGTAGCAGTTGGGAACTATCAGCTCCGATGATCGGCAATTGATCAAAATCTACTACCGTACCAGATTCAGTTATGGCTACCTTAAGATTGGCCAGAGCCATGGCCATAATCTGAGAGCAGTCTGTGCTGACAAACTCTTTGCCCTTTGTATCAACTCGGCTATACAAGAGCAAGTCGTTGATAAGCTCCTGCATTCTCCGCGTGGCATCCACAGTAAAGTCTATGAAGTCATTGGCATCTTGATCAAGCTTGTCAGAATAACGCCGAGCCAGCAATTGTGTGTAGTTCGAAATCACTCTCAAAGGCTCTTGCAGGTCATGGGAACAGACATAGGCGAACTGTTGGAGGTCTTCGTTAGATCGCTGTAATTCAAGCAGCTTCTCTTGAAGTAAGGCCTCAGAATGCTTGCGTTCTGTGATGTCGACAATTGAAGCCAAGACAAAGCGCTCACCATCGGTCATTAACGGGTTTAGACCAATCTCGACTGGCAGTCGTGAGCCGTCTTTGCGCTGGCCATAAAGATCCCGGCCAACTCCCATTGCCCGAGCCTGAGGGGCTGCGAAAAATGAAGCACGATGGCAAGGATGCTCAGCACGAACCGAGGAAGGTACAAGCAAATCTACTGACTCGCCTAAAAGCTCCTCGCGACTGTAGCCAAACATACGCTCAACTTGAGAGTTAACGAGCACGACGCGGCCGAACTCATCAACCATGATCATACCGCTGGGAGCGGCTTCAACAACTAGCCTGAGTCTCTCTTCGCCAAGACTAGGATTAGTTTTTTTGCCTTCAGAAGTCATAGTTAACGCCCTATCAGAGAAAGCCGGGGGACGCCAAGTGATTCCGAATCAATGTTTTACCATCGGTACAAATTAAGTATACATGTACAACCGGCAAAAAGCGCTGCTCAGTTTTGTCTGACTAAGCTACTGTGTAACCAGTTGAACATAGAGGAACAGCCCTAGTGTCTTCCGCGAGAGCTAGTCTCTTTAATTTCGCCAATGCCGATACTATCCACGGTATCATCCATCATTGTGCTAACACTCTTAAATAGAAAGTTATGCTTGAAAATACCGATGTCTTTATAGCCACGCGGCACTTGAAAAAGCTTTGGTGAAACGGCCTTTTGTCGTACCATGCTGCGGGTTAAAACTTGCCACTGTTTTGGTCCGCTCTCAAGAACTTCAAACATTTGATAAGGCAAACCAGGCAAATCAGGTAGAGTGCTGGTGCCGCTAATAATCTGCACTGCTGGCCGAGGCAGATCTATATTAGCGCAATCAATAAAGTAGTTTTTTACATCTGTAGTGACTTTGTCAGAAATGAAAAGGTCATGGCCGCGCTTCTCACCAGCGTATACATACTGCACACCGCTGAGACCAAAACGAGGAATAGCTATGGCATGCCTGCTAATTGGCTTATCTAAATTACAGGAAGAGGTCGTATTCACTGCGTTTCGGCGCTGATAGAGATACTGAGCTAAAGTGCAATGACAAATTTCTTTGCTATCATCACGCCAAATTGTGAGATTCCATTTAGGGGCAGTGGCGAGCAGAGAGTACTTAAAAGACTGACTGTCTAGGCGCAAGGCCTTGCTAGTAACAAAGACATCGTAGCGGCCACCAATGGCCGTCTCCATCAGGAGCTTCCAAGCTTCTGTATTGTTGCTCGTTTGTGCCAACAAAGGCGAACAAAAACAAAGCGACATACCTGTCATGAGCGCCAAAAACTTCAAGGACAGATTCATCAGGCCTTAGCCACTACTGCATGAGCTTTAAGCTCCTCTAAACTGACAATCTTTAGAGTGTCTTGATGGGTCGATGCCAGCACTACCTGTGGTGCCACCCCGTCTCGCAAAGCATCGCGCCAGCGAGATGCACATAAGCACCAGGTATCGCCTGCCTTGAGCCCAGGGAAGCCGTAGCGAGGATTAGCAGTGGAAAGATCATTACCTTGAGCTTTAGAATACTCGAGAAATTCATCAGTTATTAGAGCGCAAACCGTATGAACTCCATGATCTTCAGGGCTAGTTGAGCAATAGCCGTCGCGAAAAAATCCGGTCAGAGGGTTCAAGCAACAGGGTTCAAGGTTCGTCCCTAGAACATTTTTAACAACACTCATTCGTTTTTCTCTTTAGTCTCAGTATCAGCTTTAGGGTCAGTTTCTACTTTTGTCTCTGCTTCAACTTTATCAGGTACTGGGTTAATTGGCTCAGAAACCTTGTTATCGGGATCAGGTGCCGTCAGTCCTTGACTGACCAGCAAACTACGAACCGGGTCTAACACCAAAAGAGGCATTCGGAATTGATGCACGCTCTGGTCTCTAGTTAAAATCGAGACTGTGCCACCACCTACAGTGCTGAGATAATTTATTGCCTCGATTTGAGGTCGTTGAATACTCACTCTTGTCGCACCGAACCAGGCAGAGAAGGCTTCTGGCACAAAGACTATACGCGTATCAGTTACGACAAAACGGCCTGGTTTATCTTTGTAGAACGTCAGGAAAAATGACTTCAATACGATCTCACCTTCTTGTGGCTTAAAGCGCGAACCAGCAAACAAGGCAGCAAAAATCGCAGCAAAAACAAGAAAGACTGAGGCCCAAGCGGTCAAGAACATGCCGAGAAATTCATTCCAAGACTCATTTACTCTTAGCAAATTGGCCTTGAGGCCTTCGGCCATCGCCCCTGGCATGTCGCCACTTTGAGAGAGCGCGAAGCCCAAGCGTCCATGGGCAACAGAGCTTGTGGGCGCAACTCTCACAGCATCACGACAAGCATCAAGTTGACCTTTGATATCTTTAAGTTTGGCACAGGCCAGTGCTTTTCCTAAATAGGCCTGGGTATATTTAGGGTCAACTCTTATGGCATTCTCATAAGCATCAAGAGCGCCTTTATAGTCACCTTGCATGCCTTTTACAGCGGCTAGATTAACAAAGCTAATGGGGCTACGCGGATCAAGACGAATGGCTTCTTTTAACTCTGCAATGGCCCCGTCGTAGTCTTGTTTACCAGCTAGCGAACGCCCTAAGACCGAATGAGCTGAAGCATAGTTAGGCACTAGCTTGAGACACTTTTTCTCATGATCAATTGATTCGTTAAACTTACCTTGTCGCCCTTGCAACAGGCCTAAAAGATAATGGGCTTCTGCATTCTTCGGATTAGCCGCAAGCACATCAGATAAATAGTCACAGGCGGCCTCGTAATGGCTGTCAGATGTAGCACGCCGAGCTTTACTCATGAGAGTAAGTTCGTGAGCTCTTGCATCTGGTACTTTATCTGGTGCTGACTTAGTCTGAGCCAGTGCTACTTGAGCAGAAGATAGTAAGACTACCCCTGCCAATGTATTCAAGAGATAGTCACCTTGGGATGCCGCTTTTTTGTTAGTCATTAACTGCCTGCCAGTGCTACTACTGACTGTAGAGTATACGCAAGTACTGGTCAATAGCCAAGGTTTTTTCTGTCAATTTACTCGGCGTTCACGGCCAAGCCAATACTTATCGCGTAGCTCTTTCTTTTTGATTTTGCCACTGCCCGTCTTGGGCAACTCTTCTAAAAACTCCCAATGGCGAGGCACTTTATAACGAGCGAGGCGTTCGCGAATGAAGTCAGCAAGCTCTTCTTCAGCCAGTGTTTGCCCGGCCCGGCAGACAACCGAGGCATGCACAAGCTCACCCCATTTTTTATCGGGAATACCGAAAACTGCACACTCTAATATGGCCGGATGTTCATGCAAAACATATTCAACCTCTGTCGAATAGACATTCTCACCACCGCTAATAATCATATCTTTAGAGCGATCGACCACATTTATGTAACCATCGCTATCCATAACGGCTAAATCACCTGTATAAATCCAGCCATCGCGAATCGTCTGGGCCGTGGCTTCCGGATTTTTCCAATAGCCTTTTGTCACGTTTGGACCACGGGCGATGATCTCACCAACATCAATGCCATCTCGCGCTACCTCGCTGCCGTCCTCTTTGACGACTTTGAGATCGACACCAATAAATGGCCGGCCAGTCTTGCTGCGAATAGCTAGAATCTCGCTCTTTGAGCGCAGAAGATCTTTGCTCTTGGGCAAACTTATACTGAGAAAGGGGCTGGTTTCAGTCATCCCATAGAATTGCACATAAGTGCATGAGAATACTTCTTGTATTTGTTTGACAATTTCAGGAGCAATAGGCGAGCCAGCAGTCATTATGGTGCTTAGAGCATTGTAGGAATACTGCCAGACCACCCCACTATTCAAGAGGGCATTGACCATGGTGGGCACAAGGGCTGTATGGCTAACAGCTTCAGCTTCAAGCATTGGCAACAAGGCTTCAGCATTAAAATATGGAATGAAGACGTGCTTTCCACCCACCCAGGTCAGGGCAAATACCGCCCAGGCATCAACTAAATGAAACATCGGTGCGGCATGAACCCAGCAATGACTGTCATTCAAAGCCAGCTCAGCGATAGCGCCAAGGGCATTGTAGCTGACATTTTCATGGGTAAGCATTACCCCTTTGGCCTGTCCAGTAGTTCCACTTGTATAGTAAATCTGGGCAAGATCGCTGCCCTCAGCCTGGTTGTCGATTAGCTCTTTGTTCCATTGGGTGAGCAGAAAGGGCTCGTAACGAACACTTTTGACTTTAGTGTCTGGCAGCGAGCCGGATCCAAGCCAGGCAACTAGCTTAATTCTGGAAAGATTTACCATTCCCTCAGCGAGTTCAGCAAAATCGGTGTGACAGACCAGCATCTGGGTCTCGCTGTGCTCAATAATTTGCTCAATTTCGTGACTGGCCAAGCGATAGTTAATTGGGCATAAAACCGCACCGATGCAAGCTGCGGCGAAATATAGCTCTGTAAACTCAAGACAGTTGGGAGCCATGACAGCTATGGTGGAGCCCTTAGTCAGGCCGAGGTTAACGATAATATGGGTAAGAGCCGCTACCCGCTTGCCAAATTCGCCGTAGGTAAGGCGCTTTTGACCGTCGACAAAAGCTTCTTTGTCCGGCCACTGGCTTAAGGCTCGCTTCAATGAAATGGCAAGGTTCAATTTAGACCCTCAAAATTGGATATAAAAGTATATGGCCAAGTTCAGTCCTCAGCCTCATGACTACCGCAAAAAATCTCATGATTAAGCAGGACAATTAGTATTTGTTGATCTTCTGAGGGTTGGAGCCGAGTGTACTGTTAATCTCTAGACCGGACACCTGGGATACGGCGAAGGAGAGACATGGGACAAGTGATAGACAAGACCTACAACGGCATAACAGTTCCGCAAGGCGAAAAGATTACCTTCAAAGACGGAAAGCCAGTTGTACCTAACAAACCAATCATTCCTTTTATCGAAGGCGATGGTACAGGTCGTGATATCTGGAAGGCCAGCAAGCGGGTCCTCGATGCTGCAGTTGCTAAGGCCTATGGCGGCAAGAAAGAAATTGCTTGGTTCGAAGTATTTGCCGGACAAAAAGCAAAAGACAATTTTGATGAATGGTTGACTGAAGACACCATCAGCGCTCTCAGAGAGTTCGGAGTAGCCATCAAAGGCCCTCTAACCACTCCAGTAGGCGGCGGTATCCGCAGCTTGAACGTAGCTCTCCGTCAAATATTTGACCTCTACTGCTGCGTTCGCCCAGTGCGTCACTTCCCCGGAGTGCCTTCACCAGTAGTATCACCTGAAAAACTCGACGTTGTTATCTTCCGTGAAAATACTGAAGACGTATACGCCGGAATAGAATTTGTCGCTGGTTCTCCAGAAGCCCAAGCTTTCATTGACCTATGCGCAAAATATGGCAAGACCGTTCGTCCAGAATCTGGCATCGGTATCAAACCAATTTCCAAATTCGGCTCAGACAGACTTGTACGTAGAGCCATCGAATACGCTATCGCTCGCGGCAAAAAGTCAGTGACCATGGTTCACAAAGGCAACATTCAGAAGTTCACTGAAGGCGCCTTCAGAGACTGGGGCTACCAAGTTGGCGAAACTGAATTCGCTAAAGAAGTAATCTCAGAAGAAAAAATGTGGGCAGAGCATGATGGCAAATTGCCAGCTGGCAAGATTCTTCTTCAAGATAGAATCGCCGACTCTATGTTCCAGCAAGTATTGCTAAGACCAGATGAATACTCTGTTCTAGCCACTACAAACTTGAACGGCGACTATCTCTCAGATGCTTGCGCTGCTCAAGTAGGCGGCCTTGGATTAGCTCCTGGTGCTAACATCGGCGACAACTGCGCCATCTTTGAAGCTACCCACGGAACAGCTCCTAAGTATGCTGACAAAGACGTAATCAACCCAGGTTCTGTAATACTCTCTGGCGTCATGATGCTTGAATTCATGGGCTGGCAAGAAGCTGCTGACTTGATCACTCAAGCAGTAACCAAAACCATCCAACAGAAGAAAGTAACTTATGACCTCGAGCGTTTGATGCCAGGTGCAACCAAACTGAAAACCAGTGAGTTTGCTAGTGCCATCATCGAGAACATGAACTAAGAGACAATTTAGCTAGAACAAAGGAGGGCTGCTGATTTCAGGTATGCCCTCCTTTTTCTTTACAACCTTTCCGCTATGAGATACTTATGCCTTTCGCCAAACTAAAAGTTCTAGACTTCACCCATCTCCTGCCGGGCGAAATAGTTTCGACCCTAATGAGCGATCTTGGTGCTCAGGTTTTGCGAATTGAACGGCTCGATAGCACTCTCAATGAGCGTCTTCCACCAATTGTCGTCAATCAAGGCGGCGAAGATAGTCTCTATTTCTGGAGCTTGCACCGCAACAAAGAGCGAATCAAAATAGATCTCAAAAGCCCTCAGGGTTTAGAAATTGTCAAAAAATTAGTCGAGAGTGCTGACATAGTCATCGAAAACTTTAGGCCCGGAGTAATGGATAGACTGGGCCTGGGCCCAGAGGTACTAAGACACCATAATCCGCGCTTAATCTACTGCTCGGTCAATGGCTATGGCTCTGCTTCTAAGTGGGGAACAAAACCTGGCCATGATCTCAACTTCGTAGCTGAAACCGGTATTTTGTTTGAGTCTCAAGATCAATCTGGCAAGCCGATTATGCCTTCGGTTTTTGTTTCAGATTATATGTCCGGAACATACGCGGCCCTTGCCATAACAGCCGCTCTATACGAAAGAGAATCTAGCGGTATTGGTAGGCGAATCGAGATCAGCATGTTTGAAAGCGCACTGTCGGCCTTGGCAGTAGTAGGCACCATTAGTCTCTATCTCAATTTAGAGCCCTCTGAAATTCACGCCAAATATCCCGATGAATTGCCCAACCACCGAGTCTACCGCTGTCTTGATGGTCGCTACCTAGCTGCAGCTCCCATAGAGCCAGAATTCTGGCTAAAATTCCTCACTATTATAGAACGCAAAGATTTGCTAACAAAAAACGTGATTAGCGATCGCGATTTCCTTAGTGCTGAGATTGCTGAAGTAATCGCGAGTAAAACCCTGGGGCAGTGGATGTCGCTCTTCGCCGAGGCCAATTGCTGCGTCTCACCGGTCAATACGGTCAAAGAAGCAGTCAACTTCCTACCGGAAGGCAACAGCAGAGTCTTGACTCACATGACCCACTCAAGGCTCGGCAACGTGCCGCAAATTAGCAATCCGATCAAACAAATTTATGGCAGGAAAGAAGAAGAAGAAGAAGAAGAATGGTCCTGTACTGATACAGCTAGCCAAACAGAGAAAACGCTCAAATCTATTGGCCTAACAGATGTTCAAATTGAAGCCATGAAAGAAGCAAAAATAATCTAGAACTAGTAAATCTAGAATAATTTGTCGCCCCAGCCGTAGGGCAAGCGCTTCTCGCCACTAGTACGACTTACGTCCTTAAGCAACGCTGTATCGGCACTAAATTGATGGCGCAAGTCTAGTACAAAACTAGCTCCTGCCAAGCCATAGCCAATTGCTCTGGTGCGTGGCAGCAAAGACATGGCACCACCAGCCAGGCCGAGCAGTTGCTCACCGGCAGCAGCTAAATAGTGATCGCGACCCGCGAAAGAATCGCCTGCCGCCATTTTCAGACTGCCTATGGCCTTCATTCCCGAGTATCCGCCCCAAACGGGGGCCGCCACTCGGCGCAGCATTGCGCCAGCAACAATCTCACCAGCACTTTTGCTCAAAACACTCTTTCGATCACGGTCATATGCGCTTTGCTCAAGGTAGGTAAACTCGAATTTATGCTCATTTTTATCCTCCACACGCCGCAAAAGTTCTTTGACATTGCTGGCCGGTTGAGCAAGCGACATATAGGGGTTGGATGGATCGATGGCGGTGGAGACTCCAACTAGCTGGTTGCGCTCATTTACTACCGGTCCACCAGAATTACCATGCCAGAGCGGAGTGTCCATACCGATCATGGTAGCGAACAAATTGTTCTTCGTATCCTCAGCAAAAGCAGGTTCTTTAACTTGAAAACGAGCGGCGTCCTCGATCATACCCTGGACGATATTGGGCTGCACCAATAGAACTTGAGGTAGCTTTGCAATAAACGAACCATCCGACACTACCGGCTTCCTCGAACCAGCGGGGTGACCGATAGCCAGCATAGGGTCACCGTTTTTAAGCTTGTTATCGTCGGCCAACTCAAGGGCACGCTTAGGGTCTTTGCTTATGCCTTCAATTTTGAGAACAGCCAGGTCATTTACATCGTCAATGTCTACAATTTTGGCTCGAAAGCGTTCTCCTGAAACTGTTTCGATAACAGTATTAGTACTGTTAGCCACCACGTGCACATTGGTAACTACCAAATCACCATTGCGGCCGGCAAAAAATCCAGAGCCACTACGAACACCTTCTGCAGTTGGTGAAGTCACTCGCACTGTCTTTGGCGCTACTTCTTCAATAGCTTGGCGGGCTAAAGTATTTTTGCACTCAAGTTTAGTCTCAATCTTCAACGGTTTGCCGAGCAGTGCATCAAACACTGCCATATTGTCTATGGTCTTCAAGCTGACGCAGGATTGTGGGGAATCCATTTACTTAAGGTCTTCGGGCCCCCAATACTAAGGGGCAATGAGCTTGAAGTCATTGGGGGAAATACGAAGTGGCAGAAACTATTGCGGGAAGTCTTCAGAGGAAGATTGCCGAGGGCCCATGAGGGCAAAGACGATAGTGCCGAAGAGGTAAAGCGCAGCGGCAACAGCAAGGGTAGCGGCAATGCCTATGGCCTGAGTAATTATGACGAAACAGGCTGCTCCAAGAGCATTAAAGCCCGAGCTCACCCCCCACATCCAGGGCACAGTATTGCCTATTGCTGCATCTTTCTTTACTGCATCCATAGCCAGTGAAACAGGAATGCCGACGACAAAAGCCATCAAGAAAGCCGCTGCTGCAGATATCAAAATACGCATGAGCCAATCGCAAGGCATTAGAGCTATCAGCATAGCGGGAAGGCCGTAAGAAGCACCTATCAGAATAGCGAAGATAGCACCACCAACAATCAAGAATACTCGGCGATTTGGCTTTAAGCGACTGGCAAACAAGCAGCCAAATGAATAGCCCGCTAGAACTGAAACAAGCACTACAGCCAATGAATAGACCGGTCCGCCAACAAAGACCGAAAATAGCTGAATGATCGAAACTTCAAAAAGCAAGAAGGCAAAGCCACAGAAAGCGAAGAACAGCAGAGAAGAGCTGAGTGCCGCAGAGAGCCTGAGCGGTCTAGTCTTTAGCATAGGAGCGAAGATCAAAACAACGACAAAAGCAATGGCAACGTAGACAGCCAGAATTGAGTCAGACACCCAATTAGATGAGCCCCAAAAAGACAGATTTTTGCTCAGCTGATAGAAGTAAGGGCGATCATCACTAACCGGCGTGACATCGTCGGGAAGCGCCGCCACAATTTCTTGACGCTCTTTCGCATCGGCATTGGCAACTTTCTCAAATATCAACTCATCTGGTCTGATACCAGGCTCTTGCTCAGATTTGTGGAAGGGATCGTAAAGTACAAGAATGTTTGAACGGGCGGCCCAGTCACGAACCCTTTGCACTTCCTCAACAGTGAAAGGCGTAGTCTTCATGATGGTATTGACCCAATTATTGGCTAAAACAATGACATTGTTGCGCGCCGTCTTATTACCACTGTCTTCTAGATATTTTAGATAGGTGAGAAACATGCGCAGCTCTAGCTGCGGCGGCTGACTACGCCAGTGGGTCAGTGACAGAACACCACCGGGCTTGAGCATATGGGCATAACTCTTGACGGCATCCAGTGTATACAAATAGTTATCTGAGTTCGCTAGTGCACCAGATGCAACTGCTGTTAGCGTGTCTACTCCACTGGCCTGAATAATGTCGTAAACTCCGTCAGGCTGTGTCGAGGCAAAGTGCCGCGCCTCTTTGTTTAGAATAGTCACCTTGGTTTTCTCGTTGCTAGACAGCCAGGGCTGATATAGAGCAGCCTCTGGATCATCTTGTCCGAGCAAAAGATGTTTGTAGGTAGCAGGATTGAGCTCAAGAGCGTCTAATCTCGGCACACCATGATATTTTCCAACGAGAATATCGACACCGCCGCCGCCACCAATCACCAGGGCATCCTTTGCCATTGGTTTAAGCACATAGGGGCAGGCCCAGAGTACTTTAGAGAAGAACGGCTGCTCTTCTAAATTGCCCGTTGCTTTGAACTGTCTTGTATTGGCACCTCCGTCAACACTAATAAAACGCCCCTGCATTTTTGGTGTGCTGGAATCAGGCACTATACCGAAGAGAAAATCTAGTCTGTTCGACCAACCAGTCTTAGAGACATCAATGCGTGCCAGCGGATTCCAGTAAGAGCGGGCCACCCCGCCGAAGTCACCACTCATGGTCTTACGCCCGCTGCCATCTTTGGTTGAACGGATATCAAAGCCGTATTTCTTGATTGCCCAAGAAGGATAGAGCAAGAGCAAGGAGATAGCGGCGAGAAAGGCTAACAACCAGGCAGAAGACTCAATGGCACGGAACTTACCCGCCTGTTTTTGGAAGGCAAAATAAGCAAAAATGCCAAGGAGTGAGGCAAGGCCAATGCTGCCGTAGCCGCCAGTATATTCAAGCATTATGGGTGTAAGAGCAGCAGCTAGAGCGGCAGCACTCAAATCGAAGAAATAGACTCGAGTGGCAGAAATACTGCTGCTGGCTAAGACTCTACTAATACATAGACCGGCAAAGAAAAATGGCACCGCAAACATAGCGAAATAGATAGCAATTGACGAAAGCCTCAACCACAAGGCAATAGAAAAGTTATATGGATCAATAGGCAGCCAGCAAAATAAAACTACAGTGAGCAATAACATTAGTGAATAGAGAGCAGCTTCGCGACTAGCGGCTTGCCAGTCGTTCTCGCGCTTGCTAGCTAAATATAAATAAGCCCCTGCCATGCCGAAGCTGAGAATAACAGTACTAATAATTAGATGGATGAAGTGATGGTAGACCTTATAGCCCACAAATTTAGTGAGAACGATCTCTACAATCATGGTTGACGCTGCAATAGCACAAAGCCCACAGACAAGCCAAACAGAATTAGTTTCAGTCTCTTTTTCCATTACTGTAGTATGTTTTGCACCAATTTATCTAGGTTAGTACTGTGAGACCCTTTAACCATGACACAGGAATCGCGCCCAAGGCGCGGAAGAACGCGACCAAGAGCCTCATCCTGCGTCGCAACTGCAGCTATTTCGTAGGTGGCACCCTTGGCACCAGAAGCAATCGCACTGGCTACCGGACCAACCGTAACTAGCAAACTAATAGGCTTATCTTTGAGCCAACGACCAAGTTCAAGATGCAACGATTCACTGAAATCACCAAGCTCTGCCATGGCACCGAGTACCACAATCTTGTCTGGTTGAGGATAGGCATGAGAGAGAATCGCTTCAACAGCACAGCGCATAGAATCAGGATTGGCGTTATAAGACTCATCCACTATGGTTGCGCCATGAGAAGATTGCACCGCATTTCCACGACCTTCAACAGCTTCAAACTTAGACAAACCCGCTGCAATTTCAGAGTCGCTCAGGCCAGCGGCTCTAGCAGCAGCAACAGCACACCAGGCGTCTTCTAACAGAACGCGACCATGGGCTCTAACAAAAAACTCTTGCTCTGAAGCACTGTCAGGAATTTTAAAAGTAGTGCCATGACTATCAACCCGAACAATTTCTAAAGCTGGGCAGACTTCAATAGGTCCGGAAAAATCTTGTCTAGCCTGAGCAAGTAAATAATCGCTGCCATCGCCGATGATGGCACGACCACGCTCAGAGTCTAAGGCAGCCAGCAGCTCACACTTGGCCCTGGCAATATTTTCTCTTGAGCCAAGAAGCTCAATATGAGCTGTACCCGCACAGGTAATCACGCCAATGTCGGGTAATCCGCATGCGGCAAGCTCTGCAATTTGCCCCAATCCGCGCATACCCATTTCCAAAATCAAGATTTCCGTTTCTGCCGGCATCGAGAGAATAGTTTTTGGCACACCAATTTCATTGTTTTCATTGGCCAGTGACTTATGCACCACACGGCAGGAAGTGGCTGCCGCTGTCATTTCCTTTGTCGTAGTCTTGCCAGACGAACCAGTAATAGCTATTACTTTGACACTGTGCCTACGCAGGTACAATCGCGCTAGACCTTGATAGGCAGCCAAAGTATTAGGAACTGAAACCATCGACCTGGTGCTATATTCGGCAGGAAGATTTTGGCTACTCATGGCATTAGCGCTATCTACAATGGCAAGTCCGGCGCCGTTTTCGAAAGCCTTTAGCACAAAACTATGACCATCAAAACGCTCACCTTTTAGCGCCAAATACAAGTCTTGGTCAGGTCTAATTGCACGACTGTCAGTGCTAATACTAAAGGTCCGGTCTGAGGCTATTGTGGAACCATGCAGCACTGCACCATCAAGAGTTAGAATTTCATCGACGGTAAAAGTTGCTGACATTATCGCCCTGTCAATTTGCTAGTCTTTCTTTGTTACTTTGTTCCAGATATTGCCAATCCAGCCCTTTTTCTCGCTCTCATCTTTTGCAGATGGAGACGGTGCCGCTGTCGTTGGTGCATCAGGGGGCAAATCTTTCAACACTTCATGCAGTTCCAGCCCAGTCTGCTGACACATTTTCACGGCCGCAGCACACTGCACTGGCTTAAGTATGCCTTCCGTTACTAAAGACTGTGCCTGCAGAGCGGCATTAATCAAGCGTTTATCAATCATTTCTTTAGTGACAATGATTTCTGCCATAGAGACATTCAACTGTCTGGCTAATGACTGGGCCCGGTTGAAATTGTCACCACTTAAGGCACCAGATTGCAAAAGTATTTCCATCACAGTGTTCACTCTGGCTATATCGTCTTGCCTAGAGGCTCTCTCTTCGATAATGGTATCGATAGAGACGCGGCGAGCACTAGACTGACGCAGTATGTCAGCAGCCTGAAGACCACTTAAGGCACCACTAGTGACCATTTCTTGTAAGCGTAAGCTATCGTCTACGACTTCAGAAGAAATCATGCCAGTTTGAACAAATACCTCACCAATGCGCTGGTGTTCTGAAAGTCCAATTTCGATGGCAGAAATCTTATCGCCTTCGGTAACCAAACCAGCTTGGGTGACGAGATCTCCTAGTTTGATGGAGTCTTTAGCTGAAGTACGGAATGCACCGGTATCAACCAACGATTGCTCTAAAGATTGATGCTTTGCCACAGCTTTCTTTAGGCCAGCAATGGCTTGCTCTTCAGTAATCTTGCCGTCTCTGATCAAAACCTGAGCGGTAAGGGCAGATTGCAGCAAGACTGAGGTAATCATTCGATTTAGAACCAAGCAACGGCCTAGGGGCAGGTTATTTTCCTGACCTTGCCACTGGGCCTGTTCCAGCATCGAACGGTCGAGCAAACCGGATTGCACGAGAAGTTCACCTAGCTCTCCGGCTGAAGCTTTCTGCTCATCGGTAGTCTCAGGTGGAGTCCAGCCGAGGCGCTTAAAGGCGTCATCTAAAGGTATGCGTCCCTTAATACAGACATTAATGGCCTTGACGCCAAACTCCGCTGAAATTGTGTTCTGTCTTATCAACGACTGCACATAGAGTGCTACTTCTACGTCGTACTCGGAAAGTTCACCGATACTCATCAATACGCGACCAAGAGGGGTCTGCGAAGTCTTCGAAACTTTCAAAGCCTCGAGTAGAACTTCCTGCCTGATGATATTGGCGGCTACAAGTAACTCGCCAATTCGTTTTGGGGATGAACGCCTGCCAGTGATTTCCAATTTACGCCCTAAATTGCCAAAAAGAAGATTATTCAGCTAGAAACAAATTCTTGTTATTAGTCTATCAAGAGCTGAGCTCTAACAGGCCATTGATACTCGCGATCCTGTCACAGTCAGACAAATATTTTTAGCGATTGACCAAAGAGAGCAGTCCTTAGATTAAAGAAATCACATCTAGTAAAGCAAAAAGCAAACACCCGCCAGTTCTAGCAGGTGTTTGCTCTCGAAGCCAAGTATTTCCAGGTCAGCGCCTAATTACAAAGACACTAGAAACGAGGATGACAGTCAGTTAGTAGTTATCGTCGTAAGGAACAACGAAACCTTTGCCCTGGAATATCATGCTGTGGCTGCCGCTGTGAGGGCTCGGATATCCGATGAAGCCATGCTTGATTCCATAACCTGCGCCGTGGAGAACGCCATAAGCGCTACCAGCAACTAGGCCAGCTGGACCACCGGTCATAGCACCGGCGACCATTTCATAAACGCCATCTTCTTTACCCAGATTACGGGCAACCATTTTGGTTCCACCGATAGCACCCTTGATGCCATCTGAGAAAGCAGCGGTTGGAACGTCCCAAGCAGTTGTAACGGCCATAGAGACCAGTCTGCATGGGAAGTACCACATTTCATAGATTACCCGAGCCGATTCTGGACGCTCTGGGTAAGCCATACTAGGAGCGGAAAGACTCATTGCGAGTCCTAAAGCAGCTAGCAAAGACGAAAGAATTTTCTTTTGCATTATCCTCAACCTTTTCTACTGGGAGTACATCCCTCAGTCAAATAGAATTATTTCTCTTCCATGGTGATGAAAGACCAGCGGCTGAATGGATGTTCCCAACCTTTCTTCCAGCCATGTCCCATGCCGTGGTAGCCACCATAGACACCACCAGCAACCATACCGACGGATCCACCGATTGGAACGGCAGCTAGACGTTGTCCAGTTCCATGCTCATCGCCGAATTTCTCAGCAACGTGATTGATACCTTTAATACCGCCGTGGAATCCACCAGCGATAGGACCGGTGACGAGGCCGGTAAACAAGGCACCGCTTGCAGCCCCAACGGTACGAATAGGAGCTTGTAGAACCCACTGAACCGGCTTGGCTTCGTAGTCGAGGGCCATCGCAGGAGCGACAGCGGAGACCATGAGAGCGGCCGACATAAGAACTTGACCTAGTATTTTATTTGTCATCTTATCCACCGTTTCTAATTCAGAGCTACCCGGCATCACTTGGCTAGGGTGCCGGGCAGCAATTACTACTTACTATTTTTCTTCAGTGACAATGTAGGAATCAGTACTAAATGGTTTTTCCCAACCACTAGTCATACCATGCTTAGCACCGACGATAGCGCCATAAGGAACGCCCCAAACCATACCAACAGGCCATCCGAGAGCGAATGCTGCGAGGTTTTGTCCAAGACCCTTCTCATCACCAAAATGCTTGGCGAGTTGACGCTGCAATGTGTGAGGTGTACGCCAAAGTGAATTGACGACTATACCTTGAGGAGTATCAACAATTACTGCTGTTGTAGCACCAGCGAGGGAAGCCATGCTGCTAAGAGGACCGTCTCCGGCCATCGAAGGCATTGCAACACCAATACTGATAGCGCCAGCAGCTATTAAGGCTAAAGCTTTGTTTTTCATATCTTCCTTACCACCCGGTCTATATCATTTTCTGATTCAGATTTTGAGTTAGATTTTGAGGGTGACTCTAAGAGAGCCACCCTCTCATTCTTTCTACCCGACAATTATCGAACATAAGTTCACTGTTTCATTGAACCTAACGTTGATTACTCAACAAGTTAGTCTTCTTTGAAAGTGAATGCTTCTTTGGTGAATGGCTTTTCGAAGCCAGTTTTCATACCGTGCCAACCGCCATCGAAGCAACCATAAGCTGCACCGCCAACGATACCGAACGGAGCGCCAACGATGGCTCCTGTCCACTTCTGGTATCCACCATCTTCATTACCAAGCTTACCGGCAACCCAGGTAGTGGATTTAATGGCTCCCTTAGTTCCGTCTTTGACGGCACCTAGAGGAACGCCTACTACAGCTCCAACACCTGAACCAACCACTTTGACAGGGAACAGACAAATGTTCTTGAATGTGTCGTCATCGGCATACGACGGAGCGACCATTGTGCCAACCAAAGCTGAGGCTAGTATGAAAGAGGACGCTATCTTTTTAAGCATGCAAATCTCCAACTCTTAGCAATCGTAATTTAGGAAATCATTTTTCGAATGATTCGACCAATCCTGGACCAACGGCCCGAGACAAGCTCCATTTTACTCATTTATTCCGAGAGGTCCATATTTAATGACTGACTTATTTCGACCTCAGCAAGCGTATCGCTGCAATATACTTGTTTTCGGGCTTTGAAATGAGTTGTAAAAAGTTTGTTGGAATAGCACCACTTTTCAAGCGGTATATACGATCAAAGCAGTGTTGGCACACGCTGAATATAGGAATATTGCAGGGTCTCGGGAGCTTATGAAACCAAGATGGTATCAAATACGATGCCAAGTGGAGGAGGGAAGCAAAAAAAAAGACGGGAACAAAAAATTCTTGCTCCCGTCCGAAATTTTCTGATTTTTTTTCTAGGCCTTTATTACTGGGGCAACACCGGCATGCTCTGTGCGGTGCCAGGTAGAGACTTGTTTACCAAATAAGATTTGGCAGAATGAGACGACAATAACTGGCACCCAGTGGCCATAGACGTAGGCCGTGACGTAAAAACTGCGGCCCAAAGCTTTGAGGAAAGACATAGGGGCGCGATAGATACGCATAGCAATCAAGAAGTTGACCTGACTAATGCCGAATATTGCCATCACTATCAGTGCTAAGAATTTGCCGTAGGTTGGCACGCCTGTGGCGATATGCACAACTTCAGAGGCAATTTCTAAGGTCAGTAGAGCAGGAACGACGAAGTAGACTGTAAAGACTAAGGTATCAAGACGCTCCACCAGCGATAAGCGCGTTGGTGAATTGAGCGGGAAAATATAGTCAAGATAACGACGAATGCTGCCTTCAGCCCAACGCCGCCGTTGTCTAATGAGGGCCTTAAAGGTTGTGACAGCCTCTTCCCAGACAATTGCTTCAGGACAGAAAGTAATATCCCAATTGCTGACGAGTAAGCGCATGCTCAGATCTAGATCATCTGTAATGGCCTTGTTGTTCCAGCCGCCGACGTCGATAAGGGCCTGGCGCTTAACCAATTGACCATCGCCGCGTAGTTCGACAGCACCACCGATAAGGTCACGAGAGACTTGAAAATAAGTGTCAACGGCATACTCAGAAGCCTGACATTCGACCAAAAGACCCTTTTGATTCTCGTACATTTTCTTCTGAGCCTGCACTGCGCCAACATTAGCTGGCTCCAGTGACGGCAGAATAATGTTGAGGAATTCAGGATCAACATTGGCATCGGCGTCGAAAACGGCAATAACCTCGCCTTTGCAAAGAGGCAAGAACTCATTGAGAGCAGCAGACTTACCAGGGCAAGAGCCCGGAACTCTGTTAAGTACCTGAAGTCGGGGAAACTCGACTTGAAGTTCCTTCAATATTTCAGGCATCTTGTCGGTAGAGCAATCGTCTATAACCCAAACAGAGTAGGCGTCATAGTTGATTTGAAAAAGATTGCGAACCGTGGTTTCAATTACCCGTGATTCGTTTTTGGCAGAAATAACCACATCGACATAAGGATGCCAGACTTTAGCTGCCTCAGGGCTGGTTAAGCCCTGAGAACGACGAGCTAAGACTTTTCTGTGATGGCGCTGTTGGGCGGAGAAAAGCCAAATAGTATGAGCAATCATCATGCTCAAGACTCCGCACAAAATGAAGAGCACTTCTGGGCCAGTGAAAAATTTGTCGATGGCCTTTAGAGCCATCCACACACCAACAACAAGCAAAACTAAAACTATTCGGTTACGCATGCTTCCTACTGATAACGGTTGTAACTAATATTCTATAAGAATGCAGCCACATGGCAACCAGCCACCGCACACCTAATCAAATGTTTAGATTAGCCTGGCAGCCGAAAACCAAATCAAAGGTCGTCAAGGCCAGCCGGGCTACCCTTTGCATCTTTATCCTAAGGTATTGCCCGCTTCATCTAGCTTTGCACCCGAGGCGATTTCTTTACTGGTTTGACTGTGATGATGCAGGCCGACCAGGAGAGTGGGCAAGCCGATGATTAAGAGGGTAGTAAAAACACCGCCAGGCAGTTTGTCGGCAGAAACCCCAATCAAGACCGCTGGAATGGTTGAAGCTGCCGACATCGCTGTATTCTGAGCGGCAAAGACCTTACCCCGTAGCTCTTCTGGCACGGCTGCCTGCAGTAACGACTGAGTCGGAACGGCAATAAAGGCACAGGAGGCTCCGACTAAGGCAACAATCAGAAGAGGCACGAGCATTAGAGAGCCGTGGAAATTTACCGAAGCCATCCCCAGCGAGGGCAAGACTGAGTCTTGCAAAAATCCTAGAGACCCTAACAGAGTGAGGAAAAGGCCAAGCAGAACGAAGCCTTTGTAGGCCAATAGCGCCGCCGACACCTTGGAAAAATAATGGCCAACCACAAAGTTGCCAATGCCCATACCAATTCCAGCGGCAGCAATGACATAACCAAACTGAACGGCTTGAAGATTGAGTAACTGTTCAGTCAGGCCTACCGAGATTGGGGTAAGGGCAATAATTGTGGAGAAGAGGAAGGTGATTTTCATGATCGCCCGAAACACCATCTTATTGTTGGCAATATAGGCGATACCGAAGCGCAACTCTTCCCACCAGACCTCATTCGATTTGATCGCGGGTTTGTTATCGGTAATTTGGCAACAGAAAATGGCGGCTAGAACAAAGGCACCAGCAACTGCGAATGGTGCTTTACCGATACCAGTATGGGCAATAATCGGCTCACCAATGGCAAAACCGAAGCCTAGGGCTATCATCATAGTAGTGAAAAACAACGAGTTGGCTTGAAACAACTCGTCCTTCTTCACCAGCCGGGGTATCGACGATGCTTCCGCTGGAGCAAAGAACTGCGAACCGATTGATACGACGAAGGCCAATGAAAAAGCAGCAATTGGTGATGCCTTTGCATATGGTGTCGCCACCAAACAGATACAGGCAGCGCGAAAAAGATTAGAAAGCACCAAAACAGCTTTGTTGGACCAGCGGTCGACATAAACTCCAGCCATAGGACTGAGAAGCACGGCCGGGATGGTAAAGGCGACATAGAGAAGACTGGTAAGCTGAGCCGACTCGAAATGCTTACCGGCAATTGTATGCTCATTAGCCGTCAAGACGGCAACGAACAAAACAAAGACTACCCGGTCGGCAAATTGAGAGAAGACTTGGGCAATCCACAAGCTCATGAATTGCCGATTAGCAAATAGACTGCGGTATCCAGATTTAGATTCTTCGGCCGCCTTTTCAGTCACTTCTATCTTCATTCATCTTCCACAGAAGAAGCGATGCCACCATCAGCAGTAAAAGCTCCACGAATTACACCGCGTTTGGTGCTGCGGAAAAATTCAACAATTTCCTTTATTTCAGGCGATTGTTCGATTTCTTCTTCAATCTTAGCCAGCGCTTGAGTGGTATTAAGACCGGAACGATATATCAACTTGTAGGCTTGCTTAATGGTATTGCGAATTTCTGGACCAACTTTTCCTCTTCGCAAGCCCACTAGATTTAGTCCAGTTACTGCCAGCGGACGTTTGTCACACATGGTGAAGGGTGGAATGTCCATGCGTGTACCAGTGGCACCAGATATCATGGCATAGCGACCGATGCGAACAAATTGGTGCACCACAACCGAACCAGCTATGACGACGCGCTCTCCGACCACGACGTGACCAGCAAGAGTGGCGCCATTAGCAAAGATAGCTCCGTTTCCGATCTGGCAGTCGTGAGCGATGTGCGAATAGTTCATAAGGAAGCAATCATCACCAACCCTAGTGAAACGATCGGCAGTCCCTCTGTGAATGGTGGCATACTCACGCACGGTGACGCGATCACCCATAATCACGCCGGTAGGCTCATCTTTGTAGCTAAGGTCTTGCGGCTCTAGCCCGATGGAAGCGCCTGGAAATATGCGGCAATTCTCACCAATGGTGGTGTGCCCGTCAATAATGGCGTGAGCACCGATTTTGGTACCAGCCTTAATAACCACATTCGGTCCAATAACAGCATATGGTGCAATATCGACAGTCTCGTCGATTTTTGCTCCCTCGCCGATTATGGCAGTGGGATGAATAGACATTGTTTCCCTACCTATATATAGACAAATTTATAAACAAAATTACCGCTTGACCATGGCGAAACCAATTTCGCCTTCACAGGCAATTTTGTCGCCAACGCGAGCAATTCCTCTCATTTTGCCTACTGGCCCTTTCATCTTAAGAAGCTCAACTTCTAGCTCTAGTTTGTCACCTGGTACCACCATTGTGCGGAATTTTACTCCGTCGATACCGGTAAAGACACCAAGGTTACCTTTCATTTCAGGCTTGAGGAGCATAGTTAAGCAGCCCAATTGAGCCAAGGCTTCAACCATCAAGACGCCCGGCATTATCGGCTCGGCGGGGAAATGCCCCTGGAAGAACTCTTCGTTGGCTGTCAAGTTTTTAAAGCCCTTCGCCCGCACACCAGGCTCAACTTCAGTAACGCGGTCGATTAAAAGGAAGGGATAACGATGGGGAATCAACTCTCTAATTTGACGGATGTCCAGTTGCATTACTGTTGCGGCGGTCATCGGCTCTCCTTCATGATAACGCTGAAAATTGAAAGATTTAGAGTATAAGCGATATACTTAGGCTTGGCGGTTGTCAAAAGATGTGTCAACGCGCTGGGGCCTTAAATTGCTCTTCATTTAGCTATACACAATCACTATTGTGCTTGAGGAAACCATGAATTCTGACGTGATTTGTAAAGGTAATTTTCATCCAAGCCCTAGAGGAGTGCCGACTCAAACAAATTTGGCTTTGGTTGAGGAGGGCGTCAAATTGATTTTGCGCGCCATCGGTGAAGACTTAGATAGAGAAGGCCTGCAGGAGACCCCCAATCGAGTTGCCAGGATGATGGCGGAATTGACATCTTCTATTAATCTCGACCCTGCCGAGCAAATTACTTGCGAATTTTATGAAGAAGCTGCCGGGCTGGTTTTAGTCAAAGACCTTACTTTCAACAGCACCTGTGAGCACCACCTGCTACCGTTTCATGGCCTCGTGCATGTGGCCTATCTTCCCCGCGACGGGCGTATAACCGGTCTATCTAAATTGGCCAGGGTGGTAGACATTGCCTCCCGGCGCCTGCAAGTGCAAGAACGGTTGACTGCGCAAATCGCTCAAGCCATAGAAGACAAGCTTAACCCCTTAGCCATATTCGTCATGGTTGAAGCGGAACATTCGTGCATGAGTCTTCGCGGCATCAAGAAACCTGGAAGTAAGACGATTACAACAGACGCCCGTGGTCTGTATAAGAAAGATGCAAGTTTGCGGGCAGAACTTCTTACCCTAATAGAAAAATAGACGGTCTGATTTTAGGTAAACTAGACTATCTTGCTATCTTTTAGGAGCACTTGATTAATGGTTGAGGACGGCCACACCGAGTTACTAAGCCGACGTCATTTTCTCGCCGGCCTTGGCGCTTTGACCTGTTTTGGCCAACTGAGCATGATTGCCCCGGCCAAAGCAGCAGGTTTCGATTTTGCTCCTTTTTCTTTCGCGGTAGTCTCCGACAGCCACCTCTCTAACGGCTTACCCGATAGCCTGAAGTTGCTGCAAGAAAGTCAGCTCTTCTTGCAAGACGTAGTCAAGTCAATCAATGAGCAGAAAGTAGACTTTGTCATTTTTTGTGGAGATCAAGTCGAGGGCCCTGGGCGCGACGAAGTCTTCTGGCAACTTTTCATCGACATAATGGCTGTATTGAATTGCCCTTGGTATTTCGTGCTCGGTGAATGTGATGTTAGTGGTCCACCAGCAGTGGAGCGCATGGTTACCTATGGCCCAGACTTCAAGGGCAAAGGGCTGACCAGCGGGAACTCTTACTGGTCGATAGATCCTGTTGCTGGAGTGCATCTAATCGGTCTAGATACGGCCAAGGCCAACAGTGAAACTGGTGATTTGAGCAATGCTCAAATGAACTGGCTCAAACAAGATTTGAATAGCAATAAGGGCAAAATGACGATTGTGGTCAGCCACCATCCTCTTTTGGCTCCACCGCCTTACGATGGTGGGCCACCCTTTGAAGAATATACCTTGATGCAAGGAGCATCAGCTCGTGAGATTCTCGGTGCCTGTCTAGACGTTAGGTTGGCCATAAGTGGTCACGTACCAATCAATAAAATTCAAAGAGAACGCAATATTTGGTATGTCTCCTGTCCCCCGGTTGACACCTATCCTTGCGAATACAAGTTATTCCATGTAGATCCACAGGGCATAACTGTCGAAACTCTGGGCGTTCGCTATGAAGCGCTTGTGAAGAAAGCAAAGAAGATAATGGTCAACTCTCGTCTTGCTTTCCAATATTCCAACCACAAACCTGACTCGTTCTTAAAGCTTGCCGAGGGCAGTGAATTAGATCGCTCCGCCTACCTGGCCTTAGCACCAGGGGCAGTAGCACAGCATTTGGGCAAGGGCAAAGCCAAAAGCAATGGCAAGAAAGTGGCCAAACCTAAAGTAACAAAACAGAAAGGCAAGAAGGCAGCGCCAGAGCAAAAAAAAGAGCCCAAAAAAGAACCTAAGATCGACCAACCTAAAAATGAGCAACCCCTTGCCGAACCAGCTAGCAACTTGCCTGATTTAGCTCCAAGCAAAGATTCGCTTCAACCTAAAAATTCCGACCAAAATCAAAGTGGAGAGCAAAACTAAGAGATGGACAGTAAACAGACAGCCCAGTATGGTGGCATTACTAGTGGTGGCCACAGCTCGCTTGACTATAACAGTTATCTGATGGTTGAGCAGCTGAAAACCCTGCAAGTTTGTCAGTCGGAACCAGCTCACCATGACGAACCGCTCTTCATCATCATCCACCAGACTTATGAACTGTGGTTCAAATTGATCATTCACGAGCTTGACCTTGTGGTTGAGCTCATGGCTGAAGGCCGAGTGCGTAAAGCCACTCACTTCATGCGCCGTGCTGTGGCCATTATGCGTGTGCTCGTTCAGCAGATTCATATTCTTGAAACCATGTCGCCCGTTGACTTTCTTGGTTTCCGTCACAAGCTTAACCCCGCCTCTGGTTTTCAGTCATCGCAATTTCGCGAAATCGAATTTATGGCCGGACTCAAAGAAGAAAGAATGCTTATGCACTTCAAAAGTGACAGCGTTGCCTTCGCTGAACTGACAAAAAGATTCGAGGCACCAAGCCTGAAAGACTGTTTTTATGCGCTACTGCGCCGCAACGGTTTTACTCTGACCATGCCTGCAGATGGCGAGGATGATCAAGAGGGCAAATTAGCCGAAGAGAGAGTGCTTGAACTATGTCGCCTCTATCAAGATGAGCAGCTTGGCGAGTTGCATGACTTAGCTGAAACCCTCATCGACCTTGATGAACTAATCGCCCTCTGGCGAACTCACCACGTTACCGTAGTAGAGCGCATAATCGGATTTAAGCGCGGTACTGGTGGCAGTGAAGGTGTGGCCTATCTGCGCTCTACTCTAGTTAAGCGCTGCTTCCAAGATCTTTGGAGCGTCCGTACTGCTCTTACCTAAGGCAAAAACAAATGTTAGACCCAATCGATCACATTGCGATACCAGTAAAAAACCAAGGCTCACTCAAAGCCACTGTTGACTGGTACCTAAGTACTTTTAAATGCGAAGTGGAGTATCAGGACGACACCTGGGCCTTCTTACGTTTCGGCAATATAAAGCTAGCTTTCGTAATCCCAGAACAACATCCCGCCCATATCGCTTTTGTTAGTGCCAAAGCAGAAGAGTTTGGGCCATTAAAGACCCACAGAGACGGAACACGCTCGATATACATCGATGATCCTTCGGGCAACACAATTGAGATAATGGCCGAGTACTAGACAAAAGTAGGGGAAAGCCATGGAGCCCATTTATGACGCGATTATCGTTGGTTCTGGCCTAGCCGGATTATCATGCGCTAAACATTTGAC
This sequence comes from bacterium Ga0077546, assembly GCA_943370275.1. Classification (GTDB taxonomy): domain Bacteria; phylum Cyanobacteriota; class Vampirovibrionia; order Obscuribacterales; family Obscuribacteraceae. Next base: position 154,128 of record CALRQI020000004.1, on the reverse strand, counting down.
AAGACAGGGTTTTTCATTTTTGATCGTCGAAGCTGAAGACGCCGTGGGCGGTAGAGTCCGCAGCGATTACGTCAACGGCTACACCCTTGATCGCGGCTTCCAAGTTCTACTGACTGCCTATCCGGAAGCAGCTTCTACCCTCGATTATAAGAGCTTAGATCTGAAACCCTTTGTGCCGGGTGCCCTTATCTATGACGGCAAATATTTCATCCGTCTCAGTGATCCGTTTAAAGATCCATCCTGCTTGTTGTCGATGATGGTATCAAATATAGCTTCACTCGCCGATAAACTTCGCGTGGCCTACCTGCGGCAAAAAGTAATGGCTTCCACGATTGAAGATATTTTTTCGCAACCAGACAAAACGATCCTGCAGTCTCTGAAAGACTTTGGCTTCAGTGACACCATGATCAATCGCTTCTTCAGACCTTTCTTTGGCGGTATCACCCTTGACAATACTTTGTCTGGCTCAAGTCGCATGTTTGAATTCGTATATAAGATGATGGCCGAGGGTCAGGTAATGATTCCTGCAGGCGGCATGGGCAAAATTTCTCAGCAACTCGCCTGCGAACTTCCCCCTGACTCGATCAGGCTAAATTGCCGGGTTGCTAGTATCGACCAAGATAAGGCTCAGGTAACTCTGACAAACGGTGAGACAATTCTCGGCCGCAGCATTGTCCTAGCAACTGACGGGGCCAACGCCAGCAAGCTCAGTAGTGCTGTTGAAGCGCCACCTTCGAACATGACCACTTGCCTATACTTCTCAGCCGATGTAGCTCCGCTAAATGAGCCAGTACTGGTGCTAAACGGCGCTGATCAAGCTGGTCCGATTAATAACTTGGCAGTACTGACAAATGTAGCGAAAGCCTACGCCCCTGCAGGGAAGCACCTGATTTCTGTAACTGTCCTAGGTCAAAGCCCAGGTGGACAAAGCCTCGACCAATGTTACGAAGAGCAATTGATAAAGGATGTAATGAGCCAAGCTAAGTCATGGTTTGGCGATCAGGTGGAGAGCTGGCAGCACCTCAAAAGTTATCGGATTGCCAATGCCTTGCCTAATCAGTCGCCGCCATGGCTGGAGAAAGCTCGGCCTGTTCGCCTAAGCAAGGCCCTTTATGCCTGCGGTGACTTCAGAGAAAATGCCTCAATCAATGGCGCTTTGGTTTCGGGCAGAAAGGCAGCAGAAGCACTCGTTTCAGATTTGAAAGTGGCAATATGCAAGTGAGAATAAGCCCCAGATAATTTCTTCCTTGCTATTATTGGGATGAGTAAACCATGACCATCACTTTTCCCAAAATAGCATTATGACTTTCGAAGATCCCATTCAATCAACCAAAAAGAAAGTCTGCACTGTCTGCAAGCGCGAATTTCCGCCCACTCAAGCTGTTTGCCCGCATGACAAGAGCATGCTCATGTTTGTGCAAAAAGATGAGCTCTTAGGCACCATTCTTAACGACCGCTACCGCGTCTTGTCTGAAGTCGGTCGGGGCGGCATGAGTATTGTCTACAAGGGTCTGCACGAAATGATGGATCGCACGGTCGCCATCAAGATGCTGCAGACCCAGCACGTTACTGATCAGCTGAGCATTAAGCGCTTTCAGCAAGAGGCCCAGGCTGCGTCACACTTGCAGCACCCGCATGTGATTACAGTATATGACTGCGGAGTTGTCGCCACAGGCCAACCTTACATAGTAATGGACTTTTTAGAAGGTCAAAGTCTCGCCGACGTGGTTAAGGCAGAGAACTATATTGCCTATCAGCGGGCCATTCCGATTTTCATTTCGGCCACTGAAGCTTTAGAGCATGCCCATCAAAAAGGAGTTATTCACCGGGATCTCAAGTCATCTAACATCATGTTGGTTGAAGTGGAAGGTCGTCGAGATTTTGTCAAGGTAGTAGACTTCGGCATTGCCAAATTGACCACAGCTTCGGGGAAAACGCCACAAAACCTTACTCAGACCGGTGAGATTTTCGGCAGCCCAATTTATATGAGCCCAGAGCAATGCCTTGGCCTCAATCTCGATAGCCGCTCAGATATCTATTCGATGGGTGCAGTTCTATATGAGACCCTGACAGGTTTTCCACCCTTAATGGGCGACACCATATATGCCACCATGAAAATGCATGTCTCGCAAATGCCTGAACCGTTCAATAAAGTTCGGCCCGATTTGCGAATTCCCGAGCAGCTCGAACGGATTACCTTTAAAGCTCTAGCGAAGAAACCAGAACAGCGCTATCAAACTATGCAAGAGATGCGCGATGCCCTTGAACAATGCATCAGCACCCAGTTTGAAACAGGCAGTATACCGAGCTTGATCAGCGCCCCGCCCTCTATGGGATTCAATCCTAATCCGCAAAGCGATAGCTCTCCAGTTGAGCTTGAGGATTTCGACCTCTCCGGTGGACTCTTTGGTAATGACCCACCACCGTCTTCCTCAGAACGCAAAGATCGCTCTAGCGTGCCATATATCTCTGGACCAGATCAGCAAAGGAAACCAGGCTCAAGCACGAAGAGCGGGAGAAAGACTAGTTCAAGCACTACCAGTTCAGGCAGCAGAGACGACAATCGCAGCACGGGAAGAAGTACCGGCCGCAGCACAGGAAGAAGCACAGGTCGTAGCACTGGAAGAGTGACTGACTTAGACAGTGCCACTGGTCGCTCGACCGGTCGCAGCACCGGCGTGCGCAAGCCAGCTCTGGTTGAGAAGAAAAAGAAGAACAAAGCACTCAACATCGACTTTGCCAAATATATAAACAAGAAAGTGATTTTGATAGTTCTAGGCCTTGTTGTAGTGCCTGGTGTTATCACTGGGGTGGTCATTGCCGCAAACAAAATGGGTAACGATAATCCCTTTTCCTTGACCAAAAATTACGAAGGGGTCCTACTTTATCTACGAGCCGCTACCCACGATAGTGAGACCGGACAGGAGCTGCCCGGTTTAATGTACATAATGCCTAATAAAGGCAAAGAACCTATTAAGGTCATGCTTGGTGACTTCAACTTAGAAGGGCATCTTGGCCAAGCCGATGGCTCAGACCAGAAACCCGGTGCCATATGGCATATATCTGGGCACAAAGGTCCAAATAACTCACTGCAAATCGAAGAAGGTGACTTTACGGAACATTGCGACAACAGCGTAGCTCCAGCCAGACAGCAGTTAGAAAATTTCTTGATCAATATTTTCCGCTCACGCACCCCAGGCAGTACAACCTTAGAACTGGCCTACAAATGCCTCAGCGTCAGTGCCCAGAAACGCGAAGATCCAGAACACTTCAAAGAAAAGTACGGTAAGGATCCAATCTTTAAAGATAGCTTCAAAATAGACAGCATCGAGCCATCGGCCTTCAAGGTTGGGGTCCTGAAAAATGCCGAAATTACCTTCTATTTGAATGGCAAGTATCTCTTCGCTAATGGCGAAATCTACATGGCCAAGATGGTTTCAGAAGACCACCAGTGGAAAGTCGACTCACTGGAACCCTGTAAAGAAGAATTATGGAAGACCACATTGCCCGATTGACATCTGATGTTCTGATTTCTTCTTACAAATTAAGGATTTATTTCATCTCAGGCATTGGGCAATACTATAATAAGTCTGAAGTATCTTGGTAATCCTTCAACTTTAACCAAGCGCTAAAAACTAAGGAGTGCGACATGGATGACAATTTTGTTTTGATGGGTATTGTATTTGCGTCAATTATCATCATGCCTTTGGTGATTATCAGGCTAGCCAAAGCCATGAAAGTTCTAAAAGATAAGAAAGCAGCAGCAGCCGCAGAGAAATAAGAATCAGCGACAAAGTGTTAACGTACTAAAGTATTCACGAGCAATAGAAAATCAAAAGCGGCCCTCAATGAGGGCCGCTTTTATGAATACTCCCGAGGCTGGATTCGAACCAGCGACCAATTGATTAACAGTCAACTGCGCTACCGCTGCGCTACTCGGGAAAGTAGATAACACCTGAACGGCTGACCAGATAACAATACTAGCATGGCCCAACATCTTCAACCCCGAGCAGCCCGGAGAGCGGGAAGTTGCCATTAACCGCATTTAATAATGCCGAAGAAAGGCTCTGTTTTGTATACTGAGTGACTGAATAGTAAAAAAAACTCGCAACAAACTGCAACTTGCAACAGTAAGGTCATGGAGAAGAACTGATGGGAATATTTGGTGCACAAAAAGTCAGCCATGGACTTTCACTAGAAGCGAAAGCAATGGTCGAGGCCTATTTTCAAAGAAGAGGCTTAAATCCTGCCGATCACATGCTAAGTGATGCCAGCGGTCTGGGCTGGTGGCTCATGGAGGGCAGTGCAAAGATCTTCATCTTTGTCCAAGACGGCCCCCAAGGCGCTATTTTGCGGCTGACCTCACCACTAGTTCATTTGCCCAAGCAAAATCTAGAGCAATTCTATCGTCGGCTCCTTGATCTCAACGGCACTCTTTCTAGTTGTGCCATTTCTACCCACGAAGATCTCGCCCTTGTAGTGGCACAAAGACCGACCTTTGGTCTCGTTCAAGAAGAATTAGACGATCTTGTTTGGCATGTCGCCTATGTGGCTGACTTGCTAGACAACAAATTGGCTGAGGAGTTTGGGTGCCAAATGTACTCCGGCTAGACTTTTGACCTTTGCTCATCTCTCCAACGAGGATATCGAAATCATTGGTCGCTTAGCCCAACAGGCCGGCGAGCTGGCGATGGCCATGCGCGAGGGCGTCGATATTTCGCACAAAACCAGCTTGGATGACAAGGTCACTGGTGCAGATCGGGCACTATCAAAGCTGATCACTACCACTTTAAAAGAGCGCTTCCCTGATGACTGCGTTATTTCAGAAGAAGACGACGAGCATATTCTGTCACTTAAAAATTCGTCGGCCCAGACCCGAGTGTGGATGATTGATCCAATTGATGGCACGCAAAATTACATCATGGGAGACGGCCAATACTGTGTAATGATTGGTTTAATAGTTGACATGCATGCGGTCTTTGGCTGGGTCTATGAGCCACATTCAAACATTCTCTATTACGGTGGGCCAGGCTTTGGCGCTTTCAAACGCTGCGGCAAGCAAGAGGAACGCATCGAGAATTTGGCAGCTATTGAACCCACAGCCAGAGCACGTCTAGCCATGGGTTCACGCGACCGCAAAAAACATTATTGGATCGACAAGTTGGCAGTGGTCGACCTGGTAAAGGTCGGCAGCATCGGTCTAAAAGTGGCGCGCATACTTGAAAAAGAAGCTGATGTCTTTGCCCACCTCTCCTGTAAGCTAAAGACTTGGGATACGGCGGGACCCGCTGCAATTGCACTGGGAGCTGGGCTTGAAGTGGGTGGTATGGAATTTGACCAACTGCTCTTTCCGCTGCCCGATTTGTTGCACAACACCAGCATTATTATGGGGCGACCGGGTTCACTGGCTTGGTGCCGCAATCATTTAAGAAGGAAAACGTAAGGAATGGAAAGCCCTAGAACCAATAGTTCATTAATTACCGACCCAAAAGAGCTAGCAGAAGTTGTCGCCTTGATCGAAGAAGCCGGTGTGTTCGGTCTAGATCTCGAGTTCATCCCAGAGCGCACTTACTATCCCATTATTTGTCTTGTGCAAATAGCTGTTCAGGACAAAGTCTTTCTTGTTGATCCAATTGAGCTAAAAGACCTCCAGATACTCTGGAAGACTGTTGCCGACGGCCGAATAGTCAAAGTCTTGCATGCCGCCTCGCAAGATTTGATGATCATTTTTCAGCGCTCGGGTTTGATACCAAAGAATATTTTCGACACCCAGATCGCAGCTGGTTTTCTTGGTCTCGGCTATCCAGCTGGCTATGGCAAGCTTTTGGCAGCTCTCTTTGATCTCAACCTCTCTAAAACCGAATCGTTTACAGACTGGCAAGCCAGGCCGCTGAGCCGCTCACAGATTGAATACGCTATCGATGACGCTTTACACCTGATTCCGCTTTACCAAAGACTGCAAACCGAACTTACAAGCCGCAAGCGCCTTGACTGGGTAGTTGAAGAATGTAAGCACTACGAGCAAGACAGCTACTACATCAAGGAAAGCGGTCGCGAATTTTTAAGAGTAAAAGGAGCTCAGGGTCTAAATCGTCGCAAGCTTGCCGTCTTGCAAGCAGTTTGTTTGTGGCGCGAGGCTGAGGCTAAACGCACTGATAGACCGGCGCGCTCAGTTATTAATGACAATATTATGCTCGAACTAGCCAAGAAGCCGCCTTCGTCTATTGAAGACATTCAACGCATTCGCGGTATTCGCTCGGATCAACTCTCCCACTGGGGCAGAAAAGTTGTAAAAGTAATTGAAGATGCCAATCAAATAGCCGACAAAGATTGTCCGCAATGGCCATCTGGCAGGGCTCCATCAAAAGCAGATGTACTTATTGCTGATGTGCTTTATACCGTTCTCAAAATCAGGGCCCTTGACCTAGAAATAGCGCCAGAACTAATTGCCACGCGGGACGAACTGCAAGGGCTAGTTAAAATTGGTCGTGACATCCCTGAAGCTAACCACCAAGAAAACGACAACATGACGGGGGATGAAGGACAAAACGCCCTGACATTTGGCTGGAGGCGGCGCTTAGCCGGAAATGAGTTAATTAGTGTGTTGCGCGGCACCCCGATTAAGGTAACCGTATCTGATAGCAGTACTAATCCGATTGCGATTAATCTTTGCGATGGCACCTGAGGCCCTTAGATGGGCTAAGATCTGAGTGATTTATAATATTGCTTTACTACTGGAATTGAACCATGACATCAGTTAAAGACGACTCAAAAGACGCTAGTTTTGCCGAAACAGCCATGCAATTGGCAGGGAAAACAGAAGAAGAAGCTAAACGCACCGGGGCTGTCGATCGCACCGACGACGAAGTCGATTCATTCTTTGCCGAGCAATACAAAACTTCGAATAGTCCTGTTCACCGGGCTATCTGGGAAGCAAAAGTACCAGTCGAATTATTCTCGACTCCAAAACTTAACGCCGAATCAATGAACCTGCCAGCCATGAAAAAATCGCTGGAACTGCTAGCTCGTCACAAGAAGAATGGCACCATGCTTGACGAGCAAGGAAAGATTGCCAAAGTAGTATTAGACGAACTAGCGGCAGCTGGTTACTGGGGCATGTTGATAGAGCAGAAATATGGCGGGCAGGGCGGTACAGCTCGCCAGTTCATGACCTTCCTCACTCAAGTTGCCTCTATTGAGCCAACGGCAGCAGGTTTGGCCTCAGTACATGGTTGCATTGGCGCTGTCGACCCAGTGCGTTATTTTGGCAGCGAAGAGCAAAGACAAAGGCTCTTGCCAAAACTAGCTAGCGGTGAGGCTCTTTCAGCCTTTGCCCTAACTGAACCTCAAGCCGGTTCTGACTTGACCGCCCTTAAAACCAAGGCAGAACTGGTGGGCGACCACTATGTAGTCAACGGCGAAAAACTCTTCATTACAAACGCCATCGCTGGTCGCACCATTGGCCTAGTTTGCTTAGTTGACGGCAAGCCCGCCGCTCTCATAGCTGATTTACCGAAAGAAGAGAATGATGAGTTCAAAATCATTCCCTACAAATTGCACGCCCTTAAGCATGCCTTTAACAATGGTCTGAAATTCAAAGATTTCAAAGTACCCAAAGAAAATCTACTGGTGCCAACCACCGGTGACGGTTTGACTGTGGCCTATCACGGCTTAAACATGGGTCGCCTGGCCCTTTGTGCCACGGCCTCTGGCGTAATGCGTATCATTTTAGCCAACATGCTGCCATGGGCTAAGTTCCGCGATACCTATGGCAATGCCATCGAGACTCGCGAATTGGTCAAACGTAGAATTGCTCGCGCAGCCGCTCTAATTTGTGGAGCTGATGCTCTGGTGGCCTGGGGCTCCTGGTTGTTAGACCAGGGCTATCGCGGCGAACTAGAATGTATCATCGCTAAAATTTTCGGTTCTGAAGCCGAAAAAGAATGCGCCATCGAGCTATTTATGAAAACCCACGGTGGTCGCTCGTTCTTAGCGGGTCATTTACTTGGCGATAACATTCACGACTTCCTCGCCCCCTGTATTTACGAAGGCGAAGGCGAGATGCTTGGTATGGCCTTCTTTAAATCATTAGCCAAACAGCATGGCGTTACCTACTTTGAGCCAATCGGCAAAGCCATTCCTCGTGCTGGCTTGAAGAAATTCAATCCAATGAACCCTCTGCATGGATTTGCCTTGCGCAACGAGTTAGTGCCTTACGCATTCTGGTGGATGGGCAAACAGCTTGAAGGTGTAGATTCTCACGAAATTCCTGGCATGTCGCTAGAACTCAAAGCCCATGTAGATTTCGCTCTAGAGTTTCTATCCGATACCCCACTAGAACTAAGTCAGGCTATGGTAAAGCACCAACTCAAATTGGCCGATAGACAGTGCCGCATAGCGGAAATGTCACAGAGAGCGCAAGATGCCATTATTATTCTGGTAACAGCACTTTGGGCTCACAACGAGAAAAATGCAGTGCTTGAAGCTGCCGCTGACATTCTCTGCCAAGATTTGCGCTGCAAGCTCACCGGCGAAAGACCGTCAGACAGCTATTTCAAAGCTGCCAGCAAGTTGGCCGATCAAATTATTGATGGCAAATTCCCTGGTCTGTCAGAAGTGGCTGTGCAAGACATTCTCTTTAAGTACGACAAGCCTGTCAAAGAGAAAGCTTAGACTTTTTGGTCTATATTTCGAATTCAGCAATTACTGGTGCATGGTCCGAAGGCTTTTCAAGCTTTCGCGGCTCAATGTCTATCCATGAGCGTTTCAGCGCCTCTTTTAAGGGAGGCGATATGAGAATGTGGTCGATTCTCATGCCACGTTTACGGCGAAATGCCATCATGCGGTAATCCCACCAAGAAAAATGGCCGGCACCCTGCTCAAATTCGCGAAAGCTGTCAATCATTCCTAAATTGATCAATTGACGGAAGCAGTCACGCTCAGGCTCGCTGACAAGGACCTGCCCTACCCACTCGGCCGGATCATGGACATCACGATCTTCCGGGGCAATATTGAAATCTCCACAAATAACTAACTTGTCTGAAACCACTCCATTTTTGACATGGCGTTCTTCTATATATGAGATGAGGGCTTTAAACCAGGCCAACTTATATTCGTATTTGGCTGAGCCGACTTCTGAGCCGTTGGGAACGTATAAGTTGAGAATGTACACACCATCGACACAAACTTCTATTAAACGACTTTGAAGAGGCTCAGGTGAGCCTGGTAGAAACTTACTGACGCATTCGGTGGTGCTCTTAGAAAGTATGGCCACACCGTTATAGGTTTTCTCACCTACGACATGAGCGCTATAGCCTATTTCAGAAAGCTGATCAAAAGGAAACTTTTCTTCAACGGTTTTCAGCTCTTGCAAACACAGATGATCTGGTGAAGCACTTTTGAGCCAATCTAAAAGATGAGGCAACCTAACAGTTATGGAGTTGACATTCCAACTTGCAATGAGCATGGCTCTCCCTAATTTGAATCTAAATTTGTTGAGGGTAAAGGGCAAAAGTAAGGCAAAAGTGAATGGAAGCTTTATATCTAACTCGATTTAGCCAGTAAAAATCTAGTCTCTCTGCGCCTTTTAGCAAACATTGCTCATTGTGATTAAGTGGCCAAAAAAAATTTGACTTTTTTGTATCTCAGAAATATATGCGATCGGTGCAAAACCTGTAGATAACCCAGCAAGTAGTAGCCCACTGTCAGTCTATGGTCGCCGAGATTGGCTTGAACACTTGCTTCATTATGCAACTGAAGATACCGGTGGGGGTCCCCAGTCATAGATATACAACAGTGGTATCACTAGCGATACCATTTAATGATAACTAGATGCCATCTGGCTTACATTGTAGACATAGTAGAAATATCACTAGAGAGCAAGACACTAAGCCCTACCAAAACAGGCCAGATAAACTGAAAACTACCAAGCTTCAAACCCGCATGAATAGTCACTCGAGTTCACTTTTAGCCCAAAACACGAAAGTGCCTAGCACAATTTTTTGGCAATGCAATAGGTGTATATGTCCTTGTGGATCCTAGTATCTATACCGTTTCTAGGCCGATCCTTGAAGAGGGTTACCGTGCTTGCCATTGCGCCTTTCGGAAAATCCTTTTATGTGGTCTTCGATGAAATTGGGTATTTATGCCCCTTTTAGACCTTTACGATATCGACTTTCATGTGTAAATTGAATACATGTTGAAGGTGGTTGATAAATCCAACTAACCACCCAAAAGCAGTTACCTATTGTTAAGACCGTAGACAAAAAAAACGGACTTGGAACTGTAGGAACGACTTCGTCTCAAGACATCTGCGCCAGAGTGCAGTTTGCTTGAGGTGTACCTTCGCGCCCCAATAAGCACCCCCTTGTCACCCGACAGCCATACCTGAGGAACCGAATATGCCCAAAAAGGTCCTAATTGCACTGCCTCCTGCCATGCTAGAGCAAGTCGACTTCATCGCTCAGTGCGAACACCGCACCAGATCAGATCTGATAAGAGAAGCTCTTCGCCGGTACCTCGATAATTTCAGAAGGCAGCAAGGTGGGGCCCACCTTTCCGTCAGTACCATGGAAGTATCTGAAAATTACTCCACAATTGGAGCCGCTTCTACCCCTTCCTCGTCTACATAAAGACTGCCGGTAAGTATGAAACAATCAAAAGAGACTGCCTCGATAGGAGGCAGTCTCTTTTGCTATTGCAACAGGTACACTTAAGTGGTAACAACAGTTGCAATAGAAGAACAAAACATGCTGCATAACCTCGAAGAAGAAGAGCGTGTCAAGGGCATACTTTTAGTGCTAGACCACTGCTTTTCCCTGGCCACCAAAATCAATGAAATCGTTTCTCGCATGACCGAAAAAAGGGTCACTCTTGAAGAGAAAATGATTCGCACCTATTTTCATCAGCTTGCCGCCAATTTAGTTAGTTGCGCCGCATCGATACACCAGAGTCTTGCCAATGCCTATGGTGATGGCACCACTAGGCACGAGCAGAAGACCCAGGCCATAGTCGCCATAGCCTCAGAGCTGCTAAACCTCTCTAATGCCTTAGAGGAGCTTCTAGCGGCCTCTGAAGTAATAGTTGATGACTTGCTTAAGATCTTGAGATATGACTTGAATTTTCTCGAGCAATATTATGAGTATGGTTTGTACACCAAACTAAGTAACGAGTGCGATTTCGTTTCACTGTCGCAAGAACTATTGCAGAGAATAAACCAGCAGGCAAAGGCCTAGCCAGCGTAAGCACCAGACTTACGCAAAGCTTTCTCAGCTTTTTGCCTGACCTGGGCATCTTCGTCGTCGCGCAAAGCATTCTTAAGGCTCTCGACAATTGGTGCCAGTTCAAGATCACGCTCAGCGTTCTTGGCAGCATTCTTAGAATTGGTATTTTCTTTGATTTTGGCCAGCATCTTACCAAGAGCCTTTGCCGCTTCTCTGCGCACCAGAGGGTATTGATCTTCTAGTTGTTCAGAAACAGCTAGAGCAATAGAGACTGCCGGGTGCTGATAGCGCTCTAAGGTAATTGTTGCTTCCATACGCACCCATTCATCAGAATAGGTAAGCAAGCCCATAATAGCTTTCAAGTAAGGTTTAATCGCACCAGGCTTCTCTTGAAACCAGCGCAAAGCCGTCAGTCTGACGTAGACACTGGGATGGCCCAAAGCGTCGGCATAGAGCCTGGCACTAGATTTGAGCAATTGCTCAGTGAGCCCAATGCGAAAAGAGCGCGGTTCAAAACCTGGATAGTCATGCTGAATAATCATATTAGTGACAAAGTCAGCTAAGGTATCAAGGTCGCTGGCGGAAGAAGTGTTCATCTGGTCTAATCCGTTTAGTTTCCGTTCCGTTTCCGTGAAATACATGTCTACTGGCCAAACAAGCCTTGAAACGGATTGAACCCTGGTGGCAACTGCGGCATATTGCCGCCGCCAAAAGGACTTCCGCCAAAGGGATTCTGACCAGGTTGCAAGCTCGGGAACTGGCTTTGGCCAGCTTGGCCCGGTTGCATCATCTGCATCATACCAGAGTAAGGATTGGTATTAGCCACCTGCCCCTTTGTCACATATCCGTACATAACAATTTTCTGCTGGAACTTACGGTCTTGGCCGAAAACAACTTGAGCCGCCTGAACGTACATCTGTTGACTATTCACTTTTGTAAACCGCAAAACTGATTCTTCATAGCGTTTCCTTGGTTGACCAGTGGCACGCATAATTTCATTGCACTCAGCCACAATGTCCTGCTCAAGCACATTAGGAGCAAGCTGACGCACTTGGTTTTTCAAAGTGCGCTGAACAAACTCATTACCTGACAAGCCTTTTGCATACTGACTTGATTGAATATCACCAAAAGAGAAAATAACAGGAACCGGCATGCTCTGTGCCATTTGCTGCATCATCTGCCCCATCGGTCCCATATTAGCGAAGCTCTGGCCACCCATCATTTGGGCCATTTGCTGGTCGGCACCAATATCTTTACCCGGTACTGAGAACATCACCTTGGCAGGAGCCAAGACTATACCTCCCCGTGTATCTTGAGCAAACATAAAATTGGTAGAGCCCTTGGCGCCCGACTTGAAGATTTTCAAAACTTTGCTAGCTTCATCCGGATCGATTTTGTAGCAGATTGGATCTTGTTCAACCCGCCAAACTGTCAAGTCGCCGCCCCAGTTTCCTCGATAATCAGAAGGGAAGCTCTTAGCGATTGTGCCGGAGAACATGGTTGCCTCACTAGCGGCACCACTTAGTGGTTTCTTCACCAATGAATTATCAAGCTGGGGCGTCATCGCCTTGAGAATAATGGGGAAATTGGCACCGCTGCCACTGGTGATTTGCTCAATGCGACCGTAGAGCTTGGTGGTGGTAGCCTGAGCCTGGGTAGGCTTTACGGCAGGGCTCGCCGTCTTAGCCGCACTGCCGGTCAAGCCCGCCTGAGCGCGAGCAGCCGCTGCAGCAGCTTCTTTCACATGAGGAAGGTCAATGACAGGTTGCACAATCACAGGGTCGGCGTAAGACTCATTAGTTGATGAAGCACTAGAAGCAGTGGACGCAGTGCTCGTCTCAGAGCTAGTAGAAGCCGCTGGAGAAGCAGATGTAGGCGTAGGTGTAGATGTAGACGTAGACGTAGATGTAGATGTAGACGTAGCACTCTCGCTCTTTACTGGCTCCACGCCAGTCACCTCAGAAGGCAAGCCCGAATTAGATTCGCCATCAGCGCCATAGACTGGTTGAAATGCGGCTAACGGGCTCAATACTTGCAGCGCCAGCGAAAAGCTCAGTAGCAATGCCGAGGTACGCTCAGGAAACTTTTTCATATTTCTCCACCTGTGACATCAGCAATGTGCCCAATGACAGCACATTTAACCCTGCCTATAAAGAATATGAAGCTTAAGCTCTGGCAGGAGCGGCTGCGCCGAGGATTACTTCGACTTTTTCAAGAATTTCAGGGCTCAATTTAACCCCGGCGGCTTTAACGTTTTCATCGATTTGAGCCACCTTGGTAGCTCCGATAATTACGCTGGCGACGTTATGGTGACGCAAGCACCAGGCTAAAGCAAACTGCGACATAGTGAGGCCACACTCAGAAGCAAGCACACTCAGTCTTTGCACTTTTTCAAGAGTCTCGTTGGCCATCAGGTTGCGGCCCATCATGAAGACGTTTACCTTACTGTCGGCAGCGCGCGAATCGGCTGGCAGTGGCTTCTCTGGCAGATATTTGCCAGTGAGAACGCCCTGAGCGAGCGGTGAAAATACCACTTGCCCTACTCCGGTGCGCTCGCATGCCGGTATCACGGATGCTTCGATATTGCGTGTCAGCATGTTGTAGCAGGGCTGATTTGAAATTGGCGGCACCGCATTGAGTTCATTAGCAACTCGGTGAGCATCCTCAATCTGAGAGCCACTCCATTCACTAACGCCCCAGTAAAGAATCTTGCCTTGTCGTGTCAAATCATCCATGGTGCGCACCAACTCTTCCATTGGTACTTCAGGATCGAAGCGATGACACTGATAGAGGTCGATATAATCAGTGCCTAAGCGCTTAAGGCTGGCATGGCACTGTTCATAAACATGCTTGCGCGAAAGGCCCTTATCGTTAGGACCATCCCCCATAGGGAAGAAGACTTTGGTAGCGAGAAATATTGAGTCGCGCTTGATTGTCTTGATAGCTTTGCCAACAACGCTTTCCGATGCGCCCTGTGCGTAAACATTGGCGTTATCGAAGAAATTGATACCTTGTTCAAAGGCATGTTGAACCTGTTTGATGGAGTTCTTCTCATCAACGGATCCACCATGGGTTAGCCAGCTGCCCAATGACACTTCACTGACTTTGACGCCCCATTTCCCAATTCTGCGGTATTGCATTTTCGTTATTTATCTTCAAGCGGCAACAAGAGAATCGTGATCATACCAGGGATAGACAGAACGAAACTGAGTAAAAAGAAATGAGGATAGCCAAGGGCACCTTGCAGCTTGCCACTATAAATGCCAGGTATCATCACGCCTGCCGCCATCAAGGCCGTAGCAATAGCATAGTGGCCAGACTTGTATTTGGGGTTAACAGTTCTAAGCAAAAACACTGTATAGGCTGCGGTGCCCAATCCGTAGGCAAATTGCTCGATGGCGTTGCAAACAGAGGTAAGCAATACGCTAGGCGCTGCTGTAGCCATAAAGTAGTAGAGCAAAATCGCAGTGTTTTGAAAAATTGCTGTGGGCATTAGCGTGCGCTTAAGTCCAAACCTACTTACGACAAAACCGCCTACGATACCGCCCAATAAGAGGAAGCCTACACCAACCCCTCCATATATAAGCCCAACAGTCTCAGTAGAAATGCCTAGGCCACCGACCTTGGGAGCATCAAGCAAAAATGGCGCCGCCATTTTCAACATGAGCGCGTCACCGAGGCGAAATATCAATATATAAAGAACAATCGGTATGATTGCCTTTTGGGCAAAAAACGTGCGGAAAACAGTGAGAAATTCAGCGAGACTAATGCCTGATTTCTCTTCTGTTGAACCTGAAGGCTCCTTCAGATTTTCTCTTGGCGCTTGCTGCGGCAAGCTAAAGAAATGAAAGATGCTAAGTAAAGCAAAAATGGCCGCGCAGAGCAAGAAAGCCACAGACCAGCCGCCTTTGACACCAAAAGAAGATTGATGCGCCAGCCAACCTGCCAACATCACCAGTCCGCCTTGACCAAACAAAACTGCCATCTTATAGAAAGCATTTCGCACGCCGACAAAGTACGACTGCTGTTCTTTGTCTAAAACCTCAAGATAATAGCCGTCGCTGGCAACATCCTGGGTAGCGGAGATCAAGGCCATAATTGAAAACAGCACAATACTCAAAATGGCTATTTGACTGCTGGCCAGGCTCAAAGCCAAAGCTACACAGGTAAGCGCTAGAACTAATTGCGCCACCACAATCCATATTCTTTTCTTGCCTACCAGGTCAACCAAGGGCGCCCAGAGAAATTTGGCTACCCAAGCAAGATAGAAAGAACTAGTAACCACTCCAACAAAGTCATTGGACTCACCAAGATTTTTGTAGAAAATGACCGAGACAAGCACAACTAGAGTGTATGGAAGGCCAGAAGCAAAGTACAAAGTTGGAATAAATATTGCCGGCTTTTGTGCTTTCAAAATCTCTTCTCTATATAAAAAATTGCTCGTCAATGCTAACACTGCCAGTCAACAAATTGAAATATTCAATTAAGACAGCCTGCTATACGGGCTCAGTGCAGCACTTGAAAAGCAATTAGACAGCGATAAATAGTACAATCAGACTCTTAGACTGAAGCTACAAGAGAGACTGCAATGGCTGAATTGAAAGTATCGGATATCAAAAAACTCTACGAAGCGCTACCCAAGAAGCATCAAGAAGCGAGAGAGAAATTTGGTCGACCGCTAACATTGGCAGAGAAGGTGTTGACATCGCACCTTGATCACTGGCCTACCGAAGAAGTTAAGCGCGGCGAAACCTATGCCTTTTTGAGACCAGACCGAGTGGCTATGCAAGATGCCACGGCACAGATGGCTCTATTGCAGTTTATGCAAGCTCAGTTAAAAACAGTGGCAGTACCAAGTACGGTGCACTGCGATCACCTAATTCAAGCACGAGTTGGCGCCGAGCAAGATATGGAGCGCGCTCTTGACGAAAACAAAGAAGTCTACGACTTCCTCGAGTCAGCCAGCAATAAGCACGGCATTGGTTTCTGGAAGCCCGGCGCTGGCATCATCCACCAGGTAGTGCTAGAAAACTATGCATTGCCAGGCACAATGATGATTGGAACAGACTCGCACACACCTAACGCTGGTGGCTTGGGCATGGTTGCTATCGGCGTTGGCGGAGCCGATGCTGTTGACGTCATGGCCGGAGTAGCCTGGGGTCTGCGCTGGCCCAAGCTAATCGGCATTCACCTCAAAGGCAAGTTGAACGGTTGGACTTCGCCTAAAGACGTCATTCTTAAAATCGCTGGTATCTTAACTGTTGCTGGTGGTACCGGAGCCATTGTCGAATATTTCGGCGAAGGCACAAAATCTATTAGTTGCACCGGCAAAGCCACCATCACTAATATGGGTGCAGAGCTTGGAGCAACGACTTCAATCTTCCCTTATGACGAGCGTATGGCTAAGTATCTAAACGTCACTAAGAGAGAAGAGTTCGCCAAATTAGCCGACCAGTATAAAGAATGCCTGGTGGCTGATCCTGAAGTAGCTGCTAATCCAACTCTATTCTTCGACCAGGTTGTCGAAATTGATCTCGACCAGCTTGAGCCCTATGTAGTGGGCCCACACACACCAGACTT
Source organism: bacterium Ga0077546 (assembly GCA_943370275.1). Taxonomy (GTDB): domain Bacteria; phylum Cyanobacteriota; class Vampirovibrionia; order Obscuribacterales; family Obscuribacteraceae. Next base: position 137,326 of record CALRQI020000004.1, on the reverse strand, counting down.
AGCTCGCCCAATTTCAGAATTTGCAGCAGAGATCAAAGCTAAGGGCTATCCAGACAAACTTACCTATGCCTTAATTGGCAGCTGCACTAACTCTTCGTATGAAGATATGAGCAGAGCAGCCCATGTAGCTCAGCAAGGGGCTGACCATGGTATCAAGTCTAGCTGCGGCTTCTTGATCACTCCTGGCTCCGAACAGATCTATGAGACCATTGACCGTGATGGCCAACTGAAAACTCTTGAAGGAATTGGTGGCACAGTACTAGCCAATGCCTGCGGCCCTTGCATTGGTCAGTGGAAGCGCGATGACATCAAGCAAGGCGAAAGCAACTCGATCATCACGTCGTTTAACCGCAACTTCCAAAAGCGCAATGATGGCAACCCTGAAACTCTAGCTTTCATCGGCAGCCCTGAAATTGTGACAGCCCTAGCTCTATCAGGTTCACTGTCATTCAACCCTATGAAAGACACAATGGTGGGTAGCGACGGCAAGAGCTTCAGCTTAGTGCCACCGCAGGCCCCTGAGTTACCGTCAAAAGGCTTCAAGTCAGAAGACAACGGCTATATCCCACCAGCAGTTGATGGTGATCAAGTAAAAGTAGTAGTCTCACCTGATTCAGGCAGACTACAATTACTAGAACCTTTCGCCGCCTGGGATGGCAAAGACTACGAGAATCTTCCTGTGCTGCTGAAAGCACTAGGCAAGTGCACTACCGACCACATTTCTCCAGCTGGCCCTTGGCTGAAGTTCCGTGGTCACCTCGATAAAATCAGTGACAACATGTTCATTGGCGCCATCAACGCTTTCAGCAAAGAAGTTGGTATTGGCCTTGATGTCTTGAATCAGAAACGCATGACTTATCCTGAAGTTGCCCGCCACTACAAAGCCGAGAAAACCGGCTGGCTAGTAATTGGAGATCAGAACTACGGCGAAGGTTCTAGCCGCGAGCATGCGGCAATGTCGCCGCGGTTCTTAGGCTGCAAGGCCGTTCTTGTCAGAAGCTTTGCCCGCATTCACGAAACCAATTTGAAGAAGCAAGGCATTCTTGCCCTGACTTTCGTCAATCCTGCTGATTACGACAAGGTTCAAGAACTAGACCGCTTCAGTATCAAGAATCTTGGTGCTCTTGCACCTGGTAAAAATCTTGAAGTTGAAATCAAGCACCATGACGGAACGATGGAAGTAATTACAGTCAAGCACACCATGACCGATGAACAAATCGGCTGGTTCAGAGCCGGATCTGCTCTTAACTTGATTCGTGAGAATAGCCAAAAAAATTAGTTGTGAACCAACTCTTTTGCGTCAATATCGCTGCACTTAATGAGGGCATCGTAGTCTTGCATTATGGTTGAAAATTCGCCGTCGCCGAATGCTTCGGCCGGATTGCTTAGATGCAAGCTGATCAGGTAGCGATAGATGCTTATAGCAACTGCATCTTCACCCAATTCATGCCAGCCTTGGGCCAGTTTGTTCAGGCCTTTGACCAAATAATATTGATTATTCATGACTCCTCCGCTTAGTACTAGTTAGTCTTGCCGAGGGATATTTACTACCATTTAACACCCGCTGGCGCCTGCGGGCATCTAGGGTGACCAATATATTAATGAGGGTAACTAAGATTGACCAAAGCGGCTGAAGAAGGCCGTGAGATTCTCTTTCAAAGTTTCTTTTGCCGTAGCCACTAAATCAGAATGTCCGCTAGCTGGTAGGGCCAATAGCTGCTTGGGCTGAGAAGCGCAATCATAGAGTGCTTGGGCATGATGGAAAGCCACAGACTGATCAAGCTGGCCATGAATAATCAGCAAAGGCGGGTGCTCTGCTGCCAAAATATCGCGACTGCTAGTGCCAGGCATAGGAAATAGCCAGGACGGATAAAGCTTAAGAGCGCGGACCCGCTCAGCGCCAATGTTGCGCAAAGAGCTAAAACCAGACTGCAGAACCAAGCCTGCCGCTTTTCGCTTGCTTGAAATAAAGCTGCTAACAGCAGCGCCAAGCGATTCTCCATAGAGAAAAACTTGATCGGCTGACAAACCAAACTTGTTCACGACAAAGTCGTAGGCCGCTAAACCATCCTGATAGACGCCCTCTACAGTAGGAGAGCCGGTGCTTTTGCCGAAGCCACGATAGTCATATATAAAGACTGAAGCGCCACTTTCAAGCAACAATTGAGAGAGAGGGGCGCGAATAGTGAGATTGCCAGAGTTGCCATGACTAAAAATAACCAGAGGGGCATTGGGCTTAGGATGTTGAAAATACCAACCATGCAAGGTTTCTTTAGAATCTAGATCACCAAAACTGTTGAAATAAAGTTCTTCGGGCTCAACCTCCATTGCTGACGGAAACTTACCATCAAGCTGTTCCGGGAAGGCCGTAGGTTGAAAAAGCAGACGACGATAGAGCCGCATATTTACCCGTGGCGAAAGCAGCAGGTAGGCAAGGGGGGCAAGAACTAGATAACGCCAAAGGTTTGTTTGCGGCCTTGCCAGGGCAGTTAGAGCGGCCGTCGCATCGGCAGACTTTTTCTTAGAACCGCGAATTTTAGCTTTGAATTTCAATTGGCACTTAGATGACTAGAGTATTTTCTCTAATATTGCCACATCCAGCCAACGATCGTATTTTTTTCCTACCTGTTTGAGACAGCCAGCCTCAAAAAAACCAAAGTCAAGCATTAGTTTTATGCTCGCAGTATTCTCGCTACAGATCAAACCAAGGACGGCATGGAAGCCAGCTTTCTCTGCTAATTCCATCAATTCTTTCATGAGCAATCGGCCATAGCTGCGCGAGAGAAAATTATGGTCAACATAAATTGACGCTTCAACGGTCTGCCGGTAAGCGCAGCGCTGATGGTAGAAAGACAGGGAGGCAAAGGCCACCACTTGGTTGTCTAACTCAGCCACAATTACAGGCAGACCTTGTTCAAGGTGTTGCCGCAACCAGGCCTCACGCTCAACCAGCTCTTCAGGCTCTAAAGCAAAAGTAGCTGTCGAGTTCTCAACATAATAGTTATACAGACTAGATATAGCTTGGCAATCAGACAGCTGAGCTGGACGAATTTGCAATTTTGTTCTCACGCAAAACTAGGCAACTAACTTACACGAATCATGGGTGCCTAGTATATATCCACGCTTAGCTTGATCGTCAGCATAGAAGGCAATAGCACTAGCTACATCAAAGACCAGATCTGTCGGGGCAAATTCGGTTAAACGCATCAGCATTTGTTCCACCTTGTGCCATTCTGGTGTATTCAATGGAATAGATTCATCTAGTCTTTTGGCGATAGCTTGATTGGCGGCTATCTCAGCCTTAGTTAGAGGCTGTGCCTGAGACTTCTTACGGCTCTCGCTACTTTTAGACTTACGCACTTTGGCATTCATGATAAAGCTCCTTGCCCAGGCCTTCTCAAAAGAGATAGCCTTCTAAATTTGAACCTAGTATCCATACTGCTAATAACGACCAATTAGGACAAAAAGTTCAAAGCTAACATTTCTAGAAAGACGCCAGAGCCAAAGGCAAGTTCCTAGCCGCAACAAAATGAGTGGATTATAACGAGCCGGGGCGAGCAACGCTTTTCTACTTTGCAACTTTCTTTTTATGCTTGCTAAGCCAATAGAAACGAATTAGACAAGCAAATGTAGAGCGATTGAAGTTTCCGAAAATTAGACAAAAGCCGGGTCACACAGTGTTTCAGCTGGCTATAATTTGTTATGTCCGATAGTGGACCGGAGCTGTTATGGCTCTGAGCATCCCAGGAGATTGAACATTCAAATGACCCAATCGCAACTTACTGATCTGCCTGAATCAAAGCTCCCGCAATCAAATGCAGTGCCAGCTTATGAAGGCCCCACCTCACGCAAAGATAACTGGTGGGTTGAACCATTTCTTATTGCTTTTGTTTTTACGGCTTTCGGCATTTATGCAACTGGCAGAGCCATCGAAAACAATCTTTATGAAGTAGGCCCTTACCTCTCGCCATTCTATTCTCCTAATTTGAAAGAGTATGTGCCGTGGTGGCCACTATCGCCAGCCTTCTTGATTCTTTGGATTCCTCTTTCATTTAGAGCGACTTGCTACTACTACCGCAAGGCCTATTACCGCTCTTACTTCATGCATCCACCGGCCTGCACCGTTGGTATGTTCAAGGGCAAAGGCTACACTGGCGAGCAATCCTTCCCCTTTGTGCTGCAAAATCTGCACCGCTATGCCTTTTATGTGGCCACACCAGTACTACTGATTCTCTGGTGGGATGCCATCAAGACTCTCTATTACGACGGAGGCTTCCACCTCAGCGTATTGACTGTAGTGATGATCGCTAACTGCATTCTTCTTTCTGGTTACACCTTTGGCTGCCATGCTTGCAGACACATCGTCGGCGGTAAAGAAGATTGCTTCTCTTGCCCTTCCAATGAGTCAAAAGTTAAACCGGCCTTCCAGGCATGGCAGCTAGTAACAAAATTCAATGAGCGTCACCAGCAATGGGCTTGGACCTCACTGTTTTCTGTGGCCCTGACTGACCTATATATCCGTTTCACCTGTGTCGATCCCAACATTGCATTTCAATTATTTTAAATTATGAGCGAATACGAAATTAGAGAACACGACGTCCTGGTAATTGGAGCCGGTGGAGCAGGCCTGAGAGCCGCCATCGAAGTATCTGGCCAGGGTGTCAGCGTAGGACTGGTCTGCAAATCACTCTTAGGCAAAGCGCACACTGTTATGGCAGAAGGCGGTGTCGCCGCTGCTCTAGCTAACGTAGACCCTATGGATGGCTGGCAAACTCACTTCAAAGACACCATGAACGGTGGCAAGCAGCTAAACAACTGGCGCATGGCTCAGTTGCACGCTCAAGAAGCACCAGACCGGGTAAAAGAACTAGAGCGCTGGGGTGCAGTGTTCGACCGTACCAAAGACGGCAAAATCTTGCAACGAGCCTTTGGTGGTCATACATGGAAACGCCTCTGCCACGTTGGTGACAGAACTGGCCTGGAGATGATTCGCACACTTCAAGACCGCGGTGTGCACCAGGGCATCGAAGTTTATATGGAATGCACCATAACCAAGCTAATCAAAGACGGCGACAAAATCGCTGGTGCTTTTGGCTATTACCGCGAAGATGGTCGCTACATTCTCTTCAAAACTAAAGCTATCGTTCTTGCCACTGGCGGAACAGGCAAAGCCTACACAGTGACATCCAATTCGTGGGAATACACTGGTGATGGTCAAGGCTTAGCCTACGATGCTGGCGCTGAATTGATCGATATGGAATTTATTCAGTTCCACCCTACCGGCATGGTCTGGCCACCAGGAGTGCGCGGCATTCTGGTAACAGAAGGGGTGCGCGGTGAAGGCGGCATCTTGCGCAACAGCCTTGGTGAGCGCTTCATGTTCAAATACTTACCTGAAGCCACGAGAAACGATTATGCTGCTGACGAAGCGGAAGCTGTCACCTGGGTCAATGCCGCACTGGCCGGAACCCGCACTGAAGCCCGCCGTCCACCAGAATTATCCACTCGCGACAACGTCGCCCGTGCCATCTATACCGAAGTGAAAGAAGGACGCGGCTCCCCTCACGGTGGTGTTTTCCTTGATATCAGCTATCAGGATTCAGAGCGCGTGAAGAAGAAACTTCCTTCGATGTATCACCAGTTCAAAGACCTGGCAGATGTAGACATCACGGCTGGCCCAATGGAAGTTGGACCAACTATGCACTACACCATGGGTGGTATTAGAGTAGATGCTGAAACTCAAATGTCACGAGTGCCGGGACTATTTGCTGCTGGAGAATGCTCTGGGGGCATGCACGGTGCCAACCGCCTCGGCGGCAACTCCTTGTCTGACCTTGTAGTATTCGGCAAGAGAGCTGGAGCTGGCGCCGTTGAGTATGTCAAAGGCCTAAATACCGAACCGAAGATAGACGACAAGTTTGTCAAAGAAGCCATCGCTGAAATGGAAGCACCGTTCTTGATCAAGGACGGCAAAAATCCATATGACGTGCACAAAGAGCTGAACAAAATCATGTCGACCTATGTCGGTATCTTCCGCGAAGAAGCAGAGCTAGCCACTGGAGTGGCAAAGCTAGAAGAGCTCAAAGCAGAAGTAGAGAAAGCTGGTGCTAAAGGTACAAAAGCCTTTAACCCTGGTTGGCACATGTGCCGCGATCTTAAGAACATGATGATTTGTTCCGAAGCCATTGCTCGCAGTGCCTTATCTCGTCATGAAAGCCGTGGTGCCCATAGCCGCCTTGACTATCCCAACACTGAAAAAGCCTGGGGAACAAAGAACTCAGCCTGCAGTAAAGGACCTGATGGCAAGATGGTTTTGGAGCACACTCCACTGCCAGAGATGCCGGCAGAACTTCAAGATCTTTTCGTAAAAAAGGAGCCCGCCAATGCCTGAGTCAAACGGTCGTCAAGCGACCCTGAAGGTATACAGAGGCACTAAAGACAAGGGTGAGTTTCAATCTTACAAAGTGCCTGTTGAAGCTGGGATGGTTGTCTTGGATGCCATTCACTATATTCAACAAAACTTTGACCCTGAGCTAGCCGTACGTTGGAACTGTAAGGCCGCTAAGTGCGGTTCATGTAGTGCTGAAGTAAACGGCATGCCTTCATTGATGTGCAAATCAAGAATGGATTCGTTCAAAGATGGCGAAGACATTTGTGTACAGCCAATCAAGACTTTCCCAATCATCAAAGACCTGGTCACCGATGTAAGCTGGAACTACGAAGTCAACAAAAAAATCAAAGCATTTTCACCTGCTCCTGACGCTGACTGGACTATCTATCAAGAAGATATCGAGCGCGTTCAAGAGTTTCGCAAATGTATCGAATGCTTCCTTTGCCAGAATGTCTGCCACGTTCTACGCGATCACGAGCGCAAAGACAACTTCATGGGCCCGCGCTTCATGGTGCGGGTAGCTGGACTCGAAATGCATCCGCTTGATGAAGCGAACCGTATGAAGTACCTGAAGGATGAAGGCCACATTGGCTATTGCAACATCACAAAATGCTGCACGGAAGTTTGTCCCGAAGACATTCACATCACTGACAATGCCATCATTCCATTGAAAGAAAGAGTGGTAGATGAGTTCTATGATCCATTAGGTAAATTCATCCGCGGGGTTTTGGGCGGCGGAAAGAAGAAATAAGTAAGTAACTAACTAAGCAAGTAAGCAAACAGAAATTCAAAAAGGCGGCTCATCAAGCCGCCTCTTTATTTGGTTCTGCAATAGAGCGAAGGTTAGCCCCCGGGTGTAGCGGAACCAGCCGGTCCACTTGGACCGCCAGGTCCGGCAGGGCCACCCGGTCCAGCAGGACCAGCAGGGCCACCGGGTCCGCCTGGGCCAGCAGGTCCACTAGGGCCTCCGGGTCCAAACGGACCACCAGGCCCAGCAGGGCCAGCCGAGCTTCCCGGTCCACCAGGACCACTAGGCCCACCGGGTCCAGTAGGACCACCCGGACCTTTAGGGCCGCTTGGGCCAGAAGGTCCACTGGGTCCTTTAGGACCGCTAGGACCTTTAGGGCCAGCAGGGCCACCTGGTCCGCCAGGTCCAGCCGGGCCACTTGGTCCACCAGGTCCAGCAGGGCCACTTGGTCCACCAGGTCCAGCAGGGCCACTTGGTCCACCAGGTCCAGCCGGGCCACTTGGTCCACCAGGGCCAGCAGGGCCACTTGGTCCGCCAGGTCCAGCAGGGCCACTTGGACCACCAGGTCCAGCAGGGCCACTTGGTCCACCAGGGCCAGCAGGGCCACTTGGTCCGCCAGGTCCAGCAGGGCCATTTGGTCCAGGGCCGCCAGGTCCAGGGCCACCAGGTCCAGCTCCACCAGGTACACCGCCAGGTCCAGCGCCAGATCCACCAGCATTTGCCGGACCAGCATAGTCCGGATTCTCCATGGGCCGCTCCGAAGTTATAGAAAAGGCCATCGGACCGTTTAGCCCCGGAACATTGAACACCGGAAGAGGAATAGAAAGAAACGGCGTACAAACCAAAGTAGTCGTGACACTAACAATCTTGTCTGTCACACCGGTCGTTGACTCGCCGTCGCGATAACTAATGCTTGTGGTTGGTGGGCTAGCAACTTTGACGAACTTGCCCATGCCGCTGAGCCACTGGTCAGGTATGCCTTTACAAACAGTTCCATTCGGGTCTACCGCCTCATGCCAATCTAGCAAAGAGGCTTCGTGCACCTGATTGGTGTTCAATACTTGGGCGTCACAATAGGCCAAGCCCACAGCCAACATGTCGACGAGAGGAAAGAAAATGCAGATCAACAAAACAATTAAAGCTGGGGCAAACTCTGCCATAGCATTCCCGCTTGGCGAACGGAAATTCAAATAGGCAACCTGAAGCGCTTTGCTATGTGGCACAACAACCTCAATATATGACGAATCGACAAAATAGTACGAATTGTCAACTGGTACTAGGGAGATCGTCTAATGTAAGCCTTTCAATATAGAGCTTAGCGCCCCAGAGGCATCTTATCTATCTGAGTCCAGCTGCCACTCGAGTTAATATTCGGATTGTAATTAGGATCATTGGTGGGTCGGTAATTACCCTGACCGTCTGTCCAAATTGAATTGTGATAGCCATCGTGCTTTGAACCATCGGCAGCCGTTTCCCGCCCCATCATCAGGTCACCGAAGGCCTCTGTTTGGCTCATGCCAGAGCCAGCACCAGTGGGCGCAGAACGAGCCTGCAAGCGCATTTGATCAGAAGCATATTCTTGTTCACGACGAGCAGCTTGATTGGCAAAAAATTGAGCATTCCCGGCTACAACCATCTGTCCAAGCTTATTGGCATTAGCTATAGAACTAGCAGTTTCTTGCAAGCGCCAATTGTTATGCTGCAGAGCTTGCTGCTGCACCTGGGCTCGAACAGCCTGCCATGCTGGATTCGGCTTAAATGAGCTGACCATGGCCCAAAAATTGTTGCGTTGACCGTCTAGTAGACCCTGGGGAGCACGGAAGCTAAAGAGAGTACCGAAGCCCCAGTTATATTGCACCATAGAACCAGCCGTGTAACTGCGACTGGGCACGCCATTAAAGGCAGTCTTTACGCCATAGATTTCTTCTTCTATGGGCTGACCATTGAGCAGATATGAAATCCTGGCACAAACACACTCTTGCATTGCGCCAGCAGGTGTCGCAATGTTGAGACGCTGAGCTAGTTCTGGCACAGGGACAATCTGCTCTATTTTCAAATTCTCAGCGGAGCCTCGCAGCTTTGCTATCTCAAAATACTGCATCGCCTCTTGAGCTGAGACGGGCGGAAGCAGGGTAGCTCCATCACCTAATGCTTGACCAGGACGAGCCATAGCTCTTGGCACCAACCAGACGAATTGCTCAGTGGGGAAAAATTCTAAGGCCGATTTTCCATCGGCACTACAAGCAACAGAATGTAATTTCAGCGGTTGACTAAAATGCTCAATGTTCCAAGCAACCTGACTCTGAGCCTGCCAACCACTGGGGATCAAATAATTACCAGCAACCAAGTTGAATTTTGGATCAAATATTGAATAGAGAACGCTGGGTTGACTGCTCGAGTTAGCATCTGCGGTTTGCGCTTGAGCCCCGCGAGAAGAGTCGTCATCGAACTGATCTAATACATAAATTGCCATGCCGGCAAGAGCTAAAGTAAGAGCAATTGCTAATGGCAATCTCTTCTTACTTGCCATTTATTCAGCCTGAGCCGGAGCAGGAGTTACTGAGTAGGTCCAGGTAGCGTGCAACTTTTCGTCTTTGACGTTGAGAGTGGTTATGCCAGCTTTTTCAAAATACTCTTTGACTGGATCAATAATTGCTTTACGTTCACTAGGGTCTTTCAGCTCAACTTGAGCTTCAACTTCGACCGGGCCTTCACTAGTTTTATCAACTTCTGCGCCAGCTCTCTGCCACTTAAAAGTGGTTTTTCCACCAGTAGTAGCAACTCCCTCAGTAATCTTAGTTTCGATTATGTTTCGGGCTTCTAGGAAAGTCATTTTGGCAATTGGATCTTCTACCTGTGGTGGACGATTAATAAGTTGTCCGATCCAGCTATCTTTCAAGAGATAACCGGCAACACCTAGGGCAATCAACCCAGCCGCGACAAAAGGCATCAAGTTAATAGTTGGTTTCTGAGCCGCTTGTTCACTACCAAAAAGCTTGCTTGAACCGAGCTTTACTCTCTGCTTTGTACCGCAGGAGGGACAAACAAGCTCATGGCCATGTAGTGGAACTTTGCAGGTAGGACAATCGTGCATAATCTTTGACTCTTTACAAGAAGCTCTTGGCAGCCGCTGCCACCGCTATAATCTAGCACTATGGCATCACAGCAACAAGGCGAAATTGCTTAGCCTTCAACAAACTTCTGGGTACCATCAATAACTTCTTTCGAAGGTGTGCGTATTGATGTCACTGCACCTAATGCGATACCAGCAATTAAGCCACCAAGATGTGCGAAAACGGCAATATGTGGAATGAATTGGTCCATTACTATTTGCGACAAAGCAATAGCCACCATCATCCATAAATAGCGCTTGCGCAATGATTCCGGCAATACAGCCTTCAACTTCCAGATGCCCACGCCAACGGCACCAAAGATGGCAAGGATTGCTCCAGAAGCACCAACTGCAGGCTCATCGGGACGCAACAGAAGGTGAGCAACGCCAGAGAGAACGCCACCGAAAAAATAAATAGCAAGAAAGCGATTGGTACCAAAAATATTCTCTGTGATTCGGCCAAATGCCAATAGCCCAAGCATATTGACACCGAGATGAATCACGGTTGTGTGTAAGAACATATAAGTGATCAAGCGATAGTATTCGCCATGCTTGATCACCGCATCAGAAAGCATTCCGCTACTAAATATCGAAAGAGCAAGGGACGGTGCCAGCTTAAAGTGCGGGTCAGCCAGTAGAAAGACTGATAAGTTGATGAAGAGCAGGCCATTAACCACCGGAGAGCGCCTGCGCGGTGCCAAAATTTCTTGAATGAAGGCGCCACGTTGAAAATGAGACCAAATATCCTTCATCTCCGCCTTGCAGTCATCGACAGTGAAAGCTACGCTGCCCTTATGCACAATCTCGCTATCTAAATTGGTTTGGGCAAGAGCGTACTGAATGCGCTTACGCAAAATCGGCACTTCGGTTTTGGTCAGCGCCTTCTCGAATGCTGCTTGGGCTTGGGCAATCTCACCTTCTTTAGTGAGACAGCGTCCCATCCAGTAAAGTGAAAGGGCCTCAGGGAGGGTGATCTTTGCTTCGTTAATGACGGCCAATAGCTGGTCTACTTGATTGCGAGCACCGCACAAAGAGAAAAAAGGTAGCAGTGCTGTAGCAAGAGAATCAAGAGGAGTAATAGATTCATCGAAGCGCGATTGTCGCAGACACTCCGCTGCCTTCTTATATAGACCTAACTCGATATAAGCTCTTGCAGCAGAGAAATAAAGCATGGGCGAAGCCTTGCGAGCAGCAAAGCGCAATTTCTCAAAGTCATCAACCACAGCCTGCCACTGCCAGCAGAGGCAATTGCCATAGAGACCATATTGAATGGGCACATCTTTCAGGCTATCAGGAAGAGCTGGCGAATTTTGCCAGCGGCTTAAAAGTTCTTCTCCCAGGGCGGGGTTTTCCTTAGAAAAGGCAATATAAGCATCGACCATATCTTTCCAAAATTGGCCAGGCAAGCCCCAGAACACCAACGGTAGCAATTTGCCCCACCTGGCCATTTCGTCTGTGTTCATGCGCGTCATTGAATTTTTGGCTTGACCAAAAATGTACCAGGCCGGTACATGGAACAAGAGAAATAAAGTCCAACCGGCGATCTGAGCTATCCATATATTCTTTAAAAGGACACCAATGAGCACTGCCAGGAGTACCAGACAACTTTGCAGAACCAGGCCTTTACCCCATGACAGAGGCATCATTGAGCGCACTCCCAGCGAAATGCCTGAGAGGATGATAATTGGAAAGAGTGTGTAGTACTGGTATAAGGTCATTGTTTAGCGGCTAGGCTTGAAGCCAGGCATACGAACCCTTCTTGAAGGAATGGCCTTAACAAAGCGCTCAGTAATCAATTGCGGCCTGGTAATGGCAGAACCAACAACCACAGCATAGGCACCAAGATCGAAGGCTCTAGTAAGCTCTTCTGGTGTCCAAATACGTCCTTCAAGAATCACCGGCGAAGCAATATGATCGACAAATTCTTTTAGCAAATCCAAACCAGGGCCGTGCTCTTTAGGTAAAGCAGTCTCTTCAGTATAGCCAAAGAGAGTAGTTGAGATAATATCAGCTCCTGCCTCATCAGCGGCGATTCCCTCGCCAAAAGTAGAACAATCAGCCCAAACGGGCAAATTCAACTGCCGATGAATCTTTTCGATGGTTTCCCTTAAGCTGAGCTGGTCAGCTCGCTTGCGGCCAGTAGCATCTAGAGCTATAAAATCTGCGCCCGCTTTGGCCAGAGCCTCAGCTTCAGCAAAACTAGCGGTGATATAGACAGAAGACAACTTCTCACTGGCAGGAATCTCTGATTTAGTCAAACCAACAATAGGTAAATGACCTTCAAAGAGTTTCTCAGCAGCAGCTCGCACATGCCTGACGTTCTCAACACCCTCTAAGCGCAGGGCGCGAGCCCCACCATTGAGAGCAGAGAGCGACATAGCCAGTATATGATCGGGATGATTGAGGGGCTCACCACTGCTTGCTTGGCACGACACAACCAAGGCACCATCAATTGCCTGAATTGCTTCGCGAAAACGATCGTCTATTTTGACCATGGTCGGTTACACATTAGGATTCAAATTAAGGCAAATGAACTTAGGTTGAGTCATTTCAGTAAGGGCATAACGTATACCCTCTAGGCCTAAGCCTGACTCTTTCCGCCCGCCGTAAGGCATATGGTCAGCTCTGAAAGTGGGAGCATCGTTAACCATGACGCCACCAGCATCGATGCCACGAGCAAGCTTAAAGGCGACATCAACGTTAGCAGTAAACACGCCAGCTTGAAGACCATATCGAGAATCATTACAAGAAGCTATGGCATCATCTACAGTGTCATACTTCATAATGCTGACAATCGGTCCAAAGACTTCTTCAGAAACCACCGACATACCGCGATTGGTCTCAGTCAATATCACTGGCTCAACCAAGTTGTTGCCGCACTTCTTGCCACCGTGAACAAGCTTGGCTCCGCCTTTAACAGCTTCGTCGACCCATTCAATGGTTTTGTCAACTGAACCAGCGTCAATCAGTGGACCAACATCGGTATCGTCACTTAGTGGATCACCAACTTTAAGGGCCGCAACCAGACTCTTGAATTTATCCAAGAACTGATCGTAGACCTTGCTTTGAACATAAACCCGTTGCACTGAAATACAAATTTGGCCAGCATGGGCATATCCGCCACGACAAGCAGCTTTAGCGGCAGCCTCAAGATCGGCATCAGAGTGCACCACAATTCCGGCATTGCCACCCAGCTCAAGAATCACCCTGACGCCAGCATGCACTTCACCGCGCAATCTCCAACCTACTTCTTGCGAACCAGTGAAAGTTAAAAGAGCGATTCTAGAATCACGCACCAGCGCATTGCCTTTGGCGCCACGACAGGGAGTGACAATCAAAGCACCGTCGGGAAGCCCGGCTTGCTTGAGCAGCTCGGCCAATTTAAAACTGGAAACGGGAGTTTGTGAAGAGGGCTTAAGCACAACAGTATTACCAGCGGCAATGGCCGGGGCTAGTTTGTGTGCCACCAGGTTCAAAGGGAAATTAAATGGTGTTACAGCCGCCACCACACCAATGGGCTCGCGCAAGATCATTCCGATGCGGGCTTCATTGCCTGCATTGGTATCCATTTGTAATTGCTCACCGTCTAGGCGCAGAGCTTCGCGTGAGGCAATGGCAAAAGTATTGGCAGCGCGTGAAACTTCAATTCGGGCATCCTTGATAGGCTTCCCACCTTCTAAGGCAATGGTCTGAGCCATGTCTTCGATGTTGCTCAGAATTAGCTGTGAAGTCTTAGCCAGAATTTCCGAACGCTTGTACGCTGGCATATTCTTCATCACATTTTCAAAGGTTTCTTTAGCCTGACTCAGAGCAACATCAATCGCTTTCTCGTCAGCTTGACCGACCACGGCCACCACTTCGCCGCTGAATGGACTTTTTACTTCAGTAAATTCAGTTGTGGCTAGACCTTTAATAGACAAAGGATACTTGACAATCTCTTTCAACATTTTATCTTGCTCTTCCAACATTAGAGGGAATTAGTCGGGAATCAGTCGGTCAAAACGGAGTTTCGGCGTCGACGGATACTATATGACAACATGTGACGAATGTTGAGATAATGCTCCAAGTGTTGAAGTTATTTCAACAATCGACCTCAGGCACCGGTTCAGCGCCTAAACGCCGAAGCCACGGCAACCAGCAGGCCAAATTATAGCTAATAATTGTCATATCTTTCGGCTATAGACTTAAAGCATATTGAGGGTTCTTTGCCTCATTGGGTTTTCAATGGTAGACTGCACTTCCCATCAAGATACTCAATTTCAGATTCAGATATTGAAGGCATTCAGATTGGTTTCCCAAAAATTGAAATTCAAAAATATCAGAAGCGCTGCACTATCAGCAGTGTCTCTATCAATAATGACTCTAGGCAGCCAAACATTGCCAGCAAGTGCCACAGACGTGCACTCAAGCTTGCACCATTCGGCTAACACTGTTGTCGCCTACGAGAGCGGTAGCTCTAATGAGGCTAAAAAGCGTCTCTTACAACAAGAGAAGCAAAAATTAGAAAGAGAAAAGCGTGAATACCATGCTAAGGCTCAAGCAATTAGAAAGAATGAGCGCAAGGCCTATGAGAAGCTCGGCATCATTCAAAGAGAGCTAGCTGCCACCACTGGCAAGTTGACTAACACTAAGCAACAAGTTAGCCACACTGAAAACAAAATCAACGAAACCCAAGCAAAACTGACTACGGTGAAAACCAAAGAAGCAAGCTTGCAAGAGTCTGCTGCCTTTCGTCTTAGAGAAATCTACGAAGGCAATCGCTTGAATTTTGTTGAAATGCTCTTCCAGGTCGACAATTTGCAAACCCTGCTCGACCGCCTCTACTATCAAGAGCGTGTGGCAGAACAAGATAAAAAGCTGATTGACGAATTGCGTTTACGAGAGTCAATGCTATCGCAAAACAAGCAGCAACTTGGTGCACAAAAGAATATGCTTGCCGATTTAGTATCACAAATTGCTGAGAAAGCTATGGCTATTGCCAAAGAGAAGCTGGGTCAGCAACAAACAGCAGAGCGTCTGCGCAGTCAACGCGCCTTCTATGAACAAGCAGAAAGAGAACTGGCTAACGAATCGGCTCGTTTAGAGAAACAGATTTTCGTTATGGAAAGCTCTAACCGCAAAAAAGGCGGACCGATCACAGTTGGCTCTGGCAACATGTGTATGCCACTAAGAGCACCGGTAACCTCACCTTTCGGTTGGCGCAAACACCCCATATTCGGTGTGCGCAAGTTCCACTCTGGAGTTGACCTGGCTGGCCCGAACCGCTCAGCCATTCACGCCGCCGATGGTGGCAACGTTCTTTATACAGGTTGGTATGGTGGCTACGGAAAAGTCGTAATCATAAGCCATGGCAACAGCATGGCTACACTCTATGCTCACTTATCTAGAGTGGCTGTGGGTGCTGGTGATAACGTCGCTAAGGGCGATGTCATTGCTTATGAAGGAACCACCGGATTCTCCACCGGTCCACACTTACACTTTGAAGTTAGAGTGAACGGTAAGCCTAACAACCCATTGGCTTACGTACGCTAGGTCGAAAATCATCGAGTCTAGAAATCAGCCATTTGCTTGAGAGCGTCACTATTCGCTTCTTTTCTATCTTTGGCGGCGAGGTCATGCTGCCCTAACTTGTCGTAGCATTGAGCTCGCAGGAAGCGTAAGCGGCCTAAACTAACGTTGCTGGGCGGCTTGGCCGCAATATTCAAGTCAGAGATAGCTTTTGCGTAATAGCCAGCCTTGTAGTAGATAGAAGCACGAAAGAAATAAGGCCAAAAGTCTTGTGGATTGGCCTGAATTGAGCGGGTATATTCCTCTATGGCATGAGCATTATCACCCTTCTGAGCATACCAGGCTGCTCGATCTTGGAACCAGTGAGATCGACACTTGCCACCACTAAGAGCAATGCCCTTTGCTGATTCACTTAATGCTAAATCTACTTTACCTTGTTCACCGTAGACTCTAGCTCTTTGAAAATAAGCCTCTGCCATCCTCGGCTCTAACGAGATTGCTTTATTTAGATCAAGTTCTGCCTGCTCTATTTCTTCAAGCGAAAAGTGCACATAACCGCGCTGACAATATGCTTCTGCTGATTTGGGATCAAGTTCTATAGCGCGGTCCAAGTATGGCAAGGCCTTTCTGTGGTTGTTCTTTGCAATCAAGCTATTAGCCATTCGCAGAGATTCACTAGCTCGGCTCAAAGGTGCCGCAGTACCAGGCGAGAATGACAATAAAAGCAGCAGAACTAAGGTTGCCATCGCAGAGCTGAGACTTATGCTACTTAAGGCTATACAGGTCCTGCGCATACATAAGCTCCAGCATCGAAGAGAAACTGTGACTAACCCTGAGCGTGCCCGAACAGAGCACCACAAAGGCCCAATAAGATAATGACTAAGGCAATACCACTAATAGCGATACCACCAAGAACTAGGCCAATAGCACCGAAGGTGCAGACAATGACACTACCGAAGCTCCAGCTTGAGCCAGCCTTCAGCTTGCTAAAGCCTGAGAACAAGGCGTAAAAGACACCAATTGGTATCCAAAAGAATTGCAGCATTAGAACCATAGACATAGCCGACTGTAGCGACTTTGTCGTCAGCGAAAATATCAGCACTAGAACCAGATTAAGCAAAAGCACCATCTCAATGCATTGCAACAGGCGATCACTGCCTTCAACTTCAGTGCGAACTTCACTGCTGGCTGGGATGACACCAACTTGATAGATCTCTTGGCTGGCAGTGAGCAAATGACCTATTTTGTCTCTAGCCGCCTGTAATAGCTTCTCAGACTGACCGATATTGACCATTGGAATAATTACGTAGTGCATTTCTAGGCGCAAAGCGTCGCCGATTTGTGAAAAGACTAGCTCCAGGGTCAAATGCCGCTTCACTTCAAAGGCATTGCCAAAATCCATGGTGGCATGAATGCGCTTAGCCTCTTTATAAGGCACAATTTGCCAGACGAAACCAGGCTTCGATGAAGCCTCCAGGGCTTGGAGAACGAGCTCCCAAGCACTCTCAAAAGAGCGGGCACATTCAATATAGTGGCCTTCCAATAGGCTCATTTTGCTCTAACCACCACCGCGAGCAACAAATGACAATCCAGTACATAGGCCCCAGAGAATAATAGGACAAACAATGGCAGAAATGAGCATCCCTCCGCCAAAGGCTAGAGAGCCAAGCCAGAGCCTTTCTAATGGCTTAATAGCTATCCCTTTGATAGTCTGCGTTCTAGTCAGCGACCTATAGAAGCTAGAAATTATGGCAACTGGCACCCAGAGAACCTGAAGGCAAATAACTATACCCCCGGCTGCAGCAATTCCCATAGTAAAAGCCAGCAAAGTAAATAGGGCAACATTGCCCAGTAAAACAAACTCAAAGCCTTTGATTAAACTACTACTGGCTGCCGATTCTAGCTGCAGAGCAGCGGACGCAGACTTATAGGCGATCAATTTAGAGGCAAAAGCCAGCTCGATTTGCTCTCTAAATTCTTGAAATATAGCCAATGCCGGTTCAATGTTGCGCATGGGCACAACCATATAATGCAAGTCAAGGCGGCCTTTCTCAGCACCTTCAGAAAACACCAGCTGCAAAATCAACTGTCTTTGGATCTGAAAAGCATTGCCTATTTCACCGGTGGCAGTAATACGTTTAGCTTCTTTGTCGTCTTCAATTCTCCACTCAAAGCCCGGTTGAGATGACCTAGAGAGACACTGCTGCACCAGCTCCCAGGCCTGGTCAAAAGACTGATCAAATTCGAGATAATGACTATCAAGTAAGCTCATATCTTTTGCTCAACCTGATGTTTTGAAAGGGCTTTGACGTCAAGATTGCCGCGATAGAACATATTATAGGTATCGAAGGGAATTATGCGGCCGTCAGGGTGAACAATGTGCACGCAGGTGCGCTTTACCGACCTGACATCAAAATTGTACTTATCCAAAAATTCCATGATGATTATGCGAAAAATATTTTTGTAGGAAAGCTCAGAGGGAAACTCTAGCTTGGGAAGACAACACAAGAGGTCACCAATGGCATGGGAGACTGTGCCTGTGGTTTTGCCGAGGGAAAACAATTCAAATATTTTGGCTCGGACAGCTGGATCTGATTCATACTGAATAGTATTTCCAGCTTCTTTGAGCAATACATCTGCACCAATCACTCCAGATAAGGGCACCACTTTATCGTCTATCTTTATGGCATAGGCCATAGCAATACAGTCTGGGTGGCAAGGTACAGGAATAATGTCATCGTCACTAAAGACCTTTGACTGCTGCAAAATCTTTTGTCTAACTTCCGCTAAAGTCAGCCTATCTGCTGGGTCAAAGCCTAAGACCCGCCCTTCTGATTGGATTGGCTGAAAGGTCACCCCTCTGACACAGGGCTGCTTCAAAGCAAAGTCAATAATCTCGCCAATCTCATCATCATTGAGCCCACGGGCCAAAGTTACAACCAGAGTCGTGGCAATATCAAATTCGTTAAGATGAGCCAGGGCCTTCTGCCGAACAGCTGTTAAGTTTTCACCTCGTAACTCTGTATAGGTTTCTTTGCGCAAGCCGTCAAACTGGAGATAGACCTCAAAGCCTGGCATATATGTAGCTAAACGAGCACAAAAATCGCGATCACGAGCAATTCTTACACCATTGGTATTAACCATTAAATGCCGAATGGGCTTGCTTCTAGCCAGATCAAGAATATCAAAGAATTGGGGATGAATAGTTGGTTCGCCGCCACTAATTTGCACCACATCTGGTTCACCCTCATTTTTGACAAGTTCGTCCAGCATAAAATCAATCAGCTCTAGAGAGCGATGAGCACCGGTATTAGGGCCTGATTCGGCATAGCAGACAGGACATTCCAGATTGCACTTGTCAGTCACTTCAATTAAGGTCAAACAGCTATGCTGCTCATGATCAGGGCACAAGCCACAGTCGTAGGGGCAACCAAACTTAGTCTCAGTATTGAAGCGCAAAGGCAGCTGCCCCGGCTTCAAGAAACTGCGTGAAAGCTTGAAATATTCTATATCTGTAGAAACTAAGACCTTTTCGCGACCATGCTTGAGACAGTTTTTCAAGAGATAGACCCGTTCGTCCTGAAAAACAATTTTTGCCTCAATTTTTTCCAGACAGGTAGAACAAACACTATTGGTTAGTTCAAAGAAGATATAAGGGCGATCTGCCGTTTTCATTAAACAGCTCCTTGTGCAGTTTTAGGTTGGAGCTTAGAAATTAAATAAGGTGCATAGTAAATATAGGCACCAATGGTCACCACTTGTTCAATATCCAAACCGCAGTATACGTGGGCAACAGGCTTAATGAACTCGACACAGAACCTAAACGACAAATAGGCCAAGATAAAAATCTTCCACAGCTCGCCCTGCTGCAGATTTTGCTTTACCAGTTGAGTGAAGGCCAGCAAGAGCGTGACCAAAAACAATATTTCGTAAAGCTGAGTTGGATGTCGACGCATGCCGTCACCAAAATCAAGGGCCCAGGGCAAATCAGTCGGCAGTCCGTAAGTACGGTCTGATAGGCCACAAAGAAAACAACCAATACGGCCAATCACCATAGCGACAATAAGGGGCACAACAAAGCTATCACCAGTGGCTGACTTTACCCCAACTATTTTTTTTGCTAATTCAATGAGAATCCAGCCGCCCAGTATGCCACCGACCAACGACTTGCCAGCCAAGAGCAGCTGCCAGTTGTTGAGATTCTGCATAAAGAACGATGGATCTTCGAGCAAATAGAGGGTTTTGCTGCCGATAGCTGCACCTAACATACCGCCGAGCAATACGGGAACCCGTTGTTTAAAGGTCAGTGTGTCTCTCTTCTTAAGTTTAAGGTAGAGGCGAAAGCCAATCCAAAATGCAAAAGCCTCAAGCACTAAATGATAGACCGGAGGGAAATTGCCAATGTGCATACTTAGACCTATCTTTTTTTAGTCTTATGAAAACGGATTGAGCTTATCTATTTCTGGATTTAGGGAGACGTTTTCAAGACAGTATTGCTGCAGATAATGGAAGGCAACTATAACTAGAGCATGAGTAATCATGCCGTTTTTGATCAGGCGCGGAATATCTTTGATTGGAACCAGTCGAATTGCTACTTCTTCAGTACTATCGAAGCTGGGAACATGAGTTTGTTTGACGTTCAGAGTTAGGTAGGTATCGCAAATATTGCTTTGAATGGCAGGATTTGGATGGTTGCGCCCCAGGAAAATCAAGTCTTCACCGCTGCAACCAGTTTCTTCCAGCAGCTCCCTTTGACCGGCAATTAATGAACTAGCGTCTTCGGCATCAATCATGCCACCAGGAATTTCTAAAGTAACTTGCTCAATGCCATGACGATACTGTTCGATTAAGACAACCTGATAATCAGGGGTTACGGCAATGACATTAACCCAATCAGTGGGTTTGAATACAAAAAAGTCGTGGGTCTCGCTGACACCTTCAGTAGTGCGCTGTGAAATTTGCTTGTGAACGGTAAAAACTCGACAGTCAGCAACCAGTTCTTTATTAATTGTGGTCCAGTGGCGTACTTTAAAATTTAACTGACTGCTAGAACTTGGCAAAATAACTCCGTGGTCAGCGACCGCTTGCTCTCTTTCTCTGTCTATAGCTACCTTGTCAATTATATCTGTAAACAAAAAAATGTTGCCATCCGAAAGGGGATGGCAACAATATAACTTCTGGCTATAGCTTGCTTGAATTGCTGAAAATTTTTGCAGTTAGGCTATTTTAGAAGCCTTTCTCTTGAGCTCACTGACGAGATCTTCTTGGCCGAGAATATAGCCACGACGAGCTTGATCATCAGCATAATTGATAATTGATTCGGTCAAAGCATTGAGCATAGACATGGGCACAAACTCACTGACTTGATTGAGCAGACGCTCGGTGGCAAGCCATTCTTCAGTATTCAGTGGAATGGCATCATCGAGACGAGCAATTACTGTGTAGTTCTGAAGTTTGTCTACTTTAGCGTTCATTGTTTTCACCTTATTAAGCTATTTGCCAGGAAATTTAAAAAATGTCAGTGGAAAACAAGACCCTCAGCTGGGGCCTTCGCGTTGTCTACTGTTCTTGAAATCCTTACTACTCCGTTCAGACTAGGTCCGAACGTTGTGTTTGTTTCTCTGCATTTCTTATGCCCGCTAAACTTCCACTTAACCCTGAAATTTAGTTATCAAGCGGAAACTTTCTTTTTTACTGGTTTTCAATAGCTTTGTAAGAACGAACAAAAGCCTCAGCCTGAGCCACGTTCATTACTTCCTTAATTTCTTGCGCTTCAGTAAGCGAATTGAGAATTTCACCGATAATTGGACCCGGTTTTATCCCCAATATCCTCATTACATCCGCCCCGTCCATCAACTTGGGCAATCTTTTTGTGGCTTCTATATAAGCCGGATATCCATTCATCAATTCTACTAGGCACTGCTCTAGGCGGTCACGTTCAGCTGCGAGCCCAGCGCCACAGGTAGCTCCAAAGTCAGCAAAAGCCAACATCATCAGCTCAGGTACTTCTTCGCCCACCGTGCGATAGAAACGATTGAGGGCCTTAGGACTGGGTGTACCGGTGTGGAAGAGATGACCAGGACGCAGATGCCAGAGCACAAGCCTCTCAACAAAACGAGTCATGGTTTTAGACCATTTTTCTCTATCGGCCAGGGGGCGAATCATCTCGGCACCAAGCTTGTCATGGCCAATAAACGTATGACGACCTTCCTCAGTAATCTCCCAGGTATCGGGCTTACCAATGTCATGCAAGAGGGCCGCTATCTTGGTTGCTGCTAGCCTTGTCACCCCAGGCACTAGGGGTTGGTGAGCTGAATGCTGCACCCATTCTGGCAGAGCCTGAAATCTATTTTCGAGCTGGGGGATAGTTTCAACACTATGATCGAACAAAGCAAGGTGATGAAAGCTGTTAGCTGTTACTCGGCGACAGTCTTTCAATTCGGGATAGATTTCTTCTAGCAAGCCTATTTCACCCATTTCGACAATTAGCCGGGCCACCTTCTCACAGTTCATCAAAGTGAAAAATTCATACGATATGCGCTCGCGAGCAACCTGCCCAAGCAGCTTGGCATGCTGCTTTAGATAGCCACGAGTGACCGGCTCAATCTCAGCACCAAGATAGGCAGCAAAGCGATAAGCTCTTAGCACCCGTAGTGGATCATCCACAAGAACGCTCTCCGACACAGCGCGAATGATGTTATCGCTAAGATCTTGCAAACCGCCAGTAGGGTCGAGCACCACTTGAGGTTGCTCCGCATCAAAAACAATGGCATTAACAGTGAAATCACGACGCAAAATATCGCGCTCAAGACTGCCTTCAATACAGCCGGCAAAATCGAGATAAGTTTGGGGCTCAGACGGCTCAGCCGGAACAAGAACCACCCGGGCAATATCGTTAGATTGATCAAGCATAACGAAGTGACCAGCCAGAGCGTCAGCCACAACCTGGGCCAAACTGATTGCCGGGTTAGGCTTGGTTTCGTCCGCACTGCTCTTACTAAAATCAGGCAGCACAGCGAAGTCAAAATCTATTGCCCCAGCTTCTCCCTTAAGCGATTGAGCTGGTTTTCGACCTACATCAATAGCGTCGCGAACGGCACCACCAACGAGATAGGCCTTAACGCCAGCGGCGCTAGCAATTGAAAAAATCTGCCGAACGACGTCGACCTCAAGGGGGCTGCGTCCAGGCAGAAAACTGACTTTAGTGCCCAGCATTGCCAATTTCCAATTAGTTTAGGTTGCCCATATTTCCAGACTCCATCAAGTCTTTCTCTGCTTTCGAAATCTTGAAGTGACCGAGCACATAGACGAGACCACCAACCAGGCTTGAGAGCGTGGTTAATCCCAGCCACATGATTGCATAAGTAAGCGCGGGGGCCCGATCAACGCCAGCCAGAGTGAGAAAGTAAGTGTAGGCCCACTCGCGAATACCGATGCCGTTAAAACTCGGTGTAATAAAGCCGAGAACAGCGACTGAGGGATAGAAAACGAAATAGTACCAAAGAGGAATGCTGGTCAGGCCAAGGGCAAGACCAACAGCCACGTGACACATAACTATCACAACTTGCATGATTACCGACAAGCCAATTGTCGTAGCCATCAAGCCGCGGTCGTGCCAATAAATCGATGCTGGAGAATTATTGAGCTGCCTTGAAATCCAGTTTTCAGGGCCAAAGAAGCGCACAGCCAGTTGAGGCAAGAACGGTAGAACGGAGAAAATACCCACGGTACCGAGCAAAATAGGCAATTTAAGCTGCAGCGGCAAACCACCGCCACCCGGTCCAAACAAAATACCAACTGAGGCAAAGAGAAACAGCACGGCAATTCCCACCGTGCGGTCAGCTAAGACCGAATAGAAAGCATGGGCATATTTGCCCGTACCTTTAGACAGGTAATAACAACGACTAAAGTCTCCGCCCACAGTGGAAGGCAAGAAGAGATTGAAAAATACTCCAACAAAGCAGAACTGCACCATCTTGAGCAGACTCTGATTAAGGCCAACGGCGCTGGCAAGGAGTTTCCAGCGGTGAGCATTTAAGAATGTAGACCCTAAGAACAGGCCCACAGCAGCCAGAAGGTACCAGGGGTTGGCCTTGAGCGCTACTTCTATAGACTTAGACAGGTCAACTTTGCCGAACAAGAACAAACTGGCGAACAAAATCACTGAAACTGCTATTTTGGCCCGCAATTTGGTGCGTTCAGAGATCTTGATCTTGTTGATTGCTGCTGTGACAGAGAATTGGCGAGTTTTGCTATCGGTATTCAACTGGGATTCCATATTAGCCAGAGAATCGGCACTTTGGTGGGATGGGTGGCCAGAGCAGGTTGCCGAAGAATCAGCCGCTAAACTATCTGTTTTGCCTTTCTCCAGAAGTGTTCCCTGATTGGCCATCATTCTAGAGCCGCCTCCAAATTACCTGAACTTCTTATGTAGATCTTGGACCGTCGATATACTGTAGATCTGCTATCGATATGCTTTCTGCAAGCGGCCCCGAGGTTGTCAACAGAACTTCAAGTTGACCCTACAGACTGCAATCATAGGGGAAATGCCAAGATACTTGAAACCCAAAATAATTAACTTCTTCCGGAGAAAAAGAATTCTCACAGCTTTTGCCGCAAGAAACTGGCTATTTGTCGACGCGCGGGCCGATTTGGGGCTACAATTAAAAATTCCCAAGACTTCACCGACCTGGTGATTTTGCTTCAGCATTCTTAAGAGAGGAAGCGTAGTCTGGGCGAGCCAAGGGCATAGTGATCTAAGATTTGTGTTATTGAATACTTGAAGGTAGAGGTAGAAAGTTGTTGGATAGGAAAGTAATAGCTCGGGTCGGAATACCGCTTGCATTCTGCCTTGCTTTCTTTGGTTTACAAAGCTGGTTGTTTGCTAAGGGTAAAGGCGATGCCATTTCTCAAACGCTAATTGCAGATGGCGCGGCTGGTATCTCCCATGATCTGACTAGGCAAGTTGCCCTGGCTCAGTCTAATCCACAAGATCTTTATCGCCGCTCGTGGAAACTGATCAAAGAACAGTACTACGACCAGAAGTTTAATGGCCAGAACTGGAACCGTTGGGAGCATAACTACGACGGCAAGCTCAAAACCAGCGATGAATCGCACAAAGCAGTTGAGACGATGCTGGCTTCATTAAATGATCCATATACTCGTTTTCTCGATCGCGAAGCATTTTCTGAAGAGAAAGACCAAATTGAAGCTCACCTCTTTGGCGTAGGCATGCAACTGGGCATGAACAAAGAGCACAAAGTTGTTGTCATTGCGCCTATTGAGGGCACTCCTGCCTACAACGCTGGCATGCTATCCGGTGATGAAATTATCGAAGTTGATAATAAGCAGGTTAAAGGCCAGTCGCTAGACCAGGTGGTCAAACAAATTCGTGGACCGATTGATACCAAAGTCATAATTACTTTCACTCGCAAAGCTGAACGAAAGAAAGTGACATTGCAAAGGGCTGAAATTCCAATTAAAGCTGTTGGTACATCTGAAATATTGCCAGGCAATATCGGTTACATACGCCTTGAAAGCTTTATCTCCAATAAAGCTGACAAAGAGATGGTTAAAGCTTTAAATACAGTTTCGAAAGCTGATGGCATCATCCTCGATCTGCGAAACAATCCCGGCGGCCTTCTATCTAATGCCGTTCAGATCGCCAACATGTTCTTAGAGAAAGGAATTATCGTCAGTACTATTGATGCCGAAGGTTATAAGCAATCACAGGTATCAGCCGGTTCTCCGATCAGCACCCAACCTCTAGTAGTGCTCATCAATGGTGGTTCTGCTTCAGCTAGCGAGATTCTCAGTGGTGCTCTTCGCGACAATGGCCGAGCCAAACTTGTTGGCCAGAAATCGTTCGGTAAAGGGCTTGTGCAGGCCATTAACCGCCTCGATGATGGTTCGGGCATCAATGTCACCATCGCCAAGTATCTAACACCAAACGATACCGACATCCACAAGACCGGTATTATTCCTGACTACAAGGTCGAACTGAAAGAAGAAGACCTCAAAGAAACCAAAGGACCATGGTGGTACGACCCAACCCTTTCGAACTTCAAACGCGGCCCGTCAGACGGCAAAGATATCCAACTGGCAAAAGCAATTGAAGTGATGAAAGAAGAAATCGGTAAGACCTCCAGCGCTTCATCTAGCAGTTCATCAAACACCGTATCTACAACTGGCGAATTCAAAAAAGTACCCTAGACGCCCCAGAAGGCTAAGCCAGTAGATTATAAAAACTAAAAAGGGGCCACTGGCCCCTTTTTTTTCACTCAGTAGTTTCATTTGAAAGCAAATAAAACTAACAATCTATGCAATCTAACAATCTATGCAATCTAACAATCTATGCCTTCAATGGCACGACCGTGATGCTTCAATTGAGTGGTAGCAGATATGGTGCTGGCCTCAGCCATGAGCCAATCAGGAGCACGCCGACCAGTAAGCACCAAAACGCTGGGATCTTGGCGCTGAGCCAAGGTGACTTTTACAGCGTCCCAATCGACGAGGCCAACTCTAGCAACATCTAGTAGCTCATCACCAATTATCACATCGTCTTTGCGCTTCAGGCCATCCGCCAGAAATGTCAGCCCCAAGGCCGCTGCCTCTTTATCTTCAGGCAAAATACCATTGGGAGAGCTATAGAGTCTAAAACTTCCTTTTGGCCCCGTACCTAGGCGATTTACACCGGTATAGTTCATGGTCAAACGACCGAAACCTTCAACTTTAGACTCGGCTAGTATCCTCAATCCCTTACCTTCAGAAGAATTTTCTTCAAGCTTGTCGAAAAACACCAGAGTGACATTCATGCCCTTACTCAGAGCTCTCAATGCCAAACCAAAAGTAGCCGTGGTCTTGCCAGCACCAGTACCTAAATAGAGTCGAATCTTTTCGACACTAGCTTTCTCAAATACGGGATCAATGGTTGTCATCAGAAGAGCTCCAGATCATGTCGTTTTTTTTCAGAATCATCAACTAGGTACTACTGGCGTCGGCTTACCATCTTTGTCAAGGCAAACAAAAGTCAGTTCGGCAGAAGTCACTCGAACCTGGTCGTGGCCTCTCGTAGACTCAACTTCAACTGTAACTGTCACCGAAGTGCGACCGACTCGCAAGGTCTTAGTGTAGAAGCTCACCACTTCACCAACCAGTACAGGAGCTTTAAATTCTACTTCTTTAATCCCAGCGGTGACTATACGTTGTTTGGTTGTCTTGCCAACCTCCACAGCACCAGCTAAATCGATATAGCTTAGGATGATGCCACCAAAGATTGTGCCAGCATTATTGGTGTCTTTAGGCTGCAAGACCACTCTAATTGCGGGATCTCGAAGCTCTTGAGAAGCAGAGCTATTTACTGAAGATGACGATGACAAGGGCTAAACTCCATAGTTCCAAAGATGGTGCCTATCCTAACACTGTTGATTTCGCGCATAGGGTGAAAGGGCTAACAAGAAAGTGAAGAATATTAGCTATTCAAGGATCAGGCACTGAGATATAATCGCCAAGTGGAAATTACATTAGTTCTCATGGCAACCTAAATTTACTAAGTCCTGGAGCGGGAAAGTTGACCCAGTTTAAGTACAGACAATTATTGTTGTCGGGCCTAACATTGTCGCTTTTGCAATCTGCACCAATGGCGATGGCAGTTGAACCGCCTACACCAGCATTAATTGATTCTGGTAGTTTTGCCCGTGATACCAGTGTTAATTTAGAACGCATTTCGCTTCCGGGCCAAGAAACAGAAGCTGCTAAATCTAGCCAAGCCGTTTCCTCAGAAAGCTCAAATAAATCAGAGAATTCTGAAGGTACAGACAAAACAGTAGAAGCATCCGCATCCTTTACCGAAGAAGCTCCAAGGGCTATTGCTCAATCAGCGCCTCAGCGTGATAGTGACATCGTACCAATCGACCTCACTCCGGTTCGCCTACCGGAGCGTACTAGTGCCTTCAATGGTCTTGATTCTTTCAAATCCCAAGCCTTGTACAAATTACCCGGTCGAGTCTTCTTCAACGCTTCAGTAGAAAACTCTTTGCGTTTTGAGGCCAATACATTCCAAACCAATCGCCACTATTTGTCAGACATGGTCTACCGCGTGCTGCCAAACGTTACTCTTGGCTATGCCTTAGACAAGAAAACTAGAGTTTCAGCCAACTATTTCTTCTTCCGCGATCAATATACTCTGCGTAACAATGCTCTCAGCAGAAATATTCACTCTATCGGCGGACGCATAGACAGAGACGTCAAAATCAATGATAAGACCAACGTTACTTTTGGCTTAATGCCCAGGGTGTTGTTTATCAATACCGTTAATTCGCCACAAGTGCTATTCAACGACTTGATACCATCAGCGGTTATCTCAAGGCGTGTCGGACAATCTGGCTTGATCTACGGCAGTGTCATGGGTCAGGTGAGATGGCACGGCATAGTTAGTGGCTTCCAAGAGTTCGACCAGTTCTATTCTTTCGGTGGCGCCTGGCGCAAAGGCCCGTGGAATTTCTTAGTCGACAACACTTTAGTAACTAACTTTGGCAACCGCCGCCTCAGGTTTGGACCAAACAACCAAGTAATCATTACTACTCTAGAAGCCGGTCGCCGCATTCACCCGCGTCTACCGATCACCGCTTTTGTCAGAGCCGAGCCAATTTTCAACATGGGGGCCAACACAACCCCAGGCTATTCTGGATTCAACTTCCGTATTTTCGGCGGCTTGAGAGCAGAAGTGGCTAAGCCACCTATCTTCCCAATCAAGCTCAAGCATGGTTAAACTTTCAATTGAGTTCAGATTTTTGCCCGGACTGCCGCAAGCCAGTTCTAACAAGCAGAGCCGGTTCAGTAACTTCAGACTTCTTCCAGCACAATTATTGCCAGTGCAAGAGAAAGGTTTCATCTCCCGGCTCTGCGCCTTACCAGTCTAGCAATCCGATTTGCAGCAGCTGCGGCAAATCCAAACCAATAAATAAACGAGATGGATCATTCAGCGCATTTCTATTCAAGGAACTACGCTGTGACTGTGCTGGTTCAATAGCCAAGAAAAGTTCAGTTAGGCACAGCCCTACGGCTGTGCGAGTGTTACAAAGGAAGGAATTTACCGAGGGGCTGTTGAAGCGCTCATCAGCACCAAGTGCCGAGGTCGATGCGACGTTTCCACTTGGCACTATCATTGGTGGCACATATAAAATTATCAAGCTGCTCGGGATAGGTGGCATGGGGGCTGTCTATTTGGTCGAGCACACCACCCTGAACAAAAGATATGCTCTTAAAGTGCTGGCTCCGGAACTAGTAAACGAGCAAAATTGGTTACGCTTTCAAGCTGAAGCAAAGACCGTTGCGTCGCTCAATCATGCAACCTTCGTTAAAGTCTATGATCTGGGCATTCATGGTGGTTTAGCTCCTTTTTACTCAATGGATTATTTGCCTGGCCGGACCTTGGAGCAGATATTGGCAGATGACGGACCTCTAGAGTTCAGCCTCGCCATTGATGTATTGCTGGAAGTATTAGATGGCCTCGCTTATGCTCATCGCAATGGAGTTATTCATCGAGATCTCAAACCAGGCAACATAATGATTGACGCTGACAAGAAAGTTGAAAGCGTGAAAGTTCTGGATTTTGGTATCTCCAAGTTGATTGGACCAGATTTTACGGCTAAGCAAAGTCTGACTGCTGCTGGCGAGATTTTTGGCAGCCCTTTCTACATGAGCCCTGAGCAATGCACTGGTGGCGTGGTAGACGCCCGTTCCGACATTTATTCCATTGGTTGTACTCTTTTCGAATTGATAACAGGATTTGTTCCTTTTGAAGGATCATCATCAATCGAAACCATTCTCATGCATGAAGAACAAGAAGTTCCAAGCTTGTTTGAAGTTGCGCCTGATGGGAAGTTTCCACCTTCGCTAGATGTGGTGCTAGCCAAAGCCCTCGCTAAATCACCTCAAGATCGTTATCAATCAGCTAAAGAGCTGGCAATCGATCTAACTCGCATTAGGGAAGGCAAAGATTTGCTTGCCTATTCTACGGCTATGGCAGTTAACAAGAAGAATGACAGAGCTCGCCTCGACACAGTCGCGAAACCTTTTGATATCCGATTTCTAGTGCTAATGGTAGTTGTCACTTCCGCAATTGCTGCTATTACCCTCATTCTACGTACAGCGCCTTCACCTCAGAATTCGAACAAAGGCGAGACATCTGAATTCAATTCTAGGCAGCGGAATGAGACAGGCAGTACCTCGAACCCAAGAGAAAAAACTACCAGCAGTTCTCTAGTCAAAGCCTGGGAACTAGATGCCTACAGTACACGCTGTGGACACTACCAAGGCTTAATCTCTCAAGACAAAGTGATATTTGACAACGATATGGTCAAATATTCGCTTAGTGCCCCTAACTATGATGACATGACTGTATATGGAGACCTTAGTAAAAAATATAGCAAAATTAGTCTAAGGCAGTGGCTCAAGCAAATGCTGGGACCAGACAAGTATGTGTTCGACAAAGTAATTCCCGACGGTGTCGGCACTATTGCTGGCCTCAAGTGTCAACGCTACAAGTGCGCCGGTCATTGGTACTCGAGTAAAGAGAAAAAACTCGAGGCAACCTTATGGACTACCTCTCAGCTAGATATTACCTAGGGGTTGGCCCGTTCTCTAGCACAGTTTGCAAGAGTACCCGAAGGCTATGGAGCCCCGGTAAGAATGGAAATTCGTTCAATTTCCGAAGATTTCAAAATACCGGCCGGCGCTATTGATTCAGCGCAATCAGGTTCAAAGCGAGTGCTTGAGCTTTTCTCGGCCAAACCTATTACAGTTGATTCTCAAAAATTCGTAGTGCCGCCCGTCGGCTACAAAGAAATTGCCGATCACCGAGATCTCTACACAATGGAAATTGAAACTGAACCGTCATTTTGACATTCAAAGCGCCTACTGTTTGAGCGCTCAAGCAAGTCTAGATAACGAAATTCACTGCGTTTTCCATTTCATAAGATATCGCTCTAATTGCTCAACCAGAGATGTTAACAACAGTGCAATTACAATCAGGGCAATGACGCCGACAAAGACTGTGGCCATATCATAAAGTCCAGATGCTTTGACAATCATAAAGCCCAAGCCCTGCTCTGCTGAAATGAACTCGCCAATAAAGGCCCCCAACAAAGCTAGACCAATGTTGAGCTTCATGGCATTCAATACCCAGATTAGCGAAGATGGCACAACCACTAGCCTGAAAATCTGCCCCCGGCTAGCACCAAGCACGTGCATCAAGCGTAAGAAACGCGGCTCTACAGCCATGGCACCCTGATAACTTTGCACAATTGCCACAGTTACAGTAGAAAGGAAGGCCAGGGCAATTTTAGAGTAAATATCAATGCCAAACCAAGAAATGACAATCGGTGCCAGGGCGAAGATGGGCACAGTGGCAAGCGCCGTAATATATGGCTTAGCAATTTTCGCTACCAGACTAGAGTACCAAAGCGAGAGTCCAATTATTGCACCACTAGTAGTACCGAGCAAGAAACCGCTCAAGGCTTCTAGAATAGTAACTTTACAGTTCTGTAGCAATTCTCCACTTTGAACTAAGCGCAAGAATGCCTCTAATACTTTTTCTGGACTAGAAAAAGTAAATTGCCTTTCTTGGCTGCCCTGAGTAGCAAAATACCAAATGACAATAAAGGCCAAAAGCGGTACTGGATAGAGCAGGAGTTCAAAAATCTTTGACTTAGACTTGCTCTTGGTCATTGAATTTCACCTACCACTGACTCCAACTCAGACCAAATTTCTCTATATTTTTCAGCAAAGTCGCTGGTTCCTCTCTCCATCAAAGCAGCTTCAGAGCGGATAAGAAACTCTTTTTGCAGCTTTCCAGCGTTCATTATTAGGGCACGATTACTGATAGCAACAGCTTCTTCGATATCATGAGTAACCAATATGGCAGCCGTTCCGCGTTCTTTGACGAACTGCGAAAACTCAGACTCTAGTTTCAGCTTGGTGTAGTAGTCGAGAGCCGAAAAAGGTTCATCTAGGAGCAAAAGCTCCGGATCAAACATCAACGACTGAATGATGCTCACCCGCTGCCGCATGCCACCAGAAAGTTGAATCGGATACTTAGTAAGTATCTGTTCGCTCAAGTGAAACATTGATAGATACTGCAGCATCGATTGCTCTAGAGCTTTCTTGTCGAGACTTCGATCAATATCAGCAGCCAAGAGAAGATTGTCTTTTACCGTACGCCAGGGAAAGAGGGCGTCAGATTGAAAAATATAACCAAGTCGCTTAGTTGCTTTCTGCGAATTTAGCTCAATTACTCCTTTGGTGGCAGTGAGCAGACCAGCGATCAAATTAAGTAGTGTAGTCTTGCCACAACCACTGGCACCCAAGATACAGACAATCTCACCCTTTCGCACAGTCAGGCTGACTTGATTTAGTATTTGATTACCAGGCTTCTCAATTGCTTGAGTCTGACTAGAAAAATCAAAGCAGAGCCCATCAATAGTGAGTAAAGGCTTGACCTCGCTGCTCATTTAAGTAAAGCAGCCTTATTAGCAAAGCTCATGTCTACGTTCTCTTTGTAAGAACCAGCACTCTTAAGATCACCAATCTCTTTGCGCATATTTATGGCATTATTCCAGGCATTCTCAGGCAATACCACAGACTTAGGTATAGTTCCCTCATCGGCTAAGCGCCTCAAGGCAGCTCGCACCACCGGCTCTTTTACTTCAGGAAACTCAGCACAAGCTACTTTAACTGCACCCTCAAAATCTTTGTGGATATAATTCATAGCCTTATTGATGGCATTAACAGCCTTCTGCACATCGGCCGAATTTTTCTTCAAATAATCATCAGAAACAGTGAGGCCGGTAAAGGCGAAATCACCAAGAACTTTTGCTGGTGAATAAACAATGTGCGCCCCCTCGTTTATGGCGATGGAGACAATCGGTTCTATATCAAGAGCCATATCGGCATGATTAGCTTTCAACAAGGCCAAGAGAGTGCCAAAGGCGCCTTGCACAATCTTGGCGTCGACTGGCTTGCCATTGTTTTGCAATACTTTCTTCATTACAGCAAAGCTAGTTGACGGTGCAGTATATGTGGCGATAAGACGACCTTTAAACTGCTCTGGCGCAGTAATTTTATTAATCTCTTTCTTGAAAGTGACCACCCAAAACGGCACACCACGAACAATAGCGGCAACAACCTTACCGCCCTGGCCTCGTTCTCTAGCTATAGCAGTAAAGGTTGGATCAGACACTCCAAACTGAGCATTGCCAGTGACCACCGCGGTGAAAGTTTTCTCGTCACCCCCAGTGCTCACGAGCCTGACATCAAGACCTTCCTCTTTGAAAAACCCTTTCTTGACGGCCACATAGAGCGGCATATAGAGGAATACATGACCGAACTGAGCAATGGTTATTGGCTTCGCTTTTGCAGCCCCTTGCCCAAGAGCCTGAGGCGTATTGGCGCAAAGCAAAAGCAGTGACAAAACGAAGGGCACAATTACTCTTGGCATCGGTTCTCCAAATTGAAGTGCCTTGATTTTCGCACATTGCCACCAGGGCGAAAGCGCAGGTTGACATGGCTATCAGCGATAGCTATATTAACAATATGAAAGTTAGTGTAGCCGATGCCAAAAACAAGCTTCCTGAGCTGATCAAAGCAGTTGAGGCCGGTGAGTCAGTGACTATATGTCGCCGCGGCGTTCCGGTGGTAGATATAGTGCCAACAAAGATAAACGGCGCAAAGAAACCGATTTTTGGCTCAATGAAAGAGCGAATCAACATTAAAGACGTTAATTGGTGGAAGCCTATGACTGAAGATGAAGTGGAGAGCTTCATGGATGGGCAATATTAAATGCGGGTCTTGCTAGATACCGTCACATTTATTTGGGCTCTGCAATCTCCAGAATTGCTCTCAGCAAAAGCAATGATGGTACTACAAGATGAAAAACTGTTCGCGAATTCAGTACTATTTCTGTTTCTGAGATCGCCATAAAAAGAGCAAAAGGCAAACTCGATGTAAGTAAAGATGATGTAGTTAAAGGCATAGCTGACCTAAAAGTAAGAGTAATTTCTTATTCTGCGGAGCATGCCTATCAGCTATTCTCATTATCACTGCAACACCTTGACCCATTTGATCGACAAATAATTGCACAAGCCCTAGTCGAAAAAATACCAGTGGTAACTATCGACGATAAGTTCAAACTCTACACTGAGCTCAAGGTCATCTGGTAATCTGTCGCTACAATTTTTGCTATTGACTGTCGCCAATCAACTGAAAAGCTGCCCAATAGCGAGGATTGGCACGAATTTTTACTGCACCGGCGGGCCCTGAAACAATCAGACCCTTCTCCATAAAAGCAATTGTTTTTAGTTGAGCGTCTCTAAGGGCGCGCGCTTTATGCTCGCCTTTAAGATACTCGCGATAGAAAGCTTCCATTTGATATTCGGTCATAACGTCATCGACGTTCCATAGGGTTACTAGCACAGAGGGCGTACCGGCAATAATAAATGCACGAGAAAGACCAGCCACGCCATCTCCTGTGATTTTACCGCGACCAGTCTGACAGGCCGATAGCGTCACTAATTTTGCCTTCAAAGGTGGCAGCTGCAAAATGTCCTTAACAGAAAGAATACCGTCATCATCACCAGTGGTGGCAAGCAAGACCGCAGAATCCATCGGCCGCTCTTCATCAATTAAACCGTGAGTGGCTAAATGGATCACACTACTCTTAGCAGCGTACTGGCGCAGTGTGCTCTTGGTGGCATCGATGCCAATTTTGACAAACGACTTATCGGCCCCAAAAAGCTCAGAAATCTTCTTCACTTCACGCTCAGCATAGGGCAAAGCACCCAGACCAGAGACGATATTAATCTTTGGATTACCAAAGGCAAAAAGGCTATCGTTACCGGCCGGCAGATCAGCTGCTAACTTTTGCGTCGCTCTAAACACACCAATGGCCGGCACTACAGCCAGAGTATGATCTTCAATCAACAAGCGTCCAGAGGGGTCTGTTAGAGCAGCAAAAGGGACCTTAAAGAGCTCAGCCTGTGGTATCACAGTTATGACATCTTCAGGGTTTTTAGGTAACTTCGCTTTTACGGGCTCAATCAAAATCTTATAGAGATCAATCAAGTACTGTTGTCTGCGCTGATTAGAAGCAAGCAAATCAGTAATTGACTTAGGCGGCGTAATAATGGCCTGATAAGCGGCTGTGACCTTCTGCACTAGCTCCTTACGACTTACGGCTGACACTACAGCTATGTCGACTTCACCCTGGGGGTTGACGAGCCAAATGTAGAGCTTTTCGCCAGCAGCGAAATACTCAAGAACGTATCCCTTTGAAGCTTTAACTAGTTCCTTTAGCTCTTTCAGATCCGGCGCCTTAGCGTTCACTGGTGACAGGGCAGTTTCAAGGGATAAACCATGAGCCGAATCAATAGCCGTAAACTCACGCGGCAGCACCTGCACACCACGCATCGAAGACTCTGGAGAAGAGGAAGAAGAAGCTGCCGAAGTTTGGTTATTTGGTTGACCAGCTTTGGTAGGATTTGGGCCAGGCGAAACTGTCTCACCAGCAAAGACATTTTGCCGGCGCCCTTCAAGCAAATCGAGGAACGCTCTGGCTCTGCCTCTTTCGGCAATCTCAAGTGCTTCGTCAAAGCGCTTCTGATCAAATAAGAGAGCGACTAATTGTTCAAACGAACTACCGCGCAAATCAAGAGTGAAAGTCTTGGAGTCATCGCGAGAATATTGGCTTTTTTCTTTTTCAAAAAGAGTAATGGCCTGGCGCAATTTACTTTCAGCGGCAGCGCTTTGACCAAGTAAGCGCAGTGCTGAGCCCTGACCAATGGCGCAATCCCACTCACCTTCTAGCAGCGAAACAGCTACAGCCAAAGGTTCTGCCTTCTGATAATAGACAATAGCCTGCTCTAAATCAGCTTTGTTGTTCGACTTGGTGCCTTGTACTAATTTGCACAGACCAAGGCCAATATATGTACGCACCTGGCCTTTGCGGTCACCACTAGCGGTGAAGTCAGCTAGGGCCTTCTGATAGCTTGTAAGAGCAAGGTCATATTTATCTTGCATCACCAAATATTGGGCGTAGTTATAGTCAACAAAGCCAATAAGCCGTCTGTAAGCGCCGCTTGCTTTTTCTTTTGCGCTTGTCGCTTCAAGCAAACTCACGACTTTTTTGTATTGAGTTAAATAGTCAGAACCCTTGATTTGCTGATCGAGATAAACACAAGCGATGCTATTCTCAGCTGAAGCCTCACCAACCTTATTACCACTAGCACGGTAATTCTCAGCCGCTTTCTGATAGAACTGCACTGCCGCTTCAGCTTGCCCCTGGGAGCGATAACAAAGCGCAATTGAGTTATTGCAATCGGCCAGCAAGTCTTTGTCTTGCAGTTTTGTACCTTTGAGTTTGGCTGCCACTTCGACAAACTTATTTACAGCTTTATCAGTATTACCAGCAAGATATTGGTCATAGGCAAATTCGTATAGGGCTGTTAAATAATCGTCTACAATTTTTTCTTTATAAGCAGTATTGGCAGCCTCAGTATGCAGACGCTGTGCTTCAGTAAAATTACCACTATCAGCTTGGGCAGAGCCTAAGCGCAAAAGCGCCTGGGCTAACTTGGGGAAATTTTCGTCAGTGCGAAAAACATTTACTGCACCCTCAAGCACAGCGATTGCTTCTTTAGCTTGACCGCGCATCAAGTACTGATTGCCGACAGCTATCAAGGCAGAGCCCTGGCGCTCTCCTTCACCAGCGCCTTCAAAGAGCTGTGCCGCCCGTTTGTAGTCAGCTAAGGCGCCATCGAGATTGCCAATCTGCTCTTTTAGACTAGCTAGATTTAGAGCAATCTGACCGGCTTGCATTTGGTTTTCCGGATCTTTTCCCAGTAAGTTCTGCGCAGCTTCTGCCTCGGCGATGCCTTTCTCGAGCTGACCAGCGCGCTGATAAACCAGGCCAAGATTTAGTCTGGCCTGGGCTTCACCGACAAAATCAGAACTCTTCTTGGCGGTGTCTCGCGCCTGTACATAGTATTGCTCGGCTTTGTCCAGCTGCTTGTTGAAGATACACAGAGCACCTAGGTCATTTGATAATCTAATTATCCACTGCTCGTTGTTATTAGCCTTAGCATCTGCAAGAGCTTCTAAATAGGTAGCTTCAGCTAGGTCAAACTTTTTAGCAAAACTCTGTACCAGAGCAATGCTGACAATGTCTTCGAAAATATCAGAGGGTTTACCAAGTTTGCGGTCAATTGCAAGAGCTTCTCTGTAGTATTGCTCTGCTTGATCAAATTTTCGAGCTTCACCATAGGCTTTGGCCAAGTTAAACAAAGCACGTGCCTGGGCTTCAGGCTTTCCCGAGCGAGCTTTAGCTAGTTGAGCTTCTAGGTCCTCAATGTTTTCGTTTTTTGCGCTGCTGCCGGCACTACTCTGATCATCGTTGGGCGAATTAAATAAGGCACTGCCATTTGAATTATCAGAGGGCTTAGACGAACTTTCTGTCTGCGAATTTTTCGGAATGACAGTCGTCTTGCTCAGAACGCCA
The DNA here is from genome assembly GCA_943370275.1 of bacterium Ga0077546. Taxonomy (GTDB): domain Bacteria; phylum Cyanobacteriota; class Vampirovibrionia; order Obscuribacterales; family Obscuribacteraceae. The sequence goes on along the minus strand of CALRQI020000004.1, from coordinate 100,017 downwards.
AGACAAGAACTCTCAGCCAGAACGAGAGAGAAGGCTAGAGAAACCGATAATAGACCCTGCAATTTCAAAGCTTTGCCCTATTTGTTTTCGTTGTTGTTACTAGTGTTAGTGACAAAACCTTGCTGACCGCTCATGTAGTTTAGCACTGCAGCCATTTTTGAAAGGTCACCCATGATTCTTCGCTCTTTCAAGCCACTGGTTTTCTGACACAAATCAACCAGCAAATCAGAGCTATTCAAAACTGATTCAAGAGAGAACTCACTAACTGCCAAGACGTTAGACTCAACAAAACCAAAACGCCTGCGAGCAATGCCATCGTGTGGATGCAGGTCGCGCCTTGTCAAGGCATGGTCGCTAGAAACTACCTCATGACCAACTTTTACAGCGATAGCCACTGGTTGACTCACTATTGGTTCGTGACTAGGCTCTTTGGCTTGTTCTTGGTCGGGTGCAGAATTGGAATTAATAATTTTGGCACTGATATTGGATGCATGTATTTTGATTTTTACGGCCTCACCATGGCCAGTCAAATTGAGAACCCGTAAGAGACCATCGTTATAGGTGACAATAACGTCGGCATCAGCAGAAACTGACACATCACCCTGCGGTGTGCTAACAACACCAAGACGAGATGGCCTGCGCACAGATACTAAAATCGAACCACTATCTAACTTGACCGATGCCAGGCTAGGCCTTGTAAAACGAGCATTCTCAAGACTTCTTACCAATATGCCTTCTTCATCTTGTTTCAGTTGCTCAAGACTAGGAAAAGCACCAGAAAGTTTCTGCACGGCTGTGCCCGGATTGAGATTAGGCATGCTTACGGTGCTATTGAACATTCCCATACTGAAGTTGGTGTAGTCAGTGGGAATCAAAGGGACAGTCTCACGACCGCCATGAACAGGAAGCACAGGAAAAACAGGAGTGGCTGGTGGAGTATAAGTTGGATTGTAAGTTGGCATCACCTGCGGCATCGAACTAGGCCCGCTCGGTAAAGAAAATGAGCTGGATTGGGCAGAAGCTAGGCTAGCAAACATTGAAGCGCTGGCGGCGACAAGATTAGCTAGAGCTAGTTTCGTTAAAGTATTCATGACTGTCTAACTAAAAGCAAACATCAAATTAGGAAGAGGCGCCCTTCTTCAGAAGCACAGCATTCAAGGCGTGCTCTACATCAAGCCTAAGTTCTGTAGCTGTTTGATAGCGGTCGTCCGGGTTCTTCTTCAGCAACTTATCAACAATAGGCTGGAATAGATTGTTTTCGGCCAGCTCAGGGCGCACTTCAGCCATGGTTGGCGCATCTTCAAGCAGGTGCTTCATTAAAATAGACTCGGCACTTTCGCCATCAAATGGCACGCGGCCGGTTAGCATCTCAAACATCATGATGCCGATACCATAAAGGTCGGTACGCATATCAATAGGCCGATCTTTCAACTGTTCTGGAGCAATATACTCAGGAGTGCCCACCATTCGACCGGTCTTAGTCAGCTTTTTGCTGCCATGAACAAAGTTTGAAATACCAAAATCTACGATCTTGACCCAGTCTGGGCGGTCTGATTTATGTTGTAGCAGAACGTTATCGGGCTTGAGATCTCGGTGAATAATTCCAGATGTATGAGCTTCTTGCAGGCCGCGACAAATCTGAATGATGATATTAGCAGTAGTGGCATAAGGCAAGGCACCAGAGTTGTGAATCTTGTCTGCCAGAGACTCACCCTTAATGTATTCCATCACCAGATAAGGCTCTTTACCATTAATCAAGCCAACATCATAGACCGAGACAATATTAGGATGGTTGAGCTTTGCCGTTAGCTTGCACTCTCTTTCGAAGCGCTCTACTGAATTGCGATTTGAAAGAAGCCAGCCCTGCATAACCTTAATTACAACTGTGCGCTCCATTTGCACATGGTGGGCGCGATAGACAACCGCCATCCCACCTTCACCGAGCACAGATTGAATTAAATATTTTTTGTCGATAGTCTTGCCAATCAAGTCAGAATAAGGTGCTTCACTATCAGCACCAAGCAGACGATCATCAGCAGCAATTTGAGCAGTGCTTGTAGCTGGTGGCAGAACTGGCACAATTTGTGTCTCTACCGACTGAGTGCCATCAAGTTCTCCAGAGCTAGTCTGATTAAGCTCTCGCTGAGTCTTCATCACTTGCAGAGAGCTGCGATCAAAGGCACAAAAATTAGCATAGCCAGGGTAGAAACGACCGCAAACAGAACAGACCTTGCGTGAGGCCTGGCCTTCTTTTGCCAGTGATAAATCGGTGCCATCAAAGCCACAAAACTTTGACGTGGCAGGAAGAGCACGGGCGCATGTTGGGCAGTTGATCTCAGCGGCGGTCATCTTATTTCCCTAATTTACCGGTGGCATCTACTTTCTTCTCATAGCCTAAGACATTCAATTTTGATTTTATCAAGTCAACAGTTTCTACAATCGAGTCGCTGCCTGGAACAGTCAGAATAACGCGGTGAAAACCAGGTTCGATATCTGGTATCACCAGAGAGCCTTTATTGGTTTGGCCTACTGTGTAGTGGGTTCTATCCTTAGATTCCACCACCACTCGCACCGTCGGCTGCTTGGTGAAAATCAGCAAGCCTTCTTTCTGTGAAGTGACATTGAGCATGCTATAGGCCTCAGCGAGGGTGGGGCCGTTGAACAAGTAGGCTAATAAAGAACCAGAAAGCAGACCAAGCAAGAGGAAGCTAACCACAGCCAGTGGACCGTGGCTTGATTTGCCTGCAGGCTTGGTCTTATAAACAGTTGGGCTAGCCTGACTCGCTGTTGAGCTAATCTGCAGCGGGCGCTCAGCCGACTCGCCAGGCAGTAAAGCTTCGGCTGGCCCAGCCTCAAACTGAGAGAGCTCACTGGTAAAACGAGCCAGGGCTTCAGGATTAGCAGCCTTAGCCACAAAGGTCTTGATGTCAGCGCCGCAGAAGATGCAATAACGATTATTGAGTTCATCGGCCCGGCCGCAACTCTTGCACTGTCGTTTCTTGACGCCTTGAATATCGCGCTGGGCCTGAACACTTGACGACAAGACCTTGCCACAATTCAGGCAAAAGGACATATCAGAGCCGTTTTGCTCTCCACAACTTTGACAGTCAACTAAACTCGGGCTCGCTTGCATTTGCCGATTGTACCGAACTTAGGGCCAAACAGGAAATTGGCAAGGCCTTTATGGCGTTACCAATTTCCCATTTTTACCTAAAGTTCTGCCATTTCACGGTCGCAGGCTTTGATTGTATCGGCCATATCGGTGGCTGATAGCAGGGCCAGCGCCTCATTTATCGAATCTATGCCCGAATCAGCGGCGCTGTGGGTTGCATAAGCTGGCTGCAGGGCTAATTGCTGGAAAGCCATGCCAATCTCATCAGCGGTGGCGGCCATAAAGCCCACAGCAGCCTGACGTTTACTTTTAATAGTCAGAGCTAAATCAACCGCTACTGCGTTCTTCACCAACTCTTTGACAGCATCAGCGGCACTGACACCGGCCATCACTTTGGCTAAAACAGACTGAGCTACATTGACCGGAACCGTTGATGAGCGAGCCAACTCGGAAGCAGCCAATTGCTGCAAAAGTTCACGTCTAAAAGCTGGCCCCTTAATCTCACCGCCGAAGCGCTCGCCCACCGCCATTACCTGATGGCGAATCTCATCTTTGGAGAGCTTAGTGAAACGGTCAGCCAACTTTTCGCTCGCTTTCTCCACCACCGCATTCCAGCGACCGGCTGCGAGCAAAACTTTGGTCACTCTGGCAGCAGGAAGCTTATAACCAATAGCCTCTACAGCAGCCATTGTCTCTTCCGACCAGTGGGAACACAGGTACGAGAAAATCTGCTTCTGTCGAGCAACAATCAAGCGACCCCTGTCGTTGATAAGCTCATTGACATCAGTTTTAAAATTAACTAACTTGCTTGCCCCTGGAAGATTGAGAACAGCCTTATTGGTCAGCTCAACCATGAACTCAGCGAAATTGAAATCGCCAAGAGCGACTGGCACACGAATGGGATCTGCGTCTCTCAAACCGTCTTCGGCCTTAAGCCAAGCACCAGAACTAAGGTGGCCAACCACGGTGCCACCATGCACTCCCTCGAGCTTAACCAAGAGGCTACCCATACTCAAATAAGGCGAGCCCACAAGCGCACGAGTGATAACAACTTCACCGTCCTCGTCAATTGCCCGAACATCAAGGCGATGACCGTTAACTACAATGTCGCTAACCCCCAGGCTAGCGGCCAATACATCTGACTGGTTCATCGACAATTCGTTTTCGAGTAGCAAACCAAGTTCGCAATCAAGGTCAATTACAGCTTCTTCAGCTACCAACCTAGCCAACTCTTGGCGAAATTGAAGACCCTGGCGGCTGGCACGAATTTGCGCCATTCTTACCACTTCAGGGCTCAATTCTATTTGCTTCTGATTGTTTGCTTTATGGCTAGACATTGGATTTCTCCCAGTACGACAAAAAAATTGAATTCTCACATAGCCATCAACTAGAGCTTGGAAAAAATTAGTCGGAAATACCCAGACAAGTTTTCTGCCGAAGAATTAGCCACTCACGGTTGTCAGGAGCAAGGTAGTCTTCAAGCTCAGCCCAAGTTGAAAAAGGCCGCCCTCGCATAATGCGATCAACCATCTGCTTGGCCAAACCAAGAGTTGTGAGGTTTTCACTTTCAGTACTATTAAGATCAAGGCGTCTCTCACCGGTTGACGGCGGCTTCAGGGCTGCGCCGCGTCTAACTGCGTCGATTAATACCGCCTGGGTAAGAACTTGAGCACGAATGGCCTCGTCAAAGCTAGTAAATGGTCTTTTGGCCGCAAATTTCTGAGCCATCTCTTTAGGCAGCCCAAGGATGTCAATCAAATCGCGGGTGGTGCAGGAATTTACTTCTACAGGCACGAAGGCAGCCACAGCGCCATTCTTAGCGATATCTTCAAGGCGATTGGCTTTGACCACCCCGGCATCAACCAGCTCGCTGAGAGAATAATATTGCCGATTAGCCAAGAGCCTCTCTACTTCACCTTCAGTCAAACTAAGCTGGTGTGACAGTTCTCGTCTTGAAGCAGTATTGACGTTAATGTCAGCTTGCCAGCAATCAGCGACCCCAGGAAGCTTCTTGCGCACCTGCGAGCGAATCATATCTAGGCCTTTATCAAGCAAAACCTGACAGCGTGCTATTTTTCGCGCCTGAGTTTCGCCGGCAATCTGCAAGAGCTCACAGACTTCACGCATAGTTAGCTCAACACCAGCCTTAGATTTATCAGTAAGCCCTAAGCCAAACATGCAATCAACCACTACCAGGGGCTCACGCGCTTGTTTAGGATCGGCCAGCATCTCTTTAAGTTCAACGCGAAGCTGATTTAGTTGTGCCACCTGCTCGCCAGACATAGCCTTGCTCTCGGGCGCATACTTGACGTCATCTGCCGCCGCCGAGCGTGGGTCTTCTTGCTCGGGGTCAAGATTCATATCTTGTAGTGTTTCGCGCTCCCACTGCCATTCATCTTTGATGTAGTCAACTACGGCGTTCTGCACTGAGCGCTGAACGTAGGCTGGCAGAAGTACCTTGAAACCATCGGCACTCTTATTGGTGAGGTGACGCTCAAGCACCCCTTCCATTTTTGTCGAAAGCTCAACAGCCATAGAAATCGCCTGGCCTTTTTGCCAGTCAAAAGGATGCTTGCGCTGAGCCCAGAAGCGCTTCAAATTTTGATTATTACCAAACATCTTGGCAATCATGGGCTGATAGTAATGATCGCGCAAAAGCTTATTCAAGATCGGACGGTGACCACCGAGGCTGGCAGCCTTCATATATATTGCCTTAGCGCCAAGACGCTCAAATAGCTGAAATATGCTGACGTCTTTGCCATCACCAACAGCCTTGCTGACGACGCTATCAAGCACTGGCTGCCAATCAGGAGCGAGAGATAAAATTTCTTGTAATTCAGTACAGCTGCTTATCAATGAATTCCTGAGGCTTTCGGTTAGTTCGTAACTGGAAAATTTACTCGGTCGCTATGATCACATCGGCGATTGCAAGCCAGGCAAGTTGGGAACCAAGTCATAAACTTGATCATGGGCCATACAGAATACGACACCAATGCCGACCCAGCATACCCACAAGGCTATTCCCAAAATATGAACAAGAGCTTTGGCCTGAATGTCATTAGACAAATGCAAAAGTTGCTTAGCGCCAAAGCGACAGTCAGCCCGCCAGAGCAAATAAATTAGGACAGCAACTGCCAGACCCATCAAACCCATGTGGTGGCAACGTAGCATTGTTTGCTCTGCGGTATTGGCAGGCACAGCTTGGGTGACCAAATAGGGCAAGCAATATGAAACCGGTATCCACCAATAAGACCGCAAGCGCCTTGCTATGCTAGTCTTTACAATTGCTGGACCAACTGTCAGGCTTACTGCTGAGCTGCTCGATGAAGGCAGGTTTTCAACAGGCTGTTGATTAGAGATAGCGGACGAATCAGAATCGCTCATTTGAATATTGTATAAGATTAGATGGTCATTCTCAGCAGGCCAAGGTTCTTCGTAGCCGACGTTCTTAGTAATAGTAATTTCTCAGGTATATCAAGTGGCAACCGGCCAAAACGCAAGCCAACCTCTAATTCCACTGAACACCGAGGCCTACGGCGACGCACTGGCCCATGTCATTCGCGTAGTCAGCAGCGAAGACGGTAACCAAGAGCAAGTTCTTGGCCAAGCTTGGCTTTGCGGTTTTCACAAACTTATTACATGCGGCCATGTGGTTGACGCCTATATTGACGAGCTAGAAACTCTAGTCGTGCGCTTCCCCCAATCGGGCAACCGCTATCCCATCAGCGAAATCAAGTTACACCCAAACTTCATGCGTGATCCCCAGCTCAATCAGCTGGTTAAGTTCGACGTAGCCCTATTAGTAGTAGATCTCGGCTATCCAGAGTCAGAGGCCCGCCCTCTGCCCATTGCCTACGATCGCAATCTGCCGACCCAGCTTGCCCTTACTGCGGTGCGCTTCCCCACCCACCTGGGGCAATTCAGCTCGGCTCTTAACCCCTTAGCGCAAATGGGCCGACTCCTTGGCCGCTTGCGCAAAGAAGACAACTATCACTTGTTGCATGACCTAGCCCTCTCACCGGGAGATTCGGGTTCAGCGATTTTTGACGATTACACAGTAGTGGCTTTGCACTGCGGCGACACTGCTTCTCTGCCTGGCTTGAACTTGCCCACCACTTCCATTCGCCTGGCTCTGTGGATAGATGCCCTCAAAGAACTGGGAATTGAACCCAATGCCATTGTCGAAGAACCAAGCAACACACCGTCTCCAGCACCATTAATCGCGGCTTTCATTGCTATGTTTATTGTTTCATTGGCAGGCATAGGTTGGTTCTTCGCTTCAAAGGATATCGACAGCCATAAGGTCGAAAAAGCCCAGGTAGAGCCTCTCAATTTGCAGTTTAACCGGCCTAAAAATGGCTACAAGTATGGAGAAGAAGCCAAAATTTTATTGACTTCGCGTTCCAGTTGTAACGTCTACATCTTTGGCGAAGTACCTGCTGAACAACTCAAAAAGCCCGACGATTTAAAAATCTACCGAATATATCCCCCCGAAGACTTCAAAGAGCAGTCTTTGCTCACCCCAGGTCAAATCCGCACAATTGACTCAGTTGGTCCTTATCCAATCTTAGTGAGCGAGCGGCCAGATAAATTACATATATTCGCCCTAAATTTATCGGTTCCCAAGTTAGAACTAGCTGACGCCTACGAAATAAACCGGGACAATCCAAAGAAATCAAAAATCTTAGATGATAGCAAAACCCTACAGGCAGCGCTGGCGCTGGAAGAGAAGTATCCTGAAGCAGTAATGCACATTATTATGGATGGTCCGGTTTCCGAGCCTAAAATTAGTGAAGCGCCAGTAGAACAAAAGTAGGCAATTAACAGGTATCAATAAATTAGAGCAGCATTTTGTTCGAGGACCTAGCAATGATTACCAAAAAGCGCACAGCAATTACTACAGTCTTGTCACTTACCCTCGCGCTTCCACTGCTCTGGCAACCAGCGTTTGCCGCTGACAGCACCAACTCAGAACCAGCTTTCGATGAGATGAAAAAGGGGAAGGATCGCGGTCTCTTTATTGAGCCATCTTTGTATCACAAAGATGCTGCCACAAAGACAACCAAGTCCACAAGCAAACAAGTATCTAAAGAGGCAACCAAAGTGGAGCCTGCCGGTACCGCCGGAATTAAAGTGTCGCCTAAAGCTGGGGCAATTAAATCGGCAGCAAAGACAAAAATCAAAGCTGATCTAGTTCCAGCAAAAGCAGCACCACACACTAAATCAAGCTTGCCCAAGCATGCTGTAGCCAAAAGCGCTGAGACTAAAAAACATGAGGCCAATTCCCCGGCCGCAAAATCGAGCCACGTCACGATTGTAGCCAGCGACAAAAACCAAGGATTTAAAAACGTCTCTCTTGAGAGCGGTGACCCCATAATCAAAGCCTGGTTGAACAAACCCGGTAGCTTACCGAAGTACCGCGACGGCGAGAAGATGGAAGTCAATGTCACAGCCAGTCAAGACTGCAACCTGTCTATCTTTGACTATGATGGCAAAGGCAAATTGACTCAAATTTTCCCCAACGAATTTCAACAAAACAGCGCCGTAAGAGCCGGTGAGACTATCACCATTGGCGGTGAAAAAAGTGAATTTGAATATCAGGTTTCAACGCTACCAGGCGAATCAAAAATAAAGGAACACATCTTTGTCTTCGCCTATCCCAATAACGAAGCGCCTATTTCGATAGCCATGAGTCGTGCAACAGACAGCCCATTTCGCTCTGCTGATATCACGATTGAGCAGTACCGCAAACTTGTGAACGAGTCGAAGGCGTACTTCTCTCGCGAAGTCAAAATTACGCCAAAGGGTCAGTCACAGATCAAACAAGTAGCCAACGAAATATCAGCCAATGCTAAATCTGCTCCTAATAAGGTAGAGCTGTCTTTCCAAATAGAAAAATAGCCAGATAGAAAAATAGCACTTAGGCAAGAAAGAATAGGAAATGAAATGGCAGCAGCAATGCTGCCATTTTGCTTTAAAAATGGAACTTTACCCCCGCTGCCCAGTCTATAGCTGCGAAGGAAGCAACGAAAAAGGGTTAGACGAAAGTTAGCCTCTTAAAAATATTCCTTCATTGAGAGGTATTCAATGTCTATTTTAAGTTTCATTCTCTTTCTAATCGTAGCTGCCTGTTGTGCCTACATCGCCGAAAGACTAGTGCCTGGCTCAGTTCCTGGCGGCTTCTTCACTTCTGCAATTGTCGGTATCATCGGCGCATGGATTGGTGGCAGCCTTATTGGCCATATCGGACCAGACCTCGCTGGTATTTCACTACTTCCAGCAATTCTAGGATCGGCCGTGTTTGTCTTTATTTTGTCGCTACTATCCCGTGGCTTCAACCGCAAGGCGATCTAGTCAGCTACTAAACGGAAGAAGTCAAATACAATCACTTAAGGAGCAATGCTCATGAGTTCTGAATACATTGAAGAATTGAACGCATTCTTGAGCGGAGAGATATCATCGGTAGAGACCTACGAACTAGCCCTCGAACAAATGAAAGATGCCGACGTTCGACAGGCAATGCTTAAATGTCAAATGTCTCACGCTGACCGCGTAGCGAAGCTGACGGCAGAGGTGCGCAATCTCAACGGCGAACCCTCTAAGTCTGCTGGTATCTGGGGCGGATTTGAGAAAATGACTCAAGGCAGCGCCTCAACAGAACAAGATGCTATTGCCCTTATGGAACTAGCAGAGGCCGAGCGGCTTGTGCAATACGAAGCACAGCAATCAATTGTTTGCGACTTTGTTCGTGCTGTAGTGGTCGAGACATTGCTACCAGCACAACACGAAACACACCTGACCGTAGGTACATTGATGAAAAACAGAGAGCCTTCAACGGTAACTTAGGCTGAAGCCGTCAGAATTCACGGTCAAGGTTACATACTGAAAAGCAAAAGAGGAAAGACACTTTATGTGCTTTCCTCTTTTGTCATTGCGACTTTCAAATGGCCAGAAGCAGCGAGAAACAGCTTTAGACTGTTGTATCAGCTCCGCTTACAAGCTTCTTGGTAGCAGCTAGGCGCTTTGCCACAACTTGCCAATCAAGGTTCTTAGCAAAAGCATCAAGATACTTAGCTCTGTCAATGCCGTAGTCAACCATATAAGCGTGCTCATAAACATCAAGCACCAATAGTGGTACTACGTTTTGTGGACTCCACATATTGTGCATATCGAGACCAAAGGTATCGATATGATTGCCACGGGTGTTGTAACCAACAACCACCCAACCACGCATACACTTTCCAGAAGCCTTAAGGAAGTCCATAAACTTACCTGTAGAGCCATAACGCTCCTCAAGTGCAGCCTTAACATCACCTGTAGGGTCACCACCAGTGCCACCAAGGTTACCAAAGTAGAATTCATGATAGACCATGCCATTGACGGCAAAGCTTTGCTCAACCAATAACTCTCTCAATGGAGAATAAGTAGCATTAGGATTAGTCAAATCAGCAGTCTTTAGCTGATTATAAATTTCGTTAGACTTAGTGACGTAGCCTTTGTACAACTTCAAGTGCTGCTCGATTTGGCTAGGCGAAAGCCCTTCCATATTTTTAGAAGCCAAAGCGCTGAAGTCTTTGGCAGTATATGGGTCTTTACCTGCAGCGGCAGGAGCAGCAGCAACGCTAGAGCTAGCAGCAGCCGAAGTAGCAGCCACAGCAGCGTTAACTGAAGCGATCGATGTGGCAGCCACAGCTCCCATCATTAATACTTCGCGTCTGGTAATCACTCCTTGCTTTGTTAGCTCGAAATTGCCAACCAGTTCTTTTTCGTTCGATGACATTCTTTTCTCCTTAGTACAGCATTCGAATTAATGCGGTCGATATTTAAGGCTTCTATAGTTTAGGCTTCAATACAGACATTATTTTCCAACTGGCATGCTTTTGCCCAAAATACTTGCCAAAGTTTTAATTGCCAAGCTATTAAAAAAAAGGAAGAAGCTTTCCCTTTTGGCCTCGGTGCAGCTTAACATACTCCAACTGATGCAAATTATGAGGCACTTTATCCTAATTCTGATCAGTCGGCGTTTCCAAGTACCACTCAAAGCGTGAACACTATGACGACAAAAACCGAATCAACCAGTAAGCCTGACAAATCATTAGATATTTTGGCTGGCGCCGCCAAGCCCAGTGCAAGCTACAGCTTGACCCTAAGGCTCAAGATCACCAACCAACCAGGCATGCTCGGGAAAGTCACTTCATTAATTGGGGAAGTCGGCGGTGATATTGGCGCCATTGACATACACGGCTTCGAGCAAGACGCAATCATCCGCGACCTGACAGTGAAAGTTAGAGACCAAGAGCACGGCGAGAAGCTAGTTGCTAAGGTCAAAGAGATGGAAGGAATTGAAGTAGTTAACGTCTCCGACCGCACCTTCTTGATGCACTTGGGCGGCAAAATCCGCGTCACCAACAAAGTGCCTCTGACCACCAGAGATGACCTCTCCATGGCTTACACACCTGGGGTAGCCCGTGTCTGCATGGCCATTCACAATGAGCCTGAAAACGTCTACAAACTGACTATTAAACGTAATACCGTGGCAGTGATCACTGATGGTTCAGCCGTCCTCGGTCTTGGCAATATTGGCCCTGAAGCTTCTCTTCCTGTCATGGAAGGCAAGTGCATGCTCTTCAAAGAATTTGGCAAAGTCGATGCTTTCCCAATTGCACTTGCTACTCAAGACGTAGAAGAAATCATCAAGGCCTGCAAGAACATTGCCCCTGTATTTGGTGGCATCAACTTAGAAGACATTTCAGCTCCACGCTGTTTTGAAATTGAAGAGAGACTAAAAGCTGAACTCGATATTCCAGTCTTCCACGATGACCAACACGGCACAGCCGTAGTAGTTCTAGCAGCACTTCTCAACGCTGTTAAAATCGTCAAAAAAGATATCAGCAAACTGAAAGTAATTGTCAGCGGAGTAGGAGCGGCCGGTGTTGCTTGCTCAAAAATGCTGATGAATGCTGGTGTAGTTAACATCATTGGTTTCGACCGCCTAGGCGCTATCTACAAAGGCCGCGGCGAGCACATGAACTACATGAAAGATTGGTTTGCTGAGCACACCAACCCAGCTGCTTTCAAGGGCACTATCGAGGATGCTCTTGAAGGTGCGGATCTCTACCTTGGTTTGTCTGGACCAGGCACAATTGAAGCTAAGTCACTGAAGAGAATGGCCAAAGACCCAATCGTCTTTGCTATGGCTAACCCAGTGCCAGAAGTAATGCCTGAAGAAGCTGCACCATACGTGCGCATCATGGCCACAGGCCGCTCAGACTATCCTAACCAAATCAACAACGTCTTGTGTTTCCCTGGTATCTTCCGCGGTGCCCTAGACTGCCAAGCTACAGACATCACAGAAGAAATGAAATTGGCCGCGGCCTATGCCATCGCCAATGTAATCTCAGACAGTGAGTTGAACGAAGACTACATTATTCCTGGGGTCTTCAACCCGCTAGTTGGCCAGAGAGTAGCCGAGGCAGTTGCCCAGGTAGCAATCAAGTCGGGTGTGGCAAGAAAGAGCAAACTGGAAGATATTAGCCAGTAAGTCAACTTAAAAGTAGAACGAACAAGCGAACCACTCCCAAGCAAAAAGGGTGGTTCGCTTAGTTTATGGCTTACAAGCTTATTGCCGTCACAGACGCTAACCCAGAAAACATTCTTTGACAGGAAAAGTGCCCTGCTACACTGTAACAAGGGAAGAGGTTATGCTCATGAGCGACGAAAATCCGGAAATTAAGCTTCCAGAGAAAGGCAAAGAGCAGCAGGGTGGTTGGTTTTCGTCACCGCAGCCCCAGCCTTCGAGCACTAGCGGCAGAGAGCCGCATGGATTCTTCGATCGACCGCCCTTATTGTTTGCAGCCCTTGTCTGGTTCTTGCCAGTATCGTACTTCATATTTTTTGGCTTCACCCTAGGCTGTATGGTTCTGATAATCCATTCATGCGGAGCAAAGATCTCAGATTTCATTGCACTCGGCTATATGCAGGGAATTTTCTCTTCGTTGCCTCTTTTGTTCTGCCTTTTTATGTTGCTACAGAGCACTTGGTTTTTAAAGAGAATTCTATTTCTAGTCCCAGTGTGGATGGTACTTATTGAAGCTACGGGTATGACCCAGGGAAGCATGATGTCAGCCTTGAGTCGAGTATACGGAGTTGAGCACTAAGAATCTGAAAAGAACAGCCATGAAATCCTATATGCACCTTGCAAATCGCTGCCAAGGGCCTTTTATTTTTGCCCAATAAGGGTAAATCTAGAATATTGAGCGCTTATTCAGGCAGGAGAAAGACTATGGCTTCACAGGATAAAATGCGCAAACAGCGCGAGGAAGACGCTCTGCGCCGGGCCGAGCAAGAGCGAGCCGAAAGAAAGAGAAAAGAAGAAATAGAGCGCCGCCGACAAGCAGAAGCCCACGAGCGCCAGCGTTGGGACCAAATGGCCCAGGCAAAAATGCTCGAAAAGAAAAGCGGCGAAATTGAAGAGGCTGAAAGAAGGCAAGACGCCTTCCTCCGCTCTATTGAAGAGAAGCAATATGGCAACGGCAATAGCGCCTGTCCAAACCCCGGTGTGCCGTCTACACCAACACCTGACCTGATGTCAGACAACTAAAGTCTCTTGACCCACTAGGGCCTTAAGCCGCTGCAAACCAGCCACGTGGCCAATCAGCTCTGTTTTCAGGGCTGATTTTGCTCTGTTAATTACTAAACCACCAGCCAGGGGCCTTTTTGCGCTTTGCTTCAATACCGAAGTATGAGCCGCTTCAATTAAGTTAGTTGGCAATGCAAAAATAGCAGCAGCGTCTAAGGCTAGCTGGTAGCGACTGACACGTGTAGCGCCAGCAATATTAAATAGCCCCTGATTGTAAGAATTACAAAGTTCAATGGCCGCTTCAGCGAGAGTTTCATTGTAAGTCGGATTGGCAATCTGATCGTCTGGCACAACAATGTTCTCACCCTTTCTCAAGGTGAGCAGCAGGCGAGCGACAAAGTTCTTATCTTGTGGGTCTTTACCAAAAACAGTGCTTGTACGGATGATGACATTGCTCATACCGCTTGATGCCACTACCCTTTCAGCTTCCACCTTATGTTTGCCATAAACGCTAGCAGGTGATGGCTTGGCCTTTTCGTCGTAGGGGCCCCGCAGGCCGTCAAAGACAAAATCGCTAGAGAAGTAGACTAGGCGGCAGGAAGATAACTCTCTGGCCGTGGCGATGACATCTCTCACACCCTGTACGTTTATGGCATTAGAGCGATCTGGCTGCAACTCACAGCCATCAACGTCAGTGTAGGCTCCAGCTAGGTAAATACAGTCAGGCGCGAAATCGGCAATGACGCTTTCGGTCTGCTCACGCTCGAGAAGGTCCAGTTGAACCCATAACGTTTGCTGCTCTGGCTTGACTAGCTCTAGCTTTGAAGAACCAGGCTTGCGTTCCTGAACCGCCATTGGGTTATGGCAATAGGTCCCGCAGGTGATCACACCACTTTGTTGCAATCGTTCCAACAAAACTGCGCCGACCTGTCCAGAAGCTCCAATGACCAGAGCCCGTTTGATATCAGTAGAACTCATTTCTCTTCATTTGTCTGTATTTGCCTAGGCATGCGATGTGATTTCGACTGCCTGTAGCATACCGCTTCTGAGACAAATAGTTAGTTAAGCATGCGATAGCTGGCCCTTAAGTGCCTCAGCTCGAGCCATTAAGGCTTTTTTGCGCCCTTCAACGTCATTGGAGCTTTCATTGTTATGCTCATCGTCATGACCATCTTCGGCATGCTTGTCAAAGACACTGAGGCACATCTCAACGGCACTCTCGAGGAAAATCTCAGCCTCACCAACGTCTTTCTGTAGTTTGCAGACTTGAGCCAAATTGAGCAGCACATCAACCATCTCTTCATGCTCTGAAGGATAAACCTTGTACTGAATCTCTAAAATTTGACGGTAACACTCTTCAGCTAGGTCATAACGCCCCATTGCTTTGTAGACATCGGCCAGTATGTTGATTGGCACGACAGTCTCAAGTGAGGCATCGCCATACATATCGAGGGAAGCATCAACTAGCTTTGCGCCAGCAGAAGCGGCTTTATTATGGTTATTAACAGCCATGAATATGCCAATTAGCCTTTTGAGCATGGGCATACCATTAGGTTTACGACTAAGGTGCAATTCGTCTACCGTGGCAAGAATCTCAACGGCAACAAAATTGAAGCGCTCTTTGTTTTCGCTATCAACAGCCAGCCTCACGCCATCATCGAGAAGATTCTTGGCGACAGTTAGAGCACGATCTTCATCTTTGTCACGCTCACACAGCCGGAGCAAGCATAGCTGCAAGGCTTGTTTGTCAGCATCTGGCAGAGGCATTTTAGCTGACAAAGCATTATCTAAGAAGACAATAGTGTCATTGCCGAAGAATTTGAACAGCTCTCGATCTAAGCCCGTTCTGTCAACCAATTTAGAAAGAGCACGGGCCAAACCTTGCCATAGTCGACCAGCATTATCGCCCTTGTATATTGAATCGGGAAAGACCTGTGTAGCCAGATCTATCACCTGACGGAAGAGAATGCTGGCACAATCAAAGCGTTCTTCACTCAAGTAAAACTCAGCCAATTGCACTGCCGGTAATGCCATTGTTGTTGGCTTCGACTCGATCAAAATACGTAAGTGAGAGGCGGCTTCTTGCTTCAACATATCGGACAGTGCGGCCCGCTCACCATGGGCGAGCAGTCGAGCCAGCCCGCTGGCAATGACATAAAGGCCTTCACGATTAACTACTCCCGAATTACTTCCATTCGCAGCAGAAAAAGAGAGCCTGGCGGCTTGATAAAGTTCTTCGGCTGTGGCACTAAACTCAGCCCCCTTGCTCGCAGTCAACTCCGCACCAGCGATAAGAGCCCAACCAGCAATGTCGCTGACCACGCCACGATCGGCGAGTTCCTTCAAAATCAACCAAGAGTTTGCACAAGGATAAGCCACTGCAAGTTTGCCAAAAGTGACAGTGTCCGGCACTGATTCTAGTGATGCCAAAAGACACTTACGTCTGTCCTCCGCATCCTCAAGAGAGGCCAGAAAGCGATCAATGACAGAAGCCGAGACCAGGCCAGCAATCTTAGCTTCTACCTGCAAATCACGACCTGGTTGTGTTGGAGTCTCAGCAGCTAGAGGCGCACTGAAGTTATCAATGCGACTGGCTAACTCTTCTTGTTTTTGGTCAAGCTTACTGACAATGGCCGACAATGCCCGGTCAAATTCATCAGTGGCGGCCTCTAGCTCTTTATGCAACTCCTCGCTGAGAGCACTCTTTATTGACAGTTCTTTCTCTGCCATGTTTTCGCTGATACCCGCTAAACTCTGAGCCCTGAAGCGATGCACAGTCTCTGAAAGCATGGCGAATTCGCGTTTTAAATTGGCCAGATCGGCGCTCATTTGATTGTTATTAGCGCTATTGCGACCACGATCCGAGGGAAAATCGATTCTCTGGCGCAAGCTATAATAGCTCCAAATAGCGACAATGAGAGCCACCGCGCCAAGAGCGCAGGCCGTCATCAAAAGTAGGTCGCCAGTTATCATTTCAGATAGAGCCTCAAGCAGTCTATTGTCTGTTCAAAAACTTGTTTTAGGGTCTCATACTTGCTTTCAGCCACAAGCCAGTTGGGAGCGCTGCTCAAATCTTCTAATTCGCTAGCCGAATGTTCTAGTTGTGTGGCTGTAATGATACGAGAGGCACCTTTGAGCATGTGAGCCACTGATTTTAAGGCAGAAGCATTACGATCGACAATGGCAGCCTGCAGTTGGTCGAGCACACTATCAGTGTCTTCCAGATAGGCAGCTACTAATTCTCGTGCCATTTCCAGGTCGAATTGCTCTTCTAGATTTTGAAGATTCACTAGTTCAGAGTTAGCCAATTGGATGAACTCCCTCAGCGAAGACATCCGGACAAAGTTTGCGCAACTGGTCTTGCGAGCGCATATAAACAGTCTTTAGTTTGAGATACTTCAAGCGAACCTGAGGCCAGTCTTGAGCTTCAGAGAAGGAAAGAATATCGTTGCTAACCTTGGTGATGAGAGGCAGACCCAAAGTAGCCGAAGGGCCCTTAATTGAACTGGCTAAACTGGCAACGAGAGCACCATCTCTGGAGTCAATTGCTTTTTGCATAGAATTGACGAAAGTCTCCATGGCAGTCAAGAACAAGCGCACCACTTCATTCAGTTCTTCTTGAGTGTAATTAGCTTTCATGGTGGCAGCATCGAATGGTTCAGTCTCAGACCGTAAGCGATCAATACTGTCACTTGAATCTTGCTGTTTTGATTTGTCACAAACCCGTTCAATCACACGAGACAAAGACGATGCGTTAACGCCCTTGGTGAGATAGTCATCCATTCCTGAGGCCAGGCATCTTTCTTTATCGGTCTCTCGGTCATACGAGGTCATTGCTACGATAGGAATGTGTCGGCCAGTCTCTGCTTCAAGCTTGCGAATAGCAATGGTGGCGTCATAGCCGTTCATAACCGGCATATCACAGTCCATGAAAACCACGTCATAGTCAAGCTTGGCTAGACGGGATAGGGCCTCTTGCCCATTATTGGAGACATCTGTGGCAAAGCCCAGGCGCTTTAACTGAAGTACAAGCAACTTTTGATTGACGGGGATGTCATCAACCACAAGAGCACACTTACCTTGAGCGGCCCGAGTTACTGTCGCATGAGGCAGGGGAGCCTCAATCATCGTGACGCTGAACTCTTCTGGTTGAACAGATAATTCTTGTTCTGGTTCTGGCTCTGGTTCTTGTTCTGATTCTAAGTCAATTTCAAGCTCAGGCTCTTTAGCAATATCAAGCTCTAGTTCTGCTTCTGGTTCTAGTTCTGGTTCTAGTTCTGCTTCTGGTTCTAGTTCTGGTTCTGGTTCGATGTCACCGACTTCTTCAGCCACAATCTCTTCAGCAACAACTTCTTCAGCAACAACCTCTTCAGGCACAACTAAGGAAGTAATCGCTTCAGAGGCAACTACTTCAGGTTCGAACTGATGTTGTGGCTCGCTTTGCGGTTCTTGCTCTAGCGCCACGTTTTCTAGGGCTGGATTCGGAGCGGGAACCTCGATTAAGTGCTCTGCTTCTTCCTCAGCTTGATTAATAGCATTGGGCATTTTCTCAATGGCAAAGTCAGAAAACTCGGACCACAATTCAGCATCAGAGTCTTCACTTGGTATATAAGTAGCAACTATGTCAAGCTCGTCAGCCATTTGACTTTCCACAAGCTCTTCGGCCTCTGGCAAAATTTCTATTGGTGCTGTCGCTAGATGCTCCGCCTCAATTTCGCTTGCGAGAGCTGCTTCATGTGCCTTAGGGCCTGCATCCCCTGCAATACCTTTGACATTGGTTTCGCCCAAATCGATATTGAAACTTTCTTCAAAGGCTTGAATGGCAGAGGCAGCCTCAGTAGAAATAGACGCTTGTTCCGGAGCCTGCTCTTGTGTAGAGATCGAGACTGGAGGAGTAGTATCTAGTTCAAGTAGCTCTCGATAGTGCTTCTGGTCATCCGAAAGAGAGTCTTCTAGAGCAGCAGTCTCAATAGATAGAACCTGACTGCTTGGAAGGAAATCATCTAGACGACGGACTCTCTCCATTAAGGCATTTAGTCTTCTTGTGGGTTGTACTATTGAATCTACTTGCTGAGTGAGCAAACCAATTACCGAAGTCAGTCTATCTTCGATTTCGATTTCTTCACTTGCTTCAGCGACGATAGTTAAAACACCCTCTAAGGAACCATTAACTGAAAGTAGTGGTTGACAACAAAATTGCAACCAACGCAGTCTCTCACCACGCATACCATCACTGAGAGCCAGCCTTTGAGTTTTGAATTGTCCAGAAGTCAAGACTTCGCGCCAGGGCAACTCGGTGTTACGCACCATACCGGTTCTAACACCCGAAAGTCCTCTTTGTTCACGATAAAGTTCTAACTCGTCACCACCTGCGGCACCAGGTTGAAAACCAGTGAAATCATAAAAACTCTTATTTGCCAGAAGAATTTCTCCACCAGCATCTGTCAGCAGCGCCCCCATCTGCCTATTGCGGGAAAGCTTACTTAGAACTTTCGGTACAGAAGGGAAGTCGATGGCACCACCATCGGTGAGTAGTGCGCGAGTGGCTCGCTCTAAACCCGAGGCTGAGTGCGTCGCTCTGCGCACTTCTTCTATGGCAGTCTTGAGAAGCACCACCTGGCTATCAAGGCGCAAAACATGCCCTGTTACTTGCTCCCCAGAAAGATTCCAATTATCAGACATGAAGACCGTCCCCAAACAATGCAGTACCGCTATGCACTCATTTTTTATACCCAGACCACGGTGCTATCAACACCGCCTTTTTGAGAACAGCAAAGCCAGAATCCGAAGCTAGACAAACCGGGTAATATAAACCCGCACGGCCTTTTCAGCCTCAGGATTGGCAAATTATCCAGCCAATTGCCCGATCATTCCATCAGTAAAAATGCGCTTGGCATCAAGTATTATCAGCAAGTCAACTGTCAAAGCCAAAGTAAACTCAGTGAGCCTCTCCGACAAACCAGCAAAACCTTGCGAGAGTTCACTGCTATCGAGCTGACGCACACCGAGCACCTCATCAACGCAAACAGCAAGACGCAAAGCACCAAATCTGAGGATAAGCCCTTCAGAGGAGCTATTAGACCAAAGATGAGGAGCATCAGCAGCCAACTCTTGAGTACCAAATAGCACAGCAAGATCAATAACCGTAACTATCTGCCCTCTAACATTTGTTATTCCCCTCACCAGCGGGGAGATTTGAGGCACACAACTGATATCTTTAATTGTAATTGCCTCATCGACATATTTAGTCTCAACAGCCAGTCGTCGGCCACAGGCCTTAAATTCCACAAGCTCAAAGAGAACTTGACGATCTTGCTCCATTACCATTGGCCTGGCCAATAGTCGGGCTCTACTGCGCAAGATTTGCTTGGTCAGGGCGTTATCAATGATTTCACTTTCATCTGTCATTTGGCACCACTGCGTAGCTGTTCGACGATATTGAGCAATTCCTTTACTGATGTGCCATCAGTACATTCAACCAATGATTCCGGTGACAGTTTTTGTAAGACCTCACTTACCATCTGCAAATAATGTCTAGCAGTTAGATTATCACCCTGGTGCAAAGCAATAGAAGCGAGCATAAAACTAGCAGCGGCAAAATCGGGCTTTGCCGCTAGGGCCTTTTTCAACAGTAGACAAGCCTCGTCGCTACGACCAGACTCACTTAAGACTACGGCGCAAAGATAAAGATAGTCATAGCGATCATCTATTTGCACCAGCAAAGCTGCCTGGGCTGCAGCATCTTCAAAACGACCGAGGTTACTGAGTGAACGCACAAGCAATTCTAGAAATTGTTTCTGTAGACTAATGTCAAGTTTTCTCCGCTCTTGACCGAGCCGATTTAACTGCTGTAAGCCACTACTCAAGACCTTCTCACTAGCAGCGTATTCTCCCTGTTTAAGCAGTTTGCGGCCATACTCAAGCTCATTTTTTAGGCTTGGTACCACATTGATAGCCGCTGCACTAATGGCCCCTTCTCTTTGAAAAAGATAGACATCGTTATGCAAACGAGCCTTCAAATTTTGTGCAATTTCTTTTTCGCCAGCACTCGGCACTTCAGTAGCAGCAAGCAGAAGCCAGCCCCCCGGCGTTAGCAGGCGACTAAGGCGCTGAAGTGCTGGCTTGATCATGGTCTTGTCGAAATAAATAAGAACATTGCGGCAGAGAATCAAATCGAAAGGTTGATTGCCAAGCTGCCGTTCGTATGCCTGAAAGTCATCGGCCAAATTAAGATAGACAAATTGCACCATCTTTTTCAGTCGGTCGACAATCTCAAAATTGCCGTTCTCTAAAGCCCGAAAGAAGCGAGCCTTTAAGCGATCGGCTGGTTCACTCATTGCCCCCCTAAAAGCCCAAGGGGTATAAACTCCAAGCTTTGCTTTGGCCAAATAATCTTGATTGATATCGCCACCAATAATATTTATTTGCCAGTCATCAATGTCGGGTATTAAGCCAGTCAAAAGCATGGCTAATGAATATGCTTCTTCACCGGTGCAACATCCTGCACTCAAAATGCGTAGCTTCCTGCCCTGCCCTCTTCGCATTTCAATTAGTGCTGGAAGAACGGCCTCCAGCTCGTCGAAGGCACGTGGCTCACGAAAGAAATAAGTCTCAGCAATGGTTAAATGCCGGGCAATAGCCTGTACTTCATCGGCATTGAGTGTAGCCTGAAAAAGTTTAAGAGCAAATTGCTGAGCATCGGGAAAGTTGAGATCTTGGGAGGCAAGTTCAATTGCCTTTTCTAAGTCAGAAAGGCGATCAGGGGCATAATGAATACCGATAGACGCGCTGATTACTGCGTTTAGCCTGTTAATCAGCTCTTGGTCGAATAGGCTCACTATGACACCGTAAGTAACCTGATTATTCTATTGTATAGAGCCTGGTAGAGCGTTAAAATGCCAATGAGTTTAAGAAAGTGGTGATCAAATGATTGGCGAATGGGAAGCACCGGTGCAACGGCTAACGCAGCAACTGGAAGATTTAAAGCTTACCCTCAAGAGCATTGATCAAAGCAAAAATCAGCTGCGGCCAGAGCTTGAGCGCATGACCATTGAACTGACGAGCTTGCTTGGTGCGCAAAATTCTAAGGTTGAGCCACTTCTTGAGTTCCCTAAAATTCTCAAGTCAATTTTGTCAAACAAAAAAGTTGGAGCCATGGTCTTTGGCCCCGATGGCGAAAAATTGCTCTATAACGAGCGAGCCCAGCATCTATTGGCCGGCCTGGGCGATTTTAATGATCATAACCCTGATTTTGGCTTCTTCAAAGCGGATGGTGCAACCCACTTTAAAGGCAAAGAATTGCCTTGGGTTGAGGCTTTAAGCGGTCACACCAAGAAATTAGAAGACACTGAAATGATTGTTAGACGGCCGGGAAAGGAAGACCAACCGCTATGGCTAAGGGTGACAGTATCGACATTAGCTGGCGCAGAAACTGGTGAAATTGGTGGCGCTATTGCCTTCTTAGCTGACATCACCGAGCACGTAGCGGTTGTCAATGAGCTTTCTGCAATTTGCAGCGAGCTAGAGCAGAAACTCAATAATTTCACCCTTGCTAGTAAAGAGCTAGAAATGTTGAGCCGAAAGCTCAGTCAAGTAAGAAGTCAGGATATGGAGCTAGCCAACCAGGCAGCCAAAGACAGCCAAAATCGCCCGACGACTTCACGGCAAGTGGCAAAAAATGGCAATGTTTTGGTAGCAGACGATGTCGCTGTAAACCAGAAACTCTTGAAACTGCAGCTCGAGCGTTTGGGCTTTGCAGTAACCCTAGTTAAAAGTGGACTAGAAGCCGTTGAAGCAGTTAAGGCATCACATTTCGATTTGATTTTAATGGACTGCGATATGCCTGAACTCGATGGCTATGAAGCAACGGAGCAAATCCGTGCCCTCGGCCAAAATAAAGGCAACATACCAATCATTGCCGTGACAGCCTACGATCGCGAGGGCGATCGGGACAAGTGCCTGGCCTGTGGCATGAACGATTTCATTACCAAAGGCTCGCCAGAAAAACTACTGCAGCAATCAATTTCAAAATGGATTAATGCCGCGAGCCGAACCAGCTCCGAAGAAGATAGTGATATCTCAAGCCGAGCACGGGTAGTGCTATTCGATGAAGACAAAGACCCTTCTAGATCTTTGACAGTCGACATCGAAGACCTAGAAGATACTTACGGTGGCAGCGAAACAGAATCGATTTTGCGCCTCTTCCTTGGTGTTTCTAGCACATTCGTTGAATGCTTAGAATTAGCAGTTACCTCTAAAGACGCCGAGGCGGTGAGCCATTTCGCCTATTCCCTAAAAGGACCTTGTGCCTCTCTGAACTTAACTCACCTAGCGATACTGGCTACCCAACTAGCCCCACAAGCCGTAAACGCCAAGTGGAGTGCCGCAGAAGAAGTTTATGAACAACTAAAATCGGCCTATGCCCCAATCTACAAGCAAGTCTCTGAAATACTTGCGGCACTGCCTACCAGTAGCAATAATAGTAGTAGCAATAATAGCAGTGCCACCATAGAGGGCGGTAATTGACCGACTCTGACGACTTTGCTAAACGATTGAGCGAAGCTTTTAAGGAAGAGGCCAGTGAGATACTGGCGGACGTGCGCAGACTATTTGGCCAACTAGATTCAAATCAACAAAATCATACAGACACTACATTTGGTGAACAACTGCCTCAGATAGATCAGGCTCTTGCTCGCTTGCATAGCCTTAAAGGCTCCGCAAGGGCTGTTAGTGAGCTGCAGGCGGTAACCATATGCCAGTGGTTAGAGACGACCTTGGCCAATGCCAAAGCTGAAGAGAAAAGCCTTGACAGAGTACTTATTCACGCCTTGAGCTTTAGCGTCGAACTTTTAGATGATTTGCTGGGGCTCGAAGAATTTGATGAAAATGGCAAAAACAGAATCAAAGCTGAAATTGGAAAATTGCTTGGTTTCGCAGCTCAATCACAGATAGAAGCGAAATCACAGACAGATACGCAATCAGAGATACAAACACAAGCATTGACTGACTCAGAGGCAACTGAGCAAAGGGAAAAATCAGCGACTGCTCCTGAGCCGCAACTGAAGGGCAGCGTCAAAGCATCTTCATTGATTAACATCGACAATCTCACCTCAGTGAGAGTGCCAATAGAAAAGCTAGATCGCTTGCTCTCCGAATCAGAAGAGCTTCTGACAATCAAGACCAAGGCAGCAGAACATTTTCAAGAACTGTTTCAGCTCAAGTCATTGGTCAATGATATTAGTAGCGATTTGAAAGCAAGCCCTGAGCTTCAAGCCGAAGCGGAGAGAATCAATGAACAATTGAGGCAATTGCAGAGCAAAGTAAGCAATATGACCAAAGTTGCCTCTAGAGATCAAAGCGCTGTCTCACTGCTTATCAATCGCTATCTTGAAACAGCAAAGACCCTAGTAATGCTGCCGGTGTCTACTTGCTTTGAAGGCTTTCCCAGACTGATTCGCGAACTGAGCAGAGAGCTAGACAAAGAAGTAGAGCTGACCATCAACGGAGGCCAGCTGGAAGTAGACAGACGTGTACTAGAAAGGCTAAAAGATCCGCTGGTGCACATTCTTCGTAATGCCATGGATCACGGCTTTGAGTCAACAAACGAACGCAAAAGCGCCAAGAAAGGACGAGCCCAACTAGTAGTGAGTGCTCGCCAGCTCAACGGCGAAACCATCGAAATTACCATTGAAGATAATGGTCGAGGCATCGACGACCAGGCCGTCCGAGCAACTGCAGTAAAAAAGATGCTACTTGGAGCAGAAGAGGCAGCAAGTCTTAGTCTAGATGAAGTCTATGCTCTAATTTTCAGATCTGATTTCTCCACGAGGGAGACAGTAAGCGAACTATCTGGTCGCGGTCTAGGCCTAGCCATCGTCAAAGAAAAAATTGAAGAGTTAAATGGCCGCATCGAGCTGACGAGTAAAGCTGGCAGCGGCAGTACCTTCCGCATTATTGTGCCAACAACACTTGCTACCTTCATGGGCATTCTGGTCGAAGCTGCCGGTCAAAGATTCGTGGTGCCGATATCGGGGATGAGCAGAGCTATGCGCGTTCACCCGCTAGCCCTAGAAATCGTCGATGAGCGCGAAACTTTTATGGTTGATGGCCAGGTTTTACCTGTTGCCTCGTTGGCCAAAGCTCTCAATTTGCCCAGCCCAAAAGTACCAACCTCAACTAGTTTCAAGTACTTAGAAATGCTGGTAATCAACCACCGCAATAAGAAGGCCGGCGTTATCGTCGATCAAATTCTTACCGAGCAAGAATTTCTAGTTAAAAAACTTGGTTTTCCACTTGGTCAAATCAATAATTTTGCCGGTGCCACCATACTCTCTGACAGCAAAGTTGCTCTGGTCCTAAACCTGGCTGACTTGGTTGACACTATTGTCAAAACACGTTTTATGCAAGATCAAAAGCCCATGCTTGGCTTGGCAGCAATGCTTGACCGTCAGGACAGCGAGCACGAGCAAGGCAACAAGCAAGACAATGAGAAGGAAAACGACAAGAAGACAAAGAAAAAGGCACCATCAATATTAGTAGTCGAAGATTCTTTAACCTCACGCATATTCATGCGCAACATTCTTGAAGCAGCCGGCTATGAGGTGACCTTAAACGTCAACGGCAAAGAAGCGCTAGATACCCTGACTAAATCACAGGGCATTGATTTAGTTATTTCAGATATAGAAATGCCTGTCCTTGACGGCATCGCCCTGGTTAAAGCGATTAGAAGCAACAGAAGCATTCAGCAATTACCAATAGTGCTTGTCACTTCGCTAAGCGAAGAAAAGAAACGAAAGGAAGGCATTCAAGCTGGCGCCAATGCCTATTTCGTCAAAGGAGACCTCAATCAAGCCAATCTCCTTTCAGTAATTAGAGAGCTAGTATGACCAAACGAATCAAAGTATTAGTCGTAGAAGACTCACTAACGGCCCAAAAAATCCTCGTCAAGATATTGAGCGCTGATAGTGAGATCGAGGTGGTAGCTGTAGCATCTAGCGGAGAAGAAGCACTGCAACAGTTGCAGCATATCTCGCCCGATCTTATTACGATGGACATTCACATGCCTGGGATGGACGGCCTGGAAGTGACACGAAAAATCATGGAAACCAAGCCAGTTCCCATAGTCGTGGTAAGTGCTAGTTGCTTGGTCGAAGACATCGAGAGGGCTTTCCAGCTAATTGAAGCGGGCGCACTGACAGCCATTGCCAAACCAATTGCCATTGGCAGCGGTGACTTTGAAGCTACGGCCTGGCGCTTAGTTCAGACAGTTAAAGATATGGCTGCTGTAAAAGTGATAAAGCGATGGCCCAAGAAAGAGAAACTGAATGAGAATGACAAAGAGAAAGGGAAACAGAGAGATCAAGCTGGCGAAATCGCTCATAACCCCATACCCGAGATCAAGCCCTATAACGTAATTGCTATAGGGGCGTCCACCGGCGGTCCGCAAGCGATTGAGACAATTCTGAAGAACCTGCCCAGCGACTACCCGGCCTCAATATTGATGGTTCAACATATAGCACCCGGCTTTCTTGGCGGTATGGTCGAGTGGCTAGATAATATTCTAGCTCTGCATGTAAAAGTGGCCCATGATGGTGAACAACTAAAGCCCGGAACCGTTTATCTCTGCCCTGAAGGAAAGCATATGGGTCTCGACAAAGAGAGCAGAATAGCACTTTCTAGCGCTGAGCCCTTAGGTGGGCACAGACCAGCGGTAGCTTTCTTGTTTCGGGCCCTTGCTCAAAACAACAGCGATTGCCTGGCAATCATATTAACAGGCATGGGAAAAGATGGTGCGGCTGAACTTTTAGAACTAAAGAGAAGAGGCGCCACAACCATTGCCCAAGACAAGGAAAGTTCGGTCATACATGGAATGCCAGGAGCCGCTATTGCACTAGGAGCACACTGCCATATCTTAAATTTAGAGAGCATCGCAAGCCTACTGCTCAGCAGGAAATGAGGTAGTTGAAACAATGGAAAGCAGCAAGACCGAGGAAACTAAAGAGCAAGAAACGCTGCTCTTGGTGGAAGATACACTGACTCAATCTATGTACATGAGCCATGCTCTGGGCCAAGCTGGTTACAAAGTTACCCTAGCTCGCTCAGGAGAAAAGGCAATGGAGGCGCTAGAGAGCTTGCTCCCCGATGCTATTTTGACCGATATCAATATGCCCGGTATCAGTGGTTATGATCTAGTAAAGCAAGTAAAAGAGAGGGATTCGACTAAAGCTATCAAAGCAATTCTTTTGTTGACGCCAGCACATCTGAAAGATGCAGCGGAGATTCTCAACTGTGGCGCCGATGGTATTGTTTTCAAATCAACCATAGCAAAGAAATTTGTCGAACAAGTTAAGTTGGCTCTGCAACAAGATTGCTCAACCTCACTGAAGATTGGCGATCTATGCCATGAGACAAATTCAACTCTAGAAAAGAGCAATCATCTTTTTCTCAGTGCCTACCAACAGATATTAGACCTGCAATCCCAATAGATTTGTATTAAAATTGGCAGGGAAAATAAGGTTGTAAATTTACCTACGACAAGAGAAATCAATGTCAAACGATAGCCTCGAATCACAATTATCAAGCCAGCTTTTAGTATCGTCACTTTGCTTTGGCGCCATTACTTTATTTGTCGGCTGGCAGTGGTGGTCCTCAGAGCAGGCCATTACCATACTGATCAACTCAGGCCCTGGCGGAGGTGGTAACAAAGAGTTTTTCGAAACAGCCCAGACCCTTAAGCAATCAAATTTGTATCTTGGCCTCGCCTTTGCAATTTCGATTGTTATTGCCACTGCCACCACGCTGAAAATCAAACGATTTATGGATAGCAGTGTTGTCCAACCACTAAAAGCACTGACAGCAGCGGCTCAAAAAATTGGTCAAGGTGATTTGAAATACGAGATACCAAAGACCTCGCAAAACGACGAACTTGGTGCGTTGTCAGATACCTTTGAAAAAATGGTATCAAGTCTGCGTTCAGATACCCAGCACATAGCAGAAGCTGTACATGTTTTGGCAAGCTCAGTTAAGCAGATCGTAGTCTCTACAAGTGAATCTTCGGTCAGCTCGACCAATACCGCAGCAACCGTGACCCAGACAACAGTATCTGCCGAAGAAGTTAGACAGACAACGCTGGTGGCAACTCAAAAAGGTCGCTACGTAGCTGACCTAGCTCAACAAGCGGCACAAATCTCGATGGCTGGTAAAGCCGCCGCCGATGACACTGTTGAGCAGATGAATGAAATTAGAGAACAGATGAAGTCTATTGCCCAAAACATGGCTGGCCTGACCGAAAAAGGTCAAGCTATTGCAGAAATTACGGCGTCAGTAGATGAACTTTCGCAGCAGTCAAACTTGCTTGCTGTCAACGCGTCGATTGAAGCAGCTCGCGCAGGAGAGCTTGGTAAAGGCTTTGCCGTTGTTGCTCAAGAGGTAAAGGCCCTATCGAACCAATCGAAGCAAGCAACAGCTGAAGTACGAAAGATTCTCAATGACATACAGCAAGCAGCACAACACGCAGCTGATTCGATCGAGCAAGGCACTCGCACGGTCGAATCAGCAGTTAAGCAATCAACTGAAGCCGGCAGGTCAATTGAATCACTTGCCAATAGTGTCAGCGAAGCGGCTAGTGCTGCTGTCCAGATTGCGGCGGCCTCACAAGAGCAACTTACTGGTATTGATCAAGTTGTCACGGCAATGCAGGGTATTCAAGACGCCACAAAACAGCACGTAGCCTCAAGTAAGCAAATCGAGCAAGCAGCATACAGTTTAACGGCAATCCAAGATGTTTTAGAGAGTCTAGTTGCTAAATACAAGAAGTAAGCTACGATTTTCGCTGTTCAAGCCACTGGCGACCCGTTTCTGTCAAATAGTCACGCATCTCTTTAACAACAATCATACCGTCGGCTAAGTTAATAACATTGACCTGGGTTTTGGCATAGAGCAATGATTCGGCAATAATCATCTGCTCAGCACTATATTCCAGCACGTCAGCGACACGGTCAACAATCATGGCCAGCTTATGCTCACCGTCAAGTGCCACCACCATCATGTCCGACACTGTCACGGCTTTGTCAGGCAAGCCAAAGCGAGCCCTGGCGTTAACTACAGGAATTAGCTCTCCATGGACATTAACAAAGCCGAGAAACTCAGATTTATTTTCGGCTTCACAGGGAGTAATCTCGACAGCCGGATAGACACGCTCTACACTAGTAAGCGGAATAGCATAGCGATTTTCATCAAGGAAGAAAAGCAGGAGTGAAACTGACTTAGCCATGAAAATTACCTAAAGCTCAAGCCGATTAGAAAGTTCTGAGCGATAAAGTCTTTCGCGATCATACCCTCGCAATTGAGCCCTAAACTGATCATATTGCTTATAAGCATGCTTAACCACTGATAGTGGCAGACGCGAATCTTTGACAATGTAAGGAATCAAACCCAATTCATTGGTCAAACGATCTAGGTATTGAATAAAACTTGCCCCAGCGGCACAGCGAGGGAAGTTCAAGGTAAAACAAATACCCTTACCCTCAAAGCGCAAGAGACTCTGACTACCTGCAAATGCCTTTGCCTCAGCCATAGTTATGGCCAGTTCGTTCTTATCTAGCCAGCTCTCAAGCGACTTTATAAAGGGCGAAAACAAATCAATGGGCACAATCAGAACACTTTCGTGAAAGCCTGCTCGACCAAAGGCCTTATAGTAAAGCGACCGCTTCTTCGGCGCAGGAAAGAAACACTCTTGCATGGTGCGCAATGCTGGCTCAGAATTAAAGCGGTTGGAGCCGCCATAGAGCACATTAACCAGGCGATTGAAAGGCAAGCTATACAGTGCCAAATCTGCACCTATGCTATCTATGCCCTTACCAGACTTACTTTCAAGCGGCCAATAGGTTGGCATACTAGCATTGCGTTTAGCCAGGCTCAAGTTGTAATCGGGGCTAATGAACTTGCCAATCTGCAAAAAACCACGACCAAAAGCCGCACCACGTGCGCTAAAATCGTGCCAAGAAGCAGCGAATTCGCACTCCTCTGAGGCCTTAACTAGCAAGTCTGGCACAGACAATATGTCATCAATGGGCACTCGATACACAGCCATCAAAGGTGAAGGCAGAGCGCGAGTACTCAACTTAGCACTGACAATATGGCCAGTCAAACCATAGCCACCACAAGTTAGTTCAAATATATCGTTGTTAATTGCACGACTAGCTGAAACTATGCCACGAGAGGGATGAAAGAGCTTGAGAGAATGAACTTGCTGTCTAAAATTACCGTCTCGTGGCTGATTTTGACCATGGACATCCACAGCAATGCAACCGCCAAGTGTAATGGCGGGATAATCAGGCTGAACAACTAAGTAACGACCTATTTCTTTAAGATAATTGTAAATGTGAGCTAAAGTGGCACCAGCTTGCACTTCTAGTAAGCCAGTTTCTTGGTCGTACTCAATAATTTCAGTAAATCTTGAATTGTCCACGGTGACAATGCCATCACCAAAGTGGCTAGCCGCAAGAGATAGACCGGCACCGCGGGTAATGCGAGACTTGCGCCCGCTAAGCACTTTCTCTTCAACATCGGAAAGCTCTCTCAAAGCGCTCTGCGAAGGCTTGGCGAGCGAACCTCTGGCCAGCACCCCACCATCGAAACTAAGAAAATCGACTTCAGGATAATACTCAAAAGTTGAGATCATGGTAACTAATCAGCTTTCCTCTCCGCCAGCCGAGGCGCTAGCAGGAGAAGAAGGAGAAGAAGAAGAAGAAGAAGCATCAGCAGCGCCATCTACTTTTGGTGTTGACTTGCCGCGTTGCCGATGACGATTAAGCACCTCGGCAAAGAACAAGGCTAGCAGCAGAACAGAGCCAAACAGCTTCAAGAAATATTCTTCTTGATGCACGAAACAAGCAGCAATAAAACCAAAAATGGCCGATGCAGCATAAATTATATAAGCGACTTTCTTTTGATCGAGCCCTGTATCTAACAAGCGGTGATGAATATGCAGTCGATCTGGGGAGAATATAGAAACCCCTTTAGCAAGGCGGCGCACAATTGCCCAAGAAGTATCAAGCAGTGGGAAGGCCAAAATAAAGAGCACAAGCAATGATGTTGGCACCATCACCGTAGAAGCCGCACCTTTAATTACACCGGTGATAGAAACAGCAGCGAGAATAAAACCAGTTAAATAGGCGCCTGAGTCCCCCAAGAAAATCCGTGCTGGATTGAAATTCCAACGCAAGAAGCCTAACAATGCACCAGCAATAACAGCAGCCATCAGGGCGGCAAATGGCTTAGCCACACCCAAAGCTACAGCCCAAATAGTCAAAGCAGAAATTGCCGAAACACCAGCAGCTAGACCATCCATCCCATCAATTAGGTTGACAGCATTGGCCACACCCACCAACCACAAAACTGTAATCGGCAGGCTTAAGATACCAAGATCAATTGGCACGCCACCATGAATATGCAAGAAGGCAAAATCGAAATTCCAATCCTGCGGTATAGGAATTGCTTTAATACGTACACCTAGAGCATAGGCAGCACAGCCAGCCAGTATCTGAGTGAAGAGTTTATACTTCGCTCTAATCGACTCAAGATCGTCCATCAAGCCTAAAACAAAAACCAGGGTGCCACCAACTGCAATGGCCAAAATTCCTTCTTGGCCGCGGGCATTTTGCGGTAGCCGACCGGCGATGGCAACCAGCGAAACAATGGTTGCCAAAACACTAATATAGATAGCAACACCGCCTAAGCGGGGCACTGCCACTTTATGAATCCGCCTGTCTTCACCGGGCTTATCGACTAGGCCTAAACGCATAGCTCTAGCTCTAATTTCCGGTACCAGCCACCAGCTAATAGCTAAAGCAATCAAAAAACCAGGAATTTGCATTTGGCTAAGATCGCTGCCAGCGGGCACGTAAGCCCACCAAACACCAACTGCCAAAAGCAGAAACTGACAAAGGTGAATCAAAAGCTTAGAGGCACGCGAACGGCCACTTTTCTTCGACTCATCACTTGGCAATTCGAGTGTTTTCATCTAACAGCTGCTAGCTTGCTCTCGTAGAGTGGAAACTTCTTACAAAGCTCCTCGACAGTTTTACGTGACTGAGCTTTAACGGCTTCATCTTCAGGTGCCTTCAATGTTGCAGCAATGGCTGAACCAATTGCCTTCATTTCGTTCACACCCATACCACGGCTGCTCACCGCCGGAGTACCTAAGCGGATGCCGCTAGTCACCATTGGTTTTTCCGGATCATTAGGCACGGCATTTTTATTGGTAGTGATATTCACTTCTTCAAGAACAGCACTGGCCTTCTTGCCTGTCATAGCGATGGGGCGCAAATCAACAGTCATCAAATGGTTATCGGTGCCACCAGAGACTATTGCCAAACCCTCTTCTACCAGGGTAGCGGCGAGAACCTTAGCATTGTCTACAATGGCCTTTTGATAGATTTTGAATTCTGGCTGCAATGCTTCACCAAAGGCTGCTGCTTTAGCAGCAATAACATGCATCAATGGTCCACCCTGAATACCAGGGAATACGGCTTTATCAACCAGCGGCGCAAATTCTTCTAGTGACATAACCACACCACCACGAGGGCCACGGAGGGTTTTGTGAGTAGTAGTGGTGACAAAGTGGGCATGGGGGAAAGGATTTGGATGGAGGCCAGCCACCACAAGGCCAGCTATATGCGCAATGTCAGCCAGCAAGTAAGCGCCAACGCTATCTGCGATCTGGCGCATGCGGGCAAAATCAATGATGCGTGGATAATTGCTGGCACCACAGACGATAATCTTGGGCTTAACGGCATGGGCAACCTTTTCGGCCATGTCATAGTCAAGCAAGCCAGTTTGAGGATCAACACCATAGAAGTGGGCATCGAACCACTTGCCAGAAATATTGACCGGCGAGCCATGGGTGAGGTGACCACCCTGGTCTAAAGCCATTCCTAGAATAGAATCACCAGGTTTGAGCATGGCGAAAAACACCGCCATGTTCGCTTGAGCACCACTGTGGGGCTGCACATTAGCATGGGGGGCACCAAACAGTTGCTTTACCCTTTCGATGGCTAAGCGCTCAACTGCGTCAACATTCTCACAACCACCGTAATAACGCTTTCCAGGCAAGCCTTCGGCATACTTATTTGTCAAGACCGAACCTTGAGCCTCAAGCACTGCTTCGCTGACAAAATTCTCAGAAGCAATTAACTCGATACTGTTCTGCTGGCGTACTAGCTCTCTATTGATCATCTCAAACAGGGCAGGATCGCTATTGGCCAGATGGCTATTAGTTAAACTCATTCTTCTCTCCAACGGTCTTGTACACGCTATTTTAGCCGCTTTTCAAGCACTTTTCAAAAGGTCAACAAGATTACAAAAAGATATTGAAAATGGCTAAACTAAGTCAGCAAGCAGGTCAAGAGCGCGCATTCGTCTCCCTGACTTGTACTCAATATAGCTTTGCAAAACACGGCGAGCGGCACTTGTTGCCATTTTGATACTCTCGTTAGCCCGAGGCTCATAGTCCGGCTCATTACCCTCAATATTGATACTGGTAGAAGCAATGCGAGCTAAAACCATCCTTTTCCAGACCAAAGGTGTTACGTAAATGTTGCTGCGCTGATTCTCAATTGCTTCAGCCCGTTGGTTCATAGCCAGAGAGGGTTCTTCATGAACCTCTGCGGCCACTGGACCAGATTGCGAAGCCATGGCACGAATCTTATAGAAGCATTTTTGGCAGACCAGGCCACCCAGCTCATGATTGAAAGCACTGATATTGCGCTCGTTGAGAGTGTCACGACAAGAGACGCAATGGTTAAGCTCAGGCCTAATTCCAAGCATCTCGAGTAAGGCAAATTCAAATTCGAGACAAAGCAAGGCTGGATCTCGCCCACTAGCAGCCATCAGGCCGATAGAAAGGGTAAGTCGGTCAAAATATCGTGAGCATTCCTCCGTCAACTCCTGACCAAATACCTG
The DNA here is from genome assembly GCA_943370275.1 of bacterium Ga0077546. Classification (GTDB taxonomy): domain Bacteria; phylum Cyanobacteriota; class Vampirovibrionia; order Obscuribacterales; family Obscuribacteraceae. The sequence continues at coordinate 66,364 of CALRQI020000004.1, read as the reverse complement.
AGTCAGCTCAGCGTAATACAAAGCATAGGTGAGCCGCTTCAGGTCGTGACGCAAATTGGGATAAGTCTCAATGCTTTCACTCTGAGTAATGATGTCTAGATTCTTGCCCTTAGCCAGAAGCAATTTGTTGACATTTAAAAGCTCAGCTTTGCCAGCAATTTTTGCCCCGGGCTTGCGTGCCCCTTTAGCAACGGCCCTATGCATACCCTTTTCTCTGCTGAAAAGGGTAATGATTTTGTCGGCCTCACCGAGATTGAAGGTACCGACATTAATGGCAGTCAGCGAAAAGGTGGCCAATTATTTTGAGTTAATTGGCTGCTTAATCAATTCCATCCATTCAGTGTGCACAAATCCGACTTCTGGTTTATCCACCCTCTCATAGGTATGGGCACCAAAGAAATCTCGCTGGGCTTGAGTAAGATTTTGCGGAAGCTGGGCACTGCGATAGCTATCGAAATACGACAAACTCGCCGTTAGAGCCGGTACTGGAATACCACGTTTGACAGCTTCTTGTACCACTGCCCGCAACGACTCATGGGAATTAGCCATCCAAACAGCAAAATCAGGATCGATTAACAAGTTAGGCAAGCTGTTGTTGCGATCAAAAGCTGTACGGATTCGCTCAAGTAGCTGGGCGCGAATAATACAGCCGCCTCTCCAGATACGAGCACACTCAGAGAGATTAACGCCCCAATTATATTTGTCAGATCCAGCTTTGATTAAGGCCATACCTTGAGCATAGCTACAAATTTTGCTGGCATAGAGGGCCTTTTCTAAATGACCAATCAAGCTCTTATCGGCTGGTGGCACTTTCGCTAGCTCACTGCTGACCGATGCAAACACTGTAGATGCTAGCTTGCGCTCCTCTTTCATCGATGAAAGCACACGTCCAGTGAGGGCAGCATCAATTGTTGGCACTGGAACGCCCAGGTCAAGGGCGGCTTCTGATGTCCATTTACCAGTACCTTTTTGTCCAGCTTTGTCGAGAATCAGGTCAACCAGCGGTTTCTTGGTTTCAGGATCTACTACCGATAGAATTTGAGCAGTAATCTCGATTAAGAAAGAATCAAGCAGACCTTTGTTCCAGTTAGTGAAGACTTCGGCCATGTCCTGCGCCGACATATTGAGCACCCGTCTCAATACATCGTAGATTTCAGCGATCAGTTGCATATCACCATATTCGATACCGTTATGCACCATTTTGACAAAGTGACCGGCACCGTCTGGCCCTAAATAAGTTACACATGGGCTACCATCAACTTTTGCTGAGATTGCTTCCCAGATTGGTTGTACTTGCTTGTAAGCATCAAGATTTCCACCAGGCATGAGTGATGGCCCCCAAAGAGCGCCTTCCTCACCACCTGATACACCAGAGCCCACGAACTGCAAGCCTTCAGCTGCCAGGGCTTTTTCTCTCTTCATGGTATCGGTAAAGTGTGAATTACCACCGTCAATAATGATGTCGCCCTTCTCTAAGTAGGGCTTCAATTTGTCAATTGTTTGATCAACCGCTTCTCCAGCTTTGACCAACAAAATGATCTTTCTCGGCTTGGCGATCGACTCGACAAAACTCTTCTCATCAGGGCAGCCGACAACATTTTTGCCCTTGCCACGGCCTTCGACAAAATCAACTACCTTGGCATGGCTACGATTGAAAATTGAAATCTTAAAGCCATTTCTCTCGATATTGAGAGCAAGGTTTTCGCCCATGACACCGAGGCCTACTAGACCGATAGCACTCAAACTGCTGTCGCCTTTTTTGTCATCACTAGCCATTGCTACTCCTTTAAAATTAGCCTTGCACAAGGCTCATCTACAAACCATTCCACGGCTCCTGGCAGACAATCACCAATCACAAGCTGTGAGGGATAGCCTTTTTCAGGATGGGATACAACATCGTTAAAAATTTTAGTTTTACTGTCACCGGAGGCCAGAAAGAAGACCTTCTTAGCATGGGCAAAGACCGGCCTTGTTAGGGTCAAGCGGGTGGTATCAAGGGCATCAGTTTTCACTTTATTGGCAACACAAAGGCGGCTCTCTTCATTAAGAGCCTCGCTACCAGGAAATAATGAGGCAGTATGACCGTCTTCGCCCAAGCCCATCAGAGCCAACGAGAAATGCGGGAATTCTTGTTGTGTCTTATCTTTTGGTTTAAAAAAGCGCCGTAGAGTTTGCTCATAAACTTTGGCCGATTGATCAGGATCTTTATCTTGATTGATCGTCGGAAAAACGTTTGTGGACGGAATAGAAATATGTGAAAGCAGGTTGTCACTAATCATTTTATAGTTGCTGTCATTGTCGCTATGGGGCACACAACGCTCATCACCAAGAAAAAGATAGGTCATATTCCAGGGAAACTGTTGTTCTGACAGCAACGCCATTTGACGATAGAGCCCCTTTGGCGTGCTACCGCCAGAAAGAGCCATTGAGAACAGGCCATCTTGGGCAATAGACTGACGAGCAAGTTCAGTAATTCGCTCTGCCAAAGCTGCAAATAGATGAGCCTGATCTACAGCGACGTTGATCGTCTGATTGTGCACAACAATAGTCTTTAGCGCACTCAACATTGGCAATTTCCAAGCAACTTCACAGCGTGCTGAGCGGCAGCCAAAAATACCCCGTCTTTAGCATAGTGCTCAAAGGCAAAGTCAACTAACTCATTGAAGACTGGCTCTACATAACCTTCTTTATCACGAGCGCTAGACCAGGGCAGCTCCATATACTCATAATTTCCAGCATTGCTAACTTTCAAAGCACCGCTGACAAAATCGACATTGAGCTTATCGCTACCATCATTGAAAGTCATCTCGAAACTGTTGATACCAGTGCAAGAACCGGCCACAGCTAACAGATTGACCTGCATCGTCTCGGTGGAACCTGGTTTACTGTAGTGAGCCTGCCAACCGCTGTTGGAGAGACTGGCTGTATTAGGTTCAAGTTTGATACGCGAAGTCAACCAACTGGCCAACAAAAGAGCCTGACTAAAGCCTTTGGCGTCACCACCGTAGCTAATGGTAATAGCTTTTACAGCTTGCAATCGACTAGGTTTGATTGAAACATCAGTATCATCAAATGCAAGAGCGATTGCCTTCCTCCAGGCCGATAAAGTCAACCAGGCAAGATCAACCACAACCGCTCGGTCAGCCAGGTCAATGGCGATCTGCCACTTTGACTTGAGAGTCGTGAGACGCTCCTCACAGACAGCAGTGTCGTCACCAAAGCGACTATCAATCAGTAAGTGGTCTAAGTAGGCTAAGAACGGCTCAACAACACCGCAAGTAAGATGATTGCTACCAGCAAATAACCAGGATGGCAATTCTGGAATTACCAGTGGAGTAACGACACTGGCCAAACCTTCAGACTTAAAAGATTGACCAGACCACTTTACAGTGATTTGCTCGCAACACATTTGCTTATCAAGTCGCCCTGGCAAGAAATGGCAGTGCGCAGTCACCCAGGCTTCTACTTTCTCAACTTGAGCTTGAGCAATAACGGCCAAGATTGCCCGACAAGGATGGCGCACGGTAATCTCAGATAATAAGTTCTCAAATTCGCGCTCATTCTTGCCCTCATCACAGAGCAAGACAACATTAAGAGCGCAGGCTCGAATTACAGGGGTCCAACTATTTTTACTGTCGCTATTGGCCTCAGCGGAATTATCCTGAGCCGCTCTACCAGCAGAATCCCAGAGGCGGCTGAGCTCACGCTCAATTTTTGCCACATCGACCTGAGCCAAATTTCCAGAAAGAAATGACAGGGTGCGTCCATCGTCTTGAGAGTTTTGCAAATCTTGCGAATTTTGCAAACCAGTTGTAGGTACACTCGGCAGGCTAGTCATAAATTTCTCCGGTCATAACTTTCTCCAGGCATGCCCGGTGGAGGCAATTAGGTCATCAGCCGCTTTTGGGCCCCATGAACCAGCCTTATAATTGGGAAAATCAGCTGGTTTTTCTTTATCCCAATGCTCTAGCAAGGGCTCAATGTACTGCCAAGATGCCTCCACAAAATCGGTGCGGGCGTACAGAGATGGGTCTCCGATTAAGCAATCGAGAATCAAGCGCTCATAGGCCGTAGGGGTACGAGCGCCAAAGGCCGTACCGTATTTGAAATCCATATTGAGCCAGCGCACCATCGTAGTTGGCCCAGGTTGTTTGGTGGCAAATTTAAGAGAGATGCCCTCTTCCGGCTGAATCTGCATAACCAAAACATTATCATGGCGACCGTCGGCATCGGCCTCACCTTGATCACCTTCAAACAAACGGTGCGGTGCTTTTTTAAAGTGCACAGCTACCTCAGTTATGGATTTCGCCAGGCGCTTGCCAGAACGCATATAAATTGGCACCCCAGCCCAACGCCAGTTGTCAACTTCGAGCTTAAGAGCGGCAAAAGTTGGAGTCGGTGCATCAGGAGAGACACTTTCTTCTTCTCTGAAGCCAGGCACGTGAGAGCCGACGATGAAACCCTCACCGTACTGTCCACGCACTGCATGTTTATCAATGGTGGCAGGATTTAGCGGTTTGAGGCAGCGCAATACTTTGATTTTTTCATCACGAGTGGCTTCGGCTCCCATTGATATGGGGGGCTCCATGAGCACGAGGGCCAAAAGTTGCATCAAATGGTTCTGGACCATATCGCGCAAAGCGCCAGCTTCTTGATAGTAAGCGCCACGGCCTTCGACGCCAATTGTCTCAGCATTGGTGATTTGGATATGATCTATATGATTACGGTTCCAGAGTGGCTCAAAAATACCGTTGGCAAAGCGAAAGACCATGATGTTCTGAACCGTTTCTTTGCCCAGATAGTGGTCAATGCGATAAACCTGATGCTCACGCATTACTTCATGGATACTTTCGTCAAGAGCTATCGATGATGCCAGGTCGTGACCAAACGGTTTCTCGATGACAACACGAGGCCAGGCTTCGTTAACTTTGGCTTTGGTCACTAGCCCTGAAGCTGCTAAGCCTTTAATGATTGGTAGGTAGAGACTGGGTGAGGTAGAAAGATAAAAGACATGACGTCCTTTGGTACCGTGCTTAGCATCTAGCTCAGAAAGAGTACTCTTGATTACTTCATAGCCCTCGGCCGTGGAAGAATCAGTAGCACGGTAGTAAAGCGATGTAGCAAATCTTGACCAAGAATCCTCTTCATAAGGCAAATCTGGAGCAAACTTGATCAAAGAATCGCGCATTAAATTGCGAAATTCGTCGTCAGTCATCTTTGTCCGCGAAGTGCCAAGCAGTACGAACCCTCTGGGTAAGAGCCCCTGAAGGAAGAGAGCATACATAGCTGGCACTAACTTTCGCTTGGTCAAATCACCGTGCGCGCCGAATATTACAAAAGACAGCGAATCGACATGCCGATCAAGCGCCAATCCCTCAAGAAGTGGATTATCAAGCACTTTCTCTTCAATCATATGTTCTCCTCGTCACCTGGCAGATCAGGTTTTAAGGTCGAAATTTTAGCACTATTGATTGCATTAAGTTGTTGCGCTACTGGCATTAACTGCCAATAGTAACTTCAAAGCCAAGATAGCGTAAATTGAGGGTGACAAGAAGAACGAGCGACCATTGCACCACATATAGTGGCAATTGCTAAGTGGCAGAAGGCATGCTGTCATCGGACTGCACATTAATCACTCTCACACCGCGACCATCAAGAAAATCAACCACATCTTGGGCTCGCTCACCCATGGGCCACAAAGGCACTTCCATGCGCGAATAGTTAGTGTGAAATATGATCGAAGCAGAGTCATTGTAAGGGTAATACTCAGCATAGATAACATCGGCAAGAAGCAGCATCTGGGTGCCTTTTTTTTTCGCCTTTCTATCAGTTACTACCAAGACAACTTCACTCTCGGTCAATTCTAGTAAATACTCACGCCGCGAATCGCGAATAAGGCCAAAGCCAAACAAAGTCAACAAGGCGCCAAAAGTGATGCTACTAAGACCAATTAGAACGCCCCAGGCAGGCCATTCGGCCAGAGCGACTATAGCAACAGTAAACCACATAGCCACGAAGGCCCAACCAAGACAAATGGCTGTGCACAAAGGAAACAGCCCTGCTCGCCGTTTGTGCGGCAAGGAAGTAAGTGTAATGCCACAGCGGTCGGTGAGGAGCATTGGTTCACACGAGCAATAGGTACCAGGATAGCCCTTATATGCCCGTTATAGCAGGTCAAATCACCGTTAGCCCAAGAACATAAACTTGAAGACTAAAAACTCTTAGCCAAAGATAGAAAACATGAATATAAATGTTCCGGTATTCCACATGCAGTGGGCAATCATTGATGGAATTAAGCTGCGTGTGCGCTCAAAGACAAAGGCAAAGGCAAAGCCAAGCACAAAAAGTGGAATGAAAGCACCTGGGTCCATATGCACCGCTGAGAACAAGAAAGCCGATAACAGCATCGACGGAAAAGCACCAAAGCGCCAACGCAAAGAAGTATAGAGAAAACCGCGGAAGAGCGTCTCCTCGCAAATTGCTGGTAAAACGCCGACGGCCACAATGAATAGAACTGCAGCCATGGCATTATGAGAGCGCACTGCTTCCATAATAATCGTCAAAATAGGGTTTGATGAGCCCTCGGCACTGAGTAGCTTCTTCGCCACAATCGAGGAAATTAGGACCATTGGCACACAGGCAAACCAGGTCAAAACCCCCGCGAAAACGAGACCAACAGGTCCGCGGCTAGGTGTGTGCCAGCGTAATTTAACCGCTTCCAAGAAACCCACACCAGTTGGCTTTATGGCAATTAACCAGGCCAGAATCAGAGCGGGCAAATTGGTTACTAGATAAATTGTCATAGTAAGCACTGCCAGCATAAGCGGATCTTTGGCACTACCTTTTAGGTAAGGTATGAGGAGGCTAATAGCTGGGGAAAGAAAGGACTCAAGGGCAAGCCAACCAATCAGGACGCCATAAACCTTAGCAAAGCCATAGGCGGCTGGAGCTCTAATTTGACCGAGAGTATTTTTGTCCGAAAGATTGCGTGGCAACTTAAATAGCTGCACTCCTAGGACAATGATGCCGATAAAGCAAGAAACAGCCAAAATCAACATTAAACCAGCCAGACGGGCTGCGAATAGCCAACTGTTGTCGTTATATTCAGTTGCCGCTTGATCAAAAACTTTTTGCTGCCCGCTAACTTTATAGACTTCAAGCTTGAGGACTTCTCGATAGAAACCTGAGGTAATCAGTTCATCGATCAGGGCCAAGGCACTTACACTCTCGGGGGCCTTAAGATTCTTCTTTAGATAAAGGGCGTCAATTAAATCAGAAGATCTAGCTGCCCGTTCGTCCTTGTAACCCCTCATAGCTGCTAGCTCATCGGCAAAGCCCACCCCTGTTTCAGCGGCAAGAACCACTTGCTTCAAACGCAAAGTCAAAGACTGGGGGTCGTGATCGACTGCACTTTCCATTGACTTGGCTGCAGCCTTGTAGAATTCATCCGTAGACTTCGAACCAGCCAGAGGTAGGCCGCTAGAGAAAGCCTTGAAGCCTGCGGCCATGCGCATCATAAATTCAGACTGGCCGGCTTCCATAACGGCAGCACCCTTGCCGTCTTTGACACGACTGGCGGCGTTGCCGGAGAAGACCACGCCAACCAGCAAAGTGCAAAGGACAAGCAAAGTTGTCACTAAGCGCGGCCTCAAAGCTGATTTATTGAGAAGTACGCCGAGACCAACTACTACGATGAGCACTCGTAGTACATCAACGACCATTTGCAGTTGAACATTAGAAATAGTGGGCACTTGAGCCTCAAAAGGCGAAAGCCTGATCTTAGACTCTAGATTTTACAGGATTTCGAGCAGAACGGCCTCAAGTCATAGGCAACTTTGATGACGTCAATCAGCGCCGCCGCCGCCACCGCCGCCATCTCCACCAGTAAAGGCACTACCATACTCGCCGAGCTGGCCGAAACCACTAAATTCGCCGTAATCACCGAAGCCCTCAAGCCCGCCGAAACTTGTTCCGGTGTCGTGGAGGAAGTCGCTACTGTTGCCCGGGAAGAGGTTGGGATCGCCCTGCGGCACTTGGTCAGCATAGTAGCCCCAAGGGAAACCCTTAACGAGCTTACGCTTCATCAAAAACCGAGGAGCTTTGAGAAAGCCAAGGCCAAACATAACAATGCCGACGAAAATGGCTTCAATAAAGCAAATATCCCAAAAATACATGGGCTTGACCTAATGACTATCTGAGCGAACCTACCGCAGGTAAGAGCGTAAGCCTAATACGTCAGGACGTCAACAGGTAGAGTGGGAGAATTACTCCAAGTATTTACTCAACGTCAGTCAATAATGCGATCTTTTGTGAACCAACGCTGCTCACTTGCATGCGTGGACCTTGATTGCGCTTAAAGGCATCAATGTAGCGACGAAGAGCCTCGCGCATCAAATCCGAGCGTGTTCTGTGCTCAACTTGGGCGACAAAGTCGATTTGTTCTAGTAGACCTGGTGGAAGAGCCACAAGTACTTTCTTAGGCATGCACGTTCCTTTTTGTAAATTCCAAAAAAGTATTAAAACCAAAATTTACGACGACACTTTAAATGATGCGACACAATACCAGTAAACTAGTTCTGGCTAGTAAACTGGACGGACGCAAACTCACAGATTATGCTAAGTGTGTCCTTCGATTTCCAGAATACAATTTACACTTATCACTGTAGTTTTTAAAGAGCAAAAACAGCCATAAGCAGTGGAAAACAAACAAACTAATATAAAAGCTTTCTTGTCTTTGACGAATCACCACTGGCGGCACCACCACTTTTCAAAAACCACATACCATGCGGATATTGAAAGAACATACTTCGTAAATCCATATGACTACCAATCCTGAAAAACCGATCGACAATAACCAACTTACCAACAACGTCAAAGCTGGAGGTTGCTCTGCCAAAATTAGCGCATTTGAGCTAAAGCAGATACTGGCTGGATTGCCGAAGATAAAGCATGCCAATCTGCTCAGCGGTATTGACAATTTTGAAGATGCCGCCGTGTACAAATTGAATGATGAAATGGCAATTATTGAAAGCGTCGATTTCTTTCCACCACTAGTTGACGATCCATATCTATATGGCCAGATTGCGGCTAACAATGCGCTGTCTGACGTATATGCAATGGGAGGCAAACCGCTTATAGCACAGGCAATTTTTGCCTTTCCTACCTGCGACTATCCCCTATCAATTGCAGCTGAAATATTGCGGGGTGGAGCTGACCAAGTCGCCAAGGCTGGTGCACTCTTAACTGGCGGTCACAGCATTCAGAGCAGCGAAACTATATACGGATTAGCAGTGACCGGATTGATTAATCCAAAAGATATACTCACCAATAGTGGTGCCCGCCCTAATGACCGAATTGTTATGACAAAAGCTCTTGGTACTGGCGTCAGCTTACTAGCTCTTAAGGCTGGTCTTCTCTCCAAAGCTGAGCAGTCGTTGTTATTTACGGCGCTGACCACGCTAAACGATCGTGCCCTCGAAGCAGCACGCCGGGTAGATATCCATGCCTGTACTGATGTTACGGGCTTTGGCCTGGTAGGGCATATTCATGAGATGGCAAAAGCTAGCAAACTTGCCGCTCGCATGGTAATTTCTGCCCTTCGTTTTTTCCCTTCCGCCCAAGAATTTGCCAAACAAGGACTGGTACCAGCCAGTGCATACGGCAACCGAAAATCATTTGAAGCAAGCGTATCTTATATAAGAGATCTCCCTCTTGAAATAAGCGACTTACTCTACGACCCACAAACAGCCGGCGGTCTTCTCTTTGCTGTAGCAGAAAATGACAGTGCCAACCTTATTAGTGCGATGAGCGAAGCTGGAATCGAAGCTACCGTTATCGGAGAATTTACAGAAGGTATTCCAGGTCATATCGATGTCTTAATTAGTTAGACCAATTAAGAGAATTTAGAAGGGCAAAAAATGAAAAAATCTCTTGATCTCCGGGGTCTTACTTGCCCCGAGCCAGTGCTGAGAACGAAGAAATTGATCGACGATCAATCTCTTTCTTGTATTGAAGTTCTGGTCGACTCGGAAGTTAACGTTCAGAATTTAACTAGGCTAGGAAACTCTCAGAAGCTGTCAGTAATATGCGAAGCCGCTGACGAGCACTTTAGAGTGGTGATGCAACGCTCTACCACCATTTCTAAAGAACAAGAGTCAGCTGAACATCATCATCATGCTACTGCTCCTAAAACAAAGGTAAGTTCAACTATTGCGGCTGGTGGCAATACTATCTCCTCAACTGCTACCGAAACGATCATTCTCATCAGCCGCAATACCTTCGGTGAAGCTCACGGCTCTGAGAAATCCACAGAAGATCATGACTTCAGCGCCAATCTGCTCAATCTCTTTTTGCAAACTTTACTGCAGTCTGGTCATGAACCACGGGCGATATTAATGGTCAATAGTGGTGTTAAGTTGATGGACCCTGATGGACCATATATAAAGGTACTAAATGAACTCAAAGAAAAAGGAATAGAAGTCCTTGCTTGCGGACTTTGTTTAGACTACTACGGCCTAAAGAGCAAAGTACCAGTGGAGCAAGTAACCAACATGTTTGCTATCTGCGAATATTTGTTTTCAGCCGACCGTATAATTTCGCCTTGATTAATCTTGATCAAAATCTCGCTTAAAAACTTGGGCCAGAACAACAACAACGATTACTCCAAAAACAATCAGAGCTACCACAGCTATGACAGTGAGCCAATGAAAAGCTGAAAAAATGTCGCCTATCTCCATGATTGTCAGTGTAACAGGAATAATCAAGAGAGAAAGAGCTAAAGCCCGGCTGCATTGGTGCTTTTACGCTAACTAGCTCAAAGAATAGTCTTGCTCGACAAATAGTCTATTTCAACAATTGCTCTATTTCACTAAGCGTAGGCAAACCCAGCGATGCACTGATTGTTCGTGTAGCGAGCGCCCCAGCAGCGTTGGCTGAGCGAGCTATATCGGCCCAATCGAAATAATCAGAAATAAGGGCTTGCTGCCAATCGAGGCCAAGACTAGCTCCACTGGCCAAGCGACTAAGGACAAAAGCAACATAAGCATCGCCGGCCCCGACAGCAGCCAAGGTTTCAACCTTAACCGGTGCGGCAAAATAGTTATTGCTGGAAGCAATTATGGAACCATTGGCTCCTAATGTAAGCAGTACCACCTGAGCACCAGCCTGGCTGCGTAGCATTTGGGCATACTGAGTTAGCTGTGCTGTGTCACTGCATGGTTCAACGTCACCAAGCCAATAGAAAAGCTCAGGCAAATTGACTTTGATTATATGGGCCAAGCCCATTGCTTCAAGAGCCTTGCTCCTAGCCTTCTCGCCTTCTCCAGTAGGGAAGCCAGCATCAAAAGAGACAAGCAGATTAGCTTTGCGCGCCCTTCTCATCGCCTCTAGCACAGCGCTGCTGCGCGGTTCCATCGTCAAAGAAATACCGGTTGCATGAAGAGCCACGGCCCCCTCAAACAACTGGTCACTCAAATCATCAACGGTAAGCTGATGACAGGCATTGGGTTTGGGCCAATTGTAAAATAGGTTTTCGTCAAGCTCATCGGTTAAAACATAACACTGGGCCGTAGCAAAAGAAGAAGTGCGTGAGACAAAAGTGGTATCAATGCCAGCAGCTGCTAAGCCAGAAAAAAGATAGTTGGCATGCAAATCATCGCCGACCTTGGCCACCAATCGAGCATTTGTACCAAGGCGGCTTAGAGCATGAGCGACATTGGCAGCATTGCCTCCGGCGCTGCGCAAGAATGTATCGGGTTCATCCCAATTAGCACTCTTTTTGGTGGCAATCCAATCAACCACCAATTCGCCGATTGTGATCACCGAACGATATGGAAGTTCAGAGGGCGCCATCAGTAGTTCAAGCCCCTTCTATGTGATCGACACTTTCAAGCCGTTCTTTTCGATAACTGATGGATAGAGGCCGTAAGCTGGTTTTATCGCAGGAAGCAAAGCCAAGGCTTTGTTGACTGGTCCTTTTGAAACTATCTTGCCTTGAATAAGCGCTAAGGGAACATTGACTTTCCCCAACCAAAATTCATGGGCAACGCTTGATTTCATGAACATCTCCACTACTGGCTTTTTGTTGCAATCACCCACTGTGATAACCATCTCTTGACCATCAGAGCAATCAACAGTAAGACGACCATCGGGCTCTCGATAGTGGAAAGTCACTATCAGCCTCGATGACAAAAGCTGAGCAGCCATTTCTTTTTCATTTCTGATTGCGGTCCAGAGATCGTTCATTACTCTGTGCAATTCATCTGTGTCAGTAAAGACAGCCATTAATAAGCCCTCTTCAAAAGTTGGGTGAGGTCGTCGCTAGAAGCCTCTCGCGGATTAAACATTATCGCAGGATCAGCTGCAGCGAGATCGGTCAATTCAGCAAGGTTTTCGTCACTAAACTCTGGCACACCCAATTCTCTTAAGGTATGGGGAAGTTGAAGTTTCTCAAGCAAAGCTTCGACTTTGTTCACAAGAAGACTGGCTAATGCCCGCTCATCTCCGTTATTTTCGTGGTCAGCAAAACCTAAGAACTGGGCAATCCGAGCATAGCGAGGATAAACGCTATCAAGGTTGAAGCGCATGCCATGAGGGAGGAAAACGGCATTGGTCATACCATGATGAGTGGCGTACTTCGCCCCAACAGCGTGGGCGAGGGCATGGGTGATGCCAACCCCCGAATTGGTGAAGGCTACCCCAGCCATACAACTAGCCACCAGCGTAGCGCCCCTGGCTTCTATATTGCCGCCATCGACGGTTGCCTGGGGCAAGAACTCAAACAAGAGTCGCAGCGACTCTAAACAAATTGCGTCAGTAAAAACAGAATAGGTGCCGGAGGCGACGTAGCATTCTATACCGTGAGTGATCGCATCGATGCCGGTGGCAGCAGTTAACTTAGCAGGCAACGAAACAATCATCAGAGGGTCGAGGACAGCCACATCAGGAGCTAGAAATCGACTGCCAAACATTAGCTTCTTGCCCTCACCATGGTCTTTTACCATAGCGACAAAAGAAACTTCGGCACCGGTACCGGCAGTGGTAGGCACGGCAATAAGAGGATAGAGCTTTCGTTCAATAATGTTTAGGCCTTGATAATCCATTACCTCACCACCAAAACTAAGGCAAATATTAATCACCTTGGCTGTATCGATAACAGATCCACCACCGACAGCAACTAGAGCGTCACATTGATGGGTTCGCGCAATAGCGGTGGCATTGTTAACACAATCAATATCAGAATCAGAAGGCACATCGGTGAACAGAATAGGTGCGCTACCGGTTGATTCTCTAATGCTTTCGATTAGCGGCTTCAGCGCCCCACTCTTTTCAAGAAAAGCGTCGGCCACCATAAGCACTTTTTTGCCGCCTAGTTCGCGCAGAAAATCTCCACACGAACTGGCTGAATCTTCTCCGAAATACACTCTGGTGGGAGTGTGAAAAACAAATGGGTTCATGAACTATAAGCTCTACTAAATGTGTCTCATTCACTCACATACTGACGAGAAAATCAAACTTTGGCCTCAACTGAAGCTGAGATAGCGAGTAATTAAACAACCTTAATCTATTAATGCCGTTTTATTGCGCCTTTATTGTTCTATCAGGCCGCATCTTGACAGCGGGGCAAAAGGCAAACCAGTATAGCGACTGTGATATTTTTGAAATTTTTATCCAATCTAGCGCATTTGCCCAGCTGAAGCGCCGAAACCCAGTTGACATCCCGGTTGTCATAGAGAGGCAAATAAGGCTGTAACCTTGTTGTGGGGGATTCTTAATCATTGGTAGTAAGTAATAAAGAGAATCGATTTTACTGCGACAATAGCCGAGGAACGTCAGGACTAATTTGTGCGTCTGAGCATGTAGTAGTTAACGAGCTGGCGAAGAATGTCTGAAGCATCTGAAGCACAAGAAGCCCAAAAAGAAACCGAATTGAAAAAGAGATCAACCAATAGGAATTTTATGACTAAAGGCAGCGGAAGTCAGAATCTCAAGTACGTAGCAGTGAGCCTCTCTCTGTTGATAGCTTCTAACTCTGCTTTGATTCCGGCCTGGGCAGCAGCCAGCAAGTCAGACAAACCATCTGGCACTTTGCTATTGCCTCTTACGCCAAAGATTGACCAGAATGACATTCACTCTAGGCCTGCTACGGCTCCATCAACTTCATCTACTTCTTCTGCCGCTAAAGACAGAACAACAACCGAGACCACTTCAGAAGAACAACCTCTTCAAGCTGAACCAGCCAATGAGGCTGCGCTCACCCCAGAAGTTCCCCAAGTAGATTCCGCCATTTCTGGTGCACCAGATAAAATTGCTCCAGAGCGGACAGATGCTTCGTCTATGCTCGAGGCATCAGCAACAGCTGATGATCTGCAGCTCAGCGAGATGGATAGTGCCGTCAGTGAAGACACAACCCTAAAAGGCACAATTCAGATTGTTGCCGATGATACTGAATACGACCAAGAGAAAAACACCTTCTTAGGTACCGGCAATGCTGTGGCTATCATTGGGGGACAAAACTCCAAGTTAGAAGCAGACATGATCCTTTATGATCAGAACAGTCAGACTATCGATGCTCGTGGTCACGTCAAAATTTTACGCACCGGCCAGGTAACCACTGGTAGTGCCTTCAAATTCAAAGTTAATTCTGACGAATATCTCATTACCAGCCCTGATACAGAGCTGAATGGCACCCAGGTTATCGCCAGAGGTGCCTACGGTACCAACAGAGCCATGATCTTCAAGAATGGCACCCTCGATAATCCAACGCCATTCCACCTTGGCAAAAATATGCTGTTCGGGCCGCAAAGTTCCGTCACCGATATTGCCGATAAGGTTATGCATCCGGACGCTTACCTTACTGACAAGCCGAGCTTTGTCTTCAAAGCGCGGAAGATGATCTACGAAAAATACAAAGAAAGCGGTAACCTCACCGTCTTAGGTGGCCGCTTGCAATTTGCTAACTTCTCGGTTCCCGTTCCTAAGTTTGTGGCTACTGTCGGTCAAGACAACAATATTATGTTTCCAGTTACCCCCATGTTGGGTAGCAATATTCAAAGTGGTGGTATCAATATCGGTCCAAGCTTCAACACTGCTATGGGCAAGACTGGTAAATTAAATTGGGCACCGATGGTGCAATTAGGTGGCCGAACTACTTCAGGACAAACTGGTGGCAATGGTATCGGTTTATCTGGTCAAGTTGGTTACAGCAATAATAAATTCAGCACGCACATAGCCTATGGTTCTGTCTCTAATTTGCTAGTAGCCGACTTCAAAAGCCAACTAACTAAAAACACTCTATTCCAAGCCGGTATTAACCGATTTCAAAATGACGGTTTGTTAGGCTTCAGACGAGCACGATTAATCGCTGAAGTTGTACACAACCATACTATGGGGAACATTCCCTACCTATCAAGCCTCAACTTCCGCTCTTCAGCTGGATGGGCTCAAGATAACCCGCAATTGATCAACGCCACCCCCGGGATGGCTGCATTATATGGTGGCAACACGACTAGCACAGTCATGAATAGCGCCTTTAGAGTGCAAGAACAGATCACTGCAGTGACGCAGCCGATGTTTTCACTAGGCAACGAGAAGTACGGAGCCCGCGGCTTTGTCTTTGGCGGAGTAGCAATGGGTGGATATTCCTCTGGCGACGCCAGAATTATTGGACAAGTTGGTCCAACTATTCAATTTAGAGCTGACCGCTTCACTTTCAGCACCAACTATACCCAATCTGCTGTTCGAGGTAGTTCACCGTTTTACTTCGACCAATTCTTGCAAGGTAACAAATCTGCCAACATCCAGGGTGACGTAAAAATCAACAAGTGGTTAACAGTCGGCGGCGGCTATGGTTATAACCTCGATTCAAATTTGCCCTACTCGAAATCGATTTCGGCAGCCATTGGGCCTCAAGACTTCAAAGTGCTGCTGTCGCGAAACATGATTCAAGGCATCAACCGCTTTGGTTTCGACATAATTTACGGTCAACCAATTCCGTTCAAGAGCCTTGTCCTCAAGGGTTCTCCTGACCATGGTCAGATGAGCGGCATTCAATAATTTACGGCTTGTATCTAAACAATCGCCTGTTCTAGTACAAGATAGTAAGCAACAGCTAGGGCTGCTGCTAGAATAAGCCATTCGAGAATAATTTATTGAAGAATCAATACTTCAAGAATGCTACTACCACCTCAAATCGGGACTCTTTCAAGTGAAAGAACTAGAAAGTACAGCACTAGACAATCTTGTCAAGAACAAAATGCCAGCAGTTGGGGTAGATCTTGGCGGCACCAAGATTAGAGCAGCCGCAATTATGGATAGCCAATTGGTCTCAGAGCCAAGGCAAGTTCCAACCCCTAGTGGTCCTGAAAACATTGTCCAAGCGGTTCTCGATCTAGTACTTGGTTTTCAAAAAGAATTTGTTCTTTCCGGAATCGGCATTGCTACAGCTGGCATCGTCAATTGCGATACTGGTGAAATCGTTGGTTCAACAGGAAACCTTCCAGGCTGGACAGGCACACCGCTAAAGCAAGTTCTCGAAGAGAAAACCATGCTACCAACCCTGGTAGACAACGATGCCAATGCTGCCGCCTACGGTGAAGCCAGCGCCAGACACATGATGCACACCACTTGTGTATCAGTGGTGACCCTAGGCACCGGAATCGGTGGCGGACTAATCTTAAAAGGCAAACTTTATCGTGGCGCCCACTGGGGTGGGGGAGAAATTGGTCATATCCGCATTGCCATGGGCAACAAACGTCTTTGTACCTGCGGTTTATTCGACTGTTGGGAGGCCTATGGCGCAGGCCGGGGACTGGTCACCACCGCCAAAGATATTCTTAGCGGATTGAGTAGCAACCAAACGCCATTGTGTAGCAAGGGCGACAAGCTTACAACTCACGACATTGTAGATGCTGCTCGCAGTGGTGACATTGTTGCTCAACGAGCGATGGAAACCTGGCACGAGCATATTGCTGCCGGTATGGTCAATCTAGCCCACATACTTGATCCAGATGCCTTTATTGTCACTGGTGGACTGGCCGACTGTGTCGACTTTGGTTTATTGCACGAAATGGTTACTGATAGATGCTTACCTAGAATTGGTGAGAGCTTGGAGATCTACAAATCAGAACTTGGTGGCATGGCTGGTATCATAGGGGCCGGCCAACTAGTTCTAGATAGCATGCTCGAAAGTAAATAGAGCGACTTTCTGATTTAGCGATTCTCGATTGTATAAGTAACTGTAGCCGAGCCATTGGCAGGCACTTTCACAGCAAATTCAAAAGTATGGGAGTCTTTCTTTTCGAAAGGCTGACTAGACGTAGTCACTTTCCAATCACCATAAGAGTGCTCAATTGCAGTGACTGTAATTGCGGTCTCTTTATGATTGCGAAACTCAATTGAATAGCTTGATCGTTGCACGCGATCAGATACTTGAACCTGACTTGTTTGCTTGCGATCGGCCACAACATCAAAAGCATCGCCAAGATAGACTCTAACTTTCTCATCGCGAGGAGTGTGATCAATTAGATCTTCTCCAACAAATTGCAGGGCTCCGTCGAGGTCTTTTTTGTAGACTCGAACTTTCCCTTTGGGCAAAGGCAGGCCAAGATTATTCTCTTTGCTATTAGCCAGCTCCAATTTGACGTTTACTTTTTGACTCTGCTGGCCATTAGAGCCACCATAGGGGCTTACTGCATTATTACTGTCAAATACAAATAGCTTTTTCACCGGCACTTTACTAGCGTTAAACAATGTCAGCTGCTTGGTCTCATTGTCATTGAGATCAGTTTTGCCTTGCAGTGAATAGAGATGATACTCAGCGAAGCTCTGCTCTTGAAACTGGGGTTGGGCCGCTGACGACTCGGCCATTCCACCCATCACAGCCATATCGGCAGCAGGTTCTGTCACTTTATGGACATCGCCAGCCATCAGCTTTAGAGCAGCGTCACGATAAGTAGCACCAGATTTATTGTCGAGGGTGACCCAGCTAGTCAAATCACAGAGACTATCGTCAGCGTTAGCCACGGCCACATAATCACACTTCCAATTGAGCCCCTGAGTTTGATAGCTAATCTCGCTTGCTTCAACTCCCTCTTTATCGCTCTCTAGCTTCCATAACAATGATGGCTTAGAAACCAGACCAGATGGTAGTTCAGCTAGCTCAAGCTCGCCTTCTGGTCCAACCACGACACCGGAGGAAGTTTGGATAACGATAGACTGGGAGCGCTCAGATAAGTTGCCGTTTGAATCCGCCACAGTTACCTGAGGGCTAGAAAGCAGAGTACCAGTGACCTCACGCACACCGCCCGTACTGAGAAATTGACGAAACTTGACTTGCTTGCCTATCGAACGAGAAAGAATGGTGTTTTGATCCATTAAGTCGTACTGATAATTTTGCTCACGAACAACCACACTGTTTGGGTTAGTCAAGGCAGAAAAGCTCACAGTAGTTGGATCAATGGCAGCAGCTACGTCTTCAAAACGGAGGAAATTGACACCACTATTTAATTTGATTTCGCGAATATCTTTAACCAAACCAAAATTCTGATTGTAGATTGTCAAAGCTACACCCTTCGAAGCTGAGACAACTGGCATATCTGCCGCTGCTGGCTTAGTCACAGTTGAGCTTGGAGCTTGTTCAACATCAACTTTGCCAGTAGATTTAGCGGTAGCTTTGGCGGTAGATTTCGCTAGAGTGAGAGGGCTGGCAATCAGGTTGACCAAAAGCGACAGGGTTAGTGCACATACTAGTGAGGAAGCCTTAGAATTTGGAAACAAGAAAAACTCCTTTTGGTAGCACTGAATAGCAACATCAACTCCAGAAACACAATTACTGCTTTCTAGTAGCGCGCTTTGATGGCGCCCCTAGTAACGAACCCTAGTAACGAACCTCTATTTCGTAAGTAACTTTGGTTTCACCATTCGCTGGCACTTTTGCAGCAAATTCAAAGGTATGAGAATCCTTTTTAACAAATGGCTGACTAGATGAGGTGATCTTCCAATCACCACCACTGTGCTCAACACAGTTGACAGTAACGGCAGACTCTTTATGGTTACGTATAGAGATCTCATAAGAGAACTTCTGCACTCTTGAAGAAACTTGCTGCTGAGAGAGCTGCTTGCGCTCACCGACAATATCAAAGGCGTCGCCGAGATAAAGCCTTACCTTCTCGTCCTTTGGCGTATGGTCGATCAAATCTTCGCCAACAAATTGCATGGCACCATCTTTGTCTTTTTTGTAGACTCTTACCTTGCCCTTGGGCATAGGCATGCCGAGGTTATTCTCTTTGCTATTGGCTAACTCGAGCTTAACGTTGACCTTGTTTCTGCTATTACCACCAGGATGGTAACCACCGTAGTAGCCGGAAGAACCACCATCAAATATAAATAGCTTTTTGATAGGAACAGCACTAGCATTAAAGAGAGTTAGTTGTTTGGTCTCATTATTGTTAACGTCTGTTTTTCCGGCCAAGGCGTAGAGATGGTACTCAGCAAAAGACTGTTCCGTAAATTGAGGAGCGGCTGCAGCCATTGCCGATTTATACATTCGCATGCCAGAAGGCTGCGGTGCAATATTTTGAACCTTATGCACGTCGCCAGCCATGAGCTTAAGCGCAGCATTTTTGTAGGTGGCACCAGACTTATTATCGAGAGTAACCCAACTGGTCAAGTCAGAAAGTGTGTCATCAGCATTTACCACTGCGACATAGTCGCACTTCCAGTTCAAGCCTTGGGTTTGATAGCTAATCTCAGCTTTCTGGGGACCTGCTTTATCAGACTCAAGCTTCCAAAGGAGCGATGGCTTTGAGATCAATCCTGGTGGCAGCGCCGCTAACTCCACTTCGCCGGACGGGCCAACAACTACACCAGAAGCAGTTTTGAGAACGATACTCTGGTTGCGCGTGGAGAGATTACCATTGCTATCAGCAATGGTTACAACTGGCTGATTAAGGAGTGTGCCAGTAGTTTCATGAACGCCACCAGAAGTATATTGCCGCACCTTTATTTCTTTGCCGACTGACTTGGAGAGAATGGTGCCGACATCCATGATGTCGTATTGATAATTCTGTTCGCGCACAACCACACTGTTAGGTGCAGATATAGAGCTGAAGCTAACCGAAGTTGGATCAATGGCAGCGGCTACGTCTTCAAAGCGCAGATAGTTAATACCAGCGGTTAAATCGATATTGCGCGTATCTTTGACAAGACCAAAATTCTGATTGTAGACCGTGATTGCCACTCCTTGCGATCCACCGGCAGCGACTGTCTCAGCAGCGAGAGCTGGTAAAGAGTTAGTTAAAGAGCTGAGGAAAATACTAGCTGCAACAAACTGACTAGCTGTAATAAACCGACTGGTTGTAAGAAGACTACGTGTGGCTGTAAGAAAACGACTGGCTGTAAGAAGATTAGGTGTGGCAGCCGCTGTCCGCTTATTCAATTTATCACCTCAACTTGACTGTGAAGAATCTAGGGTCGTAGGTCTCAGAATCCCCTACTTAAGTAGTTTCCGTGCTTGACTAAATGCCTTTTTTTTACGAGATTCCTTACTTTAGTAGATTCCTTACTTTGCTAGATTCAAGACTGGGAGCAATTTCTTCGCAATATCCACATCCAATTCATGTCCACCTTTGGTACTTATAAAGCGCGCTTTAATGCGCAGGGGATTAACCCCAACCAAAGCCAAATCACCAATTAAATCTAAAAGTTTATGTCGCACCGGCTCATCGGGTGAGCGCAAAGGCATAGTGAAATCATCATCAGTAATGCTGACCACATCATCAACCAAGCCCAGCATTTCGTGTTCTTTCAGCATGCCAAATGTTCGTGCCTCATAAACAATTTTGGCGTCATGGCTTGGCTCCCAGCTCTTCCATACTTGTCCAATTTTGGGATGCTTCCAGTCCATCAGATATGTCACTGAAAAGTGATCTGCCGGAACAGCGAGTATCGAGCGGTCACCTTTGCCCACGCTGACGACCTCCGGTAGCTCAATATCAGCAACTATCTTCTTCTGTTCAATACCGGTACTTTGAAATAGCTCGATCCAGAATTGCGCACTTCCGTCAGCCAGGGGCATCTCCGGGCCATCAACCATGACATAAAGATCATCAAGACCCCAGAGGGTTACA
Organism: bacterium Ga0077546; assembly: GCA_943370275.1. Taxonomy (GTDB): domain Bacteria; phylum Cyanobacteriota; class Vampirovibrionia; order Obscuribacterales; family Obscuribacteraceae. The sequence continues at coordinate 45,239 of CALRQI020000004.1, read as the reverse complement.
GCACACATAAAGTGCTCAACTATACAAAGTCTTGTCTTGCCAACGCCGAGCACTACGTTTCTCAACGTGTTTACAACGAAGTTAGCTTTAGCAGGAATCGCCACTAACTCTTTGTTGTCACCGCTAACACAAAAGAAGGTGATACCACTACCGGGAGGAGCCTGGTATACCTCTACCAAAACCTCTTGCTTAGAAGTCATACCTTTACCTCGGTATGAAACCAGCTTCGGCGCAGAGTTAAGGATCTGCTTCAGGTCGCCGCTGAGTGGACCGCAGTCAGACAAAGTGACGTTAGACATTATTTGCCTCCCAAAATTCGCTCCTCCAACAGAGCGATACGGCGTTTCAAATCTTTGACATCATCAGTAACTCTGGGCAAACGGCGTAAATTTGCATACATGACAAAGAACTCGCGGGCGGGCATGGCAGGAGTGCCTGCGTGAATTTCACCAGGATCAATATTCTTCATAGCTCCAGCAGCACCTGATAGAACAGCATCGTTAGCCAACTTCAAGTGGTCACTCAAATTGGCACTACCGCCGAGAACCGCCCGATCACCTATCGAACAAGAACCACCGATAGAAGCGTTAGCAACTATCAAACACTCACGGCCTATGCGATTGTTATGAGCAATCATGACCAAATTGTCTATTTTAGTGCCTTGTCCAACAACAGTAGCACCCATGGTGGCACGATCGATGGTGGCATAAGAACCGATCTCAACATCATCTTCAATTACCACAGTGCCAATCTGGGGAATCTTCAGCAAAGGATTTGGCGCATCAGAGAAGTCACGACTTCCTGCCATATTCTTCTCAAAATTACTGGGCTTCTCGGTTACATAGGCGAAACCATCAGCACCCATACTGGCGCCCTGTTGCAAGATTACCCGATTTCCCACCTTGCAATAGTCTGCCACCAAACAACTTGGATAGAAAATCGCATCCTCGCCGATTTCGACAGCACCGCCAATAACGCAATGGGCCATGATTATGCTTCTTGCGCCAATCTTAGTCTTAGGTCCAATCACGACATAGGGCCCAATGGCCACGTCAGCAGCTAGTTCAGCCGAGCTATCGACAATGGCAGTTGGGTGAATGCCTTTCTCTGGGTAGAAGCGCTTGGGAGCCAGTGCCGTCAAAACTCTCTGGATAGCGAGATTCGGTCTTTCAACCAAGATCATATTGCGATCAGGGAAATCAACTTCTGTACCAAACGGTGCCACAACGGCAATGGCTTTGCACTGAGCCAACTTTCTCACTAGCTTTTGCTCAAAGACAAAGGCCAGATCTTCGGCCTTTGCATTCAAAGGAGAGGGAGAGACGCTTTCCACCGTGATGGAAGAATCGCCGTGGACACGGCCTCCAATCAGTCCTGCTATTTGGCCTAAATTCATCGCTTGAGGGAGGCGCATAAATTGCTGTCCTTTTGTTGGGGAAGCCAGACTGGCACTAAATCTGGAACTATAGTTGAGAACAAATCTGGGACTATAGTTGAATCTAAATCAGAGAAAAAGCTTAGAAGCTAAAAAACAACTATACCCGCGCAGAGCGCGGGCAGAGTTGATAAACAATATTCGAGCCATTTTGCTGGCTGTTTCTATTACTGTCAAATAGCTGAGGCAACATTAGTTATCTCAGTAGATATCATCTACTTAGTGACGGATTTAGAAGTAGCACTGGCTGAAGCACCGAGACGCTTTACAACACCTTCAGTGATATCAGTACCGCCCAATAGAACGGCTCCTTTCATCAAGACAGTATCGAGCTTACGGCTAGCAGCCTCAGCCTTAATAGCGCTATCGATATCGGTTTCAAGCTGTGTTTCAAGGTTTTGTGCCTTGGCTTGGGCTTTCTTATACTCATCATCTATTTTGGTCTGTAGACGCTTTTGCAGTCCTTCCAACTCAGCTGGAGGCTTCTTGGCGTTCTTGGCTTCTTCGTACTGCTTGTTTGAATCTTCAAGAAGCTTGCGCACTGACTCTTCAGTTTTCTTGAGTTCTTCAGCAGCCGATTGAGCCTTGTTGAAGCTTGTAATCACTTTGTCGCGATCAACAACGCCAAGAGTTGCAGATTTGACAGTTGGTGCAGTCTGGGCAAGAGCACCAGAGCCGATTGATACGGCCACAATGGCGCTAACCATGGCGAAAGACTTTTGAACGTTCAGCATTCATCTCTCCAAAAAAAACTATTCAAGTATCACTTGTCAGGCATCAATTAATCATGTTAGAAGGCCCGAGCGCACAGTTTACAACATTCGGACAAGTCAAACCAGCAAGACTAAACTGCTGTAATTAAAACTTCTCTCCAAATCCTACGGTCATGCGCGGGGTTCGATTGCCCAAGATCGTACTAACTATGGGTAGGCCGTAATCAATACGTACCAATCCGACCATAGGCATATTGATACGCAGACCTAAGCCTACAGAGGCTCCAAAGTTAGAGCGAGAAAGCAGACTATTAGTAGTGGAATTACCGACAACCTGGCCATAGTCTAGGAAACCAGCAATCTTAACGTTCTTTTTAATGGCACTTGTGATTTTGTTGTCATCCGGCAAGAATGCCAATTTAGCTCTCAGCTCAGCAGTTCCCATAAGCATACCGGCCCCAGTTCCTAGGTCAGAAAAGGAACGGAAGCCGCGCACACCGTTCCATCCACCCAAGCGATACTGAGCAAACTGTGGTAATCCGCCCACAGAGGTGCCAGCTTGAGCGTTAAGGGCCAAAGTAAAGTTCTTGTTTTTACCAAAAGATTTAAACTTACTGGCACTCAAGCCTGCCTTCATAAAGCCACCACCGATACCGGCGGAAGGACTAATTGAAGCCTTGATAAATGATCCAGTGGTAGCATCCATCGCACTATCTCTGGTGTCACGAGTAAGAGATGGATTGACCGTAAAGAAGGTGCCACCACGCAACTGCTGATCTCGTGATTGACCTGCCATAGCTGCCGCTTGAGCTTCAGTACTAGCCATCCCCGTAGCCAAAGCGCGATTGGCCATAGAAGTCAAAATATCTTGATTCGCGGCAACACCGGCGACGTTCTTAAGAAAAGTATTCTCTCCGGTAAGGCCTAGATTGGCATTCCACCCGCGAGCCAAAGGCTTAGAAAAAGTCGTGCTAACACCCACCGTGCGCTGCATGGCTTGGTCGATAAACATACTACCCATATTCCGGCCGAAGCCAGAAACCGCCATAGAGACATTGGAGCCACGTAAGCTTGGTTCAACCCAGTTAGCTTCAATGTTATAGGTGCGTCCAGTCGGCAGGAAGGTGTTGCCAGCATTGTTAATCGAATTAGTGACACTGTTGAAGGTTCCAGAGCCAACCTGCGAACTAAAAGAAAGAACCTGACCGCGGCCTCTAAAGTTGCCATCGGAAAAGTTCAAGGAGCCAAATGGTCCAGCGACAGAATCGACACCACCACCAAGACCTACAGATCCGGTTCGCTTCTCGTCAACTTCAACTTTCAGAGTGTACTTATCAGGATTGGTGGCCGAGGGCACGAGAGAACGTCTAATGTCCTGAAAATAACCATTGGCATACATCTTCTTCAGGTCGTTGGTGAGCTGTTTTTCGTTGTAAACAGCCCCAGCCTTGGTTTTTATACCGTTACGGATAATGAAATCTTTGGTTTTCTTGTTACCGACAATCTCAATATTATCGATAGTGCCTTCGTTTATTACCAGTTCAACAGAACCATCAGGATCATCTTTGACGTCGGTAACGCGAGCTAAGACAAAACCTCGTTCGTGATAGCCCTGCTCCACCTTATCGATAGCTGAAGAAAGAGCGTTAAGATTCTGAGGTTTGCCAAGCTGATCGCTAAATAATTTAGTGATCTCTTCAGTAGAAATGGCATCGTTACCACGAATTGAAAACTGAGTAATTGGAGCATTCTCAGTCACACGAATCTTGAGTAAGACGCCACTGCTAGTCATTTCTGGATTGACTTGGAGACTCTGCTCATCAAAATAGCCCATTCCATGAATGGCTTTAAGATCTTGCATAACGACGTCACGGTCGTATTTATCGCCCTTTCTGGTCTTAACGACACTGTTAATCTCTTCTGTAGAAACTAAGCGATTGCCCTCAATCTTAACGTCGTCTACAACGATGTCACTGGCCAGTGCTGAAGTCGCTGCCTGAGAGCTGTTCGAGCTTGACGCACCACCAACAGTGAAGTGAGATGGAGTGGCGCTAGAATTAACGTCAGCTCCTTGGGCGCAGACGGGTAAAGCAGGCGAAAGAACGATAGACCAAGCCAGCATTGCTGCCACTAAGGAGTTTCTTTCAATTTTAGGTAGAAGTTTGAACTTCACTAAAAACCTATTCATTCTGCATTTCGCCGCCGGAGACTCGCATCAAATTGACAACGACATTTTCACCGCACCGTCGGCCTGTATTCTAACAGACAACCCAGCATGCCAAGGTGTTCCGTAACACAAGTCTTGTGAGCAAACTCTAATCACTTGATATCCCTTGGCTGATTTGACTTTGATTTCTCACTCTCGATAAATGCAATTTAGCCGATATCGGTCAAATTGTTCTAGGCGAAATTTGACCGATATCGGCCAAGTTTTATATGGCGATCGTGCCTTCTTACATTGAACTTTCTACTTCCAAAATCCGTATAGAAAAATACGAGCATCTTGGTGAGGTTCTTATGCAATTCAGCGGAGAGGAAAGGGAAGCAAATTTAGAACTAATAGAAAAGCTCTGGCCTATCTTTGAGGAGCGCATACCCGACGACGCAACAGCTTTGAAGTTTGTTCGGCGAACCTTATTAGAGAACAGCGCAATCCATTGCCAGTGTGGCTTAACGATAAAGAAGAAGTATCAATCAAAGAAACCACGCACACTCATTTGTAAGAACTGCAAGAAAGAAATTTGGTTCACAGCAAAAACCCCTTTCAAAAGAGCCGAACGACTCAAAGCCTGGTTGGGTGCAATTTTTCTCATGGGCCACGGAGCAGTGGTTACATCGAACAAACTTGCTGCGCTGGGGGGCACAGCCATCTCCACAGCCCTGAACATTGTCCGCACCATTGGCCTTGTACTAGAACACGAAAGACACTTGGAAACAGCAAATAGGTCTTTCTCTGTGCCTTCAGCAGAATTTATTTCAATTTTCTGTAGACGCAGCCTTCTGACTCTTCCCAAAGTTCATCCATCCACAGAGATAGAAGAAACCGCAAAATCTGAAACTAAGGCGAAACAAGGGCGAGCTGAGCAAAGGCCACAGGCAACGACCACTGAGAACCTAAGCGAAAGTGAGAAAGAGATATTCGAACTTATAACCGCAGAACCTATAACTCAAGATCAGATTTGTCAAAGCACGGCCCTGCCAGTTAGTGCTGTAGCCAGTGCTCTTGTGATTCTCGAAATCGAAGGACTGATTCAGACCCATGCTGGTGGTCGTTTTAGTAGACGCAGCTGCGCAGACAACAACAACAACAACAACAACAACAACAACAACAACGAGACCGAGACCGAAGAAAAAGCAAATCCGCTAGCGGCAATGTCACTAGTTGGCAGAACAATCGACTCAACTCTATCAATTAGGGGTGGCATAAGTCGAAAATATCTGCAGATCTATCTAGCGGCAATCTGGTGTCATTTCGATCGCAGACGATGGAGTGAAGAGAAGCTGCTGCTTGCCGTCTTGCAAGCACCGAGCATCACTTACAAAGATATATTGAACTATGAGTCACCATCACTTGCTGCAATGGTGGCAATAACTAGATTGTAGCTCCAAAGCCCGAGCCCAATTACAAAAGTAGCGAGCCTTTTCAGACTCGCTACTAAAGCTTGTTTTTAACTACACCTTGAACTAAGCCTCGAACCAGCCAACAGCTTGAGGATCAAGATTAATGTTTATCTGCTTAACTTCGGTATAGGCTTCAAGGCCGAATGTTCCTAGCTCGCGACCCCAGCCACTCTGCTTATAACCACCCCATGGACATTCGGTGTAGGTATTGTGGTAGGCATTAACCCAGGTAATTCCGGCTCTCAATTGCTTAACTACTCGGTGGGCTCGAGTTATGTCGTTGGTGAAGACGGCGCCAGCTAAGCCAAACACTGAATTATTTGCTAATTCAATAGCTTCCTCTTCAGTGCTGAACTTTTGCACCACGACCACTGGTCCAAAGATTTCCTCCTGCACCACTCGCATGTCCGATTTAACATCGGAGAAAATAGTTGGATTGACATAGTATCCACTGCCGTACTTTTCACCTTTGGGTTGATCCCCTCCCGTGACAAGTTTGGCACCTTCTTTTTTGCCAATCTCTATATATTCAAGAACCCTCTTCAACTGAGACTCACTAACCAGTGGCCCCATTTCAGTCTCCGCTTCCAGGCCAGGGCCCACTCTAATTTTCTTAGCTCTAGCAGCCATTTTCTTCACAAACTGATCATAGATTGATTGCTCAACTATCATCCGTGAGCCAGCAGAACAAACCTGACCAGCGTTGCAATAGATGGCAAACAAGGCGTAATCAACGGCGATATCTAGGTCAAAATCGGGGAACACCACCATTGGTGATTTTCCACCGAGCTCTAAAGTTACCTTTTTCAAATTAGTGAGAGCAGAGGTGGCTACTCTCTTGCCAGTATTGACACTACCAGTGAAGGCAATTTTATCGACAATAGTGCTTTCAGCAATTGGTTGACCCACCGTTGGGCCATCACCTAAAACTATATTGACCACGCCTTCCGGCAACTTCAAATCGTGCAGCAATTCAGCCAGGCGAATGGCCGTCAAAGGCGTAAATTCTGAGGGCTTGAGCACACAGGTGTTGCCAGCAGCCAGAGCTGGAGCTAGCTTCCAGGCCGCCATCAAAAGCGGATAATTCCAAGGAACAATTTGACCACAAACACCGATCGGCTCTCGCACCACAGTAGTAACTGAAGGTGCTGGAACATCAATCGATTGACCACTTGGTTTAGTGATCAAGCCAGCATAATAGCGGAAGCAATAGGCCGCATCAGCTATATCGTAGGTTGTCTCACGCAACGGTTTGCCACCGTTGAGAGTCTCTAACTCAGCCAATTCTTCTGCATGAGCATCGATAGCGTCGGCAATTCTATTGAGGAACTGACTACGTTCTAACGCTGTCATCTTCGGCCACGGACCATGGTCAAAAGCTTTTCTGGCGGCACGAATAGCTTCCTCAACCTGCGTTTTCGAAGCCTCAGCTACCGTAGTCAACGACTTGCCATTAGCAGGGTTTACGAGAGTGCGCTCACTAGCTCCGTCGACAAACTTTCCATCAATAAATAGTTGCCACTTACGATCCACTTTGACTTTCGGAGCCGTTAAGGTTTGAGCCATGAGTTTATCCTCTCAAATATAAATATTGCGCGTACAAAGCAAAGCAGCACCTAAATTAGCGCGTGCCACTGAACAGAATAAGGTCCCAACAGGGTGGCAATCATATCATTTGTGCAACAATATTAACTATTTCAACCTTAGTTTCGATTGGAGACCTCAAGCGCATGGCTCATGGATATCCCGGTACCTTCCTTACTCTTGAAGGTCCAGAGGGCGCTGGTAAAACGACACAAGTCAAGCTGCTTTCCACCAAACTTGATGCCATTGGCATACCTCATCTGATCACGCGCGACCCGGGTGGCACTCCGCTTGGAAAGCAAATCCGGCGAGTACTTCTTACTCCGGGAAACCCAGTCAGCCCGATGGCAGAACTGTTGCTCTACTCAGCAGACCGTGCTCAACACGTGGACGAGCTGATTATCCCAGCGCTGAAAGCAGGGAAACTCGTCATCTGTGACCGTTACACCGATTCAACTGTGGCCTACCAAGGATATGGCAGAAACCTCGATTTAGAACTGATTAGCCAACTCAATGGTATGTCTACCCAAGGTTTAAAACCCGAGCTGACAATTCTCTTTGACTTAGAGAGCGAGAAGGGCTTAGGTCGACTGCATCCAGGCGGGCACGACCGCATGGAACGAGAAGCCATTGAGTTTCACCACAGAGTACGCAAAGGCTATTTGGAATTGGTCAAGAAAGAGCCGGAGCGTTGGCAAGTAATTGACGCAAGCAAAGCTCTTAGCGCTGTCCAAGATGAGCTCAAGCAGATAATTTGCACCGCTTTTGGAAAACGCTTTGATTTTTCACAACTCTAGTTCTCGTGCTATTTTTACATCTAGCTAACGGTCTTTGACGTGCGCGCTCATCTCTTTGGCTAAGCCATCAAGATCGCGACGAATCTCGGCTTCGCTATCGGCATCAAGTTCTCCACCTTGAGCGATTCTCATACTGCGCTCTTTGCGCTGAAGATCGATTGCCCGCTGCTTCAAGTGCTTGTAATGAATGTCAGTGACCTTTTTATCCTTCATAGAATCTTCGAGATACTTCAATGTATCGGTGAGCTGAATTGCTGGAGGAGGCAATTTCGCCTGCGGTGTAGAAGCTGAAGGATCGATGAAAATAATGGGTGCATAAAGGAAGCTATTGGAGAGGAAAGGATAGTAATAACCAGAGTTTCCTTTCCAGAAATTACAGTTAAAATTGCCAATTCTGCATGTAAATGCTGCCCCTCCGGTGAATTGAGGGCGACTGGCTGGCCAAATATAAGGCACTAAAGGATTGAGAACAATCGGCTGACCATAAGGATTGAGAAAGGCTCCATTTGGACCATAGCGATAGCCCCCACCAATCATATAGTTGCCAGTCTGCAAGACTGTGGGCTGATTCACGCTTTGCTGATAACCGCCATACTGATAGCCATTATTTTGATAGGCGCCATAAGGATAATTAGAATAGCTAGGATAGCCACCGATTGGGCTAGCGGGCATGCTAGATGGAACGCCTCCAGAACCAAATGCACTGGAGGCTCCATAACTACTGGCGCTGCTGCTCTGGGCCCATAACGGGGAGAAAACCTGCGGCAGGACTGCCAGCATAAGCAGTGGCAGAGCTAGAAACCGTGTCGATGCAGACCAAGCGAGCTTCGGTAGTTTCATGGGCACCTACTCCTGAAGAATGCTTCCTGCGACCCTACTGCCAAACCTAGTCTAGATCAACTCTTAACGAATCGCCATTAGTCTTTGGGTTGTTCCTTAGGGGCAGACTTAACAAACCATTGATAGTTGGTTTCTTCGCCCAGCATATGAGCGCAGATCAAGCTCCACAAACAAAGGAAGCCAAGTGAATTGACATTGTAGACCCCAACTGGAGGCAAACTCCCCGTAGTCACGAGGGTTATAAGGCCGGGGGCGGCAACGATTGAGCAGAATATTCCGAGCTTTTTAGCTACCGCAAAGAAGGGTTTAGAGAGCCTGTTTTTTCTCACCAGCAAAATCAGACCAAAAGTAAGCAACAAGAGAGCTACAGCCAATCCATGCACGGCCCAGTCAAAGATAATGCGGCAAAAAATATTGACCGCCGCCTCCTGAATCGTGTGCACAGTTTCAGAGTAACTAAAATTGTCGGATAGTCTTTCCATTTACTTGATTTCCATTTTCAGTCTTATTGAACCGCTTTTAGCCTAATTGAACAGCCTTCACCTTACTGATTGACCTACTTAGCTGCAGTGTGAAGAGCTCTGCCTAGATTCGTAAAAGCTTCAGCCATATTGGCGTCACAGTCGATGGCCTTTCTCCACTCGGCGATAGCATCATTCTTTTGGCCACTGCGCCAAAGTGCCAGACCTAAATTATTGTGCGCATTTGCGTCAAGTGGAGCATATTTCAGACACTCTTTATACGCTTCAGTTGACTGTTGTAGCAAACCCGATTGGTATAGTGCTACGCCCATATTGTAATGTGCCTCAGGATAGTCGGGTTTAAGACCAATCGCCTGGCGCCAGACGTCAACGGCCTCGTCATAGCGTTTAAGTTGATAAAGCACAATACCCAAATTGTTGCGAGCCTGGGGGTAACTGGCATCAACCTTTAGGGCTCGCTCTAAGACAAAAACGGCTTCGGGTAAATGGTTCATTTTCCAGAGCACGACACCAAGACAATTGAGAGCATCGGTATCGTCAGGGTTTGACTCAAGTAAACTCGAAAGTATCTTATGAGACTGACTCAATTCACCAAGACCTTCAAAGCACTTAGCAAAACGCAGTTCTAAGTCACGCGGAAGCAGACCTTTTTTACCCTGCAAAGTCTTTTGGGCAGTCTTGTACTCAAGCAAAGCTTGCTCATAGCGATGCAAGGCCCTCAATGAGTCACCCATGTCAATATGCACTTCTTGCAACTGCGGGTTGTCGCGCAGAGCTTCTTGAAAGGCCGTTACGGCAGCATCGTTATCACCTTTCAAAGCCAAGACATGACCAAGGTTGCGGTGCGCTTCGGCAAAATCTGGATTGAGCCTAAGAGCGCGGTAAAGCGCCTCCACCGCCAAATCATATTGACCAGCAGCTATATAAGAATGAGCAAGGTTGTTAAACAATTCACAACGAGTGGGATTATTTTCGATTGCTTTCTTAAACTCTTCAAGAGCCGCTTTATTATTACCTTGCCGTTTAAGACAAACAGCTAGATTATTGTGGGCTGAGACATTTTGCGGCTCCCTGCGAATTACTTCCTCGAATTGCTTAATAGCTATATCAAGCCGGTCCGATTGAGCATTTTCCATGCCCGACAGCAGTAACTGACTAGAAGAGGAAGTATCAAGATTAAGATTTTGAGCCGCATCCTTGAAATCAAGAGCCCGAATAGGCAAATCAGAAACGGGATTGCTAAGTTCAAAGCCAGAAAAATCCTTTCGTAACGCCATGCTATTGGGCTCAGCATTAGCAGAATCTACTTGAGAACGGGCTTTAATACCATCGGCACCATCACCAGGACTAGCAATTTGGGCCTGCTCGCGTTGAAGTGGTTCATCTTGAGCGTAAACTGATGGAATGGATAGAAAACTAGAAATACAAAGAAGCCAAGCCCCGGCCCAAAGCCTAGCAAAGCAAGAAGAAGAAGCTAATCTTCCCTTAATAAAAGGCATGGCTAAATTCGAGCTCTGTCTGTATCTGTGACGCTCAAGTTCAAGTTCAGGCACTTTAACCTCCACTGCCAAATGAGAATATCAGGATGTGACTATGTCTTGTAGACTCTTACCTAAAGCCAAAGAGGTTTCTAACAGTGCCAAATGAAGTAAAAATCGTCCTGTCGCTAAAAACGTGCATCAAGTTGCTCTTATTTTCAGGCCTTGTATTTTCAGGATGTCTGGCCCAACCACTTTGGCAATCTTGTCAGAGCGCTGAGGAACTGGCTTTTGACCGGAAATTTACAAGAGAGGAGCTGCTGCTCCTCAATTTAGGCCACGGTCAAGGGTCAGCAGGATTCTTTTTATTGGAAGCTCTTAAACAAAGCAAAGAGACTACACATAACTTGCAACGAGCTATGTCTCAAATGCGACAAGTCGAGGCTACCTATGCCAAGTCTAAGGGCAAGCCTGATGACAAGTACTTACAGAATTCGGAACTAAAGCTAACTCAAGCTCGCCAACGCTCAGAGGAACTCTCTGAAAATATCTCTGATGGCTTCCGCGAAATGAAGCGGTCAGTCAAAGAAACTTTGCTGCGGAATCCTTAGAACGCAGAGAGATAGTTGCTAGTTAGCCGGCGGACACTAGTTCAACCATAAGAGGCAAGACGCCAACCAACTTTTCATTGATCTTCAAAATAACTTTGTAGGAACCCGGCGCAGGCAAGATCAAACCAGGAAATGCGCTCAGGATGCGATGCAAAAACTCGGTAGTAGGCAATGGGTCAACTTGCCCAGGGGCAGACGATGCTATTACCTCACCTTCTGGGCCGAGCACACTGAACTGATAGGTAAAGGCCTCGGGCAATCCACGCAATTGGGCAAAGGCATAGATTATAGGAATCATTGAAGGGAAGGATGTTGAACTGAAAGAGTTATGAACATTAACCAAAGTCACAGCATCGTTTCTAAAAATGTCTTGTGACACCCGTTCGCAAAGACAGATACCAACAAGTTCCGGAAGTTCAGTCATAGCTTCTCCATTAGACGCCACAATATTGACAAACCTATTGCAGTTAAACCTATTGCAGTTAAACCTATTGCAGTTAAACCTTTCGCAGGCACTTAGGATGCTAGCAAATCCGGACAGTAGCATACTTGTAGTCAGCCATTAGGATTAGCTCACCCGGAACGACAATTTTTCAGTAAAGCCTCAAGGGTGATGCTCAAATAGCGATAGAGAGGGATGGAATGTTGCTCTAGCTCTGTCATATTTAAGTCAGGCAGGCAATTGCCTCGACGGCAGCTTTCAGATTACAGACAAACCAGCGACCAATTAGATCAGCACATTAAGCCCTCTCCGATTTTCAGGGAGAACGCAGTGCTGGCGCGGAGCTGCACTTTCTGCTGTCTACAAAAAAGGAGCGCGGTCATGAGAGTTCATCCAGCACCTTGCATAAAAACACTGTTAGGAGTAGCTTTTCTCCTAGTTTCCCTCTTCAGCGTTGCACCAGCCACAGCCACAGAAGATTCCTCCCTACCTAATGGGGCTTTAGTTAATGAATCTCAACGCAATAACTCTAGAGCCAATCTAGGCATAGTCAGTGGGCTACGCCAGGCCGGATGGGATAAGAAAATACGAGCTGATCAATTGCGTATGCAGGCAGATCACCTTGTCGCTCTTGGCAAATACAGCGAAGCGCAAGCCTTGCTTCAAGAGGCTTTGGCTATGTATCAGGCCGTTCTTGAACCAGACAATCCAATAATTGTTTTGACTATCAACGACATAGCCCAACAATACTTCTACATGGGTGATTTGAAAGCTTCAGAGCAATACTACAAATTACTGCTATTAGTCAGTCAATCTTCCTTCAACGCTCTTTCCAAGCTAGAGAGTGATGACAAAGATATTCCGGCCTTTGTCGGCACCGAACTGAATAACATTGCCGCCCTCTATTCTAAACAAGGCAAATGGCAAGAAGCAGCGGCTATGTTGGAAAGAGCACTAGAGATTCAGGCCCGTACGGTTGGAACTGCCGACGTTGAATATGCCCGCACGCTGAACAACCTTGGGGTTGTCTCCGCTAATGAAAACGACTACGAGAAAGCCAATCAGTACTACTGCCAAGCTCTCAAAAGCAGAAAAGATTCTCTCGGCGTGCACCACAAAGACTACGCTCTTAGCCTGCACAACCTCGGCAGACTGAGAACCTGTCAGGGTAAGCATGACGAGGCCAAAGGCTATCTATTCAAGGCACTTGCAATTCGCAAAGAGATTCTTGGAGAAGATCACCCTGAGATCGCAGCTAGCTATTTTGGCATCGGCGAACTCTATTCAAGTCAGGCCAACGAAACAAAGGCAATTGAATATCAAACCAAGGCCTTAGCAATGAGACTAAACAGTTTCGGAGAGCGTAATCCAGAAGTAGCAGCGTCTTACTTTGCCTTGGGTACCTACGAGGAGAAGCTCGGCAACAAAGAAAAGGCCTACTCACACTATGCCAAAGCATTGAAGATACGCGAGACCGTTCTTGGTACCAACCATCGCGACACACTCAAGACCATGATGGCAGTATCACTTCTAGAGCGCAGTAGTCTTGCCGTAGCAAGCTACTGACTCAAGTCAGATCCACTTCGAAATGGCCCAGCACCATTAGTTAACTCACCTAACAAGGCTGAGTTCTTCAGAATTTTTTCAATGGTGACCCGATCGAGCTGATTGTTTGACGACAGCATATTTTTAAGCGGGATGACGTTAGTTAGCGCAGAAGGTATGGAGAAGTCCATGCCAAAAGCCTTGAGCTCTGAATTTATATCTTCCTCTCGTGGATTGCGATAACCAATCCAGCGATAAGGTCCAACGGTGCGTTCAAAGTCTCGTACCGATTGTTTGGTCAAAACCACCAATCGACCGGGATCAAGAGTAATCAATTTTTTGTCTGCGACAATATGCACAGCATTTTCCTTACTCTGGTGCAAATCGAATACAGCAACATCGCCTGCGGTTTTCATAACAAAAACCACAGCCCCAGAAGGAACGATAATTGAAGTCTCGCCAGCATGCACAACAATATCTTGCGTTGGAGCAAAGACCATATTGCCCTGCTCTAAACCAAAGCTATTGCCGCTAGTGTCACCAAGTAGAACAATTCCTTCGGCAGCCAACTTGGCAATATCTTCTTTGCTGAAATTACTCTTGTAGGTAGTCTGGCCGTCAATCAATACGCGAGAGCCAACACTCGCCTTGCGCACAAGCTCATCATTCTCTTGATTTATTTCTACGCTCAATTGCTCTTGATCAAAAACCGGAGTTAGATCTGTTGGTATACGCAAGCCGAGGATCTCCGGATTCTGCAGTGAGCGCTGGCTCAACAGCAAAGCCGCAAAATCGAAACCTCTTCCGGAGCCTGAAAGATTCACAGTGGGAGAAGTAGGCGTTGGCAGCGAACCACCATTGTAGACAATCACCGGAGTGTTAAACGGAGCAGCAGGAAGCACAGCTGATGGGGTTGGCGAAATCGTGATCAAACCCGAGGGCAGACCGGCTGGTAAACCGGTCACAGTGTTGAGATTACCGATGGTGAGCTGGTTGCCAGCGTTTATGCTGCCACCACCATTAACGTTCAAAGTAAGCGGCTGACCTGGCCCCGAGCCAATTCCGACTACACCTGAATTGACAATTGCACCAATGGTGGAAATAGGTGAATTGATATTGAATACAGGATTGATATTAGCAGGATTATTTGCCACTAGGGTGACAACTCCACCGCTCCCAGTGCCGCCATTTGCAGAGATCGGAGAATTCACGGTTACACCATTGCTGGCGATAGTGACGCGCCCTCCGCCATTGAATCCGTTCGAAGCTATACCCGATGCGGTGCCGTTGGGAACAGGACTGCCAACAATAAAAGGATTGGTTGATGTAGTGTTGACACTGACGATACCGCCGTTGCCATTGGTAGCGAATGTCGAAATGCTATTACCATCTGGTCCTATGCCTAGGACACTCAAGTTCGCGCTGTTACTGGTGATTGAGCCACCATTTCCTGCCGCCCCGCCAAATGACTGGAGCGTATTGACCGCAATATTGCCGTTGCTACTGAGCGAAATGGCACCACCGTTACCAGCTCCCACAGCCGACCCACTAGAGATAATATTGCCACCAGCTAATATTCCGGTAGAACCACTAATGTTTATATTGCCTCCGTTACCGGCAGCACCGCCGCCACTAGCATTGACGGCAAAACCGCCTAGGCCGACATTGCCACCATTAGCGACAACATTTATATTGCCTCCATTGCCAGCGGCATTTGATGTATTGATTGCTGTATTTAAATTGATAGCACCAGTCTGAGTGACAATTCCAATAGCTGTAGGATTACCCACAGCAGAAAGAATGTTATTGTTTCCTGTCAACTGACCAAGATTGACATTTAAGCTATTAGGGCCAACATTGTAGTTGATGGCTGGTGCTTGCACTAAACTTCCGGCCGCGCCGCTAATAGATATTGGCCCTTGGTTGGCCGCACCGGCAGTATTGAAATTGGCACTAGTTGTGCCAAGCAGGGTTGAGTTAGTAGCCAAAGTCACGGCTAGAGCATTACCGGGTGCATTGCTGTCAACAGTCAGAGCACCAATAGTTGCCCTGAGCTGGGCGCTGGTTCCTAGATTGAGAGCTGGCGTATTGATTGTACTGCTGCCACCGCTCACGACAACACTAGGTGCCACAGTGACGTCAGAGCCAGCTGCCACACCAGCCACAATTGAAAGCACGCCAGAGGTGGTGACATTATTGTTGATTCGCACATCAGAGACCCCAGAGCCAGAGCGCAAAGTGAGATTACCGGCACCACTGTTGATGGCACCAGAAGTGATCAGATTTGCTCCTGCCCCATTTGCAGTAAAGCTAGTAAGGCCAGATGAAGTGAAAGGTCCAACCTGAAGATCGCCGCTAGCAGTGGTCACTGCCGCCGCAGTGACATTCGCTCCGTTAGAGACAACTGCGCCATTAATCTGATTGACATTGGCTGAGACTGTCCCACCTCTAAACGACACTGTATTGCCAGCGTTAAGTAGCCCATTGGCTGCCCCACCGGTTACAGAGATATTTCCCCGTGTTGTTGGGTTGAAGAATATATCGCCAGTTCCGGCTGTGGCCGCATTCATCCTAGAGCCTAGACCCATCGTAACCTGCAGGGCATTACCAGCTCTGTTGCTCTGAACAGTCACGTCACCGTTTGTAGCAGTTACTGTATTGTTGCCACCAGTGAGAAGTAAATTGGGCGTAGTCAAAGTGATATTGGCAGAGGCCAGCAAGTCAGCATTGGCAGAGAACGAGATAGAATTAGCGGCAGCGCCACCAGAAGTGAGGCTAATATTTCCAGTGTTAGAAACTAGATCATCGCGGACAATTATGTTAGCTGGGCTAGTGAAAGTGAGATCACCGCTAGAAGTGATAGGTCCCAGCCGCAAATCTCCCAAGACACTAGCTTGAGCCACGGACACATTGAAAGGAGTTCCAGTGCCGGTAATGGTGCCGTTGATTTGCCTGACATTGACATTTACAGAATTGCTCAAACCACCGTTGAAATTGACAGCACCCGAGCCATTGTTAGCTGTCAACACTCCATTTAGTGGCCCACCGGTAATACCGATTGCTCCGGGGGCTCCCACTGTATTGAAAGAAAGATTGCCGACCGTGGCCCTCAACAACGAATTTGGACCATTCAAAGCAACAGACAGGGCATTTGCTGGAGCATTGCTAGAAATCTGAAGATTGCCAGTGCTAGCAATAACAGCGCCAGTTCCATTGACGACCAAATTAGGGGTAGTGATATTGGTGCTGCCACCTGACAAATTAACTGCATTGGCCACAGTGATTCTAGAAGTAGGGTCTGAGCTAGACCTGACGTTGAGAGTGCCGGTGCTGGTGACAGCATTGTTGATGGCGATATTGGCGTTTGCACCACTGCCAGCCTGCAAGGTGAGATTACCAGCTCCAGAGTTAATTGTTCCAGTGGTAATGATGTCGGCGCCTACCCCATTGGCTGTGAACGAGGTCAGGCCGGTAGATGTGTAGGGGCCAACTCGAAGATCGCCATTGGCTGTGGTAATTGCTGCTGTAGTATTGGTACCGTTCGAAACAACTCTGCCATTAATCTGATTGACATTAGCCGATACAGCTCCCCCTCTAAACGAAACTGTATTGCCTGCATTTAACACACCACTGGCAGCTCCTCCGGTGACTGTGATACTTCCAGCTGTTGTCGGGTTGAAGAAAATATCACCAGTACCAATTGTGGCAGCATTGATTTGTGCACCGCTACCCAAAGTGACAGCCAGGGCGTTGCCTGCAGTATTGCTCTGGAGTGATACGTCTCCGGCAGTGGCAGTGACTGTGTTGTTGCCCCCAGTCAAAAGTAAATTAGGTGTGGTCAAAGTGACATTGTTGCTGGCCAGCAGGTCGACATTGGCTAACAAACTAATTTGACTAGCAGCATTTGTGCCTGAAGTCACACCCAGGTTGCCACCACTAGTTGTGATATCAGAAGCAATCACAACATTGCCAGCACCGGTGAGAGCAATATTACCAGTAGCAGTGATCGGCCCTGTATTTAGCACTGAACCAGCTAAACCACTGTTGACAGTAAAGGTCGAGCCTGTGCCAGTAACTGTGCCTATTAACTGATTAGCATTGACCGCAACAGCATTGGCTCCGCCATTGAGATTGATTGAGCCTGCACCACCATTGGCTCTGACAATGCCGTTAGCAGCTCCACCAGTAAGAGTAATTGCTCCAGGCAAGCCTACTGTATTGAAATTGACATTGCCTGTGCTCGACTGCACAGTAGAAGTAGGCCCAGCCAAAGCAACACTCAGAGCACGGCTTGCTAAATTACTTGAGATTTGCAAATCTCCGCTGGCACCAGTCAGAGATGCAGCAGCAGCGGCTGTAAGACGAGGAGTAGTGAGCGTGAGGTTATGGCCACTGACTGATGCACCGGCCAAAAGATCAATGCTTGCTGTGCCACTGGAACCTGAAGTCAGGGTAGTGATACTGCCCAAATCTGATGTAATGGCATTGTTGACAGTAATATCTGAGTTAGCACCAGAGGTTTGAATCACTAAATTACCAAGGCCAGACTCGCTGACAGCTTGGTTTATGACAATGTTGGAGGCAGTGCCTGCACCTGTGGTAAGCAAGCTAAGATCGCCAGCACCAGTCTTTGAAATTGCACCGTTTACAGTAATAACACCGCCGTTAGCAGCTAATCCAGAGGTCTGTAGAGTAATGCCACCGCTAGTATTGAGGAGATTGCCGACGGTAGTGATATCACCACCCGGTCCATTGACTATACTGGTCACACCACTTGTAGTCAGAGCCCCCACTCGCAAGAGGCCAGACTGAGCGTTAACACTTAGAGTGCCAACATTGCCGTTGATACTGCTTGCAGCATCAACTCTCGAAACGTTTATAGTCGTAAGAGAAGTACTCTTGGCGTTTAGGCTGCCTAGATTAACAGCCGCCGCACGTGTGGTGCCGCCACTCAGTGAACCGGTCAACGCACCAGTGGCAGAAACGAAGGTGACAGGAAGCACAGGCGTAGCAGTACTAACATTAATATTGCCGACACCAGCACCGCCAGTAGTATCAATACCTCCAGCCGCCTGAATTGAATTGCCACCAGCATTGGTCTGCTCGGCCACCAACTGAACATTGCCACCAGTCGTAGTCACAGCAACAGCTGCAGGCAGAAGAATTCTGCCATTGGCGGTGCCACCGGCTGTCGCCGCCAAAGCCGCCATGTTTAGATCACCGCCAACGGTGCTGAGGCCGGTAATAGCATTCGTGGCAAAGTCAATATTGCCGCCTACACCAGAGCGACCACTGACAATGATATTAGAAGTTGGAGACGAAGCTGTCTCAAGGGAGCCACTGACCCCAGAAGCAAAGAAAGCAGAACCACCATTCGTATTGACGGCAATGCCTGGTCCAGAGTTAATGTTGCCGTTCGATACTACGGCCAGACTAGAGCCGCCGGTATTGATAAAGCCATTAAGCGCAATGGTCTGGGTTGGTGGGACTGCTGCAGCAGATGGAGAAGCCAGGAGCTTAATACTACCGCCTGCAGAACCGCTTATAGAAGCGAGGGTAAGGTTGGCGCCATTACCATGGATGACAGCGTTACCGCCAGTAGTGCCCGTTAAAGAAAGGCTGCCCAGGTTTATTTGCTTAGAAGCAGCAACGGTAGCCCGGTTTTCTGCAAAGAAGTTACCGGCAATGCCAGCCCCGCCCGCATTTGTGGTAAACGTAAAAGATGGTGCTGCAATGTTGCCTACGCCATCACCATCTTGATCAGACAGAAGAGTAATTGCTCCGCCATTGCCAGCAGCAGGACTAGTATTCAAGCTACCAGAAGACAGAGTCAGTGTATCTCCAGCAGAGAGCACAACGCTCCCACCAGCTGTCGAGATACTGCCGGCATTGAGATTGATGTTTTCTCCGAAGTTATTAGAAGTAGCAGTGAAGCTTCCACCTTGAGTGCTAACGGCTCCTAGATTGAGTGCAACGGCTCCACCAGCTGAGAGGTTGACATTTCCACCAGCCCTAATAGATTGACCAGCACCGGCCCCAATTTGAATACGCTGGTCTGTAGTGCCCACAGCTACAGGAAAAGCAAAAGAACCGCCGTTGGAAATTGCCCCAGTCGAATCGTAAGTCACACCACCAGCACTAACAGTCGGTTGAGCAAGACTAACAGTTATATTGCCGCCAGTAGTCGTGGCACCGCCGGACGCGCTGAGTGAACCAAGCTGTATGCCCACAGCAGCGCCACCACTGCTGCGACCAGCGCCTATGGCGATGTTGCCATTACTGTTTCCAGCAGAACCAGCCGAATTAATAGTAGAAGTTGTGGGCAAAACAATGGTGCCATTGCCATTTCCGGCAGCATTCGAGAATGCAATTAAGGTGACATTACCGCCAGCTCCCGCTGTTCCACTAGCATCAATTAGTGAAACACCTGCACCGGTGTTGAGAGTGATATTGCCGCCAGCGGCTGTTCCACCAGTGACGTTGACGGTTCCAC
The DNA here is from genome assembly GCA_943370275.1 of bacterium Ga0077546. Classification (GTDB taxonomy): domain Bacteria; phylum Cyanobacteriota; class Vampirovibrionia; order Obscuribacterales; family Obscuribacteraceae. The sequence goes on along the minus strand of CALRQI020000004.1, from coordinate 25,198 downwards.
CAAGCGGGACAGCTGCGGCGGGCGGAGCACCAGAAAGGGTAGCGACACCGGCACCGGCTGCATTGCTTGTAAATGCTGCTCCAGCAATCATGGTTATATCTTGGCCAACGCCAGAACCAGTGCGAGCAGTAATGGCATAACCGCCAGCACCACTATTGGTTATGTTGCCTGAAGCAATAATGGCAAGCTTTTCACCGACAGTGATATTACCTGTGATAGCGATATTGCCGCTGTTGAAATAAGTTGGGTCACCAACCAGACACTGTTCACCAAGAGTAAGCGTCGTCGTACTGGCAGATACGTGAGCAGCTGAGCCGTAACTGCTGAGCACCCCAGTGAGTTGATCAACATGAACTTGGGCAGTCCCAAGACCGGCATTAATATTAAGTTGCGACGAAAGCAAATCGCCGCCACCGATATTTATGTCAGCGCTGCCGCTATTACCAGCAGAACGAAAATTGATATCATCTTGGGCAGAGAGCTTTCCAGAAAGATTATTGAAATTGATATTCGCGGCTAAAGTGGCAGCCGCTGTATTGATATTGATGCTGCCTGAAGGCGCAGAAAGCATACCGCTGTTGACGAAATTACCAGAGAACGAATTGACGGCTAGATTACCGGTGCTTGCCAGGACCGTTCCAGTATTAGTGAAACTGCCGCCCGTATTAATATTTAGGAATGCTGGAGAGCTAATAACGCCTGAGTTGTTTAAGAATCCAACGGTATTGATGGTCAGCCCAGAAGATGAAAACAAGCCACTCGACTGTAGTGGCGAGCCCAACGACAGCGCTGGCAAAGCCGCCGCGTTAGCAGTAAGCAGACCGCTCACCGTAAGATTGCCGAAATTGAGAATTGATTCAGTTGAGGCTGTGTTCTGCAAGGCAAAGAATGAGCCGAGAATACTAGTTGATCCGCTTACAACGAAAGGATCGGAGGCACTAAAGCCAACACCACTCAAAACCACATTGGTCGGCAACACGAGGCTGCTTAGCTCCCCTGTTTGACTGGCCAGCAAGGTCAGACTGCCAGACTGAGAAACGCCACTGTCAGTGAGAACAATGCTTTGATTGCCTTGTCCGACAACCTGGGTCAAGGCAACATATTGAGAGGGAGTAAGCAGTTGGCCCGGGTGAATTGTTAGAGCATTGCCGCCAACCACAGAACCGCTGACGTCCATAGAACCACCAACAGTAATAGTTACAGGCTGAGTAATAGGCGCGGCAATTGTAGCTTGCGTCGATGAGAGATCTAAGCCCAGACCAGAAGAATAAACATTATTCGTACCCAAAGTCAGTTGAACTGGCTGCACGGCAATACTAGAGGAAGTTGCATCAGGCACTGAAGCTGAGGTCAAAGGCAGTGCTGCGCTTGCAGATGGAGCTGGATCTAGAGATAAATTTGGAGCTGGAGCCGATCCGGCAGCTGCAGCAGGAGCGACCGAATGCACTGGGTCGACAGCCGGCAAAGCAGATACTTGAGCTGCAGAATTGGCAAGAACAGCCAGATTCTGGTTGGCCCCAATGGCAGGCACATCCGGAGTAAGAGTAACACCAGGAACTGTTGGGATCAGGCCACCAACTGCATCCACAGAAGGCATGCCTGGCGCCGGCGGCACCGCCGGACCTTGATGCCCTGTTCCACCCTGACTATCAGTAGAGGCACCTGGGAGCTTGTCTCCTGTGGTAATGACGATGCCTTGAGTAACGCTGGAGCCCATTGTAGCCAAACTCTGGACATTACTGGAAGAGCCAATATCTACACTCTGGGGCACAGTACTGATGCTTGTGGGCGAACTATAAGATTGAGCATAAGCTCGTACTTCAGTAAGCTTAGGACTAGCGGCTAGCAATAAAATTGAGGCGGCTATGAGCTTGCTGCGAAAGCTACCAATGTCTACCGAGGCGCCGTTTTTTAGCCTAAAATAGCCACTAATCGAAGATTTGCTAACTAGACAAAAGAAACGTCGGGACACCTGGACAACTCCTTTAAGTACTGCCTATGAAGTAGCAAAACCACATAAGTAAACCTAACAGTACTTAAAACTTGGACCAATCGGTCCAGATTATCAAATCACATAGCACTTAAGCCTCTTAAGCTCTATGAGTCAAAAGAAACAAGTACCTATATGTTAAAATATAACATAATTCATAGTATGTCTCTCCTTTTCTAAATAAGCGCATTCAGTCAAACGCCTCTCGCTTAGCTTTGATCGCAAAGTGAAAAAGAGCTGAGATAATTTCTTAAGGTAACCCTCAAACAGTTCAGCACTATCTTCAATATCACGAACAACAAGCCTTACTACTGCAAAAATACTTTTAGAAGCTCAATCTTTGTTCGGGGGTTCCTAGCTCTCAGCCTGGCTTATGTAGCGACGTTCGGACTGCCAGGAGAGGCTCAGCAGTTCTCACCCAGCAACACTCAAAACTTTTCACCAATCCGACTAAGTCAGACGCCACCTAGCCTACCTAGCCTCGTTCCCACAGACGTTACGCCAATAGGCTTAGGCCGGGAAAGAGACCTACTCAGACCGGGCAAAACATTTTACTTACTACAAAAATTGCCAAGCCGAATGTGGATCAATGGCAGCGTAGAAGTAAGCCAACGTGGTGAAACCAACGTATTCTTTACCAATTCCAATAGAAAGGCCGACTATGTTTTTCGCGCATTACCTAACTTGTCAGTCGGTTATCGAATTTTACCGCGCACGAGTATTTACACCAATTACTTTGTCCTTAAAGACGTCTTTGCAGATAACGGTAGACTGAGTTACCCAACCACCCAATCATTGGCCTGGGGCCTTCGTCACGATATTCCCATTCGCAGCCGCTCCACCCTCCAGTTTGACCTGCAAGCCCGCGAACTTTGGCAAGCTAGTAATTTCCGCCAGTTCGATTTCCTCCCTGGGGTAACTCTTACCCACGTTCTTAACCCAAGCACCATTGCCTTCGGCAACATTCAACTGCAGTTACGGGGCAAGAATTACTTCCAAGCTCCCACCCGCGAGATTGATCCGTTTTACACCTTGGGCATACTACATAAGCGCGGAGCTTACACTTTTTCTTTTGTAGACACCTTTGTTTGCAACTTCAGAAACGGTAACGCTATTCCTAGTCAAGGAAACCTTGCCATGATTTCGCAAATAGAAGCCTCGCGAGAAGTAAGCAAAAAACTTCCGGGGCTAGTAACGTTTGTGCGAGCCGAGCCAATATTCAACTGGAATTCTAGGGGTGTGCCAGGAATCAGTGGTTTTGACTTCCGTATTTTTGGCGGACTACGTTATAGCTTCAACAAATCAGCCACAAGCGTAGCAATGGAACAGCTTCGCAAACAATTGCAAAAATCTGCAGTGCCACCACCTCCTGAACAACCAGAAAAAGAGCCAGAATCGCAGAACAAAAAGGAACAAAATTCTCTGCCAGAAAACACTCCTGAAAAAGTGCCTCCGAGCAGCTCTCAGATTGAGCAGCAAAATAATGACAGTGCTAAATCCATAGTGACAGAAGAGCCACTTACTGCAACAGCAGAGAATAATTCACCCAGTCAGTAGCACCCAAGCGTTGACATAATGGCTACAATGACTAGACTTAAACTTAAACTTAGACATAGACTTAGATTCAGATTCAGACGACGACTCAGTTGCAAAATTACATATAGACACTATCTGTTCGCTGTCATTTTGCTTTTGCCAATTTCTTTCAGACAGCCTGTCTGCGCTCAAGACAAACCACTATCGGGGACAATCAATCTAGATCGACCAAGCGATGATAGCGTAGCCAACAAGAGCAGCACCACCACCACCTTCTCACTTGGCGTAACCAGAACCCTGAGCTTGTCTAAGCACCACGCCATCGAGAAACTAGATCTCGGTAATTTCAATCTGTTCAACGGCAATACGAAGGAAGCAATTGCAGCATACAGAGCGGCTCTTGCAATCGCACCAGACAACTGGGAAGCACACTACGGCTTGTGCAACTGCTATGTCAGCAATAGGAATTACTCAAAGGCAATTTCTGAATGCCAGGTGATGCTTCAGCTCAAGCCAAACGATAAGACTACCCTTTTCCTTCTAGGAAACCTGCTAAAAAGCCAAGGTCGAATTACTGAGTCGATAGCAACTCTGCAGAGAGCTGAGAAGTTAGGAGCCAAGGGCAGCGGTTTGCATACAGCCCTAGGACTAGCTCTGGCTCAAGGCGATAAACTTGATGAAGCCATGGCCCATCTCAATATCGCCCTACAACAAGACAAAAGAGGAACCAATGCTGACGCTCACTTAGGTAAGGCGGTAGTTTTATATAAACAGTCCCAGAAACTAGAGGCCCTGAGCGAAATCGATAAAGCCATCAAGGCAAGCGGTGGCCGCTATCCTCAGGCAAGAAATTTCAAGGCTGAAATTCTCACAAATTTGGGTCGTATGGAAGAGGCCAAGACTGAGTATCTGATTGAAATCAACAATGAGGACGCTTTGCCGAGCTGCTTCCAAGCCCTGGGAAATATCTACCTCAAAGAAGGAAATCTAGAGGAAGCTGCCAAAACATTTGCCACCGGTCTGAAGTGGTATCCCAAAGATAGCGATATCTACCTTGGCAAAGCGGTTACCCTAGAAAAGCAAGGTAAAATTAGCCCCGCTATTACAGCTTTCCGCAGCGCTTTGACCTTGATTAAGGACAAAAACAAATTGGCAATTTGGCAAAAACATTTGTCCGACCTAGAAGCAAATAACTCAAATAGCCACTAGCGATAGCGCTCTACTTGGTTTTGGGTGCTGCTACAACTTCGGCCTTTGGCTCGCTATGACTTTGCTCAACCTTATTCAGAAAAGAAGCTGGACTAATTTTTTTCATGATATCGGCGGTGACATCAAGGCCGTTATCTATTACTTTCTGACCACCAGCATAGACTCCAGCGCCGTCGATCACCAAATCGAGGCCTTTTTCTTGAGCGACTTGACTGACGGCTTGAAAGATTTTTTCTGAAGCCTGGGCTGTCGCGGTCTGAACCAGCTGAGCGAGGGCCTGCTGCTTGGCATTTATTTCTGCTTGAATTTCGCTGGTAAGCTTCTTCAGCTCTTCTGGCGTGCGCTTATCTTCTTGTGCTTTCTGCAGGCGCTTATTGGCTTGCTCAACCTCGCGCTTCAGCTGATTCTCAGCTTGAAGGCGCAGCGTCTCAGAGCCAGCAGTTTCAGGACAGGAAATTTTGACTAGATTGAGATTAAAGTAGCCGACCTTCAAAGCTGTCGCAGTAGCGTTTTTTTGAGCTAAAACAGGCTGAGCAAAAAGCAATGTTAGGGCAGAGGCGATAGTTGCGATTTTGAGGTTGTCAGCCCTTAAATATCTAACTAGTTTCATTTGGCCCCCGAAAGCTACGTCAATCGTAAGCTATGTTTAAAATTTGGCTCCGACTGGATTCGAACCAGTAACCAGGCGATTATGAGTCGCACGCTCCACCATTGAGCTACGGAGCCAAAAACAAAATCTATTGACATCGATGAAGTTTGACCGATATCGGTCAAGTTGTTTTAGCCAATATATTTTACACCCCCAACGAAAAGCTTATTTAGCTTATTTAGCTTCTTGAAGGGTCATGTATTTTTCAATGAAGTCAGTGCTGACATCCTTGCCATTTTGGAACATAGGATGAGCCAATACTCTCTGATGAAAAGGTATGGTCGTTTTAATACCAGTAATGGCATATTCGTCCAACGCTCTCTGCATTCTTGCAATTGCTTCTTGACGATCCCGCCCCCAAACAACGAGCTTGCTTACCAGTGAATCGTAATAAGGAGGAATAACATAACCGGGGTAGCAGTGACTATCAACTCTCACTCCAGGACCGCCAGGAGCAATATAGGCATCAACACGACCTGGCGATGGTAAGAAATTGCGATCAGGATCTTCTGCATTAATACGACATTCAATAGAATGTCCACGGAATTCAATATCTTCCTGCTTGACTGAAAGAGGCATACCGGAAGCCACTCGAATCTGTTCCTTAATCAAATCGACACCAGTGACAAACTCAGTTACTGGATGCTCCACTTGAATACGGGTATTCATTTCCATAAAGTAGAAGTCGTTACCAGCCAAGATAAATTCAACTGTTCCAGCACCTTCATAGTTAATTTGCTTAGCAGCACGCACGGCCGCTTCACCCATGCGCTGGCGAAGCTCAGGAGTGAGAGCCGGACTAGGAGTCTCTTCGATCAGTTTTTGGTGACGACGCTGCACTGAGCAATCGCGTTCACCCAGGTGAATACAATTACCATGACTGTCAGCCATGACTTGAATTTCGACGTGACGAATTGGCTTCAAATATTTTTCAATATAAACACCGCCGTCGCCGAATGCAGCAGAAGCCTCTGAGCGAGCAGAAGCTAGAGCATTAGACAAAGAAGCCTGGTCTACTGCAACACGCATTCCGCGTCCGCCACCACCAGCGGTGGCCTTAACAATAACAGGGAAACCAATCTCACCGGCCAGCTTATGGGCCTCACTGTCGTCTTCGATTAATCCATGACTGCCGGGCACAACAGGTACTCCCGCGGCACGCATGGCTTCGCGAGCTGAAGCTTTATCGCCCATAGAGTTGATGGCGACAACACTTGGACCAATAAACTTGATGCGATGGTCTGAGCAAATTTGAGCGAAATTGGCATTCTCAGAAAGGAAGCCATAGCCAGGGTGGACAGCATCTGCCCCGGTCACTACAGCAGTAGAGATGATGGCTGGTATGTGCAAGTAACTACGCTGCGACTGGGGTGGCCCAATGCAGTAAGCCTCGTCAGCTAGTTTCACGTGTAGCGACTCAGAATCGGCTTGTGAATAAACAGCTACCGTCGAAACTCCCAGTTCGCGACAGGCTCTGATTACTCTCAGAGCTATCTCGCCACGGTTGGCGATCAGAACCTTTTCAATCATTGTTCGTGCTCTTAACCTTTAGGATCAACCAGGTAGAGTGTCTGACCATACTCAACAGTTGTGCCATTTTCTACGCATATTTTGACAATCTTGCCAGCCACTTCAGAAGGCAAGTCGTTCATTAGTTTCATTGCTTCAATAATGCAAACTGTCTGCCCAACAGAGATGCGATCACCCATTTTGACAAAGGATGCAGCTGTCGGAGAAGGCTGTCCGTAAAACGTACCAACCATCGGAGAAGTGATAGCCACGGTATTAGCTGGGGTACCATTGTCTTCAGCGCTAGCTACAGCATCTACCTTTGGCGCTTCAGGAGCTTGAGTTGCGGCGGCTGCCCTAGGAGGTTCAGCTACAGCAGTTGCAGTAGATGCAGCCGCATGTACAACCTGCCTCTGTTGAGCAGGAATCTCGAAAGTCTGAGCAAGCACTGGCCTGTCTTTTTTGACAGTTATGCGCTGGTCTCCAAATTCAATGGTGAACTCAGTAACGTCAGTCGAACTAACGATTCCAAGCAACTCTTTGATTTGCTGCAGGTCTATCTTCACAATTAATCCCTAATACCAATACAAATGCCAGTTTAAACGCGGGTCAAATACTTACGATTTCTAGTATCAACCTTCACTTTGTCACCCACCTTAATGTGGAAAGGAACTGTGATTGTTGCTCCTGTTTCCAGCACAGCTGGCTTGCCGCCACCAGAGCTGGTATCGCCTCTTTCATCTGGTGCACACTCGCTGATCTCGAGTTCAACAGTATTAGGTAGCTCGAGGCCAAGAATACGATCATTGAACTTGAGCATAACGATGCCCTCGGTGTTGTCTTTCAAGAACTCAACACCTGAACCAATTTGCTGAGCAGTCAACTCTAGTTGTTCAAAACTAGTATTGTCCATCATCACGTAGTTCTCACCAGCTTTGTAGAGATACTGCAAGTCAGCCTTCTCAACAATGGCTTGGGGGAGCTTCTCGCCAGCGCGGAAAGTATTCTCAAGCACGTTGCCGGTCTCGATATTTTTCATCTTGGCACGGACAAAGGCTGCACCTTTGCCAGGCTTAACATGCTGGAACTCTATTATTTGCCAAACGCCATTGTTGTATTCAATGGTGACGCCGGTTCGAAAATCGTTGGTAGAAATCATGCAGGATTGCAAGCGCTCCATGGTCCGTGAGGTTACGGACAGTAGTCAAGACAAAGCAGTGGCTACCTCTGGCCAGTGCAAAATTCTAACACCATCTAACTACAATAGACTATGAGTCGGCATAGCCTTAGAACTAGCTTAATAGAAGCTTTTCAAAAGCAAGCTTAATGGTTGGTTGAAGAGGGGTTCTTTACCCCGCTATAATCAGCCTTCCAGCAATGTGTCTGTTAGAGCACTAGCTACGGCCAATTTTTAGGCTGTACATACTGCCTTCAGCTAGACATTGCCGCCATGTAGGGATGACCGCCAATATCTTTTATAGTGAGAAACAGTCAATGGCCAAGAGTTCTACAACGGAAGGCAGTTACATTAAAGAGGAATCTAATGAACCAGTCAAACCTTCCTCTAATGCTTTCGACTGGAAAGAAGTAGAAGCGCGCTGGACCGCTTATTGGCACGAGAACAAGTTATTCAATCTGGAGATGAACCCAGATAGGCCCAATTTTTCGGTGGCCTTGCCTCCGCCTAACATTACAGGCAATTTACATATGGGCCATGCCCTGAACGGGACATTACAAGATGTATTGATCCGCTTGAAAAGGATGCAAGGTTATAACGTCCTCTGGCAACCAGGAACAGACCACGCCGGTATTGCCACTCAAATGGTGGTTGAGCGCAAGCTCAAAAAAGAAGGACTGAACCGTCACAAGATGGGCCGAGAGGCCTTTACTGCAAAAATTTGGGAATGGCGCAATCAATACGGCGACCACATCATGGAGCAATACAAGCGCATTGGCGTTAGCTTCAGCTGGGACCGCGTTGCCTTCACCATGGATGAATCTTACGTCAGGTCTATTTATCGCGCCTTTGTCACTCTTTATAAAGAAGGGTACATCTATCGCGGCAATCGCATCACCAACTGGTGCCCGAGCTGTGCTACAAGCTTGTCCGATCTTGAAGTCGAGCACGACGAAAAGAAAGGTCATCTCTATTGCATCAAATACCAATTAGAAGATGGCAGTGGTGAGTTAATTGTTGCTACAACCAGACCAGAGACACTCTATGGCGACGTGGCTGTAGCTGTTCACCCCGAGGACGATCGCTACAAAGCCTTTGTCGGCAAGAACGTCAAATTGCCAATTACAAACAGAGCTATTCCTGTAATCGCTGATGCTTATGTAGAGCGAGAGTTTGGTACTGGCGCCCTAAAAATTACCCCAGCTCATGATACCAACGACTTTGAGGTAGGTGCTCGTCACAAGCTGCCCCAGCCAACCGTAATTGATCTCAAAGGCAAATTGATCGCCAATGAATTTGTACCAGACTTCTTGCACGGTGTTGATCGCTTTGAAGCGCGAAAACAAACCGTAGCCAAACTCGAAGAAACTGGCTTGTTGACAGAATCGCGCGACTATACAGTTGGACTTAGCCACTGCGAGCGGTGCCAAACCGTTATTGAACCACTGCTTTCAGATCAGTGGTATTTGAGCATGAAAGAGCTAGCTCAGCCGGCTATTGAAGTAGTGGAAGAGCAAAGAGTGCAGTTCATTCCGGAACGCTACTCTAGCTCTTATCTTGACTGGATGAAAAACATTCGCGATTGGTGCATCAGTAGACAATTGTGGTGGGGTCATCGCATTCCGGTCTGGACATGCAGCAAGTGCGGCACTGTCGACGCCTATGAAGAGGCGCCAACTTCATGTGGAAAATGCTCAGCCCCAGGAGCTGACCTAAAACAAGATGAGGATGTTCTCGATACTTGGTTTAGCTCAGCCCTCTGGCCTTTCGCCACTTTGGGCTGGCCCGATGAAACCAAAGAAATGAAAATGTTCTTCCCGACAACCATACTCTCCACAGCTCGTGAGATTATCAATCTCTGGGTGGCGCGTATGATTTTCACGTCGCTCAAATTTACGAAAACTATTCCTTTCAAACATGTGCTTATTCACCCCGTTATTCAGACAGAAGACGGTAAGCGCATGTCTAAGTCAAAAGGAAACTCTATCGATCCACTCGATATGATTGACACCTATGGAGCTGACGCCAATCGCTTCTGGTTCACTTCTGTTGGTATCAAAGGCGATCAAGATGTTCGCTTCCGCGCAGAAAAGCTAGATGAATATAAGCGCTTCGCCAATAAGCTATGGAATGCCGGCCGCTTTGTCTTGGCTCAACTAGAGGGATTTGAACCGAAAGGCGTAAATCCAGCCCACTTGACCCTGGCAGACCGCTGGATCTTGAATCGCTACAACGTGCTTCTAGATTTGCTACAGATGTACTTCCAAGACTATGACTTCGATAAAGCTGCCAATCAGCTTCACGATTTCACATGGAGTGCATTCTGTGACTGGTATGTGGAAATTGCTAAGATTCAACTGGCTCAAGAGGCTCAGGCGGTAGCACAGACAGGCGAAACTACTGGGCAAACCAGAGCGGTGCTACAGACCATCTTTGAAGGCTTGTTGCGCGCCCTTCATCCGATTATGCCCTTCATCACCGAAGAGCTATGGACCAAAGTGCCCAAGTCGTCATACTTCCCCAAAGACTTCGTGTCAATAATGTTTGCGCCCTACCCAAGGCCAGATGAGAACTTGATCGATGACGATGCCGAAGAAAAAATGGAATTTTTGATGCGAGTAACTCGCTCGATCAGAAATATCAGACAAACCTACAATGTGCCAGCTTCGGCCGAAGCAGAGGTAATGATTGTCTGCCAGGACGAGGACGAAATGAAGTGCCTAGCTGATGGAGCTATGTATATTGAGCGTTTGGCCAAAGCTAGCCCCCTCGACATCAGCATGGACTGCTCGCCACCATCAATGGCAGCTTGCGAAGCAGTGTCGTCTGTAAATATCTACGTGCCACTGGCGAAGTTAATCGACGTAGCTAAATCGAAAGACAAGCTCAATGTGAGAAAACAATCGATAGAAAAAGAAATTGCAAAAGTCGATTCACAGCTAGCCAACCCTGATTTCAAGAGCAAGGCACCAGCAGATAAAGTAGCAAAAATAGAAGCCCAACTAACTGAGCTAACCCGTCAGCTAGAAAGCGTTCACGCCCAACTGAAAGTGCTAGAAGCCAGCTAAATCAACACAACTATTGAGGAAACTGGTCAAATAAACTAAGTTGGCCAGACTCTTGTGGCTGCTCTTTTTTAGGCTTAGGCTTAGCTGACTTATTGCCAGCATCGTTTAGTTGTCGTGCGATTTCTTTAGCAGCCAAAGAATGAGCTTCTTCATCAGCCTGTTCTTGCACGGGATCAATCGGAGCAATTAGTTGCCTGCCATCAATAGCAGTGCCATTGACTTGAGTAGAAACACGGTGGCAGACTATTTGATCATCTGGATAAGGCTTTAGAATCGACTCTAGTTCAGCCAAATTTTTGTTTGTCGGATCAAGCCAGCGACCTTCTAGGTGTTGGGGAATAATTGCAGGCATTCGATCATGGAACTGAGCCATTACTCGATTGGCAGGAACAGTAATGATGGCGCAGGTACGAATCTCATCGCCGTCTCGCGAAGACCAATCTTCAAAAAGACCGGCAAACCCCATTAAACTCTTATCTTTCAAATGCACCCGCCATGGTTTACGGGCTTTACCATCACCAGTCCATTCAAAGAAGCTGTCGGCCGGTACGATGCAGCGCCTTGCCCGAAAAGCAGTGCGAAAGAAGGGCTTAACTGCAATTGACTCGCTTCGGGCATTGATCATTGGTTTAGCATCCCGCGACCAAGAAGCAATAAAGCCCCAGCGAGCAGCCTCAATACGACGGCCGCCCTCCATTTGATTGGCAATGATAATAGGTACCCAATTGGATGGAGCAATGTTATAGCGCGCCGCAATAGGTAGCTCGAGGTCTCTGACACGAAAGCGGGCCAGAATATCTTCAGTAGAATGAGCTAGGGTGTACCTTCCACACATGATCAGTATTGTCGCATTTTATAGCTTGGCAGGGGAATGCCTGTAGAATGTAATTTACTACTGAGATTTACTACTGAGATTTAGCACTGAGATTTTCAAGCAAAGTTTGATATTAACCAGGAAAGCGGATGGACGATAAAGAAGCAAGCCTGCACTTTCAGCAAGGTTTTATGTATTTGCAAAACCAGTGCGCCAACGAAGCGGCACTCTGTTTCACCCAAGCCCTTGCCGCCAGCCCGGGCCTCTGGCAAGCTCAACTAAACCGAGGCAATGCTCTGATGATGGCCGGGCGATATGACGTTGCCATACGCGATTTCGAAGCCGTCCTTGCTGTCGAGAAAAGCGCCTTGGCCTTAATGAACAAAGGTCTTTGTCAGCACCAGTTAGGGCGCTCAGAAGAGGCGCTCAAGATCATAGACTCTGCTGCCGCTATCGCTGACAACAACAGCCTACTAGTGATAATTATTTCCGCCAAAGCAGAGGTGTTGAGCGACATAGGAGAGCTAGCCTTGGCGCTGTCAGCCTATGACCAAGCCATAGCTATAAAGGACGATTCACCAACACTCTACAGCTTCCGAGGGCAACTTAACTATCGCCTTGAGCAATTTCAAGAAGCAGTTGACGACATCACCAAAGCGGTAGAATTGAGCCCAGCCTTTGAGCCAGATTTGTACTATCGTGCCCATAGCTTGTGGAAATTGAAACGTTTTAAGGAAGCCTTAGAAGACTTCAATATTGTTATCGAGAGCGAACCCGATGAGTGGACAAATTATTTAAGTCGGGGCCGATTGCTTGATGAAATGGGTCTGCCGGATGCTGCCATGACCGATCTCAATAAATCAATTAGACTAAACCCGGAATGCGCTCAAGCTTACTTTCACAGGGCCTTCTTGCATGCTCTCAAAGAAGACGATCGCAGCCGCGAAAAGAGCGCAAACGACTTCGAAAAAGCATTTACAATCGATCCTTCAATTCGTACTTGGTATCAGACTCACCAGTCTCAACAGTGATAATGTAGGCATTTTTTGCGACCAAAAAATCTTCGAGAAATGAACGACCTGGGCGGCATGAGAGATTTCTTGCGCTCAACTTTCACCATCTTAAAAATGCTCGGTCAGGTAGGCCTAGTAATGTTGATCTTGGGCGGCACCGTAGTAGGACTGCTGGTCATACAAGAAGTAAATCACCTACCCAATATCGACTATCTCAAAAATTACAAACCTATTGATTCTATTTCTATCTATGACCGCAATGACAAGCTGATAGAACGCATCAACTTAGGAATGCCTCGCACCCTGATTCCCTTCAATCAAGTGCCAGTCTGTATGCAACAGGCTGTACTAGCAGCAGAAGACAAGAATTTTTATAAGCATGGCGGCATGAGTTTTCAAGGCATACTACGAGCCTCTTTTGCCAATGCCAAAGCTCTAAAAATGGTTGAGGGCGGCTCCACCATTACCCAGCAATTAGCTAAGAATCTTTTTTTCCCAGACGTCAAACGCACAGGCATAGTTAAATTAGCCGAAGTGGTGGCATCCTACCGTTTAGAAGAAAAATACACTAAAGAGCAGTTATTCTCCCTTTATCTCACTGAAATTTATTTCGGCAACGGCGCCCGTGGCATTGAGCAGGCAGCTCACAACTATTTTGGGAAGAAAGCAAGCAATCTCAACTTACCAGAGTCAGCATTTTTAGCGGGCATCATTCGCGCACCATCATTCTTAGGTTCAAAAGACAAACGAAGAGAAGCAATGGTGAGGCAAAAGCAGGTGCTTAGAGCCATGGTAGAGTGCGGTTTTATCTCCGAAAGCGACTGCCTAATAGCCGAATCTCAGCCTCTGGTTTTCAAAAGAGCTGAAGTAGCTAAACCAAGCCAGCCCTTCAGCCACTATCCTTACTTTACGGCACTGGTTCTTGAATCAGTGCGGCGCCAATTTGATTCGCGCACCATCGGCTTGAATGGCCTTGAAATTTATACGACCATAGATCCTATTGCTCAAGAAGCTGCAGAACAAACCCTCGCCTCTGAAATTAGAAGAGCACCAGCGGGGATAGAAGAAGAAGCTTTGGTAAGTCTATCGGTTAAAGACGGGGCGATAAGGGCTTTGGTCGGTGGTGCCCATGACTATTGGAAGAATCAATGGAATAGTGCTGTCAATCCACATACGGCAGGTTCATCGCTGAAGCCCTTCATTTACCTCACCGCTTTCATGGGTGGTGTCTTAACTCCAGAAAGCACAGTACAAGATATCCCTTTTAAAATGACCCAAGAAACTGGGGTTGAATGGGCTCCCAAAAACTATGATGGCAAGTACATGGGCGAAATTACGGTCAGAGAAGCCCTTTGCCAGTCACGCAACATGTGTACAATTCGCGTCATGGAACAAGTGGGCATCACCAATGTCATTGATACCTTAAGAGCTGCGGGTATTAGATCTAACTTAGCGCCCACCATGGCACTAGCCCTGGGCAGCTCAGCTGTCACACCACTTGAGTTGGCCTCGGCCTACGGCACCCTGGCGCGCGGCGGAGTAGCTGTAACACCATGGATGATACGCGAAGTAAAAGACAGCCGCGGCCAGCTCTTAGATCGCTATGTACCAGTTATTCATCGGGTTTTCCCTTTCGAACAGACTAGCTGGCTGGTCGACATTTTGACCGAAGTGGTAAGGCGTGGCACCGGAACTCAGGCCAGACTGGCAAATCGTCCCGTGGCAGGCAAGACCGGCACTGCCGACAAGGCCAAAGATATCTGGTTTGTTGGCTTCACACCAGATATGGTGACAGCAGTATGGGGTGGTGGCGACGAAAAAAGCCCTGTGGCAGACAAACACGTTACTGGTGGCACTGTCATGGCCCGTGTCTTTCGCCAGTACAATCAGCGCTACTATGCCAATCAACCAACTCCTATACCAGCCGGTGAACTGCCAACATCACGCTATGCCACTAGCATTGGCACTCCAGCAACTAAACCAATCAGCCACAGTAATGATGTGCCTTATAGCGAAATCGATCCTTCCCAAAGCTATCAGCAGGCACCGGTGCAGCAAGCTGCTCCAGTTGCTAGACCGGCAGCCAGTGTAGTGCGCTCCCAAAAGGGTGTGACTGAGTACAACTGGTCACATTAACCCTTACCATATATCTACCTAAAATTATCTATCTAAAATTATCTATCTAAAATAAAGCCTGGCGTAGACGCCACCTTGTTCAAGCAGTTCTGCGTGGCTGCCACTCTCAACTATGCGACCGTTTTCTAAGACAAAGATTTTATCGGCATTGATAATGGTGGTTAGGCGGTGCGCCACCACTAAAGATGTACGTCCGACCATAAGAGGCACAAGAGCGGCCTGTATCAATGCCTCATTTTCATTGTCTAAAGCACTGGTGGCTTCATCAAGTATGAGTATCCGTGGGTTCTTCAGCAACACCCGGGCAATCGCAAGTCTCTGTCTTTCTCCACCACTAAGCTTGTGCCCACGTTCTCCCACAACCGTCTCATAGCCTTCCGGCATGGCGGCAATGACATCATGGATATTGGCTGCTCGACAGGCTTCTTCAATTTGCTCTAGGCTAGCGTCAGATTTGGCGTAACGCAGATTGGCAGCAATGGTGTCATGAAACAAATAGGTTTCTTGGGTAACAATACCGATGTTCTCTCTTAGCGAATCTCTGGTGACAAATTTTGTATCCCTTCCGTCAATCAAAATGCGCCCTTGATCTATCTCCCACAGCCTCGGTAGCAGATTAGTAATGGTGCTCTTACCAGCGCCAGAAGGACCAACAATTGCAACCATTTGCCCCGGCTCAATGACGAAACTAAGATCTTCCACCCCGCCCCGACTGTTAGCACCAATAGAGGGATAGGAGAAACTTACATGCTCAAATTCAACCCTCCCGCTGACGACGTTATGATCTAAGGGTAAGGCCTCCGGAAGATCTTTTTCTTCTTTCATGTCAAGGTAGTCAAAGATGCGCTCAAAAACGGCCAAGGCACTAACTACTTGGATTTGCACCCCGGCCAAGGCCGAAACGGGAGTATAGAGCCGACTTATTAAGGCAACAAAGCTAACTAGAACACCGACCGTAATACCGTGGTAAATCGCTAACCAGCCGCCGGCTAGCCAAATTATCGCCGGGCCCACAGTAACCATAGCCGTTATCGCCATCATAAACCAGCGCCCAATCATGGCCACACTAATTTCAAGGGCCATCAGTTCAGTGGCTAATTTATAAAAGCGCTGGCGTTCAAACTCTTCTTTTACAAACGACTTTACTAACACTGTACCAGAAACCGATAATGTCTCTTGGGTGGCTGCTTGTATTTGATCGCGCTTAGTACGAGTCTTCTTGCGCACTTCATACATGCGCCGCCCCACCGGCCAGAGCGGCACTACCATCAGTGGCACCACAACAATAGAAATCAAAGCGAGTTGAGCATTTAAAGCGAAAATAGCTACTAGTGTAGTAACAATAGTAATGATATTCGTGACAATAGAAACCATGGTGCCGGTAATTACGCCGTCTACACTCTCAACGTCGCTACTGACACGATTCATGATTTCGCCAGTTTTAGTACTGGTAAAAAACAACAAAGGCATGCGGTGCAGATGCGACACTAAGTCCGTGTGCAAATCGCGCACAATTCCTTCGCCCACCTTTGAGTTTAAATAGCCCTGATAAACGCCGACCAATCCAGCCAGTATTGCCGAAGCCACCATGGCTAAGACCAACATAGCCAATAAGGGAAAATCTCGAGCTGGCAGAGCCTTATCAATAATGGCCAAGGTCAGAAGCGGAGGAGCAAGCCCTAGAGTGGAAGAGACAATAATGGCAGCCACCACCATTAGCTCGAGCCGCCAATAGGGCGCAAAGAGTGCGGCAATACGGCGCCAGGCAACCTTACCCTTAAGCTTGGCTTTATCAGGGTTGAACATATTGGACCACATTAAGTGGACCGGCGGGCCGCCGCTAAACACTTTGTTTCCTCAGGCTTCCATAGGATCAGTAAAACAGACTATTCAGTCAGTCTAGTCGCTTGGAATCTAAAGTCCCCTTTTTTTTCGCCTAGAGCTAAGTACATCAAGATATACTCAAGATTCCATAAATATTTGAGAGCATTGGTGAGAGTAAAGCAGTGAGAGAGAAGAAAAACCCTTTCCGTGACTGGTTGTTAGCTGGTCTAACAACGACTAAACGCAATCCCAAAGACGCTCATCAAGAATCTCAGCAAAAACATCAGGAGAGCGGTCACCAGAGCCATCAAGATTCTTGGTGGAAAGTCATGTGCCTCACCGGTGTAGATTATTTCTCAACTCTCGGCTATCAGCCTGGAATCGCTTATCTTGCCGCTGGCATTCTCTCCCCTGTAGCCACATTGGTACTGGTAATTGTCACACTTTTTGGCGCCCTGCCAGCCTACTGTTTTGTGGCAGAACGTAGTCCGAACGGGCAGGGTTCAGTCGCTATGCTCGAAGGCTTACTGCCAGGCTGGCGTGGCAAAACCATTGTTTTGCTGCTGCTTGGATTTGCCGCCACCGGCTTTATTATCACCATTACGCTTTCTGCCGCAGATGCCACCGCGCACATTCTTGAAAACCCGCTAATACCAACAGCCTGGCACAATCATAATCGCGTACTAGTGACCCTACTTTTAATCTCAAGTCTTGGAGCCGTTTTTCTTAAGGGCTTCAAAGAAGCAATCGGCATTTCTGTTTATATAGTCGCTGTTTATCTCTTACTCACCAATATTATTGTTGGCTGGGGCCTCTGGCAATTAGCCATACATCCTGATTTAACCAGCAACTGGCTGCAAAAGCTTTCGACAAACTTTGGCAATATCTTTACCATGATTGGCTCGGCCTGCTTACTCTTTCCCAACTTGGCGCTGGGCCTCTCAGGCTTTGAAACCGGTGTAGCGGTGATGCCGATGGTGAAAGGCGACGCCACTGATGTGCCGGAAAATCTGAGCGGAAGAATTCGCAACGCCAAATATTTACTGACCACCGCAGCCTTAATCATGAGCTATTTTCTAGTAGCTTCCAGTATGGTCACCACCTTATTGATTCCAGCTGAACTATATAAAGAAGGTGGGGCAGCCAATGGCAGAGCCCTAGCCTATCTCGCCCACACTCACCTGGGTGAACTTTTTGGTTCACTCTATGATTTCAGCACCATTCTTATTTTATGGTTTGCCGGTGCCTCAGCCATAGCCGGTCTTCTTAGCCTGGTTCCCCGCTATCTGCCGCGCTATGGTATGGCACCAGATTGGGCGGGCGCAGTGAGACCCTTAGTGATATTTTTCACTCTAATTTCGTATGCTGTTACTTTCATATTCAAAGCCGATGTCGACGCCCAGGCTGGTGCCTACGCCACTGGAGTGCTGGTATTGATTACCTCGGCTGCTCTTGCTTCAGCAATCACCTCGTGGCAAAAGAGCTCGCCCAAGCGTTTTGTCTTCACGGCCATAAGCTTGGTTTTTATCTGGACATCTATCGTCAATATGACTCAGCGCCCTGAAGGTGTTCGCATAGCCTTATTCTTCGTGATCAGCATATTGATCAGCTCCTTTATCTCACGGGCTGTGCGCTCGACAGAACTACGTGTGGAAGAGGTGAAGCTAGATAAGAAGGCTCTCGATTTTATCAGCGCTGCCACAAACGAGCACTGGGGCGAAATTAGGCTGCTAGCCAATCGCGCTGGCACTGGCTTTCTCAAGGAAAAGGAAGCCCGAGCACGAGCCATCCATAGCATCCAGGAGCGCGAGGGCAACTTCATTTTTCTAGAGGTAGAACCAGAAGATGTTTCTGAGTTCTCTGATACGGTGCTAGAAGTGACTGGCCACGAAATTGATGGTCACCATGTGTTGCGCTGCAAAAGCCTGGCTGTGCCGAACGCCATTGCCGCGGTGCTACTGCATTTGCGTGACAAGACAAAAAAGATGCCCCATGTTTATTTCGGCTGGACTGAAGGTCATCCAATCATTTACACCTTCAAGTTTATTTTCTTTGGTGAAGGCGAAACGGCCACACTGACGCGCGAAATAATTCGCTCTACCGAATCAAACGAATTTAGGAGGCCACTAGTTCATGTTGCCTAAACTAGATAGTCACAGCAAAGTAATGAAAGCAAATCCCCTGCCGCGAAGAGTAGCCATAACAGTCGTTATCACCATGGCAATTACCTTCTGCACCCTGGCTGGCTGGTACATCTCAGGTCTCGATGGCCAGGCAGGTCTAGATGGCCTTACAATTGGGGCTCTGACTGGACTAGGACTGGTCCTAATCACCACTGTTTCGATAAGAACAAGAGAGCGCAAAATCTCTAATGTACAACTAGACCAACGTGCCCAAGAGTTTATCCAAGAATTATCAGAAGAACACCTGGGTGTGGTGCGCCTATTGGCACAGAAATATGGAAGCAAGAACTACGAAAAACTCCAACAAGATGCTCGGCGCAAACATAGCATTCAAGAAGAAGAAGGTAACTTCATTTTTGTTGAAGTCGAACCTATCGGCGGTGACAAAGATGTCCTGCTAGTTACGGGTCATGAAATAGAAAAATTTCGCGTTTTGCGCTGTCAGTCGCCAGCAGTAGCCGACGCCATCGCCGCCCTGCTTTTACATCTGCGTGACGATAAAGACAACAAAGTTCCTCACATATACATGTCATGGAGTGAGGTACATCCTCTGGCCTATGCTCTCAAGTACGCTCTTTTCGGAGAGGGTGAGACTGCACCTCTGATCAGAGAACAACTGCGCCGCCATGAACCGGAACCCAATAAACGACCAATTGTTCACGTCGCCTAAGGCTGGCCATGTCAAGAACCTAACGCTAAGCGAGCATTAAGTTTAAATTTCAAGCTGTCTTACAAGCAACCTAAATAGCGACCTAAATAGATCGGTCGGTGTGACCGACCACATTCAGCTCAGTCAAGCGCTTAAGACCCCGCTCAGTATTAAGATCGAGGATGCGAAGCAAAGTACCACCATCGCGGTAGCGGTGGAGGGTAACTGTATCAGGCGCATTGCGATCAGCTGATAGGAAGCACCGCGGTCTACCCGCTTTCACAGTGTCTTCGACTTCGACCATAAGGTGGTCGCTATTGCTTTGCTGTTGAAGTCTCGCTAGTTCCTGGATGTCCACTTTTTGCTCCTGTTCAATTGACTCAATGGTTGCACATCTATGTGAATTAGACCAGACAATCAAGAAATTGAAATGAATTTTTGCTTGTTCAAATTGTAAACTACCTCTTGGCATAAGAACACTAATTACCAAAGACATACCGATATAATGGTCAAGTCGTCTTTGCGATGGCCTTAGTTCGTAAGCATGAGTAGCTCAGCGGTAGAGCACGCGCCTCTTAAGCGCTTGGTCGAGAGTTCGAATCTCTCCTCGTGCAATCTTTACAAGCCCCAAAGGGCGCACGTATATCAACCCAAAAAAGTGTTTTGTCACCTTTTTGTCACCTTTTTGTCACCTCGCAGTGCATTGACACCCAGCATTTCAAGAGGTGCCTCAATAAGCCAATCGAAGGATTCTATTTAGGCAACTTAGCCGACAACTAGCTTGCACCCTAAGTCTCACCGATATTTGTTCCTTCCCATTCGCATTCTGTACCTCAGCCCAATATTGGTCCCTATAAATTCAGGCAGATCAAAATCGCCAACGGTACCGCCAGTGGTGCCGTCCTATTTAACTCCGCTCAGTTAGTTTCTAGGGCTAAGAACTAGTTTCTGCACCACTTGCTTTTATTGAGACGTTTCATAACTGATTCATAAAATGGTGGAGACGGCGAGAGAGTCCTACTAGCCTTATGGACGATCTCGCCCCATTCACGGTTTCAGGCACTAGTCAAGCTTTCAACGACTCAGCCACAAGATTTCGTTGCACCGAGATGAATAGAAATGCAGGCTTTCGCATCTAGGGTGCGCACAAAAGTGGTCACATAATGGTCGATAGCAATCTTACCAAGAAAATTCCATCGATTAGCTTGTCCTAAAATTGACCAGCCGAGTCGATCAGGCCTAACTAGACCGAAACCACAAGTGTAGAATAAGCACTGACTTCAACAACTGCTGTCTTGAATGCCGTCGGACTAGTATCCAGAACGACTACACCTTAGTGGTATACTGATTTCTTAGGGGCAAGTTAAAGGTCATGGAGAAGTGATTACTATTTGCTTAGCTTCATAAGGCTTGTGACGACCAATAAAAATTGTGTTGTCGTGATTTCGTGGGTCAGAAAATGAGAGCATTACAGGTTTCGATTGACGGTCGGGTGGTTGGAATATGCGCTTTACCTGATCAAGCTCCTTTTTTGGCGATGATCGGCAACATTCCGCGCAAATACATGAGAGGGCATATCATGTTAGAAACACCCACCGAAACCTGGCAGTGGCAGCTTCCAAATGTGCAGGATGGTGAGTGCATCGAATTTTGCTTGACGGACGCAGACCCGGAAAGTGTCAGTCCACCACACTATGTTAGACGACATGCTACTGAAGAGATTGCCGATGGCGAAAGCGAGAAGGACAACGAAGGCCTGTGTGAGGATGAAAGCACTTGAAGTGTTGATTGACGGTATTTCTGTTGGAGTGTTTGTGCCGCCATCAGGAACGGCCTTTGTGGCCTCGCTCTGCAATGGGCCGCAAGAATCCATCGTGGCAAGAGTTTCTTGTACTGGCTCATCGGAGCTATCAAAGTGGTGCATACCCACTATACGCGGTGGTCAACGTATTTCATTTAGGATGATTGATAGTCCCGTCAATGACGGACCTCAGCCCCAAATCATTCAGCCTGAAATCGTATAGCGGCAGGCACTGTTTATTGTCAGATATGATGAAATCTAATTTTTCGGCCATTATTCGCCCAGTCGATTGCCGCCACACAAAACCGATACCAGTCCCCTGGCGCAATCACGAAGATTTTTGTAGCCTCCAGTAATGCCTTTGCAGCTCATAGGCGGAGGATTGGTTATTAACTTAAGACACTCATCATAAGCTTCTTCCCATTCCTTCTGACATTCCGCCGTGTGTTGATTCATAAGAACAGCGCCACCGTATCCGATGCCTATTGCTCCGGCAATATCGAGCCCCAATCCTATCAGCCCCCCTGGAAGACCTCCCAATGCCATTCCCATCGCTGTAGCTTCTTGGGTGCCTTTGGGATCTCTCCAAATCAGAGGGCTATTGTGGCAATACTGAAATAGGTTTACTCCGCCATCCTCCCCAATCGGATCTCGATTGATCCATCTTCCTTGCATAGAGTTGTATGCCCTGTAAACCGTTAGGTCGAGTCCACTAGGAGTGTGCATGTAGTAGCCAGCATACTCGAAGTCAGAATCTAGCGCACCAGCAGTTTTAGTTCTTTGCCCATAAGCACTGTAGTCATATCGAGCTTGAACAGCACCCGAACTGTCAGTCATTTCACGAACTGAGCCGAGGCGATCAAAGGCGTAAAAGTAGTTAGAGCCGCTTATTGTTTGACCTCTGCCAAAGAATTTCTTGACCACGGCACTTGTTGCATCGCGCTCTTCGCAGATTCGGGTTCCAGAGTTAACAAATTGCTTTGTGCTTATGAGCGCGCTAGCAACAGTTTCAGTAATCTGACCTTTGATTCCGTTGGCGTCATAGAGGATTTCGCTAAAGTTTCCACTACCGGGGTAAGTGATTTTGATAAGTCGATTCTCAGCATCCCATGCGTATGAATTAGTACCATCGCTGGTCATATTGCCGTTGGCGTCATGGGTTTGAGTTGAGCTGGATGGTCCACTCACCCCAACTTGGTAGTTATTAGTGACAGTGTTATTGGCTCCATCGGTAGCGCCAACCGGCACTGTGTTTGTGCCGTTGCTTAGAGTTGCTTTGCCAGTGTAGTTCTTTGACCAATTTAGAGCTGCTGGGTTACTGTTTACAGTTGCTGATTTGAGGGCTTTGTTGGTTGTGGCTTCAAATTTAGTTGCGCCTCCAGCGGCAATGGCAGTTAGTTCATTGAGATTGTTGTATGAAGATTGAGACGCGCTAGTTGCTGGAGCAAGGGTGACGGTTTCTGTAGCTCCACCACTAAGCGATTTTGTGTAGGTTGTGTTGTTGATTGAGGCTGATTTGATGTTGAGTACAGTCGAAGTGGCAGAGGCTGTTACTCCGATTGCTGCGAGGTTGGCATTGGCATTCATTGCAGTGGCTAAGCCGGTCGCTATCGAGGAGAGAGTATCGCCAGCAAGTACTGTGTAGACAATTGCTTGAGAGCCTCCTGGTAGCCCGGCATCGAAGCTAGCTACTGTCAACGTGTCTCCTGTGGTTTTAGTTCCACCAATTGAAGCTGTTTGAACTCCGTTGGCAGGCACATTGAGAGCAATTTGTTCAGTTGCAGTAGCACTTGTTGTTTCTCGAAGGGTAGTCTGATTTATCGAATTTGATTGCAGGGTTACCACTTGGCCGGCCGAAGTGGCGCTGATGCCGACTCCTTGTAAGTTAGTGTCTGCCGTTAGGGCTGCTGCCAAACCAGTAGCAATTGAAGTTAGAGTATCACCAGCTAGTACTGTGTAAGTAACTGCCTTTAGTCCACCAGCCAGACCAGCGTCGTAGACAGTTATTGTGATTGTGTCTCCAGTTGTCTTACTGCCGCCAATCGCTATTGTCTGCGGTCCGTTTTGATTTATCGAAAGAGCAATTGTTGCTGTTGCGCCAACGCTTGTTGACTGCGAATAGGTTGTGGCATTGGCTGAAGTTGACTTGATCGTGATCGCAGTCCCAGCTGAAGTTGCAGTAATTCCTGCTGCCGTTAAACCGGCATTGGCATTAATGGCATTCTTCACGCCAGTGGCCATCGTAGTCAAAGTGTCGCCAGCTAGAACTGTGTAATTGATAGCTGTTGAACCTCCACTCAAGGCGGCATCACTTACAGTAATTGTGAGGACGTTGCCTGTGGTTTTGCTTCCGCCAATTACTGCATTCTCTACAAAATTGTTTGTGACGCCTAGAGAGATTGTGGTTGTTGCTCCGCCGCTTGTTGATTGAGTATAGGTAGTGATATTAGAAGATGCCGACTTGATGCTCATTATTGAGCCGTTTGCCGTGGCATTGACACCAAGTGCCAGCAGAGAAGAATCCGCAGTAATTGCTGCCGCAAACTTAGTAGCAATCGTTGAAAGAGTATCGCCACCAACAACGGTGTAGTTAATAGCCGTCTGACCGCCAGAGAGGCTCAGATCTTTTACTGTGATTGTCAGCACGTTGCCGGTAGTTACGGTTCCGCCGAGTTTTACTCGATTGATACTGTTTTGCTGAACAGCAGTGCGGTTTGAAGCAGCATCATAAGCAAAATAGCTCTGGTTGAGGTAGGCATTTGATGGCCCACCAGAGCCAGTTTGTGAGCTAGTCAACTGCCCTGCTTGGTCATAGCGCAGGTTGAGATTGACACTGCTATTACCTTGTAGCTGCTGCCATTGGGTGATTTCGCCAGCAGGGTTGTAGCGCTGAGCATACTGAGAAATAGTCGGCCCACTGCTAGTTTTGAGGTTAGCGATCTGCTGCAATCGCTCATCGCCGCTAGTTGGATACCAGCTGTATTTTGCTACCTGGCTGTTTGGATAAGTGACAGAAGCTAGACGCGTAACGCCTTTAGACGAACCGGCAGTATCATCGACATAGGCATAGGTGAAATTGCCTAAGGCATTAGATTCAGCAGTCACCCGGCTCATGGCATCAAATGTCAACGTGTCTGAATTGGCCGCGCCATTGATTGACTGGTTAGTGGTTCTGCCCAAGGCATCATAAACAAAAGTTATGTCAGAGTTGGCCATGTGGTCGTTATGAACAAGCTGAAGCCTGCCACCACCAGTTATTGGAGTTGCCCCTGAGCTGGTTACATAATTGTTATAGGTGGATTCAATGCTGCCCCAGTCATTCTTGGCCGTTTTTGTTGACCGCTTGAAATTATAGTCCCAGTATTTGGCACTATCGGCTGTGGCGTTGACCTCATTAAAGTACATGGTCATGAACGGGCTATTGTCAGGGTTGTAGAGATAGAGCGTCTTCTGCGCCAACGCATCGGTTCGATACTTTACTTTGTCGGTCTTCTGCTCATAAACATAAGTGCAGGTAGAACTGTCGGGATAGGTCTTTGTGGTTAGTCTCCCTTGAAGATCGTGACTCCAAGAAGTTTGCCGACCGAGTGGATCAATCAGAGATGAAAGAGAGCCGCATGAGCACCAGATATATTGAGTT
>CALRQI020000003.1:0-648494 GCA_943370275.1 bacterium Ga0077546 | reverse complement strand
GGACCGATATCGGTATGAGTTCGTGATCAATAAAGCTGGACCGATATCGGTATGAGTTCGTGATCAATAAAGCTGGACCGATATCGGTATGAGTTCGTGATCAATAAAGCTGGACCGATATCGGTATGAGTTCGTGGTCAATAAAGCTGGACCGATATCGGTATGAGTTCATGTCGAATAAAGTTGGAACGATTTCGCTTTGACAATTTCAACAAATTTCTTCCTGACTCAATAAATTTCTTTCCAGCATTGAACCAAATTCCACTTGCTGACGTTTATACAAGTACTGCTGTGGAGTGCTCGTCATGAACAACGCCGAAGATCAAGATGCGATATTTAGTAGAGTCTGGAAGGCCTTTCGCAAGGCCGTACGAAGCGATAGTGCTGCGGCTGATATGATTTACCGCTCACTGCGCGCTGACGGTCGAATTAAGTGTTCTTGTACTAAGCCTAAGATCAAGAGAAAGCGCGGAACACGCTTTTATGTTTGTTTAGGTTGTAAGAGTAAGTATTGGTTTACTTCTGGCACTTTGTTCGAAGGTGCTTACCGCCTGCGCGCGTGGTTGGCCGCTGTATGGTTTAAGGAGAGAGGTGTCGTTATTAGCTCTTCTGCTCTTGCTGTTATACTCGACATTGCTCAGAGTACTGCTTTGAATATTCAGAAGAAAGTAAGTCTTGTTATCTATCGGCAAATGGATGACGATGCTCCTGTTTTTTCAATCGCGCGGCTTGTGGCTGCAATTATCAAGAGAAGCAAGGATAGTCCTGCGTCTTGCCATCCGCGCGCTGAATTGGATTTGACAGAAACGGCTCATGCTACGCTTGCTGACGTTGCCGTTCCTGGTATTGCCTTTCCTGACGGTGATACTCAAGTTTTACCGCTGGCTGTCTCCGAGCCGCTAGCCTATCAAATCCTTTCCTTCCTTCGTCAGTTTTTCCATGGTGTCAGTCGGAAGTATTTGCAACTTTATGTTGTTGCTTTCTGTTGCCATCGAGCCAATAGCAGGTGGGAGAAGAACAGCATATTGAGTGCTTGTTTGAAGCATGCGCCGATCAGCGATACGCAGTTATTGGAATTTTCTTCTCCTATGTTTTTGAAGGTTGAAGGCCTTTAGGTCTAGACCACCTCTTAGCTTAGTTCAAGCCGTTGGCGGTGCAAAGAGTTGTTCGATATCTGCCTGTGTAATCTCTGTCGGTAGGGAATTATCTTCGCTGTAGAGATTTTCGGCCAGGTCTTTTTTTATGTCTTGCAAAATTAAAATCCGCTCTTCGATTGTATCTGAAGCGATTAATTTGAAGACGAAAACTGGCTTCTGTTGGCCAATGCGATGGGCTCGATCGGTTGCTTGATTTTCCACTGCTGGATTCCACCAGGGATCGTAGTGAATCACAGTGTCTGCGGCTGTTAAATTTAAGCCCGTGCCTCCGGCTTTTAGGCTGAGTAAGAATAGCGGAATATCACCTTCTTGAAATTGCTTTACTGGAGTTGCACGATCTTTGGTGCTGCCTCTAATCTGGACGTAAGTAATTTTGCGTTTGGCTAGTTCTGGAATGATTATGTCTAACATACTTGTGAATTGCGAAAACAGCAGAATTTTTCTTCCCTCAGCAACGAGCTGTTCGAGCATCAGCAATAGCAGTTCAAGTTTTGCTGATTCCTCAATTCGTTGGCCTGAATTTAGTGGCAGTAATCGCGGATCGCAGCAAGTTTGTCTGAGCTTGAGCATGGCTTCTAAAATGACCAGTTGGCTTCGGGCTAGGCCTTTTGTTTCTAGTGCTTCTTTTACTTTGTAATACATTGCCACTCGCATGGTTTCGTAAAGATCCCTTTGGGCTCCAGTGATCTCGAATTTTTTGATGATAGTTGTTTTGGCTGGTAGGTCTTTGGCGACAGTTTCTTTCTTTCTTCGTAAAAGAAACGGCCTGATTCGCTCCGCGAGTTTTTTCTGGACGCTTTCATCGCCTCTTTTCTCAATAGGTGTGCGGTAAGTATCTCTAAAGTGTTGTCGATCACCGAGAAAACCAGGCATGAGAAAGTTGAACTGAGACCAAATTTCGCCCAGGTTGTTTTCTACTGGAGTGCCAGTAAGACAGACTCTGAAGTCGGCCTTAAGTGCTGTCACAGCCTTGGCTACCATGGTATTGGCATTCTTGATGAACTGGGCTTCGTCTAAGATGATGGCTTTCCAGTGTTGATTCTGCAGGCTATTTAAGTCGCGTTTGACCAGCGGATAAGTTGTAATAACTATGTCCGAACTGGGAATTCTAAAAGAGTATTTTTGGCGGTCTGGGCCATAGAGCGGAGTGACCACCAGGCTTGGAGTGAATTTGGCAATTTCGCTCAGCCAGTTTGGCAGTACTGAAGTTGGGCAAACAATCAGGTAGGGCTTGTTTAGGCGATTCTCTTGTTTCTCTAAAAGAATATGTGCCAGAGTCTGTACGGTTTTGCCCAAACCCATATCGTCGGCAAGTATTCCGCCTAATTTAAACTCCCTGAGAAAATTGAGCCAACATAGTCCCTCGATTTGATACGGTCTTAGCGTGGCCCTGAAATCTCGTGGCGGCTCTACTATTTGTATTTTTTCAAAAGCCTTGATCTGATCGGTTAGGCGTTGCATCTCCTCGCCGAACACCCAGAGGTCTTTGCTTCCATCAACGAAAAGAGATTTCGATAAGTCCATTAGTTGCGGAAGGGAAACGTCTGGGCCTATGCCAAGCTTGCCCTTTTTATTGAAAAACTCGATCATTGAACCTACAATTGCTCGGATGCGATCTGCTGGCAGGGCAGCAAAGCGGCCGTCTTCAAGCGGTGCGTAGACGATGCCGTGTTTTTCTAACTTGTCTATTGTTAGAAGTGGATCCCAGGGCCTTTTTAGTGTCGGGGGCGGATCCAGAAATTTGCTCGAACTCAAGTCGGGTAGCCTCATGAAGGCTTCTTGAATGATCGGCAGTAGAGCAACTCTCTTGCCGTCTATCATAATTCCTAGTTCGAGGTCGAACCAGAAGGTGGAGTTTGCCCTGCATTCGAATAACCATTCTTGCGGTATCACTGCTTCAAGGCAGGCGTTTTTATCAATTTCAATTTGCCAACCGGCCGAATTTAAAGATGGAAGGCCCACGGCGATGAAGTCGAACCAGTCACTAATGGTCTTGCCGCGAAAGTGTAATTGTGCCCGCCAATCGCCCTTGGTTCGGCCGGTGCTAACTAGCCCGAACTGTTCTAATTGACTTAGATAAAGTTCTTCCATCGAACGGTCTTTTTGTAGGATGGTGATCTTCTTTCCCTCAATAATTTTTACTTCTGCAGTATTGACCTGATTTAACTCGGCATCGCCATAGTCGACGCCAAAAAAAGCTTGTAAGTCGCGCTGTTGAAAACCGGAAAAAGCTAAGGCTGTTTGGGCATTGGCTACCATAGTCAATTTCAGTCGAGGTAGCGGTTTTACTACTTTGGTCTCAATTGTGTATTGTGATATCGTATTTGGTATTACAGTAGAGTTTGATTTGAGATTAGCTAGTCTTTTGAACTCCTGCACTGCTAGCTCAACTTCGGGCTCTGTCAGAGGTGGACAGTCTAAAACACTTTTGATTACGTTATCTGGTAGGGGCAGGGCAATGGCTCCGATAGCTGAATCGAATTGATTGACGTACCAGGCGATGCCGGCCTGAGCGACTATGTCGTCGGGGTCGTCTGTTTCAATGCGCAGTTGATGTTTGCCCTCTCTGAGCGCCAGCCAATGTAAGTGAGCCTCTCTTGCTGCCGCCATTTTGAGCGGACTGGAAAAATGGGTTTTCCAGTAACAGCGACCGGTAGCGACGATCATTTCAAGCAATACTTTGCCTAGTTCTTTGATGGCCGGAAAATTGTGAGCAGCGCTGAAATTGTCAGCATTGCCAGTCATTAACAATTGGCCGATATTAGCGTCAACATCGGCCCCGGCGTTGTCGATGAGATAACTGTGGGCTTTGTAGGCAAGCTTCTCTAAGCTGACAGTGCTTGTATTTCCCCAAGAGTCATTTTCTAACAATTCAACCATTCTCGTGCGAACGTTTAAGGTGTTATCGGATGATGCATCAAGCAGATAGATAACTTTTACTCTTATCTTTGACTGTGCCTCTGAATTGATTGCGCTTGCAGGTTTATCGGGGTTTTCTCCGGCAGTACGTTGTAAATCACCAAGCCAAGTTTCAAAGTTCTTGCTAATAGTTTGTTTTTGTTCGCTGCCTTGTGCTTCTGAAGCTATAGCATCATCATTCTCTGTTCCCCATGCAGCATCGGTGGTTCTGATAAGGTGCAACACTAGTGCGGCTGAGTGTTTGCACAAACCACCCATGGGGCAGCTGCAATGGGCCTCAAATAGATCGGCTGCTGAGTCGTTTAGCGCTACTGCTACTTCGTAAGGGTCTGATTGAGTGCCTTTAACTTGACCGAAGATTTTTTGCTGGGCACTATCAAATGTTGCCGCACGAACGGCCCCCTGCCTCTGATAGGCGCTGCCACGATTGGCAAAAGTGCGGCCAAAAAAAGTGTAGACATCTTTCTCTGTAACCATGTCTCTAATACTCTTTGTTACTTTACTTCTTGAATACCCAATATAAGCGATGGTAGCCCGCGGCACAAGAATTGAAAATAGACGGTCAATTTTCATGCAACTATCGCTAATCTCAGGCCCTCAGCGTGTTATAAACAATGAGCAATAAAATTTTGAACTTTTTCCGCGTCAAAATCGAATTGCTAAATGCAGGGTTGGCAGTCCATATTGCTAGAGGATATATCGCTTGAAGGGCGTGACCCAGGAAGTCATTGCTGAAGTTAGGATGCGAGCAAGCATTCTAGAAGTTATTTCTGAAACCGTAGTGCTCAAGCGCGCCGGCAAGGAGTATAGAGGGCTGTGCCCATTTCACAATGAGAAAAGCCCATCATTCAACGTCAATCCGGACAAAGGAATTTTTAAGTGCTTTGGTTGCAATGAAGGCGGCGATGTTTTTGCTTTCGTGCAAAAACAAAAAGGCCTTGATTTTATTGAAACTGTGCGCGAGCTCGCCCGAAAATATGGTGTCAAGCTTGTCGAGACTGAGGTCGAGCGCAAAGAATATGATCGCCGTTCGCAGATTCTTATGCTTTATCAACAAGCAAGCGAATACTACATTCGCTTGTTGAAAGATCCGCAAGAAGGCGCTGTGCCGCGCAAATACTTGGCTGACCGTGGACTAAGTGATGAGACTATTGAGAAGTTCAAGCTTGGCTATGCTCCTGATGCTTGGGATGGCTTGCTCAACTATTTGAGTCTTAATGCTGGCGCTTCTGCTAGTACTTTAGAAGAAGCTGGTCTAGTGAAAAAACGGGCTGAGAGCAGTGGACACTATGATCTATTTCGTAACCGTCTAATGATACCTATTTGCGATAGCGAAGGTCGTGTCATCGCATTTGGTGGCAGGACTCTGGGTGAAGATCAAATCAAATATTTAAATTCACCAGAATCGCCCATCTATACTAAGGGTTTGAATCTGTTTGGCTTTAATTTAGCGAAAGAGTCTATTAAAGAGCGCGATGCTGTGATTGTGGTGGAAGGCTATTTCGATGCCATTACGCCACACCAGTATGGCTTTACTAATGTAGTGGCGACATTGGGCACGGCCTTGACTGAGCAGCAGGCCAAGCTTTTAGTGCGCTACACCGACAGTAAGCGTGTCTATCTTTCTTTTGACGCTGATGCTGCTGGTGCTCGCGCCATTGAGCGCGGCGGGGAAACTCTCAATCAGATCGCTGAGGGTATTGGAATTGA
Organism: bacterium Ga0077546; assembly: GCA_943370275.1. Classification (GTDB taxonomy): domain Bacteria; phylum Cyanobacteriota; class Vampirovibrionia; order Obscuribacterales; family Obscuribacteraceae. The sequence goes on along the minus strand of CALRQI020000003.1, from coordinate 642,708 downwards.
CTTGAAAGTCTTGAAAATTCCTGGCGGCAAAGATCCCGATGAATGTCTAAGAGCTGGTGCTGAAGGGGTCAAAGCCTTTGCTCAAGCGATTGAGAAAGCGGCCACCATGATCGACTATCGCCTAGAATCAGCTGTTTCGGCTATAGATTTTAGTTCGCGCATGGGTCGCATTGACGCTTCTAAGGCTGTTGTTCCAATTCTTGCCTCGATTAAGAATGCTGTGGCACGAGGTGAATATGTGCGGCAGTGGTCTCCGCGACTTGGTCTGCGCGAGGAAGAGATTTTGGCTGATGTCGGAGAATACCGGCGCAAGAATCGCCTTGACCAGCCTCAGGGTTATGGCCAAGGCGGATTTAATCAAGGCGGTTTTAACCAGGGGGGGGGCTTTAACCAAGGACAGGGCGGCGGTTTCCCTGGTCAGGGTGGCTTCAAAAAGCCCCCATTTAAGAAAGGCGATTGGAAGAAAAACAAAGAGAAGAAGGATATTGCTGACGAGGAAGGTCTGCCCATGCCTCCTGGCGCGCGTGGCCACGGAATTGCTCGCAGTGCCCCTGTGCAGGGGTCTTTAGATGCTGAGCGCAGTTTGTTGGCTCTCTATCTCACCTCTCGCGAAGACTACGATGTTGTTTTTGGCCGTCTTACTGAAGAAACACTGCTGAACGCTCCCCACCAGGAGATTAAAGAGGCTCTTGAGGGAATTGGATCGAACTTCAATACTATGGAAGATTTACAAACCAAGTTGATGGATAGAGTAGCTCCGGTGCCTGTCACAGCTAGAGCTTTGGTCGACATTATTTATAAGGCCGAGGATTTTAGAAAACAAAAACCTCCGGTTCAGGTTGTTTTAAAAGAATCCCGGGCAAGAATACTGAAGGAGAGGCTTGACCTCTTGTCAGCTGCTGTTCGAAGGGAAATGACAAGTGCTGATGAAAATGGCAGCGACCAGAGTGCATTGCAGAGTAGAATGATGGAGTTGACCCGACTGGAGCATGAACTGCCAAAATTAGAGTCTCTCGAGCAAATCGAGGAATTCAAGAGCAAGATTGATGCTTTCTCTCCTGACAACAGAATCTCCAGTCGAAGTTAGCTATTCGAAGCAGAAAAACATAATAAGTAGTACCAGTGATGGAGACCCGCGTGAGTAAGGGCAAGGAAAAAGAAGACAGTTTCATTTCGAAACTAGACAAAATGGAAGAAGTTGGAAAAGAACGCGATCGCGCTGGCTTGGAAGACTTGCTTGTGCCCGATGGCAGTGACGCCGATGAAGAATTACCTCTTCCAGCTGGGGCTCAGAATCGCGGTGATTTCATGCTGGAAGGCTTCGACGATAAAGTCGAAGGTGATCCTGAAGAGTTTGTAGAAGAAGTTTCAAAAGGCCTTTCTTCCGATGACCCTGTGCGCATGTACCTGCGTGAGATTGGGCGTATTCCCTTGCTTACGGCTAGCGAAGAAATTGAACTGGCTCGTAAAATTGAAATGGGTGGCTCGGAAGGTGCTATTGCTAAGCGCAAGCTAGTGCAAGCCAACCTCAGGCTGGTTGTTTCAATTGCCAAAAAATATGTGGGCCGTGGCATGCTCTTTCTTGATCTTATTCAAGAAGGTAACATGGGTCTTATTCGTGCTGCTGAAAAGTTCGACCATGAGCGCGGTTACAAGTTTTCGACTTATGCTACCTGGTGGATCCGCCAAGCCATAACCAGAGCTATTGCTGACCAGGCTAGAACCATTCGTATACCTGTGCACATGGTTGAGACTATCAACAAGCTCAAGAAAATTACTCGTCAGCTGGCCCAAGACAAAGGTCGCAAGCCAACTGAAGAAGAAATTGCTACTACCATGGAAATCAGCATCACTAAGCTACGTGAGATAGTCAAAGTCGCCCAAGAGCCGGTCTCGCTGGAAACTCCCATTGGTAAAGAAGAAGACAGCAAGCTCGGCGACTTCATTGAAGACAGAGAAGCTGAAACACCAGCTTCGTCAGTTACCCAAGAATTGTTGCGTGAAGACATTATTGAAGTAATGGCCGGTCTTTCTCCGCGCGAGCGGGATGTTTTGAGACTGCGTTTTGGTCTAGACGATGGCCGCCAGCGTACCCTAGAAGAAGTTGGGCAACTATTTGGCGTTACCCGTGAGCGTATTCGTCAAATTGAAGCGAAGGCTCTGCGCAAGCTACGCCACCCCAATCGCAGCCGCCGCTTGCGTGAATATATAGACTAGTTGCGTGAATATATAGACTAGTTGCGGGAATATATAGACTAATAATGATCCTCTTCAGAAAGCCACTCGAGTACTTCGGGTGGCCTTCTTATCTCCTCTACGATTTCGTACAAGCTTGAGGCGTCTTGGGCGGCAACGTTTTTCAGTGGCAGCAGCAGCACTGTCACGGTCAGAGCCTTGGAGCCCAATTCAAGGTGTACTTTATCGCTTAGTTTTAGTTCGGTTGATGATTTGGCGGGGCGGTCGTTAACATAAACCCGACCTTGTTCACAGGCCATCTGGGCAATGGTACGGCGTTTAATCAGCCTAGATACTTTTAACCATTTGTCTAAACGCATCCAGACCTCATCAAACCTCTTCAAAGCTTTTCTTTCGGGCGCACTTGTTTTTGTGCCGAAATCATAATTTACCCCAAACACTTATGTCATTGCTGGCATTCGAGGAACTTTAGTTAGTTCCGCCGGTTCTATTAGACTAGTTGCCTGTGGCGGGGAACATTCAATTAGTAAGTCTGACGAGCGGCGGGTCCATGATCAAGATTAATAGCAGATGTTTGGTATTAAGTTCTACCGGCGCTTTCCGCCTATCTCTTGCGGCCGCGGCAGTCTCCCTGTTACTGGCTGTGGCGATTACCAAGGCTTCTGCAGAGTCAGCCTCAGCTCAATCGATAGAGACGGCCTTTCCTGGTGCGTCCAGCCCTGCTGCCGCCGCCTCCATTGGCCAGGCTAGCTCCTCGGGCCCGGCGGCATCTGCTGCGGTGGCTCCGCTCAAAAGCCCATTATCTGGCAGTGTCAGGGTGATAGATCAACTTTCCAAGCCTGCCACTCGCCTGCGGCGGGTTGAAAGCGCTCCTTTTTCAGCCAGCCCAAGTTCTGGCCAAGGCGACCCGGGCTCGAATGCTGGGTTTGGTTCTGCTGATCGTGCCGCCGAGCAAAAGGGAGAAATCGGTAGGAGCTTTGGGGGGCCAGCATCGGGCTCTCAGAGCGGTGGCTTGGCTGACTCGGGTTTGCAGGCCCTGTTTCCCTCTAGAGATACGTTCAACCCCCCTCCAGCCTTAAGCGGTTTTGCTAGCAGTGATGCCGTCAAGCCGAAGAAAAAACATGTCTATATTTGGAACATGAGCTTGGCCGGTGGTTACTATGACGTCACCAATACTTTTCAAGGTGTTGTGCCCGGGAATAAACTTTATTTGTATGGTGGATTCATGGCCGATGGCCACACCCCGGTTCCCACTGGTCCAGTGCCTATGAATGCCGGGGGCCACATTCGCTGGACTCCAAAAATGGGTGAAGCTCCCCAAGATTGAGACCTGCAGGGGTAGTTTTGCGGCGCTACAGTGCTAATTTCAAGCCAATCTTTCATCAAGCTTTCGCTTGTGTTACCGAGCATTGCACAGTTTTCTGTAGACCGACCGATTTATTTTGGGAAATGATCTAGTTGCTGTATGCTCTTGTTGAAATGCTAAACAAAGAATCCCTCTTCCTTCTTGCCCTATCAATACCTCTCAGTTTTGCACTGAGCGCCTGTGGCGGTCACGAGTCTGCACAATCTGCTGCGGACAGTAGTCATGCGGGAAAGTCTGGTCATTCGGCTGCACAGTCTGGGCCGCGCGTGATTACAGTCACTCCTGAGGTCGCCAAGCGAATTGACCTTAAGACTGAGGTCGTTACTCGCCGCGATGTTGTTGTGCCTCTGCACTTAACTGGCAGAATTGAGCCTGACTACGGTCGAGAAGTCGACGTCAGCGCCCGTATTTCCGGCAGGGTTTCAAATATTCTGGTAAGACCTGGTGAAACGGTCAAACAGGGGCAGATTCTTGCTCTTATTGACAGCCCGCAAGTTAGTGACTTGCAGGGGGAGGCCGTCGAAGCCAAATCAAAATTAGCCATTGCGGAGGCCCACGCTGAGCGCGAGCGTCAGATTTATGAAGAGCAATTGCATAGACCGAAAGCTCTGCTTGAAGCGCAAGCGACTTTGCAGAATACGCAGGTTCAAGCTGAGCTATCGGAGCAAGAATTGAAGAGGCAAGAAGACCTCTATCGTGAAAAAATTGCTGCGACAAAAGACTATCTAACGGCCAAAGCAAATTACGCTAAAGCCAAGGTTGCTTTTGAGCAGGCTAAGACCGCTCTCGCCCGTGAAGAACAGTTATATAAGAATCGTGGTTTGATGAAGCGCGATTATCAGCTTACTTTGGCTGAAGTCACTCGCGATAAACAACATTTGGCCACAATAGTTAAGCGTCTTGATTTTCTTGGCGCTGATAAAAAAATGACTCAGAAGGTGCTGTCTACCGGTAACATTAACGGCCTTGTGCAGATTACAGCGCCGATTACAGCCGCTCTCAGTCGCTACGACTGTGCGGTGGGTGAAGTGGTGCAGCCAGAAAAGTCGATGTTCAAGCTGACAGATCTGAAATTCGTTCAGGTCTCTGCTGATCTACCAGAAGTCGATTTGCCCCGGGTTAAGCTCGGCGACAAAGTCGTTATCAAAATTGCCAGTTATCCCGATTCTAGTTTTACCGGTGTGATTAGCTATATCAGTGTCAATGTCCATGAAGACACACGAACTGTGCCAATTCGCGCACGCTTAGCTAATGCCGATGGCAAGTTGAAAACCAATATGTATGCCGAAATAGACTTAGAAGGGGCTTCACGCAAATTCTTAGCTTGCCCAAAGTCTGCTATTCAAGAACATGACGGCGGCAAAATTGTCTTTGTCAAAAAAACAGATGGGTTTCAAGTGCGTCCCGTCAAGTTGGGCAAGGAAGGCGAACTGTATTGCGAGGTTCTGTCTGGCCTCTCTGATGGAGAGACTGTTGCCACCCAAGGCAGTCTCATGCTGAAGACCGAACTAAACTATCAGCACTGAAGACGCCAAGCGAAAAATAGCTAAGTGAGACAGAGCGAAAGCTAGCAGAGAGCTAAAGTTATGAGCGTTAGAGAAGTAATTTTGAAATGATATCGCAGCTGATTCGCTTTGCTCTCAAACAACGGCTGATGACAGTGGCATGCGCTATAGGGATTGCCATGTTTGGCATCTGGAGTGCTGCCAATATTTCTATTGACTCTTTTCCTGATGTTTCTAACGTTCAGGTGCAAATCATCACCGAGCCTGAAAGTATGGCTACCGAGGAAGTGGAATCATTGATTACATTTCCCATCGAGAATGGTCTGAATGGTCTGCCTAAAGTAACAAAGATCCGCAGTAACTCCAGCTTCGGTCTTTCTGTGGTTACAGCAATTTTTGAAGATGATGTCGATGTCTATTGGGCGCGCAATATTGTTCAGCAAAGATTGAGTCAGATTGAGCTACCTGCCGGTTCTCCCCGGCCTCTTCTTGGGCCTGTGGTCTCTACATTTTCGAACGTACTCAACTATTATTTGCTGAGCGATCGCCATGACTTGACCGAATTGCGCACTATTCAAGACTGGCAAGTGGCCCGCAAACTGCGAGCCGTTCCGGGTGTTGGCAATGTGGTGAGCTATGGTGGTTATGTCAAGCAATACCAAGTTCTGGTATCTCCTCACGTTCTCAAAAGCTTCAACTTGACTCTGCGGGATGTGATTCATGCCCTGGCAAATAACAACATTAATGCTGGTGGTAACTTTATTGAGCGTGGTGGCGAAGAGATCATTATTCGCGGCCTGGGAAGAATCGATACTATTGCCGATATCAAAAATATTGTACTGAAGTCGGTCGGTGGCACTCCCGTAAAAGTTGGACAAATAGCTGAGGTTGAGATTGGTCCAGCCTTTAGACGTGGATCGTCTTCAATGGATGGTAATGGTGAGACTGTTACAGGGATGGTGATGACCCGTAAAGGAGTCAATACTAAAGCCGTAGTTGATCGTGTTCGCGTTCGCTTAGAAGAGATCAAAAATGACTTGCCAGCTGGTGTGACTCTCATTACTTACTATGACCAGAGCGCTTTGGTTGATAAGACCATTGAGACAGTAAAAGAAGTGTTGATGCTGGGTGGCTCGCTCGTAATACTAGTTTTGGGCTGCATCCTGCTGCATATTCCTTGCGCCATTATTGTTGCTGTCGTAATTCCTTTGTCTTTGTTGTTCAGCTTCATCATGATGAAGTTCACTGGCCTGACGGCTAATTTGATGACTCTTGGAGCTGTTGACTTTGGTGTCATTGTTGATGCTGGCGTGGTCATGGTCGAGAATATTTTCCGCCACTTGGCCGAAGAGCAAGAGAAGGTAGAAAAAGGCGAATCAACTAAAGAAGAATTAGAGAAGAATCGACTGAAAATTGTCTACAGCGCTGCCAAAGAAGTCGGCAATCCTATTTTCTTTGCCATCGTTATTATCATTGCTGTTTATCTTCCCCTCTTTACCCTTGAGGGGGTTGAGGGACGCATGTTTACGCCGTTGGCCCTCAATTATATCTATGCTCTGACTGGCGCCTTGATGGTCTCGCTGACAGTGATACCGGTATTGTGTTATTGGTTCCTTCGTGGCGATATTAAAGAGCGTCACAACCCCTTCATCGAGTGGGCCAAAGGGTTGGTCGAGCCAGCTCTTAAGCGTTCGATCGTCAAGCCCAAAATGACTATAGTTGTTTCGCTTGCTGTTCTCTGTGCAGGCTTCTCTATTTTCCCTTTCCTTGGTTCTGAATTTATCCCGAGCCTCGATGAAGGCTCAATTCTGTTGCGTACAAAGCTTTCGCCTAGTGTTTCTCACACTGAATCGCGTCGCATTGCTACCACTGTAGAGAAGACTATTAGAGAGTTTCCTGAAGTAAATGTCGTAGTCTCTCGTATTGGCCGCTCTGGTATGGGCGGCGATCTTGAGGGCATCGACAATGCCGACGTTTATGTGGGCTTGAAGCCTAAGAGCGAGTGGAAGACAACTCACGACAAAGAAGCTCTGGTTAATGCTATGGCTGCCCGTCTTGATGGTATTCCTGGTCTTGTCTATAGCTTCTCTCAGCCAATCGCTGATATGATCGATGACTTGATCGCTGGTATTAAGGCCGATCTTGGTATTAAAGTTTTCGGTGACGATCTTGTCACCATAGATGGAATTGCTGGGCAGATAGAAGGAATCGTTAGCAAAGTTCGTGGTTCTGCCGACTTACAGCGTGAGCACATTCTTGGTTTGCCCCAGCTAAATATAAAAATGAAGCGCGACGTTATTGCTCGCTATGGCTTGAACGTTGATGACGTTCAAGAAATCATTCAAACTGCTTTGGCTGGCAAAGAAGTAACAGAAGTGCTTGAGGGTACCAAGCGCTTTGGTCTGCTGGTGCGCTTCCCCTTGCAATTCCGTGATACTCAAGAAGACATTGAATCGATTTTGGTTGATACTCCAGGTGGTGGCAAAATTCCACTTAAGCAGTTGGCTGACATTCAAAATACTCGCGGCACCGTTATGATAAACCGTGAAGATGGCCAAAGGCGTACTGCTGTTCTTGCCAATGTGCGCGGGCGAGATCTTGGTAGCTTTGTTGAGGAGGCTCAGAAGGCCGTCAACGCTCAGGTAAAGTTACCTAAGGGGTATCAAATTGTTTGGGGTGGGCAGTTCGAAAATCAACAGAGAGCTATGGCTCGCCTAGCTATTGTTGTGCCAGTGGTCTTGCTCCTTATCTTTATATTGCTTTTCGCCTCATTTAATTCGCTGCGCAATGCTGCTTTGATTATGCTCAACGTACCATTTGCCATCATTGGTGGTATCTTCTCCCTGCTCATTTCTAATCAGCCTATTTCTGTTCCAGCCATCATTGGTTTCATTGCCTTGTTTGGTGTAGCGGTGCAGAACGGTGTGATCATGGTGAGTTATATGAGCCAGATGCAAAAGCAAGGTATGAATGTAGAAGATGCTGTGGTGGAAGGGGTAAAGGTACGACTTCGACCGGTTCTTATGACAGCTCTTGTGGCTATGGTGGGCTTCTTGCCTCTAATCTTCTCTCACGGTACCGGTGCTGAAGTGCAGCGTCCGCTGGCGACAGTAGTACTGGGTGGGTTAGTGACGTCGACGATTTTGACACTGATCGTTTTGCCGACTGTTTACACCTTGATCAATCGCAATGCCTACGAGGACAAAAACCTCCATTAGCTATTCGCGGGCTATGGTTTCCCCCATCGTGCTCTGAATAAATGTGAATTTCATATGTTTGCTAGTGAACACAAATTGCTTAATGGCAACTCAGAAATGGCGGGTTTCCGCCGCTAGCAAATTTGTCTTGTTAAATCAATAATTGCCGAGGTGCTCACTGCTTGGTAAACCTGCCATAGTGATGCATCAATTGCTGACGAAATCTTGCTTCTGTGATTTCGCCACGGCCACCTCCTTAGACTACATCGGAAAAATATGGACACCAATCAACCGCGCAATCTGCTGTTGAGCAGTTTGTCGCAGCTTATTATTGAAGATGTTTTGGCAGTCGCTGAACTGGTGCATTTTGATATGCATGAAAACCTAATTGAACCCCATAAGCCCATTGGTTTTGTCGATTTCATAGAGTCTGGTGTATTGTCGCTGATTTCGGTGATGGCAGATGGTTCACAAATTGAGCTGGCTCTGATCGGCCGTGAAGGCATGGTGGGTTTGCCGTTGCTCCTGGGAGTAGAGGCCGTGGGCCAAAAGCTTGCCTGCCAGGTCGACGCCACTGTTTGGCGCGTTAAAGGACAAGACTTTTTAGATCTGGTAAAGCGTCATCCGGAGTTGGGTGAAATTTGTCAGCGTTATGCCGTGGCCATGTTTGAACAGGTGGCCATTACTATTGGCTGTAACCGCAGTCATCCAATAGATAAGCGCTATGTTCGTTGGCTTTTGCTTACTCACGACCGCTGCGATAGTGATAATTTTATTGCTACCCAGGGATTCCTTGCCAGTATGCTAGGTGTCTCGCGCACAGCGGTGAATATTGCTGCCGGGGCCCTACTTAAGTCTAAATTGATTACTTATGTGCGCGGGAAAGTGACTATTCTTGACCGTGCCAATTTAGAGAGTGCTTCGTGCGAATGTTATTCCGCTATGAGAACGTCATTTGAAACTCTTATGAACATTTCGGCTCTTTCAAAATAGCTGGCCGTGTAAGTATCGTTAGCGGTATCGCCGGTGGTGTCGGCAGCAGTATCGACAGCGGTGTCGATAGCGGTGTCGATAGTATTGTGTCGTTAGTGTTCCTAGCTAGGCTGACTTGCTTGGCCGCCAGTTGCTGAGGCTGCAGACACCGTCTTGGCACTCTCCAGCGTAAGTCTCTTTTTGCTCCTCGGCCTCACTGGCATTATCAAGTTTTTTAGAGTTTTGTTGCTGGGCAGAAATCGATTTGAAAAAATTGCATCTTGAAAATAGTTTAGAAAAACATTGCAAGTTCATAACATTACTGGCCCCCAGATAGAACCCATAAACCCGTTAGATGCAGTCAACCAGGCCTTGTACTGTCTGCACACTTGCCTTGTTGTTACTGACTAAAAGATGAGACGAAATTAGGAGAGCCGAGTTCCCCTGATTGATTCGTTTAAGAATTGCCTCAAAACGCACAATTCAGAGGCTTTTGCTCTAGAATATGGGCAGCGTAAGGCTGAAAGGCCGATTCTGTTGAGGCTGAGAAATAAATGGTTGCTGTTAGAAAATCGTCACATAGACAGAAAATTTCGCACAATATTGTCCGCAGCCTAGCTCTTAGTCTGGCTCTTACTCTACAGTTCTCCAGCCTGCCTGCTCTGGCCTCACTAGTTGAAATGAAGCAGGCCGAAGGCAAACCTGTTCAGGCGTCTTTGGCTCTGCCTGTGGCTAACATTGGCAATTATCTTTTGCCCGATGGGCAAATTTCAGTCAATGGTCAGTTGGTCGAGGTCGGTGCCGTGCCTGAATGGCTCTTCGACAGACATACTGTCTTGACTGGCACCCTCATTCGGTTAGACCTCGGTACCCCGACCGCAGCTCCAGCAGCGGCTCCTGCCAGTGCCAGTAACATGAACGCTTCCGCGTCTCCTTCCGTAAGCCCTTCCGCAAATCAAGGAAGTGCTCAAGCGGTTGCCTCCAGTAGATTAGACGGTTTGGTCTATTTTAATGGCGGAGATTGGTTGAAGAATCTACGCACTAGTCGCATTAGCGAAACGGTAGAAGCAGCTGATGGCAACACTTATGTTGGTCGTATCTCCACGGTCACAGCCGATAATCTCTCTATCGACACACTGCCCGGTCAGACTAGAACGTTGGCTTTAGCCAATGTCAAAAATATTGTTTCACCTTTCAGCTATCGCTTTAGCGCCCCGGCTAGTGATGTTAAGCTTTCACCAGAAAATGGCATGACTACCTGTGATGCTTCCGCTGCTACCTTTGCTCTGGCAAGACCTTTAGGGCAGCCTCAATCGGCAATAGCGACACAGCCCCGGCCCCGTATGTTTGGTGGTGCCAGCAAGCCAGTTTTCACTCTGCCTAAGTCAACCCTGGCTGGCACCGAGGGCGGTATCAGTAAAAAAGCAATTACGGCTATGGTTGCAGCCGATGCTGCTAATACCTTAGCGCCTATGATTGCTTTGCCACTAACCATGGCTCTTGGTCAAGGAAGAGCCGAAAACACCTTGAACGGCTACACCAACGCCAACCTTCTCAACGACTTCTTCTTGAAAATTCCTCTTGTAACTTCGCCCACAGCTAAGTTCTAGGTATAGTCTGCTATTTGAAGCTTGCTGCTTGAAGTTTACCGCTTGAAGCTGAGTGCTATTTTCGCGGCCAAGCGAAAGGCTAAATTTCTAGCGGGCGACCGCAGGATTGTTCTAAGTCGGTATAAGCTTCTTGGTAAGCCCGCACTGCATCTAAGTATTGGCTGCGCACTGCAACGTTGGCTTGTTGCACCTGTAATGTGGCGGTAATGTCTGATTGACCTACTTCATAACTGCGTCTAGCTAGTCTTGCTACTTCGTATGAATCAGCCAGAATGTGCTCCTGGTAGACTTTGAGCTTCTGTCTGGCCGCCAGCACATTGTTGTATGCCGACGAGACTTGGGCTGTAATTATGTTCTTTTGGGCACCTAGCTCATATTTCAGCTGAGTGGCAGTGGCTTTTAAGCGATAAATCTCGCCCTGGTTCCAATTGGTTATAGGCGACTCGGCAATCACTGTGAAAAATACGGAACTAACTTTGGGGCCGGTCGGAGCGTTTCCTGATACCGAGTTACCAAAGCTGACCGATGGGTTCGGCACAACATTAGATATGGCTGTTTTCATTTGAGCTTTGTTGAGCTTGATGCGCTGCTCGACACTTTTTAGCTCCAGTCTCTGGTCCATAGCCTTCTGTATATATGTTGCTAGGGGGGCCGGCTCTACGGCAAAGTCAGGTAGCAGTTGTGCTTTTTGCGACTTGTCTAGCTTGTTTACGCCGCTACCAAGAAAGGCCGGTAGTCTAGGAATGTTAACTATGTCCTCAGGCTTTCGGCCCATAATGACATTTAGTTGCTGCTTGGCGCGGATAACCCGGCGCATTCCCACCTGGCGCTCAACATCAGACTGTGACGTCGCCAGTCGCGCTTTCAAGACATCGAGCTCTGGTACGTCTCCTGCCTGAAAGCGCTTGTCTGAAACTTCAAGCAAGCGGCTGGCCAGGTCGTAAAGTGAATTCAATGTCTCAACTGTTTCTTGGGCTACCACTACCTCGGTATAGGCCCGGCGCACGTCTGCTCTTAAGGCCCAAATTGCGGTCATTAAATCGGTTTTTGTCTGCTCAACTAAGCGTTTTGTGGCCAGTAGCCTAAATACCAGTTTCCAAGGGCCCTCAACTGTAAAGGTTGGGCCGACTCTCCTCACCTGTTCACCAAGTGGGGCGCGGTCAAAGAGGAAGGCCGGGTTGGGTGCGGCAGCGGCCTCGGCATAGGCCGCCGTAGTAATTTGCAGCTGGGCGCGAATGGCTGCAGCCCGTGGGCTTTTCACCAGAGCTTCGTCAAGGGATTGCAAAATTGTCATGCCCGAGCCCAGATTTTTAGATGGCTCGGAAAATTGAATTGTGCCTGAAACAATCGGGCTGTCCGCTGCTTGTGTCTGGCCATTAGGAAGCTGCATGGGCCGCAGGGCTGGCATGTCGGAATTTACATCAGTTACGGATATACCTGAAGAAGAAGAACTCGACGACGGACTAGACGAAGAGCTTGTGGGCGGGGGGTTGTTGATGGGAGCAGGAATGGCGCTACTGCGTGCAGGGGTTGTATTGGGCGGTAGGGCCGAAGCCGAGGCCATAAGTGCCCTTCCGGGGGCCACTTGGCCTTTTTCCAGCGCCAAGGCCGGATACGCCGTCAGCGCAGTACTGAGAGCGATTAGTGTGAGATATTTGGGATTCCGCAACGGTAAGACTTTCATGGGGTTATTCATTAGCGGTTTAAGTATACAGTCTTACTCACTTGCGTCTTACTCAATAGAAAACTCCTCAAGAGCGGCTTCCTCTTATAATCTGCTAACATTGTGAGCACTGCGTGTGGCCATCGTTGAAGTGCACATCATAGATATTTTTGTAACTCTCCCTGGGAACGTAGAAAGATCAGCAGCGAATGAACAATAAGGAAAGTCGAGCATTTCTAAAAGGGGAGATGGATTTCACTCCCCAAAGAATGATGCGCTACATTCGTTCGCGCGCACGCATCGCCACAGACGAGGATATCGAAGATATCCTTCAGAACGCTTTGGTTTTGGTAACTAAACATTTCGATCCCAGCCATCCAGAGGCAAAACTGGCCCCCTACTGCTTAGGCGCTTGTAACAAAGCCATTGCACAAAACTTAGAGCGCTATCACAAAATGGCGTTGAAGAAACGTGAGGCTAAGGTCGACGATCATATAGATACAGATTTTGAGGTCGACGACGACCAAAAAGATGTGCCCGAAGCGGCTAAGAAGGCCGCGGCTGCGGCAGCCAGTGCCCGTATGGCCAATCAAGCGGCACTCTTGCAAGCAAACACGGCTGCTACTGCTGAACTAGACGGCAGTGTAATGATGGTCAAAACCCTTGCCCCCGGTAAGAGCTTTGATGAAGCGGCCTCCACTACCAGCCAGTACCGTACAACTTCCCTCGATTCTATGTTCGATGAAGACGACAGTCGCTCGGCTGATGACGTACTCGGGGCCGACAATGTATTGGCTTCAGGCAGCTCCTTCTTCCGTGACCCGGCCGCCCGAGCATTAATTAATGATCTGGTAGAGCGAATTTTGGCCGAGCTGCCGGCCGGTATCCACCGTACCTGCTTCGTTTTGAAATATGTTGAAGGATATAAGCGAGAAGATTTGATTGCATGTCTAAAAATGGATGCGAAGAGTATAGATACCATCGACAAGAGAATTGTCCGAACACTCAAAGCGTTCAAAGACAAGATGGACCAACAAGAAGCTCATTAGTTAATTCCAGGAGACGGCAATGACTACCCTTAATGACAAACTGACGCAATTAGCCAAGGCTATGGCGAATGCAGATGAGAGTGCATGTGCACAATCGTTTGAAAAATTCTGCCAAGAAAACTTCCAGGAGCTGCCTTTGCCTGGCGAAAATAAACTCTTTGACCAGGCAATGTGGAATGCCAGTCAATTTGCTCCGCTTTCTAAAGGCGATCAAGCTATCGTCAAGAAAGTGACAGGCAATATGCTTGAAGCAATTAATCCTGTAACTGTTGGTGTTGCTAACGCTGTGGCTACAGCAGCAGCAGCTTCAGAAAAATCTGTCTTCGTTCTGCGTGAGTTAGTGGGCCAAGCCCGCGATAGCGCAGCATCGCTCTGGCAAGATATGCTTAGTGCCCAGCAGTGGCAACAGATGGTGCCTGCTGGTGCTACCCGTGGTGTCGGCGCTCAACTAGTTAGTCTTGGTACTTTTGAGCGTACCGTCGATGATGTACGCATTCAAGTCAATCTTGGCTGGCTAATCGACGACAATAATTTGCGCGTACTTTTGCAAGCAAAAGATAATGACGATAACGCTATTCCGCAAGTAGAAGTGCGAATTACCGAGAACGATCGCGGTGTTGTTTTCTCTCGCATGACTAACCAGGATGGTGCCATGGTTGCTCCAGCTGTAAAGGTTGGCCCAGGACAATATCAAATTCAGGTTTTCTGGTCTGACAAAGTGGTTGAAACTCCCTTCTTCCGTATCTAGAAATAGGCTGTCTATTGCTTGCTGTAACGAGCGATCAGGCTATTGCTTTCTTGTCTCTTGTCCTTGTACCTGTACCTGTCCTTGTACCTGTACTTGTAATTGTATAGAGCCCTAAACTTTCGTTGCCGCTTTCTCCTGAGCCGTGATGTTGTTTAGGGCTTTAATCTGTCAGAATGAACGGGAGATCCAAATGGGCAGATAGCTGATAATGCATAATCTTACAAACAGAGTCAAAATGAACCTTAAAGAGTTCAATTTAGAATTCGACTTGAAATTCGATTTATACAGGGCTCTTCGCTTCTTATCTTTCCTGCTATTTTCATTGTTTTACTTGCTCTATTCTGGTTTGCCAGCGCTGGCCTTGCCTCCCTTGCAGGGGCGAATTGAACAAATCAGTAATAGCTCTGATGTTAAGTTGCCAGTCGAGCTGCATGCTGCCGCGCTAAAACTGCGAGATCTCACACCAGTTACCCATACTTTGCAGGCCGAATTGAAGTCGTTTCCCGCCACTCTGCGAGGGACATGGAAAGGTCAGCTTGAGATTACTAGTTGCGATTATAGTGATGCTTTTAGTAATGCTCAGCCAGCTGACGCCGAGCGGGCCCGGCAGCTGATTCATGAAGGATGTGTGGCGGATGCTTATTTCCGCTTCTACATGCCCCGTGCTGGTTTTGTCACTATGGCGCCACCCGAAATTAAAGTGACCCAAGTCGACTCAACGCGCAAGACTATCAACAATATTTATCTATCGGCCTCTGATCTCGATTCTGAGCGCTATTCAAGTCTTGGTGAAAATAATAGTGTTAAACATACATTGCTAAAGAACGATGTGCGAGTTCTGTCGCCAACAATCGTTGAACAAGATTTAGTGGTCGCTATTCTGCTGACAGACCGCAAGTCTGGTAAGCAGACTAAAACTTTTGAAGAAACGGTTTATCGTTTTACAAAGGATAAACCGTTTCAACTCAGTGTCGAGGTTGCCAAAGTAAAGTATGGCGAGAATGGCTCCTGGTGGAGCAAGGCAATACTCAAAGGGGACGTTCGCTAACTACCGAAATTCCTTTTAGTTTCTTTAGGCCTCTTTCTTTTGCAAATTGTCGATGGCGCTAACGCCCTTCTTTTTCAACTCATCAAATTTTTCAGTAACTTTGTTTAGCGCACCAGTGGCGCCTTCGCCCAGTTCTTGGACGTCTTCTTTGATGATCGATACGACTGGTGCAAATTTCTCACTGACTCTCCCTTGAGATTCCTCAAGAGTCTGTTTGCCATTGCCTACGGCTTTATCAAGATATTCACTGGCATCTTTGAGAAGAGCTTTTGTTTCTGATTTCAAATTGTTGCCTTCTTCTTTTACTTGCTCAGCGGCTGGAACAATTGCTTGCCAGACTTCTTTACCTTTCTCTTCCGTAGAATACTTAAAGAGATCCCACGATTCACGCATTTGCGTGCGTAGTTCAGAACCTTTCTTTGGCGCCAGCAATACTCCAGCTAGAAAGCTGAGCAGCCCGAAAAACATTAGACCTCTCATGGTCACTCCTTTATTTAAGTCCCGTTGGCGTTAGCCAGACCTAGTGACCTAGAAGAGGAGGGTTTGTTCCAAAACCAAGCTTCTATTTTCGGAAAAGGAAGGGCTTTAGAATAGATAAAGGTTGCTAAGAGGGAGGTGCTAGTTGTGCTATGCTCCAAGAGCGATCGATGGAGAGTGCTGCTGTGTTTGGTTGTGCACATACGACTAGCGGCAGGCATAACTTAAAAAGCGAGCCTTGTTTAGAAGGTGCTGAGAAGGCTCGCAAGGGTGGCTAGTGCTGTTCGCATTGGTAAGTCTTGGATTCCCGTCATACTGCTACTTTTGATTCGGTAATGAATGTCTGATAGCTCCCGTCTTAATGCTGAAGATTCTGATAAAGAATTTTCCTTAGCTGAACAGGCTCTGGAAAATGAGCGTCAGCTATTGGCCAGTGAACTGGCTCAGTTGCATGAGGAGGAGCGAAAATTATCGGTCGCTCACTCCCTAGCGAAGCTCACTTATCGCAAATCTCATCCCGCTGACTTTTCATTTCTTGATATGAGCAAGTCTGAGGATCGTAAAAAAGTTCTACTTGAGGCCGAATCGCGCTTCGAATCTTTCATTGAAGGCACAGTTGTGCCAAGTTACAAAGTCGATAAAAGTGGCCGAATTACCTACGGCAATAGAGCTCTGTCTTGCTATCTCGGCTACAGTCGTGAAGAGCTACTTGCCGGTGGTCTTACTGAAGACCAAATTACGCCACGTAGCTGCTACTTAATTGACGCTGAGCATATTAAAGACCTTTCCAGCAATTTGATTTCCCGAGTTTGGGAAAGTGAAAGAATTACTGCCGATGGCAAAAAAATGGCTGTGGGTGTCACTCTGCGCCTTCTCGATGAAGATAGCGCTGATCGCGTAGTCTTCTTGCTTGATCTGCAAGAAATTCGCCAGCTTGAAGATGACTTAAAGCAGCGGCAGACACTATTTTCTGCCCTGGTGCAGGAGATGCCGCATATTGTTTTTGTAAGCAATAGCAAAGGCTGCATGCGTCAATTTAACGAACGTTTTTATGAACTAACTGGGGTGGTGCCATCATCTGATAACGGTTTTGCCTGGCGCGATGTTATTCATGAAGCAGATATTGAAAAATGGGACAAACTCTGGCTTAAGGCTGTAGCTAGTAACTCTTCCTTTAGTGGCGAATTTCGAATCAATGCTAGTGATGGTGAATACTACTGGCACATTGTTAGAGCTTTGCCTCTGGTTAATCCACTGGTCGGGCAAGTTGATGGCCTCCTTAAAATTACGATTGAGAACGCCGTTACCAGTGAGGCTCTCGATGTTGAAGCTAGTGTTGGCTCTGGTCTCTGGGTTGGCACTGCCACTGATATTGACCGCCGCAAAAGGCTAATGGAAGAAGTGCTAGAAAGCGCTCATGCCTTCCAGTCACTGGCCGATCAAATACCTCAAATTGTTTGGACCGCTGGGCCTGATGGTCGTGTTGATTTCTTCAGCAATCGCTGGTTTGACTTTAGTGGATTGACTCGGGAACATAGAGTGGGTCTAGATTTTGCTCTGTTTATGCATCCTGATGATCGCAAAGAATATATGAGCCGCTGGCGCCATTGTGTGAAAACTGGAGAGGCTTTTGAGGCCGATGTTCGCTTGAAAGCTCGCAAAAATGCATTAGCAGATCCTGATGTCTATGTAAAATTCTTGGCTCGAGCTGTTGCTCTGAGAAATTATCGTGGCGGAATAGCGCAGTGGGTAGGAACATGGACGTCGATCGATTGAAGGCGGCAGATTCGGCCCAGGCTGTCGAGAATAACTACCTTAAGCGAGAAATCGCTGCTACCAGAAAACGCATTGCTCATCTGCGCGAGATTGCGGAGGATCCCAGCTATCTGGCTATTCCCACTACATTTGCTAGCGACCCGGTACCAGTGGTACTGCTCGACAGTGATCTCAAATTGTTAGAGGCAAATCCTTCTTTTGCTGCACTGAGTGGTTATTCTCTTGCTGAGCTCAATATGGGCGCTGATATGCGTTTCTTCTTCCCTAAATCGGCGCATAAGCATTTAGAGAAAGCCAAACAGCATCTTTCTTCTGCCGGTACCATTGAGCCCTGGGAGACAGAAGTCTTAGCTAAGAATGGTGAAAGGAGACCCGTGATTGCCGGCTTGACTAAGAATGGGCCGGGAGACCACGACTGGCTATTGTTCTTTTTTGATTTGAGTGCGCGACGACAATTGCAAAAAGAGTTAGCTATCAGAGAGTCGAACCTTCATGCTTTGGCTGAAGCGATTCCTCAACTGCTCTGGGTTTGTGGCGCAGATGGTCTGGTAACCTATGGCAATGGTGGATTCTTCGACTTTACTGGTTTGAATCTGGACACCCCTCTAAACTGGACATCGCTGCTGCATCCAACTGATAAGCTAAATTTTGATGTTAGCGGTTTTTCTGTGGGCGAACTTTATGCCGACTTCCAGTGTGAAGTGCGCTTGCGTGGTAAGTCTTCTTCTCTTAAAGCCTTAAATTCAGTTGATCTTTATGATGAGAGTCTCTACCGCTGGCATCTTCTAAAAGTGGTGCCTTTCTTTAATCCCGGGCAAGCCTCAATGAGCTGGCTCGTGATTGCCACTGATGTTAATGACCAGCGGCGTGTCACTGAAGCATTGCTGGCCAGCGAAGAACAGCTGCGCATCATAGCTGATGCCATGCCTCAAATAGTCTGGACGGCCAACAGCGCGGGAACCATTGATTTCTGGAATTATCGCTGGTTTGAATATACTGGTTTGACTGCACAGCAGAGCTTGCATGGTGGTTGGCGCCTATTGATTCATACTGAAGATCTTGGGGCCTATGATCAGAAATGGCGACAAGCGGTGTTTAACGCCGAGCCATTTGAAGTGCGTTTTCGCCTCAAGCGCGCCCTTGGTCTAAAGCTAAGGCGCACCGGGCCGCTTGGCAAGCCTGAGGCCGCTACCGCTAAAGAAGGCCGACGTGACTACCTCTGGCACCTATGTCGGGCGGTACCGCTGAAAGACTCCCAGGGCGAGGTCGTTCGTTGGTTTGGAACCTGGACAGAAATTGAAGAACATAAAGGTGAGTAACTATCACTGTTACGAAATACCAAATAGAGTGAACTGGCTCTGCTTGAGCAGTTAGACTTCTTCTATCTGCAGGTACCCTAGGCAATAAAAATGGTTATGACATCTTTAGTCCGTCCCGAAGCTAAGATCCTCCGCACTTTTCGTGTGCGAGTAATGGATAAACCTGGCTATTTAGGCAAGATAGCAACACGGCTGGGTGAGCTTGGTGCCAATATCGGTGAAATTCACATTGTGGCCCAAGGCCCCGATTTTCTGGTGCGCGACATCACTCTCTATCTTGATGATGAGAAGCATTTGCAGGCTGTTGTAGAAGGCTTTAAAACTCTTTCAAATGCCAGCCTAGAAGGGGTAATCGACCCGGTAGAACAGGCTCATGAAGGTGGCAAAATTGGTATTAAGAGCAAGGCGCCGCTGACTAGCATTGCCGAGATGGGCAAAATCTATACCCCTGGTGTTGCTCAAATCTGTAAGCTCATCCAGAAAGATATTAGCACCAGCCGCACCTACACTTGCATTGGTAACTCTGTAGCAGTTGTCACAAATGGTACAGCGGTGCTGGGTCTGGGCAATATTGGCGCTGTTGCTGGTATGCCTGTGATGGAAGGCAAGTCGGTCTTGTATGAGCAACTGGTTGGTATCAGCGCCATTCCTATCTTGATGGATAACACTGACGTTGAAAGTGTTGTTGCTACGGTGAAAGCAATTGCCCCTACATTTGGTGCCATACACTTAGAAGATATTGCCGCTCCTGAATGTTTTGAGATTGAGAGAAGGTTGCAAGAAGAGCTGAGTATTCCTGTTTTGCATGACGATCAGCACGCAACAGCGGTGGTTGTATTGGCCGCTCTGATGACCATCACTCAGCGCAATGGTGTCGATCTGACTGCCAGTAAAGTCGGTATCATCGGTCTTGGTGCCGCTGGCTCTGGAATTGCTCAGCTTTTGCTCTGCTATGGTGTTAAGCAGGTACTTGGTACTGATATTCGCGAGAATGCCATGAATCGCTTAGCTAGTCTGGGTGGCATGCCTGTGCCTTTAGCGCAAATCATGAGTGATTGTGATGTTGTGGTTGCCACCACTGGTAAGCCTGGTTTAATCACCCCTGAGATGGTTCGTCCCGGTCAAGTTATTTTGGCTCTTTCTAACCCAGACCCTGAAATTAAGCCAGAAGAAGCAATGAAGCGCGGGGCCTTGTTTGCGGCTGATGGACGTACAATCAATAATGCTCTTTCATTCCCAGGCCTCTTCCGGGGCGCTCTGCGTGCTCAGGCCACTCATTTCACCGATGCTATGAAGTTGGCTGCCGCTCATGCTATTTGTGGCCAGACCAAAATGGATAATATTGTGCCCAGTATTCTTGATCGTGAAGTGCACGAAAGTGTCTCAAATGCGGTTGCTAAAGCGGTGTATTTAGGTCAAAATTAGCTTCACTTTTGCCAGGGCTAGTGAATGACCGGTACGCGCTCGAAAACCTCGGTTCGTCTTGCTCAGCGCAAACAGCTAACTGGTAGCGCCAATAAAATCTGGGGCGATGGAAGCCAGGCAATGCACGAGTTGCCCGCTGGTTATCTGGTCGGCGGGGTCTTCAAGATTATTCGTCCCATTGGCGAGGGCGGCATGGGCGTCGTTTATTTGGCGCAGCATCAGTCACTTGGGCAGCAGTATGCTCTAAAAGTACTGTCGCCAGATGCTGTCAATGAACAAAATTGGTTGCGCTTTCAAGCGGAGGCGAAAATTTTGGCTCGCCTAAAACATCCAACTTTAGTTCAAGTTTACGACTTGGGCCTGCACGAAAAGTCTATTCCCTTTTATTCGATGGACTATCTCGTTGGCTCTAACTTAGAAGAGCTGTTGGTAGAAAAAGGTTCATTGCCTCTCTCTTTTGCAATAGAGGTATTCCTGGCAGTTTTGGATGGACTTTCCTATGCCCATAGCCATAACATCATTCACCGCGATATCAAACCAGCCAATATTTTCGTTTGCAGCGACGGTAGCTTATCTGAAAGAGCGAAGAGCAAGAAATTGCAGGTGAAAATTCTTGATTTTGGCATTTCAAAACTAGTAGATACGAGCGCTAAAACCCAGCAACTAACTGCTGTTGGTGAAATCTTTGGTAGCCCTTTCTATATGAGCCCTGAGCAGTGCCGTGGTGATAAAGTCGACGGCCGCTCTGATATTTATTCTGTCGGTTGCTCCTTGTTTGAGGCTCTGACAGGCTTTGTGCCGTTTGAGGGAAAGACATCTCTTGATATATCGCTGCTGCACGAAGAGGCTGAGCCTCCGCTACTAAGCGATGTCAATCAATCGATAGCGGCTAATTTGCCTGACTCTATTGATACAGTAATAGCCAAATGTCTGGCGAAACAACCGCAAGACCGCTATCAATCGGCCGAGCAAATGGCGATAGACTTAGAGCGCGTGCGCGCTGGTAAATCTATTGCACCACCCGTTGCACCACTTGTAGTGTCAGCTTCGCTGGAGCGTCGAGGCAAGAAGGCCTATCATTTGCCTTTGCTGCTAGCCCTCTCTCTGACGGTCGTGCTTCTGGGCTGCTGCGGGCTATACGTCTTGCTTGATTCTAGATACAAAGCCTTGCAATCTTCTGTGCAATCGCCGCTGCAATCTTCGTCTGCGTCATCAACTTCTGGTCTGCCTTCATCGGCAGCTAAACCCCAAGAAAAATTCAATCTAAATGACGAGAAATCGTTGGCATCGTTATATGTCGGCGCTAGTCAGCTAGACGACGAGTTTAGCGATGAAAAGAAGAAAGCGATAGAGACTTTCTTAGCCGCTAAACCAGGGTTCTACTCTAATGTTGTATTTGCACCTGCAGGTCGGGGACGTCTATTCTCCTTTCCTAAGACTTTTTCGCTTGGTGTGCTTACATTCGTTGATAAGCGAGGGCAGAATATTGCCCTACCCGCTCAGGGCGACGTGATGATATTTGCTGGCACAGCTTTGCGATTGAGTGCCGGAGAGGCCGTCAAGGCGTATCCCGCTTTGTTCAAGTATTTTCGCCCAGATGATTTGCACACCCTCTATTTAGACGATGTTTCGCCTGTTAGTCGCCAACTGCTTCCCAGTATGCATCAACTAACAGCTCTTAAGCATCTTGCCTTTAACCGAGCCAGTCTTCTCCCGGAAGATATTGTCGCTCTAAACGGCTTCCCGCAGCTGACAGGCATCGATATACGTCACTGTCACGTTTCTGGTGAACTGTTGGCTAAGCAGAAATTACTAGAGCAACTGCAATCATTTAGGGCTGATGGTGTCAAAGATATTTCTGGCGTTTTGGAAGTTTTGAAAAAAAACAAGAATATTATTATTCTTTCGCTAACGGATAGTTCATTGACTTCTGCTGATATTGCTAACCTAGTTGCCATGCCGCAGTTGTTGGATTTGTCTTTGAATAACAGTTCGCTCACTAATGATGAATTGGCGCAGTTAACTGTTTTGCAAAAACTCAAAAGACTAAATTTAGATCAGTGTGGCAAACTAGATCAAGGCTGCCTGGAGTCAGTGGCAAAGTTTAAGGATTTGGAAGTATTAATTCTCCCCGATGATTTGCTTACCGAAGGTACGGAGAAATTCTTGGCTCCGAGATTGCCCCATCTAAAGCATTTTAAGTAGAGGATGGTTGTTGACTAGTCAATGCAAAAAATGCGGTAAGAATCTAGTCAACACGCGTGCTGGCTCGTTTACGTCGTATTTGTTTCAGCAGAATTATTGTCAGTGCAGTAAGAGCAAAGCAGGGTATCAAAGGGAGGCCCGTTCGACCGACCAAAGCGCGTCTGCTGACGACGCTAGCTCCTCTTCCTCTTTCTCTTCTCGGAACACTGGCCGAAAGGAATCCCTCGTGGCTCAGGTCTGCACCCGCTGTGGCAAGTCGGTAGCTAAGAAACGAGCTGGCTCGTTCACTTCATTTCTGTTCCAAGAATTGCGCTGTCAGTGTGCTCAAGCGGCGCTGCCAAAGAAAGAGCGTTTGGCGCGCACAAATACCCAAGTGCGGCGTAAGGCCATGGCCGAGAAGCGCGGTTATACGGCCAATTTAAAGGCCAGCGCTGAGTCTGGTCGAAGGCTACCACAGGCTGACTTTTCTGCGGGCACTGTGATTGGTGGCGTCTTTAAGATCGATTCAGTAATTGGTGAAGGTGGTATGGGCATTGTCTATCTTGCTCAGCACCTCAGTTTGAATCGACTGTACGCCTTGAAGGTTTTGTCTCCCAGTATTGTCAGCGAGCAAAGCTGGTTGCGTTTCAAGGCTGAGGCAAAGACTCTTGCTGCTTTAAATCACCCCGGGCTCGTTCGCGTGTATGATCTTGGCATTCACGAAAGCACAGTGCCCTACTACTCAATGGACTATCTTGAGGGTGAGACCTTAGAAGACTTGCTTGTGCGAAAAGGCCATCAAGAGCTTGAATATACTATTTCAATCTTTATCTCAGTCTTAGATGCCCTGGCCTATGCACATCGCAACAATGTTGTTCATCGCGACATCAAGCCAGCCAATATATTCATTTGCCGCAATCAAGAAATTAAGATTCTCGATTTCGGTATTTCCAAACTGGTGGGCGATAAAAATGGCCAGCACAATCAAGAGCTTACAGCCATCGGAGAGGTCTTTGGCAGCCCCTATTACATGAGCCCAGAGCAGTGTCGGGGTGAACAGATAGACTTGCGCTCGGACATCTACTCAGTGGGCTGTGCGCTGTTCGAGACATTGACTGGCTATGTGCCTTTTGAGAGTGCCAACTCTTTAGAAATTGCCATGCTCCATGAAGAGGGCGAGATTCCGCAGTTGTCTGATGTTTGTGACTTTACTTTCCCGCCCTCGCTCGATGTGCTGATTGCGAAGTGTCTGGCAAAGACGCCCCAAGATCGCTATCAGTCAGCCAAAGAGATGGCAATTGATTTGACGCGCATCAAAGAAGGTAAGAACCTAGAGGCTTATGTTGGAGCGGTTAAAGCTAATCGGAGCGATTTGGGGGGCCACGAGTACGCTTCTACAGGGCTTGCAGGTTTTGGAATCATAGGCTTTGGTCTTCTGGCGCTCTTGGCCTCGAGCTTAATTGCAGTGTCGGTCTTTGTTATTGGTTTTCAGCCGATTGTGCCAAAGGTCAAACCGTTGGTGGACAAAACTCTTTTGACAGTTGGACAAAGAAACTTGCCGCGCATGACTGACCTGGCCGAAGAGTTGAACATAAAGGGCAAATCTCCCCTCGATGTTGAGTTCACAGCCTTCTTTAAGAAACCGTTCAAATACTATTCGCAAATTGTCACGATAAACGGCAAAAGGTATAGAGTGTTCACTTTCCCGCCAGGTCTTTCACCCGGGACATTCTGTTGTTCTCTAGGGTCAGATAAAGTTACTTATGAAGCTTCGGGCACGGTTACTGTACCAGTAAAAATGAATTTGGCCTTAATTGGCAACGCTCAGCTGCAGTTTCATCCGAACCTTCTCGATTATTTTCGAAGAGATGAACTGAAGTCGGTTGCTCTTTCGACAGAACTAACACGTGTTGATCTGATGTTGACTGCAATTTCTCGACTGACGTCATTAGAAGCTCTTGAACTGCAGTTTATGCGGCTGACAGAGAAAAGTCCTGGCTACCTTAATCGTCTGACTAAGCTCAAATCTCTGACTCTTAACGAGTGTCAGATTGAACCTGAGATATTTGACCAGCTGATGCCTGTGACCAGGGTGAAGAGCTTGATTTTCAACGGTGGTCCGAAGATTTCACCGCAACTAAAGGTGATAGCCAAAAACCGGCATTTGACCTCACTCACCATTAGTTCTGCTGTCTTGTCAAAAGACGACTTCAAGGCTCTGGCCTCAATCAGTTCACTGGAAGCACTGTGTCTAAAGAGTAGTTTGTTCAATAGTGAAGACCTGAAGGCATTGACAGCGCTTGTTGATTTGCGGGATCTCGATATTAGTTTGACCAATTTCGACGACAATCGGGTTGATACGCTGCTGGAGCTTCATAAGCTGGAGCGGCTTGTAATCGGGCATTTGCCTGCTGCCAGCGAGGCGCGCTTGCGCTCGGCGCTGCCACATCTTCGAGTGATTGAGTGAATTTCTAAAAGTAGTTAAATTGAGCCAGGATTAGACGCAACGAACGTAGTCTAAAGATCTTCAGGCTTTTGAGCCGCAGCCATTAAGCACTGCTGGTCAAGCTGGCATTTGCTCATTAACTCTTCTATGATTTGATTTTCGCGGATTTTTTCTAGTGTACTAATCTTCGTCGATAGCTCTTGAGCATAAAGGGTGAAGGGTTTCGCAAGACCGTTTGGTAGACCATTTATGGCAGACAACAAAACCTTTGCACCCGTTAGTCGGGGGCGGCTCACGAGACTTTTCCACCAGAACTTAATTCGATAGGTCAGAGAGTGTCTGTAAATTAGATCACAGAGGTTTACGTGATAGGTGTATAGCAGTTGAACAAAGTCTTTGAGTGACTCTGTCGGCTGTTTCCTGTACAGGCCGGCGTCCGTGATTGCTCGATGCTTTTCTATAGCCAGCTCATAGGTTTTGACAGCCTCACTAGCAATGATTTTGCTATCGTACTGTAGCTCTACCCGCTGGCGTCCCCTGCGGCCCATTTCTAGACGCTTAGTTTCATTGTCGGCCAGATCAATTATGGCTTGGGCTAATGCTTTGCTGTCTTTCACCGGCACAACTATACCGGTTTCACCGTCAGCAATGTATTCAGGGGTGCCACCGCCCGTAGTACCGATGACTGGTCTGCCGCTAGCAGCGGCTTCAAGCACTGTGTATGGTGCATTCTCATACAGTGAAGGAACAACGCAGATATCTGCTGAGCGATACTGCATGGGCATTTCTGTTAGAGCTACATGGTTTATAAACTGTACCGATGATAACGCACCGGAAGCTGCAAGCTTCTTCCGTAACTCGGCCAATACTGATGATTTACCTGGGCCAGTATTTGTATCAGCTCCAACAATAACAAACTTTACTCTTGGACAGCTGGACAATACTAGGGGGATGGCCTCCACGAGCACATGCACACCCTTTCTCTCTTCAAGTCGGCCAGCAAAAAATACGGTGATTGCATTTTCATTAACCTGTGAGCGTTCGCCGTTTGGCCTAAAACGCACAGAATCAACTGGGTTGTGAACAATCTGAATGCTAGAAATATCAATACCTGTATCAAGTGCTACGTATGAAGCTAGGGCCACGCTAGGTGATGAGAGGAGGTCAGCTTCAAGCATGGCTGTCCTTTCTAAGATCGATATCAGCCTCTGGTCAAAGCTTGCATTCAAGTTGTGATAATTCTCTCGTACAAACTTTGAATGTGGTGTGTGAAGACGCACTACTAAAGGGCAAATTCTTGTCAGTGCCGGAAAAATAGCTTCAGCTAAGTGCTCAGGAGCTTCAATTACATCAAAGGGGCGCTGCGAATGTATCTCAAGAAACTTACGCCACAATGCCAGGGCTGACTTTAGAGCAAAGTGCGTGTATGGAATAGAAATCCAGATGGTGGAAAGATCTTGCAACAAATTCCCCCAAACCGCCCGGTGAACGGGAGCAAAAAATGTGTCAGAAGGCTCGCTTTTTGATGTTGAGTCTTCTGTGCCATCTGCTTTACAGAGGGAAATTATTTCGACATCATGACCGGCATCAACTAGTGCTCGGGCATGTTGAAATGTATAGGCACCAATTCCGCCCCAACCAGTGTCGGGGGGAAACTCTCGTGATATCAAACAGATGCGCAGAAACTTGCCTCCATCGTATGAGAAATGTCGCACAAGCCAGTGGCCACAGTTGGCTATAGTAGCTTTGAAATGCAGCTCTTGCCCCGGTGTGTTGTTCAGATTTGCACGCTTTGCTTGCTCCGCTTGGGCCGTAAGGCCTCTGCCGCTCCTCAGTACAGGCTGTTTCCCTCTAAAGTATGCCCGGTAAATGATTATTTATTAATTTGCGGCCGCGACAGAGCAACCCAACCAAGTTCATCGCGAATGAAGTTTTTCCTGGCAGGGAATTCGATTTAGTCGTCTGCTTAAAGCCTGCTCAATTGCTTGCTCGATCGCTTCTAGTCCCATTTTTCGGGGCTCTTAGCTTCTATCGATTTTTCTAGATGGCTGATTAAACCATTTAAGCCACTTGATTGGCCGGACAATACTTTGGCTGCTTTAGCTGATAACAATGCCACTTTTGCGCTAAAGAGTTTTGGTCTATTAGCTAGTAGCTTTTTGCTTAGGCCCGTGCGATAGCGAATTGAAACCTGCTCTCCGAATGTATGTAAAAGACCGTTGTAGCCCCGAACGAACTGAATTATGTCTTTTGCGAGATTGTCTGGCGAATGTTTGTATATAGGGTCGTTTTTTCTGGTTGCATGTCGTTCAATTGCCAGGGCGTAGGTCTTCAATGCTTCAGATGCAATGACATTACAAGCATAAGAGTTCTCGGCTACTTCTCGCGCCTTTTGGCCGCAAGCTAGCCGTTTAGAATCATCTTGAAGCAGCTCTATGATAGCTCTAGCTAGTGATTCCGAATCTGCTTTGGGTACGTGTAATCCGGTGATGCCAGGTTGGATATATTCTGGAGTCCCCCCAGCCGTGCTGCCGATTACTGGTTTTCCGCTAGCCAGTGCTTCTAGTACTGTATATGGTGCGTTGTCGAAAAGTGATGGTACGACACAGACATCTGCCTTCCTGTAATACTCAGGCATTTCGTTGAGAGCGATATGCGAAGCGAAATGCACTTTGTTTAAAACTTTGTTCTCGGCCAGGCTTTCCTTTAGTGATTGGAGGATTGAGCTTTGATTAGCACCAGTATTGGTATCAGCCCCTACAACTACGAAGTGGGCTTCCGGTACTGCTTTTACTACTTTTGGAACGGCCTCTATCAGAAACTGGATACCCTTACGACCTTCAAGTCTGCCAGCGAAGTAAACAATCTTGCTATCGGCCGGAATTTCTAGCTCTGCCTTTTTGCCTACAGGTGAGAATTTTTTTGTATCAACTGGATTTCTTACAATTTCAATTTGATCAAGTGCAACACCGGTATCTTCTGAGACGAATTCGGCAAGATTGACACTGGGTGAAGACAAAACATCGGCTTGCGACATCGCCATTCTCTCAATTAAAGAGACTGAATAGCTGTCAAAATCGGGTTTGATATTGTGATAGCCTTCGGCTACTAGTTTCGAAAATGGAGTGTGTAGTCTAATTAGTAGAGGTGCTATGCGAGTAAGTGCGACGAAAAAACCTTCGGCTAGATGATCGGGAGCTTCCACTACCTCAAACGGTTTTTCTTTGTGCAGCTGTAAGAATTTCTTCCACATCGGAATAGCTGCACGCAGCAGGTGGTGAGTATTTGGCTGCGTTTTATTTAGAAGGCTGGCGAGGTGAATTTGTTCGCCCCAGACCACTCGATGAACATGCACTTGGTCGTCGATTAGCATGTCAGGGTCGGCACCACTTACTGAGGCCTTTGCTAGGCAGACTACGTGCACTTCATGTCCGAGCCGAGCTAACTCATGGGAGAGTTGAAAGCTATATGCACCAATACCACCCCAGCCAGTTTCTGGCGGGTATTCGCGAGACATCATGCAAATTCTCATTCTGCCAGCCTCATATTTTGAGCGGCTTCCTAGCCTTTTTTGATTGTCCAGAAATCTTCGCCAAGGATATCCCATGGCAATCTTCTTTCGTCAGGCTCATTGGCATCAAAACACTGATTGACGAAGTAGATCATGTTGGCTGGGTTTTGGAAAACGTTAGCAAGGCCATGGGCAACGCCACGCGGAATGTAAAGGGCTTGAGCCCGGCCAGAACCAAGGATGAAGCGCATGCTTTGGTTGTAGGTTGGCGACTCTTTGCGGGCGTCAAATAGGCCGATTAGAAGTCTGTCGTAAGGCATTACGAACCAAACGTCTTCTTGATTGTAGTGCAGGTGGAAAGCTTTAATTGTGCCAGGTAGCATTTGCGAGTAAGTGGTTTGTCGCACTTTAAACTCAGGCAAAATTTGCAAACAGCCATTTTCGTCTAAACGCACTATTTCAGCCAGCGAGCCGCCGTCGTCGTAGAACATGGGCAAATTGATAATTTGCACACCGTCAATAACGGTTTTCTTTGAATAGTCTTGAACAGACAATTCCTTTTTGTATTCTTGACCGATTGCGTCGGGTGTAAGTGGTTTCAAAATTGTCATTGATTGAGGCACGTTTTTGAGGTGTTTCTATTGCGGAGCTGTAATTACTAGTACTGAATGGCCTCTAGAATAACAGATTTGAGCCTAAAATGGCCCAGTCTCAGGCCGGGGCCTTAACGCTTTGGGTTTGCATGTATTCATGCAAGGCCTCTTGCCACGGCGTCAGCGGTCTTCCCAGTGCCTTAATCAAATCACTTTTATCGAGGGCTGAGTAAGCCGGTCTCGGCGCTGGTCTTGGCATGTCTTTTGTTTCGATCGGCACTACTTCGACTTTTTTACCTTTGGCTTCGAGACCCTTGACTATCTCTCTGGCAAAGTCAAACCAGCTAGTAATGCCTTCGTCGGTGGCGTGATAGATGCCGTAACGACCGCTAGCAATGAGGTCGGCAATAATTTCAGAGAGTGTGGCAGTACTGGTTGGTGACCCGACCTGGTCGGCTACAACTTTTATTTGATCGCGTTCCTGGGCTAATTTGTAGATTGTGTCAACGAAATTGCGCCCATAGGGGCCATAGAGCCAGCTGGTGCGAACTATGTAGAAGTTCTGGCAGTGCCGCTGTACGGCTAATTCACCAGCTAATTTCGATTTCCCATAAACTGAAATTGGTGCAGTGGGGTCGTCAGTTTTGTATGGTTTGTTATTGCCGCCATCAAAGACATAATCTGTACTGACGAAGAGCATAGGAATATTGAGTTTGCTCGCGGCTATTGCCACGTTCTCGGTGCCGCGCTCGTTAATAGCAAAGGCTAGTTCTTGGTCGGTCTCGGCCTGGTCAACTTGAGTGTAAGCAGCACAGTGCACAATTAGATCTGGGCGCTGCTCGGCGACCACTCGTTGCACTAAGTCGCCGTCAGTAATGTCTAATTCTTCTTTGCCAAAGGCGGCCACATCGTGGCCGCGCTTGGCTAAGTACGGGCTGAGTGTTTGCCCAAGCATGCCACCAGCCCCGGTGACAAGCAGCTTCATTTGTTTGCTACCAATTCTTTTTTTGCGGCTACGTCAGAGCTATGTGGTTTGGTTACAGCCTTTACCCAGGCTGTATTTGAGGTGTACCATTTTAGCGTTTCGTGAATACCGGTTTCGAAAGTATGTTTTGGTTTCCAGCCCAATTCTTTTTGAATCTTTGAAGAGTCAATGGCATAGCGGCGATCGTGGCCAAGACGATCGGCCACGTAATTGATCATCTCTTCACCTTTTCCTAGCTCTTTTAGAACTAATTTGGTGATTTGCATATTGGTGCGTTCGTTGTTGCCGCCAACGTTATAGACTTCGCCCGGTTGACCTTTATGGAAAGCCAGGTCAATAGCGCTGCAGTGATCTTCGACGTGCAACCAGTCGCGCACATTGAGGCCGTCACCGTAGACTGGCACTTTGATGCCATTGAGAAGGTTGGTGATGAATAGAGGTATTAGTTTTTCTGGATGCTGGTAGGGTCCGTAGTTATTGGAACAACGGGTGATAACTACGGGCATGCCGAAGGTATGGAAGTAAGCGCGGCAGAACAAATCGGCGCTGGCTTTGCTTGATGAATATGGGCTGTTTGGTGCCAGTGGTGTTTCTTCCGTGAAGAGACCGGTTGGTCCAAGCGAGCCATAGACTTCATCAGTTGAAACTTGGGTATAGCGAATCTTATAGTCTTCGGGCTTGAATGGCATTTGAGCGCCATCTTTGCGGCCATATTTGAGTGTGGCTTCTAATAAAACTTGTGTTCCGAGTGTGTTCGATTTAACGAATACAGAGGAGTCTTCAATTGAGCGGTCAACATGGCTTTCGGCTGCCAGGTTGATAATGCCATCGATCGGTCCAAACTTCTTGCCTGAGACAATTTCGTCTACCAGTGCGGCATCTTCAACACGGCCTACAACCAATTTGTATTTTGGATTTTTGGCCACATCTTCGAGATTTTCTCTGTGACCAGCGTAGGTTTCAGCATCAAGGTTGATGATTTCGTAATCAGGATAGGTAGTGAGCAAGTGGCGTACCAGGTTGCTACCAATGAATCCCAAGCCGCCGGTGATCAGAAGTCTCATGGACAATTTCCTCAAAACATGACTATGTCTAGATTTTCCCTCTCTTGGCCGCTTTGGATCAACCCAACCTCTTTCATATTAGGGGCTGGGTGTATGAATATTGTTTTATCTAGACTGCAAAGTGTGCGCTAGGCAGCCTTTGCCCTAAACAACTTCGACCTTCGAATCATCGCCCAGCATGAGGCGGAACGCTTGAGGTTTTCCAGTTGATCTTGTTAGCTCAACACCAACGCCAATCAAACTGTCAGCGATGCGGCCGTGAAAATCTAATATTTGAGCCTTTTCTCTAAGAATGCTGTGTTCGATTTCGGCATGGCTCACTCTGGCGCCATCACCGATAGAGGTAAAGGGCCCGACATAGGTGTGTTCCAGTACGCAGTCTTCGCCGATGACAGCTGGTCCTCTGACTGTGCAGTTGATTAACTTGCTGCCTTTGCCAATGTGCACGCGCCCAGAGACTCTTGAATCGTCATCAATTGTGCCAAGCATAGAGACGTCGGTCATTTCATCTAAGACCACTCGGTTGGCCTCTAGCATGTCGTCTTTCTTACCGGTGTCTAGCCACCAGCTTTGTAAAATATGGCTGTCAACCCGGTTGCCAGTGGTAATCAATTGTTGGATGGCATCGGTTATTTCAAGCTCCCCGCGCTTGCTGGGTTTGATTTGATCGATGGCTGTGTGAATTTTGGGAGTGAATAAATAGACCCCGACTAGAGCCAGGTTCGATTTCGGTTTGGCTGGTTTTTCCTCTAGGCCATTGATACGGCCATCTTTGTCTAATACAGCTACGCCAAATGAGCTAGGGTTGGCCACTTCTTTGAGCAAGATAAAGGCGTCAGGGCCTTCCTCTTCGAAGCGTTTTACTAATGGCCCGACACCGTCCTTAATGAGGTTGTCGCCCAGGTACATAACAAAAGGTGAATCGCCCAGGAAGGGACGGCCTGTTTTTACTGCGTGGGCCAGGCCCATTGGCTGGTCTTGCAAGATATACTCGATGCGAATTCCCCAGCGGCTGCCATCGCCAACGCATTCTTGAACGTCTTTGCCGGTTTCGGGGCTAACGATAATGCCTATTTCTCTGATGCCCGCATCAATTAGAGCTTCTACACCATAGAAGAGAATGGGTTTGTTGGCGACTGGTAATAATTGTTTCGCCGCTGTGTGTGTGATTGGGCGCATGCGTGTGCCTTTGCCGCCACTCAGAATTAAACCTTTCATACCGTCCCTTCCTCTTTGTTTTAATTGACTCCGCGTTTGCTGAGAACTGCCTTAAAAGTCATGGCGATAATGCGCCAATCGAGCCAGTAGTTCCAGTTGTCGCAATACCACTTATCGGCTGCAACTTTGACATCATCAGGAAGTTCATCGCGTCCGTTAACTTGGGCCCAGCCTGTGATTCCCGGCATAAACTTCAACACACCACTTGCTTCACGTTTAGTGGTTAGGTCGGTCTGATTATACAGAGCTGGCCGCGGCCCTACTAAACTCATCTGTCCAAGCACTACGTTAACTAGCTGAGGAAGTTCATCCAGGCTAGTTTTACGCAAAAGTTCACCTACCTTTGTCACCGGGCTCGGCAAAAGCAACATCTGGTCTGTGGGAAGGTCTGGCGTTCCGATGCGCATCGTGCGAAATTTATAAATTTCAAACAATTGGCCATTTTGTCCCACTCGCTTTTGTTTGAAAATAATTGGCCCGCGGCTATCAAGCTTAATTGCTAAGGCTATTGCTAAGAGAACAGGGGCGCCCAGTATAAGGGCGGCTGAACAAAGGGCAAAATCAGTTAGTCTCTTGGCAATCATCATCTTTAGTAATCTTGGTTGCTCGCTATTTTAGGGCAAAACAATAGTGCAAAATATAGATAGGACTCTAGTTTGAAGAAAATAGAGCGAGGAGTCAAAGAGGCCCATGCCAAATAAGCTTAGCAATGCCAAACTTTCACTAAAGTTGTTCACTGTGTTGCACCGCTCCGCGGTTGCCGTGCAGCGTCCAGCCTGGCAGCAAATCCAGCAGGCTAACCTCGGGCCCAGCGATTTTGCCGTTTTGGAAGTGTTGCTACATAAAGGTAGCTTGCCTATTAGCACTATTGGTAGCAAAATTCTTCTTACCAACGGCTCAATGACTACTGCAGTAGATCGCCTTGAGGCGAAGGGATTGGTTGCGAGAGTTTCTAGCGAGAGTGACAGACGTACGAAAATAGTCTCTCTGACTGCTAAAGGTCGCGCCTTGATTGAGCCGATTTTTGCCGAACACGCTGCAGTTATAGAGGCTGCAACCGCTGGCTTGACTTATGATGAAAAGCTGCAGTTTGTGGAACTGGCTAAGAAATTAGGCAAGTTTGCTGAGACGCTCGAGCAGCAATAGCTAAACTTTTGCTCGCTAGCCGGCTTTGCCAAGTTGTATCCAGGCTACAGATTTGTTGCCACTGTAGCCGGTGCGGTAATTCTGGCTGGGGAAAATATATTTCGCTGTAAGTGGAACCTAGCGACCCTTCCTCCGGTCGTGATGTTCGTACTGCTTGTCGCAATTGTAGTATTTTACCGAGCGATCAATTGAGAGATGATTCGATGAAGCCCCACCCTCCTAACGATGGATTTCAACCATTTCGTGAATTAGAGTGGCTGGCTGACTTCTTTGCCAATCACTCTACCGAGGCTGTGGCGCAAACTGTTTTTGAACAGCTGGTTGACTTGCGCAAGGCCGCTCAGAGTCAACTGGTTCAGTCTTCGGACGAACCAGGCAAATCGAATGTTATTCAGATGTTTCGCAAATCTAGCGACTAATTTGCCACTAATTTCAATTGTGAACAGTTGCTAGTGCAGTTAACTGGCAGAATGACATAAAATTAGCGCATGCTTTTATCTGTCATTGTTGTTAGTTGGAATACAAGAGAGCTTTTGCGGGCCTGTTTGACCTCGCTCAAGCAAGAGCTAGTTAGCTTGACCGGCTCTTCTGAGCTGAAAGACGTTGAGGTCTTCGTTGTTGACAACGCCTCTGCTGACCAGTCGGCCGAGATGGTGGCCGAGGCGCATCCCTGGGTCAGGCTCACCGCCAACGCCGACAATCGTGGCTTTGCAGCAGGCAACAATCAAGCTTTAGCTGACGCCACCGGTCAGTTTGTCTTGCTACTCAACCCCGATACTGAAATCATTCCTGGGGCCCTCAAAACCCTTTTAGGGTTCTTTGATAGTCACCCTAAGGCCGGTGTTGTAGCGCCGCAGCTATTGAACACCGATGGCTCAATTCAAAGATCTTGCCGGGCCTTCCCAACTTTCTTAGGCATGGTTTTTGAGCTAATTGGTCTCAGTCGTATGTTTCCTGCCGGTTCAAGTTATGGTCAAAAGTTTCGCGAGTACAAAATGCTCGACTGGAATCACGATGATGAAAGGCAGGTAGATCAGCCGGAAGGCGCGTGCTTGATGATTAAGCGCCAGCTCCTAGATGAGATTGGCACTTTGGATGAAGGTTTCTTCATGCTCTTTGAGGAAGTGGATTGGTGTTTTCGCGCTAAGAAAGCCGGCTGGGAAATTTGGTTTACCCCTAGCGCGCAAGTGGTGCACCATTACGGTCAGTCGATTAAGCAAGTAAAAGTGCGTATGATTCTCTCTTCTCATCGCGGTTTATATCGCTTTTGGCACAAACACTATCGTGGTAATCGCTGGTGGTTGGATGGTATTGCATATAGTGGCTTAATGGCGTTGGCTTATGTTCGTATTGCTGCTTATCGGCTGCGGGCAATGGTTTCTTGAGAGGGAATTGTGTCCACTGACAGTTGCGTCAAGCCCGATGAGCCCATAAAAGAGCGTTCGATGATTCTTGCCTCCATGCCGTTTTTTCGCAGCGTCGTTTGTCTGACTCTAGTCGTTCTGGTGTTGGTTGAGATTGGTGTTCGAGCGCTAAAGCCACTAACAATGCTCAACGCTACAGGCTTAACTACACTAAATCAGTATTATGTCGTCTCCAAGCTGCCCGAGTTTCTCAATTCTGGTAGTCGACCAGATGTGATCATGACAGGTTCTTCACTATTTCTTCATCCAGCAGTAAGATGCGATGATCGCTTTAGCGGGAGGCGTACCCGTTATGACGCCCTATATATTCGTGATTTTATTGATCCATATGTCAAATGTGACTATTTAGCCAGCTTGCTTAGAAAATCAACTGATAAGCCTGTCTCCATAGCAAACTTAGCCACAGCTGGAGCGTTGTTTTCAGATCAATACATGGTCTTGAAAAAATGTATTGGCAAGGGAAAGGCGCCGAAGGTTGTTGTTTGCGATATTTCGCCACGCTCGTTTCTCGATCGAAATCAATTGGAGATTGAGAAGACGCCGGTCTATCTTGTTATGGCAGACTACCTCAGTTTGGGTGATTTGCTTGAAGCTAAGGCAAGTCTTGCTTCGATTTTGCAATCGGTGGTAGGCTCAAAATGGTCTTATTTACGAGACCGCAGTGATTATCGAGAAGTGTTTAAAAATTTCGCTTGTCGTATTACAAATCATCCCGGAGACCTCTTTCACGCAAAAAAACTTGAGCAAGAAAATCTCAATGCCGAATTGCCTAACTCTGCTCTCAAGTCCGAAGAGTTGTCTGCAAAACCGGCAAACAATGAGCCTCTATATCTACCCAAAGCCTTCGATAAACGCGATCTAAAATACTATCAGCAAGTGTATTTGCCGATTGATTGGAAGATGTACGACAAAGAAATGGAATTTCTTCGCCGCTATCTTCAGATGGCTCGTGCCAGCCATATTGCAGTAGTAATGGTAGAAGTGCCACTGCCAAAAGCAAACATAGCTCTTCTGCCTGATGATCTCAAAGCCAAGTACCATGCAGATGTAACTGCCTTAGCGGCTCAGTATCGAGCTGTCTTGCTTGAACCTGCCGGGTCTGTAGATTTTATTGAATCAGATTTCGAAGATAACGCCCATCTGAACGCTGACGGCGGCGAAAAGATGTATAAATCTATCGCGCCTGCAATTGCTGCCCAGCTCAGAGCGATTTACTAGGGCTGCTTTAGCGTGGGCGCTGGTTTCGGCGTTTGACGAGCCGCTCTTGCCGGCAAATGCTTTATCAGCATAACCAAGAGAGCATGCTGTAACGAGCAGGAGAGCAAAAATTGTAGATTCTTTTATATGGGCACACTCTACAGGCTGCGTGGCTTGACATCGCTCTGGCTTTCTCTCCTTAGGTGAGATCTCGTTGCGAAGCGCTTGGTTTATTGTTCCTTGAAATAGCAGGTTTGAGGCGTTGGACATTTTTTTTGCTGGCAGGCTTCTAATAGACTCTATCGCTTACGCTAAGGTTTTTAGTGCTTTGTATGGTGCGTTGTCGTAAAGGGAGCGTCGCAAATCTCGGTAACTCAATGGCGCTGTCAGAGGCAACATGCGAGGCGAGGTCAGACGGGGATTGCGAATGTATTTGAGCAAATTGAGCGAAAGTTGACGCCGAAGGGAGGTGATAAAAAGTTAACGGCAGCGCTTCTAAATCAATTTAGGCTTAGATTGCTGAATGGTACATTGGCGTCATAACAATTGAGGATGCTGACCTTTTTTATGACGGTCGTTACCAGAGAAAATAAAAGTGATTTGGTTTTAGTTGCGATTTGTCTTTTCTTTTCGCTAGCTCTCGCTCTTTGGTGGTTGCTTGATCACACTTATCCCCAGTGGGATGCTGCCAATCATACAAAGGCCGCAGTCCACTACGCTAGCTTGATCAAGCACGCTCATGTCTTCAGCGCGGCTTGGTATCGAGAGTTTTCGTCGGTTGACTATCAGTATCCATTTGTAGTCAATCTCGTCAATGCATTCCTTAAAGTGATTTTTGGTGTCACTCGCCTCAGTGAAGTGTTGGCCTATGTTTTCTATCAGTTAATTCTGTTGATAAGCGTCTATGGGCTTGGGCTGGTTTTGCTAAAAGATCGGCTCACTGCCTCTTTGGCCGCCATTCTCATCAATTTTTATCCGTTGGTCAGTTCACTGTCTCATGTACAGTTGTTAGATTATGGCAGTCTCTGTTTCAATGCTCTTGCAATTTATGGCATTGCTCGTTGGTTGGAGAAGCCCGGTAAGCGTGAAGTGCTCTTGATGACAGTTGGAGTTACTCTAGCTGCAAATTGTAAGCAAATCTCAGCCTTCTTCATCATTATTCCTTGCCTTCTTCTCCTCGGCCATTTCGTGTTTAAGCGCGCTTATAAAAGATCTTTAGAGCTTGTCATTACTGGCGGTACCACTGCGCTCTTGCTTGCTCTTTGGGTGGTACCTAATTTCGGTCGATTGCGGGCTGCTCAGGTTGTAAGCAATGCTGAGTGCCTTAGAGAGGGCAGCTATCTAAGTGTTTGCTTCGGTCATGCGCACAGTTACCTAGCTGGTCTACCGTTGATTTTATCTCCATTTTTGTTTGCGATATTAGTCATTGGTATTGTCTCTCTGCTACTGAATAAATTTGCCTTTAAGCTTCTTTGGCTGCCGCTCTCGGCTAATGTCGGCGGCGTCACTATTATGTGTTTGATTGCGGCAAGTCGACCGGAGCTTCGCTACATTGCTCCTGTTTGTATCACCTGCGCTCTCCTTACCGCGGCTTGGTTGGCACAGCTTTGGCGCTCCGGTAAGTATTTCGCTCGTTTGCTTGCTGCGTTTGTATTGTTGGTGGCAACCCTGCAGTTCATTGTCTTCAATTATTCCCCCTATCCGATTGCTATTCCGCCTGCTTTTGCTGCTAGTTGCAAAGGGTTGATTCAAGGACCGTTGGAGGAGGGAGCTGTTCAACCTCCGACTAATCCACTTCCGCCCGGCGACCTCTGGGGCCAAGAGTGGATAGTCGATACGGTGCACTCAGCAGATCCGGCGGCCCGCTTGAACATAATGCCTAGTATCGCTGAGATAAGCGTGCATACTCTTGAGGTGGTTGCTCTCTACAAAAAGGTTGCTTTCGATATAAGCACATTCAGGCGCTTTACCTTGGGTGGTGATGTGGTTGCTTACGATCAGCAAGCGATTGACTATTACAGCTGGTACGCCGTAAAGAGTGGAAAGCAAAGTGGTTATAAGTTTGCCGATCGTGACAGTGAAAAAAATTACAATCGCATTCAAGACTTTGTTGAGAATTCCGGCTTGTTTATTTTGATCGCAGAGCGGCCATTGCCAGATGGCAGCACCCTAAGGCTTTACCGTCGGCGTTGAGTAATTTCTTACCTAAAGCGAGTCTTATTATTGGCGCGTAGTCGCTGCTCTAACTCGTCAAACGGGAGTGCTATCATAGAGCCCATGCGCCATTTGCATTGCTCAGAGGAAGACCATAGATGATTTTCACTAGCGCTGAATATATTCTCTTCCTTCCTGTAATTGTTCTACTTTTCTGGATATTGCCTAGAGTGTGCCGGCTGCCTATGCTTTTGGTGGCCAGCTATTACTTCTACATGAGCTTTATTCCGCAGTTCATTCTGCTGATTTTGCCGATGACTTTGTACAACTGGCTCTGGGGCAAGTTGATGGTCAAAGATCATACAAACAAGAAGTTGTTGGGTATCGGTATAGCTGTCAATTTGCTCATTCTCGGCATCTTCAAGTATGCCAATTTCTTTGCCGATTCATTTGGCGCTGTGGCGAAAGTTGCAACCGGCAAGGCGATGCATTTCGATTTGCATATCATTCTTCCTTTGGGCATATCGTTCTTCACTTTCGAATTTATTCACTACTTGTTCGAGATTTATCGGGGTAAAAAACCGATTGATTCCTTTGTTCTTTTCGCTCTCTTTGCCGCATTCTTCCCCACTCAAATTGCGGGCCCAATTAAGCGCTATCCTGATTTTGTTGAGCAGATGCAGGCCGATAACAAGCTCAAGCTCTCATATTTCGACGAAGGCGTTCCTCTAATAATAATTGGTATGGCTAAGAAGCTTCTGCTTGCCGATAACCTGGCTGTATTTGTGCAAATGGGCGTGAGTGGGCCTTCGAACTATAGCGGTTTAGAGTTATGGCTTTTTGCCTATGCTTTTGCTTTCCAGATTTATTTCGACTTTTCTGGTTACACCGATATTGGTCGAGGTTCGGCCATGCTATTTGGCTATCACATTCCAATCAACTTCAATATGCCCTATATCGCCAGCAATATGTCTGACTTCTGGCGGCGCTGGCATGTTTCGCTGTCTACCTGGTTGCGTGATTATCTCTTTATCCCCCTTGGTGGTTCTCGCGGCACGCGGCTACAAGTTAACCGCAATTTGTTCTTGACTATGGCCCTTGGTGGCCTCTGGCACGGGGCATCGTGGAATTTTGTTGTCTGGGGCGTCTTTCACGGCCTGGCTTTGATTGTGCACCGCGAGTTTTCCATGTGGAAAGAATCTACCGTTGCCCTGAAGAGCTTTCTTGACCAAAAGGTCGTGGCTTTTGTGTGGCGCTACTTTTCAATCTTTTTGACTTTTCAGGCTGTTTGTATAGGTTGGGTATTCTTCCGCATTCAAGACATTGGCTTGGCTTGGGTTATGGTGCGGCGTATGCTGACCTTAAGACCTATGTTTAGTATGCCTTCGCCAGATCACTTCATCATCATGAAACCTGATCTGCCGGTGGTGGTGCCAGTTGTAATGATTATGGTTGCGCTGCTTCTGCTTACAAACTTACCGATTTCAGCCCTGAATGAGAAGAAAGTTTTTCAGAATTTGCCAGCGTTTGTAAAAGCAGCCTACTGTGCTGTTTTGATTCTAGCAATCGTGACATTCTTGCCCGATACATCCCAGCCGTTTATATATTTCCAGTTTTAATCTTAGCCATACTGGTTTTCTTGAACTTTTAGCTGCGCTAGAGCGTTTATAGAAACATGTGAGCAATGGAGAGTGCGACCATGTTAGAGATTATTGCCTTGCTACAGGCCCCAGTTCTTTCTGCCTGCAGTGGTTTCGAATTGTCTTGTCTTACAGCAGGTGTCTTTTTCTCTGCTGTTTATGTTATCGCTTTGACCTTATGGCTTGCCGCTGGGCGCTAAGCTGCTGGCGCCGACCAACCAAAGCAATCTAAAGTGTCGTCTATATTGAGATTGTTTTCCATGGCGTAAGTAACAGCAATTGTAGCTTGCTCAAGCTGAATCAAATTGTGATCGAGGTAGGTCTTGCACTGGGCCGCGAGTTCGAGCACTCTCTGGTCGATCAGATGGGCATCAAACAAAGTTTTGAGAAGGGGCTGCCGGTTTGCTAAAGCCAGAGCTGTAGCTATTTGTAGCTCTTTGTCCGAGAGTAGGCCAGCTTTCTTGAGAATGTCGGTAACTTCAATTTTGGGTTTTTCATCTGGATCTTCTTCCTCCATCTCATTAAGTTGAGACAAGGCCAGATTTAGCTCTTCATGAGAGGTAGCAAATTGAATTTTTTTGACTAGCTGGGCTGCTTGATCTTCAAAGAGCATGCCGTCGCGAATCATCTTCAAGATGTGATTAATAGCCTGCATGCATGTGGCTGTGGCGAAGCCGTTCTCGGCTATTACTTGTTCTAATGGTTTGTTCTCGGTGGCTTCAAGTTCTCGTGCACCCATTAACTGGCTTTCTGATATGGCACCGGCCATCACTAGTAGCTCACCTGGGCCGAAGTCTTCAGCCGCTTGGCTGGGGTCGATGTTGTTTTCTCTCAATGATTGTGTCAAAGCAATTGATCTTAGTCTTGCTGATTTGAGCGCGTAGATGATTTTGTCACGTTCTGCCACTCCGCGTCTAATCAGTTGCTGAGCCATTAAAGCCGAATTGAGACCAGTGCGCGAAATGATGCCCTTGCTCAGTAGCACCATCCCTAGTGGCAAGCCTGTCTCTGTTGCGGCAATTAGAGCATCTTCGATTTGCTTCGGTGATGCAAAGCCTGCTTGCATTAATATCTCGCCCAGTCGGTTACTGGTAGGTACTGGTTTCGGTGCGGCTTTGGGGGCAAGTTTAAGCAATGCCTCGTCTAAGCTTATCTTTTCCTGTGCCACTAAACCAAGGGCACGTACCCCGTGTTCGACGGGCAAAGCTTTGTCTTTTATGCGAGACTGCACTTCTACAGCAGTGGCTAAAACATTGTCGGCAACGTGACCGTGCATGGTTAGGATGCGGCCAATTGGCAGTCTCATTTTCACTGCCAAACGATTAACTTCGTCTAGAAGGTTCGGCTCGATTATGCCACTGCGGACGAGGAGATCCCCGATTTGCAGCATAGCTACGTTGGCTGTTTCCTCAGTCATCAATCTCTCTTACTGGTGCGAGCAAGAACAATTGGGAACGTCCCTTTCTTGGCTTCATCGTGGGCATTTACTGCCGATTGAATGAGAGACTCAAGATCTTCGCCGTCTGCTGGCAAGTTGGCGACACCGAAGGCGAGTGACAGATTAGCTTTGTCAATTCCTGGTGCCAGCGGTGTTACGGTTAGCGCATCGAGCACTCGATTGGCTACAAACGCCGCTTGTGAGGCCTTGGTATTAGGCATCATAATGGCAAAGTCTTGGCCGTAGAAGTGCGCCAGGGTATCCAGTGGTCGCTTCACCAAGCCGATTCTCATGGCCGCAGTTTGCAGCGCTTGCACTGGCAAAGGATCTTTTTCGATGATGCCGCTACCGCCTGTGCGCTTGAGCATTAACTCAAATACAACCAGTGACATGGGCCAGTTGTAGGCTTCGTAGCGGTAGTACTCATACTCCATAAAATAGAGCAGGGCTTCGCAGCTCATCAGACCCGTGTCTGTGCGAATGAAATTGTAGGCAAGATTTTGAATAATTGATTTTGATTCGCCCAGGAAGTCTAGGGCGCCACCACGGGCGGCGGCAGGTGGGCGAATTTCAATGAGGCCGCAATATAGCAAGTTGAACAGCAAGGGCGCCCATTGAGTCTGCTCCATGGGCCTGTCTCTAAGCAGATCAGTAAAGGTGGTCTTGTGCTTGAGAGACTCATAAACTTCTTTTTGGGTGTTGAAGTCTAAGGGCACACCTTTCGATAGCATCAGCTTAAGTTCGGGCTCTCCCAGATTCTTTTGCTTTTGAATAATGGTAGATTCATAAACTAGACCAGCTTTCTCAAGGTGCTTCAGTTGGTCTAGCAAGGCGATGCCTTCCATCACAGAAGACTGCAAGCTTTTTTCGACTGATTGCATTTCTGTGCGCACGCCAGGCTTAAATAAGAAAGTCCCTGATCTCCAGGTGACTAGTTCTTTTATTGCTTCATCACCTCTATTATTTGAGGTTTGAGCATCTTTGGGAATACCGTTCTCAAAATAGACATGTCCAACCGCTGCCGGTCCTACAACTTCAAGCTTGCCAGTGACTTGTTGCATGCCAATGGTGGTGAGGACGTTATTCATGGGGTTCTGTTCGATAGTGCCTTCTATCGAATTTGTTTTTACTGGCGCTGCAGCAATGGTTGCCGGAGCTTCGGAGAAGAAATCAGCCGGAAGTGTGCCCTCTGGCATACTCTGAGAGCCTGATGGGCTGACCGGTGATACTGGTTTCTGTCCGGGGTTAAAGCCCCCGGTCATCTGGCTGCTTGGCTGTGGAAAATTGCCGGGGTTTGGGTTAGCGGCCTGTGCCTGCTGAATTGCTTGGGCCATGCCGGTGCTCTGCATGCCAACTTGTGACTGTTGTTGGAAGCCCCCAGTCTGTGGGCTCTGGAAATTACCAGTTTGGGGTTGGAAGCCATTGTTCTGGAAAGAATTACTGTTGTTCTGGCTCGCTGCGGTCTCTTCAACCGTCCTCCAGCCGTTTGTCACTGCCGGAGCTGGTTGACTAAACCCGCCTTGCAGCGGTTGTTGTGGAAAATTCTGCCCACTCAATTGGCCGGGTGGTGCTGTGTGTTGGGAGGTTGAGAAGCTGCCCGAAGTCGTTGAATTCCCTGAAATCGAAGTTCCTGGCGGAGACATGGCTGGCATGCCCTGCCTTGTGCCAAATTGTCCGCTTGCTACTGGGTTAAAGCCACCCGTAGAATTGACGGCCTGAACTGTTCCTGTAGTTTTTTGGTGGGCCACGTCGAGCATTGCTACGACGTCATAAATCATGTGCACGTCTGAGGTCTCAAAGCGCCAGACCATTTTTGACTCGCGTCCGTTGTTCTCCCAGATGTTCCAAACAGGGTGAGGTGTTACTCTGTCGAACTTGACATGTATGCTGTAGCTCATGCTTGACTGGGGCACTTGCCAGACAAGCTCAACCTCGCGGGCTCGGTTTTCCCGAGCTTGTTCGTAGATTGCCGTCAGCTCCCTAACGCCAGGAGCGGTAGTTTGCTTGGGTAATCTGATTTTAGACTGGTCTGAGCTTCTGCCTGGACGAAACATATGGGATTCTTCATTAGTAAGTTAAGTCTACTAGTTTAAGGTACCACGGCAGCATTGACATCAATCGTAGGCAATAAGCTTCAGGAACCGTCATTTTATTTCTAAGGTCTTATTATCTGTCGGTCGTAACTTATCAACCATATCGTTAGCAACCTTCGTTGCTAGCTGATCGGCTACGAAATTATGCATTTTCTTTGAGAAATGGCTACCCTCTAAGAAATAGGGCTGATAGTCACGGTCTTTGACTATAGTTTGCATAAGTTGATCGATGTCAATAAAGTCAGCTTTGGCCGCTTTAGCGGTTGTTTCTAGTTGACTTGCCTCCACTTTGTTTTGGCTGAGAATATATTCGCCTGGGTGTACCATCGGTGTGCGCATGATCAGCATGGCCGTATGATTGGAAGCACATTCTTTCGCAAAGTTCTTGATTATGGCATCGATCAAGTACCAGTAACAGCTGACGAATTTCTCTCTAGTATTGTCATTGGCTATCTGTACTGTTGCTAGCTTCTTGCTCGCCATTGGTAGGGTCAAGCTGGCAGAGTTCTGTTGCATGCGGCCAATTATGCTCCAGATGCGGCTGTTCTCTCGCAAAAAGCTAGTGGTGCTAATGCGCTTGCCTTCTTTCGACTTGGCAAAATTGGCTACTGCGCTGTTGTCGTACCTGAGGGTGCCGTCTGCTTGTGGAAATAACATCGGTCGAACGAAAGCTAGTGACTGCGTGTTATCGGGCAAAACTTTTTCTGTTTCGCCGACTCTATAAGCGACAATTACCAAGTCTGGTTTGAAGTTTTTTGCTAGGGTTTGATAGCGTAGATAATCTTGCGCTAG
The DNA here is from genome assembly GCA_943370275.1 of bacterium Ga0077546. Taxonomy (GTDB): domain Bacteria; phylum Cyanobacteriota; class Vampirovibrionia; order Obscuribacterales; family Obscuribacteraceae. The sequence continues at coordinate 598,472 of CALRQI020000003.1, read as the reverse complement.
TGAATAATTTGATACTCCAAAATTAAGAACCTGAACCTGTTTACCGAGTTTTGTACTAAGTTTCTCCGCCAATAGGCTGCAATAATTTTGTTCTCTGGGCACCTGTAGTGACTCGACGTAAGAGTCGCCAAATACTGCAATACGAATCACATTGGAGGGCTTGCTGACAGTGATTTCGTCATTTTGCATGCCGAATGAGTTAAAGCGAAAACTGCCAAAACCTTCGTTTCTTTGGGTTACTCTCTTGTTGGCAAAGGGCTTGAAGCCGATTTTTGAATCGGGCATGAGGTGGTCTGATTCACCTACTCGGGCTAGGTAAAATACTGCTTCAAGTAGACAGAGGCAAATGAAGCTGTAGGGAATAATTTGTAGAGTAGCCTTAATCCAGGGATAAGCAGTTCTGGTGCCACTGGTGGTGGCGCTTGAATCTTTCTTATCGTTAGCAGCTAGATTGCTTTTCAACTACGTAGAACCTAGAACTGGAAGTAAATAAAGGGGGTTTTGCCGGCTGGTGCGAGACCTATGGCGCAAATAAAGAAGCAAATGTAGGCCGCCAGGCGGGCTGGTGCCAAGGGCCACAGTTTGTCTCTTAGTGTTGGAGAAATTTGCCTGAGCCAGAGTGCTTTTTTGTCGACCAGTAATCGCCCCACAAGATAGAGAACTATGGCTATTGCAACCGGGTATTTTTCAATTGGTTCGGCTAAGCAGGTTGAGCTATTTAACGAGCCCATGGCCTGCAGCAGCTGTAAACTTTGAGCGATTGTGTCGGCTCTAAAGAAGACCCAGCCGACCAGGACGAAGAGGAATGTCAATAGAACGGAAAATACCACCCCAACAGGAGCGGCGTGAAACTTTCTCAACGCGCTGGCAATTGCCCCTTCTCTTTTTACCAAAGCATCATAGCTATGGCAGAAAACCAGGCCGATGCCATGGAATGCACCCCAGACGACATAGTGCCAGGAGGCCCCGTGCCAGAGGCCTCCTAGTAGCATGGTGATAATTAAATTGGTGTGACGCCTGCTCAGGCTGCATTTACTGCCGCCTAACGGAATATATAGATAGTCGCGTAACCAGGAGGAGAGTGAGATGTGCCATCTCTTCCAGAAGTCGGGTAAGTTCTTGGCTATGTATGGCCAGTTGAAATTATCTGGTAGGTCAAAGCCCAGCATTATGGCTGAGCCCCTACCCATATCGGTATAGCCAGAGAAATCGCAATAAATTTGAACGGCAAAGGCGCCGGCCGCCATCCATGCCTCGGGCCCGCCAATTGTGCTGGCGTTAGAAAATCCAGCGTTAACTATGGGGGCTAGATTGTCGGCAATCGCCACTTTTTTGAAGAGGCCTTGCAGAATTAAACGCAGGCCACGTTCAAGGCCACCTGCCGAGAAGATGCGAGGATACTCGAGCTGTTTGATGAAATCTTGATAACGCTTAATCGGGCCAGCGATTTGAGACGGAAAAAATGAAGCAAATAACGAAAAATTGACGAAGTTGCCAATTGGCTTGCCGCCTTTGTAGACGTCAGTTAAATAGTGAATGAATTCAAAGACGAAGAAGGAAATTCCTAAGGGCAATAGGATGTGCTGCAGAGGAAAACTCAATGATTGTGGTTGTATTTGCAGCAAGGGGCCCAGGCTCAGGGTAGCCTTGTTCCAGGTGTCTATGGCAAAGTCTGCATACTTGTAATAACTCAGGGTGGCAAGATTGAAAACTACCCCTATGGCCAAGTATTGGCCTGCGTGCTTCCTTTTGCTAATTGCCTGACCTATTAGATAGTTGGTCACGGTCAACGCGGCGATGAGGAAACCATAAATCGGCAGCCAACTCATGTAGAAAAAGAGGCTTGCTAGTAAGAGAAAGATTGAGCGAAAACGATGAGGCAATAGCCAGAAGGCGAGTACCACCACTGGCAGAAATAGCAAGTAATTTAGACTGTTGAAGAGCAAATTTAGATCCAATTTTTCGCACAGTAGAATATACAGTTCTTCGCCTGAGCTTGCCTTGACAAATACTTATCCTTAGGCAGCGACCCCATTGTTGCTACCGCTTGGCAGGGCGCTCTCGATTTCAATTCTTTCGCTGCTCTCATGGGAGGAACCCGTGCTTGTGCTAGCATCTTGCCATTTCGTCTGTCGGTTACTATTTGATCTCAATGAAGAATGTTCAGGTTGGAACGGCAAAGTGACATTGTTGCGGAGCACATTTCTATTAACAGTAGTGCTGGTCATTCTTTTTGATGTCCTTTTCGCGTTTTTTCGACCGCTCCGTTTTTTTGATGTCACCGAATTTATTCCGCTTGAGCAAAATCCGCTTGTGTTCAAGCTGCGCTCCTTTTTGGACAATCGCTCTTATAATCCACAAATATTGATGCTGGGTTCATCGCTGATTCTCTTCCCTTCCACGAGAACTGACGAAGAGATGGATTCTAAGCCCCATCGCTACGATAATTGGTATATTCGACACCGCGTTAGTGGTGACACGGTACCTCGTTATTTTACGAAACAGCTTGAAAGAGCCTTGCAGACCCCGGTTGAGATTTGTAATTTGGGAGTTCAAGGAAGCATCGTCAGTGATCAATTGCTCATTCTTCGCAAGGCGCTCGAGTGGGGAAAAAGGCCGAAAGTCGTGATACTTGAATTAGCACCGCGTTCATTTTTAGACAACATGCACAAGCAGATAAGGAACACACCAGTGTTCCAAGTCCTGGGAGATTTTGCCACAGCTCCACCTCTGTGGAAAGATGGTGGCTTGAACAAGGAAGCGCTTGTGGCAGCGCCAGGGTTGATATCTTATTTCTATCGTGTTAAGGCTGACTATCGCTCGCTGATTTGCAACCTTGTTGCTTCAGCGCTGAATCGGCCGATGAATAATTGGGAAGCGGAAAACAATATTCGTCGACGTAAGCCAATTTCGCTTGTTAATCCAGAGATGGAGTGGCAGGCCAGTGAAAAGCCCTTAGGGCCTAAGTACAGCGATCTTTCTATGTACGACACCATTTATAATCCGCCTGACGCAGCCTTTTTTGAGTCTGAGAAAGCAGACTGCTTAAAGTTGTTGGCTCAGGCAAAGAATGCAGGTGTCAGCGTGATTGTGGCTGATATGCCAATCAGCAGTCCGAACCGGCTCCTGCTCGACAAAGGATACCAAGAGAAATATCGGCAATTTATCAAATATCTTGAGGAAGAGCAAAAGGTTCCGGTGGTTCACTTATCTGACAGCCCTGAGATTAGTGACGATGACTTTGAAGATTCTGCTCACTTGAATGCTCGCGGTGGCAAGAAGCTATTTGCCGCTTTAACCGAGGCAATTCAAGCTAGTGCGGCCCGAAACGATGTTGTATTGAAACCTTAGTGTCTGCCATGAAAAAGAGCTGTGACTTTATAGGCAAAAACGCTTTCATAATCTTGCCGATGCTTTTTTCGCTTGCAGCATCACTATGGTATCAACTGCGCGTTTTTGAGACCCATATCGTTTTTATTTTTGATTCTGCTCACTATCTTCTTGCTTCGACGCAGGTTCTTAGAGCTTTGCAGGCTGTTTTAGCCGGGCGGCTTTCAGGCGCCGGCGCTCTAATTACTGAGCCAACTTTTGTCGCGAATATCATGCTTGATGGGCCGGTAATGCCGCTTTTTGGTGCCCTTGCATTTCTCACCGCTAAACAATCAGCTCTTTCTTCGTCTTGGCCTGCGATAGTTTTGATGCTGGCGCTCCTTAACGCTATCTGTGCTGGCGCCGTAGCCTTTATTGCCTGGTCGCTCACTCGGTCAAAAAAACTGGCCTTTGCTAGCGCTTTACTCTTTGCTGCCTACCCTACTACCATTGCCTCATCAGGGCGTTTCTTAACAGAGCCCATTGCTACTTTTCTGCTTCTCGCTCTTGCGCTTGCCAGCTCAGTTATTGTTTGCAGTCGAAGAAATAATGCTCTCTTGCTTGCCTCTCTACTAGCGGGACTGTCCTGTGCTATGGGGTTCTTGCTCAAGCCGGCTTTGACTCCCGCCTGGGCTGTGCTTTTGATTTTGGCTTTCTTCTGTCGTTTCCGCGCTAAGGCGTCGCTACTATTGCCTTTGATTACGGTCTCTGCGACGTTTTTGCTGCTGCTGGGCGGTTGGCTAACGTTTACAAAAGTAGCGACTGGTCAGTTCTATTTGATGCCTCAGCGCCAGCCAGCTTCTAATGTCGCTCAAGGCCATGAGCTAGAGACCGATGGACGCGGGGCCATGGGCTTTGATTCTCCAACCGATAAGGTGCCAGACTCAGCTAATTCACTAGCTATATTTGTTAAATCCTGGCGCGAGCATCCTCAGGAAATTTCTAATTTGTACCTGCGTAAATTTACTAGGACACTGGGTTTTGCCTGGAATGATTTTAAGCAAAAAGTATTTGGCTTAAATATCGAGCAGCAAGATTTTCTCCACGGAATATTCTTATCGCTCGCGCTTATTGGCTCGCTCTTGATGCTCCTGGAACTTGGGACAGGCACTGGTCTTGTCGAGGAAGGTTTGGGTTCGCGGCGGTACTTTTTGCTCATTACACCAGCACTTATTGCCATTCACGCTTTCCTTTATTTGCCTTTTGAGTCTACTGTAAGATACGGTGCACCAGCTTTACCGTTTCTTCTTGTCTCTGCTGCTTTTGCCTGGTCGTGGTTGGATGCCTTAGGGTGGAAGAGGCTTAGCCTGACAATCGCCTTGATACTACTGATGGTCTTATCTCTGAAGGCTAGTTCTAATATTACGCTTCTTCAGCAATTGCCCCTTGGTCAGGCCTTACTCGCTCTCACTGTTCTTCGAGTGGCAGCGCTGTTAGTTGTGTTTTGTGATTTATTGTGGCTTCTCAATAAATATGCTTCCTTTGAGTCACTTAGTTTTGTGCAGAAAAACATAGTAAGACTGGTTCTCAGTTTTGCTTTTGTTGCCTTCTTTGTTCTTCCGATTGGTGCTACTTCGCTGTTTAAGGATAATCAGCGAGAATGCCCTATAGAGCTAGCCGCTGGCGACCAGATAGTCAGAGATGTGGCTCTTCCTTCCGAGAAAGAGATAGGGGCAACTAGTCAGTATCTGGTTTACATTGATTGTGATAGACGCTTTGCTAGTGCCCGTTTTACATTCAATGGGGTTTCTCTCGACGGCAAGCTGATCGAGGCTAATAAAGTTGATTCTGCCAGTTATTTCGTCTTCAACATCATGCGCATGTATGCCAGTATCTTTGACTTGCCAGTTGATAGAATGAGGCAGTGGAGGGTACTACAGGTACCTTCCAGTTTGATTCATTTGGGTGGCAAAAATCGCTTGGCGGTGGTGGCTGGCGCTGACGGCTTGACTGTTTTTGCTGACCGTTTCGATGCTGGAGAACAATCTATTCGTCTGCCCAATAAGGCCCTGTTCTCAGCCAGCAAAATGTGCAATGAAGGCTTGGGGCTAGATGGCCGTGTGCTTGAGCGCCGATTGACGAAGTTATGGGCAGAGAGTGGCAATTTCGTTGGGGCCGCTTCTCAATCTAAGCCACTACTTTACCGACAGCCGAGGCTGTATCTACTGCGGGCTAGTAGACCTTCTCTGCCAGCTGAAAACACTAATGATTCTGTCAATATACCTCTGTTCCTAGAGCGCTTCGATCCGGTACTTCTAGCTTCCGGTGACGGTAAGGCTCTCAAGATTGACCGTTATACTATGTTACTGGCTCGCACCATGAGCCTTTCTACGAGTATGCCTGCTCAGTTTAACTCGGCAAGGCAGGTGCAAATCAGTTTGAAAGGTAAGGTCTGCTCTATCGGTCGCATGAACAAAATTGGCATATTTGTTACACTGCACGGTACTGAGCCAAATTCACCATTTATGATTTTGCCAGGAAGTCCGCCATTCATAGAAGCGAAGTCTCAATTTGCTCAGTTTGAAATCAATGATCGTGTTTTCTTGTCCTCTGCTCCTAACCGTGACTATATGATCAGCGTTGGCCTCTTTCCTGGTCGGTGGGAGCAGTTTAGTCAATACGGAATCGATCGCAATGTAGGAAGCTTTTTGGTCAAGGATTTGGTTCTGTCTATATCTGAGCCTAGTGATATTGACCTTAGTCTCGGCACAAACACTCTTTACTAGTTACGTTCCTCCCCTTGGAGTATGGTGCAAAAAGGACATTTCAACCCAAATAGCAATCTCTTGTCTGCTCTAGTGCTGGCATTCATAGAACTATGCTGTTTTCTGCCGATTATGGGAAAGGTCGGGTTCTATCTGGATGATTGGGCCACCATGGCCTATCTTCATTTTGCTCCCCGTAACCAGGGCCTGATCGAGTATTTAAAATACTATCTCCTCAACGACTCCCGGGTGCAGAATCGCCCTTTGGAAGTCTTACATTTTGGCTTGATAGATTGGTTTGCTGGTGCTAATCCGCTGATCTTTCACCTCTTTAACCTGGGCCTAGAAGCCCTGTGTGCCTTCCTTGCCTACAGAATCTTTGTAAGAATCTCTGGTGAGAAAGCCATCGCACTGATTGCGGCACTATTTTTCTTGTTGCATCCTGGCCATGATTCAACTCACTATTGGGTAATCTGTAGCTCTGTTACTCTTAGTATGTTCCTATATCTTTGTTCATTGCATTTTTCTCTGGCCTTCGCTGATAGTGCAATTGTTCAAGGCCAATCAGGAGTGCGGTTTAAGCCTTGGCTTTTTGCTTCTCTGGCTTCTTTATTCTTTCTCCTTTCTTTGCTCAATTACGAAACTCTTGTTCCTCTAGCTGCACTAAATGTTTTATTAGTTGCGGCGTTGACAAAGCCTAGCCTTGAAGCTGAGAGTTGGCTTAGTTCGCTGCGTCCGGGGCTTGTCGTTGCCGTAGCCCTGAGTATTTCCATTGGCCTGCTTATTTGTTATCTCAAGTTTTTTATGCCTGTATTGGGTAAGGGCTACGTTCACCAAGCAATTTTTGACTGGCCGGTAATGGTTAAAACGTTAGCTAGAGGCTGTGAACTAAATTTGCCCATTGCTTTCTTTGCCTTTATTTTTGAGCAATGCCAAGCGGTTTGGGCGAGCATTTCCCGAGCCGAGTGGCTGCGGCTGGCATCCATAGGGGTGGGGGCTGCAGCTGTGGTTTTTGGCTTGAGGCAATTTGATGCCCGGGAGAGAACTGTACAATCACCGCTGGAGCCCGCGAGAGGCTATCTAACGCCACTCTATTTGATCGGTATTGGCGCAATAGGTGTAGTTGCCTCCTATAGTGTTTTTGGCCTCAGTTCTGACTATGAGCCAACCTATTACACAATGGTCAATCGCATCAATGCTGGCGCAGCTTTCGCCTCGTCAATTGTTTTACTTGGCCTGTTGAAGCTTGTTCCTTACTGGTCAGGTGTTCGTGCTAATAACATCGCGTCTGTGCTACTTGCTCTGTTCTCTGGCGCGCTGGTGGCTTGCTTTGGTTTGACTAATTTTGGCCTGGCGCGGCCCTGGCTAGTGTCTTGGCAAACCCAAACGACAATTAGAAAAAACATATTGGCTCAGAGGGATAATCTTGGTAAGGGCCCAACCCTTTTGCTTGTCAATTGTCCTCGCTATGTTATGTGGAGCCCCGTTTTTGATGGTGTTTGGGATTTTTGTAATATGCTTCGTATTGGCTTGAATGACTTTGATGTTAATGCCAGCGTTGTCTCAGATCGTCTGTCAGTTGATTCTAAGGGCGTGAAAGATGTCGCCCGTGGATATGAATGTGGCCGCTATCCTTTTGATCGACTGATACTTGTTGTTGCGCCAGGCGCAGAGCTTATTGCTGCTCGAGATGCGAAACATTTTATTCAGACTGTCTCGGCTCGGGGAATGGGTTTTGGACTGCCTGCCAAGTGTATAGAGCAGTGGGAGAAAGAGCTAAGTGAATCGGTTAAATGACTGTTTGTTAATGCGAGCTTGTGGATAAGTAGCAGAAGAATGTTTAGACTAGAGCTTTCAAACCTCTAAGAATGGTTGTCCATGACGGTTTCTGATATCACTAGCCAAGTTCGCGTAAACGTTTCGCAAGTCTCGAAACGTTATAACATCTACGAGCGACCAGTTGATCGCTTGCGTGAAATTCTTGTCGGTAATCGGCAGAGCTTTCATCGCGAGTATTGGGCGTTGCGAGATATTGATATAGAGTTTCCGCAAGGAATTACAGCTCTAATCGGTCCAAATGGTTCCGGCAAGTCTACTTTGCTTCAGATAATCGCTGGGGTACTTGAACCAACGACTGGCACCGTCGTTCGCAATGGCCGGATTACAGCCATTCTCGAACTTGGTGCAGGTTTTCAGTCTGAGTACACCGGCCGCGAGAATGTGGTCATGAATGCCATGATTCTTGGTGTTTCTAAAGCAGAGATTGAGAAACTATTGCCCTCAATTGCAGCTTTTGCCGAACTGGGTGATTTCTTTGATCAGCCTATCAAGACCTATTCGAGTGGTATGGTCGTTCGTTTAGCCTTTGCCACAGCTGTTAGTGTTGAGCCTGAGATATTACTTGTTGATGAGGCCTTAGCAGTTGGTGATGTCTATTTTCAGAATAAGTGCAAAGAGCACATTTGGGCTATGAAGAATGATGGCAAAACAATCATCTTTGTTAGTCATGATATGCACGCTGTGTCTGAATGGTGTCAGCATGCGGTTTTGCTCAATGGTGGTCAGATTGTCAAACAGGGCTCTGTTGATGAAGTCTTGCCGTTGTATAGAGAATTGATGGACGATCATTCTTTGGTCAAGACTAAAGAGTTTACTTTGCCACTCTCTGCTTACGAGCAAAAAGAATAGTTCAATATGATTGAGCCTGGCGACTGTGAGAATTCTCGTTCAAGGCGCCCCAAGAGCCTTCTGGCCAGCGATAAAATGGCTGTGCTCTGGTTATTGGCTATTGTTTTGATGGTCTTCTTTCGCACTGTTTTCAATGCCAAACCTATTTCAAAGTTATGCCGATTGGCTAATTGGGATTCTGTTTTTCAGCAGTACAGCAACAATAGTGTGGGCAGTTGCGATCCCTCACTGGTGCAGTTGCTGTTGCCGAATTATTTTTTTGTGGCTAAGCTCTGGCATCAATTCACTTTGCCTCTGTGGAATCAATACAGCGGCTGCGGGATGCCATTAATTGGTGATATTCAGGCTTGTGTTTTTGCTCCTTTGCACTTGCCACTGGCGCTCTTTCCGGGAGCGCGAAGCTATAATTTAGTATTGGTTGGTGAGGTTGGGCTTTGTCTTCTGGGTTCATATGCATTGGCTCGCTTGCTTACCTTGGAGCGCTTGCCTGCGATTTTTGCGGCGCTTGCCTACTCATTTTGTCCCTTCATTCTTTACTATCTAGAATTACTTTCCGGCACTTCTCAGGCGCTTCTACCGGCTCTTATGGCTAGTTATGTCTATGCTGCTCGTTTTGCTGGCCGCCTATCAATACTAGCGGCAACGCTAATGACTGCTACTTTTGTTTTGTCAGGTCATCCTGAGTCGTCTTTGTATGGCGTCGTTTTTGCTTGTCTGCTCTATTTTGCAGTTGGGCACTCAACTCTAGTCAATGCTGCTCTTTCAAAGAACTCAACTAAGACTCTATGGTGCAATCTTTTCTCTATTGGTCTGCTTTCTTTGGGCCTGACGGCACCAGTGTTGCTGCCATTCGTTGAATTTCTGAGTTGTGGTGAATCATACAAATATGGTGACGGTGCTGCAGCTTACGCCCCTTGGCCGGGCATTGTCCTTAACTTGATTCAGCCCTGCTACGGCCCTTCGAGCTCTTTTCTTGGCCCTATTACTTGGGTTCTTCTTGCGCTTTCAGTACTGGCCACGAAGAGTCAGCGCCTGGTATCTTTCACTCTGGCAATCACGGCCTTTGTCGCCTTGGCTTTGATTGGGCGGTTGGGCTTTCTTGACCAGATGCTGAGCGTGCGACCGCTTTCTTATCTCATTACTGTTTATTTGATACCACTGTTTCTTTTACTTGTCTCGGCTCTTGCTGGCATAGGCCTGCAGGTTCTAACTCGGCAACAAGGCCTTAACCAGAGGGCTCGTGGGCCCATGGTGCTAAGAATTGCCGGTGCTGCCTCTATCGTTGCTGTTTTAGTACCGCTATTTATCTTCTATGCCGGAATCAGTTTGAAACCATTCGATTTTGATCAGACTGTGCCTTCAATGCACTTTGAATTTCATTCAATGGTGCTAAATATAGTATTGGTGTTGATTTTCTTTGCTTCAGTTCTGTTATTCAATCGAGGAGATAATCAGAAAATTGTAGTCTGGTCTGCGCTTCTGTTAAACCTGACTAGCTCACTAATAATAGCCCGCACAGCCCTTCCTATTCAGCCTCATTTTGATTTCCCTAAAACTCAATTGACAGATTTCTTTGCCAGCCATCCGGGCCGTGTTCTCTCTGTGACAGAGCATGTACTTAAGCCCAATGCCAATATTGTTTACGGCATTCCCTCTTTGCGCGTGCATAATCCCATGCTCCCTGCTCGATTTGCCGACTTCGTTGTGCTTTGTGGAGCGCGGCTAGATGATTTTCGCAATCAGTCATACATTCAAGCCGATGGCACTGCTAGTGTCACGCCGTTTGTTGATCTAGCTAGTGTCAAATATTTGGTTAGTCAATTCAAGCCGCTGCCAGCGCGTTATCGGCCCATTTTCACTACATCTGAAGGAATCAGTGTTTATGAGAATGCTCATTGCCTACCGGAGGCCTATCTTGTTAGTAGTTGTCGCTTGGCTCCATCAAAAGATGCAGCGAGCGCTCTGCTCAAGGCTGTTTCTTTTGATCCGTCGCGCGACGTTGTACTAGAGGCTGGAGAAGAGAAGGATCTTGTTTCGCTTGATGAATCTAGTTTGCCCCATGGACAGAGCCCCATCGAAGCTGTCTCACTAGAGCGACAGGGCGCAAACAGAGTCTTAATTAGATATTCTTGTCGAGAAAAATCTTGTTTGGTTTTGACCGATACTTTCTATCCAGGCTGGAAGGCTACTATCGACGGCAAACAAGCTGATATCTTGCGAGCGAATCTCTTATTTAGAGCCATCTTGGTGCCCGCTGGTGAGCACGTTGTCGTCTTTGAGTACGAACCGCAATCGTTTAGGCTAGGAGTCATTTTTGCAATGCTTTCGCTTCTGTCTATTGTGCTAGGTTTGATCATGCCAATGATTTTGAAAGCCAAAACTATCTCGAAAGCTTGATTGTGATTGGATCGCTTAGTTCGCCAATTTGTTGGTTCTTAGCGTTTAGGCACTGCACTTGCACTTGTCTATAGTTGTCTCGGCTTAGCTTGCTCAGATCAAGAGTGAGCACTATTGCGTTGTCCGCCAGTGATTCTGATTCAAGGCTGTGGCTACTTGATTGCTCTATGGCGTCGGTGCTGTTGCTGAAGTTGTCCAAAAAGGCATTTGGAGCAGTTATCTTCAGTGCTAGTGTGGCTATCTTCTCATCGCTAGCGCTAAGTGGAAGGTGAACCCGCAGGCGAAGGTGTTTGTTGTCAACGAAATAAAATCCTTCATTGCTTTGCTTCACCCCTTCTGCTATGAGAGTCGGTTGCAGCTCGTTGGCCCGTCTCAACTTTAGTGAATGGATTGCTACTTCAGAACCCGGTGGTAACTCAAGAAAGAGGTTGTCGATTTTTTTAGTAAACCAGCGCCAATTGCTTGATAGAGGAATACGCACTAGGCACTCTTGCTTCTTGTCGCTTACTAGCTTTAGTTTTGCTTTGCTTGTGCTCAGCTTTGATGAATTGTTGGAGAATTCATCAAAGTTGACGGCAAAGGTAGCTTCACGGGCGTCAGCTGGTGGCGTGAGATTTAAGGAGCACTCAAGGTAGTCAGCTGACAGTGGAGGCATATTGATGTTAGAAAATGACAGCCCATCGCCTTCGCAAATATCAACGAGTAAAGGTTGTGACTGCTTGTCTGCTGTTTGTCTTACTCGCTTGAGGCTGTGTGGGTAGCCCTGTAGAGTCCGTGTGGTGCTGGTATTGCTGGCGAGAGCTAATTGTGGCAAGGGGCCAGCTGCTTCTAAACTAATTTTCTTGAGCTGCCTCTCTTCACTATCCCAAAAGGCCACATGCTTGCCTTGTGCAATTGATCTTCTAAAGCGACTAGCCTCGAGGGGAAAGGCTTCACTGAACAGAATTGGGTCAAAAGTGAGAATGTGACTAGATTCGTTTGTTGGCGTGAAAGGTGGGCTAAGGCCTTTAATCAGGGTCGAGCCGTTCAAGATCATATGTGCGCCGCCGTGCCGCTTCGGTATCCCTAGAACAATGGCTTCTTGATTTTGAGCTGCTACTTGTGCGTTCAGTTCACCGACTTGGCTGAGGAATTGACGCACTTCTTTGCCTGCGTGTACCCATTCAAGATTGGTTCGGAAAGCTGTTTTTCCAAGAATTAGTGCGGCTATTAGTACTGCACTAAGGCCAATAACTCTGGCGTTGATTGTCATAGCCCAATCGATGCGAGAGGTCGGCATTGTTATTTTTGCTCGCTGCTCAATGAGCAGCATAACTGGCATAAATGCCGCTAGGGGCATAGTGAGAAAGAAGCAGAAACGGGCACCTTCTAGTTCGTAGCCGAGCCCCCAGAGTTTGTATAGTGGTGCCAGGCAGGTGGCAGTCCAGACGAACAAAAATGCTAACCATTTGCCACTGATTTTAAGGCTTAAGGTTCTTAGTAGAATTGTGGTCAAGGCAATGGTATAGCAGATTGCCAGGACCACGGCCGGTGTTTGATTTTGGTCATAGAGGCTATAGACAAAAGGAAAGAACAAGCGGCGCAGTGTGTCTGGGTCGAGCCAATGTAAGAGGGCGTTGGCTGCTTGTGAATCGCCAATGCCTTGGGTGTAGCCACCAAGAAGAGTGCCTAGGGCCAGATAGCGAAGGACAAAATAGACAGCAGTAGATGTCCACAGTGGCAGTGCGCGCTGCACTGCATATTTTAAATTACCCGGTTGATGACTAAATAAGAATGCCATTGTGGCGACCATAGCCGGCGCACCGATGGCCATTTCTTTGGTCCACATGGCAATCCACCAAGAGACAATTGACGCAGCCGTAAGCATCTTGCTGAGCTTGCGGTTGCCTTGGCTCTGTGCTACTTCGCTCTTCATAAAGAGGTTGAGGCAGACTAGATAAAACACAGCGCAAACAACGTCGACGCGGCCCACTACCCATGAAACGCTCTCGCAATGCAGTGGTGAGACCGCAAACAATAGGGCAGTAAGTATTGCTACTAGGCTCGACTTAGCTACTCCAGCCTCTTTAGTTAGCTGTCGCATTAGCCAGTAGAGCAATAGCACCACCGCGTTGTAAGAGAGCACGTTGGTTAAGTAGAACCCAACTGGGTTTGCTTTCCATATGACAAAATCTATTAGCAAGCTGACTAGCAGCCATGGGCGCCAGACGCTCATGCCGGGTACAGACATAAAGTTGCTGGTGAAATTGAGCCAAATCAGCCCGTAGTCACCGTTGCAGATGGTGTTGGCATAATATATTTCGCCAAAGTCATCAGCAAGAAAATAGCTTCCGAGAGTGCGGGCAAAAATTAGCCAAACGATAGCGGTGAGAAGCAGTAAGTGAAAGAGGGGATTGCGTGCAATGGTTTTTGTCACTTAGAAGAGCTCCTGTTTTGACCAGAGCGGATGGCAGTTGAGGATGCTGGAAGAGATTTCGATTTGACAGTCTTTATCGGGGTAGGCACAGCTTACCCTGAATTCACGTCCGTCAATTTGCCTGAGGTCTAGAGGCAGCAAGAGCGTAAGTTTCTCTTGCGGCTTTGCTAGCCAAGGCAGGTTCATTGTTTGTTTTGCTCCAGCTGGGTCAAGCCAATGGAGTGTTAGTTGTGGTTTCGTTTCAACCGAGTCCTTTAATATGTGTGCTTCTGGGCGATAGTTCGGGGCGTAGGCGAGGTTGATAGCAATGCCCATAAGTTGCCCTTCGCTCAGGCTGTCCTTGTCGAGTTTTAGGGTGACGCTCGCCGTTCCACTAGTAGTGCTCTTTTCTTGTATTTGTTCTTGCTGGACATTGGCCGCTGCTGCAGTATTTTCCACTGCAATCAATCTGACATTGAGATCGACTCCACTTAGCTCTTCGCTCTTGCCCTGGGCCTTAACGGTCCAGGTGGCGCTTCGTTTCGGCACCACTTCATCGTAGCGCGGGCAGGTTAGGCCTTGGTCATTTTCTACTCCATAGAAAGCTTTTTCCCAAGAGTAAACTTTGCGTGACGGTATTAGTTGCTTGTTGTTGAGTCTAGCAGCTGTGAATAGAGTGGTCGGCTCAGATGACTTTTGCACGATAGAAACTTCGGCCGATTTTGTTTTTTCTAGTTGTGCTTTCTGTTCGGCGTTAAGCGGGATGATAAACCATTGGCGCAATTCAGTGTTTGTCATTGCCGCTTCGCGACTCAAGCAATCGAAGATGTAGGAGCACTCTAAATAGTTACCGACTGCACTGTTGTGCTTCAAATTGTGCCAATCATCTAGGGCTGCTAGAGATGGCATTGCTGGTGCTGTTACTTTCTTGCCGTTCAATTCAATATCAAACTGCTGATTGGGTAATTGTCCGAGATCGCTGTCAACTAGTAGGAACCAACTAGTTGATGGTGCACTGAAAGCACTGCATTCAGCCACTGGAATTTGGCCGGTGATTGTTACTCCGGGGACAGACAGGGTGATTAGCCCCTCTTGGAAGCGCCCATTTGCTCTTTGGGGAAATAGGCTTAGGGGCAGCAGGGCTGCTGCGAGTAAGGCTACGAAAATTCTGCCAGTGTTAGCTATTCCTTGCCGATTGTTGAGCAAGGGCAGGCAAAACCAGAGCGAACCAAGCAATGTCAATGTGGCAAAAGTTGTGAATAAGCTGCGCGTTAGTAAGTCAGTACCTTGCACGAAATAAAGGCTTACGCTGTCGGTACCGCCGAATGAAAATGGCGCTCGCAGATCGTCGCGCAAGTAAATCAATAAGAAGATGCTGCTTAAGCAGAGTAATTTTGGTGCTTTTGCTAGTTTGTTGTCTTTTAAGAGGGTTGTTAGAGCGCCTATCGCTGCCGCCGCCAATAATATTAGAGCCGGCATGGCCATTAGGTTGTAGCGAGGCACAGTGATGAAGGCTAGATAGGGCAAATTTAGGCCAATAATTAGTAGCACTGCCGCTTTGCCTAAAGCTTGCTCGATGCTAGTTGCTTCGTCTGCAGCTTCTTGCTCTTTCGTTTCCGGATTTCTGTTCTTCGGAGAGAATGGTATGGCAAACGCGAGGCCAATGACGGCTAGCAGCAAAATCAGTTGGTGAAAAGCAACTTGAACTGGCATCGAGGCTGGGCCAATTGCTGTTCTAAAATCGTTCCAGGGAAACTTATACAGCCGGGCTGGCTTGTCTAGCATTAGCTTGATAAAGCGACTAGGGCTCTTTTTGTAAGACTCTTTTACTAATTGCAAAAAGTTTTTTTGCTCAATGCCTCTGCCGTCAGGATAAGGGTAAGAAAGGAAGCCTTGTATTTCGGTATTCGTGCCGACAAAGAGATTGTAGTGACCAACTCTGTCTACAACTAGGCTTAATTTGTTAAAGGCGGTTTGCTCGAATAATAACCAAGGTGTTAGAACCGTGGCGCATCCTAAGAAAGTTAGAGCGACGTTAGTTGCTCCTCTTTTCCAGTTAGCGAGATTGAGGCGCTGGGCCTTTGCGCCGGTTATGAACACAAATACTAAAGCTGTGGCTGTCAATAGAATCATCGAAGAGCGAGTTAGCTGTAGCACTACTAGTAGTGCGCCCAAAAGTACATATTTGAGCCAGCGCCAGGGGCCGGAACGTCTATTTTGTTCTTCTCTGGCCGATTGAGCGAGAATGAACAGTGCGGCTACTTCAATTGATGTGGCGAAGGTCTCGCTATAAAGCCTGCCGCTGTTGACAATGAAGGCTGGGTAAAACGCAGCGAGATAGCCAGCAATCAGGCCTGTCTTGTTATCCCAGAGGTTCTTACCGATTAAGGCAATAAGCACTACTGTTAGGCTTGAAATTAGTGATTGAGCCAGTAGGAAAATATTTATGTCGGCGCTTACAGCGCTGGTAGTTAGTAGTGAGCAAAGCCACAAAAAGAAAGGGAATGCTGGCGCTGAAATGACAAATTCCTTCCATTCTGGGCCAAATTGCGGTGCTAGCCAGTTCAACTTGCTTAGCGCGGTGGCATAGCGAAGATATTCAGAGGCGTCAGAAGCGGTGGCAGCATTGACGTGGCTTGTAGCAAAGTTGAACCACAACCTGAGAGCCAAGGCGGCAAAAAAAAGATAGAGCAAAGCAAGAGGTCTTTCTTTTAACCCTTTTTTGCTATTCAGACTTTCCTGCGAGCTTTCCACCTGGGCCTTATTTGTCCTTCGAGCCAATTGAGTTTTCTAGATTTTTGACAAGATCATTTACGCGGTTTTCTTTAGCGCCAACGAGGCGTAAGCCTAAGCGTGAGAACTTAGCCAGTATCTTAGCTGCAAAGAGTTTAGGTTCGGCCTTCAGTGCACCCAGCCAGTGTCCGATTCTGAAGCGGTACGAACGCTGAAATAGCATGTCATAGATACTCTTGTCGAAGCTATCAATCAGTCTTGCTGCATCTTCAGTGGCTTGTTTGTAGTCGTGATTGTAGAGGCTACCCGCGGCTAGAGAGGCTTTCCTTTGCTGATAGAGAGACTGGGCTAGCTCGTAGCAGGTGACCGTTTGCCGCGCTATCTCTGTACGATCGAAGTATTTCACCGCCCGCTCGCGAGCGCCAGCGCTCAGTCTACTGCGCTCTTCACTGTTTTCTAGGAGGCTGATGCAAGCCTTGGCTAGTGCTTCTGAATCGCAGGCCGGAATAATTACTCCAGACACACCATCCTCGAGATATTCTTTGGTGCCACCAGCATCTGTTCCGATTACCGGTTTGCCGCAGGCCATGGCCTCCAAGCAGGTGTAAGGAGAATTGTCGTATACAGAGGGAACTACCGAGATATCAGTGCTGCGATAGTAGCTAGGTAAGGCATCGAGTGATATGCGGTCGATGAATCTGACATATTTTGAGCAGTTGCTTGCTTCTAGTGATTTTTTTAAGCTCGCTAACACCGAGGTCATACCTTCGCCAGTGGTGGTATCGTCTCCAACAATGACAAATTCGACATTGGCATATCGTGACACCACCTGTGGTATGGCATCGATTAGATAGGTAATACCTTTACGACCCTCTAGTCTTCCGACAAAGAGAATTCTCAGCTTTTCTGAGCTGGGGAGTGCTTTCTCTCCTTCTGGAGTGAAGACTGTTGTGTCAATCGGATTTCTTACTATGTGTATACGTTCGACGGGCATGCCTAAATCGCCAGCAACGAAATTGGCGAGGTCATTGCTGGGTGATGTCAGCACAGCAGCCTGTAGCATGGCAATACGCTCTAACACAGCAACTAGCTGGTGATCAAAGGTCGGCAAAACATTGTGCATTTTTTCGGCAATAAACTTAGAGTGCGGTGTATAAAGGCGAATTACTTGCGGCACTACTTGAGTAACTGCCGGAATTATTCCTTCAGCTAAGAGTTCTGGAGTATCAACTATATCGAAAGGGGCAGCTGCGTGTAGCTGAGCAAACTTTTCCCATAAGGCTGTGCACGAAGACAATACGTATTTGGTGTAGGGCATGCACAGGCCTAGAGAGGACAGTTTTGAAGTGAACGGATAGGGTTCAACTCTGTGCACCGGTATACCTTCGTCATCAGCCAACTTTGCCTTTTCTTTGGCCAAGGCCACCACAACGACTTCGTGACCAAGGTTTTTAAGGCCGTGAGCAAGGTGCTTAGTAAATGTGGCTATTCCGCCAAAACCTGTATCTGGTGGATATTCACGAGAAATGAGACAGATGCGCATACTGGCTATTTTATCGTTGTCTGCCTTCGCTCATGGTCTTTATGGTCTATGAGGAAGTATTTAAAACATTTTATGCTGAATCTTTGGGCTTAATGCTCTTTGATGGCTTGCCAGATTGGGTCGGCTTTTAGACTGTCGAGAAGCAGTTTTTGAAACTTTTTACTGCCATCACGATTGAGGTGTGCGGAATCTGAGAAATCTGTCTGCTCAAAACTATTAGAGGCTGCCATATCCACCCATTTAACAAGGTTATTACCTTGTACGCTGGCTATTGCCTCTAAATATGATGCTTTTAGCTGTGATGGCATAAGTTCTTTGTTTTGTGATGTCAGAGGCATGCCAATGAATACAAGTATTACTCGATTCTTCAGGCAGAGTTGGACAAGTTTTTTGAGATATTCGCTCTCACTCTGAAAACGACTTTGGTTGAGTGGCGCGTACCGCTTGGCGTAGCGCCGTAAGTCTTTCTCAAGGGCCGTGCCGGTTTCCTCTGTTTCAATTGACTGAGCGGCAAGATTGTTTTCTTCTGTCGTGGTGGCTGGCTGCTTGGCGTTCTCGTCTTTTTTGTTATTGCTGTTCTCTGAGGCTTTGTATAGGCTCATCGGTCTACCGAGGCTATCTGCTGTAATTGCTAGGGCAATGTTTCTGTACTTACGCCTTGTTTTGTAAAAGTAGCTATAGCTGGCGCAAATTAGGTCGCATTGTTGACTGGTGCTCATTCCGGCCTTTGGTAACTCGCAGCCCCAGTCAGATACGACTTCGAAAAGTGGACTTTTGCCCAGGGGAGGCATGAGATTGTCGCTGAAATCACGGGGCGAGATTCCGTATAACACCATCCGCGGTATCCGTCTTGCATCAATTAAACGCTTCAAGAAGATATAGGTGTCAGAGACCATGCCACCGGCGCAAGAAAAGTTTTCCACGTTGACTGCTTCACCAAGCCTGCTGCTCAACTCTTTTTGGAATTCATTGGCTTGAGTGTAGGTCCGCAAAGAGGCTTGGTCTTCGGCTGATGCCTTGCTTGCAAACTTTTGATCAGCTAGTGAAAAGGCCGCCATGGGCAAAGACGAACCTACTATTAGAACGTCTGGGCTTGATTTAGAGTAAAGATACGGTGGAAATTTTGACACCCAAGGGTCGAACTCAATTGGTTTGTAGTTTTTCACTGCAATAAACTGCAGGGGTTTGAAGGTTCTACAGCCAAAGTCTATGGCTGGCAACATAAGTAAAAGCCAAACAAACGAACTCTGAACCAATGCCCTAGCGATTTTTTCGATCTTGTTCTTCTCGCTCCTGCTGTGCATGCATCTAGCACTATTCTACTATCGTTTTTTTATTGGCTGCGAGCATGGTCTTGACCTTTTGGTAGATAAGCATGATGCTTAGTACTGAAAGCAGCAGCGTAAGAAGAGTGAGGCCTGTAAAGAATGGCACGGGCTGATATTTAAAGACGACCAAGCATTTGCCCTTGGGAATTTTAACTGCCCGGAACAAATAATTAGCGCGCAGAATTTCAAGCTCTTCATTTGAGCCGTTTAAATAGGCTTTCCAGCCGGGATAGAAGGTATCGGTAAGTACCAAATAAGAAGGCTCCGGGCACATAATAGAGATCTCGACTTGGTTAGCGTTTGAGCGCGTGACTTGAGCGACGGTGAGACTACTAGCGCTCTTGTCGACAGTCTTTGTGCTATTAGTTTTTGCTTGGTCTTGCTGAGATTTTGTGGCCTTTTTTGTTTCCAGGACTACATATGCTCGTGGATTAAAGGATTCTTGTGTGATTAATCTATCTGCTTCCTCTTTATTTTGAGCGAAAACTCCATTAGTCGAAGGAATCGAGAATGCCTCGGGCAGGGCATGCATATTTTCATAGATTCTTGTGCCATCGCTCAGCTCTTCTTGAAGACGGAAGCGTTTTGCTGTTTCTAAGAAAGTGGACTTTACTTCATCCATTCTTATGTCTGCTAAAACCAAATTATTTCTTACTGTGCCAAGCTTTGCCTCGACTGGCCATAGTGGTCCATTTGACCATAAATTATTGACTCGCAGCACTAGCTTTAGAGGCTCTGTATTTGAGATGCCTCGTGGGATAGCCCATCGTCCAACCTGAGATACGTTTGGTACGTATTTATCATCGTTGGCTAGAGGAAACTCGTCGCTAGACCAAACTTCTTTGTTTTCACCATTTAGAACAGCGAATTGAACTTTGTAGTTCTTTATTATGTCTTCTGAGCCAGACCATCGAAGTAGACAAAGTGCTTGTCTCGAGTGCCTGTCCCAAAACATTTGCCCGGTCGAAATTTGAAAGTCTTGGGCAAGTTTTCCGACGGGCCTTAGCGGCTCATTTAATGCTACTCTCAATTCCCTACTGTCATAGACAGGTGAGCGGCTTGTTACATACCGAACACTGGCTAGATCAAGTACTTTAGTCAGTGAATCTTCGTAGCGGTAGTGTGTGGCGTAATAACGTCTGCCCCCGCAGAGAGCTTGAAAATTCAAATATCTAGGCGGATAGAGGCCATTAAAGTGCCTAAAGTCTGAGAGATTCCAAACCATGTTTATATTTGGAACGATGAAGTGTCTACCCATAGCGAGCATTCTGCCTGGGTGGCTCTTGAGCCACTCAACAGGCCCTGCCGGTTTGTATGAAAAACTGGGATGAGTAGGCAGAGACATTCTTGAGATTGTCAATTGGCTTAACAGGCTACCTACCATTACAATTTCAATTGTTCTTACTGCCGGTAGTTTCTTGAAGTAACTGAGGGTCAGTAACAGGCAGCAGCCGATGGCTATTCCGGCGTCTTTTGTCCAGGCGCCCCAGACGAGCTTGTATTTGTCAACTTCCCAGTCCAGTGAATTAAGTGGCACCTGGTAGAAACCCAATATTGGTGGTACTAAAACTACCGCTATACAGCTAAATATGAACAATAATGGCGCTTTTTTGTCTTGAGCCGGCCCAGCTAGCTTTTGCAGGCCGTCTGCCATTAGGCAAGAGAGAAACAGAATGCAAATTGGTTGCAGGTAAAGTGGCTCAAGCATGTTGAAGGGCCTGTAGCAAAATAATTGATAAAGTGGCCCAACCAGGGATGCAACGCAGACAGCAATAATTGTGCAGGCTAGAAGGGGTACTATCTCTCGTCTGGGCTTGTAGAAGGACACTACAGCTAACGGCAAACAGAAAATGCCTAGAAACGCTGTTGTCCCTCCCATCGCTGGATGCACGAGTGCTAACAGGAATGCCGGTAGCGATACCACAGGTGGTGCGTGATTGTCGAATTTGTAGCAGTCTGAGTTCTGCATGAATTCAGCGAAAGGTAGCAAAACTGGGGCGGCTGCGCAGAAAACACAAATACCGATGAGCATTAACCATGCAACTGACCCCGCTGCAATCTTCGTGCGCTCTGTAATTGTTGCGGTCTCTTTATTAATGCACTGTTGCATCGTCACTAGCAGGCAGCCGAGCACGATTGTGTTGAAAGAGCACTCAGGGTGAATCGTTGCGCAAACCAGCCCACAAACAAGAGCCATTATGCTTAGGTTCTTTAACGATTTTGTCCTGCCGAATGTTGTGAAAAGAAGCAATATCCAAGGGAAGCTCCAAGTCTCTTTCGTAAGCTCTACTTCTCGCAGGATATTGGGACAGAGAGCGTATGATAGACCGGCAAGAATAGAAAATTTATTGTGGATGCCGTTGGCTTTCGCAAATAAATATGCACCAACAGCAGCTACGATAATGCGAGCGACTATGCCCAGGTTGTACAAATACTCTGAAGAACTCGGAAAGAAAAAATGGTGCCAGCTAAAGACGCCGCTCTCAACGTTGGCTAAAATTGGATGGCCACAAGCATTGTCTGGATTCCAAAGAGGAATCTGGCCTTGTCGCCAGATTCTTTCGGCAGCAATTGCTGTTGGTATTTGAAAAAAATAAATACAGGGATCGATTGGCGAGCTAATGCTGGCCGATTTATTTTGGGGATAATATAGTGAGTCCATCGACGAGATGGCAAATGACTTCGAAATAGGCTGAGCTTTAAAAACAGTCTTAGAAAAGATCGAAAGAACAATTACTGTAATCGCAAGAATGCAAAGTAGATTGGCCAACAAGGTACGTTTTGCGACCTGATCGGCTTCCGATTTTTGTACATGCTCTGCTGTTAACTTCAAAGGGTTATGTTAGATCCCTTTGCGGATTTCTCCTCGAAAGACCGCCAGTTCGAAGTATTTACCATAAGGCACTCGCTTGTAACTTGTTTTGGTTGCTACTCTATCAAGTAAGCTCAGATGATCACGCTCAGAGCGCAAAAAGTCACCGCGTTCGAACAGCTGAACTAACCAGCCTAGGCCAGAGTTGCACTTAAGAGTATCAATTGTAAGAAGTCTTACCGTTCGGTCTGCTGGAATATCAGCAAGAATGTTAACAAGGTCTTCATCAGCTAGATGGTGTACTACTCCAATCATCAAAACATGAACTACATCGTCCAGATTTTGACTTATTTCTTTCAGGCTTGAGGCACACACAAAAGAGTGGTTAGGATTACTTTCGGCCGCTCTCGCAAGCATGGCCTTGTTGCAGTCAATTCCTAAATAACGACTTGGGTCGCAGAGTCCGCTATAGGTGCCGCTTCCGCACCCGTAGTCAAGAATTCGAAAATTCTCGCTATTTGTTTGCAATAGGCTACTGAGTTCTTCTTCCACTTCAGTTCTTAGCAAAGTCGGTTGACTTAGTGCTTTCTGTTGCAGCTCGAACATAATTGGAAATTGAAGTATTGCGTTGGAAAGATTGACGCAAACCGCACGGACAAACGAATAAATAGACGATCTAGAATTATTGCCTTTGGCCCTGACCCGATTGTCGTAATCGACTGCCATCTCAGCGCTGCTTGAAGTGCGTTCCAGAGTTTGCATGTAGTATCCTTCTTCCTTCGACGTGGGTGAGCGTAGCAGTCTATACTCTGTCAAGTCAAGACCGATTTGGGTGCAGAAATTGGGTTGTTGCAATTGTAAAATTCGACATCATTGCTTTATTTGCGTGATACTGATGATGAATCTAATGCGCTGCATTTAAGGGCCGATTTGGCTATGAGAAGAGTTTTACTAACAGCCCATAAGTTTTTCCCTGAGCACAGAGCGGGCACTGAAGTGCTCACTCTAAAGATTGCTCAAGAGTTGCAGAAACGTGGCTACGAAGTGAAAGTCGTGGCTGCCAATCCGCCAGATCTTGATGCGCGGCGAAAAAGTGAGAAAGAAGGCGGCCAGCCTAGTGAAGGTGTTAAGTTAACCAGCGACTACGAGTTCGAAGGTGTACCTGTTCACATCATTGAAGAGGCCCTTCGGCTGAAAGAATTCCAATTTAGCTTTGAATATTATCATCCTCACATAAAAACTCATTTCGCTGAGATTTTGAGGGAGTTCAAACCCGATATAGTCCAGCTCGTGCATGCGCAGAACCTCTCAGCTTCAGTGATTGAAGCTTGCCATGAATATTCGGCTCCAGTTGTTTTCTATTCCACCGACTTCTGGTTCGTTTGCCCAATTGTTCAGCTCAAGCGGCCCGATGGCGCTGTCTGTCGAGGGCCGGGGCCAATGGCCGTAAAGTGCCTCGATTGCTACACACCAAAACTCTTACCGCCAGATCAAGAAATTGTCGAAGCGATTGCAGGTAAATATCCTGCAATTGGCGCTGGTCTAGACGGTTTAGCTGAATCAGTTAAGGCCGTGGCCACCTCTGTACTCAGTAATTTGTATCGCGCAGCTAAGGCTCCGGCCGCTATTCAAGCTACTTTGGCCCGACCTGAATTATTGAAGAATAGTGCTAATTCATTGGCGAAGATATTGGTTCCCACTAGGCTCATGCAAGATATATTCGTTGAGAATGGCATTGATAGTCGGTTGATTAAGCATGTGCCCTTTGGTATCGATACTTCTAAGCTCAACGAACATCAGACGAAGAAACCTAGCTCAATGGTAAGAATTGGCTATATCGGTACTTTTTTTGAGCATAAGGGTGTCGATCTGCTTATTCGTGCTTTTTTGGCGTTGCCTGATAGCCTGGCTACAGAAGCTCAACTCAAGCTTTATGGCGCTACACAGCAGTTTCCTGAGTATGTTGATACCCTCAAAAAACTAGTTATTGATGCGCCCGAACGTGGCAAAAGCGTTAGTTTCCTTGGTACTTTTCCTAATGACCAATTAGGTTCTGTTTTAGAAGAGATTGACGTTCTGGTGGTGCCCTCACGCTGGTACGAGAATACTCCACTGGTGATGCAATCAGCCTTAGCGACCCTCACCCCTCTCATTGTTACTGACTTAGGTGGTATGTCTGAGCTTGTCAAACATGGCGAAAATGGATTATTGTTCAAACTTAATGATTACCGCTCTTTGCTGCGACAATTAACCGCAGTGCTGGAAGACAGAGCTTTGTTGCCTAAGTTAGCCAGTAACATCAAGCCTGAGCGCACAGTCAGCCAGATGGTTGATGATATAGAATCTGTCTATGAAGAACTGCTCACTGTGCGGCCTGGTTAAATGAAAGCTTTAGTTACCGGTGGAAATGGATTTATAGGTGCTCATCTGGTTGACCTGCTCAAAGCAGAAGGTCATGAGGTCAGGGTCTTCGATCGTTACCCCAATCGGTTTCGGCCAGAGCGCCCTGATGTCGAATATTATGTCGGCGAACTAGGCAATCACCATGAGGTAGAAGAAGCAGTGCGCGGCATAGACTGGGTTTTCCATCTTGCCTATAACACCTTGCCGCAGACTTCAAATGATGACCCTATTCATGATGTTACTTCTAACGTCGTAGCTACTATTCAGCTTCTAAATGAGTGTCTAAAAGAGAAAGTACGTAAATTCGTTTTCGTTTCTTCCGGTGGCACCGTATATGGTGTGCCAGAAACTTCTCTAATATCTGAAGACCATACAAATGAACCCATTTGCTCTTATGGCATTACTAAGTTAGCTATCGAAAAGTACCTGCACCTCTTCCAGCGTATTCACGGGCTTGAGTATGTTGTTGCTCGTTTCTCTAACCCATATGGCGAATTGCAAAACCCCAATGCTAAACAGGGAGCCATCGGAGTCTTTTTGGGCCACGTGGCACGCGACCAGCCAATTGCCATCTGGGGCGACGGCGAGGTTGTTAGAGATTATCTTTACATCACCGATGCTGTAAGGGCACTTCTTTGCGCAGCGGAATATGAACCAAAAGATAATTCATCTCCGCGCATTTTCAATATTGGCTCCGGCGAGGGCCACTCTCTTAACCAAATCGTTGAAACTATCAAGACTGTGGTTGGGCCTCATGTCACCGTTGATTACACTGAGTCGCGTTCAGTGGATGTGCCAATAAATGTTCTCGACATAAGCAGAGCCAAAGCTCATTTGAAGTGGCAGCCTGAAGTCCCTCTCATAAAAGGTGTCGAAATGAGCTGGAATTGGATTAAATC
This sequence comes from bacterium Ga0077546, assembly GCA_943370275.1. Lineage (GTDB taxonomy): Bacteria > Cyanobacteriota > Vampirovibrionia > Obscuribacterales > Obscuribacteraceae. The sequence goes on along the minus strand of CALRQI020000003.1, from coordinate 573,200 downwards.
CCTCCAATTAGCCAAGCCGTAAATTGCCTACATTAGAATTGCCAAGTTGACCAAGCGGCGACTCTGTTGGACAATTGCCTCGTGTTGGCAATTGCCAAGGACATATCAACTGCACGGCAGCGCTGAGGAATTTTGATAGAGCTTTCAGTAGTAGTAGCTGTATATAACGAAGACCCCCGCAACTTGGCCAATGTTATTGAGCGGCTTGAGCAGATAATTGCACCTACCGGCACCAGTTACGAGATTGTTTTCGTCAATGATGGTTCTAGACCACCGGCAACAATGGCTTTGCGGCAGCTGGCCGCAGACCACGAGCACGTCAAGCTCGTAGAGCTTTCAAGAAACTTTGGCCAGCAAGCAGCGATTACCTGTGGTCTTGATCATTCAGAAGGCCTAGCTGTAATCAATATAGATTCAGATTTACAAGACCCACCTGAGCTTATTCCAGAGATGCTACAGCGCTGGAAGGAAGGCTACGACGTAGTCTTTGCGCAAAGACAAGCTCGTCGTGATCGTTTCCTCAAGCGTGCTTCTGCTTATATCTTTTACAGGGTGCTCGGCTCCATTTCATCGGTTCAAATTCCGTTTGATTCTGGCGACTATCGCCTGATGGATAGAAAAGTAGTTGATGCCCTGGCTTCTTTGCCTGAGAAAACAAGATTTCTTCGCGGCATGATTCCCTGGTTGGGCTTTAGCCAAATTGGTATCTCTATTGACCGTGGCGCTCGCGAGTTAGGCGAAAGCACTTATACGTTGAAGAAACTCTTGAGTCTGGCTATGGACGGCATACTTGCTTTCAGTATCATGCCTCTTTACGCCATTGCTGTGGTTGGTGCTATTGTCGCTGGCGTTTCAGTTCTAGCGATGGTTGCTAGTCTAGTTTTCGCTACCGGTGCGGCCTACTGGCCGATGATTGTAATTTCAAGTCTTGGAGTATTTGCTGGTTTGCAGATAATCTGCACTGGTGTGGTCGCTGTGTACTTGTCTAGTGTCTTGAGTGAAAGCCGAGCACGACCAACCTATGTAGTTGGTGCAAAATTAGGTAGAGGCTTTGATCGTGTTGCTAATGCTCCGGGCTACAAAGTGACTGAGAAAGCACTTACTCTGAGTAAACTCAATTAGTTGCTCTTTTGTTCAATTGTTCGCTGAATAGCCATGCAGATTTAGTCAGCTGATTATGAATTTGCTGCGCTAGCTTGATGCCGCCGTTCGATCGCAGATGCACAGTGTCCATGTAATCATTGAGAGTGAATTGATCGCTGTCGAAAAGATCTAGCAAGACTATTTTCTCTTTTCTATCTTGAGCACGTTTAACAAGATCCTTTAGCATGCTTCGATGCTTTTCAACAAAGTCGTTCGGCAATAGATCTCGATTGCTTTTGCTTAGAGGCATGGCCACCAGTAAGAGCGGTGTCTTTTCTGAATTGCAAAATTCTATTATTTGTTCTAGGGCGGCACTCTCTAGTTGCCAGCGCTTCCAGTCGATTGGCAAATATCTGACTTTGTAATTGGCCGTATAGAAGGCCATCATTTCTGGCGAGCCTGGCTCGTCTCTTATTGATTCAAGTGAGCCTCCCGTTGGTGGCAGTTTCTCACGATAGGGCTTGTGCGAAATCAAGGCGATTGTCTGTTTTAGGCGTGCAGTTAGAAATTTGGTGATGGCATCTCTTTGAACAAACAGAGGTAGAAAGCGGCTGGCTAATGTTTCGAGATTAGCTGTTGGTGTCTCGGCAAAGTTCCAGAGTGATTGAGAAATTCGCACCAGGAGTGCCTTGGCTAGTTTTGATTCGCCAACTTTATTGGTTTGATGATCAAGAAAATCTCGTGGGCCAGTGAGCAAAATCACTAGTTTCGGTTTTATCCCGGCTTTGAAAGCGCCCCTGAGTAAGAGTAAGTCTTCTGAGGTCATGCCCCCTTGGTTGGAGAGATTCAGTGTTTTTACAGGCGAATTGGCTTGGCTACTAAGTAGTTGATCTAAATAGCGATAAGAAGAGTAATGCAAAAACTTGTCAGCGCCAGGTTTCGGTTCGCCAAAAGTCTTGAAATCAGCTAGTGCTGCTGGGAATATTCCTAGCGATGAGCCCAGCATGAGAATAGTGCCGTTATTGCCCTTGGGAAACTCATCGATTTTGTCTAACACATCAAGCCTGTCAGACTGATTGGCTATTTCAAAACCAAGAGGTGTAAACTCTAAAATATACGAGCTTGCCAGGGCGAGAACGAAAGTTGTTACAACCAGCCAGAGTGTTGTGCTGCTATAGGAGCTCTTCATGATTTTTGAGGCTTCCTAGTGCTCTAGCTCTCAATTATTTTGAAAAGCTGAACTTTCCTTTCGTCTAATATTTGTTTGCTGACAGCTCCAATGGTTAGTCTTAGAACTGGTTCAGTCTGTGACCCCCGCGCCGAAAACCACCATTCATCGAAATTGACTGATAGTCCGTCGATATGTTCTTTGGTGCCACCGGTGATACCAGTTTCAAGCTTATTTAAGGTGTCTTGTATGTTACTAACTCGCAGGTTAATTTCGCCAGAACTTGAATAAACCATCAGTGGTTCGATCAACTTAGAAAGGCTAGCTGTGCCGCGGGCTACTACGTTGACTGCTTCGAGCATGGTGCGCAAAGCATTGTCAGTGGCATACATGTCAGCGTAATAATAATGACCAGAAAGTTCACCGGCAAATAGAGCACGATGATCTTTCATGCTATTCATCATAAATTGTGTGCCAACGCCTGTGCGAATCGGCGTACCACCTTGTGAAACGATGTATTCAGGCACGGCTCTACTAGCGCGCAGATCATAGACTACTTTTCCGCCGCCATGACGACGAACAAGCTCAGCTCCAATAAGGCCAATCATCAGGCCGGTGTCGACTTGCACGCCGTGCTCATCGACAAATACTGCCCGATCAGCGTCACCGTCAAACGACACACCAAAATCGCATTTTTCACTTACTACTAGGTTGCTTAACTCTGTCAGAGAGCCTTCGTCAAGTGGATTTGGCGTGCGTTTAGGGAAAGTTCCATCGGGGGTGGAGTTGAGGAGGATAAATTCAATCAAATGCTTCGCGGTCTTGGCTAGCTCTTCTAGTTCAGGGCCAGCGGCACCGTGGCCAGCATCTAGTGCAATTTTGAGGCGACGTTCTGGTCGGACATGGCGCAGCAAGAAGCTGACATATTCAGGAATGATATCGACGGTGGTTAGTTTGCCGGTTTTGTTATTAGCTAAACCGCTACAAGCGCCGCCTTCTACCTTTGTACGAATTTCACCAAGACCGTTGTTGGCTCCGAGAGGTTTCGCTTGGCTGGCGTAGAGCTTGAGACCGTTGTACTGCTTGCCCATATGGCTCGCTGTTACTACTGCTCCGCCGTCAAAGCCTGCTTGCGCCGCGTACCAAACAGCCATAGGGGTAGATGACACACCGATATCTAGAACATCATTACCTGTGTTGAGCACACCTTCTATAAAGGCAGCTTTCAATGCTGGCGAAGAGCTTCGTGCATCAGAGCCAATTAAGACCCTTCCTCCACCCTGTGGCTTGAGGTAATGTCCGTATGCAAATCCAACATTCTTGGCAAAAGGTTCGTCTAAACCTTTTCCGTATATGCCGCGAATATCGTATGCGCCGAAAAGTTTATGCTGATCAGTCATCGAAATTGTCTCTATGCCTAGGTTTCAATCAGCCAACTATCATACGCTATAGCGGCCTTTCGGGCGTGAGACTTACATTACATCGGCAAAAGATTTTTTCGTAGCTTCAAAGAAACTGAAACCAATAATACAAACTACTAGAGCTACAGCTGTGTATACGCCATAGTGCTGCCAGTCTGGCGCTAGGCCCTCAAGTACAACTCGGCGGTAATCCATTACTATTCCGGCCATGGGGTTGAGCCAAAGAATAAATTGAATTTTTTCAGGTAGTGCTGTGGCTGGATAAACAATTGGTGTGCCATACATCCAAGCTGAAAGACCCAGAGCCATTAAATGTCTTATATCTCTTATGTATACGCTCAGGCTTGCTACAAACCAAGAAATGCCAGCGGTCAACAGAATTTGAGAAGCTATTATCAGCGGTAAGAAAAAAAGCGATGGAGGCAAGCCATGGTTGTATAAGAGAACCCCTGCTAGCAAGATGAGAAAGGCTATAGCTTCTGTCACTAATGCCGAGAGAACCGTGACCAGGGGCAGTATCTGCAGGGGGAAAACTACTCGTTTGACCAGGTTTGGGTGTTCAAGAATAACGGTAGATGAACGGGCCAGAGCTTCAGCAAAGGCTCCCCAGGGTAAAAGGCCCGCCATTAAGTAGAGAGCAAAATTGCTGGTGCTGCCGCTTGCACCAAATTTTACTTTCAAGACAATTGAAAACAGAAAGGTGTAAAGCAGCAAGTGTCCAAGGGGATTGATTAATGGCCAGAGCAAGCCGAGCAGAGAGCCTTTATAGCGCCCAATGCAGTCGCGTCTTACCATCAGGCCAAGCAAATGCCGTTGCTGCCAAAGCTCAACAAGCCCACTGGGTGGCGGCTCTGGAGCTTTGGTTGGCGTGCTCGTGAGGATTGACGTAGTCATTTAAGCTCTTTTGCAGCAAATAAAAACTAATTTTGGCCCATATGGCTTTCTTCTGCATTAGTTTTTAGTCAATTGAAATGTTCTATTTTGTTTTATGGGCCTTTTCCACCAGCGGCTTCAACTCTTGTTTTGTTTGTTCTGTGGCCTTTTCTGCATCTTTGAGGCTTTGTGTATTAGTTGCGGTCAAATTCACTATTTGGCTTTTGGTCGCATCTTTATAATTTAGTTCGCCCATATAGTCAGTGCCGTAATAGTAGATATCGCTAGTAGCTTTTTCTTCTACCCGCGATTGTTCTGGTGCGGCACTCGGTAGAAGTTTTCGTAGTTCAATTATGCCCGGCTCTTTGCTCGTGGGCGTCTCGGCAAATACTTCGCTGATTTGAAAGACAGTGCCATCTTTGCATTGCACCATATACTGACCACCAGCGGCTGTCTTCTCCCGGCTAAGATACTGACTTTTGCCACCAGCGCTGGCTTGAGCTGAGGGGTCGCGAACAAAAGAAACCATAGCTTCTTTAAGTGTCGACTCAGGTATGCCTAGAGTAATTTTCTCTAGGGCTATGGTGCCTTGTGGTGTAACTTCATTGCTGTCGCCTTGCGTGCAGCCAGTTATAGAGGCTGCTGCAAAAACCATAAATAAACTCTTCTCGAATACTTTGCTAAAACGCACTATTTAACCCTTGCTATCTGTTCCGCTGATTTCAGCGGTTAGTTTACCCATGATCTCTTTTGCTTTCGAGAGTAACCGATCTTTTCGCTCTGGTGCTACTTCTGTGAGATATGTGTCAATTGCTGTAAGCGGGTTGAGAACGGCACTCTCTGTCAATTGTGGTAGGCGCGCTCGCTGATGTGATGGCACAATTTCGGCGCTAAATTTTATCGACAGGGCCGCCTGCGCTATTTGTTTTAGAGCATCTTCGTCGATTTGATTGAGATTTTCTTGGCCAATTTTGTACCGTATGCGCAAGACGCAACCGGGCACGATTACCTTGCTAATTTTCTTTGTCAGCAGCTCCAGAGGATTGTCACAGTCGGTCAAGTCGGCTTCTACTGTGATGAAGGGGCGGGGATTTATAGAAATGAACTTAAACTCGGTTTTGGCACCAGCACTAGTTCTATCTATTTTTACGTGAACGAAACCTTTGTCTTCTTTCTCTTCACCGAAGTCGACTCGCTCTAATGAACCGGCGTAGACGATGGCGGGATTTTCTTGACGTAGCACTTGATACTTGTGAATGTGACCGAGGGCGACATAGTCGACTCGCTCACTGACAAACATTTCGGTGGGGAAGGTTAAGGTGTAACCAACTAGAAGCTCCTCTTCAATGCCAGCTAGGGCAGTGTCGGTGCTCATATGCGCTGTAACCACAGTTGGTATTGCTGGGTCGAGCTTGAGATAGAAACCACGCAGTAAGTCGCGAATGTGTTCTTTCAATACTTTGTCTATTTCAACGGCTGAAAGATCTTTGTATTTATCTAAAGTCATGAGCTGATGCCGAGTTATATGCGGTAAACCGACTAACTGAAGAGCACCATTTTTGGTGTTAATTAAGGTAGAAATTGGTCTGTCGACCATCAGTACGCCGGGTACTTCAAGGCTTTGAAATACAGACATGGCATGGCTTTGAGAGGCACGCAATACTTGATCATGGTTACCGACGACCAGAATGCTGGTAATACCAGCATCGCTGAGACGTTTCAGTTGGCAGGCAAACATCTTTTGATAGATTGGCTCTGGGGAGGCGTTTCGGTAGGCATCACCAGAAAATAGAAAAACATCGCATTGCTTCTCAATGGAGTAGTCGACCACTTTGGTTAGTGCCGCCACAAAATCTTCAAAGCGAACATTGAGACCAGTCTCGGGGTTGAGTCGGCCATGGCTCTCGCCGGAGCCGAAGTGGATGTCAGAGACGTGGATTAAATTGATAGTCATAGATGTCATTATAGCCGTCTAGGCCGAGAGTTTAGGGAGCCAGTTCATGTACTGCGGTGAAGCACATGATAGATTTATTCTGCTTAATTAAAAGCGGTAAATATAGCGCTCCCCCCAGAGAAAATGTCAAAAGCTTTTCTAGCTCAGCTTGGCCAAATTGGTCGATTTAGTATTGTTTCGCTGCTATGTCTTGGCAGCCTCGCCCTCGCCGCTGCTCCTGTTTCTTGTCAGGAGGCGGCTGAGATTTCTCAATGTCTAAAACACAGTAAATATGTTTCGCAGGCTGCCACCGCCCAGTTCAAGATCGACGCAGGTAGCTTGCAACTCAGCCTCTATCAAGATCCGCGGGCACACGTTAAAGATCTCAAAATCAATTCTATTCTACTTAGCAAAGAGCTTACCGATGCTTTCCCGCAAGCTTTTGATCGCTATGTTTTTTTCTATTTCCCTGTAGCAGCCCAGAGTTGTTACACCCAAGTCGTTGTTGCAAAGAGCGATTTGCTGCTCTTTGCCAATCGCAAGCTTTCAAATAGTGAAATTCTCTCGCGTGTTACGCTCGAGCCATATCTTACTAATAGCCTGAAAGATCGTTATCAGGCCTTAAGTTATGCTGAGATTCTTAATTACTCGGACAATGAAAACAGTAAAGAAATCAAGCAGCGAATTCTTTCTCTCAAAGCAAGTGGTTATGATGTACGTGGTGCCGAAAGGCAATTTCTCAAGATGGAAGACCTGGCGCGCAACAAAGACGAAGCAGCATGTGAGGAGGCCAAGGTCGCCCTGGCAAAATGCTTAGATGAGTCTGTTCTGCAAAGATCTGTTCTGCAAAACTATGATGCCCCTGGAAAAATCAGACTTGCAAACGAGAGGACTCTGTGGCCAAGGTAAAGTACACCCACACGCTTGAGCGTGGGGACCAAGTAGAAGTAAATGTCGAATCGCTTGCCAATGGCGGCGATGGTGTAGCAAAAATAGATTCTATTCCTGTTTTCATTGAGCGAGCCGCTCAGGGAGACCGTTTAGCTGTTCACCTCTTTGATGTGCGCAAAGATTTCGCCCGCGGTGCCATAGAAGAAATCGTCAAGCCCTCGCCAGAGCGGGTGGAACCTCCTTGTTTCCACTACGAGCGCTGCGGCGGCTGCCAGTGGCAGCACATTGACTATGCTCATCAACTCCAACACAAAGAGCGCTTAGTGGTCGATGCCCTCGGTCATATTGGCGGTTTTGCCAATGCTAAAGAGTTGGTTCAAGAGATATTGGGCTGCGATGATCCTTTTCACTATCGCAATAAAGTGCAGTTTCCAGTTAAGTACAAAAATACGCAAGTTTTGGCTGGTTACTACGAGCGTGGCAGTCATGATTTGGTCAATATTGATGCCTGTCCGATTCAGCCGAGCATTATGGATGAGCTTTTGAAAACAACCAAAATGTTGTTCAAAAAATATCGTATTTCTATTTACGACGAAGAGCGCCATCGCGGCATGGTGCGGCATCTCAATTTCCGCATGAGCTTTGCTACTGGCAAAATTCTTGTCACCATTGTGGTCAATCACGCACCAATCAAAATCAAAGAATTCAATAACATTGATTATCTTCATGCTTTCACAACTTTAGGTGAAGAGCTGGCTCACTTGCATAGTGAGGTGGAGTCTGTCGTCGTCAACTTCAATCAAGATAAGGGCAACCGTATTCTTGGTGAACACACAATCACCCTGGTTGGTAATGGCTACATAGAAGAGAAATTGGCGACCAAGCGCGCTGATCTGCCGCAGAAGTTACAAGATGGTCTTCGCTTCAGGCTTTCGTCTAAGAGCTTCTTCCAGGTAAATAGTTTGCAAGCGGTCAAGTTGCTTGAGTATATTGCTGCGGCAGCCAAAGAAGACTTGGCTGCTAGCGAAAAGCCTGTTGTCGTTGACGCTTATGCCGGTGTGGGCACTATTGCCATGTGGCTCAGCCCCTTGGCTGATGAAGTGATAGCAATTGAAGAAGTCGGCGATGCAATCACCGATGGCGAAGAAAACGCCGCGCTCAATAACCTCACCAATGTCAGCTTTGTTGAGGGCCGAGTAGAACAATCTCTAGCTGTCTTGATGGTAGAGAAGAAGCGGGAAAACAAGAATATTGACCTGATCGTGCTTGATCCGCCGCGTAAAGGTATCGACCCTAATATTTTGGCTTTGATCAAAGAGCGTGGGCCAAAGCACATCATTTATGTCAGCTGTAACCCGGCTACTTTGGCACGCGACTTGAAAATTCTCTGCCAAGCCACTGAAAATGGAGAGAACAGCTCCATGGGCGGGTATAAATTAAAGCGAGTACAGCCTGTGGATCTTTTCCCCCAGACTTACCACGTTGAATCGGTGGCTCTGCTAGAGAGGTTATAGATGGTTCTTTCAGGTATTTGGAGGAGAAACGAGAATTCGAAGGAGCCTCTGCCTGACAACCTGAGCGTTTCTCACGACAAGGCCGTGCCACCTAATGCCGTTCAAGAGCTGTGTGCTTCGGTGGGCTGGAGTCGACGGGAGCCTGACTTGATTGTGCGAGCTTTAGAAAACTCGCTTGCGGTTGTCTCAATTTGGGATAAAGATGAACTGGTGGGCTTTGCCAGAGCCACCGGTGACAAAGTTTTCAATGCTACTGTCTGGGATATGGTTGTCAGGCCTGATTATCAGCGTTTGGGTGTTGGCCGCCTGGTAATGTGTGAGCTATTGAAAGAACTAGATGAGTATTCGATTCCGTTGGTTACTCTTTACGCCGATCCCGGCACCGATGGCTTCTACAAGCGTTTCGGCTTCCTCGCCGACCCATCTGGGGTGCGTGGAATGTTCCGCGAGCGCAATGAGTATTAGGTTTGCTTATTTCCGTTAATGTTCTAGAATGCAGTGTTAGATTGTCTTTTTGCGATCATTTCGGCTCAAATTGAAATGCCGATTAGCAGTTCTTTCGGTTGTTTATTGATTTGGATACTTCTGTGAAAGTTAAGAACAGTGTCTTCTTGCTCACTATTGCTCTTCTTTGCTGTCTTGAGGCTTCTGCCGATGTTTATGCTTGGTTGCGCTGGAAGTTTGCCCTTGATACTCCAGTAGTGGAAAGGCCCGCTAATAAGTTTGATGAGCTTCTATATTCTTCGTCTGACTCAACCGCCATTATCACGGGTTCCTCTCTTTTCTTGTATCCGGCTTTTCTTTGTGACCTAGAAAGAAGCCGGGAGCCAAATGATATGAACAAATCATCGGTGCTTGCCTCGATTGTTTCTTACAGTAAGGCAGACTGCCTTGAAAAAGCTCTGGGCGACAAAGTTAACAAACGGGTTACTGTTGCTAATTTGGCTACTGGTGGGGCGCTGATGTCAGATCAGTATCTCGTATTGAAAAATTGGCTTCTGCGCGGTAAGCGGCCAAAGTATGCAATTTGCGATTTGTCACCGCGCGAGTTTCAAGACAATTTTCAACATCAAATTGATAGAACTGCAGCTTGTATGGCGCTTCCGCAAGGTTTTACTCTTGGCGAAACTTTTCAGGCGAACTTAGCTGCTGATGATTTACTAGCGACATTTAAGTTTGAGAGCGCACTAGTAAGAGATAAAGCGATCTACAAAGCGGCGCTCCTGAAGCATATCCCTGTACTTGCGGATAGGCCTATCTATTTGTATGAGAGTGCAGCGCGAAAACAAGCTGCATTAGTAAGTGATGATTCCGACCTCTCAACTTCTAAGGCCTTGCCGCGTGCTGCTTGTAGTTTAGGTGCCAAGGGTCAACGTGACTCTCTGGTGGCTTACTATAAGAAAGCCTATGAACCACTTGATGTGACTATGTATAAAAAAGAAATGCACTTCTTGACTGCCTATACGGAGCTGGCAAGGGCGTATGGAATTAAGGTGCTTTTAGTGATGATGCCGCTGCCCAAAGAGAATATAGATATGCTTCCATTATCGTTCATAGAACAGTTCGAGAAAGATGTCGTTAGAATTGCTCGGCAATCAGGGGCGTCGCTGGTATGGCCAGCCAATCACGATATTTATACCGACAGTGACTATGAAGATTTTGCTCACTTGAATGCTCGGGGTGGACGAAAGTTGTTTGCTGCCATTGCTAATGCCGTTGGCGACAAAGCAACAAAAGACCAGCGTTACTAGGATGTTCTTCTTCGAGAGTTGATAAATACTCTAATAAATTCATAACCCAAAACTGCTACTACTGTGGCTATCGCAGTTAGGTTCATGATTAATCCAACAACAAATGAATCGGGAAAATATTTAAATTCGACAGTGTGTTTTCCATCAGGAATGATTACACCTCTAAACAAATAGTTTGTTCGATAGATTGGTACTTCCTTGCCATCTAAAAGTGCTTTCCAGCCGGGATAGAAAGTGTCGGTCAAGACCAAAATGCCTGGTTCTTTGCTGTTCACTTCTGCCCTTATTTCATTGGGCAAGTCTTTGGCTATTGTGGCTGGTTCTGCTGCCAACTCAGTGCTTGCTTTGAAGACTTGTGATGGGCTTACACCCTCGATAGCAACGGTGTTTTGATAGTTGAAATTTTTTGCTGAAATTGTTTTGAGGGCTTCCGCTCCAGACTGAACGATTTGAGCATTGTGCGCTAAGTAAGCTCTTGGAAGGGCACGTTGGTTTTCGTAAATCCGTATGTGATGCGGTGGAAATTCATCAATTAGTTTGTAGTGATCGCTCGGAGCCGAATTTTTGCCGTTGCCACTAGTGAAAGTATAAATAGGCGTCACGCCTTGATTAGATTTCAGTGTCTTGGTGTCAAATACCTTAATGCTGATTACTGCTTTTTTCTCTTTAGCCAGATGGTAGGGCACAATTCCGGTGAATGGCACTTCTGAAATCCAGTCTCCATCTTGAGCTTGCTTAACGGGAGCCGGTATCGCATTGATGCCACCATACCAGATTTGATTTTGCTCCTCAGAGACAATTACATTGAAACCATACTGGCTTCCTTGTTTGCTTGGGAGTTTGAAACGGAGCGAGCCTGAGAATTGTGATCGTGGCTGATCAATTGCGATTTTAGCCCTCAATAGCCTTACAGGAATTTCTTCCGCTACTGTTGGAGTTTTAGTTTGGTCGATCTCAATGGTTTGTTCTTCGGGCTGACGGTCATTCTCTCCTGTGATTGGTGCGAGGCTGACTATGTACTTTACTGAAGCTAGGTCGAGCAAGTGAGAAAGTGTTGGCTTTATCATTAGCACGTTGAAAGTCGAAACTTCGCCATCAGCTGCTCGCATAAAGCTTCTGTAGCGGCTGGGAAAGAGGACATTGAACATGCTTAGTGACGATACTTGGTAAACCATATTGCTGGCTGGTCTCAGGACGTCCCAGCTGATTCCGATAGAGCGTCCGGGGTTTTTCTGCAAAAAGGTAAGTGGAGCTTCTTCTGTATACTCAAATTTCCCTTGCGTCGGTAGCGACCAGCGAGCCGGTATGAGAATGCTTATTAGGCTGAGAGTAAGGGTGGCTAGTGTGAAGAATCGAACTGAAATAGTCTTTCGCCAAGCGAGCGTGACAGCAATTGCAAAGCCGATAAGCACGCAAAGGTTGTTAACAAGATCACGCGAACGAAATACAGCTTGTTGATAGGCCGTTTTCAAAGCCGGTATGTGATCGATTATTGCTGGGGTGGACAGCACAATGAGGCATCCTGCCAGTAAGGAGATTATTAGCTTGCGATCTTTTGTAGCAATAGCCTGGCTCGTCATGTCTAGGCCTAAGGCTGCGCAGGAGCAGAGCATTAACAGGATAACTGGTAGATAGTATGTGCCGTTGAAGTTCAGGGCAGTGTCGAACAGCATGGTACCGATAAAACCAGGTCTGCAGCCGAGGATGCCCGCTGAAACAGCTGTAATTGAGAGGCATATTGCCGTGTTGCGCTGAGTGCTTCTTTTAAAGGCCGGTGCGATTAGCAGTGGAACAATTGCTCCAAGAAAGGGCGAGTCTCCTCTATCGGCTGGTTGAAACAAATTGACTAAGAGCCACTGCCAGTAAAAGGCCGCATCAACATGGTGCGCCGAGTCGAACTTGTAACTTTCAGAATTTATGAGAAATTCAACAAATGGCAATAAAACTGGTGCACTTAAAGCGAAAGTCAAAATTCCAGTTGCCGTCAGCATGAGAGCCGTTCTCATGCCCTTCGATAGCAGCGATTTTTCGGGGATATTTTTGCAAATGTTCAGTAGCAAAAGCAATAAACTGGCGTGAGTGATACCGATGAACGAAACTTCAGGATGGGCTGATACTAGTAACAACGAGCAGGCTGTGGCTGCCGCTATTACTCTGAACTTGCTGAAGTGTTTCGAGACGATTGCAAATGTGAGAAATACTAGTGGCAGCAAAGATGCCGAGAGCAATTCTGTCCACTCAAGTTGCCTGGGGCATAGAGAGTAGCAGAGAGCAGCCAAGACACTTGCTAATATAGAAGCACCGAGCACTCTCGTGAGGGCGTAGGTGCTAATTGCAGAGAAGATTACTTGGCCAACAATAAGTAAATTGAGACAACGGATGTTCGGCAGAGCCGCGAAGAAAAGAGTCCAGGGAGACAGTGCGTAAGACTGAATGTCTGCTAGAAATGGTGTTCCGCATCCAGCATAGGGATTCCAAAGTGGTAACCAGCCGTTCTTCAGGTATATGGACGTAAGAAATTTGTATGGGACGAATAATTGGCTTGCCGACTCATCAAAGTATATTTCGGTTGCTGGCGCTAAAAATTGTCTGAAAAGTACATCTTTTGCCGCGACTAGGCAGATTCTAGATACCGGTTGTCCAAGGAAGATTGTTTTGTAGAACACTGCACCAATGACGATGACGATGGCAACAATTGCAAGAATTTCATGTTTGTTCCAAGTCTTATATAGGTGTTGGGCATCGTTGTTGTTGGTTGTCGATTTAGTCAATGACTTTTGGCCTGCTTTTCGTAAATGTTGCGTAGCCTATTAAAGATAAAGGTCACATTCTTGCAAAGGCAAATTTTGAATTGGTCTGAATGTTAAACCTCTTTATGAATCTTGACGTGCACGGCATTTCGTTTGGCAAGCCCACGCTCGCGTGGTAATCTCTTCAATTCGTACAAATGTTTTAGAGACGCGTAAGAGCGCTTGGAGATGTCATGAAGGTAATTTTGCACCACTCTGTTGAAAAGCTTGGACAAGCTGGAGACATTGTTGAGGCCGCCCCTGGTTATTTCCGTAACTTCCTTCAACCGCGTGGTTTGGGTGTGGAAGCTACTAGAGGCACACTGAAGAAGCGTGAAGAAGATTTGGCGGGCTTGAAGAAGAAAGCTCAGCAAATGCACCAAGCAGCTGTTGAGAAGGCCGAGAAAATTACAGCTCTTGGCGCAATTCATTATGTTGCTAAAGTGGGTGAAAGCGGCAAACTGTACGGCAAAATCACCAACAAAGAGATAGCTGACTTGATTGAAAAAGAAGTTGGTTTCGCTATCGATAAGCGTCTGGTTAAAACAGAGAATGAAATTCACGCCCTTGGTGTTTATGAAGTAACTGTCAAGCTGGCTAACGAAGTAACAACCAAGTTGAATCTTGAAATTCTTCGCGAAGGCGCCACGCCTACTACAGGTAAGGGTGCTCCGGCTAAGGTTGAAGCTCCGGAATCTGAAGAAGTTGAAGCTGCTGCGGTCTAGCTTGAATTTTGAAGTTCAATAGACATCAGTTCAGGCAAATTAGCCCCTATCTGTTGATAGGGGCTTTTTATATTGTTGCTATTTTTGTGATTGGAGTAGACGGTAATTTCCCGCTAAACGATGATTGGGCTTATGCTGAAGGCGTAAGGCATATGTTGAACGGCGAGGGGCTGATTATGCCTAACGTTTGTGCCGCGGGAATTGCTCACGTCGCCCTCGGTTTTGTCGCTACGAAATTGTTGGGCTACTCTTATGTAAGTCTGCGAATTTGCTCTCTCTTAGTCACTATTTTGGGTGCGGTGGCTGTTTTTATTGCCGCCGCTTCTTTTCGCATTCCTCGCATGTCGGCAATTTTCATAACCTTGCTTTACGCAGCTAATCCGCTTTTGCTGAATATTGCTTTTGGTTTTATGAGCGACTCTACAGCCTTAGCTTTGAATATGATCTTTATTGCTGGCGTAGCTAGAGGTTTGGCGAAGAAGTCTTTGACAACGATTGCGTTAGCATTTCTGGTCTTAGCAATCGCTGTTACAGTTCGACAGTCGTCCTTGATCTTCTTAATTTTGAGCCCATTTTGTTTGAGTAAACGATTTGGTGAGGGACGAGGCAAGTTTGTTGTTTTCGCATTGGCTGTCGCCCTGCCTTTGCTATCGGCTTGGGCTTGTGATCAATGGCTTGTGAATACGTATTTAGAGTCTGGCTCGGTAAACATAGGCTATGACTTAGTTAAAAAGGCTCACTCCAGTGTAATGAACAAACTTATCTTTTCTGCGCCAGAAATGTTTCTACCTGTCCTGAGTGCAATCGGCCAAGTTCTTTGCTATTTGGCACTTTTCGGTTTGCCCGCTTTGTTAGCAGTAGCGCCCGGTTTCTCTGGTCTGCGCAAAAGCTCACTGACCTCGCATAAGCTAACGCTCGGTCTTGTTTCCCTCGTTTTGGCCTCAGCCCTGGTGACCATATGTTTCTATCATCAGACTATGCCATTTTCTGAAAACATACTGCGCGCTACTACGGTCGGTGCGCAGAGTCTTCTGGGAATTATTAGGCCGCCCATTAGTCAGCGAGGGCGAATGATTTTAACGATTGTGTCCTTTGTGGCGACAGTGCCTTTGGTTTTGTCGTTTGGCTACTTGGGGCGGATATGTTTGAAGCAATCACGACGCTGGCAGCCTGTCATGATCGCTGCTTCTGTTGCCATATCTTTATTGTTTCTTGTGCTTGAGACGGTCGTACGTTGCACCGATAGATACTATTTAATAGCACTTGGGCCAGTACTTCTTGCGATTGGCTTCATAGCTAAGAAACAGAGGGCGAAAATAGTTCAGCCTGTTTCTATGGTTATATTGCTGGTGCTTGGTTGGTATTCAGTTTGCGGCAATCAAGAATATCTTAGTTGCAACAGGGCCCGTTGGAAGGCCATCGAGTGGCTGGAGGCTCGGGGTATTAAGTCGCCGACCATAGATGGTGGCTACGAATACAATACTCTTAGAGATGTCACGATATATAACACTACTTATAGAGGCGAGCCGCCGCGAAACGCTTGGCGCTGGTGGCCTGTTAAGGGTGAGGCTTATCTCATTTCGTTTTCGCCAGTGCCAGGATACAAAACGATCCACCTGGAAAGGTACTACAGCGAACTGGATAGAAAGTATCGAAACATTGAGGTTTTAGAGTTCTTACGCTTCGATAAGTTGTAGATAAGTTTACGCTAAGAATAGTCTCTGTTTTCAGTATCTTGGAAAGGTAACCCTTAAATCACTTGATAAATGCCGGGGACTGTATTTAAACTGTAGCTTGATTTCAATGAGTTTGTAATTTCAGCATTTGTAATTTCAGCATTTGTAATTTCAGCAAAGGATATATAAATCCATATGGTTCAGACGGTTACCAGCCCTGCGGCTGAGAAGAAAGTGCACAAAGAAGATCACGATTTTGCTTTGGCTAATTCGCAAAATTTTCCATATGAGCTAGTTTCTGAGATTGATAACAAGCATTTCTGGTTTCGTGTTCGCAACGAGATTTTGCTACAGACCATCAAGAGTAATTTGGTAAATTGGTCCAAGGCTAGTTTCTTGGAGATCGGCTCTGGCTCGGCAACTGTTCTGGAATTTTTGAGCCAAGGCGGAATGACTAATTTGGCAGGCTGCGATATAAATCCTCTTGCGATTGAACTTTCTCGTGAGCGTTTGCCCAATATTACCCATAACGAATGCTCATACGAGGACTTTGTATCTCAAGGCTACAAGTCCGATTCAATCGGGATGTTTGACTTTATTGAACACCTAGAAGACGATCTTCCACCGCTTAAGGTGGCACATACTGTGCTCAATCCCGGCGGCAAGCTGTTTGTTTCAGTTCCTGCTCATCAAGAGCTCTATTCAAACGTAGATCGTTTGATGAGCCATTATCGCAGGTATAGTAAAGAGTCACTTGAGAGGAGTTTGAGGCAAGCTGGTTTTAGGACCGTCAAAGTTCAATACGTGATGCAGACAATGTATCCACTTATATTGCTTAAGCGTTTTATTGTACCAACACCTTTACCAGCAACTCCCGAGGGAGTTTTTGAGACTCTGATTAAAGAATGCGATGCTCCGATTGCTCCAGTCAATGCACTTCTAAAGTATTGGTTGAGAGCTGAGTACTATCTGCTGCGTTCTTTGAATGTGCCATTTGGCGGATCATTGATTGCGTGTGCGACTAAAGACTAAGTCTCTTATTCTCTTTAGTGACTTCCTGGCAGACTAGCTAGCTTAAGCGTTTGCCGATTCGCTGTTGCATTTTTCTAGAATTTGTATGGCCTTGCATTAATGACGGGGCGTGCATCGGTAAACTAATCGTTTAATCACTTGCTATATGTACAGAACTAGACATATACTGAACTGTGACTTTTACTAGTTCCTACTTCTAGCCTTTGGGCTCATTGATTCATGTGGTTCAGACCATTTTCAACCGAGAGTCTCAAAAGTCAACGCTTACGTCCGCTCAGCTCGAGCGATTGATTGTGACGACAGACATTCCGAAAACTTTCGTCTGTTTAATCGAGACCTCCGTCAGAGAGGTAGACGCCCCAACAGCCCACTCAAAGGTCTCCTGCGGCTAGGGCGCAGAGCGGATAGTTTTCGTTCTTAGAATTGTTTTTAGCGCTCTTCCGAAGCGAAACAATAAATTAACTCAAGCAGAAGCTTGAGTTTGAATTCGTCTCGCGTTTCAAGGGCAGTACAAAAAAATATATGTGAATTGGGTGGCCGTTTATTATGTTCGCCCTGTTGATCAGGCTCAGAGGCCGCCTATTGCTTGGCGCGCCGCTTATTCTCCTGGCTTTCTTTGATCTGTTTTTCTTTGGTCGTCCCATGCTCATGGGGCAGTCTGTGAGCAACTTGCCGATACTGGCTGATTGGGACTACTTTTGGAATAGTGCGAGAACAACGAGCTTTTTCGTATACGTGTACGATCCTAGTCTCTATTGGTTCACTGAGCCACTAAGGCGCTTAGGTCGAGAGCTGTTGCTCACTGGGCAGAATCCTTTTTGGTGCCCAAATAGCGGCTGCGGCTTTCCTTTGTTCTGCGATCCTGAAAGTCGAGTGCTGTCTCCTATCAACTGGTTGTTTCCATCAAATGGCTATTTCTATACTGCTAGTCTCGTTGCCAAATTTCTACTCGGTCAGTATGGGGCCTTTAAGTTAGCTCGTCAGTTGCAATTAAATGAACTGTCCAGTGTATTTGCAGCTATTCTCTATTCCTTTTGCCCATTTATTCTTTGGCAAAGTGAACTCTCGTTCGAAAACTGGCAGAATCCTTGGGTAATCCTGACTTTTTTACTAGCAACTAAGAAGCTTGAAGTGGGTCGTATAGTCTTACTGGCTTCAGTGTGTGCATTTTCGGTGCTGACAATGCATAAGGAATGCTCATTTAACGCTATTTCCGCAGCTGTAGTTTTTTCGCTAATGCGCGGTGCTCTAGAACAGCGACTGCTGATTACAGCTCGTATTATTGGAGCTGCTGCTCTGCTCGCTATTGCGCTGGCTGCGCCGCTTTTATTCGCATACTTTGAACTGATTCTCAATTCTCATTGCGCCATCAGGTCCAATGTGACGGCTTTGCAGGCTGTGCCGTTTAAGAGCATCGTCGCCTGTCTGTTCTATCCAATTGCTGGTCCTGCTAGTTCTTTCTTTGGCTTTATGTCTGCCATCCTTATGGTTTTGCCCGCCTGGAAGCCGAACCGGACAGAATTTTGTTTGTTGATATCTGCGTTGGTGGCTATAGTTCTTTGTACTTTGCCATGGCCAGTTTCTCAAATATTTTTGATTCGACCTCTGAATTATCTTGAACCACTGTACTTCTCTCAAAACCTGGTGCTTTTTCTTAGTCTACTTGCTGCGTGCGGCTTTGAAAGACTGAGAGAAATTAGAGGAAGGAGACTAAGTCTGTTTGCTCTTGCTACCTTAGCTGTAGGTTTGCTGGCCTATTATTTACTCAGCTTTGCTGGGCTGGATCTCTCTGGTTGTACCTGGCATGGTTCAATGTCGCCACCTTTGGTAGTGCCATTGGTGGCTCAGCGAAATTTGTGGTTATCTCTTCTATTTGCTCTTGAGTGCTTTGTTTTGGCCATGGTCAATTTGGACCAACTTACTGTGAGAAAAGTAGTAAGTTACTCTTTGATCTCTCTAACATTTTTTTCTATCTGGTTTGTGTCTCGATCTTCTATTCCGCATCAAAACAAGACTTTTGATTATCCAGTGACAGATTGTACGGAGTTTTTACGAAAATCCAAGAGTCGAATCGTAGCAGTTGGCCGCAGATTCTTGCCTGCTAATGTTCCAGCTCTATACGGCATTCGAGATCTTAGGCTCGGCGCCCAGCTTGAGCCTAATGGCTTGAGTGAATTTCTTGCCGCTTGTAAGTCGACAATGAGCGAAGAGACAGCATTTCCGTTTCAAGATGTATTATCGTCTTTCGTCAATTTTGCCAGTGTGTCATTGACCGTTTCTAGAGCTCCTGTGGTTTTTGATTCTGAACTGCGACAAATTGCCAGCCGCTCTAATACAACGATTTCGAATCTTCCATTTCAAGGGGGGGCTAGGCTGGCGGAATACGCTGTGGTTCACGATGTGAGAAATAGACAGGTTATAGGTGTTACAAGATGGTTGGCTCCGGAGCGAGATATTCAGTTCTATACTGTTCAGGCTGCAGTACTTAGTTCTGCTGGTGCCGTGCTCTGGGAAGGTCAAGAGCTGCGCCTTTCAGAATTTCGTAGAGTTGGTTCGCTTAGGCACATTGAAGTACCTTATTTGTTGCCGTTGCCTAGAGGTTGCACTTCAATCGCTGATCTCAGTGTGGTGGTGCGCTTGAAGAATCGACTTACTGGCGCTGCTGAGTGGCCCACAGTGCTTGGTAAGCGCGTTTGTGGCCCTCAGGTGCAGTTGGAAACTCGTCCAATCTCAGCTGTACAGAGCCTTCCTCTCTATTCCTCTATGAACTTTGTCTTTGAGTCAGAAAATGGAGTGCGAGTCTACCGCAACGACGAAGCACTTTCTGAATGCTATTTCGTTAGAGACTCCTGTTCAAGCCGAGATATCGGGGATGCAGTCTCTAAACTTCGAGCGCTGCCATCGCTTGCCCGTAGCAAGGTTGTTTTGCTATCAGCTAGCCCTGGCCGAAATCAGACCAAAGTAGCTCCTGCCGCAGTTCTACCTACTTATAGGGCTCTTTCACTAAATAGGCAAAGTAATGTGCGTTTAAGTGTGGCAATTGATGCACCAACAGACGGTTGGGTAGTACTCACCGATACCTTCTATCCTGGTTGGCATGCATACTTAGATAGTAAGGAAGTCGTTATTCATAGGGCTAATGTCCTATTTCGCGCGGTTGCAGTGACAAAAGGGCGGCATACTCTTGTCTATAAGTACAGACCTGATTCTCTTTTGATTGGTTTGGTTCTTCAATTTGTTGCTTTGGCAATTTGCATTTTTATACTGGTGCGAAAGAGAATCCAGATGCGGGAACATAATTGATCAACGAGCAAACCTGGCCCGTTGGGCGTTAAACTTAGACTCAAATAGATGCCAGCTCAACAATGCGATTAAATAGGTGAGACCTGCTGATTCTACAAATCTCACAAGCCATGGTTGTGTTACACCTAATTTTAAGGCGCTCTGATCGATCAGAATAATGACACAGAAGTGGAAAATGTACATAGAGTAAGTTAGTTTTCCGAATGCTCGCAGCTTGGCGTTCGATAACAATCGAATCAAGAAGTTAGAGCTTAAAGCAAGCAAAAGAAGGCTGGCACTGGCCATGGCGCTGATGCTAAAAGACAAAATATTTCTTCCACTGTTTTCTTCTAGTGAAGGGCTGCAAATAAGTACCATCAGGCAACTGGTTAGGATCAACCAAAGTTGCCATTGAGACCGTTTTACCAGATTTGAGAAGTCGCTTTTATATTGGTACAAAACCGCTATCAAGCAACCGGCCATAAGTGGTTCTATGTGTGAAATTGTGGCGAAGTAGTAGAGTCTATATGGACATGACAGGCCAAAGACATGTCTCGAATAGCTCCAGATGACTGTTCTGGCTAATATTGAGCAAAGCATCACGGCAATGATAACCGTGCAGAGATGTTTAAATTGGGCATTTCGCTTAAGCAGAAGCGGCCAAAACAAATAGAACTGTTCTTCCACGGCCAAGGACCAGAGCGGCATAATCAAATAACTTACAGGTAGTACCGTGGTCGTTTCCAGGCTAGTTATGAAATTATTATTCCAGACCAAACTATAGTTTCCGAGGAACACTATAAGAGGTAAAAATTGAGTGAGGAGAAATTGACCGTAGATATTCATGTCAATTTTGTTGATTGATAGCAGTGGCACGATGATGCAAGCGAAGAGAATGGCGGTGTAGTAAATCGGCCAGATTCGAAGAGTGCGTCTGGCGAAAAACTTTTTGAAATTTATGTTGCTAAACTTAGCCTGCTCATCTAAGAGCAACTTTGTAATAAGAAAGCCGCTTAGTGCAAAAAACATGTCTACACTAATCCAGCCCCAGTCGATTATTTCGTTAGCAGCTCGGCAAAATGTCTGCGCTATTGCGCCCGCGGGAACAGATACAGGTCCGAGGTGATGGGCGAAGACTAACAGGAACGCGACAGCCCGAACACCATCCAGTTGTGGAATATAGTGTTCTCGTTGTTTTATAGAATTAATAGTTTGTTGGATTTCTGTGCCTGATTTTTCTTCAACAAGTGAGCTGGGAACTTGAGATTATCTGAAAATCAAGCGATTGCCAGTATATCATTCGGGCGGTGTCATTCTGACTGATAGTGATGGCGCTAATCGTCTAAATCAACCCGTTCGCCCTGAAATATGTCAGTAGCAAGCGAGCCATCGGCCTGCTTTTTTAGTATTTCAATTTTTGCTTCAGCGCCCTTGATAAATTGCTCGCATTCAACTGAAAGCTTGATACCTTGCTCAAATAGCTGCAGTGCTTTCTCTAGTTTTACTTCTCCATCAAGCTCTTTTACAACAGTTTCTAACTCAGCTAGAGAAGCCTCAAAATCGATTTTCAACTCAGGTTCGGTGACGTTCATTATTACTGTTCTCCTAGAATCGTTGGTTGATGGCAGATTCGCAAGTTCTTCTTTTACTGCTTTTAGCACGGTGCTGTTGTTTTCTCTTTCTTGTTCGGTTTTACTGGCGGGTTTTGCTACTTTGCTCTTGCTTCGGGTCTTCTTTGGCGCCTCCTCAGCTTGAACTGATTCTTGAACTGATTCAATATTTAGGGGAGCTGCAAAGAATGAGAGCTGCTGGAAGCCGTCGTCATTATTGTTGGGTGGTTCATTGCTAGTCATTTTTAGTTGACCCCATCTCTATAGACTCCATATCGATAGACTCCACTTTCAGTTTGACCTTGCCTGATCGTAGTAGCGCCTCTACCATGTCACCAACTTTGAGGTCTTGAGCTCTAGTAATGATCTTGCCCTCGCCTGTGCGTAAGACAGAAAAGCCTCTGCTCATCACATTGTCTGGCCCGAGGGCGTGGAGTTTCTCTCTCAACTCGCAGAAGCGATGAGTGCTGTTCGCGAGCAATCTCTCCACTCTATTGGTGATGTGTTGCCTGCGTCTTGAGACATTTACTGATGCTAGTTCTAAGCGATCTTGATAACGGTTCAAGGCGTTTATCGGTGAGAAGCGCGTCAACTCTCGTCTGGCGTAGTGCATTCTCTCTTCGATAGATTGCATCATGCGGCGGTTGAGATGGCTGAATTTTTCCAGTAATTCAGCGCTGCCCCGGGCCACTAATTCTGCTGCCGCTGTGGGTGTGGGGGCGCGTAAGTCTGCTACCAGGTCGCAGATGGTGGTATCAGTTTCATGTCCCACACCTGAGATGATTGGCACGGTACATTCTGCCACTGCTCGCGCTACCACTTCAGTATTGAACGACCAGAGATCTTCAATTGAGCCACCGCCGCGAGCTACGATGATGACATCAATATCGGGCATGGTTTGCAAATCTCTGATTGCTTGAGCCACTTCTTCGGCCGAGCCTTCACCCTGCACTTTAGCTGGAGCAATCAGCACTGAAACATTGCGGTTGCGACGGTAGAGGGCGCTGAGAATGTCACGCAAAGCCGCGCCAACTGGGCTCGTTACAACGCCGACTCGGCGAGGCACCATCGGTATGGCCTTTTTTCGGGCCGCATCTAACAGGCCTTCGGCTTCTAGTTTTGCCTTGAGCTGGTCGAAGGCAAGCTGCCATTCCCCCACGCCCACGGGCTCGATGCCGGTGACTATCATTTGATAGGCACCGCGAGGGGGATAAACACTTAGCTTCCCTTTGGCGACCACCTGTAGGCCGTCTTCTAGTTTGAAGCGCAAAGCAGCGTTGGAATTTTTAAAGCAGACACAGGGGAGAGTCGCTTCTTGATCTTTGAGTGAAAAGTACCAATGTCCTGATGGATATATTTTGGCGTTAGAAACTTCGCCGACAACTTGTACAGCATCGAATTCGCCTTCGAGGGTATCGCGAATGCGGTTTGTTAGTTGCGATACCGTAAGAGCGGTTTTCTGTGAATGTGCTTCTTTGAGGCTGTACATATATGTGTTCTCTGCCGGTAGAGTTGGTCTATCTAGTACAACGTAATTTTGCCGCTCAAAGTTCGAAAAAATTGAGAAGATTTTTTTTGATTCTCTAATTTTATCGACCTTTTGTATTTTGCGGGGCTTTCCGGCGAATGTCGAAATATAGGCGGGCGATCGCTTTTGTATATTCGGCTTGCCGTCTAGCTTCGCGCTCTTGTATATAAAATGCCAAGACGAGAGTATCTTCTGAAACCCTGATGTCAAGCCGGTTTCGGAGCTTGCTACTTGGGAACAATATAAGTACAGAAGCTGTCTTAACAAGCAGTAACTGCCAAAACAAAACGATCCAACATCTACTTATATAGAGGCCTCAAAATTCATTTGACGGCCCTGGTTGTCATACAATATGTTAGTATCACATACAAAAATATGGTACTTCCAAGAGGGGGGTCAAGCGATGGACCGCACATTATTTACGCCAGCGATGCTAGAAACATTTCGCGCTTGCAAGCGGGCTTACAAGCTTGCTTTTCAAAATCAGTCGGGTGAGTCAGGGCGGGTAAGCCCAAGTGCCATCTGTAAGCGCTTCGTTTTGCGTGGCTTGGCTGATGTGAATCGGGGTAAAGTGACCAACCCAAGTCAGGTGCAGAAGTTCATGGGTCAGCATTGGCCCCTGGACAAGCTGCATGACCAGCCCGGTGGTAAAGACTCCGCTACTCGCGCCTTCCTTTATGCTTACAAAACCCTGTTGCGCTATGTCGCTAATCCATACAAACCAAAGGGCGCTGAAGTTGTAGCTGTGGCTACCAAGGTGCGCGCGCGCGTGCCAGGTCAACGTCTGTATCTTGAAGATGTCTTTGACCTAATTCTCTGGTATCCAGAAGAAAAGCGCTTAGAGCTTGTTATCTTCCATCTTAAGGCCCTGCGCAAGAGCGATCCCTCTTGGCCTACCCCGGCCACCCTGGTGCGCCAGCATTTGGCTGAACGTTTGAAAGTGCGTTGGCCCTACGAAAAACTTACACTGACAATGGCCAAAGTAGGTCCTAGCGAAAGTAAAGACGTTTCTATCAATTTAGAGGATAGCCTCTATCGAATTCACTGGCCTGAGATAGTCAAGAGCCTGGAGGAAATGAAAGACCTTGGCGATGTAGAAGAGCACGGACCAGAGTTTGCCGATAAACCCTGTGCCTATTGCAAGACTATGGAGAGTCGGATTGCCGCAGAGCAAATCAGTGGTGTTGATCACGTTACTCTTAGCGCTTGATAACGTGCTGCTAAAAAATGAAAGCCAAAAGCTAGTACTACTCAAGTGATATAGAATGGGCAATTCACCTTCGGTGAATTGCCCATTCGGCTCGGGCGTTACTTTGGTTTATGGTCTTCAGTTATTTCAATAAGAGGCGAAAGTGTCAGTAAATCTTGTGGTCAAATCAATAGGTGAGCTAGCTACGCAAGCTTCAGATAAGGGTTTGGTAAAGGGTGCCGCCATGCAAGACGTGGTGCGCATTAAAGATGCCTGCATTGCCATCGAAGGCGAAAAGATTGTGGCCGTTGGTAGCGAGGCTGAAGTCTTCGCTAATTCCAAAGCAGAGCGCGCTAGCGACTGCGAAGTAATTGATGCTGGTGGCATGTTGGTAACGCCAGGTTTGGTTGACCCCCATACCCATCTAATTTTTGATGGTAACCGCGCTAACGAGTTTTTGATGCGCTGTCAGGGCAAGACCTACAGTGAAATTGCTGAGGCTGGTGGTGGCATAGTGGCGAGCATGCGAGCTACCCGTACGTCGTCGCAAGAACGGTTGGTCGAGCTTGGTCGCCAGAGGCTACAGCGAATGCTAGAGGCTGGCACCACCACCTGTGAGGTCAAGACTGGATATGGTCTCGACATCGATAGTGAGTTGCGAATGCTCGCCGCCATTCTTGAGCTTAAGCATAGCTGCGCTAGCTTTATGGATATTGTTCCAACCTTCATGCCAGCTCACGCTATCCCCCCGGGTGAAGACCGTGAACATTATGTTGGTCACTTGATTTCAGACATGCTACCAGCGGCATCATCTATGGTGACTGATGGTAGTCAGATATATGCAGATGTGTTTTGTGATCGCGGCTATTTTACTCTTGAAGAAACCAGTCGTATATTTGCTGCGGCATCTGAGCTTGGCTTCAGGTTGAAAGTGCATTCTGATGAGTTTGTCAATCTTGGTGCCACCAAGCTGGCTACCACTGTTGGTGCCGATAGTGCCGACCATTTGCTCAACATTTCTGACAGTGAGATTGAGGCTATGGCTCATTCTAATACGGTGGCTGTGTTACTACCAGGCACGTCGTTTTACCTAAACTTACATGAGCATGCGCGAGCTCGCACTATGATTGCTTCTGGAGTTGCTGTTGCTCTTGGCTCAGATTTCAACCCTGGTTCATGTCATATATTCTCTTTGCCTCTGATTTGGGGCCTAGCCTGCTTACACCTCAAGTTAACGGTAGAAGAAGCTCTCACGGCTCTCACAGTTAACTCAGCTTATGCTATCGGCATGGGGGAGAAAGTCGGTCGACTATCGCCCGGCTATCAGGCTGACATAACTATGTGGAATGTCGGTAGTCTAGAAGAGGTGCCTTATAACCTTGGTTGGAACTCGGTGGCCCAGGTGATTAAGAAAGGCCATTCGGTGTTTAAGAGCTAGTCAGGCGGTTTGTAGCTTGTTTTCTTGAGCTTGACCGTGGTGCGCTGGTGGTATCAAGCCTTTCGGGATCTGGTATCAGATCTGGGAAATTTTGGAATACCGATGGCGGTATCAGATTTGATCCCCGAGGTCAAATTGAAGTGGTATCAAAATTACTCATAAAATCTTGCGATTTCCTATTGCCTTATTAAAGGCTTTCGTTATAATTCTAACGGTGCCACCATTGATGGCGGCGTTCACTTTATAAACTGTGTCTCTTTGGAGAGCATCCAGCACTGCTGTTGGTGCCCTGGCTTGGTGACTTCTATTGTGGGGGATTTTAACTAATGGCAGAGGCTAAGCGAGTTCCTGAGGAGCGGCCCGAATCAAACCTCGGACTTGATGGTTTTGACCAGTTTTTCACTGACAATGCCCAAGAAGCAAATGGCGTCCCCGGTAGTACCGACCCATATATGCAGGCTCAAGTTGAGAAGCTGCTCGACCGTTTTACCGAGCTGATGTCATTGAGTGTTGATCAGCGCGTAGAGACCAGTAAGATTGCCAGTCAGCTCATTGACAATCAAAGGCAGTTAGTTGCCACTCAGCAAATTTTGATCAAGTTGATGGAACGCTCAATCGAATTGACCCGCCACATCACAACAATTGAAGAAAAGTTACCCGGCCTCTATGAGCTGCCACGGGTTGTCGAAACTTTGCGTCAGCGTGTCGCTGAGCTTGAAGGCATCGAAACCCGCTAACTTTGTGGTAATTCCACCATTTACGTGACGGCTGATTTGTATATACAATGCTTATTATGAGCGGAGTATTTATGGATGGCGGTGGCGGCGGAGATGGCGGTGGTGTCGACCACGGTCATGATCATGGCGACCACGGACACGACCATGGACATGATATGGGTGGCCATCCTGACCAGAGCCCAATCTGGTCGCAAGCCATGCAGGGTTTGAAGTTAAATGACTTCATTTCAAGCATCAAAATCACTCCCAACCATCTTTTGCTCTTCATGTTTATGGGCTTTACCGGCTGGCTTGGTGTAATCTATTGGATTCGCCACCACGAGCCAATGGCCAATCATTTGCTTGGCTCAGGGCCGGCATATACTGGTTCTCACGTCGATAGACTTTTGCTCGACGGTGCTCGAGAGGCCCTGCCCGTCAAGACAACACCTGGTTCAGGTCGGGTTTACACTCCGGGCTCAATGCCTACAAGCTTCAACAGTGCGGCTCTTGCGCCAAATCCTAACCTAAATCAAGTGCCTGTTTCGAGTGTTAGATTCTCGACGCCTCATCAAGTTTTACCGATGACTAATGGCTCAGGGCTTAGTGCGCGGCTTTACAGCAATCGCGATCAAGTTGGCCCAGGTGGTCAAACTGGCGTCCGTGGCGGTTCTCTACCGGCCCGTGCTGGTCGTCATGATATTGGCAATCTCAATATCTCGCCAATTGATGGCCGTACTCAATATCCAACAGCGGGTGGCCGGTCTGAACAGTTTGCTGCTAGTGCGCCGCTAGCGCAGCCTGCGCCTGCTTCCCAACCAGGTTGGAGTCTGGCTAAAGACGGTTTTTCTTCAGAGTCGGCACACTATGATGCGCGCTTTGGTAGCCCAGTGGATGCTGGTAAGTAAAGTGCTATACGATTCTTACAGGGTGGTAACTGTTGCTGTCGCTGCCAGGCCGTTATTCCATATATAGGTATAAGTTAGCCTTTTAAGTTGAAGCCGACGGCCTGCAGTTCATGAATTTGCTTCATTTCTTCGGCGCTGAGGGGGCTGGCGTCGGAAGCTGCTAGGTTCTCTTCAACCATGTCAACATCTTTAAGGCCAACAATGACGGTCGAGACTGCCTGGGTCATCAGTGGATACTTGAGTGCGGCCTGGGCCATGCTCTGCTGGCCGTTCTTCTTGAGAAATGATAGTTCTCTGGTTGCATCTGATCTAGCTTGGACGTACTCTATAGGCCAATTCTTGCGAAAATCACCAGCGGCAAATTTGGGAGCAGTGTCATATTTGCCCGTAAGGAAGCCGTTTGCCAGCGGTTCTCTGGCAATAATGGCGCAGCCTGTTTCATAGGCTCGGGGCAGAAGCTGCTCTTCAGGTCTACAGCTAAAAATGTTGTAAGTAATCTGGACGCAATCTGGTTGGCCCACATTTATTGCTGTAATTCCTTCGATTGGCGTGAACACAGAAACGCCGAAAGCCCTAATCTTGCCTTCTTTCTTAAGCTCGCGCAGCGTGGCGTAGGTTTCTTCCTTTGAAATGAGCTTCATGGGCGGATTATGCAGTTGGTAGACATCTATATAGTCTGTGTTCAGTCTGGTTAGTGACTTTTCAAGTGCGAATCTGATGTAGTCAGGGGTGAAGGTTTGAAAGCCAGTGCCCTGATAGAAGTCGGCTCCCACCTTAGTAGCGATGACAACGCGGTCACGTTTGCCCCGCAAGGCTTTACCTAATAGTTCTTCGCTGTGACCCCAACCGTAAACATCGGCGGTGTCGAAAAAATTCAAGCCCAGTTCTAAGGCTTTGTTAATGGCATCTGTTGAGCTCTTGTCAGTGGTTGGACCGTAACTATTTCCATGGTTGTTACCCCCTATGGCCCAGCAGCCAAAGCCAATCTCCGATACTTTTATACCTGTGTTTCCGAAGTCTCTATACTTCATGCATTGCAATGCCTACGGGGCCGGGTGTTTCAGCTCCTTCATTATTCATGAACACTGGGGCACATTGCAACTTAGGTGTACTACAATAACCACCTGAAAGGTTAAGCTGGAGACTTGGATTCGCTCATGGATCTATACGATATTACGATTATTGGTGGTGGGCCGACTGGATTGTTTGGCTCATTCTATGCCGGTCTTAGAGGCCTCAAGGTAAAAGTTATCGACGTTCTTCCCGAACTCGGTGGGCAGTTGACTGCTCTTTACCCTGAGAAATATGTCTATGACGTGGCCGGTCACCCAAAGATTTTGGCTAAAGACTTGGCCAAAAATCTTGCAACCCAAGCTCAGCTTTTCAAGCCGACCATATCGCTTGGTGAGAAAGTGCTTAATTTGCAAAAGACCCCTGAGGGTCATTGGCAAATTTCCACAGATTTTTCTGAAGAGCATTTCAGCAAGACAGTTTTGTTGGCCTTAGGCGCCGGTGCTTGCGTGCCCAAGAAACTTGATCTTGACTATCCTAAAGAGCTAGAAGGCGAGAGCATTTTCTACGCTGTTAAGAACAAAGAGAAGTTCCGTGGCAAGAACGTACTGATTATTGGCGGTGGCGACTCTGCTGTTGACTGGGCCAATGAATTTTCAGTTCTAGCGACAAAAGTGACTTTGATTCACAGAAGAGATCAGTTCAGAGCTGTGCAAACTTCTGTAGAAGAGATGAAGCGCAACAAAGTTGATATCAAGACTTTCTATGAATTGAAAGAAATTCAGTATGACGGTGGAGCAATTAAAGGCGTGGTCATCTTTGACAACCGCACTGGCAAAGAAGAGACCCTTGCCGTTGATGCCATCATCATCAACATCGGCTTTGTTATCAACCTCGACTTCTTGAAGAGCTGGGGCTTGCACATGGACGTCAATGCTATTACCGTCAACGAAATGATGGAAACTAGCTTGCCAGGCGTATACGCCGCTGGTGATATATGTGCCCACGCAGCCAAATTGAAGTTGATTGCAACTGGTGCAGCTGAAGCGGCTACTGCCGTAAACTTTGCCGTAACCTTTATCAATCCTTCGGCCAAGGCCTTCCCTGGTCACAGTTCAAACCTCAATCTGAGCATGTAATCTCAGTTGAACTAAAAGTTTAGGTAGAGCTTCTATCTATCTAGAACAAACGGTCGCAGCGCAAGCTGCGGCTTTTTGCTTTATGGGCCTATTCGAATTTGAGCATCTGGTTTCAAAAAGCTTCGGCATAACTGGTAGTGTTCAGTTTATTGCGCTGCCAGAAGCTATCGCTACCAGCGATTATATACATGCGATAAGAACCGCATTGACGGCCAAAAGATGGGGAGAGATCGCTCCATTCCCACAAAACTTTTGATGGTTGGAAGCAGCTTGACTGTTTGGTTTGGAAGGTTGGCGTGATTATTCTTCCGTCTGGGCTTTCTTGTTCTTGCAGAAATTTTGTAGCACTTAAGTATTCCATGGCCGGTATGAAAGCCGCTTGGCCGTTAACTTGCGCACTGTCACCAAATATGGTGACAGCTTTGCCCGCAGTCAACCAGATATCGTTGTCGCTGGCGCTGTTGAGATAATCAAGGGGAATATAGTAGGCACGCCACTGCCTTAGCGCTGAAGGAGCTTTGCCGAAGACGCTGGCGAAATCTGTTTGCATCTGGTCGAGCTTGGCCCAGCTTTGAATTAGGCTGGCCGGATTGAAGTTCGGTGCTGTTAGTTCCTTTCCATTGATATTGATAGTACTGAGCGCCAGTGGGTCATCAGAGTTATTGTTCTTGTTGCCTTTTTTAGTTACTGCCTCGCAGTCTATTAATAGTAGATGCCAGTTGGCGTTGCTATTCTCTGTCAATTTAACGCTGCGACCGATGCGTTCACCGGGCTCTAATCGGCACTGCCAGGTTCGCTCTTCGCGCTCATTGAGATAGTGAGCCATGAATACTGCAATGATTGTGCCGCTTAGTAGGACGGCTATGCTTTGACTGGCAATTTTTAGCAATTTGCGCTTCTGAGCTTGGTCTGAGCTCCCTAATTTGTAAGCTAGAACAAATACCAGAATCATCGATGCGCCTTTTATAGCGTATTCGAGGAAGGCTGACAGACCTGTCGGTATGAAGAGCATTTGTATGAGCGATAATAAGTCGGCTCGAGCTATGACGAGGCTGGCTGTAGCAGCGAGACAAAGGCCAATTAACAGGCTAGTTTTGGATTGCTCTCTCCCGGTAATTACTATGAATTCCACTGCCATTGCTGCCAATAGAAACATCATAGGCATGCCGCTGAAGCCATAGCGTGAGCAGGTCTCAAAGGGAATATAAGCAGCATGTCCTAGTATTATCAGTGGTGCAGCACTGGCAATAAAGTTTGCTGTTGAGTGCCGCTTTGGCAGTCTGAGTGGTAGCAGTAATAGGCCGATGGCTGCTAGTGTTAGAGCTAACTGATGGAGAAAGATTTGCAGGCCTAAGCCCAGACCTAGGCACTTGTGGTGAAAATCGTTCCAGGGAAACAGCCACAATCTCTCTGGTTTACGCAGGGCTAAATTAACCGACTGCCCGGGCTTTTCTTTGAATATGCTAGCCATGCACCCGAGCGGGCTGATGCCCTCGCCGTAGCTTTGCATGGTTGGGTCGAGGGGCACGGTGCCCCAGCCATCAGAGTCGCAACTCATACCCCGGGTGATGTTGTAAATCGGTAGCCGATAGGCGCTAGCGCGCCAGTGTCCGCTGGTCTCGTGGGTAAACAGCAACCATGGAGTAGCTGCCAAGGCCGCTCCGAGAGCAAAGCTTAGAGCCGTAATTGTTTTGTTCTTACACTTTGGCCTTGCTTTATCACTGCCGGGAGGTAGAAAAAATGGTCCGATCAGTGCTGCCATCCAGAGTGTGACTAGAAGCACTAAACTAAGTACTAGCGCTGGTTTTGACATAAACACTACGACTAGCAGCAAGCCGCTAATCAGGGCGAGAATATTGGCTTCGGTGCTGGAAATAGCGGCGGCTTTCAGTTTAAGTGTTTGCACCATCAAGCGAATTGCTAAAAGCAGAAGTGCTGTTGCAGGTAGTTCCCCAAGAAAACTATTGGTGCTAAGTATGGCTGCTGGATAGAGAGCCCAGGCTAATCCTGTGCCTAGAGCAAGATATTTGGCCTGCTTCTCATTGCCCAAATTGAATGCTAAAGAAGTAATTGATGCTGTGGCTAAAGCTTGAAAAAATATCTCTACATAGATGAAAATGCGCCAGTCGCAGGCCTGGGGTATTTTGCCTAAGAGCGTGAAAACAAAGGTGCCCACCAGGGGCACGAGTGGGCCGTCAAGCAGTAAATAGTCGTTGAGTTTGTGGCTATCGCTGACCGGTAAAGGCGTGCCTCCGAATTGCGCTTGAATAGCCTGGCAGAGCAATTGCACGGTGCCCATATAGTGACCAGAGTCAAAGACTAAAGTGGTGCCTGTGGGGTGCAGGGTGTTTTGTATGATACAGGCGAAAACGGCTACAGCAACGCAAAGTGCGATGATCAGAATTTCTGTGCGAGAACTAGAACTAGAGCTAGAGCTAAATTGCATTGGCTGATTATACATTCACAGAGCCTGAAATACACGGCCGTAGCCAGCTTTTTCGCTTCGGCTATACGCTAGATGATGGCCACGATTTCGATGAATTCTTCACATGACAGCATTGGGATACCAGACTTAGATGCAGCCCGCTGCAACCATGTTCATGATTACAGAGGCCGCCGAGTCCTTGATAAACAAGTCTTCCACAAAAACATTTGAATCAGCAAAGAGAAGCCGTGCTTCTGGGTTGGTCATTTATGCCAGGTCCGGATATTGCTCCGCGAAGCGTTCAGCCTTCAGTCGCTCCACTTCTGCATTTAATTCGTTCAGGCTGACCCCGGACTTTTTCAGAGCCTCTTGGGCCCGGCTGCGGACTTGCTGTAGGACTTGGTTCTGTGGCATGAGAATGACGCAATTGCCGACTACCACTTCGGTGAGTGTGCTGCCTTTTTCAATACCTAACTGTTTGCGGGCATGGTTTGAAAGGGTGATTTGACCCTTGCCGGAAACGCTCACGCTGTTGACTTTTTCCATGGTCGGACTTTTCCTGTAGTCTTTATATTCAAAGTATAGTCCGTTTCTTATGCGCTGCAAGATTAGGAGGCATTTTTACCAGAGCCTGAGTGTTGAGCTCGCATGCCCAGCCTGGGCATCGATTGTCGGTTTTGTTTGATCTGCTCTTAAAAGCTCAATTGGTAAAGCAATTAGTGAGTAGTGCTCTAGTTTATCTGCGTTTACTCCGCGAATTCGACTGAGTAAATCTTCAATGTCGTTGATGGTGTGTTGGTAAGGAAACCCTGATGGATAGTCGCGCAGATTGGTCGCCTTTAGATCGATTTAGTAGCCCGTGCAAAACTCAATCTTATTTGTTAGGGCTTTATTGCCTGCCAACAGTGTCACCATTTAGTCTTCGCGCTAGCGGCAATAATACCCGCTGCCAGCAAGGGCTGCAAAAAGTAGTGGACGATACCATACGGATGTAGTATAGTTGATTTACTGCTGACAATTTACCTTTTGCTACTGCTACGATAAACGTGTGCGGGAGATTATCTATGTTTACCGACAATGCTATTAAGGTCCTAGAGAAGCGCTACTTCTTAAGAGATGACCAAGGTCAAATCATAGAAGACGTAGATTCTCTATTTGCCAGGGTTGCTTCGGCTGTGGCTGCCAGTGAGCTGCGCTATGGTCTTGATGCAACGGCAGTGGAGAGCCTTGCCGCTCGGTTTAAGCAGGCCATGCTTAATCGCGAATTTTTGCCCAACTCTCCTACCCTAATGAACGCCGGAAAGCCAGGTGGACAGCTCTCCGCTTGTTTCGTATTGCCCGTGCCTGACAGCTTAGAGGGTATTTTTGAGACTTGCAAAAATGCTGCCATGATCCATAAAACAGGCGGTGGCACAGGCTTTTCATTTTCGCGCTTGCGCCCGATGAATGACCGGGTCGCCTCTTCGGTGGGGGTGGCATCTGGTCCTGTCAGCTTTATGATTGTCTACGACGCTGCTACTGAGGCTATTCGCCAGGGTGGTACCAGACGTGGTGCCAATATGGGTATGCTGCGGGTCGATCATCCTGATATAGAGCAGTTTATAACTTGCAAGCGCGATACCAGCAAGCTCAATAACTTCAATATTTCAGTGGCCGTGACAGACAAGTTTATGGAAGCGGTTAAGTCTGATCAGCTCTTTGACTTGGTGCATCCTGGTCGCTATGATGCTAATGGCCCTGAAGTTGTGCGCCAGGTCAGTGCCGTGGCTCTCTTCGACAAAATGGCAGAGAATGCCCATGCCACCGGTGAGCCAGGAATGGTCTTTATTGATCGCATTAATAATAGCGATCCAATTCATTTGGCCACCGATGATCATGGTCAGGTAATTTCTGGTACTGAAGATATTGAGGCCACCAACCCCTGTGGTGAACAACCGCTTGGGCCAGGGGATGCCTGTAACTTAGGCAGTATCAATGTCTCTCAATTTGTTGACGAGCAGGCCAAGACTTACGATTGGCAGAGGCTCAGTGAAATGATTGAGCTTGGCGTGCGTTTCCTCGATGATGTTATTGATGCTAATGTCTATCCTTTTGACTTTATTGCTCGGGCGACCTTAAACAACCGGCGAATTGGCCTTGGTTTGATGGGCTTCGCCGATTCACTGATCAAGCTTTCTATTGCTTATGATAGCGATGAAGCTGTCGCTCTTGCTGAGCAGTTAATGGCTTTCTTCCAAGATAAGGCCCATCAAGCTTCAGCTGCGTTGGCTAATGCTCGCGGTAATTTCCCCAATTGGTTTTATTCTGACTTCGCTCAACTTGGCTTAGTGCGGCGCAACGCCACAGTTACAACTATTGCACCGACTGGCACTATTTCGATAATAGCCGGAACTAGTTCGGGTATCGAGCCGCTCTTTGCTATTTCTTTTGTGCGCCGGGTGCTTGGCGGTACCGAGCTAGTTGAGGTCAATCCACTCTTCGAAAAGATTGCCAAAGAAAGGGGCTTCTATAGTGAAGAGCTGATGCGTAAAATTGCTCAAGAGGGCACTGTAAGCCATATTGAAGAAGTTCCAGAAGATGTCCGAAGGGTTTTTGTCTGTGCTCACGATATTGACTATCTTTATCATGTCCGCATGCAGGCTGCATTCCAGCGTCACACAGACAATGCTGTTTCTAAGACAATCAACTTCCCCAATAGTGCTACTGTTGCACAGGTAAAGGCGGCCTATTTAGCGGCCTGGGATCTGGGTCTGAAGGGTATTACTGTTTATCGTGATGCTTCCAGGCTCTCGCAAGTTTTGAACATCGGTAAAAGTGATCCCCTCAATAAAACCACTGCTTTAGAGCATGCCAGGGAGTTTGATGATTCCTTAAAAAAGCGACGTTCTGCTGGCCGCGCGGGGACTGTGACTAGTCCTCGGGTTAAAGGCAACTTAGCGCTGTCTGTTGTTGCTCGTCCACGGTTAAAGAAGGCTAGTATTGCAATCTCTGATATTGCAATCGCTGGCATTGCAAGTAGTGGTATCTCTGTGGTCTCGCAAGATATGCCCGATGAGAAGTGCTCTGATTGTGGCGTCGCTAAAACTTTCCTCAAGTACGAAGCCTGCCGACTTTGCGTTGCCTGCGGTTATACTAAATGTTGACTCTTAAGTCAGCGTTATATGTGACCTACGCCTTTTCAGAGGACAACAGCTATGTCGATTATGGTCGATCGGGAAATCCGAGAAGAGATTGCTAGCGGTAAGCTAATAATTGAACCTTTTGAAGATCGCCTGATTCAGCCGAATTCCTATGATGTTCGTTTGTCTGATCGTTTCTCTTGGCACGTTGCTGGCGGAGAAGTAATAGACCCATACGAGTCACAATCAATCCTTGAGGGTGTCGAACAAGTTACTGTTGAAAGCATTGTTATCAAGCCCTATGAATTCATTCTAGGAGCCACTCTTGAGGCTGTTTGCTTGCCTGATGATATTGTCGGTCAGTTAACCGGCAAATCGAGCCTTGCCCGCTTAGGTGTAATGGTTCATGTTACGGCAGGCTTTATTGACGCTGGTTTCAGCCATCCTCCGGCACAGATCACTCTTGAGATTCTTAATGTTGGCAATCGTCCCGTGAGGCTTCATGCCGGTATGAGCATCGGCCAGATGGTCTTCACCCGCACAGCCTTCTGCGACTTGCCTTATCACCGCAAACCAGGGGCTAAATACAATGGCCAAGCAGCAGCGGCCCACAGCAAGTATTACCTCAACCCCCAAGAAGCTCCGGTTTAGGTCTTGGGTTTAGGCCTTCTGCTAAGATCTTCGGCTTGAGTTTTCATCTTAAGCCCTCTATTCTTTTATTCTTGGCTGCGCCTTTGTTGCAACAAGCGCTGCATTGGTGAAGCTTTGCTTTCGGCCTTTTTGTCGACTGAAACCGCTGGTTCAGCGCCAGTGATACTGCCTGACAGTGGCGAAACTGTCAGAGCGTCTTGCAATGTGATGTCTTCTTCCCGGGCATTGCGATAGTTTTTTCTAGTCGAGCGCAGCGGGCCGGGCCCTTGTTCTCTGGCTGATGAATCGATTAAGCCAGCGTTCAGAGGCATGCTTGGCCCTACTCTTTCACTTATTTCAATAGGGCTAATGTCTGTAGTTGCAGCAGGATCAACAATTTTGAAGGCAATATCAACTGGGCTGATGTCGCTGGTAGCAGCTGGATCTGTAATTCTTTGGGTTAACTCTACCGGGCTAATATCCGTTGTCGCTGCTGGGTCAGCTATGGGAGGTACTGCCCTCACGGCCTGGTTGGCCGGTGTTTCGGCTACGTATGCTTTGTATACGCCTGAGCGTCTCCAATTGCCGGTCTTGGCGCCTTCAATACAAGCTTCAAGGTGTTTTGCTTCACGCTCTCTGTGAGTTTCACTGAGCAGTCTGGCATAGTTGGCCATGACGTTTATGGTCTGCGGGTGGGAATTGCCCAGTGCTTTTGTCTGAATTCGGAGAGCTTTTTGGTATTCGCCCTCGGCAAGAAAATGTTTCTTTTGACTGTGGTAAAGCAGGCCGAGGTTGTTGGTGAAAACACCGACATCTTGATGTTCTGGCCCATATCTCTCTTGATATAGGGCAATCACTCGCTTAACTACGACTTCGGCTTGGGCTAGTTGTCTTAGTTTGAAGAGTATCTCTGCCAAGCACTCCAGGGTCATGGCCAGGCGCCTATCATCGGGGGGAAAGTCCTCGGCAATGTCTACAGCGGCAGAGAGTAGAGGTTCTGCGTGTTCAAGCTTGCCAAGCTGCACTGCTTTGCCAGCCGATTCCCAATAACTGCTCCATTTTTCGTCTTGATTCATACTGGCCGTTTTTTCCCAATACAAAGAGAATGGTTTAAGAGAATGTATTTTAAGGATACCGCTTGGCAACTGATTCGCCTACTGCTAAGCCTCACGGTTTCCTTCATAAAGGGCCGTGGCGCACAAACATTATAATTAAATGGGCCGAGATTGCTGTTGGCAGTGGGAATTCCACGAATTTACTGTTGTCTAAGTCTTATTTAATATGGATAGATGCGTGGCATAAAGAAGTATCGACTTCGCGCATTTTTCTACCGGGGAGAGTCCAAATGACTGACGCACCTGACAAAGGACGTAAAACAGACGAAGTTCAAGACGCGGCAACCCAAAAGTTGCTGGAGGGTCTTGGTAGCCAAGTTGCTCAGGCAAGATACGGCCAGGTTGCTCCTGGTTTCAATCCTGGCGCTGAACCCGGTAAAGGACGCGACCCCTATTATACTGGCCCGGCTGACGGTAAGCCCCAGAGGGCGCCGTATGGTCCCGATGGCACACTCGTACCTGGTGCTAATCCAAATAATGGCACTCAGGGCGAGCAGGTGCCTAGTTTCACGGACCGGCACAAAGACAAACAAGTAGATCCAACTAAGCCATATCCGCGCAGCGACATTGGTGAGCAAGTGCGCACCGGCAACCAGACTCCGGGGCAAGGCCGTCAATTCTCATGGCAAGGCGCCGACTTCTTCGACCCAAGAGTGCAGCAAACTATTATGTTGCGTGGTCAGCACCGCGACTTATTGAATTCGACTATATTCGCTGGTGCTGCTAGCGTGCCAATCCCACTTCTTCACGAAGCTATTTCAAAGCGTGCCGATCAG
Organism: bacterium Ga0077546; assembly: GCA_943370275.1. Classification (GTDB taxonomy): domain Bacteria; phylum Cyanobacteriota; class Vampirovibrionia; order Obscuribacterales; family Obscuribacteraceae. The sequence continues at coordinate 535,458 of CALRQI020000003.1, read as the reverse complement.
GCCGTGGCGAAGGCTGCTGAAACCGGCGCCGAGACTAATCTCAGTAAGATGGGTAAGTGGTGGCAGTCTAATGTCGACCCGACAAAAGTTGCTGGCGGTGATTTGCTCAAAGTGGATCCTAAGCATGCCACGGCTTTCCAGAACTTTGAGGGATTGCAGACCAAGTTAGCTGAAACTGTTAAAGCTGGTGGTGATGACGCTCTTAAGGCTGCTGAGAAATTAGACTTCTTAAAAGCGCGTACTGCGGAAGGCAAGTTTACGCCTCAGAACTGGATGGAAGCTTCTGCCAAAGAGGGCGGTAAGTTCTTTACACCAGATGAGTTGGCAGTGCTCGAGCAGAGGGCTAACGCAGGCAAGATGATTGATGCTGCTGCTGCTAAGCAAAAGGGTCGCATTGCTCAAGCTCTTGATAATATGCCTGGTTGGATGACGCGAGCTGGCAATGGCATGATCGCTTCAGTAGGTCAATACTTTATTGTTGACTGGGATCGCAGCATGACTCAGAAAGTCGCCGGCGTGAACGGTTTGCATGAATCGTGGAATGCCAGTCAGGTGATTGGTCCAGTGGCTTTGGCTGCTCTGCCAGGCAAGCTGAAACTAGCTGCACCTGTCGTTGCCATTGGAGGCTCCCAGGCCATCGACGGATTAGCTCGCATGACTGGTTTGACTGCCCCTGACCGTATCAATGCTGCCACCGGTGTATATGATGGCTGGAATGGTGCCTTTGTGGCTGGCAGTTTGACTCTCGCAACCTATGCTAAAAATCCCTGGGCTAAGGCCACCATCGCTGGTATCGGCACATTGGCACCGATGGCCGTGCATGCCTATCAAGACAATATTGGCGGCAACCTTAAAGGTGGCGTCGATAATGTTAGAGAGAGTTTCAACTACGATCACACCAAGCGTTCATATAGCTCGTTGAGAGAAGTTGATAGCTCAATGCAGAGAGTGCTCAACAAGAAAGAAGACTGGATTGTCGCTAACGTTGACGCCAGTTTTGCTGCCATGAATGATCGCTGGAATAAGCCTGCTGCAGCTGGTGGTTTAACCACAGAGCAGAAACTTCTAGGCTTGCGTGATGACGCTAGTGCTACTGGTGCTCTCTCTCGCAACATTCTCGATAAGGGCACGCGCATCTCAGACAAGGGTACTGAGCCTCAATACATGCTTGATGGTTATCAACTTGATGTGGGCGGCCGGGCTTTGCATTATATGTTGCGCACCAGAAATAGCGCTGATAAGGCAGCTACTTTGACTGAGCAAATTATTCGCGATAATGCTGATCCAAATAAGCAAGTCACCATCAAAGGTGAATTGCCGAAGCAAAGTGAAGCTGATGATCTAAGAAAGTATTCGGCAGAAGCACAGACTGATATCACCAAGATTCTTGATGGTAAGCATGACATTAAAGGCGCTTTTGATGAGCTTGTGAAAAAGGCCGAAGTGCTTGATAAAGAGTTCCTCAAAACCTATATCAAAGGCCCAGATAATCTGATCCTCTATTACAACGATAAGGGTGCTAAGGCCCAGGCTGCTGCTCAAAGAGCTGCGGCTGAGGGCAATGAACCTCTGCGCCAAGAAGCTGAATTGAAGACTCAAGAGTACGCCAAAGTCGTGGCCAAGCTTTACCGCGACCAGGCTTTAGCCTATATGGCTATGGCTGCAGCGAAGATGAAGAATGGCAATGATGGTGGTGGCGCTTACGATCTTCTTATCGATGATGGTGTCAATCGTAAAGACATCTTCCCCAATGGCCAGAAAAAAGGCTACAACGGTGCTCAAGGTGCTCTGCGAATTGCTGATAGCTATGCGCCTGGAAATCCAGACACGCAGCAACTCGCTGAGGTCTTCTCTCAACTAGCAAAAGAAATGCAAGCGAAGCGCAAACTGCAACTAACAAGTAGCAGTTCTAACGTTCTGGGCTTCCGTGACCAGTTCAGCCGTCCGGGTCAGTAGGTCGTCAATAAAATTGGGAAAGCACTAGGTCGCTGGCGACTTAGTGCTTTCTTTTATGTTTAATTGAATTCGATTGAACTTTCTTACTCGATTTGACGTTTAACTCAGAAGGAGACTAAATGTCGCTTTATAGCGGCAAGCTTTAGGCTGAGTTATTTCCTCTGTTAGCGTAATTTCTAAAAAGAGAGTTGATTTATGAAAGATAGAGTGACAGCCAGCCTGGCTCCGTCAGGCTATAGCCCCGCACGTGCCTTTTCTTTGTTTTCCTTGTCTGTTCTTTGTGGTGCCTTACTTGCTAGTTTTAATTCTCATCCTGTAGTGACTTTGCTTGTAGCCTTGTTGCCTCTGCTTCTTCGCCCTCTTTGTCTCTGGCCTCTGAAAGTGGCGGCAACATTGAGTTTTGCTCTCGTTCTCAGCTTCTCTTGGGCGCTTGTACGCAAAGACAATAGCGGACCGGCTCCGAACGATCTTTACTTTGTGCCTGCATTACACTCAAACAGTCGAGTTCATCTACGTGGCCAGATTGAAGAAGTGCGAGAGCGAGAATCTAAGCAAGAACCTAGTCTCGAAGTGCGTGCTGGCTCTGCAGCAAAGCACGACTTTAGCTTGATAGTGCGCGCTGATGAACTTCTGTTTCCTGCTAGACGCCCCCTTGAGGGTAAAGTATTGGTCACTATTGCAGCTGTTGATAGTGAGTCTTTGCCATCTCCTTTGCCAGGCGATTCAGTGGAAATTTCGGGAGTATTGCGCAAGCCCAAAGGCAAAAATTTTTCCTTCGAATTTGATGAAGCAGCATGGCTCGCTAGCAAAGGCATATTTGCGCGATTGAGTGTGAAAGCCGAAGATTTTCACATCGCAGCAGCGCTGCCCACCGGCTGTGTTGATAATCTAGAGAAAGTCAGGAGTGAGACTGCTCTTGTGCGCATAAACCGCGCTATTGCAGTGCTGCGAAAGAAGATTGTGCTGGCTCACAGTGAGCATCTCGGAGCGACCCGAGGTAGCCTTTTCTCATCAATGGTTTTGGGAGATAGAGTAGTAAGTGTTGATCAGGAATTGAAGCGACAGTTTGCCTTGATTGGCTTGTCGCATTTGCTTGCTGCCTCTGGTCTTAATCTAACAATTATTGTAGCAGCGGCTTTGGTGCTTTGCCGATTCTTTCAAGTAAAAGCGAGGCCGAGTCAGGGTGCACGAACTGGCTGGCTCAATATATACGTGCCGTTTCTTTGCGTCGTAATATTTACGGCCTTTGCTGGTGCTGGCCCCTCGGTAAGTCGTGCTGCCATCATGTGTTTAGTTGCTCTTTGGGCGCGATTGGCCTTTGTTCGCCTGGCCCATGGTGCTGCTCTTGCTTTAGCATTACTGTTTGCTTTGGCCCTAGACCCTGTAAGTGTTTCAGATGTCGGTTTGCAGCTTTCTTATGGCGCTACATTTGGTATCGTCTATATTTACCCTTTGATAGAGTCGGCCTGGCTCGATGATATTGAAAGAGTCTGGCTCCGAGCAATCCTTTCACTTGTAGCTGTTGTAGTTGCTGCTCAATTAGCTGTTCTTCCCATTCAACTTCATGTCTTTCAACAGCTCTCTGTACTTGTCGTGCCTGCCAATTTGCTGGCTGAGCCTGTTGTCGTGCCGTTGACCATTATGGGCTTTATTTCGTCAATTCTCGCTGCTGTAGCTTCCTGCCAGCTGCCGCAGACTTTTTACTTTTGCCAACCGTTAATCGATGCTGCAGCGGTCATGTGTTTTGCCATTGATTGGCTCGCTAAATTTCCTCTCGATTGGCTTATCTACTTAGCTCGAACACTGGCGCTCATTCCATTTGTCTCACTATCGGTGGCTAAACCTCAAGCTGTTCATGTCTTCCTTTATTACTTATTGATGGCTCTAGTGCTAGTTGGCGGCCGCGATCGCCCGCGAATAGCCTGTCTAGTTCTTTTCATTACCTTTGCTTTTCTAGCAGCCGTATCTTATGTGGAAAGCCCTCTTCTTCAGCTGCTCTGCACAGAGCGTGAGCTGATCGTCAACCGTGGCAATTTGGAATATTTCGTTTGTCCACTCAATAAACAGGGCCAGCCGTTTCCGTCTTTCCAGTCGCAGTTGAAGCAGTCATCTCACTTGGATCAACCGCAGACGGCCATAGGGCGTAGCTATGTGCGCTATTTGCTGGCAAGGGGCATTCACTTAGCTCCAGCTCCGCTGGTGGGAGAGCAATTGATCTTGGAGCGAGAGGTTTTGAAAATTGAAATGGATGGGGCAAATTTTGCTCGCTCAGGCCTGCCTCGTCTGCAAGTTGTTGCTTTACCAACACCAAACTCCTTTTCTGGCCCCTATAAGCTAGTTTCCCAGCCCACGCGCCAGGGGCCAGTGTACTGTCGGCTCTCTGGGGAAGTGCGTTCGCCTTTGTTCATTCCCTATTGCTCTGCACCGATGCCTTTTGCCTTTCCCCTGATCGCTGAGGTCGAGGCTGTAAAGTCTGCATACCTAATCAGCTTAAGGCTTTGACCGGTTGTCAGAATCTTTTAAACCTGCCCCGGCACCCTTGCGTGATATGTTATTAAGCGTTTTTGAGATTCTGTCCAGTATTTCTGACTGACCCTTGATGCCAACCGACTTATCTATTGCCATAGCTCCGATTGAGGCAAGTAAGAGTAGCATTTCTGCTCCCGCTTCTAAGCCCTCTGTGGCCCCTTACTGGCCGCAATTAGATGGTCTGCGCTCCCTGGCCTTCCTTCTGGTTTTTCTGTTTCACCTGGGGCGGGTTGCCGATGTGGAACGCGCTGCTCTTGGTTCGGCTATTGCTCCGGCCCTGCCTACTCTTGATGCTATTTGTGTTTGGGGTTGGGTCGGTGTGGACATTTTCTTTTCGCTTAGTGGCTTTCTAATTACCCACTTGCTTCTTGTCGAGAAGGGCCGTTTCGATAGTATTTCCTTCAAGCAGTTCTTTGCCAGGCGCGCTTTGCGCATTTGGCCGGTTTATTATCTGGTGCTGCTTCTTGCCTGTGTTGTTGTGCCTTTGATGCAATGGCAGAGTTTGAACTGGCCCTTGTATTGCGAGTTCTTGGCTAAACAAGGATTACCGCTAACGTTCTTTGCCGGCAACTATAGTTTGACTTTTGCTAGTAATATCTTGCTGAAATTTACCAGCGCCCTGGCCTGGCCGGTAGTCTTTCTCTTGTTGCCTCTTTGGTCTTTGGCTGTGGAAGAACAGTTCTATCTAACCTGGCCATTTTTGCTCAAAGTACTACCAACAGCCAAAGCCCTTTATCGCACAATTGCCGCTCTGGCTCTCTTCTCATTGGCTGCACGGGCTATTCTTTGGTATGTTTCTCGTTACCAATACCACATTGCCTTCCCCATCAATCTTTACTACCAAACTACTTTCTCTCACTTAGAGCCCCTCATGGCTGGAGCCGCTTGTGCGGTTACTGTGTATTATTTTCCCGACCTGTTAGCTCGCCTCAAGCGTTTCGCGCCACTACTTATTGCTGCTCTTGTGGCTGTGGTAGTACCTGCTGCTATTTTTCTTCCTGATATTGTCTGCAACAGCTACTGCAACATTGCCACCTTGAGTATTGTGGCCTTGGCCTGTCTTTTGCTTTTGACCACCACTTTGGTTTCGCCAGGGTTTGCCAAATTTTTCAGCAATAAGGTTCTCTCTGCCTTTGGCCGCCTCACCTATGCCATGTATCTGGTTCATTACTTCGCTATTACTATGGCCGAGAAGATCTGGCAGAGTAATAGCGCCCTGGCTTCAAGCTGGCAGTTGCAGCATTGGCCGACTAAGTTTGTCTTAGCCCTCGGCATGACCTATTTGTTTGCTTTTATTAGCTGGCATTTGCTAGAGCGTCATTTCTTGAAAATGCGCAAACACTTTAGCCGCTAGATTTGTGAGCTTTTCTATAAAGGTTTTTTGCAGACTGTCACAAGGCCAATTCCCGTGGGCATATCTGTGCCGCTCACAATCATGTTGGTGTCTAATTGCAAGACGCTGTTGACGATATTGGTTAGCCACTGCGGGTGGTTCTCAATTAGCTCAAGTTCCCCTGGTTTTAAAAACGACAATCCCACGCTAGCACGGGATTGTCGTTAGATTATTTGGATCGTTAATCTAGCCTAGGCCAGATGCTTACTTGCCCATGGCTGCGAAGTACACAGCGCAAGCGTGGTCTAGATACTCTCTGGAGAGTCTAGGATCTGTCTGCAAGAAGGCGCAGAGGTTAATTACCTGGTCGACGATGTCTCTTGGGTGGCAGCAACGCATCATGCGCTTACCGCTGCGATATTGAGATTCAATCAAGTAGTTAACGGCTTCTTCGTTATAAGGTACGCCAGTTCTTTGGCAATACTGCAGGAAGATCCACTTGAACTCATCTTCGGTAGGGTTGGTGATATTGATCTTGTAAGGAATCCGTCTCAAGAAGGCTTCGTCTACTAGATCGGCTGGGTTGAGGTTGGTTGAGAAAACAATCAACTGTTCAAATGGCACTTCTAGCTTTTTGCCTGTGTGTAAGGTCAGATAGTCGACCCGTTTTTCCAAAGGTACAATCCATCTGTTCAACAATGATTTGTGGTCGATTCTTTGACGGCCAAAGTCGTCGATTAGAAGCAAGCCGCAATTACTCTTAAGCTGAATTGGTGCTTCGTAGAGCTTTGTACCGTAGTCGAATTGAAGCTCGAGCATGTCAATCGTCAATTCGCCGCCGACCACTACGCAAGGGCGCTGAATGCGCACCCATCTGTGGTCGTAGTCTCTAGGGTAGTTGGCTGCTGAGACTTGTTCGTGGTTGTGGTTGTCGTACAAGCGAATGATCTGGCCGTCAATTTCTACTGCATACGGAATAAAGATGTGGCCTTTGAACGAGCGCACGATTCTTTCTGCAATTGAAGTTTTGCCATTGCCGGCTTCACCGAACAAGAACATCCCGCGTCCAGAGTTGATGGCTGGACCAACGGCGTTGATCGTGCGGCGGTTGACCATGATGTCAGAGAAGGCTACTTCTAGGTCGCGGGGAGTGACGTGCTCACGGCGGATGGTTTGATATTTCAAAGAGTCAATATAGCGACTCCATGGCACAGGGCAGGCGCCTACGTAAGCGTTGTGGTCGAAATAAGCACGAGCTCTGTCACGACCCTTTTCGGTTGGTGAATATTCATAGTCGGCTAGACCGCCAGAACTTTTGACTTCAATCAGGAGCTGCTTCTTCAGAACTTCCAAGATTTCTTCAATGATTTTGAATGGAAGCATTGTTCTTGACGCGATTTCGCGACCTAGAGCAAAGTTGACCATGTAGATATCTTTGAGAATCAATTCTTCTAAGAAGCCTTCTTTCATCCCGGTTTCGAGAATGGTTGAAGGATAAGGAGGAACGAACTCCTGTTGCTGCTGTGCTCCGGTTCTAACCTGTTGCATATCTTTTTTTAGCCTCATAGAGCCGCTTTTGACGGGCAATCTTGTTTAGTAGATTGTGGTCTTCGCTGCTCAGCATTCGAATTGTCTGTAACCTAAAGACTTGACTTCTTATCTGCTCTCTTTGAAACTCAATGAGAGAGCCAAGTCATGCAAGTATATTCACTTTAGCGCGTTGTGCCAGTTTCTACTAGCTCTTAGGAGCTTTTCTTGGCTTTGTGAGCAGAAAGGTAAAGAACTTCTTATTTACGGCCCTTAGATTGCACGAGTGACTTGATTTTTCCCGACATGATCGTCAGCTCGTCTAGCTTGTCGGCTCCACCAAAGCGATCTTCGCTATAGATTTCCATAAAATTGCTCACCATCTCTGGCAATTCGTCTGGTATGTAGCGCCCGCCCTGGGCCAATTCGTTAATGCGATCGCCTAAGCGCAGTGAAAGCTCATCGGCGGTTTCAGTAGGCCCTTTTAGCAGTTCGTAGCGCTTGAGGTCAGACAATACTTCTAAAAAGATCAAAGTCGAAGGCTTGTGGGTCTGCAGGTACTCTCTTCGCTCAGTCTCTTTGCGCTGTTTCAGATAAACGAACAAAATGGCAGCGAGGGCGAGCAGCGCAAAAAATATTATGGAGTATTTAAAGAACTGTTGCATCAGGCCCTGGTCAACGTTGCCGAGCAAAGGCAGTTTGATTTTTTGAGATTTACCTTTATTGGCGCCAAAGTCAAACAGTCCAAGTTTGTTGTTCTTTGTGTCATTGCCTTTGTCGCCAGAACGATCTCCCTCGCGCTGGGTTCGTTCTTTTTGATGTCGCGGCTTACGTGAAGGCGAGTAATTTTGACCAAATGGATTGGCTAATCCGCTTTTGACAAAGCGTGTGAGGGCGTTTCCTCCTTCTTCGTGAGCCGGAAGCTGACCATTGGGAGTGGCATCAAAAGGCACCCAGTTCCAGTACGGCAGATAAATTTCGGCCCAAACATGGGCATGCTTACCGCGTACTTCCCAATAGCCGGTCGTTTTGTTTAACTGGCCCGGCAGGAAGCCCGTCACTATGCGAGCAGGGATGCCCTGTGCACGGCAGAGTAATACAAAGGCCGTGGCAAAATGACGGCAGTTGCCGCGTTTCTTTACGAAGAGAAAATCTCCGACATAAGATTCTTTTGTTTCCGCAGCTAGTTCGGGTTTGGGTTCAGTCGTTGATTTAGTCGGTTGCTCTACTTCGGCTTTCCGCCCTGCTCCAGGTTCTGGCGCTGAGCTGACCGCTGGTGCGGGAGCTTGCACGGGAGCTTGCACGGGAGCTGGTGCGGGAGTGTCTTCTGTATAGAAACTGCCGGGATCATACTTGTAGTTCTTGCGCAGGTATTGGCAAATTTTGTCGCTACGATAGAACCAGTTGCCTTCTTTGCCTGCTATATCATTGGCCAACTTCTCAATCTCGTCACCGCCAGCGGTGTACGGAGTTTGGCAACTTCTCGCCAATTTGATTTCGTTGTCACGGTCGTCTGTTACTTGTTCGATAGTCTCAAGGGGCAGGTGCCGCATCTGATCAAAGTCATAGACGGGAATTTGGGAGACTACTGAATAGGCTGAGCCGCGTTGCAAGGTGCTGACTAGCTTGATGGTGCCATCGCCGTCCACTCTAATTTCTGCGTCTTCTTTTCCTTTCTGCTTAACCAGCTGCGGTATCCAGCTAGCAGGGAGGATGTGGCCGAAGACATTATCTTGCTCAACGCGGAAGTCTTGTTTAACTTCAAGGGTCGGTAAGCCTGGTGGCACGTAAACAGCATCACTAGCTGTCAAATCTAGACCTATGCGGCTATTTGGTGTCGGTCTAATCGTGGTTGTCGCTACCGGTACAGATCTTGTCCATTGCACACCATCAAAATTGTTAAGTGAGTAGCGGCGAATATAGCTTGCTTGTGGTGACGAGACTTTCAATACTATTTCTTCAAGTTGGTTGGCTGCACCACGCAGTTCTACTGTCTCTTTTTGGTAGGCTTCGTTGAGAGCCTTTTCTCTTGCTAGCGCTTTTATAGCTTCGGGAGAAGGTAGTCCACCTGTACCGGGCTTGCCGCCGCTGCCTGAATTCTTCTGGCCGTTGCTGTTATTTCCTGTATTACCATTGCCTGAACCGCTGCCGGAGCCGCTACCCGAGTCGCCTTTGTTAGGGCTGCTACCGCTGGCAGTGCCACTCTGATTGCTTTTGCTTACAGTATAGCTAGCTCCTCCTTGAGCTTTTGTCTCGGGGGCTCCCCCTCTTATTGACTGACTGCGTCCGCCTTTTCCCAGCTGATCACTGAGAGCAGCAGAGATAGGAAGCTGTGCTCTGACAAAGTTGTCTTTGAATATGTCTATAACAGAGTCGATTCTGGGCATTCCGCTGAAGGCCAGGTAGCTCAGAAAGGGCAAGATGAATACGGGGATAAATGGGCTGAGCGAAGCGATGCGTAAACGCTTGATCACTAGCTCTGGTGGCTTCACCTGGGTCGCAGCTTGGGCGTCTTTTTGCGTCGCTTTTGCCGCGGCTGCAGCGATGGCTGAAGGTACCGCGCGTGAGGGGCCAATCTCGTGAGATCGTGATGATGAGTCGTAGAAAAGCAGGAGGCCGGCAAGAATCGTATAGGTGAAAATATAAAAACCGTAGATTACATCTCTGGCCATACCGGCCAGACAGGTAAGCAAGCCCAGGCCGATTAGGGCAGATATTGAAAAATCTGTACGGCTGCGCAAATCAAAACAGTGCAAAGCCAGCAGGCCAGTTAGCATGTGAATGAAGGCACCGACGGCCGTGTGCATACCGTTGGCGTAGCCTGTATAAAGCTCGAAGAAGAAATTAGTGAACAAGAGAATGGTGGCAACTGTAGGTATGGTTCCCACCCAGGCCGGCCGGCTGTTTCTAAAGGCATAGGCCAAATAGCTACCAAGAATGGCTGTGGCCGCGAACATAAATGTAGCAATCGGTAAGGTTGGCACATAACTGGCTGAGGCGATTATCAGTAAAAGGTTCATCGTCAGAGCGACAATTCGTATGCCTAGCGATTGCTCAACTCTTGCTTCTTTCTTGTTTTTCTTCGTTTCGGAGAGGCGCTTGGGCTTAATTTTAGGTTTGGTAATCACAGCTGCGACATCTCCTCATATTCAGAGAGAGTGGCCAGAATACGGCCAGGGGGCGCATTGCTGCCGACAATAGGGCCTTGACGGCGGTCGCCGGAACCTTGAGCGTGCATTGGAATTCGTGCTTTGATTGCCATGGCATCGTCGAGATTGGCGCTCTCTTGAATGCGAGTTGAATCGGCTTCAAGGTATTGTCTCGACATTACCCAGATATCAACTTGCTTGGGTGATGCTACAGGAAGCTCTGGTTCCATCAATACTGTTCGGTCTTGATTGCCGTTCTGGCTGTCGAGAAATGCCTGGTAGGCCTCGACGGCATCCGGGCTAGGTGCAGCCGGTCGGATTGTTAGAAGTGCTAGTGCGTCTGCTTCTCCCACTCTTGGCACCTTGACCGTATAGTCAGAATTGTCTACAACCAATGCATCCACTCTAGCAAGAATTTGCGCAGCCCACCCGATTCCGCGAGCTAGCGGCGGCAAGTCAGTGAGAATTTTGGGCAGCTTTTCTAGATCTTCGTCCAAGCTGGGGATAATGAAAAGCTCGGGTGAGCCGCCTAGTTTGAAGCCCAGTTGCAGCAGGGAGAGAGCAATTGAGATGGCTAATTCGAATTGCTCTTCGCTTTGCCAGGCGGAGGTAAGGTCGAGCAAAACATCGAAGCCCGGTAAGCCTTCTGATTCAAATTCGCGAATCATTAGTTTGCCCGTGCGGGCGCTAGTTGGCCAGTGGATTAGTCGAGGGCTGTCGCCTTGACGAAATTCACGCAATGACCGCACTGAGGCTGACGAAAGTGCAGCGATTGGCCGGGAAGAAGAGAAGAAAAGTGCAGAGTCGCCCACGGCTCTGAGGCGGAAGAGGAAATTACCATCGACACTGTCTGTTCTTGGGAAGACAATCATCTGTGGTGCACTGCCGGTGGTGCGGGCGGCATCGGCGGCAAGAATGCTGGCATAGGTGGCGGTTTGGCTGTGGCGTTCTTCTGTAAATTGAGTAGTAAGGGGATAACTCTTCACCCACCATGCCAGGCCAAAGGGATAGCAGGAATACAGTTCGATCGACTGCAGTGTATAGAGGCCGCGCCTGAGCTTGGGAGTTTGAGCAACTACCCAGGCTTCTTTCGACAGCTGCTCAACCATAATTGAGCGCAGCATGTTTTCTTTTTCGCCCAGTCGAGTCAGTTTGATTTTGACGAGCAGCCATTTAATCGGAAAAACGCGAGCAAGCGGCCCCCACCAGTTCTTGCGCACCACGTGTACGCGAAGGTTGAGCCTTTCTTTTGATACCGCTTCTTTAGGCAAGTTGAACTTAACGTTAGTCTCAAGCACCTGCATCAGTGGTATGAAGATGCCCAGAGCTAACACTGTAAGGGCAATGGCTGTGAGCAGGTAGATATACTCGCTGCCGGTTTCGCCGGCAAAAATATAAAGCACGGCAATAATTACTGCCATGACAAAAAAACGCTCTTCCAAAACCAGTTTTAAGTGAGAATTGGTCAGAGGAATAGTTATACGAATGCCTTTAAGGCCGCTCTCTTCTTCCACTGCCCGAGCGCGTTTCTCCGCTTCGGGACCGGTGGCGAACCTAAACCGGTACGGCGACTTCTTCGAGGATTCTTTCAATAAGTTGAGCATGGCTAACCCGGTTATCTCTTACCTTCGGAATGATTCTGTGACCTAAAACATAGGGCGCAAGTAGTTTTACATCGTCAGGTTTTACATAGTGTCTACCGTCAACCAGCGCGGCTGACTGGGCTGCCCTCATCAACAACTGGCTGCCCCGGGGGCTGACCCCGAGCACTATTGATGGGTGTTTGCGCGTGGCTGCCACAATCGAGACAATATAGTTTTTGATTGAGTGGTCAACAACTATCGTTTTAACAACATGCTTTGCTTCCAATACTTCATCTTCGGTCAAAACAGCTTCAACAGTAAATGAACCTTCTTCAAGGGTCTTCTCTAAGATTTCAATTTCTTGTTTAGGTGTGGGGTATCCAAGGGAGAGCGAGACCATGAATCGGTCGAGCTGGGCTTCGGGAAGGGGGAAAGTACCGTGATATTCAATCGGGTTTTCGGTGGCGATTACAAAGAATAGATCTGGCAATCTTCTTGTGGCGCCGTCGGTGGTGACCTGGTTTTCTTCCATAGCTTCTAGCAAGCTTGACTGGGTTCTTGGTGTGGCGCGGTTAATTTCGTCAGCGAGGAGGATGTTGGTGAAAATCGGTCCCGGCATAAATTTGAAGACACCTTCTTTTGCTTCGAAGATGCTCACACCGCTGATATCAGATGGCAGAAGGTCGGGGGTGCACTGAATACGCTTAAACTTGGCGTGTACTGAAAGTGCCAGGGCTTTGGCTAGCAGGGTCTTCCCTACCCCGGGAACGTCTTCGATCAGAGCGTGACCGCCAGCCAAGAGGGTAATTACAGCGAGCTTTGTAGCATGTTCTTGACCTACCAGCACGCCGTTGACGTTGTCGAGTAGCCGTTTGATCTTTGGCGCTAACGCCTGAACCATGAAGGCGGGGCTGCTTGATTCTCGAATCTGAGACTCGTCGTAGTCGGGTGTCGCCTGCCTCTCCAATGTGCTCTCCTCTAAGTGGTCTTTGAAAAATTTTGAACTTTGACGTTTTTTTTGAAGTAAGAGTTCTATTTTAGAGTCTTATTCTAATGGTTTAACAATGAATGGACGTAATATTTGTCATTGCCAATATTTAGCCCTTCTCTTGACGTGTTAGACTTAAAACCGCATGAATAGAGGAACTCAGCTATGGCGCTCACTTTCCAACAAGTTATACACAAGCTCAATAGCTTCTGGGACAGCCACGGCTGCGTCGTAATGCAGGCTTACGATCTGGAGAAAGGGGCCTCAACCATGAGCCCGGGAACTTTCTTGCGGGTATTGGGGCCAGAACCGTGGAACATGGCTTGTGCCGATCCTTGCAGACGGCCTACCGACGGCCGTTACGGCGATAATCCAAACCGCTTGCAGCATTATTTTCAGTATCAGGTGATCCTTAAGCCATCTCCTGACAATGTGCAAGAAATCTATCTTGAGAGCCTGAAACAGTTAGGAATTAATCCGCTAGAGCATGACATCCGCTTTGTTGAAGACAACTGGGAGTCGCCCACTCTTGGTGCTTGGGGGGTGGGCTGGGAAGTCTGGTTGGATGGCTTGGAAATCTCGCAGTTCACATATTTTCAGCAGGCTGGTGGACTTGAGGTGCGGCCTGTGGCGGCTGAAATCACTTATGGCTTAGAGCGTCTATCTATGTATCTACAGAACGTGGATAGCGTCTATCAACTTAAGTGGAACGACAAGGTCACCTATGGCGAAATCTACCACCTAAATGAAGTGCAGCAGTCGACCTACAACTTTGAGCAGAGCGACCCCGAGATGTTGCAGACACTCTTCAACCTTGCGGAGAAAGAAGCGCTGCGCTTGCTCAGTATTACTCCTAAATTGGTCTTGCCGGCCTACGAGCAGATTCTTAAGTGCTCCCACGCTTTTAACCTACTAGATGCCCGTGGTGTGCTCGGCCGCGATGAGCGGATGGCAAATATTCTGCGCATTCGCAAATTATCAGAACGGGTGGCCCGGGGCTATCTTGAGCAGCGCATTGAATTAGGCTTCCCTTTAATGGCGGAAGATGCCAGGCAGGCGGCTGTTGATGCTTATCGCGAGCGCTATTTGGCGGCCAAATAGCTTTCATCTATTTACAACCTTGAGCCGGAATGCCTACTTATGGGCCTTTCGGCTGTCTTCTGTATATACCTGAACGCCAAGCGTCGCTTTACATGCGGGAAATTGAAGATTCTTAGTTGCGTCTAAGAGAGATTCGTAGTAGAACTGGGTATATGTTAGCTAAGTGTAAAAAACTAGCTCTCAGCCATTTTTAACCGTTACTACATCTCTTACTGCCGCTTTTGACTTATTTTCTTTCACGCATTCGGAAACATCTAAATTGAAGAGTAAATCCAAAGGATTAAAACCATTCTCGAATGGTGCATCGCTAGCTAAGAGCAATTCTGTGCTTTCGCTATCAGCTAGTTGTGGCCTTGCTCTTAGTCTAATTCTAGTTTCGGCCACAGCGCCTGCCGCTATGGCTCAGCGTAACCTGGGCAAACACAACTTGATTGCCATGTCTGTGCCTCACGTCAGCGGCCATCGGGCTGTATCTTCTATGGGCAATGTCAGTCTTCACCGCGGCCGTCGCCCAGGTCATTCCTTCGATAATGCTCCCGGTCGGCGCCTGAAAACAAAGGTGCATACAGGGGCCTACACCAAGCTCACATGGATGAAGGCTAAGCCTGTCGCTAAAACAGCTGCAAAGCCAAGCTTGAAAGCGCCAGCAAAACCAGTAGCTAGTGCAGGTGCTGGTGTTGCAACGCATTCGGCCGCATCATCGGTTAGAACCATTGGGCCAGGCGTTCTCTACAAAGTTTATGGTGGCCGCACTCGTATTAATTTGATCGACGTCAATATGTCTGTTTCTCCGGTGCAGGTGCGGCCCATGCCGGCCTCTTCCACTTTTCATGCTTTGAAAGATGTCCATGATCATGTGCGTGATAGTGGTGCCTTAGCTGCTATCAATGCTAATTATTTCAAGGGCAATGGCACTCCTCTTGGCACTTTGATGCTTGATGGTGAGTGGCTTGCTGGCCCGCTTTACACGAGAGTTGCGCTGGGCTTTACCGATGGCGGTTATGCTCGCATCGCTCGGGTGGCGATGCATGGAATTTTGCATACATCTATTCCTGGCCATGAGACCCTCTGGATCAACAATATGAATCAGCCCAGACACTCTGGGTCGCACTGCATTCTCTATACGCGCCGTTGGGGCGAATCTGTTTCTCTGCCTTACGAAGGCACCTTGATTGCCGTGAATAGCTATGGCGAAATAGTTGATAGCGACAGTAAGAGTATTGCTATTCCTTTTGGTGGCTTTGTGCTTGCTGACTCGAAAGACAGCCCACTGGCAGCTCTGCGTCAAAACAATGGCGCCAAGGTTAGTGTTGACTGGAATATCACTCCCAAAGAGTGGAGTAATGTTACTCAAGCTGTCAGCGGTGGCCCGCTGCTTCTCAAAGATGGCAAGTTCGCTTTTGACTTGAAGGGCGAGAAGTTTCCAGCGAGCTGGACTGGCAGCCACATAACCCGGCGCACAGCCGTTGGTATTACTGCCGATGACCACTTATTGATGGCAACTTTTGAAGGGCCCCACTCACTTTATGATGTCGCCAAGTTCTTCCTTAATCATGGCTGTACTGAAGCGATGAACCTTGACGGCGGCGGCTCTACCACCATGGTAGTTAATGGTAATACTGTCACTCGCAATGCCAATGATTCGCAACGCAGAGTGGCTGTGGCTCTTGGCTTGTTTAGTGCCGAGAAAGCTCAAGGGGTAGCTAGTGCCAATAGCTTTGGTGGATACACAGGCTCTAACTATCGCCCGCAGGCTGATATTGCCTCAATGTTGCCGGCATATCATAGTGAAAAGGCTCTGCAGCCAACCGCTCAATCAACCCAGGAAGCCCTAGACCAGATCAAAGCATTAGTACCTTCGGCCCAGTCAGCTTTAGCTGATGCCCCGGAAGTGGCTGTTTCTGATTTAGCCAGAAGCATTCTGCGCTCACCGTTGTCTGCTGAGTTTCTAGTGGAAGAAAGCAGTGTCAGCGAACAATCGGTCACTCTTGGTCAGCTTGAGGCCCCTGTTAGTGCTTCGCCTATGGAAAATATTGGCCGTCAACCTGGCCCAGAGCAAGGTGCTCCTGCAGTGATAAAACAGACCGTACCGAAAACCACTAAATCTGCTAAATTGAAAATCGATTTTGCCGCCCGCCTTTTCAAGGGGCTCGGGCGCTAAAGAGCAAAGTTGATCTAGATTTTCATAGGTGGTCTTGTGGCTGAAAAATTAGCTATTGGCGTTGACTTAGGCGGCACCAAAATTATGGCTGGGGTAGTCAATCTATCCACGGGCCAGATGATAGCATCGGCCAAGAAGAAGACCCGCCTTGTGGCTGACGGACAAGATTTGGTAAAGCGGATTGCCCTGGTCATTGATGAAGCCATTACTGATGCTGGTGTTGATATCAAGAAACTCAATGGTATCGGTATTGGTGCCGCTGGCATGGTGGATAGAGAGAATGGCATTCTCCTTGCTGCTGCCAATATTGGTGCCAATGATTTGGCAATGGCAGAGCCTTTGCAGCAACAGTTTGGTCTTAAGGTCAAGCTCGGAAACGACGTAGAAGTTGCTACCATCGGCGAATTAGCCTTTGGTGCTGGTCTTGATTGTGATGATTTTATTTGTATCTTTGTTGGAACTGGTATCGGCTCTGGTATCGTCCATAATGGCGAAATTTTGCGGGGCTATAGTGGCACCGCTGGCGAAATTGGTCATATGATAGTGGTGCCTGATGGCCGCGATTGCGGTTGCGGCGGCTTTGGCTGCTTAGAAGCTTATGCTTCGCGCACGGCTGTGGCTCGCAATTGCATCTTTGATATTAACCGTGGCTACGAATCTATTTTGCGCGACAAAGTAGATCCCGCCAAAGGTGGTTTGCGCTCTAAGGCTATAGCCCAAGCCTATGAGCTAGGTGATTCGGTTGCAGTAAGAGCCGTTGACCATGCTGCTTGCATCATGGGCATAGGGCTTGCCAGTGTGGTTAATTTCTATAATCCACAGCGCATCATTCTTGGTGGCGGCTTCATTGAAGCTATGCCGCTTTATTTTGAAAAAGCTGAGGCCGAAATGCGCCGTCGTTCTTTGCGTATACCGAGCTTCGAAACTGAGCTAGTTAGAGCCGAGCTTGGCGATTATGCTGGCACTATTGGTGCTGCTCTTCTTACTAAATAAGGCGAGCTACTTACTTCGTTTGTTTTTCGCAGTTCTGCTTCAGCTTGGCTGCGGCCGCAAATTCGAAGGCCATTACTGCTGAGTGTTTTTGCTCTAAGAATCTCTGAAAATTCTCTTTAGCTCTATTCTTATCGCCGGCAAGATAACGATTAACTCCGATCCAGAATTCGGCGCTGCCGCGTGAGTGCCTCTGGAATTCACTCTCAGGTGTTTCACCCAGCAGATATTTGCCAATTGTAGTTGGCTCGCTATCTACGTAGCTTCGCTTAAGAGTGCTTAGGTCTAGTTTTGCGGGCTTACCGATGATTTTATTATTGAGCCACTGGTAGATTGGAAAGAGCTTTTTGTATGCTTCGCAATTCAGATGTGAACCGCGATAGGGGCCATTTACGGTTGATTCGAGATTGGTGAAGCAGGCATCGAAGTTCGACTGACCTAGGGCAAGCCCGAGTTGGTAAGTCTGAATCATGGCCCAGTTTTCCTGATTCAGTTCTCTTGCGGCAATGGGCTTTTGCGTGCTGCCATCTACCTCGTCTCTCATTTTGCTAAGTGCAGCAAGCGATTCGGCAATCACTTGCTGTGCTGCTTTTTCATTACCCTGACGCAGGTAGTCTGAGATTGTTTCTGATGCCAGTCTGTCGTCGAATCGATAAGCGCTACCAAGAAGGTCGGGGCGATAGAGATCGGCGGCACCAAGGGGAGACGACTTGTCGGGGTGGGCAGAGGAGAAGATAATAATTCCCTCTTCTTGACCTCGGGGGAACCAGCTCACTTCGTGCACTTGGGCTAGGCCGCCATCGCCTACTGAGCAGGTTTCCAGTGTGACATAGACATAGTCTTTTGTTGGTTCAATCTCAATCTTGTCTGGAGACCAACCGCAATAGACGTCACCGTAAACATTGTCATAAGAGCGTGCCTGGAGATAACCAGGCTCTGCGAATTTGACATAACCGCTAATCTCGTTGCAATTTAGAGTTAAGCTGTTTTTGTCTAGTTTCTTTGTGCGTAGAGAATCTACCTTATTGCTTTTACTGCCAGCGTAGAGGTTCCATCCACCAGTTGGGCCTAGCGGATGCATGGCGACGCGCCTGATACTGGCAGAGTCTTTGCGGCTGCACTTGTTGCCCACTAAACGGTCGTTTGAAATGGCAGGAAATCTACGCTTGTCTGCTTCCATGTCTGCACCGCAGGCGGTGACTAGTGCCGTAGCCAATAAAACTATGGTCGAGCGAGTAGTATTCTTAGCTAAAGGCTGGCAAGCTTGTCGTGTCGCTGGTTTGATCATGTTTAAGAACTCTTGCCGTTGAGTCTGAAATTGACATGTTGATGGTTCCAGGTTTCCTTAGGCTTTGATAGCTAGTTCAGCGTAGCGTGAACCTTGTTTGGTACCGCGGCGCTCTAGCTCAGCTTCGATTTTTTGCATAATTCGGTCTTTCTCAAAGCACCATTCCGGTGCAATGATTTCATCCCGTGACCCCTCGGCTACCAGTCGCATGATCACAGTCTCTTCGGGAATTAGTTCTAAGGCGTCAGCCACCAAGCGCACATATTGATCTTCCTCTAATAGAGGCAGTCTTCCCGCTAGATAGTCTGCTTCCATGGGCGTGCCTTTATAGATGCAGAGCTGGTGAATCTTAAGTGCTTCCAATTTAAGGGGTGCGATCGCCCTTACTGTCTCCATCATGTCGGCTTCTGATTCGCCAGGCAAGCCAAAAATCAGGTGTGTTGCCAGGCGGAAGTTGCGTTTCTTCGCCCTTTCTACAGCGTCGAAGAATTCTTCGGCAGTATGGCCACGATTGATGGCTTCAAGGGTGCGGTTGTGAATTGTTTGTACGCCAACTTCTAGGAATAAGAAAGTGCGCTCGTGATAGACCGATAATAAGTCGAGAATATTTTCATCGAGACAGTCTGGTCGTGTGCCGATGCAAAGTCCAACCACGTCGGGGTGGTCAAGTCCTACATCGTAAAGTTCTTTGAGGATGCCTTCAGGGGCGTAGGTGTTGGTGAAAGCCTGGAAATAGGCTAGGAATTTATGTGCCTTAAAACGGTGCCGAATGCGCGCTATACCCGTCTCTAGCTGATTCTTAATAGAGAGAGCTGTCTTGATAGTTGGGGCGCCAGAGCCGCGCTCATCGCAGAAGGTACAGCCACCGAAGACCTTCGTACCATCGCGATTAGGGCAGGTAAAGCCGGCGTCGAGGGGGACGCGATAGACGCGCTCGCCAAATATTTCGCGTAGGTAGCTGTTGAAGGTTCGGTAATAACTCATGTTACGTTTGCTTGCTGAAGGCGAGATGCCGCTCACTGTGCCCGCCTGAATGTTTTCAGGAGCCTCCAATAGTACTACGACTGCTTACAATCTTCAGTTCTCTCTTCATTGTTGTTGACACTATTGTTTCGGGTTTGTTATTCTACGACCTGCTTGCGGGAAGCCGCACCTCTGATGCCCCCATCGTCTAGAGGCCTAGGACACCTCCCTTTCACGGAGGCGACGGGGATTCGAATTCCCCTGGGGGTAAATTTTCTTCTTAAACTAGCCGTTTTGGCTTAAAATGTCCTTTAGTCTTTGCCCTCGGGCAATTAACTAAGGGATTTTTTTTGCGATAACGCACTCAAAGTAATTACAGTGGCATTCCCGTGGCATTAGTAGATAACAAGAGGACTAAGTGAAACCAGGCACCAAATCTCCTAACTCGCATCGTTTAGGTGAGCTATTGATGGAAGCAGGAGTTCTCAGCGCCGAAGAGCTGAAGCACGCAATGGAGCTTAATGGCGAAACCGGACTACCGTTGGGTCGGGTGCTGGTCATGTGTGGTTATATTGATGAAAAGGAGCTTGAGTCGGCTGTATGGGCTCAATCTTTAGTCAAAGACGGCGCCATCACCTTAGATAAGGCTCGCGAAGCCCTCAACTTATACAAGCGCAGTAGCAACGATTTTGAAGCTTGCTTAGCCCATGTTGGCTTTGTTAGAGAGTCCCGCACTCCCACGGCCCGGCTGGGTGAGCTTTTAGTTGAGGCTGACATTATTGGCAAGCCTCAATTGCAAGATGCTTTGAAGACAAGTCAAGAAACCGGATTGCCCCTGGGGCGTATTCTGGTGCTCACCGGTGCGATTTCTGAAGAGATGCTTTCGGCAGCCCTTACCGCCCAAGTGCTTGTTCGTGACGCAAAAATTTCGCGCTCGCAAGCGCTGCAGGCTCTCAAATCTAGTCGCTTTAGACAGGTGAACATCGAA
The DNA here is from genome assembly GCA_943370275.1 of bacterium Ga0077546. Classification (GTDB taxonomy): domain Bacteria; phylum Cyanobacteriota; class Vampirovibrionia; order Obscuribacterales; family Obscuribacteraceae. The sequence continues at coordinate 514,902 of CALRQI020000003.1, read as the reverse complement.
GTTTCTTTGATGGATCTTGGCTTCTACAGGCCACCGCCCCGTCAGCGCGTTAAGTTGGGCGAGCTTTTGGTCTTGTCAGGCATGGTCAATGAGCCTGATTTGATGAATGCTCTTGAGATGGGATTGATTCGAGAAGTGCCTGTGGGCCAGATGTTGGTCGAGGGCGGCTTTATTAGCAAGCGTATTCTTGATACGGCCTTGAAGTTGCAAGAGATTGTCGCCAGTCATTCCCTCAGCGCTTTGAAGGCCGCTGAAGCGCTGCGACAGGTAGCGGAGCGCGATATTTCTTTGGCTAGAGCCATTTCTGAGCTTGACCTGTCGGGAACAGAGGTGAAAGAGCGTATTCGGCTTGGCGAAATGCTCAAGGCCGCTGGCATTGTTAACGACAACGATATTCGCAAGGCTTTGCGAGATGCTCGGCGCAACTCCGCTTTGCTCGGCAAAATATTGCTGGTTACAGGCGCAATTGATGAGCCGACTTTGCATGCTACCTTGCGTTCGCTAGTACTGGTGCGCGATGAGAAGATCACCATGGAGCAAGCAATTATTGCTATCAACCATGCTCGCAAGCATCAACTTACTCTTGATGAAGCTTTGTCTGAGTTGAAGTGGACATCAGCGGTTGTGATCGATAGAGAAGTCTAACTAACAGAGAAGTCTAACTAATAGAGAAGTCTAAGTAACGGGAAATTCGGGCTAGCCTTGAATTACTGACCACAAAATGATCACCACAGCGAGATCAAAAACAAGGCCGTGCCATAGGGCTGGCAGAACTAGTGAGCTGTGGCGGCGATAGAGATAAGAGAGAAAAATGCCCACGGCCATGACTGTGCAGAAGGCAACATACATAAACGCCGGTGCTACGAAAAGCCTGATTACCAGCACGTGCCAGGCCGCAAAGAGCAAGTTAGTCCAAAGTGATGGCATGCTGAAAGCTTTTGTTTCTTCTTCGCTCAGTTCGTTTAGTACGACCCCGCGCCAGAAAAGCTCTTCAACTATTGGGTTTACAGTAACAAAATAAATGCTAAGAGGCACCAACCATGATGGTTGGAAGCCTCTATAAGTAAGACTCTCAAGCGCTCTCTGCTTATTGAAGATGTAAGGACCAAAAAGGTGAAAGCTTGCCCAGGTGAACAAGCTAAAAATTAGAGAGCCAGCCACAAGGTATGCCACTTCTTTCTTTGTCGGCAGCGCTAAATGCTGTTTCCAGTGCTTTCGCTTCCAGATAATTGCTGGCAGCAGGCAGCAGCCGTGGTAGAGAAAGAATGACCAGAAAATACTATGAAAGATATGTAGTCCGGCAGCTAAAAATGGCCATGGAGCTAGTGTCCAGAGTATTACTATCGGTTTCGTTGGCAAGCGCATAAAATCAATGGTACTGCACTGGCGGAATACCATGGCGAATTACAGTAAACTTAGGTAACTCTGGAGATAGAACTGTGAGCGAAAATAATTCTGGCGAGAATAACTCAGGCACATCTGGCTCGGGGCAGACTAGTTTAGGCCAAAATAATTCAGGCCAGAATAATTCTGGCAAATGGATTATGGCTGTCATTATTGGTGGTGCCGTCTGGGTTGGTGTAAGTCCTTTTGTTGGCGCGATGTTGGTCAAAGACAAGCATCTTGAGCTTAGTGGCAAACCGCCAGAACCACTAGATATTCAGAAGAGCGCTGGTTCGTTGGACGCACCTAGTTCATCGGCAAGTGCGCCGCTACCCAGCTCAAGTTTGTCTGGTCTAGGCCTTTCTGGTTCCGGTATTGCTGGCTCCGCTGAGGCCTCCAAAGTGCCTGGCAGCGCTGATGCTAATGCTGTTCGAGAACGTTTCCGTAAGGCAATCATCGCCTTGAAGCCGGCTGCCAGCCATCCGGCATCTGCTTCATCATCTTCTGCTTCTTCCTCAATTAGTCTTGAAGACAGAATGAACGCTATTACTAAGCTTTGCGTAACTGGTAAGAACGCAGAAGGTTTGGCCGAGGCCGACAAATTCTTGGCCTATATAGATAAGACCCCTGGAATCGACTCGCAGTACAAAGTCGCCACTGCTGCTTTGGCCATGCAAATGGCTGACAGTTCCCATTTGAGAGACCGTGCCAAAGAATACAGCCAAACGGCTTTAACTGCCTCTCGGGCGAGTGAAGATTTTTTGATCGAGAAAATCGAGCCTGTCTATTATGGTCTACGCGGCTCTAAAGTTGACTTCGCTGCACTACAGCAATTGAACAAGCAGTATGAAAGTGACGTGGCTGCTGCGCGATCTGCCGAGGCCTTAGGTTGTGCTAAGCAAATAGTGGCAGCAACGGCTAGTCTTCCGCCACACAGCTTCTTCCGCATTAGAGGCCGAATATTTCTTGCTCATAGTCAGTATGTCAGCGACCTCAATGAAAGCACAGCCAGGCGTGAGCTGACAGACATTAAGAAAACCGCTGAAGAGGCCGGTGATCAGCAATTGGCCAAGGCCTGCAGCAATATCATCAATGGTCTCGGCGGTCCAATCTAAATGGGGCCAATTTAGATTCTCTGGTAATTACTTGTTAGATTGCCTGACGACGAATATGCCCGAAAGGGCAATTAAGCAGGTGCCCACAATGGCTGCCTGCCCTGGTAGTTTAGAGAAAAGTACAATATCAAGAAGAGCGGCCCATACCAGGGCGCTAAAACTCAGTGGTGCCACTGTCGATGCTGGAGCATGGCGATAGGCTTCGGTCATACTCAGTTGCGCCATACCACCGATGACGCCAATGCCAAGCAAAATAAAGGCGTCGTGAACTGTTGGAATTACCATTTGGAATGGCAGTGACAGTAGGCCGCCTAGTGAGCAAGCCAGCATGAAATAGACAACTATTGTGATGCTCTTTTCGGTGGCGCTCATTTTGCGCAGTTCAATATAGACAAATCCTGAGCTGATTGCCGATGCTATAGCCATTAAGGCTCCCGGAATGCTTGAGGAAAGATGGGGCTGCATCATATAGATAACGCCAAGAAAACCAATTGATATTGCTATCACTTTGCCTTTGGTGACTTTCTCCCCTAAGGTGCAAATGGCCAAGACTGTGGTGATTAGTGGAGCGGCATAAAACAGAGTAGTTGCTTCTGAGAGTGGCAGCAATTTGAGCGATTCAATACAAAGGCAGGCCGAGCTAAGGCCCACAACAGACCGGGTTAAGTGCATAACAGGATGCTTGGTTTCGAAGACTTTTAAGCCTCCTTCTCTCAATACCACTGGCACTAATGGAATCAGGGCAAAAAAACTGCGGCAAAACAAGACTTCGCCTGCCGGATAGCCTTTGCCTAGCAGCTTAATCAAGGCGAACATCACTGAAAAACCAAGGGCCGACAACAGGGCGCATTCTACAGCTTTCTTTGTTGAGCCTGGTTTTGAGCTAAATCTAGCTTCAGATTCAGGTTCAGATTCAATTGTTGGTGTGGTGGTGGTCACTTTCAGATTCGCTTAATATCAATGATTATCGTACTGCTAAACACCATCGATTCGGCTTATTTCTTGTTTCGTAAAATAGGTGTATATACACCTATTTGCTGCGCAGGGGAGGTCGGCGCACAAAAGTATTTTGATTTATCCTGATTTATCCTGATTTATTCCGAGATATGCAAGATCTGCGGAATGCTTGAGTACTCAGGTATTTCTTCTGGACAGGCTAGGGTCATATTTCGTTGGGATATATGCTTTGTGAACTTGGTATTATTAAGTGGCAGTTTAATTCTTGCAATTGAAACAGGATCTCAAGCATGTCTGAGCAACCAGGGCAAGGTGGCGGAACAGCCGTAGCCACCGAAACCAAGACAAAAACAAAACGACCAGCGCTTTACAAAGTTTTGCTGCACAATGATGACTTTACGACCATGGAGTTTGTCGTCTTTATCTTGCAGACCATTTTTCATAAAAACCCCATCGATGCCCACGCCATCATGATGGCTGTGCACAGAGCCGGTGTTGGAGTGGCTGGTGTCTATTCGTATGAAATTGCTGAGGCTAAAGTCAACAAAGTGATTGATCTGGCGCAGGCTAATGAATTTCCATTACGCTGTTCAATAGAAGAAGAGTAAAACAATGATTACGCGCGAACTACAGAACACCTTGAACGAAGCCTATAGCGAGGCTATGCGTCGTCGTCATGAATTTCTTACCCTTGAGCACCTGCTTTACGCCATGCTCAAAGAGAAGACTGGTCGTGAAGTGATTGAGAACTGCGGTGGTGATGTCAGCTTCATTAGTCGTGAGCTAGAAGTTTATCTCAAAGAAAAAATTGAACAACTGCCTAAAGGCAAAGACGGGCTGCCCGAGCAGACTGCGACATTTGAGCGGGCAATTGAACGGGCCCAAATACAAGCGCAATCGTCGGGACAAACCAGCATCGATAGCGGACATTTAATTGCCGCCATGTTCCACGAAAGACGCTCATATGCTGTCTATTTGTTAGAGCAGGCTGGTATATCGCGGCTCGATGTTCTCAACTATATTTCGCATGGCATTTCTAAAATCAACTCTGATGATGCAGATTCGGATGGCGATGCTGTTGCCCCTGGGGGCGAAGAAACTGGCCGCCGCAAGACCAATCCGCTAGAAGATTTTTGTGTCGATCTCATTGCTCAGGCCCAAGAGAACAAGATTGATCCATTGATTGGACGTGAGGCTGAAGTAACAAGAACTATTCAAATTCTTTGTCGTCGTCGTAAGAATAACCCGATCTATGTAGGCGAGCCTGGTGTTGGTAAAACAGCCATTGCTGAAGGTCTGGCTCTGAAAATTCAGCGTGGTGAAGTGCCTAAACAATTACTGGGCGCTGAAGTATTTGCCCTCGATATGGGCTCACTGGTGGCTGGAACCAAGTTTAGAGGTGAATTTGAAGAGCGCCTAAAAGGCGTATTGAAGGCACTGAAAGCCAAACCAGGTGTCATTCTCTTTATTGATGAAATTCACACCATTGTCAAAGCTGGCTCAGTAGAGGGCGGCTCCATGGATGCCTCCAATTTGCTCAAGCCCGCTCTGGCTTCGGGAGAATTGCGTTGCATTGGTTCAACCACTCATAGCGAGTATAAGTCTGCCTTTGAGAAAGACAAAGCGCTGGCAAGACGCTTCCAAAAAATTGATGTCACAGAGCCTAGTATTGCTGACACCATCAAAATATTAAAAGGCTTGCAAGGGCACTATGAAGAATTTCATGGTGTTAAATACACTGATGATGCCATTATCGCGGCTGCTGAATTAGCTGGCAAACACATTAACGACCGCTTCTTGCCTGACAAAGCCATTGATGTCATTGACGAAGTTGGGGCAACGGTTAAGTTGTTAGATGAAGAATCAAGACCGGAGCGCACGGTTACCAGTGAAGATGTGGAAGCTACGGTTGCTCGTATGGCTAAGATTCCACCTAAGACTGTTACAGGCTCTGATAAAGATAGACTGCGTAATTTAGAGAGCGAGCTGAAGAAATTCATATATGGTCAAGACCACGCCGTCGAGCAGTTGGTTAATGCCATTAAGGTTTCTCGCTCAGGCTTGGGCTCGCCCACTAAGCCAATTGGATCATTTCTTTTCTCTGGGCCAACAGGTGTTGGTAAAACAGAATTGTCGAAGCAATTAGCCAAAGTATTAGGTGTTAATTTCTTGCGTTTCGACATGAGCGAATATATGGAGAAACACACTGTCTCGCGCTTGATTGGCGCACCTCCTGGCTATGTTGGCTTTGATCAAGGTGGCATACTCACCGATGCCGTGAGCAAGACACCGCATGCGGTGGTAGTACTAGATGAGATTGAAAAAGCCCACCCCGATCTCTTTAATATTCTGCTGCAGGTTATGGATCATGCCACTCTTACGGATAACACCGGTAAGAAAGCTGATTTTAGAAACGTCATACTGATTATGACCACCAATGCTGGTGCTCGCGATATGATGGGCGACAATATTGGCTTCCAGCGGGCTGTGGTCAAAGACGACGGGCCTAAGCATGTTAGCGATGCGGAGAAAGAGAAATCCATTGCTCGGGGCGAAGCTAACAATCAGGGCTTTGGAATGGGCATGGGTCGTGGCGCTATTGAGCGCACCTTCTCTCCTGAATTCCGCAACCGCCTGGATGCCTGGATTGCTTTCAATCCTCTGACATACAAAGATATTTTGCGTGTAGTCGACAAGTTTATAAACGAAGTCAAAGAGCAGCTAATTGAGAAGAAAGTGACCATGAAGTTGAGCGAGGATGCTCGCACCTGGTTTGCTGATAAGGGCTTTGATAAGCAGTATGGTGCTCGTCCGATGGCTCGCTTAATTAAGCAAAAGATTCGTGAGCGCTTGGCTGATGAGCTTATTTTTGGTGTGCTTGAACATGGTGGCAAAGTTTCTGTTGACGTGCAAGATGGCGAATTTAAAATTGATTGCCAGAAATCTGAAAACGAAGATGATGAAGCTTTTGAATCAGAAGCCGCAAAGCCGCCTGAGAAGGAGAGCTAGCGGGTGGATTTTCAGGATCTGTACAAGCATATAGATGCAATTTTTCAGTTGCAGTTTTTGCCTATAGGCAAAGCCAAAGTCTCGCTCTGGATGCTCATCTACATTGGGGTGCTTGTCACTTCGTTGATTGTCGTCACCAATCGTCTGCGTGACTGGACTGAGAAAACGCTACTTGCTCACTCTTCGGTTGATGCTGGCTTGCGCCAAGGAATCGCTGCCATCGCTCGCTATGTTGTGATTTTCTTTGGCTCGCTGGTAATTTTACAGACAGCAGGTATAGATTTAAGTTCGTTTACTGTGCTGGCCGGTGCCCTTGGCCTGGGTGTAAGTTTTGGTCTGCAAACTATTACCACTAATCTTGTTAGCGGCCTGATTATATTGTTTGAGCGGCCCATTAAAATCGGCGATCGAATTGAAGTTGATGGTATCACCGGTGATGTTATTCGCATTTCGCTTAGAGCCACCACGATTGTCACCAATGACAATATTGCCATCATCGTGCCAAATTCTGAGTTTATAAAGGGCAAAGTTACTAACTGGAGCTATAAAAGCGACCGAATTAGATTTACCTACGCTGTGCCTGTGGCTCTGGATGCCGATCCGATAAAGGCGGCAGAAGTCATTCTTTCCGCTGCTGTGGGGCATCCTGGTGTGCTTAGTGACCCACCGCCAGATGTACTTTTTCTTGAGTTTGGCCAGAACGCCATGAATTTTTCTCTACGGGTTTACACCGAAGATTTTCTTACTAGACCAGGTTCTTTGCGCTCTGAGCTAAATTTTGCTATTCATAAAGCATTGAACGAGCAAGGTGTTGGCTTAGCTTACCGGCCAGGGGCAAGGGTTGATAATGCTTGAATTGCTTAGCCTGGCTAATTTATCTCGATGCCTCTGGTACGGCCTTGCGCCGCGGTGAGGGGGCGCCCATGGGCCCTAATTTTGGCAACATAATTGAAAGCCTATAGGCGCCATTGCTCTTAGGCGATTTGCCCCATACGGCCTTCTTGGTAGTCGACCAGAGCTTGTTTTATTTCAGCTTGAGAGTTCATGACAAATGGTCCGTAGCGGGCTATTGGTTCGTTGATCGGTTGGCCGGCGATCAGAAGCACGCTCAGTGGCTGGTTTCCCTCGGCCGTGAATTCAATGGTCTCGCTCTCTTGGCTGTTATTTGATGCGAAAATCACTAACTGATCAGCCTCTGCTGTTTGTTCAGCGAATTTTCCCTGGCCAGAAATTACATAGGCTAGAGCTGTGTGTGCCATAGGCACTGCTTGGCTAAAGCTGGCTCCGGGTTGCAGAATGACGTGCAGGTAGAGAATGGGAATGTGGGTGCTAATCACCGCCTCTTTTCCCATTGAATTACCGGCAATCACTTTGACCCAGACTGATTTGTCTGCGCTCTCGTAGACCGGAATATTAGCCGACAGGGTATCTTGATAGCGTGGTGCTGTCATTTTGTCGCTCTTGGGCAAATTGACCCAGAGTTGAAAACCGTTCAAACGGCCGCCCTGTTGGCGAAAATTCTCTTCGGGCATCTCTGAGTGCACCACACCAGATCCAGCCGTCATCCATTGCACATCGCCAGCAGCAATTACCCCTTTGTTGCCTGCTGAATCTCTGTGCTCAAGCGCCCCTTCGAGCATATAAGAGACTGTTTCGAAGCCACGGTGTGGGTGATCGGGAAAGCCTTTGGCGCTGCCTGGGGCGTAGAGATTGGGACCCATGTGGTCGAGTAGAAGAAAAGGATCGATATTGTCAATCTGACGGGTGGGGAAGGGCCGATGAACGATTACTCCAGCGCCTTCCCTGACGGCTTCTGCTGCGACTATCTCCTTGATTGTTCTCATGATTGACCTCTTTTAGGACGAAAATACTTTGATATCAAACTATTGTAGCTGAAATTGAATTAGTTTGATGTCAAAGTAAATTAAATCGCCAGGTTATTCGGCATTGATTCTGCCAAGGGGTTAGAATGCCAATCAGGGTTTAAAACACCCAACACCTAAATGGAAAGGCGCCATTACCAAGTTTATACATCGGTACTTCTTGTGGTTAATGCTGTTGGCATACTGCCTAGCAGGGGTCTCGCCAGGTTTTGGTTTGTGGCTGCGGCAATTTCAGCTAGGCAGTATGCAATTTTTCGATGGTAGCAAGGTTACTGTCAGCTTGCCCGCTCTTATGCTCTCCTTTCTCCTGTTTAATGCCGGGCTTGGCATCCGTGCTCGCGAGCTGCTTGGTATTTTGCGCCACCCTACTGTTCTGCTCGTTGGTTTCTTGGCTAATATGTGCGTTCCTATCCTCTTGATTGTTGCCCTGGGCGGCTTGATGCATTTGTGGCACAGCTCAGATGAATTGCAAAATTTATTGGTGGGTCTAGCTTTGATTGTTTCTATGCCCATAGCGGGCTCGTCTACTGCTTGGTCGCAAAATGCCAATGGCAACTTGAGCTTGAGTCTTGGCCTGGTTTTTCTCTCGACAATTCTTTGTCCTCTTACTACTCCTCTGGTTCTCCATATATTTGGCAACATCACAATCGGAGATTATTCCGAAGATTTGCATGAGTTGGCGGCTCAGGGCACTAATGCTTTTATGATGCTAACGGTGGTCTTACCAGCTCTCCTTGGTATTGCGCTGCACTTTTGTTTAGGCGAGGAGCGTACTGCCAAAGTCACGCCCAGCCTAAAGCTTGTTAATTTTGTAGTGCTTTTGTTGCTTAACTATTCCAATGCCGCTACTTCACTTCCGCAAGCTTTTGCTAAACCTGATTGGGACTATCTCATTTTTATATTTTTTACTACGCTCTTTCTTTGTGCTACCGCTTTTGGTGCCGGTTGGCTGATTGCCCGAGTACTTAAGACTGACAAGGGAGAGCAAGCGGCTCTGATGTTTGGTCTGGGTATGAACAATAATGGTACCGGCTTGGTGCTAGCTGCTGCCAGTTTGGCCGATCATCCTGCAGTACTTCTGCCCATGATTTTTTACACTTTGGTGCAACAGGTTATCGCTGCATTGATTGACTTGAGAGTTTTAAAATCTGAACATTGAGAGCGCAAAAAAATGTTACTGCCGTTTCAGTTAGCGGCATAACATCTGAATGACAGAATCTATCCTGATATTACACGAGCATCAGACTGAGTCAGACTACGCTGCCATCGAATTGGAGCGTGCTGGCTACAGGGTTGTGTCTGTGCCCAAGCTTTCGGTTGCTATCGCCTGGCTGCGGGTAAACGATCCAGCTCTAATTGTCGCTCCGGTGCATCTTATTGACGACGATGTCTTTGAGCTTTTGCGTTTTGTTCGTAGTGACTTTAAGCTCCGGTCTACTAGAATTTTGCTTTGTTGCTCGATGCCATCGCCATTTACCAGTGGCATGAGCCGGACGATTTCTTCTGCTGCAAGGGCGATGGGAGCCAATGCTGTCTTCATTGGCGAGGGTAGCAAAGGTTTTGATCGCAGTGCTTTTTGGCTAACCGTGGCGCCACTTTTGCCCGAAGCTTCGATTGGTAATTTTGCAATAGGTGAGCTAGGTGATAGCTGGATTGAGCGATACCAGGCTCAGGAGCAGACTTTCCCGCCCGGTGAGTGATAGAGTGCGCGTATTTGAGGGGGCTGGCCTCGGAAGCCCTTAGTTAGCTGCCTTCAATCTGATTTCAATTTCTAAACCATGGGGGACGCGATTGCGGATTACCATGGTGCCTTGACAGGCGTTGACGCAAGATTTGACTATGGCCAGGCCTAAACCGGCGCCACCGAAACTGCGGCTACGCGATGCTTCTGGTCTGAAGAATGGTTCACCAAGATGCTTCAGTGATTCCGCTGGCACACCTGGGCCCTGGTCGGCAATTGTAATCACGACTTCGTCGCCTTGACGCAAGGCTGTTAGTGAAATCTTTTCTCCGCCGCCGTAGCGGATGCTATTTCTAAGCATGTTGCCTACGGCCCTCTCCAGCAGCATGTGATCGGCCAGTGGTGCCAGCGATTCTTCGACCTGTAACGTCACTATGTCTCCCAGATTTAAGCGCACAAGCAGATTTTCAAACAGCGGTTTTAGTGGCACCGGCACCAAGTTTTTCATTGGTCCTTTTAGTTCGGCTTTAGAAAAGGCCAGAAGCTCATTGACTAGATTGTTCATTTCAACCACTTCTTCTCTAATATCTTTGAGCAGGTTCTGTTGCTCTGGTGTTGAGCTACTTTCTAGAAGTTCTAGGGCCATTTGCAAACGGGCAATAGGTGAACAGAGTTCGTGGGAGATGTCGCCCATTAAGCGCTTCTGGCCGGTGAGAAAAATGTTGATGCGTTCGGCCATAGAATTGACTGCTTCAGCTAATCTGCCAATTTCATCCTGGCGATTGCTATTGATTTTTGTGTCAAAGTGGCCTTCGGCTATGCTCTCGGTCGCCCTTGTAAGGTCGGTCAGGGCGGTTGTAATTTGATAAATAAAGGGCAGCCAGAAGCAAAGTGAGAGCAGAAGAATAACTAAAGGCAAAAGCAAGGCTGCCTTCAAGTCAATTAGTAAGCTGCTCTGCCAGATATTGTCTGATTGGGCTAGTAATGTGCAGGGTATCGGGTGACCCCGTTCTAGCGAAAACAGCATCATTCTGGTGCCAAGCCAAAATGTATCAGGATTGTTCGTATGTACTAAGAAGCGCCCGTGGGCTTTGAGTAAGTCTTCCGGAGGACTGCCAGGCATATGGTTTGGCCTGCCATCCGGATTATGGTTCGTGAATTCTGCTGGTGGCCCAAAGCCGGGCCCTCGATCGGGACGAAAGTCTGGCTCTCTATCTCTAAGGTGCGGTGCAGCGTCTCTGAAGTGAACTATAGTCATAGGCGGTGGTCGATGCTCATGAAAAGGAGGCATCATGCGCAGCTTCTGAGCTAGGGCTGCTGGCAGCTTGATGGGGTTTCCCACTAACTGCTCACCACTACCATCAAACAAATAGTATTTGACCTGGTAAATGCCACCAAAGTTTTTCAATATGCTCTCCCAGCTAGTGCGAGGAGACGTGCCCAGCTGTTCGTTTATGGCATCAGCCACTGAGTCAACGTGGCTGCCAGCCGGGCTTTGCAGCAAGGCCTCCCAGCCAATGCCAAATTGGGCATTGAAGCCAATCAATGGCAGCGCGACTAAGATTGCTATGTAGGCAGTGAGCAGATAGAGAAATTTTATTGCCAGGCTCTGCTGGTGGGGCATCAGATTGCTAATCTTCATGGGCGATCATATTGGTCTATTAGCATATAGCCAGCGGCGCGCACGGTGCGTATAAATCTAGGGTTTTTAGGATCGTCTTGTAACTTTCGGCGCAGAGCCGAAATGTGTACGTCGATGGTGCGGTCAAAGATGTCGTAGTTGCGCTCTCTTATTTCATTTAAAAGATGTTCGCGGGTTTGTACGCGACCTTTGGCTTGGGCCAGCACAACTAATAAGTCGAATTCAACTGGAGTTAGAGTGAGCAGCTCATCGCCAAGGTTGGCTCTGCGAGCTAGCAAATCTATCGCCAGTGGCCCCACTGTAATTTCAGTTCTGTTGCTTTGCTCGATTGCCTTAGTACGTCGCAAGACAGCGCGCAGTCGTGCTAATAATTCTCTGGGAGAAAACGTTTTCGGTAAGTAATCATCGGCACCAATTTCAAGGCCGACAATACGATCTGTTTCGTCGCCCAGGGCCGTTAGCATCAAAACTGGAATTTGGCTTTGCTCTCGTAACTTCTTTAATACGGCATAGCCATCGAGACCTGGCAGCATTACATCTAATATGATGGCGTCAAAGCCATGACCAACTGATAGCTGCAGGCCAGATTGACCATCGTGAACAGCCATGACTTCATAACCGTAGCGACTGAGATAGTCTGAAATGAGGCGACAGTACTTTTGATCGTCGTCTACTAAAAGTAGGCGGCTACGTTGGCCCGATTGGCTATCAAGGTTATTGATTTCTAGATTACTCAAGGCTTGTTACTTCTAGCTACTTATTTACTGTATTCCAATGTTAGCCCATTGCTATTAAGGTGCCTTTACAAATCCTTTAAAGTTGGCATTTTGGCATCATAAATCCTTTACGGCCTTAGTTTTAAATGAAATGGTAGAGACATCGAAGTTCGCTGCTCTGTCTCTTTAGCCTGCGGGAGGAGGATTCATGAAAGCGATTCACGCTTCGTACTTGGTGGCCATTGCTTGCTGTGCCTTGGGGGGGGCAATGGGAGATTTACCAGCATCAGCTCAGGGCGATGCTTCTAGTGAAGATTTTTTGATCGAGACGCAGCTGCGTTTGGCACCACCTGCGATGCAGTACCTTAGCGACAGCTCTTTAACCAACCAGAGAAGAATAGAAATTTCAAGTAATGGTCCAGCTTGCGGACCTGCTGGCGGTGGTCGTCCTGGAATGCCAGGTCGGCCGCCAGGGCCAGACCCTGAGTTTCTTAAGACCCTTGGCTTAAGCGATGAACAGCGTGAAAGACTGCACGCCATTAAAGCCAAGGAGCAGCTCTCTAGCGCTTCGCGGATTTCGGAACTAATTAAACTGCGCCATCAGCTTATGGAGTCGATTACTGGTACCGATAAAGGCGATGCGAAGGCTGATGCGCTTTCAATTCAGCGTCAGATCAATAGCCTAGAAAATGCCAATCAATTAGATCGCATAACCTCTGTGCTCGAGGCCAAAGAGGTCTTTACTGAAGAGCAGCAAAAGCAAATGCGTCGTCATCTGCTTGAGCATGAGCCCTTCATGGGGCCGCCACCTCCGGCCCCTCTCGGCCCTATGGGACCCATAGGGCCAATGGGAGATAGACAGCCACCGGGTCGGGGTGCCCCTCGGGTGTAGACGGTTCTTTAGTCGATCTTTTGCTTGGCAATGAAAGCCAGCCCAACCTCTAGCTTTTCGAGATGCTGATCAACTGTTTTTTGTCCCCCGGCAAATTCATAGTTTTCAAAGAAGGCAAATACTTCTTTGGCCAGTGACTCCTCAAGCAAGCCAGTAACTCCTTCTACCAGTCTGGTCATGATCAGACTGGGGAAGGTTTTATTGATTTGCTCCCAATTACTTTTGACAAAGTGCCAGCCCACTTGGCGGCCATGGGGATTGAGCAAAATGTTGCGCACCAAGTAGGGAGCGTTTTGTCCCTTAACCTCACCGGCTAGAGTTTTGGCCAGGGTTTTCTCTAGCAGGGCGGCATCTTGAAACATTCCTAGGGCGTACATATAGCGCTCTTGCTCTTGGGGCGAGCTGCCGTTCTTGAAGGATGCTTCAAATTGCTCATAGCGCTTCTTGTTACCGTTTGCTGCTAGTACCGCTACAACAGCCGAAAGTACGTCTGGGGCTAACGGCACCTCTCCGCTTAAGTGCTTGTCGTAGCGAGCGGCTGCTTCTTCGTTGACATCTTTGTCACCGCCAGTAGTGCCAAGCGCTGCAATTGCTAATCCTCTCAGCTGTTTTGTTAGCTCGTTTTCTTTTGCTTTGACTTCCCAGCCAAGGCGTTCATAGGTTGGGCTCAATATTTCAACGGTTAGTGCTCGCAGCTTTTCAATTGCTTTCTTGTCGCTGCTGAAGGCCCGATCGCAATATTGCAGGGCCCCGATAATCACTGACCAGACGTTCTTATCTTCTTCGTCTTTGAATAATTTTGTAAATTGTAGAAACTGGTTGAGCTTAACTGTGCCATTCATAGTCAAGGCCCAGAGATCGCTTACGAAGTTGAAACGCTCTAAGGCGCTCAATTGCGGTAGCACTGCTTTGAGGCTATCGAGCAGTTCTGAGCTGTAGTTAACGCGATAGAAACCACTGCCTCCGGCATTTACTACCAGCCATTCGAGATCTTTTTCAAAACTTGCTTTGATTTCGTGTTCTTTCAGCAAGAGAGTTTCTTCGACTAGTTTGCTCTCTCCCTTTAGCTTTGCGCGCAGCAGGACGGGCACCTGATAAAGCACTTTAGCAGCATCATTAGCCTTGCTCTCGAGGTAATAGAAGCGTTTTTGCTTGAGAGTGACTGATTTTTTGTCGGCATCTAAACTGGCTGAAATTAAGGGATAGCCTTCTTGGAATATCCAGGAATTCATAATTTCTTGCACTGGTGCGCCAGAGGCTGATTCTAATGCCTGCCAGAGGTCATTGGTCTCGGTGTTAGCAAACTTGTGTTTCTGCAAATAGCTGTTGACGCCACTCTTGAATTTATCCGGGCCAATAAATTGCTCAAGCATGCGCAATACCGATGCCCCTTTCTCGTAGGTTAAGACATCAAACATGCCATTAGCTTCTTCTGGTGCGTTGACCGGAAATTCAATTGGTCGAGTAGCCTTGAGGCCATCTGTGGCAAAAGCCATGGCTCTTGAGGCGCCGAAAGATTCCCAGCGCTTCCAGTTTGGTCTTAGATGATCCACTGCCACCAGCTCCATAAATGTGGCGAAGGCCTCGTTTAGCCAAATGCCATTCCACCACTTCATGGTTGTAAGATTGCCAAACCACATATGGGCCAACTCGTGGGCGACTACGTCGGCAACTCGCTCTAGTTCGGCGTGAGAGGCCTGTTCTGTGTCGACAAGCAGGGCGCTTTCGCGATAAATAATGGCGCCTACATTTTCCATAGCACCAAAGGCGAAGTCAGGCACGGCAATCATGTCCATTTTGTCGCCAGGGTAGGGAATGCCGTAGTATTTGTTGAAAAATGCTAGGGCTGCTGCACCAATTTCTAAAGCAAATTTGGTTAGATGTAGTTTGCCTAAGGGTGCATAGATGCGCATTGGAATGTCATCAACCATGACCGCTTCGCTCATTTCTAAATGACCAACAACGAAGGCGACAATGTAAGTCGACATCTTCATGGTTTTGGCAAACGTAATAGTTTTTTTGTTGCCTTCAATAGTTTCGCTTTCAACCGATGTATTTGAAAGAGCGGTGAGATCTTTGTCGACACAAAGAGTCAGTTGAAAAGTCGCTTTGAATGAAGGCTCATCAAAGCAAGGAAAGGCACGACGGGCATCGGTTGCTTCAAATTGAGTCAGGGCTATCCAGCTTTTCTCGCCATCTTTGAGGGCTTGTGCGCTGCGATAGAAACCTCTTAGCTTGTCATTGATTTCACCGCTAAAATCGAGCTTGAGCCGCCAGGTGCCGGAGGCCAGTGTGGAAGGGAAGAGCAAGCGCACACGCTCGTTTTCTTTTTCTAACTTTACTGTTGCATTCTGGCAAGTTTCACTGCCATCTTGCTCGATGCGAGCATTTTCGATTTGCAAATCAATGGCGTTGAATAATATTTCGTTGGTGGCGCTGTGGATGGACAGGGTGATTGTTTCACTGCCAGAAAATTTGAAGCTGGCCAGATCGGGGATCAGTTTAATTTCATAACTGATTGGTGAAACAGCTTCTGGTAGGCGATAAGCATTTTCTTTTGACAATGTTTGGCTAGGTTTTTGATTAGACATTTAAAGCTTCCCTCAATTGCGCAAGGCATGATATCACGCATGTCTGGCAAAAGAGGGAGTGCTCTAAGCTGGCTATCGTTAAATGAGCTTTGGGTCCTAAATCCCGATGGCGCTGCGAATTTGGGTGAATAATCCCGGATTGCCATTGTGGACGTAGTCAAGGAAGCCAGGGTTGTTATAAGTGTTCCAGTTATATTGACCAGTGTAATTTGGATTGTACGATTGCCACTGAGTTCTCATCTGAGCTTCTAGGGCTTCGCGTTCGGCCTGTTGGTAGGCATTGTTGCGACGATTCCAGTTATTGGCGACATAGACTCGTTGATCGTTCCAGTCGCTAGGATAAGTGCGGAACTTCCGGGCGCGGCGCAAGTCTTGCTTGGCCCACTGTTGCTCTACTCTGTCGTTGACACCATTGTTATTGCGATCATTCTTGCGGCGTCCCCAGCCCCAGCCGTTGCCGTGGCCATTGTTATAGCTGTTGTTATTGTTGTTATAGGAGCTTTGATTGTTGCGGTTGCGGTCGTCATCATCGTGGTCGGCGAAAGCCGGTGCGATGGTCGTCAGCA
This sequence comes from bacterium Ga0077546, assembly GCA_943370275.1. Lineage (GTDB taxonomy): Bacteria > Cyanobacteriota > Vampirovibrionia > Obscuribacterales > Obscuribacteraceae. Next base: position 498,467 of record CALRQI020000003.1, on the reverse strand, counting down.
CGATTACGCTGGCGATCACTTTTAGTATTGATAAATTAGCCATGAGTCCTCCAGGGACAATTTTGGAAGCGTTGAATTTACTTCGCGCAGAAAATGTGAACTTCTGCTCGAGGCTTTCTTGCTCAGTGGTTTGCTTGACGACTGTCAAGGTAGATGGTTCCAACTAATTGGTTGTCAGCATCAAACTTCTAAATTCGTCGCTCATATCTATAGATTGCTTAAAGCAAGAAAGACGTCGAGGCGTTAGCATATAGACCGCGTATGCTGATTTAATCTTGGTTTTATAAGTGAGGAAAGGAAAAGCTATGGTAGAAGTGCAGGCTAACGCCGTTGCAACCATTAAGGAATTGGCCAGCCAGCTTAGAGCTGACAGCATTCGGTCTACTACCGAAGCGGGTTCCGGTCACCCCACATCGTCAATGTCGGCAGCCGATATCATGGCTGTGCTTATGACCAAATTTTTGAAGTATGACTTCAGCAAGCCAGAGCACCCAAACAACGACCGCTTAATCTTCTCCAAGGGTCATGCTTGCCCACTGCTTTATTCGATGTATAAGGCCGCTGGCGCCATCACTGACAACGAGCTGATGACTTTGCGCAAATTTGGCTCAAGACTTGAAGGCCACCCTATTCCTAAGCTTTTGCCCTGGGTTGACGTTGCCACTGGCTCCTTGGGTCAAGGTCTCGCCATGGGCGTCGGTATGGCCCTGACAGGAAAATATCTCGATAAACTGCCTTATAAGGTCTGGGTTTTGCTGGGTGACAGTGAAATGGCCGAAGGCTCGGTTTGGGAAGCCATGTCATGTGCATCTCACTACAAGCTCGACAACATGGTTGCCATCCTTGACATGAATCGTCTTGGACAGCGCGGCGAAACTGCTTTTGGCTGGAACTCCGCTTTGTACAGTGAGCGCGCCAGAGCATTTGGCTATCACGTAATTGAAATCAATGGTCATGACCTCGGTCAGATTGATAAAGCTTTGACAGAGGCCATTGCTGTTACTGGCAAACCGACAATTATTATTGCTAAGACTGAAAAAGGTCATGGCATTCCTCTCACTGCCAATCAAGATAACTGGCACGGCAAGCCGCTTTCGAAAGAACAAGCTGAAGAAGCTGTCAAGCTCTTGGGTGGTGTCACGAACCACTCAGTGGTAGTGCAGAAACCAGACGACCTCCCCACTAAGAAGTCACCGACTGCTGAGATAAGTTGCTCTGGTAAATTCGTTGCCCCTGTCTATACAAGCCCTGCTGCCACTAGAGAAGCCTATGGAGATGCTCTTAAGGCTCTAGGTGGTTCTCACAGCGACGTGGTGGTCTTAGATGCCGAAGTTGGTAACTCTACTTATTCTGACAAGTTTGCCAAGGCTTACCTTGATCGTTTCTTCGAGATGTATATTGCTGAGCAACTGATGGTTGGTGTGGCAATCGGCATGTCTACTCGTGGCAAGAAAGTATTTTCTTCTACCTTTGCTGCTTTCTTGTGTCGCGCCTATGACTTCATTCGCATGGCCGCTATCTCAAGAGCTACCATCAAGCTTTGTGGCTCCCACGCTGGTTGCTCGATTGGCGCTGATGGCCCTTCTCAGATGGCCTTAGAAGACTTAGCCATGATGCGTGCTATTCACGGCAGCACCGTGCTTTATCCTTCAGATGCTGTTTCGACCGCTAAGCTTGTCGAGAAAATGTACGGTGTGGAAGGCGTTTCTTATATGCGTACAACCCGCGAAAAGACTCGTGTGCTCTACAAAGACGAAGATACTTTCGAAATTGGTGGCAGCAAAGTGCTACGTAGCTCAGCTGATGACATGCTCACTCTTGTTGGTGCTGGTATCACTCTGCATGAATGCTTGAAAGCTCATGATGAACTCAAAGCGCAAGGCATTCACGTTCGTGTGATCGACCTTTATTCCATCAAACCAATCGACGCGAAAACCTTGACCACGGCTGCTCGTGAAACAGGCACTTTGATTGTGGTAGAAGACCATTGGCCAGAAGGTGGTATGGGAGATGCCGTACTTGATGCCTTCACACCAAAAGGTCCAGTTACCCGTGGCGGCAAAGTGGTTAGTCTCGACATCTTGCCTAAGATCGTCAAGATTGCTGTACGTGACATGCCTGGTTCTGGCACACCTGAAGAGTTGATGGATGCCGCTGGCATTACTTCAAGTCATATTGTGGCCACTGTAAAGTCGTTGGTTTCATAACGACATTCAGAACTGAAACCATAAATTGAGCGCTATTAAAATGCTCCTCGACCCTAGGGAAGAGGAGCATTTTATTTGCTTGAATTATTGATTCTCTTGAGAAGCTCGAAATAGCAAGCTCTCTATTTCTTTTGCTAGGAAAGCTAGTTTAGGCTTAGTTAGGGCTAATTGTGCGCTTGTCTAGTTCTTTCGCTGTAAGTTTGACGCTCACTTTGTTGAGGTCTTTCTCAATCTTAGATTCGTCTTCGTAGCTTAGTTTGCCAGCATTTTTTGATTTGGCTTTTTCGATTTTTTCATTGATTTTAGTGATGTCACTGCGCAGTTTGTCTGCTTCTTTCAGTGTCAGCTCATTTGCCTTTTGTCCCTTGTCAATTTTCTTGCTAAGGATCTCAATGCGGTCAGTAATTGTAACTTTGGGTTTGGCTTGTGCTTCAGGCGCTGCAAGCGTCAACGCGGTGCTAAAGCTAGCACTAATAACTAGACCCAAGAAAAGATTTGCCAGAGTGCGGTTCATTAATAGTCCTCCACGACCAATAAGAAATTGCTGGGAGAATCTTAGCGCAGATTCTCCTGATTATAATGAAAACTAGGAGCGCTATTTGCCAGTGAAGGTGATCTCAGCTTCAAATGCTCCTTTGGGCTGGTCGTGCAAGGCAATGAAGCTCTTGGCGATTGCATCGGGAGCAAATGCAGTACCTTCTTTGACGATACCGCATACGGTGACAGTCGCGGCGTGCACACCTTTGCGTCCAAGCTCCTGGTGCAGGCAGTGGGAAAGTGCTCGCAAACCGGCTTTGCCTACCGAAAGAGCTGTTTGATTGTGGAACGGTTGCAAGGCAAAGCCACCGCCAGTAATAAGAATGGTGCCTTTCTCTTTGGCCATCATGGATGGCGCTACCGCTTGAGCCGCCACAAGCGCGCCAGAGAGATTGACCAACAGTGATTGGTTGAATTTATCTACGTCAAGGGTCGAGCCTTTGCCCATCTCTGCGCTGTATGCGTTGTAGATAAGCACTTCTATGTCGCCGTGGCTGCTGGCGATGTCGGCCAATGCTCGCTTGAGGTTTTCTGAATCGGCCACGTCAACAGCCCAGGTTGAGGTGTCCTCGCCTAGCTGCTCAGCTAACTCAGCTAATTTGTCCTTGTTTCGAGCACATAGGGCGATATGGTAGCCGCGACTTTTAAATTCCTTGGCTACAGATTGGCCGATACCTTTACCAGCGCCCAAGATCACACATGTAGCCACTTAAATTTCCTCGCTGAAGTCTCAAGTTGAAATTATAGGCAGCGATTTTAATTATTGGTACGGAAAACAATGTTTATACGATATTCACTTAATGTGGCTAAACTCTAGATATGGACAACAAGAAACAAACAAACAGAGTCGCCGTAATCGGCGCTGGTCTCAGCGGTGTGGTGTGCGCGCAAGCATTGGCTGACAAAGGTTTTGAGGTGGTGGTCGTCGATAAAGGGCGGCAACCAGGAGGGCGGCTTGCCAGCCGCGAGCGCGAGCCTGGTTTTGACTATGGCGCCCAGTATTTTACTGTCTCCGACTCGCAGTTCAGGGAAGTAGTTGCTGGCTGGCTGGAAAAAGGTTTGGTTCTGCCCTGGAATGGTCGATATGCAATAGCCGAGCAGGAGCGGGTGGGGGAGGACTATTCCCTTTCTCCCTCATCACCCCGCAAACAGCGCTATGTCGGGGTACCTAAGATGAATGCTTTTGCTTTGGCGCTCTCTTGCGAATTAGCTAAGTCAGCCACTGTGCTTACTCGGCACCGGGTGACAAGATTGGAAGTTGATTCTGATAGCAGTTATCGCATTTTGGGTGAGAAGCCTGGCGATTCCTCGCTAGAACAAGAGCAGAGTCAGAATCTGGGTATTGATTGTTTTGGATTCAATGGCTTCAACTATCTCGTGCTCAATCTTCCGCCCGTACAAGTGGCTGCCTTGATTGCCACTGCTGGCGGTGCGCTGCCTGGTCTTCTGCAGGCCAGTGAATGTTTCGGAATTGTTGAACAGGTCGAGCTATCGCCATGCTTTGCTTTGATGGTGCAATTTGCCCAGCCCCTGGCGCTAGAGTTTGACGGCTTAAAAGTATCAAATTCAGCTTTGGCCTGGGTCGCCCGTGACAGTAGCAAACCCGGTCGCACTGGTGAGAACTGGGTGCTGCATGCCAGCCCTGAGTGGTCGCACTTGCACCTGGAAGATTCTTTGACTGATGTCACTGCCGCTCTATTGATCGAGCTAGGGCTTCTAAACAGGCAGGAGCTGCCGCCAGTCACTTTCAGCAAATGTCACCGCTGGCGCTATGCCCTGGCTCCGAACCCCCTTGGTGTTGGTTCATTGCTTGATAGCGCGAACAAAATTGGTTACTGCGGTGATTGGTGTCAGGGCAATAACATCGAGGCGGCCTTTTTAAGCGGCCGACATATGGCTGAGCTGATAGTCAGAGATGCAAGCTAACTTTTAAAGTTAGCGATCTAACAGAGGGCTGCGCAGCTTCTTCGGTTGGGTTTGCACTTGGTTCTCTTCTTCGCAGTCGTCAGCTTCGCGTGCTTCAACGCCACTAATGGCGCCAATAGCGCCAAGTTGGCCCAGAACTGCGACAACAACGTCGTAGGCAGTTTGCAGCTGGTGCAGCTTGTCCATCACGCCGTCATATTGATAGACAACAGCATGTACGTGCTCAGGAATGCCAAGTTTAGGATAGCTCTTCGCTGCTTTCGTATCGATATGAAGCAGTGCTGGTGCCTGAAGTAATATTAGTTCGCGCAATTGCACATCAAGAAAGAGCTCTTGAATTTTCAGTGCTGAAGTACCTTGAATCATGAACTTGCCGTCAAACAGTTCGTCTTGCACTTGTAAATCTTGCATGCCCAGGGCCTTGCCTAGTTGGTGATGCACTTTTTCTTGGAAAATTGAGAAGGCAAAGTCACCCTCTGGTGGGTAGCAAACCAGCACGCTGTTGCTTGTGGCCTTTTTGCCGTGACGAGCTTCTGGAATGAAGAGAACTTTGACGCCGGTGCCTTCAACCGGGATAGAAAGCATTGTCAGTTTGCCTTCTTCTTCGCCTGAATCAGTTACAGCTCGGCCGCCTTTTTCATCGGCGAAATTTCTCCAAACATACTCCCAGCCGAAGAGATCGCTGTGAAACTTCATTATAATTCTCCATGAACGCTGCCGTATTTTAGGCAAAAAGCCAATCACTTTGCAAGTCGGTGTGTCTAATTTAGTACTTGGTTATGACTGTTTTAGTATTAGCCCCCGTATGTCGGCCTCCCTTTGGCCCGCTGATTCAAGGTTTGGGCGATAATAAAGCTATGAAGAAAAAGGGCAAATTTAAGCAAGTGGCGGTGATGTGGATTCGCGATGGCGTTCTCATCAATCGCATGCCTATTAACGCAGTGGCCTTTGCCTATGCCTATTTTTTTAGCGCTCCAGCTGACGAGCAAGAGTCGCTCAATGTCAACAGTATGGTCAATTTCGCCTTTGCCCAGTCGGGAATTTCATGCCTCGAGAAAATGACTTTGTGGCGCTCTAGTCTAAATGCAACCGTGCATTCGATAGACGAGCTTGTAGCGCCTGACTTCGATTTTGAAGCTGCCGTGCGGCTTTACAATGCCCTGGCGACAGAGGCAGCCAGTTATGCCCGCTATTTTGATGGCGCCATTGAGACTCTAATCTGGCTTAAAACTTGCAGAGCAAGTAATTTTATTACCTCGGCAGTAGAGCAAGAAGTGCTTGATGCATGGGCCTACAGCCCTCAAGGGCGGCAAATTTGCAGTCAATCTGGACCAGTTACGGAGATTCTTGGCCGCCGCCCCAATTTTTGCAAGGGCCGGGATCATTTCCAATATGTCAGTGAGTGGTTGTCCAAAACTGCCTATCGTCCTGAGTCTGAGCTGATTAAGACTATTTACTATGTGGCTGACGCTGTTAGTGAAATTAAGCAGGGCCGAGAGTTTTCTGCAGAATTTTCTATAGTGCCGATTGGCTTTGCTCATCACATTGATAGCGCGCAAGTTCTAGCTGCAGCCTCTTTGGTAAAGGCTAGCCTAGAAAAGTTGCTTGCTTCAGGAGTGGTTTCGCTAGATTCTTCTTCTTCTTTAGTGGAGAGGCTTAGTCTTGATGAGCGCCAACTGCAACTGCCATCTGCGGCGGCACTAGAAGCTAGTTTGCGTCAAGCTGGGGCAGCGCATGTGGTAAGCAATTTTGATGAACTGCGCAGGTCGCTGGATCCACACTTTGCTACCCGGCGAGTGTACGGTGGAAAAACTGTAAAGTCTCGCCCCATGAAGCCCATTACTATGGTGGTTTGGGCTTTGTTTATGGTTACTGTTTTTCTCTCTCTTAGTGCGATTGTTTGGTTGGCCAGCGGGCGCAGTCGCGGCACTCCACAGTTGATCGAGTATGCCACCTCTTTGACCGATAGTAAGCGCTTGCGTTTCGTTGACGAGAAGGGTAAAGAGCTGGATTCGAGTTTCGAACCGTACCAATTCGGCAACTCTAATTGCGTTTATCTCGATGGTAAGCTTTTGCATAAGCAGTCTGATTCAGAAAACCTGGAACTGCATTGTTTTCCTGAAAAATGCTTGCCGTCTGGTGCTGCTTTCGATGGCAGCGATCTAGGTATCTACTCGTTTGGTATTGTCAGGCTTAAGGATGGGCGGTTGTTCATTGCCGGGGGGCTACCAACGAAGACATCTGCTTGGCGTGTACCAGGCGACACAATCGAAACATTCAAATCAAATAGGACTTTTTTCTTCGACCCAGCAACGGGAAAATATTCCAAAGGACCAGATCTTTTACAGCCCCGCCATTCTCATTCCATGACACTTTTGCATGATGGCCGAGTTCTAATTGCTGGTGGCTGCTCGCCAGAAGACATGGTTTACATGCGGCAAGCTGAGATTTTTGATCCAAGGCTAAATCTCGTTGTGGCCGCAGGTTCCATGAACAAGCGACGCCGCTGTCACGCTGTAACAGAGTTGCATAATGGAAAAGTCTTGATCGTTGGAGGCTCCGCAACCCGTCGTTTTAGCGACTCTGATGAGAATTTGACCTCAACTGTTGAGCTTTATGATCCAAGCACTTCAGCTTTTACAGTGGTAGGCCAGCTTCACTACGCGCGGGAAAATCCAATCGTAGTGCCATATGGTAATTCTGGTGCCATTATTTTTGCTGGTTCAACCGATGCTTTTCGCGACAATCCTCCCGATTCCTATATCCAAACAAGCGAGTACTACGATGGCACCAAGACCAGCAAGGCTAGGTCAGTCTTCCACACTCCTTCTCTGGATGAAATACTCTATCGCCTGTTTCGTATAGTCAGTGAAGACTAATACCAAGCTGACAAAACAAGCCGCTAAAGAGCTTGAGCAAGAGCTTTCAATCGATCCGAGCGACGAGCTCTCTCGTCTTAAGCTCATAGGTTATTATCCGAAAAGAGCCATCTGGCATAGAGAAGACGGAGAAAAGGCTGCGGGCCATGAACTCTGGTTTGTTCGAAATCAACCGAGTCACCCGGAACTCCGCAATACAGTTATTGCTGTGTATTCTACAACTGCGCCTAGGTGCGAAGCCAGAACTCAGTGGAACTTTTTTGCTCGCTGATTGGATTGGATTGGATTGGCGGTTACTGCCCGCTTGCTTAAGATGGTTTCCTCTCAAGCCTGAATTGAATTACCGAGCTATTAAATCTTGGCTTGGACGAACATCCCAGCATCTGCCACATATAAATGAGAGCACTAGCGGTGTTGAACTGTCTTCTGGCGAGTACGTAAATGACTGCACGCCTAGCAGGTGGTCTATTGCAGGGTTGTCTTCTACATTGGTCTCGAATTTAATAGGCTTTTCGAGTTTTGCTAGGATCTCGCTCAGAGACTTACCTACAGCGAAATTTTTGAACTCAGAAACCCTCCAGTCTTCGAATTTCCGTAATTCTTCGTTGCTAAATATTTCAGAGCTTGTGCAAACCTGCTCTTTGAACGCAACCCGCACAGGAATATCTGAGCCGCCTATCAGGTATATCCAGATAACTTGTCCTTCTTTTCCGAATTTCCAACATGGCACTTGGGCGCACCGAAAACAAGGCGGACCAGCAATAGAGACTATTTCTTTCTTGGTCAGACCGCGAACCCGCAAGCTCAATGTGATCGCTGCTGCCGTTTCTTTCGGACCAAACAGATACTCCCAAGATCCTCGTGTGTTGGGCGGCGAGTATCTATTGAGCTTGAGGAAGATTGAATCGTCGAATCTTTTTTGCCCTAGCGTCTGCGGAGTTTGGGTTTGAACAGGCATGTTGGTCCAAGCTACATTTTCCTTTTGTGGAGGGAACCGATAAAGGCTACGGATTAAAGGCCCATCGTCGATGTAGAAAACTTGTTTTGGTTGAAGGTGAAGAATTGGATGGTAATTGGCTTTGATTTGGGCGTAATCGCTCATCTGTATTTTCGTCAGACCGGGCCACCAGTCTGATACATAGGCTTTCGTACAGGTGTTTCGCTCTAGTACGAATTTGACAGGAATGGCGTTTAGTCCAAAGGTACTGTACCAAGTCACTGTATTTTTCTTGGCTTCCTGCATTTTGTAGCTAGTCATCGCATCTTGATCGTCGTAGCCGTGAGTTGCGAATTTTGGAATTCCTGCGATCCTCACCAGCTTCTTTCTTTCTAGCCCTAACGCCATTTTGCAGAGTTTTCTTACTGCTGTCATTTCTGCATTCGCGAATGACGTTTTAAATGGCTGAATCCATGCTGGGCCTTCATAGTTGTTCAATTCAGCAAGAGTGTCGATATCTAATTTCTGCAAGTCTTGCAATTCTTGGTTTCTAGCAACCCGTAGTATTGGATGCACGATTTCTTCGCACTGCATATTTACAGGTGGGTCAAATCTGGAATTGTTTGCCTGCATTAGAGGGCAGGCCGCTCCGATAAGGATCGCGAGCGCTAGCAGTCTTAGAATCCAGCACTTTTTTTGGGCGCTATTGCGCATCATTCGTCCTGCCACTCTAACAATGTCACTCATCCATCCTAGTGCAGCGGTGCAAAAATTGCTTCATCGCCGCTGGTGAATTTTTTCTGACCCTTCTTAATCAAGTTAGCGTGCGGAAAGACCTTGCACAGGGCGTCTAGTTTGTCTTTCTCGTATTCTCTTTCAGGCAGCACTATTTGCTTCAAGGGGAGATCTTTCAACTCGGCTAGACCTTCGAGGGATACATTGGTGCCGTATAAGCGAATAGATTTCAACTGCTTCAACGCCGTGAGGTGTTTGATCGTACGATCGTTTACCGTGCGGTTTCCTGAAACGTCGAGGTCAATCAATTTTGTGCATTTGGCAATGCTTTTGATGGCTTGTTCGCTCGGATGGCAGCGGCCAACATCGAGGGTGGTTAGCTTGGGATAGGCGCTGAATAGTTCGTAGGTGTCAGGGGTAAGTTCATTCAAGGGAATGTTGATGGTATGCAGTTTCTTTAGACCGGCTAAGTCTTTAAAGGCTTTGCCTTTTACTAAGGTTGAAAATAAAGTGATGCTCTCTAAGTTGACTAAAGTCTTGGCTTGGGAGAGTCCTGCGTCCGTGACTTCGGAACGATCCAGGTTGAGCTTTTTCAAGCCTGTAAGACCTGCTACATACTTCATAGCCTTGTCGCAGAGTCCATCTTCCGCGTCATCAAAAGAGGAGAAGCGCATACGAATGCTATCTAAGCAATCGGGTGGAATGTCTTTTAGTACTTCTGGGTGCAGAAAAAATAAGTGGTTGGCATCGAGGGCGTAGTAGTCTTTATCGTTGAATACTATGCGGCCTTGGGCTGGGCCTAGTGGGGTGTAGGTGTCTGGGCCGTTTTTAATTTTACAAATCGTCAGCGTGCCAATAGAAAAGCCCCGAGGGAAATTTACTATTTGGCCCTTGGCGTTTTTTTCAGCGGTTGTCGTTGTTGGTATTTGCTCTTGTGTCTTGTTATTTGTATTTGTGCCTGCAACACCCGCCGGTGCGGCCTGGCTAGACGAGCAGAGCGTGTACAGAGATGTTAGAGACAGCGCGGCAGTGACAATGGTTCTTGAGTATACAGCCTTATTGGCGAGTTTCTGCCAGTTTAGCTGTAAAACCACTGTTCAGCCCTCAGAAGTTCCACGGCAATTTCTCTGATTCTCATGGCGAAGGCGAATTGTGTTTGCTCGTGATGAGTCAATGTGTCGATTAGCTGCTCACCATTGCTTCCGCGTTTGGGGTATTTTAGCGGTACATTCCAGAACGGCAGGCGGCCGGGGCCAGGCTCAACCAGGCCTGTTGGCCGTGGGCTGAAAGGAATGTCGCCATATTCGTTTTGCCATTCTTGCAATATTGAGCCAACGCGCTCCATCGAGCGATTGCGATACTTGTGGCCAGTTTCAGAGCTGAAAGCAGCATCGGTATGAAAGACATCTGGTTGCTTCTGTCTCGCTCGTTCCATGGCCAGTTCGACTCTTTCGCTGCCGGTGATTAAGTGCACACTGTCTCTTGGGCCGACAGTGACACCACTAAGTAATTCGGTCATGATGCGCAGTACGCGAATAACCGCCATTTGGGTGCGGCGAATGCCAACTAGAGCAAGGTTTTTTACTTCGGGCAAGAGTATATTGAATGAATCGGCAAAGCTTGCCATGGCTGATTCTAGTGAATCATATATGGTGGCATCTTCAAACATCGCTTCGGTGGCCGGACCTCTGATTAAAGCAATTTTGGCAAAGCCATCAGGGTTATTGTAATTAATTGAATGGTCTCCAGCAATCAGGGCGTGGGCAATTTTTGAGCCCTCGACATCGGGGTGCGGCACGTACCATTCATCAATGGCGATGAGCTTGAGAATTTCATGCTCATCTGGGGTGAACTTAATAAGACCGAGATCTTTGGTTAGGTGTCGTTTGTCGAATGGATTTTTGATTTTGTTGTGAATCGAGCAGACCAGATGCTGGTAGCGATTGCGCAGTGGGTCCGGATTGCCGGGGTTGAACTTGTAGCGCTCAAAGGGATCGAGGTTGAGTTTTTTGCTCAGCATTATTGCTACGGTGTTTGCCATAAAGCTTGGTGGTGCTATTTGGTGCTGTTTAATAGCTAAGACGATTCGCTCGACCGATTTCATGCATTCCTGGCCATCATCCCAGAGATAAGAAAGGGCTTGGGCTGCAGCTTGCGAGCCGTGAATATTGTGAATGATGAAATTGCCGCGGGTTTTTACTGCATCTGAGAAGATAGAGGCGATGATGGCATCACGCATTTCATCAGAGCTTAAGTTGAGAATCTTAGATGCTTCGTAGACCTGGTCTAGTTCTGCCCGGGTGTGCTTCCAATTCATGTTCCACTGATAGCCGCGGTGGGCGCCATCGGTTTCTGCTGTTTCGAGTTTGAGGTAGGCTTCACGCACCAGCGTAAGGCAGCGCCAAATTATGTCTTTGTCTTGGCGTTTTAAGAGTGCTTCAGATTCTATTTTGTGATAGACATTGGTAACTTTGCCGTCGGCGCAGAGAACGGGAACATCAGCGAGATCGGCGCGCAAGGCCGATAGTGAGCGGCTCTCGTCGGCTAGGGGCGGGTATAATTCTTTCCATTTGCCGTTGTCTGAAAGCTCAAGCAGTCGGGCGGCCGCGCTGATAGCTTCGGGTGCGATTTTAGGGCTTATTTGTGTTTTGCTTCTGCTGCCGGATTTTTTCTCTACAGGCTTGCTGTCTGTGGCTTTGGCTGCGGTCTTGCTTGCTGCTTTTGCTGGAGCATTTTTTGTTGCTTTTTTAGTTGCGTCTTTGCTTGCATCCGTTGTTGCCGCGGGTGCCACTTTTTGGGTCGCTTTACTTGCTTTTTTTTGGCTAGATCCGGTCATCAGTTCTACTCTCTTTGACTTTGCTCGTTCAATTTTTTAGCAGTTTAAATGGTTTGACCATGATCGAGAATCCATTTGATACTTCTTCTCATTCCTTCTTCTAAGGCTATTTGTGGATTGTAACCTAGTTCAGTTTGCGCTAAATCAATTTTACAGGCGATATTCTTATTCATCTCTGAAAGTACGTGGAATTTTTGATGGTAGAGACCGAAGCCCTGCAGTGTGCTGTCAACAATATATGCCACGTCGCTGGCCAAGTTTGGCAGATGCATGCGTTTGTGGCTGCATTTGATATTAAAGTCGTTTTCTAGCACTCGTTCTACTGTGTCGACGATTTCATTCATGGTGTAAGGCCGCTGGTCGGCGATCCAATAGGTTTTTCCCTTGGCTTGCTCTACTTGCTGGCAGAGCAGCAGTCCCTGGCAGATATTGTCCACATAGGCCATTGAGCGGAGGTTTTCGCCGCTGCCAACAATGGGCATTTTGCCGTTTCTAATCATTGAGAAAAACATGGTCTGGCGCAGAGGCTGGCGGGGGCCATAGAACCATGGCGGCCTGATAATCACTGTTTCTAAGCTGCTTTTGCGGCCAGCAGCATTAACTAGCTCTTCGGCCATCTTTTTTGAGCGCCCGTAGTGCATATAGGGGTTGAAGGGCGATTTTTCATCAAACATGTCGGCTTCTTGCGAGCTGGTGTTGCAGCCGATCGGTGAGTTTGAGGAGACATAAATGAAGCGCTTGCAGCCAGCGTTAATTGCGGCAGTAAGCAGGCGCTTGGTGCCTTCGAAATTGACGTCGTAAAATTCCTTGCGGCCATGGTTGGGGTGAATTACACCTGCAACATGGAAGACTGTGGCCCCCCGCGCTCCTTCTGTCAGGGCCTCTAAACCCTCACCTGTTGTCAGGTCGCCGTTTATAAAGCTGAGACCATTGCCAAGTTCGGCTAGTTCGTTTGTATTGCTTCCTTTGAGGCAGAGGGCGCGCACAGCTCGGGCCTGGGGCTTGAGCAATGTGGGGCTTTGGGAGGCGGTTTCTTCCGGCAGCCCCTTCAGCAAGGCCTGGATGAGGTTTGAGCCGAGCCAGCCTGGCACTCCTGTCACTATCGAGATGTCTATGGCAAGGTCTGTCATCTAATGTCCTCGGTGAAGGTCGGCAAAGTGCAGGGCGTTGCGCCTTGCCAGGGCCATGATTGTGCCCTGGGGGTTTATTCCAGGCGAGTCTGGCAACATGCTGGCATCGTTAACATAGAGATTTTCGAAGCCGTGAATTTTGCCAAAAGAATCGGCGGCGCAGTGTTCCACTTTCTCTCCAATGGGGCAGGTGGAGAAGGCGTGAACGGTGGTGAGGCTAAGTAGCGAACGCGGTAGGTTTTCGTCAAGCCAGCGCACCGCGTCTAGTTCTGAGCTAATATGGGGCAGACCCTGGACACAGGGATAAACTTGTTTAGCGCCCGCTGAGAGCAGCAGTGATGAAAGTCTAGCTAGGCCCTGGCTGAGATGGCGAATGTCGACATCTGACAGCTCGTATTTTAGTACTGGTTCTCCATCACCCAGAGGCGATGTGCGCACCGTGCCACGGCCAGTGCCGCGCACTGCTACGTAGTATGTGGCCATGCGTTTGTAGTCTTGGATGACATTCTGATTCGCCAGCCAGTTGTCGCCGAGGTTGAGAGCAAGATGTCCAACTGAGAAGAACGAACCTCCGAGTGAAATATCGGGCAAAAATTCTTTCACTTGTAGCAGTGGCATGACGCTGTGCTGGGCGTTTATTTCTTCATCGAAGAGCGCTGAGACTTTAAGCATTGGGTGGATTTGGAAGGTATCACCTATGTGCTCTTTGATGCCGCTTTTTCGTAACAGGCCAGGTGTTTGAGTGGGGCCAGCGCAGACGAAAATGTGATCGGCATCGATGCGCACAAGATCGCTGGTGCTGTCTGGCTTGTGAATTTCGGCCAATACACCTGTAATCTTTCCCCGAGATTTTAGTAAAAGCTTGGCCTTGCAGCCGGTTATGAACCTTGCTCCCTTGGCTTGAGCATCAGGGATGAGATTGAGGCTAACTCCCTGCCTTGCCCCCTTTGGGCATCCGGCTGAGCAAGTGTTGTTGTCTTCGCAGCCGCTTGCCGCTCGTTTCACTTCTTGTCCCGACCACTGCATTGCTTCTACGCCACGGTTGAAAACCGCTGTCGATTTTGGCCAAGGACCAGGATGAAGGCCTACTGATAAGATTTTTTCTGCCCATTCAAAGTGCTCTACAAGAGCATCTTGAGTGAAATCAGAGAGGTTGAAGCGGGCTTGCCAGCGCATCAGAAACTCTGGAGGCAAACGATGCCAGAAGCCGCTATTGATCTCAGTACTGCCACCTAAAGTACGACCTTCTACGTAGCCTATGGGTACGCTGCCCATAATCGGCATGATGCCGCGATTGCGATAGAGCAGTTTCATAGCCTTGGTTGGTGATTGGCCGTAGTCGGCTACGGTGTGGCGTTCTCCTTCTTCAAGAACGACAACTTCAAAGCCTCGCGCTGCTAGAACGTTTGCTGTGGTAGAACCGCCGGCGCCACTACCAATAATGAGCACTTGCACCCGCAATGGCTTATTGCTTGTTAGTATTTCTTTGCTGGTGTCTAGCTTCTGAGCGGTCATTTTTGGGAACCTGATTAGCGGCAAGTTTCGTTTAGGCGTTTGAACTTGTAAATTTTTCCGATGAGTCATTGGATTTGTTCAGGGCGGCCAGTATGGCGGGATGCTCAAAGAAGGCAAGCAGAGCCAGGCTTCGGAGTGGCTTAAAGAGTTTGCGCGTTGTGCTTATTGGTCCGTACGACCAAGCGTTGATTATTTTCGCCTGTCTCTCACTAGACAAATTTTCAAAGGGGCAGAGATTTGAGGCGATAGTAATTGTGCGGAAGCCGAGGATGCCTGTTTTGAAGAGAATGCGCAAGAATGATGGTAAGGCGCTTAGTTCAGAGCAGACAAATTCAGTGGCATAGGTGATTGCTTCACTGCGTTCCTCTGCACTGAGCACAAGGGAACCAGTCGGTACAGATGAGCCTACTATCGCTAACCAGAAAGGTGTAGTCTTAAAGCAGTGATTGCTCTGCTTTTGGGTTGGCACTGAGGTGATAACAGCCATAGCCTCAGTTTCTGGCAAGTTGGTGATGGGCTTGGCTTCCCAGGCAAGAGCGGCTGTGGTGCCAAGTTCTAGGCCGTATCGAGCCATGGCGATTACGCCCCAAACTGTCACGGTGGTGTAAAACACTAAGTGCACCACTACGGCGTAAGATAAAGCCGTCGATTCAGAAACGTTGCCTATGCTATTACTTAAGAATGGCATGGTGGCTAACTGATATGTTTGTACTGCTGCTTGTTCAACAGCCTTGTTTGTCATTTGTGCCGTCTCGCTGCCTGTCACTGCCAGTAGTGCCGTCTTGCAGCAGACGTGATAAGTGCCGATGTAACCGGGGCTTGATGGCACTAAAATGCCGAGGTTGGTGAAGGCCATCACGGCAATTGCTTTCACCAGACTAATTGGCAGGTTGAAGCATGGCATCACCAAGGCGAACATCAGGCCTTCGATTATCCAGATAACAAAGCTAGTTGCCAGCACCGAGAGAGCTGTAGAGGCATCGCGTAGACAGCTCAGGCCTCTTGTTACCTGGGTGACTAGGGCAAGGGCGCGGGTATGCCATTTTCTTCCCAGGTGAATGCTGAGCTGCGATGCCAGTGATAGTGATAGCTGCGGTGCGAAGGCTAGCATGAGAACGGAAGGAAGGGCACAACCAAAAAGTAGACCGGCCACCATAGCTGCTGGTTTCAACCATTGATCGGTGGGGGTGACGAAAATGGCGAGAACAAATAAGGACAAAATTGTCAGGCCATCGAGCAGTCGCTCGAGAAAGGTTACCGTTAGAGAGAGAGCGTAAGGTAAGCCCGTTCTCTCCGCCAGCATACCGGCGCGAGCGAACTCTCCTAACCGGGCGGGCAAGATATTGTTGGTGGCATAGCCCACAGCGATGATGTTACTGGCTGTGCTTACTGTCAGGCTGGCTTCTGTGCTGACTAGCTGTTTTAGCCGTAAGCCTCGCAAGAGCATGCCGATGAGATAGGTGACCACAGCTAATGGCAACCAGGGTAGCCATGTGGCCGAGGCAAATGCATCGTGGACAAGTTGCCAATTAATCTTTTTTGCTGTCATGACAAGCAGCAAGAGGCTGATAATAAAGCCGCCGACAACAATGGTTCCTTTTGACTTGATAATTCTACCGAGAGTTACCGAGTTGCCTTTCGCGCCAGGGGGCGAGTTTTCAGGCTGTAAGGCGGGATCATTCATCTAAAATTGCAACCGTGTTCATGCCTAGTAAAGAGAGTTCCTGCCAGCTAAAATCTTCCCAGAATCGAGCCAGTTAACTCGGCCCCGCATACTAGGCTCTCTAATTCTGTACGATTAAAGTATGACTGATCAAGGTTTTATATGGACGAGTCAACGCTAAGAATCTATTTTCGCCGTGTGCTAGCGGTTCCTGCTGGTGCCTCAAGGAAGGTATTGCGGGCTGCGCGTGACCGCAGAGCCGCTCTCTGGCGCGAGAAGATGTTAGCTGCTCCAGCTGATCAAAAGCAATTGTGCGAGCAACGCCTCTCGATCACCAATATGGCTTACGATGCACTGAGCGATTCGGTTCGTTTTCGCGCTTATTTTACTCGTATGCAGGCTGGGGTAGAGACCCTGCCTGATCTCGAAGAACTGTTGGCTGGTCTGGGTGAGACAAGTCCGAAGGCACCGCCCCAGCGTGTTGTGGAAAAACGATTGGCGGCTGTGCACGAGCGCATGCAGCGCACGCAAACTCTGATTGAGGCTGCCATTCGCCAATCTGTCGAAGCTGAATCGAAGCGTCTTCAAGAGCATGCGGTGCCTGATTCAGATGAATTTTACGATGCGGTTTATGCTGCCGCTATTGCTAGTGGCAAACAGGTTAAAGCCGATGAAGTGGCCGCTGCAGCTAAATCTAAGATTGAGCTTGATGAGCACTGTTTGGCAGAGCTAGATGCTCTTATTACTGACACTTCTGAAATGGCTGCGCACAAGGCTTACGACAAGCTCGAAGCACAAGTGGCTGGCCGAGCTCCGGCTCAGCCGGCCAATCGCTCGGTGGCCTTGACTCTTAGTTTACTGATTTTAGTACTGGTCTTTGGCGCGGCTTATTTCGCCTTGAATAAAGACCCAGGAAGCTTTTTGAGCAATTCTCCTAATGCCGCCGCTGCCTTGACTGCTGCTGATGCGCAGGCTTGTGAAGAGGCCCGGAGTCAGGGGCTCCAAGCTAGTGAAGACGCCAGAATTGCTAGCGGAGGTGGGCTTATTGCTCCGGCTGGAGCTGCTGGTCTTGGTGGTAGCGCCAATGATATCACTGAAGAAGGCCAAATCCTTTACCACGACGGCGTTAAAGAGGCAATCTCTGGCGATAGAGCTAAGGCCCTGGCTAATTTTGAGCAAGCTTATAAAGCTAGTCCAAATTTGATACTTGCTCTCTATAACAAGGCGGCAATGCTCGCTATAGCAGGTCAGACTAGAGAAGCTA
Organism: bacterium Ga0077546; assembly: GCA_943370275.1. Classification (GTDB taxonomy): domain Bacteria; phylum Cyanobacteriota; class Vampirovibrionia; order Obscuribacterales; family Obscuribacteraceae. The sequence goes on along the minus strand of CALRQI020000003.1, from coordinate 480,838 downwards.
TTGCTTGCTATTCTGAAGTGCTCAAAGTTAAGCCAAATCTAGCTCAGGCTTATTATAATCGCGGTTTGGCTCATCAGAATTTGGCATCGCAGTTGGTGGCGTTGCATGGCTCGTCCTGGCGTTCAGAGTCTGGGCTTGAGTGGCAAAGAGCAATCGCTAATTATGACAAATGCCTCAAAATCAATGGACGCTGTGCTCAAGCTTTCTACAATCGGGGTTTTGCCTATTATTGCTTGGGGCAATTTGACCAGGCATTCGTTGACTTTGAGAAAGCGCAAAATCTGCTAGCCATGTTGGAAGCGGCCAAGTTTAACAAAAATGCCGTTGCTGCTATCTTGAAAAAAACAGTGGAGCCCATTGCCAGCGCACCACCTAGCGCTCCGATAGGTCCAGTTGGCCCAGCCTGGCAGTAGTTATTTTTGCGAGCGCTTTTGCAGGATTGCTTGCGAGGCACCACCGTGTTGCTTGCCTTGAGCGTCAACGAAGGCCCAGTCTTCAATATCGGTAACAGGAACCGTGACCGCCATTCCTGCTTTAACGTTGGGCAAGTAGACAGAATCTTTTTCTAAATGGCCGACGACTTTGTCGTCATAGACTTTGTCGACTTCAATCCATTTAAATTCAGATTTCTTGTCATCATAAAGACACGAGTTGATGGCAAACTTCTCGCCTTTTTGTTTGACGTTGAAGGCTTCAACGAATTCTTTCCAGTTTGCCTGGGCATCGGCTTTGACTTTCGCTAACTCAGGATCTTCTTTTTTGCCTGCAACAAAGCCTTCGGGGGCTTTTGGTGCCGGTGGTTGAGCTGGAGAGCAAGCCGAGAGCGAGAGCATTGTCAGAGAAAGCAGCGCAAGAGTTGAAGTTGTAAGAGGGTTGAAGGACATATTTGATTTAGCCCGGCTTTGCGAAAAATTGGCAGACATAGTTTCTCTCGAGGCGTGGAACCTCAAGATTGTAGCAGGCAAACAAGTACTGTGCCTCCCTGACCTATTAATCGGTCCTTCGTTTTACCACAGATTTCTATCGTTTCGCTCGAAGGATGCTGCGCTAGATTTGGTCTAGCTACTGCTCAAATTGGAGAATCATTTTTCTTGCAGCTTCATCATTTGTTGTCAATTTGCCATCCTGTTGCCTGATCATTTTTGCCTGTCCTTTTTTGCCTAGGCCGAAAGCGAGGTTTATATCTTCTTGGTCTTGTTCTTTTATAAACTGGTAGAACGCTGGTGTGGTTGTAAGCAGTTTTTTCCTGCTGCTGGCACTCTCTTTCTAGTTGCCTACTTTCTCGACTCTCATCTCCGCGATTCTCACTTTTTTGATACGCAACAAGTGCCTCAAGCGTTAGTGCAGCGCGGGCCGAATCGTCAGCATTTTGGCTGTGGTCGGCGCTATGAGAATTGTGATCAGGGCGACCACTGAGCCCTCTTTCGCTTATAATTGGTGTTTTATACCCAGTCTACGGCGGATCTTAACTGAAACGTGATACCACTTTTAAGACTTTGAGAATTTGCTCTTTTAGCGGCCGGCGGTGCGCTGAAGATGATTTCGCTGCCATGAGGGTATCGTAGTTTGCGATGAAAGAATCGTAACTCTCAGCGAGCATTTCATCGTTTGAGTATTTCGGCCGCCAGCCAAGTTCCTTCAGCGGCTCGATGTCAAAATAGAAGTCTTCTCCGTAAGTCAGGTAGTGCCACGGTGCTAGGGGGCTGAGTTTGACTGAGTCGAGCGCCTGCAGTGTGCCTACGGTCAAGGCCTGTGGTAATCGTTTGACTTTTGCTTTTGAACCGGCGTGAACAACAAGGTTTTCCAGGCATTGACTAATTTCGTTAAAGCGGTCTGTGCCTACGTTGTATAGTCCAGGCTTGTTTAGCTCCACTAACATTAAGTAGCATTCAATTAGGTCTTGGGCATGGAGGAATTGGATTTTGTTTTTGCCTGAACCTATAACGTAGATGTTTATATCGCTTTTGATCCAGTCAAACAGTATCTGGAAAATACCAAGGCGGCCATCACCAATAATTGTTCTTGGTCGCACCGCTATTAGTGGCATTCCTGCTTTGTCGGCAATCTCTCTGGCGGCGAGCTCCCCGTCCAACTTGCTTACTCCGTAAATTTCTACTGGTTTGGTCGGGGTGGCATTAGTGATCGGACAGGGCGCGCAGCCAAAGATTGCCGAAGAGCTAGTGTGAATAAAGCATTTGACACCGGCCTTCACTGCTTCTTCAGCAACGATTTTTGTGCCCTCTACATTGACCTGGCGAAAGAGATCTCCTGATTTTGTGAGTGGCACTAAAGCGGCGGTGTGGTGCACGATGTCGACACCTTTCATCGCTGCGGCGACGCCCTCTCTATTGAGTACGCTGGTCTTAAAAAAGTTTGCTTTCGTCGGCCGCTGCTCGTCTTCCCAGATGTCGAGAATACTTACATCCTCGCCTTTGGCAAGTAGATGTATTGCGATTAGATTGCCAAGAAAGCCAGATCCGCCCGTTACTAAATGTCTCATGGCTTTTTTGTTGCTACTATTACAGAGTTATTCTGGCAGCTCTAACGGTAATTCGGATAGATTTGGGTTGAACATTTGGACATTATTGTGCCATGACCGATTTGAAAAAGGTGTTTGATAGAAGTCGTAGGTTTACTCTTCGCCTTCCTGGTTCTACCAGCAATTTAGGACCAGGTCTGGATTGTATTGGCCTTGCTCTGAACATTTATAGCACCATGTCATTTTTTGTACTTGATGACAATGATCCAGGAATTCCGCTTATCACTTTTAAGGGCAGTATTGCCAAGAGCAGTCTGGCGCAAGAGCAAGGCAAGCTGACATATACGATTTTGAGTAAACTTTGGCAGCGCGATCATGATCTGCTGCAACGTGTGCGAATTATCGTTGATTCTGAAATTCCTCTTGGTGTTGGCCTCGGCTCCAGTGCCACGGCTATTCTCGGCGCGCTTTGGGCGGCGAGCGTTTTAAAAGATCGCATTCCTAGTGCTCCGACATTGCTTGCCGAAGCCAGCATGCTGGAAGGGCATCCTGAAACCCTAGCGGCTTGTTTGTTGGGCAACATGGTGGTGTCTAGTCCTTCGTCATACTCTTCTAGTAAAAATATAGTTACACAGCGCTTAAACTGGCCTAAAGAGTGGCACCTGCTAGTAGTTTCACCGCAATTTAGTCTGACGACTGCCAATGCCAGGGCTATTCTTCCGGCGCAGGTGAGGATGGAGGATGCCATCTTCAACGTGCAGAAAGTCGCATCTCTTGTGGCCGCTGTTGCTCGGCGTGATGAGTCAGCCTTTAAGGATGCTCTTGATGATAGATTGCATGAGCCTTATCGGGCTCAATTGGTGCCAGAGCTTGCCAAATTGCGCAGAGAGTTGATGAACGAGCCGATCATGGGTTGTACCCTTTCTGGCGCGGGTTCCTCGGTGCTAGTAATAGTCCATGAGAAGCGTAAGGCGCAGGTGCGCGAGCGCTTGGGTTATTGGGTCGAAACCGAAAACAAGCCTCCTCGCATCCTTGACTGTCAAGTAGACGATCAAGGGATTCAGGAGCTTGATTTGTAGCTTGATTTACAGTCGCATTTGTAAGTTCTGTTAAAAAGTAAACTTAGTTCCTTTTACAGATTGAGTAGCTTAGTTAAATCGTCGACGTCGTTGGTTCTACCTAGCATTGTTTTGTAAGCAATGAGTTGTTCTAGCGGTTGAACGCTCACTTTCATGCCGTGAAAAGGCATTAGTTGGGCCTTTTTGATGTCAACTGTTAGGGGAGTCCACTGCCCTTTGTGGCAAATCTGCTGTGCTTCGATTTGATTGATGTCAACTTCAATATCGTCGATTTTCAGATTGAACATTACCATTTGAAATTCATCGTCTTGATAGAAGTGCAAAGGCGAGACGATATACTGCCGAAGCAGGTAAGCGACTAATTCGATGTGTGCACGCGGCATCTCCAGGTCGATGTCTTGAAGGGGCCATTTTGAGCCATGAATATTGCCAGCTAGGCCACCAGTGAATTGATACGGCACTTTGTGTTCCGTCAATAAATTGACTAGCCGCTTGATGATTTCAAGCTTTGCGCTGCTAATTATTTCTGACTCTGTCATTGCTTCTTCTTACTGGTTTTTCGCTGCCTGTTTTGCGGTGCGAATTTGGCAAATTATTAGTAAATCTGGTGCATTTTTATAGTTTTTAGCTTTCGCTTTGAACTTTGTGTGTGCGTGTTTTAAGTGTTTCGAATTTTGAACGCGAACCATGTTAACCCATTTTTTCGCTTTTTGCTTGAGGCTGAAAACCATTGCTGTGACTGGTTTTTCGCAAGCCGCTTTCGTCGGTGGGATCTGCATGATTTGAGATCGGTGGATCTCGTTTTTTACCGTGGCTAACACAAATGGTCACTTTTTGATCACAACGTGAGCGTAACGTGAAGATTGGGTGGTGTCGAGATTGTTTGGCACTAACACAGGGGGCCTAAGGGAGGCTAACAATGAAAATAGATGCGAAACAGTATACTGAACCTGATACTTCAAATTTGGAGCTGGCTAGCGGTCTGCTCCATCGGCTTTGCAAGCATGCCGATGTCAAAGTAAGACTGCATCTAGCTGAAAATAAGCACACCCCGATTGATTTGCTCATAGTTTTAGGCTGTGATAGTAACCCATCGGTACGATTGGCAGTAGCTGAGAATGCAAGCGCTCATCTTTGCTTAATTGAGCGTGCTGTTGAAGATATTAGTGTTGATGTGCGCTACGGGCTAGCGGAAAACCCGCATTTGCCCACGCATCTATTGGAAAAGTTGGCAGAAGACGATAATCCTTACGTCGCCTGTCGCGCCGAGCGAACCTTGGCTAGGGTGTTGAGAGAGCGCATTGCACTCCAGCACTTGAAGAGCCGTTGTTTGTCTAGCTGAAAGTCGCAGAATTTAAGACTATTAGCGAAATAGATGAGACTGACAGATAATTAGAACGTCGTTCTAGTTTCTGTAAATGTCTTAGCCGCTGCAATGCATTAGCTTCGGCTTGATGCAGGGTATGGCTGGCAACAGGCAAGTAGATACCTTTTGGTCGGGAGAATCCAGCTCCTTACCACTAGGCGTCTGCACCACCCGCGAGGGCCAATCAGTGATTTGCAAATTTGGTCGTTTGTAGATCGCTGTATTGGCTCTCATTACTAGCCTAAGGCAGTATCCTTGCAGTGTTCGCTCAAGAATGGCTGTGCTGCCTTGTCTGTGGCCAAAAGTGTTGGCCGACTCCAATCAGCTTTTTTTGTTTCCGAGGCAATTTAATCTGCGTTGGTAAAAGTGCCTCAATGTTGCCCCTGGCTGGGCTTTCGCCCGTTGATTATTTCCCTGCCATGATTCTGGTGCTAATCTGTGCCAAACTTGGTACCCTGTCGAAGACTATTTTTGACAAAATGCTTTAGTAGCCAGGAGGTTTTCCTTTTGTTTAATCGTGCAGCAGGGTTTGTTTTAAGCCTTTCACTAAGTTTGAGTTTGGTGTCGTTAGTGGTGCCGAGCGCTAGGGCGCAGAAGGCTAAAGCGCCAGCCGCCAGTGCGGCAAAGACTTTGTCGCTTGGCTCGCGTACGTCTCCGCATGCTTTTCGAGACAGACTGTTTAAAGGGAAATTGTCGGCTGATGTAGTTGCCGCAGAAAAGTTGCTACTTGATGGGAAATACGCGCAGGCGCAAGATGCATTTCGCGTTGCCGTAAACAAGAACTCAAAAGATACTGCAGCGCTAACTGGGCTTGGTTTTGCTCTTGTTCAGCAGTATAAGCTCGATGCTGCCGATGAACAGTTTGCCAAAGCTTTGAAAGTAAATAGTAAAACTCCATTGGCCCTTGTCGGACAGTCGATGTCTAAGCTCTATCGATTGCAGTCATCATCCATGACCGTAATTTCTCAGCGTGATGCCACTCTTGTTTCGGCAGAAGCTGGTTGCAGGCAGGCTTTGAAGTTGGATCCGAAAGCCGCCGAAGCTTATATCGTTTTAGGTTTGGTTCAGCGTGAACAGGGGAAATTGAAAGAAGCTAAAAATAGTTTGTCCATGGCTATCAAGTTAGATCCTCAATATAGTTCTGCTTTTGTTCAGCGCGGATTGATTGATTTGAAACTTGGTGATACTGCTGCTGCGCTCACCGATTTTGGTTCGGCCATAAGTCTGCGCTCCAACAATGCCGCTGCTCACTATGGTTTAGGCAAGGCTTATCTCACCCAGGGCATGCTTGATGATGCCTATAAGTCTTTGAACACGTCGCTTTCATTGAACAACAATAGTGCACCTGCACACATTGCCTTAGGTGATGTCTATCGCTTGCAGAACAATCGCGTTGCTGCCATTAAAGAGTATCAAGCCGCGATTTTAATCAAAGCAGAAAGCGATGATGCTTATTTGCGCATGGCTGATATTCGGGAGTCGCGTGGTGACCTTGAGTTGGCGCTTGGAGACTTGCGTTCTGGTCTAGCGCTGAGCCCCAATAGTGTAGATTTGCATCGCCGCGCTGGTGATATCAATTTGCGTTTAGAGAAAACCGATGATGCCTTGAAGGAATATACAACTGTTTTAGGGTTCGCTCCTGGAGATGTTGCTGCTGTTAAGGGCATGACAAGAACTTTGATGATCAAAGCTCAGAAGGAAGCAAACGGTGCCTTCTTCGTCTCAAACAACTTTGAATCAGCTGAGAATTTCATTCAGAGGGCCATTCAGTTAAATCCAAACGATATGGAATTGCGTTTGGCTGATGCTAAGTTGCGGGCGATTTCGGGAAAACCAGTAGATTTATCCACTATTGGAACACCGACAAACGATCCTCAACGAATTGCCTATGCTGAGGCCTGTCTTGCCCAGTTTAAGTATCAAGAAGCTACCCAAGCCTTTGAGACAGTTATTGCCAATTGCACCACTTCAGCTCAAGCGTTTGCCGTCGCTGACATGGCTTTGATGATTCGCGATCTTGATAGCGCAGATAGTGCCTATAAACGTGGTGGCACATTTACTGCTGAAGACGCTGCGGCTCGCTCTAAGCGAGGCTTGAACAACGTAGCGACTGCCCGTGACAAGGCCCGGCAAGCGCTTACTTTAGGGCAAGATCTTTCGCGGAAGAAACAGCTGACGAGTGCAATTGATCAGTTTAGGAATGCCGCCTATCTCAATCCGCGTCTTTCTGCTGCTCATTTGGGCTTGGCCGAAACTTTGGAGAAGCTCTATAACAAGTCTGCTCCACCTTTGCGTGAAGCCGCTCTTCACTATCGCGCTTATGCCAGCCTAGAGCCAGGTCTGCCAGAAAAACAAGCTGAGAAGATTGCCAAGCGTGCGGAGAAATGCGACGAGATCGCTTTTAAACTTGAGCAAGGTAAATCTACTAGTAAGCTTTCATCGATTTTTAGTTCGGTGGAGAAGTTCTTTAAGGACTAGGGCACATTTGTTCGAATTAGTTCCTGCTAGCTGATTGCTAAATGATGCCGGGCATAGCTGAGAATACGAAAGAAGCTTGAGCGATTCTGCTCAAGCTTCTTTGTTGTTGTCTGTAATTTCTGATTTTGAAGGTTCCGGATTAAGGCGATGTCGGTTTAGTTTTGAAGGTTCCGTATTAAGGCGATATCGGTTTAGTTTTGATGGTTCCGAATTAAGGCGATATCGGTTTAGTTTTGATGGTTCCGGATTAAAGCGATATCGGTTTAGTTTTGAAGGTTTCGGATTAAGGCGATATCGGTTTAGTTTCGAAGGTTCCGGATTAAGGCGATATCGGTTTAGTTTTGAAGGTTCCGGATTAAGGCGATGTCGATTTAGTTTTGAAGGTTCCGGATTAAGGCGATGTCGCTTTAGTTTTGAAGCTTCCAGATTAAGACGATATCGCTTTAGTTTTGCCTTCCTCTCTACATCGATTATTGTCGATGATGGCAAATTCGGATTGAACTAATTCCTCTATTCCAGCGTTTGTAATAAAACGAGGAGGACGAATTATGGAAAATGAATTTGCTGAGGTTGTTCGTTTACGTGATGTATGGCCTGAATTTGAACGACGGATACCGACTGATGCTGCTGCTGCAGATGCAATCTTTCAGCATCTTGAGGGGCAAGGAAGTATAGTGTGTCGTTGTTCTAGTACTAATGTGGTGCGGGCTCCGGGGGCCCGCACCTTTAAGTGCTTAGTTTGTAAGCATGAGACTTGGTATACAGCTAACACACTACTTGAAAGAACTACTAACCTTAGGGGGTGGATGGCTGCAATTTACTTGAAGCAGAATAGAGTTATTGTGACACCGGCTCAATTGGCGAGGCTAACTGAAATTTCGCCAACCGGAGCCTATGAGATTCAAAACAAGTTAAATCTTGTTGTATGTGGTCAAATCGATGACAAAGCCTTGCTTCTGCAATCCCAACTGTTTCAAGATGCTATTTGTAAGCGTAGTCGTGAAACACCGGCACGTCTGCATCCTGTGGCTGAAGAGCTAACTGCACGTGGAGCCGAAGTGGACGTTGACCATACCCCATTGAATACAGACAGTGCTTCACAATCTTGCAACGAGCTGAGCACCGCGGATGGTTCCTTGGCTGTTGTTGAAAAGTACCCTGATGCGACGGCTCGCTGTGAACCCTTGCCCGTTAGAAGCATAGGGAGCGCCATTGCCTTTATAAAGGGAAATTGTCATGGGGTGAGTCGAAAGTATCTGCAATTGTATTTGGCTGGCTTTTGCTACCAGTTTAAGAATTTGGTGCGTGCGCCCGACTCACTCCTTAATGCCTGCCTGGCTCATCCTCCAATAACTTATAACGATTTGCTTTGCTACGTTACGCCCGTCTACGTGCAGTTTCCGTGGGTGTAATTCCCTCCTGTTAGTCGTTGCCATTTGCCTGATTTAAGAATTTGCGTAGTTTAGTGCGAGCAGCAGTTTGGGTACAAAGAACCTATTACTGTAGGTTATTCTTATGCCCATCGCTCGCGGTCAAAACCGTAGTTCGGAGCAAGGAATTGAGTCTCCGCAGGCTGAGCATTCTTTGCTTGGTTGTTTTGCTTCGTCTGCGCTAGACGCTGGCCTTCAGCGCCCAGTCAACGGTATATCGCAGTTGGCCGGCAGTGTTGTCGGTAGATCTCTTCCAGAGCTGCACTTGGTTAATCCAAGCAAGCCAAGCGACAGAACCGAGGCCTTCGTTCAGCAGGCGGGTGCTTCGGTTGGCATGATTGTGCCATTTCTGATCAGCCGGGCCGCTGTGCGCGGAGCTTTTGGAAATCGCTTGGGCACTTCAATCGCTTCTCATGCGATCGAAGGCGGAGCCACTGGGGCATTTATGGGTGCCGTACTTACTCCCGTTGAGACGGGCCGAGATTTTTGGTCCGGTCGTTTGAGCAACGCTGTGACCGATGCTGGAACTTTTGCAGTGCTGGGAGCTTCGGCTCGTGGTCTTAGCGGGATTCGGGCATTTTCTGTCACGCCCGAGGCTGGTCTCCTTGCTCGTTTTGGTAAGGGTGCTGGTATTGGTGCTATCAGCGGCATACCAGCTGGACTGACTAGCGCCGAGCTAGGCTCGTTGACCAGCGGCAGAGGGCTGGCAAGTCAGCAAGAGCTTGGTAAAAGTGTCACTGATTTTGCCATGTTTGGTGGCATTCTGGGTGGTCTCGGTGGTGCGGCGTCGCATTACCGCTATCAACGAGTTGGCAGCACCCCTCTTTCATTAAGCTTGGATTCTGCCAAAGCACAGCCGCTAAAAGTTCAGGCAGATGTTGCCCAGGCCGCGGCCACCCAGCCAGCTAAATTCGAACAGATGAGAGCTCAATCTGACAAAGTACAACAAAGTAGAGCAGAGCCAATTACAGCAGAGCCAATTACAGCAGAGCGAATCAAAGCACCGCAAGAAAAGCCCATATCCTTTGACCAGAGAAAACTTCTTGGAGAAGGTGATGAGGGCAAAGTCTATTCTAACAACGATGGCTCAGTGACAAAAGTGTTTTCTGATCGCACGGCAAATATGGATGCTGTAAAGGGTATTTACGAGAAGCTTCAATCGATCGGTGTGCGTACGCCTAAGATTCTGGAAGTAGGCAAGACTAAGGATGGCAGCCCAGCTTTGCGTATGGAGCAGATTGGTGATGGGGATCATCTACAGTTTCAACTAATTGCCGGTGAACTTACTCGTGCAGACATGGTGGCGCTACGCCAGCAGTATTATGCTTTTGGTGATGCCCTCACTGGTAGTGGCATAAGAATTGATTGGCAGCTTAAGAATATGCGGTTTCAAGACGGCAAATTGTATATTCTTGACCCATCCTTCCTCCAACAAGAACCGATGAGTCCTCTAACTCTCAACCGCTATGCGCAGGCTATTGGACCAAGACCTTAGGCTATTGCCACAATACTATGACTAAACTAGTGCTTTTTCTTTGTGCCTATATCAAGTTTCCCTGGAGATGCCTTAAGCTCGATGGGTAATTGCTTTGGGAGAATCTGTGCCGAGACTTTCGTATCGAATTTCGGCATCATTAATGCATCGGTATTGGCACTGCTGAGCGCAGCGGCCGCATCTGAACTGCGCAGTGCCGCAGTCGTAGCCGAATTGCGCAAAGTCGCCCTGACATTTGAGTTGCGCAAGGATGCTTCTGTGCGAAGTAATTCTGCCACGGTATCGGTGCCGTTTCTTGAGGCGCCATAGTCCCACGTCATGGTGAAATTGTAACCAGGCAAGGTTGATGCCGCTGGAAAATCCAGGATCGAGGCCCTGTCAATTCGTCGAGTTGTTTCTAGTAAGAAGTAATTGAACATTACTGGGGCATCGCTTCTGACTATTCGTCCTCTCAACCGTCTATTTTTATCAACACTAAATACCATAAGGGCACTACCTGAAAGTTTTCCTATGTTTGCTGCGCGCACCCTTGGCCCAAGCGTGGAGCCGAATGTTAGCCTGTAGTTTTCGATCCATTGATCCCATGCTGCTTTTAACTCGGGGCTTCCCTCTGGACTGCAGCGAAACACTTCAAGGCCGTCTCTGTGGCTATCAGCAAATCTCGTCTTGCCGTCGCTTTTTTGTTCAGCCAGAGCGTTTATTCTGTCAAGAGAGGAAGTCTGATATTGGTCAAGCACATGGCGTCTGCCCGGATGTTGGGCCATAGGTGGTGGCGGCGGAACTGCCAGGTTGTATGCTTTTAAAACTTGGGCGCAGTTTCTGTACATTTCGGCCGTCTGACTGGCGTTGCATGCTTTTTCGTATTCTTGTAGGGCCCGAGCCTTGTGGCCTATGCGCAGAAGTGAGTTGGCTAGATAGTAGTGGGCCAAATCAGAGCTTTCATTCTTGCTAGCCGCCAGTGAGAGGCTGTTGACTGCTTGATTGTACTGTCCAGCAGAGTACTCAGCGATACCACGATTGAGCCAATCGATTTCTTCAGCCCATGCTGCTCTGTCACTCGGGTGTTGGAGTGTTAGCGCAATTAGCAGAACTAGCCAAAAGCTTCGCCGCCGCATAGTCTTCCTGTTTGCTATCGATAATTAGGTTCTGCGTCTCTTGTTGCGTAAAGAGCTATGGTTCTTCACCGACTCGCACTATAAGCTTGCCAAAATTTTCGCCTCTTAAGAGCCCTTGGAAGGCTTTGGGTGCATTTTCTAAGCCCTCGACTACGTCTTCTAAGTACTTGATTTTTCCCTCTTTGATCCAGGCAGAAACGGCCTGTACGAATTCCTGGCGCTGGGCGCCGAAATCGCTAACGATAAAGCCTCTAAATGTCAGTCTTTTGGTTAGAATAGCTCGCATTAAAATAGGCAGTGGTATTGCTCCTCCTTCGAGCGTTGTTTCGTTGTATGCACTTATAAGTCCACAGACCGGGATGCGCGCAAACGGATTGAGTAGTGGAAAGACTGCTTCAAAGACAGCACCGCCAACGTTTTCGAAGTAGACATCTATGCCTTTAGGGCAAGATTTGGCTAAAAGCTCAGGAAGATTGGCGTCTTTGTGATCGATGCAATCATCAAAACCGAGTTCTTTAACGACATAGTCGCACTTGCGTTTGCCCCCCGCGATGCCAACTACCCGACAACCTTTTATTTTCGCAATTTGTCCAACAATCGCTCCCACTGCACCTGAGGCCGCGGCCACTACAACGGTTTCTCCTGCTTGAGGTTGGCCAATATTGAGCAAGCCCGTATAGGCTGTCATTCCGGGCATGCCAAGTACGCCTAGGGCTGTTGAAACTGGCGCTAGGTTTGGATCAATTTTGATTAGCGTGGCGCCTGGGGCGATGGCCTGGGATTGCCAGCCTGTGTAACCTAAAACAATGTCGCCTTTGGCCAGGTTGGAATATTGCGATTGCACTACTTCACTGACTGTACCACCTTCCATTACCCCGTTTATGGCTACAGGCTCTGCGTAAGATTTAGTTGCGCTCATGCGACCACGCATGTACGGATCAAGCGAAAGATAGAGCGTGCGCAGAAGTACTTCTTCTTTAGCTGGCTGTGGCAAAGTACTTTCAACCAGCTTGAAATTCTCGTCTTTTGGCTCTCCCACTGGCCTTGAGGCAAGTATAATTTGACGATTTTTGGTTTCGGCCATGTCGTACTCCAATTTTGTACTTTTCGTCTGTAAATTTAGTGTGTAAACAACGAGCAGTAAATTTTTCGTTTGCTGTAGCGCTAACGATGACACAATACAGATTTTTTTTTGTTTACCGATTATAACTAGTAGGTCATCTTGAATGTGCTATGAATCCTCCAAAGACTCCTCCTCCATCTGACGAAGAATTAACGGGCAGTGCCAGCTTGACTGGTAGCGGCGGCAGTGGAGATTTTCGACCATTTACTTCCGGTAGTAGCAATGTGCCAGTCTCTGATGAAGGTGGGAAGCTTCAGCCGGGCGAGCTTCTCGGGGATTACGAGATTATCTCGCTGCTCGGTGTGGGTGGAATGGGCTTCGTTTACAAGGCTCGCCATAAAGTCCTCAAAAAAATATATGCCTTAAAGACCCTGAATTACGAAAAAGTGAATGAGACAGCTTGGCGTCGCCTGCAGTTAGAGGCCCAAGCAATTGCTCGGATGAATCATCCAAACATAATTGCCATCCATAATTTGGGCTTGCATGATGGAGTTTTGCCGTTTTATGTGATGGACTTGTTAGAAGGTGAGAATTTGGCTGATGTTCTTACACGCTCAGGGCCGTTAAGTTTGGACGATGCTCTTCCCGTATTTATTGGCGTGGCTTCAGGCCTGGGTTATGCTCATAAAAAGGGCATTATTCATCGCGATATTAAGCCGGGAAATATCTTCCTGTTGAAAGAGAAAGATGCAACTGGTTCACGCGTAAAGCTCGTAGATTTTGGTATAGCCAAGCTTTCGGGCGTTGAGGCTGAGGTGCAGAATCTCACCACAGCAGGTGAAATATTTGGCAGTCCTTATTACATGAGCCCTGAGCATTGCGATGGAAAGCGCATTGATGCTCGTTCTGATATTTATTCGTTGGGTTGTACATTTTTTGAAATCTTAACCGGTGTGCCACCATTTCGTGGAGCCAATTCAATTCAAACGATGATGATGCATCAAAGCCAGATGCCGCCAAGTCTAAGCAGAGCCACGGGCGGCAAGTACTTTCCTGAGTCCATGGAAGAAATGATTGCTACCATGCTTGAGAAAGCTCCTATGGACCGCTATCAGAACCTGGAAGAAGTAGTTGTCGACCTTGAGTATATGCGGAAAAAGGCAGGTACTTCATCAGGTTCTGCGCTGAACGGTGACTTAGAGCAAGGTTCTGCTGCCGGCGCTAAGTTTTCAATTCAGATGGCTCTCAAGATTTGCCTGGCCGTGGCTGTGCTGCTCGCCGCATTGGGGACTGTGGCGTATTGGTTAAGGCTAGAGGCCAAGAAGACTTCGTCCGATGCCAAACCATCTAGCAGTAGTAGTAGTTCTTCTTCTTCTTCTTCTTCTTCTTCTTCTTATTATTTTTCCGAAGCAGGAAACGCAGTGAAAAGCGGAGCTAAGGTGGAGGGCCTAAATGGTGCCGGAGTTAAGCCCGAGACAGTGTCTGGCTCTAATCCTGGATCTGGGGCTGCTGCTTTAACTGATAATAAACCTGACTCTAAACCTGGCTCTAGCGCTGAAATTGCATCTGATTCGGCGAATCGCCTCTCTGCAATTGGCAAAGTGAAACCCTATCTCTGCGGTATCGTTGATGATAAAGGTGTGCCTAAGCGTAAGTTTGATTTCGGATCAGGCAACGATATCGGCAGTTTCGAGTTCGAGGGCCAAGAGCAATCGATCAAAGCTCAAGGTGTTGTGCTGTTGCCTGCTGAAGGCGAACTTACTCTTCGCTGCAGTGGGGCAACAATGTCTAATCCAGTTCTTCTTGATGGTTTTGGCCCAAGTGATCTTTCTGGCTTGCTTTTCGATGCCCGTGAAACCTTAGACAAAAGTGCCCTGCCACACATAGTCAGGCTGGTTAACTTGAAGTACTTGTCCATCGCTCCTGTGTCTAGCAATCTTGATGGAGCGTGTTTGCCTATGCTTGAATTGCTGTATGAGCTCAAGGTGCTTGAGCTTGTAAATACTCGAATCCGTGGCAGCGAATTGGCTACTTTGAGTCGACTTAAAAAGCTCAAGCGCCTTACCTACTCGCCGGTTAGAGAAGGGTCTGCACTTCTGGCAGTGTTGGCACCGTCCAAAAACTTGACTGAATTAACGCTCGAGCGCGGAGTACTCAGTGTTGCAGATTTCAAAGCTATCGCTACTTGCCCGAATCTAAGACACCTTCGGGTCAATGACACCGAGATGACGAACCAGTCTGTGGCAGAAATTAGCTCACTGACTCACCTAAAAGAACTACAGGCGAACCCATCTTTACTTAGTCGTGAGTGTCTCCAGTCTCTTAAAAAAATGAAGAATCTAAAGCAGCTTGATATTGGCGGTCAGTATATAGATGCCACTGATACTGTCAAATTTTCAAATGCTCTTGGTATTCAGGTGCACTAATTGTTTAAGCTTGCTTGCTGCCTTAGCTCTTAGCAGAGAGGCCGAGGAGTGTTTTGACCCCAGCCACAAAGCTCTCGATGCATCATCATAAGCTTGTTGATAATAGCCTAATTTCAGAGCGGCGAGACTGCGCATTTCGTAGCCGCCGGGCTGGGTGAATTGCGCTTTTATGTATTTGTCAGCGCAGCGGAAGGCCTCTGGCCATAACCCTTGCTTCGCCAGGGCCACAAACAATTGCGGCTCTGTTTCTTTCTGTTTCTCTTTCGCCGTTTCTTTCTTTTCCTCTTTGCGGCTAGCCGGAGATGCAGGCGGACTGGCTTGAGGGGCCGCAGCCATTACTGTTGGTTTACTGACGCTGCGCAGACTTTTGCCTTTGAGTGCCAGAGTGGATGGCCCCCCTTCCATCTCGTTTTCGCCTTTGTCGTAGTGGTTGCAGCCATAGCTTGCGTAAGTGCCGGTATCGAAAGCATCGTAATTTTGAAAGGGCCTAGTGGCCATGCGCTCATGCATAATTCGGTCGGTGGTTTTAAAGGCGTCGTAGGGCAGCTTGTGTGCGTCTTCGACGGCGCTAATGGCTTCTTTGTCACTAATGCAGTCAGATAGCTCTTTGCTATTTTTGTAAATGTGCTGAGCGTCAAAACCCTGTAGATGACTGCGAGCCACTAGTTCTGGTGAGTGATTTTTGAGGTGTTCTAAGTGGATGCGCTTGAACAAGTCGGCTTTGTGTGCGGATGAGATGGCTTTGTCTTGCCATATGTAGCTGAGCTTTTCTGCCACTTCTAATTCTGCGGCAAGATCTGCAGAACTCCAAAAGCCAGGCAAGCAGTGCAAAATCGTGCCATCCGCTGTCATGACAAAGGTTTGCAGGTTGTGTGGGCCGGCTCCGTTTGTGGTGTTGACGGCGTTGCCGTCAATCGGATGAACGCCTGAATCTCCAGCGTAGCCTTCTTGCATAATATTTTTGTAGCCGCAAACAAAATGATTGCGCAATGTGGAAAAGGCTGGTTCTTGTGAAAGCGACACGGCTCTCAAGCTATTGCCGGCACTTCACGTGAAGCCATCGATATTGCCTAGCATATGAATCCAGACTATTAATTTGCTTTCTCTCCTCGCTTTTTCTTTTGCTTCTTCCAACGACGTATGCCACTTGATGCGGCTACAGACCATTTTTGATTGGGTTTGAGCGGCGCTACCCGGTAGAACTGCAATTTCTGCAGCTAGCGCCGGATAGCATGTGATACTGCCGAGAGTCAGTGTCAGCGATAGCTTTAGTGATAGTCGATCGGGTCTTGTCATTTCTACTACTTCTACTAAGTACTGATTTGCTGCTCTAGTTTTTATTATGCCTTACTGTTTCGCTTCTAGGGCCAAGTTCGCATTAGATAGGCCTGGTCGGGCCGTTAGCCTGAGCAAATGGGGGTTGTTGATAAATGGACTGACAGGTTCCGGTTTGAAATAGGCTTCAAGGGCCGACATTGATTCGCCCGCCGCGCTAGCTGCTTTTAGTTTGTCACCAGTTATTAGTTTGGCTTTGGCAAATTGTTCGATGGCGCTTCTATAGCCCGCTAAAATTGCCTCGTCTTTTTGATTAGCATTAAGCAAGAACTTCATTGAGTGGAAGCTATTGACCTCTGGACGAATGACAATTCCAGCTGCTTCCATAACGCCACGGTGCTCTTTCTCTAGGTTGCCACTCAAGTATTTGGCAAAGAGATAGAGACTTTTGTTTAGGGTTGACATAGCGCCAACTGGTAGGCTGGCGATGATGTTTTCGCTTGGTACTCCATAGTGGGAAGTAACCATTGCTGTTGGACATTTGCCGAATTTACCGAGGGCGCCGTCGAAAAGTCTGCGACCGACGAGGGTAACAGATTCAAGCACACCAGGAATAGCACAGCTGGCTCGCACAGCATCTCCGAGTTGGGCTGGCTTGTTTGAGACCAAGTTTCTGCTACCTTCTCGGGTATACTCCATCACGCCGTTTTTTGTGAACATCATTTCGCTGTGATCGCCAACAGCCATTGTCCAAAATTTTGTGGGCCATTCCTTAACATGGGCTTCAGTCAGTTCGCCTAGTTTGCTTGAGCCGTACATGCCATCTTGTAGAAGATCAATCGGTTTGCGCTCTTTGATAAAGGGTGTCAGTAATTTTTTCTTGTCTAGGAGTCCGG
Organism: bacterium Ga0077546; assembly: GCA_943370275.1. GTDB lineage: Bacteria > Cyanobacteriota > Vampirovibrionia > Obscuribacterales > Obscuribacteraceae. The sequence continues at coordinate 463,736 of CALRQI020000003.1, read as the reverse complement.
AAAAGTCGGTTGCTTTGGCTAAGTCAATTAGTTTGTGAGAAGGCAATTCAGCCGCAGCCATGGCGGCTGGTATGGCGCCGCCGCTGACACCGCCAATGGTGTCGAGCTTAAGTTCGGCGGCGCGGCAGGCCAAGATGACGCCGGTGCTGGTCAGTCCGGCCTTCGAGCCACCGCTTCCGCAAACTAAGTGCCAGCCACGTGCTCCACCTTCTTCTGCAATAGTTTGGCGATCTTTGGTTATGGCTGTTAATGTGGCCTTGTCGGCAAACTTAGAACGCTCGCCGAAATTGGTTACGCCTTTATTAATTGCCAGGCCGACGCCGTGGAAGGCCATATTGGTTAGGCCAAATCCAGCGGCGGCAATTGCTGTGCGGTCAAGATCTGCGGCGTGACCGGTTTGAATAAAGCTGCTCGCTTGCTCTGTAGCGGCTCCAACGGTCATGCCTGATATCAGAGCCGCGCTTAGACTTCTCTCTGTGGCAACTAAACCAGCTTTGCTCAGCGCTTTGGGCAAGTTTTCCATAATTGCAATGGCCGCGGCCCCGTTGAGGCCGTGAACGATTCTGTCTTGATTGTCTTCGCCTTGCTTTAGCGGTTCCACTGCGCCAATTAGACCGCCGGCAAGAATTGGCGCTAAGCTTCCGGGCATAGGGGCACGGCGGAGCATGGCTGTGGCAGCAATGAAGACAGTGGCACTGCCAACAAATTCACCGGCAAGATGAGCTTTTGATTGTGACGCCAGAGCTTCGGCAGCCTTTTGCGCCGGAGTGTCGCTGTCGTTTGTGACGATTTGAACGGCACCTTTGAATGGCGCCGCTAGCTTGTGGCTGACTCCGCTGCCAAATTCACTCAAAAGGTTTGAGTCAGCGGGGCTTTCTGTCTTGCCGGAATCGTTTTTGCTTGGCTGACGTTCGAAGGGCATCTGCCGATTTCGCCTCGGGGGTGGCTATCTGTGGCATTTCTATCTTTAGGTAAAAGAAGAATTGCCACAACACGGTATTTACGGTTTTCAAGACCGCAAATGGCTATTTGCTATGGCTTTAGCCTATTTCTGCTCGCCCGCTACGGCGCCAAGCATGCTGTTCAGGCCAGCCACTACTCGGGTAAGGTTGTCGTAGTCGAGTTTATCGGGCAGGTCGTTTGGTTTATGGTAGGTTTCCATGCGATAGGGGGCGGTGTCCGTAATCATTACCGCTGGATAGTCGAACTTTTGGAAGCTCCAGTCGTCGGAGAAATTCACACCCAGGATGAAATCGGGCAGCGAGAAACCCTCAGAGGGAAAGTCGACGAGGCGCCGGAATGCTCCAATGCATTCACGGTTGAAGGCGCTAGAAGACTGACTAGCGACAAAAGTAATGAAATTGCCCTTATTGGGATAAAACAGTGTGCCGCCACGAACTGGGTAATGTTGACTGCCTGGTTCGTTAGAATAAGTGCCCATGGTTTCTAAGGCCAGCATGCCGATGATATTTTCGTGGCGCTCGTGCGCTCTCTCTGCATATTGATAGCTGCCCATGGCTTTTGTGCGGAAGTAGGGAGGCTCTTCATTGGGGAAGAGCACCAGACGAATGGTCTTGTCGAATTGACGACCTTTGAGAAGGCGCGCTAGTTCGAGCACTGCCGCTACCCCAGAGCCATTGTCGTCGGCTCCCGGGCAGTTTGGCGCAGAGTCATAGTGGGCGCCCACTACTAGTATCTCGTTGGCGTGCTTCTTTCCTAAGATCTCGACCTCGATGTTGCGGCAGTGTTTGCCCTCGACGTCATAGACTTGCGCTTTGCTTGAATAACCTGATTTGCTCAGAGATTCTTCGATATAGTGAGCGGCCCGCTCAAGATTGTCATAGTGCCTGATATTGCGTTCGCCAATTGTGCTGGCCAGCATCTCTACGTGGTTCCGTAGATTTTGGCTCAATATCTTTTCACTATCACTAAGGCGCAAGGTATCGCCTGTGTAGGAATTGCCTGGCATCCAGAGCATGCTAGCCAGGTAGCCACAGATGCCAGCAATAATCAGCGAGAGAATACTGTTTAACTTCGCTCGTCTAGCGCTAGACCTGTCTGTGTCAGAAAGTGCAGCGTCAACTGAAGGTGCTGCACTTTCTGGTTTGGGTTCTGGCTTCGGACCTGGTTTAGGTTCTGGTTCGGTGTCTTGTGAACCACTCATGCTGTCACTGCCGGCCTATTGCCCGAGGACATAGGCGAAGATTAGCGGAGCGACGATAGAGGCGTCAGATTCAATAACGAATCTTGGAGTTTCTTCTCCCAGCTTGCCCCAGGTGATTTTTTCATTGGGAACAGCGCCGCTATATGAGCCATAAGAAGTTGTGCTGTCTGAGATTTGGCAGAAGTAACCCCAGAGCTTGCAGTCCTCTTGCAAGTCTTGCTGAATCAGGGGCACTACACAGATTGGGAAGTCACCGGCTATGCCTCCTGCAATTTGGAAGAAGCCGATGGATTGGTCTTTGCTGTTCTCTTTGTACCAATCGATCATCATGCCCATGGCTTCTAGACCAGATTTGACCGTATCGATATTTTTGATGTCTTTGCGAATAACGTGCGAGACGAAGATGTTGCCTAAGGTTGAGTCTTCCCAACCAGGAGTAATGATTGGTAGGTTCTTCTCGCATGCCGCTAGCATCCAAGAATCTTTCGGGTCAATCTGGAAATGCTTGTTGATTTTTCCAGAGCGAATCAACTGATACATGAACTCATACGGGAAGTAACGTTTGCCAGTTTTGTCTGCTTCTTGCCAGAGTTCTAGCACTTCGTTTTCGATGCGGCGAATAGCTTCGTCTTCAGGAATGCAGGTGTCGGTAACGCGGTTCATGCCGCGGCTGTGTAGCTCTAGCTCTTCGGCGGGGGTGAGCTGGCGATAGTGTGGCACTCTTTCGTAGTGATTGTGAGCGACCAGGTTAAAGATGTCTTCTTCGAGGTTGGCGCCGGTGCAGCAAATCGCGTGCACTTTATCCTGACGAATCATTTCGGCTAGAGAAAGGCCGATTTCAGCTGTGCTCATTGCTCCAGCGATAGTCATGAACATTTTTCCACCGCTCTCCAGATGCGCTATGTAGGCTTCTGAAGCATCTACGACAACGGCAGCGTTGAAGTGACGGTAGTGATGTTTGATGAACTCCTTAATGGCCATGACGTTCCTCTGAATGAAAAAGGGAATGCTTGAATTTGAACTATTCGCAGATACTTTACTATCCGAAGTTTCTTTACTATGCGCAGATCCTAACCCGGAAACTTTTCAAGCTGGCACAAAGTACTGGCTTTGTTAACTGTTTAAGTTAGTTAGCGCACTTGTGTCACCGGTAAACGCAGCGAGTGGCTTGCACTGCAAGGCTTTTATGAGATTCTGAAAAGGTTTGCCTGTTTCACTCTTGACGTTTCTAACTGTGGCGGAGATAGCGATCGTTAGTGTTCGTTAATGAAAGCATGGCGTTAGTTAGCGCAGGTAGTTTGCATTGCTCATATGGCTACTCATATAGTTAATGCCTAGACCATTTTTTCCGCGTACGCATGAGGTAGTAACTAAACTTTTAATTCTCCCCGAGCATTACAAGCTTTAGGTCAAGAACCATTTGACACTGTATTTGGTGTCGCGTATGCGTTTGGTTTTCTATCAACTTTCTCTGTCAGCCAACTTTCTGCTTAGCGCAAACCACTTTTGGTTAGCGCTAGGAAGCATTTTGCTTTCTTAAACCGGCCTAAGGCCACAAATCTAGGAGATTACTATGCATAACATCATCCCTCTGCTGCTTGTAGCAGCGGTAGTTTTTCTCGTCGTCCGCACCCTTCGCAAGAGCAACAAGTCCCGACCCACCGGCGCCCTGCCGCCCGTCGAGAAGACACCTCTGGAAACTCCGACCATCAGCCCTCCCGAAAGCGATGCTGGCCCGGATGTGTCCATTCTTCAGCCTGCTCCTGCTGCGGTTCACGACCACGCTAACGACCAAGAGCACGACCACACTCCTCCCGAAGGCAGTTTCGCCGCTGACGAGTCTGACTTCCACCCCGTTCACAGTGGCAAGAACTGGAAGGGCAGCTGCAAGTTCGATCCGGCTGAAGTGCGTCGCACGCGCAACTTTGCTACGCCCAAGATCGACACCAGCAATCTGCCGGCGCCGGATCCTCGCATCGTTAATGCCTTCAAGAGCATCGACATCGCTCGCATCAAAGACACCATGCTCAAGCTCACTGGTGAACTGCCTGTGACTGTGAACGGTGTCACTTCCACTCTGGCCACGCGCAACACCCACTCGAAAGAGCTGGACATTGCCATGGGCTTCATCGAAGCTCAGTACGCGGCCATGGGCCTCAAGAGCGTTCGCGACCCTTACACGGTGCGCGGCAAGAAGTTCAACAACCTCGTCGTCGAGCTGCTCGGCAAGACCAATCCTTCGCGGATTGTCATTGTTGGTGCTCACCTCGATTCCACTGCTGGTTCGCCTTGGGGCAACGAGAAGGTGGCGCCTGGTGCAGACGACGATGGTTCTGGTTCGGCTGGTTTGCTTGAGCTTGCTCGGGCGCTGAAAGACCTCGACCTGCCGTTTACGGTCCGTTTGGTTCACTTCACCGGCGAAGAACAGGGCCTTTGGGGTAGCTACGCCTACTCTGACAAGGTCGCTGCCGCCAAAACCGATGTGGTGGGCGTGGTCGCGATCGACATGATCAGCTATTGCGCCAAGCCCGGCAACCGCGTGGATATTCACGACGATGTCGACAAGAACGGCTCAAAGGAGCTGACTGTGCGCTTCTTCCGTGCCATCAAGCGCTACGGCATCAACCTCACGCCGGTGGACACCAACAACCATGCGGTGAAGGACCGTTCTGACCAGGCTGGCTTCCTCGACCATGGCTACAAGGCCTTGCTCGTCAGCGAAGAGTTCACCGACGACGGCTTCAACCCCAACTATCACACGGTCAACGACCGGGTGAAAAACTGCAATCTGCCGTACATGGTGGAAGTGCTGAAGGCGGTTACCGCTGTTGTTGCTGAGCTGGCCGACCTGAAGTAATTCTGCGAAGCCGCTAATACGGGCAACCGCTAAGCTGCTTCGACTCACTAAGTGTTTCACTAAGTACAAGTGTGAGAGCAAGGGTGCTGGAGGAGAAACCAATTGGTTTCGTCTCTAGTGCCCACTCTCACGCTTGTCTTTTTCAGCTTTTCTACTATATGAGTGAGTTGAAATGGGCAGCTATTTGTTGAGTCACTGCGAGAAAGGCGTAAGAAATTCAACTTGAATTTCTTACGCCTTTCAGCACTCAATAACCTGTAAAGGCTTATTGCACTTCGATTTTAGCCGTCATGGTGTGTACTGCTCCCGGGCCAAGGGTTATGGCATTTTCCAAAGCATTAGCCGTTTCGATGCAAACCATTTGCTTCCAGCCGTCCGCGCTCATATCGGCCATTTTCGCTGTTAGCTCTGCCCCTGGATTCCAAATAACAGTGGTGTTGGAATGGCTTTTGCTAATGCTTATGCGTCTCTTCATCACCGGATCATGCAAGACTACGGTCGCTGTAGTGTCGATGTATGGTCTGTCTATCTCACCGCGAATGGTTAGTATTGTCTCTGCCTGTCGTTTTTTCTTGAAGCTATCGGTTTTGTCATAGTATTCGCTGCCAGCCAGGCCCGCTATGGTGATTTGTTCGCTATTTCCAACCAAGAAGTAGGTATGCAAAGCTTCGGCGAAGCAGAGTTGTTTATCTGAGCGATTTTCGACTGTCAGCTGTAGTTCTAGCTCGGCGCCAAAAGTGAGGTTGTACTTCACTCGAAACTGCTCAAAGCCGAGCGCCTGAGATGCTTCGTTGGCTTCGAGCGCGAGTGAGAGGGAAAGTTGATCGCCGTCTATTGAGCTGGAAACTAACTGCCAATCGCTCGTGCGAGCAAAGCCGTGGGCCGGTCCATCGCTGCGAGGGTCAGACGTAGTTGCCGTGCGCGCTCCAAACCAGGGGAAAATTATGGGAATTCCACCGCGAATAGCCTTTCTCTTCATGAACGAGGAGCGTTCACTGAGAAACAAAACTGGCTGGTGTTGCCGTGGTTGCCACTGCGTCAGGTGAGCTCCTTGCAGGTAAAGCTCGGCGCTGCACTCGTTTGTGGTGATCTTAAGTCTTGTCAATTCGTGCTTGTCATCGATTGCCAAGATACCTGGTATCTCGAAATCTCTGCAGCTGGCCATTTGGTTAGGGTTCATGCTTGCAACGATGCCTCTAAAAAGTCTGCGTGGCCTTGTCTATTTTGCTATTCTAAATGACCAATTTTACGGACTTTTTTACGGATAATATGCCTATGTCTTATGACAACCGCCCTTCTCAGCTAATGCCAGAATCGGGAACTCCAGATAATGTGGAGGCTATGATGCAGGCTTTGCAGGGTAATTTAAGAGAAAAACCAATCTCTTATTTGCTCAAAGTCGCGGCCTATTATGAGGCCACAGGCCATTTGTATATTGGCACTGGTGCCTTCAATGTCAAAGTTCAGTTCGGCTTAGGAAAACCCGTAAACGCCAGTTCGCCTTTAGGGAAAGGTGAAGAAACAATAGTTGATCTTTTCACCTGGACAGATGGTCAGTTGGTCTTTGAACTTGGTCGACAGCCCGAATCAGTTAATATTTTAGAATCGGCGGAAGGCTTAGTCACTAAGGGCGAAGCTTTTCTCGCGAATCTCAAGTTCTTAGAAGACAACTTTATAACTGAGAGTTCTTTTCTCATCCGCTCCGCAAAACTTTCTAAGCGTAAGTTAGAAGCCATTGTCAATTTGAGTTCATTGACTAATCATCAGGCTTTGCTTGACATGTACGGCAATATTTACGGCACGCTTAATCTTGCTGATGTGGCTGAGCGAATGGGCTTCAAGCGCAGCGAGTGGGTTGCTGCTGCTGCTGAATTGTTGCGATTGGGCTTACTGCTTGCCCCAGATGGTAGAAGCCTGCAGGCATTTGACACCAGTAGTGCCGACCTGACACAAGATGAAGCCCCGGTTGTTGAGCCGCAAAAAAAAGTTAGCGAGCATAACCAAGCCATAGGACAAAGACCTCCTACCGATCAGCCCAAGCCCTGGCCAAGCGAACCAGCGACTGTGAGCTTCAAGACTTTCAAGGTTGGGGTTCCCGAGATGCGACATCTTGAGTTTTCCCATTTAGAGAACTCTTTGAAGGTCCTAAGCAATCCTGATACTGAGCTTCTTAGCGACGATACTTTTATATTTATGCTCTCCCATGAGTTTGCCAGGGCTCATCGTTTTGGTTCGATACTGACCCTGGCGGCATTTTGTATTAGCGCTGAGAATGCAACTGATAACCTGATCTCTCAAAAAGATCTTCACGTCATTACCAAGGCATTGCTAGATACAAAGCGCGAAACGGATCTCCTGGGTCATTTTGGTGAGCAAAGTTTTGCGTATTTGCTGCCTAATGTAGACTCGGCGCAGACTTGCATAATGGTTGATCGTATTAACCAAAGCCTTCCTACTTTGTTGCCAACTCTAGGGCATCTGCGCCCCATGCTCCATTTCGGAATCTCGACCGCTCCCACTGACGCCACTTCGATTGTGGCCTTGAGCACCATGGCTCAGGCAAATATGCGCATGGCTGCAGAGAAGCGTGTTAATCGGTTAGCAATATAGTTCAGCCCCTATGCTGCTCTTAAATTTAAGCAGCTAAAGTTAACCAGGTAGAGTCAGCCACAGGGAAAGCCCACCACTGTGTTGGCTGGCTCCACAGGTGCCTCCATGGCTAAGCACAATCGCTTGGGCCAGAGGTAGTCTTAAGCCTAGTGAAATGCTGCCAGAAGATAATTCGATTGGCTGGAAGGGCTCGAAGAGTTTGGCGAGAGGGTTATTTTGAAGCACTAGCTTTTCGCTGTTAAAAGCAATTGTGTAGGCCTTCTTGAGATTGGTAATTACCATCGTCACCGAGATATTGATTGTGTCTCCCGGCTCACAGAGGCGCAGAAGTCCTTCTAGGGCCTTCGTTATAGCTTGCTGCAAACGGTCTTGGTCAGCGGCAATTTTGCCTTCACAGCCTTCGAAAATTACTGAGACCATCACCGCGTCGGCCAGGTTGTAGAGCGCATCAACTGCAGAGTCTATGACGTCTTCTAAGTCAAACTGAGTGACTCGCAAATCTAGTTGCCCAGCTCTCAGTTTTTCTAGATCAAGCAGATCATTAATCAGGGCTATTAAAAGCTCGACTTCGTCTTCTGCTACTTTTGTGCTGGCCACAATAGCGTTGTTCAATTCGCCGTATACGCCCATAGGCAGCATGTGTAAGAAGCCCGCCACCGACGTCAGCGGTGTGCGCAAATCATGGCTTACCATGGCCAGAAAAGCTTCCTTCATTTTCTCAATTTCGCGCTTTTCGGTGACGTCGATTACCGTGGCTAGTTGTTTGTTCTGCTCTGCCAGTTGGCCCAAGGAAACATCTGTTACCGAAAACTCAACTGGTATTTGGCTCAGGTCTTTCTTTGCGGCAATCAGATCAACCACCCCTTCAATCAAGCTACTATCATGAAGGGGGATGGGTTTCGCTCCCGGAATGAGAAAGTGGCTGGCAACTTTTGTGCCGACCATGGCACCGCTCTTGAAGCCGAGCATTTTTTCTAGGGTAGGATTGGCATACTCTATTTCTTCTTCAGTATTTTCAGCATTTTCTGAATTCGAGTTTTGGATAATTGCTAAGCCAATGGGCATTTGATCAATTATTGTTTGCACTTGATCTTCGCTAGCCTGCACCAATGCTTCTTCTCCTCTTAGAGAATGAGACATTCTGTGAAAGGCTTGATCGAGCAAGGCGATTTCATCATCACCTCGAAGTGGCGCCCTCAGCGGTTTGCGCTGGCGCAGTCGGAGCGAGTTGTCCTCAACAATCGTTAGGCGTGATGTGATGCTACGGGTGAACAGCAGCGCCAGAGCGAAAGCTACGACAATATTGAGCGCTACGCCAGCCCACAGCAAGTACTTAATCATATCCCGCTGCGCTTGCAGAACCTTGGGGCTAGCGCTTTCAATCTTCTTTTCAGTATTGAGGAAGTCAATTAGATCGTGAATCAGACCTTCCATATTTTTTTGCACTTTGGCTCGAAGCTTCACGGCATACTGCATGGCAACGAATTGAGCTTCTTTGTCTGTGATAGAGCGCATTTCGGCCAGGGTATTCATGCCTGCGGTGACACTACTTTCGATTTTTTCAAGTAACGCTAATTGACTCTTGTCGTCTTTGATGTGCTCTTTGATCCACTTAATTTCGTCAGGAATCTGCTGCCGTGCCTGTTCGTATCGCTTTATACCCTCGGGGTCGTGGCTGACCAGGTATTTCGCCACGCTATCGCCAGCATCGTAGAGTGACTGCAGCATGTCTGTGGCTCTGGCGATTACCTCTTTAGCTGTTTCTTGTTTTCTCGATTCCCTCTCTGCTTCTTGTAATAGCCAGACATGGCAGCCGACGAAAAGCATTTCCATTGCCAGAAGTAGCAGTACGACTAGTAGTCCCTTAAATCTCAGACTAAGCGAAAGTCTCATCAGCTCTCCTTCTCAAGGGGAAGTTTGAGCCAGAAGACACTGCCTTTGCCTTCTTCGCTGTTGACACCGATCTCGCCATTGTGGGCTTCTACTATGGCTTTGCAAATGGCCAAACCCAGGCCTGTTCCACCTTTCTTATGGGCATCGGCTGCTTCTACCTGGCGATAGGCGATAAAGACTGACTGTAAGTGCGCTTGAGGAATACCTCTGCCATGATCAATAACGCCAATTTCAATGTAACCGGGAGATTGCCTCGTTGCTAAGGTGACCACAGAACCGGCTGGTGAAAACTTGATGGCATTCGACAGCAGATTGACTAGCACTTGTACTATGCGGTTGGCATCAACATTGAGAGCAATTGGGCAGTCGTTAACTTGCAATTGCACTTTGTGTTTTTCGGCAAAGACAGTGACAGCGTTGACCGAGCGTTCGAAAATTATGCTGAGGTTTTCTTGGGCTGGCTCAATTTCGATTTTGCCTGATTCTAGTTTGTCGAGGTCGAAAAGGTCATTGAGCAAGAGTACTAGTCGCTCTATATTTTGCTGCATTAGTTTGGTGGTTTCGGCAACCTTGGGCGAGATGGTGCCAAGGGCGTGAGCTTGCAGCTTACTAAGGAATGACGAAACTTTTGTCAGTGGTTCTTTCAGCTCGGTGCGTACCATGGCAACAAATGCCTGGCGCATTTGCTTTATTTCATGCTTCTCGCTACTGTCGACAATCATGGCGAGAGTTTTGCTTTCGCCGTCCATATCAATGGCTGCCATCATTAATTCAGCTGGGAAGGTCTGGCCATTGCGGCACAATGCGGTTAGTTCAGTTGTTCTTCCTCTGAATTGCTCAGCGTGGGCGAATGTTTCGGGAATTTGTTGGCCGCTAGCAAAGAGCTTGGATAGTCTCTTGCCCATAAGTTGATGGCCGGAGTAATGGAAACTTTCTTCAAGGGTCGAGTTGAGAAATTCGATTGTGCCGTGGGCGTCGAGCATGGCAATGCTTACAGGCAGATGCTCAATTAAAGCCCGCACTCGCGCTTCACTGGCCTTAAGCATGGCCATTTCTTTGCGCATGGCGTCGGCCGTGTCGTGAATCACGCTGTCGACAGTCGCTATCTCATCATTGCCATTCATCAATGGTTCTAACTTTTCACCCTCTTGCAGTCGCGTGATATTTTCAGCGAGTTGTTCAATCCGGCCGGAGATGCGATTGGTGAAGAAATAGGCAATTAGTGCCGCCACAATTAAGTTCAGTATTAAGCCGCCAATCAAGACAATTTCTGTTTGTCTTCTCATTGCTCTTTCAAGGTCAGGCCCAGCCGATTCAATTTTTTGGCCAATTGCAATTAAGGCGGGAATATCTTTGATCAGCTGGTTTACCATGGGCTGTATGGTCTCGCGTTTCCGGGTCCAAGCCTCCTTGGCGCCTGGTTCGGTCAAAGTTGAGCTCTTGCCTTGAATGTCTGTAATTACGGGCAAACAAATGGTGATGTTCTCATTGATTCTGTTGAGTAGAGCAATTGCTTCTTCATTGTCTTTTAGTTCGTTTTTAAGCCATTTGATAATGACTGGAACTTCTTCTTCTGATGCGGAGACACTATCGGCGGTGCCAAGTTGCAAACTTCTGGCATAGCGACCCACCGCATCTCCGGTGTCGTACATCACAAGCATTAAACGACCAGCCCTGGCACTCACCTGGCGGGCTCTTTCCTGCCGGGCTGCTTCAGCCTCCGCCTGGTTGAGAAGCCAGCCCAGCGTGCCAATAAAAGTCAGTTCACAGGCCAATAGAAAGAGCACAAGCAAAATTCCTTGTTTTGCCAGGCTCAACATTGGTCGTTGTCTTTTAATGGTCTTCAATTTTTGCCCATTCAAGGCTGTTAGAGGCTGCTAAGGGAGAGCCTGACGAGTATAGCGTTAATTTGGGGCTAATTTTAGACAGAGCTTGAAGCCGTTCTTCCCCCGACTGATGATAGTTGAATCGGGGTATATTCTTTGCACTGAAAGGTATAGCTTGTCGGCTGTCAAGGAATAATTTTGTGGCCAGAATCGTAGTGGTGGAAGATGACGTCAGCCTTGCTGAGCTGGTTCGAGACTTTCTCGAACACGAGGGCAACCAGGTTAAGGCCTTTCACAACGGTTTGGAAGGTCAGAATTTTATCTTGGCCAATAACCCCGACTTAATTATTCTCGATTGGGATTTGCCTGGTCTCACCGGCATTGAGATTTTGGCTGACTATCGCGGATTTGGTGGCAAATGTCCGGTGATAATGCTCACTGGCCACCAGGACGTCGACGACAAAGAAAAAGGCTTCGATGAAGGAGCCGACGACTATCTCACCAAGCCCTTTAACTTGAAGGAGTTAGGCGCCCGGGTGCGTGGCCTCTTGCGTCGCTCGCAAGCCGCAATTGGCAATGTGGTTACCGTGGGAGATATAGTCGTTGACTTAGATACCAGTAAAGTGCTCAAAAGTGGACGCAATGTCACTCTTGTTCCCCGTGAGTTTCAGTTGCTTTCTTATCTAGTGAAGAACCGCAAAGAGACTTTGAGCCCCCAGGAGCTGCTCGACAATGTTTGGACCAGCGACGCGGAGATGACTCCTGAATCACTTAATAACGTTGTTCGCAGGCTTTCTAAAAAGCTTGACCCCGATGGCCGCATTCTGCGTATCAATTCGATCATGGGTAGTGCCGATTACATGTCAATGAACGGCAGTAGCATGGGAGCTTCTGGTTTTGAAGGGCCTCTAGATGATCACAGCGATCGCGGCGACCCGCTCATTGGTCGGGTACTAGACAACAAGTATGAAATTATCAAAGTTATTGGCGGTGGTGCCTCTGGTCAGGTCTACAAAGCTAAGCACAAAATGATGAATATTACGGTGGCAGTCAAGGTTCTGGCACCCCAGCTCAGTACTCAGCCCGACTTAGTCCGGCGCTTTGAACGGGAAGCAAGAGCGGCTGGGCTGCTCAGTCACAAGAATGTTTTGATCGTTCATGATTTAGGAGTGACAGAAGAATCGCAGCCTTATATGGTTATGGAATATCTCAATGGCTTTAGTCTGGCTGAGCTTATTGAGCAGAACGGCAAATTAACCTTGCCCGATGCCCTAGAAATTGTGTCGCAGATTTGTCTAGGCATAGGCAAGGCCCACGAAGAAGGGCTTGTACACCGGGATCTCAAGCCCGGTAACATTATGCTAGTGGCCGAGGGTGACGAAACCTATACAGTCAAGATTGTTGATTTTGGCCTGGCCAAGTCAACTAAAGCTGATGAAAACGCACCTAACTTGACCCAGACCGGAGCCTTAATTGGCACTCCTTCTTATATGAGTCCGGAGCAGTGTCGCTCAGAGGCCACAGATCATCGCTGCGACCTGTACGCCATTGGTTGTATGATGCATGAAATGCTCACTGGCGAAGTGCCGTTTGTCTCAGCTAATATTATTGAGACTTTCATCAGGCATGCCCAAGAGCCACCGCCCGCGCTTATTGTGGCTGATTTGAATCCTCAGGTTAATGCTTACTTGCAGTCAATAGTGCACCGCTGTTTAGAGAAGAACAAAGAGAACCGCTATCAGTCTGCCGCTCAGCTGTTGCAAGATTTGTCGCGGGTTGCAGCGGCGGTGCGTTAGACTGCTTTGAAGCAAGCCATTTGCTGTTGGAGAGAATGCTTTTATTCCCCAAGGGGTTTCTTGCGCATCATGCGATTTTTCTCTGTTTGTAATCTGAAAGCTTCCATTTGCTGGGCGGCATCATAGACTGTTTGCATAGGCGCCTGAGCTTGGGGAGGTGTGCTATAGTAACTATCGTCTTTGTCTGGCATTGAGGCGAGATCTTCATCTGCCAACATTCTTGCTGTTTCGCCGGCTTGTTGGCGATCTAATTGACCGCTTGAGCCTTCTTGTTGAGGCTTGCTGTTGTCACTGCTATTGGTGTGATCTTGTTCGCTTGTTGTCCTGTCAATCACTCCCTCGTATTCAGGGGAAGGCATGTATCCATCGGGAATTCCGCGGCTTTCTTTGAAGTTCAGTGAAGATTGACTCGCCTGTGATTGCATGTCCTGAATCAATTGCATTCTAGCAAGATTTTGCTGCATTCTTACTGCGTCGATTATTTGAGTGTGGTCTTTAGACTTTAGAGAATTAGTATGACCTATTCCGTCGAGAGTCACGCGTCTAACTTCTATTCCTGTAGTCACTTCAACTGTGTCAGACGGTTTGATCACTTTGGGCGGTGCTGGATCTGGGCGTACTACTAGACCTTCTTTATTCTGGTATAGCGGTGCTAATTGACGGCTAACCTTTACGTTTTTATTGCCAATATTCGGTATTAGAACTCTTCCGTTGTTGAAGTCTCGAGCTGCTATCGTCGAACTTTCTGGTTTATCTTCGATATCGTTTGTCTTGATCAAGTGCTTAAATACATCTTGAACTAGCCTTGCCCGCTGCTCATGCAGCGAGTTTTGATATGTGTTGAATTCTCTAATGTAGGCGAATCTAAGGTTCTCGCAGAGCATCCTATGAACAGCTGTTGGCATGTCTCTTTCGAAAAACTCTTTGGAGAGGTTTCCGATTTTCGCTTCTGTCTTTGCAGTCTCTTTTTCGGCAAACTTCTCGCTGGCGAGTTTGTAGCTCAAAAGTCGAAATCTGCTTATGGCAAGGTCTCCATTCGGAACGGCAGCTGGATTTTCTGCTGCGATTATCTCAAGCCATTTCTTTTGGGCTGCATCTCTTGATTCTTTGTCTGGTGCGATGCTTGACTCGATTAGCTTAGAGAGAAAATCAGGATGTCGTTCGAAGAACTTAGGCTCGTTCAAAACTGACGTGAAGAGGTCGTCCTTTAGGGACGCGGGCTGGCTTTTGTCTTTGTTTAGGTTCTCTTTGCCCTTGCTTTCTAGATGGTCTGTAACTTTGAGTCTGAAGGGGTCGTAGCCAAATAATGACTTTCTATATTCCGAGTTAGCGAGTTGTGTCTTGGCATCGCTATCTGAGGCATCAAAAATCTTCTTGAAGATCGCTTTGTAGTCGAAATCAGCAGGTGGGGGCCCGGGATACTTACTGACTATTCCCATAAGCCTCTGTTGATCTGAGTCTGCCAGGATGTCGTTGGCAGGCTTACCGGTTAGCAATTTATAGATAGCCTCAGATGGAGATGAAACTCTGTGCAATTCCTTAAACATAGAATCGGCTAGCCGATGACCGGCTACGTAGTCACTGTCACTCCTTAGTTGCTCTTGAGTTTTGCCGATGCGCTCTTTTAACCAAGGGGCAGCCGCGAGAAAGACTTGCTCTACCAACTCTTGGCTGGCACGTGAGGACACCAGAGTAGAAGAATCATTGAGTCGAAGGTCTGAGCAGAAACTAATTCCCTCCGGCGTAAGTTCAAAGCTATTTGCTCCCGTTTCTCTTATCAGCTTTGAGAGATTGGCACTATTACTATCTCTAAGTTTGTCTAAAGCTTGAGAGCGAAGAATCATGTTTTCTTGAACATAGTGTCCGAAGGCTTCATGACCAAGTACGTCGATCTCAAACCGACGTGGATCAAGAAATGCATCCCGTTGTAGGCTGACTAATCCAGTTCCTTTGGCATATTCGCCTTGTTCGTTCTCTTTCAGAGTTGACGAGCCAGCAGTAATTTTGGGTGGATTCATGCCCATATCGTTGAAGCATTTCTGCAGAATACCCTGTAGTTTGAGGGCTCTGCTGTCAGCAATCTCTTGAGCTCGTGGAGAACTTGGATCTACAGAGGTCCATGACTCTACTTCCGTCTTAACGACTCGAATGAGTTCTCGATAAACGTTAGGTATGTTCTCTGGCAAAAACTTTCGCCGGTCAAGATCCTCAAAGCTAATCGCTTTCATCTTGAGGATGTCTCTTCTGTGCTCATTTGGAGTCAGGTCTTCATCTAGACCATTGTCTTTGTTTGTTCGACGTTCTTTTCTGACAGCATCGTTTTGCTCTTGCAATACTGAGCGGAAGAAGTCTAACGGTCCCATACTTGTATCTATCGGCCGCGTCCAATTCGCATCATGTTCATTCGTCGTCCGATCTGTCGGCGGATTCTCCTGTAGCTCTTTCTTCTGGGCATAGGTTACCTTTTCCTCAAGAAGGTATCTCCATTGGCTAAATTCGCTGTCTGAATCAACGGGTGGCTCCACCTTTATAAACTTGAGTTTTTCAGGCGGGTTTTCGCTAATTGTAGGATCCGCGGCAAGTCTTGCTTTGTATTCCTTAAGTTCTTTTTCAGCCTTTTCCACTCGCCTTAAGCGAAGACCTGCTTCCTCTAGCTTCTCTTTGTTTAGCTTACAGTTGCTGTCAGCTGCCGTTAACAAAGTCTTGATAGATTCTTCTCTTTGCGCTCGGGCTTCAGGGGATGAGCTTAAGGCATCTCTGTGGCTGCCTGGTACATACTCAGCACTGCCAATGGCAAAGCCAAAGCGCAAAGTTGGAACCGGTTTACCTTCATCGTCCGTGAGCTTGTTGAGGGCGATGTCTGGCACCAAGAGCGATGGCTTGATTGCTCCGGTTTCGGCTTTCACTTCGGAGCTAGTAGATTGCCCGTAGTCTTCTAGAATCTTTTTGACTTGTTCTTCTCGTGCTTTGCTGGGAGCAATGATAATGAAACCTCCGCCTCCAGGGGAACCAACAAAGCAGTCTTGGGGAATGCATGCACGAAGGTAGTCGCCAGCATGTCGCAGCAAAATGTTTCCTTGATCGTGGCCTATTTGATCGTTTATGCCTTTCATGTTGTTGAGATCGGCTTGAATGACAAAGAAGTTTTCTTGAGGTTTGCCGGTCTCTATAAGGTCTCTTTCGGCCTTAAATATGAAACGTTTTAAATTGCGGTCAAGGATTTCTCGGCCAGCGTGATTGGTTTGTGGATTGAGCCAAAGGCTAGCACTGGCCTCTCGCCGCTGAAGATAGGCGCGGCGGTTGAAAGTATCTAGCTTGTCGAACTTAGTACACTCTATTTCAAGGTGTCTTTTGTAGATGCTTCGCTTTTCTGGCTCTATTGCTAAGTACTGCTCGATATCATTTATTTGCTTTCTACGCTCGTTTACTTTTGTCTGGTTTCCTTCCCGAATCCACTTGTCCAGTTCCGATTGTAGTGTTTGACGCTTGCTGCTCTGGTCTAGTAGGGTCAACTGTTCGAATTGCAAGATATGATTCAAGGTTTGGCGATGTGGTGCATCCATGGTGTTGAGCTGATCATGCGTTAGTGGTCCTGTCACTTCTCCATGTTTTCCCTTTTCTTTGACGACGTGGTCTGGTAGCCAGGCCGCTGGTACTTTGCTGAAATCACTAGTTTTTCCCTGTATTTTTTCTTTCTCCACTTTCTCTTGGGCAATTTTTCGCTGGTTCATTACTGCGTCGGCGCGATCCATGGAATGATGAGCACTATCTCCTGGGTGCAAGGCCACAGCTCCTACTGCCAGTTTGATGAGAAGCTCTGTGGCTTCGCCGTTTGTTTGATCTCGATGATTTTTGTCCACCAGGCGCATGTCGTAGGCATGTCCGTTTGCATCTGGTTTATCGTAGCCACGGCAAGCAAGGTGAATTGCATCGAGCCGCTCAACCATCGCCTTTACCTCTTCTTCTCCTGGGCGAGATTTGTCAAGGAAAATCATGATTTCATCGCCACCTGTGCGAGCAAGAAGCTCGTTTTCCCTTAGTCCAAGTTCTTTGGCAATGTGGCGAGTTAGAAAGCGCAAGGCATCGTCTGCTCCTTCTCTTCCCATGCATTCGTTGGCTAGCTTAAAGCGGCGAACGTCGATTGAGACTAAGTAGCCGCCATTGTCTTTGTTTCTCTCCAGACAGCTCATCATGCTTTTGACACTGCCATAGCCTGTAAGCATGTCATAGTTTGACGCAACATCAGAACCCACAAATTTATTGATGTGTTTGTTTTCTAGCAGGCGCGCAAATTTCTTTTCGCTGATCGGTAGGGCCGGTTCAGCCGACTCACTGGCTTTCTGCGATGTAGCGTCAGCTTTGAGATTTTTCGAAGCTTCTTCGTGAGCGCCGATGGCTCTGCGTACTTCGTTGTTGATTACTGCTCTTGACGCTTGTTCTACTGCCTTGTAGGCATGCTCTTCTCTTGGTCTAAGTGCTACTGTTATTTCCATTTCGTGCACAGAATCTAGTGCACGCTTTAACCGTCCCAGGGATGCTAGATACTTTCGGTCATTCAGTGAGAGGTTGACTCCACCATCTGATGCACGGCGATAACCTTCGATCAAATCACCTATCTGTTCCTCAAGTTTGTTAGCTGCTTTTCTTCCGTTTAGCAATTCTTCTTTGGCAATGTAGCGCTGGCGCAATTCAGCTTCGCATGTGCTTAGTTCTCGCATCAAGTGCAATGATTCGATTTTGTTGCCATTGCCAAGACGCAGCAGTACGGCTTCGGATTCAGAGTCTGTTCTGCCATTGACTTGATGCACTAGCGCTGAGTTGAGAGCACCGAGTTTCCAGCTTAGCAGTTCCAGACGTTCGTGAGGGTCGCTTGGATTGGCTTTAATTCTTTCTTCTAAGCGACTTAGGTGTGTATCCTTGCCAGCGGCTAAGGTCGTATCGAAGACCTTACTTGCCGAAGTAACTTCGTGACTGTCGCTCTTTGACCAGGTGTTTCCTAAAGCTATGTCTATTCTGCTTGGGTCTAATTCGTATGTGGGTTTTCCTGCAGCATCGACTTTGCCGGTGGGTCTGATGGCCAGGCCATCCTCTCTAAACCGCTCGCGCAGAGGGGTGGAGCCTGAATCATGCACATCATGGGCGGTTAGCGGCGAATTTAGGTCTTTGATAATGCGCGCGTGTCCGCGATTGGGATTGAGGCCACCAACACCCAAGTGGCTAGCGTCTAGTTCTAAAACGGCATATAGGTCTCCCCGCTCTTTCATTGCTACTAACTGCCGAACTAGATCTTGACTATCTTTGGGGGCGGAAATCACGAATTTTTCGTCTCTGCCGGTCATGAACTTCATCATCGGCTCAAGTTGGTGTGAATAGAAGAGGTCATTGCGACCGCCGTTTTGTAGTCCGATTACTTCTTTAAGTACAGATTGGACTATTTCACTAACTTCTAGTTTTTGACCGTCGACGCGGGTGTAAGAATTTTCTTGGTAAGCCTCTTTCCTTGCCGCATCAATGTTGAACTTGCCATCGCTGTCAAGAAAACTTTTGACTACATCACCTTTGTGATTTACCGCTGCACCCGTTTCGTTTAATACTCTAAGTGTTCTGAGCCAGGTTTCAGGGTGCCGGGCGTATTCTCTTTGTTCGCAGGCCGCCAGTGGACAATAAGGATCGTCTCCTTGAGCAACAAATTCTGGTTTGGCTGCCAGGCTGAAGAACTGATCAAGCCAATGCTGACGTTGCTCGAGTGGCACCTTTCCTGGTGCGTCCAATAAGCGGTTGGCATCGTACATGATTTCGGCTATTTTTCTTTCTGCCGTGGCTGGATCTTTTCGCAGGCGGTCATGGGTATCGAGCATGCCTTCTCTGATGTAAGCCGCTGCCATTGGGTCTTTGATTGCCTCTAAATGTTGCTCGAAAGTGGCAAATTCTTTGTGGTAGTCGATAGGTTCGATACTATCTCCGGGGAGATATCTGGTGGTGCTGCCATCTAAATGATCGGTTGAGATTGCACCAATTTCGTTGGTTCGATGAACAGTGCCGTCTTTATCGATAACTATCTCGTTGCAGTAATTTACGGGAACGCCATCGACAACGATGTCCCAGCCATTTTTAGATTTGACTAGATTGGCACCAACGGACAGCTTTAACTCAATAGGTTCGCCGTTCTTGTCTCGCACAATAAGTGTTTCAGTACCACTAGCGTCTACAATTTTAGATAACTGATCATTTCTACTTGTTAGCGATGAGCCATCGGGCTTTTCTACTGTCTCAATCTGCTCACCGTCGATATGGCTTTTGCCTTGCTTCACTACGGTTCCGTCGGGCAGTACGCTGATATTAGAGTAGGCATCTTTTTGCATCAGCTTGTCAGCATAATATAGCGACCAGCCACTTGCTTCTTTGCGTAATTCAGCTTTGGGAAACGGTTCTAGGCTCGTTAGTTTCCCTTCTTGATCGTAGGTAGCTTTTACCTCACTAGCAATTGCTTTGCGCTCTTCTGTGCCAGAGTGCTCTATCTTGATTGAAGTGACTTTCTCGTTTTCGGTTACAACTGCTGTTTTTGTGCCGTAAGGATTGGCCGTTTCAGTTACTTCTTGCTGTGCTCCCAGTGAGCGTTTTTCTATGCTTATGCCTTTGTTTGAAATGGTTGTTGTACTGTTTGCACCGTGCTTGATTGTCAAATTGCCCTGAGCATCTGCGCTTACTGATTTAACATCAGCAATTGTTGAGTCACCTTTGTTGGTAGACCAACTGTGCTCACCTTTGCTAAGCACTAAACCATTAGGTAGGCCAACTTGTGATAGTTCACCGGTGTGATTTTTAATCAGAACTGTATCTAAGCCTTCGCTGTTTTTTACAATACTTTTGCTCACCAAAGTTTGGCTATCTAGGCTATCTAATGGGCGGGTATTGATTTTTGCTTCGATGTTGGCAATGTATGTCGAGTATTCATTGCTTATTGATTCTTGTAGTTTAGTTTGATCTCTGCCTTCGATTCGTTCTCCTAGGTAGTGCGTGCCAACATGGGTAACTGGATGAGTAAAGGCGACGCTAGCTGCACCGTCTAGGGCAGCGTCGAAAACGAAGGCGTTCATGCGATGAGTGTTTTTGAAGCGCTCGTATAGTTCGTCTGTCACCATACTCTTGTCAATTTTGAGATCTCGAGCAATGTTTTCTCGTTCCACATCGTGGACCCGCACCCTAGCGTTCAGGGCTGCATTAATGCTGTTGTTGGCAACGGCATCGGGATAGGTACTAATCAAAGTGTCGAGATACTTGCCCCTACTGCCGAGTTTGGCGAGCGAGAATTCTGGGCCATAGTGAGTTAGCGCTGTTAAGCCATCTGCAGCCAGCATCATGGCTGAGCCTTCTAAAATTTTTGTGGGGGTTAGCTCTTCGAATCTTGCGGTTTTGCCAGCGTTTATAAGGTTGAAGCCAGTTGTCTGATAGACGGCATTGAAGGCGCTGCCCATGTATCCTGTGCCTTGAACGCCTAGTGGTCCCTGCTTTAGAGCCATACTTAAAGCACTAGCTGTCTTATCGTTGCTGAGGATATCACAGAGTGCTTTGACTTCAGTTCCTTTGCCGCTATTAATCATGTTGACCATTTTTAGCGCTTCTGGATTTTCTGCTAACTCTTTCAGTGCGGTGCTGCTAACCTGCTGTAATTTGCCAGCCTTTTGCATCTCTGAGAGGGTCTCTAGATTTTTAAAGAGCTTTTCTTCTTTAGCGAGAGCCTGGAATTTGGCTAGATTTTGCTCTTTCGAGACAATTGCTAGTAATTCTCCGCTTTTACCCAGGGTAGTGAAACTTTTGGCTACTTCAGTGAGGTGACCACCACTTCCCATTAAGAGCGCTTCTAGGCCGCCAGAGCCGGCATTGGAAGCAAAGTCTCGCAAGTCACCGCCTCTAGTTTGGCGAATCAATGCCGAGCTCGTGGCACCGCCTGCAGCACTGACGACAATTCCAGCTCTTACTGTCATAGTGCCAGCTGTCACCATGGTTGATACGCCACCAGTTAATACAGTTGTTGCCGCTAAGGCAACTCCTTCTCTGACGTTAGCTTGGGTGTTTTGACCTTCCTGCGATAACCTGCCAGCATCGCTGGCTGAGACATTCATTTCTGCTAGACGTGTCTGCATCGAGCGAACATTGTGTTGAATGTCTATGGTAGCCAGTGTGTTTGAGTTTAGGCCGTCTTCGAATAAATTGTTCATCTGCTTTAGAAACAGTCTTTGGCCATCGACCGTGGTGTCATGCAGCTGGCTAATTTGTGCCTCGCGCCCGGAGAGCATGCCTGCGTCAACGGCCCAACCGAGTACTCCCCAGCTCTGGTTGTCTATATAATCTTTGTTGGCAGCGGCAATCTCGTCTTTTGATAGACTCGATAGACGCATAATTTCTTTGGCGTCGATCAGCCCACCATCAATGAGTTTTCCGCTGGCATCTCTTCTCGGCGCTCCCGTCCCCATGATCCAGTGCTCTTTATCCTCTCCGGCAATCTTCATTTTGAAAAGGAAATTAGGATCGTTTTGCAGTTCAACTATTTCGCCATCAATACGAGCTCTGTAGCCAGGTTCTAGTTTTCCGCATGATTCTTTGAGGGGAATCCATTCTTTTTTCTCTGCATCAAATGTGGTGCGATAGAGTTGGCCTTTGTCAGCATAGAAATGGCCGTGCCCAATGCGCAGTTGTCCGCTAGTTTTTGCACATTCATCTTCGCTGCTTTGCCTTGGTACTTCTATTGTTTTGCTCAGTAAATGGCGGCCTGGTCTATCGTGTTCTGAGCGTACAAATTCTTTGGGGCCACCGCGCAAAAGCTCCAGTGTGGTAAAACCGTTTTCGACTTTTGTTGAATCCAGTATTCCATTTTTTTCTATTTCATCGAGAGTATTCTTGTAGCGCTTTTCTAAGGTCTTTACCCGTTCAAGCCGTTCTATTGGCTCGCCGCTAGTGGCACCTTTGGCCATGACTTCGGCGTAGGCTCTTTCTTGTGCTACTTGCTTGCGCAGCTGATCTAAGCTCTGTATTCGACCGTGGCCGTCGTTTACCCAATTGAGTTTATTTGCAGCATTTCCGTTTTCGTCTACACAGGCAACGCTTAGAGATGCTCCTCTGATTTTGGTATCAGAGAGTTTGCTAGTGAGTTGCGTACCGTCTTCATCAAATAGGCGCAGGGTGCCAGTGGTCAAGTTAACGCTTCCGACTAGCTCATCGGTGCCTTTCTTGTATATCAGCGATTTCTTTACCTCAAACTGACTGACTTCACCAGGCTTTTCTAATCCGGGTATCTTTAACTCGCCATAGCCGCTTAAGTTAGCTGGAACTTTTTCTAGAACATGGCCTTGCCCATCGATTAGAGCCCTTAGTTGTTCAGGGGTTGCCGCGTTGTCGCGTTTGTTATGCAAACCCATTTTTTGAATCTTGTAAATTGAGTTGTCGTCTAGTTGGCCGTTGAGAAGCATCTTTTCAATAGCCGCTTGGTCAGACTTAAATTGTTTGTCGGCTAAACCAAGAGCAGTTTGCTTGGCATCGAATGAATAATTGTCTTGTTTGTCAATGGTATTTGAGTAGCTAATGGCACTGCCAACAATTGGCAGTGCACTGGCAGCATCAAGAAGCTGCTGCTTTTTTTGTTGTTCTTGAGCCTGATCGAAGGTTTTTTGCTTATCCGCAAGATTTGCTTTAGATTTTTCTAGGGCAAGGTCAAGATTGATAATACCGCCAGTATTTGGTCTAAGACTACCGTCTGCTTGTATCTCAGATGCTCCCAAGACAGCACCGCGCATTTCTCTTTCTTGGCCATCAACAGTGGCTTTGAATACGGCATTTTTTAGACTTGATAGCGGCATCACTTTGCCATTAATCTCGACAAGCCCATCGTTGAAGCTGCCATCTTTGTTTTGGCTTGGTGGTACAAATTTTCCTACTTGTTCCTGGGTTTCCTTGTCAATTAACATCCCCAGCCTAAGTTCTAAGCTCTTTGGTAGAGCTGGTCTTCCGTCTTTATCTAGAATTTGCTGGCCGCTCTTTGCGTCAATACTGGGCATGAAGAATTCGCCCCGGCTGGTGCGATTTAGATCAAAGTTTCTTGAGTGGCCATTTTCATTGCCAGTGAATGAGTAGTTGTCTCTAAGAAGAGTCGAGATCTTGGTTTGATCTTTTTCCTGCTGTTCTAGGTTTTGGGCAAATTTGACATTGCCATTGCTGTCCATCTGTCCGAAGAGTTTATTGTCTTCGCCGAATATGTGACCACCAAGCGAGAGCATTTTTTCTTTGTTGTTAGAGATGAAGCCGTTGAAGCCCTCGGCACGTTTTGCTTGATCGCTATTTTGACCACTGGTTAGGTCGAGATAACGGCCATTGCTGCCTCGTCCCATAAAGGCGCCAGCGCGTTCTTTGTCAGTGGTGATGTTAAAGGTGGTATTGCCGATCTTTACCTCGCCATTGTCTTTGGCTGTGCCAATTTTCTTGTGTGATTGATCATAGATAATTCCTTTTTCAACTTGATGTTGGACGAACTTGTCGCCCTCTAGGTAAGCTATGGTGCCGTTCGGTTTCTCCCCCTCTCTTGGTTGGCTGGGGCCGCGATGGGCTAGGAGCAGACCGTGATCCATAGCGCCTACTTGGTAGCTGGCCCTGATTGGAAGAATTAGGCTGTCCGAGGCTTTTATGAGAGTAGCTTTGTCGAGTCCACCATTTTTGCCATCAATAGATGCTACTTTGCCATCGGTATAGTTGACATTGATGTCGATTTTTTGAGATTCACTCTTGTATTTGAAAGTTTGTGTTTGTCCCATTTCGTCAACAGTAAGCTGTTTGCTGCTCAGCACTTTCCCTCGATCAAGTGCTTGCTCTTTGATTGTGACTGTGCCGTTTTTGTAATCGGTAGTCTGTTCTGCTGAGCTTATCGGATTCTTGCGATCGTGATGCAAATTGAACGTTTCTGTTTTTTCGGAAATTACTCCATCTCGTTCTTTTTTGTTGCGATCGATTCGGATGGTTGGATCTTGTTTTTCTACGTCAGCCGCTGTGCTGAATATAAGCTGGTGTTTTAAATCACCTTTCGGACCAAACTGATTGGCAATAACAGTTTCGTAACTGTCTTTTTTGCTCTTGTGCTGTGGATACTCATACTTGGTTTGATGCAGCAATTGTGCGTCAGGACCCGTAGCAATTTTTTCTAACCTTCTACCGCCGCCATCTCTGGTGATGGTGTTAATCATTCCCTCTGAGTTAATGTGTCGCTCTACTTCAATTGGCTCGACTTTTCTTTCGCCGTTGGTTTTTTCAACTGTTCTGGCTGTGTGACTGCGAGTTGCTATATCTCCAGAGGTTTGATCTATCTTGATGCTGTGAGTCTTTGAGCTTTTGGCATGGGCAAGCATGTCGCCCTGAGCATTAATTACATTGACTGTGCCGACTTTGTTGCCTTTGTCACCGGGTTTATATTCGACTTCAACTACAGTCTTGTTTTTGCCTTTTACTTCGTCGATACGGCCGGCTTTGTCGTAGTGATACGCTTTGTGAGTCTTGGGGTCAACATACTCGCGCACATTTTTTTCTGCACGCTCTTTTGGCGTCAGCTTGTCGGCGTTGGGTACCTTTTCGCCTTTGTCGAGCCGATCAATTTTCTTGGTAACATATTTTTCGGCCTTGGCGATGTAACTCTCTGCTTTGGCCACATATTTTTCGCCATGGTGAGCCGCCTTGTTTATGTAGCGGGTTACTAGGTTTTCTTTTGGGGCAACAGCCGCTTGTTTATGTGCCTTGTCGGTTACCTTCGCCTGTGGCTTTTCGGGGCTACCGCCGGTTAAAGCTTTATATCCTTTAACTCCTTTGGCGTAGATTGCTTGAGCCATCTCATAGGGTGTTGAACTCTTCGCCGAAGAGTCGGCTTTAGCGTCACCCTTGGAGCCAGTTTTGTCTTTTGGACTGCCCATCGGTTTGTTCTCACTCTAGTAAATTAGATTTCACTGTACCTGCAGACTTTGTCAAACTTGTGGCATAACCTTTGACACAAGAGCTTGGCTTAAGTTAACTTTCCTCGCTCAACAGCCTGTCAAAACATTATTTCGCCTCTTTTTCGGGAGAATTTATCGTGACTGTTGGCGATGCAAATAAGATGCCGAGCTCTGGCGGCACTATGTCGGATCATCTGAAGAAGTATCGCGATTATATTGACGAGCTCAAGCAGGGCTGTTCCAGCGGAATAAGTGCTGCCTTTGGTCGCGCCACTGATTTGTTGCCGCCGGAAGTAATGGCAATTAAGGCTGAACCAGTAGACCTCGTAGATCAATTAATTGAGTTAGAGAGTACGGTCTTGGACGACGACTTTGATCGCGCCTATTTGAAAGAATCAGTGCAATCTCTCGTTCAGGCTTATGCTGAGGATCTGGATGATCCAGTTGGCCGTATTGTTGAGACGGACAGTGGACTTGAAGAGGTGCTTTCTGTTTATGTTGAAAGCGGCGTGCGCATGTTCATGCTTTCAGACCTTTCAACAATTGATGAGTTGACTTTTCAAAGAACTCTTGTGCCTACCGACGATACAAATCCTTTGTGTGTGAATTTGCAGGAGTCTACTGAACCATTAACTGTCTCACCGCAGGAAGCTTGCCCTGCTCATTCGATAGCTGATCTGCAATCCCCTCAGTCGCCCCAGTCGAAACCAGTTGATCAACCCTTTATCCAGTCCGTCACAACTCTCGATGGTTTGCCTCTGTGGCAAGTTTATTATTCGGCTGAAGGCCCAGAGCTTGTCTCGATGGCCGACGGCGGCATCATAAAACGAGCAGAGGGCCGGCACGAGTATGTCTTTTCTAGGCTCTCAGCGACTGACGGTGATATCAAGTTTTTTATTCTCAGTGGCTTTGTCGTTGACCCCAGCACCGGCAACGTTTACTTTGAAGCAAACGAAGGAGCGTATACTGCAGCTTTCTTGAACAATGGCTGGACAATTCACCAATATCTCAGCCCCCAGGGGGAAGAGACATTCTTTGTCACTGAGCCCGTTCGGCCAGATCGCGTACCGATTACCATGAAGGTAAAGAGCATCGATCTCGATTTAAGTACAGGTGAAGTTACATACGAGACCATGGACAGTGCGGCCTGTATCACCCTAAAAAGCCGTAAGCTGTCAAGCTAGAAGTGTCCCCGGTTTTGGTTCCGGCAAATCGGTGGGTTTCAGATCTTTTTTCGCATCTGGCTTGCCACGACGAGTTATTATTTCCTGGCCATTGGCCCTGTGTTCAGTGATGGTGCCGTCGGGGCTATAGGTGACATAGTGAGTTGCGCTGGTGCGTTGGGTTAAGGTGCCGTCGCCAGCTACCTCAAATTTAAGTCCGGGGGCCGGTTCTCCTGCTATTTTCGGTTGCTTGTACCAGAGATGGTTATTGACGTCGGCCACCCCGCGGTCTTGGCTGTAAACCACAGGCTCATAACCCTTTTGGATAATGGTCACTTCATCTAAATTGCCTTTGGCGTCTCTCTGATAAGTGCGCTTGTCGCCATGAAAATCGGTTACTTCGTGCACCCGGCCAGCGCTATCTCTTGTGATTGTAGCGCCCGTTTTTGCGTCAAATCCTGACTTCGGGGCCTCGGCGCCAGGTCGGCTTTCGCTGCTGTCGCCAGTCTGGTGGCCATCTTTTTTGTAGCCCGGGCCCTGTTCCCACTTGTCTAGGTGTCCTGGTTTTGTGCGGGCGACAATCTTGCCGCTTTCAGAATCGACTAAATATTTGCCGTCTACTTGGCCAGTCTGGTCGCGCTGAACCAATAGCAAGCGACCGTTCTTGTCAAAACCAACTAACTCTAATGCCGAAGACGCAAGTGGACCGCCTGGCTTGTGCAGTTCGTTGTTGAGGAGCTTGATGCGATGGCTGGCCTCGGCAAGCCTATGAGCTTCTGCTGATGTTTCTGGTTTAGCTTCGTGAGCCTGGTCTCTGGTGTGGCCAGCATCTCTCGCTGCCGCGTCTTTGCTTTGCAACCCCTCGGGGGCGCGATTGGATGTGTCAAGAGGCGTTGTCTTTCCCGGCCCGTCACCCCAGGCGCTGCGCGCCATGTCTATGACACTTTTCTTGCCAGTCTCATCTTTTGCTGCCGTATCTTTCAGTATCTGCTCGCCAAAAGAATGCTCTTTCATTCAGTACCTACTTGAATCTCTAGTTTGTCTTTGCCTGTCTGCTTGTCCGTTGGTTTATATTGACATTATTGAGATCCTACCCTGGTTACTAGCTCTCTAATCTTGCTTCTACTGACTAGCCAAGCTCTACTAACTTGGCGTCTGCTCTTGATAGGCCTCGATTTTGGGAAAGACAAAGATAGTTTGTTAGTGGTAATCTGAAGTGCTATGCCTAGGGTTTTAGTAGTTGAAGATAATGTTGATTTGACCAATGTGGTTCGTTCTCTATTGGAGTTCGAAAACCATAGTGTCGATATCTTTCATACTGGCACAGAAGGCCTGGTTAGCATTCTAGCTAATCCCTACGACTTGGTAATTCTTGATTGGGATTTACCTGGCGTCAGTGGCCTCGAGATTTTGAAACAGTTCCGCCAGCGTGGGGCCAGAACGCCAGTAATAATGCTGACTGGCAGAAGCACAGTAGAAGATATGGAAGCTGGTCTTGATGAAGGAGCTGATGATTATTTAGCCAAACCTTTCAACATGAAGGAGTTAGGGGCGAGAGTGCGGGCTCATATCCGGCGAGCGGGTAGTGCCACTAATGACAGTATCAGTCTTGGTGATATAGAGATTGATCTGATCAATAAGAGAGTGACTAAGGGCGGGCGTACCCATAGTTTGCCTGAACCTGAATTTCAACTGTTAGAGCTGGCTGCTAAATATCCGCATATTCAGCCAACAAGTGACGACTTACTTGCCTCCATCTGGTCTGGCGATGCTGAGAAGAGCGAGCCCAAGCTTAAGATGGCAATTAGAAAGTTGCGCAAGAAGTTTGATGCTAAGGGCAGCCTTATCTTTAGTCATCTCTATCCGGAAGTTCGAGCTGAAGGAGCAACTCCGTTTTCAAAGGAATTGCTTGAAGCTGATCTTGATATTGACCCTTATCTTGGCACCATATTTAATGGCAAGTATGAATTGGTTGAACTGATCGGCGGTGGCGGCAGCGGCTTGGTTTATCGCGCCAAACAGCTAAATATAGGCAGCAGTGTTGCTCTCAAAGTTTTGCATCTGAAGGCCATGGCGCAGGCCGATACTTTACCACGTTTTCAACGTGAAGCGCGAGTTACAGCCCTGTTATCGCATCCCAACATTGTCGCTGTACGTGACTTCGGTGTGGCCGAGCAAGGCCAGCCGTATCTTGTTATGGAGTTTGTAGATGGTGCCAGCCTGGCTGAGTATCTTAAGCAGTATGGTCGTCCGCCGTTGCGCGAAGTGATTGATATTTTCTCACAGGCTTGCTCTGGGCTTGAACATGCCCATCAAAAAGAGATTGTGCACCGCGATATAAAACCAAGTAATTTGATGCTTATTCACAATGGCGACGACGGTGTAATCGTCAAGCTTGTAGACTTCGGCTTGGCTCGTTCAGTTAATGTCAATCAGGTTGATCAAATTACACAAATCGGCGATGTGCTTGGCAGTCCTGCCTATATGAGCCCTGAGCAAGCTCGTGGCGAACTGCTTGATAGAAGAACCGATATTTACTCTCTTGGCTGTGCTTTGTTTGAGACTCTGCAAGGTAATCCGCCCTTTAATGGTAAAGATTCAGTAGATATTTTGGTTAAGCAGATTACCACCGATGCTCCAGAAATGACTCTGTATGGCCTTGCACCAGTTTTACAGGTGAAGCTAAATAAGATTGTTGCTAAGTGTTTGGCTAAAGATAAAGAAAATCGCTATCAGTCTGCTGCTGAGTTGAAAGAGGCTCTGGGTCAGGTTATGGCCGGCAATAGCATAACCGAGAGTTTAAAGGCCGATGTGCCTAATGAGCCGGTGAAAGCAGATGTTTGGTCTGGCCGCAGAGAAGAATTACTTTCCTGGTTCAATCAGCGCTTTAAGCACTGAGTTGCAATTGATTTGTAGCTTGAGCGTATTAATGTCATTTTTCTGCGCTGTAGCTGGTCAATATGATATTCTGTCTGCCCCTTGGAGGATATAACAGTGAGTTTGACAGCGGCTCAACCTAAGACGGTTTCACTTACCAGCAGTGAAGCTTATTATATTGGCCTAGAGGCATATACCTACTTCTATCCACTTTTGAGTATGGAAATTACCCGTCGCCAGTGTATCAATCTTGATGCCGGTGTTAGGCCGGGTTCTGGTCCATCTAACTATTTCTCCCACATGCGTGCTTACCCGGCGGCTGATTTTAGAACTGTTGTCCGCCCTAATTTTGACACGCTTTACTCCATTACCTGGTTTGATCTTTCGGCCGAGCCGATTGTGCTTTCGATTCCAGATTCAAATGGCCGTTATTATCTAATGCCTATCCTCGACATGTTCAGTGATGTTTTCGCTTCCCCCGGCTGGCGGACAAGCGGCACTGGCGAGCAACAATTGGCTATTTGCGGGCCCGCTTGGAGTGGCAAATTGCCCGCTGGTGTTGAGCGTATTGACTCGCCCACTAAGTATGCCTGGTTGATCGGTCGCACCAAGACTGACGGACCTGACGACTATGCGGCTGTTCATGAATTCCAAGACGGTTTGCAGTTAACTCCGCTTTCGCAATTTGGTTCAACCGCTGCCCGTGCTATTCCTAAAGTGAAAGTGGAAAGTTCTGTTGACATGACTACTCCACCTCTTGAGCAAGTTAATCAGATGTCTGCCGACAAATATTTTTCTTTTGCCGCAGAATTGCTCAAAGAGAATGCTCCCCACATCACCGATTGGTCTATCTTGGCCCGCATGAAAAAGATTGGCATAGTGCCTGGTCAAAGTTTTGATATGAGTGCTTTGAGTGCTGATAATCAAAAGGCTGTGGCTCAAGGCGCTGCCGACGCTTTGAAGTTGATGCTCGAGAAACTGCCGACTCTTGGCCGCCGAGTCAATGGCTGGAACATGAACACCGACACCATGGGCGTTTATGGCAACTATTATCTCAAGCGAGCAATTGTAGCTATGGTGGGCCTTGGTGCCAATCAACCCGAGGATGCTGTTTATCCCCTCAATGTTGTCGACGCTGACGGTAAGCCTCTAAACGGTGCCAACAACTATGTAATGCATTTCAATAAAGAGGAGCTGCCGCCAGTTGATGCATTCTGGTCGCTGACCATGTATGACAAAGACGGCTTCCAGGCTGCCAATGTTTTGAATCGTTTTGCCGTTAGCTCATGGATGCCCTTTGAGTACAACGCTGATGGTTCGCTCGATCTCTACATTCAAAATAAAACTCCTGGGGCAGATAAAGAAGCCAATTGGCTTCCTTCCCCGCTCTGCGAATTAGGATTGACTTTGCGCCTCTATGCACCGAAGACAGCAGTTTTAACTGGGGTGTGGAATCCACCGGCAATTAAGAGAGTAAACTAGGTAGTCGGTCTGAGCGATTGGAATAAATTGGTTGCCACTTTAGTAAAGTAAGGTGGCAACCATTTTTTTAGACGTAAGATAGGCAAAATTGAAGGAGAGAACGTGACCGAGAGTAAAAATAGATCAGGCGCTGTCACAATTTCTCAATCTGATCAGCTCAGCTCTGAAGAAGTGGCTGCTGTCACACAGATTCTCAACAACAACAATTTGCGCTATGGCTATCAGTGGGCTTCATCACCCCTGAGCGTTGTGCTCAAGGATGCGCAAGAAAAGCTTGTGGGTGGCTTAATTGGCTCGACTAATTGGGGTTGGCTGCATGTTGATCTGTTATCGGTAGAAGCGAATTTGCGTGGCCTCGGTTATGGCTCGAAACTACTTGAAACTGCTGAGAACATGGCTCGTGAGCGCGGTTGCACTTTTGCTTACCTTGATACCTTCAGCTTTCAGGCCCAGGCTTTTTATGAGAAGCATGGTTATGAAGTTTGGGGCAGTCTTGATGATTTTCCTCCTGGTGCCAGTCGCATTTATCTGAAGAAGAGTTTGTCAATCAAGTGAGGATGATTTTGAAATATTTGCCCCAGTCGGTGTTGCTGACAGCTCTTTCGTTGGCTCTGTCTTTAGCCCCTCTTTATGGTGAGGCTGCTTCAGCCAGTGATTCTAAGGCCGTATCAAAATCTAAGCTAAAGTGGCGAGACTTTGATCAATCGATTTTTGCTGAGGCAAAGCGCGATCATAAGTTTGTTTTGCTCGACCTTGAGGCCGTGTGGTGCCATTGGTGTCATGTCATGGACGGTGAAACCTATAGTGACGCTGCTGTGCAGAAATTGCTTAACTCTAGGTATATTTGCGTGCGAGTTGATCAAGATGCCAGGCCTGATTTAAGCAATAAGTATGAGGAGTATGGCTGGCCAGCTACAATTATTTTCAATGAAAATGGTGGTGAGATCGTCAAACGATCTGGCTATATAAATCCAGCGAGAATGGCTCGATTGCTCAGCGCAATCATCAAGGACCCTAGCCCTGAGCAAGATTCGTCATCATCATCATCTTCTTCTTCTTCTGGAGCTGCTGCTGCTCCCGCTCCCGCCTCTCCTAACAGTGGAAAGAATGGACTGACTTCTGCATTGCGACAAGAGCTGATTGGTAAGCATGTCAGTGGCAATGACTCTAAATATGGTGCCTGGGGGACGTATCAGAAGTTCCTTGATTTCGACTCGGCTGAATATGCCATGGTTCAAGGGCTGGCTGGTGATAGTGAATCTAAAGTTAGAGCAATGGCTGCCCTCGATGGTGAGCTGAATTTGCTAGACCCAGCATTTGGAGGGGTTTATCAGTATTCGACTGATGGCGACTGGGCTCATCCCCATTTTGAGAAAATCATGCAAACTCAAGCCGAGAATATGCGCTTGTATGCTCTTGCCTATCGGCTCTATGGTGAAGAACGTTATCTCAAAGCGGCGAGAGCCATTGCTCGCTATTTGCAAGAGTTTTTGAGCGCCCCCGATGGTGCTTTCTACACCAGTCAAGACGCCGACTTGGTTTCAGGCGTTCATAGTGGTGAGTATTTCACCCTCGATTCTGCTGCCAGGCTGAAGCAGGGCCTCCCTCGTATCGATAAGCATTGCTATGCCCGCGAGAATGGTTGGGCTATTAATGCCATGGTTGAGTTGTATCTAGCCAGTGGCGATAAGCAGTATCTCGAGCGAGCCATAACTACAGCGCAATGGGTTTTGGCTAATCGTCAGTTAAAGCTTAGTGCGGCTACTCAGCTGGGTTTCAGGCACGGCGAAAGTGATAAGGCTGGACCATTTCTTGGTGATAGCCTGGCCATGGCTAGAGCTTTTCTCTCGCTCTACCGAGCTACAGGTGAGCGCAAATGGCTGAGTCAGGCTGAGCTAACTGCTAATTTTATTGATAGTGAGTTTAAGCAGTCTATTGCCAGCACGACCATCGACGAGAATGTCCAGCTGGCTCGCTTTGCCAATTTGCTCTATCAATATACGGGTGAGAAGAAGTACAGAGCGCTGGCGGAACAGGCCCTGGCTTTTCTTGCTTTGCCTGAGACCGCTCGGCGCCGCAAAATATTTGTGGCGGGAATTCTTTTAGCCGATCAAGAGTTGTTAGCTGAGCCCATACACATAACCATAGTTGGCTCAAAGGCCGATGCCCAGGCAAAAGAGCTTTTTGCCGCTGCTGCTGCCTTGCCTTCCCCGTATATGCGGGTGGAGTGGTTCGATGCCAAAGAAGGGCCCTTGCCAAACACGTCCCTGGAGCTACCACAGCTGCCCAAGGCCGCAGCATTTCTCTGTGGCAACGGTCGTTGTTCCACCCCTGCTTATGACGTCGCTGACCTTAAACGCTTGTTTGAGCGGGCCAGTAAAACAGCAGCCAAATGAATTGCTAAATTACTGAGCGATGGAATGCCCTAGGGGGATCTAATATACTTAGGGGCGGTTGCTGTTAATTCTGACTGCTGTCATTGAGGAGCTGTGAACCCAAGACTTCTATCTATGTCATTTCTACCAGCGGCCTTGGGCTATGGCCTGCTCGTCAGTCAGTTTACTGGCTTATCTTTTATTTGTTTACCAGCAGTTACCACGTTGCCGGTTAGTGCCGCCGCTAATGAGGTCAATCGGCCCGCCGCTAGCGGATTTGATCATACCTATGCTCTCTTTGGGCGCGAGCTGAGTAAGTATTTGGAGAATGGCAACGTTCACTACAAGCGCTGGAAAGAAGATCCGGCTGGTCTTGATCAGTTTTTACAAAGTCTTGCTGATTTGCCAAAGCAAGAATATGAGCGCTTTTCCACTGAGCAGAAAAAGGCATTTTGGCTCAATGCTTACAATGCCATCACCATAAAAGTAGTACTCGATAACTATCCAATTAAGGGCAGCCATTCGCAGTATCCGCCCAGTAGCTTTAGACAAATACCTGGTGAGTGGGAGAACGGTAAGTTCAAAATAATGGGAGCCCCTGTCACGCTCTACGAAATTGAACATGAGAGATTGCGCCATGAATTACCCGATCCAAGGCTGCATTTCGCGGTGGTATGTGCTTCCAGAAGCTGTGCGAAGCTTTCACCAGAGCCCTTTGTGGCTGAGGGCCTCGATAAACGCCTTGACCAGTGCACCCAAGACTTCTTTGCTAACCCTAAAAATCTCACTGTTAATCCGCGTACTGGTGTAATTCGAGTCAATAAGATCTTTAGCTGGTTTACTCTCGATTTTGCTGCCAAGGCTGGTTATGCCAAGCGCACTTTCCCGCCACCAATGGATGAAGACATCATCGCGTCATACGTCAGCTTCTATGTGCCAACGGACGAGCGTGATGTTATTGCTAAGTTTCGTTCGCAAGATAAGCTCGTGCTCGACTACTTGCCCTACGATTGGTCGCTAAACGACGCCGATGAAGGCAAATAAAGAAAATAGCAATAGATTCTAAGCTTGGGCCGGTGTGAAGTAGCGTTTAACTACTTCGGCAATCGCTTCTCTGGCTCCAGGAAATGGATGATTCGCTCCTTGCAGTGTGAGAAAGCCGCCAAAGCGCGCAAGAGCTTCCGGTGGAATGGTGGATTGATCGTTGGGCAGGCCGTGAGCGCCACGAGTTTCTTTGTCTAACTCCATTAGGCATACAACATTTTTTAGTCCAGCAGGTGTTATTGGCTCATTGCGTCCTACGATGATGGCGAATGCCCCTAAGGTGGAAGCGGCAACGGTTTGTACTTCTAGTCTTTTGCCACTGACTGTGCTTGGAATGTCCTCGAAAGCTTCATTGCCTTGAGGCTGGCGGTTTTCGCGACCAGCTTGATAGTTCTCAGGGCTGAGCTGAGCCTGGGTAATCTGCTCGTTACTGTGTTGAAAGTTGTCTGCAGATCCTGAATGGTCCAGTGCGCTCATGGTTGCTCTCCCGGTCAAAATAAAGATTGAAAAATTCAGCAGTCAGCTGGACGGCGAAAATTCAATGGTCAACGCTCTCCATTGTATGTACCCGATATTGGCGTTAATTGGTCAGCCATTGGCTTAATTTAATACTTGACTTGGGGGCTTTCCCCACTGGAGGCGCTTTCTGCGGCGAAATCGCCGTGTAAAGCCGCCATTATGAAGTTGGTGGCGATTGCCTGCCGCAAGCCGATGCCGATGATAGGTGCTGGGTCAGGTAGGGCGGTGTTGAATGATAGATTGGCATTGTTATCGAAGTGACCAACCAGGTGCAATACGCGTCCCTCGCCATAGGGAAAGCTCAGGGCTAATATGCCCAGTTGATCAGCGTCTAGGCGCATAAGGTCGCGACTGCGGGCCAGTACTTGTACTGATTTGCCTCGGATCACTCTAACGATTTGACTTTTATCTTCCAGCTTCCAGTGGGCCACATGGGGCACGCCCGCTAGTAAAATTGGGTCTTGATCAACTACAACAGCATCAACCACGCTATCTTCTGTGTCACAGCCATTCCATTCAACGTAACCAGGAAAGGCTTTTTTTAAGCACGAATCAAGCGCCCAGTCGGTGCTCAGGAGATAGCCACCTTTGGCAACAAATTGACGCACACATTGAATTGAAGCTTCGCTCAAATCGCAACCGCAGTTGATCACCAATATTTTGCTGCCAGATAAATCTGTCTGTGGCAGTTTATCTTGGGTAATTTTTGTAGAAGGCAGGCCAAAATTGCGCAAAATATGGCCGCAATCGTCCCATTTTCCTTTGACTTCAACCACTGTCGTCTTAGTAAATTGGGCGCTCTGGCCAGGGTGTGAGCGCTCTAGCCAGGCTTTGAAAAGCGCTGGTTGGACCGTGGTAGTTTTTGCCTGGTCAAGATAGGGGGCTTGTTGTAAAAATTGGGCAGCCATGCTGTCTAAGCCGCGGTTTGGCCGTTGCCTGGCGCTCGCACGCATTGTCGCAGAACTGACACCGCCAGTGATGCGCATGGTGCCATTGCTGTTAACTTTTAGTACCGGTGCTGGTGGCGTGATGTCGAGAGCTGAATTGTCATCATCTCTGCTACCTCGACGTGCGGTTTGCTCGGCCGCTGAGTCAGTCTGCTCGTCACCCCGGTCGCGGTTGCCCCGCAGTTGTCTCATTCGGGCTGGCTGCATACTGCGATCGTCTACATAGCTTTCGTCTGGCACCGGTGTAACCGGGGGGCGCCTTGTCCTGGCTTTGTTCAGGGGAATTTCATCAACGTCGCCGTCAATCCAGTCGGAGGCCTGAACACTCTCGCCGGCAATTGCCAGGCTCAGGGCAATTGAAAGAACCAATGCTGCCGGTTTATATAGAGCTTGTGACTGCCACGATTTGTCCACACCGAACCTGCTTGACTGGCTATGGCCAATCAATGACTAGTAATTGACTGCCAATAGATAAGCTAGCACAAAACTTAGGAATCTTGTATCACTGATGCGATACAAGCCGGGTCTTCCCAGTGAGCCTGTTAGAGTTTTGCCTGAAATTTGGGGAGCTTCCAGTGGCGTTGTAAGATTGCACTAATTATGGTGGAACTAATTATGGTTGAACTAGGCCCGCTTACGCTGGTTCTCGTCCTTGCGGCGCACATCGTTGTCGCTGTCGTTTATGGCGCGACGAAGCGAAGCAAGTGCAGTTAAGTTTGGCCAAATCACAGCTTTCATTTCTTCAAATTGGTACTCACCAATTTCATGCTGATCATAGCGGCGGCAGACATCTTCCCAAAGTTGAAAAAGTGTCTTAGGGCAGCAGGTTTCGCGGGCCCGTTTTTGATATTCGAGTAGGTCAAAAGCTTCGATGGTCGTACCCTCCAACTGGTAAGCCGGGGCTTCTCTTTTTAGGATGCGTGCAAGTTCGACCCGTGTCAAGTAAGACTTCTGTATGATTCTTTTGTTCCGTAAAAATTTACTGACACAAGCTTTGATTGGGAGTAAGTGGAACGCTTGTGCACAAAGGACTTTGAGATTCTGATACCAGTTCGCTCAAATATGTTTCGGCAAAAGCTTTTTCAACTTGAGCAATCGCGGTCGATAGTCTCTTGTGCAGAGGGCAAAGATTGAGACCATGCGATTTGATATCGAGAGGGCAGGTCGTAATTTTGTCTATCGGATCGACAGCATTAACGACATCCAAGATTGATATTTCTGCCGCTGTTCTCGCTAAGACAAAGCCACCGCCTATGCCACGTTGAGAATTTACCAGCTTGCTTTTGACTAGCTGTTGCATGATTTTGCTGAGATACCCTGGTGGCACTTTTGTCACCTCGGCGATGCCTTGTCCGGTGGCGGCCGAATTTTGCATGGCGAGGAAAACCATCGCTCTAAGGGCGTATTCAGAAGTTTGGGAAATCATGGCGGCCTCTTCGTAATCAAAAGTACCTTTATATACACATTACCATGCTACGGGCGTTTGCGAGCTTGACACCGGGCCTTGAAGTGCTATTATGGACATAAAGGTACATTTGATGTTAATAGGAATTTTGTTAACGAAAAACTGTACTTTTAATGGAGGATCGGGTCATGAAATTCATTTGCACATTATGTAATTATATTTTGGAAGAGGCTCAAGGATTGCCAGAAGCTGGCATAGAGCCCGGAACTACGTTTGATAGCTTGCCAGACAATTGGCATTGTCCTGATTGTGCTGCTGCCAAGGAATATTTGCAGACTTGCTCTTGCGTCAGTCTTCCAGTGTTTGAGGCGACCAAGGTTACGACGGGTACGAAGGTTGCGCCTGCTCATACCTGCAAGTAGTAATTAGATTGTTTGACTTTTGGGCTAAGAAAATGGTGGTCGAGAGACCACGGGTGGCTGTCATGGAAAATTTTAGAACTGAAACGGTAGGCATCTTGGTTGCTGAGCAGCCACTGCGTGCAGCTGTCTTTGATCATTTTGGCATTGACTATTGTTGCGGCGGGAAGCGCACTCTTATTGATGCTTGTGCTCAGGGTGGTATTGCCCTTGATACTGTTATTGCCAGTCTTGTCGATAACGATGCTGCAGTTGCTGTTGACCAGGTGGCGCAGAGCTGGCTCAATGCTAGTTTGACTGAGTTAGCTGATCATATAGAACAGACTCATCATGTCTATTTGAAAAATGAGTTGCCTCGACTCCAGGCTCTTGCAGATAAGGTCGCCAAAGTGCATGGAGTGCGTCAACCCAAGTTGCTTCAATTGGCCGCCATTTTCTCGGCAATGAGAACCGAGATCTTGGAACATACCGCCAAAGAGGAATTGGTTCTGTTTCCCTTCGTGCGCTTGCTTGATCAGTGTAAGGGAAGGCCTAGCGGACTGCCCAGTGCTCCTTTTTCTACAGTGGCTAAACCGCTTAGTTATCTTGAGTCTGAGCACGATGATGCTGGTGCTGCTTTGATGCAATTGCGTCAGCTCACCGATCAGTACACTGCACCACAAGGTGCTTGCGCTAGTTGGCAGGCTTTGCTTGCCGGGCTAGCGCATCTTGATCAAGATCTGCGTGTTCATGTTCATAAAGAGAATTCCATTCTCTTTCCCCTCGCCATTAAGGCCGAAGCCTTAGTGCACTGTTAGAAAGGACGGTACGACCATGACAATTACAGAGGAAACCACTGTTAAAGACATTCTTGAGGCATATCCAGGTGCTGTGGTGGTATTCGAAGAGCACGGCGTGAGCGTTCCCACTCAATGCGATGAAAGTATTTTAGATACCGAACTTGGTATCTGCGACTGCATGTGTCACATAGACGATTTGGATGCACTTATGCGTGATTTGCAGTTATTTGTGAACACTAAAACAGGAGTTTAATCATGTCTTTGAATGTTGCGCTGTTGCGGGAGACTTTTGAGCGAGCCAAGGTAGAGAATGGCGGCGCCACAGCGCTCGGTATGGCTTTCTACAAAAGACTTTTCGATAAGTATCCGGCCGTGATACCACTTTTCCACACGCCGCCAGAAGAACAGCACAAAAAACTAGTTGCTTCATTGGGCGCTATTGTCGCTGGAGTGGAGCAACCGGGAAGACTTCTGCCTTATTTGCATGCTATGGGCATCAGGCATTTGAAATATAAAACAGAGAATGCTCACTATGATGCTGTTGGTGAAAATCTCTTAGCTGTTCTTTCGGATCACCTCGCTAAAGAAGGCCAGTGGACTCCCGAGATGCAAGAGACCTGGGAAGCTGCCATTGGAGTTGTCGCCAAGACCATGATCGAAGCTGCGGATAATCCCGCTGCCTATAAGAATGAGCTAGCTGAGACTGGCTATGAACCCGATGGTTTTCGCAAAAATGACAATCAACCGTGGCTTGAACGAAATGTCGCAACTGTGTAATTGACTAAAAAGTAGCACAAAAGTAAGTGAGGGAGTGCTAGCATGGAGCCCTCACTTACTGGCGACCCAAAACAAGAGGACTTGTCTATGTCTTGGAGATGGAAGCTGTCTGTGCTTTTTGTCTTGATCGCTGGTTTCTCGACCCTGATTTTTATGGGGCATGAAGCTACTAATCAAGCGCCGCCGATACCAGATAGAGTGGTTGATTCGAGCGGTGTTGTGCTCTTTACTGGTAGCGATATATTAGCTGGTCAAGCTGTTTTTCAAAAGTACGGCTTAATGGATGTTGGTTCTTTCTTTGGCCATGGTGCATACAACGGCCCAGATTTTTCTGCGGATTACCTCCATCGCCAAGGCGAAATTGCCTTGCAACAGATGGCTCAGAAGCGCTTTCACAAGCCATATGCTGAGCTAGAGGATGGCCTGCGTAGCGATCTAGAGAGTACTCTACAGAAAGAGCAGAAAGTTAATCGCTACGACGAGCAAGCAAATACGTTGACTTTCACCGATGGCCAAACAGAAGCCTATCGTCAGTTGGCTCCTTATTATGATACCGAATTTGGTGTTGGTCGAAGATTGCCGTTGCCGACTAACTACATTGCTGACTCTAGTGAGCGCCTCCAACTCAGTCGCTTTTTTGCTTGGGGGGCGTGGGTTTGTAACACCAATAGGCCTGGCAAAGATTACACCTATACAAATAATTGGCCTCCAGACAAGCTTGTTGGCAATGGCCCTAATTGGCAGATCTTCTTTTGGAGTGCCATGAGCCTGGTGATGCTAGTTGGTGGTATTGGACTGACACAATTCCTTCTCAGTGCATTCCCCGGTTTAGGCTGGGCGCCTGACGGTAAGGGCATGGTTGATAACGTTAAGTCCTATCAGCCCTATCGCTCACAGACTTCCCTCTATCCTTATTTTGCTGTCGTGGTGTTGCTGTTTCTCTTCCAGACTTTCTTTGGCATTGTCACGGCGCACTATATTGTTGAAAATGGCTTCTACGGCTTTGATATACGCAGTATCTTTCCCTATAGCATCACACGCAGTTGGCATTTGCAGTTGTCAATTTTCTGGATCGCCACTGCCTGGTTAGCTGCAGGAATGTTTATGGCGCCAATGCTATCGCGCCATGAACCAAGAGGGCAGCATTGGTTAGTTAAGACTTTGTTCGTGGCTATTCTCGTTGTTGCTGTGGGAAGTATCGGCGGAGAATGGCTTGGTATCAAGAATATGCTCGGCAATCTTTGGTTCTGGTTTGGTCACCAGGGCTGGGAATATTTAGAACTTGGTCGCTTCTGGCAGGCGCTCTTGACTGTGGGCATGGTGCTTTGGGCTTTCATCGTTTACCGCAGTATTAGTCCATTGCTCAAGGGCAAAGATCACGGTAGCTTGCCTTATATGCTGCTTTACGGCGTTATGGCAATACCTTTGTTCTTTAGTTTCGGCATGATGTATCACCCTGGCACTAACTTTGCTGTAGCTGACTTCTGGCGTTGGTGGGTGGTGCATCTTTGGGTGGAGGGTATTTTTGAACTCTACACCACTATTATTGTGGCCTACTTCTTCTGCAGCCTGGGCATGGTTTCGGAGAAGTCTGCTCTTTCTGTCATTTATATCGATATTATTCTCTACCTTGGTAGTGGCATAGTAGGCATTGGTCACCACTATTACTGGACGGCGCAGCCCGCTATTAATATGGCTCTTGGTTCTATGGTTTCGGCTTTGGAGGTTGTACCACTAACGCTTTTGACCATGGATGCTTGGAAGTTCATTGAACTAGCAAAGGTTGAGGGGACGATTAAGAATTTTTCGCACTACTGGGCGATGATGTTTTTGATCGCAGTAGGGTTCTGGAATTTCCTTGGAGCCGGTGTTTTTGGTTTTCTCATCAATACTCCAATTGTTAGTTATTACGAGCACGCTACTTATCTCACTTCAAACCACGGCCATGCGGCCATGATGGGCGTTTACGGTATGCTTTCGGTGGCGGCGGTTCTCTTTTCTACTCGCTATCTCATGACTGAAGATGCTTGGAGTAATCGCTTGGCTGGGCTCTCTTTTTGGGGCCTAAATGTAGGCTTGATGCTCATGCTTGTGCTCAATATCTTCCCTGCTGGGGTTATTCAAATGATTGCGAGCTATCGTCAGGGTTTCTGGTTCGCCCGCAGTCCAGAGTTTATTCACTCGCATCTGTTTCAGACCTTGACCTGGTTGCGAGTGGCTGGCGATCTCGTTTTTGTCTTCGTTGGTGTATTGCCTTTGGTTTGGTTGGTGGTGCGCGGCATGTTTAGCCGCAGGCCTGCTCGCCTTGCCAAGGTAGAGCCAGCCAAGGTATGACGACTTTGCTCTTGGCTGAGGGAAGTAGCTCCAGAACCCCGGCGGGCCCAAGTCTTTCGACTTGAGCCCGCCCCTTTTATCTGGAAAAATTGTTCGAAGCTTTGCTTTACTCTGGTGAGTAAGTGTCGCAGAGCGGTACGGTTTCGTAGAGGATATTGTTCAGAGTCGATTTTAAGCTAGCTAAGCAGGCTTTGAATCTTGATTTTAGGTCAATTTCAAGTTTTGCCGGTTTTGCTGCTTTTTTCGGGCTGTCTTCAGTTTTGGCCAGTTGATTCTTTTTCAAATCGAAGTCATTGATATAGCTCACTTCATTCAGGCTAATCTTTTGAAATGATTTGAGTTCAAGTACATCAACGCGTGCCATGGGTTATTCCTCGTTGCTACCAGTTGGTCGATAGAAACAGTTTATGTTCCAAATGTGGCAAAGTTGTGGAAGTGGAAAGCAAATTTGAAATTATCGCGAAATCGCTTTAGTTTTCCCCGAAGGTTTGAAGTTAGAGCGATAACGGTTTAGTTTTGGCCGCTGGGCCCAAGTTAAAAAGATATCGGTTTAACTTCTAGCCAGTGGTTAAATCCATCTGCGGATCAAACTTATAGCCGACGCCATGAACAGTAGAGAGATTAGATGGCTGACCCTCGATATCGAGTTTCTTGCGTAAGCGCTTTATATAGGTGCGAATGGTTTCAGGAGAGGCTTCATGGTCAGAGGCCCAAACTCGGTCAATTAATGTCTCTGGACTGAAGACCTGGTTGGGGTGGCGCATGAAAAATTCGAGTAAGGCAAATTCTTTGGGCAAGAGCTGTACTTCTTTACCTTGATTGGTCAGTTTGAAGTTGTTTACGTCCATTTCCAGCCTTCCAACTTTCAGGCTCGTACCTTGAAAGCTGCTAGGTCGCCGCAAAAGAGCCCTGACCCGGGAAGACAGTTCTTTCAACTCAAAAGGCTTGGTTAAATAATCGTCGGCGCCTGAGTCTAGCCCGGCCGATTTGTCGTCGACATGCTGGCGAGCGGTCAACATTAAAATTGGGGTCAGGCCTTTTTTCGCCCTGAATTTTTGACAGACTTCCAACCCGCTTATTCCTGGTAGGTTCCAGTCGAGAATGAGGCAATCAAAGTGATAGACGGCCAAGAGTTCTAAGGCTGACTCGCCACTGGCCGCGATTTCAACGGTGTGGTGTTCAGACGCTAGCAGCTGAGCGATCAAAATTGAAAAGTCAGGCTCGTCTTCAACTAATAGGATTTTGGCCATTGTGGCGTGTCTGGTCCTTTCAGTAAAAAGCTGCCTGGGCTTACTATGCCCGTCTTTCTGCCGGATTTAACGTTTTCACTTCTGGGTACATTGGTGAATATATAGATAGAGTATAGAAGCATGGGAGCTTCCCCATTGCTGTCGACCTGCTGAAAACGTAATCTTTAGCAGTAAATTGTAGACTTTCACACAGTCGAAAGCGCTATCCCACAAACGGTATGCCTGAAAATCCTGAAACTCTAAACTCAAAGTTTGACAAAGCTGGGGCCGGCGATGGTTCCTTGGCGTCTCTAAACAAGCAAATTGATATGCACCAACAGGCTGCCGACAATAAGTCGGTGCTCGACAAGTTGGTGCATTTTGTCTACAACAAAGACACTCCGTCCCTTGACCAGCTTAAGCAATTGAAGGTGCAGGCCGAAGCTCAAGCTGTAAATGGCGTGCTACCCACTGGAAGCAGCTTGCGCCAAGAAATTCGCCAGGCTGTTCAGGGTGATCAACAGGCGGTTAAGGCGCAGAACGAAGTTGATTTTTATGCCGGAAGTTTTATCAAAGCAGTGCCGCTATTCGCTGGGGCTAAGTCTCGCGCTATGCTGGCTGGATCTATCGTCGCCTATGGTCTAGATTCGGTTCATGCTAAGGACACAGCTGGAGAGGCCTCTGTAAACCTTGCCATGGGCGGCCTTAAAGGTTTCGCTCTGAAGAAGACTTTTGATTATGTCGGTGCCAAGAGCTTCACCCTGGCGCCAGCAGAAGCTGCTTCAGTGACTGCTAAATATATGGGTATCGGCCTCAAAGGTATGGCCTTAGGCGCTTCCTCCCGAATATATGAGAGTGGTTTGACCAGTTCTACTTACTTAAATGACCAGGGCAAGCTTACTGGCGAAAGTTTTACTGCCGGAGTTGGCAAGACATTTAGCACCGCTATTGATGGTAAAGCAATGGTGATGGATGCCGGTCTATTCATGGGAGCCCATGGCGCCTTTGCTGGCATGAGCAAGGCTGGCATGAAGATCTTTGAAGGCACTGCCATTGCCGAATCTATGGCCGCTTCTAAGCTTGGAAAATTTGTTAGCGAAAGTCAGCTTCTTCCCAATGTCGGTATGGGCGCTACTTTTGGCTTTAGCTCTGGCGCTACTAACGAATTTATGCGCCAGAAAGACTCAGAAGACTTTGCCGGTGGTTATGACATTGCTCGCATACTTAAGCGCGGTGCCTTGCAGGCTATCACTGATGGTGCGGCTGGTGGCACTGGTGCTTCGGCTTTGCATCTTGCCAATCGGCCTAACTTGAGACCACAGGCTGATGTTTCACCACTGGCAGCAGGGCGAGACCGCCGTGCCTTTGCTAGTGAAGAAGCGCCGCTACCTAAGGTTGAAGCGGTCACAGAGCCACTTAAGGCCGATGCTGCTGCAGATCCAGTTCCAGTT
The DNA here is from genome assembly GCA_943370275.1 of bacterium Ga0077546. Taxonomy (GTDB): domain Bacteria; phylum Cyanobacteriota; class Vampirovibrionia; order Obscuribacterales; family Obscuribacteraceae. Next base: position 419,823 of record CALRQI020000003.1, on the reverse strand, counting down.
TTGCCGAAAGAGACGGTTGCCACTGATGCTCCTCTTGGCCCCGAACGCCTTGCTGAACCAGCGGCTGAAGTAAAGTCTGTTGCTGAAGTTAAACCAGCGGCAGAACCAGTAGCCGAGGTAAAACTAAGCGAACTAGATCAAAAACCTGAAGGTTTTTCCAATACGCGCACCCATCAGGTGAGCGAGGCTATGAAAGCCAGCTTTGAGCAGAGCGTGGCTCTTGCCAGCAAAGCTGTTGACGCCCGCGCCACTGCCGATGATGTCGTGGCATTCTTTGAGCATGCGGCTGGAGATGGTCGGTCTGCCAGTGTTGCCATGGCTAAAGTGGCAGAACAGGCCAAAGATCTAGGCAATGTGCCTATGGAAAAGTTGATCAAAGAGGCTTTTAGAAGTTCTCCTGAAAGTATCGCTACCCTTAAGGAAGGTGTTCAGCTGGCTGAGGCTGCGGCAAAAGCGAATGCTAGCCCTTTAGATGTCTATAAGCTTCTCGACTATGCTTACGGGCAAGGCCGCGGTGCTGAAGTGCCCTTGCGTATGGTTACTGAGCTGGCTGGTGATCGCGAAGTTAATCAAATTGTCCAAGAAGCTTATGCTGGTTCTGGTGGTCTGCAGCGAGTGATTACTAAAGTCGATCGCTACACTGATCCAGTTCCGCCTGAAGTAAGACAGTCATTCGGCGCCCTGATGAAAATGCCTGTGACTAGTGCTGCTGAGCATTTGCAATTTAGAGAGAGCGTTAGACAATGGGTCAACGAAAATCCCGGTTTCACTAAACTGATGGAAGCCTATGGTAATCAAACCCGCCATGGAGTTCATGCAGCTGTTATCGATGCTGTATTGCATACCGATATCCTTAACAAATTCCCTGAGCGCAGTGTTACCTCGCCTAACTTGTTAGAGCAGCTTCAAGCTGCTACTGGTCGCCGCTCTCTTGATGGGGTTGAGGCCGCAGCTGAGACTACTCAACCGCTTGAGGCTGCAGTAAGAGCTCAACCGGAGGCCCTTGCTCAAGCACCGAAGCCCGAATATAGTGCCGATCAAGCTGCTGGTGATCGTCAAGAAGCCGCTCGCGTCCAAGCTGAGCGTATTGCTCAAAACCCTGATGCTGCTATTACCCATCAAGGTGGTCGCGCTGTAATTGTTCCAGAGACTTTGATAAAAGAGTTTCAACAAGCAGAAGGAACAGCCAAGGTAGTTAAAGGCACCATTCTCAGTGAGTTCATCGGTAAGATGAGTGATGCTGATTTTGCTGATTGGTTGACTCATGCCTATCAGCCCGCTAATCAGCCGGGCATGCACCCTGATGTCAACAATCTGGCGCTCATGCACATTGGTAACGGGCGGGTACTTAATCGTGCGGAAGTACGTGATGCTCTCAGTGACCCCGATCATGCCAAGCTCGATATTCCAACCATTCGCAAATTCCTTTCTACTCCTGAAAAAACTACAGCGGCTCCGCTTTCAGATGCGGAGATGGGTTTCATCGGACATCGCCTGCAACTTGCCTATGAGCGCTTGCAAACTCGCAATGACATGAATCCTGAGACAGCTGGTAAGCCGGTTGATAACTTGGCTGTGCTGAAAGAGGCATTGCCTAGCTCATATCTAAGAAGCTTGCGTGAGCGCTATTCAACTTTGGCAACCGATGGCAGTGGTCACTACGAATACCCAGCTGGTTTCGATCAAAACCTTGCGAACTGGCTTGAGACTAGTCGCATGGTCGAAATGCAGAGTCCGAAATATCGTCCACCACGGCCAGTAAACAATCAGCTTTCTGATCGCTTGAATGTTCTTGACCTAGCTATCGACATGCAAAATACTGCAGCCAATCCACAGTTGGTCAACAGACTGCTCGATTTGGGCACCCAGAATCATTTCGCCTTGAAGAACATTCTCACTAAATTAGATCCAACTACGGCTCCTGAACATACAGAACTGCTTAATTTAGTGGTGCCTCGTACTGGTTCTCTTGAAGATGTTAGAGGACTGCTCGATGCAATTCAATTTGGCAACAAGTCTAATCAGAATGCCAACAAAGCAAGAGAGAAAGGACAAGATGCCGCTTATCACGACTCTGCTCGTGAGACTAACGAAGCCTTCGCGCTTTCCATCGTCAATCGCTTGATTCCGCAAGGCGAGCCGGGATGGCAAAGAGCACAGCAAATAGTTTCAGATATGATTTCTGGGAAAATTCGCGACCCTCGCCCTGAAACCCCTGGCGGATTTGGTGCTGCAGCTGGCCGTGGTTTCGACCGCAATGGACCAGGTGGCGGCCGCGGTAACTTCCGTAGTAATCGTGGTGGCGACTCGCCTCAAGAAAGACCTCGGGTGGAGCAACCTTTGCGTGGCGCTGAACCAAACAACTTTAGGCCTAAGCCTGCCGATAAGCCGGCTGACCAAGTTGTGGACCAAACAGCTGAGCCATTAACTAAGCCTGTTGTAGAACCAGTTTTAGAGCCAGTCGCCGAACCAATTGCTGAAGTAGTTAAGCCTCTGCAGGAAGCTCCCGTAACTTTAGAACCGCCTACTGATGCCTCTATTTCAAAGGGTTTAGCCGATCTTCTTAAGCAGCCTGTGCCTGAAGACTTCACTGCTCGTCTTGTTGATCAAGGCTTAGTGCAGCCAGATGGCGTGGTCAAGCCAGCGGGCGCAGCTCAACCTGAGGTTACGGCTCAGCCTGAAATTGTCACTGCACCAGAAGTATTGACACGCAATGAAACTAGCGTTGAGCCACCGGTTGCATATGAACCACAAGTTTATGTGGCTGAAGGCGGCAGCAACGGTACTAATGGTGGTCGCAAGAATAAGCAGCGTCGTCCTGCCGTGGAAGAAGATGATTGGGGTGATGAAGGTGATTATAGAAAAGGCAGCAAGCGCGATAAGCAACAGCGCGGTGGTAAGCGTGATTTCAAACGTGGATTTGACGACTAGCTAGACTGTCTTTTGAGTAAGGAAAGTAGACTTTGACTAGAGCTTGACTAAAGCTTCTTTGAAGGCTTGATAAGTGAAGACATCAAATAACACAAAGCGCACTTGTTTCAATTCAGCGCCTTGATCTATTTGAATGATAAAGTCTTTTACCGCAGCCATGGCTACTGCAGCGGCTTCGGCTAGTGGGTAGCCGTATGCACCAGTGCTGATTGAGGGAAAGGCTATGGAGGCAACTTGATTGTCAACGGCGAGTTGGAGCGAGTTCCTATAAGCATTGCTGAGAATTTGCTTCTCGTTGGTGACTCCTCCACGCCAGATCGGTCCCACTGTATGAATAACATATTGTGCTTTTAGTCTGCCACCACCGGTAATGACAGCGTTGCCAGCTGCGCATGGGCCTTGCATCGCTTTGATTTGTTTGCATTCTTCTTTGAGTGCTGGTCCAGCTGCCCGGTGAATTGCTCCGTCGACGCCACCTCCTCCCATAAGAGACGAGTTGGCCGCATTGACTATGGCCTCGGCATTGTCTCGGGTGATGTCGCCCTGGTGCAGAGAAATAGTGATGCCATTAATTGCTGTACTGAAATCCTCAGGCATTATTCAAGTCAGAATATGGCAGGGTTGTTTTTGCTAGCACAAGACCTCTGCTGTCTAAGATGATTTCGGTTGTTTCATTGGCTGTTCTAATTACTTTTTTTGAGGGGATGGCGGTATTGCCACCATTCTCGAATTCAGATGTGGTTTCACTAATTAGTTTGCCGCTGGAGTCATAGCGACTTTCGCTAATTGATCGACCGAGTCTGTCTGTGTAGGTTGTCGATGAACCGTCTTGTGATTTGATATGTATGCGTGAAGAAGACAAATCACTTAGGGTTGTAATCGTCTTTGTTGAACCTTCTTGCGGATTGATCTGAATCGTTTGGTAGCAGTTCGCTGCTTCAAAAGCGACATCGCGCGCTGCTATTTTTTCTTCTTTAGTATGGTCGCCTATCGCTAGTTGTGAACGCATGCTCTTGAACGGGCTGCGAAAATCTTCAATAACTGATGCCGCGAATGCTTCTTTATTCTGTTCGCTGGCAGCATTGGAAAAGGCATTTTTGTCTGGTGCTGGACTAAAGAGATTGCCCCGGTTGGGAACCACGAATTTTTGTTCTTCGTTATCGTATTTGTCGTTGGCGGCCCATTGCGCCGGAAGCTGTTCTGGGCGCTGACCTGGGCAAAAAGATAGAGCTGGTAGTGCTGCTGCGTCTTTAGCTTCTTGGCTCTTTTGCCGGGCTCTCTCGCCCGCTCCCCAACCATTGCTTAAAGCATTACCGAGGGCACTGCTCATTTCATTGACTGTGCCATTTTTAGAATTGGCTGCTTCATAGGGCGATGGGGCGGTGAGGTCATAGCGATTAGCTGGACTAAACTGGTCATGAATGAAACGAGCAAGATTGCCACCGGCCTCGCTCTTTGTCACAGCTGTCAGCTGTGTGTCTGCGGTGGCCAAGCCATTGCTATTAGGTTGTGCGGAATCACCGAAGTGCCGCATTCAGTCACCTGCCAAAAGTTACTACTATTTGCTATGTAAAAAAAGAAAGACCCGCTAAAGACGAGCGAGAACTCTATATTAGCGGAGCATAACTTGATGTCAAGCGATTCGCGCCAGATCTAATCTAACTTTGTTACGTGCTTAAGATTGCCCTGAGTCTGAGTTAGCCGTTTGAGACATCGCGGGCAAGAACAATGCGTTGGGTGGTCTTTGACATGTCTCGAGCGCCTTTGGCTGAGCTTAGTAGTTTGTCGAGTTCTTGGCTATCTTCAGGAACCCCGGCTACACCGAAGGCGAACACCATTCCTTTAGGGTCCATATCAGCGGTAAGAGGGGCTTCTCTCAAGACATCCACAATGCGGTGAGCTAGCGCTCCTGCCGCTTTGGCATTGGAGTTCGGCAGAATCAAGCCGAAGTCGAAAGTTTCGTAGTGGCCGAGCATATCGATAGGACGCTTGACCAAGCTGATGCGCTGCATCGCTCTTTTTACTGCCAGGGTCTGCAATGCTTCAACTGGTCCGGTGGCTCCGCCCTTTCTGTGACCAAGACTAAAGACAACTAGCGAGAAGGGGAAGTTGAAATACTCGTAGCGCAGATACTCTTGCTGTAAGAAGTAGAGAAAAGCAGGATAAGTGAGAATATCGGTTTCTTGTCGAATGAGAGATTTATTGACGCTTTGCAGTGTGCCTTCGTCAATACCTAGGCCTCGACCGGCTGAGCGTGCCTGTTGATCAGTTACCTGTACTAGGCCACAGCTGATTAAATTGAAAAGAATAGGAACATACTCTGGCTTGCGCATTGGGCGTTTAGCCAAAATATCGAAGAATTGACTATGGTTGTCGATCAGTTCATAGAAATCAATTTGTGGTTGCAGCGCAATTGGTGCGCCTTTTTGCAGTCGAGCGGTAAACTCTTGCTCTGAAATAATGGCATTGCGTTTGACCAGGCAAGATTCAAGCTTGAGGCCTGCTGAATCTAGATATTGGCTCTGGTCAAGCAGCGTCACGCCCTCCATGAGCATGGCGTCTAGTCTTCTTTTGACAGTGTTATGTGCACTCTTTTCGTCAGGCCAAAATCTGAATTCACCAGCTGTCCAAGTGACTAGCTCGATTAGCACCGTATCGCCCACAGCTTCTTTCATCTCGGCGTGAACGGCCGCACCATCTATAAAATAAACGCGGGCTGATTCTTGTTTGTCTTTTACATCCAAGCGCCCGGTCATTTTTGCCATGGCTAATGACTGCAATAAGTTAGGCGCTTGCATCTTTGTCAGGTCGCCTTCAAGAGTGGCCTTAACTCCTGGTTTAGGCGCATCAAAGACCACTTCGTTTTCTTGGGAGTGGCTCTGGTTGCTGCTTGCTACTGCCGGAACTTCTTGTGACTGAGTGCCAATGGGGTTGAGATTAGATAAAGTGTCGCGCCCCATCATTTGTTCTGTGGCCAGGTTATCGGCAAACAGGTCGCAGCCACAGCCGCTCATCACAAGATTGGTCACCATGCTCAAATCTGGCTCTGGATGAGCGAAAATTTGCTGGTGCCCTTGGGAAGTTACTGCTGTTAAAGTCCAGATCGGATCTAAAGAGATGCCAGGATCGACTTTAACTGTGACGACAAATTCTTGCGAGCCCTCAGTTACAGAAAAGGGCAGCTCAACTTGCCTGCCTTGTTGCTTGTTAGCTTCTTGTGCCAAGAACTGAATATCGGTGTAGTTTGGTACAACCGATTGCTTAGGCAGGCGAAAATTTCGCGGTGCTGGTGTATTTTGTTTCCCGGCCTGAGAACGCGATGAGAACATGTGATTACCAATAGACTTATAAACGGCCAAATCGATAGGCCTTGTATCTTATCTGTGCCACATATTGCCCTTACTAAATCAGTAAACAAGAAAAAAAGAGGCACTGGCCCTATTATGACCAGTGCCTTTTATCAGTCGCTAGTGGCTTAGCTTTATGGATAAAGTCCGCGCAACCGCTTCGCCTCGGCAATTCGTGAAACTCCGATACGCAGAGCTGCCATTCTTACACTCAATTTGCTCTTGGTTGCTAGTTCCAAAACTTGATCGCAGGCTCTGCCCATGATTTGTTCTAGACGTTGATTGACTTCGTCTTCGCTCCAGAACAAGTGCATCATGCCTTGTACCCATTCAAAGTAGCTAACCGTGACGCCGCCCGCGTTGGCTAGAATGTCAGGAATGACAATAATGCCGCGCTCATGAAGCATCAAGTCAGCTTCTGGGGTAGTCGGTCCATTGGCGCCTTCAACAACAATTTTGCAGTTGAGTTTGTTGGCGTTTTCTTCAGTGATTTGGCCACCCAGGGCTGCTGGAATGAGCAAATCGCAAGGAAGTTCAAGCAGATCTTTGTTGCTTACTGGGGTTGAGCCAGTGAAGCCTTCCACCTTGCCCATTTCAGAGAGATAAGCAAACAATCTTGGAATATCGATACCTTTAGGATTGTAGATGCCGCCATGGACGTCGGAAACACCAACAATTTTGTAGCCAGCTTGGTGCAGCAGCTTGGCTGCAATAGAGCCCACGTTGCCGAAACCTTGAACAACTACAGTCGGTGAATCGCCTTTGATGCCGTAGTGGCTCACAGCCCGTCTGGCACAATAAGCTACACCGCGACCAGTGGCCTCTGTACGGCCGAAGGAGCCGCCAATGGAAACGGGTTTACCGGTTACCACTGAAGGCACGGTGTGACCGACGTTGATGCTGTAGGTATCCATAATCCAGGCCATGGTCTGCTCATTTGTGTACATGTCAGGAGCCGGGATGTCCTTGTCTGGACCAATCAAATTAATGATTTCGGAGGTGTAGCGTCTGGTTAGTCGCTCGTTTTCACCGATTGAAAGCTTCCATGGTTCGCAACGAATACCGCCTTTAGCTCCACCATAAGGAAGGCCCATGAGGGCGCATTTCCAGGTCATAAGCATGGCTAAGCATGAAACTTCGCCCAGATTTACCTCTGGATGGAAGCGGATGCCCCCTTTGGCTGGTCCAAGGGTGACGTCATGGTGAACTCGGTAGCCAGTGAATGACTTAACTGTTCCGTCATCCATGCGCACCGGCACAGTCACAATCAGCGCTCTTTTGGGGTAACGCAAGCGCTCGTGAAGCTCTCTGTCTAGACCCATTTCCTCGGCGATTTCGTCGAGTTGTCTTTGGGCCATCAAAAAGTGTTCGGTTTCGCATTCCATTGTCGGCACTTTCGCCGACTTGACCGCTACCATCACTGCTACCCCCTGAGTGTTGAACCTTATAGACTTTCTCTGGAAGGCTTGGCGTTCTTGGGGGCTTTACAGCATTTCCCGCGAATTGGTCAAGGCAATTCCAGTCGACAGTCGTCTGTCGTTGCAATATGTTAACTCCGATATCGAAACGATATGGTCAATTTGGGGGGGGCAAGACCACTTAATTTTTTCTCAGTACAATTTGCTGACAGAATTATTTTGACACTTGTCTTTAAACATCCACCATTCATATAGAGTAGGAATGTCCAATTTTGTTTGCCCTGATGTAGATCGGGCAATTTCGGGTAAGACTGAGACAAGGCTTAAAACCACAATAGTCGAGTTGGTATTAAATATGGTGCCGGTAAAATAATCGATGAAATTCTCCTTTGAGAACATTCTCAACATCTTTCTAATTTTCATTCCTTTGCCGATTATTGGTGCTTATTTGCACTGGCCGGCTTACATCATTTTCTTCACTGCCTGCCTTGGCATTGTTCCTCTTGCTGGCATTATGGGAAAGGCCACAGAGGTCTTGGCTGACCGGGTCGGCTCGGGGGCTGGCGCTTTACTCAATGCTACCTTTGGTAATGCTTGCGAATTGATCATTGCCATATCGGCTCTGCGCGCGGGCTTAATCGATGTAGTTGAAGCTTCGATTACCGGCTCGATTATTGGTAACGTCTTATTGGTGTTAGGTGGCGCCATCCTGGCTGGTGGCATCAAATACCGCACGCAGTATTTCAATCGCACCGCAGCTTCTACATCGGCTACTTTGTTGGCACTAGCGGCCATAAGCTTGACAGTGCCGGCAGTCTGTCAGTTGGCAAACAGGCATCATGTTGGCCACGGCGACTATAGCTTGGCACTCTGGATTGCTGGGGTGCAATTCGTAACCTATATATTGAGTCTGGTTTTTGCTCTAAAGACCCACAAACAGCTTTACCAGGCCTCTGACGAAGACAAAGGTGAAGACCTCGGGGTGGGCGGCTGGAGTGTGCGCACAGGCATAATTGTGCTACTTGGTTCGACCGTGGGTGTGGCTATTCTTAGTGAATATCTAGTTCATGCGGTGGAAGAAGCGGCTGTCACTCTGGGACTAAGTCACATTTTTATTGGTGTAATTTTGGTAGCAATCGTCGGTAACGCCGCTGAGCACAGCACTGCCATTTTAATGGCGGCCAAAAACAAAATGGATCTTGCCATCAATATTGCTTTGGGCTCAGGGGCTCAAATCGCTCTCTTTGTAGCGCCTGTAATTGTCTTTACTGGTCATGTTATCGGCAAACCCATGGACCTTTGCTTCTCTGAAATAGAAATATTATCTATTGTTGTCTCTGTGATTATTCTCTCTTTCGTAGCTACCGACGGTGAGTGCAATTGGCTGGAAGGGGTTCAGCTGCTAGCTGTATACGCCATTTTGGGTGCGGCCTTCTTCTTCTCTCCAGGCTAGAAATAACTTGGGAATAATTGTTGAGAGAGATACTAAATGCCTGAATTGCCCGAAGTCGAGACAGTAAAACGTGGTTTGCAATTGGCCTTAGCGGGTGATGCTATTGTGGCTGTTGAGGTTTTGCGCGACGCTTCCATCGCCTTTCCTGATGTTGATGCCTTTATCGCGGCTCTTCCGGGTCATAAATTTGGTCAGGTTTTGCGCCGAGGCAAGTATCTTTTAATTGAACTTGATCGTGGCGCCGGTTTGGCTTGTCACCTGCGTATGTCGGGGCGGCTGCTGGTGCGCGAAGCTAGAGAGAGTGGTGCTAAAGCTTCTAAAGCTAATGAAGCAACTAAAGCTACTACTAAGTCAGCAAAAACGTCAAAAGCTATAAGACCGCCACAGTTTCTGCGGGTGCGCATTCTGCTTGCCAGCGGTCGGGAGTTGCATTTCGAAGATATGCGCGTCTTCGGTCGACTCTGGTTTAAGCCTAAAGGAAAGACATTTGAAGATGTAATTCCTAGCCTGGTGCAATTGGGTGTCGAACCACTTGAGTCTTTGACTAGCGCTCATTTGTCCACGGCCTTCAAAGGCAAAAATCAAGCAGTGAAAACAGCATTACTAGATCAGCACATACTTGCTGGTGTGGGCAATATTTATGCTGATGAGTCGTTATTTCTCTCTGGTATTCATCCCACCATCGCCGCTGGCAAAGTCTCAGAAGAACAGCTAATTAGGCTGGTTGAGAATGTGCAATTAGTGCTCAGTCGCGCTATCGAGTCTGGTGGTTCTACTTTGCGTGACTATACCGATAGTAGTGGTGTCAACGGTAATTATCAAAACTTGGCCTGGGTTTATGGGCGAGAAGGTGAGCCCTGTCGCCAGTGTTCTAGCTTGATTGAGAGGATCAAGCTCAATGGTCGCTCCAGTCATTTTTGTATTCAGTGTCAGCCGCTCAAGAGAAAAATAAGCAAACCTACAAGGAAGCCAAAAAAATGAAAACCTCTCCCATCAAAGTAATGACGAGCCTTTTTTGCGCCAGCGTGTTGCTTAGTCCGATTTTTACTCAAGGCACAAGTCAAGCTGCTTTCGCGGCAAAGAAGAGCGGGAAAGTAAGCCTGCCGGTGACAAGCCGCACTGGGCTTGATTCGAGCAAGCTCGATAAGCTCGATGACCTTATGCTCAAGGTGATGAAGACAAATGACATTTATGCCGGGCAGCTGGCGGTGTCTAAGGATGGCAAGCTCGTTTATTCTAAGGCTTTTGGCTTTGCCGATAAAGAGCATAAAGTTGATACCACCTGTGATTCGCTTTTTCGCATTGCCAGTTCTTCTAAGCCAATTACGGCAGTGGCGATCATGACTCTGGTGCAGCAAGGTAAATTGACCGTAAAAGATAAAGCTCTAGACATACTGAAAGATTACAAACCGGCTGCCGGTGAGCCGTTTGATCCCAGGTTGCAGACCGTAACCGTGCGGCATCTGCTTGAGCACACTTCTGGCTTTTCTAATGAGAAAGGCGATCCTCAGTTTGAATATCTGCGCCTCGCGGCTCAGAAGTATAGTTTGCCGCAGCCAGCTTCTCCCCAGGCGATTGTTCGCTATCGCTTAACCAAACCGCTTGATCGCGACCCTGCTACTAAGTATGAATACTCCAATTTCGGCTATAACATGCTCGGCCGCATAATTGAAAAGGTCAGCGGTGAAGACTATGAAACTTATGTCAAAAAGAACGTTCTAAGACCTGCAGGTGCTAATGCCATGGCTCTTGGCCACACCCGCCTGGTGGAGATGTCGCCCCTTGAAGTTTTCTACGACGATCGAGGGATTGGTGATAGAGGATGGTCTGTGTATGCCGCTGAACCAGAGCAAGTAACCGCTTCGTATGGCTCAAGCTTTTCCCAAGAAGCAATGGACGCCCATGGCGGTTGGCTAGCTAGCGCGGAAGATCTGGTCAAGTTTGTGGCCGCCGCTGATGGCAGCAGCAGCAGCTGTAAACTCTTGACTCCTGATACCATAAAATTGATGTTGGCACCACCCGAAGTGGCGCCAGTGAAAACCAAGAAGAAGTCTGGCTCATATTACGCTAAAGGTTGGAATTTTGCGCCCAAGACTGGCCAGTGGGCCCATAGTGGAGCTCTTACTTTTGGTACGGCCAGCTTTGTTTGTCACCTTGCTGATGGAGTGCAGGTTGCCGCTGTCTTCAATCATCTACCCGAGAATTTTCCTAAGTTTTTCGAAGAAATGCAGCCCAAAATTATCGATTTTGTGGAGAAGCGCAAGAGCAAGATTTAAGCCTTGATGGCAATGATACGTGCTCCGCACATTTCTATGCCACCAACTTGAGCTAGTTCTTTTTCCCAGTTGTAAATCAGGCTGGCCCTATCGGCACCAGATTTGGTGTGGGGTAGAAGATCGCAGAGATAATGAAAAAGATAGGGTACTCTGCGCTCTTCGATGATTTCAAATTTGTCTAAAAGGGCGTTTTTGACCCTCTCGAAAGAACTGACATGGTGCTCAATCTCATGGTGGTGGCGCCAAAGTGAAATCGCTTCAGATTGCTCATGGCCAGGCCCGAGTGTATTGCTTTCGTGGCGCTCTGCTGTAAGCCAGCTGTGGCGGTGCTTTTCTGTTGCTTCGTCTTTGTTTTTTTTAGGCTTCTCTTCAGCGGCAATTAATTGGGCTAAGTTAAAGAGCCAGATTGCTGTTTTTTGATCGACTCTTTCGTAACCAAAGTCATCGACCAGAAGTAAGCCGTTTGGCTTAAGTAAGCGATAGGCCGCAGCCATGGCTTTGTCTAGTGGTTGCATGTGATGAAGAGAGCGACTGCATAACAGAGCGTCAAACTCGTCATGTTCAAATTTTTCCAATTCTGTCTTGAAGCAGTTGACTCCCAAGGCCGTGCTTTTTTCAACTGCTGCTTGGTTCGGGTCTATGGCTGTGACTTGCAGGCCGCCTTTGAGCATTGCTGCGGCAATGGCTCCGTCACCAGCACCGACATCGAGTACTCTCGATTTTGGTTTGAGGCAGCCGAGGGCAAAGCTGGCAGTGATTCTAGCGGCGAAGCTATGAGGGGTTTCCATGGTGTTTCCAGTTATCTATATTAGAGTTGCTAATTGGTTTTTTCTTTCTTCGAAAAAAATCGCTCATAGAAGAACAATAGCGCCGCAGGTATGCAGCTTATGGCTACGAAAGTGAGGAAGTGTAATACGGTGGCGAAGGCCAATGCTTGATCGGGCGGGATGTGCGCTGTCATTACCGTGGCTTCTTTGACCAAGAGGTGGAAGGTGCCCACTGAGCCAGGAGTTGGAACAAGGACACCGGCAGAACCGATGGTGAAGATTATCAGGCACTGAAGCGGGCCGATTTTATTTTCGAGGCCGAAGCCGTAGACCATTTGATAAAAGTTGAGCCAATAGGTGCCCCAGATGGCAACGCTAAGAAAGGCTATATAGGGGTATTGAACCGGGCTTTTGAGCGCTTGAGTGCCGGTGTCGAATTGCTCCGCTAGCTCATAGAAACGCGCTCTCAGTTTTTCTGGCAATCTGCTTTTGGCCAAGTTTAAGCTCAGCAGCTTCTTTAAAATGGCGCCAACATTGGGCAGTACTATTAGTCCAACTACCACCCCGGCAAGTAACAAAAGCCCGCCGGGCTTGAGCCACGGCATCGAGGCTAGCAAGTCTGGGGGCAGAATCATTAAGGTCGCTCCGAGAAACGATACTAAGAGAGCGATGTCGAGCATGCGGTCTATCAACATGGTCGATAAAACACCAGCCCAGGGAAGATTTTCCGATTTGCAAATTGAAAGTAGCCGTACTACCTCGCCCCCTCTTGGGATGGCAACGTTTACTGCGTAGCCAATGATGACTGAATAAAAGGAATTGTACTGACTGATTTTTTTATCGGACAAAGGGCGGAGCAAAATTGTCCAGCGATAAGAGCGGAGAAAAGTACCAAATATGCCGGAGACAAATATCAGTACAACAGGAAAAGGTTTGACGTTTTTGGAGTATTGCCAAAGTTCGGCGAGGTTGGTGCCTTTGAAGGCATACCATAAGAGGAAAATGGCAAAGGCTGCAGCTAGGACCTGCTTGAGAAGGTTGTTCGGTCTTGAATTCTTGGCTGCGGGTTCCTGCATAACTCTCTGTTTTTGTTTGTTAGTTTGAGGTGCTGTTGATTGGGGCATCTAGGGGATACAAAGCTCTGAAAGTGAAAGATCACTCTGCTATTTTTAGAGCTGAGCCCAAAACTCCCGTTAGTGTCTCCCCATGGTACTAGACTCAAATGCCCGAACTGAGATTATCGAGAAGTTTTTTTGCTATCAAAAAAATCGCTAAATATCTTCTTGGGCGGGCACAATACATAAAGAGATATGTCCTCGGTCTGCTGACACTCGGTTTTACTAGGGTCAAATCTCCCCCACGAGCTCTATTCACAAGCGCTTCCGCAGGTTTTTTACTTGCCTAAGCGCTTGGCAAGCTCCGGTTAGCCGGATCTGATAATGCGGGACAACGCGGGACAGATAGAAATAGTAGGAATAGTAGGAATGTTTCGTCTAATTCTTAGAACGCTGTCGAAAAATGAAATCGATGTTAAATTAGGAGGTTCTCGCTCTTGAAAAATTGTTCTCGTGCGTGGACTCGAGCGTTTAAAGGAATCCCAGATAGTTCGGTGAAATGATGGAAGCCAGGAAGACCAAAGTATTACTAATCGAAGACACAGCTGGGGGCGCGTTCGCCCTTAAGGATGTGCTCAAAAAAGTTTCGGGGCCTGATGCCTCCATGGAGATCTCCATGGAGTTCACCGAGAATATCGCGAAAGGTTTGAAGCGCCTTGGCGAAGGCGGGGTCGACGTTGTTTTGCTTGATTGCTCTAAAGATGGCGCTGGCAACGATGGTGCTGATAAATTTCGCCAGCTTAGAGCTCAAGACGCTAGTGTGCCGGTCGTTGTAGTGGGCAATAGCAGTAAAGATGATATCGCTGGCCAGACAATGGGCTCTGGTGCTAGAGAATTTTTAGTGAAAGACGAAGTGGATGCTCGAGTCTTATTGCAGTCAATTCGCCATGCTATGCAGGTGAAGCAGCTCGAGGATCAGGTGCATGAAGTTAATCAGAAGCTCCTTGCTGCAAATCAGCAGCTAGATACAATCGCCAACGTTGATGCTGCCACCAAAGCACTGAGCCGAGCAGGCTTAGAGAAAGCTCTTGAGGCAGAATATGTGCGGGCTCAGCGTGGTGGTTGGAATTTAGTGACAGTCTTGATCGACTGCGATGATTTTGATCGCATCAATCAGCAGTTTGGTCATGCTGTGGGTGACGTTGTTCTTCACGAGATTGCTGACCGTGTGCGGGAGACCGTTAGACCAACTGACCATCTGGCACGCCTTGGTGGTGATGAGTTCCTCTTGATTTTGCCTGATACTCGTTTTGCCGAAGGTATGCTGGTTGCTGAAAAAATCCGTTTAGCTGTGGCTGAAAGCCCGCTGCGATTGGCTTCCGAGACTGTAAGAGTAACCGCTAGTTTAGGCGTCTTGGCTCTTCCCTACGAGTTTTGCTCGATAGAAGAAGTACTTTCTTTGGCCAGATTGGCCGTTCGTGAGTCGAAGATGCTCGGTAAGAACCGCGTCTCTTCCGGCGAGAAGCATAAGCAAGCTGGCGCTGGACAGTCTCCTGATAAAGCTGCACTAGAAGAGTTGACCGAAAAGTTGCGTCGCGGCGACTGCTTCCGTGCTGTATCAATGCCGATTTTTCACCTTAGTGATGAAAAAGTAGTGGCCTACGAAATCTTAAGTCGTGGTCCTGCCGGAGCTTTCGAGATGCCGGATGATCTCTTCCGCGTCTCTGTAGAGCATAACTTACTCACCATTGTTGACTTGCGTTGCTTAAAAACTTGTCTTTCCGCTTGCCCTGATCCCAAGTTCGATCAAACGGCAAGATTCCACGTAAACCTCTTCCCGTCAACGATCATGGATACTCCCATTGAGCGCTTGATGACTCTTTTCCCTGCCAATAAAACTGATGGCAACTATGTTATAGAAATTAGCGAGCAGCAGTTCATTGGTGATCCAGCCTATCTGCGTGATCACGTTCAAGCTTTGAAAGAGCGGGGCTTACTGGTGGCAGTAGATGACGTTGGCTTTGGTCGCAGCTCCCTGGAGAGCTTGATTATTCTTGAGCCAGACATCGTCAAGATCGATCGTAAGTATGTTTCAGGAATTTCGGAAGAACCGGCTAAGGCTCGTTTGCTCAAGCGGCTAGTCAAAGTTGTTAATTCACTGGGTGCTGAATTGGTTGCTGAAGGCATTGAGTGCCGGGAAGAGCTCGATCTATTAGTCGAAATGGGAGTGCCATTTGGTCAAGGTTGGCTCTGGGGCAAACCTGCTTAGGCCCGATTCAATGTTGATCAGTTAAAAAGAGAACGTTTTATCCCTTACTAGTAGTTCGCATTGAATTACTGGTACTACTGGTAGTGCCGCCTCTTGTTTTGCCTGACTCAACGCGCAATTATATACTTGTGCGGGCCAATGCAGATGCCGTTACGCATGTATAGACCTACCAGTGTGTGCGAACCGATGACGTAGTCTAATTTGTGATTCTTCTTTGAATCCACTGGATAGATAATGCCATTCAGTTGCGATTGTGCCGGTTTACCAGCGTAGGCAATAATTTCTGCAGCAGTTTTGCCTTTGGCGAAGCTGATGAACTTATTTGCGCGCCAAATTTGATAGTCGCGGTCAAGATCGTCGCTATGGCGTTTTGCTTCAATACAGCGGTCTTGGCGGAAAACCAAGCTCACTGGTACGCATTTCTCACCAAAGGCATAGAGCCAAGTATCTTCACCAGGTTTGCAGAAACTCCAGCAGTCTACTTTGCCTCCGCGAAAACGTGGTGCTCCGGCGCAGGCTTCAACTTGCGCTTTGGTCATGCCTTTAGCCTTGCGACAAAACTGCAGCGCAGCTTCTTCTTCGGCGCAGCCAAAGTAGGTGTTCCAGACGCTGCGATGATTGACGTTGGCTACCTGGGTGAGAGCACTTAATTCTTTGAATAGATGGCAGTCTAGCTGCTTGCCTTCTAAACCGCGTCCAGCTCTAGAGTTTAGAACCGGATGCAAGATAGTGTCTTTTGATATTGAATTACTCTGCTTGAAGATCGGTAGTTTCTTTCCGGTTATATCTCCGTTTAAATTGGCATTTTCTATCGCTTCAGCCCTTGCTTGTGTGGCGCTCGCCTCTGCTGTGCGACCTTCTCTTTTGAGAATTACCGCCAGTGAATCTAAAGCATCGGCAGCGTTCGGGCTGTTGATTCCGTAGATTTCTTCTGACATGGCTAGAAGCCTGCGGCAATAATGCTCTGCTACAGCATAGTTGCCTAATTTGAGATTCAACTCGCGCAGACGATAGAAATCGCCCTCTTTGTTGTAATACTGTTGCCCCTGATACTTCTCATCGATCCTAAAGGCGCTCTCCTCTAGGGCAGCTGTGCTTGCGATATCGCCCTGACTTTCTTTCTTTAGAGCTAGGTTTCTCAGGTTCTGGGCCTGTTTTTCTGGTGAAATCTCTTGTCGCGTTTTTAGCGGATTCTCTTGTAGCTTTAGCTGTAGCTGCCCGTTGTCCTTTGCCCAAGCACTGCCACAAGCTGTGCTCAATATTGCTAGAGCTATCGTGCATTGCAGCGCCCTTCTTTCTGTCGGCCTAACAAATTGACCTCGAGCCATGATATTTGTCGTTTCCTGTACTGTGCTTCGCTTTACTGCGGGACTTTAATTGGTGAGATAGAGTCAAGGCACTGATGCTGGGGGGATGCCATAATGGGGCATTTGGAAATACTATGCCCCGACTAAAGCAAAAAAAATTCTGGCTCTATCCTTGCACTATGGCAATTCTGGCCTTAGTGTTACCTGTTCCTGCTCGCTATTGTCCAGCGGCAAAGGCGCAGGGAGCGTCAGCCGATCAGGATAGTTATCCTCGCATTACGGCAATGGAAACTGCCATTCTAGGCAAATCATATAGTGGCGACGCTTTGCCAGCGCGCTTGGCACGCATGGAAGTCAAAGCCTTTGGCAAATCGTCTGATGGCTCTGATTTAAGTGATCGCAGCGACAGTTTGCAAAATTATGTTGAAACTACTTTGCATAAACAGATGGTTGTTCCTGGGCCAGGTTACCAGGGTCCAGAAGAGGATGATGCCCAGCCAGCTCCTGCCGGCGCCTCGGGCCGTGTAGAGCAGACTGACTCGGCTGCTTCTCCTGAGGCTAAATCAGCTTCTTACCCCCGTGTTACAGCTCTTGAACAGGCCATCTTAGAGCAGACCTATGACGGTGAAGCTTTGAGCGATCGCCTTGGCCGCATGGAAGTTAAGGCTTTTGGTAAGGCAATGCCCGATGCCGCTCTAGGTGATCGTACCGATGCCTTAGAAGACTATGCCGAAAAGAAATTGCACAAGAAGATTCTTGGTCAATCTTCAACTACTGCCGACAGTCCTGAGTCTGGCGCTGCTGCGGGAAACTCCGGGGCCGGTGGCGGCGCCAGCTTCCTTTCTAAAATGGGCAGCGCCCTGCTCGGTATTCCTATGAACGGCATGCCAGCGTCAGGCGGGCAATCTTTCTTTGTGCCGGGCATTGGCCCCTTCGCTGGTGTGCGGGCTCGACCCCGCAGCGCCGTGGAGTCTGAAGCGGCTCAGGCCCCCCAGGCCAGTCATCAACCAACAGCGGCTGACCAAGCAATTATTGAGGCGGCCACCCCTCCTGCTCCAGGTGTACGGCTGGCTACGAAAGTTGCCTGGTGCGAGCACAAAGTTTTTGGACAAGTGGCTTATGACAAGCACTTGACCGACCGACTGAACTTACTTAATAACGCTTTGAAGTTTGATCCAGGAAAGAAAGGCCTAGATTTGATGGATGACATCGATAAATTGATCAAGGCTGCAGCGGCTATTGACCAAAGTTCTGTAGCAAAATAGCTTTTCTTATTAGGGCTATCTTGACCTTTTCTTTACTTTGTTAGATATAACTTTGGCACCTTCTTTATGTCTTTTGAGCGATTATGTTGTCAGAGGATCCGTAGTATTGCTCAGTATAAGTAGGTAAGTTAAATGGATACAGGCTCTCTGTCTTTATGTCTGGTTTCAATTGCTTTCTCCATGGTGACTTTGCGCGGCATTCAGTTTGCTTGCAATAGTGCCGTTGATAGTTATCTGAAGAGCCAAAGGAAGTAACACTGGTTAGCTAGTCCCTTCGCTAGCATTAGCGCCAGCTTTTATCGCCTGGCTTTTTTCGGCTTCCATGTTTCTGCTGCACGCGTTTTGCATCTTCCTCAGCCATAGCTGTTTTTCGCAGTTGAAACACTCTGTCTTTTGCTACTCTTAAAGCCTGCTCGTCGACAATTGGGGCCGGATAGTCTTTGCCTATAATGCAGCCGTGGAATTGCTGGAAGAGTGGTGGCATTAGCTCTGGCTGATGGAGGTATTCTATGGGAACTTTGGCTAGCTCAGGGACATAGCGCCTAATGAAACTGCCATCGGGGTCTTGCTCTCTTCCTTGCTTGGCTGCGGAGTAAACCCGAATATCGTTAATGCCAGTGGTACCAGATTGCATCTGAAATTGCGGGTAGTGAATACCGGGCTCGAAATCTAAAAAGTGACGAGCGAGGTAGACTGCTGTGGGCTGCCAGTGCAGCCAGAGATTGTAAGAAGCGAAAGAAACAAGCATTGCGCGCATGCGAAAGTTAATCCAGCCAGATTCTTTTAGTGCCCGCATGCAAGCATCTATCATCGGGTATCCGGTCAAGCCCTGGCTCCATGCCTCGAAGTAATCTTGCCGAAAATCGTCTTCTCTGAGGCCGTCATAGACCCGGCTAATGTTGCGAAATTCTATTTGCGGCTCGTCTTCGAGCTTTTGCATAAAGTGACAATGCCAAATCAAACGCTCTTCAAAAGCCGTCAAACTATTTTGCCATTTGCCGTTGTTTGGTTCTTTTGCAAGTTGTACTCGACGCATGACACTCGCCTGATAGGCCGTACGTAGAGAGATGGCTCCAAATGTCAGATATGGGCTCAGGCGGCTACAACTTGTGCTGCTTGTGATCGGGCTTGAAATGCCGCTGCGGTAATGCTTGCTTCTGTCAAAGAGAAATGACGCGAGTTCAGCCTGAGCATTAGTTTCACCACCCTTTTGCGCTAGTGGCTTCGTCGACGGTGGCAAGCATAGATCGTCTAATTGGGGGATTTTACCAAAGCCACTAAGTCTTCTGAGATAGTCTTGATCGTTTTCTGGACTCGCTAGAGCTACTTTGGGCTCTTGAATGCGCTGAGCTTTCATGCGCGCAAACCATTTTTCGCTCCAGCCATCTCGGTTGCGTAGCCTTCGTATTACTCCTGTCTGGGGTAGCTCTTCGTAGGCTATGCCATTTCTCCTGCACCAGGCTTGCAGGCGCAAGTCACGCCTATACGTAACGGCGTTACCAATCTCTTCATGACACCAGATTTTTTCAAATGGTAGTTCTTGTTTCAGTTTTTCAAAAGCTTCTGGTAGATTGCCCCGCAATATAATCAGGCCGCTGTTGAGTTTGAGCAGCTTATTGTGCAGCTCTTCTAAGCATTGATTGATAAAGACTTGATGGCTCGAATCAAACTCTGAAGTGCCTATAACTTCTGGCTCGATTACATAAATACAGAGCACTGGGCCTTGCTTAGAGGCCAGGTGTAAGGGCTGATGATCGGCTAAGCGCAGATCTTTTTTGAACCAAACAAGTTGAACGGCCATCAAATTTTGCTCCGCCTGAGATTGTTCCTTGGCAGCGTGAACATTGCTGAAACATCAGGTATTGCCTTGGTAGAAGATTGTTCTAGTAGAAAACAGTTCTACAACGGTGATACGGTTTTACTTCTGTCTTGTCTAACTTCTGAGACAACTGCCAGAGCTGGCTGTCGATGGCCGCAGCGCTAGAGGAAAAACTAAGTTTCTCTAGCTCCTGTCTAATTAATTCAACAGCGACTACTGTCGCAGCTCTGATTTCTACTTCTTCCTCGCAGCCCGGTGCTAGTTCAATTTGCGCATCAATTCTCTGTGCTAAAGACGCTTCGTAAGTCAATACTTGATAGTGGCGCAAGAGCTGCGGCAGTTTGTAGTCGGCGAAAGCGGTCAGCTCTTCTATCTTATTAATCGCCGCCGCGCCGCTTGATACCAGGGTATGATTTAGGTCAGAAACCAGAAGTTGCGCCCGTTTGAGAAAGAGAATCTCTTTACCGTTGTATTGAGCAATGTCTAAATAGCCTGGCAATTCGTGGGCAAATTTGATGGCAAGGTCTCTGGCTGAAGCTTTAGCCAGTAGCGGCAAAAGCTCATGCAGATAGTTTTTGTCACTGAGCTTCTGAGCTAATGCGACGATAAATTCATGGCGTTCTTTGAGCAGTGCTAGTGAATCGATGTCACTGAATTGGCCACCCAGCAATTCTTTGAATTGCTCTAAACTTAAACTAGCTAAATATTCTAAGTTGAGAAAATCCGCATTAATAGCCATGCTCAAAAGAAGTGCCATGGCCCCGTTATATTTTCTTTCAGAGAGAACTTCTGCTGGTGCCTCAATTGTCCAGGGTTTATTTTCTCGCTTGGCCCAATAGCAAAACCCAATCGTATGAAAAATTGTCAAATATAAAAGACGATTTTCTAAGCTGAGGCTTTCGAAATAGTCTTTCACTAGGGCTGGTGCGCTTTCTAGCCAGTGGCTCGTGCCATTGCTATTGCCCAAGTCGTGCCTGAGGTCCGCAGCTAATTTTTTGAGCGCTGCTAAGTCGATGCTGACATGTTTGGCTCGCTCTGCTACGTAAGCTGTTGAGTGCAAGAGCGGCTGGGCTTTTTTGTCGATTGCAAGAGTGATGCGCGAATTCTGGTCGTTCATATTTAAGTAGGCAAGGGCCTTTAGTATACAGATAGATATATTGTGTGAAGTATTGCTTCTTGTAACGGTGTGGCTAAGGCCGTCCCTGGCTTGCTTTTGCGAATGTATACAAAAGCGCCCTTCAGCTTTACTTAACATTTTCTTGCCATCACAGTAAGCATGGCTAATAATCGAAGACTCGGAGCTTACTAGAATTTGCTCAAGAGCCTTAACCTGCGACCAGCAATGGTCCGGCTTTGCATTGGAAAGATATGAACGAAGCTAATACCACTTTTGAGAGAGATGCTTGTGGCGTAGGTTTCGTGTATCGACAGCAAAGTAGCAATCAAGTCATACGTGAGGCCCTTACGGCCTTGAGTCGCATGGAACACCGTGGTGCCTGCGGGGCCGATGGTGTTACTGGTGATGGCTCTGGTATTCTTACTGCTATTCCCTGGACGTTATTTGCCCAGGAGGATCCTTCTTTGTCTTCCCGGGCCGCCGTAGGTATGGTTTTTCTACCACAAGCCGGCGCTGATTTTTGTCGCGAACAGCTAGAGCGCTTCTTGTTGGCAGAGGGCTTTGAATTGTCTTCTAAGGCCTGGCGGCAGGTTCCTCTCAATAGAGATATTTTGGGTCCTTTGGCGAAGTCTACTTGTCCTGTTATAGAGCAAATATTCGTCAGCTGTCCGCCTCAGTGGTCAGAAGACCTGATTGAGCGCAAGCTATTGTTTGCTCGCAAAAGAACAATGTCCTATTTGCGCAGTTATGGTGATCAATATTCTGATTTTTATATTGCTTCGCTATCAGCCAAAACCATTGTCTACAAGGGCATGGTGCGCTCGTATGAACTAGAGCTTCTTTATCCCGATTTGCTCAATCAGGCCTATTCTAGTCAGTTTGCTGTTTATCACCGCCGCTTTAGCACTAATACTTTGCCGAAATGGCGCTTGGCCCAGCCATTTCGTATGTTGGGTCACAATGGCGAAATCAATACGCTCTTGGGCAATCGCAACTGGATGAAGTGCCGAGAAATGGTGCTTGAGCATCCCGATTGGGCCAGCGACCCTGAGGGGCTATACCCTGTCGTCAGTGCTAACACCTCAGACTCAGGTAGTCTAGACAATGCTCTAGAATTGCTTTTGCGCCTCGGTCGCAGGCCTGAGTCAGCGTTGATGCAGCTCATTCCTGATGCAGCGAGCAAGATAGATAATGAAATTGCTGGTTTCTATAAGTATTTCGCTGCCATCCAAGAGCCCTGGGATGGGCCGGCTTTGATTGTTTTTAGCGATGGTAAAACCGTGGGGGCTAAGCTAGATCGCAATGGCATGCGTCCGGCTCGCTTCACTGTGCTTGATGATGGCACTGTCTTTTTGAGCTCAGAAGCCGGCGTTGTCGATTTTGACCAGGCCAGAGTCTTAAAAAAAGGTCGCCTAGGGCCGGGGCAGATGATTTCTGTTGATATTGCTAGCGGCCGGGTAAAGACTGATTCTGAAGTTAAAAGCGAAGTTGCTCACGAATATGACTACGGCCAGTGGGTTGATAGTGAGCGGGTAGAGTTTTCAGCAGAACCATTTGCTGAGCAAATTAAACTCGCCGATAGTGATCTAATTGGCTTGCAGACAGCCTATGGCTACGGCAAAGAAGACATCGCCCAAATTTTATTGGTGATGGCTTCTACCGCTCACGAAGCTATTTATTCTATGGGCGATGATACACCGCTGGCGGTGCTCTCTAGTCAGCCGCGCTTGCTTTACGACTATTTTAAGCAACGCTTTGCCCAGGTAACTAATCCACCGATTGATCACCTGCGAGAGAAGTTGGTGATGTCTATCGATTCTTACCTGGGTCGGCAGAGCGGCTGGTTCGTCCCCAACCAGGAGGGGGCAAAGTCAATACATTTGAGCAGTCCAATTCTCAATGAAAGAGAGCTGGATAAACTGATACACCTTGGCACTGAAGACAAAGCATTTGCTTCAGAAGTGGTTTCTTTGCTCTTCTTGCCCAGCGAAAATAACTTAGATAAGGCACTGAGCAATCTGTGCAAGAGAGCCGTTGAGGCAGTGCGGGACCACAAGTCAGTACTAATATTGAGCGACCGTGGTGTTAACTCTGAAAGGGTTGCTATTCCAGCCTTATTAGCTGTGGCGGCCGTGCACCACGAGCTTATTCGTCAAGGCCTGAGGCTAGAATGTTCGATTGTGCTGGAGACGGCCCAAGCCTGGACAACCCATCATTTCGCTTGCCTCTTTGGCTATGGTGCTCAGGCTGTCTGTCCTTATCTTGCTTTAGAGATTGTGCGCCACTCTTGTGCTGATAGTGCGGTGATGAGTTTAGTGGAGCTGTCTAGTGAGAAGGCCCAGGCTAATTTTAGAGCAGCGATTGAAGAAGGTTTGCAAAAAGTTCTATCGAAGATGGGTATTTCATCTTTGTCGAGTTACATCGGTGCCCAGATATTTGAATGTATTGGTCTAGGCGAGAACGTTGTGGAGCGCTGTTTTGTTGGCACACCATCGCGCATTGGTGGCTTAGAGATTGACGATATTGAGCGCGATCTTCTTGATTGCCATCGCCGCGCTTTTCCTTTCAGTCATAAGCAGCTAATCAACTATGGCATGATGAGCTCTCGCCCTGGGGGTGAATATCATGGCAATAATCCAAAGATCGTTAAGGCGCTGCATTCGGCACTTGGTATTAGCCGCAAAGTTGTAAGCATTCAAGAACGGCAAGAACAGTTTCGCCAGTACTCGGCCCTGGTGCGGGAGCGGCCGCCACTGGCTTTGCGCGATATGCTCACTTTTGCTTCTGATCGTTCGGCCATAGCTCTTGATCAAGTCGAACCGGCCGCTGAGATTGTAAAACGCTTTTGCACCGGTGGTATGTCACTGGGGGCACTCTCCAAAGAAGCTCACGAAGTCTTAGCCATAGCGATGAACCGGCTTGGGGCTAAGTCTAATTCTGGTGAAGGGGGTGAAGACCCCTTGCGTTACTATGCTATTGCTGATGTTAAAGCCGACGGAACTAGTGAGAGTTTCCCGGGCTTGCGCGGCCTTAAGCCTGGTGACAGCGCTAGCTCAGCCGTGCGCCAGGTGGCCTCTGCTCGCTTTGGTGTGACGCCAGAGTATTTAGTCACGGCTCAGCAGCTCGAGATCAAAATCGCCCAGGGAGCGAAACCGGGTGAAGGTGGTCAGTTACCGGCCCACAAAGTGTCGCCATATATTGCTAAGTTGCGTCGAGCGAAAGAAGGCATGCAATTAATTTCGCCTCCGCCTCACCACGACATATATTCCATTGAAGATCTCGCACAGCTCATTTATGACCTCAGACAAGTGAGTGCCCAGGCCCAAATATCAGTGAAGTTAGTGGCAGAAGTGGGCATTGGCGCTGTGGCTGTTGGTGTGGCTAAAGCGAACGCCGATATCGTTCAGGTCTCGGGCAACGATGGTGGCACCGGGGCATCGGCCTTGAGTTCGATTAAGCATGCTGGAGCGCCGTGGGAGCTGGGTCTGGTCGAGGTTCATCGCGCCCTTATCGGTAATGACTTGCGTCATCGGGTGCTGTTACGTGTCGATGGCGGCTTGCGCTCGGGCTGGGAAGTGGTGATGGCGGCTATGCTTGGTGCTAATGAGTATGGCTTTGGTTCGATTGCGCTGATTGCCGAAGGCTGCATAATGGCGCGGGTCTGCCACACTAATAATTGCCCGGTTGGTATCACCAGTCAAAAAGAGAAACTAAGAGAGAAGTTTACTGGGGTGCCAGAACAGATTGTTGACTTCTTTCTCTTCATTGCTGAAGAGGTGCGCATGACCCTGGCGCAGCTTGGTTATAGATCGCTTCACGAAGTGCTCGGGCGGGCTGAGTTGTTGAAAGTTAAGCCTGATGTGAAACCTCATAAGGTAGAACAGGTCAATTTAGATTTTCTGCTGGAGAGAGCTGAATTCTCGCCTCTGAGCAAAAATACCAAAGACAGCGAGGCCTGGCGAGTACCGCAGGTATCTCCCCATATAGATACCTGCGGCCTCAACGATCACATATTGGCCGACAGCGAAGTTCAAGCTGCTATTGGTGAGCATGGTGATGTGGTTAAAGCTTATGCCATTAAAAATACAGATCGCAGTGTGGGGGCTCGCATTGGCGGCACGCTCGCCAAGCTCTACGGCGATACTGGCTTTAAGGGCCGTATTGCTTTGCGCTTTAAAGGTTCAGCTGGTCAGAGTTTTGGTGCCTTTATTGTCGATAACATCAAGCTTACTCTCACTGGCGAAGCCAACGACTATGTTGGTAAAGGCATGAGTGGCGGTACTATCGTTATTAAGTTCCCGCAGACGGCGCCAATTTATAAGCATTCTTGGCAGAATGTTATCGCTGGAAATACCTGCCTCTATGGTGCTACTGGCGGCTACCTTTATTGTGCCGGACAGGCTGGTGAACGTTTCGCTGTGCGCAATTCTGGTGCTGTGGCCGTGGTTGAAGGTAGCGGTGATCACTGTTGTGAGTATATGACTGGTGGTGCTGTTGCTGTGCTTGGACCCGTTGGTCGTAATTTCGCAGCAGGAATGACTGGTGGTTTGGCCTATGTCCTTGATAGTGATACTAACTTCAGGGCCAACTACTGTGGCGAGGCTGATAAGCGCTTGAGTGCCGTGACCGGGCCTGCCGCTACCTATCTGCGCCAGTTGATCGAGCGTCATCAGCAAGCCACTGCTAGTCAAAGAGCCCTGGATATCTTGCAAAACTGGGAGGCTTACTTGCCTCAATTCTTACTCGTTGTGCCAATAGGTGAGGAAGATAACCCGCTCTTGAAGGCCTCAGATGATCTGCTCTTAGGGATAAGCTAAATTGATAAATACTGGTGACACTGCTTGGGTTTTGATGTCTTCGTCATTGGTGATGCTAATGACTCCGGCAATTGGCTTGTTTTATGGTGGCATGGTTGAGCGCAAAAACTTGCTCTCCTGCATCATGCTTACTTTTGGTAGTCTCTTAATTGTCACTATGCAATGGGTTCTGTTTGGTTATTCCCTTTGCTTCGGCAAGGATGTTGGCCATGTCATCGGTGATCTTTCCTGGTGCGGTCTGGGCAGTATTGGCATTAATAGCGTGACCAGCTATGCTCCTAATATTCCTCATTTAGCCTTTATGCTTTTTCAAATGAAGTTTGCCATCATCACACCGGCTCTCATTGCCGGTGCTTTTGTGGAGCGGGTACGTTTTCAGTCATTTATGCTCTTCACCCTTTTGTGGACCACCCTTATATATGATCCGGTGGCTCACTGGGTTTGGGGTGAGGGCGGTTGGTTGAAGACCCTTGGTTCGCTAGATTTTGCCGGTGGAACAGTGGTGCACATAACAGCTGGAGTCGCGGCCCTGGCTATTTGTATTGCTCTTCGGCGCAAGAAGCGAGCTATTGATGGTCGCTTCCAACCTGACAGCGTACCGCTTACTTTGTTTGGAGCTGTCTTGCTCTGGTTCGGTTGGTTTGGCTTTAATGGTGGTAGCGCCCTTGGTGCTAATGCTGCCGCTGCTCAAGCCCTGGTGACGACCACCGTAGCGGCCGCCGCTGCAGCACTTACCTGGATGGTGGTGAGTAGCAGAGAAGGCAAGAATACTGCCGTAGGGGCAGCCACTGGTGCGGTGGTTGGTTTAGTTGCTATCACCCCGGCTTGTGGCTACGTTGATGTTGCTTCTGCCATTTTTATTGGTGCAGTTGGTGCCATTGTTGCTTTCTTTTCCATTAAGCTGTCTGAGCATCTCAAGATTCAAGATTCGCTAGATGTCTGTGCTTGTCACGGTATGGCTGGCACCTGGGGCGCTTTGGCTACTGGTATTTTTGCCAGTAAGGCAATTAACCCCGGGGGAGCGGACGGCTTAATTTATGGCAATTCTCACTTATTTTTGGCACAGTTGGCTTCGGTTGTAGCCGTCTGGATTTTTACTTTTGTTGGCACGTATATTATCGCCAAAGTCGTCGACCACTTTATCAATTTCACTGCTAGTCAGTCAGAGCAAGAGTTGGGTCTTGATCTGTATCACTACGGCGAAGAGGCCGAAAGACCGCTGATTTTTAACTAACTAATAGTAGTAATATCAGTTGTACTAGCATGGGTGGGTATGTCAATGTCAGAAACAAAGACAATTTTGATTACAGGGGCATCCAGTGGCATTGGCGAAGCAACTGTGCGCCTGTTTTCCCGAAAAAAGTGGAATGTTCTGGCGACAATGCGTAATCCGGATCATGCCGGTGAACTGGCTACTTTGCCGGGAGTGACAGTGATGCGGCTTGACGTCACTGATTTAGACAGTATTCGCCAGGCGCTCAATGACGGACTAGCCAAGCATGAAGCTATTGATGTTGTTGTCAACAATGCTGGCTACGGTATGGTCGGTGCGTTTGAGGCCAGTTCTTCTGCGGGAGTGGAGAGACAGTTCGCCACTAATGTTTTTGGCTTAATGAATGTCACTCGCGAAGCTCTGCCAGCCATGCGAGAGCGCCAGTCAGGAACAATCATCAATATTTCTTCGGTTGGTGGTCGTGTCACCTTCCCTCTTTATAGTGTCTATCATGCTTCTAAGTTTGCTGTGGAAGGCTTCTCAGAGTCTTTGCAGTATGAGTTGAGACAGTTCAATATTCGAGTAAAGTTGATCGAGCCCGGGCCGATTAAAACGCCTTTCTACGATCGCAGCCAAGATTTGGTGGTGAAAGAAGGGCTGACAGCCTACGATACTTTTGTTGCCAAAGCTCTGCCCCTCATGCAGAAAGAGGGTATGTCTGCGCCGGGGCCTGACGGGGTTGCTCATACGGTTTATGAGGCTGCCACTGATAGCTCATGGCGGCTGCGTTATCCTGTCAATGCTGAAGCGATGCTGGCTCTGCGCAAAATGCTGCCAGATCGCGCTATCTTCAAGCTTGTGCGCACCATCTTATTAAAATAGTTTAGCTGCGGTTTAAGTACAGAGCTGATTCTAGAAGCTTGTCAGTATGATTGCGCTGATATAGTAGTGCATGTCTTTTTCGAGGAGTTTTTTGTGAGACAGCTGAAAGCCGCAATCATTGGCACTGTCGGAATTGCCGCTCTGTTGGCAACTGCCAATTTGACCGCCCACGCTGGGGCTGTTGAATGGGAAAAACTCTTAAACGAAGCTCAGAGTGCAGCCCAGAGCAAAGACTATGACAAAGCCGTAAAGCTGTACGGCGATGCTGCTGATGAGTGTCTCAGCTCTAAGCTTGAAGAAAAGTTTTTAGCCAAAACCTATAACGATTTAGCTCTTGTGTATGAAGCTCAAGGTAAGTACGCCGAAGCTGAAGCTAATTTGAACAAGGCTCTAACTATTAAAGAGAAGTTAGGCGAAAAAGGTGACTTTTCTGTGCCCGCCACTTTGGGCAATTTGGCCCAGGTGTATCGCCGTCAGGGCAAGTTCGATTTAGCTAAGGCTCAGTATGAACGCGCCATTGCCATTATTGAGAAAAATACAAGCGCCAGCGACGCTAAGTTAGCGCCTTTCCTTACTGGTTTGGCCTCTATGTATTCAGATGCGGGCCAATTGGCCGATGCAGAGAAAACATTGCGCCGCGTAATTAAACTGATGGAAGACACCAAGAACAAGTCTGGCCAGACTGTGGCCATGAATAACTTGGCAGTGGTCTTGCGCAAAGAAGGGAAAGCTGACGAAGCAGAAGCTGTCTATAAGCAAGTCAATGAGCTAGCTGATACTGCCGACAGCAGCGGAAGGGAGCAAAATGCTGCTCACAATAAGGCAGCAGCTTTGAATAATTTGGCCCGTACCTACCGCGAGAAGCAACAGTTTGATAAAGCTGAGCCTTTGATGAAACAGGCTGTTGATGTACTTGTTGGCGATCCCACCGCTAATCCGGCTGATGTAATAATTGCTGTGGATAATTTGGCCATGGTTTACCGTGAACTGGGCGATTACAAGTCGGCCGAAGCTCAGTATCGCAAGGCCCTAGAGCTGCAGAAGACAATTGCTGGTGCTAAGCCTACGGCTACGGCTGATCGCATGCAGAATCTTGCTCTGGCTTTGATGCCCCAAGCTAAATATGATGAAGTAGAGACTTTACTCAAAGGTGCTCTTGAAATATACGAGAAGGAAGAAGGAGCCAATGGCGTAGATGTCGCTAATGCTCTCACTAATTTGGAAGAGCTTTATCGCGAGCAAGAGAAATTTGACCTGGCTGAACCGCTTTTGACCAGGGCACTGTCTATTCGCAAAGCCACTCTGGGTGCCAATAGCCCAGCTGTAGCAGTGACAACTAATGATCTTGCTTTGCTCTATAAAGAACAAGGTAAAGACGATCAAGCTCTGGGCTTCTTCCAAGAGACTGTGCGCATTCGCGACCAGGGACAAGAGTCAGAAGAACTTGCTACGGCTCTCAATAACTTAGCTCGCGTGCTGCGCGATCAGAAACGCTACAGCGAGGCTGAGCCCCTCTACAAGCGCGCTTTGGCTATTCGTGAGAAAGCCTTTGGCCCGAATCACGAGAGTGTTGCTGCGGTCTTGCGCAACTATGCTATTTTGCTCAAAGCCGATAACCGTGCGCCTGAAGCTAAAGTTTTAAATGCTAGGGCACGCAAAATTGAAGATGCATCGCCGGACGGTCCCGGTCAGTGAAATTAACCGCCCCTTTGACTGACTCGGCTCTGCAGGCTTGCGCGTTAGCCCTGACGCTAGCGCTGACGTTTTCGGCCAGCGCGGGCAATTCTAAAGCTGGTGCCAAAACTAACACTAGAGCAAGTACAACCGATTCAGCAAATACAATAAATACAACAGATACAAGTAAGAGCGACTTAGCAACAACTGGTTATTGGCGTACTTTCTTAGAGCAAGGGCGCAAGCAGCTTTCTTCTAAGTCATTGCCGGAGGCCGAAGTTTCTTTTCGGCAGGCTTTGCGCTCAGTCAAGCGTGAGCCCCATAGTGTAGATGATTTGGTCTTATGTATGCAAAGTCTCGCTGATGTTTTGCATACAGAAGATTATCAGGAAGAACCGTGGAAGCTTTATCGCCATTCGCTAAAACAACTTGAGCGAGAGTACGGCAAGGAGAGTGTCAAGCTTATACCTCTTCTGCTCACCATGGGTAGTGTCACCGAGGTGGAAGGTCAGTATAAGAAAGCCGCTGAGTTTTACCAGAGAGCTGCTAATTTAGCCCAAAGCAATATAGGGCCCCAGAGCTTTGAACTAGCTAATTGTTTGCATCATCTCGGCCATGCTTTGTCTCAAGATGGACCCTACCGTGATGCTGAGGACAACTACCGCTCCTCTTTGCGCATTATGATGGCACAGAGCACTCTGCCTTCAAGTGAGCCCTTACTAGAGCTTCTCAGCGATTATCTTGATCTTTTGCACAAATATACTGGGCCAGCCAAAATATTAGCCTCGCAGTACGAAAAAGAATTGCTCAAAGATCAAGTGCAAGAGCTCGGTAAGACCAGGGCTGTGCCTCAGTCAGCCTGGCAACAAGAGCTGGAGCGACAAAAACAGATTCAGGCTCAACCTCAGACTCAATTTAATGGCAATGGTGCTAACCTCAATAACGGTCGTATTGTCATTGACAATAACGGAGCAGTAGAGAGCTTCTCCACTGTGGCGCAGCTGCTTTCTTCTTTGCCTTCTTCTTCTTCTTCTGATGCCGCTTCTGCCAATAGTGCCAATAAGGGCGACCAAATAGACTATTACGAGCGCATGGTGGCTATTGATGTTAAGACTCTGGGGCCTAAGCATCCCAGTGTTGCCCGCGACTTGAAGGGCTTAGCGGCGGTTTATGTGGAACAGCATCGCTACAGCGAGGCGCGTCCGCTTTTAGAAAGAGCACTGGAAATTTATCAATCGGTTTATGCTCCCGATGATTTATCAGTGCAACGTTTGAAGGTCTTGCTTGCTCTCATCACAGAACAAGCCAAAGCTGCTGGTGATACTGCCAGTGGTGTAGATGATTCAGATCTGGCCGTCATTCCTTTGCAGGCCCAAACTTTTGAAGTGGCTCAGCGCTTGAATGAATTGGCTTTTCTTGATTATTCGCAGGGCAAGCTAGAAGACTCTCGTAATCATTACGCTTGGGCCCTTTCTAGTATTGCCAATGCCACTGGGAGGCGCAGCGTCTTTGTTGCTGCCTGCTTGCAAGACTATGTGATGGTGATGCTTAGCAGTGGTCGCAAGGCTGAAGCTGAAAAGATGCAGATGCAAGCTCGAAGCATTTTGGCCGAAGCTTTGTCGGCTAAGTTACTGCGGGCTTACAAGTAAACTTAGTCGTTATCGTTCCAGGGGCGGCCCCGTTGGATGTCAACGTGGCCATTGAGTTTATATGGCACAGGAGAGCCGTTGTCAGGGGCGATGGTGAAGCCACCGTTAGAGGTCGGGTCTAGCTTGTCAGGCACCCAGTCGCCTGTTATTTCGATTACCCGGCCCGGTAATTTGGCTCGCTCTTTTCTTTTGGCCCAGCTGTCACTGTCGCGGTCGAATTCATGGTCGTCCACTTCGCGGGCCCGAGGGAAAAGTCCTGAATTACTGCGCATTACCTGCAACCAGTCAAAATCGGCGTTTTTAAAATTTGGCCCCAGATCAGTGTCTGAGTCAGGCTTGGAATCTGTGCGGCGGTCAGAAAATAAATCTGATTGCAGCACTTGCTTCTCGAAATTAAAAGTAAAGTCGTTGTCTAATATCGGAGTTGAGTAGCTGCTTTCGGGCGAATCGGACATGCTTGATGTCTTCGGCAGGTCTTCTGAGCGGTCAAACATATGTTTATTTCGCTCTGCTCTTTCAAGCTTATCTTTTTCTTCATTTGCATCTTGTTGGCGCCGCAGCTCTTTTTTCTCAGCCCGTTCTTCGGCCAGCTTACGCTCTAATTCCGCCAGGTCGTCCATGCTCGAACTTTGTCTAATTTGTTCAGAGAAAAAACTGTCGCGAAAAGCTTGCCCAGAAAATTGGCCAAACTTGCGATCTAGGGCTTCTTGATCAGCGGCCAAGAGCGGCACACAACTTAGTTCAGAAGTGAGCACAGATAAGAATAATAAGACAATCGTCTTGTATGAATGAGGCACCATAGAGTGCATTATATAATCTCTTTGGCTAAGACTATTCTTTAGTGCTGGCGGTATCCGCCTGCCAAGTGCTTGGCTGGGTTGTGGGCATATTCAAGTGGTCGCCAATGGCTGTCTGCGGTTTCAAAAAAACAGAGAGGCAAGCTCCATTTTCATTGGTTGATTTTCGCCTGCGTCGTCTTTTTGCTCTAGTAGCATGCATATTTTTTCTCCATACTAATTCAGTTGCCCCAGTTCTTGCCACTGGTCGTGAAACTGCAGTAATTGATTTTCAATTTCAGCCCATCAGACCAACTTCTGCTGTCAGCATTCGTGAGGCCGTTGACGTGGCCTTGCGCAATTACCCAACTATTGCCTCAAAGCGCTTTAAGCTCAAAGCCTCCATGGCCAACGTCACTCTTGCTAAAACTCAGTACTTGCCCAACTTAAACATTGATATTCAAGCGTCAGCCATTACCGGTAACCGTGTGGCCAGTACTGTTATGAACAATGTCTCAGGCTTTGATACTGTGCCAATTGATTCGGGTCCGGTTTCGCAAAAATCTAGCATGCGACCTTTAGTCAATAACTTGCAGGGTGTCAACTTAAACTGGCTACTGGTCGACTTTGGTCTGCGCCATGCCAACGACAATTTTGCGTATGCTGATGCCCGCACTGCTCGCGCTGATGTTAACTTGACTCAGCTTGATGTGGCATACGATGCTGCTGAGGCTTTTCTTGAAGCTGTCGCCGCTAAACAGATTATTTTGTCGACAGAGGCCGCCCTTCAACATATGCGCGCTGCCAATGTGCGGGCTAAAACTTTAGTGGCCGAGGGTCTCAAGCCAGGTGTAGAAGCGGCTGATTGGGACTATGAAGTGGCTAAGGCTCGCATTGCTTTGATCAAGGCAGAGAAGAATACCCGCTTAGCCCTAGTTGGTCTAGCTGAGAAAATGGGCACCGCCACTGCCGATATTGATATAGTCTCTGACCCTTTGGTGCGCAGCCCTTCTCAAATTTTACCCACTCGTGCCATTGATTTAAGTTCGCACCCTTTAGCCCTGCTCAAAACTGCCGAGATTGGCCGCTGGAAGGCTAAACAGGTTGTCTTAGACAAGGCCTATCGACCCCACCTCTGGTTCAACTCTTCGGTTTGGGGCAAGGGTAGCAGCGATGGTGTTAATCCGATTCGCCCCGTGGCTGGTGGCGCCCTGCCTCAAGTTTTCAATTACATGGTCGGCGCTTCTTTTAGTTTTCCAGTGATGGAATACTTTCCTCTTAAGGCTCAAAAGCGCATTGCTTTAAACAACGAAATGGCTGCCCGGGCAGACTTGAACCTGGCTATGCAGGTGCTTGAGAAAAAAGATGCTCGGGCAAGAGTAATGCTTGAGCAGGCACGAAAAATTGCCGATGAAACCCCGCTTTTGGTTCAGGCCGCGCGGGTACGTGAACTAAAAGTGAGCAAGCGCTACAGCACTGGTCTGACTGATATGGTCAGCTTGGCCCAGGCCGAAAAGGCCCTTGCTGAAGCCGAAGTAGAAGATGCCGTGGCACAAGTCGAAGTGTGGCGGGCGATTTTGCTGCTCTCTTATGCCCAGGGAGATTTGAAGCCCTTCCTCGATATCGTTGATATTGTCGAAGGTCGAGCCAGTCGGAAGTAATCTGACGTTAGAGAAGAAAAAAACAGGATAGCTCAAAATGTGGATCATCAGCTTTGCTCTTAGACGACCGATTTCAATAATCGCTGCGGTTATTAGCATTGTTTGTGTGGCCTTTTTAGCTATCGGCAGTATGAAGCGCGATATCTTCCCTGATTTGAAGATTCCAGCTATTTACGTTATTCAGGGCTATGGTGGTATGTCACCGGAGCAGATGGAAGGTTACATCACTTCCACCTATGAGCTTTACTTCCTCTATGTGCCAGGGATTGAACACATTGAATCGCGTACTATTCAAAACGTCTCTGTCATTAAGGTCTTTTTCCAGCCTGATACAGATATGGCCAGCGCCATGGCTACCATTGTCGCCATGGCCAACCGCGCTACTAGTTTGATGCCCCACGGCACCTATAACCCCTTTGTCTTGCGCTTTGACGCCGGCAGTTTGCCGGTGGGGCAACTGGTTCTCTCTTCGGCCACTAAGACCGTTAAAGACTTAGAAGATTTGGCCTATACGCGTATACGACCGCTGCTCGCCACCGTGCCTGGTGCCGAAGCACCGCCACCTTTTGGCGGTAATATTCGCAGTATTGTGCTCAGCGTTGATGCTGACAAGCTCAAGCAATACAATATTTCGGGCGCTGAAATTATCGAAGCCCTGGCTAGTGGCAACAAAGTTTTGCCAGCAGGCAACGTGCGCACTGGTGATTATTTGCGCATTGCCCCAGTCAACTCAGATTTGCCCGATATCCATCAACTTGATTATTTACCAATTCGAACCGGTCACGGGCCACAGATATTTGTCAAAGACATTGGTAGGGTCGAAGATTCGTCTGATATCTTGGCCGGTTATGCTCTCTTTCAAGGCCGGCGCACAGTCTATATACCAGCGGTTAAGCGCGGGGATGCTTCTACTGTTTCGGTGGTCGATGCTCTCACTTCTGCTTTGCCCCGCATGCAGGCCGTATTGCCAGCTGATGTCAAAATTAGTTATGAGTTTGACCAATCAAAATATGTTCGTGAGGCTATCACCGACGTCTTTCACGAAGGTGTACTGGGAACAATTCTGCCTGGTTTGATGATCTTGCTTTTCTTGCGCGACTTGCGCAGTACGGCCATTGTTGTTACTACCATTCCACTCTCTTTGATGTCATCTATTGTTGGTCTCTGGCTTTGCGGGCAGACCATTAACATTCAAACATTGAGTGGACTTGCCCTCTCTATCGGTATTCTTGTGGATGAAGCCACTGTTTGTATCGAGAACATGCACAGTCACCTGGCCAATGGCGTGGAGAAAACCCGCGCTGTTTATGAGGCCTGTGTCGAGACCATGGTGCCGCGACTGTTGGCCATGTTGTCAGTGGTGGCGGTATTTATTCCCTCATTCTTTATGGTTGGCATTACCCGCGAGCTGTTTATTCCGCTGTCGCTAGCCGTGGGCTTTGCCATGATTGCCTCCACTACTTTGGCTTCAACCTTAGTGCCGATTATGGCTATCTGGCTTTTAAAAGATGAGCATAGCGGTGTGCCCGATGGTGAAGGTGACGAAGAGTATGAGGCTCACGCCACTGCCATTGGTCGGGGGCCGAAGAAAGAGCACAAGCCTGACTTTATCGACAAGATGAAAGACAGTCTAGCTGGTGTCTTGCATCTGCTCATGCCTATGCGTTTTGTTGTGATTGGCACCTACCTCACTGTTAGCATTTCGCTGGTACTCTTCCTCTACAACAATATTGGTAAGGAGCTATTTCCTGATTCTGGTAGCAGTCAGTTTCGTATGCGCATTTCAGCCCCTACAGGCATGCGTGTAGAAGCATTAGAGCAGCGTGTGCTCAAGACCCTTGAGCTAATCAAAGCTGAGGCCGGTGAGGCCAATGTCGAGAAAAGCCTTGGCTATGCCGGGCAGCAGCCGCCGATGTTCCCCATCAGTTCTGCTTTCTTATGGACCAGTGGCCCGCACCAGGCAGTGATTGATGTGCAACTGAAAGAAGATGCTCATATCAATATGAGTCAATTCAAAGACAATATGCGCAAGCGTCTGGCCAAGGCAATTCCCGATACTAAGTATTCTTTCGAGCCTGGCGACATTGTTAGCCAGATCATGAACCTGGGTTCACCCACACCTATTTGTGTGCAGATATCCGGGCATAATCTAGTCACCAATAAAATATTTGCCGCCAAAGTCTTGAAAGAGATGGCTAAGATTACCTCCCTGCGTGACTTGCAGTGGGGCCAAGCCCTCGATTACCCTTCTTGCGAAATTGATATTGATCGCGAATTAGCTGGTCAGCTTGGCCTCACCCCAGAAGAAGTGGGGATGTCGCTGCAACCAGCCTTCTTCTCTAGCCGCTTTGTCAATTTGAGTCTGTGGCGCGATCCAATAAGTGGATTTTCTTATCAGGTGCAGGTACAGGTGCCCCAAGACCAGATTAGATCGAAGGACGATATTGCTGGCTTCCCTGCTATGAATAGCACCCGCAAAGAGCAGATGGCGCCCCACGGCATTATGGAAGACCCTGATATCGCCAAGCTCTACCCTGGCAGCCAGACAAGGCGACCACAGCACCCTCTAATCGGTGATGTGGCGACAGTGCAGTATGGCGTCACTAATGGTGAATTTGATCGCTATAACATGATGCGCATGGTCTCGCTTACAGCTAACTACAGTGGCGGCGATCTCGGCCGGGTGGGTGAAGAAGTGAAAGCCGCCATTAAGCGAGCCGGTGTTCCACCTCACGGTGTATTCGCCGATGTTACTGGCCAGGTGCCTTTGCTCAAAGATACTTTCGCGCACTTGCTCGGCGGTTTGGTGCTGGCTGTTTGCGTTATCGCTTTGATGTTGCTTGGATACTTCCAGGCCGCTCGTATTGTGCTTGTGGTGATGTCGACCACACCAGCTATTTTGCTTGGAGTCTTGACCATTCTTACTTTGACTGGTACTACCCTCAACATTCAATCGTTCATGGGGGCGATTATGGCTACCGGTGTCGGTATTGCTAACGCCATCTTGCTGGTTGTATTTGCCGAGAAAACCAGAGAAGAAGGTAAGACTGCTTCTGAGTCGGCCATTCACGCTGCCCAGATGCGTATGCGACCAATTCTAATGACTTCTATTGCCATGGTGGCAGGTATGGTGCCTATGGCTTTGTCTAATGGGCAGAGTTCTTCCCTTGGTCGTGCCGTTATCGGTGGCCTCTGTATGTCTACCACCTCGGTTTTGACTCTACTGCCTTTGGTGTTCTCAATTATTCAGACCGGTGCTCGCACTGGCACTCATTCGCTGCATCCGGAGGACCATGGTCACTAAATCTTCGAAAATCTGGTTGGGTATCATCGTTCTAGCGCTTGCCGTCGGTGGCTATTTCTTGTGGCAAAAACTTGAGCCGAAAAAAGTCGAGGAAGTCAGTGGCGATGTTCTCGTCTCGGTGCCTACTGTATCGGTGGTGTCTAAAACACTATTTCGCGAAGATCAGCTGCCTGGAGAAATTGAGGCCTATCAAGACGTCTTGATGTATCCCAAGATTAGAGGCTTCATCAAGTCTATTAATGTCGACCGCGGCTCTGTTGTGAAGAAAGGCCAACTAATGGCCACTATGTATGCCCCTGAATATCTCGCTTCGCGTAATGAGGCCTTGGCACGCGTAGCAGCAGCAAAGGCTGCTGTCGCTTCCGAAGAATCTGATTTGCAAGACTTACAAGCTGATTTGAAAAAACGCCAGGCTAATTTGCTGGCCGACCAGTCTACCTACCAGCGTGTTTATGCTGCCTCTCTGGTGCCAGGTGTGGTGGCAGACAACGATGTGGTGCAATGGGCCCAATCGGTTGAAGCTGACAAACAAGAAGTAAATACCTTCATCAAGCGAATTAATGCCAAGGCCCATGAAGTGACCATGCGCAAAGAAGAGCTAGCGGCCCGCATTAAGGGCTTTGAAAACTATGCTGATTTTGCTTCTTATCTGGAAATTACAGCACCCTTTGACGGCTATGTTACTGAGCGTAAAATGCATGTGGGTAGTTATGTCGGCCCTGATGGTAGCGGCGCTTATCCACCTATTTGCCGCGTCAAACAGCTAGATCTGTTGCGGGTTGTGGCACCGGTTCCTGAAATTGATACGGCTGGAGTTGTGGTTGGCTCACAGGTGCCTTTCACTGTCTCGTCTTTCCCCGGGCGTAAATTCGTTGGTACAGTCGCTCGTATCAGCAATAACCTCGACAAAGATACCCGCACTATGCCAGTGGAGCTGAACTACTTTAATCCTGACTACAGCATCTTGCCTGGTATGTTCTGCAAAATCTATTGGCCCACTAGGCGCCATCAAAGTTCGCTGTTCGTGCCAATCTCAGCCGTTGTTTCTACACCGCTCAATACTTTTGTCTGCAAAGTAAAAGACGGCGTGGTGGAATGGGTGACTGTGCGTAAAGGGCAAATTATGGATGGCATGGTGGAGATTTTCGGCAATATCAATCAAGGCGATACGGTGGCCGAGAAAGCCAGCGAAGAGTTGCAAAATGAATCGAAAGTGATTGCTCAGCCTGTTAAGTAAGAGCGAATTTTGGCTCGCATAAGCAAATTTCAATGCGCCCATAAAATGCCAACAATTTAGGCTTACTATCGCTGTGTTAGTAGAAACCCCACTGCAACACAGATAACCAAATTGAGCCGGTCGTCGCCACCTGCACCCCGTTAGCGATGAATGCCCATGGCTTTAGCATTGAAGCACATGAATACTACTGAGGTGTGAGTTATGGAATTTGAATCGCGTCAAATTGAAAATGGTAGCACCAGCAAAGCCGTGTTACCAGAGTTGAGTGCATTGGATTTATTGAAGGGTTCCTATGCTGACAATGGGCTCAAGTATGGTATGGATGCTCGTCCAAAGACACCGATGCTCGATGAGCTCAATAGACGCACCACCGCTCTTGAGAAAAATATCTCAGAGACAGCTAAGAAAGATATGACACCACTGCAGATTGCCCAGCTTGAGTCAGGCGCGGCGAGTTCAGCCTTAAAGTCACAGTATGAAAGTCAGTTGATTGCCACAGTAGCCCAGTATGAACGCAATGGTAGTGTACCGAAAGACGTTTATGCTGCGGTTATTGCTGGAGCCAAGCAAGAAAGGATTTTGGATGAGCAACAGGCGGCGAAAGATAAAAAGGCGGGAGAGAGACTCTTGAGCGGCTTTGTAAGTGAAAGATTGCCACTAGTAACTATTTTTGATGATCGATCTCCTGCTAAGCCCTACGGTGACCCGACTTTAGTTGGTCGGCCAGGCAAAGGAGAAGATCACTATTGGCTCCGTGATGTACAAATTTATAAGTAGAGCTTTGTTGAGACACGCGAGAAAGGCAGAAATTGCTGGTTAAGCAATTTGATTTTTACTTACTTCGTCAAAATCAGCTTGGCTTTGTCTTCTGCTGCTATCGATTCACTTTCGCTGCCCAGGCTGTGCAACACTTGAGCATAGTCTTTGAGACAGGCCGCTAAGAGTGGATCATTCTTGCCAACGGCTCCTTCGGTGCTAGCGAGAGCCCACTGATAGAAAGTTTTGGCATCTTTGAGTTTGTCTTGCGAATAATAGAGAAAAGCCAGATCGTTTAGAATTCTAGCGGTCTCAATATTGTTAGGGCCCAGAGCCGTTTGCGACAGCGCTAGGGCGCTCTTATATAGTTCTTCAGCCTGTTGGTTTTGGCCAAGGTGCATTTTTGTGGATGCCAGGGTAGCCATGGTGCGAATGGTCAATATGTTGTTAGAGCCATAGGCTGCTTTATAGATGCCTAGTGCTTTTGTTAGCAGGGCGTCGCCGTCGCCGTAGCGCTTCTGGCCAATATAAAAGAGCGCCAGGCCACTGAGATCATTAGCAGTGGAGGGATGATTGGCTCCCAGTGAGGCAATATCTGCAGCGATTTTGCGCTGATAAAAGTCTTCGCCTTTGCCATAGTGATTTTGATCGAAAATGGCTTCGTTCATTGTTTTGTAGGCAGGATTTAGAGCCTGCTCTGAGTAGTTTTGATTCAGTCCTCTGAGTAGAATCTTTGATTCTTCTTCAGTTTGAAAACGATGGTCGCTTGCTAACTTATTTGTGTTTTGCTCTTGCCAGGCTGATTGGCTTTGATTGCTTGGTGGAGTTTTAATTGTTGCTTGCTCTGGTAATGCCGTGTCTTTTTTGAAATCTTTGAGCAAGTCTTGGCTTGATTGGTCGTCGCCTTTGATCAAGTCTTTGTAGTCGCTAATTAGCGATGGCAGTTGCCTGCTGGCTTCTAGGCTGGGTTGGTTGAGCAAAATAGACATTGCTCTTTTGTAGTGCTTTGCGGCCGGTTCTCTGAAGCCCGCTTTGTAGGTTGAGCGAGCCAGGCGATGAAGGCTCGCGACTATCTCAGGGCTGTAGGGGCCGTAGTTCTTTTCGTTCAGTTCAAAGGCCCGCTGGTAATAGGGCATGGCGGCCGAATGGTAACCTTCTGATTCTTGCACCGAGCCCAGAGCAATGAGTGCCGGAGCAGTCTTGACGCTGTTCTTACCGTATTTCTTTTCTAGAACAGACAAGACTCGTTGATAAGTGGCCTGTGCTTCAATGGTTTTGTTGCTCAATGCCAGGGTATCAGCCAAACGTGTCAGGCACTTGGCTAAGTCATCTGCAGAGTGTGATTGTTTTTCTACTTGGCCTAGGGCGCGGCGAAAATATTCTTCGGCCTGAGGCAAGTTTTGCTCGCTCAGAGCTGTTTGACCTTGCCCGTAGGTCGATTGCCAGGTGGTTGCAGCCCAGCTTGGCAAGCCTGTCTCGAGGGCAAGCAGAAGGCTGATTGCGAC
This sequence comes from bacterium Ga0077546, assembly GCA_943370275.1. GTDB lineage: Bacteria > Cyanobacteriota > Vampirovibrionia > Obscuribacterales > Obscuribacteraceae. Next base: position 379,325 of record CALRQI020000003.1, on the reverse strand, counting down.
TAAGAATTTCACGGTCATGTTGTCACCAATTATTTTGGCCCATTATAAATAATATCGGCCAAATATGGTGGTGCTGCGTATACCTAAATGAACTAACTACTCGTCGTCATCATCAACTACGGTACATTCGACGAAGGCGACTCCTCTAGAAATAGTGCCAAGGTTGGTTGCTGCTTGTTTGGAGAGATCCATAACTCGCTTGCAGGCGTAGGGGCCGCGGTCGTTCACTTTTACAACTACTGTTTTGCCGGTTTTGGGATCTTCCACCATCACTCTAGTTTGGAATGCTAGCTTGAGATGAGCGGCTGTAAGCTTGTTCATGTTGAAAATTTCACCTGAGGCGGTCTTGCGCCCATGAAAGGGCACGCCATACCAGGAGGCATTGCCTTTGAACTGTTTGCCTCCAGCCGGTGCGGCTGGCTTGTCCGCTTTGGCTGCAGCATTACTTCCAGCGGCGGCATGCGAAGTTGGTGGGAAAAGTGGAGAGCCAACCAGAGCCAAGGCCAATGACAGAAATAATTTATGAGACATAGACACCCCAGATACGCAATATTCAATTACTATGTGCCCACTGGCTTATTAACCAATCTATTAGTTGGGCGGCTAATAAATCTGTTTTCTTATTCCAAAAGCCTGAAATCGTCTTCTGGCTAAGGGCTAACAACGACTGCGACTGGCCCCTTTTGTTCCCTTTCGGCGACAAGGGCTATAATTGCCTGGGGTCTTTAGGTTGCCTGTGGACATCATTCACTTCTTTCTTTTTCTGCTGGTTTCGGCTGTCTGTGCAGGTATAGCTTCGCGTGTGGTACCTGGCATCGGTCGCAATGGCTTCTTGGCAGGGGCTTTGGTTGGTATAGTCGGCGCCTGGATAGGCGAGTCTGTCATGGGCTCGGTTGGCCCAAAAGTAGAAGGGGTGCCAATCTTGCCAGCAATAGTCGGCTCTGGCATCTTTATTTTTGCTCTTTCTCTGATTTCTCGCCTATTTAAAATCGGGCAGAAGAAGGGCTAGTGTTTGCTATGGGCGTTAAGCCAGCCGACGATACCAAGGGTAATGTCGTCTTTGAAAGGATTGGCCTCAAATATAAGGTGCTCTCGATCACCTAGCAGCACAAGGGTTTTGTCTTGGGTGCCCACTGCTTCGAATAGATCGTAAGTTCCTTCGCGTTTGACCAGGCGGTCTTGATTGCCCTGGAAGACAATTACAGGCGACTTGGTGATTTTGCGGGCGTACTCAGCATTTTGACGCATGAATTGTTCAAAATTGAGCAACTCTTTGGCTGAGAGATTTAAGCGCGAATTGGGGTCATCACTCCAGCGCATGCGCGCTTGTTGGTCTGAAGTTGAGCGGTTAACCACACCTTTGCCGATATTGAGCTCTTTGTTTTTGTTAGAAACTAAATTGAAAGCTACTTTTAGTTTGGTACCAGTTTCGCGGTAGCGCTGACCGGCAGGTACTGAGCAGACAACACCATCAATAAGTTCGGGTCTCTTAGCCGCTACTCTAAGAGCAAGGGCCCCACCCATAGATTCTCCTAAAAGGAATATGGGCAGGCCTTTGTAGTCTTGACGAAGTTCGCCCAGTACGTTGACGATGTCGCTTACACAACCATCCATGTTTAGAGTTTCATTGCCCTTTGATTCAAGGAAGCTACCAAAGCCGCGAACGTCAAAAGAAACAACTGTAATTCCTTCTTTGCAGATGCGCTGGGCGAATGACTCGTAGGCTTTGTGGTGCAAGCCGAGGCCATGAATGCAAACCAGAACAGCTTTTCGTGGCACGCGCGGATCAACCCAAACCCAGCCGGGAGCATCGCGATAGCCGCTCGGCTTGAGATTCCAGGCGCCTAGCTTCTCGCTGGCTGGATGTCTTTCGCAGTGATCAAAGAAAGAAGAATGCCCGGTCTGTTGCTGCAAATTTTTATCGCCATCACTATTATTAGCACTAGCTTCTGAACCATAAATAGCAATGGTTAGTGCATGCGCTAGCTCTTTTTTCTTTTCTAGTTCTTCGGCTGATTCGGTTAGGGCAGCCTGCTTTAGTTGTTCGTCGTCGATACCATATTCGGTGGCGATGCGCTCGCGATTATTGTGGCGAAAGATATAAATAGCTTTTTGATAAATCGGCAAAGCTTCCTCGTTTCTATGGCAAGCCTTGAGGGCCTCTGAAAGGGAAAACAGTGACCAGCCATAGCGAATATCAGTGTCGCCGAAATAGTTCTTATCAAGCAGGGCCATGGCTCTCAATATTGGCTCTGCCTTATTGAAGGCGCCAAGGTACTGGTAGCAGCCACCAAGATTCTCCAGTACCATCTTGTTGAGATCGTAAGAAAGATAGATAGTGTTATCTTCGGTTAATTGTTCCAGGGCGGCTTCAAAAACTTTGGCTGCGCTGCTGTAGTTGCGCTGTCTGTAGAGCACTTCGCCGCGGTAGATTTGCGCTAAGGTACTAATGCGGCGCTGATAAGACTTATCGAGTTCTTTGCTCTTTGCTAACTCGGCGCAGTGCGGCAGCAGGCGTTCAGCTTCTTTGTAGTTGTGCTCATGAAAATAACAGCCAGCCACAGCCAGCTCACTTTCTAGCTGGTTTTTGGCGCCAATGGCGCAGCTTGGTTGCTTGTTCCAATAGCTTTGTATTTGTTCGTAGATGGCGCGAGCGCGGCTATATTGTTTGGCTTGGCAAAGACAATCGGCCAAATCTGTCAGGGCTTTGAGTTGCTCTTGACTAAAGCTTTTAGCTGAGGTCATGCGGTTTTCGCAAGTATCGGTATCTAATACTAATTTTTCATATTTTGGCAAAGCTTCTTTGAATTGACGCTTGGCATAGAGGGCATCAGCCTCAGCCTGAAGGCTCGCTGGGGCTGGTGATGCAAGACTTTCTTGTGGCGCTTGAGCCAGGGCCGCAGGCCAGCATATTGGCGCCAGCAGCGTCGCTACAAGGCTTGCTGCCAAAGCCGATCTTGTTTGCCACGGCCAGATTGTCATATCGATTCCTCTTGAGCCTAGTAATTTTGCTATTCTTTGCTGATCATGGCAAGACCCCGCCGCAAGCGAGCCGAAATTGATGATGCCCTAGTTAGTGCTGAACTGTCACTCAGGCACTTGCTTAAATCTTGTGGAGATTTTTCGTTAGCTAGCCGCGAGGGTACTGAGTGTCTGGTCGAGCGGATCGAAGCTCTTGCGCAGGCCATGGTATCGCCACAGAAGGCAATTAGTGCGGAACAACAACAGATTTTGGAGCTGGCTGAGCAATTTGTTGAGCGGCAGTTCGATAAGCTCAGGCAGCAAGGTTTTGGCTTTGCTAGCCCTCAGGGCGTACGGGCATTCTTCCTTTCGCAGCTATTTGAGCGTCTGCGTCAAGAGGCTAGCGCTAGTAAGAAAGAGCAGTTTGAGCGCAGAGCTAGTGGCGCCTACTTTACACCAATTGGGCTGTCTTACTATCTCGTCCAGACGGCTTTTAGCAGCGCTCAGAGCGGGTGCCAGAATCTTCGCATTTTGGATTTTTGTGCTGGTAGTGGCTGCTTGTCAATTGCTGCCCTTGACTATCTCGTATCATCATCATCATCTTCTTCTTTGCCAGAGGTTGAGCGGCTTAGCCTTCTGCGAAAGCATATTTTTGCCGTCGAGATTGACCCTCTGATTCTGCGCGTTTATTTTGCCTGTCTGGCGGTGGCCTGCTCAACTACTGTTGCCGAACTCAATACGAACGCAGCTGCAAACTTCGTACAGGCTGATGGCTTGAGTGCTGATTTGTCTAGTTGTGACCTATTGCTTGCCAATCCGCCCTGGGATGGTTCTTCTTGTTGGCAGTTTATCGAGCGGGCAGGTCTTTTACTCGCACCTGGTGGCGTGGCCGCCATATTGTCTCCAGCTGGAATTGCCAGCGATCAAGGGGCAACTGAGTGTCGGCGCATGCTCTTTGAAAATTATCACTGGATTAGCCTGGAAGGCTTTATCAATGAAGACCAGGCTTTTGCTATTCATCCATCTTATAAGTATGCTCTTTCTGCTTTTGCCAGGCCAGCTCTTGTGGGGCAAGCTAAGCCTTGCACTCGGGTGCGCTTCGGCTCCCAGGCTTCTGACCTGCTTGCGGGGCAGCGACCTTGGTTGAACTATTCTCTTGCTTTGGTTTGCGCACTTAGTCCGGGCTCTTCTGCCATTCTTGAGTGCGACAGTGTCGAGCAGTTCGATTTGTTTAAGGCTATTACTGAGAATAATATCCCTCTTCATCAACTGCACGCCGATGGCCAGATGCAGATGGATAGAGGGCGCTACAAGGCGGCGCAAAAGCCTCTTTATTCTGGAGTTTATAGTCTGCGCTTTGCCCGCGATTTTGATCTGACGATTGACAAGAAGTTCTTTATTAGCTCGACTGCAGCCAGGGCCGCAGGTTTCAAAGCCGATTGCTACGGCCGTTTTCTTCAAGGCAAGTGGGTTGATATTGGCTCTGCTTATGAGCGAAAGTCTTCCGCTTTGGCCACATCAGAACTGGAACTGGAATCGGAACCGGAACTAATTTTGTCTCAAGATCGCTCTAGTTATATTGAGGTTGATCGAGTGGAAGATTGTTTGTTGCCTTTGCTTGAAGGGCGCATGCTCAGCCAGTTTGAGATCGCATCCAAGGCTTATGTAAGTGGTAGTGGTCGGCAGGCGCTATGGCATGAAAATGATGGCGAGAATTTGAACGGGGCAGAGCGGGAGCAGTCGAGGCCAGTATTTTCATCGCAATATTTAGTGCGAGACTGTGATTCTTATCGGCGCCGCAGTTTGTTTGATAGTGCTCGAATTGGCTTCGTCTCTGTGTCGGCGGCCACCAATACTCGCTCGATGATGGCGGCAATATTGCCGCCTTATCCGGCTGGTAATTCGGTGCCTTTTCTTGCCCTCTCGGCCGCAGACGCAGGTGAGCAGGCCTACTGGGCCATGATACTAGTGGCTGTGCTCAATTCGTTTGTTTTTGATTTTGGTCTTAGAACCAGATTCGGTGGCAATAATCTAAATTATTTTCTCCTTGATCAGTGTTCTCTACCTAAGGCTTTGCTGGCGACTGCCGAGCAGAAGCCGGCTGGCCTCTCTTTGCTTTTGCTCAATTTAATTGCTCAATTTAGTGCTGCTCTATCCTTCACTCACCTTTCTCAGGCTGCTGTGGTTTCGCGCTATTTGGCTAGAGCTTCACAATCACAATCACAGTTAGAATCTAGGGGGCTCTTTGCTGCTGAGCTGGCACACTTCCGGGCTAGAGCTAGTGAGAGTAGCTTCGTTCAATTACCACTAGAGCGTCGTCGTCAGCTCCGTGCCTTGCTTGATGCTCTTGTGGCGAAGCTCTATGGCCTAGATTTGCCGCAATTCGCCCAGGTTCTATCTGGCTGCGCCATTGGCGGCTCTAATACGAGCCAGGAGCACAGTCGTGGCTTTCATCGAGTAGATAAGCACCTGCCTTTTGCCCAGCGTTTACCTAATCTTGCTTATCAAATCTTTCAAGATATTGAGACGAATCGTCTTGATTTAAATCATTTGGCAGCCCACGGATTTTTTACAGGAGATGGTTCAAACGGCCATGGGCTTACTCTTTTAGAAGAATCACGAAGTTGGTTAAAATTGCATCAAACTAGATTGGAGGCATTTCATCAAAAATCTGGAGTAAAATAGCTGACTGCCCATAGATAACTCAAAGGTTCCACTATGAATTCGCCAGCTCCGGCCCCATCTCCAGCTACAGCCAAGTCCTCTGATTTTATTAGAGACATCATTAACGATGACCTTGAAGCTAAGCGTCATGAGAAAGTAATCACCCGCTTTCCTCCGGAGCCAAACGGCTTTCTACACATCGGCCATGCTAAGTCTATTTGTCTAAATTTTGGCTTGGCTAACGAGTATCGTGAAAAATTGCCGTCATCAGGCACACGTTGTCACTTGCGTTTTGATGATACCGATCCAGCTAAAGAAGACACTCTTTTTGAAGATGGCATCCAAGAAGATGTGCGCTGGTTAGGCTTTGAATGGGACGGCTTGTATCATGCCAGCGATTACTTTGAAAAAATGTATGAGTACGGTGAGCACCTGATTAGCGCTGGTAAGGCCTATGTCTGCAGTCTCAGCGATGCTGAGATCAAAGAGTATCGCGGCAACGTCACCACCCCCGGCAAAAATAGTCCTCATCGGCAGCGCTCTGTTGAAGAGAATCTTGATCTCTTCAGGCGCATGCGCAAAGGTGAGTTTAAAGAAGGCGAGCATGTTTTGCGGGCCATCATTGATATGGCTAACCCCAACATGAAGATGCGCGACCCGCTGCTTTATCGCATTCGTCACACTGCTCACCACATGACTGGTGATAGCTGGTGCATTTATCCGATGTACGACTACGCTCATCCAATTTCTGATGCTATTGAAGGAATTACCCATAGCATTTGTACTCTTGAGTTTGAAAACAATCGCGAACTCTATGATTGGGTGATTGATAATCTCATCGATTACGCTAAGTTCCCGAGCCGCCCGCACCAGTATGAGTTTGCCCGTCTCAGCCTTAACTACACGGTGCTCAGTAAGCGCCGCTTGCTAGAGTTGGTTGAAGGAAAACACGTCAGTGGTTGGGACGATCCTCGCCTTCCTACAATTGCAGGTTTGCGTCGTCGTGGTTATACACCAGAGAGTATTCGCGCTTTCTGCGCCAGTGTTGGTATTTCCAAAGCCAACAGCACAGTAGATATGGCTCAGCTAGAATTTTGTATTCGCGATGATCTAAACCAAAAGGCACCACGAGTGATGGCTGTCTTGAAGCCACTAAAAGTGGTGATTGAAAATTATCCAGAAAATGATGTCGAAGAGCTTGATGCTTCTTACTGGCCCCACGATGTGCCCAAAGAAGGCACGCGCAAAGTGCCATTCTGCAAAGAGATCTATATTGAGCAAGATGATTTTATGCTTGAGCCAACTAAAGACTACTATCGTCTAGCTCCGGGCAAAGAAGTACGCTTGCGCTATGCCCACCTGATCACCTGTACTGATGTAGTTAAAGATGCTGCCGGCAATGTCGTTGAAGTGCGTTGCACCTACGATCCTGAGGTTAAACCAGGAGATAATCCCGTGGGACGCAAAGTCAAAGGCACTATTCATTGGGTCAGTGCTCGTCATGCCGTAGACACCGAAGTTCGCCTCTATGACCGCTTGCTATCAGAAGAAGCGCCACCAGCTGGAAAAGATAGCGAGTTTCTCAACTCAATCAATGCTAATGCCTTGCAGGTATTGAAAGGTTGTAAGCTCGAGCGCAGCTTAAGTGCGGCAAATGCTGGTGACAGCTTCCAGTTCGAGAGACAAGGGTATTTTGTTGCCGATATCAAAGACAGCAAGCCCGGCGCTCCGGTGTTCAATCGTATCGTCACCTTGAAAGATTCTTGGGCTAGAGCAAACAAGAAGTAGCAAGATCCGGTTATATCAAGCGTTAGTAAATAGGTCGCTACCTTGTGGTAACGACCTATTTGTTCATTTATGTGGCTATTTTGTTATTCAAGCAATTTGTTTTTCGTTCAATTTGTTATTCGTTCATGGCCATTGCCAGTAAGTTGTGGAATGTCGTAGTCTTCATGCGGCGGAATTTGAAAACTATTGCTGGAGCTGGTGCTCCCGATGGCAGTTCCGTGTGGTTTTTCTCCGTCGAGGTCTGGTTGGTTTCTGGCTGTTGTTGCAATCGTTCTTGCGGTCTCTGTTCTCTCTCTGTCGGTGCTGCTGTTGGTATGGCCATGAGATGAGACCCGGTGATAAACGACTGGAGGTTCTCACCCTCTAGTCCCATTCCCGGTGATTGAGAAGAGGCGCCGTAGCCTCCGGTCGAGCGTTGCACTTGGTTGCCGATAGCTTGCGCTGGGGCAAAGCCCGCGTGCATTACCTGATCTGCGTAGCTAGCTGAGTCGCGTCTGTTTCCCTTCCAATGTGCAAGGCCAGCGCGTCTAGATGAGTTCTCGTATTCAATTCGATCTGTACGCACACTGCCGGCGAAGAAGTTTAGGATTGGATAATCAATCTGACTTTCTAGACCAAGAGCGATGGGTGTTACAGTTGCGGCGCTGTCTGGTCGATCAAATTCGGCCTTGGGTGCGGTTTCTGTATTTTCTTCTTTATTAGTTTGGTAGTTTAAAAACATGGTGACCCCAATATTTTTCTTTTAGCTGGTTAGCAACAACAGCACCTGGGTTGCCGTTGTTTCAAGGAAACTTCCTTTAGGTAATAGCTGCCAGTCGCTTGCTGAGCTGCTGCAAGTGACTTGATGACTGCATCTATTTCTAATTACTCGTCGAACCGAAGTTGAGTTTGAGCTTGACGATATTTTGCCGTTTAGGCATTTTATTGATCTTTGTGTCAGACGCAATGTCTGGCAACTGAATGCATACTACATCTGGCTTCCAGCAATAGCAAGCACTACTTTCTTGAAATTCTATGTTTGAAAACTGACACTACCGTGCTTGTTTCAGTAAGGGCTTTATTAAACTTTGAAACTGGACCTCCAGCTCTAGATTTCTGGCCGAGCAATCTCGAAGCGATCTTTGATGGTGCTGTAGAGATTGCCGCTCAAGCGGCCCACTGGTTGCAATACGTCCAGGTCTATAGATATTTGTCCGTCTCTTGCAGAGTTGATCTGAACAACTTCGTCTTTGAGGTGCATACAGACAATCTCGCCAAGTACCAGAGCCGAGCCGCCTAAGTCGTGGATGTGAAAGACTTTGCACTCCATACTAATTAAGGCCTCACCAACCCGAGGTGGCTTGACCATGGTGCTGGCTGTTGCCGTTAAGTTTACGGCGGCAAATTCACTTACATCAGCTGGGTAGTCAGCGCTCGATTGGTTCATCTGCTCGGCTAAGAACTGACTGACAACGTTAACTACAAATTCGCCAGTCTCGCGCACATTAGTCAGGGTATCTTTGGCGATTGCTTTTGTGCTGGCTGTAGCCGGTCGTTTATATCCTGGCGAGAAGCCTAGCATGGGTGGCTTGATGCTGAAGACATTATAGAAGGAGAAAGGTGCGAGATTGTCTACACCGGTATCGCTGGTGGTGGATACCCAGGCAATTGGTCGCGGCACCACTGTGCCAATGAGAAGGCGATAGAGTTGCTCAGTTTTTGTTTCACTGCATTTGATGATCATGATAATTGAATCGAGGCTATTGCAATTTGACGCTGCGGATAGTTTGCATCAGCTCAAGAAGCGGATGATCCATTTCGGATACAACGGCGCGCACGTCGTGAAGCATTGCCGAACGGGCATCGAGAAGGTCGATGCTGACAATGGGCTGGGCGTGGGTGCCAGTGATGTGGCCAATTGCTTCACTTCTTTGTCTTTCGCTGGCCTTTGTGTTAATAACCTTGAGGTCTTGCCAGCGCTTCATCAGTGTTTGTTGTCTGGTTAAACCGGTGCTGCTGTTTTCTGGCACGCTGGTCAAATAATTCCAAACTGATGGCGGATAGTCTCGTTGGGTGTGACTGCTGTTGATGTCGAAAAGCTTGGTTAACATGTTTGGTGTGCCTTCGACAATTTTCTTCTCGCCAGATTGCTGCTTCAGAGCGAGCAATGCCAGCGCCGTCTGGACAATACCTTCGCCGGTGTCAATTCCGTTAGCGCTTTGTTCATTAGCGCCGCCGATTTTGAGGCCACCACCAACGATACCGGTGACACCACCAGAAATAAAGTTAGCAATAGTGTTCAGCCGAATAACTTTGTCTCTTCGCTCTTCTAGGAATGCTTGCAAATCATCGGCTTGAGCAATTTCTGTTTCAAGATTGCTGAGACAACTTCTTACTTCAAAGCTTTCGTATACTACTGATTCTGTGAGAGACTGTTTAAGTAGAAGTGCCTTGAGTAAATCGCTGGTAGAGCTTTGAAGAGCACTATGGTCTGCCCCCTGACTCAGTCTAAGTAGCTTTTCTAAGTCACTGTCTATGCCAATAGTGTTGGCCAGCCGGAGGGCTTCTGCTGTTAGCCCCGGAGCGCCAGCGATAGGCGGGGCTGGAGTTTGGCGATTTGAATTAGAATTAGTGTTGGGAGCAACACCAGCGTCGCTGCCGATGCGTTCGGGATCTATTCTATGGTTGTGCAGCTTGCCGTGAACATGCTTGGCTTGCACTGCTGTTGGTTTGAGCGGCGGTAGTCCACCGGTACTGGCTATGGCAGAGCCAAAAGTATTAGTGAAGGATATAGAGAGAAGTAGGCCTAGTAATCTTTTGCTCTGCAATTTCGGGCTCCCGTCGAATTTACTTGAAAAGTAGCATAATTCGGTTGTCGAGTGCAGGAATTGGAAGTTCCATGAAACAGTAGTCATCTTGGTCCAGTAGAGGCGCTGAGCAAACAGCAGTTACCAGAGTTCAACTCGATTGTTGAAAGTGTTATGTTATCCCTGAATCGCAAGATTAAAAGCCGCGAATGAGATTCATGGAGTTGATTTTCATCAATTGAAAATGCCATTCAAGTGGACGACAATTACACCTAACCTTGCTTTGACCGCTCTAATTCTTAGCGGCTGTACTGCCCTTGATTTTGGCTCACCTAAGGCAAAATCTGACAAAAGTGTAATAGAGGCGGCAGCTGACAAGCAATGGCCGGCGCCACCGATGATGGAGGTGCCGCTGCCTTCAACCGAACGGTTGAAAGCCGCGGGTCTGCCACCGCCGCCCCCTTTTTTCGTGCCGCCACCGTCGAAGTCTGTAAAAGCAAAATCAAAGATTAGCAAGCCGGTGCAATTTGCAAAAAGGAAAATAGATGGTGTGACATTCTATGTCACCACTGTCGATATGACTGACCCGGAAACGTTCATTTCGATTCTGCTGCCACATGATGTTACCTGGGCAAATACTGCCACCATAGATCATGGTGCAGAGAATTTCGATAGTTATGTAGCAAAGCATAACGGAGCTGTTATGCTCAACGGCACTTTTTTCAGTAAAGACAAACAGCAAAGAGTGATGGGAAATCTGGTCGCTGCTGGTAAGTTCATGAAGTATAGTCAGTGGGAGAATTATGGTACTACCATTGGTATTAAATCTGGCAACGACCTAGAGATGGTAACGGCGCGGGCTGAAGGGCAGCCGCGCTGGGAGCAGCATTGGTTCTCTCTAACTTGTGGTCCACGCCTGCTACGAAAAGGAGAAATCTGGGTCAATCCAGATATTGAAGGTTTCACTGATTCACATGTACTGACAATCGGTCCAAGGCAAGCGATAGGCTTTTCTAAGGAGAGAGATAAGCTTTACTTGGTTTCATTTATAACCAGTTTATCTTTGGAGCGTGCTGGCAAGTTGATGAAACAAATTGGCTGTTATGAGGCCATGAATCTAGATAGCGGTGCTTCTCGCGCGTTGGCACACAACGGCTCGATTTTAATTCACGCGGGGCGGCCATTGACCAATGTCATCATTGTTTATGACAAGTTGCATCCCGCTCCCCAGGCACTTGTAAAATCCTGGCAGAAATTTCAAGTAGCTGGCAGAGCAATGTCTGATCTTTAGGTCATTCTTCGATCAGATTGATCTTGGTGTTGGATATGGTGTCTTTTTCATCGAATGAAGTTTGCGCTCTAGCTGCCACCGATGTTGAAAATGAATTTCTGGTCTCCTCGGTGATCGGCAATGTTGAAGGTCTTTTGTTCATCCCCATTGCTTTTCCGCTCAGCGGCTTGTATTTTGATCATGAGAGAATTTAATCTCAATCGACTTGGGTTGTAGAGGTTCCCGGCTTTTGATATTGGTTTGCCGCTTTGGCCCGTTTTTGAAAAATAGATTAGCCTCCCTAATAGTTAGCTATACTAAGAATGGTGGTAAGTAGTTCTAAGTAGATAAGATATAGGCTGGAGGGCTCGTGAAAGCAGCAGACACAAGACCAGCAAGCGATACACGAGACCGAACAGACAAAAACAGTCTGGTTGCTGCCAAGGTCATGGAGACGGTCCCATACATCATGTATTACATCCGCAGCCATGTGCTGCGTCAGGCTGAGACCGCGGCTTCCTTGCCGCAGTTGAGGGTGATGGCCTTTATTAAAAATTGTCCAGGCTCTGGCCTGAGCCGCCTGGCTGAATCTCTAGGTGTTGCTAACGCCACTGCTTCAACCATGGTTGATCGGCTGGTTAAGGCTGGCATGGTCGCTCGTACCAATGACCCAATCAGTCGTCGTAGTGTTATCCTCAGTCTCACTGTTGCCGGTGAAGAGCATCTGCTCGGTAGTCGTTCTGTGGCGATAGAAGAGTTGTCTCGTGTGATTGCTCAGTTGCCTCCAGAAAAATTGGCCAGCGTTGAAGAGTCGCTAGCCTTGCTCAAAGCTGTATTTACTGAAGCCAATGCCAAAATATAGCTGTTAAGGGAAGAGATGAAAGAAGAACTGGACACTAGCATTAAACGCGACACGCCCTATGCCAAGGCGGTGGGTGAGCTTGAGCAAGCCCCAGGGGCGAGAATGCAGTCAAAAAAATCAAATAAAGCTGTTTTAGTCAGTCTGATAGCCTTGCTCCTGGTTGGCAGTGCGGCAACTGTTTATTCTCTCCGGCACGGTAAAGATAACTCAGCTTCAGGGTCAACTGCTGGGCCCGGGCAGTCTGGAAAAAGCGGTAAAGAAAGCAGAGATGGTAGAGGCGGTAAAGACAAAATAGTGCCAGTCTTGGTAGCTGTGGCCGGTGAACAGGCTCTGCCCATTGAGCTGCGTAGTATCGGTAACGTCACTCCATTTTCTGTTGTGAATATTACGCCGCAGGTTGGTGGTCAGTTGCTGAAAGTGCATTTCACTCAAGGTGAATTTGTCAAAAAAGGTCAGCTCTTATTTCAGATAGATCCGCGCTCATATCAGGCATCCCTGGCTCAGGCGGAGGGCAATGTTGCTCGGGATAAGGCGCAGGTCGAAGCTGCTCAGGCAAATTTAGCTCGCGACGAGACTATGATCGGCCAGGCCTATGCTAATTTGCGCAGAGATCGGGCCCAGTCTCAATATACTGATGCGCAAGTGACTCGCTATGCTGAATTAGTGCGGGAAGGTGCGGTCTCTAAAGAGCAGAGCGATCAAATTAGCACCAGTGCGGCTCAAGCTCAGGCTACCATTGATGCCGATATGAAGATGGTGGAAAATGCTAAGGCTGTTACTCGTGGCGATAGAGCGGCCATTGATACTGCACGCGGAAATCTGCGAGCTGACCAAGGCCTGGCTGATCAAGCGCGCTTGCAGTTGAGTTGGACCAAGATTTATTCCCCTTTAGATGGTCGCACAGGCAGCCTCAATGTCTATGAAGGCAATGTGGTATCACCCAATTCTTCAACTCCATTGGTGACTATTGCTCAGGTTAATCCTATTTATGTCACTGTAACAGTGCCGGAACAGTACCTTAATGACCTGCGTCGCTCTCAGGCCGATGGCACCTTGAAGATTCGAGCCTTAGTTGAAGGCCGTAAAGCTGAGGCGGTGAAAGGCCATATTTCATTTATGGAGAATACAGTCAACACCAATACCGGTACAATTTTGTTGCGTGCTAGTTTCGATAACGCTGGGCATAAGCTCTTTCCTGGTCAGTTTGTTGATGTGGTAATTTCTATGCCACCAGCGGGCAAGTCAGTGGTGGTGCCGGCCCGGGCTGTGCAGACTACGCAGCAGGGTCATTCTCTCTATGTGCTTAAGCCAGATAATACCGTTGACTTGGTGAAGGTAAAACTTGGTCAGAGTTCTGGTGAATTTATTGCTGTATTAGAAGGTCTCACTGTCGGTCAAACGGTTGTAACCGATGGCCAGTTGCAGCTCAGTCCTGGCTCTAAGGTCAAAGTGCAACGTGACACGCAGGCTCCTGATGTTATAGGCAAATGAACCTGTGAATCTTTCGCGCCTCTTCATTATGCGTCCGGTGATGACGACACTCTTGATGGTGGCACTGGTAATTTTTGGCCTAATTGCTTATATCACTTTACCTGTTAATGATTTGCCAGCAGTTGACTTTCCTACCATAACCGTTAGCGCTGGCTTGCCTGGTGCTAACGGCGAAACCATGGCCTCAGCTGTGGCTACTCCCTTAGAGAAACAATTTAGTGGCATTGCTGGTTTAGAGTCAATGAATTCTACTTCTGCCACTGGTATTACTTCGATTACTTTGCAGTTTGCCTTAAACCGCAGTATCGACGGTGCAGCTCAAGATGTGCAAGCCGCCATTGTGGCTGCCCGGCCCTGGCTGCCAGCGAGCATGCCCAGTCCGCCTACTTTTCGCAAGGTAAATCCTTCTGATTCGCCCATTCTTTTTGTTGCTCTCAGCTCTAAAACTCTGCCGCTTTATACCGTTGATGAATATGCTGAAAACGTCATTGCCCCTCGCCTTTCAATGACTTCTGGTGTGGCTCAAGTGCAGGTGATGGGCTCGCAAATTTATGCGCCTCATATTCAAGTAGATCCGCGCAAGCTAGCTGCCTACGGCATAGGCATCGATGAAGTGGCCGCGGCTGTGCGTCAGGCCAATGTCAATTTGCCCACGGGCACGCTACACGGTCCTGATACCTCGTATAACATTCGAGTTAACGGGCAGCTTTTTAATGCTGACGCTTTCAAACCGCTCATTATTGCCTATCGCAAGGGCGCACCGGTGCGCATACGTGACATCGGTACTGTGATTGACAGTGTGCAGACCGATAAAGTGGCAAGCTGGTATAACGGCCATCGTGGCATCATTCTTACTGTGCAGCGCCAGCCGGGCACAAATACTATCGAGATTGTCGATGATATAAAAAAGATGATGCCTAACTTCAGGGCAATACTGCCTGGGGCCGTCAATCTTGAAATTCTCTATGACCGCAGTATTTCCATTCGACGCTCGGTGGGTGATGTCAAAGCTACTTTAGTAATCACTGTATTCTTAGTTGTCTTAGTGATAGTGCTTGCCCTTGGTAGTTTGCCTACCACTCTAATAGCCAGTGTCACTCTGCCCATTGTCTTGATGGGTACCTTTGCTGCTATCAAGCTCTTTGGCTTTACCCTAAACAATATTTCGCTTATGGCACTGACCCTGTCTGTTGGTTTCATCATTGATGATGCCATTGTGGTATTAGAAAATATTGTCCGTCATATTGAAGCTGGCGAACCGCCCTTGCTTGCTGCTGTTAATGGTTCGCGTGAAATTGGCTTTACTGTTGTATCTATGACAGTATCTTTGATTGCTGTCTTTATTCCAATATTGTTTCTTGGTGGCATCATTGGCCGTCTATTCTTTGAGTTTGCAGTTACTATTTCTGTCGCTATTTTGATTTCGGGCTTTGTCGCTCTTAGTCTTACTCCTATGCTCTGCGCGCGCTTCTTGCGAGCTGGCAGTAAGCAAAATTGGCTGCATAGAATTTCAGATAGTTTGTTTGGTCATTTGCAGGCGGCTTACGATTTTACTCTAAAGCCAGCTTTGCGTCATAAACGCTTGGTTCTGCTTAGTTTCGTTTTGATGCTTGTGGCCACAGGGTATTTGCTTAAGGAAGTGCCGAAGGGTTTCATGCCCACTGAAGATACCGGTCAGATTTTCGGTATGACTCAAGCAATTGAAGGTATTTCATTTACTGAGATGGTGAAGCATCAGCAAATGCTAGCTGATATTGTCCTTAAAAATGGCAGCATCCGTGGCGCTATGTCTAGCGTTGGTGCCAGTGGCCCCAATCAGGCTGTCAATCAAGGTCGTATTTTTATGGTCTTGAAAGATAGGGCAGACCGCCCTGGTCATGCCTCTCTTGATCAGGTTATTCAAGAGTTGCGCAAAAAAACTGCCAATGTTCCAGGCATCAATCTGTTCATGCAAAATCTTGGTGGCATTCGCATCGGTGGACAGCTAACCAAAGCGCAGTATCAAGTAACTCTCTCAGGTTCGGAGTTGCAGGAATTATATAAAGCTTCCCGTGATTTTGAGGCAAAGCTCAAGGCTATGCCTAATTTGCAAGACGTAAACAGCGACTTGCAAGTAAAGAATTTGCAGCTAAATGTAGAGATTGACCGAGATAAATGTGCTCGTCTTGGTATCAATGTTCAGCAAGTGCAGGACGCCCTCAATAATGCCTATTCTGCCCGGCAGGTTTCTGTGATTTATACCCCAACCAATCAATACTGGGTAATACTCGAAGTTGAGCCGCAATATACTGAAGACCCTTCGATGTTGCACTGGTTCTTCGTTCGGGCTGGCAATGGTCAGCTCGTGCCACTCGATACTCTTGCTACTGTTGACCGTGGGGCTGGGCCGCTTCTCGTTAATCACTTAGGTCAGTTTCCCTCGGTGACAGTGTCGTTTAATCTTAAGCCGGGAGTGGCCTTGAGTGAGGCTGTTGCTCCGGTTAAAGAACTGGTGGCAAGTGGTTTGCCTGAAGATGTATCTGGTAGTTTTCAGGGAACAGCTCAAGCTTTTGAAAGTTCTACTCAGAATTTAAGCCTACTGTTGCTAATTTCTATCATCGTTATTTATATAGTTCTCGGTATCCTCTACGAGAGTTTCATTCACCCAATTACCATACTCTCAGGTCTTCCTTCCGCTGGTTTGGGTGCCCTTTTGACTCTGATAATTTTCAATATGAATCTCGACGTATACGGATTTTTAGGTCTGATTCTGCTGGTTGGCATTGTCAAAAAGAATGCCATCATGATGATTGATTTTGCCGTCGATGTTGAGCGCGAGCAAAATCTTAAGGCAGAGGCTGCTATCTATCAAGCTTGTTTAGTGCGCTTCCGCCCTATCATGATGACGACCATGGCTGCTATTTTGGGCAGCTTGCCAATTGCTATTGGTTTTGGTGAAAGTGGCGGTTCGCGGCAAACGCTAGGTATGACAATTGTGGGCGGCTTGCTGGTATCGCAACTGGTGACTTTGTATATAACCCCAGTATTTTACATCTACCTAGATCGCTTCCAGCATTTTATAAAAGATAAGACTGTCTTTCGCCTGCCTCGCAAGCCCAGGCTTGATGGGCCGGTAAGTCAGTTTGAAAAGTATGAGGACGCCAAATGAATCTTAGCGCCATCTTTATTAAGCGGCCAGTAATGACCACCCTGGTGATGATAGCCATACTTTTCTTTGGCTTGATGGGCTATCAAGTTTTGCCTATCAGTGACTTGCCTAACGTCGATTTCCCCACCTTGCAGGTGACCGGCACCCTTCCTGGTGCTAGCGCTGAGACCATGGCGTCTGCCGTGTCGATGCCCCTAGAAAAGCAATTTGCCACCATCGCTGGCTTGACGCAGATGACTTCCACTAGCACCCTCAGCCAGTCGCTCATTACTTTACAGTTCGACCCTTCCCGCGATATGGATGGCGCTTCTCTTGATGTGCAAGCGGCAATAACAGCAGCTTCTAAACAACTGCCGCCGCAGATGACCATGCCGCCGACTTTTTCGAAGGTGAATCCAGCCAGTCAACCAGTGATTTATTTGGCCGTAAGTTCTGATAGCTTGCCCCTGCATCAAGTTGATTATTATGCCGAAACCCTAATTGCCCAGCGCATGTCGCGCATAAGTGGTGTGGCCCAGGTGCAGGTTAATGGTTCTCAGGCCTATGCTGTTCGAGTGCAGGTGAATCCCCAGAGGCTCGCCACTTATGGCCTGGGTATCAACGATGTTATGGCTGCGGTGGTGTCGGCTAATCAAAATCAGCCCACAGGAACCCTCTGGGGCAAGCATCAAGCTTTCACTATTCAGTCTAATGGTCAGTTGCTCAGTGCTAATGCTTATAAACCAGTCATTGTTGCTTATCAGAATAATGCTCCCATTCGCTTAGAGAACCTGGGACAAGTTATTGATAGTGTGCAGAATGATAAGTCGGGCGGTATCTATAACGGCAAGCCAGCCATCATTTTAGCGGTGCTGAAGCAGCCTGGCGCCAATACCATCCAGGTAGTCGACAGCATCAAGAAGTTATTGCCGTCATTTAAAACACTGACACCAGAGACTGTTCATTTAGATGTGCTCTATGACCAATCGCAAACTATTCGCGAATCGGTCAAGGATGTGCAAATCACCCTGCTGTTAACAGTGGCCCTGGTTGTTCTGGTGATTTTTGTCTTTCTTGGCAATCTCTCCGCCACTGTCATTCCTAGCTTGGCTTTGCCGATTTCGGTGGTTGGTACCTTTGCTGCCATGAAATTACTGGGCTTTAGCTTAGATAACCTATCTTTGATGGCGCTATCGCTTTCTGTGGGCTTTGTGGTGGATGACGCTATTGTTATGCTTGAGAATATTGTGCGCCATATGGAAATGGGCGAGACGCCTATGGAAGCAGCACTAAACGGCTCCAGGGAAATTGGTTTTACAATTCTGTCAATGACATTGTCTCTGGTGGCAGTGTTTATTCCAGTTCTATTGTTGCCTGGAATCGTTGGTCGGCTCTTTAACGAATTTGCCGTGACCATTTCAGTTGCCATTCTAATATCTGGCTTTATTTCTATTAGCCTTACACCCATGCTCTGTAGCCGTTTTCTCAAGGCTGAGAAGAAAGAGGAGCAAAGTGTCTTTGTTCGTGCCGCCGAGAAAGTCTTTAAGCGGGCTCTTGAACTTTATGATTGGTCGCTTACTATTGCTCTAAATAACAAGGCTTCGGTGCTTGTGGTCTTTACTATGATGTTTATGGCCACCGGCTATCTCTTTGCCGTGATTCCAAAGGGCTTTATGCCTACTGAAGATACTGGCCAAATCGTCTGTATGACCGAGGCTGACCAAGGCACTTCTTATGATGCCATGGTCAAATTGCACAAATCCTTGACCGATATTATTGCCCAAGACCCCAGTGTGCATAGTTACATGTCTAGTTTGGGAGTGGGTAACGGCAGCCCTAATATCGCTCTTAATCAAGGTCGTATCTTGATTGTGCTGAAGCCCAAAGAAGAGCGGAGCGCCAAGATGTCAGTTCATGATGTCATTGCTGAGTTGTCTGCCAAGCTCGCTGCGGTGCCCGGTATCAATTCATATTTGCAGAACCCGCCCACCATTACCATTGGCGGTCAAGTAACTAAGTCACTCTATCAATTTACTTTGTCAAGCCCGAACCGTGACGAACTTTATGCGGCTGGGCACGCTTTGCTAGACAAAGTAAAAGAGCTGCCTGGTGTTGTGGATGTTGCTAGCGATATGCAAGTAGACAACCCTGAAGTGCATATTGAAATCAATCGCGACAAGTGCTCACAGCTTGGTTTGACTATGCAACAAGTGGAAGACGCGCTGTCTAGCGCCTATGCCACGCGGCAGATTTCAACCATGTATACTCCGGCCAACCAATATTGGGTAATTATTGAAGTTGAGCCACGCTTTTATCGTGACCCCTCTGTGCTCAAACAGCTTTTCTTGCATACACCGAATGGTCGTCTCGTGCCACTTGATACCATCGCCGAGATTAAAACTGGAATAGGCCCATTGTTGGTGAACCACCTTGGCCAGTTTTCATCGGTGACGATTTCATTCAATTTGCTGCCGGGCAAGTCTCTTGGTGAAGCGGTGGCTGAGATTAATGGACTGGCCGCGACCACCGTACCCAAGTCAGTAACAACAGCCTTCCAGGGCACGGCTGAGGCCTTTGAAGATTCATTCCAGAATCTTTGGATGCTGCTTGCCATTGCCATACTGGTTATCTACATTGTGCTTGGTATTCTCTACGAGAGCTTTATCCATCCCATTACCATTCTTTCGGGCCTGCCCTCGGCCGGCCTTGGTGCTCTGCTTGTGTTGCTCATCACCAAGCACGATTTGGATATTTATGGATTTCTTGGCTTGATCATGTTGATTGGTATCGTTAAGAAAAATGCCATCATGATGATTGACTTTGCTTTAGATGCCGAGCGTGAGCAGGGCAAGCCCCCAGAGCAAGCTATTTACGAAGCCTGCCTGACTCGCTTTAGGCCCATTATGATGACCACCATGGCTGCCCTCATGGGGGCTGTGCCAATTGCTATTGGTCTTGGTGCTGGTTCAGAATCACGGCAACCCTTAGGCTTAACTGTTGTCGGTGGTCTGTTGGTATCGCAGGTGGTGACACTGTATATTACCCCGGTGTTCTACATTTACCTTGACCGTCTGCAAACTCGCTTAATGCGCAAGGCCGAGAGGCCTCTGGTCGAGGTTGTGGAGCCGAGGATTTAGGGGTTTTCTACCTACTCACCACAAGCTCTTCTAGCTCTTCAGGAGCCATGCCGTAGAGTGCCCTTGTTCTAGCGACTTCTTCGGTGGGGCTATTGCCGAACATTCGTTTGAATTCACGACTGAACTGAGAGAGGCTGTTGTAGCCGACTTTTTCAGAAGCCTCTGAGGCATTCAAGCCATCTTGCACCATGAAAATTTTTGCTTTGTGCAGGCGTAGCGATTTGACATATTGCAAGGGCGAAGTGGCTGTCAGATCTTTGAAATGCTGGTGAAACATGGTGGCGCTCATGTTCAACGAACGAGCGAGGTCATCAACGCTTATTTCGGTGGCGTACTTTTCATGAATAAGCTCAAGCACACTATTCATATCGCTCAAGTGCCCTTGCCGTGTAGCCAGTGCATAAAGGGCGCTACCATGCGGCCCCCGGAGAACGCGGTAGTAGATCTCGCGTAAAATTTGGCCGCTCAGTACTTTTAGATCGCACAATGCCTCAGGTGAACCTTCGCTCGCTGGCGCAAGAATTGCCATCAAGCGCTCTACTGGTTCAAGAATTTCTGCGGTCAGTGGAGTGGCGTAAGATGCTTCTGCCACCTTATCTCGCCTTGGTTTTATGTCCATTTGTAGAACTAGTTCTCGCAGAACTGGCAGCTCTATATTGATAGTGATTGCTAAAAGAGGATTTTCCTCGCTGGCAAATGTTTCACATTCAAAAGGCATTGAAATGGCAGTAACAAAATAGTTGTCGGCATCATAAATGCAAATGCGATCGCCGATGTAGCCCCTTTTCGTGCCCTGTAGAACAATGACAATGCTTGGTTGATAGAGCACAGGCGTTCTGGGTAAATGCTTCTCTACTCGCCCCACGTGAACGTTTGCCAGGCAGGTCTTGCGTACGCTCGGGGTTGTGGCGATGCGCATGGCATATTTAATAGTTGTGTGCAAAAGTTGTTTAGGCATAACACGATTATACACCCTGCTCTATGTGCTTTTGGACGGTCGGCCGGAGGATTAGGCAAACATTGCGTACTTTTCGGCGTATTCAAAACGGGCAGACGGAGTTTTAATAAAAGGAACAGAAACCACTTCGTTGCAGTCAGCCCTTTGCAGTCAGTCGCAGAGGCTGAGCCTGGCGTACCCGGGCGTAACGTAATTAGGAGAGATAGAGTAATGACTAATGCTGTAGCGACAAAACTAGTGAATGCCTTTGCGGCCAGTGACCCCAAAGCTGCTTTGCAATCAATGAAGATTCCACGCCGTGAACTGTTGGCTGATGATGTGCAGCTTGAGATACTCTTCTGCGGCGTCTGCCACTCTGACTTACACATGGCCCGCAATGAATGGAGTATTACTCAATATCCGGTTGTGCCTGGCCACGAAATGGTGGGCAAGGTTTCAGCCGTTGGTTCAGCGGTAAAAAAATTCAAAGTTGGTGACCTGGTTGCTGTTGGCACCACCGTTGATTCTTGTGGTCAGTGCGCTGACTGTAATGTAGATCTAGAAGTCTATTGCGAGCACAATGTTGGCACCTATAATGCCGAAGACAAGCATATCGGTGGCACCACTTTTGGTGGTTACTCACAGAGTATTGTTGTGCGTGAAAAATATGTTTTGCGCATGCCTGATGGTCTCGATTTGGCCAGTGCTGCACCGCTGCTTTGTGCTGGTATCACCACCTATTCGCCACTTAAACACTGGCAGGTTGGCCCCGGTAAAAAGGTCGGTATCGTCGGCCTTGGTGGCCTCGGACACCTTGGAGTAAAGTTCGCTAAAGCCTTAGGTGCCCATGTGGTGCTATTCACAACTTCTGCCTCAAAGGTAGAAGATGCTAAAAAGCTTGGAGCTGATGAAGTTGTGCTCTCTAAGAATGCTGATGAAATGGCCCAACATGCCACTTCTTTTGATTTCATTCTTGATTGCGTTTCTGCTGACCACGATTTAAATGCCTATTTTGCTCTGCTTAAGAGAGATGGCACCCTGACTCTCGTTGGCGCTCCAGAGAAGCCATTGTCGGTGCATGCCTTTGCCTTGCTGCCCAAGAGACGAAACTTTGCTGGCTCTGCCACTGGTGGTATCAAAGAAACTCAAGAGATGCTCGATTTTTGTGCTAAACACAATATCGTTGCCGAAGTCGAAATGATTGAAATGTCGCAAGTGAACGAGGCTTTTGAGCGCTTGCTCAAGCAAGACGTAAAGTATCGCTTTGTCATCGACATGAAGAAGTCTAAGGAGATTAGCGCGAAATAAGACGACCGAGAATGTACTGATCGCAAGTCAATTGAGAATCTGGCCTTGCTTATCACTTTAGTGCGTAGGCCGCTAGCGGATCGTCCCAGAAACCTCGAGCGGTCCATGTTTCCGGCTTGACTTTCAGTTGGATATTGCGCGCGGCTAGCTTTTGTTTAAGATTGGCAAAGGCTAGCGGCGAAAGTCCTGTTTTCTCTACGCTGACGAATAAACACTTGAGAGAGCTGTGCGAGGGTATCTCATTAAACTGATTGACAGTTATATAATTTCCATAGAGATCAAGATATTCGACATTGGTCATGCTTAAAAGAGCGCTAACTGACGGTGGTTCAAGTTTTGTGCGCCTTATTACCAGCCACTTTAATTTCTTTAGTTTCGCAAGGCTTTGGCAGTTATCAATCGTCAATCTTGAGTCGTCAATTATTAGGCAATTGAGATTTTGAGAAGCCGAAAGTTTTGTCAAAAGTTTTGTCAGGTCCCCTAGATCCCCAACCATTAGGAATTTGAGATTCAATAGGAATGGCAATGCCGCTACTTTGTCTGCGTCATGTCCTTGGTTTATGGTTTCGTTTGGCAAATCGCCATCAGAAGTGTAGTTCCTTCTTAAGACAGATAAGAAGTGTAAATTCTTGACAGTGCCTAGTTCAGTCGGCACGCAGCATTCAGTTTGTTCTCTAGCTCTAATTTCAAGGCTCTTCAGTGATTTGATTTTAAATACAGCTTCTCTGATTTTGTCATTGCTATCGGTAATGAATCGGATGCCATATAACGGTAACTTACCCATGTCGTTTATGTAGTTGTCCATGCCGCTTTGCCTGTTTAGGCCTGTGGTGTCAAAAGCCCAGAAAAGTTTGCCTGCTTTTGTATCGAAGAGTACGTCATTTTCGAGTATTCTCGTCGAAGTAACGACGCCATTTATTGTTTGCAAGTAACCGATGGTTACACCTGGAGGTATCGAAAGCGTGCAGATATTGCCAATTTGGCTAGTCTTTATGGGCTTTGGTGGATTTTGCTTTATATAGCTTTTGGTTGGGTTTTCAGTAATCATTCGAGGCAAATCGGCCACATCTTTATCGCCCTTAGATATTGAGTTGGCAACGACTGCAATGAAGTTGAGGCCGCTGTATTCCTTCGGGTTCGACTTGGCAATGCTTGCTTCATTTCTTCCTGGAATTGCTCGTCCTTTTGGTAGTCTCTGCGCAAAATAGATCGAACTGCTGGCTGCAATTGCTATGGTTGCAGCCGCTGCGACTGCTGCCTTAATTCGAAAAGACTTGTTGCTTGCAATGATGCTATTGCTCTGGATTTTCTTAAAAGGTTCTTCTGCCAGTTTGCTCAGTGTATTGAGCACCGCTTGAGCGCTCACCGGTCTTTCGTCGGGATTTTTCGCCAACAGATCCTTTAAAAGGAGTTCTAATTCTATTGAATATTGCGTATTTATGGCATTGGTAGTTAAGCCAGGATAAGGTGCATTAATGTGTTGCTCCTTAATTTGCCCAATGTTTTCGCCCTCGTAAGGTGTGTGTCCTGTCAATGCTTCGTAAAGCGAGCAGCCGAGAGCGTAAAGATCTGTGCGTGGTGAAACTGCCCCAGATTGCCATACCTCTGGGCTCATGTAGCAGGGTGAGCCAATTACCGCGGTTGTGCTCGGCAGTGCTATTGCGCCATATTGATTCAACTGGCTGATACCAAAGTCGAGAATTTTTACTTCCGTTTCGCTCGCTCTTTTCTTGTCTTCATGGTCATCAATGTCACTTATTTTGGTCAGCATTATATTGCCAGGCTTCAAGTCTTTGTGAACAAGACCCTTTAAGTGAATGTAAGAGAGACCTTCGGCTACTTTTTTAAAAACTGACAGTGCTTCATCAACTTCCATTGGTCCGAGTCTGTCAAGGCGTTCTGCCAGCGTTTCTCCGCTAATTATTTCCATGGCAATTAGGGGCCACTTGCCTCTATGTAGGGCGAAGTCTAATACTTTGACTAGGCTCTGGTGATTTAGCAGCACCAGCTTTCTTGCTTCTTCGCGAAACAGTGCTTCATTATTTTCAATTTCCAGATCTGCCTTCATGACTTTGAGGGCGACTAAACGATGCAATCTTGTATGCTCAGCTAGATAGACATAACTCATCCCACCTTCGCCTAAACTGTCAACAAGCTTGTATGTATTGGCAAGAGTTTGGGCTGTCTCTAGTTCTTGTTGCAACTGCGCTTGTATCACGGCTTGTTCTGCGTCTTTGCTATTGCTTGTTAGCTGTGATGCTTTCAGTACTGTACTGGTTTTTTGTACGATAACTGTGCGCTTACAATTGCAATAATTTCGATTTTGCAAAAAGGCGGTTAGCGAGGCGTGCGATTTATTTTTAACTTTTTTAGAGCATCGCGAGCAGTATGAAATCTCAAGTTTGGCTTTGGCAATTTTTGCTAAATGTGGAGCGGATTTATTGCAGGAGCAACCGCTTTTACCGAGAACAAACTGAGTCAGGGAGCCTGCTTTAGTTGAAGCTATATTGTTTCCGCAACTGAGGCAAGCTGCCATTATTTCTTATTTCCTATACTCTTCCAACTACTGTGTGCGAACTATTTTGATTGGCTTTCCATTTAACCATTGTGCCGTCTGGTTTGAACTCTGTAACCACTCAATTCTTGTTTCGCTATATCTTAAACCATCTAAGTAAGTTGCCTCTTTCAACAACTCCTTTGAGGTTTGCTTAGAAACTCTCCCTGAGAAGCAGAGAAGAAGTCTCGTATCAGACCTCTTCTCTGCTGAATTTTAATTTTGGTGAATCCAGGAAAATTATCTTGTCATTCCTCCAATTACTGTGCCTAGCCCTCCGGGAAGCACGACTGGTAGGGCCTGGCCGAGAACTACTGACTGTATGATTTTCGTTTTGATTTCCGCTGGATTTGTTAATACTAGGTGGCCGTTGCTATCTGGTTTTAAATTTATAGTGACTTCAGATGGAGCACCAAGAATATGGGCTAACACTGATTTTTGAGCGACCTGGGCTTGGTAGTGCAGACGATCATCAGCGCCTCGCACCAGAGTGATACTCTTAACGGTGCCGTCGAAATCGTAACCCATTGGTCCTTCGAACTTCAGATTCATTCCCTTTATGTTGACGAGTTGTTGTGCGCCGTCTCGGGAAACTAGATCAAATGACACTTTGTCCATTTGCATTTTTGACAGTTCTACTAGTCCGCCTGTGCCCGGGACATTTTCACCTACTTTGACGGAGGCGGTATTTCCGAATTCGACTTCGAAGTGATTACCGCGTTTTTCGATAGATTGAACGTTGCGTAGGAAATTTGCGGTATCTCTATCCAGGCAGCCACCGGCGATAAGGACGGCCTGATCGGCTAGTCTGGCGGTTTCGAGTTTTCCATCGGGCATCTTTGCGGCCATGTTTAGGAGTTTATCCATGTTGTTGGTGGCAAGATCTTTCGCTCCACTCCGACATGCACCACTAAGGATGCTTTCTATTTCGACTTCTTTGGTGAAATCAGCGACTTGATTGATTTTCTCGCTGATTGTGACCTTACCTGCTGTGGCAATTTCTGCCGCGCCGCTCCTTACTAAGTCCATGACCTGCTGGCCTAAACTTCTATCTGCTTGAGCATCTGTCTTTGGCGATATGTATGGAACTATATCTTGACCAGCATCTTCAAATCTCATTTTTTTTGAAACCTCATCTTATTAGTAGTATGCATCGTCGGCATTGCCTTAGATGTCGCCATATTATTGAGGTGAGTTGAAAAATTCTTGAAATCTTGAATTGCTTTCGGGGCTTACCTATCACTTAACAGGAGGCGGCATAAAGAAGGGTGCTGGCATTTCTTTTGTGGCTCCTTTCTTTGTTGTGTTCTTTTTCTTGAGGCTGTCATTTGTTGTAGGCAAAGATGTAGTCGGCAGCAGTGCTGGCGGTAAGAAAGTAGGAATGGGGGCGCTCTGTGCTTTTGGCTTGTCTTTGCCCGGCAGTGGTGGCACAAACAGAGGCGGTGTCAGCTTTTCTTTCACAGCATTGAAAGGCGGTGGAATAAATAGTGGTGGCACAAGCTTGTTTGACTTTGGCGGCAGAGGTGGTGCAAAGGATGGCGGCGGTGAAAACACTACAACCGCATCGGGTGTATTGGCCTCTGGGTTTGGGGCGAACGTAACACCAGGGTGATTGCCATAGAGAAGGGCTATGGTAGCTCTGTCACGCTTTGTGGGAAGACCGGTTTGTTTGGGGAAAGCGCGAAAGTACATAACGTCGTAAATATAATTGGAGTGATCGAGCCCAAGAGCGTGACCGATTTCATGCATGGTAGTTGAGGCCATTTCTCCATTTTTGACAAAACCTGGGGTAAAGGGGTCAGTGGTGCGTAGATTGACAATAGCTTCGCTTAGTTCGTTTTCGCTTTGGGTCAAGCTTGTCACGCCAGCTGATACTCTTGTCTCAGAAGAGGAATCGAGCGCAGCAGCTGTCCAGCGAACTTTTATATCAGCGTCAGAACTATCTTTGACAATGATATATCTGATTTTTTTGCCTGAAGCTTCACACCAGGTGTCTAGTGCTTTGATGACATAGTTGCGATAAGCGGAGCGATAGCCAGCCACACCTTTGGCTGAGCTAATGAATACCTTCAGTGGAAGGTTTTTACTTGACCAAGTCCAGAGGTGGTCTTTTTCTTTCAAGATCTCTAAATAGTCTGGGCGACTATTATTTGCACTCTTAAGCTTTTTGAGATCGTCTTGTAATTCAGAAATCAGTTGTTCTGCCTGGGTACGTCTCGTACTGTCACTTTCTAGCTCAAGGTAGCGGCGCAACCAAGAAATAGCTTCGACAAAATTGGCCTGATCTTGATAGCTTATGGCCAGATTGTAAGTGACGTTGCTATCTTTGGCATCATATTGCAGGGCCTTTTTGCCCTCGGCAATGGCTTTGTCTAGCTGCCCAGACTGGCGATAGGCGTAGCACAAATTAGCGTGCACACAAGACGAATTGGCCGAAGGGTCAGCGCTGCTCGCCAGCTCAAGATATTTTATTGCTTCTTTCACCTGGCCAGTACCAAGCTTCGCCGTGCCTAGTTTGGCGCAGTCGTATGATTTCACCCGCACCAGAAGCTCTTGTGCTTGAGCTCGTCCTGCCGGGTCGGCTACTTTCAAATAGCTATTCAGTGCGGTGATGCAGAGGTCAAATCTTTCCGCCTGATAGTAAATAAGAGCAAGCATGTACAAGGCATTACTTCGCTCCGGGTTGAAATTGGCGGCCGCCTTTGTCTCGACTATGGCTTGGTCGAGATTTTTCAGCTTTTGGTAACAGTCGGCCATATCTAAGTGAATGCGTTCCGAGTAGGATGTCGGATCATAGCTAGCCGCTTGCTTCAAGAGTGCTAGAGCACTAGGATAGTTGCCTTGTCTTGACAGCTCTTCGGCCTGGGCAGAGAGAGTGTAAGCCTGGTTCTCGATGGCGTAGCTTTTGACTAAGCCTTTACCCTGGGCCGCCGGACTGGCGGATGCCAACCAGGTGGTCAGCAAGAGAGAGACTGTGGCCACAGCTTGCAGGGTTTGACGGTTTCGAGATCTAGCTGGTTCCGTCACTTAGGTGCCCCTTCTATCTCTTAATTTTATACCTTGCGAAGGATAGTATTAGTCTCAGCGCGGGGATAAAATGGAAGGCAGATTCTTGGGGGTGGTTCATGGCAGATAAGCCAGTTGTGCAGGCCGTAAAACAGAAAGGTAATGAGTTGGTCAAGGCGATGCTTGATTTGCTCATTCTTGCTTTGCTAATGGGTGGTTCTGGATTTGGCGGCTATTATTTAGGCATACATGAGCGCTTGGCCCCGGTGCAGAGTGTTCCTCCTGGCACTGCCAATGCCCTTCCACCGGCTGCTGCGTCAACTGCACCGCCTGCGAAAGCCGAGGGTAGAAGTGAATCTAAAGCCGAGTCTAAAGCCGCAGAAGTAGCTGATGAAAGCAGCGCTAAGGCCAAAAAAGCTAAAGTTAAATATTGGATTTCATCTTCTGGCGTGGACTATACGGGCTATTCAATTACAGTAAAAATCAACGATACGCCCGTGGATAATTTCTTTGGGCCTGGCAAGAATGTTGATATTACACGCTTTGTCAAAGAGGGAGATAACGAAGTCACTTTCGAAGCCAAGGCCCTTGGAGCTCAGTACAATAAGCACCCTGGTGATGCTGCTTCGGTTTTGACTGTGCAATTGGTCTCTGGGCCACATGTTCAGGAGAATTTTGAGCCTTCATCAGTAGTATTGAGTTACGCTCGCAATGCTTCTGAAAGCGACGATGTTAGTGACACCAAACATTTCACTGCGAAATAAGCATGAAAGCTAAGGGCAAATTTATTTCATTCTTGCTGGTGGTCGACACTTTCTTTGTGGCGTATGCCTATGGCTTTCATAGTCGGCAAGTTTTAGTTGTCGATCCAAAGCTACCGCCAGTGGTGCTAAGAAAAGAAGGGCAAAAGAAAGTGATCGAAAAAACTGCGGGGTCGAAGAATTCTAATAATCCTAAGAACATAAAAGGTGACGGTAAAGCTCCTGCTAGTGCAGCAAAAGCTGAAGCCGCAGCCCTTGTTAAGAAGCCTGTTTTGAAGCAATCTCCTGCTAAAGATAAGAAGTCTAGCAAGTCGACTAAGCCCTCTGGAACTAAGACGGGTGTAACTAAGCCCGGTGCAAATAAGTCTGTCAAAAAGGCTACAGGGACAGTTGCTAAGGCAAAAGACCCATAGCTTGTCGTGGCTCAATTGCAAGCACTAGAGTTTCAACTTTTGCTTGATCCAATATTTTGTGCGCGGTAGGGCTTCCATGCAGGCTGCCGTAGAGTGACCCTCAGCGCCAAGCAGTCCAGCTATTACTTCTGGTAGCCCTTCACTTACTATCGTGTAGTACGAGATAGTGCTGCTGACGCTGGCTGGCATGTTGTCTAGGTCTAGTTGAAACTGCGCGCGCAGTTTAGGATCTTCAGATAATTTTCCGCCGCAGTCATCGATAGCATGACCAAGTTCGTGATAGAAAATGGCGATTATATCTTTGAGAGGGCGAGGTTCACCTAGCTCATTGCTACCCTTCAGCTTTTTTCTTTCGTAGATGTAGCAGTCGTGATCGTAGGTTCTACCTGGTTCTTCTCCCATGGTTGTGCCCTCTCCCCTTGGCTTTTCACCATCACCGGAGCCTGGCCAGCGGTCTTCAATATTCGGAGCGAGATTAATAGTGGCACCACCATCATCCAAAATTTTATAGATATGAGGTGGTAGCTTTTGCATAGCAGTTTTGACCGCCGCCTGCATGCCCGGGCTTACCGCAGGATGCCCTGCCAGTGGTGGCACTATAATTAGCCGGTCTTTAAACGGTGTTCTAGTTACGGCTGGGCTATTAGCTGTTGTGGGCCCGGGAGCTGCCGCACTGGGCAAGGCCGCTGGACCCGCAGCTGCCTTCCTCGCGGCCATTGGATCTAGTCTGGTGAGGTATTGCATGGCCTGGGCTGCTTCAGCGCTGCCTCTAAAGTTGTCAATTAATGCTGCGTAAGCTTGCACTGCGTGGGGGCGATCGCCAACGCCGGTGTAAGCATGGCCCAGGTACATCCAGATAGCTGGTGTGCTCAAGCCCACATTGACTGCCCGCTGCAGATAAGCCGCTGCTACCCTATAGTTTTTACTCTTGTATGCCGCTAAGCCTTGAGCGTAATCGCTATCGGCTGAGGCCAAGGCTGGAATAATAGAGAGTGCAATAAGCACTAGGCTAGATGAAATTGAAAGTAGCTTGCTTAATTGCAATGTCTGTACCTACGTTTCGGCAATTAATGTGAATTATTCGGTTAGTCTAAGGCGCAGGCCTCTAGGGCTGTGGCATCTCCGGCCAGTGCTAGGGCTGGTTCTGGCTTTGGTCCACTTTGGGTAATCAACCAGACTGCCCCTAAAATTACTCCTGCTCCTATAAATGTTTGCATAGAAATGGTTTCTCCGGCAAGCCACCAGCCAAGAAATATCGCAACCACTGGGTTGACATAAGCGTAGGTGGATACATGGGCGGGATTGACTTGTTTGAGCAGCCAGATGTAAACCGAAAAGGCTATCATCGAGCCAAATACCATGAGGTAGAGCCAGGAAAGGCCAGACACTAGTGAAATATGTAATTGCTGTATCTTGCTGAACTCGCCAGCGCAGGCCGAGCAAACAAACAGTACAAGTCCAGCAAAAAGCATTTCCATTCCTGCTGCTAGCTGCTGTGAATCAGGGAGATGGGCCGATTTTGAATAGATTGCGCCCGCAGCCGAACCCAAGCAGCCAAGTAGAACGAAAGCTACTCCGAGTAAATCAATGCTTTCGGCACCAGCGAATTTTTGCGGTTCGATTAAGAATACTAAGCCGCAAACACCGGTGATTAGCCCCATTATCACTCGCTTTGTTGGCTTGATACCTTTAGGTTTGAGCCATTGCAGCAGTACTATAAAGACCGGCACCATGGCGACTAGTAGTGATACCATGCCTGATGGCACTGTTTTTTCTGCCAGCACCACTCCCATGCTTCCCACTACCAATAGTAAGGTACCGAGGGCTAGTGTCGGCAATATGTGCGTGCGATTTGGTCGAGGGCTGCCACGAAACAGCATCCAACTACACATGATTAGTCCCGCAGTGAAAAAGCGCGACGCTCCCATCAAGAATGGTGGAAAACTTTCAAGGGCAAACTTAATGGCAATGTAAGTCGATCCCCAAATCAAATAGATCGTAAGAAAAGCAAGAATGATACGAATTCTGCTTGGTTTGGTTGATTCCAAAATGTTACCTGGCGGGGGGTGTTCATGGCAACTCTAATTCTACTTTGAAAAAAGCAGAGAAGACCTAGGTCTTCTCTGCCAGTCGATCTCATAATTGTTGTTTTTGCTCTCTAGCTAGAGGCTGAGAGGAGCGAACTTAGTTTGTTTGATGTCTGTGAAGCATCTTCTTTTTCAACAATCTCAGCTGTGCCAGGCTCAAGGTCATGGCCCGAGAGCCAGCCATTGGCTTGGACAATTGCTGTTCTCAGAGCATCCGGCTTGGCGTCATCCAATGCAACTTCTTTGTAAAGAGAAAGAAGTTGCATAGTAGTCATCAAGCAGACGTTCTTCTTGGCTGCGTACTCGGCTAATTCCATTTCCTCAGCGGACGAACCGCCGCCGGTTGGTGGCTGATCGCTTATTTTGCTGACGATCAAGATGCCTTTAGGCTCGGTTCCTTTTTCGCACCAATAGCGGGTTTGCGAAATAGACAGTTGACCGAGGTGAGAGCGTTCTGCCTGGGTTGTTGTCCAGATTACGCGAGCAATGCAGACATGTTTGTCATCAACTTCAAGTCTTAGTTCGTGCTTGTCATCGGCTGCAATCGTAACTTTCCAGCCAACTAAGCCAAGTACCTTGCCACAAGCTTCAACTAGTTCGTCACCAGTTGTTGTAAGCAGAGTATTGCGCACCCCTTTGGTTAGAGCTACCCGGGTTTCAACATCGCGAATTTTTTGCTGCGCGAGTTTTACCTGTTCATTCAGTTCATCGAGCTCAGTATTGAGCTTTGCGATTTCATCTGAGAAATATCTTTTTGTCCAATCCGGCACGTCAGTAGCCCCCGCTCGTTGTGTCATTGCGTCGTCTAATTTGATAGAACCGAGATCTATGCTGGAAGACTCGCCAGGTAGTTTGGCGCTCCCCGCTCCATTAGACCCTGATTCCCCATTGATTTCAGCGTTATGTGGCAATAAGGTAGAACTTTCGGCCACGGTGACTTCAGGCTCAGCTTGCGCCAATTCGGCTTCGGTTTCCTCTTTCGCTTCCTCTTGTTTTTCGGCGACTGCGTCTGTCACTTGCGCCGCGGAGTTTTCACTAGCTTCAACTTCTTGAACTTCTTGAACTTCTTGAACTTTCAAGTCGCTTGCTGCCGGTGTTTCTTCTTGGCTAGACAGAAGTCCTCCCAGTGCCATCTTCGAATCTTCCTGCTTGGCTTCTGCCTCAGCTGCCGCTGGCGCGTCCTTATTATCGCCGGGGCTACTGCCAAGAGATGAAGCCAGTCCCGTGGGCTGAAGGGCCTCAAGGGTAACTGTATCGCTCGGTTTGTTCAATATCTTCGGAGGTAGTTCACTACCGTTGTTTTCAGCAGTTGAATCAGAAGCGGCTTCGGCTTCTCCTGATTGCTGGCTCGATTCGGATGAGCTGCTGGCATTGGCGGCGCTTTCAAGAACGCTGTCGGCACCGCTGTACGTCGGTTCTGACATCTTGTAGCCACCAAGTACATCTGGGCTTTCTGTCGATGTTTCAGAGCTTTCTGCTGAAGTTTCACTGGCTGGCTCAGCAGAGCTTTCCATTTCTTCTAGCAGCTCTTTGTCTTGGGCTGCTAGCTTAGCTTTTACGGCGTCTTCATTACTTTGTACTACCTCGGTCGCCAGTGGCTGTAAGAGTGAAGCCAGAGAGGCCTTGGGCGCATCTGCTTTAGTCTCAATTTGAATGGAGTTGGCTGCTTCTTCCATCTTGTCGAGGGTCTTGGCGTCTGGTATGGCCATTTCTTGCGTTGCAGACTTAGAGGCGCCATCGTCGACAGCTTTAAGGTTAGCGCTGGTGTCAGTCATCGGAGAGGCTTCTGCTGTTGCTGCAGGCTGCCCTTTGACTGTGATGCCGACTCCGTCTGAGCGTTCGTTACTGATTGCGGCCACTGTTGGCTGATTTAGAGGTTCTGAGCCCGGTGCTTGTACTGCTTCAACCACGAACCAAAAGAGTGAGACTCCTACTTTTAGAACATCACCATCTTTAATGTTCTCTGGGCTGGTGATCTGGTTGCCGTTTAAGAATGTACCGTGACGGCTCTTAGCATCTTGAACTGTAAATTCATCGTTCTCATAGCTAATGATGAAGTGGAATCGAGAAATCGATTGATCGCCACTAATAACGATGTCGTTCAAGTCGTCGCGGCCGACTCGACATCTAGGCGTAGCGACTGGGATCTTCCGGTTGGAGACCAGGTCGACTAGAAATGCAGTTGGAGTGTTGTTACCTTCTTCGTTGCCCATTTTGCTGCTTTCTTCTGGAGTTGATTAGATACCTAAGGATGCTTTCTTTTGCATGATTGCGCTGAAGTGAATTGCTTTGTCACATGCTACGGCAAATGCACCCACATCAACCACATTAAATCTGTGGTCTCTATGAATGTTCCACACACAAGAGAATATTAACGCCCAAGACGCATCTGCTTATACACTTGCGACAATTTAGTTTGATTATCAGCCTCACTCTTAATATTATTTCCACTGTTCACAACTGACGATATGGGTAAATTAGTAGCAGCTATTAACCGGAGCATTACTTGAAATGACCGATTTTGTTGACTCGCAAGCCGCTTATGTGGGCACTGAGTTCGTTCAGTATTTGAAGGCCCTACCATGGTGTCGCCAAGAGAGTGGGCATCTTGTTGCTGTTCATAAACTTACTTCAGAGATTATTGAAGTAGTGCGTGAGAGCGAAGTGAAACTTTATCCCGGTGGCATGGTAGTCAAGCTCCCTCGCTCTGTTTTGATGGGATTACAAAAGCACAGCGATGACGGCCAACCCCTTCCGGCTGTTCTGGTTTGGAAGAGCGAGGGTGTCGAAATTTGGTTTCGTCGGCAAAAAAGTGCTGATTTCCCTTATGACACTTGGACAGATCCTGCTGCTCTGACGATCGAAAGAGAGCGCGCCATGGTCTTGGCCGAAAAACTTGGTAGTGAAGGGGCGACAGCCTTTGCTGAGCTGGCCGAGAAGGCCAAAGAATGCCCGGCCATGATTCCGGCTTATTAGGAAAGTGCTCTAACGCCAGAAATAGTGCCAGCCATAGTCTACATTTATGCTTTTGCCGGGCTGAATAGTTTCGCTGAAAGTAAATTTGCCAATGCCATTCATATATGACCACCAGCCGGGCCAATTGAAATAACCCCACCAGGGTGGCAGGTCACTACCTCTCATTTCATCTATGGTATTGGTCATTGTCATGATGCCGCCCTTTGAGACGTTATCAAGGCGGCCGAGTACCTTTCTGGTTATTTCAACGGTGACAGGTTTGTTCATATAGTTGGTCAGGGTGATTGTGCCAGCGAGATTGACTCGGGCATACTTGTAGTCTTGCCAAGTTACTGCGTCAGGAGTTCTGCTAGTTTCTTTCTCGTCTTTCTTTGCTTTGATGTCGACGGCGTTGGTGAGGGTAAGATCGGCATTGCTACCCGGTGAGGCATAGGTCATCATGCCCTGTGCTAGAACCTCGCCGTCGTTGACGTGGTTGCTATTTCTGTTGTTGTTCTTGGCATTTGGCTCTGCCACTACTATTAGTGCCGGTGCTGTCGTGAATGGTTGCTTGCTACTATTGAACAGGCGTATCTTGTGAACGACTTTGTTGCTGTCGGCGAGTCTCTGTTCTTCGGTTTGTCCTGCATTGATATGACCGCTTTGGCTCTGCACCTCTGGTGGTGGCGCTAAGGCAAGATCGAAGGCGTAGAGATCTTTATATTCAACACTATATTCTTGCACTGGGACGACCATGCGTTCGCCCTTCTTTAGGGTCAGATGCTTGAGGTTGAAAACAAAAAGATCTTCGTTCTTGCTTGACTCTGTACTGGTCGGAGCCGTCTCACTTCTAGCGTCGTCACTATCTCTGGCATAGCCGACCGACTGTGACATGATGGCGTTGCTAAATTTGTTGCGGAAGCGTGAGTCTTGTCCAGCATAAGATGCTACTTGGGCAAGGGTTTCCGAAAGTGAGATCGGGTCGACATCGCCTTTGAAGGCAAAAGAAGGGACGCCAACAACGAGATTGCAATTGACGTCTTTCAAGTCAGTGAGATCGTTGACTAGAGTGGCTTGCAACTGCACCTTGGCCTTGCCCTGGCCGTCAATAGTTACTTTGTAGTTTGGTATCCATCTGATGCCCTTTTCTAGGTACATCATGCCAACCTTGGCTTTTGTATTGCCGCTTTTCTGCCAATCTAGGGCCATTGTCAGGGTGTTGCGAATATACTCATCTTTGAGCAGCGCATCGGGCTCAGATTTGAATGAAAGGGTCTGGATGCGATCAATTGCTACGTAACTAATTCCAGTGTCTGTTTTTAGCTTAACTAAGTTGCTTTTTTGTGGCAGCAGCAAGGCGGCATCAGCCCGCTCTTGGCCGGCCTTGGCTAGTTCTTCCGCTGAGCGGGTCGGAATGCCAATTATTTGGGCATCGTAGGAGGCGAGCTTGGCATTTGCGCCCACACCAATAAGTTCATCGATACGGACCATTGCCCCAGAATTGGCGGCAATTAATTCTGGTAGGGTAAGAGCTGTTTGACTATTGGTGATTTTTCGTCTGCCAGCCGTGACCGAATTTAGTTTTGCCTGGGGCTCCATACTATATGGAAAAAAAGTGCCAAGTACTGGCTTGGGTAAGTCTTCAAGTACAACGGCGCCGTTAGCGGTTAGTGGCATTAGGCCTTCGTGGACGAGCAGGGCGTGGCCGTCTTTGAAGATTGTTACTTCTCTAACTGGCATGTGCGAGAGACTGTGCACGGTTGCATCGCTGCTTGTCTCACCTGTTTTGCTCTGGCCTAGTGTCTGGCTTTGTGTCTGTACTATTTTTGTTGTTTTTACATCACTGGCCCGGGCTGGCACGGCGAGCTCAGGGCTGGTCAACGTTGCCGCTGCTGTGGTCAAATATAGGGTCAAGAGCTTTGATAGCGAGAGTTTTCTTGCCGGTGTCTGCATTTTTGGCCTCGTTGGGTGCTTTTCCGATTAAATCACCGGCTCCTTGGTTGCACCTCAGGAATAACCCTGAACTTGCTGTCAATTGTCGTAGAATTTTGCCTGGTGCAATTTGTAAGAGAAACTTATTTGTATGTCTTTGGATAATGATGTTGCCGCCCAAAAGAAATTTGTCGAGCTATCGGCTAAGGTGCTCAGCGGAGATTTGGCAGCGAAGACGCAGCAGGGCTTGATGCTGCTTAAAGGCGAAGGGGTCGAGCGCGATGTCGAACTGGCTCGTCAATATTATTTAGAGGCAGCTGAAGCTGGTTACAGTGTGGCTCAATATAATTTGGGCTCTTTGTATTTAAATGGGCTAGGAGTAGAGCGTGATTACAGCCAAGCCTTGCATTGGTTTAAATTGGCGGCTAGTCAGGGTGACTGCGATGGCCAATTCAATGTCGCTTATATGTACGATCGTGGCTGGGGGACGCCGCAGAGCGATAGCGATGCTTTCAAGTGGTATGAGGCGGCCGCTAAGAATGGCTCAGGGCGTGGGCAGTTTGATTTGGCTGCTTGCTATCAGCACGGTAAGTTTGTGGCTGTCGATATTGAGCAAGCGATATATTGGTATCGCCAGGCTGCTGCGTCCGGGGTGGCAAGAGCTTTTGCCTGTTTGCAAGAATTAGAGGCGAGTGCACAATAACGAAATGATTGAGCCCTTTGCCATTGCCAGCAAGATTAGAGTAACAGTGGTGAGCTTGTTGGTTTGCTCTCTGTTGCAAAGTTCTTTAGCTATGCCTGCTTGTGCTGCGGTGGCTGAGGTTGAGGAAATAAACCGGCAAATTCTTCTTAAAGAGATCGAACTAGAGCGCTTTAGTATCAATTTTCGCAAATACAATAATATTCAAGGTCGCTGGCGGGGCTGGCGCTATTTCGTCTTTCAGGAAGCTAACGCCGGTATGACTGCTGCTGGTTTGACCAAACAGCTAGTCGATCGCCATCGCGTCATTGAAAATGCCAATATTTATCGTGTTGATAGTAGCGGCAAAGTTAGTTATGCCTCTAATGGTGTTGATCGTGTTACCCAAGAGAAAGGTTTGTTGCTGCAAATGTTGGGCCAGACTGTTGGCGCCATTGGCTCTGGTATCGAACTTGGTATCAATATTCATCATGGCCGAGCGGCGCACAAAAAAGGCTATGGTACTAAAGATAGTATCAATTTTGTGCTTGCTCTGCGTCAAGACATAAAGGATCTTTTCGCTCAGCGTGCTAAGGCCGTTGCTGCTGCTCACTTAGAAGGAAACGACCTGGCTATCGCTCAAGCCGAGGAGAATGTTCTGCGCGATATCACTGATATGGGCTTGCAAGAATATTCTGACTATCATATTGCCGCCAAGAAATTTAGAGCATTTCAAGACTCTCTCTATATTTTCGATATAGCCAAAAATACTACTGGGGCCGTGGGTAATCTTGTTAATATCGTTCAGACTCATGAGCAGAGACCGCACTTGTCTGGTGGAGCGGGCGTTCTCACTCTCACCTCCGGTGCTTTGATCATGTTTACTCCCTTGCTTGCTCAAGGGGTAGGTAAAATTGTTGCTGCTTCGCATAAAAAAGCTATGGGCCCAGTTGTCGCTGGTATTTCACCCCATACAGTAGATGAATTAGAGATTCATAGAAGTCAACTCAATAGCTTACTGAGCGCGCAGGCGAGTGCCGGTGGCAGCAGTACCTGTTCGAGTAAGTCAGTCGCTCTCTTGTCTGCCTATGATCTTGAAGCCTCGCAGCGGCGCAAGCAATTTGCTCTAGCTACCCGTGAGATTCGTGCGGGTACCCGCTCTGCTACAGAAAACACTCGCGCTGGTTTATTTGTTGGTAGCACGAAGTTAGCCCTTGGTGTCACTAACATGGTTGCCGGTTGGCACTTGACTCATCATCCGCATAAGGTCAATTCACTCTTGCAGGGAGGCACCATTGCTTATGCCAGTGGCGCCTACTTTGCCGTAGGTGAAAACTTACGTCTGCGCATTGTTGATGAAGTTAATCGCAAAAAACTTGGTGCTCGTTTTGAACTTCCCTCTCAGGTACTTTCAGAAAAGATAAAAGCCTTGGATCAGCTTGAAACACAGCTTAAGGCCTGTTCGGCAGGGAAGAAAGTTGACTAAGCAAGTCTAGACAAGGGTAAACAAGACTAGAGTAAACAAGACTAGAGTAAACAAGACTAGAGAATTTAAGCAGGACAGAGTAAGTGATCAAATGCGCGAGGAGAAGTTAGAGTGGCGACTGACTATAAAATTGTCTACAAACTAGAAGAGTTGCCGCTGGCGGTTCAAATCGAACTAAAGCCCTACCCTATGGCTGATGCTGATGGTGCGTATCAGGTTGGCTGTGTCACTTCGGGCCCTGAGCCTAAGCCCCTTTCGCGCTTGATCTTTGGGGCAATCTCAACTGCT
Source organism: bacterium Ga0077546 (assembly GCA_943370275.1). Classification (GTDB taxonomy): domain Bacteria; phylum Cyanobacteriota; class Vampirovibrionia; order Obscuribacterales; family Obscuribacteraceae. The sequence continues at coordinate 340,833 of CALRQI020000003.1, read as the reverse complement.
GACAAAGAATCACAGGCTGAACAGATAGATTGTTATGTGCATTATGAAAGTGGTGGCTTTGCTCATACTTATTCGGCACGGCACTTTTCAATGGCTTCCCTAACGGCTAACAAAGCCACTTTGGTAGAAGGTACCTATGTGCCCGAACGCTGTGCCAATGTTGAAGAACTCAAGGCTCTATTAGCATCTCTGCGATAAATAGGTGTATATACACCTATTTCTTTGGCGCCGGGGCCAAGTGCTCTTTGCCCATGGCCAGCAGCATGCCGTGAATGATACTCCAGGGGTGAGGTGGGCAGCCAGGAATATAGATATTGACTGGTAGGATGTTTTCGACGCCATTGGCTTCGGCGTAGCCGCCTTTATGCACGCCGCCAGATATAGCGCAAGTACCCAGGGCAACTACTACTCGCGGGCTAGACATGGCTCCATAGCAACTGACTAAAGCTTCTTGCATCCCTTTTGAGACTGGGCCAGTTATGATCAAGGCGTCAGCAAAGCGCGGTGAGGCGACTATGTGTACGCCAAATCTTTCTATGTCAAAAATGGCATTGCCAGCCGCCCCAAGTTCCATGTCGCAGGCGGAGCAACCGGTAGATACCACTCGGGCAGCTACTGAACGGCCGAACCAATGGGCCTTGTCTAAAGAGTCAGCTTTCGGTATCGTCGAACTCGCTCTGCCTTGCAATACTATTTCTTTGTTGGCAGGTTCAGCACTAGCACCAGCGGTGGTGAGAATTAACTCTTCTCTGGTGCGTACAGCCACGCGGGTGGTCGGATTATTTTGGATTGTACCAGTGGGGCAGACATCAACACAGTAACCGCAACCAATACAAGAACCAAGATCGAGGCGAACGTTGTTCTTGTCGTCAATTTTGAAGACTGATATGGCATCGGTGGGGCACACTTCCACGCAGGCACTGCAGCCGCTTTGGCAAGGGGTGTCTGTAAGCATTGGCAGCCCACGTACGCCTTCTGCCAAATCTGGGCAGATGTCTTTGGCAGTGGCCACACCTTGTTGCAGTAAGTAGTTAATTAGTCTAAGCATTAGAGATCGTTGCCACTGTAGGAGAGGGCCATACTTTTATTACAGAGAGGGAAGTCGGCAATGAGGTTGTCTCGAATAGCAATTGAAATTGCTGTCCAGTTGTCGAAGCTTGGATCTTTTATGGCGTAGCGACAAATTTTTCCTTCTTCATCGGTAAATATCAAGTGTATTAACTCGCCCCTGGTGGCTTCAACGATTCCCAGACCGGTAGCATTGGCAGGCAGTTTATCTGGCACCGCCACTTTCTCTTCTCCGTGGGGGCAGGCATCGACGAGCTTTTCGATGGTATCGAGGGAGGACCATATTTCGCCAATACGAACTGCTGTGCGGGCAAGTATGTCACCACCACTTTCAATTACTGCTTGCGGCGCTAGCTCTGGATATTTGCCTTGCTTAAATTGCTGTCTGGTATCACATTCAAGACCACAGGCCTTACCAATAATTCCTACCATGCCAAATTCGTTAGCTAGTGATTTTGACAGCTTGCCTATATCTTTCATTCTCTCGGTGGCCATTTGATTGTCTGAAAGTAATTGTATAACTGGAGTGAGATCTTTTTTCAGGGCGATTACTCCGGCTTTGATTTCAGAGAGTTTGCGCTCGCTTACTGGCCGTACCCCGCCGGGGAAAATGAAGCCACGCAAGAAACGTGAGCCACTTAGTAGGTCTGCTAATCCTAAAGCTTTGCCTCGCAAGCGACCCATGGCACTTGATACGCCAAGCAGGCCGATGTCTGTGCCGATGCCACCAACGTCAATAATATGTACTGCCAGCCTTTCAATTTCTAAGGCGATGGTGCGTAAATATTCAGCCCGTTCTGTTACAGCTATATCAAGGATAGATTCAATGGCAATGGCATGGGCGAAGGCATTAGCCAGAGCGGTGTCGCTGGCCGCTGCTTCAGCAACAAAGTGGGCTTTTTGCCATGGTACTTCGGTTAGTCGCTTTTCGACTCCGCGATGCACCCAGCCAAGGCGAATTTCGAGGTTGACGATAGTTTCGCCAAAACAGCTAAATCTAAAGTGGCCGGGTTCGATCACTCCAGCGTGAATGGGGCCGACAGGCAGTTCATAGACCCCTTCTCCCTTAACTTCTAAGTATTCATATCGTCTTGCTAGATGATTTTTGAAATCGTCCGGCAAAGCAATTTTGCGCAAAGGGAAGAAGTCTTGAGGATATTGGTCGTGCAGAAGCAGATGTTTGAAGCGTGGATGCCCCTCGGGAACAATGCCGAAAAAATCAAAGAGAGCGCGCTCGAACCAGTGAAACTGGGCGTGACGAGTCGACAGCGAGGGAAATTTGTTGTTTTCGATTGCTGTTACCAGCAGCTCTGCTGTACTGTCCTTAGGTGACAGCATTAGAGTTGCGATTTCACCGCCTGTTATCGAAGTGAGCAAGCCGACTCTTGTATCTGATGTTTTACTTTGGTTTTTTGCCAGGGCATGATTAAGCTTCTCTTGAAGCTGTTGAAACGAAATTTGCTGGCGCTCTAGTTTCATTTGATCATGCTCCATGGACCAGACCAAGCTTCGGTGTTGACGACTAGTCCAAGAACCAGTGTGCCGAAGACTAATACTGCTGGAATAATTGCTGCTCTAACGGGCTGGAATTTTTTGAAACCTTGCTTAGCTGGGCCCAAAATGACTTTTCCCATATGGGCGCAGATAGCGACAAAGCTGATGGCTATGGCTACAGTCATGATCAAGGCCAGTACCCATCTGCCTTCGCTCATGCTCAAGCTTAGCATTGACATTTCGGCAACAAATGCTCCAAATGGCGGTGCACCGGTCACTGCAAAAGTGGCAAGGGTGACCAGTAGGGCCCAGACGGGACAATCTTCAATAACGCCGTGCATCTTGTTCAGTTTTTTCGTTCCACTGGCCTGGATAATATTGCCTGTCAGTAAGAATAGAGCCACTTTCGCCAGACTGTGATTGAGGGCCTGCAAGAAAAAGAGCGGGCCAGACCCAAGCCCAATGGCAAAGACCATGAGGCCTACGTTTTCAATACTTGAGTAGGCCCACAGTCTTTTGAAGTTGTGTTGACGCAGCAGCAAAAGGCTAGCGGCTACTACAGTTATTGTGCCAAGAATAGCGACCAGTTGGTGAACATGTGAATGTGGCTGAGCGGCATTGATAATGCTTGAAACTTTCCAGATGCCAAAAAGGGCGCAGTTTAGTAGCGAGCCAGAAAGCATTGCCGAGGCTGGAGCTGGCGATTCGGCGTGGGCGTCCGGTAGCCATGTGTGCAAGGGGAAGATACCAGCTTTGGTGCCATAGCCAATTAAGCAGAAAATGAAGCCAAGGCGCAGCAAGGGAAAGTTTAGGGTTTGGGCTTGACCAATTAACTCTGAAATATTGAGAGTTGGTACAGCTAGAGTGCCTCTTTGGCTTGCCGCAAAGATAAACACCGTACCCAGTAGCGCAAAAGCAATACCGACTGAGCAAACTATCAAATACTTCCAGGTAGCTTCCAGGGCAAATTTATTCCGTTCAAAATAGACAAGCGGCGCTGAAGAGAGAGTCGTCGCTTCAATGGCAATCCAGAGATAGCCTAAGTTGTCGCAGAGAAAGACTGAAGTCATCGCTAGTAAAAATAGGTTTACTGAAGCATAAAAGAGGCGCAGCTGCTGGTCGCCGTAAGCGTCACCGTTGGCTTCGGCTGCGGCAAAGAAATAATCGGCATGGGTAATGCAACAAGATACGACAAAGGTGGCTAGCAAAATGAAATAAGTGCCCATCTTGTCGACGGCAAGACCGCTGATGAACTGCATATGGTCATTACCGAGCAGGCAAGGGTGTAGCACAAGGGCAACGATACCGAGCTGCCACCAAATTAAGACAGGAACAAGCTTGCGTGTCAGTTTGACGTCTTTGATGATAAGACTAAGTATGGCCAGAGTGGCCGGTAAAGCAATAATGTAGAGCAGATCGTTCATTCAGTCTTTTAGCTCCGTTAGCTGACTTACGTCGATGTGCTCGAAGCTCTTCTTGATATTAAAGAGCAGTAGTCCGGCGACCATAACGGCCACAAGAACCTCAAGTAAGAGGCCCATTTCGATCATCAAAGGCATGCCATGGGTTTGAGTTACGGCAAAGAGGTAGATACCATTTTCAATAACCAAGAACCCGACAATTTGGCTAATCGCTGCTCGGCGCGTTAACATCAAAAGTACGCCAGAGAACAATATTGACATGGCAGCTGTAGAGCCGAGTCTTGAATCGGGCTCGCCAATTAAGCCTGGTATTTGCTGGCTGATCATAAATGATAGACCAAGCATCAAAGCCCCTAGATGCATAGAAAGCGGTGCGGCGATGAAAGCCCCACCATCTGTGCCGATATTGATTTTTTTAATGACGCTATTTAAGTACCAGGGGATACCCCAGGACTTAATAATGAAAACTCCGGCAGCAACTAAGTAGAGATGGTCTTCGTGGGTTATGTTGGCAATCCAGGCTGTAACAGCCGCAATAGCCATGGTGTGAAGTGAGTAAAAGGAGAGATTTGTGCGCAGGTGAGTGGTGCCAAGAATAAGTATGGCAAATATTGCTGATACCATCGCTAGTGCTTCGAATGTGTCGAGAATCATTTCGTTCTTGTTCCTCGCACTAATTGAGATTCTTGCTCAGGGCAATAAAGACACAGAAGATGCTCATGGCCACTGAGTAGGCAATAAACTCCGGGAGCTTAGTCCAGCGCAGCTTAACTGCTACGCTCTCGATTATGGCAATGCTGGCAGCAAGAATCATGATGCTGAGAACCGAGGCAAGAGCAAGTATAAGTTGGCTTGTATGCCAGAAGAAAGGAATGGCATGCAGTAAGCACTGGCTTGATATGCCAAGCAATATAAGTATTTTCAAAAAATGAGAATATTCAACCAGGGCCAGATTAGCGGCTGAATTTTCTAAGATCATGGCTTCGTGAACCATGGTCAGCTCAAGGTGAGTGGTGGGGTCGTCGGCTGGCATTCTTGAGAGCTCAACCAGACTGGCTAAGAATAATCCGCAACCGGCAATGAACCAGAGACCTGGTTGGTTGATCAGGCTAACGTTGTTAAATGAGAAGGCAACCCCTAAGTCGCTGGTTTGACTGACCGAGCCGATGGCCGCTAAACACAAGATAACCGCGGGTTCTACTAATAGCGCCAGAGTAACTTCTCTACTGGCGCCAAAACCTCCGAAGGCTGAACCGGCATCAAGGGCTGAAAGAACAGTAAAGAAGCGGGTCAGTGCAAGCAAATAGATCACTAAAAATAGATCGGCACCTAAATTGAATGGGCGCAGAGACGTCCAGGGCGCGAGAAATGCCAGAATAATTAAGAGCGAGACATTGATGGCTGCCGTGCTGCGAAAGATCCAGCTGGTGTGCTTACTAATGGTCTCGCCTTTGCTCATCAGTTTCATTAAGTCAAAGTATGGTTGCAAGAGCGGGGCACCGATGCGGTTTTGAAAGCGTGCTTTAGTTTTGCGAATGATGCCGACTAAAAGTGGTGGCAATAGCAAAAAAGTGGCTACAAAGGCTAGTGTCTCTAGAATGGCTTCGGTATTTATAGCAATCATATATTTGTGCCTAAGAATACAAGCAATAGCATGGTCAAGAAGACGTAGAGCAAGTGAATGTGAATGCTGCCAGTCTGCAGTCTTACGAGGGAAGATGAGAGCCAATCAAACAAGCCCATGATGGGGCGATACAATTTCGTCTCGAGAATAGGAGTCATAAAAGTTTCGACCCGCACCGATTCAGGGAAATGTCGGCGGTCTTTACCTGATATTTCGGTTGTAACTTTCAGTTGGAGAATTTGTGAGAATATGCGGCCAATGGGATGAGAGAAGCTGGAGCCAGTTTCTTCTGCTCTGGTTGATAGCGGGCCAAAGCCGCAGTCCCAGGTGATGTAGCTCTTTACGTCGACAGAGCGGCCGCCCAGTACAAAGAGGTAGATGCTTGAAACAAGAATGCCACCGACCAGGGCTAGTTGACCTTGGGGAATGGGGAAGAGAGTTGAGCCAATCACAAATTGGTCATGGGTGAGGTGCCGAAGAGCTGGCGCCAGGCCGTCTAGAGCTATAGGTACCGAGGTGCCTATCATGACGCAGGCAATAGCCAAAATTACCTGGGCCAGTATCAGGCCATCTGGTCCACTGGTGGTTGATTCTTTCGCTTTAGCTGCAGCGTTCGAGCGCGGTCTACCCAAAAAGGCAATGCCGACGGCTTTTGTGAAACAGGCCAGAGACAAAGCGCCAACAAAGGCAAGAATTCCCACCATGGCCAGTGACATTGCTCTTTCTAAGATTGGCGCATTGGCAAATGAAAGTTGGAAGAATGTTTGGTAGACCAACCATTTGCTAGCAAAGCAATTCATCGGTGGCATGGCACAAATTGAAAGCGATCCAATAAAGAAGCACAGCATGGTCCAAGGCATGTTTTTAGCCAGGCCGCCCAGGGCTGATAGCTCTCTTGTGTGCACTGCGCGCTCAACTGAGGCTGCACCGAGAAACAGCAGGGCTTTGACCAGACCATGATTAAGAGTGTGAAAGAGAGCTGCAGCACAAGCCAATGTGGCAATGGTATCTAAGTTGTGGCAGTGAGCAAGAATAGCCACACCAATGGCTGTGAGAATAATGCCCATGTTTTCTACAGTGCTGTAGGCGAGCAATTTCTTCAGGTCACGTTCCATCAGGGCAAAGAGAACGCCCCAGAGCGAAGATATTGTGCCCAGGGCAATGGCAGCGTAGGCGATGCCGAGGTGGTGGCATTCTCCGGCTAAAAGCATGCGCATGAGCAGGTAAATCGAGATGTTTCCTACCAAGCCGCTGAAAACTGCAGAAGTTGGCCCTGGTGGTTCAGGGTAGGCCAGGGGAAGCCAAACGTGCATTGGCCAGACTCCAGCTTTTGTGCAAACGGCTATGAGCAGCAAGGCTGCTGCCACTATGCTTTGTTCGGTGCCAAAGTGCCAGCTACTCAGTGACCAACTACCAGTGTTCTGGTGCATCCAGAGAAAAGCAGCGGTAATAAAGGCAGTGGAAATGCGGGTGGCTGTTAGATAGGCAAAGGCTGCTCGCTGGGCCCGGTGTCTGATATGATCGGCGGCTACTAGGCCCGCCGAGGAGAGTGACATGATTTCCCAGAATACTAAAAAGGCGATGCCATTGGCGGCTAGTAAAACTTGTTGCAAGCCAATCAAGAAAATAAATGTGAGCTTCCAGTAGTGCCCCTTTTTTCCCTGGCTGTTGAGGCTGTCAACGTGACAGGGGCTGGCCACTGCTGCTGCCGACGCCAATATGCCAAGTAAGCCGAGAAAAGGCACGCTAAGAGAATCAACTATCGAATCTGCTGGAACCAGACCAAAAGAAATATATTGCAATTGGTTGTACTCAATAGATTGATTCCAAGATAAGGCAGCTCCGCCAAGGGTTAGTAGCGCCCCAGCTAGCACTAAAAAGGATAAGAAATTACTTTTGACCCGTTCTCTGCCGACCGCTGTAGTGACAAGCCCGGCAAGCCATATCGCGCTAGCGCTCGTGAACAGGTTGGCGGCCGATAATGTCGTGGGGTCGTTAATCATTTGCTTCTGCGGATTACCTCTCCTACGCTAACAGCAGATTGTGATCGAAATGTGATGGCCGTCAAAGTTTTTCTCGAAACTGTACTCGTACTTGTAGATGTAGCTTTGTAAATCGCCGCCGATAAATGTAACTGCTTATTGCGCTGAGCTAATTGATCACATCTTCATCACTTTTGCCTGTTAACGTTCTAAGAAAGACCGCGAGCTTGAAGCTAAAGCATGGTCGGCAACGGTCTTTAGAGCAACCCTGGGTGTTCCAATCCGGACCCTTGGGCAAGAATCCCGGAGACAAAGATGTCACTACAGAGCATCACGGTATTGCCAGCCGACAGGCTGGCTGGACTTAAGCAAAACTGGAAAACTGACATTGTCTCAGGCTTCATTCTGTTCCTAATAGCTTTGCCCCTTTCGCTGGGAATTGCCATGGCCTCAGGTATGCCGCCTATGGCTGGCATCATTGGCGCTATGGTGGGCGGTTTACTGGTCTCACAAATCAGCGGCTCTTACGTCACAATTAACGGGCCTGCTGCCGGTTTGATTGTTGTAATTTTGACTTCTGTAGATCGCCTTGGTGGGGGCAGTCAGGGCTACCACGCAACTCTGGCCGCTATCGTTATATCTGGCTTGCTGCTCTTCGTCATGGGGCTCTGTAAGGCTGGTGAACTGGGCAAGTTTTTCCCGGCCTCGGTTGTGCATGGAATGTTAGCCTCAATCGGCATAGTGATTATGCTCAAGCAATTTCCGGTGATGCTGGGTGTTGCTCCTCCTGCTAAAGAACCAATCGAACTTTTCCTCAAATTGCCATTTACTATTGCCCACGCCAATCCTGAAATAGCCGCTATCGGCATTTTGAGTATGCTTATTTTGATTGGTTTGACTTTTGTCAAAGGTGGCATCCTGCGCAAGATTCCTGCACCTATTATTGTTGTGCTTTCGGCCTGCACACTGGGATTTTTCTTTCACATTACTACCAAACATTCTTATGCATTTGCTGGACAAAGCTTTGATATTAATCCCTTGAAGTGCCTGGTACAGGTGCCTACTAATATGACAACAGCTTTCACTGGCCCTGATTTTAAGGCCATTACGATGAATGGCTTTTGGCTCTCAGTGCTATCCATTACTCTTGTTCAAGGTATCGAAACAGTCTTGAGTTGTTCGGCTGTAGACAAGCTTGACCCTTACAAAAGACACGCTAATTTAAGCAAAGACCTTTCGGCCGTTGGTTTGGGAAGCGCTATTTCAGGCATGATTGGTGGCTTGCCAATGATTGCAGAAATTGTTCGTAGTACCGCCAATATTGCCAATGGTGCTAAAACTCGTTGGTCCAATTTCTTTCATGGCTTGTTCATTTTTACTTTCGTCTTGTTGGCTGCTTCGATGATCAATTCCATTCCGTTATCATCTCTTGCAGCTTTGCTGGTCTTCACGGGCTACCGCCTAGCTTCACCTAAAGTGTTTAAAGATACCCACGCTATCGGCTGGGAGCAAACTTTGCTCTTTGTCACCACGATTGTGGTTACTCTTTCCACCGATTTGCTTATCGGTGTGGCTGCTGGAGTTGCTGTCAAATTCTTGTTGCATATCTTGCGCGGTGTCCGCATCAATCAACTTTTCACAGCTAATGCCGTGCTTGAAGAGCAGGGCGCCGATGCCGTAATTTTGAAAATCAATGAAGCGGCTATTTTCTCGAACTATCTTTCTTTGAAAAAGTACTTGGCTAAAATTCCACCTAACAAAAAGGTGGTGATTGATCTTGGTAGTGCCACATTTATTGATCACACCGTTATGGAGCACTTGCACGACTTTGCCCGTGACCAGGTCAATGCTGGTGGTTCTGTGGAATATCGCGGCCTTGAGCTGCATCAAAGCGTTACCAAGCACCCCACAGCTTCGCGTAAACACCTCCCCGCGTAAGAAGGCAGTTTGCACTAAAGAAAGCAACTTGCGCTTAAGAAAGTAACGGTCTTGCCAATCGGTGTATTATTGCTTTTATGGCAAAAATTCTAATAGTTGAAGACGAAGCCGATTTGGCAGAGCTTGTAAAGAACTGGCTTGTCAAAGACCATCATTTGGTTGAGATTGCCGACGATGGCTTAGAGGCCCTCATCCGCATGGAAACCAACAATTATGATGTGGTCATACTCGACATCATGTTGCCGTCAGTTAATGGCATGGAAATTTGCAAGCGCTATCGAAAATCTGGCGGTTCTGCCGGCATCATCATGGTGACAGCCAAGGGTCATGTGGACGACAAAGAGACAGGGCTTGATTCGGGCGCTGACGATTACATGACTAAACCTTTTCAACTGAAAGAACTAGCGGCCCGGGTGCGTGCGGTTCTTCGTCGCAACCACGGCCAAGCCCAAGATGTAATGCGTTTTCGCGACCTTGAAATTGACGTTAATGAGTTTAAGGTGATGAAGGGCGGCCATGAGGTACACCTTCTGCCTAAAGAGTTTCGCTTGCTAGAGTTCTTCTTGCGCCATCCCCATCAAGTATTTTCAGCTGAAGATATTTTGTCTAGTGTGTGGGAATCTGACACAGAGGCCCTTCTTGATACCGTGCGGGGCCATATTACCCGAGTACGCAAGAAGCTCGATACTGCTGGCACGCCTTCGATTATTGCCACTGTATACGGTGTTGGCTACAAGCTTGGTGAATTGTAAGTGAAACATGACCTACGCCGTCGCCTTACTATAGAGTTTGTTTTACTATTTGTATTGCTCTATTTTTTAGGCGGTGCTGTGGCGATTTTTATGTTCGCGGCCCAACTAGATCGTTCAATCGATAATGAGCTACAGGGTCTGGCTGCTGAAGTTCTGCCTGCTGTAGATATGACGCCCCGCGGCCCTTCTCTCAATCGCTGGGGTCTGCGGGCCCAGTCAAGGCATGAAGAAGTGCCATTTAGTATTCAGGTTTTTGACGCCAAGCGTCAGCTTTTAGAAGAGTTTGGGCCGATTGGTCATCGTCAGTTGAGTTCAGGTTTTGTCCGTGTCGATAGACCAAACCCTTCGTCTTTAGACGATATCAATTTGCGCTCATTCTATATCGAAATTCAAGATGACACTAAACTCAGTGGCTACTTGCAAGTGCAGGTTTCGGTGCGGCAGCGCGATGATGCCCTCAAGCAAATTGTTTTGACCATGGTTTCACTCTCTCCCTTCCTGGCTCTGGCTGTGGCTATTTGCGGCTCTTGGTTTGCCGGAAACGCTGTTAAGCCAGTGGAAGAAACCATGGAGTTACTGCGGCAATTTGTGGCCGATGCCGCTCACGAAATTAATACTCCTATTAGTGTGATTGAAGCATCGGTGCAGACTTTAGAAGCCACCTTTGAAGACAGTCAACTAGGCTCAAATGTACTGGCGATTATCAACCGCGCCAGTGGCCGTATGAAATCTTTAGGGCAGAGTTTGGTTGTGCTTTCGCGCATGGAATCACCCGATTATCCCGCCCCTATCGATCATATTCGCCTTGATAGTATTGCCTCGCCAGTACTGGCTGAATGTGAGCAGTTAGCTCGGGCTCGGCGCATCAAGCTCTGTTGTGACCCTATGCCCGATGTTACCTTGCTTGGTAACAGTGAGTCGTTAGAGCGGCTTTTGCTCAATCTTGTGGCCAATGCCATTCGTTATACTGACGAAGATGGTGTGGTAAATATCAAGTATCAAGTCGATGGAGAGTGGCTTAGAATCTCCATTGAAGATAATGGCATTGGCATACCTGAAGAAAGCATGCCCCATATTTTTCAACGCTTTTATCGCGTCGACAAATCGCGTTCTCGAGATATTGGCGGCTTCGGCTTGGGTCTGGCCATTGTTAAAGCCATTATTGATAGACACAAAGGCGAGATCCAAGTAGATAGTGAACTGGGCAAGGGCAGCCGCTTTACCGTTAGCTTAAAGCGCCTGCCTTAACTTTATGATTCTGTTGCTTGATTTTGCTGTTCGCACCCGCGCCATATCTAGATTTAGAGCCTGATTTAGATTTGGGCACTGCTGGCGGAGTATAGCTAGGCTCTTCTGGCTTGTGCATAATACTGCGGCTTAAGAGCAGGCCGGTCAGTGAGCCTGCGCCAAGAACCGTCCAAAATATTGGTGTGTGTAAAAGTGTTTCGGGGGCCAGAGCGGGATTCATGGCAAAGATTGAACTGAGTGCAGTGATGGGAAAGAAGATTGCCGCCAGTATGTTGAGCCTGTGAGCGCTTAAAGCCATCTCATAGCTCTGCTGTGATTGCAGTTCGCTTTTTCTCGCCACTGTGTAATCAAGGCCGTTTTTGGCATCTTGGTGCAACAGTTCAAAAGTGCGCTCAATATCGCCAGCTAGGTCGCGGGCAACAATAATGTCGCGGTCTTCAGTCACCAAGTCGCGAGCTTGTTGCAGCGTGGCATGGAGATTGCGACTGCTGCGGTGCAGCGGGGCAATGGTTTGCAATAAGAAGAAATAGTCATCGGCGCAGCTGGCTTCTTGCATCTTCGTCTCTAAGTCTTCAGCTCGTTCGGCAAAGCTAGCAGTGTGCTTTTTCAGCAGGTCGCTGACGCTGCCATCGGTATTGCAAGCCCAGGTGCCGTTTGGTGCCCGCCACAATAATTTGGCTCGGCGCTCACTATCATTTCTTCTGGGTGGCTCGTGCAGCACTAACAGTAAATGCCCTTCGGCCTGCATTGCTCTTTGTCTACCGGCGCTATCACCAAAGCGAGCGGTAAGCTGGGCTGGAATTCGCCAGGTGTCAGGTACTATTGATTTCATTCGTATTGTCTTTCCTTTTCATTTTTTCTCTCTTTTGTTTGTTAGTGTGATTATCAACTTGACATGGTTAAGAGCGCTTTAAGGCATTATTGCCTCAAGCTTAAGAAGTGCTTGGGAGCGACTGTATATTGGGAGAGTTTATTCTGGGCTCGAAAGGGCCAGATCTTCTCGACCAGAGTCAAAGTCTTTCTTGCGATGCCATTTGATATTGGTGATGGCTGGATTAGCCGCCAATGTGCTGTGAATTAACTTTGGCACTGCTTCGTCAAGGCCTTTGTTTCTAGCCCCAAAGAGACTGGCCATAAAGCCTGCGGAACGCTCTATCCAGATGATCCAATCGCCGTTTTCAGCTGCACTAGAGGCGGTTGCTTCTGCTTCTTCTTTCTTTTCTTGGTCTTTTTCTTGATTTTGATCTTGGTCTTCGCCCAAGCGAAAAGCGCAGACCAGGCAGTAAACCACCTTGTTTACGGAGAAGTTAAAATACCAGCCGAAGTCTTCTTGGCCTGGCTCCTTGTCGCAATCGACACCTTTTTTAGTCAGTGCTTCAATCAACCATTTGCAGATGTCGTCGCCATAGCAACAATCATTGATAAAGTGCTCTTGCGGCACCGTGGTGTTGAATTCTTTTGATTGAAAAGTAATGAGGTTTCTTCTTGCTTCGCTCATAAACTAACTAGTTGTTCTCTTTTGTGGGGGCATCGAAATTTAGATTGGTCGGTTCATCGTTAATATAAGATGCCCGTTTTGTTGAAGCTTTATTATTGATCTGGAAATAATCCCGGTAGCCAGCTTGACGCTAGAGTTGCGGGAAATGCCAGTCTAACTGGAGCACGACTAGTCTCTGAGACAATAACGCCTTTTTCGGCTAATGCAGAAATTACCCGCCTGGCGCCAGCTGGACTGAGACCAAGCATTACAGCTATATCACCACGAGGGAGTTCGCCGGATGTGAGTAATGATTCTAAAACGATCGTAGTTCGCGGAGGCAATGATTTTTTCGATATTTCTTCATTGGCCCATGTTATTACACGTTTGCGCAGTTGATCTGGTCTTACAAGAGACCTCATGAATTTTACTTGATCAATGCAAGTCTTCAAGAAAAATCGGGTAAATCCTGCCAGCGACGATTCGCTTAATGCTCCTCGGCCATCAAGGTCTCCACGACGTTCATGGTCGCAGTTTGCCAAATGCCTTTTGTACTCTTCTTGCTGCCTTGCTAGTCCTCTTGCAATCGACCAAATGCCGCCGGTATCTAAAGCTTGTAGAAAAGATGCATAAGACATTAAGCGCGCAACACGTCCATTGCCGTCCAAGAATGGGTGAATCCAAAGCAGTCTATGGTGTGCTGCAGCGGAGGCAAGGATTGTCCCGGATTTGCCTAGAGTGCAATAAGTCTGCTCATATTTCTGCATAAAACGTGGCACTGCTCCAGGACTTATCGCAAGGTGATTGCCTACTTTTAAATCAAGAACACGAAGCTCGCCTGGAATAATTTGAAGTTTTTGCTGTGTTGTTGGGTCGATGGTCCATCTAAGTTGTTCTGGAAACAACTCATGAAATTTTCTATGAATCTCTTGCAAATTTTGGAGAGACATAGCCGAGCCGACCATTCCTCCCTCGTCAATCCAGCTTTGCACCGTGATGTGCGCTTCTGCTTCGAGCTGCAGATTTCTCTTTTCAGGGTCATCGCTGTAATCTCTCTTTCTGGCCTTTTCTATATCAATGGGGTGTGTGTAATGACCCTCAATGAGATTGCTGTAGTAGCAATTCATGGACCGCACCAAATTAGCCAATGCAGCCACGAAATTAGCTGGCATACTGCTTTTTAAGCTGGCTGATTCAGAGACCAACTCCAGCGCTAAATCATTCAGATCAGCCTGCTCTCGGCCAAGCGCTAGAATTAACGGCTCCATTGCGCTTGGGTTCTCATTGCGATCCAGAATTGATTTCATAAGCGGTTTCTTGAGCGGTTTATTAGTAGGTTCTGCATATGCCGTTACTCAATAATATCAGGCTTTTGAAGTGTATTGTCATGGCAAGTTGGAAGCGGAATTGAGCGGTTTGCTGAGCGGTTTTTTCGATGTTTGAGAGTGAAACTTAGTAACAGCAGTAACTCTCGCATGAATACTTAGTTTGAGAAGAACTCATACGATTTAAGGCATTATCGCTAACCATTCTTGTCGGTAAATGGGTTTGTATTAGCCTGAGTACTGAAATTGTCGATCCCCTCTGTGTCTATGATGGTTGAGACGGCATTCTAAAACATGCCGTCTCATTTTGTGGTAGATTCCAAACATGGGCTCTATGTTCGTTAGTTCTTTCTTTTGGCCCAGGTTGATACTAGGTTCTGTATGTTAAATTCAGCATCAATAAGCCGCATCATAGTGAGTTTAGGATTGTCGGCTTTCTTCCTGAACTCATGCGTAAGTCCGAGTTCAACTGAAACTGTTTTTAGTTCTCCTGGCTCACAATTGAATTGCACTATCCAAGGTCAGAAAGAGTATCTCGTTTTTGTGCAGGCACCAAGCAATGCTGGACGGTTATCTAAACAGTTTGGTGCTGATTATTCTCTTGGTCTTGAGCAGATCGAATGCACATGCGAATTTGAGGAAAATGGTGCGCCTCTACAAATTCAGAATTTTAAACCCTCTCCATTGTTTCCTGGCGAAAAGTCTACATTTCGACTGCTTAGTGGGATTTGGATAAACGAAATTGGGGTGCATAAGATACGTGTTGTCTTGTCTAGAGTCCCTAAAAGTTTGGACAAGCCAAAAGTGCTTGTAGTTGCTTGGTGTACACCGGTGAAAGATAACAAAGGTATTTTCAAAGTTGTGCCGACGAGGGACCTTCCGGCTGGCTATGTAACCAATGCGACTGATTTTGATCAGTATAAAATGATAACTCCGATGGACCCGGTCAGGTTTGAGCGATTTCCGATTATAGGGTTTACGGTTCCGGTAGGTTTAAAGACGAAAAGAACCCTTTTAAAGGGTTCGGCACTGTATCCAAGTGATTTTGAGCTGCCTTCGGACCCAGTAAAAATCAAACAGCAAATAGAGGAGAGTTGTGCTCATACATGGACTAAGTAAGCCCAATCTGGAGCCAAGCAAAGTCCTAGCATACATGCTATTAGCAGAGCGTAGAGTTCAGTAGCTCAGAGCAACTAAACCAATCTTTAGACTCTAGACAGTCCTCTCATATAAACTCATGTTAGATGAGTCTTCTTACAGCTAGGGGTCTTTTGCTTCGTCGAAATTTAGATTGGTCGGTTCATCGTTGATATAAGATGCCCGTTTTATTGAAGGTTTACCGCTCTCGCCAACGGCGGCAAAGGCAAAGTCATCAACCCATACTTGACCGCTGCCCGATAGCAGAATGCCAAAGTTTATAGATGAGCTACCTTGGGGCACATCGAGTACAACGCTGCGCTCTGTCCAGTCAGTGGTTCCTTTGATTGGCCGATCTTGCATGTTGTCGAACGACAAATAACCACTGTTTCCATTTGTACCACTGGGGCCGTCCACTCGCATCCAAACCCCGGCCCAGTCTTTTACATCTCTGGTTCTTGTGTAGCAAGTAAGCTTGACCTTCTTGCCCACAAATGGCTCGGCTAAAAAGCCTTGCATCAGGGTGCCAAAGCCCTTGATGCTTGGGTCAATTGCTTTAATGTAACCAGATGTGGTGCCATTGTGGCTAACACTTTTGTCTAGGCCCATTTCGTACTGGTTCGGGTCAGAACCAGCGCGAATCCAGCCTTTAGGTAGCACGCCTGGTGCGTTTTTTCTTGTTTCTATCGTTCTACCTAAAACATCAGCTGAAGCCACCGGTGTGTTTTCAAATTTGCTGCTTCTGTTACTGGCGTGTAAGGCCAGGTCTTTAAAGTTGTCGCGGTGTTCACCGACAAATTTATCAAAGGCTGCTTTTGAAAGAAAGAATTCACTGGCTGGAATATCTTCTAGCTTGGCCAGGTTCTTCTTCACGTCGAGTAAGTATTGGTGCCAGTCTGGCTCAATTTGTGCGATTGGTTTGTCGAAGGCTGCTTCTAAAAAAGTACCATAGCCCCGGCGGTCGTTGGCGGCAACTAGCTCGATATAACGATTTAGTCTCTCTTTTTTGAAGACAAAAACAGAAAGGAGCCGCTCTTCGCATTGAGTATCTTCTTTGCTATCTTGCGAAAGCTTGATCAGCTTTGCAAGAGTGAGGTCTGGTAAAGACTTTGCTGCTAGCTTTAGGCGCCAGGGGTTGTGGTAGCCCCAGTAGAGTGCCGAATTGCCTTTTTCTTGATAGCCATAAAGCTTTTCAAAAAAGGCAATTAGGCCTGAAAAAGAGTCGTCATTGTCGAGCTGATTGTGGGCGATCTGAGAAAAAATCACATGGCCTGCTGTACCCAAGCCACTGTCTGTATGAAAGACCAGAGCATTGCGTTTAGGCAAAATAGTGCCTGTGCACATATCAGGGTAGTCCATTTGCTCTTGCAAAAACTTATGCTGTGAGGCTTTGTCTGGCATCATATAAACGTTTACTGGTGCCGGCCAATCAAGTTTGAGCAAATCGGCGTTGATGCGGGTGAGAAAGCTTTCGGCAAATTTTGCTACTAGCTTTGCCCACTCTTCATTTCTGTTTACGTCGGTTTTGTAGTCATTTTTGAAATCGGTTTTGTAGAAAAAGGCAAAGTGTTTTGTATCGATGCGGTGATGAAAAAATTTCTGAGCCGGGTCGAACATGTTGGCGTAGACCAGGTCACCATTAGGCACCACTGCCCGGCCAACATCAACGAAGCCTAACTGCTTTGCTTTGGCTGCTGCTGGGGCCGCTAGTGCCATATTTTTTAAGGCCTTAGCTGATTCGGCGCGCCAATAGTAAGCTGAGCCGCCGCAGCCTCTGGGGTCAATAGCTATGGCTTTGCTACAGTCGGCTAAGCATTCGTTGTACTGACCTTGGCGAAATTTGATCTCGGCCAAATTGGCGTATGACATCAGCTTTTGCTCGGCGGTCACTGTGCCAACTTTGAGAATTTGTTCTAGGTCGCTTATGGCTTCGCTGTCTTGGCTGAGCATATAGTGACAATTAGAGCGCTGAAAGAGCTTATCTATATTGTTGTCTTTGCTCAGCGCTATTGATTTATCTATGTCGGCCAAAGCGGCCTGATATTGTTTCAGCGACAGATAAGTATTAGAGCGAAGGAAGTAAGCTGATGCATTTTTATCGTCTAGCTCAAGGATGTGATTAAGGTCGAGCAGAGCAGCGTCATATTTTTGCAAGGCAAAGTGTAATGCTGCCCGTTGAAAGAGCTTGATGATGTCATTAGGTTCGCTCTTGAGCTTTTCACTTACAACTTCAGTAGCTTTGACCAGGTCAGCGTTTTTGTGCTGTGCCGCGGCGGCCGGAAGTGACTGTATGCCAGCTAGTAAGGCGCTAAATAAAGCTGCTTGAAGCTTCTGGCGATATCTCATGTTCCGCTCTATTTTCTTACTACTAATGTCTGACTACTAAGCAGCGACTGCGAAGAAATATAGCACTAGTAGAATTTGGCTGGATCTCAAGGGTGTTGATTTTCTCATTTTTGCCGTTCTTCCCACTAAATTGCTGCTTGCGCTGGTGAGGCAAAAAGAGCGCTCAATACTTCAGCGAGGCAAACTAAGGCAATGAAATCAATAGCAAGGCTAGTGACAAGCATAAGAGGCCAGCAGCGGCGCAGTCAGCGCGGTCAAGCGATCTCAATTTTGTCGATTGTATTGGCAGTTTTCTGTATTGGTTTCATAGGTGTTGCTTCCTGTGAAATTGCTCGTTTATTGATTGCCCGTGACCAATTGCGCACTGCCGTTGAGGCAGCGGCTCTAGCCGCCTCTGCCTCCCTTAGCTCGGTCAATTCTACTGATGGTATGGCCCTGCACGACGGCGCTATTAGACAAGCCCTGCAGGTTTTTGTTTCTAACGATGTGATGGGCGCTAAGCTCAACCGCTCTCGTGAGGCATCAGGCGATCCATCTCTGGGCGAAGCGCTGTTGGCTTTTCGCTTTCTTGATCCGAACAATCGCAATGTTGAAGTTGCTCGTGGCGATGCCCATGGCAAGGTAGTTGAAATTACCGCTCGCTATGGCCTTTCTTCAATGTTCGGCAATATGCTCGGCCTCACTGTTAGTGGCTTTCCGCTGCGGGCTGTCGCCACCGGTGGTGCTAATCCAATTGATATTGAGATGTGTTTTGATATCTCTGGCTCGATGGGGTTTTATACACCGGTGAGTTTTGTTCGTCGTACTTCGACAACTGCTGACCCGGCTTCGCCTAATCGTTATGATATTGCTGTCTCTGGTGGCCGTCTGATGCAAGGTCGTCTTGACCGCCTCGGTGCTACTTTTGATCGGGCCATGGCGCCGCAAGATTTAGTGCCTGGCACTAACCCTAATTTCTCTCCCGCTTTGCGCGGTCTGGCCGATGTTGGTGCCGCTGGTGGTGACAATGACGGCAATCCCGCCAGCTTTACTGATCTGGTGGTAAACATTGATGGGCAAGATACTTTCTCTGGTATTAGCAAAGATGGTTTTGACTTTCCTAATATTGCCACTGTGACCGAGGCGGCCCGGGGAAACCTGGAGAGTGCCGCGGTATTTTCTAGCAGTCATGCCGCCCTTTCGCTTCCCGTGGCTCCCCGAGCTGGTTACAGAGCGAAGTATCTTGAGCTAGCGGCCAAAAATGTTCATCCATTATTTGATGCAAAAACGGCGGCAACAGATTTCTTTCGCATTCTCAACAATTCTACTGATGCCAGATTTGGCCTAGTTGCTTTCGACCATGAAATAGGCACAGATTCTAGTCATACTTTCCACGAAGCAAATGTATCGCGCAGCTATGCTCCGGCTGGAGCGGCTGATTTCCCTTTGCCTCGCTTTGCTGTAGATGCCGATCAATCTCACTTTGACGAAATTATGAATGTCATTCCGCGGTTTACTTGCCGTGGTGCTACAGCGCTGTATCGCTCCTTCAATCAAGCGGCCCAAGATGTTACTGGTGGCGGGCGGGCTGATGCTCGCAAAGCGATTGTGCTTTTCACCGATGGTATGGACACTGTCGACCGTTCTCCTTCAGTTTCAGCCATGCGGGCGGCCCAGGCCAAGGCTAAAGGTGTGAGGCTCTTCTGTGTTGGCTTGAGTATGGATCCAGCCACTGAACATGAACAGAGATCTAATCTTCAGGCCCTGGCTAATATGGTCGGCAACGGCAGTAAGGTCTATGTGGTTAATGACCCAGCTCGTTTGAAGGGTGCTTTTTCTAGCATTGCCAGAGAGTTAACCCAGCTAGTTCAGTAATTAAATTGAGAATAGTAATTAAATCGAGAACAGTAAGTAAATCGAGAGGTTCATGATGTCGGGCAGACCTATGGCTAAATCAAAAGCTCGCACGAAGCGAGGGGTCTATATGGTTGAAGCGCCAATTGCTATGTGGCTGATCTTTGTCTTCTTGCTCATGCCCTTTGTCATTATGGGTTCGCTTGCTCTGCGCACGGCCTTTCTTTATTCTGCTGCCAAAGATGGTGCCCATGCTGCAGCGAGGGCCAAGACCTATTCTTTAGGTACCGCTGAGAAGCCTGCCGCTGTAGTTGAAGCGAAAGAGTCGGCCGAGCGTACCGGTCATAGTTTTAGCGGTGTCGAAATTGTTTCAGTTGATACCAAGATTGTTGAAACCAACTTGGCTAGCGGTGCCGAAAGCTTTGTGGCTGGCCCCTTGGCTCAGCCGGCCGATACTTCAAAGAATCTCTATCAGCTACAAGTAACAGTGCAGGCTAATGTTGAGCCCTTAATTAGATATCAGCTGCCCTTCTTTGGTGATGTGCCCGGCCTGACATCGGCGATGAAGTTGACAGCAGTTGCCAGTGAGATGGTTGAGAATCCTGACGGCTTGAATAAGTAAGATTGAACAAGTAAGACCGAAATCAAATAGTGAGAGTAATGAGAAAGTTGAAACAAGCAAAAAGAATGCGCCGCAACCGTGGCACGGCCATGATTGAAGTAGCTTTCGCCGCCATGGTCATGGCGCTAATGGCTGCTTTTGCTATTGATATTGGGGTGGCTCTTTTAGCCTACGGCCATGTTGATAGAAGTGCCCGCGATGCTGCTCGTGCTGCCGCTCAAGGGGCCACACTAGCGGAGTCTAAGAATCTCGCCAATCTGGCCTTGCGCACTTCGCGAGTCAGCAGCCCACTTTTGCAAGATCCAGTAGTATCGGTTCTGAGTTATAACGACTTTAGCGGTAATCCACCTGAGGGTGTTAGCCCGACGGTTACAGTAGAAGTTCATTCTAAAATCAGAGTGCCAGCTCCAATTTGTATTTTTGGCAGTAGCATTGGCACTGACGCCTATGACATCAAGCGCGCTTATACCTTCCCTATCGTTCGTCTATCATTCGACCCTGCTGCGCCGTAGTCAATAAGCAGCTGCTTTCAGCGAGATTAGTGCTCAAAATAGACTAATATATCTAGATTGCAGCTGAGGATTAAGATGCGCTGGCGGTTGCTAACTACTTATTTAGTCTTGCTGTTCTGTTCAGTCAGTGCGGCTTGTGCTATTGAAGAAACCGAGTCTTACTTGCAAGGTACTGCCCTGTTTAAGAAGCAGGAATATTTGCAGGCTTTTGATAGTTTTGCCAAGGCCGTGCAACTGCAGCCCGACAACGCCGATGCCGCCTATTACCTTGCGGTTACCTTGCACCATTTGGGGCATCTAGATAAAGCCAAAGAACAGTACAAGTTTGTGGTTGATTCTTTCCCTGGTACTGCCGCTGCTCAGCAGGCGGCTGCAATTTTGCGCCAGCTAACGGCGGCCAAGCAGGCTGAAGCCGCTGGTTTGCCGAAAGAAACCTGGGTGAAGTATGAGCGCCGCGGCAATTCTATTGAAGTTGATGGCCTGGTCAACAACCATCCGATTAAGTTCGATTTTGACACCGGGGCTGAGCGTTGTTTGCTCACACCGGTACAGCTGAAACATTTAGGAATTCCTATGCCGACTGGCTCACCCAGCGGTTACGGTGCTGGCATTGGTCAGAGTAAACCAATACCAGTGTGGCATCTCAATGTCGATTTAAAAGTTGGTCGCATAGAAAGACGCAATTTCCCTGTCTTAGTTAGCAGCGTGCCTATGGATTTTCCTTTGCTTGGCCAAGATTTCTATCGCGATTTCGAATACTCTATCGACTCGGCCAGCAAGACAATTTCTTTTCGTCAGCGTTCCCTTGATTCAGCCGTGGTGGTGAAAAAAACGGCTCCGGCTCTTACTGTTGATTCGGCCGGTCATTATATTTTCAATGTTCCTTTTGTTAAAGAAGGTAATTCATTGATAGTTTCTGCCTTGATTAACGGTAAGAATGTGCCCATGGTTTTTGATACTGGTGCTGTTTTTTGCTTGTTTTCTAAAAGTGAGGCCAGCCAAGCTGGTATAAGCATTGATCCTCGTCGGCCGGCCTTTCCTATTTCTGGCCTTAGTGGTCAGACCATGGCCCAGGTTGGTGTTATTAGTGGTATCAAACTGGGGCCAATCGAAAGGCATAATTTTGCCATAGGTATAAGCGATCAGGCTAATACCGCTAAGCCACTGCTCGGTCAAGACTTTGTTGGCGACTGGAATTACACAATTGATAATCAGCAGCAAGTAATTCGCTTCACCAAGGGGTCGCAGTAAGTTTAGATAGACAAACACCATGGTGTTTAAGCCAGCTCTGCGAAAGTAGTATTTAAAGTATGGCGCCGTCTTCCATTGTTATTGTGCGATCGGCAATGTCGAAAATTCTGTTGTCATGGCTGACTAAAAGTATTGTGCAGCCCTGTTCTTTTGCAAGGGTTTGCATCAGTTCAACAACATCCCGGCCTGATTTTTTGTCGAGGGCTGCGGTGGGCTCATCGGCAAGTATCAACTGTGGTTGTCTTGCTAATGCTCTAGCCACTGCGACCCGCTGTTTTTGTCCACCAGATAGTTGTTCTGGATATTTGTTGAGATGATCGCCCAGCCCTACTTTGATAAGCATCTCTTTGCTGGTTGAAATCGCTTGGGCATTTGGTATAGCTGGGTCTAATTCGACAGACATTCGCACATTTTGTTCTGCTGTCAAGAAACTGAGGAGATTGTGGGCTTGAAAAATATAGCCGATGCTTTTTCGAATATCTATCAGTTGATTTTTGTCAGCTCCCTTTAGCTCTTTGCCTAGCACTTTTAGACTGCCTTTTTGTGGCGCTCTTAGGCCGCCAATGAGAGTTAACAGAGTGGTTTTGCCGGAACCAGATGGGCCGGTGAGGAGTGCGATTTTGCCTTTGTCGAGGTCGAGATTAATTTGGCAAAGTATCTTTCTTTCTAGGGTGCCACTGCCGAAGCTATGCTCTAGTTCTCTAATCGATACTGCTAGATTGGAATTGTTTGACGTGTTCATAATTCGCCTTAGAATAAGTCTTAAAATACGTCGGCTGGATCGGCGTGGCGTAGTTTTCGGCTGGCGATTGCCCCTGAAATGACGCACATAGAAAGGGCTAGAGCAAAGACCAAAACAGCTCGTTGCCAGGTCATGAAGACAGGCAGGGCGGTGACTTCTTCGGCAGCAAAGTACATGGCAACTGAAATGAGGAAAGCCGGTATGAACCCGACAAGCGCCAATATTATTGATTCGAGAGCAAGTACTTGGAGAAGGTAGTTGTCATGAAAGCCGATGGCTTTAAGGGTGGCGTATTCGGAAAGGTGGTCGGCTACATCAGAATATAGAATTTGATAGACGATCACGATGCCTACAATGAAGCCAACAAACACACCGAGAGTAAAGATGAAGCCAATGCCAGTGCTTTCCGCCCAGTATTTTTTTTCTACTTCAGCGAATTCAGTCTTGCTGTACACCTGTACTTGATTGCCATAGGCTTTCTGAAGCGATCGCTTAACTGACTCTTTATCTGCTGCTGGGGTCAGTTTGATCAGACCTAGATCTATCTCGTTAGAACTTTGCTTGCCAAATAGATAATTAAATGTAGTATCACTGGTAATGGCATTACCATCGGCGGCAAAAGAAGCGCCAATGCTAAATAGACCGGCGACTTTCACTGCTTTTGCATTAAGTTCTACTGCCAGCGGGCCTTTGCTTGCCAGGAGTTCTGCTATTGGTCCAAATTCAGGACGAGAGAGTCTATCAAAGAGTATGCGGTTAAATAACTTTAGATAGTGGGCATTGGCAATTACGTCTGGCAGAGCAAATGGTTCTTTGGCTGGATCTATCCCGAAGACTAGAATTGAGCGAATGTTGCTGGAGATAGGATTACGCCATTTGATGGTGCCGATTCGTACCGCTGTAACTGTTTCTACTCCTTGGTAGCCGAGGGCCTGATACATGCGCTGCCGGGGGAAGCTGATTGGTGAAAAGAAGGTTTGCAGACGTGGATGCGCCAGGACGAGGTCGGCGTTGAGTAGTTGGTGCGGTCGAGTAGAGCTAACGTAGAGCGATTCCAAAAAGCCAAGTTGCATGAAAATTAGGACGCAGGCAAAGGTTATGCCGGCAATTGCCGTAATAAACCGCGGTTTCTCACGTGTAAGTTGCAGCCATGCTAGGGAATTTTTGACTTTCATGGGGGCTCAGCAGTCCTTGATTTAGCCCTTTTCTAGGGGGATGGCAATTTCTACTTGGAGGTTGGTCAGATTTTGCACTTGCTTATTTTCGCCTCGCTCAATTTCGATCTTTACTTCTACCACTCGATTATCGCTGCTGGCATTCGGCTCTTGAGCATACACGCGCTGCTTTAGCACTTGCCAGCCGATGCGCTCAACTGTGCCGTGGAGAGTTCCTTTGAAGGCGTCACCACTAATGATGGCGCGTTGTCCCTTGATTATTTTGCTGATATCACTTTGATGTATCTCGGCAATCGCGCACATCTGGTCGGTAAAGGCAATTTGAGCTATTCCTTTGTCTGAGATGCTTTCACCTTCGTGGATATTTACTTTAAGGACGCGACCGCTTTTCGGTGCGCGAATAGTCGCTAGCTTAAGGTCTATTTCTTTTCTTTTGAGCAAGGCTCTTGCTTCTTCCAGTTCCGCCTGGGCAACATCTACATCAACAGGACGCACTTCAGCTACCTTCGCCAGAAGGGCATTGGCCTCTGCTATTTTTGCCCTTAGTGTGCTTTGTAGTCTTTCCTTTTCTGTCACGGCTTCGGACAAGAGAGCTGAGCTTGCTGCGGCTACACTGCTTTTACTTTCAGCCTGGGAGGTGCTTATTGCGCCAGCTTTAGCCAGTGAAGAATAGCGTTGCGCTTCGTTTTCATTAAATTGAGCCTCGGCTCTGTGTTTTAAGATTAAGGCTTCTTGTGCCTTTACTTTATTTTGTAGCTCAGCATTGAGATTTTCTACTGCTGCTTTCTGAGCGTTGATTTCACCCAGTTTCGCTCCGGCCTGCACCTTTTGCAATTTTGACTGGGCAACGCAAACTGCTAGTTGAGCCTGTTTTACCTCTGCGCCTAGTCTTTGATCTGCGTCTAGTTCACAGAGCACTTGACCGCTCTTTACCCAGTCGCCCTGTTTGATAAATACCTTGGTTACGCGTTCATCTTTAAGAAATGCCGGTACTGTAATCGTCGCTACTTCGCCAGCTGGTTCTAGGCGGCCACTTGCTGTGACCGAAGTTTGGCCTGTGCCAAATTGGTCTACCGCAATGGCGCTATTGGAGTTTTCTTGACCTGTTGGAGTAGCTGCCTTCGATAGAGAGGAAAACAGAGCTGCAGCCTCGGACAAATTAAAGCAGCAGCCCGTGCCGATTAGTAGCAGCCCTCCAAAGCCTAGGGTGAAAATAATGGAGAGAACCTTCTTCTTCTTGCTCAAGGCTGAGAAACTAGACATGATTTTTTGCCTATTTTTTGTTATGAGTTTGTCGAGTTTTGAGATTGGCTGCTTCTTATCAGGCTAGCCAATAAATGGCTGTGTTTCTTAAGGGAGATTTCTATGCTTCCTAAAGGCATTTCAATGGTTAAACCGCTTAGATAGACTGCTACGAAGCTTGCCAATGCTGAGTCGTCAATTTGTAGGTACTGATTGAGGAAGTCTTGATAGCGCTTGCAGCTGCGACTTGCTGCTGCACTGAGTGGCAGATTTTCGAAGCCCTTTTGTCTTGCAAATTCAAGCCAAAGAATGGCTTGCTTAAGCAGGTAGTCTTGCTCGCTGGCCATCAATTTCATCAGTCTCTCGATGCGTTGTTCGAGCGTACCAGTTTGGCTCAGCCCTGCTGCGAGGAGTAGATCTTGGTCTGCTTGAAAGTCGACGAGCTCTTCGAAAATTGCTTCCTTTTTTGGGAAGTAGTGATACAAAGTGCCGGTTGAGACCCCTAGATGCTTGGCCAAGTCTCTCATGGTGACCGTTGAATAGCCTTTGTCTGCTAAGAATTCAAAGCTTCTTGAGAGCAGCTCATTGCGGTACCTCTGGTGGTCAACAATTTTGGGCATTTCTAAATCCGTTTTGTATATCGAACGTTCGTTATATATTGTCGTCCTCTACGGTGCCACTGTCAAGGGTTGTAAATCGCTTTTAAGTATCGACCTGAAATTGGCGTTTGCCTTCAATCAATGTTTGCTTGAAGAATTCAATCATGCGTTTGATTTCTTGTTCTGAGCCGAGCTGGTGACCAGCTCCGCGCACGACTACAAGTTTATTGGGCACGCCCGCCTTTTGTAATTTTTCTTCTAGCTCTTCGCTCTGGGCAAAAGGAACAAGATCGTCAATATCTCCGTGCACAATTAAAAAAGGAGGATCGCTTTTGCTGACATAAGTAATGGGGCTGGCTTCTGCAGCCAGTTCCGCTTTGTCAGTTGGGAGGCCGCCCAGCAACTTTGCCACTGGTCCATCAACGGTGTCGTAATCAATTCGTGTTCTTGAACCAGCCTGGCCTTTGACTGAAGTTAAATTAGTCAGACCGCACCAGTCGCAAACTGCTTGAACCTGACTGGCTTTTTCTAGATTAGATTGAGCGGTATCACCACTGTGGTCTCCGCTTAAGGTGCCAAGAAGGGCGGCTAAATGTCCTCCGGCTGATACTCCCCATACACCAATGCGATCGGGGTTGTAGCCATAGTCGTGAGCCTTAGAGCGGAGAAAGGCAATAGCTTTTTGACAGTCTTCTAGTTGTGCTGGATATTGTGCTTGGCTGCTTAAGCGGTAGTTGAGGCTGGCTACAGCAAAACCATTTTGAGCAAGCAGTAAGCCAATATCTTTAGCTTCGCTCTTGTCGCCTTGCAGCCAGGCACCACCGTGAATGAAGACGACTAGTGGAATTAAGGGATAAGACTTAGTGGGAATGTATAAATCGAGAAGCTGATTTTCTACGGCCGGTTGGGTTTTGTCGTTGATATAAGCTATGTCACGCAAGACCCGCACACTGCCGGGTCCTTTGCTGTCATTGGTTTTTGTGACAATGGGAATAGCAATAATGCATAGCACTGAAAGGCTTATTAAAATTGTGCGGGTGCGCATGTTGAGGTTTCTTTTTTCTTAGTCGCGATAGTTTTCTAATTCAATCAAAAGCTCACGCATGGTTTGATGTCTATCTTGCGGGTGTTTCTTCAAGGTTTTCATGATTGTGCGACTGAGTCTGTGTGGCACTTTCACTCCGGGGCAAGCTTCGGCAAGATCTTTGGGCAAATCAGTAACGTGCATGCTCATTGTCTCTGCTGAGTTACTGCCGAGAATTGGCAGCTTGCCTGAAATGGTGTGGTACATCAAGACGCCGAGACAGTAGATGTCTGAACGCGAATCGAGTTTGTTGCCGAGTATTTGCTCTGGGCTCATATAAGCAGGAGTACCTAGGACCTCACCATCCATGGTCAGTTTTTTCGAGTTTTTGGACGGTTCGTTGACATACTTAGCAATGCCGAAATCTACTAGTTTGACGAACTCTGGATTCCAGGCGGTGTGCATTAAAACCACGTTTTCAGGTTTGATATCGCGGTGCAGAATGCCCTTTGAGTGGGCGTGTTCTAGGGCGGAAGCCATTTGCAAGAAGATTGCTACAGCCCTTGCAATGGGGAGCTTGCCGTGGCGCTGTAATATGTCTTTGAGGTTGGTGCCTTCAACGAAGTCCATTACCAGGAAAGGCGTGCGATTTTGTGAGATGCCAAAGTCGTAAACCACCACAATGTTTGGGTGACTCATTGAGCTGGCGGCTTGGGCTTCTCTTTGAAACCGAAGGAAATTGGTCTCGTCTTTCTGTACTTCGCCAAATAAGACCTTAACCGCTACGGTTTTTTCCATAACCAGGTGGCGGGCCATGTAAACTACCCCGAGGGCACCACGGCCAACTTCGCTGATTATTTCGTATCGGTCAGCCAGTATTGCACCGACTAGAGAGCTATTCGACAAATTGTCCTCCGCGAAAGGCTCCCACAGGGGTAAGATAGCTCAATGGAAATACTCATGACATAGTAATCGACCAAAGACCTAAATATTAAACCCTCTAGAGGATAAGTTAAATATGAGCTTACCAAAACGGACCCAAGATGAGGATAACGAGAGCCATGATATTCCTATTCTCAACCTTGGAAAAACCACGGTATTCAGCACCCCTCTAGATACCAATGTTGCGAGCGCTCTGGCATATCTGCCCCTGGGGCCATTGTCTATTCTTGCCGGTTTCTTGTTGCTCAACTCGCCCTCTGACAGCCCAGCGTTTACCCGTTATCACGCCATGCAGAGTCTGGTTTTTGGCGGTGCCATGCTTGGTCTGTTTATTTTGAACAATATTCTGGCATCCATTCTTCTTGTTGTTCCTTTTATTGGCCCCTTTTTGGCCATGCCCTGCGGCCTTCTGGGGGGCTTGCTGGCGCTGGTTTATATGATCGTGGGCGTAAAGCTCGCCTACGATACCTATAGTGGCAAAACCTATCGCCTGCCTTATCTTGCTAAGCATGTAGATGACCTGCTGGCCAAAGCCAAATAGCTGCAAATAGTTGCAAATAGATTCAATAGCTTTGGTGAGATTAGAGAATAATCTTCAGGCTCTTTTTGAATTGCATATTTAGCTCTGGTTTGACGTCAGGGTTTACTTTCGGCTCTGTAGTTGCTGGCTTCTGGCCGAGCAAGAGATAGAGTCGGTACTCGCCGCTTTGTTCACCGGCTGCTGGCGAGAGATCCTGGCTATCTTTGAATTGAGGCGAATTGTGGATGTTGCCGTCCTGTTTCTCTGGTGGCTTGCACTGAGGCTCTTGCACTACCCGCAAAATGCTCTTGTCGGTCACCCTCATGTCGCCATCGGTGCTCCATTTACCCAGGGAGAACCCCCACAGGGCTGGGGTCATCTGCTGCTTCTCTTGAGCTTTGAGGCGATATTGACCGAAGACCAGGGTTCCTTTTGCTTTATCTCCAGCGGTCAGGCTTATGGTGTTGAAAGTGTTGTCAGCGCTATCAGTAGAGTTTAGGTTTATGGCTGACAGTGGCACTCTGACAAAGCGCCATTGCCGCAATTTGCTCAGTGGTACCCCTGCTGCCCGAGCGGCTTCGTAGACGATGGCTGACTCTGAGGGCTCTTTTACTTCCTTGTCGACAGCAGGGATGAGCAGCTCTGGCTTTCCTTCTATTGGAATGCCGTTAACTTTGACTGTGCTGCTGGCGAGCTCGTCATTGCCGTCAATTATAACGGCTGCCCAGTCTTGCTTCTGAGGGAGACGATTAGCGACGCTCTGGGCGATTTGCTTTGGAATTTTCAAGCGTCTCTCAATTGTTTGACCTGGTGCCAATTGGCAATACCATTCTGGCGGTAAGGCGTATTGTTCTTTTAAGTGGAGGAAGGTGAAACTGGTCAAAAATGCCACGGTGAGAATGATGTATGAGAAGTAATCACCAGGTAATAGTTTCCCGCCCACTCGCTTGGCTTCAGCCGCTCGACAGCAGGCCGTTAGCCATACGGCAAAACTCAGTGATAGCGCCAGATTTACTGCAATAGTGGCTGCCTCAATGCTGCCCAGAGGCTTAACTAGAAGGGGAGCCAGCTCTATGCGATTGATCACGACAAATAGCATGGCCAGAACGCAACTAGCACCAAGGGCACGGGAATGCCAGGTGTGTTCCAAATGGTCTAGGCCGATTATGGTTAACACCATAACCCAGGCCATGGCAGGAAAGGCATAGCGGCTTTGTGCTTCAAAGATGACAAAGAGCAAGTTTGATGCCACCATAAGTAGTGACGAAATTTTGATTAAGTCATTGCCACTTAACTGCCTGATGCTTGTGCGCAGAATTCTTTCAGTGACGATTAGATAGACGGCGCCTAAGCCACCACCCAAGAGAAGCAGTTGGTGTATCAGTATCTGAGCCGGTTTGGCCAGGCCCAGACTACTGTAGTAGAAGTCGTTCCAGCCGTTGCGAAAGAGTCGTTCGATTTTGCGGGCAAAGAGAGCAGTTAGCTCGAGTGGGTTTTTTCTAAGCGCATTAGCAATGGTGATGTTTGGTTTGTCGTGCTCTACTAAGTTTACGTAGTCGGTCTTAGGAAATGGTGCCCAGCCATCGACAGTGTGATCAAGCCCAACTGCAGTATTGAAGCCGGGCATTCTTTCTGGCAAAAATGTTCTGTGCTGCATTGTTGCTTGGGTGAACATTAGCCATGGTGTGAGAGTGATGAATGTGCCAGTGGCAAAGACACCAACCAGTGCCATGGCGCGATGCTTTGGGCGCAGATTCAAAAGAGTGAGGGCGAGAATGATCATGGCCACTGGTGCCATCGCTGCTTTAGTGTGTGTCAGTAAGATTAATGACATGCCTGCAGCAAAGGCTTTGAGCAAGTCTTTGACAGAGAGGGCTCTGGGCTCAACCGATTTGCCCCGTGGCAGTAAGGACGAGAGCAAGAGAACGAAAATCAGTGACATTGTCGCTGCCAAAGGCTCGCTCATGAAGCGTGAGGCGCTAATCACCTGGCCTGGATAAAGGCCCCAGGCCAATCCGCCGGCACAGCTAAGGGTGCGAGAGAAGCCGAGGCGACGGCAGATGCGGAAGATTAGGAGTGAGTTCAGTCCGGCCAGTAGGCATTGACCTACCAATACAGATGTATATGCACTTTCTGGGCCAGCCTTAATGAAGCTGCCGATTTTAACTAGTAAAGCGGCAAAACTAGGCATGATCATGCCGTCAAGCAGCAGGGAGTAGCCCATTTCGCAGTCGTGAGGGCTAACATAATGGCCGTGGCTTAGATTGGTCAGCCAGGACGACAAGAGTTTGCCTGAGAGTACGTAGTGCGCAGAGTCCCAGATTATGCTGCGGGTAAAGTCTGGCAAATCGAACGTGTTATAGAGGGCAGCCATTATTGGCAACAAAAAGACGGCCAGCTGAGTGATAACACTCTTAATTTTCAATGCGAATCCTTGGACGTATAGTCTGGGGAAGTTAGGTCTTGGGCCTTAGCTGAGACCGCGACATATCTTTGAGACTTGGCAATGCTAGCTATTTCGCCTTGCCAGGTCAAGAACGGTCAATAGAGCATTAAGTAATTTCGTAGCATGGCAAGTTCGGGTATATTGAGCTAAGTATTAGTGATTCGAGGCTGAGTATGGAAAGAGTTACCAAATTGTTTGAGAACAACAAGGTGAAGATACTGGCCGGAGATCTCACCGCCGGTGACTGGGAATTCAAGATGGGTGTGCTTTGGGGTGGTTTTGACCAGGTTAACCTTGCCACTGATTTGAAATCGATGCAAATTCAGACTGAAGAATCGGCCAAGAATCTAGCTCAGACCCTCGGTTGGGCTGTTGTCGGCAATATTGTCTTTGGGCCGCTGGGTCTGATTGCCGGTTTGGCCATGGGCGGCAATCGCAAACAAGTCTGCGCCATGTGTGAGTTAAAAGATGGCCGTAAGTTTCTGGCCATTATGGACTCGAAAATCTATCAGCAGATGATGGCTTTGACTATGACTAAGAGCACTTAGCAATTATTTAAATTAAGAAGGCCATTGGCGCGGCATTAGTCATAGGTGAATGTGATCTCACCCAGAATGCGATTATCCATCCCTAAATTCTTTTAGAATAGTGGCTTAGCGTTTGACTTATGCTCATCATCTGGAGTTAATCCTGAATAAACCAGCCATAGAAGAAGGCGGCAAGCTTCATCTCGCCCGTATCGCCGCAGTTGGAACCGCCGTTCCTAGCAAATTGCTCACCAATGCCGATCTAGAAAAGATGGTAGAGACCAGTGATCAATGGATAGTTGAGCGCACCGGTATCAAGCAGCGACATATAGTTGATAAGGGCGTAACTTGTTCTGACTTGGCTGCTGAAGCGGCCAAGAAGGCTCTTGCAGCAGCTGGCGTTGATGCCAGTGAAGTGGACTTGATTATTGTTGGTACGGTTACACCTGACATGATGTTACCGGCCACAGCTTGCCTGGTACAAGACAAGATAGGTGCTAAAAACGCCTGGGGCTTTGATCTCTCTATTGCCTGTTCTGGTTTTCTTTATGCGATGCAAGTCGGTGTGCAGTTTGTTGCCACTGGTGCCCATAAAAATGTTTTGGCCATTGGCATGGACGTGATGTCATCAATCATTGACTATACCGACAGGCAAACTTGTATTATCTTCGGAGATGGTGGTGGTGCTGCATTAATACAGCCATCTCCCTCGAAAGAAGACGGTTATTTCATCGATTTCTTGCATGAAGTTGATGGTTCTGGCGGTGACTATCTTTGTATGCCTGGCGGAGGCAGCCAGTTCCCAGCTTCCGCGCAGACTGTTGCCGACAAAATGCACTTTGTCAAACAAGACGGACCGGTGGTCTTCAAGTTTGCTTCAAAGCGTATGCCTGAGCTTTGTGCTCGTTTGCTCGCTCGCAATGGCTTGTCTGGAGCTGATATAGATCTTTTTATCCCGCACCAGGCCAATTTGCGCATTATCAAAGCGGCCGTAGATCGCCTTGGTATGTCAATGGACAAGGTCATAGTAAATATTGACGAGTACGGTAATACCACTGCTGGTACCTTGCCTCTAGCGATCGGTACGGCCTTAGATCAGGGTCGCTTGAAGAAAGGCGATCTCGTCTTGTTTGCGGCCATGGGCGCAGGTCTCAGTGCAGGTGCTTGCCTGATGCGTTGGGGATACTAGTGGGTCTGTCTAATCTTGTTTCTGTTTAGGTATTAGCGGCGGTTTTTTTGCGCGAAGTTTCGTCAGCCGCAAAATCTCCTCTGTTTCAAATGGTTTTTTCACCCAGTCGACGAGTTCTGGATGATGCACGCGACCGATATTAGCTTCGGCACCGCTAAGTACGATAACTGGTATTGATTGTGCTGCGAACTTTTCATGCATCCAGTTGACAAAGTCGAGGCCGTTGCCATCAGGTAGGTTTATGTCGGCAAAGAGTATATCGGGGCGCTTATCCTCCGCCAGCGTGTGAGCTTCGGCGATGTTAGCGGCGCGGACGCAATCGTAACCAGTGCGAGTAATTAAGGTCTTGAGAATTAGCGCGATTGAGTCGCTGTCTTCCATCAGTAGCACTAAGGCCGGTTCTTCTTCTTCTTCTTCTCTATTTTCTTCTTGCGCGCAGGTAAGTTCCGTGGCGCTAGCCCCACGCTCGTCGATATTTTCGAGGGAGGGCAATTCGAACCAGAATCTAGCGCCTTCGCCGAGCTTGCTTTCTGCTCCAATACTTCCGCCTAGCTTTTCTATCAGCGCTTTTGAAATTGCTAGACCCAAGCCTGAGCCTGTGTTGAATTCGTTTTCAACACAGCTTAATTGTTGGAAGAGACCGAAGAGCCCCTGCATGTGCTCTTCTGCAATACCGGGCCCTTGATCAGTTACATTGATTTTGACATTGGGGCCGTTGTTAGTGCTGCTGACATGAACCGTTCCGCCTCGTGGAGTATATTTCAAAGCGTTGGAAATTAAGTTGGTAAGCACCTGCATCAGCCGATCACGGTCGCCGATGATATCGCGGTCTTGCGAGTCTAAATTAAAGGAGACAGTTACACCTCGTTCCTCGGCAAAGGCTCTGAGCGAATCAATGGTGCTTTCTATTAACTGACTAGGAGTTATAGTCTCGATTTTCATTTCTAATTTGTTGGCTTCTAGCCTACGTATATCGAGAATGTCGTTGATCAAGCGAATTAGGCGGTCACTGTTGTCTCGGGCGATACTGACATACTCCATGGTCTCGCTGCTAATTTCGCCGGTTATTCCTCCTTCGATTAATCCGAGGGCAGCTCTTATTGAAGTCAGCGGTGTGCGCAATTCGTGCGAGACAGTGGAATAGAATTCGCTCACTCGACGCTCCACTTCTTTTTTCTCGGTGATATCATGGGCGATACCGTAAAGTCGATCGCATGCTCCTGATTTGTCTAAAACGGGAAACACTCGAGACCAGATCCAGCGAATTTCTTTGTCTTTTGTTTCGATGCGAAATTCGAGGTCGAAGCCCTGGCCGTATTGGCCGTCAGTGCCGAGCATTAGCCCTTGCAGTGCTTTTCTTACACGCACTCGGTCGTCTTCAACGATTGGGTTGAAAAATACTTCTTTATTCTTGTAGAGTTGATCACAACCCTCTAGCCAAAGTTCTTCAAAGGCCGGACTGGCGTAAATAAATTCATCTGTGCTGGCTGAGATAATCCAGAAGACTTCGCGAATATTCTCGGCCAGTTGCCTGAACATCGATTCACTGTCGAGTAAACGTTGTTCGTACTCCCGTCTCGTTTTTTCTGCCGCCTTTAGTTCTGTAATGTCCCGGTGTGATCCCGCCATTCTAATGGCTCGGCCTTGGGCATTCCAAATTGCTTGGCCACGGGCACATATCCATTTATAGTCACCACTTTTGGTGCGACAGCGCATTTCTGCTTCGTAAGGCTGTTTCGTGTCAATGTGTCGCTGTACTTTGTCCATGACTTCTTGATAGTCGTCGGGATGGCAGAGCAAGCGGAAAGTATCAAAGTGATTGGCTAATTCATTCTCTTCAAATCCTAATTGAGATTTGTAGCGAGGCGAATAAAATACTTCGTTCGTTACTAGATCCCAGTCCCAAATGCCATCGTTTGAGCCCGTGATGGCAACGTAATAGCGCTCTTGGCTCTTAAGATAGGCTTCGTTGGCTTCAATGCGATCGACAAAGTTGCCAATTTGATAGCCGATTGACTCAAGAGTCGTCACCAGTTCTTTGCTAATTGGTGTGGCAATGGCCGATAGAAGGCTAATCACCCCCCAAATACGGTTGCCGATACAGATAGGAAAGGCTACGACTGTAGGATAGGTTTTGGTGATTCGCGATGCTGGTTCGCTAAAGCAGGTGTCGTATTGTTCGATGTCTGTATAGACTTTAGCTTTGCCGTTGAACCAAATTGTGGCTGGAAATCCGGTTGACAACGAAAGTGGAACGTTGACAGAGCGAGCAATTAGATAATCATGTTTGTCTGTTTCGTTAACAACCTTGTGAACTAGCCGTGACATGCGATTGGCCCGTTCATCGATGCGCCAGACTATGCCAATTTCAAATGACAGTAAAGTACAAAGAGTGGTGCAGATTTGGCCCAGGGCATCGACTATAGCTGTTGCTCCCACTAGCACTTTGGTAATCTCAAATTGAGCGTTGGCCTGGCTTTGCTTCAGCCAACTAGCTGTGATGTCGCGAATGAAGAAATGATATTCTTCTGCATCGGTTTGCTTATTCAACGAGATATTGGCATCGATTACTACATGCCGAAAATTGCCGTCAGCGGATTCAAAAACTGCGGCAAACTCTTTGAGAACGCCAACATTCTTTAGCTGCAGCAGAGCTTCTTCGCCCAGTTCTGGGCTAGAAAAAAGTTGTGCTAAAGTTTGTCCGTTGTTAATTTCCTTTGTCTGTAATAATTCTCGAGCAGCTTGATTGGCTCTCAGTATGGCGCCGCTACTATCGGTTTGTAGCAGAGCGATGGGAGCATTTTCAAGAAAGTCTAGGTTTCGAGAAGTATCAATCACTTATGGCTACTCGCAAATTTTCGCCTGTTGGTGACCATTGCTCTAGCAAACGCTGGATTTGGCTTGGAAGTTTCATCGGATCAAAGGGTTTCGAAATGACACCGGCAATGGGCAAATGTCGGTATTGATTCATCTCATGAATTTGTACTCGGGCTGTAATCAAGATAATGGGAATTCTGCTCCATTGCGGCCGTTTGTTTATTTCATTAATGGTGCTGAGGCCATCCATTTGTGGCATGGAGACATCCATCAATATGAGATCGGGTCGATGATTCTCAAGAAATTGCAGCGCCGCTAGCCCAGAGTCAGCTGTCTCTACCTGCCAATTACAGAGGCAAGTCAGTGTCTTCGACACGAGCTTGCGCAGGTCAGCATTATCGTCGACAAGTAATACCCTATAGCTTTTCACGATTGACCCTCTTTTGCCGTAGAGCGTGACTTACTTAAGGCGCAGCTAAGCTCGGTAATAACTATTTGCCCAAAGAACTTTGATTCTTGCGCTTCTAATGTTTTTTGCGGTACTGCTGAATCACTGTGCGGCATATCTACGATTAGGTAGGGCTCTTGTTTTATGGGGTGAGGTGAAATTGGTGCAGTCTGTGGTGGATCTGGGCACCCTGAAGCAGGTGATTGGAGCGGCACAGATCGGCTTTGATGATCTTAGACCGCTGCAAATCGGCAGTTTCAATGGTCTTTTTGTCTTGCGCAAATTTAAGGATATGAAGGTTTATCAGTGGCTCAGGCTTAATGAGCTGCTTGCCAACCTGGGCTATTCGGCGGTTTTTGTCGATGAGCTAGAGCGCCTACAGTTTCTTAGCGCTAGCCTAGACCAGGCTCAGGAGTTCTATCAAGATTTTTCCCAAGACTTTTGGCAAGACCCATTGTTGGATTGCCGTGCCGACAGCGATCATATCTTTTCGCCCACTGATAGGCCCAACGGGGCTCGGTCGATTGGCCTGGCCGGCGCTGAAGTTATAGAGGTGTCTGAAGCTACCGAAGTTGTCTTACGGCAAAAGCTACTTCAGGCCCTGCAGGGTATTGCTAGACCGGATTCGCTTTCTGCCTCCGTTGCAGCGTCGTTTAATTCGAGCGACGACAAAACTGAGGACCAAGAGCAAGGGCAAAAGCAGGCTGACGGGCTCGGTTATGCTTCGGTGATGCGTTTTCTTGCTGGCAGTGACTGTGCTCTTTCTACTGATGCTTTTGAGAAAGCGGCATTGAAGCTAGATCAGCTTGAGAGAATTGAGCTAGTGCCCCTATTGGCTCAACTTCGCGCCAGCCATAGAGTGCCTACAGTTAAAGACTACCAAGCTGCTGCCAGCGAAGTTGATATTGAGGCTTGGTTAGAAGTGCGTCAGGATGAAGCAATAGAAGCCCGGCCTGAGCCTGAGAGCGGCTTGCGAAAACAGCAAATTGCTGCTACTCGGGCGCAACAATTGATTGATAGCGTGCAGTATCTAATGTTAGTGCCAGTGCCTGAAACCGACCTTGTGCCCGCTTTCTTTCATCTGGGCGGCGTTAATGACATGCCGCCAGCGCATGTTCATTTGGCTCTGATGCGACGGTGGGCCGAGAGATATGCAGCGAGGCCCAGAATATTAGGCCTTGGGCCCGACTCACTTTATTTTTACGTTGCCAAACCGGTTAGCTCTGGTGCGGCCAAAAGATTGGCGATTGAGCATTTTCGTTATTGCCCCGATAGCGTCTTGCAATCTTTGGGCTCTGTTGGTCGTTTGGCTAGTGAAATTAGCGACTGTGACCTTTGGCAGTTCTGGTGGGAATGAACCACTTTCTGGCAGCGCCAAACTATGACTTGGGCATGGCCTTTTGATAGTTCTGGAAAGTAACCTCAATCGTCTTTTTGAGCTCTTTGTCGAAGGAAGCAGCCCGTCTCAGTTTTTGGAAGCTGAGCTTAAGCTCTTCTGCAATTGCTTGGTCGAGGTCGTCTACTAAATGCGCTTGTTCCATCTGCTTTCTCACTTTGTCTATTAACTGGCCGCCCGCCTTATTCATTGAAGATAAAGCGAGCAGTGTGAAAAAGCCGTGAAAAACTGCAGACAATAGCAAAGCCTAATAGCTAAATTTACCCAAGGCTACCTTGCCATGAAAGACCCAATAGACAATCACCGTGTAACTTAAGACGAACGGTAGGCCGAGCACGGCAATCAATAACATGGTTTTGAGTGTGCCCTGAGACGATGCTGAATTGTATATGCTGAGGCTCAGATTCGGGTCTATGCTGGAAACAATTAGATTGGGGAAAATGGCAATACCGAATAGGGCCGCCAGAGCGCCTATAGTAGCAATCGACGAAAGAAAGGCATAGCCCGGTTGCTTGAGGAAAATAGTGCGGGGAATGTTGCCGATGGCCAAAATATTGACCAGCACAACAGACCAGAGCCAGGGGTAGTGCTTAAGGTTGCTGGTGGCTGACGGTATTTGGGTGAGGGTGAAAATTGTCGTGAGCATATAAACCATGACAAAGATGCCATAGGTATGCCAGATGTAGTTGTGAATGCGCTCTTGTAGTTCGCCCTCGGTTTTAAGATAGAGAAAAATGGAGCCATGCATGGCACAGGTGGCAACAGCTAAGAGGCCTGTAATGACTGGATAAAACTCAAGCACTGACATTTTTTCTTTGTGCAACTCAAGCTGGCCGTCGATGGGCAAGCCCAAGAAGAGCTGGCCGACAATGTAGCCAAATAAGAAAGAAGCGCTAAGGCTGGAGAGAAAGAAGCAAGCATCCCAGAATTGACGCCAGAACTTAGCTGGGTGTTTGCTGCGAAATTCAATCGACACCGCCCTAAAGATTAGGGCACAGAGAATAATCATCAGATTTGTATAGAAGCTTGAAAAAGCTAGAGCGTATACGTCAGGAAAAGCGGCAAAGAGGGCGCCAGCAAAAGTGACTAGCCAGACTTCGTTGCCGTCCCATAGTGGACCTATGGAGTTGATGATTAGGCGGCGCTCTTCATCAGTTTTGGCTATGGGGTGCAGGATGCCGACGCCGAGGTCGAAGCCGTCAAGAATGCCATAGCCGGTAAGCAAAATACCAAGCAAAATAAACCAAATGAAATTTAAAGAGTAGTCCATTATGGTTTGTCCTCTTCTTTGTTCGCGTCCTCTTCATTCTTGCTTTCCACAGTTGGGGCTGGTCCGCGCCAGGTCTCCGAAAGAGAAGCTGGCCCCCGTTGCAAAAGATTGCCAATTACGGCCATGAACTGACTCACCCCTTTTTTTGCTCCGGGGGCAAGCTTTTCGTCTTCCTTGACTATGTCAGCTACCACTGGCGGACCAGCTTGAATGCGGGTGTTCATCACCATCACCCAAACCACAAAAAGAAAGCTATAGAGTATGCCGAACATGATCATAGAGCCGAGTACTTGCTCTGCTGTTACTGAGTGCGAGACACCGTCTTTGGTTCTCAGCAGGCCATAAACTACCCAGGGTTGCCTACCTACTTCGGCCGCTATCCAGCCTGCTTCATTGGCTGTGTAAGCGCCCAATACCCCAAAGACATAGAGCCACATGAGCCAACGTTGCTGAAATAGAAGATTGAATTTCATTAGCACTAGACCTAGCAGAGAGAGGCCAATGAAGGCCATACCCAGTGCAATCATCAAATGATAGGTTTGAAACGGTATAAATACTGGCGGCCGATCTTCTTTGGGGAATTTATCGAGGCCAGTGACTGGTTGAGTAAAATTGCCATGCACGAGCATGCTCAGCATGCCAGGTATGGCCAGGCCGAATTTCACTTTCTTTTCTTTGTCATCGGGCCAACCAAAGGCATAAAGTGGTGTGCCACCGCTGCCGGTTTCATAGTGTCCTTCAAACGCTGCTAGTTTAGCTGGCTGGTTGTCGGCCACTGCATCTGCTTGGAAGTGACCGGAACCCAGCATAGCCAGGCTGCTTATGGCGGCATAGACGAGTGATATTTCGATGGTTTTCTTGGCGAAGGCCGTGTGCTGTTTTTTTAGTATGTAGAAGGCGCCAATACTGAGGGCGAAGAATGCACCGAGAATAAAACAACCCAGCCAAACGTGCAGCATGCGGTGCACCATCGATGGATTGAAACACATGGCCCAGAAGTCGGTTACTTCGGCTCGCCAGAAGCCATTGGCCGACTTAACTATGTGATAGCCAGCTGGAGTTTGCTGCCAGGAGTTGGCGATTGTGATCCAGACCGATGAGAAAAGTGAGCCGAGCGCCACCATACAGGTAGAGAAGAAATGCATTTTTGGGCTAACTCTATCCCAACCAAAGACTAAAACAGCTAAGAAGCCTGATTCAAGAAAGAAGGCAAAAATAGCTTCTGAAGCCAGGGCTGAGCCAAATATGTCACCGACAAAACGAGAATAAATTGCCCAGTTTGTACCGAACTGAAATTCCATCACTAGCCCAGTGGCTACGCCCATGGCAAAGTTGATAGCGAAGAGTTTCGTCCAAAAGAGCGCCATCGATTTGTAGAAGGGGTCTTTGCTCTTGAGCCAGAGCCATTCGACAATCACCATCAGTAAGCCAAGACCAATGGTCAATGGTGGAAAGATATAGTGGAACATCAAGGTCAGCGCAAATTGTAGGCGCGACAAAAGGACCACGTCTAGATGCATGTTGTGCACCTCGTTGGTTACTACTCTCGTAGTTCAATATTGACTTAACGGTAATACTTTAGCACTTTAAACATTCTCACTCCCTCAATGTTGCTGCTGGTTACAGTTGACAGCAAGCACGGCCACAGGCGAAGATCTGCTTCTTGCAATATGGAGAATAGTAAGGTGAGCATGACATCTACAGAGAACCTTGTGGTGATTGAGCCGCGCATCCGTGGTTTTATTTGCATAACCGCCCATCCTGTGGGTTGTGCTGCCCATGTGCAAGAGCAAATCGACTATGTGAAGAAGCAGGGGCCAATCAAAGATGCTCCTAAAAAGGTACTTGTCATCGGTGCCTCTACCGGTTACGGGCTTGCTTCCCGCATAAGTGCTGCTTTTGGCGGCGACGCCGCCACAGTAGGCGTCTACTTTGAAAAACCACCAGCCAATGGCAAGACTGCCACTGCTGGTTGGTACAACAGTCTGGCTTTTGACAGCAAAGCTAAAGAGGCCGGTCTTTATAGTCACAGCATTAACGGTGATGCATTTTCTGACGACATAAAGGCTCAGACCATTGAGGTAATCAAGAGAGATCTTGGTACTGTCGACATGGTTGTTTACAGTTTGGCTTCGCCTCAGCGCATGCATCCGAAGAGCCAAACGCTTTTCAAGTCAGTACTAAAACCAATTGGACAGACATTCACTGCTAAGACTCTCGATACCGACAAAGAGCTAGTAAAAGAGATAAGTATTGAGCCAGCCAACGAAAAAGAAATTGCTGACACCAAAGAAGTAATGGGCGGTGAAGACTGGCAAATGTGGATTGATGCTTTGCGTCAAGCCAATGTATTAGCTGATGGTGCCATCACGGTTGCCTACTCTTATATAGGGCCAGAAGTGACTTGGCCGATTTACCGCGATGGTTCAATTGGCGTTGCTAAGCTTGATGTAGAAACCACTGCTAAGAAGCTCAATGAAGAACTGGCAGCTAGCGGTGGTAAGGCCTACGTCTCAATCAATAAAGCATTGGTGACTCAAGCAAGTTCAGCCATTCCGGTGGTGCCACTCTATATTTCACTACTCTACAAAGTAATGAAAGAGAAGAATACCCACGAAGGATGCATTGAACAAATCTATCGACTCTTTGCTGCCAATCTCTATAACGGTGCCAAACCTAATCTAGACGCCGCCGGTCGCATCAGAATTGACGACAAAGAAATGGAAGCCGATGTGCAGGCAAAAGTAGATGCCCTCTGGCCACAAGTGACTACTGAAAATCTCAAGCAGATTTCTGATTACGAAAGCTACCGCTCTGAGTTTCTCAAGCTCTTTGGTTTTGGCTTAGCTGGCGTTGACTATTCAGTTCCTGTAGATCCTTCTATGGGTCACAACTAGACTCAGCCTACGGCTTCGCTTCGGGTAAGCTGATTTTTTGTTTTCCAAACATGACTCATTTTCCTAGTGAAAATGAGTCATGTTTTGCTATGTGCCGTTGCCGGACAGTGCACATGCGACTTTGTGATTGAACAACCTGAGTAGACACCTGGTAGCTTTTGGCCAGGGTATTATTTGCTCTTGTTCCTGCCAATGACTACGCCAATAAGAGCAGTCGGAGCCAAAAGACCAAGAGCGATCGAGCTAATCAGTAAGCCAAGGCGATATGACTCTGGTTTGTATGAGAAAACTACTTTATGTTTTCCTGCAGGTAGTGCAATTGCCCGCTGTATGTAGTTGGCTCTGAGAATTGGCATATCTAGTCCATCTAGCGAAGCATGCCAACCCGGATAGTACTGATCTGCCACCACGAGATAGCCGTTGAAATCTGATTCGGTGGAAAGCTCAATCTGCTCATCGCCTAGTTTGTCTATGGCAATGGTGCTGATGGAATCAGGATTGCCTCTAGCTTCTAGCGCCGCTGCTGGCTGACTTGGTGAAATTTTACTTGCGCTTTCGCTTTCAATTAGAACCATTGACTCTGGATCGAATAATTCACCGCCTTTAAGTGCGCTGGTTTTGATAGCGACAAAAGCTTCTTTTTCGCTTACTTCTCTATGTTCAGGCACGATATAAAAGCGTGGTCGAGCGCGAGTATTCTCGTAGCAGAGAACACCATTTTCTTGACTGGTTAGCTTCCAGAATTTCCAGGCACCTTCAACAAAGGCCCGCCCACCAAAGGCATCGGCTGGCGCCAATAAATAGCGCACTGCGCAAATATCAAAAGAGCGGTCTTGGGCCTTGATGCGCCAGGGCGGTTGTAGAAATCCCCCTTCAGCAATGCCTAAAAGCTTCATATAGCGCCTAGGCATGAGTGGCTCGTAGCCAGAAGCATTGTCCACTCCCCAGAGTCGGCTTAAGTTCGGCGGATATTCGCCAGGATCAGCTGCTAGCCCCCGCAATGTAAAAATGCGATGGTTGTGTTCTTTGAGCTTCTCTTTTAGTTGTTCGCAACCGGCGGGTGGATTGAACTGTGAAATCTTTGGAGACTGTCTATACCACTGTGAATTAATGGCATAGATAAGAATTACTGAAAAGCTACTTAGCACCAGTAACAATTTACGCCAGAATTGCTCCGGCCTTGATTTGTATAACATCAAGGGTAGAGTGCCGAATAAAAATGTCGGTACAAGCGCCCCTACGAGCACGTATAAACAGAGTAGAACGTGCTTCCACTTACCTAGTTTTTGAAAGTTCGTTAGTACTTCTTCTTTTAGTGTTGTTCGGGGCGCCACTTGTTTTGTTTCAATTTGGGCGATGGCCAGAGCACTGAGAATACTGATAGCAAAAGCAGGAAGGAGCAATACTCGATAGAGTCCACGAAAAGAACCCAAAATCGGAATGGCGTGAAAGAGCTGTGCCAGAGGAGTATGGGCACCTAGAGCAAAGAGAAACGACAGTACTATGGTGGCAAATAGATAGGTCACCACTGCCTGGGTTCTGAGGCGAACAATGGCGTATAGCGCCAGTATTATCGGGGCGAAACCAAAGAAGAGCAGCCCCGGTGGTGGACCTTGCTCTGAGAATGGCAAACCTTCAAGGCTGCCAAAATTGCCACCGAGCAGGTACGGCATGATGAAACCAAGTATTTGCATTGGTTCTAGCTCGCCAACTAAAAAGTCTTTGTAGCCGAATGTTGTTCGCACACTTTGTTGCGATAGTTCATACGAAGGTAGTAGCTGCACTGCAGCGATGCCGGCCCCAAACAAAATTGCCGCACTGCTGAGAGCAGTAACAATCAGCGCGTTTTTGAGATTGGCTTCTTTTCCAGTATCTTTTTCTCCTGAATTTCTTTCACCAGAATTGTTTTTGCCAGACTCTCTTTCGCCTGCATTTCTGGCGCCAAACTCTCTTTTTCTAGAGCCAGCGAAAGCTGCATAGGCTAAGGTCGCGACAAATATATAAGCGGCAGTCTGGGGATGGCCAGCGAGAATTGTCAGGGCACTAGTCGCTGCCATTAATGAGAGCTGCAGGGTTGCCCATTTTGTTCTATGGCGCAGAACTTCGACGAAGTAGAGCAAGAGCGGCAGCCAGACCGCTGTTTGAATTATTTGTACGTGCCGTAATTCTGAAATTTGGTAACCACCA
Organism: bacterium Ga0077546; assembly: GCA_943370275.1. GTDB lineage: Bacteria > Cyanobacteriota > Vampirovibrionia > Obscuribacterales > Obscuribacteraceae. The sequence goes on along the minus strand of CALRQI020000003.1, from coordinate 297,382 downwards.
AAGCCATAGATAAACCCGGCCAACAGTGCCGCTAGGTTTGATTTTGTTAGGCGGTAGGCAAATAGTGCAGCAAACAAGGCACTGAGAAAATAGGCGCTGAGCAGATAAAGGTTCCAGCCCTGGTAGCCTGCAATCAAGTGCTTAGAAAGAAAACAAATAGGATAGAAAAGACAAGTTTGTGGATCCGCCAATACTGGAAAGCCCGTCAGTAACAGCGGTGTCCAGAAGAATCCAGGCGAGGCAAAGGCCGGATAGTTTTGCACGCGCCCGTCTTCAGCGGCCAAAAGGAAACCATGTACAATTTTTTCGCTATATATAAGCGCTAGAGCAATGCCGTAAATAAGCGAGTAAGCGAGCCAGTGAAAGCGCTTGCTTGGGCCTTCCTCCACTTTTGCACTTTCTTGTTTCTCTAAGTTATTCATTTGGCCTTTAGCTTTGCTTTTAGCGCTTGATCAAAATTACAGCGTTATCGTCTTTAAAAAGAGCTTGCCAGGCCCCATTGCGAGCTAGTCTAGAGACTATCGGTGCTCTTGCAGGAAAAAATACCCAGCTAATTTGATATTGCTCTAGTAGCTTTTGCCAGGGGCCGCGACAATTTGCCATTTGCCAGAAGTCTAGTGTGATTTTATCGCCGTAGACATCAAAGCGCGTGTCAATGAACACTTTAGCCTTGTCTCCGTCACTCAATACCATAACGTCACCATACTGGGGATCATTGAGAAGACGACCGGCAGGTCTTGTCTTATTTATTAGTTTGAGTGCTTCTTGGGGCACGACAAAGCCAAAAGTACTACTGGGCAAAGTGGCGTGAAAGAGCGAGATGGCAGTGTTTACGCCCAAAACAGCCAGAGCTAGTGGAATTAAATAGTAGCGAGCTCTAATTGTCGGTAAGTTCCATTGAGCAAGAGCTGGTCTGTGTGTGACTAAGAATTGGTAGACAAAGCCCATGGCGAGTATGGCGGCGAAGGGCACCAGGCGTCGGCTTTGCAATGCTGCAAAAAAGCCAGTTAGAGAAAGAATTAGCCAGGGCAAGTGGTTGAAGGTTGCTTGCGAAAAGTGTTGATGTTTTAGCTTGTGCTTGATTTGAATCACTATGTCAGTGACAAGACCGGCTAAAAGAGCCAAACCTATGATGTCAAAGGCGAGGAAGTCGAAAGAAAGTAGCTCATAAGTTGTAAGGGGAAATAGCTCTTGGTTGTACTTATTTGCCTGAGAAAAAAAGAGATGGGGCAAATATTGCCATAGGTTTACACCATAAGGGGTGAGCAAACTACCAATTAAGCCCCCGAGAAAGCTTGCCAAAAGTGGCACACGCGGAATTAGTAAGGATGTAACCGCCAGCACCATCAAGCCCAGAACAAAACCGGTGTGAAGGTTGGCCCAGAGGGCAAAAAGCAATGCAGCGCTAAAACCGTAGGCGAAGAATGGCAGACTGCCTTTACTTTCACTGAGTTTGACCACTGTGGCAATCAGTACAGAGAGGAAGAAGTATGAAAATATTTCAGGGCGGCAGGGAAAGTGAAAGCTGCCAGCGCTAATGGCTAGACTGGCTGATAAAGCCACAAGCAGTGGTGAAATACGCAAAACTTTGGCGGCTGTCAGTGGCACCATAATGAAACTAATTACAATTGTTATACCTGTAAAGTAGAGAAGTGCAGCGGCCCCGCCTACTTTATTGATTGCCGCAAATATCAGAGCACTGAGCCACTGGTAGGCAATGTAAGGCTGTTTATCGGCAAGTTCAGAAGTCAACGTCCATGAAAAAGGATCTACAGCTGGAAGGCTAGCGTGTTGGTAGATGTGCTGACCTAAGGCCACCAACCAGCAGGTGTCGGGATCGCTCAGAGCCGTCTGGCCGCTCATAAAGCCAAAGTACAAATTTGCCAGACAAAAGCAAACAATGAAGGCCCAGCTTATTATTTTGCTGGGCTCAAAGTTTGTTTGTTTCATTCTTGGCAGTCAGAGTCTACTGAGCGTATTTAACGGAGCAGCCGTATGACTGAGTCGAAGCAACTTTAGGTGTTTGGTTTTTAAGCAGAGAATCAAGGGCGGCGCGAACATAGTTCTTGGCAGTTTTGACTTCTTCAGCATCGGTACTAGATTTGTCGTCGATAGCGCCAGCGTATGCTAGTTCGCCTTTCTTGTCGATGACAAACATGTGCGGTGTGGTTTTGGCACCATACAGGTGGCCAACAGTGCCATCACTATCAATCAGTATCGCGGTTGGTGCAGCACCGGCTGCTTTCATGGCAGCGTTATGTTCGGCATTGCTTTGGAAGCCCTGTTTACCTTCAGCCGAACTAACAATCGACAACCAGATTACATCTTTAGCGGTGTACTCTTTTTGCAAAGCTTGCATGTTGCCAGAGCTGTAGTGCTTCTTAACGAAAGGGCAGCCATGATTGAGCCACTCAAGCACAACTAACTTACCCTTATAAGACGATAGGTTTTGCTTCTTGCCGTTAGTATCGGTCAATGTGAAATCTGGTGCGGCTTTGCCGACTTTTGCAGCAGTGCTATTTTCGGACGCAGCCCGCACGAATTTGCCATCAGCGAATTCGGAAGACATGTAGACGCCCGCAGTCAAAATTAGCAGAGCAGCTAGCTTTTGAGTAATTTTGGAAGAGACGTTCATTGCTCACCTGTCATAAGATAAGAGTCCTTTATACTAACCGATTATTCTAGATTGGTGCCATTTAACAATGACTTTAGCTTTATTGCGCTTTTTAGGCATTGTCAAAGCTTTGAGCTTATCACCGGAAAGTAGGAGTAGGCCTTTATTTGCGATTGACAAGTGGGGCTCTTTTGCTAATTATCGCTATAATTGATCTGGTCGCAGATTGCTGCAACCAAGATGGGGATATAGCTCAGTTGGTAGAGCGCACGGATCGCACCCGTGAGGCCAGGGGTTCGAATCCCCTTATCTCCAAATTCTATTTATCTGACTGATTTGGAGTGTATCCAAATTTAGCGGCCCAGTCATTTACCCGGGCGGCAGGAATTTGGCGCAGAAATTCTTCAATTTCCTCATTTGTATTGCTAGGTGGGGTGGTTTCAAGTCTTTTAAGGCTGGGGAGCTGCTTTAGGGCACTCGTCCAATTACACAAAGGAAGCTGTTTGTAATTCCTTTCAAAGTCGCTACCTTGGGTGCTGCTTGAAGCATCATCGATATACGGTGGGCGTGCGCTTTTTAGCTTTAGTGTTCTCAGGTTCTTGTGTCTAGCCAATGCTCTAATGCCATCTTCGCTAATCCAGTCGTCGCCATAGTTGACCAGAATTAGTGTGTTCAGGGCGGGCATTGGAGGCAGGTCTTGTATTGTTTTGTCTATATTGGCGCACTTTTCTAGGCGGAGATCTTGCAAGTGTGACAGTGTGTTTAGCCTGCTGAAAGGCTTACTGTTAAAACTTAGCCTCTTGAGCCAGAGTGTTCTTAAATTTTCTATTTTATCTAGGCTGGGCAAGTCTGAGTCTTTGATTTCTCCTCCATCTAGGTTAAGCACCTGGAGTTTGCTCCAGTGGCCTAAGCGCCTGGTCGCCTCTCCCACATCATCTAAGGAGTCAAGATGGAGAGTGAAAACATCATTTGGCTGAAACTTGTCTAGGAGTGATGGGCATTTGTTTAGGTAATGGTTTAAACGCAGATAGATATTTTCATTGGCTGGAATTTTAACCTCTCCCTTTACTTCAACGAGTTCGGTTTTGTCGCCTTTAATTTCGCCGATAACTGCTACGGTCGGAAATTTGAAGCACCGCATTTCTCTGCCATTTATTTTTCTAACTTTACTAGAGAAGTTGGGGCTATCCGTCAGGGCCTTAATCGTGGCCGGGTCTGTCAAGTCGCTTAACTTATTTACGTTAGCCAGCATTGGTTTGAGCTGACTAAAGTCGGCTAAATCGTTTCTATTGCTTTTTTGTTCTTGAACATGTTTTGCTCTACTGGTCGCTGGCTTGGTTATTTCGCTTACTGGTCTGTGGGTAGCAAAGCCAATCAGGCATGCAATAGCTATGGTGATACTCAAAGTCGTGGCCAGCGTAACTTTATTGAACCGAAAAGTCGGCTTCTGGGTTGTGATTTCTTGCGAGCTGATTGGATCCCCGTTGCCCTCCTTAGTCTCTTGCTGAGCCACGGTGCCTTTCGTTTGCATCGTTGCTGCGCTACCGCCAATTGGCTTGCTGTCTAATATTCGTTGCAAATCGATGGCCAGTTGGTCTGCTGATTTGTAGCGTTTTTCTGCATATTTGCTTAGACACCGTGCCATTAATACGTCCAAGGAAGGATTGAAAATGTTCGTTGAAGATACACTTGAAAGCCCAGGTGGCGCGGCTTCTTGATGCATCATCAAGGTGGCAATGGCACTTGCTCCGCGAAATGGTGGCTTGCCAGTTAGGGTTTCAAAAAGAGAGCAGCCCACTGAATAGAGATCGCTACGTTCATCTATTTCTTCGCCACGACTCTGTTCTGGACTCATGTATAGAGGTGAGCCAAACACTTCGCCATTTTTAGTAAGCGCTTGCATGCTGCTGGCGTTTTGCGACTGTAATCTAGCTATGCCGAAATCAACTATTTTTACTTTAGTGTCCTTGCCTTTGCCAATCAGCATGATGTTGGCAGGCTTTATATCGCGGTGAATAATGCCATTTGCGTGAGCGCAACTGAGACCGCTGCAGACTTGCAGAAATATCTCTAGGCTTTCTCTTTCCTTTAAAGGTCCTGATTCGTCGATTCGGTCAGCTAGTGAAACTCCATCTAGCCAGTCCATAACAAAGTAAGGACAGCCTCTGTCGACACCCATGTTGTAAATCGAAACTATGTTTGCATGATTGAGCTTCGCTAGAGAGCGCCCCTCTAGTTCGAAGCGCCGCCAACTGAGGTTGTTGATCTGTTCTGGTGCGAGGAGTTTGAGGGCGAATTGCCTATCGAGAATTAGATGCTGTACGCGATAGACGACACCCATTCCTCCTTGACCGATCAAGTCAATCAATTTGTATGATTCACCAATAATGTCACCACTGCTGTAGCGGTGTTCGGCGTTTCCGCCATTGCGAAAGACTACTGTCTGGGCTTGCTTGTCTATTTCAATGGTCATTTTGTTCGACTATCGTTTTGTTCAGTAGGCATTTTGTTTTGCCGCCCACTTGTTAACGCGGGCAGCCGGTACAGTGCGCAAGAATTCTGCAATTTGCTCCTTGCTCCAGTTTGGTTCTTCAAAAGTAATACTTTCAACCTGCTTGAGCTTAGCAAAGCCTTTGCGCCAGTCATATATGGGCAGCTCATCTGTGGAGCTGCCTGGTTTTGACTTGGTTCCGCTGAGAGCCGCAATTTTTTCCATGATGTCTTTGTTCTTGAGTTTGATTGCTCTCAGATTTGGTTGCCTGGCCAGAGAGGCGATGCTTTTTTCCGTTAGCCAATTTTTTCCACTGCCCTCCAAGCGTAGCTGCTCAAGTTTGGGCATGATGGGTAGATTGAGCAGAAGCTCATTGAACTGCTTGTAATCTTCAATTTCTAGTATGTCTAGCTGCGTTAATACTTTCAATCGCACAAAAACTTTCCAATCAAAAGAGAGCTTCTTGAGCCAAAGATGTTTGAGGGTTTTGAGTTGGTCAAGAGTCTCTAGCTCTGAGTCGTTTATTTGCCCTCCGTCAATAGTAAGGCTGTTTAGATTGGTCCATTTACTGAGGCGCTTGATTACTACAGCAGCTTTTTCTAGGCTCTCCAGGCGCAAGCTGTAAATATCTTCTGCGGCAAGCTTGTCAATTAGTGATGGGCAATCATCAACTACTGAGTCTAGGTGCAGGTCAATCTTCTCGTTGGCAGGGAAAAATACTCTGCCTCTGGCATCTTGGCCTTTGCTTTTGTGTGTTTGAATTCGGCCGATTCTCACTGTTGTGGGAAAATTGAAACAGCGCATACTTTGGCCGTTGATTGTCCTTACGCCCTCGGAGATATTGGGCGCGTCATTCAGGTCTTTGAGTTGGGATGGCTTTGTCAGCACTAGGCTGCGGTTCGGCTGCTGTAGAGGGTTGTCAGTTGTCCCTGTGTCTGCTGCTGCTTTAGAGCGAAGTGATTTTTCTTCTTCGATCGCACCGTCGACAAGGTTCTTGAGCAATGAGCCTTTTGAGTTACCAGCTTTTTCGATACCGGAGGCCACTTTGTCTATGGTGGCACTGTCGAGCTTCCTTGCCGTGAATGCTGAATCTAGTTGAACTGCTTGTTCTTGTGCTTGCTTTGTTGTTTCTGAAATCACAACTACGGCCGCTGTCGTTGTCAACAAGAGTGCGGTGATTGCAAATAGGGAGAGTGCCAATTTGGGGATGCCAAACAAAGATGACGAAGCCTTTTCTCGTTGTCTTGACTCATCATCACCTTCTTCGTCATCGGCTAGCTCTAAATCTGCATCTTCATCTAATTCGGGGCTTGAGCTTGCTAGCCGGCGGCTGCCTAAATCAAATGAGGCCTTGCCGATTGGCTTGCCGTCAATGATGCGATGTAGATCAATAGCGAGTTGGTCGGCTGATTGGTAGCGTTGCTTTGCTTCTTTTTCGAGGCAGCGTGCCACTACTGCATCAATGGCTGGTGATATTTTGCTATTGGTTCCACTAGAACGAGCACCATTGCTGCTAGACAGCAAACTTGAAGGCACTGGGGGCAGATCTTCTTGATGCATCATCAGTGTCTGTATGGCCGTGCTGCCAGCAAACGGCACTCGACCAGTGAGGGTTTCAAAGAGAGAACAGCCCAGCGAATAAATATCACTGCGAGCATCCATTTCTTCACCCAGGGTTTGTTCAGGGCTCATGTAATAAGGGCTACCGAAAATTTCACCACTGGCCGTTAGCGCTTGACTAGTACTGCCGCTTGGTACTTGTAGGCGGGCCATGCCGAAGTCTACGATTTTTACCAAAAGGCCACTAGCGGCTGGCACCAGCATGATATTGCCTGGCTTGATATCGCGGTGGATGATACCGCTTTTGTGGGCGCAAGAGATTCCAGCGCAAACTTGCAGGTAAATCTCAAGGCTCTCTTTTTCGCTCAGCGGGCCAGAGCTTTTGATGCGATCAGCTAGCGACATACCAGCTAGCAAGTCCATAACGAAGTAAGGACAGCCTTTGTCGATGCCCATATTGGAGATTGAGACAATATTGATGTGATTGAGTTTGGCTAGGGAGCGCCCTTCTAATTCGAAGCGGCGCCAATTTTGGTTGTTGATTTGATTGGGGGCTAGCAGTTTTAGAGCGAATTGCTTTTCGAGAATCAAATGCTTGACGCGATAGACAACACCCATTCCTCCTTGACCAATCAAATCAAGTAATTGATATGAGCCGCCAATCACGTCGCCGCTGCGGTAGTGGTGCTCGGCCTGGCCCTCGCCCCGAAAGATTACGGTCTGGGCCTGGGGGTCGATTTCAATATCCATATAAGGAGTCTCTTTTGAATGCTCTGATCAATATCTATATATAAGTACGTTTATTAGCGAGAGTGGAGGAGGGGATTCGTAGATCTCGGAGATGGCAAGTATATATTGCACTAGAAGTTCCCTTTTGTTGGCTTGGTTACACAGTTGTCATTAATTGAGGAAAAGTTGAGGGTGCCTGATAAAAATCCCTTGGCAGGGGGAACAGTATTTAGAGAGCGAGAAATGTACAACTAGGTGAAGTTGCAAGATGTGCTGCCTGACCGAGTTTCGCCTCGCATTGTGAAGATCCTTGAAACAACAGCACGGAGGTTGGGACAAGAGAGTGAGCCAATGGTATTCTTTTTTGGCTGCGGGCTATTAGCTCAGGTGGCTAGAGCGCACCCCTGATAAGGGTGAGGTCCCTGGTTCGAGTCCAGGATGGCCCAGTAAGTAACACTTTCTGCAACAAAGCTGTCGCACGAATCTCGTTCTTGATAGTATGAGATACAGAGACAGCGCAGAGCAGAAAGATGCTCAAGCGAGCTGCTTGTTACGCGATTTGTTCCCCACCAAATGGAACGTCAATAATCGCTGAACGCTATAAGCAGTTTGCAAAAGCCCGGGGGCTTGGCTCAGTTGGTAGAGCGTCTCCTTTGCACGGAGAAGGTCAGCGGTTCGACTCCGCTAGCCTCCAGAAATCTGCTGTTCATCAGTCATTTGAATGATTGAAAAAAAAGTGAACAGCGCCGCAGAAAACGAACATCAGTTGTATGATGTGAGAGAGTAAGCGTCTCGAAGAATTAGTGATGGTAACGAAAGTAACCAAAGCTGATCGCCGAGAAGACAACCATCGAATCGATGTGTTATGCTTCTCAAAACGAAGCGAACAGCGCCTAAGAAGCGCTCTAGCGGCCGATTCCGAAGAGTGAGTTTGTTCTAAACAAAACACTCTTCAAAAGTCCGATTGGTGTGATATAGTTATCCACTCAGTCGGACACCAAGTCCGACAGCCGGCTGCGAGGCTAATAATTCCAGTTCCGTACCCTGAAAACTACATATTGAGGTCCGTATTCCACCAAGTAGTTGTGGTTGAGCAATCAATCACAGCAGCAGTCTAGAAGACGCACGCCAAGCAAGCTTGTTATCATAAACACAAGATCTTCTAGACGTTGGTTAAGCTACTAAGAGCGCACGGTGGATACCTTGGCGTCAGCAGCCGATGAAGGACGCAATAAACTGCGAAATTCCACGGGGAGTCGTTATAGACTAAGATCCGTGGGTCTCCGAATGGGGCAACCCCGCTGAGTAATGTCAGCGACGCACATCTGAATACATAGGGTGTGACGAGGTAAGCTCGGGAACTGAAACATCTTAGTACCGAGAGGAAAATAAAACAAAACAGTGATTCCCTAAGTAGCGGCGAGTGAACGGGGAACAGCCCAAACCAGTAGGACGTAAGTCTTATTGGGGTTGCGGGACTCTATAAAGAATTGAAGAAAGTTAGTTGAAGAGCTCTGGAAAGGGCTACCAAAGACGGTGACAGTCCGGTAGACGAAAACTTTCGACATCTGGGAGTATCCCAAGTAGTACGGGACACGAGAAATCTTGTACGAATCTGCCAGGACCATCTGGTAAGGCTAAATACTGACTGACGACCGATAGTGAACAAGTACCGCGAGGGAAAGGTGAAAAGAACCCGTGAGAGGGAGTGAAATAGAACATGAAACCGTGTGCTTACAAGCAATTGGAGCCCTATTTATAGGGTGACAGTGTGCCTGTTGAAGAATGAGCCGGCGAGTTACCGTATGTAGTTGGTTAAGCAGTTAATATGCGAAGCCATAGCGAAAGCGAGTCTGATAAGGGCGTTGATAATTACATGTGGTAGACCCGAACCCGGGTGATCTAGGCATGGCCAGGATGAAGCGCAAGTAACATTGCGTAGAGGTCCGAACCAACTGATGTTGAAAAATCAGTGGATGAGCTGTGTTTAGGGGTGAAATGCCAATCGAACCCGGAGCTAGCTGGTTCTCCCCGAAAGGCGTTGAGGCACCGCGTCAGATTTATCCTACAGGGGGTAGAGCACTAGTTCGGTGCGGGCGGAGAAAATCCGTACCAAATCGAGTTAAACTCCGAATACCTGTAGCGTCATTATCTGGCAGTGAGAGTGCGAGAGATAAGTTCCGTACTCAAGAGGGAAACAGCCCAGACTACCGACTAAGGTCCCAAAATTCATGCTAAGTGATTAAGGAGGTGGAGTTGCATTGACAACTAGGATGTTGGCTTAGAAGCAGCCACCATTTAAAGAAAGCGTAATAGCTCACTAGTCAAGCGATTCTGCGCCGAAAACGTATGGGGCTAAGCATGATACCGAAATCGTAGGATCAACGTTAAAAATTGATCGGTAGGGGAGCGTTGTGTTGTAGGTCGAAGTAAGAGCGTAAGCACTTATGGACGAAGCACAAGTGAGACTGTCGGCTTAAGTAGCGAAAACATTGGTGAGAATCCAATGCACCGAAAGACTAAGGGTTCCCACGCAAGGTTCGTCCACGTGGGGTTAGCCGGGAGCTAAGGCGAGGCCGACAGGCGTAGCCGATGCACAACGGGTTAATATTCCCGTGCCACTTATTATCCGCTAGGAGCTAAGTCGGGACGCAGGAGGCTATACACAGGGTACAGTTTGGTTTTGTACCTCCAAAGGCGTAGCTAGTCAGGGTAGGCAAATCCGCCCTGGCGTTACAAAGTAAGGCCGAGTAAGAAATGCTCTAAGGAGCAAATTGTGTAGATGCCACGCTGCCGAGAAAAGCGGCGAAAGCCAGGATAATGTGTGCTCGTACCCTAAACCGACACAGGTAGTCAGGTAGAGAATACCAAGGTGCGCGAGATAACTCTCTCTAAGGAACTCGGCAAAATAACCTCGTAACTTCGGAAGAAGAGGTGTCATGGTAGGGTGTAAGACTTCGCGTCTGAAGCCTGAGATGATCGCAGCGACGAGGCTCAAGCGACTGTTTAACAAAAACACAGGTCTCTGCTAAACCGTAAGGTGATGTATAGGGGCTGACTCCTGCCCAGTGCCGGAAGGTTAAGTGGATCGGTTAGCGCAAGCGAAGCTGAAAAACAAAGCCCCGGTGAACGGCGGCCGTAACTATAACGGTCCTAAGGTAGCGAAATTCCTTGTCGGGTAAGTTCCGACCCGCACGAATGGAGTAACGATTTGAGCGCTGTCTCGGAGAGAGACTCGGCGAAATAGGATTGTCTGTGAAGATACGGACTAGGCGTGCCAGGACAGAAAGACCCTATTGAGCTTTACTGTAGGCTGAAATTGTCTGCGGGCTATATCTGCGCAGGATAGGTGGGAGACTTTGAAGTCGGGATTTTGGTCCCGATGGAGTCAACGTTGAGATACCACTCTGATGTAGCTAGCATACTAACCTGATTCCATTATCTGGGTCGGGGACAGTTTCAGTTGGGCAGTTTGACTGGGGCGGTCGCCTCCTAAACAGTAACGGAGGCGCCCAATGGTTCCCTCAGGCTGGTCGGAAATCAGCCATCGAGCGTAAAGGTAGAAGGGAGCTTGACTGAGAGTGAGACATCACGATCAGGGACGAAAGTCGGGCTTAGTGATCCCACGACTCCGCATGGAAGGGTCGTTGCTCATCGGACAAAAGTTACCATAGGGATAACAGGCTGATCTCCCCCAAGAGTCCACATCGACGGGGAGGTTTGGCACCTCGATGTCGGCTCATCGCATCCTGGAGCGGTAGTACGTTCCAAGGGTTGGGCTGTTCGCCCATTAAAGCGGTACGTGAGCTGGGTTCAGAACGTCGTGAGACAGTTCGGTCCATATCCGGCATGCCCGTAGGATTTTTGAGAGGAGTCGTCCCTAGTACGAGAGGACCAGGACGAACGAGCCGCCAGTATGGCTGTTATCGCGCCAGCGGTAAACGCAGCGTAGCTGTGCTCGGAGAGGATAAGTGCTGAAAGCATATAAGTACGAAGCCCACCTCAAGATGAGAAATCCCATAGCGTTAAGCTAGTAAGACCCCCGGAAGACCACCGGGTTGATAGGACGCAGGTAGAAATGCCCCGAAAGGCAAGCATGTAGCTGAGCGTTACTAATCGGTCGAGGGCTTATCCAACAAAGATAAGTCACTCAAAGTAATTTGAAATGACAAAGCGTGAAGCTTTTAAATAAGCTTGTGAAATACGAATAAAACCTCAATATGTAGTTTTCAGGGTATTGGAGTGCAAACTCCGATAACCCTAAAAGGTTCTTGGTGCCAATGCGACCGGAACACACCCGTTCCCATCCCGAACACGACGGTAAAGACGGTTAGCAGCGACAATACTTGGTGGGTGACTGCCTGGAAAGATAGCCCGGTGCCAGGATTTATAAAAGACCCACGTGAATAGCGTGGGTCTTTTATTATCCAAGTGAACTAAGAAACCTCGAGCCAAAAGCTCGGGGTTTTTTATTGGCAATTTTTCGCTCTTGGCAATGCTCTATGAAAGTCGCATCCGATGTTCATTTACTCAATATGTAGTTCTAAAATAGCTAACGCCAATGGCCAGCACGTGCCATTCTTCGGCCATCCGACAATACGAATAGATTTTGCTGTTTTTGAAGAACATGTTGATTGTTTTGCCCCTTAATGCCGAGTGTTCTTCTTATAGTCTTCATACTGCCATGTGATTCCGGCAGCCTTGAGTTTCCGTTTTGCTTCCTCTGGCCAAGCTTGATCGATTCTCAAAACTTTGAGACCAGCCATTTGACCAAAAACTGACGCGCTTCTGTAGCTTACATTTGGACATTGATATATTCGCAGTGTTTCAATATTTTGGGCTTTAGCCAGGACCGGCATATCGGCACTGCTTATATTCAGCCCGACAAGAGTGATGTCTTTCAAATTAGGGTGCAGTGAGATTTCTTGAAGCATGGGTTGGATCTGTTTGATTTCCTTCAGCTGCAGTGCTTCTAACTTATTTAGCAGTTTTAGTTTGGTGATATCAGCACCGGTGATTTCTCTGCCATGGTCTGGCTTCTTGGTTTTGATTTCGCCACATAAGCCGAGCGACTTAAGCTGGGTCAATTGATCTATAGACGCTATATCCTCTGCCGCTAGCGTCGAGCAATCTATTTCCTTAGATCGCTCAAGTGAATTGAAGAAGGACAGATGTTCTAGTGAAGTCCAATTTTTGAGTGATTCAATTACTTTTGGTGGGTTATAGGTGACTATTTCTAGGCCCGCTATGTCATCGTTGCCGAATTTATTAATGATTTCTGGAAAGCCAGTGCAGACACATTGAAGGAAAAGATAGACTTTTTCGTTTATAGGCACAAGCTTGCGGTTTTCAGCTCTCTGGGGCTCATTGTTTCCATATTGCATGTAACCCAGATAGAATCTTGGAAAGTTGAAGATTTTGACTGGTTGCCCCTGTGAATTTTTGCCTAGAGTAACGAAGGTGGCATTCTCCTTCATGTGCCTTTTCAGCTCACCGGTGTCAGAAGTACCTTCAAATCTCAAGTCATTCGAAGCTTGGGAGGTGTCTGCTACCAATGCTGTGTTTCTTGATTTGATGTAACCAATAGTCCAGACAGCAATTGCGCTAGCAGTTATCACTAAAAGTGCAATTGCTATTAAGGCCTCCACTGAGATGAAATGTGCCGATGGCTTGCGGTCTAGGCTGTCCTGGTCTGTTGCTTTAAGTTGCCCGTTGTCAAAATCGCTATTCGTTTTTTTTGTGATTCCAATCGATTTGCCTTCTTGTATGCGGCTGAGATCATGAGCCACTTGCTTCATGCTTTGATAGCGCTCCTCCACATCTTTTTTGAGCATCTTGGCCACGGCGTTTTCGAGCGAGCGGGAGAATTGCCCTTCTGGATAAACGCTATTAAGTGATGGTGCCTCGTTGGTTTGGTGCATCAAGATTGTCTCGAAGGCATTGTTGCCACAAAAAGGTGGAAGGCCAGTCAGAGCCTCAAAGAGCGCACATCCGAGTGAATAGATATCTGAGCGGTGATCGACTGGTTTGCCTAAGCTTTGCTCTGGGCTCATGTAATAAGGAGTACCAAATACGGTGCCTGCCGCTGTTTTGTTCTGGCTATCAAAGGCGTTGCCCACTCCACGATTGGAGAGCCTGGCAATACCAAAATCAACTAGTTTTACTTTGTCGCCATTTTTTTCTTGGAGCACCATCACATTTGATGGTTTGATATCGCGATGAATGATTCCTTGCTGGTGCGCTGAATCTAGAGCGTCTGCCAGCTGGATAAATATAGGAAGAGCCCTTGATACTTGTAAGCGCCGATGGTCTTTGACGATTTGCGATAGCGACTGACCTTCCAGTAGGTCCATTACATAGTAGGGGCATTCTTGGGCATCAATTCCCATATTATGAATGCCGACCACACCGGGATGGTGCAAACGAGCCAGAGCTTTGGCTTCAGACTGAAAGCGCGACCAGCTTTCGGCACTAAGTTTGTCTGCAGCAAGGAGTTTGAGAGCGTATTCTTTGCCTAATATTAAATGCTGGCAGTGAAAGACCACGCCCATGCCGCCAGTGCCTAGCAGCGAGAGCAGTCGGTAAGAGTTATCGACTATGTCGCCAGTTGAGTAGACTTTTGTCATTCCTCTACCCATAGGTAGAGATGCCGTTTGTGCTTGCCCCGAAAGCTTTGTCGAGTCGAGGGCGAGCATGTGCATCGTACTCCAGGTTTCTGATAGACCTGGTTTGTATGAGGGGGCGATCGGGCCAGTTTCGCTGCTCTGTCCGCTATTCTGGCCGTTGTTCGGATTGCTATTCAGCCCTCGTTTGGGAGGGGTGTGCTCGCTCTCTGGTTTGCTATTAGGATTATTTGGGGGAATAGCCATCTATTACCTGGCAGTAACCATACTTTGAATATGCCCAGTATCCGCCGTTATACAAATTTTTTTCTTTGCCCCTAAAATGCCAATAAGCTTCTTGTAATGTTCTACCAAGGAACCGCGGCGCTCCTACTTTTAGTAAGCCCACCGTTCGTAACCACAAATGTTTTGACTGCGGCGGCTGATGTGTCAGTTGCGAGCGGCAGAGCTATGTTCGCGTAAATGCGACACCCCACCCTTGGAGGAATCTACTATGACTAACGACAGACCCGTCGAACCACACGGCCCTATTACCCCGCCTGGTGGCATCAACTACAACGATGTCGATATGTCAAATCGTTCGCGCAATAACAATGCTAATCGCAACGACAATGCCAACGCTAACTTGAACGCCAATCGCAACGATAATGCTAATGCTAACTTGAACGCTAATCGTAATGATAACGCCAATCATAATGCCAACAACAACGCAAATCGCAACGATAACGCTAATCGCAATACAAATGATGTGCGCAACAACGTCAGCACTGATGTCAGAAATAATGTCAGCAATGACGTCCGCAATAACGTCAACAATAACGTTCGGACTGGTGATTCTACCTCGAGTTCAACCAACACCAATAACAACCGCACCGGCGATTCGACATCTAATTCATCGTCCCGTGGTGGTAGTTCAAGCATAAGTGACAACAGCCGCACCAACTATTATGGTGGCAGTGCTAGCGCTCCAAACGTCTATGCCTCAGGTTTTTGCAGTGAAGGCGGCAGTGCTGGAGTCTATGTACTCGGTATCGGTATCAGCGGCGGTAAATCAACTATTAATGAATCATGCCTGAAGATGCGTGACTTCCAAGAAACCATGCAGACTGTATGCAAAGCCAGCGACGATCATGCCAATGTCGCTCTATCGAGCTTCCAGCTTGAACTAGCAGCTGGTCGCGAAATGGACAGCAACCCAATGGCTGCCAGTGTTGGTCGCAGAGTAAGCCGCATTTCAGATGCTAAAGCACTAAGCTCCATGCAACTAGATAATGTCTGCACCACTCTAGCAACTGGCTCTGCTGCCAATGTTGAGACCCTTAAAGCTGCTGGACTAGATAGACCATTGATCATTGTTGAGCCAGCTAACAACGCAAGAGACCAGCGCATTCTTGATGAAGCTCTGGTAGCTAAGGTTGATCAAATCGACAAAGCTGTCAAAGGCTTGCAAGATCGTCCAGTGGTCATCCAGAACAAGGTTGAAGTCGGTGTCGCCGTAATCGATGTCACTCCTCCTGCTCCTCCTAAGCCTGCTCATCGCCCACCAAGCCATAAGCCACCTGCACCTAAGGCTAAGGACGATGATTGCGAAGATCCTGCCAAAGCCAAGAAGAAGTAAGGTAGAGCCATGGAAACATATGATTCTTTTGGCACTCCGGTGGCTACTAAAGCTGCTGATCGAGTTGAAATTGCAGTAAGAGAGAGCCAGACTGATAGCCGCTTAACTAACAGTGGTGACAGTCGTCCAGACACTCGCACAAGCCTATCTTTGGAAGCAACATCTGCTTACACCGATATGAAAGTGCAAGAACGGATCAATCAGCCGGCGAAGATGTACCGCAATCCCTGGGTGCATGACCTGCTTGATCAAGGTATTTATAAAGTTGAGAAAGGCGATACCCTGGCCCTTGTGGCCAGGCGTGCGCTGGGAGTGTCGGGTCATGCCGACGCCAGCACCCGCGAAATTGCTGCTGAAGTAAGGCGCATCGCCGCTCTCAACGATATTAAACTTGACTCGAAAGGGCGGCCAGTTCGCGCCATTCACCCAGATACTGTACTCAATATTGGGCGCAAGTCTGAAGCATTCTCTAACGCCGGAAAGGTCATTGAATCTTCCCACTCATCTAAACCATCTGACGATGTCCCACGCCGGGCTGCTTTTGATAAAGACAATTGTCTTGTCGATCGCCCGCGTGTGCAACATAATCAAGGCGTTCTTAAAGCTGGCATGTGTGATCGTATGGAAGTCTCTGACAATGCCTTCGTTACGGTTCGTCCTGGTGCCGATGTTGTTGTACGCAACGGTGCCCGTGCCTTCGTATTTGGTGGCTCGGTTTCTGCTGAAGCAAACAGCAGAATATTTGCTGCCGGTGGCGAAATCACGGCTCGTCCCGGTGCTAGCGTGAAATTTATTGGTAACGACGCTAAGGTGATGCAGGTTGCCGATATTGTAGATAAGCCAGCTGTAGCAGATTCTAAGCCAGTAACTGATTTTCTTTAGTCGGTTACTGTAATTAGTAGATATGGCTCTTTAGCTCTGGCCCTTTAGCTATGTTCTGTTCAGACAATTGTGGAAGTGAGAAGCCGAACGGTTAATCTGTTCGGCTTTTTCGCGCCCATAATTTGACCATAAACCTCTTGTAATCTAGTTTCACGGCAGCAGTTGAGCCGTTTATTTTCTTTGATGCTAGGAGACCTTTACTATGAAGCCAGATGTCCCTCGTGAGCGCTCAGGACCAGCCGAGAACAACGCTGCTCTTAGACTTTCCCATGAAGCCTTTGATACTCAAGGGCGCGGCGCTGGTAAGGCTCCATCTTTTCCGCAACACTTAGCCGAACAAGCTATCAAAGCGCCAGTGATGAAGGTGGCGTTAGCTGCCCCCCTGGCCGACAAGCCTCTCGCCGATAAACCTCTCGCCCCCCGCGCTCTCACTACCCCCGTGGAGCCTCATGTTGGCAAAACTCCTGAGCAGCCAAAGCCCCCTGAATTACCGAAAGCTCCAGAGCTGCCAAAACCGGTTGCTCCAGTTGAGCCACACAAACCAGAACTGCCGAAACCCCCTGCTCCCAAGCCACCGGAATTGCCAACGCCTCCGGCTCCCAAGCCGCCAGATGTGCCAAGACCAGTGCCACCGACTGAGCCACATCCACCGGTGCGTCCGCCAGAGCGGCCACCTGTGCCGCGTGAAGTTGTTCGCTATTCCCCACCGGCAGAACCAACCCGCCCAGCGCGCTTACCTGAGCGTCAGACCCCGCCAGAAACTAAAGTCAAGGAAGTGCCCGCTGTTGTAAAAACAGAGAAGACTGCAACTCCCGGTTTGCCACCAGTAGTCAAAATCAATGAAGGGGAACACAGGAAAATTGTGCCAGCGGTCGTCCGCAAACCTGAGTCTGACAGCCATACTCACATCAACAAAAAGTTGGTGGAGAAGCATGGTGGCGATAAAGATAAGCCCCATGTTGTGCCTAAGCCGAATGGTGATAAAGACAAGCCGCATCTTGCGCCCAAGCCCAGAGAAAACAAGCCGGTTGAGCATAAAGCTGCACAGCATAGGCCTATTGAGCACAAACCGCGCCCTCGCTCAGATGCCCCTCCCAAGCCTAAAGCCGTGGTAGCTAAGCCTGAACAAAAGGGTCATAGTTCTTTGGTTGGCGAAGGCAAGATCAAACACCTCCCCAGAGAAGTTAGCACTCCAGCGATTGCCGCCTTGGTTGATATTGAGCCAATTGCTGCAATTGAAGTGATACCAGCTGTAGTTCCTGTCGCTGCAGTTGCTGAGAAAATTCAAGCTCCGGCTGCCGAGATTACAACTACTCCACCTCAAAGCAGCGGAAGTAATGTCTGGGGTGAAGCCAGCGTCTCCTACTCACCCGGTAGCAAGACCACCGTTGGCACCGCCACTGTCGGCAAATTCTTCGACCAACAAAACTACGGCTATGTGCAAGGCACCGCTGATTTGACCCATGGCAAACTCGGAAACGTTTCAGCTATGTATGGCCACTCGCTGCTTACGCCCTATGACGAAGCAGGCAATGTCAGACGCGGTAACGTCAACGTTGAAGCTGGTGTTGTCTTAAACACGGGCGCTGCTCTTGAAGGCTCTAAGTTGCCGATATTCGGTGGCACCGCAGCCCGTATCGGCGTCAATGGCTACTACCAACTAGATAAAGAAGGCAAAACCACTCTCTATGGTTCGGCTGACTACGCCAGCAATCCTAGGCAAGCTGACGCCCAAATTGGTGTAGCGCACAAATTCAACGATGTCACAGTGACAGGCGGCTACCAGGTCTCTAAGGTTGAAGGTTACAAAACCGGTGAATACGCCACCACTTCACTAAGCATGAAGTTGAGTGACAATACCGATTTGTACGCAGGAGCAGCCATTGCTCTTAAATCTGATCGTAAGGACGACAAGGTCTACACTGGCATTAGATTTAGATTCTAGACTGCTCTTCTGTCGGATATAGCCGCAATTATGGTGATTTGATTACCTTCTTGGCTATGCCATGGTGCCGGTTGGCTCTTTAGCTGTGATAAAATTTGCCGCTGCATCTAGCTGTTGCTAAGGTTGGTTTTTGAGCAAGATTAGAGTATCAATCGTAATTGTCAACTGGAAGACGCCAAAGTTGTTGGCTGGCGCTTTGCGGTCGATTTTGGCCGACAAAGACGCTGACAAGTTCGAAATCTGGGTTGTGGATAACAATTCAGGCGATGGCTCAGTGGAGATGCTGCGGCAAGATTTTCCTACAGTGATAACTGTGGCCAATACCGACAACGTTGGTTTTGCCCGGGCTTGTAACCAAGTAATTCCTGATTGCACGGGAGATTATGTAATTCTCCTTAACCCAGATACTGTGGCTGGGCCAAATGCCATTGGCTTGCTCATGGAATATATGGACGCTAATCCTAAGTGCGGCGCAATTGGGCCGAAGATGCTTAATGCCGATGGCAGCTTGCAACTTTCATGCCGCCGCTCTTTCCCTGATGTGCGGGCATCGTTTTTCCGCCTTACTTATTTGAGCAAACTCTTCCCCAAACACCCTGAGTTTGCGCGTTATAACTTAACGTGGGCAGATCCGGATCAAGAAATTGAAGTGGATGCACTATCTGGTGCCTGCATGATGCTGCGCAAGTCAGTGATCGATAAGATTGGTTTGATGGACGAAGACATCTTTATGTTCGGTGAAGACATCGACTGGTGCTGGCGCGTGAAGCAAGATGGTTGGACAGTTAATTACTATCCGAAATCTGTGGTCTATCACTATCATGGTGCCTCAAGTCGTTTTCGCCGCATTGGTGCCACCATCAATTTGCACAAAGGCATGGAAGTCTTTTATCGCAAACACATGGCTAAGCAGTACTGGCCTATCTTCAATGTTATGGTCTACGCCGCCATTTGGTTCAGAGCTGGGATATTCATCGTGCTTTCATGGCTGCAGCAATTTGTGCCTGAGAAAAAAGATGCTGGTGTCTTTGGCAAGAGCGTCGAAGAAGATACGGCTAGTGCCGCTGCAAGTAAGTCTTAGTTGCCCAGGTTTTTGGCGCCGGAAGCTGAGGGACGCAATACGGAAGCGCTCGGGAAATTGCTAGGCTTGCTTAACTTTCGTACCAACAACTTCCAAGAACTTCCAAAAACTTCTTGATCCACTCGGGATGGCCCGGCCAGGCGGCAGAGCTGACTAAGTTGCCATCGACATGGGCGTTAGTGAAGTCTTTGTTTTGCTCAATAAAGGTGCCACCGCAGGCAGTGATCTCCGGCGCGACAGTTGGATAGGCCATGCATGACCTGCCTTTGAGAACGTCTGCTGCCACAAGCACTTGAGCGCCATGGCAGACAACTGCAACTGGCTTATTCTGCTCAAAGAAATGCTTGACACAGGCAAGCACTCGTTTGTTTAAGCGAAGATACTCTGGTGCTCTTCCGCCTGAAATAACCAGGGCGTCATAGGCGGTGGCCTCAATTTTGTCGAAATCAGCTGTAATGGCAAAATTGTGGCCTGGCTTTTCTGTGTATGTCTGGTCGCCTTCAAAATCATGGATAGCAGTTTTAACCTTGTCGCCGGCTTTCTTACCCGGGCAGACTGTGTCTACTGTGTGGCCAACCATCAATAACATTTGATAGGGAACCATGGCCTCGTAGTCTTCTACAAAGTCGCCAACCAGTTGAAGTATTTTAGCCATGAAGTTTCTCTCGCCCTTACGTATTGCCCTAATCTGAACACTGGGAGTATATCAGTGTGGATTTCGAAACTAGAACCTTATCGGTTTCACCTAGTGATCGAACGCTGCTAATATATAGCTCTGGACTACCTGTGAGGCACAGTAAATTGTCGGGTGTAAAAGAAGCAAAACTAAATGGTTTGCGCGCTAGCCTGTTTTTTGTATTGGCAGGAATAATTGTTTCAGGAATTAGCCCCGCTTTTGCTGTCGACCAGTTTGGCTGGCCGCGCTTTAATCTCAGCGACGGTCAGGAGCATTGTGCTGGCAAAGCCTTTGCTGTGCGCTGGTATCGAAATCGCACATTGTTACTTATGCCCTTGCACGTACTTTCACCAGAAGCTGGTTATTCGCACTATGTCGCTCCCGAGGATGTGAGCAAGGACGTGCGTTCTCTCGATGTGCTCGACTTGAAGGGACAAAGTGTTCTGGCTAGTTCGAGTAAGAGTCTGCTTAAGACTGGCTGTACCGTGGGTCGAGGGACAGGTGACTTGAGTGGCGATTTGATGGCTTTTGAGCTTAGTTCTTCTAGTCGACTCACCCCCTTTAACATGCTTGGAACCCTAGCTCCTGTCGGCACAAAAGTCTGGGTCTTGTCCAAAGAGAAGGAGTCTAGTAGCTTTTCACCAGATCGTTATTCTGGCACCATATCACGCTCAAGTCCCACGGGTTTGGTGTTGCAAATGGACGCACCGGTTAAGGCACTCTCTTCAAGCGGTGCTCCCGTGGTCAATGCGAAAAACGAACTGGTCGGTATGATGGTTGGCAAACAAGATGATGAGCGTATGGTGATTATGGCCATACCTTCTTCGAGCCTGATTCGTCGTATCTATAATGAAATAGGCCAGTAGAATGTACGACGATCTCAAGCAAATGGCCGAATCGGCCCTCAACCGTGGTCTTTACGATGAAGCTGAACGGCTTTATCTGCGAGAGTTGCAGAAACACGGCAATAGCTCGGACGATCCAATCGTGGCTGATTGTTTGAGGGGAATGGCCTTGGCTCATCTAGGCCAGGGGCGATTCGTTGATGCTGAGAAAGCTGCCAACCGCGCTCTGGCAATTGATGAAGACTATTGGGGTGGCGGCTGTCTGCAGGTGGGTGAAGCTTACTTCTTAATGGGCGAAGCCAGCAGGTTGCAAGGCTTTCTCGGTCGCGCTGAATTCTTCTATTTAGAATCACTGCCTCACCGCACCGCCCATTTGGGACCAGGGCACGTTGACGTTGCTCAAGTGCGCGCTCGCTTGGCTTTACTGGGGCTAATTCACGGGCTTTATCCTGATCTCAACGAAATGATCATTGGCTGCTACAAGGTTTATGAGGTTACTCCTTCAACTGAAGAGTTTATTGAGTTTCTCGGATTGCCTGCCATGCTGCGCTTCTTCAGCGAACAGAATCGGCGAGTAGAAGCTGAAGCGCTCTATAAAAATTCTATGGAAGTGCTAGAAGCTACTCTTGGCCGCACCCATCGCGAGCTGGGCAATTTAACTCGTAGTTGGAGTTTCTACGCCAGCTCGCCGAAACTAGCGGCACCAACACTTAATTCATGGCAGAAGCGAGTCACCAGTAGCGTTGCCGTTGATGATAATCTGGAGAAGCGCGCCGAACAACATATTGCCAAGCTCGAATACGACAAGGCCGAGAATGTCTATGTCTTGCATTTGCGTCTTGCCCGCGAACGTTATGGTGATTATGCTCCTGAGGTGCGCCATATTTTGGCTAACTACGCTAAGCTTTTGCGCCGCTGGGACAGGATTGCTGATGCAGTAAGAATCGAGAAAATGGTGCTACAGAATTTTTAAAAGTTTTCTGGCATAAGCCGCTCTAAATAAACGCCGTATTCATTCGATCGGCCAAGCGAAACTTGAAAAACAAAGTCTTGCTGCCACATGTCTAGGGCTGGAAGCACTCTGATCTGCGGCGGATGGGAGTAGTCCACAGTGTAGCAGCGCGCCAGAGTCAGGTGCGGAAAGTATGATTGCGGTAAGGTTGGACTCTCAATATTCATTTGTGTGAGAAGAGTGTGTAGCGCTTTTTGCAGGGCCAGTAGCTCAGGTGTCGCTGACATAGCTAACCCAAGCCAATACTTGTCTTTGTGAAAATGGAAACCGGGCTTTATATAGAAATGATGGAAGCGCAGCTTAAGGGCTTTTAGATTTGAATCTAATCCAAAGTCTAGCTCTTGCGTTCCTTCTATTGCTGCCTTGAAATCCAGCTTCTCAACTTCCGACCAAATTGATTCCAGCTGCTCTTCATTGGCTTGAAATTGGCAGAGCGTTACGTGCGGGTGCGCGTTTTCACCAAGCAAGTATTCGCTTGCTTGATCTTTGAAATTGGTTTGTGCCAGTGCAACGCAGGTCCTTGCTAGATGCGCATCTTGTGGATATAGGGCGAGGTTGAAGTGGCTGGTCATTTTTGAACCGGAAAAGTTGACACCAAGGCTTCAACTTTCCTAATTCGTTAACCGCGCAAATTTCCGGCGACCAACTTGCAAGACTTTCTCTTCCCCTTTGGCTACAACAACAGCGAAGTTCGGATCCTTAATCGTCTCGCCATCAAGCTTGATGCCGTTTTCTTGACAGAGTCGTTTGGCTTCACTGGTAGTCGCTACCAATTTGCTTTCCACTAAAACGCGGAAGATTGCTTTTGACTCGCTCACCGTATGCAGTGGCATGTCTTGCGGCACTTGGCCTTCGCTATGAACATTATTCCAATCGGCAAGGGTTTGATTGCCTACTTCAACACCGTGATACTGAGTGACAATCTGGTGAGCCAGTTTAAGTTTGGCGTCTTTAGGGTTGCCGCCTTCTTTCAGGTGCGCTGCTTCAATGGCGTCAATTTCAGCGCCAGTTAGTGTGGTGGTTAGTTCAAAGTATTTGAGAATCTGGTCGTCGTTAATGCGCATACATTTTCCGAACATGTCTTTGGCATTTTCTTTCAGGCCAATGTAATTGCCGTAAGACTTAGACATTTTCTGCACGCCATCAGTACCTTCCAATAGCGGAAGAAGCATAGCCATTTGCGGTTCGAGGCCGTAATGGGGCTGCAGTTCACGGCCTTGCAGAATGTTGAAGCGCTGGTCTGTGCCACCGAGTTCAATGTCAGATGTGATAGCAACTGAGTCGTAGGCTTGCAACAGCGGGTAAAAAAGTTCGTGCAGCGAGACTGGTTGCTGCTTTTCTAGACGATCGCCAAATGATTCTTTGGCAATGAGCTGATTTACGGTCACGGTGCTGGCCAGTTTGATTGCTTCTTTTAGGGTAAGTGGAGCAAGCCAGTCTTGATTGCGAACAATTTCGGTCTTAGAAACGTCAAGAATCAAGCCTATTTGGTCGATGTAAGTCTGGGCGTTAGCAGCTACGGCTTCTTCTGTAAGCTGCGGGCGAGTAGAGTTGCGGCCTGTGGGGTCGCCAATCATGGCGGTAAAGCCGCCAATGATGAGAACAATCTGGTGGCCAAATTCTTGGAATCTTCTTAGTTTTCTTACCACTACTGCGTGGCCCAGGTGCAAATCGGTAGAAGTTGGGTCTACGCCGAGTTTGACGCGCAGCTTGCGGCCAGCTTTATAGGCCTTATCTAGTTTGCGGGCTAGACCAAGAACGCCTTCAGGAAGGGCTTCAGCGCCTCGGCAAAGCTCAACGGCTTCGGCAATGACTTCGTCTGAAATGCCTTCTTTTTTTGCTGTTTCGGTCATGTTGGCAAGGCTTTTAGCCGGTGTGCTGATTGTTTCCATTTTCGCCCTTCTTCTATAAATGCTAAAAATCTTAGCATGCGGCCATTTCTTCTTGAGGGATGAAAACAGAGGAAGTAAGATTCAAAGGCTTAAAGCTGTGAAGCTTGAGATTGGTCGTAACTGACGCCGAAGGCGTCTTAAGGGGATAGTTAGCGATGGTTAGCCAGTATTGTCCACAAGATATTGATGAAAAGTGGCAGCAACAGTGGGAAAAGCTCGGTATCTATAAGGCTATTGATAACGACTCTAAGCCAAAGTTCTATTCACTGGTGATGTTTCCTTATCCTTCTGGCGACCTGCACATGGGCCACATGCGGGTTTACACCATTTCTGACGTAATTAGTCGGCAACGTCGTATGCAAGGCTTTAACGTCTTGAACCCCATGGGCTGGGATGCTTTTGGCCTTCCTGCTGAAAACGCGGCTATGAAGCGCAAACTACACCCTGAAAAGTGGACCAAAGAAAATATTCGCTTTATGCGCGATGAACAGTTGAAAAAGCTTGGTACAAGCTACGACTGGGAGCGCGAGGTAACTACTTGCGACAGCAATTATTATCGCTGGACCCAGTGGATCTTTTTGAAGATGTACGAAGCTGGTTTGGCTGTGCGTAAGTCTGCACCGGTCAATTGGTGCCCTGAGTGTTGCACTGTATTAGCCAACGAGCAAGTCGAGAATGGCGCTTGTTGGCGCCACCCAGAGACACCTGTTGAACAAAAACAGATGCATCAGTGGTTCCTCAAAATTACAAACTATGCCGAAGAGTTGCTCGCTGACCTCGATACATTGAAGGGCTGGCCAGAGCGCGTGCGCGTTATGCAGCAAAACTGGATCGGTAAGTCGCAAGGGGCTGAGCTTTACTTCAAAGTAAAAGAGAAGCCAGAGCTGCAAGTGCAGGTATTCACCACTCGCCCTGATACTACTTTTGGTGTCAGCTATTTGGTTCTGGCTCCAGAAAATCCACTAGTTGCGCAGCTGACTACGCCTGAGAATAAGGCCAAAGTCGAAGAGTATGTCGAGCTGTCGAAGAAGAAAACTGAACTCGATCGCATGACCGCTGAGAAGACAAAGACCGGTGTACCTACTGGTTCTCACGTAATTAATCCGTTTAACGGAGAAGCCGTCCCGGTTCTCGTCTCTGACTATGTTCTGATGAGCTACGGTACTGGTGCAGTTATGGGCGTGCCCGCCCACGATGAACGCGACTTTGCTTTTGCCAAAGTCTTCAATCTTCCTGTTACTGAAGTAATTTCAGTTGATGGTAAAGCCACTGAAGGCGGCATGAAGGCTGCTTATCTTGAGCAAGGCATTATGCTTAACTCGGGTGAGTTCAACGGTCTTGGTAGTGCCGAAGCTAAGCTCAAAATGATTGCTTGGGCTGAGAAGAATCAAGCGGGTAAAGAACGCACGCAGTTCCGTTTGAGAGACTGGCTAATTAGCCGCCAGCGTTATTGGGGTTCTCCTATTCCCCTTGTACACTGTGAAAAATGCGGCATTAACCCTGTGCCAGAAGCGTCGTTGCCGGTCATCCTTCCTGTTGAAGGCGTGGAATTTACTGGCGAAGGCGGCTCGCCGCTTAAGAAAATGACCGATTGGTTGACCATTGATTGCCCCAAATGTGGTGGCAGCGCACAGCGCGAAACCGACACCATGGACACCTTCATTGACTCGTCCTGGTACTTCTTGCGCTATGTCGATGCGAAGAATCCAGAAGCGGCTTTCTCTCAAGAAAAGGTCAACTACTGGATGCCCGTTGACCAGTATGTGGGTGGCGTTGAGCATGCCATTCTGCACTTGCTTTATTCGCGTTTCTTTACCCGTGCCCTGCGCGATATGGGGCTGGTGAAGTGCGCTGAGCCTTTCACCAACTTGCTTTCGCAAGGGATGGTGACAATGCACTCACCGCTATCTGGCCGTATCGAGAAGATGTCTAAGTCACGAGGAAATGTGGTCGGCACTCTAGATTTCTTCAAGAAATACGGTGCTGATGCTGCTCGCCTCTTTACACTGTTTGCTTCACCACCAGAGCAAGAATTAGAGTGGAATGAAGACGGCGCCGTTGGACAATATCGCTTCCTCGGCCGCATCTGGCGTCTGGTTGACGAGCTGCGTGAGAAAGGCTGTCTTGATGCTGCTAGCGTTGATGCCAGTGCTGGTCACAAGTTTGACATTGGTGCTTTGAGTACAGCAGACAAGGGCTTGCTTAAGCAAGTGCACAAAGCTGTTAAGGCTGTCACTGCCGATCTTGGCAAAGAAGATTATGGCTTCAACACAGCTATTGCTCGCTGTATGGAGCTAGTTAATGCTCTTTATAAGTATGTGCAAGAAGTTAACCCTCAGGGGCCTTCAGCGCTGCTTACTTTTGCCATTCGCAACTTGCTTCTGATTATGGCTCCCATGGCTCCGCACATTGCCGAAGAGCTTTGGCATCAGTGTGGCTATGCCAAAGATGAAAGTGATTCAATTCACGTCACTAGCTGGCCGAGCTTCGAAGAAGCTCTTACCTACGACGATGATATTGAATTGGTCTTGCAAGTTAACGGCAAGATCGTCAGTAAGATTGGAGTCTCACGCGGTATCGGAAAAGAGAAGGCCGAGGCCATTGCTTTTGCTGACGACAAGATGAAGGCTAAGCTCGGCGATTCGCCGGTACGGAAAGTGATCGTTGTGCCAGACAAGTTGGTCAACATCGTCATTTAGTCTCACAAATTTGCACTGGCTGATAATTCGGCCTTGGCTGAAAATCATGCAAAGAGGGTAGATTAGATTTTGACTATGTATTCTCAGCTCTGTATATTTAGAGGCTGAGTTTATTTAGCATTCGATTTATTTACTAGTAAAAAATCAGGAAGCACAGGCAATAGCACTCTTCAGAAAGTAAAGCGGGTTTATGTCTAATTCACCTACGGTCACGCCAAAGATCAAGTTTGATGCCCAGAATGTCATACCTATTGCCAGTCTTGGGCTGGTATTTATGTTTGGCGTCAACTATGTGATGGCTGCTTCCCATGGCCCGAACCTGGAAAAATGGCTGACGAATAGTTGTTTGATGGGGGTATCGGCGAGCAAGTCTGTTGATACAGCTTTCTCTTATCTAAAGCTGGCCTTTAGTGGCAACGCTGCTGCCTTTGCTCCTGTTCAGCAGGCCATTATAGACTTTATTAGTTTCTGTTTTAACGCCAGCTTCGCCTCGCTCGATGTGCAGCAAGTGGCTGTTAACTGCTTCTTTATGTGGGCTTTCGGTGCCAGTCTTGAACAGCGCATTGGTGCTGGGCGATTCTTCATGGTTTGCCTGCTTGGCTCTAGCTTGCCCTGGGTTTTGGCCTACTATGAAGTAGTCAGCCGCGACCCAATTCACTGCTACTACGGGCCTTTCTTCTTATTCTGCGTGCTGGTCGGTGCCACTTTTGTTTTCCCTCCAGAAAAGAAAATCAATACAGAATGGTTCAAGAGCGCGAGGGGTAATATTTTCGCCAAGCCACCGGAAGGCGATTTATCCAGTCGCTATCAATTTAAGCCCATGCTATTCCTCGTTCTCTTCATCGCTTATGAAGTTGGAATGTATTTCTGGGTGGGCAAAAGCTATCCAATTCTCAAGAACGCCTTGATTCTCTCAGGCATTGGCTCCATCTTTATCGGCTACCTGTCTGTTTCAGTAATTGTCTGGTCTGCTACCGGCAGCCTTAAGGATGGTCCTATGCGCCTAATGTGCGTGAAGATGTATAACGACATCCTTCGCCTTGATGTCGGCCACGAAACGGCAGTTAAGGGTACCGCCCATGCTCTGGGCCTGCCTCCTGAGCGGGTTAAAGAGTGGATTGCCAAACAGAAAGGTAAGATGAGCGTTCGTTAGCGCTACCTAACCTGAACTGGGCGTAAGTTTTCTACCTCATGACTAGTGCTAATATCTCTACTTGAGAATTTGTGTTCGATTAAGCACGGGTTCAGTACGAGGGTAGTCATTGAGTTCTTCAGAGCCTAGTATCACTAATATCCCCAATCCTGACGGTCCTTCGCCTGTCGAAGCCGTTAGTTACGGTCCGCGTTTTCCCTGGATGCGAGTCACCCAGGTTGTTCTCGATTCTCTTCTTGTTGCACTGTCTTTGGCTGGCGCCTATTTGATCCGCTTTGATGGTCGCATAGACCCTGTTTATGCTTCTCAGTTAATCAAAGTCATTCCTGTTTTTGTCGCAATGAGAATCTTGGCCAACTGGTCTTACGGTGTTTATGGCCGCCTCTGGCGCTACACCGGCCTGACTGAGGTTATGGAGTTAGCTGTTTCGGTGCTCACTGTCAGTGCCGTAGTCTTAGCCCTGCGGGCTATAGGCGTGGACCTGCTGCGTGTGGAAGGCCACTTGCTTTCTTATGGCATTCTCGTTATTGATAGCGGGCTCTGTTTCTTCCTTATGACCACTTCTCGGGTTGTTCGCCGTTTGCAGACCGAGCACTGGCAGCGCAAGCACTGGCGTCAGCCTGTGCGCCGGCGTGCCCTCGTGGTTGGCGCCGGTGATGCCGGTATGATGGTTTTGAAAGAGCTCAACCAGCGCTCAGATTTGGGTGTTGATGTAATTGGCTTGATTGATGATGATCCATCTAAACTGCGTAAGCGCATCGGTAATATCACCGTATTCGGTACCACTTCTGAATTGCCGCGCTTGATCGAAAATCTCTTTATTGATCAAGTGATAATTGCCATGCCTTCGGCTCCGGCCTCTGAAATTCGCAAAATTGTAGAGGTTTGTCGCAGCGCCGAAGTTGAAACTCGCATTTTGCCGGGTCTGTTTGAGCTCATTAACGGTCACGTCAGTATCAATCAGTTGCGTGAAGTTTCGCTCGAAGACTTGCTTGGTCGCGATCCAGTTAAGCTCGATAGTGCTTCTATTGCTAGCTATATTGAAGGCAGAACTGTTCTGGTTACCGGTGCCGGTGGTTCAATTGGTAGCGAACTTTGCCGTCAGATTCTGCGCTTCCAGCCTCGTCGTCTTGTCATTTTGGGCAAGGGCGAGAATTCGATCTTTTATATTCAGCAAGAGCTTTCGCGCTTGCCTGAGCCAGTAGAAATTGTGCCAATTATTGCCGATGTGCGCGACCGCAAGCGCTTAGAGCAAGTCTTCCTCAATCACAAGCCGAATGTGGTTTTCCATGCCGCCGCTCACAAGCATGTTCCTTTAATGGAACTGAATGTCTTTGAGGCTATTGCCAACAACATTTTTGGTACCAAAGTAGTAGCCGAGCTTTCGGATGCTCACAAGGTTGATAAGTTCGTCTTAGTTTCCAGTGACAAGGCTGTTAATCCTACTTCTGTTATGGGCGCTACTAAGCGCTTAGCCGAATTGATTATTCAAGACCTGGCCCAACGTTCTGCCACTAAGTATGTTGCTGTTCGCTTTGGCAATGTCCTGGCCAGTCGTGGTTCTGTAATTCCGCTCTGGCGAGACCAAATTGCTGCTGGTGGCCCAGTGACGGTGACCCACCCTGAAGCAACGCGCTACTTCATGCTCATTCCAGAAGCTGTGCAGTTAATTTTGCAGGCCGGTGCCTACGGCTCTGGTGGAGAGATTTTCGTTCTTGATATGGGCAAACCAGTAAAGATTCTTGATTTGGCCAATGACCTGATTCGTTTCTCTGGACTTCGTCCTGGTCACGATATCAAAATCGAGTTTGTTGGTTTGCGTCCTGGTGAGAAGCTCTACGAAGAGTTGCTCTCGGCGGCAGAAGGTCTGGATAAGACAGTGAACGAGAAGATTTTTGTTGGTCGTCCTCAGCCTTTAGCCTATGATCAGCTGCAGGCCACCTTGCTGCGCTTGAGCGATTCAGTTGATAATATAGATGAGACTGCAATTCGCAACGAGTTAGATCGTATCGCCAGCGGCACGACGAGTTCAGTTAACTTGCCTGCTATAACTGCAAAAAAGTAGACTGCTAAATAGATGAACAATAAAGAATCGCTAGCTTCTCCGGAAGGACTTTCCCAGAAAGGACTTGCTGAAGCTGAGAACGAACTAGCTGAGAAAGAACAGCTGCTAATCGGAATATTGCGCCAGCTTGAAAGCGTTATCGTCGCTTATTCTGGTGGCGTGGACAGCTCGGTGCTCGCTCGCTATGCCAAATTAGCCTTGGGAAGCCGGGCGCATGTTGTTATTGCTCTTTCTCCCAGTTTGGCTCAAACGGAGTTAGAGGCGGCTCGACAACAGGCCAAGCAGGCCAATTTTGATTTGATTGAGATCAATACAGACGAAGTTGATTCAGAAGATTATCGCGCTAATGATAGTATGCGTTGCTTCTTTTGCAAGAGTACACTCTTTGAATATTTAGCAGCAATGCAAAAACAGCTTTCTGTCTGTGCCATTACCTATGGTGCAAATGTTGATGACCTTAGTGACTATCGCCCTGGCCATCAAGCGGCCAAGCAGTTTGGTGTTTTGGCTCCATTGATTGATGCTGGTTTGAGCAAGAATGAAATTAGAGCACTTGCTCGCCAGCAGGGCCTGCCTTCATGGGATAGACCACAGGCAGCTTGCCTTTCTTCTCGTTTTGTCGAGAATACTTATATCACTCCGTCCCGTCTCAGTTTGATCGACAAACTAGAGCAAGTGGTGCGCGATTTCGCTTTTCGCCAAGTGCGGGTGCGCTATTTTACTGATGCCGACAGTGCTAGAGCCTCTGTCGAAGTTGGCTCTGATGAATTATCGCGCTTTGCCGCTGAGCCAGAATTGGCGGGAAAACTGATAGCAGCATTGAACGCTGCCAATGAACGTGCTGGCGCCGGTATCAGGCAGTTTGAGATTGATCCGCAAGGCTACAGTCAGGGAAAGGCCGCGGCACTAGTTTCTAGTAAGAACCTCACAAGAAGCTAGTAAGCGACTAGATAGAGCTTAGCCAGAGACTTGTATTAGACTAGATAGATTTCAGACTAATATTGTCAAGGCTGCTTTCCATGCTAAATTCAACACTGAATTCAGTTCGAAACAAAGCATAAAATAGGTAGTTTAATGGACCGCAAATCAGTCGAAGACCTGCTTCGTTCGGTATCGCAAGGCGGTATTTCGGTCAGCGATGCCTGCGAGCGGCTAGCAATTCTGCCCTATCAAGACCTTGGCTTTGCTAAGCCAGACCTGCATCGAGGTCTGAGACAAGGTTTTCCAGAGGTAATTTTTTGCCCGGGTAAATCGCCTCAGCAGATTGTAGACATTGCCATTAGGTTGCGCGCCAGCAATTCCATAGTAGTTGCTACAAGAGTTGAAGAGGCACAGGCAAAAGAAGTTGTTCGCCTTTACAACAGGGCTGCGGCTGCAAGCCAGAACTCTGGGGCGGCGATTCTCAGCTTTTCTGCCGCTACCAGTCAGAGCCCTTCTAATGGCTCTGGTCAAAGCTCGTCGAGTGCGGCCACTGAAGGCTCTAGCTCTGCCTCTGAGACAAGCTCCACTACAAGTGATGCAGCGATGGCGAACGCCACTACATCAAACGCTATTGCGTCAAGTGTCGCTTCCAGCCCTGTTCTTGAGAAATCGGCTGTTGAGATTCCAATAAACGATTGCGAATATTTGCCCCAACCAAGAGCCCTTGTTTTTGGCCAATTGCCAATGCCAAAGAAAGATGCTCCATCTGTTTCGATTGTTACAGCGGGAACCGCTGATATTGCTGTGGCCGAAGAGGTGGCACTATTTATAGTGGCAGCTGGTTATCCAGTTAGCTGTGTCTACGACGTTGGAGTGGCTGGTGTTCATCGACTATTTGACAGTCTTGCCTTGTTGCGCAAGGCTCACGTTACAGTGGTTGTTGCTGGAATGGACGGTGCTCTCGCCAGTTTTGTTGGTGGCCTTTTAGAGAAGCCAGTTATTGCAGTGCCGACCTCAATTGGCTACGGAGCAAGCTTTGACGGCGTGGCCGCCTTGCTGAGTATGCTCAATAGTTGCGCTGCTGGTCTTACTGTGGTCAATATAGATAACGGCTTCGGGGCTGCCATGGCCGCTTTGCGCATTTTGGCTGCTGCCAAAGGCTAGGCTATGTTAGTGGTACTGCGGGTCTAAAATTTCTCGCCAGGCTTTGGTTGTGGCGGCACTGTTTTGGTGGTGCCGCGAATAATAGCTGAGCTAGTTGAGCTTCCAGGCTCGCTGCTATTGCCGCTATTGCTATTGGGAGCTGTTCCAGGTAATGTCGTTTTACTTTCGCTTTGAGTCGTGTTCAAGTCAGGGTAGTGACCAATCTTGACTGACAATTCTTTGGTGCTATTGCCGCGCAGAATTGTGAAAGCGACTGTCTCGTTAACTTTGTGGGCACGAACAGTTTCTTGCACATCTTTGGGTGTGAGAATAATCTTCTTGCCTTCCAGTTTTTGAATGATGTCCCCAGGTTCGATACCGGCTTGCTGAGCGGGCGAACCTTCGTAGACCTTACTAATGAAAACGCCTTTAGTTGTAAGGGGGAGACCTAAGCTTTTGGCATGTGTCTCATTCAGCTCGCTCATGCCAATGCCCAGCCATGGTCTGCTAATAGAGCGGTGATTGATAAGGTCGTCAGCAACGCTCTTAGCTAAGTCTATTGGGGTAGAAAAGCCGATGTTCTGAGCATCGGCCTGCATGGCCGTGTTTACGCCAATTACTTCACCGCGTAGGTTGAGCAATGGTCCGCCAGAGTTGCCGGGGTTAATGGCTGCATCGGTCTGAATGAAATTGGCATTGCCGGTATTGGGGTTGGCAATGGTGCGGCCAACGGCCGATATAATGCCCAGGGTGACTGTGTGGTCGAAGCCTAGTGGTGAGCCAATGGCAATAGAAAACTCACCTGGGCGAAGCTTTTCCGAGCTACCGAATTTTAGGGCTGGTAGTTCGGAGGCGTTGATTTTTAGTACTGCTAGGTCAGAGAAGCTGTCTACACCTACCACTTCGGCTTCAAATGAACGCTTGTCGGTGAGGCTGACGCGAATATCGGCTGCCCCTTTGACCAGGTGGGCATTGGTCAAAATGTAGCCATCTGGGCGAATGACAAAGCCTGAACCGGTGGCACTGGCTCGTTTGGCTTTGGGTGCATATTTCGGTACCGGATTGTTGGGTGAGACTTCTCGGCCGTTATAAAAGAAGCGGAAATTGCCATTGCCGAAATTCGGTAAGTCGAACAAATCAAGGTTGGGCATGCCGTTGGCGTTAGCTTCGTCTTTGCGGTGAATTTCAACATTCACCACAGATGGTGCTGCTTCTTCGGCGATGTCGGCAATTGTGTCTGCTGTAAATATGCCGCTGCGTGCTACTGCCTGGGCTCCACTTGCGGCTACTAGTTTGTGATCACGTTCAGCACCTGCCGATGCAATCAGTCGAGTGTCGCTGCTTTCTTTCTGAGGGAATTGCACTAGCTTAAAGTTAGGCACCAGCTTTAAGTTAGGAGAACTGGCTGGGCCACTAGCGCTAATCTCGCTCATGGCCCAGCAGAAGCTAGATGCGGTAACAAGGGTGCCCGACAGGGCAATGAGCCAATTCTTGTTAGCGCTCAGCTTCTCTGTCATTATTTGCGGCCCATGCCCAGTTGTTGTGCGGTTTGGTAGACCTTGCCTTCGGTCAAAATCGAAGGAGCAATAATTACTTCCACTTCTTTCATTTCGCTCAAATTAGAGGCACCGAGAGTGGCCATACTAGTTTTGATGGCACCGGTAAGGTTTTGCGTACCATCATCAGTTAGAGCTGGGCCGTTAAGAATGCGCTCGAGTGAGACGGTGGTGCCAACTTTGATGCGTGTGCCTCGCGGTAGCACTGGGCTTGGTGTTGCCATACCCCAGTGGAAGCCATGACCAGGTGACTCTGTGGCACGGGCAAATGGTGAGCCAATCATTACGGCGTCGGCTCCGCAAGCCAGGGCCTTGCAGATATCGCCACCAGTGACCATGCCGCCATCAGCAATCATGGTAGGGGCTTGATCCGGAGCTAGTCCTTTCTCGTGCATGTAGGTGGCACGAGCGGCGGCGCAATCAGCTATTGCTGTGGCCATCGGTACACCAATGCCTAAGACTGAGCGGGATGTGCAAGCGGCACCTGGTCCAATGCCAACCAGTATGCCAGCTACTCCTGTTTCTAAAAGTTCTAGAGCAGTTTTGTAAGTGACGCAATTGCCAACTACCACCGGAGCCCCAAGCTTGCTGACAAACTTAGCCAGGTTCAAGCTGGGTGTGCCAAGGGCTGACCGGTGCTCAATTCCGGTTACAGTAGATTGTACAAAGATGATGTCGCAACCGGCCGCTACGGCTACTGGGCCGTATTTTTCAGCGAAGTTTGGTGTAATCGAAACGGCAGTGATGGCACCGCTCTTTTTGATGTCTTCAATGCGCTTTTGAATTAGGGCATCTTGGATTGGCGCCTTGTATAGCTCTTGCATAACTTCGACAAAGCTATCTTTGTCGCACTTGGCAATTTTTTCGTAAATTTCTTCAAGGTTGTCGTAGCGGGTTTGAATGCCCTGCAAATTGAGGACCCCAAGGGAACCGAGTTTGCCCAGTGTCGCTGCTACTTTTACGTCGACCACTGAATCCATGCCTGAGGCAATTATGGGAGTTTCAAATTTGTGTGGGCCCAGTTGATAGGAAATGTCGCAAAGTTCAGGGTCTAGGGTGTAATCGCCTGGTACCAGAGCAATTTCATCAAATCCGTAGGCACGCCGACTGGCTTTGCCGAGACCGATCATCATAGATGAATCTTGCTGAACCTTGGGTTTGGAAGAATTTCCAGAAATCATGACTCCACCTTTGTTTCAAGTATGTATATGAAAGGCTTATATAGACTGGCTTAAATAGATTATCTTAAATAGATTGTTCATTCTAGCATTGACATAACACTTGGCTTGAGCCGAGGCCGTTAGTTAGACAGTTTGTTGCGAGGCGGTTAAACCATTACAATATTGGCGCACCGTTGTGCCTTGTCATTTTTGAGTTCATGTAAGTGTTTTCCGGTTTCCTCTGGTTCTTTAGGTTGTAATTGATGTCTCAAATTTTAAAGTCGATGAATGTACTTGGTTTGAACAGTGGCACTTCAATGGATGGTATTGACGCCGCTGTTTTTGCTATTGGACCAGACAGGGCCGCATCCTCAGAGGGCGGAGCCTCGGCTTCTGGAGACTCATATTTGCCAGCCTTGAAAATGGAGTTTTTGCATAGCGAGTCGGTGGAATTTGCCCCTACTTTTAAGCATCAAATGGCTCGTTTAGTAGCGGAAGGGCAGACTGACCTGAGGCAGATTTGTCTGCTTAATGCCAGTCTCGGTGAAATTTTTGCCCAGGCAAGTTTGCAGGTGATTCGCTCGGCTCGGCGTAAGGGCATCGAAATTGATTTGATTGGCTCCCATGGTCAAACGATTTGGCATGCGCCAGATCTTAGTCAGTTTTGGGGCATGAGCACGGCTGGAACTTTGCAATTGGGTGATCCTTCGGTGATTGCTGCTCGCACTGGAGTCACCACAATTGGTGACTTCCGCACTGCTGATGTGGCTTTAGGCGGGCAAGGTGCGCCGCTTACCTCATTTGCCGATCAAGTGATTTTTGGCAAGAGCCGCACGGCTCTAGGAGTTCTTAATCTTGGCGGTATCGCCAATATTACAGTGATCGATAGTCACGGGCAGGCTGTCATGGCTTTTGATACCGGGCCAGCCAATGTGCTGATTGACGAAGCTATGCGCCTGCTTTATCGCCGTGAGTTTGATGAAAATGGAGCCGTGGCTGCTTCTGGTACCCCTAACTTGCGCATATTGAAAGAGCTTTTAACGCTTCCTTACTTGCATTTGGCGCCGCCCAAGACCACCGGTCGCGAATTGTTTGGCCGCTCGATGGCGACTGACCTGGTTGAACAGTGGCAGGCGGCAGATGTTAGTTCGGCTGATATTGTTGCCACCCTCACCGCCTATACGGCGGCATCAATAGTGGAGGCTTATGAGCGTTTTATAGCGCCACAAGTGCCATTCAGCGAATTGGTTTTGGCTGGCGGTGGGGCTGCCAACCCCACATTAATAGGAATGCTCACCTCGCGCTGGCCCTCACCACTAACAATTCGCCAGCATGAAGATTTTGGCGTTTCGCCCAAGTTCAAAGAGGCTTTGTTATTTGCCCTGTTGGCTTACACGACTAATTTCGGTATTCCTAATAATGTACCGGCCTGTACCGGAGCATCAAAGAGAATTTGTTTGGGTAAGTTGGCGCGGGCTTAGGGTTTTCGCTGGAGAATGCCCAGATATTGGCGGATGCCAAGAATCTGCCAATTAAATGCCGGGGAATTGTTGTCTAGCTAACAAAATTGCCGTTGACTCTCGCCCTGTTTTTGATTACATTGGGCTCACGTTTCCAAGAGGCGCTGGCGCCGGTGAAACAGAAGTAGTTGGCTTACTAAACCTTTGTGTGCCCCAGGAGGTACCTCAACCATGCGCATTTTGTCAAAATTTACTATGGCTTTCGCTTCGCTAGCTGTTGTCGGTACTCTCTCAATCGCAGCTCCTGCACTAGCCCAAGATGCATTTGGTTCTGGTAATCAAACCGAGCAAAATTCGATGGGTGCTACAGGTACTCAACAGCGCGATAACTACACCACAGGCTCACAAACACAGCATCTGCAAGATGGTACATCACCCACATTGCAAGGCGCCACCAACGGTACCATTTCTCCCCAAGGCGCAGAAGCCACTGTTGTACAAGGCGTGAACACCGCAGGTACAGTGCGTGTAAACAACTTGGCCAACTTAGAAGCATTGCTGAACATCATCGCTAACGGTATG
Source organism: bacterium Ga0077546 (assembly GCA_943370275.1). Lineage (GTDB taxonomy): Bacteria > Cyanobacteriota > Vampirovibrionia > Obscuribacterales > Obscuribacteraceae. Next base: position 260,675 of record CALRQI020000003.1, on the reverse strand, counting down.
GAAATCCTCGGAATTGCCTGGGGTGGACCAACCATGATCATGGGCTTCATGCACATGGCTGCCGGTTCCCACGATGCTATGAAGAAAGTATTGTTCGGAGCTGCCGGTGTGACAGGCGGTTTGGCAACACCTGGTTGCATCAACTGGCTCGTTGCATCAGCCCGCGACGCTGCTCTCTTCAACTAATACCGAAAAATCTAGAAGCATTAAAGAGAGGAGCTTGTCTCCTCTCTTTTGTTTTGAGCTTGTATTTCCACTAGAATGAACGAATGGATGAGTCAATTAGAGTTTTGGGAGAAAGCATTTGCCATTTTTGCGTCAGCTTGTAGCTTCAGCTATCGTTCTTTCTAGTGTCGCTTTTATTGCTTCATGCACTTCAAATTCAACCACTTCTCCGGCCATAGGCGAGGGTGATGGCTCGCCTTCTACCGCGCCCTGCAACCCTCTTCTTGATGGTGGTCCTCCTCCTGTTCGTCTCGATTGTTTTTATAAGACGGAGACCACCAGAAACGGCAAGACCGAAACCCTGAACGACAGATTAATCAGCAACGGTCATGGCCATGTGGCCTACAGCATCGATCCGAAGTTTGTTGATAATGGCTACTATCTTTTCAATTTTTCCGGCCATACCTCTTATCTGGTCAATTTGACTGATCGCTCTTATAAAGTTGCCTTGACCAGTCCTGGGGACGACATACTTCGGGCTTATGGCGATGGTTTCAACAATAAGATGACCGAGAAAGATCGCAAGCTTTTGCCGGCCCGTAAAATCGGCAAGTATAATTGTCGTGGCTTGCTCTATAAAAATGGCGACACATCCAGAGAAGAGTGGTTTGATGCCACTGGATTGGTTCTAGTCGAGCAGAACATCAATCGCCCAGGGGAGACAGTCAAGCGCAGTCTTCAGCGGGTCAATACCTTCTGTGAAACCTTGCTGCTGAGATTGCCCACAGGCTTCAATCTAGTTAAATAGTAGCCAAGCGCAATAATAAACGCACAATTAATAAATTAGGTACTTGACGTGGAAGCATGCAGGGCTTATTCTGAGATTCTCGAACTTTCTCGAGCGCCGGTCCACATTTACTAATTACTCTATATATTTGCGCATTGCGCGGGGGCTTTACTATGAAATCCTTCTCTAGATTCACTATGTGTTTCGCTTCTCTAGCTGTTATCGCTGGCGTTTCCTTCGCCACTCCAGCTCTAGCCCAAGATGCTTTCGGTTCTGGCAACCAAACCGAGCAAAATTCGATGGGTGCTACTGGTACTCAACAGCGCGATAATTACACTACAGGCTCACAAACACAGCATCTGCAAGATGGTACATCACCTACATTGCAAGGTGCCACCAACGGTACAATTTCTCCTCAAGGCGCAGAAGCCACTGTTGTACAAGGTGTGAACACCGCAGGTACAGTGCGTGTTAACAACTTGGCCAACTTAGAAGCATTGCTGAACATCATCGCAAACGGTATGGAAATCCTCGGAATTGCCTGGGGTGGACCTACCATGATCATGGGCTTCATGCACATGGCTGCTGGTTCCCACGATGCTATGAAGAAAGTATTGTTCGGAGCTGCCGGTGTAACAGGCGGTTTGGCAACACCTGGTTGCATCAACTGGCTCGTTGCATCAGCCCGCGACGCTGCTCTCTTCAACTAGAGTTCGCACAGCAAGCCTGAAGTAAGATTAGACAATTAAAAAAAAGAGGAGGTTCTGCCTCCTCTTTTTTTTGTGGTGCCTTTTGTTGAATTTCAAAAAGTAGTTATTGAAAGCTATTAACCATGCCATTTTCAATTAGTTGGCAAAAGTGTATTGCAGCCAACATAATCGCAATTGACTTCCTTTCCGTTTGCGCTTACTGTGTATTCACTTCGACTTTACGAAGTGATTTTTTCTTTTACTATTTATCAAATCAGCCCCCAGCGAGGAATTTACTATGTCTTTGAAATCTACATTCGCTCAACTAAGCCTTGCAGTCGCACTAGTTTCTTTCGCTGCCGCTCCTGCACTAGCCCAAGATGCATTTGGTTCTGGCAATCAAACTGAACAAAATTCGATGGGTGCTACAGGTACTCAACAGCGCGATAACTACACCACAGGCTCACAAACACAGCATCTGCAAGATGGTACATCACCTACATTGCAAGGTGCCACCAACGGTACAATTTCTCCTCAAGGCGCCGAAGCCACTGTTGTACAAGGTGTGAACACCGCAGGTACAGTGCGTGTTAACAACTTGGCCAACTTAGAAGCCTTGCTGAACATCATCGCTAACGGTATGGAAATCCTCGGGATTGCCTGGGGCGGACCTACCATGATCATGGGCTTCATGCACATGGCTGCTGGTTCCCACGATGCTATGAAGAAAGTATTGTTCGGAGCCGCCGGTGTAACAGGCGGTTTGGCAACACCTGGTTGCATCAACTGGCTCGTTGCATCAGCCCGCGACGCTGCTCTCTTCAACTAACGTCAAAAAAGCTAGAAACATTAAAGAGAGGAGCTTGTCTCCTCTCTTTTTTTCGCTCTGGAAGCGGCTGGCTTCAGAGAGTTTGCCCCATGTCTCTTAGATCTACTCTTGCCCAATTTAGCCCAGCAGTTACTCTAGTCGCCGATGGTACATCACTGACATTTCAAGGTGCCACCAACGGTACAATTTCTCCCCAAGGCGCAGAAGCCACTGTTGTGCAAGGCGTCAGCAGCAGAGGTACTGTGCGGGTTAACAACTTGGCCAACCTAGAAGCATTGCTGAACATCATCGCTAACGGTATTGAATTTCTCGGAATGGCCTGGGGCGGGCTGACAATGATCATGTGCTTCATCCACATGGCTGCTGGTTCGCAAGACCCTATGAAGAAGTTAGCCACCCCAGGATGCATCAAATAGCTCGTTGCATCGGCTCGTGATGCTGCTATGTTCAACTAGATCTCGACTCAAGCAAGTCTAGATCAAAACCGAATTAGAACTGAAATGATGAAAACGAAGAGTAAATCCTCGTTTTTTTCTTGGGTTTTTCTGGTACTTGGCTAAATCGCTGAAAAAGTGTAATGCACACAACAAAACAGCGCTTGACTTCGGCCTCGCCAACGCTTATTCTCTACTCAACTCAACTTTCTGAGTTCGCCGCACTGACCACCTTACTAAAATCTTTAAACACTTTCTGGAGAATCTTACTATGTCTCTTAAATCAACTATCGCCCAATTGAGCTTAGCTGTTGCTTTCGTAGCCGTCTCAGCCGCTCCTGCGCTAGCCCAAGATGCATTTGGTTCTGGCAATCAAACTGAGCAAAATTCGATGGGTGCTACAGGTACTCAACAGCGCGATAACTACACCACAGGCTCACAAACACAGCATCTGCAAGATGGTACATCACCCACATTGCAAGGTGCCACTAACGGTACAATTTCTCCCCAAGGCGCCGAAGCCACTGTTGTACAAGGTGTGAACACCGCAGGTACAGTGCGTGTAAACAACTTGGCCAACTTAGAAGCATTGCTGAACATCATCGCTAACGGTATGGAAATCCTCGGAATTGCCTGGGGCGGACCTACCATGATCATGGGCTTCATGCACATGGCTGCTGGTTCACACGATGCTATGAAGAAAGTATTGTTCGGAGCTGCCGGTGTGACAGGCGGTTTGGCAACACCTGGTTGCATCAACTGGCTCGTTGCATCAGCCCGCGATGCTGCTCTCTTCAACTAAGCAACTAATAGACCGTTCACAGTTTTTCCCCGCCAACGCCAGCCAGAGACCTCCCGCAAGGGGGGTTTTTGGTTTATAGGCTATTATTTAGCTTCATGCAGCCATTGAGCCGGCAACTTTTTTAGGGTATTTATGGATAGTCAGTTTGATAATGAAGAGCTGCAATCGCGCTATGCTGGCCAGCTTGCCGTGAGTGGCTTTAGCGCAGTTCACCAGCAAAAACTACGGCGTGCCAAGGTTTTGCTTTTGGGAAGCGGCCCAGTGGTGCGCGCTGCTGCTCAAGGTTTAATCGTCTCTGGTATTGGTTCCCTAAAGATAATTGACAACCGTCTGGCCGCCCTCAATAGTTTGCGAACTCAGCTCGGTGGGGTAGATGATTGTCAAATTGCTTACCAACTAATTGAGTCACTATCTTCATCTTCAGCTGAGCTTGAGTCGCAAGTGGCAGCCTGTGATTTAGTTATTGATGTTTTGCATGATTGGCAAGAGAAACTGAGCCTTTCAGATTTATGTATGGCTGGTGGCAAGCCGCTCTTGCATTGTGGTGGCGCGGGCATGCGCTTTCAGCTGTTTTGTATGTTGCCAGGCAAGTCTTGTTGTCTGCGCTGTTTGCTTGCCTCGCTGGGTCTAGAAGATGCCATCGGCAGTCTAGAACCCCAGGGGGTTCTAGAAAGTCTGGCGGGAATAATTGGCAATTCACTGGCCCTTGGTGCCGTGAAAATTATTAGTGCTTTTGGTGCTAGTCAAGGCAATGAATTGATCAAGATCGACGGCTTGAGCGGTGAGCTTGAGGTGCTCCGAGGTTTTGACCCTATTAGTGATTGTCCTGACTGCGGCATCGTGCGCCGAAAGACAAAATAGAAATGCGTCGACTGTTTTAGTCAATCTCTTCTGGTTCTTTATCAGGAACACTGGCTTGTTTAAGCGCTGTGATAATCGTTAGCGATTTTGCTTGATAGCGGTTTTTCAACAGTGTTGCCAGTACATCCCACTGTCTGGCTGTTTCGCGCAGTGCAAGTTCGCGAGCAACTTTGTAGTAAGTGGCTTGACCAATTTTTTCCTGGCCTTCACTGGCATTTGCCTTCTTTATTTCAGCAGCACCGAGGGGCGGCTCTGACTGCATTAGGCTTGGCACTTTTGACCACTCGACGAGCTCAATGGTGTAGGGGTCGAAACGATTTACACCTAGTTTGTTTGTGCGTTTTGCTACTTCGTTCTCAACATAGTTTGAGTTGCTATAAAAATCTTGCACCGCTCTGAGCATTATGCCGAAATGCTTCAAAGTACGATAGCGAGCCGCCGGGCTTCTATCGGCTTCGAAGGCTGCATTCAATACTTTTTTTTGCTCGCGTTCTATGTAAGCCATACTTCTCTTGAACGAGCTTTTATTGAAGAGCATGTCAGCATCTTCCGCTTGATCGCAGCTTTGGACCACTAATTTGAGGCTACCTGGGCTAATCGTTGAACCTAGGGCTTCGTTGATGATATTGCCATGCAAAGATTGCTCAGGATGATCCTTTTCTTTCAGATCAAATGCCTGGCTGCTTTTAGCTGTAGTCGCCAGGAGGCTAAAGGTGCTGAGCGAAGCAATAACTATTTGCCGAATTGATATATGCATCGTATAGATCGGGTCCATTTTTGTTATTTCCATAAGTACTATAGCTCGATTTAATCACCACAGCTGGCAAAGCCACCGTAGTACAATCAGTTCTATCGCCATACTAGAGAGAGACGGCATGACTGAAATATGTGAGCAGGTTTCAAGCTTAAGTCGCAAATCGCTCAGCGATCTGACATTTGTTGCTTTTGACGTTGAAACTACCGGACTTTCGGCCATAGCTTGCAAGTTGGTCGAACTATCGGGCGTCAAATTTAAGCTGGGCGCGCCCTCTAGCGCGAGTAATCTAGAACTTGATACTTTTTCTGCTTTGATTAATCCGGGCGAGCCAATTCCGCCTGAAGTCTCGGCTTTACACGGTATCACCGATGCAATGGTAAAAGATGCTCCCGGGGTTGATAGCGTTCTACCTCAGTTTTATCAGTGGTGTGGCAGTGCTGCTGATACCGTTCTAATTGCCCACAATGCTTCTTTTGATGTGGAGTTTCTCAAGGTCAATTCGCAAAGGTTGTGCTTGGAGCTGCCTGGCCATGCGGTAATTGATACACTTGCTCTGGCTCAGTGCCTGGTGCAAGATAGCCTCAACCATAAATTGAAGACTCTCAGTGAGCACTTTGGCTTTGCTGGCTCGCTCTATCACCGAGCCTTAGACGACAGCATGTATGTGCAGAAGCTTTTTGCCAAGCTCGTTGAAGTCGGTTGCCTGGAGAACTTTGGGCAGTTGGAGGAAAATAACTCTACTCTTAGTTTTACTCAACAGCAGCGCTATGCTCCGGTGGTTTTGTCGCCCCGAGCAAAAGCCGATTATGATCTTATTTCAGTGGCTATCAAGAAGAAAAGCGAACTTAAGTTGACCTATAGTAGTGAATTTAAGAGCACTCGCATCATACTTCCCTTGGCATTAATCGAAAGTCGAGGAAGTGTCTATCTTACGGCCATTTGTCGTAAAACTAATGCTGAAAGAACGTTCCGACTCGATCGGGTGGTTGAGGTAGCATCATGGGGCGAATGTCTATGATGTCTAAGGCGGCTTTGGCGAATGCCTACCGTTGCCTGCTTCTGTCTGCCTCTGCCTTATTGTTGCTGGCCGCCGCTGCGGCGCCGCCGGCTTGTGAAGCGGCGCCTTTTTTCATGAAGCGCAGACCTTACAAAGATCCTAAGGTGCTTGAGGCTGAGACTAAGAATGAGGAAGCAAAAGCGGCTTCAGAAGAAATTTTTGAGCCGGTCAAAGAAGATCGCAATAAGCAGATTGATAGGCATTGTCGTTTAGGGGATATGTTCTTTAGTCGACGCGACTTTACTAATTCTCTAATCGAATTTGAAGATGTACTCAAGCTTGATCCAAATAGCTTCAAGGCCCACTACATGCTGGGCAAAGTCTTGATGAGTATGGCTGACTACGAAGAAGCTCTCAAGGAATTCGATAAAGTGCTTACCATTAGAGCCACCACTGCTGATGGCCATTTTATGAAAGCCGAGGCCTTGCGCATGCTTGGACGCAATGATGAGGCGAAGAGCGAATACAGCCGGTCGCTTAAAATTGATAGTGGCAATGCTTTAGCTCATGCCTATTTGGGCGAGTGCTATCGGATGCAGAGCCGTTTTCGTGATGCTATTGTTGAGTGCAAGCTTTCTTCTAAGCTCAACAAAGAGCTTGTTATTCCTCACTTAATTTTGGCGCAGTGCTACACCTCGGTGCGGATGCCAGCGCAGTCTAATGACGAATACCTGCAGGCAATTGCTCTAAATCCTAAAGATGCCATTGTTCACGCCCGCTATGGTCTGGCTTTGGGCAAAATGAAAAAGTGGCCAGAAGCCATTGCCCAGTTTGTTTCTGCTACTGAGCTTGATCCCAATTATTCTGAAGGACACGTGGGCTATGCTTGGGCCCTGGCAAGCACAAACAAAGTCAGTGAAGCGCTTAAAGAAGCTCGCCTGGCGGTGAGCCTGGCTCCAAATGATCCTGACACGCACTCTAATTTGGCCTGGGTATATGCTAAAAATGGTGATCGCCAGTCGGCTCTGATTGAGTATAGATTGGCTTTATCCATTGATCCTAAAAACGGCCAGTTGCACAAGGCCCTGGCTTTAGAGTTGAAAGATGCCGGGGATACAAGCAGCGCCATAGCTGAGTTAATGACAGCCAAACACATGTTGCCAAACGATTACGAAATTGGACTGGCTCTGCAGTCGTTGTTGCCGAAGAGTAAAACCAATTTAGAATAGTGGCTGGCGCTATTTCTTGCTGCTGCCTGGCTTGATTGGTTGACTGCCGGCTTGGCACATTGGGCAAGCATCAGCTTCGTATGTTTTTAAGTTGAGTTGTTCCAGGGCAAAGAAGGGTTGATCAAATTTGGCCGTGCCGCCACTGCGATCAATTATTGTTCCCACTGCCAGGGTTTTGGCTCCCATAGCTGTTAAGAGATCAACTACTCTTTTCGCTGAGCCACCAGTGGTGGTGACATCTTCGACGACAATAACTTCTTCGCCTTGAGCTAGTTCAATGCCACGACGTATAACAAAATCTTTTCCATTTTCGGCTCTCTCTGCAAAAATCGCACGCACTTGGTCTTGAGAATTATGCTCTTCGGAAGTTGTGCTTGATTTACCAGAGTTGAGAATTTCGTTGAATGCTAGAGCCACGAAAACTTCTAAATGCACGGCGCCAAGGGCTGGGCCGATTACTGCTTTGGGTTTGATGCCAGCGGCTAGCATCTTAGTTGCCAGAGCTCGTGCCAGGTGCATGCCGTGCAGAGGATATTGCAGAATCCGTTGACATTGCATGTATTGGTCGCTATGGAGGCCGCTAGATAAAAGGAAATGACCAGTCTGCCAGGCATCTACCGACTTAAAGAGGGCTTCAACCGATGTGGCCGCATTTGAATTTTGCGTATGTTGGGCCGGGCCTGCATTCATGGGTTTTGCCTCGCTAGTTTTATCGAATGAACAACGCCAACAATTATAGAGTGCTACAGTCTTGGGCTGGGCTAAACTTTAACGAGGTGTTGCTAATCAGGCTGTTCTTGTTTCTTTTGCGGTAAAATGCCCCTAAATATTTCGAGGCATCATGAAACCACTTATAGGCATCAATTTAGACATCAAAGCTGGCCCTCCAGAAGAAGCAGCTATTCAGACCACTTACACTGACGCTATTCTCAAGAGTGGCGGCATTCCCGTTTTACTTCCGCCCATGCCCCGTGAGGATTTGCGTGAAGTATTGCGTCGGCTTGATGGTTTGATGTTAATTGGCGGCGCTGATTACTGCCCGAGCCTATATGACGAGGCGGCGCACCCCTCCTGTGAGCTAACACCGGCTAAGCGTCAAGAGTTTGACGTAACCCTTGTGAGAGAAGCCTTGAGTGACGACAAGATGCCAATACTAGGAATTTGCCTTGGCTGTCAGTTGATTAATATCAACCAAGGTGGCACCCTCGTGCAAGATATCAAATCGCATTTGCCCGAATCTCCCGTTGAACATGCTAGTAAAAATGGTTGGAAGGTTGGATTCAACCAACATGATGTAATCATTACTGAAGATGGCATTCTCAAAGGGCTTTTCGCTGCAAAGCAGTTTTCGGTGCCAACATCGCATCATCAGAGCGTGCGCAAAGTTGGCAAGCAATTGAAAGTGGTGGCAACTGCTGAAGATGGCGTTATTGAAGCAATCGAGATGCAGGACCGCGACTTTGTTGTAGGTGTGCAATGGCACCCAGAAAGAGACTATGAGACTAATCGGCCGCTGTTTGAAAAATTGATAACAGCATCCCAAGGGAGGCGATCGAACAACTGATGGCAAGCCGAAAGATATTAGTGACTGGTGGTGCCGGCTTTATCGGATCAAACCTTATCGATAGTTTGCTTGCTCAGGGCGACACTGTTGTGGTGATTGATAACTTCAACGATTTTTATACTCCGGCGGTGAAGCGGCGCAATGCCGCCGAGCACTCTGCTCATCCTGCTTATACTTTGATTGAAGGCGATATTCGCGATGATGTCGCCCTTGATAGAGCTTTTCAGCATGGACCTTTTGATGTTGTTGTCCACTTGGCTGCGATGGCCGGTGTTCGTCCATCGCTTTTGCAACCAGCTCACTATATGGACGTCAATATCGTTGGCACGCAGAAGATTCTTGATCGCATAATTCCTCATGCTGAGAATACTAGATTGGTCTTCGGTTCTTCTAGTTCGGTCTACGGCGGCCGTTCTGGCGAATCATTCAAAGAGAGCGATCGAGTCGATCAACCGCTTTCCCCTTATGCTGCTACTAAAGCCTCTAACGAATTGCAATGCTACGCCGCCCATCACACGGCTGGTTTGCAAGTCGTCTGTCTGCGCTTCTTTACAGTGTTTGGCCCGAGACAGCGGCCTGACCTGGCAATTCATAAATTCTGTCATCTGATAGATGCCGGAAAAACAATTGAGCTGTTCGGCGACGGCACAACCCGTCGCGATTACACCTTTGTGCTCGACATCGTTGCTGGTATTGAGTCGGCGATGACCTATGCTCTGCCCGGATTTGATGTAATCAACCTGGGGCGTTCAGAGCCAGTGATGTTGTTTGACATGGTCAAGTCGCTCGAGAAACACTTGGGTAAAACTGCCAATATCGTTCATAAGCCCATGCAAATTGGCGATGTTCCGTACACCTATGCCAGTATTGAGCATGCTCGCGAAGTTTTAGGGTATAGCCCCAAGACTAGTTTTGATGAAGGTGTCAGGCGCTTTGTTGAATGGTATGTCAGCAGTCGAGCCAAAGTCTAAAAGGCAAATATTCGCCCCTTGACTGCTGGCTTAAGTAGAACTTAGTTTGAACTTTTGTTGTCTTGTCTGGCCCAGCGTTGATATTTGCTTGACACGCTCAGTCATCGATTCGGATAATCTATATTCAGATCTCCCTGGAGATTTTTGCCTGCAATATGCACGGCAATCTTATGGCACGGTAGCTCAGTTGGTTAGAGCGGGCGACTCATAATCGCCAGGTCGGGGGTTCGAGCCCCCCCTGTGCTAAATCTTTTTATTGATTAGGTACTCGGTACTTTTCAACGTCGCCGAATTTGAAGTACTCATCGTTACCACGGTCAGCGGTGATGATAGTTGCTTCTTGAACCACACGGGGTCGTTGTGAACCTTTCGGAAAACGCAAAATAGTTGTGCCGTCTAAGGCATAAATGGCATCGAGCAGAGCGTTGTCAAATTCAGCATTGCCTGACGAGGCAACGATTCTGGCTTTCACCACGCGGCGTTGGTCTGATATGCGCACATAGAAGCTGGCTTTTTGCCCCAGGGGAATGCGGGGAGAAAGAATCACCCGGCCTCTTGCCTGGTCAAAGTGTGGCACCATGTTTTCAGGGTTGTTGATTAGCTCTTGCACGCCGCCCTGAATTGAGCGCAACAGCCTGTTGCGCCAGCGGTCCCACTCCACAGCCATTTCTTGGTCTTGGGAGTCGGCATCTTGAGACTGTAACTCAAATTCATTCTGGCTCAGGGTGGCTTTTAATGGTCCACTGCCATCAAGGGTGGCTTTTTGGCTCTTCATTGGCGCGTCGCCTTCGTCTTGAGCCTGGCCTGATAGACCGTGGCCACTGTCTTCGGCATTACCTTTGAGCGAATTGTCTTGGGCGTCGGCCGCCAAGGGTTTGCGTTTCTTTAGCACCGGTGCTGACATTGGCACAATCGGTGCCAGATTAGCCGGCGATTCGCTGGCGCCCATTTCTTGCACATTACCCTGTAGCGGCTGGTCGGCGAGGGCTCGCTCGCTAATAGCAAACCCTAAGGCCAGACTAAGGCTGAGAGCGGCTATCAGTGTAGTAGGGCCAGGGTTTGTGCTGGTACTTAGGGAGAATAATTTTTGATTAGCGGTAGACTTGGGCATTGTGCAAAAAACCGATGCGCTGGGAGTTCTAAAAACGCTGCTAACATAGCTTAGTCGAAAAATACGACCTCTATGTTCCCATTCTAGATTTTGCAGCCTATATTTATTGTCCCATGCACCGCTTTGAAGGCCTAGTAAGCTCAAATTTAATTTCACTGGTTGGTGCTGAGTCTGGCAAGCCGAAGCTGCTGGTGGCGCTTTCTGGTGGTGCTGATTCGGTGGCCTTACTCTGCGCTCTCAAGGCTATGGCCAGCGAAAATCTCTGCCAAGTTTATGCTTGTCACGTCAATCACGGTCTGCGGGGCGCTGAGGCTGACAGAGACCAGAGCTTCTGTGAGAGTCTTTGCCGTGCTCAAAGCATTGCCCTGCAAGTAGTAAAACTAGATGGGCTTAAGCTGGACAGCTCAGAAGATAGTCTGCGGGAGCTGCGTTATCAGGCGCTTGCTCAGGTTGCTTCTGACTTGTCGATATCGCATGTGGTGACTGCCCACACTTTAAATGACCAGGTCGAGACAATGCTCTTTCGCCTCTGTCGTGGCACATCGCTGTCAGGACTGACTGGTATTAAGGCGGCGCACTTCCTGAAAGGGATTTCATTGCTGCGGCCCTTGATTGCGATTGAGCGCCAGGAGTTGGAATCATATCTTGCAGCTATAGAGCAGTCTTGGTGCGTCGATTCGAGCAATTCAGATGATAAGTACAGTCGTAACTTCTTACGCAATCAGATTGTGCCGCAGCTCAAGCAGCGCTTCTCGGCGCTGAGTCAGAATTTTGAGCATTTGCGCACTAATATTGAGCGCGATAACGATTTGCTTGATTTGCTCAGCGCTGCGGAGCTTGAAAGACTTCGGCAGCACGGCAGGCGGAGTCAATTTATTGCTGTTCAGGCCTGGCTCAAGTTGCATGGGGCCTTAAGAGCCCGAGTGCTGGTAGCGCTGATGCGCGAAAGCGGTGTGGAGGCGTCGTTTGAGCGTGTGCAGAGAGTGGAGCGTCTAGCTCAGTCACTGCCTGCGCCGTTCAATCAAGTAGAAAAGCGCTACTCGCTTGGAGATGGCTTTGATCTTTTGTTTGAGGATGGGGGTCTAACTTTCGCCCCTCAGATTGAATCCGGCAAGGCGAGCAGTGACAATGAGCTCTTGCAAATGCGGCGCACTATGCCAGCGCTGATTGTGCGGCTGCCCTCTGGCCGGTCAACCACTATAACTGTCATACCCTGGCTTGACAAAGCTTTGAGGGTTGAAGCTATCGCTGGGCTCAGTGATCGCTCTGAATTCGCCTATCCTCATCGCCAGGCCTATGATTGCTTAGTCGACCTCCGTGCGATTACCGGTTCTCTTTGCTTTCGTCTGCGTCAAGAGAAAGACCGCATTCAGCCCCTGGGGATGGCACAGAGCGTTCGTCTAAAGCAGTATCTCCATGCCAATAAGGGCGCCGACCGAGGCCCTGGTTTGCTGCTGCATTTTGACGAAAGGCTGGCACAGCGTCTTACTCCAGTTTTAGCTGACGAGCAAGAAGTGCTTTGGGTGCCTGGTTATGGCCTTTCGCAGAAAGTTAAGGTGGGCACAATCCCGACTCATCGCTTGTCACTCATTGATTTGGTTAGAGACAGCGGCAAGCTTGAACTTGAAACTGATGAGGGCATCTGTTGACTGCTTACAAATAGGTTAACAATTCTTGGCTTTTAATTATTTCGCTATAACTTGGGTGAGTTGCCAGCCTGTAATGCTCTTGGCCACCGCAAATGGTTCTTTGCCGGCTAATGCTATTACTTTTGTCAGCCTACACTTGAGAAATCGAATGATGGACGGGGCGGAATGGCTGGTAGTTGCTAATATGAATTTGTGGCTAATCTCTCGCTTTCTTTTGAAGTTTTTTGGCAATCCCCACAGGATGGGGCTTGCGGCGGTTAGCATAGAAGGATCGTGTTATAATTTGTTGATTGACATTCTGGAGCATTGCAATTAAATGAAGAAGTACGGAACAACCTGGGCCGTTTTCTTTCTACTACTGGTGTTGGTGGTCTTCACCGTTTCTCTCGCCAGCATGGGGAGGAAGGAAGATCCGCTCACATATTCGCAGTTGATGAATCTGGTTAAGGAAGGCAAAGCGAACGAAATTCGCAAAATCACAATTACCAATGGCGAAAATATTATTCTTGTCAAATTAGCTAACGCTACAGCTGATCGAGAGAAATCCGTGATTGTGCCTGCTGAAGCGAAAGAAGATTTGCTGCGTGAACTGAACAAAAACAACATTCCGATTGATACCAAAGAACCAGACAAGTCAGGCCTTTGGATGGGCATGCTTAGCTCATTCTTCTTGCCTATTCTAGTGTTGGTTGGTTTGCTCTTCATGTTCCGCAGCGCTCAATCTGGTGGCAACCAGGCAATGAGTTTTGGCCGCAGCCGCGCCAAGCTCATGGTCGACAACAAAGTCAAAGTCAGTTTTTCTGACGTTGCCGGTATTGATGAGGCCAAGCAAGAACTACAAGAGATTGTCGACTTCCTCAAGAATCCTGATAAATTCCAAGCTCTAGGCGCCAGAATACCGCGCGGTGTGCTGCTTGTTGGTGCTCCGGGCACAGGTAAGACATTGCTTGCTAAAGCTGTTGCTGGTGAAGCCGGTGTGCCGTTCTTCAGTATTTCTGGTTCTGACTTCGTCGAAATGTTTGTCGGTGTTGGTGCCTCCCGTGTTCGTGACTTGTTTGACCAAGCGAAGAAGCATGCGCCTTGTATTGTCTTCGTTGATGAAATCGACGCTGTCGGTCGCCAGCGTGGAGCTGGTCTTGGTGGCGGTCATGATGAGCGCGAACAAACTCTAAACCAGTTGTTGGTTGAGATGGATGGTTTTGAAGGCACCACTGGCATCATTGTTGTGGCCGCCACAAACCGTCCTGACATTCTTGATTCAGCACTTCTTCGCCCAGGTCGCTTTGACCGGCAGGTTGGCATCGATAGACCAGACGTCGCTGGTCGCGAGCAAATTCTTACTGTGCATGGTCGAGGTAAGCCTCTAGCCAAAGATGTTGACTTGAAAGTTCTGGCCAAGCGTACACCTGGTTTTACTGGCGCAGATTTGAGTAATTTGATCAACGAAGGGGCACTGCTTGCCGCTCGTGGTGATAAGCGCGAAATCGATATGTCTGATCTTGATCAAGCGATTGATAAAGTCAACATGGGACCAGAAAAGAAAACTCGCATCATTTCTCCTAAAGAGAAAGAGAACACCGCCTATCACGAAGTCGGTCACGCTTTGATGTTCACTCTTCTGCCCCATGCTAATCCACTGCACAAAGTCACAATTATTCCTCGTGGCTTTGCCCTCGGTGTGACTATGTCTTATCCTGATGAAGACGTGCTCTCACACAGCAGAACCCAATTGATTGATCAGATTGGTGCTTTGCTCGGTGGCCGAGTGGCTGAAGAGATTGTCTTTGGTGAAGTCACTACTGGTGCTATGAATGACCTTGAGCGCAGCACCGGCTTAGCTCGTCGCATGATCACTGAATGGGGCATGAGCCAGAGACTAGGTCCAATGACTTTTGGTCGTCGTAATGATCAACCGTTCATGGGTCGCGATTTTGGTCATGAGAGAGACTATGGCGAAAATATCGCCACTGTTATTGATGAAGAAGTCTCAGACATGATTTCTACTCAGTACACGAGAGTAAAAGAGATTCTTTTGAAGCACCGTCCGCACATGGACGCTATCGTCAAGATTTTGCTGGAAAAAGAAACTCTTGATAAAGCTGAAGTGGACGCCATTGTTGAGGAGATCAATAGAAAAATCGCCAACGGTGAAAATCCAGTGATTGACGATAAGACCGATCTGACCCCGCCGCAAATTCCACCTTCGGCCACCGGAGATGACTCAGGTGTGATTGTTGGAGTGCCAGAAGAGTCAGAAAACAGAGACGAGCCAAAGCCTGATTTCAAGCCAAAATACGCTTAAATTCACGAGCTTGTAATGAACTTAGAGAGACCGCTCCAAGAGGGCGGTCTTTTTTTGCATCAGTTTAGATACTAGCTTCATTGCCAAATCGACCCTGAATGACTTCCTGAGCAGTTCTTAAGGTGCTAAATGTTAGGCCAAGCTTAAGAGATCTGGGGCTTCGCAGTATTACTTAATGGTTCGTGATAAATTTGATGCTAAGCAAAAGCGGCCTTGGCCGCCTGGCATCCATACATCCATTTATCTGGGAGGGTCTGCTGTGGCCGTCGTCCATGAAAAAGAACTACTTTGCAAGAAATTTCTGTCAAAAACTCAGAAGCTTTTAATTGATGGTAAGTGGGTTGATGCCAAGTCTGGCAAAACCTTTGAAACCATTAACCCTGCTACTGAAGAAGTGCTCTGCCGCGTGGCAGAGGGCTCTAAAGAAGACGTCGATTTGGCTGTAAAAGCTGCTCGTCGCGCTTTCGAGTCTGGTCCATGGAAAACAATGAGCACTGCTCAACGCGCCAAGCTCCTTCTCAATCTAGCTGACTTGATTGAAAAGAATGCCGATGAATTAGCTCAGCTTGAGACTCTTGATAATGGTAAGCCAATCAAAGAATCTCGCTATGTTGATGTGCCACAAACAGTTGAAACTTTCCGCTATTACGCTGGTTGGGCTACTAAGCTTGAAGGCGAGACCATTAATGCGAATAGCAACTTCTTCACTTACACTCTGCGTGAGCCAGTAGGTGTAGTTGGTCAGATCATTCCATGGAACTTCCCCATGTTGATGATGGCCTGGAAATGGGGCCCAGCCCTAGCTTGCGGTAACACCGTTATTCTTAAGCCAGCTGAGCAAACTCCTTTGACAGCATTGCGTATTGGCGAACTAGCTATGGAAGCTGGTTTCCCTGATGGTGTAATCAACATTGTTACTGGTTTTGGTGGCGACGGTGCTGGTGAGGCTATTTCTCGCCACATGGACATCGACAAAGTCGCCTTCACTGGTGAAGACAAGACAGGCAAACTAATTCTTCAAGCTTCCACCGGCAACCTCAAGCGTGTATCGCTTGAACTCGGCGGTAAGGCTCCAAACATCGTCTTTGCTGACGCCGATATCGATGCTGCTGTTAAGGGTGCCATCACTGGTATCTTCTTCAACCAAGGTCAAGTTTGCTGCGCTGGTTCGAGATTGTTCCTCGAAGAAAGCATTCATGAAGAGTTCATGACCAAACTGAAAGAGCGCGTTGCTAAAATGCGCCAGGGTGATGGTTCTGACGAGAAGACCCATATCGGTCCTCAAGTTAGCAAAGAACAGCAAGAACGTGTTCTTAACTACATTGAGATCGCTAAGGGTGAAGGCGCTACCGTTGCTTGTGGCGGTCAGTCACCAGCCGATATGAAGAAAGGCTTCTTTGTTCAACCGACTGTTTTGACCGGCGTCAATAACACCATGCGCATTGCCCAAGAAGAAGTGTTCGGTCCAGTATTGGCCGTCATTCCATTCAAGAGCATGGATGAAGTTGCTGAGCAAGCCAATGCCACCACATTTGGTTTGTCTGGCGCTGTCTGGACTCGTGATATTAAGAAAGCCCACAAGTTTGCTTCCTTAATTAAGGCTGGCACAATCTGGGTTAACTGCTACAACGTCTTTGATCCTGCCGTACCATTCGGCGGATACAAGATGAGTGGTTATGGTCGTGAACTCGGTAAACATTCAATCGAGCTTTACACCAATATCAAATCAGTTTGGGTCAACATGATGGATTAGTGCTCCTGCGGAGCGCATTGAGAAAGGCCGGTGAATAACCGGCCTTTCTTCTGTCTAAAGCTATTGAAGAACGAAAGAAAAGTATTGGAGGGTTCATGAAAGTATTTCTCACCGGCGCCAGTGGTTATGTCGGCTCACGCATCGGCAGGCTACTAACAAATGCTGGTTACTCAGTGAACGGTTTGGCTCGCAACGACATTGCCGCTCAGAAGTTGCTCAAGGCTGGTATTGAACCTGTCTCTGGCAATCTTAACGAGCCTGAACGCTTGGCTCGTCTGGCCAGCAGCGCTGATGCCATTATCCATACTGCTTTCATTCATAATTTTGGTCAGTATTCAGGTTCAATTGAAACCGAATGCAATCTCATGCATGCCCTTGGTAATGCCTTGGCCGGAAGCAACAAGCCACTGCTTGTTACTTCAGCTACCGGTGTGGTGGGCGACACTGGTGTCAATATTGCCACTGAAGAAACGGTGCCTGACTTAAGTCATCCTCTGGCAATGCGCTACAGAGCCGAGCAGGCGGCCTTAGCCACCGCAAATAACGGCATCAAAACTATTGTTTTGCGTTTGCCAATTCTTGTTTACGGCCACGCTGGCAGCACCTTCATTCCTATGATGATGGAGAGTGGTCAGAAGCGCAGAATGGCTGCTTATATTGAGTCTGGTGAGAATGCTTTGTGTGCCGCCCACGTTGATGATGTGGTGGCAGGATACATGCTGGCTTTAGAGAAAGGCGAGGCTGGTGATATCTTTCAGCTTAGCGCTGAGTCTGAGATACCAGTTAAGTCTATTGCTGAAGCTGTCGGCCGCACTCTTAAAGTTCCCGCCCAAAGCATTTCTGCGGCTGAAGCCAATGAAGTATTTGGCGATGTGGTCTCAATGTTCTTTGCTATGAATAATCGCGCCTCAGGCGAGAAGGCAATGCAGAAACTCGGTTGGGCACCACAAGAGGGCCGCACTTTGTTGACTGATATTGAGCAAGGTTCTTATGCCACAGCCTTTGCTTTGAGTGGCCGCTAATTTTGCGCTTTTCAAACTTAGCTGGTTGTAGTTGTTTGCTGCAGAAGCTCGCGTTCGATTTCACTTAGAGCGCGCTTCAAGTGTTGACGTAATTCAACAAGGTGTTTTTTCAAGGCCTGATTTGCTTGTTTATCGCAAGCTCTTTCAATTGCTTCGCAGTCTTCAACTAAGCTTTGTGCCAAGATTGTCGCACAGGCGCGCTTGAACGAATGTACCTTGGCTTTGAGAAGGTTCAAATTGGACTGCTCCGCCAGGCTATTGATTTCGCTCATATCTTTATGGCAGCGGGTTCTAAAATGGAGCAGCGTTTTCTCAATTTCTCTTTCGTCTAGTTGATTGCGTAATTTCTTCAAATCAAGCACTGAACCCCATGAAGCATTATGGCCGCTTGGTTCTTTTTGTGGCTCATTGGTCGTAGACGTAGACGTAGATGTAGATGTAGATTCTTGGCTAGGCACAATAGTGATTTTGACGTCGCTAACTCCAAGCCAACGGGCCACAAGTTTGCTCATTGCTGTAGGGTCAATTGGTTTGCTCAAGTAGTCATCCATACCGCGGTCAAGACAGTCTTCTCTGCTGCCAGTGACAGCATTGGCGGTGACGGCTATGACTGGCACGTTTAGTCCGCGCCTTTGCTGAATCTCTTTGATGATTTTGCACGCTTCGAAACCATCAAGCCCGGGCATCTGGCAATCGAGAAAAACCATGTCATATCTTTTCTTGTTAAAGGCACTAACGGCCTCAATACCATCAGCCGTAACATCGACTATGAAGCCGAGATCTTGCAAGAACAATAAAGCAACCTGTTGATTGATTTTGTTATCATCAGCCACCAGCGCTCTTCTTATGATGCCCGATTGCGCTTTAGCTCTAGTTAGTGGTTCTGTGGAACCACCGCTAATTTCATTTTTAGTTTGCTCTTTAATTGAGGGCACTTCCATTGTCTGGGTGTAGCTTTTGCGCTCTTTCGGTTTCCAGCCAGAGAGATGTTCCAAGCATGATGCTACTTGCTTGCGCCGCAGGGGAATGGGAAGATGACTAGTCTTGGGCGCTACTAGTGTACTGCGCGCCTGGTTGAGAGATTCAGTGGTGCCAATTTCAATGACACTAACAAGGCCAAATACTTTTGAGCGTTTGAAGGCTTCTAAGAATTGCTCGCATTGCTTTCTGTAGCGAATGGTATCAAGGCAAATGGCTTGAATCTTTTCGCTTGACTGCCTCGATTGTTCTAAAAGTTCTATGGCCTGGGCGTATCCTGCAGTTGATTGTGCATTGATGCCGAGGGCACAGAGATGCGAGCAAATAGCCGATTGATTGTTCTGGTCTGGCTCCAAAGTGAGAACTTTGATTTGCCCGTAGCTGCTTTCCCAGGCCCGCGCTGTCCAGTCGCTGGCATCGCCACTGGTAACTAGTGGCAGCGCAAAACTGAAGGTTGAGCCCTGGTTTTCTTCGCTATCCACCATTAGTGTTCCACCCATTAAATCAACCAGGTGTTTCGATATGCTCAGACCTAAACCGGTGCCACCGGTACTGCGATAGGCAGAGCCTTCTTCCTGCATGAATGGCTCAAATAGCCGCTTTTGAAAAGCTTTAGATATGCCAATGCCACTGTCTATGACCGAAAAACGAAGTTGATTGCGACCGTTGCTCGCGCTAGCAACTTCGACTTTGAGAATAATTTGCCCCTGGTCTGTGAATTTAATGGCATTGCCACAGAGATTGAGGAGCACTTGCCTCAGTCTTAGTGGATCGCCAAAGACTGTATCGGGAATGGCTCGATCTACGGTGGCTAGTAAAAGTAGGTTTTTGGCTGCGGCTTGAGGCACTAATATTTCAGCCACACCTTCAACTACTGAAAGTGGGTTGAACTGAGTGCTCGATAGTTCCATTTTGCCCGCTTCTATTTTTGAGAAGTCGAGAATGTCATTGATGATTGTCAGAAGCGATGCCCCTGCTTCGCGAATAGTGCTGACGTGCTCTTTCGATTTGGGGCTAAGATCGCCTCGCAGTAGCACTTCGACCATGCCTAGTATGCCGTTCAACGGTGTTCTCAGCTCATGGCTGACATTGGCTACAAATTCAGATTTGATTTTGAGAGCAGATTGAGCCTGATCTCTTGCCATTTTTAGCTGAGTGACTAAGCGGCGATGGGTGTCTATATCGGTGCAAGAGCCGCACCAGCTCAAGGTGGCGCCGCTTTCGTCTTTAATTGGTAGACTACGAACGAGAAACCAGCGGTACTCGCCGTCAAAGCGCTTCATCCTCATTTCAATTTCAAAGTCGCGAAAATCGCTGACACAGCTCTGCCATGTTGATACCACCTGTTCTCGTTCTTCCGGATGCACCAGGGTGAGCCAGTCTAACTGTGAGAGGTCGCTACTCGTCAGGCCGCAGTAGTTTAAAAATTGAGCATTGAAATATTTGGCATGACCTTGTTTGTCTGCTGTCCAAATTAGCTCTGGTGAGGCTTCGCACATGGTGCGAAAGAGCAATTCGCTCTCAGCTGTCTGATGTTTCGCTTCCTCTGTTTCGGCATTAACCAGCGACAGTTCTCTGAGACGATTGGCCAGTTCATCTTTGGTTGTGCGTTGATCTTGTGTTTCAACTGAACAGCCAAACCATTTGACTATTTTGCCGCTACTGTTGAGGCGGGCAACACTCCTGACTAAATGCCACCTTGGTACGCCATCTTTCCGCAGGAGGCGATACTCGCATTCAAACGGTGTTCCTGTTGCAATTGACTGATGCCAGCGGCTGCGCAGCAGTGCAATGTCTTCGCTAAAGACATGGTTGAGCCAGCCGTCGCCCAAGCTTTCTTCTTCGCTCGAGCCGCTCCATTCGTACCAGCGTTTATTAATGTAATCTATTTGGCCATCGGCCGAAGCGGTCCAGATGAACCCGGGCAGTAAATCAGAGAGATCTTTGAATAATTCTAGTTGCTGTGAGACATCATCTTTTAAGCTTTGCTGCTGCTCAAGAATCTTTTGCAATCGATCAAATGTAAGCGCCAGGCTAGGCTGTGCTGCTTCGCCCTGCTGCAGCTTGGCCAGAGCTTCAAATAGTGCTCTTTGAAATTCATTGCTGTCTCGAGGAGAATCCTGGGCCATGGCAGTACCGCTCGCAAAATGTTACTGGTCAGTTGCCATTGGGCATGCCAAATGTCAGGAGCCAGTATATCTTTATTCCACTTTATGAGACTGCTAATCTTTAGGTTGGATGTGCCTTGCTGTGATTGGCGGTATTTTTAGCCTTTGTCTAGAATATCTACTAGCAAAAAAGAGATGCAATTGGCTTACTAGAGACTGGGTTGAGGACACGTGAAGATTGCTAGATTAAGCAAGGATGGGCTGTCGGCTGCTGCCTGTGGAATACTTGCTGTCGCCTCATTGTTAGTTTTGTTGCCATCGGCCTCGGCCGCTCAATATAAAATCAGTGAAATTAAAAATTGGCACGATGTCATTTCTGACAAAGATGTTTTAACTAAACGATCATTGGTTGGCAGCTTTGCTCTTGAGAATGGCAATAAATGTAGCTTAATAGTTGTGCCACCGCGGCTTCGAGTTGGTCCTGCTCTGGCTTACGCTGCCAGCGGTAAAGCTAAAACCGCTCCGACTTCTAAAGTCGTTCAAGATGAGAAGGCACTGTTTGGAGTAAACGGTGGCTATTTTAATTTGAGCAATGGCGAGAGCACTAGCTATGTCGTTCTTAAGGGCCAGGTTTGTGCCGATCCCACCAAGAACCTGGCCCTAACTGAAAATCCTAAACTAAAGCCGTTTCTCTCCCAGATTTATAACCGCACTGAAATTCGCTTTTTAAAAGCTAAAGACAAATTGCCATGTGTGCAAATTGCTACACATAGCGAGCCTTTGCCTCCAGGTCGAGTGCTAGATTCTTCCCTCCAGGGCGGTCCTAGACTTTTGCCTGAGCTAACTGCGGAACAAGAAGCCTTTGTCAGAACTGAAGCTGACGGTAAGCCGGTTGATTCAATTGGAGTTGCTCGCACTGCTGCTCGCACGGCGGTGGGCTTAACTAAGGACGGATATTTATTAATAGTGGCTGTCGCCGGAAAGGGTCAGGATGAGTTTTCTTCTGGTCTGACCCTGGTCGATTTGGCCAATTTGTTGAAGAATCTAGGGGCTGTGGAGGCCGTCAATCTTGATGGCGGCACCTCTACTACCATGATTCAACGCTTCAAAGATAAATCGAAATGCCTAATGCTGGTTGGCCGCAGCCCCGAAACAAGAGTGCGGTCAGCCCTATTAGTGTTTGAATAGTTGATAGTTAGACGCGGCCGCGCTTGCGCATTTTTGCCATTTCGGCGGCCTTGAGGCGAACCATGGCGCGGGATAGAGCCATTTCGCTGAGGTAGGAGTCGAGCTTGTCGGTTTTTTGCGTTTTTTCAGCTTCGTGCTTAGCTTTGGCTTGGCTGGCACGAGCTTCGTCGATTTCAACGTCGAGTTCGGCCACATCGGAGAGAATCTCAACTTCTGAATTGTTGACGTTCATAATGCCGCCAATCACCGCAGCCGTTTCTTCTTCGCCCTTAATCTTAAAGCGCAATACATCAATTGCCAGAGTGGTAACGATTGGCTCGTGACCAGGCAGAATGGTTAGCTCGCCATCATTGGCCACAGCCGTTACCTGGTCAACGGTGCTGTTAAAGACAATTCTTTCTGGTGTAATGATTTTGAGATTCAGTGTAGCCATTTCATTATTTCTCTATCGGTGAAGTAACAAGTGATTATTTAGAAGTTTTTTTAGTCGCTGGTTTTTTGCTAAGCGCATTCTTGTCTAGTTTCTTTTGTCCAGCGCCGTGGCCGTGACCACCATGGGGCAGGATTTTATCGATCAAGCCATATTCCAGGGCTTCTTTGGTTGATAGATAGTGATCCCGTTCAATATCTTTGGCAATTCTTGCTTTGTCTTGCCCCGAGCAGCGGTGCAGAAGCTCAATTTGAGCTTCGCGGAAGCGCCGACCTTGACTGGCTTGAATCTCCAAATTGGTGATATCGCCTTCTGCTTCCCACAAAGTCTGGTGGAACATGAGAGTGGAAAACTCGTAAGCTGACCGCTCTCCTGTTCCTGATGCCAGAATTTCGCAAGCACCAGAGAGCGCGTGTCCTAAACAAATTGTATTCACTGGAGCTTCGATAGAATGCATAACGGCAATGATGCCATCGGCGTTATAGCCGTTTCCACCGGCAGAGTTGATATACATATTGATTGGTTTTTTTGGATCGCGCTCATTAAACCGCAGCAGCTTCTTAATCGTTGGCAGCGCTATTTCGTTTTCGAGTCTTCCGAAGACAAAAATATTGCGTGCCGTAGACGCTGGAATTTGATCTGGAGCTGGAACTTGAACTTGTTCCTTTTCTAGTTCCATTTTTGCGCCTGGTTTTGACGGTTTCGTTTCTGCTAGCGATTCCTGAGTGTGCTTCTTTTTCATTTAGTTAGCAGTTAGCCTTGCATTGTCTTAGCTTGTTCTTTGGCTTCTTCAATGCTGCCAACCATGTAGAAGGCGCCTTCTGGAAGGTCGTCAACTTCGCCATCAAGAATCTGGCGGAAGCCTTCAACTGTGTCTTTGAGTTTTACGTATTTACCTTCGCGGCCAGTGAAGTTAGCAGCAACAGTAAACGGTTGGCTCATGAAACGTTGGATTTTTCTAGCGCGAGTAACAGCTTGTTTGTCATCTGCTGAAAGCTCATCCATACCGAGAATGGCGATGATATCTTGCAAGTCTTTGTAGCGTTGCAATGTTTGCTGCACACCACGGGCGATATCATAGTGCTCTTGACCTACAACTTCTGGTTTAAGAGCAGTTGAAGTAGAGGCTAGTGGGTCAACGGCAGGGTAGATTCCCAGTTCTGCAATTTGACGTGATAGCACTGTGGTGGCATCAAGGTGACCGAATGTAGTTGCTGGAGCTGGGTCGGTCAAGTCATCGGCTGGCACGTATACAGCTTGTACAGATGTAATCGAACCGTTCTTGGTTGATGTAATACGTTCTTGCAATTGACCCATTTCATTGGCCAAGGTTGGCTGGTAGCCTACAGCAGAGGGCATACGGCCGAGTAGCGCAGACACTTCAGAACCGGCTTGAGTGAAGCGGAACATGTTGTCGACGAAGAGCAACACGTCTTGCTTGGATACGTCACGGAAGTATTCAGCAACTGTTAGAGCTGATAGAGCAACGCGCATTCTGGCGCCTGGTGGCTCATTCATTTGACCATACACTAGAGCAACACGGTCAATAACGCCCGAGTCTTTCATTTCATGCCAAAGGTCATTACCCTCACGGGTGCGTTCGCCAACGCCACCGAATACAGAGTAGCCGCCGTGGTGTTGGGCGATGTTGTTGATAAGTTCCATGATGATAACGGTCTTGCCTACGCCGGCTCCACCGAATAGACCAATCTTTCCACCCTTTACATAAGGAGCAAGAAGGTCAACGACTTTGATACCAGTTTCGAAAACAACTGTGTCAGTTTGTAGGTCAGTTAGGTCTGGGCAGGGTCTGTGAATGCCCCAGTGATCGTCAGCATTAAGCTCTGGGCCTTCGTCTACAACTTCACCTAGAACGTTGATGATGCGACCGAGAGTGGCCTTACCTACTGGAACCGAAATTGGTTTACCTGTATCAGTGGCGACCATGCCTCTGGTCATACCATCGGTGGAACTCATTGATACGCTTCGAACCCGGTTATCACCTAGCAAAAGTTGCACTTCGCAGACAACCTTCAAATGCTCGCCGGCTGGGTTGACGCCCTCAATAACAATGGCGTTATAGATTTCAGGTAGATGTCCGCCAGGAAATTCGACGTCCACAACAGGTCCAATTACCTGTACGACCTGACCCTGGGTCTTCTCTAGTACTGTGCTCATTTGATCTCCGATTTGTACTGAAAGTTGCTGAAAGTTTCTGTGCTAAGAATTCTTGTCTTAGGCGACTGTCAAGAGCATTAGGCTATCTCTCATCTGCGCATAAGAATAGATGCTACTGGCGACTTTTCCCCAGTCGTTTATGATAGTTTTCGTTCTTATTTTATTGTTTTGGCACAAAAGCTCATTACGCGCCGTTCATAAGAAGCGATCGAAGTTTATTGGAGATATAGTGAAAGATTCGGTTGCCAGGAGATTTTTCCTAGATTTAGCCCGGCTCCTTGGCTTCGTTCTTTTCGGCGCTCTGGGCTTTATGCTGGTTGAGCATTGGAATTTTCTTGACTCGCTCTTTATGACTGTAATCACCTTGACTACGGTCGGATATGGCGAAACTCATCCACTTTCTACCGCGGGAAAGGTTTACACAATCGTACTTATTTTGATTGGCGCAGGCGTTGTGCTGTCAGTAATAAGCGATATGGTGGAAATATTTCTACGCTTCAATCTGGGAGCTCGGCGCATGCAGCACACGATTTCTAAATTAAAAAATCATCAAATTGTTTGCGGCTATGGCCGTACAGGCCAAGAGGTAATTGCTCACTTCAATCAAAACAAGATTGCCTTTGTCTTAATTGAATTAGATCCTGAGCGCTCTAGAGCGGCTGTGGATGCCGGACACTTGGTTCTAAACGGCGACGCTAGCTCTGATGAAGTTTTGATGCAGGCGCAAATACAGAGTGCTAGCGGCATTGTTTGTGCTCTTGATGACGATACTGCCAACACCTTTATTGCACTTTCGGCTAAGGGCCTGAACGAGAGTATCAAAATCGTCTCAAGGGCTGCCAACCCCGGTACAGAAGCCAAGATGCGCCGGGCCGGTGCCAGTATGGTGATCTCGCCCTATGTCATCTGCGGTAAGCGCATGGCTACTGCCGTTACTCACCCTCTCGTTACTCAGTTTTTGGACGTTGTCATGGCCACGCCTGAGTATGATTTGAGGATGGAACA
Organism: bacterium Ga0077546; assembly: GCA_943370275.1. GTDB lineage: Bacteria > Cyanobacteriota > Vampirovibrionia > Obscuribacterales > Obscuribacteraceae. Next base: position 234,866 of record CALRQI020000003.1, on the reverse strand, counting down.
AGTAAGGCTTGGTAAACCTTCTAAATTGATTGGCCAGGCCTTGAAAGATGCAAACATTAAGCAGACTTCTGGTGCCATGATCCTGGCTGTGAATCAAAATGGTAAGCTGATATCTAATCCATCTCCCGACCTGATCTTCCAGGACGGCGATGATTTAATCGCTCTAGGCACTGAGCAGCAACTAAATAAATTGGTAGAGCTCTCCGGTAATCGAATCTAAAGAGGTAAATAAAGTGGCCGAAGCCCCCAATCAGGAAGAACAAGAAATTGCAATTATCACTTTAGAGAGTGAAGACGGCCATTCTTATGATTGCGAGATGCTCGATCGTTTCGTTTTCGAAGACAACGAGTATGCACTTCTTCTGAAAATTGCTGAAGAAGGCGCAGATGAAGAATTAGAAGAAGAAGATCAAACTCTTGTGATCATGCGCTTCTTCCATCGCGGCAACGATTTCGTTTTCCAAACAATCGATTCAGACGAAGAGTTTGAAAAAGTAAGAGCGTTTGTTGAAGAGAAAGTTGAATCTGAACGCGCTGCTATGGAAGCCGGTCAGTAACTTTTACTGCATTTCGTCAATGACATTCGCCAGAGAAGATCTAGAAGCTTTCTAGATCTTCTCTTTGTTATTGTTTTGGCGCCATGCCAATCATTAGAGGTGCAGAGCTGGGTTCAGCCTTGTGACCTTGAGGATGGCTAATTATTTCTTTGGCAATGGCATCAACAACTACTTCTAGCGGTGCTCTGCTATGAAATTGGCGTTCTGTCATGGCGGCATTAGACCACATGCCGTCTTCACCAAATCCGGTGGCATAAATTTTGATGTAGCGTGCTCCTTTATGAATCGTGAAAAGCACCGATTGCTTCTCGAAGGCCGCCCAAGAATTTAGGTGCAGTGCTTCCAGTATTTGTGAGCCAGGCTCTAAGTCGCCTTCTGGTGTGGCTACAATTGCCATCTCGCGATTGAGAGCTTTGTATATCTGACTTTTCCATTCGTCGACTTGATGCAAATCATAAATCAATAGAGGTTCGCCTTCGACAAATACTCCTGCTTCTGTCTCTGCCACCGTGGGCAGTAGCACGCATTTGTTGGCGCCCACCGGCCCGTAGAGATAGACTTTTATCATGTTCATTTAACTAAGTCCTCGCTTGCGTGTGCGGCTAGGTCTGCTTTAGCTTCTGCTTTTGATTCAGATTTTGCTTCTTGTTTCCCTTCTGGTTTCATAGTCGGGAAGGCAATAACGTCGCGAATTGAAGCTGAGTCGGTGAGCAGCATGACCAGACGATCGATGCCGATACCAATACCCATTGTTGGTGGCATGCCATATTCCATGGCCATGATGAAATCTAGATCAAGCGGCATGGCTTCTACGTCGCCAGCTGCTTTCTTGCGACCTTGTTCTTCCAGTCGACTTCTTTGATCGTGCGGATCGGTTAGCTCTGAATAACCATTGGCCAGTTCGCGGCCAAAGACAAATAATTCAAAGCGCTCCACTTCACCAGCATTTTCTCTGTGGGCCTTGGTTAGCGGCGAAATCTCAACGGGGTAATCAATGATGAAAGTTGGTTGCATCAATGTATGTTCAACTTTGTCTTCGAACATGGCATTGATTACGCTGCCGCGAGTGTCTTGTTTATCTAGTCTGACCCCTAGTTTGATAGCAGCTGCCTTTGCTTCTTCAAAATCTTTCAAGGTAGAAACATCGAGTCCGGTGGCTTCTTTGATAGCGTCGTTCATACGCAGGCGACGGAAAGGTTTGCTGAAAGAAATTTGCTCACCTTGGTAGCTGAAATCGGCTGTGTGCAAGACATTTTCGGCAATGTGTCGCAGCATAGACTCGGTGAACGTCATCAGTTCGTTGTAGTCGCCGTAGGCACAGTACATTTCCATCATTGTAAATTCAGGGTTGTGTCTGGTGCTCATGCCTTCATTGCGGAAAATGCGGCCGATTTCATAGACTCTTTCCATGCCGCCAATGATCATTCTTTTAAGGTGAAGCTCAGTGGCTATGCGCAAGTAGAGGTCGATTCCAAGAGTATTGTGGTGGGTGATGAAGGGGCGAGCGTCCGCGCCGCCAGCTTCTACTTGCAAAGTTGGGGTTTCTACTTCTAAGTAGCCATGGCTGTCTAGAAAATTGCGCATGTGGCGAATGGTGAGGGAGCGTTTGCGCAGGTTTTCGCGCACCGCAGGGTTCATGATCATGTCGACATAGCGGTGGCGATAGCGCGCCTCGACGTCGGTAAAACCTTCCCAGCTGTCGGGCAGTGGCAAAAGCGATTTCGACAAAATTTGCCAGTCGGTTACTTTGACCGAGAGCTCGCCTGTGGAAGTGCGGCGAATGGTACCGGTGGCGCCAATATAATCGCCTTTGTCAAGGAGCTTGAGGCGGGCTTGTTTCTCTTCTCCGAGAAATTCTTTATGGCAGAAAAGTTGAATCTTGCCAGAGTCATCAAAGACGTCGATAAACATCCAGGTATTGCGGCTATTCATGATTCTGCCGCAAATATGCACGACATCTTCGGTTTCAACGCCGACTGCCAAATCTTTGTATTTTTCTTGCAACTCGGCGGCTTTATGGCTGCGTTCAAACTTATAGGGATAGGGGTTGATGCCCTGTTCTTTTAGGGCGCTCAGTTTCTTCAAGCGATCGGTTTTAAGTTTGCTCGCTGCTTCTGCTGCGGCGGCGGCTTTCTTGGCTTGTGCTGCTAGAGCTTTGGGTGACTCGTTATTGCCCGACATCTTGATTTCGTATCCCCGAGAAACTACATATATACATCAGCTCCCTATTCTAGTATTAAGTCGGCCGAGCACTGCTTCAATAGTGGCGAATAGCGCAAATTTGTTACTGAAACTGGCATCATCAGCGAGCTTGGGCAGTGTTATAATTAGGCCTTGTCAAATTTATAGCCGAGTGCTGGAGTGACCGATTAGTTGGTAACTTTCTAGCGCCTAAAGGGTGATTTTTCAGCCTTATGTTCATGTTTCAAGGATTCTGTTTTCGCTAAGAGGTAGTTCGTGGTGGTTGATTCAACAGGCAATGCGGGCGGTTCTGGTAATAGTGGTCAGCGAATAGTCTCGGTCGAGTTGCGCGACGAGATGAAAAAGTCTTTCATCGACTATGCCATGTCAGTTATTGTCAGTCGCGCTATTCCTGATGTTAGAGACGGTCTGAAGCCAGTTCACCGCCGCATTATTTTCGGCATGCACGAACTAAATCTATCGCCGAGTGAGAAGTTCAAGAAGTCGGCCCGTGTGGTCGGCGACGTTATGGGTAAATATCACCCCCATGGCGACTCTTCTATCTATGAAGCTCTAGTGCGCATGGCTCAGCCTTCGGCCAGTAGATATGTTTTGGTTAATGGTCACGGAAACTTTGGTGACCTCGATAACCCGCCGGCTGCCATGCGTTATACCGAGTGTAAATTGGCTCCTCTTGCCATGGAAACCCTGGAAGATATCGACGCCGAAACTGTCGATATGCGACCAAACTTCGATGAATCGTTGAAAGAGCCATCGGTGTTGCCATCACGTGTGCCAATTCTTCTGCTTAATGGTTCTTCGGGTATTGCAGTGGGCATGGCCACCAACATTCCCCCTCACAATTTGACTGAAGTTGTAAACGGTACTATCGCTAAGATTGATAATCCAGAGCTAACCTCGCGCGAATTGATGGAGTGGATCAAGGGTCCCGATTTCCCAGGCGGTGGTTCAATTCTCGGCACTGATGGAATCGTTGAGGCTTTCACCACCGGTCGCGGCTCTATACCTACCCGCGGTACCGCCACTATTGAGCAAATTCCAGGCTCCGGTGGCCGTCAGTCGAAAATGGGCATTGTCATTACTGCACTTCCTTATATGGTTGGCCCGGAAGCTTTCACTAAGCGCGTGGCTGAACTTGTGCGCGACGAGAAATTAACCGGTATTTCAGATGTTAACGATGAAACCGACAGATCTGGTATGCGTGTTGTTATTGAACTGAAGCGTGATGCCAACGCTCAAGTCGTGCTCAACAATGTCTATAAATATACGCAGCTCCAAGGTTCCTTCCCTGTAAACACATTGGCTCTAGTGAAAGGCAAACCAGTCACTCTAGAGTTAGCGGCGATGATTCAAGAGTTCATCGAGCACCGCGTTGATGTGATTACAAGACGCACTCGCTACTTCTTGCGCAAAGCTGAAGATCGCGCTCACATCCTCGAAGGCTTGCTCAAAGCAATCAACAATATCGATGAAGTCATTCGTCTGATTCGTAAGTCTGATTCAACTGAGAATGCCCGTGGTGAGTTGATGTCGAAGTTCGCTTTGACAGAGCTGCAAGCCAATGCCATTCTCGAAATGCAATTGCGCCGCCTGACAGGATTGGAACAAGCGAAAGTTGAAAAAGAACAGGCTGAAACCCTGGCAAAAATTGCTGACTACCGAGATATTCTTGCTAATCGCAAACGTATCGATGAAATCATCAAGCAAGAGTTGAGCGAAATTCGCGATAACTTCAAAGATGCTAATGGTCAAAAAGATGCGCGTCGCACAGTGATTGAAGGTGGTGGCTCCGATAGTGAACTATCAGCTAAAGACCTGACACCAAATGAGCCAATGGCTGTCTTCATCACCAAGCAAGACTACATCAAGAGAATCTCCCTCGATAGCTTCCGCAGGCAGCGCCGCAATACTCGCGGTGTTACCGGGGTTAAGACTCGCGATGAAGACGATTTGCAGCACTTCTTTGCTGCCAATATGCACGATAGATTGCTGGTCTTCACTAACCGTGGTCAAATCTTCCCACTTGAAGTTATGGATCTACCGGAAGGTGGACGTACTGCTCGTGGTTTGGCTCTGGTCAACCTTCTGCAGTTGCGCCCTGAAGAGACTGTCACCACCGTTATTCCTGTTTCGAGCTTCGATCCCGATAGTTATTTGGTCATGCTTACCCATCAGGCTTATATCAAGAAAGTGCAGATGTCTGAATTTGCTAACATCAGAAAAACAGGCATTATCGCTATCACCCTCAATGAAGGTGATGAACTTGGTTGGGTTCGACCATCGGCTGGCAAGAGCGATATCATCATCGGTACCGGTGATGGTATGTGCATTCGCTACAGCGAAGAAGAACTTAGACCGTTGGGGCGCTCGGCTCGCGGTGTGCGCGCAATCACCTTGCGTGAAGGCGATCGTATTGTTGGCTTCGATGCTCTTGAAACCTTCGATGATACTTACTTGTTGGTTGTCACCAATGACGGCTTCGGCAAGCGCATCAGATTAGAAGAATTCAGACAGCAAGGTCGTGGCGGTATCGGCTTGATTGGTACCAAGTTCAAAAATGCTAGCTCAAGACTAGCAAGCTTACGCGTTGTACGACCTGGCGATGAAATGATTATTGCCACCGCCAATGGTGTAGTGGTTCGTCAGCAAGCTGATGCCATCAGTATTCAAGGTCGGATGGCCACAGGCGTGAAGATGCAGCAAGTGGGCGAAGACGATATGGTTGTCTCAGTCACACCTGTGGTGGCGGCAATTGAATCTAACAATGATGCCAACGGTGATGCCAATAATGATGCTGGCAATGACGCCAATGATGAAGAAGGCGAAGACGACGGCAAAGCCGAAGCCAAGCCAGAAACTAAATAGTTCAAGGTTCAACACCTAGAAGCAATAGACAAAAGAAAAGCTCAGAGCCATCTCTGAGCTTTTCCTTTTAGAGCTGTTTTGTCTTTGCCTGAAGAATCAGGAAAGAAAATCAAGACATTGATCGACTGATTGACCTGTCTGTTTGCATTTGGACAAGCACCAATTGATAGACATTTGCCGAGCTAGAGCCAGGGTTCCCTCTGACTTGGCACGACCACTGAAGCACTTGCCTAGAAGTCGCTCAAGTTCTTGTTGGTAGTCTTTAAGATTGGTAGGCAGGCTTAAGACGAAATTGCCGTCTTCTGCCACAGACAAGAGTTCTTCTATGCCGTTTGAGGAGGCAGGAGAGAAACTTGGATTGAAGCGAGTTTGAAGTGTATTCATAGTGTCACCTGGTCTTTACAATGGTTGGCGCAGTGAATCGCCATCGAGGTAAATCTTTCGGGGGGCTTTCCCTTAGAGTTACCTAAACTATATGCTAGTTATCATAACGTTACGACATGTTTTTTTACAAGTCGTAGAACCCGCAATATCCTGGCTTTCTTTTCGCCTGCAGTGGGAGTTCCCCCTGAAAACTGGTCAAAAGAAGTCATATCCCCTAGTGCGATAGGGGAAAGCCATATTTTCTTGGTTAATCCGTCACAATCGATTTTGTAAATGCTGTTTACAAAACTATGCAATTTTTCCTCGATTTTCCGTTTTGCCGAAAGCTAAGCCAGGTTTGGCTTGAACCAATTGCCATTGCGATTAAGCTCACTTGACAATGGGTATATAGATAGCTCAGCAAAGAGTACGGAGCAGCGTCTATGCGGAAAGAGAAGCAAACACCAACAGGAGACCTTAAGGTCGAAGCCAAGAGCGAGGCGGATCTTGAAATTCTGCAGGTGCGACGGGTCGTCGCTGGCAATCCAAATACCCCAAGGCAGGTTCTGGCCAGGCTTGCTGAGGACAAATCGGCAAGTATTCGCCGTGCCGTAGCTGAGAATCCACGAACGCCAGTGGAGCTTCTTAAAAAACTAGTCTTCGATAGTGATTACGAAGTGCGTTTAGCCGTAGCCGAGAATGCTAATACTCCTTCTGAAACGCTTGCACTGTTGGCCTGTGACAACAGTGCTGACGTGCGCTACGGTGTGGCCGAGAGCCCGCACATGCCTGAGCAGATATTGATTGATCTGGCCCACGACGAAAATCCATATATAAGATGCCGAGCCCTTAAGACCCTGCAAATGTTGGCACCTGATTTACAAGCCCGGCTAAAGTTGTTGTTAGCTCCACCAGAGCGTCTCTTCGGAACCTGATTGTTTCTCCTGCTAGATCCCCCGACAAAGAAGAAAGACCGGCGAAATGACCGGTCTTTCTTCTTTATGATGATCTTTCAAAAGGATAAAGGTCGTTAGCGAGAAGGTTCTTCTTCTCTCAATACATAACCTTCGCCTCTAACAGTCTGGATGAGACGTTTAGAAGTGGCGTCTTCTAGTTTTGAACGCAAGTAGCGAATATATACTTCAATCACGTTAGATTCGCCGATAAAGTCATAACCCCAGACTTTGTCGAAGATGAACTCGCGGGAGAGAACTTGTTCGGGATACTGCATAAACAATCTTAGTAGATCGAACTCTTTAGCTCTTAGATCAAGTTGGCGCTCGCCTCTCTTTACGACACGATTGAGCTGGTCCATCCAGAGATCGGCGTAAGTAAGAATGCCTTCTGCAGGCTTTCTGCGCATTACTGCTCTAATTCTGGCCAGAAGCTCTTCGGTGGCAAAAGGCTTTGTCAAATAGTCATCAGCGCCGCTATCTAGGCCGCTAACGCGGTCTTGTACGCCATCTTTGGCGGTAAGCATAATCACTGGAACTTTCGACATGGCACGTAGGCGCTTGCAAACTTCAATGCCATCGAGACCAGGCAACATCACGTCCAAAAGAACCAGTTCAGGCTGGTCTTTCTTGAAAAGATCAAGACCTTGATTGCCATCGTGAGCCACGGAAACTTGATAACCTTCATAGCCGAGCTCAAGTTCGATGAGACGCGCGATATTTACGTCGTCTTCAATGATCAGGATTTTCAAAGGACATACCTCGCATTCATTCGTCACGGTTAATATTAACCCTTGTTCAATATGTCATGGTCTAATGTTTTTGTCCAACTTTTTAGATTCGTTACATGCAACGTTCAAAGTCAAGCAGGGTCTGACATAGACAGCACGAAGCCAACTCTTTATCCCTTTGATTCTCAAGCGCTGACACAACTGGCGGTTGGATCGTCTGTATTTATTGCCTTTGTTCTGGCAATTACAGATGTCATTCCTCTTATACCGAATGCCACCTCAGTTATCGGTCTCGTTTTGCGCGTGGTGGGTGATTGGATAATTGTTGCTGTCATATGGTTCTTGGCATTTTTGGCGATTACACAATCGCTCAAATTTATCAGTCATGGCGTCTGGGTAAGCGATAAAGGCATCAAACTCTCGCGCTTCGACCGGGTGGTGCCCTGGACATCTATGCGAGCCGTGGCCATAGAACCCAATTTTTTCTTTACTAAGTTATTTGGTCTTAAACACACCGCCAGGCGTCTCACCATTCTTTTCCATTTTGAAATTAAGAACAAAATGCTTTCCAGTTTGCTGTTCCCAAACTACATTCCATCTTTTTTCTTTAGCAAAGAAACTTTTGATCAATTAGTGCGTGATGTCTTTGAAAGAAGTGGTGCTCTTCCGGCCAAAGTATTGCCAGAGAATTTGCCTTATGAATATGCTGTGGTAGCAGCGGCTGGCACCGATGGCTCCTTTGAAGTAGATGGCTGGAAGCCTTTGCGAAAGACTTATAGCTGGCTAAATAAGCAGAAAATTCTTGTTACTGGTGTGATTCTGCTTAGTCTTGTTGTCTTTCTTGGTCGTCGAGCGATGGTTTACTATTGCTTCAATAGTGCTGGTAAAGCAGCTTCTGAGGCCCGTTTTGAAGTGGCTCGCGATTATTATCAGTGGTCTGTCAAATTAGAGCCGATGTTTGCTGCTGGCTGGAATGGCTTGGGGCAGGCCGAATTTAGATTGGCTGAACAACGCCAGGCCGATTTTAGTACTGCGGTGCGAGATTGGCGTCGAGCGATTTTTCTCAAGTTAGATTATGTTGAGCCAAGGCTCAATATTGTTCGAGTCTGTCTCTATCGTCGCGACTATGCCGAAGCCAGTCGACTGCTAGAGCATGCTCTTAAATTGGCACCATATGACGGCTTGGCCTTACTGGAAAAAGCTGAATTGGATTTGGCCTTGGGTCACTACAGCCAGGCGCAAAAAGACGCCCGGCTGTTATTAAGTCAGGGCGTGCACAAGAATCAAAATCCAGAATATATCTTCAAAGCTCGATGTCTTCTTGCTCAGGCGAAGTTGGCGCAGGGTGATGCCCGTTCTGCCCAGAAGGAAATTGAACAATACACTTCTGATCCTCAGTCTTTTACAAAAGGCGAGGACGTTACTTATTTATTGATGACTCGAGCACAAATTCTATTGGCCTTAGGTCAATTAGATGCGGCTGAGGATCATATTCGCTTGGCTGTTCGGCGCCAGCCTTATAATCAAGAAGTACTGGTGCAGGCTGCTCTGATCAGTCTTGCTCGCCATCAATTGGCAGATTGCAAATTTTTCTTGGAACGAGCCAGAACTGTAAATTCGGCTCAGGCTGCTAACTCTAATATCAATCCCTGGCTTGCTACTATTGCTAGTCGATTAGCAGCGGCGCAAAAGTCAGCAGATTCAATGCACCATCAGTAGTGTTGCTTTTCTTGCGCTTTTTTCTTCTTCTCTTCTCAGCGCGCCAAGGACTGTAGATTGCGTAAGAAGGTCGTCCACTGGCTCTGATCTTGGGCTGGAATCTCCTCGGCGAAAGCCTTAGCTGTAGCCTCTCTTGCTTGTTCAAGATAGATTTGATTCAAGCGTTGGCCCGCTTCTGATCGCTGAAATTGTCGGGCTCTCTCCTCCAGTAAACCCAGAGCTGCAGTATATTCGGCTTGGGTGTTGGCGTTGCGCAGCGCTTCTTGGGCGTCACTGATTGGTGTTAACGCAGCGGGGTCGGCTGCCAATTTCGTTTGCGCTTCTTGCACGTCTTCGATGTTATAGTCAAGACGGTTGAGCAAAGATTCTTTGTTTTCTAGTTTGCTGAAACGCTCATTGCTGGCTAGGCTTGTGAGGTCGTGGGCGGGATTAAGTTCGTCTGCCCTAGCTTGGTTATCTAGATAGGTTCTTCCGGGTAAGAACATGCTCAAGCCACCTTGCTGGTCGTAGCCGCCGGCTTTCTCGCCATGGTAGCCTGCCACCAATCTGCTTTGGCTTGCTTGCAGAGCTTCGGTTGCGCTCCTGATTTGGCCCTGGGGGTCACTGAGGGAGCCATTTTCAATGGCATTTATTATATTGCTGGCAAAGGTTTTACTATCGCGTAGCTCAGCTCTGGGTGTCCCTGAAATCCTCACTCCGCCAGCCTGTGAGGCTAGTGGTGCATCTCCAATGGCCGTAAGGATAGCCTGCCTGTTTGACTCACTTTCGAAGGCCTGAGTTAAAGCTGCACCAAGGTTATTGAGGTGTTGATTAAACTGGCCAATTTCTGCGGCATTATAGTGTGAGAGTGTGTCGGTGCCAGCTACCGTGCGATCAATCTCTCGTGGCGCAGCGGCACCACCGTTAGCTCCCTGGGCCGCTAAATCAATTATTTTTTGCCCCAGCTCATGACCGTTCATGGCCGGATTGCTAAGGACTGCACCAACTATTGCTCTAACATTTTGGGCGTCTATGTCTTCTCCGCCAGCGGTTTCCATCTCTGGTGAAGCGATGATATTGTCTGCCCGTGAGGACACTGCTGCCAGTACAGCGGCATTGCCCATCGAGCAGGCATCAAAGTCAACTAAATCAAGTTTGTCTCGGCCGCTACTGGCTAGTCCATTTTTGATGGCGGCATCCATTTCTTGCAAGGTGGCGCGGCCGGTATCGCCCGATACTCCATGGGGACCGCCGCCGTGGCCTTGGGCAAAGAGAGCGAGATGTTCCGAAGGGGCTTGGCGGCCAGCGATGTTCAGTAGCGCTTCAGTATCAGCCGCAACACCTTGAGATGGTCGAGTGGGTAATTCCTGAATCTGACCGTCGTGAATGATATAGGTGTGAATCAACATGCCGCTAGCGCCAGAGTCTTTGCCCGACGCACTCAAGGAGGCATGAGCCTCACCATCAGTTACCAGGCTGTTGCTGTTTGCGGCCGCTGGGCTTGCTTCGCTAGATTCTGGTCTCTGAGCATTTTGCACCACTAGGGTGACTGGCTTGCCTACTGTTGTTGCGGCTAGCTCTAATAGTTCGGCTGTTTTATTACGGGCGCCGGCGTATACCCTTGCCTCGGTATTATCGTCGCCAATAGGTTGGTGATCTTGAGTGGTAGTAAGGTTAAAGGCCAATGTCCACTGGGCTCGCGGTAAGACCGTGTCGGCCGTTATTGGCTTAGGCTGTTCCACCAGGGCTTCTGTTCTTTCGCTCTGGTTGTTTATATTGCTTGTATAGGGGTTGGTCAGTTCGATTGAGCCGTTTGGTTCTTGCTGTTTTCTCGGTACTTCGCAGCTGCTTTTGCCGCTGGCCAAGCAGTCGAAATATTGACTGCGCAAATTGGCAGCACTATCCGGCATCCTATCTAGCGGCCTGGCGCCTTCTAGTGGCTGCTCTTGCTGCTCTGCTTGCCTGATGTTCTCTGAGCTTGTTGCCATATTTACTAAATCCTAGACCCTTGTATTAGACCCTCTGTGTATACAGCCTAATCTGCATTCGTAGACATCATCTAGACATGATTTGGGCAGTTAAGAGTCGTGGCATTTGGCAGAGAATGGGTAAAAGATCTCTATGAACTGTAAAACCGTCCACAGTATTTTCGCTTGCCTGTGTCTTCTGTCGTTTGCGGCTGGAGCAACTGTCAATGAGCAGGCGGCAGCCAAAAAAACTTCCACATCGAAGAGTTCTAAACCGAAGACCCCACCCAAGTCGTTCCAGCTGGGCTGGCAGGAATTTCAAAATAAACGTTTTGGCCCGGCCGCTGAACAATTTGAATTGGCCGACCGCTCTGGTTTTTGCAATGACATGACTCACTATTATTTGGGTCTTTGTTATCACAACCTCAATCAAACTCAACGCGCCATTGACCACTATTCTTGGGTAGCTTCTTACAGTAAAAATCCAATTTTGCGCTATCAGGCTCAGTCTGGTTATGCTCAAGTGGCCAAATATGCCGGTAACCGCACCTATGCTGGCAATGGCAATGTCTTCACTGGCTTCAGCTATCGCGGCGGCGGTGGTGGTTCTTCTATGAGTTCAGGCGGTGGCTGACGATGATATTGGGGGTGCTAGTTTAGTACCCGAACAATTAACTGTATTAGTGTGGCAGTCCAAAAACAAAATAGAGCATGCACATGCAAGCTAGTATCCAGGCTCCTAGAGATACTTCTTTGACTCTGCCAGACATGGTTTTGATCACTGCATAAAGCACTAGCCCGGCGGTTAATCCATTGGCAATACTGTATGTGAAAATCATCATGGCTATGGTGGCAAAAGAAGGAAAAGCTTCGGTCAAATCATCCACATCAATTTTGCGCAGGGAATTGAGCATCAGTAGGCCGACGCAAATTAGTGCTGGGCCATAGGCATACTTGAGATGTTGTAATGGTGTTAGAAGTGGAATGCAAAACAGTGCAGCGGCGAAAAAGAGGGCAGTAAAGACTGAAGCTAAGCCGGTTCTGGCACCTTCTCTTATGCCAGCCGCTGACTCAATAAAGGCACCACTAGTGGAAGAGCCAACCAGAGCAGACAAGATACAAGAACAAGCATCGACAATCATTGGTTTTTCAATGTCTGTCAAATTGCCGTCTTCATCGACCATGCCGCAATTGGCACCAACACCAACGATCGTGCTCAGAGTATCAAGAAAACTCATGAGAAATAGTGTTAGCAATATCGGCAAGAAGCTGAGTTTTAAAGTCGAGGCGATATCGAGCTTTAAAAATATCGGCTCTAAGCTGAGATCGCCTTGAAATGGCATCGAGAAAATAGCTTTAGGCAGCTCGCCTACATTAAAAGCAAAACCCAGTGCAGCTGTGGCGATTATGCCAATAAGAATGGCCCCTTTTGTTTTGCGGGCTAGCAATGTGGCCGTTAATACTGTGCCAATTATGGCTAGGATAACTTTGATATCGTGTAAATTGCCCAGCTTGAGAGGCACAGGTGGTGCACCAAGGGTGATACCGTCTGCCAACAACAATATTTTTGCTGGCATGCCTTGCACAGCGCTCTCGATTATTCCTGTTTCGTACAGTCCGATTAATGTCAAAAACAGTCCAATGCCAGCGGCGAAGCTGTGCTTCATGCTGTTCGAAATAGAATTAGCTAGCCATGGTCTGATTTTTAGTAGTGACATTGTTAGGAAGGCAAAGCCACTGACAAAAACTGCCCCCAGTCTGAGTTGCCAGCTAATACCCAGAGCGGCCAGGCCAAAGGCGATAAAGGCGTTTTCTCCCATATAGGGCGCTACTGCTAAAGGTCTATTGGCGTATAGGCCCATGGCCAGGCAGCCAAACACCGCAGTCAAAATAGTGGCAACCGTTGAAGGGCCTTGGGGTATACCGGCAAAGGCAAGAATGGCCGGATTGACCACAATGATATAAGCCATGGTCAAGAAAGTAGTGAGGCCGCCTAAGAATTCGCTGCGAACAGAAGAGTTGCGCTCACTAATTTTGAAATATCTATCTATATAAGTTTGTTTGCTGTTGCCCAATCGACTTCGGCCTTGATTGCTGATTGAAGATTCGTGGCTGGTGCAAAACCAGTACTGGCAATTAAGCTATCTGTTGAAAGTGTGGTTTCTGTGGCTAGCTTTTCTATCTGTTCAGGAGTGACATTGATTTTGCCAGGCATGAAGGCTTGAACCGCTTTTAAGCCCATTTTGAGCAAGCCTTCAGGAACAGAACTGAATTTTTTTGTGATGTTCATGGTGGCGGCAATGTTGTCCGCCAGGTCTTTCATCGAAACTGGTATAGGATTGGCCACGTTGAATACGTGATAACCATTTGGTACTTTCTGTAAGCAAAGATGCACGGCTGCTGCTAAGTCTTTTGAGTAGATCAAGCTCTTTTGCGTAGAACCGCTGCCGATATGAACATACTTTTCTTCTTTGATTTGACGAATCAGTGAAAGAAGGTTGCCGCGATCACCTTCGCCAAAAACCATTGACGGTCTAAGCACGATGATACGTGGAATTTTCTGAGTTAGAGTTTGCAGATAATTTTCACTGGTCATCTTCGACACGGCATATGGTGTTTTTGCTGAATAAGGGCCAGCTTCGCTAATGTTTTTGAAAGGACCCTTACCGTAAACAGCCGAGGTGCTGAGAAATACCAGGGTGTGAACACCGTTAGCGACGCAGGCTTCCGCTAGTTGTTGGGTGGCTCTTACGTTTACAACTTCATACTCTTGATAAGACGCCGCTTCTTGGTGCACTAGTCCGGCGGCATGTACTACAAATTCAATGTCTTTTGTCAGCGCGCGCATTTCTTGATCGCCAATGCGGGTGAAATCGGCTGCTTGTAGGTCAACTACAGTTAAATCGACGCCGCTAGCCATTTTAGAGCGGGCGTCAAGTCTATCGCGAACCTGTGCTCTTACTAAACACTGATTGCTACCAACCAGTCTCGATATGATGGCGCGGCCGATCATTCCGCTTCCACCAGTGACCAATATCTTTTTTAGGCCAGCCTTTTGAACCATGCTTCCTAGATACCTTTTTGTTAGCAACCAATATTTGTTAGCGACCAATAAGAGAGCTCAGCCCTTGACGACAAAGCTTGACATCGGGCTGCTGGATTGACAACGTTTACTGGCAACGCGCCCTTCCAGGTGGCAGCATACACCAGCCGATTGGCTACCTGCCAGTAGTTTTTCGCCAATAATTTCTTTCATCGCTCTGACCTGCGCCAGAGCTAGTCTATATCTTCATCAAAGATGAAGATGTCTTCATCGAAAACAATTTTTGCCACTTGGCTACCCGGGCTATTCTCACTTAAATTGTCACCATCGGCCGGAATTTGCCAAAGGATTTTTTCAGAGTGCTGCTGATTTCGCCAACCGTGGCGTAGCATTCGACGGCATCACAAATGAGAGGAATAAGATTGTCCGATGAGTTGGCAGCCAGGTGCAATTTGGCCAGGGAAGCCTCGACTTTCTCTTGGTCCCTGCTCGCCCTTATTTCTTGAAGGGCCGTGACTTGGCGGCCTTCTAGCGCTGGGTCAATGCGCTGCACATTTATTTCTTCTTCCTGTTCATCTATAAATGAATTGACTCCTACAACCAATTTGGCCTTACGCTCTATGTCCTGATGGTCTTCGTAGGCCGAGTCTTGAATTTCTTTTTGAATGTAGCCGCTTTCAACTGCTTTGATAGCGCCGCCCATTTCTTCGATGCGGCGTAAATATTCCTCTACCTCTGCTTCGATCTTGTTGGTGAGATTCTCAATGTAGTAGGAGCCGCCCATGGGATCTGCCACATTGGTAATGCCGGTTTCAAAGGCAATGATTTGCTGAGTTCTCAGAGCTGTCAATGCCGAAGCTTCAGTGGGCAGGGCAATTGCTTCGTCTTTAGAATTTGTGTGCAGTGATTGGCAACCGCCGAGGGCCGCTGCCAGAGCTTCAATGGTTGTGCGCACAATGTTGTTATCTGGTTGTTGCAGGGTCAGGCTTGAGCCTGCTGTTTGCACGTGGAAGCGCAAAGTCTGTGACTTAGGGCTCTTGGCGCCAAATTGCTCTTTCATAATTCTGGCCCAGATGCGCCGAGCAGCTCGAAACTTGGCGACCTCCTCAAAGAAATTCATTTGGGCGACAAAGAAGAATGACAGTTGACCAGCGAAGCTATCGACTTCTAAGCCTGAAGATTGAGCTGCTCTCACATACTCAATGGCATTGGCGAAAGTGAAAGCCAATTCTTGGACGGCTGTGGCTCCGGCTTCGCGAATGTGATAACCGGAAATTGAAATGGTATTCCATTTAGGCATGTCGCTAGCGCAGAACTGAAAGATGTTAGTGATCAAGCGCATAGAGCCCTTGGGCGGAAAAATATAAGTGTTGCGGGCTTCGTATTCTTTGAGAATGTCGTTTTGAATAGTCCCTGATAAATCAGCTGCACTAACTCCTTGCTTCATTCCGACTGCCCGATACATGGCGAGCAGAATGGCGCTAGTCGAGTTGATTGTCATAGAGGTAGATACCTTGCCAAGATCAATTTGATCAAAAAGGCGTTCCATGTCCTTGAGGGTATCAATCGGCACTCCGGTGCGGCCGACTTCGCCCAAAGCCATGGGGTCGTCCGAGTCGAGACCCATTTGTGTGGGCAGGTCAAAAGCGACAGAAAGTCCGGTTTGGCCGTTACCTAAGAGATATCTAAATCTTTTATTTGTTTCTTCTGCATTACCGAAACCCGCATACTGACGCATTGTCCATTTGCGCGATCGGTACATATCTGGGTAGATTCCACGGGTGAAGGGGTAGGCGCCAGGCGCCCCGAGGTCCTTTTTCCAATCAAAATCTGATAGATCTTCAGGTTTGTAGCAGTCTTTGTTGTCTGTCATCGCCGTATAATTAAACCTATTCTTTCTCATACATATTGTAATGGAGGACTTCCTTGTGAAGTACTGCGAGAACATCCTGGAAACTATAGGCCAAACTCCTCTTGTTAAGCTTAACAAGGTTACTCTCGGCTTGAAGCCAACAATTTTGGCCAAGCTGGAGGTTTTTAATCCGGGAGGATCAATCAAGGATAGACCCTCTTTGAAAATGATTGAGGAAGCCGAAAAGGCTGGTTTGCTCAAGCCTGGGGGCACAATTATTGAGCCAACTTCCGGCAACACAGGCACAGGCCTGGCTCAAATTGCTGCAGTCAAAGGCTATAAATGTATTCTGATATGTCCTGACAAGGTCGCGCCAGAGAAGATCAACTTACTTAAGGCCTATGGTGCTGAAGTAGTGATGGTTCCTTCTACTGTTTCGGCCAGCTCACCAGAGAGCTACTACTCTGTTGCCAATCGACTGACCATGGAAATTCCTGGTTCGTTCCAACCTAATCAGTTTGCTAATCCCAATAATCCGGACGCTCACTATGAGACTACCGGCCCAGAAATTTGGGAGCAAACCTCTGGCAAAATTACTTGCCTTGTTGCGGGTGCCGGGACTGGTGGCACCATTTCTGGTACTGCCAGGTATTTGAAAGAAAAAAATCCAAATATCAAAATTGTTGGTGCTGACCCTGAAGGCTCTATTTATTCGGGTGACACTCCAGGCTCATATAAGGTTGAAGGTATTGGTGAAGACTTTATTCCTCGCAATGCCGATTTGAAAATAGTCGATCACTTTGAACGCGTCTCTGACAAAGAATCTTTCCTTATGGCTCGTCGCCTTGTCCGCGAAGAAGGTCTGTTAATTGGTGGTTCTTGTGGTACGGCAACAGTTGCGGCCTTGCGAGTGGCTGCCACCATGACGGAGAAAGATGTGATTGTAGTGATTCTGCCTGATGGTGGCAGAGGCTACTTGAGCAAGATTTATTCAGATGATTGGATGCGTGAGTACGGTTACCTGCAAGCTGAAGGTCTGAGCTTCTTTGCTAAAGATTTGTTGGCCGGCAAGACCAGCTCAGGCAAAGTGCCAGCCATGATTACAATCAAGCCCGATGATACTGTACAAATGGCTATTGAGATTATGCAGAAGTATGAAATTGATCAGCTTCCGGTGGTTACTGCCGCTGGTCAAAACGTTGGTCATATCAACGATTTGATCACCATGCAGATTGTCTACGAACGCAAACATCCAGAAACGACTACTGTTTCATCGGTGATGGGGCGCCCCTTCCCGCAGCTTGATGTGGATAGCGAAATTGACAGAGTCTATAAGCAATTTAAGCTAGGTAGCAACATGGTTATCCTCACTAAAGAGGGTAAGGCATGCGCTGTCTTGACCAAGTTTGACATTGTTTCGCACTTGAAGGCATCAAGTCATGTTGATGCCCATGCTGTCAAAACCAAAGGCACTAAAATTTCTGTCTAAAATAAAGATCAGAGGAGATTATCGATGAAGTTCTCGACCAAGGCTATTCACGCAGGCCAGGAGCCAGATCCAACTACTGGAGCCATTATTCCCCCGGTTTATCAAACTTCGACTTATGTGCAAGAGGGTTTGAATCAGCACAAGGGCTTTGAGTATGCCCGCACCCAAAACCCGACAAGATTTGCCTTAGAAGAATGCTTGGCTGCTCTTGAAGGCGCTAAGTACGGTCTATGCTTCGGTTCTGGATTGGCCGCCGAAGGCAACATCATGAATCTGCTTTCTAGTGGTGATCATGTTATTTGCGGTGATGATGTTTATGGTGGCACCTATCGCTTATTTGAGAAGGTGTGGAAGCGCTACGGTATTACATTCACCTATGTTGATGCCAGTGATGCTTCTAAGGTAAAGGCAGCAATTCAGCCAAATACAAAAATGATTTGGATTGAAACGCCAACAAACCCATTGCTCAGACTTTGCGATATCAAAGCCATTGCTGAAGTGGCTAAAGCCGGCAAGCAAATCACTGTTGTTGATAATACTTTTGCTAGCCCTTACCTGCAGAACCCTATTGCTTTGGGAGCTGATATTGTTGTGCATTCGGTCACCAAGTACATCGGTGGCCATAGTGACGTCATTGGTGGCGCCGTTCTTACTTCCCGTGACGATCTCTATGAAACTCTGAAATTCCACCAAAATGCAGTCGGTGCCGTACCGGGCCCGTGGGATTGCTGGCTGGTTCTACGTGGTGTCAAAACCCTTGCTGTGCGCATGGAAGCGCACCAGAGAAATGCTATGACCATTGCTCAGTATTTAGAGAAACATCCAGCGGTTGAGAAAGTCATGTATCCTGGTTTGCCAAGCCATCCCCAGCATGCTCTTGCTAAAGCTCAAATGAATGGCTTTGGTGGCATGGTTTCTTTCGTGCTCAAAGGTGGCGAAGAAAGCGCTCGTCAGTTCTTGGGTTCAACTAAACTGTTTTCGCTAGCCGAAAGTTTGGGTGGTGTGGAGTCTCTTGTTTGCCATCCAGTATCGATGACCCATGGCTCTATTCCTAAAGCCGAACGCGACGCCCGTGGCGTTGTTGATGCTCTAGTGAGATTGTCTGTCGGCATAGAAGACATCGACGATTTAGTCAAAGACCTTGAGGCTGGCTTAGCCAAAGTCACTGTCTTGGCCGGTTCTGCTAAGTAAAAATCAATTGATTAAGAAAAGGGAGAAAGAAGATAATTCTTTCTCCCTTTTTTTTGACTCATTCTATATCGGGATGATAATCGAGCTTTACTTTCTTGAGTACCGCGACTTCATCGCGCAGGGCTACTGCTTCTGCTTCTTTATGTGTTTGTGCCTTATAGTCAGCCATGGCGTTTAGAGCTTCGGTCAAGAGTTTATAGGCCCGCACCGAGTTATTGTTATTTTTGTCGAGCTTTTTATACTCATGTAGGATGCTCAGAGCCTTGCTCAGTTCTTTTTCTGCCTGATCAAATTTGCTGCGGTCGCGGTCGAATTGGCCTAGTCTTAGCCAGGCTTCGCCTTCATCTATGTTGCTATTTCGTGTTCCGCTGCGCTCGTTGACCTTTATTTTTATCGCTAAGGCTTCTGCAAGAAGCGGTCTAATCTCGCTTACTTCGTCTTGCTGCCAGTGCGAGTAAGCTAGCTCAGTTTTTAGATCGGCTAGTTGCGGATCGTCATCACCAGCCAGTTGTGAATAGAGATGAGTGGCCCGGGTTAGTAAATCTTCTTGATCGTCGTAGGCTTGCACGGCAGCGAGTCGGCGTGACACGCCGATGATTGCTTCGATTTTTGTACCCATTTGCATGGCTAGTTCGTACACCGAAGTTTTGCTGCTGCCTTTTTTGCTTGCCAGGGTAGCTTCATAGAGAGCGGCGATTCTAGCTATTTCTTTGCGTGATAGTTCGCAATCTGCCAGTGCTTGAGAGCGTGAGACTTGCCCTAAGCTGCGAAGAATCTGTTCTGTCAACTTGGGCTGATTCAAATTGCTGGCTAATTTTAGTTTGGCCCGCAAAACATTTACTTTGCGGCCAAAGTTGTCACCAAACTTGTCGGCTGCTTCTTCGGCACTGTCGTAAGCCTTAAGGGCATCAATAAAGTTTTGCTGTTTGGCGAGTTTGTCACCGCGATCAACCCAGAACGTATAGACCCAGCGGTTTATTAGCGTGCCCCTGTCTGTATCTGGACCAGGCCAGACAAAGACCACCCAATAAGTGCTTGAGCCGAAGGCTAAAACAAAAATAGCTAGTGCCACCGCAATTGGTAGCAGCTTTTTTTTGTCGCTAGGTGTTAAGTAAAGACCAGACTTGTCCGTCGTTTCATCAGCTTTTTTTGTTGATGCGGCTGTGGCTGAACTGGAAGTGTTAGGTATAACTATTTGCGAATCGGTACCACTGACCGAGTGCGGTACAGGTACTTTTGGTAAGGGCTCGCCGTATATTTCTTGATAGAGTTCAGCTACGCTGCTAAAGCGATCATCCGGTCGTTTGCAAAGACATTTCATCACGGCATCTTCGAGCTGGTGTGAAACTTCCAGTTTTGGCGCTGCTTGCGAAAGTGTTAGAGGTACATCTTTAATATGCATGTGCATTGTTTCTAAAGCCGACTCGCCCACCAATGGCCGCCGGCCGCACAATGCTTCGTACATCAAACAGCCAAGTGAGTAGATATCCGAGCGGGCATCTAGTGATTTGCCAGAACACTGCTCAGGGCTCATATACAAAGGTGAACCAAATACCTCACCCGTTCTCGTCAGGTTTTGGGCGGAGCTGCTCGAATCGGAAATTTTGGCGATACCAAAGTCGACCAGCTTGACCAAAACACTGCCATCGGTTTGTGGTATCAAAAATAAATTGCTTGGTTTCAGATCTCGGTGAATAACACCTTTTGAGTGAGCGTGATCAAGCCCAGCTAAGGCTTGTCTGAAGATCTCGCGGGCTTGTGGTTCGGTTAAAAGCACATCTCTTTCTAATACTGTTGAAAGATCTTCACCCTCAAGATAGTCCATGACCAGATAGGCTTTGCCATCATTGGTGATACCAAAGTCGTGCATGGCGACGACGTTGGGGTGGGATAAATTACTAGCGGCTTTAGCTTCGTATTGGAAGCGTTGAAACATAGAAGCATCAGACAATAAAAATGGATGCAGCAGTTTTACAGCACAGATGCGCTCCATGTACTTGTGGCGCGCTTTGTAAATGACGCTCATGCCGCCAGCGCCGAGTACTGAGAGAATCTCGTACTTGTCGGCAAAGACTGTGCCAACTAGCGCGTCTTTGGCAAGGGGGGCTAGTTGGCTGTTATCGTCGGGGCAGACAACAACTTCATTGCTATATTCTTTTTTGCAAGTCGGGCAGACTTTGCTAAAACTTTCCATCATGCTCTTTCTGAGTAGATCCTAAGATTACCCGATTTTGGCGCTCGCCATACTTTCAGAATATCCCATATTAGTTTTTACGGATAAAGGGCATTAGGGCTCCAATCAGGAAAATTGCCAGCCGAATTAGCTCTCCGCCTAGAGCATTGGGGTCACCGCCTTCAGCTGGCGGCAAATTTGAGTATTGAATGGCGTTAAGAACCGTATCTCGACTGGGGCCAATTGCAAGACCAACAATAAGGGCTAGTGCTGCCACTGTGGTTACTTTGGTGCCGAGCTTGTAGGAAGCTGCCTTGTGTAGCAATTTTCCTAACAAGGCGGCTGCGAAAAACTGTATAACGTAGCCGTACATGCCCATGATCTCCAGGTGGGGCTGGATATATCCCCAGGCGATTCCGAGCAAGATACTCGCGGCAGAAAGCTTTGCCAGAACTTTCGGGCTGGTCAATAGCACATGTGAAGTAAAGCGGCTGGCGCACTTTTTGCAGCGGTTGCCTACGGCGCATTGGACAAAGCATTTGGGGCAAACTTGGCCGTTGCAGTCAACGCACTTTAAGGCCGAGTCTCGGCACGAGTGCGTTCCCTTGAGTTTTTGGAAGGCGGGATTTTCTGACATTGTCCGAAATTCTGAAACAAATTCTAATTCTAAAGTAAAAGATTAAAAAAGATGCCTGTCAACTGGAGAATAGTCGCTTCAAGCCGGTAATCTCTATTCAATGTTACTGAGTTAACTTAGCTAGTTCGGGTTTTAGGAGACAGCTGTGTCTGGAAATGAAAAGGCAGCCTTGACCAAGAGTGTGAGTTTTCTTGGTATGGGAATTATGGGTGCAGCAATGGCTGCTAATCTTGCGCCCGTTCTTGCCCGCTTTGGCGGTAGGCTCAAAGTCTGGAACCGATCTTCTGGTTCCGCTGGGCTTGCCGTAGCGAAAGCCGCAGGGGCAGAAGTGTTTGCCCATTTGAAAGACTGTTTGGCTGGTAGCGACATAGTTTTCAGCTGTCTGGGCGATGAACGCGATGTCGAGTCTGTCTTGACTGGCCCAGGTGGGGTCTCTGACCTTGCCGCCCCAGGCTGCTTGGTAGTGGATTTCAGCACAATTGGGCCTAGAGCGGCTCGTGTAATTGAAAAATCGCTGGCTAGTGCCAATATGAAATTTCTCGATGCGCCAGTTACTGGAGGCGATATCGGCGCTAAGCAAGGAACCTTGACCATTATGGTCGGTGGCGATTTTGCAGCTTTTCAGCAAATTGAACCTTATCTTGAGACCATGGGCAAGACTATTCGCCACTGTGGCAAGTCTGGCAATGGTCAAGCCCTTAAGCTTGCTAATCAGACTCTCTGTGCTCTTAATTTAATCGGTGTTTGCGAGGCTATTTCGATGGCTGAAGAACTCGGCTTAGATAAGGCTCTGGTGGTTGACGTGCTGGAGAACGGCGCAGGTGGTTCGTGGTCTTTGAGCAATCTGGGGAGGCGGATATTGGCTAACGATCTGGCTCCAGGCTTTGCCACTAACCATATGCTTAAAGACTTGCGCTTGGCTTTTGAAAATCTCGACCCTGCCGGACGCCTTCCCGGAACACGGCTTGCTTTTGAGCTTTTTGAAGAGGCCATGGCGGAAGCTGGCAAGGATTCTAAGCAAGCATTCTCTAGCCCAGAAAAGGCTAGCAAAGAGCTTGGTACGCAGGCCATGATCAAGGCCTACCAGGTGAAAGCAGCTGCTCCTGGCAGGTCTGGTGACCGCATTACTCTGGAATGGCAACTTGACGCTGAGTAGTAGTCAACAGCGCGGCTATATCGGCTGGATATGCCCCGTGTCTTTTTGAAAGAATTTAAGCAAAGAGCGCTACACAAGCCCTCTCTGGTGGAGTAGCATGGGCGACTACTGATGCAAAAACAAGTTATCGGATTTTGAAATATTAGAAAAATTAAGGAAGTAGGGGAACATAATGTCGCAAACAGCTACAGCTACAGAGAGAGAATCAGTTATGGACACTGCTTTATTAGACGAAGTTGTGCACTGGGTTAAGACTTTGACTGCGGTCGGTGTCTCTCCAGACTGCGCCGCTACACTAACCACCGAGATTCTCCTGGCCACCAGCGAATCAGCTGATGAGTTCGGTGAATATGGCGAAGACATGGAAGAATTCGACGAAGAATAATTGCCGACAGCTTTTGCTAATTCGAGTGAATCTTCAAAACTCCCCCCAAAGCCATGGGGGGAGTTTTTTGTATGAACGGGCAAATAGTTGGAAGCAAGATTCTCTAGCGGCCGGGGCTATTTGCCTTACTTCATGTCTACAAATTCAACCAAGAAAGTCAGCGAGTTGGCCGATAGTGATCGGCTTTTAGCGCTGACTGCTCCTGCGGCGGTTTTGCGTTATCGTGCTGGTTTTACTGCTTTGGCCTTTCTTCTGGCACTCTCGCCTATTTGGTTTTTTTGGTCTATTTTTGCCGTTTTTACCTTAGCCGTTGAGGCCTTCGCTAATATCTCTACCGGGGTAGCTGGGGCGGAGTTTGCGGTCGCCACAATAGTGTTTTATTTGCTGCTAATTGCTGTTGGTGTCCTGGCTATCAATGTCACTGCTGATACCAAGTTGATTGTTGGTAAAGAGCGGCTGCGCCTGCCCTGGCAGTTTTTCTTCGATTCTAAATTTTGTCTATCGCGCCCCTGGTCGACCTTGGTTGCAGTCGAGTTTGTCTTCAACGATGGCAGAGGCATCGCCGAGCGCGGTCAGCCACAGGCTATGATGCTTAAGTTTAACGATGGTGCTTGCATCGCCTTGGCCTTGAACGGCTTATCGCGCGATCATCTCAAAGAGTTTATTCTCGCTGTTCAGGCTTTTGCTCGTCAGGCCATTTTTAAACCAGCCCTCAGCGCTCTTGATCTAAACTTACCAGCTACTGACCCGCGGCAAAGTGTTCATGCTTCCTTCACTCATTTGTGGGAGGAAGAGTTAGAGAGTCGCTTTGGCTCTACAATCTTTGTACCGCTTGAACCTGGTCAAATAATTGACTATCAGGCAGCCGGCACTAGTCGCTCCTTAAAAGTTGAAGGACAGCTTTCATTTGGTGGCCTTTCTGCCGTTTATCTAGTGTCGAAACCGGAACAAACCGATTCATCTCAAGTCAAACTCTATGTGCTTAAAGAGGCGGTATTGCCGGTTGGTTCTGATGATAGTTTAAAAGCCAAAGCATTGGAGATGTTTGAGCGCGAGTCGATGTTGCTGAGCTCTCTTAGTCATGAGCGCATCGCTCGCGTGCTAGATTATTTTGTCAGTGCCGGTCGAAACTATATTTTGCTTGAGCATATTGAAGGCATAGACTTGCGTTGCTTTGTTGCCGAGCAGGGTGCTCAGCCACCGGCAGTGGTGGTGCGCTGGTTGCTTGAGGCGGCTAAGATATTGCAGTATTTGCATAGTCAAAATCCAGCGGTCATTCATCGCGATGTTACTCCCGATAACTTGGTATTGGCTCGCGATGGTTGTCTTTCGCTCATAGATTTTGGCGCGGCCAATGCCCTTTTGGGTACTGCTACTGGCACTCTAGTAGGAAAACAGTCTTACATTGCCCCCGAGCAATTTCGCGGTAAAGCTGGGCTTAGTTCAGATATTTATTCACTAGGAGCGACAGTGTATTTTGCCCTCACTGGTTGTGAGCCTGAACCGTTAACTGAATTGCACGCCGCACTGCTAGTGCCGATTGCGCCTAGTCTTGATCGGCTCATTGCCGACTGCACGAAGCAGGATGTCAGCGAGCGCATTAAAAGCATTGATGAGCTGATTGAGCGGGTGCAAGCGCTATGACCAATACTTCGAGAGTAAGAAGGGCTATGGCCGAAGTTGGTTCTTTTGTTAGCGTGGCCGGTGGCTCAGAAGTATCGTCTTTTGCCGGCGGTTCCAATTCTGAAATATGCTTGAGACTGGCGGCTTTGCGTATCTATCGCCGCTTAGATCAGCGCTCAATGTTCTTTGGCACTTTTCTCAAAACGAATTTGGCTTTCCTCTCTATTCTAGTATTTTATTGCAGCTATAACATCTGCTCTTCACCGGAGCTCTTGCAGTCTTCCTGGTGGGGGCCAATTTTCTTGGGTGCTTGTTTGCCAGCGGTGATTGTAGTCACTGCCCTGCTGCTACTCATTGCTCTCTGTGTGTGGATCTTAGAGAAGCCCAAGCGCTTGAAGATCTTGCCATCAAAAATGGTGCTATTGATGGAGTTGACCGATGAGCTCTTTGCCGAGATCGTCATACCTTGGTCTTCTGTCGATAGAATCGAGCTGAAGCACTTGAATCGCTTTACTCCCGATAAAGAATTACATGTTGAAATTAGAACGGTTTTGGGAGCGAGGTACACGCTTCGCTATGAAGATATGCTCAGGGATAATAGCCGAACATCATTGCTCAATGCCATAAACACTTGGGCTCCCCATGCTCATTGTTCGTTTTCTGCTGATCAAGACAAAGAGCAAGACAAAGTTGTTGGGGCGGCCCAGTTTACAGAACTGTGGTTGCATCAATTTTCTACTGCCAATATTCGCCAGCGAGAAGGGCTTCTTTCTGCCGGTGTCAATCTCAACAACGGTCGATATACCGTTGTTGGACTATTGGGCGGTGGCGGACAGGGTAATGCTTATCTGGCCTGTGTCAATGACCCTTCTGGGGCTACTCAGAGCGATGTTGTCTTGGATGTTGTCTTGAAGGAATATATTATGCCTGTCTATCAGGGGAGTTCTGTCTTGGAGCGCTTGTCTGCCAAGCTCAAGCATGAATCTGATATTCTCACTCGTCTTGATCATCCTGGCGTGGTCAAGCTTCTCGATTGTTTTGTTGAAGATTACCGAGGTTATTTGGTTCTTGAGTTTGTTGAAGGGTGCTCGCTCAAAGAATTGGTGCAAAAGGAAGGACCCCAATCTGAAACGTTTGTTCGCGAAGTTGGAGCCAAGCTTTGTCGGGTGCTAATTTACCTCCATGATTTTTATCCACCGGTCATTCATCGAGACTTAACGCCAGAAAACATTATGCTCAATTTGGCAGGTGAAGTAAAAGTAGTAGATTTCAATGTCGCCAGGCAGCTAGAGAATGCCACGGGTGCTACCGTTGTCGGTAAACATGCCTATATTCCGCCTGAGCAGTTTCGCGGCAAGCCTTGCCCTCAGAGCGATATCTATGCTCTTGGTGCCACACTGTTTTTCTTACTAACGGCAGAAGAGCCCGAGCCGCTGGCTGCTTCGCATCCCTCAACGATGGTCAAGATTTCGCCTGCTTTAGATGCCATAGTTGGGCGAGCAACAGCGCTTTCCCTCGATCAGCGTTATGGCTCAGCCCATGAGCTTTTGGCTGATTTGACCGGATCATTAGAGAGAAGTCACCTAGAATGGTAAATATTGAGCGCTTTTTGCTGTTATATCAAGCTCATAGGCCTGAAAATAGACCGTTAGAAACTTAGTGAACAATGCGCCAGTTCGACGGAGCGATGAATGAAAACTATGCAGTGGCATCCTCGGTTTAATAAGCTCGACAAAGCCGTGTTTTATCCAGTTGTTCTTGCCATCGCTTGCACTGCAAGCTTTGCCTTGACTAGCTGCACTTCGGCACCTAAGTCTGGCGTTGGTCAAACTCTTCCCGGTGCGAAAGACGGTTCTTCTATTGTCATCCAAGGTTCCGATACAATGGAAGGCTTGATGCAAAAGTGGGCCAATGACTTTATGGCCAGCAAGCCGGGCTTGCAGATTTCGGTGAAAGATGGTGATACCGGTATTGGTATCGATGATCTCCTGACCGGCAAAATTGATTTGGCTGCGGCCTCTCGTGAAATTACTGAGGCTGAGAACAAGGCTGCTCATGGGCGAGGTGTTCATCTCAAACGCTTGATGGTGGCTCGCGATGCTATTGCCATTGTCGTCAATCCCCAAAACAAGTTAGAGGAAATTGATTTAGTCGACTTGGCAAAAATCTATCTAGGTGAAATTATTACCTGGAAGCAATTACGGAAAGATTTGGCTGCGGAGCCTATTCGTGCTTTCGGCCGTGAGGCCACAAGCGGCACTTCTGATTACTTCCAAGAGCATGTGCTTGCAGCTAAGCCCTTTGCTGCAGTTGTTAAAGTGATGCCCTCTTCTGAAGCCTTAATTGGTGCGGTGATGGGCAATCGTCTGGCCATTGGCTTTGTTGGCATGGCCCAAGCGGCCAAGGCCACCGATAAAGTGAAAGTTTTGAAATTGAAGCTCACCGAGCATTCCCCAGAATCGAAACAGGGTGGTTCCTTGTCCGGTAACGATTATCCACTCTCACGCCCTCTCTATGTCTACTATAATCAGGCAAACGAAGAGCGAGTTGGCAAATTTGTCAGCTTCTGTCTTAGTGATGAAGGTCAGAAAAGCGTTAAGGCCATGGGCTTTATGTCGGCTCACTAAGCAGTTTCGAGGTGCCAGATTGGATTTTTTGCAGGCCCTGAGAGAAAAAGTATTGATCTTCGATGGCGCCATGGGCACCTCAGTTCACACTTATGACCTCACTCTCGATGACTATGAAAATTGCGAAAATTGCCCTGAAATATTGGTTGCCAGCCGACCTGATGTAATTTCAGAGATTCACGAATCTTTCTTTAGAGTTGGTTGTGATGTAGTTGAAACCTGCACATTTGGTGGCTCTAGCATAGTTTTAGCTGAATTTGGCTTGGCTGAACGCACCTATGAATTAAACAAGAAAGCTGCCAGCTTAGCTAAAGACGTAGCGCGAGCTTATAGCGCAAGTAAACCACGATTCGTTTCTGGCTCGATTGGTCCAACCACTAAAATTCCTTCACTGGGGCATATCACTTTTGAGCAAATGCGCGCTTCTTATTTCGAGCAGGTGCGCGGTCTGGTCGATGGTGGTGTTGATGTTTTGCAGTTTGAAACAGGTCAAGACTTGCTGCAGGCTAAAGCCGCTGTCATTGCTATAGAAGATTATCTGCGTCAAATTGGACGACGTGTGCCTATTATTGCTCAGGTAACTTTAGAGGCACCACCGCTTGGTACCATGCTGGTTGGTACTGATATATCAGCGGCCTTAACAACTTTGATGAGCTATCAAGTCGATGTAATTGGCATCAACTGTGCTACGGGCCCTCGTGAGATGATTGATCCGGTTCAGTATCTTTGCCAGAATGCACCTCGGGCAGTATCGGTATTGCCAAATGCCGGATTACCGGAAAATGTTAACGGTGAAACGGTCTACAAGCTAACTCCCGAGCAGCTGGCCGATTCTTTGTACAGTTTTGTCCATGAGCAGGGCGTCAATATCGTCGGTGGCTGCTGCGGTACGACTCCGGCACACCTAGCTGCTGTGGTCGACAAGATTGGTGAGGTTGCACCAAAGCAGCGTGAGGCAGTTTTTGTTCCTTCGGCCGCAAGCATTTATACCTCGGTCGCTTTTGATCTTGATCAGCCCCCCTTGATTGTTGGTGAACGCACCAATACTAATGGCAGCAAGAAATTCAAAGATCTTTTGCAAGCAGAGCAGATTGACGGCATGGTCGCCATGGCTCGCGAACAAGAGCGCGAAGGCGCGCATATTCTTGATGTTTGTACGGCTTATGTCGGTCGCGACGAAGTGGCCGATATGTCGAAGTTTATAATGCGACTCAATACCGAATTGCAAATTCCGATAATGATCGATAGCACTGAATATGCAGTGCTTGAGGCTTCATTGGCACTAGTGGCTGGTAAGCCCATTGTCAATTCTATTAATTTAGAAGACGGCGAAGCTAAGATGCTGGAGAAGGTCGCGCTGATAAAACGCTATGGTGCGGCTGCTGTTGCGCTTACCATCGACGAAGCTGGTATGGCAAAGAGCGCCGACAAAAAACTAGAAATTGCTAAGCGTATTTATGATTTAGCCTGTGGTCAGGGTTTGCCCCCCCATGATCTGATATTTGATGCCCTCACTTTTACTCTTTCTACTGGTAATGAGGATGATCGTCGCCTTGGCCTAGAAACCCTTGAAGGTATTAGGCTGATCAAAGAAAATTTGCCTGGCGTGAAGACCATTTTAGGCGTCAGTAATATTAGCTTTGGCATGGACCCACGCATCCGCCGTATTTTGAATTCGGTGTTTTTGCACCATGCTGTTCAGTATGGTCTCGATATGGCCATTGTCAACGCCCAGAAGATTTTGCCTCTTTACAAAATCGATGAGGTAGAGCGCGAGTTCCACAATAAACTCATTTTTGATCAGCGCCAGGTTGATTATGATCCGCTCTTCGCCTTGCTCGACTTCTACAAAGATAAAGCAAAGGGCGGAGCTACTGCAAAGGTTGAGCGCAAGGCTGATGCCACTATTGAAGAGATCCTCAAGCAGCGCATTATTGATGGCGATCGCGTCGCTCTTGAAGTTGACTTGGCAAAAGCCATGGAACGCTATAAGCCACTAGAAATTATCAATACTATTTTGCTTGATGGTATGAAAGTTGTTGGTGATCTCTTTGGTTCCGGTAAAATGCAGCTACCTTTTGTTCTGCAGTCGGCCGAGACCATGAAGGCTGCTGTTGCTTATCTAGAGCCCTTTATGGATAAAGTAGAGGGCTCTACCCGCGGTACCATGGTTTTGGCTACAGTAAAAGGCGATGTCCACGACATTGGCAAAAATTTGGTAGACATTATTCTGACGAATAATGGCTACCGCGTCATTAATCTTGGCATTAAGCAGCCAATCGAGAATATCATTTCGGCTGCTGAACAGAATAATGCTGACTGTATTGGTATGAGTGGCTTGCTCGTCAAGTCTACGGTGATCATGAAGGAGAATCTCGCTATCCTCAATCAACGAGGCATTAGCGTTCCAGTAATCTTGGGCGGTGCGGCCTTAACGAGACGATATGTTGAAGAGGACTGTCGCAGAGTCTATAAGGGGACGCTCTACTATGGACAAGATGCCTTTGATGATTTGAAGATTATGGAAGTGATTGCTACTGGCGATCACTCTCTCTTGCCGCAACCACCTGCTGTGGAATGTGAAGACCTCGACGAAGATGATGACATTGAAGAAATAAGATTTGGCAAAGAGATCATTGTCGATGAGCCAGTTGGCCTTTCTTCTGGCGTTTCTTCTGGCCGTTCTAATATAGTTGCTGAAGCACCAGTGTTGCCACCATTCTGGGGCTCTAAGGCTGTTCGCGACTTCGACTTGAGTGAAGTTTTTTCTTACTTAAACGAAAATGCTTTGATCCGTGGGCAGTTCCGAGTGCGTCAAGGTGATAGTTCCGATGCGCAGTATCAGGCCATGGTGGCAGAGAAAATTACGCCCATGTTGCTTGACTTGAAGCAGCGCTGTATCGAGCAAAAGTTGCTTGAGCCAAAGGCCGTCTATGGCTATTTCCCTTGCCGTTCGGCCGCTAATCAGCTGATTGTTTACAAGCCACCAGGCCTAGAGAGTGGTAGTGACTTCGTGCCAGCTACAAGTTTCGCTGAGCTTGAAAATCTTGAAGAATGGTTGCGCTTCGATTTTCCTCGTCAGCAGTTTGGTCGCCATTTTTGCATCTCTGATTTCTTCTCTGACAGCAGTACCGGCTATGACGTCTTGCCTGCTCAGATTGTCACCATGGGTGAGTGCGCCACAAAGCAGGCTCAGGCTCTTTTTGCTGCAAATCAGTACTCTGAATATTTGTACTTCCATGGCCTAGCTGTAGAGTCGGCTGAGGCTCTAGCAGAGCTGGTGCATAAGAGAGTGCGCGCTGAGTTGGGCTTCGCTCACCTAGACGCCAGTGACCGGCGAAAGTTCTTTCAGCAGGGCTATCGTGGTACCCGCTATAGCTTTGGCTATCCGGCTTGTCCCAACCTTGAAGACCAAACACATCTGTTTACATTGCTCAAGCCGGAGCGCATTGAAGTTAGTCTCTCAGAAGAGTATCAACTAGTGCCAGAACAGAGCACCTCGGCCATTGTTGTGGTGCATCCTGATGCCAAATATTTCAATATTGAGCGCAAAAAGGGCTAGCGTCTCAGATTTCGTTATGCGGTTTATACGTGTCTGGCGTTAGTTTTTCACGATTTCGCCACTAATTTGCCACAAATGGCGACCTATTATGACCCCATGCGAACCGAACGAACCTGCTGTCATTTTGCAGCAACAGGAGTCACCGTGCTTTATCCTCAATTTCCCAACAATCTCTCCCTCTCTGGTCTTACTCTGGCTGTTGCACTCGTTTTAGGTGCGGCATCGCTAGGAGGCACTGTCAGCGCTCCGGCCGCTTGTGCCGAGACCGGCGTTAGTTCTGGAACAGCAATCGCCTATGTTCTGCCCGGGTCTAGCGCCATAGGGCAACTAGAGCGCCTGCGGGCCCAGGCGCAACAGGCTTATCAGGCCACTCAATTTGATCAATCATTGCCTATCTATCAGCGTATTTCCGCTTCTGGCAATGCTACAGCCAACGACCTATATTGGCTGGGCGAAAGTTATTTTCAGATCGGTCAATTTGCTAGTGCCGCTCAAGCTTTTGAAGACTCTTTAAAGTTAGACGGTAGCAACGATTTATTGAAAGTTCGTGTGGCCGAGTCGTATTTCTCGGCAAATCAAATGCTTCAGGCGCGAGCCGCCTGCGAGCGTGGTATCAATACCTCTAGTGATCAACGGGTTCGTCAACAATTGGCTATCTTGCTCAAGGTCTGCCAAAAGCCCTTGCCTGAGATGCAAAAAGGCAAGTTCTCTTCCGCTCAAGGCCATACGGAGCGCTAAGATGTTAGTGAAATCGAGAAGAAGTATTTTGAAAAGATCTGGTCGCGCTGCCATGCTGGCTGAACTGCCTATGATTTTGTGGGCAGTTCTAATGGTTATTGCCTTTCCTCTAATTGATCTTGCCACAGTCTTTCTTCGCATAAGTTTTTTGTATGCTGGTATTCACTACGCCAGTATCTCTGCCGCTCGCGCCAACTCTTTCTCTGTTCCGGTTGATGGTAAGCCTTCTGCTAAAGCAGAAACCGCCAGTAAGATCAATCAAGTGAAAAACAGCTTTTCTGGTCTAGCTGTAGACAATATCAACACTGCTATATTGATTACAAAGAATGATACTCTGGCAATTAGTTCCCAGTCGGTACCTTTGACTACGCCAGCTGATCAGAGTGTTAACAGCTACCAGATTGAAGTTTCAGCTGATTGCTCGGCCGAACCTTTGATACCAATACCAATACCATTTAAAGTTGATGGGCTAAATGCTCCAATTAAGCTGCATCTTTCGGCCAAGCAGTATTGTGAAAATCCCCAAGGCCTAACGATTTAAGAGTCTCCTTATGAATAATATTTCTTCAAAGCCGAGAAAGTCGTGGCGACGCAGTGAGCGTGGCCAGAGCTTACTAATGTTA
This sequence comes from bacterium Ga0077546, assembly GCA_943370275.1. Classification (GTDB taxonomy): domain Bacteria; phylum Cyanobacteriota; class Vampirovibrionia; order Obscuribacterales; family Obscuribacteraceae. The sequence continues at coordinate 202,431 of CALRQI020000003.1, read as the reverse complement.
ATGATGCTCATCTTACTAGTGATTGTTCCCCTCCTATCTATTATTACTTTCGAGGTGGCTCGTCTCTACCTTGCTAAACAGGAACTTCAGAGCGCCAGTGACGCTGCTGTTTTGGCAGGAACTGCTACCCTGGCTAGCTCAGACAATGTCGATCCACTGCAAGCGCACAAAGACGCTATCGAAGCGGCAATTAAGATTTTTAAGGCCAATACTGTGCTCGGTCAAGCTCTCAGTCGCACTACCCAGGTCGTCTCGCTTAGTAATCTGAGTGCTGATCTAGACGAAGCTCGAGTATTTTTTGAGTTTATAAATCCGGTCACTGGTGCTGTTGAGCCAATGAGCAGCCCTAACGGTAAGGTGGTGCGCGTCAGTAGTAGTACCACTCGCACCTTAGCCTTTGGTAAGTATGTTGGTATCAATACTCTCAATGTCAATGCTGTCTCGACTGGTGCAGTGCCTAAGCTTGACATGGTGATTTGCTTCGATGTCTCTGGCTCGATGGACGACCAAACGCCGGTTACTTTTGTTAAACGCAAGTGGGACGCCACTCTTGGTGGTGGCAAGAATGTTTATAGTCTTGTCACTGGTGCCAACGGTCTGATGCGGGGGCGAATCTTTGATATCCTTAAGCCAGCAGCGACTGGCTCTAGTTTGAATGCTTGTTATCCCCAGATTCTCACCGAAGCCTTTTGGGAGGCTAAGTGCTACTCTTCCGAGTACTTAGCCCAATACTATGGCGTACCGGGCTTGCGTTCGGGTGGTATCTACCCTGAAGCTGGTAGAGCACCCGGCAATTTTCCACCGGGAACAGCACCAACTTTTGATGGCATGAAGGTGTTCACCGATGTGGTAGTAAACATTGATGGCCAGTCTACTTTCGCTGGCGCCAGTTATGGTGGTTTCGCCTTTCCTGATATTGCTACATTGACTGAAGCCGCTCGAGGCAATCTGGAGTCGGACAGTGTTTACCGAAGCAGTAAAGCGAATACGGCAGTCTTTGTCAGCCCCCGTGCCGGCTATCAAAAAGCTTATTTTGAAGCGGCAGCAAAGCAGCTCAAGCCTATGAAGGAAGCTCAAACTGCTCTAAGCACAATGACCCAGATTCTCAATACTGACGCCGATGTGCACTTTGGTTTTGTTGCTTTTGATTCTAGCGTTGGCAGCGATGCTAATAGCACTGAAACCTGGTATGACCTTGATGATTATGCTCCCTATGGCGCTAAAAAGGGTTACCCCATTCCCCATGTGCTAATCGATTCTGCTGCTGGTAAGACCGCCTATGCTGAGGTCAACAAAGCCATCGATAGTTGCGTACCCATGGGGGCGACCAATATCGGGGGAGCTGTGCACTCTGCAGTGCAAGACCTCAAAAGCCATTCGCGTCTAGGGAGTACGCGAGCAATTGTTCTCTTTACTGATGGTGAACCAACGGTTCCTAGTGGTCCACTTAGTTCTGATCCTAAGGCAAATGCGCGTATGGCCGCGGTCGAAGCTCGCGATGCTGGTGTCGCTCTTTACACTATTGGTCTGGCGCAAAATCCAGTAATAATTCCTGATCAAACTGATATTTTGAATGACAAGAATAGCGATCCGACCACTGGCGGGATGGCTGCTATTGCCGGACATGGCGGCACCTTTAATCTGGTGACAGACAGTTCAGAGTTGCGGCAGACCTTCGCCAAGATTGCTCGTCGTTTGGTCAAGTTGGTATCTAATTAGATTGGCCAGTTTTATTTAAGGAATAGAAAGATGGTAAGTATAGTCAGAAAAGTCGTAAGGCAAAGAAGAGCCAAAGGGTCTTTGGCTGTTGAGTTTGTCTGTGGCTGTTTTCTTGCTTCGGTTTTTGTTGCTCTGGGTTTGCATTTGGGCATCGCTATTTTCGGCGCTTATGCAAACGATAGAGCTTGCCGTGATGCTTGTCGTAATGCCGCTCAAGGGCAAGATCTGGCAGAGGCGACTAAGCTTGCTAATGTGATTTTGAAGAGCTACCAGGCCTCTGGTTTTCTTTCTGCTCCCAAGATGTCTGCGCCGATTGTTTATCAAGATTTTGCTGGTCGTGCGCCAGCGCAGACTTCGCCCTTCGTGCAAGTCAGCACTTCTACTGATGTATTGATGCCTTTGGGCACCCTGAGCTTTTTTAATGCTGGCACTCTGCAAGACAGCAAGCTTTCGTTTGTAAAAACCTATACCTTCCCTATCGTTCGAGTGAAGTAGAAGGCAAAACAGAATTAGAAATAGAAAGTGCAATCGCCATTGCACTTTCACGTGTTTGACACGTAGTCGGCCGTATATTGGTTTTACTGGTTCGATTTAACTTACTAATGGATATTTCTTTATGGCAAATACTCGCAGTTCGAAAGAGCGTTCTGTATTGGAAAAGAGTCGCAATATTGTTGATCTAGAAGGCGCTATTGGCCAACTGGATGATGCTCAATATTTTCTGCAATCATTGATGATTGGCTTAGCGTCTGCTCTGGTTTTGAGTCTTTTATTCTTTGTGCCAATTGCCCTGGCTTTCCCTTTAGCGCTTGTTACTGGCCACTCATCCACACCAGCTGATTTACGTTTGATTAGCTCCTGGGTTGTTTCAAGTGTGATTTGCGGTTCGATCGCCTCTGGAGTGATTGTTTGTTTCCTCAGTTTCGTTCACGCCTGGCAAGTTGGACAGTTTGGTAAGCCTTATGAGCGCCGGTCGATACAGCTGCCTCAGAATTTTAATCAGGCCTGCGAACTAGTTGGTTTTGCCCTGGCAGAACTGGACGCCTATGACATTCTTGTGGCCGATACTGCCGCTGGTCATTTGTTGCTTGAGCTGCAGCAGACAAGCTCAGCTACTAACTATTTGACCGTTAATCTCTGCACTCTGACCAATGGTGGTACTTTGGTGAATATCACCGCTGCTCCGGCCTTGATTGGGCGAGCCAAGCTCTTCAGTGCTTTTTACTGCGACCGCGGCGTTAATGCTGATAATGTTGACTGTCTTATTGCTTTTCTCAAGCCTTTTGCCCGCTTAGAAGACCTCAGTCTTAAGCCTAAAGTAGTTAAGCCTAAAATTGGCTATGACCCACAGGTGCGGGATCGCTACGCTCCTCCTAGCAGCCTTGGCGGACAGAGAGTGTCATATTGAATACTGCAATTTTGTAGAGAGGGTTATAATCCCTCTCTATGTTGATTATTCGCAAGGCTCGTGAAGTAAAAGAAAATAGTGAAGGCGAAGAAGCCGAAGCAGCCGAAGCAGAAGCGGAAGCCTCGGACATCAGGGGGATTCTTGATGTGCACTATGCTGCAGTTCACGGTGAGCCCATTGACTATTATGACGAAGATGTTTTGGACGACTGGTCTCCCCCGGTCACCGATGAGCGCATTGCTAATTTCGCTCAAAGACCACAGCGCCAAGAAGAAGTGGTTCGGGTAGCAGAAATGGACAATGCCGTGGTTGGTTTCGGTATACTTGTGCCCCGATTGAGTGAAATTCGCGCCTGTTATGTCCTTCCACGTCTTGCTCGGCAGGGAATTGGCCTGGCTTTGCTCAACGAGTTGGAGCGTTTGGCTGGTCAGGCTGGTCTCGATTGGCTCAATCTTAATGCCGCCTTGAATGCCGAGCCCTTTTATCTGGCCAATGGTTATGTGTCTGATGGGCTCGGAAAGCAGCTCTTGCCTAGTGGGCGAGAAATGAGCTGTGTGCGTATGTATAAGTTTCTAATTAGTGAAACTTCGAAATGGAGCCGAGGGATTTTGCCCTAAATATGTTGTCATGAAGAAGTCGCTATATATTTGCTCTGAAATTTTGATTTAAACCAAGTACAGGCGTAGAATATGCCAGTTGTCATTAAAGCAGCTCTTCGCTTTGTAGAAGGCTGCTAAAAACGTGGGAGTAAAAAAAATGGCTCAAGATCTGGAGACAGCTCAGGCAAAATCCAGGGAGGTACTGGAGCTTATCGGAAAGAAAAAGCTCACCCAAGAGGAGCGCGAGAAAGTTATTGCTGATTCTGTTCGTTATTGGACTGATCACGTCAATGCTGGCTTCTTGAAGTATCGAAAATCAGTCAGCACAGACTATACAGCTGTAGAGTGGGAAGACAATGGTGCAGTTTTCCGCGATATCAACGGCAAAGAATTTATAGATATGTTGGGTGGTTATGGCGTTTATAACGTTGGTCACCGCCACCCCAGGGTGTTAAAGGCTGTTACTGAACAGTTGGAGCGCCAAGCAATTCACTCGCAAGAGTTGATTGACCCCCTGAGAACTTATTTGGCTTATTTGGTTTCGTTGATTACACCAGGTGATCTCAATTATTCATTCTTCTCCAATTCAGGCACTGAATCTGTAGAAGGTTGTATGAAAATGGCTATGTTGGCCACTGGACGTAAGCACTTTGTCGGAACCGTCGGTGCTTTTCACGGCAAAACTCTTGGTTCACTAGGTGGCACTTCTAAAGCTATGTTCCGCGAACCTTTCATGCCCTTGTTGAATTGGAGCCATATTCCTTTTGGTGATGTCAAAGCCTTAGAGACTACTCTTAGTTGCGCTGATTTTAGTGGCGATAGAGTAGCAGCCTTTGTGGTTGAGCCAATTCAGGGTGAAGGCGGTATCAACGTTGCACCGCCAGGATACCTCGCTAGTGCGCGCGAACTCTGCGACAAATATGGCGCCATGCTTGTCTTCGATGAAGTGCAAAGTGGTATGGGTCGCACGGGTAAAATGTTCTACTGCGATTACGAAGGCGTCGTGCCTGACTTAATGGCATTGGGCAAGGCCTTCGGTGGCGGCGTTATGCCGATTGGGGCTGTTGTCGGCAATGAAAAAGCCTGGGCTAAATATGTCGAGAATCCTTTCTTGCATACCACTACTTTTGGTGGCAACCCGCTGGCTTGCGCTGCTGCCATTGCGACCATATCTATTTTGCTAGACGAAGATTTGCCTAAGCAAGCTAAAGAGAAGGGTGATTACATAATTGAGAAAGTCACCCAGTTGGCTAAGCAATTCCCCGATGTGCTCTCTAAAATTCGTGGTGTGGGCTTAATGTTGGGGATGGAATTTACTGGTAACGACACTGGTTATGCTGTGGCCAAAGAACTTTTCAGCCGCAATATTCTCATCTCTGGTACCTATATCAATTCAAGGGTACTGAGAGTTGAGCCCCCTCTGGTAATTTCATATGAGCAGATCGATATGTTCATCAAGGCTCTAGAAGAGTCTTTGGCGGCCGTATCAAAACTGGCACCAGCTCTAACCTAGAGCTGGGGAAATCTAGTTCTAGTATTAGTCTGCAGCAAGAAAGAAGTAGTTTCTATAGAAACTACTTCTTTCTATTTAGTCTTCTTTTTATTAGAGCAGGCCGTCCAACTGAATATTGAAAGAGCGTTCTTGGGCTATCGAATTTTGAATACGCTTAAGCTGGTTTTTCGCTTCGTAACCGACATAGGGGTCCTGGTCTTCTTGCAGCATTTCCAAAATTTGGCTTGGGCAGTTACTGTTGTCGATTACCCTTAATTTCACCTGTGCCTGGCTGTCTTTTGCTAGCAAGGCAAAGGCTTCGGCTGGTGTATTTATATTCTCTGCCACCGCTGCTCGAATTTCGATGCTCTCATGTTGAGCCAGTTCAGTCAGTTTTGTCGGAGGAGTACTGAGGCGAGTGGCAATCATTTTAAGGAAGGCAATCTTATCTTGGGGGGAGGCGTTCTCTGGTGGACTGTCAAAGGCTGAGTGGGGTCTCAGTTCTTTGGCTATGTCGCGTGGTCCATTGGGATTGGCTACACTAGGGTTGAATTTGAGGTCTTTGACTGTGTCTTTTTGCTGCTTGTAGGCCTTTTGGGCGCCATCGGTGTTGAGCGATTGCCACTCAGTGTCAGCCCTGCTGCCATCGTTGATGCCGTCGGGAACCACTGCATCAAGGCTGGTGTAGGAGGCAACAAGATGATTCGAGGTGGTGTTGAAGCGGTTGCTAGAGAGTAAACTGTGGCTCTTACGTTCGGCTTCGAGCACATCACCTCTGGCGCATAAGGCTGACTGTGCTTCTGATGCTGTCAGTTTGCTGGCATCTCGGGTGAGATTTCTCAGCACGTCTGAGGGTGTATTGGGGTTGGTTGCGACAGAAAGACGGACAGTATTATCAACATCGTTTGCTAGTTTGCGCAGAGTTTCTGGCGGTGTTTGCTTGTTGGCGGCTACTGAAGCGCGAACTTCGGGCGAGACCAGGGAGGACAACCAGGCTAGAGTCGAGGGTGAGGTTGAGACATTCTCGGCTGCTCGCTTGAACGACTCTTCAGTGGGAGTGGAATCGCTTCCTATTAGCGTATCGTCGGGGGTGCATTGCCATTGAGCTGCCAGCAGAGTTGGCTCTTCTTCTGAACAACCGCTGTAAAGACGGGTCTGTCCCTCTAATTTGCTGCTTTCAGAGAACTCGAATTCTTTGCTGCGTCTGTTCTCGTTTTTTTTCAGCTTAGCTTTTGCTGCTTGATTTTTATCGACTTCGGCTTTGATGGCATCGACATGGTGCCACGATGAATCTAGCTGCGACCGGGCAAAACTTGGGTCAACAAGACTACCGGCATCACGAGTCAAGCTAGAAGGCGGCAGAGCCACCACTTCGGGCTGGCCAGCCGATAAGAAACGGGTGGAAAGAGTGTCTTTACCCTTATGAAGCAAATTGTGAATACTCTCGGCTGGTTCTGCCTTAGCTTCTGTATTAGCTTCGACTTTAGTTTCTGGGCATGTTTCGCTTTTGGCCTCAACAGCGCTGCTAGCTGGGTTTAATGCCTGGCGGGCGAGGGCTTTCTGCGCCTCGATATCTTTTTCTCGTTCGGCTTCTTCGACTATGTTTTTCAACAGTCGAATTATCCTATCTTTAAAGGATCCCATCCAACACTAACCCCATTTGCATCATCAATCTTCAGCTCTGACTACCGCCGACGCTACACCTATATAGATGCTATCCCAGCGGTGGAGGGGCTGGGTATAGGTTCTACCGTATTGTTATGGTGGCTAACCTATACGTTCAATTTCTCTATACGAATCCCGTACAAAGTTATAGGGTAAGGCTCTAGTCGCGCCCACTTTATCCGGGTAAGAATATAGACGAGAGCTAAAATTCTATGGCTTTCCGGGAAACCATTCTATTTAGTAGTTTGAGCGATTTGGTTTCTCTGAGACATTGAACCGATTTGACTTCGAGGGGAGTTGAGCCGATATTCGTAGATTCTTTTGTCGAGGCAGTTATGAAGTGTGAAACGATCCCGGAGCTAGAGAGATTCCTTACTATTCAGGAGCAGGCCTTGGGGCAAGATAGCCCGGAGGTAGCTGCAACAGTATCTAAGTTGGCTGACCTTTATTTCAATAAAGGTATGCTGGAGAATGCAGAAGCTCTTTATAGAAGGGCTCTTGAAATTATGGAGAGAACTCTCGGACCGTACCGCGCCGAGGTAGCTGATACGAAAAAATGTCTTGAGAAAGTTCTCACTGTGCGGAGAAAGAGCGCACCAAGTGCCGTCTACCCAAGGCCTGCCAGCGATTGGAAGCAGTCCATGACAGATTCCTCAACTTCACTTGATGCTATTCCGCAGTCGATGGCTTTAGGCTGGCCCTCAGGTTTTCCTGATGATCATGAAAAAGAAGCAGAGTTAGAAGTGGCTTCAGTCAGGCAGATGATGGGGAAAGATCATCCGCATGTAGCTGATATGTTAACCAAGCTGGCTGATCATTATTGCCGTCGTCGCCTCTATCGCGAAATGGAGCCTATTTTACTTGAGGCATTACAGATACGCGAAAAATCACTCGGGGGGGAACATCCACTGGTTTCAACTTCACTGAAGAATCTTGCCCGCCTTTACTATTTTCAGACCAGATTCGAATTGTCTGAGCCACTCTTTAAGCGAGCCTTAGCAATCAGGCAGAAAGTTTATAGCAAAGACCATCCCCGTTTTGCTGACGTAGAAGAACAGTATGCCAAGCTTTTACGTAAGACTAATCGGGTTGCTCAGGCTCAAGAAATGGAGAATCATGTTCGGGCAGTGCGCGGCCAATTTGCAGTTGGCTAGACTGTTTTGCTTTTGAGTCTTTTTATTAGTGCAGCCATATCGTCGTACCTTCCAAATGACGGCACTAAGTAAGTGCCTTGGCAGATGCTCCGTACTTCTCCGAGAAGTTCTTCGGCGAGCTCTAAACCTTTTTGCGAACCGGCATCTCCGGCATCTGCCATTTGCTTTCTTACTTTTTCAGGAATAGAAATTCCTGGTACTTCGTTGTGTAAGTACTCAGCGTGTTTGCTTGAATGAAGAGGCATAATGCCAACCAAGAGAGGCAATGGTAGATCGCCGAACTGGTCTAAGAAATCAGTAAGATCGCTAACTTGATAAATTGGTTGGGTCATAACAAAGTGAGCGCCAGCCTCAATTTTTCTGCGGAAGCGCTCAATCTCCATGGCGCGGTTTTGCGCTGTAGGGTTAAGAGCGCAGCCAATCGAAAGATTGAGTGGAGTTCCTATGGTATTGCCGGCGATATCTTGACCGGCGTTCAGTTGCGAAATTATGCGAATCAGACCAATTGAGTCAACATCATAAACTGCTGTGGCATGGGCATAATTTCCCAGGGCCGGCGGGTCACCGGTGAGGGCTAGAATGTTTTGCAAACCTAGTGCCTGGCAGCCCAAAAGGTCAGCTTGCATGCCCATTAAGTTGCGGTCGCGGGTGGTGAAGTGAATGATCGTATCGACCCCAACCTTTTGACTTATCAATTGGCAGGTAGCTAAAGATGACATGCGTACTCTGGCCATGGGGCTGTCACCAACGTTGATGGCATCAGCACCGGCTTTGTACAGTAATTCTGCAGCAGCCAATATTTTCTTTGTGCCAGCTCCCTTAGGTGGGTCTAGTTCAACAGAGATATAGAAATCTTGGTTGTCCTTTCCTTCTTTTAGATTTTTTAAATGGGTCTTTAGAGATAGAGTTTCTTTTGGCTTATCGTCTGGCGAGTCGACTGCGTCAGGGTGAAAAAGTACTGTCTCTTGCGGGCTTATCTCAATGATGGGCTGGGTCGCTTTGGCCAAATAGCTGTCTAGACTTTTCCTCATTTCTTTGATGTGTTCAGGAGTGGTACCGCAGCAACCGCCGACGATTCGTGCTCCCGCTCTGAGGTAGGGCTCAATATATGAAGCACAATAATGAGGCTTGCTCATAAACACAGGCCTACCGCCAATGAGACTGGGTTGGCCAGCATTCGGTAAGCACGAAAAAGTAAGCTTATCGGCATCGATTTTGAGAGTGCGCACGGCTGACGTAAGGCGGATGAGAGAATCAAAAACCGGTCCGGGGCCAGCACCACAATTGATACCAATGACGTCGGGGGCATCGTCACCTAAGTCACGAATTAGTCGGGCAACATCTTCTGGTGTGGCTCCTAGTAATGTGTGTCCTTCTACTGAGAAAGAGAGCTGTGCCACTACTGGTAGTTTGGAGAGGCTGCGAGCAGCGCGCACGGCAATAGCTGTTTCTTCTAAGCTCGACATTGTCTCTATCATGAAGAGATCAACACCGCCTGCTAATAGGGCTTCCATTTGCTCTTTGAAGGCATAGTCAAGTTCGTCAAGGGCAGTGTCGCCCAGTGGGGGTAAGAGTTTGCCGGTGGGTCCGACCGAGCCGGCCACAAAAGTTGGCTGACCAGCTATTTCGCGGGCGTTTCGAGCAATTTTGGCGGCCCAAACGTTGATTTTCCAGACATCATTTTCTAGGCCGCTATTGGCAAGCTTAATTCTATTACCAGAGAAAGAGTTAGTTTCAATAATTTCAGCTCCGGCGTTGATGTAATCAACGTGAAGTTGTTGAATGGTTTCTTGCTTGGTCAAATTAAGGTGCTCGAAGCAGGCCTCGGTTGATGCTCCTCTTGCGTACAGGAGGGTGCCGGTGCCCCCGTCTGCCAACAACGGTCTTTGTTTCAAGGTTTCTAAGAAAGAGTTAGATGGATTTGACATTAGCTAGTTTTGGGCGCCTGCGTGAAGAGTAGTTGTTATTATTAGAGGATCTGCCTTGGTCTTCCTGCTAATATACCGTGCATAAGTGCACTATTCAGCCTTCTGTACAGTGTCCTCAACAATCCACGTCATTAAAGGGTTCTCAGTGACCGACCCCAAATTAATCAGAAATTTCTCCATTATTGCCCACATTGACCACGGTAAATCTACTTTGGCCGACCGTTTGCTTGAGATGACTAATACCATCGCCAAGCGGCATATGCAGGCCCAAGTGCTTGATTCGATGGATATCGAACGTGAGCGCGGTATCACAATTAAGGCCCAGGCCGCCCGCATGGACTATATTGCCGATGATGGTCAGACTTATGTTCTCAATTTAATCGACACACCTGGCCACGTCGACTTTGGCTATGAAGTTTCGCGCAGTTTGGCAGCCTGCGAAGGGGCATTACTTATTGTTGACGCCACCCAGGGCGTTGAAGCGCAAACTCTTGCCAATGTGCACCTGGCTTCTGAGAATAATCTCGAAATCGTGGTGGTCATAAACAAAATTGACTTGCCCAGCGCCGAGCCTGAGCGCATTCGTGCCGAAATTGAGGATGTAATTGGCATACCGGCTGACGAGGCTATTCTCGCCAGTGCCAAGAACAATATTGGTGTAAAAGACGTTCTTGAAGCTATCGTCAAATTTGTACCGGCACCGAGAAACACTGTTAATGAGCCATTGCGTGCTCTAATTTTTGACAGCTATTTCGATAGCTATCGCGGTATCATCGTTTATTTTAGGGTCAAAGATGGTGAAGTAAAGCTGGGCGATAAAATTCGCTTCATGGCCAACGATAAAACCTTTGATATTGCTGAGTTAGGAGTTCTGCGGCCGGCTCAAGTCAAGGTCGACCGTCTAGGCCCTGGTGAAGTGGGTTATTTAGCTGCCCAAATTAAAGATGTTGAGACCCTGGTGGGCGATACCATCACTCTGGTGTCGAATCCGGCTGTTGAGCCGCTACCGGGTTATCGTCCAGCCAAGCCCATGGTTTATGCCGGTATTTATCCCGTCGATAACGATCAGTATCCCGATCTGCGAGAAGCTTTAGAGAAGCTCAAGCTCAATGATTCTTCGCTATTCTTTGAGCCTGAAACTTCTGATGCCTTAGGCTTTGGCTTCCGTTGCGGATTTCTTGGATTGCTCCACATGGAGATTATTCAGGAGCGCCTAGAACGTGAATATAACCTCAATTTGATTACCACTGCACCATCTGTGGTTTATCGCGTCACCAAAACCGATAACTCTGTGGTCATGGTTGAGAACCCAGCACTGCTGCCAGATCCTACTTATCGTCTCTTCATTGAAGAACCTTTCGTCACCGCTAATATCATTACCCCAACTGAGTACGTTGGCACATTGATGGAGCTCTGCCAACAGCGTCGTGGTGTTTATGTTGATATGAAACACCTTGACCCGAGACGGGCCATGCTTGTTTATGAATTACCTTTGGCTGAAATCATCACTGACTTCTTTGATCAACTGAAGAGTCGCTCTAGGGGCTACGCTAGCCTTGACTATCTCTTTAAAGAATTCAGAGAAGAGCGCCTAGTTAAGATTGATATTTTGATTGGTGGTGACAAAGTCGACGCTCTTTCGGCGATTGTGCACTACGACCGGGCCCATTCTGCTGGCCGGGCAATTTCAGAAAAATTGAAGAAGTTAATTCCCCGGCAAATGTTTGAAGTGCCTATTCAAGCGGCTATCGGTGGAAAGATTGTGGCCCGTGAAACAATTTCGGCAGTACGCAAGAACGTACTTGCTAAGTGTTATGGCGGTGACATCAGCCGTAAGAGAAAACTTCTTGACAAACAAAAAGAAGGTAAAAAGCGCATGAAATCTGTGGGGCGTGTAGACATTCCTCAAGAGGCTTTCATGGCCTTGCTCAAAATCGACGAGTAGCAGTTCTAATAGTAGCTTTGTATGATCTCCCCTTTTGGTAAAGACCGTGGGCAAGAAAAAAGACGATCGCATAGGTAAAGAAGATCCAGAGTTTGAAAGAGAAAGCGAGCTGGCTCGGCGTAAGCTTTTGCAAGATGCCTGGGTGGCAAGAAATAACCTCTATCTAGAGCTCTTTGGTGAACCAAGTTCTGTATCACCAGCTAACTATGGCCCTCCGGTTTTCAAAGATGACCTTGGTAAAGCGAAGAAAAAAAATCGCTTAGATAGCAGTGATACTTCAAGGCCCTCAGATTTATCCATTGAAGGCGATCAACAACTGGCTGTATTGGCGTATGGCCCTGATCCATTCAAACCCTACTGGTCTTACGTAACCGCTGGTATCTCTAGTCCCTGGGTGCAGAGCGAGGCGCAAGAAGTATCCGGTTTTGGTTGCGAGCTGATGATCAAAAGCCCCACCAATAGTGCCTGGGCTCCACAGCTTTTGCGGACAATGGCTTTTTATATTTTCAATCATGCCGGTACTTTGAGCCCGGGTAAACGCATCAATTTAGGGGCGCCGATTGCACCAAATTCTGATTCGCAATTGCGCAGCGCCATTATCTGGTATGCCGATGAGGCACCCGATGCCTGGTATCAATTACCATCTGGTGGCTTTGGCTTGTTCCTGGCTGTTGGTGTCACAGAAGCTGAATGTGCCTTTGCAGATTCCACTGAAAATTATGGAACCTGGTGCATCGAGCAACTGCTGCGACGAAAGGGTCATGGTCAGGTGACTAACCCCGAGCGCAGCGACATGATGAGTGAGTCTGATACTCCAGCTATGCTAGAGACCATCAAGCAGTTTGCTGATACTTTCCGTCAGTTTGATGTTGAAGCTGATGAGATGGCCAGCCAAGACGAGCAATAGTTTTAAAGGTCAAGAGCTGCGTTGCCGCCAGCTACTGGGGTTATCTGCTCTGCTTTTGTGGATTTGCCGAAGTCTTGTTTCTTCAGGTCAATTTTGCGCAGATTCAAATTGTCATAAGAGCGGAAGTAAAAAAGTGAGTTGGTCATGTCTTTCACTACTACCCATTGGGTGTAATCGCTGTGGTCGATTTGCTTGTCTGCTGGTCTGACATCACCAAGGGGAATATCCACGGCATTGAGAATGTGCAGTGTCAGGTTGACACCAGCTTTGGCATCAGCAACGGGTTTGGCAAAGCCGAGCATGGCGCAGGTGCGAACAAACCGTGACGGTGGAGTCCAGTCGCCTGGAATGCCTAGGAAGCCTCCGCCTTGACCTGGTGGTGCCAAGATCGTATCTCTAACACGAATGGGCTCGGCGTTTGAGGCTGAGATGTTGACATAGTTGCTTAGATTGATTTTGTGCCAGTCAAAAGTCGGTGCATTAGTGAGGACTGTGGCGGTATTGTCGTAAATTTTTTGCTGGCCGTTGGTAAACTCAATCACGGCGCTGGCACCAGTGGCATCATGAATGGCCAGGTGTGCCGTGGGAGTGCCGCCCCACTCAGCCATTTGTGGTGCCCATACTTTCACTTTAGCCATGGCGTCTTTCACTTCAGCCACGCTAGTGAAATTCCCTAAGAGCCAGTGGTCTAAATCAAGCAGGTTGATCACGTTTGCTGCTGGAGTTGCTGTCACATCTTGGTAGATTGTGCCAGGCATCCAGAGCATTCCAACCGATAGGCCTTTTTCATTCATGCCGTCAATGGCAAGGGGCATGTTATTAGCATCGAGGGCGATGTAGCCGTATTTGCTCTTCCAGCTCAGGGCTGGCTTGTTGTCTGGAGTTGTAGAAGTACGTTCTTGCTCTCTTGGATATTTGCGGATATTAGACTTGAGGTCAGCACCCCATTCCATAGAGCGACCCACGATTTTTGTACCGTCGCTTGTCTTTACCATAAAATCAGTGCAAGCAACGCTCGGTTCCAGAACTGTGAAGGTTAGGCTGAGAGCCGTAAACAGTGGTGCTAAAAACTTTAAACTTGATCTAGTGTTCACTGCTATCGCCTCTTGAGTTTAGTAGTTCAAGCCTTGTTTTCAGAGCCACTCTTTACGTGTTTAGTTCTGGCCAGTGTATGAATCATATAGGCGCAGTCTATTTCTTGATTGTCACGAATTACCGATACAGTGGCTTCTGCTATAACCAGAGTTTTTCCTACTTTGATAATGCCGCCTCGACCTATTAACTTAGAGCCATTAGCCGGGTAGAGAAAATTGACTTTGAATTCGGCCGATAGGCATTCTTCATCTGGTGGAAGCACCGTATAGGTAGTGAAGCCTGAGGCTGTGTCCGCTAGCATGGCTACTATGCCGCCGTGGAAGAAGCCGTGTTGCTGTTGGGTCGCTTTTGAAAAGGGCAAATGTACTTCGACATAACCAAGGCTAATTTCTTCGATTGTGCCACCAAGAGCGTGCATTACTCCCTGGTGCTCAAAGCTCTTTCTGATTTTTTCTTCGAAGTTTTCGTCCTGCACTTTGAGCGGACCGCGAATAGGCTTGCGAATGATTGTACTGCTTGGAGTCTGCATGATTGTTTCCTAAAGGAATGAATTGGCGCTGCCTGTTATTTGCTTGTACCGGCCGCGATTTTTTCTGCTGATTCGGTGACGCGACGGTAGACGCAGCCGTTTTTAACCGCTAGTTCGGTGGCCAGAACCGCTCCTCCAGCCGCGCCGAGAATGGCGTTGTGAGCCAGCGCGGTGAATCTTACCCAGTTGTCCTCTCCCACGGCTAATTGACCGATGCTAACGGCCATGCCATTTTCAGTCATTACGTCAAGCTTTGGCTGTGGTCTATCTGCTGCATCGATATAATGAATTTGATTTTGTGGTGCCGATGGCAAGCCGCGCACACCTTCGAACTGATTCCATTTTGCCAAAATAGTATCTTTGTCTATGGCCTTTTCGAACTGCACATTGACGTAGGCGGTGTGTCCGTCGCTGACAGCAACGCGAACACACTTAGCTTGAATCTTAGGAGTGCTGACATGTTCGATGCCAGAATCGGTCAGTTTGCCCCAGACCTTAAGCGGTTCTTGCTCTGACTTCTGTTCTTCCCCACCAATGTAGGGAATAACATTTTCAACCATTTCAGGCCAGGTCTGGAAGGTTTTACCCGCTCCAGAAAGAGCTTGCTCGCTGTGCACAAAGATTTGCTTGATGCCAAACTCTTTTAGCGGAGTGAGGGCGATAACATAGCTTTGAATTGAGCAATTGCTTTTAACCATTATGGCGCCTGTTGTATAGCCCCGTTGTTGACGCTGAGCTTTTAAGACATTGAGATGGTCTGCGTTTGCTGCTGGTATCATCATTGGTACCAACTTGTCCATTCTGTAAGCTGAGTTGCAAGATGTGACAAAGACGCCGCGCTTAGCTAGGTCATCTTCTAGCTTCAAAACTGCTGCTTTATCGATGCTCACGGCACAGAAGACAATATCGACGCCATCAACAACCTGGTCAAGGTCATCGGCGTCAACTACGGCAAGTTTGCCTATAGCTGGCGGAACAGGAAAATCCATGAACCAGCGACCAGCTACCGACTGCTCATAAGTCTTGCCAGCCGAGCCCGCTGATGCGGCCAACTTTGTTACTGCAAACCAGGGGTGGTCTTTGAGCATGCGGATCAACTGCTGACCGACCATACCTGTGGCGCCGACGATTCCAACCTTGAGCGGTTTGCCGTCCAGCTTAAACTTAGCTTCGCTAGTAGTAGTTGTTACTGTTGCTAACTCAGTTATCTCTGTCATGGCATGATCTCGCTTCTAGGTGAAAAATTTGGGTGCGGAACGTGATCCGCGACCTACATCCGTCAGAGTATATCAGCGCTTTGTTGCGCAGAAGCCGACTGTGAAGGGATTTTGCCGTTCTTCTGTTGCGCCTGCTGAGAATCTTCTCTTTGTGAAGATTGGCCGTGGGCTTAGCCTTGAGCCTAAGGCTTCGATTTTGATCAATTGCGCCCTTTCTTTGATGAGATATAAGTAAATAATGGCTGCCCTGGAAAAGCTCGAAAAATAGACGGAACTAAACTCTCTAGCTCTTGTCTGTGCCTAGGAAAGTTTCATTGGTTTCAGTCTGGGAGCACACAATGGGTAAATCATTAGGTATTGATCTTGGCACCACTAATTCGGTTGTGGCTGTCATGGAAGGCGGACAAGCAATTGTCATTGCTAACAGTGATGGCAATCGCACGACGCCATCGGTTGTGGCTATGTCTAAGAGCGGAGACCGTTTGGTGGGGCAACTAGCCAGGCGACAAGCGGTTCTAAACCCGCTCAATACCGTCTCATCAATTAAGCGTTTTATTGGCCGACGCTTTGATGAAGTGGAAGGCGAACGAAAAATGGTGCCATACACCGTCAAATGCGGTGAAGATGGTGGCTGCAAAATCATAATCGATAAGAAAGAATATACACCTGAAGAAATATCAGCGATGGTCTTGCGTAAGCTCAAAGAAGACGCTGAGAAATATTTGGGTGAGAAAGTAACTAGCGCTGTTATCACAGTGCCGGCCTACTTTAATGACTCACAGCGGCAATCGACCAAGAACGCTGGCGCCATAGCCGGTCTTGAAGTTTTGCGTATCATAAACGAGCCCACAGCCGCAGCGCTGGCTTACGGCATTGATGAGAAGACTGACGAGATGGTAATGGTCTTCGACCTTGGTGGTGGTACTTTCGACGTATCAATTTTAGAAGTTGGCGATGGCGTTTTTGAAGTAAAGGCTACCGCTGGTGATACCCATCTCGGTGGCGACGACTTCGATCACAGCTTGGTCAACTATCTGGCTGATCAATTCGAGAAGCTCGAAGGGGTAGACTTGCGTAAAGATCCCCAGGCTCTGCAGCGTCTTTCTGAGGCTGCTGAACGGGCTAAAATTGAGCTGTCGTCTTTGACTGAAGCAACCATATCTCTGCCTTTTGTTACTGCCACTGCGGCTGGACCTAAGCATTTAGAGATGAAAGTTAGTCGGGCCAAATTCAATGAATTGACCCATGACCTGGTGGAGCGCTGTCGCAAGCCTGTGGAGCAAGCCCTTGCTGATGCTGGCTTGAGCCCGGGGCAAGTTGATGAAGTTGTGCTGGTGGGTGGTTCATCGCGCATTCCTGCGGTGCAGGCTTTGGTTAAAGTGATGACTGACAATAAGCAGCCTAATCAAAGTGTTAATCCTGATGAAGTTGTGGCCATCGGTGCTGCTATTCAAGCTGGAATTATCAGTGGTGAAGTTTCGGATATTGTTCTTCTTGACGTTACACCGCTGTCACTAGGCATTGAAACTATGGGTGGTGTCTTCACTAAATTGGTGGAGCGCAATACAACCATTCCCACTCATAAATCACAGATGTTCTCTACAGCAGAAGACAATCAGCCTGGAGTCGACATTTATGTCTTCCAGGGCGAACGTCCTATGGCCCGCGATAACAAGACTTTGGGTAATTTTAAGCTCGATGGCATCAAGGCTGCTCCTCGTGGCATGAATGCTATTGAAGTTTCCTTTGATATCGACTCAAATGGCATCGTAAACGTGGCAGCAAAAGAGCAAGCGACCGGTAAAGAGCAGAAAATTACAATCACTGCTAGCACCAATTTGACTAAAGAAGACATCGAGCGACTATTAAAAGAGGCCACAGCTAATGCTGCTGCTGACAGTAAAGTAAAAGACGAAGCTGATGTTCGTAACGACGCTGACCAGGCTTGCTACGCCGTTGAACACCTGCTTAAAGAAGGTGGCGAGAAGATACGAGATACCAATCGTTCGCGCTCGCAACTTTTGATTACCGAATTGCGACAGAAGCTAGAAGCGCATGAAGGTATTGCCGATATCAAAAAGATGACTGCCGATGTGCAAGCTCTTATGGCGATGTTGCAGCAAGATATTTCTGCTGCTGCTTCTACCCATGGGTCTGGAACTAATGGATCTGTCCCAACGGCCAAGCCCCAAGAACAAGAGGATATTGTCGACGCCGAAGTTAGCCCAGTCTAGGGGCGTCGTATGGGTTGAGCAAAAAGAAAAGCCGCTGTCGATATACAGCGGCTTTTCCGTTTGTTCTGATTTAGCTGCTTTAAGCGCTAGCTTCTACAAGTTTGCTATGCACCATTGACGACTCGGCCTTGTTGTTGTCGAGAATTCCTTTGACGTGTTCAACTTCAGCTCTGGTACCGTGGGCAATAACCAGATATTTACTTGCTTTCAGGGCTGTTTCATATTTGAGTACGCTGTCCTTGGGAATGCCAGCGCCAATGAGTGCCCCACCCAAAGCACTAACTCCACCAACAACTACTGCTGTTTCAAGGGCTCCAACCAGCCAACTGACGATGGGGCCGCCGATCATTATCGGTCCAATTCCGGGAATGAAAACAAAGGCCGAACCAAATAGCAAGCCCCAGATCCAGCCCCAGAAAGCGCCGGTCTTGCCCCAAGTCGCTACTTGATCGCCTAGATTATAGTAGCCAACCACATGTTCTTCGGTGTGATAGTCTTTGCCGACAATACTGAGCTGTTTCATATCAAGGCCTGCTTTTTGTAGCTCTTTAATGGCCTCTTCCGCCTCTAAGTGGTCTTTGAAAACCGCTATTACTGAGTCATTTGCTGTTGCGTGCATTTTTTGTCCTTTTTAGTAAGTCAATTTTTAATTGGCGCTTCCGCTAATCTTTCCGCTTGCTTGACTAGGCAATTTCTTGAGCTGATTCATCACCATCAATATCGCTCTCTATCTCTTCAACCAGGATGCTTCTTTCTCTTGTTCCAAACCTTGGCGTATATAGGGCGGCAAAGAGAACTTTTCCGTCTGGTTTTGCCGATGGTAAAAGTTGAATTCGCTCTCGGATGTTGTCTGCTTGAGCCACGTGAATGAGTTCGTATTGTTCGTCTCTGAAATTGAGAACAACGTATAGTCCTTCTTTTTCTTCTAAAGAGTCGACATCGTTAAATGGTCCATCAAATTCGTGCTTGCCAATGAGAATAGACATAAAATCCCTTTTGATACGGAGCTTCTCGTCTTTGACTTGGTTCAACGTCAAAAGTGCCCTAAAAATCTTCGCGATTGGAGATGTTCAGGGCACTTAAATTAATGGGCAAATTAGAGAATCAGAGAGCTGAACTTCGTACTGGCGAAAGGTATTTTGCCGGGCGATCTCCTGCCGATTCAGAGGCAATATGCAGACTTGTACGGCGCAAGTTCTCGGCTCGATAGCTTTTGCCTTGCAGTGCTAGGGCCAATGATAGGTTGTTTAGTGCCATTGCTAAACTAAGTTCATCGGTATGACGAAAGTCTCTCAACATCGCTAGTTCTTCGATGAATATTTTTTCTGCCTTTGCAAATGCTCTAGAGCGCAGCGCTTCCAATCCTTGTTTCTCTAATCTTTGCACTCGTTCGTTTGAAGTGAGAACCATTTTGTCTCGCGATTGTGTTTGTGTTGTTGCCTGATTGGCAGTGTAGCGCATGTCTTAAACGAGGGGTAAGTATATCTTGGTGATAAGGGGTAAATAATGTTTGAAAAGCGCTACTGTAGCCTGTTTGATACGAGAGTGCCTTGGGCTGATTGCTCACTTTGCAATTCAGTGCTGTCATTGTATTCACCCGAGCGGGCAACCTTATTGCAATGGGCGCGATGAAGCAGGGCTTTTTGCGCCGCTTCAATGTTCTTGCTTTCTCCGTGCCAGATTTCGAGGGCCGGCTGCTGAATAGCTCTGGCAAATGAAAAGGCAAGTGGCCAGGGCAGTTTTAAATTGAATTTGCTATTGATGGCATTTAAGCGGGCTGACGCTAGCTCTGCCGATTGGCCACCAGAAAGAAAGGCAACTCCAGCAACCGCTCCAGGAACAGCTCGCAATAAACAATTGAGCGTGGCTTCAGCCACTTCATCAATGGCATTTTGTTTGCTACAGTTCAACCCTGGCAGCACCATATTTGGTTTGAGAATTAGTCCTTCGAGCATCACACCTTGAGTGTAGAGCTGATTGAAAACGGCACGAAGAAATTCTTCCGTTACCTGGTGGCACTGCTCCATAGTATGTTCGCCCTCCATTAGCACTTCAGGCTCGACGATTGGCACCATCGAGGCTTCCTGGCAGTATGCTGCGTAAAGTGCCAGGCTATGGGCATTGGCTTCAATACACGCTCTGCTAGGTAGGCCGGCTCCAAGTGATATAACTGCGCGCCACTTAGCAAAGCGCGCTCCGAGAGTGCGATACTCGGCCAGACGTTCGGGCAAGCCGTCGAGGCCGGCTGTAATTTTTTCTCCTGAGTGACCGGGCATGTTTTTTGTGCCAGTGTCGACCTTGATACCGGGAATTATTCCTTCGTCTATCAGTACCTTGATGAAGGCCGTACCGTCTTCTTTTCTTTGGCGAATCGTCTCATCATAGAGAATGGCGCCACTAATATAGTTAGAGAGCCCTAGGGTGGTAATAAGCAATTCTCGATAGGCACGCCGATTTTCTTCAGTAGGTTTGATGCCTGAATTATCGAAGCGTTTATTGCAGGTGACATTGCTCTCGTCCATGGCTAAGAGACCCTTGTTTCCTGCCATTAGCGCTGCGGCCGTGTTTATTAAGTCTTCAGCGTTCACTTAAGGTTGCTCCTTATAAGCCTTAATATCCATTTTTTTACTTCTTTGATCAATTGATCTTTCTGAATGTTGTTTCCCATACAGATGACCGCGCCTTGTTGGAAATGAGCCAAGATTTTTGCAAGTATTTAGACGTAGCCGGAAACGCTAGCTATTGCACCGTTTCTGCCAATGGGTAATGAAGGGAAATGGGCTGTTGCACTAAATATTTGGCTTAGCGTGGGAAAAACCACAGTTTCAAGTCTCAAGCTTTGAGTTAATCTGCTATGGTGAATAAAGATAGACTGCAGAGGGTTCGTTTTAATCTCTCAACTTAAGTGCTGCAGGGCAGAAGCGAACAAATCAGTCACTAGTTGACTGAGAGGGGGCATTGATGAAACCGTCAATCTTGCAACGGTCATTCTGGCAAGAACTGTGGGACACTGTAAGCTCGTGGTTGCTTGGACCTGAAGCTCGACCAGTGGTGATTCCAATCAAAGTTAATGAGCATGATAGTAATGCTCGCCGCACTAGGCGCTAAAACAGGCCTTATTTCACTCTATTTGGCTGCTAGCTTGTGGCTACGCAGGTAGCGAGCGGCTCCATCTGAGAGCAAATCTCGATGCATGCGCCAGCTGTCGTCAAAGAACGATTGGGCTATTTTCTTATCGAGCATGTGGGTGTGCAGCAAGTTTAAGGCGTCGTTTTCTTCGGCTGGCCCCTCGCTGTAGACGATTTTGTCGCCCTCACGTTTTATCCCTAAGACTTTGCAGAAATATTGAAAGGAAGCGTTCTGCTCTCTGGGCATGTGACCGCCAACAATCACGACCTTGAGATTGTTCCAGGCTGGGCCTAAGTCAACTTTCCACTGTGCTACTTTTTCGTCTTGTTTAGCTAGCTGGGCACTGACTGCTTCGTAGGCGTTTTCGAGAATTTCAGGGCGCAGGGCTTCGACAAAGCTATTTAGACTTTTGCTTGAGACTTGTTCAGCTGCCAAAGTTGAGTCCACGAATTCCATACTCTTATTAATGATGACGCTCTGGCGCGCCATAGTGGCTGCTGGATAGTGCTGACTGGGCAGTTCCGGCCGCGCTTTGGTGGTCAGTTCTTTAAGTTCAGCCATGTCGGCTTTGACTTTGGCGCTCAAGGGCTTATCGGTATTGTCTTGCAGCAAACTAAAGATGGCTAGGGGAATATGGTCAATCACTTTTAAGGCCGTATATGAGGCGGGAATGAACGCAATCTGGTCCCGCTTATCTCCGAAGATTAGCTGCATATGGTCGCCGTAGCAGATTATTACGGGAGTGCTCTGCGTGCTCAGTACTTTTGCTTTGGCTTCACCATAAAGTAGGCGAAACTTGTCGTTGAGCTTGGTTAGCGCCGTCATCTCTGGGGCCTGGGCTTGTTCTTTTGCCGCTGTGGCTTCTTTTGCCGCCGATGGCTGGGCCCAGAGCAAGATAAGTGCGGTCAGGCCGCTGGCCAATGTCGATTGGAAATGAGTCAAAGTATCCTCCGCCCGGGTTAAGTCGGCGCTAGCCTTTCGTTTGCAGCCAATATTGTCTCATTTTTGGGGTGACTTGACGATACTAGACGACTGGTCTATTATTGTCGTATGGACTTCCGATGAAAAAGTGGTTTCAGAAACAACGGTTTAACTGGCTGGCTCTTTCAAAACAAATAAGAAGACTGAAGCGGAAAACTGAATATTGTGTAGGAAATGTATGTGACACTACCAACGGTGTCATAGGCGGCAGGTTGCCGCAAAATAGGAGCAAAGTGATGTATAGCAATTTTATCAATCACTATTATTTATCGAATGTGCATCATGCAGCGGCACTTGCTCAAACAAGACAGGGTCTAACTAATGTCTTCTTTGACAAGAAAGGACGCGCTAATTCTTCAGATGAGAGCGCAATTGAGAGTGCCACATTGGAGGAACTAGATCGCGTTTGGCTTCGTCAGCTAAGTACGACAGTGAAGTCGAAAGATGATTTGAAATAACCTAGTTATCGAAATGGAATAAATGATCATGGCTAAAGTAGTACAAAAAGAAGGAGCCAAGCAGGAACTGCTTGAAGCTGGCACCAAGTTGATGCTAGAGAAAGGCTACAGCAACTGCGGTTTGCAAGAAGTTTTAGAGTCGGTTGGTGTGCCGAAGGGGAGCTTCTATTATTACTTTGATAGCAAAGAAGAATTTGCTCTGCAGATCATTCGTCATTTTGATCAAGGTTATACAGAGCGCATTCTCTCTTGTCTTAGAGATGAGTCTTTATCACCTTTGGGGCGGCTCAAATTATATTGTCAGAAGAATAAACAGAATATTCAAGAGCGCAAATGTACTCGAGGTTGTCTGATCGGCAATCTCAGTCAGGAGATGGCTAGTCAGAGCGAAGTGTTGCGCGAAGAGTTAGAGAAAGTATTTAAACGATGGACTGATGTTTTTGCCGCTTGCATTGAAGCCGGGCAGAAGTCTGGAGAAATTCGTCGCGATTTTGATGCCTTGCCTCTGGCTGATTTCTTTCTCAGTGGCTGGGAGGGTGCTGTGCTTCGGGCAAAGTCTACGCGCAGTACTAAGCCGATAGACAACTTTATGGAGTTGACCTTCGCCTTCATGACCGCTTGAGCTTAAGAGTTTTACTTGTTACTTGCGCCTTTGAGCGCCAATAGAAAAAATGGAGAAAATCATGTCAGCAACAGAAACAGAAAAGAAAGACGAACTCAAGGTAAAAGTTGAGGGCACCACATGCTCAACCAAGACGGCTGAAGAGAAAGCTGCCGAAGCAAAAGCAAATACTTGCTCAACCGAGGCCGCAGCAAAGGCGAAAGAAGAGAAGAAAGGTTCTTGTTGTGGTTAGACCCTGAAATTGACCTTGAAGTGAGAAAAAAAAGAGGCAGCACCAAGTGGCTGTCTCTTTTTTTTTAGATAAAGCGTTCTATTGCAAGGAGAATGCAAGGAATTAGTTGATTTCTGACAAAATTTGGGAATGTCAAGAATGGAATTGCAGTAGATTTAACGGTTTATACTGGACAATCCTGTCCAGTAGGGTGTCACCAAGCTTATATGGTTAGAGAATGGAAAAAATCGCAAAAATCGCCGTGAAGGCCCCAACTCGTGATGCTGAGGCGACTCGCAATAGCATTCTCGATGCTGCTGAACAAGAGTTTGCCAAAGTTGGCCTTTGGGGCGCGCGAACCGAATCGATTGCCGCACGCACTGGCGTCACCAAAGCCATGATTCACTATTATTTTGAGAACAAAGAGAACCTCTACCGGGCGGTGATGGAGCGTTTAATCACGCGCCGCAGTGCTGAAATGGAATCGCTTCACGTCGCTGATCTTTCTCCTCGTGAAGCGGTCTCGACGATTATGCGCAATGTCTTGATGTACGCCGCTGAGCATCCCAATGTGGCCAGTCTGATTGTTTTAGAAGGCCTGCAGAATCAAGGTAAGTTTTACTGCGAGACTTCGCTTGGCACACTCTATGAACCACTGCTCGATAGTCTCAAACGGGGCATGGAAGCTGGCGACTTTACCACTTCTGATCCGCTTCATACTGCCGCTAATCTGATTGCCATGTGCATCTACTACACCGTCGCCCGCGACAATCTGAAAAATCTCTGGCCTGATGGCACAGATCTGCTATCTTCCGACATGCTAGAAGAGCACTGTGAAATCACTCTCAAAATGTGTCTAGCCGCTCTGGGCTCCAAGTGAAACCAATTGGTAAAACTTGTAAGTCGTGGCAAAATTAGAATTGAAAATAGACGAAGCTTGGTGTTCCATCTGGAGCAAACAGCAGTAGCAGTATTGCTATGGCAGCCAAATAAGCAGGCCTTAGGGCCTGGAGCGACTTGGGCAGCGGGAGCACGCCGGGTTGGCTCTTGCCTTGGATTTGGTTAGAAATCAGGTGGCCAATGACAATACTGATCAAAATTATAGGGAATAGAGCGAAGTTGGCCGGTCCTTCTATTGAAGGAATGGTCATGGCCCATGGATTGACACTATTGGCTGTCTGGGGTGTGAGCATCAGTAGTTTCTGGAAGTATCGACCTGACAGCTCCATGTTCGGTAGACGGAAGGTAACTAGTGTGACAGCCAGACAATTGAAAGTGAGGAGCACGCCAAAACAATGGAAAGCCTTTGTTTCAGTCAATTTGAGCAAAATGGCACTCTTCTCGACTTGGATTCGCCACAGTCTATTGAGGTTCAGCCAAAGTCCGTGCATAGCGCCGAAAATGATGTAGTTCAGTCCAGCTCCATGCCACAGACCAGCTAGAGTAAACGTAATCATGACATTGCGCAGGGTGGCCATGGTGCCGTGTTTGCTTCCACCAAGGGGGAAGAACAAATAGTCGCGCAGCCAGAGTGATAGCGAAATATGCCAACGCCGCCAGTATTCTGTAATTGAGCCCGCCAAGAAAGGCAAATTGAAGTTCAGTGGTACCTTGAAACCAAGCAGTGCTGCTGAGCCGCGGGCGATATCGGTGTAGCCTGAGAAATCAAAATAGACTTGTATGGCGAAGGCCCAGAGCAATGACCAGCAGTCGAAAGTACTCAACATTTCGGGGTGTGGCATACATTTATCAATCACCACAGCGACACTGTCGGCCACAATTACTTTTTTGAAAAGACCCCATAAAATCAACTCAACACCTTCGTCAAAATCTTTCAAAGTGATCTTGGCTGGCTTATGTAGTTGCGGCACGAAGTCTTGGAAGCGTTTGATTGGTCCCGCGATTTGAGTAGGGAAGAAGCTAGGGAAAAGTGCGAATTCTAGAGGCGCTTTGACAGCTGGGCTGCCCTTGTAGACGTCTACTAAATAATGGATAAATTCAAATACGAAGAAGGAAATGCCGAGAGGCAAAATAATCTCATGCAGAGGGTAAGAGATTTTTCTTCCAGCAATGGCTAGCACACTGTTCGTGGCATCGATGGCGAAGTAGGCATATTTAAAATAGGCGAGAGTAAGAATATTGGCAGCCAGCGAAGCAATTAAGACTAGCTTACGCTGCTTCTTTTGTTTCTCTATAGCGATACCGGCAAAATAATTGAAAGCTGTTAGAGCAACAATCAGTACCAGGTATATCGGTTTCCAGGTCATGTAGAAAACGTAACTGGCAAACAGCAAAAAGGCTGTGCGATAGCGAAATGGCATGAACCAGTAAATGGCTACCACTACCGGCAGAAAAACTAGATAGGCTGCGCTATTGAATAACATTAGTTGCTACCCTCGTTTGCCGCAGTTGGTGCCGTCAGGGCCGCTCTAGTGCGTGGATCGGCGGCTAGGGTGCGGCCAACAATATCAACAATCTTTTTGCCACCACTAGCATCCATGTGGCCATAATCAGAAAAGTCTTTCATGTCGAACTTTCCTTCCTTCATGGTGTCGACATAAGGACAGTCATACTTAGCTGACATCTCAATTAAAGTATCGACGTGTCTTTTATAGACCTGTGGCGGAATATATTTGATACCAAGTTCTGAAACCGGCATGTTCACTAAAACTGGAATAATTCCTTTAGCCTTTGCTTCGCTGAGACATTTGTTCAACCAAATTTTTTGATTGTCGAACATTTCATCGTTGGAGTTTTTGAAGCGTTTCTTCCAGTCTTTACCATTGTCGTAGAATGAGTCTGTTTGCGCATTCGGTTTAGCGATGAAGACCCCTTTTTCTACCTCTGAGCGGTAAAAGGCGAACTGTTTGTCAAAATCGGTTTTGACGTTAAAGGCACTGGGGGCTGCCACTTTAGCGAAAACTGGATTAAGAGCGCCTTTGGCTTGCTCACCGAGAACACTTTGTGAATGATACTTTTTATCGACGAAATAAATATATTCGCGCAGCATGAAGTTTATTTTGGGCCAAGCGCTGGTGTAAGCAATATCGAGTAAATCTTTGGTGTCGGTAAAACGCTCAAGATATTTAAAGGCTGTGGTGGCACCCGCACAGCTGAAGCTAGTATCCATCAAGTCTCTAGGGCCGAGGCAGAGCACCATTACCTTTGGTGTGTGGCCTTTATCGAACTGAGTGCGAGCAATCATATAGTCGTCTGAGACCATACTGCCTGGTAATCCGAAGTTGAAACAGGTGCCTTCGTAGCCTTTTATGTATTTGCTAATGACCGACTCTAAATATCTGGTTCTGCGGTTAACCACGATATCGACATTCTTTTGCAGGTGTTCTGCTTCTTGCATCCACACTGAGTTCATCAAAAGCGATGAACCTAGCAGTACCACTTTGGGATTTACTTCCTGACGGTAGTCTTGAGTGGTCCAGAAGACCCACGACTTAAGGGTCGGTAAGCTATCAGGGTCAACGCCCTTAAATGGATTGGTGATAACCAGCAGTAAATTAGCCAGAACAACTAGGGCCGCTGCTTGAAATACTTTGCTTTTAAAAACTACATTGATGCCAAAACCTGGCTGTGCGATTCCGTCTACGCTAACTGGGCCTGCGCCTATGGCTCTCTTCTTATTCTCACTGTCGACTTTTGTGGGCAGTGTAGGGGGCGGGGAGCTAGGCATATACTTCCAGTTTCACCAGTTCACTCTGGGTTGCTTGACAAGCGAAAATTATAGCAACATGCTCGCTTACTGAAAGGCCGCTGAGGCTCATTCGCTAAGACCGTATCGTTATTAAAGACTAATACTTTTAATTCTTTCTCGTCGCCGCTAATTCTTTTTAGTCGGCCCTAGTCTTGGCGGGTTTTTGGTCTAGCCAGATTGACTGACATTTCACGTCCGGCCAGGGCGCGTCCGTGAAGAGCCTTGATGGCCTGTTCTGCGTCTTCTGCCGAAGCCATTTCGACAAAGCCAAAACCGCGCTTCTTGCCGGTATATTTGTCTGTTGGTATGGCCACTGAAACTACCGTACCGGTTTGCGAAAATACCTCTTGTAGCTCGGCTTCTTCTACTTTAAAGGAAAGATTTCCTACGAATAACTTATTGTTCATCTCTTCTTGTCTCACGGTATTTCTAATCAGTAGTATCTCAGAAAAACAAATCACTTCCAACATGATCAGTTTGATCCTTCGACTTTTGCTTATCTCTTTTTTCGTCATGCCGCCGGCCTGGGCTGCAACCCCGCCCAGTGTTTCGGTTGAGGCTCTGGGGGCGTCAGGCCAGAGCGCCAACAGCGACGAGGTTAAAGCCGCTTTTCGCGGTCAAGTACTATCTGTTGAAATTCTTCACCACAAAGGAATTGGCCGAATTCGGCTGTCGCTAAAAGGCCTCAAACTAAAAGGTCGAGGACAGGCTGCTGTTGGCTCTTTACCTATGAAGGTTAGCTTTCACAATTTCGCCAGGCTTGAAGGCTTCACCGTGGGCAGTGGCGCCGGCGAAATCTATAGCCTGCCAGGCTCTAGGGCAAAGAAGCTTAAGTTCTTTTTGCGCATACCGCTTAGCTCGCCGGCTGCAATCATCGACATGGCCTGGGTTGATGCCTATCGCCACTAGTTTCTATTGTAGATAGAGCTAAATTACTGCGTCAGCTTCAATTTCAACCAGCATGTCGGGAGAGATCAGGCGCTTAACTTCAACCATGCTAGTGGCTGGGCGAATCTCCGAGAAGTATTCTCCGTGGGCTTTGCCGACTTGCTCCCAGTTACTAATGTCGGTCACGAAAATGCGTGTACGCACTACGTGTTGAAGGCTCGCTCGCGTTTGCTTAAGGGCCGCTTCGATGTTTTTGATGGCCTGAATTGTCTGGGCATAGGCATCGCCAACCCCGACTATTTTGCCGTCTTCACCTGTGGCCGTCGTACCCGAGACAGCAATGAAATTGCCCACCTTGACCGCGCGAGAGTAGCCCACCACTGATTCCCATGGTGTGCCGCTAGCGATATTTACACGTGTACCTTCGTTCACTGTTTGGTCCTTTAAAGAGTTACCGACAGTGTAGTTGATTTGTCGTCGCTAATTGAGCTTTAGGCTTTAGTGGTAGCAGCTTCTTTGGCTGACTCACTGTTGGCGGGCAAGCCAGCTGGGTTTTTTGACCAGTAAAATTCGCGATTCTTGCGGTAGTAGTCGCAAGTTTTGGCGAGGCCTTGCTCTAGAGTGGTGGTTGGTTTCCAACCCACAATCTCTTTCATCTTAGTGATATCAGAGTAGAAATCGCCTGGTTCTTGCGCTTTTCTCTCAGCTGAGAACTCAGCATACTGCCACTTACCAGCTTTAGCCACATCAACGATGGTCTTCACTAATTCAAGGAAGCTCACCGGTATGTCAGAGCCAACATTGAATATTTCGCCATAAGCTTTTGGGGTGATGGCTGATTTGATGATTGCTTCTACGGTGTCATCGACATAGCAGAAGTCTCTCAAAATACTGCCGTCTCCATAAACCTGGATAGTGTCGTTGTCTAAAGCCAAACGCACAAACCAGTTGCAGACGCCAAAGCGCGAGTGCATCATCTGTGAGCGCGGACCGTAGATATTACTCAATCTGAGCAAAACAGAGCGGATGCCGTGCACATCGTTATATACCTTGATGATTTTTTCAGCGGTGAGATTGGAAATCTCATAGATGCCTTTAGGGTTTGTAGGTGCTTCTTCGTTCACTGGCAGCGATACTGAAGAGCCATACTGGCCGCGGGTTCCGGTGTATACACAGATGGCATTAGGATTGTGCTTGCGCAAGGCTTCCATCAATACAGCTGTACCGGTGATGTTAATTTGAATATCTGGAAAAGGATTAGACAAACTCATCAGATGGCAAACTTGGCCAGCTAGGTGGAATACATAATCTTGACCGCGCACTAAATAATCGAGGGCTGATTCATCGCGAATGTCGCAATAGTTGATGCGTACTCTGTCTTTGACTGGAGCGAGGTTAAACTCGTTGCCGCCGTAATCTGGAATCATTGAATCAAGAACGGTCACTTTGGCGCCCAGGTTGGCGAGACGAATCGCCAGATTGGAGCCGATGAAGCCCATGCCACCGGTGATCAATGCTGTTTTGCCCTTGAAGGCGGTTTCCACTGTCTGGCTCATAATCTTAACTTCCGCTCACAATGCTCATGTAAACTGAGCAGGTAACCTGTGAGAAAACTCATCAATAATTTGAACGGGTCTCACTTGCTCTGGATTCTAACACGGTGTCACGCTAGAACACGCTCTCAGACCCTCTCTCTTTAGAATTGTTGAATCAGGTTTGAGCCTGTGTCTGGCTCCGGCCAGAGAAGATGGCCGTTTTATTAGTTGTCAATTAAACAAGGCTTAATTCCAATTTGGCTCTTTTCTACTAGAATTGGCAGGTCAGGTTTTACGGTTATATCGAGGGAAAGCGTTGAACGTTCCATTCGGCAATATGCAAGTTCACTATCAGGCCTACAAAGAGCAGATCGATGCGGCTGTGGCCCGCGTTCTTGCCAGCGGCTATTACATACTCGGGCCAGAGCTTGAGAAATTCGAAGCCGAATTTGCTCAGTTCTTAGGCGTCAAATATGTAGTTGGCTGTGCTTCTGGTACTGAAGCTATATACCTGGCCCTGGCTGCCGAAGACATCGGCCCTGGTGATGAAGTGCTAGTTGTGGCCCACACTGCTGTGCCGACAATTTCTGCCATCTCAATGACTGGCGCCACTCCTGTATTCGTCGATATCAAAGCTTCTACTTATGTAATGCGTGAAAGTGAGCTTGAAGCCAAAATCACTCCCCGCACTAAGATGATCGTGCCTGTGCACCTCTATGGCCATATGGCTGAGATGGAAGCAATCATGAAAATTGCCTCTAAGCACAAAATCAAAGTTATGGAAGACGTTGCTCAGGCAACTGGCGCTACATACAAAGGTGCTATTGCCGGAAGTATTGGTGACTATGGTGCTTTCAGTTTCTACCCCAGCAAGAACCTTGGCGCATTCGGTGATGGTGGTGCTGTCTCTACTAATTCAGAAGAGAAGTACAAGAAGCTCAAAATGCTTCGCAACTATGGTCAATCGAAGCGCTACTATCACGACACTGTTGGTATCAACAGCCGTCTAGACGAAATTCAATGCGCTATTCTTTCTGCTCAATTGCCTTATGTGCATGAGTGGAATGAAAAACGTAGTCAGATTGCCGCTAAATACACAGAGGGCCTCAAAGACTTGGTGGTAACACCAGTTGAAGTAGCCGGTTTCAAGCATGTCTATCACCTGTATGTGATTCAAACTGCATACCGTGATGAACTTCAAGCCTACCTTCTGGAGCGCGGCGTACAGTGTCTGATTCACTATCCAATTCCTGCTCACTTGCAGCAAGCCTATCAATTCTTAGGGTACAAACCAGGTAGCCTGCCTACAACAGAGCACATTGTCAATCGCATCTTGAGCTTGCCGATGTTCCCAGAAATGACCGACGATCAAGTTGAACAAGTGATCGATGGTATCAAGTCGTTCTACAAAGAGCGTTCACTCAGTTCAGATGTGGCCCTTGCTACAACCTTTGCCGAAGGTCAACCAGCCTAAAGCGTAAGAGCAAACAAACCCCAAGTAGCGTTTCTGACTAATAGCGTTTCGGATAATTATGAATAACACCCAACCAAGAATGCGTTCAAATTCCTCAGAGCCAAAAGATCTTTTGACTTCAGTTACGCTGATTATTCCTGCCTACAACGACGAAGAGACTGTTGGTCGTCTAATTGACGATTCCGATACTCTTTTATCGAGTGTCTGCAGCGACTATGAAATCGTCGTAGTCAATGACGGCAGCAAAGACCGCACTCTTTCTGTCATCGAGGGACGCTGCCAGACTAATCCTCATGTGCGTTTGATCAATCATCCGATCAATAAGGGCTTCGGCTTCACCATTCGTGAGCTTTACGAATGTGGCAGCAAAGATTTGGTTTTCTCCCTTCCCGGTGATTATCAATACTCTCCCAAAGAACTTTTGCAAATGGCAAAAGGTTTGAAAGATCATGATTTTGTCATTGGTCTTCGCGTTAATCGCAATGATCCGCCACGTCGTAAGATGCAGTCTAAGGTTTACAACTTGATGCTTCGTACCTTCTATGGTCATAAGCACAAAGATGTAAATTCAATCAAACTGTTCAGACGGGCTATCTTGGATAAAATCAAACTGCAATCTCAGTCACCTTTCGTTGACGCTGAACTTTGCATTCGTGCCGAGCGCGCTGGCTTCAAGGTAATTGAAATTCCAATTGAGCACTTGCCCCGCACTACTCAGGGTGCCTCTGGTGGAAAGTTCTCAGTGATTTGGGATACCTTCTCTGATCTCGTAAAGATGCGCTCTACTTTTTAGGGCTGCAATGAAAACAGAAAATAGAGTGAGCAAGCCTTCTGTTTTTAAGGTTATGGTTGCGCCTTCGGGCATGCTGCTTTTGCCTGTTCTTCAGCCTTTGGTATCGCTTTTTACTTTAAGTCGCAAACTCAATGCTGCCGAAAGAGTGGCTAAGTTTTGCTTGCTTGTGGCACAAAGTCGAGCTGACAATACTCTTGATGCTGCCTGGTCGCTTGCTCTTCTAGCCGAAGTTCTTAGGTGTCAGGGTCGCTTTGCTGAAGCTGAAGCAACTGCTCGTGAAGCAATTGAGATTTATCAGCAGTGCGATGCCGAGTTAGCTCAAGCAAGCGCTGAGAAAGCCGAACAGAAGGCTCTCACACATGAGCTTTTGGGAACAATCTTGCGAGACCTTGGCCGTTATTCAGAAGCTCTGAAAGCCGGCAAGAAGGCCTGCGAGATGGCAGAGCAAATGCAAAAAGATGGTGCCACTGCCAATAGTTCCTTTATTCTGGCTGATTGTTACCTAGAGCTATCGCGCACTCTTAACTTTACTGGTCAGCCCGATGATGCCATTACTCTTTTGCACCAAGCTTTGGATTTGCGTGGTGGTACCGAAGAAGATGCGCAAGGTGAAGTGACCGAAGTAGATGAAGATAAGCCTGTGGCTAAAAGCAAATCTGCTGATCGCTACAAAGCCAATATTTTAGCTGAGCTATCGCGCTCTTATTTGATGTCGGGTGAATTCAAAGAAGCACAGTGTGCTGCAGATAAAGCAATGACTAATTTGATTGTGAGCGAGCATGCCGAAGATCAGTTGGCCCGTGCTCGTGTAATTTTGGCTGTGGCTGATGTACTGAGACAAAGCCCTGAGAAAACTCCTGAGGAGCGCAGCAAGGCCACTGCTATGCGCGCTGAAGCCCTGGCTATAAGAAAGAAATGGCTAAGCGCCAAAGACCCCGAGCTGCTGGATATTGGTGGCGGGTAGCCGGCGGCAGGTCGAGGGATCAATTATGGCGGCAGGGTCAGAAACACTCGATTGGGCAAAGTGCAAAGATGCATTCTGTGATGATGATGGCTCTTTGCGCGATATCTATGTGTTTGATACCGGCATCGATGACTGGAACCGGATGCTTCAGTTGCTAAGACGCAACCTTTACGGACTGACTTTTTTCTTGGACGGTGAAGTCTCGAATTTGCCCGCAGAAGCCGAATCTATCTTCTCCCTAAAGTCTGACTATGCGTGTCGATTGAGTGTTGATTTATCTGGCGTGCTTATGAACTGTCACTTCTTTTGCCGAGATCAAATTGAGTTCGACATTGCACCAAGCGAGGTTACTGAAGAGGCGAAGTTTGAAGGGATCATGTGCTTCATGCATGACCTTAGTAATGAGCTTGGTAGAACGGTGGTATTAACGCCCGAGAATGTTGCGGAAGCGGTGTTGTTTCGCGCCGTTCCCGGTTGCGAAGTCGAGTGTCGTTTGGAGAATGAGTCTAGAGTGTAAAAGCTGCTGCCCGTGGCATAACTATAACTGTAGATAGCGATATTCCTTGCGTAATTGAACATTGCCAGTCGACAGACATCTGAATAGTGAAACTGACGCCAGAAGCGCTGGTGAAGGTAAGCTCGGCCAGATTAAGGACGATTCCGCGGTCAATAAAGACGGCAATAAGCCTGGTCAAGACCTCAATCTCCTGTCAGTCAACGGCATTTTTATCAGCAAAGATGATGCTCTTAAAGCTGCGGCTGTAGGCACGGCTGCGGCTCTAGGGGCGGCATTGCTTATCGGCACAAGGGGCAAGTCTGGCCTTTCTGCCGGGGCCAAGGCCGCTGAAGTAGCTTTTGCTGATAACTTGGCCGGGGGCCTGCAGACAGCAAAGATATTCGAAGGCAGCCTGGGCTCAAAAGTGGCGCAACTCGCAGCTGCCGAGGTCAAGCCGGCTATTAAGCTTGAAGCTGGGCAAGTGGCAGGCGCTTACACGAGAATTAGCGAGGAAGCTGCCAGAGCCGAAATCAAGCAAATCAAGACAGTCTATGCCCCCGAAATTACGGCAGGCAAATCTGTGGGAGAAAGAGCTACAGGAGTTGTGCAAGAGCAGCAGGCAATGGGCGACGTGCCTAAACATCCTCTTTCTGGAGTGGTTTTGAGCGGGCCGGAGCATTTTAAAACAGCCTACATAGATGCTTTGCCGATTAAGCCAGTCTTGGAATTCAGTACTAGCGGCAGGCTGATGCCTGGCAAGTACCCTATGGACTTCGATACATTTTCTCGTCAATTCGGTCAGGGCGAGCGTCGGCGTGAACTTCTAGTCGAGTTTCAAGGCACCTTGGAGAGGCTCAAAGCTATGGGCGTGAAAGAAGTGCAAGTGGGCGGTAGCTTTGTCTCTAAAAAGTCTATACCTGGAGACATTGACTTCATGTTCGATCAAGCTGCTCCTGGTGTCAATCAGGCACTGCTAAAGAGCGCTCATGACGGTCTCTTTACTCAGTCCAGCGCACCGGCTCTGAGAGATAAGGGCTTGCAAATGATGGTAGGTCCAACAGATCACGCTACCACTAAAAGCCTGCAATATTTTCTCGCACATCATCACGAGACTCTCTCTGGGGTGGTGCGCAACGAAGTTAGACCCAAGCGCCTAGCTGTTCCAAATGGGCTTGTGGTGCTGCGGCTTTAGAGCGTGTGGGAATGTTCTCTTCAAGAGCCCGGGAGTGCCAAGAATGAAGGTTTTGGTGTTAAAGTCTTTTCCATTCATTTTGGCGTATTTGTTTTTGGGTAAACTAATTGGTGTGGGCTCATGGTCTTCAGCAGAATTTGGTTCTATCGGCTGGCGTTTAGTTTGATAACGACTCTTAAAATGGTGACGGAAAGCAAATGTTCATGAAAATGAAGCTTGGGTGTTTCGAGGTAAAGTGCACTTTCTTTTGGCTTAGTAAGTTTCTGCTCTCTGCATCATGCGAACTTTCAGAATCAGCTTGGAGTTGAGTTGAATAACATTGGATAAATCACAAATCAGTCTTCGATCTGCGACAAGCAAGGATATAGATGCAATAGCGCAAATCCATTGGGAGAGCTGGAAGGTGGCATATCCTGGACTATTGCCGAACGAAATGCTTGAATCCGTCAGCATTGAAGATCGTCGTGCGCTTTGGTTGCAGCGGTTTACGGTAGCCGAAACAGCAATCCATTTGGTTGCTGAATTTGATGGCGTCATTATAGCCTTTGCATCGTTTGGTCCGAATCGTAATGGTCATGAACTTGAGGAAGCTGATACAGAATCAGATCAAGAGAGCGCAGAAGTTTACGCCATCTATGCTCTGAGTGAGTGTTGGCGTAGGGGCGTCGGAACATTGCTAATGCAGGCAATAGTAAGACAGTGTCAACTAGATGGGTATTGTTCCATTGTCGTCTGGGTCTTGGAGAACAACACGCGAGCTCGAAAGTTCTACGAAGCGTTAGCCATGAAATTAGACCGGCGTGAAGTGAGAGTGCGCGATCAATGTAAGCTTCCAGGTGTCCGATACAGACTAGATTTAGGGTCTCGGAATTAAGCTGTTCAGAATCTTACTAAGCCAGTAGATTGAAAAGGCCATGAAGAGAGATTGGAAAATCACCGAATTACATGATTATTGGATTAACTGGCAGCTGCTCAAAGAGCCGCATGAGGACATGGTCAACTCTTTCTCAACGAACCAGATTTTGACAAGGTTTTGTCAATCGGCAAGAGATTTGATGTTATCGCCTACCATCTGTTTTCGTCAGAGAGGATGTTTGGAAACACGGCTCATTGTCGCAGTTTTACACTTCTGTTTGACATGCCAGAAGAAGCGGCTACTGGAACCGCCAATGGTGCTTTGTCCTGTTATTTGTTTGCCCACAATGTCATAGATGCTCGCTGCCGAGTTTTTTGAATTCTTCAAGCTGAACAGGTTTCATCTTTCCACAGCTATAGCCTGTCGGGCTCATGCTGTCTGCAACAATTACAGTTCCGTTGTCGGACAGCATGAGCATAGGTGAGTAATCGGAAAAAGAACTAACAACGAGTGTATAGAGAAATTTAGTGGAAGTTGATTTTGCGGGACTGTCTTTTGAGTCTTTGAGTTTTAGTCGTGTGAAGTTCACCCTTAAAGACAGCATAGAGGCTAATTCAAACTATTCGAAAATTGGCGCGACCTTAGCTAGAACTTCAGCCATTATGGCTTGAGGCAGAGTGTCCACTTTCTTTCCATTTCGCGCATCTAGATCGAGTACACGTGGCTGATCGCAGCGAACTACGCCCGTTGTCTTGATACCCGAAATAGGGACCGCGAAACTAATGCGTTTGGCAAACTCACCGCCATTGGTTATAGGTAAAACTACCGGTAGTTTTGTAGCTGCATTGAATTCAGCTGGCGAGATAATGAGCACAGGACGATGGCCTCGCTGCTCGCGACCTTGTGTGGGATCTAGTGAGACCAAGTAAATATCTCCGCGCTTCATATAATTTCGCGACCAACGGCTGGTGCATCTACCCACTCTCTTTCTTCTGGCGGCTGTGCCTGGGAATAGTCTGATGTGGCTAGCAGCTCAGCTAGGGTATATCTTGGCCGTGGATGTGGCTCAATGACAAGTCGTTCGCCGTCTACACTGATGCCAACTGTGGCTCCAGCTTGCAGGTGAAGCAATTCCAGAAGAGCCGGCGGTACG
This sequence comes from bacterium Ga0077546, assembly GCA_943370275.1. Taxonomy (GTDB): domain Bacteria; phylum Cyanobacteriota; class Vampirovibrionia; order Obscuribacterales; family Obscuribacteraceae. The sequence continues at coordinate 166,078 of CALRQI020000003.1, read as the reverse complement.
GTGAGCATGATCGAGCCCCCTACCTTGCGGAGATTGGTTGTGTGCATGAGAAACCCCCTGTGTTATACAAAAATATAACACAAGGGGTGGTTTGTCAAGGTGGGGCTAAAATGCCACCCTAAACCCTTCGCTCATAATCTCAATTGTCTCTTCAATTTCTTCGACTGTATGCACCGATGAAAGGCAGGCGGCGTCAACTGCTGAAGGTGGCAGGTAGACGCCATTGTCGAGCACAAAGTGGAAGAACTTAGAGAAAGCCTTGCAATCAATTGTCAGTGAATCTTGGAAGTTCAACACTGGTTTCTCTGCAAAGACAATGGAAAACATTGAACCCAGGCGAGGCAGTTGAATTGGCCAATTGTTTTTTGTGATGACTTTGCCTAGTCCGTCAAAAAGCTGGGCTGTGCGGTCTTCTAGTGCTTGGTAGACGGCTGGGTCTTTAAGTAAGGTGAGAGTGGCAATGCCACCGGCCATGGTGACGGGGTTGCCCGAAAATGTTCCGGCTTGATAAACATCGCCCTCTGGTTGCAGTCTGTTCATTATTTCTTTGCTGCCGCCGTAAGCACCAATGGGCATGCCGCCGCCGAGAGCTTTGCCAAAACAGGTGATGTCAGCTTTGACTTTATAGTAGTTCTGCGCGCCGCCAAATGCGACTCTAAATCCGGTTAATACTTCATCGATAATTAGCAATACACCAAAACGATCGGCTAAGGCTCGCAGGCCTTCTAAGAAGCCTGGTACTGGTGTAATCACGCCCATGGAGCCAGCTACGGGCTCTACAATTATGCCAGCCACTTTGCCCTTGTATTGGTTGAGCAGAGCTTCGACTGATTGCAGATCGTTGAACTTGGCTAAAACAGTTGCTGCCTTGGCACCATCGGGAATACCACTAGATGACTGGTGACCGTTGCTGGCCAGAGTGGCATCGCAATGGCCGTGATAGCAACCTTCAAACATGATGATTGTTTCTTGGCCGGTAAAGCCGCGGGCCAACCTAATCGCACTCATTACCGCTTCAGTGCCAGAGTTGACGAAGCGAATTTTTTCTATTGATGGCACAGCTGCAATAACAAGCTCGGCCATTTCCATTTCGTAGACGTGGGGCGCACCGAACACTGGCCCTTTGGCTAGTGTTTCTTGACACTTACGTACCACCTCATCGGGGCAGTGGCCGAGAATGGCTGGGCCCCAAGCGCCGAGATAATCAATATAGCTATTGCCATCCAGATCGTACAAGCGTGAGCCTTTGGCCCGATCAAAAAATACAGTATCGCCACCGACTTCGTGAAAGGCTCTAAAGGGGCTGTCTACTCCACCAGGAATGACCGTTTCAATTTTCTTGCCATAGGCAATTGACTGGGCGTAGCGTTTGGCTTTGTCCACGCTCAAGTTAAGCTTGCAACTTTTTTGGCTGGCTGCCATTCTTGACTCCTCGATTCGGTTTTATTGTTTGCTTTATAGCTCTAGCCAGGCTTCGACTTTCATCGGCCCTTTTTTCAGCCGTTGAACAGAGACGCTAGCGGTGTTGTCTGCGCCGCCGCTACTCAACAGTTTGACGTCATCACCTTTGTTCAATTTGATTAGATCAGGGCTGAGATTGACTAGTTTGACGTTTACTTTGGTAGTGGTGCCTACGACTTTTACAGTGACTTTGCCTGAGGTGTCTTTCGGGTTGTCTTTGCCTTCGCAGACTACTTCTAATTGTGCCAGTTCAAAGCCAATCGGATTGCTGCGCATGCCTTCTGTGCTGACACATAGTGAGTGTGGGCCTGGGCGCAATTCTTTCGGCAGGGTCACTTTTAGTTGCACTGGCGAAGCAGCGGCAATTGTACATTCGGTCATGCCATCGATTATGACGCGATTGTTTTGAGCCACTCCATCAAAGTTGTGACCATCGATAACGAGATTAGAGCGACGGCTGACTAGATGACTGGCCTTGTCGACTTTGGGGGCTTGTGGGCTGCTTGGAGTTGCTAGGGGCTGCAATACTTCTATTACTGCAGGCATTTCATAAGGCCTTGAGAGTAAGGCAATATTGAGCGAGCGGCCGGGTGTTTCATCTTCTGGAATCATGTATTGAGCTTGACCATTCTGGTCAGTGGCCAGGGTGACGCCATTGAAACTTAGTTCTACATTGCTTTCAGGATTGCGCTGCTCATCGACAAAGGCAACGGTTACTGGTTGGCCCGCCAAGGCGCGGTCTGGCATGAGCATGGTGAAATTCTTCGGCTGTTTCAGAGCTGGTAGCTCGAGACCGGTGATGCGCTCCATTGATTGAGCGGCTCCAGCGTAGGCCATTTCATTGCCCTGTTTAACTGTGTTAGCGGCTGCTGAATTGCTATCTTGTTTCGACGTATCTTGTTTAGCTATAGGGCGGGTACTTTTGCCCGCTGCAATTTTGAGGTTGCTATTGCTAGTTGTGATCGCCGTCGAATAAGAACCAGAGCTGCCATTGTTGTAGACAGTCTCGACTTTTTCTGATTTTTCAGTGCTTTTCTCTGGAGCTTTGTCGACAAATTTTTCAACTACTTTTACTTCAGGCTCTTTCTTTGATGCCGCAGCAGCTTTTGCTACTTTGTCGCTGGCAGTTGCTTTCTCTTCTGCTTGTTCGGTAGTTTCTTCTGCCTTTTCTTTCTCGGTTGCTGTTTTGCTGGCAGTCTTACTATCAGTTTTTGCTTCATCAGTGTCGGGGTCAGCTTTAGACTTTGTCTCTTCAGCTACTTTTGTCTTTTCTTCTGTTGCACTTACTTCTTTTTTGTCTTTCTCAGATTTCTCTTTTTCAGACTTCTCTTTTTCAGACTCTAGCATTTGCACGCTAGGGTCCATCGCCGCAAGCTGCTGGGCAATTAGGCGGCGACGGTCATCTTGTAGAACTACTAATTCATAGTAGTGGCGATATCTATGGGTTAGTAGAGGTGGCAGAGCTACTATTGATTTTTTTTTTTGATCAGCGCTGCTTTGAGTTTCGCTGTCGCCTTTGCGCTCGGCTGGTTGTTCGCCTTCTGCTGCTGGTTTGGGAATGCAGTCAGCCTCTACCAATATGGTACCGAGTTTGCCAATCCAAAAATTGACATTGGCCTGACTTTGAATATCAAAGCCAGTTTCCACTGGCGAGCGAGCATTGATGACTACTATAAATTCACCAACGTCTTTGCCGTCGGCAGCTTTGTGATCGTGACAATCTCCTGCCACTGTAACTGTTACCAAGCCGTCGATGCGCTTTGCCCATACAGTAGACAGAGAACCTCTAAATTTGTCGTTGACTTCTACGTCTCCAGAAGACCAAGACTCGGCGGTTAGTCGTGTGCGTGCTTTGCCTTCTTGTTCTTTGGCTAAAATTCTATTGAATGCTAGTTTTGGATCGCTCAGTGCTTTGTCGATGACAGTGGCTGCCAGGGTGACAATCATGCGTTGATTGGCATCTTCGATTTTGCTGATTTCATCAGAATCTTTTAGTGAGCGATTGAGATCTTTCAGCACACTTATTAAAGCTGTATCTGGTTCGAATACTAGAGACTTCTCTTCTTTTTCTTCTTTCTTCTCAGCCGGTTTTGCTGTGGTGGCGGCAACAGGCGGAGCTACTACCGATGGTGTTGTGGCTGGAATAGCTACTGCTGGAGCTTTGGCTGTGTCTTCTTTGGCGCGACCGAAAAAGCCGCGTTTGACGGCAGCTTTCTTTTTGTCGTCTTTACTATCTTCTTTTTTGCTATCTTCTTTGGCTTCGGCTTTTTTATCTTTGGCTTTATCGTCTTTAGATTTGTCAGCCTTGGTTTTATCGTCTTTCGCCTTAGATTTATCGTCTTTCGCGCTGGCTTTAGCTTCCTTGGCTTTTGACTTCTTGTCTTCGCTCTTCTTGTCGCTAGATTTTTTGTCGTCAGACTTCTTCTCTTTGTCGCTGCTCTCGCTGGCTTCTGAGTCTGCTGCAACTTCAGTTGAGTTTGGCGCCTTTACTTCAGCATCACTATTGAGAGTCTTGGCTGCAATGGTAATGGGCTGAGCGTAGGCGGGGCTAGAGAAGGCCACGAGGGAGGCGGGCAGAAAGGCGAAACTAAAACTAACTGCGGTGAGTAAGCAATGAAGCTTGATAACGGCATTCTGTTTAAAGCGGCTGACAGGAGAATTCTCCAAACTCATTTACTTCCTTTCCTCTCTCAATTCAATCTATTTTTTTGCTGGGCTTTCAAAGACGTCTTCAAAGATTCCTACTGTCTCAGCTGGTGTTAGGCCGTAGCCTAAATATTTTCCGTCGAGCCAGATTTCAAAGTGCAAGTGGGGATACTTTGCTCGTCCGGGGAGATTTTGTCCTGTTCCGGATACACCAACAAAGCCTATCAGGTCGCCGGGCTTTACGGTCTGTCCAACGCGAACTTTCGGATTGATTTTATTCAAGTGGGCATAACGGGTGATCATATTGTTGCCGTGATCAATCCATACTTGGCAACCGCGGAATAGGTCTTCGTTCTTGTCAGAAGTGCGGTGCTCGTTGACGCAATCGCTCATGACGCGATTGAAGGTGCCTTTGTTCATATCAACGAAGTTAGCGTCTGCTCTAATAATTTTACCGGCCCCAGCGGCAATGACCGGGGTGTTGATGGCAATGTGGGTGCGGTCGTTAAAGAGGTCGAGACCTTCATGCACGCCGTAGCGATAGAGTCTGCGGGCGCCCGGGTAGACCCCAGAGTGTTTGGGCAATTTCATGCCTTTGATTGGGGCTGAGAGCAGAGCTAATCTTGAGTCGTTTTCACGCGCTTCTTTTTTCTCACCGCCCGGGTTGGGATTGGCCCGGTCGCGATAAACCAGGTTGTTGTTATCTATTATCCAGAAGCCATTAGGCAGAGGCAGCAGGCCTCTCAAGCTAGAGTTTGCCGGAAAGTTAAAGGCCTTGGTATTGCCGGTTTCTTTGTCTACGGCTAAGACCCGATTGTTTTGCCTCTCAACAACATAAAGTGGAATAGTTTTGTTTTCGGCGCTGATCATGCGAGAGGCACGAATAGTGCCCAGTGGGCCAGCCGAGGATTTGATTGGCAGTTTCACTTGATGTACTTTCTGAGCGCCCGGTGGGCTCAGGGGTTCGATGGTGATGATTTGACCGAACTGTTTAAGCAAGCTGAAGCGCTTGTCAAATGTAATAGAGATGCATTCTGCCACCGAGGCATCGCCGGGCTTGAGGCGCCAGGGCATTACTTCGGGGAAGGTCCTTTCAAATATCGGATTAACCTTGCCTTTACTCTTTGCTTTTGTTAGAGGCGGTAGACGTAATCTCCATATCTGGTTGCGCTCTGGATCGAGCAAATTGAGGATATTGTTTTGTTCGCTCAGGCAAAGGTCAATGAATTCTGGATCTGGAGACCCTGAGATAGGAACGTTGGTGCGTAAAACTGACCAGGCTTTCTTGGTCAAATCAAATTCAAAAAGGTCACCAGATTTATCCAGCACGATAATAGAATTTCTAGTCGGCGAATAAATTAGATTGGCAAATTCGTGCACCGGAATAGGCAGGCTTGGAGGTTTACCCCAAGCTGGGGCGTTGACTCTTTGAGCGGTGATGAAGCCACCAGTGCTAGGTTCTGGCAACGGGTTTTTTGCGATGTAGAGGCAGTCACCACCGAGAAAAACTAGATTGTCGAAAGCTGTTTGAACGCAGTTCATTGGGGCAAAGGGTTGGCAATCTTCAGTAAGAAGGCCGATTTTGTTAGGCTCTGCTTTTAGGGCTTTGAATTTGGCGCTCAGGGCCTCGGCCGCGCCAGTAGCTGCTGCATTTGAACTAGAATTGGCACTTGCCGTTGTTGATATTGTTGTTTGAATCTTTGCCGAATTCAGATTGGCTGCGGTCTTTATTTGGGCTTTGCCGCTGCAAGCAACTGTGCAGCTGGTGGCGAGCAGCAATGACAAAGTGCACCAGATGTGATGCCTTGGTCTGCGGGCCATTAAATTTTTGCTGCCCATTAATTCTCCGAAACTTTATTTCTTCTTGACCAGTAAGAGCGAATTGGAAATGGTCCAGTGGTCGCCAGAGCGCTCAACTGTGTAGTTTACGCTGTAGGTGTCATCGGTCTCTTTCTCCGGCTTGGTAGCGCCGTCTTTCATGATTTTTGTTAGTTCCATGACTTTGGCGTAGACTGAATATTTTTGCGGAGAGCTAGACAGTTCGGTATATTTTTCGACCACTACACCTTTTGGTGTAAGTTCGTAATAGTGCTTACTCTCTGTCAATGCTTTGATTGAATCGGTTTGTCGTTGCAGCAAAGTGCCTGAGAGAATTTTGCTTAGACCAGCAGGGTTTCTATCTTTGAGAGCAGATTTTTTAATTGTCTGCCAGGTGCGAATGGCACCGGCCAATTCGTCTCTCAGTGGATCTTTAGTCGCCGCTGGTTGAGGCTCTGTTTTTTCTGCTTCTGGCGTGGTTTCTGTTGTTTCTACTTTACTTGGCTTGGCTACAGGTTTGCTGCTCGCTGCCGTTATAGCTGGCTTGATTGTGCTAGTTTTTGTTACCCCTGCTTTTGTCGTTATGCCTTTAGTTGGTGTGCTCTTGATCGGCGTTGTGCGCGTTGAAGTCGTTGTAGCAGTGCTGGCAACCGTTGGCGTTTCATCTACTGGCTCTGTTTTTACTGGGCTGATTGAGCTAGCTAGACTTTGCTCGTCGGTTAAGACTTTATTCTTGCTTGTAACTTGAATCAAGACACTGTTGCTAGCGCTTTGACCGCCACCAGCCAAGGCGATAACGTAGCTACCAGAGGAAGTCTTCATCTGGTTTTCACTGTTAGCTTTTGAAGTGGCTATTTTGTCTTTGTTTTTTTCAAAATAAGTATTGAACTCAGAAATTTTATTGCCTTTTGCTCCAAGAGCTTCGAGCATGAAATCACAGGTCATTTCTAAATTGAGAATGCTCTGCTTAGAGCCGTTCTGATTGTTTAGTAAGAGTTCGCAAGCGGTAACGTGGTCGCCATCGACATGGAGCTTGAGCTTGTTGTCTTGGGGGTCGACAAATTTGTTGTCGCTCTCGGCTGTGAATGGGCCAACTCCAGGCCAGGCCGCGGTGCGCAAAAGATCACTATTCTGAAAGGAGCTCAGGGAACAGAGCCCAGAGACGTCAGTTACGGTGGTCTCGCCCATGGCCGCGGGCGCCGGTTGAATCATTATTGGGGTGGAAAGATCTGTATCTTGTTTGGCTTCTGGCAATATTGTTGGCGTGGTTGTAACTTTGGTTTCGGCACTAGATTCTTTACTTGATGATGGGCTGAGATCAATTGGTGTGCTTGAGGTCGAATCACTTTTGGATTCTGCTGGTGTATCTGTCTTTTTTGTTTTGGACTTTGTTTTAGGCTTCGTTTTCTTCGCCGAATCTGTTGGTTTCTGCGACTCTTGTGACTCGGCCCAGAGCGTATTCATCGAATCATCGCTGCCCGTAGCCTGACTTTCGCTTTCGCTTTTCAGATCGCCATTGTCTGACTGCGCCAAAGTTGGGCTGCTCAGGCTTAAGCTAAGAGCCAGGCCAAGGCTGAGACTAACTTTGAACGAGAGATTGAAAAGTAGAGGGAAAAGTTTCACTGGTTACCGCCCAAGCTTGTTTGTCCGTTTTTTGACGTTCTTTAGATCTAGAGCAGATTTTAACCCTTCTTGGCACTTTGGGCCAGTTTGGTGCTCTCATCCAGCCAAATCGGCCGAAGTCAAGAAGGCGCTGGCTTTTGCTTCGCTATCTTATAGGCAGTTTATCTTGCTTGTTGCTGCCCTTAAAAGCTAACGCCCAGGCTATTCGCCCATTATTTGAACGCCGCATTTTCGCAAAAGGTTTATTGTGCGCACGAGGGGCAGACCGATAATATTTGATGGAGATCCTTCGATCTTGTTAATCATGAAGGCGCCGATGCCTTGAAGGGCGTAGGAGCCAGCTTTGTCCATCGGTTCTTTACTGTCTACATAGTTGGCAATTTCTTTTGCAGAGAGTTTTCTGAACTCGACCTTAGCTATTTCTATTTCGTGATGGGCAACCACAGTTGTCTGGTTTTCTAAGCTTTGATTGACAGATATTACGTGCACGCCTGTATAGACTTCATGGGTGTTGCCGACTAAGCGGGTGAGCATGGCAATGGCGTGGTCGCGGTCAACTGGTTTGCCTAGAATGTCGCCTTCGAAAACAACTATCGTATCGGCTGCCAAAATTACGTGATGGCTTTGAGCTATTGCGCCACCTCTTTCTTGTACTAGTGCTTTAACTCGCTCCGCTTTGCTTTCGGCTAGCTCGGCGACGACTTGGCTTGGGGTCATCGCAGCATCGACGATTTCATCGAGATCGCTTGGCAAAATTTCAAACTTGAGGCCCAAGTTTTTAATCAAATCGATTCTTCTTGGTGATGAAGAGGCCAGAATGAGATTCGGTGCTGGCATTGCTTCTGATACTGCTGCTGATGGCATTAATTAGATCTCCTGGCCTGTGAAATCGCCAGATAGTTTATAAATTTGCACGCGTCTGTTGCCGCGATCGCAAACGAATACTATTCCGTACTGATTATCAATGGCAATGTCTGAAGGATTTACCAACTGGTTTGGTCCGCTACCCTTCTCGCCAAAAGTATAGAGAACTCTGCCGCTAGCGTCAAAAATAGAAAGTCTGTTGTTAAATGAATCGCACACGTATGAGCGGTCAAAGCGATCGACCGCTACAGAACGAGGAATATTGAGCTCACCTAGTTCGCTGCCTTTATTGCCAAAGCTGCGCAGCACACTACCTTGTTTGTTGAAAACAAATATTTTTGATGAACCATAGTCAGCCAGATAGAGTTGATTCAATCTGTCTGTGGCAAGGCCGGCTGGCAGTCTAATTTGAGCTTGGTGATCGTTTTCTTGGGCATAAATGCTTTTGGCTTTGACTTCTAACTCAGCCTTCCCACTAAGAGAGCGCAACCATACTCCAGTTTCGGGTTGAAAGACTTGAACACAGGCATTGGCTGAATCTGAGACATAGAGCAGTCCACTTGAATCAAAAGTAATTCCGGCAAGGCCAGAGTCTTTAGCCTGAATGTTTCTGAATTCGCTTAAAAAGGCACCTAGCCCGTCAAATACGCGGATGAACTGATCACTGGCATCGCAGACAAAGAGGCGGCCTTTCATATCGAAGGCTAGTCCGCCAGGACGCGTTATGCTACCGCATCTGGTGCGGCTGCTTTCAGCGTTTACACCTCTGGCTGGCTTGTAGGCAATTTCATATAAATGACGAAGAGTTTGTTCGATATTCTTGCCATCGTATGCGAAAACATTGATGGTGCGGGTTACGGCGTCGGCGATAGCTAACCGACCGGCCCGGCAAGTTACCACAGCTGGTTCTTCAAAGCGTTTACTAGTAGAGCCACTGCCTTGATGTTGCATCGAGAGAAGATGCCTAATGGCGCTCTTCTCTGGCCTTGGGACTGGCGCTAACATAGGTTCTGGTGCTTTAACAGGTTCTTCTGCTTGCGCTGGTTCTTCTATCTTCGCTTTCACTTGGGGCATTGCTATGAATTCATGCCTTGTTTCAAGCATTTGGTTAGATTCGAGCATTTGATTCGATTCACGCATTTGCTGGGCCTCAAGCAACTGCTCGTGCTGCATATCTGTGGCCGTCGACATAGTGAGACCTTCTACGGCTGTGCTGTTTGCCAGGCCTGAATCGAATGACTGCTCTATGCCGGTTTGTTGACCTGGATCTGTAATGACACCATCTATTGATGTGATACCAAATTGTGTTTTGACTGGGCGAAAATTAGTGGCTGGTATGTTTTCATAGCTTTGACCAGTAATATCGGCTAGGGTCGCTACCGATTGTTTGACTTGCTCAGATAATGTGGTTGAAAAGTCTTTAACAAATTCTGTTACCGAGCGATAGCGCTCGCGCGGCTTTTTGCGCATGGCGCGACCAACGCTGGCTGAGATTTCGGTGCTAATTGCTGGGTTGAGAATATGTAGTGGTTTTTCTTCGAGCGAGATAATTTTTACTATGGTCGCTGCTATGCCATCAGCGGTGAACGGCATGCATCCGCTCAAGGCTTCGTAGCAAACTATACCTAGTGAGAAGATGTCGGCTCTATGGTCTACGCTTTTGGCATCTTGTAGCTGTTCTGGCGAGACATAGTTCAGAGTGCCCATCATGATGCCGGTCTTAGTAAGATTTGATTCTTCAAACTCCGCTGCGCGCGCGATACCGAAGTCGGTTAGCTTGACCACGCCGTTTTTCAGGATGAAGATATTGTCTGGTTTGACATCACGGTGCACAATGCTCATGGAGTGAGCTAACGAAAGAGCCTCGCCTACTTGTGACAGTATTGGATAGAGCTGCTCGACCGACATCTTTCCGCCGCGTCTCATTAGGTCTTTGCGTAAGCTATCACCATCAAGAAATTCCATGACATAGAAAAAGGAATCATCTTCTATGCAGATGTCGATAACATCAACTATGTTGGGATGTTTTAGGCGGGCGATTGTATAAGCTTCTCGCTTGAAGCGGTCTTTGAACTCGGTTCGTTTTTCTGGTGCGATGTTTTCCAGCACCAATTTCTTTATAGCGACAAACTGTCCACTATCGGGATGAATGGCACGGTAGACAATGCCCATGCCGCCTCTTCCAATTTCGCCCAGCAACTCGTAGCGCCCACACCAATTTTTACCAACTGGTTTGCGGCTGTCTTGCGGGGAGCTATTGGAATTCATATGAGCTGTGAGTGACTTATTCGATTACGAAAACGAACTCCGTTTTGCCGAAGGTCAATCTATCTCCCGGCGAGACTTGCCTGCGTTCGCTAAGAATCTCACCATTCAGGAGAGTGCCATTGGTCGAACCCAGGTCTTCCACCCAATATGCACCTTGCATTTGCAAAACCCAAGCGTGGTGCCTGGAGATGTAATGGTCGTTGGTGACCGATATATTGTTTGTTTGATCACGGCCAATTTTACTTACCGACTGATTTAGTGGAAAGCGCTCATTGGTTAGTTTATTGAAAAGATATGCAGGTTTCATTGGTTTTGCCTCTTTTCTAAATGCAGAGGCTGCGTGTTGTGGATCGTCCTTTCTGTCCACTGCAGCGGGCTGCATAATCCCCATGTTAACGGTACCACCGCAAACATTACACTCTGCCCCTAGGCGGGCTAACGTTGCACCGCACCTTGCACACTGTTGTTGGGCATTAGGATTGGGATTGGCTGCCATTTCACCGCGTTAGAAGCCTATTTGCTACCGTTATCAGAACTTTCGTCGTTGAATTTAACGACCACTACCGTAACGTTGTCAGGTGCACCGCCGTCGATAGTTAGCTTTACCAATTCTTCGCAAAGGCCTTCAGGATCGGTTAGGTCTTTAATTGACTCACCAATTTGTTCGTCGCGAAGAACTGTAGGCAATCCATCAGAGCAAAGTACAACCCAGTCGTTGTCATGCAGATCTACGGGGGTGTGATCAATTTCTACTTTCTCTTCGTGGCCAAGGCAACGAGTGATTAAGTTTTTGTAAGGATTGATTCTGGCTTGCTCTTCCGTCAAGCGCCCAGCTCTAACCATTTCCTGAACTACTGAATGGTCGTTAGTCAGAAGCTTGGTTTTGCCCTCTCTTACTAAGTAGGCTCTAGAGTCGCCGACATGAGCAATTTGCATGTAGTTGTCATCGGCCTGGACAGCCACTACTACAGTGGTACCCATACCTCTGACAGAGGCATCTTCTTCAGCCGAGTGCCACACTGAATGATTGGCCGAATTGACCGTTTCAGTAAGCCATTTAGTGATTGCTTCTTTATCCTTGGCCGGAGGAGGACAGTCTTTCCATTGTTGCTCGACGGCTTCCATAGCCAACTTGCTCGCCTTGGCGCCGCCAACTGCACCGCCCATACCGTCAGCGACGGCAAAGACGCGATTATCAGGGCTCACATAGAAATTGTCTTCATTCCTCTGACGCTGGCAACCCGCATCAGTTCGTGCCGCTGCACGCCATTTCAGCATTGTCTATCTCCGTCTCCCAGTCGACCCATTGGAACGCTTTCGATTAGCCATCCCCAGTGGTCTTACTATTTGCCAAACAATAATAGCCACCATTACACCATTTCCAATCAAATAATACTCGGTAAATTGCCTTCCTGAAGATGCAGATGTTATGCCCCAAAATACTAGAGACAATGAAAACCACATCAAGGCGGTCCATAGTAAATTTACCCGATTTTTCGAAAGACTCTTAACCTCTCTATCCAAAATATAGATTTGAGTCTCTAACTTTCGGATCTCTTGGAGTCTTCGACCGTGCTCTTTCTGTAATTCTAACTCAGATTGGCTGACTGAGCCGGTTTTCAGACCAGATTTTGTCTTGTTCCCTCTTGGCAAAAGCTTGCCAGTGGCGCTTTCTTCGCCAGCGTTTGTGCTGGAGAAGAGCCGCACGAGACCTTCTTCGCTAAATACCCCTTTCTGGCCAAAGAGTTTTCCTCTAGTTAAATAACCTAGAGCAAAATAGGCTTGAGCGGGATTTGCCAGCGCCCATTTCTTCACCGATGGTTTGGCTGCCTCGACGAAGGAGAAATTGGGATGGAGACTGCGGGCAATGCCCTCTAGCGATGAGCCTGTGCGTAGTAAATAGGCCAAGCTTGGGGGCAGTTTTAGTGAGCGATCCATGGCAATTTGGTCGATGTCATGCTCTAAATCAGTGAAATCTAGTTCTTTTATTTGTTTGCCTTTGTAATACTCAATAAATGGCTGAACTGCTCGCACCATAGATTCTTGTTTTGCCCCTTCTTTGACAATTCCAAGGGTGGCCAGGTTCTTAATCAACTCGTCCGGGTGCACATTGATTACTGCGGCGATGCAGCCTAGTATTGCTTCTCTTTGCGATTGGCTAATTTCGCCAATCATGCCAAAGTCATATATAACGATGCGGCCGTCTGGGCCAACGGCCAAATTTCCCGCATGGGGATCGGCGTGGAAGAAGCCGTGCATCAGCACTTGCTCCATATAAGCCGCCACAAGGTTGTTGCCGATGGCTACTGGGTCAATGCCTTGCCTGGCAATTTCTTCCTTGTTGTCAATTTTTACTCCTGGCAAGTATTCAAGCGTTAGAACCTTCCTGCCTGTAAGTTTCCAGAATACGCGGGGCACTCTAAGAGTTTTTTGATCCTTTAGTATCTGTCTGATGCGGTCGGCGTTGCGGCCTTCTTTTATATAGTCAATTTCTTCGAAGAGAGTACGGCCGAATTCATCTGATAGGGCAAGCCAGCCGCTCCAGTCTTGGCTAGGTCGAATGATTGGGCCAATGCGGGCGATTAGTCGCATGTAACCTAAATCGCGATAAAAGATGTCAGATAGGTCTGGCCTTTGTACCTTAACAACCACGGCTCGCCCATCCTGCAGGCGTGCTCTATGTACCTGACCAATCGAGGCTGAGGCGATTGGTATTGCTTCAAATTCTTTGAATAGCTTGTCGGGAGGGGCTCCGAGTTCGCGCTCAATGGTTTGACAGAGGCTCTCGAATTCAAAAGGTGGTACCCGATCTTGTAGTGAAACCAGTTCTTCTGCTAATTCTTCTGAAATTATGTCTTTACGGACCGAAAGAAACTGGCCGAGCTTTATAAATGTAGCGCCCATTTCTATCAAAGCTTGTTTGACAAGCTTGGCTGTGCGTCTTCTGGCTTCCGAGGCTGAGCGCTTCTTATAGCGGCCGCCGACAAGACGGTCTACGGCTGCTACAGAGGCCAGCATCGAGAGAGTGGATAGACTCTTCCAAAAGCGTTTGTCTTTTAGCAGAACTTCTAAGCGAATAGCCTGGTCTGCCAGGGCCGTATCGTAGAGCTGATGACTGGCTTGGCTTTTGCCTTCTGGGCCCTTGCTTTCCTGAGCCTTATTGTTCTGAACCTTAATTGGACCGTCAGAAAGCCCACCGTTTAGCGTTTTCTGCTCTGACTGCTCGCGCTGCTCTTTAAGATTATCTGGTTCTGCTGCTATTGCATCGGACTGAGGGTCGCTCATGCCTGACCCCGGGTTGAAACGAACATAATTGCAGGGGATTCGGAACTTTTAGACGGTTAGCTCAAACGGGCGACTTTTGTTTGATGTCAGCAATTTCAGCGCGCAATGTAGCAATTTCAGCTCTCAACTCGTTAATCTCGGTTGAGTCACCAAGGGCTCCCAGGGAGAAGTCAGCTACCTGACGGCGAATTTTTTCGCGCACTTGACCTTCCAAGACATCGGAGCGATTCCAGATGTTTTGGCTTGTCTCATTGAGCATTTGTTTGAATTTATCGCGAGTCTTTTGCACGCGATCTGATTCGTTTGACTTGTATTCGCCAGCTCGCGCAGTAAAGGTGTCAAGTGCATCTTCGACACGTTCTCTTGCCACTTCAAAAGCGGCGTTAGCTAGGAAGAAAATCTTGATCAACGGTCGCAACACTTTCCCAACCTCAAAATACAGACAAAAACCAAGAGAAGATTATACACTAGCAACTAATCTATATATGCTCCGTGGCCGCTGATCTACTAAGATTGTCACAAAGCGGAAACCTAGTGGTAGACCCACTAAATACAATTAAATGGCAAATGATTGGAGGATTTTGTGTCAGCACCCAAAGCTAGTAGCAGTTCGCTTGTGGCTAATTCAGCGGCGAAACTCAATAGATCGGTAACCTTGATCTATTGTCCGATTCATCTGGGCGGCCCTCATGCTGGAGTCGCTCTAGGGCCCGGTGCTATGAAAGTAGCCCGTCTGGTAAGTCGCATTAAAGACCTTGGCTACACTGTGCATAAGGAAGTCGAGATTGCTGTACCTGAAGTTTTGACCTGGTGGGAGAAAAGTACTAGCGCAATACACAGTCGTTGTGTTCCAGAAATTGCTGCGGTGAGTCAAGCGGTGGCCCAAGCTGTTGAAGAAGCGTTAGAGGCTGGCACTGTGGCAATCACTATTGGCGGTGACCATTCTTTGGCGATTGGCAGTATCGCAGGAGTTTCTAGCTACTACCGCAAGCGTAAAGAAGAGTTTGGTTTAGTTTGGTTTGATGCGCACGGTGATATCAATACCCCAGCTACTTCGCCTAGCGGTAACGTTCACGGGATGCCTTTTGCTATCTCATTGGGACAGGGTGATGAGAGCTTGGTAAATTTGAATGGATTTTCTCCTAAGGTTCAGGCTAAGCGCTGCTCTCTCATAGGTATTAGAGATTTGGATCAAGCCGAAACCGATCTTGTCCGCGATTCTGGAGTTTTGCCGTTTACCATGCGTGACGTTGATGAGCAGGGCATTAAGAAAATCACAGAGCAAGCCTTGCAATCAATTGGAACTGATATTCATGGCCTGCATGTTTCCTTTGATCTTGACGTAATTGATCCCGATGTCGCTCCTGGTGTGAGCACCGATTCAAGAGGCGGCTTTACTTATCGCGAGAGTCATTTTGCTCTTGAGTTGTTGGCTGATACAAAAATGGTGCGGTCGATTGATATTGTTGAGCTCAACCCTACACTAGATATTAAGAATCGCACTGCTCAGCTGGCTGTAGACCTTGTTCAGTCAGCCCTCGGCAAGAATATTCTTTAGCATCGTGACTCTAGATAGATTTAAAGTCTGCTGTTTAGCGGCGGCGATGTCAGTGTCTTTTGTGTTCTCTGCACTGATTTGTGAGCCTGCTCGTGCTTTTGTGGGGCCAGAGTTGAGCAGAAACATATCTGGCTATCGTATTGTCTTGCGAGATTTTAATTGGAAAGGGGAAGACGGCGTAATTTTTCAAGCATATAAAGGCCCAACAAAAATTCTTGAGCGGCGGGCCCACAGTATTTTTCTCTTTGATGTTGATAAGCAAGGAGAGTCTTATGCGGTAAAAGATAATGCCTCGATTAAGTGCGCTGATCTAACCGGCGACGGCGCCGTGGATTTAATAGTGCAAGAGTGGAACGGGGGTGCTTATGGTTGCTACAAGTATGATATCTATTCTCTGGCCAACAACTTTAAACATATCTGGCACCATGACGCGGTTTACGGTCATTTACGCCTTGAATTTCCAGCCCAGCGAAGGGCTCAGTTAATAGTTGAAGACTCGACATTCTGCAATTTCAAGAGTGTTGGCCAAGGTTCTGGTGCCAGGCCGAACATTTATTTGACCTGGCGCAATGGTTTTGAAGTTGAGCGAGCGGCAACTATTGCAGCAGCAAAAACAGCGGTTGGCCTTGATCTTGATCTTGTGAATAACAGCGATATTGAGTCGACTGAGGGCAGCAGACGTTTTGTTGACTTGATTTATAGCGGGCAGACAAGTAAGGCTTTAGCGTTGCTCGACGGACTACAGGCGGAGCAGAGGCATGACTATCTCAGTCGCTTTTTCGCTACTTTTAAGAAGAGTCCGTTTTACTTTGAGATTATTGCTTTCAACAAAAGAGAAGTGATCGCGAAAATGCAAAAGCTGGCGCAATAGTTTGAAACTGCCGTATATGGAGATTCTGCAGAAAAAGCTCGACAAATCATAGTAGGGTATGTGATACTATACTTACGTATGGCTTTGTTCAAAGAGGGCGTTCAGGTGATAGATACAGACAAGCCGTTGCCAGCACGACAGCAGGATGTACTCAACTTAATTGTGAAATTGAGCGATGAGCATGGCTATCCGCCTACTCTCGCTGAGCTTGCTAGTGCCCTTGGTTTAAAGAATCGCATGACTGTTCATCAGCATGTGGCAGCTCTTAAAAAGAAAGGCTTAGTGCATTGGGAACCAGGCCTGAATCGTTCTCTTCGAGTTCTTTCTGAGGGCTTTAAGCACTGTCAGAATCTACCTGAGGGCCTAGATGGTGCCGCTAGTGGTGCGCCCGTCAATGCTGCTGATAATCATGCTGATGGCGTGGCTGCTCTTGCAGCAAAAGGCGTGATTGAATTCAATAGTCGTCGGCAAAGAGGCGGAGCTGATTTTTCAGTGGGCAGCCCTCCTCGTGGCATTCCAATGGCTGGTGCCATTGCGGCCGGTCGGCCAATAGATGCCGTCGAATCTCGTGAATTTCTAGAGATTGACAGTCAGTATGGCGAGGCTGGTTGCTTTGCTTTGCAGGTCAAAGGCGAATCAATGATTGAAGATGGAATTTATGACGGTGACTTCGTTATCGTCAAGCCAAATCCGTCGCCAAACAATGGCGAGGTTGTAGTGGCCTTGCTAGAAGATGGTAGTGCTACTCTTAAGCGCTTCTATAAAGAACGCGGCGGCTTCCGCTTACAGCCAGCCAACAGTGAGATGGAACCAATATTTGTGTCTGGTAATCAGACCCTGACGATACAAGGAACAGTAGTTGCTCTTTTCCGCAAGATGTAAGTGCAAACCTTCTGAAGATATTGCGATCGGCACTATGACTGCTAATGACTAAAAAGTTGTTTCATTGGCTTCGGCATTGGCTGTGAGGTATCAACCTCTACAGTCTTTTCTTGCTCGTACTTTACTAGGCCGGGTTTGTCTTTCGCCAGCTTACGCACATGTTTGCATTGGGTGTACACCACCCTTACTTTTGCGCCAGTGCTTGCTTTAGAGAGGCGTGCGGCAATTTGGGCTGCTTCTAGAATAGTGGTCATTGGCGGTTCTTGTTTTGATGATGGTATGCGAATCAAAACGTGGGCACCACCCTGGCCTAATACATGGAACCATAGATCGTTCGGTTGGGCTAATCGCGAAAGCAAATAGTCGTTTTCCATGCGGTTGCGACCTACATAAATAGTCCAGCCATCGCTTGAATTGACTGAAAGTATTTTGCTGTCATTACCTTTTTTCGCTTTCGCTTTAGGTTTTGCTATCTCGTGAGCCTTGCGACCAGTGAGATTTTCTTTGAGGTGGCGCAGTTCAAATATGTCTTTTGCCCCTTCAATTCGCTTCAATTGTTCTTCAAGCGTTGCCCTGCGCGTGCGGGCTTCATTGACTGACTGGCTTGCGGTGGTGTGACGTGCTCTCGATTTTGCATATTGACGATAATACATTTGAGCATTTTGAGCCGCGCTCAAGTTGGGATTGAGCTTGATTACGATTTTTCCGGTGTTTCCAAACAAATCTTCTGCTTCAAGAAGTTCTTGGCCGATTTTGATTTCAGTTAAATTAGCTAAAATCAAATCACCTAGTTTCTTTTGTAAATGAATATCATTGCCTGGCAAAACATGTTGCTCTGCCATTTTTAGACGGGCATCGATTTTGTTGAGCTCTTGATTGAGATCAGTACGCAGTCTTTCTCGCAGTTGGTTGCATTGCTCGGTCAATTCGCAAGAACGGAAATATTCTTCGATTAAATCGTTGACCGAAGGAAGTGACTTCGTTGGTAGGACCTGTTCATTGTTGCTGGTTGGATACCAACCGAGAACCGAGTAACGGCTTAGATCTGTGAATAGGAAAGGGCGGTAGTTTTCGTTTGCTCTTAATTGTTCAACTCGCTGCCAGAGCTTATCGCCGGCATTCTCTATTGATCGTGCTTTCTCGATTTCGCTCACCAGTCCAGCTGCTAAAACAAGCTCTTCGCAGAGGTGTCGGCCAGCACCAGTGAAGGTGGCAATTATCCATTGCTCGATCGTGGTGGGGGCAACGGTTGTTGATCCTGCCACTGAACCTGAAGCTTGACCTGAAATTTGACTAGAGCCTAGGCTAGCAGTTTGGGCTGGGTTGTCGCTTAATTCTGGTATCGCTAGCGGTGCTGATTCTGGAGCGGCTTTGGCTGTTGAATTTTGAATGTTTATCTCTGTGGCTTGGTTGAATAGTTGAAGGAATGCATCTTGATTAACTGTGTACAGGCTGGGTCGCTCTTGCGAGGGGGGCCGTTCGTAGCGCAAGCCAGGAGCAATTTCTCTTTGTCTACTCATGTCTTTTGTGACGTTGTGCGAGGCCGATACTATTTTTGCCCCCTCTTTTTCCCAAAAGATCAAATTGCTATGGCGACCCATAATCTCGGCTGTAAGAATTTTGATTGCTGCGGTGCCGACTTCATCGACGCAAGAAAAGACAAGATCGATAATTCTTTCGCCTAAAGGTTGCTCCGCTGCAATTAATGTCGCGCCAGCCAGATGCTTTCTCAGTAGAAGGCAAAAATTGGGCACAGAACTACCAGTTCCATACTTGGAGACGTAGCGGTCAGTGACCGGGTCAATCTTGTCGCCTTTGGCATGAACCTGGTTTGCTTGCACTAAGCACATGCGGCCATGAACCGACTGAGCCGAGATAAACAAACTATTGACCCCTGATTTTCCGCGCAGTGTGAGCAATACTTCATCTCGACCAAGTTGAGTAACTCGGTCCACTTTTCTGTTTATGATGAGTGGGCGGGCTTCTGCCAGCACGGCTCTTATAGATAGCGCGTCAAATGGTTGCATGGTTTAGATACTTAAGGTTTAATAGCTGACAATTTATCAAACTCGCGGGGGTTTTTTATGAACACCGGCGAACCGCTTACAAAACTTGGTCACAAAGCGGGCGGTCCCAATCATCGGCTCAAAATGGGCAATTTAATAGTTCTAACCGGGCCTTCAGGGGTCGGCAAGGGTACCCTTGTCGATTTAGTCATGTCTCGGGTGGTGGGATTGGTCCGGTCGGTTTCGGTGACCACCAGATTGCCTCGGCCGGGTGAAGTGGAGGGCCAGTCATATTTCTTCCGCGACCGGGCTACTTTTGAGGCCATGGTCGAGCGCAACGAGTTCATGGAATGGGCCGAGTTTGCTGGCAATTGTTATGGCACTCCAAAGAGCTGGGTGAACGCCCAGTTGAAGGCTGGCCATGATGTCTTGCTTGAGCTGGAGGTTCAAGGGGCGCGCCAGATTCACTCTCAGAGCCCAGCAGCAATCTTGATATTTATCTCTCCGCCCAATTTTAATGAGCTGGAAGAGCGCTTGCGGGCCAGGGCCACCGAGACTGCAGAGATTATTTTGGTGAGATTACAGAAGGCTAAGCAAGAATTACAAGAAAAAAATGTATTTCAATATGAAGTAGTAAACGACAAACTAGAGGATGCTGCCAACAATCTGGCTCATATCGTGTATGCTGAGAGGCTACGCATACGAACTTCCGAGGGGTGAATTCCCGCATGAGCACTACTAGAATCCTTGACCAGTTACTTAAAGAGAACGTCAACCGTTATGAGTTGGTGCTTCGAGTAGCTCAAAGAGCCAAGCAAATCAAGAATGAAACTCGTGAGCAGCACAAAACTGCCAACGCAGTAATTCAAGCTTTGCAAATGGTTGCAGCTGAAGGCGATGGAACAATTTTGATCTCACCTTCTGGCCAATACATGTATTAGCCTAAGCCTGGTAAGGCTTAGCTTTGAGCGTCCTTTTGAGTAATCAGAAGGGCGCTTAATTTTTGCCAAATGCGCTTGAAAACCTCTCTGCCATGGGAGAATTCCCGTTGCCAAAGGCTAGAAGCGGCACTACACTCTGTTTGTTATCGACTTCTTGGACTTCTAACAAGCAAATATGGATTTCTGGGCAACACTTCTACTTTTCGCATTTATGGCTGGCATCATGGGATGGACCATGACTCCGTTCATCAACGCCATTTTATGGTACTGCGACTGGCAGGATGGCACTGAGATCAACTGGGGTCTGGACACTGCCTTCTCTGTCGCTGTGCCCTTCGCCTGGATGTTTGCTATTTTCGAGATTATTCTTCTCTACTGCCAGTAAGAAGCGCTGATGGCCTTCCCTGCCGCCGACAACCAGGGCCAGTTCGGCCAAAATGTTTGCAGCTGCCTGTAAATCAAGTACTTGAGTCAGTCTGGCGCGGTAGGGTGCAGCCCCGACAATGCCCTTGGTGTAGTTGATTACATGGCGCCTGGATTCATTGACGCCGATACGCAAGCCTTTATATTTCACCAGTCCAACGCTGTGCAGATAAGCGCAGATGAGCTTTTCTACGTCGTCTGGTGGATCATCCAGAATGCCATGATCGAGATACTTAGTGATGCGTGGAATCAACCAGGGATTGCCCAGGCTACCGCGAGCCACGGCCACGCCGTCACAGCCCGTGATTTCAAGCAACCGCAGTGCGTTTTCAGGAGAGAAGACGTCGCCATTGCCAAATACAGGAATGCTCAAGGCTGCCTTTACTTTGGCGATAAAGTTCCAGTCTGCCTGGCCTGAATAGAGCTGGGCACGGGTGCGGCCGTGCACTGTAACCATTGAGGCGCCTGATTCTTCCACCATACGCCCAAATTCCACAGCGTTTCTTGTGCTGTCATCCCAGCCCAATCTAAATTTGACGGTTACTGGAATTTTGATAGCACTTTTGACAGTACTGATAATCTCTCTTGCCAGTTCTGGCTCCCTCATCAAGGCGCAGCCGTCTTTGCCTTTTGTTATTTTGGGAACAGGGCAACCCATATTGATATCGACAAAGTCGGCCCCACGCTTTTCGGCGAGTTGCGCGGCAAAGGCCATCACGTCTGGTTCGTGGCCGAAAATTTGAATTCCTATAGGATGTTCATTTTCTAGCAAGTCCATAATGCGCGATTCTGGCTTGGCTAAAAGCGCTCTGGAGCTGACCATTTCAGTCGACATCATGCATTCGGGATCGATGCGTCTGACGATATCGCGAAAGACTACGTCGGTGACGCCTGCCATGGGCGGTACGTAGACGCGACTATTCAAGGTGAAGGGGCCAATCTTGACTGACATGCCATTACATCGTTTGTGTACAAATCAATGGGCTACAAACTAGAGTTTACAAGATGACAGCGATACTATGTTATTTAAGGCACTTATATTACGTTCCAGATAATCTATCTAATACTTTCTGACGCCGTCTGTTACCTTGATGATTAACGCTTTAGAATTTGCTTTCAGCTGGAATTAAATTGAAATTTTTTACTGCAAACGTGCCTTTTGTTAGCTTAATGGTTGGTCTCCTTGGGGTTTCCTGCGCGAGCCTTTGTGGCTCTGGGCCAGCTCTGGCCGAAAGGCAAACACAAGCTGTGGTGCGTACTTCAGGTAGGCTCGTTAACCTCAAAGGTGACGGTGTTCCGAATATTCCCGTTTATCTTTGGGAGCAAAAGGGAGAGCTGTCATTAGCGGCAAAAAGTAAGGCTGATGGCGGATTCTCCTTCGAGCATCCTGCCTGCAGCGCTCTTACTCTTGAGATTTTACCGCCGGTCAAAACCAGTTATGCCTCTGCTCTGATTGATGACCTACCTGGTGATCAGAACCGCAAGCTTATTGTCGACATGCATATGGGTCATCTTATTTCTGGTCGGGTCACCCATGATGGCAAAGGTTTGAAGGGAGTCTTAGTAAAAGTGAGGCCAGTTGAATTAAATAAACATGGCGGTCAAATTGATTATTCTAGTTTAGAAAGGTCTGAGAAAATTCATGGCGGTGGTACCACAATCACCGGAAAAGACGGCGTTTTTACCCTCGTCATAACGCCTGGCCATAAGCAGTTGAGTGTCATCAACAATAAGTATCCTAAGTTTGAAAAGAAAGTGGAGCACAATTTGACAGTGCGCGAGAATCTCAATGTTGGTGCATTGCACCTATGAAAATCGCTTATTTCGATTGCTCTTTTGGCGCCGCTGGAGATATGTTGGTAGCAGCTTGCCTCGATGCTGGCGCATCGCTAACTACTCTTGAAGAACAGCTGGCCGGCCTGCATTTGCCGATTGGTAGCTACAGATTGGTGCAGAATGCAGTCAATCGCTGTAGTCTTCGCGCAACAAAATTCGATGTGCAGCTTCTCAATCATGTTCATTCTCCTGGCGCTCCAGGCTCGGGGTCTGAATCAATTCAGAGGGGGGCTCCGGGCGATCATCCAAGTCGAGCTGGACACAGCCACGGCGAAGGACATAGTCATAACCACGGACATGCGCACTGGCATGATTATGAGCACGGCCACGGTCATGACCATTCTCATGACGAAGAAGGGCACAGTGACCAAGGAAGCAGTGACCAGCAACGCTCGTTGCAAGAAATATTGGCGCTAATAGCTAATTCAAATTTATCGTCTGAAGTTAAGGAGCTTGCCTCTAAGATATTTAGTCGGTTGGGGTTGGCCGAATCTCAAGTTCATGGAGTCGCTGTCGACCAGATACACTTTCATGAAGTTGGTGCTATCGATGCCATTGTTGATATTGTCGGTTTTGCCATTGTCTATCATCAGCTAGGCATCGAGGCTGCTTATGTTTCAGCCATCCCGTTGGGAGGCGGAACGGTGAAGACAATGCACGGAGTATTTCCCGTTCCTGGACCGGCTGTTCTAAATTTATTGAAGGAGGCCGATGCTCCAACGCGCGCCTTCGATGTTAAGTATGAGTGTCTAACACCTACTGGAGCAGCTATCCTCACGACTATTTCTCAGGGGTGGGGACAGCATCCCGCTTTTGCTCGCATTGAGAGTGTCGGTTATGGTGCTGGCACAATTAATCCCGACAAGCATCCCAATGTGGTGCGCCTGATAGTTGGTCAGTCTGTTCAGCCTCTTGCAAGTACAAGAAATGCAGCTACTGGTGCCGTATACCGCTCAGAAGTGATTGCTGTGCTGGAAGCAAATTTAGATGATTGCTCTCCGCAGATTTTGGCTCACGCCCTGGAGCGTTTGATTGAGGAAGGGGCTTTGGATGTGGCCATAGTGCCGCAGACGATGAAAAAGGGACGGCCAGGACACAAACTATCTGTGGTGGCCAAGCAAGAAGACAGCTTGCGTCTACAAGAGTTGATTTTGAGCGAAACCACCAGTCTCGGTGTACGCTGCTATTTCTGTGAAAGAATTGTACTTGAGCGTAATTTTCAAGAGATCTGTCTCGGTGAGGGACCACCAGTCAGAATCAAAATCGGTAGAGATTTGAACGGCAGAATCGTCAACTTTCATCCAGAATATGATGACGTTGTAGAAAACGCCCGTAGCACGCAGCGCACCTTGAAAGAAGTGCTACTGCAAAGTTTGATTCTTGCGGCCAGTCAAGTAGGCGGTGAAGCTGAGAATGAATAGTAGAGCATTTATTCGCGCAAAAATTTTGGTTGTATTTGCATCGCTCTCAGCGGTGGCTATGGGGGTGGTCTTTGAGCCGACAGTCAAAGCAGAGACGAACTCTGGACTAACGGCAGCATTGCACAAGGCAAAAGTCTTCCCTCCGAGTAGTGGCGCAACCGTAAACTTGATAGATCGGCAGGCCGTGGTGGAGGTTTTTCACTTTGCTGCTGATGGTGCCTCCCGCCGCAAGGCCGCTATTTTCGCTGCACGAGCTTTGGTAAATTATGCGGCCGGTCAATTTAATACCATTGCTGTGAAATTCTACGAGCATGGTGGTACTGCTAGCTACAGTGAAATCATTGTCAATGCACGGGATATTACCTCACTGGTTGTTGGCACCATTAAGGTTGATGAATTAGCTGCCTCTGTCTCACAAGTTGATATTAGTCCCAGTGATAGCAAGGTCTCCATTTTCAATAAGTACCTTGGTGCTGCCGAAAAACAAATTGAACAAGGCCACTACTGGGAAGCCGAGCAGATTGTTGACTCTGCAGCTCGTATTCATGGTAATCCGCCAGAAACCAATGGGCGTTTCACTCGCGATATGATTTCCCTGGCAGAGGGCTTTGACACTTGGGGCGACCCAGAGAGAGCTGAAGCGGTTTTGCGAAAAATTGTTGATCATCGCGAAGCCACAAACAGCTTAAACGACAGCGACGCAGATCTTTCTATTCAGCATTTAGTTGACTTGTTACTGGAAGGTAAACGTTACTCTGAGGCTGAGCAGCTGCTGAATAGACTAGCAAGCAATCCATCGCTTTCTCAAGCTGCTAATCCTAAAGCCTATGCTAGTAATCTTGAGCGTCTGGCCTTGTGCCACATTGCCACAGCGCAGTATCCTCAAGCCGAGTCAGAACTGAATCAAGTCGTGAGTTTGAAGGAAAGCAATGGCGAAAGCAGTATTTCACTAGCCAAGACTTTCGAAACCATTGGCGATCTTTATCGTACACAGGGTAAGCGTGGCGATGCCCAAAATTATTACAAGAAGGCGCGTGCAATCTTTGATCGCGCTGTCGTTAGTCGTAAGCCCAGTGAGAAAATTGATTATCAGGTCTACCATGCGCATCTACGTCAGCTAGATGACAAGCTCAAGCAGCTCTAATTTCGAGCAAGGGACTATAGTGACAAAGAAATATCAATGGAATACTCTCACCGCACTTGGTGGCAGAATGATTGAAGTGCGAGACGGTTATGCTCTAGCCGAAATGCCTCTTTCTGAAGAAGTGATGCAGCCTACCCAGGTTTTTCATGCCGGTGCAATCGTTGTCTTGGCTGATGAAGCGGCTTCGGCTGCGGCCTACGGGGGCTCGATTGAGAAAGGCGAGCACGCCACGACTAACAAGAAATTTCCCTATTCAGTGCAATTAAGTGTCAATTTACTTACGAATGATCCGATTGGACCAATTCAGGCAGAATCAAAAGTTGTGCGCCGGGGGCGAATGACAGTTGTTGACACTGAAGTGCGCAATCGTGAAGGTCAACCAATGGCCTTGATGAGAAGCACGCATATGATGGTTGATGCTAGTAAAGTTGGACCTCATTTAAAGGGCTAGATGAATTTCTTTGTGCCGTTGCGGTTGTTGCTCGCTATTGTGCAGTTGCAGCCTTGTATCTGTATAAGACAATCGGTGATAATTGCCTTTGGTTCAAGTAATTATGTTGACACCTACGGAGGGTGAAATGGGTTCTTCTGAAAAAGCAGCAGCTGAGACGATCAAGAAGCAAGCAAAAGTGATTGGCAAAGTGGCAATGACATACAAGTTTCAAGATCTGGCACCGCTTTTGGCAGAAATGAAGACCGTTTTGGAAAAGAGCAATAAGTTGCCTGGAGCCAATCCTAAAATCGACACCGACGAGTATGAGTATCCATTTGAAAAAGTTAGCGCTTATTTGAATGGCACAAAGTCAGCCAAAGTGGTGGCCAAAATTGAAGAAGCGGCTCCCGCCCACCGTTGTAATTGTGATCCAACCAAGTGCCAATGCGCTACTTCAGATGAGGCTCCTTGCCAGGTTGAAGGTGTCTGCTGTCAGTTCTGCGATGAGACAATCGCTGTCGGCAGCACCGTGCACATAGGCGAAGGTTCTGGTATAAAAATGTGCGCTGTGTGTGCGCGAATTTTGTGGGAAAAAGTGCGCCTAAAAGAGACTGTGGCCTATGCTGTGGTCAATCTTGTGGAAGATGCCAGTTCGGAAGCGGACGAGCCATATTTTCAGTTCAGAGAGTCATTAAAACTAGTCGAAGAAGCGCAGAAGCGACTTGCTGATTTCCGAGCCGTGCAACGGGCCAAGGTCGGGAAATAGTTTGTAGTTTTTCAAGTCTTAATTTCCTGTGAATTCCGACTCGGTTGACAAGGGGGCGGGTAAGATAAGTATAAGCCCTGGAAGTTTGAAGTTGCGAGCTTGAACAACGATGGACTCTGAAGCCAATAGCGAACTTCTAGCCGCGCTGCCTGGTGAACCGTCTGCCATTGCGTCCGCTAAGCCTTCAGGGGTCTTACCACCAAGTGCAGGATCAATCATTGCCAGGCGAATTGTTAGCGGCCTGTTAGATGCCGGCTTTGTTGGAGCAATTTCTGCCGTCACCGCTATAATTTTCGTAATTTGATTAAACAGTGGTGCCCAGCTTTTAGCTATCCCCAGCGCTAAATTACTGCAAATCGCCTTCCTGGCTTTTGCTGTTGGTTTTGTCGATTCGGTTTGTGCTTGCGGCTGGTTGGTCAGTTTGTTGGGATTTATCGGATCGCTTTCCCTGTTGGTTGGTTATAGCGAATGGTATGTCTGGGTGGTGCCGTTATTTATTAACCACCTCTACCACATCGTCTATGAGGCTTCGCGGCAGCAGGCTACGCCGGGTAAGGGACTACTGGGTCTTGTGGTTTGCGGTGCCCTTGGTCAACGGCTTCTGCCTCATCGACTAGTCTTGCGACAGCTTTTGAAGTTTCCCGCTGCTCTTTTGAGCTGTCTTCCACTCGTTCATATGTTAACCAGCAAACGAAGTCAGATGCTGCATGATGTTTTTGTTGGTTCTTTCACTTTGCCTAAGGAAAATCCTCATGTGGCGGCCAATGACGACGGCCAGTTGCGACCAGCGAGCGCGCAAGTGGCGACAATTAGTAGACGCATTGTTGCATCATTGCTAGATTCAGCGGTGTTCTGCGCCCTGTTGCAGTTGCTGCAAGTGCCTATCATACTGCTGCTCTCGCGCTGGCTGGCTACTTCTGGTTTTGATCAGCCAATGATGTTGGCCGTAATTCTATATGTTCTTTTCCCTGCCATAGCTTCGATAATCGCTGTTTTTCTATTCGCCGTTTTTGAAAGTAGTGCACTACAGGCGACACCAGGCAAAATAGTAGCTGGATTGAAGATTACGGGACAGAATGGTGAAGTTGTAACCTTTTCTCAGTCACTTGTTGAGCAGTTCAATCAAAGTCTCGCCTATTTGAGTCTCTATCCAATTCTCGGTTTAGTGTGGCTACTTAGCCTGGCATTGCCAGGAGCTGAAAGCTTGCTATGGATTATTAGTTTCTTTGTGTTTTATTTAGTCTATGGCTCAATTTTGTGTATAACCTTCAGGAGCGGGCAAACCTTACTTGACCGTGTTTGCCAGCGCTACGTTCTTCTTGATTCGGCTGCTTGCGCTGATAGTTTTGCATCATCTAGCGACAGAGTTCTTACAGATAAATGGGGGCTGGACAACTAGCTTTGAATAAGAAGAGAACTATCGCATTAATAGCTGTGCTAAGCACCATTGTTCTTGGATCTGTTGCCTGTAACGCCCTTGCTTTTGATCCGGCCATGTTAGCGATGGTACAAAGTACTTTGGGTCGTATCGCTGGAGTGGAACAAGAAGATCAAGAGTTCATCCCTCTTCAGTATGGATTCTCTACACACTACGGCTTTATCAATTCTAAGGGGATGGGCGTTATCCCCCCCTGTGTTTGAAAAGACTAAAAGTTTTTCTGAAGGGCTTTGTGCTGTTCGCGCAAATAAGAAATGGGGCTTCATAAACAAGCGCGGCGAAATGGTGATCAACCCCAGTTTTACCAAGGTTAAAGATTTCAGCGAAGGGCTAGCTGCGGTAAAAGTAGGAGCGGTTTGGGGCTACATAGATCGAGTCGGCAACTACCTTGTGATACCTTCTAGGTGGCTTGAGGCTAGCTCTTTTAGGAACGGAATTGCAATTCTGGCCGATGGCCCCAAAAAGGGAATTATTTACCGCTCCGGTGAATATGTTTGTTTAGAAATGGACCGATATTGCGTCAGTCCCTATGAGTTAGAAATGGACCGATATTGCGTCAGTCCCGTGAGTTAGAAATGAACCGATATTGCGTCAGTCCCGTGAGTTAGAAATGAACCGATATTGCGTCAGTCCCTATGAGTTAGAAATGGACCGATATTGCGTCAGTCCCGTGAGTTAGAAATGGACCGATATTGCGTCAGTCCCGTGAGTTAGAAATGAACCGATATTGCGTCAGTCCCGTGAGTTAGAAATGGACCGATATTGCGTCAGTCCCGTGAGTTAGAAATGGACCGATATTGCGTCAGTCCCGTGAGTTAGAAATGGACCGATATTGCTTCAGACCTGTGAGATAGAAATGGACCGATATTGCGTCAGTCCCGTGAGTTAGAAATGGACCGATATTGCGTCAGTGCCCGTGAGTTAGAAATGGACCGATATTGCGTCAGTCCCCGTGAGTTAGAAATGGACCGATATTGCGTCAGTCCTGTGAGCTAGAAATGGACCGATATTGCGTCAGTCTAGGGCGCTAGAAATAGAACGATATCGCAAGAATTTGGATTTTGCCGCCAAAAGAGTTTATTGATTGAACCAATTGGCTCGAGTTTACGTTTCTACTCTAGGGGCGTGAAGTGGAGGAATTTATATGACAACTGTTACGGAAGATGATGCCTTGTTTGTAGAGGCCTGGAGTAAGTTCAATGAACTTGTGCATTCCGATGAAGATGCTGCGGATTTAATTTTCCATTCGCTTCTTCAGGAAAATGAAATTGAATGCGGCTGCTCTAGTCCGCAGATCGTTAGAGAGCAGGGAGCGCGTTGCTTTTATTGTGCCAGCTGTAAGCGTGAGGTTTGGTTTACTGCTGGAACTCTTCTTTCGGGTGTCAGCCGCTTGAGGGCCTGGATGGCCGTAATTTGGTTCAAAGAGTGGGGAGTTACCGTAAGCTCACTGAGAATTTCCAAGTTGCTCGATATTGCTCAGAGCACAGCGCTCAACATAAATAAGAAAGTGGCTATTGCCTTGGCCAGTCAAATGGATGATAGCGCCATGAGCATTGATCCTAAAAGCTTTAGCGCAGCGATATTTAAACGCAGTCGGCATACGCCCGCTGATGAGCATCCCTTGTCAGAGTTGCTTGCCGATAATTCACAATCAGCGGGCCCTCTTGATGCTGATGAAGTGTTGTCGGAACAAGCTAACAGTGGGTATCTATTTTCTCTAGCCGCTTGCCAACAGCAGTTTGGTATTTCGATGGCAATTGCCAGTGCAATTGCATTTATTCGAAAGTATTTTCACGGTGTCAGTAATAAGTATTTGCAGTTATACCTGGCCGCCTTCTGGTGCCACATAGATCGGGCGACATGGAAAAAGGGATCTGTGCTTCTCGCGTGCTTAAAGCATCCGCCGGTAAGTTATACAAAGCTTTTGAACTATGAAACGCCAGAGCTAAAAATGATGCTGGTTTAGCTTTTGGCCAAACCAGCATCATTTTTGTTTAGTTCAATTTTTGATTACGAGACTGGCACCAAATTGCTTTCTTTCTTGAAAATAAGTTCTTCATTTTCGCTGTCAGCGTCTATTAGGATGGTGTTGCCATCAGCATATAGACCTTTGAGCAGTTCGAGAGAAAGTGGGTTCTCGATTTCCTTTTGAATCAATCGCTTCAGTGGACGTGCACCATAGACGGGGTCGTAGCCAGTTGTGGCCAGCCAGTCTTTGGCTGCGTCCGTGGCTTTGAGTACAATCTTGCGATCAGCTAAGCGCTTGTTGAGTATGTGAAGCTGGATGTCCACAATCTTAGCTAGCTCAGCAGCCGTTAGGGCGTGGAAGACCACGGTCTCGTCGATTCTGTTGAGGAATTCAGGTCGGAAATGCGCTCTTAGTGATTGCATAACTTGATCTTTCATTTCATCGTAGAAGTGCTCATCTCCGTCTACAGCAGCTTTGAGCTGATAGTCGAGAATGTGTTGCGAGCCGATGTTCGATGTCATTATCAGTACAGTATTCTTGAAGTTAACTGTGCGTCCTTTTGAGTCGGTTAGGTGACCTTCGTCTAAAACTTGCAAGAGAACGTTGAAGACATCGGCATGAGCTTTCTCAACCTCGTCAAAGAGCACGCAGCAGTAAGAACGTCTGCGCACAGCTTCGGTCAGTTGACCGCCTTCATCGTGCCCGATGTAACCAGGAGGGGCACCAATCAAGCGAGCAACGGTGTGTTTCTCTTGATACTCAGACATGTCGATGCGCACGATGGCGCTTTCATCATCGAAGAGAAACTCGGCCAAGGCCTTAGCTAGTTCTGTTTTACCTACACCGGTTGGTCCGAGGAAGAGGAAACTACCAATTGGCCGATTAGGATCTTTCATGCCGGTGCGAGCACGTCTCACCGCATTCGATACCACTTCGATTGCCTCTTCTTGGCCGATCACTCTCTGGTGTAGATGACTTTCTAGCGTAAGTAGCTTCTCAACTTCACCTTGCATGAGCTTGGTGACCGGAATTCCTGTCCATTTTGCAACGATTTCAGCGATATCTTCTTCGTCTATCTCTTCTTTGAGCAAACGGGGGCCCGTGTTGGTAGTGAGTTTCGCTTCCATTTCGCGCAGCTGTTTCTCGAGTTCGATTAGGGTGCCGAATTTCAGCTCAGCTGCTTTTTGCAAATCTGTGGCTCTTTCTGCCTGCTCAATTTGGGTTCTGGTGCTTTCAATTTCACCTTTGATAGTGCCGATCTTTGTCAGGCCTTCTTTCTCTGATTGCCACTGCGCTCTAAGGCCATCCGCTTTTTCATGGAGGTTGGCCAAATCTTTTTCAATGCGGTCGAGCCGTTCCAGCGACGAAGCATCTTTTTCCTTTTTGAGAGCTTCCCGTTCAATTTCCAGTTGCATGCCTCGACGTTCTAGTTCGTCTAGTTCCGTTGGCATGGAGTCGATTTCTATGCGCATTCTAGCGGCGGCTTCGTCAATTAAGTCGATGGCCTTATCTGGCAAGCTGCGGTCTGTGATATAGCGATCAGAGAGCACTGCTGCGCTGATTAGAGAGCTATCTTTTATGCGCACGCCGTGGTGCACTTCATAACGCTCTTTTAGTCCGCGCAGAATCGAGATTGTTTCTTCAACCGAAGGTTGATCAACAAATACCTGCTGGAAGCGTCTTTCTAGTGCGGGATCTTTTTCTACGTACTTTCTGTATTCGTCTAGGGTTGTTGCTCCGATACAGTGCAACTCACCACGAGCTAGTGGTGGTTTTAGCAAGTTGCCTGCATCCATGGCGCCTTCGCCGCCGCCACCAGCGCCAACTACAGTGTGCAACTCATCGATGAATAGAATGATTTCACCTTCTGAGTCAATCACTTCTTTTAAGACCGCCTTTAGTCTTTCTTCGAATTCACCGCGATATTTAGCGCCAGCAATCAAGGAGCCCATATCTAGAGCAATGAGCTTCTTGTCCTTTAGGCCTTCGGGCACATCGCCTTTGGTGATTCGAATAGCTAAGCCTTCTACGATGGCTGTTTTACCCACACCGGGCTCCCCAACTAAAACTGGGTTGTTCTTAGTGCGGCGGCTTAATACCTGCATGACGCGGCGAATTTCATCGTCGCGGCCGATGACCGGGTCAAGCTTGCCTCGGGCAGCCATTTCGGTCAAATCTTTGCCGTATCTCTCAAGGGCTTGATAAGTACTTTCTGGATCTTGGCTTGTTACTTTTTGTTTCCCGCGAATTTCAGTCAAAACTTTTAGAATGCGGTCTCTTGTAACGCCGTTGCGCTTCAATATCGTGCCAGCCTGACCCTTGCTCTCGTCCGTTAGGGCAAGCATTAGGTGTTCAATACTGATGAACTGGTCTTTTAAGCGCTCAGCCTCTTTTTCGGCTACTTCTAGCAACTGCATTACTTTAGTTGAGACGTGAATTTCGTCCTTGGTCGTGCTGACCGATGAAGCTTTGGGCTGGTTGTCCAGATATCGCTCTGT
The DNA here is from genome assembly GCA_943370275.1 of bacterium Ga0077546. Taxonomy (GTDB): domain Bacteria; phylum Cyanobacteriota; class Vampirovibrionia; order Obscuribacterales; family Obscuribacteraceae. The sequence continues at coordinate 133,927 of CALRQI020000003.1, read as the reverse complement.
TTCTGCGATTATCTCGGCTGGCTTTGCTTCAAGTTTTTCAACAATCTTGAGGGCTAGGCCATCTTTCTGCTCCATTATTGCTAGCAAAATGTGCTCAGGAGTTACTTGGCTGTGGCCATAGCGCGCCAGTAAAGTGCGACATCCGGTAACAGCTTCTTGGGCTTTATTTGTAAATCTATCTAGATTCATATATGACTTAACCCTTTTTTTGTTGCTCTTCGACGGTTGCAAAGTGAACTGGCCGCCTCTGCAGCTCCGTCCCTAATACGCATTATGGACAGCCTGCTTATAGCTAGCTAATAAATCCACAATTTCTTTATGAGTGATTTGAGATCCGCAGGTTAAACGGCACTTTGGTCTGTAATATATGATTGAGGCAGGTTCATAAGAAAGTTGGTTGATGCAGGAGTTTGAGGAAGACTATTACGCCATTCTCGGAGTAGATGAGGCGGCAAGCCAGGATGAGATTCGCAAAGCCTACCTGGCGCTTGCGAAGCGGCTTCACCCTGACCGTTTTCCTAATGACCCAGATCAGCGCGCCATCGCCCAAACCGAATTTGCCAAGGTCACCCATGCCCATGACGTGGTCGGTGATGCTGAGCGACGCACCGAGTACGACGCCTTGCGTCAACTTGCTAAACGTCGTTCTGAGGTAGTTTCTACCGGTTCTTTTGTAGTTAGCTCTGTTATACCGGACGACGTCAGGTTGCATAACGGTGATATTCAGACGACTCAGCCATTGGGTGCTGTGCCTGGTGACGACAGTATTAATGTGAAGTGGGCTAATAAGCACCTTGGCAGAGCCGATGAGTTGCTCAAGAAAAAACGCTATCAAGAAGCCGAAACGGCAATGAAAGAAGCAATTCGCCTGGTTCCACTTGAACCGAAATACCATAATCGGCTGGCTGAGGTTTATTTGGCACGGGGCTGGAAAACATTAGCTATGACAGAAGTGCAGACAGCTTTGAGACTCAACTCTAGCGACCCGGAGGCTCGTTCTCTTGAGGTTCGCCTTAAAGCCTTAATGAAAGATCAAGCAAGCGCTCAGGTTAAGGCGGATAATAAGAAGAAAGGAATATTCCAACAGATCAAGGAAATCCTCAATAAAAAGATTTAGATGACTTTGCTAGATGTTTTCGATGCAACAAAATGGAACAGATAAGAACGGACAAAAAAGCATGATGAATAGATCGAAGAATTTATTCGCGCTTTCTTTACTGGGTTCTATTTGGGCTCAATCTTATTTGCCACTGACTGCTTTTGCCAATCCGCAAAATTCTCTTTTTTCATTGAGCACTGCCCTTGGTGCTACCGCGGCAGTTGGTGAGACCTCGACTGTGGTTAAACCATCGGTCGTAGATTCTGATTTGAACCAACCTTTAGTGGTCGATGAGCAAGCGTCTGTAACGCCTTCAAATGCTTCAGCACCAAACTCAGCAAGTGCTGAGGCGGAGCCTCAGGTATCAGAGATTGTCGATAATAATCAGACGGTTTCTATTAACCAGTCTTCGCGGCAACGTTTTAATTTGCCTGCAAACGGCCTATTAACTGATGGTGCCATTCTCAAAGGGGGAGTGACAGAAGACTCATCTAAGTCACCAATAATTCAAGGCGTTGTGCAGGCACTGCCCACTGGCACAAAAGTCTCTATGATTTCACAGTGCTATCTCAATTCGCAGTTGTCTCAGACCGGTGATGCCGTAACTTTTCGCATTGCCCATGATATTCGAGATGGTAAAGGCAATCGCGTTGTTGTGCCCGGCGATTGGATTGCCCATGGCTTTGTTACCCAAGCCACCAAGCCCGGTCGCAATGGCGTACCGGGCCGGGTTGATGTAAAAATCAGTAAGATAGTTAGCCCTGACGGCAACTATGAGCTACCGTTTCAATGCAAAATTTCTAGCGCCGATAATAAGATTGCCGCAGTCAGCAAGCTAATTTATCGCGATGCAAAGTTTGCTACGGTTGGAGCTGTAGCTGGTTCGATTCTTTCTGTCCAGATGACTGGTATTGGTACTGCTGTGGCAACCCACGGTATATCAGTAGGCATTGGTGCCGCTGCTGGAGCCACTTTCGGGGCTATTTGTGCCGCTTGGCGCAAGGGCGATATTGCCGCCCTATCACCGAACGATGAACTGAAGTTAGTTACCTCTGAACCCATAGAGCTGCCTGGGTTCAATCCAGTCAATTTGCCATCGGCTGCACCTAAAAAGACCCTCGAAGGTCTGCAGGTGTCTGTTGCCGAACATCGTTTTGAGAAAAATGACTTTACTGCTGATAAGTCATCGCGCCTTCTATATGTGAAGTTCTCAGTGGTGAACAATAGTGACCACGACATTGATAAGAAGATGCTGCGCGTGGTTTCGAACAAGGGGGTGCAGTATCACCTCGACCTTAGAAGTCTGCGCCATAGCTATATTGTGCCCGCCAAGGGTGAAAAGACCGATACTTTGTGCTTCAACGTCGATTTGCCCAAGAATAAGTACTATCTGGTTTTACTCGATAGCAAGGGCGATGAATTTAAGCGGGTGCCGATAAATTGATCGTATGTTAAGAGGCAATTCATTAAGAAGCGCCCGGTTTAGGCTGGAAACGGCGATTTTTTTAACAAATTAGCTAATTTTTGCGGTTTACCCCACTGACTTTATTTGCTTAATTACTAAATCCAGCTAATATAACTAAGTCGATCAAACATGATCTGAATTGGATCTCTATCTGTCACTCTAAGTTGTATATCTACTGAGTACTCAATAGAAATCCCTCTCATGGATCAGCCGAATCGACTTAATACCAGCTCCGGCGGCACTTAGTTGTTTGTTGGCTCGGAGTCAGAGGTAAGGAGGGGGATGATGAAGGCTCGAATCGCAGAGATGCTGCAGACTTTCCACGGACAGTCTACCCATCGTCAGACTGATGCCACCGCTGCTGTGGCAGCAGGTAGCTCTAGCGCTGGTTCAGGACAAGTTCGCCGGATACCAGGGCAGACCCTGCAAACAGAAAAGCTTTTGCGTGAGAAAGACCGCGAAATAGACCGTTTGCGCCATCAGTTGGCAAACGCCGAAGCGCGGCTACAAGAGTTGATGGGGCAAGATGTTCTCACGGCTCTACCAAACCGACATATTTTCAAAGAACATCTGACACATTCGCTTAAGCGAGCGCTGAGACTGGGCTATTCCCTCTCGCTTATGCTTATCGATATTGATCATTTGCGTGATATCAATCTTAAGTATGGTCACGAAGTAGGTGATTTGGTTCTCGTTGAAGTGGCTAAGATTCTTAAAAGCTCTGTACGTGAAATCGATATGCCCGCGCGCTGGGGCGGTGAAGAGTTAGTTACAGTCTTGCATGAGACCGACGCTGATGGTGCTGCTGTTGTAGCCGAGCGAGTGCGTCGCCGTATATCTATGTTAGAAGTGAAGGAGCCCAAGACTGGCAAGCCAATTAAAATCACGGCATCGCTTGCTGTGGCTAGTTATCCACAACATTCAAATGATCCACAAGGTTTGCTTGAAGCTGCCTCAGAGGCCCTCATTCAAGCAAAAGAAGATGGTTGTAACCGCGTTTTGATCGCTAATAAGTAAGTTCGACATTGATTAGACTAATGGTGGTAGACGATCACGCAGAGATCCGTGGAGAGATTGTTCGACAACTTTCCCAGGGAGATTTGCTTAAGGTTGTGGCTGAAGCTGACACCTCCCATGATGCCTGGAAAGTCGCTTCGCAGATTCTTCCCGATATTGTTCTGCTAGATTTGCACCTGCCAGGTCTTTATTCCACAGTAGATTTATTGAAGCGTTTCAGTCAATTGAAACGCACTAAAGTCGTTATCTACGCCAGTCAAGGAAAGGCTGCTGAAGTGCAAGACTTGCTTGAAGCAGGCGCCTCTGGCTATGTGCTCAAAGATGACGCACCAGCCTTAATTAAGATGGCACTGCTGATGGTGTCAAAAGGATCTAAAGCCGTAATTTCTCCGAGTTTACCGCGCCACTTAACCCGTCTGACTGCTCAAGAACGCTCAGTGCTGCGCTATATGACCATGCGTGGCAAGCTGCTTAAAGCGGCTGAACGCATGGGTATTTCCGAGCAAGAGTTGACTGACTTGGTTGATCATCTTGTGGAAAAGCTAGAGCTTGAATCGCCAGATAAACTATTGCGCTGGGCTAAGAAGCACGGTTTCTAGATATCTGCTTTTGAATATCTGTCTTCAAATATCTGGATGTATAGCTATCAAGCCGATCACTACCGCACCTGTGACTATTGCTATTAATTCTAATGGGCTGAAGGCTTGTCGAGCTAGTCGTTTGTTGTCTTCTACGGCCTTCCAGTGACGGTTGATCCAGATCTGCACCAGTGCTAACGGCAATGAGCTAGTTAAATAAAGTAGCTGGAAGGGCTCTGGTAGCCTGATTAGTAGAGTCAAAGCGCCAAATAGCAATGCTACGACAAAGCCACTAAACTGGCTGTTTTTGCGCACAAAGCTTTCGTGATTGGGCACTAGTTGTGCACTCATATGAGCAAAGCCCAGAAGCACTAAGAGGTTGACTACTGGGATAGCAAAGAGCGCTGTTGTTAAGATTGGTCTGGCCTGAGTGAATTTTAGATAGGCCTCAAGAGTTCCGGCGCGACCTAGCCTGATGTGCGCGTCTTCCAGTTCTGGATCGGGATCTTCGCCATTAATGCTTCTTTGTAGTTGATTAGAAGCCTGGCAAAGGCTGTTGAGGTTGCGATAGAGCCAATACATGTTGTATGCGCCCAGAGTGAAAAATGAGAGCACCACGACATGCCAGGCGGGTTGTTGCTGGCTATCCAACAGAACTGGTAAATCAGCCGCAGCGATATCGCTTTGATTCTCGGCTGGTTTAGGTTTAGAACTTTTCACTCTCTTATATCTTTTCGCTTTGGTGTTGACTGATTAATATTGCGCAGTTTCGAGCTGCCAAGCTCTTAACATCTGATTCTTGCACAAAAGAACGAGAGAATTTCGTCTAATCACTCGATCTTTACTGCTATTTTTTCGCTAATCTTGTTAGAGCGCAAGAAAATCGATCTCATAACTTGTTGCGTTCTCAAGGAGAGTTTGGCTATGGTCAATTCGGTGATTCTCGTAGGCAGAGCTGGGCGCGACCCAGAAATGCGCTATTTTGAGTCAGGACGGGTTAAAACCACATTCAGTTTGGCTGTTAATCGCCCTACCAAAGAAAAAGAAACCGATTGGTTCGATATCGAAATCTGGGGCCGTCAAGCAGAAATTGCTGGTGAGTACGTCCGTAAAGGCAGTTTGATCGGTATCGAGGGGCGCCTCGACTTCAACAAGTGGACCGACGATGGCGGCAACAAGAACGTTAAGCCTGTCGTTCACGCTAATGGCTTAAGACTTCTTGGCAGCAAACGCGATAATGCTGGCGACGGTAATTTTTCACAAGATTTCGCTTAACTGAGAGCAAGATTTGAAAACTGGTTTGGTCACAGCGCAGCCAATCGACTACGCCGTTATCCTGATTTATTTCATATTCGTATTGGGTGTTGGTTTTAAGCTCAAGAAGAATATGAAGAGCAGCGACGACTTCCTTCTCGCTGGTCATCGAATACCAAGCTGGGTAACTGGCTTGGCATTTTTATCTGCCAATCTCGGCGCTATCGAAGTGATGGGTATGGCCGCCAATGCCGCTCAGTACGGCATCATGACCTGCCACTTCTATTGGCTGGGCGCAATCCCAGCCATGGTCTTCTTGGCCGTGTTCATGATGCCGTTTTACTACAAATCAAAGATTCGCAGCGTACCCGAATATCTGCGCAAGCGCTTTAACGAGCCTACTCGCGCACTCAATGCTATTTCTTTTGCTGTGATGACTGTGCTGATGTCTGGCATAAATCTCTATGCTATGGCGATCGTATTTAAGCTATTGCTAGGCTGGGACATGAATGGCTCGATTGCCGTAGCGGCTTTGGTGGTTTTGGCGTACACCATAACTGGTGGCTTAACTTCATCTATCTACAATGAAGTCTTACAGTTCTTCTTGATTGTGTTCGGTCTACTTCCGGTCTCGATTCTTGGGCTTTTGCGCTTCGGCAGCTGGAGCGCTATCTGTGACCGCTTTGAAAATCCTGGTTTTGCCCATTTATGGAAAGAGATCGGGACAATTCACAATCCGATGGGCGTTGACATGATTGGCTTGATTGGAGGCCTGGGCTTCGTTTTGTCGTTTGGTTATTGGTGCACCGATTTTCTAGTTATTCAGCGGGCCCTTGCTGCAGAAGATCTTAGAGGTGCCCGCATGACACCAATTATTGCGGCTTTTCCCAAAATACTTTTTCCTGTTTTAACTGTCCTTCCAGGCTTGATTGCCATTATTTTGATTCCGAAATTGGGTTCTAATAATGACGATCTTTCATTCAACATGGCCATACCTTATCTGCTCGCTGTGATGTATCCCAACGGTCTATTTGGTCTGGGAATAACCGCTCTCTTAGCCAGTTTTATGTCAGGCATGGCTGGCAATGTTACGGCTTTCAACACCGTTTGGACCTATGATATTTACCAGAGCTATATTGCTAAGAACAAATCAGATGCTCACTATTTGTGGATGGGTAAGCTTGCCACTGCCATTGGTATCATTATCAGTGTTGGTACTTGCTATTTGTGCATGAATTTTAAGTCGATCATGGACTACATGCAGCTCATATTCACCTTCTTCAATGCTCCTCTCTTTGCCACCTTTTTGCTCGGTATGTTCTTCCGTCGCACTTCCCCATGGGGAGCGTTTTACGGCCTCTTGGGCGGTACTTTGGCTGCAGTTGTGCACTATATACTCACTCTCCAGCACAAACTCCATTATATGAGTGAGATGGCTGGTAACTTCCATCGCTCCGTTGTGGCTTGGACAGTCTGCCTCGTTCTCACAATCACAATTTCTTATTTGACCAAGCCCAAGGCCGTTGAAGAGCTACGCGGTTTGGTTTGGGGTGTTGATGAGAAAGGTGGAGCTGTGGCAGCGAAGACTTCAGTTTTTGCCAGCCCAGGCTTCTTCGGTGTCATTCTTTTAGCCCTAACTGCTTATCTCAACTATCTGTTCTTCTAATGTTTAAGGTGCACAATGCTTGATGTAAGACTACCAATTGGTTGGCTGTTCCTTGTGCTAGGAGTGATGTTGGCCGCTTATGGCTATGCTAATCCGCCAGCTGAAAGTTTGCTTTTGGGTCAGGTATCGCTGCCTTTAAATCTTGACGTGCCCTGGGGAATTCTTATGGCCCTTTTCGGCTTAGCCATGGTTTCTTTGGCCCAGATGGATAAGCTAAAGGTTCTGGAAAGACAGCTACAGGAATCTAAAGTCGCAAGCCCAGCAAGTTCCAGCGACGCCAATTAGTTCAAAAAAAGGCCGCAGGGCTTGCCTGCGGCCTTTCTCAATAAATTGTCTTTGCTCTACTTGGCGTTTAAGCAAGCAACGAAGACACTGCCTGAACTAACATCATATTTGAGCAGCATGTACCAGGGAGCAAAGCCTGCTGGCGGAACTTTAACTGGTGATACTTTGCCAAGGGCCTTGGTTATTGCCTTCACAACTTGACTGTTTTCGTCATCGTCGGCTAGAGGTACCGAACTCAAAGCACCAACTTGTTTTTCAGTGTTGATATTAGAGATTTGGCCGCTATTTTTGACGACAAAGCTGACCAAGTAGGAGTATTTGCGATTTGCTGTTTCTACCAGTTGAGCTGATCCAGGCACCGACACATTGGCTTGGATCGACTGACTTAGGTCTTTGATATAGGTGTCAAGGCGGTTCAAAGTTTCTGTTGAGGCCAGTACTCGATTTTGTTGAAATTTCGATTGGCTTGCTGCTGATGGTCTGTCGGGGCTGAGCCAGACATACTGTGGCTCAGTGCTGACTGCTTCAGAAAAGTCTTTGGCGGCCGCTTCATCGTAGGCTGGGCCGTCGGCTTTTTTTCTCTTTTTGCGGCGAACTGTTGTGGTGCCGTCAGTAGTGGTCGTGCTTACTGTGGCGTTGGCCGCGCTGCCGTCATTGTTTGAGGCTGCTGCTGCTGCTGCCGAGCCCTGGCCTGGAGCAATGTCGGCTGGCATTGACCCAGCTGCCGGCTTGCGACTGACCGGTTTGACTTGGTATTGAGGAGCGGTCCACAGTACTCCACTGCTGCCTGTTGATGCAGTGTCAACGCTAGAATCGCTAGTAGATGAGCTGGAGGTTGAACTGGTTGATGAGCTGCTAGAGTCGCTCTGGGCCCAGGCTGGTAGACTCAAGCTGATAGAGATTGCTGTCATGGCCAACGCTGTCAAGGCAATTGCTGGCATGTTAACCGCGCGTCTGATAAATCTATTGTTCATATGCAACTGGTCCTACGTCCTCTAATTTATTGATTTTTCAACCGTTCTAACTATACCCAGGAAATGGTTTCTGACATCCACCGTTTTGGGGTGAATCGGTTTGCCAACGGCGATAAGGTTGCTGAGGCTTAGATCGCAGGCAATTAACATAGCTTTGTCGAGATTAACTTTCTTGTTGGGGTCCTGTAGAACATCGCTATATAGACCTTGCCAAATGGGGTCAGTAAAGTCTTTGGGGCGGCTTTCTTCTAGGCAATCAGCAAGAAAGACTACTTTCGAAACCTCTGACATCGGTACATTGCCCAAGGTGTGCTCACTGATGGCTGCCAGTACTTCCTTATTGCTGATTTTCAATTCTTGTTTGATTGTCAGCGCCGCCACCGGGCCGTGCAGAAGATGACCGTTGATCTTCTCTATAGCCGACAGTTCTAAACCCCCGGCTAGGGCGCGCTCAATCAACTCTTTGTCTTTTACTTCTTTGCAGCAATCGTGTAAATAGCAGGCTAAGCCGACGAGCATGCGATTGACACCCGCTTTTTTGGCAATCAAGTCACCGACTTGAGCTACGCCACAAACATGCTCAAATCTTTTTTTTGAAATGCGTGGCTGGGTCCATTGACGAGCTGCTTCAAGAGTCATACCAGCTGGTACGCCCACTAGTTTCTTCGTTTTTTCCTTAGTCTTCGGCACTATCTTTGTTCTTCTTTTAGTCTGTAAAAACGGTGGCTCTGAATTAGCTTGTCCACTTCTGGTGGCACCATATATAGTACTGTTTTGCCCAGGCTGATACGTTTGCGAATGTTCGAAGCTGAAATAGCAATGCCTGGAAAATCGACAATTCTAATGTCAGCACCATCAATTTGCTCTGGTTCGCTTTCGGCAATAGTTTGTATCACGCTTTCATTATGAGCATCGGAGAGATATCGCAATCGTGGCACAACCAAAAGCCGGCAAATCGAAAGCAATTCTTCTGAGTTGTGCCAGTCTTTGAGAAAGGGCACGTTATCGCCACCGATAATCAAGTTGACCTTGGTTGCACCGTTAGCAATAATTTGTTTGACTGTGTCGACTGTATAAGATGGACCGGTTCTCTCTAGCTCTAATCTGGACGCTTCGAAAAAATGGTTGCTGGCCACAGCTGCTTCTACAAGTTTGTGCCGGTCTTCGCCAGGCAAGAGGCCTACTTGTCTGTGGGGCGGATGGGGAGAAGTGACAAAAAGTACCTTATCGAGAGCAAACTGGTCACGGGCGCATTCGGCAATAAGGAGATGACCCAGGTGAATGGGGTTGAATGTGCCGCAAAATAGTCCGATTTCTCTCATTTTTGTTTTGTCCGCGTGTAAACCCGCGGCAGCCTTGTTCGTAAGCGACAGGCAAGCTCATAGGTAATGGTATCAAGAGTTTCGGCCCATTGACTTAAAGTTAGACTCGTCTGAGTGGAAGTTGTCTTTTTGGTCATTTCATTGTCGCTACCGATTAATGTAATAACGTCGCCTTCCTGGGCTTCTGGCACATCAGTAATATCAAAGAGCATCTGGTCCATACTAATGCGACCAACTTGATTTATTTTCTTGCCCATCAACAGGCCTTGCATGTGGTTTGAGAGGCCACGGTCGACGCCGTCGGCATAACCGATCGGAATAGAAGCTAAAAGCGTTTCTTTCTTTGCTGTCCATGTCCAGCTATAGCCCACCGACTGGCCCGCGGCAATCTTGTTTATATGATTGATGCGAGCTCGCACAGAGAGGGCGGGTCTAAGAGCTAAGTCTGGTGATACCGTATCTGGTTGCAGGCCGTAGAGGTAGAGCCCGACCCTGACTAGGTCGTAGTGCACTTGTGGAAATGCAGTCGCCTCGCTTGAAGCTAAATGGAAAAAGGTATTGGCGAAGTACTTCTTTGTTAGCTCGACGGCTTGACTGAAAAGCTGGTTTTGCACAGTTACCGCTTCTACGTTGGCAGCTTTGGCCAAGTGGCTATAAACACTGACCAGCTCCAAATTATCTAGACTCTTGATCAGCTTCAGGGTGTCTTCTAGCTTTTCAAATTGCACACCGAGGCGATGCATACCCGTGTCTATTTTGAGATGAACTCTCGCCTTGCCACAGGCAGCTACGTCACGAATTTGTTTTTCGCTGGTTAGGGTAATATCAAGGTGGTTTTCAAGAGCTGTGGTTATGGCCCAGGAAGGTGTCGGGCTTAATATCAGCACCGGTAGTTTGATGCCGCTTGCTCTTAGCTGGGTGCCTTCATCAATTGAGGCTACTCCCAACCAGTCAATGCCTTCGCTAGACGCTTCTAGCAGTTCGGCAACGCTGGTAGCTCCGTGACCATAGCCGTCGCTCTTTACTACCGCCATCAGCCGCGGACCTTGGCGAGCCGGTGGGGTAATGTCTGAGCTAGTACCTTTTATAGGTGAAGTCAGTCGATGACGAATGAACTTGAGGTTTTGCTCGATGGCGTTAAGGTCTACCTCGACCCATGCGTCTCTGCGAATCGATGTGAGGTTGGCTTGGCGAGTGGGGAGCATTAGTAAATTATCGACATACTCAGTATTTGAAGCGCTTCTTAGAGCTTTGCTTTATGCTAGCATTGCTGATGGTCGGCGTAATTATTTCCGCTAAACACAAGGCTCATCCGAGACTTTTCGGTAGGGGAAAATTAAAGCGTAACCTTAAGAGCTGCTGTCAATATATATTCAACCTTGACTCAGCCCTTAGAAGCCCTTGGTGGCTTGGAATCTCTTGGGAAGCCCGAGGCCTGACTTGAAGAAAGGGGTCTCACCTGTTCGATTTTCTAGGAATTTGGTTCTAAATCTTCAAAGGGGTGGAGAGTCTTGAATAAAGCAGAATTAGTCGACATCGTAGCTAAAGAAGCTGGAACGACAAAAAAAGACGCTGAGCAAGTTATCAACAAGATGATGGATACCATCATTAAGCATGTTGCTCGCGATGAGAAAGTTACTTTGGTTGGTTTTGGTACCTTTGAAGCCCGTCAGCGTAAAGCTCGCACTGGCCGCAACCCGAAAACAAATGAGCCATTGCACATTCCCGCCAAGCGTGTTGCCGGTTTCAAAGTTGGCAAAGAGTTCGCTGAATCAGTGAATAAAGATAAAAAAGGCAAATAAGCCTATTTCAGCATAGAGGAGGTTCGGGTGGGGTTACCTAGAGTTGCAGTAATCGGTTGCGGAAATTGGGGTAAGAACCTGGTTCGCAATTTTGCTCACTTGGGTGCCCTCTCGACCGTCTGTGATGCTGATCAGAAGCGTTTAGATTATGTTGCCAAAGAGCATAAGGGTATCGCTGTTACCAGCGATTACGACAGTGTTTTAGCCGACAAGAATGTTAGCGCTATTGTTATCGCTACTCCTTCCGATACTCACTTCTTACTTGCTGAAAAAGCTTTGCTAGCCGGTAAGCATGTTTACGTGGAGAAGCCACTGGCTCGCGATGTGAAGCACGCCGAGAAGTTAGATGAGTTAGCGACAGAGCGTAATTTAGTGCTGATGGTCGGGCATTTGTTGCTCTATCACCCAGCAGTTAATTGCCTTAAAGATCTAATTGCCTCTGGTGAACTGGGCGATCTCTTGTTTGTTCGCTCCGATCGCATGAATTTCAATAACTCCCGTCGTGACTGGAGCGTCCTTTGGGACTTAGCGCCACACGACATTTCAATGATGAGTTATTTGCTCGATTGTGAATCGCCAGAAGTAAGTCGCGTGGGCGGATGGGACACCTTAGGCGATGGCCTAGTGGACGTGGCCTATCTTGATCTAACTTTCCCCATGGGCAACCGTAGCATTCCAGGACAGGTTCGCAATAGCTGGATTGACCCGCAAAAATTAGTGCGTTTGACTGTTAATGGCACCAAGAAGACGGCCGTTCTCAACGATACCCAACAAGAAGACAAGTTGGCCTTGCACAGCGTCACGCCTGAAGGACGTATGGTCGTTGAGTATCCATACTATCCAACTGGCGAACCGCTGCAGCTAGAATGCGAGCACTTCCTCCAGTGTATTTTGCGTGGTGAGCGCCCTCGCACCGACGCCAATAACGCTTACCACGTGGTTCGTGTTCTATCGGATGTTGAAAAGCGTTTGTCTGCTCGTCCGCGTCGTGTAAACGCTATCGCAACATCCCGTTAGGATTTGCTTGCAGGTTCACACAAGATCTTTCAGTTGTGTATAATTTCTTTCTGCGCTGGTTCTTCAATGGCTCTAAGCCATAATGCGGGAGTAATTCAGTGGTAGAATGCCTCCTTGCCAAGGAGGATGTCGAGAGTTCGAATCTCTTCTCCCGCTCCATTTTTAAGCTGCCCTCCGGGCAGCTTTTCTTTTAGTCCTCTTATTAACAGATTTAAAAGATTGCCTTGCTTGAGCTATATTAGTCATGTAAGTGCTGCGCGAGAATAAATCTGGAGAGTGACATCGGAATGACTGACGGAGTGCAAGATCCAGCAAATGGAGCCTCAAATTCGGCCGAGCCTAGTGTAGAAGCTACATTAGAAGCTACTTCAGAGCCGAGTGCTGAGGCGACCGCAGAGCCTTCTAAAGCTCAGGTTAAAGCGGCAACTTCGCCATCGGCTGCGGCTGACGCCGCCTGCGAGCCTGCTGTTGATTCCGCTATTGATCTAGCAGAAAGTCCAGCATTACAGGGAGCTGCTCAGAGACGTTCGCCCTGGCAATCATCAATAGCAGCCATTCAATATGTTGGTCAGGCTTCGGCTACCGATGAAGTGCAGGTCCGCACATCAGATCGCGTCACTGTAATAGCTCTGCTGGTTTGCTGTATTGCTGAAGTGCTGTCTCTTGTATATACGCCAATGGCTAGCATGCGTTTGGCCTTCATTGCTATTTCAGATGTGGTTTTGGCCGTGGCTGTCACTATGTTTTTGGTTTACCGTCTTGGAATCTTGTCTTCTCTTGGTAAGCGCCAAGCCCTGATTTGCTGGCAGTTGATGATGGGCTGTATTTTTCTAGGAATTTTTCTTTGCGTTAATGTGGCTGCCGGTGTGGCTTTGGGCGTGTCTGCGATGTATCCAGCTGAGCTGCCATAAGGCGAGAAAGCTCAAATCAACCACCTAATTAGGCCGATTTCTAATTGGCTTCAAGCCACTACTCTGAGGCAACTGTAAATAATCCAGCTCTAGTCACAGGGCCGTGCCTTCTGCCATGTTAAAATCCACAATCTAATTTGTATTTCGGCGTATATAGTCACTGAGAGAGAAAGTCATGAAGGTCACCCTCGAACGGGAAGGCAAAAACATAGTAAAAATGGGCATCGAGTTGGAACCTGACAAGGTTTCCCGAGCCTACGAGATGGCTTGTCGCCAGCTCAGTCATCAAGTGCGTATCCCTGGTTTTAGACCGGGCAAAGCGCCCAGAATGATTATTGAAAAGACCATTGGTGAAGAAGCTATCAAGCGTGAAGCTTTAGAAAAGCTTGTTCCTGAGCTGATCAACGAGGCTCTTTTAAAAGAAAATCTCGACATCATCACTGCTCCTGAATATTCCAACTTCGATTTCAAGCTTGGTCAACCGCTGAAGTTCGAAGCAAAATTCGAGATTCGTCCTGAAGTAAAGCTTGGCAGCTATAAAGAAATCGAAGTCAATGTGCCTGAAGTAGCTCTTCCCGAAGATGCTCTTGAGCGCGCGCTCGCAAACGTAGCCGAAACCAAAGCTTCCCTCGCACCTGTAGAAGGTAGAGCGGCTGAGATGGGTGACACTGCTGTAATTGATTTTGAGTGCTTTGTTGATGGTAAGCCCCTTGAGGGTGGTAAAGCCGATTCATTGATGCTTGATCTGGTTGAAGGATCTTTCCTGCCTGGTTTCTGTGAGCAAGTCGTTGGCAAGAACGCCAAAGATAAGTTCAAAGCTAAAGCCACTTTCCCTGAAAACTACAAGCGCAAAGAAGTAGCTGGCAAAGAAGCTGAATTCGATGTACATCTCAAAGAGATTCGCAAAAAGACAACTCCTGACGTTAATGACGAACTAGCTAAATCAGTTGGTCACGAAAATCTTGATGGCTTGAAAGAGTCAATCAAGGCTGAACTGCATGAAGTGGTCAAGCAGGAAAATGAGTCACGTGCTCAGAGAATGGTAGTAGAGGCGGTGGCGTTGAGCGCTCAAGTCGACATACCAGAAACTATGGTTGAGCGTGAGCGCGATTTGTTGCTTGGTCAACTGCGTCGCTATGTTGAGCAAAACGGCCAGCCATGGGAAGAGTTTGAAGCAACCGACGAGTACACTCAGATGAAAACCACTAAGTTGGAAGAAGCGCGTCAGCGTGTTCTTACTTCCTTAGTGCTTGGTGCCGTTGTGCGCGAAGAGAAGCTCACAGTCAACGATGAAGAAATGGCTCCCTACTATGCTGAGCTGGCCATGCGCTATCAGTTGCGCCCAGATCAGTTTGAAGAGTTTGCCAACAACGAAGACGTGCGCAGACAAGTGGCTGAAGAAGTCTTGACCGGTAAAGTCGTAGAACTTTTGGTCAGCAGTGCCAAGATTAACTTCGTGCCTGATGAATGCACAGAAGATCACGACCATGCAGCCAATGGCCACAGCGGTAAAGCTGTAGCTAAAGCTGACAAGGCTGAAGGTAAAACTGAAGCCAAGGCTGCTGCTGAGGGCAAAGAAAAGCCTAAAGCTGAGGCCGGTAAGAAAGCTAGCAAGAAAGCCGAATAGGCTGCTGTGATACTTGAGAGGTGACAAGTACACTACAGGTGCTCTCCTGGGACTTTTTTAGGAAGTCTCTGATCAGAGGCCGTTTAATGTGTATTTGTCACTTTTCAGTAAGATAGAATGCCACATGAGCGATAAAATATCCTCTGAGCATTGCTCAAAGCTAAGAGACATCCTAGGAAACGGAAGACAAAATGACTACACAAAAATACGGTGACAACAACATCATTAAGTCGCCACCAAGCTCGAAGCAACTTTATGAGATCTGGAGTCAGACTCCTTATGTTAGCCCTGAAGCTATCTACGCACCGACAGTAATTGAAACTACTGCTCGCGGTGAAAGAGCTTTCGACATCTTCTCTAGATTGCTGCGCGAGAGAATTATTTTCCTGGGCACCGCAATTGATGACATGGTGGCAAACCTCATCGTCGCTCAGTTGCTATTGCTTGAAGGCGAAGATCCAGAAAAAGATATCCGGCTATATGTCAACTCACCTGGTGGTTCTGTCACCGCTGGTTTGGCTATTTATGACACCATGCAACACATCCGTTCAGATGTATCCACAATCTGTTTGGGTCAAGCTGCATCTATGGGTGCGTTCCTTCTTTCAGCTGGTAAGAAGGGCAAGCGTCTTTCGCTGCCTCACTCACGTATCTTGATTCACCAACCGTTGGGTGGTGCACAAGGTCAAGCTACCGACATTGAAATTCAAGCTCGTGAAATTCTTCGCATTAAGCGCCAATTGAATGAGTTGATGGCTGAACATACTGGTCAATCGGTTAAAACAATCGAGAAAGACACAGATCGTGACAACATCATGACTGCAGAAGAAGCCAAGGAGTACGGCCTGGTAGATCAAGTTATTACCAAACTTGAGCAATCGCCCAACCTGTCAGCTGTCTAAACGTTCTTAGTGGATGCCCGGGCCTGAGCGCCCGGGCATTTAACTTTGTAGAATGCAAAGTGTGTGATTAAGTAGAACTATAGGTCCTAGATAGGGAAACTAAATGCCAAAACAATCGGACAATCGACTCAAGTGCTCGTTTTGCGGAAAGAGTCAAGATCAAGTCAAAAAATTGATCGCTGGCCCCGGTGTATATATCTGCGATGAGTGTGTTGATCTTTGTAATGAGATCCTTGATGAAGAACTGTTCGAAGGCGGCGCTGCTGCTCAGCCCGCTCCAGAAACATCAACTCCGCAAATGGTTGATATTCCTAAGCCTCAAGAAATTAAGGCCTTCCTCGATCAGCATATCATCGGTCAATCACGGGCCAAAAAGATTCTTTCAGTGGCTGTGTACAACCACTACAAGAGAATTAGCCACAACGCCGAACTGGCCGATCAAGTAGAGATCTCCAAGTCTAATATTCTGCTGATTGGTCCTACCGGTTGCGGTAAGACTCTGTTGGCACAAACATTGGCAAAATTGCTCGATGTTCCCTTCGCGGTTGCTGATGCTACTACCTTGACAGAGGCTGGTTATGTCGGTGAAGACGTTGAGAACATCTTGCTCAGGCTCTATCAATCAGCCGATTACGACGTGAAGAAGGCCGAACGCGGCATTATTTACATTGATGAAATCGATAAAATTTCACGCAAGTCTGAAAATACCAGCATCACCAGAGACGTCTCTGGCGAAGGTGTGCAACAGGCCTTGCTGAAGATGATTGAAGGAACCCTTGCCAACGTGCCGCCTCAAGGCGGACGTAAGCATCCTCACCAAGAATTCATTCAAATCAACACTGCCAATATTCTCTTTATCTGCGGTGGAGCATTTGTTGGCTTAGACAAGATTGTTGAAGCCCGCGTCTCTTCCAACCGTAATATTGGCTTTGGCAGTGAGCGTCCTCTGACCGCTTGGGAAAGAGAACAGCGTTCATCTAAGATTCTTATGGACACTGCTCCAGATGACTTGCTCAAGTTTGGTCTGATTCCTGAATTCGTCGGACGTATGCCAGTTACAGCAGTGCTTGAAGCCCTTGATGTAGAAGCTTTGGTTCGCATTATGGTTGAGCCGAAGAATGCCATCATCAAGCAATATCAACAGTTGTTGTCGCTTGATGGAGTTGAGCTTAAGTTCGACACCGAATCAATTCGGGCTGTTGCCGAAGAAGCTCTAAAACGTAAGACTGGCGCGCGCGCCTTGCGTTCTATTGTTGAAGAAATCATGCTAGACATAATGTACGAAGTGCCATCGCGATCTGATATCAAGGTCTGCCATATCACTAAGGAACTTGTAGAAAAACGATCGACAGCGGAGCTACTTCAGCTTCCAAAGGCTAAACTGAAGGGGGAGATTGCCTAAAGCTTGCTAAGCTGGCGATTTATCCTAAAAGCGTCAGTTTTTCTCGTTGAGGCCAATTAACGCCTTATGGTGGATTTGAGCACTGAAGTATTCCCCCTCATCCCTCTCCGGGATGTTGTGGTCTTCCCCCAAATGGTAACGCCTTTGTTTGTTTCGAGGCCGCGGTCAATCGCGGCCCTCGAGCAGGCTTTGATGCGTGACGATCGCCTGGTGGTACTGGTTGCCCAGAAAGAGCCGGAGACCGAAGACCCTAAAGTCGAAGACCTTTATCAAATCGGCACTTTAGCCGAAGTGATGCAAATGCTGAAGCTGCCCGACGGCACTGTCAAAGTGCTGGTGGAAGGCTCTATGCGAGTGATGCTGGATGTAATCGAGGATGCTCCCGATCATTTCACTGCCAAAGTTGAAGAGCGCAGTGAGATTTTGGTGGATGATGAGACCACCCGCACACTGATCAAAATTTCAGTAGAGAAGTTTGAGCAGTACGTTAAGTCGACGAAGAAAATCAATCCAGAGAGCCTTTTAGCAGTCTCAGGGATTGGCCAACCTGGTCGCCTTGCTGACATCATTGCTACTTATTTGGGGTTGAGCTTAGCTGAACGGCAGAAGTGTTTAGAGATAAGCGAAGCTACCGAAAGACTTGAATATATTGGTCAGCTTCTCTCTCGGGAGCTTGAGTTAGCTGACTTAGAACAGCAGATTCATGACCGCGTGCGCTTCAATCTAGAGAAGACCCAGCGTGAATATTATCTGCGCGAAAAATTGCGCATCATTCAAGATGAACTGAATCAAGATGGTGGCGAACTCGGCGAGATAAACGAGTACAAGCAAAAAATTAAAAAGTCCAAGATGATGGGCGTGGCTCTCGAAAGAGCTAATAAAGAGCTCGGTCGTCTTGAGAAAATGATGCCCCAGAGTGCTGAAGCTGGCGTCATTCGTACTTACTTAGATACACTGGTGGCTTTGCCTTGGGCTAAGCGTTCTCGCGAAGTCATAGATTTGCACAAGGCCGAAGAGATTTTGACTGAAGATCACTATGGTCTAGAGAAAGTCAAAGAACGCATTCTGGAATACCTGGCTGTGCGTAAGCTGGCCAAAGAGCCAACTGGAACTATTCTCTGCTTAGTCGGGCCACCTGGGGTGGGTAAAACCAGTCTGGTTAAGTCAATTGCACGGGCCATGAACCGTCAATTTGCCCGTATTAGCTTGGGCGGCGTCAGTGATGAAGCTGAGATTCGTGGCCATAGACGCACCTATATTGGCGCCATGCCTGGCCGCATTATTCAGGCAGTGAAGCAAGCTGGAACTAAAAATCCGGTGATTTTGCTCGATGAAATCGAGAAGATGACCCGCTCTTATCAAGGCGACCCCATGGCCGCTATGTTAGAAGTGCTTGATCCGGATCAAAACGATTCATTTACCGATCACTATTTAGATGCTCCTTTCTCACTTTCTGAAGTTGTCTTTGTTGCTACGGCTAATAGCTTAGAGCAAGTGCCAAGGCCACTTTTTGATCGTCTTGAGATTATTTCTATATCGGGCTACACCGAAGAAGAGAAAGTCGCGATTGCTGAGAATCACATATTGCCGAAGATTCTCTATCGCCATGGTTTAAGCGAAAAGCAATTGAAGATTCCTGCTGCTACTCTGCGCAAGATTATTCAAGAATATACTCGCGAAGCTGGTGTACGTAGTCTTGAGCGCAACCTTGCCAATGTTTGCCGCAAGGTGGCGTCGCAGGTGGTTAAGGAAGAAGTTGAGTCAGTTAGACTGCAACCGAATTTGGTGCCCAAGTTCTTAGGGCCACCCAAGATTGTGCGCGAAAATGAAGTGAAAGGCCCTCAAGTTGGCATTGTTATGGGCTTGGCTTGGACCGAAACTGGCGGTGAAACTTTATCAATTGAAGTAAACACTATGCCTGGTAAAGGCAAGCTGCAACTAACCGGTCAGCTCGGCGACGTCATGAAAGAGTCAGCTGAAGCAGCCTTTAGTTACATTAGAAGTCATGCTGAGCTGCTTGGCATTCCAACTAACTTCCATGAAACTCTCGATATTCACATACACATACCTGAAGGTGCCACGCCAAAAGATGGCCCATCGGCTGGTGTGGCTATGTGCTGTGCCCTTGTCTCGGCTATTTCAAAAAGACCGGCACGCGGTTCGCTTGCCATGACTGGCGAGATTACTTTGCGCGGACGAGTGCTGCCAATTGGTGGATTGAAGGAAAAAGTATTAGCTGCTCTTCGAGCCGGTATTAAGACTGTCATTCTGCCACGAAGCAATGAAAAAGATTTGGCTGATATTCCTGACTATGTCAAAGAAAAAGTCGAGCTTATTCCTGTTGCTCATCTTGATGAAGTGTTCGCTTTAATCTTCAAAGATAAAACAAAGAAAACAGAAGCTGCAAAAACGCGTAACACCGTTGGTGGTGCTAAGCGTAGTGCTCTTGGTCGAGTCAAATAAGAGGTCTCAATATAATGCGTTTGCTCAATGTCGTTTTGTCAGCGGCTTCTCTTTTGCTTGCCGTAGCGCCAGCTATTGCTTCTGATGCTGCTGGACCTTCGAAGGGCTCTTCTGCTGGGGCCGCGAATACCAAGCCTGCTCCTGCGGCTAGTACGTCAGCCTCTTCTCCATCAACAACTGCCTCTGCGGCTGTTGTTCCTGCTGCGACATCTCCGACTCTTACACCAGCAAAGAAAGCTTTGATTCTTGAACTTTTGAAGATGACCGATGCCGATAAACAGGTGCAGATGATCATCAATCAATTGACTCTCTCTCATCAAAGACGTTATCCCACTTTGCTAGCGCAAGCCATTAATGCTGCTTCTAATCTTTCAGAAGAGAAGAAAAAGGAACTAATCGCCACGGCCCAAGAACAGAGCGCCCGGTCGTCTGAGCGCCTGCGGCAGTTGTTCATGCAGAGAATCGACCTGAGCCAAGTCATGCAAGAAGTGGCACTGGTGGTTTACGACAAGAATTTCACTGAGTCTGAAATGCAGGACATCATTACCTTCTATAAAACTCCCACCGGTAAAAAGACCCTGCAAGCTTTGCCGGCAGTTATGAGCGAATCAATGGAGATGACCACTGCGCTTATAACCCCTCCACTTAGCGAGATCATGAAACAAGTATTGCAAGAAGAGCGCGAGCGTTTGCAGGGCTTAACTACCGGCGGGAAGTAGAGAGAGAAATAGAATTTGCTTTTAGAAGTTCTAGCCTAATCTCTGCAGATAGTTCAATTTCGAAAAATGCGTGTATATACACCTATTTTAAAAATACTTGAGTACTCAAGTATTTTGTTTTGACCATTGGGATTTTTGTTAATCACGAATAGTTGCATATACAACTATTTAGTTTATGACCATACCGTCGAGAAGGCGGAGCTAATCAAGTCTGGCTATCTTAAGTGGCTCAGCGGATCTTGGTTGTCACTAAAGGCTTCGAACAAACGTACGTTTGAACGTAGTGAATGCCCCGCTGCTATCCTTTCGATTTCGCGGAAGCTGTCGAGCAATTCTTCAAAACAAGCACCAATAACAAGGTGAATATCAAAGTTGCTGCCCACTATTTTCCAGGCTGGAGAATGGCCTTCTCGCAGGCCAACGGAAAGAGGTCCAGTATCTGCTGTGAGTTCTCTTACTACTTGCGAAAATTTTTCTTGAAGATCAATCTTGTGTCTGATTTTGTAGTCTACAGAAAATGTAAAAATTGCCACAATAGGATGGTGCGAGTGATTGAGTTCGATGTTGACTCTGCCGCCTCTGGCATAGAAATATTGGCCGAAGATGGCGGGTAGAGTCACCGTGTAACCGTTGTGAATGAAAACCTGATGGTCAATTGCTAGAACTTGTGGCGTAGTATTTCTGCCGTACTCAGGCCATTCGTCTATTGAGTTATCTGCTGTAGCGCTATTTAGACTGTTAGTTTTGGCAAATATTTCTAATGGAGATTTGCTGTTTCTATCTTCGCTCCATATCCAGGCATCGTGTGCTGCGACTACTGCGGCCAGTTCTTTTGCCACATCTTGCGCTAACTCGGAAGTGGGAAAATTTCCGACGATTGTATAACTGCCGCTGTTGTTGCTGGCAAAGGCATTCCAGATCTTGATTTTCATGCTTTAGCCTCTCTTGATAGCGGCGCTGATTTTTTCATTGAATTTGATAATGAATTTGAAATTGCCAATTGAGTCAGGTTTTCTGAAATCTGCGTGTCGGCGTTGAGTCCGAATCCTGGCGTTCTGGCGCAGCCAGGTAGAAGTGATGCTTTACTGAGTTCGCCTTGTCTATGTCGCCAAATGTTCATAATGTCTTGAGCGTTCTCGACTGCTATTTTCGTCTCGTGAAAGCTACAGGGTTGAAGCTTTTTATCGCTTGTGAGTGCGATGAAGTCGCGTCCGGCTCCGCAATCTTGGCGGTCGAAGAGGCGAGGAACACCGTCCATACGTTCGCCCCAGCAAACATCTAATTTGATCTGACAATTATTGTTCAGGGCTATGGCAATAATTGCTACCCGCTTAGCCAGCTTTTGGGCACTGCTGGCATCAAGGTGAAGAGCCGAATCACTGCCGTTATAGCTGAGCAGCAAAATATCCCTACAGCCCAGTGAGGCTAGCTCCAATATAGTTCTTTCTAAGTCTGCTAAGCGCTCTGGGGTAACCAGATAATTTACTCCGAAGCGTGCTTTTGCTTCCACTAGCTCAGTTACTTTTGAACGCCAATCATTGTTTTCATAGAGTGAGAGCCGAATCTGTCCATATTTTCCTTCTATCGCTGCCAGGCGAGCCGGTGACATGGCAAGCCCATTTGTGGTCAGGTTAATTGCCAGTGCGGTTTCATCGTGCAATCGGCAGACGAGCTCGGCGAAATTTGGAAATGTCCAAGGTTCACCTCCGCCGAAGGCAACTTCTAGAACCCCAGCTTGAGCCAGTTCAAAGAGTACTGTAAAGGCTTGATCGGATGTCCAGCCACTTTGGGCTGTCAGGTCTCTTGAGCAAAATGTGCAAGCAAGATTACAAGAGTTGGTGATGCCAAATTGTATGACTCTAGGCGCTGATTGCTTTAGGTGCTGAGTTTCGGGGCCTTGGCAAAGAGCATTGAGGCCACTGTCTCGATCGAAGAGAAGCAGGGCCCCATCTAAGGAGAAGCGCCTCAGGCTAGCGAGGGCCTCTGGGACTGGGATTGAGTATACGGAGTCTGAACTCTCAGGCATCCGTAAATCATAACAGTTTGTCTTCAAGGCTACTTCGCTCTCAAGCGTGCTTCCATATCATCGAGCTGTTTTAGCCTGGCGGAAGCAATTTGCCCGGGGAGCATGCCAGCTTTGAGAGCCTTGTGGCGATTGATCTCGCCGCGAACTTGAATGCGCAGGGTGTCAAGCATGCCGAATGCCGACGAGGGAATGGCAATAAGCGAAGCTGCAAATAAGAGATCGTTAGTCACTCTGCTGGCCCGGGCTGATGAATTGTTGTAGTGATGGTTGAATCCTGGAATCGCAAAAAGAATACCTGATGCGGTTTTTGTGCCACCTACGTAGAGACCAGCTCCGATGTTTTGGGTAGCGGTTAGTTTGGCTGCCGCGTTCTTCTTCTGAGCTGCTCTAATTTCGTCGTTGAAGAACCGTTGGTGTTCACCATACAGTCCTCCTCGGTCTATAGCATTGGCTACACCTAAGTTAGATACCTTTCCTTGTTTTATAAGTCGATCTAAAACTGCCAGGTCTGATTCTAGTACTTGAACTTTGGCATCGCTTGAGTCTTGCATCACATGTTTGATGCGATGTTTTGTAAGCTCTCCAACCCCTTTCGCGGCTACCCTGCTTAGTATCGGTCCCCACATTGTAAGTTGACCTGACACGATGAAGAGCGCACCAGCTCTGCCGTTCCAGATGCGATGTCTTCTGTGTAGAGAGAGATAAGCGAATTCATAGCCAATGGCGTTGGTTGTGTATTTGGCAAAGTCAAAGAAGTACTGCCATTGTTGGAATGCAATTAATTTGCGCGCACCAACGTGGAAGCGCTGAAATTCTTGTAGAGATTGATCGCGCAAGTCTTGGAGAACTTTTCCTTCGGCATCGTCAACTTCAACATGTGCGCTTAGAGCTGGAGATGAGGCTTCGACTTTTGTTAATGCGGCCCTTTGAGCCATTAAGGAGTCAATATCGTTTTTTATGCCTTCGACATGTTTGGTTGCTGCACTTGGTGAAAAACCGTGACGTCTAGCAACTAAATCATGGTAGCCGTTGATACCAAATTCCATAACTGCAGCACCGGCACCAATAATTGAGCCGACCATTGGAATGTAGTTAGCGCTCTCTTGGAAATGGCGGTGGACACCTTGAGCGCGGTGGAGATGGGCGCCTCGGTTTACTACCGAAATAATTGCACCGGCTAGCCCTGTACCCATGTTTATTTCTTGCAAACCGGCATAGCGCCAGCCTTTCCAGCGACCTTGTTTGGCCACTTCTTGGCTGTAGTGCAGGTTGAATTTTTGCAATTCAATTTCTTTGAGCAAAATTTGTTTAGTTAGATCATCAATCTTAGAAACTTCCGCTTTAGCAGGCACCGTCCCAAGTGGCCCGTTGAGAGTGAAGTTGCCGTAGGCAATCTTTGTATTGTTTTCAGTGTTGGCCGCACCAATGCCATTGGCTTTTGACTCGTCGATGACGGGCGATTGCTCTTGCACTACAGCACCGGTTTCAGCCATGGCAAAGGGCGCTGTATTATCCAGTGGCTCTACTAATACTGGTGCCGCTAAGCACGCAAGATTTGATTGAATCGTGAATGATGTTGCTAGAAGGGCGCAAACAATTTTCTTACGACTATTTCTCAGTGCCACAGAATGATTCCTATTAGGTTTGACTGATTGCTGTCCCGTTCAAGCAGTGTTCTAGACGCGTTCGCTTGACAAGGCGCGTTGGTTCAAACTGAGTTAAGGCGTAATCGTAGGTCACTAATGTGATGATAGTGTGATCATTCTATCTCGAGAGAAGCTCATGCAATTCCTTTAACGCTTTGGCGTGATTTGCATGCTTTGCGTCATTGTAGGCATCTCGCAGGGCTTGTAATCTAACGCGCTCACCTTCTGGAATTTCTGAATAGTTGTCTGCATGTAGCAGGTCAAAAGCTTCTATTACGTTGGCATCCTGTTTTGCGGGATCTGTCACCTTTATCTCGAAGGCCCGGAGTACTTTTATAGTTTCAGGTAGAATCTCGTTCAGGTTTGGAGTTTTGGCTGCGCTTGCTGGTTTTGTCTCGTCTGCTTTTTTTGCCGCTATCCCTTCAAGCTGCTCTCCCGATTTGAGTCGCAGCTTGGCAACGGTGTTGGTTGAGATTATAGATAATTGACCACTTTCAATAGAATCACGTTCTTGCTGCAGAATGTTCCTGATTTTAGATAGGTTGTCTTTTAGTTGTCTATTTGTTCTGACTTGCTTGGATAGCGCTTGCAAGCGCTCATCACCCGATAGTCCTTTTAGTGCGATTAAGTCTGCCCCTAAGTCCCTCAATTGGTCATTTTTTAGAACTTTGGCTATGACCAGATCATCCATAAGGTTTGTCCGGGCTTTGCTAATTGCTCCTTGCAAGGAGCCGCCAGTTAGCGTTATATCTTCACTTTTCCTAAACTGAATTTCGTCTTTAAAGGAAGTCAGATTACTAGTACCTTCTTTCGCTTCTTTTTCTGGCGAACGACCTTTAAGTTTAGCGTAGGCAAAATTCACCAACTCTACTGTCGCTGTTTGCTCTACAAGTGCTCTTAGATGGTCTGATGGTAACTTTTTCGCCGCTAGGCTGGAGTATTTAGTGGCTCCGTGTTCTATTACATCCGCCATATCTTTCCAAAGCATTTTGTGTTGCTCAGATTTACTTTTCTCGCCCTGTTGTCTCGCCCAAGCGACAAGTTTTCGCTGTTGTACTTCGGCCTCAGCGTCCGTTGCTTTTGCTAGGCTGGGTAAAGGTGGAGCACCTTCTCCTAGCTGAAACGGCGTTCCTTTCTCTATCAGACCAACCAGTTTATCCCTTAACATGGGAATAAAGTCTCTTGCGGATTTGGCCACTTGTTGATTCGAGTCATCGATTTTCGGTGCTCCAGACTGGTCGAACCATTTGTTCTCTGCGAAGATGACACCATCAGCTCTCAGTTTGAAAACATTCCTCTTTTCTGAATTTGAAGTGGCATCGAGGAAATGAAGCTCGCCTGTTTTCGTATTTACTAGCAAGAAGTCACCGCCGACTTTATCTAGTGGTGACAGCGCTTCTGTGGGATATACCTCCCAACTTGAGCCGATACGGCCTTCTGCCTTGAGTTTTGAAAGCACTCCATCTGGTTCCTTTGTAAGGTGTTGCCAGATTGTAAGCTGAGTTCGATCGCCACCTCTTTCAATTGTCCTGAATTCTTTGCTGGTTACAATTCTGTTCCTCTCAGACTCTAAGTGGTTTAATGCCGTCGGCAAATCAGTTGTCCAATTGCCAGCACCGTCTGGTCTCGAACGGGAGAGGTGTCCTTGGTGAACTTCAGCTTGATCCGAGCCGGCAAAGCGGTCTTCATTTTTAGTCTCTAGTCGCGGTGAGTCATTTGCTCTCACTTCGTCTTTCGTTATATAGCCGCGCTTCATCATGTAAGATGCGAGCCGACTGGCTTCTCCTTCTGGAACATTGGCGAAGGCACTATCTAGCCATTGATTTTTTGACGCTTCTAGTTGCGCTCTGGTGATTGGATCTGCGCCATTGCCTTGATTTGCTTCTTGATCCAAGAGTTTGATTTTGGCGGCGTCGCGAGCCACCATATCTAGTGCGGTAATGAACTTCAAAGCCTTGGTTGATTCGCTCACTGATTCAAGGTTCGATATTAGAGCTTTTGCTGTTTCTCTCAGGGCTGGCGCTATCTCTGTGTTGGTCATCAAATCATGCAGTGCCGCTGCGCCCTGCGGCGATTTCAACATTTCAACCAGTGCTGCACTTTTGCTATCGTTGCTGGTCGCATCGCTTAGCTGTTTTAGGAACTGTCCCGCTGGTGAGTCAGGCTTGGCTAAATTTGAATCTGCGCTTAACTGCTTTACGAGCTTGTGGGTGTCTGCTAGCGACTGCTCAAGTGCTTTTGAATATTGAAAACGATTGGCACGATTTTCATAGCGAGAGCCAAAGTCATAGTAGTCAGTGGCACCTCTGGTAAGGCCGATTGTGGCGTCTGAGACCCCGGCCAGAGCATTGAGATATTGCTCTTTAGTCGGGTTCGCTCCAAGGCTCTGACGAGCTGCATCAACCAAGGTGCGCACCGCTGGTTTAGCGAGAGCCTGATCTGCGAGGGCAACATTGCTATAGGTGACGCGAATATTTGAGATCTCACGTCTCATTTCGTGCAGAAGGGCCTGGTTGCGACTAAAGTCTGCTCCCGGAAACTCTGCCCCACGAGTACCCAAGAAGCGGTAGAGTGTCCGGTCATCTGGCACCCCAGGCAGCTTACCGTCTTTGAAGTTCTCTGTTAGATAAGCTTTGATTTGTTCGCGCGCAAATTTTGCGTCTGCTTCGCTAAATCCTTTACTGCCATTGATAGGTTGTCTCTCGAAAGTATCCTCGCCGAAGACACTTCTCTCAATACGTGCTCTTCCCTTGCTGAAAGAGCCTGTGAGTGCATCGCTGGCTAAAGTTTCGATAAATAGCTTTGGATTGGCCTCGGCCAGAGCTTGGTAGCGAGCGGCATCGATAAAGTGGGCAAACTCATGAATGTTAGTTTGGCTTGGCCTAGATGAATCGGTTGAACCCTCCCCAACGTATAAATCGACTTGTCCCTTGGCAGAGCTGAACATGCCCTGAGCGTCTAGGTTATCCTGGGCAGGAACTAGATTTACACCAATATCCCGGGCCAGTTTTTCCGCAGTACCTTTGTCGATGCCCAGGCTGGTTGAAATTAGTTCACCTGCATCTTTGAGTAAGCTATTCTGCAGTGATTCTTTGACAGCTTTAATTTGCTGTTCTTGATGAGCGATTTGCTCTGCCGACATATTGGCTCTTCCTTTTGCCAGAGCCATTTCCATAGAGGCTAGGTTCTTGTTTGCCACATCAATTTCACTTGATTGCCTTACTTGATGACCAGTAGATAATTTCGCTTCGCTTGAACCCTCAGCATGGCTATTGTTAACATTGCCAGTGCGTACATCGCCTGTTTCGGTATTACTGAGTTTGCTGGAATGAGACTCTCCAGTCGCAGAAGTTATAGCTCTATTGTGGGTTTGATAGGCACCGCGCACTTGTTGGAAGAATGGCGCGATACTAGCATTCATGGTCTGTTGCGAGAGTCCTTCACCGCTATAACCTTCGCCTCGAATTGTGGCAATCAAGTTTTCTGCCGCGAAGTTTGAAGTCGACACGCCAGCCACTGCCATGCTGAAGTCGCTACTGCCTTTCGTGGCAAACCGAAGAAGCTCTTGCGCGCCATTTAGGCTCTCAAGCCTTGGGCCAGCATGAACAAGGCTGTTGCTTAGTCTACCGGCGTAGTGACCACCAAGTGCGCCGAATGAGCCTCTAATAGTGGCGTCGCGTAACTCGTCGAAACCAAAATTTGCTCCGCGAGCCTTTGCCTCAACGTATGAGCTCAGTATTGAACCGCTGGCTCCGCTTGTTTGGTTGAGAGCGAGGGTCGTTAACTGATTTTTGATCATCGCTGTCCCTTCGGTCTTAATTGCCGTCGGTAGAGCCTCGCTAAGTAACTTTGTCGCTAGCATGGCTTGTTCGGCGTTCAAGGCACCACGTTGGGTTAGTTGACCAATGACACTTTCTGCAAGTTGCTGGTCAGCCTTATAGACCCCCGAGGCGATTTGCTGTCTCAGGGAGTTGGCCACCGAGGTAGTGATTGTTTCCTGAACTTCTTTTTTTGCTGCTGCTGACAGGGTATCAAAGGCACTATGACTTAGTATTTGTCCCGATACTTTTGTGGCAGCCTTCGTGCCCATACCAAATAGCATGGTCATTTCGGCTGGCCCGAAAATGCCGGTAAAGCCGTTTATGGCTCCAGAGGATAGCTTGGCTGAGACGTTGCTCAAGCGGCTATCGAAATTTTCACCGGTCAGATAGGCGTTCGCACCTAGCTTAAAGGTTGCAGCTCCGGCGGTAAAGGATGCTAGTAGTAGCGGCGAAGCCGCACCAGCTGTGCAAACTGTTGCTGTGGCTGCGGCTGCCATGATGCAAGTATCGGCTATGACATCGGCCCGTTCTCCTTGGCTTTTGACATGGTCGTCGATTCGTGCGAAGACATTGGCCTGTAGCTTTCTTATCTCTTCATCCTTGAGATCTCGATGGTCAATGGCTGCTTTTCTCAGTTCGCTGGCATAGTTTATTGAGCTTTCTTCTAAGGAAAGGCGACTAGAGTCCCAGCTCCATGAGGCGCCATAGTTGTCTACGCTTTGTGCTTTCTGACTGGCATGCTCATAGCTTCTATGGCTGGTCCATTCATCAGTGTGCATCGCTGCTTCGATGCGGCCTGCATCTTTGCCTGATAGCTGAGCTTTGAGATCAGAGGTCAAGTCACCATGGTATTTTTCGGCATAGGCGTTAACTATGGGGGCACGCTGAGTGGTCTTCATTTCGAACATTTGGTCGACTGTTCGCAGAGCTTCCTCTTCTTTGCCAATGCCAATAGTAAAGGCTCTTAGCTTGTCTTCTGGTTTGGCTTGGCCTTGTTCGATGATTGCTTTGGCAATTTCTTGCTGGCTTTGTGACAGCGATTTGTTTAATGACTCAATTATTGAGTCTTTTTCTTTTTGATCTAAGTTTTGAGCACCACCGATTGTAAGTAGACTGGCCACGATTTCTTTGGCGGGCAGATACTGGTTCATTTCGCTGCTCGGCACGATGCCTTTTGCCAGGGTTGGTTCGATAATGCGTGAATTGAGGTCGGTAAATTCTTCCCAGTGTGATTGCGAATGTTCGCCGTCATGACCAACTTTTACTTTGAAGACCTCATTCATGGCCAGGTCAAAAGACTGTCTCAGTTCGGCGTTGTAGCGCGGATGATTTTTATCTAGCTGTTCTCTTAACTTGGCACCGGCCTCTGTACTCAAGGTTTGATTGAGAATTTTTATCCCTTCTGTTATTGAAGGGCCGCTCAGAGCTGCTTGCTCAAAGAGTTTGGTTATGGCATCTTTTTCTGGTTTTTTTGAAGGATCTTGTTCTATTTGCCGAAGCAAACTATTAAGTGCATCTTTGCCCAAAGGCGAGTATTTAAGGCCTTCATTAATCGATTCTTTGACTTGTTGCCGAAATTCCGGAGAGCTAGCATACTTGGCTCTTTCGGAAGGCATCATTGAGGTGATACCGTCCATAATGGCTGTTAGCTTTGCTGCTCCACTACCTTTGTTGTCGGCAATTACATCGACTATCTCTCGCCTGACGTTATCTCTAGTTCTTTCAAAAATTTCTTCGCTGGTGAGATTGCTATCTTTTTTCTTTTCAGCTTCTGCGTATTGCAGTTTCTTTTCTAATAGGTCCCAAGCTTTCGTTGCTCGTTCGTCACCCTGAAAACGATCATCTATTTGCTTCTTCAAAAGGGTCTTGAGGTGACCACTATCGAGCAGGTTGTTCAATGAAGCAGAGTCGATGTTCTCAATGCTTCTCATAAAGTTTTGAGCTGTAGCATGGTCCCAAAAACCGGCATGATTGTCTAATTCCATGCCCAAGCGTTCGCCATAGGCGGCCTGAAGGTACTTCGCCTCTTTAATGTCTTTAGAGAACCAGTGCAGGTCGTGAGCTTTGATGGCAAAATCGCGATAGTACTTAACGTCTTCCTTTGCTTGTTCGCCCGCCGCGGTGTTTGATTTGATTAGTTCGTCTGCTTTTTCTCTCTTGTTTTTATCGTCTGAAGCAAGGTCAAAACTCAGTTCAAATCCCCGTCTAAACCGTGCTCTGTCCTCACTGCTCATATTTTGGAAAATGCTTTCCAGTCGCTCGCGACCTGGCCCGCTGCCCCAATTCTCTTCTTCTATTTTAGTTAATGCCGATGTCTGGCCGTCGCGGGCATAGTCTCTGCCTATGGTCATAACCCGGCCCGCATCACCGCTTGAAGCGAAGAGGCTATTGTTAAACACATAGTTGCTCTGACCTTCTCGTTTTTCTTCTCGTTGCTCCTTAGGCACAAGCGCTTGCTCTAAGAGTTTGTCACCATCTTCTTTGCGGAACTCTTCGCGGGCTTCTTTATTGGCTCGACCGGCAAACTCTTTGAACATTTCCAGATTTTGCAGTGATACTTGCCTGTTGTGCCACCTGGCGCTGTCACGGGCTTCTGCATCTAATCCGTCTAGGGCCTTAAACTGCTTGCCCCCGGTTAAGCTTAGTTGCATCAGTTCTTTGTTGTCAGCTGTGGTGCGGCGATCAATGCCAGTGCTGTGATAAATCTCTGTTGCACGCTGATTGACCTTACTGCTTTCTGCGTAGCCTGGTAAGGCCTTAACGTCTGCTAGAGCCGTTTTGTGATGGCGTTTTTCGTATTCGCGATTGAAGGTATTTAGTTGGCTCTGCTTTAGATTGGCCATTGTTTCGCGCATTTCTTTTTCAAGTACTGGGTTGCTGCGCTTGAACCAAGAATCTTCTTTCATCTCATGCATGGCCGCTCTCAATCTGACAGCGGTTCTTTCGGCGTCGGCTTGACTGATTGTGCGCGCTCTAGGATTTATGATCTCAGTCAAAGTTTCGGCTCTGGCGCTTTGGCCAAATCTTTCGCCGATATAGTGACCAAAACTTGCGTAATCATTGGCGTGTTTGGCGGCAAAGTCGCGGCGAAACATCATAATTTGATCGGGAGTCATTTGATCTAATCGTGATTTTAGTGCTTCAAAACGTCCACCGGTTGTGTAATACCAGTCTTCGTAGGCTTTCATTAAGTCAGCCGATTTTGCCCGCGCTTCTTCTCCTGAATTCACCATGGTGTATTTGTCTGCCCGAGCGTCTCGGCTATAGCTTCGACCACTATCAAAGACGAAGAATTCCTGACCAGTGGTTTTGCTAATACGCCAGTCGCCGTTGTCAACTTTGCCGTCCGAATGACGCCAGGAGGCGGTCATGTGCATGATTGAAGCTTCGATTGTGTTGACTACTTTCCCCTGGGTTTCTACTACTTTAGAAAGAAGGCCAGCTTCGTTGTAGGAATAGTCTTTAGTGGCGCCGGTTTCGCTTATGGCTCTCACAGGAACGCCATCTTGACCTCGGACTATGGCCCCACCTGATTGTGGATAAGCCAAAGTGACACCATCCATGCCAATTTCTTCGCGCATATTCTGCGCGTCATTGCTCAGACCGATGACGTCTGCAGTGACTTGGGTCGCCCGGCGTATGCGGCCGTCGGGAGCGACTGAAAGTTGCTCAACTCTAGCTTCACCGCTACTCTCATTTATATAGATGGCTGAATCGGCCTTGGCATTGGCTTTCAGACTCCAGTTTCCGTCGCTGTCACTATAACTCTTTACGAATGGCACTGATCCAGGTTTTGGTTCAATACCATAGGTAAAGTTCATTTCTTTAGAGCCATTTTCTTTAGATGTTCTTCTCTGGGTTAGAACAGGATATCCTTCAACTCCGGCTGCTACTGCTTCAGGGTGCGCCAGGTACTGCCAGGTTCGAGTTGAGCCATCAGGCAGACTTTCTTTGGTTGTTGACTGTTTGCCGTCTTTGTATTCATGAGCAATTGTGGTGCCATCTGCTTTTATTTCTAAAGTGTTTTGTGGCTTGTCACCGCTGGCAATAACTTCAAACTTTCTTGTGCTGCCATCAAAATTCTTTTCGGTAATTGACGATTGATCGGCACTAAAGTGAGTAAGAGAGCCGCGAGTAAGATCCAGAATTATCTTTTCTTCTTTCTCACTGCCAGCAATTAGTTTGCCGTCTTTGTCATATGATTTCCATAAAAGACCGTTTTCTGTGCTGCTGTACGAGCCATCGCCTTTGTCTGAATAAATCTTAGTTGGTTGTCCATCTTTGCCGATGGCGCCAATTTTAATTTCTTTGCCAGAGCTATTGATACTAAGCTCTTCGCTGCTTTTGGAAAACTTAAGAACCGCTCCATCTTGTCTGTATACGTGCGTTCCATCTTCTTTATTGGCTACTATCTGTATTCGTCCCGCGGGGGGAAGTAGCTGAAAGCGACCATTGAAAGTGCTTGTTTCTTCTAGTTTGCCTGTTTTCTCGTTGGGCTTTAGTTCTCTGAACTGGCCGTTGAAGAGATTTTCTATTCTTGTGCCATCTCTGAACACCATAGCAGTTGGTTCGTTTCTGCCTTTCTTATTTTCAATTGTTACTCCGCTCTCCAGTCTCAAGCGGCTGAATGTTTCTTCTCCTGGTCTACTTATTTCTTGGCTACCATTGGCACTTTTGACAATTTTTTCATTCGTTACGCTGTCAATAATGGTTTCGCTATTGGTGGCACGATCAAAAGATCGTTTTTGCTGGATGATATCACCAGTCTTTTTGCCTGGTGCTTCTACAACCATCCAGGCATCATTTTTGTCATTTGCCTTACTATCGGCGTTGCCTGGTTTCTTCAGGTGTGTATCAAATTCGAGCATGCCGGAGCCATTAGAAAGCAGCTTGCCGCCTTCTTTTACACCGACAAGAGTATCGTCTACAGAGTCTTTGCCAGCTTCTTTCTGTTTGAAATGATATTCGCAGACTTCGCCGTTAGCTTTCAATATTTGGAGAGCGTAGTCGCCATCTTCTGAATTAGAAATGCGGCGGACCTGCTCTTTGATTTTGTCTCCCTCGCGGACCGGTTTAATCTCATTTAGTTCGGCCAGTAGTGCTGCACTTTTTTCCCCTCTATTGATCTGGGCCGCGGCATCTAGTGCATTGGTCTTGCCATCGAACTTTGTCGCCGGGCTCGCTGCATTTACAGGTAGCTCAAAGGGCACGGCGCGAGCGTTAGCCTTAAGGGCTTGGGCAAAGACGGTCGCTTCCTTTTCATTTCCTTGTCCAAGGGCACGCTCGATGTGAGTGCCGAGGGCCAGGCATTCGGCCTTTGAGCTGGGCCAAGATTTTTCGCTGGAATGCACGAGAAAGTCTTGGCTTATATTTTTGACTGCATCTTTCTGTTCTTTGGTGAGGCTGTCCCACTGCTTTTGACTTAGTTGGGGCAGGCTGTGGCCCCATTCTTTAGCATGTGCCTCAATCAGTTGGCTTGCTTTCTTGGCGTTATCGGCGAAGGATGGCTCGCCTAGGCTCATAATTGCTAGCTGCGCGCGGCTGTGTGGATTGCCTGCTTGAGCCTGGGCGATTATAGTTTCAAGTTCTGGTGTGTCTTGTTTTAAGCTTGCAGCGGTCTGATTGAATAGGTCCATGTTGGCCAGCTGTAATTGGCCTGCGGCGCTGACATCGTAGGCGCCACTTTGCTCTCGCATGAGCTTACGGGCGAATTCTTCATGTTGGTTTGGTGCTTCTAGTTTTGCTAATTCTCTTTGGAGCTGCTGATTTCTTGCAGTCTCTATTCGGCTATCAAAGATATTTTGTGCCGAACCTTGTTGCCCCTCTTTTGTTGCTTCAATGAGTTGATTGAATGCTCTGTTTTTTGCATTTTCAGAATCTGTTGCTAGTAAGCTAACCATCTTGGTAGTTGCATCTTGGCCGCCCAGGCGGTTAATTAGCATCACCGCCGTTTCGCTTGGAGGACTTGCTTTGGCTAGCCTCTGTAGTTCCTTCAGGGCACGGCTTATTGTTTGGTCTGGGCTTTCTTCGCCTCGATCAGCTTTGTCTTGACCTTTTCTTGCTAAACCATCAGCCGTTCGGTTGTCTGTCAGCAGGTGCTTGATGGCCTGTGAAATTTCCATCCCGGCATTTAAACTCAGTAGTTCGCGGCCGCCTTTCTTTACTTGTTCATTAAGCTCTGGCGGCAAAGAAAGGGCGAGTTTCTCATAGGCATCGCGCACGGCCGTAAGTCGCATTGTTTTGTCTGCGTCGCGATTGAAAAAGGTGGATTTAGCATCGAAGAGACTTTTGGAATTCTCCTCTGTAATT
Source organism: bacterium Ga0077546 (assembly GCA_943370275.1). Taxonomy (GTDB): domain Bacteria; phylum Cyanobacteriota; class Vampirovibrionia; order Obscuribacterales; family Obscuribacteraceae. The sequence goes on along the minus strand of CALRQI020000003.1, from coordinate 99,622 downwards.
GCCGCAGAGGTTCTGTCGCCCTGACTGGTTGAGTCTGAACTCTTTGACTGCTGCCGTGGGTTCACGTCTTTTAGGTCGATTTGTACCGCACTCAATGGTATTTCTAGCTTGATGGCGGCTTCGTTTTTTCGGGCCGTATCGAGCATCATTTTGTCGACGTCGCTACCGGTCTTACCAATGCCGGGCACATCAGCGCTTGATTTCTTATCGGCTAAAAGGTCTGCGTCAAGCGTCGGCGCTTTGGCCGACTTTATCTCGTCTTTTCTCTCGTCAGCTGCTCTGTCTTTCTTTTCGCCGGGATCTGCTGGGGACAATTTGCTCTTCCTCTGGGCCAAAACAGGAGACTAAAAGTTTAAGTTCTAAATTATTTGATTCCACTGATTTCTGGGATTGAAACCGGGAATCTGGGCTTTAGTTTCGCTATCTTTCAGACCTAGACTTAGGCCTTATTTAGGTCTAGAGCACGGCGAAAGCTACGTCGGTTGAGTCGGTAAAGAAGATATCGAGACTAAAGCCAGCTAGCATTTCGTCAGCCTGTTTGGAAGAGCTGCTAGTGCCTCTGTTTTCTCTGCGCTCGATGAATGTTGTGCTATAGGCGTCGGCGGCTAGTTTGTAGAGAGCGTTAATGTCTCTGTCAGACTTCGGATTTTGTGTGGAAGTAGTTGATGCTGACATAGTAAATTCCTCGGAAAAGAAAGAGTGCTAGGTGAACCTTGCACTTCTCTAATCTAGGCGAACATTGTTGCAGCTTTGTTGCTCTTTAGCAGATTTTTCGTCGAGGCTGCAAAACAAGCTATGCCTTAAGGCCAACTCCTTAATAGTAAGAAGTTGGCCTTAAGTTGCTGCGTTCCTAGCGATACCACCCCTGATACTGCTTTGGAATCTCACTTTGCCCTCGAACAAAGTGTTCTTGTGAGAAAAACTTGTTTAGCGCTGCTGGCGTTTGATTTGTTGTTTGGCTTGCTCCACTCGCTGATTGATAGAATTTGTCCATGAATCGGCCCCGGCAAAGCCTAACATGCCGCCACCAACCGATTGCAGACGACCTTGGTTATCGACATATCCAGCGCCCGAATAGGGGAATCTTCCAGGATAGCCAGGAATCGCGCTAGCGCCCACCGGATCTCTGGTAGGGTCAATTTTGATCACCACGGCTTTGTCTTTGAATGTCTGCTCTAGCTTCGGTTCCATTTGAGCGTTGAAAGCGCGGCAAGGAGGACAGTAATTAGAACCGTCTGTACCAGCCAGTCCGACTTCAAATATCACTGGCTTTCCTTCTGCTTTTGCCTTGGCTAAAGCCTCGTTCACATGGCCTTCTTTGAATACTGTTCTGGTGTCAACTTCTTTGGGCTTTTGCTCTTCTAGTTTGCGCTCGGCTGCTTCTCTGGCTTGAGCATCTTTGGCAGCTTGAGCATCTTTGGCAGCTTGAGCATCTTTGGCGGCTTGAGCATCTTTGGCAGCTTGAGCATCTTTAGCAGCTTGTTCTTCCTTGGCCTTGTTGTCGACTTGTTCCTTCTCATCTTTTAGGAACGGAGTTTCTTCTTTTGGCACTTCGGCGTTTGGTTTTTCGCTTGCTTGTTCTTTTTTCGGCTCCTCCTTTTTGGGCTCCTCCTTGGCCTCGGCTTTCGGAACATTAGCTGGTGGTGTGAAATCTAGTTTCAAATTGGCATTGGTAAGGTTTCGGGCTGTAGCATCAGCGGCATAACGACCTTGATCTTGTAAGCCGGCATTGATGTCTGCAGTCCAGTGTGTGCTTGTTACTTTATCTGGGCCGACTTTGCCATTTTCATCAGCTTTCACTGATTGAACACTGGTAAATGCCAGGTCGATTGGCTGACCATTGCAGTCCTTCTGGCTGTCTTTGATCCATTTGTCCCAGTTCTGCATTGATTTGTCGTTAGGATTTTCTGCTAGCTTTTGAGCAACAGCGTCTTTATCTACGAACATGAACTTTAGGTTGGGATTTTCTTTCTGCAATTCTGGCAGCTTATCTAGTAACTCTTTGCTTCCGGGGGTGTCTTTAGAGCCTATGATGATTGCAATACCATTTTTGTCTGCGGCTGCTGCGTTGTAGGCATCTTTGGCTTGGCCAACGGTGAATGCTCCTGAGGCCTCTACTTTTTTATCCCATTCTGATTTGGGTTTATCGTCGACTTTGGCATCTTCTTTGGTTTTGTCGCTGGCTCCGTCTTGCTTTTTGTCGGAAGGAATATCGTTTCTTTTGTCGCCAAAGAGATCACCTTCTTGCCCGGCCCCTTTCTTACTTGCCCCTTCCGCCTTATCGCTTGCATCCGCAGAGTCGGCTGATTTTCCATCTTTAGTAGTGCCATCAATGGAGAAGTTATTCATCATTTTTCCGGCTGGGCTGTCCGGGTGGAAATATTCATTCTTGGTGGCTTCGGAGGCGGCGTGCTCCTGGTATTTCTTAAATTGCTCTGGGCCCAAATCCTTCTGTAGCTGCTCCATGCTGATAGGCTTGCAGGAGGTCTCTGTGCAATCAATAGCTTTATCCGGACCGGCTGGCTTATACTTGTGCTCTTCGACGTCTGCTGTAGGTCTATCAAGTGTTTGTTGGCCCATGGTAGTAAAATCTCGCTTTAGTAAAGTTGGAGTGGTTCAGGGGTGAATGTCCTTTCAGACTAAGCTGAGATTGTTGCAGCAATGTTGCAAAGCGGAAAATGGGTAAATTGCTTGGCAAGGCCTGAGCATTTCTGAGGACTTGTGAGGAATAACGGTTTGCGAGCACCTCAAATAGGAATAAGCTTCAAAGGCTGCCTGCTTATCGTTTGCCCCCTTGTTGTGCAGGTCTTCTTAAGCGCCGGTCTGCTCTCCCTCGAGCAGGCAGCACAGAACGCCGAGAACGCTGAGCGGCGCTCCAAAGAGATTTTGGTTCGAATTACCGAGTTTCAAAAGAGTAATTACGACATGGTTCAATCCACTGTCCTTTTTACTTCTTTTGGCCGTGAGCAATATCGCCAGACAGCATTGGCTAAGCAAGAAGAAGTGACTTGGCGTTTTAAAGCTCTCGAAGCCGCACTGAAGCAGCAGCCCGAGCAGGCTGAAAATCTAAAAAAATTATCTGTGGCCACAACTGAGTATGTTGCTAGATTTCGCCAAATTTTGAATATGCTAGGGGAAGGTAATACTAGATATGCGGCGGTTCTGGCTCGCGACTTGCGCGACTGTATATTGGTTGATCGAAACAATATTGCTCAGCTCAACGAGAAAATTATTCGTTTAGAGCAAGAAAGATTGTCTAATTCTCCTGAGTCTTCTGTTCGCTTGCGTGACGATCAGCGGCGCTTGATCTTCTTTGGTATTGCGCTTAACTTCGCCGCAGGCCTGATTGCCTCCTTTTTCTTCTTCAAAGATATTGCTTCTAGAATCGGCAAAATATACGCAGATACTCGTGCCTATGCGGCACAGAAGCCAATGTTGCCTGTACTGGAGGGTAATGATGAAATCTCGCAACTAGATCGCAGCTTGCATGAAATGGCCAGTCAATTGACCAGCTCACAAGAGCGTGAAACCGCCATGCTTGCCAATGCCGGTGACGTGATTTTTACCCTTAATAGTGCTCTTACTCTCAGTGCTGCTGGCGGAGCCAGTCAGCAACTCTGGGGTAGCAGCCCCCAAGATTTACTGGGAACTAGATTTATTGCCATGATAGACAAGCAAGACGAAGCTCGTGTGCGTGACTTGCTACACGACCTTGCCCCCGATAAAAACACTAGTTTCTTTGCTGTCTTGAACGTTAGAGATCATTCGCGTGTAGAGTTTCAGATCAATGCCAGTCGTTCTCGCGATGGTCAAAGTATTTACTGTGTTGCCCGTGACGTCTCTGAAGCTCGGCGCATAGAGAGGGCTAAGCAAGAATTCGTCAATATGTTGAGCCATGATTTGCGCACGCCGCTCATGAGTCAGTTGACTTTTCTTGAGCTTCTTACAACCGGCAACTATGGCGAATTGAGCGAAAAGGGGACCAAGCGTGCTCGCTCGGTGGCCAATAATCTTAAAGTCTGTGCCGGCCTTGTTGATGACTTCTTAGATATTGAACAAATGGAGACTGGTAAATTCGAGCTGCGAAAAGAGAGCTGCGAGGTGACCAAACTAATTGTCTCTGCCCTCGACCTTGTGGCCGATTTGGCCCAAGCGCGTGGTATCGAGATTATCGTTGAGGATATTCCTCCGCTCGCGGTCCCGGCCGATGAGAGACGAATTGTGCAAGTAATTCAAAACTTCATTTCTAATGCCATAAAGTATGGAGCCAAGAAAGAATCGATAGTCAAAATTGAGTCACGCCTGGTACACGACTCTAAAAATCCCCAAATTGAAATTGCAGTGCTCGATAATGGTCCTGGCCTGCCAGCTGAAATTAAAGATCGTGTTTTTGATCGTTATGCCTCTCATATTCAGTCTTCGTCAGCTTCGGGGTCGGCAAAGGCCTCTTTGATTAACAGCAATGGTTTAGGTCTGGCAATTTGCAAAGAGATTATTCAGGCCCATGGTGGAACACTTGGTGGTGAGAATCGTGCGGTCGGTGGATGTAGATTCTGGTTTCGCTTGCCACTAGAATTGCATGAAGTAAAATTGGCGACAGTAAAGCAAGCAGACTAGAGGAAGAGTAAAGCTTTGGCGAGAATCTTATTAGCAGAAGACGACACCCTGGCAGCACAACTGCTCAAAGATGTGCTTGAGGGCGAACGCCATACTGTCGACATGGTGCATGACGGAAACGATGCTCTGTCTATGCTGGGTGCTTATAGCTTTGACATTTTAATTCTAGATATTACTATGCCGGGTCTTGATGGCCTTTCGGTCTTGAGAGAGTTCCGACGCAATGGTGGTTTAAACCCGGTATTGATTCTTTCGGGTCGGGGAAAGAGCGAGGATAAGGCCCTTGGCCTTGATCTTGGTGCCGATGACTATATGTCAAAGCCCTACGATGTTCGCGAGCTGTCTTCTCGCATCAGGGCGCTGCTGCGCCGTGATCCGCAGTTAGCTTCAGAAATTATTCAGTGTGGCAATCTAAAGCTCGATAGCAAGGCTGGTAAACTGCATCGCGGCCTAGAAGAAATAAAGCTTTTGCCGAAAGAGTATCTATTGCTTGAGTTTTTGATGCGTCACCAGAACCAGCTTTTCTCGGCCCAAGATTTATTGAATAAAGTCTGGCCCTCCGATTCTGATGCTACTGAAATTGGCGTACGCACAACTGTCGCCCGCATTCGCAAAAAACTAGGCGAAGAAGAGAGCACTCTTCTTCAATCTATTTATGGTTTGGGCTATCGCTTTGGTACTAAAGAGTAGCTGGCAGTTTTGCCTCAACAAAGCGACCCAGCTTCTCCTCCCAGTGATAGCTTCTGATTTTGACAGTGCTTTGGGGCGATAATTTCTTTATCTCTTTCAAGTTGTCTAAATCTGCAACGCTAGCTGATTCAAACGGTGTGCTCACCATAATTTGCTGACGCAAATCTTGGGAGGCTAGCGGTGGTTGCATCATTACCGCTAAGAATGCGGCTTTGCCTAACATTGGTGCACCACAGAAATCTTGAGGTAGATTCAAGAGCAGAATTTTTTCTTGCTTTATCTTCGCTGCTAGGCTCAACTCGCTTACTTGGGTTTTAAGTCTATGCATCATTATTGCTGCTTCTTCAAAAGGCTTGAGATTGTTGAGCAAGACGACACTCCAAACTGTGCCGAGAAAAATCGCTGCCAGTGCGTTGAGTACGCTCATGGCTTTGCTTTTCGCATCGACCATGAAACCCATTGAAAGGATGGCGCATAGTGCCGTTGAAGAGAGAAAGAATAGCCTGAAGCCAACTAGATTAGGATAGATATGCCAAATTTGAAAAGTAAGAAGAACATTGACAATGCCCCAGAACACAAAAAACGCCAGTACCTTTGCAAAGACTTTATTGCGCAGGGCTGCAGTCGTAAGGTTGAGCACAGCCAGGGCGTAGCTTAGAAGCATGGCTTGTGTATAAGGCTGCGGTAGGGGATAGTGCTCGTTGATTGGAATGAGAATTTTCATCAAAGTGCTGCTGTCAGCAAAATTGAGAAACTGTTTGAGCATGGCCTTAAAATGCATCTTGCCATAACCACCTACTTGGCCGTGCAGCACGATCGTTCTGAGAACTGCGAAAACGCCTAGGGTGGCAATGTATGGTGCAACCAGCCTGAGGGCGGCAGTCAGTTTTTTTTGTATGCTGAGAGGCTCTGAGCTCGATTGGTCAGCGCTTGGTCCGGTCAGTGAAAGCAGCTCGGCGGCAAACAGCACCGCTGGTAGTGTTATGGCTGTTTCTTTTGAACCGAGAGCTAGCCAAAAAGAGATCAGCGAACCTGTAAGTAGCGAGCGCGAACCGACCTTGCGAAAGAGCAGATATAGATAGAATGAAGCTAGATAAAAAGCTGTAGGAAGTGAGTCTACACGGCCAACGATTGTGGCCACTGAGTCTGGGTGACCCGGATAGACTAGCATCAATCCCCCTGCCACGATGCCGGCCCCGAGAGCTGCCCGGCTGGCGACTGCACGCTTGAGCAATTCGTTAGTTATGGCACCAGTCAGGAAGCAACCGACTACATAGAAAAACAAATTGGAGATATGCCAGCCCAGTACTTTGGTTTGCCAGAGGGCATAGTCGATAACAAATGAGGCACAAGTGGTTGGTCGATAGGCCATGATGCCGTCTTCTTCGCCACTGGTCCAGGAGCCAAAAAGCTTGCCCAGTAGCGCTTCGGGATGGCCGTTGAAAGTTTTATATGGATAGACCAAGTGACTAAATTCATCCAGGGTGAATCCGGCTTGACAAATGCGGCCATAAAGCAGCGACACTAAGAGAATGAGGCCGAGCAAAAAGCCTGCTGTTGTAATCAGGTTTTGTTTGTTAAAGAGCGGCTCTGATAGCCTATCGTCAGCCGTATTCATTTATTGCTTCCGTGATTGCTTCTATAGACAGCTTTAGCAATATCTTTGCTAAAGGCACCAGACATTCCTTCTACAGTAGTGTTTGTTAGTTCGACCACGCTTAATTTCTCTTCTGGGTCAATAAACCAATGATGACCATAGGCGCCGCCCCATTGCAGAGTGCCGGTGTTGTGCGGGCCTTTTTCTGGTTTGGCATTGAGTAGAACTGCTGAACCGTAAGTGAAGCCCCAGTCGCCGCCTGGTGAAATGCTTAGCTTGCCGATTTGGCTGTTGGTCATCAATTTATATGAATCGCTACTGAGCATATTTTTGTCTTTAGTGCGTATTGCTTCTAGTAGTTTTAAATAGTCTTCGGCTGTACCAGAAATACCAGCACCGCCAGACGGATAGGAGTCTTTATTGAAGAGACGGGCGGGAGCAAAGCTGAAACAGCCACCGTCAAATGCCACCAATTGCAGTGCTTGCATGCGTAAGGGCTCAATGCGTGGGTTGGCAGAAGCTACAGTCTTTTCTTTTTGCTGCTGTCGAGCGGGATTGTCGAAGTAGGCCGTCACCAGTCGGCTGCGGTTGCCTTTCTTCAGGCTGAAGTCGGTGTCGGCCATGGCAAGTGGTGCTGTCACTTTTTCGCGCACAATCTCTGGCAGTGATTGGTTGGCCGCTTTTTCTAGTACGGCGCCTAATACATCAATTGATAGCGAGTAACACCACTTGCTGCCGGGCTGGCAAAGCAACGGCACTGAACCTAGTCTGCGCATATTTTCAGCCATGCTTAAGCCCGGTTGATCAAGGCCATCTGATACTTTTGCTTGGTGATAGGGGCCATCTTTCTTTTCGGCAAAACCATAGCCGAGGCCCGATGTGTGACTGAGCAACTGTGAAATAAGAATGGCTGGACTGGTGCCATCGGCTAATTTGGGTTTGAAGTCAGGCAAGTACTTTGTCACCGGGTCATCTAGCTTGAGTTTGTTTTCTTCAATTAACTTTAGTGCTGCAGCCGAAACAATGGTTTTAGTCATTGAGGCCAGCTGAAAAATGCTGTCTTGCTTCATTGCTCTTTTGGTTTCGCGGTCGGCAAAACCAGCAGCTCTTTTGTAGATAACTCGACCGTCTTGGGCTACCACAACCACTGTGCCAACAATTTGCTCTTGCTCAATGGCTTTGTCGATTACTTTGTTGATGCGCGCCGCTAACTGACCATCTCGTGTCAGCCTTTGGTTCTCTTGACTAAGATCCGACAAATGGTCGAGAGCAAGGGCTTGCCCGCAGGTGGGAGCAGGTATTGAGTAAAGGAACGCGGCTAGAGCCGCTATCAGAAGGCGTTTGGTTGGATTATTTGGCACGGCGATTTCCCAGCGATCAACGAAGTTTAACACTCACAAATTCAAAGTTTGGTTCTTGTGGCTATGCCTGATGTTTAGTGCAGTTAATCGATTGCCCCTTGGCAATGAACAGTAGCAATGAAGATTGGCAGTGGATGGTGGGCTGATTCTTCAAGCTTTGGTTAATCTCGCTTAATTGAAGGCGGGGCGATCGATATTCAATAAGTATGTTCTTGTGCCCGTGGCTGGCTCATCGGAAGGTGAGCTGGAGCGTTGTCATGTGGCGGTTCTTGAGTATTTCAAGGCGGCGCAAATACAGACAGAATCCTAAATATCAGGAGCTTCTTCACATTTTGTTGCTATCATTTACATAACTGAGGGACGCCAACTGGTGGGGGATACAGAGCTTTTAGTGCTCATGAATCTGCGCCAATGAGCGTGTCGAATAGGCCAGTTGATAGTGGTCGCTAACTAAGGAGCTCATTATGGTGATGGCGGAAATTAAGAACAAAAATAAGGCTTATCTCGACATGGATGACAAATATGTCAATCCGGTTTTGTCGCGCTCTGCCCGCATTGTGGCTGAGAGAGCCAGTGGTTCATACATCTATGATATGAATGGCGATGCCTACCTCGACATGGGTACAGGCATTGCTGTTAATAGCGTTGGCCATTGCCATCCTAAGGTTGTTGCTGCTGCTAAAGCTCAGCTCGATCAATTGATGCATACTTCGGTTACAACTCACCATCAGCGCTACATTGAACTTGCTAAAAAATTGGTGGAGATTGCTCCTTCGAAAAAGCTAGACTCAGTGTTCTTGACCAATTCAGGTGCTGAAGCCGTAGAAGGCGCTATCAAAATGGCTCGCTACGTCACCGGCCGTCCTGTTGTTATCAACTTCCGTGGCTCTTTCCATGGCCGCACAATTTTTACAACGGCTCTCACTACTTCGAAACTTTATTACCGTGAAAAGTATGAGCCACTACCAGGCTCTATCTACACCGTACCTTTCCCCTATCAGTTCCGCTCACACTTCAAAGACGATGCCGACAAGTGCGTTGAAGAAACCTTCAAAGAAATCGAAGTGCTCTTCCACCAGTTTGTACATCCTGATCAAGTGGCTTGCTTCATCGTTGAGCCTATACAAGGTGAGGGCGGTTATGTTGTGCCACCGAATGGCTTCTTGCCTCGCTTGCGCAAACTAGCTGATAAGCATGGCATCATGCTGATCATCGATGAAGTGCAATCTGGTTTTGCTAGAACTGGCAAAATGTTTGCCATCGAGCATGAAGGTGTTGAGCCAGACATCATGTTGATGGCCAAAGCCCTGGCTGGCGGTTTGCCGTTGGCTGGTTTCATCTCGAAGAGCGAACATTCGCACAAATGGCCAGCTGGCCGTCATGGCTCCACCTTTGGCGGAAACCCCGTTTCTTGCGCTGCCGCCCTCGCTACTATTCAAGTGATTGAAGAAGAGAAGCTCTGCGAGCGCGCTCATGAGTTGGGCGAAAGAATGATGAAGCGCCTTCGTGACTTTGCTAAAGGCAAAGACTACATTGGCGAGATTCGTGGTCGTGGTTTGATGATTGGTATCGAATTCAATGATAAGAATGGCGAACCATCTAAAGAACACGCCGATAAAGTAGCCGAGCGCTGCTTAGAGCACAAGATGATTGTCCTCACTTGTGGTGTAGCCGGGCAAGTAATTCGCTTGATTCCACCACTGACTATGTCTGACGCTGAATGCGATAAGGCTCTGGAAATACTTGAAAAATGCATGAAGTTCTAGAACTTCAACAATTTAGGAGAAACAATCTAAATGAGTACCTCAACAATGCCTGAAGCATCAGCAAAGAAAGCTGAAAAACCACACACCTATGGCAATTACATCAATGGCCGTCAGGTTAAGGCTGAAACAGGCGAGACTTTTGCTTCTTACAATCCAGCAAAAACAGACGAAGTAATTGGTTATTTCGCCGCGTCTACACCTAAAGATGTGAAAGATGCTGTGGATGCTGCGGCCAAGGCTTTTCCCGCCTGGAAGCGCACACCAGCTCCTCACCGGGCTGAAATCTTGCTCAAAGCCGCTCACTTGTTGGAGAGCCGCAAAGAAGAGTTGGCCCAAACCATGACTCGCGAAATGGGTAAGGTCATTAAAGAAGCTCGGGGCGATGTGCAAGAAGCCATCGACATGGCTAAATATATGGCTGGTGAAGGCCGCAGGTTGGTTGGTCAAACTGTTCCATCTGAACTACCACACAAATTCGCTATGTCTGTTAGACAGCCAATCGGTGTTGTTGGTTTGATCACTCCATGGAACTTCCCTGTTGCTATCCCAAGCTGGAAGACCCTTCCGGCCCTGGTTGCTGGTAACACAGTTGTTATCAAACCAGCTAGTGATACTCCACTTTGCGCTTTGATGTTTGTTGAAATTCTCAACGAAGCTGGTTTGCCACCAGGTGTACTTAACTTGGTTACTGGCTCTGGTTCAAAAGTGGGCAATGCTCTAGTTGAAGATTCTAGAGTGCATGCCATTTCACTAACTGGCTCAACTGAAGTCGGCAAGAAAGTTGCTGGCCGTTGCGGCGAGTTGATGAAGAAAATCTCTTGCGAGCTAGGTGGCAAGAACGCCATCTGTGTTATGGAAGATGCTGATATTGACCTCGCCTTAGAAGGTGCACTTTGGGGAGCCTTCGGTACAGCCGGTCAACGTTGTACAGCTGCTAGCCGTGTCATCGTTCACAAAGCTCGCTACGAAGAATTCTGCACCAAGTTCAAGAAAGCTACCGAAGCTTTGAAATTGGGTTATGGCCTTGATGAATCAGTGCAAGTCGGTCCGGTTGTTAACCAGGGTCAACTCGATACGGTAAAAATGTATGTTGAGATTGGCAAGAAAGAAGGCGCCAAGCTTCTTTGTGGTGGCAATGCTCTGACTGAAGGTATCTTCGCCAAAGGCTTCTTCCACGAGCCAACCGTATTCTGTGATGTAAAGGCCAGCATGCGTATCGCTCAAGAAGAAATCTTCGGACCAGTAACCTGCATTATTCCGGTTGAGAACTTTGAAGAAGCTCTCGAAGTAGCAAACGGAACTGATTTCGGCCTGTCACTCTCTATGTACACCAAAGATGTTAACCGCGCCTTTATGGCCATGGAAGATCTTGAGTCAGGCATTGTTTATATCAACGCTCCAACTATTGGCGCTGAAATTCAGTTGCCTTTCGGTGGTGTTAAACAAACTGGCAATGGCCACAGAGAAGCTGGTACTGCCTGCATCGACTTCTTCACTGAATGGAAATCTATATATGTAGATTATTCCGGTCGCTTGCAGAAAGCCCAAATCGATACTGACGAACTCGTTGCGAAAGCTGAATAATAGAAATTCAATTGGAGATAAGAAATGGATTTTGATTTCACACCCGAACAAATTGCAATGCGCAAACACATGCGTGAGTTTGCTGAGCGCGAGATTGCTCCTAAAGCTCAAGCTAACGATCGCGCTTGCAAATTCGATTGGGATATTGCTAAGAAGATCTTTGCTGAAGGCTTCCTTGGTTGCCCAGTTCCAGAAAAGTACGGCGGCCTTGGCATGGACTATGTTGCCTATGGTTTGATGACTGAAGAAGTGAACCGTGTTTGTTCTTCCACTAGAACTTTGTTCTCAGTGCAAACTTCATTGGTTGCTTTGACAATCTTCAAATGGGGCACAGAAGAGCAGAAGAAATTCTACTTACCTAAGCTTTGCTCCGGAGACTTCTTGGGTTGTTATGGTTTGACTGAGCCAGAAGCTGGTTCAGATGCTGCCAATCAACAAACTCGCGCTGTCAAAGATGGCAACGATTACATTCTTTCTGGTTCCAAGACCTGGATTTCTTGCGGCACCATCGCTACCCACGCTTTGATTTTCGCTACTGTTGATCCAGCTCTAGGTCATAAAGGTATTACTTGCTTTGTGGTTGATACCAAATCAAAAGGCTTCACCGCTCAAGCAATGCACGGTAAGCTCGGCTTGAGAGCATCTGATACTGCTAGCCTCTTCCTCGATGAAGTCAGAGTGCCAGCTGAGAATATGCTTGGTAAAGTTGGCGAAGGCTTCAAGATCGCTATGTCAGCTCTCGACAATGGCCGCTTCTCAGTAGCCGCTGGCGCCGTTGGCCTAGTTCAAGGTTGTATTGACGCTTCTGTCAAATACGCCATGGAACGCAGAACTTTCGGCAAGCCAATCGGCGAGCACCAACAAGTGCAAGCTATGATTGCCGACATGGTGGCTGACTGCGAAGCTGGCCGCTTGCTCTACTTGCGTGCTGCTCACTTGAAGAACAAAGGCGTGCGTAACAGCCGCGAGACATCAATTGCTAAGCTGTTCTGTGGCGAAGCTGCTAACAAGCATGCTCACAATGCTGTGCAAATCTTTGGTGGCTACGGCTTCTCTGATGAATATCCTGTTGAGCGTTACTTCCGTGATGCCAAAGTATTGAACATCTACGAAGGTACTCGCGAAATTCAGCGCATAATTATCGGCCAAGATGCTCTCGGTATTCGTCTTGCTAACGGCAAGCCTGCTGAGAATCTAACTGCTATGGCTGCTGTTTAGAATCTGCTAGATCAATAGAACTGAAGAGGAGGGGCTTAGGCTCCTCCTCTTCGCAAAAATTTTGCTTCTTTACTCCCTCAGCTCCGATGTGCAACCAGGAAATATTTATATGTTCAGTCGCTCTGCCTACTCTGCTATTAATTCAAGGAATGGTTTCAAGGGAAGCTATTTTCTTGCGGCTCTCTCCTTGTTGCCTGTTGCTTCTATAGTGACAGTCTCGGCCCAAGCTCAAGGCCCCGCCGAGCATCAGACTTCTGCTGTAAGCCCAGTTGTTGGCCAGGGGCACACGAATGCTCTTGTGGGCTCTCTCACTAGCTTTGACACTGATGGTGACAATGCCCTTAACATCGGTGACTATGCTCGCGCCCAAATGGTATTTAGCGAACGCATCAAGAATTTGGGTAAAGACAAGAAGGGTTCTTTTGCCGAAGTTGGCCTCAGGGCTGGATTGTTTGAAGCTCTGCTCTGGCAGAGCAATATGGCTGCTGCCGCGCCTGAGCTAAAGCGCATACACAAAGTGCTAGATCCACTCACGGCTAGTTCAACTGAGCATGATAAAGAGCAGGTCAACTTGCTCACGGCGCGAGTACTTGACGCACAGTCATGGCTGGAAGAAGGCCAGGGACAGCGCGATCAGGCCATTGAGACTCTAAAACGTGCTATTGCTTTGCTTAAGGTTGATGGTGTGCACAGTCACGAGACCTGGCGATTGGTCACCTGCATGGGCCATTTAGCTAGTCTCTATGCCGGTATGGGTGGTTATAACCAGGCTTCGCAACTGTTACAAGATGCTCTGACTTACGCTAAAAATTCTCCTAGTATTGCCCCTCTCAATATTGCTGACATTGAAGAACAGCTAGGCTCCATGTTATTCAAGCAAGGCCTTGCGGCGGAGGCTAATCAACACTTTGCCATTGCCTTAGCTATGGACAATGCCACTGGTGCTGTACAGCGCCGGTATTCACCAAAGCCATATTGGCTCTGCCCTACTTATACTTATACAGAGGGCTCGCCCTGGTCTAGTCGCAGCTTTCAAGACGGCTTGCAGCGCAAGCGCATTACTCTAGACGCTGTGGCGGTGGAAGCCGTGGCTGTTCGTGATAATTCAGCCCAGGGTAAAGGCAAGGTCGTAAAAGTAGCTTTGACAGTGCTTAATCGCAGCCGTGGTCCACTCGAATTTATGGGTAAGAAACCTGAGTTTATCGCTATGACACCGAAAGCGGTGATGGCAACCATGATTGAGCCCCTTAAGTTGGCTGACAGCGTCGAGAAGAAAGCTCAGAGTAAGGCTAAGTGGGTGCGCTTTTGGGGCCAAGATGCTACTCAAACCCTCAGTAGCACTTATATTAATCCGCCAGCCTATGGTTATGGTTTTGGTGGCTTTTACCCGCCAGTGATGAGTTATGGTGGCACTATTCCAACGGTTATGCGCAATGGCAATATGACCACTGTGATGACTCAGGTACCTGATTATGCCGCGCAGCAAAGGGCTATGGAGAAGGCTCGGGCTATTGAAGATGATGCCAAAGCCTACGCTGAGCAAATTCGTTCCCAAAGTCTTGGGCCTTGCGATATCAACCCTGGAGCAACCATTAGCGGTGCTATTTTCTTTCAGCTTGATGATGCTAATAAGGCTGGAGCCTGCATTGTAAGAGTTCCTGTGGGTGACGCTACCTTTGAATTTACTTTTGATAAGCTCGCTGGAAACTAGCATTGATAGGCAATTAGGAGCTGAAAAATGAAAACCATAGAGCCTGTTAGTGTAGACAAATTTCCTGGAATGATTTGTCGGGGCTATGCATTTGATGCACCGTTGAATTATGCCGATCCCGCCGGACCAACAATTTCTATTTTCGCCCGAGAAGTTGTTGCCCTTGAGAATGTAGGCAAGAGCGACTTGCCCTGGCTCTTTTTCTTGCAAGGCGGTCCCGGTTTTCAGGCGCCTAGGCCGGAGGGGCTATCGGGATGGTTGAAGCGAGCGGCAAAAGAATATCGCATATTGTTAGTTGATCAGCGCGGTACTGGTTTAAGCACAGCCGTGACCGAACAGTTGGTTTCAATTTATCCGACTGCGCAATTGCAATTTAAATACCTACAGCACTTTCGCGCTGACAATATTGTTCGAGATTGCGAATTGATTCGCCATTCGCTTTGTCAAGGCAAGAAGGTGACATTGCTTGGCCAGAGTTTTGGCGGCTTTTGCAGTACCACCTATTTATCTATGGCTCCTGAAGGTCTAAGCGGTGCCATCTTAACTGGTGGGTTGCCGCCTCTGGTTGATGATGCTGATGAAGTATATCGGCATACCTATCGTGAATTGATAAAGAAGAACCAACTGTTTTATAAGCGCTATCCTGAAGATGTAGAGAAGGTGGCGCGAATTGTTGAACACTTGCAGAAAAATGTAGTATTGTTGCCCACCGGAGAGCCGCTTACGGTAGAGCGCTTCTTGCAGCTTGGCCTTAATTTTGGTTTTAATTCAAGTGGTGGCAGTATGAATACTGTTCACTATTTGCTTGAGAGCGCTTTTGATTCATCTAACGATTCCATGCTCAGCTATTCCTTTTTGCGTGATGTTGAGAGTCAGCTGCACTTTAATACCAACCCTATTTATGCTCTTCTTCACGAAGCCATTTATTGCCAGGGGCGTGCCTCTAATTGGTCAGCCGCTCGCTTGGTCAGTGAATATGACGAGTTCAGAAAAGACTCGATGCCAATATTCTTTAGTGGCGAAATGATTTATCCCTGGATGTTTGAGGAGTACACTTGTCTTAAGCCCTTTAAGGAAGTGGCAGAGCTGCTGGCCTCTTACTCGCAGTGGCCGTCCCTCTATGATGGCGAACGTCTCAAGAATAACGATGTTCCTTGTGTCGGTACTATTTATTGCAATGACATGTATGTTGCTCGGCAGTTGGCTGAGCAAACTGCTTCTGCCATTCGCGGTATGAAGGTATGGATAACCAACGAATATGAACATGACGGCTTGCGCCAGGATGGCGAGGTTTTGCTCGATCGCTTATTGCAGATGCTCAATGATTGATTAGTCTTCACTACTGCCGAAGAATTTGTTGAAAACAATACTAATACTTGATTTCTTGACTTTGTTCCGGCTTAGAGTGCTACTTCTGAGCAGATCTGCATGTAGTTCTTGAGCGCTTTGGTAGCGGTCTTGAGGCGCTTTGGCCATTGCTTTGTTGATGATTCGCTCAAATTGTACAATCAGTTGCTGATTGATTTTCTCTAAAGGGGCTATGGCCGCTGGTTGCTCGGTTACCTTCTTGGTCATTACTGCCAAAATTGAATCGCCATTGAATGGCGCTTCACCTGTCAACATTTCGTACATGATGCAGCCCAATGAATAAATATCAGAGCGCGCGTCTATGACCTCACCAAGACATTGTTCTGGGCTCATATACAAAGGTGTGCCAAGCATCTCACCAGTGCTGGTTAGTTTCAAATTACTGTGGTTGCCAGGCAATTGGGCTATGCCGAAGTCGAGGAGCTTGATTCTTTCTATTGCTGGCGCTTGCATAACAATTATGTTGTCTGGTTTAAGATCGCGATGAATTATTCCCTTACGGTGCGCCTGTTCAAGAGCTTCTAGTATCTGCGAACATACGGCAACAAAGGTGTGAAATGATAAGGCTCCATTTTTTGCTAAATGTTTGCGCAGGGTGAGACCCTCTAGTCTCTCCATAACGATAAAAGCCGAACCTTCGTTTTGCAGCACAACGTCTTTGATTTCGACTATGGCTCGATGCTTTATTACTAAGAGTGCTCTAGCCTCGCGAATGAAGCGTTCTAGGGCTTGATTATGGTCAGCGTTTTGGGGGACGAAGTGCTTGATCACAACAGGGCATTTGTTAGCTGTGTCGTGGGCTAGATAGACGGTGGTGGTGCTTTGCAATCCGGCTTTGCTACTGCTTTTGCTTTGACTGATTACTGACTCGATGATATATCTGCCATCAAGTGTGGTGCCGAGTAGATTTTTAGGATCTTGATTGTTCAAAACATATCGGCCTCTGTAGCTTAAGTATTTCTTTGCCGCTAGTCTTTCTTGTTCTTATGACCCAGGCCAAATACGTTGAGCCAGTTCCTGTCTATGTTAAGAAGGGCAGCCTTGCCTTTACTGTCTGGCGGGGCCGGTAAATTAGGCTTTTTGCCGTCCTGAATTGCGATAAGCACTTCTTTCATATTGTCGGCTGAGACAAAGCGATTTTCTGGTTTCTTCTCTAGGGCGCATAAAACTGCGGCATCAAGTGCTTCTGGAATTTCGATATCTTTGAAGCGTTCGCGCAGGCTTTGCGGCTTTTGGCTTACCTGCTTGAAGCCTAAACGCACCGGGTTTGACGAACTAAAGGGTAGCTTGCCTGACAGAGCTTCGTACATCAAGCAACCGAGGGAGTAAATATCTGACCGACTGTCAAGTCTTTCACCCAGGCACTGTTCTGGGCTCATATAAGCAGGGCTACCAAATTCTTCTCCATCGGCAGTCATGTAGCGGGTTTCGCGGCCAGGGTTGGGTAGCACTTTGGCAATGCCAAAGTCGGATACTTTGACAAAATCTCCGCCCCCCTTGGCCTTAAGCAGGTAAATATTTGCGGGTTTGAGATCGCGATGAATGAGATTGTGCTGATGGGCGTGGCTGAGGGCGTCACAGATCTGTATGGCTATGTCGATAAGGCGATCTACTTCCAGAAATCCTTCGGTGCGAATTATTTCTTCTAAGGTGGGTCCGGCAAGAAAGTCCATAACCAGATATGGATATTGCTTCTCTGAGAGTCCGAATTCATAGACGGAGCAAAGGTTGGGATGATTTAGTTGCTTGGCTTTATTTGCCTCTTGCTCAAGGCGTTTCAGGGTTCTTTTGTTCTCAAAAGGCGAGCGTCTGAATATTTTCATGGCTAGCAAGGCGTCAACTTTGCCTGAGCGCGCTTGATAGACATAACTGAGGGTACCTTTGCCAATGCGCTCTAAAAATTCGTAGCCGCATTCAGTTAAATCGTGCAATCTAACATCGGGGTCGAACCGCCTTTCTGGCGCGCCGTCTATTGGTACTTCTTGTTGCTTGTCTATGGGGAAGCTGTTTTTCGGCAACTCAGCTATCGCTGGGTGTGCTTGAGAAAACTTTTGGCTAGCTGCCAAGCTAGAACAGTTGCAGAAGCCAGGGCGATCAGCAGTCAACGATGAAATTGTAGATTGGCTCGGAAAAATAGGTCTGCTACAGGTCTGGCAGACTTCTCTAAGTATTATTCGCTGCTCTTTGTCCGCGCTCACACCACTTCTCGCCAGCTGTTAGTGCATTATGCCACCTCTGTGAGCAGGTTTATCAAACAGGCACGCGCTTAAGTCTCTCTTCCAATAATCTTACTGGCAGATAAATTATGGCTGCGGTGGCCCATGCATTGAGGCAGCCAATGCCGAGATGTAAGTGTTCCAGGCTTGGTATCAGTCCGGCTGTGACAATGCCAACACTGCAACCTATGGTAAAGGCTAACATGGCAGGAAGTCGCAGTGCTGGCAATTGGTGCATTTCTTTAATGTGGTCGAAAATTCGGCTGTGTTTGTCGCTGATGAGTTTTGCTATTGACCATTCGCAAAGCAAAATTGTAGTTCCCGTCGGAATGAGAATGCCGTTTAGAGTTGAAATTAATTCAATGCTTTTGGCCATGCCGCTGAATGAAAGCCAGTAAGCAACCAGGGCACAGACAAAAGCGTAGCCGAAGACAACATGCTTTTTCTTTACTTTGAATAAGTTTTCAAAGGCCTCGACTACGGCGTACAAGTTAGAATCGGCTGCGGCAAAATATTGAGCGCCAATGACAATTAGAGCCAGCAAGGCCACTCCACCAAAACTAAATTCATTCATGAATGCTGTAGCCCGTGCTGTATCTGTCACCTGACTAATTTGAGCGACCATCCATCCAGTAATAGGGAAGATAATTTGACCAATACAGAGTGCCACCGTTAGTGGTATTGCTGTTCGTTTTACTCCGGGACGGGCGTGACGCCAGTAGTCGGCCTCGTTGCCCCAAATTGAAAAGCCAATTACAAATGATGCTATGGCGCCAAGGGCCACAGTCCAGCTGACATTGGTCTCATGTATGGGCATTACTGCCGCTGCGGTGTTGTAGGCAATCACAGCGCGGAAAAAGGTAAAACCTACCCAGGCAATGAGGCAAGGTGCAGCAAAATATTTGGCGAAATTGACCACTCCAGAAAAGCCCCAGAGATTGTTGAGACACATCAAAAAGGAGAAACCAGCAGCCATGAAGCCAATTGAGAGAGGCACGGCAAAGAGACCACTGACCGCGTCAGCCATGCAGAGGGCACCAAAGGCATAGCAGGCAAGAAATATGGCAATTAAGTTAAATGTGGTCAGGCGCGCGCCCCAGCGGCCAAAGACCGAGCGATTGAGGTGAGCATAAGTGCGTCCGGTGACTGTTCCAAGCTGGGCCGAAGGCACACAGAAGAGCAAAACCACTATGGCTGAAAAAACTGTGCAGGCTAAAACTTGTGTCAAGCTGAAGCCATTTTTGTACCACTCCACACCAATGAGAACAGTGGGAAAAGAGGTCACCATGGTAATCCACAAAAGACCCATTGCTAGAGGATGGCGCCGATCTGTCAGGGCGACAATGTTCTCACTGTCGGGCCTTATGGCAATATCGCTAAGCTCGGTATTGAGCCCGGCTGTTGCTGCAGGGCTGTTGCGTTCAATAGTGGCCGTAGCATTGTTTGTTTCGCTCATAGACTCAATTTCATTTCCTAAGCCAAAGCCCCAAATAGCCAACTACCTTTGCTGTAGCCAATACTATAAGGGGCTTTTCAAGTGAAACAAATGGTGTGATTACCATTTAGAGCGTTGATTATGTGCCGAAAATTCTATCGCCAGCATCGCCAAGGCCAGGAACAATATAGCCACGGTCGTTGAGGTTGCTGTCTACAGAAGCCGTGGTGATGTGCACATTAGGGAATTGCGAATGCACTCGCTTAATGCCTTCAGGGGCCGCCACGAATGAAACCAACTGAATTTCACCAACATTGAGCTTGGCAAACAGTTCGATAGCAGAAGCTGCAGAGCCGCCGGTAGCGAGCATGGGGTCAAGCACGATAATGCGGCTATCTGGTGGCAATGAATCAGGCAGCTTGGCGTAGTATGAAATCGCTTCAAGTGTGGTCTCGTCGCGCTTCAAGCCAACGTGATAGATGCGTGCTGCTGGCAACATTTTTTGTGCCGCTTCAGCCATGACCAAGCCAGCTCTCAGTACTGGTGCGAGGATGACATAATCGGTTAAGGCCGAGCCTTTTGCTTGGCCAACTGGAGTTTCAACGGCAAGCTCTCTTACAATCATTTGTCTAGAAGCTTCGTAGATCAAATATTGGCTAAGAGTAATTGAATAGCGGCGAAAATCTGGAGATTGAGTCTGGTAGTCACGCAGCTTGGTGAGCAAATGCTGTACTACCGGATGGTCTACTACCTGTACTTTGTTGCCCAAAGCGATCATCAAATTTTCCTCCAGAAGCGATTGACAGCACTGTCAATTCTATTTTTCATACTTTTGTTTTGCAGCATCAACTTATGACTGTCGCCATAATTGAGCGGGCTTGTGCTCGGGCCCATTTATCGCACTCTAGTATATCCTCCAGAGGCGGCGATTTTATTGGCTTATGTTCATCGAGCACTCTTTCCAGGGTTTCAGCGATTTGGAGAAACTTAATATCGCCTTTGAGGAAGGAATCTACGGCGATTTCATTGGCGGCATTGAGCACGCAGGCTCGTGTATCGTCGCCAGCGGCGGCCTCTTGTGCCAGGCCCAGGCAACGGAAGCGCACAGGGTCGGGCTTCTCAAAAGTCAGATCTTTTAATTCGCTAAGACTTAGTTTAGGTACCCTATTTGAGGCCACTCGCTCTGGATAGAAGAGGGCGTAATGAATCGGCAGGCGCATATCAGGAAGGCCCAACTGCCCCACTATTGAACCGTCTACAAATTCCACAGCGGAATGCAGTATCGACTGGGGGTGAATCACTACTTCAATTTTGCTGGCGGGAAGGTCGAAGAGCCATCGCGCTTCAATGATTTCTAAGCCTTTGTTCATTAATGTGGCTGAATCGATTGTAATTTTTGCTCCCATAGACCAGTTGGGATGTTTTAGTGCATCAGATATGGTGGCATCTTTTAACGCTTCTGTTGACCAGGTTCTGAACGGTCCGCCAGAGCCGGTTAGTAGTAGCTTCTCGACTTCTTCTTCAACTCGATCTCTTAAAATTGAGGCCCAGAGAGATTGGAAGATAGCTGAATGTTCGCTATCAACTGGCACGATTTGGACGTTGTGCTTTTTCGCTGAGCTAATGACTAAATGTCCGGCCGCCACCATTGTTTCTTTGTTGGCTAAGGCGATAGTCTTGCCTTTTGCTATGGCGGCAAGTGTCGGCTTAACTCCGAGAAATCCTACTACTGCTGTAACTAAAACGTTCGCTTGTGGGTGTTCGGCCACGGCGAGCAGGCCATCTTCTCCCGACATGCATTCAATGCCCTTTAGCTCTGCTGCAGTGAGCATTTCTTTTAATTGCTGCACTGATTCTGGGTTGGGCAGCGAAATCAAGTCAGGGCGAAACTCTAGAATCTGCTCCTTGAAATCTTGCAGATTCTTTGAACCGGCTGCTAAAGCCGAGACTTTGAGCTGATCTGGGTGGGCGCGAACGATGTCTAGGGTTTGCTTGCCAATAGAGCCTGTTGACCCAATAATGCTGAGAAATTTCACTTTTTACTTCCGCGTTGTGATTCTCAATAGTTTAGAACTTTCTATTCTAGAGTTCTCTATTTTTGAGTTCAGTACTTAAAGTTCTGTGCTTTAGAGTTCTGTATTTTAGAATCTGGGCGGCAGAGATGGTGGTAGTTCGAATTTAGGGAAACTACCTAACTTAATATGATCACGAATGACCTTGAGCGATGCTTGTCTGGCCATCGATTGGTCATAAACTCCAGCATAGAAGCCAAAGTAGTCGTT
Source organism: bacterium Ga0077546 (assembly GCA_943370275.1). GTDB lineage: Bacteria > Cyanobacteriota > Vampirovibrionia > Obscuribacterales > Obscuribacteraceae. The sequence continues at coordinate 77,777 of CALRQI020000003.1, read as the reverse complement.
CGGGTAGCGGTTAGCGTTCCAATAGGGCACACCGGGCATCAACGGTGAATAAACGTTAGCTCTGGGAAAATGATTGATCTCTCTAAGCTTGCCATTTGAATCACGATAAGCGGCATCAAGCAGAGAGATCGCTTCGTCTAGCTTTCTCAGCGTGGTGGGATTGTTGAGGTCGCCTGTTCCGGTTCTCAAAAAGTCGTTGAGAACTGGTTTAACGGCCGCAGCAGTGAGCACATCGGCCAAATAAAGTTTGTAATATGGATTGTCTGAGGTTTTGGCCGCATCACGCAATACTTGCTCTTGCTTTAGCAGAGCGTCGTCGGCAATTCCGGCTATGCGACCAAAGTATTTGATTGAGTTGATACCAGCGTCATTAGACGGATTGAAATTGCGGTCGAAGCTTTGCAAATTTGAGAAAGTAGCTTGGGCGTAGTTGCGGTTGACGTCTATGCGTATCGCTTCGACAGTTTTAGATTGAGTGGGAAGCTCTATGGTCGTCAGATTGGCTGGAAGGTAGTGCTTCTTGCTGTGGTCTTGACCGCCCTCAAACCAGACAAATAAGCCTTTTGGGTCTTGCCAGTAATTGACTTTCACGCCCGGTGGAATATCGGTCAGTTTGAGCTTGTCGAAGTCTTTAGGCCAAGTTTTGGCGGCGCCAAGTAGTTTGGCGTCGAAATCCTTATCGTTGATTGAGAGAATTATGGCTCTATTTTCAATTCTCACATCAAGCGGAGTGGCTGGCGTGTCTCTGACCTGGGCTACCTGGTCAGCCGGTTTTGCTGTCGTATCTCTAGTGGGAACGTGTAGCTGGTCGCTAGCGGCAGTTCCTGCTGCAGGCGGGGACAATCGGGCGTCACCGGGGTTATTGTTTCTGCCGAATATTGCGCCAAAATCGATACCAGGTTTGTTCGCTGGATTTGGTTCTTGGCTTTTCTCTGCTTGGTCGCCCATCAGGCACTATTCTCCTAAACTGAAAGTACTCTAGTGGCCTTGCAGTCCACCGTCAATGTTGAGAATACGAATTTGAGATTAGCTAGCTTTCAATGTTTCAACGCAACATCAGGTCGATTATGCCAATTTCTTCGCCAGTTCGGCTTGTTCTAAAGAGTTTGAGATGCTTACAGTCAAATCCTTCTGAAGCTTTACCTTGCATCAGATCGACATTAAACTGACGCTTCGCTGCGGTCATGGTTTCGCCAAACTTGATGCCCCTTAGGTCATTAAGAGTATGCTGCAGCGAAGAACTGGCCCGGCTCGTTGTATGGACCAGCATGTCTATATCTTTGGGAAATGGCTTCTGGCTGACGAAGCTGCCAGCAACGTAGACTCTCTCCTGTCCTTGGTCTGCCAGTCGGCGCAACATTGGATTGACTGTTTTTAGCATTTGCATGCGGTGCTCGTTCGAACCAAAATGACTGGCAAAATTTTCATAAGGCGACCTATAGATTCCTGGAGGCAAGAAACCGTTAGGGGTAAACTTTGGAATACCGTCTTTGCCAGGGAGAAGCAAATCTAGAGCTTGTCTTTCGCCGATGTTAGCGATTTGGCGGTCACGAAACTCTACTGGTCCGCCGCCAAAACGGCTAGATACACCTAAGTCAACTGGTCCACCGCTGCGACCGAAATTGCTGGTCGCTTTCGTTATGCCTGGTGTCAGGGATTTGCTCGCAACTGCGACCTCGCCCATGGCTTCTGTACTAAGTTTGATTGCCGCTTCTGCCATCTCGCGGTAGGCCGGTTTAGCGGCAACAGCAAGATTCTCAATAATCGGAGCCCAGTTAGCCATGCGATTTCCCTTGTACTAAAGAGAATATATATGGCTCTAGCCCCGTCTCAAATGGTGGGATTACGCTGTGACATGGACTTCTTGCTTTTGAGAAATACTTGAGTACTCAACAATTTCAAAAATGGGTGTATATGCACCTATTTTCAAAATCTTTGTCTCCACACTATTTCCTTTTCTGGTGGCTGCTTTGATCTTCTGGTTGCCTGTTGCAACCGGTCGAGCTGCTCAGTTAGAGATTGAGGCGAAGACAAGTTGAACGCCCAGCAGTTACTGTTGACACCCAGAATTGCGGTCATGGTCTAAAGATTGTGGGCTCAATTCTGTATGGATCGTGTCATCGACCGGCTCCCCAAATGTTATGCTCGTGGCTAAGAGACACTAAGGGGTGCTCAGCCAAAGTGCTGGTCGAGCCTACTGTGAGTCAAAAGGCAGACAAGAGTTCTTCCAGTAGCGTTCTGCATAATTCGATAGGTAGACTAATGTGGCGGCATATTCGGTGCTCTCTTTGACGAAATTAATTCCGTCGCCATACAAAGTTAGAAGTTGTGAGCTGTATTCACTGATCGCCGCTTGAATCTGTTTGACCTCGAGATCATCATTAGAGCTGATGATCTCTGGCTTCAATTCTATTCTCAAATTTTCAGGGGCCTCGTGTAGCAGGCGTGCCGCGCGCAACAGATGTAGGAATTTTTCTGTTTCATTGGTAATGACATTTCTGTAAAAGGTTTTTTCATGCATACCGCTCAGAAACTGGCTCAAAACAGAGCGCCTGTCAGCTTTTTCAAGTCGCACCGCCGCCCCTAATTGCGCGAGCCGCACATGGAGATTGCCTGGCAGCAGAGTATACGGTCGATCCTCATAGAAGAGAATGTTTACAGTGGATGGAAGTGTCGTCCATGTTTGATATGTCAACCAATGATCAATGTGGTTGCCAATCGCCAGCGGCACGAACACTGCATCTGGCTCTAGCTCATGGTAAAGAGTGATTACTGCATTGCGAGCCTCTTCTAGTATATCTTCTTGCCCCCGATGATCTTCGAGCACGATATGGCGAAAGCCAGAGTAGTGTCGATCTCGAATTGGTGCATCAAATAACCCGAGCCATATGCTTTCTGCATCTAATATTGCAAGTGCCTTAGAGTCTTCATCTTTTCTCTGGAAATTCTGAGTTCCATCTTCTGTGAAGAGTGTTGCCACAACTACCTTTCTGCCGGCCTTCCGTTCTTGAACGATTCGCAATGCACATGAGAGCACCCCATCATCTAAATGCGGTGACAGTATAAGAGAATGGCACCGTGCGCTCATGGATTAATCTCGTTAGGCACTCTTAGAGCGACGGCTGCACCGATGCCAAAACCGACAGTAATCACCAGAATTGGTTCAGTATTTTCCTTCACTAGAGCACGAGCAGCTACCGCAGCCAATTCGGCATCATTCAAAACATATGTGGGTAGTCCAGTCAGGTTGGAATGCTCAAGAATGTCCGGAATCAAATTCGCCGCACCCTTCATGCCTATGTACGAGCTTCCCCCTGGTACTTCGTTCTGATCGAAATCACATGGCAGGGCGAAGACAACTTTGTTTGGAATGAAGTCAGATTGAGTTAGTGAATCGCGGATTGAGGATGTAGTAAAGTCTCGCAGTTTATCTCTATACCAAGTAATTTCTCTCGATTCATCGTCGTCTCGAATTGGCAACTCGACAAAATCGCGAGCGTACTGAAATCGCTTGCCACCTGCTGAAACTTTAATGGAAGTTTGACCAAGATCGACAATCAGCAGCTCTTTGATTTCATCAAAAAGAATCTGCGCGCCATGTTCACCAACGAAGGCGTCCTCGATAATTGCTACTGGCCATTCGGAGTTATTTTTAAAAAAAGACATGCGCTCATAGGTTGCGCCCCCACCTGTGATCACAATTTGCTTGAAGTCCTGCGCTTGCGCCGGAGTAACATATCCAGAGCGCGTTACGAGTGTTCTGCTTTTAAGCCTTCTTACGACGTAAAGCAGATTCTTGGCCAAATCACTAGAATTCATCTGTTCCCAGAGGATGCCTTCCGGGATGATTGTGTCCCACAATTCGAGTGGAATTACTCCTGCTGGACAGATCCGCTTGACAGGCGCCGTTTTGTTTCCTTTACTACTGGCCATATCGGAGAACTCTTATGGGTAACTCGTTCATAAAAAAAGCGCTCCCAAGCATACCTTAGTTTACAAATTTGAAGCATAAGCCTGAAAAACCACCACAGATATCGTTCACGCGGAGAGGCTCTGTGCACGGCCTGAGTATCGTAGCTTCGTAACTGATGAGCGACGCGTGTCTCGGGAAATAAAACATCGAGCCGCTCCCATTCAACGCGCATGCGCTTGTAGTACTGATACATACCTTCCAACGTTTCTGGGGGGCGGAAACTAATCGAGCCTTGAGGAGCTTCTACAATTGCTTGCTCGCCCGATTCTATTATGATTTTGCGTGATAGGTAGATGTCGTCAATCTTGAGCCCTTCATGGAATCGGTAGAATCTACTGGGCCTGATTTTGGCGAGCCTATTCTGAAGTTCTGCCATGCTCGGCATTCCCCAATCGCGAATAGCAAACAGCTTACCGTTAAAATACTTTCGTTTGCCTTGGAAGCCATCATTGAGGTTATAGCTATAGAGAGCGGCGGCCACCAGACTCTGTTCATGAGGAGCAAGAGGTACCTTTCTTGGATAACATGCCCTTATCTGTGGGTCTCTCAGCATGGTTTGCACCATCGAGGCGATCGTCTGTTCCTCAATCAAAATATCGGCATCGCAAAATACAACGAAGTCTTTGGCGCTCTGTTCTGCTGCATCTATTATTGCTGCGCGTTGCGCTTCGACTAGACCGCCTCTGCTATGTATAATCCGAACAGTGGTAAATGAGCAGGCGACAGACTCAGTTTGGTCAGTGCAATCGTCCAGCACCACTGCAATCTGCAGGTTGCAATCTAACAACAGGCGGGCATGTTCCGCAGCTGCTAGCAAACTTTTCAAGCAATCAGCGATTGTCTGCTCTTCATTTTTTGCTGTTACATAAATCGGAATTAGCATTCTGATTAGCGCTCAGGCCCTTGGGCAAGCAATTTGCCGACAATCAATTGTTCAATTAGAGTAGCGGCGTTTTGAGCTCCATCTTGCTGACGATAAGAACTGTATACTCTCTCAACATTTTCCCTGTAGATTCCAGGATTAATCAATTTGCTTAGGGCGCTCCAGCACTCAGTCGGGCTTGCCAAAGAAAGATCAAGATGTATTCCGCAGCCGCTTTGCTCCAAGAAAAACGCTTGATGCGACTGATCGTTACAGATTGGTGAAATGAGCACCGGAACGTTGAGCGCCATTGCTTCCATAATAGAATTGGCACCACCATGACTGATAAAGGCTGCGCACCGGGGCAACAACTTTAGCTGTGGCGTATACTGGCATAGCAGAACATTTTTGCTAACATTCTTGAAATGCTCCGTGTGCAGTAATTCACTAACGGATGCTACCAGCTGGACCGGTTTATCTTTAACGGCAGTAATGACAGTCTTAAAGAAGTCAGGCTGGTAGTAAATTTGGCTACCCAGCGACATATAGATAATTGGTACATCTGTGCGTAGCCTCTCCCAAGGAAATGAACACTCGTCTCCTCTTGGACCAGCCGGCATTGATGGACCAACAAGATGAACGCCTGGCACCATTCTCCCCACAAATTGTTCTGTGCTGAAGACAATGTTCAGGTCCGAAGACAAACAATCACACACGCTGAAGGTTGGCTCTAACCCATGCTTAGCAAACAGAGCTTGGCGCGCAGGAGACAACCAGGCATTTGTGGCAATTAGTTCGCTAGTCAGGTTGGCTGGTATCACTGGATTGAGAGAGGAAGAAACGCCGGCCCAAGGAATGGATTCTTGGTGCGCGACAATGATTGCGCTATAGATCATCGGATCAATCACCATAACGTCCGGGCGAAATTGCCTGACGACTTTACGTAATGGCTCTATTTGGTCTTCGGCACTATCTATGAGTAGTTCTTTTATCCATTGCCTTAGCCAGTTATTGTCGGCTACTCTTCTTGCAAATAGTTGTCCACGGTTTGCGTCTGGTGCTGGAGGGCTGCCATCCAGCCCGCAAAATGACAAGGTGATTCCAGCTCTTGAAAGATGGTCGCCGATATCGCGCGCAGAGTAAAATGCTACCTGAGCACCTTTAGCCTGCAGCGCCAATGCCGGACCAATCAATGGATTAATGTGTCCTTTCTCTGGAATCGCAACGAACAGAATGCGTGTCATGGCAACTGAACTCCGTATTGACGCAGCCAATGGACCAAACAGATGGTTCTAAATAAAAGTGAGGCTTCGTTTTCGTCTAGTTTGCGCTGAGAATCGCACACCTTCAATATGGCGTCAATATTAGCGATGGAACGGAGATTGCTGGCATCTTCCAGGAGGAGTTGTCGAGCTTGTCTTTGGTACGACGATTGCATGGCTTGATCTTTTGGAAGCGCTGACTTCTTACGAGTGCGAACGCTATGGGGTATTATTCCGGTCGCCGCTTTTCGCAATAACCACTTCTCAACTCCTCGCTGGTAACACAATGATGGTGACAATCTGCGGGTAAATTCTATCAATTCGGTATCGCCGAAAGGCACACGTGATTCTAGTGAAGAGTGCATAGAATGTATGTCTCCGTTGTGCAGCAAACGAGCCAACCAACGCTTAACTATAAGGTAAGTGGTAGCCCTCGTTCGTTTGGGCTGCGTTTCCCAGCTATAACCGGCCTCAACCGCTAGCTGCATGTACTTCTGTTCAAAATGGCTGAGTGGATCTTCGAGCACTTCGCGGTTGATCGGCACTGGCAGTGCCGCAAAACGGCGGATTATGTTCGCAGGGGTCAGTGTGGCCTGCGGGTCTAATAGGAAGTGGTAGCCGAAGTGTGTTTCATCAGCAGCATCTCCGACCAAAACAGCCTTGCTAGACTGACAGGCAGCGCGAGCAAGAAAATGCTGCGCGATCTCTTGCTCCCACGCCGGCAGCATATCGTTGTGCATTGCGATTAGAGGTAACGCTGCCTCGACATCGCTATGACTTACCGGCACCATATTTAGAGTCAGACCTAATTCTCCAGCGGCGTCAATTGCGTACTGCGTGTCATTAGTGGTCACGATGCCGGTGCCGTCATAATTGAATCCATCCTGATCCTCGAACGCAATAGTATAAGCATTCATCTGACTACCGAGGTGTCGTTTGGCCAAAGAAGCGATCAGTGTAGAATCCAAGCCGCCGCTAAAGAAAATACCTAATGGCATGTCTGTTCTAACCGATCGAGAAACGGCCCTATCGAGCAGGTTCGATAACTCCCCGGCTGCCCTATCGGCATCGCATGCGCTGTCCTTTGAAAACTCTATTGCATTGTAGTCCCACCACGACCACTTGTGCACTCCTGTGGCTGACACAGACAATGCACAACCTGCGCCCAGTACCTTAATTTCTTCGAACATCGAGTGCTCTACGCCGCTAAAAAACGGCGCTGTTAGGTATTCCAGCAGCGACGGTAGATGCGCCCGGGGGGCTGAAGGAAGCACCCTAAGGATAGCCTTAGCTTCAGAGGCAAAGATAAACTGCTCGCGATTCGTCGCGTAAACAAAGGGTTTAATTCCCAAGCGGTCACGGGCAGCGAAGCCGGTTTTGGTTTGGTTGTCCCAGATGAAAAATGCGAACATGCCATTGAGTCTTGTCAGGCAATCCTTACCCCAATTGACAAACGAAGCTAGCACCACCTCGGTGTCACACTTTGTGCGGAAGGCCCAAGCGGAGCTAAGCTCCTTCTTCAGCTCCTCATCATTGTATATTTCGCCATTATAAACAATGGTGTACCGACCGTCAGAACTCACAAGTGGCTGACTGCCACCATCGACATCAAGCAATGCTAATCGCGTATGGGCTAGTGCAGCTTGATTCGTGAAGTGGATGCCATTTCCATCCGGTCCTCTATGGAGCAAAGCGTTGCGCATCGCTTGAATGGCTGTCGCGTTTGCTTGCGGTGGTTTATCGAAGTCTACAATTCCTGCAATGCCACACATTAGTCTTCTTCCAAGAAGGCATCGACAAGGATGCTTAACGTTACCCACTTAACGATTTCCCGATCGTTAGTTAAGTCTGGCAATGGCAGATTAACTGCGTCTGCCAGCTTTGTAATAGCCGTCATATCAATGTATTGTTCAAGATTTATTGGCGGCGCGAGCCGTGGTGTTTTGGCTGCTTGGGCGACGTTTTGAGGCACTCCTAAGATTTCTGCCAGACTGCGCAGTGCTGACTTTGTCGGGTCTGGAATCATTGACTGCCGGACGACAGACTCATCTAAGAATGGACAAATGAGGTTGACATGCAAGCCTGTAAAAATCGCGTTTACAATATGGAGATAGTCTTCGCCACCGCTTCCGGCAAACAGCTGATCGGCGCCATCGCCAGTAATGCAAGCCGTAACACCAGTTTCTTTCATTGTTTTAGCCAGCAAGTACTTGGACACAGGATGCATATTGTAAAAAGGCACCTCTGCCAATGTAACTGCTTCTGGCAGCGCAGCAATGAAGTCTGCATCTGTGACTTCCTTTATAGCTACATCGATGCCGAACTTGCTGGCGGTCGCCAGAGCCGGCGCGAGCTCATTGTATGTGCCTGTGTCACCGTGCAAAGTAGGCGCCAAAATGAAAGCAGTGCCGTTCCATGTGTCTATGCTTGTTAGTAAAGATAGCAGCAATGCCGAGTCTATCCCGCCACTGAGCGCAAGCGCTGGCGATTGCACGAGGTCGTCAACTGGCATGTATTTGTTTAAGGCGCCCTCAAGCAGTTCTCTGAGATCGCTTTTGTCAATAACAGGCTGCGGTGCCATTTCAGAAATTTGCACGCCGCCGTGATACGTAATCTTGTGTCCGGGTTGCAAAATGCGAATCGGTTCAAAGCATGAACGCTCATAATGATATCCATACTGCAGGTGAGCGCGGACACCTTCTGCATCCAGGCTAATAGGTGGATATTCCGGCTTGCATAATGCCCGAATCGAATTAGCTGCTGCGGGTACATCAGTACGATAGAATACCCGATTTAGTCCAAACTTGTCGCGTGTGGTTGTAGTAATCATGGTCGAGGTTCTGCACGGCTAGCCACTACCTGCGGTGACAGTTGCTTGTGCGGAAAGGATTTACCGTCACCACCAAGACATAACCCGCAAGAGTCTAGCGGCTTTGTACGCTCGAGGTATTGAGCCAGCCGGAATACAAGGTCTTGGTCATCGTTCAATTCGATACCGTCTTCTTGTGCAAATTTAGTTGTGCCTTGGTAAAACGAGTCGAAGTGTGGTGGCCTTGTGCACATATAGAATCGTCCTTCGCGAACCATATGGCATCGACGCTTTAGCCAGCAACGCTCGTAAATGGAGTCTGTTAATTCTTGATCTGTGCGTCTTTCCGATAAAGTCATTTCTTGAAATGAAGCCTGCCGTTTAATATTCAACGTCACATTAAACTGACGAGCTTTGCTCTCAAATAGTGCAAATTTAGCTTCGGTTAACGGAGCGCTAGGATACAGGGAAAGGGTCAAGTGATCCAGCAATGACCACATTTCATCATTGAGACGATCAATGAAATGGCCGTTTGTGGTGATTGAGAGAATTGGAGCAAGAAGCGACTCTTTCGCTAACCTCAATAGGGTTAGAATTTGAGGATGTAGTAAAGGCTCTCCGCCAACTAGTTTGAAGTATTGTGGCTGCAAGACTCGCTTTGCCAGTCTAATATCCTCGGCAAAGCGGTCTGGTTCAATATTGTATGACTTCAAATATGGAGATAGCGAGCAGCACTGCTGGCATCGAAGGTTACAGTGGTCGGTAATATGAGATTCAATTGAGCGTGTCTCTAATTTGCCCGATTTTATCTGGTATTTCATATGCACTCGCCTTCTATCACGACCTGTCCGGAAAACGCAGTCAAACGACGGGTCCGCTATTGTCGCGTATCACCCTGCGTCTGGCAAGTACAGTGCGAAGCCTTAGGCAAGGACACTGGCAGACCTTGAGGGTGAAGTAGCTCCTGCCGTCCTCGTCGAACTGCCAGACTTTTGGCTGATGGATTGCACTATAGGAAGCGAAAAATAGAAGTATCGTTGCGAAATTCTAGGTGCTGGGTAAAGAGGCCATCATCTGCCTTAGTACTGGTACTAACTGTGCGGCAGTTTGGTAGCGATCGCGGCTTTCCATCTGGGTGCAGCTCACTACTATTTCACTCAACTCTGGTGAAATGAGATTATTGTGCTCTTGAGGGTTTGAAGTGCTGAGCGCCTCAGGCTCGACGCCGGTGAGGAGGAAGTAGAGAGTGCAGCCGAAAGCATAAATGTCACTTTGCACACTGGCTTTGCCGCGAAATTGCTCTGGAGCAATAAAGGCATGTTTGCCAACGAATGTACCTGTGGCATTGCCGATAAACTCATTGGCTGCGCCAAAATCAATCACTACAATCGAGCCGTCTTCGCAGAGAACAATATTGTCGGGGGTGAAGTCGCGGTGAATTAGCGGCGGATCTTGTTCGTGCAAATACTTAAGAATATTCACCATCTGTAGTGCCCAATTAATCACTGTGCTTTCTCTTTGCGGACCATTTTGCTTTACGAGCTGCCGTAAATCTTGGCCGTTGACATAGTCGAGCATTAGATAATTGCGTTCTTGCTCAACGAAATAGTCTAATACTTTGACTATGTTTGGATGATTGATCTTAAGCAGAAGAGCGGCTTCGCGGTCGAGCATTTCTCTGGCCTTCGCTTGGGCGCTTTCGATGGTATCATCTGATACAACTGCTTCTTTTAGAACCACTAATTTGCGCTCTTCCAGCTGGCAAAGATAGACAGCAGAAAGGCCGCCAAGAGCAAGGTGACGCATTACTTTTAGAGTACCGTTGCGCATCACTCGACCGGGGTCAAGGGGTACGAAGGAGGTAGGGCAAAATCTTCTACTCAACTCCTCTTCCCACATACCGGTGAAGCTCAACAGCGGAGTCTCGTTGCCAGTTACCTGATTTTTCAGCTCGTGCACAGTCTGGTCAATCTCGGCGGTATTGCCCCACATTTCCATTGCTATTAGCAATTTTTCCATATCGGTTGAGTCTATATGGCTGAGGGTGAGCGGAATTGCGCCTTTGTTGGTCATGAAAGTAATCTGCTTTCTTTGCCAATCTTTTTGATCTGCACCGCTGACGGTGATCTTCTTGATGTCACCCCAGCGCAATAGCTGATTGTGTCTGAAAATTGAAAATGGCAGCTTGACGCCGTCTTTATCAATTTGAATAGCTTCGTGGGTAAGCCAATTGAGAAGTAGCATGCCCACGGCAAAGATTGTCAGTGTGGCCAGGCCAATGCCACATACACGCGAGTCTATCTGTTGAGAAGCGATAAAGCTAAAATACTGAGTGATGATAACTAATACCGCAGTAAGTGGACAGGCCACTCCCCAGGCCGGAAAAGTCAGGCGCAGGAAAGATAAGGCGGTGTCACGCTGATGATCAAGATATTTTACTCTTACCGCTAGTTCGGCCATTGACTCACCAAATTGCTAATGCAAGAACCCCAATTCATAACCAGATACCCTTTGCCATCAAGCCTCTATAGTTTCTTGCTCTGTTTCTCTTATTTTGATTGTCACTCCTTCATCGCTCTCTTGATTTGCCGCACTGCCGATCGCTCGCTCACCAAAATTCGACAGATCTGCTAGTTCGTTATCATCGATTGGCTGGCCGAGACTGGTTGCTATTTCTGTCACCGATTTAAACCTTTTATTGAGATCGAGAGCTGTGCATGAGCGCACAATTTGGTCGAACTCTTCGCTAGTTTTTACTCCTGCTTCGATGGGGCTTGATTGGGTAATTGCTTCTGGCTCTTTTCCGGTTGCTAAAAATTGTAGTGTGGCGCCCATGGCATAGATATCGCTCTGTAAAGTGGCTTTGCCTCTGAACTGCTCTGGTGGCAGATATGAATGTTTGCCGGCGATAGTGCCGGTGGTGCCAACTTGTTGAATCTGTGCGACGTTAAAGTCAATTAGCTTGAGTTTATTGTCACCGGTTAGCATCAAATTATCTGGTGTAAAGTCGCGATGAATGATCGAGCGCTTGTGCAGATAGGCAAGTATCTGGCACATTTGTCCGGCATACTGGCGAATAGATTCTTCTGACAGTGCGCCTTTCTCGGCAATGAGTTGGCGCAAGTTCTGTCCGTCAATATGTTCTAAGCCAATATAGCCGCGATGGTCTTCAAAGAAGTAGTCTTGTAGTTTGACAATGCCATCACTATCTAAAGACTCTAGTATTTTTGCTTCTTTTTCAAAGTTCTTCAAAGCTTGTTCTTTCAAGTTGCGATCGGCATAGGCTGGCACAATGGTTTCTTTGAGGACAATATTGCAGTTGTTGAGTTCATCGCGGCAGAGATAGGCGGTGCCTTGTCCGCCGACTCCGAGGCGTTTAATTACTTTGTATTGATCGTCTTTGAGCCTTTGTCCTGGAGCTAGTGCTTGACTGCTGTTGCGTTCTGGAGCCGATGATAGTGATTGCAGCCAGAGCTCGGTGTAGCTGCGTTCACGGTGGGGCAACATCGCTTCGCTTAGTTCACTGGCGATGGTGCAGCCGGGGGCAAAGCGCTCTAGGGCTTTTGCTAGTCTGGGCCTGTCGTTTTCTTGAATTGCAACTAAATCGAGATAGAACGATTTATTATCTTTCAAATTGAATTTGATTTTCGCTACTCCATCAGCACTTCTGTCTAAGGCAACGGATATTACCTCAGGCCATTTGACTTGAGATAGACCCAGTGTATTGCCAGCCATGGTTATGCCTAAGTTGAGGCCATTGGCGTCGATACTGAGTGAGTTTGGCCGTAAAAGCGCTTTTAGAGCGAAGGCTGAAGTGTAGGCGAGAATAAGGGCTGAAATAGTGAGTGCTATAGGGTGGGCAGAGAGGTGACAAAAGACCTCTCCGGCCTTGTATGTATAAGAAAAGATCGGCGAAGTTGTGTCAGTTATCAGCTTACTCAGCATTGTGTGTGCGTTTTCTGATGAGTGTAGCTTGGAAGCCGGCATGTAGAGAAAACTATAGATGCCAGCAAGCCAGTTGGGAGCCATAAAAAAAGCCACAATAATGGGGCCGAAGCGTAGCCAGGGTGAGGCAGTATCAAAAAAAGCCTGACGCATGTTGCGCCACATTTGGCCGGCGCGATATTCAATTATGAACTTGCTGCTATCGTCAACTAATACTTTGCGGGCGATTTTCTTGCAGCTCAGCAAGCTGTTTAGCACCGGGTCAATTTGACACTGGGGGTAGTTGCTTTCAATGTGTTTCAACAGCCGTTGATACTCTGGCGCATTAATTCGACTGAGATTAAAGCTCATACTTTTGCCCTGGGCAAAAGTCAAAGTTATTTTTCTCGGCAAGACATCGTTGCCTTTGTAATCGGTACCAATTGATAGAAGCTTAGACAGTTCGCGTATGCGAAAGCCGTGCGAGATTAAGTTGTCTTCTACTCTGATTTTGCGTTTGAGAATGTCTTCAACGAAATAAATTAGGCTCCAGATTAATACGCCAAAGAAGGCTATCTGCAGAGCTGTAGCACCACTAAAGGCAATAATTGAGCCAGCGAAAGGCAGAATTAGGTAGGCCCAGATCGGAAGCATAAAAAATGCTTTCCACCACAGCATTAGGGTGGAAAGCTTGTCGCTGTAGCTAAATTGTAGGATTGCCCGTTTTTTCTTCATTCTGGCTGACAGTGTTTAGGGACATCCTATTCTTTGCTATACCTCCAAGTGGCCACGGGAAAACACTTTTGCTCTGAATTCTAGGTTTGGGCCAGCGCTGTCATGCAGTGAGAGAGTTGTTCGCTATGCCCCACTACAAAAATTGAGTCTTCACCTTGCAGTGCAAATTCGGCTGGTGGATGGGAGACAACCTGTTCTTCCCTTTTGATTGCCAGAACCGTTACACCTATCTGGTTGCGTAAGTCCAACTCTTTTATTGTCTTTCCTGCTAGTGAATTTTTTACCTTAAACCAGGCCCCAACAAAGTCTGCATTGGCAAAGCCAATAATTTCACCGATGGGGGGATGATAATCGAAGTCGTCAGAATCTTCGGTGCGACTGTTGCGAATGAAGCTCAGGGCTTTTGCCAGTTGGCCTTGTTCGGCGTTTTGGCCCAGCAGTGCTTGCTTGGTTAGTTCTAAGCTGGCTTCGAACTCTGGTTGCACAATCTGAGCTGCTCCGGCTTGTTTGAATGCGGCGCGATCGGCTGGGCGATGAGCTCTTACCAGAATGCGCAAATTAGGATTTACCTCACGTGCCATCTTGATGATATTCACAGCGGCCAGAGGGTCTGGCAGCGTTACTACGAGAGTAGTGGCTGCTGTGATGTTGCATTCGCTCAGCACCAATTTGCTTCCGGCATCGCCATAGACAAAGGGAATGTGCCTCTGTTTTAAGTCTTCGATGGCAGCTCCATCAAGCTCGACCACGGCCACTGCTACTCCAGCTTCGCGGATGGCCAGGGCGACGTTCTTGCCGACTCGGCCAAAGCCACAGACTACTGTATGGTTGGTCAAAGGTAAATGAGTGGTTTGTTGGCTTTGCTCGGGGGTGAGTGTCTCTGGCGGCCGAATTCGTCTGATGATAGGTGATAGCCAGGAGATTATGCTGGGGGAGGCAATCATAGATATCACGGCTGCTGCAAAGAACAAGTTATAGAGAGAGCCGGTAATCAAGCCAGCCTTGTTACCAACCGTAGCCAGCACGAACGAAAATTCTCCCACTTGAGCCAAGCATAAACCGGCCAGGGTGGCACTGGTGACACTATTGGTAGCAAGTAGTGAGGCTAGGGTCGCAATCAGGGTCTTTCCTAAAATCAGGACGCCGACGAAAATAATGACTTCGTTCCAGTGCAAGTAGATATAGGCTGGATCAAGCAACATTCCCACTGAGACAAAGAATACGGTGGCGAATAGATCTCTCAGCGGGATCAGATCAGATAGCGCCTGGTGGGCATAGGGCGATTCACTGATCATGATGCCCGCAAGAAATGCTCCGAGGGCAATTGATAGACCTAGCTCGTGGCTGGCAATGGCAACACCTAGGCACAGGCAGATCATAAAGAGCAGAAAAAGCTCGCGAGAGTTTGTACTTGCTACTTTTGCTAAAAGTGGCGGCAATATTTTTGTGGACATGATAATCACAACGGCAACTAAAATGAGTGCCTTGCCGAGGGCTATCAAAAGGGCAATGCCGGTGTCGGCTCCAGCATCTTTGAGCGCGGGAATCAATGACATTGCTGGAATTAGGCTTAGATCTTGAACTATTAGAAGGGGAATGAGAATGCGGCCGTGAATAGAATCGGTTTCACCGCGCTCCGAAAGCATTTTTGTCGCTACTACTGTGCTTGAAAGGGCAACGATGAAGCCAAAGACCACGCCGCTCTTCAGGTCTGGCGCTAAGCCAAAGTGCACTACTGCTAGACCAAAGCCTAAAGTGGTGACGATGATTTGGAAGATACCGGCTGCTACTACTCTGTTTGTGCGAAACAAGAGTTGCTTGAATGATACTTCTAGGCCCAGAGCAAACAACAGAAGGGCAACGCCCAACTCAGCAAGCACCGATATATGTTCGGAGTTGCTTATGAGCTTAACTCCATGCGGGCCGATTACCAGCCCAGCCAACATGTAACCGGCCATAGCTGGCTGCTTTAGTGCCACTGCGGCAAATCCGAAGATAGCAGCGGCCAGCCAGACCAGAGACAGGTCTAGAATCAGTTGTAGTTCAGACAATGTATTTCCTCTTAATTTTCGGCATGCTTGAGCCTAGGCGGGTGATGCCAGGCAAGCGATTTCGAGTGATTTAGAGGGGTTTAGATCAGCATAGCCCTATTAATGAGCCAAAGAGGTCTGACTCTTTGAGCTTGATTGAAGGCTTTGGCTTGCGGCTTCAATGCTATGGGCTGTTGAAGTTTAATGGTTCGACTTTGTAGTGGCGCCGAGTCATTGTCGGCTATGACGTTGGTAGAGCTTTTGCTTTTGCTCGTCAAAAGTTGTAAGCCCGGGCTAGCCATGTCGCGCATGGCGGCGCTGTGACCATCGAGGGGCTCTAGAGAGTACTGCTGAGTGTCATATTCACGGGCGAGCGTGAGGGTCGGCACTGCCAGAATGGAAAGCAGTGCCAGGAGCATGGTAAATATCACTAGCTTATGCAGCCGCATATTCAATCTCCGACATCTATTCTCTACCTACCCGTTGGCAGCCTCGTGCAACCCCGATTTGTCCATTCTTTTCTTTTTGGCTCGCTTTGTAATTCAATGCTCTTAATTTGTTGCCTGTTTCTGTAGGCAATTAGGACAGCCACTCTTTGTAAACGAGACCAAGTAATTTTCTAGTAACTGCCTTTAGCACTATTTTTACCGCCTCGGGCTTGCAAGCAGCTTGCGCGCAAGATGTGGTTGCAATGCGTCTCTCAATCTGGTTCTGTGCACTAAATCAAAAATACTTGAGTAATCAACTATTTTTTTGATTTAGTTACTTACTCGCTGATTCTCCGAAACACATGGCAGCGCTGAATGCCGAGACTAAAGCCGGTCATGCGCATCGACCAGTGCAAGGAGAAGCCGCAACGCAGCCCGTCTTTACGTGATACAGTGGCCGGGGATTGGTTGGCTCTTTCTAGGCGAACAGTATCGAAACACCTAAACCATCGTACAGCAATCTTGTAATTTCGCTGGAGCAAGCCAGGCAACGCATTGAAGTTCTTCAGCACGAACTGAACGACGCCCTTGTTAAGCTAGCTGGTGTTAATCACCAACTTAATGCCGTTAGTGCCAAATATTCGGGGCTGGCCGAGCTCAGTTCTGACTTGAATGACGTTAATAGTACGCTGAAAGCGGCAAATGAGCAGCTGCTGGTCGCTAATCAAGCTGTTGCCGATGCTCATACTGCTGGGCTGTTAGAAGTTAAAGAGGTAGAGAGAATTGGTCAGCAATTAGTCGATGTCAATGTTGAGCTTCATCAAGCCTTTCAGAAGTTGGCAGCGGTTGAAGCAGAATTGGCAGAAAAACATGAATATGTAGCTGAGCTCGAAAAAGCGAAGCTGGTTCTAGAAGGCGTAAATATTCAGGTCAAGGAAGCTAATCAAGAATTGGTTAACCTCAATTTAGAGCTAGAAGAAGCACGTGATTTGGCCGTCTCGGAGGCTAATCTTAAAGCTCAGTTTCTGGCTAACATCAGTCACGAGATTCGCACACCAATGTCTGGTGTAATCAGCCTGTGTGAGTTGTTACTGCTAAACAATTTGGATGACGACTCAAGAAAAATTGCCAATTATATTCAGCGCTCAGCCAATACTTTGCTCGTGATCGTCAATCAGTTGCTTGATTATTCAAAGCTTGAGTCCGGCAAGGTGCAAAAGGAGCAGGTACAGTTTTCGCTCTCAGCTGTAATCGAGAGAGTGCTCATAACAGTAAATCATGACGCTGAAGTGAAAGGCCTTGCTATAAACACTTTGATATCTCCTGCGATTCCTGCTTGTGTGCTTGGCGATGAAGCCCGTGTAGAAGGCATATTGCTCAATTTGGTACATAATGCGGTCAAATTTACTGAGCATGGCGCACTAACTATTGATGCTGATGTTCTCAGTCAGACATCAAGCTCTATTGTTGTGCGAGTATCCGTTACCGATACAGGCATTGGCATTTCAGAGGCAACTCAGAAACTTTTATTTGAGCCATTTGTGCAAGCCGACGGTTCCACAACCCGTAAATACGGTGGCACTGGTTTAGGTTTATCTATTACTAAGCGGCTTGTTCATCTTTTGTCTGGCGAAATTGGAATGACCAGTGCAGAGGGGAAGGGATCAACTTTTTGGTTCAGTCTGTCTTTTGAATTACCGGAGTGAGCCTGTGTCTGCATCCGCTAATTTGATTCTGGTCGTGGAAGACAATGAAATCTGTCGTTGTACTATTGAAATGCAGCTTGCTAGCTTGGGTTTTGAAGTTATCTCTAGTGTGCATGGTAAAGATGCCCTTGCCCTTCTTGCTAATAATTCCTATAGCTTGATTTTGATGGATCTGCAGATGCCCGTTATGGGCGGTATTGAAGCAGCTAAGGCTATTCGCGATTTGGAACAGCGAACAGGGAAAGCGCGTACTCCAATTATTGCCATGACTGCCAATCCCGATAGGGACAGTTGTTTAGAGGCCGGCATGGATGATTTTTTACTCAAGCCTATTTTGCTTGCTCCACTCAGAGAAATGCTCGGTCTTTGGGTGCCATCTTCTAACTGAAATTCGTTTACATACTAGCCCTGTGCGTCAGGTCTTTGTTTCTCTTGCAAATGCTTTTGCACTTCATCTAGTGCTTCAATAACCTCATTGTCTAAACGAGACAGCAGGCTATTGCATTGAGTTAAGTCTGACGTAGCGGCTGCCGCTTCTAGTTCCTGCAAAGTACCAGCCAGTTTCTGTGCGCAGATTGTAACGCAGGCGCCTTTGAACGAGTGGGCAGCTGAGCGAAGGCCTTGGTAGTCTTCTTGGCCGAGATGCTTTTGCATGGCAGTTACTTCGCCTGTGCCTGTGGTAGCAAACATCGACAGTAGCTGTAGATAGTTTTTTTCGCCAAAACGCGAGGCCAAAAGTCTGATATCAATAAAGATAGCTGAACCTTGGGCTTTAAACTGCGCGGTTGTAATCGTCAGTTTTCTTGGCTTGAAAGTCTTTTCACGTGTTGATTCTGGCATCTGCGCTCCTCTTTTTCGCTCGGCGACCTATGCGCTTTTTGCGCTTATCGGAACTTTGTTCATGGCATCAAGCATTTCTTCGGCACTTTGATAACGATCGTCAGGATTTTTATTCAGTGCTTTGAATATTATGTCTACTAGTTCTTTAGGGTGCTTGACGCCAGGCTGGAAGAATGGCAACCTCGAGGGCGTTTCGTTGAGGTGTAGCCTAACCATTTCATAAAAGCTATCGCCGTCAAATGTCGGTTTGCCTGTAAAACATTCGTACATGACGCAACCGAGGGCGTAGATATCGCTTCTGGCATCGAGTTCTTTTCCCGTGCATTGTTCTGGGCTCATATAGCTAGGGGTGCCCACTACTTCTCCTGTGTTTGAGATTTTTAAGCGTTCTTTTTCAGTGCTTGGATTTTTGGCAATGCCGAAGTCTACGATTTTTACCTGGGGTATGCGGTCGTCTGAAATAATGATATTGCCTGGTTTTATATCTCGATGGACAATTCCGGTTTTGTGTACAACGGCTAGACCGCTTAACACTTGCTTGAAGATGCCGATACCAATTTCAGTATTGATAATTCCGTTGGCGGCTAGATAGCCTTCAAGGCTGTGGCCAGAGTGAAAGTCCATAATCATATATGGTTCATTATTCGGCGTGATGCCAAAATCAAAAACTGAAACTAGGTTAGGGTGTGACAATTGGCTTAAGGTCTGAGCTTCACTTTGAAATCGGGCAACAACTCTTGCGTCAGTTGTGTGTTGGGGGTGTAGCATTTTGATGGCAACAGGACGATTCATCAGCACGTGTCTGCCTTTGTAAACAATGCCCATGCCGCCGCGACCAAGCACTCCTTCGATTTCATAGTGGTCGCCTAAGCGTGTTCTTGCTTCTTGATAGTTTCTTATTCCTTGGTTCTCTACACTAACTGCTTTATTGAGTGTTATGGGCGTTTCACCCTTATCATTCAACTCTTGCTTGGCGGATTCTAAGAGAAGATCAAGTGTTCCTCTCAGCAGATTGCCTACATTGTGTAAAGTCGAGCTTGTGCGATTGGCAATTGTCTCTAGGTTGCAGCCCGTGCTGAGCATTTTTAAAATTGCCATCTGCTCTTCTGAAAGAGCTGTATCTTTGGACGACTTGAAGGGGGAAGTTGTGCTTTTAAACTTAGCTATACTGAGACTGTTTTGCACCTTTAGCAGCCTGTTGGCAATGCCGGGGTCCAGCCACGTTGCGCCTGATGTAACTGCCTTAATGGCATCATAGAGATGCTCACCAGCCACGCTCTTTAAGCAGTAACCATCAGCGCCAGCTTCAAGAGCTGCAAAAATGTGCTTGTCATCATCGCTCGCTGTAAACATGATGATATGAGTGAGTGGAAGCACTTCTTTGATTTCTCTTGATGCACGTATGCCATCGATTGTTGGCATGTCAATGTCCATCAAAATCACGTCAGGCTTGTCAACCAAGGCTTGCAAAATAGCTGTGGCGCCGTCTTCGCAATCTGATACCACCTTTAAGTCAGGGTAAGCCTCAAGTGAGCATTTAAGCCCGAAGCGAGTAATCGCTTGATCCTCAGCGATCAATACAGTTATTGGTTTTTGCTTAGGCACTAAGGCAATATCTGGCCGAGCAAAAGTTCGGTCAATGCTACGATCATTTTGTCTCCGGAAGAACTAAGAGAGAATGCCTTATATACCTAGTTATTGTTACACATCGCGGTCTTGTGATGTCTCATTCTTTGGGCTGATCAAAGCTTTTGTTTCCCGCTTTTTCCAGCCTTTGGATTAATTCCAATACGCAATCACTGCCAAAACTGTTTGGTAACTGAACGCAATTGCTTCTCGCTGACTTAGGCTGAAAAGGTAGCTTGGAGAAAAAACTATGAACGCCGATAAGAAGACGATGCCGTCTCTGGAGTCTCGCATTGCTCTGTTTTGGTTGCACCGCTTAGGTATTGTTACCCTGGTGTTGGGAGTTGTGTTTCTCATCACCTATTCAATGCAGACTCTCAGCCCTGAGCTAACTTGGCTCTTGCCCTGGCTTAAGCTTGGCACTGGCTTTGTGGTTTCGTTGGCTCTTCTTTGGCTCGGAGAGAAACTGACTGGCCAAGATACACAAAAGTGGTTTGGTCAGGCCTTAACTGCCGGCGGCTGGTCCCTAGCTTATTTCACCACCTACGCAGCGCACTATGTACCGTCGGTAAATGTCGTTGAGAGCTTGCCCCTCGAGACGGCTTTGCTGACTCTGGTTGCTGGCGGTGCTTTATACAGTGCCCTGAAAGCCCGCTCTGAGTTGATGGCAATCTACTCTATAACTCTTGCGGCTGGCACTATTTTGCTCAACGGCCCTGGTTTATATAGCGATATTTCCTTTCTGATTATAGCTATTGCCGCTTCTATCTTAGGAAATACACAGGCCTGGCGGCGGCTCTTTGCCTTTGCTCTGGCGGCCTGCTACATAGGCCATTTTTATTGTAGCTTTAGCATTACACCTAATTATTCTGAGCATTTAATTCTCACAGCCTTTCTTTCTTCAATATGGTTTGTCTTTGCCCTAGGCATAGGTTTCTGTTTGAGTGTTCCAGCTGGTGCTCGAAATACAGCTACTGCTCTTGCTTGTATTAATGCCATGATGCTTGCCCTGGGTTTAGCTTCGACTAACGACAAGAGTGTTGAGTATCTCTATCAAATTATTTTTGTTGTCTTTGGCTTGCTATATCTTGCTATTTCCCATTGGCTCAAAGGGAGAGAGCAGTCTCAGTTAAGTACTGTGCATGCTCTACTTGGTCTGTCATTTATCAATGCCGCCAAACTAATGCATTACTCTGGTCTTACACTGTTGACCATTGATGTGGTGCAAATTGCTCTGCTCGCCATTGTGGCTATTCGCTATGACCTTAAGGCTTTTCGTTATACTGCCGTGGCTTTGTCGATCGCCTTTGTCTTATTCTGGACTGGAGGTGCCTCAAGCCATCAAGATCAGATGGTTATAGGTATCCATGCTATTCAGTATTTTAGAGTGGCAGCATTGGCTACCGGTGTTTTTGCCATACTAGCGCTGCTGCATTTGCGCACCGAGGGCAAGAATTTCTATTTCAATTTCTACTACTTTGTCAGCAATATAGTCGCTGTGCTGGCAGTCTCAAACATAGATGATATGAGTTGGAGAGCACTTGCCTTGGCCCTTTTTGCCATGACTAACTATCTCTGTGGCCTGCGCAGTAAAGATGACTATTATGTTGATATGGCTTTCTTACACTTGGCTATCTGTGCTACTCAGTTAGTGTTTAGCTGCGTTCATTGGCTCTCATTGCCAATAGCTCTTACTGTAGCCGTGTTCTATTCAGGGTACATTTATAGTCGAATAATCCCGTCCCTAGAAAAGTCGAGTCTGGTTGATTTGTTCCAGTCTCTGCTTGGTTATGCTGGTAGCTTGACTTTAACGACATTGATATTGGCTAAGGCGCCCAGTGATTATTGCTCTACCCAACTGGCCTTAGAAGCTATTGTTTTGCTCACCGTTGGCCTATCAATTAAGGATAGTTTCCTCCGCCAAAGTGGCTTGGTTGTGCTTGCCCTGCTTTCAGGCAAGTTGCTCTTCTTCGATTTAGCTCATCACAACACTTTTGAACGTATCTTGTCGTTCATAGCTGCTGGAATTATTTTCTTGCTCGCTTCATATCTCTATTCAAGATTTAGTGGCAGCTTCGATGACTTAAGCGAAGACTTAGCTCAAGATGTAAATGTCGACTCCGCGGCAGACAGAGAAGATGGCAGCAAGAATTACAGTGATATATCTGGCAGTGTTGCCGTCAACTAAATGCAGATCAATGGGGTAAGTCAACAGTATTAGTTAGCTAGAGCTCGTTTCATTGGCTAACTGAATCGGAGGGGGGACTTAGACCGAGCTTCTTACAGATTGCCATTAGATCGGCTTGGTAGATATTATTGTTTGAGTCAGCCTTGTATTCGGTTTGGGCCTCTTTGCAAAAGACTAGAGCTGCGTTCCTGTCGCCGCACTCTAGTGCCATTTCGGCAAGAAAAATTGGTTCTTCTATGGAAGGTATCTCTAGTTTGTTTGCTAGTGCTGTTTGTAGCCATTTCTTTGTTTTATCTTGGAGATTCCAGAATCGTATGCCGAGCCACTATACTGGAGTTTGTTTTGATCGCGTTCCAATATTTGATCTAAAAGTGCAAGTGCTCTATCGTCTTGCTTAATTAGTCGAAAGAAACTAAATAACTCACTTTGAAATTTTGCTACTGCTAATGAATTTGCACCGTATAGCAGGCTTGTATTTGCTAATGCTGTGTTGAAGAGTTTCTCAGCATCGGCTGGACGCCCTTTGTCCGCAATTGATCTCATTGCGCCAACTTGTTCTAGGGTACGCGGGGAACCATTTAGGTATTGGGGGCGATAGATCAAGTCAAGACCGTGCTGAGTATGTGCTATGCCGCTATCGAGTTCGCCCGTTTCGATTTCTGCCATGGCGACCAAGTATTACTTTCGCTTCTTCTGTGAAGCCAACAACAGATCTTTCGTTTTCGGCAATTTTGGCTGCTAGCTTAGATTTTTCGCTGCTATTGTCTGGGCAGATTTCGTAAGCCTTGCGATAGAACTTAACTGCTCGTTCTGGGCTATAGGGCGCCATTTCGTAAACTTGTGCCATCGATTGATAGAGAGAGGAAAGCTTCGACTTGTCGGGGTCGGAAATGTGAGTTGATGCTGCGAGGGCTTTGTTCAGGCTAAACTCTGCGAAGCCAGGAATAGCTGATGGCGGGTTGATCGATTGACCTTGAAATGGAGCGGTCATATAGCCATCTAAAGCAGTTGGCCAGTCTTTGACAGCGGCAGCGCAATCAGCTGTGAACAGACAAAGTTCGCCAAATGAGTTGTCCCAGCTTTCGCTCGTGTTGCTTAGTAGGGCCCTTGCTTGTTCGAATTCACCTCGGGCAAAGAGCAGCCTTGCTAGTTCAACTTTGATAGGTGATAGATTGTATAGCTGCACTGTATTAAGGCTCGTGGTTTGAGAGTTTGAAGGCGCAGTCCAAACGAGTGACATAATCTTGTGCATGTCTCTTTCCGCCACAGCTATCCGTTTCTTTCCAATGTTTATCCTCGCCAACGTCACGGCTTTAGTCAGAAGCTTGCTGTCGAAGTCGACACGATAGTAAATGTCAATTGTGTCGCTATTTTGAATAGAAGATTCGGCCGTGCCCGTGGATGTCTTAACTTTGGCGGCATCGTCGGCAACTTTACTGAGAGCCACAAATTGATCTAGAGCTAAATTGAAACAAGCTTCTGACTCAGCAAATTGACCTTGAGCAGCTGCTAGATTGGCTTTGTCGAGCAAGAGTAAGACCCGGCCACGCAGATTCTTCTTGGCGGCAGATTCAGAATCGGAGAGTTGTTCAGCGTGGTTTAGAACTACCTGGGCGCGCTCGTAATCGCCAGCTGCGCTATAGGCGAGAGCTAGATAGCGAAAACTGTTGCTGGCAAACTGGTCTAGTCCGGCAATCTTTGTTCTTACTTTCGCCCAGCTTGTCGCACTATTCTTACCCTGGCGTTCTGCATTAATAGCGATTTCGGCCACGGTGAACATATTGAGACCCAGGGCTGCCTCATGCTCTGGGGCAATCACAAGAAGATTATTTAGAAGGTCGTCTGATTGCTCGTAGAGTTTATGGTCAGAGAGCCTGCGGGCAATACCAAGCAAGGCGCAATAATAATTTAGAGACGGGCGATCCGCTGTTATTACTGGTGATGATTTCTTATAGAGTTCTAGAAGTTGGGCGATGGGAGCAGCACTAGAGGCGCCACTTTCAATTGCTTGATTGATTGTAGTTAGAAGCTTGAATTGTGGCAGATTTTCTAGTGCAACAGATTCAGATGGTGGCAGTTCTGGTGCTACTGGTTCTGCTTTAGTTACTGGATTTGCTATTGCTGCTGGATTAGCTATTGCTTCTTCTAGGTCTTCCATAGTTGGTCTAAAGACTGGTTTGGGCGTAGAACTTGTTTGAGCCGTAGAGCGATAAACCGTTTTTGCTTGATTTAGTAAAGCTTTTGCTTCCGTCTCCTTCCCTTGTTTTCGTTGAATTTCGGCTGCTTGATAGAGGGCATAGCAATGCTGCTTGCAGCTATACCAATTGTCTTTAGCCAAGCTGCTGCGTTTTTCTTCTACGGCGACAGCCTGCTGATAGCAAGCAAGCGCCTTGTCTAGTTTGCCTAATTTGCTACAGAAATCTCCGAGCCAGAGATTATCCATCTCCATTTCAAAAAGTGGAGCAACTAGCGCATTCGCTTCTTCTGCATGCCGCATCGCAAATACTTGGGCACATGCTTTTAGGACGGGTTGTCTATAGCGATAGTCTGTATAGTGATAGCTGTCTATGTAGTCTGTTTTCTGACCATCAAATCGGCTTACTAGTTTTCTTGCCACTAACTCGGCGTCTTCGAGCCGTCCAGCCCAGACCAGCTGCTGGGCTAGTTTGGGATAGCATTCATAAATTTTGTCGGCGGGCACGCCTTCAAATGACAGCGTTTCTTTGAAGACTTGCCAGAACCTATCGGCTTCTTCCATGTTCCCTAGAGTCAGGGCGTTTGAAAGAGCCAGGGCGGCCGTCTTATTGAGCAAAAATTGATTGGGTGCTGGCCAGCCTCTAACGTATGCCAGGCTAGCTCGGTCGGCTGCGAGGGCTAGTATTTCGTAGTTGCGCTTTTCGTGTTCAATGCCTGCGACATCAAACAACTGTGCGGCAAATGGTCCATAGGCGCCATCAAGGGGGGCGAAGGGCTCAAGTAGGTCTATCGCAACTTGAGCTTCCTCTTCTTCAGTCTGTGATTTAGGGATGGTCGAGGGGGCTAGCGGAAACCCCGTTCCTTTCTCTTCTTGCCTTAGCACTCGTTTGGCTTGCTGTGGCCGAGGTGGTTCTGGTAGCGTTTGCGCTTCTACGACTGCTTGGGCCGCAATTAGAGCGGTAGAGAGAGCGCTAAACACCCTCAGGCCATTTTTTCTCAAAAGATAACCACCAGTTCTTAAAGTATCTTGCCTGTCACTACGCTAGCACGGGCAGCTCTTCATTTCGCCAGTGTTTCCCCTGGCTACTTAAATGTAGCCGATAGGCTAAATCAGATTTTCTTGCCGCAATTGCTCAATAGTGGCTTTAACCAGGTCAACGCAATTGAGTACCTGTTTTTGATCGCAATCAAAATTAGCGATTATCTCAAGCATAGTGCTGCCACTGCCGAAGAAATCACCAAACCCGGCCGTCAATACTTTGACTGGGTGCTGCTGCAAGCCTGTAGCAATCTCGTTATTGCTGGCGAAGGAGCGACCGAGAGTGTCTGGATTGGCGAGCAGTTCATAGCGATTATCGAGATCGGGTCTGGAAAACTCACAGATATGCCCATAGTCGGGTGTATTGGCCTGGCGACTGAGAAAGCCTTGAGGCGTAAGCAGTTTCAGGTAAGGGGCCGATTTGAGAAATACAGTTTTCTCTTTGCGTTTTTGCTCGTTTTTTGCTCTTTCCGAGAGACTAAGCAGAAAAGGTTTCTTGCTATTTAGTTTGCATCTTATTGCCATTTGATAGGGGCGCTTGTTGTTTGCTTCAAGTTCATAGCCAAAGCCGACGTTGCGTGCTTGTATGGTGATTTGATGGCTCTGATAATTGAATTCTAGAAAGGCGCTGAGATATTGCTTCTCGAATTGCTGGCGAATTTGAGCTGGGCTTTTACCCAGGCCAAAGGCTGCTAGAAGTGGGTTAGCTACGGCATTGATTGATTTGCTAAAGGTACTCTCGGCTGCTCTAAATTCAGCTTCTTCAATGCCTTTAAAGCTGCGATAGTGAGCATTGAGAGTGGGGGCGAGACTTTCTAAAAGTCGATCAAACTTGCTGAAGCTCGGCGCTTCGACTTTACTGTTTGCTGCACTAGATTTGCTAGCCTTGTCGGCATTGTCTGAGTCTTTTGCATTGTCGAAACTGCTTTCTGCCATTTCTTCTCCAAGTTGAAGGCCTCTCCTCTAAGAAGAAAGGCCTTCAATTTTAATTGGTCTAAGATTTCGAATTAAAGCGATTCTTTAGTATCGATTTCTTTCTTCAGTTTGGCAAGAAGCTCATCAACACTCATGGTGCCGATGTCGCCTTGCCGTCTGTGACGGAGAGCGATTTGATTGTTCTCTAGCTCTTTGTCGCCGATGATAACCATATATGGTATCTGATCAACTTGGGCATCACGAATACGATATTTGATTGTCTCCGAGCGTTCATCAAGTTTGACGCGCAAATCGGCATCTTGCAACTGGGCAACTATTTTGGCAGCGGCCTCGTTGTGGCGGTCAGAGAGTGGCAATACAGCAACTTGGGTCGGTGCTAGCCAGAGTGGGAAAGCTCCGGCATAGTGTTCGATCAAGCCGCCGACAAAGCGCTCCATTGAACCAAGCACAGCGCGGTGCACCATGATTGCTTTGTGGCGATTGCCATCAACGCCGATGTAGTTAACATCAAAGCGATCAGGCAAGTTCAGGTCAACCTGTACCGTTGGGCCTTGCCATTCGCGGCCAATGGCGTCAAATAGTTTGACGTCAATTTTAGGAGCATAGAAGGCACCGCCACCATGGTCTACTTCGTATTCCATGCCACGGCTCTTCATTGCCCCTTCCAGGGCTTTGGTGGCTTGCTCCCACTCTTCATCACTACCCATGGCGTTCTCTGGTTTGGTGGCCAGGTAGGCTTTGTAGGTGTAACCGAAAGTAGTCATCAGTGTTTCGATCAGATCGATAATTCCTGAAATCTCACTTTCTAGTTGTTCTGGAGTGCAGAAAATGTGGGAGTCATCTTGTGTAAATCCGCGCACTCGCAGCATGCCGTGCAAGACACCCGAGCGTTCGTATCTGTAAACCGTTCCCAGCTCAGCCATGCGCACTGGTAGGTCACGATAGCTGTGCAATTTTGATTTGTAGATCATGATGTGACCGGGGCAGTTCATCGGCTTAGCCCGATAGTTTTGGCCGTCGATTTCCATCGGTGAGTACATGTTTTCGGCGTAGTTTTCTAAGTGACCACTGATTTTGTAGAGGTCTTCACTGGCGATGTGCGGGGTGTAAACAAACTGATAGCCCCGTTTACGGTGTTCAGCGCGCCAATAGTTTTCAATACAGTCGCGCACAGTGGCTAGGTTCGGATGCCAGAAAATCAGACCTGGTCCTACTTCTTCATGGGTGGAGAAGAGGTCGAGTTGCTTAGACAACTTGCGGTGATCTCTTTTTTCGGCTTCTTCTAAGCGGTGCAGGTACGCTTCTTGATCTTCCTTTGACCACCAAGCAGTAGCATAAATGCGCTGCAGTTGCTCGCGCTTTTCGTCACCACGCCAGTAGGCACCAGATACTTTCAAGAGCTTGAAAGCTTTGATTTTGCCTGTTGAAGGCAGGTGAGGTCCGCGGCAAAAATCGTTCCAAACAGTCTTACCTTCTTTATCTTGCATAAGATAAAGGGTAGGGTTGTGGTCGCGGTGTTCAGTCAATAGTTCGGCTTTGAATTTCTCGCCCTGGTTCTTGAACTCAGCAAGCTGCTGGTCGACATCAGGAATGTTGAAGCGCACGAGTTTTTGATTCTCGCTCACAATTTTCTTCATTTCTGCTTCGATTTGAGTGAGATCTTCGGTGCTCAGTGCATGACCGGGAATGTCGAAGTCATAGTAGAAGCCATCGGCAATGGTTGGCCCGATAGCAATTTTGGCATCGGGGAATAGCCTTTGTACTGCTTGGGCCAATACGTGCGCGGTTGTGTGGCGCAAAAGCTCAATGGCTTCAGGGCTTTCCGGGGTGAGAACTTTTACGGTGTCGCCATCTGTGAGAGGGGTGAAAAGATCTCTCAATTCTTCGTTGATCATGACGCCAACGGCTTTGCGGTAAAGACCTTCACTTATATTTTTTGCTAGATCAGCGCCGGTTTGGCCTTTATCGAGCAGACGCTCGGCGCCATCGGGCAACTTGATCTTTATTTGAGTTTCTACTTGCGACATAAAGTATCTTCCTTCTTGTTTTGCCGGCATCTACAAACTGCCGGGTCTGTTTTATGCAAATCTATAAAAAGACTTGAAACGCCATTTTAGCAGGCGAATTCTGATTTCAGCTCGGCCACAAAGTCGGTCAAGAGCTGGTTATTGGTGAAGAATCTTATGCCAAGGGCATCCCATCGATAGATACCTGTCTCAACATTTCCCGCATCAACGAAGAATTCAACCTTAACCCCGGCTCCTGCTGATTTTACGCTTAGTTCAAAAGAGGGCTCGGCTGGTTCGAATAAGACCTGCGATCGCTTAGCCTCTGCCAGTTGTTGCAGTCTTTCTGCTAATAGATGGGCTTCATCTTGGGGGTGGCGGCAAAGCAAGTAGGCGTGGGCAACGGTCTGAATATCGGCCAGAGCATTTTGAATCAAAGTGAGCTCGGCTACTTTTTCGTCTCCGGGTTGGGTTTGATAAACCAGGCTGTTAGGCCCGTTCACTAAAATGAGCTTGACGTGCTGCCAGGTCTGAGTTTCAAGGGGGTGATCGGCTTGGGTGTTACCCTGGGCCGAAATTGTGAATTTCTCGCCCGGTTCGATTGTCAAAGAGCTTCCGAATTCTTGGTCTTCCGATTTCAGAGTGGCCATTGTGTTCCCTTTATTGCTATTTTCCGATACAGAAGTTGGCGAAGACCTCTGTGATTACTTCTTCAGTTACTGCGACGCCAGAAATCTCATCTAGGGCATCTACTGCCTGGCGCAGGTCTGTTCCCAGACAATCGTGGGGCAGTCCTGCCTTTACTGAGTCTTTTAGATAGGTTAGTGACTCCAGGGCGCGCAGGCAAAGCTGTCCTTGCCTTTGGTTTAGTGAGCCCCCTAACTCTTGCAGCGGGGAACCAGCCAGGGCCCATTCTTCAATTGCCGCTTTAAGCAGCTCTAAGCCGCTGCCATAACGGGCCGAAATTTCTATGGCTTGAGGTTGCACCGGAGGTTTTGTCTCAGCCAAATTTTTCAGCATTGGCACTTCTGCATCTTCTACTTCTTGTTGATTTCGTTGATTTTGTTGATTCTCGCTTTCGCCCTTGTTTTTAAGATCCACTTTATTCTTGACCACAAGGTATGGTCTTTCGAATTCAATTAGCTTGGCGGCTATCACTTCTTCTTCTTCACCTACACCTTGCGATAGATCGAGCAAGAAGACAACCAGATCAGATGCCTCTATTGCTTTGCTGGTGCGGGCGATACCAATTTTTTCTACGGCGTCTTCTGTCACCCGCACACCAGCGGTATCTATCAGAATTACTGGAATACCATTTACGTCTACTGGCTCTTCAATTGAGTCGCGGGTCGTGCCCGGTATGTCAGTGACAATTGCTCTTTCGAAATTGAGCATTTGATTGAGCAAGCTCGATTTGCCGGCATTGGGGCGGCCGACAATGGCTAGCTTCAGACCTTCTCTCAGGTAGCGGCCACTGCGCGAAGTTTTAGCCAGTTGCTCGAGGCGAGCCATGCAATCGTGGGTAATTGACTCGATATCATCGGTGGCTAGATCTCCCACTTCTTCGGGAAAATCAATGCCGGCGACGATTCTGGTAAGAAGCTCCATTAATTTAGAGCGCACTGCTTTGATTTCTTCACCGAGTTGACCCTTGAGCACGCTTAGTGCCAAGCGCGACTGCCGCTCTGTTTTCGAATGGATGAGGTCGAGCACTGCTTCGGCTTGGGTCAGGTCAATGCGACCGGCCAGAAATCCCCGTTTCGTAAACTCCCCGGCTTGGGCCAATCTGGCTCCATGTGCCAGTGCTAGATTGAGAATTTCCCTCGTGACAATTGGCGAGCCATGGCAGTTTATTTCCACCATATCTTCGCCGGTATAGCTGTTGGGCCCTCTATAGGGAATCAAAACTACTTCATCGACCGGTTCGACTTGTTTTTGTATTTCAGGGCCAAGTTTTTCTTGAACGATATATCCGATAGTGGCCTGATGGCTTTTGGGCTGCCAATCGCCTAGGGCTGAAGGAGATAGAGAACTTGATGAAGAAATTTTTGCCCCAGACATTTTTGCCCCAGACAATCTTGGCAAAAATATTTTTTGCACAATTGAAAAAGCCTGAGGGCCTGAAAGCCTTACTATGGCTATGGCTCCCACTCCTGGAGCGGTGGAAAGAGCGCAGATAGTATCATCATTAATAGATCTAGGAAACATAATTTGAGCCGATTTGCTACGAAAAGTACTTGAAAGTAGCCTGAACACGATGGTAGTATCTCACATCGTTTTCGCGCATTCCCTTGTGGTGAGCACTTTAGGTAAAAGCATGAATAAAGCAGAACTCGTAAATGTAGTAGCTAAGGCTACCGGTCAATCAAAACTTAGTGTACAAAATACTGTTGCCTCTCTTCTCCATTCGTTAACCGCAGCGTTGGCAAAAGGCGAGAGAGTGACTTTAGTTGGATTCGGCACTTTTGAGCGTCGTCAAAGACAGGCTCGTTTTGGCGTAAATCCACAAAATCCAAAGCAAAAGCTGAAGATTGAAGCAGCTAAAGTGCCTGTTTTCAGAGCAGGTCAAGAACTCAAAGACATCACTGATGGCAAGGCCAAAATGCCTGCTATGCCAAAATCAGTTGCTGCCCCAGAGCCTAAAAAAGAAGCTAAGAAAGAAGCAAAACCAGCAGCTAGAAAGGCTGCTGCTAAGCCAGCTAAGAAAGCTGCAGCCAAAAAGTCTGCTGCTAAAAAGCCAGTAGCTAAAAAAGCTGCTGCTAAGCCAGTTAAGAAAGCTGTAGCCAAAAAGCCAGTCGCGAAGAAGAAAAAACGCTAACTTTGAGCTAATCATAGTTATCTATAAAGTCCAAAAGAGAGAGAGCTGCGGTTCTCTCTCTTGCTTTATGGGCTTATGTCTTGATGTAGCGTAATACGTTGATGCTAATTAGATTGATTAGGGTATGAGCTGCCACTGGGGCAAATATTGAACCGGTGCCAGCCATGAGAAAACTCATGACTAGACCGACGGCAAAGGCCCAAAG
Organism: bacterium Ga0077546; assembly: GCA_943370275.1. Lineage (GTDB taxonomy): Bacteria > Cyanobacteriota > Vampirovibrionia > Obscuribacterales > Obscuribacteraceae. The sequence goes on along the minus strand of CALRQI020000003.1, from coordinate 46,194 downwards.
AGCATAGGGAAAATAGTAAAAGGAAGGAAGGTGTGCCAAGCCAAAGCAAAGAGATGAAGTGGCAATACCGCCTGTAGCTTCAACTACCCCGCGAAAGAAAACTTCTTCGCAAAAGCCCGAGGCTAGAGCAATCAGGATACTGTCAGCAACGGTGAGTTGGCCGAATAGTGGAATCATTTCGTACTTCAGCAGGTCTTGCATTGACTGGAAAATAAAGAGGCGATTGGCCAATTTTTGCGATAAATAGAGAATCGCCATATTGATAGTCGAAATCGCAAGCCCGGCCGAAATGCCCCATAGCAAAGTGGCTAAGTTGAATTTGAAGAGGCTGCGCAAATCAATTTCAGCGAAATAGCACCAGGCTGTGGTGGCAAGCAGTAGTAGTGCTTCGATGGCGATGCTAATAGTGACAATTGTATGCCGGTCAAATGGTTTCTCGGTTTGGTCTGAAAGTTGGTAGCGCTCAGGTCGTTTTAGCATTGCTAAACACTACCTCCGGGCTAATGACACAAAGATTTTGTTCTAAATCTAGACTAGTTATTTGGCCCACGAGGGTGCTGCTTTGCTCGGCATTGTCGCGGCGAATCAAGACGAACTGTGATTCTGAAAGATTACTGTTTTCTGGCAGGGACATGCTTACTTTTTGACCCATGCAGAATTTGTTGATTAGTTCTTGGTTGCAGACTATTTGGCTGAGTGGGAGGGCATTTTCTACTGGGCACATCGCTGCCAATAAAGGCTCACGGCCTAGAGCTTTTAATTCAGCAAGTTGTTCTAACGATTGAGCTTCGCCAATGTTGAATGTACCAGAGCGTTCTCGCACGAGGGATTTCAATGTGCCACCAAAACCAAGGGCGGCTCCAAGATCACGAGCGATTGAGCGAATATATGTGCCCTTAGAACAATCGATGCGTGCTGTCACCACTGGTAGGGCAATATCCACAAGCGATATTTGTTTGATTGTCACTTGTCTTGTCGGTATTTCAATGCCGAGAGCGGCCAGGTCCGCTCCTGAGCGCGCGAGATTGTAGAGCCTTTCACCTTTGACATGGATGGCGCTATAAATGGGGGGAATTTGGCTAATCTCGCCAGAAAATTTTTGCAGCTCAGATACTATCTGTGCTTTGGTTAGTGTTTCCGGCACGGGCTTGCTTTCGATTACAGCCCCTTCCATATCATCGGTTTCTGTTTGCACACCGAGTAGTATTTCGGCTAAATAGGCCTTATCGTCGCTAAGAAAACGCAGCAGGCGACAGGCTTTGCCTACGGCTACTACCATTACTCCAGAGGCTAGGGGGTCAAGGGTGCCGGCATGGCCAACTTGCTTTATGGCCGTGAGTTTTCTCACCCGGGCAACAACATCATGCGAGGTTATGCCGACCGGTTTGATTATATTGAAGAAGCCGTTTACTTCGGCCTGAGGCTCAGACTTCACCGCGAGAAATTTTGCCGAGTAGATCAGTTACTTTTGAACCGCGTTCTAGGGAGGTATCAAGTTTGAAGATCATTTCGGGGGCGAAGCGCAAACCCAGTCGTCTACAAATTTCACCACGGATAAATCCGGATTGCTCGTTCAAACATTCCACCACTTTTTCAGCAGCCAGGTCGGCAGCCGCTGCAGCGCTTATTTGTGGCTTTTGTTCAGCTTGATCTTCAGCCTTGCCAGCCGGTACTGCCTCTGTTTTTGCTGGAGCAAATACAGAGATATGTACTTTGGTCGAGCGCAAATCAGAAGTGCATTCGACTTCTGTTATTGAAATCAATCCGGTCAGACGCTCGTCTCGAAGATCTCGCTGAATCATTTCAGCTAGTTCTTTCTTGATTGATTGAGAAACTCTCAAGGCACGCTCAGCTGTCATGGCAACCTTTATATTTAGTTGTTAGTTGTTGGGAATATCGGTACGTCTGGTTTCAGTAACGATAAAGAAGTTGACTTTATCGCCAGTTTGCAGGTCGGTAAACTTCTCGAAGCTCATACCGCATTCGAAACCAGTAGCAACTTCTTTGACGTCGTCTTTGAAGCGCTTCAGAGTCTCTAGCTTGCCTTCCCAAATTTGGGTTCCGCCGCGCTCGATGCGGGCGATGGCTCCCCTTTGAACTTTACCGCTAAGCACCATACATCCGGCAATCATAGTGCCTTTACCAACTTTGAAGACTTGTCTGACTTCGGCTTGACCGATGTTGACTTCTTCTCTAATTGGTTTGAGCAGACCTTGAATGGCCTTGGTCAAATCGTCAGTGATTTGGTAGATGATGCTATAGGTGCGGATATCGACACCGTTGGCGTCGGCTACGCTGCTAGCATTTTGATCAGGCTGTACGTTGAAGCCAACCACAATGGCATTAGAGGAAGCGGCCAGGTTGACGTCGTTTTCTGAAATTGCACCGGAGGCGGTGCGAAGCACACGCACCTGTACTTCAGAAGAAGTTAGTTTGCGAATTTGATCCGCGATTGCTTCTGCTGTACCTTGCACGTCAGCCTTGACAATAACGTTCAAGTCTTTCACTTCACCAGCTTCAATCATCTCGTGTAGAGATTCGAGAGTAACGTGGTGATGCGAACGAGCTTCGGGGCTGCGGCGAGATTCGGCAATAACTTTCATGGCCTGGGCGTCGCTGACTACTTCAAAGCGGTCACCAGCTTGCGGCACTTCATCGAGACCAAGTACTGATACTGGCATCGATGGGCCGGCGGCCTTAACTCTTTGACCACGGTCATCGAACAGGGCCCGTACTCGGCCACACTTGCTACCAGCGACAATGAAATCGCCTTCGCGCAATGTGCCATTTTCAACGAGAGCTGTGGCAACTGCACCCTTACCGCGCGATAGTTCGGCTTCAATAATGACGCCTACAGCTGGTTTCTCTGGGTTGGCACGCAAATCAAGGATGTCTGAAACGAGCAAGATCATCTCAAGCAGTTCATCTAGACCAGTACGTTTCTTAGCTGAAACCATACAAGTTACAGTGTCGCCGCCAAATTTCTCAGCCACTAGGTCGTAGGTCATCAATTGATTGAGAACGCGATCTGGATCAGCTTCGTGTTTATCGACTTTGTTTACGGCCACAATAATCTGTACACCGGCTGCCTTAGCGTGGTCGATGGCTTCGATCGTCTGGGGCATAACGCCGTCGTCGGCTGCAACTACCAAAATGGCAATGTCAGTGACTTTTGCTCCCCGGGCGCGCATGGCGGTGAAGGCTTCGTGGCCGGGTGTGTCAAGGAAGACAATCTGGCGCATTTGGCCTTCTTTGTCTGGAACTTCAACGTGGTAAGCACCAATGTGCTGGGTGATACCACCGTGTTCTGCATCGGTCAGCAAGAACTTAGTCTGTCTGATGGCGTCGAGCAAACTAGTTTTGCCGTGGTCGACGTGACCCATGATGGTAACGACTGGTGGGCGTGTCACTAGAGCTGCTTGCTCTTCTTCAGTCAATTCAGCAACATCTTCTGCTGGTGCTTCTTCGCCAGTGCTTTCTTCAACAGAAAGTACTTCGTATTCCATTTCAATTGCTAGTTCTTTGGCCAGCTCGAACTCAACCATCATATTGACGGTACGAGCAATGCCTTTCATGAACAAACGTTTGATAACTTCAGTCTCTGGCACACCCATTTTTGCTGCTAGTTCTTGCACCGTGATGTTGGTGGTGATCACAATTGCTTTTGGCAATTCAGCAACGACTGGTACTTTTTTCTCTTCTTTCTTCGGCGCATGTCTGTCCGAAGGGCTAGGACGATGAGATTTTGGAGGACGAGGCGGAGTAGCGCGCATCGAAGGGGCAGCTACTCGAGTTGGCACCGATGGAGACATAGGTCTGACACCAGGGCCACGATTTGGCTGATCGCCATCGTCTTTAGTCTCTTTTTTCTTCGGTTTGGTCTCGGGCTTAACTTCTTCTTTAGCTTTGGCTGGAGGCTCTTTGACCTTGGGTGGCTCCACTACTTGCTTAGTTTTTTGGGCATCTAGTTTGCGAATTACTCGTGGTGCAAATTTTGATGAATCTGACCACTCGTTGCCGGTGGCGCGAGGCTGCAGGGCTGGTAGCTCTTGCTCTTCATCGTCTTCGGCTTCGACTTCACTAGACTCAGGCTCAAAAGTTAGCGCTTTTTCTGTTGAGTCAGCTTCTTTCTCAGCTGAGGCGGTGTCGGCTTTTTCTTGTGCCCCTTCAGTTAGGTTCTTTGCGGCCTTGCTACTTGCTTCAGGTTCAGAGACAGTCTCGGTGGTGGACGAAATACCCGCAGTGTTGACGTTCGTCGCAGAAGTCTGGGTCAGGGGCTGTATTTCTTCACGAGGAGCTGTAGCTGTCTGGGCAGGAGCGATAGTAGCTGGCAATGGTTGTCCTTGGCTTGTTTGGGCAGATTGAACAGGTTGAACAGGTTGAACAGGTTGGGCAGCTTGAGCTGTCTGGGCGCTTGGGCTCGTGGCAGTAGCTTGAACTGTGCCTGGTTTGTCTGTGGATTGAGCCACTGTTGTGCTCGCTGGAGCTGCATGAGCGGCTGAACTTCCGGCGGCATCGCCAATTGGTAAGAAATGCGGTTGAGGAATGGTTCCGTCAGCGTTTGGTCTTTCTGGTCGGTATCTCGATAGCACCCTAGGTTTGACGGCTGCCGGTTGTGGCGGTGGTGGAGCAGCCGCCGTTTTCACTGTCGTGGCTTTGCCCGGTTGCGGTGTTGTTTTTGCCATTTTGCCCTTTTCAGCGCCGTCTGGCTGCTGCTTCTTCTTTGCGAACGCAGCTATCACTTTGTCCTGGCCGATTTTGTCAACGGTGCTGGAGTGGCTCTTGATGTCATAACCAAGTTCGCGCAAGGTGTTGATGATGTCCTGGTTAGGAACGTTCATCTTGCGCGCCAACTCATAGATTCGAACTCTGTCGTCCATTCAGCCCTCTCCGTGTCTCTGAGTATTTTGGCATGTTTTTACAGGATCTGTGCATTCTCGCCACAGTGCCTGGATAAGTTGTGCTTCAAGCGGCCAAGCCACTTTGCGCCAACTCGCTACACCCTTCTTCCTGCGGCCTTCTAGGGCGTGTTTCAATTTCGTATTCTTTAGTGCCATTTCGAGACATTGCGAAGAACGGCAAAGATATGCCGAACGACCCGACAGCTTTTGGCCGGTCTTTACTCCGGCCTCTTTAGCTGTCGATGAATTCGAGTTTACTTCGAGCTTGGCTGAAGCAAAGTCGTAAGTAAGCCTGATTAGCTCATTGCTTTCAGTCAGCTTACGACATGCCACACACAATCTCAGTTTTGCTTTCAATACGTAGCTCGCGGAATCTCTATGTTGTGAGCTCGTCAAGAGTCTGGTTCATGCTGCGGAACGAACCGCCAGCTTGGCTTTCAGACTTAATGTCGATTTTCCAGCCGGTCAGCTTGGCTGCCAGTCTGACGTTTTGACCGCCACGGCCAATCGCTAAGCTCAGTTGATCGTCTGGAACGATAACTTCGGCGCGACGACCGGCATTTTCTTGCTGCTCTTCGTATAGAGCTACAGTAGTGATGCGGGCTGGTGAAAGAGCGTTGGAAATATAGTCGACGGGGTCGGTAGAGTAGCGAATGACGTCGATTTTTTCGTTGCGCAGTTCAGCCACTACGTTTTGAATGCGCACACCGCGTGTACCGATACAGGCCCCTACGGGGTCAACGTCCGAGTCTTCAGAATGCACAGCGATTTTAGTTCTGTAGCCAGCTTCACGGGCGATTGACTTGATTTCTACAGTGCTGTCTTCGATTTCAGGTACATAGAGTTCGAACAATTCACGCACTAGCTCTGGGTGAGCTTGTGAAACGATGATTTGGGGAACTCGGCCTGTATCCCTCAATTCCAATACATAGACGCGGACACGATTGCCAACTCTGTAGGTCTCGCCGGGGAGTTGTTCGCGGCTTGGCATGCAGCCTTCGACGCGCCCAAGATTGACGATGACGTTGTTGCGTGAATTGCTGATCACTTCGATACGCTCGATTTGACCAGTGGTACAGCTGCCCTTACGAGCTTCGAACTCTTTCTTGATTAATTCTTTCTCGGCTTCTCTCAGGCGCTGAGTAATCAGCTGCTTGGCAGTTTGCGCGGCAATGCGACCAAACTCAGAGAAATCTTGTGGTGTTACTTCAATTTCTAGAACTTCGCCAACTGTGACGTCTGGAATTAGGTCTTGGGCATCACCTAGACTAATTTCGTGGTATTCGTTCGAGACTTTATCGACTACTTCTTTTGGTGCGAAAATCCCGATTTCACCGGTTTCAGTGTCGAAGATTGCTCTTACGCCTTCGACGTCGTGATCAGGCACTTTCTTCTTGTAGGCCGCAACAATGGCGTCGCAAACATAAGAGATGAATTCCTCTTGGGGAATATTGCGATCCCTTTCTAGCTCCTCAGCTGCTTCAAGGAGTTTGTCGCCAATTTTAATCACGTTCTACCTCCACCTTATTTTGTTTTGCATCGACTTCTTCGGACCCTTCTGCACTCAGGTCAATCACGGCTTCAGTTGCATTTTCAGCGGCGATTTCTTTGAATTTCTTTTGCAGATCGGGATAGAGTCTAATTTGTATTACTTGCTTGAGAGCAACTTTGAGCTCTTTGACGGGCTCTTGTGAAACCTTGTTGGCAGCATGTTTTTTGCTGTTTTTGCTTTTAGTTGGAGCGCTTTGAATCGGTCCGATTTCGCTGAGCTTGAACGTTTCGTCGCCGAAATGTACTAAGCGAGCGGTGAAATGTTGTCCGTAGGGATCAGCGCCAACATTGGTTTTGGTCTTGATTTCGACTTTTCTGCCAGTGAATAATTTGTATTCACGCTCGCTTTTCAAGATTCGGTCGATGCCAGGGCTAGAGACGTCTAGCAAGAATGGGCCGTGGAAAAAGTCGAGGCTGTCAGCAATCAGGTCTATTCTGCTGTCAAGCTCGCGGCTGACCTTCTCGCAATCTGTTAAACCGACGCTTCCGCCTGGATTGTAGATAGTTATCTCGACAATCTTTTGTCTGCCATGCTGGCCAAAGTGAATATCAACTAGTTCGAAGCCCAGGCCTTTAACCACTTCTTCGGTGAGGTCTGTAACTTTCTTTATAGCTTCATTATCGTTTTTGTTATTAGGGTTTTTGCTATCTGGCATGAATAATGTCTAGAGTGAAATAACCAAAGTGCAGTCGGCGGCAGTAAAGGGTTGCCGGGTGCAAAATATGCACAAACACAAAAATGCCGTAGGCTAATCACATTTCTGACTAGCTAACGACTAAAAATTGGTTTTCTATGGCCAAATCCTAACATGTAAGCAAGGAGCACGCAAGAAGAAGTGAAGATTGCGTTTCATAACCGCCAGCGCAAGCTTGAGCTCGATTGGGAAGAGCTCAAGGCAGACTATGCCGCTTTGACCGAGGGTCTCAGTCAAAATCTCTTGAAGCGACCGCCGCGTTGGCTACCTAAAAAAGATTTGAAGGCTATTTTTGCTCGGGGCTCTCTTTCGGTGGCGATAGTTTCAGATCGCACCATTCGTCAGGTCAATAAAGAATGGCGTTCTATTAATAAAGCCACCGATGTGCTTTCTTTCCCCTTAGAGCTGACTGACCCGTATGTTGCTCTCGGAATGCCGGCGGAAGCCCTGGCCGAGATGCTTGAAGATGATCCTAACCAATGGATAGTTGGTGAAATAATTATAAGTGCCGAGAAAGCTGTGGCTCAAGCTGAGCAGTATGGTCACGGCGTTCGTCGCGAAATGGCCTTTTTGTTTGTGCATGGCTGTTTGCACGTGCTGGGCTTTGATCATATAACCAAGGCCGACGAGAAAGAGATGTTTGGTCGACAGACTGAGATATTGAGCCTTGCAGGTTTTAAGCGTGATCCTTAACAATCACTTGGCTAGCCCCCGGCGGGCATATTTCTGTGCCATGATTAGCTTGAGGGTCTGAACCCGGCCTGTTATTGGTGAGATTCTAATTGTGAGATTCTGTGCCTGAAAATCAAGTCAAATATGATTTCAATCCCGATGGTAAGCAATTGGCCGAGCTTTTAGACGAAAGCGCCGCGGCCAGTGCTGTCAGCGCACAAGATCTGGTTTCACCTGACTCTGTTAAAGATAGTTGGCAGTGCAAGAGTGGACAGGCCGGGTCTGTGCTTGAGAGTTTCTACCATGCTTTCAACGGCTTAGCTCTGGGCTTCCGTCGTCAGCGCAATGTGCGTATCCACAGCTTTTTAGGTCTTTTCGTTTTTGCCCTAGCTTTCTACTTAAAGGTTGACCCCTGGCAGTGGACGGCTCTTATTGTTGCCATTGGCTTTGTCTTTTTTGCCGAATTTGTAAATACGGCAATTGAGCACATGGTTGATATTCAAGCCAACTATCGCTACCACCTCTCAGCTCGTTACGCTAAAGATACAGCGGCGGCGGCCGTGCTTTTAGCGGCCATTACCGCCGCAATTGTCGGTGCCATTGTCTTCCTTCCTCGGCTTTACTCTCTGGTGACAATGGGCACAATATGAGTGTGGGCTAAGGCTAGGTCAAATGGTGATGGGAATTTTCCCATTGACTGTCCAATTCTGAAAGGTATTGTATAGAAGAAGAAGTGCTCGAAGTGATGGCCAACTTTGCTTTCGAGAGCATGTGTAGTTCTAAGGAGATCCCCATGGGTAGATCTAGCAGAGGCCCTGAAAATTTTGGCAATACCGATTTGTTCGACCCAAATCGCCACGACGTCATAGCGCCTAGAGATAATTTAGCGGACGCTCGTTTGCCGCAGCGCCAGTGCGCTCAGGATCGCTGCGATAACGGCGCAGAGCGACGCTTGAGTGACTCAGAACAAGCGTTTAGAGATGGCTATCGTCAAGCATACCGTGACGGCTTTATGGATGGACAGCGTGTGCAGCCGGAGCGAGTCGGCGGCGGTCGAGGAAGTTACTGTGTTAATTACGACGCTTATGCCAATAGCCGCCAAGCCTACCAAGAAGAGGCCTGGCTCAACCGTGGCGATGATTTTGACCGTCGGCGTTATCCCATTCCAAATTGTCGCCAACAGCATCAGAGACAAGGTGACTATAGCTATGACTACAGTTACCCGCGCCACGGTGATGTTCGGGCTGTCTCAGCTGGTGATTATGACTACGACCGGCGATATGGACGTCAGGGGGGCAACTTCTTCGACAGAATTTTTGATGGCATAGGTCAATTTGCCCGTGGCATCGGCGACGTTCTCTATGAAGCTCAACCACTCATTCAGACATGGGCTCAAATTGAGATGGTTAAGCAAGGTGGCCTTGGTGGCAGATATTATGGTTGGAACAACCATAACTATTATGGCCAGCCCTTCAATCCTTGGAGTTCACCCCATAACCGCAACCTAATCGCTTACAACAATAATTCTCGCTTTTACAACCCGGCATGGTTGTAACTCTAAGCTGAGCCGAACAATGTCTTGAATTAACTTAGTCCGCCATTCAATTCTAAATTTGGATGGCGGATTTTTTGTTAGTGTTTTTTTGCAATTGACACTGGTACATAGAGATCGAGATTGCTTCTTTCGTCGTGGACAAAAGCTAGTTCTACGTTGAACACTGATCGAAGTAAGTCTTCTTTCAATACTTCTTCCGGTCTGCCTATGGCCACAATAGTTGAAGGAGCGCCTTTATCTTCCTCAGCTGAGCCTACTAAGGCAATTTGATCGGCTATACGCGCGCTTAAGTTGAGATCGTGCAAAATAGTGGCGATACCAATTTTTTGTTCTTTCAATTCTTTGATGATGGCAATCACTTCGAGTTGATAGCGAAAGTCGAGATTAGCTGTCGGTTCATCCATCAAGATGAAGTGTGGCTCCTGGGCCAAGGCCATGGCAATTAGAGCTCGCTGTTTTTCTCCGCCCGAGAGTTCATTCAGTTTCTTGTCACTTAAGCGGGTGAGGCCGCAGCGCTCTAGAGCACTATCGATGGTGGCAATATCGGTTTTGCTTAACTGGTTTGACCACCAGCTTTGATGAGGGTTGCGCCCCAGGCGCACTAACTCATTAACGGTCATGTCATGCGGTGTCTCCATGCTTTGAGGCACATAGGCTACCTGCCGAGCAAAATCCACTAGGTTCATGTTCCATATGTTCTGGCCGTCCAGGCTAATTGTTCCTGAGCTTGGCTTAAGCTGCCGGGCTAAGCTTTTCATCAAAGTAGATTTGCCGCTGCCATTGGGGCCTTGGATTGCCAGAACTTCGCCCGGTTCAAGGCTTAGGTTGATGCGCTCGATGACATTGGCGGCCGTAGCTCTAGCTTGGCTCTGCCTGGCATAGCCTAGTGCTACTTGGTCGGCCTTGAGAATTTTGCTCTCGCTTACACTAGTCATATTATTGGCTGTGCACCTGGTCTAGCGAATAGGAGAGCAAATAGATGAAAAAAGGCCCCCCAATAAGGGCCATGAGGGTTCCTAGTGGTAGTTCTTGCCCCGGGCTTAGAGTGCGGGCAAGCAGGTCTGAGAACAGTACCAGAATGGCTCCGGTTAGTCCCGAGCAGACTAGTTGCAGCCTCACTCCACGGCCGAAGAGCCGGCGGGCTAGATGGGGAGCTACCAGGCCAACAAAACCAACCATACCACTTAGAGCTACTGCTGAGCTGGCTAGCAATACGGCGGCTGCGAGAATGACTATTTGCCAGCGGCCAACGTTGAGGCCGAGCGAGCTTGCTGTTTCTTCGCCTAGGGTTAGCAAATTTAGTTGTTTGGCCGCGGTTAAGGCGACAGTTAGGCCAATAGAGGTATAACAAACTGTTGGTATTAGCTCTTGCCAATTGCGGCCGCTAATGCCGCCGAGCAGCCAGAGATATAGGCCCTGGGCCATTAGCTGGGTGCCAAACGTGGTCATCGCTAGTGTGATTAAAGCTCCGGCAACTGATGATAGGGCGATGCCAGCCAAGAGGAGCTTCGCTACTGAAACGCCGTATTGCCCGCTGCCTCTAGCAATAGAGGCAACCAAGAAACTGGCGGTGATACCGCCGGCAAAGGCAAACAGTGGAATTGTTTGAAAGTCAAATTTGAGAAGCATGGCGCAAGCAACGCCAACGGCAGCCCCACTTGACACGCCCGTCAGGTAAGGATCGGCCAAGTCATTGCGGCTCAATGCCTGTAGTAGATAGCCTGAGGTGGCTAGGGCGAGGCCGACTACGAAGGCTGTCAGCAGTCGTGGTAGGCGAATGCCAACAATGACATCATGAATTTCACCGCTGCCAGCATGATTAAAGACAGCCTGTAGTGCCTCTATGGGCGCCACGGTGAGGTCGCCCAAGCAAAGATTGATGAGCATAATGAGAATAGTAAATAAGATAAGAGCTATAAACTTGACGAACATATTTATTCAGTGAAAATTTAGAGAATGCTACCATACCCCCAGGCAGAGGAAGGCTGTGATCTATCTCGACAACAGCGCTACAACAAAAGTTCGTCCCCAGGTTCTGGAGGCGATGTTGCCCTATTTGTCTGAAAGTTATGGCAATCCTAGTTCGATTCATAGCCTTGGTCGTACAGCTCGAGCAGCTGTAGATAATGCTCGCAATCAAGTGGCTAGTTTTCTCGGCTGTTTGCCGAGCGAAGTCTATTTTAGTAGCTGCGCCACTATGTCTAACAATGTCGCCTTGCTAGGGCGAGCTCGTTTTGTCGAAGCCAACGGCCTACCCAAGCATTTGATTACGTCAACCATTGAACATCCGGCTGTGTTCGGCCCGGCGCAGTATCTTGAAGCCCAGGGGTGGCGCGTTACCTATTTGCCGGTTGATAGAGAAGGCTTTGTCAGCCTTTCTGATTTTGAAAAGGCCCTGGATCCTGATACCAGTATTGTTTCAATCATGTGGGGCAATAACGAGATTGGTGTGCTTGAACCGGTTGAAGCCATGGCCGAGATGGTCGAGAAATACAGCAAGAGCCTTGGTCGCGATATATTTATGCACACTGATGCGGTGCAAATACCTGGTAAATTGCCAATTGATTTGAGTCGGTTGAAAGTTTCAGCTCTTTCTCTCTCTGGTCATAAGTTTGGCGCACCGAAAGGCATTGGTATTCTTTTTCTCCGTCGTTTATTCAATATCATGCCCATCATATTTGGTGGCGGACAAGAAATGGGAATGTTTGCCGGTACGGAGTCTGTTGCTCATATTGTCGCCATCGGTGAGGCCGCAAAGCTAGCTCAGCAAGAGCAGATCGCTTTAGAAGAACGCTTGCGTTCTTATCAAAAACAACTACTTGAGCATTTGCTGGCTCTTAAATTAGATTTGACCATAACCGGACCAAGTGACATTTCCAAGCGACTGCCGGGTCATGTTTCTTTTTCTGTTAACGGCATTGAAGGTGAAGCTCTAGTGCTCAAAAGCGACTTGAAGGGCTTGGCTCTGTCAAGCGGCTCGGCCTGCCATCAGGGTATTATTGAGGCCTCTAGTGTGCTTAAGGCGATTGGCTTGGGTGAAGCAAAGGCACTGGGTGCCGTGCGTATTACTTTTGGTGCAGACAACACTGATAGTGATGTTGTCGAATCTGTTCGCCTGCTTGAGCTGATTCTTAGCAAAACGAGAAAGGCAATGAAAGTTGAAAATGGAAATCAATGACCTGTCTTCAAGCAATATAGTAATTGAACAAACCGCGTCTTTGCTCTTCGAAAGCTTTGGTACTCCTGAGGCTTGGCCAGATATGGCAGCGGCGCTTGAGGAAGTGCATGAGTCATTGGCAGATGGTCGTATCAGCCGGGTGGCAGTTAATGAAGAAGGAAATGTTATTGGCTGGATTAGCGGAATTGGTCAGTATGGTGGCCATGTTTGGGAATTGCATCCATTGGCAGTTAGCGTACGGCATCGAGGCCAAGGGATAGGACGTGCTCTGGTAACTGATTTTGAAAGTGTCGTTCGTGATCGCGGTGGTATCACCGTTACTCTTGGGACCGATGATGACGATGGGCGAACAACACTGGGAGGAATTGACCTCTATCCAGATATTTTTGAGCACATCAAAGCAATTAGAAACTTAAGCCGTCACCCGTACGAGTTTTATCAAAAGTTAGGATACGTAATTGTAGGGGTAATTCCTGATGCAAATGGGCCGGGGAAGCCGGATATTTTGATGGCTAAGAAAGTCAGTTTGTAATAGCGATTAGTGACCGATAGAAGCTTCCAGCTTTTTCAACTCCTCATTGGTCTGGCTGAAGGCGGGTTGAACTGTGGCATGCGCTTCTTTGTAGTTCTTGATCTCATTGCGAGTTTGTTTCTGCACTGTATCAAGCATCCAGATAGCCCACGACGCTTCGTTGGCTGTGGCGCCCTGAGCTACGCCCTTAAATAGCTTGAAGGGATTGCGATTGTAGCGATAGCCAGCTCTGGCGACGCAGGTACCGAATGCTATTTGTGGACCACCTTTGGCTGCATACGAAATGAAGCTTTCGATCATCTCTCTTTTTTGGTCTTTCTTTTCTTTCTTCAAGAACTCAGAGCGGTCTTCTAGCAGTTTGCCCATAACTTGGTAAGTTTCTGTGCGAGGTTGGCTATTGTTTTCTTGAGCTTTGGCGTTGAGAATCTGCGTTAGCAGTTTAGTATCTTCAGCCAATTTATCGGTGGTCTTGCACTGTACTTCACCAAGCTGTTTCGAAAGACGCTCTCCAGCCACTTTTGCTGTTATAGCAGCACCGCCGTGTATTAGCACTGGCGCGGCTGTAAGTGTTGCTCCCGAGATTAAGAAGCCGATACCACCACCACCAATCTGTTTAGGATTTGTATGCTTGATGCCATTCAGTACGCCGAATGCACCAGGAAAGATACCGGTGGCACAGACAGCTAAAGTTCCGATAGTGGTGATGTCTCGAGCTGAGTGACGTTTGCGTGAATCAATATAGAGCTTGCTAAATTCGACTAGACCAAGATCTCTAAAATCTTTTAGCACATTTTCTTCGGCGCTGAGGTATTGTTTATCAGAGCTGTCAAGATTCACGACTTGACCTACTGCTGTGCTGCGCTCGCTTAGTAGTTTGTCGATCTCATCTCTCAGCGCTACTACTCTTTCTCTCATTGATTTAGCATCAAAATGTTTGCGCTTTGACTTATAGTCTGTGATCAAGTCACCAGCACCTTCAGCCGCATAGAGTGTGCCAAGTAGAGAGTAGGCCACCAAGACGGTTACTACACCAGCTTGCAAGCGTCCGCGGTGATTAAGACCTTCGCCTGGTTTCTTTTGATATTTCCAAAACTGGCTCATAAGAGTAATGTCGCCGGCGTTTGCTACTGCACCAGCGGCGAAGTCGTAGAATTTCATACGTCTTTGCTTGTTTTTGTCGCGTGCTGTGTAGTGGCTGCGAAAATCACTGTTCAGCCTGAGAAGCTCGATTTCTTTATCGGCAATTTGCTTATCGAGTATCTCTATATTGTTCAATGTTGCTTGCGTCTGGGCAAAGGCTGGAATGGTCGAGTTTGCTGTAAGCGTAATTGTTAGGACTGCCGTGAGTATTCCGCTCGATACTCGATTGCCAATGCTACTCATTTTTTTTGATACCCTTGCCGTGATGGAACCCGGCATAGTCTTTCATGTCCGCGGCGTAGCTATCGTCAGTCCTTGGAGTGATTACCTTTTGCGGTTATTTTCAACTAAGCAAGTGGTGCGCCAGGTCGAGTCTTCTTGAAATCAATGCAAAGATTGAGGCGGCGAGGGAAACATTGATATTTGACTGTGCACCTCTTATCGTGCTCTTTTGTAACTATCGATTTTTTCTCCCTCGCCCGGATCGTTCCTGCTGCTTTATCTTGGCGCGCTGTGACTGTTTTGGAACTAATGTTCTTCCCTTTAGCTTTTTTGCTGATGGCATCTGTTTTTTGCCTTGTTAGAATGCAAATTCCTTATCTGAGGTGCTTTGTGTCTATCTGGCTTTTTCTTGGTGTCTTTCTTCTGGCATACATCTATCATGGCGTTGGTATCACAATGGGTTACCATCGCTTGCTATCTCATCGCTCATATAAGGTACCTAAATGGCTTGAGTACCTGATTGTTTCTGGCGGCTATCTTTGTCTAGAAGGCTCGCCGATCTTTTGGGTGACTACACATAGACTGCACCATCGTTATTCTGATAAGCCCGGTGATCCCCATTCACCCTTAGATGGTCAGTGGCATGCTTTTCTTGGCTGGATGTATAAACCGACTGTCCTGATCTCGGCCGAAGAGAGCAAAGTTCTGGCACCGGATTTATATCGCGATCCTCTTTATCGGTTCCTCCACGTCAATCACAGTCACAAAGACGGTCTTTTGTGCTTGTTTATTTCTATCATCTATCGCACCGCTATTTGGTTCTTGTTTGGACCGGTGGTATTTTTTGCAGAGCTGTTAGCCAGTGTTTGTGCTTTTTGTGCACCACTTTTAGTCAATCTCTATTGCCACAAACCAGAACTGGGATACCAGACCTATGCTTGCGGTGATCAGAGTCGCAATGTCTTGTGGGTGGCGATTTTGTCATTTGGAGAGGGCTGGCACAATAATCACCATGCTCTGCCCCAATCGGCTCGATTTGGCTTGGCTAAAGGAGAGTTCGACTTTACCTGGATAGCTCTAAACTTCTTGAAGCTGTTTGGCCTGGTAAGCGACATTCGCTTGCCCAATAAGAACAAGCAAGCTCAACTAGAAACTGCTGATGTTAGCTGAGTTATTCAGCTTTCTCAGGAGAACTTTCACCCTTTATTTTTGATACTTGTTTGGGGGCATCAGTAAACATATTGCCGACAAAGTTTACAAGGCCAGCTGTGCGTTTCGAGAGCTTGCCGTGCATTAGCTGAATGCCGCCTTGAGCCATCTTGATTTTTGAACTGCTGTATGGGTACCACCACACGCGGTGCGCGCCACCGGCGGCATCGATGCTGATATGCTTGATGTTGCAGAGATCATGCAGGCCAAATATCGAATGACTTTTACCAAAGCCACTCTTCTTCAGACCGCCCCAGGGCAGCTGCGGAGTGGCGTGAGAGAATAGACAATCGTTGATTAGTACTGTGCCTACTGTAAGATCGCGAGCCACGCATTCGGCTCGATTGAGCTTACCGGCCCAAACTGTTGCTGTCAGACCGTAGTCGCTGTCGTTGGCCAATTCGACGGCTTGATCTTCACTGTCGACAGTCATGATTGGCATGATGGGGCCAAAAGTTTCTTCGCGCATGATTCTCATGGTGTGATCGACACCTGTAAGAATGGTCGGTTCAAAGAAATAGCCACCAAGGTCGCTTCTCTCTTTACCACCAGTAAGGGCCTTGGCACCAGCAGCGATGGCTTCGCTGACGTGTTCAGAGACCCGGTCAAGTTGGCCTTGATCAATCAAGGGGCCAACATCGGTAAGTGGGTCTGTGGCTGGTCCTAGCTTGAGCTTACCAGCCATGGTGGTAAGGGTTTCAACGAGTTTGTCTGAATTTTTGCCTTTAACTATGTACACTCTTTCGACTGAGGCACAGGCTTGGCCCGCGTTGGTGAAAGCGCCCCATAAAAGCCCGCGGGCTGTCCATTCTACCGGTGCATCGGGTAGTACGATGGCGGCATCTTTGCCGCCTAACTCTAGTGTTACTGGCGTGAGGTGCTCTGCGGCCTGAGCCATGACAGCCTTGCCTCCCTCTACTGAGCCAGTAAAAATCAACTTTGAGAGATTGGCTTTGCTCAATAGTTTGCCGGTGTTGTTGCCGCCCGTAACTACCTGTATGACGCCATCGGGGAAACCAGCTTCGGCAAAGAGTTCGCCAATTTTGATGCCAACCAGAGGGGATTTTTCTGATGGTTTGAGAACCACTGTGTTGCCCAGCATTATGGCCATGAGTGCCGTCATGGTGGGAATGGCGAAGGGATAATTCCACGGTGAGATTATCCCGACCACGCCTAAAGGTTCAAAGGCAATAATACTTTGTTTGCTGGATAACAGTGGATTGGTTAAGGTAACAGGCTGGTCTGCTAATAATCTTTCTGAGTTTTCGGCTAACCAGACACAGGTGTCTAGGGGGCCACAAAGTTCTGAAAGGTATGCTTCTGGTAGCGGCTTGCCTACTTCTTCGCTGATCAGATTGGCCAATTCATCGGCCTTGCTCGCGAGCAATTGACGAAATTTCATCACTAACTTAGCGCGCTTACTAAAAGAGGTTAGTTGCCAGTTTTCAAAAGTCTTCCAGGCCTTATCGACGGCAGCCGCTACTTCGGCTTCTCCCATTTGAGGAACACGACCAAGCGACTGCTTGGTGGCAGGGTTGATTGATTCGAAAGTACTCGCCGCTTCTAATTTGCTTACAACCATCTTTTTTTTGCCTTAGTCAGTTTTGTTTCGCAGTTCCATTTTTTTTAGTTCTATTTCTTAGGACTATTTCGTGTTTCTATTTCTTTATCAGTGTATCTTTTGCTATCTGTTTATCTGGTCCAGTCAGCCCATTATCTAGACTGCGCTTAAAGAGCTTTTGTGCTTCTTCAAGATTGCCATTCTTTAGTTTGATGTTGGCAAGGGCAAAAGCTGCTTGCGCACTGCTATCTCCTTCGCTTAGTGCTTTTGTCAAAAGTTCCTCAGCTTTGGTCTGACCGGCCTTTGCCAGTATTATGCCCAGCTTGCTTAAGGCTTCTATGTCTCCTGGAGCGAGCTCTAATGCTTTTTCAAGGGCTTCTTGCTCAGCCTTGCTATTGCCTTCTTTGGCTGCCAGGGCTGCTAATGCTAGGTCTAATTCTTCGTCGTGGCCATTATCTTCGGCTTTAGCGAAATAGCTTTTGGCATCGCCAAGGTTGCCCTCATTAAGGGCTAGGCGCCCTAGAGCCAGGTAGAGTGCTGCTTTATTGCTTTGATCATTGTCGCCCAGGTTTTGGCAAAGCCGCAGAGCGTCAGTCTTCAATGCCGCTAAATTGCTCTTGTCTAGGTCGTCTTGCTTTAGTCTGCAACTAAGTTCTAGAGCCAGAGCCTGCGGCAACAGACCCGAAATTTTTCGCAGCTCGTGGGCCTGACTCGTGGCTTCGATTACTTCGCCTTGTTTTAAGTTGATTTTAGCGGCGATTAATTGAGCAGGGAAAAGGCTTTTGTCTTTGTTGGCGGCACTGTTGAGAGCTGCTAGTGCTTTCTTGTAGTCGCCTTCTTTGTAGGCCAGGTAGCCTTCCGCAAAGTTTGAGAGGGGCTCATTAGAGTTCAAGCTTGTGACCTTGGCCATGATGTTGCGTGCCCCAGCTAGATCTCCAGCGCTAAGGCCGCAAAGTGCCTCAAGTGACAGTGCTTGAGAGTTAGGTTGAGCATTATTTTTTTTGTTAGCTTTCAGTCCAGCTAGAGCTGCTTGTGCATTGCCGGCCAAATAGAGACTCAATTGCTGTTTGAATTGAGCAACTTTTGACTGCGGATATTGTTCTAGTACGCGACTAAAGCAGCCATTAGCTTCGTCGTAATAGCCCATGTTCAGTGCTTCTTCACCTAGAGCGAGTAAGCCTTCTGTAGGTATTTCGGAACCAGCCAAAAATTGCTTGAACTGCTGACGCACACCATTGATATTGCCGGCCGAATTCATGCTGGTAATTATTCGGGTACGGGCGTAGCGAGCAGAAGGGCTCAGTGTCGCAGCTTTAGCCGCGGCATCTTTAGCTTTGTCTTGTTCGTTGAGGTTGCCGTAAAGTTCGGAGAGGGCTAGCCAGGCGTCATGGTTGCCGGGATCAAGTGCTACCACAGCTTCAAATTCTTCAGCGGCTGCACTCTGATCAGCCATTGTCAGGAGTGTCATGCCTGCTTGTAAGTGCGCCAGCATAGAGTCAGGAGCTATCGCGGTGGCGGCTTTGGCAACGGCTAAGGCTTCTTCTTTGGTATCCGGTAGGCGGGTCAAAATAGTGTTTAGAAGAAGATGTAATTGCAGGTTATTCGGGCATTTCGGCAGCCATTCGCGCAGATAATTAGCTGCTTCTAGGGTGTTGCCCCGGGCAAATAGACCTGATGCTTTAGAGAGGCAGCCAGGGCAGCCGACATCATCGGTTTTTTTTGCAGTTGTCGTGCCAGTCGAAGTTTTTCCCCGAGCTATTGCAGCACCGTGTTTGTCTGCTTGCCAGGGGGCTAAGGCCAGGAAGGCGCCCAGAAGCAGGGCGATTTTGACTGGGCTAGAGAAAGTAAAATAGTTAGTCACCGCTATAGCATAGCTTAATTGGATCGCTATACTGAAAAGATAGTATTAACGGGAAGTAAAGCGGTTGAACCTTATGGGCGTGAAGCTAATCAGTGCAGTGAAAACAGTCATTTGCTGCGGCCTAGCTGCATCTCTGTTTCTCTCACTCTCTCTAGATAGCGCAGCGGCTGCGAGCAATGTTCAAAATAACAATAGCGCCGCCCTTGAACGAGCTAATCAAGCTTATCTAGCGCGAAAATACAATGATGCTTCTGGTCTGGTTAGTCGAATAATTTTGAAAGATGGTGAGAGCGCTGCTGCACTCAATTTGATGGGGAAGATTTATCATCGCCAAAACAAGATTGACGAGGCCATTGGCCAATATCAGAAAGCTCTTAAGCTTGATAACAGTTTTGCCGAGGCCCACTTCGACCTGGGTGTGGCACTCTTCGATCAGGGCCAATATGCCTCCGCTGCTAAAGAATTTGAGTGTGCCTTACAAGCTGGCGCCAATAGCGAATATCAATACAATTTAGCTATCTCACTAGAACGGCTAGGTCAGCTCAAACCGGCCATTGAGGGCTATGAAAAGGCTATTCAGCTTGATGAGAAGAATGCCGCCGCTCATTATAGTTTGGCTCGATTGCTGGCGGCAGCTGAAGACAATGACCGGGCCATTCAAGAGTATCGCCTTGCCATAGCTGCTCAGCCGGACTTTCCTGAAGCTCACAATAATCTAGGCGTGGTTTATAGCAACATGGGGAAATACCCTGAGGCAATTGAATGTTTCCAGCAGGCCTTGAAGATCAATCCCGATTGTTCTGAGGCGCAACGAAACCTGGGCTATGCTCAGGCTCACACTAGTTTGGGTGTGACCTATCTCAGTCAGGGTGACAGCAAAAAAGCTCTAGATGAGTTTCGCAAAGCTCTGCGCATAGATTCTCACTATGCTGATGCGCACTACAATCTCGCCTTGCTTTTGCAGAAACAAGGACAGTTGCAAGAAGCGGTTGGTCACTATCAGGAAGCAATAAAGTATGACCCAAGTTCAGCAGCTGCGCACAATAATTTGGGTGTGGCTTTGATGCAAATGGGCAACAAACAGCAGGCTGAGTCTGAGTATAAAGAAGCACTGCGATTAAAAGCTGGGTTTAAAGACGCCCAACTAAATTTGGATGAATTGCAAAAGAATAAAATGTGATTCTACTTACGTTCGAAAAGTCGTCAATTGCTTCATTTATTTTGCCAAGCTGACTCAATGTTTAGCCCCTACGCGAATAGGCAGCAATATTTGGGTTTCATAGTTGGGCTTGGATTTGGCACCTGCCAGCGGCCGATTATCCGACGTAGACAGTGTCTAGAGCAAGTTAATTGCCGTAGGAGGCGGTAATGTGAACTGCAGTAGCTAGTGAAAGCAGGCTTGATCTCCTGATAATTGTGCACAATTAATCAGTGCCCGTCTGGGAAAGCTTAGATGTTAGACAAAGAGAAAGAGCAGGGCGACCGGCAAGAAGTTAACGAAGTAAAAGCGGCACCCGAAGTGCAGCGTAGCGGTGTTATTGGAGACGCTGGCAATCAAGCCAGGTGGAACAGGGGGCAGCAAGCGCATTACCTCGGCCAGGATGAGTCAGCTACAGATTTATTTAGAAAGAATGGCGACACATCGAGCAGTACCAGTAAATTTACTATTGATGGCCTGGCAGAAGAAACTCCGAGTGTAGCCTATGACATGAGAGATTTGCAGAAAGATTTAAGGAAGGTTGGGAATGGTATTGAGTCCTCAAGAAAAGCTCTTGGTAGTTTTGAGATTCCGGCAAGGTTGGAGCCATTAAATGTTGTCTATCCCCATCGGGGAAATGAGGATGCTTATATTTCGTATCCTGCATGCAAGGCTGCCAATGCTGCGTTTCCAGAGTTGGCAAAGAGAATTGGTGATGGCCGAAATCATCTAGATAGGAATTTGATCGCAGCCACGATTCGCTTGGAGCAAGAGTTTTACAAACAGGGTTTCGATACCGGACCAGATAAACAGATTCAAGAGAGTGGGCGAGTTGAGGGCCTTAAGGACACTACTTCTATTGGACCGGCCCAGATACAGATCCGGCATATAGACAGATTAGTGAAAGAGTTTCCCCTGCAGCTTGGAGAGTTTTCAAAAGACCCTCTTAGAGCCGCTTTGAAATCAGAGTGCGCACCACGCTTTGTCGCAGGATATTTCGCAGATGTCATTCAACACATCCAGAAGGGAACTAAGCCTGACTTCATCGGTGAGATCGATTGGGGCGGAGTCAAGAAATACTGGGCCGAAGGCAATTTTAACGATGCATTGATCTACGCATACAATCCTACTAAAGACCACATTGATAGCGTGATTAGGCACCTGAGAATCATTCGCCAGAAATTTTGACAAATCGTTTTTCTATCCAACGAACCAAGAAGAAACCAATCAGAAACCCAGATAGCGGGAATATGAGCAGCCATGTGATAAACGGACCGTAAGAATTCAAAAAATCACCGCCGACTGAGGCATCTCTGAACATGCCGTACCACCAGCCTCGTAAAAAAAATGGTTCCCAGCCGCCAAATAGAAAGGCACCGAAAATACCACCAAGGAACCCGATCCATTGTCTAGGCTTTCTGCTGGGTTGAGCTGGTGGGGGCATATGGTCTGCCTATTTGCTTCGGAATCAGGTGGGTGGATGTACTGATTGTACTCGGCACGAATTGTCACATGGCTCGACAAATTTGCCATCTACTAGTTTAGTCCGACAAAATTCTCTCTTAGCTCTTCAATTGAAACGGGATAACTCACGGCTTTGACAGATTTAGGGCCTTTGCTACGGGCTTCGCCTTCCGCCACAATTGTTATGTAGCGCTTTAGTTGGGCTTTCTGTCTGGCGATTCTCTTGCCGAATTCTTTTAGTGGTACTGATTCAACCAATAATTCTGGATTTGTTAGGGGTAAAACTGTGCTACCGCTAGTAGTGCCTTTATAGACAGTTGTTACCCCTCGCTTGTCGGCGGTGAATGCTGAAACTTTGACGTTAGAACAGTTTGCCATGGGCGAATCGTCAAGCTGATTGCTGCTGACTGAATGGAGCAGCCTGCCGCTCAAATAGGCTATGCGGTCGCCATATTGGGGCTTGATCTTCGGGTGCTTAAGCAAATAGTTCTTAAGATATTCGTTGAGTTTGAGGTCAGTATATTTGACATTTTTGGCATCGGGAAATTGATAGCCCTCTCCACCTTTAAACGAATAGTCTGTCATGCCAATGCGATAGGTCGACTGCGGCTCGACTTCTTGCCAGGTTTTGTTTTTCTCGGCTAAGGCAAAAACGATGCGGTCACCTACTTGGCGCTCTGAGTCGTAAGCAAATTTAAGGCCATGTACATCTAAAAATTTGCCGCCGGTTGCTCCTGCCACACTATGCTCAAGTGTCTTCTTCAGGCGCTCTCCGCTGACATCGGCAAACACTAAATGGTTTTCGAAGGGCAGCAGCTCCTCGATTTTTTCTAAATTAATGGCACCCTTTTCGATGCGTGAGCGAATGCCACCTCTATTTTCCAAAGTTATTTCGGCATTGTCTGAGAGGCCTGCTTCGTAGAAAGAATCACAGATCAAATCACCTAATGCCGAATCTGTTTTCATGGCCCGAAAGTTGTTATCAAAATCATGACTGGCAAAGCTCAATACTGTATCTTTCAGATTTTGTAAAGGCTGACCTTTTAGGGCTAAGTAGTCTCTAATATCTTTGTCTTCACTGATCTTCTCATCGATATGAAAGAGCTTATAGTGCGTCTCTTTAGTGTTAACCACGCCTTGCTTGTCGAAAGCCAAGTCGAGCTTGCCGAGGTTGCGCCCATAGCTGCCGGTTTGCACAATCAGTGTTTGGCTGCCGTCTTGATGCTCGATTACCACCGGAGCATCAAGCCTAGTATGGCTGTGGCCGCCAATGATTGCATCTATTTGAGGAATCTCGTTGGCCAATATTTTATCGACATCAAGACCACAGTGGGTCACCAAAATTATTTTGTCAACGCCTTGATTGGCAACCCGCTCAACTTCATCTTTGATTGGGCTAAGCCAATTTAGTTCTTTTGATTTTTCATTGTTGCCCCTCTGCAGTACTACCCCATCGCGGCTAAGAGAAAGAGTTTCGATGTCAGGGGTTATGGCACCGATGAAGCCAATTTTTTGACCAGCAATAGTCTTAATTACCGATGGTTTGAGAAGCTTCTTTAACTGCGGTAAAGCATCCGCATTTAAGTTGCAGTTGAGAATGTCAAATTTGGCTTTGCCCAGCTGAGTGGCAAGGTTGATAGCGCCGGCATCAAATTCATGATTGCCTACTGTATAAAAGTCGTAACCAATCATGTTGAGCATTGCCACTTCGATTTCGCCCAGGTAATGGGTGAAGTAGGGAGTGCCTTGGAAAATGTCTCCAGCGTCGGCTACTACGACATTTTTATTCTCTTTGCGCAATTCTCTGATTAAATGACCTAAGCGGGCCATTCCGCCAACCAATTTTCCTCTGTCTTGGAAGGACTGATCGTGGGCATGAAGGTCATTAGTATGCAAGATGGTCAAGGTGAAATTGGTTTTTTTATCAGCCAGTGCCTGCGGAAGAGAGGCTACGAGGAGAGCACATATGAATGCGCTTAAAATTGCCAGAATCAGTGTTAAGCGCCAATTTATCGGCCGCTTTTCACTTTCGCTCTTTCTATCTGTTTCTGCCATGCTCTTGCCCCAGTTAATTGTGCCTTCTGCACAAGGTTCTTCTGTATACGCTCAATCTGGCCAAAAAGTTCGAAGCATTAGCTGTGAATTTGTGCCAGAAGATCAGTGCCCCGTAGAGATGGCCTCGGTACGCTGCGAACTTGACCTTGATCCGTTTGATGCACCTATGTCTTCGCGCATATATGCAGATTACAAGAATACTAGCCAGCGATCTATATCTGCGGTCAAATTTAGGATTCGCTTTGTTGATGCTGAGGGCACTGAACGTGGCACATTTCACGCTGTTGACAGTGCCTACGTAGCCGCCGGTGGCACCAAGGGTCATAAATGGAAGCGCGATTTCACACTAGACCCCAGGGTTGTGGCCATGAAGGTGCGCGTTCTACAGGTCAAGTACGCCGAGGGTGGCGATTGGCAAAGTGTAAAAATGCAGGAACTGGCCCAGCCTAGCTCTGCTGCGCCTAGCGCCGTGCCGCCCGCCGCTGGGGGCGCAGAGGGTGGCCCCTGAGACTGACAGTAGAGATTACAGCATCTGATAAAGGTATATGCGTAAGCTCAAAAATTTTCTTGTATTGCAGCAGCTAGCGGCTTCTTGAGGGCTTGATGCATATCTTTGATATTGACTGGTGATGTATTGTATATCCACTGCTAAAAATTGAATATTTCTCTCTATGGGAGGTTCGGATATGGCTCACGCCCGGGAGCCGATCACGACGATCCTTGCCATGGTTGTTGTTGCGATTGCATGTTTTGTCGTCGCCAAGGCAACCTGGCAGGTACTGCTTCTTGCTTTTGTCGTTGTGTGTTTCGGTTGTTGTCTCTACAAGTTGATTGAAAAGGATACTCGTTCACCAGGCGAGTTCACCCGCTAAAGCCCGCTGCTGTTCGCGTTCACTTACGTCTTGTAATTACTCAAAAACGAGCCTCCTCAGTAAATTGGAGGCTCGTTTTTTTGCCCGTCAGGTTGGTATAACCTAAGTAAGACTGTATTCTTTAGACTCTCGAACACTTACAAGGTGGTAGTGCACAATGGAGCCCGGCTCAAGCGGTGAGATTCTAATTGTCGACGATGATCAGGCATTCCGAGCCTTTGTTTCTGCCCTGCTGGGTCGACGTGGTTTTAAGGTCTGGGAGGCTCGCTGCGTGCGTGATGCGGAGCAAGTACTTGCAGCTTCTAAGCCCAGATTGATTATTGTCGACTACCTGCTGCCCGATATGGACGGTGTTACCTGGATAGGCAAGTTGCGGGATGCCGGCAATGAAACTCCAATCGCCTTTATTTCTGGCCACTGGTGCGATCGCAGTACTTTTAACTGGTTGCGCAATATTCTCAAAGTTTCCCTAGTTCTACAAAAGCCGGTTTTGCCGGAGATTTTTGTCGAGGTTATAGACAGTATTCTGCCTCAGGTCGATTACCAACCAACTGAGACCGAATATTTAGATCACTCTTCCGGTCAGTTTCCTGGTCGGCCAGTCAGTCGGGTTTCGATGATTGACATTGAATGTGAGAACATTCGCCATGAGTACCCTAACAGTGAATTAGCCAAGGCGGAATTAGCGCGATTAGGAAATCTTGAATCGCAGCCGGAGTCTGTGCTTTTTAATAAGCTAACGCAATTGCGAAAAATGTTAGAAGTGGAAGAGACAATCAATGTGGCGCGAGCCAATTATATAGTCGAACTCAAGGTGACCTGGGCGACATTGACCGCTCTTTTGCGCAGCATTAAAGACGACCCCAGGGCTGCTCGCAAAGTTGAAGATGTTTTAGCCATTACTCACAAGATAAAGGGCACTGCTGGTTCTTTTCAGCTAGTTACTGTGGCTAAGTGTTCGGAGCGACTAGAAGGTATTACTAAGGCTTATGACCCCAACGCTTCTGAGACAGAAAGCGAATTGATCTGGTCTGAGGTTTTTCGTATTCTTGCTGATGGTGAGTTAGCCTTGATTGATGCCCAGCAGAAATACGGTGCACCTAGCCCTGAAGCTGAGCAGTATCGCACTCGTCTGTTGGCGGTCACCGACAATGACGGAGCTGGGCAGCTTGAAGCTTTTCAAAAGTCCGCCGACTTGTCTATTTCTTCTAGTCATGCCTCAGCCTTAACTGCACTAAGTCGAAGCAGCTTTGATGCGGTTCTCGTGGCGGAACCGTTTGCAAGTAAGCCAGACCTGTTTGAGTTTTGTCGTGATATGCGTTTGGCTGCCAGCAATCCGGCTCTGCCACTGCTGATGGTGTCTGACTTGCAGGCGCAGGCTCAAGGGAATGCCAATCTCGTGCCAGCAAAAATTAGTTATGCAGGCTTCTCTGAAGTCTTGCCGCTCGTGCCTTCTGCTGATGAATTACATGATGCTCTAGTTGAAGTTACTGATCTATCCATCCGCAGTAAACCTAAGGTGCTCGTGGTTGATGATGATAGTGCTTTGACCGACTTTGTTTCTCGCATATTGAGCCTTGAGGGTTATAACGTTGAAACCTTAAATGAGCCGATTGGTATCATCCAGGCCCTTGAGCGCTGCCAGCCTGAAGTAGTTGTCCTTGATGTGATTATGCCGGGCTTGAGTGGCTATGATGTTTGTCGCGAAATTCGAAAACATGAGCGTTGGCGCAGTTTGGCCGTGCTTTTCCTCACGGCTAAGAGCAATCAAGAAGGACGAGCGCTAGCTTTTCGTGCCGGTGGGGATGACTTAATTGCTAAGCCAGTTCTCAAAGAAGAGTTGATTGCTCGTGTTTCTTCTTATGCTGAGCGTACTCGGCTTCGTCGCGATCAGCAGGATCGTGATCGCTTGACGCAGTTGCTGTCGCGTGAAGGATTTGTTGCTGAAGTTGAACCACGAATGAAAGAATGTATTTCAATTGAACTGCCTTTCACTTTGGCTCTAGTTAGCATTGATGACTTTGATGAACTTGGTGAAAAGTTTGGTTCTGTTGTTGCTGAGTCAGTAATCTGTGCTCTGGGAGCTTTGATTAGAGGCCGTTTCGAGCCTTCTGTGATTAAGGCACGTTGGGTTGAGCGGGTTTTTGTCTTAGCCTTCCCTGATCTAAATATTAACCAGGCTGGTGAGTTGATTACTTTACTAGAGCAAGAATTTTCAGAGATTGAATTTTCGGCTGATGATGATGCCGGTACGGTCTTTAGGGTGTCTCTGACAGCTGGTTTTGCCAGCGCACCGGAGCATGGCATTCAGTTTAGTCAAGTTCGCGATCATTGCACTAAAGATCTGATTGCGCGTCTGCGAGCGAAAGTTACATCATGACTTGGCGTGTCGACAGTAAAGGCCTTGTTGTTGCTCTTTTGCTCATGGTCATGACTTTTGTAGCTGTAGCTGCGATTGCTTTTCAGCAGCAAAATTCGATGATTTCATACCGCAAACTTGTGATTGAGAGTTATCACTTGGGTGGACTCTTAGATTTGTTTTGTTCCTTATTGCAAGATGCCGAAAGAGGGCAGCATGATTTTTTAGTCAGTGGCGAACAAAGGCATTTGGTTTATTTCAATCGTGCCAACCAGGAGCTGGAGCCAACTGTTGCCGAGATCTTGCTTTCACCATCTCTTGATTCGGATGATGCTAGAAAAGTGCAGCGCTTGAAGCAGCTGGCGCTTGAGAAGATGAATGAACTTGCTATGGAGAATCGTGCTCAGGCTAATGTCCCAGGGCCAGCGGCTCAGGTAGATAGCGACAAGCTAGAAAAGCAACCACTGAAGCTAGAACAGCCAAAACCTATGAACAAGATGGAGCAGATTCGCTCTATCGTTGATGAAATTAAGGCGGGGCAAAGTAGTCATAGAAAGCTTTTAACAGACCAGCTGCGGGAGTTCACGGAAAGCTCTACCGTGGCCCTTTCAGTGGTATTTGCTTTTGCTATTTTAGCTCTTCTTGTATGTGGCTCAGTAGTAATCGGCCTGTTTATTAGTAATTCCAAGATCACCGAGCGCTCCAAAATTGATGCCCTGGCTGCAGCTAGTGCCCGAGATCGCCTCAGTAACGTTTTTGCCAGTATGGATGAAGGTTTGTTGTTACTTGATCCAAATAGTCAGGTTACCTTTGCTAATCAGTCCGCTCAGACAATGTTTGGTCTTGAGCAAACAGCTCTGTTAGCAATGACTTTTCATCAGCTTTTTGCCGGCTCTACCAATCGACCTCTTTCTGATTATCTCAATTTGTCTAGTGTCTTTGAACGAGCCGTTAGTTTGCGTCACCTAGAGCTGCGGCTAATTCGTCCCCAAGTGCAGCCTCTCTTCGTCAATGCAACGGTGATACCAATTACAAGTGAAAACAAGGTGACTGGGGCGATTCTCACTTTCTTTGATACCACTGCTCAGCAGGAGAATGAAAAACACATACGAGCTCAGTTTGATGTTACTCGCATATTGGCTCAGCAATTGTCATTAGAAGAAACCGGACGGCGCATAATTGAGGCTATTTGTGCGCAGTTTAATTGGATTGGCGGTGAGCTTTGGCTTTTGAATGAAGCCCGTGAACGCTTATCTATGGCCACTTTTTTCGGTGTTGGTGAAGACGTCGAAGCGACTAACTTTAAACATTTTGCCGAGGGCTCTCTTGCCTACACCTTTGCCAAGGGCGAGGGTATTCCCGGTTGGTTATGGCAAAAAGAACAACCTATGTGGATTGAAGACGTTTTGTTATCTGAACTTTTCATTCGCAAACAATTGGCACAAGAAGCTGGTTTACATACGGCCGTTGGTGTGCCGATTTTCTCTGGACAGAAGTTTTTTGGAGCTTTGTTTTTCTATTCTCCGGAAGTTAGAGCCAGCGATGAGTCTAAGCTGGCAATGTTTAGTTCAGTCTGTTCGCAAGTTGGTCAATATATCGAACACGCCCAAACCCAGGCACTTCTTGCCTTGAGTGAAGAACGCTATAGCCTAGCGCTGGCTGGCAGTATGGACGGAATCTGGGACTATGACATCGTTAAGAAGAAGGCCTTCTATTCAAGCCGCTGGAAGGAGCTACTTGGTTTTAGTGATGATGAGTTTGAGAGCGATAGAGAGCAGTTCTATGATTGGGTTCACCCTGATGACTTAGCGGAGCTTAGGCGGGTGGAGAAAGCTCACCTCGATGGTGAGACGCCGGTCTTTAGTCATCTATTTCGCATTCGCCATCGCTCTGGAAAGTATATTTGGTTTTCATCTCGTGCTTGTGCTGTTCGCAATGCCTCGGGTGTGGCCATTCGTTTGGCCGGTGCTAGTCGCGATGTGACGAGTGAAATAGAAGCCAAACAGAAGCTGATTGAAAGCGAACGCAAGTTCAAGGCTATTTTTGATAAGCAGTTTGAGTTGATTGGTTTGTTGACTGTTGATGGTTACGTGATTGATGCCAATCTTTCTTCCTTAAATGTGATTGGTGCGACACTGGCTGAGGTCGAAGGTAAGCCGTTTTGGCAGTGCCCCTGGTGGACCCAAAATGAGGAATCTCAGCAGCAGATTCGCGATGGTATTTGTCAGGCAGCGGCTGGTAAGTTTGTGCGCTTTCAGACAGAGCATAGTGGCCCGAACGGCACAATATTTGTTGATTTTTCTTTGCAGCCTGTTTTTGATGAGGATGGCCAGGTCGTTTTGCTGATTCCCGAGGGGCGTGACATTACTGAGCTGAAAGCGGCTCAGGAGAAGCTTAGAGAAAGCGATGCAATGTTCAGAAGGCTGACCGAAAATGTCAAAGCTATTTTCTGGATTTCTTCTCTAGAGCAGCGTTTTCTTTATGTTAGCCCGGCTTTCTCTGAAATTACTGGCGGAGCCGTTTCTGATGTATTGGCTGATAGCGATGCTTTCTTTGCCTCAGTGCACCATGATGATCTTGCTGTTGCCAAGAAACTTTTGACCGACCGAGATGGAATTGAAGTGCAATTTCGCATTATGCGCGAGCATGATCAGGTGCGCTGGATTTCAGCTAAGACTTTTTCTATTAGTGACGATCATGGTCAAGTTGTTCAACTCTGTGGCGTTGCTGATGACATAAGCGATCGCAAAGAAGCCGAGAAGCGCGTTAGTGAGTTTTACTCAACTGTCTCTCATGAATTGCGCAGTCCGCTCACTTCTATACGAGGTTCTCTGGGCTTGATTGAGAGCGGTTTAGTTGGCGAGGTTAGTGAAGAGGCATCTACTTTTGTTACCATTGCCCGCATTGAGTCTGATCGCTTAATTAGGCTGATCAACTCTATTCTCGATTTGCGCAAAATTGAGGCCGGCAAAATGGAATTGAAATATCAAAAGACAAAAGTTTCTGACTTGCTACACTCTACGGTGGCTAGTCTTGCCGGAATGGCCCATGAATCAAAAGTCACAGTTGTCACTGAGCCCAGCTGTGATGACGAGATACAGCTCGATCGTGATCGTATCATTCAAGTGCTAACAAATTTGGTTTCTAATAGCATCAAGTTTTCCAAAGAGCATTCTACCGTTGTCGTCAAGGCTGTGCGCCAGAGTGACTGTATTTATTTCTCTGTTGCAGACGAGGGCGCTGGTATCGCTGCTCGTGACCTGTCAAAGCTGTTTGGTAAATTCCAGCAACTTGATTCAACCGATTCTCGCTCACAAGGTGGTACTGGTCTTGGCTTAGCGATTTCAAAAGCTTTAGTAGAACAGCACGGTGGCGAAATAGGTGTGGAGAGTGAAGCCGGTAAAGGTTCGAAGTTTTGGTTCACCATACCAGTAAAGGCAAAGCTTAAGGGCGAGCGCGCGAAATCTTTAGCTTAGCTTGCACTTTATCGGCTACTAGCCTTAGTTCTTCGAGCTTGAGGACATAGCAGAAAGCCGTGTAGAGTAAAAGTCCGGCACTGCTGGCGATACCAATATTTAACGCCAAAACTATTTTATTGGCCCAGCCTAAACCAAACATTGAGGCTAAAATAGAAGCTAGATTCTGAGCAGCGGTTTGAGGAATGTTATTGCTAATAAAATAGCTTGTTAGGCCGCAGAGGGCAGATCCAGCAACCATAATAATTAGCGGTTTAATCATAGACACAGTACCTAAGCGGCCGGTTTTCTTGCGCAAGAAATAGTAAAGCCAGCTTAAGTTAAATATGGTAATTAGGGTAGTTGCCAGGGCGATGCCACCGATTCCTAAGTTAAATACTGAGACGAACAACCAGTCTAGGAATATCTTTACTAGAATGGCCATTACCGCTATGGCAAAGGGTGTGCGACTGTCTTGAAAGGCGTAAAAGACCCGGGTGAGTAGGTCGCGGGCTACATAAAAGAAAATCATTGGTGTCAATATAAGTAAAACTGATGTCACCATCTCGGTGTCGTTGGCTGTCCATGCGCCTTTTTCAAAAAGCAGCTTGATCACTGAGCGGCCTTCTACTAGTAGCAGGGCCGACACTGGCAGAGCCAGGAACCAAAGTAAGGTTAGAGCGCGTTTTAATTCAAATTTGAGATCGTCAATTTTTCCGGCAGTTAAATGTTTAGCAAAGATAGGGCCAATGGGAACAAGCATGGCCGTAACTAAAATTCCTAGGGGTAGCTGTACCAATCTATTGGCATTGCAGATAGCTGACCAACCACCTTGCACTAAGCCTGATGAAAAAGCTTGATCTACATAGCCAATTAACGTGCCAATAGAAGTACTGAAAGTCAGTGGTAGAAACATCACTAGATATTCTTTCATGCCCGGTTGCAGCTTAGTGAAAATATCAAAACTAAAGCACGGCCGCGATTTGAGCATGCCTGGTATTTGCACCGCTAACTGGCCAATACCTCCAACCAATGTGCCTAGGGCTAGGGCAACACCACCATCAGTGTGGGGCAAGAGAACAAAAGTGATGATTGCTCCAGAGGCAAAGGCCGGTGCAATCGATGGCCAAAAATGTTCATTGTAGGTGTTTGATATGCCGCAGCCAATGCCGACTAGCCCAGCAATCATAATTAGAGGTGCCATGATCCGCACTTGTTTGATTACTTCTACTAAGCGCTGAGCAGTGCTATACCCATGACCAGCATCGACGCTACCAGGCACAATTGCCTGCACTATTATTGGTGCAAAAATATAAACTATTAGAGCAATGAGGCCCATGGCTATGGCTGTCCAAGCCATCATCTGCATTACTAACTTGCCGTTGCCGCCTTCTCTTTCTTTGGTCAATGTAGCGAATGTCGCTGTATGAAAGGGGCCACCTTGACCGCCAAAAAGTACAAGAATAGTGCCCGTAATTGAATAGGCATAGTTGTAGGCATCGGCAACTATGCCAAGGCCAAAAGCGTGACCAACGACCATGTCGCGAGCTAGGCCAGCAAACTTAGAGAGTAGTGTAAAAAGAGCAACCAGTGAAAACGTTTTAGCTAAGCTTTTTCCGGAGCCCGTTTTTTCATGCTCATTTGCTTTCTCACTAGCGGGCTTAATGTCCGACACTTTCTGGCTCTTTACTTATGCCGCCTAGCTCGGCTGCATATTTCACTGAGGGCGGAACGACTGGTTGAATTTTCTTGCCCTTATCACCGGGAACAGTGACATAGTCTGGTGAGATATTTAGGTAGCGCGCTGCTTCCATGCCAACGGCATTGAAGACTGGTCCAGCCACAGTGTTACCCCAGCGGCCATCTGTCTGGGGGCTATCAACCACAGCGATGCAGGTTAATTGTGGGTTGCTGGCAGGCAAGAAGCCGACAAAAGAAGCAATGGTTTGACCAGCCATATAGCCGCGGCCATTGGCAGTTACTTTCTGGGCTGTACCTGTTTTACCTGCCACTCTATAGCCTGGAATCTGACCAGCTATTTGAGTACCTTCATAGATGTTTTCAGCAAGAAGACGTGAAACTAGTTTGGCTACTTCTGGCGCCACAACTCGACGTTTCTTTGGTTCGATCCATTTTTCGGTGACACCATTGCTGGGGTCATAGACTCTTCTGATTAGGTGCGGCTGAATCCAAACACCATTGTTCGCAACTGCACTGACTGCCGCTACTAACTGTAGAGGAGTTACTGCAATGGCGCCTTGGCCAAAGCCGGTGGTAGCAGAGTCAATCGGTGTCCAATATTTGGCAGGAGTTAACAGACCGCGTGATTCGCCTGGCAGTTCGATGCCGGTGCGTCGACCTAAGCCAAAGTCATAGAGTTTGTCGTGGAACACTTGAGGTTTCATCGCCATACCGATCATGGCTGAGGCGATGTTGGAAGAGTGGATGAAGAGACCCTTCAAATCGATGGTGCCATGGCCGCCATCGTGGTTATGAATTGTCCGATTGCCAATGGTGAGCGAGCCACCATCGTAAAAAGTAGCATTAGGTTTGATTGCTCCGGTTTCAAGACCAGAACAAACGGTAATGATTTTAAAGGTAGAACCAGGTTGATAGACATCAACCATAGACCAGTTCTTGAGAATCTCGTAGGGATATTTGTTGTAGTGATTGGGATCAAACGATGGGTAGTTGGCCCAGGCAAGAATCTCGCCTGTATTTGGATCAGCTAGAATTACCGCGCCTTTTAGAGCATGTGAGTGTTTGCACATGGCAAACAATTCTTTTTCTGCCAAGTGCTGCAGATAGTTATCTATGGTCAGCTCAACGTGGCGACCTAGTGGCGGCGTTATGTCCCACGATGGTTCGCGTTCCGGCACCAAGATTGGATGGCCCTTGCCGTCTAACTGGGGCTTGGGAATGGTGCCTGTATTAGTGAGCATCTCGTGCTCTGCTTGTTCTACTCCACCCTGGCCGTGAAATTCAGCGTCAGTAAAACCAAGCAGGTGAGCGGCAAGGGCCCCTTCTGGGTACTGTCTAAAGGGGCGAGGTACGATATCAATGCCAGCCCAATTCAGTGCCTGTAGAGCGTCTGCTGTCTCTCTATCAAGGTGCTTGGCTAAAGTTACGACAGGGTAACCTTGGTTGAGTAGCTTGGAAATTTTTGCCACTGGTTCTTTGACAATGGCTGCTAGTTTTACAGCTGCTTCTTCGCGCTCGGCTTTGAGCAGCTTAACGTGCACATAAATGTCGTATCTAGTTGTGTCTATAGCTAGAGGGAGGCCTCGGCGGTCAGTAATGGCGCCACGATGCACCAGCATGTTGTGCTGCTGTCTTTGGGTTTGGGCTTTCTCTGTAAGTTTGCTGCCTTGATAGATTTGGAGGTAGTAGAGTCTGGCAACCACCGATAGGGCGCATACACCTAAGACAATTTGACAGAAGCGCAAACACCAGAGGGGCGATTTGGGCTGACGCCGTTTTCGCGCGGTTCGGGACCTTGTTCTTACCGGTCTATCTATCAAATCTCTAGGCAAGTCCTTTCCACTCCGCCATCAACAAGACCCGATATATATCTATCGAATACTTTTTGATTTGTTACAAGAAATGGTTGTCAGCAATAACAACCAATATTTTAGTAGCCTGGCATCAAAGGTAGTTGATGTTTGGCTGGCTTGAAAGGATTAAGTTTTGGAGCGGTCACTTCTTTGACTATCTTGACTTCCTCTGGCACTCGCAAACCGGTGCTACCGGTGACGCTAGCCTGGATGTCTTGATAAGAGACCCTCTTGAGAAGGTCGTAAGACTGTTCAGAATTTTGTTCGCTGAGTCGACGGACCTGGTCTTGAACCTTGCCTACTTCGCTTGATGAAGAAACATCAAAGCCGTAACCCAAGATGGCTAGGCCGCACAGGGCTATTAATGAAGCCTGTAGCGTTCTGTTTACCCGTACTAGAAAAGGGGCTTTGCGGGTTTTGCGCTTAGGTGACTCAATCGGTACCAGGTGCGGACGAGCGGTCCGTGATGGCGCTGGTGTGGACCGTACGGGAGCGGCTTGATTTTGGCTGTAGCCGAAGGCAACAGGATAAGTCGTAGCTGGTTGCATGTTTTCAACCAAGGCAACTCTGGCAACGGACACTCTTGCGGCCGAATCATTATGAGATCTTCCGTAAGCGAAGCTCACGGGTTGTTCTTCGTTAACGCGGCGGCGCGGAAGGGTGTTAACCATATATACTCCTAAATCAGCTTTTGAGCTGCACGTAGTTTAGCACTACGGCTCCGGGTGTTGGCAAGCAATTCCTCTTCAGAAGCTGTAACAGGTTTACGCGTAATTATCAGTACCTCGCACTCTTTTTGGCAGGTACAAACGGGGGCTCGAGGTGGGCAAATGCATGACGCTGCGGCCATCTTGAAGAATTGTTTAACGATTCGATCTTCCAAGCTATGAAACGTAATAACTACTAATCTTGCCCCTGGCTTTAGAATAGTTAATGACTCTCGTAAGAAATCTTCAAGACTCTCAAGTTCCTCATTAACAGCCATTCTTATGGCTTGGAAGGTTCTGGTAGCCGGATGTATATAGCCACCACCAGCAGAGCCGAAACTTTTTTTGTAATTTTTTTTATCAGCTGCTCTAGGTATGCAACGCGCGACAATATCAGCCAGAGCAAGGGTAGATTCAATCGGTCTATTCGCCACTATGCGATTGGCTATCTTGCGGCTATGTCTTTCTTCTCCGTATTTGTAAATGATGTCTGCTAGTGCGCCTTCTGGCCATTGATTGACTATGTTGTAGGCTGAAACTGATTCGCTGCGATCCATTCGCATATCGAGTGGGCCTTCTTTCTGAAAGCTAAAGCCACGCTCTCCTTGATCTATTTGCATTGACGATACGCCTAGATCTGCCAATATGCCACCATCAATGGTATTGACACCATATTGCGCCAATGACTCTTTTAGATATCTAAAGTTGGAGTGAACCATAGTTGCTTTGTCGCCAAAGCGCTCCTTGAGCCGCTCTAGGCTGCCAGCGTCGCGGTCAAAGGCATAGAGTTTGCTCTTGCCCTCGGTCAGCTCAGCAATACGAGCCAAATGGCCGCCAGCGCCGGCGGTGGCATCTACATATGTGAGACCGGGCCGTACATCCAATGCCTCGATAACTTCGTTGAGGAGAACCGGTATATGTTCCAAAAATTAATCAGTCCGTATATTTAATTGCCCGAAGAAGGGCGGTCTGGCTGCGGGCTTTTGCTTGTTCTTTCTTTGCGCTTCGCCACTACATCGAAGTCTCCGCAGATTGAGTATATCAAGACCAGGCCAACTAGCAGGCCAGCTGCAGCAAAGAGAGCTGGATACTCAGGTCTGCTAGCAACAAGATTAAGCGATAGAAGAATTTGTGAAAGGAGCACTGGGATAGCCAGGAAAATGGCTGGCATGAGTAATTGTCTGGCACTGGCAGTTGTGCCAGCGCAGTGCCATCTCAAGCCGTCCCACCAGAATGTCAAGGCGATCTTGAGACCCATGCTATTGGCTGGGTAGAGCATTCTTCCCCCGCGCAGAGCGACGAAGCTGCGCTCGCAAGAGGTACATTTCAGTGTTTCAGTGATACCAAATGGTTCAATCATGCCAGAACTGCAGCGTGGACATGGATACGACTGGTTGGCTGCGATTATTTGTTGCCGGATTGAAAGATTTTGGTAGGAAGAATGGAACATCTGAAAATTCCCCATGGACCGAGTAAAAATATAGGCACAGTCGAACTGCATCGACGTCATACCCCGTCGTTGCCTGTTCTTTTGGCAAGAGATCCAATCCCCTGTATATTCTTGATACCCGCTAGCAGGCCTCCCCTCTACAGGTCAGAGAGAAAATTGCTAGATTTAATCAAATTTGATTGGTGGCTCTCGTTACAACCGCCGATAAAGCTCAAACTTAAGAGAAATAGGGGTCTTTTCTGCTGGCACCAAGGGCTCCCACTGCCAGCATTAGCCTGAATGTCTCGCCATAATCAGCGCCTTGAATTGTTATGGTTCTAGCGGAAAGCCGCTTGATTTGTGGCAATAGCTCCGCGGCATCAGCCATGGATGGGTCAAAGAAGGTGATTTCGATCTGGGCTGGTTCGGCCGCTTTGAATAATTGCCAGTGCTTTTTGTTAGTGGCCTGACGAGCTTTTTCTTTTAAGAGTTTGAGATTTTCTTGATGTGGATGGAACACGGCCGCATAGCGCGAAACAGCAGTTTTAACCTGGGCCGTGACTATATCTCCCAGAAGATGGCGGGCTTCTTCACAAACAGTGTCATCACCGCAAAGCATTGCTATTGGTACGCCAAAGTAACCAGCCAATGCCGCATTGAGGCCTGTTTCGCCCACCGGTTGACCATTCAGTTTTACTTCAAAAAATATCTGGGCCCGGTAAGTGTGGCTTAAAACTCCCGTAGCATGACCGGCTCGGGCATGGTAGCCGACAAATACGGCAAAATCAGCTGGGTCTATCCCCGAAACCATCGAGAAGGGCTTCTGCCAGCCGCTGCGCACCGAAACCCCCTTGTGTTGGTAAAGCTTCTCTATATGAAGATTGCGCATATCCCAGTGCGAATCGTTCACCAAAATATCGTCTACACCGCCAGCCAAAAGGCCTTCAATTACAGCATTAGTCTCTTCATGCATTAGTTCTAAGGCCCTAGCGTAGCCTGGCTCGTTGGGCTGGGTTTGGCTTGAATGCAAAATTCCGTTAACGCCTTCTAAGTCAACAGATATATACGCTCTCATTTTGTTAGTAACCTTCTACTGCTCATGCGCTGTCCCAAGACTAAAAATGGATGAGTATATAAGGGATTGTCGCCAATTCCCTTTAAGTTTGTTACTTCCTGATCATGTCAAGCACAAGAAAGCTGGCAAGGGTTATAATCTCCCGAGATATATGGAAACCGACCCCAATCAGTTGTTACCGCAATCATTGCCATTTACCAAGATGCATGGTCTTGGCAACGACTTTGTTATGGTCACAGATGTTGACCTCGATCTAGCATTGCGTGGTCTATTAAAGGGGCCGGGGAAAAATTTAGATGTTGTTGCCACCCTTAGTCGGTTAGCTCAGTTTGTGTGTGATCGGCGTTTTGGTATTGGTGCCGATGGTCTAATTGTCGCGGTCAGTCCTGATACTTCCGATAACTCTGCCGGCTTTTTGGCTGAAAAAATCGTTAAAGCTTATCCTTCTTATAAGCAATGCGATTTGGCCTGGATTTACATCAATAGTGATGGCTCGTCTTCTGATATGTGTGGCAACGGTCTTCGCTGTTTAGCTTATTTCGCTCGTGAAAATGCTAAAGGTGAGAGCGAAGGTCGTTGGCCCCAGTCTGATCGTTTTAAGGTTGCAACTCGGGCCTATCCTGTTAATGTCACTGTTCTCAACTCCGTAGCAGGCTCTGCCGGCGGTGCCGCGAGTAATCCGTGTCAGCGGTTTGTTAGTACAAGTTTGGCTGCGCCCGAGGTCAAATTTGTTGGCGAAAAGCTAACTTTGGGCGATATCACCCTTAGTGCCACTGCTATTGATATGGGTAATCCTCACTGCGTCATCTTTGATTGCCCAGAGTTGGAATTGACTCAATATCAAGGCTGTATGCATGGTATATCGAGTGGTGCCTCTGCCGCTTTCGTAGAAAAATTTCCTGGTCGATTGCTTGACCTGGCCCACCAGATTCAGGTCCTGTCTATCTTTCCTCAAGGAGTTAATGTTGAATTTGTTCTGCCCCAAGGGCGCGATCGTGCCGTCGTATACGTTGTAGAACGAGGCTGTGGGCCAACTTTGGCCTGCGCGTCAGGGGCTGCGGCAGTGGTGGCAGCAGGGGTAATTGAAGAGCGCCTAAACCGCCAATGCTGTGTTATTCTTCCAGGTGGGGAACTTGAGGTCACCTGGTCTTCCTTGGATAATCTCATCGAGTTAAACGGACCAGCGCAAATAGCATTTTCCGGCGAATTTCCACTCGACGATAGATTGTGTTCTTCTGATTTGCTAGCCAATCACTCTAGCTGCGAAAGCAGAGAGGAGTTGCCAGCATGACTATGATAATGGAAGCTGATCAGCGCCGCGAATGGATGAAGAGTCGTCGCAAACAACGGAAAGCTACCCGTCGCGCTAGATCGCGCAGGCAAACTTTGCGCTATGTACTTTTGTTCGGCATGCTTATCGCTGGAGCGGCTTGTTTTACCCACTTGCCCTGGACTCTTCATAATGAAAAAACTGAAGTGATTGTGCACGGCAATTCGGTGGCTACCAGAGATCAAGTTCTGAAGCTTGTGAAAAATGCTGTCAATGTGCCGATATACCGCATCGATCCCAAGAAATTAGAAAATCAAATTGCTTCTCTCAAGGCTGTTCGTCATGCTTTCGTTCGGCGCTACGCTCTACCGAAGCCGCATCTAGTCGTAGAGATTCTAGAAGAGTATCCCTGGGCTACTTATAGTCCTGATCCCGCCAAACCGGCTGAGGCCGTTATTGCCCAATCGGGTAGATTTATTTCCATTGCTGAGTTTCCTGCGGTGGTTCGTCCTCACCTAGTTATATACGGGCAGCATAGCTTGAAGCTCACTTCTCGCGAAGTGGCTCAGTGGGCTAGTTGGGCAAACTATATTAGTAGTCAGACCGGGCGACCTGTCGATTACATTGATATGCGTCAGCCCTTTGACGTTAAAGTTGCTAACGGTGATTTGACCTTAAAGATTGGTTTGCCTGATGCTACTTTGACCAGACGGCTTGGTCGCTTAGTTTCAATTCTTCCGACCGTTGAGCCAATAAAAGACAAAGTCGAATTTATTGACCTTGGTCTCGATAATTCAATTCCACTAAAAATCTCCAAAAATCCTAAGCGCCCGACTGAAAAATCAGAAGCCGAAGACGCTCGCAATGAAGCTTTGAACAATATTCCAGAAAGTATTCAGGGCGCTCTTTCGAGCACGCCGAGCAATGGCCAGCCTCAATCTAATTCTGCTGCGGCACCAACTGCGACAGCGGGCTCTGTGTCAGGCCCTACGCCAAGTTCTCTGCCCAACTCTAAGCCAAATCCAGCAGTGGCTCAAACTTCAAGTACTCTATAAACTCTCCGTCAGAGCCGCTTTAGCACCTTCCCACAGGTCGTTTAGTTGCTCAGCTGAATGTTCTTTGAGGGGCCGCTCGCTATGGCGCTCCATCCACTCAAAGCGGTTTTTAAATTTGTTGATGGTCATTAGCAAGCACTCTTCGGGGTCGAGGGCATGCCAACGAGCCAGATTGACCATGCAGAACAGGGCATCACCAAATTCAAGGGCCACTTCTTGCTTGGCTTTGTCACTGTCTTTCTTTTTGTTCGGGTCAATTGTCTGGCCGTTTTTGGGGCTGACTAAGTCAGGGTGCGAAATAGCTTCTTGGAGTTCGCTAATTTCTGAATGAAGTTTGGCCCAGACATCAGCTTCTTTTTCCCATTCAAAGCCCTGGTTGACAGCTTTTTCGGAAATTTTTAGGGCTTGAAGCAAGGCTGGCATGGTTTTGGGCACCCCAGCTAGAGCTGATTCTTTTGCCTCAGGCTGCTCTTGCCCTTGGTCGAGCTTTTCTTGCTTCTCTTTTGCTTTCAATTCCTGCCACTGGGTCACTACCCCTTCAGCAGTATCAACTTTTGAGTCGGCAAAGACATGTGGATGACGCCGGATCATCTTGGCATTTATCGAGGCAGCGACATCTTCAATCGTAAAGTTTCCATCGTCTTTTGCTACTTGTGAATTGAGTACAATCTGTAGCAGTAAGTCACCCAGTTCTTCTTTGATTTTCTCAGGGTCGCCTTCGTGAATTGCCTCCATCACTTCATAGGCCTCTTCTAGCAAATAGCGGGCTAGACTTTTGTGAGTCTGCTCTCTATCCCAGGGGCAGCCTTCAGGAGATCTGAGCTTGGCTACGGTTGCAATGAACTGCTCTAAATGTGAACCTTCTAAATTTGAGCTTTCTAAATCTGAAGACATGGGGCTCCATAGGCTTTAAGCTATATGCATAACCAGAGGCTAGCATAGCTTCTCTTTCCTTTTCTTAGTTTGTGGGAATAAATCTCGTGGATATATGTGTTATTGGCGCCGGCTACGTAGGTCTAGTGACGAGCGCTTGTTTAGCTTATCTTGGCAATCATGTCACGGCTGTTGAAGCCAATCCGGAGCGCTTAGGTAGTTTGAAAAGTGGCTTAGTGCCATTTTTTGAGCCCGGATTGCAAGATTTTGTCAGAGAGACCAGTGAGTCTGGCTTCCTCAATTTTTCAGACAATTTAGAAGAAGCTGTAAAGCGGGCTCAAATCATATTCATCGCCGTAGGCACTCCCTCACTTCCTAACGGTGAGCCCGATCTCTCTCAGGTGATGGTTGTGGCCCGCAGCATAGGCAGCGCACTGGATGCTAAGCACCGTCGCATCATTGTCAATAAATCAACCGTTCCTGTGGGCTCTGGCAACTGGGTCGAAATGCTTGTTTCGCAAGGCGTGCAGAATGCCCAACCGGTTCCGGCTCGTGCCGCCAGACCTGAGTCACCTAGTTTCGTGGTAGTGAGCAATCCTGAGTTCTTGCGCGAAGGTAGTGCCATTTCTGATTCGTTCTATCCTGATCGTATTGTGGTTGGCTCCACTGATGAGCAAGCTGTTGCGGTGATGAAGAGCCTCTACAAGCCAATTGTCGAGCAGAGTTTTGACGTACCAACCTTTGCACCTCGGCCCAAAGATTTTTCCTCTGTACCTTTTGTTGTCACTGACCTGGCTTCGGCTGAGCTGATCAAGTATTCAGCTAACGCCTTTTTGGCCATGAAAATCAGCTTTGCTAACGAAATCGCTGGACTTTGCGAAAAAGTAGGAGCTGATGTTAGCCAAGTGACTCAAGGTATCGGCCTTGATTATCGTATTGGCAAAGCCTTCCTTCATGCTGGAGTGGGCTGGGGTGGTAGCTGTTTTGGCAAAGACGTCAGTGCTTTGATGCAGGTTGCTAAAGAATATTCCTATCCGACATCGTTGCTAGAAGCCACGGTTGCTGTCAATGATCGTCAGCGCCTGGTGGTAATTAAGAAGCTGCAAGATGAGTTGAAGATATTGAAAGGCCGCACGATAGGCTTACTTGGCCTTTCGTTCAAGCCGAATACCGACGACTTACGCGATGCACCAGCATTGACTATTGCCTACCAGCTCTTGAAGATGGGTGCATCGGTAAAAGCATACGACCCAGTCTCTAATGACCGCTGCAAAGTTCTGCATGCTAGCCTCGACTTAGTTTATTGCCACAGTGCTGAGGAATTGGCTGCTGATAGCGATGCCCTAGTACTCGTAACTGAGTGGGAGCAGTTCAGAAAACTAGACTGGAAAAAATTGGCTAAGAGTATGCGTTGGCCCCTTGTGATTGACGGCCGCAATGCCTTAAACGAAGAAGAGATAACCGCTGCCGGTATGACTTATCGAGGAGTAGGACGTTGAGGATATTAATTACTGGTGGTGCCGGTTTTATCGGTTCACATTTGACCGATCGCATGATGGCTGAAGGTCACCAAGTTGTGGTGATGGATAATCTCATCACTGGTAACTATCAGAATATTGCTCAGCACAAGTCAAATACGCGATTTGAATTTATCCATCACAATGTCTCTAATCATATTCATATTGTTGGAGACTTAGATTGGGTCATACATTTCGCCTCTCCAGCATCGCCTGTCGATTACTTGTTGCTGCCAATTGAAACCCTAAAGGTCAATTCGTTAGGCACTCACAACACGCTTGGCCTGGCTCTTTCGAAAGGTGCAAAATATTTTCTAGCTAGTACTTCCGAGGTCTATGGTGACCCCGAAATACATCCACAGCCAGAAACATACTGGGGCAACGTTAATCCTATCGGCCCTCGTGGTGTCTATGATGAAGCAAAGCGTTTCGCTGAAGCAATCACCATGGCCTACCATCACAAGCATGGCTTGGATACTCGCATTATTCGTATCTTCAACTGTTATGGCCCGCGCCTCAGGCTCGATGATGGCCGTGTTGTCTCTAATTTCATAGGCCAATCTTTGGCCAATGAGCCTCTGACTGTTTATGGTGAAGGGCAACAAACAAGAAGCTTTCAGTATGTCTCGGACCTAGTTGAAGGCATTGTGCGGTTAATGGATGTTGACCATCACTTGCCGGTGAATCTTGGTAATCCAGAAGAAAAAACTGTTCTTGAGTTGGCCACTATCATTAAAGAGTTGGTTGGCAGCAGTAGTGAGATTGTGAAAAAGCCGCTACCTGTGGACGATCCAAGGCGTCGACTGCCCGATACTACAAAGGCGAAGCAACTAATTAACTGGGCGCCAAGCAAAGATTTGGTGGATGGTCTGAAAGAGACCATTGAATGGTACCGCCAGGCCCAAGCTCGCGAGTTGGATGTCGTTAAATAGTCGGGATAAGACTTTGGGCTGCGGGCTGTCGGCATTTATATAAGTACGATAAACCCCAAGGACTATAACCTTGGGGTTTTGTTTGTCTGGGGTAATTTACCGGTCTGGGGTAATTACTTGGGGGACATACTAGGGATCGCAGAGAGGTAAGAATTAGCTTGACAACAAAATGTCTGGAAGCTTAGAATCCTCTAACCCCCCCCCCGTATACTAAATATTTATTTGAGGCCACTGCTATGACCGACCGTTCAGCACGTGCATCTGATGACAAAGAGAAAAGTAGCTCCAAGCAGGAGGGCGGATTCTCCTTCGGCAGTGTCATGGGTCACTTGGGTCGTGCTAAAGACGCAGTTGTTGATGGTGGTAGTAAGGCACTTCACAAAGGAAAAGAGCTGATTGACGAAAATGCTCCCAAAGTCAAAGATGCTGTAGTCGAGAACGCTCCAAAGGTCAAGCAGGCGGCACTTGATGCTGCTAACAGCAAGGCTGGCAAGGCCGTGGTAGGTGTAGGCAGAGAAGTCTATGAAGAAGAGAAAGCTACCGGTAATCGGGTATTGGGCGCAGCCAAGCGCGGTGATATCGTCTCTGTTGGTAAGGAAGTAGCACCACTAGTAATTATGGGGCCGCAAGGAGTTATCCTCGACAAAGTTGGTCGAAAAGCGCTTGATAAGGGAGTGCAAGAGTTACCCAAAGAGCATCAGGGGACGGCTCGAGGCGCTTTAGAGATAGGCAAGATTGCTAATGGAGGAATTCCGGATGCGAAGCATGTAATTACCGGCGCTGTGCTTGATGCCGATACACGCGGCAGAGCTATGGAAACGGCTAAAGGTGCTGGTAGCA
Source organism: bacterium Ga0077546 (assembly GCA_943370275.1). Taxonomy (GTDB): domain Bacteria; phylum Cyanobacteriota; class Vampirovibrionia; order Obscuribacterales; family Obscuribacteraceae. The sequence continues at coordinate 2,462 of CALRQI020000003.1, read as the reverse complement.
AAGTTTTAGGTTGGTTTGGTGTGGGCGACCACGATAAACAAGCTGAAGTAAAAGCCTCTGGTAAAGCCGATAAGAGCGGCTATCCGGACGAAGAGAGGCCGCAAGATTTACCCAAACGACCAGCTACCAAGAAATAGTTGCCTCTTTTGATGTTTGATGTGATTGGATAGTTGATGCAATTTCAGCAGTCAATGTAATTATTGATTGGCTGATTGCCTCGCTTTTCGATATATCTTTGCCTTTGCAGGGAATGAATATCTGCAGGCAAACAATTACCTTCTAATTGGTTACTTGTGGGCATTGAAATTAGCCTGTGCAAAGGGTGCAAAAAGGTAATTTTTGCTAGGCTATACTTGGCACCGTTTACTGAGGCAGAGGTATTTCATGATCGGCAGCAGATTGTTATTGCGCTTGGCTGTTTTTGTCGTAATGGCGACCAGTTGTTCTTTGCTTTCTGCTTGCGGTGGGTCTTACAAACCCACTGGTTTAGCTCTGCCAGAGAAGTTTCCTATAGCTTGTTATCCAGGCACAGAATGCACCAAGTCTGACAGCACGCCCATAGGTCAGAACAAATATCGACAGGTTGTGATTTTAAAGAGCAGTGATGAATTTGATAAGATTCTGAACTTCTATAAGAATGAAGTGGCAATGAAAGCCTATCGGCTGCTTTCTGACAACAATCTCAAAGGAACAATAACTCTCGAGTGCATGGCTGATTGGGCTAAGTTAGACATTATTTTGGTGCCGGTTGGCGAACAAACAGTCATTTGTATTACCTACGATCCGAAGCTCGATCCGGCGCAAAAATAGGCATGAATTCAGTATTACTGGTGGTGCCGCCCAAGGCTTTGGCTTTTTGCGTTGTTCTATTTCTTTTGCAGGTGCCTCAAGCATTAGCTCAGGTCCCTGCTTTTAGTGGGTCTTCGACCAATACTCCAGCATCTGTGCCTGAAGGGGAGTCGCTTTCGCCTGCCGCTTCTAAGGTTCCGCCCACTTCTGCTTTGTCTTCTTCTTCTTCTTCTTCCTCGTCCTCTTCTTCTTCGCCTCCGGCCCGAACCAACTTTAAGCCGACAGCTATAGGCGCTTTCGCGAACCGTTTGGCCTTTGAAGGTTGGACCGGTCTAGATCTTTATGTCTGGCAGCCGGTGGCTGGCGCTCTTCTGCCCCAGCTGCCCGAAAGTGACGGTTTGAAAGCTGCCATTCTTCAAGAATATGGTTTGCAGTCTTTTACGCGCAAATCGCTACAGCGTGGTCAGCGATATATACATATTGATGTCTACGAATTTGCCAACAATGATGGTGCTTTTGCCGCTTATGCTTTCTTACGTCGCGGAGCAACCACCGTTGTGCTGCGTGGTGACGCCACATCAGAAGACGATGACAGCATTTCATTTGTTCAAGGCAAGACTTTTATATCTATATATGGAACGTCAGCGGATGATGACGAAAGCAAGGATGTCATTAGGCGCGTCGCCACAAAAGTAGCGAAGGCGATTGTTGAAACTGGCGCTCCGCCTTACATTCTCTCAACTATGCCGCAGCTGGAATTTCTCCGTGGCAGCGAGAAAATAGTAATGGGTCCAGTCTCAGCACGACGTTTTTGCCCTGCCCCCTATCTTAATTCGTTAGATTTTAAGCAGGCTAGATTGGCCTGTGTAGCTGACTATCAGATGCGCGAGCCAGTGAAAGAGCGCGTTAAGTTGTTGCTTGTGGATTATGGTGGCAATGCCAAAGTTGCAGCAGCAAGCTATCAATCGTATATCTCAGCACTCTGTCAAAGTCGTGATGAGAACCCCGACTTGCGTCTGGCGCAGGATAGTAACCAGTTTCGCAACGGTGCAACTTTTACTGAGATTCAACTGCATGGCTCTCGTATTTTTATGGTCACCGGTGCTCGTAAAAAGTACAGTGCCGAACTTTTGCTGCGTCAGATTCGCTAAGCAGATTCGAAATGGTGCCTTTTTACCCGGTAGTCAAGAGCTGGGCTGCTTCTGGCCTTTGTCTCAAGACGCTGAACTCGTCCGATTCTATTTGTTTGGTGCCAATCAAGTGTTGCGAGGCGTAACAAGCGTTCCCGCGGTTTGAGATGTGGCGTTTTTCTCATGATTGAGCTAGCTGATTCTTGAAAGAGGCCCCAGCTGCTAATCTCGCTCATAAGAAAGGGTTAGGCAATTGTGTGTATTTCTGGATGCTTTTGTAAGAAGCCTATGGACACTCACTTTTGTATTGTTTGACACGTCCTATTTAGCTTGGTATGATTTCTCTCGTCGTCTGAATTACATTCGCCTCTGAGCGGATCACTCCGACGCCAATTTGAACCCTGATAACTGAATAGCCTTATGTACAAGGCGCCTGTCAAGAATTTTGAGTAGGCAAACTAAATCGTTTTAAACGCACTTGGCTAACGCTAAGTGACAACGGAGAGTTTGATCCTGGCTCAGGACGAACGCTGGCGGTGTGCT
>CALRQI020000002.1:0-909408 GCA_943370275.1 bacterium Ga0077546 | reverse complement strand
ACTCAACTTGAAAGACGCCCACAGTGTCTGCCTTTTGCAACATCTTATAGATCTGCTCATCAGCCATATCAAGGCGACCGATATCAATATCGAGACCACGATGCTGACTAACTAATCTCAGACCCTCTTGAATCATTGTCAGCATGCCTAGACCAAGCAAATCAATCTTGATTAATCCCACCAGATCAATATCGTCTTTATCCCACTGAATCACAGTGCGCTTCTCCATGGCAGCACTTTCCACTGGTACAATCTCACCTATTGGTTGACCCGATAAAACGAAACCGCCCACATGAATAGAACGGTGACGCGGCAGCTGATGCAGACCGGCTATGACCTTAATCAACATCTTCACGCGGTGATCATTGATGTCAAAACCGAGGCGCTCTAAGCCACCATTGGCCAACTTCATTGCTGCATCATAAGCCTCACTATGACTTGCCTCACGGGAAAGTAAGTCGGCCTGTTCTTGAGAAAAGCCAAGTACACGGGCAGCATCACGGGTAGCAGAGCGACCACGATAAGTTATGACCTCGCAGACCATAGCAGCGTGGGCGCGACCATACTTTTCATAGACATACTGCAATACTTGCTCTCTTTCCTGGTGTGCAATATCAAGGTCAATATCAGGAGGCTCGTGACGGCCTTCAGAAAGAAATCTCTCAAAAAGTAAATCCATGCCAATTGGATCAACGGCGGTAATCATCAAGCAATAACACACAGCCGAATTAGCAGCAGAGCCTCGCCCCTGCACCGCTATTCCATTAGAGCGAGCATAACGAACGATATCCCACATAATCAAGAAATAGGGTGCTAACTTAAGCTTATTGATCAAATTCAATTCATGATGCAACTGCTTGCGATGCTGCTCAGTAATATCGACATAGCGCTTGGCTGCGCCAGACCAGACCAATTGCTCTAGCAGCCCAGGGTAGCTTACGGCCGTCGGTAGAAGCTTGCCCTCACACTCAATTTGCACCACATCAGCTGTCTTATCTGTATTCGCTGTCTTTTCTGTACTCGAGGTAGCGGAAATTCCACAATATTTTGCCACTTCCTCATTACATGTGAAAGACGGCAATGGTGGCTCCAGCCAACCAAGTCGAAACTGACAGCGTTCAGCAATTGCAAGTGTATTCTTTATACCAATAAGATTATCGCGCCAGAGATGAGTCATCTCTTCTGGCGATTTCATATACCAACTGCCATTGGGACGAAGTCTTGTACCTGCATTTGCCAGGGTGACTTTATGTTTTAAGCAAGTGAGAACATCATGCACAATGCGCCTTTCGCTAGTGGCATAATGAACATTATTGGTAACTACCCAACTGACCCCAGTGGAACTAGACATCTCAATAATCTGACGAACAATCAGTGCTTCTTGGGTAATAAAATGATTGCCAACTTCTAGATAAAAGTCTGAACCAAACACCTCGACAAAGCGCTTTAATAGCCGACGAGCAGCCATCGTATCGTCGCGTGCCAGAGCAGCTGGAATTGCTCCATGGTGACAACCAGAAAGTGCCAATAACCCACCAGCATGAGCAAATAATTGCTCATAACTTACACGTGGAAAACCCCGCTCGCGTTCCATCCGAGCAAGAGTAATTAAGGCACAGAGATTGCGATAGCCAGAAAGATCTTGCACCAAGAGAATTAGGTGCGAATTATCTTCAAGAGTAAGTTCCGCACCAATTATTCCAGGAAGTGAAAGCTCACGAGCAGCATGGGCAAAGCGAGGAATGCCACCTAAATCATCATGATCTGTAATTGCCAGTGCGGCAAGACCCAACTCTTTAGCCCGACCAACTAGATCTTCGGGATTAGAGGCACCATCCAAGAAGGAAAACCCAGAATGGCAATGAAGTTCGGCGTATCTAAACAACTTACACCTAAAGATAATCTCTCGCTCGGAATGCTCTTGCTTAGTCGAACTTTCTAGCTTAATCGAACTAACTTACCTAATCGAACACTCCTTCCACAAACCAACCTCTTTCTTGATGATCATAGACAAGTAAAACGGTCATCAATGTAGGCAAAATTGATCGAATTCCACTCTTAAGGCCCGCTCTTGAAAGCATTGCTACTTCAGGCTTCTTCTCAATTAAAGCAACATAGTATGACTTGCGAACAGGTTTTTCCCACCACATACCAGAGATTCTCTCCGGAGTAGTTATTTGATTTACGTGATACCAATTTCCTCTATAAGTAATGGCAGCAGGTCGAAATGGCGTGTATCTATCAACTTCAGAACTAGACTCACTCTTCTCTTTAAATTGAACAAACACCGGCATTGCCGGTAGGTGACGCTTAAGCACCAATCCTGGCATCAAGCAGTCCTTTCTAGATTTTTTAGTAGTTAAAAGGGCAGTGTGACTAAGAAATACCTCATGAACGGGAGTAGCGGAATTAGCATTTGCACTAAAATCTGATTGACCAACAACAGGAATCCAAACACCAGCTAGCTCTGGCAAGTACTGATCATTTAGGACAGGTTTAACGAGAGCTTCTTCACCAAGTCTAGTAATGAAGCGCTGCAGCAATAGCAAAACTGGCTCGGAGCTATCATCAAGTTCATCACCACCTCTTAGTAAAAGCTCTTCTCTTGAAAAATTGGAACTCTCAGACGGGGAAATGGTCGCTTTCGTTTGTTCAAAATACTCTTTTGAAAATCTTGAAACGCCGAGATAAATTGCAGTGAACTCACGCTTTAACTGCTTGGATTCAAGCGAAAGCCTTAATACATCTAACAAGAACTTACTGTTACTAGAAGAGCGAATAAGCTTAATGGTGCGCTCATCGAACTTATCGTTATCATTAAAGAAACAAACAGTAAGCTCGTCAGCGCAAAGACCATCAGTCTGCAAATCACGAGTCAAGCGCTCTAGCATTGTCTTAAAAATGAACAAGGTATCGCGCAATGATTCAGTAGCAGAGCCAATATCAATAGTGCATTGATACTGTTTTTCTTGAACCGGTAGTGCTGGCTCAGTACTATCTCTGCCACAAGCGAGTTCATAAGCACTTATCACGCTACTATCAAAACGTCCTATATATGATGAAACTGGCACCTCCGTAAACTGACCAATTGTTCTTATACCTAACTCTTTTAAATTTCCCTTCGCCTCTTCCTCGACGGGCAGGAAGTCGATAGAAAGAGGCGAAAGGAAAACTGTATCGCAGTCTGGGGTAACTATGTACCAGCGCTTAGTCTTAGAACGACTGGCTACCCTTGCTGCAAAAGCGCTATCAGCGAGGCCAATACGGCCGTCGACAAAACCGTAACGACTAGCCAACTTAAGTACATCTCGACAAAGCTTATTTTCGCCGCCCAGGCGATTAAATCCTTCAGCGTCAATGTAGAAAAGTCCTGATTCACGAGTGCTAACACGTGGAGACGCGGCAATAAGTTCCCTTGCCAATTTCTTCTGCGCACTCTTGTAAAACTTGTCATCATACTCTCTCCAAACTATGTGAGAACAAATTGCTCTTGCTTCAGTGAACGTCATACCAGGGCGAATATTGGCGCGCTCGGCTTCTCGCGAGCAAACTAGAACTTTTGCCCGACCAATACTGCTAGAAAACTGCAACGATTGATTTTGATTTTTTGAACTAGCGAGAAGAACTAGAGCTTTACCTTTAAGCTCGGGCTCTAGTTTTTGATGTACTGCGATCTGGAACTTTGGGATGCGTAAACAAGCGATTCTGCACATATGAAGCCACAGATACCTCAATATTTTCAGCCATACCATCCCTCAAAATCGAACCTTTTATCGTCGGCATAATAGTAGCGATGTCATCACTATGACCTGTTAATCCCAGTTCGAAATGTACCGGTCTTGCGAAATTGAAACTCAGTCTTGAGTTTGTGCCCCAGCTTGCTGACTGAGCAAAAGAATCATCATCTTTAAGCACTATTAGGGAGGCTTTCGATCGCTCTAAGGCCCTCTGCAATCTTGCATAGAAGTTGCTTGTTATGATGTTTCTCTCGCCCAAATCTAGAATGACCACATCAAAAACACGAGAACGAATCAATTGTTCGCATGCCCAGAGTGAATCTTTCACATAGTCTCGCTTAACGGCAGAGTCGATATTGCTTCTTAGAACCCAGAATCTACCTTGTTTTTCGTCTTTTGCATTATTCAAAAAACACCAATCAGAGGCCAGTAATCTGTCAAAGGTATCTATATAAACTACATTCAAACCAGTGGCACACCAATTAGCGCAAATCGAGCGCAAAACTGTTGTTTTTCCGGAAGAAGAAGTACCAACCCACTCAGTAACCCGTCGCTTCAGAAGGCCAGCCGAACGGCCAAAGTCAATTTGCTCAATACCAGTTTTAAGAGTGCGACCTACTTCACCTCCAGATAGCCACTTCCCCGGAAACAGATGTTCAAGCTCTTTCTTCAAATTAGCGACAGTAACTGCACCAACCATAAGCGCTACGGCGGCCTCCTTTCTGTATTCAATTCATTTGCCCGATGAAGCAATTAAACCATACGCTCGTATGGTAGTCAACCTTTTTCTTTCACGCTTGTATGGTAATTCCTTCAATTGCTGTATACGAACGACAACCAAAGCATCACTAAGTAATACCTGGTGAATATACGGCAGTGCCAACACCGCCGTATGGTAGTCGACAGCCAAGCCTATTCCTTTATATGGATGAATAAATCAATAGATGGAAAAGATGGTGATTATTTTAGTTATCGCTGGATTGGCTTTGGGCAATCACCAATAGAGGGAGACTATATCTAAAATTCGAAATTTGTATACAAAACACTTTTGGTAAACTAAAATGACTGATGGCAGCCTGAGGATCCCCCGTTGATTACGCAAACCACCGAATACGCCTTACGCGCTGTGGTGTTTTTGGCAATGAGCGACGGACAAGCACATACAACTGCTCAAATTGCAGACGGTACTAAGGTGCCAACTGCATATTTATCTAAAGTACTGCAGTCGTTAAGTCGGGCGGGCTTAGTTTCGTCTCAACGAGGATTGGGCGGAGGATTTACCCTATCGGTGAATCCCTCAGACCTTTCTATCTTAGAAATAATAGAAACAGTTGATCCCATACCACGCATTCACTCCTGCCCCCTCGGCCTAGCTGAGCATGGTGGAGCAATGTGCTCGCTGCACAAGCAGCTTGACGAGGCCCTTGCCCTCGTAGAAATCGCCTTGGGCAAATCAAGCATAAGAGATCTAATTGAAGCACCAACGAGAGTTGGTCTCTGCACTATGAAAAAGAAGAGACGAAAAGCACAAAAAGCAAAGAAACGAATCACTTAATCGTTAGTCGACAGCGTTTCTTCTTCTTCCAGCCCTTACGAGTCTTCAACTTAAAGCAGACAAAAGCCTTTAGCTGTTCTACCGTCAAATTATTAGCTAGAACCTGCCAGAGAACCTTACGTGGTTTGCTTGCGTAGCCATAGTTCAAATCAAAGTATTGCATTAGCTCAAGTGCTTCTTCCCGCCAGAGAAGCTGCGCCATGGCCAAAGGATCAAGCTCATAACTTCGACGTGCTGGCCAGATTTCATTGGCAAAGGGCTTGCCGTCTTTCATGCCGACCGAAATCAGCCCCCAGCAGTCTGGAACAATCTTAACTGCATGCTCCACATGCTTTTCGTCAGCAACCAAAGTCATCTTCTCAAAAACTTTGCGATAGTGTTCTTGCTGATTGGGCAAGCGAATCAAATTGTCCGAAGCTGACTTTATTTCATAGCCGTGCAATGTGTCACTAATAACGGCAACATCAACACGCACCACACCACGCAACAACTCAAGCTCGTCGACGACACGACTGTTAGGGTTCTCACCCAGCACCTTTTTAATCTCGGTGCGATAAAGCAGTCTACGAACATCTAATTCTTTCAGGATAATAGCCTCAGAAAAGGCAAAGCCTTACAATTAGACCATACTAGTAGCTTGACTGATGCGAATTAGCAATTAAATCGCTATCGTCAGGTTCTACATTGACACTTGCAGTAGCTAAAACAAGCATGGCGAATACAAGACTCCAGCCAACAACTTTCTTCAACACGATAGTTCTTTCTAGTATTAACAGTATGCATTTTTATTATTTGGCGAGGGTTCGACCCTTACGGCAATAAATTGCGGTAGTGAGCGGGAAGCCCCTCTGGAAATAATTTATAGCATGGCCCAAGGGCACCACCGACAGGGTCAGCCACCACTTGGCTTTCAAGAACATAACGGTGTGGCTATTAGCCCAGCTAATCAAGAGGATAGAATCTATTTTCGTTGTTTTTTTATCAGATCCTGGATAATGTCACAGTTCAAAAGAGTCAATATATAGATGAAGATGTCAAAACTAGCAGTATCACTCTCAGTATCATTAATATCTTTAGCATCCATAATGGCACCGCAAAATATCGACTGCCAGGCTCAAGAAATTCAGGCAGCCAAAAGCAACAAGCCAGAAAGTACGCCAGAAAGTACGATAGAACGTACGAAAGAATCTACGACAGAATCTGCAATAGAAGGTACTCTAAATATTGACGCCCAAGGCTTCAACAGCTCGCCATTAGATATAGCCTTGTTCAAATCAAGTGAAAAAACTAATCCTTATCGCCAACAGTCGATAAACACAAAAGACGGTAAAGCAACGGTCACCTTCACTCAAATTCCCATGGGTGACTATGCCATTAGGGTTAGTACCACTGGTAAGAAGGTAAAAGTAAGACTGACAGCCGACTCATATTCAAAAAATGAAGACCGCATCTTTGGACCACTTTGGAAGAAGAATCAATTTCATATGAACAAAGCCGAGATGACAGTCGTGCTTACGGCAATCAAATAGCTCGCTGCCAGAGCAAAGGAAAGAGAGGATGGTCCATACTGGCTCCGGCCGGCAACTGTTCTTGCAAACCAGGAAATTCAGGGGATGTCACCCATGGCCGCGGGGCGTGCACCACATCATCGCCTAAAAACCGAGCAGAGAAAACTCGTCTGCGGCGATCGCCATCGACTGGCCCGGCGGCATGAAGAGTGAGCATATGAAAGCAAACAACATCACCAGGTTCAACTTCCCAACCTAAAATAGGGAAGTTCTCTGGTGCTCCATCAATATCGGGCAGCTCAGCTAGGCTGCCATCCGGAAACCATTTGGCTTGGTTATCTCGAAAAGAACGGGGCATGAGCCATGGCCCCAAGTGCGATCCAGCCACAAGCTCAAGAGTAGAATGCCGAGCAACTGAATCTACGGCAATCCACATGCTGCAATTCTGCTTGCCATCGATATTGTAATAAGGCTGGTCTTGGTGCCAAGGAGTGCGCTGCCTTGTACCCGGCTCCTTCACTAGCAAGTGATCATGATAAAGTCTGCTAGTTGAACTTTGCATCAATCTTCCGGCCACCTCTCCAAGCTCAGACTGGAAGAGCAACTGTTTGTAGTAAGAATTTGTCTGCCAATTGCAGAAATCTTCTACAAAGTAACCCGGGTCGTCGGCATTACTTGCTACTTTTGCTCGCGGGCTCAAAGCTTGCAGATTAGCCTCTATTCCGAGCCTAAGCAAATCGATCTGAGCAGCACTAAGCAAACCACGAATACAAATGGCACCATCCCGGGCATAATCGTCGATCTGCTGCTGAGAAACGCGTACCATGTCACAACTTCTATATTATTGCGCTAAATCTGCTCGCCCTTTGGAGAGCAAAAATTGGTTTAGGGCTTGCTGCAAATCAACACCATTCATTTGCGGCACTGGCGTAAACGGTCCGATGCGGGTGAATTTGCTCTCTAAGGTGCCATCGCGCACCGGTTGACCACTGGAGGTAAAAACACGATTGGAGCTTCTATTTTCCATCTCGCCAGTGCCAAGAAGAAAGTAGTGATTGAGAGACTCTTGTTGGAACATGTCAGCTACTTGCCCAGTTGGATAGGTCTCGGTAATGACATAGTGTGTGCGAGTAGAAAGATTAACTGGAGTTGACTGCTCACAAATTTGCTGCACCGTCAGAAACTTCACTTGCTTGCCATTAGAGACACTATCTTTTTCAGATGGCAAAATATTGACGTGCCAGACATTACCAGCTTTATCAAGCTGGTGGCCCATATGCACTACCATTTCATTGTCCATCCAGGCACCACTTGCTCGCTTCATGCCTGTGCGCAAATCAGTGACGTCCACAGTCACGTCTCCCCGTTTAGACCAGGAGCCTGCCATCACTTTTGGTATCTGAAACCACTCAATTACCGGCTGCTGGGGCTGAGGCCTCTGCATAGAAGCCGATTGCTGATACAGATTTGAATGGGTCTGATCGCTCTGACTGGTTTCTAGTTGATAGCCACCACGGTAGTTGCCATTGCTCGGCCCCTGGCTATAGCCGCCATGAGAATAGCCAGGAACATAAGTATTGGAAACTGAAGGAAGATAATCAGAATGCTCAATACCAGCCTGAAGAGTCTCAGCCAATGCTGCCTGACTGAGACTGACACTGAGATTGAGAGCAAGAATTAGCAATAAAGAAACGGCAATTTTTGTCATAAGGAAATTTACCAGTGCTTCAGGCGGCTCAGGCCGTCTTCAACTTGTTTTATCAACTGACGACGCTCTGGAGTCTCAGAAGTTTTCTTGGCCTGCTCAAGAGACTGCTTGAGCAGCTCTTTTCCTTTGCGGAAATTTTGTTGCTGCAAATAGCTACTGCCCAGCCCCGCCAATACCTGAGCATAATTAAGAGTCATAGCTTCAACTACACCCTGGCTTCCCAGCTTTTTAGCAAACCTTGATTTCTCAATAGACTGAAAGAATTTGCCAAATTGCTCAATCGATTTTTCATTCCACTCAATCGACTTAGCAAGATCGCCTTTGGCTTGATAGGACATACCAACATAAGTACAGAGAACGGCCAGACTATGGTCTTTGGGATTCTTCGCAGTAATATCTTCGTACTGAGTGGTACCAAATTCGATAATTTGATCAAAGTCTTGCTTCGCCATCATTTGTTGAATAATGGCTTGGCTAGCCCAAGAAGCACGATCTGGGAGAATCGACTTGAATTTGAGAGCCCAAGTACAAATCTTGAGCTGCGCAGAAAAAGCGTTAGTACGCCCGGCCACTGTTGCCGCCACCACAAAAGCAGCGGTAAATGCAGCCCTAACGGCAAAGAGCAGACCAACAAGAAGAGCAGCCATCAAGGCTGTATTCAACCAGTTTTTAGCCAAATAAGCTTCGTGGAGGTTTTGTCCCACGAAATAGAAAAGCAGAATATTGATGATTGTGCCAACAATCAAGATGGTGGCAAAAACAGCATAGACGACCTTATCTTGCCCAGGATTTTCAACCGGTAATGGCGGTGCTTCTATTTGCGGCGCCTTAGGTTGTTTAGTGCGAACCTGGCGACCGGCTGAAGGATGATGAGACACTGATTTTTTGGCCATTACATTTACCGTTTATCTGTCCTAATATCTACTCTTATAAGAGAGTCTGGTTAGCGTTTCTTTGCTTCTTTCTCTTTCTGTTTAGCAGCTTTGTCTTTTAGCTTGGCGTTATCTTTGACCATTTTCTCACGCTCTTTTGATGGCATGTCTGTGCGCAGTGCCAGGTAATAATCGTACTGTTGAACTGCCTCGTAAAGCATGCTTGATTTGGGATCTTTGCTCTTCTCTAGGGCGCGGGCAAGACCAAGTCTGGCATCAGCCAAACGAGGATTGTTTGCGATCGCCTGATGATAGCGATTGATGGCTCCGTCCCATTGATTCTTCTTAGCTAGTTCATCGGCCACTTTGCTATCAGCTACAGCCTGTTGCCTAATGGTGGCAATCTGACTGATGCCACGATTACCGCGCTCAGGTAAACCAGAAAGAGCCAAACCTTTCTTGTAGGCCGCTTCAGCATTGTCGAGGTCTTTGATCATCAAAGCAATGTCAGCAACAGCATAGGTCTGTTTGGCATCCTGCAGATCAGCAATCACCTGTTTGACCAAATCGGAAGCCTTTTGGAAATCGCCACTAGCCATAGAGGCTTCAGCATAAGCTATACGCTCACCGTCGGTCTTTGGCTCTGCCATTGACGAGAGATCCGGCTTACTGCCAGAGAGCGACATCAATTTTGCTTTGGCTAAATAAAGCTCCATATCATCAGGGCTAAGTTTAATAGCCTGGTCTAAAGTCTTTATGGCAGTATCATAATCGTTAGAAGCAAGCATGGCTCCCACAGCAGCTTTCTGAGCCTTCAAGAACAGTGCTTGACTCAATCCTTTTACAGCAGCAGCATTGTTTGGGCTCATCGACAGAATAGTTGTATAAGCCTTGATAGCCTCGTCTGGCTTCTCTAAACGCAAATTGATATCGGCAATACGCTGACGCAAATCAAGATTGTAGGGAGCTTGAGTCAGCCCCGAACGCAAATCAGCCAGGGCCAATTCAAGGTCGCCGCGCTCTTCGCGGATATCAGCCATACGCAAATAAGGCTCAGCATTCTCAGGCTTGATTAAGGTCGACAGCTGAAACTCTTTGAGAGCACCGGCTGTATTACCTTGAGCAGCATAAGCCTGACCCAGCATCATGCGGGTAGGCCAGCTATTAGGGAACTGTGCCAAAGAAGTATTGAGCTCATTGAGAGCTTCATCGGTTTGACCAAGCTTGAGCAAAGTAGCTCCGAGACCAAAGTGAGCGCTGGAATTACCCGAATTTATAGCAATGGAGCGCTTGAAATTCTCTTGGGCCTCAGCCAGGCTGCCTTGATCGAGCTTGATCTGGCCTAGAGCGGCCATGGCAGCTGAATGATTAGGGTCAAGACTGACGGCTGTGCGGAACTCACTACCAGCATCAACCACTCGTCCTTGTTCTTTATATACTTGACCTAAACTAAAGTGTGCTTCACCTGATGCCGGAGCAAGTTGCACAGCCCGCTTAGAATATTCTTCAGCTTGCTGCAACATTGATTCTTTGTTGGCTCTAATGGTTCCTGATGAAGATTGCAGGCGATTCAGTATGACGGTTGACTTGCCGGCATAAGCCAGGGCATTGTTAGGGTCGGTGGCAAGCACCCGGTCGAACAATTCATCAGCGCCGTCGAGCTTGAACTGCTTGGCAAGAGCAGTACCCAAACCAATTGTGGCGGCCATATCAGCAGGATTGTTAACAATAAGCTCACGAAACATGCCTTCAGCGTCAGCGTACTTACCTTGCGATAGCAGTTTTTCAGCGGGCATAATATCGTGCTTAACTCGCCCAGAAAGCACCGTAGGGTCAGAACTTGAGGCTCCGGGAAGCGGAGCGGGGGCATAGCCAGGATAAGAACCGGTACTGGGAACACCTGGAACTTGCGCCAAGGCCTGTACCTGGCAACCCAGCAACAGACCAGTTGCAGCTATAGCTGCCTGTGTACCTTTTCTAACCTTCATATGACCTCCTCGGACAATCGCATAGAGCATACAACGGCCCACGCAGCTTATGACAAAGATGACAGGATGTTTTAAAGAGTTGAAACTTAGTGCTTGTTAGTAGGTAATTAGGTAATAAGGCTTTAGTAAGACTAGAATATTACTGTTAACCAAGTTGTCAGCAGGAACAACTTTAGACGAGACTAAAGTTGGCACGTTGAGGAGACCATTTGACTGAGTCCGAAATAGCGAAGTCCCTTCCACCAAGAAAGGTTTGCCTTTCTTGCAGCAAGGAATTCCCACCTGAGATGATCATCTGCCCAGATGATGATACGTTGCTCACGCCCCTTCTCGTTGATACATTGATTGGCACTACACTGGCCGACAAATATCAAATTTTAGAGAAGCTTGGCAGTGGTGGCATGGGTCTTGTCTACAAAGCCAAACATCTTCTGATGAAAAGGTTAGTAGCGATCAAGCTGATGTTACCTCAGTTTGCAGCGAGCGCCACTGCTCTTAAGCGCTTCCGTCAAGAGGCCCAAGCCGCCAGTCATCTTAATCATCCCAATATTCTCAAAGTCTACGATTTCGGTGTTACGCCACAGGGTTTGCCTTACCTGGTTATGGACTTACTAGAGGGCACCAATCTATCCGCCGAACTGACAAAGCATAATTACCTGCCCCTTGAGCGCGCCCTCAAAATTTTCGTACAAACTTGCGCTGCTCTCTATCACGCTCACCAAAAAGGTGTGATTCACCGCGATCTTAAGCCCGGCAATATTATGCTGGTCGACTACGATGGGCAAAGCGATGTGGTGCAGATTGTCGACTTTGGCATGGCAAAGATTCTCTCCGAAATGGACGGAGAAAACGAAGAGTTGACGAAAACCGGTGAAGTTTTTGGTAGCCCAATGTATATGAGCCCAGAGCAATGCATGGGTCGTGAATTGGATGGCCGCTCAGACATTTATTCACTGGGCTGCGTCATGTATCGGACCCTTACGGGTAGACCAGCTGTGGCTGGGGCTTCAGCCATGGAATGTTTCAACAAACATGCCACCGCCCTGCCTGCGCCTTTCGCCGAAGTAGCTCCAGAACTAATGCTGCCACCATCACTGGAGGCCATTATATTTAAAGCCATGGCCAAAGAAGTGCATGAGCGCCAAGATTCTATGGCCCAACTGCGCGAAGAATTACTAGCAGAACTAGGCCAAGCCGAAATCAGCGGTTCAATGCCAGCCAAATCAGAGTCACCACAGCAAGTGAGTACAAGTCAATCAGGCTCCAGCAACGCTTCTGTTTCTTCTAGCTCCTCTGCTTCTACCGATGCTGTAATCAGTACTAGTAACTCGGCTGCTGGAGCTGGTACGGGAGATAATGAGAACTCTCATACTCAAATCACCAGTACTGGTGCGGTCAGGCTGCCAGCGCGTCAATCGCGCACGCTAGAAAACTCTATGTCACAGATGCAACCAAGCCCTAAAGTGGCCCGCAAAGGCATGATCTGGGCATCAATTGCCGGCGTGGTAATAATCGCTTCAGCAATTGTTTTGATGCCAAAAGGTACCAGCAATAAAGACGGCAGCAAAGATCCAGATCAGAACCCAGGTCAAGCCGATCCGGTATCCGCTAGTGAAGACTACTCGCAGCTAATTAAACAAGGACAGTCCTCATTCGATCACGGTGATTATACAGAAGCGCTGAAGAAATTTAAGGTTGCTTTAGAGAAAGCTCGCAGCTCCGGCGACTATGATCGCGTGGCCGAAGTCAGAATGGCTCTGGGTCGTACTTATGTAGAGATACAAGATTTAGATGACGGACAAAAAGAGTTTCAGGAAATTCTCAAAATTCGTGAAAGCGAAAAGAAATTGACTGCCCTTGATGCCACCGAATCGATGAATGAACTTGGCAAAATTTATCGCGCCAAAGGCCAGTTCAGCCAAGCTCAGAAGCTATTTAATCGCGCTCTTGCTATCAGACAAAATTATACCGGGCCAGATCACGCAGCAGTAGCTGAAACACTTGCTGATTTGGGTAATCTAGCTTTAGAGCAAAAACAGTTTAAGAAAGCCACCGAACTATTGGCTCAAGCAGAAAAAGTAGCCAGCTCTACTCAAGGTTTAGCTGATCTCAATCAGGCCAACATTTTCAGCGCCATTGGTCAGGCCTATCAGATGCAAGGGCAATTTGATAAAGCCACTATTTACTATGAAAAAGCCCTGGCCATCAGAGAGAAAAGTCTGAACCCCGACAATCCTGCCATTGCTGACACCCTTACATATTTAGGCACCTTAGCCTTTGTCAAACGCGACTTTGAAAAAGCTGACTCGTACCTGCATAGAGCCTTAGACATCCAAGAAAAGACCCTGAGCAAAGATGATCCGTCTATTGCTACCACTGAATTTTGCTTAGGTGTGCTCTACCAGCAAACGAAAAAATATGACAAAGCCGAGCCACTGTTAGCCGATAGTCTGCGTATTCGCACCAAGGCACTAGGGGCAAATGATCCCGCAACGCAGCAGACAAAAAAATTGCACGATCAAGTCAAAGCTAAAGTCAAAAACTAGAATCTGAAACTAAACCGGAATAATAGTGTGAGAGAAAACACTTTCAGCCATGAGCTGTCGGCGTTTCTCTAAGTATTCCAATACACAAGTAACAAAAGTGGCATGGCTCCAGGTCAAAGGCGAAACAGAGAGGGGCTCATTATTATAGGGATGCACTTGCTCGGCCAGACAGCCAGATGGCAAAGCGTGGTCGGCCACCCACTCTAACATCTCGACGGCATCTTTCAGACCATCGGCACTCTGGGCCGCAGCAATATCGTATTGTGCCAACCACATGGTGCAAATGAACCAGGGATTACCTGGAACCTTGTCAACATCTTGCGAGATCTGATGATAATAATCGTTCTCATAACGAGCTAGACCACCAACTTCAGTTTTGATCCAAAGGCGATCGCGAATGGCTTTCATGGTCAGCACCACTTTCTCATCGTGAGGGCTCAAACCACCAAAAGCAAAAATGCTATACATTGCAGCATCAATAGTCATATCAAGATCGTAGCCATCAGCGGTGCGCGTAGCCATGCGGCAGAAGCGTTGCTCTTTCTCACTCCACATGTGCTTAATCATAGCTTCGCGGGTTTCTTCTGCGGCCTTCTTATATATTTCGGCCCGTTCCACTTCACCCAGTGCTTGAGCAAAATTATAGGCACCAGTCAAACCGGCAATCACGCTGCAAACCGTAAACATATGAACGCCATAACGCTCTTCCCATAGGTCATAAGAAGGAAGAGGCAGCTTAGTTTCCGGGTCGCGGAATTGCACGAGGAAATCAGCACCATGCTTGATCAGGTGAACAAACAGTGGACGCACAAATTCGATATCTCTGAATTTTCTAAAATGCTGCCAGAGCGACCAGAGCACAAGAGCTGTCTCATCTTCTTGAATGGGCAAGTCGAGTTTGCCGTCACGTAGCCAGGGGTGCCAACTTGAAGCCACCGATTTATCAGGATTGTACTTGTGCAGTAAGTAGCCTTCTTCCTTCATCACATCGCTGCAGAAACTGAAGAAGCGCTGAGTAAGGTCAATATAGCCAGCCTTTGTCAGAGCATGAGCAACCAGAGCGCCATCGCGCGGCCACATATATGAATAGGTATCACGTGCAAACTGAGTGATATCGTGATCGTTTGCCGCAATAATGGCACCACCATTATCAATCTGAGATCTAATCACCAATAGACTACGTTTGTATAGCTCTACCACTTTGGGCGGCAGACTCAAGAAATCAACGTGACCAGGATTTACCCAAAGACGCCAGTAATTCTGATTGCGAGGCACAATATGCGAAAGTTGTTGCTTCTTCACTGCCGCATCAAGAGCTTCCACTTCCTCATAGTTTCGACCAAAGCACATCCAATAGTAACCAACATTTTCGCCATTAGCAGCAACATCAAGATGCACTGAAACAGTGGAGTCAACTGATCCCTGAGCAATAGCAAAGCAACCAAGCTCGCCATCCTCAGCGTCTCTAAATGTTCCTTCTAACCCAGCCATATTCTTTTTGCCGACGGCCCACTGCTGAACTCCAACTTTTTTATGGCTACTAGAGTTGATCAAAAACCAGCGATTTTTCTTGTAATGAATTACTGAAGAAGTTCTTGGGTCGTAGAAAGCTGTATCACCAACATCATTCTCGGCAATACTGAAATCTTGATGGAAGAAAATTCTGACATCACGAGCCTTGCCGCTCAAGTCTTTGACATGCAATTCGCGCAAGAAGAAGTTAGAGAAGAAATCGACCATGTCGTGGACGACAATCTCAAGCTTGAGCTTGTCGTGCCGCAAAAGCACGTCGGTGACTAAAGTTTCTTTGCAATACTTTCGCTCCAGTTGCCAGCCATCTTGCACCCAGGCAAACTGACCATCAACCCAAACGCCAAAATGATTGACTCTACCAACTGTCTGATTTTCTTGGCCAACATGGGGATAGTAAATATCACGCACACGATATTGCTTATCAAAATTGATTAGGACATTACCGTTTCCGATTGGTAAGTCTCGGGGCATGAAAAGTTCCTCCACCTGGCTGGGCGCAAGCCAATGTTCTTATTGCTAATTCGCTATGCGGCTAATTCACGATACGGCTAATTCTATGCCAATGAATTAGCCACTCTAAACCCTATCCAATAACATAAAGAGCAATTTTCTTTAAAAGCGATACTGGTCAAAGATTCGGGTATTAATCTCACCATTCAAAACTGTATCTTGCCAAACAAATTTAGCTGTAGATGTTGGCCGGGCAACAATCAGCTGGCTAAAGATTAACTTCTCACTGTCAACAAACAAATCGACAAGTCCGTCTTTAATCTTGGCCCGCAATTGAATCTGTTCAGAATTTTCTACAACTTCTAAATCACTCAGTCTATTAAAGAACCATTGCTTTTCGGCAACTATACCGGACATCAAAAGGGAAGCAATATAATACGAGCCAGCAAATGAGACGGCCGCGCTATCGGCAACCGCTAAGGCCAAACTAGGGCTAGGGTTCAAGCCTTCTTCTGGAGAGCGCTGAAAGACACCTTCGTGGTTGGAACAAATGAAGTTGAGGTTGTCTTCTTTAAGCTCTGCGAAATGCCCGGTACTTGTAAATTGATAGCGAAAGAGATGTGGTTCTCTAGCACTAGAACCCAAAGCATTGCGCATAAAATTAGTAGCGAAAATGCTACCGGTCAAGAGCTTTTTCTCACCACTAAATTTCTTACCAATAGATTCAATTTCGACGGTAACGGTACCGCTATCACTGTAACTTTGCAGCGCTCGATAGTTTTGAAAAACCGTTTCTAAAATCGCAGTCAATTAGACACCTATGGCAGGCAAATCTTGACTGTCAAATTCGACTTCACTCTTTGCTTGGCTTTTCCTGGCAATAATCTTTAGCAGAGCCAGATAGAGTGCGAGCATTGATGTACAGACAGCAAACAAGAAGAGCATACCCATCTGCCAACTAAAATTGGTAAAACAATAGCCAGCCAACAGTGGCAGAGTGATACCACCAACAGAACCAGAGGTAATCACCACACTAGAAGTGGTTGTGGTGTCAGGCATGAAGTGCTCGTTAGCAGCAGCCAAGACATTAGGGAAAATAGGACCAAAGCCCAGCCCGAGAAGCAGTACAAGAGCGAGGGTGCCCATTCCCAAATTACTGAAGCAAGCTAATGATAGAAGTGAAGAAGCCGCTAAGGCCATACCTAGCAAAGTGATCTTTATAGAGGAGTACCGGCCGCAAAGAAATACGCTGATTGTTCTGCCAAGAGTAAGACCAGCCCAGAGCACAGTCATACTAATCGAGGCAAGAGCTAAATCAAGGGCGCTGTACTTTTGCAGGAAAGTAAATAGCCAGGCGGCGGAGCTAACTTCCATACCAACATAGAGAAAAATTACTAAAGCAAAAAGCCACAAAATTGGTTGTTTGATATTGCCAGTCACCGACTGACTAACTGCCACCGGCTTCTTGCCCGGACTTTGTATCTTAAGCACTAAGGCACAGATGAAAGCGAAAGCTGCACCAAAGAGATAAACAATATGAAAAGACCAGGGACTGCTAAGGCCGGCCCAAGCAACAAGCGGGCCAGCTAAGGCGCCAATACCAAAGAACAAATTGACTTTATTCAACGCAGCAGCACTACTAGCAGTATCACTAAGGAGAACGCTAGTTGTCGCGGCAATACTACAAAGACCTAATCCACTGCCAATCACAAAGGCTCCAATAGCAAGAACCAACAAACCAGGTGCGACAGCTATAGTGACCATACCGATGCCAGCAATGACAGCAGCTAAGCGCAGACTATTGCGGCTACCTAACTTCTCACAAATAAATTTTCCGAGCAGCAACATCAGCATACTGCCTGAAGCACTAACACTGACAATAGAGCCAGCCAAGACTAAATCTATGCCCTTAATCTGGGCTATTTTCGGAATAAGCGGGCCAGTCCAGCCTGTATTCAACCCACCCAACAGTGTGAGGGCACATGCTGCCATGATAATTCGCGTTCGCTGCTTGTCTTCCATAAACAAAACAATACCAGCACAGAGCCACAGCCTGATGGCGCTTCCTTTGACAAAAGACCATTTGTAACATCACCTATACGTTGTATTGGCGATACTTCTCCCACAATTCGTTAGCTTCATCAGCGCGTGACTGCTCATTGAGGACCCGAGCGAGACCATCAACTATTGAGGTGATAAGAAATGGATCAATCTGGCCCGCGGCCTCGTGGCACGATAGGGCCGAGCGAAAGACAGTTTCGGCCTTTTCATTTTGACCGGCAGTCTGCAATAAGCGAGCAAAAGAAAGGAAATGAAGGGCTTGTCCTTGACGCCTAGTTTGGTCAGGTTCTTGCTCAAGAGCGTGGATGCCACTATCGAGGTATTGCAGGGCTAACTCTTTTTTGCCAGCTAAAAGAGCAATACCAGCGGCATCCAGATAAACCTCTTCAGCCAAATCAAACTCAAGAGCTTCGTCGATGCGTGACTGAGCTACTAACATTTTTGCCAGAATCGCAGCTTGAGCCTTAATTAGAGCCTTATCTTCATTGGCACCCGAAGCTGCTAACTCATAAGCTTGACGGTAGCAATCTTCAGCTTGTTTGAAATCGTCTTTCAAGCGATAAAGCTCACCTAAGCGGTTGAGACTGAGTAAGACATTATGGGTCGAATCAGGCAATTGCCGGGCTAAAGCAAGAGCTTCTTTGAAATGCTGTTCAGCCAAAGCAAAATTACCCGTCACCTCAGCTTGCTGGGCGAGAATCAAGACATTGCGCCAATGAGACTGCTGCTCTAAACCACTAGACACTGACTTTCTAACCCTGACTTTCTAACCCTGACTCTCTAACCCTGACTCTCTAACCTTACGTAGGTCCGTCCAACTAATCACTTAATTCTAACAGCAGTGCCTGGCTAGAGGCTAAGAGCAGTGGCAAATTGGGGCAACATATGTCATGCTAGTTAATCGATATATTGCCGAGCATAAAACGAGCAAAACGAGCATAACGAGCAAAAAGGATAGGACATGAGTATTTCTTGGGGCAAGCGCCAACGGTTCAAGTTCAATCCAGGTGGCACACTCAACAACTGGGCACCACCAATGCTACCAGCCGTTTATGCCATTACTTACAAGCAAGACCCTGCTAACAAACCCAAAGCTCACACTGTTTTGTACTTCGGACAAGCAGATGATCTCTCGCAACAAGCCCTAAGAAGTCACAACCACGTCTTAGATTTCTGGGCCAACAATGGCGGCGACGAAAGCGAGCTGTTTGTCTTCATTCTGGCAATGCCTGATTCAACCCGCTGGGAGAGAGCAAGTGTTCAAGAACAACTAGTTTCTGAATACAATCCAGACTGCAATCGCTATTAATAGAAGAATTAACCTTCTCTTGACATTCAAGTAGGTTAACAGACCTAATATCGCCGGCTTGTTTCTTAGATCTCTGTCATAATGCAATCATGGCGATAATGTTTTGCTTCCAGAATCTTCTGCGAAGCGCAATTTAACGTGCTACAGCATGCGAAGTAACCCTGAATAGCCTCGAAGAACAATAAAATGAACAACAAAATACTAGTAGGAAACCTGGCTACAGCAGTTACTGAGCACCAAATCAAAGAGTTATTCGCCACGACTGTGGGCACTGTGCTTTCTGTAGATCTTCCCAAAGACCCAAGAACTGGCACCAATCGAGGTTATGCCTTTGTGGAGATGGGCAGCTCTAGCGAAGCCGCCGACGCCGTAACTAACCTAAACGGCCACGATGTCAGCGGTCGCCGGCTCAATCTCACCCTAACTGAGCAACCAGGACAAAAGCAGAAGAGTGACCGTAAATGGTATCAATTCGGGGCAAAATGAACCCCAGCTTAGTTCACATAAGTTAGTTTGCAACATTTCTACATTGACATCCAGTGATGATATGTGGCATGCTGCGATAGATTCTGAAAAAACGATGGTTTTTAAGCCATGAACTGGTCATCACCGTCGATTGCGCAGAACGTCCTTGTCTAAACCTTGAGCGATCAAGGTCCTTGAGTAATCAGGCAAGGTATCCATCCACACTAAATGGATCGCAAATAGATAGGTACTGGCTTGTTAGCCGTTGTTATAAAAGGATTCTAAATTGACCACATTTGCTGAACTTGGCTTGTCCAAGTCTACTCTCGCTGCGCTCGTAGATGCAGAGTACGTTGAACCAACCGAAATTCAACTAAACACTATTCCACTGTTATTGTCCGGCGTAGACATTATGGGCTCAGCTCAAACAGGCTCAGGTAAAACTGCTGCTTTTGCTTTGCCTATTATTGAATGCCTGCAAGAACCAGAAAAAAGACCAAGAGCACTAGTCATGGTGCCAACCCGCGAACTCGCTCTTCAAGTAGAAGAGCAATTCGTCAAATTCTCCAAATACAACAAATTGCGCTGCGTCACCCTTTATGGCGGCACAGGCTACGAGAAGCAGAGCCGCGCCCTCAAGCGTGGTGTTGATATTATCGTTGCTACTCCCGGTCGTTTGCTCGACATGGTTGAACGCAGAATTGCTGATGTATCAGGCGTTGAAATCTTAGTTCTAGATGAAGGCGACAGACTTCTCGATATGGGCTTCATGCCGCAAATTCGCAAAGTCATTTCGCAACTAAAAAAAGAACGTCAAACCGTAATGTTCTCAGCTACCATTGACAATCGCGTTCACAGATTGGCTGCTGAATTCCTCAAAAACCCAATCACAGTCAAAGCGAAATCAAGTCAGATTGAGCCTACTGCAATCGATCAAAAGCTCTACCACGTAACCGAATTCGGCAAAGATGCCCTGTTGGTTAAACTAATTGCCGAACTAGAAATGAGTTCAGTGATTGTTTTCACAAAAACCAAGCGCAGAGCTGGCTGGGTTAGAGGCAGATTGCGTGACGCTAATGTGTTAGCTGAAGAAATTCACGGCGATATCAGCCAAAGCCAACGTGAGAAAACACTATCGCGCTATCGCGATGGTCGCTTCAAAGTCTTGGTAGCAACTGACGTTGCTGCTCGCGGCCTCGATATTCCAGCGATCTCACACGTAGTCAACTACGACTTGCCTGATTCACCAGAAGATTACGTACACAGAATTGGCCGTACAGGCCGCGCTGGACGCTCTGGTGTAGCACTCTCATTTGTTAACGACGAACAACGTTACCTCATTCGTGACATCGAAAAGGTAATGGGCCGTCAACTCGAACAAGAAGGCAAGCCTGAACCACGCAAGGTTGTTCCTGCTCGTCGCTTCAAAAACTCAGGAAGAAGAAGAGTAGTCTAGAACTGAGCTTCTAATCAATTTGAGAAGGCCAGGACTAAGTCCTGGCCTTCTTTTTCATATCTTCTACTTAGCACTAAAGTTTACTTAGCACTAAAGACTAGCGCGGGCCCTCAGTGCCAGCTCAACAGCTAAAGAGCTTGATTCTGCCACTGTTGTAATATGACCCATCTTACGCCCGGCCCTGGCTTCTTCTTTGCCATAAAGATGCAGGTGGGCCTGACTAATAGCTAAAGCCGCAGCAAAATTAGGCTTATGGTTAGTCGTCAACCACAAATCTCCCAATAAATTGACCATTGCAGCTGAGTGGAATGGCATGGTCGCCCCAAGAGTTAGACCGCAGACAGCACGAACTTGTTGTTCAAATTGACTAGTCGGGCAAGCTTCTATTGTGAGATGGCCCGAATTATGGGGCCTGGGTGCCAGTTCATTGACCAGCAAGACTCCTTTATCGGTAAGAAAGAACTCAACACAAAGAAGGCCAACAGAATCGAGCTTGTCCATAATGGCAGCAGTGATGTTGGCCGCCTGTTCTACTAGATGTTGGGATAGCCTGGCTGGTACAGAAGAAACATCAAGAATATGATTGACGTGCTTATTCTCAATCGGACCAAAGTATTCAAAAACTCTCTCGCTAGACTGATAGTTGCGCGCCCCTATCACAGAGAACTCTTTGTCGATAGAAATCAATGACTCAGCCACAACTCCAGCTTTCTTGCTTGACTGAGCCAGCTCAGCAAAGGCCAACTTGGCTTCATCAATGTTGCGGACAATGCGCTGACCCTTACCGTCATAGCCAAAACCAGCGGTTTTCAATACTGCAGGAAAGCCAATTTGTTCAAGGGCCGACAAATGCTCTGGAGATTCAATCAAGACAAAGGCGCCAACAGGAAATCCATTGGCAACCAACCACTGCTTCTCTCGCTCTCGATTTTGAGCGACATAGAGAGTCTCGGCGCCAGGATAGACTGGGGTTGTGCGCGACAAAATATTGATAGTCTCAACTGGAATATTTTCAAACTCAAGGGTAACGACATCAACTTCAGCAGCGAAATGAGCCAAGGCTTGTTCGTCTAAATATGAGGCACAGACCAGCTTGTCGCTAATATGGCCAGCGGGGCTCTTTTCTTCGTCAGTATAAACATGCACTTTGTAGCCCATTTCACGAGCCGCCACACAGAACATGCGACCTAACTGTCCGCCACCGAGCATGCCGATGGTGGCACCCGGTTGAAGTACTTTCATAGAGGTAAAACATCTCCTAAAACTTTATCAGTTTGCACTTGGCGATAAGCCCGCAATTTTTCGCGAAGAGCTGGTCGTTTATTAGCTAAGATTGCCACTGCCAGCAGTGCAGCATTTATCGCCCCAGCTCGCCCTATGGCCAATGTACCGGTTGGTATACCAGCTGGCATCTGTACGATTGAAAGCAGCGAATCAAGCCCTTTTAGAGCATGGCTCTCCACTGGAACACCAAGAACAGGCACAAGTGTTTGCGCAGCAACCATCCCCGGTAAATGGGCCGCACCGCCAGCCCCGGCTATTACTACTTCTATGCCACGCCCTTCAGCGGTGGTGGCAAATTCAGTCAATAGTTGGGGCGTGCGATGGGCCGACACGATTTTGCATTCATGAGGAATCTCAAACTCATCCAATACTTCATTGGCATGTCGCATAGTCTCCCAGTCAGACTTACTGCCCATAACAACGGAGACAATTGGTGTGGTCATAGAAGGGCCTCATAGGATTATGGCGAGCTAAATGCAACATTTACTTGTGCAGTATTTGGTCAATTATTTAGTGCACTATTATTGCCTAAAACGTTGTGAAGAGGTAACCGATATTACTAAGCCTCAAAGCATAGAGCTTGAGCGGCAGTTGAGAAAATTTTCTAAAGGGAACTCATTAATAATTGAGCTAATCAACAGCTAACCAGATACCAATTGCAGTATTCTTGGCTTGTGGACCATAGAGGGATCACGTATGTGCGGAATTATTGGCGTATCAGGCACGACTGACGCTGCTAGAGATGTATTTGTCGGATTGATGAATCTTCAGCATCGGGGGCAGGATGGCGCGGGCATTTTGACTCTGGCAGAAAGCGGCAGTGAACTTTTCAATCTACAGAAAGGCAGTGGCTTAATCGAGAATGTCTTCTCCGAGCGCTCCTTTAAGAAGGGCCTCAAAGGCAAAACCGCACTGGGTCATACGCGCTACGCTACCATAGGCAGACAAGACCCCAACTTACTACAACCTTTCTTTGATGCTCGCTCAACAATCGGTATTGGCCACAATGGCAATATCGTCAATGTATATACTTTGCGAGATGAATTGGCAGAAGCAGGGCTGGAATATACTCCGGCTAGCGAATCTGACTCTGAAGTGATACTGAAGTTACTGGCTCTTGAGCTGGATGGCCACGAACCTAACGCCCAGCACATGTTCAAGGCTATTGAAGCCAGTATGCACCGTTTGGTGGGCAGCTATGCCGTTGTCGGTATTGATGGCACAGGCGGCCTGTTCGGCTTCCGTGATCCTGACGGCATCAGACCCCTAATCTTTGGCAGCCGGTTAAACAGTGAAGGTCTGCCTGTTTATGCCCTGGCTAGCGAATCAATCGCCCTTACTTATTTAGGCTACACAGTCGAAAACGAGATTGCTCCCGGTGAGGCAATCTATATTGGAGCAGACAGGCAAGTGTCTCGCAAAGTGCTCTTCCAGCGTTCTCTTTCACCATGCATGTTCGAATCGGTCTATTTCTCAAGAGTTGAGTCTGAGCTAGAAGATCATTCTATATATGAAACTCGCTTCCAGCTGGGTTTAGTTTTAGCTGAACGCATCAAAGAGCTAGGAATCGTAGCTGATGTCGTTGTGCCAGTACCTGAAACAAGCCGAAGTGCAGCGATTGCCATTGCCGAAGCACTTGACCTGCCTTTCCGCGAATCACTAATAAAAAACCGCTACGTCAATCGTACTTTTATTCTTGACGGCCATGCCGCCAGACAAGAAGCAATCCGCCGCAAGCTCTCACCAATTCCGTCAGAAATTCGCGGTAAACGTTGCCTGGTTATCGATGACAGTATCGTGCGTGGCACCACTGCCGCCCAAATTATTGAACTAATGCGCCAATCGGGAGCCAAGGAAGTAATCATGGCTTCTACTTGCCCGCAAATTCAATTCCCTTGCTACTACGGTATCGACTTCCCCAGTCAAGATGAACTGGTTGCCTACAACTGTACTGATGAAGAAGTAGCAAAAAAATTGGGCGCCGATCGCGTTGTCTTCCAAACAATCGAAGGCCTGCGCAAGGCCTTGAAGAAAGATACCCTTTGCACCGGTTGCTTAACTGGAACCTATCCGACCGATGTCACTTGTGGCAGTGACTTCCAATCACAGAGGCTCAAAGACCGCACCAATCTCATTCGCAAATCTTAAGTAAGGAGAAAAAAGTTGTCGGTTGACTTGCAAGACCTGATTCTGGAATACGACGGTTCGGTAAAACGGGTCTGGCGGCCAGAAGGCGACGACGGCTCTTACTGGTTTGAATTTACAGACGACTACTCGGTGTTTGATTGGGGCAAGATGCCCGATACCATCGCCAACAAAGGCAAGGCTCTTGTTGCCCTAGGTGCTTTCTTCTTTCAGTATCTGGCTGATAACAAAACCTGGATTAACCTGAGCGAATCGGTTCACCTCTCTAGATTCAATCATGAATGGTTGAAGAAATTAGTTAATCAACCACTGTTTCAACGCCTCACCACCCACGGTGCTCGTCACCATTTTCAAGGATTAGTAGGGAGCGATGGTAAGAGCGTTACCATCGAGCAAATTCCGAACACTAAAGCTTATATGTCCGTGGTCAAAGCTGAAGTGCAGCGACCAGAGCCAACTTCACTGCTTGATCAAACAGTTTTCTATTACAGTCACAACATCACCGAAGCCAGAAGACTGGTACCTTTAGAAGTAGTTTTCCGCTTTGGCATGCCCCCAGGCAGTTCGCTCAAAAGCCGACTAGCAGCAGATCCTAGCTATGCGCAAGTGTTAGGCCTGAGTGCCGTGCCAGAAGAAGGGTGGTTTGAGAGGCCGGTACTTGAGTTCTATACAAAACTCGAACCGAAAGACCGCCTCTTATCAATTCAAGAAGCACTGACAATTTCAGGGCTCACTCCCAAGCGCTTTGAAGAGTTAGCCGAGTTAGCATTTGCTACAGCTTTAGCTATCTACCATCACTTCGCCGAACGCGGCATTGAGTTATGGGACGGCAAATTTGAATTTCTAGAAGATCATAAAGGCCTGCTCTTAGCTGACAGCATTGGCCCCGATGAGTTAAGACTGGTTTATAGCGGTCACAGCCTATCAAAAGAAATGATCAGGCAGTTTTACCGTGATTCCAGCTGGCAATTAGCCATAGGCAAAGCCCAGAAGATGGCAGCCAGCCAAAATCGCCTTGATTGGCAAGAAATTTGCGAGAAAGACTTGAAAGAGCGGCCCAGCCATTTATCTCCCCAATTTCAAGCGGTGGCCGACAAGCTCTATGGCGTACTGGCCAACCATACCATCGGCTACGACGTCTTCCAGCAGCATCCCACCCTGCCCCAATTTGTTGACTCAATCAATATTGCCGCTGAAAGATAAGTATAAAGGTATAGATAGATGAAAGTTCTGGTTGTTGGCGGCGGAGGCAGAGAGCATGCAATATGCTGGAAGCTCGCTTTAAGCACCAGAGTAAAAAACATTTTCTGCGCTCCAGGCAATGGTGGCACAGCAACCTGCCACAAGACTGTCAATGTTGATATTGGTGTGATGGACTTTGACAAACTAATTGCCTTTAGCAAAGAGCAGGCTATCGACCTAGTTGTAATTGGACCAGATAATCCCCTGGCTGAAGGCATCGTCGACAGCATGGAAGCCGTTGGTCTACGAGTTTTTGGGCCGAACAAGAGTCAGGCCAAACTAGAGTGGAGCAAAGCCTACGCTAAAGAAGTTCTCAATACACTCAATATTGCCACCGCTCGCTTCGCCACAGCCTCGTCCCAACAAACAGCTGAAGCGATTGTCAAAGCCAACCAGTGGGCCAGGGTAGTTAAGGTAGACGGTCTGGCCTTAGGCAAAGGTGTGTTCGTTTGCGCCAGCGAAGAAGAGGCCCTACAGGCAATCAACACTATTTATAAGAGCGGAAAATTCA
Organism: bacterium Ga0077546; assembly: GCA_943370275.1. Classification (GTDB taxonomy): domain Bacteria; phylum Cyanobacteriota; class Vampirovibrionia; order Obscuribacterales; family Obscuribacteraceae. The sequence continues at coordinate 883,038 of CALRQI020000002.1, read as the reverse complement.
ATGACAAAAAAGTTGTCATCGAAGAAATGCTCAATGGCGAAGAAATCTCCCTGCTCACTCTATGTGATGGCAAAACCCTGACACCACTTTTACCCAGCCAAGATCACAAACGTCGCTTTGATGATGACAAAGGCCCTAATACTGGTGGCATGGGCGCCTATGCGCCGGTGCAACTCTACGAAGAGCACAAAGATGCCATTGACGAAGGCATCTTGAAGCCTTTGCAAAAAGCCTTGGCAGAGGGCAAACTCAATTTTAAGGGGGTGCTCTATATTGGCCTTCTTATGCACAGAGAAAAGTCGAGTGCAGACAATTCAAGCCATGCTCAGCCCTATGTCTTAGAGTTCAACGCCCGCTTTGGTGATCCTGAAACTCAAACAATTTTGCCACTGCTGCAATCTGATCTATTTGATGCGCTCTATGCTTGCACTGAGCAAACTTTAGACAAGCAAGAACTATCCTGGTCGAAGCAATCCTCCTGCTGTGTCATAGGTGCAGCCCAAAGCTACCCTGATAGCTCCTCTAAAGGTGAAGCCATTGTTTTTCCCACTAGCGGCGACGGCAATAGCCCCAGCGATGGGCAGATAATTTTCCAAGCTGGAACCAAACTGCAAAAAAGTGAAAGTGGTGAGCAGCTCGTTACCGATGGTGGGCGCATATTTGCCGCTGTGGGTATAGCCGACAAAATGGCTGATGCTCGAGAGCATGCCTACAAGTTAATTTCCACTGTTCAATGTCAATCGCTTGATTATCGTCGGGATATCGCAAAGAGGGAAGCTACGTGCCAATCAAAATAGCTGTACTTGTTTCAGGCCGTGGCTCTAACTTAGAGGCGATTCTTGCCGCTATAGAAAAGAAAGAGTTAGAAGCAGAAATTGCCGTGGTGCTATCTAACAACCCTGATTCTTACGCTCTAAAAATTGCCAAGAAACACAACATTCCCACAGCTAGTGTTGACCATCGTGGCATCTCGCGCAAAGAGCATGAGAAGCAAGTCTTGCAAAAACTGAAAAAGTTCGCCCCTGATTATCTTGTTTTAGCAGGCTACATGCGCATTTTGTCTGGTGATTTTCTCACCCACTTCAAAGACGACAATGGCCTCTATCGTGTCATCAATATCCACCCATCCCTGCTCCCGGCCTTCCCTGGCAAATCTGCCTATGAAGATGCCTTCAACTATGGCGTAAAAATTTCTGGTATCACAGTTCATCTGGTAGACGAGCAAGTAGATCACGGCCCCATCCTGGCTCAAGGTGTATTTGAACGCAAAAACGGTGACACTCTCGAAACTTTCCAGGCTCGTGGCCTGGAGCTAGAGCACAAACTATTTCCCCAGGTGCTGGCCCAACTGGCCAATTCTAGCTTGGCTGCTATGACCAATCTCAACCAAGAAAATCAGAAAGAGACGACAGAAAATAGCGCTGAGCATAACGAAGATCTTTGTGTCGCCATTGTGCCCAAAGCAGCCGCAGCTGCTGGCAAATTGACAAGCCTAGCTCTGCCTCTTTATTGGCTCAGTGGCAAGAATCTAGAACAAACAAAAAAACTCATGGCCGCTCTCAAAGAGATTCTTGCCGACCAACTCTTAGAAGATGTCTGGTGCGTGGTTGCAAGTGAACGCAGCAGTTGGCTTTCACAGTGGCGTGAGCAAGGCTTCAAGTGGTTTGCCGAAAGACAATATTTGCCAGGCGTGACCGACAATTTGGCTCGCACTGTTGAAGAAGCAATTAAACTGAGCGGTCTAGAGACCGCTGGCAAAGAGACTACAGAAGAAGGACAGATCAGAGTAGCATCTGGCTCAGCCTATCTCTTCGATGATTCTCTCAACATCAAACAGGTAGAAAATCACTGCCGCTACCGCCACTATCATCCTGTCACAGACAAGTTCCGCATTCATGACCTGACAGCCCCGCACTTGTCTAAACTACTTGAATTTCCTCAAGTGCATCTGCCAGGCACTCCAGAACCAGAAATTGTAGCGCTGAACCTGAGCGATACTGAACTGGAAAACCTGAGTCGAAAGCGTACTTTGGCTCTCAACTTAACTGAGATGCAGGCCATCCGTGCCTATTTCGAGCAGGCCTCAGTGGTAGAGGAGCGCGCCCAGTATGGCCTGGGCCAATGGCCCACTGACGTAGAACTAGAAGTAATCGCCCAGACCTGGTCTGAGCACTGCAAGCACAAAATCTTCAATGCCATCATTCACGAAAAGAGCGCACACGTTAAAGCTATTCAGACTCTTACCATGAGTATGGCTGGCACCTCAGCCACTAAACCAGCGAGAAAAACCGAAGCACGCACAATCACTAGTTTGTACAAGAGCTATGTGCAGGCTTCAACCAAGAAGCTGGCCGAGAAGCGCACTGATTTACTTTCGGTCTTTGTTGATAATGCTGGCGTCATTAAGTGGAACGACGACTGGGGCATCTGCTTCAAAGTGGAAACCCACAACTCACCTTCGGCCTTAGAGCCTTACGGTGGCGCTCTCACCGGCATACTTGGAGTCAATCGCGACATTCTCGGCACCGGCCTTGGTGCTAAGCCAATCTGCAACACAGATGTCTTCTGTTTTGCCTATCCTTCTGAAGACCTAGTCAATCGACCCACTATGCTGCCTGCCCAGTCAATTATTCAAGGTGTGCGCAAAGGCGTGCAAGATGGCGGCAACAAGAGCGGTATTCCGACTGTCAATGGTGCAGTCTATTTCCACCCGGGCTACCGCGCTAAGCCCCTGGTATTCTGCGGTACCGGTGGTCTTCTACCGCTTACGGTTGACGGCAAATGTGGCTACGAGAAGCACACCCAGAATGGCGATGCCATTATTATGGTGGGTGGTCGTGTTGGTAAAGACGGCATTCACGGAGCGACATTCTCTTCTGAAGCATTAAACGTAGACTCGCCGGTGTCGGCAGTACAGATAGGCGACCCCTTTACTCAAAAGCGAGTGACCGACTTCATTTTAGAAGCAAGAGATCTTGGTTTGATATCAGGTATCACCGATAACGGTGCTGGTGGTCTCTCCTCATCAGTTGGCGAGATGGCCCAAATAACTGGCGGCGCCACCCTTGAAGTCGATCACATCCCACTTAAATATCCCGGCTTGGCAGACTATGAAATTGTCATATCTGAATCGCAAGAGCGTATGACTTTATCTTCAACCAAAATCGAAGAACTGAAAGAGCTAGCCGAGAAACACAGTGTCGAGCTTACAGTAGTGGGCAAATTCGATGACAAAGGTTTCTTCCGCATCACTAGGGCTGATAAAACTATTGCCTTGCTTGATCTGAAGTTCTTGCATGACGGTGCACCGCGCCTAGAGCTTGAAGCTCACTGGCAAGCACCAGTGACCATTGATGAAGTAGAACAACCACCAAAGAGCCTAGGAGAGGCACTACTTGCCCTTCTTGGTCATGCCAATATTTGTAGCCGCGAGCCAGTCATTCGCCAATACGATCATGAAGTGCAAGGCGGCAGTGTAGTCAAACCCTTAATGGGGCCAGAGCAAACGGCCCCCTGTGATGCCGCAGTAATTCAACCTCTTCTCAATGAAGCTGCTGGCCTAGCTGTTTCAAACGGAATGTGCCCGCAGTTGAGCGACTTCGACTCGCATCTAATGGCTATGTGTGCTGTTGACGAAGCCGTGCGCAACGCCGTCTGTGTAGGCGCCGACCCAAATAGTTTGGCCCTGCTGGATAACTTCTGCTGGCCCGACCCAGTGGCATCAAAATCAAACCCAGATGGTAAGCGCAAACTAGCCCAATTAGTTCAAGCTTGCGAAGGTCTATACGAAGCAGTTCTGGCCTACAATGCGCCGCTAATCTCGGGCAAAGACAGCATGAAGAATGACTTTGATGATGGCACAGTGCGCATCTCCATTCCACCAACCCTGCTTGTATCAGCCATCGGCAAAGTGCCTGATATCGAACGTGTTGTCACCATGGACTTCAAATCAGTGGGAGACCATATTTTCGTGGTCTCAGCCGGTGCCCTAGGCTTAGCTGCCACTACCTATGCTGGCAACATGAACTGGACATCTTCGCTCTTACCCGAGCTCAATCTTGAGCAAGCAGCCCTTCTCTATCAAACTATCTTTAGCGCCATGCAAAATAACCTGATTGAATCGTGTCACGATTTATCAGAAGGCGGACTAGCTGTCGCCGTGAGCGAATGCATCATCGGCAGCAATCTTGGTGCGGAACTAAACGCCGAAGCGGTGGTGGCAGCAGCTGAAAACGGAGCACGCTTCCACGACTTACTGCGAGAGCGCATGGACGTAGCTCTATTTGCTGAAGGCCCAGCGAGGCTTCTTGTCAGTGTATCTCCAGCCAACCTCGAGGCCTGGTTAGCTCTCTGGCCAGAGCAAAAAGAGCTAGCTAGCGACAGCAAAATATCGCTTGTAGAAATCGGTAAGGTCACTGCCTCCGGTCTTAAGCTCGTAGACAAGGCCAGAAAAGGCGAGCTAATTGAGCTCGATAATGCCACGCTCAAACAAGCATGGCAAGCAACTCTCCCCTTTGAAGAGGACTTCAAATGATCAGGCCCAGAGCTGTTGTACTCAGCGGAGACGGAATTAACTGCAGCAACGAAACAGCCTTTGCCCTAGAGCAAGCTGGCTTTGAAGCAGTAATTAGCCACACCAGCGAACTTCTGGCCAAGCCAAAGCAACTGATGAAATCAGAACTTTTAGCATTGCCCGGGGGCTTCTCTTTTGGTGATGAAATTGCCAGCGGCAAAGTACTGGCAGTGAAGATTAGACACCGCATGCTTGAAGTTTTACACTCATATATCGAAAAAGGCAGTCTGGTATTAGGCATCTGCAATGGCTTCCAGACACTGGTGCAACTTGGTCTCTTACCGAATTCAGAAGAGGGAAGCGAAAGTATCGTTAGCCTCACTCACAATTCTGGCGGCAGATTTATCAACCGCTGGGTGGAGATGACTGTTAACACCGATAGTGCCACCAGCACAAATAGCCCTTTCTTTAAGGGTCTTAGCAAAATCAGTCTGCCCATAAGACATGGCGAAGGCCGTATTCAAGTTAGACCAGATGCCAAAGACTCAGACATAGCTTTTGTGAAAGAGCGGGCAGCACTTAACTACAACGAAGATGTTAACGGCAGCTTTGAAAAAATCGCGGCTCTGACAAACAGCAAAGGTAATGTTCTTGGTCTTATGCCTCACCCCGAGGCCTATATCCGCCACTCGCAGCATCCCGCTTTTCAATCAATTAAAAGACAGAACAGCTCCTCCGATTCGCTAGAAAACACTACCTTTGAAAACCCGCCCGATGGATTGACCATCCTCAAAAATGCTCACGCCTCACTAAGCTAGGAAATTGAAAGCAAATGGCTCCCGAAAAACAAACCTATGCAGCTGCAGGAGTCGATATCGACAAGGCCGATCGTTTTGTCGACCGCCTGAAAAAACTAGCCCGACGCAAAGAACATGAGGCCATGTGGCAGGCCGCTGGTGGATATGCCGCGGTCTATCCCAGCTACAGCGGCAATGGCATAGCCGTCACTACCGATGGTGTTGGCACAAAATTACTAGTGGCCCACAAGCTGAAGAAATTTGACACCATTGGCATAGATTTAGTGGCCATGTGTGCCAATGACCTGATTTGTGTTGGTGCCACACCAAATATTTTTCTTGATTATTTTGCCGTTGGTAAACTAGACGACAGTGCCGATGACATCATGGCAGGAATAGTAGCCGGCTGTGACCAAACGGGGATGCTCTTGGTGGGCGGCGAAACCGCTGAAATGCCAGGAGTCTACGAACATGGTCACTTCGACTTAGCTGGCTTCGCCGTCGGTCAGGTACGCAAAGAAGACTTGCTGACCGGTGCCGAGATTGCCCCCGGGCAAACACTAATTGGCGTTGCCTCCAGTGGCATTCACTCAAACGGCTTGTCGCTGGCAAGAAAAGTACTACCAGATAATGACGAGACTTACCACGCTCTATTGACGCCGACTTTGCTCTATGTCAAAGCCGTGATGGAAGTTCTAGATAAACACCGCAGCCACGTCAAAGGCATAGCCCACATTACCGGCGGCGGCTGGACTAACTTATTTAGACTGAACGGCAGTGTTGGTTTCGATATCGACAATGTTTTAGCGGTGCCAGCCATACTCAAGGCCATTGGCGAACATGTCAACGAAGAAGAGATGTACAAGACCTTCAACATGGGCATGGGTCTTGCTTTGATTGTTGGCGAAGAAAGTCCAAAATTAGAAGCCAACGCAAAAACAGATTCTAAAACTGAGTCAGTATCGCAGCAAATTATTGAAATATTTGAAAAGCATAAAATGAAAGCGCAAGCAGTAGGACACGTTACAGAACGTGCCAAGACAATTACCATTTCGAATCTAAACAATTCGAATTTAATAATTAGGAATTAACACTTAAGGGCTAAGCAAGGAAATTAACGACCAATGAAAACCGTACTAGTCAGCGTCACCGACAAAACCGGCCTCGACAACTTCCTCACCCGCCTCGAGCGCTTCGATACATTGCGCTTAATCGGCACCACTAGCACTGCCAAATATCTCGAAGAGAAAGGCTTCAAGTGCACCAAAGTGGAAGAGTTGACAGGCTTCCCTGAAATTCTCTCGGGCCGCGTCAAGACTCTTCATCCAAAAGTATTTGCTGGCATTCTCGCTAGACCAATTAGCGAAGACCGCAGCTGCTTGGCTGAAATGGAAATTTCTGAAATAGACTTAGTGGTAGTAAACCTCTATGCCTTTGAAGAGGCACTGAAGAAGAACCTGGCCGAGCAACCAATGGTTGAACAAATCGATGTCGGTGGTGTGGCCCTGCTCAGAGCTGCCGCCAAGAACTTTGAGCGCGTAGCAGTTATAAATGAACCGAGCCAATACGACAGTGTCATCGCTGCTATGGACGCTAACAAAGGCGAGATTCCACTGGCCTTCCGCCGCAAATTGGCCTACCAGGCTTTCGCCCGCACAGCTAGCTACGACCAGAGCATCTCTAGCTACCTCGGTGGTCTAGTTCAAGACCATGCAACCGCAGAGACAACCTATGACAGTACAACTAAAGAAGCTGCCGCGCCCAACTTTGCTGACAAACTAACTATCAGCCTGAAGCGCCAAGAAACATTGCGCTACGGTGAGAACCCACACCAAGCAGCAGCCTGGTATCAGCTTGAAAGCCCAATTTCAGTACCAGGCTTAAGCCCAGAACTTCCCGTATTTCCGCCTTTCGAGCAATTGCAGGGCAAAGAAATGTCTTCCAATAACATCACTGACACTTACGCTCTGGTCAAAATCTTGCGCGAATTAGTGGCACCAGCAGTGGTTGTGATCAAACACAATAATCCCTGCGGCGTAGCTCAAGCTAAAACTCTGGCAGAAGCTTATGAACTAGCCTACGAATGCGATCCAATGTCAGCATTTGGCGGAGTCTATGGCTTCACCGGCAAAGTTGATGCGGCCCTAGCGGAACGCATTACGCGCAACTTTGTCGAAATCGTGCTTGCTCCTGATTTTGATGATGCTGCTCTTGAGGTATTCAAGAAAAAGAAAAATGTCCGTGTTCTCAAAAGCACAGTTGATACAAAACTGGCAAAACAACGTGACTATAAACTGAAGCATCTATCTGATTATGGCTTCCTCTTAGAAGTGGATCAAGACGCCCCAGTTGAAGCCAGCACCTTCACTTGTGTGACCGAGAAGAAGCCAGACCCAGCTCTAGAAAAGGACATTGCCTTTACCTGGTCAGTAGTCAAACACCTCACCTCCAACGCCATCTTTGTAGCAAAAGATGGCCTCTCACTGGGCTTCGGCATCGGCCAAACCAGCCGCATCGCCAGCACAGGAATTGCCCTGCGCCAAGCCGGAGAAAAATCAAAGGGTGCAGTCATGGCCAGCGAAGCCTTCTTGCCAGCCACAGACAATATTGAAGCGGCAGCAGAAGCAGGGATTGCAGTAATCATTCAGCCTGGTGGCAGTATCAAAGACGCCGACGTCATTGCTGCTTGCAACAAAGCTGGAATAGCCATGGTCTTCACCGGCCAGCGCTGCTTCAAACACTAATTGAAGAGCAAACTCTGAGTGAACACACCAAACTGATTAGAGATAGCCGGAGACTGATGAAATGAAGACTGGAAGTAGCAAGAAATATTGTTCGATACTAACGGCACTAGCCCTTGCTACTTCCAATTTTTTCATTGCTGCTGAAGCGAAGCACAACAGCGAAAGCTCTAAGAGTACAAATAGTTCAAATAGTACGCACAGTTCAAAGAGTTCTAAGAGTTTGACCGACGACATTGAAAAACTAGAAAACATAAGCTACATACCCGGGCAACCGAACGCTAACGATCACGCCCATCTGTTCTCTCTGTACACTCCAAAAGCCAAAGCTGAAAAGAGTTTCCCTCTTATAATCTACGTTCATGGCGGCGGCTGGACCGGCAGACCAACCACTATTCCCCGCTGGGTTCCTGACTTTGTCAGAAAAGGCTATGGCGTAGCAATTGTTTATTATCGCCTGGCCCAAGAAGGCATTTTTTCTTCTCAAATAGAAGACCTTAACACCGCCCTGCGCTACTTCAAAGGCAATGCCGACAAACTACATATTGATGCCAATCACATTGGTCTCTGGGGCCACTCTGCGGGTGGTCATCTAGTAGCTCTTATGGGAGCCTCGGCCAATAGCCCAGCCCTCGATATTGGTGGTGACAAATCAATATCGCGCGACGTGCAGGCCGTCTGTGATTTTTCAGGACCAGCTAATTTATATGACCTGGGCACAAAGAAATATCCCAAAATGGAATGGGATACAGTTAGCCCCACTTCCTCACTATCCCTACTTCTCGGCGGCACCGCTGCCAGTCAAAAGGCTCGCGCTCTAGAAGCTAGCCCAGACACTTATGTCTCGCCTGGAGACCCGCCCTTTTTAGTCATGCACGGCGAAAATGACAAAGTGGTGCCAATCGAACAAAGTGACGACTTAGTGGCAGCCTTGCAGAAAGCTGGCGTGGACACAACTTATATTCGCCTGCCACACCAAGGTCACGACATAGAACACGGCAAGAACATCGAAACCGCTCGCAAGTTTTTCGATAAGCATCTGAAATAAGCAATTTAAAGCCGATCAGTACTTGAAAATTTATTTTCAAGCCTCTCATGATTCAAGAATCTGGATTCTGGTTTCAAGAATCTAGTTTCCTTTCTTGTCTCATTTTTACTAGGAAAATGAGTCAAGGACTGAACCATGTAAAAGGTCTACAAACTAGTTCTAAGTCCTAAGGTTAAAGGCTAGTTTTCTGCGTTTCTAAAACTGTCCGATTTTTGGCTGAAAATCGGACAGTTTTGGAAATTGCTATAAGAGCTCCGCGCTAATAAAAGCGAGCAATCTTGCCGTCATCACGCAGTTCCATTACCACAGAGGCCGGCTTCTTCGGCAAGCCTGGCATGGTCATAATTTCGCCTGTGATAGCAACGACAAATCCGGCCCCAGCAGACAAGCGTAGTTGTCGAATATTGAGCTTGAAACCTGATGGTGCTCCAAGCAATGTGGGATCATCACTAAAAGAATATTGTGTTTTAGCGACACAGACAGGCAAATTGCCGTAGCCATTTTTATCAAGCCACTTCAGCTCTTTCAAAGCTTCATTGGAATACTCAACACTGGCAGCACCATAAATAGCTGAAGCTACAGTAGCCAACTTCTCTTTGATTGGTGCATCGAGTTTATAGAGTGGGGCAAACTTACTAGGTTTAGCAGTCAGGGCCATGACCAAATCAGCTAGGTCAAGGGCCCCTTGAGCACCTTTGGCCCAAACATCGGCAGTAATAGCATCAATTCCCTGGGTTTTGCAGAGTGCCAGTAAATGAGCCAACTCTTCTTCGCTATCCCCAGCAAATTTATTGATGCAAACAATGGCAGGCACACCAAACTTCTGCACATTGGCCACATGACGCTCTAAGTTGCAGAGGCCGCGTTCAATGGCTGGTAGATCATGCTTAGACAGGTCAGCTTCGGCAACGCCACCATGTAATTTAAGAGCTTTTACAGTAGCGACCAGCACCACTGCATCTGGTGCCAGCTCAGGGCGTAAATTAGCGACGATGTCACAGAATTTCTCTAAGCCTAAATCAGCACCGAAGCCAGCCTCAGTCACTACATAATCGCTTGTATAGAGAGCCAGCAAGCCAGACAGAACACTAGAAGTGCCATGGGCAATATTAGCAAATGGCCCACCATGAACAAAAGCTGGAGTGCCATCAAGAGTTTGCACCAGGTTAGGCTTAATGGCATCTTTCAATATAATGGCCATGGCAGCAGCAGCATCAACTTGTTTAGCTGTCACTGGAGCAGCCGCAGTCGATTTAGCCACGACGATATTGCCAAGGCGCTCTCGCAAGTTTGCCATTGAATCAGCCAGACAAAGTGTGGCCATAACTTCAGAGGCTGCGGTAATATCAAAACCAGTCTCGCGCACAATACCATTGGCTTTACCGCCCAGGCCTTGTACTAGATTACGCAGGCTACGATCGTTCATGTCCATCGCTCTTCTAAAGCTAATGGAGCGCTGGTCGATAGAGAGGGCATTGCCGAAGTGAATGTGATTATCAATCAAAGCAGCAAGTAGATTATTGGCCGCGCCGATGGCATGCAAGTCGCCGTTGAAATGCAAATTGATGTCATCCATAGGCATAAGCTGCGAATATCCGCCACCGGTGCCTCCACCTTTTTGACCAAAGACCGGCCCCATCGATGGTTCGCGCAATGCCACAGAGACTTTGAATCCGCCTTTCAGGCCACGACCCTTGCCACGCTTGCGCAGAGCCTGAGCGAGTCCAACTGATGTGGTGGTCTTGCCTTCGCCAGCCTTGGTTGGGGTAATCGCCGACACCAATATCAACTTTCCTCTGACTTTATTCTTGTCAGACAAGATGCGCTCAATAGTCTCATAGGCAATCTTGGCCTTATATTTGCCGTAAGACTCAATATCATCAGCGCTAAAGCCAAGCTCAGCAGCCACCTCTACTATGGGTCTAAGGGTGGCATTGTTGGCTAAATCAATATCTGACGGTTGAGGGCTGCTTGAAGTGGTCGAAGAAGTAGAGGTGGTAGCTGTTTCCAATTTTAAAATTCCAATTGCCTATATAAAAGTAAGAGGCTAACTCCTGATTAATTAACAGGGTTAGCCTCTAAATCATTGCCAAATACTACTACTTATTTATTCGGCTCGCTATTTCTTACTTTGTCTCTATTTCTTGAGGGGTCTCTATTTCTTGAGGGGTCTCTAGTTCTTGAGGGGTCTCTAGTTCTTGAGGAGTCTCGAGTTCTTGAGTTCTCGCTATTTCTTTAGTTCACGAACGAGGCGCATCAGGTAGAAGGCGAAGTTGACGTAATCAAGAACAATATTGAGAGCGATGCTGGTTGCCTCGGGCCAACTGTTGTCAGTCGACTTGGCCAAGCGGCAGAAGTCGACCAAGAAGAACCCGGTAAAGACCACCAGACCACCCACCGCATAGACAATATTGACGCCAGCGGAGAAATGAATGAAGAACTGGCTTATACCAACAAGAATCAAACCAAAGAGAGCAAACATGAGAAACCGTTGCATAGGTCTGAAATCAACACCGGAAAAGGCACCGATAGAACCAACCACAGCCATAGCGCCAGCGGTACCGGCGAGGCACATGGCGACGGTATTGGCACCAATGGTCTCAATATAGCCCTGTAAACCGAACCCAACTATCACACCAAAAACAGAGTTCCAGATCGCCAGTCCGACCATTGAAGAAATCGGAGATCTGACCAGAGGCAGCAAGAATAGACCACCAAAGGTAATGACCAGTGAGGCAATCCAGAGGAACATATTAGGTTCGATCTTAATGCCGAACATCGAACCGGCTGCCAGAAACATAAACGAGACAGAAGTAAGCAGGGCCACCTTGCTGACCAAAGAACCCTGGGTCAAAGCATTTGCGTCGAAATCTGCTAACCCATTTCCACCGCGCTTTGCCGCCTGGGTGGTCTCAGTGCTGTTTTTATAGGATTCCGAAAACGGTTTTTTGTCCATTGCTTTCACCTTAAAGGCCCATATCACTAACGATATACCTCTACCAAGCTAGCAGCAACCTGTTGACAATCCCAGGATATTCATTATTCCTTAGCAGATGCCAAGCCAAAGAAACGGTAAAGCCTCTGAATTAAGCTTCTTGGCCAGTAAGAGCCTGGAAAATACCCAAGCACTTCGACCCGCTCACTCTTACCGAGCATTAACGCCCCTTCTTCGCTTCTTCTTTGATTTTCTGCTTGGCTAACTCTTTTGCACGCTTCGCCGCTAGTTCAGCAGCTCTTTCAGCGGCTTTCTTAGCTTCCAACTCACGCACACGCTCTTCTTCCTTGAGCTCAAGATAATAGTTGTAATTGCCGTGATAGACCACCAACTGGCCATCTCTAATCTCAACAATCTTGGTAGCAATCTGCGAGATGAAATAGCGGTCGTGGGAAATTACAACGACTGTGCCGTCAAATTTCTTGAGAGCGTCTTCTAGTGTCTCTTTGGCAGGAATATCGAGGTGGTTGGTAGGTTCGTCTAAGATCAAGAAATTATTGGCACCCAAAAGCATCTTAGCTAGAGCCAGGCGGGCTTTTTCACCCCCACTGAGGCTCTCGACTTTCTTAAATACGCTATCTCCGCCGAATAGGAAGCGTCCAAGCAATGACCGCACTTCTTCGGTCTTCCACAGAGGCACTTCATCTTGAATGGTGGCCAGAATGGTCTTCTCTAAATCGAGTGCTTCGGCCTGGTTCTGCTCAAAGTAAGCGGGGCGAACATTGTGTTCACCAAGTTTGACCGAGCCGCCGTCTGGTTTTTCGCGACCAGTTATCAGCCTAAGCAATGTCGACTTACCGGCACCATTGGGTCCAAGAATAGCGATGCGCTCGCCTCTTTCAATTTGAAGATTGGCGTCTAAAAATAGAATATTGTCGTTGTAGCCATGGGTTAGATCGCGGATGGTAACAACTTCACGACCACTGCGAGCGGCTGCGGGGAAGTGAAACACCAATGTGCGCTCACCATCGTCGGGCTTTTCAATCAGTTCAATCTTGTCGAGTTGTTTTTCTCTACTCTTGGCCTGGGTACTGCGAGTTGCACTAGCTCTAAATCTATCGACAAAGCGCTGTTGCACTTCCATCTCTTTGACCTGGCGCTCGTAGGCAGCCAATTGAGCGTCACGGTTCTGTTCTTTTTGCAGAAGATAGGTGGAGTAATTTCCCAGATAGGTAGAAGATTCGCCCCGCTCCATCTCAACGATGCTGGTGCAAAGACGATCGAGGAAGTGGCGGTCGTGCGAAATAATGGCCATCGGTGTACTTAGATCGCGCAAGAAGCCCTCAAGCCATTCAATGGTGCGCATATCAATGTGGTTGGTAGGTTCGTCGAGGAGTAGCACGTCAGGCTTCTGCAGCAAGACCTTACCGAGATTCATACGCATCTGCCAGCCGCCGCTGAACTCACTGACAAAACGATCGCCGTCACCAAGAGCAAAGCCCATCTCGGCCATCATTTTTTCAACTTTAGACTCTTGAGCGTAACCACCTTTGGCTTCGTACTCACGCTGCAAATTGTCCATCTTCTTCAAGAGCTTATCGAGTTCTTCAGGAGTGGCAGTTTCAAGAGCGTTGTGCACCGCAGTCAATGCATTGTGGATTGTGTTCAATTCAACAAACGAACTAGAAAACTCTTCGCGCACAGTGTTAGTCGGAGTAACAGCAAACTCTTGGTTGAGGTAGCCCACATGCAAACCGGCCTGGCGGATAATTTGACCAGAAGTCGGTTCGATCTCTCCAGTAATAATTTTGAACTGAGTTGATTTGCCGCCGCCATTTGGGCCGACAAGACCGATTCGATCGCCTTGTTTAAGCTCCCAGGTAACGTCTCTCAGCACCTCGCCTTGAGGATAAATTTTGCTGATATTTTCGAGTCTTAGCATTGGATTCCCAAAAGAGCGATAAAGAGTAAGAACAAAGTAAGCAAGAATAAAGAGTGAAAGGTAAGCGAGTTACTAAGACGAAGTCTGTTGCAACTCTAGCTTTACTACAGATTCTAGCACTTGGCAAGCCGCTTGTCAGAAGGAAATAGTATTAGGTAGAAGCCCATCCGTCTATGCATACGAGCTAATCTCAATCTAAAGATTTCAAAAAGTTGAAAGCGTTCTAGCCTGCCAAGCCGCTTTCAACCTCTTAACTACTTAACAAGTTCGTGTACAAGAGGGTTTACACGCCGTAATTCTTCAAAGTTTTGTCCAATTAGGGTACTCTGTCAATCATTGATAAATTGACGTCGAGCGCAAAATGCCAGAAAAACATAGCCAGCCCGTAGCCGAACCAATTGACCGCCAGGCCTTGATTAAGGGGGCTAAACGAATCGTAATCAAGCTCGGCACCGCCGTCTTGATGAAAGACGAGGGCGGTATCGCTCTCAGTCGCTTCTATTCGTTTGTTGAGGGCATCGCCGGCCTGGTAAAGTCAGGCAAAGAAGTGCTCCTCGTCACTTCCGGCGCTATCGGACTGGGCTCCCGCACCCTCGGCCTCACCTCAAAACCCAAGCTATTGCCACTTAAGCAAGCTTGCGCTGCCGTTGGCCAGGGCCGCCTCATGGCGCTCTATTCAGACGCCTTTGAAAAAATGGACGTCATTGCCGCCCAGGTCTTACTGACAGAAGAAGATTTTTCCAACCGCAGACGCTATCTCAATTTACGTAGCACCATTGCCCAACTATTAGAGCTTCACGTGCTACCTGTCATCAACGAAAATGACACAGTATCAACCGCCGAACTTGAGATGCTCAAAGGCGACCACAAAGAAATAGATATAAAAGTCAATTTCGGAGACAACGACAAGCTCTCAGCCTTAGTGGCAAGCAAAATTGATGCCGACCTGCTGCTCATTCTCACCGATGTAGAAGGGCTCTATACTGCCGATCCTCGCTCCGGCCCAGAAGCCAAGCTAATATCAGTGGTGGATAACTTCACCCCTGAAATCGAGCAATTGGCCGAATCAAAAGTAGTGAGCGATAAGCCTGGTCGCGGTGGCATTAAGACCAAACTAGCAGCCGCTCGCATTGCCTCACAAAGCGGCTGCGCCACCATCATCGCCGGTGGCAAAACCGAAAATGCCATAGGCCGAATATTTAAGGGCGAAGATCTAGGCACCCTATTCCTGCCCCATGGTGGCCTCAGTGGCAAACAAAAGTGGATTGCTTTTGCCACCACAGTAAAAGCCAGTCTGGTGGTAAATCCAGGAGCTAAAGAAGCCCTCAAAAAAGGTAAAGCCAGCCTGCTTCCAGCCGGAGTAACTGAAGTTAAGGGAACTTTTGAGCGCGGTGACGTCGTCAGTGTAGCCGGTAGTGATGGTCACGAATTTGCTCGCGGCATTGTCAATTATTCCAGTGATGAAGCCCGTCTTGTATCAGGCCAACACTCAGAAGCTCTCGACGAATTGAAAGAAAGTCGCAACTATGACGCCTTGATTACACGAGACAACATTGCTTTCCTTGATACTTAAGCAGTGACAACTGGATATTAAAATGACAGCCACAGAACTTCCTAGCGAAACCAGCCAAGAGAACAATGTAGAAAACAACGTCATGCAATTGGCCAGGCAAGCAGCTCTGGCTGCTCCGACACTGGCTTCGACTAGCCTGAAAAAACGCAATCAAACAATATTGCAGTTCGCTGAAACTCTCGACCGGCGAAGGGCAGAAATATTAGAAGCTAACAGCACAGACGCCCTGAACAAAGACGCTGCTGAGTTCAAGAGCGGACGCATGGCCATAGACAACAGCAAAATCGATACAGTGATTGCAGGCTGCAAAGCCCTCGTAGCTATGAAAGACCCCCTTGGGGCAATCGATTATGCCAAAGAATTAGATAGCGACTTGCGCCTTTACCGTGTCACTTGCCCCATTGGTGTCATTGGCATCATCTTTGAAGCGCGACCTGATGTGCTGCCACAAATCGCCGCCCTAGCGCTTAAATCTGGCAATGCCATTTTGCTCAAAGGCGGACAAGAAGTCGAACACACTAACAAAGTCTTGTTCGCTTGCCTGCAAGAAGCTCTCAAGGCTGAAGGTTTACCGGAAAGCAGCGCGGCCTTACTAGCGTCGCGCTCCGATGTGGCGGCCCTGCTGAAAGCTGACCAGTATGTCGACTTGATCATTCCCCGCGGCTCAAACAGCCTGGTGTCGTACATTCAGTCAAATACAAAAATTCCTGTACTCGGCCACGCAGAAGGCATCTGCCATGTTTTTGTGCACCACAGTGCCGATATCGAGCAAGCTATCGCTGTGGCTGTAGACGCTAAGTGTGACTATCCCGAAGCTTGCAACACCATGGAGACTCTGTTACTAGATAAGGCTCTCACAGAAGAAAAACAGCTGGCAATTTTGACAGCCCTGCACAAAGCTGGAGTGGAACTTCGACTCGATAGCGCCTTAATGACCTTATGCAATTCAGGTATGAACTCAAAGCCATCCCCAGATTTTAAGACCAATTTACAGACTAATTCACAGTCCAATTCACAGACTGACTTACAGAACAATTTACAGGCACCAGCGGCAATCTCTGCCGCAGAGGAAGCTGACTGGTCGCAAGAATACGGCAGCCTTTGCCTATCGGCCAAAATAGTTGATGGGGTAGACGAGGCCATAGTTCACATCAATCAATATGGCTCTGGCCACACCGATGCCATAATCTGCCAAGATAACCAGGTCTGGCTGAAGTTCTTCAATGGTGTCAAATCTGCTGGCGTTTATCACAACGCTTCCACTAGATTTGCCGATGGTTTTCGCTATGGTTTTGGTGCAGAAGTGGGCATCAGCACAAGCAAACTTCCCCCTCGCGGACCGGTCGGCCTAGAGGGCCTGGTAACCTACAAATACAAAATAGAAGGCGCTGGTCATAGAGCCAGCGACTATCACGGAGCCGGTGCCAAGTCATTCCGCCATACTGATATAGAGAAGAAATAGATGACCGAAAAGCGCGACCAATTGCTAGAACGCATCAAACCATTGCGCGATGACGTGCGCATGCTGGGTTTCATTCTGGGCGATACAATTAAACGCTTTGAAGGCGAAGAAGTATTTGGTTATGTTGAACAATTTCGCAGCCTTTTCAAAGAGATGCACCGCAACAAGGGCATCGATGAAGAGCTGAACCAGCCCCATCATCAAAAGCTGCAAGAGCTGCTCAGCGCTCTTGATCTCGATACTTCTATTAAAGTGATAAAAGCCTTTCTCACCTATTTTGACATCATAAATATTGCTGAGCAAAATCACCGACTACGTCGCCGCGCCCAACATGACAGCAGTGGAGAGCGCAAATACGAGAAAGACTCACTATCTGAATTTTTTGGTGGCAGCAATCTAGAGCCCCAACAACTTTTAGATGTATTGAACAATCTTGATATTGAAATTGTCTTCACTGCGCACCCCACTGAGCTGACAAGACGCACCGTTATGCTAAAGCAGCTTGAGCTGGCTCAACTGCTATACAAGCGCGATCATCCGCCCCTATCGAAGCACGAATCAGCGGCCATCGAAGCCGGCCTAAGATCGGTAGTCGAGTCACTCTGGCTCACAGACCACGTCATCTACTTCAAACCATCGGTCAATGACGAAGTGCGCTACGGCATTTATCATTTTGACCATGTTGTCATAGACGCTGTAATCGATGTGCACCAGTCGCTAGAAGAAGAATGTAAGAAAGTAGAGGCCCTTTTAGAGCCAGCCAAGACCAATCAAAAAAGTAATTCAAAAACTAATCCACAAACTAATTTAAAGACTGATTCAAAGACTAGTCCAGAGACAAGCGCAGCCACTAACGCTATTACTAACAGCAACAGCAATCGCAACTTCATCACCTTTGGCTCATGGATAGGGGGAGACCGAGACGGTAACCCCTTCGTCACCAAAGACGTCACACTGCAGACTCTCGACTATCAGCGCAGTGTCATACTCAATCGCTATCTCAAAGATTTAGAGAGGCTCTTCAACGAGCTTAGTCAATCGGCCAATTGGATTGATCAAACCGAGGCATTTAGCCAGTCGCTTGAACAAGACAGCCAGGCACTGCCAGCAGTGACACAAAAATACGGTCATCGCTACGCTTTAGAACCCTACCGCCTCAAACTTCTATACATACAGGCAAAGTTGCGCAACACTCGCGATCACAGCGCTGAAGGCAAGAGCGGCGAGTTTTATTCAAGCGCCGCTCAGTTCAAAGCCGAGTTGCGCATAATCAAAGAAAGTCTGGTCAAAGCAGGTTGTCGCGATAGCTTGCTCAATCTCAATCGATTAATTGCCACGGTCGATATATTTGGATTTCACCTGGCGAAACTAGACATTAGGCAGCACAGCAGCCGACACCGCGATGCCCTTGATGAAATTACAAAGTCTCAGGCAGTTCTTGAAAAGGGCTATAAGGGCCTAAACGAAGCAGAAAAGATGGCTTGGCTGACAAGCGAACTAGCCAGCAAACGGCCCCTGATTCCGGGCGACCTGCATTTTTCGCAAGCCACTAACGAAACCGTCGAAGTATTTCGCACCCTGGCTCAGGGCCAAGACCTCTATGGCTCCTGTGCACTAGATACCTATATCGTTAGCATGACCGAATATTCATCAGACTTGCTTTCAATTTTGCTACTAGCCAAAGAAGCCGGAATTTGGGCATCAGAGCATCATCCCCATAGAAAAATTAGCATCGTCCCTCTTTTTGAAACCATCGAAGATTTGCGACGCGCACCGCAAATGTTCCAGGAACTGCTAGACAATCCAATTTACAAGACTTACTTAGAAGAGCTAGGCAATCTGCAAGAAATAATGATTGGCTACTCAGACAGCGGCAAAAATGGTGGCATAGTCACAGCCAACTGGGAACTATATAAAGTTCAGAAAAAGCTGGTGGCAATAGCCCAAGCAAACGACATTGAGCTAAGGCTCTTCCACGGCCGCGGTGGCACCATTGGTAGAGGCGGCGGACCAACTCACCAGGCCATTCTCGCCCAGCCACCAGGAACGGTAGCAGGGCGAATTAAGCTGACCGAGCAAGGTGAAGTAATTTCATCTAAATATGCCCTTCATGACATTGCCGTGCGCAACTTCGACCAGCTAGCCGCTGCTGTTCTGCAAGCAACAGCAGCGCAGCCCCATGGCGAAAGCGATAGCGAACCGGCTCAGTGGTGGAATTTTATGGAGCAGCTTTCTGTCTCGTCGTTCAATGCCTATCGCTCTCTTGTTTATGAAGACCCACAATTTGTCGAATTCTTCAGTCAATCGACTCCTATTGGCGAGCTGTCAAAATTACAGATGGGTTCACGCCCAACCAGGCGAACTGCTGGCTCTGGCTCAATTGACGACCTGAGAGCTATTCCCTGGGTCTTTGCCTGGACCCAAAGCCGCTATATGCTGCCAGCCTGGTATGGCTTCGGCAGTGCCTTCCAGACTTGCGCCGGACAAACCGAAGCCAGCCCTGAAACTGTGGCGATGGCCCAAGAAATGTATGCTAAATGGCCATTCTTCCGGGGTTTAATCAATAAACTCGAAAACGCTTTAGCTGTCGCCGACATGGATATCGCTGCGTACTACTCCGAAAATCTGGTCGACAAAAACCTGCAAGAAAAATTCTTCAAGCGCATACTGTCTGAGTATGAATGCACCAAGAAATTTGTTCTGGCCGTATCGCAGCACGAATCACTGCTTGAAGAAGTGCCTTATCTAAAGCACTCGATTGCTATTCGCAACCCTTATGTTGACCCCTTGAGTTATTTGCAAGTACGTTTGATTGCCCAACTGCGCGAGCGCATCAGCAAAGAAGCCGAGTCAACAGCCAATGTCAGAGAAGACAAACTGCTTGAAACAGTATTGATGACAGTTAACGGCGTAGCCGAAGGCCTTCAGAATACCGGCTAAATCAAACATTTCAAAGCTCAACTGGCTTTCTTCTGGGCCTCCCTCAACTTAGAGAGTGGCAGAGAAAATTGAGTAGTGATACCACCAGGCATGGCCAGCTCTAGCCGCACCGCCGGTTTGCCGTCTACCCCATTTTCTAATTTTATAGACGACGGCACAATTGTCATATTGGTCTTCAGGCCTAAGAGCTCGGTCTGCACGTTGACTTTGATGCCTTTGATATTTGCTAAACCAACAGCATCATTACCGCTATGAATGGTGGCCGATACGGTGCGCTCCAGATCAATAGAAGAGACTGTGGCTTTGCTGTTTTCAAGACGCTTATTGATTTCGATATGCTTTTCTCTAATTGCTTCCGAGGCAACGTCAAACTGTCCGGGACCATTTTTCTTCATAGACATGCGCTGCACATCATCAGTATTTTGGAACAACCGCATTGCTTCGCCTACTTGCTTCAGCGCCTCAGGCTGATTCATAATCGAGCGCATGGGGCTGTCTTTGTTGAAGTCATTTTCCCGCAATGAAACGGTATTAGTTCTCATTCGCAGGAGGCCCTGGGTACTAGCGGTTGAACGCAAATACGGACCAGAAGCATCATGGCCCAGGGTCATTTCATTAGTCGTGCTAGTTCTTATTCGCCCTCTTGGCCCTTGAACATCAGTAGTAAAACCACTCATGTTAGCCAAACGAATGCCGTCATTTGTTTTGGCCAAATCGAAACTAATATTTCTATCCATATGACTAGCCACAGGTCGATGGCGACCGACACTAATATTGGGCGCGTCACCAGTGGTGGCATTCTCTAACTTAGCGTTGACATGCTGCCATCCGTTGGCACGGCGACTAATTTCCACCGATTCTAAATTACTGAGCTTATCTATGCCCTTGCCTATTTCTCTAATCGGATTAGGAGCATCGACAATGTCTCTGACAGCTGGAAATGCGCGCACCTTAATGAGCGAATCAGAAGCCGTGGGCTTAGCGTCAGAAGCCGTAGATTTGGAATCAGAAGTTGTCGACTTGGAGTCGGCTAGCGTAAAGCTGCTAGCATCAGCAAACTCGCTCGGTAGCTTATTATTGCTCTTCCCCGCCAAAACCCGAGATGCCTCACTCCACAAAGCGGCTGCCTCTATGCCAGATGGTTTAGCGTTATCGGAAACTGGTTCCGAACGCTCAGCTTGGGACTCACGTTTAGGCGCCACAATTTGATCAGCCATAAAGCCTCACTGGTGCGAAGAAAAGTAGTAATGACATAGCAATTACGCCATGGTAAGAAAAATTTGTTTCAAACTTGTTGCAAGGCAGCAAGAATTGTTCAAGTGCTTTAGAGACATTAAGAATAGTAATTTGAGCGGCAATGGTTGAACTTTTTGCGACCGGCCAACGTACTAGTTGGTATGAGTAATATAAGTACTGCTGCAGAGGTGCATTTATGAAACGGCCCACCAAGCTTTTGAGTTTTGGCATCGCTCTTATCTCCTTGTACATTAACCAATCGGCGCAGGCACAGAATCAGGCCCCGAATGTCGGTCAATTCCAACCCCCAGGCGGCTATGGTCAGGATGGGCCAGGTCAGGTACCTCAAGGTCCCGGTGGTCAAGGACAAGGGCAATTCATGGGTGGACAGGGTCAGGGGCAGGGACAATTTGGCGGTCGCTTCCGTGAGCGCATGGGCCAGCGAATGGGTGGTCAGGGCCAAGGCGGACCAGGACAATTTGGTCAGGGTCAAGGTGGTCAAGGCCAATTCATGGGTGGCCAAGGTCAGGGGCAGGGTGCTCCCGGCGGTCAGGGAACGGCCGGCGGTCAAGGCCAGGGGCGCGAGCAGTTCATGCAAAAAATGAGAGAGCGCTTTGACGTTGACCACGATGGGCAATTGAGTGACTCCGAAAAAGCGCAAATGCGACAATTTATGGAACAGCGCCGCGAAGCAAGAGAAGCCAGAGAAGGCCAAGGCGGGCAAGGGAATGGCGGCCAAGGCTTCATGGGTGGTCAAGGACAAGGCCAGGGATTCAGGGGCGGTGGTCGCGGCTTTGGCGGACGCGGTATGAACGGCCATGGAAATATGAACGGTCAAGGTGGCATGAATGGCCAGGGGAATATGAATATGAACGGCCAAGGCCCCGCACAAGGGATGCCTCCACAAGGAATGCCTCCACAAGGAATGCCTCCACAGGGTATGCCACCTGAAGGAATGCCACAGCAGGGTCAGCTCCCTCAATAAATTGCGAGCAATGCAGCAGTAATCTTTTGCGGGTATAAAATCGATATTGACGGCAAATTCTGAATTCCCAGAACCAAGGTTATCGATCTGCAAAACCCAAGACTAGCCCCTTTGCGCAAAACCATTGCCACGCTGACTGCCCAGGGCAATCAGCAAATGGCTAGTGGCAACTATGCTTATGCCGAGCAGTTCTTTGAACGTGCTCTCAAAGAATGGCGCGCCGGAGGTGGCAGCAAGGCAGAAGAAGGCTCTCTCATAACCCAGCTAGGCAAAGCCTATGAAGTACAAAGAAAATTCGAGCCGGCCTACGACTTATACATGCAGGCTTTGAACAATCTCACTGGGCCTGAGTATGACGAAGTCTATGCCGCCTTCCTCTACTTAAATGAACGCATGGGTGCTTTCACAAAGAAAGAGCCGTATTAGAACGAACGATCTAGGTTTTTCTGGCCACACAGTTCATCAAACAAGAAGAACTCGCATTTGAGCAATGCCCCTTGCATTACTCTGTAGTTTTAGGTCTAACAAATAATTGCTGCAAACCAGCCACAGCAGACAAACTCAGAGCTGCAGCTAAGACTATAGTAGAGCAATGAGGAGCGTCAACAGGGGATGAGAATATCCAAAATACTGTGCGCACTATCATGTAAAACTGCAGCAATAGAATAACTAATCGCAACCAAATTGAAGTTGGCGTGTGACTGATCGGCGAACGAGGCCCAATGGCAATCGGAGGAAGGCTATGAAAATCCCAGAAATTCTTGCCGCACTTCAGGGAACACAGGATCAGAAATAGCCAAATGGGCCAGGGAAAAAGAGACAACGGCACACCAGGATTTTTGAACAGGTCAACCGCTCCAGTAAGCCCAATCACTAGGTATATTATCGGAAGATATTTCTCTTTCATTCTTCTTTGTTAGTTGAACCAATGGCTAGAGAATACGCATGGAAAAAGTTTTATGCTAGCACAGAGCGAAATCGAAGTACTGCAAAAGCATAGGCAAGACCAAATTGTAATCTGACGGACCCGACAGAATATAATAAATCGATCCCAAACTAGACAAACTCAGAATGAACACAATTTCTCTCGGGCTAATAGCTGTATTAATCTCAATCCTTTTGGCTGTTGGCGGCATGCTGGTCGTGCGCAAGAAAGTCGGAACAAAAGCCTTGAGCTCAAACCACGAGGTCGCTGGTTATCTTCTTTCTATAGTTGGAACGCTGTACGCCGTTCTGCTGGGCTTTGTTGTTGTCGACGCCATGCAGCATACACAAGAAATCAGGGTTCTAGTAGAACAGGAGGCCAGCAGCCTGGCTAACATTTTCTTGTGCTCTAATGGTCTACCTAAAGAACGTAGAGAAGCAATTCAAGGGGTTTGCGATCAATATGCAGAGTGCGTAATCGAAGATGAGTGGCTCGCCATGAGCAAAGAAAAATATAGCCCGAAGTCATTCAATCTCGTATGGACGCTGTGGAAGGATATTACCACCTACAAACCCGATACTGAAAGCGAAAAAGCAATTCACCAGCAGCTAATTGCCGAGATTTGCTTCATGACAAACAATCGCCGAACACGAATCGTTAACGCCACCCACGGAATAAATCCAATGATGTGGGCCGTCTTGATCGCCGGTGGTGTCTTGACCGTCGTATTCACTTACTTCTTCTCTGTTGAAGATCTGAAAGCACAAGTTTTAATGACGGTTCTAGTAGCGCTTACACTCTCTTTGAATATTCTCCTGGTATTCGTGTTCAGCAATCCGTTCGCCGGTGAGTTCGCCCTAAAGCCCGATGCGTTTAAGCTCGATCGCATGATTTTCAAGAATTTTGAAAAGGGCGTTGCACCAGAGATTTAGACTGAGAAATAAAGTTATTCAAGTTGCTTTTACGCTTATCAACGACTGCAGATCCCGCAATAGATCATCAAGATCATTATTCGGTCCCAAAGACTTGCACATCTCCATCTCAGTGCCAAGCATACTTTCATCACTCAAAAACTGCTTACCGAGTCCGTGATCTAAAAAAACGGCTACCGCCTTCGGATGCGCTTCAAGAATCGACTGAATGGTTGTTTCCGAAGTTATCTTCATTGTTTTTAAATCTCACTATCCCAAGTTTTAGTTTTTAGCACAAAGACTGCATCGCTCTTAGCGAAATCATTGCGGCGAAGGCAAAGATAGCAGCTTTTGCAGGAGCACGTTGGATATTCAACAAAAGCAAAATCGATTCAGTCTCAGCCACCATTTTGGAACGGGAAAAATAAATGGAACCTTTTGAGATATCCTCTGTCTCTCTGAGCACGAAAAGACAGAGATACCTTGTCAGCAAAGACACTTCGCTGCTAATTAATACGTGAATCCACAAATAAAACAAACTTAAAGAACAAAGACTACAGAGGAAACTTATGTCCACTTCAACGAAACAAGAAGAAGCACAAGAACATCTCACGATGGAAGAACGACTAAGCGCTATCGGTGCACAAATAGATGATCTAATTGCTAAAGCAAACGAAGCAAAAGCTCGGCTAGAAAGCAACCTAGAACAGAAAAAAGATGTGAGCGTGGAAGCGTTAGACGAGCTAAAAGCAAGCTTGGACAAAGCTTGGTGTACCGTTGATCAGGCCTGGGAAGTGGCTAAAGCGGGGGCTCTAAAAGCAGCTAAAACACTATGTCAGCAGAATGAAGACAGTAAGAAATAGAATGCAGCTAAGCAATCGACCAGCTTTCGAGTTCATTTATCGTAATGAGCTCGCCTTGTCGCAACACAGTAAAGCGCCGCGGTGGCCTTGGGGCTGAACCTAACAGGATGCGTCCGTCTTGGGTTAAATCAAACACGCTGCGACAGTTGGAACAAACAAGAACTGGTTTACTTACTTTCATAGCGCAGTTACAGGAACCGACACTACTTTCCGAACAGCCGCAGCACATCTCAGTTTTGTAGTTTAGAATACCGCCCCGTCCCGGACAGATACGGCTAAAGGCTACGATCTTATCTGGCGCTGTGCGTATAGCAAATCCAGGTATCTTGCGAATCTCTTCCTCCTCTGGATTGAACACAACATACTTCATTCGAAATTCAAACGGTCGGCATGTCCAGTCAGTGGGAAAATCAGACAAGTTAAACTCTATGCGGTGTTCAGCCGCCGGTATATCAGCGGATTGGAAGAAACCACCGGGCTTCATGGTAGGTTTCAAAAAACGCGCAAGCGGAGAAGCCACAAGACTAAATGTAAAAACAAGCGGTGCACCTGCTAAGAACTTAAGTGCAGCTCGGCGCGTTACGAGCCGATCACCTTCTAGCGCTTCTTCATCTGGTTCATTGCTGGCCATATTCCCTCCTGATTGCTCGGGAACCCATTACCACAATGACACACTTGCTGTTATCACAGCGCTATTTCTTACATTCCTTTATCGGTACGGTGGTACTCAGCACCGGTATCAACTGAGTCTCACCCAAGCCAAGCCAGGTAGGCCTTGCCGCTACAAGTTCTAATTTCTTCTGGTCGTCAGTAATCTCGACATTAACCAGATACTTTGCCGAGCTATTTAGCCTTTCGCCTATATCATTAGCAATCTTCACAGCCTCACGCAGCACAGCTTCACGATCACAGACTGGCGTCTCTTCCAGAATCTTTGATGCATCTATAGCTACCGCTGTCTCCGCCATTGCCTTAGCCCGCTCTTCAATTTGAGTTTCGTTCACAACGTTCAAACCCTCATAGTCGCAGATTTTAGACCTATACCAACCAAATCGGTTGCAGCCAAGCCTATGGCAGAGCATAGCAATCAGTTGTGACTGAGTCTTGGCAAACTCGTGACCGAGCCGTGACCATCTATTTCACTTAGACGGTGCTATTCCGCTTTCCCATTGCCATCTGGGATCGCCGTTTCTGGCTCTGCTGCTTGGGCTTGGGCTTGAGCTTCACCATGTTCCGGCGCTGGCTCAGAGGCACTCTCAGAAGCAGTAGCAGAGCCCTCAGAACCCTTACCCTTGCCTTTGAAAAGTTTTGATACTAGCGCTACAACACCGACTATGCCAATGATGATGAACTTCTTCAATACCAACAGAATACCAAGGCCCCATTTCCACAAGGCACCGAATATGCCGAATTTAGCCGCTGCTGCCATGGCACCGCCACCCAGTATCAAGCCGGCCAGTCCATATCCAGCCGCTTTGTCAGTGCCAGCGACATATTCTGCATAAGTCTGACCTTTGTTGAATTTGACGTTTTGTAGAAGCGTAGCTACCTTCTGTTTGCCTAGTTCCAGCTCTTTTGGCGAAACAACCAAATTCATAGAAAGCACACCCCGTCGGCCTAGCATGCGAGTGTTGTAGTTGATAGTATCGGCAGGCGCATCTGCTGAGTCTACTTCTTTGACTTCGATGGCCCAGATCATCTGGTGGCTAGCTTTGTCGTAACGAGGCTTCTCAGCCCATCCGCCGACATAATGAGGTTGAATCTTTTGAGCGATACGCTCTTCGTTTTGTTCTTTATTAGCTTCCTTGAACGTGTTGAGCAGATCGTTAGCATTTATTTTGTCTGCGTCATCTTCTGTGACGTAGCCACAATCTTCATACCCACAAACTATAAAATACATATCGGGAGAATCATTGCGTGGTGCAATAATTCCCAGCACACCTTCACCCGATGAGCCTTGTTCCTTCAAGAAAGCTATCGCTCTTTCTGGCTCCACAAAACGAAATTCTTTTGGCAATTTGACCACTGCCAGCTTGTCGCCTAAAACAACCGTTTGCTCTTTGGCCTCTGAGTCTGCCTTCCCAGACTTTTCCTTGGCCGAAGGCTTGGCCTGATTTGGCTCTTTTGAATCTTGCTCTTTTGCTTGAACACACAACGGAGATAGGTTCAGCATACCAATTGTGAGAGCTGGAGCAATGAGGAAATAGACGCTTCTGCGTGAATTAAACCAGACTGGTGATTTCATAAATTCTCCTGAAGCGACGATTGCAATGATTCTTGGCTAGATAGTCTCGACTTGGAATCTGCTCCGTCAAGCTCAAACAGCGCAAGTAAACCGTAATCAAGCGCGGACAAAGCTTGCCAGACATAAGAAAAACGGAATAATCTCTACTCAGACAATCTAACCTACCGACTGCAAATGTTAGCTTTTGAGCGACCTTACGTTTGTCATCACTTAAGTACAGACACAAGATAAGAAAGCACCACAACCGAGCACAAAGAGGTAAGGCTACAGCCAGAGCCATATTTAAGCCATTCGGAAGGGGAACAAAATAGTGCCGCTGCACATTTTCCTCTACCAGAGCCAGTCTCTGTTCTGAATGCAACCAGAACTCCAGGGCGTCAGTGCCACCGAAGTGGAGAATACTACTCCAGTAGTTGTCGCGACCGGGCACTGGAGCTTGCAGATAGCTCCCCCTTATATCCAGGAAAGCTTGACTGAGTAGCCTCAAGTTTGCGCTTCCACTGAAAATATCTATCTTCTTTCCCTGGAGCCACGTAGGTCTCAATAGCCACAACAGAGCTGCCATACTCAGAAAGTGAGGCCCTAGCAGCGCATTCTTTTACTTGACCTTGAAATTCGCCAGCAAGACTATCAAGCTGCGACTTCCTTTCAGTTGAATTCAACCAAGCTGAGCAGGCCTCCTCGCTGTCAAAACGATGAATAACAGACCATATCGCAGGTAGTTTTTGCTCTTGTTCGGTTTCAGTGGGAGCAAGATCAGGGGAATAATTTCACCACTAAAGAAGCCCTTAAGAGCTAAGACACCATAGGCAAAATCAGTTAACCAACGGTTGAAATTTAGTGATTGAACAGCAGCTGCTGAAGAAATTTCAAAACTGGTGGCGACGCTTTTGATCATGATTCAAATAAGCTGAGTCTGCAGAGCCTATGGATGTGGTGTAATCAGCAAGATATAAACGACATCGACTCTATCATACTCAATACTCTTCAGTGTTCGCTATCTGGTACCAGCACACTATGGCCGCGGCAAGCTCCAGACGAACCAAGCCAGAAAGCTTGGTGGTGAATTATCTAACCAATATTGTTGCTTGGCCAATCATGCCCGGTCTTAGCAATAATTGTGGATTTTTCAGTGTGACACTGACAGAGAAATCCGGGTTTGAGGAATCCTGTGACAACGCTACACTATCGATGATGCCGACAAAGTTTTTCTTCGGAACTCGCTTGCATGAGAAACTGACTTGCCGACCAATATCAGCACGATACCTCTCAGCAATGGGCAAGACAATTTTCAAATTGACATCGCTTATTCCGGCCAGCACATAGGCAGCTTCATCCAGAGTTACCCGATCACCGAGGCTGACATTCTTGGTTACAACGACGCCACTGTTCGGCGCTCTCAGCGGTAGCCTGCTAGGGTCAGTTAGGTGTTTGGGGTCCAGCAGCTTGATACCAAGCATGGTTGTTAGAACTTGACACTCGTTTTCCAGACGAACTCGCTGTTCATTAAGGTCTTCAAGATCTTCATTAGCGGTGCGAACATCCTCCTCTGCTTGCTGGCGGTCCTTCTCCGCTGCAATTCGTTCGGCAATGAGCTTTCGGATTCGCTCGAGGTTTGATTTAGCCACACGGCCCTCAGACTCTCTTTTCCTGATACTCATTTCAAGCTGTTCTCTACGCAATAAGTAGTTTGAAGTCTGCCGCACTAATTCAGGACTCTCCATAAGGGCAAGCAGCTCACCTTTGCGATAATACTTGCCAATGACGGCGTCGTCCTCACAAATACTGCCAGGAAGCTTGGCGTGCACATGGAAAGAGCTATTCGCCGATTGTTCGATGCGGCCTTCCGCACTAATGTTTAAGTGCTTTGATTTTGAGAGTGGCGCTTCGCGTCTATTAGTCGCCGCTTGCGACTTGTGGTCGATAGAACCAGTTGTGGCAGCAGAATCATTCAAAACGAGGTCTGACGTCAGACAGAATGCGGGTGGCAGTATGGAGATGGCTAGAGTGAGCAAGATACAACTAAATTCTCTATACACTACTCACTTCATCAATTATCTATTAGTTGTTCGCAGGACCGGTGCTGCTCGCGGTAAAAACCATCCCTGGTTTCTCTCTCTGGAGAACCTGCGTTATGTTTCTACTGTACCATCTCTCGCTGTTGCTCGAATCATAATCCAGGACGATTTGCCATCATCCGAAAGATGTATTTAGTATCGATACCAGTAACAAAAGACCTTACTTCGCACCCATAGACTTCAGTCTGGCCTCGATTTTCAAAGCTTCGGCTTCTTTGCCAGCCATGTGCAAAATTAGGCCCTGACTCCGCAATACCTGCATCAAATTAGCCTTGGTACTATATTTCTCTACTAATGTTGCAGCTTTCTTAGAATAATCCTCGGCCTTAGGTAAATTGCGCGTCATCATGGCCAAACTAGCCATATTCGAATAAAGCATACCAAGATTGGCACCTACCATTTGATTGTCTGGTGCCAATTTGTAAGCCTCTTCTAGCTTGCTCACAGCCAAATCAAACTTACCCGAATTCATGGCTTCAGCAGCTTCGTTATTTAGACGCAAGCCACGCACAGCAGGAGGTTCTGAAGCAGAAGGCGGCTTGCTTAGAGCTGAAGCCTTCGCAGCAGCAGCGTTAGGTGAAGCGCCAGGAATTTTCTCAACTTCAGCGTTTTGACCGCCCAGCAGTTCACTTGACGAGCTTGAAGAACCAGTTGCACCTAATGAACCAGCAGAACCAGACGCTCCAGAAGCGGTACTTGACCCAGCCGGAGCGTAAGCCGCAACTAGCGCATTGGTATCCCCTTCGGTCAAGGCACATGGCTTATCAATGGGATAAATCGTGCCGAACATAACATCGCCTGAGTTACTGCTGTGTTTGGCGATTCCTAACGCATGGCCGATTTCGTGAAGCGCTACCCGTCGAGCATAATTATCAGTCAAAGTCGGCATTACTTTTGGTGGCACAGTCAAAAGCATAATCTTGGCAGAAGTAATGCCCTGAGCGTCCGGAACAACAATGGTCTCGCCGTCTTCAATAGTCGAAGTCATTTTTGAGCGATCATTGGTCCACTGACAGGTAATACCTTGACCACCGTCTGTCTTATCCACGAATACAAACTGAATTTTGCCACCGCTAGCAATCATCCAATCATCAAAGGCTTGCTTCACTATTGCCTCTAGCTGCGGCCGATAGCCCGGCACTCCCTTACCAGAAACAATGCAAACAGGAATAGGCAGACGACTTTGGGGCCAATTGAAATGGTCTTGAGCAAAAGCACTCGAAACCGTCAGAATAGAAAGTGCCGATGATAGAAGCAATGCTCTTTTCATTGAAAAATTCACCCTATTTCACCCTAAATTAGTTAGCGCTCTGCAGCGTCAATGGCGCAGTTTGCTCTACTTGCCTGGCCAAATCAAATGGGAAGGGAATTGGTTTGCGCGACTTCTCGTCTATCAAAACGATGGTCGATTGCGACACAGCACAGCAGATGCCATCTTTGTAGACAACCTGAGCCAATTTAAGAGAGCTGCGACCAATATTGACCAGCGCCGTGCCCACTTCTACGTCACCTGGATAGTGCAATTCAGCCTTAAAATCAACGTCAATGTTAGCCAATACCATGGTTTTTCCTGGCCCTGCCAATGAACCATTGCGATCAAATAACAGCGCAGCTCGACCCGACTCAAATAGAGTGACGAACACGGCATTATTCACATGACCGAGCTTATCAGTATCGCCATAACGCAAGTTCACCTTTGTCCAGTGCTTATAGCACTTGCGATCAAGTAGTGCCTCTTTCGACAATGCAGGTTTCATTTGCTTGGATATCTCGTGTTTATTCGGGCTTTTGCAGTTTGAACATTACGATAGAAAGTGGTGGCACTACTACCGACAAAGAGTCATGCCGGCCATGATGCCAATGAGAATCACTGTGCACGCCGCCATGATTGCCGATACCGCTACCGCCATACACCTCGGCGTCAGAGTTGAGCATTTCTTTCCAGTAGCCACCTTGTGGCACACCCACCCGATAGTTCCATCTTGGTACAGGAGTGAAATTACACAACACCAGAATGAAATCGTCTAGATGCTTGCCTTTGCGCAAGAAGCAGACAATAGATTGCTCGTTATCTTGGCAGTCAATCCACTCAAAGCCACCAGGATTACAATCATATTCATAGAGAGCTGGCTCGGTCTTATAGAGATGATTGAGGTCGCTCACCCACTGTTTGACACCAGCGTGAGTAGGATACTCAAGCAAATGCCAATCGATACTGCGCTCTTCGTTCCATTCAATCCACTGGCCAATTTCGCCACCCATAAACATCAGTTTCTTGCCGGGGGAAGAATATTGATAGCCAAAGAGCAAACGCAAGTTGGCAAACTTCTGCCAAGCATCACCAGGCATTTTTGAAAGCAGAGAATACTTACCATGCACCACTTCATCGTGAGACAAAGGCATGATGAAGTTTTCAGAGAAGCTGTACATGCTTCTGAAAGTAAGCTTATCGTGATGGAATTTGCGGTGAACAGAATCAAGACTCATGAACTGCAAAGTATCATTCATCCAGCCCATATCCCACTTAAGACCAAAGCCCAGGCCGCCAACATAAGTTGGGCGGGTGACTTGTGGCCAAGCAGTTGATTCTTCTGCCACCATCATTACTGATGGATACTCGGCATAAACTTTCTCATTGAGTTGGCGCAAGAAATTAATTGCTTCAATATTTTCTCTGCCACCATATTGGTTAGCTACCCACTCGCCGTTCTCTCTGGCATAGTCGAGGTAGAGCATTGAAGCCACTGCATCTACGCGCAATCCGTCGATGTGATACTTATCGAACCAGAACATGGCATTGCTCAAAAGGAAGTTAGCAACTTCGTAGCGGCCATAGTTAAAGACATAGGTGCCCCATTCGCGGTGCTCACCTAGACGTGGGTCAGCGTGCTCATACAAGTGGGTGCCATCAAACAAACCAAGAGCATGGCCATCGCGAGGGAAGTGGGCCGGAACCCAATCAACCAAGACACCAATACCAGCTTGGTGCAATTTATCAACTAAGTACATAAAATCTTCAGGCGGACCAAATCTACTGGTGACGGCAAAGTATCCTGTAGTTTGATAACCCCATGATGCATCAAGAGGGTGCTCTGAAACTGGCATCAACTCAACGTGGGTGAAGTTCATCTCCAGCACATACGGAATCAACTTGTCGGCCATTTCGCGGTAGGTCAACCAGCGATTCTCATCTTCTGGTACGCGCATCCAAGAGCCAAGGTGCAATTCGTAGATGGAAACTGGCTTGCCCAACGAATTTTTCTTATCGCGGTTTTCTAGCCACTTGGCGTCATTCCACTTGTATGTGTCTAAGTCCCAAACGATTGATGCTGTGCGCGGCCGCATTTCACTGGCAAAACCAACCGGGTCAGTTTTCTGGACATGACCATTAGCGCCATCAATAAAATACTTGTAAAGAGTACCGTGACCAAGAGCAGGAATAAATGCCGACCATATGCCTGAGGAATGGTTTAAAACCATCGGATTTTTATCCGCATTCCACTCATTAAAATCGCCAACCACTGACACTCTGGCGGCATTAGGAGCCCAAACGGCAAAGTGCGTGCCCTTGACGCCATCACGCTCAAGTTGATGGGCACCTAGCTTTTCATAAATGCGATAATGGGTACCCTCTGAAAATAAGTGCACATCAACATCCGAAATGAATGCTGCGTTACCCGATTCTTTAGTGGTCATGGTCAATTCCTTATTTCAGCAACAGGCTGCCAGCGCACTACTGACAACCACTCGTGACTCAAAATGATTATGTCACCTTCTAAATATATGAGATTGTTGTTGCGATGAGTTTAGTAATCATTGTCATGGGTGTATCGGGCTCCGGAAAGTCGACAGTGGCACAGGCACTGGCTCACGCCCTAAACTTGCGCTATTTTGACGCTGATAATTTTCATAGTGATGTTAACAAAGCGAAAATGGCAAGTGGCCTTGCGCTGACAGATACAGACCGAGAACCTTGGCTCAATAGTCTCTCTAACGCCATCAACCAATGGCAGAAAGAGGAGCAAGGTGCGGTACTAGCCTGCTCGGCCTTGAAAGAGTCATATCGCAAACGCCTGAACGCTGGCCATGCCCCCATACCTATGACTGAACATCGGCAAAAGCACCCTAATAGACCCGGGGCAGCAAAGTTTGTCTATCTCAAAGCGAGCTACGATGAAATTTACCGGCGCATGGAGCAGCGCCAAAATCACTTTATGAAAGCAGACATGCTCAAGAGTCAATTCAACACTCTCGAAGAGCCCACCGATGCCATCGTGGTAGATGCCACTGGTTCACTAGAAGAAATCGTTGCCCAGGTACTTGAAGAGTTGAGAGATGAAGAGCTGAAGTGGTGAAGTGACTATCTCAATTGGCTTTCTTCGGAACAACCGGAACATATGGCTCGGTCTTTCGTGGCCGCGAAGGCGGAGCGAGAATAGCCATTTCTTTGCCATTCCAGGTCATTTTCATAACTGGAGTTTGTTCAGCCTTGCGATCGAAGCGAACTTCTTGCTCAACACTTTCTTTAAGCGCATTAAAAGCATCGCTCAGCTTAGTCTGCTGACCGTTGCACTTTAGAGACTCAATTAAGCCGTGAGTGAACACGCCATTTTTATAGCGCTTTGATTCCCACGAACGTTGACCAGCACCACTCGAAGAAATAACGATAGTGCCCTCGCCGGCAATACTACCAAGATCAAAATTATTAGTACGAATCAAACCCTTGCCACCATTAACGGCTGCCGCTCCACTATTGCATGAATCAAGCACCAAGAGCACTCGGTCACATTGGGTGCGTCGTTTGATTGTTCTGGCAAGGTCTTCAAGCTCGATAGCAGTAGAAAATAAATTATCGACATTGGTATCATGCAAAATCAAAAAGTTCTGTCCTGCAACATCTAGCTCTTTCGGGCTACCGTGGGTAGATGCATAGATGAGAATGACGTCGTCTTCCATCACCCGCCGCGGCAACCAATCGTCACCAATAATGCGTCTAACTTCCTGCTCCGTGGCATTTTCGTTGGTCAATAGCACGACATGATCTTTTGCGAAATTGCCATAGGAAGTAAGAAAATTGGCAAAGTCAGTAGCATCTTTTGCGGCATATTGAAGATGGGGAATGCGCGGGTCTTCAAAATCATTGATACCAATGACCAAAGCCCACTTATCTCTTATGGGCCTGTCGGTGGCGACAGATTTGTCAAGATCGGCGGCAGCAATTTGCTTTGACACTGTTGTCAGGGGAGATTTCTGAGCGACAATATCGAGGGCTGAGCCGTCCTCTATATCGCGACCGTTGACTGATACATGAGCTAGATGGAAGTAGCTAGTGGCCGCCAACTCAAGCTTGACGTAGCGAGCTTCTACTGGCTCACTGAGCTTGATGTTCCACACATCAGGAGTTTTGGTAAAGGCTTTGATCGGTCTCCAATCTACCTTATTGGTTGACACCAAAACAGTTAAACCTTGAGCGCGTTCTTGCAATTGACGTCTGCGATTTTCAATAACTAGACCATCAACCAGGCAACTGCGCCCGAGATCAATGACTATATTGGGGTGGTCTTGTAACTGTGTATGAAAGGCAAACTCAGGAGCAATCACCTGGTTCGATAAAAGCCGTGCCACATGCAAGTCTTCGGCACCAGTGAGCAAACAGCTCTTCTTCTCATAACCAGGATAAGAGGAGCTAACTGAATAGGTGGCCGACTGCGAGAGACAATACGATCGCGGCTGCTCACTAGCAGCGCTGACGGCAGAACAGGGCAAAGAAACTAACTGCAGCCCTAAGGCGCTGACTACTCCAAACAAAAAGAGATGCAGGCAGAAAAATAGAAAGAACCGAC
Organism: bacterium Ga0077546; assembly: GCA_943370275.1. Taxonomy (GTDB): domain Bacteria; phylum Cyanobacteriota; class Vampirovibrionia; order Obscuribacterales; family Obscuribacteraceae. Next base: position 848,001 of record CALRQI020000002.1, on the reverse strand, counting down.
AATTTTTATGCACTAACCAACACCAGACAGGACCCCTATCACAATGGCACAAATTAATAGCATTGCCATCATCCCAGAAGATGAGTCGAAACCTTAGGAAGCGATGTTCAAGGTGCGCCTCATCCACGAGCTGAGACGAAAGAGCAGATAGGCGAAACCAAGGCCTGAAACGTAACATATGACAGTTAAAAAGAACCTCGGCAGAAAAGTATAAAGAGGTGCTCCAAAGCAAGACACTATCTGGTTACAAATACCCAACAGCAAGCCAAAACAAAGGAGAAAAGCAATTGGATAGAACCACAGAACAAAGGCAATCAAAAAATGAGGCTCATCCAGTAAGCCACGTAACCTACTCTCAGTTTCTTTTGCCGCAAGGCCCAATTGGCAAATCTCACAAAATCGACGAATGCTACGTCTAACCAACAGCTGGTTTAGAATAGCATTGTAGTTACTATCCCTGACAGGTATTCCAAACAGAGGTAAGCCATGGCTAAGCGCATCAGTGAAATAGCAACTAGCACGACAATCAAAGGCTGGCACTTAAACGACAGCGAGCATGACCACTTTGTTGTCGGCCTTGAACAGGCCAGCAGGCACGTCGGTAAGAACTGCGCCTTTATTGAGTCTATCGCCAAAGATGCATCAGATGAAGATGCTCGTAATGCTTGCGGCCACCTTATGCAGACCTGCGGCATTGCCCCGGAATTTCGCAACCAGCGCATTCGCATGACTGCATGGGTCAAATCGGCCTTGGCCGAACCCTCCATCGGACGAATCGAACTCGACATTATTGGCAATTGGGGCTGGTACTGTCGATGGAAGGGCACTTTCGACAACATGAATAACAGACCAATCTTAGCGGATACAGATTGGCAGCAGTATGCTCTCGTGGTAGATGTGCCAGAAGAAAGCACCAGCATGAATTTCGGATTGTTTTTAATCGGCGTAGGTAAAATGTGGCTCGACGAAGTGAAATTCGAAGTAGTCGACAAGACTGTACCGCTAACGGGTCTGCTGCCTGCACCAACGAATCTTAATTTTGAAGATCAGCTCTAGCATGACCAGCAACGTGGTCCTCTAACTCTCTTGCTCAAACTCATACCGCTGCTCTGGAGTCATGCGGCGATAATCCCATTGCTCCTGGCTATTTAAGAGATTGTATAAGCTGCGCTCATCGTTACTCATCCGCTCATAACTAGTTTGATCCTGCTGACTCAGGTGCTCATAGCTATAACGCTGGTCTTTGGTCATGCGCTCAAACTCGTATCGTTCTTTAGAGTTCATATTCACACGAGCCTCACTAGAGGAAATTGCATTGGACACGGCGATATTCTATTGGCGACTTACTAAGGCGAGGTTAAGTAGCTGAAATCCACCTTAATCTCTCTGACCCTGGTTTGCCAGTTTGCCCCGGTAAATTGAGGCCATGGCCCAAGAGTTGGTTGCCTAAGCAAAGCCTCACTTACCAGGAGTAAATAAAATGCGAGATATCGACAATATCTGCCAAGAGACCAGAAACGATAGTACCTCTCAATATAAACTTATTGAAGATTGCAAATCGGGCAAGGGCTTGTTAGAGCTTTCCAGAGAAGCAGATGGTCAAGACAAATTTGACAAACTAGGCTTTCCCAAAATCGACATGAGCGGCTTTGGCCAAGAAGCACCATATAAAGCAACAGGCCCAGCCGACTATATTCGACACAGAATAGGAAACATATTTACTAATGATGAATCTTACAGCGACAAACTAAAACGCTCAGTCGAAGGTCAGATGACAGCGCCAGAGCGCAAGCAATATGAAGCAGAAGAAAAGGCATTAACCCAGCATAAGAGAGACGTATTAGATTGGGGATTAAAATCAACTTTAAACCCAGAGCCTTATCCTAAAGCACCAAAATCTCCTATGCATGATGCCATTGATAGAAGAGTGCAAGAAGCCGAAGCTGCCATTGGCAAGCAAGTGCGACGAGAGATGTCGCCTGGCGAACAGCGCCGACTTGATGAACAGTTTCAAGAATATAGAGACGCCATAAGAAAAGCAAACGAGACCAGAGATCCACTCGGCACAGGTGGAATGTATCGGGCCAAACCGGAGCCCGGACCTGCTGTAAAGGATTACTTTAAACGAGTTGGAGCGGCAGCTGAAGATTATTTGAAGCGGCATTAAATGCTCTTAGCGCGACAAAAGAAGATCTAATCTTACTGACCGTGAGTTGCCAAACAACCTAACTAATATAAGTGCATCAGCGACACATTACTAGCCGGAGCAAATCATATGAGCGATCGTGTTGAAAGAGCAGTAGAGGCAGTTAATGGAACCCAACCCATCACCCGCCTAGTGAATAGCGAAATGACCAGAGAAGAGCAAGTGCAGTTTGCTCGCACACTCTGGGAAGGCGGAACCAATCCCCGCACTAGCGCACCTGGAGTTTGGACAAGGGATGTAGGCGGTGCCGAGGTGACATTCCGCACAGTTAACGGCGAGAGACAGGTTTCGGATATCGTAGTCAACGGCAGAGACATTTACGACACTCCGGAAGAAACTCGCAGTCGACAGTACAGAGAGCAAGCAAGGGCCAACCAACCTACCAACCGCGGTATTGGCTCCGACGGCCGCTATACAAGCGCACCTGAAACCACAGACACAGCTGGTACAGCGCGTGCACGTCAAGAATACGAAAGGTGTGTAGACACCAGCGGCAATCGCGCATCGGCACTTGAGAGAGCAGTATGCTCCGATACCGCTGGCTATACCCCTCCCGGTGATCGAAGACAACCTGTGCAAGAACGCGCTGCTGTGCCTAGCAAACCAGCCTCCAAGTCTATGAGCTTCAGCCTTCCACAGCTCGAGCTGATTTAGCGAGGCGACCTCTACTTCGAAATTTTGCTATTCAACACTTACTCTTCAACAAATAGGCCATAGCCAGCACCACGGACATTGCGAATGACAGACTGACAATCTGGTTTGTCGAGTTTGAGCCGTAACCTCTTAATGCAACTAGTCAGAGCCTCGGTTGTTGAGTCACTTTCACTGGGCCAAATATGTTCCAGCAAGTGAGATGGCTGAAAATACTCGCCAGGGTGTCGCAGCAAAAACTCTAGCAAGGCAAACTCTTTCGGCATAAGATTGAGCGTTTTACCATCTCTTTTAGCCGTATGGCTCTTGGTATCAATCTCGATATCACCAGCTTCAAGCTTGCTACTGAGCAAAGTGACAGGCCGTCTCAACAAGGCAGTTATACGAGCAGTCAGTTCTCGCCCGTCAAAGGGCTTAGAGAGATAATCGTCAGCTCCCTCGCCCAGCCCTCTGAGTTTATCTTCAATAGCCTTTTTTCCAGTAAGCATTAGAACAGGTGTGGTACCACCTCTACTGCGAAAGTCTTTGAGAATATCAATACCCTCAACTTCTGGCAGATTCCAATCAAGAATGACGACATCATAGGGGTCGAATCTTAGCCGCTGCAGGCCATCACCACCATTTTGTATGTGTTCTACTATGTGACCTTCCTTCGTCAGCCAGCGAATTACAAGCGAAGCTAATTGCAGGTCATCTTCGATTATTAGAATCTTTGCCACTAAGACCCCCTATGACAATCTATTTTTGTTGTTCACTTGCATTGTTCACTTTCTCTATTCCCCTTCGCAGTTTTCTTGGCTTCCAGAGTTTTGTAAACGCTCTCAGTAGCAGGAATAGTGAACCAGAAAGTACTACCCTTCCCTTCCACCGAATCTACTGCCATTTTACCCTGATGCATCTCCACAATGGCTTTGGCAATTGCCAACCCTAGTCCAGTTCCTTGATGAACCTTCTGATCGGCGGCTTCAACCTGCTTGAAGCGTTCAAACACAGTGTCTAGTTTGTTTTGTGGAATGCCCCTGCCGCTATCCGTAACAGAGATACGAACAAAATCTCTTTCTACCCTCGCGTCAACAATAATCGCAGACTTAGGTGCTGAATACTTTGTTGCATTAGAAAGTAGGTTTATCAAGACTTGAACCAAGCGTTCTTTGTCAGCGTAAATCGTCATAGAAGGATCAATACTTCTCTTCACTTCAATTGACTTCTGCTGAAACAAAGAAGCGATAGCACCAATCGATGTTTCAACTACATCACGAACTGAAATTTTATCAGCAACGAAATCAACAAATCCTGATTCAAGCTTATCTAAATCAAGCAAGTTATTAACCAAGGCCATTAGTCTATCAATGTTGCCTTGGGCGGCATTCAAGCTGCCTTTCATAAATTCGTCTAACGAATCACCAAGTTCATCCGCCAGAAGTGAATGGGTCATCTGAATAGAACTAAGTGGTGTACGAATCTCATGACTGACCATGGCAACAAACTCGGCCTTCAATCGATCAAGGTTCTTTCTTGCGGTAATGTCGTGAACGACACAATAGAGAGAGCCTTCCACCTCCGACCAGGTGACCGACCACTCGGTATCAGCCACGGTGCCATCAGATCGAGTGACACCACACTCTAGAGAGGTCTCTTTAGTTGTCTCAGCAACCTTTCGCAGAGCAAGCAAAACCATGTCGCGATCTGCTCCAATAACAACATCGGCCACACGGCCTCCAATCAGATCTTCTTCACTGTAACCCCAGTGTTTGTATGCAGCCTCGTTGATGTCAGTAAAACGCATACTAGAGTCAACAGAACAAACGACATCAGCGACATTCTCTAGAATCGCCCGTTCTCTGCGCCTCAAAATTACTAAAGAATCATGCATCTTATGGTAAAGCTTGTCTATCTGAGCCAGTTCGTCATTGCCTTCTAGTTCTTCGGTGGGTGCTTTACCAGCCGCCATCCTTTTGGTATTGGTCATGATTACATTGAGTCTATCAGCGGTTCCACGCCTGAAATAGAAGCCCAGACCAAAAGCAATCAAAAGAGAAAGCAGTATGGACAAGCACAACACTAGGCGGATAATTTCGCTGTACTTACTTACATCTATACCTTCTGCATCTTTAGAAGTTGCTTGCTGTTCTGTCAGCTTATTGCTAGCTTGGATGAGCGCCTCAAAGTGTCTTCGCATTGACATGTAGTGCATTGTGGCACCAGCTTTATCACCAAGGCCCAGACTTTCGGCAGCTCTATCGTGTTCGTCACCTATAGCTCTTACAAGTGAATCGAGACTCTTCCAGGTTTCGCTGCTCTTAGGGTTACCCTCAACAAGAACGTGAATCTGTTTAATCTCATCTTTCATTCTCTGAGCAGTCTGCCTAGCCTGGCCCAGCATCTCAGGCTGCTCAGTACTCTTGTAAAGCATGATCTGCGTCACACGCTGAACATGGAGACCCATCAGTGCGTAGACTCGGTTGGCAAGTTCGCGGCCTTGCTGTTCGCGCGCTCTGGCCTCATCAGCCTGCCACAACAAGACAAAGAGAACAGAGACAAGAGCAAGCTCGAAAACGACAGGTACGGCCACTGCCACTAAAAATTTTTGAGAGATTTTCAGAGTTTTCACAGTGCCAACCTAAAGCTCCACAGTGAGCACTATTAAATCAGTTGTGCCTCGGTTTTGATAGTGCACATACAAGCCAACGGGCCAACTAGCAATCAGTCAATCTAATAATACTGACCCCCGTTTGCCAACTAACCACTAGTAAAGTAGCGCCATGCCGAAATTTTACTAGCTCGCAATGACCAAGACGATCCTAACAAAGCAAAATAATGGAGTGGAACCAATGAACTCAGATTGTCGCATGGAAGAAACCATTACCTGTGATAGTTCTTTTGCAAGCACTGACAGCAATTGCTCAACTTCAATTTCATTTGAAGACAGACATGCACTAAATTCAAGACTAGCTCTGCAATCGCGTTCATGCGCAGAGCAAATGACTAATAGTGGTGCCTTACCAACTATTGAACTGAGTTCGTGCTTTGAAGAGGCAGATGAATGCGGTTTCCCCCAAGAGAGTCCCAGTATTCAACCATGTGAAGCAATATGTGAATCGAGCTGTGAACCGATATCTGAGCCAAGCTGTGAGCCAATATGTGAGCAGCCAGCCGGGCCAGCATGCCCTGACGCCGCATCCGGGTCCGGCGACTGCACTGAATCTGTGACGCCACCAGCCCAACCAGTAGAAACACCAGTAGAAGTGCCAGCTCCAGAATATCAGCCAGTGACCGACGCCCCTCAAGAATGGCCTGAAGGTCCGGCTCTTGAAGGTGGAGCGAGAGTAGAGCTGGGAGACGGGTCAATTCCTGAGGTCTTACAGCGCTATGCCTCATACGAAAATGGCATGCTCGTAATTGATGCCAAAGGCGATGAAATACCACCTCTTTCAATTACAAGAGACAATGTCGTCATCCGCAATGCCCGCATCAAAGGCCTAGATGGTCCAGCAGTTGGCATCTATGGCGCCAATAATGTAGTCGTAGAAGGTTGCGAGGTTACAGGGGGACAGCGCGGAATCCTAGCCGATCGCTCATCCAATATCACAGTCAAAGACAACTGGCTACATGACTTCAGTTGGTCTGAGAATTACGATACAACTGCAGTCGAATTTGACTACGTAAGTGGCGGCAATATTCAAAATAACAGAGTCACAGGCCTATACAAATCAGATGCCATAAGCATGTTTGAGAGTCAAAATCTCACAGTTCGCAGCAACCGGCTCGATATCACCATTGATGAGTGGTCATCTGCTCCCATGATGGTAGAGGGTAACAGCAGCAGCGGCATCGAGATATCAAACAACGAAATCAATTACCCAATAGGAAACAATGTTCCACCAGGCATTCTAGGTGGAAGCGACCACAGAGCTTTCAACAACGTAGTTAACGGAAACCGCACTGTAGGTGCTTGGCAGATGTATGCCTACAACAATGTCTGGCGCGGCATCTACTTTGACGGACAACTAATTTCGCCCACATAACTAATCTTTTTGACCCCAGATTGCCAACTTACCTTCTCTATATTGGACACAACCAAACAAACACAAAGGGTTCAGCCCTACGGCAATTACCAGTTTTCTACTTACTTTGGAGTATCTACTATGACATTAGAACGCGTTGAAGCCAACTCTGCTAAATCGCCAAGCTTTACTAATTTTGATGGGGCATTCGCTGAGGCATATTCTGATAAATCACTCGGCAGTCTTCAACAGTCAGCGAAAGGCCGTCCAGAAACAAGTTCTATTGATTTCGGAGCACAGGACATATACACCTCCACAGACAGAAGAGAGCCCAAAGTAAATGAGATAACAGAAGCCGATAGAGTGACCCCCTTGGCTCAGCGCCAGCGCAACGACCGCATAGCCGCCAACGCCGACGTTGATCAGTCCACAACCAGGTTAGATAAAGAGCGCTTACCGTCGAATCTGAAGGATAACTCTTCAATTGAGCCGAAACTAAATGAGATTGCCGAGGCTGATAGAGTCACCCCCTTGGCTCAGCGTCAGCGCCTGGAGCGCCTTGCCGCCAATGCCGACGTCGATCAGGCCACCGCGGCGAAAGAGCGCTAGAAACAGCGCTGTAATGCAATGCAAGAAACTAGTGCTTGCCAAACATTAGTTGATCAAGCCCACGAATCAAGCCCTTGACGGCACCAACTTTGCGCAATGCAAATAAGGTGCCGTCAACGTAAGGTAAAGCACTAGTACCGGCATCATGGCGCACGGTGAGCCTTTCTTCTGGCAAACCAAATATTGTCTCAAACGATAAAACATAGCCAGACAGGGGCAGGCTATGGACGGGAGTGCCTTTAATCTGTGCACCGCGGGCGGCACTGTCGCCTACGACGTCCTTGATTTCACGACCAAGCTTATTTTGCCTAACAGCTTCTAAGCACTCAGCTAGCTCTCTTGCTGTGCCGCTAGGAGCGTCCATCTTAGTCGAGCCAGCATAGTCTAAGATTTCCCAGCTCGGCAAGTATTCCGCAGCCACTAAGGCTAAATGCTTAGCCAGTCCAGCCGCTAACACCAGCGACGCAAACTCTTAGTGTCACTCCCAACTCCTATTTATTTTGTACTTTAGTAGTAATAGCCAAAATTGCAGTAAAGACAGCCGTGCTCGCCAAAAGCAATAAGGCTGAGCCAAACTCACCGCCGGCATAAGAACCAGTCAAATGCTTAATTAGACCTATCAACATCGGCCCAACAAAGCCACCAAGATTACCGACAGAGTTGATGAAAGCTAAGCCTGTTGGTTGCGCCGGCACCGAGAGCGAGCCTCTAGTCAATGCCCAGAAGGGGCCAACCGTGCCCCAAATGCCAAAAGCAGCCAAACTTAGACCGGCCAATTTGAGATTATCAGGCAAGTAAGTAGCTGCCACCAGACCAAGCACTGTGATAGCCGAAGAAGCCACCACATGATAGCGACGCTCACCGCTGCGATCTGAACTAGCGGCAATAACAAGCATTCCCAAAGCTTGCATCAGAGCAGGAATAGCAGAGAGCATGGCCACCAAAGAATTACTAGTATTAGTGGCGCTACCAAAAGTCTTGATGATTTGCGGCAGCCAAAGTTGAAAGCCGTACATGCAAACAGTAGTTGAAAAATAGAGCAGAGCGAAGCGCCAGACAACTAAATTCTTAAGAGTAGCCACAACCGAGAGCTGCGGCTCATCTTTATTCTCGCTGCTTTTCTCATCATCAGAACTAGCTAGTAAATTCTCCAGCATACTCTTCTGCGAATCATTGAGCCACCGTGCTTGGTGCGGCCTATCGGGCAGCAAAAAGAGCACGGCAATACCAAGGGCAATGGCTGGCATTCCGGTGACTATAAAGAGCCACTTCCACCCTTCTAAACCCCAAAAGCCATTAATCTCAAATGCCTTGGCAGCGACGAAGCTTCCCAAGAGGCCGGCTAGAGGAATGGCCGACATAAACCGAGCGACTGCCGTTCCATATTGCTTGGGTGGAAACCAGAAGGTCAGATAAAGCAACATACCGGGAAAGAAGCCAGCTTCAGTGGCACCCAGGGTAAAGCGCAAGATGTAGAAAGTAAGGGCATCTTTGACCAGACACATGGCCACTGTCACAATGCCCCAGGCCACCATGATTGTGCTTATCCAGCGTCGCGGCCCAAGGCGCTTGATCACAACATTGCTAGGTATACCAAAAAGGCAATAACCCAAGAAGAATATTCCAGCACCCAGACTAAAGACCTGGTCACTAAACTTGAGCTGAGCGTTCATTTCAAGAGCCGCAAAAGAGAGGTTGATGCGGTCTAAATAGGAGACGATATATAGCACCAGCAAGAAGGGAAGTAGTCGCCAAGATACGCGAGCAAGGAGCTTCTGTTCTTCTGTGCTTATTGTTTTCATCTGGTAAGGCTACTAAGAAGCAGCTATCTTGTAAACATCTATATGAAAAACCGCACAGTGCTAAAATTGACCATCATAGATTCAAGGATGCTTATGCGCGTATTTGCAACCGCAAGACCAATTAAACTGCTGCCAGCGATAGCCATGCTTTTGACAGCGCTTATGGCAACGCCGATGGCTAGAGCCGACTTGCAAGAAGTGCTATCAGAAGTCATGCGTCATGACGAAAAAATGGTAGATAACCGTATGCGCACCTTAGGCCGGCAAAGGCCAGCCGCAAGAAGCGCCTATGCTAGTTTTCGCCTTCTTCCTGACGGTAGCTACAGCGACTGGGTATTGCGGAGGGGCTCAGGTGATGGCTCCTTCGATGTTGCTTGCCGCACAGCAGTAGACAGTGCTGGCTTCATCAGATTCGAGGGTAAGCCCTTTATTATTATCAATGCGACATTTCGCTGCGATACCAATAGCGGCTCCGCTTCATTCTCGTCGCCTGATGTGGTCGGAGGCGGCTCAGACGTTGAGCGCAAAATTGCTCAACGGCGAACGATTCACATGAATACCATCAAGATAATGAAGGAGCGCATCACTGGTGCAGAAAAAGTGCTTGGCCCTAATCACGCCAAACTTTCGGAGAGCATAAATTTCCTCGCTAACGAATACAAAGAAATCGGCGATTATGCCAGTGCAGAGAAGAATTTTAACCGCGCCCTAGCCATTCGCAAAGTAGCCAACGGTGAGGAGTCAGCTGAAGTAGCACAAACACAATGTGACCTGGGCGAAATGTACTTGGCAAAGGGCGACAAAGTTGAGGCCGAGAAGCGCTTCAAGTTAGTTATCGATATGCCCAACCTTAAGCCCCAGGCTAAAGTAAAGACCATGCAGGCCTACGCAAAAATGTACTTAAAAGACGGCAAGCAAGCTGAAGCAAATGCTTTGTACACGCAAATCAACGACATTATGGCTGGCAAAATCAGCGAAAAACCTATAGAAAAGCCGCTAGAAAAGCCCAAAGAAAAAACAAGCGAAAAAACAAACGAAAAATCTAACGAGGAACCAAATGGCAGCCAAAAGTAGTGCTACTGAAGCAAAATCAAAAGCGACAACTAAATCGCCAGCCAGCAAAACAACCAAGCCCAAGGCAGAATCTACAACAACCAATAAATCTAGCGGCAACTATTGGCTGCTTAAAAGTGAAGAAGAAGTATTTTCCATTCAAGACTTAGCCAAGGCACCAAAGAAAACAACTTGCTGGGACGGCGTGCGCAACTATCAAGCTCGCAATTTTCTGCGTGACTCCTTCAAGTTAGGCGACCTCATTTTCTTCTACCACAGCAATTCAGAACCCTCTGCCATAGCCGGTATTGCCGAAGTCGTAAAAGAAGGCTATCCCGACCACACAGCTTTTGATCCTGACGATGTGCACTTCGATCCTAAAAGCGATAAAGCTAAACCGACCTGGTACATGATTGACGTCAGGCATGTTGAGACTTTCAAAAAGCCCTTGCCTTTAGAACTTCTGCGTCAAATACCAGGCCTGAGCGAGATGGCACTACTGCAAAAAGGCAGCAGACTATCAGTACAGCCAGTGACAGCTAAAGAGTGGAAAATAATTACCGACTTAGCAGCGAAGCAATAAATTTAGCTCTAAGGCAGCATCAAATATTCTTCGGCTGGCACACCTTCATTAGCGTTGCCCAGGTCAGGCTTATCGACAAAATCGAGATACCAGTGAGGCACATGTAAGCGATTACTTGAAAGAGAGACAAACAATGGCGCTATCTCTACGTTCTTAAACAAGCGCTTGAGTCGATAAAATTCGCGCTTGAGCGAATCAACTTCATCTTCAATATGATAACGACCAGCGTGCATAGCAACAAATTCTTCGGCTCTCTCAGAGTCCCAACCCTGCTCGACAAGAGTGGCGATCATAGCCGGTTTGTGCTGAGTCACTTTAGTCATACCGCAATCATTGTGAGCAATGAGCACCACATGCTTCACTCCGCGCGAAAGTGCATAGACCAAAGCAAACTCCGCACCGATTAAGCGGCCACTGGCCCGTCTAATCACATAGGCATACTGACTGGGAACGGCTGGATGATAACGAAACTCAATGCAGGTCGAAATCAACATGCGGGGCTCGCCAGTAACTTCAATTTTCTGGCCAAAATTATGTGAGCCAATCAAGTCAGCAATAGGGCTTCCTATCCAGTGAGCAGGAATGTCATCGGGACTATCCATTGCCTTCAATCTGGTGTTGAACTTGATGCTCTGAGTCACGCCCAAAGGATCATCTTTTCTCGACATCTATTTTTCCTACTTATCTACTTGTTCCAATTATCAACTGTTATACACGTTCTACTTATTTGCGGCAGCAAGTTCTCGCTCTAGGGCGGCAAGCACTTCTGGCTTTAATTCACCTACCCGTTTTTCTTCAATATCTTGCTCAGCCGAGGTGAGCTCTTCGCCCTTGTCGTCGGCGAACAACCAACCAAATACGAAAGCGGCACAGAGAGCGCCGACAAGCTGCGACAGTATAAAAGCTGGTACATCAACGGGCAAGATACCGGTCAGAGTATTGGTAAAGATACGAGCGATGGTGACAGCAGGGTTAGCAAAACAGGTCGAGGAAGTAAAGTAAATTGCCCCCGCCACATAGGCCGGAACAGCAATGCCGCTATTAGAATTGGAGCGAGCGCTACCAAGGATAATACCGATCAGGCCAAAGCTCGCCACAAACTCACCTAACCATTGCCCCATTCCGCTTCGAGCAGTGGTAGAGAGTGTGACAGCTGGCAAATCGAACATCAAATTAGCGACCACCACTCCTAATATTGCCCCAGTTATCTGAGCGACAATGTAGGGTGCCACAAGTTTCCATTTGAATTCACCACGAAGGGCACATACGAGGCTAACTATTGGATTGAAATGAGCCGATATCGAACCAAAAGCTGCTATCAAGGCGATCAAAACAGCGCCGGTGGCAAAAGCAACACACAAGACAGAAACGGCCAGGTTGCCCAGGTCTAACTTATCCGCCAGAGCCCCTGAACCAACCACAGTTGCAAGGAGGAACGCCGTTCCCAAAGTCTCTGCCGCAAGCGCCCGCGCTAATTTCATCTTTCTACCCACCTGCCAACCCACATTGCCATCGGTAATGCCAGAGGGCAAAGTTTAACCTATCGGTCGCATTTGGACATTAACCCCAAAGATTGCTATTTTGGGTAAGCCAATAAAAACAAGAAAAAATGCCAAGAAAAAATCACCCCAAGAGACACTCTAAAGACGGCAAACAGACCAAAGATCATTCTGATTTCAGCCGAGGCGAAGCAAGTTCTAATTCTAGTTCTGCTAACGACAAAAGCGAAAGCCATCGCTATGAGACTAATGGTGATAGAAATTATGGAGAGAACTTTGACCTGGTAGCAAGGGCCGACAAAGAGTTGTTAGCCGCAGGCTTCACGCCAGTTTTCGAACCTGAAGTAATTGAGCAGCTCGGTCTACTATCTACGAAGCCGATTTCTAAGCATATTTCAGAAAGCGCTGGCCCCATTAAGGATTTGCGAGATTTACTCTGGTCTTCGATCGACAATCGCGAGTCGCAAGACCTAGACCAAGTTGAATATGCCGAGCAATTGCCGGGTGGAGAAATTCGCCTGATCATTGGCATAGCTGATGTCGATTCTATGGTACCCAAAGAAAGTGCCATAGACCGGCACGCCCAGCGCAACACCACAACAGTGTATACGGGCGTCGTCACTTATCCGATGTTGCCAGAAGAGCTTTCTTATGATCTCACCTCACTTTTGCCTGACCAAGATCGGCTAGCGATGTGCATGGAGCTAACTCTTGATCCCACAGGCAATGTCTTAAAGAGTGACGCTTACAGAGCCATTATCCGAAACAAAGCGAAACTTGATTACAACTCTATTGGCCAATGGCTAGATCATGGTGAACCAGCCAAGTTGGCACAAATAGCAGGTTTAGAAAAGCAACTTGCTATTCAAAGCATAGCCAAAGATCACATACATGCACTGCGACAAAGTGGAGGGGCTCTTGCTCTGCATACTCAAGAAGCACGTACCGTAGTAAAAGATGGGCATGTGCTCGATTTAGAACTAGTAGAGAGCAATCCTGCTCGCGACTTAATTGAAAACTGCATGATCGCAGCTAACATAGCCACTTCTAAATTTTTAGAAGCAAAAGGCTTCCCGTCAATTATGCGCACGGTGAAAACTCCAGAGCGCTGGCCGCGAATAATCGAAGTAGCTGAATCTTATGGCGACTCTCTTCCTGAAGCTCCCGATGCCAAAGCACTGGCGGCATTTCTCATCAGGCAGAAAGAAGCTGACCCAGAGGGCTTTAGTGAATTATCTTTGACAATCGTCAAATTGCTTGGGCGGGGCGAATATATCGTTAAAGTTCCCGGGCAGCATGTGCCCGGCCACTTCGCACTAGCAGTGAACGAATACACCCATTCTACCGCTCCTAATCGGCGCTATCCCGATCTGATCACCCAGAGGCTACTGAAAGCAGTTCTAGCCGGAGAGCCCACGCCCTACAGCACCGACGAGCTGAGCGAGATCGCTGCCAATTGCACGAGACTTGAGGGACAGGCAAAGAAAGTAGAGCGCACCATGCGCAAGATCTCTGCTGCTGTTCTGCTTTCCAGTCGAATTGGCGATATTTTTGATGGTATCATCACCGGTGTCAAACCAGATGCCACGTACGTGCGCACGTTTAGACCACCAGTCGAAGGGAAACTCGTGCGCAGTCAGCATTCAAGAAAGCGCCATGGCGGCTCACAATCCTTCGACGTTGGGGATCGCGTCAGAGTGCGTCTGCTATCAACAGATCCAGAAAATGCCTATATCGACTTTGCCTTCGTAGAGCGACGCTAAAGGGGCTCAATAGATAGCAGGTACAAATTTTAGTAGCCGCAATCCTCGGCAGCAGTCATCCGTCCCTTGCGCACGGCATCCAGAAACAGCTCGTAGTCTTTCTCAGCTTGATCAGCGTAGGCGATAGAAAACAGACCAATGGCTTCTTCAAAGGTCGTTTCTTCACCAAGATAGCCACTTAAAACCGCCGCATCACCAGAGCGAGCATGGGCCCGAGCCAGAACCGCTCCCATTACTTCAGCACTTTCAACTAAGCGCGGGCCGTCCCACAAATCAGGCTCTAGCTTAACTTTCGTATCTCGCAGTTGACGAACATAATAGTGTTTACCGTCATCAAATTCTGTCCAACCTAAGAAAATATCGCTAGCAGACTGGATAATGCGCTGGCCAGCAACAACTCTTTGCCCGTGATTCTTAAATTCACTATGGCCGGCATAAGCTTCTAAAACAGAGGCGCGGGCTTCTTTCAATTGCAGCATCAATGGCTCTGCATCTGGTGCTAGCATAAGAGCAACCGCACAAGTAGTGCCAACACTACCAATGCCTACCACCTTAATAGCGACATCGACCATTTTATAGCGGTCAAACAAGCGCTGACGGTCATCTTGCAAGGAATGCTTATAAAGCTCAAAAGCCTTCAGCGTCTGCTCGCGAAAAGTATCAGCTTCACTTCCTTTGAGGTGATAGACAGCTGGCGGAGTATCTTTAATATGATAGTCACCATCTCTCTCTTCTGTCATTTTGGGGAAATAGTATGACTGAATGGTGCGCTTAATTGCTTTTTCGGTCTTATCCTTAATCCGTTTTTGCAAACGAGGATCAGAAGTGTTCTGCGCCACAGCACTCCAATCGAAACGGTCGTACCAAATATCAAGAATGCTCATCTTGGAGTATTCGAGCATCTTCAGTCGATAGCCCCGAGCCACAGCTTCAGCAGCTTGCTGACAGTGCTTTGGTTTAACATCATTATTGCGTCCGGCCAAGACAAAACTGGCTGCAAGCCGCTTCACGTCCCATTCCCAAGGAGCAGGCAAAGTTTCATCGAAATCGTTCAGATCAAAAACAATATTGCGTTCAGGCGTGGCGAAAGCACCAAAGTTGAGAAGGTGGGCATCACCGCAGGTTTGCACTTTGACTTTAGTGACGAACGATTCTCCGACGTCAGAGGCAAAGAGAGCGGCCGTTCCTCTATAGAAGGTAAATGGCGACACCAACATGCGGCCGTAGCGAATCGGTATCAGTTCTGGCCGGCGACCAAAATTTGACTGTTCAATCAGCTCGATCGGGTCGGGGCGGTTACTTTCAGGCTTAAAACGAGCCAACAGTTCATGGGGCACAGCCTCGTGCAAAATTTTACCCCGATCGCGTCTATCATCTCGAGGTGAGACCGTGTTGTCATGGAGCCGTGCTGTATCTATCTGCTTCTTTTCTGACTGGCTGCTGTTGGTTTCCAAGTCTTACTCTCCCAGTACTAAACCATGAAATTAGTGCACAAAATATTTATTCCCAACCCAGGGAGATTAACCTCAAGCTTACGCTACCGTACATTTTGCCCTTCCCCCCAGAGAAGGGTCTATAATCGGTAAATTGACGAATAGCGGATCATTAAAAAGAAGAGTTTAGAGTTAGATGCCAGATAAGGGCTCAGGAAACGCTGGAAACCAGAAAAAAATATGCGTGGCCTGCAGCAAAGAATATGTTGGTGAGATGACAGTCTGCCCGGTAGATGGCACAACTCTCACTCCCTTAAAAGAAACTGATTTGGTCGGCACCGTACTTGGCGACCGCTACGAAATCTTGGAATTAATTGGCGATGGCGCCATGGGGCAGGTTTACAAGGCCAAACACCGTTTGCTCAAGCGCATCGTCGCAGTCAAAATGATGCACCCTAATCTAGTATCGGGGGCGGCAGCACTCAAGCGTTTTCAAAAAGAAGCCGAACTGGCCAGTGCGCTAAATCATCCTAATATTCTTACCGTTTACGATTTTGGCGTAACTGACGGTGGCGTGCCTTATCTGGTCATGGCTTTCTTAAAAGGCACAAGCTTGGCCGAGGAAATAGCTGGCGGTGCCAACCTTGAGCTAAAACGCAGCGTCCATATTTTCAAGCAAGTTAGCCTTGGCCTTGCCCACGCCCATGAAAACGGGGTGGTACACCGCGATCTCAAACCAAGCAATATCATGCTGGTAAAGCTTGATAACGACCCCGACTTTGTCAAAATCGTCGACTTTGGCATCGCCAAACTACTTACTCCCTCTGAAGGGGAGACTGATAATTTAACCAGAACAGGTGAAGTATTCGGCAGCCCTCCTTATATGAGCCCAGAACAGTGCCGTGCTTTGAAAGTAGACGCTCGCTCTGACATCTATTCTCTTGGCTGTGTCATGTATCGCACGGTTTCTGGCAAACAGCCAATTACTGGTCATGACTTAATCGAATATCTCTATAAGCACGTCAACGAAACCCCAGCAGCCTTTAATATCGTCTGCCCCGAACTAAATATTCCCGCTGACCTTGAAGCAATTATATTCAAGGCAATGGCTAAGCAACCTGATGATCGCTATCAGTCTATGGGCGAACTGAGAGAGGCTCTAGATCATGTCTATCAGGGAATTCCTGGTGATTCACTAACAAGAACCGACATTCCGCGCTTAGAGATACCCGTCGTTGAAAACAACGAATCTAGCCACGAAACAGTTCTGTCAGAGGCTCTAAACGCCGCGCCAGAAGGCCCAGCTACAGAAGCTTTTAACAACAATGTCAGCGCGCCACCAGTAGCAACGGGCAAATTTGCAAATAGGAGAATGCTGCTCATTGCCGTTGGAGCAGTTGCACTGATTGGCATTTCATTATCATTTGCTCTTAATCAAAATTCTGGTGGCAGTAAAGGCGAGAAAGAAATTGAGCAGCTGCAGCTTGATGCACAAACAGACTACAACAAGGGTGCTTACGCTTTAGCAAAACAAAAAATTAGAACGGCTATTAAGATGGCCGAAAAAACCAATTCGCCAAAGAACGCAGGCAATCGTTATTTGCTCGGCATGATTCAATATGCCCAAGGCGAATATGACGAAGCGCAAGCTAACTTAGAAACAGCCAAGTCTTTATACACAGCCAATGGTAATGATCCCCTCCGCATTGCCGAATGCGAGGCTTTTATTGGCCGAGCTGAAACTGCATTAGGTCAATATGGCGAAGCTGAGAAAGACCTGAAACACTCGCTGGAGTTGCGCACAAAATCGGGTGGCAAGAACAGCTATGCCATGGCCGATTCGCTTACGGGTCTTGGTTATTTATATATGCGCCAGGGCAAAATTCAAGATGCCATCAAGGTACTTAAGAGCGCCCTAGACCTAACGGAAAAAGAACGCGGGGCTGATAGCCAGAGCGCAGCCAGCGCCTTAAACGATCTTGGTCAAGCCTACCAACTAGCATCTAACTTCAAAGCCGCTGAGCCGCTCTACAAGCGCGCCTTAGCCATTCGAAAGAATAAACTTGATGGCAATAGCCCCTTTGTTGCTGATAGCTACAACTGTTTAGGGGCTCTCTATGCTTCCACCGGTCGCTTAGCTGAAGCCAAACTTTACTATGAGCAGGCTCTAGCCATTCAGCAGAAAACACTATTAGCTTCAGATCCAAGACTGGCGCAAACCAGACAGCAATATGCTGATGTGATTTTGAAAATGCAGCATCGCTAATATCGTTCTGCTAAAAGAGACCGTCAATTCTAAATGAATAGCCAGCACCAACAAACGCTGATGGTGCCGTCTGATTGAGGCCAAAGCCGCAATGAACATCAAGCTCCTGATGACGAGTTACCTTATACTCGGTACCTAAGTGAATTAGATTTACAGGATAATCTTTAGTCGTAAAATAACCGCCATATTCAAGGAAGGCGCAAGCTTTGCTACCGATACTGCGAGAAATCAAGACATCCGGCTGCCATTGCACGCTGTTGCCGTGGTTAAGAAGTAGCAAAGACTGCATGCCACCAACACACCAGCGGTCATTAATAGCATAAAGATAAGGCAGACGAAGAATCCCAGATGTACCGCCCAAACTAAGACTCCTAGCTCCTGTCGGCACTGAAACAGAAGCGATAACTGCGGCTTTAAGCTTGCCCGATGTGGGCAATTGCTGCTTAATGCCTATTTCTGAAATATCAGTCACAGCAGAGGATAACTCACCCCCAGATTTTGTGATGACAAAGTTAGGAACGAAAACCTGAAACTCAGTGGAGCGTGCCAGCCCAATGCGCACCTGAGTTTCTGGCAAATCAAAGCCCACTCGGCCTCTTCTCAATCCAGAATCGAGACAGCCATTCTCTAGTTGCAGACTGCCTTTTGGCAGAACAATCGGCGAAAACATAAAGCTCGGCCGATTAGTATCAATTTCATCGCTAGGATCAGCAGCTCTAGCAATAGATCCGCTAAATAACAGAATTACAATCGCAGAAAAAAACGACAGCCATTGTCGACAAGCTATGTTTGTCATAGCAGCATCGAACGACTCAAATAGGGTTTCCCTTGGTCTCTTTAAGTGGGTCAATTCTTGGTTTGCGGAATGAAGTGGTGAATTTCTGCGATCGATTGAGTTGCAAGATATCATTGACCGTGCCCTCAATGGTGGCACATATGGTATCAAGCGGCAGGTCATCGCCATCTTTACCAAATGGTTCCTCAATGTCTTCAGCAATTAACTCAAGGCCAATGAGAAAGTACGAGCCAATAAGAATCAGTGGCAGACTCATCCAGTAATTGAACTCCGGCTCAATATACCAGGGCAGAGCCAACAAATTGAGGGCAATACCTTGACGCATAAAGGCCCGATAAGAAAGAGCCAGTGGGCTGTTTCTTATGCGCTCACAAGCGCCACAGATATCCATGAACGAACGCAAATGCGCATCAAGCTGAATCATGACAAAACCGTCAAACGCCTCGTCCTTTTTCCACTCTAGAACCTTCTCGTACATCTTGCCGGTCAGATGCACGGGGGCGTTAATCTTCACCCCTTCAGGAATGTCACCCAAACCGGGCAAACTGCGACTAGCTTGAGAGTCACGCAAATGATGTTTCAAAGCATAGGCGAAAGAGACTACAAGTTCACCCAGCTCAGCTTTATCGCCAGGGCTAGTGGCCACATAGGTACGCACTTTCAAGCAAAGGTTGCGCGAGTCGTTGACCAATTGGCCCCAGAGCTTACGCCCTTCCCACCATCGTTCGTAGGCAGTGTTGGTGCGGAAGACCAGAAGCAAGCCAAGAATGACGCTGGTGTAGCCAGCAGCACCGGCTTCTTTAAAAAGATGGTTGGAAAAGTTCTGCGTGACAACAACATCGACAACAAAAGAATAGACTGCCATAAAGGTCAAGTAGAGCCATACCCGCTTGAATACAGGAATTCTGTGGAAGCGAGTAAAGGGGTAAATCCAAAAGGCAAAGGCTTTATAGATTGGCCCTTTCGACGTAGTCGCAGCAGGGGTTATGGCTGGCAAACCTACATACGAACTGCCGCCACGACTGGAGGCATAATTTTGTGGTTCGTTCTGTCCGTTTGGATCTGAAGGCATGGCACGTTATGGTCGGAGGTAACTAAGAGGACAATATTAATGCACTCAGCTCAGTTAGTACAAGGAGTTTGCGTTAGCATTAGGCCGGATATTGAAAGGCAGGTCAACTTGAACTGCCCAGATTAAGATGGAGAACATTGCTAAAGTGAAGCAGACCAGTCCTGGCCAGTCTTACAAGCAAATTGCAGAGGCCTTGAGCCAACTTGAAGAAGTAGCGAGCGGGCGCCGGTCACTGGCATTAAGTGACCAAAACTGGCTATCCGACCTTGGCAAGAGTTTAGCTATAGAAACTTTACCGATTGACCTGGAAAGCCAAATAGTCGATTTGCTCAAAGCTGAAAGTTTGCTCAAATGGCAAGAGGCCGCAAAAGCCGAAAATAAGCAGCCACTGCTTAAAGTTCTGCAAAAGTTCAAAACCAGCCTCAAAGCCATGCTCTCTGCCTCAACCCATCAACCGTCGTACCTAGCTGAAGATGCCCACAATTTACCTGTTCACAATCGTGAAGTGGCTAGTTACCTAAAAACAAACTATTCGCCCGAAAGCTTTACTGCACTATTTGATTTTTGTCAGGCCAGACAAGTTTTTGCCTTATCTGTCAATGACCAAAATGGCCTTGTGCGCACAGCTGAAGCCGAAGAAAACTGGGACATGAGCGGACGCCAGTGGGTGACAGATACAGTGCGTTGCGGCGACATGGAGCGCACTCTTAAACCTTTAGCCTGGCGCAAAGCAATGCTTACACTGTGTCGCTTTTACGGCCAGAGCGAAGAAGTCGAAGCCATAGAAAAATCGATTGCCAACCCTGAGTTTTATCGCTCTGGTGGTCTACTTGATGGAGTGGCTCACATTTTTCTACCGGAGACACTTAAGCGCGATGCCACCTGGTTTAACAACAAGCGCCTTGAATCACACGGTTTAGCACTGAAAGCCATTTGCGACACTGTAATAGCTTCAAGCAATGGCGAAGGTTACGGCTTTAGTGATGAAGAAATTTCCACCAACAGCGAGCTGATAGCAACAACTATAGTCATGGTGGCATCCTACTTAAAAGCAATAAACACCAACGAGGCCGGAGAATTCGACTTTAATGCGCCGTCGGCCGGTCCCTGGGAGGAGATACCATTTCCCCTCGGCTTGACCTGGGATACTGAAGCAATCCGCAGTGGCTTTGAAAGTCTACAGACATTAATGGCGCTGTCTAATACAAAAGTTGATGCCATATTAAGCAAGATCAGCCAAAACAAGCATGGCGACTGGCTCTATTCTCAGAGTCAAAGAAACACACTAACAGAATTGATCAAAGCCGCCCGAACAAAGATTTTAGAACGCCTGTTTGCCTCAGCACAGCCAATAGAAAATCCGCACCGGCCAAGCGATTGTTCTCTAGCATTCATCAGCACATCCACAATAAAAATGCACGATCATCCTATCGAAGATGTGCGCCTGCAATATCGACTCTTAAATGCAATAGAACAATTGTTAGTGCGTGATCACGGCATTGTGCGCTACGCTCCCTTCAATCTCCCCATCGGAAACGAGCAGTCGGAGCTAGTGTTCGATAGTTATTTAGCTGACAATTACTGGCTTTTACCAGAGCTACGAGCAAAAATCTCGGGACACTCGTCTCATTTGAAAGACTATGGTTCAAGTGATTGCAGCACTAACGAAGAATATCTGGCTCGAGTAAAACAAGCCCGACCAGGCAGTGAAGCCCAATGGTGCTTCGTTTCAGTGTTGACAGAAGGATATTGCCGTCAAGTTGAGAAGCTAATCAACATGAAAGGTTCCGCCCAAGGCAATCTCAATGAGCAGGAAGTAGCAGGGTTAATTACCCACGGTCAGATCCAGGCAACTCGCTTGATTAACCGTTCTTATGCCCGGATTACTCCTGGCAATGACCCATCTGCACTCGCGCATTACAAAGCCAATGGCATGCCCTGCCCGGGTTACGCCATTCCAGAAGCCTACGAAATGGTCTCCGCCCTCAATCTTGGCGACGGCGACAGCCAAAATGCCGTTGCCGGGGCAAATACGCCTTTGGCCTGGGGTCAAGCCTCTTTGTATAGCGCCTCAACTATCTTCCTGAAGAATCTGCGAGACCTCGAACAGTAGAGCAGGCCTACTCACGATAAGGCTCTAATTTTCTATTAGTACTTCTACCATTGCCTTGTAAAGAGCTACTAAGTAGTATCTGCTTGTCAAGTAAGCTCAGGTCGCATGCCCAAATATACAGCCGACGTCGAAAAGCCATCACCATCTGAAGGCGGGCAAACGCCCGACACTGGCCATCTATTGGGACAAAGTTATCTAGAGAAAGGTGTAGACAAAGCGGTCAGCTTAGTCATCTCAGACGAAAAGACTCGCAAAGAAGTCGACTACTATGGCACAGAACTGATTAAGACGGCCGCTCTCTTTACCCCTGGTAAATATGCCGCCATATATACAGCGGTTCTTTACGGCCTTGATTCAGCTAGACCAGATGCGCCGCTGGCAAGACAGGCCGAAGACTTTGCCCTCGGAGCCGTGAAAGGGGGAGCAACTCGCGGTCTGCTTAACAACGTAACAAAAACCTTCAAATCAGCCCCCACCAGAGGTGTTCTGGTAGGCATTGGCTCAAGGGCAATAGATATTACAGTCAGCCATGACACCTTTACAGCTCCCTCCAAAACACTGACGCGCCTCAACCAAGAATTGCTTGATCCCAAATCCCTGGCATTTG
This sequence comes from bacterium Ga0077546, assembly GCA_943370275.1. Lineage (GTDB taxonomy): Bacteria > Cyanobacteriota > Vampirovibrionia > Obscuribacterales > Obscuribacteraceae. Next base: position 825,544 of record CALRQI020000002.1, on the reverse strand, counting down.
ACGCCGCCACCTGGACCATGGGAGAAGGCCTGTTCAAGGGCGCTAATGCTCTAACGAAAGGTTCACTAACAAAAAGTGCCTTGGCTAGTTCAATTGCCATGGGCGGTTCATTTGGCTTAGTCACCGGCGGCTCTAACGAGATTGCCAGACAGAACAGCGCTGGTGAGAACTTCGACCTGACAAAAGTGCTAAAGAAGAGTCTGCTTGAAGGAGCAGTTACGGCGGCAGGTGGGGGTATTGGCTACAAACTTTCACCAACGGTCAGGCCCGAGATTAATCGCGGCGAAAACATTCAAATAAATGAGCAAAAAAACACCATCAGTGGTGTCACTGATAACAAGGGCAGCAATACAATTGTCACTGGCGATGGACTGACTGTCTCGCAAGGCACTCAAGGCAACCAATTCGCCGAATTATTCAATCGGGCCAAGCCCACTTCACCCTTCAGCCCCCATATTCCAGCCGAACCCGGTCTAGAAGCAAAAACTAGTACAGAAGCGAAAACTAGTCTAGAAGGGAAACCTAGCCTGGACGCAAAACCAGAGCCCCGAGGGAAACCTGCTAGCAATGTCACACAGTCCCGCGAATTCATTATTGATGCGGGAAAACCATCTCTGCAGGCACTACGCACCCTCAATGCTGAGAATACTTGGTTAAAAGTACGCGAAGTAATCAAAAACGAAGACGGTTCGCAAACTATCGGACCAAAACAAAATCTCTTCGTTCAAAAGCTTGGTGTGTCAGAGGCCTTGCACCCAGATGCCGCCAAAGCAGATTTGATTGTTAGCTCACACCCAGAAAAATTATCACAATCAGAAAAAGCAAATCACGTTTTCCCTGAAGCAGAGGGCAAGGTCTGGCTAACCACAGGCCGCGACAACCGCCTGCTACTATCGACTGGCGATAACCCTGTTAGTCAATGGCGCAAACAAGGTTATATCGAGCCAGTGCGCTTAGACCACGGTAACACCACCCTGAGCGTAATGGCTCCATTGATGGTCGGCGAAATTACCCAAATCGGTAAACTAGAGAGCCCCCAAACAAAGGCAGAATGGATAGAATTCGATAGACAACTAGCAGAGGCTAAAAAGTTAGGTGTTGACTCTGTTTCAACGGATGTCTGGTGGGGCTTAGTCGAACCAGCCAAAGGTAAATATGATTGGAGCTACTATGAAAAGATCAGTGACCACATCACCAAAGCTGGCCTAAAATGGGTACCAATTCTATCGTTCCATCAATGCGGCGGTAACGTTGGCGATACTATCAGTGTGCCGCTACCATCATGGATATGGTCGGAGTTCGGAGCAAAAACTCCCAGCGGTAGTGCCGAATCATTAAAGTACAAAAGCGAACAAGGTAATACCAGTCAGGAATATCTCTCAGTCTGGGCAGACCACATCGTAGTCGATCACTACGCCACGGTGATGAAAGATTTCCAAACTCACTTTGCTGGTAAAGCAAAGGACATAGCCGAGGTCAATATCAGTCTTGGGCCAGCAGGAGAGCTGCGCTATCCCTCTTACAATTCACACGATCAGCATACCGGTTACCCCACGCGGGGCGCCCTGCAGGCCTACTCTGACTTAGCTCAAAGTTCATTTAAAGAACATGCTCTTGCTCAATATGGCGGTATCGAAGGCTTAAGAAAGGCCTGGTCTATACCGGACCTCACCGCAGATGCTATCAAGCCTCCTTCAGAAGCCGATGGATTCTTCAAACGGGGCGATCACTTCAATACGCAATATGGTCGAGACTTCTTCGACTGGTACAACCAATCGCTTATCAATCACGGCCAAAAAGTGATGAGCACTGCGCTCGACGTATTTGGTCAACGCACTTCACCCTTCTATGGCATTGATTTAGGTGCAAAAATTCCCGGAGTACACTGGAGAGTAGGCGAATGGCAAGGCGGCAACGTCATTTTGGGCGACCGCATGGCAGAGCTTAATGCTGGACTAATTCGCACCAGTCGCGGTGACTGGGATAACAATTCTGATGGCCGCGGCTATAGACCAATGCTCTCAATGTTTAGCTCCCTGCAACCAGCCATACCCGGCACAGGTTCAAGAGTAGTACCATTCTTTACCGCTGTAGAAATGCCTGATGGAGTTGATGGACTGGGCAAGAAAACCATGCCCAACACCCTTTCTAAGTGGGTAGGCGAAGAAGCCAGTCGTCAAGGACTCTTCTTAAAAGGAGAGAATGCCCTCAATGGCAACCTATATGATGGTGCCAGCTGGGACCGCATGAAATCGTTGTTGAATTTACCGAAACAGCCAGGAGACTATCATGGACTGACCTTCTTGCGCATGTCTGATGTGGTAAACAACGACACGGCCCGAGCAAAAATCTCTGAAATGAATTATGCTCGTCGCTCGATTGAAACTATCACCCAAATGTTCCGCAACTTCTTGCGAAAGTCAGCCTAGCTAGTATCAATAGGTCTACCAGTGCAAAAACCAGACTTGAGTTTGCTTGAAATTGGCAATATGAATTTTGGCTTTCTCGGCATTCAATTTGGCTGGGGCCTGCAGCTGGCAAACATGAGTGCCATATATAGCAAACTAGGGGCATCCCCCGATTCCATTCCGATATTATGGCTAGCCGGCCCAATAACGGGGCTTCTCGTTCAACCACTGATTGGGGCCATGAGCGATCGCACCTGGAACAAATTAGGTCGGCGCCGGCCTTACTTCTTAGTAGGCGCTCTTTTTGCCTCATGCGCTTTGCTCTTTATGCCGACGTCACCATCTCTGCTATTTGCCGCCTCCTTACTCTGGATTCTCGATGCCAGTATCAACATTAGTATGGAACCATTTAGGGCCTTTATTGCCGATAAGCTCAATGCCAAACAGAGCACCCTGGGCTTTATCATGCAAAGCTTTTTCATTGGCATTGGTGCCACCATGGCCAATGCCCTTCCCCTGCTCTTCCATCAAATGGGAGTAAGCGGAGTTGGTGCTAATGGTGTGCCATTAACAGTCGAGTATTCCTTTAAGATTGGCGCGCTAATGTTCCTATCTTGTGTACTTTGGACAGTATGCAGCACCAAAGAATACCCTCCAGAAGATCTGGCCGACCTAGAGCGAAAGCGTCAAGAGAACCCTGGCCTAGCTGGTCTCTTCAAAGAAGTCTGGCATGAAGTGCCTGCAGCTGTTATGGCCATGCCGGCAACAATGAAGCAACTAGCAGTGGTGCAAATTTTTACCTGGTTAGGGCTCTTTTGCATGTGGATGTTTTTTGGTCTCACCACTGCCTACTATATTTTCAAAGCGCCGTCTGCTTCTTCAGAGCTGTTTGATCGCGGTACCGAATGGGCCGGATGGTGCTTCGCAATTTATTCTATTGTCTGTTTCTTAGTGGCCTTTCTTCTGCCAAAACTAGCCAAGGTCACTAGCCGAAAAACTGTTCACGCAACCGCTCTAACCCTCGGCGGCCTCAGCCTGCTTTCAGTTTACTTCATTCATGATCCACAGCTCTTGCAGCTGACAATGATTGGAGTTGGAGTTGCCTGGGCGTCAATTTTATCAATGCCCTATGCCATCTTAGCTTCTGCCATACCACCGGGGCGCACGGGAGTCTACATGGGTGTTTTCAACTTCTTCATTGTCATTCCTGAAATTCTCGCTTCAATAGCGTTTCAACCCCTGGTGAAACATGTGTTCAACAATCAACCAGTATTTGTGGTAATGATGGGAGGAGCCTCCCTTTTAATTGCCGCTCTAGCAGTAAGCAGAGTAGAAGACCCCGGCGAGGCAGGAAGAATCTAAGTGACAAAGGTAGAACTTACAGCGCAACCAGTTCTAGCTGCCAAAGCCTCTCTTGGCGAAGGCGCAATCTGGGACAACGAAAAAAAGCGCCTCTACTGGATTGATATAAACAATTGCCTGCTCAATAGTTTTGACCCTCTCACCGCTATTAACAAATCACTGAAGCTCCCAGCGAAACCAGGCTGTGTTGTTCGTCGTGCCACTGCTAATGGTGGCGGCTTTATTCTTGGCATGGGTGGTGAATTTGTTCATCTAAGAGTGGTCGATGACCTCTCAGAAAGTATCTACACTATTTCAGTTTTGGCCTACCCAGAAGAACACGTCGTTGGCAACCGCATGAATGACGGCAAATGCGACCCTGCTGGCCGCTTCTGGTGCGGCTCTATGGACGTGGGATGCAATTATCCCAGCGGTAATTTGTGGATGTTAGACAAGAAGCAGAAACTGGCGCACAAGTTATCCGATATCACCATATCAAATGGCATTGTTTGGAACAAGGCGCACGACACTATGTATTACGTAGACACCGCCACCAATAGAGTTGATGCCTTTGATTATGACAACGATACAGCTTTTATTTCTAACCGCCGCCCGCTGGTAGTAAATCAGTGGGGTGGGCACTTTGATGGCATGACCATTGATAGTGAAGACAATCTCTATATAGCAGTCTGGGGTGGCTCGGCCGTGCAAAAGGTGAGCTCAGTAAGTGGCCAGCTCCTCGCCAGCATTGCTGTACCTGGAGTACTCAATGTCACTTCCTGCGCCTTTGGCGGCGATCAGCTGCAAGATCTCTACATCACATCGGCACAGCAAGATTCGCCTCCAAAAGAAGGTTATAGCGAAACTAATGCCGGTGATCTCTTTAGAATTCACCTGCGCGACTGCCAGGGCCTACCGGCCTATCAATATTTAGGATGATTTCTTTACAGGATCAAGTCTAACCATATTCCACTGCTCAGTATTTGTCTTACTGAAATGCACAAGAATTGGGCTCTGTGGCTGCATTAAGTTAGCCAATCCAGTATCGTAAATAACAGTCTTATTGCCCTCAACTTCAAAAGCCACTCGCATATTCTTCTTGTCGACAGCTCCAGAGACAACCTTGCACTCTTTGGTCAAAGCATTGTAGTAGTTGCCTCTTATGGCCCCTTTTTTATTGACGGCAAGCTGAAACATCATAGTCGAATTAGTTTGATCGCCTTGAGTAAGGGAGAACACACCGAGTGACTTCCAGTCTTTGGCATCTTTCGACTCAGCAGCTGCTAAGGCCGACGGTACAGCAGTCTTACCATTAGCTGCCGAAGCCGGAGCCGTGGCAATGGGCATCGACTGAGCAATGATTTGGGCTTGAGTGTAATAATTTGCGGCTGTCTCACTCGGTTGATTACCGTAGTAGACAGTATCGCCTTGATAAGTGATGTTATTGCCGTAGTCATACTCCACAGGAGGAGTATTGACTGGATAATCCCAGAAAGAGGCTAAGTCATCCCAATCGCCATAGCCATAAGCCCAATCATCACCCCAGGCTCCGCCCCAGGCGTAGGGATAGCGCCCCCACCAGTCACGACGGAATAAACTGTCGTCACGAAAGGCATTGCGCACACCAACACCGCGGTCAGTCATAGCACTGGCAGATATCCCTCTTCCAACACCTGTATCTGCTAAAGAACGGCCAAAGCCACCATCGGTAGCAAGACCTCTTTGGGGGCCAGCATTCCAGACTTGATCGGCACTACTGCGCAAAGCGCTCTCAGAGGTGTGATCGAGCACCGAACCATCACGATCACCTCGATCGCCAAACATGTCGCCGCCATAATCGCGAGCGCCATAGCCATCACCATAGCCGCTACGAACGCCACCATAATCACGGCCACCATAGCCATCACCATAACCACTGCGCACGCCGCCGTAGTCACGTCCGCCACCAAAGCCGCCACCACCTCTACCACCGCCACCACCGCCACGAGCAATGGCTTCGTGGGGCAATGCCAAAGCAGACAAAGACAAAGCCAGAAGTAGGCTAGCAGAAATGACTTTGCCACTCTTGGCTGTGAGACTAAAGAGTCTAGAACGCATAATCTTTTTACCTATCTTTGAATATTACTTTGTAGTCTCATTTAGGGTCCCGACGCATAACAAGAATTTCTTGAGTGTCGGGCAGTGACTTACCTTGCGAAAATCGCTTAGTCGATTTCCAGGTATAGTTATTATCGTCAACCTTGTGCAAAACATATTGAGCACTGGCAAGAGTGCCGTCACGATCTGAGCCACGAGCGTTCACCAGCCAATTATCTGCGTCTTTCTTCCAGCGCCCCATACCAAGGCCACCATCAGAGTTATAGTGCCAAGAGCAAATTGAGTTGAGAACTGGGTTCCAACCAATGATCTCAGTCTCACTCGGGGTATTGCCATCGGCTTTACTAGAATAAAAATTGACCAAAAGAAACTTTTTGTTAGCAGTGTATTCACACTGTACACGCAAGTCAGAGTTCGATTTAGCCCCCCAAGACCCCACCATCCATCCCAGTTCAGAGATTGGCACCTCAGCAGCTTTAGAGGGCATCTCATGCTCAAACACTGAAATCATCTGCCAGTGACCGCTTTCCTTACTATGAATAGCGGTATAGCGCGAATTGCCAGAGGGTAACTTGGTAGTGCCAACTTCTATGGCGATGTTATTGGCCGGAAACTTAACCGACTCAACATCAATCACCAGTGATTGTGGCGCATGGGCCTTAAATAAATCAGTAAACGACTTTTCAATTTGCTCGCGACCGTGCAGTTTCTTACCGGACGCTTCAGTTAGACTACCGTCAACTGACCACTGTGAGGCCAATGCCTTGGCGTCACCTTTGCCATAGCTAACGGCATACTGCCTGGCCTGATCACGAATGGCAGCTTCATCCTCAGCCTTGATTGCTTCAGCATTAACTGAGACCTTTTGACTCGCTTTAGCCTCGGCCTTACTCACTGAGCCGGTAACACTTCCAAAAAATAGAATTCCTATAGATGCCAAGGCCAGACTAAGTGACCGATGTTTGAAATACATACTCAATGGAAAAAGATCCTCCGTAAAACAGATATGAACCACTAATCTATCTGAATTAAACGCTGAATTAAACGCTGAACTAAACGAAGAAAATAGCAATTAAAAGAAGTCTTTAAAGATTACCCCAAAGACCTCCAATAGCAAGCTGAACAAGCCTTTCAGCGATTTAGGTGATTACGACGGTGGCGTTGGCGCATTCAAAAGATACGTCAGTTCCCATAAAGAGCATTTTGAGAAGGTCGCGGTAAAAACCATATAGAGGAATTCTCTCGGCTACCTGGTCTCTCATCTGATCGCGCTTGAGCTTGAAAGAGCTATGAGAAGGGCCAGACATATGGTCTAACTCCAGATAATAGTTATTGAGCGGCTGAACCTGCACTTCAAAGAGTCGTTCGTGCCACTGCACCACACTCTTGATGGCTTTCCAGCCAGTCTTCTTCATCTCGGTAGGCAGGCAAGTCAGATAATTTTTGGTTTCCACAATTTCAACCAGGCGGTCACCTTTAATTGAACCATTACTCAATATGCCAAAATCTTGCAGGGCACCAAGGCGCTCCCAATCAATGTCTATGGCCGTCATCGCCTCGAGGCGATCGTGCACAGCCAGGCATGTGGCCTCGTCATCACAGACTATCTTGATACCAAAAATATCTTTGACATATTTGCTGTAATGGCGCAATTGCTTATCGCGGCTAACCAGCTCATCAATCACAAAAATTTCGTCAGTGACTTTGTTCCATAATTCTTCTTCAGCCTTGACTCGGCTCGTCAAACGATTTACGCCATCAGTAGCCCGGCCCCGCGGCAGGTACTCAATAAAGTTGGCCGAAAGCTCAAGCGGCACCCACTCGAAATTCTTTCGGTAGCGAAAGTTATCGAGCATATGCTTACCTAGATCAATGTCGGTAACCGAAAACAACATATCTTGAGTAATGCGTTCGCGAATGAGAAATGGCCTGTCTTCATCACTAGGCAAGAGCCCGATGACATTGCTATGAAGCTCGAAATCATCTTCTAAGAGCAAGGTAGAAAGTAAATGCGAAAGTAAATGGAGATTGCGTTCGCCATCTAAAATATTCTGGCGAAAAGACTCACGAACCTGGGCCATCAAATCACGTGAAAGTTCGATTTTGATATGACTATCAGGATTAGCTTCTTGCTCTGCCTTTTTCTCAGCTAGATAAGAAATAAATTGATGCAGCACAGGATCGTGCATAACCATCAATAGCGGAGAGTGAAGAATACTCATAAAGTGATCTCGATTAACTAAAAGCACTGCTGCAAGTATAAAGCGAAAATCATTCTTGACCAGCAGGCACTGTTGTTCTGTAAACGAATCAGGGTCAACAGGGCATCAAACTGATGCCCCGCTGATACAGGGCCAAGCACTTGACTACCGCAAGCCGTGCCAAATTGCTGATTTTGAGCCTCAAACAATTAAAACCGCCTTAAAGCTGTTTACTATCCTGTGATGTACAGCCGTTTATAGCAGGCAAACAGGTATAATCGGCAGCAATGCACGTGACAGCGTGCTTTTTTGTTTAGGGAAAGCTCATAAATGATCATCGTTAACGAAGTCTCAAAAGGCTACGGTTCTCGCACACTGTTCGACAACGTCTCAGTCAAATTCAGCCCAGGCAACAGATATGGCCTCACTGGCCCAAACGGCGCTGGCAAATCTACTTTCATGAAAATTCTTACCGGCGAGCTAGAAGCATCTAACGCTGGCACCATCACTCGACCTCGCAAAGTAGGCGTGCTCAAGCAAGACCAATTTGCTTATGACAATGAACGCATCATCGATACAGTTGTGATGGGTAACGATATTCTCTGGCAAGCATTCAAAGAACGAGACGCTCTCTGCGAAGTAGAGAATTTGACAGAAGAACAAATGAACCGCCTGGGCGAACTTGAAGTAATCATTGCCGACGAAAACGGCTACACAGCTGAATTTGAAGCCGCCGAAATTCTGCGAGGCATCGGCATCGAAGACGCCGACCACGAAAATCTTATGAGCACTCTTGCCACCGACTATAAGTTTCGTGTGCTACTAGCCCAAGCATTGTTTGGCGAACCACAAGCGGTGCTACTAGACGAACCGACCAACCACCTTGATCTAGAATCAATTCACTGGCTAGAAGAATTTCTCTGGCAGTACGAAGGCATACTCGTAGTAATTTCGCACGACCGCCACTTCTTGAACTCAGTTTGTACGCACATTGCCGACATCGACTATGACACCATTATTGTCTACCCAGGCAACTACGACGACATGGTCGAGCACAAGATGCAGGCTCGTCAGTCAATTGAAGCAGCCAACAAAGACAAAGCGAAAAAAATTGCTCAACTACAAGAGTTTGTGCAAAGATTCGCTGCCGGTCAGCGTTCTAGCCAAGTGCAATCAAGACGAAAAGAAATGGTAAGACTGGCACCAGAACAGATGAAGCGTTCAAATATTCAAAGACCTTTTATCCGCTTCGAACAAGAGAAACCCTCTGGGCGTGAAGTTCTTCAAGTAAAAGACCTGAGCAAATCATTCGATGGCAAAGTACTGTTCAAAGACTTCAATATCGATTTATTGCGCGGCGAAAAGATTGCCATCATCGGCTCAAATGGTGTTGGTAAAACTACCCTTTTGCGTTGTCTGATGAATGAACTAGCACCAGATTCGGGCACAGTCAAATGGACAGAAGCAGCCACCTGGAGCTACTATCCGCAAGACTACCACGATGCTATCACTCCAGGCAGCACCGCTCTAGATTGGTTAATGCAATACATGGTTGATGAAGGACACCAGCATGTGCGCGGTCTTCTGGGCAAGATGCTTTTCTCTGGAGAAGACAGTTTGAAACAAACTGAGAATCTCTCAGGAGGCGAAGCCGCTAGACTGCTTCTCGCCCGCATGATGATGCAAAAAAATCCGGTCTTAGTTCTAGACGAACCAACCAATCACTTAGATCTCGAAGCTGTATCAGCATTAGCTGAAGGGCTCTCGACCTTCCCTGGAACAGTCTTTGTTGTCTCCCATGACCGCGATTTGATCTCGGATGTGGCCACTCGCATTCTGGCCTTCACACCAAGTGGCTTGCGTGATTTCCAGGGCACCTATGAAGAGTATCTCCAAGATAATCCTCTAAAAGAGTTGGCCGGCAAAGGCAAACGATAAACTAGCAAATAGACGCTTAGATACTGAGACAATTTGGCATAAGTAAGCTATGTCTAGCAGTAGCGACGATCATCTACCATCCACTAGCCTCTTTCGGGCCTTCGCTAAGAAAGGCACTGTAGAGAGAGCCGTATTGCTTGATTGTTTTCTGGCTAGCGGCATTCTTGAGGATGATCCACGGGGTGGCGCCCTCTTTAAGGCCATTCGCAAGGCCGGCGAAGAGATCGATGCCGAAAGCTTCCAAATGCTGCAAAACGTAAGCCCTGCCCTATTTGAGCAAGTATTAACCGGCCAACTGGCCATTCCTCGCTTTAGTGAATTTCGTCAAGAAGTGGAGCTGATATTCGAGCGAGTGTCCCATAATCACGATGGCCAGCTCGCCAATTACATCCCTCAACTAGAGAGGGTTGACCCAGATAAATTGGCTGCATCTGTATGTTCAGTGGACGGCCAAAGGTTTTCCTTGGGCGACAGCGAAGACTTTTTCTGTGTGCAATCTTGCTCAAAACCAATTACCTACTGCCTTGCTCTTGAGGATCAAGGCGAAGAGGTTCTGCACCAATATGTAGGTACCGAGCCGAGCGGTAAAACATTCAATGAGCTCACTCTCAATGCCAAGGGTTTACCTCATAACCCTATGATCAATGCTGGCGCCATCATGTGTGGTGCCCTGATCAAACGTGGCGCCGATGCCTCCGATCGCTTCGACTATGTGATGAGCAAATGGAAAGAGTGCGCTGGCAACATGAAGATAGGCTTTGACAATGCCGTTTACCTTTCGGAGAGACAGACTGCCGATCGCAACTTTGCCTTAGCCTATTTTATGCGAGAGAAAAAGGCCTACCCACCCGATGTCAACTTACTCGACATTCTCGAATTTTACTTCCAGTGCTGCTCGATAGAAACAACCACCAAAGCCATGGCAGTTATTGCTGCCACCCTCGCCAATGGGGGTAATTGCCCCCTCACCGGAGCGCAAGTATTTCGACCAGACCATGTTAAAAACTGTCTTTCACTAATGTCTAGTTGTGGCATGTACGATTTTTCTGGTGAATTCGCTTTTCGCATCGGTATTCCAGCAAAAAGCGGTGTTTCCGGAGCAATTATGTTAGTAGTGCCCAATGTGGCAGGCCTGGCGGTCTGGTCACCACGCCTAGACGAGCTAGGCAATTCAGTTAGAGGTGTCGATTTCTGCCGCCAATTAGCCTCTCGCTTCAAGTTTCACACATTTGACAGTACCACCGGCCTCACAGACGATCGCCTCGACCCCAGACGCAATCTGTATGAATCACGTCTCAGTGGTATAAATGCTTTTTGCTGGGCAGCCGCCGAAGGCGATGTGGCCGAAATGCGCCGCCTGGTAGCTCGGGGAATCAATCCCGATGTGGGCGACTACGACGGGCGCACAGCCTTGCACTTAGCCGCGTGCGAGGGCCGAGTAGCGGCCGTACGTTACCTCATTGAGCTGGGGGTCAACCTCAACAGCGTCGACCGCTGGGGCAATACCCCACTTGACGATGCCACTAGAGAAGCTCAAAGCAAAGATAGCCACAAGCCCATCATTGCCATGCTCTCGGAGCACGGCGCTAAACAAAAGAACATAGTTAGAAGTGCCTCAAACTAATACTCTATAATTCAGCAATGCAAGCAATAGACCCACTCAGTGTCATATATAAATCGGTCGGCAGTGAAGGCCCTTATTACCAGCTGGTCGAGGCATTTTATCAAGGGGTCGAGAAAGACCCGCTGCTACGACCGCTCTACCCTGAAGATTTAGGGCCTGGCAAAAAGCACCTGGCCCAGTTTCTGATACAGCGCACCGGTGGAGCGACCACTTACAGTGACGAACGGGGCCATCCGCGCATGCGCGCCCGCCATATGCCCTTCAAAATTGGCCAGGCCGAACGCGATGCCTGGGTGACCAATATGGAAGCAGCCCTGGAGGTTGTGCCCGAGTTTCAAGCTCACAAAGCCACCCTGAAAGAGTTCTTCGCCAGTTTTGCCACGTTCATGATTAATCAACCTGGTTAAGACCTAGCAATGGCTATTTTTGATTAGCCGATGCCTTGACGGGGATAATCTAAATAGGACTATTTGGAACTTAGGGCATTATATGACCGATGGCCATTCGCTAACTAGTGGAGCGCTTCTACAAATAGCTTTGTCGGCCCTGACAAATCATTCAGCCGATGAGGCTGAAGAGAAACTGGCATCAATAATTACCTCTATTGAGCAACATTACGGTGAGAACCAGAAAGAAGTTGCCAATGAATTGCAAAGGTTAGCCAAAGAAATAGAAAACAGTGGCCAGATAGAAAAGGCTATTGAGTTTAAGCAGCGCACCACCGAGCTTATGTTACGCATCTCAATGGAACGGCGGCGGGGGCTGAGAGAAAGCCGTACTCCTATAGCAGATGTCAATCCTATTTCCGTGCAGGCTTACTCTCCTCCTGCTGTGACACATTTAGCACCACCAGCGGCAGTCCCACCAGTTGCTGCTCAAAATAATGCCCGTACCACAAGAGCAAACCTCGGTGCTCTCTCACCCAGCTCGGCCGATTCAATACTGGGTAAGAATGCAGGGGCCAGTCTATTTGAATCAATTCACTATGTAGTACAAAGCTGCGGCAATTTTGAAACAGAACTTCATTTCTATAGTGATGTTTTAAAGGGCAAAATGACCTGGAAGTCGGATGACCTTCATCGCCGAGCAGCAGCCATTCGTCTAGCCTCTGGCCCCGAGTTAATTTTAGTAGAAAGTCAAATTCCCGCTCCTAGTCTCAATGTCTACCTGGTCACCACTATTGGTGCCGCCCGTGAGATTCTTGAGAGTTATGGTTTTCTCAGACGCGGTGAGCTAAAGACACCGATAGGACACGCCTTGATATTTAGCGGACCTGACGGCAGCACCCTGGCAATTATTTCAAACAGTGGTAAATAGAGAAAAGTCACAGTAATCAATGGAGAACGACAGTGAGCGAAGTAAAAGCAGAAGTAGAAAAAGATGACTTTGAGAAATCCTGGGTTAGCAATTATGTGCCAAAAGACTCTGCAGCTGATGCTATTTTGCAAATAAAAGACTATGCCTACAAAGCCTTTGACAAACTCGATTCAGACAGCAATGGCTACATTGAAAAGCACGAATTAGAAGCACATCTCAAAGACGAGAATACACCAGCAAGAGAAAAATCATTCATTACTTTCTTGCTCAATAATCAACAAGCTATTGCCGATGCTGTGCACGAAGGCAGCACTAGCGTCAAGGGCGGAATCACAAGACTTGATTTAGAAGCCTATTTCAAGCTGGTTTTGGCGATGTTCAAAAATTGACAGCCCGCCAATTTTTGCATTTGAACTACTGCTGGTATCATTTTAAAAGTAACCTATAGGTAGTACCTGTGGCCCACGCAAACTGCGAACACGAGCACAACCAGCAAGAGAGCCCAGGGCAAACTCAGCCAAACAAACACGGCCACGACCATTCTGAAGTGCGGCAACAAAGCCGCAGCAATCTGACAATCGTATTGGTCCTAACCACTGGCTTCATGGTAGTTGAAGCAGTGGCTGGTTGGTACACAGGAAGTCTTGCCCTGATTGCCGATGCTGGCCACATGCTTGGCGACGTTGCCGCATTGGCGCTGGCCCTCTTCGCCGTCTGGTTATCGAGTAAACCGGCAGGTCGGTCACGCACCTACGGCTTCCATCGTAGCGAGATTCTGGCGGCCCTGGCCAATTCTGTGCTTCTTGTGCTGATATCTATAGCAATTTTCTGCGAAGCAATTCACCGCTTCAGCCTGCCCCCAGAAATTCAAAGCACGCCGATGCTGGTAGTGGCAGTGCTCGGTTTGATAGTCAATCTAATTTCGATGAAGCTACTGGGAGCACACAGTCACGGCTCACTCAACGCCAAAGCTGCTTATCTGGAAGTATTTTCCGATATGCTCGCTTCCTGTGCGGTGATTGTGGCTGGTTTGGTCATCATGTTTACCGGTTGGTACCTGGCTGACCCGATACTGAGCGCCATTCTCTCTATCTTTATAGTGAGCAGAACTTGGGGCTTACTAAAAGAATCTGTGGAAATATTGATGGAGAGTGCGCCGCGCGAGTTTGATCTAGAAGCCCTAACCAAAGCCTTCTTAGCTGTAGACGGTGTATTACAAGTGCATGACTTACATGTCTGGACAATCACCTCTGGTATACTCGCCATGAGCTGTCACCTTACCGTCGAACCCAATGCCGACTCGCAAGTTGTGCTACGTCAGGTCAATGTCCTGATGGAGAAAGATTTCAAAATCAGCCATACCACTATACAAATTGAGTTGGCAGACTCAGAACGCAAGTGTAGTGATATTTGTGCAGTGAACTAAATGCCATTCTTCCTTTCTTGAGCCTGCCAGCGACGATTCAATTCGCTGTCACTGGTATTGGCTCTATTGATCTGTTCTACAGGAGAAGAGCCATTCACAGCGTCTTTAGCCGCTTGCACTCCGGCATTCACTTTGCCAGCGACATAGTCGTAGGCATTACCAATCGCTTTGCCAATTGTTGGGCTATCGTCAGTGACTGTGAGCTTACCGTCAGCCAAGCCCACGGTCATCTTATTCTTGCCGCCAGTTACCTTAACTGCATCAGTGCGGCCGTCTTTGTCAAAGTCTACTATTTGAAGACCTGGTAGACCTTTTGCTTCGGCCTTTGAACCAAGTAAGTCCATGAAGATTTTTTGGTCTTGAACTGTGTTGAGGGTTTCTTGGACGCATTTGACGTCACCAGCCTTCATGCAGTCGACGGTTTTGTCTAATTTCTGCCAGCCATTAAGCACTTCAGTCATGGTAATTTCCCCACTCGCGACCACAAAAACAACATTACAAGATGTTTATTGGCGTTTTATGGGCGCGAAACGAAAAAGAGTGAAGTACCTCACGGCACCTCACTCTTTCAATGACTATTTGACTTTCGAAAGGCTTACTAGTAGCCGCGTGGTCTAAATACTTGGTTCAGCAGTATGTTGATTCCGGCACCTTTGAGGGCGTCTCCACCCGAGCCTCTACCCACGATAGCTCCCATCACGCCATCTCTTACAATCTCACGGCCTAGGTTACCGTTGAAGCCGCGTCCGTTATCAAAGCGTGGATCGTAGCCTGGATCAAAACGAGGGTCATAGACTCGACCATTGCGACCATGGCGGCCATACTGCTCATCAGGATAGAACGGAGGAGTGGCAACACCAGGATAACGATAACGCGGATCTTGACCGCCATAATAGGGCTGTGGCTCAAAGCGAGGGTCGATTATTGGTTGACGCGGAATTTCACGACGATAGTCTTGGCGTTGAGCATAGGCAGCGGCCATTTCTTCTTGGCGATAGATATTACCGATACAGAACCTCTGGCCATCGGCACGGTTGATGACGATTTCACCGTTTCTTGAAACGGCTAAATTATCTCCATATCTCGGATCTTCGATCTGGGCTAACTGTCTAACAGTCTGCTCAAACTGCCGCGGTTGCATGGTGTAAGCATCGCGCTGCAAGGCATCCATTACGGTTCTTGCATTGCCGTTATCTAGCTCTCGCGCGAGATCACGAGGGTCAGCCGGGTTAAATCCGCGACCAGATCTGTTGTCGCATGAATCATCGCATCTACCACCCATGGTCAATACCTCTTAAAACGCCGAACCGCTTATACATCTATTTAACCCCCTGCCAAGCCGAAGGGGAATGGGGAATCTACGCAGCAACCTTAAAAATGATCTCCCTAAAGCTGTGGCCGCAACAGTTATGCTTGCATCGAGTGCGTATAAGTAGATGCAAGAAAAAAGAAAAAAGGAAACGAAACTTGAACGGCCCATCCCAGCTATACAGCAACAAAAGAAAAATCAATTTATCTGCTGCCGCCCTGATCACACTGATGGTATTCCCAGTTAGCCAGGCTTTTGCCCTGACAGATAGCGAAATTACCAGCGCTGTTCGCAAAAAGAGTGGCCCGTGGATGGCAAGCGAGCTAAAAGGACGAAAGCTAACCGAGACCAAGCACTACGAAGAGGCGGTCAAGATATTCACTGAGGTTATGGCAGAAAGAAAGGCCCTCGCCCTTGACCTCCAAACCGAGCAGCTGGCACTAGCCGAAATTTACGAGAAATGGCAAAAGCCGGCCCAAGCCGAAGCAATGTACAAACAGGCAATTGCTGACCGCGAACAAACAGCCGGGGACGAAAGCCAAACCCTGGTTTATGCATTGCAGTCATACAGCGATTTTTTGACTCGACAAAAGAATGGCGCCGCTGCAGCAGCTCAGAAAAAACGCATCATTTATATAAATTCCCAGGCTACGAAACCGCCCAAAGAGCTAATAGCGCTGCTTAAATCTGCCCACCCGGCGATTGAAAAAGCAGCCAGCGCCGTAAAAATCGGCCAACTCTATCTCAAGCGAGACGAGGAGCGCCGAGCCCTGCACTGTTTCAATAAAGCGATAGTGCTCGATCCGAAAAGTTCTGACGCCTACGAAGGCCGAGGGGAGGTATTTAATCGAATAGAGAAAGAAAGCCTGGCCCGCCTGGACTTTGATAAAGCTATCGCCCTTAACCCTAAAAATACCAAGGCTCTATTTCATAGGGCTTTGCAATTGCGAGTAAAGAATAACGAAAAGGCAGCTCTGGCAGATTTCAACCAGGCTTTGGCAGCCGCCCCCAACGATACTGAAATAATAGGTTATCGCGCCAAACTGCACCAAGATTTGCACCACTATGATTTGGCAATAAAAGATTACTCCCACGTCTTGGAACTAGACCAAAATGCTGAATGGGCACGCTGTCAGCGCGGGCTCTGCTACCAAGATACAAAGCAATTTGACAAGGCCTTAGCTGACTTTTCGCAACTAGCCCAAAAGTATCCCGATGATTCAAACTATTCAGAGTTAAAAACAAAGGCAGAGTTGAAAACGAAAGCCGAAAAAGCAAGGAAAAGCCAAAAGTAAAATGACAGACGGTGTAAGCAAGAGCGAGCTGAACAAGCTAAGAGCATTCTTTACAGAGTATGCACCAACCTGTGTGCACAAAGCAGAAGGCATGCTCAAGTATCGCTACACCACACCGACCTATGCAGCAAAAGGCCGTGCCGTAAAAGCCGGTGCTGACGACCAAGCAGCTGTGCCTGAGCGCTCACTGACCGGTCACTATCTGCAAATGTATGACTGGGATGCCTGCTTTTTCGCCCAGGCAGCTCACCTGACCAAAGTGCCCGAGTTAAAGGGTCTAGGTATTGATGTGGTAGCCAATTTTCTAAGCCTCAAGGGATCCACGGGTCAAGTCCCTCGCACCATTTCGCCCCAGCGTATTTGGGATCAAGGTGATCAGTGCAAGCCATTTCTGGTACAGACCCTATGGCAAGAATTTAGCAGAGGTGATCAAGCAACAAAAGAGAAGATCGGCCACTACATAGATGATCTTGATTTTTATTTGAAGTTCTTTCAAAGAGAGAGGCAGAAAGAATTTGGTCTTTACCACTGGCGCAACGTTTTAGAAAGTGGTGTTGACGACAATCTTGCTCTAATAGCCCCAAGAGAAGCGGCTAAAGACGAAGACGAATCTGTAGGTAAGTTTCCCGATGGAGCAATTCTAGCAACCGATCTAAGTAGTTATCTTGCCCGCGAATTTCTCTGTTTTGCTGCTCTGTGTAATCATTTCAAACGACCTCAGCTAGAAGCAGAATATCGCGCATCAGCGAAGGCTTTGACTGAGGCAATCGAAAGCAAACTCTGGAATGAAAGACTTTCGCTCTATTGCAATTACAACCCCATAGATAAAAACTCAGTTGAACTGCGCAGCTGGACGGGCTTGGCTCCGGTGCTGATGGACCTGGCCTCAGAAGAACATAGAGAGCGAGTAATACACGACAACATCCTCAACACTGACCATTTTCTCAGGGCCCAGGGTCTAGCATCCCACGCCATATCCGAGCCCTTGGCCAACCAACAAAGGCGCGGACTCTACGGTCGGGCCATTGTCTCTAATTGGCAAGGGCCGGTTTGGGTTCTCCCCAATGCACTGGTGGTGCGAATCTTAAACCAGTATGGCTACAAAGAAGAAGCCCGTGATATTTCCGCACGGGTTGTGAAGACTCTACTGCATAGCTTGAGCAACTATAATACTCTGTTCGAAAACTATGATGCTGACACGGGCAGAGGTCTCTGGGCCCCGCAATTTATGAGCTGGAATATTCTTGCCCTGGAGCTAATTGAAACACTCGAATAATTTTGCAGTAATAGTGCGTCTCTCTCTCTTATCAATTACTTTGCCCGTCCTATTTTTATTAAGGCTCATAACCGGCAATTTCATTTCGCTTCCGCTCAATGCTGCAGAAGAAATCTATTGAGAGCAAACGCCAGGGCAAAAGCGACCAATTTACAGCACAAGTAAATGTGCAGCAGCGTTAACAAGGCTATACATAAATAGTGATAGCTTTTCTATAAAGAAGGGCAAACTGGCGCCGCTTAGGCTATTATGCATGATGTTTCCAAACGCCTGTTGACTACCGCCATTCACCTGAGAGAATCTTTGACCATGACAGACCTGCGTACCTTCGACCCCAACTCAGTTGGCCAGAAAACAGAAAACATTTTCGGCCTGCCGTTTACTGCAGACGAGGCCGCAATAGCTGTTATACCAGTGCCATGGGAAGTGACAGTCTCTTACCGTGAAGGCACAGCAAGTGGGCCAGAAGCTATTCTTGCTGCTTCATACCAGGTTGACTTGTATGACCCAGACTATGTTGATGCCTGGAGAATTGGTCTGGCAATGGAAGAAATTCCTACCGAATTACGCAACCTCAATGACGAAATGCGTCCCACGGCAGAAGAATATATTGGCATGCTGGAAGAGGGTCACACCACAGAAGACAACCCATTGATGAAGCAGATGCTTGAGAAAATCAATGCCTCTTGCGAAAAAATGAATGAATGGGTACAAGAGCGCGCCGCTGAACAGCTAGACCGCGGGGCCATCGCTGCGGTACTAGGTGGCGACCACAGCACACCTCTAGGACTAATTCGTGAATTAGCTAAGCGTCACGATTCATTCGGTATTCTGCACATCGATGCCCACGCTGATCTGCGTGATGCCTACGAAGGCTTCACCTACTCCCACGCCTCAATTATGTTCAACGCTATCAAAGAGCCTACTCTGACAAAGCTAGTGCAAGTTGGCATTCGTGATTATTGTGAAATGGAATCAGATTTGGTGGCATCATCAGACGGTAGAATCGTCAGCTTCTATGACCGCGACATTAAAACAAAAATGTTTGAAGGCATGAGCTGGATGCACATTTGCCAGGAAATAGTAAGCCAACTTCCAGACGAAGTTTATGTCAGCTTCGACATCGATGGCCTCGACCCTAAACTATGCCCTAACACAGGTACACCAGTACCGGGAGGCTTAGAATACGAGCAAGCACTATATTTGGTGCGGATGGTCGCAGAAAGTGGGCGCGTAATTATCGGCTTTGATGTCAATGAAGTTGCCCCTGGTGACGAAGATGAGTGGGACGCCAATGTTGGTGCTCGCTTACTTTATCGTCTAGCCAATCTAACAGCAAAGTCAAACGATCAATTTTGAGAATTTGAAAAGCAACTATATCAAGCCTATTTTTAAACTGATAGTACTGGCGCTCTTTGTTTGCCTTGGCGAGCGCGCCGCCTGGGGCCAGGGCTGAGCAGCCGCACGTGGTGTGGTCCCAGGTCTGGGAGCAGGGTCAGGTAAGTTTCAGTTATCAGTTGGTTGGCGTGCTGCGCGAGCTGATAAGTCATACAATGGCACAGACTACAACTCGACATTTACCAATAGCTGGAAGCCTTATATGCGCCAGAGTGTGCTGGATGTTTCAGCACGCTATTACATCAATCGACGGGTAGCGATTGTTGGTACGCTTCCCGTATCGATGAACAACTTCAGCATGATCTATCCTCCTAAAGGCCCTGGTATAGGGCAGCGGGCCGGTTGGGACATCAATGGAGTGGGCGACCTAGCTTTAGTTACTCAAGTCTCCCTGGTCGATCCCAAAGACCATCCATTTGAGAATTGCATAGTCGGCCTCGGTATGAAAATACCCACAGGCAACTGGGATGAGCGTCGAGTGATTCCCAACCTCAACGGCCAAAATTTTGCCAGCCGAGCAGTATATCCAGCAGCAGTCATGCCCGGCGATGGAGGTACAGGAATTATCGCCACAGTTGATGCCTATAAGACATTTCGCGTAAACCGCTTTCTTAGAGGCAAAACCCTCTTTGTAGCAGGCTCCTATCTATCGAACCCACGCAACACCAACGGCACATCGTCAATCATTGGTAGCGCTGGTGTGCCCCTGACACCAAACTTTCTAGACGAGCTAACCAATTCAGTTTCTGATGCATATAGTGTGCAAACAGGCCTATCTATGAAAGTGCCTGGCACCTGGAACAAACCCAAGCTAAAGGGCCTACGAATGCGGCTTGTGGGCCGCTGGGAAGGGGTGAGAGCCCACGATTTATTTGGACCAGCTGGTGGCTACAGGCAACCGGGCTGGGCCATGTCAGTTGGCCCGGGCCTAACCTATGCCAACGGCAAAGATGTACTGATGATAGACGTGCCCATTGTCTTTTCACGCTATATCAATGCCAGTCGCTCAGCGGTACCGGGGCCATCAAATGGGGCCACGCCAGCGGCGTTCAACCCCGAGCGCAATCTGGGACTGGTGGCACCAGTTAGTATCACAATGCGCTATGTGCGCAGTTTTTAATAGCTATTTTCCATATCTGGGTACAACATTACGGTATAGCCCAATCTAGTAATGTCATGGCCAACCCAAGCCTAGAAAATGCAGACAAGACAGCAGTGCCGAAGGACACCTCGCCAGAGGTAACCCATGCCGCTTCCGAATCAACAGCTAAGCCAGGCGACGGGGCCACTGCATTTCGGCAAAGTACTGCTGATACTCAAACTATGGTAAGAGCTGGCACTTTGCCAGAAATCACTATTACATTTGCGCCAGAAAATGCAAGTGTGCCACAAGCGGTAAGCGACAACGACACAACACAACCAGGCAAAAGAGAAACCCGCCAAGAGCAAATTGACCAGCTGCGCCAAGCGGTTGGTGACTTCGACTTAGCTTCTGGTATAAAACCAGAGAACCGAGATAAGGTTCTAGCTAGCGCCGTCGATACAGCCAACAAGATAGCGGGCCAATCGGACTCAGCCGAAAGAAAAGAGACTTTCGTTGAGGCCCTGAAAGCTTTTCAAAAAGATAACCCTGGGGTCGATGCCTCTACTTTTACCAGGGAGATGCAGACAGTGTTCAGGCAAATGGGCTCTCCGACTCTGAGCACAAAACTAAGCAGTAACTCAGTGATGCTCAGTGACTCGACACAGCGAAGCAATGATAATCCTGGTGGTGTTATCGCTTCGGTGTTCTCTGGCGATAATAGCCCCGAAGGTGCAAAAGCACAAACAGCATTTGAAACAGCGCAGAAACTAGCCGAATCTGGGCGGAGAGCCAATCTGGGCGGAGAAATCATGACTGAGTTGCAGTTCAGCAACTTCCTCGCTGGGGTCAAAGACTTAGAGCCAAGGGAGCGCCCCAGTAGCCCTCAGACACCGGAGGAGCAGTTATTGAGAATGCGACAAGGCTTTGGTGGCCAACCAGATGCTCTCTTGCAAGATGTCCTGAAGCGAGCAGATAATCTAGCATTCAGTACCAGAGGAGGAGAACTTGGCACTCGCTTCAATGAAAGTGTCGACGAATTGGCCAAGAGCAACCCTACTTTAGAGAGAGCAAGGCTAGAGCGCATGATCGTCGAAGGACTGAGCACTGTGACCCAGTCAAAAGATTTCTCACTTGGCTCTTTCGATTCATCGGTGCAGATGTCTTTCTTACAAGATAAGCGCCTGGCCACAGAAGGCAACCCGCGGGGTACAGCTTCTGCTTCGCTGGTTGGGGCCGATGATTTTGCAGCAGCTAGTGACGAATTCAAAGAGACAATCGAAACAGCTAAGGTTCTGCAACAAGGCATTAGAAAGCTCGGGGAAAGAGCGTCCAAAGATGATATCAACAGATTTCTCATCAATGTGCGTAACGATCTCGGCAACTTACGCTCAGATCTATTTTGAGCTAAACTGAAAAATCAGTTTGGGGTTCTCCTTGTTCCCCTGCACCAATCAAAGCCTCTAACTCAACTCGTAATTGAGCGAAGCCCTCAAAGCCATTATCAATAGCAAGCTTTCTGCTTTCATCTAAGCGCAGATGCATGCATGAAAGAATTGTCGATTGCAATTTCTCACTGATTTCGCTATTTAAGTCACAAGGCAAAGCAGCATTCATTAGCGGCGTGAGATAAGGCTGCAATAATGAGTTTCTGAAGTTGATCAAATCAACTAGATCTTGAGCAGCACTAACAGCTGCTCCAGGAGCACTGCTAGCTAGGGGATGAACACCGGTCAGGGCTTCCCACAGACAAATACCAACAGCCATCAAATCATCGGGCTCTAACAGTGGGTAATATGCTGGAGTAGAAATCATGCAAGTATCAAAGACGCCCTCTAAGCAATGCAAAGGACCAAAATAGCCAGGATCGATTAGTCTGATACCACTAACGTCACCGCTTTCATCACACTCAATAAATATATTATCGGGAGTCAAGTCGCCATGATAGGCATTGGGCATGGCTTCCATAAAGCTAGCCAGCAAATGAAACAATGCCAGAATCTGTTTCTGTGTCATTTCACTTTCGGCTAACTGCTTACGCAAAGTTAGGCCGCGCAAGAGAGGCATGGCAAAATAAGAGCGCTCAAAACAAATGCCACTACTTTCGACAGGCACGAATAGAGGCCCGGCCAGCTCTTGCAGGCGAATCAATTGCATTTGCACCATCATGTCAGGGCTAGGGGTAATAGGACCTGTTTGAAAGGGAATAACTTTGAGGGCTTGGGTAGAGTATTTTTCTGGCTCAGCGATGTCTGTGGGATCTTTAGCCAGCTTGTAGACTCTTTCTCTGCCAGCCTCATCTTCGGCATGAAAAAGGAAGGAAAAGCGGCCACTGGAAACCTGGCCATTGAGCATATAGCCATCAATTTTTGTTCCAAGCCAGTTGGTCCACGACTTAGGTTTAGCTGGCAAAGCGCTGAGATCTCGTTTAGCTAATTCAGACTGCACTTCAGCAAAGTCAGCAGCATCAGTATCTGGCGGCTCAATACCTGCCAAAGCACAATTGGTGAGGAACGTATCAAGGGCTTCTTTTCTTTTCAGAAGAGATTCAGTGCTCTCTTCGTGCATACTTTTCAACTTATGCTGGCCTTTCAATTTAAAAATCAAGTTACAAAATTAGGTTTCTTTTTCAAGTTCCAGGTGTGCGCTGATCGACTAATTTCTGAGGAAGATCGACAGAAGCAGTCTTGGCTTTGCCGGTCGGTATTGGTTCAATCGGCACAGGTCTATTTATACTACCTGAATTACCTAAGCCCGATAACGGTTCAGTGCTGCGCAACTTTAGGATTTCTCCTAAATTAGGAGAATGCCCTTTCACTGCATTGCCAGGCTTAAGTAGAGAGACATCGGGCCCAAGTTCAAGCCCTTTACTAATGGCTGGTTCCGGGCGAAGCGGTATCCTGTCGACATGTAAGTTCGGCAAAGCACCCGTGCGGTGAGTGCTACCGACATTCTCAAAAGAGGGTTTAGTAACAATGCCAAAAACCCCACCCATAACGGCACTTGAAAATGTCTTTTCGGCAAGCTCTGAAGTGTCTGCAAGCTTACCATGCTTGAGTAGCGAGCTGGCCTCAGCACTAAATGCGCCACCAGCAGCTCCAGACAGAAATCCACCGGTGCCATTTATCATTTGCCTTCCAACAGTACTAGACAGACCTTCTGGAAGATGTGCCGCCAAACTCTTAACACCACTGAGCCCCTGAAAGCCCAATTGAGTCTTACCCATAAGATACATAGAGGAGCCGCCTATACCAGCGTTAGTCAATCTGTCTGTCCAAAAATTCTCGCCTGATTTAGTGACAAGACCTTCGTAAAGACCACCAGCAGTGGCTAAACTACCCACTGTGACGCGGCCCGTTGCCACTGATTCACCAAGAGCAACTGTGGCAGCTCTGGCACCAATAGCAGCACCAGCAAAGCTCACTCCTCGGTGCAGCAGCAAAACACCACCAAGCTTAGCCAAGCCAGCTCCGGCCTGCTGAGCGATCCACTGAGAAGAACCAACTTCGGCTACGTCAGGTGCGTCAACAAGATTGTGCTTGCCAATATTGCCCCCAAAATGATTGACCGCTTGAGTTATCCCATCTAAAGGCTGTTGTATGCCGGTGTACTTTAATGACTGCCAGAATTCTTGCAACAACGGAGAATTATTCTCAGCCTCTGAGCTTGTCGAATCTAATTCGACCTTACTATTTTTAGCATTATTTTGTTCTGGACTTACCGGCATTTTTCCAATTCCATACTTGATTAAAGCCAAACTATAGTCTTAAGCGATTTCTCCACCTCTTCCACATAATGCTCATAGTCTTTCTGCGGTGCCTGATAGTGTACTTCTTGCACAGCAGAGCCAGTTTTATCACTATCAATAAAAAGCCCCATATCAACCAAGCCACCGTTGTTCCAGATACCTTCGACAACCAAGACACGTTTACCGTTGATGCTCTCAGTGCGACTGGAACTAAGCAAAAAGAAGTCAGGATCGGATGCATTGCGAATGACTAGATCTACAGAATCAAACTCTTGTGGAGAAAGCTCGTGGTCAGGCAATGAGAGTACTTGCAAAAAATCAGCAGCACCACCAGGAGCAATACGCTTACCTCGATAATAGAAAGACAATTTCACTTCGGCACACTCTGGAGCGCGAAACTCTCTAAGAAAATCAGACGCGGTTCTTTTCTCCATTAGACACTCTACCCAGCCATCAGGCAGGTCCATTGACTTAATTTGTCCTTGTTTTTTCAATGTCGAAGCAGTCTTATTCATCGTTCTCTCGATTCAAAACGGTTATCTAGTTTATCTTTGAATAACACTCCTGAGTAGACCACCGCTCCAGCAGCCACTGTACCCTTAACTATTTTTCCTCCAGTTGAACTCATAAACTTGTGCATTGCTGGTTCCTTCATTGAACGGAAGAGCTTATCAACAGAGTAACCTTCCTCAAGGAAGTCATTTCTGCTGCCCCACTGATTTGTGAACTTAACTTTGCGTGTTACAGGGTCATAGCCGTGGATGTTAATCACATGCCAGCCACCACCCATGCCCACCGCAGACTCTATGCCTAAGAGCGGAGAGAAAGGAGGCCTAGCAGTGTGCACTTGCATCACAGCAGGAAGACTGCCAGCTTTCTCAAGCTCAAGAATAGCTTCGGCGAGCTCATCGGCAGAGCTTACATCGCGCTGACCAGTCCATTGCTTGGCCTTATCACCAGCAGTAAGGACGAAGTGATTATCGCTCACCCCCGTTGCTTCTCTGTTCACTCCTTCTAACTGACTAGTGAAGATACTGGGTGCGTCCATTCTTGAACCTTTTCTATCGCGCAATTGCACCCAATTCTGACCGTCAAAATAGTTTACACTCTCTCCACCCATCAAACCCTTAACGCTCTTTTCGTACCTAATTTCACCAGGCTTAGCTACGCGCATTACCAGCTTCCCGTCTGCGTCATAGGCAGTCACACCAGGCCCTAAATTATGCAATTTCTTGCCAGCACTATCAAATACCTTTTCAATTTTCTTCTCTGGAAGCACACCAAACAGAGCACCATTGTCTGAGTAAATCAAGTTATCGACGTCTACATTGGTGATCGGCTTATGGTCTTTAGTGTAAGCCTGGTCTCCGGGCTTAAACTGAGCCAGACGATCCCCATCTTTGTCGTACAACATCTGCACTTCAGCGGAGCTCTTAATTTTTCCAATCAAATTGCTGTCCTTGTCAAAAGCAAGGCCACTACGATCAATACGACGACCTTCACTAATAATATGTGTACGACCCTGCCAATAAGCATTTACCATAGCGTTCTCAGTTAGTTGGCTAGACCAATCACGACTGCCGTCAGCTTTTAACTTGTCACCTGCAGAGTGCTGGAGCTTGAGGCCTCTGCGTGCCTCAAAGTCTGGCTTGATACCATTATCTAAGGCTGTCATATCGACAGTATGGCCGCTCTCAGTGACGAACTTACCATTGATAGCAATGTCAGCTAAAAGCTGCGCATTTTTCTCTGGGTCTTTGGCATAGTTGCGGACTTCCAAAGTCGTGACGTTGCAGGTACTATTCATGCCCTGGTCAACAGTATTTGGATGCACGGCATGTGACATCAATTGCTCAGCAAGATCGGCGCGCTCTGTTTGCGATAATACAGCAAGAGGATTAGCTTCTAGCAAACGATTTACTTGCAAATACAGCAGTGCCTTCTTATCGTCTGTAATACCGCGCTTTGCTGCTTCTACATCAAACTCTTTGAGCAACTTATCAAAGCGCTCTGCCCGTGCGGCATCAGGAAAAGCTTCTTTTGCAAGATGTTTTAGGCTGGCAGCTTCGACCGCTAGATTGGCACTGGTGTAATCCAGCTTGTCACCTTTTAGCTTCATTTCTGAGCCATCGATCGAATTGATTACAACATATCCATTTTCATCGGTGCCGTGAACATATCGAATGCTGCCGTCGCCATCGGCAACGATGCTGCCATGGAACCAGACATCATCCTTGAAAGTTCCATCTTCTTGTTTGACCTGACCCATCCAAACACCGTTTTCATTGCGGATGACAGCTCCGTTTTCAAAAGTCAGGGTATTTAGCTTGCCATCAGCATCATAGCCAAATGCACGATTGCCGTTTACACCATGGGCCCCAATAATTCGCCCCTCAGAGTTGTATGAATGTGAGGTATCACGAACACTGTTAATGACAATATAACTGCCATCGGTTCCCTTTATCAGTGTGCCGTCCTTGATTGGCGCAATCGTTGTGCCATCACCCACATCTCTTGCTCTACCGGTTGGCTCAGGAATTGCAGCTACTTTTGCTTCTAACCATTCAGGATGAGTCTTGCCCTCAGGCTTAACCAGCGGAAATTCACCAGGTAGCGAACCGTCTGTACGGTGACCAGATCTAAGCAAGTCGACCATTTTCTCTCTAACTTCAACGGCCAATTCAAGCTGACGAATCTCTTCTTCATTCAAACCTGGGTGTTTTAGAGTGCGAAGCTCTTTATTTAAATTAGCAACTTCGGCAGCTGGAGCCTTGCCATCTTTGAGAAGAGCATTTATTTCGCTAACACGCAAGGTCGCAGCATCATCAAGTGGGCGAGGATACTTAAGAGCACCATCTTTTTGGAAGTAAACCACATCTTCTGGCTTCAGCCCTTTGGATTGGAGCCACTCATTCATCTGGGCTTTGATACCACTCTGCTCGTCATGCAGCATGGCATTGCGTTGAGCTAGACTGGCATCAGCAACTTCGCGTCCTTTAGGAGAGAGAACAGAGTAAGTATCTTTAAAGCTTGCATCAATTGAGTCAATTGACTGCCAGACATTGCCATCTTTGAAGAAGGTTCCGGGCCCTCTTATAGCAACAATTTTGCTAGCACCGCCAAGAGTGGCATAGTTATCAACGCCATCACCATCGATTAAGGTGCTTGCGATCTTGTATTTACTTACCAGTGCTTCTTGTTCAACTTTCGATAGCTGCTTAAACCCGGGCGTATCAACTGGGTTTACGGGCGTAGACCAATGTTCAATACCAGCGAGTTTAAACAGTTCACGTTGATCGGGAGTAAGAGCAACTTCCCAACTCCCATCAGCATTGCGAACTTTGGGCCAATCATTGACTTGAGCAATAGGTTTAAGTCTCGATACACCGTCTTCGCCAACCACTGTCATATCTTTCAGTACAGCTGTAAGTTCAGCATGGCGTTCAGGAGTAATCGTGCCTTTCTTGGCTAAATCGTCAAGACCCGGTTTAATCTTAAAGTTGAGATAGAGATTACCCATAAATTCTGGTGGGGCAATTTGATGCTCTTTGATAGCTTGAACAATACGGTCAACGCGCTCAGGGGGGAAGCCCTTGCGTGTTAGAGCCTCGTGGGCAGCCAAGGCACCATCGAGATGATGGGTAAAGAAGTTAGCTTCAGCTCCTTTTGGTGGAGGGAAGGCAAATTTGACAGAATCAGAATACATAGAAGCTAAGAGAGCATCTTCTAGCTCGTCAGGCTTAAGGCCAGCCTTGCGGCCGACTTCCAAGACCTTGGCCATTTCGCCCTGTGTATGAATCCAATTGACTTCAGGGTCTGGATGCATGCGATCGCCGACTCTATAAGAAGCGAAATGCTCTCTTATCTCAGACATATTATCGAGTATGTTTTGTTTTTGTCTATCGGTCAGCGTCTTGTCAGTCATCAGACTTTCATAAGCACTGCTAGGCTTGCCACTAGCATCAATGGCGCGAACATCTCTCAATTCACTCGCAACCAGAGCCAACGACTTCTCTTTAGTCTCAGCGCTCTGAACAACAAACTTCTCTTTTACCTTTTCTCGAAATTCCGGTGCTCGACCATCGACGCTATGTAATTCAGGCGAAAGCGCTATTTTCTCGCCATTCACATCCCGTTCAAATAACAGCTTATTATTAGTAGCGTCATAAACTTTTGTACGACCATCTAAACCATAAGCGACACTACGATCGCCTTCTTTGTAGCTAAAAGAGCCGTCGGCAAGCACTTTATGTTCATTTGAGGTGCCACCATAAACCTTGCCAGCTTCATCAATACGATCCCACAATCCGCTAGACGCTCGTTTTACACCTTTGCCATCCGGCAGGGTTACTCTATCGAGTTCCCCACTTGAATCATACTCATAGCGATAATGGTCGCCCTTGGCCGTCCAGGCATCACTGACGCGATTGCTGTCACCGTCGTATTGTACGCGACCGCCTTCAGGAGTGAGCACTTGGGCATGGCCATCAAAAGTTGTAAGAGCTAGTTGTCCGTCGTTATTGACTTTGAGTTTGCCGTCTAACTCGGTGACAGTGCCATCGGCTCTGGTCTGTACGGCCTTGCCTTCGGCGTTGACATCAATAACAGTGCCATTGTCGAAGGTAGCTTTCTGCACATGACCATCGTGGTCATAGTCGTACTTGACGCCGCCATTCTCTTTCTTCACTTCGCGCACATAGCCAAGCGCATCGGTGGTCACTTGCTCACCAGTGTTCTTGTCTTGTTTGATACGCGTGCCGTCGCTGCGTAATATTGACTTATCGCCACCTTCTGCCTGCCAGGTAACAGTACCGTCGGCATCAACTTTCATCTTGCCGTTGACTTCGTACTTGCCACCAGGGGCAGTCGGATCCTTAACCTTCCATTTCAGGCCATCTTCGCTGCTATAGACAACACCATCAGGATAGGTGATCTTTTTGACATCACCCTCCAGAGCACCAGCACGGTGATAGGCCACAGACAATTTGCCTTCTGGTGTTACAACCTCAGATACGCGACCACTACGATCTAACTTAGGCGCATGAACGTCGGACGCGGCACTGACAGCTTTAACTTCCAAAGATCCTGCAGGAGCAGTATGAACATCCGGACCGTCAGCATGGCGGAACACTGATGCAGTTCTACCAAGACCCTTGAATGCCACGGTGAAGGCACCAGCCATGGCACCGCCCGATAGTCCACCCATCACAGCCTGCTGCGCCATGGCCTCTAGAGATTCGCCATCAACGCCCCCACGCACACCACCCGACAGCGAGCCGCCGACAACCCCAGCTCCAGTATTAAGCGCATACTCACGCATAGAAGCTTTGAGGCCAGCGGAAGCTTCAGTCTCAATGGCTTTAGCCAGATTAGCCTTCAGAATTTGCTGTATTTGTGGAACATCGGCAGCATCAGCAGCCACTTTCTCTGCAATTTTAGCAATTGCCTTATCGTCTACACCTCTGGCACCGTTTGAAATAGCAACGGCCACTTGTTCCGCTAGCTCTTTTTTAATCGTGCCTTCAGCACCCTCTTTGAGAAGCTGCTTGCCACCTAAGACAGCGACATTATCAACCTCAGACAATACAGTTCTAGCGGCAGTTAATGCACTTCGCTCGCCAAGCTTCAGCATTTGAGCCGCTTGAGCGGGCCCAAGGAAAATAGTAGCAGCATCGATTGCACCAGTAGCACCATCGCTAATTACTTGAGCACTGGCAAAATCGTAATCGGCTCCGAGAATTGCAGACTTAGCACCGACCTTGAACATTGCGCCGCCCACACTAGTGGCAGCAAGAAGTGAGAGACTGACACCACCAGTAAATGCGGCACCGCCTACGCCGGCAGCGATAATCGCCCCATCAACAAGAGTATCAGCAGCGGCGCCTTCTGATTTTTTATAGAGTTCAAGCGACTTGTAGAGACTTTCTTCGAACTGCTTGCGGCCTGCCAAAGGCATCTCTTGATATGACTTGGAGTATTCGCCCATGGCTTTAGAATACTGTTCAAGCTGGTCAGAAGTCATCTCACTGGTGCCATCCCAGTGCTTGACGATAAACTTACCAACACCGTCGGCACTTTCGTATACTTCAGAACGAGCTTCGTTATAGGCTTCGCGAGCTGTTTGCGGGCCACGCAAAGCCCTGGCGGCATCAGTTTTGTCACTGCCACCAAGTTCGCCCATGGCATCACCGACTAGGTTAGAGCCATATTTCGTTTCGTAAGCATTTTTGGCCGCTTGCAATTGCTCAGGAGTAAAACCACTAAGCACTTCCTTGATTTTGCCTTCATCAGTACCAGCACCTAGCATAGCGGCTCGCAGCTCGTCTTCAGGCTTCATTTCACCTTTCTGGCGAGCAATATTCAGGGCTACTTCACGCTCTTCGGCAGACATGAACCCTAGAGTCTTCTCCGGATTGGCTAGTAGTTCTTTCCAATCTTCAGGAGTAGCTCTATCTTTCTTCAGAGCTTCATAGACACCTTTCTCATCATCATCAAAGACGCCTTGATAAAGCTCTGCTTTTACGGCGAAAGGTATGCGACCAGTTTCGAGGAGGGGTTTAGCAAATTTATCGTATTCGTCTTGGTCAAGTGCTTTGTGAATGGCAGTGTTAAACTTCTCTGCCATAACTTTATCTTCTGGGGTTTGCGGGTTGCGCAAACGCTCGCGAAGAGTTGGGTCTTTGCGGAAGCTTTCTTCGAGATCAGCTACAACTTTAGCTTCGTCAACATTGAAGTTAGTAGAATGCATCTCCAGCTTGGAGACAATGTCGGACTCTGGTTTCGCTCCTTTGGCTACTCTATCAAGAATACGCATAGCAGCATCGCGCTCAGAGCCAGCATCCATGGCATCGGCGACTTCAGCATCTAGTTTTTTCTTAAATTCAGGGTCTTCACGATAGCGTTTTTGCTCATCGGGAGTCATTCTTTCAAGGGCACGAATGATATTATCTTCGTCGTTGTTGAAGAAACCAGTTTCGTCTTTGATAGCATCAACTACAGAGCGCTGTGCCCCTTTGCTCTCTTCGTAATTGCCAGCCGCCATTTTCTTGTCTAGCGCTTCGCGGGCTCGCGCCATTTCAGAATCGCTCAAATCGATAGCAAGAGTGGCCTCAACTTTCTTGCGGTACTCGGGATCGCTCTTCAGTCTTTCCCAATCTTCTTTCGGCATGCTCTCAATAGTGCCAAGCACTTTGCCCATGCCATCATCGAACATCCCACCATGGGCAGCCAGTCTTGTCACCAGACTGCCATCTTTACCAGTGGCAATCATATCTTCCCATTTCGCGACTTCGCGCTCATTGCCAGCCTTACCCAAAGCACTATGAACCTTGTTGTAGTACTCAAGATTAGCCTTGTCGACAGAATTAAGATTAGCAGTATCGCCACTGGCAAGCTTTTGGCCAGCCACATATGACTGCCGTTCCGCAGCACTCATCTGGGCTAATGAAGCCTCTATTGCCTCTTCGTTATCACCAAAGACACTAGTGTTGTCTGCAATCTTGGTAGAGGCATCTAACTTGCCAGCTCTAACATAATCCATCGCATGAGTGGTATCACTATTAGTGCTATAAGTAGTTTCAGTACTGTATTCATTGCTAGAAGGCGAGCCAAATGCCTCATTGACCTTCTGCTCACCGCCATTCTGTAAGAATTGCGCCCGCGCTTCAGGTGAAGCACCACGGAAGGCTTCTTGGAACATCTCCAAGTTTTGCGACTTCATGGCAATATCTGCTACGGCCAAAGTATCAGCCGCAGTCATTTTATCTGTGCCCTTGAGATAGATGCCCAGGGCATCTTTGGTTTCTTTGGGCAAATTATCATCATTTTGCAGAACTTCGCGCAACGATTTGCCGTAGCGCTCTTGATAGGTCTTGTCTAGAGCCTCAATTTGTTGCGAATTCAAAGTCGAAATTGTATCGCGCAGATCTTTCTCGCAGTTTGCATTAGAGCGAGCACCAATGCCCCATTCTTTATGCTCTTCTAAAACAGCATTGATACGAGCGGCATCATCATTCTTGCCTTCAGCCATTGCTATAAGCTTGGTCAAATCTGATCCAGACAATTCGTCTTTCAACTCATCTTTCAAGCTATGGCCAGTTCGTGCGGTGAAAGCCGCATCTATAGCCCTAAGTTCTTCGGCACTTTTACCTTTGAGCTGTTCTTCAATGGCTTTTCTGTCTGTACCGACGCCTAAGAAACCACCATTGGTAGCGTGATCAATTGCTTCGGCGGCGCGCTCAGCTTTGCCGAGGTCAACACCGGTAACTTTGTCTTTGGCATTGAGGTAAGTAAGAGATTCAGTCAGGTCTTTACCGCTCAATTTTGAGCGCAAGACTTCGTCTATATTTTTGCCATGCTTCTCTTTGTAGACATCGTTCAGCACTTTACGCTGGTCTTCATCGAGATTTTTCAAAACTTCTTTGGCCAAAGCTTCGTTGGCGCCGAACCATTTCCCCTGGGTAGCATCGTAGAGCACATCCGCCTGTTTGCGCATGGCCTCAACATCAACAGGTTTCTTCACTGGCTCAGCCGGCACTTCCGGCTTGACAGTTGTTTGCTCTGCAGGCCTAACAGTTTGCTCCCCAGGCTTAACTGTTGTTTGCTCTGCAGGTTGAACAGCTGGCTGATCGGCGGGCTTAACCGCTGGTTTGCTGTGCTCTGTTAGCTCAATCTGTTGCCCTGGTTTAATCTTGTCAGGGTCGGCTAAACCGTTTTTCTTAGCCACTTCTGCAACGGTGCCGTATAGGCGCTTTTTATAGTCATGGGAGCTCTCACCCTCGTTCTTGGGTACGTGCTTCTCCACGATATGGCTTAGCGTATCGCCCTTCTTGACTTCATGCTTAAGAGTCTCAGGTTTGGCACCCTCGACCGTAGAAGTTGATCCACCATTTCTCGATGAGTCAAACAGTTCTACCGCATGTAACTCAGTCTTTGCCTTACTACCATTCTTATCAGCGCTGCGCAGTATGGCTAAGCTATCCTTACCAAGCAGCTCTGGAGCAAGACGTGTCTCTTTATCACCAGGCTTTTCGCCCTCTTTTGGCTTATCTTTAACGACGGTAGCTTTATCGTCTGCCAAAATCTTCAATCTGCCTGGTAGAGCTGGGTAGTAAAAGCACTCATCTATATACCCCAAAAGGGTGACTTTTTCCCAAGAACCACCAGCTTAGGCCAAAAGCCCCGAAGCCGTTGCCTAGCCTACCTATACAGCCCAACGGCCATCTTAGCTTGCGGCGAAAGCTAGAACTTAATCTTTCCAGTCAGAACATTAACTTAGCGGACATAAGCAGCAAACGATTTAGCCAGAGACTGAGCACTAGCTGGTCGCTCCTCTCTGCGCACACTGAGCATACTCATGATCAGGGCCGAGAGCCAACCGGGAATATTGAGAGCTGGGTCAAAAGCAGGAGGAGTATCAGAGAATTTGCGCTTAAAAGTATCGTAGGCACTATCGCCCTTAATCGGCGGAATGCCAGATAGCGTCTCATAGAATAAACAACCCAATGAGTAAATGTCAGAGCGCTGGTCCAAAGCTATCCCCTGGCACTGCTCAGGGCTCATGTACAGAGGGCTACCAAAAATTTCGCCCGTTTGAGTCAATTTCATAGCTGACTCGTCATAGCTCTTAGCCAAGCCAAAATCGACAATTTTAGCAATGATGCGACTATCGCCTTTGAGCAGCATGACATTGCTTGGCTTGATGTCGCGATGCAAAACATTCTTTTCGTGGGCATGGGCTAAGCCCAGACAAATGTCATAAAACAGAGGCAGGGCCTGAGTTATATCAATGCGCCCTTGACGTTGCACCAAATCGGCCATGCTCTCGCCTTCAATGTAATCCATTACGATATAAGCTTGACCATCTTGCGAGATACCAAAATCGTAAATAGTGAGCAAATTTGGATGAGTCAAATCGAAAGCGGCTTTGGCTTCCATCTGAAAACGTTGCACAGACTTAGTATCAGAAGCGAGATTAGAATGCAGAACTTTTATAGCGACGTTTTTATTCAAGAACTGATGCTTAGCTAAATAAACCGTGCTCATACCGCCAGAGCCTAAGCGATCACTAACTTCGTATTTACCAGCAAAAATCGAACCTTTGGCGAAGCGGTCAGCAATACGAGAAAGTTCAGCACCGTCATAAGGACAAGAAACCCAACCCTCAGGAAATTCTTTGGCACAAGAAAGACAAACCATCTTGTACTTCAGGCCTTCTTCTTGGGCCGCACTCAGCTCAGCAAGACTATGTTCAGTTTCTTGTTTCTCAGAGCCTATTTTGTCAATCTTACGAGCGCCGTGTGCAAAAATGGCACCAAATATAACCGCCAGTGCAATAAAGGCCAACAAAAGTGCACTCGGCAAGTTGACTAATTCACGAATCACGGCCTGCGTTAAAGCCCAGCAGATTGGCACCATGCCGATAAAACCTAGAATCAATAGGCGAAATAATTTGCCACCAACCGTGTCAATGGCAAGCAATCTAGTAATACCAAGAGTGGGGCGGGAGAGAAAGAGCGATATTTCGAGTAAGCAAAGAATGAGATAAGTAAGATACTTAAAGACAACACAACCTTGCATGGCACAGAAGCCATCAATGGCTCCACCGGCACCAAAAGCAAAAGATAGCACCAGAATTAGACTGGGTAGACCCAATATCAAACTAAGTGATTGATAAACAAGAGGGCGAGTGGCGCCGATGAATTCTAAGGCAAGGGCAGTGAGAGCCACAAGCAAGAGACAAAACGAAGTATCAACTGACAAAAGCCCAGGCAAAGTCAAATAGCCAGCATCCACCGGTTGATAAATTGGTAGCGCTAAGTTCCAATCCTGCCCCAACAAATGCTCTAACCATAGCGCCGCACCAGCAATAGTACAAACGAGTAAAAGTGCGCGACTGACTAACTGCACAACTCTATTGCTAGCATTAATTTTCATCACCACAGGTAGTGTCGCCAGTGTAAGCAAACACAACCAGAAGGCTGTAGGGAAACTAGTCAATTGACCAAAGAACAACCGTTTCAATACATCAAGCGAAAACACCCAGCCAACAATCACCGACAAAGACAATAGACCAGCAGCTATCAAACTCAAATCGGCCAAAGAAGATAACAGTTTGACAGAGCGCAAAGAAATGGCAGCGCTATCACCGCGATCGAACTTCTCAGTGCGAGTCATTAACTTGCTCGTTTGCAGACCAGAGCGAGCGGAAGCAGCATCAGTTATATTTCTTACATTGCTAGAGTGAACATCTGGAGAAACGATAGCGGCCGCTTCTTCAGCAGCGGAGCCACTTACTATTGTCTTATCGTCTTCGCTACTCATATTTACAGCTACTTGTTCTTAGCATTTTTGAGTGCACTTAAAATGGCAGACTTATAGGTATCTTTTGTCTTTGGGCCGCCTAACTCATGCATCAGTTTTTTCTTGCTATCAAAAATCATTACCACAGGCACCATATCAACATCTTTGTAATAGCGAATGATGCCCAAGTCTTCGGCTGTTTTGATTGCGGTCTTACCAACGTCCGCAGAAGAGTCTATTTCAACTACAACAACGTCTCCACCAAGCTCTTCGCCCAGCTCTTTCATTATGGGTCTTACTTTGGTACACCATGCCTTACAATGCTGATCGTAAACCAGTACCACTAAGGCTTTAGCAGCTCTGTCAATGCTTGATGTACTTGCGGGGACAGGTTCGCTAGCTTGAGCCCACGCTGAAGATGTAGACAGTGAAAAAGCCATGGCACTAAGGCACGAAAGTGCCAGAAACTCAGTACGCGAGAAAAACTTGACTAGCATAAGCACCCACATCAATGAACCTTAGTTTAGCTCTGCCGACTCTTCTGTGCAATAGCACAGTGCATAGCGAAAGCAAGCGTAATAGAATCTCGGCAAGACGAAATTACCTTCAGAGGCAAAGAGATGTTTGCAGGCACAATGCAACCAAACGAACCAAGCTTAGAACTAAGTTGGAAAATCTTTTTTGAGACCTTCGGCATCGAAACCAGCTTTCATGACTACTACTTACCTTCAGATACTTACTGCCGTGCTCTCTGGCTTTTCAATGAGCAAATCGCCGTAGTAATGGAAGGCTATAGCGGTGGTGCCGCCAAACCAATTCGCTATCAAGAAGCAGCCGACCAGTCAGCCTTCCCCATAATTTGCATAAAGGGTCTGCCCCAAGTAAATCGCTATTCAGTCAGGATGTTTGTTCCCAAACAAACAGCTCAGCGCTATCCCCGATTTTACTGGGCTAAATTCGCCGAAGGTGAAGGTGGCCAACTATGCCTGCTTGAAGGCAGTCAATTTTGGTATCTGCAAAAGCCAGTCAGTCACTTAGGTTTAGAGTTGGAGACAGGGTCACATATAAAACCGAACAGTGATAGCGCAATGGTGTTGAAAGCCCTAACTTTAGGGAATGCCAGTTATCTTATGAGTTTGCAGAGTAAGGCGGTAGCCAAAATCTAGGGCTACCTTAACTGCAGCTTGGGTATTGGCAGAGCTAGCGTCGGCTGAAGCAGCATCGATTGGCATAACAAAAATATCAAGAGCTGAACCTTGGAAATCGGCCGGTGGTCTGGCAATACGCATTATTTCTCCGGCTTTCTGGGTACTTTCGATGGGCAATCCATCGGCGCTATCGAATTGGCCGGCGGCGATTAGATACTTATACGAATTTATCTTGGGTAGAAGTCTTTGATTGAGTGAGGCTGTCTTAGGACTGCAGACAATATGAATGCGCTTACTTTCCGGCAGCTCAACATAGAGAGTGCCGTTGGTTTCGATTTGCACCACAAGCTGGTCGCTCAAAGAGAGCATTTTTTCTAGCAAAGGGGCAATATTTTGACGAAACGGTTCACCGCCAGTGAGCACAATAAGCTGACAAAATGGCGGCCGCACTTTCTCTACAGCAGCTATCAGCTCTGCCAAATCTGGCCGCCAGGTAGAAGACTCAAACTCAGTATCGCACCAGAAGCAACTGAGATTGCAACCGGCCAATCTAACGAATACCGCCGGCTGTCCAGCAAAAGGGCCTTCGCCCTGGAGTGTGTAAAAAACTTCTTGCACCCAGAGCCGTTGGCCATCACTTAAATCTTGGGGGCGTAGGGGGTTATCTCCTCTCATGCGAATCTCATTTTACTAGTGAAAGTGAGACTTCAACAAAACAGTTCTCTGTTTCCCAGAGCACTATCTTAGTAAGGTTCACCCCAGTATCAGCGAGGAGCTTGGGCGCCACCTGGTTCAGTAGGTAAAGTGCCAAATTCTCAGCAGTAGGATTGCTCTCAAGCAAGAATAGCTTTTGCTCTGGTATCGCCTGCAATGCCGAAATTGCTTCTTCATCACCTTTCCAGACAATAAAACCGTGATCCCAATTTTCTTCAATCCAGGGCAAAAATCGCCCCTTCAATATCGAGAAATCTATCACCCTACCGACTTGATCAAGGCTATTCGAGCTAGATTGAGCATGAAGGAAGACTTGATAGTTATGACCATGAAAATGACGACACTTCGATTCATGCTTATACAAGCGGTGCCCAGCGCAAAACTGTAGTTTACGAACCGCTGAAACTTGGTTGTTATCCACCGCTTACTTCCTCAGCCGATTTCTTGATTTTCGCAGCGCTGAGCAAGGGGTCAGCTATACCGGCCTGGTCAAAACCTTTAGCGCGCAACAAGCAAGAATTGCAATGGCCGCAAGGCGGAGACTGACCGTTATAACAAGTAGTCGAATATGCAAGAGCCTCAAGACAGCCAGGCAAAGCCTGGGCCAGCATCACAGTTTCTTTTTTAGTCAAATTCATCAGCGGTGTTTCAATATTGAGCGGGGCATCTAGACCACTGGCTAAGGCACCTTGCATTTTCTCAATGAAATCTAAGCGACAATCCGGGTAACCGCCAAAATCTTGCTGTGCCACACCGATTACCACAGTGTCGCAACCTAAGACATAAGCTCGGTTCGCAGCTACCGATAGAAACAAGATATTGCGACCGGGTACAAAAGTTGAGGCTATTCCCTGAGGCAAATTGTCGACGTCATCATAGGCCTCAACGGGCCGGGAAAGATCAGTAAGCGGGCTTAAACCAGCAAAAATATGACCCAGATTAATTACTTCTTGAGCTATACCAGCCATTTGGGCGATAGCTCTAGCGCTATCAAGTTCAAGCCGGTGTCTCTGACCATAATCAAAGGTGAGAGCGTGCACAGCATCGAAACGCTGTTTGGCCCAGTAAAGGCAGGTGGTACTGTCCTGACCACCAGAGAAAACGACTAGTGCTTTAGGCATTGATACTAAACCAAGGGAACTTGGATTGTACCAAAAGCCCGTGAATAGGCCTACGCACAGACTGGTTGACAACCGCGTATAGCTTTACTTAGCAGTCTTTTTAGCGCGGTTGTACTCGGCTGTAGGCCAAAAAGGAATGCCGCCCCTGGGGGTAAAGCGCCCCTCGACTTTGAGGTAGTGGGGATCGAGCAGGCTAATCAAATCATTAGCAATGCGGTTGACACTGGCTTCGTGAAATTCGTTAAATTGCCGGAAGGCCCCAAGATAGACCTTCAGAGACTTGCTCTCAACACATAGTTGGCGCGGGCGATAGTCGATCACAATTGTGGCAAAGTCCGGCTGACCGGTGATTGGGCAGAGGGTAGTAAACTCAGGCGCTTCAATGTGAATAGTGCCAATTACACCATTTACATTTTGCTCTGGGTCGGCAAAGGGGTTAGGAAAGCACTCCAAAATGGAGGCTTTCGGATCATCGTAAATTTGCTTATTGGTCTTACCCAGCTGGGCAAACTTCTGTTTTTTGTTTTTTTCAGTCATGGCAACCCTTGCTTCCAGAATCTGGCGGATAGAACAATTTATTCTAGCCAATCAATTGCCTGAAGCCAGCAAAATTGAAAAAATTGCCGGCCGTTCACTTTACAACAATCAGCCATTTGACCTATTCCGTACGGCTCAAATCAGGGTTACGGTGGTAATAGATGAGGTGAAGCTATGGAACCTGTCGTACCAAAATTTATTGATGAATTAATCGACTTCAGCACTAAAGCTACGAAAAAAGACAAAGGTGCAACTTCAGATCAGTCGATTAGCCAAGTACCTGGTTTGGAACAGCCCCAAGAAGGCCCAAAAATTCAGCTGGGTCAAGATAAAAGCCTAAACCGCCACTAGGGGCAGTGGCAAAAGCAAAACTAAGGTTTCTATCTGCCATTGTTTGGTATAGTTTTAGACTCTATGACTAAACAGATATCCGTACTAATTGTTGAAGATCACGACATCTTGAGGCAGGGCCTTCGCCTTGTTCTTGAACGTGCCAACAAGTTTACTATTGTCGGTGAAGCCAATAATGGCCGCCTCGGGGTAACAATGGCAGCCGAATTGCAGCCAGATGTGATAGTCATGGACATCGGCATGCCCGAGCTAAATGGCATTGACGCCACCCGGGCAATCAAGCTAGCACGTCCTGATGTGCGCATAGTGATGCTTACAGCCCATGAAAACGACGATGAGATTTTTGCCGCACTATCGGCAGGAGCAGCGGGCTACTGCCTGAAAGACCAGGCCTTTGACTGCATACAAGTGGCCCTATCATCGGTCGCCGATGGCGCAGCCTGGATCGATCCGCGCATTGCCCAAAAAGTACTCAAAGCTTTCGAACAACATGCCAACAGCCAGTCCGGCAAGCACATTGCAGTGGAGGAGAAGCCAATAGATGTTCTTTCCACTAGAGAAAAAGATGTGCTCCGACTGATGGTTGACGGGGCTAGCAATAAAGAAATCGGCGACAAGCTGATAATCAGCCTGTCAACCGTGCGCACCCACGTAGAACACATTTTAGAGAAGTTAGCCGTAACAGGGCGCACAGCAGCAGCAGTGAAAGCCATGAAAGAAGGCCTGATTTAGGTTTACTGCCAAGTCATCTTTATGATACTGGGTCCTAGTTGTGGCATCTTCAAGTTATGCGGCTTAGTCTCGGCTCTAACCAGACCCTTAGCGTTGTAAACAGATAACTTCAATTCTACCGATTCTCCAGCGGGCATGGGCACAGCCAACATATAGGGCTTCTCATCACTATCTTGATTGACAAACATGGGCCCAGCCATATCATTTGGCAACAAAGAGCCTGCTCCTAATGCACTAGTATTGCCACCGATATAGAGCTGCTCGCCGGCAGCAAGCTTTAAATCAGGCACTACAAAGCGAACTAGTACTAGCTTATTTTCTACAACTACCAATTCTGATTTGGCCTTGCTTGAGTTAGAAGCTTCGACCTCTAAGACAAGACGACCATGCTTGAGCAGAGGGGCATTGAAAACAATTTTGTCATCAGCCCAAGAGGAGGTAGTGAGGGCTTCACCAGCCAGGCTGAGCTTTCCACTGGTACCGAAGCCCTTACCATAGACAGTGACGGCCTTTCCGGCGGTGGTTGCTGGTGGTCTTATGGCGGCGATAAAGGCACTAGACTTATTAGAATTAGCCAGCCAAATCGAAAGCGACTGAGGCGGCAAAGATAGTTGCTTAGCTCCCTCAAGGGCGACACCTGAGAGAGCACCAGCTAAAGCATCTTGCCGAACTTCATTGTCAGCCAGACCAAGGCTAGTAGCAACTTCAGCCGCATTTAGCAATGCTTCTTTCTTACTTAGTGAAAGCGCCACAACAGCAACATCAGCGCCAGCCCTACGTTCAAAGAC
Organism: bacterium Ga0077546; assembly: GCA_943370275.1. Taxonomy (GTDB): domain Bacteria; phylum Cyanobacteriota; class Vampirovibrionia; order Obscuribacterales; family Obscuribacteraceae. The sequence goes on along the minus strand of CALRQI020000002.1, from coordinate 784,393 downwards.
ATAAAGGTCCTTTGAGCAGAATAGAGTTCTCTGCTTTCCAGAGCTGAGGGCAAGATTTGTCTGTCTTAGGGCGGTGAGTTTTTGAATCAACTTATAGTTATCAGATGTCTGATCAAAGCTTTGCATCATGGGACGATCATAGGGGTCTTCACCGCCCTTAGTATCATCGTATAAACCCTGCTCGGTGCCATAATAGATTATAGGGATGCCGCGACTGGTAAGAAGAGTTGCTAGAGCTAGTTGAGTTACTTTCTTGTCTTTAACAATATTGGGAAAGCGCGACATATCGTGATTATCAATGAAGGTCAATAGCTCATTACTATCGATAAAATCTTTGTTCTCCTGGCTAACCACTTGATCAACCAAAGTAAGGTCTCCGCCCTCTGCAAACGCTTTGCGAATTGCATAAGCCAGAGGAAAATCGTAAAGAGAAATGCCACCCTTATTAGCAAATTTGACAGCATCTTTATACATAGGATCATCAATACCGGTGAGCCACCACTCACCCAGCACCAAGTGATCAGCGCGGTTGTATAAGCTATTGGCCAATACGTGTTGCCAGCCCCAGTTCATGTGCTTAGCAGCATCAAGCCTAGTGCCATCGGCCCCATGGCTTTGAAACTTGGCGGCAGCTTGTTTCAAATAAGTATCAACATACTGATTCTCTTGATCGAGGTCGCCCAGATAAAATATGGTGCCATATTGCAGTTGGTAGGGATTATTGAAATCACTCACTGCCGGCAAGTGATGAAAGTACTTGTTGCGATCGTTCTCCACGTCACTTCTAAACTGACCAGCATCATACAAAGCGCCGTACTCAGCATGATTGTATGGGCTTGTATGATTAAATGGCATATCCACGAATACGCGCATATCGAGATCGTGAGCAGCCTTGGTCAAGGCATCAAAATCTTTAAAGCTCATATCACTATCACCAAAATGCTCATCGACTCTCATAAAGTCACGAGCATGGTAGCCATGATAAGGTGCCACCATATTGCCTGCGGCATCATTGTCTGGTTTGTTGATGTTATCAATGCACGGAGAGATCCATATAGCTGAGCAGCCTAGACTTTTAATATAAGGAAGCTTCTCTTTAACCCCAGCGAGATCGCCGCCCCAATAAGCTTTCCAGTTCTTACGGCTAGCGTCGAACAAGCCTGGACTCTGGGGTGGATTATCATTGTCTTTGCGACCATTGAAAAACCTATCTGTAAAAACCTGATAGATAATATCTTTATGAAAGTCTGCTGCTTGCGCCATAGAAAACGACTGTAAGGCAATAAGAGAAGATAGAACAAGTGCCACTCGACTAGACTGTTTATTCATTGAATTACCGAAAATAAAATTGGTACTTGGCATTTTAGAAGCTCTCGCACTTCTGCATCTTTTATCAAAGCGATGAAGTTTTGCCGTGAGAGCGCCAGAATAACAAGCTCATTGTCACCTGGGCCATTCTTACTAAGCTGCTCAATAATTTTACTAGGTTTTTCATTCTCTGCAGCTATCAGCGAGAGGGTGGCATCTTTCGTATCAGAGCTTTGTTTAAATAGCTGACCGATATCGTGAGCAATGGCCGTCTGCTCTTGGCCTAAGCCTAGGGTGCGAAGCACTATCGCCCTGGCATGGCCAAGATAAGGAGAAGAACTAACCAAAATAGGACAGGTCGTTTGCTCTACTATAAGTTCAAGCTCAATTAAGTCGGTGGCTGAGTTGAGAGCCAACACCACCATCTCGATTGGTCGCCTATCAATAATTTCGCCCACTGCTGTGGCCTGATGAGTCGCCAAACGAACACTGGTATGGACAGCAACAGTCAATTCACTAGCCACAGCTTCGGCCTGCTGTACGAGGAGACGGTGATCTTTGTCATTTTTATTATTTGCCTGCACATGCAAACATTCAAGATCATAAGACTTAGTCTTGGCAATCAAGGCAGCCAATGAAACAAGAGAGCGGCGATTGGCTTCGCTATCCTCTTGCAAGACAACTAAAACACGTGACTTGCTCTCGCTTAACGCTCTTGTCTCATAGGTGACAAATGAGGCCACCTTGTGGTCAGCGCGACCAGGTAAAGTCGAATTATCTGCCGAGGCAACATCTTCGCGAGTAACTATCCCGACTAAGCGACCATTATCTACCACAGGGATACGACTGATTTTATAATTGTCAAAAAGTAAAACTGCCTCGGCCAAAGACTGCTCTACATCTATCGTCACCGGATTTGGCACCATAATCTTCTGAGCAGTGATCTCTTCTTCTCCTTGCTCTTGACTAGAAGCAAGCAAATCATGCTCTGTTAGCATGCCCACAATATTTCTATCTTGGTCTAACACGGGAAAGCCATGATGACGAGAAGCAGCGAACTGTGAGCGTATCTGAGCCAGAGTAGCACGCTCTTCTATGGTTTCGACCGGGCGCTTCATGATTTGGCCAGCAGTCATGGTCTTCATGACTGACGGCTTAGATTCAAGAGATTCAGCGTCAATACCACTCCACTCTAACAATTGATCATAGATAGAACCAGGATCTAATTTCTCTGCAACAAGATAACTCACTACAGAACAAATCATCAGGGGTAGTACCACATTGAAATCTGTGGTCATCTCAAAAATTATCACCACTGCGGTCATTGGCACGCGTGCTACAGCACAAAAAACAGCACCCATCCCGACTATGGCAAAAGCAACCGAATTAGAGGAGCCGCAAAACTGTTGTTCAACAAAAGCAACTAGCAAGCCAAGACTGGCCCCCATAGTCAGACTGGGGGCAAACAAACCACCAGGAGCGCCAGAGCTATAGGCAATTATTGTTAAAACAAACTGCAATACCAAAGCCAGCACAATTGCATTTAAGCCAAGGTTGCCTGCAACAAGCGCTTCGCGCAAACCACTATAGTCGTTATAGAGAGGCGGGACTGAAGCTACCAGGACACCTGAAAGCAAGCCAGCCAGACCACAGGTTATGGTCACTGGCAATTTCAAAAAATCACGATTAAAGGTAAGACCACCAATTATTGCTTTATTAAAGATTGCCCCGACAACACCGGCTGCCGCACCCAAAAGTACATAGAAAGGAATGTCGATGGGAAAGAAAGTTGATAGTCCATTCAGCTTGCCCATTTCAATATCTAGACTATGCACTCCCACCAGGCGAGAAAGCACTGCTGCCATAAAGCAAGCAACAACAGCAGTACCAACGGTGAAGCCCGAAATACGACCAATTAACTCTTCTAAGACGAAGAGTGCGCCAGCTAGTGGAGCATTAAAGGCCGCAGCCAGACCAGCACCGGCACCAGCAGCAATCAACTGAGCTCGGTGCTTGGGAGAAGAGCGAATCATTTCGCTGGCCTTGGCGGACAGAGCCGCTGACAGTTGTACAGTTGGGCCTTCACGCCCCATAGACAAACCAGAACCAAGTGCCACCACGCAGCTAATTAACTTCACCGCTGCCGTGCGCAAGCCCAGATCTTGTGGCACCCCCATAATCGCTGCTTTTACTTGAGGAATACCGCTGCCAGTGGCTTCTGGAGCCACAAACTGAATCAAAGCACCAGCAACGGTGCCGCCCAGCAAGCCCACTGCCGGCAAAAATAAAAAATGCCATTGACCCCAATTAGCATTGGCATAATCAACGCCAACAATACGCCAGGCACCGAGAAAGCCCACACCATCCTTGAGCAAGACAGCACCGATGGCTGCCACCACACCAATTGTGCAGGCTTCTAGCAAATTTATATTGGTTGGGCCAGTCAGGTCGAAGGGCTCTCGCTTTGCCATAGTTATCCTTAAAAAAAGGCGCGGAGAATAACTCCGCGCCTCTCTCAAAAGCCGTACTGATTTAGTACTTAATGCTGCCACCACGCTTAAAGTGGTTGAAAGCATCAAGGGAGTTATCAGTGGTGCACTGATAGCAGTTTACACCTAGCCTGACTCTGTCTTCGTAGTTGAGTGAAAGCTCAGCATACTGAGGCTCGTCTCCGAAATTTACACCCTGAGTTGCAGCATCATATACGGTGGCAGCAAAATAGATGTTATCGATGTGAGCCCAGCGAGTGGCAGAATAGCACATTGGGCATGGTTCAGCCGAAGTATAGAGGTCACAGTGTGAAGTAGCACAAGTCTGGGGCAACTTTAGATTGGGATTAGACTTATTGATCTCACCCAAATTGAAGACACCCAATTCTTTGCAAGCTTGTCTAATTGCAGTAGTTTCACCGTGTGCCGTGGGGTCAACCCATTCAGTAACGTGGTTGTGTGAAACCCAATAACGAATCACTTTATTGGTGTCATTGTCGATTTGCACAATCACAGTGCTGAAAGGTCCGCCGCCGTTTTGTACAGACTTGAGAGCCTCTGCACAAGCTCTGTGCATCCACTTGTTACCAATAACTTGAACACCATGGTATTTCAAAGTTGGTTTAATGTTTGAAGTTTGACAAGGAAGACGTTTGATGTCAGCTTCAGGCAACTTGCTCTCATTGCAATAGCCGTCCCATGGCTGTAAATAGGAGAACATGTCTTTAACTTTTAGTGGCTCGGGTTTACCTGGATATGCTTCGCCAGTTGCATCGGTATAAGCTGTAATTTGATCTTTTGCTGGATCGTACTCGTTGCCGAAGAACTTCTTGTCAGCTGCAAGTGTTGCTGTGCTGGTTGTTACTAGGCAGGATAGACAGGCTACTAGCGCCATCAAAAAATTCCAACGGAATATTTTTGTTGTTGACATTCTCTCTCCAAAAGCAGGCTGTAATTAGCCCAATATGATACTTTGAAAAGAGATGTCAAAGTATAATATCGCCAATCTATATTTGCCGCTACGATTGAAAGAGCGCTATTTTTACCTTAGCGCCAGCGGCCATGGCGATTATTTTGACGTTCGCGGTCGGTCACCTCACGAGTGATTGAACTGTTCAAAGCGTCGATCTGACGCTCTAAAGCTGTGCGCTCACTGTTACTGAAGCGTCCACCACTAGCCCTATACTGGGCTTCTCTGCTGACGATTAAGTCATACTGCCGCTTCAGGTCATTATATTCATATTGAGTGAGCGAGCGGTTATTGAGACCATCTTGAATGCGGGTTAGGGCGGCACTTAACTGGCTGTCAATACCGGTCCAGTAGCTTGTATTTACTTGATTGTAGCCATTGTTCCAGCGACCATTGCCACGGTTGCGTCGGCCATTGTTCCAACCATAATTATTACTATTATTAGTGTTGAAATTATTGGTAGCACCAGCTGCAATGGAGCTCGTGATACTGGTGTTGATATTCTGAAAATTGGTCAAGACTGACTGCATTTGCGCGAAGTTGAAGTTGCCAGAATTGACGTAATTGTTCTGCTCATTGGCGTTAGCATTCAACTGATTTTGATAGAGGCTGGCTTGATCGACACTGAGTGTGCCATTGGCTACAGCAGTAGAAATCGCAGCATTGGCCTGTGCCCTACTGGTATTCAAGTTATTTACTGATGCGGCCTGCGCGCCATTCAAGCCGTTGTTATTACCAGCTAAATAATTATTCGAATTAAACGAACTATTATTGTTAGCACCAAGGGCGTTGCGTACAACATCATTAAAGCTTTGAGCTTGAGCCGGTTGCGCCGAAATTAAGACGGCGGCACTAAGCAGAGGGGTCATGATTGCAAATGCAACTGATTTGAATCTGCTGCTATAAATCGGATTATTCACAATTTTCCTCACTTAGAAATTACTAGAGCCAGCGAGTCATCGCTACGTGTTTTTAATGACGCGCACCTACTATATAAGTTCCACGGCCAGGATGAGCGACAGCTAAATCGCGGCTTATGGCACAAAACCCGGAGCTACAGCGTGTTATTATGCTAGAGCGCTCTGGAGAAAAAAATGTTCTTACTCAAAAAGATACTTATTACAACCTTACTGAGTTGCATGTTATTTGCCGAAGTCCCGGCTCAAGCTCTACCTTTCCATGCTAAGGCTAAAATTGTGGGCTTTACCAGAGTGGTTAGAGCGGGTCAACTCTGCAGTGTCACAGTGCAAACCGAACCAGGCGCCTTTTGCCAGATCACCGTGCAAAAGCCAAACGGCCGGGCCAGTCGCCACCCAAACCTGGTCGAGAAGAGAGCCGACGCTGCTGGGACAGTGAATTGGTCATGGCAGATGGTAGAAGATGCTCAAGCTGGCGAGCGCATCATTACCGTCAAATGCATTGGTGCAAACAACGACGAAACTACCGTCCAGAAAAAAATGAAAGTGATTTAGAACAGCTGAGAAGCCAGTCTTAGATACCTGAAGGCTTTGCTATTCCCAATTCTTCCATGGCGTCGTCGAAGCTAACCTTATTCTTCCTTGTATACTGCAGGGCCTGAACGGCCTGGTCAACGGCAAGATATCGGTGCTTAAGCAGGTATTGACAACGCAGTGAGGCAATCAAAGTGGCCTCATCTATAGCTCCAGACACCACAAGCATTTTGCCAATCAGGGCTGGATAGCGGCTACTCAGTTCAATCGCTTCAGTAATATCAGTATCGTTGACAAATCCTGTCATTTTAAGCAATTCACCTAAAACAGGCGAAGGCAGACTATCGCCGTCGGCACTGCCGGCCTTACTGCCACCTTTGTCACCGTGAATCAAGCGATAAATCTCGTCGGTTGCTTGCTTCAAGGTTACCTCTCCTTGACTGACTTGTTCATGGAGACTTTCAGCTTTCTTAAACAAGCTCTGGGAGATTAATCCCAAGGCAACGATTGCTTCACCAAGACTGAGCTGCTTACTTAAGCTTGTTTCCATAGCATTGAGAATTTCATTCTCACTGGCAAGGCCAGACATTACCAGAAACTCGCCAAAGCGCACTTGCTTTTTTGCCGGCGAGGGGCTTAAGCCGTGAGCCTCTAATCGAAGTGAAATATTAGCAGGGAGAGCGTGTTTAGGCGCACTCGTCACCAACATTTCAACAGCCTGGGGCAAAGACATACGACCCTGGCGCACCATACCTTGAAGATCAAGAGCCTGGGTCAAAAGCGAATGACTGATCAAATTATTGAGGATCAGCACTCGGCCAAGTCTCATACCAGTTTCGTAACTAATCTTCTGGGCATTGTCGACCTGTTCGGCCGAGAGAAAACCAGCATCGACTAATAAACATCCGAGAGTGGCCTTATCGGTAGCACCCTGAACACCAATCGTTTTCAAGGCTTCGGCCGGAAGCAAGCCCTTGCCGCGCACCAATTTGGCTGCCTCTTTAGCACGCTCCAAGCTGCAAATGTTTTGGCCAATCAAGGGCTGCAGCTCCACTGCTAACTGCAATTCGCTTTCGCTTATGCGCCCAGACAATACCAGTGTGCGACCCAGGGGTAAACCGAATTGAGGTGCAACTTGCAGGGCGTCGGTTAGATCGCGCTCGCTGACAAGGCTTAGCCTAACTAGCAGTTCTCCAAATCGAATCATTAACGCACCGCTTGGCAATACTCAGTCGACCTAGCAATCATAAGATATTTACACCTGAGCAGGAATGGCCCGCACCAACAAAATGCGGCAGAGCAGCATAGAGCCCGCCTGCAGCCAAAAGCGCCACCAGTGATGGCCACATGGGCTCCATCTCGCGGTCGCTTTGCCCTTCAACCATCAGCTTTTGCTTTCTTGCTCTGGTGGTTTGTTCACCGCTTCTTTGGATAGCGCCAATACTCGCTGCTGCAAGGCATTAGCAATGCGCTCAGGCGCTTCCTTACCCTTACCCTCTTTGGCCAACTCACGGCCAGTAGCCGGCTCACCAAAAATCACCCGAATAGGAATATAAGTTGGGAAGAAGGCACCAGGCGCCAGAGCCTGACGGGTACCATCAAGATAAACGGGCACAGCCTTAACGTCACTCTTTTCTAGAAGAAGACCAATGCCTTGCTTGAAGGGCAAAAGACGACCATCAAGGGTGCGCTCTGCTTCAGGGAACCAAACCAGGTTATTTCCTTGCTTCAAAACTGACACCGATAGAGCCAAGCTTGAAAAAATAGATTGCTTAGCTTCAATCGGAATAACACGGGACAAGCGGCTAAGGAATGAAAACACCGGGTTACCAAAGGCAATACCAGTCCAACCGGCCCACTGTGTGTTCTTCACGCGCTCTTTGGGCAGAGCAGCAGCGATGACAAAAGCATCAATATAGCTGGCATGATTGGGCACAAAGACAAGCTGCGGAACATCTTTAATATTTTCTGGATGTACCGCCACCACCCTAAACGGGCTCATCACCATCATGGTGAAGTTATAGAGAGCCTCAGCAGCCCCAATACGCCAGCCAGTTAGAGGCTGCACAAACTCTTTTTGCTCAGCGGTCAAGTAATGATCAGGGTCATCGATGGGTGAGACGGCCCCCTCTCCACCTTCAGCTGATGCCACTATTTCACTGAGCAGCTCACGCACAGTCGTCACTCTGGCGACAGCATCACCAGTAATTTCTACGCCAGTATGTTCAACCAGCTCCAAGGTAAGGTGCATCCATTCAAGAGAGTCGATATTAAGATCAAGTTGCGGACTGGTATCAAGTCTGATTTCTTGCTCAGGGAAGCGCTCTTTTAGCCATTTAAGACAAGCAGCGGCAGCGGGCTCCTCCACCAAAATTTGGTCATTAGAATCAAGAGTTTCTGCACTATCTGACTTAGCCCCAGCCTTAGTACCAGATTTAGCACTACCTTTTGTGCCAGCTTTCTCTTCGTTCAAGGCCAAATCATAACGAGCCCGCAATTCATGGCGCTTGATTTTGCCCAAATTAGTGCGTGGCAAAGTGTCTTTGGTGATAGCAAAATTAGTCACTTGCAGATAGGAGGCCAAACTGGCAGAGGCCACCTTAAGAGCTGCTGCAACTGCAGCTCTAGGATCTTTGTCACCCACTTCTTTCATATCAGGCATAACCAAAGCAACCAATTTATGGTCAACTTGCAATAAGCCAATTTCAGCAATGGCCGGTTGTTTAGCAATGCGATCTTCAACGTCTTCAGGTTGAATCTTCTCGCCACCTTCCATAACAATAGTAGAAGAGGCCCGACCAATTACATGCAACTTGCCATGCTTCATCACACCAAGATCACCAGTTCTAAACCAACCATCGGCGGTAAAAACTTCTTTGGTCAATTCCGGAAGATTCTTATAGCCAGCGAAAACGTTAGGTCCGGTGACCACAATTTCGCCAGCATCTTTATCAAGTCTTGCATCGGGCTCAGCTAAAGGATCAATCCGTACTTTTACACCTTTAATGGCTTGACCAACCCCTTCGAGATCGCGATCCTCAGGAACGCGGAACGTAACCAGTGGTGCCGTTTCTGTTAGGCCGTAACCAACACCAATCTCCCAGCCAATTGCTCTCAATTTGTAGGCTAACTCACTAGCTAATGGTGCACCACCACAGGTAAATAGTCGCAATGTTGGTCCGAACTTCTGACGCACAGGAGCAAAAAGTGTTTTTCCTGGGCGCAAATTGAAAAATCTATCCATACCAATGCAGTAGTTTATGGCGGCATCAAAGGCTGCCCCGACAATCTGATTTTTATGAAACTTGGTTTCAATGGCCTGATAGAGCGAGCGCAATAGCCTTGGTACACCGACAATAACGGTTACTTTGCCATCGTTTAGAGCGCGCATGATTTCGGGCCCAGTTAGCGAACGGGGCAAAACAATTGTTAGGCCCATCAAAAGCGGTGCCATCAAACCAGTGTTCAGTGGATAAACGTGAAAAAGAGGCAATGGCAGCATGACGCGGTCTTTGGGCTTGAGCAAATCAATCTTGGAAATCACTTCATCAAGCTGCAAAAGCATATTGGTATGACTTAAAGGAACACCTTTTGGCGTGCCGGTAGTACCAGATGTATAAAACAAAACCGCAATATTATCTGGCGCCAACTTGAGCAGCTGAGGATTAATCTCCTCGGCCTTGTCCTTAGAAGATACAGCAATTTTCTTCCAGCTCTCAGCTATTTCATCATTATCTAGACGAACGATACGATGACTAGACTTGGCTTTTGCTCCAGACTTTGGCAAGATCTTATCAAGGCGCTTTGAGCCTTTTTCGTCAGTAAAAATCCAACCGGCCGAGCTGTCTTCAAGAATATGCTTGAGTACATCGTCATTTTGTTGCGAATCAATTGGCACCACTGTTGCACCAGTGTAAATGGTGGCAAGGGCAGAGACGATCCAAGAGGCTGAATTGGGGGCAAAGAAAACAACGTTATCGCCTTTCTTTATTCCCTGACTGAGCATTGCCGCAGCGACATTGCGAATCTCTAAGAGAAAACCCTGATAATTCAAGGTGACCGAGCCATTTTTGACAAAGCTGACGATGGCATCTTGGGGACCGTATTCGCTAAAGCCATCAATGAGATCTTTTAGTGTGCGCCCGGCAGTGGGAGCTCCGCTTTCAGTCTTACTATCCAGGTTCTCCAAACTAGACTCTTCGACTTTATCGACCCTTGAGACCATTTCACACCTACTTCAATCAATAGCAAATTGTCCTAATTTTACTCGGGACTTACCTTGCTGTCTTCACTATCAACCTGCTTACTTGGTATTTCCACCAACTGGTTTGGATTTACCCCTTTGCTTCTATCGAGAGCTAACAGTTCAGTCTTAATGCGTGATGCCACCGTATCAGCTGCTTTCTGCCCAGCGGCGATTCCACGCTTCAAAATATCTCTGTTTTTAGTCATGCCCGGTACAAAATCAACATCGGGATAGATCAGAATGTCAGAAGCATGGGCCTGTTGCTTGTCGGCGTTGGCGAGCATGATATCCATCACTCGCATCATCAAATTTTTCTTCGACTTAAATTGCCTATTGGCTACCGGTTTAATGGCAGTATCAACCAGGGCAGCCACAACAATATCAGCGCCCATTCCCTGAGCTATGGTAGAGGGAAGATTGGCCTTTAGGCCCCCATCGACATAGAGCTTGCCATTTAACATCATGGGCCGATAGAGAGTAGGAACACAGTTACTTGCTAATACCGAACGGGGTAAATCGCCACTGGCTAAAGCAGTAGTTTCGCCGTCGGTTAAGTTAGTCACCACCGCCGCAAAGGGAATTTTAAGATCGCTAAATTTAGCTGGCAGTTTACTCTGCAGCAGTTTGAGATAACCATCACCACTGGTAATTCCAGCATAGGGCCGGCCTTTAAAGAGATAGGTCAGGGGTTTAATTGGACGAGTAATAACACTCAAAATCGCACCCTTGAGCATGGCATTTTGCATAGTGTCATCAAGATACATTTTTTCAATGTCATCCACTGAAACCCCAGCGCAGTAGAGAGCACCAACTGTGGAGCCCATACTGGTGCCAACGATGCCGTCAATCTTTATGCCATGCTGCTCAAAGCTGCGCAATACACCAATTTCAGCTACAGCCTTGCAGCCACCACCAGAAAGGGCCAGAATCAAGCGTGGCTTGGTTTCTTTGAAAGCTTCAACAGCATCAGCACTAGCCGAAATGTTGGCTGGGGGAGAGAGAGCATCGACAGTACGATTAATGGCACCATGGTGCAAATCTTGGCTGTCACTTTTAACCGGCTTATGCAAAATTGGCTTTGCAAAAGCAGCCGGCACGCTGACTGGGTCTTTCACTGGAATCTTCAGCGGAGTCGCTGCAAGCGGCGCAGAATCACTGTCTGCAGTAATCTTAGTGGCCCCCCAGGCCTCGACAAAGTCAGCATTGGCAGCTAGAACTGCCAATACTATGAGAGAAATCAGAGCAGATTGGGTATCGCGACGCACTTAAAAGACCTCTTTCAATGCAGGATACCAGGCAAACAACCGCTTGTTTACTCTACTTATGCACCCGTACTGTAAAGACTGACTCGCAGGCAATTGGTTCCCTGCAAATAAAGTTAACGTGCGCCCTCTCTCTATCGATCACCAAGGTCGATAGAGAGAGGGCGATTTTCAAAATGAAAAGTACTGAAGGCTCAATAACTAATCGAGTTTTGCCATTGGATCTATTTCAAAATTGCTTTGGTTACCTGCCATCTGATGAGGTTTGCGGATTTCTTGACGGACAAAACCTTCAGGATTGGTAGACCAGCGAATTGCCACCTCACGAACAGTGGTGCGTTGACGACTGATACTGTCAGAACTAACCTCTACCACCTCTTTAGAGCGCGCCTCAATTTGCTTAAGCCGTGCCAATGGGCAGTGCTCTGAGTGCTGGGGTTCTGAAGTTAATTTCGCTTTGAGGTTGTTTAAGAAATCGGCAACACTTTTAATGTTCATCAATATCCCATCTAGCTGGAGCATAAACCTAGGCTAGCCCATGGGAAGTTTCACCTGGTATAGGCAAAACCATAACTACTTATAGGAACAGCTATAAAAGCTCCTATTTCCAGGAATACTCAGTAATCATTCCATCAGAATAAACAACACGACCGCCCGTGGGGTCGTCTCCAGCCTGAACCGGTCTAACATGACCATGGCCCGGTCTAGTGGAAGCCTGACGGCGCCGCTTGGGCCGCCTATTGGTCTTCCCATGGCTCAAATTTGCGCTAGAGCTAGAACCAGCCACTTTTTTGACGGCTTCAGGAGAGGGGGCCGGGGCAAGCGGTTTATTATCAGATGGAGAGTTGAACGGATTGGCCTTGAGCACCGGATCAATCATTTTTTGGGCGCCAGTAACTACATGGGGCGGCAAGTGCTGCACTTTGTGAATGAGCCAGAAGCCTGCCAGAACGAGGCCGGAGAGAACCAGTAAGGCAATACCGCCGCGCACTGTATAGTGGATAGCCTCCCGAGCAAAGGATGCCCGAGCTATTTGCCAACCTTCTTCTTCAGCCAGGGGCCTATCTAAATCAAGATCTAAGTCTCTGTCTGCATCGGCATGAGCTTCTGCCAGACTAGTTGCTTTCAGTTCTGGGTCTAGAACCGCATTTTGTTTAGAGGGAGTCAATGCCAATAACCTATTATTTATGCGTGTAGAGTTTGTCAGGATAGCAGTAGTCAGTATGACGCAGAGAATGTGGCCTTCCATTAGAGGGCTCTCAGAGTAAAATTAACCAGGAACCTAAAACACAGACAAATTTATGCAAAAACCAGCCGCCACTAAAGCCCTCGCCCTTACCCTCAGCCTAGCAATCACAATTCTTTCCGCTGCGAGCAAACATGATAGCCAAACGGCTTGGGCCAAATCAAAAAAGTCTTCCCTTCAAAGGGCTAGTGCAAAAGCTGACTCAAAAGCTACAAGCGATGAAGCCCCAATGGAAGCTTGGCGAGACCTCACTGTCACCCCCTGGGCAGCCCTATTGTGCATCCACGGCCTCAGTCTGCATGCCAGCAGCTATGCCTCTTTCGGCAAACAAATGGGGCACTTGGGTATACCCACCTATGCTATTGATATACGCGGCTTTGGCTCCTGGCAGAACCAAAAAGAAGCAACCAACCTCGATTTTGATCTCGCATTTGAAGACATAAAGAACGCCCTAATCTCAATTCGCAGAGCCCATCCAGGTTTACCCATAATTATTCTGGGGGAATCTATGGGCGGTGCCCTAGCATTGCAAACTGCCGCTGACAATCCGAAGTTAGTCGATGCCTTGATTTGTAGCGTTCCAGCTAGACAGAGTCAGGGACAGAAGACCACCAATATCAAAGCCGCCCTAGGCTTCATTTACACTCCAAACAAAGAACTCTTGGTCGGCCCCAAGGTCATTGCCAGGGCAACAAGCAATCCCGAAGTAGCGGAAGAATGGGAGCAAGATCCCCTTAACCGTAGTCGCTTTTCGGCCAAAGACCTAAATCGCTTCCGCCACTTAATGAGTCAAAACCCACAAAAAGCTAGGCAAATCTCTAACATTCCAGTGCTCTTTCTGCAAGGAGCGAGCGACCGCTTAATCAAACCATCCGGAACCCTTGAACTGTTCAGCAAGATTCAGTCAACGGACAAAAACCTGGTTATGGTAGGTTCAGCTGAACACCTTATCTTTGAGCAGGGTCAATTTGCTAACGACATGGTTGATCTAGTCTCTAACTGGATCGAAAAACACGTAGTATCAGGCAAAAAACTATCAGGCAAAGCCGAAACTGAGTCGACCAGCAAGAAAGAGCCAAGTCGAGAAAAAGCTGATGAAGAGGCTAACAGCTACAAGCAGGGCCTTGGACACTTCAAAATTGCTGAAGGTGAAATTTTACTAGGCGACTACAAAAAAGCAGAAGAGCACCTCAGTACAACTTTGCAAATTGCACGGGGAACCGCTCTAGCAGCCAGAGCACACAAGCTGCTGTTAGAATTGCCGGAGAAATTCATCGCACCACCACTGGGGTCATCATCACCAACCTCGCTGGCCAAAATTTCGTTGAATGAAGCAAAGGACAACACTAAGCCAACCATCTTAGTCTTCTGCGCCCCTTGGATTGAAGCCTGCAAAACCCTAGCAGCAGATATAACCACTGCCCTCGGCAGCGACTCCGACAAAATCAATGTGGTCTGGATTGACGCTGATGAAGAAAAGAATAAACCTCTCCTGGCTGAATACGGAGTCAAGCCACTACCTGCCATTCTCTACTTGAAGAAGAACAATGAAGTGTTCCTTTATAGCCTGGGCGATCCTGGACCAACGGCTATCCATACTCGGGTGCAACAACTCTTGAAAGCTGAGTAATAATTTACCTAAGCCAAAGTCAAACCCTCACCGGTTCAGGCGATTTTTGCTAAGATGAAATCACCACTTGGCATCCCTTCCTAATTTATCTTGGCTTTAGGCAAAAAATAAAATGGCTCAGTTCTTCGAACAGTCAGAATCATTTGGATGCGACCACACTGATTCGCTTGCCTTTATCAACGGGCGAGAAGCTCTTGAACTGGCTAACTATGGCTTGGCCGTCAACAACTTTACTATTCTAATTGAGCGTCATCCTGGTCAGGCTCAGTACCTATTTATGAGAGCTAAAGCCTTTCTTGGACTTTGTGCTTTCGAACTTTGTCAGAAAGACTTAGAAAAAGCGATTTCTTTAGGTTTAGCCCACCCTGAGGTAACAGACCTGCTCTCTTATGCTCTGAGCCAGAGGGAGAAGCGTGGCACCAATCAAGATTTTAAGCCCGACTTTCTTGCCCTAGTTGCCCTGAGACGCAATTACAGACTACGTTCACTAATATTGAGCGTTGACGAAGCTCTAGCTGAGAGCAATTACAGCCTGGCACTGAAACTGCTAGACCTGGCAGAGCGACTGGTTGACCACAATGAGCTTTCTTCAGACCTTGGTTTCAGCCTTGGTAAACTGCGAGCCCAGGCATGTATAGGCAATCACGCCAACCTCGACGCCCTCAAGGTTATCGACTTCCACCTCAACCATGCATACGCTGTGGGCCGCGATGATCAGGTGCGCCTTTTCAAAGTGCTGCGATCTCAAGCGTATTCCTGAACCTTAAACAATTTAGCTTACTAGGAAGCAACCACTTCTTATAAAGTAAACGCGACTGTTCTGGAGATAGTAGAGTGCCTCGCATTGTTTCAATAGCCGCCTTAATTCTCGTTTTCTCAACATTTACCGCTGACTGCGCGACTTTCGCCAATACACAAGCAGTAACGCCAGCGGCCAAAACCACAAGCAAAAGTGCACCTGCTGCTAAGCCAGAGAAAGCCGACGACATTACCCGCGAGATTCGCGGCTATGAACACAAATATTTTGAGCGAAATTTCGAAAATGAAACTGATGATCAGCGCCTCAACCGGCTTGAGAACTTTATTTTCGGCGCCACTAATAGTGGTGATGCCGCCCACCGCACCGCCCAAATCGTCGCAGCAATTGGCTTGCCCGCCGAACTACAACCGAAGGTGGCTGAACCAGCAACAACCCGCCCAGCGGCAGCCTATAGTCCTGGCTCATATGGCAATCAAACTAGTGGCAAAGCCGATCAATCACCCGGTCATTACCCCAGAGTTACAGCCCTAGAGACTGCCATTTTAGGACAAAGCTATGAGAACGAGCCAATCACTGCTCGACTCAATCGCATGGAAATCAAGGCCTTCGGCGCCCAATCTCATAGCAGCGATCTGTCAGCCAGAACAGACGCCCTTGACCAATATGCTGAGGTTAAACTGCATATCAAACCAGAAAATGCCCTGGCTACTAATCCCCGCATGCAAATGGACGGCCAAACACCTGGGGTAGCAGCGGGTAACCTAGGCACATTTGAAGCCAATCCATTTGTTAGAGGACTGCGCAGCATCGCTTCTGATTTAAATCCGGCCAATTCTATTGCCGCTGCTAGCAGAAATTCGCCCCCTGCCGCTAGTTACTCGTCAGTCGAAGACGCTGAAGACCCAGCTGCAGAAGCGCACCGAAAAATGATCGAACAACAGCTCATTGATGCAGCCAAACCAAATGCGCCCACAGCCCATGAGAGAACTTTGTCACGGGTGGCCTGGTGCGAAATGCAGTTGTTTGGCAAGTCTTATCCACAGCTTCATCTATTGCAACGCCTGCACCAGCTCAATGCCGACCTCTTTCCTAATGACAAAGAAAAAGACATTCAGTTGATGGATCGCATCGACATAATCGTCAGAGAAGTGGTTTTGCGAAAGCATCCACCAGCCTAGGAGCAAAGACTATGGCACTACTAGCGGTATCGCAACAAAAGCGAGCATTACTAAGCTAATGGAACGTTTACTCTCCATAGCGAAAGCTCTAATTTTGATTTTGATTGTTGCTTTTGTGCTGGTCTACCAAATCATAAGCAAGCAGTAAACTACATGCCACCAGGTTGGATGCGAGGCGTGTCGGTAGGACCATTAGGTGGTGGTGGTGGCAAGCGATCGACAATCTCTTTCACCTCAGGCACCTTGAACATACCGGTCTGCTGCTGCCTTGCACCTTGACCTTTGGGAACCACGCCCTTGACTATGGCCACAGAACAATAACCATGCACAGCAACAGCATGAGAAACACTACCTAGCAAAAGCTTTGTTAATCCAGTGCGACCATGGGAACCCATAACAATTAAATCAGCAGACCAATTAGCGGCCACATGCAAAATCACCTCGCGGGGATCGCCTTCTCCGACCTGGGTAGTGACACGACCAGGGCCCACATGAGCAATTAGATCTTGTGCCATTGCTTCCATTTCAGCCCGGGCCATAGCATGAAGCGAATCATGCTGCCGGGTCAGACTGGTGGCACGAACCGCACTTTCTTCTGAGGCGAAGGAATCGGTTAAGGCCTGCACCACGGTAACAAGCTTGAAGCGTGTGGCAGCCGACCAATTAAGAGTCTTAACCCATGCCAGAGCAGCTCGAGAGTATGGCGAATTATCTACTGTCAGGAGAACGTTTTTGAAACCTTCCTGAAGGTTTGGTGCATCACTGCTAGCTTCACTTTTGACAATCACTACAGGGCATTGAGCCTGCATCAAGACACCCTGGGAGACACTACCAAGTAGGATTAGCTCCATGCCTTTGTGACCGCGAGAGCCCATGATAATCATGTCTACAGCATTTTCTTTGGCCGCATCTAAGATTTCATTTTTGGCGTCACCTTGGGCAATCTTAAAAGTTACTCTGCTGCCAGGTAGGCTCTTCTCCAGTTCAACGGCCATTCCTTTAAGGGTTTCGGTAGTAGCAGCAATCATTTCAGCCATGAGCGAAGACTGGTCAGCACTTTTACGGCCGAACGCCAGACCTGTGTCAGGCCCTTTGAGCACAGTAAATAAAACTATTTCGGTACCAGCGGCCCACTTAAAACTACCTAGAGCATCGATGGCAGCTTCTGACTGAAATGAACCATCTATTGCGGCAAGAATTTTCATGGCACTCCTGAACTGTAAAATCTATCTTCCAAATTATATCCGTAAGCTATAGCAGCAAATAGCATTGTGCAGCTTTATTGATAGTTATCAAAAAAAACATCAAGAATCGCCATATCTCAGTGTGAGCTTCAACTACGAAAATATCATGTATATCAGCAGACTAGTCTGACAGAGTTGTTATAGTAACTATTACTACCGCTGGAGGTCTTAAAGCATGAAACGCTGGCAATCACTCACTATCTTGTTGAGTCTGGCGCTCGTGATCGCCCCAGTAAGCCTGACGGGCTGCTCGTCTGGGGGAGTTAAAGAGCATTATGTCTCACCTGAAATTCAAGGTGTTTCCCAAAAAATCAATTTAGATGAAGTACAGAAAGCCTTCTTTGAGACCAAAGGAGACAAAGACTTCAAGAGTAAGATGGCCGATTTTGAGAAACGGGTTAACGAAATCTATGACGGCGAAGGCGTAGTTGCCCTCGATGCCACTCATGAAAAAGACCGCTTAAGCATTATTGGTTATATCGACAAAGACCAAAAACCCGGATATCAAAGCGGCGACGAAAAGCTCTTTGCAATTGAGCAAACCGGAGCTGTAGTCAATAACGAACTACCATACCGCGTGGCTGGCTATGACGGCAGGCCATACTACGAAGGTCATCGCAGCATTCTTGATAATCCATTCGTACAAATGATGGTAATGTCACACTTGATGAACAGTTGGGGTGGTCGCTATTACACTCCTTACAGCAACTATGGCGGTCTAATGGGCTACCGCAATACCTGGCGGCAGTCGCCTCAGTACGCCCAACAGAAAACAGCCAACCAAGGCTTCTTTTCTAGATTCAAGAGCAAATCTGATGGCAGCTTGACTAGCAAATCTGGTTTTGGTGGTTCGTTCTCCTCCACACCAACTGGTACGGCAAAGAGGAGCTGGGGCGGTGGCCTCTTCTCATCACCTGCTTCATCGTCAACAGCTGGGGCATCGGCTAGCTCAGGTTGGGGTGGCCGACGCTCATCGGGCTTCTCTATGAGAAGATCAGGCGGATGGGGCGGACGGAGAAGATAATAATGAACTATTTGCTGCGGGTTTCAGATCATCTCAATCAGCATCTAGTCGTGATTACCCTTGATCAACAAACCGTCAAACAACCAGCCGTCGACATTGTTTTTGAAATTCTTGGTGCTGAACAGCCGCAAGAATTGATTGAGGAAGGCCGTTTACCTGAGGGCCAAATTGACGATTTGCGCGCTCTGCAAAAAATAATATTCGACCGTGATAGCGATGGGCTTTTCATTTCTAATGCGGTCGATTTTCTTGCCAACGGTGAAGCCCTCGACCCGGAGGCGCCATTGGTGCAAGCATTTGTGCCATCCGAGCGCGACTCGGTTAAATATATGCGCTGCGATCTCGTGGTTTTAGACAAGGCTAATTCCTCTAGCAAAGTTAGTGCCCAGTTTACGCCAGAGAAAAAAGTAGAAGAATTTAGTCGCGTCATGTTTCTGCATCAGATTGCCATTGGCACCATAGTTGATGTCACTAAAGAGAACGGCGATTTAGTCGATGTCATTGCTTATAGCGAAGGCGAAAACTTAATTGAGATTGACGTCAAAAAAGCGGCCTACAAGCTCAGCGAAAAAGGCAAGCGCATGCATGATTCGTATATTGCAGAAGCGCAAGATCTAATTAAGCGTTTTGACATCTATGGTGACGTCGATGTTGACGCCAGCGGCACTGCTCATTTTGATACCAATCTTGGCCGAGACCTGAGAGTTGCTGCTTTTGAGATTGAAGGGGTTGACCCATTTAGAGCACGCTTCTTACTCGGGCTCAACGACGGCGAGTGGGACAAACTAGACAACTGGACCGAAGTCTTTCAAGACCCCGCTTGGTATAGTCAAATTTTTGCGCCGATAGAACAGGCACCTAGTATAGAAGAAATTGGCGAGAGCAAGCTCAGACGTATAATCGAACAGGCAAAAGCAGCTTTGAGGCGCAGTTCATGAAAGGCGAATCGGTGAGAGAAGAAAAACGCTGTGAGATTTTAACCATTCTCTCTCGTGAAGGAAGGGCAAGCGCCGAAGACATAGCTAAACAAACTGGTCGCCCAGAAAGCGAAGTCAAAGACACTATTGCTCAATACGAGCACGACGGTGTGATCAAACGTTATAACGCGGTGATTGACTGGGAGAAAGCTGGTATAGACAAAGTAACGGCCTTCATTGATGTGCGGGTAGTTCCAGCTCGAGATGTTGGCTTTGATGCAATAGCTGGTCGCATTGCCCGTTTCCCCGAAGTACGAAGTGTCTGGCTAGTTTCTGGGGGAAGTGATCTAAGAGTCGTAGTTGAAGCGACAAATCTGCGCCAGCTGGCTAACTTCGTCGCAGAAAAGCTCTCTACTATTAATGGTGTTACCGGCACAGTGACACACTTCCAGTTGCGCCGCTACAAAGAAGACGACGTGCTCTATTTAGAAGCCGAAGGCAATGAGCGCCTCGTAATTACACCTTAAGAATGATTCCCTTAAAGCCTATCGCTAAAATTGCCAGCGCTCTTCCTGTATCAGGAATAAGACGCTTCTTTGATATTGCTGCCTCAATGCAGGATGTCATCTCGCTCGGCGTAGGAGAACCAGACTTCGTCACCCCTTGGTCAATTCGTGAAGCGGCTATCTATTCACTAGAACGGGGCCAGACTAGTTATACGTCTAACTGGGGCTTGATAGAACTGCGACGCGCCATTAGCGAGCACCTAGAGCAGCTCTACCAGGTCAACTACAGTCCTGAAGACCAAATTTTGATAACAGTTGGTGTCTCTGAGGGCTTAGACATTGCTCTGCGCACCATACTCGATGCCGGCGACGAAGTACTGGTACCTGAGCCCTGCTATGTTTCATATAAGCCTTGCATCAGCCTGGCTGGTGGCATACCAGTAGCAGTTGAAACCACGGCAGAAGAAGGTTTTCGCGTCAGCGCAAAGCAATTAGAAGCCCAGCTTACCAACCGCACAAAAGCAATACTTTTAGGCTATCCCTCCAATCCCACCGGTGCCACTATGCCACGGGCGCTGATGGAAGAGATCGTCAGATTTGCTGAAGCAAATGGCTTGTATATTCTCAGTGATGAAATCTATGACCGACTTACCTATGAAGGCGAACACACCTGTGTACCTTCTATAAAAGGGGCCTACGAACGCACTATTCTCTTTAATGGATTTTCAAAAGCTTATGCCATGACGGGCTGGCGCATCGGCTATATTTGCGCACCAAGCAATATCTTAGCCACCATGATGAAGATACACTCTTACACGATGCTCTGCGCGCCTATAACTGGTCAAAAAGCTGCCATCGAAGCTCTTAAGGGCTCTGAGCCCCAGGTACAAGACATGATTGAGCAATACAGCCAGCGCAGAAGAGTGATCGTCAACGGCTTTAATCAAATCGGCCTTGAATGCCACATGCCTGACGGAGCATTTTATGCCTTCCCCAGCATAGTCAGCACCGGTCTAACCTCTGACGAGTTTGCGGAACGGTTGCTTTACGAGCAGCACGTGGCGCTAGTTCCTGGCACCGCTTTTGGTGCTGGCGGCACCAACCATGTCAGATGCAGCTATGCCACTTCAATCGATAAAATTGAAATAGCCCTTGCCCGTATCAAGTGTTTTGTCGACAAACTCAAAACAGAATCCCACTGATTTAGTGTTATCCCATTGACATTAGCCCAGCAGGCGCCCACTATGCGCCTGAGGTAAAATATTGCCAATAGCACGCCATTCAGATGCACCGTCAGAAAAGTCAGCTCAAGTACAATTAGCAGACCATACTGACGCGGGCATAGCGGCAGAGGCACTCAACCTGGCAGAACTAAGTGGCAAAGCATTTGTTTACTCGGCATTGCAAGCGCCAGTAGATGGCCTCACAGAAGTGGTCAACCACATAACTGCTAGCAAAATTTTACCGCGGCTAAAGCTGGTAGAACCACCAGAGCAGCAGCTCTTTGCTAGCAAAGAATGGCTCGCGACAACAATCGGCTCTGGCTTTGGTATGGTTGCCCCATTTTTATTGGTAAAAGGCTCATCGGCAAAAGCACTTACTCAACTAGGTCGCATGGGCGAAACTAGCGAAATTGGTGCCGCTCTGGTGAGAACTATTGCGCTGAGTCAGGCCGAAGCCACTAGTGTTAGCCGTTTGGCAAATACAGTGAGGTTTGTAGCTCCTTCAGCAAAAATGGCCTTAGACGGGGCAGTCTACGGTTCGCTACTAACGCCAAATTCTGACTTGAGCAAAGGTTTCTGGGAGCAAAGAGGCATTGCCGCAGCAAGCTCAGCGCTGACCTTTGGCATTATGGGCCTAGCCAGCCACAGCATGATGGCAGCGGCAGAAAGCAGCTTTAAAATTCCCATATCTGATCTAGCCTTCGGCCGCTCAGCAAAAGGCATAGCTTTCAGACTTAGCACTAATGCTGCCGGTGGTTCTATTGGTGGTGCCGTCAGCGCCGAGAGTCATTCGCTCCTTTCAGGTAAGGGCCATGCCTCCAGAGAACAAATTGTCGAGTCTATGGCTTCATTTATGGTCACGGGTGCAGCACTAGATGGCGTGCATATTGCCTCAGATTTGCATCAAGCTCACAACAACGCCAGGCGAGTAACTGTTGAACTAATGGCTCGCCGAGATGCGGCTCCGCAGCTAAGCGCTGTAGACCGAGCAATGCTAGAAAAACTACAAAGAGCACACTTTGAATACTTCCGGGAGCAGAGCAATGAGATCACCGGCTTGACCAAAGATCGCTCTACTGAATCTTCTCCGGCCAGCATTGCTGCAGTAGGATTCTCCCTCACCGCCCATGGTATTGCCGCCGAACATGGCTGGATCACTCGCGCTGGCGCGGCAGACTACACATTAAAAGTGCTAAGAACCTTATGGCAGGCTCCACAAGGTGATGCCCCCCAAGGAACATCGGGAGATCACGGCCTCTTCTATCACTTCCTTGATGCCAAAACTGGCTTGCGTGCAGGAAACAACGAAGTCTCTACGGTTGACACGGCACTGCTAATGTCTGGAGTACTCTTTTCTAAGAATTATTTTGACGGCAATGTAGCCAAAGAAAGAGAGATTCGCGAACTTTCTACCAAATTATTCAGCCGCGTGGACTGGAACTGGGCCACTAACTCAACTGGCCGCCTTAGCATGGGCTGGACACCAGAAAACGGATTTATCAAAACCGACTGGAGAGGTTATGACGAAGCCTCAATCTTGCTCTTGCTGGGCATTGGCTCCCCCACCCATCCGATATCAGCCAAAGCCTGGGAGCAGTATCATTCAACTGATGTAGTAAGCGAACAATATGGTCATAAAGGCCTCGAGTTCGGCCCCCTCTTTGGCCACCAGTACACCCAGGTTTGGGTCGACATGAAAGGTGTACGAGATGCCAATGGCAGAAAGCAAGCCCTCGACTATTTTGATCATTCGAGGCGAGCTGTCTTGAAACAACACGACTATGCTGTGGACAACCCCCAAAAGTGGCTGGGCTACGACACCCTAAACTGGGGATTAACAGCATCAGATGGTCCCGGATTTGCCATCAAGACTATCGACGGTAGACAACGCGAATTTCAAGGCTACGCTGCTCGCGGCTTTCCTCACGCTCTCGATGATGGCACCATAGCACCAACAGCCGCCGCCGCCTCATTACCCTTCGCCCCAGAGTTGGTGCTACCCACACTAAAACATTGGGTTAATGACCGCCCCGAACTGATGGGCAAGTATGGCTTCCAAGACGCCTTCAACCCTACTTTTGACAAGAGTAAACCATCAGGCTGGGTGGGCCCCGATACCCTCGGAATAGACCAAGGGCCAATTTTACTTATGATCGAAAACTACCTCAATGGCTCGGTCTGGCAAACAATCAGACAAGATCAATATCTCAATTCAGCTTTAACCAAGTCTGGATTCAGAAAAACAGAATTACAACCAGAACCTATTTATTAGCCAAATTCTTGCGTGCCTCAATCCTGGTCTAAACCAGGGATATTTTGCCGCCGCGGCCCGCAAGGCAAAGCCTACTGCAGCAGAACCGGCGACCTGAAGGCCGACCTCTGGCAGACGGTCTTTGATGGCAGCCACAGCATTGGCGGTTCCGGCACCAACCACATAAATTTCTCGTGCTAGCGCTTGTCGAACCGTCGCTCATCTGAATATCGGGGGGCGACGAAGCAACTAACTATCTAAAAGCTACCACCGGCGAATTGGTAGCCATCGCCTGATTAAGAGACTGCTGAGCCGCGGCAATTAAAATACCTGGATGCTCGCAAGTCTGCGGCATTCCGGCCACTCCAGCGTAGGGTTTAAAGCCAGCCTCGAAACGCTCACTATTATTGCGACTGTTAGCAATTTCAATAATTCGCTGGGCGCAGGTTTCCGACTCTTCTAAAGTCGAATTGGCCAGCACCATGCCGATTAGTTCATTAAAATGACATATATAATCAAGCTTCCGTACCTCAGCCACAGCCACTTTGCCCAACCAGGCAATCACTTCTTGGCGCGAATGAGTCAGCCCAAGGTTCTGATCGAGACTGGCGCAAGGAGATAAAAGAACAATGCCGAAACCAAGCTTGGTGCGTTGGTAGCGATTAAACTCCTGCATTAGAAACCAATAAAACGAGCCTTCGGCAAACATACCAGAGCTAACGTCAACTAAACGCTGGCAAAAGCCATCAAAACTAACCTGATCAAAAACCGCTGGCTGGGGTAAAGCTCCCGGCTGGACAATCGCCGCAGCGCCACGACGATCATCTTGACTTGGCGGAGCGGGAGGGGCGACAGCTTGCGGGGGCAAACCCTTGGCCAAATGCGCAGTTACTTCTTCTAAATCGGCCGAATCGAGGCACCAGACAGCAGGAACATCCTCAGCCTCGCTGGCGTACAGGCACCAGCGGGGAACATTGGTGGTGGCAAAAGAAAAAGTGCAAGTGACAACCAAAGTCTGGCTACCCGCCTGAAAGGGCAGGGCAATCAATGAACTGCGGATCATTGACGCCATTTCAACCACTGACAGCAAGGTGAACTGGTCGGGTGTTTTACTTACTTTCGATAATTTGGTTCGTTCCATTAGAAACTCGTAGGGTTAACAGGCATTTAATAGCAGCATGGCACAATAAAATCTAGCACCAGACAGAGTAGAGGATTCTTTACATCCACATTTTGGCCTTATTCTGTTAGTCTTAAGGCTCATTCACCACTAGTTAAAATGTACCGCCCAAAAGTAGATCCAAACACCCTCCCCCTCCGTCTACCACGCCTAGAGTCTTTGCCCACTAGCAAAGACGTTAGCGAAGCGCTACAGCATGCCCAGAACAGTGCAGGACGAAGGGTTGAAGTAATTTGGGGGCGTCCGGGCAGTGATAGTTCGCTGACTTTGACCTGCACAGTGAGCGCTCTTGGTGGCGAACCGATATGGGAATTGACCGAGAGTAGCCAAAAAGAAATCAAAGAGATCTGGACCTATCCCTGCGGTGATATCGGCCTCATCCTCAACCTGGTAACAGCTGAATGCACCGGTGATACTTTGCCCTTAGGCGATGCCAATCAGCTGGTAGGCAATCTGGCTCGAGGCAACATCAATAGCAGCGGCGTCTTTAGCAGCACCCTGCTTAAAATGCAGTCAATCTCAACCCAAAGGGCCCCAGTTGCCAACGCTAGCCGCCACTCGAAAGTGGCCACAATGGAAGGCAGTCTAGCTGATATGCAGGTGCCCAACTTGCTGCAGTCAATCAATATGGGCGGCATGACAGGCTGTCTCTTTGTCGATGATGGTAATTCAGCGGCTGAAGTATTTTTCTATGAGGGCGCTCTCACCCATGCCAAAGCTCCTGATGTTGAAGGTGATCTGGCAGTATTAGAACTAGTCACCTGGGAGAAAGGTAAGTTCTATTTTTACCGCGATGAAACCAACCCACTAAAAACAATAACGAAGCGTATTGACGCTCTTCTGATGGAAGGGGTAACTATCCTTGACCAAACCAAAACCATTGCTGCAGCAGGCATCAAACCAGAATCATATCTCGACAAGGCTGAAGCTAACTTAAGCGAAAAAGACTTTGAACAGCGGGTTTCAACCGGTGCTCCAGTCGATATGGGTCGGCAAAAGCACTTCTATATCCAGCTAGACGGCTGCACCACACTGCAAGACTTATTGCGCAAAGCGCCAATGGCTAAAAAAGACTGGGTGCCGATTCTCTTCAACTTAGTCAACGGTAAACTAATTACAATCTCAAGTAAGCCGACAAAAGCCGACAAGACAGCAGGTCTTCATGCAGTCCCCATAGATCATGTAGCGATTGAGAGAGTCAACAAAATGTTGTCTCGTCCCGATACCAGCATTCTCTCCTATCCATCTTTTCACTATTTTCTAGAGCAAGAATTTCAGCGTTTTCAACAGTATCGAATTCCTTTTTCGATCATAATTTTCGAAATGTGGGCCTGGCATAATAACGAACTAAAGGCCCTTTCACCCACAGCCTTGCAGGAAGCTGTCACCCGCATCAATGGAGCAAAGAGATCGCTTGATCTATTTGCCCACTTCGAGGCACTCAGTTACGCCATTCTACTGCCCCACACTGAAACACCGGCAGCGGCAGTTTTAGCCCATCGCATTCTGGAAATATTGCGAGCTCGACAATTGGGGCCGGAGGCTAATCTCAGTCAGCTGGCTCTAGCTTTTGGCGTAGCCGGAATACCGGAAGACTGCCAGGATCTTAGCATTCTTTTAGCTGCGGCAAAAGCATCAAAGGTAGTGGCGCAGAAAAACAACTATCCAATTGTCATGTTTAGAGACATGACCCCAAACGCCTGAGCTACAAATGATGATAAGAAAACACTTTATCATCAATCTTTCTTTGCTCTTGTGGTCACTCACTTCTGTCAATCTAATCATGGCTCAGGCTCTCGCTCAAGACAAAAAAGAGCAAGCTAAAGTTGAATCTAAGATTGAGCAGAAGCCAGAAATCAAAAGCGAAACTAAAACAAAAGTAGAAGCCAAAACAGAAACAAGAACAGAAACTAAACCAGCGCCAAAACTAGACTCAAAAACAGCTGTTAAACTGGCACTCAAGGCTTATAAAGACGGACGCTATAGTGAAGCAGCCAATCTACTGCTCACTGATTTAAAAGAGCATCCAGACGATAGCAAAACCCACTATTATTTAGGCCTGGCCCTAAAGAAACAGGGCTATGACATGTCGGCTTTAAAAGAGTTAGAAATGGCAGCGCGTCTGGCACCACCAGATATGATTACTGCTTTTGCCCAAGAAAAACTAGAAGGGCTCGATAAGCCAGCCCTACTTCCAGCAGCACCAGCCAAACCAAAAGATTGGTTTGCTCAAATGACTTCGTCAGTGACTGATTTCATTGGTCTGACTAAACCAGTCAGCTCTATTAGCCCGACGAAAGCGGCGACTGAGAAACCAGCTTCAGGGGCGAATTTTGAAATTCCTGATCTATTTGGCTCGATGAAAGACGCCGTGCGCAGTGGCAAGAAAATGATCAAGACAGCCAGCGGTCAGGCGCCTCAATCGTCACGGCGCAGCAGCGGCCCTGCCGAAATAATGCATATGGACGAAATGCTCGATTTAGTCGAAAAGAGCAAAACAATCAACGTACCAGCCTGGGCCAGTCATGCCGAAGGTTTGAGTGTTTATTCGCAGGCCCCAGAGAATATTCCCGAATGGGATTATTGGATAGCTCGCTTCAAACGCTCAATTCAACACGTCTTGCTCAAGCGCTTGAATGCCGAATCGACGGATCAAGTAAGGGGGGCCGCAGCAGCCATTTTCAGCGTAGATAGAAAAGGCAATCTCCACGGCAGTATCTACGCTAGCACCGCCGACTCGGTACTGAATAAATGTCTGGTTGAAGCTATTCGAGACCTCAATCATTCGCGTATTCTTGCCTTTCCTGCTAACTCAAATATCACTGGTTGGAATTTTCAGATGACCTGGAATTTCGGCAAATTGCTCACCTATGTGCGCAACTATCGTGAACAGGTAAAACAAGCAGCAGCAATTAAAGAGCTGACCGATGCTCTAGCAGCCGATGCTCAAATTAGAGCTAAAATTTTGAAAGCTAAAAATGAACGCGAACTGAAAGCGAAAATGAAAAAGCTTGCTAAAGAAAAGGATCTAGCCACCAAAGCCAAATTGCTTGAACAAAAGCGCGAAATTAAAGCTGAAGTTGAAGGCCACATTATGACAAAGCCTGCCCTAAAAGAGCTCAGAGCCGTTACCCTTGAACTGAACGATATCAACACCACCCCTGGTGCGCCTATCCCAGAAGGTGATCCCTTCGCCTCTATTGATGACAACAAGATCTTAAGCTGGCCAGATCTCAATCGCTAAAATATGCACGCCAAAGAAATCAAACTAACAATTACTATTCTCACCCTTTGCCTTAACAGCTTGCTGGTAAGTTGGCCAGCTTCAGCAGGGCCTGCCCCCAACGCCAAGCCAGCAAACTCAAAATTAGAACAGAAACGAGAAGCAGAGGCAGAGACAGAGACAGAAGCAATAGAGCATCCAGCAGCGTGGAGTGATGCTATTCCATATTATAATTTAGCCAATAAATATCTAGAAAAAGAACGCTACGAAGATGCTGTAGACAACTACCATGAAGCCATAGCACGCTTTCCTAACGACCCTGACTTCTATATCAATTTAGGCTATTGCTACCGCAAGCTAGAAGATTTTGAAAGTGCTGAACAGGCTTTTCGCAAAGCCCTCACTCTCAACAATAAAGACTGGGTAACCTGGAGCAATTTAGCCAATGCCCTGCTAAAGCAGAACAAACTGCCTGAAACAGTCAGCACATTCGAGAAATGTCTCAAGCTCACTATGCCCGCCCGCGAACGAGCGCTAATCAACCGCGACATTGCCGACATCAAAAAAATTCTAGCAATGCGCCAACCGAAATCAGCCCCCAAGCCAGAAATAGTGCCAGGCAAAGGGTCTCTCAAAGCAACAACAGGTAAAGCGCTACAAACCACAGCTAAAAAACCGCTTGCACCAAGCAGCAAAGTAGAGCCCATTAAGCCGCAGCCCAAAGAGAAGGCCGAACCCTCTGGTTGGGACTATGTCTACAAATAAGCCTAAACTGGATAAGCCAGCTCACCGGCTTGATAAAGCCAGCGCCCGTCTTGCTTTACAAAGGTGCTCTTTTCAGAGAATGTAGAGTCATGCTCGCCCTGACGCAGGTAGGCACTAAAAGAAACAGAAGCGGTTTCGACGCCATCGACAAATTCTAGTATTTTCAAACCGTGAAAATTTGTGCCACGGGAAAAATTCAAGAGGTCAGCTTTCCACTCAACAAAGTCAGGATTGTAAGCAGGATGGTCAGGATGAGTGGTGTTCATCAAGTAATCTGCCAACCCAAGGGCATAGGCGCAATAGCGCGAACGCATCAATAGCAGTGCTGACTGAGGAATGGCACCATCATGATAGGGCTTACAGCACTTATGATAAACAACCTGACTGCTGCAAGGGCAGGGCATAAAGCGATCTTGTACTAGCAAGGCCACCTACTTCAACAACTCAGTAACTATCTGACGCACGATATTGCCATCCGCCACGCCCTTGAGCTGAGGCATGACGGCCTTCATCGCCGCACCCTGATTGCGACCATCAGCAGGCAAGCCATCTATAATGGCCTTAACGAGATCACGCACTTCCGCTTCAGATTTTTGCGCCGGTAAGTAGGCAGCTAATATGTCGCGCTCAGCAACTTCTTTGCTGACTAATTCTGTGCGATTAGCCTTGGTAAACTCGGCTATTGAGTCGTTGCGTTGTTTTACTTGTTTCTGTAGAACGGCCAGTTCTTCTTCAGGGCTTAGTTCTGTTTTCTCGCTGGCAGTCCCGTCTTTATCGCTTGGTTTTGCTTCAAGCTTCTTGTAAGAAAAAGCCGAAAGCGCAGAGCGCAAAGTGTCAACTCGTACTTGGTCACGAGCTTTCATCGCCTCTTTCAAATCAGCAGAGATTTTTTCTTTCAGACTCATTTTCACACCTAATTTAACTAGTTAAGACCGTGCATGATCGGCGCCGTATTCTTGAGAACATCTTCTTCGGTCCAGCTAGAAGCTGGACTAGAGGCAGGACCAGATGCCGGCCCCTGAATAATAGTAGTGGGCACCGAAACTGCGCCACTGAGATCATTAGGTATTACCGCCGGTGCAGATGCACCAGAAACAGAATTGAATGTAGAGTTAGCCTCAGCAGGCAGATCTTTTGGTATCAACGGTGGCTCAGCACCAAGAATGTGGCCAATGATGCGATTGCTACCATCTACCATTTCCCCGGCAGCGTTAACCGTGACATTTAACTTCTGACCGGCAAAGTCTGATGGTGTGCCGACAACATCTGAGGTAATTACTGAGACTCGACCAACAAGTCTTCCATCAGCATCAATAATATTGCCGTGGCGATCTACGGCAATATCAAGACTTGTGCCAATGAGAGAAGTGGGAGCGACTTTAGCGGCTGCGCCAGAGGCTATATTAGACGCTGTATTAACAGCTGCTGCAGGCTGTGAGTGGCCAAAGGGTAAATTGAATAATCTGTTGGCAGGCTTAGCGGCAACAGGAGGTTTCTCGCTAGTTACCGGCTTAGCAGTGGCCGCTGCTGCTGCGGCGGCGGGCGCGCCGGCTACAGGTGCATGATAGGCAGGGTCAGCCGGGGTAATACCCACAGCTTTCTCCGAAAACTCAACCAGGGCTCCGGCCCCATGGGCGGTGTTGCGCACTACAGCCCCTGCGCCTTCAGCAGTATTCTTGACGGCATTTCCAGTGCCCTTTATTACAGCTCCAGCTCCGTGAGCTGTGCCTTTGACGGCTTTTCCCGTAACGTCCATGACATCTTTTACCAGATTGGTCAAAGACAAGGAATTATCGGCCCTGGCTTCAGCGCCAGCGCAGACGATGACAAGAGCAGTCAAAATATGGTGTGTTTTTACGTTCATTATTAATCGCCAATAAGGAATTAGGGCAAAAAGCCATTTAAGAGGACATTCTAGCCCACCATATGACATTGTTTCCTTACTGAATTGTCATGACAGCATACTGACTGCTTTCAGCCGGATGGTTGAACTACTGCTTTAGCGACGACGCCAGATAGAACAATGCTTGGTGACGTGACGATAAACTCTTTCATTCTCACGACTAATGAAAGGCAAGTTTAGTGCTTCTAAAAGCTCAAAGTCTTCCAAAAGCAGCTCGCAAACGTCCTTCTCTCCGAGCCAAAGCTCTTTAGGTGTCACTTGTTTCTGCCAGTTGAAATCACTGACTAGTAGAAGCAAACCACCAACTTTGACAATGCTACGTTCGCCTTTTAGCCGCGACAATATAGACAATGGGCTGGGCACTATTGTGAGAGCATCGGTCAATGCTACCAGATCGAAATCTAGATAATCAGCAGGCAAACTGCAGGGGTCACAGCGGCGGAACTCAACACTATCTTCTCGACTATTTTCAATAGCACCACTGACCGTAACCTGTTCTAAGTTACTATCGAGCTTGCGAAACTCATAACGCTTAGAAACAAATATTTCTTTTGCTGCGGTGATTAGTGGCAGACGCAAATCAACCGCCACTACTTTCTCGAAGTGACGAGCGAGCATATGACTGAAAGCCCCTACTGAGCAACCAACCTGCAAAGCCATTTGAGTTTGACCATGGGCCCGAGCCAACTCATGGTCATCCACTCTTCGAGCGACATACTTATCTACCAGGGCGTCCAAATCTTCAAAACCTTTGGTTTCTTGTCCGTAACTAGCAGCAATCTCACAGTTCACTTCGGCTTCATTGCCAAGGTGAACCACAGCACCGAGCCTCTCTTGACCATCGAGAGCTGCTGAGGCTGTGCGCACTAATCGCATGCCGGCGTGCTGGAAGAAATGTGGCCGGAAGTGGAAGCGAGCATGCACAGTGGCTTCGTCCCCAGTACTAATAAAAGAGCCACCAGCAATCATTTGATGTTCGCCATCAAAACAAGGAGTACTAAAATCATCGTAGAGACGATTGATCTTAAAACCTGGCAGCGGATTGAAATGATCACCGAGCCACTGCCAGACATTGCCATAGAGATCTCTAAAGGGAACCTCACCACCAGCGGTGACTGTATCTTCTAGAACTGATGATTCAGAACCAGCTCTCAAATTAAGATTGCCTCTATTTGAAATCACTTCACCGCTCTCAACATCGAGCTTTAAGCTGTTTTCACTGGCAAGCCTGTGGTGCTCAGCTTCAGTTAGAAGACGGAAGCTATGCTCGCTATCAGCAGCTTGCAACCAAGCACAATAAGCCTCAGCTTCGTGGTAGTTAATTACAGCAGGCCAATCCCATGGCATGTCGATAATCTCAAAAAGAGTACGTAAGCGGAATTGATTCAAACCTTGTGGACCATCCGGCACCCAGAAAGTAGGAAATTTGACATTGCGGAACTGTTTCCAGCTAAGACCTGTAACGCTCCAGAAGCTCTCATTCTGGTAGCCGCCATCAGCTACAAATTTCCAGAACTGAAAATTGCTAACTAATGACCGACTGGCTTCAAAGGAAGGAACAGTAAGCAAACGTTCACCATATTCATTATCCCAACCAAAGGTGGGCACGCTGGTCGACTTGCCAATGCGCACAGGGCCAGCCGGCACGGCCAGAAACTCAGGTTCTGACTTAGTGCCGTTACTCATAGCATTGGCGGGGAATTGCTCAGGGCGCCCCAGGAGAGACAAAGGCAATTCTCTTATCAACACAGAGGAAGTCTCTAAGTGAATGCGCTCATGTTCAAACCCCATAAAGAGAGCCCAGAGAGGGTGTTCTGGCATAATCGGTGGGTGACCGGGCTCTAGACCAGGAGCATTAGCAATAACACTAGTAACCAACTCATAAGCCTTGCGACGATAGGCTTGCGCTTCATCAACAGCGGGCCACTCAATATCGTTCTTCGACATGTCATCCCAAGACATCTCGTCTACACCAGTCTCAAAGAGACTCTCAAACTTAGGATCTATAGAGCGGTCCAGCAACTTAGACAGGCGCAGTTTATTGATATAAAGAACAGCAGGATGAACATAGTAGAAGATGAGAGGATGGCGCAGACTATGATAAGGCGGGCGATAGAAAGCCTCGTCACCTTTAAGCGAAGAAAACAGCAGTTCCGAAAGAGTCCAGGTATTGTTGAAATAATCTAGTGCTTCTTGCCTGGAACAAGTGGCCAGGTTGGGAATTAGTAGTGAATAAAGCTTACCATCTTGCGAAAAGCCAGGGCACTCCTCAGGATTCAAGCCTGTATACCAACGTCTGCCCCGAGGCACAGACAAATCTAACTCTGATTTACCAAGGTTCTGCCGCCAGAAGGCTGTCTGGTGAAACTGTCCAGAAACATCTGAAAGTTCAGCGAAATCGGAAACGCTGATTATTAGATCGAGATTTGGATTGCGTGTAGCCATTCATTTTTCCAGGTCGCCCTTAACCATATTGAAACATCTACAGTGTACAAATGGTGAATCGACTGCAATCTGGCTTCAAGATTAGCGTTACGGAGCAGTTTTAAGCTTAATTGTAGTCTATTCTAATGCCGTTCTTAACCGCGTCTTTATACGCCGTCAGGTGCGCTGCTAGTTCAGTTTCTTTCATTGCCGAGCACTTATTAGCCTTCAATTCAGCCAGCGATAAGGCAGGCAGCCCAGCCTCGCGCCGATCGCGGTCAATCAGCGCCTTAAAGACCTTACCTTCGTCTTTAATTGCCGTTCCATCAAGCTGCAAACTCGCCAACCCAGCTGCCTTTTCGGCCTTATTCATATGGGGGAAAAGAGCGACAGCGTCGGCCGCCATCTTTTGATAGAGCTGCTCTGGCGCGGCATCGGCGCGCAAATTATATTGAGTACGTAAAACATTACCCATTTGTCGAATAAAGCCAGCTTGACCGCCGAACTGCTTATCGATTTCAGCTTTATGGGGCCCCTCAATCGGTTTGTCACCAGACAAAGCCTTAACAGTGGCATCAACAGAAGCGTTACTAGCCTTTGACATCGGCCAGGCTTCACACTGAAGATTGGAAGGCCCCCCTGCAGAAGCCAATTTAAGATCCTCAGGCTTGGTGATTCTGTCATCTAAGGCCATATCAATGTCTCCATAATTACCCAATTTGATTTACCCATTCTGGCTCATTCTCAAGCTCTAAGGTCAGCAATACGGCGCCAGGCTGGTCCAGCGCCCTGCCCACCGCCCTTTATTCGGTCAATTGCTGCCCTAATCTCTAGAAGTACCTCGTACTCACTCTCCTGCAAGGCCGCCTCAAGAAAAGGCAAACTCTCAGCAGTACCGAGGTCGTTCAAAAACCTCGCCGCTCGCCAGCGCACAAGCTTGTTGCCGTCTTTGAGCGCTTGGGTCATGGCAGCGGCGGCGCTGGCATCACCAATATCAGAAAGTGCGTCTCCAGCCGTGCGGCGCACCGCAATAGAGCTATCTTCAATAAGAGCCTGACAAAGGGCAGGCACGACCAGGGCACTACCACTGGTGCCTAAGGCCGCCGCCGCCAGGCGACGAACTTGAGCATTGCTGTCTTGCAGAGCCGCAATTAAGAAGTTGACAGCCACGGGCGATTGGCTTATGTCTAGCCGACTAAGCTCTTGCACTGCCAATAATCGTTGCTGCCACTGGTGATCAAGAAAGAGTTTTTCTATGGCACTAAAATCCGCCAATTTCGCCAACTCTTCGGATTTTTCCGCCCCGTCCAACTCTTTTTCGCCAATGGCCGCACTAACTGCCAAATCAAGGCGCTCGGGCGAGAAATAATTCTGCAACTCCGATATTACCTGCTCAGCCATCTCAGCACGCGGTCCGTAGCGCCAACCATGATCAACCCATTGCCGCTCTTTAAGAAAATCTGCCCCAGTGGTCTTTTGGATTAGCTGAGCCGCTTCATTGAAATGCGAACCAAGACTAAGACGAGTTTCACCCTCTAAGTCTACGGCCTTGACCTGCAGGGGAATGCCACTAAATGTCTGCACCAAAATCTGAATCTGCCCCTCTTGTGCTGGGCTTGAAGAAGGTGCAAGAGTCAAAGAAGAGGAAGAAGGGCCTGTATCAACAATTTTCTCACCGGTTAAAGCCCAGGCCGCTTGCTCTAAAAGCTGACGCCAATCGGTGAGAGGATGGCGGTTTAAGGTAATAAAATCACCACAGACAAAGACACTCTGCAGGCCATCGATAGCCAAAAGCTTACCGACAAACTCAGGAGCCTGAGGGCTGGAGTTGGAGTAGGTGGCCGTAGCACCAACGGGCTCAAAGAAATTGAGCTTAATTGAATTAGGGTTGGGAGTAGTTTCAACTGAGCGAATTTGCATGTTTTTAGGTGAATTAAGACTTTTACTATCAACTTACAGGAAGCCAATCAGATTTGTAGCATAGCAACCGCCGCTGCGTCCCCATAAGGCTCATAATAGCTCTATGGTACTTCACTGCTTAATTTGTCGGGGTTGGCTATGATCGAGCCCAAAGCAATCCGACCACAAGACCGGCCACCAGTTTGGCTGATTTCACTCGCAGCCATCACCATCGGTTGTTCCTACTCGGCAATAAAACTAGCCCATAAGACAGAACCACTGCAAACTGCGATCATTCAAGCCAGTGCAGAGCCAGAAGAAGCACAAGAAGCTAGTGAAACACCGACGGAAGAGCACAACCTCGGCCGCTACACCTATCAATATTTCGCTGGCAAGCCCAGTCACCAACCCTACTTTCGCCTGGTAGATGGGGACCATGAAGTATTGAGGAATTCAAAGAGCAAGGCCAGCTATAAGCTACTGGCGCTAGAATCAGAACCGAACTGCTTCGTCGCCCATCTGAGCTCAAGCCAGCCAGTAATTGTAGTAGAACAAACACTTGAGAGTGCAAGTGAAGACGCGAAAGAGAGCAAGCAATATCTTATATTTGAGTTAACTTCACCCGTCAAGCTACTTGCCACACTAGATGGCGGCAGTAATCAATTTGTCTTGCGCAAAGTCACTGATAAAAATAACATTGAGCAGGTTGAATTGGCCGGTAATGATCAGATTGATGCCTGGGGTCAGCAGCCAGTAAGCCCTAAGGTGAATTTTGAGCTAGGCATACTGAGCCATGCAGCTCCAGTCAAGCTCAGCTTGCAGAGATCTAGCCCGCGCAAGAAAGAGCAACTACTCAAGCAAAGCAAAGAACTGCGGGCACTATTTGCCGACTTAGAATCGGTCGAAGAAGTACCAATTACCTTTGCACCGGCTGAGCTAGCGGCAGAAATGGCTGACCTAATATATGAAGGCAATAGCAAACAAGCAAAGTTCCTCTTTGACCATTCTTGGCCGCCAGATAGAAAGGGTAAAGCACAATTTGAAAAAGCCTTAAAGGCCGAATTAGCAAAAGGACAATTTAGCGACCAGGTGGCAGCGTTAAATCACCCTTAGTCCAGAGTTTTAAGCCGTTCTTCCTGATCCATTGTCCAGTGAGCACATCTAACCATTCTCCCCAAATAAATATGAGAGAAGCTGGAATAACCTTCCAATCACGGATTTCGACGAGAGTGGGCTGATTCTTCTCAAAGAAGAAATGTCCAGCGAATTGTAAGAAGAGACCGAGAAAAAGCAAACCGACGCCTACCTTCTTATCTCGCCCAAAGAGCAAACAAAAGGGAGTGGCAACGAGCACAGGCAGACCAATCAAGTGGGTGAGCTTACACCCCGGTGTGCGATGACGTGAGCGATAGAAAGAAAGACAGTCCTGTAGAGACTTCATGAGGCACCCAGCTAGAAAGCATTTGCTGTTACCAGGATAGCATTAGTGTTTACTGATTTTTTGGAACTCAAATCAGTCAGACTCGTCGCTCAGAGGACAAACCCAGAAATTGCAAGAGAGCAACAATATGACTACACTAAATTTGAGCAAAGACGTACAGAAGCTTACAGAGATGATGAACACAATCAATTTTTGTATGCTTACAACCATAGCTGAAGATGGCAGCCTGCATAGCAGACCAATGTCGACCAACGGCCAGGTCGAATATGGTGGCAATCTTTGGTTCTTTACTTATGGACAATCACATAAAGTGTTCGAAGCGCAGAGTCATAGTCAAGTCAGCGTATCATTCGCTGACATTGTCAAACACAACTATGTCTCACTATCAGGAAAAGCTGAACTAGTGCGAGACAAAGGCAAGATAAAAGAGCTCTGGCAGCCCAAAATGCTAATTTGGTTTCCCGATGGTATTGACACAGCAGACATAGCCCTTCTCAAAGTAACAGCAGAAAAAGCAGAATATTGGAATTCTCCCTCATCTCCTGTTGCCCAAACCATTGCCCTGTTTCAGGTGCTTACCGGGAACGCCGCTGACATCGGTGAGAACAAGAAGTTCGATCTAACAAAATAAGACTAGCGGTATCAACAAGCTGCTAGTTCAGACAACTGCGTTAATAAATCGAAGCGAAATTGAAGGCAGCTTGTTGATCCCAATACATAACATTGTCGTCTTTCCATCGGGCAAATTGCACATTGCCGTCTTGAGAGAGAATGATTGAAAGCACGTCCTTGTGGGCGTTGCATATACGATAGGCCGAACGGTGGCGTGTGCCAACGGCGTGGACAGATTCAATCACCGAATGATCGCCTTCAAGGTCTAAAGCTTTGGCGACGAAATTAAGATCGGTTGACTCACAGTGAATCTCGGCACCGAAGCCTAGCAATTCAAAACGCCGGGTCAAAACTACAGCACCATCCACAGTAGAGAGGGCGGCAACAAGATGCGACATTTCAAAGATTGCTTCGTCTAGTTTGATGATATCAGGGTTAGTGGTCTGCTGATAATCCCGCCAGCCTATGATACTGTGCTGATCGCCAGCGATTTTTGCTAGTGTGTTCATCACAGTGATAATCAAAGTACGAAAACGCGCTCGAGGCTCACTATCAACAAAACCATACTTGATTGACAGGTAGGGATTATCACTACAAAACATATCTGCCATCTCTGGCGGTACCACCACCAGAGTGCCACCGTGATGAAATGCTCGCATACCGGCAATAAGACGCTTCATCATATGCTGACCAATTACACGAGTGAGATCAGGCTCCAATTCAGCCCAAGGCTCAGCAGCTTCTTTCTTGGCCTCTTCATGAATTTCTTGGCGCTCTTGCCGAATAGAAGCGAACCATTCCTGCAACCACTCTGATTGAAACAAATTGAGTGACGGCTCAAAAACTCGGCCTTCAGCCAAGTGACCAATTACCTCGCGTCCTTTGCCGACATCCAGCTCTCCAGGACCAGTAACACTAAGAGTCAGGGCATCAGGCAGAGGCGGTGCCGAACCACGACCACCATGAATAGCATGCAACCAGCGGGGCCCAGAGTGCACCAAGCCCCAGATCTCCGGGCCGTTGTTAGGATCGATGCGCACACCAATAAGAGTTCGCGAGAAGTGAGCCGCAGAAGAGAGGCGACGCAATTCAAGAGCATTAAACTCCAGATGTCGAGCAAACTCAAGACGATGCAGTCCAGAGGGAGGGCCACCGTCAGTGGGCAAAGCCTCTGGTTCAATAACTATCATACGAAAGATTACAGGGACAGTCTCTTGGCGCAGCAAACTAGCCTGATAACAGGTCGATACGAGGCTCTCTAGAACAGCTGGTGCAGGCAGCTCAGCCCCACCCTGTGGCCAATGGTTAGTAACGAATTTCGAAAGGTCAGTTGGGTATAAATGTTTCATCAGTTACCAAGCGAGCAGGCGACAAAGTGAGTACTCTCTAGCATTGTCAGGAATACCAATTATAGTACAAATAGAATGTCATTAGCAGAGGAAATCAAGCGTTGAGAAAGATAGCCCTGGAAGAACATTTTGCCGCACCAGATTTTGACCAATACGAAGGTGGGGTAGAGTTGATGATGAAAGAGCAAGACTATCAACACTATCGCGAACGCCTGCCAGAATTTGATGAAAAACGGCTAGCTGTGATGGACAAAGCAGGCATTGATATCTGCGTACTATCTCAAACTTCACCTGGTCTGCAAGCAGAAAAAGATGCACTTCTGGCGGCAGGAAAGGCGCAACGAGTCAACGACTTTCTCTATGAACAAATCCAAAAACACCCAAGTCGTTATGCTGGATTCGCACACCTGGCCATGCATGATTGCGCTACAGCAATCAAAGAATTAGATCGCTGCATCAATGAGCTAAGCTTCAAGGGAGCCCTCATCAATGGACATACTGCTGGGGTCTACCTCGACGATAAAATGTATGCACCGTTCTGGGAGAGAGTGGTGGAACTAAAGGTACCAGTATACTTGCACCCGGCCGACTCTTTTGATTCACCGCATATGTATAGCGGCTATCCGGCCTTAAGGGGAGCGGCCTGGGGCTGGACGGTTGAGACTGCAACCCATGCTTTGAGGCTGATTGCCAGTGGCTTATTTGATCGCCTGCCGAGCATAAAAATCATCCTGGGACACATGGGCGAAACTCTTCCTTTCATACTCTGGCGCCTCGATAGCCGCTGGCAAATAAGCAAACACAGCCTGGAGCTAACGCAGGCACCATCATTCTACTTAAAGCAAAATTTCGCTGTTACCACATCTGGTGTCTGTGATGACACACCCTTAAAATGTGCCATAGAAGCGATAGGCATAGACAATGTGCTGTTCTCTACAGACTATCCCTTTGAGTCAGTGCCTCTAGCGACTGAATTCATAGAAACTGCAGCCATCAGCGAGAGCGATCGAGCTAAGATTTGCCATAAGAATGCTGAGCGCCTGCTAAAAATTGCCGCTATCTAGCCCTAGACGAGAAAAAAATAACTTCACCACAACTCAGCCACAGGGTTCCTATATCTTGGGTTTCATAGAGTTTCGGCCTGATTCTAAAGTTTTGACCAAGAACCAATAAAACTCTTTCTCTATAAGTTCACACCATGCCCTGAGCGCTATCAGGGCAATCTTCAATCGTAAATAACTAAAGGAGTCTTCCCATGAACCACTATGAGACCTCAGAACTTCCAGCCAAGAGCGACTTTTCTAACAACGATTCAAGCCATGCTCTATTTGCAGATACCATGGGCAGCAATCCTTTCAAAATGGCCTCAAAGCAAGAGACAGTGATGTTGGCCTCCAATGACGGCTATCACACCGAGCCCCATGGTCCTGGCATTCCTGATGTTCCACCAGTTACTCCGCCCGTCGAGCCTCACAACTATCAACTAGATCAGCAACAAGCTCAACAGCAACAGCAAGCACAGGAGCAATTGCAACAGCAGCAGCTCAACAATAGAAACGATCTAAGCAACAACAGTGCCAATAACAACGACAACCGAGTACAAGGCTCTGTTGAAGGTAATATCAACGGTACTGTCAGTGGCACCAACAAACTACAAAGCAACGTCGATGCCAGTAGCACAAACACCGTCGACGCGAGCAATTCAGTAAGAACCGGCAATACCAATGTAAACACTGGTGCCACCAATGTCAGAACCGGCGATACCATCTACAAAAACAACTCTTATGCTAATGCTAGAGGCGAAGCATTGCCCGGCAATGACTGTCAGCTATTTGCAGTGAGAGGAGATGGCTACTTCCTCGGCACCGGCGGTGGTGCAGGCCTTTCAGTATCAAGCGAAGAGTGCATAAAAGCCAGAGCAGAGAAAGTTACCTGTGACGCATCAGTATCACTAGGCGTAGCCAACCAATACAATTCAGCAGCAGAGCAAAGCTGGCTGCAGCACGTCAGCCCTGCGCAGCAGCAGCAGATCATTGAACACGGTATGCGCAACACCCAGAGAATATCCGACAACGCTGTCGCCAAGAGTGGTGAATGCACAACAGTAAATCAACCAGAAGAAGCACAAGAGCAACCACGCGAAGTAATCATTCAAAGAGTCGACACTAGCAATCTAGCAACCAAAGAAGAGCTACAACAAGCTGAACAACGCTCAACGCATAGAGTCAATCAAGCCTTTAAACACGCTCTACAAAAGTAAAAGCTAAGCAACTGGATCATGGGTAACCGAAACATGGACAAACATCATGAGACACGAGCTAGCTCAGCGCAAGAACTTAGCTTCGAACAGCTTTTGGACTCAATGTCTCCCAGAGAGATTAGGGCCAGAATTCGCTCATTTGCCAAAGAAGAGGAGGAGCAAAAGCGGAAGGATGAGCACGCCCATAGAGAGAAGCAGAATGATTCTCGCAGAGACAAAGAACCAAAGGAAATTACTTTTGACGAAGCGCTTGAAACTATGTCGCCCAGGGAGATAAGGGCAAGAATCAGAGAAGTAGCAAAAGAAGTAAAAGCCGATGAGCTAGCCAGGCAAGCCGAAGAGCAAAGAAGAAAAGATGAAGCAAAACTGCCCAATAATGGGCCAGAAAGCTCACGACTCGAAGAAAACCTAAGATTAGACCAAGGCAAGAGCGACAAGCCCTTTCATATGACCTATGACAAGGCTTCTAACACTTACATCACAGATGATGGCTATGTTCTTAATGCCGGTCCAAAAATTGAGCGGCTTTCTGGCTATATGCTGCAAGATGAACTCAATCGCATTGCCGAGCTACAAGCGAAGAGCGATAAGAGCAACCCAAGCTTGAGAAGCGCTAGCAAAATCGACCCATTGATAGACCTGCCTAACAGTAATCTCGACTATAGGACGCTGGCAACAGGCGTACCCGTGCGAAGCCTCTACAGCAACGGCGGTAGTGCTTGCAGTGAGATGTCTGTGACAGTCGATGCTAGGGTTATTGGCATTGCCGCCGGTAGCCTTACTATCTACGACAAACAAAATGACGAGTGTCGCCTCGCCCAAACAGTTGAACAAGCCTGCGCAATGACCGAACTACTGGCACTAGATGTGAAAAACTCGTCGAGTGTAGAAGAAATGATGATGAAATCGGACACAGTGGTGACCTCATCTGAATTCTGCGCAGACACTATTGAATCAGTAGCAAAAGAGAAAGAACGGCTGCGCCGTGAACAGTAGAGCTTTCAGTAGCGCTTCAGTAATTACTTATAGTCAGCCTGCGTCTATGGCTGTCCGACCACTTTGCTGAGTGAATTGACACCAGTGTGCATAAGCTTGTTTGGATGTTTGCTCTCATAGCGCTTTGCTTGCCGCCAAATTTCTTTGCCAATCTTGGCTTTAACCGACTGCTTTTTAGCAGCAGCCACACCAGGCACCACTGCCGCTGGTTGACCGGCCTGGCCTAAACTGCCCGTGCCTGAGCTAATCGAGTTAATAGCGGCAGCAGGATTATTTGGAACTGGTGCAGCAGATTCGCTCTTAGAGAAAACTTGCTGTAAGGCATTCTTGAACGAGCTAGTTTTCGAAGTAGTTGTTGTAGTCGTGTTAGTAACAGTACTTGTAGTTGGCCCGCCAACGGCAGCACTGGCAGCCCCGGCAGTACTGGCCGCACCAGATGAAGTGACTTTGTTAATCTGCGAATTGATAAGATTGGCAGCCGAGCCCTTAATACCAATCTTACCGCCGTATTTAGTAATAGCATTTTCGATGTCGTTAGCAAATGAGGCCTGAGCACAAACCAAACTGATTGCCGCTGGAATTAAATAGAAGCGACGTTTCATAAAGACGACCTCCGAAAATACAAAGAAGACCCTAAACTGAACAAAAGACAATGTCTAATTTTGAGTAATTTACCCAGCAAAAGCGCGTGCTAACATGACCAAAACATAGATTATATGGGTTTTGGACCATGGTTAAAGGGCGCCCCTCCGTTAAACAACAAGTTAGTTGGTTGCTTGTCCCGGCAATTAT
The DNA here is from genome assembly GCA_943370275.1 of bacterium Ga0077546. Taxonomy (GTDB): domain Bacteria; phylum Cyanobacteriota; class Vampirovibrionia; order Obscuribacterales; family Obscuribacteraceae. The sequence goes on along the minus strand of CALRQI020000002.1, from coordinate 741,844 downwards.
AACCTTTTGTGCAACATCGATAATGGCGCCATCGGCCTTAGCGCAAGCCGCCCTTGACGGGCCCTTTGACGGACCGTTTGATGGACCATTTGAGGGTCCAATCATTACTCCTCCTGAGGTCACCCCACCACCACCACCACCGCCGTTAGACTCTCCGCCGCCGCCTCCACCAATGGTCTTTCCCACAACCCCGCCAGGTGTCTTCAGACCACCAATTGTTGTGCCCACTGACGTCACCAGTCCCTTAGTTTCAGGAGTGCCCTTCACTCCTGCAGCCAATGCCGCCCTAAACGGCATTCAAAAGCTTCAAGAACAGTCTTTCCCCCGCGAAAACCCCAAGGCCGATGATCCTGACGGCATCCTCGTGAAGTGGCTCCCTGACACCATTTATACAAAACCACAAAATAACATTGTCAAACTGACCTCCGGTCAAATACTGATTTCTATCAAAAGCCCGGCTAGACAAGCGAGCTTAATAACAGCCTTTGGCACAGTTGCCTTAACCGCAAATGCCGACATATTGGCGAGCTTTGAAGATGGTGTCTTGCGCCTCAAGAACATGGACGGCGTTGGTCTTAAGGTCAAAGTAAAGCTCTCCAGTGGCCACTTTGCTGGGCAGAAACCAATAATTGTCTCGGTTGCCCCTGGTTATGAATTTACTGCCAGCGATCATGTGCTCAAGCGCTCTGAGCTCAGGCCTAAAGATGGTATTGCTAGACGATTTGTCAAAGTGCTAGAGCAAGGCCAATTAGCTATAGCCGAGTTTTCGCCAGCTAGTGCCATCACCAACAGTGCCCTACTGGTAGACCTGCGGCAGAGCGTCAACGGCGTAAAAGAGCGGCGCATAATTTCAGACATGTCTAAAATGGCTGCAGTCTTGAACTACAAGATGGGCGAAGGCGGCTTTATTGAGACAAGAGACGAAGGAAATACCAGACTGGCTGGCAACGGCGGCAAACTAAACTTATGATTGCCATAGTGGTTCTTCAACAATGCCATAGAAGAGCACCATGCCACTTATGTCATCCTGAATAACAAAAACAAAAGGGCGATTCAGAATCAGCTCAAACTTATATGCTTTAGGGATTCCAGCACTGCCATACATAATCGTTATCGCAGTAGCTGCCGCCGCTTCAGTGCCCTTTTCGTCGACTTTGATAAATGCTTTTTGAATAGCATCACTGACATAGCAATCGCTTCGGTCGGTCAAATTCTGAAACTCGGCGCTTCCTGACTTAAGCAAGCATCCAAGGCCAAGCTCTTGCAAAACTGGTTTCAAATCATGAGACGAGGTCATCTCAAACTTAGGCAAAGAAACCACACCTGGCCTGGCCCAAAACATTCCAAATACAGATTCCCAATTCTTTTCAAGATAGCCAACTGTCTCTTTCGTTGTTGAACCAACCTTCGGAAGAAAAAGATACATACTGGTGCGCTTTCCTTTATAGGGCAAGGCCGCAGCTTCAAAACAATCTGTCTGTAGATAACGGAAATAATCATCTTGATTCATGAATTGACAGATCTTGCTCGTTTCATTGGTCAAATAGAAAGCTCTGTTAGCCGTATGCTTGACCTCAAAGGGCTTATCCCATAAGCCTTTGAAATAAACAGCATTGACCAAAATCAAAAGGAAATAACGGTCAATATAGGAAATAATTCCCGGTATAAGTCCTTTAGTTTGCTTATCAACCCAAGCATTGACTGTTGGAACACTGGAAGGATCGAGTGGATCCAAGTTTGCCACCATACAGCCATACTTGCGCATGGCCGACTCGACAAAGCCAGGCTTGATCTCCTTATTTTTGTTTACCCACAAAGAGTTAGCTATCCATAACTCAACCTCTTGGCTCAAGGTACTCAATTCGCGGCACACGGCTGCCGCTAATTCTGCCCCTTCTGGATTACCAAGCACTGGGCCAAGCAACTCTTTGAGAGCAGCTAGAGTATTACCAGTAGCACCATTCGACAACAAGTGCAAAGCCAAGAAAAAGCTTAGCGGTGATGCTATGACATTCTCGCCAGCCGCACCCTGAGAAAGAGTTGAGAGAAATCTAGCGGCAAACAATTTCTGAAAGCGAATCAGTTCGCCATCTAGCTCTTCTGGAGGCAAGATCTGCCTAGGTTGAGACTGGCCTTTCGCTTCATCATACGTAAGGGTCGAATTCAAATTTATCTTAAACAAACTAGGAAGTGCCCGCAAGAAAGGCACCCCCGCATTAGATACTGTCGTTTGACTAAGATTCAGGTCTTCTAGCGAAGTGAAAGCAGATAGATAAGCTAAACTCTCATCCTTTATTTTTGATCGACTGAGATCGAGTTTTCTCAACTCCTTCAACTTACTCAAATCTTTCAGAAATGCCCCTGTTACATTAGTTCCAATCAGGCTCAGCTCTTCTAATTGAGTAAGATTGCAGAGCAAAGCCAGGCCTTCATCAGTAATAAGAGTATCGTCAAGACTTAACCGCTTGAGCCAAGTAATCTTGCCTAAAGGAGCGAGTAAAGAATCATCGGTGAATTTGGGAAAGTGAAGAGTGCTCACGGTCGGCAACAGCTCTAGCTTCTCCAAGTCTTGGGAGGTCAACTGAAAAATATGGCGAAGATCTATAATTTCAAATCCGTAAGGACTCAATTGCTCTAGCCTTGTCTCGGCGCGGTTGAACAGGGTTAGGCCCAATGCGTACTGAGCCGGATACTCTACAACCCGCCTCGCCTCTCCCAGACTGGAGTGATAACCACTCCCTTCTCTATCACTGGCAGTACTATACCTATACCAAGACCTAGACTCAATTGTACTGGGAGCTTTCTTCTCTTCCAAGAACAACATTCCGAACATTGGATTATCAGGAAAAGTAAGCTTCCTTTGACCAGCCTTAAGCTCGGATTGCAAATTATCCATTGTCATTACTCCCTGGCGACCGATTACTCGCAACAAAAGCTATCTTTTAGAAGATGCTCAACGCAGAGCTAGCGGAAAAGCACGTGCTAGCATTGTTCAAGAATGGGAAGTCTAGCATATGAATAATTATAAAAAAGCACATATTCGAACCGTCCTTTTGCTAGGGTGCCTGTTTGCAAATGGCGCCAGTGCATTGGCGCAAACACTAGAATTAAAAGACAAGCCCCTTCCGCTTCTGAGCCAATCATCAAAACTACTTACTTCAGCTGATTACCACAAAGAGCCAGTCAACCTCAAGGCTGCCAAATCAAACGAGAAGCTTGTACCTATAGATAGTTTCAATATCGCTGGCGAAAGTTACTATGCTCGCACAGACAAGCTAAACGCACCATATTATCGAAGCTTTGCCAGCGCCCCCAAGAAAATATTATTGCGCCTCACTGCCGCCCAAAAGCTGCAAGAGCTAAACGCAAAATTGGCACCACTAGGCCTAGAACTGTTTGTCTTTGATGGCTTTCGCCCAGTCAGTTGCCAGAAAGACCTCTGGCAGTATTTTCTCAACCAAGCTAAACGGGCTCTCCCTAAGGGTTCTGAGGCTGAGCAAATTGCTTACGCTTCCCGCTATTGCTCCAATCCATCGAGGTACAAGAGCACCGATTCCACTACCTGGCCCACCCATTGCACCGGTGGCGCTGTCGACTTAACCCTGCGGCGCAAAGCTACTGGCGAGCTGCTCTACATGGGCAGCATCTTTGATGATGATGCTGAAGTCAGTCACAGCGATTATTTTGAAATCTCAAAAGGCAAAGCTCAAGCTTCCGAGCTAGAAGCACGGGGAAATCGCCGACTATTGTACTGGGCGATGAAATCAGTAGGTTTTGAAAACTACCACTACGAATGGTGGCACTACGATTATGGCAACCAAATGTGGTTGATGAACAAGGGCGACAAAGGCTCGGCAGAAGCCTTCTGGGGCCCAGCCCAGTAAAGCTTAGTGATGACGGCCAATATCCACCCGAGCGGACCCGCCGGGGTCTTTATCAATATGGATAAATGGCAGCTTGATGTGAACCGAACCAGATTCACTGTTTTTGTCCATCTTGAATAGTGGGGCCCGTATGCGTGTAGTACTGCTAGAGTCAGCGTAGCCTGGCTCGGCTTCAACTTTTATCACAGTATCAGCACCACTAGTAGTATCAATATTCACCTGGGCCCGATGCTCATCACCAGGAGTAATAATTTGAGTAGTAGTATTTCGGCTTTCCGCACCAGTTGCCCTGTCTACTGAAATAGTTGTAGTGGTTTGTTCTTTGTAGGTGTCGGTGCCAGTTGTAGAGGAAGTTGTACCAGCTCCATTTTGAGCAGCGCAGCCACTTAAGAGCAAAATAGCTAAAAAAGGAAACACTCTTTTTACAGGGACGTAGATATTTAGCATTTGGTCGGCCTCAATAAAACTGAACTTTCAATAGTTGACGAAATGTGAGACTGGACAAGGGCATAAAAGTTCCCCCCGAGGCTCTCAGCGGTATAATATGCCCATGCAGATTGTCAACATTGCCGCCTATAAGTTTGTGGGTATCCCAGAGCCTGCGGCCTTCCAGCCCTTGATTAAAGAGTGCTGCGACAGGCTTGGACTCAAAGGTACTGTTCTATTGGCCACAGAAGGCATAAACTTATTTCTTGCCGGTAGCAAAGATGGCATTACCAAATTTATAGAGTTTCTCCAAAGCGAACCTAGTTTTGATGATCGCTTCGTACCCTTAGAAATCAAAGAAAGCATTTCTGAAAATCAGCCTTTTGGCCGCATGATTGTGCGCATTGCCAAAGAAATTATCACCATGCGCCATCCCATGATCAAGCCCGAAGCAGCCCGAGCGCCCCATGTAGAACCAGCCCAACTAAAGGCCTGGCTTGACCAGGGTTTTGACGACGAGGGCAGACCAGTAGTGATGCTAGACACGCGCAATGGCTTCGAAGTTGAGATGGGCACATTTACCAATGCAATGGCATTTGATATTGAGCGCTTCAGTCAGTTTCCTGATGCCATAAAGAAGACGGTCAGTGAACAGGCAGAACTAAAAGACAAGACTATCGTTTCATTCTGCACCGGCGGTATCCGCTGCGAAAAAGCAGCTCTATACATGGCCGAGATTGACATTCCCCATGTCTATCAGCTGCAAGGCGGTATTTTGGGCTATTTCGAAAAAGTTGGTGGTGACCACTGGCAAGGCGAATGCTTCGTCTTCGATGAAAGAGTGGCATTAGACCCGAACTTAGCACCGACAGTTCATTCTTATCCCGGTCGCCCTATAAAAGACTAAATTTTAGAGCCAAGCATTTATAAAGCCGAAACACATTCGGGCTCATAACACCAAATGCCGTTGGCCTTGCGATCGAATTCGCTATCGCCAAAAATAAAAGAAGCAAGAGTCGTTCCTGGTCTTATTACCTTGTGCACATGAGCTTCGCCGTAAGCAGCAGGGGCGCAATCAGAACAATTAGCACCCGGCAAAATCGGTGCATCAAGAGCTGGATTGATAAATACAGGCACAGAATATCGCTGACGATCGATCCGCTCATTAATGACCCGATGAGGACTAGCGCGAAGGTAGCCACCAGTTTCAATTTCAAGTAACTCGCCGGTATTGACCACAATTGAACGCGGCAGTGGATTAACCTTGCGCCAATTGCCATCAATGTCTTGAGCCTCTAAGCCACCAACATCATCTTGTACGAGAAAAGTCAGCCAGCTCCAATCGCAATGGGCAGTCACCCCCATTTGAGAAGAAGTATCAGCGTCTTTCCTTTCTTGGGGCAGATAAGACATAGCCTTCATCAAGAGATAGGGCCGATCCTTCATGCGCTCAGTGAAAAAGTCAGCCGGCTTATCTAAGGCCTCGGCCAGTAAACTCAATAGAGTGCGCGCCAGTGATTCAACTGCCGCAAAATAATCTAAAACACAAGACTTGAACTCGCCGCTGTCGGCTGAAGCGGGCCACTGGTTCTTACCCCAAAGCTGCCAGTAAACTGAAGGCACAGTATCGCTCAACTCAGCAAAAGAACTCTCAACTCCAATATGAATCTGCTCTCGCCAATCGCGATAGTTCTTGAGTAGACCATAACCACGAAACTGAGGCGAGTTCCTGATAGAGATAGCATCTTTATCGCTCTGGCTGCTAGCAAAGAACTGCGCAGACTGCTGCACTACAGCATCGATCAAAGCTTGATCGATATCGTAACCAACAAGATAGAACATGCCCACCGAATGGCATGCCTCTTTAATTTGGCGGCCCAATCTCAGTGCTTCAGCACTAGCTTTTGCCCCCTGCAAGCGAGCGGAAAAGTAAGCACTGGCATCAACTATTGGTAGCTCTTGCGTTGTGTTCAACTAAAATCCACTCAAACTATACCTAGACCGAGCACGGTTGACCAGACTTTTGACTGGCAGAAACACTTGTGGGAGGCTTATCTGGAGCCTCTTCGAAAGAATTACTACCAGGTGATTTACCAGCTCCCCGAGCAACCAAATTATTCAGTTCTAAATGGGGGCTAAAAACCCGCACACCCTTATACTTAAACTCTTCACGAGTCTCATGCTCGGCCCAAGTGGCCACAGCTTTAAATGCCGTACGCACTACATCTGATGGCGTACAGCCAGTCGAGACAAACCAGCGACGCCCCTCCTGTAAAGATGGTTCGCCTGTATACGTGCACTTCTCCATCGCCGAAATCCAGATATGGAAGCCGCCCATGGTCTCTTCTGACTGAAAGACATGATTAGCGAACTTCACTTCGCTCAGAGCAGCGTTAACCTGAGACAGGGTGAGAGATCCTTCTAAGCTCTTAACTAAAGCAATACAATGCTTAGTACCTTCAGCAATATCGGTGAAGATCGGCACATTGTGGCGATCGGCCATGGCTCTAACATAAATACGACCGCGATTGAGATCATCAGCTTGCACAGAATCAACAATCGCACCGTAGACATTGGCGTCGGCTTTTATATCTTCCATAACTATGGCAACCGGCTTGCGCGCACCAATTAAGTAAGCGACTTCGGCAACAGAGGCCACACCTCTGGTATCACCATTAATGACAAACAGCTGCACTAGACATTCATCTTTGCGCCGCATTTCGTCGAACTGGTCGTCTTCTTTCCAGGCCCCAAGTGGCATCTGGGGATTGTGATAAGTGACCCCGGCAGCTTCCATTAGAGGAATAGTGATATCTGTGCGCCAGGTAGTCAGTCCGCAAGCTCCACCAAGAAAGACTTGTTTAGGTTCGTCGGATACTGCCAAGAAGTGCCTCCTTCAGCAATTTAAATCGGTCAGATGTGATTAGCTGACAGGAATGTTAGTGGAGGGCGCATCTACTGGCAACCAGCAAGGCCCCCTATCAGTGTGGTGATTACGCAGCTAATTAATCTTCAACGCCAGCAAAATGGAACGAACTGCGACTTTTCCAGTCTTTCAGCGAAATGAACAGCCAAGCATCGAAAAAGCAGCAATGACCGAATTGAGGAACAACTAGATGAAGCCAGGTGGTCAATCAATAGGCATCAAGATTAGCCCAGAGAACCTCAAACGCTACAAAGACATTGGTTTGCTGCTCTTCAAATATGGTAACTCTGATCTGGTCAAGTATGCCGGCATCGATCAAGCCATGCTTCCTGAGACCACTCCGTCAACTGACGCTCCAGCAAAGGCGACAGAATTAGCTGTCGACTTAGAAAAAATGGGTCCTGCCTTCGTCAAACTAGGTCAACTACTTTCTACCAGGCCAGACTTTCTACCAACAATATATATTGATGCACTATCGCGCTTGCAAGATAACTGTGAGCCATTTGCTTTTGCCGAAGTAGAAAAGACAATCGTCAATGAGCTAGGTGTGCGGCTATCAAAAGCATTCTCGCAATTCAATCAAGTACCTGTAGCAGCGGCCTCGCTAGGTCAGATTCACCATGCGGTGATGAGAGATGGAAGAGAAGTGGCAGTGAAAGTACAAAGGCCAGGAATTCGAGAAAGTATCATTCAGGATTTACACATATTGAGTGATATAGCCGACTTCTATGATGCTCACACCGAAGCAGGCAAGCGCTATGAATATGGTTTGATGCTGGAGGAATTTAGTAAGAGCATTCTTGCAGAGTTAGATTATCGCAAAGAAGCACATAATCTTGAAACCATGAAACACAATCTGCGTGCCTTCGAAATGATAGTAGTACCAGCCCCCATCAATGATTTCAGTTCATCAAAAGTTCTGACCATGGAATTCATCCACGGTAAAAAAATCACAAATGTCAGCGCTCTAGAATTGCTTGAAATAGATGGAGAAGCACTGGCAGAAGAGGCTTTCGCAGCCTATCTTCAACAAATTCTAGTAGACGGCTTTTTCCATGCCGATCCTCATCCGGGCAATGTTTTGCTTACCAAAGAAAACAAAATCGGCCTGCTTGATCTGGGCATGGTTGCCTACCTAACTCCATCAATGCAGAGCAAGCTCTTGCAACTGATACTGGCCATCAGTGAGGGGCGCTCTGAGGCAGCCGCGGATACGGCCATAGACATTGGTACTCGCAGAGACAATTTTGACGAAACGGCCTGTCGCAAAAAAATTGCCGACCTGGTCCAAACCAGTGGCGGTGAAAATATTGAGCAAATGCAAATTGGTCGAGTGGTGCTCGATATTACACGAGCAGCGGGCGACTGCGGCATTCGTGTACCATCCGAGCTGACCATGCTAGGCAAGACTCTTCTGAATCTCGATCAAGTGGGTCGCACGCTCTTTCCCGCTTTCGACCCCAATGCCTCGGTTCGTCGCCACGCCGCTAAGATAATGCAGCAGCGCATGTTCAAGGATGTCTCACCAGGCCACCTGTTCACAAGCATTTTAGAAGCAAAGAACTTTGCCGAGAAATTTCCGTCGCACATCAATAAGATTCTCGATCTTGCCGCCAACAACAAACTGACAGTGAAAGTAATTGATGAGCCCTTGATCGTAGATGCCTTTCAAAAACTAGCAAACCGAGTCAGTCTATCGCTCATTCTCGCCGCACTGATAGTGGGCGCAGCCCTACTGATGCAAGTCTCCACAAGGTTTACAATATTTGGCTATCCTGGCCTTGCCATCTTATGTTTCATTGCTGCAGCCGGTGGGGGCACAGCTATGGCAATCGAAATCGCTTTCTATGACCAACGGCCACAAAAATTTGGCTCCGACGCCAAACAGAGAAATTAAGAGCCAGTCACCAGTCGGTCACGAATGGCGCATATCATCCATACACATGAACAATTAGAATTTTCGCTTTCAGGAATAATCAAAAATGCCTTTTCAGTAATGCCTAATCAATAATGTATTCGATCCAATATTCAGACCGTTCTTTCCAGGCACAGGGAGCGTTGCCACAAGTGAGTGTCACTCTTGAAGCATTAGAGTCAATTTCGATTATGTTGAAACCATCGCGCACGGCATCAATTGTTTCAGCATACTTTTCCCACTTTTGAATTGGTTTCTTGCACTCGGGACAAATCATCTTCTGATTAGCTATGGCATCCTTGATTTTCTGAAGCGACATGACATCCCCAATTGAATTTTGACTCTAGTTAGCTTACTCGATAGGCCAGAAATTTGTTAAGGACCAACCAAAAAGCTTAAAACCAAAGTGGGTCATTGTTTCACGTCTTTTTCACGGTCAAAGTCATACTATCCCAATACAAATAAACGTTAGCAACAACTCACTCTTGCATTTGTCCGAGGCAACCAATGACCACCAGACCCTTAGACCAACCGACAATAGCCACAGAAAAGAAGCTAGACGCCAACCAAGGTACTGCCGACAGCACCCTTTCGAACGTTGACAGAGTGGAGTTGCTCAAACAGTACAAACCCGCCGACCCCGGTAAACTCACCAGCGAAATGCCCAGCCTCACCCTACAGGGTTGGCAAGATTTCAAGGTAACGACTCCCGGCGAGCAAGCGGCCGCGAATACAGATAAAGCTCAGCCTGCAAGCGATCAACAAAAACCAACTGAACTAACCAAAGAGCAGCGCATAGAGAACGCCAAGAAATCGCTGGAATCGCCCGATGCCACCATCAAACAAAAGATGGATGCCCTGGCAACCATTTATAAAGATTCTGAAAAAGGCAAAGATGGCCGTGTTCAAATCACCTTAAATGATGGCGGCAAGCCTCGCAACTTTGAAATTGCCAGCCTTGAGGCCGGCAAAAACGTACACTTACTACAACTTTCCAGCACTGATGCCCAGGGCAAATCTCGTCCGGTTCTGCGCGCTGTCGAACGCAACGGCGAGATTGAACAACAACGCAATAAAAATGGCAGCAAAGCCGACTATCGCGGAGACTGGTGGACAGCCAACGAAAAAGACAGCACAGTGTCAAAATTTAGCCAGGACACCGTCGTGCCTAACCAAGCCGTGAAACCAAACGGCGACAAAAACCCAACGCCGGAAGTGACACCAAAGAGAGAGCAGCAACCACAGCCTAGACTAGATGCCAATCCTGACAATAGAACTACATTGCCAGAAAATGTGCCTCTACCACGTCGTCGGCCTGATTTCCCCGCCGACACAGAGAGGCAAGAGCAACCAACAGATAAGAAGCCCAAAGAACCAGTAATCATTCCTTGGAGAAACAGAGAAGGCGACAACCAAAACGGAAGAACTGACAATAGAACTGACGTAAACCCAGGAGCCGTTCGCTCGGTCAACGATATCTCTAAGTTCTACACGCACCAAGATGACGGCTATAGCTGCTCGGCCTTCGCTGTTGGCATGGCCAAAGCAGATCACCGCCTCGGTCGGCCTCTTCGACATGGCCGCGAAACCCAGGCCATGAAAGATCTAACAAACACCAATGGCATCGGTTACAGAGGAACTCTAGAAACACTAGCTGGCCAAATGAGAGAAACAGGCCTAGAAGCCAAAGCTTATAGCTATGGCATGGGCAATGTCGGCGAGCAAGCCATGCGCGACCTCAATCGCGAACTCGACAAGGGCCGCTCAGCCGTAGCTAAAGTAATCAACCCTCATACAGGCAATCCACACTACATTTATATCGCTGGACGCGATGCCAACGGCCAATACATTCTGGGCGATCCCGATAGAAAGAACACCCAGCACTTCAAGCCAGTTTCACAACAATATCTACAAAGAATGATGAGCAGGCGAGATGGTTTCGTAGCCACCTGGTAATTGAACAATTAATTGTCAGGAGCATTTTTCTGCCATTATATTTTCACTTCGCCCCTTAATTGAGGATGTCTGTGAAAGAATTGCCTTTTAGCCATGGAAGATTGGCTTTCTCGCAGGAAACCCTATCTCTTGAACCCTGCCTACCAGATACACTGGAACTGCGTACTAAGCTTCACTGTATGGATCAAGATGGCCTGGCAGAAGCTGGTTTCTTTGACTTTGAAGATCTGGCGGTTAAGCGGTCCGAAAAAGACTTTGTCTGGCTGCACCTGTCAGGCTCATTAGGCGACGAGTTCTGGAAGCAATTAAGTGACTTTCTCGACCTCACCGATGAGCAGAAGAAATTGCTGCGCGGCCCGCACAAAGACTCTTTCTACGAAGATTTTCACAACGGCGTATTCTGGACTCTCACTCGCCCATCCATAACAGAGAAAGTTGACGCCATAGAAAGCATCAACTTCTTCATGGCCGAGAAAGTCTTGATTACAAGACAGTTTAGCCACGACAGCGCCTTCACCATGGTCAGCCATAAGCTGCAAGAGAAAGGGCCCTACTTTGCCAACAATGGTGTCGACATATTAGCCACTGAACTAATTCAAGACGTCCTTAACAGCTATGTGGAGCTGCTCAAGCTCGGTGGCACGAGGCTTGAAGAAATTCAGAACAAAATCATTCTCAAACCAGGCAAAGAAGAACTAGAGCTGATTAACCGCGCCCAACAGCTGATTTGGATTTTTCTCAATCAAGTCTGGCCGATTGAAACTGTTCTACTGGCTCTGGAACGTTCGCAAAACCCATTGATGAGCGAGAAGGGCAAAATTCAAATCGGCTACCGTAAAGATGAAGCGGCAGCAGTTATTCGCTTATTCGAAACTTATCGGGCCATGTCTTATAACCTAATGGATGTCTATGTCTCAGGCCTGAGCCTACGCACCAATAGAACCACAACTCTTTTAACTATAATTGCCACTGTAATACTGCCACCAAGCTTAATTGCAGGCATATATGGTATGAATTTTGCCATACCAGAAGTGCACGCGGCCTCTGGCTATTACTTCTGTATCTTAGCTATGATTTTGATCTCAGGAAGTTTACTTGTTTGGCTGAAGGCAAATGGCCACATAGAACTGGAATAACCACTTTTAAAGGCGCATGGAGACAAGCGTGAGTATAAGAAAATCAATTGGCAACATCGGCCTAACTATGAGCCTTATCGCTACAGTACTGACACTAACGGCAATACCAAGTGCACAAGCGCAGTCAGCTCTCAGCGCCAAAGGTTTTGTCCAATCCTTCTACACCTGGTACATTCCTCAAATGACAAAAAATGTGCCGGTGCCAAGCGACCAACGCATTCTCAAAGAGAGAGCCAGTTCATTCAGCCCCACACTCTTAGCTATGCTGAAGGAAGACATGGCCGCATCAGCGAAAGTGACTGATGAAATTGTCGGCCTTGATTTTGACCCCTTTATCAACGGCCAAGACACACCAACGCGTTATCTTGCTGGCAAAGTTATACCTAAAGACAAATGCTATTGGGTCGAAGTATTTGACGTATCGAGTGGCAAAAAGGGCAAAAGTCCAGCAGTAACTCCCGAAGTAAAATTCGTCAAAGGTCAGTGGATATTCACCAATTTTCACTACGGCAAAACAAATATTCCAGAAAACGAAAATCTAATAAGCATACTGAAAGCCCTGAAGGCAAGCCGCCTTCAGTATGATAAAGAGCATAAGAATCACTCTTCTATAAAGTAGATTGATGGCCCTTCGTACTCTATGCTTTTAGATGCTACAAGAGCACCGACCTGAGCCGCGGCCACTGGATTAATGTAAATAGTCAGACCTGCCAGGGCGGCCCCACAGAAGGAGTCGCCAGCTCCGGTGGGGTCGACCACGTTTACCTGCTCGGCTTCGACCTGCTCAAACAGCACACCATTTTCAGCGTCAGCCGTATAGAGATCAACACCATCACCACCAGTGGTGACAAAAATTAGCTGATACTCTTTGGGCAGAATGGCACCTTCGCCAAACAAGAGATTGGCTTCGTTCTTGTTCATAAAGAAAGCATCACTTCCAGCCAAAAGCTCTTTAACAGTAGCGCTATCAGCGGCTATGGCGCGGGCATAGGTGCCAACTGAAATGACCTGATTGGCCTTTACGGCTTTAAGGAAGGTCATAAACTCGAGTTGCCTGGCTGGGCTACTCAGTGCGGCTATATGAGTAATGTCGAAATGAGTGTCAACCAATTGCCGCAAAGACTCTGGCTGCAAGAGATGCTCAGCACCCCAAGAGGCGTTAAGAAGAGTGGCTCGATCGTATCCGTGGTGAACAATTTCAAGGGTTGGCATCTGCTCAATATCAATCTCGGGACCCACCCAGGTGAGCATAGCCTCGACGGGCTTGAGCAAATCAGGCATAGGGGAGGGCTTTGGCGCAAATAAAGTGACCTCGGCCCCGACTTTGGCAGCCGCCAGGGCCGTATATAGACCAGCTCCACCAATAGTTTTGATAGTGCGCCTGGCAGCAGGGGAAGGGGCCGAAGGAAAAGTCGAACCCGAGCCAGAAGCAGAATCTAAATCTTCTTCTGGCCCAGAAAGCTCCAAATGCACTGTGTCAAACGAAACGCAGCCAACCACGAGAATACGGCTCATGAAGAAATCCTGGGCGAGGGGTTGACACTTTGTAGACGACCGGTCCAATATTGAGTTAGTACCGACGACGGTCAAAAGTGACCGCTTAATCTAAGCAGTGATGATAAACGAGGCAGTCATGAACGGCAAGAAACGAATCTTCAATTCACTGGCATTATTGCTCGGCCTCTCCTTAAGCAGCTTCACTGCTTCCTCTGTCCACGCAAGTAATCTTCACCAAGAGGGCATTTACGACTCCGGTAACGTCATAACTTACAGCCTGGGCAACAATCACGTTGAATCAACTGCCAAACGGCAAACTCTGCGCCAAGAAAACCCCTTTACGCCAGTCTTTCTCTTGGGCGAATCAATGGGGGAGGCAACATAAACCTGAGCAAACGGCTGATTGCCCAAGCAACGAGAAACGAAGCAACCAATAATCCAATAACTAGCCCGATGACTGAGCCAGGCAGCGAAGCGATTTTAGCCAGCAACTAGATTATCGGCAGTCTAACAAACAAAAAAACAAAATAAATGGAGTGAAGAAAATGTTGAAGCTTGTGAAAAACCAAACAGAAAGTACCTTTACTGCCGACGTCTTGCAAACAAACAGACTAGCAGTTGTAGACTTTTGGGCACCTTGGTGCGGCCCTTGTAATCAGATGGCACCAGTGATAGAGGCATTCGCCGAAGACCAGCCAGATATCGCTGTCTTTAAGGTCGACGTTGATCAAAATCCAAATTTATCTAAGACCTACAAGATTCAGTCGATACCGACCATTATTCTGTTTGAAAACGGCCAAGAAAAGAGCCGTCTAATTGGCAGCGTCGGTAAACAAGCCCTTTTAGAGCTAGTTGCTCAGTAAGAATTGAGCAAAGGAGACCCTCGATGAGTAACGTCAAAAGTCGCCATCCAATTCCCCCTGAAATTCGCAAAGCTTGCCTGATACTCGGGCTGCGCGCCGAAGACGTGACAACAGAAAAGGTCATGCATACTTGGGAGAAGAAACTACTTCTAGCCACCGAGCAGGAAAATGTCGACGATGATACTGCTTGGTTTATGAATTCAGCCAAAGATGCACTGGTTATCTGGCTTGAGGCTACATCATAAGAAGATACGAAGCAGCGTTGCCACCATGCTGTAGATAAACGTGAGAGTGATTATAGCCGGAAACAAACTGCCCCTATAAATTGCCCAGACAGCCAAGTATCCGCTGTATAGCAGTACAAAAGCAGAAAGTACATTGAGAACATTGGGTGAAATATAGCAACCGGGCTGATAGACAACTGAGAAGTTTTGGAAATTGAGATTAAGACCAATCCAGGCGATTGCTCCTAAATTAAAAGCTAATGAGCCAAGGCTTCCAGCAGACATCGAGGTAAGCATTGCCTGAATACTCTCGTCTTTTGCTTCAACTCTCAGAGGCTCTTCGCTCATAGAGACAACCTAAAATCAGTCAACGCTGTTTGTAGCTTAGCCAGATCATTCCAATCTACATTGTGCTTCAAGCCTTTGATAATCACTAGTCTTTTTTGTTCACTCGCTTTCTCGAAAATTAGTCTGGCATAAGACACAGAGAAGGCCGCATCTTCCGTTCCATGAATTATCAGAAGCGGTGCATGAACTTTATTCCTAAC
The DNA here is from genome assembly GCA_943370275.1 of bacterium Ga0077546. Taxonomy (GTDB): domain Bacteria; phylum Cyanobacteriota; class Vampirovibrionia; order Obscuribacterales; family Obscuribacteraceae. Next base: position 726,469 of record CALRQI020000002.1, on the reverse strand, counting down.
AGCGGAAACGCAGTCAAGATCTGGAAACCACGACTGCGGATAGAGCCAGGTAAACCACAGGCGATCATGGGCGCCCCACATCAGTGAAGGAAAACCAGACTGCAATACTATTGCCTTAACTGGACGCACCTTACTCAATTCAGCTGCCACTCCGCAGCCAAGTGACTCACCGTAGGCAATAATTTTAGGCGAAGGAACTTGCTCCGTATTCACCAAATAATCATAAGCACTTAAAGCATCATCCACGACACCTCTTATAGATGGACTGCCCTGCGAACAGCCATAACCCTGATAGTCGTACAAGAACACCGAGAAGCCTGCCCGGAGAAGTGCTTCTGCCAAGATAGTGCGATGACTTAAGTTACCAGCATTGCCGTGACTAACTAGGACAACTGGCGCTGATGGATTTAGAACTAGGAAGCAACCAGTGAGTTGGTTGTTATTCGTACTTTTGAAATGGACTATTTTTATTGAAGAGCACAACTTCGAAAGAGGTCCGAAATGCGGCACTAAACTATCGACCTGGCAAACCTCAGGAAAAAACAGCAGTCTTTGGTAGAGAGGTAAAGCCACAAGCGGCGAGAGCGCCAACCAGACGATGACGATTAGAGCCAGCTGATATGGCCATGTAAATCGCTGTTTGCTCGTAGTCATAAGACCATTTACCCACGGGACTATCCGCAAGACTATCCGCTAGTCAAGATCTTCGAATTTTGAAACATTTATTGGTATAAGGCGCCAGGCGAAAAAGTGATACTTGCTCAAAATGCAGCAGCATAGCCTCAGCTACATCTTGAACAAATTATCGCTGATACCAATATTGGTTTTGACATTCTTCCAGGTGCTTGAGCAGGTTTCTTTGTAGTCATAATCATCCCAGCGAACAGGCAAATTGGTTTTGGGATCAACAAAAACGCGCTTCAATACTACTTTTGGCTCACTCGCTTTGAAAATCTCAAGCACCAAGGTCGGCTGCCCCACCCCCGGTGCAGCCACTGGCTTGTCACTGACACGAGCCAACTGGCCTTGCTTAAGGCGATCACGCAAGACATTGCTGAGCGAAATAAAATCAGAATCTTCCATGCGATCACCATTGGCCGCATTGAGCTGCTTATCAGAGGGGTCCATGGTCAAAGTGACAAACTTGATCAGTCCACCAGCATGGGCACGTACTTTGCCATCTTTGCCAAGAACAGCCACTGAACCTTTTTTGTAATCACCAATTTCTTCTAAGCGCATAAGCTTAGGCTTTTTGAAATACAAATTTCCTTTTTCAGAAACGGTCTCACCTTTCTTGAAAGTAATGGTTTCAAATACAAGCGAATAATCATTGAGCTTCTGAGCATCGGCGCACATAGCCGAGACAAGAGCCTGTCCATCTTTCATGGTCGGCAGCATTGGCCCACTCTTATTGAAGTTTTCAACCACATATTGTTTTGCCCAAGCAGACAATAGCGCCAGAGAGCACAAACAAACAGCTGCAAATAAAGCACCAGCGAATCTAGCGACATTAGACATAAAGACAACCTCAATCAGCAAGGCTATCTTACTCTAGATATTGCCACCATAACGTCTATAGAACTCAGGAGTCGGTCTCATGAAACGCAAGTTGCGGTAGCGACCGCCGTCTTCTGGAACATTGAAATTATGGTCATTTGCGCCCTTGAGGGAACCATCAGCACTGACGGCGGTGACAATAAAAGAATCACCCTTGTTAACGCCACCATGGCGCTTCGTCACATGGCGATTCCAGTCGCGCACACCATAGTCTCCAGGCCGCACTTCTTCACGTGGTACTTCGTGAAACAAGCCACTCTCTTTGAGCATACGCCCTTGTTCGGTGGCGATAGCTGGTGGCAAATGGAATCCTAGCTCTTTAAACGTTAGCCGCGGCCCCTTGGCGCAGTCACCAATGGTTCCTAAACTATGGGCAATGCGCTTGGCAGCATCGGCCAAATCGTGGCCAAACTGCTTCATGGCCTTGGCCAGCGAGCCGCCGTCCCCTTCATTAGCGCCTTTATCAGTACGGTCATTGGTAGGTTTGTCGCCCTCTGGCCGCTGGCGCTCTCTCGCTCTAGGCTGCCGCTCGGCAGGTTTCTCCCCATCGCCGTGCTCGTTACTATTCTGATCTCTTCGGTGAGTACGATACTGACTCTGCGCGCCGTGTCTTTCTCCTCCGGGCCTATCTCCTCTCTCAGCGTGCTCACTGCGGTGAGAGGCTCTTCCTGGCTGCTGAGGGCCATCATGATCGGGTATATGAAGCTTCATTCCCGGTGCTAGCGAATGGGGATTGCGGCCCAAGCGGGGATGCTCCTCGTGGTTAGCTTTGATAATTGATTGAATGCGCTTAGAAATCTGAGTATTAGAAGCATGGTCGCCATTGGCAGTGAGCGAATCTTTGGCAATACGCCAAAGGGTATCGCTGTTAGAGACCACATGATCGTGACCACCCTTGGCAGCCTTGTCTGGCCTGAAGTCTTGGGCAATACCATCGTTGCCGTTGATCTTCCATATATTAGGAATATCCAGGGCGCCTTTGTCTGGCAGATTAAAGCCGTTACCCAGGAGTCTATTGGGCTGGTCCAGGCGATAGGGCTGCAGAGCATCATTGCCAGCTGTATCAACACGCTGGCGGCGATTTTCGACTGAATCGAAGGCTTCTCTTGACACTTTGGAACCTGGTAAATAGAAAGGGGTGCTGTGCAAAATTCTGATGAAATGGCAGATGATAAGTGTCTAAGAAACTAACAGGGTCAGGGTGAAATACTCGTGAAATAGGCAGAGCAAGAGATAGCAGGCTTCTTGACAGTTCACAAACGACACTGGGCAAAAGCACAAAAAGTAAAAGAGGAAGAAAGCTACAATTACTTACTATGAAAACTATTGAGTCTAATACCGTTGATAGGGGCCACCTGCTGCAAGCAGGTCTCGACGTTGACTGCATAAACCGACTATTTGCCCGCCTAGAAGACGATGTCGCAGCCCATAAATATCCCGGCGCCTCGGTAGCCCTCGCCCGTCACGGCCAGGTAGTAGTTAGTGGCAACTTTGGCCAAGCCCGCTTAGCCGCAAATGAAATGCCAGCCCAGAAAGCCGATAGCAACACACTTTGGCTGCTCTACTCTCAAACCAAGCCAATTACATCTTGCGCCATCTGGATACTGGCCGAACGCGGCGAATTGAGCTTGCACACACCCGTGGCTTTCTATATTCCAGAATTTGCCAAACACGGCAAAGAAAACCTCACCGCCTATCACTTGCTCACTCACCAAGCTGGCTTTCCCAACGCTATGGTGCCAGAAGAAGCCTGGGTTGATCACGAACTGCTGAGCCAATCAGTTTGCGACTTCAAACTTGATTTTGAACCAGGCAGCAAAGTCTTCTACCACTCTTATGCCGCACACTGGGTGCTAGCAGTATTGATAGAAGCGATTACGAAAAAAGATTTTCGCCAATTCATTAGTGACGAAATACTGAAGCCCCTGGCATTGCATGACTTTTTCGTTGGCGTACCAGAAAACCAGCAACATCGCATTGCTGGGGCCTACTATTGCCCAGACGCTAATGAGCCCACTAATCATTTATCAGACATCAACTTTGATAAAAAGTCTTTCTATCAATCGGGCATGCCCGGTGCTGGAGGTTATGCCAGCGCTTCTGATGTTGCTCTTTTTTATCAAATGCTTTTGGGCTTAGGCTCTCTTAATGGCACCAGACTATTATCACCGCATATAGTGCAATACGCCACCCGCAATCACACCGAAGACCGCATCGACCATTTCTTCGGAGCACCGATGCATCGCGCTATGGGTGTTCATGTGAGAGGAAATACACCAACTATTCGCGGCCTCGGCAGTACAGCCCCGGCTGAAACTTTTGGTCATGGTGGTGTTGGTACTTCTTATAGCTTTGCAGATCCAAGTAGTGGAGTTTCCTTCACTTATTTGACCAATTCAAGGCTGACTGAGCCCTCGCACTCAAAGAGGCTGGATGAAATTATCACAATGGCTCATGCTGCTATCAATTTGATTTAGGTCAATGGAAAAACGCACACCCACCCTGCAACAGAGTAAAGACCAGAGCCAGAATCAAATTAAAGACCAGATTCAAGTGAGCATCATTGGCTTCGGCCGCTTCGGTCAACTGTGGGCCTCACTAATTAAGTCAGACTTTCCAGTCAAAGTTTATGACCAATCAGAGACAGCCTTAGAGCAAGCCAGAAAAGCAGGAGTGCCAGTAGCTACCATAGAAGATGCTCTGGCAGCCGATGTGATTTTTTATAGCGTGCCGATTTCAGAATTTGCCGCTACTATCAATGAGCATGCTGGTATTTTGAAGAGAATCGGCAAGAGCAAACTCATAATTGATCTACTTTCAGTTAAGGTGCACGCCAAAGAAATATTGACGCAAGAATTGCCTGAGAAGATCGAGGCCATGCTCTGCCATCCGCTATTTGGCCCCGACAGCGTCAATCAGTCTGGTCTAGCTGGTCAGCGCATTGTCATCGAACAATTTCGAGCCAGTGATGAAACTTATATATTCTGGAAAACCTATTTCGTGGAGAAACAACTAAAAGTAATTGAAATGAGCGCCGAAGAGCACGACGAACAAATGGCAGGCAGTCAGGCTCTAACCCACTTGGTTGGGCGCATACTGAGCAACATGCACTTATCGAAAAGCCAAGTTGCAACAACTAGCAGTCAAAAACTCAAAGAAGTTACAGAACAAGTCAGTAAAGACGAGCTTCAGCTTTTTCTAGACATGCAGCGCTACAACCCCTATACAAGAGAAATGCGCGAAAGATTTGCTAAAGCCCAGAGTGAAATATATAAGCAAATCGACGGCTCCTGACAATATACACATTTTAAATCGTCATACATGCGCTACCCTATACAACCAAGCTAAAGCATCAAAATGAAACCTCTCAAGAAAAAGAAAAAAATCAAGGTCGCTAATCCACCGAAAAAGAAGGTCGTCAAACAGGTCGAACTTCCAGCTCACATAATCTCGCATTGCAAGGCCACCATGGGCCGACAAGAAGAGCAAGCGGCTTCGAAAGTGATTCACTCAGGCTATGTTGGTAGCGGCTCTGAAATTGCCAAGTTTGAGTATGAGTTTTGCAAGTTTCTTGGCCTCGAAGAAGGCCACGCCGTAGCACTATCGAGCGGCACAGCAGCCCGCTATCTGGCTCTCTGGGCTCTTGCAGCTGAGAACAAAGAAGTAATCATCCCGGCCTACTCAACGGGTTTGCGTAACGCTCTGGCCCTAGCCAAAGCTAAGGCAGTCTTGATTGACAGCGACGGGCCAAACATCGACCTAGCTGCTGCCGCTGAAAGCAATGCCACCATCGCTCTTATTCCGCATATGTTCGGTCTACCGGTTGACTTGACTAAATTACTTGAGCTACGAGACGGGCGCGAACTGAAAATAATAGAAGACTGCTCGCAGGCTCTTGGTGCCAAGATTGGTGCAGATAAAAATCTCAATAATGTCGGCCTAGTCGGCGAAATATCAGTCTATTCATTTAGCACAGACAAAGTAATTAGCACAGGCGGCCAAGGCGGCATGCTTGTTTCACGGCATAGTGACCTGATTGAAAAAATTAGAAACTACCGAGAGCACAATTCTGACAGCGCCTGCTTCAATTTCAATATCACTGACATGCAAGCAGCGATGGGGCGTGTACAACTAGAAAAGCTAGCCAAACTAATGGCGCGACGAGAAGATATTTATGAGGCCTACAAAGAAGCAGGCTTCGACATTTTGGACAATCAAAACACCAACGCGAGCCCGGTTAGACAAGGAGCAATTCTCCAAACTGAAAGAGCAGCAGCCGTTATTGATTATCTAAAACAGGCCTGTATCGAGACTATAGTGCCCGTTGATAAAGTTGAAGCCAACCAGGCCAACAACTTACCGAACGCTACTAAGCTGAGCCAATCGACCGTGTCACTGCCGATTTATCCGCATCTAAGCAACGATGAAGTGCTTGAAATTATCGACCAAGTGCGAGACGCTCTAGAAACATAGACACAGGCCTAGATACAGGCTTAAACTCAGGCATAGAGACAGGCATAAATACCGGCACCATTAGCCAGGATTAATCTAGCAGGCGGAACCAAAGCCCACTGTGGGCTGTCGAATGCAAGCGAGAAACAAACAGTTTTTTTGTTTGCTCTCAAATGATTTGTTTACTGGATAACGTTTATGACTAATTTTCACAGCCCTAAAGGGTTCTTTTTGACGCGCCAAATTTTAATTGCTTGCACTGCTCTGACCGCTCTATTCTTGGAAGCCCCTGCCTTTGCCTCAAGCGGCGAAGATCTGCACAAACTATTTGGTGGCATAGCCTCTTGGTACGGAGGAAGCTTCCATGGCCGCCGAACCGCCTCTGGTGGCATATATGACATGCACAAACTCACCTGCGCCCACAAGACACTGCCATTTGGCACTAAGCTTCTAATCTTCAATCCGCACAATGGCAGAAAAGTAGAAGTAGTGGTCACAGACAGAGGGCCATACATAGGCAAAAGGGTAATTGACCTGTCCAAAGCCGCAGCGGAAAAACTAAATATCAGCGGCATTGGCCAGGTTATCTGCTTTGTTAGAAACATAGCGAATAAAGAGCTAGCACCAATCACTAGCGCCTATGCTCTACACGGCGAGCTAGCGATTGAGAAACCACTTGAGAAACCAATCGAGATTGCCACAAGCAATTAGCGAGAGCACTTTGCACTAGCTCTAATGCTCTGGTGGTTTTTCCGGGAAGTTAGAGAGCAACATCCAAAAATTGCGCCCGGGAAGACCTTGTGGCCCCGTGGTAGCTCGACCTTCTAAAAGGTGACCAAGAAAGACTTGCACACCATTGTTATTGCCCACTGGCAGCTCAATAGCTGGCCCACTTAGCACCAAGCTGCCGGGCTGCAATAGCACCATTTGCCCCTGTTGCATCAAGGCCGCTGTAGCAGCAGGGTCTTGGCTTTGCATTAACTCAAGCAAGTACTTCTTATCTAAAGCGGCCGGTGTTGCTACCACTCCGGGCTTGGGTGAGAAAACCAGGCCACTAAGAATCACACCAAATTTGCCTCTAGCAGGCTTACTAACACCAAACGATTTGATTTCACCATCTCTGAGCACAGCTATATTGGCCGAATTTCCAGCCGCCTTAAACTGCAAAACCGCACCGGGATAATCTACAACCGGCTCGTCATTAACAGCCAGCAGGCGGTCGTAGAGCTGCAAGTCTTTGATGCCTGCTGGCACTTCTTCTGTCAAATAACCAACCACATAAACAGGTGTATGCACCACCGGTGATGATTGAAATTCCATGCCCGCTAACTTCCAACCAAACAGACCTGCGCGCTTCAAAATAAACTTGACGCCCTGTCCTGAATACTTCTGACCTGTATATGAAACAAACTGATCGAGAGTAACATAATCGTTTGCGCTTACTGAATTAGGCTCGACTTCAGGAGTAACACCCACTGTTTGCAAACGCGTGGCACTATCTACATTAGCTTGCGAGCCGGCCAAGCCAATACTGCCAGTGACAAGATTGCTGCAATTAAATAAATTTGTCAGACCGGCAGGGCTCACGGCCATATCAATAATTTCGTCATCAACCAGCTGGCCCTTTATGCTTTCTTTAATGGCAGGCAAGTCTAGCAATCGCGATAACTTAGACTGATCGCCATTGGCCGCAGCAGCCTTAATATCGTTAACAGCAAAATACGGCGAAGCAAACCAAAAAGCCATAAAACAGTTGAGCAGTAAAAATACAACAATCAACAGCAGCGTAATTGGTTTTACTGAACTTGCTTTGGTAGGGGGAGCAGACGAAAGGGTTGCCAAATAAAATGCCTCAACTAGAATAAACTCCAGCCTGAATCACTTTTCGAGTGAATCATTTACTGCTTGGATACTTTAGCAGCTCAAAAGACCTTGCTACATTAACTGGCCAATTTTCTTACTTTGCCCGCGCCACAGCTAAGCCCTTCCAACTGGTCGTATATTCGGGGCTCTTAAAATTGCACTTGATCTGCCAGCTGTGATTTTGCCCTTCAGCCGCCAAATACAAAGTGCCTCGCCCCATGGCGGAATTGGTCGCATCCATCAACTTCATCAACTTCTCAGAGCGAGTATTGACAGCTTCAGTTTGAAACAACGAAAGCTGCCTTTCATCGGCATTACTCAAATCAAGCAGACTAACGCCCGCCTTCTGGTAGGCATAACCGCTGCGATAAATCTGCCTGAGAGCATTGCTAGCGGCTTTCATTAAGACCATAGTATCGTCAGTAGGATGACTCAAAGTAACCGTAGCGGTCTGGGAATACTGCTCACTGCCTTCAGCAAATCTATTAGTACGAATATAAACTTCCAGCGCCCCGGCCAGCGATCTATCCGCTCGCAACTTCAAAGCAGCTTTAGCCATATAGCTTGCCACAGCCTGCTCCAAATCAGCTAGCTCAAAAACATTTTTGCCAAAAGAGCGCGAAGAAACAATCTGCTTGCGAGCAGAGGCAATCTCAGCCATATCTAAGCACGACTGCCCACGCAGTTCTCGCACCGTTCGCTCAATCACTACACTAAACTGCTTGCGCATCAGCTCTGGCGAACTATCTTTTAATTGCAATACAGTGTTGATGCCAATTTGCTCAAACTTCTGCGCCAATTTGCGACCAATTCCCCAAACTTCGCCAGCTTTAAGAGTTGCGAAAATACGATCGCGCTCGCTTTCAGTCAAGGCGGAAAAATCAAAAACACCACCACAATCACTGACAGTCTTGGCCGTATAGTTAGCAAGTTTAGCCAGAGTCTTACTTGGTCCAATGCCAACACAGACAGGCACACCAGCACATTGTTTGATTGTCTCTTTAATTTCTCGAGCTCGGCGCAAGCGATCGGGAATACCGGTAAAGTCAAGAAAGCACTCATCTATAGAATAAATCTCTTGATGGGGGCTAAAGCCGCTGAGAATGCTCATTATTCGATTAGAGAGATCACCGTATAGAGCATAATTGGACGATAGAGTAACAATGCCAGCACTTTTGACCAGAGCACTAATTTGATAAAGTGGCACGCCCATCTTCACACCCAGGACCTTGGCCTCGCTAGAACGCGAAACCACGCAACCATCGTTGTTTGAGAGCACAACTACGGGCTTGCCCTCAAGCTTAGGGTTGAACAAACGCTCGCAAGAAACATAGAAATTATTGCAGTCGATTAGGGCAAAAAGCTTTTGATCTGCCACCTCAAACACCTACCCTAGAGTTCATGAATGACATTGGTGACAGTCCCCCAAATCTCAAAATTAGCATCACCAGTTATTTTAATAGGTGAATAATCAGGGTTTTCAGAAGCAAGCGAAAAGCTTTCGCCTTCAATAAGCAAGCGCCGAATTATCAGCTCGCCGTCAAGCACTGCCACTACGACCTTCTTGTGCTGAGCTTTGAGTGATCGGTCAACCACAATTAAATCACCGCTGTGAATACCCGCACCTATCATTGAATCGCCTTCAACCCGCAAGAAAAAGGTCGCCTCTCTATGCTTAATCAAGAGGCTATTGAGGTCTAAACGCTGCTCAATATAATCAGCAGCAGGCGAGGGAAAACCAGCCGAGCGGCGATCGGAGCTATCCGATGAGCCAGAACTGTCTGAGAAATCACTACCGGTCACTACGATTAAACCCCAGGGCCATATCTACGTATGGTGATATCCTAGCACAATCTCTTAAAGGTTTGCGTGCTGGAAAGCATTGACCCCGCGTGCCACAGATCGCATAATCTACAGTTTTCCATTCACCTTAATCTAATAGTGCGAGGCCCAATGTCCAGCGCCCCCAAAATTATTCGCCGCTTTTCACGGGCGACAATAGCTCTATCCCTATCTGTAGCTATATCTGTAGGCCTTATTTCAACTAGCGACTATGCTGCTAAGGCCGCAGCAAATGAAGCGAAGACTGATACAACGAACTCAGCAACTGACTGGAAAACTAAAGAAGAGCAGGCTGAGACTAGCTTTATTGCAGGGAACTACAGCGAAGCTGAAAAACAATGGCAAGAGGCAATCGCCCTATCAGAGAAAGACAATTCGCTTAATCTGGCAGAGACCTTAAACCAGATGACTCACCTCTACATAAAGCAGCAGCGCTATGACGAAGCCCGCGCTAGTTTGCTCAAAGCTCTCGCTATTAGAGAGAAAGCACTAGGAAAAAGCAGCGAGAAAACTGCAGAAACACAGGGCAACCTCGCCCTGATTGAGCACAAATCTGGTCACGACTTTGAAGCTGAAAAGATCTACAAACAAGTTATCGCAACCAAACGACAAGCCAAAAGTGCAACCTCACTGGCCATAACACTGACTAATTTAGCCAATCTCTATGGCGAAATGAAACGGCTAGATGAAGCCAAGGCCTTATATCTAGAAGCGCTAGAGATAGACAAAAAAGCTTACGGTTTAGATCACAAAGAAACAGCTCAAGATCTTTTCAACATTGCGGCCATGTACTACCAACACAACTACAATAAAGAAGCAATTGAATACTTCAAACAATCGCTAGCAGTCTACACAAAGTTGGATGACGCTCAAGGTAAGGTCAAGGCTTACCATTATCTGGGCCTATGCTACGGAGAAGAAAACCAACACGCTGAAGCAATTGAAGCCTACAAAAAGGCTCTGCAAGTTCATACTAAATTGAAAGGCGATCGCCATCCAGACACCTATGTGCACCAACTTAATTTAGCTCGCAGCCTGGATCACACAGGCAATATAGAAGAAGCTGAAAAGCTCTACAAAGATGCCGTTGGTGCCGCCAGTGAAAATCACCGCACTGCCAAAATAAAATTGGTTGAATGCACACTTGAGTATGCGCACTTCCTCAAGCGTCACAAGCGGACCATCGAAGCAGAAAAGATGCTCAAAGAGATTCTTCCCACCTACGAGACTCTCTCGGCTAGCGACCGGCGTCAGCTCTACGAACTACCGAGAGCTTACGCAGATTTGCTCAAAGAATTGAAGCAAGAAAGCGCAGCCGATGCCATGGCGCGTAAACACTTAAATGTCTTTGGGCCCACCAAAGCTCATCATGCAAATCAATAAGAAAAGGAGTCAGAACTATGCAACTGACTGCTGAAGTCAAAGACGATAACTATGTAGAATTGCCTCGCCAGCAAGAAGCACTTTATGCAAAATCAACTGACACTCTTCTGCGTGCTGATGCATCAACAGGCAAACACTATTACGACCTGAACGCCGCTGCCAAATCTTACTCTGGTCCCTGGCTCTTCGGCCGCCAGCACATTCAAGTGAGCGTTCAAGGAATGAACGCTCAGTGGATGCAATGGTGCCCTGTCCCAGCCGATATCCGCGACAATATTATGATGCGTGGCAATGTAATTTATCAAAACCCAAACGGCACATACCGCACATCGAGCGATGTTTATGAAGGGGTAATTGAATCGGAACACGGCTTTGAGGGTGGTCGCTATTTTGTCGGCAAAACTCAACATACTTTTTATGCCAATAATCTGCCGGGTGGTCGACTGCAAGTGGTAGCCAATATCAAAATTCATTTGAATGAAAGATTGCCCTACAACCCAATGATGCCCCAATCTAATTCACCGCCAGCGCAATATCCCCAAGAGCGAATGGCGGCAACACCAGCCAGCTACGGACAAGCTGTCTTACAGCCCCAAGGCAATATGGTAGATGCCAACTACGCGTCTACTGCAAGCAATTACGGCGAAGCCCAATATGGTGCCCGTGATACTTCTGCTGGTGGCGACAGCGGCTTTTAGACAACAAGAGTATGGTACTTATATTTATGATACTTAAATTGAGGAATAGAACTTTTATGACAGCACACACTCTTGCTAGCTTGATCTCGCTTCAGTTAGTCATAGCACTTTTTTCACTACAACCAGCGAGCGCTGAAGGCTACGTCACTGGTGGCGTGAAGAAAGCAACAAAAGTAACCGTAGGCGGAGTTAAGAAGGGCACCAAGGTGACGGTTGGCGGAGTAAAGAAAGGTGTTGACGTCACCGTTGGCGGCACCAAGAAAGGTCTAAAAGAAACCACCAAGTTCTTGAAAAAAGTCTTTTAACTAAGCGGCCATCGAGTCATCAGCCTCGTAGATGCTACCTGTATTGAAGAAGGGAGCAAGTAAAGACATAGACAGCTCTTCTGCTGGTGCCTCAGTGCTTATTGCAGGAACTTCAGATGGCACGGTTAGCTCTTGAGTGGTAGCGCCATCAGTCGCTGCAGGGAAGATACCGGCATAAGGATCAAACTCAGCATTAGGCGCTAAATTAGGCGAAACATTGGGGTCAGCACTAGCATCTGCCGGTGCCTGACTATATTTAGCATCGATTTCTTGATAGCGCTCTGACGTGCCACGCTCAAGATCAGCTAAATGAACAGTTCCATCTTCTGAATTCTTGAGATAGTCAAACTCAGTCTGCAGCATACCCAGACCAAGCCTCTCGTTGGCAGTCAAGTCATCGCGATTTAGTGCATTGTTAATGTCATCAAGGCTGGCTGATGGTTTGGAATAGGTACCCTTATGGGTGTTGTACTGAACGGCGCGAGCGTAACCCTCCGCCATCAAGGCATAACTATTATCGATACCGAACTTTTCTAATTCCATCTGTTTTGCAGCCTCAGGCGCAAGAGCTGGCACAGTTGTGTCTGAACTATCAGCGCTCTCTTGGGTACTGGGAACATCAGTATTGGTAGTATCTGAATTAGTTGGCTCTGTAGCTTCAGGGGCAGTAAATTGACTGTTCTCACCACCTTGAATTTTGGTTGGAATAATAATCTCATCGCCAACTTGCAACTGAGCGAAGCTGCGACCATTGCTTACTTCTAGCTCTCTAACATAGTTGGCAATTTGATTGTCGGTAGGCTGCTCCACACCTTGAGCAGTGAGAATATCGTTAGCAACTTTCCAGCAGGAGTCACCACTCACCACAGTGTATTTACCAGAACCATCAGCAGCGAGTTCAGCAGTGCGACCATTGGCACCAATAGGTTGCGAGACCAGATCGGAAGAGAGAACTTGTTGATTTTCGGGATTGCTTGCATCTAGTAAAAGGGTTTGGCCTTGCTCGTCACGAGCAATTAAATCTTTGCCGTCTAAGCCAATAATAGAAAGGTTAGCCAGCGCTCCGTTGGCGTGCAAAGCTTCAGTGGCCTTGGCCAAATCTTCTTGCACTAATCCTGGTCGATGGGCATGAGAACTCATCAGGTCTTGCGCCAAATCACTCAAGTTGTTTGTCTTAGGCGCTTCTCCGGCAGCCTCGGCTGGATTTACCACATTGGCATCAGTGCTAGTTTCAAGATTGGCCATTATCTTCTCCTCGGTTGCTCGTCACCCTCATGTCGACAAAGTAACACCGGCAAGTAGACATCAAATGGACAAGGGAAAATCGGCAGCCTGCAGGTGGAAGACGACAAGACTGTGGAATTGGGAGAGCTGCCGAAAATCTGCTATCATCCGATAAATTGGCTTTAGCTGACCTATTCGACAATGCTATCTAATTTAGAGCCTGCGATCTTACATGCTATATCCAATGTTCGGTACCAGGTCGTGCCATGGCTTAGACACCAGAGGATAGACTCAAAAGACTATGATGAAGTAGTTTCCCAAACCGCTTCACTCTGCGCAGCTAATGGTTTGCCACTTAGGCGCAGCGATCTCATAGAGCCTCAATGCAGAAAGTTTTTTGAAGAGCATCGGTACTTCCACTTCGTTTTTGGCACTCAGGTGGAAGCGAGAACTGTACCGCTGGTAACCCCCGAAACACTCTTGGAGATGGGATTTCTTGGTGAAGAATTGACCAAAAGACTAGGGGATACACCAGAAGGTGAGGCAATGAGAATTAATGCCAGAAGTATTCTCTTAAGCGCAGACAAAGGTGCTTCGGTGATGCTTATGGCCAGGCTGATACCATTTGGCAGCCTACCAGGAGAAACCAGACCAGAGGCTGTGTTATGCATCGATGCATGTCTAACGAACTTCGGAAAGATTTGGGGACCGCATACGTTCTCTATAGAGAATTAACAGGAGGAGAGGGGCATGAAGGTCTTTAGCAAAAAGCTCTCACCATCAATTGCACTTGCGAATTATTCAAATCGGGCCCTTGGAATGGCTAAAGATTCGAAGAGCCGTGTCAGTCCGCTCCGCCAACGAAAACCCTGACGGCACTCGCCAGGGTTTTCAGGTATTGCCTTAATTTTTCCTCGGTCTTGATCACGGCTTGATTAGGCTTAAGCCTTATCCGGGCGGCGTGTAGGAACCGGTTGGTCCGGAAGGACCGCCCGGACCGGCAGGACCAGCAACACCGGCAGGGCCACCAGGGCCACCAGTACCACCAGGACCAGCGGGACCGCCGGGGCCACCTGGGCCGAATGGACCGCTAGGGCCAAATGCACCAGAGGGCCCCCCGGGACCGGAAGGACCACCTGGACCAGTAGGACCTTTGGGACCGCCTGGACCAGCGGGGCCAGCAGGACCTTTGGGACCACCAGGGCCGGAAGGACCACCTGGCCCAGAAGGACCACCTGGCCCAGAAGGACCTTTGGGACCGCCTGGACCACTTGGGCCGCCAGGACCGGAAGGACCACCTGGACCAGACGGACCGCCAGGACCAGAAGGACCACCTGGACCAGACGGACCGCCAGGACCGGAAGGACCACCTGGACCAGCAGGCCCTTTGGGACCGCCAGGACCACTGGGGCCACCAGGACCCGCAGGACCTTTGGGACCAGCAGGGCCACCTGGACCAGTAGGACCTTTTGGACCACCAGGACCGGAAGGACCTCCAGGGCCAGAAGGACCTCCAGGACCAGAAGGGCCACCAGGACCAGAAGGGCCACCGGGACCGGAAGGACCGCCAGGACCAGCTGGACCTTTGGGACCTCCAGGGCCGGAGGGACCGGCTGGGCCGATAGGACCACCGGGACCCGAAGGACCACCAGGACCGGCGGGGCCACCAGGGCCGGCAGGACCACCGGGGCCAGCGGGACCACCTGGCCCACCAACACCACCTGGGCCAGAAGGACCACCTGGGCCAAGAGGTCCACCAGGACCCCCTGGACCACCGGGGCCAGCAGGACCGCCGGGGCCAACTGGACCACCTGGGCCGTTAGGACCTAAGGGACCAAGAGGACCACCTGGACCAATCGGGCCTGTAGGGCCAGCGTTAGTGGCCCCAGGCAGCGATCCACCAGGTCCAGTCGAGCCAACTGTCGCACCAATCCAAACTGAACCAGCGGTGTTTGTAATTGGATAAGTGTATAAACTCTGGAAACGAATCAGGCCGTGTGACACGCCCTGTTGAGCGGAGGCTTCACTACCCATATCGAGGCTAAAAAACACCATTGGTGCCGGAATGCGAGCAATTAGAGTAGTTCTAACGCTAGCAAATGGACCAGGTGATGAACCTTTCCCGCCCGCACCAGGGGGCGGAACCGCACCACCAATAGTACCACTATTTGTTGAAGTGGTACCAATCGGACCACTTGTCCCTGTACTAGTAGTCTGACCCGCGCCATTGCCAGACCCATAGTCTTCATACGTGATCAATTCTGCAGTGATAGATTGAATCACCGTGCCGTCATACGGGTGAGTGGTAAGCGCTGCTTTCATTGCAGAAACCGCTTGGCCTACGGTACCTTGTTGACCTGCAGCCCTGGCACAGTCTTTGCAGGCTCTATCGCAAATGTCAGCCGCAAAAATTAAAACGGTAATATTGAGAGTCAGTGCGGAGATAACAATTAAAATTGAAACTACTGCAGCAAGCTCAATCGTTGTTATACCGCTAAGCCGCTTTCGATGCAACTTACGACTCGAGGGTACAGATTTTGTCTTATTGTCCATCGAAAAGCTCCTGAGAAGGATGTTTCACCTTCTGCGTTTTGTTACCTCGCCGACTGCAGTGAGTGCTAAAGGTTCCCAGAAGTTTCTATAACAAGTAGGCCACAAAGTGGCTACTATAGCGATTCTGCATGAGGAATCGGCTTAACGAGATTTCGCTGAGAGAATGAAATTGCTCCCAATTCGAAAATCGATCACAGGGTCGGGAACTTGTTGCCTGAAACGGAGTCGAACCGGGCGCTAGGAGTAACATGACAGCTATGGCCCACAGAGCGACACCCGTTACAACATCAACGTCGAAGTCACCACAAATGTCACCACCAACGACACCATAGCACACCATTAGTTTAGCGGAAACGCTGGTTAAGGTAAGCGCCCATTGGAGAAGCCTTACAGTGTCACTATTGTGTGAGTTCTAGTACCACTCTTCAGCGCTCTAGCTGCGGGACCAGGCTAGTTCAAAATATCCAATCCTAACTCTTAATTCCCTCAAACCATCTACTAAACCTCAACGGCCAAACGCACATTCAAGATAGGTGGTCTCTGGTTCCGGGTACAAACATAAAACCGGTTCCGGAGCAGCACCTTGGCCCAAGACGATGCCAACAAAGCAACCGATAGCAATGACAAGCCAGTAGTGCCAATAGACGCGCCTGCGCTGAATAATCCAGACGCCCAAGCAGCCCGAAACGCTTCAGGAGCAGATGTAGCTAGTACTGAAGCGGCAAGAACAAACGCCAGCGACGGCTCACTACGTGACCGGGCTAAGAACATCGCGGCACAAGAAGAAAGCATTGAGA
The DNA here is from genome assembly GCA_943370275.1 of bacterium Ga0077546. GTDB lineage: Bacteria > Cyanobacteriota > Vampirovibrionia > Obscuribacterales > Obscuribacteraceae. Next base: position 709,795 of record CALRQI020000002.1, on the reverse strand, counting down.
TTGTCTACGGCGACAGAACATCATCCAGAGCTGATAAAAAATCAGAAAGAGAATTACTCCAAGAAAAAATAACAATAGGGTCTAAGACTTATCCAGCAGATCAAGTTATCGCTCAAGCCAACATACAAAGCACAGTAATGTCAGACGCCACCAACGCCAGAGCCACCGATGTCGTGCAAGAAAGGACTCTCCTCTACGGACACATCAGCGAGCCTGAAGTCTGGGACAAAGTAGCCAAACTACCAGAGAAAACCCAAGCAGAGGTCATTCTAACAGCCGTCCGCGCCCATGTTGAACACTGGGCTAGAGAAGAAGCAGACCGCAAAATTGGTGCTCTTATTGGCGTTACTGAAGGCATCGGAACAATCTTGCAGGACATGGCAACAGTAATCGACTTCAACCATGCTTGCCTCACCGGTGACAAAGAAACAGCAGCAAAAATGGGCGCTGAATTCGGTGATTCCATAGGGCGCATGTTAGTTGGTGGCGTCAACGCCCTGCAACTAACAGACAACTATTTGCAAGACCTTGGAGCCCAAGGAGATTGGGCAAAACCGGCAAAGGACCTACTAAATCTTAGCCTGGTACTAAACAGAACTTGGGCAGAGCTTTCGCCCTTAGAACAAGAGCGGCTCCAGGCACGCTTTGCTGTAGATATCGGCTCTGGTTTTCTTATACCTGGCGCATCGGCCAGGATTCTCAAGGCCAGTAAATTAACTGAAGTCCTACCTACCATGGCGAAAATCGCTATTCAAACAGGCGCTGAGTTGAAAGAAGTTCCAGGAGACTTTAGCAAAGCAAGGCAAGGTTTCAGAACCTTCTTCGAGGATGTTTTCGCACCGGAAGCAGTCACTACTGACGGTATGAAGATAAAAATGACCTCCGAAGCAAAGCAGCAGTATCTTATGAACAAGGCAGATGACCTAGAGCTTCATTCCAGCGGAAGAGAACCAAGGCCATCTAGGCAATCAGGTGATGCTCCTAAAGAAACGACTGTGATAGAAAAGAGTGACAAAATACAGTTTGCCCTAAATGGCATAGCACCACAAGAAGGCTTCTCGCAGACCATGGAAGTGCGAAATGAGTTAAGGGAAGTTTGTAAGGCGATGAAAATAGACATCGACAAGAAGAATATTGCCTATGCTGAAATTGAAATAGATGGACAAAGCTCGAAAATTGTAGGTGTAAATGGTTCGAAGGCACCAGCCGGTACAGCTGGAATACCGTCGCATCCAAAGTTCGAGACCATCTCGGATGGTGCAATGCCGCGCGACAGAGACTCCGAGTACAAAATCCTTGAACGTGTTGCGGAGAAACTGAAGCCTGACGCTGTTGGCGAAATAAGACTATTCTCGGAGCAGAAACCATGTGACCCTTCATGTCAGTATGTCATCAAGAAGTTCCAGGAAAAGTTCCTAGGTATTAAGATAAAGACGACCTGGGCCTTTGAAACGAAAGACGAAAGGGAATGGGCCGTATTTGAGGAGATTGAGAGATATGCAGCAAGAAACAGCAAGTGAACTACTGCCAAAACTCGTTGAAGCTGGATTCGATGATAGCAAGTTTGCTTTTGTTGGCTGCACTGAAGATGAGATTGCCAGTCTTGAAAAATACTTCTCTATCAAGCTCCCTACTTCCTACAAGGCTTTTCTAAGAGCCTTCGGAAAGGAATCGGGAGGCTTCTTGAATGACTGCTCATACTTGTATGCATCTCTAACCACAACTGTTCGGCGAGACGCTGAGTCAATGGCAGAAAAATACAACTTTATTCTTGAACCAAGCTGGTTTGTTTTCCTCTCCAGAGATGAAATCATCCTTCTATTCGATACCACTAAAGGAGAGGACCCTCCGGTTTGGCGCTTTGATGAAGCCACAGAAGAACTGAACCAGGTATTCCCCAGCTATTCCTCATGGCTTAACGATGTTGTTCACGGGGACATAGCTGGAAAGAAACGTATCAACGCCAAACTCTAGAAGCATGCCTACAAGTCTCCGACAGCCCTGACAGTGGCACCGCTGCGTGAGTTCCGAAACTAAAGCTATGGAAGATTCTCCGGATCCTTTCCTGTTCTTCTCAACCAAGATTTGTTTTGTCTATGAATCCAGATTAACAACCTTCAGACATCAGCAATACAGCCACCGAATTGACTTCTGGTCATGAATACCGGGAACGATAATTTCGTCTCTCTTACCGGTTTGATCCTCAACAAACCAATGGTCAAAATACAGGTCGCCATCAAACGGAGGTTCTTCTCCGCTCATCAAACGAGTGGAATCTTTCACGTACTCCCAAACTTCCATGAACTTGGCAGCGGCTGGTGTCAACTCAATCGTCCCTATCATCTCTGAACCAACTTGGCTAACCTCTGTGATTGTTCCTAGCAGTTCGTCTTGATGATACAGCTTTAGCATTTACTTCCTTTCTAGTTTTAGAAATTCGGCAGGAGCAATTCCTTCAATGAAAATCTCATGCGACCACCTAGCAAAATTTAGCAGTTTTTGCTCCAACCGATAAACCTGAAGTCACTGATGAGTCACGGTTAACCTCTATATTGCATTTGTTGAACCCAATACAACTGCAATAAATCTGCAATACGAAAATGAGGATTACCAAATGTCAAACTTCGAAGCTGAAAATTTCAACGCCAAATGCGCAGACACAAATATTACCAAAGGCGGCTGTGGGTCTGATTCAATACACAACCAACTGACTACAGATGACTTCAGAAGACTTCTACCCAACAAAGTAAAACCCGATGTTTGCGTCCGCGATCAAGATGGCTACATTGCCTGTGGACCGATTGTTGGCTATGAGCGTCCTGAGCCAGTCTTGGGCAAAGTAGTCAAGCCAATGGAGCCTATCGGTAAAGACCCGATGTGGCAAAAGAAAACCGACCTACCCGAGGCTCTCAAAAGGAACTGAATCTATTAAAAATCAATCTCTATGCCAATAGCAGTTTCAAGATTGGCCCAAGCATTTTGATCACTTACAACAGCACCAAAATAATTTGAGAATATATCTTGAAACTGCTGCTCTGCAACCGCAGGCGGCGCAGGAACCTCTGCCTGGCTAGATCTAGCTCTTTGTATTTGTCTGGATTACCAGAGTCTTTGGCCGCCGGCTCAGCCCCTTTCTCTATTTTCACGTCTATTTCCATTTTATAGATTTAAGAGCATTTAGGCTTGCTGCAGTATTTTTGAAGAATTCTGTTGTGGGAGCTTGAAAAGTAATCTCTTGAACGGCACTGCCGGTGCCATCAGAATCAACAAAGACTGTGCGGGCTGAGAGGCCATGGTGCGGATAGCGGCCTTCGATTGTGAGAACACGCTTGCCGTTCAAGTCTTCTGTTCGAGCGGAGTTTATTTTGAAGTCTTCTTTGTTCGAGCGGTTGGCACCAAGCACTTGATGCAGGCACTCTAACTCTTGTAGTGCCAAAACATGCGGTGGTCTTTCTAAGGTCTCATGGAAAACCCTAGAGCTTTCTGCGTCCATACGCTGACCGCGATACTCAAAATAGAATTTGACACTGGCATTTGAGCTTAAGTGATACTCTTGAAAGCTATTATTAGCGAATGTGCCACCAACTGCTTTGCCTTTTTCAAAACCCGCAGGCATAGACATGCTTGAGATTTGGCCACGGTCGATAACTTGTATCCCGCTTGCTTTGCGACCGATGGCGCTGCCGTCTTTGCCGTCTTTACCGTCCTTACCGTCCTTACCGTCTTGCATCAACTCGTCAAAGAGCCTACGTCTTTGCTCTTCAGCAGCGTCGCGACGTTCCATTTTTATTGGTTCACTCTTTGTCTGAATATCTTCCAGCGGGCCCATTACAATTTCCTACTTAGTGTTTGTGTGTGTGTGTGTGTGTTTGCTCTAGGCTATTTTTTTTGCTTTGAGCCGATCGCGGATGGCTTTTATTTCTTCAGGAGTAAAGCCTTTCAGTGATTCCATTAACTCTGCTACACCTTGCTCGAACTGTGGCTTACCAATGTCATTCCATTCACCGTTTCTCTTTGTGTTCGTTCGAATTGCGATCATGGTATCAATCTGGTAATTAATTGCCTCCTTATAGCTATCGTTATTCAGCATACCAGCCTTATGTTGCTCTCTCAGCACTCTGAAAAATGCGCCTGGCTCTAAGCTATTCATTGTCGTCTGCAGTTTTTTTGTGGCAGCTGTGAAGTCTTTGCCGTCGGGCATTTTCGCTATTTCTTTTGATATGCGGATTACTTCTTTCTCGAAGTCTTCTTTTGAGATTTTTCCATCTAGTAACCTTAGCCTAGCGAGATCAAGTTCTTTGACTCGGTCTGGATGACCAGCATCATTGGCCGCTTTTACGTCTTTCTCTAACTGCATAATCGCATCTGTTTTGCCTCTGACTGCTTGGTATAGCTCATGTACCGATAGTGGTTTGCTGGCGTCGTGGTCGGCGCCTTTGCCCCATTGATTATCGATGGTAACTTTCGCCGGGGGGCCGGGGGTATAGTCTGTAATTGTAACCACGTGGCCACCACCGGAACCTCCCGCTCTTCCTGCACCGGAGTCGCTCCAAAACGGTTCTACAGTTGTATCAAGAGCAACTATGAGCGGCATTTTGCCGTCTTTTTTTGCTTGAGCCAAAGCGGCATTTAGCTCCTTTTCAGAGGTAATTCTTGTCACTCCGTCTGACTTGTCTGTAAGCGCAGAGTCATGGGCAATGACGATACCGCTTTCTATTTTGCCGGTGATAGCTGAGTAGACATCGCGCAACTTGCCGGCGTTTTCAAAATAGATTCGCGGGTGAGTGTCTACGACTTTGGGCGGTTTGCTGCCGTAGTCGATGATGCGCTCGCCGGTGTCACCAGAGCCGGGCACAGTTGGATGCTGTTCGTAGCGTAATTGCCCGGGCGGATTGGTTTTTCGGTTTTCTTGGTGGATGTGTAGGTTGACGGCAGTGACTTGGAAAATCTCACTGGCGTGACTGCGCTGACCGTCCAAAGTGTTGCGATTGCGCGATTCGCCGTGGGCACCTGGGTTCACTCTTACCTTGCTACCATCACTGGCGACATATTGACCGGTCATGGCGACATCGGCCACTAACTTGGCTGCGTCAGACGGATTGCGTGAGTACATACGAGATTCAACTGTGGCCATATTGCAGGTATTGTGTTGACCCTGGTCGATAGTGGTGGGGTCTGCTACCTGTCTCATTACTTGTTCAGCCAGATCTCTGCGTTGTTCTGATTTGAGAGGTTTATCGCCTTTTGCTTCAAGCAGACGATCAATCTCTTTGTAGGTTTTGGCAATTTCAGTGGGGCTGAGATTGTCTCGTCCGGCACGCTCTTCAAAGAGGCGCATATTCTCTTTGAATTGCTTCAGTTTAGCTGGGTCGTCTTTGAATTTTTCTTCGGCGTGCTTGATTAGCTGTTCTTTTGCTTCTTTCAGCTTCTCTGAACCGGGCTTGGCTTCAGCTGACTTGTCGCCGGGCTTGACTAAACTTTCGACTATAACTGGCTTATCGGTCTTTTCCTTCTCTGGTTTGGCCAGTTCAATTCTTGTCTCATTTAGGTTTTTGCTATCGAGAGAATTTGGTGGCTTGAAGTCTAGCTTCTCTGCTGAAGTTAGAGAGAGCTTGTCAGAACTGTCAAAACGCAGTTCAGAAGATGCTCTCACTTCTCTTGCCGTTTTATCGTCGAATAAGGTAGATCTGCGGTCTGGGCCAATGGCATTGTCATCGCTAGGGTGCGCCCGGTAAAGATCTGACTTGTGAAGATCTGGCTTGTAGATGTCGACTTTGCCCAGGTCTATAGATTTGGCGCCGACTGAGGTCGATTTATCCACTAGAAAGATGCGATTGTCTTCGGGCTTGGTAATTGCCTGAGTAGCAAGCGCACCATCGCTCTGACCATTAGGCTGATCAGCTTTTTTCTCTTGAAGGTCGTGATGCTGTTTGGCGAACGTCATTGTTAACCGTCCCATGCTAAGAAAATTGATTGGAAAGACTAGTAATTGTGAGGTTGGCCAATTCAAACTTCTAAAATGAGTAATCGCGACACTGTGTCATTATCAGCATAAGCAAAAAGTCTGGCAATATAGGGGCTATATGCAAGCCGAAGCCAACTATCGAGAAAAGTTACGAAGGTCTTTATGCGTTCTGGCGCTTCAGCCGCTCGGCTTCGGCCTCACTTTGATCGGGACCACTGGTGCCTGCTTGACGCCTGAGCCTGGCGCGTTCAGCATCTGTTTCATTGGCATCACCAGGTAGCCTGAGCTTCATGCCAGGCTTGATCAAGTTGATGTCTTTGATTTGATCATTATTTAGTTCAGCAATTTCCTTTGTACGCTTCAGGATTTCCATCTGGCTCGGGTTCTTGCCTTCCGCCCTCAGAGTTTTGGCTGCTATATCTGAAAGCGTGTCGCCTCGCTTCACTTCGTAGCGGCCTTCTGAGTCGGTCTCTATTGGGCGCATTCTGGCTTCGCTATGAGCTTGCTGCCAGTTCTTGTCACCACCAGTGGCTAACGCTGCAGGTCGGGTGAAATGCTTCGCTTCATGGTTCGTGATCTTTTCGCTGCTAGTAAATGGACTATTGAATTCTAGATAAGAAGCCGGCTCGACTCGTCTGGCCGGCGGGAGAACTCTTGAATCTCGCATCATCTCGCTCACCTGCTCACGAAATGAAGAGGTATGAGCGCGAGCCTGAATGTTATCTGAAAAAGTGCTTGTTTCAATATCAGCGGCTGACATACGTGAATGAAAATTTTGCGACATAAGAAAATATCTCGTAGTAAGGGTGAAGATAGGGTTAGGGTGAGGTTGGGGATGTTTCGGCGTCCGATTTCTCATCGAAACTATTGCAAGGTTAAGCGGCCACCATGTTGGAGTTATGGCAGCAAGATTAAATAAGATTTGAGGCTAGTCACTAATGCGTAACTTTTCCAATCTATGTTGTCTGTATTCACCCCGATACATCGCACAATCTCAAAAAAGGGGATTACTAAATGACAAAATATGCAGCAGAAAGTTTCAATGGCAATAGCTCTGATAGCAGGGCCACAAGCTCATCGCTGAGCGAGTCAGTAAATTCACAAATGACCTTAGAAGACCTCAAAGAAATTCTAATCAAAAAGATGGCACCAGAAAATGTCTGCATCCGCGATCAAGAAGGTTATATTGCTTGCGGACCAATCGTCGGCGTGCAACGCCCAGAACAGCCCATAATCGGCAACATTAAGCCACCAGCGGAGCCCCTGAACCCTCCTTCTGAAAAGTACCCACCAAAAGAAGAGAAACCTAATTGGACAACCAAACCCGACAACTGGCCGCCAATTATCCTTTACGACCGTAAGTAACTCGTATTAAACAAACGATGAAAGAGCGTGCTTTTTTCGAGCACGCTCTTTCATCATTAGAAGAAAAGACTAGAATCGAAAAGCGATTACTTACAAGCACATTCAAGTGTAGTACTGTAGTCCAATGCAAGACTAATTAGTGAATGGGAACTGACAGGTTAAATGGGAAAGCAAAGAACTAGCAGACCACAGGCATTCAAAGCCACAGCTGCCGCCACAAGTGAAATAAAGGCACACGTTGGCGAGAAAAATCCGCTAAATGCTGATTTGCGCAAAGGCAGCGCTCCTGAAACACACTTTGCCGATGGTGAGATTGCAGAGTTGTTAGACAGCTATTTGAACGATGCTGCAGGCCTGAAGACCAGCCGACTTATTCCCATGAACGGATACCCCAGCCTCAAGCTGCCTAACGGCTTCGCTGGCGAAGGCTGAGCGAGCACCTCAACTATTCTCGCTCCACTTAGCGCCTGACTTCTCAAGCAACTCTCTAATCAGCTTAGCTCCTCCTATCATCGCTGGTGTGATTGCACCGAACCGGCTTGGTGGGTTGTTCAACAAATGATCAACAGAGCCACAAATAATTATCGCAGTTAGCCAATATGGATCGTTGCCCTTGACCATGATGCTCTGCGATGTCACACCAATTGTCGTGCTTGCATGAATTAGAAATGTGGTGCTCTGTCGCTCAGTGACGGAGGGCACTTTGGCTGAAGTTCTTTTGACAATTAAGTCGCCGGCCACCTTCATTAGCAGCTGACCAAAAGCGGCTGACACCTGAAGCAGAATCGGTGGGGCACTAGCGGTGAAGTAGGTATTCACGTCTTGCACATTTGTATGACGATGCAGCATAAGTGCCTCGCCCGCTGGAAATGACACTATCGAAAAAGTTTTCCCATCAATGCGCGTCTTTCTTGACAGAGCGCCGGGTCTAACTTCAACCAACTGCCCCTTGCTCAGATAAAAGCCTGGGGCAGCAAAAGCCCGCACGATACTCTTGCGCGTACCGGGGCTGGTGCTCATTTCCTCCAAGCTGTAAACAAACTCAATTGACTGACATTGAGCAAAGTCTCTGCATAACTGGGCTCCCATAGCATCACCAATGGCGAATTCGTAGGCACAAGCCGGCACCAAAACAATTCCAGCAGCCTTGGCCTGTTCATGATATTTGTCATAAACCAGTTTTATAAAGCCTTGTTCGCCAGTGGTATCAAGATAATGAGCGCGCCGCGCAATTGCTTCTTGAACTATCGGTTCACCAAAGTCAGTGAATGGTCCAGCGCAATTTATGACGATCTTGCAACCATCCAGAGCTTTGAATGTTGAACGGTCTTGCACGTCTATTACACGAAAAGGCACGCCGCCGAGGTTTTGAGACATGGATTGCAAGGCCTGCTCGTTTCTACCGGCAATGAAAAATTCTGCCTTCCTTTCTATCAGTTCGCTGGCGACGAGCCGACCGGTAAATCCAGTGGCGCCAATTATTCCAATCATCTATGCCTGGCCTTCCTGTCTTCAATTTAGATTTAGCGAACCACGGTAGAGGCTTGCTGGAAGCTTCTCGTTGTCGGTATCAGACACAAGCAATATGTTTAGAGTGTGTGCGACGGCTCCTGTGCCTAATTGAGTGCTCAAATAATCGGCACAAATACCTTCAAACTTTTCTCGTCCATTGATGCGAACTAGGTCCTCAATGTCACCGTTCTCTTTCATAATTCCTAATGATGAACCTAAACTTGCGCCGTCTTGATATTCATCATCGGTGGCCTCAGCGGCGACTAAAAATACTATGCGCCCATCAGGCATTGGCACGGCGTCAGTAAAAGACAGCTGCACTCCTTCAATATCACCCAGCTCATATTCTCTCAATCTTGAAATGCCGGCACTCTTTGGCTTATGTGTATCATGCAAATCATGCAAAAAAGCTTCGGTATCGAGTTCAACAACCACACTTTTACCTTTTGTCTTGCTACCGCGATGGAAGAGTCTTGTCACTTTCTTCTGAATAGCTATACCTTCGACATTCAGCCCATCAATTGACTCTTTGAGCTTGTTGCGTATATCAGAAAAATCAATAGGTATAGGCGATTCAGCAAGAACCTGCCCCTTCTCCAATTTGAGCATAGCTCCGGTAACACGATTCGAACGTGACATTGAGGGCATCACCAGTAGTGCACCTCCGGCGGCATAGGTATCTGGTTGAATGTGCGTTATTGCTTCTAAGTCAGGCTTGTGCTGCTTTCGTTCTTTGTAATTGCTCGCAAGCATACCAGGAAGGAGCTTGAGCCAGCGACCAGGCTGACTGCCTCTTAGGTCAAACTCAGCCAGATGCAATTCGTCGTCAGCCACAATAAATATGCGATTCTCCAGCCTGACAAGCCCACTTGCTGATACGACATAAGCAGGACGATTCTCTCCTAGAGGCTCAATCACCAACTCTCTAACCTTTTCAATGGCAATCATTTCTTGAGCTAACTCCTGAAGTCAATAATTGTCGGCGACCACAAGGTTGCTAAACACAACCCGACATAGCAAGAACTAATCTATATTGCCTAAGTCAGAATTACCTGTATCGGAGCCAACAACTGCAGCGTCAGGCTTAGATACTTTGTAGCCGAGATTTTTGACATTAACTATATAGCCGGGTGCCAGCTCAGCATCAAGCTTCTGGCGCAGCCGACCGACACACTTTCGCACAGCTTGTTCAGTCGAATCAGACTCTGAACTCCACAGCCTATTGAGCAACTCTTCAGCAGAGAAGAACTGATTTTCATGACGCATGAAGAACTCGAGCAGAGCTAACTCTTTGGCGTGCAAAGTTATTTCTTTGCTACCAATTTTTGCTAGACCACATTTGCGATCAAGACTTAAGTCACCAACGGTAAGCACGTCAAATATTTTGGCCGAACGCGGCCGACGGAGAATGGCAGAAACTCTCGCAAGCAATTCATCTAAAGAAAAGGGCTTGGTCAGATAGTCATCGGCTCCAGTATCCAGACCAGCCACTCTGTCTTGAATGGCATCGCGGGCTGTGACAAATAGAATTGGCACAACACCGCCCCGGGCTCTATACTCAGCACAAAGAGCCAGGCCGCTGTCTGCCTTAATGTTCCAGTCTAGAATGACCAAGTCGTAGTCATAGATGAAGAGTCGTTGCAAACCCTCTGGGGCAGAGTCAACCCACTCCACGGTATAATTTGCGAACTCAAGGCCATCGGTAATTGCCTCAGCAGTATCGGCTTCGTCTTCAATTAAAAGAATTTTGGCCATAACTCTCGAGGGTTCAGAACAGCTAATTACGTTGCGGGAAACCAGTGCGAAGCCTCAATTTATCACACAAAGCCTTTGTTCTCATACTAGTTCCTCTATTTTTTGAGGTTCTCTTTCTCACCGCCTCAAACATAAGCCTAGCCCAGCTTGACAAGGCCTATAAACTGGAGAATCAAACCCGCGGCGTCCTGCAAATAGTTAACTTGCAGACCAAGGTATATCCCGACGCAGCAGCAGCACTCGGGCTAGCAGTTGCCAACCGCGATATTAGCCAAATCAATAGAATGCATAGATCCCTGGCAAAATTGAAAAAAGACCGGGCCTTGCTAATGAGCCGGGGCGATCTCGACACCAGTAGTCTGCGACAGTTCAATGCCAGCGTTGAAAAAGTCAATGTCGCTCTTGACGAAGGCGAAGCAGCGGCCAGACGAGCCGACCAATTTGCTTTCATGCGCTGCCTAGAAAAGCTGCAGATGATTGTCATCGAATGCAACGAAGAAGGCGACAGGGTCTCAGCAATTCAAATAAAGAAGGCCGAAGAGCAGCGCGCAGAACAAGAGCGTTTGAGACGAGATGTGCAAACACTATCAACGGCTGCTGTGGTAGTTAGCATATTCATTTCGATTCTTTTAGTTCTAATCTTCAACCGCAGTATTGCTAATCGCCTCAAAATTATCAGCAAAAACGCCATAGACTTTGCTAACGACAAACCAATTGCCCCGGTGCTCAAGGGCAACGATGAAATTGCGCAACTTGACCGCATTTTTCACGATATGGCCTTTCACTTGACCGATTTAAGACGCAGAGAAAAAGCCTTAACCGAAAATGCCTCTGAAATTATCTGCTCTATCGATACCTACTTTGAACTGGCCACAGTTAACAAGGCCATCACCAAAATTCTTGGTTATCTTCCTGAAGAAGTACTAGAAAAACCACTGGCTGCAATATGCAGTGATGACCCGCAGAAAATTCGGGCGACCTTCAAAGAGATAGCAGAGAAGAAAGAAAACAAACCATTTCTGCTCACTATGAAAACAAAAGATGGTGACTTCAAAGAAATTATGTGGTCTGCAGTTTTTGACAAAGAAGAAAAGTCATATTTTTGCGTCGCACACGATGTCACCGAAATAAACAAGACCGCCAGATTGAAGCGAGAACTGACAGCCATGGCCACCCATGACCTGCGGGCGCCTCTGGCATCACTGCAATTGACCCTCGATCTCTTTTGCAAGAATACCTATGGTGAGCTAACCGAGAGAGGCAAACATAGAGCCACTCAAAGTGCTGCCACCATTGGCAGATTAGTGCAATTGATCAACTCATTCCTTGAAATTGACAAACTCGAATCGGGCACAATCGAACTAAATCTCGGAGAAGAAACTGTAGCTGACTTAATTCGTCGCGCCAGTGCAGCGGTGCAAAGCAAGGCTGAAGCTAAAGAGTTGAGTTTTCAGATGGAGGGCTGCGCTCTGCAAGTTGACTGCGATGGCAGTCGCATAGTTGATGTATTTCAAAACCTCCTCGACAATGCCATAAAATATTCACCAGAAAAAGGTGCAGTAAAAGTTATGGCTGAGAAAGACAAAAACATGGTTCGTATTGCTGTTATGGATCAAGGCCCCGGAGTGCCAGCTGAAAAAGCCGCCGTAATTTTCGAAAAATTCAAACAAGGCAATGTCAATGCGGCCACAGAGAAGCAAGGTACCGGGCTAGGTTTAGCCATATGCAAAGCGATTGTGCAAGCTCACGGCGGCGATATCGGCGTAAAGAACGCGCCTGGTTGGGGCAGCGTTTTCTGGCTCACACTTCCGGTAAGCAAAAGCCAGAGCTAATAAAGAACTACTTTGATTTATCTTCTAGCTTCTCTAAATACTGACCATATTCTTGATCAATCTTACTGTTTGAAGGCACTCTCTCTCGGCCAGTTGGCACAGTCCAGGCTGGCTGAGTCGTCGGCCGAATATCACCATGAGGCAACTTATCTGCAGGATTAAAACCTTGATGACTCTTGGAAGAACCCAAGTCAATATTGATAGTGAGATCAATGCACATATCTTCTCTCTGAGGCTTGGGGCCGTGATGCAGGCGATTGCCATTTTCACGCTGCTCGATTGTAAATGGCGGCTGAGTCATGGGCTTCTTGTTGCCATCGATTTCTTTATCGCTGTTGTTTTTTAAGGCTTCAGAAGCGGCACCGCCAGCCAGTTTTGCCCCCATGGCCAAGGTCGAATCATTACCAGCAAGGCCCTTTCCGACGGCACCCATAGCGCCCCACAATTCTCGAGACAAGGCACTGGCAGCGCTAGTATCACGATTGTCGTTGCCTGCTCTAAAAGTGCTTGATTCAGTTACTAAGTCTGGATTCGGCATGGTAAATAACTCCTCTTGCGACGTCCGATGCAAGCATTATGCCAAGCCAAGTAGACATGAAATAGACAAAGCTAAAGTAAAGAAAGACGCCTATTAAATTACCCTACTCAATTTCTTGTAAGAGGGCTTGCCAGGCTGGATGCAAAGAAATCTCGCGGAGAGACTGGTGCAAAAGCGAAATTCCCGGTTCTTTTTTAAACCATGTTGAGGCACCAGAAGGATGAGGCAGTGGTATCACATCACAATCTACGCCGAACAAAGTTTTCTCAAACTTTTGACCAATAACATCTACCAATTGACCCTTGCCTAAAGACTGTTCAATTGCTAGCTTGCCTACGGGTATAACAAGTTGTGGTTGCAAGATTTCGAATTCTGCCGCCATCCAACCAGAACAATTGGCTACTTCCGCAGGGCTAGGCACCCTATCCCCTCCACTTAAGGTCTTGCCAGGAAAACAACGGCAAACTGCAGCCATGTAGGCAAGAGAGCGAAACTGCTCTTCATTTAAACCAATGGTAGAGAACCAGCGAAATAGGGTTTTTCCAGCAGTCCAGGCAAATGGTTTACCAAATGAACCCTCGTGGGGTCCTGGTGCCTGACCAATCATGTAGACCTTTGAGAGTATAGCGTGGTGGCTCACCACCGGACCCACCATCAATGGACAAAGGGTGCAGTTCTTGAGAGCTGCTACATGCTTTTCAATTGCAAGCTGAGACTTCATGGGCACTATCGCCTAAAACACTAATGATACTGCTAAAATTACCAGCTTATGCCAATAGATGCGACATGGCTTATTGACCTGACAATCATTGGTCTCTATTTCGTCATCATTATGTATGTGGGCATGAAATTTGCCGAGGAGGAGAACACCCTCGCCGACTTTGCCCTTGGCGGTCGCTCTCTGCCCTGGCTAGCGGTACTGGCTTCGATTATTGCGGCAGAAACAAGTGCCGCGACCTTTTTAGGCGCACCCGGCGAAGGATTTAAGCTACTCAATTACTCTTATTTACAAATTTTAGTCGGTACTGTACTTGGCCGCATTATTGTTGCCTTCCTTTTTATAAAACCCTTCTTCGATCTCAATGTCTATTCTATTTATGAATATCTTGAGACACGATTTGGTCGAGCCACAAGACTGGCAGCTTCGGCAACTTTCTTAGTAACGCGGGTATTGGCATCTGGCGCCCGTCTTTATGTATCAGCAATAATTCTGGCAGTGGCCTTTACCTTAATTACAGGCTCAGCACCAACCAAAGCACAAGAGCTAGCTGTCTATCTATTAGCAATAATATCGATCACCATTATCACGGCTATTTACACCTCTATTGGCGGCATTAAGGCTGTGGTTTGGACAGACTGCATTCAAGCAACAGTCATGCTTGGTGGCGCCAGTGGTGCAATAGTTGTACTTCTATTGAATATGCCTGAAGGGGTAAAATCAGTTCAATATTTTTACAGTCATACGCCGATGCCATTTTTCATCAATGGCACAAAACCCGATGCCAGCTTATGGCAAAATATCAAAGCCGTGCTCGGTGCCGACTACACTATCTGGGCGGCATTTCTGGGTTCAACCTTCACCACCTTGGCCACCCACGGCACCGATCAAGACATGGTGCAAAGAATGCTCACGGCTCAAGACTACAAGAAGAGCAGACTTTCGCTAATTCTGTCAGGTTTGGCTGATTTACCAATCGGCTTCATCTTTCTCACTATTGGCATATTGCTGCACCTTTTCTTTCAACAACAGCCAGACCCCAACTTGCCGCAAAAAAACAGCGAGATCTTTGCCTACTTCATTTTGACAAAAATGCCCATGGGCTTGCGCGGCCTCTTAATCGCCGGCATATTTGCCACGGCCATGGGCTCTCTTAGTGCAGCTCTAAATGCTCTTTCAACCAGCGCCACTCGTGACTTTAGCCACAGCTCGGGAGCTGAAGCCAATCAACCAAGCTCCCAAAGAGATGAAGTGAAAGTGGCACGAAAACTGACTTTTGTCTTTGCTTTCCTGATGATTTTAGTGGCCAGTGCCACGGCCTACTTTGTCATAGACCATCCCACATCGAGAATTATCCCTATTGTTCTAGGTATATTCGGCTACACCTATGGCTCTTTGCTCGGGGTCTTCTTACTTGGACTACTGAGCAAAAGAGGCAGCGACCGAGGCAATTTAATTGCCATGGTCGCTGGGGCGACCCTTGTTGCCTGTTTGCCACAAATTGCCTTTCCTTGGAGGGTAATGTTCGGCTCCTTGACCACTATGGCTATTGGCTCGCTTTTCAGCAAAGAAACCATTAAAGACAAAGATAAATCGCCGGAAGCCAAGGCCTGATACTTTGCAGCCAAAGATAAAATGTGATCTAATCTCAGGGTGATTTGCCACTTTATCGCAACCAGCTGTTGGGTTAGTGCAAATGCTGTCATTTAGTATTGAGAATACTTGCAGACCAATCGATGGCCAATAGTTTTCTAAACCAGCACAGAAACACTTACCGGTTATAGACTAGGAGCCCTAAAAGCAAGAGCATAGCGGCTCACATCCATTGCTTGGCAAAGCGAAAGGATAGTACAACGAAGAAAGTAGCCACCAAGGGTGAAGGCAGAAAAGCCAAGAGAAGATGACAGCGCCATTTTTAGGACCAGGCGGCTAGAAGCCTTACAGAGCAAGCAATTCGGAGACAATAATCATCTTTGTCGATTTTGAGAATGAATGTCAATCTTCACATAACGGTGATAGTTAAGACCTAAGTGCAATAAAGGCTCCAATTGTGGGAAAATCAGAGAGGAGACCATCGATGATGCGATTATCTGGCCACACTTTCAATCCCACTATCATTTTTTGGCATTAGCCTAGCGCTCGAGCTAATTTAGTAGGGGTCGTTAATGGGAAAAGAAAGATAGGGCTCGTCAGCGAACCACTTGTCTCTGACAGCGATAACTAAGGAGAGCGAAATGTCATATACCATCGTAAGCGATATCTGTGAAGGCGTAGGCGACTGTATTCCAGTTTGCCCAGTTGAATGTATTCATTGGACAGAAAAAACCAATACCAAAGGTCACAAATATCCGATTATTGACGATAGTACCTGCATTGACTGCGGCGCTTGCCTCTCAGCCTGCCCTGTAGAAGGCGCTATTCTCGACGACTGGCAACCTGAACTACAAAAGCCATAGTCAAGAAGTCATAACAGGATAGAGATAGCGGCTTTTGCACCTGTCTCTCCTGTATGCACAGTTACTATTCAAGAGCCGAGGCCAAGCGCCTCGGCTTTTTGCTTATTCGCGTAACGGCTTAGACCTAGCAGGTATACCGGGTACTCAAGAGAAACCCCAAACAGAGCCCAAATAGAACCCTAAATCAGCTCCCACTATTCCTACTTATATAGATAGTTCTGCCAAAATTGTCGAAGCTAAACGGCTTCTGCTATGAGCTGCCATAGCCTCGGTGTAGTGAACAGCAAACACCACCGTAGTGTTCGCCGGCGCAGCACCGATTTCAAGCACAGCAGAGGCTCTCACGCTAACTGTTTGATAGAGATTGAGTAGCTGTAGTGAATCAGCCTTAAAAATTGCAATCAGACCAGGGGCATCGTCAACTTCAAGAGAAGACTTAAATGGACCGAGAAAAGCCTCATTGCCCAACATAAAAGGTTGATTGGCGGTATCGTCTAAGTCGGGAAAACTTTTGAATCGAGATTTCGCTATAGTCAGCATTTTTTCTTTTGACCTCTGAGCAAGCTAAAAACCGCAATCAACACAAGGGATAATAATACCCTTCGACCCAAGGTTATACTTCTTACACAATACCTTTATGTTGTGATTTGTGAAATGGAATACGGCCCATTTTGAGCACACCTGAAGATCAAATTAGCGGCGAAAATAAAACAATTGTATTCACCTCCCAGGCTAATACATCTATTCAATATGCCATAGGCGATATTGTTGGCGAGAGCTATGTTTTACTGTCACTTTTAGCCAGCGGTGGCATGGGCGTGCTCTTTAAGGCTCGCCATCTTCAACTAGACCGAATATACGCCCTAAAGCTTCTGCCTACATTCAGTCGCAAAGCATGCCGATGGAACAGTTCTTGCAGTCATTCCAAAGACGTCTGTGCAGCACTGCGGCTCACGCACAGCAAAGGCATTGTGCACCGCGATATAAAACCATCAAATCTGTTTATGGTGCAGTCGAGCTCTGGTTCGGGGGCAAAAACAAGAAGGACAAAAGCTGTCGACTTTGGCATTGCTCGACTAACTGGTAGTGAAGGTCAAAACCTGCAAGGTCTTACTCCCCCAGGCGAAGTCTTTGCTAGCCCAGCCTACATGAGCCCAGAACAGACAGAAGGTAAGGCAGTCACAGGAGCAACCGACATCTATTCACTGGGCTGCACTGCGCATGCGGCCCTGACTGGCCACGCGCCGTTTAAGAGCAGTACAGCAATAGAGACCATGATGGACCATCAAGTAGACCAAGCGCCTGAAATAAAACGCCCTGATTTTAGCCCTGGTCAGAACAATGATGGCGCAATTTACAGTGGCTTGCTTTGCAAGACTGTGAGCTTGATGCCAAATACACCAAGGGTCTCAATCAGCTAAAGCACTTACAATCACTGACCTTAAACCAGACAAGATTTGACGTCGATAGCCTTAAAGAGCTTAGCCTTCTACCTCAACTAAGATCTCTAAATTTAGCCCAGGTTGAAAGACACTCAAAAATTTTGCAAGCCCTAGCAAACAGCGAACGGCTCTATCACCTCGAATTAAGAGAACTAAAGCTAAGCGATACTGATTTGCAGCTTCTCAAGACTCTTCCAAGGCTGACACTTTGATCTGCGCAGCGCCACACTACCAGCGAATGCCATGAAAGAGCTGAGCCAAATAAAGTGCCTATTCTCACTAAACCTGGACAGAACAAAATACGAGCCCGAATCACTCTTTGCTCTAGGTGCGAGCAAAAGCCTGCGCAAAATATATGTCAGCCCTGACAATCCCACAGATCAGATGCTTGGGCGCTTTCGCAAACAATTTGCCAATATCAAAATAGTAAGAAAAGAGTCTAATGGACTATAGCAGTCTACTTTTAGACTGACATCCAAGGAAGATCATTAGCCCAGATCTAACTACCAGATTTTCGCTCGTTTCTCTTGCTCACGCCACATCGGGTCACCAGATTTAATACCAAAGGCATCGTAGAACTCTTGGAAGTTTACTAGCGGCCCCACAGAGCGGAATGGCCCTGGTGAATGGGGATCTACAGTAATTAGTCTTCTTTGCTCAGCTTCGCGAATATTGATACGCCAGAGCTGAGCGAAAGAAAGAAAGAACCTTTGCTCAGGGGTAAAACCATCAATGTTCTTGCGCTTGCTTGGATCTTTCTTCAATGCTCGCTGCAGTGCATCGTAACCGATACTGACACCACCCAAATCGGCAATGTTCTCACCGAGAGTTAGCTTACCATTTACGTGAAGCCCGGGAAGGGCTTCAAAGCTATTGTACTCTTCGACAACTTTCTGAGCGCGGTCATCGAACTGCTTGGTATCACTCTCTGTCCACCACTCAGTCAAATTGCCATCTGCGTCAAAATGTCGGCCTTCATCATCATAACCATGGGTGATTTCGTGGCCAATCACTGCTCCAATACCACCATAGTTGACAGCATCATCCATGTTGATATCAAAGAAAGGAGGCTGCAGTATGCCAGCAGGGAAAACTATTTCATTCATAGTAGGATTGAAATATGCATTGACAGTGGGCGGTGTCATCATCCACTCGCTGCGATCAACTGGTTTGCCAATTCTGTCAATTTGTCTAGCAACTTCAAAAGCATCCGCCCTGATCACATTGCCAAAGTAGTCATCTCTTTTGATAACAACTGCGGAATAATCGCGGAACTTATCAGGATGACCGATTTTCTGCACAAAGCGCTCGAACTTAACCATAGCCTTCTTGCGAGTAGCCTCACTCATCCAATCAAGCTTTTGCAGATGTTCGGAAAACACTTCTCGCAAATTAGTGACTAATTCGGCCATACGCTGCCGGGCATCAGCAGTAAAATATTTCTCGACGTAGAGTTGACCAAGAGCCTCACCAATCTCACGATCAATAACTTTAGCAACACGCTTCCAGCGCGGTTCTTGTTGTTCTTGACCGCTTAGTGTCTTGCCAAAGAAATTAAAGTTCTCTGCTTCCACAGCATCATGTAAAAATGGTGCAGCTTCATGGAGAACATGCCAGCGTAAATAGGTCTTCCACTCATCAACAGAATGAGCCTTAACAATCTTGTTCAAAGCTTCAAAATACTCGGGCTGGCCGACCACAGCATAAGGCAGGTTGTTAATGCCACGCTCATCAAAGTAGATCTGCCAGGGCACAACCTTACTGCCTGAAATTAAGTCAGAAGCCTTGACTTTGTTATAGTTCTTGATGGGATCGCGCAAATCAACTCGCGAACGACTTTCTTGGGCTAATTCTTTCTCTAGTTTGAAAACAGTATCGGCATCTTGAGCTGCGACCGAGCTGCTCTCTCCCAATAGAACGAACATTTTCTTCAAGTGTTCGATATAGGCAGCGCGCTGAGTAGCGAAAGTGTCTTTTAAATAATAGTCACTGTCTGGCAGGCTTAAGCCTCCCTGCATCAACTGAAAAGCATAAATACTGCTGTCTTTGGCATCGGCGTCCACACCGCTGGCAAATATTCCGCCGAGACCATGCTTGTGAAAATCAGCCAGTAATTTGAACATCTGGTCGACGGTTTGCACTTGCGCAATAGAGTCTAGTTGAGACTTAATCGGCTCAAAGCGCTTCTTCTCAATTAGCTCAGTATTCATGCCAGAAGCGAAGAAATCTCCCACTTTTTGACGGGCTGTGGGTGTCGCTGTAGGACTATATTTCTCCTCACTAGCACTCTTCAAAATGCCGTGAATGAGAAAGTTGTTCCGCTCGGCTAATTCGCTAAAACTTCCCCAACGGGCCTTGTCAGCAGGAACAGGATTATTTTTAATCCAATTGCCATTAGCATAGCGATAAAAATCAACTGAAGGTTTAACACTCTTGTCGAGATAATCTACTGAAAAGCTGGGGATCTTTGGTTCTTTGGGGCCATCTATTGCTGCCTTGAGCGGCGGGGTGAGAGCCAAGGCACTATTGGCAAGGAGCAGACCACTGCATGACAATGCCGTTATAATGCCCTTGGTCAAATTACTTTTTACAGACCCTTTCATGGAACCCCTTTCAAAAACTGGCACTACCAACCGCAATTCAGATTAGAGATTATAGAAGATTATCACGAACCTTCTACTCGCCCCTTCTAGCCAAACTTCTAGCTATAAAACTATCGTTGCTTCGACCGGAGGTTTTATGTACAGCAGCAAATCGCAAATGAAAGCCCGAAAAGGCAGTCTAGGCTTAAGTACCCTGATTTCGTTAGGAATTCTCTTTTGGCAATTTAGCCCAGCACTTGCTGCGCCGTCTTTTCCTCAGGCTAAAGCCGACTATGAAAGCGGCAAATATTCTCAAGCTCTAGCAACATTCCAGGCCCTGAGCGCCAGCTACCCAACGAATGCCCTGGTGCACTATTACATGGCACTTTGTCACCAAAATCTCGGTCACATGGGGCAAGCAAAAGCTGAGTATCAAATTGTAGTTAGTAGCGGCCAGCCACAACTAGTGCCCATGGCCGCCAAGGGTCTGGCTACTTTGGCTGGGGCACGTTCTAGTTCTAGTACTGGTTCTAGCTCAAGCGCTTCATCTAGCGCTCCTAGCCATGAGAGCAGCACTGGTTCGAAAGTCGCTATGGGCAAAGTTAAGAAAGTGCTCGAATTCTGGGCCGAGTGGTGAGGGCCTTGTAAAACATTTGCGCCCGTGTTTGGCGCAACAAAGTCTAAGTTTTCTGATATACGATTCGAAGAACTCAATGTAGATGATGGAGCAACTAAAGAACTCTCAGCCAAGTATGGCGTCAGCGGCATACCTTGCGTGGTTTTCTTAGATGGTTCCGGCAATGTGCTCTTCAAGGGTGGCCCGCAGCGAGACGTAGAAGGATTTTCTGAACAGATACAGCAATATCGTTAACGGCTAGATGACAAATCCAAAAAAGCTTGAGAGTGGCACCATTTTCGGTGCCACTTATAAGATTATTGACTTTATTGGCGAAGGCGGCATGGGCCTAGTCTATAAAGTCGAGCACTTGCTCATGACCAAATTGCTTGCACTAAAAATTCTAAAAACTGAGAATCTCACCGAAGCAGCATGGAAAAGATTTCGCGCTGAAGGGCAAGCCATAGCCAGACTAGATCACGGCAATATTGTTCGCATCTACGACATGAGTCAAAGCGAAGATGGCGTGCCTTTCTATACGATGGACCTACTAATCGGTCAGTCACTGGCCGACTACCTGCAAGAACGGGGCCGACTAAACGAAGCAGAAGCATTGCCTATCTTCAGACAAGTGTGTGCTGGTTTGGCCTATGCCCACGAACGAGGAATCATTCACCGCGATATCAAGCCTGGCAATATCATGCTTATCGATAGAGCCGAGGTCGACAAAACAAAGGCTGCAGATATCAGCAAAAAACTAGTAAAAATTGTCGACTTTGGCATTGCCAAACTCACCGATGAAAGTGGCAATACAATTCAAGGCCTGACAAAACCAGGAGAAGTTTTCGGCAGCCCCCTATACATGAGCCCAGAACAAAGCAACGGCCAAAAAGTTGATCAACGAAGCGATCTTTATTCTGTGGGCATCACTCTATTTCAAGCTCTGACTGGCAAACCTCCACTGCTCGGCAAAACAGCAATTGAAACCACCATGATGCATCAAACCACCAAACCAGCCAGGTTAAACGATCTATCCGACCAAATCGAATATTCACCAAGGCTTGAGGCGTTAGTGGCCAAAATGCTAGAAAAGCGACCACAGGATAGATACACTTCTCTAGCCGAAGTAGCAAAAGAGCTATTGGAGATTGAACGCTCTACAGAGGGAGGGGAAGAGGAACGGGTAGGGGCTGGCGTAGGGCAAAAAATAGGGCAGAAAATAGTACCATCTGCAGTACCGAACAAACCTATTGATTTACAAGAAGAAAGTCAAACCATCTCTAAGTCGCACAGTATCTTCAGCACAAACAATATGGTGGCATTCACAGCTATTGCCACCATGCTTGCAGCAGCAGTGATTGCCGTAATAATTATTGTTGACACTCAGGCTAAAAGAAAGAATAAGCAAGCTCAAATAATACAAGCGAAAATAGAAGAAAAGGAAGAAGCTGATCAAGTTAGACGAGCCAGGAATCAGCGGTATAAACCGGAAATCAAGAAACAGAAGATATCTACCATCCTTCAGCCCGTTCTCAATCAAGTAACCAATGATGCAGTACAAGCCTTTCTGCAAAGCAATGAAAATAAGTTTTCGCAATCGAAACTAGTCGTCAACGAAAAACAATTGATCTTCAATTTTCCTGAAAACTTTTCCCTGGGTGAGCTGGTCTGTCTCGGAGAGCACAACTATCTTTCTAAAACTCAAGCACAACGACAAGTAACTGTGCCCGAGATGACCCTGCGACGGCTGCACTGCAACGATGTCGTGCGAGCTTATCCTCAACTACTGACCTATTTTGCCCCAGGCGATTTATGGTCTTTGACTGTCGAGGGACAATCTTCCAACCCGGAGCTCTTGGTCACAAGTATTGGCAAAATGAAAGACTTGCATATTCTCAGCCTAACAAGAACAATTTTGCCCGATGACAAACTAAACAGCCTCGATGCTCTCAAAAGTCTTCAGACACTATGCCTGGCAAACACTCAATACAATTCCGCAAGCCTCTCCAAATGCCAATTTCTCAGCCATCTACAAAGTTTAGATCTAGAAAACGGTGAAAAGCTTCTGCCCCTATTAGAAAAGCTCAAACAGAGCAATCGCTTGGATAGCCTGGTTCTGAGCAAATGCGCTTTAGACAATGACGAAATTATTGCAGTGAGCGATATGACAAAACTAAAAAAACTGACCTTGAGCAAGAGCAGTATTTCAAATAACGATCTAAAGCAACTCACCAACTTGTCAAGATTAGAGGAGCTAAACCTCGAAAAGTGCAGTAATTTGGACAGTACCTGCATGCAATCATTAAAAGCCTGGCCGCGGTTATCAACCCTGAGGCTATCACCAGACTTGTTAAGTGATGCCCAGATTAAGGAACTGCAAGACCACCAGAGGCAGCGCTACATAGAGCTGAATGTCTCCAATCAGTAGATGTAACATAATAAGCTGCCCTTAAGGTGCCCCAGTAGATGCTTTTGTTAAAATACTTGGCATCTATGTCTGCGTCCGCCGCAGCCTTAAAAGTGAGTGACCTATTGTGAGCAAAATCGTTAAAGAGAAAGAGCAAGAAGTAGCTTTTAACCAAGCACCAAATATGGTTGCTAATACTTCAAACAAAGACAGCGCCCCAAGTAAAATAGTCAAAGCAAAAGAAACTATGAGCTTTGTCGCCACTTCTATTCCTGTCATTGGTTTTGTCGGCACAATCGCAGTCTGGGCCGCGACCAATTACTATGTCGGTGATGTGGTTGTCGAAACCAGCAAACCTTTCACAACTCTTACAGTCAAGGCTTTTGATAAAAAGGGGCAAGAATCAACCTTCCACACCCCGCGCTTTCAACTAATGCCCGGTAGCTACCACCTAGAAATTCAAGCAGACAGTGCCAAACCTCAACATGCCGACACTGAAGTAGTTTTTCAAAAGACGGCAACGGTGCCTGTAAGTATTAATGAGAGCAACGAAGAACAGAGTAGTGAAACTGAAAATTCAGCTGATAGTCAAAAGAAACGTCACTGGTGGCAACTCTGGCGGCGTTCTGAAAATTGAGCGATATATTTAAGACAGGCTCATTCATTGTCGGTACCTATAGAGTATTAGACTTTATTGGTGAAGGAGCAATGGGCCTTGTTTATAAAGTCGAGCATAACCTGCTCAACAAAATTCTAGCCTTTAAAGTTCTAAAAACAGAGCATCTTTCAGAATCAGCCTGGAAGCGTTTTCACATAGAAGCTCAGGCAATCGCAAGGCTCGATCACCCAAATATTGTCAAAATATACGACATGAGTCAAACAGAAGATGGCACGCCATTCTTCACTATGGACTTGCTTGTCGGTCAATCCCTCGATGACTATTTGCAAGATTACGGCAGACTTACGGTAGAAGAGGCCCTGCCAATCTTTCGACAAATCTGCTCGGGGCTAGCCTACGCCAACGATCACGGCATAATTCACCGCGACATAAAGCCGGGCAATATTATGTTGACCGACATAAAAAATGACAATATTGCTCAATGCACTGTGAAAATTGTCGACTTCGGCATAGCCAAATTGATTGACGATGGCAACACTTCGCAGCAGGGCTTAACCAAGCCTGGAGAAGTTTTCGGCAGTCCGCTCTATATGAGTCCAGAACAATGCATGGGCAGCAAGCTAGATCAACGTACAGATATGTATTCAGTCGGCATCACAATGTTTCAAGCCCTGACAGGCAAGCCACCACTTCTAGGCAAATCAGCGGTTGAAACAGCCGCCCTACACCAAACCCAAGAGCCACCAATGCTCTGCGATATTGCTCCCGATGTAGATTTTCCTATTGAGCTAGAAGAAGTTATAGCGACTATGCTGGAAAAATCACGCGAAGATCGTTATGCATCGTTGGCAGAAGTAGCCAATGAGCTGCTGCGCATTGAAAGAGGAGAGAACAAACCTATCCCAAGAGAGCGGGCAGCAAACGACAGCCACAGGCAAAATCAGTGGTTGCCTGACAGAGAAATTAGCTTAGAGGACACCCAAAATCGCACAGGACGAAGAGCACAAGCGCCAACAAAAGCGCAGCTTCTCTTAGTAGCCGCTCTCGCTCTCACAGGATTGGCCACCACTCTCTATCTGTTGTTTCCTGTCAAGGTTAAAAGTGCAAAAACAGTAGCCACCTACGAGCAGCTAGTTCCCATACCCAAAGGTGAAATGAGTGAGAGCTATGAACTAATTAGCAAGAAAGAAGGCAAGGAAATCAACGAATACTTAGCAAGCCACAAGGGCAGCTATAGCAGAACAGAGAATATCAATGGCAAACTTCTCAAAGTTTTCGACTTCCCTGAAAAATTCTCACTAGGAAGGATCTACTACAACCAGGGCCAAAATGGCGATAGATTTGAAGCGATTGGAACCCACAGCATACCAGCCAGCAGCCATACAAAGCTCCAAGGTAGTCGCTTTGTCCAAGCATATCCTGAACTGATAACCAGGTTCAGGCCCGATGATCTCAACTGGTTCAGTATCAATGAAGTAGCTCCGCGCAATCCTAAACTCGCTACCAGTGTGGCGCATCTAAGACTGCTAGACCATCTTGATCTTAAGCGCTGCGCGCTCAATAGCGTCGACCTAAAAGTGCTAGAAGCGCTAAAGAGGCTAACAGTACTAAATATAAGCCAATCTGTGAAAAGTAAAGAATTGGCCGAATTTGCACTACTCAAACAATTGCGCTCACTTCAACTCGAATACTTAGAGGATCCATCAGTCTTGATAAAGACCTTGCAAACCTACAACAACCTTGAATGCTTGGATCTGCGACACGTAAAATTAAACAAGAATGATTATATCTGCCTTTCACAAATGAGTAGACTGCTGTCACTAACAGCCAAAGATTGCCATATGACCGACAGCGATGTTGAAGCATTGTCAAAACTTTCGAATCTGAGATTCATCAATATTGACGCTTGCAATGATCTAACAAGCAATTGTTTGGCTAGCATTAGAAAATTCAAAAATCTTAGACACCTCGTGCTGCCAGAGGGCCTTTATCAAAAACAGACCAAGAAACAACTACAGCAGCTCTTGCCCGGAATCATAATTATTGAAGGAGACTCAAACAAAGGATTAATGCCGAAAATGTCTGACGGCAAAGAAGACTAAAATAGATTGTCAAAACTACTGGAGGCGGCGGTGGACGTATATTTAATTGACGGCACATACGAACTGTATCGTCATTTTTACGCACTACCAGAAGCAACTGATGACAAGGGTCAAGAAATAGCAGCCACAAGAGGCGTTATTAACTCAGTGGTATCAATGTTAGAGCAAGGCGCCACACACATTGCTGTGGCCACCGATCATGTCATAGAGTCTTTCCGCAACGACCTCTACGACGACTATAAAACGGGTGATGGTGTACCGCCTGAAATTATGTCGCAAATAGCTATCGTAGAGACAGCTCTAGAAGCCCTCGGTGTCAAAGTGTGGCCCATGATCTATTTTGAAGCCGATGACGCCCTAGCGGCAGCGGCGGTCAAAGCGGCATCAATCGCCGAAGTAAATCAAGTATTGATTTGCACCCCAGACAAAGACTTATGCCAGTGCGTCAGCGCGTCTAAAATAGTACAACTAGATCGCAGGCGCGACAATTCCATTCGCACCGAAACCGGTGTAGAAGAAAAGTTTGGTGTCAAGCCCACTTCCATTCCTGACTTCTTGGCATTAGTCGGTGATACCGCAGACGGTTATCCTGGTCTGCCCGGCTGGGGCGAGAAAGGGGCTGCCACCATACTGGCACACTTCAAGCACTTAGAGAACATACCCAAAGACTTAGCCCAATGGCCGACCATCAGGGGTGCCAATAAATTAGCAGCCACGCTCTTTAGCCAGTGGGAAGAAGTTCTACTCTATCGCCAATTAGCAACACTCAGGCTTGATGTTCCAGTCTTTGAAGACATCAACGAATTAAAATGGCTCGGCCCCAAAGATGAGTTTGAAGCAATTTGCGAACGTTTGAAAGCTAAAAACACTTATAGACGAGTACAGAAATTAAACAGCAGCAAAGGCTAGCCGACTGATGCAAAATCCCAGGGGAAATACTGGCATAGCCACTCATTGCTTATGGTAGTCTCAAACCATATGCCAAATAAATCCACACTCAAAAGAGCCTTATACTGGGCCTCGACCTCAGTTAAAATGCCCGCTCCCAAGCTTGGCAAGAAACTAAGTCAAAAGCTAGTAACAACGATATTTCTAGCTAGTCTTGGCTCAACAAACTTGTATCTTATAGGCAGTTGCCAGCAGTGCTGGGCTATACCAAAGGACAAGCCAGCCGCATCGGAAGGCAAGATGATAACTAAATCGGTAATTGTCACAGGCGAGAAGGCCGCAGCACAATCATATGGTGAAACTATTGAGCAAGCGGACCTAATTGTTAGCGCTGAGTATCAAGACGGCAGCATTCTAGTAAAACAAGTACTTAAGGGTGACAAGAGCTGGAGCGGCAAAACTATTAAGCTGGCCAGTGCCATCAAAATGGGTTGCCGCCAACAACCGGTGCCATCAATTAAGAATGCCGCAGTGTTGCTGCGCAACAATGGAAAACAAGAATTCAGCGTAGTTGAAATATACGACACTCCAGATCAAATTGCTTTTCTGCATTGCTTCATACCGATTTATGCAAACAATTCACTTACTACCGAGAAGACAAAGTTCGCCTTATTGAGCAAGCTATTAACTACTCCAAACAGCAATGCCACGGCCTTTGAAACAGATCCAACTGCTACTTTCAAAAAAGAGTTTCTGTCGGCCTTGGGCACAATGAAGCATCCGGCAAATTTTGACCTGGTAAAAGAAATATATTTACGACCCGATCTTTCAGCCAAAGACAAGTTGTCACTGCAAGAATGGATGGCCAATACTGGCGACAAAAGAGTGCTTCCAATACTCCACAGCGCTCTTAGAAGCAAAGACAAATTTATCAGCAGCGATGCCATCTCAAGGCTAACGTATAACTATTCAAGCCCGGCAACAGACAAGGCTATCGCTGAAGCCTATAACTCTCTACCAGATGAAAGTAAACCAATGGCAGCACGCTACCTAATCAAACGTGGCGCCAATAAATTAGTAAACTCGGCTCTTGTGGCTAGTGCTGCTGCCGCCACCCAGTTTCAAAAAGCAAGCGAGTTGGAGCACCAGGGCAAAGTCAAAGAAGCACAAGGGCTCTATTTATCAATATTAGAATCACCGGAAGATAACAGCTACGTCATAGAAACTGCAATGGCTAAAGTATTAAACTCTGCCGAGACACGAGATGCAAACGCTATAAAGCAAAGGGTGATCAAAGCTCGACTAAACTGGCTCAACAAGTATGTCCAAAACAGCAATTATCTCGAAGCTCAGAGTGCGGCAGATATACTTGGCAAACTTCACGACACCAGGGGCCTCGATGCCCTGCTATCAATTCTGACCAAAAGAGAATCTATCTTTGCCAAAGCCAACCAAACTGCCACTTTTGCCATTGCCGCTCTGGGCGCTAGTGCAAAGCAAAAAACAACAACCATTCTTTTAAGAGAAATTGAAAGTAACACTGCCCTGGCTCAAAAGCCTGACGAACAGATAATTTTGCTCTTAGAGCTAGCCTGGCTACAGCAGGCTGATGGCAACCAACAGGTGAGTAAAGCAATAGAAAAAAAGGATGCCTGGCTCGGCTCTTACAATCAAATTCAGCCACTCTTGAATGGGCTACCGAACAAAGATGAAGGCCAATTTCTGACACAAAAGCTAGTCGAGAAAAAGCTGCCAGCTCAAGCTCTCGACTGGATCATATTCAGACTGGGCGACCTGCACGAGAGTCGCGCTATTGATGCACTGATGGCTGAATTCGAGAAACCCTATTCTTACTCGCCAGAAACAACAAAAGTAGCCCTCGCAAAGATTTCAACCAATGGCCAGGCAAGGGCTGTATTAGTTAAAAGGCTCAAGGCAATTGCCCTGAATTCACAGTCTGCAGCCCAAGCCAATGCCATAGAACTGCTGGCAACAATTGACGGAGAGAAGGCACTACCTGTAGTGCGACGAATTGTCAAGAACGGCCAACTTGAAGCCAAAGTGCGAGCACTCAATATCATTTCTCGCCTCGGTACAAAAGAAGACCTAGCACTTCTTCTACCCATGTCAAATTACTGGAGCGGAGACCGCAAAACCCATTATTGGGTAATGCAAGCAGTCGGGGAACTTAATAATAAATAGTGGGAACCATTGGAACAAGTCGACGTCGAGGCCAGGAGATTCAATAATATAGCCAAAGACGAAACAGTGGTATGCAGTCAGACTTCATTCAGCCCACAACTAATCCTCTTATTCTAAGCCTAGTTAAGGCGATGGTTCCGATCGCGCTAAAGATGGAAAAGCTAGATGTGCGCCCAAGCGAGCATTGCCTTGAACTGGTCAAATCAATAAAAAACATGCCCGCAATTTTGGCAGTCAACCATACTGATCGTTGCGACCCATCGGTAGTAGCGGCCCTTTCTCTAAAATGCCAAGAAGATTTCTACTACTTAGCTGCCCGCGAGCTGTTTGACGAAAATCTTGGGCTGCGAGGCTGGTTGATGCAAAACAGTGGAGTATACTCTGTAATTAGAGGAACACCTGAAGACGCAGACTCAAAAGCCGAGACAATCGCCTTAATTGCCCAAGGCAAGCAAAAGTTAGTAATGTTTCCCGAAGGCGATGTAACAGGTCGAGACGACGTCATGTTGCCCTTCAAGCGCGATGGAATCGCCAATATTCTGGAAGCACAGAGAATCTGTTTCGAGCACGAGAACAACCGCACAGTTCAAGTAATACCCCTGGCGATATATTATGAAGTGTCTGAAAATGCCATTCCACAGCTAAAGCATTGCTTGACCAGACAAGAAGAATTTCTTGGACTGAGCAATTGGAATGGCCCGATAGAAGCGCGGGTTCAGCGTATTCTCTTCAGCATGCTCAGACACTTAGAGCAACACTATGGCAAACAGACAGAGGCGAAAGCGGCTGACCAGCGCATTCGTGAGCTCAGTTACTTTATCACTTCACTTGTCGCCAATATTACCGGCACTGATAACTACGATCAATCATCTATCAATACCTATCTTTATTCCGTCAGGGGCCGACTGCAGCGACTAATTGACAATAAAACTGACAGCCCAATTTGCTTTGACAATGTATTGCGCAAAGAGAACATCAATAGTTTTCAAACGGGAGTGCACGACCTCGATCGTGTGCAGCATTTGCTCATACTGCTATCAACCCTGCAGCAACAGCCCACCACACTTGATGTTTTGTGGCGAATAATTGATCGCATGGAGCATTTGATCATAGGCAACACATCGGCAAAAGGTAATCGCATTGCCTGGATTGAAGCAGGGCAGCCAATTAATTTAGAAAGCACAGTTGGCGAATACTCGCAGAACCCAAACCGAGCTATCGATCGCACAGAAGAACAGCTTAGAGGAAGTATGCAAAATCTCCTCAAGCGACTGAAGGAACAATCGCTAACCTTAACTGAAACCGTCTAAAAAGCATTCTGAGACAATCGCAATAACAAAAACGGAACTTTCAGGCAGTGACACCGTCACTGAGTCTGACTTATAGGCTAAGTAAGAGGCTCGGAAAGTATCATGGGTAAAGCAGCACTTTTATGGGTAATGGGCGTACCAACCGGGGCAATTGTCGTGCTCTGGATGATGGGAATGCTTAACTAATAAACAGATCACCAAAAAATATTTGTCTTCCGATAAACTATCTAGCTACAGTAACAGTGGATAGAGACGTGGATAGAAGATTGGATAGGAAATTGGAGAGAAGATCGGTTGAAAGAGTAGTAAATAATCTATTTTTGGCGGTGACTGTTCTTGCTTTCTCACTAGGCAATTCAGCCTCAGCAGAAACTACAGCACCTGGACCGACAACTCCGGCAATTACAACTCCGGTAACTACAGCTCTGGCAACACCAGTCCGCGGCACCAGAGTGAGCATCAACAAGACTGACAACTTTAGCGCCGCCCCCAATTTCTCTGGTTTCATTGACAAAGCCACTCAGTCTTCAATAATGGTGACCGAGATGCCATCACCATTTGAAGCAACTACAGCTGGCTTCAACGAAGAAGGTCTTGCCAGTCGCTCAATGAAACTAGTGAGTAAAGAAGCAGTTACTGTGGGAGATTACCCCGGCATACTCTGCTCTGTTAAACAGACGGCTTACGGTACAGACTTCTCAAAATGGATATTAGCCTTCGGCGACAAAGACCGAACAGTCGTTGTCACAGCTTCCTTTCCTGATAGTGAGGCAGAGAAGCTCTCGGCATCACTAAAGCAAACTCTATTAACAGCTCGCTACGACTCTAAAGCTCAGCCGCCAGATCCAATGGCTGACTTGCCGTTTACTATATCGGGCTCAAAAACGCTACTTATGGCCGGACGCATTCAAAACACTCTGTTGTTCTCACCTACTGGCAAAATAACTGCAATTGATCCCAAAGACCATAGTTTGTTTCTGGTTGGCCAAGCACTCAACGATATCGACATTCCAGACAAATCAGAATTTGCCCGCACTAGGCTAAAAATGACAGCCAATCTCACTGATGTCCAAATTCTTTCAGAGAAAGATATTACAGTCAGTGGCATGCCAACCAGAGAAATTCTAGCCACCGGCAAAAATAAACAAGGGGAAGAACTGTTCGTACTTCAAGATATTGCCTACGGCCGCGGCAGTTATTTTTTCCTGCAAGGCATTACCGATCTTGATCAAAAAGCCGAAAAAGAACCCGAATTTAAGGCTATCGTCGAGTCCTTCAAACTAAAATAGGGCAAACTAAAATAGCCGAACATTATTTGCTGGTATCGGCGCCAATTAGTATGCTGCGCAATCGACCGACGAACTCACTTTCAGTAAGCGTTTCTGCCGAAATGAGCTCGTTAACTAGGCCGTTTAAGGCTTGGCTATTTTGGCCCGAAAACTTCTCCTTAGAACAAATAATTATCGCCTTTGAACTAGTCAGCGCCTTAGCTAAACGCTGGATATTCTTCTCGGCCTTGTCCGAACCATCAAACTTGACAATGACATTTCGATTTGGTCCAACGTCTGCGATAGAGTCAATAGAAGAATCTTGAGCGCAATCAACTGTAGCGAAATCTTCATCGCCGATAAGCGACGGCAATACTTCCCAATGCGATTCAGCATTTTCAAAAATTACCAGTCTTTGACAAATACCACTGAGCATTTGCTTGATGTGAGTAGCCAATTCACCTAGCTCAAATGGCTTATAGAGCCAACTTACGGTCACCGGAGAACCTAACTCAGAATCGTTAAAGCGCGAAGCTGAAGTCAACAGAATTGGCACCTTAGCATTCAAAGTACTCTTATCAATTTTCTCAACGAGACTCATGCCCATGCCATCCGGTAAAAGCATGTCAACAATACAGGCATCGAGCTTAGTCGTGGCCAGCACTGCTAAGGCCTCCTTCAGAGTTGATACTGAATGCACGGCATAGCCCTCAGAGACCAAATGAAACCTGATCAATTTCGCCAGACTCTTATCATCCTCAACCAGCAACAAAGCTTTTGTTGGAGGAGGAATTTCAGCAACAGCCGCCCCTGGGGCATCCAGCTCAAACCAGAATGTGCTGCCTTGCCCAACTCTGCTAGACACCCCCAATCGACCGGAATGCTGTTCCACTAAAGCCTTCACCGTAGACAAGCCAAGGCCAGTTCCCTGGCGCTGAACACCATCGGCTGAGACCAGCTGCCTAAACTTAGAAAAGAGTTTAAGCTGGTTCTCTTCACTAATGCCAGGCCCATTGTCAGAAACAGAAAAGCGAATGGCACCGCTCTCCATACGTGTTACCGCTACTAACACCGCAGCGTTAGCAGGAGAAAACTTCATAGCATTGGAAATTAGATTGATAAGAACCTGAACTATGCGCTCTCTATCGACCCTGACTTGGGCATCGATAGTAGCAATTTCAATAGTGACGTGGTCCTCAGAGCGATAGTTGATTAAGGCCTTGGCAGCAGTATCAACCAAATCGGTCGCCGAAACATCAACCAACTTTAGCTCTATCTGGCCACTCTCAATCTTACTCAGCTCTAGTAAATCATTTACTAGCGATGACAACCTGACAGTGCTTGAGTTCGCAATTTCCAAAAACTCTTTGCCTTCAGCGCTCTGAGGATTGTCAAATTCTTCTATCAGACGCAAAGAGCCAAGAATTGAAGTAAGGGGAGCACGCAACTCATGGGAGAGCACCGCGTGGAAGTCTTCTACGCGCTGCTGAGAGGCCCTGGCTTCGCTAATATCTCGCTGAAATGCAATGAAATTAGTGACCTTGCCACTAGCATCTTTAACCGGCGAAATCTTCCATTCCATCCAAAATGGCTCACCATTCTTTTTATAGTTGATAGCATCACCATGAAAGTTAGAACCATCAATAAGACACTGTTTCAGGCGAGCAAGAACTTTCTTATCGGTTAGAGGACCTTGGAGAATCCGTGGAGTTTTATCCATTACATCAGCTGCCGACCAACCGGTAAGCAGCTCAAAAGCATGATTAACATAGACAATTCGGGGGCCCGCTTCAGACATATCGCAGTCAGTTATACAAATTGACTCCCATGCTTGTTCAGCGGCAGTCGAAAGCAAAAGGCGGCGGTGCTCTTCGAGAGATTTTCTTAAGTCTCTAGTTAGATCACCCTGAGATTGCGTCATAAACAACACCTGAGGTGGGGTAACTAAAATGCATCGAGTAAACTTCCTACATTATTAGCATCTTTACGGACAAATGACTCTATTTTGCACGGTAAACCCATCCTTCAAGCAATACTTCAAGAGAATCGGCTGAAAATGGATCATCGAAATGCTCCGGCACCGCGCTATACATTGCCGTGGTATAGCAAGATACCAAAGCATTTATGGCTCTATCTGAATGGCGAAAGTTATGAAGAAACGACTTTTGAATTATTAAAGCCGGAATCTCTTTCAAGGTAAGGGCTTTACGCTCTTTAACCTTCATCAGATTCTGCACCAGTTTATCCCGGTGAGCCTCCGCTTCGTTTTCGTCATGCTTACCCTTACTAACATACGAAACATCAGTTATGCCAAGGTACTTCAATGTTTCTTTCGGCTGCACTTCAATGACTGCACAACCAAAGGGAATTGGATCTTGAAAAGGAAGGATAAAATAACGACTGGGATCAAGAGATGCCAGGGTGCGCATACCATGATAAGTGAGGTGAAGCATGGCCGGATTGGCACGCTTCATTGGGCTGTTCAGAACAGCACCACCAATAGTATCGGTAACCCGCTTTGGCTCTTTAGCAAAATCTTTAGCAAGAGCAGCAAATTCGTCAAACGGAATGAATACAAGCTCTTCTACCACTTCTTGCCACGACTGATAGTTCTTCTTAATCTTCTTTGAAGCGAGAAAGTCGAGAAAAGCCACTGGCAGTGAGAAGGGGCAATCAACTCCAAGGGCGCAGAGAGTCTTATGAACGTCAAGGTCTTTGCTCAGAACATGGGAGCCTGTTTTCTTAACTTCCAGTATCTCCAAACCCAAATTGCTCAGACGGCCAACCACAAGCCAGGTCTCATTAGGGTTTTCCTTAGAACTTGAAAAGTCTACTCCAGCTACTACTTTATCGCGCATTCATTCCCTCTTGCTCTTCTCTTTTCTCAGCTGCCAAAGCCGACTCTAGCCGCTTAGATTCTAACTGCAGTTTTGAAATTTGCTCTGAGTCTTTCAGCTTTTTATCATTGCGAGCCTTTAAGGCTGAAACTTTCAACTCATTAAAATCAATAAGCCACTGCTTATCGTCAGCTATCAGCTCCATAGCCTCATCACAGGTGGCGAGAGCCTGAGAGAATCTCTTCAGGCCAATCAAGGCATCAACTTTGCCATGGAAGATGCGCCAATGATCATCTTCATTCTTTATCGTCCCCTTAAGCGCTAGTTCCGAATCTTGCAATGCTTCTTTATAGCGGTGGGCGCAGTTGTAGGCATTGGCGCGATTTTGCAACAAACTGGTAGAGACGTCGGCATCAATAGGTCTGATAGCAAGCGCGAAAGTACAATCGTCAATTGCTCGTTGATCTTGATTGAGGTCAGTATAGGCATAGGCACGGTTGACATAGAACTTGGGAACATTGGGATTGATAGCCATTGCCAGGCTCTCAAGCCGTACCACATCTGATGGTGTACCATCATCTCTAATTAATAGAAAGGCCTTATGATGCAAATCAAATGCCAGTTGGGGCTTCACTTTTGCTACCAACTGCAAATCAGGCTGAGCTTCACTTTGGCGATCCAGAGCGTAAAGAGCATTAGCTCTCAGCAAAAAACTCTCTGCCTGATTTTCTCTGGCCTTAATTGACAGTTCAGCCTTTTCTAGTGCTTCAGTGTATTGACCCTTATCCATAGAGCGCACTCCTTGATCATAGAGTTCGCCCTTTGAACCGTAGGTAATAACATAGTTAGCGCAGACTTGATACATGACAAAAACAGTCAGGCCCATAAACATCAAAACGCTGGCGATGATTAGACCAATCCAAATTTTTCGACTAGACACGCTAGATTTACTGCTGTCAACCAACTTAGTCACCGCAGCCTAGCGCACACCTACAGGAGCTTTATCGAAGCGCTCAGCATCGGATTTTGGTGCCATAGGGCTAACGCCCACAACTTCACCATTAATAGTCGTCTCAGCACTGCGGAAAGGCCCAGAGGTTTTGACAAAGTCGTAGGGGAAGTTAAGCTTAGGAGCCGACACTTTATCTAACATTTTCATATGCTCAGCACTGAGGTGCAGATCAAGGGCGCCTAAATTGTCATCGAGCTGCTCTAAAGTGCGAGCGCCAATGATAGAAGAGGCGACACCAGCTTTAGCCTGCAGCCATGACAAAGCAACGCGAGCGGGGCTAGAGTCTGTTTCTTTAGCAACTTTGATCAAGACATCAATCACATCATAAGTGCTATCTTTCTTGAGATGGCCAGTAACCCACTCACCACGGGCGGCATCAACTTTATCGCGGTTCTCGCGGGTATACTTTCCGCTGAGAATGCCATATTTAAGCGGAGACCAAGGAGTAATACCTAAGCCCATTTCTTTGGCCATTGGCACTAACTCACCTTCAACTGTACGCTCAAGCAGCGAATATTCGATCTGTAAGGCAATTAGTGGTGCCCAGCCCCTGAACTTAGCGATCATTTGAGCTTGAGCGACCTTCCAGGCCGGTGTATCAGAAAAACCGATATAGCGAACTTTACCCTGGCGCACAAGATCATCAAGGGCAGCCATAGTCTCTTCAATCGGTGTATGGTAGTCCCAGCAATGCATCCAATAAAGATCGATATAATCGGTCTTCAAACGGCGCAAGGAAGCCTCGCAAGCAGCCATAATTGACTTACGGTTAGCACCACCTGCATTAGGGTCGCCAGGATATAGGGTGCCAAAAAACTTAGTGGCAATGACTGCTTGGTCACGACGAAAATTATTGCGATGGAGATAATTACCGATGATTACTTCAGAGTGGCCTTTGGTATAGACATTGGCCGTATCAAGAAAATTGCCGCCTTTATCAAAGAAATGATCGAGAATCTTGTGCGACTCTTCTTCTGTTGAGCCCCATCCCCATTCCATGCCAAAAGTCATAGTGCCAAGACAAAATGGGCTAACACGCAAACCAGAATTGCCAAGAGTAACGTAATTATTTAATGCCACGATTCTATACCTCACCAGGAGTGTCAGATGCTTCGAGCATCGCTAGCAGACAGAAACCCTAAGTTTCTCGTTTCTTGAGCACTCAGGATAATGCAGGCCAGAGATTAAACGACCAATCATAGCCAAAGCTTTAGATCTGGCAGCCAATCCGTGCGATTATATGCGCATAAAGATTAAATCCAAGGTCTTAAGCAAGGGCGTCAGTATGACTAAGTTTCAATCAAGCCAAGAGACAAGTATTCAAGCGATTCGCGATGCGATAGAGGAAGAGCGGAGCGCCATGCTCAAAGTAACATTGGCCGCCTATAGAGAGTTCGAAGCCAATGCCGACGACAAATTCTGGCAGATGTACGAACAGAATATCGCCGAGGCAATCAATCGCGGAGAAGACATAGAAAGAATCGTCTGCATAATTGATGAAAAAGTAGTTGGCAGTGTTCTTCTGTGCAAACAAAGCTTCAACTCACCAGAGCCAGAAATAAGACTACTCGCAGTCGATCCAGCCCATCGTCAAAAAGGAATAGCCAAAGCACTAATGGACGCATGTGAGCAGCGCCTGGCAAAACGGGGTCACAAACAAGTAGTGCTACACACAACCCATTTGATGCAAACAGCCAGAGAGATGTACGAACGCAACGGCTATAAGCGCTATGAAAAAATTGATTTCTCGCCCGTGCCCGGCTTCAATGTATTGGGCTTCATTAAAGACTTAATTTGAGAGTGCAGCGGCCGCTTTCCACAACGCAAATACACACTCGAAGTTTAGAAAGGCAATGCAGAAAAGTACTAAAAAATCTAAGCAGCTAGACGGCTTAACTATTCACGTACTCGACCTGCTAGCACCATGGCAGCCAGTGGATGCCAAAAGGATGTTTGGTGGCATTGGCCTATTTGCAGCCGGTACAATGTTTGCCATCATTATCGATGAAATTCTCTATCTCAAAGAAACTCTCGACGCCAAAGGTAAGCCTGTTCCCTGTGACATCGAGCGAAATTACTTTGAATATGATCGCAATGGAAAAACCGTAGCGCTCTTTTATTATCAGGTACCAGAACAAGCCTTAGACGATAGCCAACTCATGATTGAGCTAGCATCAGAGAGCTATCGCAGCGCTTGCTCGCAACCAAAGAAGAGTAAGAAGAAG
Source organism: bacterium Ga0077546 (assembly GCA_943370275.1). Taxonomy (GTDB): domain Bacteria; phylum Cyanobacteriota; class Vampirovibrionia; order Obscuribacterales; family Obscuribacteraceae. The sequence continues at coordinate 672,144 of CALRQI020000002.1, read as the reverse complement.
TCCGCGCAACCAACAAAGAGGTATTAGGAAATTGGATTGCTGCTGTACTTCGACTAGCTAGTGATTTTTCCAGCAAGCTACCGTATTGACGAGCGAGAGATTGAGCCCAAGTATGACCAGCAACCCACAAAATCAAAAAGGTCTCAGGGAGTTCGCTTTATACCTCGGCATACCTCTTGGCTGGCTAGCACTGGTCATACTTCCGATACCCGTTGCAGCAATGGTTCTCTGTCTATTCATCTATCTTTCAGTACTAAAGGCAATCAAGAGAAGCGGTGCAAAACGCGATGCCGCATTACTCAAACCAACCACACTCTACAGACAACTAATTCACCCACTAGTCGAAATAATCATAGCTATACCGCTGGCTCTAGCAGCAACAGTGATAGCACTAGGGTTGGCCATTATCTCCTATTTCGTCTGGCCATTTGTGCTCCTTGCGGCGATCTTGTATTTCATGGCGACACTATTCAAAAAGTAGGTTTTGATTACCGCAAACTCAAAGACCGGGCACTGCGCCAGCCATCGGACTGACCGCCCCACCAGTTGTTGACGTAGAAGCGATCGGTTTTAGGATCATAATCATCGATAGCCATACAGTGACCAGGCACAATATAAGCTACACTGCCGCGCTTCTTCAACGAATCAATAATGTCGGACTTACGAGCACCACGGCCGGTCCAATTGTCTAAGAAGCCCATGTTTTTGCCACAAGCCAGACGACTAACATAATCCAGTTGTTGATTGGTGGTGCCACCATAGTCGCGACCATTTGAGCGGTAGCCCAGGGCTGCTATTGAGGCAAACTGAAAGATTTGATTGGAATAGGATCTATTCCAGCTTGGCTCATAGTTGAGCTGATTTTCAGTAAGATGCACTTTAACGTGCTCGCCTCTATTATTGACACCACGGGAAGTGACATAGCCTTTGGTTGCAGCTTCTCTAAGCCAACGAGTCAACTCTTGTGGGCGACGATTAGCCAAATTGCTTTCTAGTGAATTGAGCGAACAAGTACCGATACTGCCCTGGTTGATATAGCGACTGGGGTCAGCCAGCTCTTTCAATGCCGTCTCAACCAATAACCGCCTCTCTTCAGAACCTACCACCCGAGCGCGACCAGAAACAGAATCAGTAAATATCCGGCTCAAATTGCTATAGGTATCAGCTAACTCCAAATCAGTCGGTGCCAACCAACCACGCTTGCTGAAGCCATCAGTTCTTCGCTCAAAGCGATTAATCCACTGCATAGTGGTATTCTCATTGCCTTGAAATACTCTATGCTGTGCCGCAACACGCAAGAAATCTTCTCTCGCTGTTTGCAAGTCGAAGGCATGACCGTCATCAGCATTGCGAGGACCAACAAAGAATCTCTCATTCAGCTCACGGTAGGCAAGCTCACCGTCACTCTTGGCAGTTACATCTGTGCGCCAGGTGGGCGTAGCCTTATCGCTTAAACCTTCGGTGTGAGTGACAAATTTTTCGCTATCACCAATTCGATCACTGTATTGAACAACAGAAGTACCCATTGAAGTTGTATAGCGCTCGGTCACTTGAGTCATGCGCAGCGGCTTCTGTGGGTCGCCATATTTGTAATCGACACGCGACCCATTTGGTCTGAAGATTGCACTGACGCGCTCTTGCTCAGTACCACTTGTTCCCGGAGCAGCCACGCTAACTCTCTCACGCTCGACCCGACAGAAATCGGTGCGCAGAGTTGAAGAAGTGCGGCCGTCCTCTGATGTTATTACTACCGAGCCAACTCCTTCTCCTTTTTGGATCACTTTAACACGGCTTGAAGCAGAGCCAAGAGCGGCGGCATCAATTTCAGTAATGTTATTACCGACATTGGCGACAATCTTTGCTACCTGCGGCTCACCAGCACTGTTCAGAACGACTTTGCCATCGCGTTTCTGATACTCGATGGCTAGCTCATTTGCACCATTTTTAATGCCACAGACCAGTCCATCATGCATCTCCAACATGGCACCATTGACTTTCTTAATTTCAATGGCACCGTTGAAATTCTCAGGTAGCTTGCCACCGTGTTCAATGCGATCGAGGCGATTGAGCAGATTGACACCGGCTTGATCCATCAAAGCAAAAGGTCGAACCTCTTTCTCTGCAGCCCTATCTTTGGCCTCAAAAGGAGTATCTCGCTTCAAAATACCTGGCGTATCCATTTGACTATCTACCTAACTGAGGCACTACAGAAAAGGGTTCAAGAGGTTTAACTTTAGGCACAGGTGCCCGTTGCAAATCAGCAATAAGCGCGGCAGCTTTCTCAGCATTGAGCTTAGATAAATCAGCTTCTCCACCCAGGCTGGTATCGTACTTCTTCGCCCCTTCAAGCATCTGGGAGCGACGAATAGCGCCTTCTAAACCAGAATTGTTATCAAACATGGCGTGCACATCGCTAGGGTTAGCAGAGCCATTGCTGGCACGTTCGGTAAAGTCTGCCATGGCAGTGGCAAATTTATCGAGACGAGCAGGGTCTTGAGCCACTTTCTCAAAGCTATCAGCAAAATCATTGATTGCTTTAGAGCCTTCTTTATCGCCTTGCTTATCAAGAGCAGAAGCGCGTTTGCCCATCTTGTCTTTGATTTCTTTTGAATGCTTCGACAGATACGCGGCCAGCTTCTTAGGGTCCCATGGTGGTGGTCCAAGCTCTTCCATAAAGCCGTCGGGCATACTTGAAGCTAACCAGTTGCCGTAGTTAACAGCATTCATATCGGTCAGTTTTCCAGCCAGCTCATTGAAGGCACGAGAGCCAGATACAGAAGTATCGGTACCACCATCTACGCGTCTGTCAGTGTTGTTATCGTTAGTTTCGGGGATGTCACTGCCACCGCCGCCACCTCCACCACCGCCGTCGCAGCCGCCGCCACCACCGCCGCCTCCACCGCCGCCGCCACCACCATCGCACCCTCCACCGTCACAGCCGCCGCCGCCGTCAGACTTGCCATCAGGCAAGGTCTTATCCACTGGAGCAATCTCAAACTTATCTCTAAATGAATCTCTAAAATCAGAAGAAATCAGATCTTGACCATTCTCGCCTTTCAATACATTTAACCGTGGCACTACATCTGGTGATTGACTCTTAATCATGGAGCCCAGGTCAGTCAACGCCTTTTCAGCCAGTTTAGGGTCAGCACCAGCTTCGACTTGAACGTTATATTCCTTCAGAGTCTTACCAGCAAGGCCATCAGCCAAACTGACAGTGCCATCCTTGCCCACCAATATATCGGCCTTACCAGCGTTCTCAGCCGTAGCAGGCGCGACATTAATACGTGGTGACTCGCCAGAACTGAGAATAGGCCTATCAGCGGCAACAGGCTGCACCTTATCAGAGGTTTGATACTGCGCGCCGTTCTCAGATTTAAAGAATTGGCTATCAACAGCAGCTGCGGGTTTAGCGTCGTAGCCAGGCAGTGGTGCGAAGTCAATGCTCGTCATAGTCGATGTAGACGAAGTGAGGGCGACACTCTCAGCCATCATTGGGGCGACATAAGAACTTTCGGTCATGCTGTACGAGAAGTCGGCTACTGGCGCACTTACTGCCACACTATCACTAAAGGAAAAATTTTCGCTCATTGTCTTGTCAGCTCCGGGGTGAAATAAACACATTGGTAAGTACTGTCTGTTGGCGCCTCAATAACCTGCAAGAGTGCACGTTTTCAGATTAGGGTCCAAATGTTGCAGACTTGTTGCTCGAAAAGCTGATGCTTCGTAGTTTCCCCACTGCTAGACCATTTCCAAGAGAAAAGGCACCTCGACCAATAAAGCGAATAATCGCCTTAGTGTTTGAGATGCCTAAGTTTTTCTAAGCCCCAGTTATTTAGGTTGAAACTTGACCTAACCAACCATAGGGTTGTAATTCAATGGCTGACCAGTTTCGAGCAATGTCTTAAGACCAGAAATAATTCCAGGCCATCCGCCTCCAGTGTTTCTGAAGGTCGCGGTCTCGCTCTCAAACTGATCATGAATCAAGGTCAGACGGCAACAATCACCCTGTTGCAAGATTTCGAAAGTAACCCTTGACGGCTTATCACCCTCCATACCCGGCATCCACTTACCCTCAAAGGTCATTACCAGCTTTTTCAATTCGACTGCTTCTAAGACTTCACCACTGACAAAAATATTTCCATCTGGACCTATATAAGAATACGAAGAGCCTTTTTTCAGGTCACCATGAAGAGTGGCACCATAGTAGTAGGCCGGTGTAATTTTTCCATCTATCAAGGCCGACCAAAGCTTCTCTGGATTAGTCTTTATGACAGTTACAAATACGTGTTGTGGTTTAGTCTTAACCGTAGAATTTTCCATAGTGTTTTCATTATCCTTTGGCATCTCAAGATTGCTCTTCAAATCAGCCAGTGCAACCGCCCACGGAGCAGCAAAGCGAGATATCCAGCGGTCCGATATCTCCTGCAGTGGAACAGTATTTAAGTAGTGATATTTAAAGCGCCCGCATTTGCGCGTTGTAACAAGAGACGCCGACTCTAGAATTTTCAAATGCTTCATGACCCCAAAGCGAGTCATGTCACTGAAACTACTCTCAAGCTCCAACAAGCTCTGGCCGTCACGCTCATGAAGCAAATCAAGAATGCGGCGACGATGAGCATCATTCAAAGCTCTAAATACAGCGTCCATAAACAAGATAATAGTGACTCTTTAGTCACGTGTCAACATGGTCACCTATTTAAGAGTCCGACAAAAGGCCACGCAAACTCGCTATAAGAGGAATAGATTTGGAAATCCTTCCTCTGTGGCGAATTTACCTCTTTGCAACAATTTTGCAACTATTGCCGGTTAAGTTAGCAATACCCCCTGCTACTCACACTTACTGCAATGGAACTAAAGAAATGGCTCAACCACCAGTCGATGTTAGAACAGATAATGTAAAAGCTGGCAATGGCGATGTTCCAGCTGCAGCGAATCCACTTATTGTGCAAATCGCAGACGACTTACCACAACAATTTAGAGCACTCAATAAATCAGGCAGCACCCCGAACGACGGTAGCAGCCCCAAGGGTAATGGGCTTCCAGGCATATCTCTCTACGAATCACAAAGAAATGAAATTCCTCCAGCAGGATCATCCGGTCAGCCAGCCATCGACTTTAGCAGAGAGCGCAATATCTTCCTGAACAGAAACAGCACAATTAGATGCCACGGTGATAACAATAACAATAATCAAAATGGCTTCAGGCTCAACGACTTCAGCGCCTTCGATAGATTCCCGAAAACTGGAGAACGGCGCAACCCACTTGAAGATACCTTAAATCCTGAGAGAAACGGCAAGAACAAGCTAACTGATGCCGAATACAAGAAGCTCTTAGAGTGGCTAAATGAAGGGCGGAAAACAGACGGCACCAAAATACCACCAGCAGAAGCCAAAGTAGAAGCCAAAGTAGAACCCAAAGTAGAACCTAAGCAAGAACCAAAGCAAGAACCAAAAGCCGAGGCCAAAGTCGAAACTAAAGTAGAGCCCACGCTAGAACCCAAAGTCGAACCTAAGGTCGAACCTAAAGTTGAACCTAAAGTTGAAGAGCAGAAACCAGAAGAGAAAAAGTCTGAAGCACCTAAAGTAGAAGAGAAACCACTCACGGCCCTTGAGCAATCAATCAAGAACAGCGGTGCCTTCACTCTGGATAATATCTCAGAGGCCTACAACAAAGCTGGCAAAGAAAAAGATGGTGTTGCCCTAGTCATAGTCGGTGGAAATACACCCGGCTCGCAAGAGCTGTTAGAGAAGCTACCACAGATGCAAGCACAGCATCCAGAGCTAACTTTTGTGGTTGTAAACAAAGACAAATTAAACGAGCGCTTAGAGAAAAACCCCGAAGACAGTCAAGCGAAAAGCTGGAAAGCCTGGGTCGATCAAAACCTAAAAGACTGCAGTGGTCAACCTCTCAACGACACGTTTACCAGCGTACAAACGCTCAAAGCCGATGCTAACGGTAAGCCAATTCCAGATAAAGTAACAAGCACTCACTGGGGTGCCAATATCGAAGCCGGTCTGGCAGATCAATCTAAATATGCTGCAGATGGCACCGCCCGCAATTCTGGTGATTTCAAATTCGAAGCGCCTAAAGTTGAAGAACAGGTCAAACCTATTTCTGTCTTTAGACCAAAGAACCCAGCAGAGGCCGTAGAATTCATCAAAGCAAACAAGCCCGAACACTACGGTAAAGAAACAAGCGAAGAAGGGCTGAAACAGAGACACGAAAAATACCTTCAAGCTATTGCTGTAGCCGACAGAGTCAACCCAGAGTACTTGAGCAAGCAAAAACTAAAAGTTCAGGCCGAAATTGAGAAAGAAAACATCGCAGCAAAAACCGCTGCCTACGAGAGCTCACCCAGTGACAAACCCGCCGACACAAGCAAGATAGACGGGCTGAAAAAGCAGCTAAGCGATTTGGAGTATTTAGAGAAAGCACCCGGTCTCCTGCGCACAGAAATGGGGACTGATCTCCTCTACCGTGCAAGCAAAGAAGCAAATGCAGAAAAGCAGGCAGCAATGAAAACCCTTGCTGAAGACATTCTACGCAACGCCTTCAAAGCAGATCCTGCGCTTGCCAAAGACGATAGCGTAGATTTACACATATTCAACTTAAAAGCAGACACTGCCAAACTGGCACAAGAAGCTGATGCCAGCTCTCTTATGTCAGCAGATCAGATCAATAAAAAGCTAGCAGCAATTGCTAAAATCGGAGTAATTGCTCCGGCAGAAAAAGTAGCAGATACTCCCGCTCCAATTGTCACCACTCAGTCAAAAGAAATTCTCAAAGCCAGCGATTCACCAGACCACATTCAACACGAGTTACCTAAGACAACTAGCGGACCAAAGATAGAAAGGTCAGTATCTAGCTCGTGCTCGGGCGAAGTAAGAGCATGCAATGCGGCAAGACAAAGCAATTGTCAATCGTTCTGCCAGCCACCAAGACAAAACAATGGCTGTCACTCGCGCAGGCCAATTCTCAACTTCTTACGTCGCTGTCGCTAAAATTCAAAGAACAAAAAATTGGAAACAAATTGATACGACTCAAACTATTGTAGCTTCAAATAAAAAGCAAAAAAATCAACCGGCAGATTTTTCGTTTTCGGCTCGAGCAACAATAGCATCAAGCTTAATGCCATCTTCAGGCACGCAACCTATTCCTACCGTCCAGACAAAGCGGGCAGTGCTGCTACTTTTAGCTAATTGAGTATTACACGCACTAACTATCTTGCTAGCGAATTCGCGGGCGGATGCGGCTGGTCGGTGAGGCAAGAGGACGCCGATATCTAGTGTCTGATAGTGTCCGACATAATCAAACGGCTCTATTAGTGAGCGAACAACAGCTGAGACGACCTTTAGATCTTCTGTAGAAAGCTGCTCTTTCTCAAAGCCATCTATTTTGTGCACCGAAAACAAAATCAAACTGAATGGCAAACGAAGCTTCAGGGCTCTTTGATATTCCACTTCTAAGAAATGCAAGAGCAGGTGGAAACTCATCAATCCAGTGTCAGCGCGAAACAGCTGCTGACAAGCCTCTTTAACAGCTTCTTTGACTACCGGTGACTGCGTTAGCTCACCGCCTTGTCCGCTAGTCTTAGCTGCGACTTTTAAACCTATGAGCCCAGCTTTGGCAAGATTGAATACGATCGGAAGCCAAAGAATTTTGCCCAGACCACTATCACTAACCACATCAGCCAGAGTGCTCTTACCGTCGAAGGCCATATAGAGAGACTTTTGCATCTCCATATTGACTGGAACAGAGTTCTCTAAAGCTTGTTCAAATTCAGATTCAGATGGATTGGTAAGCCTTACCGGCACAGAGTCTTCTGTCAAACCAAGGTTTTCAATACCATCGAGATAGTCTCTAAGGGCCGCACCTTCCATAAGAAGAGTATCAAGCCTGCGCATAGGCGAGCGCTCACTAGACTTCATGGCAGAATTGAACTGGAAGAAGCCATTCTTCCAGGTCATGCCCTCAATAATTACTTCTTCACCAGTTAACTCTTTAACAGCAGCAGTCATTGAATCACTGCGAAAAGAAGCTCGGCGAGGGCCGCCATCTTCAAAATAGATTTCAACAGATTGCAAACCGCTGGTTATGTCTAGACGCCCGGTCATTTTGGCAACACTAATGGTCTGGATAAGCTCGAAGACACCCAACTCGCTTAGATTGCCCGACAGCTGCATGCCACCCGACATGGTCGATGACTGCTGCGCCATCAGGGCCGCTGTTTGAGCTTCTGAACGAATAACAATGGGAGTATTAGCTATCGGATTCATCAATGGCTGATTGGATAAAGCGGCATTAGCTAGCTGTTGGGCAAAACTTCCGCCCTGGACGGAGTTTAAGCCTTGGCTGGAGTTGCTCCCCTGAGTGGAGCTTCCACGTGCGCTGGGATTTCCAAACCCAGCTTGCTCGCGAATGAAAGAAGCACTCATATCAGCCGCCCCAGAACTTTTAGTACCTGAGGCATAGACGGCTTCTTCTATCAAATTACTAATTAGTTCAAGATCGCTGGTGCTGTACTCCCAGACGACACTTGTGCCATCAATGAGAAACCAAACAGGATCTTCATTCCCAGCTCGTGCACGGGCAAAACCACCGCTGCCAGCTCGACGAAGCTGCACCTTGATAACAAACTTAGCGCGGCCCGGCAATACAATCGATTGCTGCGCCATATTGCCAACCTGAGCAGCTTTTAAAAGCTTCTGCAGGTCATCTGATCTCGGAGTTCGCGCCAGCGTATCCAATAGGTTCGACTTCTTACCTTGCATTGCACCTAATTTATCAGTTAGCAAAACGATTTTACTAGATGCATTAAACCCAATAAAAAAGCTATCTACTCACGCTCTCCAATTTCTAAAAATTTTTCTTTCATCAGACCAAATGCTGTTGGCTGTAAACCGTTGTCCAACGCACTGCGAAGAAGCTCCGCGCACTCTTCTGGACAATGTACTCCAGTATCTAAAGACAAGTCGTAAAGAGCGTCCATAGAGGCATACCGGGACGAGCAGCGATTCCAACCGGCATGCCGATCTCCCCTTCTCTTTTCTCTCGCATCACCAACAGAATCTGCGCAATAAACATTAACGAAATAAGCATCAAAATCTATCAAGTCTTTGATTGCTTCTTCCAGCCATGAGCGCTTCCAAATTACCTCATCGGCAATAATATTAAACCCCTGGCGCAGGTAGACCGACATGGCCTTGTATCGCCCCAACATGAGCTTGTCTAACTGGGGACCAGGAACTATACGAAATTCTTCTTTGCCGTTATGGATTGCAGAGGTATGCGTATAAAATTCAGGATCAACGCGATCTAAATCTAGTTGCTTGGGCGGCAGCGAAAACCAGAACATGTCGATGCCCTGCAGTAAGTAAATCTCAGGCAGCATCAAGTCTTGAAAAGCCTTGGCTAACGAAGTCTTTCCGGCGCTAGAGCCGCCATTTAAAATTATGATTCTGCCGTAGGACCGATTGATACTTGGCATTATGGTTGCTGGTCTACTCCGAATTGATAACCGGTTGCGCCGAGATCGAGAGATGCATCTGAGTCAGGCGAAGATTCTGTAGTTTCAGTTGCGCTGGCACTGTCAGGAAATACCGCAGCGGGATAGTGAAAGGGCCTCGCTTCAAGCGGCGCCACTCTATGCTGGGAAACCATTTGCTCAGCCTCGAAAAAAGATAACAGCGGAATAGCTGCAACTATTGAGCTCAGCTGACCAGATAAGAAAACATAAGTTACTGCAATTCCTGGGGGAATACTGGCACCGCCACTGATACTATGCGAAGCGAGAGTATCAGTAGAACTGATTGATTGAACAGCATCTCGTGCCGCTAAATGACTATCTCTGCTGAACGATCGCAATAATTCAGCGAGTTCCCTACCGTCTTCAAAAGGTGAACGTGACTTGACGTAAACTTCTCGAGGAGAACACGACACAACTGCGGGCCGCACTGCAAAGCTAGCAATATCCGCAATTACGAATACCTCGATCTCACAGTCATAACTTGAAATCCATTCGGTATATCCAGACCCAGCTCTCAAAATAAGTCGTTGATTAGTAACCAAAAGCTCACTAAAATCAGGAAAAGTGAATCTTAAAAACCGATCAAAGATCTTCCAGAACACTCCACAAATAGCTACCAATATTGCCAAGTTTATGAAGTGAAGAGTAACTCGACTAAGAAGCACCAAACCAAACAGCATGCAAGAAAAAATCACTGTCACGCCGAATGTCATCAAAGCCTGTTCTTTTCGGCCCTCAGCTGCTGGCACTGAAATCCCAAACCGTCGTATGACTTTTTCATTAGCCCTAAGGCTACTGTCAACAGACATCAAAAGATCACTCACCTTCAGCACCACCAGGTTGAGACGGTTTCTGGAACAAGCGACAAATCAATTCAGTGCCTATGGCGCTAGTCATCAGGCGTTCTTTAGTGTCACCAAGTAAAAGTTGTGTCCAATCAACAAAACCACCATCTGCAAGCGTGAAGCTTTCATCAGCATGATTTTTCATTTTTATATGGAAGCAGGGGCCGTGATAATAGCCAAGCCCAGTCAAACGATGTAGATTGAAGCGGAAGCTGACTGTGGGGTGTTTGCTGCGCAAGGGCTGAGAAACGCACTCTTCAAGGAGTCTAAGGCGCTCTACAAAATGCGCAGGCAAATCGCACTGTGCTAAATCGCTCGCGATAGGAACCGGTGACTTAGGCCAAAGATGCGAATATTGCTGATGAAGATCAGCACCGAGGAGATTATCGGCCAACAGTTCGTTAAGGTTGGCTACAGCGAGTTCCCTGGCAATGCGTTCACTTACATAATCTGTCATGGCTGCTCGCTCATGGCTACTCTCTATTAAAGACCTAATTCAAGACGTAATTCAATACTTGCCCTAGGCGACAAACGCTTACACTACCCTTTTATGTGAAACATTTGAAGAAAGGCCAGTTGATTGATAGTTACATCTTGGTAAGTTAGGTGATAAGATATTGATTGACCGACCGGACGGTCAGCTAATAAATTAACCATGGGACTCAAACAATGAAGAAGTCGCAAACTCAGGCTAGGGTTATTGATCCACCGACAATTCCAGCGCCAGAAGATGTGCACAAGCGCATCGGCAAACACATTTTGCCTCCCAATCTGCTCGAAAAGATGCCTGACCCTGAAGAGCTAATCCTTCAGAGCGAAATTGCACCAATCATTAAAGACCGTCTCAATCTGTTTCCCTTCGACTGGCGCGTCGAGACCCCACGTCTCATGCAAATCTACGAAGATTCGCGCAACCCCGGCTGGTCACCAAGCAAATTGCCTTGGGAAACCCTGGACGTAGAATCGATGACCCTCGATCAGCGCTACGCCATCTCTTATTGGTTCGCTCTCCTCTCAGTCTTTGACGCCTCTGGCCCTGCGGTATTTGCCAGAGCAATGATTCATGCTTACGAAACCCATGAAGAAGATGCCATTCGCAAATGCTTCTTCAGCGTAGCCCGCGATGAAATGAACCACGAAGAAGTTTGCGGCCGCGCCATCACATTGCTGACGCCTAACGGCCCACTCAATCACGACCCCCAGACAACCTTGGGCAAACTCGCCCGCAACAACATCCAATGGCTCTATCACAATGGTGCCCGCTATTGGAATGGCTATAAAAAAGCAGTCGAACACTACCCCATGGCCATTCTCTTCAGCTCATTCTTATTTGGCGAAGTGGCTTCCTCAACCCTTTTCCACAGCATGTATGAATCGACCACCATCCCAGTATTCAAAGAAGCATTCAAGAACATTGGTCGCGATGAAGGTCGCCACCTCAGTTTCTGCCTCGCCTTGCTCAAAGAAATGATGCCAAAGCTAAGCGAAGAAGAGAAAGACACAATCACCAAGCAATTCAGAGCTGGATTTATCTTCCTCTCAGGCATTCTCTTCGAGCCACCAGCAGAGTTCTGGGATCTGCCTGCGACCTTCATTCCGACTCAACGTTTGTTGGAAGAAAAGGCCCGCGAAGTTGGTTTCGGTGTGCTCTCACTAGAGCAGCGCAAAGCCAACTGGCGCACCGCTGTGGTACGCCTCAAGACTATTGTGGAGCCGCACGGTATCAAATTCCCTGCTTTGCCAGAAATTGATGTTGACGGCGAAAGCGTAGATTTTGATATCGACAAAATAATTCCAATCTTTTAGTTAGATGGTCAGACCACGGGCCGAGAACTATCAAGAGAGGCGCTCGGAAATACTTGATGCAGCCGCATCGATATTTGCCGAGCGCGGCTTTGATGGCACTTCTACCTCTGCTATTGCCGTAAAGTGCGGAGTGTCAAAAGCACTGCTCTATCACTACTTCACATCAAAAGAAGAAATTCTTTTTGAGATGTTGGTAGCCCATTGTCAATTTTTGGTGGCATCGGCCCAAGCAGCATTGAGAGAAAGCGATAGCGCAGATCTGCAGCTAGCCAGCGTCGTTGGCGAGTTACTTAGCCTCTACATGAGTTCGCAAGATAAGCATATTGCCTTGATGAATAATCTGAAGTCACTTTCCCCCGAGCAACAAAAAGAAATCAAGAAGTTGGAGCGCGCCCTTGTACAAATTATCAAAGGGATTGTGGCGCGCTTGAGGCCAGAGCTATCAGAGCCTCTACAGACTTCGCTAGCAATGTATTTAATGGGAGCCATCAACTGGACTTATACTTGGTTCAAGCCAGACGGCCCGGTATCCTCAGAGCAATTTGCTCGCCTGGCTAGCTCGATGTTTTTGGATGGTCTCAGTCGAGCGAAAATACCCTAATCAGGAGTTCTGATTTCTCGGGTACATAGCATTCAATGAGAAATACAGAACTTTCAGAAATTCAGCCACAAAACAGCAGCCAGGGCACGTTAAGATGCTTTGCCCATCCCTCTATTATTCTAGGGGTGATAGCTGGAACAGCAATACTGCTTTCTGCCGGTATCTGGATAACTCAGCAGACTTTGGCAGCCGAGCACATTAGAAAAGTCGGGATACTTGAAGTGGCTGGATTCGGCGGAATCGTAACAGCATCACTCTTTATCTTTATGGCTCTGGAAAGACTCGCAACAAAAATCGGCTCCGCAAACCTGTACGGATTTTGCTACGGACTCTTCTATCCAACCTTCCAGCTGGCATCCTTGACGGGGTTTCCGACTCTTAAAGCTGCCTCTTTTGAAGGCTTTGGCACAGTAATGCGCAGTTGCAATAGATTTACAGAGGCATCAATCTGCTATGAGCAAGCAGCAAAGTCAACCAAACGATTTAGCAACCAGCGCCTAGATTTTGAAAGAGAATATGCAATGTCGTTGTTTTATGCTGGACAAGAAGAACAAGCAACAATATTTGCAGAAAACAATTACAAATACTGGCTCGGAATCACTAACGAAGTAATTCGCGAAGAAGCCATTGAGCGGCTTGGTCAGAGCGCCTATACAGCAGCCGCTATCCTCTATCAAACCGGACATAAATCCAAGGCCTCCCAAATACTAGGGGAGTTCTATGAAAAGGCTAAAAAATGTACGGTCAAAAGCAAGGCTCGTCTCTTCGCTCTCTTATGCGAGGGAGAAAGACTTACAAAGGAAAAGCAATTTACTGACGCAATCGTGCCACTAACAGAATTCTGCGAAGCGGCTTCCGGTCATAGGACCTTCCCGCCAGGCTTGCGAGCCTCAGGCTACAGCAATCTAGCCATCTGTCTAGCCCGCATTGGCAAAAGAGAAGCTGCTTTAGAGCAGAAAGAACTCGCTGTCAAACAGCTCCGGGATGACTTAGGGATAGACTCTCGACTTGCAGAGGTCGCTCTCGAAGCAGACATACTAATTGCCCTTGAAGAAACCAGCAAAGCGGAAGAGATACTATCTAAGGACAGCGAGAAAAGTGTACTCGCTCAAACGATAGTTCCCCTCAAATCAGATACTCAATTTCCGCCACCAAACTTTAGGTCCCACTGCGGCATTATCTTGGATATGAACACACTGGCTATCAATTCCTTGTTTAGCGGAATTGTAGCGGCGATTTTCTTTCATTCTGCAGATTTCGCTATAAAACTCGCAATTCTTGTACCGGCGTTTGTGGTCGCCAATATAGTAGTTAGAATCATATCTAACCAAAAAGGCAGCAAGGCAAGAATTGCACTAAGCAAAGCAACTAGACGCGACGTTATAGTTCAACTGAAGGGAACAGCCGTTGAGCTGAGAGAACCCGAGAAATTCAAACCAATCGGGAAATATTATATTAATTGGGCTCTGCAAGAGGAGACTCAAGAAATTGTTGGCACTTCAAGCTTTAAAGCCACAGCCTTTGAACACGAAGGAAGTCTTATAGCAATTGAAATCTTTGGTCAATATGGCAACCTCTCAAAATCCGGATTCTTTCCCTGATCTAAAGGATTTACAGAAGCAAGCGAGAATAGCACTGGCAAATTGTTTGAAGTGCAGGAACAAGGCCTATTAAAGCACCTACTCTAGTTTCCATTGCCCATGCTGTTCTTCTGCCTAAGCAAAGCTGACATAAGGGGAAGTAATTTCACTTGCAATGGTGCGACAGACAGTAGCCTGGAAAGCAAACCAGGATGACTGTCTCGCCCAAGTACTGCAATCGTGCGACCAGAGAGCTTAACTACCAGCCTGACGCCCATATCAGATAGCGCATGATGGAAGAGGTTAAGTGCATTAAGATGAAATTGCACCTTCTTGTTCAGCTCCGAAAGTTCAGAACTAGCGACTGAAGGCAGCGAAACAGTTATCTCTTCGCCATCGGCTTGAACAATCAAATCAGCAGAAGCTGAAGAGAGAACCAAGGTTCCAAAAATGTCGCTCTTCGGTCGATTAGCTCTAGAACTACTTGCCATCGCCAGCAGCGTCACGAGTTCTAATACTCAAAACTCCATTGACTTTCCACTTAGCATGCTCGGCGTCTTCGCCAGTGTTACTAGGAACCCAAACCTCTAAATCTTTGAAGTCGTAACTGATTTCGGCTCCCCGTCCCGTTAGTTTATCGTACAAACCGATTGCCAATTCGGGCCATGTCTTAGTGTGGTGAACTTCATCTGCCATTGGTATTTCTCCTTCTTATTTTGAATGATCGCCAATTCGAAATCAGACAAGAGCGCAGGCCTAGCCCTGCGCTCTAAATCTAAAAACGTATCAACTTATTTGGGCATAATTACTGTGTCTATGACGTGAATGACACCATTGCTAGTTTCAATATCGGTCGCGGTAATCTTCGCGTCGTTAATGGAGGCTCCACCATCTACATTTATGGAAGCATCTTGCCCCTGAACGGTCTTAACAGCCTTCAATTTGATCACATCAGCAGCGAGGTGCTTACCTGAAACAACATGATAGGTCAAAATAGAAGTCAGTTTAGCTTTGTCCTTAAGCAAAGCCTCAACAGTGCCAGCAGGTAGCTTGGCGAAAGCGTCATCACTGGGCGCAAATACAGTGAACGGACCAGGACCAGACAACGTTTCTACAAGACCTGCCTCAGTCACAGCTGCCACGAGGGTTTTGAAAGTACCAGCAGCAACAGCGGTCTCTACAATATTAGCCATGAAATCTCCTCAATAGTATTCTCGTTCTGGCATCTAACGAGCCAGCTCTATACCTGAAGACTAGCAGCTAAAAACCAACAATTTTCTTGTTTACGATTAAGTGATAAATCAAAATAAATGGGGAGAAAGCTATAGTTATGAAGTAGCAGAAAGCGCCTCTCGATTTAGTGAATTTGGCGGAGCTTCCAGAGACAACAGATAAACACTAAATGGTGAGGAAAAGCTTTTGAATAGCAAACTTCTTTTAACGGCACTAATCATTTTTAACTGCACCCTAGCAACAGCGCCGATTCAGGCTCTTGCTCAAGAGAGCAATGCGAATCAATCAACGGCAAGTGAGACTAGTGACCCTGAAAATCTAAATAGAGATTCAAACGAAGACCTACTGCGTCATGCTCTCGCTCTTCAAGAGCGGCAAGAACCGCAAAATCAAGAGAAATTGGCAGAAGTGAGACTATCACTAGCAAGATGTTTGAAGGGCAGCAACAAGCTCTCGGCTGCACGCGAACTAGCGGAACTAGCACTTGAAACGCAAGAAAAGCTTTTTGGTAAAGATAGCAAGAAAAATAAGTTAGCTCTGATGCTTTTATCAAGCATCTATATAAGGATTAACAGCACTCACTTTAACGAAAAAGACATAGCAACGCTAGAAGAGCTATTGCTCAAACTAGCTAAAATAGATAGAGAACAAACTGCCAACCTTCGCGTGCAATTGGCCCCAATTTATCTAACTCAAAAGCAGCCAAAGCAAGCAAAGAAACAGTGGTATCACTGCATCCAAATGCTGCACAAGAATCTGCCGCACGACTGCAAAGATCTAGCCAGCGCTTGCAAGCAAATCTTTCACAAACTAATTAGTGACGAGCACTTTGAAGATGCTCAGGCCCTGGCTCGCGGCATGGCTCAATATGGTTTCGATCAAGATGTTTTAATCAGCGCAGCCAACGGCTTTGTTGTGCTCTCACAAGAGCAAGAAGGCTTTGGTAATGCCAAGAAGGCTAACCACCTCGCCAAGCGGGCTTTTGAAACGGCTGAAAAATATGGCGACAAAAAAACATGTAGCTATACAACTGCAGTAAAACAATATGCTGCCACATTGAGAAAGCTTGGCAAAGAAGAAAAAGCAAAAGAGATAGAGAACCCAGATACGAAAGAATCAACTAAGAAAACCGGGCAGTCACAATGATCGGCTTTTACCACCGCTGCCCAGCCAATTCAGCGCTGATAGTTTCAAACAGCACCAATCTAAGCGACAAGTCAATACAACGCATAACTAAAAAGAGCACATGGATAAATCCGTTCAAAGACAAAGTGTTTGTTATTGATCTATCGGCACTCACCATTCCATTTACGCTGCATCTGCCAACTTCAACTAGCGGCGAACTATTACTGCGCTGCCACGTAACGGCTCAAATAGACTCACTAGATGACAATATAAAACTAGCCGCCACCAAGGGCTACAGCGACAATAAAGAGTCAAATGCAGCCAAGCTAAAAGCCATCATCGAGCGAATCAAAGTCACAGAAGAAAAGCTTCCGATATCCCTCGAAAGTTTCTGCACAAACACAAGCGAAAAAGAAAAAAGCAAAATTTATGACGACATTAATGAAGTACTACAGCAAGAAGGATTCTTCCTCTATTCATTTGTACCAACTTCGGCTTCGATAGCTGGTTCAACCACCGACGCCAAACCAAAGCCGGAGCAATCATATTATTCGCAGGCCCTTGGCGAGTTGAAATTCGAACAGCACATCTCTGAAATTAAAATCGCAATTCCCGCCCATGAACCATACTGGGGAGAGCAAACACTGACATGGCAAACCACAGTCAGGCCAACATCCAGCATTGATCAATATTACTTAGCGTGCAAAACTTTTCTCAATACGAGTTCCAGTAAGGCCGATGAAATCTGCCATGAGACGGTAGCAAAAGCTTTGCTTCAAGCGGTACAAGTTACAGATGCCGACCACCTGCTAGAGCGAGCCCTGAAGCCCCTCGGCAAACTACCACTGAGCAGCTGCACTAGTGATCGAGAAGCCGCGGTGATGCTACTCAATGGCCTGGCCGATGCACTCTCGACATGGAGAGGTAAACTTGCCATATCAAGATTAGCTCTCGACTCAATTTCCACCTTACAGCGACTAGACAAAGAAATAGATTTACAAACTGCTGAGAGTTTTGCGGCCCTAGGCTTGGTGCTAGAAAAAATCTCGCTCGTATCAATAGAGCCCAAAGAAAAACCAAAGCCTTGGCAGGAAGAACTTAGTGCAGACGAAACACTAATTCGACTGGAGTTACCGCTGCCGATCAAGCTGGAAGAAGACAATAAAGATGTGACACTGGTGCTCAAA
Organism: bacterium Ga0077546; assembly: GCA_943370275.1. GTDB lineage: Bacteria > Cyanobacteriota > Vampirovibrionia > Obscuribacterales > Obscuribacteraceae. Next base: position 654,238 of record CALRQI020000002.1, on the reverse strand, counting down.
TGTATTGTCTGTGTGGAAAGAAATGGCCAGAAAGAAAATGGCAAGGAAGAAAATCGAAAGCAAGAAATTACTTCCGAAACACAAACTGAACTATCCAAGCTATTCAAAGAAAATCTTCTTACAGCGCTAACAAGTGCAAAAGTGCCACGTGCAATCGCTGTAGTCAAAAAGTTACTAGAAAATATTCACTTGCAGTTAGCCGACGAAAAACCTGGCAGCAGGTGGGAAACAAGAATTGAAGACGTAATAAAAGAAATTGGCCCCACAGGTATTGTCTTCAACAGCGTGCGCATTATCTTTGCTAGCCTAGATGCCTACAACGATGTGCGCAAGAAGTTTTTAGCCAGTTCAGAGCCAGCCCTGTATAGTCACAAGATAACGATTAAGTACTTCTCTCTGTCCGACCTGGATCTTCTCAACAAAGATGGTAAGAGCCTCTTTGCCGATGGCTAGCGCAATAATTTGCTCACCGATGGAATTAATTCACTGAACAGACTACTGCGTGGATTGTGGCCAGTGGCATCGCATACCAGCACAAAGTTCTTATCAATCAACTGCATACCAGGAATCATGTCGTAGCTATGCTGATTAATGTACCTTTGGTCGCCCACCAGGAGCACTTCATTGCTGCGACGGCCAAAGTCAAAGTGTTTGGCCCAGGCTTGCGCCTCAGCCAGAGTGGGCACGCCCATATTGGGACCGTACAACAATAGCTGCACATGAACCACACGGGTATCGGTTGGTGAAACTCCAGCAGTAGCCAAGTAAGACTCTAGTGAAGAAGTACCACCCTGGGGGGTGACACCATTAATGCCGCCTTTCTTCTCGCCACCGACAAAAGCCTGACAAGCCGGGCAAGACATACCAATTGGCTCGAGCAAGATTACTCTGCCAGCATAAGAAGACAGTTTGACCTTCTTACCTGTCAGATCGCACAGTTCTATCTCTGGGTAAGTGCGACCGACCACTGGCGGCCAAAAGGTAGAGTAACGGCTAGCCTGGGTAGTGGCCTGAGCACTGCCCTGGCTGACAGCGACTGTCTTCCTTACCGAGGGCTGTGCAACCGAAGGCTTCAACTTAGCCTGAGAAGATTGCCCCTGGGCTGGGGCAGAATAGACAAGATGTCCGACTAGCATCAAATACACTGCAATCACCGAAAGTTTCAACCCGGCATAACCTCAACTACTTAATGACCAGAAAAAAGCTCCGGCAAAGGAACAAAAAGTACACAGCTTGTGCGGTGAAGAGTATCAACGACCAGAGCGGCAATATGGGCACCAGCTTTAGTGCAGGCAAGAACAGAGTCAGCATACCTGATGGCAGGAATGAGAGCATACTTCACCGGAGGCACAACTGGAGCAGGATGAGCAAGAAGCAAATCACTGAGCTTTCCCGTCAGGGGGACGCCCTTTTCTTCTTGGCTCAAGGTGTGCACCAATGGCAGCTTCTTTTGATCGGCTTCTCTATAAATATGCTGCGCGGTGTAGCACAGCTCACCAAGCTCATAGTGCTCTTCATATTCACGCTTCACAACAGAAGCAATATTCTCAATTGTCAGCACAGTGCGCACTATCGGAATGAGAGCCTTCACTCCGGTATCACTCCGCGTTAATGGCACGGGTGGCGCATACTCTGGCACATCAGGGTCGTCCCCGCTCCCAACCCCACTCCGATCTTCGCTCACAATAATTGAGCCTTGACGCCGCCACTTCTCGACTGCCAGCTCGTGATTTGGTGCCACTTTGGCAAAGTCTGTGTCTCTGGTCCAGTCATCCAAGTGATATGGAGTCTGGTCTACACCGACTTTTAGCTGGTTATCTTGAAGAAACAATTCAAGTTCGCCATAAGATATTTTCAGTTCATCGCGGCTGCCCATCTGAGGCGACCAAGGTTTAAAGCTGATATCACCATTGGCTAAACGACTATGGCCGATCTCCCAAATAGCAGAGTCAATATTGTATGCAATAACAAAATTGCGCTTGCCCCACATGCCGTTACCAGAGAACTTTTCACTGAAGGTGAAAATGATACGACCCTGGTGAAAGAGATGGCTAGTCACTTCGCGCAATTCGGCTTCAACGCTATCGGTGAAATCAAGAAAAAGATTGTCTTCCTGCACATCCGGCGGCAGGCTGCCTTTCTCATCAAAAGTAAAACGAACAATACCAAAGAGCACCTGATGCTCAAGGTTAGGATCGATAGCAAAGCTGCTATCTCTCGACCACAGGGCAAAGACCTCGCCGTTGTGTTGATAGCAACTAACGAGTTGTCTTTCCGGCAACTTGAACAAAGAGCAGTTTAACTCTGCGGCGTTATATCGATTCATTGTTGAAGTATTCCTGATTCAACGGCGCCGAGACCTCTCTATAAGTCCACTAAGCAAGAATACAACCGGAAGCATAAACATACAATTGACGACAAGAACAAAACCCTGGTGGGCAAGATTGACAGGTCAGGTTATCTATTCTGAGATAAAGTAAGTAAATGCAGCCTCACCATTCACGAAAATTTCGCACACTATTTATACTGCTTGGCCTTTGCTACACGGCAATGAGTCCCGCTCATGCAGAACCAGACTATGAAAAACTAAACCTCCTTCCTCTTGAAACGGAAAAGCCTTGGGATCGCAAACATCGACGGTTCCCGCCAGAGCACGCCTTGCCACAAAGGGTCATTCCAAAAGCCGGCCCAGGCCGAGACAATACGGCAGGGGCAGAGTCTACAAATCCAGACAATCAGAATTTCACACTACCTGGAACACTGAAATCTAATGTCTTTTCAAAGAACCATACCCCAGAAGATCCCTGGCACCAGCTCGAACGGGCACTTCAGCCTGCATCAGCCGAACAACAAGCAAATATAGCCATAAAAACTACCAAGCTGTTTAGATACATTAAAATCAACAGCGTACCGGACATGTCACTAATTGGATTCCCACGGGCTGCCAACATTAATAGGCTATGCAGCCGATGGTTTTCCTATTTATGGCCCCTATGGCTACAAGCACGCTGACAACAGCAAGTCAGGGCTGATAGAACTAAAAACTAGTTTTGGGCTGAAAGAGCAGAAAAGAGTCATTCCAGATATAAAGGCTAATGAAACCAAAGAATTAGTCACCACCAGTAGTGCCAATACACCTTTGACTGAAAACAAAAATGCCAAACCAATTTGTTACTACGAATACATCGATAAACTAGGCGACCTAGACGACTATAACGGCCGATTCGGAGTCACACCAGAATACCCCAATGGCACATACTATTACGTCATTAGCAATTCTTACCCATTCATCCCCCTGGCCCTCAGAGAAGAGCCAGACAAGACATTCAGACCACGCAAGCAATACAAGGAGCCAAGTTCACTGCAAGGTGCATTCTACAATTGGCGTTTTCTAAAATAGCATTGGTGCGATCAAGGCTTGGGAATCGGTCGACTGACGAAAGCATACCCGACTAGATTTCAAAAATTTTATTGGCATTTTGTTGGCATTTAATATTAGTAGTATTTCCACCATTGTTGCGTTTCCGGGCACAACATATCCTCAAATTCGAATCCCCACTAACCGGTAATACCAATCGCTTGAGGCTACTATGTCAGAACAGGCTGCTTTGCTACAGGGTGATAAACAGTCAATAGTCAAACCCGAAGAGAAAGAATCACCAGGGGCCGAACTTGCGCGGCAATCATGGTCTCTACCTAAATTAGATAGTCTGGGAAAAATCGGCGATCAAATGAAAGACGCCGGCATCACATTCAATAAAGACGAAGGCAAACTCAAATTTGACCTCGAAAGCAAGCATGACACCTGGCTTCAAGTCGGGGCACTGAGCTATCACTCAAAGCGCGACGGTAATTACAACGAGCAAAATTATGGCATCGGTGTACTGCGACGCATTGATGATGAGAGCGCCTTTGCTGTGGGCTATTACAAAAACAGTATCCACCGCGACACTTTTTACGCCACCTATCATTACACTCCCTATGAAATCGGACCGGTAAAACTTGGCATGCAAGTTGGCCTGGTAACCGGCTACAAAGCTCTTGGCGGAGCCCCCGTGCCACTGCTTCTGCCCCTGGCGACAATCGAGGGCAAGCGCTCGGCCGTTGATTTGACATGCATTCCAGCATTTGGCGGCGCCTCAGCAGTCTGTGCAGCGCAGTTTAGATTTAAGTTCGACTAAGTCGTGGAACAGGATGACATTAGTGACAAGCGAGCTGCATCCGGGTAAGCTACAGACGTAGCAACCTGGCAGATAATAATGAAGACAATTATTAAATCAGCCGCTCTCGTAGCTCTTATGACTACGTTTGTCGTGCAGGCATCTCCGGCAACAGCTGAAGATGCAGTCAGTGCCTGGAAGCTCTACTCCCTAAAACAGTACGACGCCTCTGCTAACGCCTTTGAGAAAGTCTTTACCACAGCCAAATCTGAAGCCAGACTCTACTATTATGCCGGTCTAGCTAACACAGCTGCCCACCGCAATGCGCGGGCCAAACAGTTATTTGACTATGTAGTTACGAACTTCGCCGGCACCCCAGAATGTGAACTAGCAAGAAAGGCCAGTGCCTATCTAGCAACAAGCGGAGCAGCTAGCGGCACTACTGGCGGAAAAGCGGGAGCCCCCTCAGCTAGCGAGAAGGCAACCTCAACCTCTTCGGCAGTGGCAAGCTTGGGCTCGACCAGCGCAAAAGCGACAGAGAAAGCAGCTCGCAAAAAAGGCGCCTTTGTTTTTACACCTGAAGACATTGCCCGCGAGGGCGCTAACGGCATCGACCAGACCGATGCTCCCAACTGTTGGTTCGAGTGCGCTATGTCGGCTCTTGCTCAATTGCCCAAAGGGCAGAGAATGCTGGCCAGAATGATCACCTTCGGTGATGGCGAAACTTATATAGTGCGTTTTCCTGGTGACGGCACAGAATATAAAATTACTGAAGCAGATTTAGATAGAGCTGGAGTAAAGTGCACGGCCTTGTGGGCTTCACTTTTAGACTACGCTCAGCGCCGAAAGTTTCCCAACAATGTTGGCGCCAATGGCTCTGATGGCGAGTTACACAGACTTCATGTTGGTTTAAGTTGCATCACCGGCTGCCGAACTGATGTAATTCACCCAGGCCACGCCAGCAGTCAAGAACTATCTTCATTTATTTATAGCGCTGTCAGTTCAGGCAACCCGATAACCTGCGGAACCGCAGGCAGAATAGGGCGCCGCTATGTACCCGTATTCGAAGGTCACGCCTATACCATCATCGGCTTTGAACCAGCTCGAAATATGATCACTATCCGAAATCCGCATGGCCACAAATCTCATCAATTCTCATTTGATGAAGACCCTCAGCATTTGCAATTCGAAGCATTGGAAGATGGAGTCTTTAAGATGCACATAGAGCTCTTTAGAGAGTCATTCGGCTCACTCTGCAGGTCGTTTATTTAGTCGTTTCTTTAGTCGTAATCAAAAGCCAGAGTCGGATGCTCCATCTTTGCGCCCATCAGAATTGATGTCACCGTCATTCTTAGTTTTTGGACTAGACTGAGGTGTAAACGAAATGGGTGAACTGGCAGAAGAAGAAGAAGAAGAAGAAGTTTTGCTTACTGCAGAATAAACTCCAAAAGGATCTGCCGTTTGATTATCTTGTCTAGATTCAGGATGCGACATCTCATTCTTAGGTATCGGAGTGAGCACATAATAGACCGGCCCCTGCTCTGCCCGGATGACATCAGCATCCCAATCAGGCAGGCGAGGAACAATAACCAACGTGCGAAGCGTATCAGCCGCCTGCTGCTTCATATTCTGCTTGGCATAAGACTCAATCAAGAATATCAACAATGGCGAGCTTCTATCAATTGATTGGCCTCTTTGGAGGTGCCTCAACAAAATGCTCGGAACTTCTTTACCACGCTTGTTTTTAGTGAGCAAATCACAATAACTAACAACGTAACGTGGACAAGCAAAATCAGTCTTTGAAGCAATACTGAAGTAGCGCTCGTAGGCATTGATAGCTTTCTGCTCTTGACCAGCTGAGCGATAACAATCAGCTAAATTGAGCATCAGGGATTCTAACTTCGGACCGTTTTTACCGTGAGCTTCTTCCAAAATCGCTAACTGCCTCTCTAAAAGAGGAATGGCCTTGATTTTATTTGGATCTCCAGGAACAAAACCAGAGGATTGCCTGAGAGATAGCGCATGCTCAATCGGATAGGAAAGAATGGTAGCCTCAGAACTATTAGCATGACAGAAGTAGCCAGCAGCCGCCGCTAGGTCGCCGCTTAGAAGCTCATCGGCACCAAGGTGCACGTAGGTATCTGCCAGTGGCCACATCAAATGCATTTTTGTCAATGCCTTATTTAGTGGCTTTAAAGCGGGATTTTCACCGTAGGTTTCGCACTCGCGGAAGTACCACAGCGCGCGAGCCAAATATTTTTTGCCCTTCTCTGGTGGCAGGCTTAATCCGATCCTCAAATTAGAATCGGCAGCATAAACACTATAACTAGCATCCGCTGTGCTGGCGAGATTCTCTTCAGCCAGCTTTGCACAGGCAACATAGTTCTTTTCTTTCATCAACTTAAGCAACTGATTGTTAATCTGATAAGTACGCTCAGCTCTCAGATCAGAATCAGGCATACTAAGATAGAGCTGACTCATGTTCCCCAACAGCCCAAGGGCGTAAGAACGCAGGTGAGGACCATGATTGAAATATTGAAAAGCCTGCTCATACTCTGCGATAGCATCTTTAGCCAAATTATCTCGTTGCACATTCATCAGGCCATCAAGCGATTGCACGCGATAAGAATCAGCTAGCTCCCAATGTAGATCGGCCAGCAAACCAGGAGGTTTACCAATTGCGGTAGCCTGCTTGATAGCATTTTTGTAGTTAGATTGAGCATGGGGCCAATCAACAAAGCGCGCTGTCTGAGCCTCATCAATAAATTTCTGCAACTGCGTTTCACCAATATACTTGGTAGCGAACAATCCAAGAAGAAGATAGGCAGTGAGTGCTGCGGTAATCTTGCGATCAAATTTATCGAGAAAGCGAAAGAGCAAAAGCTTCTCAGCATTGCGTGGCAACTTCTTATTCTTTGAAGTAAGAGCGCTATCAAAACAATCCGACACAAGGCCCAATGCACTCATCAATTCGCGCGCGCTCGAAAAACGCTTGGTCGGTTTTCTATTGAGGCAGCGTTTTATAATGCAATCCAAAAGCTTGAAAGCATTATGCTCAGGAGAGTCTTTGCTGTATTGGTTGGCCATCTCATGGAGAAAATCAACTGAGAGATCGGCGGTACCAAGAGAGGGGGGCCTTCCTACTAACGACTCGTACATGATGCAGCCTAGAGAATAGAGGTCAGAGCGAGCGTCAACTCGACTCTGGTCGAGACACTGCTCAGGGCTCATGTAAAAGGCATTCTGAACACTATCAATGGGCATGCCAAAATCACAGACCTTAACAGTGTCAGCCTCGATACTACCGGTGACAATACTAATTCTATCTGGTGACAAATTGCCATGAAACAAATTACGAGAGTGAGCCTCTGTCAGTACCTCGCATACTTGAGTAAAGATATTGAGGAAGGAAGCAATATCAATGCGCTTACTGCGCTTGAAAAGACTAGTTAAAGTTTCACCCTCAACCCAGTCCATCACTACATACGGTGTTCCATTGTCAGCAACACCATTCTCATAGACAGAAACATGATTAGGATGAGTCAGTTCACTGGCTTTGGCGGCGGCTTTCTGAATCGCCCGAATCTGAGCACTGTCATTGACACGTTCGTTGAAAATTCGAATAGCAACAAAGCCATCAATGGCATCGTTCTTAGCAACATAAGTGGTGCTAAGGGCGTCTTTATGAATTTCCCACAAGAGATCATACTGAAGAAAACGCTGCGACTCTTTGACAGGAGCAAGCTCCCCGAATTGCAATAGCTTTTGCAAATCGCTGACGACAGCGTCAGCAGGTGATGGCGCAGGAGGAGATGGCGCAGGAGGCGGTGTCGGCTCAGGCACAGACATATCGAGAAGATCGGCTGCCGGTGCCACAATCTCTCTAAGTATGGGTTTGACTTCTTCGACAGTAATTTCAATAGATTTTGGGCGAGCATAATCTAGCAGCTGTTCTCGCTTGCGCAGAGAACGGCTGCCCGTTTGTCTTTTAGGCATGTATGATTTACTTTTTTTGGTGGTAAGGCAACGATAGGATTGAGCGTAACAAATCAAGCTACTGGAAAAACGATCGATTGTCAAGAGATATTTCGACAATTGACCTACTCACGCTTGCTGCAGAAGCAGCATAAACTATGGGAATAAAGTGTTTGAATTCGAAGCGGCGGAGAAAGCAATGGCCGAACAGCAACATCCAATGATGAAGGTAGACGAGTCGGGCAATCTCTGGCTAAACTTCGGCGAATATGGCCAGGAAGTTGAGCTCGCATGCTTCTCGAAAGATGGCTCTCGACTTCTAACTGTCGAAAAAGTCGGAGTAGCAAAAGTATTCGACACAGAAACGAGTGAACAAGTAGGAGAGATTCGGCCAGTTAGTGATTTAGCTGGAAGCGACAAATCACCGACCACAAAAGAGTTCGAGGTATACATCGAAGCAGTAGCCCTAGACTCAAAAGGACAGCTAGCGTTGCTTGGCCTCAACGATGGCACCGCTGGTGTTTTCGAAGTTTCGACAGGAAAGCGCTTGTCTACACTTTTCCAGAACGAGACCCCACCGGAGCACTGGGAGTTAATTCGAGCTGTCAACTTCTCTAACGATGGCTCAATGGCTCTTGTTGGCTTTTACAATCGCACAGTTGGTGTTTGGAACAATACTGGCGAGCAGCTCATCGCTAAACTGCGCCCGAGCAGCGCCGAACGCTTCTTCTCTAAAGAACTCTGGGGAAGACCTAGCCTGGTCAGCTCAGTGGCGGCCTCCGCAGACAATCGCTATATTTTCGTTGGCTGTTCTGACCTTACCTGTATCATTTGGGACCTAGAAAAACAGAAACCAGTTTATACAGCTATAGAATACCGAGAAGAAACAATTACCATTTGTGCAATAGCTGATATCGTTTACTGGGCTACCGCCGGCGGTGCCGTCTGGAGAGCAGAAGACAATAAACTACCTGAAAAGCTTTTTGCATCAGAACAAAATTGGGTCGAAGCCAAAATTGCCCCAAGTGGAAAATTTTTACTCGCAATAACAATGGCTGGAGAAATTCAAAAAATAAGCCTGCAAGACAAGAAAATCGATGTGCTGGCAAACATTGAACCCAAAGAACTCTTCGAAAAGAGAACGGCTATTGGTTTTCTAGATGGAGACAATTACTTCTACACACCTTCACGCGATTCCATCAAGCTAGCAGATATAACCTTCCAAGTAATTGAAGAACAAGAGACCCACGACATAATAAAATCAGTGAGGCCCTCGCCTGACAATTCAATTCTTGCAATCAAGACTGATTGGAAAAGTATTGGTCTCTGGGATAGAGCCAGCGGCCAGTTCATTCGCCAGCTCTCCAGCTCGGCACATAAGTGCGCATTCTCTAGTGACGGCAGCAAGATTGCCTTTAGCACAAAAGACAGCGAGCGCGGTTACATACAAATAGAGGAAGTTAGAACCGGCCAACTTGTGCAGAAGTTCATAGTGCACGGCTCAAACGATGTCGTGTTTGCCTTCGACCAAACCGACGAGAGGCTAATCACCGGCTCGGCAAAAGATCACACAATGCGGCTCTGGCAACGAAAAAATAGTGCCGACAACCCTCATGGCAAATACACTGAGGTGAAGAAACAAACCTATCCCTTCAACCAACAATTCTTCTTTGCATTTCTGCCTGAAGGAAACATAGTAGTCGGCCGTAGAGGTGGCGACCTAGAAGTATGGTCTCCAGAGCTGACAACTAGAATCTGCTGCGACATCAAACTTGATTACGACCCACTATGGTGCATCAACGAAACCAGACGAGAATTCATTCTCGCTGAACGCGAGCAAGAATTCTATAAGGTTGATCTGACAACCGGCACTGCAAGCGGCTTCAAACCACAACTCGACAGACCAGAGTATGTGCCCAATTCGCAGATAGGCAAAGAATTTAATTACCGCAGCGGGGCGGCACTATGGCGCGGGTTTGGTGGACCTTATGTGCATATTACCGATGGGCCACGCGGTTGGGCCACGCCAATACACATTTCACTGGATCAAAAATTCGTGGTGCTTCCTGGTCAAGGCGAAGTGGCAGTGATTTCTATAGATGAAGAACAAAGCATTAGAGCCCGGCTTCCATTTGAGGGCCGCTTAAGGGCAGCATACGTTGATGCTGAGAAAATTATGGCTGTTGACTCGAAAGGCAAGCTGATTGCGAAGAACTACGGGGAGGAGAGTCTATAATAGCAGTGAATATCAACACACTGCATATAGAGAAATAATGCAAGAAAGCCTAGCCACCACCCCTACTACCGTCTCGGCAGCTACAGCGATGTCGAAGGCGTGGAGCCTTCTGCAAGAAAAATATCCAATTATCCTTCTTTTGATCTGCTGGCAGACCGCGCGCAATATTCTCATCACAGCTGCCATGCTGGCGCTCACAGTGAGCAATCCACAAAGCCCAGTGATTATGTTAGTAACTGTCATTCTGCTAGGCGCGGAGAGCTACGCTGAGTTTTTATGGTTCACCCTTAAGCTAGTTAGAAACGAACCATACAAGTTATTCCATTTACCTTCCCCCTTAGCCGTAGTCAACTGGTTCATTACCGCAGTACTGACGACATTGAGTATATTCCTGGGTATTTTTGCCTTAATCATTCCGGGGCTGGCTCTAGGTATCTTTTTCTCGACAACCGGTTATGCCGCTGTCGATGGTTTTGGTCCCATTCAATCGATCAAGCTAAGTTGGCGCATCGCCAGTAGTGCCTTCTGGCAAATAGCTCTGGTGTTCTTCACTATGTTGAGCTTGATGGTTATACCAACTGGCCTCACAGCGGCCTGCAACGTCATGCTAGTTTTGGCTCTAGCATTCTTCTACACCACCAGCAAGGCCTACGCTGAAAGCGTTACGGTGAAGAAAAATGATTAAGCGCATTGCCAATATCATAGTTATGCTCATTGCCTTTGAGCTCTTGCTGCTGCTGACAATTGCTCTCTTTCGCTGCGTTGTCGAAGCCCGTTACATTCCCAGTACATCAATGAGACCAGCGCTGCAAGTGAACGACAGAATACTTCTAGAAAAGGTTTCGCGATTCACAGGCAAAATGGCTGAACGAGGAGCAATTGTTGTCTTCTATCCGCCTTCAGACAGCCTGCCTAAGAACGTAGACAATGAAGGCGATGACGGAAGAGACGAAGCAAACCAGAAATGGGATGTTATGCACGTCTTAGGTCGCCTCACTGGCTTACCAATCTTTCCCAATGAGACAGCATTGGTAAAACGCATTATTGGCGTAGCTGGAGATACCATTCGAGTTGTTCCAAACGTTGGCGTCTATGTCAACGACAAGCTACTGGTTGAGCCATACATTATTGCGCCTGCCAATTATGAGCTGAAAACTCTTGGAGACATATTCGGGCCAACAATCTCAGGCGTATGGGTGCGCCCCTATGGCAAAAGTCAGCAGCCAATCGTTGTACCAAAGGGAATGATATTCGCGCTCTCTGACGATCGCAACAACACAATCGACAGCCATATATTTGGCTTCGTCAGCGAGAAAGCAATCATAGGGCGCGCCTGGGTGATGATTTATCCAATTCAGAAATACATGCACGAGCCATACTGGTCACGGCCGTAGATTAGGCGTTTCACCATAGTTAGACTCAGCCTTAATGCAGATGCCATATAAAAATGTCAGCTCAGTATGGTTACTGGGACCGGTTTGGTAACCAATAATTTCATAGCCTAGCGGATTACTATCAAGAGACTGCGCGTCACGATCGCTGACAATATACGAGGGCGGTCCCTGCTCTTCCAAAACCATAAAAATTGGCCTTCCAATCGTACTACTCTCAAGTTTCTTAGGCCTCCAAGCTAGATACTTGGAGCAATCGGCCTCACCAACAATTTCAGAAGCAGTACATCGATCACCGGCAAAGGCTAAGCGGGCAAAAACAGAATTGCCACCAAAACAATAAACCCACACCTCATCGCCAGCGCCGCCAAAGTTCCAGCAATCGACCTGCCAACCTCTATATAGAGGTCGGCCACCAAGACGCTCGACCTGTTTTTTCGTCAGGCCGCGAGCTTGAACACAGAACTCCTCTGCTCCCGCTCTTTCAGACGCAAAGAAATACTGAATCCATCGGCCTTTGTATGCACCAGAAGGCATGACATAACCACTCAATTTAATAAAAGTAGTGTCATCGATCTTTGCCTTATCAAACGGATGCCCAGCTCCAACATGCAAAACCGGATGGACGATCAAATCATCCTCGCTTGGTGGGTCCAACTTGAGGGCCGAGCACATCTCAGCATTGCGGGCTCTCGTGGCCTCGCCAGGAAGCTTGCAACGCTCACTGAGCCGGGCCAAATCATCAGCCTGCGCAACCCGTTTATGCTCTCTCAACAACTGCGAGTAGAGGGCAAGATCTTGGGCCAAATCAGCGCCGCCGGGAATGGACATATCAGCGTCGATAGCTATGAGGCGCCTGCACCGAGCTTCTCCATCGGAACTATCTAACGAGGTTCTGGTCTCTTCAGCCAATGTATCAATTTTGGAATAGTAATCTTCACCGAGCTTCTCATCTAACAAGGCAACAGCTTCATGGTAGAGCATCTGCGCCTCTTCAACAAAGCCCTTCTTTAGCAAAGCATCGGCTCGCTTGTTAATTGCCTCTATGTCGTTGCCGTCGCTAGAATCAATGCTGCTATTGGTAGAAATATCGCTCAAGCCCGATTGACCAGCGGCGCAGCCAGTCAGCACAGCAATGGCGCCCAAAGTAGCCAGTGACAGCAATAAATGCCTGCGTGGGGCTTTCATCAGCGACTCCCAGATCCAGCTACTCTCTATCTTACTAGCCTCTAGCTTAGCGACGCGAGAAATTATAGACAGGGGGGAAACACTAGATTAACCCCGGCTGCTCTGGCACGAGCCACTAGCCAAGTACGTCACTTTGACGTACAATCAAGAAAATCAGCTGACTTATAGAAGGCTACTTCATGTCCAATTCATCGAAAAATCCAGACCGCTTCAATATGCGACTCGACCCCGAGCTCAAGCAAATGGTAAAACATGCAGCCAATCTAAAAGGCGTGCCAGCATCGGGATACGTAAAATCTGTTTTGGCGCGCGAAGCGGCAAAAGATATTGAAGAACAAGAGTTTCTAAACCTTAGCTTCAAAGACAGAGAAGCTTTTGCAAAGGCCATTCTTGAGCCAATTGAGCCTTCTGCTGATTCAATTAAATCAGCTCGTGCATACAAAAAACAATTTGGCCTCTAAGTGCAAAAACCTATCCAGTTGCTACTTCCTATGCCTCTAGACGCGAAATTGCACGATCGAGAAGCATTTAGTTGCGGAGTTTCTGAACTCGACACCTTTCTGAAAACCAGAGCGCGCAAAGAAGCAGAACAGAACCTCAACAAAACTTTTGTACTTACACGGGCAGAAAACCCTCAAGAATTTTTTGGCTACTACACTCTTTCCACTAGGCACATACCAATTAATGACATGCCAGCTGAACTTTCGAAACGGCTGCCCAGATACAATCATCTTGGGGTAACCCTGCTTGGCCGTTTCGCGATCGCAGAGAAATATCAATCAGCAACTTCCCCAAAACAAAGCCTAGGCGCTCTGTTGTTAACAGACGTGAAACTTCGCACCTACAAAGCTGCGCAATCAGTTGCTTCTTTTGGGCTGCTTGTTGATGTCCTTGTCGGAGAGAAAGGCGATCCAACAGGGTTTTATTTGAAGTATGACTTCCAACGATTTCCCCACAATCAGAGCAGACTATTTCTTCCTATGAAAACAATTGAAAAGACACTGAGAGCTGCAAACCTCATCGATTGAAAGATATCACTGAGGCAACTCCACCAACGCCGCCTTAATCTGCCCATAGAGCTCTGGCAACCATGTAGGGTCAGTTACATTACTGGCCGGAGCAGCCGTAGTACGAAAATCTACCGGCGCGATAATCAGTGGTAAATTCTTGTCGGCAGTGTCGTAAGCTGCCACAAACAAATCTTCGCTTACCGGATCGCCCATGGCAATGCAGCCAATAGAGCACTGATTGCCGTGCACGAGAATATCGCTACCAGGCTGTTCGCGACCGTCTTCTTTAGCATGGGCCCAATCGGTGGGGTTTGGATAGTTCAAACGCAGTGCTAAATGGTAAGGAGTATTCGGTTCAAGAGTAAGGTTATAGAGCCCCTCAGGCACCTGGCAGTCGCCCTCTTTGAGCTTGGGGCCGAGTACTCCGCTGGCTGCAAGAACTGGATAGGTACAAATGTATTTGTAGGTCGAATCAGCGGCCGCAGCATAAAGCATAAGCTCGTTAGTTGATTTAATTACCACCATTGTCAGCCGCTGCGGCGGATAGGCTACTCCTTTAGCTTGAAATTTTGGCAGTAGCCTTGCCCGAGCTGCAGCACCATACGTGGCAATTTGATCTTCAGCAGTGTAAATAATTGGTACGGCAACAGGTTTACGCGCCACCACACTCGATACCATCCATTTTATGCGACGCAACACCTTAAACGGATAGGGAGTGAAAAATGTACAAAGAAGCGCGAATGTAACCATGACAATGATAAGTCGACGTCGCCTGTTCAAAATGCCCTTCATACTTCTCACTTACGACTTCTCACTTACGACTTCTCACTTCCCGCTAACCCCTATCCCGTTAACAACTCGGCAATAAATGAATTCTATGCTTGCGCTCACAGGTTTGGCAAGGAGGGCAGCGCTTTAAAGCACTGCAGCAGAGATTGAACGAAGCGAATAGCGGTTGCAATCCTGATGAAATGCGAAAGATTCTAATTGAGAAGTACAATTCGGGCAATGGATCAAGACAGGGAGCAGAAGTAGAATCGATTAGAACCGTTTCCGACTTCGGTCTACAGCAAGTAGCTTCATTCTCCAATAGGGCAAAGACGGCAGCCTAACTAAAGTCTGCCTCATTTCTTGCGTTCATATAGCGCACCATCTATTGAGATGCGCGCCGGCAGTTGGGAATTTCCTCGGTCATAGATTGGATACACAGTGCAACGCATACTATGGCCGCCCAAGGTCATCGACATATCGTTGCCACTAATTGTGTAGGTGCCTTGACCACCTTGCTGTACACCAACGGAAACGCCGGTGACTTTAGTGTCTCCTTCTATACCTTTGGTGCTATCGCAGGTAACAGTGCCATTTGGACTAAAGACGTAGGTTCCCGCTGCTGTGATTGTCGGTGCACCAGCATAGCTATAGCTAGCACCATATGTAGTGCCGCGTTGGTAGTTTCCACTCAATTTAGCGTTGGCTCCAAATTTCTCGACTCTCACAGTTGGAGACATATTCATCTCCATTTCGTTAGAACTTCTAATCTTTAGCGTCCACGTATAAGGTGCAGAACCGCTATACGCCAGGGTTATCTGATTGCCATTGATACCATACTGCCCACAGAGCTCGGGGTGAACTCTCTGCTCTTTAGCCCAATTAAAACTGCTTGGGCCTTCTGGTGGCACTCCATGATAGAAACGACCATCGGGAAAGAACAAATAGTGATCTTCTCTATAGCTAAGCGAAGTTCCTGAGAAAGACTGCTCATGGCGCAAGTATAAGCCGCTTAAACCCTTGGAACCCGAAACGGCTTTAGCTGGCCCAATCGAGCCCGGTGGCGCAGCAGCGGCAGCCTTTGATTTACGAATTCTTTCATCAATGTCGGCAGACAGAGCTTTCCAGGAATCGCGAGCAGCGGCAGTATTACTAGGAAGTGCCGCGGGTGCGGCATGAGAGCTTGTACCCGCTGCGGTGGAGGCAGCGGTCGACCAAGGGCTAGACGCCCGGGCTGGCGAGTGTGTTGCTGTAGAAGTCGACGTCGAGCTGGAAGAAGATGACGAAGATGCGGCTGCAGTCGGCGCTGGAACGTTCTTGTGATAGCCATGAATATAGTGCTCGGGAACATGATACTCGCCGGTGTATTTGCCCACTCCCAACATTCGAATGGTGTAACCAGTGGCATCCTTGCCTACAACCTTCCCAGTTTCCCAGGTGGTGGCAGCACCAGTAGGATCAAGCACGACACACTCACCAATCTCGATAGCTTGGGCCACTGAGGCGCAGACAGTAAATTGAAAGCACAATGAAAGAATGGTGGGTCTCAAAATCTGACGAATCTTCATTGCAAGCCTCATGGTATATCATTGAACAGCAGATTATAGCGCAGTCCCAATCAAAGAAACGATAAAAATAGGTCCCAGGAAGAGAATGAGCAGAGCACCTAGTAGATGATCTCAGCAGTTAACCCGACAGATAGAGCGGCGGGAATCAACATATTCAGCGGTTCATTTCGCGTGAAACACGCTTGAGTTCTTGCCAAAATTTTAGCTCAGTATCAGTTTTGAGCATACTCTGCCCCCACCAGCCAATTACAGAACAACCACTTGCTCTTGCTAGTCCGACCATGCTCTCGAGTTCACGACTAGAAGGAGTGCGAATGGTGGCGGTGACTTCCCTTGGTAGCGCACTATAAATCGTCTTCAGAGTAGCCTCATCATAGTGATTGGCAATTGAAAAGCCCTGCAGCACCACACCATATTTTCTCGTCGGCAAATTCTCTTTCAGCCAACGGGAATATTGCGGAATCAAATCAGAATACCCAAGCTCGCGACCATGAGCATATGGGCCAGTCAATTTCGCCAGCTCTTTGGGAATGGGATAAATATCGAAGACAACAATATCGGCCCACTGACTATGTTGCCGAACTCGATTGAGATAGTTCGTTCGCTCAGTTTCCGAGAGCTGCTTCTCAGTATCAGCAAGAATCGGCGCATGAACCATAAGCACAGGCAACGTCGAATCAATCGATTTTACACGTTGGTAAAGTGCTTGCGACTGGCTCACAGGCAGCCCACGATGGGCCGGTTCATCAATTGCATACACTGCATAAATGCTATCTCGTCCAGCCCAGGCAATCAATTTTCGCAGTGGGTCATCACTTGGTGCACCAAACTTGCCGTCCGGATATAAAATCTCCGCCGCAACCAAAAGCTTAATGCCGTGTCGCTTCATGGCATTGATGGCGTTATCATCGTTCTTGTATTGTGGAAGAAAATCAGTCTCAAAACCAAGTGATTTTGGTTCAGGGGCTTCCTGATATTGAGTAAAGGGCAGAAAAACCTTGATACCACCAGCCTGTAGCTCAGCAAAAATCTCATCATAGTTCCGCCTTGCAGCGATTGGCTTGGGCACTCCTGCCGCCAGAACCACAACCGGAAGATTTTTAGCATCAGGCCGAACAGGCTGATAAGGCAATCTAGCTCGTTCAAGAAGAGCAGACTTAGTAGGAAAAGCAGACTTAGTAGGAAGAGTCGGACGCCCAGAGGACGCCGGTCGACAATAGGCCCCAAACTGAAACGACACTAGGCCCAAAAGAATCGCAGTCACTCTCGTTGCGGCCCTGTGGGCGGTCTGCCTCATACTTGAAACCCCAGATTGTCAAACTGCTACAATATCCTCCTTATTCCCACTTCCCCCGGTAGCAGTTGCAATTACCAGGTCAGGCTTAGGAGCTGAGGCATGAAAATTATCCAAAAGATGGCAATCGCAATCTCACTGGTAGCGGCAGCTATTGTTCCGACTATTGCGCCATCTCTGGCAGAAGTTCCCACCTTGCCCAACAGCGGCACTTATTTCATCGTCAATTTAGCGAACGAACAGGCTCTCGAAGCCGGCCAAGCTAGCGCAGGTCAATACGTTGGCACCCGTGAATTTACCAAAGCGGGTCTACAAAAATGGGCCATAAATCGCAAGATTGACATCAAGACAAAGAAGCCCACAAACCGCTACACAATCAGGCTAGCGGGAGAGACTACAAACTTAAACTTCCAACCACATCCCGTGTCAAGTATGCAGTCTATCATTAGTTTTGATCCCTCAGTATTTGTCCTGGCCCCCGCTGAATCAGGTTTTCTAGTTAAGAGTGTGCCAAGAAATGGTGATGCCTTGTGCATCCTCGAAAGCCCTCCTTCGTACACAGAAACTAGATTTGGACCAAGCGACGGCTCAGATAAGTTCCTCTGGAAATTTATCCCAGCTGAAGAATAGACAAATAGTTGAATGAATAAATAAGTGATATGGCATTTGGAACACGGCGCAATTTAGCCACTAGAACGGTCGTATTCGGCACACTGTGCGCGATTGCCTGCTGCAATAGCGGGCAGTCGCGATTTGTGCAGGCGGCGCTTGCACAATCAACAGATGGAACCACGCCAACTCAACTAACAAGCAATCAGATAGAAGGCGAAGCCGAAGCCTCCGGTCAAAGCTACTACTACACTTTTACTGGTGGCCCCGGCGATCTGACCATAAAGCTAGATGGCGAAACTGACTTCTACTCAACCAATGCCCATGTGGTTCTTCATGATGAGCGCGGGATAGAGCTAGGAAAAGTTGCGCTCAATGCCACCGGCAATAGTGCCAGCAAATCAGCAACTATTCACCTGACAAAGTCGCAGGTGATTAAAATGCAGATTATGCTTGGTGTCAATGTGGGCATTCATCTAAAATATAAAGTTAGTTTGGCTGGGCCGCTAAATCTTCAAGCTTACCCAACAAGACTTGCCTCAGTGAATGTAGCGCCGGCTCAATCTATCTCGACGTCTGGCTCGGCGTCCGGATCTGGGTCGCGATCTGGGTCCGGCTCGGACTCTGGCTCTGAATCAAAGTCTAATTTCAACACCGACTCCATTTCCATTTCGAATTCTAGCCCTAACGCTAGCCATGACTCCGACACAAGCTCTAACTCTGCTGCGAGCAATGCCCCAATTGAAGATAAGTGGGCCTTTGTCGTCGGCGTGAGCAAATTCGCCAAACCATCCATCAATCTCAAATATCCAGCAAAAGACGCAAAAGATCTGTCTAACTATCTGATCAATGAGGCCAACTTTGCTCCTGACCACGTCAAACTCTTGGTTGATGAGCAAGCCACAAAAGAACGGGTGCTAGCAGAACTGGGTGATAAATGGTTACCCCGCCTGGCTCATCCAAATGACCTGGTGCTAATTTTCATTTCTACCCACGGCAGCCCATCGCAGGCCGATCTTGAGGGCCTCAACTACCTGGTCATGCACAATACCGATCCAGATAGCCTCTATGCCACGGGCCTGCCATTATCTGATTTAGCAGCGGCAATCAAGCAACGGGTGCACTCAAATCGCGTGGTGCTAATTATCGATGCTTGTCATAGCGGTGCAGCAGATACAGCCAAAGGGCTAACGCGAGTTGGCAATATCGATAGTGCTGCGCTGTCGCAGGGCACGGGACAGCTAATTATTTGTAGCAGCATGCCCAACCAGGTTTCTTGGGAGTCAAAGCGCTACCAGAACGGCGTATTCACGCACCAATTGATTGAGGCACTGAGAGCAGGCAAGCCCACTCTGAGCCAGGCCTTCGAGCGCTTAAAAGAATCAGTGCAGACAGAAGTTTTGCAAGACCGCGCTGAGCTTCAGACAGCAGTGCTCAAGAGTAAATGGAAAGGCAACGACCTTATCATTTCTGCACCACCGACAAAGCCGAGGCAAGTTCCGGCCGAATTCAAATTGCAGTGACATTTAAGAAGTACTTACTTTGCTACTCAAGTTTGATGAATGTAGCCGGATTGTACTTCGGCTTAGACTTTTCAATAATCAAGCCAAAGTGCACCAATTTCTCTTTGCCGTCAGTATCGTGCCAGCGCTTGACGAACTCATCAATCGGAATATAAGTGTAATTACACAAGGTAGAAGGGTCCATAAAAAAGATGTTGCCTTTATCATGACCAATAGCTAGAACATAATGGCCATCTTCCCAATCATTGGAATAATCGATAGTCTTCTCGGCCCAGGCCTGAATCAGACAAATCACAGGTTTACCATTATCAATGAGCTTCTTCAATTCGTGAATAGTCATGTTCTTTACGACTTTGACAGAATAGCCTTTGGCCTTCGCCAGGCGCATCATCTCTTGATAGTGAGTGCCAGTTTTGGGAACAGCCTTGAGTTCTTTTGCTAATTGATCTTCGCGGTACTCGTCACCAAAGTAAGCGAAGACTGATTGAAGCGCAGAAACCCCACAAGTGAAATCAGTCGACTGACGCAGCATAGGAACTTTAATAAGATTGCTCGGAGACTTTGGCGCAAGCTCATGAGGTATACCTTCTGCACTTACCGCTGCAGTCGCAGAGGCAAAGGCCAGACCCACAAAACATAAGGATATGCCACCAGATACGGTCTTACGACCAAGCGAAGGGAGCAGACTGCTCATGAGAAGTAGCCGCACATTATTCATCCGATTCACTGTCATACCACTTAGAAAATATCAGATCGCGTTTGGCTAAGTCATTTTTACCAAGCTTCTGATATGCCAGCGAGCGCCAATAATAGGCATCGCCAACGGTGGGGTCTAACTTAATTCTACGGGTGGCATAGTCAACTGCATCTTCAGGCTTACCTAATTGCTGGCTGGCTTCAGCCATAGGCACAAACAAAAACTCACTATAGTGTGAGCTTGTCTTCAAACCTGTCTGACATTGATCGAGCGCTTGCTGGTAACGCTTTAGATGATTCAAACAGCCAGCATGGTGCCCAATAAAATGATTGTCGTTAGGCTCCAACGCCATCGCCATAGCAAAATCGCTCATGGCTAGGTCATACTTTTTTAGGGTTTCTAGAATTAGTGCACGATCGTGATAAGCATCGGCACTCTTAGGCGACTTTGCCACAAGAGCATTAGATCTTGAAATTTCCCGCGCTCTTAATTCAAGGGCTTTTTTATTGTCTCCCAATTTCTCGCAAAGCAAAGCCATATAGCCAAGATTGTCAGGTTCTCTGCTCGGGCACTCCTTAGACTCCTCCTCGTACAAAGCCAAAGCTTTCCGCCTATCTTCAGCTGCCTTTTTCGGCTGACCTAGCTTTTCAAAACAATCAGCACGCTGCTCAAACTGCATAATAGATTTGGAATCAGTCTCATCTATCTGAGTGGTTGAAAGTTTTACAAGCTCCTGGTAATCAAGCCGGGCCTTTTCTGGCGAACCCATTGCTTCAGCCAATTTTGCACTGCATTTAAAGGCACTTGAACTCGGTGGTGTCTCGTCTTTCCATTCTGCGACCTCTTTCTGCACCTGGTCAAACTTTCCCTGAGTCATTAAGATGGCAATGCGCTCTTCATGAGCATCTGATGTCCAATATTCATCAGAGTTAGCTATTACTTTGTTCAATACCTCAAGAGCTTCGTTCTCTTGCCCACGTTTCGCTAACGCTTTAGCAAGATAAATAGAATACAAGCGAGCAGGCTTTTCAAGTTTAGCCGCCTTCAAAGTATCTTTGAAAGCCTCTTCCGGCTTGCCGAGATCTTCATAGATAGTGGCTCTATTAGAATAGAACATCGGTTCATGGCCATCAAGCTGAATCGCTTTGTTGATATCTTTGAGAGCTTCTTCATGCTTCTCTAAGTGGCCCAACACAGAAGATCTTTCTGAATACCAGTTGGCATTCCAAGCAAAGAGCGAAAGCGCCTTATTATAGTCAGCAAGGGCCAGCTCATAGTGGTTGGGCAGCTCACTGTAATAATAGGCTCTGCCACGATTTCTAAAAATAGAAGCATTATTTGGATTAGCCAAAACCTTTTTGTTCAGGCGCTCGAAGTCTTCGCTTTGCGGCTGATAGATATCAACGTCACCTTTCAATTCATCATTATCAATCGAATTCCAAATACGCAAGTAACTCTTGATCGTTGAAATCGGATCTGGATCGTCGGACTCGGAACACGACGAAAGAAACAACGGTGTTGAACACAGAATCAAAAAAGCGAAAAAACTACTTTTCCCCAATCGAAACATAGATACACCATTTATCTGAAACTACTAACAAAATAGACAGCGGTCAATTCTAAGAGGTACCAATTCTGACACACCTCTTGACATCCATTCTGCTATTTAACATTTTCTCCAATATTAGGCCGTGAGACTTAAAGAGGGAGAATAGCGAAACTAAAAGGTGACGGCAAGAAGCCTACTGCTTACGGCTGATTACTTGTGCCTTGCCGCCGCTGCAAGAGATTCCTAAACACCTGTTTTTCCTGTTGGTCCACAACTCCATCCTGATTGCGATCGAGCATACGCATAAATCTTCCACTTCGACCTGTACCGGTGTTACCTGTTCCGGCCTGACCTGCTCCGGACTGACCGGAACCACTCTTACCAGCACCAGACTGACCCGCCCCTCGCATGCGCGGTATACCACCTTGCCTTTGTCCAGATAGTGCCCGCATCTTATCGGTTGCGGCAGTGGGATCGGCATGTCCGAGGGTGAGCAATTGCCAAAAGACCACATCAGAAAATCTACTATTGCCAGCTCCTGGCATTAGCTCCGATTTCACATCAGCTTGGCGCACCACAACTAAGTTCATAGAGGGCACCACATACAGTCTCTGCTTGCCAGCTCCCGCCGCCATCACTAAATCGTTAGGCACGCCTGGCGCACCATAGCGCAGGTCTGAAGCCATGGTCAGTGTCCTTATGCTATTTCTTAGTTGATCATCCATGGGGCGGTTCAACCACCAAGACAATCCATACATTGGATTAGCGGGAGAACCAATAAAGAGCGTTTTGATATTCTCCGACTGAATGATCTGCTTGCCACCAACCATGCCACCATTGAGCACCAGCTCTCCCACTTTAGCCCACTCTCGTGCAGTGAATGCTGCCCCCTGTGGCATAAGTGGCATGCCGTCCCGGCCCTTGCGCCACAAGCCTATATGAATATCGGCAGGGTCAAGCACTCTGCGCTTGAGGTAATCGACCATTGTTGATTCAGCGTGCTTATTCTCTTTGTTGGCCTTAAGCTTACGCACCATTAGCTCGCCAAAAACTTGAAATGGTGCCGGACCATACTGAAACTTTTCACCCGGCGTTGCTGTGATCTCTGCTTGAAGAGCCTGAGCATAAGGTGGCGCTATGCCTGTAGCCGAGGTGATACCAGAAACGAGTGAAAGAAGTTCTCGAATAGTAATATTTTCGCGCTTTGAGTCACCCTTCCACTCGGTGATTGTGTCTGAGACCTTCTCATCTAAGGTCAAGAGTCCGTCTTCACTAGCAGCAAGGGCACACAAACCGTTGAAGCTTTTTGTGCCGCTGGCAAGTTCATGGGGCTCTGAGGCCTTATGCCCATTGGGATAATCCTCAAAAATTAATTTGCCATTTTCTATAACCAACATCGACATACCACTAGCCTTGGCGCTGTAGTCTGCTGCTTTCTTGCAGTTGTCTAAGGTAACCCTCAGTGGTTCAGAAGATGCGTTGCCCGACGCTTTTGAGACAGCCGGACCAGTGGGAACAGTCTGTCCAGCCGGAAAAGCCTTATCATTCGGACCAGCCGCATCAACGGGCGAACCTATGGCCATCGGCAGTGACGAACCGACAATTAGACCTAGTAAAGCTAACGTTGTAAAGGCCTTCAAGGTCATGTCACGTCTCCGGTGAATCACACGCTAGCATTTTACACGGTCTGCCCAATTCACCTCTTGAAGAGTGGTCAAAGCCAGTCTCAGAAGGCGAAGATGGCAAATGACTACACAATCTTGCAAGCTTGACGAAAGAGAGCGCTGAGAAGCTAGTAACTAGGGCCTGTGTAATCTAATGGGCCATCTAATGTCAGTCGGAGCAAAAAAGCATGCTAAAGCTCATAAAAGGGCTCCATCACTTTCAGTCAGAGATATTTCTCTCACAAAAAGACTTATTTGAACGCCTGGCAAAGGGTCAAAACCCTGATGCATTGTTCATCACCTGCGCTGACTCGAGAATTAATCCAAATTTGATTACCCAGACAAACCCTGGCGACCTCTTTATCTTGCGCAACGCTGGAAACATTGTTCCACCATACGGCGCAGCCAATGGGGGAGAAGGGGCAACTATCGAATTTGCTGTGTCAGCGCTCGGTGTCAAAGACATCATTGTCTGCGGACATTCTCACTGCGGCGCGATGAAGGGCTTGCTGCACCCAGAAGAGTTGGCTGATATGCCAGCGGTTGCCGCCTGGCTCGGTCACGCAGAATCTACACGCCGAACAATCAAAGAAAACTACAAGGACCTCAACGAAGAACAGTTGCTCAACGTTACCATGCAAGAAAATGTGCTGGCGCAGCTGGAGAACTTAAGAACACATCCATCAGTTGCAGCGCGCCTCGCAGGTGGAAACTTGAACCTGCACGCCTGGAGCTACAAGATTGAGACAGGCGAGGTGTTTAGCTACCAGCCAAACGAAGGTCAGTTCTTGCGCTTAACGGAGCTACCAGTCGCCAACGAACGTCGACGCTCAAGGCTGGCAACGGTTACTTCGATCTAAATCACTGGCTGCAGAAGCTTGAGAGCAACCACCAGCATTAAAATTGCAATCAGCACGACTAGGGCCATGGCGCCTTCAAAGTTTCCAGCCTTGGCTAATTGCGCATCGATAGTTTTTTCTTTGCTCGGCAGCTTTGGAATCTTATTCTCGCTCAAGCATTCAAGGTCAAGTCGCAGCTCATCGGCCGACTGATAGCGCTGTGTCGGGTCTTTCTCCAAGCACCTCAGAACAACTGCTTCTATCGCCTGCCTATATCCAGCATAGTCAAATTCATTGTTCATAGTCTGATCGGCTATACGAATTTTCTTGGCGAAACGCTCAGGAGCAGACTTGACGTGATCCATTATGGCTTTGATTGAATTTTTAGCGGTGAAGGGTGGCTGGCCGGTCAAGGCCTCATACATGACGCAACCGAGTGAATAAATATCTGATTGCTCGCCGAGATCTTCGCCCACACACTGCTCGGGGCTCATATAAGCAGGGCTGCCAATTACTACACCAGTACTGGTGAGCCCCTGAGTTTCTTGGTCAAACAAGGGAATACTCTTGGCTATGCCGAAGTCAACTAGTTTAACCACAGCACCACTTGTCGTTATCTGTTGCAAGAGAATATTTGCCGGCTTGAGATCACGGTGAATCAAACTTTTAGTGTGCGCATGGGAGAGAGCCTGGCATACTTGAATGAAAATATTTAGCGCCGAGTGAACCTCTAGACATCTCTCTTTTGCCAAGACATCGGCAAGACTCTCACCTTCAATGTAGTCCATCACCAAATATGGTGCCCCACTCTGATGCCTACCCTGGCAGTATGCACCGACCACATTAACGTGAGTCATCTCAAGAGCAGCCTGGGCTTCCATCTGAAACCTCTTATCGAGGCTTACATCTCCGGCCTTATGCAGATCCTCGCGCAGCATCTTCAGGGCAAATGGCTTCTTCAATATTCGGTCGTTTACTAAGTAAACGGCCCCCATCCCCCCGCTGCCAAGTTGCCTGATAATTTCAAATCGGTTATCAATACACGTTGGTGCAGAAAGCTGGTTGAGAACTTCGGCCCCCTGAAGTGACGGCGGGTTACTGTTGGCGACCAAGCGAGTGACAGTGCTCGTTGTGCCACAATTTTCACAGCAGACTACATTAGAAGCCCGTTCGTAAGAGAGCGCCCACAGCTTAGTCTTTAGCTCTGGTATAGAACTTGGCTCAGGCGAAGGATATTCTTCGTCGCTAACTGTCCTAAGAATCATTAGATCTGGCCTTTAGTAAATCAACTTGTCGAGTGATCCAGATTCCGATTCCAATTCAGATTCGGATCGCCCCAACGTCAATCAAACCAGAAAAGTGTGGCAAATTCGTGGAAGATGGCAGACAACAAAATCGCCCCTTGCATTTGAAAGTTCGCGCTACAATTGTAGCCAGCTAGACGACAGCTAGATGACACCCACTACCTGACAATGTGAGCCTGCTATGACTCAACAACTAAACCTTTACCACGGCAACACGCTAATCGGAACAGTTGCAAATATCGCAACCGAAGATGATGAGGAATGGAACGGTATCATTACGTTTACGCCAGAAGGCGAAAGCTACCGTAATGTCTTCGAGTTTCTTTGCAACGACGCCAACGATCCAGGTGCTGAGCTACCCTTTGAAGAAAGCTACCTTGATGATTGGTTCATAGAAAGAGAGCCTGGGACGATGCAAGAAATTGCCATTCCAACTATCAACTACGATGAGTGTGAGATCGTCTGGCAAGAGTGCCAATAGAAACACTGTACAGATGAAGATAAAAAGCAAAAGTAGCTAGCCCACAGGCAGATGAGCTAAACTACTTTTGCGACTGCACAAAGGTGTTTACTTGGAACAAGCCTCAGCTCGCAACCGAAGCGGAGCTCCGATTGATAGCCAACATAGAAGAAACGAATGGGCAGTGGTCATTCTAGTGACCGTTATTGTATTCATTGCTTGCAACTTCCTATTGCTTAGTAACAACCTAGAATTCAAAAACCCACAATTGCAACAAATGAGACTGTGGTTCGCTCTTTCGATTCCATCCCTGCTGTTAACGAGTATCATTCTCCACCTAGGAAAAGGCTGTCTGCAAAGATCGTGCGAGCTGCTACTGATCATCTCAGTGCCTTGCGTTCCCTTATTGGCATTTTGCATTGGCTACCTATTTCCTTCGACAGCCCACAATTTCAGCAGAGATAGGCAAGTTGAAGAAAACTACGTAGAAAACGGAGCACTGGGCTCATCAGCGCACTCAATTATAGCCAAGAAAGAATGGGGTCCATTCTTCTATCGTTGTACACACGAAGCCATCGAAACCTATCCTTTTATAGGGAAAGAGCAAAACGGAAAGGTCTTTGTTAGGTACAAACAGGATGGTTTGACTGTTAGTCGCGATCTTGATGAATGGCTAGCCGGAAAGCCGGGAACGTGGAAATGACCAAGGAAGGGAATTGACTTGAATACAGCAGAGTGGGCAGAGTTTCTAGCGGGTGCGATAGAGCTACAACCCGAATGGTCCACACAGCCAGGAGCATCAGAAGGTGAACTCACTGCCCTAGAAAAGCACCTAGGCACCAGTCTTCCTCCTTCATACCGTGAATTCTTAAAAGCTAGCAACGGCTTTGACACCCCAAACTATCACGTCCAATCATTTTTAGGCACAGAAGACATTGAATGGTTCAGCGTAGCAAACTATAAGTGGGCCGACATGTATGGCGGTCCAGATAGTGGCATGGAAGAGTTGGCTGGTGACCTCTTTGGAATGCTACAAATATCTGTCAGCCATGAAGCAGTCATTCTCTTGAACCCTGCAGCCATAAACGACGATGGCGACTGGCAAGCAGTTTTGTTCGCCAGCTGGGTGCCCGGAGTTGAAAGATTTGAGAGCCTGCAAGAATTCTTGGTCACCACCTTCGAGGTTTCGACTCCAAATAGCAATGTCACAAGCAATCCGTGCCCACAGTACATTCCAGCCAACCTAGACCTGTCTCCACACTTCTGGGCTACCAAAACGCGAGAGCATTACTTAGAGCAAATAAAATCATCAAACATCCGCGACCGGAAGCAGGCGATTAACGCCTTGGCATTTCACCATTGCGATGACGACATAGAAGCAATAGCATCATGCCTCTCAGATGAAGACGAGTCCGTCCAAATCACAGCCGCCATATTCCTCACTAAGTTCAGTTCAAAATTTGCCTATGACTCTTTAGCACGGGCGATCCAAGAAGGCCCAATTGATTTGAAGCTAGAGGCAGCGGAATCGTTGCTTGCAATGAAGCAAAAACTTTCAGCTCAATCGGTTACTGCCATTGCGCCCGCTCTACAAGACACAACAGATAGAGCCTACACATGCTCAAGAATTTTAGGAAAAGTAGAGAACATCGAAGCAATTGAACCTTTGGCAAATGCCGTTAGATTCTGGGTGACACATAGTGGTTACGAAGGATTAAACCCTGTTCTTACTATACAAGTCGATCTCTCCCTTCACGGCGAACAAGCACTAAACGCAATCCAAAGCTTACTTTCAGATGAGCACCATTTAGTGCGAAAACATGCTGTCGAAGCTCTCTATCGATTGAGTTCAGTGGAGGCGACCAAATTACTCAAAATCGCTAGTCGAGATGCAAATGAACTAGTAAGAGAGAGTGCCAATAAAATTCTCAAAGGAAGAAAGCCGCCAGGATTCTTTGACTGGCTGAAAAAATCATAACAGGTCTTATGCACTAGGTTCTTCAGGGCGTTCTTCAGGG
Source organism: bacterium Ga0077546 (assembly GCA_943370275.1). Taxonomy (GTDB): domain Bacteria; phylum Cyanobacteriota; class Vampirovibrionia; order Obscuribacterales; family Obscuribacteraceae. Next base: position 625,985 of record CALRQI020000002.1, on the reverse strand, counting down.
GATGCTTCAGGCACTTCTGCAAAACACTTAGCTAGTCGCCGAACTTCTGCTCCGGTATGTATCTGTTGAGCCAGAAAATTCCGAATATAATCTTGAAACTCAAAGCTTCGATCGTGCCTTAGCATTCGCCTAAGTAAATTAGCTTTGGTCTCCGGAACTTCCGGCAATCCTTCTCGATCATTGGCAAGTAGGATCGAGTGTGCTTTCTCTAGATACTTTAGTTCTGAAGTAACGTTTAAGATGGAGGCGAATGCCTGATACTGCTGTTGCGACATAGCAGTCTCGGCCCACTCAGCCAACCAAGGCACCGCAAACGCGGGATCAACCTTGCATAAGCGACGCACTATGAGGAACGAATAGGGTGCATCAGGCGACTCTGCTACAAATAGCTTCGCCAGCGACACAAGCTCTTCGTCCTGCTCAAAGCGCAGCATCTCGGCCAAAGCCTCCTGCTGAGAGGCTAGGGGAGCGAAATGAAGTACTTGCCTAGCAAGCAAAAGATTTTGTTTTGTCGGTGATAAGCGAAGAATTTCGCTCATATTTGAATGAACATACTCAGTCTTTACACGCCTCTTTAAAAAACGGGCAAGCCACCGTCTAGATTGTTTGTTCGGCGGATGCTCCAGCATAAAACTGAGAACAGACCATCCGCCACTATGTACGCGATTTAAAAATGCTTTGGCGTATTCTCTGGCTCTGGCATTCGAAACACCGTTAGCAAGCCAGCTCCAAATCAGCCACGAGTCAAAGTCATTACGTTCTGCTTGAGCAAACCACTGCTTAAGCCTTTCTGTGTTTCCTTTCTTATCGACACGCATTAAATTAATAAGTAACGTGGTTTTGGTGTGCAGATCAGATGTTTTTTGATGCTTCTTACCCAATGCAATAATCGATGCAGTTGGTCTCATGCGAAGGATATGCGAAAGAACAGGACCAATCTTCGGGTCATCAGGAAACTGTAAACACCACTCTGTAGCCAACTTAATCGTCTCAAGACTGGCTACACTCCGCTGAATACCACCTTCTTCAAAGAGCAGCAGGAAGTGTAGAAGTTGGTCGTTACATGGTTCTTCTGGAGAACTTGAAACAATTTCTCTGATTTTCCCGAAAAGCACAGCTCTTTGCTCAGCACTCAAGAAGCCGATTGAGGCCGACCCACGCGACCTGACACTCTCAATTAACGGTTCATAGCTCACGGCAGATTCAGCTTCAACGCGGAGTTCATCAAACTCTCTAGCTGGAAGACAATCACGAAGAATATCCAAATTTGAAGGTGTAAGCGATGTCTTAATTTTTGCCACTATTTGAGGCAGCATCAACCTGGCACCTCTGCGCTGGAGCAAAACCTCAAATATGAAACCATCAAAATGACCAGAACCATCAGTGATGGTGCTTAAAGCATAGTCAGCAAGTTTTGGATGCGAGGCATGCTCCAAAATCGTAACTAATTCAAATGATGCAATCTGTCGCATCCGCTCCCAAGTATAAGAATGAGAAGAAGTAGGCCATCAAGAATACACCAACCGGAAATATGTATGTCAGTACAATGATTATCGTGCTACTTCATCGAGTAGTAGTGTGCGGTAAAATTAAAAGAATAGAGGGGGCTCTTAAGCCCCCTAAGTTATTCCCCAACAACATAAGTCGCTGGAAGGCAGAAATTTTATTTATTACTTTCAGACAAGACTCCTTTGCTGACTAAGAGTGACATGGCCTGCTGCGATAGTGTGCCGGGTTCCTGGCGTCGAGCTGCTCTGACCATGCCGTTGAATGACACAACAATGTCGCGGCCGGCCAGATATTCTGCTTCAGTCAGTCTGCTATCTTGAGCCAGAGCGCGAAGAGTGGCAGCAAATCCTTCCATTATGGCCTCAATTTTATTGTCTTTGGAGGCTGTGAATTCGAAGGTGCAGACACTTGTCACGACTGGCTTGATCAAGAGAAACTTTCTCTCGCTTTCGGCCACCACTTTAGATGTTGGTATGCAACGCCCGCCGCAAACGACCTTCCAGATAGAAGAAGAGATGCGGTCATACAACGTAGTATCAGGTCCAACATCACAGACAATGATGTCCCTGGGCTCAGCAGCAAGATAATCCACGACCACGCTGACCGGCTGCCAACCTTCCCAACTCAGAGCGCCGTCATGCAAAGTCAGCACTTCACCGCCACCCAGGGTCAGTGGCACCGAGTTGAAAATCATCGGCACGGCACAAGAGGCACAGATGGCGGTGCCCAGACGAGGTGTCTGGCTACAAAGCTGATGGAATTTCCCACCCTTTTGGCGTCTGAATACTCCTTCTTGCGAGAGAAGAATTTGGTCATCATGATCGCATGCTAGTGTCCAGAATTTCTCCGGCCAAGCCGAGCCAGGAGAATCGGCAGCTTCTTCGATCCACTTAGCAAAACGCTTGCCGTTATAGCATCCGCTTATCGGCAATCGGTTTCTATAGCGGCTGGCGTGAAGGTAATAATGCTCGAACATTACCGACTTCATTGTGGCTTCCGAGTCAAGTAGACTTTGAAAGTCTAGTTCGACAGCCAGTTCGACCAGACGTCTCACGCTTACTCCGGCGGCGAAAAGTCGCACCGGAATTGCACCACCGCTGACTCCACCCAAAGAGGCGAAGGAGCGGAAGCCGAAATAGTCGAGAGCCATGAGCATGCCTGTGGCCGCCAGAATAGCGCGCGCGCCTCCCGGACCGGCAATGAGATGGCCGCCCGATCTTGTCGGCGGCCCAATTTTGTTGCTCATTGTTTTTGCCTTTGCTTGTTTGTCTACTAGCGCCAGAAGATGTTGTACAGATCGTTTGAGAGACCATAGGCCATGAGAATGACGAACAGACCGCCAAACAGATAGGCCAGTTTCTGCTTCAGTTCAAAGTTGATCGGCCTGCCTCGCGCTTTTTCGAGCAGAAGATAGACCACTTGACCGCCGTCGAGAATCGGCAGCGGCAGTAGATTGAGAAAAATTAGGCTGCTGGAGATCATGACATTGAACATAATCAGACTGAAGACACTATCGTTCATGGCATCGCTACCCATTTCAATAACTCCAACAAAGCCTCGTAATTCAAGCTGCGCTGGTGACATTTCACTGGGTCGCTCAATCACATGAGTGAGCATGCCGATGCTGACAGCGACGTCTTTCAACGTCGATGCAGTCGCTACGGTAGCGTCGACGATGGCGCGACCAGGGCCGACACTAGTGACAGTCGGCTCAATCTCCTGCTGCACAGAGACGCCGATACGGCATTCACTGTCAGGCAGGAGTGTTGTCAAAATTTTCTCATTACCGCGCTCGACAGTAACATGCACCGACTTGCCAGGATTGCGACAAAGTTCGCGCGCTATCTCCTGAAAACTCACCACCGGCTGCTCGCCAATGGCAATGAAGCGGTCCTTCACTTGCAAGCCAGCGTCGCGCGCCACTGAGTTATGCGTGGAAAGCCCAGATATTCTAGTGCTCTTCACTGTGGTGCTCGGCTCACCAACAACGATAAAGTAGGCGGCCAAAAGCATCACAGCAAAAATGAAGTTGAAAGCAACGCCAGCCAGGGCAACGGCAATGCGCTTCCATACGGCAAAGTGCTTACGAGCTTCACCGCCTATATCGCTGTTTTCCTCCATCTCAGGAATAGAGACATATCCACCAGCCAATATGGGCGAAAGCCGCACCTCAGTGTCAAAAATGTTGCCAACCACCCAGGACCACTGGCGCTTGCCGAAACCCACCGAAAAGACTGGGGTACGAAAGCCCAGACTATGGGCCACGAGCCAGTGCCCCATTTCATGCACAGCAATAAGGATAGAGACATCCAGCAGCATGAGCAGATAACCGATGGCAGGCCAGAAGTAGAAAAAACTTGCTGTCTCCATATTTTTGATTCCCTTCTTTTTATAGCGTCAGGTTGATAGGTTTGGAGGAGGCAAAATTTTTCGCCTCCTCCTCTAGCTCAATTGTCACTAGCCGATGACAGGCTTTGAAACGGGCTTCAGCTCCACCCTGGGAAGATTCAAGGCAACATGGTTGTCGTCCCAGAGGTAGGGGAAGGCAACGGCCTTGGAGAGGTCGCGCCCCTGGTGGAATTCGTCCCAATCAGCCTTGATCTCAGGAAAGCGCATGCGCTCGGCCTTCACCAGGCGCGGTGCCATCCATTTGATAAAGTCGGCTTCTTCAGCAAGATAGGCGTCGGCTTCGGTCTCGGCCTCATTGAGGAAAAGATCGATGAAAGCGTCAACCTGTGTCGCGCTGAAGTCGCTCATGCCGTACTGAGCGGCATGAGAAGTCTGACCGCCAAGATACTTAGTGCCACCCTGCTGTTCAACTGAAATGGCCGGAAGTTTCCAACCTTCGTTGTTGCAGTCAGACATATTGAACTGCAAGAGCATGGCTTTGACGAAGCGCATGGCCTGCTGCAAATCGTTGGAGCAGCCCCCGGTCTTATCGCCAAGGAACATGCGCTCAGAGCGATTACCGGCCAGAGCAATGGTGATGAATGACTTCATTCCCTTGGCAGTCTTGAAGTCGTGGGGCGGCACGGTGCGCACAAAGCCACCAACCCCGGACGGGCCGAGGATGCTGATGGCTGTGATGGCATCGCCATACTGACCGTCCCACTTACCTGTGTTTTGCAGATACTTGCGGTAGGCAAGCACAAAGTGACCAAGCTCGTGCACCGCGATCATATGCTTGAGCATGGGATCAAGGCGACGACCTTTAGTCTCGGTGATGGTGCCCATGATCATATCTTCAAGGGCTTTCCAGATATCAGCATGAATGATCTTGTACTGTTCTGGCTTGAAGCTATCCACAGTCACCATGCCAGCAGGCACCGTTGAGACCAGGCGTTTCTTGGCAAACTCCGGTGCTCTTTTGGTGATCAATGTATCGATGTCGGCACCAGTGAGACCGGTCATCTCATCAGCAATCGCACCAAGGTCGACGTCATCGGCGGCTGGCACTTTCTTGATTTTCACCGAGAGAATAGCCAGACGACCAGCGCGATCCGGCGCAGTCACTGTGATTTTCTTGTCACCCAGTCGGCCCGAACGCACAAGGGCGGGGTCGAGCACTTCCGGCTTGTTAGTAGCGATGATGACGAGAATGCGAGCATTGTCACCGGCCGATCCCTGCAATTCCACAAGGAGCTGGCCGACCGTCTGGTCGCGTTCATCGTTACCACCAGAAGCACCACCACTGCGATGTTTACCGACGGCATCGAATTCGTCGATGAAGAGTATCACCCACGAATTGAGTTCGTCACGCAGTTTGCGGCACTGCTCAAAGGCATCGCGCACGCGCGAGGCGCCAGTGCCGACGAACTGATCGACAAAGTCGCCGCCGCTGCAGGTGAAGACAGGAAGGCTCTTTTCACCGTCACCACCTTCGCCCGAAATGGCCTGCACCAGATAGGTTTTACCAGTGCCCGGGGGGCCTTCGAGAGTGACACCGGCAGGCACTTTGCCTCCAAGCTTGGTCAAGATTTCCGGATGCTTGATATCGAAGACAAGGGCCTTGATCTGATCAAGCTCATCATCGATGCCAGCGACATCAGCAAAGGTCACTTTCTGACCCACCTGATCCAGGCGCGTAAGAGTGATTTTGCCGTGCTTGCCCGGGCCGCCGTTGGCCTGCCCGCGCTTGTTCATGAACCAGGCGATGATCATTGAGATGACGATCATAACAATGATGCTCACCATCAGCTGACCAACGAATCCGCCGCCGTCGGCTGGCATATTATATTCGCTTTCGGCATTGAGAAACTTAGCGTCTTTGCGCACGCCATGGTCGGCCGCCGACTGCGAGAGCAGGTCATAGTCGTGTTTGCCAGGCACGTTTGCCCAGAGCGACTCTTTGCCGTCAGTGAGCACGATAGTAGGAGTCTCCTTACCCAACTGAGTAAGGAAGGTGATACCGGTGACAGATTTGGGATCTTTTTCCACCAGTTCTTGAATTTTCCAGAACTGCGTGCGGTCATGAAAAGCCAGCTCGCCATTGGTGGCAGGCTGCAGCTCAGATTGTGGGAAGACGTATTTATGAACCGTTCCCGCGAGCATGAGGGCGATTCCCAGATAGAGGAACCAGATCATTTTGGGTTTGGGAAGTTTAGGAAACATGGTGTTTCACTTTCATTTTTGCTGCCCAATAGGGCATTGGGTGAAGCTAGCGCTAGAGCTAGAATTCGAGCTAGAACTAAAACTAGAACTAGAGCTAGAACTAGCAGTGACGGCGGGCATGGCTCGGCGCTTTAAGCGAAGAGTTTGGCGCCGCGAGGCGTTTTACTGTAGGCTTCGATCTTGTCGCCCAGCCAGAAGTACCAGAGAGCAACGGCAAATGCCGCGCCGCCAAAATGTATCCAGTAGGCGGTGAGATCTTGAACATTGGTATCAGTCATAAAGAAGCCGTGGAGCTGCATGGCGACGATGAGCAAGGTCATCTGATATACGCGAGCAACGATAGCTCGGCCAAAGAGGCGAAAGCTAAACAGGGTGCAGCGCGGAGCTGCCAGGGTAATGACGGCAAGTAAGCCCATCACCACTCCAGATAAACCGACTATACCGAGCACTTCTTCTGGCATGACTGCGCACTGCACCAAGCCGGCACCAATACCGGTGATAGCGACGAACAGCGCAAAACGGCGATGTCCGATTGCCTCTTCGAGAGCCGCTCCCAATAGAAGGAAGGGCACGATGTTGTAGGCCATGTGAGAGAAGCCAGCATGCTGAAACATATAGGTAACGAATGACAGCATTGCCAGGGGAATGTAGTTCCAGTGAGAGGTAAAGGCGTCAGTAACGAAAGCTGGCACGATCGACAATGGGGCTCTGAATGGCAGAGCCAGTATACAGATCCATATTATCGAGAGAGACACCCAGGGCACTCTTGCACTGAGTTTTGCTGATTGAGACATTTGATTTCTCCTTTTCTTCAATCATGAAAGCTAGTCGACTCGCCTATCGCACAGGCGATCTCGACTTGGCTGAATAAGCATCAGTATCTGGTGCTTATTCAGCAAAGCCGCTCTAGTTGTTACGCAGAAAAGAGAAGAGAAGAGGAGAGCTTACGCTCCCCCAGTTACTTGAACTTATACATTTATATGGATGAACTGACCGGCATCGTTACCTGAGGCCTGCGTTGAATAAAGGTGAAATCCAGCACGAGCTGACACATCTTTAGCAAAGCAGATGAAGGTCGGTATTCCCAGCCATATAAGGTCAAGAAATATCGCACCCACCCAGGGAAGAAGCTTGAGGACCAGTTCTCTCATGGAAGTAGCGGTGTATGCACAGAGCATTGCCCCTACTATATTTTTGCCGACAAAAATTGCGAAGCAACCCTTGCCGAAGAGTACTTTAAAGACCATATTGCTGAGAGCGTTGGACATTTAGATACCCTATGTTCCGCCACAGCAGCTGATTGCTGCCTGGCTATTGCATTTTTGTAGTCAGAGGTATGGTCTGGTCTTTTTTTCTGCTTGTGTTTGCGGGTTGAAAATAGGTCTATAAAAGTACCGTAGACCAGGGCGACTGACGAATGCAACACTAGAATTTCGGCAGATACATTGATAAACGGACAACTTGCTGCAGATTGTGACAACAGACGAGGCGAACCATATCTATGCATAGCAGCGCTAGGAATGAGACTATATATGGTGGCAATGCGTCAAAAACACGCAAAATTAGAAGCGAGTTGTACATAACGGATCATAGCTTAGCATCGCTGCTGGTGTCATAAAATTTGCGGCAAATGATTTGCTAGTGGCGCTACTAAATAAAGATTGACTAGAACTTGTACGAGCTTTGCCATAGTCAAATTTGCGTCAAATTGAAAAGTAGCCATGCTAGGTTCTGCGCTCTCGACTAACCCTCAGACTCACCGGCCTCGCTGGTTGGCGAAGCTGCACTAGCATTTGTCTTTGAAGCTGGGTCATCGATAATATACCCAGATCCCAGCACGGTGCGAATCAATTCTTCGCGACCAACTTCTGCCAGTTTGTGCCTCAATAATCCCATCCATGTGCGCACCGAGGTAGTGCTAGAATCGCTGTCGGCAGGCCATACAGCATCAAGCAATTGCTGCGAGCTAAAGACTCGATTGGGATGCCGCATCAAATATTCCAACAAAGCTTTTTCTTTGGCTCGCAGTCGAACGGTTTGATCGTTGACTGTTATTGAAGAGCCTTCTGGATCAAGCACTAGGTCTTGGATTTTCAATACTGGCACAATGGAATTGCCAGCTCGGCGCAGTAAAGCTTTAATTCTGGCATTGAGAACCCTGATGTCAAAAGGCTTCACCAGATAATCGTCAGCACCGTATCCAAGCGCCAACTCCAGCGACTGAACATCTTCCCTTCCCGTAAGGAAAATAATAGGTGCTTGTCCACCACTAGCTCTATATTCTTTGCATACAGCATCTCCGTGAATGCCTGGCAGGGTCCAGTCTAAAGCAATAACGTCGTATGAGTAAGTTGAGAGCAGTTGCAGGGCATCTTCCCCTGTATAGCAGCTGTCGACTACATGCCCATGAGATTTCAGATAAGGCTGAACTGTATCAACCAAATTGAAGTCATCATCAACTAGCAATATCCTAGCCATTTGTCAGAACCTTTGAGACCATCACTCGGCATTGCCAAGCGCCAGCAGCCGCCGAACAATCATATGTTAACAACAAAAGCGGCTTTTGCCGATGATAAACGAGCGACAAACTCAGCCCTCAAAAAAATTGGGAATAGCAATTTTGCCTGCAAATATTTTGTGCATATTTTACGTAGCTGCCCTTACGATGCAATTGTCAGGAGGAGCCAACTGCAACTGTCTCAGACAGCATCCGGCAAAAGCAACCAGAACGTACTACCTTTCTCTGGCTGGCTATCAACACCAATAGTGCCACGATGTGACTCGACAATCAGCTTGCAAATGGCCAAACCTAATCCAAAAGCAGCACCTTTTTGATCGGAGGATTTGAAAAATTTGTCAAACACCCGGCAGGCAGTCTCTCTGTCTATACCGGGGCCATTGTCTGTTACGGAGAGCTTCAGCACCCCATTTGAAGCTACCGCAGCCAATGCAATAGTCGAATTTACTGGAGAAAACTTGATGGCATTGCCAAGCAAGTTAACTAAAACCTGGACAATTCGACCGCTATCTAAACGCGCCTGAATATCAGGGCAACTAATCTGTAAGGAAATGCTCTTTTTTTCCAAAAGACTGGCAACGCTCTCCGCAGCCCTGGCTAAAACATCTTGCAAAGCCACAGATGTCAGATCCAGATCGAGCAGTTCGCCCCCGGCCCTCTCCACAGTAAGTAATTCAGTGACTAAAGACAAAACACGGAGGTTATTAGCTTTGGCTAGTGTCAAACACTTTTGAATCTGCGCACTAGATTGAGACTGAAAACTTTGCCTGGCAAAGGCGTCAAGTTCGTCTAGCGAACCTGCACTGGCACTAATAGGGTTCTCTATTTCATCGATGATAATATCAATCAACAAGCCGTGCTGTTTGTCTGCAAGACGCAGATAACTCTCAGCCTGGTGAATGAGATAGTCTAACTCTTGTAGTTCATCGCTACCGCTGAGAAGAGGAGCCAAAGCTCCACGCTGGGGAAGTCTAGCAGCATTGTTGACTAGCCTATCGAGCCTTCGCTTGGTGCGGTATACGAAGTAATAAAGCAAGACCAGGCAACCGAAAATGTTGAGCGCAAGCATCAGCAGAAGCGCATTGTTAACAGAGCTCACAACCTGTTCTTGGGCCTCCCGTGCCTGAGCCAATCGCTTCAGTTCGGCTCTTAGCAAAGCTCTCAGCTTATCGCTAACCATCTCACTGCGTTCAGCAAAGGCTGGCAGCATGCCAAGATCAACCGCGGCAGTAACCACGCTGGTGCTGTTCAAGAGAGATTCCATCCGGGCTGTCTCTGCCAGGATAAAAGCAATAGTTTCACGCCATAACCATTCGGTCGTAGAGCCACCACTATCAATACCAAACTTTTGAGGAGGAACTATCTTGAGTGCATCTATATTCTGCTGCGCAGCTCTCTTGCTACGTTGGTCACCGCTAACCATGAAAAAGCCCATATTGGCATTGGCAGCCACGCCATTGAGCCAGAGGTGATTGGCCAGGTCAACCATTCGTGATTGTTCCCTGGCAGCAGTCTTCAAACTAGCTGCTCTTGCCACTTCACCAAATAACCAGAAGAAGCATGTAAATTGGAAGCAAAGGGGCAGCAAAGCCAAAATCAAACCCTGACGAGCTAAGCCAGGGCGAAAGATTCTCTTCCAATCTCGCAGAGCAGGAACACTGGTATCATCGGCTTGAACAGTACTCATGGTGCTGTCAGATTGATTCAAGGGAAGAGTAAACCAGATTGAGCAGCCCGGACGAGAGGAAGAAGCGGAGGAAGAAGTCGGAAAAGAAGTCTGGGAAGAAGCGGGAGAAGAACTGGGAGACACAGCGGTGAAGCCGCAATAGCCCTCATGTTGTTCAACAATCAACTTGCTCAAGGCTAATCCTAAAGCACGATCTGGTCGTTGACGATCTAACTTGCCAACAAAAAACTTAGAGAAGAGTTGCTTACTGTCTGATACCGCTGGAGGTTCACCACAATCGCAAAACTTGAGGGTAATGTTGCCACTTTCTTGCTTGCCGTCAATTGTCACTACCGAACCTTCCGGAGCAGCCCTGAGACTGCTAGCCAGGAAATAGCGCAAAACTCTCTTTACTTGTGCTGCATCAGCTCTAATTGTGACAGGAGGGCAGTTGTTCTTTATTGTTAGTTCTTTACTGACAGCTTGCTTTTTCAACTGCGCTACGCATTCTTGCAAGCATTGGTCTAAAGAAAAATCAGAGTACTCAAGCTCTAACATGCCCGACTCTAGCTTCTCAATCAGGAGGAAGTTCGTAACCAAATCCAATACCTGGCTTAGCCTTTGCTGGATAGCTTCACAAACAAGTGCGACTTCTTCGGTGAGCTTGTCATCAAGAATCTCTTCAAACATCTGAATCGAAACCTGAGCAGCCATAACCGGCGATCGCACATCGTGAGCCACCATCTGCATCAGCATATTGTTAGCGTCAGCAGCCTTTTGCAATTCTTGGCCAACAGCACAGAATGTCTTGTCGAGATAGGCCAGCTCATCATCGCCCTGTAATTCTGGCTTAGGACCACCAATCAAAGTCAATCTCGCCGCATTCTTACGCACAACTTCAAAGCGACTAAAGACAATAGAGGTATACATTATGAGCACCGCGCCGCAAGTAATGGTAGTGAAACCTAGCGCCAAAATAATGCCAATACCAATAGCACTGCTTATGGTGTCATACTGCTGCTCAACTTCAACTACTTGCTTGTTTTGAAACCGAGAAGCGCGCTGTAGCTTTGCTGACAGCAATAGTCCGTCTTTCATCAAGCGAGAAAAAGCCTTGAAGCGCTCTACATTGCTAGAGAAAACTTCTGTAGATAAACTCTGGCAAATTCGGTCGGCATCGTCAACGGTGGCGGCAATATCAGAAGGAAGAGCTTTGCTCTCTGGCGATAGCAATCTCAACTCTGCTCCACCAGTAGTCGCTAACTTGAGGGCATAAAGCGAATGTGAAAGTTGAGCACGGTCACGCGTAGCTTTAAGTTTCTTTTGCTGGTCACCTTGAAAAGTAAAGCTAAGAGCTGACGAACAATAAGGCACCAGATCGCTAAAAGCCTCAGTCTGCGACAGGCAAAGGTTACTAATCTGTTGACTGCGAAGAATCAAGTCATTAGAGAAACGCCACAGACCATTTAAGGCCACGAGCGATGCGCCACCAACCAAGCTTGGCAATACAATAAGTATCAATCCGACCCTAAAAATGGCCGGCTTGAATTGGGCTTTTTCTGTAGTTGGCTTGTCGATAAAACACTCTCGATCGATCAGCTTAAAGCGTTACGTTCTATTCTAACGCGATCTTCTTCTTGAAAGGACAAAATCAGGCGACTACTCATGAGAGCCTAGCGCCTTCCAAAAATAGAATTTAGTGTAACCCTTGGGAAAGTCTTCTAACTTGCCATAAACCGTATAGCCCTTACGTTCATAAAACTCGCGGGCCTGGAAACTATAAGTATCTAAAAAGACTCCGTGGCAATGCCGCTTTTGAGCTTCAGCCTCGGCGGCAGCCAAAAGTTGGGAACCAATTTTTTGGTGACGGTAGCCCTCTTCCACAGCCAGAGTTTCCACAGAAAGCCAGCCCCAACGGGTCTCGCCGCACAAACCAGCAATGATTTTGCCCTCGGCATTGCGAATCATAAGATCTAACCTCTTATAGTTAGCTAGACCGGCTTGCAGCGTGTTGTATCGACGCAAAATAGCAACAATAGCATCTTGATCTTGACTTGAACTACACTCCTCAATATCTAATGGCTGCGCGCTAGGCTCAATTGCTGTCATGTCAGGCTACTCTTTTCTTGTGGTAATTTCCATCAAGCAGTTGCAAAATAGAATTCAACGCTCGGGAAAATTGACAAATATACTTTATCTGAAGCGGACACGCCAGATTCATTTGACGCAGATTTCACCTCCTATTTGTTAACATCGGCTAAACCGACCAGGAGTCGAAGAATGCGCCACCACAGAGCCTCTCATCATCAAGAAAACACTCACGAGCATCCAGCAGAAAAGCCTCAAGAATTCTGCCTGCAGCGCATATCTGGTGACACCAAGCCATTCAGCCCTCTAAATAGTGGCGAATTAATGGCAGACCCACTCTACCGAAGCCTTTCGGCAAAACCACATCCAAGCAATCAGTTCGGTCAGTTTTCTAGAAACTTCGGTTGTATCGAAATCAGCGATAGAAATAATCATCGAAATGATAAGGCCGAACACAGCCATTCATTGCAGCGCATACCCAGTGTTGAAAATATGGTCACCCAGTCGCGCATACTGAATCGTGTTGCTAGCGGAGATCAAACTGCGCCTGATTTCGAAATACGCGAAAGTAGCGAACATGAATTCAAGCAGAACTATGTCAAAGAACTACTTAGCTTGAAACCTAAAGTAGCGCCGAACCTGTCTGATGCTGAAATGGCTCGCTTCACTAAAAACATCTATAAGGTCGAAGATCCAAACGGAACTTATGACACTCAGGCAGGCACACCGCAGAAACATGCCGACTCTGAAAACCCCGAGGCAAATAAATGGCAGCGGCGCAATAATTCACATCCAGCCTCAAGCGGTGTCGGTTATTGCCAAATAATCACACCAACTAATCTGCGCTTGATGATAGCCGACAACGGAAACATACCAGCCTCAATACGAACAGACGTTGAGCATTTGCGCAAGGATGGTCTTGCAGAAACTACGAATGAAGCTGACAAGCTAGAAAAGAAAGCCAAACTTCTCGAAACACTACAGACGAAGATACGCGCCGAGATTGTTGCCTTCGGAGAACAGAACAAGAAGAATAAAAGCTACTTCGACGGAAAAGGCAATCCAACTGAAGCACTCTACACAGACTTTTCGCACTCAAACACAAAAACGAAACTAGGTGCCTCAGGAAGAGAATTGTCGGTGGGCATGCAAGGGCTTCTGATGGACGCCGACATCGGACCTAAGGTACAGGCAAAACAGCTAGCTGAAGACCTGCGCGATGCTACGGGAAAAGCGGCACAAGAATATTTCAAAACGGCAGAACAAGGTTGGCAGAAGGCCACCGAAAAATGGGAGTCGCTGAGCGCGCAGGAACAGAAGCGCTTAATCACCAGTTATGTAAGCAAGCTTGACAAAAATAACATCAGCCCAGAAACACGCGAACTGCTAGAAATGCGTGCCAATGATCTGACTGGCAGTCGGGCAAAAGAGAGCCCACTGCCAACAGACCCTGAGACTTGCGACGCCATCCTAAAAGCTCACAACACAAAGCAGCAGGATGAAAATCTGCCTCAGGTGCTTAAAGGCTATTTCTGCTCAAGCCAAGACGCTCTAAAGCGTGCCCTGCCAGCACTTGGACAAATGTTCAACAACTGGGGCATTGGAACTGCCACAAAGATGTTAGATCAACATGGAGCGAGCACTAAATCGCTCATATCTCCTGAAGCTCTGCGAGCCAACGGTATTGCCCGCGGCGTAAATTCCGACGGCCTCATCGAGCGAATCACTAAAATTCAAAGTCGCGCGGATGATTATGGCTCACGCGAACTCGAAAGTATTTTCAAAGACATGTCTGGCGTTAACTACTACGGTCACAAACAGAAGTAAAGCCAATACTTATGCAGCAAATCTGGGAATGATGTTGGCGGTGTAAAATGTCACCGTAGCAAAATGAATGGTTTTGACAATGTTCACTAATTCGAAAATGTTATTGGCCGCATTGGCTCTGGCCCTAACTTGGACTTGCACAAGTGCTATTTCTATTTCTACTTCTACCAGTACCAATGGGGCGCTGGCGCAGACGCCTCAGGGATTTGGACAGGGACAGCTGCTCGACAATATGAAAGCGGCATCTACCGCTATGAAAGCTTTTTACAAAGAACATGGAAATATGCCCGCATCTCAGGCTGACTTCGACATCATTTTACAAAGTCTATATTCAGACGAACTCTCCAACTCACGCACCCAGGCAGCGACAAGTGGAGCGTATCGGGTACTAGGCGATTACCGCATTACGCTGGATCCATCGGTGGCAAATATAGACCCAGAGATGTGGCGAAAACATCCTCCAGAGCGCTTCAATGGCATGCCTGGCAACTCAGTAATCATCCTCAGCGACGGCATAAAGACATTTGCAATTTGGGGGGCGGCTCTTTCAGGCAATCCAATTCTCGATACAAATAATCGGGCATTGATAATCTACAAAAGAATGCCAGACGAACCGACGAATTGAGAAAGCCGTGTTACTCGTCCCAGCAGGTCTCGCCGCACAATCCTCCAAAGATCTGGCCGCCTGCATCTCGAATCATGAGATCTAATCTTTTGTAGTTGGCCTCACCGGCTTGCTAGATGCCACCGGTGAGCGGACCAATAGCATGCAAAATTGTGACAACTGCCGGACCCAGCATCGGCACTAATAAAAATACGGGAAGCCATATCCACCATAGGCCTTTTAGCAGTACGGGGATACCCGGTATGACACTGAACGCGATACCAGCAATTGTCCACAGCAGCATCACCAGCAAACAGGCGATACCAATCGGGTCACTCATGAATGGAGCCATGTAGCCGGGCCAACTCAAGAAGGCAATTCCGATAGCAATCCAGGGGACGAAACAAACTATGAAGCTACTGTATCGTTTCATTGTTAGCAACCCAAAGCCGAAAAGTGATGTAAAAAGGGTCTCTCTAGTTCCAATAATCTTTACATGTGCAGCATATCAAAAATGCTCCCTCAACGGTGCAGCCAACCGCGCCCAACTTTTTGGCGTTTAATGAGGTGATAGCAGTCGATCGAGAACATCGCTCTCTTGAAGCCGCTTCCCCAACTGATAGCCCAACATATCGGCACCATTCTTTGCAGAATTATGAGGGTCTGTGCTGCTGACCAACCGCCAATATCGTTGAACCCCAATCCATGAGCCTCTATCAAAAGCATAGGTGGCCAAAGTAGCACCATAAAAATGATAGATCTGACCCATGCGATCGGATAGGCTCTTGCTTTGACTGAGTTCCTCCAGCCTGTCTACTATTGACTTCGCTCGCAATTGACCATAAGTATTTCCAGGATACTCGCCAGCAGACTGTTGATCTAATTGACTCGGGTTACGCGTCATAGCAGTCAAATTCTTGGTGAAATTATGCAGCAACAAAAGAGCCATTTTTTTGTCAGTCAGTTGGTCTGGTTCTGTACATACTTCCAGAGCAGCTTCAGTCAGCATTTTTTGCGTTATTGGTCCAGGTTGATTAGACAGCCTCTCCATCAACATTTTTTCTAAATTTGGCTCTTGACGGGTTAATGAAGCAAATCTGTTTTTGTCGAACATAGGCGGTTCCGAAGTAGCCTTGGTAAGATATATCCCTTCCGAAATGATTCCAGACGGCACTACAGAGGCTGTAGTTCCCATTCGACTGTCGAATGCACCCAATAGCCCATCGCCAATCCTAACCATTCCCGGTGTTATTTCAGCGCACGGCCATCTACTAACACCGCAACGTTGCTCAGTAAAACGCTGTGTCACCACACCATCGCCTGGTCGAACACGGTCCGAGTAAGCGCTAAGCCGAGCCTCCTCAAGTAGGGTTGCTAGGGGATCATACCGTCTATAAACACTATCGGGCCTGGAAAAATCTTGTCTATTAAAGCTTTCAGGTGCTCTATACTCTGCCATTTTCAATCAATCTCAATTACTAAAGTACTGTAGGAAATTACCGAAAAGAACACTTTCGGCTGTCTTCAATCTGTCTTTGCTTGAGTACAATCTAGATCGCTAAAATTACCGAGCTGTAACTGACATTTTGCTCAACATACATGTTCTGCAAAGAGACATCTTTAGAGCGATATGGTCTTCACATCGCCTAATTCTGGCAGCGATACACTATCATTAGAGCCTTAATGTGACCAAGCGAGATAGGGCCGTTATGACTGACATTCCAGAGAAGAGAAGACGCATGGCGGCTAGCGCCTATAAAGATCTCTTCGGTGACTTTCGCAACAGCGAGAGTACCAGCCAGGCGCCCACGACGCTGAGCGGCGAGAGGCTGGCTGACCTACTCAAAGAGAATTTCAGCAAAATTGATGTGAATGGCGATGGTGTCTCACTGCGCGAAATCAAGCATGCAGAAGCCATGCCATTCAATTTCTCTGCAGAAACACTACTAATGTTCAAAGTCTTGGAAAGATACTTTGAAACTATTTGCAATTTGGCCGACGACGAGCTTGGTCCAGATACAGTTATCAGCTCTGTAGATGTGGAGGTTTTGGCACAGTTTCTCAAATACTCACATATGACTATCGATCAGCTGCAAGAGTGGCGTAAACTGTGCGATAGCTGAGGAAGCATTCTAGCGTGGCGGGTGTTTTCGGCGCGCGTTCAAACATTTCGTGAAATAAAGGAGCAAAATGGGTTAAGCAGTTCGTGTTGGCGAACTAGCTGATCTTATTGAGAATGATCCGGAAGGCGCTGAGTGGATTGAGTCAGACATAAAAGCCACCCAAGAAAAATAAAGCTTCGCCGGGATATACCTGAAAAGATTAGACATGTAATTGTCACAATTTAAGGCTTATAGTTGACACATCCGCATGACAAGTCGGTAGCAGACCTTCTTACTTTCTGCTCGCAAGTCAATCATCGCAACTGCAATAAGGATTTTATAGATGCGAAATCTTGAACAGATAATTTCCATCGACTTTGACAAGTCTCTGGAGCTGACGGAAACTGTTGACGCGTCACAATTTTGGGATATGAGTCAGGCGTCAGAAGTTTTGGGGCGCTCACGACGCACCATAGCGCGCTATATTGAAAGTGGTTATTTGAAGGGCATCAAAGTTTCAGGCGCTTGTGGGCCGGAATGGCGGATCGTTCCGTTTAGTGTTCGTCGTGCCTCTGAGCTTATACAACCACAGCAGCCTGATCATCTTGAGAGAATATCTCAGCTTGAAGCTGAGGTAAGACGCTTGAAAGAGCAAAAGAAAGAAGATAGCTATCAGCTAGCTTTGCGAGCAGAAGCCGCCAATGAGATAAATCCCGGTTTGCTACAAGCTGTTGTTGCTTTCTTCACCATTACTGGAGCAAGACTTGGCCTTGCTTCCAGAACTATGCATTAGACATTAGGCAAACTCAGCCCGAGCTGAAGCCGACACTTGTTGCCATCACATAGGCGAGTCTTGTCAAAATTCACCTTCGCTGAGTTCCTTGATGGGAGTTTCGAAAACCATCCTCGGAGCTGTCTATATTCAACAGACAACTCCTCCAACATAGTCATTAATCGCGAAGCAGATACAGCCACTAAATATGGTGGCAAAGAACCGCACTCAAACTACTCCAAGAAAAATGATATAATTCGACTTGCTTAAGCGAAAGTATCTAATTGTGGCGTTGCCAGGAGTAAATTTGCCAACAGATATGAAAGATTCAGAGCAATCTATTGTCATTTTTACAGACGGTGCCTGCTCGGGAAATCCAGGTCCAGGCGGCTGGGGCAGCATTGTCGCTTTTCCAGATGGAACCGTCAAAGAAATTGGCGGGAATAACCAGGACACCACAAACAATCGAATGGAACTTGCGGCTACCATTCACGCATTGCAATTGCTAAAGCCGCCACTTACTTGCAATGTAGTTATTTATACCGATTCTGTTTACGTCATCCGTGGTATCACCCAGTGGATTTTTGGTTGGAAAGCTCGTGGCTGGAAAAGTGCGGAAGGCAAAGATGTAGCTAACCGTGAGCACTGGGAAGAACTTTTACGCCAGGTCACGCTAATAAAACCAGCGACAATCAGCTGGAAATATGTGCGCGGACATTCCGGTTATGCCGGTAACGAAAGATGCGACACTATCGCTGTAGCGCAATCTAAAGGCAAGCACGAACCTCTATATTCCGGACCGCTCGATGGTTACTTTGTCGACTTGACCGATTTGCCAGATGAAGAACCTTTACCCGAAGCAAAAAAAGCAGGTTCGTCCTCATCGTCTTCTTCATCGTCGGGACGTGGAAATGCGCCAGCAAAAATTTCTTACTTGAGTTACCAAAACGGCGTTGTGAAGCGACATTTGACGTGGGCAGCCTGCGAAAAGCAGGTCAAAGGACAGAGCAACACTAAGTTCAAAAAAGCAAAATCACCGGCAGAAGAATTAGAAATTCTTGCCTCCTGGGGTCTGGCTGCTTCGACACCAATTAGTGACTAGGCTCAAGAAGCAATGCGTTCAGCGATCGAAGAGGTTGCGCATGTGCTGAAAGTAGCACACCTTTGGATTAGTAATCACTCAGTCTTGAATCAAGGCTGTTATCTTTCGGGGGAATCACAACTACGCAACTGCCTCCGTCTTTCGGAGGTTTAATCTCTACCTCGGGCTCATCTGTCATATCTGCACTCGGCACTCGACTGATTTTAAATTCGCATCCTGGTCCCGATACAGTCGGCTGGCGGGTTTCGGCAGCTGTCATCTGACTTGCAGAGCGATGCTGGTTGCCCATATCGATTACTACGTTTCCAAATTCGCTGGGAACTGCCGGGCTGGACATTGTATTTTTGGCGGCGTAGAGATCGGATAGAGAACTGTCAGCAAGAAGAGTGCTCGCCATGTGCGGTCTGGAATCTGAAATGATTGAACGGTCAGTTTCGGCATGATGAATAGACATAGAAAAATGCGCTCCTGTCTCGGTTTTAGTAAGCGCAAGAGACAAAGCACAGTGGTTGCTTGTCCGTTGCTTTGGACAGGCTAATACCGGTTTCGTCAAATCGTCGTCAAATCAGCTACTAACGATTGCCCCGCTGGGGGTAATTTTGAAAACCAAGCTGGCAATTTAGCATTCCATAGGAAGCACTACTCAGAAGCTTCCAAGTGCCTCAAACGAGACAAAACAGTGATTGCCTGCAAAACAAGTTACTTGGTCTCCGGCAGCAACCATAAAATCCAGAAGGCAAAGCAGATGCACCGTTCATTTGATATGGGACAATATTATGAATGAATGAGTAACATTACCTAGGCACTCTAACAATGAAATCGCGCCGCAATTTCCTGTACTTTCTGCCACTAATAGCGGCGACAATCGTTCTTGCGCATATGCCTAGTCACGCACTCAGTGCCGATCAGCAACTTATCGAACAAGCACGCGAGTGCATTGAAAGACAAGAACTTAAAACAGCCCTGTACTATATCGACTCTGCTCAAAAGTTGAATCCTAGAAATCGAACGATTTACTATAATCGCGGACGCATATTTAACAAACAAGAAAAATATAAAGAAGCCTTCGAGCAGCTTACCAAGGCGATCGGCCTTGATCCAAACTATACCTCAGCAATTAAACGGCGAGGTGTGGTGTCTATTGAGTTAAGGCAATACAAAGATGCCTTGGCAGATTTTGACCGCGCCCTCTCAATTGATCCGACCGATCCGGAGCCGTATGCCGGAAGGACGAGAGCCTACTGTGATTTAGGTGAAAACAAACTCGCATTGAAAAACGTCAACGAGCTTATAAAGCTGGCTCCCGACCGAGCCAACTATGTCATTCGTGCGCGAATCAAAATTAAGTTAGGCGATCATAAAGGTGCTATCGCCGACTGTACTCGCGCTGCCGCCAGTAGCAAGAGAGATGATGAAGCGTATTTGCTTAGAGCCCAGTGTCACGAAGCTCTCGGGGACTACAAATCAGCATTGGCGGACTACAGTCACATGCTTGATTTTAACAGAAAGGACGAGATGGCTTATCTGAAACGCGGCAATGTTTATCTAAAACTTGGTGAGTCGGACAAAGCAGTGGCTGACTATACAAATGCGATCAAATACTCGCCGGAAGCGAATGCATCGATGTATCTGGCAAGAGCAAACGCTTATCGCAAAGTAAATAGAATGGATCTAGCGAAGAGCGACGAGACCGTGGCTGAAAAAATTGCTGGCGGCCAATGAAGGTCTGAAGATGGCGCCTCTACATTGCCCTTTCCTCTATCCAGTCATTAGAAGACAAATTAACCTGCACCTAATATGGTGCAACTCTATCATTACTAAGGTCTTCTTTTACCGCCAATGTTTTCCGGTAAAAGTTGGGATATTGTTGGGACGATATTTTCAATAGCCGCAAAAACAAAAGCGGTTTCCTTTCGAAAACCGCTCTCTATAATATTTGGGCGATGAGAGACTCGAACTCCCAACCCCCTCGGTGTAAACGAGGTGCTCCACCATTGAGCTAATCGCCCGACAAGACAATCAGTCTAACATGCCAGGCAATCGACTAAGAAGAGCAAAGCCGTAAACAGCTTAGCTTTGCTTCAAATTTGCAACATCATCAATGTCAAGCACACGCCGGTGCACTCGAAAGTACCGCCAGGCGGCCATCCACCAGATAGAAGACAAGACACACAAGCCCGTCGAGAAACCATTTCAGGAGGGTATATAAATAGTAGCGACCAGTTAAGACCACTTTTCACAGAACAAAAGTACCTGAAGGCTCATTCCGTGGGACAGGCAGACACGAGCGACGGCAAACACAAACCAGTAGAAGTGCCCAAAGACGGCGCTGGTGCTGACGCGACCGAAAAGCCCCAACCCCTTGCCAACCAGGCTCAAGATCTGCGGCGCAATGCCGCTGAATGGAATAGCGCCTTAGCCCAGGGCAAAGACACTGGCGCGGTTAAGGCCATGGGCTTTCCTGATGCAAAAGTCGAAGAGAAACCGGAAAAGGCCACAGGCTCGAAAAGTGCCGAGCAAGAAGGCCCTATTTTCATAAAAATTGCCGGAATCAAGACCGAAGAAGCCGCTGTGGGCGAATTTATCAAAATCAACGTCAAGCCAGGCGAAGTCAAAGCGACCGCCGAGCAATCGGTTATGCAAATTGCAGCCCAACACTTAGGCCCGGGCGCAAGCGCTGAACAAATCAAGCAACACGCCAAAGAAATCTACGAACTCAATTTTATCAAGCTCTCCAAAAGCGATTCACCCCAGACAGCAACGGTTAAAGCAGGTGAAACAATCAGAATGCAGGGCCACACCATAGATGGTGCTGTAGTTCTAACTGATACTGGCAAGTCTCTCTATACAATTACTCAAGACGGCAAAGTGAAAGTAACCAGGCCAGACGGCAGCGGCTTTGAGCGCAGCTTTACTGGCAAAGCCGACGACAGCTACAAAGAAGAGCACTTTGGCCCTAAAGCAACCGACAAGTTTACTGTTGTGCGCAGCGCCGATGGTCGCCTAATTAGCAGTGACAAACCCGAGCCGCCCCCACCCAAGAGCCTGGCAGAAGAGAAAGCTGGCCTAGAGCGGTTGATCACTGAAAAAGTAGTGCTCCCACATGAAAGCGAAAAGCTAAAGCGCGACATGCAGACTTTTGAAGCGCGAGCAAAAAGAGACGGTATCAGCAGTGAAGAAGTAGCCCGCACGTACCGGGACCTGGCTCATATATTAGAACTAAAAGGCAATGTGCCTCTATCGCAAAGAGAGCGAGTAAGGCTTGTGAACGGCGCCATGGCCAATGCTGCTGAGCCTACATCAAACGACCAGGGTAAATACAGCACCTGCCAGATTACCACTATTGAAAATAGACTCTACGCCAAAGAACCATCTACGGTGACAGATATTCTTTCGCAAATTGCTAGCGAAGGACGATTTACCACTAAAGATGGCACTAGCGTGACCATGGAAGAAACAAATCTCAGAGCCCATGGCGATGCCGCCCTCAATGCAAGAAACGGCTCATGGGTGCGCTCTTACACCAGCCAAGTTTTCCAGACTGCTGCCATTTCGACTTTCTACAATCAAGAAAATCTGCGTAAGATGCCACCAGGTGATGTTCACTACTACCAGAAGCAAGCTACTGGCCCTTACGATAGCGGTGAATCACTAGTCGACTATTCACACGGTCGCCCCCAAGAGCTAGACAAGGGGCCGGGCATAGCTGGCTACATGAATAATATGATGCGCATCAACGAACAGCTCACCAAGAAGTGGCAACCCGAGATGTTTATTATCAATCGCTCAGAGCAAGAGCGCGATAGTGAGCACAACCTGGCTACTGGTGTAACTTCAGTAGAAGACTTTGCGGAGAAACTCAAGCACCTGCGTGAAAGCGAGAAAGGGCCACTTTTCGCCACCCTTTTTGTCAGAGCAAACAGCGACCCGCTCGTTAGCACCATGCGGCGCAATCCACTTACTGGGCCGCTTTCAACTGAGAAAATTCTAGCAGATCATCATGTGGTCAATATTGTCGACTACGATCCTAAGACCAGACTTGTAAAAATCGATGGCCAGTGGGGTAATTCGCGCGACTTCATCAACAAGCCAATGACAATAGAGCAAGCCTATGCGGCCACTAAGCCACCTTCTGGAGAAACCTGGATGGCGCGAGCGGAAGCAATAAAGAAAACAGCAACGCCCCAAGAATTTGACGGACAATTGGGCAACCTTGCCAATGCCTTAGCATCAAGCTGGGTCGGTGATTTACAGCTTGGCACAAAAGTCGACATCGCTGATGCCCGAAAGACTATTGCCGCCTATGAGCGACTGAGAGCGGGCCGACCAGGGCAAGCATACAAAGAAGCTGATGCCAGTATGCGCGAATTAAGACATGAGCTGTCGCTGGCTGAACAACAGAAGTAAAAGCAGACGCAGAAGTAACAGCAAAAGTAATAGTAACAGAAGCTAAGCTTCAACGGTAAAGTGGAACTGACTCCCTTTGCCCTCTTCAGTAGTTACCCAAATTTTGCCACCATGCAAATTGACTATTTCTTTGCAGATAGCGAGACCCAGGCCAGATCCACCTTTGCCTTTATGGGCAGCTCCAGTGCCCTGCTGAAAACGCTCAAAGATCGACGACACCATATCTGGCGGCATACCTGGCCCTTGATCTTGCACAGTGATTTCTACAAATTTATCCTTGGCAGTGGCAGAAAGTTCAATATGCCCACCCGGTGGAGAAAATTTGATGGCATTGGAGAGCAGGTTGAATATTACTCGACCAATTTTTTCTCTATCGGCCAACACACTTAAATCAGTTTCCACGCAGTCAATGACGATGCCGTTTACCTCCGTCCAGTCAGAGACATTGGCTTTAACCTCATCGAACAGAGTCGTTAAAGAAAGGCGCTCTTTATTCAAAGTCATGGTGCCCGACTTTATTTTTTCAATATCGAGCAGGTCATTGATGAGGCTGAGCATGCGCGAGCTGTTGCGCTCGGCAGAATTAGTCAGACGCACACCTCTCTCGTTGAGCTGGCCAAGCATGCCAGACTGAGCCATCTCAATCATGCCCTGGATAGTTGTTAGTGGTGAGCGCAGATCATGGGTGAGCATAGCGACTAGCTCTTGCTTGGCCCGCTCTAACTCTTTGCGGTCGGTCATGTCATGAATTACCACAAAAAGTGAAAGTTCTTCCTCTGACCAGTGACCACTCCAAAGTGTATCGACTATGCTGCCATTGCGGCGGCGCACCCGAAACTCCTTTTCGCGTTCCGATTGGCTCGGGACGCGCTGTTTCTTCTCGCGCAGCTCGGTGATCCACAAGAGTATTCTGGCTTTATCTTCTTCAGCAATGGCATCCACAACTCGTGTGCCGATAAGATCTTCGGGTTCTAAGCCAAAGAGCTTAAAGCTAGCCGGGTTAGCAGTGCTAAAGCGACAGTCCTTATCGATGGCGCAAATTGTATCGAGCGCATTTTCAACCACAGCTCGCTCTTTGTGATTTGACTCAGTCAAAGCCCGAGCCATACGGCGAAACACTCTATCAACCTCGGCGATTTCATCGTTTCCTTGAAGCGGCGCGCTCAGTTGCTTACCTGTAGCCAACCTGGCGGCATTGTCTTGCAAGAGGCGCAAGCGACCAACTACGTCTTTGAGCAAGAAAACGGCAACAGCGATACTCAATAGGACATTGACGACAGCAGCGAAAGTGGCCACAGTCAGGATTCTCTGTCTTAGTTCAGTCTGTCGACTACTATTTTTCTCGCTATTCTGTTTTCTAAAGACAGCCTCTAGTTCATGATTCTGCTCGACTAGGGCATGAAAGGTCGTTTGTATTTGCTTAATTGCTAGAACTTCATCGGTAAAGAACTGACTGCCGTCATGGTCATTGAGGCGGTTCATCATCGCATCAAGAACTCGCTCGGTATTGCTCAGGGCGGCACGAGAAATTCGTACTCGCCTATTGATTTCGGGGTCGTCCGGGGTCAGCTCAATCAGTTCATCGTAACCAGCAAGAAGCTTCGCCACAGAAGGCTTATAGCTTTGATCGAAGCGGCCAGTCTCACGCCATTGGGTGCGGGTTGTGTTGTACATGGTCTGCCACAATGCAAAGAGATCGTGGGTGAGAGCGGCGATTCCTTGAGCTACTTTCTTCGAGCGCAAGGCTATGGCAGACTCGGCCTCAGCTTGCTTTTGCAAATCGACCAGAACGGCAACAAAGGCTAACTCGAAGCAAAGAGGAATTGCCACAAGTATTAACCCTTTGGCTTTCAAAGATAGCCGCATACCAGATCGAACGCCCTTTTCAGGTAGGTAACCTGACAAGTTTACTTGAAACGATTGAGAGCGTCGTATATTCTTAGACAGCGAATTTGATATATACCCCAGGTTGCCGGAGCGAAATGGCTAAGATCCTCTTTGTGGAAGATGATAAAGACTTGACCGAGATGGTCAATGACTGGCTATCGGCCGACGGCTACTCGGTTGAGGTTGTCCACGATGGCACCGAGGGATGGGAAGTTCTGCGCAAGGGCAAGTTCGATTTAATTATTCTTGATTGGCACTTGCCTGGTGGCCTTTCTGGGCCAGAAATTTGTCGCAAATATAGAGACTCTGAAGGCAAAGCACCGGTAATAATGCTCACAGGTAGAACCGAAATTACTGAAAAAGAGCAAGGTTTTGATGCTGGGGTAGACGACTATTTAACCAAGCCTTTCAACCTCAAAGAACTATCGGCACGTTTGCGCGCACTGCTAAGACGGCCACCAAATAAGCTTTCAAATGTTATTACCAATGGCGAAGTCGAAATTGACCTGGTCAAACGCATCGTCACCAAGAGTGGTGCCAAAGTTCAGCTCCTAGCAAAAGAGTTCGATTTGCTTGAATATTTCATGCTTCGCCCTGATGAAGAGCTTGGCACAGACACTCTAATACAGCGTATTTCTAAACCGGGCTCAAAGGCAACGGCAGATACGCTGCTCGAAACTATCACCGGCTTACGCAACAAGCTTGATGATGGCCAAGATCAGTCGCAATCAATCATCGCTACTATTCCTAATGTCGGTTATGGCCTGCGGAAAGTAGCCGCGCCATCAAACTAATGCGAAACTAGACAAAGACCACTAAAAGCTTGTTAGATAAACTGGGCAATAAGTTGATCTACGGCGTTTCTGCTATTCTTTAATAATGCCAGAGCATAAACACGATTTAACTATTAGCCCCAACCAAAAGCTGACCAAGGGTGCGCGCAAGGTTCTCGAATATCTCGAGCGCGCGCACGATATGACCAGTGCCCAAGATATTCATGGTCTAATGCGTACAGAAGACCCAAAGGCGCCAGGTCTAACGACTGTTTATCGCTCGCTTGAATCACTGGTTGGCCAGGGTTTGGTACAGGCTGTGCAACTCGGTGATGGAGAGCGGCGCTATGAGCTAGTTCGGCCGGGCGAGCATCATCACCATTTGGTATGCGAGTCTTGTCGCAAGAGCCTGCATCTTGATGAATGCTTGATTGAGCAATTTGAAGACAGTATTCGCTCGAACTATGGTTTTCAGGTGAAGGGCCATGTGCTCGAAATCTTTGGCCTTTGCAATGAATGCAGTGGCAGTCAAAAGCGCTAGATAAGCAGTCACTAGCACACAAGCGCAGAGCAACTGCGGACGGAAACTCTTATGGCCGATCCAGACTCTATAAAAGCAGAAGAAGCAGCAGAGAAAGCCATTCTCTCACTAGATAATCTAGGTATTTTCGCCTCGGTGCTTTGTCTTATTCATTGCCTGGCTATGCCTTTCGTAGTAGCGGCTATTCCATTTATAGGAATGCAATGGCAATGGCTGCAGAGCGAAACTACCGAAAACGTTCTCATAGCTTTCATTGTGGGCTTTGCAGTTTTTGCGATTATCCCCGGTTATCGTGAGCATAAAAAACCCGTCGCCCTAGCTGGATTAGTGATTGGCCTGACACTTGTAGCCGCAGTGGCCCTTCTGCGCGGACAGTTTCCAGCCAATTTTGAACTTCCTCTAATATCGGTTGGCAATTTACTGCTGGTCGGAACCCACTTATTGAACCGAAAGTTCACTCATGGCAGCTTCCTTGCCCACTCCCATGGCCCATCGACTAGCAAAGGCGATTCGAAGAAGAACGGTCATCAAGGCCATAGCCACGGATCCGGCTGCAAACACTAGTTGAAAGCCGCAGAGTAATCGCTGAACATTAACCACAGTTATGGTTACAGTGGTTACTGCAGAGCAATCTCTTAACCTCACCTTTAACCACTTGAAAAGATACTGACGGAGCAATCAGGAATGCCTTATCTGGCTTCCAATATGCTGAATCAAATAATTTTGAGCGGAGACCAAATGACTGTAGTGTTTTTCTATGCAATAGTGCTGACTTTCGGGGCAGTTTTCCTCCTCACAGTGGCTCATGATGAAGTGATCAGCATCGCCCACGGCGCACTTGATTTGGCCACCAAATTTTTGCATTCTTTTGACCGCCTCGGTGATTCCAACTAAAACCGCTTGCACCTGAACAAGTGCTCTAAAGGTAGTTGAAGAAAATCAACTTTCCTAGGAAACTAGGCTTATGAAAGTTGATTCTTATATCATTGGCACAATTCTAATTTTGGGTATCTCCCTGCTGTCCGTGCTCGGCCTTTTGGTTGTGCGCAAGTACTTTGAATTAGAAAAGCTGAAAAGCTGCCATGAAGTAGGCGGCTATCTTCTCTCAGTCGTCGGCACAATGTACGCAGTGCTTCTAGGCCTAATTGTGGTTGACGCCATGACTAAATTTCAGACAGCCCGTGAAGTTGTCGAGCAAGAGGCAAATTCACTAGCTGATGTTTTTCTGTTATCAGAGAGTTTTCCGCCAGAGAAACG
This sequence comes from bacterium Ga0077546, assembly GCA_943370275.1. GTDB lineage: Bacteria > Cyanobacteriota > Vampirovibrionia > Obscuribacterales > Obscuribacteraceae. The sequence goes on along the minus strand of CALRQI020000002.1, from coordinate 598,321 downwards.
CCGCAAGGTTCAGATAGTTTGCAACAACTATGTCAAAGAGATTCTCAGTGAAGAGTGGCCAGCTATGGCTAACGGCAAAATCAGCAAAACGGCAAGAACGGCCATTATTGAACTGATGAAGGAAGTGATGACCTTTGAACCAGTTACAGAAAATCAAAAGGCAATTTACCCAATTGCTGTGCAAGAAGCCTGTCAGGTTTGGGATTATCGCCGGGCCAGAACAAATATGGCCCAACACGGCATACCAGTAGTCGAATGGGTTGTCTTGATTATTGGCGCCATAGTGACAATTGTATTCACTTATTTCTTTGGGCTCAGCGATGCCAGAGCGCAGATGGCCATGACGGCCATGGTATCGCTGCTGATATCACTAAACATGTATCTCGTAATTTTATTCGGTGCTCCGTTCTCGGGCGACTTGCAGGTAAGCCCTGATTCCTTCAGGGTAGACAAGCTCATTTTCGACAATCAACTAGGCTACAAACCTGACGCAGACGCACCAAAACTCTAATCTTACTAATGATTGAATCTTGCTAGTGATTGAATCTTGCTAGTGATTGAATCTTACTAGTGATTAATCCAGGCTGAAGGTGCGCACTTTTGGAAAAAGGCACCAACGTTGTGATCGAAATCTTTGAAGAACTCTTTCCAGATAAGCCATCTTTCTTTCTGACGCAGTCTATTGACCATGCGTATGCGGGAACAGCCGTCTTCGCGCTCTTCGTTTCTAAAAACACGCGAGGCGTTGCGACCAGCCAAACTGTCATTCAACATCAAAGAGCGATAACCAGCAGAGGTTGAAACTCTCTCAGGCATTTCTACAGTAGTACGGCTCTGACTTGTCAACTTGACCGAGATCAGAGAACTCTTACCCGCATTGGTGCCGACGATTGGGTCGGATGCTCGCAAGATTGTTGGAGATGCCATTGCTATACCTCATGCATAGAAATAAGTTATGCAAGTCAGGGACGCCCTTTCAGAGCCACTTTTCAGCTCGTTGTTATTATCCCTGACAAGTGCCAATTGCACAATACATCTAGCCACACCGGCGGTATTCAAGATGACTGGCAATTTCCGCATGAACTCTTCGACGAGTAGACAGCGACAATGTTTCCGCAAGAGTTGCCAGTAAGTAAGCGACGTCAAGAATTAATTTCAGGCACCTTAATACATATGCAAAAGAGAACCCATTGAAGTATCACTTGGCAAGCGCATTGCAGCTGGTGGCATTTTTCGGCTGAACAAGTCGTCCAAAATGAAGAACATCTAGCTGCAGAGAAACAGAAATCGAGATCTACCTCTATCCTTAGCTTTAGCGGAGAAATGGGTAAGATCTAAATATGGTATCCGGCGAAAACAACGACAAGAGAAAAGAGGGGGAAGACGATCTTCTCTCACAATTGCCTGGATATGTATCCTTTAGCGCCCAACAGCAGCAGGCTTCCAACTCTCAGCCAGGCTCTCAGCCCAGCCCACAGCCAGGGCAGGCGCCGGCCAATTTCAGCCAACCATCGGCCCCGGTTAATCCCTCGCACCCGCAGCAGCCAGCTGGTCCACCACCTTCAAATAACCCCTGGTTTCCCAATCAAGCAGCCACCAGCCAGCCACCTCCGGCCTATCCAGTCAGTGCCGGGTATGTTGGTCCAGCTGAGCCAATCGGCCCTACTGGCATAGAACTACCGAAGCTGCGGCCGCAAGACGACCCTAATTCATCCGAATACATACCGAAAACACCGGTTCTCAACGCCCCGGCGCCTGACCCATCCAGCCCCTGGATTCCGGTTCCTGAGCCAAAATGGGACTTGTTCGCTGAAGAAAAGCCACAGCCGAAGCGACCACCTCAAGAGCCAGAGAAAAAGCCTCTGCCTGCTGGAGGCAGTCAGGCAAACGCCATACCTTTCAACTCTTTGCCCATCGTCACCGGCGCGAGTTATGCTGAACTGCCCCTTGAGCCAGCCTGGCCAGGAGCTCAAGAAGCAGCTATGCAGAGCCAGAATGCCCAGAATTTGCAGCAACCATACCCACAGCAGACACAGCAAGGTTTTGCCCAGGGTGCTTCCCAACCCGGCACACACCTCAATTCAAATCCTAATTCACAGCCCAATTCACAACAACACCAGCAATTTGTCCAGCAAGGCAACCAACACCTTAACCAGCAAGGCAACCAGCGACCGGGACAATTTCAACAGTATCAACAAAATCAGCAGGGTCAACAGAACCAACAGAACCAACAAATAGATCCTCAGCTACAGCAGAATCAGCAGCCAGCCTGGCCCAATGCCAATCCTGGCAGAAATCAAAATCAGCAATACGAACAGCCACAGAGATCGCGCAGTAAGCTCTTTGGAGCTACCCCAGACCAACTGAAAGAAGTACCGCCGCCAAGTGTTGGTCTTAGCTTCAGCAAAAATGACATTCTTGGGATTGCCACCTACAACCTCAATGTCACTAAAGATATTCTCAGCAATCCCAGAGGCTATTTTCAAAGCTTGCCACTCACCGGTGGTTATGGAGAACCTCTGCTCTACTTAGTTTTCACTTCGATTCTTAGTTCTGTTATGTTCGCAGTTTCGAAATTGAATCCACTGCTATTTTTCTGGGGCATGATTATTGCCTTCTTGTCAGTCACTGTAGGGGCAGTAATTACCGATTTAGCCTTCAAGCGCCTTGGTGGCAAAGGCGATTTAGAAGGAACTTTTCGTGTGCTCGCCTTCAGTAAAGCCACTTTTGTCTTTGCTTGGATTGCCCTTGGACAGATATCTCTGGGCGCCATGCTAGCGACAATGGCGACTGGTTATATGTGCTACATCGGCTTGATGCGAGTGCAAGGCTTGTCACCAAAGAGCACTCTAATCATAGTCTCAGTCTTAAGTGTGCTCAGTATGATATTCCGTATGTCTTGCCCCGGAATTTAGTGAACTTTGTCTATTTGCCGCATCAAAGTTACGGCAGCGCACTGCATTTGGTATCACCGCTAATGGCCTAGCTGGCTTCTTGTTTACGATATTTGTAGTAGGCAGCACAAGTGCCGTCGGCAGAAACCATTGTGGCGCCAAGAGGGCTATCTGGTTTGCAGCCTCGACCAAAAGATGGGCAGTCAGTTGGTTTGCGCAGGCCACGCCAAATATCCTGGGAGAGGCAACCAGCAAATTCTTGCACCGCTTCGACTTCAGGCGAAAAGGCGCGGAAAGCATCGTAAGAGACAAACTCAGGCTTGAGACGAAGGCCGCTAAGAGGAATAGAACCAAGGCCGCGCCAGTCGCGCTCAGCCGACTCAAAGACTTCGTATATTAGTGCCCTCGCTTCTGGGTTGCCTGCTTTATTGGCACCACGGCGATACTGATTCTCCACTCCATACTTGCCTGCCTCAAGCATAGTGAGGCATTTCAAAATCCCCTCTAAAACATCAACTGGCTCAAAACCAGTCACCACCACTGGTATCTGAAACTGCTTGCTCAATTGTTCATATTGTTCGAAGCCAGTTAGGCTACAAACCTGTCCAGGCCCCAAAAGGCCTTGCACGACATTGTCGACACGACTAAAAATATCTGCACAAACTGGGGCAACCTGGGCATGGTAGGACAGCAAAAGAAAGTTAGTGATACCAAGTCTGCGTGCCTGCCAAACAGCAAGTGCATCCATCTGGGCTGCGGTCTCTAAACCAACGTTGAAGAACACTACTTTCTTATCGGCATTAGCCCGCGCGAGAGCAATGCAATCCATAGATGAATAAACCACCCGCACGTCAAAGCCACTGGCTTTGACCTCTAACAGATCACAAGTTGAACCTGGTATGCGTAACAACTCTGCTGGGGCGCAAAATATAACGTCTGGCTCTTGGGCGATGGCAATGGCGCGATCAAAAATTCGCACTGGCACCGATGCCACTGGGCAGCCAGGCCCGTGGGCAATATTTAGTTCGACAGGCAAAAGCTCAAGCAAGTTATTCTCAAGCAATACTTGGGTTTGGTCACCACAAACTTCCATTATGGTCCATGGACGCGTTACGGTGGCAGCTATTTTGCGCACGAGACGCTCAAGCGTTTTCTCATCACGATAGTCATCTTGCGTGGGCGGAATCACACCGAACATTTAAGTATCGCCGTTTAAGTATCGACATTGAAGCCATCAACCAAGGGTAGATTACCCATAAATGGCAAGTACTAGTAGACATTTATACGGTTGTAACGAGTAGTTGCAAAGGCGCAACATACTGACAACTACTCCCGCGGTAGGGATAACTTATGAGAAACCGGTGCCAGTCTATCCAAACCTTCGCGATCAGTCATTATGAGCAGTTTGTCACCAACAGCCAGGGTTTTTCCGGGGGCGGGGTTCCAGTCGGCCACACCCTCCTTCGACTCGTGACAAAGCACCGTTACTTCGTAGTTATTACGCAGGTCATCAATGGTCTGCCCGACAATAATTGTGTTGGGTTCAACAATTAGCTGAACGGCATTGATAATGGTGCCACCAAATTCGAATGAGTCAATGATATTGCCAGATATGGCCGCTTGAGCAAAAAGTCTTGCCGATCGCGCTGATGAGCTATAGGCGCCTTCAATACCCATGAACTTCTCAACTTTCTTGGCCAATTTTTGGTCAAACATACGAATAACCACGCGGATGGTGGGATTAATTTCGCGCGCTGTCATGGCCGCTTCAAGATTGGCTAAATCATTATCAGTTACTGCAATGATTGCCTTTGCCTTAGCGACAGAAGCTTGTTCCAAAATTTTAGTATCGCGAACATCGCCAATCAAAACAGGCACTTCGTAGCCAGCCACCTCGCCGACGAAACGGGCATCAGGATTTGACTCAATCGCCACAACATCTTCAGAAAAGCGCTTGAGATGCTGCACTACCCGAATGCCGACATTTCCTAGCCCGCAAACGACGACATGGCCTTCCATTGTCTCGGCGATCATTTTCTGCCACTCCTTAGAATAACGCTTGTGCTGAAAGAGAAGATTACCGAGGTGCACAACCCCTTCAGCGATTGTCACCAAGCCCAAAATAGGTAACAAGAAAAATAATGGTGATAGGCGAATATCTTCAACATACTGCAATGGGCTTTCAAAAAAGATCATCAGCAGGGTGTAATAAGCCGCCTGACAAAATGTCATAGCAGCGCCGCTAGGCAACAAACTATGTGGATAGTAAAGGTAGAAAAGGGCAACAGACAGAGTGAAAGCACTGCAAATGCAGATTAGAAAGCCACGAAACTCAGTCAGCAAAACACGAGCAAGAAGATAGATCTTGCGCCCTCTCTTGCCAGCTTTAGTTGAATTTAGCTTACTTTCCACCCCAAGAGTATAACCGTATCGGCAGCAACCAAGCCGCAAAGAGCAAAGAAAGCTATGGCAATAATTGAGCGCTATAACTTGATTGTAAAGAAGGCACCATGTTAATATCATCGAAATTGGAAAATTTCAGGTTACAGCAAAATGGTATGCAGCAAAGCTGACACCACATTTGATACCAAGTTAATTAGCACCAGCCCGGGTGTCGAACTAGTCATTGCCTTAAGAAAAAGCAGCCGCCGCGCTTTGACCCGGGGCCTTCTGATCGGCGCAGTTTTAAGCTCAATCGCTCATACACCAACCGTTTGTGCCGCCGAACAAGCTAACAATCTCGCCGGTGAAGTGCAGCAGAATTTCTTTGATTCAGAACAAGACCGAAACCAATTTCTTCTAGATTTGGCCTTGAAGTCACCAGACAAAGGCGCCAAGCACATTTTGGTGCACGAAAATGTCAGTCACACAAGTGGTGACAACAAAGATCGGGCATTAGCAGCGTCAATAGCAGCCCCGAGTATCTCTAATTTTGATATTGTCAGCGAAGGATTGTGGCGAGGAGCGGCACCTTCCAATCAAGCTATGCAAAAGCTGGCAGAAAGTGGCGTCAAGACCATCGTCGATTTGCGACTAGCTGGCCTGGGCGCAGAAGAAGAAGCTAACAGAGCAAAAAAACTTGGCATAAAGTATATACACATACCGCTTGGCTTCATGGGGCCTTCGCTTTCTAAGGTCGCCCAATTCTTGAATATTGTTAATGATCCTGCCAATCAGCCAGTTTTCGTTCACTGCCGTTATGGCGCAGACCGCACCGGGGCGCTGGTTGGGGTATTTCGCGTAATTCACGACCACTGGAGCTTTAACCAGGCCTATTCAGAGATGCGCAGCCATCATTTCAAGCCATGGCTTGCCACACTGAAGCGAGTTGTTGCTCGAGTAGGCGGCAATGCTGAAGTACAGCAAGAACTTAAGACCCTGGCCAACAAGAATTTAGCCTCTACCAATCTTTAGCCTAGTTACTCTTTAGCCTTAATATCATTCCAAAGCGCCTGTTCATCGTAGCTATCGTCAGGGTCGTTGGCGATGGTGAACTCTTTGATTGTGGCGTTACGACGGTTGCGGTCGAGATTTTTCATGCCCGGGTCGAGATCATATAAACGATAAAGAGGGTCTAGGGAAGATTTCATAATAGAAAGAATGCTGCTGACTTCTGAGCCAATCAGATTAAAGGCAGCCTTAGCTTGCGGGGTCGAAGCATGAGTATCGATGTCATCAGCTAGACGAACCAATCTATCGGTTTCTTTCACCAGCTTGGTGAGCAACTGCAAAACTGAGATATCTCGCGTGTTGTTAGTTGAATCAGTAGACATAGTTTCCTCTGGACTTAGATGTCTATTTAAGCATTCCATAGCAAGATTAGGCAGACTGATCGTGCAGATAGTCTAAAATCACAACAGTTTCTATAGCTTTCTCTTTGTTAGCGGTGTCATGGCCCTTCTTGAAATCCAAAATTTAGCAACTGCCTTCCCCACCGAGGCCGGTATGGCCAGAGCGGTAGACGATGTTACCCTCTCCGTTGACAAGGGCAAAGTGCTTGGCATCGTTGGCGAATCGGGGTGCGGTAAATCGATTACCTCTCTCTCGATTTTACGTTTGATTCCACCACCAGGAAAAATTGTCGGCGGTCAGATTCGACTAGACGGAGAGAACCTCCTTGATTTTAGTGAAGCTCAAATGCGTGGGGTACGAGGCAATCGCATCGCCTTGATTCCGCAAGATCCCATGACTTCGCTGAACCCGGTCTACACAGTCGGCGCGCAAATCATGGAAGCGGTTGAACTGCACCAAAAAGTATCGAAAGCCGAAGCTCGCAAGAAAGCAATTGATGTCCTAGATCGAGTGCGCATTCCTGAAGCACGAAACAGAGTTGATGATTATCCCCACCAGTTTTCTGGCGGTATGCGCCAAAGAGTCATGATCGCTATGGCTCTGGCCTGCGAGCCTGAATTGTTAATTGCTGACGAGCCCACTACCGCTCTAGACGTCACTGTACAAGCGCAAATCTTAGACCTACTGCGCGAAATTCAAAAAGATCAGGGCACCGCCATCGTTTTGATTACTCACGATCTTGGTGTAGTAGCCGAGATGTGCGACACAGTAGCCGTCATGTATGCCGGCTCAGTGGTCGAATACGCCACAGTGCAAGAGCTTTTCCAAAACCCCAAACATCCTTATACGATTGGCTTGATGAATTCGCTGCCAAAGCCAGGTTCGCAGCGACTGATACCAATTGAGGGCCAGCCACCAAGCCTGGTGAATCTTCCTAAGGGATGTCGCTTTGCCAATCGCTGCTCCTTGCGCGTCGATAGCTGCGAGTCATCAATTCCTCCCCTTGAAGAAAAATCAGCCGGCCACGACGCTCGTTGTTTTTTAGTTGAAAAAGAAGTCTAAGCAAAACAGTTAAGTCAAAGAAGAAAAAGATGCTGAGTAATTTAAGAGTTCCCACAACCAAACAAATCAGAAATTTGGAAGCAGCCTGGATTGAGTCAATCTCGGAGCTAGCAGGCGGCCTCAACTGGGGCCAGACTTTAATGGAAGTAGCCGGTCGCGGTGCTGCTCTAGCAGCCCTTTCACTTTGGGATGAAAACCCAGGGCACATAGCTATTTTTTGTGGCAGTGGGAACAACGGCGGTGACGGCCTGGTGGTGGCACGTTACCTCAACCTTTGGGGTGTTCCCGCCAGTTGTTTTGTGGTCGCCCCGACAGAAAAAGTAAGCGAATACGACAGCAGCAAAGCAAAGACCAACCCTAGACCAAGTGATAAACAGCCTACAAAAGAAGCTGACCCAGAAGCAGAAGTAGAAATAGAAGTGAAGATGGCTTCTCCTGAAGCAGAAGCCAATCGCAAGATATTGGCTTCACTAGGAGTAGATTTAATTGTTCTGGAAGATACTGATGAACTGCTAGAAGTGCTCGGTGCCATTACCTCTAACTCAACAGTTTTAGTAGATGCACTGTTTGGCACAGGCCTAACTAGAGCTGTGGATGGCGTAGCCAAACATGTTATCGAAGCTATTAATTCAAGCACAAAACCAGTGCTGGCAATTGATCTTCCATCTGGTATCAATTCAGATACTGGTCAAATCATGGGTGCCGCTGTTAGAGCCGACAAAACCGTAACCTTTGGCTTTTTGAAGCCCGGACATCTTACCCATCCGGGAGCAGAATATTCCGGAACAATGCACTTAGTCGATATCGGCCTGCCTGATTTTAGCAACTTGCCAGCAAGCTTAAGCCATGTAGAAAGCACTCCCAAAATATTTGTCACCACCTGCGGTGCAGTGCAATCGGTCTTACCTTCGCGGCCAAGCAATTCTAACAAAGGCACATTCGGCCGTGTTCTCACAATTGGCGGCAGCCTTGGTATGGGCGGAGCGGCTGCTCTGGCTAGCAGTAGCGCCCTTAAGGCGGGCGCTGGCCTATCTTATTTAGCAACACCGCGCTCTCTTGCCAGTCATGTTCCAGTTGAAGAAATTGTCGTTAAGCCCCTGGCAGAAACCGTTGAGCAATCAATTAGCAAAGAGGCCTTGCGCGACGTAATTGAAATGCTTGATCAAATTTCAAGTGTTGTAATCGGCCCTGGTCTCTCACAAAACCAAGACACCGTAAGCTTCGTGCTCGACTTGCTCGATTTGGTCAACAAGCCCTGCGTCATCGATGCCGATGGTCTCAATGCTCTTGCTGCAAATATCAAGTCGCTGCCAAAATCAGCACGCAACTTTGTCATGACTCCTCACCCCAAAGAGTTGAGTCGCCTCACAGGCAAGACTGTAGACGAGCTTTTGTCAGACAGGGTCGGTTCGGCTCTAGCTGCAGCAAAAGAATTTGATTGCATAGTTGTTTTCAAAGGAGCATACAGCTTGGTTGCTCACCCTGATGGCGAAGTCTATATCAACCCCACTGGAAACTCTGGCATGTCCACGGCCGGTGCTGGTGACGTTCTCTCAGGCATCATCGGCGGCCTGATGGCGCAGGGCTTGAGCCCATTTGATGCGGCTTGCGCTGGGGTCTACATCCATGGTCGAGCAGGCGATCTGGTGGCAGCTAATTTCGGTCAAGCCGGTATCGTCGCTGGCGATATTAGATCAGCTATTCCACTAGCTTTGCTAAACATTGCCGCTGGCGAAACAAGCACGCTCGAAGAGCAACTAACCCAGTCTGTACTATCGTCTTAGATTATCAAGTAAATCGTTAAATGGTAACCCGAAACTGCATCTTCAGATTAGCTCTCACTCTAGTTCTACTCAGCAGTGCTGTGTCTCTAACATCGTGCAATCAAGCCGAGGAGCCGCAGGAAGACAAAGAGAAAAAAGAACGCAAAGATAGAAAAGAACGCAAAGATCGAAAAGATCAAAAAGAATGGCCGAAAGATACTAAGAAAATTTCGGCCGTAAGTTTTGTTTCGTATATGAGCCGCCTGCATCGTCGCATAAAGGCCAGCTGGTTACCGAAAACTGATTCAGGCGAAACTGGCTCAGTAACGTTTACAGCGCAAAAAGACGGGAGCATTTCAGATCTAAAAATACATACGAGTTCAGGCAACAAGCAATTTGATGACGCCATGGTAGCGACGATAAAGGCAGCGCTGCCGTTTCCCCCTCTACCGTCAGGTGCACCAGATACCATACCGATTGAATTTACATTCGATCATCACGTCTTCAACCACCTGTCTAAAGAGGAACCAGAAGAAATAAAGAAAGCCATTGAGAAATTGACTGCTGATATTGATTTCAAGCCCACGGCTGATCTCTATTTTGAGCGTGCCCGCTTGCTTTTACATTTAGACGAAAAGCTGAAAGCGACAAAAGACTTAGCTGCAGCAATAGCGGCTGGTCGCAACGATTTACCCACTCTCATACTTAAGGCCAAAACAGAGAGTTCAATTGGCAATTACAAAGATTGCTTGGCCAGTTGCGCAGCCATCACAAAAATAGATGACAAAAATCTAGATGCCTATGTATTGGCATCCGACGCCCATCTAAATATTGGACATCTAGACGAAGCCTTCGAGGCGGCCAATCAAGCTATCAAAGCCGCTCCCAAGCATCCAGACGGCTACACAGCTCGGGCTTATGCCTACAACCTTTCATTCAAGTACAAGAAAGCCATAGCCGACTGCGAAGCGGCCATTGCCTTAGACCCCCAATGCCAAGCCGCTTACGCCTATAGAGGGGACGCCGAAGAAGAACTCAAACTCTATGATCAGGCGATGAAAGACTATAACAAGAACATTGAGCTGAGCCCACTTGATGCTTCAGCATTGCTTCGCCGAGCAGAGCTGCACAATCAAATGGCCCAATTCCATCGCGCCATTATCGACTGCACCGACGCCATCAAGCTTGACCCAGACAACGGTGAAGCCTATTTCTATCGCTCTTATGCCAATGAACAATTGTCACTATCGGCCCAAGCAAAAAAAGACAAGGATCGAGCGGAGGCTCTAGGCTTTGTTGGTCAATAATCCAGTACTATTACAAGATGGCCAGCTGGCAAGGTTACAACATGAACAACTTCGACTCAGCAGAAAATACCAGCAGGCTATGCCTGATCTGCGACGGCAAATTCGATAGAAACATTCTGAATTGCCCTGAAGATGGTTCGCAACTAGTATTCATCACCACCAGCCCAAGTAAAATTGAAAAAGTAGTAGGCTATCAGATTCAAGGTGAAGTAGGCTCAGGCAATAGCGGCAAAGTTTATAAAGCAATTGATGACAGAAACAATCAATTCGTTGCTATCAAGATCTTACACCAGTCGCTCATAGACAATCTTGAAATGGTCAATCGCTTCAAGAAAGAAGCCGAGCTGAGCAGCAAACTAACATCACCAAATACAGTAGCAGTCAAGCATTTTGGCATACTCAATGATGGTCGCCCCTTTATGGTCATGGACTATATAGAAGGCACTTGTGCTGGCACGATTATTGAGCAAAGTGGTGCCATGTCGTTAGACCGAGCCCTACCAATATTTATACAAGTAGCAGCTGGCTTGGCTCACGCCCACGATCTCGGCATCATGCACCGCGATATTAAGCCCCAAAATATCATGCTCATTGAGCAAGATAGCCAGCAAGACTTTGTCAAAATTATCGATTTTGGCATCGCTAAACAATTGCACAGTGATGCATCAATGGCTCTGACAATAACAGGCGAGGCCGTCGGCACTCCTTGCTATATGAGCCCAGAGCAATGTTTAGCCGGTGAAGTAGATCACCGCACTGATATTTATTCACTAGGATGTGTCATGTATGAAATGCTCACCGCAAGGTTAGTGTTTGCCGCTAATAATCCTGTTGCTCTAATGACAAAGCATGTACAAGAAGTGCCGCCATCAATGGGTTTAGCCCCATCACCAGCAGCCAACGAAATTGAGCGAATCATCTTAAAGTCATTATCGAAAAAAGCAGCAGATCGCTACAAAGATGCCTACGAACTAAAGGCCGATCTTTTTGCCTTATACCGCATCACTTAGGTTATTTTCAGAGATCAGGCACCCGCAAATCGGAACTCTAATTCAAAGCCGACTCTAAATAAGTGAGATGCCCTTTGGCTGTATCAAATGAAACTTGCAGGCCCAGCGGCACCACAGCATTGTCGCAAGCCTGGCCGAAAGGCAAGTTAAAGCAAGTAGCCAGTTTCATTTCTGTGACTCGATCTACTACGAGCTCTTCAAAGCTAAGCATGTTGAAGGAGCCTCTAGTGCTGCAATCTTCAAATTGACCAAGGCCTAGAGCAGCCACAGTAGCTAGTTTGTTCGAGATATAGAGAGTAGTAAACCAGCGATCTAAAATATCGTTGCGCTCTGCTCTATCTTCCAAAAGCAAAACAGCCCCGCTCAAATCTGGTTCATATTCAGTACCAAACAATGAAACCAAAGCAGTGAGGTTACCGGCTATGATGCGACCTTTACCCACAGCGTGAACAGGGGCGTAGCAGAATTCAGAGAGAAATCGATCTTTCGCTTGCATAGCCGGAAAGTGATCATGGCTAGTCAGTAATTTTTTGAAGCGATCAAAAGACTCTTTGCTATCAATGCGATCAAGATTGCTACCGTGAAAAGTCACGACTTTAGATTCTTGGTTCAAAGCAAAGAGCAAATGGCTGTTATCGTCGCAACCAATCACTATTTTTGGCTTCTTAGCAAAGGTCTGGTAGGGCAGATCTTTAAGCAAACGCAGGGAGCCATAGCCACCATTGAGGCACCAGATAGCAGCTATAGAGTCGTCTTCTAAGGCAGTCACAAGATCGTGCAAACGGGCGCTATCACTGCCGGCCATTGCCCCATGAGTATCTAGAGCATGGGCACCGACCACCGGCACAAAGCCCATATCGTGAACAATGCGCTCGGCCCGCTTTAAGGCTGACGGCCGGGCTGGCCGACTAGCAGGAGCAATAAGCGCCACGCGATCGTTACTTCTTAGTGCTGTGGGCTTTATCAACGCAAGCCGCCTCCTCAATCTTGAACCGCACACTGCTGCTAGTGACATCAAGGCTGGCCATAACGCCCAGAGGCAAAGTCACTTTATCTGGGGTGTGACCAAGCTTGAGACCATAAATGACAGGAATACCTAAGTGGCTGAAGTGTTCACGCAAAATCACCTCAAGAGAAGAATTCAAAGGCAAAATGTTGCGCTTACTGCCTCCGGGTCGGCAGCCACTACAGTCACCGATGATGATACCGCGAGCACGATCAAACTTACCGGCCAAAACCATTTGAGTCAAAATGCGATCGATGTTATGCGGCTCTTCATCAACATCTTCTAGAAAGACGATGCGATCATCGCAATCAATTTCGTAAGGCGTTCCCATTAGGCCACGTATCAATGTCAGACAGCCGCCGGTCAATCTCCCTTTGCCTTTACCCTCAGCTATGACCATCCGTGTCGGTGGATAGTCTGAACCCCAGACCTCAGACGGTGGGTCAGTGACAAGACCAATTGGCGCAAGGCCCATAATCGCTTTTTGATAGTAACTATGAGTGTAGGCCGTCTCAAACATCAGACCGAGAGTGGGACCGTGAAAAGTGACCAAATTCGATTTCTGATTAATAGCAATAAGCAGAGCTGTGATATCGCTGAAACCCACCAAAATTTTGGGCTTACTAGAGAATAGGGTAAAGTCTAGCTTGGGCAGAATGCGCGAGGCTCCAGCACCACCGCGCATAGGCAAAACGGCAGTAACGGCGTCGTCACTCCAGAGGGTGTGTAAGTCTTCAGCCCGGGCCGAATCACTACCAGCGTAGCTGCTGTATGACTTAGTGCAATTGGCACCAACTTTAAAATGGAGGCCCATCTTAGTGAGCCAATCAGTAGCAAACTGCAGATTGCCAGGCTCAAATTGCGGCGAAGAAGGGGCGACGATGCCAACTGTATCGCCCTTTTTAAGAACTTTCGGTTTGAGAATTGATACCACTTCTTGCTTAGCCATAAAACTCGAAAATTCTTTTTCCTAGTATTTTTGCCAGAACTAAGTCACATCTGAATTAGCCGCAGCTTGCCAAGAGACTATGGCTTTGAACTCAGCGACAGAGCGGCAAGAGAGATTAATTGTATACCATCTATACATTTATCGAGTTTACACTTGCCACTGCGATCAAACAGGCTGCCGATCATGGGCGACAGACCACTCCGCAACCGGCACAACTTAGAGCTGACAAGCAGAAAAGGCATCATTACTTGCTATATTTGTATATGTAATTCTAGGTAAATGAATGATATGGTCCAAACACAGATATCACCAAGTTCCACCAGCGCTCTTGAAGGCAAGTTCAGCAAAGAACAGCTAGCCTGGCTCGACAAAGCCAAAGCCTTTGCCAATTCAGTTAGCTTGCAAGAAGTGATTGCTTCAGACAAAGACAATGTCTTCAGACGCGACCTGTTCGAAAAGGCCTGCCAGCCAGAATGGGGCTTGGGCGGTTTGCCCTTTCCTAGCACCTACGGTGGCTCGGCTGGTGACTATGTCAGCTTCAGTCTAGTAAACGAAGAATTTGGCAGACGCTGCGTGCCGATCATGAGCTCTCTGGGAGTGCATGTTCTCAGCCAGGAGCCAATCTATCGCTTCGGCAACGACGAGCAGAAGCAAAAATATCTAGTGCCTTCATCTTCGGGAAAAATGCTCGCTGCCTTTGGCTTGACCGAGCCCAATGCTGGCTCAGATACCGCTGCTATTGAAACTACTGCAAAAATCGACAGCAATGGCGACTATTTACTGAACGGTACCAAGACATTCATCACCTCTGGTGCCTCCGCCGACTATTACATTGTTATGGCTCGTCTTCTCGATAACACAGAACAAACCACTACTGCTAACGAGAAACCAGCTGAAGCTGGTAAAGCTAAACGGCCAGGCCAAATCACAGCCTTCATCGTTGAACGCAATTTCGAAGGTTTTGCCATCGGTCAAAAATTCGATATGCTCGGCATGCGCGGCTACTCTACTTGCGAAATCGTCTTTAACGACTGCAAAGTACCCAAGGCCAATTTGCTCGGGCAACATGGCGAGGGCCGGAAAGTTGCTCTTTCTAGCTTAGCCAAGGGCAGAGTAACAATTGCTGCTCAATCAATCGGTTGGGCTCAAGGGGCACTTGATGCTTGCTTAGATACCTTGCAAAAGCACTACCGCGACGGTGCCATTACCGCCGATGCCAACGGTATGGCCGGCAAACTTGGTGACTTAGCTGTGCAAATAGAAGCCGCCCGAGTACTTACTTTCCAGGCTGCCCGTTTAATTGATGCCAACGAGCAAAGTGTCACCGTTGCCGCTATGGCCAAAACAATGGCAAGCGATGTAGCTATGCGCGTTTCAACCGAAGTGATGAGCATTCTGGGAATGGACGGCATGAAACCAGAGCTTTTGATTGAACGCATTTTTAGAGACGCTAAGGCTGGTCAAATTTACGAAGGCACCAATCAAATTCAACGCATGCTCATTGCCCGCGACCTCCTCAAGTAGTTATAA
Organism: bacterium Ga0077546; assembly: GCA_943370275.1. Taxonomy (GTDB): domain Bacteria; phylum Cyanobacteriota; class Vampirovibrionia; order Obscuribacterales; family Obscuribacteraceae. Next base: position 583,008 of record CALRQI020000002.1, on the reverse strand, counting down.
AAATGACAGACAACGACGACTTAGAAGCATCAGCAAATTCAGCCAGTGAGCCGATTCAGATTCAAAACATCCGCATTGAGCCAACCATGCCGAAGAAGCAGGATGAAACTCAATTAGCAAATTCTCAGCTGCAAGCGATATCTATTAGCGCCGAGCTTGCTGAAGCGATTGAGAAAGTGCGCTTCGTCACAATACTTGTGGGTTACTTCTATATTGGTCTTGTCGCCCTGCTATCGGTGGTGGCAGTGATTCTTTTGGCACCAGTGGCAATTGCCTTCCTCGATCAACATTCGCCTATATTAATGATGGTGGCCCGCATTATGATTTCCCTCGTGGCCTTTGCCCTGGGCATCGGTGCCTGGATTATTCTCGTGAATCATTGGCGCATCAACGATGGCATGGAGACTGCTGAAATTTTGATTGACGGCATCCGTGATCAAACTCTCATCCAGATGCAGGCCGCTCGCTTCAACCTAGAAGACCTGACCGAACGCCTGAGATTTCCTAAAGAGGCTCATGCTGCCGGACCACTCGAATATATCGAGATGGCCAAGCAGATTGGTCCATTGCTTTCGCTTCTGATGGCCAAAGAAAGAAGCATTCTCACTCTGGGTGTTGAAGGTTTGAAATTCTTCCAACTCGTCAAAAAAGTCCTCAACAAATAAATTTAGACCTTAATGCAACTGCAAACCAAATCTGACTTCGACTTTGAAAGCTATTTATTAGCAAGGCGTAAGCTTGTTGAAGATCGACTCGCCATCTATTTAGTAGATCGAGAGCCTGTTCGCCTCTGGCAATCAATGAGATATTCAGTACTTTCTGGTGGCAAGCGCCTCAGGGCCATGCTTACTCTGGCAGCTGCCGAAGCCATTGCCGCGAGTAAGGCCCAGGCTAATAACGGTCAAAGCAAAGTCTTAGACCCGATTGAAACAGTCTTACCCTGTGCCTGTGCCATTGAAATGGTGCACGCCATGAGTTTAGTGCACGATGATTTACCCTGTCTCGACAACGACGATCTCAGGCGGGGCAAGCCAACCAATCATAAAGTCTATGGAGAAGCTCTGGCACTGCTTGCTGGTGACGGTCTGCTGATGTTGGCCAATGAGATATTGATTGAACACACCAGCAAAGCAGTCAATCCAAGCGACCTATTAACCGTCGCTCAACACCTCTGCCAGGCCACAGGCCCATCGGGTATGGTCGGCGGCCAGGTGAAAGATATGGAATTCACCGGATCAGATGACACCAAATTTGATATCGCCACAGTGGAATCAATTCACGCCGGGAAGACCGGTGCCCTAATTCGCTTCTCTCTCTGGTCTGGTGGCAAACTTATGGGCGCCAACGAAAATCAACTAGCTAGCTTGTATCGTTTAGGCGAAATCTTGGGCTTGGCTTTTCAAATTACAGACGATCTCTTAGATGTAACGGGCGACGCAAAGACCCTGGGCAAGACCCCAGGCAAAGACGAAGCTAGCAAAAAAGCGACATGGGTGCGCGCCATCGGTGTTGATGGTGCCAGGCAAAAATTGAACGAGATGGAGAGCGAAGGTGTGACTTTAATTGAGGAAAGCGCACTTGACATCAAGGGAGCCCCGGTACTGAAAGCTCTACTAAAGTATGCTATCCACAGACAGAAATAGAGCAGTTATAAATGGAATTCTCTTTACTAGACCCGGGCCTTCTTACTTTCGCCCAAACTACAGCAGCACTAAATGTTCAAGACGCAGTGCAGAACATGCAGGGGCGCGGCTGGCAGGTAATAGCGGTGACGGTATTTTCCAGTACCTTTGCCCAGGCCCTGAAAGTAATTACTAAATTGGTCACCACGGGCAAACTTGATTTGCGCATGATTGCCACCACTGGCGGCATGCCCTCATCACATTCTTGCTGCACCATGGGCATGGCAGTTTCGGTTGGCTTGATTGAAGGGTTTAACTCCGTCTCATTTGCCATCGCTCTTTGCTTAGCTTTTATCGTCATGTATGACGCCGCGGGAGTAAGAAGAACCGTGGGCTTACAAGCCAAGGTGCTCAATCAGATGATGGTTGAGCTATTTTCAGAACACCCAAAGCTATCTACTGAGCGTATTAAAGAATTCCTCGGCCACACTCCAATAGAAGTTTTTGTTGGAGCTACATTGGGCTGTGCTATCGCCATAGTATTCAACAACTTGGCTATCCATCAACATTGGCATATACCTTAAGCGGTTGTCATGAGCCGCCAGAGCCACTTGTTATGAAAAGATAGTAATACATGACTACTGCATCTTTATCGTAACTTTGCTCTATAATCAAGGTCTTGGAAAGGGTTGCCAGGACAAATCGAAAAACCACCCAGTGACATTTTTTGAAGAGTCCAAGTGCGAGGGCACGGCAAGAGCTTTCTAATCGACTTAGCGGTCGGTAGCTTAAAGGCATGGGCCCGAGAGCAAAACAAGAGACAAAACAGAAGCGTTGGTAACCAGATGGCATTGGCCATCAAATTCAAAAAAGACTCAGTCTTATATTCGTACCAGAAGGTCAGTTCTTTCAGAAAAGGAGGAAAGGTAGAGATTCACTAAAGACCCTAAAAAGTTGATGGAAAAATCACTGCCATAAGCTAGATGAACACAACGGTCCAGATAACACCAGCACCTGCCAAGACCACTTCGCCCAGGCGCTCGCGCTTTCCTGGCAAAGAGTCCGGTTCGGTTTCGTTCAACCTGACAGCCCTAGGTCGTCAGTTGTTAAAAGAACAAGCCGCTTCCGCCAGCGTTTCGAATGGCGATTACGTAGAAATGCTTATTCGTGAACGCGCTGGCTTGGCCCCCTTGAGATTACCCCCTCAAGCTAAACAAACCGGCCCTAAAGGTGGTGCCAAATCGTTCTTCTTTGGTAAGAACCGTGGAACCACAACTGCCGTTTGTGTAACCCCTATGGCCCACCGTTTGCTCGACGAACAAGTCGCAGCTTCACGTATGAGCCGTGGTGATTACATAGAGTACTTACTGCGCGAAAAAGCCGGTCTCATCGAAGAGACCTTCAGAGCTTATGCCGCTCAACAACAAGCCGCTGCTGCAGCTGCCGCTGCCGCCCCTGCTGTTGCTCAAGCAGTACAAGCACCTGCAACGCAAGTAAACTTCGCTCCCCCTGCTATACAGCAAGTACAACAACCAGTACAACCTGTACAACAACCAGTAGTTGAAGTCACTTACGCTCAACCAGTCATCACCCCAGTGACCGATTGGAACTCAGGCAGCTAATCTAGCACTAGCTATTAGTCCTCCTTTCGATGGAATCTCTCCCCCGGGAGAGGTTCCATTTTTGGTTTTAGACTTAGCCCAGCCCTGGTTTAAGTACTGCATTAAGCTCTGGTTTGAAGTCTGGTTTAAAGTCTGGTTTCACGACTTTTTCATGGGCGCCTGGGTAGATTAGAAATATGTCAGACGCACCCACCAAAGAGCAGCCCAAGGTAACCGACGCCAATCCCGGCGTCGCTAACTTTGGCCAAGACAGCGGCCGAAATAGTGGCAGCCTCTCGGCCAAAGAGATGAACAAAGACTTTGGTCCCGAAATCGGCACCAACGGAACTAGCTCGGGGCTCAAGTTTGAAGGCTACAAAGTACCGCTAACCAGCGACCAGAAGCTAGCTTCGGCGGCGGGTCAACCGCGAGAATTGAGTCTGGCGAATATGTCAGACCAACTGAAAAATCTGCAAATGGCCCAACTGTCGCCAAATGACGGTAGAAAGAGCGCCAGCGGTGACAAAACGAATGGTGACAGAGTAAATATTGGCGACAAGGCCATGGTCGGCGACAAACAGAGCGCCAAGCCTATTCTCGAAGTGCAGAACAGAGGCGCCAGTGCAGCCTTTGCCCAAGAAGTAGCAAACGGTGTCGCTACTTTGCCCGAAAAAGTAGCCCAGGAGCTAAAAGACAAAGGCGTTCAGGTCAACGTTTTCAAAAACATCTACGAATACGACAAAGCTATGGGCACCAATAAGGCAGGCATGGTCGTCAACGGCCAAAAAGTCTCGCTTGATGCCCCTGCTTTATTTGACGGCAAAGGCAAACCGCCAAATATTGCGGTGTTTGAGCAATTGGGTGACGGCACTCCGGTCAAATCGTTGCGAAATACCGAAGTAGCAGGCCTGGCCAGACACGAGGCCGGCCACGCCTACAGCGCTGGCCGCGGATTCCTTTCCGTGCAAGATAAGAACTTCCAGGCGGCCTTCGTCAGTGACATCAACAATATTTCTCCGGCACAAATGCAGCAGCTTATGAAAGAAGTGCAACCTGGTGGACCAATGAACTATTACCTGGGCTCACCAGCCAAAGAAGAATTCTTTGCCGAGGCCTTCGCCACGGCTACCGGTCAAGGCAGCGACAAATATGCGGCGCGACGCATGCAAGAGCTTTTCCCCAACGTCATGAAATACATGCGAGATTCGACCAAATAGCGATAGCTCATTTGTGACTTCTGGTGCATAGCGCCATTTAGACTATGATTTGATCTATGAGCTAAAAACGGGCGATTAGTGAGATGAATAGCAATCCAAAATTATTAGCTGCTTCCAAATTAGCTCTTTGTGCCCTTTTGCTTCTGCCTATATCTTGTGGCGTTGAAGCCATTGCCAAAGAGGCAGTGGCGAAAGAAGCCGGAGGCGAACGGCCTGAGCACGTACAGATTAGTCAGGTTGGCGATTTTTCCACCACTGAGTTTAAACCCTATACAAGAAGCACTAGCTTTCCACTTGGACCAGCAGACAGTGACGATCAAACGCCCACGCCCCCGACCAGACCAATTGTCAGACCTCTCGACAGAAAGTCTAAACTTTTCGCAGAGCCGACTTTTGACGATCTCTTCGGCATGAACAAAACCGCTCTATTGAAGCGTTTTCCATCGCCTAACTTCAAACATAAAGCCGACTTTTCGCAAATCAGATGGCACGGTACAGACGTCTCATCGGTCTTAGAGCTGCGCTTTAAAAAGGGAAGAGTCTCACAACTCCGCCTCTCCACTCATTATGGTTATCCGCGCCCCGGCACAACCAGCGATGTGGAAGTGGGCAAATGGCTGACAAAAAAATAAACCGCTCACCATCCTCTTTCTTCAGACAGTCAAACTTGACTCATTTTCACTCGAAAAATGAGTCAAATTGGGAAAGGCAGAAATAGAGAACTAGCCGCAGCCTGAGCCACTACATTGGCTTAGCTAACTTGGTATTAACCTGGATTAGCAGCTTGAGTAGCAATTGCGCTCGAACCAGCCGTTGTTGTTCTGGCATGTTGAGCGGCGTAAGAAAGAATGGCCTCAACCTGACTCAGATAGTTAGCAATGTACTGGGCACGGAAACCACGTTGAATGAAGGCTTCTAGGCGCAACCACTCACGCACTGTAGCGTGAAGTGAAGTGACGTCTTTAAGCACAGCATCAATTTCTTCGGGCTTAGCATTGCTAGATAAGTTGTGCAGTGATTTCTGCACTGAATCGAGTTGATTGACGACATCATTTGTACTGGCTGTGTCAGACATGATGCGCTTTTTAGGATCTTGTAGATAACGATTGACCATGGTGGAGAAATCGTCGAACAAAAGACGACTAGCCTTAATTGGATCTGACTGAGGAGTCATAGTGGTTGGCCGTCTGTAAGGACCAACCTTGAGCATGTTGACCTTCTTATCATCAAGGTGAGCAACGGCAAACATAGTTGTTCCGAGAGTTCCAATCACACGAGCAGTGTCTAATTGCTCAACCAAGCCAGCAGTATCAAGCTGCCGAATCGACAGACCAGGGTAAGAGAGAGCCTTATCAGCTGTCGATTCGCGTACGAATCCAGCAGCATCATTTAGTTCTTTGGCAGTACCGACATAAGTCATTGGATTGATCGTATCAATCCAGCCGTTCGCCACCCACACTTCCCACTCTTGTTGCACAGCATTCATGCGCATACGCTTGGGCATACCGTAAACAGCAGCAGAAATGCGAATACCAGGTTTAGCTGCACGCAAAGACTCAGACATCTCTTTAACAAAACTGCTGACGTTATTAGCTTTCCAATGAATCCACATCGTTCTTGTGTCTTCATCAAGGCGATCGAGCGAGAGACCAGTCTCACGCTCGAATTTTTGTCGGCCAAGCCAATTGAAGCCCATCTCAGAGCCTCTATTGTTGAAGGGATAGCGAATGTAATCGAGTTGAATGCCATCAACAGGGTAGCGATTGACCACTTCAAATATCAAACTTTTGACGTAAGCACGACACTCTGGGTTAGACGGATCAAGCCAATACTCAAATTGTCTAGGCGGCAAAAAGGCACCAGTTTGAGAAGCCAATGCCCAAGAATAATCATGAGCAGGAAGAACTGGTCCTGGATAATCGGACTCTTTACCAACAATAGGGTTGTGCTTAGCATTGCCCACAGTAAAGGTCCAGAACCAGGCATGAAATTCCATATTGCGCTTCTTCGCTTCCGAAATGGCACAACCAAGCGGGTCCCAACCCAGAGTCTCAGGGTTCTGAGTACCAATTTTTGAAGGGAACATCGTGAAACCAGCATTGTTAGTCTCGAAATAAACAACGTTTATGTTGGCAGTCTTCAACTTATCAAAAAGCTGAGCCATCCCTTTGGCACCGCGGGTGGAGACAATGGTTCCCCTATCAAGCCAGACAGCGCGAGCTTCGACTGGACGAACAGGCATAGATTGAGCAAAGGCCATAGCAAAGTCTTGACGGGCTTTCTGGACATGCTCATCGGCTTCTAAGAAGCGTCTATCGCTGTAGGCTTGCTGGAAAGATTTGACGTGCTCAACAGCCGCATCATACGAGGCTTGAATGGTTTTGAGTGGTACAGAAAACTCAGCTTGCTTAGCGGTCTTTATCGCTTCATCAGTACGCTTAGCAAGATAATCTAGCTCTTGCGAGATGGTTTGATAATCAGCAAAGCTAATTTGTACGGCTGCAGCTTGAGTGATACCAGGCGACAATTCGTCTAAAGCTTGCGAGAGCATCAAAGCATTGCTTGATACTTCACCCTGAACACCAGGTGCCCAGCCCATAAAAATTACATTACCGGCCCGAGCGATACCAATGCCTTGCTCCTGACCATTTGCATCTTGCCAGGTAGCCATACTGCTACCGGTGCCACTCAAAGCCAACTGGGAGATAACACTAGCAATGGCGAACTCGGCAGTTGGTGCGTTAATTGCGCCAGGCTTGCTCCAGACTAATTTATTTACTTCTTTAATCGTTGCTTGCTTAGCTGAAGCAACACCAGCCAGTGCTTCCAAAGATTGAGCACCGGCACCAGGAACACCAGCACCATCAGTGATAAGAAGCTTGCCGCCACCGCGAGCAAAATCAGAAAGAGCTGAAACTTCAGCTGCTGGTAGGTCAACCAGCAGTGGCACCACGATTACTTTATAGCCAGAGAGCCTGGCGACCCCAGCATCAACATCACTGTCACTGAGTTCATCATAGCGAACGTTGGCACCATCTAAGGCTTTGCGAAAAACCTTATAGTCGTCTTCAAAAGTTCCGATGTGCTGATCTTGGTATGTAGCTCCATTGCGTCCACTTTTGAGAATGGCAACAGGAGAAGCGGCCCAGACTGGAGCAACGAGAGCTAATTGAACGAAACCTTGAAGTAGCCCAGACATTAAGAGCAAACTTAAGACCGAGCTTTTAACTTTTGCCATTGACCCTCGCTGAAATTCTATATTGTCTGATTCCGTGTTATCTGTTGACCGAAACTGTCTTTATTTTTTGTACTACTAAATGCTTTCTGTTTTTTTGCTGTGCTTACCGCGTTATCTTTCGCCTACTAGTTTCTAGTGACTTTTATTCCAACTATCGACTGTTATTGCGAGACTTGGTGAGGCGGTCAAGATCGCGCTTCGTCTCTTTTTTGGCAATATTCTCGCGCTTGTCATATAGTTTTCGACCTTTAGCCAGAGCCAAGTCAACTTTAACTAAATGACCCTTGAAGTACATTTTAAGCGGAATCAGGGCCAGACCTTTCTCTTGCATGTTCGATTTCAACTTAAGAATTTGCTTCTTATGAACCAGCAAACGGCGCTTGCGCAGCGGTTCATGATTGAATCTATTGCCAAAGTCATACGGAGATATATGGCAGCTATATAGCCAAAGCTCTCCGTCTTCTACCTTTACAAAGGCATCAGCTAAATTAGCCTTGCCAGCACGAATAGATTTAACTTCGGTACCAAACAAGGCTATACCGGCCTCTAAGGTATCGAGAATTTCGTAATCATGCCGCGCGCGACGGTTATCGGCCACTGTCTTAAAGAATGGCTTCTCGTCTTTTGCTGTCTTCTTAACTGGTTGCTTAGTAGGCTGAGTCATCTAAATAGTACGGTCGGCATCTCAGTATAGCCGGGTAGCAGTCACTTAGCCAATTAGGCAGAAGGCAAGCGGGGCCGCTTGGCAAGCGTGGTATCATCTTAATTATGATCAAAATCGAGCCTCTATTTGCCACAGAATCAACCCAGGTTCGCGCCTTATTGCGCTACCAGGGCGAGCCTGTGCCTTATGAGAGCTTCTGTGCCGAAGACCGCTACATGATTACCGGTCTGACATTCTGGCAACATTGGTTGCCTTGTCACTGGCATATTTCGCCATCTGTATACGTAGCGAAAGAAGACGGCCTTGTCATAGGCATGATTTCGCTGCATCCTATTGGCAAATCAAAATACTGCTGGCAAGTCGATCACCTTGTGGTGCATCCCAATCACCGAGGCCGCGGCATCGCCCAAGAATTACTGCGCTTCGCCTTTGCTCTTTTTGGCAGTCAAGGTATTAGCCATTTCGTTGCCGAAGCCTCAGACCAAAATCAGGGCGCTCTTGCAGTGCTTGCTAGCTGCGGCTTTCGTCGCTCAGCTCGCATAACTCACTACCAAGTGCCAGCCGACCTTAAGTTAGACCCTAAAGCTGAGGCCAAAGCAGAGCAAAGTCTAGGGCAAAATCTAGACCCGAAGAGTTCTGCCAAGCCAGAGATCAAATCCGAAGATAATTTTCGCCTGGCTATTCCTGAAGACCAGGCCGGTCTCTATCAACTGCATCAAGACGTGCTCCCCGCCGATCTCCGACTGACTTTTCAATATTTACCAGAAGACTTCTATGTCTTCCCCTTAAAAGTAGAGAGCCTCGACAAACTGGCTCGCCGTCTAATCAGGCGCAAGAGTTGGTTCTGGGTTGCTAGCGACTCAGAGCGCAAGGTCATTACCTCAGCCTGCCGCGTCACTGCTCATCGCGAAGGTGACTATCATCTAGAGTTTGCTGTGCATCCAGGTTGGGCCCATACGGCTCGAGACCTTGTCAATTTTGTACTTTCAATCATGCGCCGGGCCGGCATGAAAGGCATGGTCATTGCCAAAGCCTACGATTATCAAAATTCAGTCATCGAAGCGCTTGAAGAAGCGGGCCTGGAGCGGGCCGGTCATTTCTCGCTGTTGACCCGCGACCACTGGCTCAGAGCCAAGTCACCGCCCAAGAAGCTATCGCTAGAGCGCACCGTTAGCCTCAACCCCTTGGGCAAGCCCGCCATCAATACTCCTAGAGCCTCGATCAATTTAATTGCTGAACATTCTTATGGCATCAATTCTTTCAATGTGACCAATCAAGTTAAGAGCAATAACAACTGACTCTTCCACTTGAAAGCCAGGCAGACTTAACCATCTTTTGTGATAAGCGCTTAAGAATTGGTCGTTTTAGCAGGGTTTCGTCTAAGAATTCGATCATTTGGCTTTTGCTTTGTAAAGGATTTTGGAAAGTCCGCTATATCAACTGGGCTCATCTGATAATCTGAAAACTTGCCGATACCCATGTTGGTTAGTTGTCTTTGCAGCTGTCCAATCCTTTATGGGTTATCTGCTAGTTTTTGTCCTGCCCGTTTAAGTTTGTGTTCAGTAGTCGTAGTTCTTAGGAGTGCAGTGGTGCCTACCATCAATCAGTTGATCAGACGCGAAAGAAGCAAGGTGACTTACAAGACCAAGTCTCCAGCGCTAAAGTCTTGCCCTCAGAGAAGGGGCGTTTGCACCCAGGTGAAGACAACAACCCCTAAGAAGCCGAACTCAGCACTTCGCAAGATTGCCAGAGTCCGTCTTACAAACGGTATTGAAATCACCGCCTACATTCCAGGTGTTGGCCACAACTTGCAAGAGCACTCAGTCGTACTCGTAAGAGGCGGTCGGGTTAAGGATCTTCCAGGCGTTCGCTACCACATCGTCAGAGGCGCTCTCGACACAGCCGGTGTTAAAGACCGCAAACAAAGCCGCTCTAAGTACGGCGCTAAGCGTCCTAAGCCAGGCGCTCCAGCAGCAGCAGCCGGCAAGAAGAAATAAGCCTCAATTTCCAACCTGAACTAATAAATAGGAATAGTAAGAATGTCTCGCAGAAAGCAAGCAGATAAAAGAATTACCGTAGCTGACCCTGTATTCAACAGCCAACAGGTTTCACGCTTCGTCAATCGTATGATGCAGCGCGGTAAGCGCAGCACAGCCCAGAGCCTCTTCTATGATGCTCTACAAATTCTCAAAGATCGCACCAAGCAAGAGCCTCTCGATGTTTTCAACAAAGCATTGAAAAACGTCACTCCTCTAGTAGAAGTTAAGGCCCGCCGCGTTGGTGGTTCGACCTACCAAGTTCCAGTTGAAGTTAAGTCTTCACGTGGGTTCGCTCTTGCTTCTCAATGGCTCATCGCCAACAGCCGCAAGAGACCAGGTCGCACTTTCGCCGAGCGTCTTTCTGCTGAACTAGCCGATGCCAGCAACGGTACCGGAGCATCAGTTAAGAAGCGCGACGAAACACACAAAATGGCTGAAGCCAACAAAGCCTTCGCTCACTACCGCTACTAATTAAAATTAGATCGTCGGTATAAAGTGTTATTTAAAAACGCTTCGGCCACTGGTCGAAGCGTTTTTGTGAGAACTGTTGTACAGAGTCTCGTAGAGACAAAGTTATATCTGTTTGTAAAGAATGCTCAGTCAATTCTGAATATCTTTATGAAGGATATAAAGATGGTGCGATACCAGGTGGTAACCTAAGTTTAGTCTTTTCAAGAAGAGCGCGTCTCAACGCGTTCTAAGAGAAAGGTCGTCAACACCAGCGGTTGAGCACGGCAAGATAGTACCCAGCTAGTTATATTTGGAAGGTTCAAATGGATAGCGTTAAAGAGAGGAAAACAGGGACAGTGGCAGGAAGACAAATTCAGCTTCAAGACGTCCGTAACATGGGTATTGCAGCTCACATCGATGCTGGCAAAACTACCACAACAGAACGGATTCTCTTTTATTCCGGTTTGATCCACAGAATGGGTGAAGTGCACGAAGGCACATCCTTCACCGACTGGATGGAGCAAGAGAAAGAACGCGGCATCACCATTACAGCAGCTGCTATTACCTCCCAGTGGAGAGGCAAGCGCATCAACTTAATCGACACCCCTGGACACGTTGACTTCACCGTAGAAGTAGAACGTTCTATGCGCGTGCTCGACGGCGTTGTCATCGTGCTTTGCGCAGTTGGTGGCGTTCAACCACAAACCAACACAGTTTGGAAGCAAGCCAACCGTTATGAAGTGCCCAGAATGATTCTGGTCAACAAAATGGACCGCACTGGCGCTGACTTCTACAAAGTAGTCAAACAAATCAAAGAACAGCTTCCTGGTATGTCTACCACTTGGGCCAATGCTCACCCTCTTCAATTGCCAATCGGCGCTGAAGGCGATTTCAAAGGTCTAATCGACCTAGTTGAAATGAAAGCTCACGTTTATGACGAGAAAGATCCTATGGGTCAGAAATTCAACATCGTCGACATTCCTGCCGACATGCTTGAAGATGCTCAAAAATATCGCAAAGAGCTTGAAGAGTCAGTTGTTGAAACCGACGACGCTCTGATGGAAATCTACATGGAAACTGAAACTGTCGAAAACGAAGCTTTCAAAGTAGCTTTGAGAAAAGCAGTTTGCACCAACAAAGTTATTCCGATTCTTTGTGGTTCAGCTTTCAAAAACAAAGGCGTTCAACAGCTTCTCGACGCCGTTGTCGATTTGCTTCCTTCACCAGCTGACGTTTCTGCTATCAAAGGCACCTTGCCAGATGGTACTGAAACTGAAAGAGCTCCTGACGATAACGCTCCGTTCTCAGCTTTGGCCTTCAAAGTTATGAACGATCCTTTCGTCGGTAAACTAACCTTCTTGCGCGTTTACTCCGGTAAATTGGCAGCTGGTTCTTACGTTCTCAACTCCACTAAAGGTAAGAGAGAGCGCATCAGCCGTCTCGTTCAATTGCAAGCAGATAACCGCACAGACGTTGATGAAGCCTACGCTGGCGACATTATTGCTGCAGTCGGCTTGAAAGACACCACAACCGGTGACACTCTTTCAGCAGAAAATTCACCAGTAATTTTGGAATCGATGAACTTCCCAGATCCAGTTATCTCGGTTGCTATCGAACCAAAAACCAAAGGCGATTCCGACAAACTGGGCGTCTCACTGGGCCGCTTGGCAGAAGAAGATCCAACCTTCAAAGTGCGTGTTGACCACGAAACTGGCCAAACAATCATTGCTGGTATGGGCGAACTGCACTTAGAAATCATTGTTGACCGTCTACTTCGTGAATTCAAAGTAGAAGCCAACGTTGGTAAGCCACAAGTTGCCTACCGCGAAACCATCAAAAAGAACGTCAAGTGCGAAGGCAAATTCATCCGTCAGTCGGGTGGTCGTGGTCAATACGGTCACGTAGTCTTCGAACTAGAGCCTCTTGCTGCTGGAACTGGTTTTGAATTCGTCAACAAAATCGTTGGTGGTGTCGTTCCAAAAGAATACATCCCTGCAATCGAAGCTGGCGTAAGAGACACACTAGTTGGCGGCGTACTGGCCGGTTACCCTGTAATCGACGTTAAGTGCACCTTGGTCTTCGGTTCGTACCACGAAGTTGACTCGAACGAAATGGCCTTTAAGACTGCTGCTTCTATCGGCTTCAAGGAAGGCTTCATGAAAGCCAGCCCTATCCTTCAAGAACCAATCATGAAGGTAGAAGTTGAAGTTCCAGAAGAATTCATGGGTGACGTTATCGGTGACATTTCATCGAGACGTGGCCGCATCGAAGGCATGGACACCATTGATTCGCTATCAAAAGTGAAATCTTCAGTGCCATTGTCTGAAATGTTTGGTTATGCCACCGACATCCGCAACAAGACCCGCGGACAAGGTACATTCACCATGGAATTCGCTCACTACGAAGAAGTGCCAAACGCTATTGCTGAAGCAGTAATTTCTACCAAGAAAGATACTCGCCACTAAGCTCTAGATAATCAAGAGACAAAAAGCCCTCGCTAAACCATCTGTTTGGCGAGGGCTTTTCTTTTTTCCTTCTTTTTCTTTTTGGCCTAATTTCTTTTCTTGATGTCTTTTCTAAAGGTGACAATCGATTTCTTAGGCTGACAATAGGGCCGCGCACAATAAAAGCGGTAAAATTCTAGGGCAGGCGTAAGGAGAGCGATACTATGAAGTATCTGCACAGCGGGTACATTCTTTTCTGCCAAGGGGCCGACCACGAAGAAGATGGTCGCGTGGATGCCCGTGGTCTTTTTGATTTGTTTGTTCTCAAAGAACTACCGACAAAAATGAACTGCACCTGCGTCATTGGCTTCGGTACCCCCTACGAGCGCCGCCAATACAAAGGCATCGTCACCATTGAAGATCCAGATGGCACCGTGGTCCTTACCAAAGACTTCAATGCCAATGACCCTGGTGATATCTTCAAAGGTCATTACATCTTCCAGCCCGATGTCAGCCTGACAAAAGAGGGAGCCTGGTCAGCCAAGGTCTCTCTTTTGAATTGGAAAGACGACAATATGTGGGACTGCGAGCGCAAATTCTTTGTCATGCTAGAAGGCGACGCTCCGCCAGACCCATAAAGAGTTAGCGGCAACCTATAAACATAAAAACGAGAAATTTAGCAGAAGTCGAGATTATCGAAATTCTTGCCTAGAACTTCGCGACTATCGGCACCCAGCCAGCGGTCAAGAATAGTGGCATATACGGTGCGGAAATCGACATTGAATTTGAGGTCGCCATGATCTAATTCAGTCAGCGATGGGTATTGCCCGTAGAGGCCGCCTTTGACACCACCACCAAGCACAAGGCAAGGTCCAGCAGTGCCGTGATCAGTTCCGCCGCCACCATTCTCGGCTACCCGTCTGCCAAATTCAGAGAAGACAAGCACCATCACTTTATCGTCGCAACCGTGCTGTTTTAAATCTTCCTGAAAAGCGCTCAGTGACTTGCCTAAACCAGCAAGCAGATTGGTTTGAGTGCGCAGCTCACCAGCATGGGTATCAAAGCCATCATAGCCAAGGGTATAGACCTTGGCACCAATACCGCCACTAACCATCTGAGCAATGAACTTCAAGCTTGATCCAAGCTTGCCGTCAGGGTATTTAACTGTGGTCTTGTGACCTTTAACCAAATCAAGTAAGCGCTCAGAAGCACGATTAGCCGCCAGGCCGCTAGTGCGCAATTTCTTTACCACCGGGCGATTGTCGTCAAAGTTTTGATAGATATCATTGAAAGCCTCAAGCTGCAGAGTACGATCAGCTTGATATAGGGGATCGACTTTAAAGCGGAAGGCCTGCACATCAGAGACCGATGGCACAGCTACTTTGCGTGCCAACAATGACTTAGGCAAAAGAGGATCGACATTGACTGCCAACATGGCAATTTGCTCTTTGCCTGGTTCAATGCTCGCTTTCACAACTTTTCCCGAAGATTGAGAAATGCTCAAGTGATCAAGGTAGCGCCCTAACCAACCGGTATCACCAATAATTTCAGGCTGTGCCGTTTGCCAAATTTCAATTGAGCGAAAATGTGAACGGTTAGGCTCCGGATAACCTACCCCTTGAATAACCGCTAATTTGCCCTGCTTGTAGAACTCTTGAAAGGCCGTCAAGCTAGGATGGAAGCCAACTTTATCATCGATATGCAGCACATCAGCTTGCTTGATTGCAATTTTCGGACGAGCATCATAGTAGGCACCACTGGCGTATGGAATGATTGTATTGATACCATCATTGCCACCATTGAGCTGAATAACTAAAATCGACCGCTCCGCCCCGGCCAGGGGATCTACCTGAGAGGCAAAGGCTTCCAGCTGCTGCTGCCCGAGTATTCCTAAAGCCGCCAACCCGGCCAAGAAATCACGACGACTGATTGACTTATTAATCGAATTATAGATAGAACTGGGATTGGTCATTTCGTTCGCACCTTTTTTAATTCAGTTGATAAGTAGGCAGAGTCATAATCAAATGTACCAGGCCACGCAGCCGAGCATCAAGAACTTTATCTTCTGGGAGCTTGCCGGGAGCCAGGGGTTTAGTCATAAGTTTGCCACTCATATCGCTCGAAACATACTTAATTAGCCGCTCACGCACGGCAGGAGGGGCGTCATTCTCCACAAGCAGGCTAAGAAAATAATCTACCGTTTCAGCAGCATTAGCAAGCCCCTGCTCAGCGGCGATTTTGGCTGGAGAAGAGTATTTTTCAAGATAGTCAAACTTTTGCGAAATCATTCTTGTGGCGAAGTTGAAGCGCTCCATCATCACATCTGAGGCAATCCAGTTTTCACCACCATCCCAACCTTTGACCGAAGGGGGATTGAAGAGATTTTGCCCCATGGCCGCCATCAGACGCGGCACTTCAGCATCAACTTGACTGACCTGAAAAGTCTTGAGCATGCCAATCACATACTCACAGGGGCTTTTAATAAGTGAATGAAAACAGGCAGTCGATGTGAAATTGCGAGAGGCAAAAATGGCAGAGACCATGGCACCAATATTGTGATCGCTCTTTTTATAGACGCCAGCAATCTCATCAACGAAAGAATTGGAAGGGTTATAGAGAGCAAAAAAGCGAATCAGCTTGCCCGCTAAGTAATGACCTGTGGCCTTTTGATTAGCCAGAATATTGACGATATCTTCACCGTTGAAGTTGCCAGTTTGACCAAGAAACGTCTTGCTGCCCTTGTCATGCTGACCGCTATTGAAGAAGAAACCATCGGGTTTAGCCTGCCAGCCTGTAAAGGCGCGTGCACCTTCTTTGACGTCTTGCTCTGTATAGTTACCGATGCCCATGGTGAATAGTTCCATGACTTCGCGAGCATAATTTTCATTCGGTTTATTCTTGCGGTTCTGCTGATTATCAAGCCAATCAATCATAGCTGGGTCTTTAGACATGGCCAGCAAAAGGTCATCAAATTTGCCGAAAGCGTGTTTGCGCATGGTGCAATTTTGCACATACATGGCATAAGGGTTGCGCACTTTGTTATCGGAAGTGGCAAAGTGACCATGCCAGAAGAGAGTCATTTTCTCTTCTAAAGGCCGCCGCGTAAACATCATGCGAAAGAGCCACCAGCGCTTAATATCATCAGGATTAGTGAAATCAAAAGACTGCTCAGCGAGCATACTATCGAGGGCACTATTATCAGTTGATGATGGACTGGTTAGCTGATCAAGAGCACTGCTGTAGCCCATTTCAAGATAGGGCGCTAGTTCTTCAGGGGTAAAGCCAAAGCCAGCACGGTTAAGCAAGTGCCTGATTTGCTGGTCATTTTTATTCTTATTTTTATTGGGCATAAGCAGGCACCTTGCCACGTCTAAGCTGCTCTAGCTCTAGCATTTGCGCAGGGCTAACAACTTTGCTCAAGGCTTGAGTGAACTGATTTTGTCGCTCCTTGATTTTGGCAACAACGGCAGCAATGGCAACGTCTTCCTCTTCTTTTGCCGGAACAAACTTAACTGGCTCGGCTTTAATTGGCTCTTGCTTTTCTTTAGCTAATTTTTCCTGCGCTAATTTCTCTTTAGCTAGCTTGTCTCTGTCTTGCTTCTCTTTGTCGAACTTCTCTTTTTCAGATTTTAAGCGCGCTTTAAATTCTTCGCGCAAGGGGCGCAGTTGCTCGTTAAGCAGCTTCAAATCACTGCGGTAAACATTGAACAGTTCATTGACCTGTTTGCGTTGAGGGCCATCCAGAGAGGGAATCAAGCGCACTTGCTCTAAAGTCGGATTAGCATCAACAAGCTGCTGGCCAATTACATCTTTTGGCCCTGGCCTTTTCTCTACACTAGGCTTCACAGCGGCAGCAGCACTGGCGCTAAAGAAATTGCCAACGGCAAATGGGCTAGTAGGGTGCCTGGTGCTAGGACTAGACCCCTGATTTATGGGATCTTCAAGGCTGCGAGATTTCGCAAATGCTTCTACCTGGCAATAGGTCGAAAAGCAAACAATCAGAAATAGCAATCTGGCCGACTTACTCATAAAAACATCCTGCCCAAAATTGGAAGCTCTCTATGGCTTACCGAGGAAAATTGTTGAGTACTCAACAAAACTCGAAGAGACCAATTCCAGGTTTGCTCAGCATCTGGATTTACTCGCGCCGAAGCCTCTTGAATATGCGCAAAGGCTTGCTGTAATAACTCTGGGCTTGGCTCTTGATGCTCAGTCATTTCTGCACCGGTGTTATACTGCTAGCGTCGGGTGGTCTCACTGTCACCGCGATTGAATGAAAAGCTTGCGTAAGTGCTCTCAGGTAAGCACTCTGAGTCATAAAGGCAACACTGTAAATGAAATACCAGGAGCACAAAATGAATACGAACCTAAGTCGAAACCAGCGACTCTGAATGAAAAAAATTGCGATAAATATGTAGGTAAACAGAAGCGATCCGAAGATGATGCCGTGAATCACAATTTCAGGGTCAGTCTTTATTTCTAAAATAGAAATGCAAATTGCGCTAAGGATTGTCAAAAATACATGCAGGCTAACAAACCAAATCGGATACGTCCAAACAATTGAAGCCAATACAAAATTCGGCCTATCCCAGAAATTCCGGCGACCAGTCGCAGCATATGAGTCGGTGGAACTATTTTCCATATAGAGCTGCTCCTCCTAGTCAACAACACTTGTTAGTCAGCAATGCTTGAGTACTCAAGTGTTTTACATATTCGGGCTTCCTCTCCATGCACGCAAAAGTGCCGAGCTAAGCGCCCCTTGCGTCAGTCCATTCCCCTCCCAAAAAAGCATTAAGCCAAAAAACCATGCAAAAAAGATAGATACACAGCGGGATTGAAACCACCGATTTAAACCGATTAGAAGTATGAACAGAATCCATGGCGGAGCAAGAAGGCAGATAGGCATTGCAGTCAGGAGGATTTCTGGTGACAGCCCCAAAGCTTTTAGGCAAAAGCCGAAAATCATTATCCCAAATAACGAAAGATACAAATGCCAAAAGCCTTCAGTCCACACGAAAACTCGCACTATCGGCGGAGGCACCCAATTGAAAAAACTGGAGTGTGGACCTTTTTGTATCACCTCTTCTGTCACTTGCTCGCTTCTGGGCGGCGACGCAAACCATTCACGGAAAGATCCAGTTTTCTTTGGCTCTGGTTCTGTCATTGCGGCATCGCTAATTTTTGAGTGGCGGCGACCCACCGTTCTACTTCCAGCGCAAGTGTAATCGCGTTTCTCACAGTCTATTTCTCCAGAGCAAAGTACCAAGATCTTCTAAAATACTGAGGATTTGCCTACTTCATTGTTCCCGAGAGCCAAAACTCGAGCGTTCGACCAATTGAGATGTCTACACAAAAGGAATCAAACGCACTTGCTCTAATGTTGGATTATGATCAGTTAGCGCTTGGCCATTAGCATCGTTCGGCCCCGCTCGCTTCTCGACACTGGGTTTAACCGCAGCTGCTGCACTAGCACTAAAGAAATTGCCAACGGCAAATGGGCTAGGCATATTAGGGTTTTGACTAATTACGTTGGCTGCCTGGCGATTCTTTGCTGATACTTCGACCTGACAAACGGGCGAAATGCAAAGAGTGAAGAGCAATAATTTGGTTAGCCTTCCCATAGAAACATCCTGCCCAGAAACCGCTCTTATCTAAGACGCTGATTGGAAAGATTTAGTTCAATGCTCACAAAACGGGAGCAGATTTAATTGACAAATTGCTCACAAAGCGGGACTATAGATAAATCACCATAGAGGGCGCTCAATGGAATTGCTCAATGAAAAAGTGATCTGGCAATTCGCAAAGAAGCACCCCAACGCGGAGAGCCCACTGCGACACTGGGTCGCCACTGTCAAAGCGCAACAGTGGAAAAATCCAGCCGATGTGGCGCGAACATTCAACAGCGCTGACAATATCGGCAACGACCTCTGGATTTTCAATATTGGCGGCAATAACTTTCGCCTTGCCGCCACTGTTTGGTTTATAAAGCACAGAGTCTTTGTTCTAAAAGTAATGACTCATCTTGAATATGACATGGAGGCCTGGTAACAAGATGGCTAGTAAGTACAAATCGCTAGTCGAGCGGCTTCCATTGCGCCCAATCAAGTCTGAAAAAGAACTAGATGCAGCCGTCGCAGTAGCTGGCGAACTGTATCTCAAAATCAACTCTCTAGATAATGATGAAGAAGACTATCTCGATGTACTCAGCACTTTAATAGCTCAATACGAAAAAGTGCACCACGCAAGAGACAGTGACTTCACACCAATTGAGAACGTCAAATATCTCTTTGAAGTGAATCAGCTGAAGCAATCAGATTTTGGAAAACTACTGAGCCTTCCTTCTGGCCGCGCTAGCGAAATCTGGAACGGGCACAGAGATTTGACCAAAACCCATATCGCCATTTTGGCAGAGCGTTTCTGTGTAAATGCCGCCCTATTTCTTCCCAAAGTTGTAGTACCCAACCTTGAGCCTAAAAGCCCTGACACGAAGATAGCAACCAAAGCCTTTGCAAAAATAAAAAAGGCCCTAGAACCTCTAGAGCCAGAACAAAGACGAATAGTGCTTGAGAGCCTTGGTCAGTACAAACAATTGAACGACAAAAGCGAATAAAAAAATTTGGGCAGTACAGGATTCGAACCTGTGACCTCTTCCATGTCAAGGAAACGCGCTACCAACTGCGCCAACTGCCCACAAGACAAGCAACCAATACAAGACAAGCAACCAATACAAGACAAGTACTTATTGTAACTTGAATGAGTCTTAGATGATAAGTTACTGAAACGAACTTGTAAATTCGCAACATTAATAAACGGCAGAAAAACAGTCTATTAAGTCGTCAGTAATCAGAAAAAAGATAGGCGGCACCCAGATTCGAACTGGGGGATAGAGGTTTTGCAGACCTCTGCCTTACCACTTGGCTATGCCGCCGCAATTTTGAAGGTAGGAGTACATGCTATTTGGCACGGCCTTATTTGTCAATTCGAACAAGGCGGCAAGAGCCTTTTCGCCTCAATGAAAAGCAAGAAGTGACAGCCATTGCGGTTATTATTAGCTTAACGTTTTGTCTCAGCACCGGGTAAGCCGAAAAATGATTATAAGGAGAGTACTGGCAGCCATTCCCATGCTCTTCCTCGTTTCACTTGTCAGCTTTGCTTTAATGCGCGCCCTTCCCGGTGACCCCGTAGACGTAATGCTTGGCTCGGCGCAAAAAGAGCTGCCTGCCGAAGACCTCAAACTATTACGGCAAGAATTTGGCCTTAACCAAAGCCCCGCAAAGCAATATCTGCTCTGGCTCTCAGGCTGGCTCAAAAGCGATAGTGTTGCCTCAACCAATGCACTGGGGCGCTCTTACCGCGACGGTCGGCCGGTCAAAGAAGTAATAATTGAACGCATCCCTGCCACTCTAACCCTGGTGGGAATAGCGCTGCTATTGTCATTCACCATGGGCCTTCTGCTTGGCGTGGTGGCAATTGTGCTCAATTTGAAGAACAAAAATGCCGACTCAGCCTTAACCGCTGTTTTACTGGCTCTATACTCAGCCCCTAATTTCTGGCTGGCCTTCATCGCTCTCGCTTTTCTGGCCAGCCCCTACAGCAGCGCCCTGGTCAATCTACCCATACTCGGCTTGCATCCACCAGGGGCCCAGCCATCACTGGCTTATGCCGCTGAATATCTACTGCTTCCAGCCATCATTCTCTCTTCCCGCCGCATGGCCAAAGTAGCGCTCTACGTGCGCGCTCTCGCCATCGATGAACTAGCTAAAGAGTATGTGGTAACCGCTCTAGCCAAGGGCCTATCACTGAAAAATGTCATCACCGACCACGTTCTCAAGAACTGTCTCATTCCTGTGGTCAACTTAGCCGGACTTTCACTTCCGGCCTTGATTGGAGGCTCAGTCTTAATCGAGACAATTTTCTGCGTACCAGGCATGGGCCGACTGATGGTGGAATCGACCTTTGGTCGCAACTATCCAGTATTGATGGGGCTGGTGATGCTCTACGGCACAATTGTGATTTTGGCCAACCTGCTAGCCGACGTGCTCAACAACGTCATTGACCCGAGGTTACAGCAATAGCTGCGCCAGCAGAAAGCAGAAAATTGAAAACCCTATGAAAGCCAACTCTAAAACTAATTCTAGACTCAACTCTAAACTCATAAGCGGCGCCATCGGTCTTGGCCTCTTACTCGCTATCGCTCTGCTGCCGCTGCTTCTAAACCTATTGCAGCCAGTATTTGGACTCACCATTGAGCCGCCCACATCAAATTTAAATGCAGTCAACCTGGCCCCATCACTCACTTTCCCCCACATTCTTGGCACCGACGCCCTGGGTCATGACCTCCTGAAAATGATCGCCTACGGCGCCCTTGGCTCACTCTCGGTAGGCCTTTGCTCGGCCCTTGTAGCGGTAACCCTGGGCAACCTCTGGGGCGCCCTGGCGGCTCTAGCAGGGGGAGCAATCGATAGCCTGATGATGCGGCTCGTCGATGCCCTCTTGGCCGTGCCATCAATTATTCTCTTGCTGGCTCTTAGTTCAATTTTGTCAGCCCCAGAGTTAGTCGAACATTTTCCGCCATTTCTGCTTACAGCCCTCGGGGTAACTAGTTACACCGACGGGCTTCTGCCCTATTTCATTGTCATTCTGGCAATCACCGCCACCACCTGGCTTGAATCGGCAAGAGTGGCCAGAGCAAGGGTCTTAGCAATCAAAGAGGAAGATTTTTTCATGGCCGCTCAGGCCCTCGGTAGCTCCTTTGCCCAGCTTTTAGGCAAGCACCTGTTGCCTGCTCTCGCCACCACTGCCGTGGTTGAGGGCACGCTTTTAGTGAGCGACGCAATCATTATGGAGTCAGGCTTAAGCTTTCTTGGCCTAGGCTTGGGCCCAAGCACCCCGAGCTGGGGCAGCATGCTCAAAGACGCCCAGTCTTGCCTCACTGCTGGCAATTGGTGGGCTGCAGTCATACCTGGCTTACTGATTTGCTTCACAGTTTTAAGCGTACATATGCTGGGCGAAGGCTTTTTCGCCTCAAAGCGTGCCAGAGGCAAAATTAGTGCATAGAGAATCGGCTAGAATATTGATGTAATTATCGAGTTCTAAAATTTAGTTCTAAGAATCAGTTCTAAAAACCATTGCTCAAAAAAAATGGAGTCTATGAAATCTTTGCCTTCTAAACTATTTGCAAAAGCCTCAGCAAAGCTGACTGTTAGCAGTCTAGCAATTAGCCTGTGCGCCCTTGGCAGTATCGCACTACTGAGCGGTTGCGGTGACGGCAAAGAAGTAAGCTTTAACTCAGGCGGCATGCGTCAGACATCGAGAGCTGGCAAAGGCTCCGTACCAGATGACTTAAAGAAACTTGTCTATCCTGGTGCCATCGCCAGTGGTTCACAGTCAGCTAGCGAAAATGACAAAGATTCTAATGATCATTCACGCTACTTAAATCTATCGAGTAGCGACTCAATTGAAAAAGTAGCCGCCTGGTACGAAACGGCACTCAAGGCCGAGGGCTGGAATATCGAAAAGAACGAAGCCATGGGCAATCTCGTTACCATCAGCGGCACATTGAAAGACGCTGAAGTAGCAGTAAATATTGCCGATGATTCAGGCAAGACTTCTATTATCGTCAATCAAAGCACCTCCATTGGTGCCATTCCAGATGATGAAGCAGTAGAGAACTTCAAGCCCAATAAAGAGGTTCCAGCCACTGACTAAGAAGAGCGATAGCAAAACTGCGGTTGTGCCTCAGAGCCCCCTGGCAGAAGTGCTTACTTCTTCTATCACTGGTCTTGTGGCGGAGACTATCAAGAATAGCGCTGGCAACAGTAGTAATGTCGGCTCCAGCGGTAAAGTACTTAAGCCTCGCTTTGGTAGTTTCGTCAGAGTTGATTCGCCCGAGAACGACATTTCAATTTTCGCCATTGTCTTCAATGTCATTACTAATCCGCCAGACAGCGTGCACAAACCTAGCGCTCTGGGGTTAACTAGAGACCAATTAAGAGTTGAGCAGCCCCATATTTTTGCCCTGCTCAAAACCGAAGTGCACGCGCAAATTGTTGGCTACTTAGATTGGAGCGACAAGGCAATCTATCAACATTTGCCACCACAGCCGCCGGAAGTGCACGACTTTGTCTACAGTGCCAGCCAAGAAGAAGTGTTGAAATTATCGAGCGAATTTGAATTTTTACGCTTGCTCAATGGTGTCACTAGTGTTCCAGCCGACGAGCTGATGGCCGCTTGTGTGCGCGAGGCAGCGCGGGCAAGAGCGCAAACTTGTAATTCCGCTGCTGAGGCAGAGCAAGCATCAACCGCCTATTTAATTGAAGCTGGTCGCGCCATATCGCAACTGTTCCGCTCGGACTACGAGCGCATGTTGAGCATCGTCCGCAAAATCAAACCAGGTAATGTGGGCTAAGCTCAAAGAGAGGCCTTAGATCCAAGCAGAGCTATATTGCGCAAAACGGTTGAAGACTTGCTTGAGGACAAAAAGTGAAGCGAGCTAAGTTGCTAGTTACTCTCATGCTTTTCGGGCTCAGCCAAATTGCTTCGGTGCGGGAGGCAATTAGCGGCCCTTCTTTCTTTCTAGACGCTTACGGTCCGGCCTGCACGAAGTATGACCATTTAGCAAGGCGTTCGAGACTTACACATTCAGACAAACCAGCCAGTAAACTAAAAGACAATACTCTACAAATTCAAACTGACGTTGCAGAGATGCTCAAGCACAACAGCTGCCCAACGCGAAAAGAACTAGAAAAATCTTTGAAAGCTGTTTTTGAAACCTCAACTCCTAGCGAACCTTATGCATTTAGGATTGCAAAACCTAGCAATGACTCGACCTATGAATCCATCGGCCTAAAGCTTCCTCCCACCATCAGTGGTCCTAGTCAGCTATTTCTAATACCCTGTAAGGGATCTAAAAAAATTACTAAGGACATAGTTCAGCAATGGTTCGGCGCCAAAGAAGCAATTAGCGAAGGTTATGGAACGATCTATGAGTACCCGTGGGGAGAAGTAGAGTTTTCATTTTTCCCCTCATACTATGAAAAACAGTTTCGAATTACCTTCCGCTGGTCCAAGAGTTCGGAAAGCGATGGACTTAACGATCCAGCATTTCACCAAATAAAACGACTTAACGAGAAGCTGACCAAGATTGACTTGGCATATGCAAACGGCGAGCGTAAGCAGGCCTTTGAAGACCTATACTGGCAGGTTGGTTCATGGTCCACCATAGAACACTCAACGGAGCGATTACGTTATCTGGCAGCCTTGCGCGACCGGCTCATTAAGTGGAATGAGCTTGAAAACAAGCCAGAAGTGGTGGCATATCTACGCTCTGCATCCATCAACGAAATTATCGAAACAATGCATCAAATATATCGCAAAAGAAGGCAAGATTTTTTCACAGCAACCGAACAAGCCAAAATTCCATACCTCGCTTACGGCGAACTCGACCAAGACTTCAAGGGACATCTTCAAATTATTGGATTTGACGATGCACCGATTATCGAAATAGAAGGAAACACAGCGGCCGTAAAAGAGTTTTTGAGTCTGCAAAAGATCAAACTACCATTTAAAGTAAAACGAGAAAGCGCAGTCAGACTCTCGACTCTGCCTGGGCCACTAATTGATCGAATTGCAGAAGAGCAGGATGAAATCACGGTTAAGCGATTGGCAGAGCGCGAAGCAATCCTGAAGGAAAAATACATTCAAGATAACAAAGACCCAGACAAAGTGAAGTTACGAGAAATTCAAAAAAGAAGAGACGCTTTGGACCCTGGAAGGGCACAAAATCGCGACGGCTTTGGGATTTGGCATTGAGAATCAGGAATACACTAGTCATGCTCGCGATGCTTGGTCTAGGTCAGATTGCTTTTGCACCAGTGACAGCCAAGGCCGACGATGAGAAAAGCGCATATCAAATGGCGGGCGGCTTTATGGAAGAGCTCCCAGATGCGACGCCGCTGTATCTTCCGAGCGGACTCGACGATCCACGCCACTTAACGGCCCCCTAATCGATCAAATTAAAGACGAACAAAATGCAGTAATTGCACAACGAGTCAAAGAAAGAACAGAGTTAGAGAAAGCAAAGTACATTGAAGACAGTAAAAATCCAGAAATAGTCAAGCAACGAGTCATTGATGCTAGACGAGACGCTGTAAACCCTAATAGAGCAAACATGCGAAAAATACTAATAGAGCTATACAAGCGACAGAAATAGCTCTAGCTAAGCTATCTCGCCACCTCGAATTGCGGATAATGCTTTTAATTGCATTTATTTCGATTATCTGGCAGGATAGACGTTATAAGCATGAGGATCGGTTATGGCCATGAGGCTCGAAAAACCAGTAGTACCAGAGGAAGCGGATATCCGGCAAGCCACCAAGGCATTCTCTCTATTGAAGAATGAACCTAGGGCTGAGCATTACGTCCTCGCTAGCTCAACAGGAAATAAGGTCGAGTTATCACCAGCGGCCTTCAATCTCCTCTTAAACGTTCTCCAGGAGATGTCTCACGGCAATGCTGTGCTCGTGGTGCCTATTCATGCTGAATTGACGACGCAAGAAGCGGCGAGCATGATGAATGTGTCTCGGCCTTATTTAATCAAGCTGCTTGAAGAAGGGAAAATCAGATTCCAGCTCAAAGGAAAACATCGTCGAATTCTCTTCAAGGATCTCATGGAATACAAACAGAAGACCGCAAAGGCCAGCTACGATGCGCTAAGTAAGCTAGCTGCCGAAAGCGAAGAGTTGGGATTGGGTATGTAAGTGAACGCGCCCACAGGCTACACCGCCTTATTTGACTCTTGCGTACTGTACGCAGAAATGATCCGCAATCTGCCATCAAAGACTGCCTGGTGACAGGCTGCCATTTACCCCTTGCAGCAAATCTCTATGTGAGTGAGCACAAATGACTATGGTCAGGCAATCTCGCTAGTATCGGCATACTTCATATACACCCAGACAGCCCCAGAGACAATAATAATCAGCACGGTTGAAACGGCCGAACCGAAGGCCCAGTCGCGCACAACGAGAAACTGATTCTGAATCAAATTACCCATATACATGTACTTGCCACCACCAAGAAGGTCGGGAGTAACATAATCGCCCAGCGATGGAATAAAGACCATGAGAGAGCCAGCGATGATACCGCCACTGGTGAGGGGCAACAACACTTTAAAAAGAGTGCGCAAAGGGCTAGCTCCCAGATCTAGAGAAGCCTCGATTAGCTTGATATCAATTTTTTCAATGGCCGTGTAGAGCGGCAAAATCATATATGGCAAATAGTTGTAGACCATTCCCAGCCAGACTGCAAAGGGCGTATAAAGCAAAGGCGGCATCTGCCAGCCCCAAGCCGAACATAAATGGGCCAAAATACCAGTCGGACGCAAAATCGTTATCCAGGCATAAATGCGCAAAAGTGAAGAGGTCCACAGGGGCAAAACCACAAGTAGAAGCAAGATGTTGCGAAGAGCAGGCTTGCTAAACAATGCTAACCAAAGGGCGAAGACATAGCCCACCACCAGGGTTGATGCCGTTGTCAGTGTCGAAAGGGTAATTGAGCGCACAAGAGCAGATAAATAAGGCCCATTTACAAAGCGCAAATAGTTATCAAAACTGAAGCCAAACGTGACCCGCCCCAGCAAATCACGGCCACCGAAGCTATAAACCCACAAGATTACAAGAGGAACCAGCACAAACATAGTGAGCCAAATGCAGGCAGGCGCCAAAAGCCAGACCCTGGCATCAAGGCCGAAAGAGACTCTTTTTGAAGTGTTAGACGAGTTCACTTTTGCTTCTCTCGGCGGCGAGATACACTATACAGTCTGTTAGCCACTGATTTTAAACTATATGCTCAAAGTCATTTATCTCGGCACTCCTCAATTCGCCGTACCTACTCTTGCCAGCTTGATTGAAAATCAAGAAAAGCTTGGCCTAAAAGTTGTCGCCGCAGTCTGTCAGCCCGACCGCCCCAAGGGTCGCGGTGGCAAAGTAGAGATGCCGCCAGTCAAAGTATTGGCAGAAGCTCACGGCATACAAGTATTTCAGCCGCAGGCTCTGGCCCGCTCACCCGAGACAGTCGAGGCCATGAAAGCACTAGAACCAGATTTACTGGTGATGGTGGCATTTGGTCAGATTCTCAAGAAAAATGTTTTAGAGATGGCGCCTTTAGGAGTAATCAACGTACACGGCTCACTCTTACCGACATTGCGCGGAGCCGCCCCCATCAACTGGTCAGTGATTAATGGCGACACTATTACTGGTGTCACAACTATGTACACAGAAGCCGGAGTCGATACTGGCCCGATGTTACTCAAAGCCGAAATTGCTATTGGCCCAGATATGACTGCGCCAGAACTAGCAACCGAAATGTCGCAAGTAGGTGCTGACCTTCTGATCAAAACAGTAGAAGCACTGATCAACAAGACTCTCGTAGCGGAAAGACAAGATGACAGCAAAGCCACTTTGGCTCCAATGCTATCTAGAGCTATTTCCAAAATCGACTTTAAAAAACCAGCCCAAGAAATTCACAACCTGGTACGCGGCCTAACGCCTTGGCCAGCTACCATGGCTAATTTCAGAGAGGCCGAACTAAAAATTGTAAAAACAAAGATGCTGGATGATAGCAGTGCTCTTTATGAATCAGCAACAGCCAGCGGTAAGCCCGGCGAAATTATCAAAGCAGATGGCAAAGTTTTCGTATTTTGTGGCGACAAAAAATTGTTAGAGTTGCTTGAAGTGCAACCGGCAAACCGCGCCAAATTGGCTGCGGCAGCCTGGGTAAACGGCGTTAGATTGGAAACAGGTGAGTGTCTTACATGAGCGAGAATAGCGAGCCGAAACCTGCTCTGAAAAAGAATGATTCACACCTGCGCAAACGCGGAGTATCATCACGCAAAATTGCTGTAGAAGTTTTGATAAAAGTGCAAGAGAAAGGTGCTTATACCAACATTGCTCTGGCCAATGCTCTTGATGGCAGCAAATATGATTTATCTGAAAGAGACCGGGCCTTTATCACTGCGCTGGTGCAAGGTGTGCTGCGCAACAAAAACAATCTAGATAAAGCCATAGGAGCTGTAGCAAGCAAACCAATCGACAAAATCCAGCCACCGCTGCTCAATCTCTTGCGTATTGCTTTCTTCCAAATCGAATCAATGCCCGATATTCCTCACAGCGCTGTTGTTGATACCGCTGTTGAACTAGCACGAGTGATTGGTCACGTTGGTCTCTCAAAGTTTGTCAACGGCATACTGCGCACTCATATTCGCAATATTGAAAAAGGCAGACTTATTGCCGAGCCTGTTGACATGAGCAAGCTAGAAGGTGCAGAACTGGCGGCGGCTCTAGCCGAGCGTCATTCTATGCCACTGTGGCTAGTATCGCGCTGGCTAAAGCGCTTTGGCGCTGAAGAAACAGAAAGACTTCTAAAAGCCTCCGACGTTCCAGCAAAACTTACCGTGCGTGTCAACGACATCGCCATGGAAACCGATGGCTACCAGCGGCTATTGCTCGATAAGGGTGTCGTGGCTGAGCGCTCTATGCTCGTGCCGACATGTCTGGTTATTACTGAGAGAAAGAGTCTCAAAGGGCCGATTGAAAAGCTACCTGGCTACGAAGATGGCATCTTCTCGGTGCAAGACGAGGCCGCGGCTTTTGTTGGTCAAGTTATGGCACCACAAACAAGCGATGTTGTCATTGATCTATGTGCGGCTCCTGGTGGCAAAACTGTCAACATCGGCGAATTGATGAACAATAAAGGTCGCATCATTGCCATCGACAAGCACGAAAAGCGACTGAACATGGTTAAGGAAAATCGCCTACGCCTTGGGCTAACCAACATCGAAACCTACACAGCCGATGGCACCACCTACGAACATCCACCTGTAGACAAAGTCTTAGTTGACGCACCATGCTCGGGCACCGGCGTAATTAATAAGCGCTCCGATATAAGACTAAAGCTCAAAGAAGAAGACATTGCTGAAGTCAATGTCATTCAAAAGGCTTTACTCACCAACGCCGCTAGACTGGTTAAACCAGGCGGTGCCTTAATTTATTCCACTTGTTCGATTGAGCGAGAAGAGAACGAAGACATGATTGAGTGGTTTCTCAATGATGAGAGCGGCGCCGACTTTGATCGCGATGATATCAGCGCCTGCTTCATCAACGATTCGCTCAGTAAGCTTGGTTTAGAAGAAGAAGCCGCCCAGGGTTACGCACTATTCTTGCCATCACGTCATGACTTTTCGGGTTTCTTCGTGGCCCGATTGAAGCGAAAATAAAGCAATATTAGAGCGTAAGCCAGCAGATCAGTAAACTAAAAAGTTTTACTCAAGTTCTACACAATATGTGCGGCGCCCACAAAGAGCCAGAAACAATTGCTATATTGAACACACTAGGAACGATGAAAGCTAGATAGGCCCTAGTTCTTAGTATCCACTTGGTAAAAATTGCCGGAAACCAATACCGATGGCGCAGTATCCATTCGATCAGAAATTTAGAGACCTTGTAGAAAAGCAGCATGCTCCGGGTGACCCAATCGGTCCCTGGGCTCTCCTGATTATCTTTGAAGCTCCTGGAGCACAATTGTATAGAGCCCTAATTGCTGAAGGTTATTCAATAGAAGCCGTTTCTGCTCACATAAGAGAATTAAAAGCGCTGCCCATAGCCGACCTAATCGAATTAGCTTTGACCGACAAGCTAGAGCACTCTCCGGCCCTTCTAGTACTGCAGCAAAGCAATAGCAGAGATGTTCTCGACGCCATTATTAAACTAACGGTAAGTAGTCAGGC
This sequence comes from bacterium Ga0077546, assembly GCA_943370275.1. Lineage (GTDB taxonomy): Bacteria > Cyanobacteriota > Vampirovibrionia > Obscuribacterales > Obscuribacteraceae. The sequence continues at coordinate 552,953 of CALRQI020000002.1, read as the reverse complement.
TGAGGAAAGAAAACTGGCAGCACTGGTATTAATGAGAGCCCCAGGTAGAACCTTTGAAGAAGAAGCGATCGCTGCAATAACGGCGATGATGGCAATAGAAAAAGACGAGAAAGTAATCGGTGCTCTTGCTTTTGCAGTAAAACATCTCGACATCAACGATTGTTCAGAATTCCTCAGCAAAATCGCCCAGAGCAAGAATGCAGAAACTCGCTATGCAGCAGCTTTCGCCCTTGCTGGCCGCAGCGAAGATGCGCTGGCCATCAAAACCTTAATCACCCTATCGCAAGACCAAGACAATGACGTTCGTGACTGGGCCACCTTTGGCTTATATCTCGACGCTCAGCATCAGCAACCGGTAACGTCAGATATTAAGGAAGCGCTATTTGCCAGATTAGAAGATAGCCACGACGAAACTCGCTACCAAGCCATCGCCGGGCTCGCCACCTGCAAAGATCTTAGGGTACTTGATCCACTAATCAAAGCACTAGAAGCGGATGACGTTTGGAACCTCGCCATCGAGGCGGCAAAAGAACTTGGTCATCCAGCCCTATACCCCACCCTGGTCAAACTGCAAAAAGATTTCCCATCAGACAAACTAGTGGCACAGGCACTTTCGGCCTGTGAAGCCAAGCCAGAGCAGTAGCAATCATAATGATGCATTTGCTTGCAACTGCATCATTATGATTGCCAACGGCGACATTTCAATTAATGGCCAAAGCCAAAGATTTCATGCAAAACCGACTTGACGGACAAGCCAATTAGATCTAGTCTAAAGATATTATGATTCCAAACAGTCAGTCAGTCGAATCAGTGCTCGTCTCCCATGGCGTTAAACCAACGCCACAGCGCATGGTTATTGCTGAGTATCTATTAAATACTCACGATCATCCAACCGCTGAGGAGGTACTCGATGCTGTTTCTGGCAAACTGCCAGTGGCACTATCCAGAGCCACTGTCTACAACACCCTCAACTCCCTCAAAGATGCCGGAGTTGTGCGCGAAGTTTTGGCCGAGCCCGGAAAGGTACGCTACGACGCTAATTTGTCGAATCATCATCACTTTATTGATGTCAAAACCGGTCAAATTATTGATCTGCCTGCAGAAAAAGTAGAGAAGCTCGGAAGTCTCCTTGACAGGAAATTCAAAGTTCACGGTGTACAAGTCACCTTCTTTGGTGACCTTCAACAAGACGAGTCGGAACAAACCTGAAAAAAGGCTGTCGGACTCACGACAAACAAGCAAGCTAAAATAGGCCACTAGCCTATTAGCAATTGCTTTGGTATCACACGATCCTTCAATAGGGGCATAAAAATGAAAACCAGGAATCTTGTTTATTCGCTTTTACTGGCTAGTCAAATAATCAGTGGTGCTTCAGCGAAAGAACTAGCTGGCGACACTTCCCCTGGTGCAAAGAAAACAGTGCAAGCGGCCAAACCTGCTGCCGAAAAAGCAGAAGCCGCAGCCAAGTGCCCGATGGGCTTCACTAAAGACGCTACACGCAAACCTACCTCTCTCGGAGCCTATTCGATTGGAGACTGGTGGCCCAATCAACTGAACCTGAAAATACTTGACCAGAATTCGCCCCAAAGCAATCCACTGGGCAAAAACTTCAACTACGCTGAGGAGTTCAAAAAACTCGACATTGAGGCCGTAAAAAAAGACATCAATACTTTGATGACAACGTCACAAGACTGGTGGCCAGCTGACTACGGTAGCTATGAAGGGCTCTTCATTCGTATGGCCTGGCATAGTGCGGGAACCTATCGTGTCGCCGATGGCCGTGGCGGATCAGGGTACGGCACGCAACGATTTGCGCCCCTTAATAGCTGGCCAGATAATGCCAACCTTGATAAAGCTCGTCGCCTGCTCTGGCCCATCAAACAGAAGTACGGTGAAAAAATCTCTTGGGCTGACCTGATGATCTTAGCTGGCAATTGCGCCCTTGAATCATCGGGCTTGAAGACCTTTGGCTATGCTGGTGGCCGCGCTGATGTATTCCAACCACAAGAAGATATTTACTGGGGGCCAGAAACTAAGTGGCTGGGAGACAATCGTTATACTGCCAACCGCAAACTAGAGAACCCTCTAGCTGCTGTTCAAATGGGGCTTATCTACGTCAATCCAGAAGGACCAAACGGCAAGCCAGACCCACTAGCAGCAGCTAAAGACATCAGAGAAACTTTTGCTCGCATGGCAATGAATGACGAAGAAACTGTTGCTCTAATTGCTGGTGGACACACCCTAGGCAAAGCCCATGGCGCAGCAGACCCAAGCAAATATGTAGGACCAGCACCTGAAGCTGCCAGCATAGAAGAGCAGGGCCTTGGCTGGAAAAATACTTTCGGCAAAGGCAACGGTGATGATACCATCACTAGTGGCTTAGAAGGGGCTTGGACTACTACCCCAACCAAGTTTTCAAATGGATATTTTGATCATTTATTAGGCTTAGAATGGGAGCTAACTAAGAGCCCAGCTGGCGCACATCAGTGGACACCGAAAGGAGGCTTGGCTAATGGTACCGTGCCAGACGCTCAAGATCCAACAAAGAAACACGCGCCGATGATGTTCACCACAGACATAGCCCTAAAAGTTGATCCAATCTACGCGCCTATTTGCAAAAGATTCCACGAGAACCCACAAGAATTCAGAGAAGCTTTTGCCAAGGCCTGGTACAAGCTCACCCACCGCGACATGGGACCAGTCTCAAGGCTTCTCGGCCCCACTGTCCCTCCCGCTCAACTGTGGCAAGACCCTATTCCTGCTGCCAATTATAAGATGATTGGCAACCAGGAAATCACTGCCCTCAAAGGCAAGATCATGTCTTCAGGGCTTACGATTCCTCAACTAGTTTCCACCGCCTGGGCATCAGCTTCTACCTACCGCGGCTCCGACAAACGCGGTGGCGCTAACGGTGCCCGCATTCGCCTGGCCCCGCAAAAAGACTGGGAAGTAAACAATCCAGCCGAACTAGCAAAAACCTTGCAGACACTGGAGAAAATTCAAAACGATTTCAACAGTGCACAAACCGATGGTAAGAAAGTATCCCTGGCAGACTTAATTGTCTTGGGTGGTTGCGCCGCAGTTGAGGCCGCGGCCAAAAACGGCGGGCAGGAAGTTCATGTACCCTTCGCGCCTGGTCGCACAGATGCTTCTGCAGAACAGACTGATGCTGCTTCATTCGCCGTGCTGGAGCCAACCACTGATGGTTTCCGCAACTTCCGTGGTCACAACCTCGATAGATCGGTGGAAGAGAAGTTGATAGATCGCTCACAGCTACTCACCCTCACTGCGCCAGAAATGACCGTACTGATCGGCGGCATGCGAGTTCTCAACACAGACACAGACCATTCGCAACTAGGAGTATTCACTAACAAACCGGAGAGTTTGACCAATGACTTCTTCGTTAATCTGCTGGATATGGATACTGTCTGGAGTAAGTCCAGCACCAATGAGAATGTCTACGAAGGACGTGACCGCAAAACCGGTAAAGTAAAATGGACAGGCACTGGAGTTGATCTCGTATTTGGTTCAAACTCACAACTGAGAGCGATTTCTGAAGTGTACGCCAGTGCTGACGCCAAGCAGAAGTTTGTTCGTGACTTCGTGGCAGCCTGGAACAAGGTAATGAACCTTGACCGCTTCGACCTCGAACCGTCGGTGCGAGATGGCTCCAAAGATGAGGCCATTCGTCAGCTCTTGTAATTACAGCAAAGAATTTTCCGCTTTCGCATGAAGCTGTCTCGAATCTGAGACAGCTTCATCGTTTGTTTATGTAATGAACCACATCAAAGAAGAGCCAGCTCAAAAGCTGGGCTATCTTTAGGCGTATGAATCTTCGACGGCTTGGAAATTTGCGGTAAACCCGTATCACAAAAGTTTCACATGGTCGCCAATATGATGCTGGCATCGAAGTTGCATTACCCCCGTTGCCACTTCCCCTTTCTACTTTTCTTGAGGTTAGCATCATGGAAAACTACTCCCCCGAAGCCACCAATCGTTCATCTGAAACTGGCGCTAAGAACACTCCCGAATCAAATAATCTCAGTCTCGTTTCTCTATCTATGTCAGTTGCACAGGCTGAGAAAAACTTTCGCTATGAGAAAGATAGACAAGGAGTGATCGGTAATACTGTTGATTGGTTTAAAAACAATCTTGGGGCCAGTGTCGAAAGCGACTCGATGTTTGGGAGAGCCTGGTCGTGGGTTTTAAACAGCGACAATGGTTCAGAAGCTGTACAAAGAACTATCAATTCTCATAAAGCAATGCTGAACTCATCGGGGAAAAGCCAGTCTTTAGATGATGACTCTTTTGCTGGCATAACAGGCACTGAACGAAACAAAGCTCAATCGGGTCACGCAATATCCGCAAAAGAGGCAGTAGAAAACTTCCAGAATAGACAGAAGCAGAGCGTTGAAGCGATTTCGGGCTTAGCAGCCTTCGGCGCAGTAATCTCTAACCGTAAGCCGACATCATTTGCAGTTGCAGCGGTAGAGGGCGCGGCCGTTAAGGCGGGTGTAAAGTATCTGGACGGTGCGTATTCTAATATAGTCGACGACGCCACCTCCGGAGCGATGATTGGAGCAGGAGTACCACTGGCAAGAGCTGCTGGGTTTGCAACTAACATAGGTGCAAGAGTGGCTGGCGTAAACAATATAACGGGCTTGGCTATGACAAGGTTTGGCGCTGAGGGCGCCGTACTAGGCTACACTCAAGAAGTAAGCGCTCGCTACTCTGCCGCTCGCGATGCTGGTCTATCAGCCAGTCAAGCAATGAATGATAGCCTGATTGCACCACATAAGTCGACCGGTGCGCTGGCCGGCTTAGGACTTGGTGTGGGATTTGGCTTACTGGCAGGACCGGTTTTAGAAGCTCAAGCTGGCTTTGCCTATGCTGGCGCACGTCGCGCTTCAGCGGGAGAAAGAGCTAGGATGAGCGTAGACCTAAACAAAAGCAATGATGTTATAAATCCCGAGCTATTAAAAGATATCAGAAACGCAGCTGCAACAGGAAAGGTCCCTGCAGGCCGTAAGGACTCAATGCCAACAGATTTTGTCAAACCTAAATATGCAAACTAAAGTCACTTGAAACTTGACGGCGATAACGGGCGTCTGCTGTTTTCTCTTTGATTGCTGGCACGCTCGTACCAAGCATAAGAAAGCATTGGCCACGCCAAACATTCTCACAAAGAAGCCAAAGATCTGCTGCTAGATTCATTCTTTTTGGATTCTATATAGCAATGGTAGAGCGTGACGTATGATGGAATCTTTGAAGTCGCCTGAGACATGGCACAAAATCGCCATCCTGAATGTTGCAGTATATACTACGCATAGGCAGGTCACACAACCACTAAAAGAAACAGTCCACGAGCAAGCAAAAGATAAACAACGCACAAGTTTCTGTTGCAGAGAGTTGCATGAAACAAAGACCAAAGCTTCCCATGCCCAGCGCAATGCAGATACTGTTGAAGCTCTCTCTGCAAAGCTTTGGCATAGCGTTGCTAGCGACCCTCACTGGGGTTGGAGCAACAGGCGCCCGGGCGGATCAAGATTCGTTTTGCCATGATATTCCGGCACGCGAAGCTGTGCTGAATGAAGGGAAAGAGTACCTCCTTCAGCATGGAAAAGTAGACCATGGCACTCGCCGCCCTATCACAGATGACGGGCTGGCCTCATACCGTCTTCGACAACATCCTAACAGTGAGTTCCAAAACGTTTCAATTTTCACAATTGAGCATCTCCCGCTGGAGACGCCGCAGCAGCTAGTTGAAGCAGAGAGCTTGGCCGAGAAATTAGAATGTGCGCAACACTTCAAGTCAGCACACAGACTTTACCTGCGTGTACTGAAGCTAAGAGAAAAAGCTGGAGCGGCCAATATTCGGCTGGCCCAGGTACTAGAATCAGTGGCCCGGACGGAGATTCTGGCGACCTCTAATTTGCCCTTTGCCGACAACAAAGAAGTCGGCATCTTTGACCAGGGGGCACAATATGAAAGTTATGGAGTCGGATCCCGCTTTGTCGGGAGCGCAATTGTCCGCAATGCCATTAGGAAGACAGTCGACCCTGCTGCCATCAAAAGTGCAGGTGAACTGTATACTCACGCCCGTGCTATTCGCCGCAACTTGCACGACTCAAATGAACAACTAGTTGCAGACCTAATTATTCTTGGGGCAATCAAAGACAAACTTCAAGACTCGCACTCGGCAAAGACTTTTTATGTTGAAGCCTCTCAGCTAGACCAGAGAGCCATTAAATATCTGGCTATTTACGCACTAGGCCAGAAAGACTTTGCCTTGGCAAAAGAAAAAGAACCTCTCTTTCTCAATCAAGCTAAAACAAACGCTGACTCAGCATCAACTTCAATATTATTAGCGCTATACGTATCCGAAAAGAGAGCCAGCGATACACTCCTGATGCTCAGACATGCTATGGCAAACTCGGTCTTTGTGCCTGCTGACGTTCTAATTTCTACATTCAGAATAATTCAACCAAGCGACCTGGAGCTGCTTACAACATATATCAATAAAACCTGGCTCACTGCTGCGGAGCCAGACCCAGATCTTGTTACAGTAATAGAGGCTATGCACAGACAGGGCTGGGACACATGGGCCGATACCATCTGCCAATCGGCAGCAAAGCGCTACTCTCGATCTATTCCTGCTTTCATGGCAATTGCCATTTGCTATCGCCAATTGAACAACCAAGCAAAGGCCTTGAAACTATATAAGTTGATTTTGAATTCAATACAGGCCGTCCGTGAACCGAGCATGGGAGCAATCACGGAACTATCGGAAATCGCCACAGCGTTAGATTCAGAAGAAATGAAACGAGAGCCTGAATCTCAGACTGTTCTGTTATCGGTCTCTAAAGAAATCGAGTTTCAAAGGAGTGCTCTGCGCCATCGACAATGTCTAGATATGGCTGCTCAATTGAACAAAACAGCATTTGACTTGGAGCGCAGCGCCCATAATGCAATGGCACAAAAGCTCTACGAGCAAGCCTTAGAAATAAAGCAACTAAATCTCACCAAAGACGATCCTGAAATCGCTGTTCAAACACTCGATGTAGCTCGCACTTGCGCGGCACAGACGAACTATATACAGGCCCAATCGCTGTACGAAAGCGCCCTGACACAACTGCGAAAAAAGCCGCGCATGGATAGCTCAGTTACAAAACAGGCTTTGGAAAGCTACGGACAAATGCTCAATCAAATGAATCAGCAAGAGAAAGCAAAGAAAATCTACGACGAAGCCAGAGAGCTTTCAAAATAATTGAGAAGACCATTTACACTCAGCCCTTGCCTACTTGACCAATGGCTCGACTGCCAGGGCCGGATCTGAGCCAATCCAACTTTTGTTCACCAGCAGTGGTGTCTGCAAGTCGCCGCGATCTCTCAATACTTCCGATTCCACCAGCACTTTCAGCCTATTGTAGGCCTCAAACATTGTGGTTTTCCCTTTATCGGTCTGCAGAGCTTCCATCAGTCGTCTGGTGAAGACGCTGTTTTCATAGCCCTTTGACTCCCACGATACTTGCTCAGCCAAACTTGAACAGAGAATCATCTGCCCCTTGCCGATCTTTAAGGCATTGGGATCAAGTCCAACAGTGCGGTTCAGGCTCTTCTGACCAGCTCCTACAGCCCCGCTGTGGCAGACGTCCATAATCAGAATGATACGGTCTGAATGTACCTGATCGCTAACAATGCTGGTAAACCATTGCATGGGAATGCCGGTGGCAGGAAGACTATTCTTGTTTGTGTCATAAGCCACCAAAAAATTGGCGCCGCCGGCTTCTTTTGTAGCTGAGCTACCATGGCTCGATACATAGACTACGACCATGTCATCTGGCTGAACTCTTTTGGAGAGCCACTTCTCACCCAGCATGCCAATTATATTGTCGCGACTGGCATTTTCATCAGTCAAAAGTTTGACATGGTCGGGCTTGAAGTTCTCGGTAGTGACGAGGAAGTTCTTAAAATCAGTGGCATCTTTTGCGGCATATTTCAAATTGATTGAAGTATCTTTGAAATTACTGATACCAATTACCAAGGCCCATTTGTCGTGAACCGGACGATCATGTTCTTTGGAGAGAACTTTAGTTTGTAGCTCTAATTTAGTATTGCCACCCGGAAGTACATTTTTGATCTCAGCAGCACGAGCAAGCAATGGAGTAGCCTTATCAGTTTGACCGAGATAGCCGTAGGTTGAGGCTAGAGCAGTGAGATCGGCTGCCACCTGCGGTGCCTTCTCACCATAAAGACTTTCATCTATAGCTAGGGCCTTTTGCTGATAGATGGCAGCCTGATCATATTGCTTCTGTTTGACGTACAGCTCACCAAGGTCATGAACAGCGTCAGCCGTAATTGCATTGTTAGCACCAAGAACTCTCTCTGACAGTTCCAGTGATTTCTTCAGCAGTGGCTCGGCTTCATTTAACTTGTCGTCTCGCAGATAGACATGGGCCAGGGCACTGGCAGCTGCAGCACGTTCTGGATGATCTTGTCCAGTTTGCTCCTCAATCATTTTCATTGAATCTTGAAGCAGTTTCTCTGCCTCTTTGAAGTTTGCCTGGTCGGCATGAATTAGGGCCAGATTGCGCATGGTGACAGCAATATCGATGTTGTCCATTGCCATAACCTTGCGCTCAATGGCAAGCACTTCTTCTAACATTTTCTGGGCTTCATCATAGTGACCATCTTGCCTATACATGTTGCCTAGACACTCTTTGGCATGGGCAATAAAGAGACTATCTGAGGTACCAAAAAGCGACTCTTCATTCTTTAGAGCAGTTTGCACAAGCTCTTTGGCCTGTTGATATTTGCCTTGCTCAGATAGCACCCGAGCCAGTTTCACCTGAGTCTCACAAAGGTCAGGATGATCAGCTGAATAGTGCGACTTAAAAATATCTAGAGCTTTGTTCAGGGTCGCTTCAGCCTCAGTAAAGCGGCTCTGCTTGCGATAGAGTTCAGCGTGCTTCAGCAAAATTATGGCGCCATAAGGATGATTAGGACCACATATAGCAATAGACTTAGCAAACGACTCTTTGTAGAATTCCTCGGCCTCTTTATACTTGCCCCGCTGCTCCTGGATTAGACCCTGATTCAACTCTGCGTATTGAACACCTAGCGTTTTGGGATATTTCTTAGCGATGCGCAAGGCCTCTTTTATGTATGAGTCGGCCTCATCAATTTTCCCCCAGTGCAGGTAGAGAGTAATCAAATTGTTGACAGGCCAAAATCTCTGGGGAGAGTCCTTGCTGAGATACTGCAAGTCCATCTTCCACAAAGACTCAGCTTCGGGAAATTTACTCTGGGCGAGGTATAGGGCAGCCATGCTATTAAAGAGCCAATTATCCATTCGACTCATCTTTGGCAAAGTATCATTTATGGCCATAGCCTTCTTAAGAACGGCTTCTGACTCCTGAAGCTTGCCCATACAGCGCAAAGTTTCACCCAGCGAGTAAAGTATGCCAGCTTCCTCGACCGGTTTATGCTTGGTTGTGGCCAGCATATCGACGCACTGTCGCTCAGCTCTGAGAGCTTCTCGATAATTACCCTTTTCATAGGCGGCAACTCCAGACTTGTATATGGCATACACCATTGACCTCTGGGCCGTCGCTGGCGGCGCAGAAAGCAATTGAAGGCCAGACACAGCAAGCATGAGCAGCGAAACCACAGACTTTTTCATGAGTTAGTTCTCTTGAGCGGATGTTTATGAAAGCTTGGTTCAGCCCCAAGACGTTGCCTATTCTACCGGGTTATCAGGCATATATGACTAGCCCAACCGCCCTATGGGTATCTAGGTAGTGGTAGCCCGTATTAGGTGCTGATAAATACTGGAGATGAGATGGAATTTGGTATTGGCTTCTTGTTTTTCTTGACGGTCTATTTGCTCACTTCTCTTAGGGTCATCAAAGAATACGAGCGCTTCATCGTCTTTACACTTGGTCGAGCAGACGGAGTGCGCGGCCCGGGCTTACAGCTTGTTTTCCCAATCTTTCAATCATCAAAAAAGGTCGACTTGCGCATCATCACCATGTCGATTCCGATGCAAGAAATCATCACTAAAGATAACGTATCGGCTAAAACAGCAGCAGTGTGCTTCTTTCAGGTAGTCGACCCGTTTAAGGCCGTGACGAAAATCGAAGACCCTTTTAACGCCACTTCACAAGTGGCACAAACAACACTGCGCAGCGTTTTGGGGCAGCACGAGCTAGATGAATTGCTCACTGAACGAGATGCCATAAACGCCAAACTCTCAGCCATCATTGACAGGCAAACAGAAGGTTGGGGCGTCAAAGTAATTTCAGTAGAAGTAAAAGACGTCGAAATTCCCGAAAGCATGAAACGGGCCATGGCCAAGCAGGCCGAAGCCGAAAGAGAAAGAAGAGCAAAAATAGTGGCAGCCGAAGGCGAACATCAAGCAGCCGAAAAACTGGCTCAAGCAGCACGTGTGATAGGTACAGTGCCAGGCGCCATGCAACTGCGACAACTGCAAACAATGGTTGAAGTATCGGCTGAGAAAAACTCTACTTTGATTTTCCCCGTGCCAATTGAACTAATGCAGTTTGCCCAGGCGGCAGTGCAACACATGCGCAACGAAAACGATGAAGATGAAGCTGGTAGTACGATTAAAATAGACGAGAAGGAAGCCCAACCAATAGCGGCACCACAAGATAAGAAATAAGCAGTCGAATCCGCTTCTCAGATGTGAGTAGGGCCCATGCACTCAGAAGACTCAGATACCACTCCAAACTGCAAACTCTGCATGCTACCAAAACTCAGTTCCGAGCATTCCGGCTCATATCTGTTTGCCTCCCTACACTGTATGTGCGAAGAAAAAAATTGGCGAAGCGACGGAACAAAAAGAGCCAAAGGCAATTTACAGCAGCGTATCTGTAAAAGCTGTAAAAAGCAGATCACTGACCTCTCACAAAGAGGTGGGTTTACTGGGTTTCTATTTCAAGATTTTCGTTGCCAATGTTCCCAAGAACCATTTACAAGAGGTGAACTCCCTCGCAGTCACCAAGCAACTCTGGCCTCTCGCATACGAACTAACAGGCGCACCGCTTCTAGTCAAGCCAAAGGCTCGCACAAGGCCAAAAGAGAAAAATTTAGCAAGACTGAGAGCTTGCTCAATAACTCTGTAGCTAGGGCCATCCTGACCCTTAAGCCAGGGCAGATTATAAATAAAACTTATCGACTACTAGAGCCTCTTGGCGAAGGCGGAATGAGCACTGTATTTAAGGCAGAGCAAATTTCACTTGGTCGAGTCTGTGCACTTAAATTTCTTGCACCATCAGCAGTATCAGATAAAAACTGGCAACTATTAAAGAATGAAGCGAACACGCTAAAATCACTCAGCAATCCGGGAATTTGTGCTATCTACGACTTTGGCATTCACGCCAGTGCTTTGCCATTTATAGCTATAGAATACATCGAAGGAATAACCCTTGAGGAACTAATAGAAAGACAGAATACTTTAAGCCTAGGAGCCACTCTTGAGATATTTACTAGCCTAGCTACAACTCTAGCCTACGCCCACAGAAATGGAATAGTTCACAAAGATGTAAAACCGGGAAATATAATGCTTTCAATCTCGGGAGATTCGGTAGCTGTAAAGTTACTCGACTTTGGCATTTCCGAGTTCATGACTACACACAATCAGAAAGAGAGTGCAACGGATAGTGCGATCATTGGCAGCGCCTACTACATGAGCCCAGAACAATTCAGGGGTGAAGCCCTAAGCGCCCCGAGCGACATTTACGGGCTGGGTTGCTCTCTATATCAAGCCCTGACAGGCCACCCCCCCTTTGAGGAAAATTCCTATGAAAGACTCTCTGTGCAGCATCAAAACGAGCCTGTACATTCAGTCAACTCATTCTCAGAAATTGTCTACCCCAAGGAAATAGATTCAATACTGAATCATGCTCTAGAGAAAAATCAAAATAACAGATATCAAAATATGGGACAATTCGCAATTGACTGTCAAAGACTTCTTGATGGCAAGCCGCTGCAATTTGCCCCAACACAAAAGCACGATGACGAACCGATTGGAGCAGAGGAAAAATCCTCCACCAATCTTAAGTGGACCAGCCATAAAGCTTTGGTTGCCACAATTATGATCTTATCCGCAGCTCTAGCATCGGCTGCCTACTTTGCCTTGACACCAAAAGAGGTGCTTCCAGAGAAACTAACCAAAATCACAGATACTGATGACAGCAGAAGTGAGATCATGGCAATCAAATTGCCTGACGTATCAACATCACCCGCTGAACACGCAAGCAAAAAAGTGAACCTTGAAATATCTCCAGCCTTACGCCAGTTCATAGACTCGGATAAACCAATCTCGGTCATTTCTAAAACCAATCATGGCAAGACATACAGGGCCTTCTACTTCCCTGACGAAATCAGCCTAGGCACGTTCTCATGCAAAGACGATTTCTTTACTGGCCAAGGCAAACAAATAATGCCAAGCGTAGAACCAATTGTCTTTAACAGTAGCTCAACAATGAATTCGCATCCAGAACTCTATGAACGATTTGATGCAACAGCCATAAGAGCTCTAACAATTAGAAGCGCAGAGCAGCTGCCTAGAGCCTCAATTCTTCATTTGTGGAAAAACCTAAAGCAAATTACATTCATAGAATGCACTTTGCCCGATCCATACCTGCGAGAGATTCTGAATCTCAATGTCGATAACATAAGGTTCGCTAAGTGCAAACTAAACTGCAGAACGGTCGCCAAGAGTCCTAGATTAGAGAAGCTCACTTCACTCTCTTTAGATTATATAGAATCCCCAACCCCTATTCTTAATTCATTAGAGAACAACAAAACCTTAGAATACCTCTCACTCGAAGGACTCGATTGTAGCGAAAATCAAATTGCCAAACTTAGGAGCTTAAAAAGACTCAATTCACTTAATCTCGCCCATTCTAACCTCAGTGAATACGCAATAAAAAAACTCTACCAACTCAAGACACTTACATACTTAGACCTAACAGACTGCAAGATAACGACTGAACAAATAAAAGCTCTAAGAGCAAACCTGCCGAAACTGGATACCTTAGTGGCTGGTCACTAGAATAGAAATCTTTAGAAGCATACTTTTACTTTAACAAGGTACATAACGAAATAGTGCCATGAGGATGTAGCGATGAATTGTCTTTACGGAGCGGGACAACTATGAAAAAAGGTAGCCTATTATTTATTGTCTTGTTGTCAGCCTTAAGTATCGACAACGGCTGCCTAAGCGCTGAAGAGTGCCAAACAGCCGAAGACTACTTTCGACAGGGAGTTTATTTGAAATCACGCGGCTCTATTGAAGCATCAAGAAAGTCACTTCAACGCGCTATCACCCTCGATAAAAATGGGCCAATCGGCAAAAGCGCTGCCATATACCTGAGGGCACGTTTGACAAAATATCCGGTCACAGAAGCGATGGAAAAGGAGAACGCCCATGCATACAATTTGATGACAGCTGGCGACATTGTGACGGCTATCTCTGAAATGACAACCATGACAAGAAAGTACCCCAACTTCGAATGGCCGTTCGGCAACTTAGGATACATCTACATTAAGCAACGGCGATACGAGGATGGTGTCAAGGTTCTAACAAAAGCAGTTACAATTAATCCTAATTATGCAAACGCTTGGAGTAATTTAGCTGAGTGCTATAGACGTCTGGGCAACTCAGCTTCAGCAGCCGAGTGCAGACGACGTGCCGAAGTAGCATTGCCCAAAGATTTCGATAACTTGCACCCATAAATCTATTTTTTCTGCTTAAGAAACTGCGGTAATGTCAAATCTTTTGGCTTGGCTACAATCCAAGAAAGGCCTTCAGCCACAGCATTCAACAAATTATGCTCGGGGTCACTAGAAACTTCATCCTCAAAAATCAACCGATAAGGTGCCAGATTCTCTCCATACCAGAGAAAAACTCTTGCACCACCAGTAGCATCAACCTCACTAGTTGAATTTTCCACTAGCCCTTTAGTGTTTGACGGTACCACGCCAAAATTGATCATCAAATGGTCGAGATCTTGCGGGGCAGAAACATCAAATTGCCGCACATAGTCAGCAATTGAGTCAAGGCCGCCAGAAAAATCAAGACCAGCTTTGACTTTGCCAAACATGCCATTTTCTTTAAAAGCACGGCCACGAATAATAATCAGTTCGCTGCTGCCTCTTCTGTAGGTGAGCCAGCCGCGCCAATCTCCAGGCACAACATCGGCTAAGCGCAGACCGATTTCATGCTCAACGGCCTGCTTCAACAAATCGCACTCAGCTGGCAAGACTGCCAGAGACTTCGCCCTGGCAGATTCTTCTCGGGCGATTATTTCAGATTCTAGTTCTAGCAATTTGATATGCAGCATGGCAAAGATCACATAAGCAGTAGTTATAGTTCTTTATAGACCATGAAAGCAGCCATTGCTAACATGATGGCACCAAATGCGCGCTTTAGCAGAGAATCTTTGAGGCGCAAGGCTAGCTTGCTGCCAATCATAGAGCCCGGTACCGCACCGAGCACCATCACAAGTACCAGCAAGAACTGTACATGATGATTAATGCTATGAGCGATGGTTCCTGGCACAGAAAGACACGCTACCACTAGCAGCGAAGTGCCAAAGGCAGACTTAGCGCTCATGCCATAGACAGCAAGCAGAATAGGGATGAGGATGAATCCGCCGCCGACGCCAAAGAAGCCCGCTAATAGACCAGTCAACAAGCCCACGGGAAAGACTTTCAGCCAGCTCAGTTTTTTAGAAATCGCGTCTGCCTGAACTAAATCAGATTGAACGAAATCAGCTTGAACAACCTGCTTAAGTTCAAGTTCAGCCTTCGTCGCAGCTTGCTGCTTCAATTTGTTGCTAAAGCCAGAAAGCAGGTCAACAGCAGCAAGAGTAATTAGTGCGGCAAAGAGCAGCATAAGAGTGCGCCCCTGCACTTGCAAGGTCAAGGCAGCACCAATCAGGGTGCCAATAATGGCTGGTAAAACCAACAGTTTGACCATATTTAGGTCAACTAGTTTTTCCTTGACATAGTTGACCGCTCCAGCCACTGATGTAGGCACAATTAGCGCCAAGGTTGTGCCAATGGCCATATGAGCATCAAGGTGCATAATCAGACGCAACATTGGCGTGCAGACAATACCACCACCGACACCAAAGGTACCGGACAAAAGACCGGTAAGGAGGCCAATCGCAAGCGCTTGAAATACTTCTAGCAGTGAAAATGGGAAATTCAAGGCTAACTAGACTTACATGTAATTGGAAAGCAGCTTGCCAAGATCCGGATTCTCAACCACCATCTGGTTAAAGTTCGGATTCTTGGTCAGGCGTTTGGCAATACTGCGGTCGTGCTTAATCGCTCTATAAATTCCCTCAGGGTCGAGCGTGACCACCCGTAAAGCTTGAGGATTTTTGGCTAAGATAGCAGCAGCAGATCCCCACTTAGTAATACGCCTACAGGTATAGTGGTCGGCTTCAGCAATTTTATCTAAATGGGGATGAGCCGCCAGTACGCGAGCAGATGCGGCATGGCTGCAAATAGCAGCAACAAGGCCTGGGTCTGCCGTAATCATCTTATCTACCCAGCGCATGCGAGCTATTTTCACGGCCGTCGCTGTATCTGAACGAATGGCTTTAGTGCGAGCAGTATTGTTGAGAGCAGGCCTCAATTCTGGCGTTGCGCCGGCAGTAGAGCTAGTAGTAATAGAAGTAGTCTGAGCAAAGGCTGGAGAAGCCATAAGACTCGCCACCGATAAGGCATAGGCCAGATTAGCAGAAAGAATTTTTCTGTTTTTCAGCATCTCGGTCAGTCTATTAGCCTGAATAAATGGCATCTGCTAGTCTCATTTGTGTGGCGTTTTTAAACATGGATTTTAACACTGATAGACTATCTTAGACTTGAAGCAGGGGAATAAATGTCCAACAGCGGTCAATATCAAGACGATAGCCCCCGAGACAAGGGCAGTGAGCGACCGGGCAAAGAAGATGCCGCCGCTCAGGCTAAAAACAGGCTAGAGCTGGACGTTACCCAGTCAATTGAAGCTGACACAGAAGCCACTCTGATTAGAGAAACCGCTCGGCGCAACTATCTGCTCAAAGGGCAAGAGCAGGAGCCCAAAATGACCCGTCATATTGACCCAGTGGGCAATAGCGAGCAAAGAAGCAAAGAATTTACAGTCATGAGCCAGATAGAAAAGGCACAGATAGGCAGCCTTCCTGTTTTCTTACGGCCAGAACAGTTACCGCGCAAATCGGGATTCACCTCGGCCCAGGGGGAAGATAAAACCTTTGAAAGGTTTAAGCCTCGAATTGACGAATTACTAGAATTAACAGCGCCAAACAGCGAACGCAATTACGGCGCAAGCCTGTCTAGGGCCGAGTCTAAGGGCCTGAACGAAACCAGAGAACGGCTGCTCAATTGTGACAATCTCGGCGATGCTCTCTCAAATACACTTCATCTAGCCCGTCTCTATCAACATTTACGATATATTGAAGAGGCAAAAAGAGCGACTTTATTTGCTCTAGGTATCGATCCCGATAACCCCACCGGCAAGCAGCTTTTTAAGGAACTAGAACGCGTGCAAATAACTGAACTGGGTCTGAAGACATCTGTTGAACCTTCCCCTTTTTCAAAATCAGCTCTGCGCAATCGCATTATCAATTTAAGCGGCGGCAAAGTAGTTGTGGTGGGCGACTTGCTCATAGACGAATTAGTTGAAGGCCGGCCCGAGAGAATTTCGCGCGAAGCTCCAGTGCTTGTACTTGAGCATGTCGACACTGAGCTTATACCTGGTGGTGCAGCCAACACTGCCCATAACATCACCGCTCTTGGTGGCAAGTGCCATGCCATTGGTGTTTGTGGCAAAGATGACTATGCTCCTAAGCTGGCAAAAGTCTTAGAGCGCTATGGCATCACTTACGATCTGATCGAAGACGAAAGTCGCCCTACAACAGTTAAGAGCCGAGTAATTTCAAAATCGCACTCACTCTTGCAGCAGCTTCTGCGTATCGATCGCATATCTCACGCAAAAATTGATAGCCTGATTGAGTCACGCCTGATTGAGAAAATCAACACGGCCAACCAGTCGTTCAATGCCATCATTGTCTCTGACTACAAAGCCGGTGTCATCACCGACGGTGTCATTTCTGCAGTCAGAGCCTTGGCCGAAAATCGCGACACCATGGTAATTGTTGATGCCCAAAACAGCTTTGAGCGCTTTGGCAATTGCACACTAATGACACCAAATCAACCTGATGCAGAAGCGGCTTCAGGCATTAAGATCACCTCCAGAGAATCTCTTAAACAGCTAGGCGAAATACTTTTGAATAAATCAGGAGTAAAAGCACTTTTAGTCACCCGTGGTGGAGACGGCATGGTGCTCTTCGAGCGCGGCAAGCCAATGGTTGAGCTACCGGCCTTCAACCGCTCAGAAGTCTTCGACGTCACTGGAGCAGGTGACACTGTGGTAGCGACAATGGCGCTGGCCCTCACTTCTGGTGCAAGCATGCCAGAAGCTATGGCCCTCGGCAATCTAGCAGCATCCATAGTGGTGCGCAAACCTGGAACTGAAGTAACCAGCCAAAAAGAAATGCTACAGCATCTTGAGCAGCTCAATCTGCCTGAATAGCACGCTCGCCTCAACTAGCAGCTAAACTACCAGGCTTTGGCTGCTCTATCGACAGTCACGCTGCGGGCGACTTCATTATCGATAAGAAGGATTCGCCAGGGCTGTGAATATAGAGCAAATTCCATATCAAATGTGCTGGCGGTAGGTAAAGTAGGAAAACCTGGCCGCCCCCTCAAAATACCACCACCTGAAATTTGCACTTCTAGTTCATTGGGACCTCTGACCTTTTTCAAGGTAACCCTGGTTGTGCCCAAAATTTCCTGATTCTTCGGCAGCGGTCCATCATCAGTCGAGGCCTTAATTACAGGGCAGAAAAATGTATTGCCCACGAGGGAATTCATTAGGGCCGGATCACTATTGCCGTTAATAGATACTGGACTGCTACCAACATCTAAAGTGGGATTGCCCATGCCACTCCAGTTCGAGATCCAAGTGGCATTTTGCTTAGGCTTATTGGGGTCTAACTGTAAAATGCCAGTGGCCGCAGCCTTATGAGAAATGCCGATTGGTAAAATTTGATTGGGCGAAATTGTACGCAGACCACAGTAGGCAGCACCCACAGCACTGGCACTGACAGGAATACTAGGAAAACCAACGAATCTGGCAAAGATAGTAGGCATCTGCCTAGTAATTGTCACTTCGCAAGTGTGGGGGAACTTGTGCGGTCTGGAATTAATATCGACATCAACGGCAACGGTTTGGCCATCAGCAATCAAGGGCTGATTGTCAGAGGAATTGCGTCCGACCATATCGGCAGCCCAGCCCATCGCCTTGTTCTGCTGATACTGACTAACCGTCGGGGCCGTTAACATATAGGCACCAGCTAAAGCACCAGAATCGGCAGCTACTTGAAGCTGCTTTCTTACATGAAAGCCGTGAACAAAATCTACTGCAATTGAGCCAAGAACTAACAAGCCAAAAATCAAAGCCAACAAGAAGACTGAACTGAGAGCACCTTTCTTACTGCGGGCAGCACTGTTTCTTCTAGAGAGTTTGATAACAATAGCCCCTGGCTTGGTACTCATTTTTTCTTGCCTTCTTTATAGCAGTCACTCGTTAAACCAAGGTTTCCATCACCATCATGCATATTTACTTGGGCCTTTTGATGGCTTCTCCGGTACTTTCTCTCAAAGTTTTTACTCTAAGCGACAAGTTGATTCAGCCACAATTTCAAAACCTTTACCCAAACCAAGAATATCGGGCTCAGGAAAATGCCGACAACCATACTGATCAGAGACGAAGTGCACTTTTACGGTGACCGTTGGCGGGTTGGACTTTTCATTAAAGCCCTGGCCAGCAAGCTCAAACTGCTTGTAGCTGTTAACAACGCCGGGATAATCAATTGAAGAGACAATCTCGCACCAACGAGCCACTGTATATTTGGGGTCCATTCCGTAGGACATAGCTAATTTCCGCGCAGCAGTACTAGCCGCTTGCTTCAAAGTGCAATGAATGACATAGGCTTCGCTGGCCTCGATCATCACATAAATGGAAATTACGATTAAAGGCACAATCATGATTAGCGAAGCCGTAAATTCAGGCATCATCTGAGCTAATTGAGAGCGATTTCGGCGGCATTGTCTCAAAATCTATACCTATATATAAGTACGCTCAGTAAATGAAGGCGGTGGCTGACGAACTAATGTTTACCTGCGAGCGCAAATTGAGCGGGTCAGGATTGGGAAACTTTGGCAGAGGCGGATCGCCCTCCTCTGGAATGTAAGTACAGATCACAGTAACCGACTCCGGAGCGCTAAACATGGCTTTCTTGATCTGCCAGCCGCCTTCGGGAATAGTAAACTGGGCATTGCTAGACACCATGTTGTCAATGCGAATGCGCGACAGCACTCGATTTTGCTTGGCTAAATCACGCGCGACAGATGGGTCACGAAAATACTCAGCAGCGAGCGCTCGAGAGGCAAGATTAGCGGCCTCAGTCATATTCATACCAATGATATAAGCGTATGAAATCTCAAGCCAGGCCCAGATTGTCAAAATTATTATGGGCAGCAAAATGCAGGTTGAGACCACAGCTTCAACTAGCACAGCCCCGGAAGAGCGACGCCGTCTCGCTTGCTTTTTGTTACTTCTGGCACCGCAAGAGTATCTCAATAAGCACTCCCCCACAACAAGTAAAGATGCCTAGAAGACCAATAAACTCTGTAGGCCTTTGACCCACGACTTACCTTGAGTATGCCCACAAAGTCGAAAAAAGAACCGAAAGCGACTAAAATAGCTCTCTATGAACAACCGAAATCAGGCCAAGCCCCACTTAATTCTCCCGGCGGGTACCCAGATAGTCACTCTAGTTGAGTGTCGCGGATTGGCTGGCGAAGCTCTTCGACGTAAGGGTACGGTCGGCAAAATAATCAAAAGCCCTAGCGATAGTACCCATGCTTACTTGATTCAATTTCCTGATGGCGGTCAAATCGGCCTGCACCGCCAAGAAATAGCCATACGCAAACAGGTGCAGAGCCTCAATTTTGATAGACCTCAGAGTTTAGAAGATGACGCTGACTTGAGCCAGTATGTCATTTACCGCTGCGTTGTTGGCTCCAGGGCATATGGACTTGATGTCGATGGCTCTGATACCGATAGGCGCGGAATTTACTTACCGCCAGCCGATCTCCACTGGTCACTCTATGGGCTGCCAGAGCAAATCGAGAATGAGGAAAATCAAGAATGCTACTGGGAACTACAGAAATTTTTGATCTTAGCGCTCAAAGCCAATCCCAATGTACTTGAATGCCTCTACACTCCTCTGGTTGAGGAAGCTTCACCAATAGCCCAAGAGCTGCTGCATCAGCGTTCACGCTTGCTCTCCAAACTTGTATATCAAACCTACAACGGCTACATTCTTTCGCAGTTTAAGAAGTTAGAAACTGACCTGCGAGCCCATGGCGAACTCAAATGGAAGCACGTAATGCATCTTGTGCGGTTGCTTTCATCCGGCATTACCATTTTGAAGGAAGGCTTTGTTCCTGTAAAAATTGACAGCCATCGCGAGCGCCTACTGGCTATTCGCAATGGCCAGACCTCATGGGAAGAAGTGAATAGTTGGCGACTAGAACTACATTCACAATTTGCTGAAGCCTTTGATCAAACTAAATTACCAGAGCGGCCCGACTATGAGTGGACCAACGATTTTCTCATCCGAGCTCGCCGTGAAATGACCAAGGGTTAAATGGAACAACGATATTAAGTTCTATGGGGGTGAATACCAGCGCCTGCGCAAGATTCTAGAAGAGGAGACTGCCATTTCGAAGCTTCCGACTAGCCACACCATTAGGCCAGCACTAGAAGATTTATTGATACGACTGAGACTATCAAGTTAGACCATTAAGCGTTGTGTGATTTCTCATAGTTATCTCTAACTCTGTTGTAGACAAGATCTGTAGGTTCATTGAACTTAGAAATTGAGTTCATGAATTCGCGTTGTACATGAAACGGTAGTCTTCCAATACTTTCGCAAGCTCTGTCAGCAACCTGAAAGGCATGAGCTTTGATTTGTTCAATCAGCAGTTCGTTAGCTGCAAGCATTTCGCGAATACGCATTGCTTCAGGATTATTCTTTTCAGATGCTGCTTCTGTCCGAGTATCTGCAATTGGTTCGGCCTGCAATTCTTGGTGAAACTTGTGGTTGTGGGTAGACTCAACTTTGCTAGCTTCGATTTCGTTGTTTTCGATCGCCATGATTAGTAATTCCTCTAGAAATTTGGGGTGTCGCCCTAGCGTGCTCTCGTGCATTGATATATCGACATTAGCGAATTCTTCGACAAGGCTTTTCGTAGAAACCCCATGCTTTTCAGAAAAAACTTTATTGATCTCATGTCGAAGGCTAATGAGTACAATTGGCAGTGCTTTCTCTCGCCTAAGGCTCCGAAGTAGTCAAAATGACAGCTATCGCCCCTGACATGTCGACCATGCAACTGCTCAAGATCGCCAACGACAACCATGTTGGGGCCGTCCAGCTTTCGGAGCAAGATAGGGCATTTTTAATCACTTTGCTCAAAGAGAAAGCCCAAGACGAGCTTGAGTACGGTGAAGAAATCGAATTTGAGAAAGTTCGCCTGGTTCGGCGGGTTACCGGGGCAGTCTCAATTTTCTTTGAAAAAGATGAACCACCGAAGCCAGCCAAGAAGAAAGCATCTGCTGACAAAACCAGTGACTCGACTAGCGAAGGCTAGACCTTAAGCTCTTAGCTTTTGATTCTAGTATTATGGTCTGCGACTAGTCAGAGGGCCCACGACAATGCACACAGCTGAATCAAAGATATCGAGTAAGCGCAGATTGAATATACTCGACTACGGTTTAGTAGTTGTGACCTTACTTTCCGCAGCTGGCTTTGGCCTGGCAAAAGCTGGACACGCTGGGGTTAATCAAGTAATTAAAGGCACTCACAAGGTCAATATTGAGGTCTTCATCACCGGTTTGAAAACCAAAGACATCAATCTATTTAAGGTCGGTGACAAAAGTTCGATAACCATTCGCAACCAACCAGTTCAGCCGCCGATGACCATTGTTAAAGTTGACCATCAACAGAAGCAAGTAGCGTTCTTGAGCCCCGACGGCAAGAAAGCCATGGCTTTTCCTGACCCCGCCAATAGCATCGCCCACGATTTTTATGTCACTGTGCAAGATGAAGCAGATGCTACCGATGACGGTTATGTCATTCGCGGCAACAAAATTAAATTGGGCAATCAGATCGAGCTTGAGGCCTTCAAATATAGGGTGCAAGGGGTGGTGGTAGACATCAATCAGGCACTCTAAATAATGCTTACACAACTTGCTTCTTTTTTTAGTTTCTCCGCTCTCGACAAAACTTGGGGCCAAGCACTATGCAACTCAGCTCTGCTTGGCTGGTTGGTCGCTTTATTCGATCGTCTCAGGCAAAATTTTGCTCAAAGTGCCATAAGCAATGCTGGCACCACCATGCAACAACTGGCCTTTGCCTTAAGCTGTCTACTCTTTCTCGTTCTTGCCCTACCGCAATTTGCTAATGACAAAGGCGCCTTAGCTCTTCTTTCAACGGCAGCAATGTTGTTATGGATAGTCGGGAGGTTGGCTGGAGGCAAAGAGGAGAGACAATTCTCTGCCATTGATGGAATTGTTCTGGCCTACTTAGCGGCAAACATTATTGCCACCTTCTCTTCGCACTATCTGGTGCAGAGCATAAAAGGACTGAGCAAAGTCGCTGTCTATATCATTAACTACTTTTTGCTCACTAGTATTTTGAGCAAGCCTAATAGGCTAAACAAACTAATTCTGTCTGCTGTCCTGGCTGGTTTTGTTGTCAGCTTATATGGCCTATACCAGTACAAGATCGGGGTAGCACCACTGGCAACATGGGAAGACCCAACAGTGGAGTCGAAAGGCACTCGCATTTATTCCACCCTCGGTAATCCCAACTTATTGGCGGGCTATCTAATTCCGCTCTTCCCGCTAGCACTGGCTCTTGCAGTCAACTACTGGAAGGCTAAAGAGAATAGTGAAAAAGTAGGATGGCTAAAGAATACATATATAAGGTTGCTGGCGGCACTATCTTGTTTGGGTATGGCTCTAACCATTGCTTTGGCGACAGTGCTGACTGGTAGCCGGGGAGCCTTTCTCGCCCTTGGTGGAATGGCCGCTGTCATTGTCGCAGCCTTATTTTTCTATGTGGTGGCAAAACACAAGAAGCTTATAGCGCCGATTGTTTTAGCTCTGCTTGTAAGTGCCTTGGCCGCTGCACTTTTGGTACACTTCAAATTTCCCAGTTTTGAAAGCCGCATTCTTTCTATCTTTGCTGGCTCAGAACATAGTTCTAATGCTTACCGAATTTATGTTTGGCGCGCCTCGGCCAAAATGTTTATGGACAACTGGTGGTTTGGTGTCGGGCCGGGCAACTCAACTTTCCCTTTAGCCTACGGTTTATATATGAAAAGCGGCTTTGACGCCCTTGGTACTTATTGCGTGCCCCTGGAGATTGGTGTGGAATGCGGCCTACTGGGCCTGCTCTCATCGTTCTTATTGACCGTAAGCCTATACGCCAGGGCTCATCTCACCTTCTGGCAAAATCCCAATCTTCGCTGGATAGCCCTGGGCCTAACGGCAGCACTGACAGGTCTAGTTGTGCAGGGTTTAGTAGACACAGTCTTTTATCGCCCCCAGGTACAGTTTTTGTTCTGGCTAGTGGTGGCTGGTATAACTTCGGTCTCTTTAGCCCCAGAATCATTAACTCCTACACATAAAACCACTTGATTTCATTGGTGGAAGTTAATATTCACCGAGTAAAAACACCATTAAATCCCCCAAAAACCAAGCCCAGATAAGCACAACAAGCTTTTAGGACCATTATTAAGTCGCGCTAATTTAATCTATAATTTCCGGATTAATTGGGAATATAGATAGAAGCCAAAGCTTGGAGATGCTCCAATTGTCAGGCGCTATGGATAAATAGTCTAACTTTCGCCTCATCTTGACGACCGTCAAACATTAGACGACAATAATATAGAGAGATTACTAATCCATTTCATTCCGTTCCAGTCCAGGCAACCTCGACTAATCTTCAGCGCCAAAGACGAATAAGTCTCCGGGCAATACTCAACAAAGCCGACGAGTCGGCTCCAGGAGGACAGCAAATTATGAAACTTCGACGACAACGAGGGGCCACGCTAGGACTAGTAGCGGCGTGCGTATTCCTCGTAATTCTAGTGGGGGTTGGATTCTTCTTCCTCTCCAAAATTATTGGTGGTGGCAGAGAAGTCGCCAACGCCACCGACGCCGGTGTCTTGAATGTGGCTAAGCAAGCCGTCAGGAGAGGCGCTGTTCCACTGACCGGCGGCCTCATTGATGAGTTCGGCGAGTTGACAGAGCCAAAAGACAGCAAAGTTGACCTCGTCACTTACAACCGCCTTGTTGCCCAGGCATTGATTGTAGGTAAGAACGCAGAAACCCTAGGCGCAACTGCTGTCGGACACGCCAACTCTCTCAGAGCCGACGTCAGAACAATCGGCTTAGCCCTCAAAAACAATTTGGCTGCAGAGCCTAACTTTGCCGGAGACTTTTCTAGCATAGCCAGTCAGAACAACACAAAAATGTGGGATGGCCCAGCTGTGCAGCTAGTTGGGACAGTGAGCACCGGTTATATGAAACCCGGCAGCTCTACTAACGTCTACTTCGCCAAAAACACTTTAGATGCTTTAGGTGGATGGGCTCCTCCGTTGTCAACGCAATCAGCAAAAGCCGACCCTACAGCTAAGTACTTAGCCGGTTACACTCCCTTCAACGTCAACGGCAACCCTACATTCTTGTATGGTGTTCCAGTATTGCCACAAACCAAGCCCCACTTGGTTGACCACGGTCAATTCGTAACAGCTGCTGTTGATGCTGATACTCCTCCGAATGCTTTCCGCACAAACTCCCGAGCCCTCGAAGGCAAATCTGGTGCCATGGGTACTTCAGTTGCTTGCGCTATCGTAGGCGTGATCAACAAAGAGTTCGCTGCAGTTATCCCTAGAGGATTCGTCCGCATCAAAAACGGCGATGATGCTGAGTTGGCTAACGGCGTGATTACAAGCCCAGTCAGCAACGGCAACAACGACATTTTCAATAATGAACTCTATCCTCCAAGTTCCGGTGTTTACACTGCCAACTATGGTGGTAGTGGTACTGGTGCCAATGGTGGTGCCGCAGTATTCTCTACCAATCAAAGTGCAGTGACCACTGCTCAAACGAAGTGGAAGCAATACGTAGCCACAATGGGCAAACATCCCAAGGGCAGCCCTATTCTAGACAGCATGGGTCAGCCAGTGGTAGACGCTTTGAACAACCCAAGAGTCAACGACATCACTGATGAATCGGGAGCCAACTACGGAGCTGGTGACCCTTACCTCTGGGAGACTCTAGGCCTAGCTAGCTATCTGAAACCTGGAACGGTCTGGGGCTCCGCAACCCACGACCTTCGCTCCACAGATGGTCTAAGTACTCCTCACGGCCAATATGCCAGTTTCGCAGACCTCGTTGCCCTCGGCAAGAGCACTGGCGGTCAGAACTGCTTCTACACAATGTACGACGACACCATGGACAACGGTACATCTCCATACGTAGTGCCATGCGCAATGAATATTGCTAATTGGATGGACAACTATGGTCGCGGACCATCCTACGGTGCAACTACTCAGCCTGGTGGCTTCAGCAACGTTGAGTACATGAAAGCTGACTTGCTCCAAAAAATTGGTGGTCGCAAAGGTGGTAAGTTCTGCGCTTCCACTGGTGGATTCCCTGCATCTGGCCTCAAGGCCTGGCCTACCAATGGATCCCATGTTGAAAAATCAGGCGCTGCTGGTTCAGGCAAACCCTACACCGGTGGTAACAACATCAACTTCATGAACGTTGGTACAACACTCACCTACCTCAGACAGCTCAATGCCCCAGGAGGCGGCGGAAGCACCACATGTGACGCCAGCAGCATCATCGACATGATGACCAAGCGTATGCAACAAGTAGAACCAACCGTGACTCAAGCTGATGTTGAAGCTGCTCTCGGCGACAACAACTTCCCTCTCACTCTCAACGGAGCAGCCGCATCCAAAGGTGGTAGTAAACTCTACCTGTATGTTGATCCAGGTTCGAAGAAACCAGTAGTGAACACCTCACTTCCATGGAAAGATGTTGCCACTGCTGATGGTCCTGCACCATCCGGAGCCAACAAGTGTGAAAGCACCTATCCTCTGAACGGATGGGCTGTCAACACCCAGAAGAATCAAGGTGGAGCTTCAATTGGAGACGGTAACTATCACGAAGTGCCATTCACTCAAGTGAACAGTTCACCTGACGGTACAGATTCTGCTCTCTGGCAGCCATCGTCTGGATACAACAACTTGTTGGGAGAACTGAGATTCCAACAAACAGTTGAAGGAGCTACATTCTGCAAACCTAACTAATAGTCAGCTAGCAGACTAAAAACCGATGCATGAAAAAGCGGCCGCCTCTATAATTAAAGAGGCGGCCGTTTTATATACCGACAAGAATGGAATTAGAGATTGTAAGCCTAGTTTATAAGGAGGAAATCCCAGTGTTTAACAGCTCTTTTGCAAGAGGGCGAACCAGCATATTTTCAATAGCTACTGGTGCAGCCGCATTGCTTCTGTTATCGGTCGGTCAGCCGGCGCTTGCTCAACAAGGACAACAAAGACAAACAACGCCAAATGTGACTGAAGCAGTAGCATCTGCGCCAGATACGCTTAAAGAGAAAGTTTCATTACCAAACTTGCCCGAATATACAGGTAAAGCCAAGTTCCTCCATGGTCTTATTTATAGTCACATAAAAAATGAGAAGCAAGGCCCAGCCTATGTAATGTACTTTAATGCCAAAGAGACTCAAGCCCAAGTGCACGAGTGGTGGCTCAACAGCCTGCGTCAATATCGCTGGAATATTACATACACATCCAAAGACGTTGTTCAGGGAACCGATAAAGATGGCGCTAGCTGCATCATTCAGATTGGTTTTCCCACTCCTGGCGTTGCCAAAGATGACAGATCAAGCTTTGTCGTCAGATATCAGTCACTGAAGTAATTAGACGGCAATTGCCAAGAGAAAAATACCAGTAAAAACCCTGTAGTTTCCTCCGAAGTAATGCGGCTAAACTGTCTATTAACTCGCCGCCGTATCTCGCGAATACCGAGAAAGATTAACCACTTGCACGGCGGCAACCTTTACGCAAGACAGCTGACAGCCGTAGCTAATCTTCGACAAAAGCCACAACTCGAGCGGGTGCCGCACTGGCACCCACGATTTTTAGTGGAAAGAATGCAACTTTGAAACCAAAGGCTGGCAAAGCCTGAAGGTTGGCAAGCTGCTGCACCACATAGAAACGATACTCGCGCATAGCGTAATGGGCATCCCAGATACGAGCTTTGTCGCGGCTTTGCTGATAGTCAGCAATCATTAGATGAAAAGGCCGATCAAAACCCAGAGCATCCGTACCACCAACAAGTGCGCCGCTCTCCGCCAAAAAGGTCGCGGAATCAGCTGTT
This sequence comes from bacterium Ga0077546, assembly GCA_943370275.1. Lineage (GTDB taxonomy): Bacteria > Cyanobacteriota > Vampirovibrionia > Obscuribacterales > Obscuribacteraceae. Next base: position 525,304 of record CALRQI020000002.1, on the reverse strand, counting down.
AAGCCGGGATAGTTATAGCGTATAGGCGAGGTCAAGGGCATCAAGTCGTGGTCGGTACGCAATAGCACAGCGTCACCCTCTTTTATGGTGTAGTCAATGCGTGAGAGTGCCTCCTTAAGATGCTCCCTGGTGATTGCCGCTCCAGTTCCCTTTAGGGCCGTTAAATCGAGCACAACACCGTTTAGATAGAGCTCTTCAAGAGGAATTTGATCCACGGTCAAAGCCTTTTGGGTCCCGGTTTTACTACCGTAATGCCATGGTGCATCAACGTGGGTGCCAAGGTGAGTGCTGATATTGATATTCTCTTCCGCCCACCCCTCACCCTCAGGCAAATCATCGGGACAGCAGCCAAAAAGCTGCGACATTATTTGAGCACCATGGGCATGGCCAACATATTCAATTTGTGGACAAATAATGCGATAGAGAGGCTTGAGTAGATCAGGAAATTCGCTGATATCGATTTGCTCAAGGGGACGGGTGAGATCAACTAGTTTCATGGTGCCTCAAATAGAAAGAGAGAAAGAAAATAGGTAAGTAAGAGCGGCGAAGATTAAGAGAAGCTTATCCAAATAGAACGGTCTATTTGAAGCTGCTTGAATAGAGATCATAGTGCACTCAACACTATAGCGAAATACCTACACTCACAGCGGTCGCCAATGCCCAGCCCCGCTCCTTGAAACAAGGTGATGACATGCAATCTCTAACTAATGCCAAACATTCTAAAACCCGACAACACTTTGATCAATTTCAGATTCTTGATAGTGATGAAGCGCTAGAGAAAACTGAATTTGTCAACACGGCCATCGACAATAATTGCGATGAGGCACTATCGGCCTATCTTAAAGATATGGGACGCTATCCACTGCTAAACAAAGACGAAGAGCAGTTGTTAGGCAAGCAAGCCCAGCAAGGCAGCGAGCTGGCTAAGCGCCGCCTGGCCCAAGCCAATTTACGACTAGTGGTGAGCATTGCCAAACGTTTTGTTGGTCGCGGCCTTTCACTTGGCGATTTGATCCAAGAAGGCAATCTGGGCTTGCTCAAAGCGGTTGATAAATTCGACCCCGAACGCGGTTTCCGATTTTCCACTTATGCCACCTGGTGGATCAGACAAGGCTGCTCTCGAGCAGTTCAAGACAAAGGTCACACCATTCGCATTCCAGTGCACATGACTGAAACTGTGCAGAAAATACACCAGGCGGCTCATCAGTTTTTCGTCAGAGAAGGTCGTCGAGCTGGTTCTAGCGAACTAGCAAAGGAACTGGGCCTAAGCGAAGGCAAAATCAAATCACTACTGCAGTCAATCCAAGAACCAATTTCGCTTGATGCCACTACTTCAGAAGAAGGAGACCCACTTGTAGATCAGCTTGCTGACCTAGAGCACCCCGCTACTGAAGAAGAAGCAATTATAAAACTCTGCAAACAAGATGTTGAAAGTCTTGTGGCCAAACTAAGTGCTAATGAGGCTAACGTTATTCGCTTACGCTACGGCCTTGATACAGGAGTGCCACTAACCGCAGCGAAAGTAGCCACGGTCTTAGGTTTCAGCGATGACCGCGTTAGACAATTAGAGAACCGCGCTTTGCTGAAGTTGCGCAACATGGATAGCACAGGCAGCCTGCGAGATTATCTCAAATAGAAAGTCTCAAATAGAGAATCAGAAATGGAAAAAGCCTCGCTGTCGTTTTTTTGATAGCGGGGCTTTTTAAAATTATTCCAGTATTGCCAGTTAGAACTCAGCAACCAAGCCAAAAGAGGCAATCAACAGAATAAATACAAAGTAGAGAATGAAAAACCAAGCCCATCTGTAGATGATATCGACTTCGGTCAATTTTTTTGTTTTCTCGGCCATGTCAGTGATCTCCTACCTTTTCAAACTCTTCAAATTCTTCAAACTTTTCAATTTCTTCAAAAACTACTTAGCAGCTGGTTTCGCAGCAGCCGGTGGTGGCGAGGGAAGTTGCCGTACGAAGGCGACAAACTCTTTGGCCTCGCTCAAGAACCGATCTTTTTGTGGACGCGATAACCAAAGGGCCAATACTCTTTGACGATCTACTGTTTTCTTCAAACCAGGAGGCCGCAGACCAAGGAGACGCTCACGGATCATGCGATTACCTTCACGGTAGTAGCAGTCGCCAATCTGACAGCCAGTCACGATTACCCCAGCAGCGCCAGCTTTCATAGCTGCTTCGATCATTAGTGGTTGAATCATGCCGCTGCAAGGAAGCTTGACCACGTGCAGGCCATCAACTTCTTTGACTTCGCCTTTGTCATTGCACACTGAATCTAGATCGCAAGCGCGTTCACAGATCAGAGTAATTACCTTTTGTTCGGACATTTTCTTAGACTACCCTTTTTTGAAATTAGGTTATTAGTTAGGTTTCGCTTCAGCCATCGCTCTGATCTGAGCGGTAACGTCAGTATCAAGTAAGTTCGGCAGGTCAATTGCATCGAAAGCACAGGCTCCCACGCAAACGCCGCAGCCAGAACAACGATAAGGCTTTACCGTAGCAAGCAATTTGAAACGCGAACCAGCTGGTGCTGGCACCATTTCAATGGCTTGATATGGACAGTCTTTGGAACAGAGTGAGCAACCAGTACATTTGCTCAGAACTACTTCAGCAGCTTCAATCGGATTAGCAGCTTTGTAGAGACTTGGTAGCGGTACCAAACACAAACCAACAGTGGCGCCTACCATCAAGACCCAATAAGTAGTGAGGTCAACTTTTGCCATCAACCAATATGGGAAGAGGAAGAACCAGTCGATATCAAAACTAGTTGGAGCAGTATTGATGTCAGCCATTTTGCCACTGGTGATTGGATAAGCGAAAACAACCACGAGTAGTGCCGCCATCAACATGTAGTTAATGGCAGGTGGTGGAGTGATAACCGGTCTGGTCATGCGCACATAGTGCACCCACAAGCCAAACAGCAGCGAGAAAGATAGACCGATGTGAATGAAGAGGAAGTTAGAGAGTGTCAGGTTAGTGATAGCCGTACCGTTCAAGAACCAGGCCTTAAGACCAGGACCAATCACAGGTATAGCATCGAAAGCACTGACAGTCATACGGGTAAGAACTAAAGAGCGCTCGTCCCAAACCAGGTAATAACCGGTCTGACCAATGAAGAGCACCATCAAAAGCAAGACAATACCCGATACCCACTGAATCCAGCGGTATTGACGATAGCGGTCAGTAACCCAAACACGCAAGGCGTGTAAGACGATGGTGATTACCATGGCGTCACCGGCATAGCGGTGGATACCTCGGATAACGGCTCCCATCGGCAATTTATCGGTAATGTAGTCAACCGATGTCCAGGCGTTTACGAGATTGGCCGAGAAATAGGCGTTATCAATGGTTGGAATGTAGTAGGCGAAAAGCAAAAGCCCTGAAAGGAAAAGCACCCACAGGTAAAACTGAGGAAGCGCACCGTGATAATAGAAAGGATTGTACTTATTGCTGATAACAGCATTAGTTCCCTTTTCTATTGCGAGCGTTAGGTCAGTTAGGCCTTTCGGTATCGACGTGTACATGATTCAGAACTCCCAGTACTTATTTCTTGACGGGCAAAACAGTCTTTTCTTCAGCTTCTTCACGGCCAATTGCGGCAATGCCAATTGCTGCAGCGACCATTGCCAGGCCCATAACTAATGAGTAAGCATAGTCTCCGAAACGTGACTCAGCACCAGCTTTCTTCAAATATTCTGACCAGCCAGTAGACAGACTAGCAACCTGGTCATAATTCGGTAGTGGCAAGCCCAAATTCTCATTGATCCAACGTAGCCAGAGCGGCCATGCGTCAGGGGCACCAGTCATACCAAGCTCAGCCCAAGGCATCAGGCCAGTTAAGGCTAGGCAGGCGACAGCGCCCACTACTACCAAAACAATGTCAATCGTTTTACCCACGACTAGTTATCTCCATGAGTTTCAGGGTCGGTTGATTCGTTAGACTTGTCACTACAAGACGGTCTAGTCAAACGCTCATAAACAGCGTCAAAGAGTCTAATCTTGCGGGTGCGATTGTCTTTAGATTTCTCTTCTGCATATATGAAGAAGGCCTGCAGTCCAATTAGAGCGACAGTAAGCAAACTTCCAGCAAGCACATATACGATGGCCGAAACTGATAATCCAGCTTGCATCTGCCTGGTTCCTTCAAAGAACCAAGAGAGCGCCACCACTGAAAAAACAAAAGCAAAGAACTTATAGACAAACTTGATCTTCAGTCTTCTGTTTGAAGAAGAAGAGAAAGCACCACTAGCGCCATTTTCAGGCTTAGCATTGGGGTTATTCAAATTGCTATTTAAACTAGCGGTGCTCACTTTTTGATTCTTCTTACTCACTTATATATGCAGTCGTCTAGGCAGCGGCAACAGGTTCAGCAGGTTTCGGTGCAGCCAATTTGGCTTGAGCCTGCTTAGCTTGAACTCCAGCAACTAGACATAACAGTCCAGCTATAGGTCCACCGAGCATCCACCACCAGTCATTATCAGGAACTTTCAGCGGATAACCACCTTTCACCAAGCCTGGTACTAGACGATCCTGCAATGTGCAGTAATCCCATGCCCAGCGGTTGTTGATCATGAAGTCAGTCATGGTCTCGTACTCTGGGTGCGGTCCTTTGACTGGGTCAGAGAACTTGATGGCATCATAGGCACCATTAGGTCCAGAGGGTGTTTCAAAGGTTGGAATAAACTTCGAAATTAAGTCTAGAGGTGTCTTGTTTTTAGCCAACTCAGCTAGTTTCTGCAAGTCATCTTTAGCGACGGGCTCACCCAATTTAGCGATGTAGCCTGGATCTAAAGTGACATGGTAGTTCCAGTACTCTTTATTGAGAGGCACACCAGAGTTAGAGGTGCTGTGCAACTTGCGCACAACAGCTTCAACTTCGCTGGCATTACTCATCATTGGTCGAGCAAGGCCATAGAGAGCTGCGTGGCCCAGTGGGTCAATGAACATCTCAGTGTAAGCCATGTAGGCATAGGTGTAGGCACTGAATGTCTGGATCAGACAGTAGGCCAACATGACCATGGCACCCAAGAAGCCTTTGGCTTTCTCTTGCAGGTTCTTATTGCGAATCATAAGAATGGCCTGCCAGGCAATACCAATATCGATAGTGCCGTAGAGGAAAGAGCGCCAGTAAGGTGGGTCAGAGTGAATATCGGCAATGTTGACGATAATCAAGTAGGAGAAGACGATCCAGCAGGCTGCTCCCATGAAGGTCATCATTAAGATGAATGGTCTCTTCATGATGTCTTTCTCGGAACCGGTAATCCAGGTATCGAGGAAAGGCAAGAGAATTACTGAAACTGGAATAACCATAGTGATGTAAGTTGCCACCACTGGCTCCAGATACTTGTACATCTGATACAAGCCCAAGAAATACCAGTCAGAGAGAATCGGCAACGGAGTGACATCTGGATCAGACCGTGAGCCTTGAGCGGCAGGAAGAGCAATTGCCACGAAAGCAATCATCAAAATCAAGATCGAACGCTTTGTCCAGTTCAACGGTACACGCACATAGGCATTCTTGAAGAAATAGATTTCAACAAAAATCAGCGGAATGAGCGAGAAGGCTAAGTGCAACGAGAAGAATCTCGTCATTGTATTTTGAGTGATGGCAGCACCACCACCTAGCAATACTTCAGCTGTGTTCCATCCCAAGTGCAATGATTTGTAGAGAGGCTGATAGAAGTCTCCCATCACAGCAAACTGGTCCATATATGTAGGGAATGTGGCAAACACTTTGGTCGCCCAAAATGCCCGCTGGTTCCAAATTAGCAAGTAACCAGAAAGCCCTGAATACATTGCCAACAAAAGAGTGACCAGGGCAATGGCAATGTTGAATTCTTTGGAGGGCTTGTAATCAGCATTGATAAACATGCGATAGAGACGCATGGTGGCGGCAATGATCATGGCATCCGCACCATATTTGTGCATGCCTCTCATCAATCCACCAATTGGAATACCGTTTTGAATATTGAGAATAGAATCGAATGCAGCTGATTTCGTTGGTACGTACCACATGATCAAAATCAGACCAGTAGCCATAACAATGAACCAAACCAAATAGAAGATAGGCCCTAATGCATAGAAGGGATTGGTCTTCGCTTCGTTTTGATAGTGCTCATCGAAAATATCGATGTTGTTGATGCGGGTTTTGACCCAATCACCAGCTGCGGTGAGGGTGCTCGCGATGCTATTACCCGGGGCTAAACTATGCAATTGAACCAGCCTCCAACGCAACCACCTGATACGATTCGCCTACCTTTTTCACTTCAAATTTCCGCGGTGGACGAGGAGCAGGACCGCTTACTACTTTTCCGGCCTGAGCAATGTCATAAACGCTCAAGTGGCAAGGGCAAGCAAATACTGGGCCAGCGGGTTTGAAGTTGTAGCCCTTAGCGCATTCATCTGGGTCTTTGACAAAGTTGAAGATGCAACCAAGGTGGGGACAAATGCGGCTGTAGGCAACCACATCTCCGGTGGGCAATTTAACAATGAAGCCAGGAATCTTGCGCACTTCAGCTCCCTCAGGGTTGTACTCAAGGTACTTCTGATTGAACATGAAAGGCAGGCAAGTCCATGGATCGGGGAAATCTTTGTCTGTGAAAGTAGGAATTGGCGGCTCAGCCAATGGTTGGTCTGATTGACCAAGGATGTCGAGCGGCTTCAATGTTGGTCGCAAATATCTGAGAAAAGGAGATATCAAAAGCCCAAATGTAGCTGCAAGCGGTAGTGCAGCTACCGTTTTTAAAATGACTCTTCTTCTGACTCCGTCTGTCATGGTCGATATCCTTAGGTCTTAGGTACTAGGTCTTTTGTATTAGGTCTTCCGTACTATTGATTGAAACTATTAGTCTCTATCTTAGTCTTTCTGGTCTTTACTTACTCTCTGCGCCTTCTTTGTGTTCCTTCTCTTCCTTGTCTTCTTTGGCATGAAGAGCTTTAGTAGCATCTTCAGTCAAGTTGCTTTCATGGAAGTGTCGGACATAGCCAACCATTTTCCAGATGTAAGGCTCGTCAAAGGTGACTTTCTTAGCTTTGTCTTGTTTGCCAAGGAAGTTAGGCATCCCTTCCCACTTTATCCCGTTTGCGATGTGATCCCACAGAACTTCGTCTGTGCGGTCATAAAAGCGTGGGAAACTTTGGAAATTAGCTGGGGCTGGTTCAAGCACGTTGCCTTTCATCAGCGGACCGTTGCCATAACCCTTGGTGCCGTGACATACAGCACAGTTGGCACCGAAGACCGAGGATACTTCAGCGATTTCGCCATCAGTCAAAGGTGGGGTGGATAGACTTCTAACGTAGAAGACTAAGTTCCAAATTTCTGGTGGACGAAGCTTAGAACGCACCGCTGGGTGGTCCGACCCTTCTTTGCCAAAAGTAATGAAGTCATATTGCTCCACTGGCTTTTGCTTGCGGCCCCACTCCTTGCTAGAGAGGTCAACAGTCGCTTTACCAGCAACAGGTTTACCGTCTAGACCGTGGCAAGCAGCGCAATTCTGAGCAGCATATACGCCTTTGCCATCAGGAACTGATGGATCGTCGTTAGGCCAGATTGGCTCTTTGTCGCCCAGAGTGACCTTGGTGCTAACCAGACCTTCATCTGCTGATGGCAAAGTGACTTTACTGTCGTTGCAAGCAGTTAAGCCCACAATTACAGGAATCATCGCCAAAAATAGCGAGGCCTTTAGGTCAACTCTAAGAGATGACGCGGGGGAGAGACTTTTTTGGTTACTGAAAACCAATTTCAACTTACTAAGTGACATCTTCCTCTAATAACCAAAGAAGGGAATCCAAGACACCGCTGCATATACAAAGATCAGAATGAAACAAATCACCAGAAAAGGAGGCGGGGCGCCTTCACCGATGCGGTATTCAGAAACGACTTCGTAGTGCTCATCGTCTTCGACTACCGGCGTGCTAACTGTTTTTTTGACTTCTTCAGCCATTTTTCTCCATTCCTTACTATGCGCTTTATGCACTTAAGGTGTTAAGCGCCTTCGCCTTGAGTACGCAATTTTTCTACGGCAGCCTTGGCTTTACCGCCAAGCACGAGCTCTTCACTGTCATCGAGCATTTCAAACTTGACAGCTTCGAGATCTTCGAATTCACCGTTTCTGAAAGCCCAAAGAACTCCAACCACAGCAATTAAGAAGAAAAAGCCACAAATACCAAACGCTACCCAGACACCACCACCGATACTAGCTCCATTAAGAACACAATTAGGACACATAGCGCTCTCCTTATTCCTTACCGTGGTGCGGTTCGTAAACTTGCTTTGTAAGCACAGGGAGGTGAGTCGGCTCAACCACATTTAGTTGGTCAAGATTATCGATTGTCTCTTCATGCTCTTTAGGCAAGGTCTTCAAGTATGCGACCAGGTACCAACGTTGCTCTTCTGTCAAAACAGACTGGAAGCGCGGCATTCTAGTGCCTGTCACACCTTCAGAGATTCTGTAGAACCAGTGCTCATCAGGATATTGCTTGTAGTAGTCGCGAGTAAGGTTTGGTGGCTTCTTCTCTAATGTGATGGCATTAGGTCCGTTGCCCTTACCCTCGAGGCCGTGGCAAGCAGCACAGTTCTGAGTGTAGATACCACGACCAGCATTGGCTGCTGCATCAGATGCGGTATCAACAGTTTTACGAGCAGCCAAACCGCGTCCTTGTGGAGTGGTCGGCAAATACTCATCGGGAGGAGTGACAAAAGCTGTCACTGTCCGCTTGTTACCAAGAGTTTGAATGTACTGCACCAGGTCATTCATGTCTTGCTCAGAAAGATAACTGAAGCTCGGCATGATTGAACCAGGCTTAACGGCACGAGGTGAAATCAAGTGCGCTTTCTGCCATTGTGACGGGAAGCGGCCACCTTCGTTGGTCAAGTCTGGACCAGTTCTAGCAGTACCTAATTGGTGGGGAGTCTCATACACATAGTCGCCTTCTTTGACCAATGGGCCATAGCCCCGGTCTTGAATCCGAGTGAACTGTGTATGGCAATAGAAGCATCCTTCTCTGACATATATTTGACGACCGCGAGCGGCGTCACCAACCGAAAGTGGAATCACTTTGTAGTCGTTTCCACGACCTGATGCTTTCGGGTTGAAGAGCACCATTGGCATCAACACAGTAGAGAAAATGATGATGAAGAAAGTGGTGACAATACCAATTGCACCTAACCGGTAACCGTACATTAGACTTTGACCTCCCGAGCTTTAACCGTTGAGTCGGCAGAAGCTCTAGGTGTGAAGAGCGTTTTATATGTGTTGTAAGCGAAAATGCATTGACCAGTGACGATCATGAAGCCGCTTATCGCTCTCAGGAACCAGTAGGGGAAAAGCGCCAGGCCCCACTGGTCAATCGGGTAACCAAGGGCCCAACCAGCTGCTTGCACGAGACCAGCAGTGGTCAGCGACGTCATCATTAAAGTGAAACCTAAGAACTTGAGCCAGTAGTGGGCTCTGATCAGCCCCTGACTATGCCACTCTCTGCCGGTCAGACGTGGCATGCAGTAATAGAACGAAGAAGTGAGAATGAACGAGAAGGTACCGAGCAACGCTAAGTGAGCGTGACCGACAACCCACTGAGTGAAGTGGATGTACCAGTTGATCCATCGTGTCGCTTGGAATGGTCCTTGAGTACAAGTAACCAAGTAGAACATGCACGAGGTAACAGCAAAGCGCAAAGGTAGATCGGTGACGACCATGCCCCACTTGCCGCGCATCGTCATAAAGAAGTTGGTCAACACTGTCAGCACAGGAACCAGCAAGAAGATTGAAGAGATAATGGCGATTGCCTTCAACCATTCAGGTACTGGCGACTGGGTGATGTGGTGCGTACCAGTTGGTGCGTAGAAAAGAGCAATACCCCAGAAGCCCAACATCGAAAGACCGTGACTATATAGCGGGGCTTTGGTAAAACGCGGAATGAGGAAGTACATCATGCCAACACCGACAGTGGTGAACCACATGCCGAGAATGTTGTGGCCGTAGAACCAGCCGATGATGGCGTCGTTCAAACCAGGTAAAGCGACGAAAGTCCGTTGGCCGATCACGTATACCAGCGGGAACCAGAACAACGAACCGAGGAAATACCAGAGCGAAACGTAGAGCTTTTTCACTTTACGGTTGACGATCGTCATATATAGGTTGAACGCTACAGCGACCAGACCGATAACAACAATAACGTCGAGAATGGCGCCTAATTCGGCATATTCTCGACCTTCAGTGTTGCCATTTAGTAGTGTGCAGAACGCCCCAATCATAAGGATATTCCAGGCCCACATAGTGAAATTTCCGAGCCGCTCGCTGTACAAATCACACTTACAGAGCGTGGGAATCATGTGGAACATAGATGCCACATAGCCCATGGACAACCAGCCAATGGCGACGGCGTTGACGTGCCACATTCTAAGGTGCGGCATGGCCAACTGCGGAACGCCTCTAATCAGGTCGGGCAGTGAGAATTCGGTGCCAGCCAGCATGCCAGCTCCCATACCCCATAGCGACCACCAAAGTGCTGATAGAAAGAAATTGCGGCTGGCGCTGCCCTTCTTGGCGCTTATAAATCTATCCAGCAAACTTGTTTGTGCCAAACTGTTCACTTAACGGTACCCCTTCAAAGGCTCCTTGCCTTGACTCATGAGTGATTCTAGGCTACTGACATCGCCCTAATCACCTCTCAGAAGCATGATTTTTCATTCAAGAATTATTTCAGTGTTGATATAGACTCCCGCCAAAATCATCTTCTTTAGATACAAAGCGTAACGCCCATACAGGGCAAGGCTATCCATAGTGACGCTTAGTGCTAGCGAAAGGATAATTAACTAAAGCACTGAAGATATGCCGCTTTAGCAGAAATTCATTTTGACTCGTCAATTTTGGGCTCAACAGGACAGAGGTCAAGAGCGTTAAAGCGGTTGGCCGATTTGTCAATATCAGTCTTTAGCCAATGCTTAATTCCTTCACATCCATGAAGCAAAATCTCATCAACTATTTTTTGCTGCTCTGAGGGAAAAATGCTGAGCACATAATCGCCTCGAGTAGCACCACCAGGATCTGGTCCTACTCCTAGTTTGAGGCGATCGAATTGCTTATTGCCAGAAAGACATTCAATGATAGATTCAACGCCGTGCTGACCGCCAGCGCCGCCAGCTTTCTGAAAACGCAAACGCCCCAAGTTAAGCGAAACATCGTCGTGAGCGACTATCAAATTACAGGAATGGTCTCCTGGCTGAGCCTTTAGATCAACTTTGTACCAGTGCAAAACCTTTTGCACTGATTGGCCCGATAAATTCATATATGTAAGCGGCTTGACAAGCACAACATCGGCGTTGCCTACTTTCACTCGGGCCCAATCGCATTGCAGCGAGCCACTATTGCGAAAGTCAGCGCCCAATTGTGCCGCTAACTTTTCTACTAAGCGAAATCCGATATTGTGCCTGGTCATCTCATAGCGTGCGCCCGGATTTCCAAGACCAACGACAATTTTCACCAACTACCTGCTTTGGCTTTTACTCTGTTTTTCGAAGTATTTTTTATCATTGCTTTCGACTAAATGGCTACACTTATAGATGTGGCATCATACTTAATTAGCATCTCGCAATTCTAGTTTTTAACCTTTACAAAGACAGAGAAAATGACGATCAACAACAACATCGACGATAAAGAACTGCATTTCCCCTATTTGCCTAACACCGAGGCCGAAAGAGCAGCAATGCTCAAAGAGATCGGAGTGAAGACCTTTGAGGAATTGATCAGCCACATTCCCGCATCAGTGCGCGCTAAGCCGCTAGATATCCAAGAGGGCCTGTCTGAGCTTGAGCTTTCTGCTTATATGCAAAAGCTTGCAGGCAAAAACAAACCGGCTAGCCAACAAGCTTCTTTTCTCGGCGGTGGATCGTACAGAAGATTTGTACCAGCAGTAGTACCAGCCATAATTTCTCGTTCAGAATTCGCCACAGCCTACACGCCCTACCAGCCAGAAGTATCACAAGGCAGCCTACAGGCTATATACGAATTCCAAACAGCTGTTTGCCTGATTACCGGTATGGACGTCGCCAACGCCTCGATGTATGACGGTCCAACCGCTACAGCTGAAGCCGCCATGATGGCAGTGCGTCTAGCCACTACGGCGCGCAAGAAAGTTGTCTTGGCTGCTGGGGTTAACCCTGAGCACCGCATGGTGACTGAAACCTATGCTAAGGCCTTTGGTATCGAAACTGTCATCGCTAAAAACGTCAATGGCTCGTCTGAGCTTGAAGAAGTTCTAGACAGTGATGTGGCCTGCTTTGTTGTGCAATATCCCAACTACTTTGGCTGCATAGAAGAGCTTGAAACGATTGCTACAGCCGTGCACCAACATGGCGCCTTGCTCGTTGTAATCAGCGATCCCATTAGCCTTGGTCTATTGAAAGCACCAGGAGATCTTGGCGCCGATATCGTCGTTGGTGACGCGCAAAGCTGTGGCAACTTCCTTAGCTTTGGTGGCCCATCAGCCGGCTACATGGCCTGTCGCAAAGAATTCATTCGCCAATTACCTGGCAGACTAGCAGGTATGACTGTAGACAATAGAGGCCAAAGAGCCTTCACTCTCACTTTGCAAACTCGCGAGCAACATATCAGAAGAGCTAAAGCCACCTCTAATATTTGCACCAACCAAGCCTTGAATGCCTTAGCCATGCTGGTATACCTGACATGCATGGGGCCACAGGGGCTGCGTGAGTTAGCTGATATCAGCTTGCAGAGAGCACACTATTTGGCCGATAAGTTGACTGCCATTGACGGTGTCAGGCTCACCTTCGACCAACCATTCTTCAATGAATTTGCTCTGACTCTGCCTCAAGGTGTCAAAGTTGAAGAAGTACTTGATGAATTAAAAGGCAAAGGAATTCTAGGTGGCATAGACCTATCAACCGCCTATCCAGAATTGGGCTCATGCATACTAGTTGCAGTTACAGAGATGAACCCAGTGGCAGAGCTCGATCACTTTGCCGAAGTGCTAGCAGCGACCTTAGCGGCCAAGGCCGTCAAAAAAAAGGTTTTGACTGTATAATCACTTCTTTGTTTAGGACTAGATAATTTGCCTGTGACCACTTCAGCACCCCAACAAACCGAGAATTCATCTCCCGACAATTCTCCCAAAGGATTTTTTCAAGGTTTCATCAAAGAAGCCATTGAATTAATTGTCGTTACCTTGATTTTACTCATCGGTATTCGCTGGGGCATTGCCGAAGCGCGCTACATTCCATCAAGCTCGATGGAACCAACCCTGCAAATCAACGACCGTCTGATTGTTGAAAAGATTTCCGGCCACCTGGGCAAACCGATTCAACGGGGTGACATTCTTGTCTTTTATCCCCCGGCTATTGAGATGGGCGGCGAAGAGCTATCCAATGATCCCTTGCACTGGCTCGGCCGTTTAACTGGCTTGCCATTTTTCCCGAACGACCCAGCCTTCATTAAGCGAGTGATTGGTCTGCCCGGCGACATAATTCGCGTTCAAGACGGCCAGGGCGTATACGTCAACGGTCAGCTCTTGGACGAATCGGCCTACATAAAAGAAGTGCCAGCCTACAATCTCAATGTTCTTTCTGATATCAGAGGGCGCAACGCTAAAGGCAACTACATTCAGCCTACCGGCGACAAGGCAAAAGCCAATGAACCAATCATTGTGCCAGCTGGACGGCTGTTTATGATGGGTGACAACCGCAATAATTCAGAAGACAGCCATGTTTGGGGCTTCCTCGACCAGAAACGAGTAATTGGTCGGGCCTGGTTACTAATCTGGCGTCGCCTAGAGGCTCCAGCCTATCCTCCAAGCCTGCAAGCTCAAGAATAATCAGCAGGAAAGACTAAAGGGTATATAGAAGTTAGTAAAGCAAGAGGCTAACCGTATGGCAAAGGGATCTCAAAGAGTCGGGCACGAGCATGATCACTCTCAGCCCAGCCCCGAGAAGACAGCGCCTGATTCGGCGAAAAGCCAAGCGGCAACTAAGCCGCCTCTAAGTGCAGTAGATTTACGTGATTTAGAATCAGAGCTGCATCAGCGCGAGATCGCCTTAATTGAACGCGAGATCAAATCTCTCAGGCTACAAGAAGAGTTAGAGCGTCTCCGTCCACTTTCTGGCCTTTATCGTGTGGTCAAATCAATGGCTACCGAGCGCAAGCTTGATGCCCTTCTAGAGACAATCACCCGCGAAACGCAGAATATGCTCAAGTGCGATCGCTGTAGTGTGTTTGTGCTCGACCAAGAAAAAAGCGAACTTTGGACTCAAGTGGCTCAAGGCCTTGTTGGCGCTCGTACAATTCGCATCCCAATGTCGGGAACAGCCATAGTCAGTCACTGCGCTCGCAGCGGCAAAATTATCAATATTCCAGATGCCTACAAAGATGAACGCTTCGACCCTGCTGTGGATAAACACACCGGTTATAAGACCAGAAGTGTCTTATGCGTGCCCATGCGCAACCGCGAAGGTAGCATCATTGGTGTTTTCCAAGTATTGAACAAATTAGCTGGCCCCTTCACCTCTGAAGATGAAGATTGGCTAGAAGCTTTAACAGCTGTTGCTTCTGGCTTAATTGAGCAAGCCCAAGCCTACGCTGAAATTGAGAGCTTTGTTGATAAGACCCTAGAAGTATTGGCCCAGACCATTGATAAACGCGACCCACTGACAGCTGGTCACTCAGTGCGAGTTACCAACTATAGTCTCTTGATTGGCACTGGTCTTGATGTCATCGCTGAAGATTTAGACGTACTGCGCTATTCGGCCATGATGCACGACTACGGCAAGATTGGGGTGCCGGAAGCGATTTTATGGAAAAATGGCCGCCTTACACCAGAAGAGTATGCCACTGTGCAGAAGCATGCCAGCATCACTTTTGATTTACTCAATAATCTGCCGTTCACCAAACGCCTTGGGGCTGTGCCTTTTGTTGCTTCGTGCCACCACGAGAAATTAGATGGTACTGGTTACTATCGCAATTTAAAGGGCGAAGAAATTCCTTTCCTCTCACGCATAATTGCTGTTGCTGACGTATTCGATGCTCTTACTTCAGTAAGACATTACCGCAACCGTATGCCCATTGAAAAAGTAGCTGAAATTCTTGATGCCGGTCGCGACAACCATTTCGACATACGTTGTGTTGATGCTTTCGACAAACTGCCTTCTGATAGGGTCTTGAAAGTAATGGAAAGCGAGCGAGATCGCAATACCTCTGAAGATATTAGTCCGTTTCAGCAAGTAAGCTGGAAGCGTCTGGTTGAAATAGTTTCTGGCTCGCGCGCTAAGCGTGGAGAAGAAGGACTAAAAGAAGCTTTTGAGCGCATGTACAACTTTGGCTTGCCCAAAGATTACAAACCACTCGACTAGGAGCCTCATGGTATCAAGCCACTTACCAAAGCTTGGTAGCAGCCTCGCGGCGCTATCTATTGCTTTAACCATCGCCACAACAGTGTCTAACTATGCTGGCGCCGCCCAAAATCAGAACGAAACGGGCAACAACGTTGAGGCCCTTCCGCCAGAAGGTGTTGATCCCCAGGCAAAAGGCTGGGTAAAGCTGCGCATTAGTGTGCCGCAAATGAAAGACCGTGTCGACAAAATTACTTTCTACCCCTATTCAACCAAGCCACCAAAAGTAAAGGTGCCGCTACAACCGCTGCCTGAAGAAGACAAGCAAATCAAGCAAATGCTAATCAGCTCTGGCTATCTCAGCAGGCAATCGCTCACTAAGCCGTATCCTGATATTGGTTGGCGTTGGCATTATGCCTATCGCAATGCCCAAAAACGCGCCGGTGGAGATGAACCTAAATTAGTAGCTGGGCTCTACCGCTGGGCCGACAACATGCTGAAATATGTCAAACCTGAAGTAGAGCGCATAAACAGAATAGAAGAAGCACGCAATGCTCGTTATCTTAAGGCAGTCGAAGAATACGAAGACAGCCACAAAGACGAAGAGATGGAAGCGCTGAGGCTGGGTCTAGATCCAACACCGATAACTCTTCAATCGGCTAATAAAGGCACGGCCATGGAAGGTCTAGTATCACTCAAGCCAGGCGAGTGGTATGCCACGGGCCAACATAAGACCCCCGGACTAACTTATTATTGGCAAGAAAAAATCAAGGTCAATCCAGGGGATAAACTTACCCTGGTGCTAAACGATGCCAACTCAATGCTAATTACCGGCGGTTGGTAAGGCTCTAAAAAAATGAGATCAATAGAGATCAACTAGTGACTTGATGCACTAAGACTTGTACTGTGGGCTTTGCTGAAAGCCTCGAACGCAATGCTTTTACAACAGCTTCGCGCACAGATGAGCGCAGCTGAACAGTGACATCATCATTCTTTGAATCTTTTTTCGTACGCGAAACAGCTTCTCTGACAATGCCATCAAGTTCTAGGCGCATGGCCGCCCACTCACTTGAGCGAAGGAAACCAGAAGCACCAACTTCAACGGTAGGGCCGGTAACTATCTCACCACCGGCGGTGACAGTCAAACCAATTGTCACTACTCCCTCTAAACTGAGAGCGCGGCGCTCATTCACAGATGCTGTCGTAACGCGCTCACCTTGTTCCCGGTTAAACAAAACCGGCTGAAAAGCTACCGAACCAGCGACAGAGGCTACGCCATTGCGAACTTCAAGCAGATCACCGTTGCTCAAAGTAAAAATAGCACTTTCATCAAGACCAAAAGCAGTAGCCATTTCGCCATGTTGGGTGATATGCCGCCCTTCACCAATAGCTGGAGCAAAATAGCGAGGATTGGTAATCGAGAGCATCAACTTCAATTCTTCTTTTGAAGCATGCTTGGAGACATGCACTCCTTTTCGCTGGCCCCAGACAACACTGACATTCTTAAGCAAGAGCTGGTCAAGAATATGGGCCATGTGACGGGCTCGGCCAGGCAAGACATCACTTGAGAAAACAATAGTGTCGCCCTCTTTTAGAGTGACGGTAGGGTGATTGTCGTAAGCCATTTCGTCTAAAACATTGATCGGATCGGCTTCGGTGGAACTGGCAATCACCATCACTTCTCGCTCATTCATGCCAGCCAAAGCATTAATAGAACCTTCAATCGCTCTATCAAAATTAAGATTGCCTGTAATAGCTGCACTGACTGCAATTTTGTGAAGAGTGTCGCCTAACAGAATGACTTTTCGATTCGACTTTGCCGCAGCATCAAAAAGAATTTGCAGGCGGTGAGTATTGGTGCCAGGCATGACCACAATCATTCGACCGCTAGCAGTCTTTGCTAATTTTTCCAGAGCTTCAGCCACCACTTTCTCCGAAAGTGTGTAGCCTCCAGCTTCCACATTAGCCGAATCCGAAATTAGTAAGGTGACACCCTCATCACCAATGGTGGCGAGGCGACCAACATCAAGCAATATTCCGTCGACTGGCGTCTGGTCAAATTTGAAGCTCGAAGTATAGATAACAGTACCGGCATTACAACTTATACGCAGGGCACAAGCATCAGCGATGGCATTGTTACTGACAATCCATTCAACTTCAAAGGGCCCTACTTGATATTTGGTTCTGACATCTACCACTTCCATGGCAGGCAAACTAGCTGACTCAGTCGCTTCGCTAGTGCCATATAGATCGTATACATTTTGATTGATCAGCTCTGCCACAAAGCGCGGAGCCATAACTCGCGGCAAGCTCACATGGTGGGCGAGGTACATGATTGCCCCAGCATGCTCCTCATGACCATTGGTAAGCAAGAGTGCCGTAATCTTGTCTTGATTGGCCTCTAAGAACGAAGTATTAGGTAATAGCAGGTCAACGCCTGGCAGCTCGCGAGCTGGATAGCTGGCTCCAGCATCAACCACAATCATTTCGCCCTGGTAGATAAATAACCACATCACCTGCCCCAGCTCACCCTGACCGCCAATGGGCACGGCATATAGGGATTGGTAATCGAGCTCAGGCCAAGTAGTTAAGAAGTCAGTCACGAAAGATTCCTATTTTCAGTACCAAACGAATTTTGAGTACCAAACAATTCTATAGCTGTCGGGCAGAAGAATGGAAAGAAGATCAAATTTGTAAGAATAGAAAGTACAATCGTCATTCGCAGATTGTATCTGAGGTATTTATGCAGGCTACTTCCAACCTCCAAGATAAGCTAGATCGCATCTTAAGACCGGGTTCGGCCGAGAGTGGTCATGCCAATGGCGGAAAACCCGCGCTGATACAAGTATTGGCTGGCGGCAAGATTAGGGAAATCGACCACAAGGCCCTAGAGCAATTGATTGGGCAAGCTGAGAGCCTACTTAAAAGCTTTAAAGTTAGCGCTGGCGACAAAGTTCTCATGACCTCCCCCAACTGTCCAGAACTAGCAGCCTTTATACTGGCAACCTGGCGTCTCGGAGCCATCGCTGTGCCCGTTGATTTTCGCCTAACAGAAGGCGAACTAGCCAACGTAGCAAAATCTCCTGCTATTTCAGCCAAAATCGTTTTAGTTGCTCCCGCCTTAATCAAAGACTACGCTGCCCTAGAGACTAATCTTAATAACGGCGCCAAAATTGCTCTCTGTGATATTGCTCAAATTCATAAATTCGAAGCGACTGAGCGCTCAGCCGATCAAGTCAGTGACTTTGCCAGCCTCGGCGACCCAGCCCTCTTGATTCTCACATCGGGCACAACCGGAACACCTAAAGGCGCCCTCCACGACCTAGGCAGCTTAATTAATAACTTGAGCGAACTGGGAGACATGGCAGATTTTCACAAAGATCTCAATGTCCTTCTGCCAGTACCTGTGTCGCATGTGCTGGGCCTGGAAGTAATGTTGATCGCTCTACTTGATGGCAGCACAGTAGTCTTTTCAGAAATGACCATAGAAGGCATCGCTGCCGCTAACAACAAATTCAAACCAGAATTCATGGTTGGCGTTCCCACCATATATGGTGCTTTTCTAGCCCTACCAAAAGGCACCATTGACTTAAGCAATGCCAAAGTACTACTGTGTGGTGGCGCACCGATGCCCGCTTCTCTAGCAGAAGATTTTCATAAAGTATTCGGTCGGCGCCTCAACAACGGCTACGGCTCTACCGAATCAAAAATTATTGCAGTCAATCTCACCGGCCCAGACCAATCAGTTGGCAAACTAGTGCCCTCAGCTAAAGTCAAAATAATAGGCTCTGACAGCACTGAGCAAGCGGAAGGTCAGTCAGGCGAAATAGTTATTTGTGGTAGCACTCTGATGCTTGGTTATATTGGCCAAGACCAGGCCACCAATGCAGTAATTCATGATGGTGGCTATTTTACTGGCGATATCGGCTACCTTAAAGACGATTATCTCTATATCTCAGGCCGGGCCAAAGAACTAATTATTGTTGCTGGCAACAAAGTCTTTCCTGCAGAAGTTGAAGACGTACTGCGTGCCAATGCCCTCATTAAAGAAGTAGCGGTGATTGGCGTGCCCCACAGTAAGCTGGGACAAATAGTTAAGGCCCATACAGTGCTGCAACCAGGTCAATGGTCAGACAGTCTTAACAGCGAAGGCGAAGAGAAAAAGGAACACCGCCAAAAGCTGGTTCAGCAAATGCGCGAATATTGTGCCCAGCATTTGAAGCGCGAATTGCGACCAATGGAATGGGAATTCTATACTTGCGATCATGTTCTACCACGCACGTCTGCAGGCAAGATAGACAAGAAGCAGTTGAGCTAGAACGTAGTCACTAACAGCCTTGTTTTCAGAGATAATGACCTATTTCCAGCAAGAGCAAAAGCGCGGCAAATCAATTGAAAACTCAAAGGTGGGCGTGGTTGATCAAGTAAAGAAGAAAAATAGCCACCCACCTTTGCCTCGTAGAATCTTCAATCTATTTGCGTTTGGCGCTGTTCTTCTAGCTCTAATTTTCTTCCTTTTTCCTAGAAAAGTAACCATAAAGCTTCACTCAAGCAGTAGTGACCCAAAAGCAAAACGTGTACTGTTTATCGGCAACAGCCTCACCTATACCTTTGACGCGCCTGAGCAGTTCAGCAAGATCATTAAGCTCGCTAGACCCAACCAAACTTTCAGCGCCTTTAGTGCAACTGGTCCCAACTTCACACTAGCTGAACACCTGAGCGACAGGAACACCATGAGCTTGCTTACGAAAAGTAAGTGGGACTATATCGTTTTGCAAGAGGGAACAAGGGCCATTTACGGCGACTATCAAGAAGCAAAGGAATCGCTTGAAGAATTCAAAACTATCGCTGAGCAACAACGAGCAAAGCTAATTCTCATCAAGATACCGGGTGACAAAAATAGTGCAGCAGACAAAAGTAGGATAGCGAATTTTTTTGACAAGATTGACGCAGAGCTTAAATTGAAAACTTTACCAATCGGCGACTTTGTTTTCTTCTGTCAGAACAATCAGCCTCAACTAAAGCTATACGACACCGACAATCATCATCCAGGTCCGGACGGTGCTCTGTTATACGCTTGTCTAGTGGCAAGAGAAATCGCTGGTTTTACAATCAGTGATTTGCAAAAGAGCCTTGTCGCTCCAGAGCCTAGCAAACGACAAAATTTTACACCCGGTGAGATTAATAGTTTGCGAGTTATCTGCAGTCTGTGGAATAAGTACGAGAGTACACTGGGCAAATAGGGAGAATTTATGAGACTCAAACTAACATTATCAGCACTAGGGATAATGCTTCTTTGCAATAGTAATGCTCAAGCTCAGAATCAGGCTATAGACGATAAAATAGACAGGCTCGTCAAGGGAGTGAAATTCCCTGATAACGGCAACCCCATACAAAAAGATATGAAGTCCTCGATTGATAGCTTAAAGGGGGGCAAGACCAAGGAAGCACATATGTTCTTCCGCTCAGCTCTGACAAAGGCCGAGACAGAAAAAACTCTCTCACCAGCTCTGCTTAACGATTTAAACCTGGTTATGGCATGCAATCACGACATTCTTTTTCGAGACTTCAAAGCCAAATATCCTGAAAAAACCCCGTATTCGATGAATAAAATGAAGACCGTGCTTATGCCAAAAATGGCTTCGGACACTGGCCGAGTTTTGAAACTGTGCGACAAATATTTAGGCAAGAGCGCAAAAGAAACGGTGAAAATAAGAGCTGCATACGAAAGATTTGTGTCGGCAATGAATCGAATATAGAAACGTCAAGCTGGACTAAAACGAGGGCACTACTGTGTTTTTGCCAGCCTCTCAAAATAGTCTATAAACATGCGCATACCACCACTGGCTTGCTGCCAGTCAAAGTTTTCGTTGATGGCATGGTAGCCGTGCTCTGGTAGTGAAAGCCCTAGAAATACCAGGGGCACTTTCAATACTTCCTGCATGCTCACGACCGCACCAATTGATCCACCTTCACGGGTGAAGGCTGCCTCCTTGCCAAAACCAGTCTTCATTGCCGCTTTAGCAGCCTGGGCAAATGGCCCAGTAAATTCACCAAGAAATGGTTTGAGCGAACCTTCGGCCACAACCTCAACATCGGGGTCATGCTCTGCTACGAATTTCTTCAGCATAGCCAATACTTTGGCCGGATCTTGATTAGGCACAAGGCGCATACTAACTTTTGCTTCAGCCTGATGCGGCACTATGGTCTTCACGCCCGGCCCAGAATAACCGCCAGTGATACCATGCACTTCAAAAGTAGGTGTGGCCCAGATGCGGGCGCTGGCTTCAGAAGCGTCATCAGTGCGAGTAGAGTGCAACTCATGAGCTTTCTTGAAATTGGCAACATTAAAGCCAGAGGCCACAAAATTCTCTAACTCTATGCTATCTATTGGCCGCACATCATCAAGGAAACCAGGAATCTTAACTTCTCCAGTCTTAGCGTCAAAACATTTGGAGATCAAAAATGCTAGCTCAGCGATAGGATTGCGAGCCAGACCGCCAGTTGTACCCGAATGTACATCTTTGACGCCGGTCTTGAGCTTAAGCAAGCAGCATTGCAAACCTCTTAAGCCATAAGGTATGGCAGGCCTTTCGCGCGAAACCCAGATGGTATCAGAGATCACCACCGAATCGGTCTTCAAGTCGGCAATATTTTCTTGTAAAAAGCGCTCAAATGAGGGGCTGCCAATTTCTTCTTCCAATTCCCATATGAACTTAATATTGATAGGCACGCCCTGCTTGTGCACATAAGAAGCGGCATACAAGACCGCCAGAGCTGGACCTTTATCGTCAGTAGTGCCGCGTCCACGGTAGACGCCATCATCTATTTGCATATCAAAAGGTGAGGTAAGCCATTCCGATGGATCGGCCGGCTGCACATCTATGTGATTGTAGACAGTAACTGTGGGGCAATCAGCGCCGCTGTGAAATTCGCCAATTACCACTGGCTGTCCGACAGTTTTTACCAGTCTGGCAGTGGCCCCTTGTGACTGCAGCAAATCGATAGCCATTGCCGCCGTAGCTAGCATGGTCTCGGCCCGTTCGGGCTCCATGCTCACACTGGGTAAATCAACGAACTTTTTCAGATTGGCTTCGTATTCGCTCCGCAGAGCGTTTATGTATGCAGCGATCTGATCCGAATCACATTTGACTTCCATTGCCACTCCAAAATTGACAGTGGCAATTATAGTTAAACAGTCTGATTCTTGCTACGAGCTGCAGCGAAAGCAACGCGCATATGATTGATAAATTTATTGCTGTCCATGAAGCCAGCCACTTTGGATATCGGGCTAATTACTCCGCCTTCCACGGAAAGTACAGAAACAGTAGGATAGCCCTCAACTTTTACCAAATTAGCCAACTGCTTCGCTTCAGAATTTGTGGAAGGAGTTACTTGCAGATAGACAGCGTCCTTAGCGATTGCACCCACTTCGGGTTTCTGCAATTCGTCAGAGAAGAGTTTGCACCAACCACAGCGGTCTTCCTTGAATACAACTACTAAGGGCTTGTGCTCTCTTTGAGCTTTGGTCAAAGCACCGCTAACATCACTCTCCCACTCAATCTTCCGGGCTGTCGCATCAGTGTTGGCAGTCTTCTCTAGGCCACGGCCAGGCATAAAATCGAAGCTAATTCCAAGGAGATTAATACCGTTACGCTCATTAGAGCGCTCAGTGCTAGGTTTACGTTCGACATCAAGCTCAGTTGAATTAGATACTGCCATCTAGCGCTTCCTTTTGTGAGATTGCTTGCACGAAAGTATCTACACAGCCCCCAGGTTTTTTGGACAAATCGGCGGACTATTTGCTGAAATCGCGCAGGGCAGCAGCGGAAGCAAGATGCATCCACTCCGAGTTCTTCCTAACCGGATTTTTAGTCAAGCTAGAAACCGGGGCACCTTTCCGTACCTCCCAGCTAAGGCGGTCATCTTCCTTGACCAGAGTCAAACACTTATTCGAGCGCTCAGCTTCGGCAAAGTAAGCATTCTTAAACCTGAAACTTCTTACCGGCCCGTAAACATCAACAGTGTATTGCCCCTTATCCGGTCGCCCTTGAACACAGAGAAGAGGAAAACCAGTAGTCTGCGCCAACTCGTTATAGCGAGCACTATCAATGACGCCCCCAATCCAGGGTTTTACTTCTACAAAGACATTGAGCTTGGGAAGCCAGAAATCCGGTAGGTACCAGCCCGATAGAAGAGGATAGGCTTCCTTTTCGTAGACATAGTCAATATCGAGAGCCTTAAAGAAGAGTGCCCACCGTACCTCTAACTGACTGCGAAAACTATCACCAGCAAAAAAAGTTCGTTTCCCTTGATTCATAAGCTCACCATTTATCAGTGAGATGAGCTTAGGCAAAAACACGCCATGAGCCAATGTGCTCATGCACAGTCTTTGGTCCAGCCTAGGGCTACCTACTTAATATGAGCCGGAGCGCGCTCAGTCATTTGCAAGCGAATACCGCGGCCGTCCATTTCGGCCAAGAAAAGCTTGGTAGGCACGGTGGTTTCTTGCCGCAGAACACCGCGCTCGGTGATGTCGCCCCGAGCAATCATCTGAGCCACAATAGAAGCAGGGAAGGCAGTCATACGCATCATGGCAGTAAGTCCAGCAGCTTGATCGGCATAATCAATACAATCCCAGACGATTTGCACAGGCTTCTTATCTTTCAAGCCCGAAACCATAACCCTTACCAAAACCACATCTGGTTCATCTTTAGGCAGCTTATCGCTGAGAAGCTTGAACAACAAATCACGAGGTACAACTGGTCCAGAGGCAGTTTCAACTGCTTCTTTGGACATCATGCCTAACTCCTTAAGCATATGGATGGCATCACAGTGGCCAGGATAGCGAATAGTTTTATAGTCGAGGTGCTGCACGCGGCCCAAATAACTCTGGGGCAAAGTGGAAATTCCGCCAGAAGTATTGAAGGCTTCCATGGTGCCAAATGGTCGAGGAAATTCGATTGATTCGTTATCCGAAAGCGAAGGCACAGAGAAAATCTTGCCGTCTCTCAATACGGTGCAGTCTTCGTTGTATTCGTTGATTAAGCCGTCAATTGAGAAAACCTGGCAATAATCCATGAAGCAATCATCAGGATTGGCTGGCAGTCCGCCAACACGCAAGCGAATATCATAAATTTCATCGAAGCTCTCGGCCGCACTAACAGCCAATAGTGATACTAGCCCTGGTGCCAAGCCTAGATCAGGAATGATAGTTACACCCTGTTCTTTAGCCAATTCGTCAAGCATGAACTCTTTGGCAACAATTTCTTCGTTACCGCCAAGATCGACAAAGTGAGTTTTAGTAGCAAGAGCAATCTTAGCTAATTCATAGTTATGCTTGTAAGTAATGCAGCTAACAGCCACATCAATTTCACCCATTAGCTGGGCCAATTCTTCTTCATTGGTGACGTCTAGCTCGACAGGAATAATCTTCTCGTCAGGCAAGCGCTTGACTAGCTCTTTGAGGTTTTCAGTGCTGCTATCAGCAACCACTACTTTTTCGACTTTAGAGCCGCGAATTAAGTCATAAGCTACGGCATAGCCCATCTTTCCGGCACCGAGAACGAGAAATTTCACAATATACCTCTATCTACCTGCATATCCAAGGATCATAAATAATACTACCTAATAGGTGGAGCGACGCTTACCGCCATCCACACAAATTGTCGAACCGGTTATGTAAGCAGCTTGAACCGAAGCAAGGAAAGCCACCACAGAAGCGAACTCTTCAGGAGTGCCCAGCCGACCAGCCGGAATACTGGCCAAATACTCACGGTTATAATCTTCTTCACTCTGGCCACTTTTTGCCATTCGGGCAGCCATTAAATCAGTGAGCCTATCCGTAGCAATGGCACCCGGCGCTACACAGTTAACGGTGATATTGTGCGCCGCCACCTCGCTGGCCAAGCCCTTGAGCATAGCTGTCACAGCGGCTCTAAGCGAATTTGAAATTGCCAGTCCGTGAATAGGTTCCATCACAGACAGAGAGGTAACACAAAGAACTCGGCCAAAGTTGCGCTCTTTCATACCAGGCAAAAAGGCACAATTAAGCTCAGCCACAGATTGAAACAGCTGTTCAAATCCGGCCTGCCAATCAGCGGACGAAGTCTGAGCAGTATCGGTAGGCTTAGGACCGCCGACATTGTGCACGAGAATATCGAGACCAGAGTCTTTAAAGGTCTTATCAACAAAACCAATTAGTTCTTTGCGGCTACTTTCCTGGCTAAGGTCAGCACTAAAAATATGAAGCGGTGCATTTTTACGCCAAAGTCCAGCTGCTAAGGCCTCTAGGTTAGCTTGATCGCGCGCTGCCGCAATCACTTCCACACCCTCGGCACTAAGGGCCTGGACAATGGCCCGCCCGATGCCCTTAGAAGCTCCTGTAACGAGAGCCTTTTTACCGCGAATACCTAAATCCATAGTCTTCGGTCCTTCTAAATTAAGTTCGGTAATTCTACATTCTGTATTTGTAAGAAATAGTCTTAGCTTCGGAGAAGAACTCTAGGCTATAGCGTCCGCCTTCGCGACCCATGCCAGAAGACTTCTGGCCACCAAAAGGCGTTCTCAAGTCGCGAGCGAACCAGGTATTGATCCAAATCAACCCAGCTCTAATTTGAGTACTGGCTCGGTGTAAGCGATCGATGTCCTGGCTCCACACCGAGGCAGAAAGGCCATAGGGAGTGGAATTAGCTAGTGCGATTGCTTCCTCTTCACTGTCAAAAGGCAAAATCGGCAAGGCTGGACCGAATATTTCTTCTTGCAAGAAACGAGACTCGATTTCTAAACCGGTGAAAACAGCTGGACTCAAGAAATTACCATCACCAAGAGCAGTGAGGCGCTCACCACCACAGAGTAGATGGCCTTCTTTTTTACCAATAGCTAAATACGACTGCACCTTCTCCATGTGTTCACGGGCAATTAGCGCTCCCATCTCAGTTTCTTTATCGAGAGGATCGCCAACTTTTATTTTGCGCACACGTTCAACAATCTTCGCAACTACTTCTTCGTATACTTTGCGCTCAACAAACAATCTTGAACCAGCTAAACAAATTTGGCCTTGATTGCGGAAAGCGGCCCTTACAGCAGTTGGAATGGCTTCATTTAGATCAGCATCAGCGAAAATGATGTTGGCACCTTTGCCACCCAGTTCAAAGGAGAGCTTCTTCATAGTGGCACTAGCAGCCTGCATGATCGCTCGGCCAGTAGAAGTTTCGCCAGTAAAAGAGATTGACCGCACATCAGGATGACGAGTGAGAGCTTCACCAGCACCGCCAGCACCAAAGCCCTGGACGATATTCAAAACGCCATCTGGTAGCCCTGCAAGCACAGCCACCTGGGCTAACAAATAAGCCGTATATGGGGTCCACTCCGCTGGCTTGAGCACAATGGTATTACCCATAGCTAGAGCTGGTGCAATTTTCCAGGTAGCAAGATAAAGAGGAAGATTCCACGGAGTAATTAAACCGCAGACTCCAAGCGGCTCGCGCACGGCAATGTGTCTTTCGTTTTCAGAAGTAGAAAAAGCTTCTTCGACATAACTCGGTGCAAAATCAGCAAAGAATTGGAAGTTGAAAGCCGAACGAGGAATATCGCCATCAAAGCTCTCACTGATAGGTTTGCCACTATCGATACTCTCGGCAATGGCAAATTCTTCACGCCGGGCTAAAATCAAATCAGCGATCTTGCGCAAGATATTGCAGCGCTCACGCACCGACATCCTTGGCCACGGGCCCTTCTCAAAGGCTTGACGGGCGGCTTTCACAGCAGCATCGATATCATCAGCAGTACCAAGGGCAACGGTGGCATGGGCCTTGCCAGTGGCTGGGTTAATCGATTCAAAAGTCTCCTTGCCAGAACCAGCCTTAAATTTCCCTCCAATGAAGTGCTCAATCTTTTTCAGATCGAGATTGAGAGAGCTGGCTACAGTAGCGTTAGACATTTTCTACTCCTTACCCCTTTGTTAGTCGGCAAAAGCCGCTATTGCTTTGATTTCAATGTAGTTGCGCCCAGGCAGCTTAGCTACCTGCACAGTGGTTCGTGCAGGTGGATTTTCCATAGAGAAATAACGACTGTAGACACCATTGTATTTTTGGAAGTCGTTCATGTCGGCAAGAAAGACAGTTATGTCGACAACATTTTCGAAACCGAGATTAGCGGCAGTTAAAACAGCTCTTAGGTTTTCAAGAACACCTTTTGTTTGCTCTTCAATATCGTAAGCAACCACCGCCCCGTTGGCATCAAAAGTAAGCCCAGCTTCAATGCCGCTTTTAGGATCACGGCAGCCCTGACCAGAAATGAAGAGCAAATTGCCAACCTTTAGTGCATGAGAGTAAGAACCCAAAGGACTTGGCGAGGCTTGACCTGGATTAATTGCCGTTTTAAAAGAAACTGCCATTTTATTCCCTATGCTAAAGCATTGGTTTTACACCATGAAATAGAAGTCGAGGCCGCTTTGAGCGAATTTATTAAGGTAAGAGTTTGTCCCTAGAAGAATAAGCAACTTACTGAGAAGATTACTAGACAAACTTATTGCCTGATAAAAGTTACTAACCAAAATGCAGACAAACCACATGCCATCCCAGTTGACAACACCGAGCGACAGCACCCTGCCCTGGCAGCCACTTTTCACCATCGAGCGCAGCGGCAGAAAAGAAGTGACAGTCTACGGCATTATCAGCTTGGTCGAAGGCATTAAATCTAGCGGCGATCAATTGCAGTCAATTACTACTGTCAAACCACTAGTGCAATTGGGTGATATCAACTATCAACTGTGGAGTCGTTCACTACTCAAACCATGGCAACTGATACAGCATTTGCCGATCTTAAAGAGACACTTTCCTCAACTAAAACCTGAGCATCTTGCTTTGTTCATGGCATCCCACAGCGCCGAACCCAGACACCTTGAATTGCTTGAAGAAATTATCGCCATCACTGGAGCCAGCGAAGATGGGCTTAAATGCCCACCAGCTGTTCCGATTTCAAGCGAGACAAAAAATCAGATTGGTGAAGGCGAAGAAAAAGCAAGAAGACGTTTCCACAATTGTAGTGGCAAACATATCGGCTATCTCTCTGCCATCAAAGCTTCCGCTGGAGATCCAGAAAAATATCTACTGGCCGACCAACCACAGCATGTGCGCCTGAGGAAAGTTTTGTCAGCACTGATAAAGCGCAGTGAAGAGTCATTATTGAGCACCACAGATGGTTGCCAGCTGCCAAACTATGCTCTTTCAGCCTATGAGATGTCGTACCTCTACCAGAGCCTGTTGAGCAATACAGCAGTGGCATTCGAAGATGATCAGATTGCTCAATGTGCGCCCTATTATCATGAGCTAGGCCAACTGATGCTAGCTCACCCTCGAGCCATTTCAGGGGCAGGCCGGGTTGATTTTAGACTGATCACCCAAGACCTTTTTGGTGTCTGCGAAGCGCCAATCATCGCCAAAGAAGGGGCGGATGGCTTGCTCGGAGTAGGCATCGGTAGTTGCTCTAAATATCCGCAGGGTCTAGGTCTATGCATCAAACTCTCAAGCGGTTTTGACAATAGGCACTTTGAGCTTATTCTCAAAGAAGTGCTGAAAAAACTAAAATTGATCGGACCACGCCCTGAAAAACGGAAAACCCCAAGAGACATAAAAACCGATCACATCAAAACTTATTTCCATTTTGACGTTGCTGGCAACATCTAATTTATGAACTTCTCCTTCGAAAAAATTATCGATATATCCCAACCGGTAGACGAAAAATCTGCCTGTTTCCCCGGCGATACGCCGTTTTCGCGCCAAGTTACTCTCAGCTATGAAAGTAGCAAAGTTATCAATTTAACGGCACTGACCATGAGCCCGCATATTGGTACCCATGCCGACGCACCGGTGCATATCAAAGGCTCACTAAGCCCAGGTAGCAGCGATGGCAGTAAAGACGACACTACTGCTGGTGCTATGAGTTTAGCTGCTTTTATTGGTCCGGTTGCCGTAATCGACATTGCCCCTTGCAAAGCTGGCATCACTGCTGCAATGGTGAAAGAAAAGCTCAAGGCGGCCAGTGAAAGGGTCAAGCGGGTATTGTTTCGCACCGCTGATATCATCAATTTTGAAGTTTTCGAAGAAGAGTATAGCTATATCGAAAGCGATACAGCAGAACTCTTGGGCCAACTTGGTTTTGTCTTGGTTGGCCTCGACACGCCATCAGTTGACCACATTAGATCAAAAGAATTGTCTACCCATAACGTTTTAGATCGCCACGGTCTGGTATGGCTTGAAAATCTTGATCTGAGAAACGTTGAAGAAGGCGAGTATATCTTAGTGGCATTGCCACTAAAGTTTATGGATTTAGAGGCGAGTCCTGTGCGCGCAGTACTGCTTAAATAGGAGCATAAAATGTTTGGCAAAGGCTGCTCAATAATAGGCGCTGTCCACATTCACGCTCTTCCGGGAGCGGCGGGCTACAAGGGCAACATGGAAGAGATTATTGAGCGCGCTTTAAGCGACGCCACAACCTACCAAAAGGCTGGCGTAGACGCACTTGTTATCGAAAATATGCATGATGTGCCTTATTTAAAAGGTTATGTTGAAGCCGAGACTATCGCCGCTATGGCTGTAGTTGCCTGTGCCATCAAGCGAGAGTGCCACATGCCTATTGGTGTGCAGATATTGGCCGGAGCCAATATAGAAGCACTGGCAGTAGCCCACACCAGTGACCTTGATTTTGTACGAGTAGAAGGATTCGTCTATGCCCACATAGGTGATGAAGGCATACACGAAGCCAGTGCCGCTCAAATAGTGCGAAAGCGAGCAGCAATTAAGGCCGAAAAAGTGAAGATATTTGCCGACATCAAAAAGAAACATTCATCCCACGCCATTACCGAAGACATCAGCTTGATAGAAACAGCAACAACAGCTGAATTTTTCAAAGCCGATGGCGTTATTGTCACAGGTATGCGCACCGGTGATGCGCCGCCACCAAGCGCTGTAGGCGAAGTAAAGGCAGCGGTAAAAATTCCTGTGCTAGTAGGCTCTGGAGTCACACCAGACAATATTGCCGCCTTCGCCCAATATGCTGATGCGGTTATTTTCGGAACCTATGCAAAGTTTGATGGCAACTGGATCAACGATGTTGATAGCGAAAGAGTAAAGAGACTGGTAGCGGCCGCTCATAATCAGTAGAAAACAAGCTAGAAGCTCTTGCTATTTGCCAAATCTTTGAATGGATCAAAAGCCGGGCGCTTGGCTGGCTTTGCCGCATGCGGAGTAGGTGAGGCAGCCGTTTCAACTCGCGGTTTGCGCACCTTCTTCACTTTCGGCAGACTAACTGTCTTCGGGCGTTCAACAGATTCTGACTGAACATCGGCAGGCGGACGCTTGCTTACACTAGCAGTAGCAGCACTGCCTGTGGTGCCTGTTTCAGTACTACTAGTTCCAGTATTATTGGTTCCAGTACTGCTATTGCTGCCAGGGAGAACATTGGGTGAAGAGGCAGTCGAACTAGCGCTATTAGTGCCTTTAGCCGTATTGTCTGGCGCTGCTGTAACCACAGCAGGGTTAACCACAGCAGGAGGAACCACTTTAACAGGAGCAACAATTGCTTGAGGAGTCGGTTTCTTAGAACCATCCATCATCAATTTAATGCCAATACCAACGGTGATAAGCAAGGCCGAGGCAATAGCCACCCAGTGAAAAGGAGTGAGCTTGGCAAAGGGTGAAGACTTCTTATCCTCATCGCTCTGCGGCATAGTGGGGAAGTCGGTGCGCAGTACCTGACTCTTTCCGGCCCTAGGAATAGCTGTCTCTAGATCGCGAGTAAGCTCGGCCATACTTTGATGCCGATCGGCACGATCTTTAGCCAGGGCCTTGAACACCACAGCTTCTAACCGCTCCGGAATATACAGATCAGGGCGCACTTCAGTAAAGCGTGGTGGAAGCTCGGTTATATGCTTACTCATGGTCTCGACCATGGTCTTACCTAAGATGGGTAAGCGACCGGTGAGAGTCTCGTAAATTACAATTCCCATTGAATAGATATCAGAGCGACTATCAAGCTCAAGACCCTGACACTGCTCGGGACTCATATAAACCGGACTACCGCAGACCTCACCCATCTGAGTTAAACGCTGCTGTTCGCCCCCAGCACTTATGAGCTTTGCCACACCAAAGTCAACTACTTTGACGTAATCTTTTTCGTCTTCATAGTCAATCAGCATGATATTGGAAGGTTTCAGATCTCGGTGAATTACGCCCATCCGGTGAGCATGATCAAGAGCATCAGTAGATTGAGCCAAAATTTTCAAGCTGCGCTCAACGCCAAGCTGTCCTTCCTCTTTAATTATTTGAGATAGGTCAGTGCCTAACAAATAGTCCATGACGATAAAAGGCTGACCAGAGGTGGGAGTGACACCGAAGTCGTAGACCGTAATCACGTGTGGGTGATTCATTTTTGAAGCCGCTTTGCCTTCTTGGTGGAAGCGCTTCACACTCATCGAATCAGCAATATGCTGTGACTGCAGCATTTTGATAGCGACAGTTCTATCCATCAGGACCTGCCGGCCCTTGTAGACCACACCCATACCGCCATGGCCGATGACGTCGATAATGTCGTATTTACCCATTAAACAGGTGCCGACCATCGGATCACGGGCCAAAGGCACCAGGTTGGCGCCATCGTGAGGACAGGCCGCGACGATACCTGTGAACTGCCTGTTGCATTCAAGGCAAACTTTGCGATCTATGTCATGTAAATGCTCGGCGAACACTCAGTGAACCTAACTCTAATTCGGCAGTTTTCTTAACCAATGTTAATGTACCCTAACATGGTGTCATTTAACCACCTTGATAGCCCAAAGTTTATCTCGTGACTGAAGTTTGACCCTAGTCCGATAAAATCTCGCCAGCCTTAACAGTGACTACTTTGGCCCCATCCAGCCATTCTGAGCGAAAGCCATCAAGATGAGTGGTGGTAATTAATGTTTGCATCTCACTATTTACCAATTGCATCAGCATACCTTGACGACCGAGATCTAGCTCAGCCAGAACGTCGTCAAGCAAGAGTAAAGGTGGCTCCTCTAGGCGTGTAGTGACTAGCTTCAACTCAGCCAGCTTGAGAGCTAAGACCAGACTGCGCTGCTGCCCCTGAGAAGCGTAAGCAGTGGCGGCGAAATCGTTTAGAGCAAAGCTAACGTCATCTCGATGAGGACCGCAAACAGTCTGTTTTCTGGCAATTTCTTCAGAACGTCGCTTCTTTAGCTGACTGAGAATTATCTGCTCCAGTTCTCGCTCAGCCATGGCGCTCAGCTGCTCAATGCCTATAACCGTTGCCTCTCCATCAGCTTCTGTTTCGATTTCATCGGTCTTAAAGATGTATTGAGCACTAAGGCGCTCTCTGCTGCCGGATATCTCCGATTGATGCAGCTCAGCTAGAGGCAAGAGCTGAGCCAACACATGCACCCTTTGTTTGATGATCTGACTACCATATTGAGCCAGTTGCTTATCCCAGACTCTAAGCTCATCGATATCTGAACCTGTCAGCCGGCCTTGTTTTTCAAAGAAAAGTTTGAGCAAACGATTGCGCTGTTGAATAATCTTGTCATAACGTGAGGTCAGCTCAAAATGGCTCGACTTCAGCTTGCAGACCAGCTGGTCAAGCCAATCACGACGATGTTTAGGCCCACCACGCAAAAGGTCAAGGTCAGAAACCTTAAAACTGACCGTGGTAAGACGAGCAAATCGCCGGCTTCCTGACTGAATTACACCGTTGATCTTAGCTTTGCGGGAGGTGCGCTCAGCGGCAGTGAGCAACAAGCAAGCAGTCTCACTATATCCAGCGGAATGATAACTAACCTCGATTAAGGCCTGGTTTTCACCACGATAAATTAGCTCCCGATCGCTGCTAGAGCGATCGGAGCGACCACTAGCAATTAACTCTATAGCCTCCAGCAAATTGGTCTTGCCTTGGGCATTCTCTCCAATTAAAACGTTTCTGCCAGCATGCAAATCAAGGGCAGCGCTCTTGTAGTTACGAAAATTTCTGACAGTAACTCTACTGACTCGCAAGATGCCTCAAATTAACTTGGTTCAACATGCAAAATAGCAACGAGCCACCTGACAATCAGTAGCAATCTGGTTTTTGAGTGCATCTAAATCAGCAAATTTTTTCTCGTCACGCAAACTCTTAAGCAGAGAAACCTCAACTGTTTGACCATAAAGGTCACCATCAAAATCAAGCAAATGAGCTTCAATAGTGAGCTTAGATTGAACCTCTCCATCAGCATTACCGCCTTTAAAAGTAGGGCGAACACCGATATTGACCACGCTTTGATGACGGCTACCATCGTTCAATCGTACTGAGCCAACATAGACACCTGCAGGCGGAACCAGTTGATTGAAGGCAACATCAACATTAGCGGTAGGGAAACCAAGTTGCCGTCCTCGCTTCTCGCCGCCAACAACGACTCCACGCAGGCTATAAGGTCGGCTAAGTAAGACGCTGGCCAACTCCATGTCACGGGAGAGTATCAAATCGCGAATTCGGCTACTTGATACTTCCTGATTCTCCACCAGAATCATATCGGCTACATGAACAACAAAATCGCGCTCAACGCCCAAATCACGCAATAGATCAGCGTCGCCCTCGCGATCTCGGCCAAAATGATGGTTATGACCAACCGAAATCGACTTGGCGCCCATACTGGCGGCCAAGACATTCTGCACATATTCTCTGGGAGAGAGCTTGCACAGCTCTTCCGAAAACGTCAGCACAAGAGCCAGCTCGACCCCTTGCTGAGCAAACAATTCCAATCTTTGCTCGATGGTGGTGAGCAGCTGCGGAGCTTGCCCCCTGGTCAAGCCTCGAGGATGGTCGGCAAAAGTAACCACTCCCGCCTTAGCATCAAGCCTTTTGGCCTCCTCCACAGCTTTACCAATGACAACCTGATGGCCCGGATGCACACCATCAAAAAAACCAAGGGCAATGGCTGATCGTTCTACAAGGCCCGGTTTTGGCTCAAAATAAATTTCCAAAGCTAGATTCCAGAGTTTCTAAGGGACGGCCACATACAAGTATAAACTTCTAGCGCTTGTAACTGGTACATACGATTTTATAGCTAGCGCCAGGCTTGTTACTCTAAAGGCAGCGAGAGCGGCTTCTGTGCTAAAATCTGACCTGTACGAAGGGCAATGAAGCAAAGTGATTCTCCCATGAGAGTAGCGACCTTTCGGCCGGTAGATATCCGATTTGCCCCCTAGCGCATAGCGCTCGACTCTCTTGTCTTGCAAAAGACTTGGGGAAACAAATCCGAAAATTGCAAAGAAACTAACAAAAACCGTTTGGGATCTTGAATACACATGGCAAACAAAGAACAAGGGACAGTGGCAGCGTTGACTGAAGACGACTCCGAAAACAAAGTAGAAGTAACTGATACTGCTAACACCAGTAGTGAAAG
This sequence comes from bacterium Ga0077546, assembly GCA_943370275.1. Taxonomy (GTDB): domain Bacteria; phylum Cyanobacteriota; class Vampirovibrionia; order Obscuribacterales; family Obscuribacteraceae. The sequence goes on along the minus strand of CALRQI020000002.1, from coordinate 490,527 downwards.
CGAAGCTAAAGCTAGCGAAGCTTCTGAATCTATGGCTCCAGTGCCAATATCAGCTGAATACAATGCCTCGGCAATTGATGTTTTAGAAGGTCTAGAAGCTGTACGACTAAGACCAGGCATGTACATCGGCACCACCGGTCCTAGAGGTCTGCACCACTTAGTTTGGGAAATCGTTGATAACGCAGTTGATGAAGCTTTAGCTGGTCACTGCAATAGAATCGACATCACCATCAACGAAGACGAGTCATGTACAGTTCAAGATAACGGTCGCGGTATTCCCACCGATATTGTTGAAAAAACCGGTAAAAGTGCTGTTGAAACAGTCTTCACTGTTCTCCACGCTGGTGGCAAATTTGGTGGCGGCGGATACAAAGTATCAGGCGGTCTCCACGGCGTTGGCGCTTCAGTCGTAAACGCTCTATCTGAGCGTCTTGAGGTCGAGGTTTATCGACTTGGTCGCATCCATAGACAAGTTTATTTGCGCGGTGACGCCGACGGCTTACTGCAAGTTTTGGGCGAAACCGATTTGCAGGGCACCAAGGTCACATTCTGGCCAGACGAGCTGATTTTCCACGATATTAACGAAGATAATGAACGTCTAAAGATCTTCTTTGAATGGGATGTACTTGCTACTAGACTTAGAGAAATGGCCTTCCTCAACAAGGGTCTCTGTATCGTTCTAACCGATAACCGCAGCACCAAAGGTGCTGGCAAATCTGAGACTTATCACTACGCTGGCGGTATTTCTAGTTATGTCGAATACCTCAATGAAACTCGTGACGTCTTACACAAACCACCTATCTACTTTGAGCAAAGAACCAACGACATTACCGCAGAATGTTCGCTACAGTGGACAACTCTATATTCAGAGTCGGTTTATAGCTTCGTCAACAACATCAATACCCATGATGGTGGCACCCACCTAACTGGTTTTAGGAATGCTCTAACCAGAGTAGTAAATGAATACGCCAAAAAAACTAACATCCTGAAAGAATCAGATGATCGTTTTACTGGCGAAGACATTCGCGAAGGGATGACTGCAATTATTTCAGTCAAAGTGCCAGACCCACAATTTGAGGGTCAAACCAAAGAGCGCTTGGGCAACCGCGAAGTGCAAGGGGTGGTGCAAGGTATCGCGGCCGAACGCTTAGCTGACTGGTTAGAGCTTAATCCTAAGCCAGCCAAAGACATCTTAATGAAAGTCTTGCAATCGAAGCAAGCTCGTGAAGCAGCCCAAAAAGCCAAACAAACCGTACGTCGCCAATCGGCACTATCCGGTGGCGGTCTACCAGGCAAACTAGCAGACTGCTCCGACAAAGACCCAGAAAAATGCGAAGTCTTCCTAGTAGAAGGTGACTCCGCCGGTGGTTCGGCAAAACAAGGACGCGACCGCAGCTTCCAAGCAATCTTGCCTTTACGGGGAAAAATTCTCAACGTAGAAAGAGTGCAGCCAAGCCGCATCTACGACAACAACGAAGTACAGGCCATGATTCAGGCACTCGGCTTGGTAGTGACAGAACAAGATGAAGACGGTGGCAAAAGCACAGGCATGCTCAGACCCAACGCCCTCAACCTCGACTTGAGCAAGTTGCGCTATCACAAAGTAATCATCATGACCGACGCCGACGTTGACGGCAGCCACATTCGCACCCTCCTGCTGACCTTCCTCTTCCGTTATGCTCGCCCAGTAGTCGACAACGGCTACGTCTATATCGCCCAACCACCATTGTTCAAAGTATCAAAAGGCAAACGAGTAGAGTACTGCTATAACGAACATAAACTCGAAGCAGTATTGGCCGAAATGGGAGATAAAGGCGTTGATATTCAACGCTATAAAGGTCTCGGTGAAATGATGGCTGAGCAGCTCTGGGAAACGACTATGAATCCAGCCACTCGTACCCTTAAGCAAGTAACTATTGAAGACGCCTCCGAAGCCGATCACATTTTTGATTTGCTTATGGGTGAATCAGTAGCACCGCGTAAGGAATTCATTGAGAAGAATTCACACCTGGTAGCCCACTTAGACGTCTAATTAATGAATGTCCCCAACCTAATTACGGTATCGAGAGTGGTGCTTGCCCTTGCCACTCTCGCTCTACTTTATTTACCGGCGAAAGAGAATCAGCAAACACTTCTCTGGACAGCTTTTGCCTTGACCGTACTGGTGATTTGGGCGGATGGACTAGATGGCTACTTTGCCCGCAAACTCAACCAAGCAACCAAGCTCGGTGCCATCCTCGATATTGCCGGAGACCGTGCCGTAGAAATGGCTTACTGGATAGTCTTCTCATCCCTGGGCTGGATACCGGTTTGGGTACCATTGCTCTTTCTCGTTCGCGGCACCTTTGTCGACGCCATGCGCAGCCAGGCAAGCAGCGAAGGCTACACTGCTTTCGGCGCTAAAACCATGATGCAATCAGGCATAGGCAAGTTCTTGGTGGCATCGAACTTTAGTCGATTCACTTACGCGGTAGTAAAAGCACTGGCCTTCTGCCTTGTAATTGCCGCTCAAACAACCATGCTGAAAGACAGTTGGGCTCAACCCACAGCTATTGTGTTGGTTTATCTTTCCGCTGCTTTTTGCCTGGTGCGAGGCCTGCCGGTTTTACTAGAAAGCAAGGGCCTTTTTGAGAAGCCTAGCGCCTCGTAACTTTATTACTAGGGGTTCTGACCTGGTGGTACATACTCACCATTCGGTGCCAAACCATTAGGATTGTTCGTGGCGCTGCGGTTGGTTGGCCTGTTATCAATAGCGCTTTGGCTAATATTCAATTCTTTCTCTAGAGTAGACATAGTGTATTTGCAATTCGTTTCACTAATTTCAATCTGGGCCCGGGTGCCTTTCAAAGAAGTGAGACAGCGATTGTCTTTACCAACAGTTCTCTCGGCAAAAACCATAATTCGCTCGAACCAGCGCGCATCTTCCCGAATCATTTTCAAGTTAGCAGCCATGGCATCATAGGCATATCTTCGTTGATCGGTGTAGGCTGAAGATCCCATATTAGGCAAATTATTGTAGCCCTGGTTGGCATAAGCAACACCCTTGGGATTGAGCTTGGTATCACTAATAAACATTGTCAGGTGACTGATTAAGTTACAAACATGCTGTTCTGTGTCAACACTTAAGCCCTTGGCCTTCTCGATAGGCACAATCTGCTCTGCCATTCTCAAGGCAGTGAGCCAATACTGCTTGGCTTTCTCCAATTCATTTTTACTGTAGTAGTACATGCCCCCCTGGTCGTACTGCACCCAGAGCGGCAAACCACTGCGAGAAACTGTGCCACCACTACCTGGCACAACCGCTGGAGCCGCATTGGTGGCTCTAGCTTTGCGTTTTTTGGCGGCCGATTCGGCAGCAGGAACAGAAGCAAAAGCTGTCGCAGCAAAAATCGAGAGCAATACTAGGCTTTTAAATTTGACTGACATTCAGTGCTCCCGTTTGAGGACCTCGATACATATTTAAGCACTTCTCAAAAATTTGATCAGGAGAAAGCTCGGTTAGACATTCTCTATTATGGCAAACCTTGTGATAATTGCACGGTCGACAGGGCAAAGCACTAGCGAAAACAGCAGCATTCCTTTCACCATAGGGCCGCCAACGCACAGGATCAGTAGGTCCAAAAATAGCAATAGTAGGCACCTGGGCTGCGGCACAAAGATGAGCCGGACCAGAATCAACACATACGGCTAGACTCATCTGACTATAAAGAGCCATACTCTCCCGCAAGCTAAGGCGTCCAGCAAAGTTGAGAGCAACCGACTGAAGACCACTTAGAGCAGCTAGCTCCTGATAAAGTGCAACATCTTGCTGATCACCAGAAAACACCGGAACAAGCCCAAGCTCTTGATAGAGCCGCTTGATTAGAGCAGCCCAACTTGGTAGTGGATAGAGCTTGTCAGGATGAGCAGCGGCAGCATGAATTAGAACCATCTTCTTACCAGCAGCCTGAAGCGGCGCCAGCAAACCCAATTCGTTAACTTTAGCCAACTCGGCTGCGCTCACCCAAGATTCAAGGGCGCGCTGCTCAGGCGGAACAACAATATCAACGGCCTCTAGCACTGAAATAAGTGAATCAACTTCGTGGATATCCTCACGCCAGGGCACTTTGTCAGTGAGAAGCAAGTTACGCACTATTTGGCCAGAACCTTTCATGGCATAGCCTACCCGCCGCCTTGCCCCGGTAAGGAAAGCCAGTAAAGAACTTGAAAAAGAACGCTTGAGCACAAAAACCAGATCGTACTTTGGCTTACGTAACTGCCAAACATAAGAGGCAAAAGAACGTGTCTTTCCCGCACCACTATCATACTTATGAAAGCGCGTTGTATCGTAGACAATCTGCGAGTCAATGTAGGGACAGCCATCAAGCACTTCACCACTCTTGGGGCCAGTGAGCACATCAATCCGAGCACTAGGATAAGCGGCTCGTAAGTTACGCAAAAATGGCACGGTCAAAATAGTATCGCCAATGAAGCGATAACGAATCACCAATATGGTCTTAGCTGTTGGCTTTTTCTCAATCATACTTGCTACACTTGGCTTTCAACATCGGGTCTAACAAGAAGGTTGGTGCAGCTGATATCCACTGGCATTTGAGAACCACAGCCCAAGTTTTTGCAGCCATAGCTGGAGACAGTGTCATACGCACCAGGTCTTTTTCAGTAGTTACTAAAAGATCAGCGCCACTGGCAATAAAGTCAGCTTCTATTTCACTCATTTGTGCAGGGCAAAACCAATGATGATCGCTAAACTGCCGTTGGCGCACAGGTACAATACCTAACTCAGCCAGTACCTTAGCAAAACCCTCAGGACGAGCTATGGCACATAAAGAATAGACCCTCTTACCAGCCAATTCACTCAGCTTCAGAGGCTGGGCCAGCTGACCGGCCTGAGCATAACCAGTAAGGTAAGCTGGCGCAAAGCGACAACTATAGATATTAGCTTTCGGAGCCAACTGTGAAAGTTGAGCACTGATTCTATCTACTTCGACTTGTTCTTCTCCTTCTGGCACCTTAGTAATGACAATATCACTGGCTCGGTTAAGCCCGCTAAGAGGCTCGCGTAAGCGCCCGGATGGCACAAGCATAGCTTTATCGGGTTTATCGTTGTAGTCCCATAAAACGACGTCAAAGTCGCGCCTGAGCTTGATGTGTTGAAAACCATCATCAAGAATAATTACTTGAACGCCAAATTGCCTCACAGCCAGCTGGGCTGATTCTAGGCGAGAGCTACAAACAATAACGACTGCCTCAGGCAGCGCTTGGGCAATCAAATAAGGCTCATCACCAGCCTCTTCCACCGAAAGAAGAGGAGAACCACTGCCATCGGCTACCACCTGCAAACCTTTTGACTTGCGACCATAGCCCCGCGACAAAATCGCCACCTTCAATCCGGCAGACGAAAGCCGCTCTGCCAAGTCAATAGTCAGCGGGGTTTTGCCAGTGCCACCAACAGTGATATTACCAATACTGATAACGGGCACAGCAGCAGACCTGCGACTAGCAAGTCCGGCTGAATAAGTGATGAGGCGGGCATAGGCTCCGAGACCATAGCAGTAAGAAATTGGCCTGAGCACATCAGCTAATAGTCTACTGTCGTTTGCTTTCACTGCTCTAACCTTTACTTAGCTTTGTCGGCACTGTTGCAGGAACAGTAGTTTCTCTAAGATTATCGGCTAGCATATCCATCGCCTTGTTAAGAGCCCCCTGGCTGGCATTAAGCAACTCTCTTCCAGCAGCACCAGCACGAAGGCGGGCATTACTATCGGCAAAAAGCCGCAAGAGATTATCAACCACTTCCTCACTGCTAGCACATAGTGAAAGAGCATGGCATGCCACCAATGCCTTAGCCACGTCTTTAGTCTTCTCAACTCGCGGACCAACAACAACTGGAACACCGTAAGCATAAGGTTCCATAATGTTATGGCCACCGACAGGCGCAATTGTGCCACCAACAAAAGCAATATTTGCCATACTGTAAAAGTCAAAAAGCTTGCCAATCACATCAAGCAAATAGACCTCTCTACCACTATCAGTGAAACACTCAGAACGCGAATGTCGCCGCACGGTGTAGCCGGCCTGGTCAACCATGGCAGCCACGTGATCGAAGCGCTCTGGATGACGAGGCACCAAAACCAAGCGCACCTTGTCGGCAAATTCACCACCATTGGTATCAAGCATGCGACCGTAGGCTTTGAGCATGGCAGTCTCTTCCCCTTCATGGGTAGAGCCTGCCACAAGAACAAACCGATCTAAGGGTAAATTGACCTGCTGCCGCAATTGAGTAATTTGTTCGGCTGAAATTGGCTTGAGACCATCGAATTTCAGATTGCCCAGAACTCTAATATTTACTTTGGCACCACCCACTTCACTATAGCGCTGGGCCTCTTCAGGAGACTGTACCCCAATTTCAGTAAAAGCCTGAAGTACTGGGGCGAAAATTCGTCGATGGCGCCGATAAGACTGAAAGGAACGGGGCGACATGCGACCGTTCACGACCACGAGCTTTACCCCAAGCCTTTTACACTGATAGCTAAAGCCTGGCCAAATCTCAGTCTCGGCAATGACCACCAGCCTCGGTTTTAGCAGCTCTAAATAGGTGCAGGCAGCGCTAGGCAGGTCAAACGGGAAGTAAAATACAGAAGCAATCTTTTCCAAGCTTTCTTTGCCTACTTTTTCTTGGGCAAGCTGCTGGCCTGTATAAGTAGTGGTTGAGACCACAATTGGCAGATGGGGATACTTAGCTTGAAAAGTCTTTATCAGCGGCAGTACAGCATTAAATTCGCCCACAGAAACGGCGTGAAACCAGACACAACCGCAAAGATTAGCTTGATTCGCTCGTAATTCTTTGCTGACAAAACCGAGTTTCTGCCACAAACCAGCCCGGGCCTTCTTCTTGAAGAGAAGAAATGGACCAGCAACAAAGAGAACAAGGCTAAAGCAGAAATAGTAGAGGAATATCATTTGTGAAAAGAACGGGAAAGCACAAAATTTGCAAGATTGCCATATGCCAAAATGGTATCCAATAGCAGCAAGAGAAGAAAGAGAACTAGTTTAATTTAGTCATTAGAGCAACAATGACCTAAATCATGTCGAGAGCGTCTACATCCACAGCCACTGACACTTGCGGGCCAAAGCGTCGCCCACGCATATAGTCGGTGATCATCTGTTGAACAGCCGGCCCACCTTTGTTCTTGATGATTAAGTGATAACGAAAGCGCCCTTTAATTCGCTCAATAACGCATGGCACAGGACCAAGCAACTTAACATCACTCTCGGGCACATCATCTTCAAGTAGCCGGCTAATCTCTTCTGCAAGTAAGTCACTAACTGACTCTACCAACAATTGATCTTCGCCGCTGACAACAATTCGGATCAGTTGACTAAATGGCGGATATTCAAAATCTCTACGATTCTCTAGCTCTGGGCCAAAGAAGCTGTGGTAGTCATGCTTACTGGCCAGGCGCAGGGCCTCCAGTTCAGGGGCATAAGTTTGCAAAATAACCTCACCCACTCGCTCGCCTCTTCCAGCCCGTCCAGCCACCTGAGTCAGAAGCTGGAACCCACGCTCAGTTGAGCGATAATCAGGCAGATTGAAGGCAGCGTCGGCAGTGAGAACTCCCACCAGAGTAACGCGCTCAATATCAAGGCCCTTTGCCACCATCTGGGTGCCAATCAAAATATCGGCCTCACCTTGAGAAAATTGATTCAAGACTTTCTCATAGGCACCCTTTTTCGAGGCCACATCTGAGTCTAGGCGAACGACACGAGCATCAGGATGACGCTTGTGCACCTCTTGCTCAACTTTCTGTGTACCAAGCCCAGACTCTTTCAGAAAGGGACTGCTGCAGCTCGGACATTCTTCTTTCAGAGACGATCTAAAACCGCAATGATGGCAGGCCAGGTGACCCTGAAGAGGTTGACTATCCAGCCTCTCCCGCTCGCTATCACTACCTTCACCACTCAGTAAGCGCAGCCGCCGGTGCAGAGTCAAAGTGACACTGCAATTTTTGCACTTAACCACATGACCACAAAGCTGACAAAAAACATGATTAGCAAAACCACGGCGATTGATCAACAAAACCACCTGCTCTTGCTGGGCGAGACGATGATCAATAGCCCGACTTAGCTGCGGTGAAAAAATCGCCTTCTTACCGTCGGCAAATTCTTTGCGCATATCAACAAGAGTAACTTTGGGCATAGCCTGAAGAAACACGCGATTGGGCATGGCCAAAATGCGATTACTTTGCTTGGCCCGCTGATAAGAAACAATGTCTGGAGTGGCACTGCCAAATAGCACAAGGGCACCCGTGCGCCTAGCTTTTTCAACAGCTACATCGCGGGCATTATATCGAGGACTGGGAGAAGACTGCTTATAAGAACCGTCATGTTCTTCGTCTAAGATTATTACACCAAGATCGGGAAGATGGGCAAGAATAGCCGATCTAGCACCTAAGAGTACTCGCACTTCTCCGCTACGCAAGCGCCGCCAAGTATCATAGCGCTCACCAGCGCTGATGGCACTGTGCCAGACAGCCACAAGACCACCAAAACGAGATTTTAAGCGGCCGGAGAGCTGCGGAGTAAGACTAATTTCGGGCACAAGAAAGAGCGCCGAGCGACCGAGCTTGAGGGCTTCAGTAATCAATCGCAAATAGACTTCTGTCTTACCAGAACCAGTGACACCGTGCAAAAGCCAGGGCTCAACAGTTTGCTCAAGAGAGGCTTGTGCACTCAAACTTAACCTTTGTGTCAGATCATCTTTAAGCACCTGAAAAACCTGCGACTGCTCTGCAGTGAGAGGCAAACTATTGTCTTTTGCTGCCCGGTCAATGAAGGCCTGCGGTAAGCTCGCCAGTGAGTCGCGCTGCACTTCTTCGCTCTGGGCAATAATTAGACCGGCGCCTATCAATTTATCAACTGTGGCCCGACTAACCTTGGCCTCCTCAGCTAAGAGAGTAATAGAAACAGCCTTCCCTTCTGCCTCTAGGGCAAGAATGGCGGCAATTACAGCTTTCTGTTTGGCAGTCTTAGCAAGCTCCGAAGCACCATCTACTGATTTGAGAAAAGTAGCAGTTTTGACCGATGTAGAGCCCTCTTCTTCAACTTCAGTACACAAGCACTGCGCTTTGACCAGCTCGCGCAGGGCCCGCTGAAATTGCACAACATCAAGCTTAGGACGAGCTTTTCGACCAATCTGTTCAAAGCGTTGACGCAAAATATTCAAGTTCAGCGCCCCTTTTGCTGAATCTCTCAAGAGGGTGACAATCAGCTTGGCAGCATCATCTAACTGTATTTCTGCAGTATTAGAAGTGAGCCTAACAACTCTCTTTAGTTTGGTAGTTAGGCAAGCCGGTATAGCTGCAGCAATCACTTCTTGCAGTGAGGCACAATATTGTTTTCCAATATAGCCAAGAAAATCTATATATTCTTGGTCGAATAAAGGCTCAGGCTCTAGAACTTCTTGAATTTCCTTAATGGCATAATCGGCTTCAAAATGAGCGAGCAAATCAATAACATAACCAGGAACCAGCTGCCTTGGACCAAAGGGAACAATCACTTGGGCTCCGACAAAAACGCTACCAAGCAGCGCTTCCGGCACCTTATAAGTGAATAGCCTATCCTTCAAGCCCTGAATCTGCACGTCGAGGATGACACTAACAAAAAGTGCCTTCTCAGAAGATGTTGTAATTTCAGACTGAACAGTCATGGCACCGATCTTACAGGCATTCAGCATAATGCATTGCCCTCGGTCAAAAATAACGCAATAGCCAAAGCATAAACAAAGCGGCACTTTAATATAGACAGCAATTCGAACAGTCGGAAAGCACTATTTTGCCGCAAAAACCGAGGCTAGGCTCCGATTACATACTTCTTCCAATTATATTCGGAAGCACCAGCGTGCTTTGAAATCTCAAAAACAACGTGCGACATTGGCCGGCGCGGGGTGGTGTTTAGTGGCATCCCGGCCTCTTTAGGAGTGCGGTCGCCCTTTTTGACATTACAACGCAGGCAGGCTGCAGCAACGTTGTCCCAGCTATCCAAGCCGCCCCGCGACCGGGGAATAATATGATCGATAGTGAGATCATGCCTCTTATCGCCGCAATATTGACAAATGTAATTGTCGCGGTGGAGTATGTTGCGGCGCGACAGGCTGATTTCTTTGTAGGGAATCTTGACGTACGAACGCAGACGAATGACAGTAGGCAAGGGCAAATCGGTATAGATTTCTTTGCCATTGTTCTCGATTTGTTCTGCTTTACCCTTCATCAACAAGACAACAGCACGGCGCCAGGTGCAGATATTGAGCGGTTCGTAGGATGCATTGAGCACTAATACTTTCGACACTTTACCCTCACTCGGCTACTTAAATTTTGCTAGCAGCAGGTTAGCAAAAGTTTACGTTGTATTATTATAACTAGTTATTAGTAAAGAGTCCATAAATAGGTATATATGGGCCTTTCTTCGGCCAGAACGGCAGCGCCAGGGAGCGTAGCTGGCTCAGGCAAAAAGGGCACAAATCCAGACGGTGATTAACTTTCCGCCCTCCACAGCTGCAGGAATATGACCTAGCGGGCAATTCTTAAGCAAACCGTTAAGGTTCTCTAGAGATTCGACCCAGTGCATGTCTAAGGGTGATACCTTGGAGTTCTGATAGAGCGGGCGGTCCTACGGAAGGCCGTCGCCAATTTCGCTTGGTGTTTGCCACAGCAGGACCTCTACCAGGTTTTCAGTTCCGCCATACCTTCTGGCCTACCCATTAACTAAGGAGCAATTACCCTTGCCAGTAGCATCGATGAGACAACTTTTGGAAGCAGGCGTTCACTTCGGCCACCAAACCCGCCGCTGGAATCCCAAGATGAGACCGTACATCTATGGTGAAAGAAACGGCATCTACATTATCGACCTTGAGCAAACCACTCGCGCTCTCGATAAAGCCTGTGAATACATCAGAAAATGTGCTTCCGAAAAGAAAAACATTATTTTCGTCGGCACCAAGAAACAAGCTTCTGAAATCGTTGAAGAAGAAGCAAAACGTTGCGGCGCCCACTACGTCAACCGTCGTTGGTTAGGCGGCATGCTCACCAACTTCGAAACAATTAGACTGCGTATTAACCGTCTAAAAGAGTTGGAAGAAATGCGCGATAACGGCGATCTCTTCCGTCGCGGTAAGAAAGAACAATCAGTTCTTAACCGTGAACTGCTCAAACTGGAAAAATCACTTGGTGGTATCAAAACCATGCGTGGTAAGCCAGACGTACTCTTCATTATCGACCAGAAACGTGAATTCATTGCTGTTAACGAAGCCAAGAAAATCGGCATCGCCACAGTAGGAATTATCGACACCAACTGCGATCCAGATGGCATCGACTATGTAATTCCAGGCAATGATGACTCCATTCGCTCAATCAAGCTCATTGTCGGCAAAATTGCTGACTCTATTCTTGATGGCAAGCAAGGCGCCGGCGTTCAAGTTGAACTTCCAGCCGAAAAGACCGACTGGAAAGAACATGGCGCTCCTGAAGCTGCCGCCGAAGTTGCTAGCGAGACTGAGCCTCAAATGGCTGTTGTTGGCGCTGGCGAAGAAGCTCCAGCTGAAGCTGCTAGCGAAGGCTAATTCCAAGCGATTTAAATTCACGATTTCCACTTTCATATGAGGATAGGAGATGAGTACAGTGGTTGAAGTATCCGCGTCCATGGTCAAAGACTTGCGCGAGAAATCTGGCGCAGCAATGATGGATTGCAAAAAAGCCCTAGTAGAAGCTCTTGGCGATTTCGACAAAGCCTTCGAACTTCTCAGACAAAAAGGTGCCGCCTCCGCTAGCAAAAAAGCCAGCCGGGCTACATCTGAAGGTCTCGTAGTTGGTCAAGTCAGTGCCGATGGCAAAGTAGCCTCGCTGGTTGAAATCAATTGCGAAACAGACTTCGTTGCCAGAAATGACCAATTCGTTGCCCTCGGCAAACAAATTGCCGAATTAGCTGGTAGCAAAAAGCCTGCTGATGTAGAAGCCCTAATGGCTTTGACTCTTGACGGCAAAACTGTTCAAGAGGCTGTAACTGAAACAATCGCTAAAATTGGCGAAAACATTTCAGTTAAGCGCCTAGCAGTCTTCGATTTGTCTAAGCCTCAGGGCACAACCGGTCTTTACATCCATACATTGGGTGGCAAGATGGGTGCAATCGTAGAGATTGAGACAGATAAAGCAGTGGCTAACCAAGCCGACTTGCAAGCCGTCGCTCGCGAATTGGCTATGCATGTTGTTTCAGCCAAGCCTACATTCTTGACCCGCGACGATATTTCAGCAGAAGTTATCGAAAATGAACGCAGAATTGAATTGGGCAAAGCCGATCTTGCTGACAAGAAGCCTGAGATGAAAGAAAAAATCGTCACTGGCCGTGTTGACAAGCTCTTGGCAGAGCGTGTTCTCAGTGAACAACCATTTGTCAAAGACCCCCAGCAGTCAGTTGCCAAATACCTGGCAGCTAAAGGCAAAGAAATGGGTGTTGAGGCTAAAGTTGTGCGCTATGCCTTGTTCATCCTCGGCGACAATGGCGATGCTACCGAAGAGACTGAAGCTTCCGCTTAAACCAATGCCATGTAGATAGATAGACAGCCGTGATCGCGTTATGATCTGGCTGTCTTCTCTTTTGAAGACTATATGTCTTCTTAATAGAACGCTTTTGCAAAGGAATCACCAAATGGCCATTCACTATAAAAGGATTCTACTCAAGCTTAGCGGCGAGGCTCTAATGGGCACTCAAGGCTTTGGCATCGATCAAGCGGAAATTAACCGCATAGCCAACGAGATACAGATCGCATATAACCTCGGCGTACAAATTGCAGTGGTTGTTGGCGGCGGAAATATTTTCAGAGGAGTTCAAGGGGCTGGGTGGGGAATGGATAAAGCGGCAGCCGACCACGTTGGCATGCTGGCTACGATCATGAACTGCCTGATTCTTGGTGAGGTTCTCAACAAAAAAGGTATCGACATTCGCGTGCAAACGGCTATTGCGATGCCTACAGTAGCCGAACCATTCATTCGTCTGCGGGCAATCCGCCACCTGCAAAAAAATCGCATCGTCATTCTTGGCGGTGGCACAGGGAATCCTCACGTCACAACCGATACAGCTGCTGCCCTGAGAGCCGCTGAACTGAAAGCCGATGCAGTTTTGATGGCCAAGAATGGAGTCGATGGCGTCTACGACGATGACCCAAGAACCAATCCTAAAGCAAAAAAACTAGACCACATATCGTTTGATGAGATGCTCAGACAAGGTCTTAAAGTAATGGATCCCGCGGCAGTATCACTCTGTCAGCAAAACAATATTCCAATCTTGGTTTTCGATTTTGCTAAAGATGGCAGCATTGAACGCATTGTCAAAGGCCAAGAAGTTGGAACTATCGTAGGTAACGCAGTTCGAGTTTAAGCATAGGGTTTAAGGTAAGGATAGATAGATTCATGAGCACAACCACAGAAGTCTTACAGAACGCAGAAGAGCGCATGAAAAAAGCGCTAGTGAGCTTGCACAAAGAATTGCAAACAGTGAGAACCGGCCGCGCCAATCCTCAAATGCTCGACCGTATCGAAGCTGACTACTACGGCACCATGACTCCTCTCAAAGGTCTTGCCAATATCTCCACCAGCGATGGTCGTTCGCTCACCATTCAGCCTTATGACAAAGGCAGTTTGAAAGCAATCGAACAAGCCATTCACAAATCAGATCTTGGTCTTACACCAAACTCTGATGGCAATGTCATTCGCATTGGCATTCCTCAAATGACTGAAGACCGTCGCAAAGAAATGAGCAAAATGGTCAAGAAAATCGGCGAAGAATCAAGAGTAGCAGTGCGCAATATTCGCCGCGACAGTGACCAAGATTTGAAGAAAATGAAGGGTGCCCAGATTTCTGAAGACGAAATCAAAGGCAAAGAAGCTGACCTGCAAAAGCTCACTGATAAATACGTCAAAGATATCGACAAGTACATCCACGACAAAGAAGCGGAGTTGATGGAAGTCTAGAGCCGACTGTCAAAAGCAAGCTTAACTGGGATTGGATTTGGAGGAAGTAAAATGTGCGGAATCGTTGGCTATCTTGGCCCTTTACATGCAGCACCTGTTTTGCTCAACGAGCTAAAATGCCTTGAATACAGGGGTTACGACTCTGCCGGAGTAGCCGTTATTGAGAACGGTCGCCTTTGCGTGCTCAAAGCAGCTGGCAAACTCTCCAACTTAGAAGCGCTGCTAGAAAGCAAACGCCCTTCGGCCACAGTTGGCATTGGTCATACTCGCTGGGCCACCCACGGTATACCAAACGACCAAAACGCCCACCCACACACCGATGCCACTGGCACTATTGCTGTTGTGCACAATGGCATCATCGAGAACTATGAGGAGTTGCAAAACGAACTCAAAGGGCTTGGTTATCATTTCAACTCAGATACTGACACAGAAGTGGTAGCACACCTGGTATCACACGAATATGCCAAAGACAAAGACTTACTGAAAGCAATTACCCGCTCAGTTAAACGCCTGGTCGGTATTTTTGCTCTCGGAGTAGTCAGCCAAGAGCACCCTGATCGCATCTACGCTATCAATCACCACTACTCCCTTTCCGTTGGCCTGGGCAACGACGAAAACTTCCTCGCTTCCGATTCAATGGCCGTGCGCCAGTACACCAATCGTGTAATTAAACTTGAACAAAGCGAAATCGCTGAAATCACAGCAGCAAAAGTTCGTCTCTTCACTTTCGATGGTGTTGAAGTAAAACGCAGCCCGATTGCCCTTGATACAAGCCCTTATGTCATCGACAAGTGCGGTTACAAGCATTTCTTGCTCAAAGAAATACACGAGCAACCGTTAGTGCTGCGCCAGACCCTATCAAAATATCTTCGTCATCCTAATCACCCCATCGACCTCAACATCGACCACCTGACACCATCAGGCAGCGCCTCTGCCAACTATGGTGTGCACCTCACCGATGAAGAAATAAAAGGTCTTACTCGCATCAATATTTTCGCTTGCGGTACCGCCTTCCACGCTTCGATGGTCGGTAAATTGTTGATTGAAGAACTAGTAGGCATTCCTGTTGATGTTGATATTGCGTCTGAAGTTCGTGGTCGCAAGTTACTCTGTAACGAATCAACTCTCGCTATTGCCGTAAGCCAATCAGGCGAAACAGCCGATACTCTGGCGGCTCTCTCTGCTGCGAAGCAAAAGGGAGCTTACACACTCGGCATAACCAATCGTGCTGATTCGCACTTGGCCCAGCTAACCCAAAACCTGATCGTCACTGAATGTGGCATTGAAGTCTCAGTAGCAGCCACCAAAACCTATTTGGCTCAGCTGGCCTGCTTCTACTTACTGGCCATCTACTTAGGTGAGCGCCGAGGTACTCTCAGCCCTGAAAGAGCTAAAGACCTCAAGATCAAGCTCAACTTGGTGCCGGCTATGATCGAACAGATTCTCGCTCGTGAAGAAGACATTCGAGAGACTTCAGTCAAATACGCAGAAGCTCACGACGTTGTTTTCATTGGCCGCGGACTTAATTACCCCACAGCATTAGAAGGCGCGCTCAAACTAAAAGAATTGAGTTACATTCACGCTTCCGGTTACGCTGCTGGCGAACTAAAACATGGACCAATAGCTGTACTAGACCAAAACGTGCCAGTGATCACAGTACTAGTACCTGGTCTAGTCTATGAAAAGACCTTGTCTAACGCTCAAGAAGCAAGAGCACGCAAAGCCAAGATGATTGCAGTAGCTGTGGATGGCGATGAACAAGCACAAAAGACCTTCGACTCAGTCTTGACAGTGCCAGCAGTTGACGAGCTATTCTCACCAATGACCACGGTAGTGCCACTACAATTGCTCTCGTACTTCATTTCTGACTACCTCGGCAAAGACGTGGATCAGCCTCGCAATTTGGCGAAGTCAGTCACTGTGGAATAGAGAAGACCACAAGAGCAAACATTGCCAACCCTCAAAATAACAATCATAGGCGGCGGCTTCAGCGGCGCCATGACGGCATATCACCTGCTCCGGCAAGAAAAAGTTGCCTGCGCTATCACTATTGTCGAGCCCGCTCTTAGCAATAAAGGAGCGGGTCTGGGGCTAGCCTACAGCACTACCTGCGGCGAGCATCTCCTCAACGTTAGTGCCGCTGGTATGAGTGCCTTAGCCAATCAACCGCACCACTTTCTCAACTATGCCAGAGCGAAAGACCCGGCCGTTAAGGCTGAAGACTTTCTACCGCGCATGTTTTTTGGTCAGTATGTCCAAGAGCTGCTCAACACGGCCATCGCCGACAACTCTTCCAAAACCGGCAAAAACAATTGCCAATTCTCGCTAATAAAGCAGCAGGCAGTAGATATTGAGCCAATAGAAAGCCATAAAAACAAGCCAAAATACCAAGTAATCTTGGACAATCAGCAGTCACTTGAAGCTGACATTGTGGTCTTAGCTCTCGGCAATCTGGCCGGTAAGCAACCGGCCTGGCTAGACAAATTGTCTCTGGCCAGTACTCACTATATTCATAATCCGTGGAATACCAGGGCTCTTGCAGCCATCGAAAAGACAGAGTCAATTCTGCTAGTTGGCACCGGTCTTACGGCAGTAGACAAAATTATTGAACTGAAAGCCAGAGGCCATGTCGGGAAAATCACGGCCGTTTCTCGTCACGGTCTTCTTCCTCGGCACCACTTGGACCTGCCTGAATTGCATCCAGCCCAACTAGCTTGGGAAGAAATCCACCAATTGACACACTCAGCACTGACTACACTGAAGCTAGTCAGAGAAAAAACGGCTCAGGCAGTGAACTGGCAAGCTGGCATCGATAGTTTCAGATCAGTTACTCAAAGATGGTGGGGTGCTCTCGCCCTGGGCGAAAAACGCAATTTCATGCGTCATCTACAGACCTACTGGGATATTCATCGCCATCGCATGGCACCTTCTATTGCTGCAAAAATAGACTCCTATCAAAAGAGCGGCGAACTAGTAGTTCTCTCTGGCGGCATCAAGGCCATGAAAGAAACTGAAGCAGATAAGAACAGTGCCAAAGTCGAAGTAGCGATTCAAGAACGTCGTTCAGAGCCACAAACACTTCTATTTGACAAAGTAGTAAATTGCACCGGACCGCAATTGAAACTCAAGGCAATAGATAGCCCTCTCATGGCTAATCTACACCGCCGCGGGCTAATCGCACCAGATCAAACTGGCGCCGGCATCAACTGCAAGCCGTGTGGAAAAGTTATTGATAGCAGTGGAAAGAGCAATAACAAGCTTTACGCCATCGGTCCATTGCTCAAAGCCGTGCTGCTTGAAAGTGTGGCAGTGCCTGAGTTAAAAGGGCAGGCCGAAGAGCTCGCCCAATTAATCTGTACCGAGCAGCAAGCAATAGTCTAATTTTCCCCAACAATGGCAGCTAAAAATCTAAAACGGCACTTGATTAATCTGGACGACATAGTTTCACCATGTTTAAAAACCAGAATGAAACAAACAGACCGCTAGATCGCACATGCTTTGCAATTCGATCTCCAGTCAATTCATTATCTAGGGAGTTAACAGTCATGGCACAATATTTGAAAGATGCATGGCAACCGCTCATTGCCGCAGGCAAGACTGCTCTTTTGGAACAAAGGCATGACGATGCGAAGTTCAATTTTCAGATGGCTCTGCTTGACGCTGAGATGTGCCAGAGATCTGATCGGAGTATTACCACTAGTCTCGATCTCCTGGCCGATACCTACCAACTGTTGAATCGACTGGAAGAGGCCGAAGAAATCTGTCTGCGCAGCCTAAGAATCAAACAAAAATCGGAAGAGTTCTGCCATTTTGACATCCTTAGAACCATGTTCAAACTGTCAAAACTCTATTACAGCCAATCTAAGCTGGGTGCAGCGGCCTACACAACCAAAAAGCTTTTAGATTTAAGTGAGCAGGCCTTCGCGCCTAGCCATCCTTTGATTGCCATGGTGGCACGTCAACTAGCAGACTTATATAACCAGCTCGGTTCTTATAGAGAAGCCGAACAGCTCTATCAACGGGCCCATGATGTACAAAAGAATCAGAGTGTCCATGGCTGGGTCATACCAGTAGCAGCCCCAGTATGCACTTATCTTTGAAGGGCATCAATATTTGACGAAGCAAAATCTTGATGCCGGCCAGTACGGAGGCAGACTGCTGGTCTGCTAATATCTTCGTTGAAGATAATTCCTTACTGACAAGAGCTTACTGACAAGAGCAAAAGGAAGGGAAGAACTGGCCCTCAAGATATCTCAAAAAGTCCTGATTCTAGTATCGGTGCCAGTACTCTTTGAAATTGGCCTGGTTACCTATGTCACCAATCTCTTCAATCAGATTGAAACTTCGAGGCTAAAGGCAGTTCACGCTAGAGAGCTTACTACCCACTTAAACTCGATTATTAGTTCGCATGTACAGAGAGTCTCACTCCTCATCCTTCGCAAGATGAAAGAACAGCAGACCGAAAGCGAGGCCGAATCAGCCCTCAAGAAAAAGGTCAGAGCAGACATTGCGGCACTAAGCATAGCAAGTAAATCATCTCCCACTGAACAAACCAAGTGGAATCAACTAACCAAATTATTTACCGAGATCGATGAAGCTCTGGACGAATCTTCGCTTGCCTATTTAAACGGCCATGAGCTTGAAGCAACCATGCGATGGACTAGGGCTCAAAGTAAACTCAACCAATTTATCAATGTCTCTAACCAACTCACTTTAGACCAGCAAAAAGACCAGGCCAAGAGTGAGCAAGACTATCAAACCTATGATCGCAGGCTGAGGTTAGCGCTGAAGCTCTCTCTATTTCTCAGCGGTGCCATAGCCTTTGGCCTAGCGCTCTTTTTCAACCAGAGCACCACAAGAAGACTAAACAAGTTAATGCAAAACACCAAACTTCTAGCGATGGGAAGAGCACCAGGCAAATTTATTGGTGGCGATGATGAACTAGCAAGAATCGATAGTATTCATCATCAAATGCACGACATTTTGATGCAGCTGAGGCAGAAAGAAAGAGCTATTCTAGACAACGCAGCCGAGGCTATATGTGCCGTAGACAGCGATCTCAAACTGATCGAATTTAATAACGCAGCCAAAAGACTTTGGCAGAGAAGTGCAATCGACTTAAATCACGCTCGTCTAATTGAGCTAATCAGTGACGACGACCGAGAGAGCGTAGTAGCAAAATTAGAAGAAGCTGAGACTAGTGCTTCCGAAGTCAGATTTGAGGCTAAAATCCGCAGCGGTAAAGGCAGTTCTACAACGTGGCTAGACACAGCCTGGTCTGTCACGTGGTCACAGTCAAACACGTCACTCTACTGTGTTATCAGCGACATCTCGGCGCGTAAAAAACTTGAACAATTCAAGCGAGACTTCGTTGCCATGCTCAGCCATGACCTGCGCACACCACTTAGCTCAGTGCAGGCTTCTCTTGAG
This sequence comes from bacterium Ga0077546, assembly GCA_943370275.1. Lineage (GTDB taxonomy): Bacteria > Cyanobacteriota > Vampirovibrionia > Obscuribacterales > Obscuribacteraceae. The sequence goes on along the minus strand of CALRQI020000002.1, from coordinate 471,079 downwards.
CTAGTCTCCTCAGAGCACTTTCAATTACCAGACAACGCACTGAAATATATAAATCGAGCAGAACGGGGCCTGCAATTATCACTAGCTTTGATCAACCAACTTCTAGAAATAGAAAAAATGGAGTCAGGCGTAATTTCACTTAGACTGGATGCTTTGAGCACTCAAGAACTATTCAACAAAGCTAGCTATTCGGTGGCTTCCCTGGCTGAAAGCAGAAGAGTCAAAATTAGTTATGAAGGCCCCTCAATTGAGTTTGTTGGCGACAGCGAAAGACTTGTACAGGTGCTCATCAATCTTTTCGGCAATGCCATAAAGTTTAGTCCTGACGACTCAAGGGTCACAGTAACAGCAGAACTGCATCATGTTTCAGACAACTGTGCGATCACCCGAATTAATGTCACCGACGAGGGGAGCGGCATTCCAACTGAAAACTTAGAACAAATATTCGAACGCTTTCAACAGGTAAATCCGCTCAACGACAAAGAAAAATCAGGCACAGGACTGGGCCTAGCAATTTGCAAGGCAATTGTAGAAGCGCATGGTGGCAGAATCGGTGTCAACTCACAAGTAGGCCGAGGCAGCACGTTTTGGTTCGAAATTCCGCTATCTTGACCCAGAGCTGATCGAGAACAATAGCTACTCTTTTCTAAGCCTGTAGCCAATTTTATTGACTGTTTCAATTAACGACTCTTGCTCAGGCTGATCTATCACCCGTCGAATACGCTTAACTGAAGATCTAACAGCCTCAACAGTTGGACATTTGTCCGTGGCCCAAACTCTAGTAATCAGGGCATCTGTGCTAAAGGTTTCCCCGGCATGGTGCAAAAGGAATTCAAGCAAGGCATAGTCGGTGGGAAGCAGAGCAATTGGATTGCCGTTGAGGAATATTGTGCGAGCATTTAAATCGAGGGAGAGATTGCCAACTACAACTTTGCCACGATAAGTATCAGGACGTCTTAGCAATGCCCGTATGCGAAAACCCAATTCGCGAACACTAAATGGCTTGGTGAGATAGTCATCGGCACCACAATTAAAACCAGTTTCTTTGTCTTTGATGTGTCCTTGCCCAGTCAACATTATGATTGGAGTAGTTCCGCCTGAATCGCGAAAGCGGCGACAAATTTCAAAGCCATCTATACCCGGTAGATTTACGTCACAGACAATGACATCGAAAGCACCACCCAAAACCAGATCTAAGCCGCTAGGTCCGGTTCGAGCAATTTCCACGGCATGATGCTCCAAGCTCAGCCACTTCGCCACGGTAGCCGACATCTCATCATCATCTTCAATTAGCAATATTTTTGCCATAACCACAATATTAACACTGTCGCCGACGAGAATATTACTTGAGCGAAATTACTAGGCAACTATTCCTGGCGGCGGATTGCGCCGCAACTCTTCCTCACCGACAGTGCTATAAAAAAGCGGTTGCCAGCGGTCAGATAGCCGCAACCAGTTGCTGGTGCCAATACCGTCGGAATTTTCAAGACCGACTGCAGTTCCATCAGGCTTGGCATACCAGTCGGCCCCTTGATTGATTACCAAATTAGAGTCTGGCCGGTCTGAGCGCACCATACCAGAGACATAAATACCATCAATATTCTGATTATCGAACCCACCCCGTCCATTAATCCACGGTTGGAAGTTAAAGCCCGGTGGTGGAGCCTTAAACGACGCTACGTCATCTTCACTATTGCTGATTGGTGCATCGTAAACAGCATACATATCAGCAAAATCGGCGTCAGAGAGGCCACCACCGATTCCCGAATCATTCTGATTGAGCACCTCTAACCACTTACCATCTTTTGTATGAACGTAAGTGCGGAAGTTTTGCATTTCAACCCTGGCATCAGGATTAGCCTGTTTGCCTTTCTCAGGATAGACCATATTCCAAGCCATCAAATAATTGTAACGAGGATCTGGCGTCGTCGGTCTATCTATACCAGCAAGCGAGCGCCCTCCATACCAACCAAATCGATCAGTATTCTCCCCAGGGAAAACAGAGTTTTGATTGCGGTCATTCTGAGCCAATAGTTCATCTACGCTTCCTGTCACCGGCTTGCTGCTATCGGCCAGGGAGCTAGAAGCATCACTCTCTAGTGGCTGCTCCGTAGCATCAGACTGCAAGTCAGCTTGGACGCTTGAATCGGCCGCTGCTGAAGGGCTCGGTTGACAGTCTTCGCAGGTTTCGCTAGCAGTTCCACAGCCAGCATCAGAAGCAGAGGAGGCCGAACTAGGCTCTAAAAATGCACCAAGATCTTGCAAATCGGCTGCGGCTTCATGCATCCATTCCCGAGCCATGCGGGCACTACCTCTATCACTTGCCCTGATAGCCCGTTCGATATCAAGCAAAACCTCTTCAAATTTGTCCAAGAGACTATTCTTAGCTGGTTCACTGGAATGACTGGCTTCGTATATATTTTCACAATCGCCAAAATCAATAGAATCAGAACTATGGCCAAAATTGCGCGCCCCCTGATTATGTGAGCCGTCATTTCTTCGACCAGAAAATGAAATAACGCTGCGATGCAGCTCCTCCATAACCTCACTTAGAATCGGACTGATAGAGTGATCGTTATAGTTCTGACCGACAGAATCAAGAGAGCAATCTTTTCCCATTGACGGTGCCTCACTATTAATGATGAAAAAGTGCGATGCAGTCACTATCTAGCGAGAGGTGACCATGAGGCTATACTAGACATCGGTCATGGCGAAGCCATGGCAGAGCCATTAATCTTTCCTAGTTACTGGCCCTTTGTTGGCTGGCCTGATTGAGAGTGTTTGTCATATCAGCGTAGCCCTTCCAGCCAGTGACCACACCTGATTCGGCCTGACTAGCAGTTTGTGCGGCCTGCGCCCGGGCTTGAGTGAGGTTATATTCGGCGGTCTGCTCACCAGGAATTTTCGCCAGTAATTGATGGGCCTCATCAATACCCTGAGCAGCGGCTCGGCGCAACCAGAACACAGCCTTGGCTATCTTGGGCTGCATCCCTCGCTCTTCAGCTCTTACAACCCGCTCACCACCAAGGTAAAGCTTGCCGAGATCGAGTTGAGCCTGACCATAGTTTTGCTCTGCTGCTTTCTCAAACCAATGGACGGCTTTATCAAAATTTTGCCTTGCACCAATACCAGTGGCATACATATGACCGAGCATTGTCTGGGAATAAGGACAGCCTTGCTTCGCCTTACTTCTTAAAATGACAAAAGCACGGCTGTATTGCTGAGCCTTTAAAGCCGCGTGTGCCCTATCTAAGTGGGCATATGAAGAAGGTGAATTAGACTTTTGCCCCGCTGCCACTTCATTGCTAGATAGTAAAAGCAAAAGCGAAACAGCGGCTACTAACGCGTTTCTGAATACCATTTCAAATTACCCTTGCTACATTGAAACAGAACCGCGTCTATCGGCAAGAGACGAACTAGGTTCTTCTTCTACAATTTTAGGAGTAATTAGCAACATCAACTCAGTTCGGTTGCGACCTTTGAGAGTATTTCTAAAGAGAGCACCAAGTACTGGGGCTTCTGCTAAATAGGGAGTTTTCGACAACTGTGCCGCTTCGGTCTCAGAGAACAAACCACAGAGTACAAGAGTCTGTCCGTCTTTGATGCGCACTTCCTGAGCCATAATATCGCGATAATTTAGCAGGGTGACCACAACTGTTGGTTGGTTCACTGGTCCAAAAGTCTGAGGTGGTCCTAAGGGCGTGGAAACTTGCGGCCGCAAACGCATGGTAATAAAACCATCTTGGCTCACTCTTGGCAGTACGTTTAAGAAAATTCCAGCCTTGGTCAACTCAACGTTAGTTGTGACAACACCTAAACTGACTGTAGATGTCACTTTGTGAATAACTTCAGAAGCAATAGTGATCAGTGCCTCGGAATTGTCGACAACTACAACTGATGGGTTGGCAATCAGCTTGGCCTTGTTGGTCTGCAGCAACAAATTGACTGAAAGGTTGATGGCATGAGGAACAGTGGCTATGTTTGCTCTGCCGCCAGCGCGACCATCGGCAGCAATAAAGTTAAAAGCACTTTGAGCAGTAGTGACAGCATTAACTCCAGCAATGGTCGGTGCAATGATGGGCACCAACGAACCGATCAGACCAGAATAGGCTGTACCAGGAGTACCAGCACCATTGGCAGCACCGTTGGTAACGTTAGAACCAGTAAATGGAATAGCTGGAATATTGGGGTTAGCAACAGAGCTAGCAGGTGAACCTAAGCCGGGCAAGAACGATTTCAAAGGCGCTTGTGAATTGCCCATGATTGAACTGGAGAGACCCTCTCCTTGCAAGTTTAGGGTGGCTCCCAGTTGGCGGATACCCTGGTTGCTCAACTCGATCAATGAAGCTTGAATATGCACTTGCTTAGGTCGTCTATCAATTAAACGGATAGCATCCTCAGCGATATTAACATCGTCGGCAGTGCCAACCACAATTATTTGGCGACCTTTCACGTCAGGGATAACAATGGCGCCACCACCATTAGGGTCAACGCTAAAATCAGCAGCAATTTCTAGATTAGCTCTAATCTGTTGTGTACCAGGGTCGGTAGCGGCATTGTTGAAGCCCACACCTTCTTGGGTTTGAGCACGACTGGTGCCACGTAGAGTACGCGGTTGGGTCTCTAACGAATAACTCTGAGTGCTATCGGTATCACTCTTGCTTCCTTCACGATCACTGGTTTTCTCGCCAGTGTTTTCCACAGAAGGTCCATTTAAATCTCCACCTTGACCAGAGCCTTTCTTCTCGCTTGCGGTTTCATCGGTAGATTCATTCGCCAACTGCCGCTTAGTGGTGGTCTTAAAATCTGGCAAATAGCCTTTATTGAAAATCGAAGCTGAAAGCAAGGCGGCGACATCATACGGATGTGAGTAGCTGAGCTTGAAGGCTCGCGCCATTGGTCTGTTAAGACCCAGCTGCACCATCGCCTGAGTCGAGCCTACGACAATAGTTTTGTTGTCGAGCATACGACTCTGCAAACCGGCGGCGGCTAAGACATTATCCATCGCTTCATTGAGATTGACGTCGCGCAGATCGCCAGTAATTTTGCCGCTGCATGACTTGTCGATGATGATATTGACGTTGCCACGACGAGCAATTTCAGTAATGACGTCTTTTACCGGAGTATCGCGGAAACTCAAATGATGAATTAACTGTCGGCCTTCTTCTGTCTGGGCAAAAAGCTGGAAAGGACGACGAATTTTTACGGTTCCCGTCACCCCGGGAAGCGAATTGCGCGTTACTGAACGCATTGAGCCTTGAGCGAGCTTACGACCGTCGCTGTCAGAATCACCAGAACCGGACTTAGAACCAGAGCCAAAATCAGAATCTGAAAGGTTAGCCGGACCGCTAACTGGGCCACTGCTCACGGGTGAGTAAGAAAGCCCACTCGGCTTGGAATTACTACTAGAACTAGAACTTGAACTGTCACCAACAGGATTATGGTCACCATCTTCAGCCAAAGCGGGCACAGCTGAAGCCGTAAAAGCACAGGCACAGAGTAGCGAGAGTGATACCGCATGCGATATCAACAAATTAAGTGCGGGCTTTTGGCCTTTGAATTGCACTAAGGGTGCCTCCGATAACTGCTTTTCCAAGCAGCGCCATTCTAACTTGAATACCTCAGTATTTCCTTAAACTTATGGTCGCTTATTGCCAGTTAAGCCATATATGGCGATTTCAAGATTATTTCTTGCTTCTCCGAGGTGTGGATTGAGGCGCAGGGCCAAACGCAATTCGGAAACGGCAGAAGAGACATCCCCTCGGCCATACAAAGCATATCCCAGGTCATTGCGGGCCTGAGCATTGAGGGGGTCAAGGCGCACAGCCTGGCGGAATTCCTCTACGGCACCGTTCTTATCTTTGTTAGCATAGAGTGCCCGCCCCAGGGCCAAATGACTCTCTGCCGAAGCTGGTTCGAGCAAACTTGCCTGCCTGGCAGTGCGCAGAGCAGGGTGATAATCGCCGGAGGTCAATAATGCTTTGGTCAAGACCACATGAGCCCGGGCCGAGCTGGGCTCAACTGAAACTGCCTGGCGCGCCGCCTTGATTGCGCCACTAATATCATGGGTCGCCAAAAGCGCTTCGGACAAGCCAGAAAAGTTACTGGCGCTTGGTTTGAGCCGAGTGGCAAGGCGGTATTCGCTAACAGCCTGCGAAACCTCAGCTCTGGTAAAGAGGCTATCAGCATAATATTCGTGGCTTTCAGCTGACCCGGGCTTAAGCTGCATGGCCCGCTTAAACTCCAACTCAGCATTGGCTTCATCGCCACTGTGGTCGAGGATTTTAGCTAGAACCATGTGGGCGAAATAATCTTCAGGAGCAATCGCCACAGCCCGTTTCATCTCAGAGGCTGAGCCTTCTAAGTCGCCGGCGAGATAAAGATAACTGGCCAGCCTTAATCTTAAATTTTCATCATAGGGATCATCGGTAATCTTGCGCCGCAATTGAATCATCAAATCGCCCATGGAGCGCAAATCGACGCTAGCCGGCTTGCTACTCATGAGTTTCAACAGGGCCGACTGGGCCACTGAAAGGCTAGGAGTATCTGCGCTAGGAGTATCTGCGCTAGGGGTATCTGGGCCAGAACTAACTGGGCCAGAAGTATCGGAGTTAGAGCCATCAGATTTAGGGCTTGCCGCTTGAGCAATTGGCGGCAAAAAGGAAAAACTAACAGCCAAGGCTATGCAGAAAGTGATAACTGCTGGCCGGCCCTTACACAACTTGAAATTTCGCTTAATAACTAGGTTTCTCGCTACAATCATTGCCAATACCGCCAACATTGCCAATACCGCCAACATTGCCAATGATACCAACAGAAACCCATAAAAAAGTGAAGACCAAGCCATGTCCACAGAGCGCCTATATCCACATTCCTTTTTGCACCCATAAGTGCGAATTTTGCGACTTTGCCGCCTTCGCTGGCCTAATCGAATTAGAAGATGAATATTGCCAAATTCTAGCCGGTGAAATTGAGTCGAGATTAGGCCAGCGCCAAGATACGCTCAGCCTCAAAACTATCTTTTATGGAGGCGGCACCCCAGGGCTAATCAAGCCCAGTAACATCGCCATGATTCACAAGCAGCTTCTAAACTTCGCACCGCTGCAAACGGGTCTACTGCCAGGCGAACTTGAAATTGCGCTAGAAACCACCCCGCACGCCATTACCGCTCAAAAGGCACAAGAATGGCTGGAAATCGGGATCAACCGTCTTTCAATTGGCATCGAATCACTGTCTGATGCCGAGCTTAGGGCCATCGGCCGCGATCATAGCGTGGCCGAGGCCGTTGCCGGAGTAGCAATTGCCCATCAAGCCGGCTTTGAGAGTATCAGTATCGACTTTATGTATGGCCTACCCACCCAAACCCTCGCTAGCTGGCAAGCCACTTTAGATGCAGCTATCGAACTAACCGAGCGTTATCCTTCGATTCAACACATCTCTGCCTATGGCCTAGAAATTGCTAAAAATTCCCCTTTACTCAGTCGTTTTCCTCGCGACTCAGCAAGCTATCCAGCGGAAGACCACTGCGTTGAAATGTATGAGGCTCTAGTGAGAACACTTGAGTCTCATAATTATCAGCAGTACGAAGTCTCAAACTTTGCTAAACCGGGCCAGCAGTCTCAGCACAACCTCACCTATTGGCGCAATGCCCCCTATTTTGCCTTCGGTGTCGGGGCCCACCGCTATGTTGACGGGGTGCGCAGCGCCAATTTGCGCTCCTTGAAAAAATATATGCGCAGCCCACTGACCGATGAAGTGAGCGAAGTAATTGACGCCCAAACCTGTATCAAAGAAGGCATAATGCTTGGCCTGCGATTGGTTCAAGGAATTGACCTGAAACAATTTGAACAAGACTATGAGGTCGATTTACTAGCCACCCAGGGAAGTGAAATCGACTACTTATGTGAGCAAAAGTTGCTTGAATTATCAGACGGCAAGCTGAAGATTACACGGCAGGGAATACCTATAAGTAACTCAATAATTGGCCGTCTAATTTGAGGATATTCATTGCTTTTAGGGGAATACCAGAATATAGGCGGTTGTATGGTTTTACTAATGGCTTGGAGTTTAGGCTGTGAAGTCCTGTCCTGAGTGCTACTCAGAATACGAAGATGGTCTTGAAAGATGTCCTGCTGATTCCAGTCTGCTGAAATCAGGAGATCGTGACCCGCTAGTTGGCACGAGACTAGGCGACCGCTATGAGATAGTGTCGGTAATTGGTCGCGGCGGCATGGGAGTTGTCTATAAAGCCCGGCAGGAGCAAATGGATAAACTCATGGCCATTAAGATGCTGCACTCGCATATGGTGTCAGACTCAGAAGCCGTCAAGCGTTTTTATCGCGAAGCAAAAACTGTCTCACAGGTGAAACACCACCATATCGTCACACTCTACGACTTTGGCATGAGCTCTCAAGGCCAACCCTTTTTGGTGATGGACTACCTCCAAGGAGTGAGCCTCAAAGACGAACTAAAAAACAATGGACCACTTTCCTTCGAAAGGGCTGGTCGAATTTTTGGTCAGATCGTAGATGGACTTGCTGCCGCCCATTCTCTCAACGTTGTTCACCGCGACCTTAAACCCGAAAATATCGTGCTTTCATCCAATGCTCCCACGGGAGACTGGGTGACTCTGGTTGACTTTGGCCTTTCTAAGCTAAAAGAACCGAAAACTCAAGATGCATATACCATCACAAAAACCGGCGACGTCTGCGGCAGCCCACCCTATATGAGCCCAGAGCAGTGTCTAGCCGCTTCAGCGGTCGACCCCCGCTCCGATATCTATTCGCTGGCAATTGTCGCTTATGAATCACTCTCTGGCTTCCTTCCCTACAAAGCTAAATCAGCAATTGAAATGATGGACTGCCACTTATACGGCACACCCACTCCTTTTTCACAGGCATCAACCGATTTTAAAGTCTGTACCGAAGTCACCAATGTCTTGAACAAGGCACTGGCCAAAGAACCAGAACAAAGACAGCAAGATATTCAAGAATTTGGCAGAGAGCTTCACGAAGCCCTTGCACGGGATGGCATTAAGCTCAAATCGTATAAGCATCGCATGGAGATTGCCGACTTCAAAGATATGGAGAGCGAAGCCGAGGCCCTGATGACCGGCTCCTACCCCACCCTAGGATTGGCTGCAGAAGGGCACTTAAATGCCATCAACAATCAAACAGCCATGGAAATTGCCACTAATACCCAGGTAGATTCAAACTACAGCAAGGCCAGCATCCAGACTGGTGGCCACGAAGTAGTTAATTTCTCTAATAACAACGCTACAGTTAATAATAACAACAACAATAACAACAATGGCGACGCTTCAGCTGAAGAGGCTCAGCGCAGCTGGATTTCACGAGTGATGAGTGCGGTGTTCGGACCTCGTCCCCAGGCAGTGGTCGAACAAGAAGAAGAAATTGAATCAAATTTACCTTACGCCAACTGTCCCTACTGCCAAGCACCAGTGCGCTCGATGATCCGCTTTTGCATTTCCTGTCAGCGCCAACTACCTTCGGCTGCAGAGTATGCTCGCATGCGCATCAGCGCTGGCAGCAAGCTTGTACAAGCGAAATCACAGACCAATACCGGTAGACATGCTAAGCCTGGCTTCAGCAACCGTGCCAAAGAGTCCATGAACCGTCAGGCCTATCCGGGCATAACTAAATTTCTCATGATTGGCCTGGTTGGTGCCTGCATCTACGCCGGCTCAGTTGCTCTCAAAAATCCGGAATTCGTCAAGACAATGAAGCGAACCGTAGCTGCATTTCAAAAATAGCTTGATCTAAAATGGCCAAGAAAAGCAAAGATAAAACAGCTAGCGCTCTCTACAGCGATATTCGCAAGCAAGGAGAGCAAGCATACCGCGCCCGAAATTATAGACTGGCGCGCAGCCAGTATATTAAAGGAGCGCAGCGACTGGCGAAAAATTATGCCGACGGCGACAATCGCCTTTGCTTTCTCTTCTCATGTGCTGGCAATGCCGCTCGCTGCATGGGACAGACTAAATTTTCCCTGGTATTGAAAGACTTCAACAATGCCATCACGCACCTAGATGCAAGACAAGTCGGTTCTAGAGAACTGCTCAGCTATATTATCGAGGCATTAATTGATACAGCAGTATGGATTAAGACTAACACTCAAAGATCGCTGCTCAAGCAGATGGCAAAAAAAATGCAACGTCGATTCAGTGCAAGCCTGAAACAACCAGCTCCACAAAGTAAAATCAAGACCTATGTATTGAGCGGAAAACGCATTAAAGATCCATTCGCAAGCCTCGAAGAAACAGGTGAAGCGACAAAAGATTGGCTAGAAAAGCAAGCACTACTAAGTCGCTTGAGACTTCTAGCAATGATCGCCAATTATAAAAAGCCCAAAGAATTCTATCAGGCAGCTTTTGCACAATTACACAATGTTCCATTTAGAGCTGGCCAGTTCTATTTTTATGTCAGCAATGACAAATCGGGCTTCAAAACAATCAAAAGGGCACTGGCAATTAGCAGCAACGGCTCTCTCGCTGGCCCCATAAGTAAACGAGCCAAGATTGTTTTCGCAGCTGAGAAACTTGGAGATCCAAGCTCTTGGCTAAGCGGTTATAGAGTTAATAGCAAAGGCAATCTACTGGCCTATGGCCTGTCAAAAAACGGTTCCGATTTTGAGACCTGGAGGGTGAGAGATCTCAAAAGTGGAAAAGATCTGCCCGACGTAATTGAAGAGGTGCCGTCTGGTTCTATTAGTTTTCACCCGAGAAAACACGGCTTACTCTATCGCCGATCTATCTCTATAGATAGCACTAAGGCTGAGCCTAACTATACCAAAGGCGCGGCCATCTATTTTCATCGACTCGGTGACGAACAGAAAAAAGACAAAATGGTTCATAACCCGGGAAAAGTTGAGTGGGTAGATCTCTATGCCTTGAAGCAAAGCCAGCACGCACTAATCTCAGAATGGCCAGCCGGAAAGCTGCATAATCGTCTGGCAATCAAGTCTCTAACTAGCGGCAAAGTCTGCCAACTCTTTCCCCGCAAGCATGGTTATTACTCTTTATTGGGCGAAGTTAACGGCAAGATCTATATCAAGACAGATAACGGTGCGGCAAGAGGAAGAGTCTTAGCTCTAGAGTTCGACTATGGCCATTTAAGAGTAAAGAACACTCAAGACGTAATCAAAGAAAGTCAATTTGCCCTGCAAGATGTACGCCTGTTGCATGACCGAATAATCTGCTCTGGCCTTGATCAAGAGGGCAGGGCGAGGCTCTTACAATTTGACCTCGCGGGCAAACAACTAAGTGAAATCGAACTACCGTTTGAAGGAACATTGAGCTCACTATCAACTAGCTTCAACGACTCAAACATCTTTTTCAGTCTCGAAAACTTTGCCCGGCCTAAGACAATATACCGCCATGATTTAAAAAGCAGCAGCACCACTGTATTGCATGAGCCTAATTATTCGATGGCCAAAAGAGTGGTGCAAAGAATGGTACAAGTAGAAAGTAAAGATGGAGTTATGGTGCCAATGAATATTGCCTATCTAAAAGGCACCAAATTCAATGGCAAGAACCCTACCATTCTGTCTGTCTACGGTGGTTTTAGCATTGCCAACCTGCCGCATTTTTCTTACCAAACAGCAACCTGGCTTGCGATGGGGGGCATCTGGGCTCAGCCCTATTTAAGAGGTGGAGACGAACTCGGTGCCAAATGGCATTCAAGCGCAACAAAAGAGCACAAGCAACGTACCTATGATGACACCATTGCCAGTGCCGAGTGGCTCAGCAACAACCATCTGGCTCAAGCGAAGAAACTAGCGATTTGTGGCGCCAGCAATGGCGGTCTGACAGTCGGTGCAGTAATTTGCCAAAGACCAGATCTATTTGGAGCAGCGATTGCCGACAATGGCCTCTTCGATATGCTTAAGTTTTCCTTCCATGGCCTTGGCTGGGCCTGGCAAAGCGAATATGGATCGGTGGAAATACAGAGCGAATTTGCAGCACTGCTAACTTACTCTCCTTACCATCAAGTGGCCAAACTAAAAGTCAAGACATCTGACTTCCCCCATCTTTTAATAAATGCCTCAGCCGGTGACAACCGAGTAGTTCCCTGGCATTCCTATAAATTTGCCGCAGCTTGCCAACAGCAAGGATTTGACGCCCTCCTCAATGTTAAATGGCAAGAAGGACACGGTTGGGGCCGTCCAGACTGGTCGGTGCGTGACAATTTAGCTTACTTGCAGTGGGCCTTAAAAATGGGCTAAATCAACTACTAAACCAGCCACTTGGAATCCTAAACTAATTTGTGCTTTTCAACTTATATAGGGTATCTGACCGTGTAACATAGCTGCAGTCGATGATAAACAGAGCTAACCAAAGCGATAGCGATAAACCAGGCATCCCGTTCTATATTTACTTTCTGTATTTCCTTTCCTTTCTAAACTAGGCAGGATTCAATGTTAGACATTTTCAAAAAGCAATTTATCGAAGTTATTGAATGGACAGAAGAAAGTGACGGCGTGCTTGCCTATCGCTTTCCTACTCTCGACAAAGAAATTCAAAGCGGCGCCCAACTAACTGTTCGCGATTCGCAAATGGCACTATTTGTCAACGAAGGCAACGTAGCTGACCACTTTGGTCCAGGCCGTTACACTCTCAACACCCAGAACTTGCCCATTCTCACCACTCTGATGAACTGGGACAAAGGCTTTAAATCGCCCTTCAAATCAGAAGTTTATTTCTTCTCTACTCGCGAACAAATTGACCAGCGTTGGGGCACCCAAACTCCCATTGCTATTCGCGATAAAGAGTTCGGTGTAATTAGACTGCGGGCCTTTGGTACTTTCTCATATCAAATCGAAGAGCCAAATACATTCCACCAAAAAATCAGTGGCACACGCCAGGTTTATACGACCAGCGAATTAGATGGCCAATTGCGTTCAATGATATTGACTCACATAGCAACCAAATTGGGCCAAGCTGATACGGCTTTCCTCGACATGGCAGCCAATCAACACAAGTTTTCAGAACAGCTTAAATCAGAACTCGATTTGCCCTTCTTGCAATATGGCCTCAAGCTCAATACCTTCTTGGTACAGAGCGTGACACTGCCAGAAGAGTTACAAGCATATCTCGATAAGCAATCACAAATGAATCTTGTCGGCGACTTGAAAAAGTATGCCAATTTCCAGGCTGCTGACAGCATTGCAGCTGCAGCCAATAACCCGGGCGGTTTAGCTGGCGCAGGAGTGGGCCTGGGAATGGGAGCGGTGATTGGTCAGACCATGGGCCAAGCTCTTGGCGGCCTAGGACAAGGCATGGCAGGTGGCGGAAGCTCTGAAGAAGACGTCTACGCCAAGCTTGAAAAGCTGCATGGTCTAGTGACAAAAGGCGTTTTGACCCAAGAAGAATTTGACGCTAAGAAGGCAGAGCTACTCAAGAGTATTTCCTAAATGCTTACACTGAGTTGTCCTTCCTGTGGGGCAAACGTAAACTTTCAGTCAAAAGTTTCGATTTTTGCAGTCTGTTCTTTCTGCAAGGCGAGCCTTGTGCGCCAAGGTATGGACCTGGAGAAGATTGGCCAAGTGGCCGAGCTTCAAGATGATCTAACGCCAATTCAACTTGGCACCAATGGCATGTACAAAGGCCAAAAGTTCGAAGTAGTTGGTCGCATGAAAGTGGGCTATGAAGACGGGTTTTGGAATGAATGGTTTACCTACTTTAGCGATGAAAAAGTGGGCTGGCTAGCGGAGGCACAAGGCTTTTACGCAGTGTGCTTCCCCTGCTTTGATATGGTGCCACCCATCGGCAAACTTCATCCAGGCAAAGCGGTCGACTTTGGTAAGTATGGCATTTACGAAGTAGACGATGTACGAAAAGTCAAATGCTTATATAGCGAAGGGGAATTGCCCTTTAACGCACTGCAAGGACGCAAGTCTGAAAGCATTGACTTATCCGGCTTTGAAGACGAAATGGCAACCATAGAAATTGCCGAAAAAGAAAATCGAGTTTTTCTTGGCTCATACGTCGACTTCGACGATCTGAAATTCAAAAATTTGAGGCGCATCGATGGCTGGTAAAGATGATGCTGGTAATAATGAAGCCGGTAGTGATGCTGGTAAAGATAATCGGCATATAAAGGAGACAGCGCCGCCAAAACCCACGGCCAAGATGTTTGCCTGCACAGCCTGCGGTGCATCGATAACGGTAAAATACCCCGGTGCCACTATGTCAGTGGTGTGCAATAGTTGCAATTCGACAATTGATGTCACCAGTGAAGCCTATCGCATTCTCTCCACTTATGTGGGTAAGACCTCCTTCTTCAAACCATCTATTCCGCTGGGAGCAAGGGGCAAGCTCAAAGGCAAAACCTGGGAAATGATTGGCTTTCTGGTGCGCGAAGACACATCTAGCCGCTACTTTTGGTCCGAATATTTATTGTTCAATCCTTACTATGGCTACCGCTGGTTAGTAGAAGACAGAGGCCACTGGAACTTTGTCCGCACCATCAAGCGCAAACCAGATGTGAAAAGCATTACGAAGTATCCGGTACGAGGCGAAAAAGCCAAACTAGACGGCAAGAGCTATCAAATCTACAACTACGGCACCGCCGCAGTTAAGTATGTTTTGGGCGAGTTTTATTGGCGCGTTACCGTCGGCACTTCTAATCTAACAGCCGATTACATTGCGCCACCGGAGATGCTTTCGGCAGAAAAAGACGGCAATGAAATCGTCTGGAGTTTGGCTGAATACATGGATGCCAATGAAATCCATAAAGCCTTTAACGTCACGGACAAATTTCCCTATCAAAGCGGCGTGCCCGCTACAAAGCCACCAACTGAGGCGGAAGCCTGCAGTCAGATTGGTACTCTCTGTGCTATTTTCGTCGTTTTCATCACCTGCGCTCAGTTCTATTTTACAGCTAAAGCTCCGCAACAAACTGTGCTTCAGTACGATGGCATATTTACACCCAATCGCAAAAAAGCAGACATAACAACTCCGGTATTCCCCATGGGTGATGAGCAAACCAACGCTGTGATACATCTCAGCGCTCCGGTAAGCAATAGCTGGTTCTATGTAGCAGGGGAATTAGTGAACGATACCGATGGCACGACATTCCCTTTTGAAAAATCAGTAGAATTCTATTCTGGCACAGACAGCGACGGTTACTGGTCAGAAGGAAGTAATACTGCTCAACTGGGGGTCTCCGCTGTTCCGCCCGGCAAGTACTATCTTAATATTGATACCGAAAGTGGTGACTTTGTCCAAACCAGAGATCAACAATTTTCAATTACGGTTGGCCGCGGTTATCCAATTTATGACAATTATTGGTGGACCCTACTTGGGCTATGTGTGGTGCCCATTTATGCCTTTATGGCAAAGACCAATGTAGAGTCAGCACGGTGGTCCAATAGTGACTTTAGCCCCTACCCCGACCCTGAAAGTTATTCCGAGAGCTATTAATGATTCAATTTAAGCGAATTAAAAGATCAATTGCGAGGCTTTAAAGAAAAGTATGGTGCGCTTCTATCTAGTAACAGGCGTTCTTCTCTGCGCATTATTTGTTTATGCCGGCATGAAAAGCTGGAAAGTTATAGATCCTTGGGCCATAAGCGGCGCAAGACCAACAGGCCCTGGCAGTCATTATCACAAGTAAATTCGGCACAAAGAAAAGAGGAGTAGTAAGTGGAACAAGTTTTAACAGCCAAATATGTACTGGCAGCAGTGGTTTATTCAGGCCTGGGCATTGTCATTCTCTGTTTATCAACCAAAGTTTTTGACATGCTCACCCCTGGCGATATGTGGAAAGACATTGTCGTCGAAAAAAATCTACCCCTAGCAATCACTCTCGCGGCTATGATGATCGCAGTTGGCAATATAATTGCCGCAGCGATTCACGGGTAGTCAACTTGACATACGCTCTGCTAATAACCGTCTTTGTCATCTCGACCTGCGGTTTAGTTTATGAACTGATTGCCGGAACAATAGCGAGCTACCTGCTAGGCGACTCAATCACCCAATTCTCAACAGTAATTGGTGTCTATCTATTCTCAATGGGTGTCGGGTCCTTTCTCTCTAAGTACATTGAGAAAAATATTGCTCTGACCTTTGTGCAAGTAGAGCTGCTGATTGGCCTAATCGGGGGCGCCTCAGCCACATTGCTATTTCTTATGTTCAATCACATCGATAATTTTCGCATTTTGCTTTACAGCCTAGTGGCAATTATCGGCATTTTAGTCGGCCTTGAAATACCTCTATTAATGCGTATTCTGCAGCAGAGGCTCGACTTTAAAGATCTGGTATCGCAGATATTTACCTTTGACTATGTCGGCGCCTTGCTGGCCTCCCTGCTCTTTCCACTACTGCTAGTGCCCTACCTCGGCTTGATGCGCACCTCTTTTCTCTTTGGTCTATTCAATTTAGGTGTAGCGCTCTGGACCATTCACCTATTCAAAGACGAGCTCCCCTGGCGCAATTCACTAAGATCAACAGCCTTCATTCTCATTGTGGTGCTAGTATCTGGATTCGCTTTTTCAGACAAGTTGATGGGCATTGCCGAAGCAGCCACCTATCAAGATCCTGTAATTTACTCAACCACTACTCCCTACCAACGAATTGTTCTCACTGGCAATAGCAAAGATTTGCGCTTATTTCTCAACGGCAATTTACAGTTTAGCTCGCGCGACGAGTACCGCTACCATGAAGCTTTGATTCACCCAGCCATGGCCAGCTTATACCAACCGCAAGATGTGCTGGTACTCGGTGGTGGCGACGGTTTAGCAGTGCGTGAAATTCTCAAATATCCATCAGTACGCTCGATTACCTTGGTTGACTTAGATAAGGCTATGACAGACCTGTTTAAGAGCCAAGCAGTTTTGACCAGGTTGAATCAAAACTCACTCAATAACAACAAAGTGAAAGTCATAATTGACGACGCCTTTGTTTGGCTAAGAAGCACACAGCAAAGATTCGACATGGCGGTAATCGACTTTCCCGATCCTAGTAACTACTCGTTAGGCAAACTATATAGCGATACTTTCTACCGTGCCCTAAAGAAAGTAATGAAGCCTGGGGGCATGGTGGTGGTGCAAAGCACCTCGCCTTTTTACGCCAAGAACTCTTTTTGGTGCGTCGATAAAACTCTCGCCTCAGTTGGCTTCTACACCACTCCATACCATGCCTACGTGCCAGCATTTGGCGATTGGGGTTATGTTATTGGTTCACTAATGCCGTTTAAGGCCGCTGCACAAGCGAGCTATCCCGCTGGTTTACGGTACGTCAATAGCGACACCGTTGAGCAAATGCTCTGCTTTGCTCCAGATATGCTGCCGACAGTGACTTCAGTCAACAAACTCAACAACCAATCACTAGTTCACTTATTTGAATCCGAGTGGAGTGAATATGTCGACGCCCATTAGTCGATCAAGATTCCTCAAGACCCTGGCCGCCCTTGGCCTGTCTGCCGTCGCTGCAAAACTTTTAGCGCAGTTGAAGCTGTCCTCAAATGCCATTGATATCTTTCGCCAAGCAAACTATTTTGCTCCTAAGTTTCCTTGTCGCCAATTAGGACCATCGCAAAAAGTTGGCCACATGCTGCGAGGCGATCTCCCAACTGGTCCAGTCAAAGAAACGAAAAGGACTACAGTCACTATCATTGGTGGCGGTATAGCAGGCCTATCGGCAGCCTGGTGGCTAAAAAAGGAAGGCCAGTGCGATTTCGTCATACTTGATCTAGAGCCAGAGTTAGGCGGTAATTCACGCTCAGGGAAGAATCAAATTAGTGCCTATCCTTGGGGCGCGCATTATGTTCCAATTGCAAACAAAGAATCGCTTTACGTAAGACAGCTCTTCGAAGAGCTAAAAATTATTAAGGGCTATACCGCAGGCGGTGAAGCTATATACGACGAACTGATGCTCTGTCATCAACCACAAGACCGTTTATTCAAAGACGGTGCCTTTCATGACGGACTGGTACCAAAGCGTGGGCTACAAAAGCAAGAAGAGGATGACATCAGTCGCTTCTTCGAGAAAATGATTTCTTTTCGTCAGGCCCAAGGCAGCGACGGGCAGCCAGCTTTTGCTATACCGATTGCCTTAAGCTCACGCGATAAGCAATTCACTGAACTCGACAAAATTTCAATGGCGCAGTGGTTAAAGAACAACAACTTCGCCACAAAACCACTGCTCTGGTATGTCGACTATTGCTGCCGCGACGACTACGGCTCAACGGCGGCATTTGTCTCCGCTTGGGCTGGTATTCACTATTTCGCTGGACGCCGGGGCACAGCTGCCAATTCGGAGCCAAATGCAGTGCTTACCTGGCCACAAGGCAACGGCTTTCTTGTGGAGCAATTGAAGACGCCTGTGAGCAAGAACATTCAACTAAATGCCCTTGTCACCAATATAAAAGAAGTAGACGGGAAGCTCGTTACCACCTATCTCAACCATGAGAACAATCAGTTTGCGTCAATTACATCTGACTTTGTCATTCTTGCAGCTCCGCGCTTCATTGCCAATAAACTATTAGCAGAAATAACCGGACCAGCCGCCCACCAAAACAGTTTTGCGCCTTCAGCTGCTCCGACTTATGCGCCCACATATGCTCCCTGGATGGTAGCAAACATCAGTTTAAAAAATCTTCCCGATGGTCAAGGCGTCTTGCCAGCTTGGGATAATGTTAGCTATTACAGCCCATCGCTTGGTTATGTCGTGGCCAATCATCAAGAAATTACCACCCGGCACAAACCAACAGTAATCACTTACTACTTCCCTCTATCACAGCAGGAGCCAAAGGCATCCAGACAAGCGCTCTATAAGGCCAGCCCTGAGCAATGGTCAAAAACAATAGTGGAAGACCTGGAGAAGATGCACCCTGGCATCGCCAACGAAATTATTTCAATCGATCTCTGGCCCTGGGGGCACGGCATGGTCAGACCATCGGTGGGAGAAGTGTGGGGCGAATCGCGGCAAAAAATGAAAGAACCAAGGGGCAATATATACTTTGCCCATTCAGACATGTCTGGCATTTCCAACTTTGAAGAAGCTCAGTATCACGGAGTTGAAGCTGCCAAAATCATTCTGGCGAAACTAACATGAAGCAGAACCAGAATATAGACATAGACATAAATATGAACGAGAACCTCAACCTTGCGAAGAACAAGAATGGCAAGCAGGCATGGCTGTCCTCTCCAGGCTGGGACTGTCTATGGATACTTTCACCAGCTTTCGTCTCCACAGCTTTTGTCATTCTAGCTCGGCAGCAAATGGCTGCCAGTCAAAACATTCCACTCTGGGTCTGGGTCTGCTTTGTGCTCTTAGTTGATGTTGCCCACGTTTACGCCTCGCTTTTCCGGACCTATTTATCACCACAGGCCTTTGCTAAGAACCGCACACTTTTGCTTGCCCTGCCTGCTATTGCCTGGATTGCTGGCAGCCTGCTCTACTCCCTTGATGGTATTTATTTCTGGCGGGCACTGGCCTATTTAGCCGTCTTTCATTTCATTCGCCAACAATTTGGATTTGTGGTTCTCTACTCGCGCAATGACCCTGAGCCAATGAAGAAATTCAAATGGCTCGATAGCTGTGCTGTCTATATAGCCACTCTCTATCCAATTATTTATTGGCACACAAATATGCCGCGCAATTTTAGTTGGTTTGTGGCTGGCGATTTTGTCGAAAGCCTGCCGCAATCCTTTAACAATATATCCTTCGCCAAAATTTTCTTTGCAGTCTATTTACTAGTGATGGCAAGCTACATTGTCAAAGAAATTGTTCTACTTAAAAAAACTGGCTTTTTCAATCTTCCCCGCAATCTCTTAATCTCAGGCACGGCTCTAAGCTGGTGGACTGGTATCATCACCTTCAATTCAGACATGGCTTTTACCATAACCAATGTGGTCAGCCATGGAGTTCCTTATATGGCGCTGGTATGGCTTTATCACCACGAACCCAAAAGTGAAAATTACGGAGAAAATGACAATTACAGAGAAAGTGAAAACCTAGCCGCCCAAAATTCCACAGACCCAAGACAAAGCAGTACGAAAAACTGGTCCAAGGTCCTGCATGCTCTCCTCAGTCATGCCATCTTATATTTTGCCTTCCTCGCCCTGCTAGCATACCTAGAAGAAGGCCTCTGGGACGGTCTAATCTGGCGAGAGCATCTCAATATATTCGCCTGGTTCTCAGCCTTACCCACTATCCATGACACGGCAATACTGGCACTGCTCGTGCCTTTTCTGGCACTACCGCAGTCAACCCATTACTTACTTGATGGTTACATCTGGCGAGTGAAAGACCGGAAAAGCATTTGGTCGGCCTAGCTTAGGTTAGTTAGGCTTAAAATTGCCTCTAAGGTTCTGTCCAATCCGGAAGCCTTGAATCAGGTTATGTCTGGTCAACTGGAAAATTTCGTGCAGAGCAGCGGCGTCGGTAATGCCATGCTTATCAGAGATAGCATTAACCTGCTCCATTGCTATAGCGGAGAAATATACATCAACGTCGTCATGAACATGACCACGACCTTGATTGGGAAGTTTCAAGATTGCTTTACCAAAGTCGTTGGTAACAGCATCTGCAATTTGAGCGGTAAGAAGATCAGCGTAGAATGAATCGGCCTTTACTGCCATATCTGAGCCCCCATGATTCCTGAGAATCTAAGTTTACGCACCAATCAAAATAAGCAAACTAAAAATCAAGTAAACAAAACCTACACAGATAGAATCAATTCAAAAGATCTAGTTGCCTACGAACTTCTTGAATGTCTTTCCACATCAGCCACTTCGGTGAGCCCACTTCTTTTGAATCGTTGCGCAACAAATAAGTAGGGTGAAAGACAGGCATAACTTTAGCACCGAACTGCCAATCAAACCATGTACCGCGAATACGGCTTATAGGATCCTTAACATGCAAAACTGCTTCTACCGCCGTCGCTCCTGCCAGCAAAATCAAAGCAGGGCGAACAAGCTCTAGCTGGGCATTGAGGTACTTTTGACAGGCTTGAATTTCTTCTTTTAGCGGTAGCCGATTGTTAGGTGGACGACACTTTACGACATTGCAAAGGTATATCTCTTTTTCACGATCAATTCGACCAGCTTCAAGAATTTTATCGAATAATTTCCCTGACCTTCCCACGAACGGAACCCCCAACTCATCCTCATTTCGCCCCGGTGCCTCGGCAATAATCATGAGCTTAGCCTGCGGATTTCCGCTAGAAAAGACAACATTTTTGCGTGTTTGACAAAGCCCACACTGAAGACACGCTCTAGCCGCAGACTCTACCTCAGCAAGGCTTTGCCAGATCGGTGGCGGGGCCAAGTGAAGCTGCTCAGACATTATTGGCCTCTAAAAACTTATTAAGCAAAAGAGCCAGAAGTAGCGACATCAATAGATACATTGGAGACTGGGAAGTTTTGCTGCGGAGCCGCTTCTAGCTCGGCAATATCGAGATGCTCAACGATGCCAATTTCTGCACCTAAACAAAGAGCAGCTGCCTGAGCAAAGTCAGAGGTATTGCCAGTGGTGAAGAAGCGAAATGCCTCTGTACAATAGTCATTGCTTGACTCACTAGTCGATACTACCAGTGGTGCAGCATCATGACCCAACAACTGATAAGCCAGAGCATGAGCTGGATCAATCAGCTTTAGACCATTGGGGAATAGTTCTTTTAGCTCAAGAGAAACAAGACTTTGAATGCGATCGGCAACAAAAGGATAGTGCGTACAACCAAGTACTAAGGCATCAACCCCGGCTAGTACTTGCAAATACTCAGTCAAAGCCAGAGAAAGGGCAGCCTCACAATCGGCTTCACCCAAACGTCCACTTTCAATTAACGGCACAAGTTTAGGACAGCCAAGCTCGTGCACCGAGCCCTGGTAGCCCCGGCTTACTAGAGCCTTAGAGAAAGCCTGACTATTGGCAGTATTAATAGTAGACATAACGCCAATTGCCTTAGGCGGATTGGCCACCAGCCATTCAGCTGTAGGCTCGATCAAATCATAGACTTTCAGGCCAGGCAGGCGCGAGGCCGCCTGTACAGCAGCATCTTTGGCCACAGCGGCGCTGGTATTGCAGGCCATAACAATTGAATCGAGCTGGAATGAAGTTAACCAGCTAACGATTTCATCAACAAAAGTAGCAATCTCACCTTTAGCTCGACTGCCGTACGGACAACGAGCAGCATCCCCGAGATAGACAAACTCAAGGCCTTCACCATGGGTGACCGAAACTAAGTGGCGCAAGACTGAAAGACCACCAACTCCAGAATCAAAAAGCCCGACTCGCTTAGTTGTGCGCTTGTATAAATGGTCTTCAGTAACTTTCTTAGTCAATTTCGCTATCAACTTCTCTATCGGTAATTGTCATCTATTTAGTTGGCTTCCAACTACCCGTTGCTAATTTGGAAGGCTTTTGACCATCACTAGAAGAGCTTACTGAACCGGAGGAATTATTAGCAAAGCTATTCTGCGATTTTACATCTTGTAAGTAGAGCATAACACCCCGAGCCAGCGCGCTAGCAACCTTTTGCTGGTAATCAGAGGAGATTAACCTGTCTCTTTCGGCCTTGTTTGTAATGTAGCCGACTTCTGCCAGTATTGCCGGAATTGGAGTATGGTTAATGACATAAAAGCGAGCTTTTCTTACAGAGCGGTCCGGAGCCCCAAGACCACTCACCAGAGAGGAATGAACTCGATCTGCCAGCGGTCGACTTTGGTCGGTTTGAAAATACGTTTCTATGCCATATATGTTCGAAGTACTTTCAAGCGAATTAATATGTACAGACAGAAACAAATTTGGTGACACTGCATTAGTAATTTTCACCCGATCTTCCAGCGAAACAAAGGTGTCGTCAGAGCGAGTAAGCACAATCCGGGCCCCCTTACTTTCGAGAACTTTCTTGAGCTTAGAGATGATTTGCAGAGTTACTTCTTTCTCCTGCACATCGCCACGAACCGCACCGGGATCATTTCCCCCGTGCCCAGCATCTAACACCACCACTGTCTCAGTCGGGGCTCGCGGCACCAATATCGGACCATTTGACGCCGCAAGGGGAGAAGCCAGATTACCGCTGCGGGCAATACCAGCGTTACCAGTCAAACCCTTAGCCAGGGTTACAGTCATATAGCTCGAGCCGGCATTGAAAGACTCATCAATTGAGACCGTATCATCAGTTAGTTGCAACACCAACCGCCCAGCTCCTTCTGATTCTCCAGGCAGGCCTACTCGCATAGAAGAAACCAGCGGTGAAGTAGAAACATCAGGCAAAACTGAATTAGCTAACTCACGATACTCAGGCATATCGACAACATAGCGCTCTGGATTATGCAGGCGGAAAGATTTGAAATTGAGCTGTTTACCGTCAGGCCGCTCCACTCTGAAAATTTCTAGTTTAGCGCCAGACCCCTGAGGGTCAGCGGTTTCTAGAGTAATTAATGGTGGTGGGCCCAGAGGCACTTCTGGCTTCTCTACAGCACTTTCTTCGGCAGCGCGATCGCTAGTGACGCCGATACTCGTAGCAGAACTACTTGCAGCAGAACTACTTGCAGCAGAACTACTTGTAGCAGAACTACTTGTAGCAGAACTACTTGTTTCAGCACCATTAGTGGTGCTCCGCTCACTATCCCTAGAAGCTGACTGTCTGTATCCTGAATCTCGAGAACCTGAATCTCTGTATCCAGATTCACGATAACCAGATTCTTTCAGCGACTTTGCCGTTATGGAGGGGAAGGCACTAGTAATCGGTTCTCTACTACCTAGGGTTGGAGCCATAGCAGGCATGCGGGCAATTTTAGCCGCAGCAGGCGAAGTCTGAGCAATAGAAGGAGCTAGCGGTGCGCTGACCGACTGCTCCTCATTTCGTTGCTTGGTCTGCGGCTTGGCAGACGGTTTAGCTGATTGCGCAGTGGCGGGTTTAGGTGACTGAGTGCTTTCTTCTCCTTCCAACTGCTCAGGCGAGGCACTGAAGTAGTCTTTAGTTTTCGCCCTCAAGCGAGCGAACCAACCGCCCTTACCTTCCTTAGATGGTTCGTTAACAGGTTCTTTAGCTGCAACTTCTTTAGCCGCAACTTCTTTAGCTGCTTCCTGGGCTTTAGTCGAAGCCAGAGGTGGCATCTTCGAAGCCGAAGCCAGACGCAATGATGGAGCCTTAACAGGCGCTGTTGAATTCTTTTTGCTGGCAACAAGAGCGCTGGCTGTAGCAGTTCGACTTACTGGGCCAGTGGCAGTGTTAGTAGCGGTGTTAGCGGATGTGTTAGCCGCTGCGCTGCTTTTGGCGGTTGTGCTAGCGACAGCGCTTCCTGAGGCTTTCCATGATAGCTTCAAAAGACCTGGCGCGGCGCCAATTGCTACCTTCTTAAGTATTGATGGGTCGCGAGCAACAAATGAAACTCTCAAAACACTAGGGCTTGCTTGAAACTGGGCGATGCGAATCTCTTTGATACCTGTGAAGGAAGAATTACTTAGACCCTTCTCAGGTGAATTCAGTCTAATCACTTTGGTCGGTGCATTCCAACTCAAGCCTTCAAAATCTGCAGTTAAAACAGTTTCGCCATTACTACCAGGCAAATACCTGAACTGTGGCCTTCCTGCCACAACAGAGGATGCGATCTTAAGAATGACTTCGCCACCGGCAGTTGTCAGCGATCCCTCAGAAGCCTGGGTAACGGCAACACCCGGACCACGGTCAGCATAGCTCTGAGCCAGCGCACTGATAGGATAGGCAAATCCAGAAAGAACAACAGTCGACGCTAAAAAAGCATAGGCTGAAGCAAAAAATGCATTTTGGAAAGGCCTAGGGCTCATTGATTCCTTGATTTCTGGGGCCTTGGCTGACCCTGGCCACATTTTCAAAAGTTGCAGCTGTAAAGCCTTGACGCAAGATCTCACGAGATTTACCGGTTATAAAGAGATCCAGCGAAAATTCTAACACAGAGACTGAAATGACCTACTTGCAGCCATACATATGCAGTTGGCAACCAAGGTAATTGTTCAGTAAATTAAATAGTATTTGGGGTAGGGACTATGCCCTTCCTGCTACTCTAAGCAGTCGTGGAGAACGGGAATATTTCTGCCCCAGGCGATTATTGCCGACAAATCTATCGCATCTTCATCGATCGAGATGGGTGCGCGATTGCGAATGAACTTTCGTTTCGTAGCAAAACTCGGATTGGAATGGAAGGTCGTTGCTGGTAATTCATTGCTGAATTTGCCAAATCTGACTGACATTCAAACAGCGTAACTAGGGAGTAAAAAATGGGTGATCTGCCTCTACAAGTTGCCGTCGGATGCGGCTTACTTGCAGTTCTTTATGGTGCTTGGGCTGGTAAAAGCGTGCTCGACATGAGCCCTGGAAATGAGCGTATGCAATCAATTGCAGCCGCCATTCAGGAAGGCGCAGGAGCCTATATGAACAAACAGTACACCGCCATCGCAGGGGTTGGTGCAGTACTTTTCTTCGTGATTGGATTTGGTTTGGGTTGGCCATCGGCTGCAGGCTTCCTCGTTGGAGCGGTGCTGTCATCCATCTCAGGATTTGTCGGCATGTACGTATCGGTACGCGCCAACGTTCGCACTGCTGAAGCTGCTAGAAATGGCTTAGAAACAGCGTTAGCCGTCGCCTTCAAAGGTGGCTCGGTTACCGGCCTGCTGGTAGTTGGACTAGGTCTACTCGGTGTCTCACTCTTTTATGGTGCAACTCACGACGTAAACGCTCTTGTAGGTCTGGGATTCGGAGCTTCACTGATCTCAGTATTCGCCCGACTGGGTGGCGGTATCTACACCAAAGCCGCCGACGTGGGTGCTGACCTTGTGGGAAAAGTCGAAGCTGGAATTCCAGAAGACGACCCAAGAAACCCCGCCGTAATTGCTGATAACGTTGGCGACAACGTCGGTGACTGCGCTGGTATGGCTGCCGACTTGTTTGAGACCTATGCAGTAACCGCGGTAGCAACCATGCTGCTAGCCCATGAACTTTTCAAAGAACAAATCGTCGCCGGAACTGCTCCTTATGTAATTGAGTATCCACTAGTTTTAGGTGCTGTTTCGATCGTTACTTCGATTATCGGTTGTATGTGCGTTAAGCTCGGTAAGAGCACAAACATCATGGGCGCCCTATACAAAGGCTTGATCGTCGCTGGCGCTCTTGCTGGAGTAGCCTTCTACTTTGTCACAGACAAGATGATGCAAGGCCTGACGATTGCTGGAGCTCCAATTCCCGCAATCAACTTCTTCCTCGCTTCTATGGTTGGTCTTGTGGTAACCGGTTTGCTGGTCTATATCACCGAATACTACACATCAACTTCTTACGGACCTGTTCGCTATATAGCCAAGGCCTCTGAAACCGGTCACGCCACCAACATCATCGCAGGCTTGGCAGTATCGATGAAAGCTACAGCCTGGCCAGTGCTTTCCATCGTTGTTGGTATCCTCGTCGCCTTTGCTCTTGCCGGAGTATACGGCGTAGCACTAGCAGCGATGGCTATGCTCTCAATGGCTGGAATTATCGTTGCCATCGACTCCTATGGTCCAATCACCGATAACGCTGGTGGTATTGCCGAAATGGCAGAAATGCCTAAAGAAGTGCGCGAAGTCACAGATCCACTAGACGCTGTGGGTAACACCACCAAAGCCGTCACCAAAGGCTATGCCATTGGCTCAGCCGGTCTAGCTGCCATCGTCTTGTTCAGCTCATACACCCAAGAATTGAACATGAAGATTCTGGAAAAAGGTGGCACCGCAATCACCTTTGACCTGTCCAGCCCATATGTTCTTGCTGGATTGTTCATCGGCGGTTTGATTCCTTTCCTATTTGCCGCCCTTGCTATGGAAGCTGTTGGAGCTGCTGGCGGGATGGTGGTTGAAGAAGTTAGACGTCAATTCCGTGAAATTCCAGGCATTATGGAAGGAACAGCCAAACCAGACTACGCAAAATGCGTCAGTATCGTCACCGGTGCAGCAATCAAGAAAATGATTGTTCCTGCTCTGCTTCCAGTGCTCACTCCAGTGGTTATTGCTCTGATTGGCGCCTTCTACTTGAATCACGCCCTTCCTGGACAATATGCAGCCGCCAAAATTCTGGGCGGTATCTTAGTTGGTTCCATCGTTACTGGTTTGTTTGTGGCTGTGTCCATGACTTCAGGTGGTGGCGCTTGGGACAACGCTAAGAAGTACATTGAAGAAGGCAACCACGGTGGCAAGGGTTCAGACGCTCACAAAGCTGCTGTAACTGGCGACACAGTCGGTGACCCTTACAAAGACACTGCTGGTCCAGCTATCAACCCGATGATCAAAATCTTGAACATCGTTGCTCTGCTGCTTGTGACCTTACTTGTTCAATAATGATTTGCAATTGCCAATCAGAATTAACTGGTAGCTAAATTGAAACGGCCGGTAACCCAAAAGGTAATCGGCCGTTTTTCTATTTATAGAAGCAGAAAAGAGCAAATAACCACATATCGCCCATCGCAAGATTGAAGTGAGACTGACCCAATGCAAATTCGACTTTATAGCCGCCAAGACGACAAAGAATTCCGCAAACTAATGCAAACAATCTGCCAGTCACAAGGTCTAGAGTTTGATCTCGATGGCAAAGACAACGACCTGCGCAACGTTGAAGGTAGCTACTTCGGCAATGACGGTCTTTTTCTCGTAGCCGAAGACAACGGTGTCATCCAAGGGTTCTGTGGAGCTCGAATTGAGCCAGGCACAAAAGTAGACACCTCAAAAAACTTTGTCCGCGACACCATGAACATAAAAAGGCTGTACGTAAACCCAGAGATAGAAGAAGGCCAAGCGTTAATCGACCAGTTTTTAAGCGTAGTAAAAAACCACGCCTACCAACTCGACTTCGAAACTGTTCAAATGCCAAGTTGTCCGTGATTGCCGCTCAAGACTGCATTAGACTATTCAGCCACTAACTACTGACACCATTAATGGTGACTCATAAACAATTAAATCTCTATCGGGTGACAACGATGAGTCAAGGGTAACTAGCATAAGCGAGCCCACTCTCCAGAGATTCCTGTCGAAGTGGCACCAGAATGCACCGAGATATAGTTGAAGATATTTGCGGCTGACCCCCTGCCTGACGGCCTTAATGTTTTCAACGGCCTCCTCAATAAACCGCTGCAGTTGAGGAGAAAACTCACCTTTAGCTCCATCATCTTTTTCTGAAGTAAGGCGGACAAAAAGATTTCCAGGTGCAGAAGCGATATGACCAAGAATCTCTAACATGGTTAGTGCTGCACCAACAGGCCCAGCCGGTTGATCAACTCCTTTGCATATGGCATCAACTGAAACGGGCGCTCCCGAAATTTGAGCAAGGACTTTTTTATCCAGATCACCAAGATCATCGAAGCTATTTTCTGAATGACTGTCCTGCACCTGGGCCTCGTCAGCACTATCATCAACGTCAGCCACTGCGACAGTCTCGGGTATAGAAGACGGATGCTCATAAGCACCGATAATTCGACTACGCCTAATCATGACCTCTGCAAAATTAGGGCAACCTATTTTTTCAGAAACATCCTCCCAGGACTGACCACGAAATGATTCAATAAACAAACCTATCGTGTTGATAATCGCTAGCCCGGTCGATGTTGCAACGCCAAAGAGCTGATGAAGCTTTGTAGAAGTTACTACTGCACCATGATCCATCAGCCAAACAGCCCCCAAGCGGGCCCTCACCGACCTAACACCCTCATATAGAGTGCCAACGGTAAAGTGAGTATCCTTCCGACAAACTTTGCATTTTACTGTTCGCTCATACCTTTCTCTAATTGCTGTTTCAAATTCATAACCACATCGGCAGGCAAGCTTTCCTTGCCGAACTTGGAGTTCTAAAATCAAATCTATGGCCGCCTCTTCATCAGGCACCCTAGAATTGAATTCAGGCAAGCAACTAGCTATAAGCTGCTCGTTTGCATCAACAATTAGTCTGCGTTTCTCGGACATCATATTCACCTCGCTCCTTCACTGAAATACGAAGGGGCGAGGAAAAAAGTTCAATTTTTAGTATTAAACCAGTAAAAATTTGGGCGATTTCAAACCGAAATAGAAACTCATTCGATATCGAATGAGTTTCTATTTCACAACAAGAAATGAAGCCAAAGGACCAACATCAAAGCCAATCAGAGAAGGCCTATACCGAAATCTTCTATGGTTCAATGCCAACTCTAATTTGGGGTAGGTTCTTGCCTAAATTATTGAGTGTTTGATAGGTCAAAGCAGCAACATCAGCACG
The DNA here is from genome assembly GCA_943370275.1 of bacterium Ga0077546. GTDB lineage: Bacteria > Cyanobacteriota > Vampirovibrionia > Obscuribacterales > Obscuribacteraceae. Next base: position 441,866 of record CALRQI020000002.1, on the reverse strand, counting down.
TGTTGCATTGACATTCGGCTTGATTTGGCTTGGGTCGGGATAGCTTACCAGAATGTGAGCTTTAGCGGCCTTCGCCACAGATGCTGCTGCCCATGCAGGAACACTGGAGCCATCACCATACGAATTGAGAATTGTCGTATCGACTGCGCCTTGAGCGGGGAGCGCTTTGGCAAGAATTACAAGAGCTTGAGCCCTGGTAATTTTGTCCTCAGGTTTAAAGGTTCCATCGGGAAAGCCAGTTACCAAACCAGCTTGGCTAACCGCTGCTATGGCTCTGTTTGCCCAATAAGATGAAGAAACATCGGCAAAACTAGCAGGACCAGAGGCACCGGGTAGTTTTAAGGCCTTAACAGCGATTGCTGCAAATTGAGCGCGAGTAATGCCGTCATCGGGCTTAAACGAACCGTCTGGGAAACCGCCGATGATACCACGCTGAGTCAATTGCCCGACATAAGACTCGGCCCAATGGCCCTTGGTGTCGAATGGTACGCTTGAAGACGATAGAGAGGGAGAGGCTGGTGCAGTCGCAATCAATCTCGTAACATCAGATTCGAGGGCATCAAGATCACGATTAACTTTCATTGATTCCCAGTCATTTAGGCCACCGTCTGAATTGCGGAAGGAACTAGCGACAGCATTTATGCGCGCTAATTCTTTTCGCATATCAATTAATTGACTAGAGGTGAGGGTTCCTGATGACTCTGCCTGGTTGAGTTTATCGGTAATAGCGAGCTGTTTACCTTCAATATTTGGCAAAGGGGTGAGAGTCTTTTCAAGCCTTGCCGACACATCCTCATACTCTCTGACAATAGCCATAACTTGTTGCTCTGTGTACTGATTACTGCCACCGCCCATTGCCGACTCTAAACGACTGGCACGAGCGAGATCCCGTCTGAAGTCGTCAGCTTGATCAGCATTCAAACGTCCAGACGCTAAACCGTCGTCAATTTGTTTGGCCAACTTTTCCTTCTTAGCGCTCAAATCTGGCAGCGCCGCTAAAGAATGCTGCAGCCGACCACTGATCTGCTCCAAATCATTGGCAATGGAGAGTGTCTCACTGTCAGTAATTTGACCATCGGCTCGGTATAGCCTCTCTCTTGCTGCAACTCGCTCTAGCTCGGTGCGCAACTCTTGATAGACGCTTTCGCTGATGCGCTGATTTGCTCGGGCTTGATCAAGCTTGGCTTGAACGCGAGCCTGACGAGACGCTAGTGTATTTGTAGGAGCCTGAGCAATACTGCGATCGATACGCTTATTCAACTTTTCTAGATCAGCAGCTAAGGTGAGGGTCTCGTCATCACTCAGAGCACCATCGGTTCTGAAGTTTGCCTCTACCGAAGCAATACGGTCAAACTCTTGCTTAAGAACTGATAACTCCTGAGCATCAAGCTGACCAGAGCGCTGACCAGCTGCAATTTTATCGGACAGCGATCTTTGCATCTCATCGATACCAGGCATCGCAGCATTACCACTGGTGGCAGTGAATCGCTCCAACTTACTATTGAGACGCTCTAAATCAAGAGCTAGGGAAAGTTGATCTTCAGTAGTGAGAAGGCGTCCTGAGGCTGTCATCAGCGCCTGGCGACTACCAATGCGAGCCAATTCTTGGCGATAAGCATCGGCATCAGCAGAGGAGATTCGACCAGCAGATACCAGGTCATTAATGCGCGTAGAAAGCTCACGATTTCGATCGGCAAACTTAAAATCTTCGCCTGTTCTCGCCTTAAGTTGCGATTCAATCGCACTGGATAAGCGATCCAAGTCAAGTGCTAGCTCAAGAGTTTGCGTGCTGCTCAAAGGCTGGCCAGGCGGATTAACAGACTGGTAAGAACTTTCTTTGGCTGCAATATTAGCTAGCTGACTCCTAAAACTTTGCGCCTCTTGCGGGGTTAGTCGACCACCTTGCAAGGCATCGTTGAGACGGATGGTAACATCGAGTTTCTTGCCACTTATGTCAGTGAGGCCAACGCTGGAACGTTCGTGCAGGCTTTTCTCAATGTTGCCAGAGAGAAGATCCAGTTCAAGAGTCAATCGAGCCTTTTGGAAGAAAGTAAATTTTCCACTGTTTTTATAACTGTCTTCTGCGCTCTTGAGACGAATAAGCTCCTGCTTAAACGGTTCAGCCTCACTGGCAATTAGACGCCCAGAAGCAACCGCATCTGCAAGCTTTTTATCCAAGTCTGTGCGTCTTTTCTCAACATCTAGCAGGGATGGAATTTGATTACCGCCACTACCAAACTGAGCTTGGGCTGCAGGCAAATTGATAACACTGCCGGTTAGTGAACTGAGCACAGTTACAAGAGCTAAAGAACTAGCCAAAGACCCGATAGAACGCATTGAATCCCCTTTGCAATTACAAAATGTCGACACCGCTTTAGCGTGAAGACCTTGTTATAGCGCAAAAAGTTCCATAAAGCCTTTCTACTGACATGGCAGAAGCTTAGCTTGGCAATTGCATGCAATTAGAAGAAAAGAAGGGGCCTCTATCCAAGAAGACGAGATATCAGGCCAAAGTATGACTCTAAATCGTCTCTCGATAGGCCCAAACGCGGCCCTGCTTTTTCTTCCTGTACCATGTCGGCAATTGCTTCCTGGTTATTGAGAAGGAAAGCAATAAATGATTTCTCTTTTGCGCTTGTTGAAGGATCAAGCTTTGCAGCAAGAAGCTCAGTCGATTCAATAAAGCCATTGCCATCTTTATCTAGCCGATCAAATGCTTCATAGGCATAGTCTCGGATGGCCACAATATCGTGCATTTCCTCACTGTCATTGTCTTTCTCCATCCAGCTACGGTCTTGCTCATTGCTAGTTTCGTTAACCATAATTCTCCCACACTCGCTCTTGCGTACTACAAAACCGAATCTACCCTAACTAGGCCTCCAACAAGATTGAAATTCCAAAAAGATTGAAATTCCAACAAGTTCAAAATTCCAACAAGTCTTAATCTCCAACAAGTTCTAAATTCCACGGCGACAGTCTGCCAAAACTGTTTAGCAAGCAACAGATTAGGGCATGTCGACAGCAGAGGTGAGTCTTATGTTACAGAGCAGTCCTAGTCCAGAGCTATTTGGCGCTGATGTTCAAACAAATGCTGAAAATTCAGCAAGTAACGAAAACAACGCAGGCACCGAAGGGATCAACAAAGTATGGCTTGCTGTTGTGGCTGGCCTACTGATTGCCACATCCAATACCTGGCTCTTTCATCCACAACTGAAGCAGTCTAACTACAGCGCGCCTTGGATCTATCCTGGCCATGAGCCTGGAGCGCAAACCCATTCTATTTAAGACTCTACAAACTGATCAGATCTTTATCAAGCTAAAGATAGAGCGAAACAGTAAATAAGCAAAAGTTGCTGAGCATGGAATCGTAAGCAGCCAAGCCCAGGCCATTTCGCGGGCAACAAGCCAATGAACACCTTTGCGCCTGTTGGCATAGCCAACTCCCATAACGGTCGAAGCTATCACCTGCGAGGCCGAGACGGGTCCACCCGTAACTGAGCCAACAAAAACTACTACAGCAGAGGCGAACTCTGTGACAAAGCCGTGCACTGGTCGCTGTTTGAATATTCCAAACCCAACACGCTTGAGAATACCAGGAGCCATACATATCACTCCCAATGTCATGAACATCCCCACCGTTACTCTGACCCAAAAGGGAATAAAATCGCTTGAAGTCAATGGATTTTGCCGCCCAAATAAGCCCGCCGCACTCATGGCCATCACAACTACGCCCATAACCTTTTGAGTATCATTCGCCCCATGACCAAAAGCGAGCACAGGCAAAACAAACCACTGACAGGCCTTAAGAGTATTGTTCACTTTGTTAGTTGCCCTTGCTAGCAAAAGCTGAAGCAAATGCAACGTAAAGTAGCCCGCGACAAAACCAAGCAATGGCGATAGAAACAGTGTAGCGATAACCTTGCAAACTCCAGTTGGATGAATTAGAGCATTAAAGCTTCCCCAGACAACGTATTCAAAGCTCCCAGTCGAAGCGAAAATAGCACCAATCAAGCCACCAACAAGAGCATGGGTAGAGCTGGACGGCACCTTGAGCAAGCGAGTGAGAAAATTCCACAAGACGGCAGCCAACAATGCACAAGCGAGTACACAGAGAAAAGTCTCACTGCGTGGATAGTTAGTAATTCCAGAAATGGCCGAAGCGACTTGCGAACCGCCAAATAGAGCTCCCAAGAATTCAAAAATTGCTGTCAAAAAAACGCCCTGCCACAGGCCAATAGAGCGTGAGGCAATCGGACTGGCGGCCACCGAGCTGCCATCCTGAAAGCCGTTTGTAAAAGCATACAAACAACCCAGAAGTAGCACCATCGCAAAGTAGATATTAATTGTCATCGACTCGATATCTTGGCTTTAATTAGCTGATTTTGACTATGACATGATGCAATTTTTCCGCCACCATATCTATCCGAGAAGCTGTTTGCACCATTGTTCTATAAACTTCAAGAGTCCTCAAAATTGTTTTGAAATCGTTCAATTCGAACAGTTCTCGCATAGCCTGACGATAGACTTTTTCGAAGCGATTCTCTGACTTACGAGCAAGGTTGGCTTGGGCTGAGGCCTCAGTCAAATTAGTATTGAGATTTCGGAAGGAGTTGTAGAGACAGCGACTACCCTCAACTAAATTGCGGGCCATCTCCGACAAACTAGCATCACGCGGACAGTAATTGAGAGCCTCCACTTCGCGGGCGCTGTTCTTGGCGCTGTTAAGCACTTCATCAAGCCGAACTGAGAGATCGTAGATATCTTCGCGATCAAAAGGAGTGACAAAGGATTCTGCCAACTTTCGCTGCAATGAGGCTTTAATCTCATCACCTTGATGCTCTAAATCGCGCACTACCTGACAGCGCTCGGCAGCACCGGTATTGAGCCAAGCTTCAAGCCCTTCCACTCCCCTGAGGGTAGTGTCTGCTTGAGCCACCAGTAGGGCATAAAAATCGATTCTAGGAGAAAAGAAACGTGTCAGGCCAGGCAGTATTACACGCTTCCATACCGGCTTCTTAGAAAACGCTTCCATTTAAGTTCTCGCCTTGAGCCAATGCTTGTTTGACCTCAAAGAGGAAGTCCTCGGCATCGATTCTGCTTTCCTTCCCATCTACCAACTTAAGCCGGGCAATTATCTCATCGTTGCCTGTGAATTGCCAGCGCCCTCGACCATTTTCCATGGTCGTCAGGCTCTTAGCTAAATCGGCTAAGTCTAACCGTTTAGCTAGTGGTCTGGAAACGAAATCAACCCACGTTTCATAGCGGTAATAGAGTTCATAGTGTCCGCCGCGCATAACAAGCACGCGCATGCGCTGGCTTCGATTATGCAAAGCCATAGGATGAAGCACCGATGAAATCCAACTAGGACAATGCTCTCTGGTTATATAAGGGAATCTATCGTCATGCGCTCTCACGACCAATAAATCAAGCTCGGGGAATTCTTCTAGGGTTAGCAGTCCTGAAGCAATAGCATTCTCGGTGGTATCGAGAAATTGATCTTCTTCCTGCCAATAACGCTTGAGATTGTCGATTTTTTGAATGATATTGGGTAAACGAACCAACAATTCCTCATACAAAATCGCTGTAACTTCCGGATAGGGTCGAGCAAAAACACTTTGATTTAGCGGTGACAGCTCAGGATTAGACCAGGCAGACAAAACGAAGCAAACTCTCGCTGATTCGCGGTCAGTGAACGTGCCGAAATCACCGGCTCGAGCAATATCCACCAAGGTAGATTGTTCTTCAAAGGCTTTCTGTGGATTTAGCAAACAGTAAAGCGAGACCAAACCATCTTCATCAAAATGGTTGTTTGATACCACATCGCAATTGGCTGGCACAGCTGCCCCAGGGTTACTTAGGTAGCGATAAACAATCTCGGCTGAGAGATCAGCCTTAAACTCTACCGGTGTATCACTACAGGGCCAATGCGAAAGGGTCAGCACTGTTGAATCAGTTGCCTTACCATCAACGATTACATTGGGTAGGTTCGCCAATCTGTGATAGGGAACATATCGCACGCTCTAAGACACCATGATTCCAAGATTCCGTCAGCCCTTTACCAGCTTAGCAAAAAGAGCTGACCCCGGGGCCCAATAGTCAACCCCGGCAGCTAAGTTTTAGAAAGGGAATATACAACAAAGATGATCTTGGAAAAATCAACTAAGCCTGGTCCGCCCAAACAGATTTTCAAGCCAATCACGCAAAGCCCTTGCCCAATCAGAAGAGCGAAAAGCTTGACGCTCCTCCATGCGGATATAGGCTTTCTCAATGACCATATTGTATGGAGCCAATGCATGAGCCACTTCATATGCCTTTAGAGCTTCTTTGTAATTTCGTCCATAGTTCTCTTGCAACTGACCATATAGATATAGTCCGTCGATCGACTTGGGGTCACTATCTAAAAGCTTATCCACCTCTGCCTTTGCCAGCTTGGCTTTGCCTTGTTTGTAGAACATGGTGGCAAGGTAGTAGTGAAAAGCTGGCCGGACCATAACTTTTTCCTTTTTCAATTGTTCATAGAATTGAGCAAGCTGCTGTTCAATATCATTACTTGTTAGGTGCCCTGCGACTTCGCTTAGCACCTCAGCGGCGACTAGCGAACCGCCAATAACATGGGCTTCTTTACCAAGAAAATATAATCCCGGTTGGAGAGCTTCATGATAGCGACCATCCCAAAACAAACAGCGCAAGTAATATTCAGCCGAACGGCCTGAGGCTGGCGACTGTTTAAACAGTTTTCCTAGAGGCTCAATGGCTTCAGTAAATTTCCCCATATTCATCAGTGCCAGACCTTTCACCTGAAGAGAGAGGTAGTAGTCCGGATAGCGAGCAAGGTCTTCATTAGCCAAGCGCAGAGCAAGATCAGGAGCGGTTACTACATACAGCTCGGCCAGTTCAACGGGCAGGTGCTTTACTTTGTATCCAGCCTTGTAGGCTCGATTAAGCACAGCCTGAGCCTCAGACCAATGCCTGTGTTCTTTGAAGTTTTTGCCCATATAGAACAAAATTTCTGGCGAATCAGGAAAGCGCTTAAGGGCCTTCTCAAGCAGCTCGGCAGCGGCAGCTGAATCCCCTCTGGCAAGAATATGATTCATGATACCTGCGGTGGCTCGGGGATCTTTAGGTCCCAATTTATCGGCTAGTTCAAATTCTGCCATGGCCTGCTCAGGCAAACCAACCTCATCAAGAACCAGACCATAGTAAAGGTGTACCTTGTAATTGTTGGGATACTTAGTTGCTAAGGTCTCTAATTCAGCTTGCGATGCCTCAGTGAGCTTGCGACTATCCAATTCAGCTTGAATACGCCGGAGCGATTTACCAACGACCGCCCCGCCAGGTAATTGCTCGTCTGGCAGTTCATCCTTTCGCACTGGAGTACTGTCAATCTCAGTCTCAGACAAAACAGTATCTTCAGTTGCGGCTTGAGTTTGAGCCACCCCAGAAAATAGCAAAATCAGGACCATAGCTGCCGACAGCGCTGGAACAGTGATGTCACTGGCGACGGCAAAACGATTATGTCTTATCACAAGGTAGTCCTTTCAAATTAATGTTTAAGCTCTCAATCTTTAGCTGATATTTTCAAGTTTTCACTTCGGATTTCAGGCTGCAAACTTTCAGTCATATTCTACCTCACGCGCGGAGCAGATTAATTCTTACTAAGGGGAAATAACACACCTAAGTAAAGGGATTTAAAGAGACAACAGAAGGGGAATAAAGCTAATAGGAAATGTGTGGCATTCAGCTGTAATCAGCAACCATCTTATTAGTAAGCACGATTATCCAAATTGGACAAAATCGAGGAATCCAGCGTTATTTGCATCTTCCCGGGGGGGAATAGCGGTTATGAAGGCAAAAAGAAAGAGCACTGGCGGCCAGATCGCTGAATTAGCCCCAGCGCTGCTAATTCTTTTCATTGTTATCCTGTTTCCGATGGTAGACATCATGTATCTCGGAATTGGATATTGTGCCGGTTGGTATCTCAATCAGATGACAGCTAGAGCATGCTCTACGGTGAAAACATCTGAGTACGCTGCCGCTGAGGCTAACATGAAAACCGCATGGGAAAGCAGTGGCTTGGCTCTGTTCACTCGTGCCGGAGTGGTGCAAAACAAAGCAAGCACCGTTAACTATGGCACTTCAGTAGATCGCGAAACAGGCAAACCTATGCAAATGGTTCAAGTCGATACTCAAGTAGCTATAACTCCTTTCTTGTCGCTTGGCGGCGTACCATTTATGGCTGCTATGAACATTGATGGTCTAACCCGACCAATAATCTTTAGATATGTAGATAAGCGTCCACTAGAAGAAACCAATGAAAATTAAGGTGCCATCTAGCCTACAATCGGAGAAAAGGCTTTTGAAAGCAACCAATATAACTAAAAGAAAAAAACGCGGCAGCAGCCTGGTTGAAACAGTTGTTGGTAGTATTTTCATAGTCATAATTGCGCTGTTTCTTGTTGACGTTGCAGCAATCGTAATTTGTCAAACACAAAACGATGCCCTGGCCAAACACTGCGCCAGAGCGGCTTCCAACTTTGATACCGCCGGCAAAGCACAGCAGGCAATAAACGATGTTGTGGCGCAATTTAAAGCCAGCAACGGTGGATCCAAGATTTGTGTGTATCTCAGCAACACCTTGAACTATCAAGCAGCCCAAGTACTTGTTGTCACCACCGTAGAATGCAACTTCCCTGTTCCCATTCCACTAGTTGGCACTTCCTATATCACAATGCGATCAGAAGCTACCGAACCGGTGGTAGCTGATGTGATTCCACCAATTTAGCCAGGCGTTTTTTGCAAAGACGTATACTTGGGAATCAAAACTACTGGTACATTTTCGATAGATTCATCTACGGGATCCTTGACAGTCACTGTAGTTTTGGGATCAGCCGTAATCGTAATTTGAGTGAGCTTCTTTATATCAGTCTGAGCCGGATCGTAAATTACAACGCCCCCATAGGGCTTACGTAGGGCCACCTCGCAACGACGAACCCCTTTGGTCTGACGTAAAGCCTTGCGAATATTGACAATACAACGACCGCAACTGACTCCTTCTAAACGAAAGTCGAAGCGATGAACCTGCGCTTTGACCGCAGACTTAGTAAGCTTGGTTGTTGCCTTGTCTTGATTGCGCGGTGATAGTGCCGGTGCAGCCTCTAATCTAGCGCCCAGCGACAAATTTAAAAAAGCTGAAGCAAGAAGTGCAGAGACGAAAAATTCGCGCAAGATTGTCATTGTCACTCCCTCCCAAATAAAAATTTCAGACTAAGTCAAAGTGCGAGATACTACACTTTATATCAGATCACTGCCGCATGCCATCAGGTCACAAAAGGTTTCTTTTGCCGTCAGAAAAAACAATCAATTCACTCATAGGCTGGTTGCTCTATCCTTGCGGCGATCTTATCGGACAATTATTGCTTGGCAAATTTGAGCCAAGCAGAATATTGACTATGACCCTAGTCGGTGGGCTACTCTACCGCTTTGAAATACCAGCCTGGTTCAAAATGCTTGACAGTATTAGCATCCACGGCAAGAAACTCAACTGGATTGGTCGCACCATCGGAGCCATGCTCTACTTCAATCCACTCTGGATTGGCCGCCATGTATTTTTCATTTATCTTGCCACTCATCAGTTTCAAGTGGGCAATGACATACACAGTATATTATCGGTAATTTCAGACTGCCTTCTCGTAGGATTCAAGTCATTCTTGGCAAACTTACCAATTTCGATTTTGGGGAACTTGATCATTCAAACCAAGCTTCCTGTGAAGTATCGGTTTGCTGGATCAGCCACTCTCAGCGCAATATTCGCGATCAGTTATGCAATCGAATATCTACTTTTTCGCTGACTGGCCTAGAGCTCGGCCAATGCTCTCAACATAATCAGGACCCAAGACACCGACTTCGGTAATTATGCCGCTAATCAGCTGGGCCGGCGTAACATCAAAACCAGGATTAAGGGCTTGGGCCCCTGCAACAGTAGTTGGCGCACCATAGATGGTGAGAACTTCATCTTGATCGCGTTCCTCTATAGGAATAGTTTTTCCATCTACCAAATTGCTATCAAAGGTAGAAAGCGGAGCAGCAATATAAAAAGGAATTCTGTGATAGTGGGCCAGAACCGCTAAATTGTAAGTACCAATTTTATTGGCAGTATCACCATTTAAAGCAATTCTATCAGCGCCAGTAATGACCATATCAATTTGTCCCTTCCTCATCAAATACCCAGACATTGAATCGCAAACTAAAGTAGATGGCACTTGGTCTTGAGCAAGTTCCCACATGGTCAACTTGGCTCCCTGATTACGTGGCCGGGTTTCGTCAACGTACACTGAAATATTCTTGCCGCCAAAATGAGCTGCTCTTATGACACCAAGTGCAGTTCCATAGCCGCAGGCCGCTAGCCCACCGGCATTGCAATGGGTTATTAAGCGTGCTCCGTTCGGGACCAGTTCAGAACCATACTGACTAATTGCCAGATTGGCAGTAAGATGCTCACTGAGTATAGCCTCTGCTTCAAGATACGCCTGGTCGGCCGTCTCAGCGCAAGAAAGCCCACTGTCAAAAGCCACCTCGACAACCTTTGCCATGCGCCTTGTTGCCCAAACCAAGTTGACAGCAGTTGGTCTGGTTTGATTGAGTTCTTCTACAGCCAGAGAGAATTCATTTAAAAACGCTTGTACACGAGGCAGCTGAACTTGCTCTTCGTGCTTTGCAGCAGAAGCCAGACGACGAGCCTCGAAAGCCAGAGCGAAAGCAGCTGCCACACCGATAGAAGGGGCACCGCGAACCACCATGTCTTTAATAGCAAAAACCATTTGATCGCGACTAGTAGCGTCAAAGTAGCAAAGCTCTGCTGGCAATTTGCGCTGGTCGACTAATAGTAGTCGCTCGCCTTCGACTTTTATTGGCAAGACACCCGGCAGAAAAGACATAGTGAGTGAAGCAGACATATAATAGACCTAACTGACTAATACCTAAATTATAGAGACATGGCAGACCTATTGCGAAAGCAGTTAAATTTAGAAGCGCTCATCCACAACAAAGCAATGTGTGGAATTTCTGTTGGCCTTTTGCTAGCTCTAGTTGTGGCTGTAGCTCTAGTTGGACCGGCAAGAACCCAACAAGTCAGCTCTAATAGACTATCTCTAGGACCACAAGCTAAAGTTCAAACCCCACTCAATATAGCTATTAATCCACCGAGCGAGTATGACTTTCACTCCCGTAACGACATCGAAAGTTTGAGAAAGTCATTTGCCAATCAACACACAGAGCTGCTGCTTTATCAATACACACCAATGCCGGCAATCTTTAGCCAGATAGAAGATGGTAAGCCCTGGTGGGGCTTAGATGGACAAGTATTCTATGACTCTGGTAGTCGCAGCATCGATGGCCTTTCTGAAGAATCTCGCTTCATCAATAACCCCTTCATGCTCGTTTGCGCCAATATGATTCTCTCTGGCTACCAATATGAAGCCAGCAAATTTCCAACAAAAGACGATCTCGCTGTCAGCGGCTTACCCCTCGAATGCGCTCCTAGTCAGGCTATAATCTACCCCCGTGAGTCGCGAGAAGAGATTACCTACAACGTCACGGCTTTCATGCAGGCCAGTGCGAAAATCGTAGATTTGCCCGAACGGCTTGGCAATCTGCCATTTGATGTGGTGGCATATAACGCTCGAGATTTTGGCTTTAACTATGTTGCCATCTCACCGCGCTACTCTCAAAATATCGCTAGAACCCATGATCGCCCAATTGAAATTTCACAGTACATCCATTGTGGCGGCTCCTGTGGCTACAACGGCGGTTGCAATAATATGAGCCCATACATTGAAGGTCTTCACCAACTTTCTTTGAAAAACCTTCCCGCTCAAGCCTGTGTCTATCTCTGGCGAGCCAGACCGACCTCGGTAGAGCAGCCACCTGACTTTCTAGTACAGCTCAATTTCATCTAGCTCTCTCATTGCTGTAAATTGAAATCTAAGAACAAAGGGCCCAAGCATTGCGCTAGAGCCCTTTATTGATTGCTTGTACTTTATACAGCCCTATTTGCTAGGGTTGCGTTGCTTGAGAAATTCAGGAATGTCGAGAATATCACTAGCCATTTTCTTGAGCTCATTGCTCTGACTTTGCTGAGCTTGTTGTTGTTGCTGCTGTTGCACTTGCTGAGCTGGTCGAGCTTGCTGCTCAACACGCTGCTGCTGCTGATTAGCATTTGCTTGAGTTGGTCTTGCTTTCGGCTGAGACTGAACAAGCATATCGAAACCAGTAGCAATAACTGTAATCAACACTTCACCGTGGAGGCGATCATCAAGCACCGCACCAAAGATGATATTGGCTTCATCGGAAACAGCTGAATAAATAACGTTCGCTGCTTCTTGAACTTCATGAAGAGTCAAGTCTGGGCCGCCGGTGACATTGAATATGACACCAGAAGCTCCATCAATTGTAGTTTCGAGCAAGGGGCTATTGATAGCATTGCGAGCAGCTTCAACAGCTCTGCCCTCACCGGTCGCACGACCAACACCCATCAGTGCCGAGCCGGCAGTCTGCATAACAGCTTTGACGTCGGCAAAGTCTACGTTGATCAAACCAGGCACAGTGATGATATCTGAGATACCTTGCACACCTTGCATCAAGACTTTATCGGCTTCGACAAAGGCTTCTTGCATAGATGCTCGATGGTCTACAACTTCGAGCAAACGTTGGTTAGGGATGACAATCAAAGTATCAACCCGGGAACGAATTTCATTAATGCCATTTTCAGCTTGATTGCTGCGACGCTTTCCTTCAAAAAGAAATGGTCGAGAAACAACACCAACTGTAAGAGCGCCCATTTCTTTGGCAACTTCAGCCACAATCGGAGCAGCACCAGTACCGGTACCACCACCCATGCCAGCTGCTATGAATACCATATCGGCGCCTTGAAGGGCCTGAGCGATTTCTTCGCGGCTCTCTTCAGCTGCTTTCTGACCGATGCTCGGGTTGCCACCAGCACCTAGGCCGCGGGTGAGCTTAGAGCCAATCTGCAAACGATTTTTGGCCGCGGCCAAATCGAGAGCCTGAGCATCAGTGTTACAAGACCAGAATTCCACTCCATTCAAGCCTGCTGCAATCATTCGATTTACAGCATTGGAGCCGGCACCACCAACACCAACAACTTTAATGCTGGCCTTCATTTCGAAGCTTTTGGCAGCTTTCTCATCAATTTTAGCTCGCTCAAGCACAGCCTTTAGACCTCTTCAAACTAATACGACAAATGGGCTAATCAGAAAATACTTAGAACAGAAATTACATCAACCGAACAGGGTTTTTAACCTGTCAATACTTAAATCAAGCGACATAGCCCTCCAAAACGAGGACCATCACTCACCTAATACGCCAGTTGAGACAGTTAGTAAGAGACAGCGATGAAGGGCCGATTAAGGCGCCTATATTCGAAGCACGTTACTGCTATCTTAGCTTAACTTATGTTAGAGCCTATCTAGTGTATTTGCAAGTTGCTACACATCTACGTGTAGTTAACCTTTTCACATACCTAAACGGCACTAAGTTTAGCGCTAGGCTGGTTGTCAGGAGGCAAAGTCTTAGCCTTTACAACTACCCCAATAATCTCTTTCCGGGCAATAATGTCCAAAATAAAATTTTGAAAAAGCTGCACAAAAGCAACATTACTTAGCTTTTGAGGCCAGTTTTATTTTCTCTAGAGTGGTTGTATATGCTTTGTTGTCAGGATGGATATTGACAGCTGATTGAGCATAATCGATGGCTTCTTTAAACTTGTGGTTTGAAGCCATAATTGCTGCTAATAAGCGGTAAGCATCAGCATTTTTCTTGTCTAGCTCTACGCAGCGCTGCAGGTAAGGTAGGGCCTCACTGCCTTTATTAGAAGCGGCATAGGCTGAACCCATATAGAAATGAGCATCAGCGCTATCAGGAGCGAGAGTAAGGGCAATTTTTTCTTCAGCAATCTGACCTGGGAAATCACCTTTCAAGCCCAGTGCAGCACCATAATCGCGATGAGCCGCGGCATCCTTGCTGTCTAACTTGATTGCTTGCTTGAATTCTTGCAGAGCTTGGTCGAGCTTCTTCTCGTTGCGAGATAGCAACTGAGCGTATTTCAAATGATATTGAGCCTTTGTCGGGGCCAAACGTACAGCTTCTTTGATGCTGTCGCAGGCTTGCTGCACATCATTTTTACGACCATAGCAACGTGCCAATCCCATATACACTTCAGGATCTTCACTATTAAGCTTGACTGCAGCTTTGAAAGATTCGATAGCCTTATCGGTCTCACCACCCATCAAATAGGCCTTGCCTAATTTGACATGATTAACAGGATTGCTCGGATTCTGCTCGGCAGCAGCCTGATATCTGAAAATCGCACTCTTAATATCTTCAGCGTCTTTGTCATCGCAGAAGCCAGGCAGCGCCATGCCCACTAGACTGGCGCAGGCCAAACCAGTAGCTAAAGCCTTAAGCGACAAATCAGATAGAACCCGCATTTTCATATACCTCACTTAAAATTCATAACTTCAGAAATTCAGGACTGTAACTAACTCTCTCTAATCTAGCTAGCTCATTAGCTAGCTAGCTAATGAACTAGCCGGTCTAAACTAGCAGTATTCGGCATACTTTTGATCAACAACTCACTCATGGCCGCTTTGCAATTGTTATCGTTCGGCGCAATTTGCATGGCCTTGCGAATACATTCAATGGCCTTGCCCGGCTCTTTGAGCGCCTCGTAAATACGAGCTTTTGCCAAGTAAGCGTAATGATTGTGAGAATCAATGGATATCACCTTATCAATCATCAGCTTTGCTTCTGGATACTGCTGCTTGGCCTCATAACAGGAGGCTAAACCTAATACAGCCATTGCCACCTGCGGATCTCTCTGATTTTTCGTCATGGCTTTTTCAAAATAGACAGAAGCCTGGTTGTAATCGCCTTTCAGCGATGATGCTAAGCCAAGATTATAAAGAGAGACAAAATTATTAGGATCAACCGCAAGTACTTTCTTAAACTCATCTATGGCTAAATCAACAAATCCAATTTGCTCTAAGCAGATGCCAAGATTGCCACGGGCAGTGACATTCGCTGGAGATGCCTCAACTATTTTCTTGAACTGACCACCGGCCTCGTCATAATTGCCACGCTTCATATAGATAGCGCCAATTGTTTCACGAGCCTCAAGCCCTTTTATTGGATTGTCACTAAGCAATGTCAGCGCTTCCATCAAAGACATAATTGCTTGATCCTGGTTGCCAAGCCTATTCTGGATGCGTCCCAACTCAAGATGGGCCTCAGCAACGTCACGTCTTTTAGAAATCAAGCCTTCCAAGAGCCGCGTTGCCTGAGTCAGCCCTGTCAAGGTGTCGGTCTTTTCGAGCTGATAAACTTGCTTCATCACTTGCTCGCTCTCAACTTTTGGTGATTTGAAACTGGTTAGATTGTTCAAACCAGACAGGGGTGATGCCGCAACCGGGCAGTAAAGCACTGGGAAACACAGACAAAGCCCTGTGGCGGCAGCAGCGGTTGCCATACGGAGAGCGAGATGACGCGCTGGTGAGGCTGAGAGGCTAGTCTTTGAAACTACCGTAGTGGTTTTGTTGTGTGGCAATGTTGAACCGCTGGCGAGAAAGAAAACAACAAGTCATTATAGGAGAGGTCAAGGTGTTATCAGAGCGCTTAAAATAACTCCTATCTAAGCTTGAAATTTCGCAGGCAACTCAAAGGCATCAGGAAAGGCAAAAAACCAAAACATGGAATTTCATTGGGCGTCGCTATTTGCCTCACAGCATGCAACTTTTTGGAAAGTTATCATGCCTCCGTTTCTTTATTTTGCCCATGGCTACTTAGCTACATGGATGGCTGTAGCAGCTCTTTTCCGGCCTTATGAAGCCTGGTATATACCGTTCACAAAAATCCAGTTGCCGCTGACTCCGGGCATTTTTCCTAAGCGGCGAGCCAAACTAGCTCAAGCCGTTGCCGGAACCATAACTGAAACTTTACTCACACCAAAAGATATTAAGGTTCAAGTTGAGCTTCTACTGACAGAAGCCAATATCCACTTGGCCATCGGCTTGTTTGTTGACTCGGTACTGAAAGAGTTCAGAGACACCACCAAACTGCACAGACTAGCCTCAGATATAGCGGAACTAAGCCCCACTTTAATGGAGCACTTTGTTCGCTCAACAATAGAATCGTTAGAGCATGGCAAAGACAGTAAAATCGCAGCCATAACTGAAAAAGTCTTCGATCAAGTAGTGCTTACAGCGCGCATCTCTCTTGACCAGGCTAATGAATTTGCCGCCCGTATTCTGGAAGCTTTTCTCACACCAGCAAAAGTTCGCTCATCGCTAATTACCTTACTTAGCCCACAGAATATTAGTTCGCTAGACGAATCTATAAATGCTCATGCCAGTACGCCTTATAAAATCCTGGCAAAAATCATTGGTGTTAAAAGAGTTTGCTATGAGTGTCGCAACTATTTAGAGAAAGAGCCAGAAGAGTCAGAAAAGCTAATTGCTGACTTAACCAAGCGCTTTGGTATCCGGGATCAACTGGCTATTCAAATTGCCAACTTCGATCTTAGTTCGATGCCTCTGCAGAGCATCGCCAAATTTAAGGCCAACATGGTCTCATTTGTTGAATCCTTCTTGGTAGAGCATAAAGCCGACATCTTGCTTTCGGTGAGAAAGGTCGAAGGCGAGGCCATGAGTGCGGTGCGTCAATCAATCGTCCGCTTCAACCCAGAGTCTATTCCAGAAGTCTGGCTGGAGAGAGCTAAAAACGATCTTTCACAATTCACCCATTCGTATCTCAAACGAGAGCTTGGCGAGTTGCTAGAGAAGGCCATTCCAGCATTGGGTATGTATAACCTGATTGCTACCAAAATAGATTTATTTACCGCTCAGCAACTAGAAGCTCTCGTCAAGAGAATTTGCAGCCAAGAATTGAAAGTCCTAGAATTGTTCGGTGGCCTAATTGGTTTGATGCTCGGGTTCGTACAAATCGTTGTCAACGCCATCGCCCCTTAAATCGCAGGTAAGCTTTTTAGCAGATGCCGCACTATGCAAGATCTCCAGCACCAAGCCTGCGAACGCTGCCGCATACCGGTAAGCCACCGCTCTATCGCATTCAAATTCCAAATGACTTTAGAGATTTACTCGTGGGCGCCACTCTTGGCGGTCGCTACTGGGTGCTAAGTGTAATCGGCCGCGGTGGCATGAGCGTAGTCTATAAAGCCAAAGTAAAAGACACTGGAAAGATAGTGGCAGTCAAAACTTTGCGCACCGCCGGTATGACTGACGACATGGTGGTCAAACGCTTTCAGCGAGAAGCAGAGCTACTCAGTAGGCTAAATCATCCCCGCATTGTCAATCTTCATGCCTATGGCTCAAGCGCCAAAGGGCAGCCATATTTTGTTATGGACTATCTCGTCGGTGAAAACCTGACAGATTTGCTGGCTCGCGAAAATCATCTTGAACCTGAACGATTTCAAGACGTCTTTGTGCAAGTTTGCGCGGCAATTGAACACGCTCACAGACAAGGTGCAATTCACCGGGACATCAAACCAGGCAACATCATGTTAACCAGGCAAGGCACCACCAACGACTATGTAAAAGTAGTGGATTTTGGTATCGCTAAAATGGCCGAAGAAGCACAGCGCCTAACGCGAATGGGTGAGGTCTGGGGCTCACCAATTTATATGAGCCCAGAGCAGTGCATGGGTGCACCGGTCGATGCCAGATCTGATATTTATTCCTTAGGAATAGTCATGTATGAAAGCCTGACAGGCAAGGTGCCCTTTCTTGGCAGAAACTATGCTGACACCATGACTAAACAGATTTCAGACGATCCAGCGCCCTTTGCTCAGATTCGGCCAGATCTAAAAATTCCCGCCAGTCTTGAAAAAATTGTCATGGCCGCCATGGAAAAACAACCGGAGAACCGCTATCAGTCACTGGGGCTCATGCGCAAAGATCTAGAGGCAGCGCTCAGTGCCAGGGCAACAAGCGAACTCCCACTGCCAGCCGCAGTCAAAAGCAATAAAGCAAAGGTCTCAGCAACCGGCCTGAAGAGGCCTAATGAGAATGTAGCTACGTCCGACAGGCTCCGCTCTCAATCGCAAAAAATTGAAGCAAAAGCAGAAACAAAAAAAACAGCCGAGCGCAAAATACCGTCAAAAAAGGACTTGGTAGAAGCGACAAAGCAAAAGCGCAAGCGCAGTACTACCCTGCATGGAATCCCCGAGAAACGTAGCCTCAGCCGCGGTAAGCAACTACTCATAGTGGCAATGACTTCGCTGCTATTTTCCCTAGCATTAATTACCATCATTAGTAATGCTGAAGCGATCAGTCAATTTTTGGCCTTTACAATCAAAGCCTTGGTCGGCGGTCCAGAAGATAATCAGTCTCCATTTTCAGAACCAACCAATGAAAACCATGAACAGACAGCTGGAGCACAGACATCTGGAGAACAGACAGCTGGCGAACAGAATGCGCCGCCCAGTTCGCCGCCAGAACAACAGGGAGCCACAAACTAAGCTTCTTAAGTCAGGTCCTTATCGTATTCGTCTTTCAATTTGGCAAGACCAGACTTGTACTCGCTTATCATCTCGGCCAACTTAATCATATGCTCAGCGCCCTTAAGATCGCGTCGAGCAAAGGCATCTGACCCTTTAGTCGAGATCAACTCAAGTTCTTTATCAAAAGCAGTTATGACCCTGTCGATTTCACTCTTTAAAGAGTGCTCATTCGCTGCTACCACAGATGGTGCTGAGCTACCAAGCGAGGCAGAGATTGGAGCGAAATCCGGCATAGGCGCCGGTGAATCTATTGCATGAGAAGAATAGGTTTCAGAAGACGATGATTCAAGAGTAGCAGGACCGCGCCACGGGCTAACGGATGAAGAGGCAGATGAGGACGTATCGCCAGACTGACTGAGTTCGGCAGCAGACTGAGTCAACTCTTGTTCTAGCTCAGCAATCGACTCAACTGTCTCTTCTTCAATTGCAGACAGACGAGCAAGCTCAGAGCCAACCTGACCCACATTTTCATCGGCGGCTTCAGCAGCAGCGGAAACAGATTCCTCGCCAAAATCTTCATCAGAGTCGTCGAAGGAGCTGTCATCATCGACTAAAGCCTGCTCCTGCAATACCTCGCTGTTGAAGTCAGTAGATTCTTCAGCACTAGGTTGATTAGAACTTAGCTCTTCTTCATCAAGATCTTCATCGAGATCTTCCTCGGACAATTCTTCTTCAACAGCTTCGGCATCGTCTTCTTCTTGCCCGGCAAACTCGGGTGCAGTGTCTAACTCATATTCCAATTTAGATTCTGAGGAAGCAACCTCCAAATCAGCCTCTGACTCGAAATCTTCATCAGCATCATCGAAACTATCTTGAGCGGAATCTTCGTTGCGATCATCGATATTCTCTTCAATGCTCTCTTCATCAACCAGGCTCTTAACTCCTAAATCCTGGTTCTGCTGCTCTTCCGATTGCTCGTCTTCGGACTGCTCAACTTCTGTCTCTAGTTCCAGGTCTGGCTCAAACTCTATCTTTGCCTCTAGTTCTTCTTCTAGTTCCTCTTCTAGTTCCTCTTCTAGCTCTGGGGCTTCCGCAGGCTCTAGCTCTGGTTCTGCCTTCGCCTCTGGTTCTGCTTCTTGTTCTGCTTCCTGCTCAGCTTCTTGTTCTGCTTCCTGCTCAGCTTCTTGTTCTGGCTCGGCCGAAATCTGCGCCTCTGGTCCAACTTCTAGGTCAGCTTCAGACTCCCCGCTATGTTCTTCCTCAGATTCGGGCTCAATCTTCGCCTCTACTTCAGCTTCTTGCTCAGCTTCTTGCTCTGGCTCAGACTCTGGCTCAGTCTTCACCTCTAGTTCAGCTTCTCGTTCTGGCTCTGGTTGAGACTTAGCTTCTGGCTCTTCAACAAAGGCAGCAATTTCAACGGCGGGCGTCGCCCCTAAGTGCTCATTAGGATTTGATGATGGTTGTAAAATCGGTGCAGGCAAGACCTGATTAGCTATTTCAGAAGCAAAGCGATCAGCACTGAATTGCCCAACTGAGACTATCTCAACAGTCTTTGTTTCCTCAGTTTCTATATCCGTAGCTAGCGGCTGTGGTTCAAAGAAAGTGGTTTGAGCCGGGTCTTCCTTACTCGGTAGTGGCGCAGGTGGAGGAGCAAGCATGCCGCTCTGAGTGCTACTAGCGGTTGGATTAAAATCAGCTCTATTACCGCCAGACATAGCGGCCGGAGCAGTAGCCCAGGGTGAAGCACCGCTTGTAGTGGCAGGATTAGGAGCCGAAGGAGCAAGTGGAGTATAAAACGGATTGGCCTCGCTATCTTCCTCTTCTAAAGGAGCAGAGGGAGCAGGTGGCGTAGAGATCGGTAATGCTTGAGGTATTGACTGAGGTAGTGCTTGATGAATTGGCGCTTGAGGCGTAGGCGGCGCTTTAGGTTGCTCAGGTGCTGGGGTGGCAAACTTCGAAGCTGATACCGCGGAGAATGGGCGAGCAAAAGGACTAGAAGAGCTAGAAGAATTGGCAGCGCCAGAACTACTAGAGGTACCAAAAGTTCCAGAACTGCCGGAGTTACCAGAAGTACTGTAATTGCTAGAAGTACTCGCATTAGCAGATGGAAGGGATGTATTCGATACCGAAGAAGTGGATGAAGTAGAAGAAGTCGACGACGAAGTGGTTGCCTTCGTAGTGCCGAAACTGGGCCTAAATGAACCAGAAGTAGGAGTGACCGAAGGCGGAGCCGGAGCTTGTTGACTCGGATTGGGCGGTAAATTCGGGCGCTCTGTTGGATTCGCTCCAGGCGCGGCACTTGAGGGGAAACCCAAGCTAGCAGGCATATCGGCAAAAAGATTACTGGGGAAATTCACCGGTGGACGGGCACCACTGTCGCCTTGACCCGGTTGCGCAAACTGTTTTGGTGAATCTTTTTCTACCGGTACAAAATTCCAATCGTCACCTGTTGCAGGCGCATTGATATTGCTGGGGGCAGGACGCTGACCTGAGAAAGACTGCGAATTTCCTCCAGCAAAAGAATCAGAGTTAATAGTCGGAGTTCCAGGCAAGGCCGGAAACGGTGGTTTGCCTCCGCTAGGAGCACCGGCCGGCGGCAACCCTGATTTATTTACGTCAACGCCACGCCAGCCGTCATCACGGCTTTGTCCCTGGCCTCGGCCTGGGGGAGCGGCAAACGGTGGTGTCATTGGCGCATTTAAGTTAGGCGGATTTGTAATTGGAGAATTTGGAGAGGGGGTATCAGTTGGAGCATTCTGAAACTGACGCATATGCTGAAGCGGCTGAGGACCAGCGGCACCTCGAACAGAGCGAATTACTGGCTTCCAATCGTCACTATTGCTCTGGGCATTGCCACCCTGTTGATTTCCCATCTGATTAAAGGACTGACCAGGAGGGGCGCTAGAACCCTGGCTCGGCGGAAACTGCCGGAAGCTGTTAAAGGAATTGTTGTTTGCAGGTGTATTACCTGGAGCACCAAAGCCTCCAGGAACAGGAAATTGATTAGCCTGATTGAAGGGATTGGAAGGATTAGCGCCTACATTAGATGATGAATCGTTAGAAAAATGTTGCCTGTAACGCTCCGAATAATCAATATCACCACCAAGGGCGCTCACTGTAGGCTCATGAAAACTGTTTGCCGGTTTTGCTGTCTCAACCGGTAGTGGGCCAGTAGTAAGCTGACTTGAAATACTTGGACTACTCGGGTTGAAGAGATCAATCGGCCTAGTCGGCGGAATATCCTCTTGGGCAACTTGCACCAAACTATCTAGCACTGCTCTTGCTGCCTGCTGTATGTCCTCGCTCTTCAATTGCTTTTGGCCAGCGCTCCAATAGACCATCGCACCATCAAAAAATGGCATCATTTCAAGCATGGGCATAAAGTTTGCCGGAGCAGAACTAAAGGTAAGAAGCTTATCTGCCGGAATTATATGAGCAGTTATTGACTCAAAACTTCCCCGCACAACCAGAGTCCAATATCTAGTGGATATACGACCACTGAAGACGGATATATACTGGGAGCCTGAGTGCCAATTGCCAACATTCTCGCGATTGATACTCGGTCGTATCCAAGTGAGCTCCAAGTCAGACGCTGAGGCAACTTGATTAAAATCGTAGGCAAGATTTTGAAACTGATCGAACATGCGGTCAACAATACCGATCATTGACTCATGCTGGGCGTTGGTGCGTGCTTTTTCAGCGGCTTCCATGGCAATGCGATTGGCTGGAGAAGGAATCGCGGTGTTTTGAGGTGTTGGTTTGTTGGCCCCCATCAAACGGGCCTTCCACACACCAGACAATTGATCATCTAAACTAGCCGACTGCTCAGGAATTTTCAGAAACTCCGGCGCTGAGGCTCTAGCCTGCTCTTCTCTGGCCACTTGCTCAGCAGAAGCCTGTTCGGCGGCGCGGAAGATTTCAGCCTCTAAAAGCTCTTCTGGGCTCATACGTGGTTTAGCAACAGGCAGATCACCTGTTTCTTGCAAGGCCTTAGCAGCCTCTGCGGTCATTGCTTTGAGCTTTGTCCTCGTGGCACGGGGTTTTGTACGAGGTTTTTCATCATCGCCATCGTTAGACTTTGACGACCCCTTGCCACCCTTGCCCTTGGAATTTGGCCACATTTACTACAAGCCTCCACGGCGCCACATAAAGAACGCTCTACATTCATCTACCCCCGCTCAAAAGAGCCGAAACAGAACACACAGGCTGTTATAAGAGAAATTTGTAAATTAATGAGTCTGCCTCTGAGCAAATTTCCAAATTGTTTCTTAGAACTGGGGGAAAGCGAAGCCCAATCGAGCTAAGATATGGTTGAAGTCAATATAAAGAAAGAGATGTTAAGCGAGACCAACCGCAACGGTTCTCACCTACATGACAATATCGTCGTACGTGGGGCCAGGCAACACAACCTTAAAAACATAGACGTGAAGATTCCGCGGGGCAAACTGGTGGTAATCACCGGTGTTAGCGGCTCAGGGAAGTCTTCTCTGGCATTCGATACTATTTTTGCCGAAGGGCAAAGACGTTATGTCGAATCGTTGTCAGCCTATGCCAGGCAGTTTCTTGGCCAGTTAGACAAGCCTGATGTCGATGGTATCGATGGCCTCTCTCCGGCAATTTCAATTGACCAAAAATCAACCAGTCATAATCCTCGATCTACAGTTGGAACCGTTACCGAAATTTACGATTACCTGCGCTTGCTTTTCGCACGCACGGGTACACCTCATTGCCCCCAGTGTGATCGCCTGATAAATCCCCAGACGATTGATCAAATTGTTGATCAAGTCTTGGAAATGGCTGACGGCACAAGAATTCAGATTCTAGCGCCTCTTGTTTCAGGCAAAAAAGGCGAATACCAATCACTGTTTACCGAGCTGAGAAAAGAAGGTTTCGTCAGAGTCAGAGTAGACGGCGAAGTACTCGAACTCGAAGACGAAATAAAGCTAGATAAAAACAAAAAACACTCCATCGACTTAGTTGTCGACCGCCTCGTCATCAAAAAGGGTATTCAATCAAGGTTGGCAGATAGCCTTTCTCTAGCTCTCAAATGGGGCAAGTCAAATGTCTTAGTTGATACTGTTGGCGGTGCCAAAGCTGATTCAAAAGCCGATAACAAAGCAGATACAAAATCGAGCAGCAAAAGCGAAGCTAATTCTGAAAATAGCAGCGCCAAAGAGATGTTATTTTCCGAGAATTTTGCCTGCGGCGCCTGTGGTATTAGTTTTGCCGAAATCTCACCGCGTATTTTTTCTTTCAATAGTCCCTACGGTGCTTGTGATTCTTGTCACGGTCTAGGTTGTAGCTTTGAAGTTGACCCGGCTCTAGTTGTGCCGGATGCGAAGAAGAGCTTGAAAGAAGGAGCAATATATCCCTGGTCAAAAACCAACAATCCATATTACGACCAGCTTCTAGCGTCGGTGGCTAAGCACTATAAGTTTTCGGTTGATACGCCCTTCGACAAGCTGACAAAAGCCCAACAAGGAATTGTCTTGTACGGCTCTGGGGTTGATCGCATCAAACTGGGCCATGATTCTTTTGATGGTCGCGAATTTTGGGAATACAAAAAACCTTTTGAAGGTGTAATCAACAATCTCAAACGCCGTCATGAAGAGTCAAACTCTGACAGAGTGCGTGGTGACATTGAAAACTACATGACACAAATGACTTGCGCAGCCTGCAATGGTGCTCGCTTGAAGCCCGAGAGCCTATCTGTAAAAGTGGGATCTCTTTCAATTGCCACCATCAGCAATCTCTCTGTAGAAAAGGCAATGGCCTTCTTTGCCAATCTGCCAGAGAAGTTGTCGGCACGACATAAAACCATTGCCCATCAGGTTTTGATCGAAATCAATGCCCGCCTCACCTTCCTCAATGACGTCGGTCTCTCCTACCTAACCCTAGACAGACAAGCTGGAACTCTTTCTGGTGGAGAAGCACAGCGTATTCGCTTGGCCACACAAATAGGCTCAGGCTTATCAGGCGTGCTCTACGTCTTGGACGAACCCTCCATCGGTTTGCACCAGCGCGACAATTCCCGCCTAATTGAAACATTGAAACGATTGCGCGACCTGGGCAATACCCTATTGGTCGTAGAACATGATGAAGACACGATCAGAGAAGCCGATTGGCTAATTGATATCGGTCCTGGTGCTGGTGTTCACGGCGGAGAACTGGTGGCCGAAGGGCAATTGGCGCAAATCGTCAATTCACTAAGATCTTCTACTGGCGCCTATCTCAGCGGCCGAAAGAAAATTCAGGTACCGAAAAAACGACGAGCCGGCAATGGCTTAAGCCTTACTATTGAAGGGGCAACACTAAACAACCTGCAAGATATCACCGTAGATATTCCACTAGGCAAGCTTGTTGCGGTAACAGGAGTAAGTGGTTCGGGCAAATCGACCCTGGTGAATGACCTGCTTTATCAACACTTGCGCCATTACTTTGGTCGCACGGTGCCTGCCCCCAAAGGCGTTAGAGCAGTGAAGGGAGTTGAAGCCCTAGACAAAGTCATTGATATAGATCAGTCTCCCATTGGGCGCACGCCACGTTCTAACCCAGCCACCTACACTGGTTTGTTCGACATAGTGCGCGAAGTGTTTTCGATGACCACCGAAGCCAAGGCCAGGGGCTATCTTCCTGGTAGGTTCTCGTTCAACGTCAAGGGTGGCCGCTGCGAAGCTTGCCACGGAGAAGGCATGAACGAGATTGAAATGAATTTTCTCCCTTCGGTATTTGTCACCTGTGACGTCTGTAAAGGTGCCCGCTACAACAGAGAAACCCTTGAAGTAAAATTCAAAGGAAAATCAATTGGCGAAGTGCTGGAGATGACAGTAGAAGACGGTCTACAGTTCTTCGAGAATATTCCCAAAGCGCAGGCTAAATTAGCCACACTGATGGAAGTCGGTCTTGATTATGTCAAGCTTGGTCAACCAGCCACCACTCTCTCGGGCGGAGAAGCCCAGCGCGTCAAGTTAGCTGAGCAACTGAGTAAGCGCTCCACTGGTAAAACTATTTATATTTTAGACGAACCGACTACTGGCCTCTCTTTCCACGATGTGGACAAGCTCTTACATGTACTCAACCGCTTGGCTGATTCAGGCAACACGGTCTTGATCATTGAACATAACCTTGATGTCATCAAACAGGCAGACTGGGTGGTAGACCTAGGGCCAGAGGGCGGCGACAGGGGGGGCACGGTTGTGGCCACCGGAACACCCGAAAAAATTGCCAGCCTTAAGCAATCTTATACAGGGGCATACCTGAAACACTATCTGGAACCCAAAGCTATGCAAAAAACCAATAGCTAAATAGGCGGTAATGCTAAATAATAGTCATGAGGCAAGCCCTCAAGGCCTTTACCTTGATGTATGATCGGCGACATAATGAACAGCGCTAAAAAAACTTCCGATAGTCTCGACAAAGACGAGGATAAATTGCCAGTAGGCGAAAGCCTAGGGCAAGATCCCGTTTTTGACAGCCTGCGCAAACGCGGCCATCGCATTACAGCTCAGCGCGAAACAATCCTGCAGATATTCAGAGAACAACCTCACGGCGAACATTTATCGGCCGAAGAGTTGCATGCCAAACTGCTAGAGCGTGGCTCCAACGTCTCCTTAGCCACGGCCTATCGCACCTTAAAACTGCTTTCATCTCTTGGTCTCCTGCGCGAACTAGATTTTGCTGAAGGCCATAAACACTATGAATTGAAGCAAGACACATTGCCACACCAGCATATTATTTGCACCGGGTGTAACCTGACTTTAGAGTTCGAAGATCATTTTCTTGAAGAAGCCGGTCAGAAAATTGGCTCTCGCTACAACTTCGAAGTAATCGATGCCCAGTTCAAGATTTTTGGCTTATGTCCTAACTGCAAACTAAAGAGAAGATGAAATGACCCTTGCTGACGCCACTGAAGGTAAAACATTTACTATCAAAAACACCGATGGCGAAGACGTCACGGTTCAAGCCATGAGGTTTGGAATTGCTCAGGGCGCGGTAGTCAACATTGAAAAGAATATTCCAGGCGGACCGGTCATTGTCAGCCGCAACCAAATGGAATTGGCAGTAGGTCGGCAATTTGCTCAACAAATTGAAGTAGAAGCAAAATAATTCAGCGGTTAAGAGGCCTTAGAGCGCCATGGATATTCCTTTTGAGGTTGAAGCACTAGAGGTAAAAGAGAGCAAAGCTGGCTCTGACAGCGGCAATCGCCTGGTCTGTAGCAGCTGCTCATTTCCTCTCACACCAAACTCTGGAACAACCTCAAAAATTTGCTGCCCCCGTTGCAATACATGGATGGATATCGACCCAGCTTGCTTTGGTAGCTGTCTCAAATGCCATAAGACCCAGCAAAGCGAGCCTTCATCATGTGTTGAGCCTTCATTAGCAAAATTGAAGGAAGAAAACGAGATTTCTTGTCAAGGAGCGGGAAGGAAAAGTCATGGACATTTTCTGAAAAAGTTTAGCTTTCTTGTGGAAAAGGCGCGTGATTACCTGATCGGGAAGGTTTTCCTGTAATATTGATAGGTAAGGGTCAAGCGTTCTTAGAGACATTCAGGTTAAATTGCCCTTCGGCCAACTCACATACTCAAGAGTTAGCAAAAAATGATGCAAAAACCTGTCTGTTCGTTTCTGTGGAACTAGGGAATCACAATGGCAAAAATAAATCCCTGGAAGGTGACAGGGTACAAAGCAGGACAAAATGTGGTTTGCACAGTAAAAGGTGCAGACCAAGGTGGCTACGAAGTAGTTATCAAAAAAGACAATTTGCCCGGCTTTATCAAAACCACTGCCACTCTTAAAATCGGCGACGAAATTTTGGCCCAGTTCGTCTGCGTTCATAAAGATCGCGTCTTACTAACTCCTATTTTCCAAGGCAACCGTGGCGTACCTGGTGCTTCTGTAGCCGGTGGTGTCAACTGGCAAGAACATAGCCTCGAGAACTTAGACGAAGCCTACGAGCAAAAGTCTCACGAACAACGCACTTACCGCGGTCTTGACGACACTGCTGAAGCTCAAGCGCAGCAACAAGCAACCAAGGCTTATCAGACCGGTAACATCACCCAAACGGGAAACAATCCTTACCAAACGGGAAGCAACGCACCAATTTTGCCGCAGCAATCTGGGCAATCTTACGCCCCAGAGCAGTATGCCAGCCCAGAGCAACAGTGGGAAGCGCCAAATCAGCACACGCCACAGAAACGCTTCCGTCTGCGTCGCGCCATCGATTTACTAATGCCTCCTCCCGATCAAGAAAGCCTCGAAAGCCTGAAAACTTTCAAAATTTCAGATTACGATCTGGAATGGCTTATCACCGATGTAGAAGGCGGTATGCGCACAGGCTGTCTTAAAGCCACCTGTGAATCAAAAATGTCACGGGCCGCTATTCTTCTATATAACGGCAGAGCAGTGGGCTGTATCTATGGATGCAAGTCAAATCCTGAGGCTAAAGCAACAGAAGAGTCACTTTCACTGACCCTTACTGACCTGGAAGCACCAGATACTCTCGTGACCATGTACGATCTGCCCGACGAAGCGGCTCTCGCCATGTCGGCCCTATTTCTTGGCCTGGCTTTAGAGCGCGAAGACAACCTCGATAGCCGCTCCTACTTCGACCATGTCATGAACTGGTTTGTCACCAGCGCTAGCACCGCTTGTGTTGTGATTACCTTGCCATCAAGCAAATCCACTTATCTGGTCTTTGTAGGAAAAGGTCAGTTTGGTGGTGCCTTCTTTGTTGAAGAGCAACAATTTACTAAAGATCGCAATGCCATCTACCAACTCTTCGAACAAGACCAAGGTGCAGTGGTAGAAGTGAGCCTGCTTAGCCCAGAAGCTATTGCTCCCGGAGTGCGTTTTGGTTATAGCTTGACCATGGCTAGACAGAAGAGACCTAGTTTCTAAATTAGCTTCTTGCAAATTAGCTTCTTGCAAATTCTCTAAAAAAAAGCCCTTACCATAAGGTAAGGGCTTTTTCTATTGCTCGTTTTCGCCAGCGTTTAGTTAGCGATTATTCTTGCTCGTGCCTGAAATCGTCGCCACCATATTCGGTGGAAGAACGATCGCCTTCTTCATCTCCGGAAGGAGAATCAGAAACAGAAGCAGTGCTAGCAATTGGAATACGCAACTGGCTAAAGTCACCACCACTAGAAGTAGATTCATCCTCAGAACTGAACAAGGCTGGTTCATTTGAATTCAACCATGATCTGTTTGAATCAGTGGCTAAGTCAGATGATTCACTAGCAGAATCACTAGCGGCCTCGGCGGCAGTTTCCTGACGATCGGCTTCTTCTTGCTCGGCCTTAGTTTTCAGGCGATAGATTCCAGTTACAGGGTCAACCTCAGCAGCAATTGGTGTTTCTGGAATCTCTTCCACAACACTAGGAGCTGACTGTTCATGACCATTCGAACCAGAATCATGTTGGTGTTCAGAAGCATGCTCTGGCGCATCACCAAAGCTCTCATAGAGAGGCTCTGACGATTCAGCAATAGCTTCTACGTCTACTGTAACCTCAGCAACTTCAGCAGCTTCATCAACCTCAGCGCTTTCATTCTCATCCATTTCTACTGGCTCGAGAAAGTCATTGGTGATGATAGTTGCCTCAACTACCTTATCGATTTCAATGTGAGCACCCGAGTGCGAGTCCATTTCTTGGTAGACACTTTCGACTGCAGAAACACTACGAGCGAGATCAGCAGCCATATCCTGTTCGTCGTCACCAAACTCATCATCGTCTTCGTCTGTAAGACTAGGACGCTTGACAGTCAAGGAACCGGTTTCGTGCTCATCATCACCATTACCAGCACCAGATTGACCTTCATGACCTTCATAATCATCGCCATCAAAGTTGACGCGCTTACCAGGCACCTTGCCTGACGCTCTGGCATCAAGCAAATCTTCTGGCATTTGAGCGAGAATTTCTTCTGGCACATCATCAAATTCATGGCCATGGTCGACAGCTTCATCAAGTGAATCATGACTATGTGAACGATCACTGTCATGACCGAATCCAGTATCTCGACTAGGCATAACGCGTCCACTTACAGCACTTGCAGCTTTAAGGGGCTGATTGCCACCTTTGCCACTACCACCGCGAGATTTGCCACGACGATTCTCTTCATCGCGATTTCTAAAGGCGATGATACGACGATCTTCTGGGGGTCCAAGTTCTAATTGTGGAATCACACCCTGTCCGACACAGCTCTGGCACTTGATTGAGAACAACTCTCTCAAGCTTTGTCCTTGTCTGCGTCTAGTCAATTCAACCAGACCCAAATCTGACAATTGGCCGATTTGTGGCTTAGCACGGTCTTCTTCAAGAGCACGTTGGAAAGCTTCCAAAACTTGCTGCTGGTCCTTGCGACTGTCCATATCGATAAAGTCAACAATTACCATGCCGCCGATATTGCGCAAGCGCAACTGTCTTGGGATTTCTTGAGCAGCTTCAAGGTTAGTGCGGCGAACAGTTTCAGCTTGCGTACGCGAGCTGGTGAAACGCCCCGAGTTAACGTCGATTACTGTCAATGCTTCTGTTGGTTGAACGTTTAAGTGACCACCAGATGGCAACTCCGCCCGATCAGAGAGAGCAGCTTCGATTTCGCGATCAATTCCCTTTGCCAGTAGCAAAGGAACTTCATCAGTATGGAAAGAAACCTTAGTCTGTTTGCTGGCCCAACCGCTCAAGTACTCTTGAGCTCGTCTTTGACCTTCAGGGCTATCAGCAATAATCTCGCTGACTTCATGAGAGTAAGCATCACGAATGACACGGAAGAGCAGATCTTGATCTCTATAGATTAGAGTTGGTCCAATTGAAGCTTCAGCTTCAGAAACGATTGTTTGCCAACGATCCCAGAGTTGCTCGAAGTCTTCAAACAATTCTTGATCGCCCTGGCCTTTGGCTTCAGTACGGATAATTAGACCGACGCCTGGAGGCTTCATCAAGTTAACCACAGACTTAAGTCTGGCTCTTTCTCTAGCTTCAGAGATACGGCGAGAAATTGAAACTCCGCGCTCTTCTGGTACCAGAACTAAAAAGCGACCAGGCAAGCTGATGGCTGTAGAAACCCGCGGGCCTTTATGACCAGTAGGCTCTTTTGTGATTTGAACTAATAGCTTTTGTTTAGGCACCAGTCTCTCTTTAAGAGGACCTTGTCCTGGCACATCGTTAGCGTGCAAGAAGCCCATTTTGTCTTTGCCTAGATTGACGAAAGCGGCGTCAATACCGGGGAGAATGTTCTCCACCGAGGCAGTGTAAATGTCACCGAGGAGCAGTTCGCCGCGATTGACGAAGAATTCGACCACTCGGTCGTTCTCCAGCAAGGCAGCAATATTATCTTGCTCCGAAATGACGATTGACTTTCTCATAATTTCCCTCTAAATGGAATTTAAATTGTGTGAGCGCACATTGGAAAAATTGATGCTCGGTTGAGTCAAAACCTCAAGCCGAGTAATACGCCAGTTGAGATTGAGCGTCGGACAAAGCAGTGCTAGCAAATCAGTTGGCTTAATATGGCCAACTCCATTGAGCCCAGTTCCGGATCCGGTAGCTATCTCAAATTCGAGCGTTGGTGCCTCATTCTTTAAATGTTCAGTTTTGATTTGATCATCGCTAGGAGAAACAAGTTTCAAGCTAAGAAGACCCGGCCTTATGTCTTTGCCCTGAGGATTCTTATTCTTGTTCTTGATCTTTTCTTTGCTAGATCTACTTGCTGTCGCGCTAGCTTCTTGCACCGGTGCATAAAGGTGCTCGCTATCGATCAGCTCCTTAATACCGATTTTCAGTGCCTCTACAAGTGCAGCAGTAGAAGCCTTCTCATCGGCGGCTGAACTTAAACTAGTGTCTAAGTTCAAAAGAGAGTCTTGAAGTACGTGTAATTCAGCCCGATATCGAGCTGCAGTGACCAGCGACGCTATTGAGGGTGTAGCCTGCGCATCGCCGTTTATAGGCGGTAGCTTAGGCAACTCAACAGAGCCGACAATCTGTACTTCAGGAGGCAGTTGCTGGTTTAGTCGCTGCATAAATTGCTCGCAAGTCATTTCTTCGGTTAGCTCGATATCGGCTAATTCACGAAGTCCTTCCTGGAACAGTGGCAGCGGACAAGCCAGCGAAAGTTTTGGCTGAGGGTTGAACCCTTGTGTATAAGCCATTTTTAGAGCAGCCCGTCGAGCGGCCCTAATGAGCAGATTTTGCATATCTAAGTGCCCGATGAATCTCAGGTCGCCAGTTTTAGTGAAAGCAAATCTGATTTTATAATTTTCGGCAACAGCGACAGGCTCAGCTTCTTTTGGTGCCACAAAGAAGAGAGAGGGGTGTGATTCTGGATCACTCTTGTTAGCGTTCAATTCTTTGACAAAAGGATTCTTCTTCATCACCGCTGGAATTGGATTAGCCAGAATGTGAGTGGTATCAAGCTCAGTGCAAATACCACAAGCATGGCAAACATTCTCGGTACAAGCTGCCGTTTCAACAGCGTTAACGGCTTTTTCCCATTCACGCTTGAGCCAGAAATCATGCAAGCCAATGTGGACAATATCAAACGCTTGCCTTGAGCCAACTTCTAAATTCGGACAAGCCAAATCTTCTAGACTAGTTGAGAGAGAAGCCGCCGCTTGATGCCACAGCTCAGGTTGATAGCGATCATCCCAAGCATCAAAAACCGCACCTGATTTCCAGGCCCGATAAATTAGCTCACCAACCATACGATTGCCCCGCGAAATAGCCGCTTCAAGCAAACTAATAGCAGGGTCAGTAACGTTCAAGGTCACTTTGCGCAAACCAGATTCGCGCAGCTTAGCTCTCAGCACACCGTGGCGTCGAGCAGTCTCGCGTGGGTCGACCTGACCAAACCACTGGAATGGCGTAAATGGCTTTGGAACAAAGTTAGAGATTGTGCAAGTAATCTCAATGCCCTTTTTGTACTTAGCGGGATCGCTATTGCGAATAACATTGCAGTGCACTTCTGCTTCTTTCAAAATATCGATAATGCCTTGCAAATCACTATCATCTTCAAAAGGCAGGCCGCACATGAAGTAGAGCTTGACTGAAGCCCAACCAGACTGATAAGCCGATTCAATGGCACTAATAATTTGCTGATGTGACAGGCCCTTATTAATAACGGCCCTAAGTTTCTCAGTACCTGCTTCTGGCGCCAAAGTAATGCCACTCTTTCGAACAGCTTTCAATTCTTCGGCAATCTCAAGGTTCATACGGTCAGCACGCTGACTGGGGAAGGAAAGAGAAGCGCGGGTAACACTATGCTCACGATTGAGGGCACGAACAGAATCATGCAGTGATGTGTAATCACTAACACACAATGACAAAAGCGAATACTCTTCGTGGCCAGAATTGGCCAGGGCCTTCTTCGAGAGCTCAACTAAATCTTCAGCCGAACGCTCACGCACAGGCAAGAATGTATAACCTGGTTGGCAGAAGCGACAACCTCGATCGCATCCTCTTCTTACTTCAAAAGTTTCACGATCGTGCACCAACGCTAAATATGGCACAAGATTGGTAGTCGGTTGATTGCTATCAGTAAGAGGGGCAATCTGCCGCAAAACCCGCTTTGGAATAACAGCACTACGCAACTGTTCAATAGCTTCAGCGTGCTCGGGCAGAGCGGCTAACAACTGTTCAACAACATGTTCGATTGCTATAGGTGTAACAACCACATCACCAACTTTAAGATCATAAAGTGCAGGTACATATACACCAGCAACTTCAGTAGCTAGCTTAGTAAGCAGCCACTGCCGGTAGTGCGGCGACAATTGCGGCTTACTATTTACTGTTTCTAGATGCTCAGCCTTGAACTGACGCACAACATTCATTACAGCAGGAATGGCCAGTTCGCCATCACCAATAATGAAGAAGTCCATAAACGGTGCCATAGGCTCTGGATTAACTGAGGATGGCCCACCACCAAAAACCAGAGGAAATAACTCAGTGCGCTCGGTTGCCTTGACTGGCAACTGGGCCAGGTCAAGCATATTGAGGACATTGGTATAGGTAAGCTCGTACTGCAGAGAGAAGCCAAGTAACTCGAAGTTGTAGAGCGGCTGCCTCGACTCAAAGCCAAATAGCGGCATTGCTGGCTTAGCATCGCGCATCAAAGCCTCAAGGTCTGAAGCCGGTGCATAAGAGCGATCAACCAAGAGCCCTTCGAAGTCATTAACCAACTGGTAGAGAATTTTTAGACCAAAATTCGACATGCCAAGTTCGTACATGTCAGGGAAACAAAGAGCCAAGCGCACATCGCAGCTATCGAAAGGTTTGCGGCGCGCGCCCCATTCGTTGCCCAGATACTGACCAGGTTTGAAAACCTGGGGCAGAAAACGCTCAACAAGCAGATCTGAGATCATTTTGCTTGAGAGTTTATCTCTGAGGGGGCTGACGATAGAATTTAAAATGACCTATCTCCACAGACAAAACGGTCTTCGACCGTGAACTGCCCAGAGATGCCAACTGTATAAAATGACGTTCGGAAGCGCCGTAGCGGCTTCGGAGAGTTTATTGGATGGCATCAAAAGGGTTCTTGAGCTAAGTGCGTCCTCAAGTGCAAGAATTATAACCTTTTTTGCCAATCAATATAGAAGGCATAAAGTTTAATTTCCTAAATCTTGACCCTTTTCTCCCCCAAGTGAAGCAAGACTGGTCCCTTCCCCCACTTTACTTCCCCGTGCTATAGTCGCTAAGAAGCCCATAAACCGTACCGTTACTTAATTGATTAATGATCCTAGAGGCCTTTGCCGAGTTTTTGCACAGTGTCCCTGAGTTGCCAGCCAACCAGGCGCTTTCGCTCTGGCTCTGGGAAAGACTGAAGAAGCCGCCCAGTTCAGCTGTTGATCAAGTCATTCACTGCGAAGTTGATATTTCCTCCGGCTCTGGTCGGCAGTCGCAGCGCCTAAACCTCGGTCGCAAAATTCGCCTTCCCCAAGAAGCAGAATTACTGATAAAGGCCCAAAAGTCAGGGGCAACTATCGAAACCGGCTCAGAAGTCTATTATTTTTTCGAAGGAGCATCGGGCTCGGGAATCAGACTTCTCAATAGCCTCTACGAATACTCAATGAGTTATGAGCAGCAAAAATGGTCGCGCTTTGTGCATGGCGTTAAAGCCAGCGATTTTAGAATCAAAGACTAGCGCTCTTTAGCGCGGAATAAGAGCCAATTAGTACTGCTTTGGGAACATAGCTTGCCTTTCCTTTGTCTATAATTACCATTGCTGGCTTTAGAAATAGAATTCAACAGCTAGTGCAAAATCACAGACACGACAAATAGTCAGGAGCGACAAAGTGAAATTGAAGATGGGCACCGCCCTTTTTGCCTTAATGACAATAGCGGTTGCTTTCAATATCGGTAGTCAGGCTCAAGCGGCCGACGAATTGAAGCTGAAAAAGGGCATTTCATTTGTCCAAGACACTGACTCTGGTTTTCCTATCGAAGCTAATAAATTTGATGATTGTCAGCTAGAACAAGGCAAAGCAACTGTGGTTTTCTTTGGCGCCTCCGGCGACCTCAACACCAATCGCCAAGCCAAAAGAGTGGTGGATCTCTATCGCCAATCGACGAATAAACCAGTGAAGTTTATTTTGATTGACGTCGACCACGCCCAAAATGATCAAGCTCGCAGTCTAATCAAGAATCACTACAAGGGTTATATTCCCTTCGAAGTTATCTTGAACAAAAGCGGCACAGTAGGCTGGAGTTCAATAGGTGAAGTAGAGACTTCAACTCTCAATCAGCAACTCGAAAAAGCTCTGGCGAATTAGCTGACTCTAAATAGGATCTACTAATCAAAATGACTTTCAAGGCCATCAATGAATTAGCTACCGAGTACCTTACGGAGCTAGCTCTGAATGATGGTTTCGAACGCACTGAGTTTGGACTGTCACGCAATCTGGAATCTAATAAGATAACGGCCCGCTATCATATTGTTCTGCCATCACCTACAGCTGAAGGCTTTCAGATCGTTTCTCCCCAAGGCGAAGTTGCCTTATTCCTGCTGGTTAGGTGGGAAGAACTAGAGGCCATTGTTGAACAACTAGCTCCACGCGACTACGAAATTGGTCCATTTAGTTTCGCGACTGCGACAAATATGTTGACCAAGATACCAAGAGCGCAACGCAAGCTGAAAGCTAGCACAGCAGAGCAAAACTACAAAGATGTCATTCTAGCTATATATCAAGAGCTACGAAAAAGTGGCGAGAACTCTCTTATAAACTTGTGTAGCCAAAAACAGCTTCTCCATCAATTTAAGAAACCAGTTCGCATATACGGCACTCCAGCTCAGAACCTGCGTGAAGTAGCAGTCTCGTTATATGCCAGAGACTTAGAGGAAGCCCGCTCGTCCGTAGGATTCTTCAGCTACACGAGCCCTCAGTTCGCGGCTCTAAATTTAGGAGCAAAACTAGATGACATAATGGAAACTATCGCCCCGGCCAAGAATTAATCTCGTAAATGAGCCTTGCGCAGGTCTTTAAGCACTTCTGGTGGCACTGAAATAGAACCCATCATTGATTCAAATTCTTGGTAAGGGCCGTGGCAGTCAGAGCCACCGGTGACAAGCATTTTATGCTTATTAGCAAAACGTAGATATTGCCGCAAAAGCGGTAGGGAATGAACGCGGTGGTAAGCTTCAACGCCACCAAGGCCGACTTCTTTCAAAGCCTCTATCAGTGGTATCACATGCTTTTCTTTGCCCGGATGCGCAATTGAGGCAATACCACCAGCCGCCTTAATTGCAGCTACTGCTTCAAAGGGGCTAATACTTTTTCTATCAGCATAAAACTGCGAACCCCTAACCATAAACTTCTCGTAGGCTGCAGTTAAGTCAGGGGCGCCACCAGCTCGAACAATTGCTTCGGTAAGATGAGCCTTGCCAACAGCACCCATCCCGGCGCATTCTTGCACGTCTTCAAGGGTAATAGGCACGCCAGAAGCAGTAACCAGCTTAATGCAATCGAGCACATGCTCAGCTCTAGCAGCCTTCTGCTTAGCTATTGCAGCAGCTAGTTCTTGATTATCTTTGTCGATGAAATAGCCAAGAATATGCACGTCATGGCGGGCACCAGCCTCATCTTGAAAAATAGTATTGAGTTCAATAGCTGGAATAACTTCTAAGCGCCCACGTGCAGCTTCTAGGCCTTCTTCAATACCATTTACGGTATCATGATCAGAAATGGCAATGTGCTTCATGCCAATCTTAACAGCATGCTCTACCAGTTCAGCTGGCGACCAGGTGCCATCAGAATGGTGCGTATGCAAATGAAGATCAATCACTTTTCTTGTCGCCGTCGTCGTGGAATCTCACACGTTTAACTGCCAGAGCTTTGCCACTTTTAGGATCAACTGTAATCAACACGCCACAGCAGACAGTCGGCCCCGAAGCAATTTCAAAACGTGATGGCAATTGCTTGACCATGCGACGGAAAACACCTTCAACAGCCATGCCAATGACGCCATCAGTAGGCCCGCAGCAACCGGCATCGGTAATAAAGGCTGTACCTTTGTGCAAGAGCCTTTCATCGGCTGTCTGCACATGGGTGTGGGTGCCAACAACGGCAGAAACTTTGCCATCGAGATACCAGCCCATGGCGATTTTTTCAGCAGTGGCTTCGGCATGAACATCTACCAAAATTATATTGGTCTCTTCTTTGACCTTGGCCACGAGTTGTTCAGCCACTAAAAACGGCGACTGCAGTGGTTCCATAAAGACTCGGCCCATAACGTTTATGACCGCAAGCTTATGCCCGCCTTTCTCTAAGACGCAATAGCCTTGGCCAGCAGTGCCTTCAGGATAATTGGCTGGTCTTAAAAGTGTCGGCTCTTGATCGATGAAGTCGAAAATTTCCTTGCGGTCAAAGGTGTGGTTGCCACCAGAGAACACATCAACACCAGCTTCTTTCAAATCAGCTATATTGTCTTTTGTAACGCCAAAACCATGTGCGGCGTTTTCTACGTTGACCACGACAAAATCGGGAAACCCTTCACTATGGCCATTGTTCACGGCCGACTCAGGCTTTAGACTCTGTAAGTATTTTTTCACCACGAGTCTACCTGGCTTGCCTATTACGTCGCCAAGGAAGAGGATTGTAATTGCCTGATCAGACTTATGATTTGTGGTCATGCTTAGAGCTTACACCATAGAATCTTTTGGAAACCACGATGCTGCCTGTACGTAAACGTAAAAATATGTCTGCAAGAAGAATGCCCAGAAATTCTAAGTTGTGCCTAGTGGCGCTATCCCTGAGCAGCCTAGTTCAGCTCTCTCTCTGTACGCTCAGTATCACAAGTACGATGGCAAGTGCCGCTGGCCCAGCACTAAGACCAATCCCTGAAAGCTCGCAAAAGCCGGCCAGTGACAAGGTTGAAGCAAGCAAGCCCACACTCAAGCCTATGACAGCGGTCGCTCAGCCTTTGAGCGCAGGAAAATCCGCTCAAACGAAGACTGCTCCAGCCAAGCCGGCCGCCAGTGACACCGCAAAGACAGGAGCCAAGGCTGCGAGCGCAGTGGTAACTCCAGTTGCGAGCCCAGTGGCGAAGAGCAAACCGCGAGTGGCCAGACCATCCATGGTGCCACCACCGCCACCCAATACTCCTTCAATGCTCTCAGACCCTTCATTGATGGGCTTGGGCTATAGCGCCTACGGCATGCAAGTGGAGTACATGAGCCGCGAAGCCCTGAAAGACAGAGTCAAAGAAATAACTATTCAGTTCAAAGACGCATCGGCTGAACTCGAAAATAGAAAACGCCTGAAAACCGAAAGAGAAGCCCGTGCCAAGAGCTTCGAGCAACTCTTTAGCGAAGGGGTGGTGAGCCGTCGCGAGCTAGAGGCAAGTCAACGGGAGGCCACCGATTCAAACGATGAAGTGCAGCGCCTGGAAAACAAATACAACGAGCTGAGCAGCCTCTTAGAACGCGTCAATAAGCGCCTGGCTGCATTCCCCCAACCACCGGGCCGCAGGAGCAATCAGAAAGCCCAACAGAAGCTGAAAAAATCACAGGCAAAAGTAATTGCCCCTGCCAAGCAGCAAATAAAAGCCACCGATTCGAAATTAATAAATTAAGCGCTGGCAGAGCCAAGCTTGAGGAAGCCTAAGGCCGCATAGTAAGCGGCCTTTATTGCCTCACCCAAATATACAAGCGCTACTGTCCATGAGATTTTTCTCTACTTCCAGAAAGATGCCAAGTCCGAGAACCTTGAATATGAACTGGTTCTCAGGTTCACAAGTGCAATGGCAAACGAATTGAGAAAATCCGCATATTAAGCCGGTTTCGCGCTAACATATGCAGCACGGAACAGCAACACCACTTCCAAAGACGGCCACAGAACTTACTCTGCGGCACCTTAGCTCACGGCTAATTTTAGGCTTGTTTACCACAAGCCTGTCTTGTAGCGGGTTCAAGTTCAAAATTACGACACTCTCGAGGAAAAACGATGTTTTACAATCGCAATTACAAGGGTTATCAGTCCGAAACTCACAGAGAATTCAACATGCCAGTTAGAAATCGTCTACACAACGATCACTACCGCTTCGAAATGCATCAATATGATGTTCCAAGCACCGACATCTTGGAACTAGACGATCAATTCGTACTTGAATTGGCTCTACCAGGCGTTGTACTCGACGATGTAGAACTCAAAATCGAAGGCAATTTCCTCACAGTTATCGCCAAGCGCACACCAACAATGTTCGAAGAAAAAGCAAGCTACTTGCGCAGAGAACTTCCTGCCACATTGATGGTACGTGAGTTCGAATTCGAAACAGAAATTCTTTGGGAAAATGTAGAAGCTCGCCTAGACAGAGGCTTGCTCTTCATCAGCTTGCCTAAAGTGGAAGCTGCTATCCGCATTCCAGTGTCACATGGTTCAATCGAAGGTCATGTATCTTCCACCAAAACCCGCACACTAAAAACCGAAGTTCGCTCCGGTAAAGAAATCACCATCAAGTAAGCGATTACCCACTGGTAGAGACGATTCGAGAAGAGAGGGCCCAAAAGGCTCTCTCTTTTTGTCTATAATAAAATTTTTGAGGAATTGTCGTGGGCATATACATGTCGTTGCAAGCACTAAAAGATAGTGAAATAGAAGAGCTTGCTCTAGATCAATTAGCTCTGCAAAACTTTGTAGAAAGCACCAAGGCCGGTGATCCACCAGGCCCACTAATTGATATTTTCCATTTTCATGGCTTACATTATCTCTTCACCGGATCTGCCTGGCAGGATGCTGAACCACTCTGCTATTTACTGTACACGAATAGGCTCCTTGGACTATACAATCGCGAATATGAAGTCCGAGCGATTAGCAGCAAACAACTTGAGGCATTCGAACTTGCACTCAAGCCTATTGACCATGCAGAGCTGCTGAAACAATATGATGGAAAAACAATGACAGCTGCCGGTATCTATCCCTCAATCTGGGAAATAGACGATAACGAAGCAAAAGACTGCCTGTGCGAAGACTTAGACAAACTAAAGTCATTTCTCAAAGCAGCGAGAACGCGGCAAGAAGGCGCGCTAATCTGGACCTACTAATGAACAACAATAACCGGAGAAGTTGTCGCCGGAAGAACAAGAGCGATCGAAAATTATCCGCCTAAGGTTTTATAAATGTCATCAACCTCAGGGAGCACTTCAGCATGCATTTTGTAGTCTAGCCGCTTAAGAGAATCAGGCAAAGCGGGATAATCACTGAGTTGATCTCGGTTCATCGGCTCTGGCCCCATCTGCAGAAAGATTCCAGAAAGCGTCGACTCTTTGACAAACTGACAATCATTCAAATGTGGTGCCACCAATTCAGCATACACTGGACCAAACCAAGTTAGCCAGGTAGTGTATTAAACAGCTCTATTACGGTGCCGGTCCATTGCGAGTTAGGTACAAGCGCGCGCCCGTCAAATGATAGCTTTAGGCAATGTTGACGCATATAGCTGCTTGGCGGGTTAGGTGGATCCTCTCTCCTATCCGAAAAAAATACATGGCCACCCAAACACGGAGATGCAGCTTTCCAATAGAAACTTCCACCATGCTTGGTAGATAACTCCTTAGTCCAAAGCTTAGTAAATGGCTTATCATTGCCCGATTCCAACCGGTATTGCAATGGGTCAAAAAGACCAAAGCGCGTTGGCACCGCAGCCGGACAAT
The DNA here is from genome assembly GCA_943370275.1 of bacterium Ga0077546. Classification (GTDB taxonomy): domain Bacteria; phylum Cyanobacteriota; class Vampirovibrionia; order Obscuribacterales; family Obscuribacteraceae. The sequence goes on along the minus strand of CALRQI020000002.1, from coordinate 401,205 downwards.
ACTCTCTCAAGATATCCAAAAGCTCTTGGGCTGTCTCTGCCTTAACACGCGAGAATGGCAAAAAGAATTCAAGTTCGATCAAATCTATTCTTACTGGAGGTACATCAACCACTTTTCGCTTGGCTGGCCGAAAACGTGAAAACCAACTTGGGCGCGGGAAAAAGATCTTGCCTTCTTGGAGATCGTATGCCGCACCTTTGCCTTTCTTCGCTAAAAAGCAGCAAAGCTCTTTGGCAATATTAATAGAGTTGTCTGGAGAACCCATTGAAACGTTAATCTGCCAAACCCATTTTGGTGCAGATACAACTTCTAGTACGCATTCCTCCACATCTTCTGGCTCTACTGAATACGGCCCCCAAACTGAAACTGCAGGGGAAGGGCCATCCTCGGCTGCCATCATCAGCCAAGCATTATCCGCATCTGGTATAACTTCCGCAGTAATACCAGTCTTGCTGGAAGCGAAGTCATGCAAGACCGACGCATCGAGAAACTCACTAGTGGTGGTCCAGAAATCAAGACTCATACAGACCAATCACTCCATCAAAGCGGTCCTAAGCATAGCTACTTCGCCTTACGAAAACCATGCTGCAATCAAGGCAAAATTAGACAACGAGCATTCAGAAGTCAAAAATCTAGAAATCAGGAATCGGAGCCATGGAAATGCATACTAAGAATTTCTAAACGCAGTTCTCCTTTGCGCCCATTCTTATAATAATCATCAAGCAGCTGCTTCTCGATTTTATAAGCTTGCCAGAATTTCTCCCATACTTTGCGTTTTTTCGGCGACGGTACGTGAATCTTCCAGTGAACATACTCACAGGGATTTCGGCATATTGCACAACGAACAGATTCAATCGACTGATGTCGGCGGTATGTTTTACCGCACTCAATACAAGCCCATGTGCGATTACTCATAGTCGATTGTCCAAAGACTACTTCGCCTTGCGATAGCCGTAGGCGAAATACAGAGCAAAGCCCACACCCATCCAGACGACAAAGCGAATCCAAGTAGCGACCGGTAAGCTCAGCATCAAAATAAAGCACGAGATAATTCCAGCCCAGGGCACAAAGGGTACCCAAGGACAACTAAATGGTCGCTTGGTGTCAGGCGAACTCTTACGCAAGAAGAGCACACCAGCACAGACAATAATAAAAGCTGCCAGAGTACCTATATTTGTCAGTTCCGCCGCTTGGCCTATATCAACAATCAGTGCAGAGAGACCAACAAAGAGCCCGGTCAAAATAGTAGGAATGAACGGTGTTCTGTATTTAGGATGCAACTTAGCAAAGAATGCTGGTAGCAATTTGTCCCGGGCCATGGCCATAAATATGCGCGGCTGGCCCATCTGAAAGACAAGAAGCACAGAGGTCATTCCAGCCAAAGCACCAACCGACACCAACAAGTGCGCCCATGGTGCCCCACCAACGGCAATAGCTGTGGCCACCGGAGCGGCGTCATTGGCATAGTTTTGATAGGGCATGATGCCGGTCAGAACCAGCGAAACCAGTGCATAAAGAATAGTGCAGACAACAAGCGACCCAATCATGCCAATGGGCATATCGCGCTGAGGGTTCTTAGTTTCTTCAGCCGTAGAAGATACAGCGTCAAAGCCAATAAAGCTAAAGAAGACAATGGCCGCACCACCCATAATGCCGACAAAACCAGATGGGGCAAAAGGCACCCAGTTAGCTGGCTTGACCAAACCACCGCCATAAATGATGAAGAAGATGACCACCACCACTTTTACAGCAACTGCGATGGTATTAGCAACCGCACTCTCTTTGATACCGACAATTAAAATCCAAGTAACCAGGGCGACAATAACAAAGGCGGGCAAATTGATACAAAACTGCTGACCCAAAATCACCGGAATGTCAGTAGTGGAATAAAGGTGCGACTGCATGCTGCCCTGGATAATCGACTTCTGCAAAGCAAGTGCGGTATGCAGGTCTGAGGTGAGCCATAGCGGCAGCCCTTGACCAGTCAACCCATAAAAGACATGGAGCATATGCTCAGACCAACTGACTGCTACAGCAATGTTGCCCACAGCGTATTCAAGAATTAAATCCCAGCCAATAATCCAGGCGATAACCTCACCCAGAGAAGCATAGGCAAAAGTATAGGCAGAGCCTGATACAGGAATCATGGCTGCTAGCTCGGCGTAGCAAAGAGCAGCAAAACCACAAGCGATTGCGGCGATGAGAAAGGAAATTACGAGAGCCGGGCCGGCGCCCTCGCGCCCCAGAGCGGAGCCCATGATGAAGTTTAGAAGAGGGGTAGAGAACCAATCTTTAGCAGCTTCAAGTTGACCGGCAGCAGCTGTGCCTGTCAAAGCAAAAATGCCAGAGCCAATTGTAGCGCCCACGCCAAAGGCTAGTAAGTCAAAGGCAGTGAGATGCTTGTGCATCAAGCGGGCTTCATCATAGGCCTCGTCAACAAGCTCTTCTGGCGACTTCTTGCGCAATAACTTGGTAATCATATTTCTTAGGGTAAATTCTCTGTTGTCTTGGTGGAGTTACCGGCTCTATCGAACACTTGAATTGTAATTTTCTTGGCACCTCTCCCTGGCGTAACGTTATCAGCAGCCAGGCCGACGCTCAAGGCATCGGACAATGTCGCAGTGGAAGAGCCCAGAGCAAATCCATCTGCCCCATCAATTTTGTAAGTAGAGTCAGAAATACAAGAGAGATTGTCACTAGCGGTCAATCTAATTGAGATACCAGTGCCTTTCTTTGTAATTTTCAGATCACTTATTTTGGGTGGAGTATTGTCGATTGCTATAGAACGAAGCACCACAGCAGCCTTCTCCTGACCTGGATTAGAAGGTTTATCACTCAAAGAGATGCGCATCAAATACTTACCATCTTTGATTTTCTTAGTCTCAAAGTTGTAAGTGAATTTCTCTGCGGCTGAATATTGCTCCGTTGACTTGGCGCTTTCAGCTTCTTTCTCTTTCTCTTTATCTTTTTCCTTCTCTTTTTCTTTCTCTTTACTAGAGTTAGCGACCTTGGCAGTTGCAGGAGCAGCAGGGGTAGCCGAAGAGCTTGAATCATCAGCGTTAGCAGGTGAGTCAGAGTCAGAAGAAGAGGGAGAATTCGGCCGTTCTTCTAATTTGCGCGCTGATTTCTTATCATCGCCACCGCTCTTAGACTTGCCTGGTTCTTCTTTCTTAGGCTCATCCTTCTTAGGTTCTTCTCTCTGCGGTTCTAGCTTCTTCGGATCTATATTCTTAGAATCTGGCTTCTTCGCAGAAGCTCCTGGGTCTTTACCAGGGTCTTTACTAGTATCTTTTCCAGGGTCTTTTACAGACTTCTTCTCCGCTTCTTTGGCCGATTCCTTAGCTACTTCTTTGGCAGCTTCTTTAGCCTTTTCTTTCTTCTTTGCTTTTTCCGACTCAGATTCTCGGCTTCTCAAATCGCTCACAATTGGCTTCCAACTCTTGCCACCATCATCAGAAAGCTCAAGGCTCATGAGCATATTGTCCTGGTCTAAATCTGAACCTGAGACAACCAGCGGAACTGTGCCAGAGAAGGCATCATCAGCTTTCACAGAGATAGAAGAAATTGTTGGAGCAATGTTGGTAGGCTGATAAGTGACATCCACTCGCGAGACGATCAAATCGTCCACGCCTTTCTTGTCACCGCCTAATTTCCAGGTGAGCTTATACTGCAAGAAACGCGATGGACCACTCTTTATCAAATAGCCATCGGCGCTTGAATCCGGTACAGCATCAACCCAAGCCGACCATGAACCATCGGGCTGCGAAGTCTCACCGCCCCTGGTGGCGACCTTCACTATTTTCTGCAGAGCAGCAGTGTTCTCACCCTTAACATTGGCCAGTCTTAGCCTCGACCAATTGGCTGGGCGCTGAGCATCTTGCACGATAGAAGAGTAAGTTGGATCACCAGATGGCTGTATCTCAAATGTTCTTACTTGAGCTACATTGCTGCTACCACAAAATAATTTGCCACCGTCAGAACTAAGTGCCATCACAGCTTCTTGCTCAGTATGACAAACAGGAATGAACTGAGCTTGATCGGTGATAGGGTCTATCTCTACCCGGGTAATGTCACCTTCAGCGTCACCAGAGTAAACTCTATCGTCATGGCTATCATAATAAAGAGTGTAGAAGGCATCGCTGATTGCCACAGGCTCGGCCTGACCATTGGCCTGCACCCTAAATAGTTTTCCCGCGCCAGCAGTGGTGACAAACAAGTTGCCAGCCTTATCTTTAGCAATACCAGTCACTATATGCTCGCCGGTTTCAAATTCGGCTTTGACCTGCAAATTAGCATCTAAACTATAGACACAGCCCTTCTCTGCGGTGCCGACATAGAGCTTATTTTCTCGCTCTGAATAATTTAGAGCAGTGATATGAGCTTGATTGCTATCGAATACAAGAGAGGCCGTGCCGCTATCGACCCGATAAACTTTGCCCGAGCCGCTTGTACCTAAATAGAGGCGGCCACTTGCATCGCAGGCCATGGCACTAACTATAGACTCAGAGACTTTGACATAGGGTTTGGCGCTACCAGCGGCATCAATAGCGAAGACTTCGCCACCCGGAGCACTGGCGGCATAGAGGTTGCCCTTGCTATCGGCAGCCAGGCTTGAAATTATCATGCCTGGCAAAGTAGCTACTACAGTCGGTGCATCACCGTTTGTGCTCATTAATTGATTGCCAGCAGCAAAATAGAATTTGCCACGAGAAAGCACAGAAGACCAAATGCGTTGCTCTTGGTCTAAGGTAAAGCGCGATAATTCGCGATAACCAGGGGTCAAGCGACCGCCGCTATCGATTGCTATGCCGTCTGCTTTACCGTTGTGAAAATCAGTTTCGCTATCTTGACGCCAAAGGCTTATGGCCCGCATATGGGGGAAGGCATGAGCCTGCGACCAGGCTGGCACTGTTGTCTCTTTCGAAGCTGTTGTGCTGGTACTTGCCGTCGACGCGGCAGCAGTGGCAGTGCCAGGGGCGGTGGAATCTGATTTACGACCAACATCAATAGCTTTTTTGGCCTGTTCTGTAATCACTATGCCGTCGGTAGGATGAGCCACCTGACTGGGGCTGACTATGTAAGGCAATGATTTAGCGAATATTTTGTCGGGGCGTTTGACAGTGACGGCGATGATATGACTGCCATCTACCAGATCGCTAAGAAGCACACGGGCACGTTCTTCACCTTTTACTAGGGATGGCACTTTGGTGCTGCGATCGGAGAAAAAGAGCTTAACCCAATGAGCTGGAGGATTTCTCAAGACATCACCAGCAAAGGAAATAGATTGAGTAGGCAAGGCCATCACACCGCAAAGAGTGTCGCCTCTCTCTTTTCTCACGATACGACTGATAGCCTGTTTGAGAGTTTCAGACTGGGGGTCAACTATGCCCAGGCGCTTTCGCAGAGCATCAAACTCATCACCACCACTGATACCAATAGCAATATCACCATCAGGTAAATCTCGTGGTATGGCAAACGACAACTTCTCTACATATACAGGCTTGGCAAAGGGCTTCATCACCACATTGACATTAACGGTATCACCAGGGGCGACCACTGGCTTATCAACCGAAATACGGTCGATTTTAGCCACATGCCGACCATTTTCAACCACGACATCAACGGCCATACCTGTAATATCAGCTGGCTCAAAGTCGTTGCCCATGAGCCTATCGACAAGAGTGCCGACATAGCCGCTGACAGGATCGGAAACCGAGCCCCGCAAGCGAGACAAGGCATCACCGGTCATATGAGCGGGAAAATTGGCGGCAAAGCGATCGGTACGAGCCAGTTTGCCGTGACCTTTAATTTCAATAGAAGAAGCCAGTTTGACGACGTTGGGCACTTCAGATTGATAAGTCGAATCGAGTGCCGACATTAGTGTGGCCGTAACCAAACTCGGTGTTATCTCGGGATGATCCACAAGCTGGCAGTGATAGGTTTTCTTGACGTGTCTATTTTGATCGGTGACACTGATTGTCAGCGGAATTAAAGTACTGTAGCGGCCAATTTCGCCACCAATTGACCAGGGGCGATCGGCAAAAATAGTGCCGATTACTTGCAGCGGAGAAGAGAGCTTGAACGACACCGATAAACTCGGCAAAATATCATGAACATAGGCCGTAGCCATAGGAAATGCCACTTGTCCGGCATCCATAAAGGCATGACCAAAGGCAATCACTTTATTGCCAAAGATGCAGGTGGCTGTGCCCGTTGCCGAGCTTGAAAAATCGCCGGTAGAGAGCATCACCGAAACTGCACCACCAGGAACAAGCTTGACAGTACCAGCTTCAGCGGCTGCTACAGTAGCGGCAACACTATTTTCGGGTTTGGCCAAGCTATTGCTGAGGTTGCTATCAAGAGCACCGGATGTGCCTGAAGAGACGGCAAGACCAACGTCTTTAAACTTGTCTTTGAGAAATTCTTGGGCACGCGGCGAGAAACCAGCTAAAGATACAGGGGCCATCAGCGGAATCAGATGGCTCGTTGAGTTGATACCGAAATTGGCCCCTGGATTAAATCCTCCACCCGATGAAGTGGGTAGGGCGACATCTCCACATGGCTGGTAACTGTCATGATTTTTATAGGTTTTGTGGTCTGTAGCTCCGGGGCGATCATCAAAAGAAAGCACTTCAAGCATGTCGGCCACTGGGGTAATACCAACAATTGGCTCTTTTGAAAAATCAAAACCATATGAAAGTGCCCCGGCCAGTCGCCCATCTAAGTAGATGGGCGAGCCTGACATGCCTCTTACTACATTATTTTTGCCCATTGCTGCACCTGAGCAGCGCACTAAAATGGCGTCTCTGCCATTCAAAACTTTCTTGATTACGCCAATTACTTTGACCTGAAACTTTTCTACCTTAGTGCCTTGAAAAACGCTCAGGCCATAGCCTTCCATACCAGGCTTGATTTCAGCCAGCGAAATATACTCGTTCTTCTTCAGATATTTACTGATGAACGAATTATCGTGGGGGCTAAAGTGTGTGGGCTCCACGGCCAAAGCCGGCAAAATACTGAAATTGAGAAGCAGTATAAATGCCGAACCAAAAGCTACGAGCCGTCTGGGCAGGCAATGCGCGGCAATATAATTAGAAAACACTGGCACCACAAGAAGTTGAACTACAATTTCAGCAATATACAAATGTCCATAGTAACAGTTTGCTAGAATCCGCATTCTAAAAGCTACACTCAAGAAAAGCGAGAAGTCATGAGCCTTTATCGACCAGCCACAATGACAACCAGTCTTTACGGTTTGATTACCCCGGCAATTGTCTCTGCAATTTTTGCAGTTACTTTATCGCTTCCAACCTACTCGCAGTCACCCATACCTGGCGGAGCGCCAAGGCCAGGCCATCACAGCAATGAAGAATCGGCTGCACCAGGCCAAGAGCCTACAAGCGTCAGCAGCCCTCAATCTTTTTATAGTTCAGAAAGTCAGACAGCCGTCAGCCGCCCGCAGGGAAAAGCTTCTCGCTATCACCAGCTGCCCCTGACAGCAAATGATGCCAAGCAAAAATTAGACGAATTGCGCACTGCCCTTGGGGTTTCAAGAGCGCAAGACGTTCAAGACGGCATATATGAAATGGTGGAATGGCTTCAAGACGCAGCTGATGCTCATTACCGCATGGCCACGGCCTTTGCAAAAGCTGATGCCAAACGCGAGGCCGCCTCTGAGCGACAATTGACAAGCCGCTTTGGTCAGCTAAAGAGAGAAGCCCTTTTGCTCAAAGCAGACCTGCTAATTAAACAAAAGCGTGCCCCCGAAGCCCTAACGCCCCTGGTTGACATCGTTATTGCTGACCCCAAAGGTGCCACAGGTGTGGCCGCCTACCACCGCTTGCAAGATCTTGGCTTCTCTCAAGAGTTACCTAGCGACATTGCCAATAATCCGACAATTCAAGCTGCAGCAGCCTCTACGGCAAAGTCAGCCGGCAAATAGCTGAGCAAAATTTTGGCCAAGTTGGCTAACAACTAGCAGGGACGCTCAGGTCGATATAGAATGACGTTAATTCGCAAGGGATGCATTCAATGAATAAGAAACTTACTCAGTACATTGCCCTGGCTCTTTTGTCGGCGCCTCTAGCCATCTATTCGCCGCAACCGGCCTCTGCTGAACCCTTTCAGCTTGGTGTTGAGCAGCGTGGCCAGGGTCAAAACTATGCTCCTGTCTCGTCTGGCGCTTACTACACACCGCAGGCTATCCAACCAATAGCTCAACCGGTGCAACAGCGGCCACCAATGCAAGGCAATGCCAGTAGCGGCAGAATGCAAGGCGGCGCCCAGCAAAATCGCCCGCCAGCGCAGCGGCCACCAATGCAAATGGGCGTACAAAGTGTTGCCCTGCCACCGGCCTTCATGGGTTCCTGGTTAGTAATCGGTCAAAGAAGCGCCGTAGAAGCAAAAACCCCTGAATTTCAACAACAGGCCGCAGGCGCTTTCCAAACCAACACTCGCAATATTTGGAATATCAGCGGCAATCCCCAACAGGGTTATGCCATGAGCAATGACATGGGTGTACAGACCAGTCTGAAAATTATGAAAGTAGCTGGCCAACAAGCGGTTATTTTCTATCAGCATCCCATGGGCAAGTCGGGCACGGTCATGGCCCAAGAACAAATCATTATGGAATTGCAAAATGGTGGAGCGAACTTCTCTGGTTTTGAAAAAATATCAATCAACAAGCAAGGCGAAGGCGTAAGAGCGACAGTCAAGTATTCGCTTTCTGGCCAACGCCAGTAGTCACCCTAAAAGGGACTCGGCAAAATTTAGAGGAATCATAGTGAAAAAGAAAACCGATGACAAAAGAGCCCTTGCTCTTCTGGCTGTTGCCGCTCTGTTGTCATTAGCTCTTCCGGCCTTTGCCGAAGAGCTTACGCCTTTGCCCTTAAAAACAGACCCAATACCAATGAAAGATATTGGTGATACCGTAGCCGCACCAATGGTAGAGCTACCTATCACTCCAGGTCAGGCCGAAGCCGATAAGAAAGTAGTTTTGAGCGGCACTGCTGCTGCAGGCAATTTCAACCTCCTAGGTGCAGCAGCCGTGACAGCAGACCCACCACTGACTCGCTACGAAGGTCCGCGACTGAAGTTTGTCGAAGTAACTATCCGTAATAACGGTACCTATCCTGTTGTAATCATTGGCGAAGGCTCACGAGGCATCGGACCAGGTCTCAACCTTTCACCGCTTCCAATTGATACCTTGCTCAAACTCGATAACCATATCTTCAGCAAAGCCGACAAAATTGCCGTAGGAGCCATAAGCGTCGGCTCGGTAGGCTTGGCTGGACCACTCGCTTATGAAATGCTGACGGCCCAAGATCACGGAAAACGCAACCTTGGCACAGCAGTTGGCCGCGATGCGGGCCGCCACGAAATTGAAGCGAGCCGATTGAACCGCCGCGTTATCTTGCCCCAAGACGAAACCAAAGGCTGGCTGGCCTTCTACGATGACGCTACCAAAGGCATGAATAGCTTACTGGTGCCTTTAACCTATCCTTATAACAACAGCAGTGGCTCAGTCACTATTCCAATATCTAATCCCGCGGCAACAACAAGTGCCAAAGCCAAACCGGTCTACAACAAAGCCGAGACGGCTGGGGCTCTTGGTGGTCCACAACCAGTTAGAGCAACCCTTCCAAACATTTAAACAGTAAGAAAATCCTGAGGAGGAATAAATGTCTAAGCTCAAGAGAGCCATATCAGCACTGTCGGCAGTATCACTACTAGCGCCTCTAATGATTGGCGTCGCCGCTAGTCCAGCCATGGCCGCCCCTTCTGCTAAGGGAGCAGCGATAAGGAAAAATGTGGGGGATGCCCTGGTTATGATGGAGACCACCAAAGGTCCGATCAAGCTAGTAATCTACAAGACTGAAGTGCCACAAACTTCCTATAACTTCTTAGACTTAGTGGGCAAGGGCTTCTACAACGGCTTAACCTTCCACCGCTACGAACCAGGCTTCTGTATTCAAGGTGGCGACCCCGACGGCACTGGCACAGGCAACTATGTTGACCCTAAAACAAATCAAATTCGCCGCATCAATTTAGAAATCAAACCAAATTTGAAACATGATTCCGCCGGAGTTCTTGCCATGGCTCGCTCCAGCAGCCGAAACTCCGCTAGCTGCCAGTTCTACATTACTTTAGGCCAGGCCTCTTTCCTTGACGGCGACTATGCCGTTTTCGGCAGAGTAGTCGAGGGTCTAGACAATGCTATGGCTTTGCGTAAAGGCGACAAGATGACTAAGGTGACCGTGGTCGACCCAGGCAAATAACCATATTTATATACAGATGCTAAAATTACCCAGTTATTAGTTAAACGGAGGAAGCCCTCAGTAGAGCCTAGACTTACTACAGAGGGCAAAAACGAATGACAGATCCAATTGTAGCGATCGAAACCGACAAAGGTACGATCAAGATTCAAGTACATCAGACAGAAGCCCCAATAACAGCCAACAACTTCCTCGACCTAGTAGAAAAAGGCTTCTACAATGGTCTCAATTTCCACCGTTACGAACCAGGCTTCTGCATTCAGGGTGGTTGCCCCACTGGTTCTGGTACAGGCGGATATACAGACCCAGCCACTGGCAAGAAACGCAATATCAAGCTAGAAGTAAAACCACACCTCAAGCATGATTCTGCCGGTGTGGTAGCAATGGCTCGCTCTAATGACCCTGACTCTGCCAGCAGTCAGTTTTACATTACCCTTGGACCAGCTAATTTCCTCGATATGAATTATGCAGTCTTCGGTAAAGTAATTGAAGGTGACGGCGTCTTCATGCAATTGCGCAAAGACGACAAAATGAACAAAGTTTCTGTTGTTCAAGCTGCTGTTAAATAGTCCAAGAGAACAGATACAAAATAAAGAGAAGAGGGAAAGACCTTCTTCTCTTTTCTTTTTGCTTCTCTTTTTTGCTTCTCTTTCTTGTCTAGTTCTTCAAACTAAATTTTCAATTTCTGCGTTCGCATGCTTGTAGTAAAAATAAATTGGCAGGCCGGCGAGCAATACAGCTAGTCCAGCCACCTGATGCACCCAATTGACACAGAAGAAAGCAGCATAGCCCCAAACGCCAACAGTCAAACTGGCGACAAGCCAGACCAGCAAATTTCCCTTTCGTCCGATGCGAAAAGGGCGTTCCATAGCCGGATCACTGTAGCGCAGTGAGACCACACAAATGCCATATAACATGGCGACAAAGGCATACATAAAGCCAAAAACTTCAGCTAAGAATGTGTAGGCGTCAGGGAATAACGATGTATGACTGAGCAAGGATGCGGCCAGAGCAACAATAGTCATGCACCAGAACTGAAACCAGAGGGCATACTTGGGCACCCCTGTGCTGGGGCAAAGTTGCCCAAACTGCCGGGGAAAGAGTTTAGTTTTGGCCATCGAATAACTGACGCGAGAAATGCCCAACAATGCTGTAAATCCACAGCCAACAATCGATGCCACCACTGCCGCTGTGAATAAATTGCCACCAATCGGCCCAGCAATTGCTCCGGCCAAGGCCGGGCAATTTGCCTGAACTGTGCTGCCTACCATAACCAATGTAGTTTTGTCGGCACTGAGAGTAAGTGGCGCTACCGAAGCAATAGAAATACAAATAACCAAATAAATCGCTGTCACCGTCAGTAGTGTCAAAAATACGGCACGAGGAACACTCTTGCTGGCATCTCTAGTCTCAGCGGACATACAGCCCGTCATTTCCATGAAAGAAAAGCCCGCCATGGCGAGCATAAAAATCGAAGCCACTTTGCCCCAGAACTGACCAGGCAATGGGTCAACAGGGCAGTTAACGAGATTGGCCAAGGAAGCGCCAGGATGCAACAAAACAAGCAGACAAAAGACAACAGCCATAGCCACTTTCATCAGAGTAAAAACGATGTTGATTGAAGCTGCGGTGCGCACAGTTTGCAAATTGAGAACCGTTGTGACAACGCTAAGAGTGACAATCACAAGCGGTGCAAACCAGATAGGTGTATGTCCCTTACTAAAGAGAGCGGCCGCCAGCAAGCTAGCTAAGCCGTTAGCCATACAGGCAAGACCGACAATAATAGCAATCCAAAACAACCAACCCGTCAAGAAACCAAGCATCTCGCCACTGCCCGGGACGAGGCGCTTAAGAGCATAAAATTTATAAACATAGGGGCCACCAGCCTGGGGAAACATTGAAGATAATTCCATCAAAATTAGAGCCAATGGCAGTGACATGATTCCAGCTATAAGCCAGGCGACAATCGCGGCCAATGCACCAGCACGTGCCAACATCGGCCCATGAATAAGCCAGGCCATAGAACCGATTATCGAACCCACTCCAAGCATCCAGGCAGCAAATGAAGTAATACCGACTCTCAGGCCTTCATCCGAGTTTAGTATTGACATCAATCTTTATCTCGCCGCTAAACCCTACACTATCTAATACCCGCTCAGGGGCAACGCTGCTAACATAAGACCCATGACTGAAAACTTAGCAGTTCTAGAGCCCGTACCGGCTACAGACAAAAATACTGGCCTATCGCAAGAGCAAGCAGAACAAAGACTCAAAGCCGATGGCCCTAATGAGTTGAGCAAAGGGGCCGCCATCAACCCATGGAGCCTGCTCTTCGACCAATTCAAGTCGAGTGTGGTTATTTTGCTCTTGGTGGCAACCATAATTTCTTTTGCCATGAAAGAGTATTTGCAAACAGCTGGTATTCTTGTCGCCCTGGTAATAAATGCCGCAATTGGCTTTTTGACTGAATATCGGGCCAAAGTGTCACTCAATAGTCTGGCTAAATTGGCGGGTGCCACAGCGCGAGTGAGGAGGGCCGGGGGAGACATTGAGCTACCCGTGACCGAGCTTGTTTACGGCGACATTGTCATTTTAGAGGCCGGTAATCGCGCCCCAGCAGATTTAAGCATTTTGGAAAGTGCTGCTTTTTCTCTTGACCAATCGCAGTTAACTGGTGAGAGCGTGCCTGTATGGAAATCAGCCGAAGCTGAAGACCTCGAAGAACGCCTCGTCTATCAAGGCTCAAGCGTTCTAGGCGGAAGGGCCATATGCGTAGTTATTGCTACCGGCGCAAAAACTAAGATGGGTAAGCTCGGTCTAATCTTACAAGAAGTTATATCGGGCGATACGCCGCTGACAAAGTCATTAGACACCCTCGGCCAACAACTTAGCCTCCTTGTTATTGTGCTTTGTGTGGTCTTTGCGCTCATTGGGATTTTCAAGAATACCAGCATCGAGAGGATGCTCGAAACTAGCATTGCCCTAGCCGTCGCTGCCATACCCGAAGGCCTGCCTGTGATTGCCACGTTAGCACTCGCTGCTGGCATCAGAAGAATGGTTCGCTCTAAAGCTCTGGTAAGGCGCTTAGCAGCGGTAGAAACCCTTGGTTGCACTACAGTTATTTGCACTGACAAGACCGGCACCCTGACTGAAAACAAGATGATGGTGACCGACATTGTTTTAGATGGCTTGGACCTAAAAATAACAGGCCATGGCTACGAGCCTATTGGCGAACTTACAAGCAATGGCCAAGTCTGCAAGATTGATGAGCTAACCACCCGAGTCAACGACTTTTTAATTGCCATAGCGGCCTGCAACGACGCGAAGCTTGAGCACAAGACTAGTAATACTTCTAGCCCAACTTCTAGCCCGACTTCTATTCCGGAATCTAGCGATACTTCTAAAGATCAGCCCGAAGAGCTATGGCTTGTTCATGGCGACCCCACAGAAGGGGCGCTGATTACAGCGGCTATGAAACTCGGCCTTAAACACGAACAAATATTAGAGCAGTTTCCGCGTATAGCCGAAGTTCCATTTGACCTAGAGCGCAAACGCATGTCTACAGTACACGAGCATCCTGAGCGCAATGACCATGTTTTATTCTTGAAGGGCTCCCCCGGAGTTGTGCTGGAGCTATGCACTATTTTACGCACCGCTAGCGGTGACATTCCCCTGACTGATGATATGCGCACTTGGTTTAGAAGCAAAAATCAAGAGCTGGCAAAACTTGGGCTGCGAGTACTGGCTGTAGCTAGCCGCTATGTCGATAGCATTCCGCAGAAAGATCAGCTTGAGACTTTAGAAGAAAAGCTAGTCTTGCTCGGCCTGGTCGCCATGTCTGACAGACCTAAAGAAAACGTTCAAAGCGCTATTGAAACTTGCCAGAAAGCTGGTATACGTCTAATCATGCTCACTGGCGATCAACTAGAAACAGCTAAATCAATCGCTAAAGAATTAGGCATTTTCTCACCAGAAAACTCAGACCAGCAAATATTAATCGGCAGTGATCTGCAGAAGTTGTCGCTGGAACAGTTTAAAGAGACTCTCAACCATGTCTCAGTGCTAGCTAGAGTTACCCCTGAAATGAAACTCGACATCGTCAAGCGCCTCCAAGGGGCAGGACACATTGTCGCTATGACCGGAGATGGGGTAAATGATGCACCGGCCCTACGTCAATCAAATATTGGCATTGCCATGGGCGAAACTGGTACTGACTTAGCCCGCGAAGCATCTGACCTGGTTATAACTGATGACAATTTCGCCACCATTGTCAAAGCCGTACAACAGGGCCGCATTACTTACGCCAATATCAGCCGCGCTGTGGGCTATTTACTAACGGCTAGTCTGACCTCGGTGGTCGCTATTATGCTGGGTCTGCTGGCCAATACAGGCCTCTTCCTTGAGCCTCTGCAATTGCTTTATCTCAATTTGATTATGCATGTCTTTCCCGGGCTAGGAATCGTCTTACAAAAAGGCTCTAGCGAAGTAATGAAGCAAAAGCCGCGCAGTCAAACAGAACAGCTCATGGATCGCTACGAACAAATTCAAATTGTCACTCGCAGTGCTCTACTGGGCGGCATGATTTTAGCAGCAGTGCTTATTAACCAGAAATATCTAGATCAATCGAACGCTGCCACTGTGGCTCTGGCAGCCCTGTCATTGGCACTGATAATGCAATCCTGGTCATGGCTCTCGGTGCGAGGCTACGCCACAGATCTCGCCTGGTATAAAAACGGGCCAATGCTGTTAAGCACGGCTATCAATCTCGCGTTACTGGCAGCGGCACTGTATCTTCCACCACTGCAAAGTGTTCTAAACACTGCCTCTTTAAGCAGCGCCCAGCTCTTGCTAGTGACCGCTGCGGCCCTAGCTACGCAAGTACTCTCAATACCAATTAAGGCATTGGGAGCAAAGAGCGTATCTACTTAATAAGAAGCTCTAAGCCGGCTCACCAGGAGCTTTCTTTAGGGTCTTGCAGTACTTATACAAGGCCTCAAGAGTGGGTTTGTCTTTGACCAGGCTCTCGTAGTAAGGCATGTGGCCAGGTGGGGAGCTGAGATAGTCTTTGAACCTGACTATGCTATCAAGCTGACTAGAACCGGCTAGAGGATGATTAGGAGCGACTTTGTTTCCACCGCCAGCATGGCAGCTAGCACAATACATTTTAAAAGCTTCAGCTCCTGTAGCCTTCTTCGCTGCTCCCTTGGCCGTACAAGGAAGAAAAGCAACGAGAAATAGAGCCGCAGCAGCTAAGGGCAATCCAAACTTGACATTCATAACAAAAACTCCGAAACCTAATGGGTTTATACCCGGCAGCAAACGAAATTCTAAACCTCTTTAGCAGCGGCGTTTAGAAAATAGATTGGCTTGGAAAATTTATTCAAGCATTACCTCAAGGAAAGTTATGGTGTTAGCAGCAATAATATTGGTGTCCTTAATACTGAGCAGTTGCCTCGGCTTCGTAAGCACTTCGGCTCTGGCAGCAGAAAATAACGAAGCGGCCGGCTTAGCCATACTTTTCAGACAATCTTTTGGCAATTGGGACGCAAACCAAGACGGTATTTTAAGCAAAGACGAACTAGACCAAGCTATTCAAAACCCCGCCATTAAGGGCAACCAGGCAGCTGCTCTGGCGGCGGTAAAGATCTACTCGCGCTCAGCCTGGAAAGAAGAAAATAGTACACAGACATTCACTTTGGCAGACCTTTGCTCTGGCAACAACACTACAGGCAGTGGCACGGCCCTGCCTAAACTCGTTAGTCTTTTTAACACCTATCAAAAGAAAATTGCCAATGAATCACCTCTCTTATTCTCGGATGGCCGCCCCCACATAGAAGAAATAAAACAGGGCAAGACAGGTGACTGCTATTTTCTCTCGACCATTGGCGGCTTGGCTTACCATACGCCCCAGCGAGTGATAGACATGATCACTCAAAATAATGACGGCAGTTATACAGTGACCTTCCCCAGACATGAGCCGATTGCTGTACCAGCGCCAACAGACGCCGAAATCGCTTGCTACAGTGACGCCGGCGAAGATGGTGTCTGGCTGCATGTTTGCGAAAAAGCCTATGCCATTTACAAGAACAGAAAAACCAGAAAAGACGACACTGAAGCTTTAGAAGTAGTGATTCATGGTGGCTCTGGTGCCCGCATGCTGATGTTTATGACTGGCAATTCCTGCACCCGCTATCCCACCAAAACCACTAGCATTGATCAACTGCGCCAGGAGCTTATGGAGGCCCTGAGCAATCATCGCATCGTTAATACCGGCACCTCGGGCCACTGCCTCACTATACTTCAATACAATCCCAGCACTGATATTGTCACAGTCTGGAACCCCTGGGGCACCAGCGGTAACTATTCAACCGTACATCAGCAAATGAATCATGGCGTCTTCAGCATGCCACTGACTGATCTGCAAAACTATTTCGTCTCGATTCTGCCAGAGAAGGCAAGACCGTGGACAGTCGCTGACTTTAAGCGATTTAGATAAGAACTGTCTCTAAAGCTTGATGAATCGTCCAGAAGTCCAGAGACTTCCACCAGCACCAACAGCCACACCCAGGGCGCACATCAATCCAGCTGTCTGCAGCAAACTAAACTCTAGATTCTGGGGCATGAAGGGCACGAGACTCAAAATCTGGTCTTTAACATAGGGGTCAACATAAAGGTGAATTCCCAGCAAGACCAAGGTAGCAAGCAGTGCGGCAATGGCACCGTAAGCAGCCCCCTGAAAGACGAAGGGGCACTTGATGTAGAAGTGACCAACACCCATCAAACTAAGAATCTCAATTTCTCTATGGCGAGCCTTGATTACCAAGTTGATAGTATTGCCTATAACAGTGAGAGTAGCAGTGGTGAGAACCGCTGTGATAAAGAAGCCAGCAATTTCTAAGAAGTGACGCACCTCGGTGATTTTCTTAGCAATTTTCAAAGGAGAACGGACAGTTTCAACCGAAGGCAACAACTTAAGCTTAGTGGCCAGCAACTCAACTTGTTCTGGGTCGGCCAGCTTGACGTGCAAAGTATTTGGCAGTGGGTTGTTAATCACAGCAATCTTGAAAGTATGCTGCATATCACGCCAGGCAACATCTTTGGGCACGATTTCAACTTGTCTTACTTCAGGCAGCTGACTAATTTCGTTAGCAACTTTTTTTGGATCGTAGCTATCTTTGAGATAGGCCGACATCTCGATTTGACTGCCCCAAGCATTGACGAGATTTTTCAAACTCATGGTCATCTGCAGCACGCCACCAAATATGGTGAGGGCCACAGCCAAAATACTTACTACCAACCAGTTTGACCAGCCACTGGCCTTAAGCCCTAAGAAGGTCTCAATGAAAACTCGACGAATAATTCTCAGAGTGCGCATCATAATTGCTAACTCATCTCCAATTCGTAAATGCCGTTGTCTACATCGGCCACCAATTCACCATTCTTCAAGGCAATAACTCGCCTTCTCATGGCATTAACGATTGGCTGGTCGTGGGTTGAAATCAAAACAGTTGTGCCGCGCTGACTAATACGCTCAAGTAGTTGCACAATTTCAAGCGAAGTTGCTGGGTCAAGGTTGCCGGTTGGTTCATCAGCCAGCAAAACAGGTGGGCCATTGACTATGGCTCTAGCAATGCCGACACGCTGCTGCTCACCACCAGAAAGCTCAGTGGGGTAGGCGTCAAACTTGTGCTCAAGGTTGACCACAGCTAAGGCGCTATTAACACGCTTAGCCACTTCTTTCTCATCAACGCCAAGGGCACGCAGTACATAAGCGACGTTGTTAAAGACAGTCTGACTGGGCAGCAATTTGAAGTCTTGGAAAATAATGCCAAGCCGTCTGCGCAAAAGGGGTATTTGACCCGCATGAAGACGGTTTAAGTTCACGCCGCCAATGAAAACATTGCCATTGGTTGGTGTTTCTTCACGATAAAGCAGGCGCATCAAAGTCGACTTACCAGCTCCACTGGGACCCACCAAAAAGGCGAACTCACCGAGGGCGATGTGCAAGTTTATGTTGACCAGAGCGGGTCTGCCGCCGTAGTTTTTGTTAACGTTTTGCAGTCGAATCATTCGTTAAAGGGTCTGTTACGGCCAGAATGGCGAGGCAGGGATCTTCAAGAGGTTTGATGATAACACAGTAGTCACGAGGAAGCCTTGGATCTCAGTGAAGGTGTCAGATTCTTCATTTTGAAGGCTTGGCCAGGACCAAAAACAGCCCTTATGTATAGCCACCACGGGGCATTTCTAACATACCGGTAGCGAAGCAGAGGGGGCAGATTAGATTCGCCCCATGTAAGCGAGGGGTAACATCGCCACATTGCGAACAAACTGGGTAGTTGTGAGCCAAGCGCCATTTCTTCAAACGTAGTTCTTTTTCATAAAGCGAGCGCATGCGAATAGCCAAACGGGAGAAGTCGGCCCCAGAGGTGTCGTGAGGCTCTTCTAGATGGGGTTCTATCGTGAAGTTAGTAGCAACGGCAGCAATTTGCAAAGCTTCATCAACACTGAGCTCAATGGCATAAAGGTCAGCTTCAGTAGGCTCGGCCAGTGGCACTTCAAACTGATAGGCAAACTCGTCACTCGTGGCTTTCTCAAAATAGCGCTTCATATCGAAGCGCATGCCGTTGATTGATATTCCGACACCGCGCGCTGCTTGCTTAAGCTTCTTCAGCAAGTCACCCTTGGCAAAACTAATTTCTTGGCCAGTAGAGGCATCTTTAACGGCAATTACAACATTGCCCTCACTATCAATAAATAGCGGTCTGGTCCGCGAAGCAAAAGGCTCACCGACAATGTGTGGCCACAAATGCAAAAAGGTATGCTCTTTCAAGCGATTATCAATGCCAAGCTGACGTAGCACTTTGGGCAGCACTTTAGCAATCTGCTGGAAGTTGCGCCCCTTGCCCTTGCGCAGAGGTTCTATGGCAGGCTTATTGGAGCCATCTGCCTTGTCTTTAGCTTTATCTTTGCCATCGTCGACCAAGTGCTTATAACCTACAACTTAACGCCAAAGCCAGAAAGAACTAACTGTACAGCTAAACTAGCATATTTCCTCCACCAATTTTAACGTTCCGACCATTCTCAACGCCAGCAACACGCCACTATATTTGGTACCACAGGAGCAAGGTGAGCAACTTTTTAGAAAGCTTGCCCAGTCACGAAAACTACAAAACAGCTCCATCATTAGAGCCATTCGGTTATAATCAGCAGCTTCAGTAAGTTTCAGCCAACCAGAGGTTAAGAACGTGTCAGCAGAAGAGACAATTGCAGTATTGAAAAAGCGCTTCAGACCAGAAGCAGCAAAAAATCTCTGCGCTACTTACTTAATCAATATAAAAGGCGACGGCGCTGCCGCCTACCTCACCAAAATTTCTGATGGCACCTGCGAATTCATTGAACACGCTTCTTCAGGCTACAGCCCTGCTGATTGTCAGATCACAATTGATTCTGATGACCTGCATCAAATCATCAGTGGACGTATGTCAGCCATGACAGCAGCTCTTTCTGGTGTGCTTGCTATCGAAGGCGAGCTTGGTCTAGCGATGAAACTTGTACCAATCTTCTTTGAAGGTTAAGGCTTATTTGCTTTAGCACAGGCCTCTAGCAGGGCGCTTAGGCCCACATCGTAGGGCGGCAGCTGCCCAGCGAAGAGAGCGAAAGCAAAACGAGCCTGGTGCACAAGCATCGCCTTACCGTCAGTGTTGTCTAATTGATATTTTTGAGCGAGCCTACAGCAAACTGTGGGCTCGCTATTTTTTGCATAAACTAAATCTTGCACAAAGACTGCTTTGGGCAAAGCCATGAACATGGGCTCTAGCCAGGGCGGAACCTCATTATCGAGGTGACCAATAGAAGTAGCATTGATCACAAGTTGACAGTGTTCAACAGCAGCGCTGAACTTCTCCTGAGCAGCCACCGCAAAGGCAGAAAAAGTAAGTTGCGGCAAAGATAGCTGAGACAAGACAATAGATTGCTCTAGGCTGGTTATGAAAGCATCAGCCCGCTCTTTTCTGCGACCAAAAATCTGAAATTCAGTGGCACCCATTTCAGCCAGCGCTATAACTGCAGCCCGAGCAGCGCCGCCAGTGCCAATAATGGCAATTCTTTTGAGAGAGGAAGGTGACAGAGACTGCTCAAGACTCGCTCTAAGACCAACAATATCGGTGTTATGGCCCTCTAACTTTTGTTCGTTAAAAACCACCGTATTGACAGCACCGGCTGCTTTGGCCTGGGGCGAACAACTCTCGAGAAAGTCAAAGACAGCTACTTTATGAGGAAGAGTGACATTGATGCCGTCCATGGCTTGCGGCCCCTTCGTCATAAGAGCAAGACGACTGGCCAACTGGCTTTCAGCCACATCAAAAAGGCGATAGCTACCGGCAATACCAGTGCAATCGAAAAAGGCCTGATGAATGAAAGGCGACAAAGAACGACTAACGGAACTACCAATTAGCCCAAGATTTAGCCCTAGATTTACTTGAGGACCAGCACTCACTAATAGTTAGTTTGCTGCTGGGTCGCTACACGCATTTTGGTAATGCCAGCAGCGGCTGCAGCACTCATAACTTCTACTACGTCTTTTTGCTTAGCATCGCCGTCGGCATTGAGAGTGACGTGCAATTCAGTGCCCGCCGGAGCCTTGTCTTTTATTTCTTTGATCAAAGCAGTAATGATATTTACGTCGTGATCGCGAATATACTTGCCGTTAATGGCAAGCTGTCCGTCTTTGTCGATGTCGAAGCTAATACCTTTGGTGGCTTCGTCTTTCTTGGCGTTCTTGGTCTCAGGCGGCTTGATTTTCAAATCTGATTTGTCAATCAAGGGCGCAATTAAGATCATGATGACGAGCAAAACTAAGAACACATCAGTAAGCGGGGTGACGTTGATATCGGTGAATTGATCACCGACCGCTCCCATAGACATAGCTTACCTCCCCGTTTTCTTCTTGAAGTGAGCTTAGTGTGTAGCTGCTTCGTGGCCAACAAAGCTCAAGAAGAGCAGTTTGAGCAACAAGAAGTCATCGTTGAAACGCTTCACAGTATTAGTGTAAGTGTTGTTGAAAATAACCGCCATAATCGAAACGATTAGACCATAACCTGTTGCAATCAGAGCTTTGGCCACACCGGTTACAACCACCGGAGTACCACCACCAGATGCGCCCAATTGGTCAAGGGTGAAAACAACCCCTACCACTGTGCCGAACAAGCCGATGAACGGGCAAGTGGCACCAATGGTTCCCAATACGGCTAAGTGCTTCTCTAACTTGCGTGATACCAGGCCGACAGTGATGTCGAAGGCCTTGGAGAAATCTTCTTTTTGGTCAGCCATCAAGCGAACGCCTTCTTCAGCAACTTCGCCAATTACACCGCCCAATTGGCTGCAAGATTTTTGCGCCTTTTGCAGGTCGTTGGTTTCCAAATATCTCTGCAGAGTATGGATAAATTGAGTGACATCGCGACGATTCTGTTGATAGTACATATAGCGCTCAACAGTCACGGCAATTGTCAACACCGAACAAATCGTGATCGGAATGGAAGCAAACCAGTCATGAATCATGAATTCGAGGAAGTATTGGAGGAATTTACTTTCCATAAACGTTTATCAACATCTCCTTATTTGCTGGCCATTCCAACAGAACTTACTTTGCTTGTGCCAACAGACCCTGACGAGTCTATCAGAAATTGCGGAATTTCCCGACACCACCACCATTGAATACGTTGTAGTCGAAGGTGAACTCAATATCTACATCATCAGGCGCTCCGGCAGGAAGCGGTCTGAAGGGAGCAGCGTTCTCAACAGCTTTCAAAGCGGCCTGGTCGGCTATTGTTAAGCCAGATGAAGTAACCATTCTTAAGTTGGTCATCTGACCATCTTTGTGCACCTTGAAAACAACTTTGACTCGCTTAGATTCGTTACCTTTCGGTGGGAACCAAGCACGCTTAATTCTTCTCTGCAAATCGGCCATGTATGGTCCGAAGTCTACGTCAGCGCGAGCAGCCACCGATGGACGACCTTTGCCATCATCAGGGTTACCAGCTTCGCCACTGCCACCACCGCCACCAGGGGCTCGAGCAACAGATGGAGCAACGGCAATACCAGGTGAGCCGCCACCGGCCGCGCCACCACCACCAGAACCGCGACCGGCCCGAGTTGGAGCTGGCGATGGTCCTGGACCACTACCGCCACCAAGTGATCTCGCTCCGCCACCGACTGGCACTGGAGTAGGTGGACCACCACCACCGGACATACCGGAGGTAGAAGCAATATTAATAGGAGTCGGCGCTGGACCAGGAGCAGTGGCGGAACCAGCACCTACACCAGCTTTAGGCATAGGGGCGATGGAGGAACCACCAATTTTAGGCATAGACACAGGCGACGGAGATGGGCTCGGAGACGGAGCTGCCGAAGGATGGAAAAATGGATTAGGCATCTTAGGAGCTGGTGTCGGTGTTGGCGACGGGCTCGGAGATGGACTTGGTGAAGGTGATGGGGATGGGCTAGGCGACGGCGAAGGTGTCGGGCTAGGCCGTGGAGTAGGACGAGGCGAAGGTGTCGGACTCGGAGTAGGCGATGGTGTTGGAGTAGGCTTGGACTGGCTAGGCTTAGCCTCAGTCGGTTTAGCCTGCTCTTGAGCCTTGCTTGGCGCCTTAGGAGCCGGTGAAGGTTGTACCGAAGGTTTGTTAGGGTCGTGCTTGCCACCAGCTTGAGAGTTGTGAGCAGCGCGCTTCTGTGTTTTCGGTGGTGTCTTGGTGTTTTCTTCGTTCTGAATAAACTCGATGTCAGTGATCTGAGATCTTGGCGGCGGAGGAATAAGGAAGAAGAAAGCGAGCAAGAAGCAGGTGAGAAAAATACTTATATGGAATATGTATGAGCCACTAGTGGCCTCAGGCATTTCTAAGAAGTAATCGTGATAGAGCGATTTGCGCTGTAAGTGTGAGGCTTTATCAAAGGCATCGCGAGCGGCAAACACAGCAAATGAAAGGAACAAGCCAATCAACATGAATGATGCGCCGGAGCCAATCTGCAGCTGTGCCAATGAATCGGCTAAAGCGCCATTCAATTTCATCTGGTTGGCATCACCAAAGCCTTTCAAAGATGCCATGAGAGGAGCAGCAAATATCAATCCGATCAAAACAAGATAATTGATCACGCCAACCAGCATGAATAGCAGGCCTTTGCGCTGCTCGCCGTTGTAAAGCTGCCCTAAACCAGGCAAGATGAGAGACATCCCCCCAGCCATATTGGGATCGCGCTGTGTGCCTTGTTGTCTAGGTGATGCTGCAGTCATGAATTTGTCCTACGCTTCTACCGTATTTATCTAAGTATTTGCGCAGCTGGTAATTTTAAGAGGGTTCAACCGTAGCATCGATAATTTGATACTAGAGGTCTTGAGTGTAGCACAACAGACACTAGCCTGGCCTGGGTATCAAGCTTGTTTGACTGTCCTACTTGCCGAAGAAAGTTATTTGACAACCGACCAGCAACTAAAAACTACAGACAAACACCTCTAGTTTATATCCAACCGCTCTACAAGCTTCACCTAATGAAATTTCCTACCGCCAGTTACTGGCAACTTACTGTCAGTAACATCACTATAACTTCTGCACCAAGCTCAAGCTAACCCCTTTTTGCTAGTCATTCCCCGGGGTTTTCCCCAGGCAACGTCCATTAAATAGGGTTAGCAATCAGAACCCTCTAAAACTGCCACTACCGCCGCCATTGAAGACGTTGTAGTCAAAAGTAAATTCAATGTCGACGTCAGCAGGCGCGCCAGCTGGCAAGGGATGGAACGGTGCGGCAGCTTCTATGGCCTTTAGGGCAGCCTCATCGGCAGCAGTTAAGCCAGAAGAGTTAGCCAGGCGCAAATTGGTCATCTCACCGCTGCGGTGCACCTTGAAAATTACTTGAACGCGCTTTGAACGGGCAATTTTTGGTGGGAACCAAGCACGTTTGATACGCCGCTGCAGTTCTGCCATATACGGCCCAAAATCCACATCTTTTCTAGCCTTTATAGCGTCGTCTCCCCGGCCATCATCAGGATTGGAGAGATCACCTTTGCCAGTCTTGTTCTGGCCATTTTGGCCATGCTGATTGCCCGCATTAGCCCCATCACTACTTAGAGAAGGCGCTACAGCCGGCCCCCGACCATTCAGACCATTACTATTTGCACCAGAGCGACTGGGAGCAGGCACGAGCCCAGAGCCGTTGCTGGCTGAGCGGTTGCCATTTTGATTAGAGCGCATTCCCACTGGAAGGGGTGTCACCGCACCGGCTGGAGAAGATGAAGACGAAGAAGATGATGAAGCTAGACCCGGTACCGCAGCGATCTTCACTTCACTGGCACTGCCCTGGCTAGGTGCCAGCAACTTAGGCAAATTCAAATTACTAGAGCCAGAGCTTGTGGGCATCACCAATGAAGGACGGGGTGTATTTAAAGCTGGCAGAGCAGCTGAGGTCAACAGATTTGGCACTGCCGGTAGTGGCGTACTGCTCGGTGAAACCTTTAAGTTTTGACTGGGAGTAAAGCTTGGTGCCGCTGCCGCAGGAGCAGGAAGTGCTGCGACTGGCTTAGGTTGGAGGAAACTTTGAGCTATCCTCTGCAGACTCGGTGTAGGTGTAGGTGTAGGTGTAGGTGTAGGAGCAATTGTCGGCGTAGGTGGCGGAGTACTACTTGTTGTCTGTGCTACTGCTGTGCGTGTCGGGGCCTGCCGCGCCGGAGAAGAAGACGAGGAAGAAGAAGAAGAAGAAGAAGCTCTAGAAGCGGCTGTAGAAGAGGGGCGACTGAAGTCGCGCCGGCCACCTGCTTTCGAATTATTCTCGGCGAGATTCTTGGTTTTTGGAGTCTCTTTAGTATTCTCCTCAGCCTGCTTAAACTCAATTTCGGTTACCTGCGAGCGCGGTGGTGCCGGGATAAGAAAGAAGAAGGCGAGAATGAAACACGACATAAGCAAACTAATATGAAATATGTAAGAACCGCTTGTAGCCTCAGGCATGCCCACAACATAGTCGCGATAAATAGCGGCACGTTTAAAATATTGAGCCCGATCATAAGCATCTCGCGCTGCAAACAGAGAGAAGCTAATAAACAGACTAATTAGAGCAAAACAAGCACCAGAGCCAAGTTGCAACTGAGTAATGGAAACAGCCAAAGCTTGATTGAGTTTGACTTGATTGGCTGCGCCAAAGGTTTTCAATGCCTGCATTATTTGTGGTGCCATAATCAGCACTAGCAAGAGCAGATAATTGACACAGCCGACGGCCATAAAGAATATTGCTTTGCGCTTCTCTTTATTGTAGAGCTGACCCAAACCCGGCAGTAGCATCGACATACCGCAAGCCAGGTTGGCATCGCGCTGTGGTTCTGCCGCGTTTGCATAAGGTGTATATATAGGCATGACTAGTCCTACGCTGTTGGAAAACCAATAACGAACACAAATTTCAATTGTTGAGAATTTGGTTTCGGACCTTCTCTACTCTATCTCGATGAAGAGCGTTAACTTAAGCCCTTTTTGACTGAGCCTGACACCGGGTTTTCCCCCTAGTCATCGCCAGACAAAAACAGGCTCCCGATGGGAACCTGTCTTGCATGCTATCTGTCATGAGGGGCCATTTGGCTTATAAAACTATCGAGCAATCTACATAGTAGGCATACGCAGCTCTTCTGCCAGTTCGATTTTCAGTTCATCGCCAGGACGAACTTCAATCTTCTTACCTTTCTTGGCGCAAAGAACAGCTATACCGACGGCCAACCCGATACCAGCACCAAGAGCTGCGGCAGCGCCTTTGCTCATGCCGCTGCTGCTGTTATTCGTTGAGTTGTTGTTGTTGCTGCTATTACCAGCTAAAGCACCAATGGCCAAGCCAGCAACAAAGGGCAGAGCAACGGTACCAGTGTCGATGGCAATATCTTTCATACCGCGACGAGCATGAACAACTCCGCCGCGAGCCACGATTGTGGCAACTAAAGGAATTTGGCGATTATCTGGAGTGGTGATGTTATCAAACTTGAGTGCCACCGAACCAGATCTATTAAGAGCTCGTGGTGAATTCAAAGTAGCAATACGACCTTTGATGATAGAACCAGCAGGCACCACGGTGCTGCCATCAATAGTCAAATCTTCTGATGTACGGGCCGAGAACTCATCGCCTTCCTGGCTGGTGTCAGAGTCAACAGCTGTATCCATCACAATTGGAATCTTTGTACCAGTAGGAACTACACGAATGTAGCCCTGCAAAACTTTAGCGTCTTTGGTCGTAGTGCTAGTAGTGGTGGTTGTGGCTTCTGAGCTGGTTTCACTAGCAGCTGAGGCAGATGGCTCGCTGCTGGTTTCAGTAGCGGCGGGCGCAGTGGGCTCGGCCAATGGTTCAGCCAGAGTGTTAGCACTGGTAGGTGTTGTATCAACGACTGGCGTCTCTTTCACAGGAGCAGCTGCGGGAGTCTCAGCCTTAGCCGACTCTTCTTCAAAAATTGATGGATCAGCAGAAGTTGAAGCAGCAGGAGTTGAAGTAGTACTCGTAGCTGCGCTTGAGCTATCAGGCATTTCGCCCTTAGGAGCGTCTGTATCAGCCGAAGGACTCTCCGCGGGAGGGTCTTGAGGACTATATATCTTGAAGTTGAGTTGCGGATCAGCTGCCAAAACCGCGCAAGTGGTGGCAGGTGAAACGGCCAGCATCAAACTAGCTGCCAAACATATAGCCTTAGAACTGAACATTTATTTTCTATCCCTATATTTGAGAGAATCGTCAATCTGTTAACTAACTAACAACCAAACAACTTACTAACTTAGTTACGGACCTAATTAGAGGCATCATAACGACCTTGCTCCTTAACCGCCAATTTGATCTGGCCATAGCAGTCAAGCGGAAGGTCATGGCAGTCTAACACTTGCGCAGCCTCAAATAATTAGCGTCTTCCAAGAAATCAACAGGTAATTTAGGGAAGAGGCCCTGACAACCGCATTACAACAAGATTGAGCGAAGTGAAAAAAGTACTTAACTTTCTATATATAGATGAATTAAACTGGGTATTCAGAGCCACTCAGTATAAAGTGGCATCTAGGACTCGATGAGGAAACGTCAGTGATTCAGTGCCAGATATGCCAGGTCGCAAACGAAGACATTGCACAGTTTTGCAAAGAATGCGGCGGGCGCTTAAGCCCAGCCAAGCCCCTCATTACCACCCCCTCGGTTCAAGCAACTGCTCCAGTACAAGCGGCACCGGTTGAGCCCCAAGCTCAGCCAAAACCAAAGTTACGCTCACCTCTATTCGGTGGTTCTGACGCTGATAATAATTTTGATGATGAAGAAGAGGCTCAGCCCTCATTAAATAAACCTAAGGGTAAGGGTTTACGCTCACCATTACTCGGTGGCGCCGATGATGACGAAGAAGCCTTCGAGCCTAAACCCCGAGATGCCAAGTCACGAGGATTGCGTTCTCCTA
This sequence comes from bacterium Ga0077546, assembly GCA_943370275.1. GTDB lineage: Bacteria > Cyanobacteriota > Vampirovibrionia > Obscuribacterales > Obscuribacteraceae. The sequence continues at coordinate 373,491 of CALRQI020000002.1, read as the reverse complement.
TTTTGGGTGGCGGTGCCGATGGTGGCAAGAACAAAGAACACAAATCAACTTTTCCTCATCGCAGCCATGAGGTCGAAGCCCAAGAACCAAGCCCGGTAGCAAAACTGGAACCGGGTAGGCACCAGAGCAAGGGTCTGCGTTCACCTCTACTAGGTGGCGACGACTTTGACCCAGAAGCCGGCCTAGCAGAAGAGCCTGGTATGAACAGCAAAGCTGCTGGTCAAGTCAAGGCTCATCACCGCTTGCGTTCACCCATATTTGGCGGCAGCGATGACGATTACGAAGATGAGATTTTTGATGAAGAAGTAGATGATGTTGACGACCCCAATGTTTTGCGCTCACCGCTACTGGCAGTCAAAACCCCAAGGGCAAAAACTCCAGCTCCAGCCCCAGCCGCCACAGCGCAACCAGTAGCACCGAAACAAGCTATGCCTGCCCCAGCTCCTACTGCTGCACCGGCTCCGCTACAACAGTTCCCAGTACAACAAGTTGCTGCAGCACCAGCCCCATATCCTGCGGCGAACCCCGCTTTTGGGCAAAATTCACCATCTTCACCTCTTTCTGCCCCACCGTCTGCACCAACTTCAGCGCCTCGATATGAACCCAAACCAGCGCCAAGCCCAAGCAATTCACAGTTTGGTATGGCAGCTCAAAACCCTCATTATGATTACGGTGTCCAGCCTTCCGCCACGAATACGCTGGCTCCCGCCCACTTACCCGCAGCAATGCCGGCTCCAGTTGCTCCACAGCCAGCACCCAACTCCGCCCCAGCGTCTGATAGCGAAACTGGTATAAAGAAAGGTCTGCGCGGCTCCAGGCTTCTTTCTAGTGGTGGTGATGATGATGAAGATGAACTGCTAGGGCCTCAAGACCGCCGCAGTAAATCAAGAGAACGGCGGATGTCGAGACCAGATCGACGCAGTTCAGCGGCATTAAATATAGATGATGATGATGAAGATGTTTTAGCACCAGCAATGAAACGTGCAGGCTCTGGTGCTGGCGGCGGTGCCAACCCCATGGCACCACTATTAATGGCAGCCGCTGCCTTTGCCTTAATTGCTAAAGCATATGGATTCATACCACTATTGGGCAACCCTGATTTGTTTACAAAGAACATGCCTTATGTCGTAGACCAAGTTTCGACCATGGCAGTTTTACTTTCTCTAATAATGTTTGCTATGAAAGCTTCTCAGAAACCATAAACACGGTTGCCAAGGGCTTTGGGCAAATATCAAGATTATCTCAAGATGCCAACTGAGATTGACAAAAGGTAACTTTCAAAGAGATAACAGCATGGTATATTGTCGCTTGCACAGGTAGATTGGATACAGTCCCAAAAGTTTGAATTTGCCTGTTTGCCACCGAAACTTCCTAACTACTTCGACGTCTTCGTATTACATAAGTGAAGAAAAATACGAATGCGAGAGACAATTAGTGAAAGAGAAAAGGACCCACTTAATGTTCTTAAAAAAGCTTGCCAGCCTAGGTGTTATTAGCAGCGCCAGCAGATCACATTTCCATCTCTCCCGCAAAGTTTTCAGCATGGCGTGCTCGGCCATGCTCTTAGGCTCTACGGCTCTGAGCTCTCAGGCCTTGGCTCTTTCATTGCCGAAAGGGCAGAAGAAAGGCAATCTCCAGCTACCTCTTAACACCAGACTAGAAGATGGTTTAGATTCTGGTAGCACTACTAGTAGTACCAGTGGCAATGATTCAGCAGAATCCGCAAAAGTTGAAGCAGCAAAAGTTGAAGCAGCAAAAAGTGTAGACCTTAGACCCTTTGGCTTGAACGACAGCGACACCGCCAAGCCTGTAGAGGAAAGCAATGGCGATACGCCTACTTTCAAAATTCAAGCCAGCGAATCAAATCTATTACCTAATGGCACCACTGCCAACGAAGGTCTTCCAGCGAAAAGCGTCAAAGCGGAAAAAGGTTTCTTGGGTATGGGCAAGCCTAAGCATGCCAAAGATTTGATCAAGACACCAATGGACGCAGCTAAAGCAACTAACTCAATGCCGTTGGCACTGATAAACAGCGAAGATGAAACCAAGCAAAAAGCTGAGTTTCTCGAGACCAGTGAGCAACGTCAAATTGCCGCTCTCTGGGACGCTACCCTGAACCGCTCACCTGATATTCAATTTGTTGTACAGAAGCTAGTACCAACTAATGATAGCGGTCATGCAGCTACGGTGATGACCCGCATGCTTGGCGGCGTTCTTGCTGGTTCAATCGGCGCCATGGGTATGATTGCTCCCAACCAGGGAACATACGCCTGCCAAAGTTTTGCTAACCAGGCCCTCGGTCAATTGATGGGTGCCGTTGATGACAAAGCCAAGCGTAAAGCGCAACTCGGTCAAGCTGAATTGATTTCGCTCTATCAAATGGTGCGCAGTACCTCCGATAAGCTGGTAGACAACTATCGTCAGTATAAGAAAAATATTGTCGGTCTCAATCGTGCCACCACTGATTTTGAAGATCTCAACAATATGATGAAAGATGCTCGCTCTGGCCAAGATTCCGCTAAGCAACTCGATATGGAATACACCGTGCGCAAAGCTCAACGGGATGTCATCGCTATTAGTGATGATGTTCACCGCTTCCGCCAGGGCCTCATCGACATGTCCGGTGCTGAGGCCGTCGACAAGCTTGATCAGTCGATCCAAGAAGAGTTGCAAAATCTGGGCGAAAGCTCTCAGAATGCTGCCATTGCCGACAGCAAAAAAATAGAGCCGAAAGATAAACCCCTATAATTGAAAGTCGAGTGACATAGCTGATGCGCATAAATCAACGTTGGTTCGTTTGGCTAGTTCTAGCCCTCTGCGTACTGGCTGTACCTGCGGCAGTTCTCACTCAAAGTGCTGGCGGTCAGAACGCTGAGGGCAAAGATTCGTCAGGTAGTTCTGATAGCTTGATGACGCGCTTCAAGGATCACATTCAAGTGGTGCGTCTATCAGGCATGATCATTGATAAGGCCGACCATTCTTTATTCACATCTTCGGTTGGTTCTTCCAGCAACGCTTTGAAGGAACTACGTCAAGCCCTCAAGTCAAAAAAAGTAAAAGCAGTGCTCTTGCGAGTTAACTCTCCTGGTGGCACTGTGCCAATGTCGCAAGAAATTCACGAAGCTGTGCTTCAACTTAAAGCTGCTGGTAAACCAGTAGTGGTATCAATGGGAGACGTAGCCGCATCAGGCGGTTACTACATTTCATGCGCTGCTGACAAAATTGTGGCCAATCCTGGCACTCTGACTGGTTCGATTGGTGTGATCATCAATTTGATGAACTTCAAAGCACTGGCAGACAAAGTTGGTGTCGAACCCGAAGTAATTAAGTCAGGTCTATTCAAAGACATTGCCTCACCCTACAAAAAAATGACCAGAGAAGAACACGATATTTTGCTCGCTCTGATTATGGATTCATACGAGCAGTTCACCACTGCCATAGCTGAAGGGCGCAAAATTCCTATCGAGAAAGTTAAGACCATTGCCGATGGCCGCATTTACTCTGGTCGGCAGGCCCAAAAGCTTGGCTTAGTAGACGAGCTTGGTTCATATAGTGATGCTTTAGCACTTTTGCAGACAATCACGAAAGAGCGCTATAAGTTGAAAGCTGACTTAGCCGTTGATGAAGACGATGATAGCGGCATACTGTCTTCGCTGATGGAAGGCCGCACTGCGCTTGCTCCTCCAGGTGCAACTTCGCCTTTAGACAAACTGATTCCATCCCAGTTCAATCCTGAACTCAATAAGCAACCGCTCTGGCTAATGCAATAGAAATGGCAGACGACAGCTCCCTCAACGAAGATTCAATTTCTCCTGATAAGCGCATTTCAGAGAGCAATCCGCGTGAACTTGAGCTGGCCTTCAGACAGGTATTGATTCAAACCCCTAAAGCCGGAGAAAGCTCCCAAGCCGATCCCCTGGTAGAACCAGTGGCGGCAGAAGAAACACCTGAAGGCAAAACCAAAGACATCTACAAAAATGGTTTCACTCTATGGGCTGACATTTTTTATGGCGTACTGGTAGCTCCGCGTCAGACCATGATGATTTTGAGCGACTCTAGCCGCTTTCCTACCAATTTCGCCAACTTCAGCTCAGCAGCAATGCTGGTGGTGCTAACTCTTTCGATTACCGCTTTTCTCAAGATCAAACCAGACAATACAGCAGCCAGCCTGCTCAACTGCTCGCTTTTTATATTCTCTGGCCTGGGCTATTGGGTAACCTTGTCTTGCATACTCTATTACTTAAGTATCTGGTTAAGAGGTCATCGGCTCACTTTCGGTAATGCTTTTATTGCCACAGGCTGGGCCTTTCTACCATTCGCCTTCTTTGCACCGATTGCCTGTATGCGACATACGCCTCTGTTTTTTCTGCTCGCCACCATACCGGCCTTATGGTTTATCGCCCTTGAGTGGATTGCTTTTCAGACATCGCTGCGTACCTCAACAATCAAACTAGCTCTGATTTTGCTAGTCGTACCACCAGTGCTGGCCCTAGTTTATATTTTCTGGATTGGGCTGGCAGGCTTCTCTCTAATCTCACAGCTACTAGCTGCATTCTAAAATATGCAGCCTCAATTACCGCTGGTTATTGCTGTAGTCGGTCCGACCTGCTCGGGCAAAACCAGCCTGGCCATTGAGTTAGCAAAGGCGCTCGGCGGAGAGATTGTCGCCAGTGATTCGCGCACAATCTACAAACATATGAATATTGGCACAGCCAAGCCAACCGCTGCCGAACAAGCACAAGTGCCTCATCATATGCTCGATATTATTGAACCAGACCAGGTTTACACGGCTTCGCAGTTCAAGCGCGATGGTGGAGAAATACTTAGGCAACTAACTGCAGCTGGAAAAATTCCAGTGGTTTGCGGTGGGACGGGCTTTTATATAAGGGCCCTGCTTGAGGGCCTAAAAATGCCTGAGGTTGAACCCCAACAAGAGATTCGAGACGAGTTAGCGAAAGTGGCAGAGCAGCATGGTGTTGAGCACTTACGTGAAATTCTGCGCCAAATAGATCCAATCTCTGCTGAGAAAATTGGTGTCAACGATCGCTTTCGACTAATTAGAGCCATCGAAGTTTCGCGAGTTTTGAATATGCCATTTTCGCAAGCAGCTAGTCGCGAGCCTGTGCCCTACAACATTGTCTGGATTGGCCTCACAGCTGCCCGTCGCGAGCTTTTGAAAGAGCGAATCATTGAGCGCATTGACGTGCAATTGCAAGATGGCTTGTTAGCCGAAGTACAATCTATTTATACTAAATTTGGTGCCACTCAAGCATTGAAGAATACGGTGGCATACGCTGAGTTTATACAACATATTGATGGTACTTTGAGCTTAGAGCAGGCTCGCGAAGAAACCATCAAACACTCAGTAGCGCTGGCTCGACGGCAGTTGATTTGGTTCAGATCAAACACTCAAATGAACTGGTTTGCCATCGACGAACTAGACAGCAGAGCCATTTTTGATCAGTGTATTACCAAAATAAAAAGCATGTAGTACGAAAAAAGTATCGTACCAACATATCTAAGACTAGACGCCATCGCAATTAGAGCTATACTAAGATTATTCTTGGATAGGCATTTTTGAATGAAGCTAACAAAAAATCAGGAAGTAAGAGAAGTTCCTCTTCCCTTCAGTGATGGCCTTCTTTCAGCAAAATTGTGGAAAGTCAAAAATCGTTTTGTAGCATCAGTGCCAGAGTTGGGCCTGAGCTGCTACGGTGAATCTGACACAGAGGCATCCTTTCGCCTTTTCACAGCGTTATTGAAATATTACCGTCAACTAAAAGCGCACAAAGAAAAGCTCGGCGACAAAGGACTGCATCACCTAGAAATATTGAGCAAGTGGATGGAAGGTATCGAAAGACGCATGTCTGGAGGCTCTACAGCCTCTAACCTACGTAACCAAAGAGAAAATAATTTGGTCAGTTTATCATCTCGCCGACCACGACTTTCTTAGGGTCGACACTGTTCAAAAAGTTATTTTGGGTTCGGCGAAACCACGTTCGCGCATTACTATGTCGAGCTTCATTTTGTGCAGGCCTGCTTCTAATCCAACCGGATATTGGTGCGGATTGAGCAGGCGCAAAATAGATGGGTGGAAGGCCTGAAGACGCTCGTGGCGCAGGGCTCTTGCTTGATCCAAGCCAGGTAGAGAATAAACCAGCTTACCCCCTTTAAAGATTGGCACGAGTAAGTCTTCATAGACAGCCTCTGGCGGAATACTCTTACGCCTGGTGAAATCTATGGGGTCAACAATCACTGGGGTTTCAATTGTCTCTGCAATGGCCTGATTTTGGCAGTCAAAAATCATATCGGCGATAAAGCGCTTATCCCCAGGACGGCCATCGCTGTGACCCTCTCCGGTCAAGAAAAAGCGCCTAACTTGATGGATACCGGGGGTAGATATTTTGATTACCTGTTCGGAGAGCTTAAGGCGATACTGCCAATCTTGTTTGTCATGATCACGCACACAAGACAGCTTATAAACACCACCAAGAGACGACTGATCACCAGCGGTAACAAGCTTAGTGCCCACGCCCCAGACATCTATCGCTGCCCCCTGGTCGATCAGCGAAGCAATTAAAAACTCGTCCAGATCATTTGAAGCGACGATTTTCGCTTGAAGGAAACCAGCAGCATCTAGCATTTTGCGTGCCTCAGTGCTGAGGTATGCCAAGTCACCAGAGTCTAGCCTGATACCGGCCAAATCATGGCCATGGGCGCGCAATTCAAGCCCGACCTCAATAGCGTGGGCAACTCCTTGCAGAGTATCGTAGGTGTCAACCAAAAAAATGCAATTATTGGGCATGATGCGCGCATATTCGCGAAAAGCAGTCAGTTCGTTATCGTAAGACATCACCCAGCTATGAGCATGGGTGCCCTTAACGGGGATACCGTAAAGCCTTCCAGCGAGTACGTTTGAAGTGGCGTCGCAGCCACCCAAATAAGCAGCCCGACTGGCCGAAAGGCCACCGTCCGCTCCCTGGGCTCGGCGCAATCCGAATTCTAATATCGAACCACCTTGAGCTGCTAGCTTTAGTCGGGTGGCTTTGGTAGCTATCAAAGTCTGGAAGTTCACAAAATTGAGCAAGGCCGTCTCTAAAAGCTGACACTGAATAATTGGCCCTTGCACTCTGACTAAAGGTTCGTGGGCAAAAACCACCTCCCCTTCTTGCACAGCATCAATATCGACAGTGAGCTTCAAGCCGCCCAGGTAGGCAAGAAATTCTGCACTAAAAAGAGGCAAATGGTCGCTACCTTCTAGGGTAGCCAAATAATCAAGGTCGGCCTGGGTAAAGCAAAAATTTGCCACAAAATCAATTAGCGCTTCCAAGCCCCCGGCTATGGCGAAACCACCGGCAAAGGGGTTCTTGCGAAACGACATATGAAAAACAGCTTCTTTGTTCAGAGTGCCCGAAGCAAAATATCCATAGGCCATGGTCAGTTGGTACAAATCAGTCAAAGTGGCAAGGCTCGGTTGATAGAGACTACTAGGCGCACCGGATAGGGCATTTTTCAGAGCAGATCTGTTTTGTTCCATTTGTAAGTGCTTCCTATTTTTGAACTATTTCTGGAGCCAATACGTTTTTACATATAAATGACAAAGTTTACCCCTTCGCCAGGCTAACGAATGGAAATGACTAAATTTGGTGCCCGTTGGCCATTAATTACCGTTGCTATTAACTGTTTTTGCGCTGGCTTTAGCCTATGGCAAATCGGCCCGAGCCAGGCCAGCGATGGATTTCCGGGCGCAGGCTCAAGTTTGAGTCGCAGCTCGGCGACCTATAAATATGAGGGCAACTTGATCTCACGCAAATTCCACCAGCCCAATTGTCCCTATAGCCTGGTTATGGCCCATTCTAGAAAGATAATGCTAGAGAGCAAAAAACAAGCTGTCGCCGAAGGCTATAAGCCATGCCGTTTTTGCCTGAGGGCTGTGACAAGAACCGTTGAGGCCAAATTGATTAACCTCGACATTTCAAGATGAGACAACCTGTGATATCAGACCGTTGACCAGTAAAAGGTGGCGCTGGTCTGTGGTATAAACGACTTTGAGGGACGGTTACTAACGAGCTATACCTATGACTTTTCAAATTCTGGAACAGGACATGGCCAATGCAATTGGTTTTGTCTATGACCGCACAGTAAGCCCACAAAAATTCCTAGCCCAGGGATTTTTGATATCTAAAAGTAGATTCGTCACCACTGCTGGTAACGTCTTCCACTATCCAGACGCCCCTTGGGCATTAAGCATTTACTTCCCCCATGCCGACATCACCATGGGCGTCAAGACCTTGTCTTTGCACAATGATTTTGACAAAGTGCAAGCTCGCAGCCAATATTTGCAGCAAACCGGCTATCCCGGCGAAATGCTGCCGGTTCTCCCCAATGATATGGCCCTCCTCGTGGTTGACAGCACTCTGCCAGAGCTTCAGGCCGAAAAAGTAGCTGAACTGACGCGGGCCATGTCTATTCCCTTTAAAAAAGATGGCGTCGAATCATCGGGAAATATTCATGGCCAAGAATTTTTGCAAGTTATCAATACTCTCTTAGAGCAGAGGCGCTCTGGTCTCCTAACCCTCATTGATACTCACAATATTCCAATAGCTCGTCTGCTTCTGTCCGAAGGCACTATTCCGCTGGTTTATTACCGCCAACCAGAGCTACTTCCAGCTTATGCCTTCTTCGAATTAGTTATCAAGCAACCAGCCCATGGCTTTACCTTCGAACCAGAAGGGCAATTCCCCTGGCCAGACGCTGTGCCAATTAGCGCCCCAGCCGACCGTTTGGTTTGGGAAGGAATGCGGCGCGCTAACGAACTAAGCAGTGTTTACGCACAACTGGGCGGCAAAGATGCCCGTTACCAAAGAGTAGTGCAGTCATACGATCCGGCCAGTTCATCGGAAGAAATTCGCTGGATGGTCGGTCGCCTGTGGGAAGCAATGGACGGCTTCCTCACCCTTGAGAATCTGGCTGAGCGCGTCGGTTCTGATAGTTATACGGTTTTAGTGGCGGTGCGTGAGCTCGTCAACCGCGGTGTTTGTTCGCAGATCAATCGCAAAACTCCATTCCACTGTAATGGCACAGTGGGGCCACCTCTGACTTCACACACAGACTTTGAAGTCAACAACTGGGACAATCTACAGTGCTTTTATCTGGATCCATTGTCAGGTAAACCAATCTGGCTGCAAGGAAACTATTTTGGCAGCGCCAGTGCGGCACAACCTAAAAACATGCTGCACACAATTGTGGTGCCACCAGAAATAACTGGTGCTTTAGTATGCAAAGACTATAAATTGATTGGCTTACACAGCGGCCCACAATCAGTGAAAGCTGGTCAAGCTGCCCCTCCAGTGAAATGCTATCAGTTTATGTGGATGGGCGCCTTATTAGATATGAGCAGTAAAAAACTGCGCACATCTACTGAAGCCGAAGATGCGGAAGGTGGTCTTGGCAATTTGCGCAGCAAGCTCGATGCCGAAGTTGTAGCAGCAGCCACACCAGATGTCGATCGCATTGTTTGTCCGGTCTGCTTCTCTAGCAATGCCGCTTACGGAGCCTGCTCTAGCTGCGGTCACATGATTGAAGCGCCACCGGCAGAAGCTGATACCAGCTCAGTCAAAGGTAAGGCCAGCAAAGCTGTTAAGGTCATGCAGAAAAAAACTGGCCTGACTAAAAAGCAATTGATTATTGCTGGTGCGGTACTCGTACCACTTTTCTTGATTACTATCATGAGCATGCCGAAGCCAGCTCCAGTCGCGACCACGACACCCGCTGGTACAACAGCAGTAACACCAGAAGCCCATCCCTCTTCTGAAAAAGCTACAGCCTTAGCGGTCAAATCGGCAGGCTTCAAGGTGCTGGCCATTCCGGACCACTGGTACGAAGACACCAGTGAAATCTCAAAACCGAATGATTCATTTGGTGTCTATTCAGAGCGGGCCAATCAAAAGATTATCTGCACTGAATTCGCCGATCTTTCACCGGTAAGCAATCTCAGCGCCTTTATTGGTAAGCCACCTTATGCCGATATGACCATCGAAGATACGCGCGACTGTGTGGTCGATCAAGGCAAACAAGTTCTTGGCGAAGGCACACTGAACTGGATGGTAGTTAAGGGTAAGGACAAAGACGAAAAAGACAAAACTGTCTTAGTTGCTTCATTCCCTTCTATTATTGCTGGCAAGTCATTTTTAGTTATAGGTCAAGCCCTTAAAACAGATACGGGTAACTTGTCTTACGATGCTAAAGGGGCGGTAAGCATTATCGACCAACTAGCTTCCGAGCGCACCCAGCAGGCCAACAACAAAAATGCTGAGCCAGATGATGAGGGCGATCCCGAAGACGAGAATGCTAAAGAAGCAACTGACGTCGAGCTTAAAGCCTTCTATGCCCAGGTCAAAGACGCCATCAAAGAAAAGCTTGTGCTGCCTGATTTCGCTCAAGAAGAAATGAAGAAAGAAAAATCGAAGCGCAAGAAATGGAAAATTAAACTTACTGTTGGCGTAGACGCTGACGGCAACGTTAAGCGTCTAGAAAAACAAGCCCTTGAAGACGAAGATAAAGAGAAGATTTCCAGCGCCCTGCAGCGAGCAGTCAGTGCCGCGGCACCGTTCAAAGACGTGCCGCACATCAAGAAACCTGAACTGATCTTCTTGGTAAAACTGAGTGGCGACAAAGTCAAAGTTGACATGCCAGAAGGTGATTCCGGCCTGTAAGAGAGGCTCTATAAAACTTCGATATTAGATCCTGGGAAGTAATGTCCCAGGATCTTTTTATAGTCATAACCAGCTTGAGCAAATCCCTGGGCACCGGTCTGCTGCAAGCCAACACCATGTCCAAAGCCAAGACCGTAGACATTGACGGTCTTGAGCAATTTGAGATCATCAGTCTCATGCGAGAAGAAAATGCGGGCGCTATTAAGCCGAGCAAGTTTAACTTCAGTATTGGCAAAGGCCTTGCGAATTACCAGTTCTTTTTTGATCTGCCAGTCGCCGGTGCTAGTGACAATTTTCATGGCTATAGCTACACCCGAAACCCCACGTTTGAGAACTTCTAGGCGTTCAATATGACCAAATTTACCGGACTGCGGTGGTATCACAAATGGTGCGGTATCGGCCGCAGCTGCTAACTTCTCCACCACATGGTGCATCTGAGCTTCAAGGGCATCCGCAGGAAGCCTTACATGCCAATGAAACTTGGGTGTCCAACTATCCATAGAAATTTTCGTGTCATGTTTGAGCGCTGCGGCTTTATACAAATAGCGTAAAAATTCTTCTGAGCCAGCAGCGACAGTAAATTTCCCTTCGGGCCTTCCTGCTAAATAAGGCAGAGGGGCAGGGGGAAACTCATTGGTGAGTGGGTCGGAGAAGCAATTTTCATAATTCTCGGTATGACCACCAGCATTAGAGCTAAAGAGAGCAAGCAAAGGTTGCCCCTGATAAGTAAGAACTTGGCCGGCCGTTGCCACAACTGCCCGTTCTATGCGTTCGTCAATCTGCCCCAGCCCAGCAAAATATTGACAGCACATATAAGAATCACAAACGTTGGCATTGTCACGGTCATGGGGCAAGCGCGGCTTGAGGGCATAAGTCCGAGCAGCCAGAGCCTGACACTTGAGTGCTTCAGGGTGATAACTTGCTGGCATTTCAGAGGTCAGCACGCCCCGGAGATATTGATCGAGACTAACACGCAGTGAAACTCTGAGCTTGCCTTTTAGATTGGCAACCCTGATTTCTCCGAGGTAACTAGGGTGCGAGTTGCCGCCAGCGCGCTTAATCGACGCGATTGTAATGGGCCCCTGAGCCTTTAATATTATCTGTTCGCCAGCCACAGCCTTTGACGTCTGACCAGCGACTGAGACGCGCAGATGATTTTTCTCAAGGCTGAAACGCAGCCGATTAGCCCCCCGCAATTTTCCTTCTGCATCAGAAAGAGAGGCGCCCTCGACTTCGACTTCTTTATGGTCAAGAGAAGTCAGGTCGTTATTTGAGATAGCTACCCAGATTTGCATTTCTCGCTTTAAAAGCTAAGAACAGGGTAAAAGATGGCGGAGCAGGAGGGACTCGAACCCCCAACCCCTTACGGGGCAGCCGCTTTCAAGGCGGTGTCTTCATCCAGCCAGGTCTACTCCACGTATGACGGTTTAGCTGATACTTGTTATTCTACATTAGGTCTGCGCTAATAGTTGCTGCCGCCAACAAATGCTTAAAGAACATCGTTGTCAAGCTAAACTGTAAAAATCAACTGCTCTAAAACAAATGAAAGCCAAAGAACGCTTAGATCAACTATTGGTGGCGCGACAACTTTTCCCCTCCCGGGAAAGCGCCAGAACTGCCATTATGGATGGTGGCATCTTAGTCAACGGTGCGAAGTTAACAAAACCAGGACAAGCTGTCAGTGTAGAAGCAAATATCGAACTAATTGCTAGCTACAATCGCTGTGCCTATGTTAGCCGCGGTGGTCTCAAATTAGAAAAGGCCCTGGCTAGTTTCGCCATAAACACAGAGCAGCGCATTTGTATTGATGCAGGCGCCTCTACCGGTGGCTTTACAGACTGTTTGCTGCAGGGTGGTGCAGCTTTTGTCTATGCCATAGACGTTGGTTATGGCCAGCTCGATTGGTCACTGCGTAGCGATAGCCGGGTGCATACTTTAGAACGCACAAACATACGTTTTCTCACGGCAGAGAAACTTTACGGTGAAAAAATAAATGAGAAAGCCACTTTAGCCGTAGCCGACCTCTCATTCATTTCAGTGACGAAAGTCTTAGAAGCACTGCTTAATTTGATGAGCGAAAGCGAGCGCGAACTAGTAATTTTAGTAAAACCTCAATTTGAGGCCGGTCGTGAGAAAGTAGGCAAAGGCGGCGTCGTCAGAGAGCCAGCTAGCCACATAGAGGTTTTGCAGCAAGTAATTGATTTTACCCAGAGACAAAAACTAGAAGTACATGGTCTAACTTATTCACCGCTGAAAGGACCATCAGGCAATATTGAGTACTTGCTCTGGCTCAAATCTGCCAATGGCAGCAACGATAAAGCCAAACCTACAATTGAACCAGAAGCTATTGTAAAAGAGGCTTTCGCCTCACTTTAAAGAATCACACCCAGCGACTTAAACTCTTCCACCATAGAAAGAAAATCGGCAACCGTCTCTTCAATATTGCTTGAATGGCCGCAGGCCAGAGCAATTAGCTCGCCATATGAACTATCACTTTTGTCCGCCATAGCCTCAACAATTTCGCCAGTCAATTCACTCACATCTAAATAGTGGCAGTTATGATCAAGGCCACGATAAGCCAATATCCAGGAAGCTTGAGCTTTTTGCCGACGTGGTAATTTCTCACCCTCTTCTAAGAGGTGGGCAATCTCAGAGATTGGATACTTATAGGCTCTCAGCACAACCGTCGGATTCAAACGCGGCACACTAGCGGCAAAGGCTTTTAAATCCAGTTCTTCACTGCTGTTACTCTGCAAAACTGATTGGTCACAAACTGCAGAACTAAGTTCTAGCAGCACATCTGCCTCCATCACAGCCAGTTCAATCCATTCGTAGTCGGCTAACTCAGCTAAAAACGGATGACGTTTCAAATGCACTTCAGCATGATTTGCCAAAAACTGGGGAAACTTACGAGCAGCCTGGTTGAGATTAAAGTGATCCGGAGGCATGGTCTCCATGTATTCATGAACCAGAGCACTAAAATGTTTGCCGAGCACTTTTTTGCAGAGCGGATAGATCGACGACATCAAATCAAGCCGTCCTAATTCAATTAGGGAGGCGTAGAGCTTCACACCGCGATGATCAATATGCTTGAGCAAAGAAGGGTGAATCAAAGACGAATCTATCTCTGAATCACCAGCAAGAAACTGTTCGCGCTTATCTCGGCGCGTCCAGAGCAAAGTCATTGCTTGCTCTATTTCGTGTAGGCTGGGGGCATCCACTTTCAATTTTTTCAACTTAGTTTGATAGAAGAGCTGGTAGTAGAGCCGGCTGAACTCTCTTAATGATCTCGCGAATTTGAGCCAGCTCGGCCAATATTTCGCTGAAGGCAGGATAATTTTGATCACGCTCAAGCATTACAGCTTTGACTTCGGTGCGCTTGAGGACATATTCGAGTAGCTCAAAAACAGGTTCGATCACAGCAGCACCGTGAGTATCTATCAAGAGCTCATCACCATAGCCATGACCAGCCACGTGAATCTGCACTGTGCGCTCTAGAGGCAGACGGTCAAGATAAGCATAAGGGTCAAAATTGTGATTGACCGAATTAACATAGACATTATTGACATCAAGCAGTAAACCGCAATCGGCTTTCTCTAAAACCTCGGAGAGAAAATCAACTTCGTCCATCTGCGAGCCCGGCATTTGCATGTAGTAAGAAATATTCTCAAGCAAAAAAGGGCGCTTCACTCTCTCTTGCGCAATTTTGACACGCTTGACCACATGTTTGAGTGCTTCAGGAGAGAGCGGAAGAGGCAATAGATCATGGAGATACGAATTTGCTATTGAAGCAAAACATAGATGGTCGCTCCACCAGGGAGCGTTGATCTTGTTCAGTAGTCTGGAGATGGAGGCAAGATAATCCTCACTCAGCGGGTCTGTACTACCGATAGAAAGGTTGACACCGTGTGTCACTAGAGGAAATTTTTCCAGGGCTATATCAAGACGTTCGCGGATTCTTCCGCCGAGGTCCATATAGTTTTCTGGAACTAATTCTAGAAAATCGATTTGGTGGGCATTTTCAAATGTTTCAGCGGCTAACTCGCGCCGCAAACCAAGTCCAACACCAAGGTTGGGCATCAGTTTTTTAGCTGCGAGAAAGCCGCTGGACATTTAATGGCATCCTAAGAAGGAGGAGAAATCAGAAGTTCTCTTTAGAAGAACTATTTGGTCTCTTTTACTTCTTTTGTTTCTTTGGCGGCTTTGCAAGAACCTTCTTTGCCTTTGCAAGATCCTTCTTTGCCTTTAGCTTCGCCTTTAGCTTCGTCTTTAGCTTTGCAGGATCCTTCTTTACCTTTGCAGGAGGCATCTTTGCCTTTTTCTTTGCACTCTTTCTTGCACTCTTTATCTTTCTTAGCTACTTTGATTTTCTTTTCAGTCTTTACTGTTTCTTTCTTTTCAGTAGATTCAGTCTCAGCAGCGCGAACTGCTGTGTTCAAGGAAAGGCCGAGGACAGCTACGAGAGCTACGGCTAATTGAGTCTTCTGCATTTAGACCTCCAGAAGTTGGATACTGACCATTGAGACCTCCCAAAACACTGTCTGGGCAAGTACATCAACATGTGGGCCATGCTAACCCACATTGTTTAAATAAGACCAAGAGGCAGGTTATGACTGTGTAAAAGTCTTCACAGGCAAGCTCAGGCAGCATCTCAAGCTGTAACTATTCTTAACGGTCAAAGCCGCTTGAAAACACCAAATATTCACCAAAGTTTGACAGAAAAATGCAGAGCCATGCCCAGCCCATAGAAAACCCTGTCATCATCAACTTATTATTCCGCTGATCTGTTATATCTAGTAAGCTTAATAAACATCGATAGTATTTTTGACAGTGTTCGGTAGCGGAAACAGAGATGACTCAGACAACCATCCACTCATATTTTCAGCAAATGTTTGAAGATTGGGTAGCAAATGGAAGATTCCCCGAATCTACGGTAGAAGCTTGCACACCGGCCATGGCCAGCAAGCTTGGCGTGCCATCAGAAAAATTCACCTTCGATTCCTTTGTTCACTCAAGTCAGACCCCCGAGTGGACCCTCAAACCAATTGATTTTGGTAGCCAGCTAGAAAGCGCACTATTTATTTATCTGCCAACTCCCTGGTCTGAGTTCGAGACACTTGAGAATGCTATTCAGGTTTCAGACAACGGTACCGTACGGCAAACAATTTATTTGCTAGACAAAGCTACCTGGCGCAACGACCTCAGTAAGTTTTTCCAACAGGGTGAAGTAAGCGCCTTTGTTTACTATCTGATTCAACCACCAGCATTCCACCAGTGGATTTGTTGCATAGAACAGGATCAGCGGGTTTGGGTATTTGCTGTGTACTCAACAGAAGACAAAATTTTGGTCACCAAAGCTGATGCTTCAGACAAAGGTCTTTTAGAAACTCAGCTGATTTCACTGATTAATTCAAATCCTTGGTATGGCTTCGTCAAGCCAACACCATAAAGTCTATAGCTAAAGTTGACCGTGAATTTCCTCTATCTCCATGGCTTTGCTTCATCGCCACAATCGCGAAAAGCTCGCTTCTTCAAAGAAAAGATTGAACAAAATGGTTGGCATTGTTTGGTGCCGGATTTAAATGTACCGAGCTTTGCTGCACTTTCACTCACCGCCCAAATTGATCTAGGTTTAGAGCTCATAAACGAACTAAATCAACTAAATGAATTAAACGATAGTCCACTAGTTATCGTGGGCTCAAGCATGGGTGGTTTGTTAGCCGCCCTATTAGAACAAGAGCTTCGCCAGCAGAGATCACCTACAAAACTTCAGGCAATTGTTCTTCTTGCTCCAGGTTTCGGTATTACAAAACGTTGGCCGCAAATAATTGGTGATCAAGGCATGCGAAGTTGGCGAGAAGCAGGCTTCAGGCCGTTCTTTCACTATGCAGCAAACAAAGAATTACCCCTCCATTTTGCCTTCACCAAAGATCTTGAGCAATACAAGACAGACAATTTTGAAATCAAGATTCCCACCATCGTCTTCCATGGCATCGATGATGAAACAGTTCCGATAGAGCATGCCAGACAATTTGCCCAGCTCAACCCCGCCGCTACATTGGTAGAACTTGAGGATGGCCACGAGCTAGCAAACAGCCTAGATCTTATTTGGCTACAGACATGCGATTTCCTCAAACTGCCTAGTACTGCCAGCGATACTAGGGTTTAGCTATTCTTAGCTGCGCTTTATCAGACTATATCCACGATCCAAAAGAAAAGCAGAAAGGGTCCCGGAAAACCGAGACCCTTTCTTAACTACTTTTCCAGTTATTACTAGAAGAGCTTAGGCGGAAGCGCCACCCATGTCGCCAGTGGTTGCTGGAGCAACTGCGGCTTTGGTGCGCTTAGGAGCAGCTTTCTTAGCTGGCTTTTTAGCAGCAGCTTTCTTGGCTGGAGCTTTTTTGGCAACAGCTTTCTTAGGAGCGGCTTTCTTAGCTACGGTCTTTTTAGGAGCAGCTTTCTTAGCAACTGTTTTCTTGGCAGCAGCTTTCTTAGGAGCGGCTTTCTTAGCTACAGTTTTCTTAGCAGCAGCTTTCTTAGGAGCAGCTTTCTTAGGAGCAGCTTTCTTAGCAACTGTTTTCTTAGCAGCAGCTTTCTTAGGAGCAGCTTTCTTAGCTACAGTTTTCTTAGCAGCAGCTTTCTTAGGAGCAGCTTTCTTAGCTACAGCTTTCTTAACAGCAGCTTTCTTAGGAGCAGCTTTCTTAGCTACAGCTTTCTTAACAGCAGCTTTCTTAGGAGCAGCTTTTTTAGCAGCAGCTTTCTTAGGAGCAGCTTTCTTTGTTACTTTTTTAGCAGCGGCTTTCTTAGGCTTAGCTGCTGTACCGGTTGACTCTTCAGCCATAGCGGCAGCAGGAGAGATCTTTGCTCTCTTAGTGGACTTCTTCTTGGTTGGCTTGGTTGCCATTTAGTTTTCCTCCCTTGGAAATCAATCTGGTGGGCAGGAACTTTCGCAGACACAAGCTGGAAAAGAATCCCTAATATTGAGCGCCTGCTCTAGACGATATCTAATGAACTACTAAAGTGACTCGAAACTGCTACTTCATATTGATGTATCAATCGCTTCTCAAATTTGCTTGTCCATTTATCGTTTTGACTAAACGCTAACTACCACCGTCTTTTTTTGTAGAGACATCATTTTTTTCAAAATGACACTCAATTACTTTCACACCACACGCGTCATAGATTACATTCGAATGGAATAAATTGCAACATATAGATCTTCCCTCAGTTGCTAACCATCAGCCACCGAGAGCAGAGAACGACACTAATTCACGAGCAATAGCACCACTCGAAACTGTCTATTCAAGCCATTTTCGCAAGCCTCAAGCGCGCGAGTGGTACCACTTCAAAGCAGTCGAATTGATTGAAAAAATATTTTTCGGAACTGTCACAAAAAAATGATTCAGCACTAGACAAACACGATTTTTTTCAAAAAACGATCGTTTTCTGATCTCAACCGAAGAAGCGATTTAGCAAAAAGTTTCTCCGATACCACTCCCGGTGACGACAAGTTATCAAGCGTGAGAGCGATTTCACTAAGCCGGTAATAGCGCGCACCATAGCTCAATTGCAGACAATCAAAGGCGGCAAGAAATTGAACAATCGAGTTCGTGATTTGTAAATCTGACCTAGAGAAAACGCGAAGTACCAGCAAAGCCGAAAGCAGATCTAAAAGCTTCACCCTGAATTTCTTTCAATTGGCGGAAATCAATTACATCATTGTCGATCAAGCGTTCGTACTCACCGGGCAAAGTGCAAGGCGATGGATTCCTACCCGGGTTGTCTGTACACACCGCAATTGCCACCCCAGCTTCCCTACAGCGATTAAACACAGTCTTCAGTTCTGAAAAATCCTTGAGCACTCCGGTTTGTTTGTAGCTAGTTGGACAAACCTCTAGAGTGATCTGGCGTTTGGAAAGCTCCTTTAACATGCTCGGTTTTTGCAAAGGAATGTGTATGCCGTGACCAATGCGATCGAGGGTAGCGAAGTAACGAGGATCAACATTGTCGATACCTGTCTCTCCCAGGTGGCAGGTTGTCTTCAGGCCAGAGGCGCGAGCCCGAGCCATGAGCTTGATCCACTCTTCAGTCTTTTCAGTGTTGATTTCCGGACCAGCAAGATCGACTCCGACCACAGGCCCAAGATTGTCTTGAGCAACTTTGAGAATGGCCTCATTGATTTTGAGTGGCAAGCGTCTATCAAAACAAAGAATCTGCTTGACGATGATTGGATAGTCGGCTGGCCTTAAGTTCATCGTGATCACCTCAACGATGAGATGCATCTGAGCCAGCCTCTTAGCCGGAGTAAGTTTGTGGTCTGTTCTGAAATAAGGGTTGTAGCGCAGCTCGAGATACTGCAGATTCTCGAAAGTATAGGCACCTCGGCACAAGCGTAAGCAGAAGTAAGGCAAGTGCTCAAGGCTTTGCAGTTCCTCTACCAGCGAGTGAATTTTGACAAACTCTTCTAGGGTGCGACAAGGTCGAGTGAACCAGTTGTAAAAGCCATCATAGTCAGGAAAGTAATTGAGTATCGGATGGTCAGTCCGGCGCAAGAACTTATAGATGATCCGAGGATGCAGGGCTCCACCAAGGTGCCTGTGAAGATCCGCATATAGAGCCATTTGTGAGCCACCTTTCGATTTCTGATGCCAATTATTTTTTTGAATCTTGCCGAGCTGGGTAAATATCTATTGCGTGAAATAACTTTCTCGACTATTGGTTGCTTAATTAGTTGCTTATTCCATACCTTATATATAGAATTTCAAACTCCCTGAAAAATTACCAAAAAAAACTGATGAAATCTTTTACCCAACTATTGGCTAGACAAATCAAAGCACTAAGCATTTTGCACTCATACAGACGCCGGAGCCTTGCCTTTATCGCCGCACTGGCCATGGCAGCAATAAACCAGGTGCAGGCTTTCGCCCAAAATGATCCAATTGTGATTATGCAGACGACAAAAGGGCGAATCGTAATTAGAGTCTTCCGCAACATGGTTCCCTACACGGCCAACAATTTCCTCGACCTCGTTTCAAGAGGGTATTACGACGGCAAGTCTTTTCACCGAGTGGAAAGCTGGGTAGTCCAAGGTGGCTGTCCCTACGGCAACGGTCAAGGCAATTACACCGACCCTGATACTGGCAGAGAACGTTTCCTTCGCCTTGAAATCAACCGCAGCCTCAACCACAACTCCGCTGGAGTAGTAGCGATGGCACGCGGCCAAAGTCTTGATTCGGCCAGCTGCCAATTCTACATTTTGAAAAAACCAATGTCTCAGCTAAACGGCAAATATGCCGTATTTGGGGGAGTTGTAGACGGCCTCAACAACATCTACCGCATAGCGCCTGGCGACCGTATCATTTCCGCTCAAATCGCTGGAGGCCAAACTCAGAGAGCTGCCAACCAAGAACCAATTGAAAGACCGGTGACGCCAACTGCAGCATCAGGAGAGAGCAAAGAAGCCACTGGCGAAAGCGGATTTTAAATTGAGAATCTATTAGGCAAATAGCTAGGATCCCCAGCATTCTTAGTTAACTTGCCGTCTTTAAGTAGGCCGACAGACTCAAGCCAAGCTTCAAACTCTGGAGCTGGCAACAGGTTATGAATTTCGCGCAGAGCTGCGATATCGTGGAAGCTTGTGCTCTGATAGGAGAGCATGACGTCATCACCCATGGGCACACCCATAAAGTAATTGACTCCAGCGGCAGTAAGCAAAATCGTCAAATTTTCTAAGTCGTTTTGATCGGCGTTCATATGATTGGTGTAGCAGGCATCGACTCCCATCGGTAAGCCCAGCAACTTAGCCATGAAATGATCTTCAAGACCAGCCCGGATCATTTGCCTACCATCGGCAAGATATTCGGGTCCAATAAAGCCGACAACATCATTGACCAAAAAAGGATTGAAACATCGAGCTAGTGCATAACAGCGAGCTTCCATGGTGAGCTGATCAGCGCCAAAATGTGAGAGCGACGAAAGCTCAGAGCCCTGTCCGGTTTCAAAATACATGAATGGCAGCTCAGTAGAAATTTCTTTCTTGCCTAGGACACATGCTTCTTTGATCAAATCAATGTCGATACCAAAAGCTTTGTTGCCTTTCTCACTGCCAGCAATACTTTGAAAAATCAGCCCTGCTGGCGCACCTCTTTCGATCGCTTTCATTTGAGTCGTGATATGCGAAAGAATGCAATTTTGAGTGGGAATCTTAAGGGCTTCAATGATCTTGTAGGTTTCTTCAAGTAGTCGACCAACGGTATCCGCACTGTCATAGACAGGATTGATACCAATAACAGCATCCCCGACTCCATAAGAGAGCCCTTCAAAAATAGATGCTTTGATGCCATCAATAGAATCGCTTGGATGATTAGGCTGAAGCCGCGAAGACAGTCTTCCACTCAAACCTAGTGTGGTTTTTGCCTTGACCACAACCTGACATTTCTTACCGGCCAAAATCAGATCGAGATTAGACATTAGCTTTGTAACAGCTGCCACCATCTCACCGGTGAGACCCCAACGGATCTCTTCAATCATCTTGAGATCTGTGTCATTATCGAGTAAAAACTCTCGAAGCTCAGCTACTGTCCAATCCTTAATACGAGCATAGGCTTGAGGTTCAAGACTATCGTCAATCAATCGAGTAACTTCGTCTTGCTCATAAGCCACAACAGGCTGATCACGAAAAACAGAAAGCGGCAACTGACTCAAGACACTCTTGGCAGCTATCCGTTCGATCTCGCTCTGGCTGCCGATTTGAGCCAGTAGATCACCAGATTTTTCTTCATTGGCGTGGGCTAGAACTGCCTTGATCTCAGCAAACTGATAGTGGCGACCGCCTATCTTAGTATCGAGCTTGATCAATTTTTCACCAGTCTTAAAATAGCTTCAAAACAAATAGTGTACCCTATGGCATATGCAGGCAAGAACAGAACAGCTCAAGACTCTTACTCCCGCGCGAATCGGTGTATCTCGCACGGGCTCTCGCCCGTTGACGGCTACCTGGCTCAGCTTTCGAGCTGACCACGCCCTAGCAAGAGATGCCGTTAACAGCGAAATCAGCCAAAGCTTTTTAGAGCAATTTGCCCAAGCAAGACAATTTCCCCTGATCACAACCACGGCAGAAAGTCGCAACGATTTTATTCTCAATCCGCCCAAAGGTAAACGAACAGAAGAAAGTACTATCCGCGCACTGCAGACGACATGCCCCAGCGACATTGATGTACAGATAGTTGTAAGCGATGGCCTCTCAGCGCGAGCCGTAGAAGAAAATCTCCTCGACCTCTTACCAATGATTGAATATGGTTTTGCTCTCAGTAACATTACTGTTGGTCAAATCGTAATTGCCAAATATGCCAGAGTGGCAATCGCCGACCAAATCGGCCATAGCCTCAGAGCCAAAGTAGCCCTCAACTTAATTGGTGAACGTCCAGGTCTCTCGTGTGCTAGCGGACTATCTGCATACATAACCTACAATCCTGGCCCTCATACGGTTAGCTCTGATCGCACCGTTGTATCGAACATTCACAAAGGCGGCACGCCGCCGACAGAGGCCGGTGCCTTCATCGTCAAAACAATTGAACGTATTCTCGACAAGAAAGTGTCGGGCGTAAGATTGCAACAACTCGGCTAAGGCATGTCACTAGACTCAAAAGAGAAAACGCTGGGAAATGCTTTAGTTAGTGTTGGTATAGACATCGGCACAACCACTTCACATTTAGTAGTAACAAAGCTCACCTTCGCCAATGCTTCTTTGGTTAATGCCGCGCCTAATCTAGCGATCACTAATCGCGAAATAATTTACGAAAGCGAAGTATTGCTCACACCTCTTACTGCCACAGGCGAAATTGCAGCAAAGCAAACTGCTGAGTTGATTGAAAGGGCCTATCAAGCCGTTGGTCTCAAAAAAAGCGACATAGATACAGGAGCCTTAATCATCACTGGTCAATCAGCTCGGGCTCGCAATGCCGAAGCTGTTAGCGCGCATCTAGCAGAACTAGCCGGAAGTTTTGTCGTTGAGAGCGCTGGCCCACACCTTGAAAGTGCCTTGGCCGCGCGGGGTTCGCAGTCCGTAGAATATTCACAAAAAACTGGTCTGACAATTCTGAACATCGATATCGGCGGCGGTACCAGCAATTATGCCCTGGTGGTAGAAGGCACAATTAGAGAAACAGCCTGCCTCAATGTCGGCGGAAGAATGTTGCAGTTTGATTGGGCAAAAAAGACCATCAGTGCGATTAGTGATAGTGCGCAGCTAGTAATTACAAGCAATCCATACTTCAGTGAATTGTTTGTAGGCAATACCATAGAAACTGGCTCAGTGAGCCAATTTGCTCAAGAATTAGCAAAGACGATTTTACTGACGGCAAGGGCTGTTACAACTTATCCAGAACTGATGTTAACCAGCGCCCTGTCAAACTCACAACCACAAATTGAGATTGACGAAATCTGGTTGAGCGGTGGAGTAGCAAGCGCATTTGCGGAAGCAGATCTGACAAAATTTAGCGATCTCGGTGTCTTCTTAGCAAAGGCTCTAGCAGCCGAACTGACTAAACAAAATACTGCATACAAAATCGCACCAAGAGCCATTCGCGCTACGGTTATTGGAGCTGGACTTCATACCATCCAGCTAAGCGGATCCACCATTGGCTTTAGTGCAGAAAATTTACCTCTGCGCAATCTCAAACTAATCAAAGTTGATGCCACATCACGCCACTCAGTGGCGACACAGATAAATCAGCAAATGCAACAACGGGAACATCTGTGGCAGCAGTTCCCGGTTGCACTGGTCTTGACTGGCATAAAAAAAGAAATGCTTTCATTTACCTTTCTCAAAGATTTAGCAACTGAACTGGCGCAAGTCTTTGTAACATCCAAGGCCTGTGAACCTTTCGTACTTGTAGCAGAAGTCGACTTAGCGATGGCCTTGAGTTTGATTTTGAAAGGCATGTTAACAGATAAGAGAATAATTACTGTCGACGGTATCAATGTGGCTGAGGGTGATTACATAGACATCGGTAGACCAGTATCTACCTCAGCAGACCCTAATACTCAGTCTCTTCCCATAGTTGTAAAAACTCTGCTATTTTACAAATCTGAGAAATGATGGCAAAATGGCTCTCAGCCTTATCAATCGGGGAAACTAAAAAATGAAATCGAAAACACTATCTTTAGTAGCAACAATGTTGTTAGTGGCCGTTATTGCTTCTAGCAATGCTGCTTTTGCAGCTGATGACAACAAATTTGTATCAGGCGCCAAAGCAGTCGGCAATGGCATTATGTGGGCACCAAGAAAAATTGGTCATGGTCTTGCTGCTGGCTTCAAAGCTATGGGCAATGGCATGAAAAAGATGGTAGGCAAATAGAATCACTAGTTGCTTCAATCGAAGCGACAGTCTAGCGCCAAAGCAGCATTCAACCTGGTCAAATATTCATCCTTGGAAATATTCCGAGCGTTGAAAGTGGCCAGGTGTTTGTTTGTATATTGGGTATCAAGCAAAACAAAACCGCGCTCTTTCATGCGCTCTACCAAAAAGACCAGGGCCACTTTAGAAGCATCGGTCATGCGATGAAACATTGATTCACCCATAAAAGCACCGCCAATGCTAACGCCATAAAGTCCGCCCACCAACTGACCTTCAAAGTAGGTTTCTACCGAGTGAGCAAAGCCGTGCTGATTGAGCTGGCTATATACGCGAACGATATCTTCGTTAATCCAGGTTTCTTCGCGATCAGCGCAAGCCCACATCACTTCTTCAAAGGCTTGATTAACCTTGATTTCAAAAATACCCTGACGATAAGTACGCATCAATCGTTTAGAGACATGGAAGTAGTCGAAATCAAAAATACAACGAGGATCTGGTGAGTACCACGAGATCTTGCCGTGGCTATCAGCCATAGGAAAAATACCCTGGCAATATAGACTCAGAACCAAATCTGCTGTGAATTCAGGCTCTCTTTTTCTACCAAAAATCACGGTTTAGCACTACAAGAAAGCGAGCGGATAAAGACCACTATTTGTCTTAGATCTTGCTCTGAAAGCTTTTCGACAGGAAAGGGCGGCATCCCTCTAGTAACGCTACCGCGGCGTATGGTTGCCATCAGCTCATCGTCACTCTGATATTTTTTAGCGAATCGTGGCCCCTTAAGCGGTTTATCGCCATTCAATGAATTTTCACCATGGGGATGACAGCCCCAACAAGTAGCCTTCACAAACAGCATCTTGCCAGCCTTTATCTCTTCAGCCGTGGGCGCAGCGACTTTCTTGGAAGCTGTTGTTTGGGGACCAGCTTGAATTTGCTCGGCGCCAAAGAAGGCTGTTGCTACAGCCAAAAAGAAGGCGAAACCATTTAATGAAAATAGCCCTAGCGCTCGCTTTTCCATTTTATTCTGTCATCAAATATTCGGGGAAGTTGAACTCGTAAACCTTAAAGCAGAACTCTAAATTGTTTTCAGACTCTACTTCCGAACAGGAAAGAAGCTGAAAAACCTGCTTGAACGGGGGTAAAAATGTATCGCAGTCAAACACGTGACGAACCTGTGTGAGATAGAGTAAACCGCAACTTGGGTGCTGCATTGCTTCGTTATAAACCTGGGCACCACCGATAATAAAGACCCGATCTACTGGCGCTGGTATGAGCATTTCCAGAGCTTGATCAAGGGAGGGGCTGACAAAATGTCCTTCTGGCATTGGATAGTTCGGATTGCTCGTTAGAACAATATTGATTCTGCCTTTAAGAGGACGATGGGCAGCAGGAATTGATTCCCAAGTCTTTCTTCCCATAATAACGGCATTCAATACTTCTGGCACTGGCGTTGCGCTGGTCAGATCTTTGAAATACTTCAAGTCTTTAGAAATGCGCCAGGGCAAGGCATTGTTTTTGCCAATACCAAGGTTCAAGTCAGCAGCGACAATAATGTCGAATTTTTCTCGCACTTTAGACAGCCACGGGGAACTTGATGAAACCTTGGTGCACATAGTCGTGCAATTCAAAGTCTTCAAACTTCAAATCAAATATTGGCTTGTTGGCAATAGTGACACGAGGTAAGGGCCCTGGCTCGCGCTTGAGCTGAGCATTAAGGCCATCAAGATGATCAGAATAAATATGGGCATCACCAAAAGTATGGGTGAAAATCCCTGGGGTTAAGCCACACTCTTGAGCGATCATCATATTGAGCAAGGCATAACTAGCGATGTTGAAAGGCACACCAACGGCAATGTCAGCTGAACGCTGATAGAGCTGCAGATCTAGACGGCCATTAATGACATAAAACTGAAACATCATATGGCAAGGTGGTAAAGCCATCTTAGGAATATCGGCGACATTCCAGGCAGTGACAATCAATCGCCTTGAATCAGGATTATTTTTAATTTGCTCGATCACGTTAGCTATCTGATCGATATGCCCATCTTCGCTTGGCCAACTGCGCCACTGATAGCCATAAATAGGGCCGAGCTCGCCTTCGGTATTGGCCCAGGCATCCCAAATAGAGGTATGTTGCGTCAGATCGTCATTGATATTGGTTGAGCCCCGCAAGAACCAAAGCAGTTCACGCACAACCGCAGCAAAATTGACTTTTTTAGTGGTCAGAAGTGGGAATCCTTCACGCAAGTCGTATTTATTCTGCAGGCCAAAGCAAGAAATAGTGCCAGTTCCAGTACGGTCTGTGCGCTGTTCACCATTTTCAAGTACATACTTTACTAAATCGAGATACTGCTTCATTCTCACTCTCACTATATCTAAGCTTTAAAATCAGTGGTTAAAAGCCATCATTTAGTATAACTCTTGCACTCTTGCGGACAAAGCTAAATACCTAATTTGATCAGGCAAGCAAGAGCAAAGCCTAAATCAACTTTGATGTTGCTCAAACTTTGCCATAGAGAATATATGCTGTATCCATTATCTGTTTAGGAATACTTACAAATGAATCCAGAATTCCGCAACGAAGCATTCACCGACTTTAATCTACCAGCTAATCAAGAGGCCATGAAAGCCGCTATTGCAAAAGTGCGCGGAGAGCTTGGTAAGAAGTATCCCCTTGTCATTAATGGCGAAAAAATTGAAACAGCCGACTTGCTAGTTTCTACCAATCCGTCCAATCCTAAAGAAGTGATTGGTAGTTTTTCTAAAGCTAATACCGAATTAGCTGAACAGGCGATGAAAAGTGCCCTGACAGCTTTTGACTCCTGGAAAAATACTTGCCCCAAAGAACGCGCCCGATTTCTACTGAAAGCGGCAGCAATCATGCGTCGGCGCAAGCATGAACTATCAGCTTGGATGATCTTAGAAATAGGCAAGAGTTGGGCAGAGGCCGATGGTGACGTAGCAGAAGCGATTGATTTTTGTGATTTCTATGCCCGCGAAATGCTGCGCTTGAGCGAACCACAGCCTGTCACTGCCAACGCTGGCGAAGAGAACGAGCTTTATTACATCCCATTAGGCGTTGGTCTAGTTATTCCACCTTGGAATTTCCCCCTCGCCATCCTCGTCGGAATGACCACCGCCTCCATCGTCGCTGGCAACACCGTCATTCTCAAGCCATCCTCTGAAACTCCAGCCATTGCCTATCAATTTGTTGAAATTATGGAAGAAGCCGGTTTGCCCAAGGGCGTGCTGAACTTCCTCCCCGGCCCCGGCGCTAGCGTTGGCGACTTCTTGGTCACTCATCCGAAAACCCGCTATATTGCCTTTACCGGGTCTAAAGAAGTCGGTCTGCGCATTAACGAACTGGCAGCCAAGCCACAAAAAGGTCAGCTCTGGATCAAACGTGTTGTGGCCGAAATGGGTGGCAAAGATTCAATCATCGTCGACAGCGATTGCGACCTTGACATTGCGGCAGAAGGTATAGTGGCAGCAGCCTTCGGCTTCCAAGGCCAAAAGTGCTCAGCCTGCTCCCGAGCAATCATTGACGAGAAAGTCTACGACCAAGTAGTTGCAAAAGTGGTAGAGCGTACTAGCGCACTAAAGATAGGCAGCCCTGAAGAAAGAACAAACAACTACGGTCCAGTTAGCTCGAAATCTGCCTATGCCAGCATTCTTGAATATGTCGAAATTGGCAAAAAAGAAGGAAAAGTTGTCGCTGGTGGCAATAAAATTGACACCAAAGATGGTGGCTTCTATATCGAACCAACTGTGGTCTCAGATGTTGACCCCGAAGCACGCATTTCGCTCGAAGAAATATTTGGACCTGTACTCGCCATGATTAAAGCCAAAGACTTCGACCATGCTCTGGCAGTGGCTAATAATACTGAATTCGGTTTAACCGGAGCGGTTTACTCAAGAAACCGCCAGCACTTAGAGCGGGCCCGCCGTGAATTTCACGTCGGAAATCTTTACCTAAATCGCAAGTGCACCGGCGCTTTAGTGGGAGTCCATCCATTTGGTGGCTTCAACATGAGCGGTACTGACTCGAAGGCTGGCGGGCGCGACTACCTGTTGCTCTTCACCCAGGCCAAATCGGTAGCAGAAAAGTTCTAGTGACAACCTCGATGGCGCTGAGAACTAACATCAATGCTGCTAAACTAGCGCCATCGAGATAGATGCATATGTCATGTATCTCAGGATTCGGTTTGGTTAGGAGGAAAGATGGCTGAGTCAATTAGCCTCATCCGACAAATAGCTGTCAGAGCAATTGTCACTGAGAACTTTAAGGCCCAGGTTGCCAATGAGATTTTGCGCAATATTCAGCAGATTGACGCTGAATTGCAGCAATTAGAATTCAAGGGCAAAAGAGCCGTAGCTGATATTGAAAAAAGAGCAGGCGGAATGGTTTCATCCGATGCCCGAGTGCAAATTGAAACAATTCGCTCTCAGGTTGAAGCCGAAAAGATGCGTCTTTTACAGCTCAAAGAAGAAATGCAAGGTCAAAACCAAGCTCTTTCTGAACTGCCAGTAGGTAGTGTCGTCACTCAATTTACTGTGGAAAATCCAGTGGAAGTGCGCATTGGAGAAAATATTTTCCAACGCCTCGAAGGTGGCGAAATTCTAGTGAAAGATGGCGTCATTCAAGAGATTCGCGTCTAACTAGATTTTTTTCAATACTTAGTAAAAGAGGGAAGGCCAAGCCTTCCCTCTTATTTCGTTTATGTCAGAACCTTAGGCTTCCAGATAGTCTTTCAGCTGTGAGCCCTGGCGCGATTGACGCAAAAAGCGTAGTGCTTTAATTTCAATCTGACGAGTACGCTCTCTGGTGATACCAACGAGCTTACCAACCTGCTCTAGAGTGCGTGGCTTTCCATCATTTAGTCCAAATCGCAGAATGATAATCTCACGCTCTCGAGCTGTCAGCATCGACAACACCCCGCGAATGTCTTGCGACATCAGACTAGCGGCAGTCGAATCCTCTGGCGAAGAATGATTTTCATCTTCCACCACCTCAGACAGAGAATTATCATCTTCTTCACCGTAAGGCGTATCAAGCGAGAGAGGCGATCGGTTAGCAGCTAGAATATCGCGCACTTTTTCTACACTAACTCCCAGCCCCTTAGCCAGGTCTTCTAGAGTTGGCCTACGGTCAAGCTCTTGAGAAAGTTTGCGAGTAACCTTGCGCAGATTGTTGATAGTCTCAACCATGTGCACCGGTACACGAATAGTACGTGACTTATCAGCAATCGCCCTGGTTATACCTTGACGAATCCACCAAGTTGCATAGGTCGAGAACTTATATCCACGCTCAGCGTCAAACTTTTCAGCGGCGCGAATCAAACCGAGGTTGCCTTCTTGAATCAAATCAAGTAGCGGTAGTCCGCGTCCTTGATACTTTTTGGCAACACTCACAACTAAACGAAGATTTGCCTGCACCAGTTTCTTTTTAGCGAGGTCATCGCCAATTTGAATCCGTCTAGCCAGCTCAATTTCTTCGACTGCAGTCAATAGCCTGATGCGACCAATCGAACGCAGGTAAAACTGCACCGGATCTTCACCTGGGGTGCTGATTAAGCGGCCGCGTGAAATTTCTACGACTTCTTCGTCTTCTACACCTTCGCTTTCTTCAACCACAGTGATCTCGTCGTCGAAGCTAACTTCGTCGAAATCCTCAGAGCTATATACTTCTTTCTGCGCTTTTCTTGGCATGTTACTTGCGGCTCCTGCCGCTGGTTATTAGATACCTAGTGTCAAATTGGCTTCCGACCACGATGCACTCATGGTCACAAGAGAGTTGACGCACCCTCCTATTAAAATGTTCCTACGCTCACTTGATAACCGGGTAAACCCTAGATTAGCTCAAGGTTAAGCCTGTTTTGCACGGCCTTAACAAAGCTTCTTGCAAACACTTATAAGGCAGGTAGGACAACCTATAAGTAGGTTGCCAGAGGGCAAGCGATAACTAGATAAATTCAGGAGAAAAGACGGCTTATTTAAACTTTCCGTAACTATGCAGTCCACCAAAGCCCAACGAGTTGAAGCCCAGATAAGTCAGCAGAGTTAGCAGCAGTCCAATCACTGAAACGATCGAGAGCTTTTCTGCAGAAAGATCTCTTTGTATACGCAAGTGAATGTAGGCAGCATAAGAAAGCCAGGTTACTAAAGCCATAGACTCTTTTGGATCCCATGACCAGTAGCTTCCCCAAGCGTGGTTAGCCCAAAGGCCACCAGTAATGATGCCGATTGTAAGCAAGGGAAAACCAATGGCGACACAGCGATAGCCCACGTCATCGTACATCTCAGCGGCTTTACTAGAAGCTTTCGACTGCTCAATCGCTGCGTCCTTAACCGGCAAGCTGCGAAATGCCAAAAAAGGACCAATTACTGAGCTAGCCACAAACAATATCTGCAGCCACTGAGTATCGACCTTGCTAAAAGTACCAAGACCAATAGCGCTACTAGCAGCAATGATCGTGCCAACACAGAAAGCTAGGGAGCGCAAACGCCCTGATTGCCAGAGATTAAGCAAGCCAGACAAGCCTGCCAAAAAGAACATGGCATAAGAGACGATCAATGGCGGTACGTGGATTTGTCGCCAATAGCTAACAAGAGCCGGCACCAGAGGGCTAATTTCATGCTGACTCTGAGGTAACCAACTACCATATAAAAACATCGTGGCAGCCAGCAGGCTGGCTAACCAACCCAGCTGTTGAATGCCATAAGAGCGGCAAAGGTAGAGGAAGCCGCCCATGGTGGCCCAAGCAAACCACAAGAGTGATTCATACAAATTAGCGAGAGGGAAGCGTTGGGCTTCTATACCGCGAGTAACAATGGCTACAGTAAGAGCAATAAAACCGACAAGCATGACTCCATTAGCCACTTTAAGAGCAATACTATTAAATCGTTTGGTGCCATTAGAGGCGACGAACACCCAAAACGACGCCACCGATGATAGCCCAGCCGTGTTAGTTAGATAGAGCTGAAAATCAGACATGTGCTTGTTCTCCCTGATCTAATTGCGCTTGCTCTTGCAGGGTAAAGGATGCTTTCAATTTTTCCACCAAATTATCCATACTGCGCTCAAAGCCTACTTTGGCCTTGCGAGAGGTGCCTCCCATATAAAGTCTGTTGTCCTCAACTGCCACCCAGACATGGCGGTGCGGAACAGCGGCTAAGAGAACCCCAATCATTATTATTCCAAAAGCCAGATAGGTAATTGGCAGCCCCGGATCTCTTTTGTATTGCAGCCCAGTTACAGGTATAGCCTTTTCAAAGACTACATCAACATCGCCTAACTTAATTGACTTACCAGACTGAATCTCTGAAATAAGCTTAGGAGCTTGCCATTCCCGGCGTTTAGCAAAGACACGTAGACTTTTTCCTTCTGATGCCAAAGACATTATCAATACAGTGTCTTGATCAAGGGGTAGAAAACAAGCATATTTCTCGCCCATTGGCCGGAGATCTAATTGGCGCTGGTGACCATTAAAACTCACTGCTACCTTAGCCAGACCCCAACTCGACTGGTAGATATCAACGTTCTCGTAAGTAAGTGGATTGTTGACCGATATTTCGCCTTGATGAAGGACCTTGCCTTTATCATCAACCACACTGAGATTACTAAACCACTGCTTCGCTTGCCCACCGGGATAGTTCTCACGCCTGGTGCCATCTACTCGCACCTGCCATTTCGGCAAAGAACCAATCCAGAGCTTGCTATGTTGAGAATCGCTGAAATTCAATTTCTCATCGAGCAGCACTGGCTGAAAACCAGTAAAACCCGTCCACGAAGTAATCGTGATACCCAGCAACAAAGTAAGCAATCCCACGTGGGTGACCGATGGCGCCAAACGCCCAACCAGACCGTATTCGCCCTTGAGCTTAGAACCCTCAGCCTTGACCTTGTAACCCATTTTGGTCAAGCGCACTGAGAGATCGGCAATTAATGCGGTTTGCTCTTCGCCCTTAACCACGTTCAGACAGTAGTGCACAGGCAGTTTAAGAATGTCTTGACCACGAAAAAATGGCAGTGAGTTCTTGAGCAGTTTCAGCTTGGGGAAAACTCTCTGAAAACTCACCACAATCATATTTAAAGTAAGAGTGGCTGTCAGAGCAAGAAACCAGGGCGAGTGATAAATATCGCTGATACCAAGTCGAACCAACCATTCGGCAACCTGATTACCAAACACTTCAAAGACTTTCTCTTGACCGCCTTGAGATTCTTGTGGCACCCCGGCGCCAATAAGAATTGTCAGAGCCATCAAGCACATCAAAAAGACCGAAAGCTTTACTGATGCAAAAGGTGAGAGCTGATCTTTGGTGTTATCGCGCTTGCCATCTTTCACTTTAGTAGGTGACACCACGAGAGAGGCAGCAACCTCCGGTTCAACTTCTTTGCTTTTATCATCTTCGCTTATAAGGGCCACCATCAATTCGCCTCTTCACTAATGTCAGCACTAAGCTCAGAATTTCTCTGCAACTGCTGAATTATGCTGATTGCTTCTTCGAAGTTATGACGTGACAATGCTGATGCCAGAGATTCAGAGGCATTAAGCTCAGACCAGGTCTTCAAGCCATCAGCAACAGACTCCGTGTTCAACTGCTCCTGCACAGAATCAAGAAAAACGCTATAACGATCAAAATCGTTCACCAAAACTTCCTCGATACGTTGCATCAATGCAGTCTCTAGCGGTGGACAGATACCATCTGATGAAACCGATATTTTGACATGACCACGCTTAAATACAGTGACCGGAACAAAAGTGCAACCAGAACCAGCCACAAAATAAAACGGCACCTTACTAGAAGCGGCTATAGCTGCAGCTTTCTCATTAGCCACCTGATTTGTACTCAAAGCGAAAACCAGAGAAAATCTAGCTAGGTCTTCACACTTTTCTAGATATTTAGCTTCGCTCACTCGCACCAATTCAAGCCGATTGCCGTAGGTGATATGCAACTCTTGGATTTCACAGACAAAGGCAGAAGAGACAACAGTGACTGTAGCTCCCGCCTCCAATAGACGCAATAGTTCGCTAAAAGCTGCTAAATCACCACCAAAAACAATAACTTCTTTGCCTCTAAGAGACAAACTCAGAGGATAGAAATTTTCAGGTAGAAGGCGATTTATAGCTTGTGCACTCATGGGTATTACCAAATCAAGATCAATTACTTCTCACCAATACATAGTCAACCATCGCTATCAGCGCCTGCTTGCTCTCACTGTCAGGCAGAACAGACAAGCTACTCTTTGCTTTGGCGCCGTAAGACAATGCTAGCGCTTGAGCCTGCTCAACCCCACCACTATTGCGAATAATGGCCAAAGCCTCCTCTACGCCCTCATCGGTTTGCACAGCTCTCGTATTAATCAACTCAACCAGGCGCTGCGAAGAACTGTCGTTACGCTCTAAAACATAAAGCGCTGGTGCAGTCAGTAGCCCATTGCGCAAGTCATTTCCTACAGGTTTTCCGGTCTGCTGAGCCGAACCGGTAACATCAAGCAAGTCATCAACTATCTGAAAACATACTCCTAAATTGACACCATAATCTTTCAGACCGGCCACTACATTGTCTGGCCGAGCGTTCAAAATGGCTCCACTATGAGCACCAGCAGCAATCAAGGAGGCCGTCTTGTTGATTGATTTGAGAATATAGGCGTCCCAGTCAACTCGACAGACAAATTGCTGCCGCATCTGTCCTATTTCACCAGAACAAAGATCACCCAAAACCTGGCCATAGATTCCAACCACCACAGGGTTCATGATGCGAGCAAGACAAATAGAAGCTTGAGCAAAAAGTAAATCGCCCAAAAGCACAGCCAATTTGTCATTGAAGCGCTTGTTGACTGTCTCTTGACCACGCCGAGTAGAAGCGGCATCAATAACGTCGTCGTGCACCAGGCTGGCTGAGTGGATAAGTTCAGTGAGAACAGCCAAGATAATATGCAAGCGAGACATCTCACTATGAGCAATATCGTCCTTGCTATCAGTCAAACTAGCTTTCGAACCAAGCAAAGAAATTAATGGTCTGATTCGTTTTCCACCAGCTTGGAAAATTTGAGCCAGTAAGTCTCCGACAAAGGGGCTGTCGTCAATCAAATTGGTAACTAGCCATTCCTCAACCAGGGCCATCTCACCAGCCACTGGCCGGATGATCTCGCTCAAGTCTGTATATTGGCCTTCTTGACCAGTTTCAGACCTATCAGGTTTTGCGGTTGTACCGGCGCCATTACAAGTTGTCATCAGATTAGTACTTTTCTTCGGTAATCTTGGCAAATTATGGCAGTTTCAGAGGGGTTCTTGCCCTTTCTTAGCTCTCATGATCCAAGAAACTTAGCAAGTACAAAGCGCCTTCACCGGATTTTTTGGGGAGGGCGCATATTTTCAAGATGTTGTGGAACAACTCTAATGAGGGGAATGTTTTATAAATTTACTAATGGAACCCATAAAAGCCTTCTAAAAACCGAAATGGCATCTCAAGATGTCCATTGATAAAAATCGGGTTAGACTTAAGGGTCAAATTGCGAGGTAACCGTGTTTCAGGATCTCAAAGCCAAATTACTGGCTGGACAAATAGCTTTCAACCAAGCACTGCCACAGGCGTTGCCTCATTTGCGTGGCAAAATCGCAGATGAAAAGCTCTTGTGGCTAGCTTCAGAATTGCAGGGCTACAGTAATGCCATTGAGTTCTATCAAACTACTGACCACAACCTCCCTAGTTACCGCGTTGTGCCTGGTACCCTCAGGCTGATGACGGCAGAGGGTCAATTATTGGAACTGAGACACCCTTATGCCAAGCGCGACCGCATTTTCCTCAGTTCACCCATTGCCTGGATTGAAGAGATTGCTAACCACAACCAGCAAGAAGCCACTTCTCTAGTAGAAGTGCCAGAACTAACAGCTTTCATGACTAAAAATGGCGGCGGAGTGGTTTGCGAAACTACTCAAAGCGAAGTCAGACGAATAATAGCGACCTTTAGAAACCAGTTTATTGACCTGCTCGACCAAGTCGAAGCAAAGTCTGGCACCTAAACCAAAACAGATTCAACGCTTTCACGTTTTCCACTGGCAGAGACGACAAGTTCGTTATCAAGTAATTTGAGCAGGGCGGCTATACGCTCCCTGCGGATATCGCTCTCTTCGAATTTGTACAGGCGAAAACCATTAGCCAAGCTCACCCAGACTGACTGCTCTTGGCCGACAGCGGTAGCAGATAAACGCATACTAACGTCAAGCATCAACTCAGCAAAGCTAGAGCTACGAGCGCGACAGTTGACATAGCCGCAGTCACGTTCAATGGCCATACCAAGCCGCAGCGCCGAAATATAGGCATCGCGATCAGGTCTTATTTTGAGCAATTCATCTTCAAGCAAAATCAGGTCAAAATCGAAGAAGCCACTCTCCAAAGGCACCGTCTCACTTTCAACCGTACTCAAAGCCTGCTTATAAACAGAAGGGCCAGCTATTGCAGCTAAGGCACGACGACGCTCAAGCTCACTAGAGCCCGAAACTCGCTCGTAAAGCAAGCAACAAAGCGCTCCAGTAACGATCAAACCGCCATAGTAGACGATCGAAAGCGGCACAATACCAGTGCCAATAGCTTGAGCAAAGGAAAAGACCACGAATATTTGAGCTAGGTGCCACAGAGCCACGGCCAAGCAAAGACCAACGGCCATAGACAATTTGCGACCAGGAGCAAGAGCCACACCGACGGTAACGCAGGCTATACAAGCAGCCCAATCAAGGAAAGCAACAAAAAGATGGTAAACATCGACTCCAGCGCTAACACCGGGTCGGGGCATAACGTGGGCCCACTCAACTACTGCAATTACTAGCAGTTGAACCAAGGCAAAGGCCAAGAGCGCAGAGATTATGGCAACAAAGTAACGAGCCATTAAATTACCAGCAAGATACCAAACTGATTACCAGTGAATTACCAACAAATTAGCAACGCTCCAAGAAGAGACGCCCAAGATTTAGATGCTGAAATATACCATGTCAGGAACTCAGGGCAAAGCCCCGGAAGGCGGCAAAATCAACTTTCCAAGAGTCTAAAAAGAATCTTCTCTTGACCTCTGCTACACAAAAACAAGTATTGGCACTACCAGCGATACCATCACGGGGCGACAAAATGACAGTTTAAGACCTTTCTAAAGCGGGCAACAAAGGGGTAGAAGGAGAATCGCAGAATCAGTAACAATGATTAGCAAAAATACTTTAATAAATCTGGCCGAGCTTGAAGAACTGGTTGAAAAATCACTGGATAAGACCACACTGGCCCCATCTCACTTCGACTATTATCGTGGCGGGGCCGCCGACGAGCTTACACTGAAGCGCAATTGCCAGGCTTTTGCCGAGATTTCAATTTGGCCACGCATGTTAGTTGATATCAGCCAAAGAGATATGTCGCTATCTCTCGCCGGCCAAGAAATTGATATGCCTATCATTATTGCCCCAACAGCCTTCCAAGCACTGGCTCACAGGCAGGGAGAACTGGCAACTGCAGCAGCGGCTAAGAAATTGAACACTATCATGACCTTAAGCACGTTATCAAATCACGACATCGAAGAAGTAGCCAAAGCTGGGAACCACCTGTGGTATCAATTATACGTTTACAAAGATCGAGCGATTACAAAAGATCTCGTAGCCAGAGCCGAGGCCAACAATTACAAAGCGCTTGTTGTCACAGTCGATTCGCCCTTGCTAGGACGACGCGAGCGAGACATACGCAATCAATTTACTTTGCCGCCAGGCCTTAGAGCAGCCAACCTAGAAAAGTTTGCTCTAGGCAACATCAACAAGAACGACAGCAAAAACAAGCAAGACTCTGACCTAGCTAGTTATATCGCCTCGCTCTACGACACCAGTCTGACCTGGAAAGATCTAGAATGGATTATTTCCCTGACAAAACTGCCAGTATTAGTGAAAGGCGTTTTGCGTGGCGATGACGCCATAAAGGCCGTTGCTGCCGGAGCAAAGGGAATAATTGTCTCCAACCACGGCGGCCGCCAGCTCGATACAACAATCTCAACAATAGAGGCTTTGCCAGGTATCATCGCCGCCCTAGAAAAGAGCAATCGCTCCAAGAGCCATAGGGAAGTAGAAGTTCTGCTCGATGGTGGCATCAGAAGAGGAACTGACATACTAAAAGCATTGGCAATGGGAGCCAAAGCTGTAATGATAGGAAGGCCTGTACTATGGGGCCTAGCCCTCTCTGGCCAAAGTGGGGTGGAAGCAGTGCTGAATCTGCTCAAATCTGAGTTTGACCTAGCCATGGCTCTGAGCGGCTGCGGCAACCTGGCGGCAATTACTTCTAACTTAATTTCGCGAGAAAAATGACAGCCCTCCAACCAAGAATAGTTTCACTGATTGCCAGTTCCACCGAGATCGTTCATGCTCTTGGCTTAGGAGAATACATGGTGGGGCGCTCGCACGAATGCGACTTCCCTCAATCTATAAAATCTCTACCAATCTGCACCTCACCTAAATTTCAGGTAGACGGCTCTAGTTATGAAATAGATCAGCGTGTCAAAGCAATTTTACAAGAGTCGCTTTCGGTGTACAAAGTTGACGCCGATATTCTCGAAAGCCTTCAGCCAAGCCATATTATCACCCAGGCGCAGTGCGAAGTTTGCGCTGTTAGCCTCCGTGATGTTGAAGCAGCACTGTGTCAGATGGTCAGCAGTAAGCCGCAAATAGTTTCACTTGAACCAAATAGCATGGCCGACTTTTATAACGACATAGAAAAAATCGGCAAGGCTCTAAGGGTAGAAGATCGAGCACAAGAGCTTATAAGCACATGTCAAAGCAGAGTTGATGCCATCGAAGCAAAAGCAAACGAAGCTTTAGCCAGAGGCATGACCAAAGTTTCAGTGGCGGTGATCGAGTGGATAGAACCACTGATGGCAGCAGGAAATTGGATGCCAGAGTTAGTAGAACTGGCTGGCGCCACTAACTTATTTGGCCAGGCTGGCAAGCATTCTCCCTGGATGACTTGGGAGGAATTGATAGAGAAAGAGCCAGATATAATTCTCGTGACACCGTGCGGTTTCGATAACAAACGCACTCTAGAAGAAATGCACTTGATTGAGCAACAGCCTCACTATAGTGCCCTCAAAGCCGTGCGCAACAAACGCGTTTATGTGGCCGATGGCAATCAGTATTTCAATCGACCCGGCCCGCGTCTGATCGACTCACTGGAAATAATGGCCGAAATTCTTTACCCCCAACTTTTCAATTTCGGCCACGAAGGCGCAGCCTGGATTAATTTCACCAGCTCTGAGTCATTAATCGGCAAAGCAGGCGAAAATTAAGTGAGCACAGAAGGCAATAAGAGTAACGACAGTGACAGCAAGACTGAAGAGGGAAAATCTCGCCAGTTGTTAGCTGCCAGTGCGCTTATTCCCCTGCTTTGCGCTCTTTCACAACCACCTAATTTCAAAGCAATTATTTACTCAGTTTTCATAGTCAATTATCTAATCAAGACTCGAGTGAAAGAGAAACCAGCAACAGCCTTAGCTGACAGCCAACCTTCAGCGACCTCATTCTCAATCTGGCAAAAGCTTGAATTTGTGGCGCTGTTTGTGGCCTGTGGCATGATCGTGCAGACCCTTGATTATCTAGGGCACTTAAGTTTTCCCATGCACACGCTCTGGTCGCCCAGCTGGATCTGCTTCGGACAGCCAGTACAGTCAGGACTGTCAGAAGCTTCAGTGGCTTGGCAGTTCATTATGACTTTTCGCGTCATGGCAGCGCTGGCGCTGGCTTGGCTCATAGCTTTGCGCTTCTTTGTCATCAGCGAAACAGAGTTCTTCAAGATAGCAGTGGGCTTTGGCGCAGTGCTGACTGCCATGGATTATATGCCAGTAATAAGCCTACCGAACTTAGAAGCCACAGTAGCTGGCGCAATTTACTTTGGCTCAATTGCCGCTATTGCCGCAACGCCCCTAGGACTGCCAGAAAAAGTACAGTACAAAGGAAAAATTGGTGCCAAAGAAGTCTATATGCTTACCATGATCTTGCTCTATGCGGCCGTCAAGCTAGTTATTCGCTTTACGCCTATACCCGCTCTAGGCGGGGGCTAAGATGACAAGTCAACCGAGCGTGGGTGAGAGCTATTGCCAGTGCATCAGAAGCATCATCAGGCTTAACAATTTCTGGCAATCCTAAAAGCTTAGCCACAGCCCACTGCACTTCAGTTTTTTCAGCCTTGCCATAGCCGGTTACATGCAGCTTCACCTGCATTGGAGTATATTCACCAGCCAACATACCAAAGGTAGCCAAGGCCTCAAGAATGACACCACGAGCTTGTGCTACTGGAATTACAGTCTTAGCATTTTTGAAGAAGAAAATAGCTTCAACGCCACACTCCTCGGGCTTAAATTCTTCAATCAAGCTAATTAAATCTTCGCGGATCATTTTCAAGCGGTTGGCTGGGGCCATGGTTTTTGGAGTAGATATAACCCCCGACGATATATATCTAAAACTATCCCCAGCGACCCAATCGACTATACCAAAGCCGACCGTAGCAGTACCTGGATCGATGCCCATGATCCGCCTTGGTACTCTCTTTGCACTCTCAAGCCGAGTATTCAATAAATACAACCTAAATTAGCAATTTTGCCCTCCCAAAGTGTAACATTGCAAGGCACGGTTATCGGTATAAATGAACAGTTATAGCTTCAGCTCTGAAATTCAGGTCAGCCCTGTTAGCGTTACCCCCAAGGCGGGGTGGCTTGACTCACAACGACTCGCACTAAAGCTTCCACTAGGCTTTTTGATGGGGGCAATTCTGGCCCTCGCTACTCCAGGGTTTGATCAGGCCTACCTCGCCTGGTTTGGCTTGATACCACTTCTGATACTAATCAGAGCCTGCAATTCCCCCTGGCAATCAGTATTTACTGGCTTTACTTTTGGCGCCGGCTACTATGCCATTGCCCTCAGTTTCTTCACCGGTATGTATCCGCTGCGTTGG
Source organism: bacterium Ga0077546 (assembly GCA_943370275.1). Lineage (GTDB taxonomy): Bacteria > Cyanobacteriota > Vampirovibrionia > Obscuribacterales > Obscuribacteraceae. The sequence continues at coordinate 333,449 of CALRQI020000002.1, read as the reverse complement.
CTTGGTCTGCATGACGCTGTTAGTTTTCAAATAGTCTGGCTGGCCTGGTTAGTTGAAGTCATCCACTATTCATCTCTCACAGCACTGTTTGCTCTTTTTGTCTTCTGCTTACCACTGCGCCCAAGCTTTTTGCCTAACCATCGCCGGCCATTCTATCCCTACCTCATCGCTGTACCTTGCATTTGGGTTTTTCTTCAGTGGGTGGTGGCCACCTCGCCTCTATTTTTCGGTTCGCCACTGAGCCAACTGGCCTACACCCAGTCACGCAACCTGCCATTGATACAACTGGCAGCAGTTGGTGGCAGCGGCCTGGTTGATTTTGTCATCGTCATGTTCAATGCTGCCTGCGCTCAAATGATCATAGAAACCACCGGCATAGCCCGCAATCTTGGTGAGCGCACAGACCAACTCAATATCAAATTTGGCTCAGCTCTCGATCTTTTGCTATGCTGTCTGGCCATTGCCTTTGCCTTCAATTGGGGCAGCCAGCGAATCGCCCAAATCGAAGACGAAGTCAGACCAGAACATGCCATTCGCTTCAATCCACAGACGCCACCAATACCGGTGACAATTGTGCAAGGCAATGTCTCAATAGAAAACGAGCGATTTAAGGCAATCTCCGCAGCCGAATTCTGCGGCCGCTACAACGAGCTTACAGCCAACACTAGCTCCAGCCTGGTAGTTCTGCCCGAAGGTGTCGTCACCCATAGTCAGATGGGTCAGGGCGGCCTGTTGCCGGCCCTCAAACATATCAGCCAGGAAGAGCGCAAAGAAATCATTTATGGAGCCATCGAGCCGCTAAAAAATGGCCATATAAATGTAGCCAGACTGGTCAGCCCCTTTGGCTATAGAGAAAGTGCCTATGTCAAACAAAGATTAGTGCCCTTCGGCGAAATAGTGCCAGAGAGCCTGCGCGACAAACTGCCAACTAATTCTGAAGTCTTCTTAGCGGCTCAAAAAGCTCAAATAATTCGCTCTGGCTGGGGCAAAATTGGAGTGGCTATATGCAATGAAGTAATCTTCCCCAAAATTGTTTCAGATCAAGTTAGAGACGGGGCCTCACTGATTGTGGTTCTAGCCAATCTGGGCTGGTTTCACAATTCTTCTTTGAACAAACAATATCTTGCCTGCGCCACTCTCCGAGCAGTTGAAAACAAGCGCTTTCTAGTGCTTTCCACCAATACCGGCATCTCCGGAGTGATCGACCCAGCCGGCCTGGTAGTCAGTAAGTCGTATGCCCTGCAGCGCGGGGTGCTTACCGACACGGTACAATTCATCTATTCAAAAACCCCATTTAACAGAATGCATTGGCTATGAAAACAAACAAAACCTACCGTCCTTTCGCTCTTGCAGCCACTCTCGTAACTCTTTTCACTACTTTTACTTGCAGGGAGGCGCTGGCCATGCTGCCGACAGTCAAACTGGGTGACCAAGAAGTCAAATTAGAGGTAGCCAGCTCTAAAGAAGAGATTGAGAACGGCCTGATGTATCGCACATCAATGCCCGAGACTCAAGGCATGGTCTTTCTCTTTCACCCCCATCGCCCCGTGGCATTCTGGATGTATCACACCCTGATCAGCCTGGACATGCTCTTTGTCAGAGATGGCAAGATTGTAAAAATCTGCAAGCAAGTGCCCCCCTGCAAGTCAGAAGATCCAAGCAAATGTCCCACCTATCCAGCCGAAAGTACAATTGATGTCTCTGAAGTAATCGAAGTGAATGGCGGCTACTGCGAGAGACACGGAGTAAAAGAAGGCGATAGCGTTCAATTCGACTTTGCCAGCAAATAATGGCAAACCAAGAGATAATCTCAGAGCTTGACCAAGCTAGTGGCATCGCCACAATAACTTTCAATAGACCAGAAGCCGCCAATGCAATAAGCACAGCTATGTGGGAAAGCCTGCCGTGCTCAATCCACAAACTTATAGAAGATGGCGCCCGACTATTGATTTTTAAGGGAAGTGGCAAATATTTTGCCGCCGGGGCAGACTTTGAAGATCTGCGCCAAATAGTCGACTATGCCACTGCAGCGCGCTTTTGGCAGGCTATTTCCACAGCTCTAGAAACCATTGCCGAGTTAGAGATTCCTACAATTGCCATGGTGAATGGCCCCTGCCTGGGCGGAGGCTGTTTACTTGCAAACGCATGCGACCTGCGCTTCGCCGCCCTTGACGCTGCCATTTTCGCCATCCCCGTTGCGCGCCTCGGCATAATCTTAGATGACAGCAATGTACAAAGACTGGTAAACCTGATTGGCCAAGCAAAAGCAAAAGAGCTGCTCTTTAGCGCCGCCACTATCGGCAGTACCAGAGCAGCTACTATTGGCCTGATCAATCAAGCCGTTGAAGACGACAAGCTAGAGGAACACACCCTTGAATGTGCCAAAACCGTCCTGGCCAATTCAAGTCTGACAGTAGCCGCTACAAAAGCTTCAATTGCCAGGCTCAACAATCATGCACGCGAGCAAGAAAGAGCAATCGTGGGCTACCTGTCAAGTGATTTCCGCAAACGCATGGCTCTTGAGCCTTAAGAACCCTAGAGCAATCAGTCAGCTCTAGACTGAAACCACACGCTTGATTTCAGGCAACTCTTCTCTAATAGCGCGTTCAACACCCATCTTCATGGTCATTGTCGAACTTGGACACATGCCACAGGCGCCGACTAAGCGTACTTGAACTTCGTCGTCTTTGACGTCTACAAGCTCAATGTTGCCGCCGTCCATCATTAACATCGGGCGCAACTTGTCGAGAATGGCTTCTACTTTGTCTCTCATATTTTCTCCTGGTGTTTAATCTGGCAATTCTTATCGTAACCGAAGACTCAATAATGAATGAGTAACGAAACCTTTCAAGATTGCTACTTATCATCTTAAGCTGAAATAAAGGCTGGTCGCCTCGCCCTTATATTGTTATATGCTTTGCCAATCGCCGGCCCTTGATAGAACTAATTTAGAACTAAATTAGAACAGATAGAGGCGGTTTGAGACGATTTAATAAGGAGTTGGACAGATGGCAAGAGTAGCTATTAATGGATTCGGTCGTATTGGCCGTAACGTATTCAGGGCCTACCTCGAGAGCGCGCCAAAAGATCTCGAAATCGTTGCAATCAACGACCCTATGCAAGATTTGGTGCAATCAGCTCACCTGCTCAAGTACGACTCAGTACAAGGCGAACTAAAGCATGAAGTTAGCCATGATGAAGAATCATTGATTGTCAATGGCAAGAAAATCAAGTTCACCCGTGAGAAAGCTCCAGCTGACTGCCCATGGTCCAAGCTCAATGTCGACATCGTTCTAGAATGCTCCGGCGTCTTCACCGATGCTGAAAAAGCTAAAGCCCACATTACCGCTGGCGCCAAGAAAGTATTGATCTCAGCTCCAGCTAAGAACGAAGACATCACCATCGTTCTTGGTGTCAACGACAAAAACTATGACGCTGAAAAGCACAACATCATCTCTAATGCCAGCTGCACAACCAACTGCTTGGCTCCCGTAGCTAAAGCTATTGACGATGCTTTCGGTATCGAACAAGGCTTGATGACCACAATTCACAGCTATACCCTCGACCAAAAACTGCTCGATGGCGCTCACAATGACCTGCGCCGCGCTCGCGCTGCCGCTATGTCCATGATTCCTTCAAGCACCGGAGCTGCTAAGGCTATCGGTCTGGTAATGCCACACCTCAAGGGCAAACTGAACGGCTTCGCCATGCGCGTGCCTACACCAAACGTATCAGTAGTTGACTTGACCATCACCCTAAAGAAAGAAGCCACTGTTGAAGCTATCAACAAATGTGTTAAAGAAGCAGCTGAAGGCCCTCTCAAAGGCATTCTCTCCTATTGCACAACTCCACTAGTTTCAATCGACTTCCAAGGCAACAAGCACTCTTCCATCTACGACGCTGATCTGACTATGCAAGTCGGTGATCGCATGGTTAAAGTGTTGGCCTGGTACGACAACGAGTGGGGCTACAGCAACCGCTTGGTCGAACTAGCAACCATGGTAGCGAAAAAGCTCCCAGTCGCCGCTAAAGCCTAGTCTTAAACAAGAAGACGCCCTCAAATTGGGGGCGTCTTTCTGTATATTGAGCAATTAGACCCGCTCACTGCTAACTACTCACCACTCAACAGTCAGGTACAGATGAAGAAAACTATTCAAGATCAAGGCGCCAAGCACTTCCAAGGCAAAAAGGTACTGGTACGAGTAGATTTCAACGTACCGCAAAATGAAGATGGTACGGTGGCAGATGATTCCCGCATCAAAGCAGCTCTCCCCACTATTTCTTGGTTGGCCAAAGCTGGCGCTAAAGTAGTTTTGCTTTCTCACCTCGGTCGTCCCAAAGGTAAAGTAGCAGCCAAATACTCCCTAAAGCCAGTGGCTGAGCATTTGCAAAAGTTACTAGCGGAGATGGGCCACAAAACAGTTCATTTTGTCGACGAATGCATAGGCGTCAAGGCCGAGAAGGCAGTGAACGAAATGCATGAGGGTGACGTTGCCTTAATGGAAAATGTCAGATTCCACGAAGAAGAAGAGAAGAACGAAGAAGGCTTTGCCAAAAAGCTATCGCAACTAGGCGAAATCTACGTTAACGACGCCTTCGGCACAGCTCACCGTGCCCACGCCTCAACTGAAGGCGTCACTAAATTTTTAAAACCAGCTCTAGCCGGTATGCTGGTCGCTAAAGAAATCGAAATGCTTTCTTCAGCCCTAGACAACCCAGCCCGCCCTTTTGCCACCATAATTGGTGGCGCCAAAGTATCTAGCAAAATCGGCGTATTAGAAAATCTTTTGAGCCGCGTTGATGTCTTGGTAATCGGTGGAGCCATGGCCTTTAGCTTCCTCAAAGCTCAGGGTCTCAATGTTGGCAAATCATTGGTTGAAGAAGACCGTCTCGCTTACTGCAAAGAGCTAGAAGAAAAAGCGAAAGCCAAAGGCGTCAAGCTGATATTGCCCGTCGATGTAGTCGTGGCCAAAGAGATGAAAGCTGGCGTCACTACGAAGGTAGTAAAAGTCAGTGAAATAGAGAGCGATGATATCGGCTTAGATTTAGGACCAGAATCACTGAAGTTAATCGTGTCCGCCCTCGCCCCCTGCAAGACCATTCTCTGGAACGGCCCACTGGGAGTTTTCGAGATGGCTGGCTTTGAGCACGGCACTTGGACGCTGATTGACTGCTTAGTTGAGCTGACCAAGAGCGGTACAAAAACTATTGTTGGCGGCGGCGATTCGGTTTCTGCCCTTAAGCTGAAAGGTGTAGCCGACGAACTGTTGACCCACGTAGGAACAGGTGGGGGCGCTTCACTAGAGTTTCTGGAAGGGATCGAACTACCAGGCATTGCCGCTCTCGACAACAAAGAAACAGTGGCAAATAAGGCATAATTGGGGAGCACTGAGAGAAATATAGATGCCTTCAGCCACTAATAGAAGCTCAACCATTGTCTCAAGATTTTTCGGCGGGCTATGCGCGTGCTTTTTTATTGGCTCAGTGCCGCCGACTCTCGCTCAGTACCAGAATCAGTACCAGAATCAGAGTCAGAATCAGAATCAATATCAAAGTCAGCAGTACTATGTAGACGGGCAGCCTATCTCGCAAGAACGCTACCAAGCGTTGCAAATGCTCAACCAATCAATTCCCTTGCTCCAGGCTAATCGCAATCAAGAGGCAATTGATTTGCTTTTGCAGGCCGAAAAAATGGCACCGCAAATGGCTGAGATTCACAATAACCTTGGCTTGGCCCTGGCAAAATTAGGCCGCAATAGCGAAGCCCTGCAAGAGCTAGAGGCAGCCAAACAACTGAAGCCAGAACTGGCAGCCACCTGGCTCACCCTCGGTGGTCTCTACCAATCGCAAGGGCAAGTTAATGAAGCCATCGCTACCTATAGCGAATTTTTGCAACGCTTCCCTGGCCACAAAGATTCCAGCAAAATAGCAAGCCTAATTGCTGGCCTAAAAAAAGAACTGGCCAACGGTACAATCCCGCGTTACAGCGCACCCGACGCCACCTCGAAAGACAACTATCTGGCCGAACTGGCCGGGCATTTAACCAGATGGCCCGAAAGCAAGCTGCCAATCAAGGTCTACATCGCCTCTGGTAAAGGCGTGCCTGGCTACCTGCCGCAATATACTCAAATTCTCGAAGAAAGCTTTGCCACCTGGCAGCAAGGGGCCCAAGACAAACTTTCATTTATTAGCGTAAAAGATCCAAGCCAAGCGGATCTTGTCTGCTCCTGGACTAATGACTCCAATTCATTCACCAATCGAGCAGAAGCGGGAGAAACGGTGGTTTTCACCAATTCGCAGGGCATTGTCAAAGGCACTATCAAAATACTGACCGTAGCCCAAATGGCAGAGCTACCCCTAACCAATAACCGCCTCAGACAAATCTGCCTGCACGAAATTGGCCATGCATTAGGCTTCGGAGGACACACCAGAGATCCTCAAGACATGATGTTCTTCTCTACCCGGGTAACAGATCAAGACCGCAGCCTCAGCCCTCGTGATGCTGCTTCAATTAAACTGCTCTACAGCTCAGCCATAGGGATGCACTAACTATTAGTGACGCACTGAATATCAACGATTCATCGCTCTATTCACCACCAGCGGTGCAGTTTCGCTACAATCGCTACAGCGGAATGCCAACGGCCAGTAAGTTCTTCAAAGAACTCAATTTTAGCGACTTCTATCAGCGTCACAAACAAGAAGGCTGGCTGGTAAATTTGGCCCTTTTTGCTACCACCGCTTTCACAGTTTTTCTGCCAGTGCTCTACCTGCTGGCCCCTGAACTCTTTGTCCTCACTATCATGCTTGCTATTCTTGCAGTCGGCATAACCCTCCCGACACTAGCATTTCTCTCACTTGGCAAAATTAAAATCGATAGCCGTGGCATTGAATTTTGCCGCTTGGGCTCCCTCGATGAGAAGCTCTACGCTTGGTCAGACCTCACCAAGATTACCTTTTTGAAGAATGGCCAACCTTCCCTTGAGCCCAACCAACTTTGTCTAGAATTTCACCGCCAACCAGCCCTTGTCTTAGAGCTAAATGCCATATCGAAATTGAATCTAGAAGCAGTGATCAGCCTGGCCCTATATTTTCGCCCCAAAGTCTTGATCTATCCTAACGAAACCCTTTCAGCTTTGGGCATCAAAGAAACGAAGCTGATTGATCCTCTCGATTTTACAGAACTCTGGCAAAGCAATCTCGAGCAACGCTTTGCCTCGACTAACTTCATCCCCTTAGAGCAAGGGCAGAGATTAAAGCAAAGCATCACCGTGCTCGCCCAAGTGGCTAGTGGCGGAATGTCGGCGGTCTACCTGGCAAAAGACGACCGACTAGGGCCGGTGGTGCTAAAAGAATCAGTTTTCTCTGGGCCCCGTGACACTGATAAATTTCGCAAGGCCGTTGAATTGTTTGAACGCGAAGCGACTCTTTTAACCACAATTTCGCATCCACGCATAGTCAAAATTTTCGACTATTTTGTCGAAGACAATCGCCACTACCTATTACTTGAGCATATCAAGGGCAAAACGCTGCGCAATTTTGTCGATAGACATGGCCCCCTGAGCGAAAAAACAATCATCGATTGGGGCCTGCAGATGGCCCAGATTCTAGATTTTTTACACAACATGGAGCCACCCATAATTCATCGCGACTTCACTCCAGAAAATGTCATCATCGCTGAAGATGCCAAAATTAGACTAATTGATTTCGGCGCCTCAAGCATTTTCTTAGGCACAGCCACCGGGACAGTTGTGGGCAAAATTGCTTTCATGCCACCGGAGCAAATTAAAGGCAGGGCCAACCGCGCCAGTGACATCTATGCCTTTGGTGGCCTGATGTATTTTCTTGCCACAGGCAAAAACCCACAGCCCTACGAAGAAAATGCCTTACCAAAAGATTGCCCAATCAAGTCAATCAATCTAAGAAAGCTCGTTGATGACTGCCTCAAGCTTGAATTAAAAGACAGAACCATTCGCACCAAAGAAATTATCAACCGTCTTGAATCACTACACCGAACCAGAGTAAGCCATGCTGAAGGATAAGTTTCAATCTCAGCCTCAAGATCAAAAACACCCAGAAGAATTGACCTGTGTGCCAGAAGACTATTCGAAGCTCGGCAGAAACTCACTTATAGTTCTCATACCAGCTTTATACATTTATTCGATCCTGCTTATAAACCACTCCTACTTGGCCATTATCGACAAGCACCAGGCCATAGCCTGGGCCATTCTTACCATCTTCGTCGCTGGTACTACACTATTTTTGAACTACCGCAGGCAGCACAGACTGCTCAATATACTGGCCATTACCGAACGCGGTCTATCAATCGGTCGCATGGAAGACGCCGCCTTCGAATCGGTAGATTATCTAATTAACTGGAAAGAGATTATATCGGTCGAAGAACGCGGCAAATTAGACAACAGGGGTCATTTCAAACAGTGGTTTATCATTAACTCAAGTCTCAATGTGTCGTTCAAACTAACAAGCGCCAATGCTTTTCGCTGGGTATCGCGGCAAGAGATTATTGAGAGCCTTATAAAGTTTGCCCCCGAGGCAAGACTTAAGCTAGAACTGCCTGATGATTTAGAAACCAGTCATATGCTGCGTTATACCAATCTCTGGTTAGAAACTTTGGATAGCGCCGGCAAACGCAAGAGAACAACTATTCTTGACGGTGGCGATAGCCTGGCCAATAACCTCTACACCATAACCAGGCAACTGGGGGCTGGGGGCCAGGGTCGGGCCTATTTGGCCAAGAAGAACAATGCAAACTCTGAGCACATAGTAGTGCTGAAAGAATACATACTACCGACTCAAATTGATGCCAGTAACTATGAAAATACAGAACAAGAGATACATAAAAGCGAAGCGAGTATTTTAGCCAAGCTCAAGCATCCAGGAGTAGTGAAACTGCTCGACTGTTTCGAGGAAGATCACCGGGGCTACCTCGTACTTGAATTCGTAGAAGGAACACCAATACACGATTTAGTTAGCAACAGAGGGCCATTTGCCGAGGCTGAAGCCAGAGAAATAGCCATTTCAATCTGCCAGGTGATGAGCTACATGCATTCCTTTTCACCAGCAATCATTCACGGCGATCTCACCCCAGAGAATCTGATTTTGAAAAAAGATGGCACGGTCTGTGTCATCGACTTTACTGTCGCTCACTTCTACTCGAAAGAGAGAAAGTCAAAAGTTTGCGGCAAGGAAGGCTATGTGGCACCGGAGCAGTACGCTGGTTATGACTCGCCCCAGAGCGATATCTATTCAATTGGTTGCACTCTCTACTTTATGCTCACAGCACTAGACTGCGAGACCTTGACTCAGCCAACTATTGGCACGCAGTCGCAAGCAGCAATAGTGAGCTCAGTGAGTGAAGAAATGAAGAAAATCATGGCCAAAGCCACGGCAAAAGATGTAAGCGAGCGCTATATCGATTGTGTCGCTTTAGAAGCCGACCTGGTTAGCCTGCGCTAAAGTTTGCGCCAAGAAAAACTTTGGGCATTTTACGAAACCTGTGGGATTACCACCAATTGCTGATTGCTTGCCGCCTCACTACACTCTTTATACAACTAAGAGGCAGCAACACCATGATGAGTATGTTCAACCACCCAGCCGATGAAGAAAAACTCTGCCAAGTGCTCAAAGCTTATGTTGAAGAGTGGGGCCCCGAAAATGTTATCGTCTCGGTGCCTGAGCACTGGAGTGAATACAGCGCCAACAATCTTGGCCGTGTCCGTCTCGAATTCGCAACCCAAAACACAGTCTCAATTAGAGTAGAATATGACTTTGTCAGATTGAGCTATAACGTCGACTTAGTGGCTGCCTAGCCTTCTCAATATAGGTTTCTTAGTTACAGAATAATCATGGTAAGAGCAGAGGGTGATCTCTGCTCTTTTTTTCACGCCAAGTAGAAAACAAAAAATCTGCCACTAAATATAGTGACAGCTTCAAATGGCAACTTGAAATGACATAAAGCTACTTTACCGGGCCAGGCTGAATTCTCTCAAATGTCCCACAGCTTGCTGCGGAGTCATTTGGCCGACACCAACCAAGCTATGCAAGGCTCTGGCTTTTTGCAGAACCACAGCTGGAATTGGTGAACATTCATCCCAAACCGATTCAAAAGAAAGTTTATTTTGCAAAGCAGCTTCCATCAAACCCAGCGCCGTTACTTCACTTAAACAATTAGACTGAACCAAAAGGTCTAGTACCTCAAGGATGTCGCGGTTGTTGGCATAGATAGCAAAACCTAAGGTGCTGTGAGCGAATTTAAGAGATTGGCTTGCCGCACCAACAGAACCAGTGAGAGTATTCTCCATGCGAGCATTGCGCACGCGCTGATGCAATTGCTCTGCACTAATTTGTCCGGTAGTAAGGCGAGCGAGGCCATCAATCAAAATTTTGTACATCGAAACTGGCAATCCGCAGCAGCGGTTCAGACTCTGACCAACAGTGAGGCCACGAGCCAAACTGTATTGTCTAGCTTGATTAAACTGGTCACGATCAATCAATTGACAGGATAGAGCCAATTGTCCCAATGTACTATCAGAGAAGGCATTACTTGGGTGCAAATCGAGTTCTTCTAAAACTTGTGTGAAAGGCAAGAAATCGCTCAAGGCGCGATTGAGAGCTTGCACAGCCCATGGCTTAAATAGCCAGCTAGAGCGAATCGCCTGAGCAGCATCAAGAAATGCCCGCCGATCACTGGCAGCCACAAATCCACTTTCAAACAACACATCAATGACCTGACTATTGCGCATGCTGGCTAATTGAGCCACTTGAGCCAAAACTTCGTTAGAAACAACTTGTGACTGAGCAATTAGCTCGAGCATAAGAGACTGGTCAAGATTGACAGCCTGACTATATTGCGGCGCTTGGTGGGCGAGCTGCTCGCGCTCATAGTTGAGAGGTAACGTTGTTTCTAGAGCTAAAGTTGCTGTCATTGGGGTGCTAAGCTCGAACTGGTCAGGAATAAGGGGTTATTTTTGTAAGACAAAAGTTAGTAAGACAAATGCAGTGAAAAACGACGTTCCAACACAAGCTAAGACATAGGGTGTCTTGTGTAAGGTACCAAATTATTGGTGGCGAAAATCAGATACTAAATACTTTTACTAATCGGAAATACTCAGTAAATTCATTATAGGTTGCTAATTTAGCCAGTCAATGGCGTTCTACGTAGGATTACGCAAAGTATTTTCGCTAATTTTAGTTTTTCTCAGATTTATTCTAACTTCTGCCGGAAGCAGACCTTGCGGGTTCTATGGTCAATCCAAATCAGCTCATGCTTGAGCTTCGGATATTCAGTAGCAAAGAATAATTTGGTCTGCAGCGATGAATAAGGCTCAAGGGTAAAGAGAAACTCCGAGTCGTCTCCAGGACCCATACCGACAGGGTACTTATTGCCATTGGTATCACGCAAATAAAGGTCGATAGCACTGAGTTTGCGATCGCTATTGTTGTCGATAGTGACGTCCATACGGATAAAGTGACCATCAAGGCCATCCTTAATAATTTTGGTTTTGCCCACTTCTATAGAAAGGCCATCCAGGTTCATGTTGGCAGCTTTCTTGGTAGGTTCTGACAGGGCTGGCAACAACAAATCTGTATCAATAGATAGATTGAGATCATCACCAGGCTCAAGGGTTGCCCGATCGCCTTTCTTCATGATGGCATGACCAGCTGCTATCAAGGCACCAGCAGCAGCTCCACCAGCAATATTGTAATAATGACAGGCAGCAGAGCCCCGCATTCCACCAACAATCTGGTAGGCCGCCAAAGCCCCGACAATGGCGCCGCCAGCGGCATTTGCCGCGACCATTCCGGTTCCTTTGGCTACACCTTTAAGGGTGGCTTTTTTGAAATTATTGGCCTCGGCCGAAAAGGCAAACCTTCTGCCATTTGGTAAGGCTAATTCGGTAAACGAAATCTCTAGCCAACCTGGTCGCTGCACTCGCCGGGGTGGCTTAACCGACGACACCCGCCCCTTAAATACAGTACCGGCGGGAATGACCTTATTGTCTTCGACAAAAATGTCTTCTGAAGTAGCAGCAGTGATGATGTCGCCCACATGAGCGGGATGAAGCTTGCCGTCCATGTCGCGGTCAAGCAAGTGCATGCCTTGAGTGGGCACAGACGACAGCTTGAGCTTGATGCCAGTGCCTTTGGGCACGCAATAGGTAACTTCAGCTTTCAGAAGAGGAGTGGTTGTGCCCTTTTTCACCAAAAAATCGTTGGTCTGGCCAGCTTTAGGCAAAGGTTGAATGCGCTGGCGCATAGGGGAGACTTCAGGAGCTTGCCCAGGTAAGAGCGGCTCTTGCTCCTTGGTAACATCGCCAGGGTTTTCGATTGGACGACTGAGACCTTGTTGGTCCATTAGTCGCTGAGCCAAAGCCATAGGAGCCGCCAGCGGACAAATTACGGCCAAACAGGCAACCACCGAGGCATAGCGACGAGACTTATGAAATATAGAGCTGTTATTACTCAATGGTTTAGCCTTCTGACAATCGACAGAAGTATAACCTATGACAAGCGATGAGACGTAGGGGCCGAAATCTGTTAAGGTATTAAAGACTAATATTAGGGGCTAAACCCCAGCCTGCCTTTACTACACCGATTTTCAAGAGCTGAAAATGGCGGTTGAACCAACCGAAATCAAGCTAACCAAGGACCGCACTGGCTCACAGCAGAACATTATTGTTCTCAAATATGGCCCAGAACTCCTTAGCGAAATAGCCGCACTGAGCAAGTCTAAACGCTTGTACGATGCCATTCTCATTGATTCAACCTTGTGCGGTTATCTCTTCCCGGCCGAGACCCTAGTCGAAGCTGGCCGCTTAGCAGAAAATCTTCTTGAATTATCAGGCGCTCTAATCTTTCTCAAAACAGATAAGGCCATTGCCATAGTGCGTCAGTCATTAACCGGCCTAATGTCTTTTCACGTTTTCGACAACCATTCAGAGCTATTTGACTATTCACCAACCCTGACAAAATTCATCCAGACAGCTTTGGGTGGAGCAACTTCATTTGCCGAAGAAAGCACAGACCTTTCCCATCAAGTGCTGATGTCGACAGTGCCCGTACTGACAAGCCACGGCCTCGAACAAAAAATCAACATGAACAGCCATCACCGCCGCAATTTACTGCTGGCGGCCATTGATAACTATTCTCCTGTGGTTACCCTAATCAATAAAGTTGTTTCCCAGGGCCGCATGACCGAATCAGAATTTTTAGACCGCATCAAAGAACTAGAAGCGGAGCGCTCGATCTACCCAATCTTCCCGAAAATTCCGTTTTTGGTTAACTGCTTCAAAACCAAAACAGCTTTCACCATAAAAGAATATCTTCTGGCTTCAGGCCTGGTTTCTAAAGCTCAGCTCGATGACATGCTTATGGAACTCAATTCAATGCCAGCCAAACAAAAAATGGCCCTGGGCAGCCTGGCGGTGAAAAAACAGATATTCACCAGCCGTCAACTTGAGATTGCCCTACAAGATCAGGCCTTCTATGGTCAAACCGACGAAAACGACAAGGTCAACCTTGGTGCTGTTGCTGGCGAAGACGACAAAGTACAATCGCTAGTAGGTCACCTTGGTTCAACCGATCCATCAAACCTTTTGCAAAACCTCGCCACCAACCGCGAAACTGGTGTGCTCTCAGTTGAATACCGCGACATGCAATTCAGAGCACTATTTGAAATGGGTAAAATCACCCACGCCAAGCTCGGCAAAATCATGGGAAATAAGGCTGTAACTGAATTTGCCTCAGCCTGGAAGCAAGGCATTTTCGTCTTTGTCCAACGCACGCCGCCAGCAGATCTGGCCAAAGACATCTGTAAAGTATCAAAAGCTCTAGACAAATTATTGCTAGATGCCGCCCTAGCAGCTGACAATACCGAAGTTACCTGGAAGAAGCTACCGAAAGCGGCTGACTCAATTCTAGAAAAACTTCCCGACCCTAAAAATTATTTGGCAGACGAAAAGCTCACTGATCCCAAAGAGAAATTTGTACTCTCGGCCACCGAACGAGCGATGATGAGCCGGCTATGGAACGCCCTCGATGGCCTACATTCTATTGCCTTAGTGATCCGCAACTTGGGCGACGTTACTACCTCAGATGCTGCTGCTGCGATTGACCGTTTACTTTCGTACGAGCTTGTTACAGTCCCGACGGTTGATCTGTTCGGACCACTGACAAAATTCCAAACCCTGGTCAAACGTATTACCGAAACTATCGGCATAGAAAGGTCAGAGGCATTCCTGCGCCTATCATTGCGCGATACCTTGGGCTATTCAGGGCGAGCTAGAGTCTTCATCCTCTCTCGTCAGGCCGATGTTGGTGTCGACATGGCAGCGGCGCGCTCGGCCGGTACCTCACTATCGGTGGTGCTGCAAGACTTGGAAGACTGGCAGGTAAAGTACATTGAATACGCCACCCAAGAATTAGACAGGAACGTGCTCTTGACGATTATTCGTGAGGTTCATAACGCTGGCTAATGGCGACTACTCTTATAAGGGATTAGCGATGCTGAATGAGTGCCGAAAGTACCAAAAGTGCCAGAAGCTTTGGATTGCCGGGTTTGGACTTGTCCTTACCGCCCAGAGTCTACAACTGCTCGGTTACCACAGCAATAGGGCAATCGCCGCTGATGGCCAAGTAATTGCTCAAAATAGCGACGCCAATATAGTAATGCCAAGCCGCACCGGCAATGCCTCCGCTAATAATAGTGGCATTGCTGGCTCGGTCACCATTGACAGCTATCCCATCCAAGCAATCAAAGTTGCTGCCGCTGGCAACAGCACTACCCCGGCGCAATCTTTGGCCAAGCTAGCATCAGATCCAAGCAGTTTTGTACGGCGAGCCCTGGCAAGTAATCCTAAGCTCAGCGAAGAAATCAAAGAAAAATTGGCAGTCGACAGCGACCAAACCGTTGTGGAGTCACTCTTAAAAGCCAGCAGTTTGCCCAACCTCGCCACCCTGGATAAACTTCTTGCAGCAGCTACTCCGCGAGTGCGCGAGACCCTCGCAGCAAACCCCAACACCCCCCAAGCTATTTTAGAGAAACTCTCACAGGGTCCGGTATATACCGAATTTCTACTGTTATCTTTAGCGCGAAACCCTCACTCTGGGCCACAAGTAACTAATCGTCTCAGTCGCATCGGTGACCGCCTCGTGCGCACTTTCTTAGCGCGCTTACCTGTTCCCCAGGCAACCTTCAATACACTGGCTAATGACGGTGATCTCGGCGTGCGCTCAATGGTGGCAGGCAACTCAGCCTGTCCTGTAGCTTTGCTTGACTTGCTGGCCAAAGATAGCAATACAATAGTGCGCGAAGCCGTTGCACTAAATCAGAGCACCAGCAAGGACACCCTAGCCAAACTTGCCACTGATAGCCATCAGGATGTGCGTCAAGCAGTGGCATCAAACTATGCCAGCAGTGCGGCAACTTTAGCGAAACTGGCTAAAGACACAAACGAGTCAGTGCGCTCACTCTGTGCTGCCAATCCTAATACCGACATCGATGTCCTCACGGCCATGAGCAAAGACAACAGCACAGCAGTGCGTTGTGCTGTAGCTCTCAACGGCAATACCAGGCCCGAGACAATCAAAGCCATGGTTGGCGATAACACCATAGCCGTAGCGCAAATTTTAGCTGCTCTAGGTGAATCAAAATTAGGTCAAGCTGACTATGAAAAACTGGCCAGCGATCAAAGCGCTCTTGTGCGTATGAATCTAGCTGGAAATGGTGCCCTATCTAGCTCTCTAATAAAGACCCTGGCTCAAGATAAAGATGCCAGAGTAAGGGCATCTTTAGCCCACAATACTAAGGCAAAAATTAGTGACGAAATATTCCTCGCCTTAGCTAAAGACAATGACGCTCTTGTGCGAGAAGCCCTTGCTGTAAACAGCAAAGTGCCATCAAAATTACTCACCTCACTGCTACAAGATGACGCCATAACAGTGCAAACAGCACTGGCGACCAATCCTAACGTGGCAGGTGAAACCCTTATGGCCCTGGCAGATTACGATTGCAATGCCATTCGTCGTGCTCTTTTGCAGAGAGGCGACTTACCAGAAGGGGCACTGACAAAACTAACTGCCGCAGAAGAAGTAAAATTTGTTCTGGCTACAAGAGCGCAAACGGCTCCAGCAGTGCTGGCAGCCTTAGCTAAAGATAGCGACCAGAGCCTGCGTTCGCAAGTAGCGGCACAACCGAAGCTCGGTGCCGAAGCACTAAAAATGCTCGCGGCCGATAAGAGCCAATATGTGCGCGCAGCCTGCGCCGCCAACCGCAATGCTGGTGTTGATCTATTAAAGACTTTGGCACAAGACCCAGAAGATCTGGTACGGGCAAGAGCGGCAAGCAATCCAGCCACACTGCCCGATACTCTTGCCACACTGGCCAAAGATAAAAATCCAGAAGTAAGAAGAGCAGCAGCATCAAACACTGCCACACCAGAAGCTGCTCTAGCCCTTTTAGCCCAAGACGATGAGATCTGGTTGACCAAATAAACTTGATTCTAAGAAAAGGAAGCAAATGAGAGAAGTTGTAATAGTCGATGCAGTGCGCACCCCAATTGGCAAATATGGTGGTGCCCTGAAAGATGTACGACCTGACGATCTTGCTGCTCAAGTAATTATTGAGCTATTGATGCGCAATCCCCAGGTAGTTGCTGACGAAATTGAAGACGTGCTGCTAGGCTGCGCTAATCAATCTGGCGAAGACAATCGCAACGTTGCTCGAATGTCAGCGCTCTTGGCCGGTCTTCCTATCTCAGTGGCCGGTGGCACAGTTAATCGCCTCTGCGGCTCGGGTCTAATGGCAGTCAATGACGCGGTCAATGCCATTAAAAACAACATGGGCGAAATCTTCATAGCCGGCGGCGTCGAGTCAATGAGCCGGGCCCCCTTTGTCATGGCCAAACCAGAAGCGGCTTTTCCCCGCGGTGATATGAAATTGATCGACACCACCCTTGGTTGGCGCTTCGTCAATAAGAAACTTTCAGCCCTGCATCATCCATACGCCATGGGTGAAACAGCCGAGAATGTCGCCGAAAAATATGGCATCGGCAGAGAAGAACAAGACCAATTTGCCCTAGCTAGCCAAATTAAGTATAAAAACGCCTTTGAAGCAGGGCGTTTTGATAGCCAAATCGTTCCCGTCAATGTGCCTAAGAAAAAAGGGGCCGTTGAAATTGTAAAGGTCGACGAACATGCACGCCCAGAGACGGTCATGGCTGACTTGAGCAAACTCAAAGCGGCCTTCCGCGAGGGCGGCACAGTCACCGCTGGCAATTCATCAGGAATAAACGATGGCGCTTCAGCATTGCTAATCATGACGGCTGATAAAGCTCGCTCTTTAGGACTGAATGCCATGGCCCGCTTTGTCTCTGCTGCAGTGTCCGGTGTAGACCCTGCCATCATGGGCATCGGTCCTGTACCAGCCAGCCGGAAAGCATTAGAGCGTGCCAATTTGACCATAGACAATATTGATTTGATTGAGCTCAATGAAGCATTTGCAGTACAGGTGCTGGCATGCTGCCGCGACCTGGGAATAGATAGTAAGTCAGATAAGCTCAATACAAACGGCGGCTCAATTGCCCTTGGTCATCCTCTCGGAGCCAGCGGAGCCCGCATTCTAACCACTCTGGTGCATGAGCTAGACAAACGTGAAGGCGCTAGGTACGGCTTAGCTACAATGTGCATAGGTGTGGGGCAAGGCATTGCCACAATAATCGAAAAGATAGAGCACTAGGCAAAATAGAACACTAAATAAGATTGAACGCTAGAGCCAGCAGATAAAATTCAAGTGAAGAGTAGGAAATGACAGAGAAAGTCGGCAAATTCAGATTCTTGCAGTTCTCCGATGTGCTTTTAGACTCAAAGCTCACTCATCCTGGCATGAGCAATACTAACTTGACCCACAGCAATTTTGCTTTGCCCCGCGAAGAAAGAGGCGAAAGAGCCCGTGAAATTCTTGAAGCCACAATCAATGCTTTTGCTTTAGCTAAAAGCGAAAAAGTAGATGCTGTAATAATTCCAGGTGGATTGTGGGACAACGTTACGGTCACAGGCTTTACGGTCAATACTTTAATTGAAGCGGTAGCTTCCCTTGGTGACATCCCTGTTTATATTGCTCCAGGTCACCGCGATTTTTACACTCGCAGCTGTCTTTACACAAACGACATGCTCTCAGCCCGAGGTTACCGCCATTGGCCAGCCAATGTACACATTTTCACCTCTGAACATTTTGCCGCCGTGGCACACCCGACTCGCAGCGATGTGGCCTTCATTGGCCGGGCGTTTTCTAAAGCTTCCCGGCGCACCGAGCGCATTTTATCGGGCAAGCTACCCAAATTGCCCACCGCTAAAATCAATATTGGCGTGTTCGCAGGCACTCTCGAAAGCCATCCCTCAGTAATTGCTGATGCCAGCAGACAACAAGTACAAAAGCCTTTGGTATATCCATTTTCTGAAGACGAATTAGCCAATCAAGACTTGACCTATGCCGCCGTTGGCAATATCAAAGAAGCCTATCAAA
Source organism: bacterium Ga0077546 (assembly GCA_943370275.1). Classification (GTDB taxonomy): domain Bacteria; phylum Cyanobacteriota; class Vampirovibrionia; order Obscuribacterales; family Obscuribacteraceae. The sequence goes on along the minus strand of CALRQI020000002.1, from coordinate 314,911 downwards.
TCACCACAAACGATGAAAAATTACTTGGTGCCTATGCTGGTTGCCTTGCTGGTGGAACATTTGACGAACTCGGTCCGCGCTATGCCATTCTTGGAGAAATCGAGATTGATAGCAACGGCCAAAGCGTTGTTAATTTAGTACCGCATGAACTAGATGTGCGGCGCATGATGCTCGTTACAGTAGATGTGTCTGGCCTCGGAGACGAAGATATTAGAGACGAGATTCTAGTCAATCTAGAAGAAAGCGGAGTCAGAGCAGACTGCGACATCATCGCCATCAATTTAGAAGGTCGCCACAAGCCAGGAGCCAACCCTAAAGAAATCGCAGACCAAATGGCTGGCGATTTTTACCACCTCCTAGTCGTCGACAATACTCGAGCCGACTACTTGGCCGAGCGCTTTGACCAGCGCACCACTGAATGGAAATACATCGAAGCAATGCTGGAAATGAAAACAAGAGCAGAAAAGGCAAAAAACCAAGAATTAGGTGGTGACAGCCTGACGGGAATTCCTGGAGCCGACGTTTCTGGCAAAACTGTAGAAGATGCCCTGTATTACGGCCTCGATGCTTTGCGAACAAAAAAGGTAGTAGTAAAAAATGTGGGTTGAGCGCGTTGAATTAACAGGCTACGGTGCCATACAGGGCGAGAGTGTGCTCTTTGCTCAAGAGAAGCTGAACCTCATGGTTGAGCCCAACGAGTACGGCAAGAGCACCATGGCTACTGCCATCTGGTCAATTCTTTTCGACTTCAATGATGAGAAACAAGCTGCCGGCCAAGAAACTGCTGATCATCTATCGCAAAGAGAGGCTCGTAGACCAAAATCTGGCGGCATATATTCCGCTCGAATGGACGTTACCGCCCTCGATAGACGACTGACGATTGTTCGTGATTTCCAGTCAAAAACATTCCAGGTATTTGATCGTGATCGCAATAATATCGAAGTCACCCATCAGTTTAAAAGTGAAAGCGGCGAAGACGAAATTGGCCTTAAGCTTACCGGCATGTCCCGTGAACTCTTCCTTAGTACTTGTTTTGTTGGTCAAAGAGAACTAGACGAACACGCTTTTGGTGGCGCCCAAGACCTAGCCACATTGGTTCAAGGTATTGCCGATTCAGCCAGTCCTTCTGGCACCTCAGCTCAAGCAGTGCGAGTGCTTAGCGATACTCTCAATCAACTGGCGATTGGCAGCCGCAAAGTCAAAGCAGATAACCTAATTCGCGACCTAGAGCTAGTTAGACAAGACCTTCTCAATAAAATTCGGGCCTTTGAAAGAGACCGTCAAGACGTGGCGGCCTCATTCGACCGTCTGATGATTATTAATCGAGTGCTGTCTGGCGATAGTAGCCGCTTCAAAGCCACCGAATATCAAAATCTCAAGTTTCAGTTGAACGATGCTCAAAGTCGACTGAATAAACTGCGCGAAATTCTTAGTCGACACAAAGAAGTGAGCACTAGACTGTCTCAGCTCTCAACTGTGGAACCTTTTCCATCTGAGTTGAAGCGACCAATAGAAGATTTAGTGGAGCGTCGCCTGCACAAAGCCGAAGAAATAGAGCGCATCGCCCGTGAGCTCTCGCCTCAGCAAGCGATGTACGAAGAAAAGAAAGCTAGCCTTGTTTCGCGATCTAAGGGTCTTGATACTTTCAGCCTGGATGAAATTCAACAAGTAGCTTCAATCGCTGGAACCATGAGCGTTATTGAAGAAGAAATAAACGATTTAAAAGCAAGAAGAAAAAGCGAAAGAGAAAAGCTAGCTGGCGCCGATGCCAGTGAAGCTGAAATAGATGAAATAAGACAATCAATGCAATCGCTAGAAGCGGAAGGCATTGAAAATGCACGCTCTTACAATTCACTGATTTTAGCCTTCCAAGATCAAATCACCAACGGCGAAAGAGCCCTTCATCAATCGAGAGCTAAGCACAAAGAATTTGAAATTAAGCGCAAACAAGAAGGCGAGAAAAAACGCAATCTAGCAATTTTACTTGGTCTAGTCGGCATAATTGCCACAGTGCTAGGCGTGGTATTGATGATTATCGTAAAGGGAGCGGCCTTTATTTCGCCCGTGCTTGTGGTCCTTGGAATTGTCTTCTTGGTAATGGCAGGCTTTATTGCAGTGCCAGTATTTAAACCAGAAGTACTGTATGCCAGCGACTTTCAGTCGATAGAAGCAGACAAGTTACGCATCATCAACGACCTAGAAGAGAAGCATAATACTGTTGGTGCTCTTGAGCTCAAACTAGACACCCTGGCCCGCAAAGTTGGATTAGCTGCTAGAGCCGATCTATTAACCAGACTTGATCAATATGCCGTGCAAGCGAGCAAGCTAAAAGAGCTAGAACTAATTGAACAGCTGCTAGATCAAAAGCAAGCAACTTTGACTAAGTTCAAAGCTGACCTGACTGTGTTTGTCACCAAGGTGGGCAAACCTAACGCTCAACTGACGGCCAATACAGCTAAGCAACTCAGTCAAGGCCTTTCGGCCTACACCGAAGAGGCTAAGAACCTAGAACAGACATTCCAAGACGCTAGTAGTTCTGCTCGAAAGCTGAGCCAACTCAAAGACGAACTGGACGACACCGACCAAGCCCTGGGCAACATTCTGCACAAAGTTGGAATGGAACTAGATCTTAGTTCTGCAGACGCCATAGCTCGGGGCCTCGAAAATATCAGTGAGCGCATCAATTCTCACTCGGCCCACACCAAACTGACAGACGAACTAAGCAGTCTTGAGCAGGAGAGTGGCACACCAATGGCTGAACTGCCAACAGTAGTGAAGGGTTTGGAAGACTACCAGACCAGAGTTATTCAGCAGCTTGATGCTCTTCGCAGTCAGTTTCCCGGCATTGAATCAATGCCCCCGGTTAGCGAGGAAGAAACAGAAGGCGAGGAAGCTCCTCAAGATCTGGCTAAAGTAGAAGGCTTGAAGGAAGAAAGAGAAGAGCTTCTCCTGCGAGTAAGAACACTTTCGGGCAATTGCGACGAGCAGTATCTCACTTGCCTAGAAGAACTTGACCTCACCGAATTCAAGCTTCATAGTGCCAAGCGCGCCAAAGTTGCCCTAGAAATTGCTCGCGACACCCTTAAGCGATTAAGCGGCGAAAATTACATTGACTGGGCCACCAACCTCAATAACATTGGCAAAGAGATGCTAGGTAAGCTCGGCCTCGACTATGAAGAAGTACGCTTCGACCATGAGCTAAGACTAGTGGCTCGGCGCAAGAACCAACAAGAAGACATTTCTTCTGCCGAGATCATGAACCAACTTTCTATCGGCACAAAAGAGCAGTTGCACTGGCTGGCCCGCATGATCGTTGCTTGTTTTCTCTCCAAACAGAACTCTCTGCCGATCATTATGGATGAGCCTTTTTCTGAGGCAGATGACGACCGCTTCTTGAAGATGATGCGCTTCTTGATCAATGTAATCGCCCGCGAACACCAAATTATTCTCTTTAGCTGTCACCAACAAAGACACAGCTGGCTGCGCAGTCAATTAGATGACCCTGAAAAAGGACGCTTGCTCTTCTGTCGCCGCTCTAAGTCTTAGAATATCGATAGCAGCAGGGTTTTCCCACGGCAGGTATTCACCACGGCAGGATATTCCTCAAGCCTGATTCTAAGAAGATCTGGCTTTAAGAAGTTCTTTCCTTGTCTCAATTTCACTCGAAAAATGAGACAGAAAAGTTAAAAGCCTTAGGCTCTCTCCTCGCGTTATTCCATAGTGTCCGATTTTCGGCCAAATTTCGGACACTATGGAGTAACTCTGAACTAGCTATTTTCCCAATGGTCTTAAGATTTCACTACCTGGCCGGGCCAAAACTCTTAATGCCATGGCGGTTGAGATAGCTCGATACCGATTTGATACGGCCGTCGGCGCTATAGGCACTCTTCCTTGTATCTTCCTTGGTGCCCAGTTCTGGCGCGAAGCGGGCACTAGAATCAACTTGGCCGCGAGAATTACGATAATCTTCGTGTTTATCGTATTTTTTCTTGCCATAGTCAGAATATGCCGTCACATCAAACTGCGAATAAGGCAAAAAAGGCCGCTGTGCCATGCGTTCGTGCATAATTACATCGGTAGTTTTGAAGGCACCAGGGGGAGCCTTGCCTCCCATTTGCAAAGTTTGAGCCGCTAAAGCGGTATTTAATATGGTGTCAGAGGTATTGAGGCGAGTGCGCGCTTCATACTGCTGATCAAAGCCTTGCATCTGACTTCTGGCAACCATAGCCGGTGAATGTTTAGCTATATGAGCCAACTGCATACGAGAAAATGTCTGGCGTTTCTGCTCAAGGGAACCTGACGATAACCAGACTTGATTAAGTTGTTGAGCGAAACTAAGCTCTTCAATCAAATCTTGCGAATCCCAATAACCTGGCAAGCAATGCAAAACCGTACCGTCAGCTGCCAAAACAAACATCTGAATATTGTGAGGCCCCGCCCCATTACTAGTGCGCACGGCATTGCCATTGATTTCGTGGCGGCCCGACATACCAGCATAGGGCTGGCCAGTAATATCGTAAGTACCACAGACATAATTGTTTTTGAGATATGAGAGAACTGATTCATTAGAGAGCGACACGGCCCTCAGGCTATTGCCGGCACTTCACGTGGCCCCATCGATTTTGCCCAAGATATGCATCCAGAGCAATGGCCTGCCTTTTTGCCTGGCCGAATCTTCAGCGTCGCGCAGATTATTAAACCAATAGACTTGCTTTGTAAGATTGTCGACATTGGTTCTAGCTTCGCGGCCGTCGATCACACCAGGTGCAGCATTGGCCATACCAGAAAAGCCAGTGCTGAGGGCAAGCGCCAGGGCACAAAAGAGCTTTAGATTGAAAGGTCGCATAAGCATTTACCTGAAAGCTAGAGAAGACAAATAACAAAAGACAGATAACCTACGTCCATCATCTACCTACAGATGCAATTTGTACAACTACCAGAGATTAATTTCCAACAACAGCAAATGTGCGAACATACAAAAATGTCGACCTTTGACCACCAAGAGGTAATTTGGAGTTACCTTCAGAATAAAAAAGGCTTCGCCGAAGCGAATCTGAGCAAAGCTAAGCTCAGCGAAGCTCTCGAACAAGCAGTAGCCCATGACGATATCACAAGCATCTATTTGGTAACCGGGCTGTGCTTACACCAAGCAGCAGAAATTCGAGAGAAAGCCTGGGCTGTCATTGAATATCTCCTCAGGGACGTATCAGCAAAAGACCTAGTCAAACTCGATATTGTCACGCGCAGCTATCGAATAGTAATCGAGCCGATCAAATTACTTGATGAACTCACGATTCCAACCAATGTGCTGGGTCTGCTTTCCTTTAATCCTAACGGTTTCATCAGAGAAAAAGCCTTGAGGCAGTTGGCTAGTGGCTTCGATGGCAAGGAACTGCCGTTCATTCTGCTTCGCGCCAATGACTGGGTAGAGAGCATTCACAACCAGGCCATTGCAGCGATAAAAGAGCGACTGGAAGGAGACTACTCCAGGCACTTCACAGACAATCTCTACCTGATCAAACATCTCTCAACTTTAGGGAGATACAACCACGATGGCATTCAGGAGATAATAGCGAATGTCTTGTGCTCGCCTCTATATGAGACTGAACTACTTAGCTATCTCAATTCAGAAACAGCATCCGAAAGACATTTTGCGTTTACACTTTTACTGAAAATAGATTCACCGACATCAGTTAAAACAGCTATAAATGCTGGCTTGGCGAATAAAGACCCGCGTATTAGACAAAGAGCTTTCGACTTTGCTTTGAAAGCCAACAAGATCAATTTGATTGAGCGGCCGATTGTCTCACTTCTCACTGATTCAGCAGCGACAGTAAGGCTTGAAGTTTTACGCTGGTTGGCGGAGAAACAAGATTGCCGCGCGATTTTAGAAGCTGCTTTTTTTGACACTAGTTTTGCCGTGCGCTTGTTCGCCCGCTATCGCCTAAAAGAAGTGAATGCCAGAGAGATTTACATACAAAATTTGCAAACAAAGAAGTACTCCCTCTTGTTTACGCTGAGAAGTCTCCTCGAAATCGAAGCAGCTCTGCCAATCGAGTTAATAGAACCGCTAACTGCGGCCTCAAGCGGCAAAGTTCGTGCGCTCGCCTACGAATTACTTTTAGCTCAAGAGCAAATAGCAGACAAAGCAGATAAAGCAGAGATTGTTTGCCGAGCCCTGTTGGACAAAAGCAATCACTGCATCAAATCGGCCTATAAATATCTTCGAGCTAATCCCGATTCAATAGCAATAGAATCAATCTGGGAGCTATTCAACCAGGAGCTTTCCCTTGAAGCACAGCGCACTCTAATCTCAACTATGGCCTACTCGCCGCCGTGGATAAGTCTGCCTTACCTCCTTGCCGCAAAAGTAACAATTCAAGCAAAAGCCGAGTCAGATATCGAGGCTCCCTTAGAGACTCACTTAGATATAGCCATCGATTTTGCCATTGAACACTGGCTCGATAAAGCAGCAAACAACTTCACTAGTCCCAGCCCCTCAAGCGTGAATAAACTTCATAGCTCACTAGCGGAAGCAAAGTCGGTACTGAAGCCCAAACAATATGAGAGCATAAAAGCCGTCTTGAACCGTCACTAAGGGCCAATTTAGCAGCTCCACTTGTTATGATTGTGGCCAATAGTTTGAAAAGCGGAGAAAAGTCGGTGGATAAGCGCCCTCTCACAGAATTAATTAGCAACGACCCAGCCTGGCCCATGGTCAAAGGATGGCTGAGCGGAGCGAAAAATCTGGTAGAAGTTTTACCGGCTACGGCACCACAGAACGCTGAAGCTTTAGTGGCCACCCAAGTGACGACTAGGTCTTCTATGGGTTCCATTATTTACGAGACCGGCGGCATTTTAGTTGATCACGGCTGGATACGCATCCTCGGGTCAGGCAGCAGCAAACTTCCTCGCACCCTTCCAGACTGGAACATCACAGCCACTGGTAGCGGCCCGGGCGAAAATGATTTTCTCTTGATTGGTGATGATGTCATCGGCGGCTTCTTTGCTCTCAATGGCGGCGGCCTGCCAGGGCAAACTGGCCAAACTGGAAATGTATGCTACTTTGCCCCAGATACTTTAGAGTGGGAAGACCTCGACATTCCTTACAGCGGCTTCTTAGAGTTCTGCTTGCACGGCGACCTTGAAACTTATTACAAAGCCTTCCGCTGGACAGGCTGGCAGACCGATGTTGCCGCCCTAAACGGCGACAAGGCTTATTCTGCCTTCCCCTTCTACTTTACCGAAACAGCCGACACCAAGCGCGATCGCAAACCGGTCACCGTTGCTGAACTCTATGAGTTGTTAGTGATTTACTGGCCCAATCAAATTGAAAAACAGCGCCTCAAGCCCGGCCAGCAAATCAAAATTCAAATTAGTGAGTAGCTAATTAGCATGAGCAGCTCCGGCCAAATAAAAATTGAAGACTATCGTCCTGAACATTTTCAGGCAATTCAAGGCTTTGTCGAAATTATTCAAGATACAGAGAGCGGCCTTGTGCCCGGTCTTAAAAGTGGTGCTGAAATCAAAGAATGGTATGCTCAATCTTTAGTAGATTCTATAAAGTCGAAGCAAGGTGTCATTCTCGTTGCCCTAGCTGAAGCTGAAGCCATTGGCTTTGTTTGCGCCTGGGTAGAAAACGATGACAAGCTGGTATTAGATGCGGTGCGCAAGTGTGCTTACATATCTGATGTTTGCGTCAGCTCCAGTTGGCGCGGACACGGCGTAGCAAGGCAGCTCTTAGATGCGATTGAAAAGGCCATGAAAAAACTTGGCTGCCAGCGCATTCGTCTCTGCGCCAAACGCGGCAATCTGGCTGCCATAAAATGCTATGAAGGTCAGGGCTACCAGACTTATGAAACTGTATTAGCAAAGAATTTCTAGCAACTAATTTCTGGCAAATAAATTTTAGCGATACTCGCGGCTTTCAATCTGATTCATAATTGTTACTCTTTGTCTGCCATTTTACGCTCAAGAATCTGGAAACCGGTCAACTCGGCAAGGGCATCCATGATCTCCCAAGTCTTCGCTTCCAGATCATCGCCTGGTTCGATTACTTTGCCGATATTCACTCTAGCTGGTCCAAAGCGCTTATCTGTACCGATAAAACCAATTGGCAAAATCTTACTATTAGTTACTTTGGCAAAATAAGCAGCACCAACGTGGGGCTTACCTATCGAATTAGGTGTTTTACAGCGCGTACCTTCAATGAACATACCAAGAGACCAGCCGGTCTTCATGATTTGGCGAATGAATTTGACAGTAGAGAGCTGCGGCTTACCTCTCTTAATGGGCAAGGCCCCAAGCCAATCGAGCAAGCGTCCCATATATTTATTGTCCCAAAGCTCGCTCTTAGCCATATAGATCATCGGTCTATGCGTAACGAAGGCAAACAAGGGTGGATCAAAATGTGAGATGTGATTGCCAACAACAATCAGAGAACCCTCTTTGGGGATATTCTCTCTTCCGTAGACCTTTAACCGGGTCATGATGAAGTGATAGGGCTGCACAAACTGATTGCCGACCATCATCTGCACAGCTACACGCTTGGCGTCAAAACGTGCGGCATCCAGTGGCGCTGCAATGATTTTGGTACTACTAGATTTCTCTCCGGTAGATTTCTCTCCAGCAGCTTTCTCTTCAACAGACTTTTTTTCGGCAGATTTATCTGCTTCAGTTTTAACGTCGGACATCAAACAATTCCTATTGCCAGCTAGTTTCTATTGAGTGCGAGCCATTGGGCGAGGCAGTGTCAAACGCACCACAGAGTTATCTATTTGTTGGCTGACAAAGAGGTTGCCCTCTTTATCGAGAGTGAGGTAATAAGGCTGCTTGAAGCCGGTCCCGATAATAGTGGATACACCAGCAGGACTGATTCTCGCCACTGTACCGCCATCATAGTTAGCGACATAGATATTGCCGCTTTCATCGGCAGCAAGACCAATTGGCCCCTTTAAGTTAGAGCCGGAGCTAAATTGCATGCGGGTGCCATCAGCCGAAATACGGTCAACAGTATTGCTCGTAAAGTTAGCAACATAGAGGTTGCCGAGGCGATCGAACGTCAATCCGCTTGGGGCGGAAAATCCGGTAGCGATGACACGAGCCGAAGAGTTAGCCAATACCGCGGTGGGCACGCCGGCCCGGGCTGCAGCAACGGGAGCGCTGGCAATTGCCACCGGTCTGACGGCTTGAGTCTGCTGTACTTGTTGAACCTGCTGTACTTGTTGTACTTGTTGCTGAGGCTGAACTACATGGCTGAGAGTGTTGCCCGACGGATTGTTTGAGATTGTGCTGTAGTCGCGAGGGGCTGGCTGTCCGTCAGTGGCCACCGGGTTCAAATTCATGGCCTGGTTAGTTGAATTATTGAAAACATTGGCAGGCGGTTGAGCAGCACTAGCATTGGGGCTATAGCTAGGTGAAGCGACCGTAGCCCCAGCCAGCTGAGCTTCACAGGTCTGAATGCGTTTTTGGGCGTCAGCAAAATGGGGAGAACTTGGAGCAATGGCCTGGAGATGATTCTTAGCTTCTGCGGCGCGACCCATGTCCATCAAGGCAATACCAAGCTGGAAGTGAGCGTCTGGGTCGGCTGATTTGACTCTGAGCACTTCCTGAAAGCGCGGAATGGCTTCCTTCAAACGGCGCTGGCTCTGATAGAGCACGCCCAGGTTATATTGAGCATCGGCCAGATTGGGGTCCATATCGGTGGCACGGCGGAAGAAGATGATGGCTGACTCTAGGCTGCCCTGTTTGTAGGCAGCCAGACCGAGGTTGTACATCCCCACAGCCTGTTGAGCTGTGCCGGCCCCTCCCTGAGGAGCTTGGGCTGATGCTAGCGGGGCTGAGTTTATAGAAATAGCGCCTACGGTTAAGGCACAGGTGGCCGATAGAACCGAGCTTAGGGCTGAGCGAGACAATCCAGCGAAAAGCTTCCCTTTATGGCCCATAGGCCCCAGCGCAAATTGCATTTGTTCTAAAACTCCGAAATAAACTCTATACAGACGAAAACTGCGTAAAAAAATGGCCACCGGGTATATCTAATTGATGGTCTCAGATACTGAGGGTAAAAACCGCTACAAGTGACGATTTTATCAAGGATCAGGGCAAATTAGGGAATCTTGAAAGTATGCGAACCGTCGGACACATCATCACTTCAGCAGGCGTAAGTTGCGCCAGTTACTATGTTTACAGGTCTCGCAAGGCCGCATTGGCAAGCTTTCTGGTAGGTTTTCTAATCGACCTTGACCATATTTTTGACTATGTTCGGGCTCACGGCTGGAAATTTGACTGGCATATGTTCAAAGAAGCCGCCCACGAGAATTACAGCGGCAAGCTCTATTTGCCTCTGCATTCTTATGAGCTACTGGCCCTTTTCTTCCTTTTGTTCAAAGGTAAGAGCCGCCAGCCTTACCGCGTCGGCATAACAATTTCCATCTTGACCCACCTGCTCTTAGACCAGCGCTGTAACCCGTCAAGAAAAGTTGGTACCTATTTCTTGGCCAGTCGCATTCGCAAGCGCTTCAATGCCAATCAAATTCTGCACCCTGACTATCGTACAGCTTCTCATAATCATGGTCACAACCATAGTCACGGTCATAAGCATCTCAATAAACGCCCCAAGACTTAGTCAAACAAACTAGTCTGAACGCTATTCCAAACGCTAGTTCGAGAAGTAGATTAAAGCAAATCAAAAGGGCCTCCTTACCGGAGGCCCTTTTTGCAAAATAGTTGCATATACAACTATTTTGTTTTATGCACACGCTTCAAGCTAGCTTTTATAAACAAGCCCCAATTGAGCAGGTTCTGTTTAAGCAGGCCCTTTTTACGTTACGCAGGAACGTTGAAGCTACCTTCACCGATTGGTGGATAGATATCTTCTTCTTCTTCTTCTTCCTCAACCGGCATTGCATGGCCTTGGAAGCCAGTACCTGCTGGGATGAGTCGGCCGATGATGACGTTCTCTTTAAGACCACGCAACCAGTCTTTCTTACCTTCTACAGCAGCTTCAGTCAGAATTCTTGTGGTTTCCTGGAATGATGCAGCAGAGATGAACGATTCTGTGTTGAGTGAGGCCTTGGTGATACCGAGCAATACATCAGTGTATGTAGCGCCTTCCAGACCTTGTTGAGCCGATTTCTCGTTCTCTTGGTCAATGTGATAACGCTCCATCAACTCGCCAGGTAGCATGATGGTGTCTTTTGGATCATCAACACGAACCTTACGGGTCATCTGTCTGACGATAACTTCGATGTGCTTATCGGCGATTTCCACACCCTGTGAACGGTACACAGACTGTACTTCGTCTACTAGATATTTCTGAGCAGCTTCGATGCCTCTCAAGCGCACGATGTCGTGTGGGTTAGGAGGACCGTCTGTCAAAGGCATACCGAGTGTAACGGTGTCGCCGTCTTCGAGAATGATGTTGAGACCTTGAGGAATTGGAATTTCTTCTTCGGTACCATCACCAAACACGATGTAGAGTCTGGTTGTATCGTCTTCAGTCACCATTCTCGCTTTGCCTTCGCGCTCAGCAAGGATGGCAGCTTCTTTCGGCTTTCTGGCTTCCAGAACTTCTTCTACACGAGGAAGACCCTGAACGATGTCTCCAGTTTTCTGACGTTCGAAGATCAAGGTGGCAAGCAAGTCGCCCCGTTGAACCAGGTTACCGTCTTCGCACTGCAACTGAGTATTGACTGAGATCAGGTATGGACGACCTTTTCTAAGCACCACTTCGGCACCATCAACTGAAACAATTTGTCCAGAGATAGAAGCACTAGAGGCCTTAGATAGTGGGTCACCAAAGCGAATCAAATCGCCTTCTTTCAAGTTACAAGTGCCTTTGATTTTCTGGTGCACTTGTTGCTCTTCGGTCACCAACAAGATTCTTCTTTCGTCGGTCTTGGAGAGTTGAACTCGAGCATCAGTTCTGGTGAGAACTTGAGTAGTGGCAACAGCAGCCTTGGCGTCAATAATCTGACCGTGTTCTACAGACAAGAGAGTGACGTTGAGATCTTGCTCACGGCGCAAGAGAATATTCTCTTGTACAACAATGTTGAGATCTTCACCCATTTCTACAATGCCCTTGAGGGTTTGTAGGTGGCCTTGCATTTGCAGAACCAGTGAGGTTCTAGTCAATTGCGCGCCCTGGATGTGTCTGACTTTCTCTCTGTCGCGGAAGAGCAACTGAGTAACTGAACGGAGAGAGATTTTCTCGTCGGTGGCTTTGTGCTTGAACTTAGTTTCTCTAGGTTCAATCCAATACTCTTCTACTGGACGAACAATGACGTAGCAGGAACCATCTTCTTTTTCGAAGAGGTTAACTAGCTTGCGCTCTTTGTAGGTATAGCCTTCAACAATTTCAGTACCAGGCTCAACGATTTGGCCTTCAGGCACTTTCACTTCTGATGGATCACCGATTGGAACCAAGTCGCCTGGTCTGACGATTACTTCGTGGATGATGTCGTTATCAGCGATGATCTCGACGATACCTTCCATGTGAGCAAAGACGTCTTTTACAACTTCTTGACCGGCTGTAACTGTTTCACCAGTTTCAGACATTTTCAGTGAACTATCTTTAGAGATGAAGTGAACTTCTTCTGGAACGAAGAGCACTTTACCGGCCTTGGTGACAACGCGACGGTCATCGATTTCTACGCCATCGTAGATAATCTCACCGCCACAGCTGACCACGTTCAAGCCATCATCAACCAATTCAGCAATAATCTTGCCGTTCTCAACAACTTCCTCGTTCACTACTTTGATAGCGAATGATTCTTTTTGTTTTTGAACGCGCCAGATATGACCTTTTTGACCAGGCTCAAGCTTGGCATTGTTAGCACCGACTGAAGCAATGATGACATTCATCTCTTTGCCCTTGGTCAGTCTAACTTGCGATTTAGTCTTGCTGACTTTGACAGTTTCAGTTTCGATTTCCGGTCCGAATCTAACTTCACCACCATGTTCGGAAGTGATTTGAATTTCAGCCAATACATCGAGAGCGTTAACGTCTTGACCATCCTTGACCACTACATGAGCGCCTGATGGCAAGTTGTATACGTCACCTTCCAGTACCCAAATGATACCGGCGCGGTTAGCTGTTCTAGAGATGTTGCCTTGGCGGTCTCTCTTCTCATCAGCCTGGAAGTTCTGGAACATGATACGGCCAGAGATATCAGCGGTGATATCTTTGCTAGCGCGTTCAGTCAAGTTCTTCTTCGAACCTGGTGGATCGTATTCAGCAATAATTTGCCCTGCCACAACTTCCGAGCCTGAAGGCAAGAAGAGTAGAGTTCCGACTGGCACTGGGAAAGAATGCTCTTTCTCGCCAACCACAACTTTCATCACCCCATCACGGGTAGTTTGTTCCATAACGTCACCGTAAGCGGTACGCATAGAACGGCTCTGGATCTTGAAGACCACAGTGCCCTTAGCTGGAGCTTTAACTTGGTTACGTGACTTACCACCAGAAACAGCACCACCAGTGTGGAACGTTCTCATGGTTAGCTGTGTACCAGGTTCACCGATTGACTGAGCGGCAATAATACCGATTGCTTCACCCTGGTCAACAGGACGGTGGCTAGTGAGAGCCCAACCGTAGCACTTCTGGCAAACGCCATATTGGCTTTCGCAAGTAAGTGGGCTGCGTACCATCACAACTTTGTTTGGCTTCTTCAGAGTCTTATCGAGAAGAGCAGCCTGCTTGCGGCTGATCAGTTCGCCAGCGCGAACCAAGACTTCACCGGTTTCAGGGTCGACGACATCAATAGAAGCAGAGCGACCGAAGATTCTCTCTTGCAGGCTGACAAGATCTTTGTCGCCTTCTGCAATTGGTTGCATGAAGATGCCGCGAACGGTTCCGCAATCTGGCTCACGCACGATTACGTCTTGGGCAACGTCAACTAGTCGTCTGGTCAAGTAACCAGAGTCGGCTGTTTTCAGAGCGGTATCAACCAAGCCCTTTCTGGCGCCGTAGGAGGAGATGATGTACTCAGTTACGTTCAAGCCTTCACGGAAGTTGGACTTAATCGGCAAGTCGATAATCTGACCTTGAGAGTCAGCCATCAGGCCCCGCATACCAACTAGCTGACGAACCTGGGAGATGTTGCCTCTAGCTCCAGAGAAAGCCATCATGTAGACAGGGTTCAAGCGATCGAAGTTGTCTACAACTTCTTTGGTGAGCTGGTCGGTGGTAGCTGACCAGGTATCGATTACTTTGTTGTAGCGTTCAACTTCAGTAATATCGCCGCGCTCATAGCGGCGTTGTGCTTCTTCAATTTCTTTTTCTGCAGCGGAAATCAAGCCTTTCTTGGCTTCCGGTACATCTAAGTCGTCGATTGAAACAGTTACGCCGGCTTTGGTGGCGAACTTGAAACCGAGGTTTTTTAGTGAGTTGGCTAGTTCAGCTGTTCTGGCTGTACCGAATCTCTCATACACATCTGAAAGAAGATTACCGAGCTTCTTCTTATCAACAGTTGTGTTGATGAATTCCATTGATTCTTTCTTCTTATCGCCTGTGACCATTGGACCCTCTTTAGGTAAAGTCTTTAGATAAAGGTTGATGCTTGCTCTAAAACTTGACAGCTCTAGTTAACTACTGTGATTGCTTCGCGTACAACTTCGTTGAAGATGACACGACCAGGAGTTGTCTCAACCATTTTGCCGTCAACATCGCGTACTTTGATTTTGGCGTGCAGATCAAGAATTCCGGCTTCATAGGCTGATCTTGCATCAGCTAAGGAAACGAATCTCATGCCTGCGCCACGGCACACTTTAGGATCATCATTGCCTGGCTTTTCAATGGTCAGGTAATAAATACCAAGCACCATGTCTTGAGTAGGTGTGATGGTTGGTCGACCAGTAGCTGGAAGTAGAGTGTTGTTTGAAGCGAGCATTAGCATGTGGGCTTCAGCCTGAGCTTCAACCGACAACGGAACGTGCACGGCCATTTGGTCACCGTCGAAGTCGGCGTTGAAGGCCGAACATACAAGCGGGTGCAACTGGATAGCGCGACCTTCAACCAATACTGGTTCAAAAGCCTGAATACCGAGTCTGTGCAGTGTGGGAGCGCGGTTCAAGAGTACTGGGTGACCTTGAATTACTTCTTCAAGAATCTCCCAGACAATTGCTGAGCCCTTTTCGATTTGTTTCTTGGCAGACTTGATGTTTTGAACAATCTGTCTTTCGATCAACTTATTGATCACGAAAGGCTTGAAGAGTTCCAAGGCCATTTCTCTAGGCAAGCCGCACTGGTGCAACTTAAGCGTAGGACCAACCACGATTACAGAACGTCCTGAATAGTCAACCCGTTTTCCGAGCAAGTTCTGACGGAAACGACCTTGCTTACCTTCAATAATGTTAGATAGTGACTTCAGTGGACGGTTGTTAGGACCAACCACCACGCGACCACGTCTACCGTTATCGATCAAAGCATCAACGGCTTCCTGCAACATACGCTTTTCGTTGCGCACGATGATTTCAGGAGCGCCCATTTCGAGTAAACGAGCAAGACGGTTATTGCGGTTAATAACCCGTCTATATAGATCGTTCAAGTCAGAAGTAGCGAAGCGGCCACCATCGAGTTGCACCATTGGGCGCAAATCTGGTGGGGTAACTGGTAGATTGTCGAGCACAACCCAGGTTGGGTCAGTGTGGGAATTTACCAGGGCTTCTACCAAGCGCAAGCGCTTGATGATTTTTGCTCTCTTCTGTTGGGAGCCGCCGGCGCCAGCCAGTTCTTCACGAAGTTGCTTAGATAGTTCTTTCAAACCAGGAAGTTCGAGCAAACGACCGCGATCGTCTTTGTTATCTGGGCGCTCATACTGTGGTCTGGCGATATCGAACAAAAGCTGTTTGACAGCTTCAGCACCGATACCGACGTCGAACTGCATGTTGGGATCTTCTAAAAGCTTCTCGTACTCATCTTCAGCAAGAAGTTGATTCTTGTGCAAATCAGGAGAGTTGCCTTGGTTGGTTACGGCATAAGCATTGAAGTAAACAACTTGTTCTAGATCGCGCAAGGGCAAGTCGAGAAGCAAGCCGATATAACTTGGAATGCCTTTAAGGAACCAAATGTGAGTCACAGGAGAAGCCAGTTTGATGTGGCCCATACGGTGACGACGAACTTTAGAATCGGTCACTTCAACGCCGCAACGTTCGCAAGTGATGCCCCGGTGTCTTACCCGTTTGTACTTACCGCAGTAGCATTCCCAGTCTTTTGATGGTCCAAAAATGCGCTCGCAGAACAAGCCGTCTTTCTCTGGTTTGAGAGTACGGTAGTTAATGGTCTCCGGCTTGGTTACTTCGCCGTGTGACCAGCTAAGGATACGCTCAGGTGAGGCGATCCCAATTTTGATGTAGTCAAAGCGGTCAATACTCGTAGTCATTTTAGATGACAGTCCTCTCTTTGAATTAGTTAGGCTTGATTAGGCTTCGTCAGAGTCGTCGATCAGATCTTCAGGTTCAGCATCTACTGAAAAGTCTGGTGCTTCGATTGCTCCGATCAGGGCCTCAACTATTGGAATGCTAGGAGTGAGTACGTCAACGACACCTTCATAAGAGTCGCCAACCACATCAGGATCTCCGTCTTCCACTAGCTCGTCAGAATCTGCAGTTGCCACAGCCGAAGCTGGGATAGCAGTCTGGCGTGAAAGCTCAGCAAGTTCTGATTCGAGGCCAATCTCGCCAAACGGACTGAGTCTTCTCAGACCACGTGGACGTACTTCCTCAACTTCAGTCATCAAGTCAACTTCAACTTCTTGGCCTTCGCGAGTACGCTTGGCCACAGAAACGTCGAGACCGATAGATTGAAGTTCGCGCACGAGCACTTTGAACGACTCAGGAATACCAGGACGTCTGAGGTTTTCACCCTTAACGATTGATTCGTAAGCCTTAGAGCGACCGTTTACGTCATCTGACTTAATGGTGAGCATCTCTTGTAGTGAGTAGCCGGCGCCGAAAGCTTCAAGAGCCCAGCATTCCATTTCTCCGAGACGCTGACCACCGAACTGCGCTTTACCACCCAGCGGCTGCTGAGTAACCAAGCTGTAAGGGCCAGTTGAACGAGCGTGAATCTTGTCGTCTACAAGGTGAACAAGTTTCATCATGTAGATTTTGCCGACAGAAACAGGATTTTCGAAAGCATCACCAGAGCGACCGTCATAGAGAGTGACTTTACCGTCATCTCCAATCCAATCAAAACCAGTCATGGCCTTGCCTTTAACTACTTCACGGTGAACAGTCATCGATGAAGCTTCTTTTTCATACATTTCATCGAATGGTGGCACTTCGTAGCGCTGGTTGGTGAGCATTGCTGCCAAGCCAAGCAGAGTTTCGAAAGTTTGACCAACGTTCATACGAGAAGGTACGCCCAGTGGATTCAATACGATGTCTACCGGTGTGCCGTCTGGCAAGAAAGGCATGTCTTCGGTTGGCAGAATCTTAGCGACGATACCTTTGTTACCGTGACGTCCGGCTACTTTGTCGCCCACAGAAACCTTACGTTTCTGAGCGATGTAGACACGCACCACTTTGTTGGCAACAGGAGGAAGTTCATCGCCTTTTTCGCGGTCGAAGACTTTAACGTCTACAACCCGGCCGCCTTCGCCGTGTGGAACTCTAAGGGAGTTATCACGAACGTCGCGTGCTTTTTCGCCGAAGATGGCGCGCAGAAGTTTCTCTTCTGGTGGGTGTTCAGATTCACCTTTAGGAGTGATCTTGCCGACCAGAATGTCATCTGGATAGACTCTTGAACCGATGCGGACGATGCCATTTTCATCAAGGTGACGAAGAGATTCTTCAGAGACGTTTGGAACTTCTCTGGTGATTTCTTCAGGACCAAGCTTGGTGGAACGAGCGTCGATTTCGAGTTTTTCAATGTGGATAGAAGTCAAAACGTCTTCAAACACAAGGCGCTGGCTGATCAAGATGGCATCTTCAAAGTTGTAGCCTTCCCATGGCATAAAGGCCACGAGCAAGTTACGACCTACGGAAAGCTCACCAGAATTGGTAGCAGCACCGTCGGCGATGACATCACCAGGCTTACAGTGGTCGCCCACACGCAAGATTGGTTTTTGGTTCAAGCAGGTATCTTGGTTTGAACGTTGGAACTTAGATAGTCTGTATTTGACCAGACGCTTATCTTTGGTGCGAACGTGTATAGATGTAGCGGAAACATATTCAGCCACGCCTTCTACATCGGCCACAATCACCATGCCTGAATCTCGAGCTGATTGACGCTCAATGCCAGTTGTAACTAGTGGACGCTCAGTACGTACCAGAGGTACAGACTGACGTTGCATGTTTGAACCCATCAAGGCGCGGTTAGCGTCATCGTGCTCAAGGAATGGAATTAAGGCCGTTCCCACTGACACAATTTGAATTGGGCTAACGCCGACATAGTCAACTTGCTCTGGTCCAGTCTCAATGAACTCTGCGCGGTAACGCACAGGAACTAGAGGATGAACGAATGTACCGTCATCGTTAACAGGTGCATCACCTGGAGCCACTCTGAAGTTATCTTCTTCGTCAGCTGTCAGGTAGTGAATCTGGTCGGTAACAAGACCGCCTTCAACACGGCGATAAGGAGTTTCGATGAAACCATAAGCGTTAACACGGGCATGAGTCGCTAGCGAGCCAATCAGACCAGCGTTAGGACCTTCAGGAGTTTCTACAGGACAGATACGTCCGTAGTGACTGGGGTGAATGTCTCGAACGGCAAAGCCGGCTCTTTCTCTCGACAAACCACCAGGTCCTAGGGCTGAAAGTCTGCGCTTGTGCGTCAATTCAGCGAGAGGATTGGTTTGGTCCATGAACTGAGACAACTGCGAAGATCCGAAGAATTCGCGGATGGCTGCGACCAATGGCTTGGTGTTGAGCAAGTTAGCTGGAGTGAGAGTATCGGCGTCTTGCAAAGTCATGCGCTCGCGCACAATTCTCTCAAGACGAGTAAGACCGATTCTGAATTGGTTCTGAAGCAATTCGCCAACTGATCTAATACGACGGTTGCCGAGGTGGTCGATATCATCCACATGACCTTCGTCATAGTGAAGACCAATAAGGTAATCGACAGCAGCAACGATGTCTTCTCTAGTCAGTGTGCGCTGAGCTTCTGGCACCGACAAGCTGAGCTTCTTATTCAATTTATAACGACCAACGCGACCAAGGTCGTAACGTTTGTCATCGAAGAAACGGCTGTCAAGAATGCTTTGACCACCAGCAACCGAGGGCGGGTCACCTGGACGAAGCTTGCGATAGACTTCGATTAACGAATCTTCACGAGTTTTGTTGGAATCTTTATCAAGAGTTTTCTTGAGGAATTCTTTGTGACGGAAAATACCTTCCATTTCACTATCTGAATAACCAAGGGCTCTCAAGAGGGTAGTGGCAGGAAGTTTTCTGTTTTTATCTATCTTTACATAGATGATGTCATTGACATCGGTTTCGAACTTCAGCCAGGCGCCACGGTTAGGTATAAGGGTTGCCGAGAAGGTTCTCTTACCGTTGGTGTCGACTTCCCTTTTATAGTAGATGCCGGGGGAGCGGACGATCTGAGAAACGATTACACGCTCAGCGCCATTAATAATGAAGGTACCGCGGTCGGTCATCATTGGAATGTCGCCGACGTAGATCTCTTGTTCTTTTATTTCACCCATCTCGCGGTTAACAAGACGCATTTGAATACGCAGCTTCTTGGTGTAGCTGGCATCTAAGGCCCTTGCATCTTCAGGAGTCTTGGGCTTATTAGGCTCAGTGTGATCCTCAAAATTGTAATTTGTCAGGAAGTGGAGCTCCAACCTTCCCGTGTAGTCCTTGATAGGACTGAAAGCCCGCAGTTCCTCTGCTAGACCTTCTTCGATAAACCATTTGAACGAACTTTTCTGAATTTCAGCGAGATCAGGTAAATCCGCGATGCGCGAACTTCCCGCCCCGAAGGTTCGGACGCGCTCAGACAACTCTAAAGCCATCGGTTACCTCTGTTGAGTGGCTGCTCATATGCGAAAGCATATCTGTGCACGAAACCGCAGTTGCCGAGGGCAATTGCAGGCACAGGGATGGAACTATACGTATCTATCTATAATATTGTCAATGCAAATGTAGGGAACTGTGACGATCTCGGGCTCCTTACAACCCTTATTAGAAGTTTTACACGATCCCCAATCGACTGGCCCGATGAGCCATAGCGAATCTTGATAAAATTTCATTAATATCTTTTGTTTTTCTTAATGACTATGAAACTTACCTAAGTTACGAAGATCGGCAGTTCACCCTGCTTTGGTTGAAATAGGGTAAATTGATAGGGACGCGGGGATGGAGCATCGCTGGTGTGGTGTGCGGTCTTCAAAATCGTTGCGGGGTAGATTTACGCTGCCCTGGGTGGGTTCGATTCCCACGCATCCCCGAATTCTAGTAGCTTTGCGCCACCATCTGTAGCACCGCTTTTTTGTCAAAGCAGTGCTGATAAACGCGATCGTATTTGCCTCATGACTACTCAGATACTGACTATTGGGGTCTTTACAAAGCTTTCAAAGTTCTCATAATTAGTAATTGTGGTGCACATCAATTACTAAATCTAGAAAGACGGTTAATAGTGACATTTCAAAACGGAACAAATAACATGCACGGAAATATTGGAGCGCAGTCTGGAGGTCTGATAAATGGCTTGCCAGAAGCCATTCCTGCCATGCATGCTGCTCTTGAAAAAAGTGTCGACACAGATCTCCCGACTGCTCATAAGAACTGGCTCGATCAATTTGCCGGGTACTTAGAAGTAGAGCGCAATTACTCTTCGCATACAATTCGCGCTTACATGAATGACCTCAAACAGCTGATTGGCAGCGACGTTAGCGCCTCAGGCGAAACTCCAACAGACACAGCGAAAAGTGAACAGCAGAATTCTTACAATGGCCATACAGTAGTTAACACAACTACCGGTAGTGCCCCAATATCTATCAATAATTCAGCCAATGATTCAGCAGCAAGCCCAAGCTCTAGCTCCACTTCTGGATGGTTAGAAGCTGAAGGTTTGCGCGCTTACATCAGACAAATTCAAGAACAATACTCACGACCAACTGTCGCTCGCAAAATTTCGGCAATCAGATCTTTCTATCGCTACTTGAGAAGAGAGCAACTGATCGATGAAGATCCATCGAAGCAAGTAAGAGGGCCCAAGCTCACCCGTAGATTACCTGCCTGCTTAGATAAAGAAGAAATCGTGCGTTTGTTAATGTCACCTGATACCAATTCAGTTTTAGGTGCCCGCGACAGAGCCCTGATGGAAGTTTTGTATGCCACCGGCATGCGCGTCAGCGAACTTTGTGGTCTTAGAGTTCAAGACTATAACCAAGAAGGCATGGAGATGCGGGTTCTCGGTAAGGGCGGCAAAGAAAGAGTTGTATTGCTCAATCAAAGCGCTCACAACTGGCTGAAAAAATATCTCAGCGAAACCTGGACAAAATTAGCAGAAGGCCGCACGCCTCAAGCAGAGCATCCTTTGTTCGTAAGCCGGCAAGCAACCCGCCTGTCGTCAAGATCTGTCCACCGCATCGTCATGAAGTATGCCCTCAAAGCTGGTATCAACAAGCCAATCACTCCCCACACCTTGAGACATACATTCGCCACTCACTTGCTTGAAGGCGGAGCTGACCTTCGTGTAGTTCAAGATTTGCTTGGTCACACCACTATCAACACCACCCAAATTTACACCCACGTAAGTTTGGACCGCTTGAGACGGGTCTACATGAATACTCATCCAAGAGCATAAGCAACTAACTAAACCATAGTTAATGAGAAGTAAAAGAAGAGAGGGCGACAACTGTCGCTCTCTTTTCTTTACGTGAATTTGACGGAGGAAGCACGCCGGCACCTTAATATATATAATGTCAGGGGACTGAACCCTAACCATTGAGAATCGAGAAAGCAAAGCGTGGCCAAGCGAAGATCTGTAGCCAGACGCAAGAACCAGGGTGTTTTAGGTAACGCCGGCACCTTGGCGCGGCGCTCCTTCACTATCTGCCTAATCGTAGGTGCACTTGGTTGCGGCTATCTCGGTGCTTCTATGTGGAAGCAGATCCAAGAATTGCCCGACGTCACAATGGTTGAACGCTTCGAACCAATTGAAGCAATTCAAATTCTCGATAAACAAGACCACCTTATTTGCACAGTAGAAGGCGACGAAGACAGACGGGTCGTTCCCCTCAATCAAATTTCTACAAAAATGCAGCAGGCTATTCTGGCTGCCGAAGATCACCACTTCTACGAACACAACGGCATCAATTTCTTTAGTATCTTCCGCGCCTCTATGGCCAATATGGCCGCCGGTCACGTCAAAGAGGGTGGTTCTACTATCACCCAACAGTTAGCAAAAAACTTGTTCTTTGCCGATGCTGGCAGAACTTATGACCGTAAAATCAAAGAGGCCTATGTCGCCTGGGATTTAGAGAGACGCTACAGCAAAGAGCGCATTCTCAACATGTATCTCAACCAGGTCTATTTTGGCAACAATGCCTACGGTATTGAACGGGCAGCCTCCCGCTATTTTGACCGCAGTGCCGCTCAATTATCCTTAGCCCAAGCGGCTTTCTTAGCTGGTCTAGTTAAAGCCCCATCCGAACTAGGCTTACCGCAAAACAGAGCCGCAGCTTATAGCAGACAAAAAGAAATCATCGACAAGATGGTCGAGTATGGCTACATCACGGCCGCCCAGGCCAAAGAAGCCAAAGACCAGCAGCTTGCCTTTAAAAAAGGCACCAACTCGATGCAAAAATATCCTTATTACATCAGTTATGTTTTGCAAGTGCTGCGCGAACGCTTCAGCCAAGCAGAAATGCGCAGACAAGGTCTGCGCGTCTATACCAATTTAGATCCGGTCGCCCAAGAGCTAGCAGAGAAATCGTTGAACGAGGGCATCAAGAAAGCTCCTAAAGGTGTCACTCAGGGTGCCCTCGTATCGGTATCTGTCAGTGGCGGAGAAGTTGTCGCCCTGGTCGGTGGTGTAGGAAACTTCTGGAAAAATCAATTCAATCGCGCCACCAACCCGCACACTGTTGGCTCTTCTTTTAAGCCCTTTGTCTACCTGACCGCTTTTTGTAAGAACGTACTTGGCCCCGATAGCATTATTGACGACAGCCCTCTGGTAATTAAGTCACCTTGGGGTCAAGCGCCCTACGCACCGAAAAACTTCGACCACAAATTCTATGGCCGTATTCCAATACGCCGCGCTCTAGCCCTATCTCGCAACGTTCCAGCGGTTAAAGTTGGTCAGCAAGTCGGCATGGAAAGTGTCATTGAAACTGCCCGCTTAGCTGGGGTGACAGCCAAGCTAGATCCAAACTTATCACTAGCCCTCGGTAGCTCTGCAGCATCGCCTTTAGAGATGGCTGGCGCCTACTCAACCTTTGCCCGATTCGGCATTGCCATTAAGCCTCAAGTGATTCGCAAAATTGAAAATAATCGCGGCCAAGTAATCGAAGTATTCGACCCAAGAGCTGATCGTGCCTTCCAGGTTGAACCAGTGGCCAGGCTTGTTGAATGTATGCAAGACTGCGTGCGCTGGGGCACCGGCACCCAGGCTAAGTTAGCTGACCGACCAGTGGCTGGCAAAACTGGCACCGCTGATGAAGGCAAAGACATTTGGTTCATTGGCTTCACACCAGATATGGTGACCGCAGTTTGGGGCGGTAACGACGAAAACAAAGCTATTGAAGGCAAAAACGTCACCGGTGGCGTCGTCATGGCCAAAATCTGGCACGATTACAATGAGGCCTTCTACAAAGCCAGACCAACTGCTCCAGGCAGCTTTATGGCTCCAACACAGTTTGTCCCAGACGAGAAAAAAACTGGCGACCAACTGGCTAAAAACCCAGACGCCAGTGAAAGCAAAAGCGAAACCACCGCTGCCACAACTAGCTCTGACAATAGTTCAGAAATGAAGGCCGAAGCTCAATCTCTCTCTCCAAGTAGTGAGACAGCGCCAACACCGGGCACGCCGCTTCAACCAGAGACGACTGTCACTAGCCCTTCGCCAGCTTCAAGCTCGTCAACTTCTTCTAC
This sequence comes from bacterium Ga0077546, assembly GCA_943370275.1. Classification (GTDB taxonomy): domain Bacteria; phylum Cyanobacteriota; class Vampirovibrionia; order Obscuribacterales; family Obscuribacteraceae. The sequence continues at coordinate 290,869 of CALRQI020000002.1, read as the reverse complement.
ATCCTCCACTATTCCGGCAGTGGCTCCGGCCATAGCTACCCCAGCTGCTGAGCCCAAAGTGGCTCCAGAACCAGTTAAAGAAAAGCCAGAAGGAGAGAAACGCCTTCTACCATACGCCGCTCCGACTTTGTGGATGCCAGTCACACCTAAAGAAGGCAGCACTCGGTGACAGCTACACTAACTGAGCAGTACTTACCGAAACGTTCAATGGCACCGAGGCTCTGGCTAATAGTTGCAGCCATTGTTCTAGCTTTGATTTTTGCTGAGACACGAACAAGCGGTCAATGCAACTCAAATCTATTTCTTAACGGTGACTCAGAATCGGTCGGTGGCATCGTCTATGTAGATGGTACAAACCTCGGCAAAATCACCTCGGCTAACAACTCAGGACTGAGCGGCGGGGCATTTTGGTGCCATCTTAGCAATGGTTATCACTTGCTTGAAATTAAGAAACCCGGTTACAAAACATTTTCTAAATGGCTCGACTTCAAGCGCCAAGACTATCTAGGGGTCTCGCTCGAACACTAAGACGACCAGAGAAAGAGCTTTTGCGCTCTGCGTTAACGAAATTTATTAGCTGTACTTGATATCTTTGAGCCCTTCCATTGTAAGCTTGATGAGAAAGTAAGTATGCTTGATGCGAAAGTAAGCTTATGGCTGATTTAAGCTTGGAAAGGTCGAAAGGGATGGCTATGCTCACCGAAACTGAAAGACACCGCAGCCCTGCTGTAGAAATAGAAGAAACGGTTGACACTAACGAAAGTAATGATGGTTATGTCTCTCCCTATGGCAAGACCTTCACAAAGAACATGTGGTACTTTGCTGCGCCTTCAAAGGCTCTCAAGCGCAGCGAAAAAGTAGCGAAAATAATGCTCAATCAACCAATCATGGTTGGTCGCGACAGCGACGGCAAAGTCTTTGCCATGCGCGATATCTGCCCCCACCAAGCGGTTCCTCTTTCAGCTGGTCACTTTGACGGCAAAGAAGTGGAGTGTCCTTTTCATGGTTGGAAATTTGATACCAGTGGAGTGTGCACCGAAGTTCCATCGCTTTGCTCAGACCAAAAACTCAATCTCTGTGGTATCAAAAGCCGCACCTATCCCTGCCGCGAAGTTCTAGACTGCATCTGGGTATATTTTGGCGACAAACCTATTGCCGAAGAAGATCTACCAGAAGTGCCTCATGCTCCAGGTTTAAAAGGTTGCACTTATGCCAAAACAACCACAACCTTGCTTTTGCCAACCCACATAGACTATGCCGTGGCAGCGCTGATAGACACAGCCCATGTGCCTTTCGTGCATAACTCCTGGTGGTGGCGCTCACAAAAAGTTTTGAAAGAGAAAGCCAAAACTTATGTGCCAGAGGGCACCGGCTGGACAATGGTGAAGCACAAACCATCCCAGGGCTCAATTTTGTTCAAGCTAATTGGCAATTATATCGAAACCGAAATCAGCTTCCGTTTACCTGGCTGTCGCCGCGAATATCTAAGCTATCACAATCACACTAAGATGGCTGGTATCACCACACTGACACCAGTTGATGATACTCACACCGAACTCAACCACACGACTTACTGGACCTGGGCGCCACCTCTCACCCAGATGTTTTCACCCATAGTCGATTACTTCGTCACCACCTTCTTAATGCAAGACCAAACTCTGGCATTGATGCAAGAGCAAATCATCAATAAGTACAATCCGCGCTTGATCATGACGATCAAAGACGCTGGTACTCCCGGGCACTGGTATTTCATGCTGAAAAAAGAATGGAACGATGCCTACGAACAGGGTCGAGCATTCGTCAATCCTATTAAAGAAAAAGTATTGCGCTGGCGCACGTAGAAAACCAAAATCTGTTGCTTTACTCGACCGACCAATTCACTTGCCAAAAAGACCGTAGTCATCGCGAAGGGTGTCTAACCACTCATCGCCAACATACTCATTCCCTCGCACAGTGTTGGCCCATTCGTCACCGACATACTCATCGGCCCCCCAGGCGGAGGGCATGTAACTGCCGTGACCAGTAGTCAGTCCTAGATTTCTTATGCCGTAGATGCCCGCATCTATGCGGTTTTCAGGGTTAAAACCCTCAATAGGCGGCAGATGACCCTGGTGCGCCATACCGTAGGCTCCAGGGCACTTCTCAATACCTCCCACTCCCTCATCGCCATAAATGTCCTCAGCTCTGGCTCCGGCCTGGTGCACAAAACTATCGGTTGAAACCGGCGGCAGGTGCCGCAGAGTTAGAGGCGAAGTAAGATTTAAGCGAGGCACGACAGGTACTCGCTGAGCCAATGCAGGCAGCAAAAGCTGCGCATTGAAAGCTGACAAGACGAGCAAAAGCAGCGCCTTCGAGCGGAAATTATTTGACATGGTAAGTGCCTCAAAACGAAGGAATTAGAGCTTAGTAGACACAATCTATCTTGCTCCGCGTATCTGGCAAAACTATGGCGAAGGGATTAAAACCCTTCTCCTTAGCACCAGCGTCTGGAACTACTGTCAAATCTAAGAAAATGTCAGGTACAAGAACTATTTGCGATAAGCTGAGATAAGTTGTATCAGGAGCTGTTTATGCGCAAACGTCGCAAGGTGCCTAAGAACTCAATTATCCAATATGAAGCATTGAAAGCAGCGGCTGGTGGCTCCGGTTCGGGTGGCGGGGGCCACGGTTCCGGAGCAGGCCAAATCAAAGACTTTATAGTAAGAATTCAGCCTCCAATAGCAGATTGCGACGCTACGAAACCGCATAGATTTCGATTACTCAAGCTCGAACCGCGAACAAAATATTGGGCGGGAAAAGTCATTTTTATTGGCCTTTGCCTAGCTCTACTGAACCTCATCTACCTTCATCTTCCAACATTGTCGCGAATTATAGTATTGCCCTTAATGGTGTACTTCATGTGGATTGAATTTAGCGCCTGCGCCCAACAGAGACTGAACAAGCTGGCGGTTAGACAATTTTGTGGCAATCCCCAGGGGGCGATAAATATCGCCAGGGCGTCCATTAGGTTTGGCACCATTGGCTAGTAAAAACTTACAGGCATCAAAGTGACCAAGCGATACAGCGACTTCCAGCGGGTTCAAGTAGTAGGGTCTTTCCGATGCCTTATCCCAATTAGCATCGTCATCAACGGATGCACCGGCATCAACTAGCAATTTGAGCAAGTCGATTCGACCAGTCAGCGCCGCCCAATGCATGAAAGTACGACCGTTTTCGTCTCTCTTATGAGCAGCTGCAGGCTCCCTTAAGGCAAGTTTCAACCTGTCAATAGAACCAAGTGCGACATCAGCAAATTGGTCCGTTTCAAAATCATTAGCTCTAAGCTTATCGGCAATGGCAGACTCTCTTTTCCATAGCGCATACTTCAGAAGTGAAACCCTCATAGTCATAGTGGGCGGTCTCAGTCCGCTGCTAATCAATGACTCTACGAGATCTAAACTACCGAAACGAATAGCGTTGAGATAGATGGAGCTTAGCAAAAAAGCACTCTTACTATTAGCCAGAGACTCCTTATGTTCAGCTAAAAACAGACGCGCCTCTTTTATTTGTCCGGTCTTAACAAGCTGGCTGAAATGCAGTATTAGCTGGTTGTCGCTAAAAACTTTTTGCGACTCTAATCCTTGAACTCCTAGATGCAGATTCCCATCCGCCTTCCACGGCGGCAGCTCACTGTGATCAACGGACGAGACTGGCTTCGCAGCCTGCGCGCAGGTCAATTGCAAGACCTGGCTGGTTAGGACAAGAAGCAGGCCGGAACTTAACAACCTCAAGACATTTACCCGGTTTGTGTCTCACAAACTCTAGCATAGTGGTCCGCGCCTACTGCCCGCCCAAAACATTGGCCAGTATGCCAACAGCCTCTTTGATCTCAAAATCGCTTACAGTTAAAGGCGGCAAAAGACGGATGACATTTTCGCCAGCACCAACGAGTAAAAGCCCTTGCGCTGCGCATTTTTGAATAATTGGTTTAACGGGAATATCAAACTCAACTCCAAGCATCAGGCCCAGTCCACGAATAGCTTTAATTGATGGGCACTTAGACTTGAGACCAACCAGCTCTGACACGAGCAGCTCACTTTTGGTCTTTACCGCCCCTAAAAACTGCTCGTTGCCAATGATATTGACGCAGGCGAGTGCAGCTGAGGCAGCCAGCGGATTGCCGCCAAAAGTCGAGCCATGATCACCAGCACTGAAGGCACTGGCAATACTCTCTTTTGCCAGAATAGCTCCGATAGGGAAGCCACCGCCCAACCCCTTGGCCAAAGCTACAATGTCTGGGGCAACCGCGAAATTCTCACTGGCAAAGAAGTAACCACTGCGGCCAACACCACACTGTATCTCGTCAAATATCAAAACGATCTTGTGCTTGTCGCATAGCACTCTCACTTCTTTGAGAAAATTGCTATCAACTAAATGCACGCCGCCTTCGCCCTGCACCGGCTCGATGATTATGGCGGCGACCGCATCTAAATCATGGGCCAGTATCGAGTCAATACTATTGAATTCAACCACTGTAAAATCAGGTACCAGCGGGCTATAGCCTTCCTGATACTTGGTTTGACCAGTGGCTGAAAGGGCACCATAGGTGCGGCCATGAAAAGAATTGCTCATGGTAAGAATCTTCGTGCAGTTCTCGCCTTTGTGCTTCTTTGCATACTTGCGACTGAGTTTGAGGGCGCCCTCAACAGCCTCTGCACCGCTATTACAAAAGAAAGCCCGGTCAAAAGAACTATTTGAAAATGCCACAAGCTTCTCAGCCAGCTCAATGGCAGGCTGATTGTAATAGAGGTTGGAGCAATGACTCAGTTTACTTAGTTGCTTAGTTAGCGCTTCTACGTAGGCGGGGTGACAATGCCCAAGTGAATTGACAGCGATGCCGGAAGCAAAGTCGAGATAGCGCTTGCCGTCGACATCCTCAACATAGCTACCCTTCCCCTCAGTTAGTACCATGGGCTGGGTGGCGTAGGTTTGCATCAGCACTTTCTTACCGCGCTCTACCCAATCGGTTTGAGCTGAGGCTGACTGAGCAGATTGGGCGCATATACTAGTGGTCATACTTGTATTTATCTCCAGTAATCAGTGTGCCTGTCTCTTGCGGCGCTAAGAAGCCTCTGACAAGGGCGTTTGGGGCAAAGCTATTAACTATGGCAATGCGTCTAATGCCGTTCTTGATGGCCTTGACGCAACTCTTAATCTTGGGCAGCATGCCACCGGTCACGGTGCCATCCTCAATCAGCTCCTGGGCACTCGTTGCTGTAACATGGCCAATCCGAGTCTGCGGCAAATTGAAGTCTTTGAGCACCCCTGGTACGTCGGTCATGAAAATCAAACCGTCGGCCTCCAGACTAGTTGCCAGAGCCAGTGCGGCATGATCAGCGTTGATGTTATAAAACTGCCCGGTGCTATCAATACCAATGGGTGAGACTATCGCAGTCCAGCCTGCCCACATCCAGCTGGCTATGCCGCTGTCGCGGACATCCACTATTTCACCGACCCAGCCAAGATCATCTGACATTTTTTCAGTTTGAAAAGGTATGGCCGATTTTGAGCAAAAGCTCAAGGCGCTAACCCCTCTCTGGCGAAATTTTTCAGTGAGCTTATTGTTGATGTCTGTGAATACTTTCACGGCAACTGCCAGGGTCTCCTCATCAGTTACCCGCAGTCCATCTATCTTTTTGGTCTCTTTACCAATAGCAGCCAGAGCGTCATTAACGGCAGTACCACCACCGTGCACAACAATGACATGTATGCCTGCTTTGATCAGGACAACGGCCTCATCGATAAGAGCGTCCAACACAGACTCATTGCCAATGGCATTGCCGCCAAATTTGACTACGACAACTTCATAGGCGTTCTGTTTTAGAGTCTCTTTCGCCTTTGAGAGGTCAAAGGGAGCCACTGGTGACACTGGCATAGCGCTCAGGGCTGATTCAAAGTCTATTGATTTTAAGTTCATTGTTTTGAAATTCACGGGTTTGAAGTTCATTGAAGCTACCATTTCTGCCACCTATGTCCTGTAAGAGCCGTTGATACGCACATACTCATAACTGAGGTCGCAGCCCCAGGCGGTTGCCTCGCTCAAGCCCTCTTTCATGTCGATGTGGATGATAATGTCTTTTTCTGCCAGCACTGCTTTGCCAAGAATCTCATTGACAACAACTGGCTCCCCTTCCTGCATTAGCTCTAGTTTGCCAGCAGCACTTTCTATGGCAATTGAGACAGTTTCTGGCTTGAAGCTAACGCCGCTGTAGCCCATGGCGCAAATGATCCGTCCCCAGTTGGCGTCTTCGCCGAAGAAGGCGGTCTTGACCAGGCTAGACGAAACAATAGAGCGAGCCAGTTTGCGTGCCTCAGGGATACTATCGGCGTGCTTGACCTCAACCTGAAGAAATTTAGTAGCCCCTTCTCCGTCTCGCACAATTGCTTTCGCCAGGTCTGTATTGATTGTCTTCAGGGCCTGACAGAAAGTGAGATAGTCACTGCCCTCGCTATCGATAAGCTTGTTTCCAGCCTTACCGTTAGCCAAAATAGCCACCATGTCATTGGTACTGGTATCACCATCAACGCTAATCATGTTGTAAGTCTCAGCACTGCTTTCTTTCAAAGCCTTAGTTAGAAGTGCCGGAGAAATATTCAGATCAGTGGTAAGGAAACTGAGCATGGTAGCCATATTTGGATGAATCATGCCGCTACCCTTGGCCATGGCACCGATGGTGACTTTCTTGCCGTCAACTTCGAATGTCAGCGAGGTTTGCTTGACATAGGTGTCGGTAGTCATGATTGCCTGTGCCGCACTCAAGCCGGCTTCAGCCGAGCAGTCCAAATCTTGGCAGGTAGTCTCAATGCCTTGCTTGATTAGCTGAATAGGCAATTGCACACCGATCACGCCGGTAGAAGCGATGATGATTTCCTCTTTGCTCACGCCCATGCAGTCTGCATAAGTAGCAGCCATAGCTTCGGCGTTGATCATGCCAAGCTCTCCAGTGCAGGCATTAGCGTTGCCACTGTTGACGACGATACCACGTACAGGCTTGCCCCCGGCGACGACCTTCTCATTCCACAGAATCGGTGCGGCTCTCATGACATTAGTAGTGAAGGCCGCTGCCAAATGGGCAGGGACATCACTCCAGACTAACGAAAGATCTTTGCGTTTCCGCTTAACGCCGATGTGGGCGCCAGCGGCCATAAACCCCTTAGGGCTAGTGACACCACCAGTACAACCGTCTTCTGCAGTTAGACCTTTAGTTTTCAGGCCGGTAGTAGCACTTGTAGTTACTGCACCAGAGGCTACACCTGCTGTTGCTGCGGCCCCCACTGTAGTACGAATGTTTTGTAATCTAGCTATTGAGTTCAACGTTGTGTCTCCCGATTGTCATGTCACTATGGACGTATACGTAAAAAAATCCCTGAGTGCTTGCCTTGCGCTCAGGGATAAAAAATTTAGTTGTTGATCAAATCAACACAACCAAATAAAACCCGAGCGCAATAGGCGGCGTCGCGAGTTTCGTCGGCTACTAGAGTGGCCGATTGAGTGGTTGTTTATGTGGTTTTTGCTGTCCGAAGCGAACATTGAAAATTGCCTCACTAACTTTGGGAAAGGTTACGATGGTTTCGCACCTATGTCAACGATTTCTAAAAAAATATCACGCCGGAAAAATTGCTGACTGTTTTAGTCCGCTAGATTCAGGCCAGCCGAACAACAGATTCATGTTCTGTATAGCCTGTCCTGCTGCGCCTTTCACCAGGTTGTCCAGGGCACCAACAACAATGACACGATTGGTTCTTGGATCAATTGTCATACCAATGTCGCAGAAGTTTGCGCCCTTTACAAAACGTGTTTCGGGCATCGTGTACTCAGCGTCGTCAGGAGAGAAGAGCCTGATGAATAGCTCATTCTCATAGAATTCGCTGTATATATTATATAACTCTTGTTTATTTATATTACTTATAAGCGAAGCATAAGCGGTGACTAAAATGCCCCGATTCATCGGCACCAGATGCGGTGTAAAGGAAGTACAGAATGCCGTCTTGCTAAAGGCGGCAAGCTGTTCTTCAATTTCGGGAGTATGCCTGTGGCAGGCCACTCCGTAGGCTTTTATCGACTCATTACACTCGTTAAAATGAGTGCCTAACGCTGCCGCTCTCCCAGCACCAGAGACTCCCGATTTGGCGTCTATGATAATAGACTTCGGGTCAATAATGCCCGCCTGCAAAAGTGGTGCCAATGTCAGTATCGAGCAGGTGGCATAACATCCCGGATTGGCAACTAGACTAGCCTGGCTAATAGCAGCACGATTGAGCTCGGGCAAACCGTAGACAGCTTGCGCCAGAAGCTCCGGCTGGGGATGCTTGAACTTGTACCAGGTTTCATAGTCGGCGGCCGACTTCAAACGAAAATCAGCGCCAAGATCAATCACTTTGCACTTTGCCAGAATGCTCTTAGTCACTTTACCCGCGGCATTACCATGAGGTAGGGCGAGAAATAGCAAGTCGACTTGCTCAGCGAGTTCTTCTAGATCTCCGCTGCTGCAGACAAGATCGGTATGCTTTTGCAAGCCAGGATAGACTGATGCAAGTTTCTTGCCGTCGCTACTATGAGATACGGCAGTGTGAATCTGCGCCTGGTCGTGCTGCAACAAAAGACGCACCAGCTCTTGACCGGTGTAGCCGGTAGCACCGACTACTGCCACTTTCTTTACGGCGCTCTCTGCCTCATTAGTGCTAGAGCTTTCAAGAGTCTTCAATTGTTCAAACTGCACTGCCATGATATTTTCCCTAAAAAAAATCCCCGGGTCATAGAACCCGGGGAAACAACTTCGATAATGGTGCTAAATATCAGCTACGCTATCGACCCCGAGTTCTCTAAGAAATCGCGGCGGCGTCGGCTGGTATATGTGCTGGTGTTGGACGAACTCATTTTTATGGAAGCACCTTTTATCTACTACCGACACTACAGGTCATCCCAGACAATGTCAACAGTAGTCTTTAATTTAGTTACATTTGCCCTGGAGGAAGCGAAGGAAGAGGCGAAAAAAGCTGGATAGCGCCCCTTGATCTTTATCTGATTTGCCGACAGACTCTGGCGCGCAGGTCACCGCTTCCAGAGCGACCAGCATTTGTGATACCTAAAGCTGTCCGTATATACTTGACCCATGTCGCAAGAGCAATCCACCAAACCTAAATTTAGACAATGGACTTGGTTCCTAGGCGCTCTTATTGGGTTCTTAGCCCTCGGTGGATGGCAGCCGATTTTCAACTATTCTGACTGGTCTTACTACATCACCTGCGATGCATCAAAAGGCTCTCAAACAGAAGCATTTGATGCTTTAGCATTATGGTTATTCGGAAGTTTTTGTGGCGCTAGCATTGGAACCATGATCGCTTTTCTCTTCGACGTTAAAAGAGTAAAGAGCCTCAAATTAGCTAATGCGGGCCTTTCTCATGAATCAGCTTTAGATTCTTCATCACAAAATCAATCTGCTTCGGATGGGGATTGTAAGACTTAATTAGGGCTCCGTTTAAGTTGCCTTCAAACCACAACCGACGGACATTGTCCCAATCCGAACCACCGATAAACTCCGGCCTGGTTCTCTTGTTTAGATGCCGGATCACATCGGCAAAATAGCCAGCGACAAAAAAAGGTGCGTCTCCTGGATTGAGAGCGCCTCTTAGAGGGTCTTTACAGTAGTGTCCCAACTGCTCGGGAAACTCGGCGACCAGCCTGTTTATATGCCTGATCTGCATTTGCGCCGGACCAATAGATACGGTATCGCTTATACCATCAACTTTTCCATGCTCTTGGATATAGCGATCTTGTCCTGAATCATAGAGCTGTTTATAGCTCTCCTGCTCATGCCTAATCACTGCGGCGATCAAATCAGGGTCTACGTGTCCAGAACCAGTACCAATGAGCTTGCCCAAATCCACAAAGCGCATGTTAGCGGCTCTGCAGCTTCCATACGAAACATAGTCATCCTCCTTGCCTTGATGAGGATGCAAAACATCCAAGCTGGCGGGAGCCTCTAGAGTTCTCAACTCTGGCTTCTCAACTTGGTCTTTAGTCCTATCAACAAAGACGCCAACTTTTTGAGCGCCTTTGTTCCACTCTCGATTAAGGTCCTTAAGGTCATACGCAATTCTCGGAGCCCCCGGCGCTGGTTTCGACTGCATTCCTCGGGCGGCAACAACTCTTTCAGCACCAGATTCATCTTGCTCCGAAATCTCAATACTCTTATCCTGATCCATTTTCAGAGCATTGGCATACAATTCAGCTTTGCTCTTTGGCGATGCCGAACCATCACTTTTGTCTGGGTTAAGCGCCTTTATAGCTTCGAGCAGTTCGCCGGTCGCGTTTCTGATTTGCTGCCCCTCAGGGCCGCTTAGCTCTGGCTTCTCTTCATGCTGTCGCTTCTGTCGATCACCTTGGTCGCTCGGTCTAATTTCCACCATAGCCCAGCCCCCGACTTCACAGGCTCACATTATTCCCTCCCCCAGTAAGTACCTATCTCATGACCGTCAAGGGCGCTTCCTGGCGAATATTTCCGGCATCAATAATCCAGCTTTTGGCCAAAGCCCAACCAAAGTGGGAATTCTACCCTTCTCACAATCTTAAATAAGAAATACTCTTGACAAGTCGTTACATCTTTATCAAAAGAGGCACGCATCGAATGGCTCATCGCGCAGAATCAGACCAGCCTGCAAAAGAAGTTGTTGAACCATTGTCACCTCTGACAGCCATGCAAAATGAGGTACTCGACTATCGCTTGGTCGGCTTAAAAGCAGAAGCGAAAGCTGGGCAGAAACCAGAACTGATTCAAACTACCGACAAGGAAGCTACCGACAGCAACAACAATGAAGATGCACTCCAGGCTCTGATCAAAATCAAGCCAGAAGACTTGGGGCCGGGCATGAAACAGGCCAGAGAAGCCGCTATACAGATGGAAGGCGAAAAGGATATTAAAAGCGCAGCCGCTAACTATGAGCCCAAATTTGAAGCTGCTGTCAAACAGTCAGATAAAGACTATGCTGACGCTATGACCGCCAACTGGGGCAAGGTAGGCATGGCCAGAATGGAAGTGATGATGAGAGGCTCAACATTCATGGGCGCGGTGCAATCTATAAATGGCAATATAAAAGAGTTGCCTGAAGAAAAGCGCCAAGAAGTATCGACCATAGTCAATCTCTTACAGCGCGACACTATTAGCCCAGAGCTTACAGCTGCCCTGCGCAAAGAACTAGTCCAATACCCCGATGTTTTGAAGAGTTTTGACACGGCCAAAGCAGCCGAAGGCCAGCTGAAAAAAGCCTCTGAAGGCTTAGCTCAAGCGCAAGAGCCCCTGCTCAAAGCCGCCGCAGAACAGGCTATGGCACGTATAGTGCTGGCCGACGTCAAGGCCTTGCAAGGTGATACTTCCGCCGCATTCTTGCTCAAACAAGAAGCCCGGGAGCAATTCGAAAAGACCCAGGGACAAATTATTGGCAGGCCAGTTGAAAGCAAGCCAGCGTTGCAAGCCTAGAAAAATTTTCTAAGCTTAACCTTAGCGGGCGCCCGTGGGTTATAGTGAAGGCGAAAATAGCTCGGCACAACGCGGGAATAGCATGACCTCCAAAGCAATGGGATTGGTCGGCTTCGTGCTCATCTTGGGCACAGCCTACCTGATGTCTAACAACCGCTCGAAAATAAACTATCGCCTGGTTATCTCAGGGCTGGTTCTGCAGCTGCTTCTCGCGATTTTCGTATTAAAAGTAGAGTTTGGCCAGATGCTCTTTCGCAGTCTGGGTGACGGCATAACCCAACTACTGCACTTCTCAGACAAAGGTGCTGGTTTCGTCTTTGGCCCACTGGTGCAAAACCCTGAGAATCTGGTCAAGGTTTTCGGCCCCGGTGCTGACTACATATTTGCTTTTCGCGTCGTACCAACGATTATTTTCGTCTCGAGCTTAGTAAGCATCTCCTATTTTCTTGGCATCATGCAAAAGTTTGTACAGATTGTCGCCAAAATAGTCTCAGTCACAATGGGCGCTAGTGGCGCCGAAGCGCTTTCAAATGCTGGCTCTGTTTTTGTTGGCCAAGTCGAAGCACAATTGCTAATCAAGCCCTATGTGCCGACCATGACCATGTCAGAACTACTCGCCTCAATGGCTGGCTCCATGGCTTGTGTGGCCGGTGGTGTTCTAGCTGTCTATATTGGCCTCGGCATTAAAGCTTCCTATCTACTCACAGCTAGCATTATGGCGGCGCCAGGGGCGCTAGTTATTGCCAAGATAGTCTGGCCCGAAACAGAAGTATCTGATACCAAAGGCGAAGTCAAAGTTGTAGTAAAAAAAGATCAAGCCAATATTATCGATGCCGCCGCCCATGGTGCCTCTGAAGGCTTGCGCATTGGCCTCAATGTGGTCGGCATGCTAATTGCTTTTATCGCGCTTATCGCCCTCTGCGACGCTGTCATTGGCTGGGCCGGCAACTGGTTATTTATCTGGGGCATGAGGCTAGATGGCATTGGCATTGATTTGGCCCATCTAGAGTTAAAAAGCATTTTTGGTGCCTTGTTCGCACCAGTAGCCTTTGTGCTTGGAGTACCGTGGGTTGATGCCCATACAGTTGGTCGCTTGATGGGAGAAAAGCTAGTAATCAACGAATTCGTTGCCTATACCGATCTCTCCAACATGCTAAAAGACCCAGCCCATACTCTCTCGGCCCAGGCTGAAACCATTGCCACATTTGCCCTTTGTGGCTTTGCTAATTTTTCATCAATCGCCATTCAAATTGGTGGCATTGGCGAAATAGCGCCCAATCGCCGCGAAGACCTCGCTCGGCTCGGGGTCAAAGCACTAATATGTGGCACCTTAGCATCTTACCTATCAGCGACCCTGGCAGGCTTGCTAACCTAGATTTAGTTTACAGAACAAAAAATAGTTTACAGAACAAAAAAAGGAAACATGATGAGCGAGAAAGTGAGCTCAAGTCTAAGCTCCAAACTAAAAGGTCTGGCAATCTGGCTGCCCATAGCCCTTATCGCTTTATTCTCCCTCTACACCATGGCCTCTTCTAGAGGCGAAAAAGTCAACGCCGTCTGGTTGATATTAGCTAGCTCCTGCACATTTGCCGTCGCCTACCGTTTCTACAGCAAGTTCTTAGCCGATAAAGTCTTTGCCCTGCAAGACGTCAACGAAACACCAGCCTCTATTGTTGACGATGGCAAAGACTATGTACCAACCCACAAATGGGTCTTGTTCGGCCACCACTTTGCCGCCATAGCTGGCGCGGGCCCTTTGGTCGGGCCAATTCTCGCTTCGCAGTTCGGCTTTCTACCCGGCACAATCTGGATCATTGTCGGGGCTGTTCTCGCTGGAGCAGTGCAAGATTTTGTCATACTGGCGGCTTCCATGCGGCGCGGCGGGAAATCACTGGGTCAAATGGCCCGTGACGAGATTAGCCCGCTGGCTGGAACGGTGGCTCTAATCGCCATTTTGCTAATCATGATGATATTAATGGCAGTGCTAGCTCTTGTTATCGTCAATGCCCTCAAAGCTAGCCCCTGGGGCGCCTTTACCCTGCTAATGACAGTGCCAATTGCCATGGTCATTGGTGTCTATATGAAAGTGCTCCGCCCCCATAAAATTATGGAAGGCTCAACTATTGGTGTCTTATTGACGATACTAGCCGTAGTGGCAGGCAAATGGGTGGGACAAGACCCAACCTGGGCACCGATCTTCACCCTGAGCGGCACGCAGCTGGCTATAAGCGTCATGATTTATGGTTTTGTCGCCTCAGTTCTACCGGTCTGGATTTTACTAGCACCACGGGACTATCTTTCGGCCTTTCTCAAAATTGGTGTAATAAGCTTGCTAGCAATTGGCATTTTGCTACTGCGCCCAGACCTTGAAATGCCAGCTCTAACAGTATTTATCAATGGGCAAGGGCCTCTGTTTAGCGGCAATATTTTCCCCTTCTGCTTTATCACTATCGCTTGCGGGGCAATTTCGGGTTTCCATTCGCTGGTCTCATCGGGCACCACTCCTAAGATGATCGCCAAAGAAACTCATGCCCGCCCAATTGGCTATGCCAGCATGTTGTGTGAAGCGGCAGTGGCCATTATGGCGATTATTTCAGCCTGTGTATTAGCACCAGGAACATACTTTGCTATCAACTCACCCAAGGGTGTTGTGGGCACTGATCACGTAGCAGCAGCAGCAACAATCAGCTCATGGGGTTATCCGGTCAGTGACACTGGCAGCGGAGGAATGCAAGAGCTAGCAAAAGAAATGGGTGAAGACAGCCTCTGGGGGCGCACTGGCGGTGGACCAACTTTAGCAGTGGGCATGGCACAAATCTTTGCTCGAGTGCTAGCCTCAGCACCAATAAAGGGCTTGTCTGAAGTAACCATTTCATTTTGGTATCACTTTGCCATTATGTTCGAGGCCCTCTTTATTCTTACTTGTCTAGATGCTGGAACCAGAGTAGGGAGATTTCTTCTGCAAGATTTTCTCGGATTGCTCTACAAGCCTCTGGGTAAAACCGATTGGTACCCGGCGGTAGCCCTTAGTTCAGCCTTAGTTGTTGGGGGTTGGGGCTATTTTCTCTACCAAGGAGTGATCGATCCACTTGGCGGCATCAACAGCCTCTGGCCACTATTTGGCATCAGCAACCAGCTCTTAGCGGTTGTGGCGCTATGCGTTGCTACATCTTGCATAATTTCTATGGGCAAACGCTCCTACGCCTGGGTCACCCTGGGGCCACTCTGTTGGCTCTTGACTGTCACCTTAACAGCTGGCTATCTCAAAATCTTCGCAGCAGATCCCAAATTGGGCTTCTTAGCCCACGCCCATATGCTAGAGGCAAAGCTAAACTCAGCCACATCACTAGCCGTAGGCTCAGCTGAGGCTGCCACAACCAAAGTTTTGATCTTTAACGATTATCTTGATGCTGCTTTGGGCAGTCTCTTTATAGTGCTTGTTTTAGTCATTCTATTTGAATCAGTGCGTAACTGGCTCAAGCCCGATAGGCAGAGAATTGCATCAATTGAAACAAGCAATAACAAGAGCGAATTAGGTGAATCAGCCATTGGAGATGAGCGCTTGAGCAAAGAAATCAGTAAAGAAATCAGTAGAGAAAATATCTTAGCCGAAGCCCATTCAGGCCCGCCACTGCGCTGCTGCTAAGATATGCCGAAACCCAGCGAAAGTAGGCTTCTAATAGAGCGCATAGCTGCTCTTGAACAATTTGTTAGCGCCATCAAAGAAGCGCAAGCTGCTGCCGACTATCACAGAAGCGAGGTGGTCGACCTATCGATTATTAACGCTGAATCGGCCATATCTGAGGCAGTAAAAAGCTTGGCCCAATATGATCGTCTGCAAACAAGCAAATCATTAAACGTGGCCTGGTTTTACGCCAAATTCGCCCAAGATATTTTGGCTGCTGAAGCCACTGAACATATTCTTGGTCAGGATACATTTTTAGACTTAGTGGAAACACAAAAGCATTTGCATGATTGGTTCCAGCATACGATGGAACGCCTTGAGAAGCGCTTGCTCAGCTATGAAGGCGAATTACTAGATGCCAATGAAAACCAAAACGAAAAAGAAGAAGCTAAATGATTGACACTTTCGATTTCGACAAGCCTCTAAAACAAACACAGCAAGTGGCTGAAGAACTCTTAGCGCTACTCTCAAACAGCATTGCCGAAGAAAGCATCAACAGCAATGAAGATCATTCTAGCGACCACCAAAGCGACGGAGTACACCGCCAACTGTCACATCTGCGCCTAGCAAAAGCACGCCGCGCTTACCAGAAAGCCAAGCACTCAGTCACTGAAGATGAGTACGAGGAAGCCATTGAACATTGTCGGCGCGGGCTCTTGCACGTTGACCTGGCCAAAAAGCATTTTAATAGCAACAAAACAGAGCTATCGCAGCTAACTGCTCCAGCACCGCAATTTGCAGAAGGGAGCTGTGAGGAAAGTATCCAAGCTCTTATTGAAGCCATTACCAAAATCAAGCTGGTGGTCGAATACAAGAAAATCAATTTAAATCGCAGACTGCAGGAGCGGCTGCTAGCAGTTGTTCAATCACTGCAGGACGCAATTGAGAGCTACGGGCAGCCTGGAACTAGTAACAGAAAGGCGACAAAGCTAGCTGAATGCGGTCAGGTCTGGGCGCAATATATCTATGGTCATTTGAACAACGATGAACTCTACGTTCAAAAGCACCAGAATAAAACACTCCGCTCTCTAAGTAGCTTCGCCTGGCAAATCACAACAAAATTTTCAAGCCTGACCGCCGCACCAGGCCTGAACCAGATCAATCAAATTCGTTCACAAATGCATTCACTTGAAAGCAGCTTAGAATCAGCGCTAACAGCCTACATGAAAGACAATACTAACGACTTGGAAAAATTTCTACGACTGGGGCTGATTGAAGCACAAGCCCTGATGCAGTACGAAGTTCGTGCCGAACGCAGTGTTCAAGTCAGTACAGAAGACCAACAGCCAGTCAATTTTAATCTTTTAGCGAACGAGTCGACAAGTTTGCGTGAAGATCTGGCAAGAATGGCCACCCTGCTAAAAAAATATCACCCAGATGCCAATAAGGCTCAAAGCACTCTAGAAAAGCTGAGACAGACCCTGCCCCAAATGAAACGGGCTCTCAAAGATGAAGACTGGCAGCAGGCGGCGCATCTGCTCGATATGTGCGTAAGTAACACAGTACTATTAAAAACTGAGATAGCAAAACTAGATATTTAGCAATGCTATTGCAATACAGTTTTTTCTATACAAAAGCTATATAACTAGGGTTGCGTTTGGCGTCCCGGTACCCTAAAACATGAATCACAACGATCAATCTCAGAGCTTCTCTGGCATCAACACAGATCCGGGCCCCAACCTCAGCCTGGATTGTCAAGACAGCACAAGATTAACCGGCGGCCCAAACTTGGGGCTGACAGATTCGAACATCACCATTGCCCCGGCCCAACTAAACGACGGCAAACTTCATGCCCTCGATATCGTGGGCGAAAATTATGAAATCATCTCGCTGATAGGCGTGGGCGGCATGGGCTATGTCTACCGTGTGCGCCACCGCATTCTGCAAAAGCAGTATGCAATGAAAACTCTGAGTTCTCAGCATGTCAGTGAAATCGCTTGGCGCCGCCTGCAAGTTGAAGCACAAGCAATTGCCCGCATGAATCATCCCAATATTGTCGGCATTCACAATCTTGGCTTGCATGAAGATCGGCTGCCCTACTATGTCATGGATTTACTCGACGGCGAAGCTCTGGCCGACCGGCTCAAGCGCGGCAGCCTGACATTGGCTCAAGCTCTACCAATTTTCATCGAAGTCAGCAAAGGTCTCGGATACGCTCACAAGAAGGGCATTATTCACCGCGACATCAAGCCAGGCAATATCATCTTGCTCAAAGAGCCCGATAGCTCTGGTGCGACGGTAAAGATAGTCGACTTCGGTATTGCTAAATTATCTGGAGCCAGCGATCCTAACAATCAAAACCTCACCTGTATCGGAGAAGTCTTCGGCAGCCCGTACTACATGAGTCCTGAACAATGTGAAGGCAAGCGCATCGATGCTCGCTCTGACATTTACTCGGTCGGCTGTACACTTTTTGAAGCCCTGGTTGGCCATCCGCCTTTTAAGGGCAACAACCCGGTGCAAACAATGGTCATGCACCAGAGCCAAGAACCACCTTCGATGAGTGCCGCTTCTGGCAAAAATTTCCCTGACGAAATTGAAGAATTAGTGGCGACACTGTTGGCCAAAGCACCAATGGATCGCTACCAAAGTTTAGACAAAGTAGCAGAGGACTTGCAATCAATAGCTTCTGGCAGAGAAGTAAAAACTAAAGCTCTATTTGACACCCATACGTTCTTCGCACCAGAGGAACAAGAACCAGAGGACCAACCAAATAGAAGATTATCTACTGGAGTAATCCTGGCTCTAGCCGCCGCAACTGTTCTCATCGCTGCAGCTAGTTGGTTCTTCATTGCCAAACAGAGTGACCACGGTAGCAGTGCCAAGCAAGTTGGTGCCAAAGCAGCAGCAACATCAGTAAAAACTCAAGCCGATAGAAAATCTAGCACCACGAGCGATACTAGAGCAAAAGCAATTAGCGCTGCAGAAAAGCAACCATTTAGCCATATTACAATTGGCCCCGATGGTAAACAAGTCAAACAATTTGACTTTCCCACAGACAATTACCTCGGTCGCATGTTCATTAATGAAAGCACAGAATATTGGTCAGCCAAAGGCTCTCGGCAATTTCCCATTTCCACCAAACTTGAATTAGTAGCATCCCCGCAGTTGATGGATCAGCTCTATAACCTAGAGCGCTTCAGACCGGATGATCTCTGGGGTATACGCCTGTTTCAGCAAGCAATGCCTCCCGTAAAACCCGGCAGTGGCAATGGTGAATTTATGCTGCCGGAAAGCTATGAAAGCGACATAGAATTAGCAATCAAGCATTTGCAGCGTTTGACTGGCCTGAAAAAGCTTGACTTAATGGAGTGCCCCAACGCCACTGACAAATGCATCAACCAAATAAACAAGCTTCCCAGTCTAACGATTCTGCGTGCCAGTAAAACTAGTATAAGCGGCAAGGGTTTAAGCGAGCTCACCAGAATAAAAGAGCTAGAGAAGTTGACCTATAGCCAAGGCACCCAAGTAAGTACACTGCTAAAAGCACTAGCTGGTTCGAAAAAACTTACCTCGCTCAAACTAGATGAACCCGCCGGTCGAACCTTGACCCTGAGCGACCTGAAATTAATTGCTAGTTGCAAGAACCTCACCCGCCTAGATTTGGATGACTGCAAACTTGATCGAGAAGGCTTAGCTATACTAGCCACTTTGCCACACTTAAAGATGCTCTATGCTAGCGGAAACAAACTAGACGAAAGCTGTTTCCCAATTCTCAAACAAATGCCAAGCCTTGAAGAAGTTGATTTTAGCGCTCCGTCCTGGACTCCGCACTGCCAGAAGATGCTGAGAAGAGAATTTCCCAAAATCAGTACAATTATCTTTGACGAGTAAATTCTAACCAAATTAGCTGTATGCTTGGCATAGTTAGCCCAGTTTCGTAAATTGATGTCGAAGATAGATGTCCGACTTAGCAGACAACGAAGACGAACCAACTCGGCTGAGTTTAGATAGTCAGCAAAGTTTTCAAAATGCAGCCAGCGACGAACTTGAAATTGGCGATTTGGTTGACGACTATGAAATACTTAGCCTCCTAGGAACTGGAGGAATGGGCTACGTATATGAAGCCCGTCATAGAGTTCTCAACAAAGTCTATGCCCTAAAAACCATTAAGGCAGATCGCCTCAACGAAACTATCTGGCGCCGCCTCCAGGTGGAAGCACAAGCCATTGCCCGCATGAACCACCCAAATATTGTCGGCATTCACAATTTTGGCATGCACGATGGTCGTCCTTTTTATGTCATGGACCTCCTCACGGGCAATAGCCTGGCGGAAAGACTAAAAAAAGGCCCCCTCCCTCCAGAGCAAGCTATAGATATCTTTATTGAGGTTTGCTGTGGCCTAAATTATGCCCACAAAAAGGGAATTATTCATCGCGACATTAAGCCCGCCAATATCATTATCTTAGCCAAAGCAGACGCTTCAGGGGCGAAAGTAAAAATCGTTGACTTTGGCATTGCCAAGCTGGCTGGTACAAGCGATCCAAGCAATCAGCACCTCACATCAATGGGTGAGATTTTTGGCAGCCCGTTGTATATGAGCCCAGAGCAATGCTTGGCGGAGCGCACTGACGCACGCTCTGACGTCTACTCAGTCGGTTGTACATTGTTTGAAACCTTGACTGGCCAGCCACCATTCCGCGGCAATAACCAAGTGCAGACAATGATGCTACACCAAAGTGCACCAGCACCAACCTTGGCAGAGAAAGCGCCGCGCTTGCATTTCCCCGATGCATTAGAAGCAATAATAGCTAAAATGCTGGCAAAAAAACCAATGGAACGCTATCAGAATCTAGCAGCAGCGGCAGAAGAGCTAGAACAAGTCAGCACAGCCTTGGGCACTTCGGAAGGTACGCAGAAAGCCAGCGAAATCAAGAGAAACCTTGCACTAGCAGTAGTGGCAATTGCAGCGTGTACTTTAATAGTTGCTAGCCTAGCTTTCCTTGCCATTAGCGGGACAGCCAGCATCCCCGCGTTGACGAAGCTGTTTGTCGGACAAAAGGACTTCAGTACAAGTAAAGTAGAAAGTAAAATAAATGAAAGCACTGCAAACTCAGACAAGTTCCTGAAAGAAGATCAAAACAGGCTAACCGGGCCAATCTGCAGATACGAAAGAAAGAACAAAAAGCTAGTTAAAGTCTTCGATTTTCCCCAAATGGTATTCGGCATTATCTACAGTGAAAGCAGTGGGAGAAGCCCACAGAGAGCTTCTGGCCGGTTAGAGTATGCAGCTGATGACCAGCTAATTTTTGCAGCAAAAAACAAAATGATGACTCATCCAGAAAACTTCAAAGCCATCAGAGATGGTGACTTTTATGGGATTCATCTTCTCTATCTCGCCGAAGGTAAACCAGCCAAAGAAGATTCTATGGTTCCAGCTCCCGAAGCCGAGATGAGCGATATCAGCGCTTGCTTGAGAAACATGGCCCATCTAAACAAATTGGAGAACCTCAGCCTAGCCCACTGCACTCAATTAAAAGATAGTGATATCGAGCTTCTTGACCAGTTTCCCCACTTGAACGCTCTGGACTTGACCAATACGAACGCAAAGGGCAGCGAAGTGGCAAAACTAAAATGCTTGAAAAATATGCGAAATCTAGACTTCACTTTCTGCCGCCAAATTACTCCAATTCTTCGCAGTCTAGCTGGTAGCAAGAATATAGTCTGGCTAAAGGCGAGCGAATTAACCGATGGCCCTCTGAGCAAAGAAGACCTTAGTAATATCGCCACCTTATCTAATCTGGAGAAACTCGAACTCAATGGTGTGGGAATCAACAACGAAGCTATTGAAATACTCTCACGACTACCAAAACTAAGAGAATTGACGGCCCAGATGGGCACGGTAGACAGACGAGCGCTCAAGACTCTTCAAAAGATGAAAACCTTAGAAACCGCCGACCTAAAGAACCCGCTATGGCTCGGCCAATACGAAAGAGGTAAACAAAAGCCTAGACCAAGATAAAGCCACAGTTCGCCAATAATGGGAATAATACCTAGGCGAACCAGTGGTAAGTAGATAAATGGCTCCCAAAGAACCTCCGCAAAATCTTGGAACTTTTGGAGATTTTGAACCCAATGGTCAAAACGAAACGCGATTGACCTCTGGCCAAATCCAGCCCAGCACAGGCGCTAAGCCCTATATTTCAGACGACAAATTAAAGCCTGGCGATATCATTGGTGATAACTATGTCATCATCGAACTTCTCGGTGTTGGTGGCATGGGCTATGTCTATAAAGTGCGTCATCTCATACTTGAGAAAATCTACGCAATGAAAACAATCAGTGGCGAACAAATCTCTGAAGTAACCTGGCGCAGGCTTCAGGTCGAAGCTCAGGCTATCGCACGCATCAATCATCCGAATATCGTTGGCATCCACAACCTCGGTATTCACCAGGGCAAACTTCCATACTACGTGATGGACTATCTTAAGGGCAATAATCTAGCCCAGATTCTCAAAAAGAAGAAGAAGAAGAGACAACTGAGCTTAGAGCAGAGCCTGCCTCTATTTATTGAGATCTGCAAAGGTCTTGGCTTTGCCCATAAGAAAGGCATCGTACACCGAGACATCAAACCAGGCAACATAGTAATTCTGGACGAACCGGATTTCAACGGTGCCCGAGTAAAAATCGTAGACTTCGGCATAGCCAAATTGGCTGGCACCATCGACCCAGAGAACCAAAATCTTACAACCATTGGCGAAGTATTTGGCAGCCCGCTGTACATGAGCCCAGAACAATGCGATGGCAAAAAAATTGACGCCCGTTCAGACATCTATTCACTCGGCTGTACTTTCTTTGAAATACTATGCGGTGAAGTGCCATTTCATGGCGAAAACCCAGTAGCCACAATGTTAATGCACAGCCAGGTTAAGCCGCCCACGCTGTATGAATCCAGCGGCAGAGTTTTTCCGGAATCAATGGAAAACTTAGTGGCAACCATGTTGGCCAAAGCTCCAATGGATCGCTATCCCAATCTAGAGTCAGTAGCAGAGGATCTGCAGAATATTCTAGAAGGAAGAGAAATTAGTGCATCACCTTTTAACACCCACGGAATGCCAAAACGATTGCTTGAAGATGAAGACGCCAAGCGGTTGCCACTCAAAGAAGAAGCAACCGCACTCAAAGCTATTGAGAGTATTACACCAAGAAAAATAGCTATCCTTGCCGGCACCTTGCTGGTATCACTAATGGTGATTATTGTCTACTTCTTTAATCAAAGAGCAATAGACAAAAGCACTGCCGTAGCGACAAAAGCCCTTGTAGGAAATACCACTCCCGTAAAAACCGAAAAGTACTCACATCTGCTCAGCAACGGCCAAATTCAATTCAATTTCCCTGAAGACCATTCAATTGGAACGATTTCGACCGTCTACAACGACCCACAGGCCAAGCAAGCTCAATCTATACGAACATTCAAGAAGAATGAAAAACTTTATTTCACAGCCAACGAAGAAGCCATAACACACCCTGAGTGTTTCGACTTATTCAAAGAAAACGACCTGCATTCCTTCTCTGCGCCGCAATCTTCAATAATTACAGACATCGAGAAGACAAGCAAAGAGTGCGACGTCAATTCGGCCATACCCCATATTGCCAAACTTTCGGGATTAGAGGTTCTCAATTTAGACATGAGTAACACCTCCGACTCTGCCGTTGAATATCTCAGCCGATTGCCAAATTTGAAAACGCTCAAGCTCTGTGACACCCGTATCAGTCACACTGAATTGAGCAGACTGAAGCAATTGAAGAATCTCACCTATCTATCATTTAGTCACAACAATGGTTGCATAGACATGCTCCGGGCTTTGGCTGGCTCAACAAAAATCGATAGCCTCTATCTTGAAGGCCAGACAATCGACGAAGAATGCGCCCATTTACTCGCCAGCTGCCCAAATCTAAGACACCTTGATCTGGAAGGCTCGACCACCACCAACAAAATTCTTAAAGTTATCGCAACGCTGCCAAAGCTTGAGTATGTGGGTGTAACGGCCTGTCCAGTCACAAGAGCTGGAATTGCGAGAGCCCGAAAAGCTCACTCAGGCAGCAATTTGAAGGTAGCAAGTTCAAAAAACGTAAAAACCAACCTAGACGAAGCTTTCGGTGGTGAAAACCCAGCCAATTGGATATTGCCGCAGTAGCTAAACTGTGCCGCCTCTGGCCTGTTAACGAATAGACGACTTTTGAGATGCTGGGGCCGGTTCAGCTCAATAATGGGAATAATGTTGATTACGTAGCGGTTACCACAAATGCCACAAGACGAAACTCAGCGCACTTTCGAACCTTTCAACCCAGACGGTCAAAGTAGCACGCGCTTAACCACTGGCCAAGGGCAAACCGATTCTGTCGCTAAGCCTTACATATCAGACGATAAACTCAAACCTGGCGATATCATTGGCGACAGCTACGTGATCATCGAGCTAATCGGTGTGGGCGGCATGGGCTACGTCTATAAAGTACGCCATCTCATTCTCGAGAAAATGTATGCCATGAAAACTATAAGTGGCGAGCAAATCTCAGAAATAGCCTGGCGCAGGCTCCAAGTAGAAGCCCAAGCCATTGCTCGCATTAATCATCCCAATATTGTCGGCATCCACAATCTCGGTATACACCAGGGCAAAATTCCATACTATGTGATGGACTACCTCAAGGGTAAAAATCTAGCCGAAATATTGAAACAGAAGAGATACCTCACTCTAGAGCAGAGCTTGCCGCTCTTCATCGAAATATGCAATGGCCTTGGCTTTGCCCATAAGAAAGGCATAGTACACCGCGATATGAAACCAGGCAATATAGTCATTCTCGATGAACCTGACTTCACCGGCGGCAGAGTAAAAATTGTAGATTTCGGCATAGCCAAACTAGCTGGGACCATCGACCCCGTCAATCAGAAGCTAACAACCATTGGTGAAGTCTTTGGCAGCCCGCTGTACATGAGCCCAGAGCAATGCGAAGGCAAACGCATTGACGCCCGCTCAGATATCTATTCGCTTGGTTGCACTTTCTTTGAAATACTGACTGGTGAGGTGCCATTTCATGGCGAGAACCCAGTAGCAACGATGCTTCTACATAGCCAAGTTGAGCCGCCCTCACTGTACGAAGCAAGCGGCCTAGATTTTCCAGAATCAATGGAACACTTGGTCGCAACAATGCTGGCAAAGGCACCAATGAATCGTTATCCCAACCTAGAGCGGGTTGGTGATGATTTGCAAAACATTCTGGATGGCAACACAATCGGCATGTCACCATTTAATACCAGCATCAACCTCAATCTCTTTTCTGATCAATTTGAAGATAATGCGATTGATGACGAAGTAGGAGAAGAAGAAATTGTCCTGGTCAAATCAAAAAGAGTAAAACTAAAAACTATTGCAATCGCTGGTTCGCTACTGGTAGTAGGAGCACTTCTCATTGCTGCTTATAGCATTTACTTTAAGACCGCAGCAAAAAGCCAAACGGTCGCAAAAGCACCAGTGGCAGTACCAATAGCTTCAGACGGAACACAGCGCTATTTCTCTAGTTCATTTGATGGCGGCAGAACAATTCGATTTGAGTTTCCCAAAGAGCAATCTTTAGGTACTATCGGGTACTCAAGCAAAAAGTCGCAGCAAGAAGCAAAAGGCACAGTAGTACTAGAGCCACAAAAGCAAATCCATTTCGCTGCCAACGAATACATTCTTACTCACCCTAAATTAATAGACTCATTCAGACCAGACGATCTCTACGCGTTTAATGCTCCAGAACAAGAGAATGCCATCAAAATGGATGAGCCCATGGCTCACATTGCAAAGCTAACAGGACTTAAAAAACTAAACCTAAAAACCAATAGAGCTACCGACGCAATAGTTCCGTACTTAGATCAACTTACTAGTCTTGAATCGCTCAATTTAGATATGACCCATGTCACCGGCGCAGGTCTGGCGAAATTCAAAGGTCTAAAAAAATTGAAGCAGCTGTTCTTCAGCTATAACCACGGGGTGCCCGACCTACTCCAGGCCCTCCGTGGCTCAGAAGAGCTTGAGAACCTCTACATAGAGTCACCAGATATGCCTTTCACTACGCAGTATGCAAAACTTCTAGCCGACTGCCCAAAACTTAAGCATCTAGATCTACAAGCCAGCAAACTCAACGATGAAGGATTATACATACTGGCAGCGCTGCCGAATATTGACTTCATAGATGCCACCGACTGCCAGGTAACAGAAGAAGCTGTGAAAAAAATCAAAGCCGCACGCAAAGGAAAGAAGATTCACATCCCAACAAAAAATGATATTGAAGACAAAAATGCTTTTGACAATGAGTCACCTGCTGTCTGGATAAAGTGATGAAGAGAATGCTCGTTGCTACAATTCTTGCTATTAGTTGCAGCCCGGCCTTAGCAGCCCCGCAAGAAGAAGCTGGCCTCATTCTTCAACAAAGTTCAGTCAGCCTGGGTAAACAAATTACTATAAAAATTGGAGCGGACTGGTTTCAAATAGAAATACCAACTCAAGGCTATTGTGTCACCAGCAAAGCACCCGACTGGAATGTGGTGTTCTATCGACCAGACACAAAGCTATCCATAGTTGTGCCGTTCTCAGAAGTTTCGAAGAAGTCCTCACTGGCAGGCTCGATAGGTGCCATGTCGTATACCGCCGAACTTAAAATACCGCCCCAGCATCAAGAAATACATCGCAACGGTTTTGTTTTCTATCAATACAAGCTACCTGGTGGGCAAGACGAACCAATCTTTCTCAACGAGAGATTAAAGCGCGAGGAAATACTAGTTAAGCAGTACACACTCTCAACTATACAAACGAAACTGCCCAAACAAGGGGCGCTGATTGTCTGCCGCATGTTCAGTCTACCAGCCACTCCAGGTATCCCCTACAGCCTGATAGGCCTGCGCGCAGACAACAAGTACAGTGCCTCCCTCGTCACCGAAAAAGCTAGAAATGGCCGGCTAACGAAGCCCGATTTCGTAGCAATAAACAAATACAAGAAAGCGCAAAAACTCGAACAAGTTATTTACGCACAATCGCCATTAGACCAATATGTGGATTTAATTCACTAGTGGGAATTGGTGTGAAAGAAATCTCCTAGCTTCCGAATTTCACAAATCTGGCCTGCGTACAATCACCCTGCCCAAAACCACCGCCTTCTGCTAGATTGGCGTTATGAGCGCTATTCTTGTCACTTACCCAAATCATTCTAAATTAACAATCTTCCTGTTGATTGGATTAACCGCTGCGGCTTGTGCATTGCCAATCCCCGCAATACTGAACTCGGAGCAAAGTAAGCAGGAGAAACAGATTTCGTCAGCTCTCTGCAAGCAAGCTTTAGCTGCATACTACAAGGGTGACTACTTTAGAGCAGAACGCATTTGGTACAAAGCTCTAGCTATAGAGAAGAGAAGAAGCTCCGCTCCTGACAGCGATATCGAAGTCTGGGCTATTGAAGTGTGGCTCGCTGACTCACTGATGGCACATGGCAGCACAGCTGAAGCAGAGAGCATGCTCACAGAAGCGCTGCCAATCAGTAAAAAAGTTAGTACACATGGCTACCATGTCGTTGCTAGAACCTTGCTACGAATGGCCTTGTTGTGCGACAGAGCTGGCCGATACGAAGAAGCAGATAAGTTCTATAGAGAGGCCTTGGCTATTGCTAAGAAAACACTTGGAGCGAATCATCGAGAGATCGCCTACACCTCAAATTATTTGGGCCTGCTATGTCAAACAAGAGGTAACTATGCAGAAGCAGAAGGACTGTTTAAACGCGCACTAGAGATAAGACAAAAGACTTTAGCTCCTAATGACCCGGCTCTTGCAGTGAGCCTAGACAATCTCGGCGTTCTTTACCGACAAATGGGGAAGTACCAGCAAGCCGAGCTCCTCTACAAGCAGGCACTCTGCATCTTAGAGACCCACTATGGCCCGAATCACCGTGACATAGCCACCACCTTAAATGACCTAGCTGTTCTCTATAGTCATCAAGGAAGATACAAAGAAGCAGAAGCCTTAAATGTGCGCTCTCTTCACATTCGAGAGGCATTCTTAGGTGCGAATGATCCAGAGGTTGCTCAATCTCTAAATAATCTTGGCAGGCTTTACCTTGACCAGGGCAAGTATGAACAAGCAGAACCTATTTTACAGCGGGCGCTGCAAATAGGGACAACAGCTCTGAGACCGAACCATCCACATATTGCAGTCACGATGAGTAGCCTGGGAATACTCTACAAAAGACAAGGTCGATACATAGAGGCCGAGTTCCTCAACAAAAGTGCCTTGCGCATAGTAGAAAAAGCATTTGGCCCAGAGCATCCAGACGTTGCTACAGCCTTAGAAAACTATGCACATCTCTTACGTCGAACAGATCGCAATTCAGAAGCTAACAAATTGGCCGCAAGAGCTGCTGCAATTCGAGCAAATAACGGTATCAAGTTATAGAACATCTATAGCAGGTGTTTTTCTTACAGTGTGCAACACACATTTCACAATTTAGTGTCACCTTAACCTCAAAGCTGCTACAAATTCTTTTGTTCTAATGTAGTTCAAATGTTTGGTTCAAGGAATCCCAATGTTTAATGGCAACCATGAGTATGCCGCCAAAGACCGCTTGAAAGACGGCACAACAGTAATCGTACGAGCGATAAAAGCCAGCGATAAGGGCCTGCTGCAGCAACTAATGAAAGACGTTAGCGCTGAGTCGCGCTACTTCCGCTTCTTCTGCGCCAAGAAAGTACTTACCAGCCAAGAACTGAAATACTTCACTGAAATTGACTTTGATAGCCATATTGGGCTAATCGTTAGCCTCTGCGACGAGAAAGAAACTCCAATAGCTGTGGGTCGCTATATCACTCAAACCGAAGATGAAGCAATCGGGGAAGGCAAAGCAGGAGCCGAGCTAGCTCTGCTAGTCGGTGAAGACTATCAACGCCAAGGCATCGGCAATATTCTGCTCGACCACTTAGCGCAGATCGCCATCACCAAGGGGGTTTCAGAGTTTGTCTGTTACATTATGCCAGAAAATAGCAAGATGCTCAGCTTTCTCCGCCACTCAAAATATCCAACCAATCGGCTAAAGCGCTCAGCTTCGGTCATTAGCATGACTGTTGATTTAAGTAGTGAGAACAAATCGGCGTAGAGTGAATATTGAGTAGTCGCAGGCCCGCTCAAGTTTTGCCTAGAGCTATGCAGATTTCATAGAAGCTTCAGCTCGTTCAAGCAAGTGAAGTGAAACAATCTCAGCCGCTTCAACATTTTTAGCAAGCCTGGCATCATCGACAATCTGATGCAGACGGTCTTCAGGAAGCGCTGCGAGTGACTCAGGCGAGAGCGACTGGCGGTGGATGCGTTGTTTGGCGCGTTGGCTTGAGATGGACGTTCCGGTAAGAGCGATCAAAATCACCATCAGAGAAAGAGGCATTGCTGACAGGGCTATACATACTCTTGCAAGATCTTTTAGGATATAGAGATCACCCGGCAGACACGAAGTTGCTACTAATATCGCCTGGGTAAAGGGAACATTCCAAAGAGCGATAAAAAGGAAAGCCATACAACTGAATAAAAATCTTGTTGGGTTCCTTGAGCTAAAAGCTGGAATGAACGGCGCTTGTAGCAATTGCACGGCTTGGACTAGAGCAAAAAGCGAAAAGCTACCAAGCATTGAAATGAATAAGCCAGAACCCGTTGCCAATAAATACCGCATGAAATAGAAATGAAAAGTTTCCCTCGACGAAATCTCATAATTAATAGTTGAAAGAAAAAAAGCGGCTAAGGCATTCGCAACAACGAGGCAAAAGAGATAGATACCCAGTCGTTTAAAAGCAAAAGCAATACGGCCGTCATCAACGGTCAACTGTTCCTGGCCTGCGGCACTAATTGACTGATAAGCAGGCTTTAGAGCCCAGTACTGCTTCTTAATTGCGACAGAAGAAAGCAGAACAAGCAGAATCACAGATGGAATCATCTGTGCAATTGTAGTAGCATCAAAAAACCAAAAATTATGCAGACTATAGAAGGTATTCATCGAGTCAATCTAGACCTTGCAGCAATCGGCACCGAAACACTTTGTTATCTTAAGTTAGCTAAGCACATTATGCCCAATTCTTGTGCGGTGAAGGGGGATGAAATCCCCATTTGCAAGGCTCGCTATAGGGTATAGATTGGCACTATGAATACCAGCCGTATCTTAGCCCAAATTATCGGCTTCGCAGCAACTATTGCTTCGTTTGCGGCATGTCAGGCCGCTTATGCTGAAAGCGTTGGACCATGCGCTGGTCAGACCAATATTGCCGCTTCATACAAGCTAAACAAACTAGGGCATAGTGAATACGGCCGCCGGAACTTCATCGGCGCAGCTACTTATTACTCCGAAGCCATAAAATTGAACACAGGGCTAACTCTCGCTTATGCCTGTCGTGGTGATTGCTACCACAAGATCGGAGACTGCACCAGAGCTCTCGCGGACTACAACAAAGCACTAGAGCTAGAACCTCATGATTCTTTTGTGCTTGGTCTCCGAGGAGAAGAGAAGCTCGACTTGCATGACACACAGGGAGCCCTAGCCGACTTCGACGCGGCCATCGATATGGGTCCAACCTATTTCTTCCAGTATTCCGGCAGAGCCAAGCTGAGACTTGACAATAAAGACTATGCTGGCGCAATTCAAGACTGCAACAAAGGCCTTCAGGAATGTCCAATAGCATCAGATCTTTATTTGTGCAGAGGAGCAGCGCACGAAGCGCTAGGCAAATTAGAAGAAGCTCTCCGCGACTACAGCAAAGCCATTGAACTTCACCCGACTTGTCTCGCAGGTTACGAGAGACGGGCACTTATCGAGTTTAGAATGGGTAATTTGGCTGGTGGCATGTGTGACTTCCTCCATGCTCGCCCAGATTATCTATTGCTACTGCCGAGTGCTTTGCTAATGGTGCTGGCGCTAGAAATATACGAATTCATCCCGACTATAATCGAAGTAAAATCGTGTTGGCGTTAGCTATACACAGGATTAATTTCATCTTGAACAGCCTGGACAAAAATATATTCGCTTCTCCGGAAAAATACCGATTCCTGCTAGCAATATTTGGCGCACTATCATGCATCAGCATTAGTGCTCCGATGACCTTTGCTAATGAAACTACAACCTTCCAAAATCCAATCAATGGAGTCGAGCGCTGGAAAATCATGGAGGCGAATATCGACAAAATAGTTGGAATGAAACGAGAGCAAGTTCACAAGCTATTTGGAGGAGTCGATTCTCAACCTGGAGGTGTAAGCAATAGGCAGAAAGAGGTTATCCAGCTTGACGCGAATGTCGCCGCTGAAATCGAATTCAACCATGGATTCGTAAGGTACCCCACATTTGTCAAAAGTGAAGAGGCCAATAGATTTTGGCAGTTTGGTGAAAGCAACGACTATGTTCAGATAACAGGGCCAGCCAATACAGACGACCCGCGCTGGCCAGTAATGCGTGACAATTTGCGCAATTTTATAGGAATGCAACGTTCAAAGGTTGAGGCTCTACTCGGTACAGACCTCGAAGATCCCAAATCGCAGGAATTCGGACAATATGCAGTTGGTAATCGAATGCTCTGGTTTTGGTACAAAGATGGAATTGTCACCAGATTTGATATAGACGACTTTCATCGTCGAGACAAAATGATCAGCTTTAGTTGCATCCCGGAGCCTAGACAGAATTATGAAATTGGTCGTCTGCAAAAGACAAAAGATTCAGGTCAAAATATCAACACAAGCTCGCTACTGACCTGGAAGCAACTCCAACCATTTGTGCATAATTTTGTCGGCATGAATCGAGAACAAGTCGCCGCAAGCATTGGAAAGCCCAGATTCAAGTCATCTATTTATAGCGAAGACGATACTGAAGGTTTCGAGGTTGAACAAGATCTAGTACTTCAGCTTCTCTACCGCACTGACCGAGTGGCAAATTATGATTTTGTCTGCTCGAAAGACGCTCAAAGGTTCAATCTCCCTCCTACGAACAGTGGCCCGCATTACGAACCGTCACTTCGTCCAGAAAGAAAATCAGAGCAAGTACTAAAACGTCAAGAAATCTTCGAGTCCAATCTACCAAGCCTAATGGGGATGAGCAAAACTCAAGCGCACAAGCTATTTGGCAAGAGTCGAATGAGCCCCAGATTTCAATCGAGCTTAGAATTTGATTGTAAAACTGGCATATTGTCACTTACCTTCGACCAAGACAAAGTAATCAAGTTTGGCTTCAGACCTTACGATATAGAACAAATAATCTCCCCACCATCCCGACGATAAAGCAGAGCGAATTACTCGCGCGCACACGTCAAGACACTCATGCTCAAGTCACTTTCAATTTCGTATTTCTCCCATCGTTGGCCATGGAATGGTCACAATTAAGTCTCTAAGTTGAGAGCAATCCCACTGCGCTGAAGGAAGCTCTCTCAATGGAATCCAGACTAAAGTCAATCTATTGCTTTGTTTTAGCCTGTACCCTCGTGATTTCACTTGGGTCTAAGCAAGTTGCCTCTGCCCAGTCAACGGGGCGGGCCATAGCCTACAATCAACCGCTGTCAAGTTATTCAGTCAATTACAACAATGAGGTAAGAACTCGCGCGCAGAGCTCATATCAATCGAGCCAGTTCACTTTTGCTCGTACCTTATATCAGCAAATCTGCACTTCTCAAGAAGCCAATGCCAATGACTTTTATTGGCTTGGTGAGAGCTGCGCTCACTGCCAAGATTATGCAGCGGCAGCCAAGGCCTTTGCCGATGGTTTGAGACTTGAACCTACTAACGATAAATTGAACATACGACATGCGGAGTCACTTCTTTCTAATCACAATCGAGAATTGGCTGCATCCGCCTGTCAAGCTGCTATGAGCAAGGTAAAGAGTGACTGGGCCAAACAAAAGCTGCGGGTTATTGAGTCTATATGTTCAAAGGCAGAACCGCAGATCGATCTTAGCCGGGCTAGTTGCAATGCTCCGCGCGCTTTAACGGAGCGCTAGGAAATTAAAATGAAAAAAATTCGCACCAGAAAAAGATTCAAGGGCTCAATGATAGCTGAACTGCCGCTTGTGCTCTGGGTTCTTTTTATAGTAATCATTTTTCCTCTTATAGATCTAGGCACTGCTTTCTTGAGGGTGACATTTCTGTATGCCGGAGTTCACCTGAGCAGCATAGCTGCAGCTAGAGCAAACACATTTTTAGTGCCTTTGGATGGCAAACCTTCTGCCATCAATGAGGCGAATAGTAAGCTTACGCAGGTCAAGAGCGCCTTCTCCGGTCTCGATGTCCAGGATGTCAAAACAGAAATAATAATCACTAACAACGATACTCAGGCTGTTTCCTTTAGTTCGGTGCCGTTAACTAAACAAGCTGATGTTGCCATGAACAGCTATCAAATTCAGGTAAGTGCAGTTTGTTCAGCTGATCCGTTAATTACTATTCCACTGCCGCTTGCCGTTGCCGGTCTAAATGCCCCTTTGGTATTTAACATGAATGCCAGACAGTACTGCGAAAATCCTCAGGGTCTATCGTACTAAACCAGAAGCGACATCCCTACTGCTTGGCCCTTTCTCTTACATCCTTTACCAGCCCAAAATTCGTGAGTAAATCAATGAAAAAGCAAACCCCACAGCTAAATCATTTTGCAAGTAATAGGAATTTAGCAAGAAGCAAAAAGGGTCAAGGACTAGTAATCCTTATGATTATATTTGGTCTTATCTTTTTCCCTTTACTTATGGTGCTATCTTTTGAGTTTGCTCGTCTATATTTAGCAAAACAGGAGCTACAAAATGCATCTGATGCTGCCGCACTAACTGCGGCTGCTACTTTGGCTGGTTCCATCAACAGTAGTCCTACTCAAGCTCACAATGACGCTATCGAAAGTGCACTTAAAATTTTCAAGGCGAATAGCGCTCTTGGTCAGCCTTTTAGCAACTCTTCTAGTGTACCTTCCGCTTCTTCACTGTCATGTAACACAGGCGAGTCAAAGTTATTTTTCGAATTTCTCAACCCTGTTACGTTAAAGCCAGAGCCAATCACAAGCCCAAACGGCAAGCTGGTTAGATTAAGCGCTTGTACCGGCTACGACTTGGCTTTTGGTCAATATATAGGCATTAAGTCGTGGAATGTTAATGCTGTCTCCACTAGCGTGGTACCAAAACTTGATCTCGTAATTTGTTTCGATGTCTCAGGCTCTATGGACGACCAGACCCCAGTGACATTTACAAAGAGGGTCTGGGATGACACTCTTGGTAGTGGCAAAATCACCTATTCGGATCTCAGCGGTGCTAACGGACCTGCCAAAGGTAGGATCTTCGACATTCTCAAACCTGCTGTTACCGGAACAAGCTTCAACGGCTCTCTGCCTCAGTTTCTAACAGAGTCATACTGGAGCGCAAACACTTATTTTTCTGAGTATCTGGCCGGCTATTACGGCGTTAAGGGCTTACGCTCAGGTGGTGTTTACCCAGAAGCTGGCGCCCCACCAGGCAACTATCCACCAGGCACGGCGCCCACATTTGACGGCTTCAAGACCTTCACCGATGTGGTGGTCAACATTGACGGCAACAATACTTTCTCGGGTTTCACTTATGATGGCTTTGCTTTCCCTGACAAAGCTACTCTTGTCGAGGCCGCGCGAGGGAATCTCGAGTCAACAACGGTGTTCAATAGCAGCAAAGCAAATACTTCCGTCTCTGTTAGTCCGAAAGCCGGCTACCAAAAGGCCTACTATGAAGCTGCTAGTAAGCAACTTAAACCAATTAACGAAGCGAAAGTAGCTGTTTTGGCTATGACTGAGCTGCTCAATACTGCAGCTGAAACACACTTTGGTTTTGTTGCTTTCGATGGTAACATTGGCACTGCTCCTGATAGTACAGAAGAGTGGAACAGTGTTGACGATGCCTCGAAATACGGCACTAAGCGTGGTTTTCCACTGCCTCGAGTGGTGATAGACAAAGCGGCCGGTGCCACTCAGTTTGATCAGGTCAATACATCTATAAATAGTTGCGTGGCCATGGGTTCCACCAATATTGGTGCTTCTGTGCACGCGGCTGTGCAAGACCTAAAGAATAATAGCCGAGCAGGTAGCCTCAAAGCCATTATTCTTTTTACCGATGGTACGCCTACTGTTCCTTCAGGGCCGCTCAGCTCCGACCCTAAAGCCAATGCTCGCATGGCTGCAGTAGAAGCCCGGGATGCTGGAATAGCTGTCTACACTATTGGTCTGGCGCAGAATCCTTTGATTATTCCGGAACAAGAAGACATTCTCAACGACAAAAATTCGGATCCAACAACTGGAGGAATGGCCGGCATTGCTGGACATGGCAGTACCTTTAACCTGGTCACCGATAGCTCCGAGTTAAATAATACTTTTGCCAAAATTGCCAGACAGCTAGTCAGGCTTGTGTCCAATCAATAAATCAGTTTTTGAGGGTTGCACTATGTTAAAAGAATGCACTATCTCTGACAAAGTCTCTAGGGGTTCCAAAGGCAGGCCATCGCGTGCTTCTCTTTCGGTCGAACTTGCTTGTGGAAGTTTCTTTATGGTTCTCTTTGTCATACTTGGTTTGCATCTCGGTGTAGGAATTTTTGGCGCCTACGTGAACGACAGGGCTTGCAGAGATGCTTGCAGAAATGCTGCTCAAGGCAAAGATTTAACCGAATCAACAAAACTAGCAACAACAGTGGTCAAAGGTTATCGAGATAGCAGCTTTCTCAACGCACCGAAGATAAACGGTCCAATAGTTTATCAAGACTTCGGCGGTAAGCCACCAGCTCAGACTTCACCGTTCGTTCAAGTGAGCACCGAGACGCAAGTTACGTTGCCTTTTGGTGTGCTGGCCTTTTTCAATACCGCATTTCTTAAGGACGGTAAAATCGCTTTTCGTAAGTCGTACACATTCCCTATTGTGCGCATCAAGTAGAAGCATAAGTTACTTCAAGATTGTTTTTCCTTGAGACGTTGCAGTCTTTCTCGCAAGACTGATTGCGACTAGATATGGAACCGACACAAATCAACCTCTATGATGCAATTCACCAACGATTTAAATGTAAATCGATTGCGCACTGAACCGCTTTAGTTCTCTTTCTAAGAACGAGTCTCAATCTATCGCCTGCAAATTTTATTACTACCTGTTGCTATTGAAAGAAGCGTCGTTACAACAAATCATTCAAGCCGGCTTCTTCAAGGAGAACCTTTATGACTTTCGAATCACGAATAGCATCGGACATTCCGAATGGGTCGGATACAGCGGCTGAGAACCCGTGGGCGGTTGCCGCAGCGAAAGCATACACGAGAACAGAAGTTGCACTGATACCGGGTTCACCATCTGGCCCACTTGAGCCTCGACCTGGAAACCCCATCGAGCCTAGACCAGAACCACCTAAGCCACCAATTGAGCCACCGCCTAAGCCAGAGCCACCCAAGCCAGAGCCGCCTAGGCCGCCAATTGAGCCACCGCCTAAGCCAGAGCCACCCAAGCCAGAGCCACCTAGGCCACCCATTGAGCCACCACCTAAGCCAGAACCACCTAAGCCAGAGCCTCCCAAGGAGCCCAAGCCACCAGAAGAACCAGAACCTCCAGAGGAGCCTAAGCCAGAGCCGCCACCACCGCCTAAAGTCGAGCGCCCGCACTTCAAGTTACCGCCAGTAGAAATGCCTGCTGGTAACTTCTTCCGCCGTTTAGCTCCAAAAACCCCAGACGCAGAAACCGTCACACCTGAACCTCCTGCACCAGTAGATCGCTCGGCTGAGCCTATTCCACCGGTAGATCGCTCTACTGAGCCGCCACCACCGCCCGAACAACTGATAGTGCCACCACTAACACCGGAGCCACCCACGGGCGTGTTCACAGGAGAGGGTTCAGGAGGAAAGAAACGCATCGTCACTTTGGTACAGCCAGGTCAAGAGACTAGTCGTGAATGGATTGAAATACCCAGACTGAATACAGGCAAAATAGTTGTTGAGGATGTTGGCACAGGAAAAGAAGGCGGGCGCAAGTTGCCGCCCAGTGTCAACCCCAATGATGCGGTGCCGCCAAAAGACAAGGGTGCTGTAGGCGAGTGGAACCGCCAGATTCCTGGCAAAACAGTCGACCTTGCCCACGGTCCATTAGGTGACAGGAACGGGCCGTTTGGAAATCTCGAAAAACTGCAACAAGGAGACATCGTCAGGCGATTTGACGACGGAGAAACTCGAGAATATCGAGTGACGAAAGTTGACAGAGTAAGGCGTGACGATAAAGATGCCTGGAAGGAGGTTTTCGCAG
This sequence comes from bacterium Ga0077546, assembly GCA_943370275.1. GTDB lineage: Bacteria > Cyanobacteriota > Vampirovibrionia > Obscuribacterales > Obscuribacteraceae. The sequence continues at coordinate 254,421 of CALRQI020000002.1, read as the reverse complement.
CTACTCCAGCAGGCCGCCCTGACCAATGGGTCGGTGTCACATGCATCGGTCCTACAGACAAACACGGCTTGAGCCTCGATAGAACCGTGGCTTATGGCGAGGCTGTCGATGGTCGCAGCTCGCAAGAGCTCATTAAGCCAGTGAGCAAGATTGAACTCCCTGCTGCTGAAATACCAGCATTAGTCGCAGCACCAGCTCCTGTTGGCAAGGCTGCTGAGGTGAAAGCACCAACGGGCAAGGCTGCAGACTTGGGAGGCACGATAACGCTGAGTAATTCGGTGTTTTCGGGCGAAGGCACAGGTCAAATGGGGGAAGTTAGGATATCAACTCCAGATGGTACCACTTTAGGTATCACGACCAATCCTTCGGTTCACATTGAGAAGAATATCCATTTGGTCAACACTGAGAACGATAAGCTGTTCATCACTCCAGGGGTCGGATACAACTTCGGTAATCCTTATCCGACCAGTACATTTGCTTCTATCGTAGGTAAGGGCCCTAGTCTCGACCTATCGGCGACATACGCCCATAGGCTTAGCGACCAAGGCGCTGCTGCCTTTGTTAGAGGTGGTGGCAGTTATCAGCCTGAAGGTGAATTCAAAACTCAATGGTTTGCTCAAGCTGGTTTAGAACTACCGGTTGGTGATAAGTTGAAGTTGATGGGCGGTGTTAGCGTTCAAGGTGCTGCAACTGATGCGAGCAATCCAAGAGTGGCCGATACCAGTGTTGGCCCATTTGCTCGAATTAGTTATGACATCAACGAAAAGACCCGATTGAGCCTTGAAGGTCAGGAAGCCGGTGGAAATAGCAAGGTCACATTCAAGACCACATTCAGATTCTAACTTGACCATATGCATCACAACTTCATTGCTTGAGGCAACCTGCAATAGCTTGCAGATTGCCTCAAGCTCAAGCTAATTAGTGGTGCCGTAACTGCTGCTGTTGAATAGCGCAGCTTCTACTTCTACTTCTACTTCTACTTCTACTTCTACTTCTGCTCAAAATATGGATTCTTCAGAATCGGCAACAAATCAGTTTGCTTCGATGGCTTCTGCAATTCTACCTCTTTCACCAATATTGAGGGCGTCACAATCGTGCAGGAAGAACCGCTAGAGAGCGATCCCAGAGCCCCAGCAGCGGCTGAGCCGGTGGCATAAGCCTTAGTATCGTCGCCAGTGGCTTCAATATCACGCAGAACGCGCATATTCAAGTTAGCAAATTGACCGCCGCGAACCAATTCTTCATGGCCATCGGCAACAGAAACGCGCACTATCTCAACCGGCCCAGATAGTTTCACCTCCGATGACTTGCCAAACAGACCAAGCATACTCGACAAAAGTGACTGCGGCGAAAGGGCACCACTTATTGAGTTAGCCAAACGACGAACAATTAAAACTTCTTTCAACCCTTCTTCTTTGCCCAGCACAATCAAACGCTCTTTCAACTGGTCAGGCGTCAACTTCATATCAGATTTGATATAGAGGTTTTGAGCGGCGCCACTGCCGCCATTACAATGACCATTGCTATGTTTTATGGTCTTTGATGGTACCCTGCTCATAGCGAAAGTTTTCAGAATGCCTTTATCAACAAGAGTTATTCGCTCAGCTTTGACACCATCATCATCAACAAGATAGGAGGTGAGAATGTTGGTGTCACCAAATTTCTTGCTTAGCGGATCATCTACGACAGAGATAAAGGCGGGCAGCACCCTCGTGCCAATCTTCTCAGCAAAAGGATTAGCGCTCTGCCCATCTATACCACCAAACTTACTCAATGGTGCTGGCTTATAGCCCAGATTCGGCTGTAAGACATCAGCAAAAAATGATGCGGCCGCTTCGCCTTCAAACAAAATCGGGCCATGGTACTCCTCAATTTCTAGAGCACCAACCAACTTAGTCACCCGCTCGGCTAGTTTATTAACTTGCGCTTCTAGCTCAGCAGCTGGCGGCAATTCACTGCTATTCAGAGCAGTGATTGACTGAGCATCAGCTATGACCGAACCATCGGCGCATTGGCCGCTGGCAGCAATTACCAAGCGACACTCGGTATGGGGCAGTCGATGATAAAAGCCTTCGCTATTTACAAACCAGCGGGTAACGGCGTCTTCGTCGAGCTTGATAAATGACTTTTGCACTTGCGGATATTTGCGGAATATCGAAGACAAATGAACAACAAGATCGCTCGCCTTTTTATTGTCACCTGATAGGCGACAAGGCTCCCCGACTATTACCACAGGCTCTTCTTTTGACATCGACTCAGGTAAGTCTTTGACATTATTTTCAAGTAAATATGCTTTCTTGGCAGAGAGATCTTCTATTGCCTTTTTGTAAGCATCATCTGTTCTTAGCCAAGCTTCATGGCGAATAGCATCATAGTTATCGTCACAAGTAATTGAGCTACCACTCGGCAGATGCCCCAATAGAGAAGAAAGCGCACCACCGCCCATACCTGAACTATCGAGAGTATAGTCTCCCTCACGCATCACAACAGAGAGTGTGCGAGTACGAGTGCGGTAGTCTGAGGTGATGGCACCAAAAGAAGCAGCAACATGGGCTGTGTCGAACTGATCAAGGCAATAAGAGCCAAAATATGGGCCCTTGTATTGATCGAGACGAAGCCGACTGATACTGCGTTTCATTTCGTCTTTTAAGGCCCGAGCGACAACATCATCCTCGGCGCCATAAGCACTTGGCGGAGTAATGACGAAAGTTGAAAGCCCCAGGGTAACGGCCAGTAATAGTGACTTGGTTTGCGAAGAGAGATTGATTTGCTTTGCGAATTTCATTATTTTGCCTCCTCCTTATCAAAGAGGGGGGCGGGTAAGAGTGGCGGTTTCTCTTGAGCTTTCGATTGCAACTCCACTTCAATATTGCCCACTAACAAGCTGGGTGAAGTGGCAGAAACTGGTACCCAGCCAGATTCGGCACCACAGGTGCCATTAAAAGTATCATCATCATCGCCAGCACAAACAATGCGCTCTAACGAAGAGAGTGGTGTTCCAACCAAATCGACACCGCGCAAAAGCTCGTCGGGGCGACCATCGGTAAATACTTTCCAAACCCGCAAGGGCAAGAGCTTAAATGATTGAGGCATAAATGTCTGAGTCATAGTAAAGCCACCGGCAATCTCATCAAAGAGCAAACCATAAGGTTTTCCTTGCTTCTTCGCTTCAGCCACCAGCATCTGTCGCAGCTCAGCCATCGGCACACGCTTAGAAGAATCAACAATCAAATTACCTTGACGAGCTACCACGGCATGCCCTCTAGATGAGCGTCCATGGCCGTTAGAGCGGCTAAATCCATTAATGGGTGAGCGCGCCATCAAGAAGTTTTTTAGTATGCCCTGATCAACCAATATTACTTTTTCGGCGGGCACGCCTTCATCATCATATTTGTAGTAACCATTCAAAGGTTTAGTACCAAAGCGCTGGCGAGTGGGGTCATCCATCACCGAGATAAATGGTGGCATAATCAGCTGACCAACTTTCTTGGTGAAAGTGCGACCTTCTGATTCGTCTTTTTGCCTGTGGCCTTCTATTCTGTGGCCAAAAATCTCATGGAAGAACACCCCTGCAGCTTTCGCTCTCAAGATTGCCGGACCAGCGTAAGGTTCAGCTCGCTGAGCAGTCTTCAGGCGAGTCAAATCTTCAGCTAGCTTGCGCACCATTTTCTCTAAAGCAACATCATCAGGAATTTCAGACGGAGAGCTCGCTTCGATGCCATCATAAAGCCATATTTTCATACCATCGCTGGCGGTGGTAGTTACAGTAGAAGCTATTCGATATTGAATGCGCTCATCAACAATATTGGTTCCCTCACTGTTGACCAAATAGTGCTTGGTTTTAGAAGCCGAGAAAGAAACATTAGAGTCTTGCACAGCCGGATAGAGTTTATACAGCGCCGATAGACGACGTACGCGCTCTTCCCAGGCGCTTCTATCAGGAGCAAAAGCCGTTGAAGGCAAGGTCTCAGAATGGGGTTTCTCTAAAGAGAAATCATCAGAAGTATCATCTTCTTCAACTTTCACACCCTTATTTGTGACAACTTTGCGAAACTTCTTTTGGGCCTTTTTAAATGCCGAGTCGGTGCGTAGCCAAAGGGCCGTGCGGATTGCGGCCTGGTCGTCACTAAGAGGAAAAGCGGGGCCAGAGGAACCAAGGTCCATCGACTCAAGACCGAGGTCGTTATCTCTAAGTTTATGGCTGCTATCAATTTTAGGGCTGCCCACCCGCAGGTCAATATCAAGACTGCGAGAGCGGTCATTGCTCTCTTGCGAATAAAGTGCACCATAGTCAGCCTGCACGTTAAGCGATTCGACGTCGTAGACAGAGTAGGAAAGGAAATAGAGCGGAGCCTCACCAGCACTCTTGAGATTGGCAAATGAGCGATCGAGCTCAGCGCGCATGGCGGCCAACAAAGGGTTTTGCACTGCCTTAACAGCGGCATCTTGACGCTTGGCTGCGTGACTGGCAGCCGATTTGGTCTTATTTTTTGCCAGCGCGGATGGCGGTAGCCAACTGCAAACTGCCAGAGAAACACTGAGCAAACCAGTTAAACAAGGCAGATAAAGGAAATTACTCCTTCGGTCTCTATTTTGGAAAGGCAAAAGACAACACTCGCTAGTAAGTAGAAAAATTATCGAACCTCACAACAGGGATTGCAAGTATTTACCGGTATTTATAGAGGATATGCGATCTTCACGAAATACTCCCATTCAGTGCTTAGACTGCTCGTGACCGCAGAAGAACAAAGAGGTTGAAATGGCAGTCGTCACAAAGATGGGCAAGTATCTCAAGGGTGCAGCGGTGCTCTATATGGCAGAGGCTCTGGCTGGCTCCATTAATTTATCAGCGGCAAGCCCCGGTCAATGCATTGAAATTACAGAGATCTCTGCCATCTTGGCCAGACCGCTGAAGCCCAAGCCCTGCTGGAGAAAAAACTAAAGATGTGGCTAGTTGGTGCAATCTCGCTAGTTTTCAGATACAGCAAGGTCATAGACAAGCGGCGCTAAAAAGCTATAAAGTCGCCCATAGCCTAGACCCTGAAAACGAGCGCGTGGACCTCTTGGCACAGTGGCTAAAGGAGCAGAAGCTCTAAAATTAAGTCGCTTGACAACGGCCGTTTGCATGTATAATAGGTCATCCCCATTAGTAGCTCCGATGAAGACTTATCCACGCCTTTGCGCCACTCTTGCAGCCGGCATTTCACTGACCATTCTCAGTGGCAACGTTGCTTGGGCCGAGAGCGTTTCAACGGTTCCTGCACCGGCTAACACTTCAATCGCGGCACTGACCCCGGTTAGCCAGATAAATCAAGAGAACTCAGTCGGCCCCAATGCAAATGCAACTTCAAGCGCCACTTTAGACGATGGCGGCAGGCTCAGTACCCTCGAGACCCACTATTTTGGCCACAGCTTTACTAGTGAGAACGCAGACAGAAGACTACGTCGCCTGGAATATTTAGTATTCGGCCAGGCAGTCGAGAGCAAAGACAGCAACAGTCGAATTGCCAAAATCGAGCAAGTAGTAGCCGCCCTGGCACAGAAAAAAGCCGATGACCACGCCAAAGCATTAGCAGCCGAAGAAGCCGCACTGGCCGCAATGAAGGCTGACAAGTCGAAGAAAGGCAAGTCTGAAAAGCTGACTTTCAACAAAGCCTATGCTCTGGCTGCCCAAGAGTTGAAACAAAAACGTTATCACGCCGCTGCAGATGGCTTCCTCAAAGTAATTAACATCAATCCCCGTTATTCGCCAGCTTATGCCTACCTCGGCGATATCTTAGTCAAGCTAAAAGACTATGAAGGCGCCAAAGAAGCCTACAGAGCAGGATTTGAAGTAGATCCCTTTGGTCAGTACGGTCGTTATGGCAAAGCAAAACTGATGGGCTTAGCCAAGCGCGATGCTTACCTGCGCACTCAACCTTTAGATTCTCCACTAATTGTGGAGCGCACCCTCAAACTAATCAACAAACAGTCTAACGATTTGAGCAATATTCATGCTGCTGAAGGTCAAAGATGGTCGCGCTGGCGCACCGATTTAGCCAACATTCAACTGCGCCGCATTGCCCAAGACAACCATACCAGCGTCAACTTGCTGGGCAGACGTGGCTATCAGGGGTACGACGACACTGAGCAGTCTAATTTAGCCAATATTAGAAACAACTATGTTCGCAATGATGCCGCGGTGCAGGCCACCAGAATTCGAGCAGAAGCAGCGCGCAAAGCAGCCTTTGTCGCCCAAAGTGCCGCCGATCTTAAAGCCCAAATGATGCAGCCAGCTAGACCAGGCAATGCCAAGTTGCGCGCCCTGGGTACAAACCTCTATGTACGCTATTATGGCAGCGACACACCGAGCTGGAACGACGACCCTGTGGCCGATGATGCTCCAGTCGAGTTGGCCGCTAAAGCGCACAAACTCCGGTAACATCCAGGGAAATGAGATGGAAAGCAAATCAATCAGACTGAGTCGAGTGGCCTTTGCTACTCTAGTTTTCTCATCTGTAGGCTTTGGCGCAGTATTGGCCCCGGCCGCCAGTGCCAGCAAAAACAGTATAAAGACGATTCCAGACGAGCTCTGCACCCAACCAGGAAGAGTAGAATCTGCCCGCGAGCTAATTGCTGAGGGCAAAGATTTCAGGCTCAATGCCTCGCAATCAACGGTGAATATGCGCGATGCTATTCGCAACGCTCGCGGCCTCACCGGTGGTGCCAATAAACTGACAAAAATGTCTGCAGCCAATCTTGATCAATACAAAAGCGACCTCAATGCTTTCAAAGAGCATGTCAATAGCTACAAAGCGCATCTTGAACAAGTAGAACGCGATATTGGCCACTGCAAAGAAACAGAGCGACTCTACAAAGAGCACGCAAAAAAATATACGATGCACGTTGATCAATATCACTTGCCACCAATCCCGCCACCACATCTTTGCCCTGGCATGATGATTTCTGAGGCAGAGAATGCCAAGCTTTCCCATCAGATGCAAGCAGATCAAGAAAGACTGGCGCGAGCAGAGCTAGACCTATCTAACGCCGAAGGCCGCCTGGCCAACGCTAAACGCGAGAATGCCAATGCTGACGCCGAGCTTTTAAAGCGCAGCAAGGTGGTAGAAGCAGAGCGTAACTTAGCTGGCGAATTTGAGTCATTGAAAACAGAATTATCTCTGCTAAACACGCAGCATAAAGCCTTATTGTCAGGCGGCAAGCTGGCCAATCCAAGTCTTGGTGTTTCAAAAGTAACAGGTACCGTCAAAGGAAAAGGCAAGTAAATGCCTGAAGATCTGCAACATCCTTATTGGGATTTCTATTCCAAACTAGTTGAGCTGCGCTCAGCCAACCCCAAAGAGTCGGCTAAGCAAATAGTCGAATTGGCCAATCTCGCTGATTTGGACCAAATTAAGAAAGCATCGATAAAGATGCATTCCCTTCTACCTTTTTATAATGCCAAGGCTGTTGAAGAGATTTTCTTTGAGTCTTTACGAGAAAAGTATTCCTATTCAGTACTCTCACGAGAGATTCTCAACCTCATTGCCGCCCATGGCCCCTTGGTCGAACTCGGTGCTGGCAACGGCTACAACGCTTGGCTCTTGCAGCAAATGGGAGTGGAAACAATAGCTCTAGATGCCTTTCCCGTAGAAGAAGGTAAAAATTGGTTCTTCAGCACCAGTATTGTTGGTCTACCCACCACCAACGGCAAGAGCTGGACACGAATTGAAAAAGGCGACAGTAGTTCGGTGGTCGACTACACAGATTACACCCTACTGATGTGTTGGCCACCGCAAAACACAATGGCTTTCAAAGCCCTGACTGATTATAAAGGGCAGAAGATCATCGTGATTGGTGAAAAGACTTGCTGCGCTAGCAAGGCATTTTATAAGAAGATTGCCAAAGAATGGAAACTCTTGCATGCAGGGCTGACTGGTAGTTGGGACGCCAACCACAAAGAATATCTAGAAATATATTCGCGCAACTAAACCAAGTTACTTGTGCAATACATCGTCTTGATTAACCACAAAGCGACCGGCCTGCGAGGGAGTCAAATCATAGCTTCGGGCAAAGTGGGTAATGAGCCAGATCAAAGTTCCTGAAATCATTCCGCAGCCTAAGACAATAGCCAGACTAATATAAACGCAGATGTTCAGGAGTGACTGACGCAGTTCCTTCATCTCACCGGCAAGAGATGCCACTTGCGCCTGCAAGGCGTCTACCGAAGCAGAAAGCTCTGTTACGGGAGGCGCTAAATTGCGCACACTAGGCTCAAGATTGTTCAACGGTGCGGCAATACCATCAAGCGGCTTTCTCAACTGACCTAGGGGCTCTGCCAAACTCTCAATTGGCTTGGGTAAAGAGTTCATGCTGCGCTGCAAATGATCAATCGGTACATTCAATTCGTGAATTGGCTTAGATAGCGCCGTTATCGGTTGGCGCAGCTCGGAGATAGGCTGCTTCAAGGCAGCAATTGGCTTACTCAATTCAATGATCGGTTGCTTAACTTCGACCATAGGTTGTTTCAAATCTTCAAGTGGTCCTTTCAGCTCACCAACCGAAGTCTTGATACCACTAAGTGGTTCTTCCAAATTGCGCAGCGGGCTCTGCAAAGCCTTCAAATTATCTTCAGTAGCCTTAAGTGGCACCCCAACATTCTCAATCAGAGGCGTCAAAATTATCTTACTGTCGTGGGCTATACGCTTGAAAGGATTTAAGTAAAACGGCTTTTTTTCTTTAGCGGCAGCTGGCTTATCCTTGGACAAGCTTTTTTTGATTGCTAAAGCCACGGGCGCAGTCGGCTCTTTAGCGACTGCCTCAGCAGTATCGGCTTCCCCAGCCCAGACCGGTAGCACCGGCAAAGCTAACAAGCTGCAAAGCAACATTTTCAGAAGGGAATTCATGGGACATCCAAGAAGAGGTGAAGGACGCTATTAAGAGTCGAAGCAGAAGTCGTCAAGGGATTATAAAGCCTGAACGCCCGAGCCGTATTAAAAGTGCCTCTTTAATGTTGCAGACATGTCATTGGGCTAAATTAATAAGCTATCCCCAAGCGAGAAATTGAAACGCATGTCAACTTTCCTCAATCGCCGACCAGACGGCTCAGTTGCCCTCTTCATCGACGGAGATCTACAGTTTGACCAGCGCGACGAAAGAATTTATCACGAAGGGCTAGCAAAACCTGCCTTGCAAGTGGCAGAAATGCGAGCGACAAATTGCACAGATTTAATCACCCCGAAGACTTTGAAGGCCCTGATTATTGGCGGCGGCGATGGCTTGACGGCACGCGAATTACTGCAATCACCAAAACTGGGCACCATTGATTTAGTCGACTATGACCCAGAAGTCTTGAATTTAGCCAAGGGCGAACTATCGCAGCTGAATGGCAATAGCCTGACAGACAAGCGCACCTCTGTTCATGTCGCCGACGCCTGGCAGTTTGTGGCCGAATGTCGGGAACGAAAGACACAATTTGACTTGATAGTCATTGACCTGACAGTGGCTAGCGACGCCGCTGGAGCCAAGTTCCACAGCGTAGAATGGTACCGCTCAATGGCAGCATTAATGGCGCCCGGCGCAGTTCTTGCCACTAACGGCGTATCACCATCGAACACTCCAAACGCCTACTGGAGCATCTTCAATAGTATGAGGGCTGCCGGCCTTGAGAGCCGGCCCTACCGCGTTACCATCCCTTCCTTTAGTGAGCTTGGCTATGGCCCAGACTGGGGCTTCTTACTGGCGACCTCAAGCCAGTCGCCCATAGAGGCACCAACACTGGCTGGCTTTGAAAATCTCTTCTTATTCCCAGCCAATTTTGAAAAGCTGCAAGCCGTTTCACAACCAGAACAGAACGGCTGCTCAATTTTCCTCTCTTATTTAGAAACAGACCGGCCTTTCGCCTCCTCAAAATTGCAGGCAGAAGCTGGCAGCAATTCCATGTGGAATGCCCTGACGGCAGACTATGAGAACCTGCCGTTGATTGCCGCTAGCGCCGAGACTAAGGCCAAGGAACAAGAATTATTTGAGGACGTAATCTCCTTAATGCCTGGCCTGCAGCCGCAAAAGACAAAGCTTTTGCTTTCTCGTTTCGTCGTCGATCCCGGTACTTTCTTAGAAGCCCTAGACCTGAAGACGTTAGTAGACACTCTGCTCAAACGAGCTTCAGAACTGCCGCTTCGTATTGTGACAGAACTGAATTTACTGAAAGAAAAGCTTATTGACTGGAGCGGCGACTGGGAATCTCTACTCAATCTCGGCAAACGCGTCATAACCACGCTTGCTGTTGTGGTCATACTGGCGAACTTCATCTTCCCTGACTCAGCCTATGGTAAAGGCGGTGGCGGACACGGTGGAGGCCACGAAGGTGGTGGCGGACGCGATGGTGGTGGCGGACGTGGCGGCGACCGAGGCGGAGACAGAGGTGATGGAGGAAACAGAGGCGGCCGTGGTTTTGACCGCGGTGGCCGTGGGTTTGATCGCGGCAACCGCGGCTGGAACGGCGGCTGGGGACGCGACCGCGGTCACTGGGGCGGTTGGGCTCGAGCCGATCACTGGAACCATTGGGGATACCATGGTTGGGGTGGCGGTTGGGGCGGCGGCTGGGGTGGCTGGGGCGGTGGATGGGGCTGGTATAACCCCCTTAACTACGCCACTGGCCCCGGGTTTATCAACTTAAATTTTGGCAGCAACAATCAATCGGTCGACAGCCAGGGTAACCAATATCCAGCCAGACAGTACAACTATAATACTTATGATAATTCCAGCCGCAATATTCAAAATTACAATACCTCGGCACCATCAAGTTATGCATCTTCGGCCAATAACAATAGTGATGATGCCTCGAAATCAGTTAGCAGCAACTTGCTGCAATCGGCCTACAGGCTTGGTCCAGACGTTGATGTATTACCCAGCGGCGTAACTGTAATGCCAATCACAGACAGCGCTTATCTGCGAGTAACGTCCAATAGTTCAGATCTAATTGATCAACAAAGTGGCAAAACAATAATTTCGCTCTACAACAATCCCACTTTGATCTGGCACATTTCACATGAACTAAAACAACAAGCCACAGGCTTGAGACGCGCCTCACAGAGCGCAAATAGCTCATCAGGAGATAATAGTTCTGATGACAGCAACTCAAACGATAATGGCAACGATCAAGGCAATGACTTTAACGGTCAAAGAGATGCGTCCGAAGTACAAAACATGCAGAACACAGCAATGCTTTTGGAAAAAGCAGAGCAAAACTTTGTTGAGCCGCAAGAGAGGCCACCCGAGCCACAAGCGCCACCTGTGGCCGGTGCCTTTGAACTGTTTAGCAGTGCCTGGGGAGATGCCAGCGGCAAGTTTGTGATCATGAAAAAAGCCGATGGTGAGCTTGTCTATACAGACGGACACCACTGGTACAAAGACCTAGGCGTGACCAAACTAAACGAGCCATATCCAAAGGAATTGACACCAATCATAGCCACTTACTTAGCCAGCCTGGCCAAAGACAGTAGCTCAAACATAGATAGTCTCAATCAAGAATTGCAAGAAGCTCAGGGTCATGTACAAAAAATGACTACTCGCCTGAACAATCTGCAAAGCCAAAATCAAGCCCAAGGTCAGAACCAGAGCCAAGACCAAGGCCAAGACCAGAGTCAAGATATGGTTCAGTTCGGCACAAAGCAAATACCGCGAGCGGAAGCGATTAGACGACTTGGTAATCAAATCAACAAAGCGCAAAAGCGAGTTGATTCGGTGCAAGCTGAACTCAACGCCATGCCGGCAGAGACAGCGGCTATCAATAAGCTTCTAGCCAATTTCCAAAGCTAGCTAGATGGAAGGCCTTGAGCTGCACATGCTAGAGGGCCTCGAGCTAGAAAACCCTAGCTCGAGGCAATGGAACAACTTGGTAGCAGAAAATCCAGCCAGCGGCTTTATGCAAAGCATAGAGTGGGCGCAGTTCAAGCACGCCCAAGGGTTGAAACATTATCGCCTAGGTATCTTCCAGGGTGAGAACCTCGTGGCCGGCTGCTTGCTCTACTATGCTGCCGATAGCAATCCCGGATTTTTAGTCGCCCCTCACGGACCGATACTGCCCTGGGAAAATAAAGAACTGGCCCGGCAATGCCTTGGTCTCCTCATCAGCACCTGTGAGCGCCTGGCGAAAGAAGAGGGCCTAATTGGCTTAAGAATAGAACCGCTTCTACCGCCGGCACCACCAGATTTGCTCTTGGAATTTGGCCGTGCGCCCATAGACCTCGTGCCGAAAGAGACTCTCTGCCTTGATTTAAGTTGTTCGCTTGAAGAGATTATGGCCCAAATGAAACCCAAAGGCCGCTATAACACTCGCCTCTCTCAGCGCAAAGGTGTCACCGTGCGCAGTGGCACCCAAAGTGAAATGATTGATAGCTTTTACCCGATTCTAAATATCACGGCCAGACGCGATCACTTTCAAGCCGAGCCGGCGTCATTCTTTGTCGAGCTAGGTAATTCACTGCTACAGAACAAGCTGGCGGAGCTTCTCATTGCTGAACATGAGGGTGAAATATTAGGCGGTCTAGTGCAAATAACTTTCGGCAAAACCAGCACTTATTTATATGGTGGCATCACCAATACCAAACGTAACTTGATGAGCGGTTACGCGCTACAGTGGGAAGCTATTCAACGAGCAAAAGCAGCTGGCTGCACTCAATATGACTTCTACGGCTTTGATCAATTCTGCTCACCAAGCCATCCCTATGGCCGCTTCTCCAATTTTAAAAGCCAGTTCGGGGGAACAGTCAAACGCTATTGTGGTGCTCAAGACTATTATTTTATGGATGAGTTGGCAGACGCTCTGATCAAAGTTTTTCAAGGGAAGGATTAGGCTAGTGCATGAGCCACGGCTCCAAGTCGCACCGCTCCTGGTACAATTATCGCTGTCATTTAGTGACTTTAAGCCATGCGGCAGCATAAGGATCTAGAGCGGTGAAGTGGTGTCACAAAAACTAAGGCAATTACTGAATACCTCAGCCAGTCAAATTGAGGCAGGGGACTACACACAAGGCTTAAAAACGCTTCAAAAAGCCAATGAAATTGCCGAAAAAAGCGGCGATGCGAAGGATCGATTCGAAACTTTGACTGCCTTGGGTTCAACCTATGCCAGAGCTGGGCAACCAGAAAAGGCTCTCCTTGAATATACTAGAGCTATGAACCTTTGTGTTTTTGCAGATCTTGGAGCTTTAGCAGCTGGAGTTTGCCTCGCATCCACAAGCCACGTGTATTTTGATTTGAACATGTTGAGCGAATGCGAAGAGACTGCCCAAAATTCGTTTCAAATACTAAAGCAAGATCTAGGCGAGGACCGCTCTGCAGTAGTTGTTCCACTGGAGACGCTCATTAAGGTCAGCATGAAACAAGCCGATCATGACAAGGCGCGCAAATACATTCGTCAAATAATTGAGATAGCGAAAAACTTTCCCGGGGGCCAGTCACCGAATTCTATTAGAGGATTGATAGAGAGGATAGGTAATTTACCAGAGACGCTGCAATCGGTTTATAACGGTGAACTAGCGGCTTTAAACGAATTGAAAACGCAGAGCTGAATAAAGCCTAGAGAGTCTAATCGTCATTCTTGCCAGCGCCGGCCCGACTCTTACTCTGCACAGCAAAGTCTTGCACTGTTTGCACCAGTGCCTGCGACAAGCCTACTTTTTGCAGATGCTCAAAAGATACTGTGCGAACAATGTCAAACCGGGCACCATATTTGACCAAATTGTAATCAAGCTCACTTAAGAAGCGCCTACCCTTTTCGTCAGAGCCGCCAATCTGGAAAAACACCACAGTCACTTCGCTGGCATCACGCATTTTCTTAGTGGCGTTGATCAAAGTTTGAATCACCAACATTGGCTCATACCTGGGGGTGGGCACACCGTCGGTTATCACCGCAATTAACATGGGCTTAGAGCCCGGACGTCGTCTGGCAAAGAAGTTGCTCAGCCTATCTTGCAAAGGTTCAGCTAACTTCGTGCCCCACATAAAGTCAGGGTTTTCAAACAACTGATTAATGCGCTCTGGCTTAGAGTTTGGATAAACCTGATAGTCAGATGCAAACTCAGTCAGTGTAAGACCTTTAACAACGAAAGGAGCTAAAGCCCTAGATAGCTCTTTTGTTTGCATGCCGCACCATTCCCAGCGCGACAAGAAATTAGGGCAGTCGCGCCGACGCATCGATAAAGAAGAATCGACAATTAGCTCCAGATCAAAGTTTGAAAGCAGTTGCACTGAAAGAACTGGCAATTCCGCCGACCGGTTTTGCAGGTTAGCGTTAAGAACAGGGTTATTCAATAGATTGCGAGAGTCTTGCAGGGCAAACATAGAAGTTACTGGCTTATCGAAAAGACCCTGTTGCGCTTTAAGAGGAGCAACGGAATCGACGACAGAGGAGCCATTCAGGCTTTCAGGAACTAACTGCTTATGCTCAACTCCGAGAGCAAACGGACGACCGTCGGCAGGAAGTTTAGAAGGAGTGCTTGTTTGCATATCTTCCGGAAGACTTGTCCCACCTCCGAGCGGACGACTTAGCGGAGAGCTAGCTTCTTCCATTCGCAGAGTATCTTCTCTCATGTACCGACCATGACCACGACCGGGGCGAGGAAGCCTTGTCGGCAGATTTGAGGGTAGATTTGTCTGAAGATTTCCCTCTTGAGCCATGGCACCTTGACTGAACACCACAAAATTAGCGCAGCAAAGCAACGCTAGAGCTAATAGCCGAAGACAAAACCACCTAACAATGAAGCGTTTCCTTTGTGTGTCCATACAATTACATACGTTCAGCCAAACAAAAAAGTTCATGCTATTAGATTAAATATCAATACGCATCTCTAGACCTTCTGCACTACACTGTCTACAAAGGCATCCATAGGAAAATCGATGAAGAAACTAGCAAGAACATCCACCAAGTTGCTGGCATCGCTCTTCTGCATAGCATTTGGACAAGCCCAGACTATGCCTTTTGCGCCCCCGGTGAGCGCTCAAGGCCAGCCAGAGGTGCCGGCACCCGCTGGAACAATTAAGCCACCCAACGCGCTGGTTTTAGGTTCAATTACACAGAGAGGCAAAGACCTCTACGAATACGACAAAGCTTGCTCACAGGCAACCGACGCCCTGCTCGCGCAGGTGAAGAATGCAGCTAGCTTCAAACTCTTTGTAGCTTATCCCGAGCACGATATTTGGCATGTCGCCTTCGGCTCGATGAGCGATGATGGCGAAAGTTTTCTTATTGCCTACGAAGTCACAGTCAAACCAGACAAACCTGCCGAGGTTAAGTCGTACGATATTTTCAAGCTCGATAAAGCTGAGTTTTTCAGACGGGCCAAAGCCCTGAGCGCCTGCCAATCAAAAATGAAAAGTACGGGCCCGCTGATGAACTATGCAGCCATTCCCAACCAAGACGACAAAAACACCTACTGGGTTTACCAATTTCCTGGCACCACTGAACCTGGCGTATTTCTCCTCGGCGGTGACGTGCGCTACCTGGTATCGAACAGCGACAATAAAATCCTTCAAACACGGCAGATGCATCGCTCAGTGCTCTCCTGGCCAAAGCGCGGCGATTTGCCTAACGATGCCCATCTTCAAGGGGGCTGTCATTCAGCAATTCTAGACGACGAACCAGAAGACACAGACGTCTTTCACGTGCTCTTGCGGCAGCCACAATTGCCCGAATATATTGCCACGGCCAACTGGATCTTCTGCGTTGAAACAGACGGCAGTATTAGACTAGTTAAGACAATGAAAGAAACCAGTCAGCAATGACTGATCATCTATATAGGTAACCGAGCCTATATCTCAGCCAGAGCTTTCTTGGCCGGAGCGAAACCTTGAGCCGCGCTCTTCTCTAGCCAGCGTCTTTTTTCCAGGGGATCCTTTTCAGTGATGCCGATAGTATATTGGGCATGGGCGTGGCCCTTCTCCGCGGCCAGTAAAGCGCAGCCTGAAGCTCTCTCAAGATTCTGTTCAACACCCAGACCATCTAAATAGCAAAGCCCTAAGGCAAAAGTGGCATCAGTATGACCGACACCAGCAGCCATCTCTAGCCACTTCACAGCTTCATCGTACTCTTTATCGTTAAAGAGAATGTCACCGATAGCAAACTGAGAATCAAGATCGCCAAGCTCAGCCCGCTTACGCCACAAATCTTTAGCCTGAGAGAAGTTCTTCGGTGCGGCCGTACCTCTAAAAATAGAGACACCATATTGATAGAGTCGCGCATTCTTTTGCTTGGCCTGAACAAGCTCTAAAATCTCAGTCTCAAGCTCAATTGGCGGCTCTGACTGACCAATAAAGTTAATAGCGGCACCGTCATCTTCAAAAGTTGTTCCGTCAGCAAGCACCACTGGTAGTTTGCTGGCAGCAATAGATGCGTTGAGATATTCAAGCAAGACATAGGCCAATACTCGATCTTTAGCCAATAATTTTTGCCCTTCATGGAAAGCCGATATGCGATCGACAAAAGAATGTCGCTGGCCACGGCTCACCACAACCACCGGACCAAAGCATTGATCAGCTAAGGCTTTCAAACGAAGCACCTGGGCAATCTGCGCAGGGCTTAAATCGCTATCAGCGTTACTGGCTTTAGACTCAGACATTGGCAATCCTTGTAGATAGATAGACATAAACAATAGAACAAAGTATAGGGCGTGCTACTTTCCCTAGCAATCAAGAATTTAGCAGAAGAATGACTAAATCAGACTCGAATCGTAGTCACTAATGCGTAACTTTTCTAATCTATCTTTTACGCATACACCCCAATAAATCAGACAGTTGCAAACAGAGGGGATTACTAAATGACTAAATATGCGGCAGAGAATTTCCACGGCAATAACTCCGATAGTGCAGTTGCTAGCTCGTCTCTGACCGAGTCAGTACAGTCAAATATGACCTTGAAAGACATTGCAACCATCATAGCGGTGGCGAAACCCAAAGATGTCTGCATTATAGATAAAGACGGCTACATTGCTTGCGGTCCAATCGTCGGGACTCCGCGCCCTGAAGAAAAACCAATTGAGATATTGCCCAAGCCAAAGGAGCCTCTTGACCCTCCCACGACTAAGTGTCCATGGTTCTATGAAATTCCACTCTTGCCCATCGAGCCTAAAGAACCTCCAAGCGGTAAGTGTCCGCAACCATATGAAATTCCACGACTACCCTTCGAGCCTAAAGTGCCTCCACAAGAGAAGTATCCGAAACCAAATTAGATGCAAAACGATTGCAAAAAAGCAAAGGAGAGCGTGCTCGACAAGAGCATTCTCTCCTTTCTTTTTTCTTGGCTGAACAAAAAAAAGCGATGGTCACCGATGAGTCACAGTTAACCTCTATATTGCATTTGTTCACCCCAATAAATCATCCATTCTCAAAAAGGGGATTACTATGTCTAACTTTGAAGCCCAAGAACGTAATGTCATAAGCTCTGATAATGTTGCTAATCACGCACGTGCAGGCGAGTCAATTCACGGCCAAATAAGCAAAGAAGATTTCATAAACCTTCTACCAAAAAGAGTGAAACCAGATGTTTGCATTCGCGATGAAGATGGCTACATTGCCTGTGGCCCGATTGTTGGAATTGAGCGGCCCGAGCCACCAAATTTCAAACCAAGTTTAGATAAGCCCAGCTTCGATAAACCGAGTATCATACATGTTTTTCCTAGCAACAGAATGGATCAGGTTACACCAAATCAGCAGCTAGGGCCAAAAGAAAGCTTCGATACCAAAATTCCCAACAAGAAAAACTAACACGACCAATCAAAAGTCAATCTTTTTGCCAATAGCAGTTTCAAGATCAGCCCAAGAATTTTGATAACTGACGACAGTATCAAAGTAACTGGAAAATGTATTCTGAAACTGCTGTTGCGCGACGATTGCACTGCCAAGATCGCTCTTATCTTTCTCATAACTATCCTGGGCCTTACGCACTACATTTAGTGCCAGAGGAATTAGGTTCTTTTGATACTGGGCAATATTAACTCGGGCAGCGGCAAGCTTGGCATAGGCTGCACGCACATCCACTTCAACCCGCGAGATCATTGCAGCAGCTTGATCTTGGGCCTGCTTATTAGCAGCTTTAGCGGCTGCTATCTCACCCTGGTGTCGATAGAAAATAGGTAAATCGACGTTGATGTTTAGATAGGCACCATCTTGCTGCCTGACATGGGCCGACTTTTTGTAAGTACTAAAGACATAACCAGATCCCACCAAAACATCGGGTATTGCCTGAGCTTTGGCCAGCTTAATTGCACTAGTAGTAGTAACAACTTGTTGTCTCGCCGATTTAAGATCGGCCCGAATAGTCAAGTTCTATGGAAGCCTGACGCAAGCGCGCATAAGAGGTATTGCGCAGGGTTTCAAATTGATCTACTGCCAGTTTTGCCTGCAAAACCTCTACTTCTTCACACTTACCCGCTTTGTATTTTGCTTCGGCTAAATGACTCAGGCGTTGAACTAGAGCTCTTTGGTTTTCTACTAATTCGATATTAGCTTCAGCAGCGGCAAGTTCAGCGTAACCTTTACGCACAGCCGAGCGCACGTCATAGCGCAGGTCGGCCAGTTGATATTCACTTAGAACATAATTGGCTCTGGCAAAGCGCAGGCGTGAAGCACGCTTGCCACCCATTTCAATAAGCTGGTTTGCCCCAATTTGTTGGGTATTGCCAGCTACTGCCTCCGTATACGGAGTACCAAAACCATATTGCATGGCAAACTGAGGATTGGGGCGGGCTCCAGCGGTTCGCACTTGAGCCTTAGCAATATCAAGATTTTTTAGTGCAGCTACAACCGATGGATTCTTCGTATAGGAGGTCGAGAAGGCTGCCGAAAGACTGACCGGCACTCGATTGACCGGATGATTCGGTCGGTCTGAGGGCCCGGGTCGCAACGCTCCTGGCGACAATCCTGAGGTAATTGCATCAAAAACATCTTCGCCAGCAGAAGCAGCGCCAGCCGGCGCCCCAATAAGGATGGCGCAAGAGACGGCCAAAAGTGGCCAAATTGGGAGCCGAGATTGAGGCAGAAGCGACTTCAATGAGAACTTCTTGGCCATGCCTGGTCTATCTATCCCTCAAAATGCAATCTTTCATAGACAGATTGAGCCTTAAAAGTACTCTCAAAGCCAACTAAATTCAAGCAATTTACACTCAAAGACCAGAGCAGGGGCCGCTTGCATATCCGAAGCATACGCAAAAGCAAGAACAAATTGACAGGAGAAACTAAAGATGAAAACGACCGAAGAGACTGTCAACGAGGACGCAATAAAGCTGGTGCAATCTAAACCGACTGACTGGCAGCCACATCAGCGGCCGGCGAATCAACTGGCATTGCTTCTAGTGGTCCACTCTTATCGCGGCGAAAGCGCATTTGACAGTTTTGACACAAGAAATAGGTAATGTAGGTGCCAGGCTTAGTTTCTATAGACTCAGGCTCATAAGAATCAAGCTTACGCTTATTACAACTTGGGCACTTCCCCTTAAGAAAAGTCGGCAAAAAGGGTGTGACAAGCACGGCCGCTATTACAAACCACATGAAAGACTCTTTCACTCTATGTTTCCCCTTGGTGCTCTGTTTCTATTTTTAGCACATTTGCTGCTAGCCTAATTTAGTAAAATATGAAGAGCAGTCAAGAACCAACTGAAAAGCGGCAGGCCATGAACAATCAAGTTTCAGATCTAAGCTTAATAATCGCAGCATTGTCCTTTGCCTCTGAGAAACACAGAGATCAAAGACGCAAAGACCAAGAGGGTACACCTTATATCAATCATCCTATTGAAGTAGCCCGCTTGCTGCACGAAGTTGGCGGTATTACTGACGGTGCAACTCTGGCTGCCGCTCTCTTGCACGACACGGTAGAAGACACAGATACTACCAGAGATTGCCTCCTCGACTTATTTGGAGAAGAAGTTGCAGCCTTGGTAATGGAATGCAGCGATGACAAGACATTAGCCAAAGAAGAACGCAAACAGAAGCAAATAGACCACGCCCCTCACATAAGCACAAAAGCAAAACTGATAAAATTGGCAGACAAAATTAGCAACGTTCGCGATATGGGTCATTCTCCGCCTCCCGACTGGAGCTTAGAGAGACGAATTGCCTATGTCGAGTGGGGAAA
The DNA here is from genome assembly GCA_943370275.1 of bacterium Ga0077546. GTDB lineage: Bacteria > Cyanobacteriota > Vampirovibrionia > Obscuribacterales > Obscuribacteraceae. The sequence continues at coordinate 234,314 of CALRQI020000002.1, read as the reverse complement.
AAAAGTTGTGGTTGGTCTACGGGGCAGCAATGAATCTCTTGAGATGCTCTACGATCACACCGCAGCAGAAGCCCTAAACAAACTAAATGCAAAACCTTGAGCAACTATTCACACACAACTATTAGACCAATAAAGGCTGAAGACATTGGGCCTCTTCTCGATTGGCTCGAGGCTCCGCACGTCAAAGCGTGGTGGGGCCTTGAGTCAGCAAAGACCAACCGGCTCAAGTATGAGTCACGTCTTCTTGCCGATGCCCTAACACGTGTTTTCATTATTCAAGTCGACCATAAGCCAGCTGGAATGATTCAGTGCTATCGCCATAGCGACTATCCCGACTGCGACAGCGAAATTGGCATAGACAATGCCATTGGCATTGATTACCTGATTGCAACACCAGAGCTAACCGGCAAAGGAATTGGCACACAGGCAATAAAGATGATGACAAGAATGGCTCTGACACTCTTTCCTAATTTGACTACGGTGGTGGCAAGCCCACACAAAGAAAACATTGCCTCAAGGCGAGCACTTGAAAAGGCTGGCTTCAATCTTGTACGCGAAGCCAAACTAGCATCAGCCTATCCTGCAGAAGGCCTAAGCTGCATCTACGAAAAACGCCGCTAACAACAAATCTAAGAACAGTGTGCCGCTGGCTGCTGTTATTGCTTCACATATTCAATTAGTTAAACCTCGGGACGACAGGATTTGAACCTGCGACCTATTGCTCCCAAAGCAACCGCGCTACCAAGCTGCGCTACGTCCCGGCTTTCAAATATATCACACTGCCCGACGCAGTTCTCTAATACGTAAAGTACTTAATAAGTTATGGTACAAATGCCGGAGGGCTTTCCCCGCCCACATCGAGCGCATCTTTGTCGACAAAACCGGTGCGACCGTTGGCTAACTGCACCTTGTATTTATTGTTATTAATGCCACCGAGCACCACCAAACGGTCGCCCGCCTGCAGATTGACTGTGCGATTCCTGGCATCTGTTACGGCTTTGCCACTCTTAACAGTGGCTGTTGTGTAAGCATCGCCAGTTTTGCAATTAATAAAGCCTGCATAGATGAAGCCTTCTTTACCGTTGATACGAACTTTGTACCAACCCTCTTGCTTGCCAATAATTTCCACATCAGATCCACGGGAAATTTCAGCAACTGTGCGATAGTGAGTGCCGGCACCGCGTCTTACTTTGACAGTATTACTGGTCAAAGTACTTGTAACAGTGCCTTTTTCAGCCACTGCCTCTTTTTCAACAACCTTCGAGGCCGCTGTTTTCTCAATTACTTTATTGTTTGGCACAGCCAAAGGTGCAACCTCAACAGGAGCACTCGAATTTTTCTCAGCACCTGGGTCAGGGCTTGAATTCTGACCTGAATCAGGACTAGAAAGCAGCTTGTCTACCAGTGATGATGTCTTATTCTCATAAGTTGATGCTACTGAAGTGCTGTCACTATCGGCACCATGACCCTGAACTTTCACCCTACGCAACTGCGCTGCCTGATAAATTCCACTGCTACCACGGGCCAGCACTACTTCAAAAGCATCTTCAGCATTACCCATAAAATAGCCGCTGCCGGAGCTAACAGACACTTGACTATGTACCGCTTGTTGAGCCCGTCTAGCGGCCTCACGCCGGCGCCTGCGACTACGACTGCTACTACGATTTGACGAGCCACCATCTGACTCAGCTGGTGCAGCTACAGCAACTGCAGGCACTGTCACACTAGCTTTGCCCTTACGCTTCAACTCAAACAAAGGCGGACAAACTTTTAAGGCACCGACGCTAGCTATACTGGCTGCCGTGGGGTTAGTCAAATACTTACGGAAGCGACTTTTCTGCGCCTGATCAGCTACGGTAAAGGCCGCTGCACGCAAGGCTGCCATCTGACCGCGGCCATTATCATCAAGCAATTCGTAATTGCCATTTTTGTAGAGCAGTTTAAGTTTCAACTGTTCGTCAGGCAAACCCAAGGCCCGCAGACTCGAAGGTGTGAACAGCTCTTCTTCAGCAGCACGCGATGACAAGGCCAATTCCATATCAATGTCTTGGCCGTTGGCGGCAAATTTAGCCGAGCCTTCTCCAGTAAAGAAAGGCACAGCTTTGTCTGTCCGCTCTTTAATGGCGCCATTACTCAACTCAATTACTTTCACCTGAGGCTTACGCCCAGCCTGAGCATTCTGGTGCCCAAGCAATACGAGAGTGTCGCAGCCCTGTCGACTAATTATTTTGGCCTCGTCAAAGACATCGAGCTTGCGCAGCACGGCGACTTCTTTGCCCGACATCAAGTAATTGCAAGACTGCAAAACAGTATCGACTTCAACCAGTCTAAGAGCATTTGGCAGATCAAAAACGTGAATCTCATAAGCCGAAGTAGGAAAAATCTTCTGCATTTTGCTGGTAACTTCAGCCGACGAAAGCGCAGTGTTTTTCTCTAGAAAACGTTTCACACTATTTTCTAGTTCACTCTTCAAATGATCGGCGTCTTCTTTAGACTTTGGACCTTGAGCCACGCGCCTTGATACTTTTTGCAGATTACCGTCAGAATCAAACAAACTACCAATAAACGAAACTGAAGCAGCGCCAATTCCCAGCACCGCCAGACCAGCAGCACCGATCAAGGCGTACTTAACTAAGTTGGTGCTCTTTTTTCGCGCCAACTTGGCTCCGCATTCCTTACATTGGACAGCGGCGACAGAATTTCTAACTGTGCATTCAGGGCAACGCATAAAACATCCCAATCTGCCAGCGGCTTAACAGCAGTGTGCCGTAGCACGTATATAATACTCATCCTTGGCAATCAATGGATGCATTGCTAGATGTCATGGTCTAATTCTAACGAAGAGCAGAAATCTTGCAGCCAAGAAATTTAGAAAGAGCCAGCTCAGAACTAGTTAAAGTTTGCCACTTGGCCTACGAGCGTGGCTATATATGCGGCACCGAAGGTAATTTCAGCCTTCGCCTGGATGACCGCACCCTGCTGACAACCCCGGCCGGCACCTGCAAAGGATTATTAAGCCCATCTGACCTGGTATTAACAAATCTTGACGGCGTCGCTCTCGATTCGCCTCAAAATCAAGGTAAGCGACCCTCAAGCGAACTGAAAATGCACTTGATTGTCTATAAGAAAAGAGCAGACGTTATGGCTGTTGCCCATACCCACCCGACCACGGCAGTAGCCTTTACGGTGGCGGGCAAATCGCTCAACCGCTGTGTGCTACCGGAAGCAATATTGACACTAGGCAAAATTGCTGAAGCACCATATGCAACACCAAGTACCGATGAAGTACCGCAAAGTATCGCTGAGCACCTTGAGCATACTGATACCATTATGCTCTCCCATCATGGTGCTCTAACATTTGGCAGCGATATTTTTCAAGCGTTCTACCGCCTAGAAACCCTTGAGCACCAGGCCAAAACCCTGCTTATCTCCCAATTATTAGGCGGAGAAAAAACTCTTTCTAAAGGGCAGGTAGAAGAATTGTTTGCCATCTGCCAAATATACGGAATGACACCACCAACAAATAGAGACGAACTAATAGAGGCCGGCACCAATTGAGCGAAGAACTACATCCTCTTGAAGCAATTACATCGCTCTACCTCGTGCGCCACGGCCACACAAGAGCCACTGAATTAGGTCTTCTATATAGCGATCCCAAAATAGAAATTAGTGAGAAAGGAATCTCTCAAGCACAAGCGGCGGCAAAATACGTCGCCGCGATCAAACCACAAATTTTGCTTTGTGGGGCAGCAGTGCGAGTAACACAATCCAGCCAGCCCGTAGAACAAGAAACTGGCCTTAAGGCCCAGACTATCAAAGGTTTTGAAGAATGGCAGGTTGGAGACTGGGAAGGCCGCACTTACCTTGATATTAAGAAAAATGATCCCGATCAGTATCACAACTGGTGCGCAGACCCGATAGAAAATGCTCCACCGAACGGCGAATCTATAGTGCAATTGAGCGAAAGGATCAGAGAAAGCCTGATTGAATTAATTGCCAATAGCGAGTTTGAGGGCAAGACAATAGCCATGGTCACGCACTCGGGCATTATTCGCTCAATAATTGTCTATGCACTGGGCATGCCCATTAGAAACTTCTGGCGTCTTTCCATTCCAACTGGATCAATCACGAGAATCGACTTCAGCAAAAACTTTGCCACTATGCACTTTATGGCCCACAAACCCTAAACTAGGGTGTCTGATTGTGAGCAGCCGGTTTCATGCTCTGAACCAATCTTTGCTTTTGTTCAAAGTCTAAAACATTGCGAATTTTGAGAACTAACCTGGTTCGCTCTGTGCCCATCTCAGCTTGTACTTTGTTGATTTCATCCTGCTTAGCTAAGGCTGTTTTCTCATTGGGATCAGGTTGCATCTGCAAGTTGCGCATTTCTTTTAGCAAATTAGCCATGAGAGCAAGACGCACACGCTGACCGTCTTCAAATTCTTTAGCCAGCTGACGAATTTTCTTCTCTTGCTCTCTATCAATGCCGGCTTCACGGTAAATGGCAAGGGGATCATGGCGATTAATCTCTGACCCTGGCAAGCTGGGGTGAGCAGACAATTTGCTGTCTTTGCCATCAGCAGACTGGCTGCCTTTTAAGGTATCTTTCTTAGCTTCGGCTTTAGATTCGGTTTTAGCTTCCGGCGCCTTACCAAGGGGATCGGCCAGAGCTGGCATAGAAGCACAAGAGTGAAAAGCGACGAGCACGATTAAAGAGATTCTGAAATTGATCATAGATTTACAACTGGTTGGAGAAGTTCCAGTATAACCTCATTCAATTCCAAAATGTATGAAGGGTGCCCAGGCGTGCACTGGTTGTTTCGCGGCAATTGCTTTTAACTGAGCCTGCCGCAGAGCTTGGGCTACAGAGATTTTACCTGATTGCCAACAGGTATGAAAATCTTGCATTAGCTCCGCCGTAGAACGATCTGCGACTTCCCACAAAGACAGCACCAAATTGGGCATACCGGCATACATTAGCGCTCTGGCTAAGCCAAGAATTTCGCCGCCTTCAGTAACGACATTGACGCCAGTTTGACAAGCGGAAAGAACCAATAGCCGCCCCCGCTCTGTGCGCAGAGCATTACCTTCCAAAATTGAGGCTGCCGACAAAATACTGCCATCAGATAAGACCAATCCTGAAGCCATCGGCTCATCGTGATTGAAGATGGCATGACCGGCAAAGTGCACCACATCAAAATCGCCAAACAATTCAGGCAATGACCGTTTGACCTCCTCGTTGGTTAAAAGGGTACTAGCAGCACTATTAACACTGCGGCTTTGACCAAGAGAAAGAATTGAATTGGCTTCTTCCATTGTATAGGCCAGGTCTTCTAGTCCGGCCGAAGAGCGCAATCGCGAACTAAAGACCATGCCACCTTCTCTGGTGGCAGAATAATCGCTGATAGCCGTAACCAAATAACGGGCATCACCAGTAACTTCGTCAGTTTCTGACTTGCGATTCTGCGCCGAAGCTAAGATAGGAATAAGCGACACAGTCGGTACATAAGAGACAGCAAAGCGCTCGCAGACATAACCATTTTGATCATGAAGAGCAGAAAACGGCAGATGATAGAGACTGCCATGAGGGATAAGCAATAGTCTCTCAATGACTGGATCAAGCTTCTCCAATACCGGCCCAAGCAGGCTTTGGTAGAGGCGACGACAGAGGCTAACAGGTACTTCCCAGCCTTCAGTGGAGCTCATCTCAAAGAAGGTAGCAATATCTTCGCGAATCAATTCCAGCCTTTGCTGGTCCATGACCACATGGGTAGTCAGCCCCGCTTTAGATTCACCATTTTCCTTCTGCACGCATGCCACCAGAAGGTAGTCTTGAGGAAAGAAAAATTCAATCACACAAGTATCGGCATTGAGCTTATTGTTCTGCCAGAGAGCCTGAATTTCAGAATAGTTCAGGGTCGTGGCACTAACTAAATTGGCGTAGTTAGGGTGGCGTCTTCGCAGTTGATTGAGAACCTCACGCCATTCGAGATAGAGCTTGCGCGTATCTTCTTGTGGAGCAGCTGAACCGCGCAACCTGGCAGCGCTAGAACCGCTAGAATCGCCGTCGCTATCGTCTTCAGCATCATTAGCCGAACCAAGATTTGAATAATCAGAATCATGGCCGTGGAAAAATTGTCTTTCTAAATGGGCAATTTGAGCACGCAAATCGGCTTCGCGACCAATCAACTCTTTTATGCCGCGAGTAAGCCCGGACAAGTCTTCATCTTCTACCAGTTGATTGACGTCAATGGGCGAATTGCTGAGCAAATCAAGTAGTGCTCGAGACTTAGCCCTGCCCACATACTCAAGGGCTTCAACCCGCTTATTCAGCTGCAGACAAGTCGACACCATGTCGCGATAAAGCTCCTGACCGCGATTGGCAAAGCTGGTTTTGAGATCATCGGCTTTAATCATGCCGCGCTGCTCATCAAACAATTCAATGGCCTGGCGGAAATATTCAAAAGCAGGCGCAAGCTGGCCACTGGCAGCTTTAAGCTTGCCTAAATTACCAAGATAAATGCGCTCACCAAGACGATCATTTATAGAGCGACTGAGGGTGAGGGCCTCGCCATAGAACTGATCAGCCCTCTCAAAATCAGACAGTTCTTTGTAGCAATCACCAAGACTATCAAGGTGAGCAGCCGCAGTAGCTTGATCATCAAGCTCCCGGGCAACAAACAAGGCCTTTTCTAGTAGCTCAATTGCCTCTTCGCACTTATTTAGGCGCGCCAAAGAGACACCCTGATTGCCTAGCCAGATACCCTCTCGACGACGGTCATGAACCTTAGCAGCGAGAATCTGCGCTTCTTTATATAGAGCCAGGGCTTGCTCAAAACTTGATTGCTCAAAGCGAATATTGCCTTCTGAGCCACGGCAAATCGACATAGTCAGAGCATCTTCAATCATCTCGGCTTCTAGGTATGCTCGCCGATAGTAACTAATCGCTTGTTCAAACTGACCGAGTTCGCTCAGAGCTAAACCAAGGCTACCCAGCCAGACACTCTTCTCGCCTGACTCGGTGTGCGCAGCCAGCTCTAAAGCTGTATTAAACCAATCAGTGGCAGCCTCTAGATGACAGCGAGTCATAGTCACCGAGCCTAAATTGCCAGCGGCAAGCTCCATCGATGGTCGATCTTGCAAAAATGAGGCCGTATTGTAGGCCAGTTCAAATTGCCCTTGGGCCGCAGTGAAATCGCCATTAGCCGTCAACTGTTCTGCCAGAAAGAGCCGCGCCTGAAGCTCACATTCAAGCATATTAGTTTGACGACATAACTCTATGGCCTGATTAAGATGACCAATAGACGAAGTATGCTCACCCATCATGCGTTCTGTTTGGCCAAGATAAGTCAGTACTACCGCTTGCGATTTTTCCGCGTAAGCTGTCTTGGCGCTTAGCTCAAGAGCCTTCAACAAAAGCACTTTAGCCTCACTCGAATCTCCATGCACGAGCTTGTCATAGGCAAAAGTCGATAACTCTTCAATTTCTTTGAGAGTAGCTTCACTGGCAACATGTCGGCCGCGACGTTTTTTCTCGCGGTGTGGGTCAGTCATCGAAACCTCGACAGAAGTGCTTTGGCATAACAGCCAACAGGTAGACCTATTGTACTTGTTCAAATATATATCCACGAAAGGATTTTTCTGGACAGAATAAAAGCAAAAGAGGCGCAGAGCACCTCTTTAATTGACTACAGTTATTTTTAGCAGCTTAGAAGGCTGGTGAGTGATAGGTGCCATAAGTAGCGACATATGGCGCGGCTGCCACTGGAGCGACTTTCTTAACTGCAGCTGCGATTTTAGGAGCAACTCTGCGGCTGGCCTTGTAGGTCATTGGCGCATAAGACTTGAAAGCAGCGCTACTAGTTGTGGTTTTGCCAGCAGCTGAACCAGAAGCTAAATATGTGTGGAAACCAGAAGGCTGGAGATTGCCACCGCGACCATGTGCCACTGGAGTCTGACCTTGATGCCACGAGCCAAAGTAACTAGGGTTCATGGCTGGTTGAGGACGACCAGCATGGCTAACAGCAGCGGCTGGTGCAGCTTTGGCTGTACTGCCCATGAATTGCTTCAGTGAGGATTCAGGAATCAGACTGAGCGGGAATGGGGCAGGGCCAGCGCTGCCAATGGAAGCTTGGGAGTGTTGGCTAGCAGCGAAGTCTTGAGCCAGGCTGGCCATTTCAGCATCATTCTCAGCGCTAGAATTAGAGTTACCAGCAGCACGGGCCATTTGAGTCCACTCTGCTTCACTAGGAGCATTTTGATTTCTTACTGGTTGAGCGTTGACGTTGGCCACTGCTTGCTGAGCGCAAGGGAAACCAACTTGACCAGGGGTCGCAGGTGATTGACCAGGCAAGGAACGAGCGGCATGTTTACGCTGGAAACCAGCAACCAAGTCAGCAGCTTGACGCATGCGGCTGCGATTGGCACTGTTCTGAGTGGCTTGTGAAGGTTGAGCGTAGGCAGTATTGCCATAGGCCGAATCATAAGAGTTATTGGTTGGCGGCGCGAAAGTCGACTCATTGATCGAGCCGGACAAGTTAGAACTAGTTCTGGACTGAGCACTGTTGTCTAATTGCGGCATCTGAGCTTGCAACTGCGAACGGCTAGGCAACTTACGACCAGGAACGAAAGGCCGCAGCTTAGTGGCGCCAGCAACCGGTGTCATAGCCAGGCGTGAATTAACAGCTTGGGGCTCAGAGAAACTAGCTGAGTTGAGGCTGCGTCTAATGGGAAGGCGCTTGGAGGCAAGCACAGGGGCCGATTGAAAATCACCAGAGAGCGAATGGGCTGTGGCTTTATCTCCGACGGCAGCCTTAAGGAAGCTGGCAGTTCCGCTCATATTGTCACTAGCCATCGCCTGGGGGGCGAGCACTAGCGGAATCGAAGCTGCAACGTTGACGCCTACTAGAAATGCATGGGATTTCATCTGTTACCTGTTCCGCCAAAGAAAAGTGTTTGCCAAGGACATTGCCTACTGCCTTAGTCTATGAAATGGCTCAGAACATGTCACTGGGAAGAATACGCAAGAGCAAACGACAAATGGCCATTTGACTCAAGCCAGTGGGAGAATTCCCATAGAATAGAAGATTAAATAGTTGCTCTAATCCCAGACCAGACGGTAGCCCACACCACGCACGGTAAGGATATGCTTGGGTTGGCTTGGATTAGCCTCTAATTTTTCCCGCAAATATCTAATGTGCACATCAACGGTACGGCTCTCGCCAAGAAAATCAGAGCCCCAGACTTGCGCAAAGAGCTGATCACGGGAGAATACGCGGTTTGGCTGCCGGGCCATGGCAAAGAGCAATTCGAATTCTTTGAAGGTCAACTCGATTGGTTTGTCGCCGACAAGGACAGTACGGCTATCGGTATCGATGAAAAGATCACCCAGGCGAATGCCCTTGGTTACTTCTTGTACCTGCGGTGCTTCACGCAAATGCGCCTTGACCCGAGCCACCAGCTCACGCAAGCGCACCGGCTTAGCGATATAGTCGTTGGCACCAAGCTCTAGACCGACGACCGTATCAATTTCAGAGGTTCGAGCAGTCAACATTAAAATCGGAGTGCGCTTATCAAAAGCCCGAACCCGGCGGCACACTTCGTAACCATCAAGCCCTGGCATCATTAAATCGAGAATAACCAAATCTGGTTTCTCATGCTCAAACAGCTGAATGGCCTTGATGCCATCATGGGCAAGCAGCGTAGCAAAGCCTTCCTGATTCAGAACATACTGAATACTGGTGGCGATATCTACTTCATCATCAACTATTAGCAGTTTCTTCAAGGGACAATTCTTCGAGGGGGACAACAGGGAAATTGTTGCAGCCTTCATAGTATCATCGTCGTATTATCCTCGGCGTATTGACTTCAGCGGTATCTCACTTGAAGCCCCAGAAATATAATCACCTTAACAACCGTCTTGGCCACTCTGGGTGGAAGAAACTGAGATGGGCTCTTAGCTTTGTTGCAATTGCTTCGGCATGTTTTTTTTACTCCAACAACCTTAATGTCAGCGCAGATGCAAAGAGCAGCAAGACAGAATTAATTCCAAACTTCATGCCCTACCCACCAATGGCACACGCCGTGCGCATTGGTTTAAGCACAAAGAACCATTCAATCAGGGTGGCAATCTGGCAAGCCGGTGCAGTCTTCGTCAACGGCACACCCATTTTTGCTCTTGAACCGCGCATGGTCTACACCATAACGCCAGGCAAGATCACTGAACTAGGCACTGGTCGCAGCTGTTCACTACCATTCGATCAGCGCTGTCATATTTCGGCCCCAGATTACCGGGTCTGGACAGTAAATAGATGGTGGCGCGGCTGTCTAGAAATAATCAATATGCCTACTTATGTTACAGCCGTTAATCTGCTTGACCTAGAGCAATACCTCATGGGCGTAGTGCCTTCTGAAATGCCTTCTAGCTGGGCTCCAGAAGCCCTAAAATGCCAGGCCGTAGCGGCGCGCAGCTATGCCTATGCCCACATGGGCAAAGGCTCAAAGTGGAAGAGCGAGGGCTTTGACATGGTGCCCGATGTTCGCGACCAAGCTTACAAGGGCCTAGCTGCTGAGGCCGACTCAACCTGCCGAGCCGTGATGCAAACCCAAGGTCTAATTCTAAAAAATGCCGACAAGGTCAAACCAGGATTTTACCGGGCCTGGGTAGGCGATGACATGGAAAATCTCAACATCAAAAAAGGTGTGGTATCACAAAGTTATCTAGAAAAAATCACTGGTATCAAAGGCATTGTTGGCGTCACAGTGAAGCGCTGGGACGCTGTGGGCAACGCTACGCACATTCAAGTAATGGGCGTAAAAAATAGCCGCGAAGTAGACGGAATTTTACTGGCTCGCATGCTTAATTTTGCGACGGCCGGTATTCTTGATGTGCACGATGAAGGTGCCAACTGGGTCTTCACCTATCGGGGCCCCGGCAACGGTGCCCGCGGGCTGAGCCAACATGGCGCCAATATGTTTGCCAAGCGCGGCTGGACTTTCGATCGAATTTTGCAACAGTACTATCAAGATGTAGACGGCAAGCTGCAACTTGGTTTTATCGACAATGCTGGATATCAAATGTATGCAGCACCAAGGCCCCAGATTGTGAAGAAATCTCCTAGCAAAACTGTCTATTCAAAAGGCTTGATCGAGCAAGACAAGCATGCTGATGATAAAAAGACTGAAGAAAAACGCACTGAAGATAAACGCGCCGAAGAAAAAAGTACTGAAGACAAGACCAGTACAGAGGCTTTAACAAGATAACTGTTAGGCAAGTGATTTCCGGCAAGTTATCTTCTTAGCAGGATAATTTCTTCAAACGCACACGCAAATTTTCTACTGTGGCAGTGGAAGGACCATAGTGCTTTTCATAAATAGAAAGAGCACGGCGGTAAACCAGCTCGGCCCGCTCCAAAAGTTCCTTACAGCCAGTCAGGCGCACAGCCCCTGACAAAACGTCAGCTAAGCGCGAAAGAGCACTAGCCAAAGACAATCCACAGCCACCATGTATAGTATCAAGTACCTGCACCTGACGCTCTAGTACAGCGATTTGCTCCATATAGAGCTCAAGCTTACCGTAAACCACAGAAAGGCTTGAAAGAACGGCTGCAACTTCAGAACTATTAGCTCCAGAAACACTGACCTGAATTTCAAGCAACTCTTCAAACACTGCTCTGGCTGCAGCATGTACGCCAGTGCGTTGATAAAAATTACCAAGGCGACCCAAGGCATCGAGAGTTGTTGCATCTTGTCCGCCACTGAGTTTTTCTTGGCTCCGTAACAGAGTTAGATAAAGCTTCTCTGCCTCGCCTAAGCGACCAGTGCGTTCAAAGACAATGGCTAATTTATCAACAGTGTCAGCCAATGCCGTAAAGTAGGTTTCTTCAACCTGATTATTGTTGATGCGCAAAGCATAAATACGCTTCAGATAGGGCTCAGCTTCGACAAATTTGGCGCGGTTCATGTAGAAGTTAGAGAGTTCTTCTAAGTGGCCAATGATTGCCGGGTTATCCATACCCATTGCGGTTTCAGAAACATTCAAGGCCATGCGATAAAGCTGCTCAGCGTCATCAAAGCGGCCCTGGGTAAGATACTCCATGGCCATCTTAAAGTAGTCGACAGCTTGCCTTAGCTCCACTTGTACTGAACTTGACGCAGAGCTTGATGCAGAACTTGAATCAGAGCTTAGGGCGCTTTGTGAACCAGGAGCGACGATGTCCTGAGTGATACCTTTGAAATCGATCATGAAACTATTAATGATACTCGCGAATTGAACAGGTATAAAACACGGAGATGCACTTAGACCAGCATGGTATTAGGGTTTCAATACATTGACAAGGGAGCCACTATATATCTTTTCAATTAAACGACTACAAAGAGCCACCAGCCTGCCAATAGTCATTTTAATAAAACAAAATAAGATCGCTCTTAGATAGACGCAAGCAATCAAAACTGAGCAAAAGTATTAACCCCGAAGCATTAAGCCCTCAATTAAGAAAGGAGCACTAGTAGCAATAAGTGACATGACCATCACAAGCTGGTGTTGCCTCTTTACCAGCAGTAGTGCGGCCATTGGCAAGGCGCACGATTAGATTGCTAGTACCAAAGACTTTGTAGCGCGGGCAATACTTTTCATCAATGCTTATCAGCAAATCAAAAGACACTGCTTTTACCGAAGAGGGAAACTTTAGCAAAGACGAACCGTTGAGCTGCAGCAGACAAGGCTCAACAAACTGCCAAAACTTCTTCGCCTCTAGGGGCAAATGATCTGTTTGCTTGTAAACAACTGCCGAATTAGGCAACTGCATTGATCTGAGCAAGACATTACAGTGCTGAGTGGGATTAACACTAATTGAAAGAAGAACCTGGCCAGCGGTGTCAGCAAATTTAGCCTGGGGTCTCGCCACCAAACTTAAGCCATCTATTGACTTCCCCTCATCCAGATCAAGTGGATTAACGCAATCAAACACTTGGCGGGCAATCGACTTGCACCATTCATCCCAGGCCAAGTCTGACATCTTGCCTTTTTCATGGCGATATTTGGTAACACGAATTTCGTCGCCAAGAACAACTGCCAGCAAGCGCTTATCATTCCCACCCAGATAAATGGCGTGAGGGTGCTTACTGAGGCTGTTGGCTAGAGCAATAGTATTAGCTTTGGTAGGCTTTGGTTGTGCGGCCTCTGCTGGCCGCATGGCACCTAAACACACTAGCAAAAGAACAGCAGCAGTTAACGTGTTCATTGCCCTCATACTCAAATAATCTGCCTACTTCTTCTCGGCTTTCCAGAGGCGACCACCAACGGTATCAATTCCTTTCACCGAATCTTTAAGAGTGCCAACTGCCATCAATATCTGAGCATTATTCGGTGCCTCAACATTGCAGAGAGCCTTTAGAGCAACCAGCTTTCCATCAAAGTCTTTGAGCGCATCGCTCAATACATCTAAATCAACTTTTGCCTTAACGTTGCTGGCAATTTCAGGATCCCGAGCAAGACGCCCAGCAAGATCATGCACAGCGGAAGACAATGAATCAAGTGAACTAAGTGATTGGTTGAGAAAAGCCGCTCTCGGCTTCAAATATGCACCAAGAGTGGTGCTATCTTGAATTAAACTGGGAAGGGCACAAGGCATGCAGGTCTCCCAGGGGTCGGCAATATATGCGTCATTATTGAGAAGACTATTAGTAACGACCTGCCGCCGGCCAGCCTCGCGATCAAGGTCGTGGAGCGCTCCTTCCATGCGCCGCAAATGTTCATGGAGATCGCGTAGTTCGGTCTTTAAGTCACTCTCAGGAAGGGGTTTGGCAGCAGCCGGAGCGCTGCCCGTGGCCGCAGGGTTGCTAACCACAACAGGAGATTGCGCCTCACTTGGACAAGCACCTGAAAACAGACCAGTGAGAGCCAAACCACAAAATAGTGCTTTCATTTTCATTACTTATTTCCTTGAGCAGCACTCGGTTTAACAATTGCGGGAGTAACTGCAGATCTAGTAGCTGGCTGAGTGGGCAATTTCACAGCCTTATCGTCTGCCCTGGCAGCAGGCTTCACATCTGAGCCTTCCACCTTAGCATCAGAGAGTATATCGACTTTTGAGATCCAACTTGGTGGTCGCAAGAAGCCAAAGCCCTGTTTGCGGTCCCAATGCTGCGCCTTAAAAGGTCCACCAGCAGCTTCAAAGTAACTATAGGTCGTGCCTCGACTGAGATAAGCCCCTTGATCTGTACTGAAGATTGCATAGACCTGACCACTATCACCAGGACCAATACTAGCCCCTCCCCCACCAGCCCCTGGCACATAGACGCTGGCCGATTCGGGAGGGCAAATCACAGCCAAAATTTGATCGATGTTTGCCAAAAGCTTAAAGTCTGTGGCAGAGATAGGCTGCACCGCTAGCTCTTGTTCTGCAATTTTAGTCAAGCGATCAAGCAGTCGAACAAAATCACTCTCGCGAGAACGCATATCTTCGGGATAACATTTAAGTCGTGTCAATTCGCTAGCAGTAATTTGCGTAAACCAACTCAACTTGGCAAAGAGCTCAGGCATTGGCTCAAGATAGTGGAAGTTAGAAGCCTTCTTCATAGTTTGCTTAGGCGCAAACATACGCTGAGCATCATTCATCTCATTGCGAGATAAGGTGGCTGGGTCTTTTGGGGCGGTCTCTACTTTGCTCGCTGCCGCAGCAGTCTTTGGCGCACTAGAAACACTAGAAGAAACACTAGAAGAGCTATTAGCTGCGTTAGCCGGTCGATCATATGCAGTAAATGAATCAACAAAGGCGGCAGAAGCACTAAGCACATGCTGCAGTGACCAATTTTCAGACATTAGAGAAGGTTGCGAATTCTTCTTCAGCGGACGGAAATACTCAGTAATAATTCCCCAGCGTTTTTCAGCTAGACATACAGGGTTATTAGGATCTGCTTCTACACGCCGACGGCCGGCCACTCGCGTTAATTCGGGCACGGTGTCGACCAAATTAGGATCGAGCCGGTCACTTAATCCATTTAAGATATTACTTGCAATTGGCGATCCCCATGAGTACAAGAGATAGAGAGATAGAGGATCAATTAAGCCATCTTCGCCCTCTTCTTTGTAGTTTGTGGTTTGCCACTTCAGCCATTCTAATTCATAACTATTAATAGGCGGGAGGAAACGCAGTACCATCAAATTTTCATCCGGACTGCGGTTCTTATCCATCTCAAATATTGAAGCAGCATCAAGGCCCTGTGGCCTCTGCTTCTTTATCGACAAGAGCAGACGAGCACGTGAAAGCGGCTGTGCCAGAGTCTGTAAGAGGTCCTTAAATTCAAGATTGCCCGCCTGAAACATACTCTTAATTTCGCGCGGATAGACAGTCTGCTCACGAGTTATAAGACTGGGAGCTAAGGCCACACTAATATCATAAATACGCTGCCAACTTGGCATGAGCGACTGCGCCCGATTATTAGCACTAGAACTAGCTGTCGAGACAGCGGAGCCAGTGGCAGCAACAGAACTTTGGGCAGCGGCAGCGCCGCGATTGCTACGACCTAATTCAATAGCTCTGTAGAGCAACAAAGCCCGGCGAAAATTATTTCCCCCACCGGTCTGAGAATCGATGGTGACATCGGACAGAGTGAGATACATATACGAGAGCCAGGCAGCAGAGCGATAATAATTAGCACTCCGCTCTGAACTGGCATAAAAACCGATGGGGCTTAGGGCACTATAATCTTGCTCGCGATTAAAAATGACAGAGCGTGCCCGTTTACCTTTGGCAATCAATGCCATTTCGGCCTGGGCAAGATCGCTGGCACCACCCATGTCGGACAAAACTATTTTGGGATCAAGTAGCTTCAAGCCCACAATGACGAAAGCCAAATTGCGCTGAATATCATCTTTTACTTCATCAATTTCACAAGCCCGATAATCTTTAACACAAGAATCAACTAAAGCCAACAGCAAAGCATTTAGCTCCGCATAAAGAGTGTCGTTGATTACCTTCAAGGCCACCGTGTTTGAATAAACAAAGTAAGCATGCACAAAGGGATCAACCGTAACAAAATTGCTGCGGTTGTCTTCGCGATTGTTTTTATATAGCAAGGCCGAACTGCCGCTAAAACCCGGAGTGCCCTGCAACACAACAAAATGATTAAAACCCAGAATCTTGGTGCTTCTAGCCCCCAAATCGGCAAGCTTCATTCCTTCCAGCGAAACTGGTTGTGGTGCAGAAAAAGGCAAGTTCATCGCCGGGAAAATATCTTTTACGGTAAGCGGACCAAGTTTGCGTTGAGGCACATCATCAGTCAATCTAATTTCAGTAGGTCGCTTAAATTTCTGCGGTGCGCCAATGTCATTAAACACTTGGGCATGGGCAGCCTGATTGAAAGTACTGGTCAGCAACAAAATCAAGCCGATGGAACCCTTAGATTTGCTCATCAACTTCACTCATTAGCGATCGGTGAAAAGTAGCCTATGTTGAGAAATTTTCTCTTCAAGAGCAGGAGAAAAAGCAACTGGCAGAGGCTTCAGTGTAAGCCAAGAACGCAACTGATCATTGCGTGTGTTAGAGAGCCAATTGCTACTTTGGCCCAAGGTCAGAGTCTGATAGAACTTCTCACTATCAGAAAGGTCAATCAGGATTCTCATAGTTGGGCCACTGCGACAAACAAACTGCTCAGCGCCGCGACGCAATGAAGACTCCATACTCGATACTGTATCTTGATCACCGCCGACTGCCACAGACGGACCGTTGAGCACACCCAATAGGGGAACAAGACCAGGAGCACCACGTAATAGCTCGCTTTCAAACACAACTTTGTGCAGATCACCCCATTTCCATGAAGCAGGCTCATCACTCTTGGTCTGCAAACGAACATCTTTTACAGCTTGGCCAAACGATGTAATGACAAAGCCTTTGAAAGTGCGCTCTTCACCGGGCAACCACTCAGTATTTTTCTCAAGCAAAATGCGCTCAACTACCTGAGACCAGCCAGGATAGCGCTCTAAATATTCGTTGGTGAGCGCAGCACCAAGACGAGGCTCAAGTATGCGTCTGACAACGGTGCGAATAAAGCTCTCGTAAAGAGCAGCACCACTGCTATTTTCTGACAATACTCCATCCCATTTCTCAATGGCATCTAGGGCACTAAGCTGGAAAGCGTCGATTGAATCGGTCTTGCCAATGGCCTCAACCAGAGTACGTTTAACTAGAGGGGCTAAGGGGGCAAGTTGATCGCCTTGCAACAAGGCCATTTCAGGAAGGCCAGGCTTCTGGCCACTCTTTTTATAAGAAGAGAGAACATTGAGCACCCGCTGAGCGCGATAGACATTGAGATTGAGAGGCATCTCACTGCGACTCTGGCGGAAATTGGCAACATAGTAGCCTTCAGCCGGATTAAAAACTTGCTCCATATCTTTAAATGGAACATTGCCAATCCAATCACCCGGACCGACCCAACCCGGGTTGAGCAAACAAGATTCATATTTACTAGACTTACCGGCAGTGGCCCGCTCAGGAATCGAACCAGCTTGCTGGTAGCCAATATGGCCATCTCTATCAGCAAACAAGAAAGTAAAAGGAGAGCCAGCGTAATGCTCAAGGCCGCCCTGAAACTGAGCCCAGGTAGTGGCATGATTGAGGCGATAAAGCGCTTCAGCGCAACTAGTGGTTTTCTCTGGCTGATTGAGGCCTACCCAAGAAAGCGCCACAGCGTTTTGATCATTCTTTATCAAAACAGGACCATGCCTTGTTTCAAGGACCTTATGAACTAAATTAGAAGTAAGCACCAAAGAACTAGAGAATCGCACCGGAATTTCTTCCACGATTTCTTTAGCATTAGCCCAGCCAGTGGGGGTTTTATACTTACCAGGAAACTGGGGAGAGAACTGCTCTAGGAATAGGTCTTGTACATCTACTTTAAGCGAAGTTAAACCAAAGGCAATACGATCATTGCGTCCATTGACGATTCCTGGCACTCCAGGCATGGCAGCACCAGCCAAATGCAAGGATGGACTTTTCAAGGATACTAAGTACCAATCGCATGGCTGAGTAAAAGCGAAGTGTCGATCTAACGCCAGGTATGCACCCTTGCTCTCAGTCATGGCAGAGGACAACACCCAACCATTAGAGCCCCAGCCCGGAGTAGGTGAAAGTGCGCTAGCCAGCGACACTTGAGCGACAGTCGGCAGCGGTGACAAAGGCGGCAGACTAGTCACCGCTGGCGGTGCTTCGAAGATACGATCGAATATTTTAGAAGCTATTTTATTTCCGGCCTTATCGATGATGCGCTGCCGCAGGTCATCAAGCCGCCACGATTCATCAAGGCAATACTGATTGTATTTGAGAATTGCTAACGAATTCTGGGCAGTCCAGGCTTTAGGCTTATATCCGAGCAAAAGAAACTCTAGCGAGAGACGATCTTTTGATGAATTTATATAGGCATTGACTCCCTGCGTATAGGCATCAAGTGCTGCCGAAACATCTTTTGACAGACCTTTAAGTTCAGCAGCAGCCGCTCTGTTGATACCGATGGTGCGCACCAGCTTATCGTGAGGCAAAGACTGCGAACCAAAAACTTCTGACAATTCGCCAGCCGCAGTGCGTCTCATCATATCCATCTGGAAGAGACGATCTTGGGCTGTGACATAACCCTGTATGCGATAGAGGTCAAGATCGGAGGCAGCTTCGATATAGGGAACCGCTCTCTCGTCAAACTTAACTGAAGCGCCCCTACCTAACTCAGGGAAACTGACAATGCCATCAAGCACAGGCAGGCTGCGCTGTGCAACAAAATAGCCTCCGCCTGCAAGCAATACGGCTAATACAACTAAAACTAAAAATGCTCTCAGCAATTTGGTAACGTCAACAACAAAATAGAAAAGACCAAGTAATTATAAGGCCTTTGAATATAAAGGTCAGTTACAAGTGTCAGGAAAAGATCGCTGAACTTTTACGACTCTCGATATATGCCAAAACAGTGGATAGTTCTTGCGCTAACTTTTCAGTAAGGACTGGTAACTGGTCTACCTCGCCTCTTTTGGCGGAAGTTTCGAGGGCCAAAGCCGAGCGCGAAAGAGCATCGGCAGTCATGACAACCGCCAAGCCTTTGAGCTGATGGGCCAGTCTAATCGTTTCTGACTCATTTCCGCCTTCCACCGCCAGGCGAATACTGCTCAACAACTCCTCGCACTCAGCACTAAAGCTATTAATCAAGCGCTTCAGGTCCCCAAGTCCATAGAGTGCAGCTAATTCCTCACAATTTATTGGAATTTCTTCTAAGGGTTTTTCAGCGAGCAAGTTGAGTTCTGAGACATGGGTGCCATGAATCTCGCCCCCTCTGCTAACAGTGTTAGGCAGCAACCACTTTTCAAGCAAACGAAAAAGCTGATCTTGGCCAACCGGCTTACTCAGATAGTCATCCATTCCAGCCGCTATGCAATTCTCACGATCACCTTTCATGGCCGACGCAGTCATAGCAATAACAGGAATATGACCACCACGAACGGCTTCATCTTTGCGAATCGACAAAGTAGCCTCGTATCCATCCATTTCAGGCATCTGACAATCCATCAATATCAACGAATATAAGCCCGAACGAAAGGCTGCCAGGGCTTCCTTACCGTTAGCTACCAAATCTGCCACCAAGCCAAGCCGCTGCACTTGCCTTAAGGCAAGCTCTTGCATCACCGTATTATCTTCTGCGATCAAAATTCGCTGCCCCGAAATTACATTCGACTGAATCAGCTGCGGTAGAGCAGAGCTAGCAACACTAGAGCGAGATGGAGCCACCGCAGCTAATACCGCTTGAATATTAGAAGCGCCAGTGTACGACTTTTCTACTTCGCTCAAAAATTCAAATAAGCGGAAGGGCTTTTGCAAATGACCGATGTAGGCACTAGAGCTGGCATATACTCCAACACTTGGTACTTCATTACCACCCAGAACAATCAAACCAGGCAAGTTCTGGCCATCGGCACTCGAAATAGCCCTAACAAAGCGCTGAAAACTCTCAATTTCATGGGGCGAAGACATCGGCAAATAATTGCCAGATATTACATTCTGACCAGTAGTATCGAGCCCCTCAGCCGCACTTTTAACATCAGATAAATCGCGCCCCATTGCCATGTCATAGATCATCAGGCGAGCTTCTCGCAGCTGATAAGCTTCTTGCGCTTGCCCATTAGCTTCGCTGAGCAGAGATAGTAAGCGATCAAGGGTATTAACAACCCTCACTTTTACGCCATAAATAGACAGATAACTTGCCACTATCGCCTGCACGTCGTGCGAACAAGAGAAAAGAAAGACGACTTGCTCACTAGCCGAATCATCAGATGAGTTAACAGACTGAAGGTCACGAATAAGCTGGGCCCGTGGCATCAAGATTTGCTTCAAAGTAGCTCTATCTTGAGCCAGACCAATGGGAATGGTAAACCAAAAAGATGAACCCGTATCAGCTTCACTAGTGAAATCGATAGTGCCAGACATCATTTCTACTAATAGCTTACTAATCGAAAGACCCAAGCCTGTGCCACCATACTTTCGCGTAGTTGAGCCATCGGCCTGCACAAATGGGCTGAACAATCGCTTACGAGTAGACTGAGATAAACCGATGCCTGTATCAGTGACAGTAAACTTAACGGTAACAAGACCCACTTCAGATTGAGTAGCGGTGTCTAGCTCAGCTTTTAAGACAACTTCACCTCGCCTCGTAAACTTAACAGCATTACTAGCCAGGTTGAGCAAAATCTGACGGATGCGAACAGGGTCGCCACATAGAGTGGCAGGCAGTCGTGGATCGACCCAGGTAAGCAGCGCTAAGTCTTTTTTGCGAGCAGCGGGGCCAAGGAGATCAGCGCAGTCTTCGAGAAGAGAGAGAATATTGAAATCAACATTATCAAGCTCGACTCGCCCAGCCTCTACTTTTGAGAAGTCGAGAATGTCATTGATAATAGCTAAAAGTGACTGAGCCGAATCTTTCACCATGGTGGTAAATTGTTTCTGCTGACTGTCCAGAACAGTATCAAGCAACAATTCTGACATGCCAATTACAGCTGAAATTGGTGTGCGAATTTCGTGCGAAATGTTGGCCACGAACTCACTTTTCAGCTTCGATGCTTCAAGGGCCGCATCGCAGGCTAGCTCTAATTTCTGCGTCAAACTCTCCAGTTCTTGGTTCACCAAAGCCAGCCTGTCGACCCGTTCTTGCAGATCGAGATTAAGCTTGCGAATCTCTTCATCGGCCTGCTTCTTTTCATTGATATCCGTAATTAGGCCGTTGAAAATTACATCCCCATTCTCAAGAACTTCAGGTGAAGAGGTACATCTAATCCACTTGATGCCACCAGCTTTGGTGATGAGACGCCCCTCCCACTCAAACTCAGTGGGCCCAGCATAAGCTTCAGCAATAGCTTGCCACATACCAGGTAAGTCGTCGGGATGAAGGCGAGAGAAAGCCAGAGTAGGGTCGGCCACCATGGCTTCGGGCTCGACTTCGAGAATACTTCGACAACTTTCACTGACATAAGGGAAACAGAAAGTGCCATCGCGGCGGTGCAAGTATTGATAAATGCCACCAGGCACATGAGAGGCCAACTGATTAAAGCGAGCCTCACTCTGCTGCAGCGAGGCTTCTACTTCTTTACGTGCACTAATATCTTTGTTGAAAACATAATAGCCAGTAAAATTATCGTTTAGCTCGGCAACTCGCACCATGGTGAGCTGCTGGTGAAACAATGTTCCATCTTTACGCAAACCCAATAGTTCGACTTCGGCCTTTCCCGTCTCCAACATGGACTTGTAGCAGCGCTGCCATTTGCCGTGGTCTTCGCCATAGATGCAATCTTCAGCCGAAGCTAGAATCAACTCTTCCATGGCATAACCATACAAGTCAGCATACGATTTATTGACAGAGAGATAGCGATTATCACTATCGATTTTAGCGATGCCTTCGACGGCATTTTTCATGGCGATATTTATATCAAGAAGCTCTAGCTCAGCCGCTTTTCGATCAGTTATATCGTAAGCAACTGCATAAATGAGACCCTTCTGGGCCGGTGTGGCACTCCAAAGCAACCAGCAAATTGAGCCATCTTTGCGAACATAACGGTTCTCAAAATTAACAACACTTGCGCCCTCAAGTAATTCTTGGCGCTTCGCACCAGTCTTCTCTAAATCATCTGGGTGAATGAACTCACTAAAGGGGCGACCCAACAATTCCTCAACGCTGTAACCCAGCTTTTCACTCCAGGCTGAATTGATGCGCTTGAAGTAACCATCTTCAGAGGCAATACAGAACAAGTCATGGGACAAATTGAAATAAATATTGGCTTCATTCAGCTCTTTGGTGCGTTCAATTACCTTGTGTTCAAGATCGGCCTGAGCGGCCTTCAATTCGTCTTCTGCACCTTTCAACTGAGTAACATCAGAACAAAAAGCAATGATTCCCTGAATCACTCCATTTTCATCGCGATAAGGCATTTTGTCAGTATGGAGCCAACGCACAGAGCCATCACCCCGGCGAACAATTTCGACAATACCGAGCTTGGGCTTACCAGAGTTAATAACTTCTAAATCTGCCTTAAAGTACTCATCAGCCTCATCTGGATAAAGCTCTGCCGTTGACTTACCTTCAAGATCGGTTGCCGACACACCGAGAGTTTCACAGACAGCCTTGTTGACTTTAACGATACGGTTGTTTAGATCTTTGTACCAAACCATCGAAGGCATTGAGTCAAGAATTACCTGCTCATGGGCCCGTTGCAAACCCAGCAGGTCCTGCGCTCGCCGCCTCTCAAAGACAACTGAAAGGTGAGTACCAATCTCTTCGATAGCATTGAGAAAGTACTTATCGGGGGCCGTCCGCCGAACGCCAAAGAATTCGAACACAGCCAGAAGTCGCTGCCCGTTTCGCACAGGAAAAGCAAAGCCTGAATGAACTGTCGGCAGACTTAGTAAGCCCCTCTGCTCGACAGCGATATTGTCGATAAATACAGGAGTATTTTCATTAGCGGCTTTACCCGGCAGTCCCTCACCCAATCGCAGGTGACAAGCCAGACTCTGTTGACGAAAAGCTGTGGCCGGCAAAGAAGAATAGAAAGCAATATCAGAACATTGCAGGACGTCGCCATCATTGCTGGGATACCAGGCCTGACCTATTTGCCAATTGGTCAACTGACAAATTCTTGAGATGCAATGCAAACTAATATCATCAATACGCTCAAGCTCGCTAGCCTCGGCAATAACCTCGACCACAAGGGCCAAAGCCTCTTCAATGCGGCGCCGTTCACTAACGTCGTAGCTAATACCGCGCATGACTTTAGGCTCAAGGCCATCGAAATCGACATTGACTCGGTCAGAAAGCCAAATATATTGGCCATCGGCACACTTCATGCGGTAAATCACTTCATAGTGATTATTCTCACGAGTGACACTATCTTTGGCGCGCTGCACCTTGGATAAATCTTCTGGATGACAAATACTAGCAAAAAGTGTCGGGTCACCCATCCACTTTTCAACGGGGTAACCAAGCAAAGACACAGCATGTTGTGAAACAAAATGTATTTTTGATGTCTTGAAATCTGCTTCCCAAATAATTGCTTCAACTGAATTGAGAAGGGTCTCGAATTTAAGACTGCTGTCATTCATCGGACATAATATCCATCATTTAAGATACTTCAGGAAGCTATTCAATACTAAGATGATAGCTGACTACACTATTATAGAGTTGCTATTAAGCGTAAATTGCTGATTTAACGTACGGGAGACTCTATGGCAGACGCTCGTACCAGAGTACTGGTACTGCTCCTAGCCTATTTTGTTGTAAGGCTACCCTGGCTCTTTTTAGTGCCAATGAAAGAAGCGCCAGATGAATACGCCCATTTTTGGATTCTGCGCTTTCTCACTGAGCATCTAAAACTGCCAGAAGCAGCAGAAGTATTGGCTGGCGGCCCTTCGGCGGTCTACGGCTCTTACCCGCCCTTTGGCTATGTTCCCCATGTTCTCACTTCGCTAATTGGCGCCAAGCTTGCCCCAACTGTCGACATTTCACTTTGCTCGCGCTTCGGCAGTCTCATTATCGGCGCCACCCTAATACCCTGCGCCGATTATTTTGGCCAGCTGTTATTTAACCGCTCGCGCCTCTTTGCCTTAGCTCTGCCACTACTAATTGTTTTCCACCCGCAACTAGTCTTCGTCAATGCCTACGCCAATTGTGATACCACCACTGCCGCACTAGCAGCCATTACTCTCGTGCTTTTGAGCAAAATCTTGCTGCAGGGGCTTCAACTCAAGTACAGCTTGATTTTAGGCCTGGTGCTCGGCTGGCTAGCCCTGACTAAATATTCTGGCTACTCAATGTTTCCCACGGCTGCCCTGGCTATTGTTCTAGCGGCCGGGCTACATCGCACAAAGATTGCAACCTTCCTTCTCAATTGCGCTGTTGTAGCCGCATCAGCTCTCGGCCTCAGTGTCTGGTGGTTCATTCGTAATGCCGCCATATTTGATGGCGACTACCTCGGCACTAAGACCATGTATCACACCTGGGCTGTCACTTTCAAAAGAGAATTAGTCTTTCACAAAAGCGCCTGGACATTTTTGAAAGACCACCGCTGGTGGCGCACCATTATTTATTCGTACTGGGGCTATTTTGGCTACATGACCCAAGAAATGGCTCGGCCACTGTATATTGTCTATCAAAGCATTATGGCCTTGAGCATTGTCGCAGCACTAGCTCGCCTGCCCAAAGCAGTACAAGCACTTAGGGCACTAAAGACAGTGCCAAATCTAATTGCGAGCATTAATAAAGACGCAGCAATACCGGCAGTTTGGTTCACTCTCATTGCCAGCTTTGCCATTAACTTAGGGGCCATGGTCTATGCCTCAATGGCCAACTTTGGCCTGGCCCAAGGGCGGTATTTATTCCCTAATGAAATACCAATTATGGCCATGCTTCTAGGCGGCCTCTACCTGCTACCCAATGCATGGCGAAACAAAGCCGCAGCCATCTTCATTGTCTTCAACACTGGGGCCTGCGTTTATCAGTTCTTCAAGCTATACAGCCTGCCTGGCTATGCGTTTAATTTCGTTAGAACTTATGTGCAGTGATTGGTAATCGTCGAATTCAGCAAAAGCCTATTTAAGGCCACTCATGACCGGTCCGACACCATAGCCATCAAGACGACTGCTTCTGCCGCAGAGAAATTCTTCCACGGGATCGCGGACTTCCAAATATATGGCACTGCCGCCTATAAGACACACCGTTATGGCCATGGCCCGAAAAGCTGATCGTTCGTGAGCGAGAAGGTAAAGTCTGAATTTATCGCGCATAGATGGTTCACCAATTACTCTAGAGAAACAAGTAAGAACTCTATCTGACGGGCCTATCTGGCCGACCTTCTTCACTATCATACAGCTCAGCGCTTAATCCGGGATAGAACCGCCCAAGACCGCCCGCATAACGCAATATGCAAAGCGTTGAGCACAGCCTTATAGAAAATGACCTTGTATCTTGCACTCTACAATTCGACTAACTGGTGATTTGTCTCACTAGAGAGGGAGATCTCAAAACCCACCTATTCTGCGTCAGCAGCAGAAAGCTCAAGCTTCACCACCCTGCCAGCCTCGATATCCTCTATGCCACGCAGAACAGAAGCAATCCGTTCAGGGTTCTAGTAAATCCATGCCTCGTGACAGGGCACAGATGTTTGACATCACAACGCAGAGCCCAACCTGGAGAACCGCCTCCTCTAACTAGCCGATACGACAACATGAAGACATCTGGCGTAAACTCTATCAGGCAATCACAACCGTACACCATTAGCGATGGCACAAAAATATTGGTCAGGTCCGGCTTCTACATTGGCGAAGTCTTTGCAGTCGGAACATAACTTGCCGAGGCGCAGGGTAAGAGGGCGCATCTAATTCCAGCCGCAGCAAAAGGTATTGACGAGACTCTATCTGTTCTGACTAATACTTTATCGTAATGACTCCAACTCGGCGGGAGGAAATCACTTAGCTCTACTCTCTCCGCGACGGGAGATCAGATAAACTCCCTGAGTATTCTTAATGGAACACACCTTAAGAGAGCTTCTGAAGCGGCAAGCTGAACCAAAACGTCGAGCCCTCACCTTCCTCGCTGTAAACCCCTATCTTACCGCCGTGCTGCTCTATAATCGACTTGCATATGGAAAGACCCAAACCGAATCCCTGGCCTCTTCTACTGTCTGACTTCTCGACCTGCATAAATTTCTCAAATATACTAGGCAGCATTGCACGAGGAACACCTCTACCATGATCAACCACTCGGATCTCTATTGCATCTCTCGTCGTCTGGGTCTCAATTAAAACGACACTGCCGCTGGGAGAAAATTTAATCGCATTGCCCAGCAAGTTGACCAAAACCTGAATGATTCTATCTTCATCGACGAAACAAGATAAATCCGATGCCTTATTCTGAATAGTAATGCTGGCATTCGCGGCGATCTCCCTCACACTTTCGACAGACCTCTCTATGACCCTTGAAAGCGAGACCACGCGCTTATCGACTACAAACGTTCCACTTTCGATTCTCTCAGAATCAAGAAGATCGTTTATTAGCCTGATCAATCTTTCAAGGCTCTTCTCAGCCCTGTCTAATTGTTTATTTCCATCATCAGAAAGTTGTCCAAAACTGCCGGTAGCAATCAAATCCAAACTGGCTTGAACTGAAGTCAGCGGTGTTCTCAAGTCATGGCTGACCATAGCGACGAACTGACTGCGCAACCGCTGGATGGCAAGTCTCTCGCTTATATCGATCATAGCCAGAAGCCGAAAAGACTCAAATTCGCGCACCAGCAACTCGACCCATCGGTCACGATTCGGCAGATTTACTCTGAATTCCTTGACAGACCCTGGATTCAGGTAAGAATCGGAAGTAATTGCTACCAAATCACGGATTTTAGCTTTAAGAAGCTTATCCTCGCTCCTCTCAAACAGCTCCTCCGCAGCAGGATTGGCAGACTGAATCGTCCCTTCTTCGTCGATACCAAGAATTGCTACAGGCATATTCTCGAACAGAAACCTCTCCTTTCTCCGAGCCGCTTCAATGCCAGAGGCAGCCCGACGTAAAGCATCGTCAACAGCGGCAATTTCATCAGCTCCCATCAAGGGTGGATGGAAAGGTAGCCCTTCTTCCATCCGACGAGTATTCTCCACAACCAATTTCAGTCGATGAGCGGAGCCTCTGTTAAAATACGAGGCCAAGGCGCAGGCCAAGAAAACACTGACGGAAACAGCAAACCAGAGAGTCCTGCGAGACTGCTCGCGAATGTTAGCCTCAATTAAGGGACTTGCTGAATTGATCCGGCGCTCGCTCTCGAGGATAAAGCCAATCGTTTCGTTAACCTTACTGATCGTGCCGCTCAGTCTCGCACTGCACTTCTTGATGTGTGCTCTTGTTTCAAGAGGGTCATCCAGAATATTCCTTTTCAGATCTTGCAAGGTCTGTATGTCTTCATGACAGACGGACATAAGAGCCTCCGCCGCCTGCTTTTCTGCAGGCTTTTCTTTAACAAGCTCCAACAGTCTCTCTACTCGCGCCAAAAGAGAAGGCACTATGTGGTCCTCGATATAACGAATCTGAGCTGGTCCAGGGAATCTCCTAGATGTGAAATTCGCCCTAGATTGATAGACGTCGGTCATTACGCCATTGCAACAATCAACTATGGCGCGAGAATGCCACTGCCTTTTCACCTCAAGTTCCGTCTCGTTGAGAAGGTGGAACAGATAGCTTATGAAAAGAATCTGAAAGGTCAAAGGAAGTCCAACAAGAATGAAGGCTTTCTGTTTGAGAGTAAGGCTAATTGTCATTGAACTAATGGTTGGGGAATACCTGCTTGCAAACCTACTTCCACTCATTTGCGCTGCAAATTCTAACAGACGGGGCTTTGCAATCACAGCATGGGCATAGAGACTCACTAAAACAGCAAGACAATTACTTGAAAGGATGCATTGTCTAGCCTAGAGGCTCTTGCAGGCACAAAACTTCAGCGCCTTTCTGGCCTGCCGGCATGAACTCTTCAGGAGTTCGCCTGTCATAATTCGGGCCACCCGATATGATTGAGACTACCTATTTCAGGTTAGCGCCAACCAACAAACCTATGCAGGACAACGCATAGACCAATCAGCCCTACCAGCCCTCAGCTTGGACTCTGGCATTTAAAGCCTCACTATAATCTGACTAGAAATCATTGCACGAGATATTCCAGGCGGATACGACAGTAACCCACCAGTGCTGACAGTTCGACTCTCATCACCCCAAAACTCAAGACACCAACTTAAATGTCGAAATACCATTGTTCTTAGTCACTTGAATTTGCACAGGGAACATCTCACGCACATCAGCGATGTGAGTAATCACCAGCACACGAGAAAAGTCTGTCTGAATCAAGCGAATGGCCTTCACTAGCCGCTCGCGGCTGCCGTCATCTTGCGAGCCAAAGCCTTCATCAATGATTAGAGTTTCGAGCTTTGCCCCAGCTCTTCGAGCGAGCAAGCGCGATAAGGCAATACGCAAAGCGAAGTTGACTTTGAAAGCTTCGCCACCAGAATAAAGCTCATAGCTGCGAGTACCTACTTCATCACCAATGACCAGATCAAGAGTCTCAGCCATAGTGCCAGACTTGGTCTTAGTCTGTGTAATCAAAGCAATATGCATCTTATTGTCAGTCAAACGACTAAGTATGCGATTGGCTTCATTTTCAATTTCAGGAATAGCATTCTCGATAATGACTGCCTGAATGCCCTTCTTACCAAACACTTCAACTAGATAAGCATAATCGTCCATCTCTTCGCGCAGAAGTGTCATCTCTTGCAGACGCGCAGCTAAGCGCGTCAGTTCATCAGAAAGAGCATGGCTGCGCGATGAGAGCACCGCCACTTTGCGCCCTGACTCTTCTTTAAAGCCGCGTACTTCATCTAAAGAGGGTTTTAGCCCTGCCAACGTTTTCTCGACCAAGTCTAAGTCTTTTAGCTGCTCCTTCAGTTGCACCTGCTCACTATCAACTTTGGCAATTTGAGCTTGCTTAGTCAAATATTCGCCCTGTAAGACCCCTAGCTGCTCGTCCAAGGCTGGCAATTCAGCCATGGCACGACTGAGGTCGCGGGATTTTTCAGTGGCCACAAATAGCTCTGACAGCCTTTGCTTAAGGCGAGCGTGTTCATTGCGATCATAAGAAAAAGTAGTGAGTTTCTGCAGCACTTCTTTTAACTCAAGGCGAATAGCCTGACCGTACAATTCGCCACTCAACTCTGAAGCAATCTCTTCAATTGCTTTTTTCAGCTCAGGAATCTTGGCATTTACTTTAGCTAACTCTTCGGTATCTTTGGCGAGCTGCTGGTGCTTGCCTTCAATGTGCCGCTTCAAGCGAATTTGCGATTGCAGTGAGACATAGACAGCGGGGTCAAACTCTAACTTATGCAATTCAGCTTTGACTGCCACTAAGCTCTCGCGCTCGACTTGAGCAAAGTTGTTCTGTGCTAGCTTTTCAGCTAGCTGGGCTTCAGCCAAATTGAGTTTTTGCTCACTGTCGCTGGCTCGAAGCAAGGCCTGTTGACGTTCGTTATATTGACCGATGCGCTTGTCTAAGTCTTTGCGACCTTCAAGCTCTTTGCGCATTTCAACATAGCGTACTCTCAACTCAGCTCTTTGATCGTTTAGCTTCTCCTTTTGCACATCCAGTTGATTGATCTCCAGATCCATCTCTTCGTTGTGCTTCAGATAACGCTCAATTACCGCTGCTCTATCCACAATTGGGGCCGAGCAGAGAGGGCAGATAGATGAGTGTTCGTGCTCTTTTAGCTCTTTGATTTTTTCTAGATTTTCTCTTTGCCTGCCTCTGATTTCCTCAGACTTAATGGCCAGGCTCTCCAAATCAGACTTAATAGCGATGCCTGTTTTCTCAACCAGTTCAAACTCAGCTTCTAAACGCTCAAGGCGCTCTTTGACCTCATCCAACTCAGCCCCTTCGGCCACCAGGCTGGCCTGCGATTGAGTCAGGGCAGCTAGCTCTTTGATAGCGCCCTGCTTTTGGCCAAGCTCTGCTTCTAGGCGAATTTTTGCTTCTTGGATTGTCGAAGTAAGCTCACTGACACGGTTAGCTAGCTGACTATGAGCTTCTTGTTTTTGCGACAAGACGGCTTCACTTTCGAGCAATTGGCGAAACTCTAGATATTGCGACTTAATTTTTTCACTGTCTTCAGTGTCACGCAGCAAGCGCTCGCGGCTTTTGACTAGCTCACGATTCTCCACTTCTAGGCCTTCCAATCTAACTTCTAAGCGACTGCGCAGAGTAGCTAATTGACCTGTAAGTTCCAGTTTTTTATCGCTGAGATCTTGCACTTCAAGAAAGACACTGTCTAACTTTTCTACAGCCGCTCTTACCTGATTGAACTCAGTCAATTGAGCTTCAATATCTGAACTCTCACCAATTAATTCGCCCAGTGATTTTTTCTTTTGTTCAATCGAAAGTTTTTGATCGTCAATGCGCTTCAAGGCATGATTAAGCTCCACAAGCTGCTTCTCGTTAGAAGATATAGTGACTTCAATGAGCTTAAACTGCTGCAATTGAGCGGTGACTTCTTCAACTTGCTGCTCTATGTCGCGGGCTACGAGAACTAAATCATCATATTCAATTTGAGAAGCACAAAGCTCGGTATGCACCTGGGCAAACTCAGCTTCTACTTGCCTTGCACCCGCTAGACTTCCTTCCAAAAATTCAATTTGCGCTTTGACACCGCGCAGTCTTTCACGGGCTTCTTCTTGCAGGCGGTCGAAGTAAGAAAGGCCAAGAATTTCAGCCAATACCTGCTTGCGCTCAGACGGCAGGCGGGTAGTAAATTCTTCGGCTCTGCCCTGTTTAAGATAAGCACTATTGATAAAAGTATCGTAGTCCATGCGCAAAAGATCGCATATGTGCTTGCCAGTCTCTTTCATACTGGCGGCTGTCAAACTATTCCAACGCAATGTTCCATTTGAATCACTGGTCTGATCAGCTATTTGAAATTCGAGAGTGCCTTTAGAGGTGCCCTTACCGCCAGCCTTTCCCACTTGTTTCTGGCGAGAGCGACGCACTCGATAAAGCTGGCCTTCATGGCTGAAAACTATTTCTACCCACATTTCTTTTTCGCCCAGACGAACTAGCTCGTCGGAGCTTCCCCGGGCTTCTTCCCAGATAGCCCAGGTGACAGCATCGAGAATGGCAGACTTACCAGCTCCATTCAGACCAGTCAAGCAAGCCACAGCAATGCCATTGAGGTCAAGAGTTGAGTCGGCATAACTCATAAAATTATGGAGGTGAACAGAGTTGAGAATCATCGCACTCTTACTGGCAGAGCTCTAAGCTTATCAGCCCAGAGCTGAAAAGCGGCTATGACTGGTAGATATAGTTCTATACTTACGACTGTTTGTGGCTATGAATGAACCATTGAGCAAAAACTTAGAGTCTTTTAGTCGAGACTTTGCCGTAGCGTGCTTCAGCGCCTTCAGCTGCAGCTTAGTTTCGCTTAGCCTTGAGCTGGTGCTGGCAAAGATAGCCCTGGTAAGCCTGGGCAGCACGGCAATGGCTTCGACCATAACCATAACTATTTATCTATTTGGTCTCACTCTCGGCGCCCTGTGGGCACAGACTTGCCAGCACCGGGGCAGTCTATTGAAAGCTGCGGCCACGATGCTTGTAGCAGCGCCAGTGCTTTTCATTGCCCTGATGGGGTTTCTTAACAGCAATACTTTGTCAAGTCATATGGTTTTGTTGCTTTTGACTTTAGCTCTGCTCTTACCATCAACCAGCTCAGCGGCGCTAGTAAGCCTATTAGCAACCCTATTAGCAACTCCGAAGAAAACGCAATTGAGCAATTACGTCTATCTGGCAGCTAACCTGGGGGCATTCGCTGGGTCTCTAGCAACGGGCCTCTATA
Source organism: bacterium Ga0077546 (assembly GCA_943370275.1). Classification (GTDB taxonomy): domain Bacteria; phylum Cyanobacteriota; class Vampirovibrionia; order Obscuribacterales; family Obscuribacteraceae. The sequence continues at coordinate 202,389 of CALRQI020000002.1, read as the reverse complement.
TATTGCCTAATTTGGGTCTGAGCGGCAGCCTCATGACCCTGTCCATACTCATGGCCCCAACCGCCATTTTGAGCTGGTTGTCGCGAGATGATGCTAAACACCGAACAGAAGAGCAAAGAGAAGACCAATCAGCCGATCAGGTAGACGACTCTTGTTTGCTGTTAACGGCCCCAAGCAAGTCAGCCTATCTAATTCTATTCGCCTCTGCTCTTGTGATGACTGTCCTTGAATGCGCCTGGCTGAGGCTGTCGTCACTTTTGCTAGGTTCGGCTAGCCTGACTTTTGCCGGCACCCTAGCCTCCATCATAGCCGGGCTGGCCATCGGCAACTTTATGGCCATAAAGCTGAGCAAAAACAAAAGTGATTCAAAAATATTGCCGGCTGCGGCCTTAACTTTGACCACTCTGGCCTGCTTACTATCGCTCAAATCAATTGGCGTCCTGCCCATAATTTTTCAAAATCTGCGCATTTTCTTTCAACTCGGTCAATACGAAAATAGCAATTTTCTCGCCCTGCCGCAGCTTCTAGCCACCGCCATTTTGGTCGTGCCCACGAGCATTGGCCTTGGTCTAATTTATCCTATCTACACAAGCGGCTTAAGCGCTCTAGCCTGGCGGCGGGCCTATACAATTTCTGCGGCTGGTGCCATCGCTGGGCCAGCATTATTTTTGATAATTCTGCCTCTTTGTTCTTTAGTAGTCGTAGTAAAACTCTGCATAGCTTTATTGGCTCTAATCACTATCACAGAAGCTTTGTCGCTGACGAAACGCTCTAAAGCGCTAGCTCTGACCTGCTCATTTGGCGCCGTTTTCGCCCTTGCCCTAATCTCAACTAGCCCCGGAGTGAAAGCCAGCACACTGACAGCAGGCCTGGCATTTCTGCCCGCAACCAAGGCGGCTCTCGAGCAAATAAAGAACGAACAGAAGTATCTTGATTTCAGGGTCTATCGAGATGGTATGAACAGTACAATCTCAGTTGAAGAAAGTAAGTTAGCCAATATTCGCATACTAAAAAGCGACGGCAAAGTCGAAGCAACTATTCCCATTGCCAAATCTGAGGCAGCCAGCGGCTCAGACCTGGCGACACAAACAATGCTCTGCCTGCTACCAACTCTCATGCATGGTGGCAGCGATCTACGCTGCCTCATAATTGGCCTGGGCAGTGGCACCACTAGCAGTACCGCAAGCGAAAGAGAACAGATTGAGACAATTGATGTTGTCGAAATAGAACCTGCTGTTGTGGAAGCAGCTAAGTATTTTCAAAATCAATTACCACCGAAACTAAATATTATTCAAAGTGATGCCAGAGCCCATTTAAAGAGTGCCGGGAACTATGACCTAATCATTTCTCAGCCATCAGAACCTTGGGTGGCTGGCAGTTCGGCTCTATTTACCGTGGAGTTCTTTCGCCTCATGCGGCAGAAGCTCAATCAAGATGGCCTGGTAACGCAGTGGCTACAACTTTATGGTTTGAGCAACCGAGAATTTCTATGCGCCTTGAAAACGTTTACTACGGTCTTTCCCGATACTCTAATTTTTCATCAAAAAGGTGCCGGTGAAATACTTTTGGTCGGTGCCAATAGCCCCAAGAGTCTGGCACAAATTGACAGCAGTACTTATAAGAGAGCTTTTCTTAGCGACAGCGGCCGTGCGGAAATGGCTAGAGCTGGTATAGACAGCTGGGAGACATTCAGAAATGACCATCTTTTTGTGCTCAGCAAAGAAAAACCTTTGTCTGCAAGTTTAGCCGCAAATCTCACTGACATTAGCCTCAACTCTGACGACAATTTGCTGCTTGAATATTCTAGCGGCCGCTATCTTGCCAACAAGGAAGGAGCAAGCGAAAAGCAATTGGCGGCAAACCTGGCAATGCTTGAGAATAAGAAAAATAATGCAACAATCGCGTCATTTTCGCCAGATAAACTGCCGAGCCCAGTAGCCCTTGACCAGGCACTAGCGCTGGACCCATCGGCCTATCTATTGCTCAACTTAAAGGGCAAAAGACTGCTACAAGGAAACCAGGCTGAGCTTGCCCTTCAATATCTTAATCGCTCAAAATCACTCAATCCTTCTATTGAAGAAACTAGAGAACTTCTTGCGTTGGCTTTGACATACTTGGGTAAAGTAGAAGAAGGACTCCAGGAAACCCAGGCAGCCCATCTAATAAATAACAAAAGCCCCATGCCCTATTTGATTGCCGCGTGCATTTATCAAATTAAAGGCAACGGCGCGGAAGCTCGTTTAAACTTGAACAAAGCTAAACAAAACTGTCCAGAAAATGAGATACTAAACCAAATCGCAGCTTTGCAGTTCAATGCTATAGGAACCCTGAAGTCACTCCTGATTAGGCTTTCGCTAGCACTTTAGAACATTTAAAATTGAGTAGCCACTCACTTTTAAAGTGGTCCGGCCAAAGCCCTTGAATAGGTGCACAATGTCATTCAGACTTCTACTGATAGAAGACAGCCCGACACAACTAATAACCATATCTAAGACTCTTGAAGCCGAGGGATATACAGTTATAGAGGCTCGCAATGGAGCTGAGGGTCTAGCTCGCGCTTACAACGAGCTACCCGACCTAATCATTTCAGACGTAGTCATGACCGGTATCAACGGTTATCAGCTATGTCGCCTGGTTAAGAGTGACCCGGATCTTGCAGCCACTCCAGTTATTCTCCTGACAAAACTAGACGGCTCTGTCGATAGATTTTGGGGCTTTAAATCCGGAGCAGATCGCTATATCCCCAAGGAACCTGGTTTCACTAGCTTGATCAAAGCCACCCAGGAGATGCTAGAAGAGGCCACGCTCAAGCAGCGCTTACGACTTATTGGCGAGCCTTCCAAGACCCTTTCGGCAGAAGACGTCAACAACCGCCTAAACCAACTGCTCGAACGTCTGCTTTTTGAAGCTACCATCGTGGACGAAGTGCGCCGCATTGCAGAAGACGAACTTGATGTCGATGCCGTAACGCAAAAACTCTTCAATCTATTGTCGTCTATTCTTAACTACCAGGCCCTCGGACTGGTACTGAACCAGGGCACTGGGTCTGTCCTACGCGTCGACGCCGGGCCAAATTTAGATGAAGCCGCCTTACGCGGATACGTCGCTAAATTAGCTCTACAGTTGGGCTTACCGCCTCTGCGCGATGAAGTGAGCAAAGGGCACTACCTACCAGACAATGCCCTAACGCAGCCTATCGACATCAAAGGCCAAAGATTGGGGCTACTTGTTGTCGTGCCTTATCCACAACAGATATTCAAACCCGGAGATCAGAAAGTTGTTCGATTAATTGGCGAACAGTTATCTGTAGTTCTGCGACTACTAGAATTGAACGGGCAATCGCGACCCAAGAACACTGCAATCAAACAGACCTAATTTTACTTAGACTTGCGGCGCTTTGAGCGCCGATCGCCATCCGGCGGGAGCTTATCATCGCCGAGGTTGGATTTTGTGGTGAATGGCTTATCGTTAGCAAAAGATGTCTTGAGCTGACGCCGTTCTTTAATTGGGCCGCCAGGCGTTGTATTTGTTTTCTCTTCACCCGACTCAGGCTCATCTTCTAAGAGCAAAGAGGCCAGCGCCGAAGCTGGAACAGAAACGATCTGCCAGCTACTGCTGCTACCTTTTTGTTCGTCAACCGACACCGGTTTGCTTGCATTTTGCTCAGAGCTTGGCACAGTATTCAATTCTGAGATGGCAGTCAATTCTTCTTGCTCATCAATATCTAAAGCTTCATCAGCTGCAGCGTTAAGAGCAGCAAACTCTTCTTCCACCTGAGAGAGGTCTTCGTCGTGCTCCAAGCTAGGTGGAGCGAAATCGTCTTGAGCACTGAAGCGTTGAGGCGTACTAGCGGCACTAGAAATATCGGCAGTGCCAGAAGTAATAGCAGCATTAGAAGCACTAGAAACACTAGAAGCACTAGGCACTATATCTAGTGGCAAGTCGTGAGCAGCATTGGCACTATCGTCAGCCCATATGCTAGCAAAGGGTGATTGCTCTGGCATCTCGTCTTGAACTGGAGAGTATGACGGTTCAAGTTCGGCCATGAGATCGGTAAGAGATTTCTTCTTCGCTGCCTCTGGTCGAGCAAATGGAGAGGGCGATGAGGAAGAAGATGAGGGATCAGAAGAACTAGAAGAAGAAGAAGAAGAAGAAGAAGGCGGCAGCTCGGAGGTATCAGAGCGCGAATCCGAGGTATCGTAGAGTGATGCCAGAGATGGTGCCAAATTTAGCGGAGATGGCATCGGCACGGCCATCAAATCAGGGCTGGTATCCACAAGAGAGGAGTTGAGATTTTCACTTTCGGCAGGACTATCCCAATCAAGTTGATCTTTCCAGGATGGCACGGCGTTGCCAATATTGAGGGCAGGCGATGAGGAGGCTGTTGGAGAGGGAGAAGGAGAAGAAGAAACGGGAGAGGGCGAGCTGTTCAGTAGCTCGCGAGCACGAGCAGGTGCAGAGGAAAGTTCATCAGCCTGAGTGACAACTTCGCCAGCGCTAGCACTAACGTTTTCGCTAGCCAGCTCAGTTTCACTTTCATATTCATCATCACTAGCATTGAGCGCTTCAGCAACTTCAGCGGCACTATCTTCCAACGAGACAGTTGCCACAACCACCGGCAAACGCGGCAATGTATCATCCATCTGACTGCGATAGGCCTCTTGCAACTGCCCTGAGGTCAAATAGCGACTGGCGACCAAAATATCGCCAAACTCTTTGCCACTCTTAGCTCTCTCAAGCATAGACTCTTGAAACTGAGCAGCAGTAATGCCACCAGTTTTTAGCAGCTGCTGTCCCAGTAATACACAACTCAAATCATCTTCTTCAATAAAACCTTGTTTCACAAGGAAAGCACCAAACATCAATTCAGGCATAGCCTTGTGCATGTCTGCGGCGATTTCTAATTCGGTTGTCTCTAGCAGACCGGCACAGAGCAAAAGCTCGCCAATTCGCAACTGGGGGCGACTAGCTACGCTAGCTTTACCCTCACCGCCTTCTTCAGGAGTTCCCCGCAGACCCATGCGGCGGAAGTCATAGTCTGTGCGAGTAACGGGATCGCACAAAATATCGTGGGCAATCCAAAGACTCTGCAAGCTATTGAGTAAGTCTTTGCGAGCCTGGCCAACCAAGCTACCAGAAGCATGTTGCCGCAAAAGCGGTCTCACCTTGCGCAAAAAGCTCTTGTGAATACTGCCGAAATCTGCCATTTGACTGACTTGCAAGCGCAAGTAAAAATCAAGAATCGCTGCTGCACCAGTGGCTGGTGCCGAAGCAGTGAAACTAGGTACAGGTATTAAGGCAAAACTAGGCACTGTAACGAGAGGAAGGAGCGGAGCGGTTGAACGGGCCGCCGCTGATTCGGCGGCAGGAGCTACTGGCGGCACCTCGGGTGCTGCAGAAGACTGAGCTTCAGGCTCAGCTACAGTTAGGTCTGTGAGAACATCGCTAGCTAGAATCGCAGCCTCAGAATCGGCACCTGGCGCGTCTACGGCTTCAACCTCAGCCGGTGCATCAGCTGATGCTACAGGTAATGCTTCAGGTGGCAATTCAGCCACAGCCTCGGCGGTTGCCTCTGGCTGCTGGGAAATTATCGGACTCTCAGCAGGAGCGCCCCAATCGATATCGGGCATTGGCCTGCGAGGTTCTTTCTCAAGCATCAACTCTGGCGGTAAACTAATTGGCTCTTCCCAGCCCATTTCTTGCGAAGTTTTGAGCAAAATGAAGATCTGCTGATGGGCGTGACTAGACCCAGCCGTATCACCACGCTCTAAGCTCTGACGCAAGGCTGCTGCCAGCACACGCGTCTCAAGCTCAATCCGTTCACGTGACGTGTCCGGATCTGGCTGATTAGGATAAGCGTTACCTGAGGTCATTTACTAAGTGTTGGCAACTTGCATTAGGTGTAATCTACCCTGATACCGAAAATAGAGATAACGAAAAACAGAAATGGCTGTGATCTCTAAATAGTAATAATAATCTTCCCAGTAGTATTTAGGTATTCACCTGTTTTTTTCTCTTGATAAGGAGTTATAGAAGTTAATGACCGCCGAAAATCAAACAGGTAAAAGCTCCGAATACCAAATTAAAGGCCCTAACCAGACGGATGACAAATCGATGTCAAACGCTGATTTTGAGCCGCTACTCAAGCTTTTAAGAGTTCATCCTGCCCTCGACGGCCTGCAGCTGGATGAGCAACGTTGGCATTTATTAGACAGATTTTGTGGCATTTTGAGTGCCTACAACGAAAAGGTTAATTTAGTAGCCAATACAACACCAGAAGCTCTTGTAAACAGACACATACTTGACGGCCTCACTGTAGCAAGCAACATCTACAAGTCGAAAATGACATCGGGGAAACTAATTGATATCGGCTCTGGTGGCGGATTACCAGCCATGGTGATTGCTATCGCCTGCCCCGATCTTGCCGTTACCATGGTTGACTCGGTTGGAAAAAAGGTGAAATTTCTCAATGACGCTAGCCAAGAGCTTGGCCTCGTCAACAACCGGGCTCTTACGGGCCGGGCCGAAGAGTTAGCACGAGAGAAAGGCGAGCGCGCCAGCTACGACCTTGCCACAGCCAGGGCAGTAGGCACTCTTACCCTGACCCTCGAGTTATGCCTGCCTTTTCTCAAACGCAACGGCCTCTACATGGCACAAAAGACCGGCAGCCGCTTAGAGCAAGAACTTAAAGATGCCAAATCCATGATGCGCGAACTTGAGTGCCGAGTAGAGCAGACCAAGGTCTTTACCGATATGCCTGGCGTTGAGGACAGCGTCATTTTACTGATTCGAAAAATCGACGACACACCGCACTACTACCCTCGTCCGTGGGCGAAGATCAAAGCGAGCAAATAATCGATAGCCCTAGAATGCAGCCTCTGCCTCTTCCAGGTCTTCTACCAACCATCCCTCAGCCTGGGCCTGTAACTTGGCTTTGCCCATACCGTCTTCAATTGCCAACTCAAAGAGTCGGCGGCGCGAGCCAAAGACATAAGAGGCGCGATTAATCAACGACGTGATGTCCACATGGTCGTGAGCAAAAATTACTGGATCTAAGCGCCGATACCAAGAATCTCCAGCTGGCGCAATTAAGTCGGCCACCAGATTGCCAAGATCAATTTCTTCTTTCGGCTTCTTGGCTCGAGCAGGCCAGCTGACCATATATCGCTTTAGATCAAAACCTAAGCACTCGACGCGGCCGAGGTAGTAAATATTCTCGTCTTCAATACCAAAGCCGGCCTCTTCCCAGCGATGACTCTCTTCAATCCAGAATTCGCGCAAAACCTCGGTAATCGTCTCCATGTGAGGCTTGAGACGCCACATGTAGCTAGTGGGCAAATAGGAGCGCGACGGCTTGAAATCCCATGAATCTTCACTATAGGAAAGCTGATATTGGTGAGTAGTGGCCCAAGCCGACATCAGCAAGCTCGTCCAGACATTATTATCAGAATAAACTTTGGCGTAGCTCTTCTTAAACCACTCCTGCCAACCATCAAATTCTTCGTACTGATTAGAGCGCTTAGTTAAACCATCGCGCCACTCTTTTTCATCTTGCAAAGGGTCTTCGGCATGAAAAAACTCTTCCCAATAAGCCGTTACCACAGCCACTTCTAGCAAAGAATTTTCCGATTTGCCAACAGACTCTTCCCAGAGTTTCTCGCAAATCTTGATCGATTGCTCGCAGCGAGCATAGGGGTTAGAACTGGCAAATTCGGCGTTGTGCCTAACCCAGTCGATACCTGTCCTGATCAGAAAAGCCGGAAGCATTTACTGCGGTTCCTTTTAAGTGAAATTAGAAATTAACAGACCTTAGAAGCATACCCCAAAAGTCTATAAATTATCTTCAGCCAAAAGGCCAAAATCAACTAGATTTTGCCGCAGTTTTTTTAGCTTGACGAGAATTGGCAAGAACAGCTTGATCTAGCCACTTAATCGCTTGCGAATATTGAGCATCAGCTTCGTACTCTGCCAAAGTGCGATCAAGCCTTTGACTCCAGTTAGAATCGCCTGAAATTCCCGGCTCATTAAAGCGCTGACTGACACCGAAAAGGTCACTAATCATCAGAACCGCCAGCCAAGATGGGCACTCCATAAGCACTTCAATCATTCGGCGATGAAGTTCAGGGGTGAAACTCTCTGGAGGCGAATCTTCATCTAGACCAAGAAACACCATCAGTCTCTGCACTTCTAGCCACCCCTGGTGACCATCCTCTCCATGCCACCACTGACAGAGCCCCTCATAAAAGCTACGAATGGGTTGATGATCGTGGGTACCATAAGTGACCAAGGACAGCTTTTCATGAGTCTCTTTGGGCTTAAAAGAAAGGTCTTTTTCTAGGCGCTCGAAAATAGGAATGGTGAAACCAGGAATTTGCAGCTTCTTCAAACATGGCCTGACATAGTCAGGCACCATGCCAAGATCTTCAGCAACCACACCACTATCTGGCGCCGCTGCTAGTATCATGCGCAGAAGCTTCTCACCTTGCTCGTTATTAAGCTTGGCATTCTTAGCAGGCACATCAGGTCGTTCAATAAAGCGCGGAAGTTCTCCACCAGTAAGCTCTTTAGCCTCAAGCTCAGTCAAACCAACAAATTCATGGTTGCGCTCGGGAATCCACGGAAAGGAGTAGACACGGAAGAAACCGAGCACATGATCGATGCGAAAATAGTGAAAAATCGAAGCAATCTGCTTGACGCGTCGCTGCCAAAAAGCATAGTTGCTCTTTTCATGGTTGACCCAGTTATAGAGCGGGATGCCCCAATTCTGGCCCCATTGGCAAGTGAACGGATCTGATTGGAAAAACTTCTCAGGTGGTGCACCACCCGACCATTGCAAATCAAATAGTTGGGGATTACACCAAACATCGGCGCTATAGCGACTGACACCAAATGGAATATCACCCATGAGCTCAACTGCATTGTTATCGGCATGAGCGCGCACGCGACGCCACTGACTGAAAGCAACCCATTGCACATAGCTATAGAAGCGCTGCTTATCAGCAATCTCTTTGGCCTTAGCACAAGTAAGTGACCAGGCTCTGGCCTTAGCTAATGTTGACTGTTCGGCAGGCCAATTGGTCCAACAGGCATTGCCCTCAAATTTGTCGACCAGAGAACGGAAGAAAGCATAATCTGGCAGCCAATCGACTTGTTCAAGACAAAAATCGGCAAACAGCTGCTGTTGGCGCACTTGTTCCTTGTTAGTAGAAACTTTTTCAAAATTCTCAAAAGCATCCAGCAACAAATCTAGCTTTAACTTGCGCACGACCGAATACTGCACAGGCCCAGCGGAAAGCTCGTGAATAAGAGCTTCTGGCACTCGCTTTGCCAGCATCTCGTCAGCAAGCCCAGGAACTAAATCTGGTACCAGTGAAATATACAAAGGGTCGAGGGCAATTGAACTAAGGGCATTGTAAGGGCTATTGTCTCCGCCAGTTTCATTGACAGGCAGAATCTGCAGAACACCTAAATTGTGACGACTTAAAAAATCGATAGCATCTTCAACACAAAGAGTGTCACCAATGCCTAAATCACCTTTGCGGCGCAAGGCAAATACTGGAAGAAGAAGCCCTGCGGCTTTTTTATCTTGATTAATCCGAGCCATTTTAATTCCCCAGCTTTGCTCAACCTGTTTAGATGCCAGCGCGCTCAAAAACTCTTTCAATATTTTGTAAATAATTGGCCGGATCAAAGCTTGAAACGATCTCTTCTTCACTCAAGTGTTCGGTCACACGCTTGTCAGCGAGTAAATTCTCGCGGAAATTACCGCTCTTAGTATTCCAAGCAGCCATGGCATTGTCTTGCACCAGCTTGTAAGCAACTTCTCGTGCCAGCCCTTTATCGGTGAGCTTTAGAAGCACCGCTTGCGAGAAAATCACACCACCAAAAACATCCATGTTGCGCAGCATATTTTCAGGATAAACAACTAAACCATCCATCACTACAGCCAAGCGATTGAGCATATAGTCGAGCAAGATTGTCGAATCTGGCAAGATAATTCTTTCAACTGAACTGTGTGATATATCGCGCTCATGCCAAAGCGCAACGTTCTCTAGGGCGGCCACTGCGTTACCACGAATCACCCGAGCTAGACCAGTAATATTCTCACTTGCCACCGGATTGCGTTTATGGGGCATAGCTGAGGAGCCCTTCTGACCGGAAGAGAAGGGTTCTTCTACTTCTAAAACATCGGTGCGCTGCAAATGCCTGATTTCTACAGCAAACTTCTCAAGACTGGCTGCGATCAAAGCCAAAGTCATAACAAACTGAGCATGCCTGTCTCTTTGAATAATTTGCGTTGAAATTTTTGCTGGAATCAAGCCAATCAGAGCCAGAGTGCGCTCTTCGACTTCAGGGGAGATATTAGAGTAGGTACCAACCGGACCACTCATCTGGCCCACCGAAATCATTTCAACCGCTTGCTCAAGGCGCACTTTATGGCGCCTCAGTTCTTCTACCCAAACTGCCATTTTAAAACCGAATGTAATGGGCTCCGCGTGGATGCCATGAGAACGCCCCACCATAACGGTATGTTTGTGTTTGCGAGCCTGCTTCAGTACTGCTTCAGTGAGCTTTTCTAACCCAGCCATCAAAATCACGGCGGCTCGCTTTAACTGAAGAGCTAAAGCAGTGTCAATCACGTCTGAACTTGTCAGGCCCATGTGTATGTAACGGGCAGCATCACCGACGTTCTCACCAACAGAGGTTAAAAAGGCGATAACGTCGTGCTTAACTTGCAATTCAATCTCGTCAATGCGAGCGACGTCAAATCGAGCCTTACTCTTTATTTCGGCCAGCGCTGCTGCTGGTATTAAGCCCATGTCACTCTGCGCTTGGCATACAGCAATCTCGACATCGAGATAGGTTTGAAACTTGGCTTCAATCGACCAGATAGCGCCCATCTCAGGCCTGGTGTAACGATCTATCAAAAGGCATCCTCCGCTTCAGACGCTGTAAACGCCGCAAAAAACCTATTGTCCCTGATTAAACAAGCTTAGAGCGAGACAAGAGGCTAAAAATTCGTCAACCGTTACGGCCCTGCCAAGAGCAAAGCTGACAAGCAGCTTGTCTATCCAGCAAAAAAAGACTTGAGCATTGCTACAATTGGCCCTTACAAAGTAAAAACCATAAAGAGAATTTGAACAGATGAAAATTTTGATTGCCGCAGATGTTTCCCATTCGTTTGTCAGTACATCGGCGAGCACATCGAATGCTTCTAAAGCTAGTGGTGGCGACCCTGCTGAGCACTGGTTTAACTTAGAACAACTGGCAGCCCTTGTACCACTGGCCGGCTGCGAGGTTAGCCTCATTTACGTCAAAGAAGAACTTCCCTCTTACGAGCGCGTCTTAGCAACCCAAGCCGATTTTCCCCAAGATCTCGGAAACGTCATTGAAGCTCAGGCCAAGCCAGTCTTGGCAGAGTTAGCCAAACGTATCGAAGCCGATGGAGCTAAAGTAAAAGTAGAAGTAGTCACTGGCCCAGCGGCTTACATGATTGAACAAGCAGCTCTTGACGAGAACAAAGAACTGGTCGTGGTTTCAACTGGGCCTAGAACCGATGGTCAATTTACCTTTGGCAGCACTTCAGCCCATGTAGCGCGCCATGCACCATGCTCGACTCTAGTCTTGCGTCGAGGCGCTAATAGAGCGACAGATTCATCTGTTCTTATAGCCATAGACGGCTCTGAGCATTGTCTTAAGGCTATTGAGTCAGCCATCAAGAAATTTAATGGCAAGATTGAGAACAAAAAAATAAATCTCATATACGTTGCTAATATCTCCCCAATGGTGGCAGCGGTCACCCCCCGCGGCTTTGTCGTCGCGATGGAAGAGAATTTGATGATGGAAGGCGAGGTTCATCTTGCCACAGCCAAGAAAATCTTAGCTGACCATGGCTTCACCAATGTCGACATCATTTTGAAAACTGGCTCCCCAGCCCATGAAATTATTAAAGCAGCTGATCAAACCGGGGCAGAACTGTTAGTGATTGGCGCCCAGGGCAAAGGAGCAATCAAACACTTCCTCATGGGTGAAGTAGCTAACAAGATCGTAACTCATGCAGCAGTAGCCACTCTTGTGGCAAGAGCCTGAGCAAAAGCTATGCCGTTAGTAATAAACAGACGAGAAAAGCGAATTGCAAGCAGATTAGGTCTGGCCGCAGCCCTAGTCGGCTTGTTAGCCTTATCTCCCTTGAATCTTTCTGCCCTGGCTCTAGACGACATTGGCGACATGGCCCAAGAGCAAGCCCAGGAAAAGCTTGAACTGGAAGACATGCGCAATGAAATGCGAGATATCAAAGGTCAAGTTAGAGACGCCATGGGAGCCATGAGCGAATTAACTAATCAAGGCCAGGCCGGGCTACCAGGCCCAGGGCCTGGGCAAATGAACGTGCGAGAGATTCACTTATTCGCTCGGGAAGCCAATCTTGAAGTAGGCTCAGAAACTGGTGCCAACAAAGACACAATCAAAGCCTTAACCTATAACGGCAAAATACCTGGACCGGAAATACATGTGCGTCAAGGTGAGGCGGTCAGAATCGTCTTGCACAACAACCTCAAAAGCCCGGCTTCAACCTCACTGCACTTCCACGGCTTAATCACCCCCCACAAAGTAGACGGTCTACCGCGAGCCGGCGGGCCCAGCGCAGCACCAGAGCGATTTTTAAAGACAGACGACTCTTTTGTCTATCAATTTATAGCCACTCAGCCAGGGACATTCTTCTATCATCCCCAAATTATTCATCAAGATCAGCGCTTCAAAGGCATGTTTGGAGCCATTGTTGTGCACCCACGGCTGCCGACAAAAGAAGTAAACAAAGAGCTGGTTTTATTCTTGAGCAAAGCTGAAGCCATCGTCAAAGAAACAAAGCCGGAACTTGCAACAGCATCAACAATAGTCAAGCATTTCTATTTAATCAATGGCAAGACAGCGCCTTTCATTCCTGCTCTTGAAGTGCTCAACGGTGAGCGGGTACGCTTGCACGTCATCAACACACTCGATGAAGCTGTGCCCCTTCACCTCAGTGGCCACCGCTTTGAAGTAACTGGCATCAACGGCTCAGATCCCCTCGAGCCGCGTATTGTACGCGACACAATTACGATAAATCCCTCCGATCGAGTTGACCTCGAATTTACGGCCAACAACCCTGGAGTGTGGTCACTGGCATCAGAACTGCCCAAACAAAATTCGCACAATGGCAGATTTCCCAGTGGTATAGCCATGATTGTTCGTTATAGCGAGCTGACACCACTGACGCCGCACTAAATGCCGTATTCCTAAGTTTTGTAAATCGAGCCAGGCGGTTACAGGGCATTGATTCTGGCGCTGGCCGGCAAGCCAAACTCAGGGCGTCAGAACCCGGACCTAGCACCATTAATGGTGCTCAGACCGTCTTAGGCCTGAGTGAGTCCAAATTGACAATTTTCGGCCAGCAACTATTTAACGCACAGTCACTCAAGCTTCATATATATTAGTTAGATAGGTCGTTACTAAATGGTGTCTGATGCTGTACCACCAACTTAGTCGCATACGTGGTCAGCTGGCCCTAAAAGACTTAAGTGTCTCAGATGGCTTGCTATTGACCTCGCGAAGTCTTAGAGGCAAGTTACCAGACCACCGACTCACCTGGCTCAATCGTGAGCTGCTTGGCTATCGCCCAGAAGATCTTGAAGCCCTCGGAGAAAAAGAGTCAAAGAAGCCTGGCTTCTCCAAGATTGTGCAACTTTTAGCGCCTGTGAAAAAACAGCCAGAACTAGAAGTGCCCGTTTATCGGTTTCTCAGCGGCACTTGGGGCCGACTAGAGGATGGGGGCAAGCTGACAAAGGTACGGGAACCACAGCTTATCGAGAAAAGTATTTTTTGCAATATTGGCATGCAGCAACTAGAAGCGCAGTTGGCTGAGATGGATGACCCCATGGAAGGCCTCTTTTCTATGAGTTTCGACCAACAGACTGGGGCTGAATTTTATTGTTATTCAAAGGAATTGGTTAGAATACAGGAAGCGGTTAGAACAAAACTTGCTGAATTTATCGATGAGTCTATCAGTGAACTGCGACTATCGCCCAATAGTGACTGAGAAACGGCTGCTTGCCTTGAGACGCATTATTATAAATTTGCTACACACAATATCAGCCAGCCTAATCATTAGTGTATTTTTTAGCGTCAGTTTCAGCTCAATGGCTATGGCCGCTGACTCGCTATCAATGCCAGAGCAACTAAGTAAGCTAGAGCAAAGTCAGGGTTACAGTTTTAGCCCTGGCCAGTCCATAATGGACCGACTGCAAGTTCTAGAGCTAAGAACTTTCGGAAACGTAGGCACAGGCTCAATCTTTGAAAGGCTAAATCGCCTCAACGAAAAGCAAAGCCCGCTAGCGCTGCCCAAAAGCCCCGCTAACATCCCCAAGACAAACCCAAACGCAGCTCAGCAAGAGAGAATCAAAGGTTTGCTGCAATCGACAAGCCTATCGAAAGGTCTAATAACAGCCAATACTTTCCCTTGTCATTTCTTTCGCATAGAAGAAGCCTCTGCCAAGCCTAGCACTGAAGACTATCTCGATAGCGTCCTCACTGCTTCCAAAAATCGTGTTTTCAAGTTTCAAACCATGCCTGTGCCTGTCTATATCACAGCGCCACCAGACCCGGCATATGCATCGGCAGTGGTAGCAGCATTTGCTGACTGGGACAGACGTACGGAAGGATTAATCAAGTTTACCACCGTAACTCAAGCAAACGCAGCCAGAATAAGAGTGACATGGAGTCATCTCGGCATTAAGCCTGACAAGGATGCAAGCACTCTCGGCGCTCATACGGTAACAAAATGGACAAAGAAGCCATCGGGCAGAATCTCGCTGCTTTCAGTGGGCGCTATTCCAGTGCCTCTATACATTCCAAGCCCTGGGCCCAAATATACAGTGCCGCCGCAGGTAATTGAAGTCAACCTCGATCTAGTAGAAAGCAATGAAGCGGAAGCTCGCTATCTGACTTTGCGCAATATTGTCGCCCACGAACTCGGACACGCCATAGGTCTACTGGGTCACAGCCCAAGCAAAGGTGATTTGATGTATCCAATCACTGATGAACACTCACGAATCTCTCAGCGCGATCTCAATACAGTGAAGAGGCTGTATGAAAAGAAAGCTACTGTTCCATTGTGAACCGTGATCTTACTAGTATCGATAAGGGGCAATGCCAAACTGCCCACGCAACTGAGAATCAAGCTGCTTTATCTGCATTTCCAAACTTTCAAGATTAGCCTTGCGAGCCATTAGCTGGGGCATAATCCCCTTGCCATGTTCGTCTTTGACCATCAAATTATCTTGCACTCTAAGATAATCAGAAAAAAGAGTTTTAGCATCACTAAAATACTGGTAGTACCCGCGGTGCAACTTTTCGGTTTCAGGATAGAGGGGCATAGCCTTCATTTTATTGATAGCCACTTGATACTTATCAACGAGACCGGTCAAAAGTTTCTGGGCCTGAATCTTGTTAGGACCGGGAACGAAAACCGACAGGCCCTGGGAAAGTAGATTATCGGCCTGGTCTTTTTCAGTAGGCGACATTTGTGCTTGCTTGCGCACCAAATCGTATGCACTAAACCACTGGCGCAGCTGTTGAGAACTAGTATTTCTAACAGCGGAGCTTGGCATTTGCCCGGAAAACTGGGGCGAATTGCCATAATTCTCTCCTTGATACTGATTTTGATATTGGCTTCCTATATTCTGAGCAGAAGCAGCCAGGAGCGGAAGCGAAAAGCTGCAAATCAGAAAAATGGTTGCTCCCAGAAGCTTCATCAAGGTTTTCCTCAAAATCCAATTTAGAACGTCTACTATATTCTAACTGCCATTTTGAGAATCAGAAGAAAATCAATTAAATACCAGCCTTCCGGCCCCAGAGCACTGTGTCGACAAGGTAGTGATGGGCTGAAACCGAAGAGAGGCAGACAAGAGCAAATTTAGGATATAGCGAATTGCCCAGAGGCATCAGCGCACTCTGAGCAAAATCACCAACCAAATAGACAGCCAGCCAGAACAGCGCGAATGAGCCTAGAGTTGGTAGGGCCTTAAGAACTTTCGCTGAAAAAATATCGGTGGTTGATTGCTTCTCTTCAAATTGCCAGGCAATCCCCAAATACTGAACAGCATGAAAAGTAGTGACCGTTATAAAACCAATGAAATAGTAGTGAATTGAAAGAAAACCAAACCAGTGGATAGCAAAGTAAACAAGCAAAAGCAGCAAGCCGCTGCAATCATAAGGCTGCAACCGTCTGTATTTCCGCAGCTCTAGATACAAGCCCAGACACAATCCGACCCCAGCCAATATCCATAGGGCCGTGAGCAATGGCGCCGGAAAACCAACTGGAATAATAGCTTCAGAAGGCTTGCCATGCCAATACACATAGAGCATATTCCAGCGACCAATAATAAACAATGGCATGGCCAGATGAAAGGCCCAAAACGAAAGACTCTTCTCCCAATCAGTCTCACCTTCAGGTCGACCAAAGAAGCGATTGATACCGTAGACCTGGCGCAAATAATGGAATGACTGCCAAACGTTTACTGCTGTCATGGCCTGCAAAAAGTATCCGTTTAGCGAAGCAACCAGCAAGAGAGCAACAACAGCTATATAAGCAGGAGCGCCAAACAAAAAGTGCACTTTGCCTTCGCCAATTTTTCTGGACAAACGAGCATAAGTCGCCCAGACGTGCGGCATGCTCACAATTTGATTGCCCCAAAAGGCCCAGTCAAAAGGTATATTAGCGCGCAGATCAGCCTCTCCCAGATAGCACAAGAAAGGCAAATAGAGAGGCAATCCTCCAAGAATAATAAAAACAACACCGAACAGATCATTCTTGCCGAAGGTCAAACCCTTCAATGAAAATATCTTGAGCGGTTTAATTGCAGTGGCATTGCTCATCTATTTAGACGGGCCTCGATCTTGAGAAACGACATTCTGGTTGGTCGAAACAATCATTTGGTTATCAGCCAGAGTTTGGCTTGCGCTACAAATTCTCACAGCTTCATTCAATTGTGCGCTGGCCAGGTCGAGGTTCAGCTGTCTTTGACTAGGCTCAGAAGAACTAACGGCATAGCAGCGATAACAAACACCAAGGTTGTTCAAATCTCTTACGATACCTGGACTGTCAGGCTTCAGTCGCAGACGGTCAAACTCAAGAATTTTCTTATAACTCTCGATAGCGTAGGGAAAGGCAGACATATCAGAATAGAGCGAAGCTAGCTCAAGGGCGTCGCTAACAAAGCCCTCTGGGTCTTGGGGAGCAAGCCATAACAGGCGATAGATTTTGGCAGCCTCTTCTTGCTTTCCTTGTTGTCGATAGAGAGAAGCTAGCTCACGAGCTAGAGGAAGCATCTCGGAGTCGAGATGCTTCTTCAATACCGCGGCCTTGACCAGGGCAAACCTCGGCTCCGAGGTAGCTGCATCTATGGCCTGCCAGTGATTGGAAATTGCTCTCTTCTCACTGACAGCCAAAAAGCTAAAGATGCAGGTGGCGGCAATAGCAATGGCAAAGCCAAGTTGAACTATGCCCTCTCTACTGTGGCTGTTATCTGCCAACATCGCTCACTCCGGTGGCGCCGGTGGTGGCGGCGGTGGAGGTGGTGGCGGCGGTGGTGGCGGCGGCGGCGGCGGTGGCGGCGGTGGCGGCGGCGGTGGCGGCGGTGGCGGCGGCGGCGGAGGAGGAGGTGGCGGCGCTGGAGGAGGTGGCGGCGGCGCTGGAGGAGGTGGCGCAGCCGGAGGAGGAGGTGGCGGCGGCGGCGGTGGTGGCGGCGGCGGCGGCGCTGGAGGAGGTGGCGGCGGCGGTGGTGGCGGCGGCGGTGGCGGAGGCGCTACCACTGGTGGTGGAGCTGCTCCAGAAGCTGGATTAGGAACAAATGGCACACCCAAGATTGGATAGGTGTAGGTGCGAGCATAAGGAATGTAGCCGTCAGAAAGCTGAGTACCGAAGAAACCAATTGGTACGGGAAGGCGCACATTGCAGCGGGTTGTCACCGCTACATAGGGAGAGCCAGTAGCTGGGGTAACATAAATAAAATCGCTAGGAGTAGTGGTTGTCACAGACGGCTGTGTGACGAAAAAACCATCGGTTCTATGAGCAGCAGCAGCCTGTTTAGCGGCATTAAGTCCCGAAGCTGGGGTATTGGTTGAAGCGGCCGCACGAGCGGCATCGCGAGCGGCTGAATCAAGGATGGAATAGCCCCAGGCGACAATCAACATGTCAAACCCAAGCACCGTGAATATGACGAGTAAGAGTGCAGTTATTGCCAGCTCAATCGACATACTGGCGAAACTAGTGCGTCTTTTTGCCGCAACCAGACGATGGAGTTTTCTCATTGAATTAGAACCTATTGGAGCACTACAAGACTGCGGGCAATCGTCTGAAAGGCGCTGTTTAGATCAGCAGAATTGGTGACCGAAACATAAATAGCGTTGTTAGCAGAACGGTAGGCAATTCCGGGCTTGGCTGCACTGTCACCCAACACCGCATCTTCAAGGGGCTTAATTGCGGCGTTCTGCGAAAGGCCGATGGTGTATATGGGTATACTCTTAGCTTTCGCCAAATCAGCCTCGGCAAAAGCAGCGGCCTTGGCTGCCGCGTCTCCGCCCGGCAAGTTGGGAACTCCATCAGTGAACAAAACAATAGCCTTTTTCGCCTTTGGTCTAAATTTCGCCGGATCTGTTAACTCTGTGATGGCTTCATGGAGAGAAAGCGAAATACAAGTCTTACCTGTAGGCCTTAGAGGAAGGGTTGTAGCATTGCCATCCACGGCCTCATTCACTTCAGTAAAATTCGATTGGGTCTTATTTAACCCAATCAATGGCACAGGGAAGTTTGCAGTGCCTGAATGGGGCCAAGAGGGATCACACTTGCTGGTTGTATCAGGCCAGGATGAAGTCGGTGCAGTACCAGCAGCATCCGAAAAAGTGCAGATACCAAAGTGAGCGTTGCTAGCAATGTTCATGGTGTAGAAGAAATTGTTGGCCGCGGACCTAGCAGCAGCAATTGGATCAGCTGTCTTCTCGACCTGACTCCAGTAGGCGGCGTAATAACCAGGCTGACGGGGGGGAAGAACTGGATTGATAGTGTTATGTCCCTGGCTCTGAAGGCAGATGGCATCACTTTCCATGTTGCCACGAGAGGCCTCAACGCATGTCTCTATCTTGCTGAAATCATAGGGGCCAACACTGGGAACTTTGACCACGAGGTCTGTATAACAAGTCGCTTGGGCGGTTGGAACAACGCCATTTCCGGTGGGGTCAAGGCGGTTGGTGGGATTGAAGTTACCTGGTGGCCAGCCTTGTTCAGCGACAAGAGCACCTGGCGGATACTTGGTCGCCAGAGGCAAGCCAGGAATACTGCCGGCGGCATAGACGCTCTGATTGCCCCGCAAACCAGCGGCTGAATTAGCAGCTGGATAAATCCCTTCAGAAAAAGCATATGGAGTAGCGTTGCCAGTTGCACCTGGATAAGAGCCCTTAAACAAGTTTTGCGGGGGCAACGCGTTCAGTCCAGTCCCAGTAACGGGCGGTTTAAAAGTATCATAAATCGTTTTGTTGGAGCTAAGCACTTGATAGTCAACTGTGTCTAAGCCGGGATTCCAAAAGCGCTTAACCAGCGCTACTTTTGTTTGGTCATCCATTGAACCAGAGACATCAAAACAAAGTATCAAATCAAGCTGCGGCAAGCCACCATCAGAAACAGCAGAAGCAGTCTCGATGGCGCCAATATTCAAAAAACTAGAAGCAAAAATCGGAGCATCACTATAGATCGTTTGTACTCGCATGGTAACAGCGTCATTGCTACCAGTGGCAACGGCAGTGCCTGCTTGGTTTAGAAGGGTGATGTTTAAGTGAGCTTTGTGTAGAGGCGGTGTGCCTAACGGTACTCCAGTGTTTTTATTAGCGACAACATTTGTGGCACTAAAAGGTGTTTGCAGTACGCTATTTTGTTCGAATGTTTGCACGGCAACATCCATTGCTAAATTGTGCAAATCGGTATAGGTATAACCAGGAGGAGAACTAGCTAGGGCAGCGGTTCCAGCGAGGGTAGCCGCATCAGTAACAGACTGCAACTGAGAAGCTAAAAGCGTATAGCGAGCAAATTCAAAACCCAGTAATCCTAGGGGCAAAATGACAAAGAAAGCTAGCACCATAATTAGTGCCACTGTTGACATACCTCTAGTTGAGCGCTTGAATCTCATTTTCGTCACCTCAATCACTCAGTTAAACCATTAGGATTCTCAACATAGGCCTGCGAAGTAAAGTGGAGAGTATAAGGCCCAGTCAAGCCCGGTACATTCAGCCCCATAAAACCACCAGCGAAATGTACTAGCGGA
The DNA here is from genome assembly GCA_943370275.1 of bacterium Ga0077546. Lineage (GTDB taxonomy): Bacteria > Cyanobacteriota > Vampirovibrionia > Obscuribacterales > Obscuribacteraceae. The sequence goes on along the minus strand of CALRQI020000002.1, from coordinate 182,041 downwards.
TCAATATCAGCATCAACACCAAGAATGACAAAATAAATGTTCTGAGAGGTATTTACTGAGCCCGCTGGTAAAACTGTAGTAGAGGTTGTATAGCTCCCACTACTCAACGATTTTACCTTAATCGACAAGGCCGGAACTACATTGGAAATGCCCGAAAATGCGGCCAGGTCGGCAGTCATAGTAGTCGCAGCCCGAGTCTGTGCTTCCGTAAAGCTCGGCGCCTTAGAAGCTTTGCGGCAGGCGGCGTCGGTGGCGAAATAGACTATTGAGGCACGGTAGCCCATGCTCGTTAGAATCGCCAAGGGGAAAAGTAGAGCAATAAAGATAGCCCACAAAACCACAGGCATCTCAGCTATAGATGAGCCCAAAGCTGATCTTGAGTGCCGTCTCTTTCTTGCAAATGACATAGCAATCATAGGTATAGTATCTCGCTAGCAGCAACCAAAAGTGGTGCCTATCGCTAAGGCTACTTAAGCGCCTATCAAATGTCAATTGCCACTTCACAAGCACTTCACGCATACAAAAAGATTGTGAGAATTAATCGCCAAAAACTCTTTCACGCTCACTTCACGGGCAATTCACCTTAATTTCACGCTATTGAGCGAAGATTCTCTAGAATAGTTATAGCTAACGCCGTGTTCATTTCACAAAGGCCTTGTCAAATAATGTCGGACTTACCAAATAACCATTTCAATATAGATGGTGAAAAACCATCAATAAAGAAAAGAACCACACCAACTATCTCGGACCTGACAGCCATTGTGGTTGCCGACAATCTCGACCAAGAAGCCTGCGAGTTTTTCAGCCCCCTAGCCTCCGCAAGTCCACTATCGATGCCAACTCCATCGACTCTACCAACAGGTCTAACAACACCTGTCGCAGCATCGGCAGGACAACTAGAAACTCTAGCTGCCAAAGCCACTGAGCAGAGGGAAGCAGCGCCAAATCTTGTACCGATGAAGAAGTACGAAACAATTTCGACCTTCATCTCTAATAACGCTATTCAATGGGTATGGATGGCTGTTTGCCTAATTACCTTAGCTTCTACCTTTGATCTTTTAAGAGCATTTTCTGCCAGCAAAACTGAAGAGGCAACCAAACTTATTACTGAAGAGAAATATCAAGAAGCCCTCACAGCAGCGTCACTAGCAGTGAGATGCAATCCCTTCTCAGCCAGAGCCTACCTGGCACGTGGACGCGCTCTCGCCAAGCAGCTGCGCCTGAAACAAGCTTTTGAATGCTTCAACAATTCACTGGCACTGGTGCCCGACGATATTTCGGCCTTAGACCAACGGGCCAGTCTGGCCCTCAAACTCAACCAACCCAAAGTGGCAATTGAAGACCTCTCAAAAATCATTTCAACTGCACCAAATCAAGTAGCAGCCTATCAATATGGCAACCGCGCCTCGGCCTATGTCAGATTGGGGGAATACAAGAAAGCTCTGAGCGACTACGAGCGGGCCTTAAAACTAGAACCAACCAATTACAGCCTACAGCTAGGCTCGGCACTATGCCTAACCGCTGACAGACAATACGCAAAAGCACTGAAGACTTACACTCAGCTGCACAACATGGAGCCTGACAACAATGAAGTGCTCATGCAGAAAGGTTTCTGTCGCCAATGCTTAGGCGATAAGCAAGGAGCACTAAAAGACTTCAACCAAGCAATAAAGAACGATGACACCACCGCTCGCTGGTTTTCGTATCGAGCAAACCTGCTTAGTGAACTAAATCAAAAAGAGCAAGCCTGCGACGATTTCGTTACGGCTGCCAATCTCGAACCAAACAACGAAACGGCTCAATACACAGCAGCAAAATCTTGTAAAGCACTGAAGAGACAAGAACTGGCATTACACTTTTACGACCGCCTTAGTCAGTTTCCCAACTTTAACACTTCTTTTGCCAAACTCTCAGAGAGGGCTTCGCTTAACCTAGAAGCGGGAAACTATCAAGAAGCGCTGCGCGATTTAACTAGCGCCATAAAAATCAAGCAAGAACCTGAATCAATTTACCAGCAAGCCATCTGCTACAGCCACTTAAACCAGGGCAAGCTAGCGCAAGCCGCCTGCGAAAGCGCCACCAAACTCAGTGCTCCAACGGCTAAAGCTTTTCGTTATCAGGCTCAAATCGAATCTTTGCTCGGCGATACTATTTCTGCAATTAATCACTACTCTCAAGCTCTCAATCTTGAGCCAAACAACGCTAAAGCGTTGACAGAACGAGGCAAGCTTTACCTAAAACGCGAGCAATGGGCCAGCGCCAGCAAAGACTTAAGAAGAGCTGTCGAATTCGGCAGTAATGACAACGCAACCAAACAAGGCCTGATAATTTGTGCTCAAAAGCTAGGAAAGAGCGCGCATGTCTCAATAGATTTGCCAAAATCGTTTGATGTCGATCTGAAAAAACTGAGCAGCGAGAAGCTACTAAAAGACGGCTATGCTCAGTATCAAGAAGGAAACAGTACAATTGCTGCATTGTACTTCGCCGAATTAGTCGAACGCGATCCCAACGATCTAGAAATGCGTCGCTACTTAGCTCACAGCCTGGCTAGAGCACATAGTCACAGTGGAGCTATTTCTGCCTTTGCCGTACTTTCGCAAGGCAATAAGCTGAACACCCAAGACAAGCTAGCCTACGCTAAAGAATTGGCAGCATCATTACAATTCGATCTCGCCATAAAAGTAATTGAGGAGCTAAGAACGGCAAATCCTAATTCTAGTAGTTACGCCTACGAGTTAGCGCAGATGCTGGCAGCATCAGGACAGAACAAGAAAGCCATTGCCCTATGCGCCTCTTCCCTTAGCCAAAGTGGCTCCAATGCCGATCACAAAAACCTGGAAAACCTTTATCACTCTCTCAATAACGAACAAAATAAGCCAGTGAAACCTGTAGATAACTCACAGCCTAAGCCAGAAACAGAAGGCTAATGATCAACTACAAAGAGATCTCTAAAAGCGACTATAAAGAAATTGGCCTATCGTTTCTTTTAGCCACCTATCTCTTTTTCACCATTACCTGGCTTTGCCCCGATGCGCCGATAAAGACATTGATACTTGAGCCAGTCAAACAATTTTGGCTGTTCTGGGGTCTAGAACAAAACTGGAAGCTGTTCTCACCGGCAATTAGAGAAATCAATTTTCACCCTGAGGCGATTTTGACCTATACCAACGGCGAAAGAATGATTGTTGAAATGCCACGGATGAATCGCCTCAGCTACGGCGAGCGCTTTCGTTTGGAGAAGTTTCGCAAGTGGTCAATAGACTCACTTCCTTGGCCTGATTACAAAGAGTTTTGGCCAGATTTCGCCCGCTACATAGGCAGAAAGCATTACCGCGCCAATAACAAGCCAGCAAGCCTTTCACTAAACCTTTACTGGATCGAGATTCCCAAACCAACAGCCTCTGGAATTTCAGAGCTTGCCGCCCTACCGCAGCATACAAAAATGAGCACAGTATTTTTCTATAAATATAAAGCAGAAGACCTGCCATGACTATTTCAGCCCTAATCAAGTTTTGGCGACAGTTTTGGTTTGCCCCAGAAGACAGCACTGTCATATCTATCTATCGTATTTTGTACGGACTGCTCGTGCTGCAGGTGGCTGTTGTTCACCTTGGAGCAAACTTCCTCGACTGGTATGGCCCGAAGGCAATTGTGACACTACCCACGGTTGTAAAATATTTTTGGCACAACGAGCCACGCTTTGACTGGCTCCTGCTCCTACCCCAGACAGATAGCGCAATTGGCGGTTTCCATCTCGCCTTTATCATCGCCACAGTATTTATGATCATTGGTTTTGGTACCCGCTACAGCACGCTCTTCGTCTGGCTCTCACTAGTTTCGCTTCATCATCAAGATCCATTCAATATCAATGGCGGCGATGGTTTTCTTCGTGCAGTAGGACCATGGTTGGCTTTCTCCAACTGTGGCGACAAATATTCACTAGATGCCTGGCTCAAAAATTTGATCAATCGGAAACGTGGACGCCTTGATCTGATTACTGATTGTCCAGCCAAAGCACCCTGGGCCCAAAGAATGATTCAAATACAGTTGGCCCTAGTGTATTGGCAAACCTTTGGATGCAAAATAGCAGGCTCACAGTGGCTCGATGGCAGCGCAGTCTACTACGCCACCCGCCTAGACGACATGTTCAGATTTCCCGCCCCACTAATTGCCAACAACATGTTTCTATTGAAAATTCTCACCTGGTTTACCCTGATTATTGAATTGGCTGGCTGGACTCTTATCTGGTTCAAAGATACACGCTACTGGGTTCTCTTAGGACTTCTAGGCTTACACCTTGGCATTGACTATATGATCAACTTACCAGTATTCGAATGGGCATTTATCTGCACACTACTAACCTTCGTACCCAGCCATGACCTGACAAACTTCTTCAGCAGATTATCGGCTTATTGCAACGCCAACCTAAAGACAAAATTCGGCACTAATTCTCACAAGTAAGCTCACGCAAATCGATCATAAAACCAGGATAAGACACGTCAATTGATTCAGGACTTTCAATTTGCAAGTCGCTTCCGGTTACTAAGGCAGCAATGTGACCGGTCATAGCTAAGCGATGATCACCGTCACATTTCCATAGAGCTGAAACATTGAGGGGATGCTTCACAGGCCCGCTACCATGGATGGTGAATCCATCGGGGTGCTGCTCAATATTGACACCAAGCATAGTTAGATTTTCACAGATAAGCCGCAATCGATCTGACTCTTTCTGCAGCAACTCGGCCGCACCACGCACCACTGAAGTGCCTTCGGCAAAGGCCATAGCAAGAGCAAGAATAGGCAGCTCGTCCACTCCAGAAGCTATTTTTTCAGGAGCAATTGTGGTGCCTTTCAGCTCGCCAGAGTATGTGATTTTGAGATCAGCAACTGGCTCTAAACCAAATTTGCGCTCATTAGTCACTGCTATATCTGCCCCCATCGCCTGGAGCACGTCAAGAACAAGCCTACGGCCAGGATTGACACCAACCGCTAACAGTTCAACGTCGGAACCAGGCAACAGCAGAGTAGCGACCATGAAGAATGCCGCAGAAGAAATATCGGCTGGCACTTGCAAATCACGAGCACGGAGATCGCCTTGCAGGGTCTCAACGATAATTCTCAGACCATCGTTTTCAGTTTCAAAAGGCAAGCGCAGGTGGGTCATCATGCGTGTAGTATGATCGCGAATCAGGTCGCGAGTGCTAACCGAGGTTTTTCCCTGAGCACTCAGCCCCGCTAAAATTAGAGCAGTTGATACTTGAGCCGAGTTGACATCTAAGGCAAAGTCGCCGCCGGTCAAATTGCCGCCCTGAATGGTAAAGGGGGCTTTGCCGGGAGCTTCGTGATACTGCACTTGAGCTCCCATAGCGGCAAGGGGCTCTAGTACTCGGGTCATGTCACGTTTTCGCAATGAAGCGTCGCCATCAAACTTAAATACACCGCTGCGACCGGCCAACATTCCGGCTAGAACCCGCATGGTTGTGCCCGAATTAGCAGCCTCTATTAAGAACGGCTTTTTACCAAGAGCAATAGAATCAATGCCGCCACCGCGAATTAACAAATTCGTGCGCTTAGACGGCCCCGCTCCAGATATCTTGATTTTTAAACCGAGTGTTCGCACGGCCCGAATGGTGGAGAGGCAATCTTGAGAAAGTAAGGCCCCTTCTACCGACATTTCCCCCTTGATAAAACAAGATAAAATCAAAGCACGATGAGTAATGGATTTATCACCAGGAGGCTCTAAGCTACCACTGAGAAAGAGTTTTTCCGACACAAGGGAACCCTATAAAATGTAATCTAACAACATGCAAGATGTTAGTATCGCACCAATTGCAATTACAGGTATTACTTTCATGCCAGCTCTTCGTTTAATTACCGGCGGAGAATCTCACGGTAAAGCTATAATTTCCATCCTTGAGGGCATGCCCGCCGGTCTGCCAGTAGACCTTGGCGAGATCAATAGTGAATTAAGCGCTAGGCAGAGTGGATATGGCCGCAGTGGCCGCCAGCGAATAGAATCGGACCATGTTGAAATACTCGGTGGCCTGCGCCATGGTATTACTACTGGTGCACCGCTGACACTAATGATCGAAAACCGCGATAGTGCCAACTGGACACACATTATGGCCAGCACACCGCCTGACATGAGCGATCCGGCTGTGCTCTCCGCCCTTGAAGCGAAGAAAATTGTGCGTTTTCGCCCTGGCCATGCCGATTATGCCGGTACGCTCAAATATGATCACCAGGATGTACGTGATGTTTTAGAGCGCGCCAGTGCCCGCGAAACCGCGGCAAGAGTGGCAGCTGGCGCATTCGCCCAAGTGCTCTTAAAAGCACTTGGCATTGAACTAGTGAGCCATGTGGTAGCTATCGGCGCCATAGCCTCCGAGCTCAAGGGTGAAAAAGTCGCCTCTCTTTCACTGGCAGAAATAGATAAGCGCGCGAAGCAATCAGAGGTCTTCTGCGCCGAAAGCAATGCCTCAGCCGCAATGAAAGAGGCAATCAAAGCAGCCCTGATGTCAGGAGACAGCCTGGGCGGGCAAGTGGAAGTACTGGCTGATAATTTACCAGTCGGCCTGGGCAGCTTCAGCCAATGGGATAGGCGACTTGATGGTCAGCTAGCCCAGGCCCTGATGAGCATTCAGGCGATCAAGGCTGTAGAAATTGGAGAGGGCATAAGCGACTCAAAGCTGCCAGGCAGCAAGGTGCACGACCCGATCTATCCAAGCAATCAAGGCCAATCGCCGTCCGGCCAATCGTCCTTTGCCTTCTCTGCCCCTTTGCCGGTGAGGAGAGACAGCAATCACGCCGGGGGATTAGAAGGCGGCATGACCAACGGCGAGCGACTGATCGTGCGGGCCTACATGAAACCAATTCCTACACTTAAAGCAGGACTGGCTTCAGTCACATTCCCAGAGTTTGAGGCCTGCCAAGCCCACTATGAACGCTCTGATGTTTGTGCTGTACCGGCCGCTTCAGTTGTGGCGAAGGCAATGGTATGCTTGACCCTAGCGAATTCTGTTATTGACAAGTTCGCCAGCGACAGCATGCGTGAGCTCTCAGCTTCACTAAAGCAATACCGCGAACACTGTCAAAATCTCAACTCTTAGAAGCAAAAAAGGGAAAGTAGAGAAGATGCGTCATAAGTCTAAGCATCGTGGGCCAGTAATCACGATGAACTGGAATACAACTCTCGATGTAAAAACTAGAGTAGCAGTGGGAGCCGGCGCTCGACACAAACTTTCTTCTATATTGGCTCAAATCGGCGCCGGTCGCAGGGTGCTTTTGTTATGTCAGCCGTCAACGGCGGTGCACTGGCTGCGCGACGTGCTTGACACCCTTCCTTCTGATGACTTCCAGGTAACCACACTTGAAGTACCAGATGGCGAGAATTGCAAGACCAGCGAATGGCTCCTGCGAATTTGGGAGCACCTTGAAGCCCGGGGCTTTGATCGCCAGGACACAATCGTTGCCCTGGGCGGAGGAGCGGTTTCGGACCTAGCAGGCTTCGCCTGTTCTACTTATATGCGGGGCCTTAACCTCGTATTGGTGCCAACTTCGCTATTAGCTCAAGTAGATGCGGCAATCGGTGGCAAGAACGCTATCAATTTACCCTCTGGCAAGAACCTGGCCGGTACTTTCTTCTTCCCCAAAGCTGTTTTGGCTGACCAAGAAGTTTTAGAAACATTACCCCGGCGCCAATTAACTTCTGGCTTAGCTGAGATTCTTAAATACGCTTTGATTGAAGATACGGCTGCCAAAGCTACCGACTACGAAAAAGGACCAAGACCTCTAATCGACATTATCGAAGACATGCTGCGCAATGTTGTAGAACACGATGACCCTGTGCTTTCTGGCTTGATTACAAGCTGCATCAAAATGAAACTCTTCGTTGTAGCGAGGGACCCGCATGAAACAGCGATCCGCCGCTCCCTAAATTTCGGTCATACCTTAGGTCATGCTCTAGAAACAGCCACCGCTGACAGTACAAACGATCTATCACACGGTGAAGCTATTGCCATCGGCATGGCTCAAACTACGAAATATGCAGTGGCCCAAAAGAAAATTGGTAAAGATGCTCTCGAACGGGTCAAAGAGATTTTGATTAGAGCAGAGTTGCCCTATGAGATTCCCAAGGGAGTGGTTAAAGACAAGCTTGTTCATTTGATGACTTCCGACAAGAAACGCAGCGGAGAGACGATCAAACTAGTCATACCGCAAACCAAACTTGGCCAGGTAGACTTCGAAGCCCCTCTGCCCTTAAGCGAATTAGCCAAACTAGTTTAAAGTGATCGTAAAATTGAAACTTTTTCCCGGTACTCCCGTAATGGATAGTGCAAGACCACAGCACTAACTTTCTACTTTTGTTTTCCGGGGGAACACTAATGAAAAACTGGCTTAACCATAAGTACACCGCACTCTCACTAACAGCAGGGGCGATAATGCTTGCCGCCGGCTCTAACTTGGCGGCATGGGCAGAAAAAACTGGTGACACACTACTGATTTCACAAGCTCAAGGCTCTAGCAGCGATCCAGAGTTCGAAGAGGCTTTGGTTAAGCACGTCCTCAAACGTTTTTTCAACCGCATCGATGCCAGCGATAGCCAGAAGAAAGAAATATCAGAGCTAGTAAACCACAAACGTGTCGCTAACCAAGCGAAAAGAGCCGCACTCAAGGCCGGCATGAAAGACTTTCTTTCTTCAGCCTCCAGTTTAGACAATTCGGCTAGCTCTGATGCAACTTTACGTGCTAAAGCTAAAGAGCTGAGAGCCATGCACGAAGAGCTGATGGATGATCGTCTGGAATCATTTCTGAAAGTTAGAGCCCTCATGAGCAGCGAACAAAAAGAAAAGCTGCACAATACCTGCCAGCTTTTTGGTGCCCATAAAGGATTTATCCGAAAATTTTCTAGTAGTTTAGGAGAAACTATTTAGTGCATGCCAGCCGATAGAAACGCTGCCAGCTTAGATAAAGAAGACCTTACCTGCGTCAAACAAACCCTGGCCGGAGATCGTCGCGCCTTCGAAACACTGGTTAAACGGCACCAGGGTTTAGTCTACAACTTACTCAATCGCATGGTTCAAGATAGTGAAGTTGCTCGAGATTTAACTCAAGAAGCTTTTTTGAAAGCCTTTCGCAACCTCAAACAGTTCGACGAAAAGCACTACAAGACAGTAAAGCCCTGGTTGATCAAAATTGCTACAAATAATGCCCTAGACTATTTGCGGCAGTCGAAATCGACTGTCTCGCTAGATCAACTGCTAAGTGACGAACCGTATTTAGAACCATCGACAAACATTGATGCCAGTGTCGATGCTGAGCATACGATGTTTGTAGAGAAACTCAATCAAGCTTTAACGCTCTTGCCATTGAGATACAGACAAGCTTTCGTCTTGCGCTACCAATTCGAGTTTAGCTATGACGAGATCAGCAAATCAATGCAAGAAAATGAAAACACTGTTCGCACGCTGTTGTTTAGAGCAAAAGATCGCTTGCGTAAACTAATTTTAGACAAATCAGGGAGGGCAGACAATGTCACTGGACTGTAATCAAACAAAAGAACGACTAGAAGCACTAATCGATCAAATTGTTGACGCGGGCTTAAGAGGAGAAGCTATCGAAAGCAGCGAGGACACTAAGGCGAGTCAATTGAGCTCATTGACCCTAAGCGTTGACTGCCAAGAACACTTGAACCAGTGCTCTGACTGTCGCAACTACCAAGCAGCCAACCGCATGTTGATTGAAGCGGCTGCAGTCTTGCCAATCGCAGAGGTACCGCAAGCAGATTTACTCACGGCTAGTATCATGCAAGCGGTTATGGACGAACCAATAGCAGTAAGTAGTGCGATACCAAACACCGCCACAAGCAAAATTCAGAGCAACCGTTATGGCGAAATTTATCTCGTGGCATTTTCCTTTTTCGCCTTCGCCCTGGCATCAGCTTACGGAGTGCAGCTCGACGAATCGCTCTGGAACATAGCTTCATGGCTAATTGCCCTCATACTTTTTATTGCCCTCAGGCCCTTCATAGAGAAACAACAACAACAGCAGCTAGAACAGCGACATTTAGGAACGCCCGCATGATACTCCGCACCTCTAACAACTTTTTCTGGCAAAATTTGTTTTGGCAAAAAACAGCAATTATTGCTGTGCTATTTCTCGCCTCAGCAACTCTTTGCCAGACTAGTTTTAGTCAAGAAAATACTCTGTCAGACAAAAGCATCGTAATTGAGCAGGCGAGCCCAAAGGCAGAGACATCATTGGAGCAAAAACGGACAGGCTTTTGGCAGGAAAAGTTACATTGGTTAGCACCGCCGGACCAGGGCAAACCGATAGTTATCGACAATAATTTGCGACGCCCCTTTCTCTTCTTCCGCGATGCCATTAATCAGCCCTGGCCTCCCGGCCGCTTATTTTTCATCACTCTTCTCTCTGCTTGCCTGGCAAAATTATTTGCCGCCAATATGGTGGCAGGAGCACTGGAGCGCTGTCGTCGCAATTTCTTGATCTGTATCGCCAGCGCTTTTTTGTATACCACCATCCTGTTGTCGCTATCACGCATTGCCTTCCAAACTGAAGCCCTGATACCTATGGCCTTAGGCTGTATTGCCCTGGTGCAGATTAGTTACATTGTCGGCATGGGTCTCGGGGTGAATATTTTCGCCAATATCTTCAATGACATTGCCAGCAAGCGTCTCGGCCAGACAGCAAAAGAAACTAAGCGCTCAGCTATCGGTTGCTGGCTTGCCCTTTTTGCCACAGCAACCATCCTCACTGCCATCTCGGCAATTCCTGAACTAGGAAGACTTCCGCGCCTGGGCAATCGGCTTGTGGTTTTGGTTGCTATCATTGGATTAGGTGGCCTGATTAGCGACTTGCGCACTAAATCGAGAAACAGAGAAAGTGAATGAAGATATTACTGGCTGTAGATGGCTCACCCTGCTCAAAACTAGCAATCGATTCGATCGTAGATAGAGCATGGCCAACTGAGACCCTTTTCAAAATAATTACAGTCTTAGAGCCCTTTCATCCGGAGCTAGCGGGCTGGCATTCAGGATATGTGCCTCTTGCTATAGAAGCTCAGCAGGAAAGGCTTGACGAAGCCAAGGCTCTGGTTGAGGAGACGGCTGTTAGGCTGCAACAATGCCTCAAAGCCGATCAGGGCCAGCTCTCTGCTCACTCAAAGCCAGTAGCGTCCGAAGTGCTAGAAGGCAATGTCAAAGAGAGAATCGTCGAGTGTGCTCGGGAATGGCATGCCGACATGATCGTAATGGGATCCCACGGGCGCCAGGGCATAGAAAAACTCTTCCTAGGTAGTGTTTCCCAGGCAGTCTTGACGGAGGCCCCTTGCTCGGTAGAGATAGTAAAGAGAAACAGCGAAAAATAAGCACTACCTAATCAGGCCGCCTAAAAAGGAGCCTAAGCAGGGAAACAGTAAAAAATCGCTGCTGTCGAATGAACCAAATGGTAATTATTGTTCGTCTGGACCTGTATATGGCTCAAAGAATGCTTTCTTCGCACCAAGAAACAGGAAGGTAAAGGCACTCACGCCCAAAACAATAAATATGAAGACCACAGGTTGGGTTTGAAAGTCTTGCATCCAGACTCCTAAATGCTGAAAAAGGCCTAGTAACAACGAGAACACTAATTCAATAATACCGTTGAAGTGAAATTATAAACATTTGAACTTCAAACTGTAGGTATTTTAATCTTCGCCCTTCCCCTTGTAATTTGCCCTCGGCAGGCAATTAGCGGCCCTTAAGCAGCTCCTTACTACTGCCAGAGATGTGCTATAACTTCTCAGTTACCATCGACTTAGATTGGATTTCCGCGAAACAGGGAGAATGGCACTGATGACAGCTTCTAAACGGTATGTACCCGTGAGCCTGGTCTGTCTATTGATAGCAAGCACCTATACAGCTACAACAAATCCAGCCAAAGCAGGCCCGTCTTCTTCGCTCGATCCTTATGCAACGATTCAGGCGCCAACGGCCAAAGAATTGGAAGACAAGAATAATAAGGCCAGAGCAAAGAAAGGTTTGCCGCCGATTCACAAAGGTCAGGCAAACAGCTCTACAAAGGTTGAGGATATCTCTAGCACTACCACCTATGTCACAGCACCAGGTGGCGGCAACGGCAAGGCTATTAAACAAAACTCTGCAGTGGCAGAGTCTGGAACTGGTGGCGGCAAGCTCTTCGGCAAGTTCCCCAAAATCGGACTGCCAAGTATGCCTTCTCTTCCTGTATTAGGTAAAGGCAAAGCCAAAGAGAAGTCAGAGCAAGAGCCTGAAGTCGCAGTAGCGAAAACAAAGAAAGAGAAAGGCGCGAAAATAGCGGCTAACAAAACTGAACCTAAAGCCGTCAAAGAGACTCCTATTGGCGAAGAAATCGAAACGGCTTCCACAGCCGCAACTCCTTCTGTAGCCAAAGCTAGCGGCTCGGAAAGCGAAGGCAATGTCGTTACAAAAACTCTAAAAGCCACTACCAACGGTATGGTCAATGGCAGCAAAAAAGTTGGCAGCGGCATCGCCAACGGTGCTAAAGCTTCTGGCAACGTTATTGCCAAAGGCGCATCAATGGTAGGAAGCGGCTTCAAAGCAACCGGCGAGAAAATCAAGGGCGGCACTGGAAAAATTGCCACTATCGGTATGCCCCGCATGCCTAATCCTTTCAACAAGAAAAACAAAGGCGGCAGCACTGTAGCGACTCTCGCTACTTCACCAGCTATTGCTGGCGGAGAGCCTAGCTTAGGTAGCCCAAGAAAGCCAGGTGCGGCAAATTCTCAAAACGAATTGCTCAAGCAGAGCAAGGCATCAGCTACACCGAGCAAATCTACTCGCTTAACTGAAACAGACGAACTAGTCTCAGAACAATCCGTCGCCGCTGGCACCAATGGCGCCAAAGGCGGACTGGCTGGCATGTCAGAGAAAATGAACAGCACCTTCTCGAAGCTAAATCCTTTTAGCAAGAAAGGTATTGCCGGTAAGAAGCAAAAACAGACGCTCTAAACAAGCTGAAGAACTAAACGAAAAACCAGCTAGAAAACTCTAGCTGGTTTTTTATCGGATAATTTCGCAGTCGCACAGCCATTTAGTCAGCTCAACCAAGCCTGGATAGGTAACATCAGTACTACGCACCCAGAGCTCCTTGAGGCTTTTCATCCGAGCCACATGGGTGAGGCCATCATCGCCAATACGAGTGCAATTTAAGCGCAACCGCTCTAGCTTTGCAACTTCTTTGAGCCTCGGTAGACCCTTGTTGGTAACACGAGTAAAGGACAGACTCAAAGTCTTGAGCCTCGGCAACTGAGCGATCTGAGACAATCCCCCATCACCAATATGGGTATCGTCCAGCACAAGCTCTTCTAGGTGCTGCAGGTGACTCAGAACGGCAAGGCCTTGGTCCGTTACCTTGGTTGATGACAGATTAAGCTTGGTCAGGCGCACTAAGGGAGCGAGATAAGCAACTCCACAATCTCCTATGGCTGTGCAACTAATATCAATTTCTCTGAGGCCGACCAAACGACCGATGCCGCATAGCTCTTCATCGGTGATGTCCGATCCCAGAAAAGAAATACTGGCAAGAGCCTCCGGAGAGACTTGAGAGAGAGGGCTCAAACCGTATGTTGGATCAAAACTATAATAAAGAGAGAGGCTTTTCCCAGGCGGCACCTCTATCAATCCGGTCGCTTCGCCAAGAAATTCAGACTTGCCCGAACTATCCACCACATAAAGTTCGCCCAGTGAGCGGCTCTCTGGAAACCACACTTTTCTCTGCTCGGGCGGCCTTTGCTCAGATATCGGTAGGGCCTTGACCATGCTCTGCTCTCCAACTCCTAATAGTATGTACCAAAGGTGCGAGCGTTTCTAATCAAAAGAAGAAAGATGCTGATAATAAAAACGGTTGGCTCTTTATCAAGAACCAACCGTTTTGTAATGCAAGTGAATGGCCCAAAGACCAATTCTTCTTCTTGTTCTTCTTCTGGGCTATTAGACAGCGCTTAGTCTTACCCGTTCTGCTTCGACAATAGCCTGAGCTTTAGGCATACTGCGAGGGAACTCACGTCCTCTCATCAAGACCTCTTTATCGTAACTTTCAGGCTTGAAGATCTGACAGAAGTAGTCGATGGCATCATCAACATTGAAATCACGACAAGAGAAAATGTCTAAAGTCGCGAATCCTTTCTCCGGGAAAGAGTGAATGGAGATATGTGACTCAGCAATGAGCACGACTCCACTAACTCCCCAATCGTCTTCTACCGTACCGTGGTAGGTAAAGACATAGGGCGGCATAATCTTAGTCATATCTAGCTTTGCTGGATAAGCATCAAGAGTTTGACTCATTAGTGTCATGTCTGCCAAAAGTTCTTTTGGGCAACCATAAGCTTCTAGGATCAAATGTGGTCCAAACATGTTTCTTCCCCCTGGGCGTTTGACGATTCAAACGCATTGAAATTGGTATCCGAAAGATCCAGGACGGTTTCAAAAAGCGCGAGCCTTAGCTTTTGCTTTATATTCGTTTCCTGGCGGGGTACACGAAACGCTTATCTACACCAGATAAAGACTAGTCCGAACTTGGATAGGCCTGGGAGTTGGGCGTTGTGTGGTGCATCAACCTCCGTGAAGAAGTAGATCGAAAGACGTATTCTACAGTAAATGTTCCAGGTGTAAACAAATTTGCTCTAACCTGCAAAGAAGCGCTTTACTTTGCTTTAGACTTAAGCAAAAACAGCCCACAATCGCACTTTGAGCGAATCAGAAACTGACTAGATGTGGATTTTATTGACCCTAACTTTGACTGACTCAGCAAAATTAGTTTCGATCGCAGCCGGCAAGCTTGAGCTGGCATCGACCCAAAACTGCGCGCCAACCAAAATTGCCGAGGAGCGCTTGCCCTGAGGGAAGTGGAGTAAGACTGGATCTTCACCCTTGTGCAGGATAAGTAAATCTTTCAAGCGATGCAGGTCAGCAAACGATTGGTTAGCACTAAAAATAACGTCAACCATGGCAGCATCACCAATTCTTCTGATGCTTGAGCCCATCACCGATGTGCTTTCCTCGTTCTTCTTTACTTTCCCCTTAATCAGAAGCAAAGACTGCGGCACAAGCACGTCAGAAGATACCTTCTCTAAGGCCTCGCTATAAAGTACGATTTCAGCCTTACCAGTGAGGTCTTCTAAGTGAATGATGCAGAGGAGCTTGTTCTGCTTGGTCAGCTTCTTCTCTATGGAGTTAGCGAGGCCGCCGAGAATCACAGTAGTTCCGTCAGGACACTCTTTCATCTCTTTGACTGAATGGGTAGTGATGTACTTAAGCCGATTAGCAATACGCTTGAGCGGATGACTGGTAACGTAGAAGCCGAGCAGCTCATGCTCCATCGTCTGCAACTCACCTTCGCCAAACTCAGAGGGGTCGCCAATCAATGGTGTCTCTAAGTTAATACCTTGTGACTCGCCAAAGCTAAACAAACTAATTTGGCCGGTGTTCTTCTGATTTTGTCTTCTGTTGGCAGCGTCAACCAGTGAGTCTAGATTGGTTAGTGCTTGCTTGCGGCTCATACCCAAACCGACGCAGGCACCAGATTTGATCAAAGATTCTAACGACTTCTTATTGACCAATCTCAAATCTATGCGGTCAAGAAAGTCTTGCATGGTCGAGAATATGCCACCGCGCTCACGCTCTTGCACAATCGCTTGCACAGCCGCGTCACCGAGGCCCTTGGTGGCAGAGAGACCGAAGCGGATACTGCCACCATCAGAAGTGAAGTCAGATCCGGAAATATTCATATCTGGAGGCAAAATTGGAATGCCCATGGCCTGACATTCAGCAATGTAGTTCTGTACTTTTTCAGTATCACCCGAAACAGAGGAGAGCACCGCAGCCATATATTCGACCGGATAATGGGTCTTGAGATAGGCGGTTTGATAAGTAACTACGCCGTAAGCAGCACTGTGTGATTTGTTGAAGCAATACTCAGCGAACTGCACCATGATGTCGAAGAGATTATTGGAAATCTCAGGACTGACCGAATTCTTAGCACAACCAGCACAGAATAATTCGCGCTGCTTTTCCATTTCGGCAGGCAGCTTCTTACCCATGGCTCGACGCAGTAAGTCGGCTTGACCAAGGCTATAACCACCAAGAACCTGAGCAATCTGCATGATTTGCTCTTGATAGACTATTTGCCCATAGGTCGGTTTAAGAATGCTCTCCAGTAGAGGAGTTTGATAGGTAATCTTGGTTTTGCCGTGCTTGCAATCGATGAACTTATCGATCATCCCCGAGTCGAGTGGACCTGGTCGATAGAGGGCAATCAGCGCTGAAATATCTTCCATGTTTGAAGGACGCATATCGCGCGCCACTTGCTTCATGCCCGCTGAGGTCTCTAACTGAAATACACCAGCGAGATCGCCGTTAGAAATAGTCTGGAAGGTCTTCTCATCATCAAGGGGAATCTTGTCAGGAATTATTTCTATTCCACGAGTTTCCTTGATGCGCTTGCAAGCCTTATCGATCATGGTCAAGTTGCGAAGGCCGAGGAAGTCCATCTTAACCAAACCTACATAGGCAGCATCTTCCATGTAGAACTGGGCAATGATAGTACCGTCATTATTCCTCTGCAATGGAATCATTTCTTCCATTGGTACGTCAGAAATAACAACGCCGGCAGCGTGCATGCCAAAGGTTTTGTTGCAACCCTCAAGTTTGCGAGCAAGATCAATTACTTGCTTGGCATTATCATCAGTCTGGTAGATCTTCTTAAACTCAGGGTGTTCTTCCACCATTTCGTCAAGTGGAGTGGGCTTACCGCGCACCACCGGTACCATTTTCGCTAGCTTGTTGGATTCACCAAAAGGAAACTCTAGAACTCGAGCAACGTCTTTAATAACAGCCTTAGAGGTCATGCGGTTAAATGTAATGATTTGAGCAACGTGATCTTCGCCGTACTTCTCGGCACAATATTTGATTACTTCGCCACGCCGTTCGATACAAAAATCTGTATCAATATCGGGCATACTCTTACGCTCAGGGTTCAAGAAGCGCTCAAAGAGCAGGTTGTAACGCAAAGGGTCAATGTTAGTGATACCAAGAGCGTATGCCACAATGGAACCTGCAGCAGAACCTCGCCCGGGGCCAACGGGAATATCCTTCTTTCGAGCATATTCCATAAAGTCGGCCACAATCAAAAAGTACGAAGCAAAATTCATGTCTTCGATTACTTTTAGCTCTCTAAAGGCTCGGTCTTCGACTTCTTGAGTCCAATCCGGGAAGCGTTCCCTCAGACCATCGAATACTTTGCGGTTAAGGAAGCTCTCGGCGGTGTGTCCAGCTGGCACCTCAAAATTAGGCAGGCGCGGCTCACTAGCCAGTTTTACAGTCTCTACTTTGTCAGCTATCTCTAGTGTGCTTAAAATGGACTCTTCAATAATCTCGGTATCAAGGTGATCGCGGAAGAGGTAGGCCATCTCATCGCCGTTCTTGATGTACTCCCAACCAGTAAACTTCATGCGATTGGAGTCGGTAACGTTTTTGCCCATCTGAATGCAAAGCAAGCAATCATGAGCCTTGGCATCTTGTTTATTAGTGAAGTGACTGTCGTTGGTGCAGGAGAGTTTAATATTTAGGGCGCGGGCAATCTGCACCAAAGACCGATTGACCTTGCGGTCTTCTGGCATACCGTGGTCTTGAATCTCAATATAATAATTTTCGCCAAAGGTCTGCTTGTACCAATCAGCCACTTCAAGCGCTTTCTGGTAATCGTCCTTGAGGAGATGCTGACAAAGCTCAGCACCAAGGCAGCCGGAAAGGATAATCAAGCCTTCTCGCTGGTCAGCAAGCATTTGCTTATTAATACGTGGCTTGTAGTAGAACCCTTGCAAGTGAGCACGCGAATTGAGACGGACGAGGTTCTTGTAGCCCTCTTTGTTCCGGGCCAACATAGTCAGGTGATAAAGTGGCTGCTTGGCAGACTTGTCTTTGATATCGCCATCAATAATGTAAGCTTCACAGCCAATAATTGGCTTAATGCCGCCAATTTCTTGACATTTTTTTGTCAGCTCAACAGCACCGTACATGACACCATGATCGGTGATAGCTACAGCAGGCATATTTTCTGCCTTGGCTTTCTTCACCAGATCTTTGATCATGGTGGCACCATCAAGCAGACTATATTCCGTGTGCAAATGCAGTGGTACGTATGGGCGTGGGCTCATCTTTCTCCTGGCAGGCTATCTGATATACCTAATTCTATGTAATTCCCCCTATTAACAACGTTCAACCGCCATCTAAAGTTCAATGAACTTAGTCAAAATTCGCCAAATTAATGCAAAAAAACCAAAACAGGAAGGCTACGCCTTCCTGTTTAATAGCTTTTTCTAACGCCAGGCCAGTTAATTGGGGGCTTGCCAGCAGGCTTACCAATAGCTTTAAACTATTAGCTCTTTCAAGTGAGAAGTCAATCTCGAACGTGAAACCCGTCTGCGCGATACGGTTGGCCTGTGTGATACTGCTGAATCGGTTTCGACTTCAACAGGATACTCTTTCAACATTACGTCAGTAACTTCTTCAAGCTCAAGCTTGGCGATAGCCTGCCTAAACCACATTTGCAGGCATCGTCTTTCATCGTTTGAGAGGGTAGTCTCGTTCATTTTATGCTCTCCTTAAGGCCAATTTGGGGAATTGCTGCGCAACACATATACGCTTCAATCTCTTTCAAGCGCTTGAACACTGCATCCATTCCCGTTGAGCAAGCATTGGGAGGGAGCATCTGATCCGCTTGTCCTTAATGCCATTATGAGTGCTTCTCAAGAGGAAGCAATGCTTGACATTTAATGTTGAGATAAACAATCACTAACCATCAGCTTTTCTCTCAGTAAAAAAAAGGAATTATGCGAAAGACGCCGGGCGGAAGGGTTACTGGCTGGGGTTCTTGCTTACTTTCCATTTTTTCGATACGCCACCCCATGAAAACCAAAATTCCAGGCAAAGCAAGGAGCGGAAACCAGGTCAGGTGAGAAAACGCCAATCCAGAGGCTAGAAATATGACACCGAGATAATGAGGATAGGCAAGTTTTCCGATTTTTTTCGGCGCCACTATACCAACGACATACAAATAAGCCCCGACAACCGCCAATATCCATCCGATATACGCCACCCAGGGAACCTGGTCATAGGTACCGAAAAGGGCTAACTTCATGCGCATGCAAAGCAAGGCGCTAGTAAGGTAGAGAGACCCATAGGTGAAAAACCCAATTCGCTCATTCCATTCGCTCACATTGACAGGCTTTAGCCAGAGCGCGATCGCCTGCGGCGGCCCCAGGGAACCAACCGCTAAAGCAGTCAAGAACACAATAAAATAGAAAACGAACTGCCCCATGGTGAGAAAGCCGACTGGCAAGGGCTTGGCCACACCAAAGGCCGGCACAGCAGTGAAAGCCACCACGAGAACCAAACAAATCAAACCATTAATAGCACGATGAAAAAAAATGCTCACAAAACCTTGCCAAAGTCCGCCACCAAATGCAGTAGCACATCCGAATTTCTATCAAATTAAGTATAAACCAAGCGATAGCTAGGGATCAGCCCTTAGTCTAAAATAGAGAACCGCGTTCTCAATATTCATCCTTATATGCACACAGTGAGGCCAATATGAACCAGCTCCCTCCCGTTCCGGCAATAGGACTTACTCTAGCCGTTCCAAAAGAACGAGTAGAACAAGCAATTGACGAAATGATTCTCCGCGGCCGCAGCCTGTTGCAACGAAAAGCTGACTCACGAGAAATGATGGACCAACTCAAGAGGCAGAACTGGGACTGGGTTGTGCAGACTTCCAACTCCTTAAAAGAGTACTTTTCATCCGAGAGCGTTTCCCTTTACTTCGCCTCCAATGTCTATATCCAGCCGAGCCTCAAACTCGATGAATTTGAGCGCGACCTAGATGAATTTCCACCAATAGTTATGGGTAGACTCGATCGTCTCAACGGTTTCCGCAAAATGGTAGCGGTGATTCCAGAGCCTCCCTGCGGGGACTATATAGATGCTCTGGTTCATCCCCGCATCTACCACGCCGCCTGGAAGACCTTCGAGCTCGGTCAGCATGGTCAAGCGATAGTTCTTGCGGTCAAGGAAATAGAGGACGCTATAAGCCTTCTCGTTTCAGGCAACATCAATGCCACAGGAGTCGAACTAGTTCGACAAGCTTTCGATCAAGAAAACGGACCACTAGCAAGTCTTGAATCGACAGCGCAAGAAAATCTTGGCATTTCAGATTTACTGGCCGGATTCTTTGAACGCTATAAAGGTCTACCTGGAAACGCTCCATTTAGCGTAGCCCAAACAGCTCGAGTGCTCTCACTAGCCAGTTATCTAATGTCTACTCTAGAAGCTATTCACCCTAGACAAGCAGAAGGCGCCGAAGAGCAGGCACCACAAGAACAACCATATGAATTTGAGTTCCTCAAAGAATAGTCTGCGGTTGCCAGCCACTGGCGTAACGAACCAACCGGTTCAACCAGCCCGGCATAAGATGGGCTGATGAGGTTATCTCGGTGACTTCATCAGCAGTTAATGAGGCTATTACGGTTTTCACAGCCCGTCTATCGCAACGCTTTTGTCCAATAAACCAAAGGGAGCGAATCGCTTGACCCAATGGCGAATCACCCAAAGATATTTTTCGAGCAGAGAAATTCTTCAAGAAGATTTTCTGGTCCATAGACTGAAACGAGCTACTCACTCCATAAACCGCAAAAGTAGGGCCGTCGCTGCCGTAGTGTATCAATCCTAGTTTTTTGGCAATATCTTGACCATGAACAACCACAGTCTTCTTAAATACATTGGCTTTAAATTCAGCAACAGCAAGAGGCTCAAAAGCCCTTGGCTGGTCAATTCTTAGAGTAAACACGCCCCAAGCAATACGCGTCAAGAATCCGCTTTTGACGAGTCGATAGAGCGCTTGATCAACTGCTTCT
This sequence comes from bacterium Ga0077546, assembly GCA_943370275.1. Lineage (GTDB taxonomy): Bacteria > Cyanobacteriota > Vampirovibrionia > Obscuribacterales > Obscuribacteraceae. The sequence continues at coordinate 161,076 of CALRQI020000002.1, read as the reverse complement.
CGAGTGCCAAACTCAAGAACTTGGCGGGTCGCAAACCAGCAATTTGGAGGTAAGCGATTGATAAAGGCCACAATGTTACGGTGACAGCTCATGGTTCCACCTCGCGTCTAGGGGCTAGTCTTAGAAACGGAAAAAGGTGGAGAAGAGTTCAATAATTAGATAAAAAGTTCGATAAAATCTCGACTTAGCAGCAAGGCGAAGCATTGAAGCACCGTATATAGTGTTAGATTTAAATCGCATTTTTCCAACACGGATCCGTCGTTAGAATTAAATCGCATTTTTCTAACACCAAGTCCGTCGTTAGAATTAAATCGCATTTTTCTAACACCAAGTCCGCCGTTAGATTTAAATCGCATTTTCCTAACACAGAGTCCGCAGTTAGATTTAAATCGCATTTTTCTAACACAGAATCCACTCTAGCTCTAAACGCTCAGGCTGACTGCGGTGCACTAAGAGCTCGCAAAGCAAATCGCACCAGTTCTTCTGCGCTATCAGCTTCAATATTCTTCTCTTTTGCTTTTTTCAAAGCCGCATGAATTTCGGTTGCGGTATAACCAAGATTAGCCAAAATCTCTGTCACTTCCTCAAACACGGCAGACTTGCCGGTAAATGGCTCTAGTGGCTTGCTTCCAAGAGTACGTGAGAACTCTTCCATCTTGGTTTTCAACTCAAGAATAATTCGCTGCGCAACTTTTGCACCTACGCCAGGAGCCTGCGAAATCATTTTTTGATTTTCGCTAAGTACGGCCTCAACCAGAGTTTCAATCCCAAGCGTACCCACAAGACCAAGGGCGAGCTTAGGTCCAATTCCAGTGACGGACTGCAATAAATTAAAGAGCTGCCGTTCGCTAGTATCCCTAAAGCCAAAAATAGTCCACTCTGTTTCTCTAATAGCAATCGAGGTATAAACGGTGACCGTCTCTCCGACTTGGCCAAGAAGCAACAGAGTGGAATGTGCCACAGAAAGTTCATAACCAACATCATTTACGTCAAGAACTAGGCGGTCTACTGGCCCGCCCGAAATCTCTTTAGTAACGATGATGCCTTTCAAATATGCCAACATTGTAGATAGCTTTTCCTTAACCGAAGTATGCCATTACGGGTGGTGGCTGAGGCAATCGGGGGACGAAAAGCAAGCGCTATTCAGCCATTAAGGTCATATTGCCGCCACTACTGTGGGCATGTTCGACAGCAGCTCTTCCATGAGACATCAGAAGTTTGCCCTCATCGTCCATATGTTTCGCAAATTGGCAAATGCCGACAGAGACAGTGACGCTCTTTGACTCAGAACCAACAGTTAGAACTGATGCCGCCACAGAAGTTCGCAAACGTTCTGCCACCTCAATAGCCCCTTCTTTTGTAGTACAGGTGAGGACGACAGTAAACTCAGACGTATTTGTGCGTACAACTATGTCTGACTCACGCATCTGCTTGGCAACAATTTGCGCCACCTGGCTTACAACGGTGTCGAAGGCATCCGGCCCCAAAGATTTAGAAAGCTCTTGGTGATGGTCAATTTCTAGAATAACCAAAGAAAACGGCACGCTATAGCGCTTAGCCTGACGAATACCAATCTGCATAAATTCGTCTAAATATCGACTGCTCTTGAGTTCAGTCAAAGCATCTGTCAATGAAAGCTCTTTTAATTGAGCTTCTTTGCGTCTTAGCTCATCACGCAGAGCTTTCTCTTTCAGCACGCTCTTGACACGTGACAACAACTCATTGGCTTCTACCGGCTTGAAGAGGATGTCTTCATTGCTGGCACCGTCCCCAGAAAATGTCGGCAACGGCTTATCTCGTGCGGCCAGGAAGACGATCGGAATAGCCGAGGTCTTATCGTCAGCTCTAAGGCGGTTATAAACTTCTATGCCGCCCATCAAGGGCATATGCAAATCTAAAATAATGGCATCGGGCGTGCGAACCTTACAGGCAGCAATTGCCTTGAAGCCGTCATTGGCAATACTGGCTGCATAGCCAGCCTTTTTGAGCACCTCACTCAAGAGAGTGGTGATTGATTGCTCATCGTCTACGACCAGGATAGTGTTGCTTTTCACGTTCAGATTCTAGTAACCAGGAATTCCCGAACGTTGATAATAGCTGGTTGACTTCAATTCAACAACTTATGCAGGCCAGTTGTTTTGAATTGTTGGAATTTTCAACCTAGGATCGTCAAAGGCGCACCCAGCTTCAATTAAGGCAATGTCATCGGCAACAATCTGCCAACAGGTCGTCAGTTCAAGACCGGCACTGGTGGGAAGATACGCCTCTAAACGTCGATTTCCCCGAACTAACAATTTCAGGGCACCCTTGACATTTTTTCGACGCAGATGATAAAAGGCCACCGCAATTTGAATGATTCCTTGAATCAATTCTTTGTGGGGAGCATCAGATTTAAGAGTTTGCCAATACTCTTCGAGAGTCTCATGACATTCATAAAATTCCTGCCGATTAAACTCAGCTATCCCAAGATGAAAAGTTGGCGATTCTATATCCATATACTTTTAGATGAGCTTGGCCACGATCACGACCGTCGACGCACTTGCTACATTGGCCAATTCGGCCCGAGCCAGAGTAATTACCTGCTCTTGATCTAGCAAACCAGAAAGGTCGACTATCTTGGCGCCAAGCATCAAGATCATACTGGGAATAGTCTTGCCAGCATCTCCCCAGCTCGCATGAGCCTCAATCAAACCTAAGATAGTAGCTTCAGCTTCTTCCTTCAATGCAGCCTTGGCATCGCCGTTACTAGCTTGCAGCCGAACTATGCCATCTCTATCAAGAATACGCAGAGCCTTCTTTGGCGCGGAGAAGAGATCAAGAAGACCAGTGTGAGACTTACGTGTCGCCCCATAAACAGTAAAATAATCGTTAGAGCAAATCTCGTGCACATCAGAAGCAGGCACTCGCATAGACTCAGCAACTAGAGTGCGGCGCTCCTCAGCCGAAAGAGAAACTTTAGCAGCGCTGGTCGCCATCTTTGTGGCGCCGCTGGCAGTAGCTCTGACGACTGAGGTTTTGCTATCAATTTCAACATGCACTTCTATAGTGGCAGGATCGGCACCCATTTTATGAACAGCATCAAAAACTTCCTGGCGCATGGCCAAAATAGTCTCGCTAGCGTGAGTAGGATTAGCTACCTGACGCTCAACAGTCTCACGGATCAAAGCCATAGCAACGCCAATTGCCGAAATCACATCAGCATGCTCAGCCAGGTTAAAGCGCAGATTCATTTCTTTAGCAACAAATGGCACGATTGCAGCAGCACCACCACCGCCACCAATTAAATCAACAAGTTCAGCATCCAACTTATGCTCAGCAATCAACTTTTTGACCACTGGAATACACTGAGCTGATGCTAGTTTCTGAATTCGAGTAGCCAGCTCCAACGACTCTGAGCGGCTTGCAGGAGCTTTAGCCTCATGCTTATTGACGTGGGCAGAAATAGCAGCAAAAGCCTGACCAATGGTCTCTAAATTACCGCTGGCGCAATTTCCCTCAGGAACAAGACCTAGTAAATTGGCAGCACAGGTTGGCGTAACACTAAGGCTTGGTTGACTATCATCAGGTCGACTTAAAGCAACATAATCAGCCGGGTCTTTTTTCAGAGGGCTTAAAGTTGAAACCTTAAACACACCAGTAGAAAGAGGGTCACTAAATGATGCGTATCCAAGATTGGCAATGTGCGCACTCCGTGGACCAACAGCCAGAATACCGCCATCCGCCTTGCTCGACACCCGACTAAGAGAGCCACCAGCAACACCAACCGTGCGCACATCAAGAGTGCGCATATAAATGCGGTGACCACCAATCTCCGCAGAGCGGATCAAAGCTCTGCCGTTTGCTATTGCCGATATGTCAGTACTCGTGCCACCCACCTCAAGAAAAACGCCATCAGAGATGCGCAAGAACATCATTGCTGCAGCCACTCCAGCGGCAGGACCAGATAGAATCGAAAGAATTGGACGCTTACGCATGGCATCGATGTCCATCACGCCACCATCAGATCTCATGATCATAATCGGTGCACTAATTCCGGCTTCTCTGACGCTACGCTCTGTCAAATCAGCACTCTCAATCATCTTTGGCAAGATACCAGCATTGATTGCAGCGGTGCGAGTTCGCACTTTGAGTCCATATAGCTGACTAACTTCGGAACCGGCTGTTGCCAAAATTCCTAGTTCCTGAGCAACTTTCAAGACTAACTGTTCATTACCAGGCTGATCTGGAGCGAAGGCTTCACTGGCAGCAATTGCTGTACAACCTAATTCTCTTAACTCGACTATGGTCTTGCGCACTAATTCTTCGGTAATTGTTTGCGAATTCAAAAACCGCTGTGTTGTTTCTAAAAAACAACCAGAGGCCACTGGAATACGCCCTAATTTTGTCGACGAATCGGCAAGAAGGGCATTTACACCGCTTCCCATACCAATGATTCCGACATGAGCAAGGTCACCTTCTAGCAAGGCGTTGGTGGCTTGGGTGGTGCTATGAGCAATGAAGCTGACAGCAGAAGGAGCAATTTCGGCAGACTGAAGAAGCAAGTGCAGTGCCTCAACAATTCCCTTAGCTACGCCTTCTTTAGCACGGTGACTGGTGGGCACCATGGCCTTGGCTACCAAAGTAGAGGTGCCAGCGTCAATGGCCACAGCATGAGTAAAGGTTCCGCCAACATCGATACCTATGCGATACGATCGGCGTTCACCAGATTCGCTGTTAGCAGCTTGAGTAAAACGCTCAACCCGTTGAGCTGACTTTTGGTCTACCATGGCACAAAACCTTTCGCTACGGAAAGACTGAGGCCAAGAATCACGGCCAACCAAGCGTAACCGATGGTCTTGCGCAAGATTGCCTGGGTATCAACCCCAAGATAAGTGGCAATCCAAATATTCTGGGTATTGGTTGGATCACAAACGCCTTGAATCTGACCCACGGACATCAACATTCCCATGATTGCTTGAGAGGTAAGAGTCGTAACCTTACCCATCAAGGAAACCAAACCGCTACCCATACCCCAAAGGCTGAGCGGGCCGCGGTAGAGAGCCAACGGCGATATCAGAGCAAAAACTAAGACATAAGACACAGCCGTAGTTGGAACCACTGACTTAATTATTGGGGCGATAGAATCACTAACCTTAGGGTCCATCACCGCAACGATTAGCATACCAATGCCCATCATCAGAAGAACCGCAGGAATGACATTACTGACGCCGTCAATAATTGAACGGGTGAACAGATTTATCGATTGAGCACTCCAGGTAGTAAGAACGCCATAAACAAGTCCCAGCATAAATGATGGGATAATCTCCCAGCGGAAGACAAGTACAAAGAGGAGAGGAATAATCGGCGTAAATAAAGCAATGCCAGGCAAATCAGTACTCTTACGCCAATGCCTAACTACCGCAAAAATCGACAACAGAACAAGCCCAACTCCTGCCACCAAATACGATACTGACAGCGGCTCCTTAGAGGCGACACCGGCTGGAGTAAATTGATCTATCAACGGGTAGATAGCGGCGAGCAAAGCCGAACCTAAGGCAAGAAATTTGAGATTACGTTTGTCCTTCAACTCAATAGCAAGAAATAGCATTACAACAAACGACAGAATAAGAGCAAAGGGCACAACAAAAGAAACAATTGTTGGCTGCTCCACTTTGAGGACATCGGTATAAAGCTGCCAGTTAGTGAGATTGAACATTCCACCAAGAGAAATACCAAACAAAAACAAGCCAGCAGCACCTAAGGCTGGAATGCCCAGAGAGAGCATAACCGGCAGAATGATAGTACCGACCATGATAACGGCACCGAGGCCACCCAAGGTCGAGAACAAGAGAGCCGTTACCGCAGTGAGTAAAATGCCAAGCAAATAGGGATTGTCTCCAGCAAACTCGGCCACCCAACGCACAAGGGCACGAGCCATGCCATGCTTGTTCATCAACTCAGCCAGCATGGCACCAAACATTGTGGTGGTATAAGCACTATGCAACTTGAGAGAGCCAGCACTAAGAACATCTTTGACAATCGCCTTAGGCTCCACGCCCCCAATCAAGGCGATAGCAAAAGCCATTAGCGGTAAGGCCAGAAGAGCAGATATGCGCCTGGCATACATAAACATAGCCATGACAAGAAAAACTGCCAGGCATAGTATTCCAGTGAGCATTTAAACTTGAATATTCCTCAAACGGCTAGTTCTTGCGAGTGCATGCAGGCTGTATATACAGTAGAAACTTGCACCCTGCACTTTGAGCGTGCACCAGCTTTGCGAATCTAATCTAGCAACTAATCGAGCTATTAATCAAGCTTGGCAATTTTTGAGCTTCATTCACTCAAAACATTCCATCAAGCTAGCCCAATCTATTTGTATATTCAGTCTTGTTGCCGGGGGCAACAAGAAATTGCACGGCGTACAAAATAAGCTGGCATAGACCCAGCCAATTGGCCAATTCATTTATATTGGCCAATCAAAAACACTTAAATCGCCCAAACCAGGCCAGGTGCGGATTTAATAATCGCGTCTCACAAAATCATGGGAGTTATACGAGGTGATGGGGATTTTCCCCAATCGACTTGCCCTTGGCATCAGCCTAAGATGCATCTCATCAACCACTGCTCCCCCCTGGCAATCAAGCCGGCACCCCAGAGAGCAACGACAAGCTCAAGCCTAACACCCTATTTTCTTGGAGAACCCGCACAATGCCAGATCTGAGCCATAGCCTCAATCACAGAACGGAATTCACCCAGACCGGGTCCGATGCGGCAAATAACGGCTCCACAGACCAAGAGTCACGCTCAAGGCTGGCACTCGATGTTCTAAATTTCAAGGGTGATAACGCCGTAAGCGGCACGATGAGAGCAACAACGGTCCTGGCTGGCGGCCTAATGGACGGTATGGTAAACGGGGTCAGTCACGCAGCAGACAACAAAGTTGCCACAGCGACCACAGTTGCAGAAAGCTTTGCCGTTGGCTATGGTCTTAGCGCTGTTAGCAAAATGGGCAAGTTCGGGATGCCTGTGGCAGCCGCAGCTGGGCTCGGCATGGGTGCAGCCTGGGTTTACAGCGAGATCAGTGCTGGACGGCCCCAAGCGACTATCGGAGCCGTATCAGAGGCTTATAATTCAGGAGCAAACCTTGAAGCTAATCGCCGACAAGTAGCCGCAAACGGCGGCGCCATTCTCTTTGATGCCACCTTAGTTGGTCTCTCTGGCGGACTCGGCATGAAAGCCGGCATGAACCTCAAACCGAACTGGCATATGGACGCCTTGGCCAGTGGCAAAGCCCAATTCGCCAAAACATCTGAATTCTTTGGCCAAGATCACCTCACTGGACTTTCCCGCAGTTTTGCTGGGAAAGAAAGCAAAAGCGACCTAGGCGCTGGCATCTTCGAGCAAGTCAAAGAGATCGTCAATACCAAACCTAAAACCGCTGGCTCTTTCGCTGACCTTCAAGCCCAGCTAAAGAAATCGCAACTAGCTGATGACACCCACCTAGTTGTAGCCAAAGAGCGGCTCAGCACTATCCACCAAGAAAACTTGGCCCTGGCATCAAAAGAGACACAACTCTCCGGCAAAATGACCCGCCAGATTCAAGAGCGCGAAGCTCTCAATGGCCCGGTGCCTGAGAAAGCTCAGCTCACCCGCGCCCAAGAGAGTCTTAGAAGCGCCGAAGAAGTCGGTCGCACTATCAACAGCAAAAGACAAGAGCACGATCGCCTCTTCCAAGAACGCGAACACGCCAGAGGCCAGATCAAAGAAAAGAGCACTGCCGATGGTCGACCAACTGCTGAGCAGAGTGCTTTCGATGCGAAGAATCAACAATTCAAAGAGGCTAAAGCTGCCTTTGAAGAAGCCAAAACAATGGGTGGCAGCGAAGCAATTGCTAGGGCTAAAGAAAGAGTAACGGAGGCTCAAGCAGCACTAAGCGCCGCTGAACAGGCCAAGCCAGGCAAGCAAGCAACAATCGAACGAGAAATAAAAGCAACCGAAGGCGAACTGATAGCGGTAAGAGAGCAACGCCAGACTTTGGCGGTAAGCGCTCAAGAGTTGGTGACTCTGCACCAAAGCCGAATGACTGCCCTAGAAGCCGACCCTAGCCTTAAGATTGCCCACGAAAAACCTGTAGTCGTCAAAGAAGCTGTAGCTAAACCAGTTGCAGCGGAGACAGCTAAACCTGCACCTGTGATACCAGAAGTTGTGGTGCCAAAAGAAGCCGCAGCAGTTACAGCCGAGGCCCCAGCTGGCCGCAACCTCATCAAAGAAGCGCTGGAACAACCAGTAGCAGCCAAAGAATTGGTAGCACAAGCACCTGAGCCAGTCAGAGTTGAAGCTACAAAACCGCAGGCAGACGCACCAGTCAAGCCAGCGGCCGAAGTAGTGGAAAAGCCAACAATCGAGCCAGTAAGAGTTAGCCAACAACTAAGCACGGCTAAAGCCAACGCTGAAGCAGTGGTGCGCTCCAATCAACTCTTCAGAGAGATTGAAACAAACCGACGCACAATTAGTGACATAGATGGTGGCACCTACCGCGCAAAACCTGGCGAGAATCTAGCAGAAACCCGCGCGAGAGCAGAGCAAAACGCCTTGAGAGCTCAGGAGCAGCTGGGCTCCGATAGAGCACCATCATATACCCGTGCTCTCAAAATTGTGGGCGAATACGCTAAGGCCGCATCCAAAGAACTGGCCCAAATCCCTGATGCCGGAAAGCGCGGACAAGTCGCCACAGAAGCAGTAGCCCAGCTAGAGGGCATGATGAACAATCTGCCTAACTCATACAAAGGTTATCGCGAGAAATTGAGCGATTTGCGCGAACCAGGCCGCGGCATCAATAACGGCTCCCCAGAAAGAAGATTGTCAGAAATTCAAGAGCACCTCGAAGCCAAAACCAGACTGCTCGACGATTTGAGAAACAAGCAGCTGCTGGATGTTGCCGAACAACAGCCCATTCTCAAAGAAATTTTAGATCGCCAGCGCAACGGAAACCTGCCCGACGACGGAACGATTGTGCTCTTCGGTAAAAACGGCCGCTTCATCAATCAACCAAACACCCGCTCACCTCACTTTATCGAAGTCTCGCGCTTGAACGAGCACGGCGTAGGAGCCGACGGAGCAGGCTTCAATCGCTTCACAGCCAATGCCGCAGACATCGATGGCATGGTGATCTTAAGACCAATCTACGAAAACGGCATGAAGGTGCAACTGCCAAGCAAAGGCAATGGCAAACCAGTCTTCAAAAAGATGGTAGCCGAAGTATTCGGCAATACTCCGCCAGAAATTTCGGTAAATGACAACTTCGTCAAAATCTTGGAGCGCTTTGGACCCGAAAGACAGAGACCAGGCAGCTAAATTCTGGCAGCTCAGAATCCAGTTGTTAAGATTGGCAGACCAGAATCAAGCAGGTAAAAATCAAGTAGCTAGAACGCTCTTACGAACCTGGCGTTCCTGCTAGGGTGCGAGCTGATGACTTAGAGATTGTCACGGCCTCATTGCTGATCTCATTCTTAGCCTTAGTTTTGTCCGAGGCATTGAGAGCCGCACCAGGATTGAGTGCCGCATAAATGGTGTTCATATCGTTCACTATTGCTGCAAGAGTAGATGGTTCGATGGCCTGGGCGGCGTCAGAGATTGATTTATCAGGAGTGCAGTGACTTTCGATAATCAAACCATCAGCACCACAGGCAATGGCAGCACGAGACATAGAAGCGATTAAATCACGCTTACCCACAGCGTGTGACGGATCAACCATCACAGGCAAGCTAGTTAACGACTTGATCACAGGCACAGCTGATAAGTCTAGGGTGTTGCGTGTGCGATTTTCGAAAGTGCGAATACCCCGCTCACATAAAATCACCTGGAGATTACCTTCCAGCAAAATGTATTCAGCAGCCTGTAGAAGCTCGTCGATGGTAGCCGACATGCCGCGCTTTAGAAGTACTGGCTTGCGCTGCCGTCCTAGCTCTTTGAGCAGCTCATAATTGTACATATTGCGAGCGCCCACCTGAAAAACATCAAGATATGGCGATGACGGTTCAATTTGCTCAATCGAGACCACTTCGCTGACCACCGGCAAACCGGCCTGCAAGCCAGCTTCTTTCATATACTTTAGACCGTCTAAACCCAAGCCCTGGAAATCGTAAGCCGAAGTACGTGGTTTATAGGCACCGCCACGAAGGGCAACAGCACCAGCGGCTTTGACCTCATGGGCCAGTTCTATAATTTGCTCTCGGCCTTCGATAGCACAAGGCCCAGAAACAACAATCGGCGGGAGGCCACCGCCAAGCTGGACCAAACCAGAGTTAGAATTCGCTGGAGAGAGAGTAACCACTGTCTGGGCCAAATCTTTACCAAGGGGGCTGCGATTGCTCAAGCGCACAACTTTCTGCACACCATCCATTTGACTAAAGACATGACCTGGTAAGCTATCGGCATCAGAAGTTATAACCACCAATGTAGTCTTGGCGCATTTAACTAAGGTATTCTCTAAACCGCGTGAAGAAAGATTCTGACGAATCTCTTCTATTACCTTTTCGCTAGCATTGCCCAGTGACAGAATCATGAGGATCTCCTTGCTTTTCGAAATCTTCGCACAGTTTGTCAAGAATCTTTCTTAGACTCACTTACTGTAAGCTCGTAAGACTCTATTTCAGCCTATCCTAACCTCCCAGACAGAGGCTGAAAGCCGCCCTGTATGGGAGATTGAACAAGTGAGCAAAAAGCAAGGAAGGTGAGTAAATAGCGCTTAATGTTATGTAAACTTCCGCCAGCGAAAGACAACCGAAACAATCTCAGGCTCAAAAAAGAGGAAAACTGAGAAATTAGAACTAAGAGCACGAAACTGGAACCGTGAAATTTGAAACCGCAGCCTGACTCGAACGAGCGTCCAATAATCGTCAGCAAAAAAGCCCTTAGCCGCTTTTTTCATGTCGGCTGGTGGAAACACACCTGGCATTTTGCCCTGGTTTTTGTACCAATTTTTAAAACACCAATAATTCTCTCGACCCTGGCTGGAATTATCCTGACAGGCAGCCTCGGCTCACTAACTGTGCTGAAAGTTGATGGGGTAATTGACGGCAATGTCCTCATCCCTACACTAATTGGTTTCGCCACCGGCATGATCATCACTGGCATACTGCTAATTCTCTCCCTCTTTATCGGCCTTGTCCGACTCACTGGTTTTACCAGAGCATTCTTGCGCTGCCCCCTAGATTTGGAAGATAGAACCAGCTCTGCTCAAATTAGAACCTACCTGGAAGAAGGTCTAACGGCAGTGCGGCACCATAAAGTTTTTTTGGCCAAAAGCTGGCTAGTCAGCTCGATCATTATGATGCCACTGATTTTTGTCTGGTGCGCCTGCTCTTTCATTGTGGTTGGCCTCAGCCCCGAAATAGTTAAAGCTTATAATCTTGGTCCTGAAGTCTTGAACCTTCGCCAAGGCGCCATGGTAGTTATGGCCATCGCTGGCCTCTGTCTTTCTAACTATTCAATTACCACCTTAGCGGTTTCATCAATGTCAGACAGAACCGTGAAAGAAACTTCAATTGAATCGCTTTGGCTTGCCGTCACTACATCTCCAGCTTTAAGTGTTGTTTCTCTATTGGCCTTTCTTGCAGTAACTATAATTACTACACCTTATGCTGTGGTTGTTCTCTTCAAGCCAGCCCTTCAGGCAACAACCATCATGGCAGCAACGCCCATGTCATACATGAGCGAAATCTGGCAGGGCCTATCTGGCCTAATTATCATTCCAATTAGCACAGCAATGTTGTGCGAAGTAGTAAGAGACTGCGTAGTCATTAGTGAAAGTGGGAAAAGTGGTGCTGACAAAAATTAAAGCTGACTTGGTAGACATAGTCTTTGATGCCAACGGTCGCACAGCAAAATTAGTAGAGCGCATCCGCCTGGCCCAACGCATCGACTTCATATTGGCTTTAGCTGGCAGCGAAGTGAGCGATACAGACGGGGTTTCGGCAGCAGGGAGCAGCGCAGAACTGCGTCGCCTCACTCCTGCTTTGGATGCAGACATCTTACTTTCGCACTTACAGATCGAACAAAAATTACCAGTATCGCCAACTGGCATCGCATCACCGGTGGTGCTAACCAGAGCAGCCTTGAGCTTGATACCACACTTAACTACAATAGTAGACTGCGGCAGTTTTAGCAGTCCGCACATCGACCATATCAAGGCTGGAGGCGAAGCAGCTAAGTCTATCATTACTGGCCAGGCTCTTACTCTCGATTTGGTAAACAAGCTCTACCAGGCGGGTTGCAAGCTGGCAGACGATCTAGCAAACGCCGAAAACGCACGCCAAAAACAAGGCCAAGCAGAAGAAGCTCTAGCCGTTTTAGCTGAATGCGTACCGGGTGGCACCACCACAGCCCAAGCCGTTTTCATGGCTCTTGGCATAGAAGCTGAAAATCTACTCTCAAGCAGCGTACCAACCTGCAACCACGAACAAAAAATCGCCATGGCTAAGGCTGGCATACTAGCGGCAGCTAAGCGGCTTAAGATCGAGACAGAGGCCATTCCTGACTACTTCAAAGCTAATCCACTTTCTGCCATTGCAGCAGTGGGAGACCCGATGCAAGCATTTGCAGTTGGATTTATCATCAGACGCAACACCAACCGCAATGACAGCCTCACCATTCTTGGCGGAGGTTCGCAAATGCTTGCCGTCTATGCCCTCGCAAATCAACTAGCGCAAAATCAAGCTTATCAGCTCAACAACATAATGGTGGCAACAACCAAATGGGTAGCCCATGATCAGTGGGCAGAGACGGCCAAACTAGCGCGGCTGGTTGATGCTCCCTTCGTAGCCAGCCATTTTGCTCTGACAGAATCTTGTCATGCCGGCCTGAGAGCCTATGAAGAAGGCCATGTCAAAGAAGGAGTAGGTGCTGGTGCCACCATTCTTCTCGCTAACCTTTTGGCAAGAATCGACGAGCCAACAATTCTGCAAACCATCGACAGCTTCTATACGGCCTTAATCTAAACAGTCCTATTTTTGGCTAGCTGCAAACTTGATTGCGTCCAGCCTCTTTAGCTTGCCGTAGGGCAATCTTTGCATCACGCAAAATAGTCTCCGGATTCAAATCTTCCATATTGAAATTGGCGCAGCCAACTGAAACTGTCACTTTTGGACCTTTACGACCATTCTCATGACCAAAGCTGGCAAACTCCATCTCCGAGCGCACTTTCTCGCCCAGTACTCGCGTACCGGCTAAGTCAGTATTGGGCAAAACAACGGCGAACTGATCGCCACCATAGCGAGCGATTAAATCGCTTGACCGTGTAATCTGCAGAAGCTTATTGGCAACAGTGTTAAGAACAGAATCACCAATCTCATAGCCATGTTCTTCGTTGACCTTGGCAAAATTATCGACATCAATAATGGCCATACCAACAGGTAAACGCTGGCGAAAGGAAAAGAGCAACTGCTGTTGCAGGAATCCAACCAAAAATTCAAGATTGTATAGACCTGTCAGTGAGTCTATAGCAGCCCTATAAGCTTCACGAGAATGTAATTCTTCAATTTCTTGCTTGGCAAGCAGAAGCTGAATCACGGGTTTGAGCTCTTGCTTCAAAACCCCCATGAACGCTCTAGCACCGGCACTAAAGGCGTTTTTCTCAGCACTGGCAAAGACCAAAGCACCCATACCTTGTTTCTCAGAGGCCACAGTCAAGATTTCGACACTGGCCAGGCTTCTTGCAGCCGTGACATTGTCTTGCAACAGCTCGCCGCGAAGCTCAACCTTAAGATCGGTAGGCAGTTTAAGCTGCTTTAGCAAGCTGGTCATCATTGGGTCATAGGCATCTTGTGAAACATTGTCTTTCACTTGAATAGCCGCCCAAGGGGAATTAACATCAGCAATAACAATACCCATCAAATCTGGTTGGAATATTTCACTGATGAAAGTGAAATAAGCCTCTAAGAATTGACTGCGTGGCTCCACCAAAGCCGTGAGAGTGCGAGCAGTGCGATTGACAGCCCGCTCTAAAATCAGATCGTTGAGCAAGCTGGAATAGCTTTCCACTAAATTATTCGATGAAAATCCTTGAGAAGGCACCAATACGCCGCGACCCATAGACTTTTCCCAACCGGCAAGACGGGCATTTTCAGCCAGATCACGAACCATACGAGCGACCTTGGCAGGCTCCTTGAGATCCTCTTCACCCACAACAGTATCAGGACGCGCAGCCTTGATCCAAAAATCGTCGGTAGCGGTTTCACCACTAAAGAAAAGTACTACCGGTAGCTGACTGACAAGCTCACTCGATTTAATCAAACTCGCCAATTGATAACCACTAAGGTCGCTTACCTTGGTGGCGGCGACGACAATATCAGCACCATCGCTGGCTAACTCGTCTAAAGCATCAAAACCACCGCCGCAAAAAACGATGGATAGCCCTTCATCCTTCAGCGCCTGCCTCAGTTTAGGGCTTGAGCTTCTTGAATCCTCTACATAGAGTACCTTGATATCCGCCACGATTTGTTTCCTACCCACAGTGAATTCTAGTTACCCAATACTCTATCGCACTCTAGCTAACTCTGGCGCATCATCAAGATGCTTTAGGCTTCAAGAGGCACTTTCGGGTGCTATGATCAGCAATTACGGTATAAATTGAAACTTGACCAAATTATCAGGTGAACAATGTTGACAGCTACGACACTGAAAGACTTGCCATTAGGATTTCGACTGACCGAAGATCAGCAGTTAATCAAAGAAACAGTAAGAGAACTAGCCCAAGCGGAATTCGCGCCGAGAGCAGCTGAAGTTGATCGCAATCATCGCTTTCCCCGCGAGAACTGGGATCTTCTCGCACAATCGGATCTTTGCGGCCTACCATTTCCTGAAGAATATGGCGGTGCTGGTATGGACCACGTTTCCTACAGTACTGTGGTGGAAGAGTTAGGCAGCGCCTGTGCCACCACTTCGGTACTCTACTCCGCTCACGTCTCATTGTGCGCCACACCAATCTATATTTTCGGTACTGAAGAGCAGAAAAAGCGCTTTTTACCACCCATGTGCCAAGGCAAAAAGCTCGGTGCCTTTGCTCTTTCTGAACCAGACTCTGGCTCAGACTCAGCTGCAGCCAAATGCATGGCCGTTCGCAAAGGCGACCAGTTTATTCTCAATGGATCAAAAAACTGGATTACAAACGGAGTAGAAGCCGACTACTACTTAGTAATTGCCCAAACGGACCAAGCACTGAAGCACAAAGGCCTGGTAGCTCTAATTGTAGAAAAAGGTTCGCCCGGTTTCACCTTTGGCAAGCTCGAAGACAAGCTAGGCATCAAAGGCTCATCCACCTGCCAAATTAATTTTGAAGATACTCCAGTACCAGTGGCCAATATGCTAGGCGGCGAAAGCGACGGCTTTAAGGTCTCAATGGTCACTCTCGATGGTGGCAGAATAGGTATCGCCTCCCAAGCAGTCGGCATTGCGCAAGGAGCCTGGGATCACGCTTTCAAATACAGCAAAGAGCGGGTTGCTTTCAATAAAACAATCAACCAGTTTCAAGCTATTCAATTTATGTTTGCTGAAATGCAAACCGAAATTGACGCTGCTCGCTTGCTAACTTACAACGCTTGCGTCGCTCAAGACCGTGGCGATAAATTCACCAAACTTGCAGCCCAAGCTAAGCTCTTTGCCTCTGAAGTGGCAATGAGAAGTACGGTAAAATGTGTACAAATTTTCGGCGGGTACGGTTTCGTTACCGACTACCCAGTGGAACGTTATATGCGTGACGCTAAAATCACCGAAATTTATGAAGGCACATCAGAAATTCAACGCCTGGTCATCGCTCAAAACGTATTGAAAGGACTATAAATCATGTCGTGGCAACCACCTCCCGCTCCAAATCCAAACCAAGGGGGCGGAAACAACCAAAACCAGGGTAATTCTGGCGGCCCTATCGGTAAAAACTTCAAAGAGATCAGCTACTACGAACTCTTACAAGTAGACAGAGATGCCCACCCGACGATTATTCGCTATGCCTATAGATTCCTAGCGGCGATGTACCACCCCGACAACGGTGAGTCTGGCGACGCTGAGAAATTCCGCATTATCACAGAAGCCTGGCGTACTCTCTCTGACGAGGGCAAACGGGCAGCCTACGATATGTCCCTTGGCGCCAAAGAAGTTAAAGCTGCTGCCCCTTCAGCTCAAGGTGGCGGTCCCAGTGGCGCTCCTTCGCAATTCGGTAAAGACTCACTACCGAAGATTCCTAAAACTGGTCTTTCCTGGAACGAGATTGAGCTGCGCTTAGCCATCCTGCAAATTCTCCTCGGTCAGCGCAAGAAACGTCCACAAACAGGCGGCGCCACCGCCAAGATGATGATGGATATTCTGTCGATTGATAACGTAGCCGAAATGGAATTTGCCCTCTGGTATTTACGTGAAACCAATTTGATCGAAATGGGCGAGCGTATGTTCATGATTTCATGGCGCGGCGTTGACTACATCGTTGATCAGCTGTCTAAAACACAGGTGCTCGATGGCGGCGGCAAGACAGAGCAGAAAATCAAGAAATTCGGCGATGTCGGGCCGGAGGGTGGCACACCGAACTTGCCAGCTAGAACTCGCTAATAGAGGCAGTTTACTCAGCTTCAAACAAGCGAAAACTAAGGCGGTGCCATTTTGTGACGCCATGCTCAGCAATGGCAGCACGGTGAGCTTTTGAGCCATAGCCTTTATTGCTATGCCAACTGTAGGCCGGATGTTTATGAGATAGCTCAAGCATCAAAGCATCGCGATAGACTTTTGCTATTACAGAAGCTGCGGCAATGGAGGCAGAGCGGCTATCGCCTTGAATCACAGTAATTTGCTCAAGGTCTAAGCCCTTAACTTTCTGATTACCATCCACAAGCAACAACAACTGCTCTGGAGTATTATCGACACTCAATAGAAGAGCATTAATGGCGCGCCTCATCGCTAGCAGACTGGCTTGCAGAATATTGATCTGGTCAATCTCAGCCGGGCTAGCCTCAGCAATAGCAAAGCGGCAATTGGACCGCAAGATTTCAGACAACCGCTCTCTTTGCCTTTGAGTAAGCGCCTTTGAATCGTTCAGCTCGCTCAATTCTTCTGCCAGAAATGACTTCTTACCAATCTGAGGCAAGATCACGGCAGCGGCCACGACCGGGCCAGAGAGACAGCCACGGCCAACTTCGTCAACTCCTACCAGGCCCGAAGAAGCAGCCGGGAAAAGAGTTAACTGCTGATCACTGCCACGCTTGGAGCCAGTTTTTTTGCTACCTATGAGACTAGAATTGCTCTTTTGGGCTTGCTTCAAAATACGCGAATCAAAAGCGAGCAATTTTGAAAAACTGGTTTGAACCATGGGCTTATTTAACTAGAGTTAGAGATGATCGAAAGTAAGGTCTCCCAATTTTCCCGCCCGCAAATCACGCAGGAAAATTGTGGCGGCACGGTAGTGATCGAGCCTTCCGCCATATGCTAAATAGTGCTTCTTCTCGGCTATGTAGTCAAGACCGTCTTCGTAGGTAGATAGTCCTGGTAAATAAGTCTCGAGCCTATTGGGGTAATACTTTTTCATCAGCATCAAGCCGAATTTAGCAATCTCCAAGTTGTCATACCCTTCAGCGGGAAGCAAATTTAGCAGAGCTAAACGCTGCCTTTCTTCAGGAGAAAACAAATTAGCTGGCAAAATTCCCGGAGTATCAAGCATCTCCAGTTGAGGATGAACTCGAATCCACTGGGTTCCCCTGGTTACACCTGGGGAATCTCCGGTTTTAGCCTTCTTCCTTCCAACAAACCAATTGATCAACGAAGACTTGCCAACGTTGGGGATACCAACAACACAAGCTCTCATTGGCCTGGCCAAAAGACCTTTTTTAGCTAAAGCCGCACGTTTGTCAGCAGTTACGGCCAATGCCGCTTCAATAAAAGTATTCTTGTGAGCCATTGACTTCAAATCAAGGATCAGACGCTTTTCAGGTTGGCCTTTTTGTTCTTGCTCACTGGCAATTTTGACAAAAGCACGGAGCTTATCGCCATCACTCAAATCTGACTTTGAATAGATCAAAACCCGTGGCTTATTGCCAAAAATATCTTTAGAAGCTGGATGCCTGGTGGTTTCAGGGAGACGTCCATCGAGCACTTCTATGACTAGATCAACCCACTTGACGATCTCGGTCAAGCGCTGAAACGGAGTACTAGCGACCTTGGCTTTGCGAATCACCTTCGTTGGCCGACCAGCTGGAACCGCCGCAGCCGGGGCAGCGCTGCTAACAGCACTAGCGAACTTAGATGGACGCCGCCCAACCCCCGCAGAACGGGCCGATTGGGCGGCTTTGGCGGCAAGATCTGAATTCTTGCCAGTTACTTTTTTACTGTTTCGTCCAGCCTTAGATAATCCGTTGTTGGATCTGCCAGCACTAGAATTTCCATTACTAGAATTGCTAGCACCCCCAGAGGAGCGTGCAGATCTGGTAGAGATTTTCTTAATGCTCAACTCTTACCAATTTTAGTCTTAAGGATTAGCCTTGAGCCGGAGCTGCTGCTTGTACTTGAGCGACAACTTTCTTACCGCCAAGCTTCTCTTTAATACGAGTAGCTTTGCCAGTGCGTTGTCTCAAATAGTACAACTTGGCGCGGCGAACGTCGCCACGGCGCAATACAGTGATTTTCTCAACGCGTGGGCTGTGGACGAGAAATACTCTCTCGATACCAATACCCTGGAAAACGCGACGAACGGTGAAAGTTTCACCGACTCCGTGACCGGAGTGCTTGATCACAACGCCTTCATAACCTTGAGTACGTTCTTTGCCGCCCTCTTTGATCTTAACGAACACTTTGACAGTGTCGCCGACATCAAACTTGGGAAGGTTCGACTTCAGGAGTGGGGCTTCAATCTCTTTAATAATGCTATTCATAATTATGCCAGTTCACTAATTGGTTCTTCGAAGGTATATATACAAGCGGTCTGCGATTGTAACACGGTCATCTCTGGCCTGTGGGGCAAGCGCAAACAAGCATTAAGCCACATTTGAGATCTTTCATCTAATCTAAACAATTCAAAGGCCACCAAGCCGAAGAATCAAGTCGAGCCGCCTTTGCCGCCGCGCAGCACCACCGGTGGTGCGATAACATCCAAACTATCAGCTCCTTCTTTACTGATGGTCTGCTCTGAGCGCAGCAGATTAAGCTCGGCAATGAAGTCTTCGATCGAACGGAACTGCCTATAGACAGAGGCAAAACGAACGTATGCTACTTGGTCAAGATTACTAAGGAGCCGCAAACCAATCTCACCCAGCATCGAAGCGGCCACCTCTCGGCGACCAGAAGCTAACAATTCATTTTCAACCGAGTCAACTAAATCATCTATTTGCTCAGCGGTTACAGTGGTTTTCGCACAAGCTCGGCTAATTCCCGCTCTGAGCTTATCTCTAATATAAGGTTCACGAATGCCAGAGCGCTTGACCACAAGGAACTGAACAGTCTCTAGCTTTTCATATGTAGTGAAACGCTTACCGCAACCCTCGCATTCTCGCCTGCGTCTGACCGAATTCTCCGCTGTTAGGCGGGATTCGAGCACTCGACTGTCACGATGATTACAAAATGGGCAGAACATCTTTTGATTATAGACGGTTGTGAACAGTCAGAATCATACAGTCTGAGCATTTTTAACAGGATTGGGATTATCCCTCAATAGCATTATGTTAGAAAATCGCCGCCAATCAACAGAGCTTAAGATTTTGCTGGCCAGCGCCGTCATCTTCCGACTTGGCATTTTGGTGCTTTTTGTTACCAATCCATATGCAATTGCTCCAGCGGCCGCTCTGCGTCTTGAAATGGGCGAGCTGCTCTTAAGCGCACAGCGGCCTTACCTCGACTTTATTGACGCCGATCCGCCAACCATTTTGCTCTTATGCACAGTACCTGCCTTTATTGGCCAAGGTCATTCAAGAACGAATCCCTAAGCTTATGTGCATCCAGCAAGGCCATGGGGCTCAATTCTCAGAAGATATTTGGGCCGGTCCTAACTCTTGCCGCACTGCTGGCGGTACTACTCATCATTTTAGTTCACCGTAGGCAGATTGGCTTTGACCAAGCCAAATACGTGACCATGGCTGACATGCTGTGGCGTGGCAAGATACTTTATTGGTGCGGCAGAAGAAAGGCTTCGGTAGACGACCTTGCCACTGGCCACTCCTATTCTCAATTCAACCAAACGATTTTATCGATCGACTGGTTCAAGACCCTAAGTACACCAGCCCAACCCTAGTGTTTTACAGAATGGGCAAAGCACAGATTGGCTCAGTGAATACAAATTTATTCAACGCTCACGGGACAACCAATAGGTTGGCTAAGAGAACTATTTCACGATTTACAAGAAAAAAGGCTGTGCCAAAATAGGTGAAATGAGGTTATTCTTCCCCGTGACCCCTAAATAACAAATGATCAAAAGAATAAAGTGCCAAGGACCAATATAATTAGCTTATGGCGCGCAAGAAAACCAACCACTACGAAATTCTCGGCCTGGCATCTAACACAAATGCCAGTAGGGCCGAAATTAAGCAGGCCTACCGCAAACTAGTTAAGTCTGTGCACCCTGATTTATCTTTTCATGCCAAACCTGACAATCAGGTAGTGAGCGAAACAGAACAGATGATGTCTATCAACGAGGCCTACGAGACCTTGATGGACAGCGAAAAAAGGGCGCACTACGACTCAGTTGTAATACGGACAAAGCCATACACCGGCATGCACATGCCCACCAGCGTGCAAGACTCGCTGGATGAAGAAAAGGCACGAGAGCGTTATCTCAGGCAAGTCTTCCATCCGCTCAGACGCTCAATAGAATCAATATTATCGAAGTACAAACAACGCCTGAGTGCACTGTCTCAAGATATCTATGATGAACAACTGTTAGAAGAATTCTCGCAATATGTCGATGATATTGAAAAGACCTTGCTCAAAGCCAGCAACGAATTTACAGATAACCCTCCGCCACTCACTCTTAAACCAGCTCTACAGTGGATGAGACACGCCATAGCTCAAGCTGCCGATGGTCTTGAAGAGCTGCAATATTTCTGTCAAAACTTCGACTACGATCATCTAGCCATGGCAGACAATCTTTTCAAAATTGCTCGCGAACATTCCGCACGAGCACTGCAAGTATCAAAGTCTATTTGACGGCATAGAAAATACGTATTGCATTGGCTCTCTCACGCAGCAGTGATATTTCAGCTATTACGCGCTCTCCTTTCTGCTCTGGCCCGTTTAAGAGCTGGCTCAAGGCCTCAAGTACTTCGGCCACGTCAGGATGGCAAGCTCCAAACACCTTTTCTTTGGCAAGCAAAGCCTGACGCAAAAGATTCTCAGCCTCCACAAACTGACCTTGGCTCTGCCTAAGCTTCGCCAGAGAGAGCTGAGTATCGGCAAGATCAGACAAATTTTCTTTGCAGTAGTGCAGTCGAATTTTATAGGCTCGCTTCAGCAGGGAATCAGCTTCTGATAGATTACCTTTAGCTATCTCGAGCCGAGCAAGAGCATCATAAGAGGCCGACATAATTGGATGATTGGCCGGAAAGCGCGAACTGCGAAGTGCGTAGGCTTGACGCAGCAAAGGTTCAGCAAGATCAACTTTACCCTGGCGCAGATAAAACTCACCCAGGCCATTAACAAAGCTGGCCCGCATCTCACTCTCCCACTCGGCCAATTCGCCTTTGACATCGACAGACCTCTCTAAGATTTCTAGCGCCGCCAAATAATTCTTCTCGGCCTCGACCATGGCCAAACGTTTTTCAAAAAAGCACCCCAAGGCGTGACGATCGGCTGCAATAGCACGTTCTAGAGCCAGTTTTTCACCAGAACTTTCACAATCTTTTATGCTATTGCTCTTGAGATTAATCGAGCGAGTGAGAAAAGAATGGGCCTGCTCAAAATTACCAAGACACTGCTCTACACTGGCTAAATGACTTAAGACAAAGGGCGTTACCGAAGAAGTGGCGGGCATTCCAGCCATACAATCAGACTGTGCCAGGGCGGTAGTGAGCCGCTCCTTAGCCGCAATAAATTGCCCGCCAACCATTTCAGAATTAGCTAAATTTAGTGAATTGAAAGCAGCAAAGGGCGAATCACTCAAACCGGCCACCTGCACCAAGGGCTGCACGGCAATGTCGCTTTGTACTCCTAATCGAGCCAGGGCAAAAGCTAGCGAATAATAGCCTTGATGGAAGGCCCAACCGGCAAGATCAACCATGCACCAAGACAGCACAAAGGGAGCACATAGGGCCCAGAGCAGAAGCAGAATAGCCAGGCCAACGCGAACAGCTGATGCGCTAGAGCCAGGCAAGGCAGCAAAAAGCCAGGCAAAGCATACACCCACAAGAAGCCACTTGCACCAAGCTGATAAACCAGACATAGAGTTAGCCTATTAAATTAAGCTAGCGAGAAATCGAAACAGGAGTAACAAGCGAACCGTCATGCTCATTCAAGGCCGGTTTAACCACCTGCTCAGTGCCACTATAGGCGACACCAATCAAATCATATGGTTTTGCTTCTTCCACCAGCACCATATTCACTTCGGCCATATAAACTGGAGCTTCGGCAGATTCGCGCACATAAACCTGATTATCGATTCCGGGTGCATCCCACTGACTGCGGCCGATATAGAGCTTCTTACTTTCGTCAAAGCTTTCGATCAAAACTGGTATCACCTGCCCAACCATGGCTTTGTTGGAAGCAAAAGCAATGTCGTGCTGTAGACGCATAATGCGATTACGTCTTGCTTTCTTGACTTTCTCTGTCAATTGATTGTCCATATGTCCAGAAGGAACTTCCATCTGCTTCGAGTATGTAAAGACTCCCAAGCGATCAAAGCGATACTTCTCGATAAACTGCACAAGATGCTCAAATTGCTCGTCTGTCTCGCCCGGGAAGCCCACGATAAAAGTAGAACGGATCTTCGCTTCAGGCAGAACCTCTCTAATTAGGTCCATAACTTTTTCTGGATTTCTTGGTCTAGCCATAGCAGACAGAACAGCCGGATGAGAGTGCTGCAGCGGAATATCTACATACTTAACGACTTTAGGTAAGCGCTTAATCGCTTCCAGAAGAGCTCTATTAGTTTCAGTTGGATAGCAATACATAATGCGAATCCAGTCGAGATCCTCAATTTCATGAAGGGCTTCTAAAAGCTCAGGCAATGCCATTTTGTTGTAAATATCGAGACCGTAATAACTAGAGTCTTGTGATACCAAAATGATCTCTTTTACGCCGCCTTTAACCAAAATGCGCGCTTCTTTTACTAGCGACTCAATCGTGCGTGAGCGAAACTTACCGCGTAGAAGTGGAATTATGCAGAATGTACAAGCGTGGTCGCAGCCCTCAGCAATCTTCAAATAGGCCGATGCGCCAACACCGGTGACCATCCGCGGCAAAACTTCATCATCATAATTGTTGGGCACGTCACTGACTTCAACAACCCGCAGCGAAGAGTCGCGCGCAACAGCCTTAATTACATCAACTATCTTTGTGATATCACCAGTACCTACAACCGCCCGGGCTTCTGGTATTTCAGTGAGCAATTCCTCTTTGAAGTGCTGAGCAAGACAACCCGCAATAATTAGCTCTTTGCCTTGATCGGCCAGTTCAACTAAGGTGCGCACCGATTCTTTGCGAGCATCACCGATGAAAGAACAGGTATTAACGAGACAGAGCTCAGCCTCATCATTATCAAAAGTGACTTCAAAACCAGCCTCGTTTAAGAGACCAAGCATCACTTCAGTATCAGTGGCATTCTTGGGACAGCCCAAAGAAACCACCCCAATCTTGGGGTTACGCATTTAATTACACTCTCCATCCGCGCTTGATTTTAGCTATCATCAAACAAGTTGACTTCAACTAAGCCGTTGTCAAGCTAGTCGTTATCAAGACGTCCATCATTGTAGCGGTATGGCACATCGATAGATCGCATTCCGCCGCCAGATGAGACCCCTGGAATGTCGCGGGTGCCTTCTTCAGAGCGGCGCGAGCGGCGCCCTTGGCTAACTGAGCCATCTGTCGTAGTTTTTCTCACCGCCGGCTTCCACTTTACAGTTGTTACAGCAGGCTTGGTTGCAGCGTCGCCAGTGGCAGTTGTCGCAGAAGCATCGCCTCCAGCAACAGGCGCAGGAGTACTAGCAAAAACACGCTCAGCAATTTTGCCAGGCAAGCCAAATGCTTCACTCTTGCCTAGATAATCAACAGTTAAACTTCCGCCATTACCGGCTCTTACCCTCAGACCCTGGGCATCCTGGAAATCGCGGCGCTCACCCATTTCTAGATAACCAGTAAAGAGAGACTGACCAGAAGCAACGGATTTCACTTCAACCCAAACGTGCTGACTAGCAGAAAGGGCGATTTTATTATCAGTGGAAGGCACAGCAGCGGCACCGTTGGTGACAGCGCCATTAACAGTATTGGTGCCAGCGGCAACTCCAGTGGCAGGCAGCTGACCGGGGTTGAATCGCTCAGCCGAGCGCCCCAGGGCCAAGAGGCCAGGATCTTGCGTGGTCATCTGAGTCTGGTACCAAGCACCAAGACCACAAACCACGCCAAGCACAGCGATTAAAAGCAAACTCGGATAGAAAAAAGTTTTAGTGAAACTCGGTGCTTCAGTCTCGACTCGTGGTTTTGAGACATAAACTAAAGGAGCTACAGCTTGTTGAACGCCGCCACCACGATTGAAAAGTCCGCGACCGTTTTCCACAACAGGCTGACCAGCTCGCTTATACTCATCGGCCAGAGATTGACCATTGAGACCCAACATGTCGCCATAGCGTTTGATAAAACCAGCGACATAAACTGGTTCGGGAAGGTCATCAAAGCGCCCACTCTCAAGAGCATCAATATGGTTTACGGGAATCTTGGTACGGTCATAGACCTGGCCAACGGATAGGCTTTGCCCTTCCCGCGCGACTTTGAGTTTCTGTCCAATTTGCTCAAGCGACATTTATGCATCCAGTAAGTATCAGTTCAGTAAGTAAAAATCAGTAAGTAAAATAAAAACGAGTAAGAATGCGACAAAACAACTATCTTAGAAGCTTTTGTCTGCCTCAGTAGGTTGCAAAAGCGCAAGCTCCTGATTGTTGAGACGACGCCATGATCCAGATTCCAGTTGACTTAATTGTAACCCACCAATGGCAACCCTGACCAAACGCGTTACTCTGTAACCAACTTGTGCCAACATCCGCCTGATTTGCCTATTTTTGCCTTCTCGCAGCTCTATTTCCAGCTGCGAATAGCGTGGATTAGCAGAAATTTTTCGAACAAAAGCAGGCTCAGTCATTCCTTCTGACAACCTGACACCCTGACGCAAAGCCGTTATAGCATTTTTTGATATATCGCCTTCGACATTAACACGGTAGAGCTTGGGCACTTCGTGGGATGGGTGGGTCAAATAGCGAGCCATGTCACCATCGTTTGTCAGTAGCAGAAGCCCCTCAGAATCTGAGTCTAGGCGACCGACAGGTTTTAGATGCATTAGTTCTTCAGGCAAAAGATCAATAACAGTGCGGCGCCCGCGCTCGTCATCACAGGTAACAACAACACCTTTGGGCTTGTTGATGACAACGTAATCAAGTCGTTTCTTTTGCAACGGCGTGCCATCCACAGAGAGCTTGTCACGCCCCATGTCAACCATTCGGTTGAAGTCGGTGACGACCTCGCCATTGACACGCACTAGACCATCAGCAATAAGCACGTCGGCCTTACGCCGAGAACAAATGCCACAAGCTGCTAAAGCTCTATTGAGCCTTAGCAGCCGCTTTGGGCTGGATTCCTTTTTCTTCAACTTCCTAAATCTCTAAAAATCAGCCCGAAGTGGCACTTTCCACATCGTCTACCATTACCTTGGAGCTCTGACCAGCCAGCTCTTGCAGTTTATGAGCAATTTGGTCTTTCGTTCCGACTACAGAGTCAGAAGCCTTCTTCAATACTTCGCTACTTTTGCTCTTAGCTTCAGTAATCACAGTGCCTGTTTTCTCGCGCACATCAACCAAAGAGTCAGATGCCTGCTTGTACAGGTCTTCAGAATTATCAGCAATCTGCTGTCTCAGCTCTGCGCCTGATTTCGGTGCCGATAGAATTCCGACTATATAGCCAAGCACTCCACCAACCACCAATCCTTCTAGAAATCTGCTCATTTAACTACTCCTAACCTACTTTCTAATCTGGGAACTAGTCTCTTCTACCTTTTGCCCACTTCGGACAATCTCATTTCGTCTTTTTGGTCACGACTACCTTTTTCAGGACGGCGCTCTAAGTAAGAACGCACTCCAGCAAACAATCCAGCACCAAACACCGATGACTGTTTCTTGGCTTCGCCTGTAAACTTATTTAGGCCCCCTTTGACATCACCAACTTTCGAACCTACTTCTGTAATTCGTTTCTCAGCTGTGGTTTTTAGCTCGAGCACAGTGCCAAGCAAGGCATCAACCTGCTTAAGAGTAGGACCGAGTTCTTGATTTACTGTTCCCAAAAGCCTTTCTAATGCCGAAAGAGTTCGCTCAGATTGCTTGACCATCGACATCAAGGGCAGGCTCACCGCCATTAATGAGACTGCTAGAAAAATCAGGGCCACGGCCACCAAAATATCTAGAGGGCCTCCGAAAGAAGCGTTTACATGGTCCACAAAAAACCCCTTTAACTAGGTTAAGAATTTTGGCTTAGCCGCCGATTTCAATTTCTTCGCGCTTTTTAGCAGCAGCTAACTTACCTGCAGCCAGTGCCCGTCTAAACCGCATGCCCTGTTCTTCAACATTCATTTGACAATAGTTGAGGAAAGAAGCGTACAAATCGAGGGAGTCATCGACAACCTCACCTAAACGCTCTGGCACGTCTTTAGCGCTGCGCTGTATAACATCACGAGTCTCACTGCCAGACTTAGGAGCAGTCAGTAGTGCAAGAGTTACTCCACCCATTACACCCAGTACTAAACCTGTAAAAAGCGAGACCAGCCCACCGCCACCTGCGGCATTGCCAGAATCAGCTTGCGAGTTATTGGCTCTACCCATAAACTTTTTCTCCGCTCCGAATATTTCAGACAAGCGAGTATATCACCCAGTGCTATTTCTAGCCTAGTTTAAGGGCAGTCTATGACTAGTTATTATCACTAATGAACCGGTGTCTTCTCAATTGCTTGAAAACGCTCGGCCAGTAAGTCGCAAAGATGCTCGGCAATGGCGCGTTTCGGCATTCTAGGCAAGCTTTCTTTAGCGCCGTCTGAATTGAGAATAATCACGGCATTGTCATCAGAGCCAAAGCCGATATCTGGTACAGAAATATCATTTCCAACAATAACGTCAAGATTTTTGCGTTTCAGTTTTTGAGTGGCATTCGACAGCAATGCCTCTGACTCAGCAGCAAAACCGATAATCACTTGATCTTTGCGTTTAACACGGCCAAGCAAATCGATAATGTCGGGGTTCTTCGTTAACTCCAAGACAAGATCTTCAGAATCAGTCTTCTTAATTTTGTGATTGGATGTCGTCAGTGGTCTAAAGTCGGCCACTGCAGCGGTCATTACCAGGGCATCGCAACCATCAAATTCTGACTCAACAGCATCTTGCATTTCTTGGGCTGTCTCTACCACGATCACCGGATAAGCCCGCTCCACGCCAACGGTAGAAACCAAGGTGACGTCGGCCCCTCGACCGTGGGCGGCATCAGCCATAGCGATACCCATTTTGCCAGAGGAGCGGTTGCCAATGAAGCGCACAGGGTCAATTGGTTCTCTTGTGCCCCCAGCCGTGACCAACAGACGTTTGGTAGAGAGTGTGAGGTGAGCCAGTAGCCGAGCGGCTACTGCAGCGATAATGGTGTCAACTGAAGCCATTTTGCCAGTACCCCAATCACCGCAAGCTACTTCACCATATTCAGGAGGAATAACGTCGTAGCGATAGCGATTTTCTAAGATTGAAAGGTTGTGCTTGGTGGCTGGATGCTGCAGCATCACAGGGTTCATGGCAGGCGCAATCATGACCTTAGCAGGAGAAGCTAAGACCATGGTCGTCAATAAGTCATCACAAATTCCCGCCGCTAACTTGGCAATCAAATCGGCTGTGGCTGGCGCTATCAAGATCAGATCGGCCTTCTTAGCCAAATCTATGTGCTCTGGACGCCAATTAGCTTGCGCACCATATTGCTCACAATGGGCCTGATTGCGGGTAATTGTCGTGAGCGAGAGCGGTGTAATAAATTCTTTGGCATTTGGAGTTAAGACTGCATGGACATCAGCACCGGCATGGCGAAGCATTGAAGCAATATCACAGGCCTTGTAGGCCGCAATGCCACCACTAATGCCGAGGAGGACGGTTTTGTTCTCAAGAGGGTTGAAGGAATCAAAACCGAATTTAGAATCCCGCTTTTTAGAGGACTTCTTCATTGTCATAAGCCTTCAATGCCTCAAAACTAAAAACCAAAAACCCAGTCTGTACTATTATGTACTGCTGATATTGTAAATGAAAGAATGGTCTAAATATGAATAAGTTCTACGTCACAACCGCCATTGATTACGTCAACGCCGCCCCCCACATCGGCCACGCTTACGAAAAAATAGCTGCAGACGTGATTGCTCGCTATTACAGAATGCGAGGCTACGATGTGCGCTTCCTCACCGGCGTAGACGAGCATGGTATCAAGATTCAGCGTTCAGCTGAGGCTGTAGGCAAAACCCCCCAGGCTTTTTGCGACGAAGTCTCCGAAATGTTCAAAGAATCCTGGGCCAATCTCAATCTCTCTTTTGACCGCTTCATTCGCACCACCGAACCGGCCCACGAAAAAGTTGTGCAGAGCCTCTTTCGCCAACTGCGCGATCAAGGCGACATCTACAAGTCGACTTACTCCGCCCTCTACTGTGAAGGCTGTGAAGACTTTGTCAGAGAGCGCGATCTCGACGAAAATGGCAACTGCCACAATCACCTCAAGCCACCCAAACAAGTGGCTGAAGAAAACTATTTCTTCAAACTAACTAAATACAAGCCACAAATTCAAGCCTGGCTAGAAGCCAATCCGACAGCAGTTCAACCCGACGGTCGGCGCAAAGAAGTACTGAACCAATTGAACGATCCAGAATTGGGAGACTTCAGCGTATCGCGCTCCAAAAAATCACTAACTTGGGGTATCCCAGTACCTGACGACGATGATCAAGTTATTTATGTCTGGATGGACGCACTAAGCAACTACATCACCGGTTGCGGCTACCTTACTGACGACGAGCAATTCAAGCAATATTGGCCCTGTGACCTGCATCTAATTGGCAAAGACATCACCAAGTTTCACAGCATCTACTGGATTGCCTTCTTATTGGCAGCCAATATTTCACTGCCTAAGCAAATTTTTGCTCATGGTTTTATCACCGTCGAAGGTCAAAAAATCAGTAAATCTCTGGGCAATGTCATTGATCCCAATAAATTAGTTGAGCAATACGGTGCCGATGCTGTGCGCTTCTACCTCTTTAGCCGCACACCGATGGATCAAGACGGCGACTTCTCAAGGGCCGAATTCATCAGCACATGCAACGCCGCGCTCGCCAACGGCATCGGCAACTTGCTCAGTCGCACACTGAAGCTAATCGAAACCAACTGTGACAGCAAATTGCCTGACGCCAAGCCCGAAAACCAGCTGCGCGAAAATGCCAATGAACTCCATGTGGTTTATAACGCTCATATGGTCAAACTAGAATACGCCAAAGCAATCGATTCGATTTTAGCTCTAGTCGACTTGACCAATAAATATTTTGCTGACGAAAAGCCCTGGTCAATGTTCAAGGAAGGCAAAGTAAAAGAGGGCCAAGAAGTGCTCTACACCTCAGTTGAGATGTTGCGTCGCATGGCCTTCCAAATTTATCCTTTCGCACCAAAGCTTGCCTCAGACCTTTGGTGGCAACTTGGTCACGAAGATGAACTAGAAATTTTTGGTGACAGTGATCGGCCTGATGGCTTCTTTGACATGATTCCCGCAGGCCAACATGTGCGCAATGCCGGACCGATCTTCAAACGTATTGAAGAGCCGAAGCACGTCTAATGACACACTAGCCATGGTGCCTATTTGTTATCTGGCGCTTAAGCAACAGGCACGGATGGCACTCTAGCTGGACGGCGCAGAATAGTGATGCGCTTAAATTCAGTGGAATTGAACTTATCAACTGACTGAATCGCCATGGTTCCTAGATCGCTATCATTGTTGAATATTTTGCCATTGCCCATATAAACCGCGGCATGCGAATGATCGCCACCAGCTCTATAGCCCAATATCACGTCACCAGGCTTGAGGTCAGCTATGGCTACCTCGGTAAAACCGTTGTCTTCCCTTAGTTCTTTTTCAAACTGACGAGTATTTATCTCATTGGTGTTGAGTCCGTAGCCCTGGTCAAGAAGTAGACTAGCAGCCTTTACGCAGCCCAGACGATCAGTGGGAAGGCGTTTGTCGTAGGCAGTGGTGTGTTTACCAACAAGGCCCTCGGCAGTTTGACAGAGCTTTTGATAGACAGCCCAATCATATTCACTCATAGCATTGGTCGGGAGGGTGCGAGTAGGCTCTCGCTGTTCTACTTCTGGCCTGCGTTCAACGGTGTCACGTCGATAGCGCGGCTCAACTTCAATATAATCGGGTTCAGGCGGACAATCAGCTACACCTGTATCCCAGAACGCTTGGGCACGACGCTGCTGCATGCGCCAGTCTTGCGGCTCAGGCAGGTATTGCTGCCGCCGCGGCATAGGCAACCAACCCCGTTGCTCTATATAAGATGACCTGCCAAAATCTTCGTAACCTTTGCGGAAACTATAGTCAGGGGTCAGATATGGACGGCCAACAAAAGCTCCGTCGAAGCGCTGGTTATTCTGCGGCCATCTGTCTTGCTGCCATCTGTCTTGTGGATAGCGCCCCTGCTGCCAATTATCTTGCTGCCATCTGTCTTGCTGCCAGCGCTCTTGCTGATAGCGATGATTGTGATTACCACCATATTCAAAACGATTGCCAGCCAAAAGGAAGTCAACCGGCCCGAGGGATACTGACATGGCTAAATTGTTGCGAGTATCACCCCTATATTGAACGGGCAATGCATAGTCTTGAAAGGCGCCATTCTGGTAGGCCCCGTCCTGGACATAGCGGTCCTGGTTGAACCGATCTTGACCATACGAGCGCCGATTTGAATTGTCTTCTAATGAATTCCAGTTCGACATAGACCCTTTCAAATAACCTATTTGCGTGAGGGAGCGTAATACTTGACCACACAACTACTATAGGTCAGAGCCATTAAGGCTTACAATATGGCTCCCCCGGTTTCTCCCATAAAACGACTGGAGAATTTATCTTGGTAGCGTCAACAAAAGAACTAACTCTTGTTTTTCCCAGCAAAACCACCCTGGGAAACCTCTATCTGTCCAAAAGAACCTTTCCCCATAACCGCAGCTGGATTGGCCAAGCCTCAGGTGAAGTGAAATTGAGCCTACCCGACCAATCAATTATTGGTCTAGCCATGGCCCACGACGTCGACGCCCGCACAGCCGAAGGCAGCGCCGCTGCCCTGGCACAAATCACCTCAATGGATTTGTCCACAGCTCAATATTCACCAGCATTTTTAGCGGCAATATTAAAACTATCGACTTTAGTCGAATTGCGTCTCGATTTCCTCAACCTCACTAGTCAAGACTTCGTTAATTTGAACGAGGCAACAGCCCTTGAGACCCTTTGGCTCACCGGCAGCTCTATCACTGACCAAATCTTGCCCCTGGTACAAGGGGTGAAAACCCTCACCAGCCTGACTATCAAGAGCACCAAGATTAGCGATGCCAGCATGAAGGCCCTGGCGGCCCTACCCCACTTAAAGAACCTTCACCTGCCAGCCACCATCAGCGACAGCGGCGTCATAGACCTGACAGCTTCATCTAGTATCGAAGACCTCGATATTTCTTACACGACCATTACTGCCAAGTCTCTAGCAGCCCTGGCCAATCTCAAGAGCCTTAGCACCCTGTACGTTAATGACACGACGTTGAGCGACGACAGCATGGCGGAAGTCAAAAACATAAAAGGATTGAAAGTGCTTTTCTTAAATGGCACTAAAGTTACAGACAAGTGCCTGGAACAACTGGCCGAAGCCACTCAGCTAGAACACCTAGAACTGCGCGACACCAAAGTCACTGAAATTGGTATTGCTCGTCTGCGCAGCAAATTAAAAGACTGCGCCATCTTTGGGCCTTAAGCTCTAGTCTTCAACTTCGGTAACAGGTTTAACCGCATCGTCAGCGGTTGTGCGTGGTCGAACAAAAAGCCAACGCTGGATTTTTTGCCAGACGGTGCCTTTCTTCTTTTCTACTTCACTTCTGACTCTATGAAGACGAAAGCGATCCAATTCAAATTTGATTTTGGTTAGCTCCGATCGATAATCTTCGGTCCGCACTGCTACCATCATGGCGCGATCGGCCTGGGCTTGAAGGTCAGGAAGAATATTAAGCTGGGTCTCTAAACCAGCAATCTTGGCACGGTCTTCGACTCGATCTGTCAGTAATTTGATAATGGTGTCTTGTGCTTCAATCACTAGATTGCGCAAAGATTCAATTTCGGCGGTGCGATCATTGACTTGCACATCTTGGGCGAGAGATACCGCTGTAGAAGTGCCACTATGCAACGGAGCTGGGAGATTTGGTGTATCTGTCTTAAGAATACTGACAAAGCCTTCTAGCAGCTGAACCAGATCTTTTTTAGAAACTCTATCATCGCCAGTCACAAGATCTTTCACAGCGGTGATGCTTGTATTTTCTGATACCGAGTCTGACGACTCACCATTTTCAAGCGCGAAATTTTCTAGATCAACGCCTTCAGCGGAGACACGCTCAGCCGTAGACTCTTCAATATTGGGAGCCAGTCCATTTGGTGCAACTATTGATTCGGCCGACATTGCCTGCGCTTGACTGGTCATAACTAGCCCCATATTCATTAAAACTTGGGCTTATTATCACCACAATAAGCGATATTGTCTAGTTTTTTATAGACAGACGACGACCCTATATATGGTGCATATAAAACCCTGTAAAAAAGCAGCCTTTAGTGCCTACGTTTTGGCTTCACGGGTGCTGCTGGCTTCTGCACGTCTTCTTTGTCTGAGGGCAGCGGTTTGCTAACAGCAAAAAACTTCTCAAGAACAACCTTCGCCAGCGGTGCACAAGTGCTACCACCGTGACCACCGTGCTCAACAAAGCAAGCAACGGCTATGCGTGGTTTGTCAGCCGGAGCATAACAGGCAAACCATGCGTGGGTTTTACTTCCAGCCGGTGGAGCCTCGGCAGAACCAGTCTTTCCTGCTACTTCAACATCACCGAGTTTGGTAGCGCCACCGGTGCCGCTTGCAACCACGGCCTTTAAACCATCGAGCACAACTTTAAGATAGACAGGGTTGGTTTTGACTGTCTCACACTTAGGAGCAGGAATCTGCCTGTCCGCAATTTTCATGACCAGGTGCAAGTTCGGCACCTTACCCTTCATGCCTAGGCCAGCAAAGATACGAGCGGCCTGAGCTGGAGTGACCTGCACATAGGTCTGGCCAATAGACATGTGGAGGGTATTGCCGGGATACCATTTCTCATGATAGACCCGCTCTTTCCACTCTGAGTCTGGCACAAGACCTTTGCCTTCATGGCGCAACTCAAGACCAGTAGGCCGACCAGCACCAAATTTTACAGCCCATTCTTTAATTTGCTCAGGCTTCATTTTAAGGGCCATTTGATAGAAGGCTGAATCTCGAGACCAGGCTAGACACTTAACCAGATCAAAAAGGCCGGTGGTGCCAGTCCAGTCGCCGAAGAAAAATCCACCCAAGGAAATACCGCCAGAAACATGGAGTTTGGTATCAGGCTTAACAGCACCAACCTGCAGGGCAGCTAAAAGGGTCAAAGCCTTCCAAATTGAACCTGGCGGATAACCAGATAGGGCCCGATTGAAGAGCGGGTGATCCGGGGCGTTAATGCGCTTCCACACCGCCGGAGTAATGCGTTTGGTAAAAACGTTTGGGTCATAACTCGGTCTTGATACCATCGCCAAAACTTCACCGTTTTGTGGATCGATGGCCACAATTGCTCCGGAACGAGCACCAAGCGCTTCATAGGCAGCCTTTTGCAAATCAAGGTCGATGGAAACTACTATTGGCTTGCCCGGTATAGACTCTTTGGTAATCTGGGGCTTTGATGTAGCAGCCGAAAGTGAATTACCCATGGCATTAACGCGCACACGCTGCTCGCCGTCAACACCCCGCAGCTGATCATCATAAAGGCGCTCGATGCCGTCTTGACCAACCACATCACCCATCTTGCGATCGGGTCGGCGGTCTAACTGCGCCTGAGAAATCGAACCGCAATAGCCAAGCACATGTGCAGTTACCTCAGCATTAGGATAGCTACGGCTGATATCCGGCAGAATATCAATACCAGGCAAGAACAGCTTGTTCTCAAAGAAGCGAGCCACTGTGGTCATATCAACATCATGATCAATTACCACAGGCAAAACCGAACCGGATACCTTGGCCTTCAGCAACTCTTCTAAGATTTTGGGCTCGGGCATGTCGATTACTTTTGCCAGCCGTGCAGACAAATCTTTGACATTATCGAGTTGAGCCGGTATGGCAATCATCGAAAGCGACTGTTTATTAGTAGCTAGCAAATTGCCGTGACGGTCATAGATGTTGCCCCTTGGGGCTCTCAAGAAAGTAACCCGAGTAGAATTTTCTACAGCCTGGTTTTTGTAATAGCCATTTTGGAGAATCTGTAGCCAAACAAGACGAGCAACAAGCGCTCCCATAGCCAATACGATAATCAGTGACAAGACAAACATCTTCGGGCGCATGTCACGGCCAGCATCAGCGCTGCCGCTATCAGTATTGATAAAAGTGCGATCTCCGCTCATTACCACTAAAAAACTGTCCTCACGACTAATTGACTCTACTCAGTGGACATATGACGCCAGCGGGAGAATTCGAACCAGCCTCGCATTGGAAAGAATAAAACCGGGGCAATTAGGGCATTTAAAAGAGCTTCAGGAAAACTGATCATTACCAGGTGGCTAAATACTTCGTGCCTACCCATTAATGATAATTGCACAGCCATTAGTATTTCGCCAAGAAAAGTTAGTAGCAGAACCAAGGGAATGCAGAGAAAAGCGGCTTGGTTGAAGTTTTTCAGTGAAAAATAACCAGCCGTCCAGCCAATAATAGGATAGGCAAAGGGATAGGCGGGGATTACCGACGAAGCCAGGGCCGCAAAAAATGCACCAATTATGGCTCCTGATGGAGATCCGGAAAGCAGCTGGCGCACTAGAATGGCAGGCAAGGTCGAGACTCGCAATTCATCGTTAGTTGGCTTAGGCATAGGAGAACCAAATGTGACGCCCCAAACAATGATCATGGTCAAAGGCAAATTACAAAGTACATCGCCAAATCGAAACTTGCTCAGCAAGGCCAGCTGAATCAACCAAACCATGAGCACAAGAACGGCTGCTATGCTTATTTCACCCAAGCGTTTGCGGCTACGCACTGAACCTAAGATCATCGTTTTCCTCCCTAATTCTCTAAGGGAGGAAGAACTAGAACTTGACTAATGTCATAACAGTTCTCCGACAACTTCACGTCAATCTGCATTGAAGCACCGTTAGCATCACGCCTGACAGCAGCCACAGTACCAACTGGATGGTTGTCGGGGAATATGCCTGCTTTTCCTAGAGTGACAACTTTATCGCCGACATCTACATTAGTGCCGATCGGTACATAGTCTATACGGGCTAAATTTTGATAGTTACCGACCAAAGTTCCGGTTAATCCCAATTTCGAAATCAGTACCCCTTCTTTTTGTTCTGGATCTGTAGCTAATCGCACCACACTGTCGTGTTCAGAGACACGAACAACCTGGCCCACTACTCCAGAAATTGAAATTACGGCCGAACCGACCGTGATTTTGTCAGCCGAGCCTTTATCTATAACCACTTGCTCAAACCAGTTATCCGGATTGCGGGCCACAACTTCAGCTGAAACAGTTACCCGGCCGGCCTTTGATTTCAGGCCAAGCAGACTTCTCAATCGGCTGGTGTCACGCGATTCTTGCTTAAGACGTGCCAATTCAAGCTCATTTTGAGCCAATTTGCTCTCTAGTGAGCGAATGCGAGTTGAGGCGTTGAGCAACTGCTCAGCTAAATTTTTAGTCGAAACAAATTGATATTCGCCCTTAGCGTAGATAGACGAGAACCAACTAGACACAGACAGGGCCATACCGCTCACCGGCACCGCAACCATTAAAACTAACATGATCAAGAAGAGATACTCAGCAACCGACTGAGATTGAGCCTCTAGATCAGACTCATTTCTAACAGCCACGCTCTCTCCTCTAAATCAAATCTAAATCTATTTGTGACACATGCACTGTTCTAGAACGCGCCGGTAGGTGGGATCTGTAAGCATTT
The DNA here is from genome assembly GCA_943370275.1 of bacterium Ga0077546. Lineage (GTDB taxonomy): Bacteria > Cyanobacteriota > Vampirovibrionia > Obscuribacterales > Obscuribacteraceae. Next base: position 124,635 of record CALRQI020000002.1, on the reverse strand, counting down.
TGCCCGTACCGATGGCAACAGACGAAAGGGGATCATCAGCAACAAATACCGGAACTTCAGTCTCGCTCGAGATCAATTCATCTAAACCTTGCAATAAGGCACCACCACCGGTGAGGACAATTCCGCGATTAAAGATATCAGCCGCCAGCTCAGGTGGGGTTCTTTCTAAAGTGCGCTTAACTGCTTCGACAATCGACCATAACGGCTCTTGCATTGCTTCTCTAACTTCACCACGACTTATGGTAATGGTTCGAGGCATGCCGTTTAACAAGCTCAAGCCGCGCACATCAATTTTGTCGTTGTCTTTAGTTTTAAAAGCCGAACCCAAACGAAACTTGATCTCTTCAGCCGTGCGATCACCGATAGCCAGACTGTGTACTTTCTTCAAATAGAAAATAATGCTGTCATTGAGTTCATCACCAGCGATGCGAATAGATTCATTGACGACAATACCAGACAAACTAATAACAGCTACTTCAGTAGTGCCACCACCGATATCGACAATCATTGAACCAGTAGGCTCAACCACGGGCAAAGAAGCGCCAATAGCAGCTGCCATTGGTTCTTCTGGTAAATAGATAAGGTTAGCGCGGGCGTTTTCTGCCACTGACTTAATAGCAATGCGTTCTACTGATGTCACACCAGACGGAACGCCAATGGCCATATCAGGATTCTTGATACCACCCGAACCCGTCACTCGCTCAACAAACTTTTTGAGCATAATTTTGGCATACTCAAGATCGGCGACAACACCGTCTTTAAGCGGTCTTATGGCACGAATTCCCTGGGGTGTGCGGCCGATCATGGCCCGCGCCTCTTCCCCAACCCAGCGCACTAAATTGGTATTTTCATCGACGGCAACCACGGATGGTTCGCGCAGAACAACACCTTTGTCATGCACATATATGAGCGTGTTGGCTGTGCCGAGGTCAATACCTAAAGCCGTGCCGAAAAAACTCTTGAACCAGACCACTGATACTCCAGAATAACAAGTGTATATGTAACGAAAGCCGACTAGTATTAGAGCCTTAGTTTAACACTATTTGGCCTTCTTGGCTCTATAGCCAAGGATGGCCGAGCGCAGTAAAGTCATCTCTGAGCCGTCGTCTTGCTTGATATGAAAGGCTTCTTCGTCGAACCAGCGCAGCGCACCAGTATATTTACTGCCTTTGCCGTCAAGGGATAGAAATTCAAGCACAGTTTGCTCGCGAATAAAGCGCTGAAGCTCAGCTGTTGTAGGGGTTTTATTGTCTTGGGTAATCGACATTTAGAGCTTAGTCCGTGACATCTCGGCTGACCAATTTACCCGCTCGAGACTTTTGCTCTGAGATTTGACCATCCTCGTTCTCAATAGTCTTATGCATATTGACCACATAGCGACGGCCCTTCCAGTTAACCTGGCCGCCCGTATGCACTAAATATGCAGAGTGCAGGTAAAGCATGCTCATAGTCATACAGCCGAAGGGAGTAAGCAAGAAGTGATACCACTTCAAACCAGCATGATGGCAAGCGGTAAGTCTCTGCCAGAGGGCTAGGACACTTATCTGCACAACAACAAGAGCAGTCAAGCTATAGAGAGACTGATCGATATCTCCTTTAAACCAAAGAGATACAACATAGGCAAGGAAGAGCCAGGGCAGGACCACAACACTGTTGGTGAGAATAATCATCATCACCAAATTAGATACTTTGCTCTCTATAAATGAATAGAGGTTCTTAGTCCAACCCATCCACATAGATTCAAGATCGGTATACATGCGCACTGAGTAGAGCGTCTTACCGTCTGCCACTTCAATTTTAAAACCTTTCTCTTTGAAAACCCTAGCGATGGCGTGATCTTCAACAATCTCGTCGCGCACACTCTGGTGTCCACCAACTGCTAGATAAGAGCTGCGGCGGCAAAGTATATATTGGCCATATGCATAAGCACGAGCAGCCGTGGGATCGTTAACTGTGTGGAAAGGATCGCCAATCAAAAAGGAGCTCAGTAGAACCGGCATCACCAGGCGCTCAGAAAAGCTACCAAGCTCTTGCATCGGCACAAATGACATCAAATCAATTTTGTTATCGATGGCATGACTAACCGAATCGCGCAATGAATTGGGGTGGTGGTAAGTATCAGCATCAGTAAAAATGAAGAACTCGCCAGAGGCATAACCAACAGCATGAGCTAAGGCATTGCACTTGCCAATCCAACCGGCCGGAGCGTCTTTGCCGCGAACGAATTTGACTCGATTGTCACGCAGAGCAATTGCTTGAATAATATCGCCAGTAGAATCGGTGGAACGATCATCAATCACTACAAGCTCAAAATTTGGATAATCTTGGGCTAAGAGCGACTCAATGCAACGAGCAATCTTGGTTTCTTCGTTTCGAGCAGGGACCAACACTGAGACAAAGGGCAATTCGCGCTCTGCCTTCTTGCTGCTTTCAACTGGCTTCAAAAGCATGTAGTAGGCCAAAGTAAGACCGTACAAAGCCACAATAAACAATGTGCTGATCAGGAAGACACTAAGTAACATGTCTAATTAACCACCGTAGTCATAGAATCCCTTGCCGGTTTTCTTGCCCAAATGCCCAGCCGACACCAACTGCTTGATTATAGGGCAGGGTCTGTACTTCGGATCTCCAAACCCTTCCTGCAGTGTCTCAAGAATATGCAAACAAATATCTAGACCAATGAAATCGGCTAGAGCGAGAGGTCCCATGGGGTGATTGTAACCAAGCACCATACCAGTATCGATTTCTTTGGCAGTGGAAAGACCTTCCATCAACGCAAAAGCGGCCTCATTGATTAAAACCAGACCAAGCCTGGTGGTGATGAAACCGGGAAAATCTTTGGAGCAAATCAAAGTCTTACCAAGTTCTTCGCCAAAAGTTTTCACTTTCTCTAAAGTCTCAGCAGAAGTATCGTAGCCAGGAATCAATTCTACGAGCTTCATGACATGAGCGGGAGAGAAGAAATGCATGCCAATAAACTGACTGGAGCGCTTAGTGGCGGCCGCAAGATTGGTGATTGAAAGGGATGAAGTATTAGAAGCAAAAATTGCTTCTTTCTTGCAAATATTGTCAAGGCGCTTAAACAAGTCTTTTTTCAGCTCAAGATCTTCGGCAATAGCCTCGATCACAAGGTCACTGTGAGCCGCCAATTGTTCCGACTTGGTGGCGTGAATACGTTTCTTCGCATCAATAAATTGGTCAACTGTTAGAAAGCCCTTCTCCACAGAAGTCTTACCAAATTTCTCTATAGTCGCTTCAGCCTTAGCCAGCTGAGCATCCGATATATCGAAGATTTGCACGCTTGCTGAGGTCTTAGAAGCAACCAAAAAGGCTATGGCTGACCCCATGAAACCGCTACCAGCGACAAACACGGTCCCAAATGTACTGGCTCCTGCCATCATCAACTCCCTAAGTGACCTTCAGATCGTACCATCTACATATGGCCCATAATGCTGCAAGCAACACTCTGACAACTGTCACGGAGCTAGGTTCTCAGAGCCGAAACAGGGTAATCAGGAGGAAATCATAAGATCTGCTCATTTTATATAAATGAGTTTAAGTCCAGGTCATAGTCAATGAAAGAATATACCTATGCTATCGACTACTACTTACAAGCCAGCCGGCGTAGTCAAGAGAGCTGTGGAAAATGTTCACCATCTACTTGGAGAGGCAAATGTTCAAAAAAGTTCTTATTGCCAATCGTGGCGAAATCGCCGTTAGAGTTATTCAAGCCTGCCGTGAATTGGGCTTAGAAACTGTCGCCATATTCTCGGAACCTGATAAAGATGGCAAACATGTACAAATGGCCAGCGAAAGATGGCGCCTCGAAGGCCAACCAGCAAAAGTTTATCTGGATGGTACGCAAATTATCGAAATTGCCAAACGCTCAGGGGCTGATGCCATTCACCCAGGCTACGGCTTCTTGGCAGAAAATGCTGAATTCGCACGGCAATGCGCCGAAGCAGGAGTGAAATTCATTGGTCCGTCGCCCGATGTAATTCACCGCATGGGTTCAAAAATTGAATCACGACGGGTGATGGAAAAAGCAGGAGTACCTGTAGTTCCTGGTACCACTGACCCAGTAACAACCACAGCCGAAGTAATGGAACTAGGCAAAAAATATGGCTATCCCATTGCTATTAAAGCGAGTGCTGGGGGCGGCGGTCGCGGGCTCCGTGTCGTACGCAAAGAAGAAGAAGTTGAACAGGCTCTAGCTGGAGCACAGCGTGAAGGTGCCTCATACTTCGGTAGCGCCGAAGTCTATGTTGAAAAATATCTTGATCAGCCCCGCCACATCGAAGTGCAAATAATTGCCGATGAACATGGCAATATCGTCCATCTATTTGAGCGGGACTGCTCAAGCCAGAGAAGACACCAAAAGCTGTTAGAAGAAGCCCCAGCGGCAAAACTAGACAAAGACTTACGCGCCAGACTAACTGCCGCTGCGGTAAAAGCCGCCGCCGCCCTTGGTTATTCCTCAGCGGGCACTGTTGAGTGCATGGTCTCTGGCAAAGAATTTTATTTCCTTGAGGTCAATACTAGAATTCAAGTTGAACACCCCATCAGCGAAATGATAACTGGAATTGACATAGTCAAAGAACAGTTGCTGGTTGCTGCTGGCAACAAGTTATCGTTCACCCAAGAAGAAATTATTCCTCGCGGGCACGCCATTGAATGCCGCATCAATGCTGAAGATCCGTTCAAAAACTTTATGCCTAGTCCTGGCACTCTTAATCGCTTTGAGCTGCCCCATCACCCCTGGGTAAGAGTAGATACAGCCTGTTATCCAGGTTACACAATTTTGCCATTCTACGATTCGCTATTGGCCAAGTTGGTGGTCTGGGGAAAAACTAGAGAAGAAGCCATCGCTCGCACAAAAGTGGCGCTCAAGCATTTCATCATCGAAGGCGTTTCCACGACCATACCTTGGCACATCGCTATGCTAGAAGATGCTGCTTTCAAAAGTGGTGATGTATTCACCACGTATGTAGAACAAGACTTCATGAAACGCTTCGCTACCATCGCCGCGCAATTGAATTTGTCAGCGGCAACAAAACCAGCAGCAGCTGGCAGCAATGGCAACGGCAATGCCGCTAATGGAAATGCCACTAATGTCAATGCAGCAGCCCCAGCAGGCGCGGCCGGTAACATCATTGAAAGAGCGGATACCCGCAGCTTTGAAGTTGATGTCAATCAAAAAGTATTCAAAGTAGCAGTGACTGAAATGATCGACCCAAGCAAACCTCGCACTGTGATAAGAACCAGCGCTAACGGCAGAAATAGCTCGAGCTCTGGTGCCAGTAGCAGCGCTGGCTCTGCCGCAAAAGAACGGGCCGCTAAGACTCTTACCGCTACGGCCAACGCCTCGGGTAGCGGTAATGTGCAATCAACCATGCATGGTCTTGTTAAAGAGATTATGGTGAAAGAAGGTGCGGCGGTTAAATCTGGCGAAAAGGTAATGATCTTCGAAGCCATGAAAATGGAATCAGATGTCATCGCCGACCGCGATGGCGTGGTCAAAGAAATCAAAGTAAAATCTGGCCAAACAGTTGATGCCCACTCACTTTTGATGGTCATTGGCGACTAAGACTATCAGAATTGGCTACTAAGACTATTAGAGGTATCAATTTGTCTTCAACAATTCGCATCGGCCAAGGCTACGACATTCACCAACTAGTGGAGGGTCGCCCGCTTATTTTGGGCGGCCTGACCATTCCCTTTGAGAAGGGCCCCCTTGGTCACTCTGATGGCGATGTTCTCATCCATGCCATTATTGATTCTTTGCTTGGCGCTCTATCATTGGGCGATATCGGCCAGCATTTTCCTCCATCAGACGAACGCTACAAAGGCGCAAACTCGCTAGATATGCTGGCCCAGGTCAAAGGCCTGGTCACCAATCAAGGTTTTGTCATAGGCAATATCGATTCAACCATTATTGTCGAGCAGCCAAAGATGGCACCACATTTAGAGTCAATTAGAACCTTGCTGGCTGAGGTCTTGAATATCGAGCTCTCGCGCATCAGTGTCAAAGCCAAGACCCATGAAGGCCTTGATGCTATCGGTTTGGGCAACGCTCTAGCCTGTCAGGCTGTGGCATTGCTCTATCAGGAATAAAATAAATAAACTCAATTCAAGCGAGCAACTAACTTTTTTGTTTTTCAAAAATGTCTGATTTTGGCTAAAAATCGGATATTTTCAGAGGAGCGAAAAAGAAGATCTGTTCGCAGAAATCTGTGAAGAAAATCTCGCCTCTTCCTTAGACAATTACTCCGGCAAACAGAAAATTGGCCTAAATGTATTGGTAGCTGTAAATGAAACGGCTGAATCTAACCATTTTTGCATGCCTTCATTCTCTAAAGAACGATGAGGCACAGCCATGCGCTCAATAGAATGAGAAAGAGTGAGTTCATCAACACTTTCCATCACCGTAATGTACTGCACTGATTTTTCTTTGTTTGTTTTATCGCTAACGGCCTCAACCCCGGCATTAGAGCAGACGGCATAACGGCGGCAACCACTGAGTGTAGGTACATCGGCCATAAGCCTGGGCAAATAAGAAAGTTGGTACCACTGGCGAAAGGCATCAGCATCTTGAACTTTAATTTCAGAGCTGAAGAAAAGCATAGGACAGCGGCCGAAATGACCATTATAAGCACGGCGCTCGTGCTCATAAATAGGTTGGTAATTAGTGCGCGAGAAGTTCGTCAGAGCAGACTCTTTCCATTGTCTAAATTGCACTAACTCTTCGGCAAAACCAGTTCGTTCAAAAATTTTGTCAGTCTGCTTGAGGGCCTCACTATTGGCCAATTCATAGATAGTTAAGTACTGACCGGCCACAGTATTAGCGCTAGCAGGGCTATCAGCTTGGTAGCGAGCAATATTTTTAATTTCAGGCGAGATAGAAAGCAACTTAGGCAAAAACTGATGATGGTAAAAGCGATCGAAATCGGCTTGTTTAGAAGGCTCAAGCGAAAACGAAACTATCATCAATGGTGCACTGGCAGACAAATCAATCACTTACTATCACCCTTTCTCACTCTAAGACTAGTCAACCTGGTTATCCATAACTGGCGCATCCCAGCGCTGATAATTGCCAACTGCAAAGCGCACACGCTTTGAACCGAAGTCACGCAAAGGCTTACCATCATAGCCAGCCCCCCAGACAACAAAAAGATACTGGTCGTTAGTAATAACAGTAATCGTGCCGGGTTTAGCGCGCCAGTCGACTGGCGGATCAGCACTGTACTGATTAACTTCTGGCACAGTTAAACCATAGTCGCGCACAAATACCACACGATCATCGTCCTCTTTCGAGCCTGTCATTGGTGGCGGGATTGGCTCACCCTCTTGAACTAAATAGGCATTGTCAACACTCTCGCCAGCGACCATATAGGCACTGCCAGCGCGGTAAGGATTGTTTGGCACCAATTCGTTCAATTGTTGCAGGGCATAGGTAGTCTCATCGCCGATTTCAGGAAAGCGATGATTCATCACCACCCAGTTATCAACCCAACTGGCCACTTGACGCATCTGGTCGAAAAGTTGGCCGTCATTCACAGCCATAGAGCTCACTAATTCGTGCTGCCGGGCTGTCCTGTTGGCAGCTTCAATTCTGGCCCGAGTAGCTTGCTCAGCTTCAGTCTTCTTGACCTCTTTATCGTTAAAGAGATCGTCGTCATCATCGAAAAGACTTTTCTTGGAAAAAAGGTCACTGGCGTAAGCGGCCGAATCAGGGAAGGCAAATGCAGAAGACAAATTGCAGGCAAAAACGAGCAGCGCCACTTTCAGCCAAGAAGAATTGGATAGTCTGTTTAAGTCAGGTCGCTTCATACTTCTGCCACAACTTCTGCCCAGTATTTTTCCATAACCTGAGTAATCGCCAAGTATACCGTTTTTCACTAAGCAAATTTGTCTGTGGCTTCTATTAGGTGATGCAAAATACCTGGTTCATTGTAGGCGTGGCCAGCATCCTCAACCATTTTCAATTCACTGCTAGGCCAAGCCTTATGCAAATCATAAGCTGAAATGGGCGGACAGGCCATATCATAGCGCCCTTGCACAATTACCCCCGGAATACCCTGAAGTTTAGTGGCTTCCTTAATGAGCTGACCGTCTTCCATCCAACCAGCATTTGAGAAATAGTGATTTTCGATGCGAGCAAAGGCCAGAGCAAAATGATCATCAGCAAAATGAGCACTGTTATCGAGGTTAGGTAAAAGTGTGGTCGTCTCACCTTCCCATACGCTCCAGACCCGAGCGGCAGCCAGTCGCACAGCCTCATCACTACTGGTGAGAAGCTTATTGTAAGCAGCAATCATATCTTTCTGTAGACCCGCGGTCGGTTCAATAAAGCGCTGCCATTTCTCAGGGAAGAATAGTGATGCGCCCCACTGGTAATACCACTCAAGCTCAAAGCGTCTAAGAGTAAAGACACCGCGCAATATCAAAGCTTTGACTTGCGAGGCGTGCTTTTCAGCATAGGCCAGAGCCAAGGTTGAGCCCCAAGAGCCGCCAAAGACAACCCATTTGCCAAAGCCACAAAGCTGCCGCAACTTTTCGATATCGGCAACAAGGTGCCAGGTCGTATTGTTGTCCAGAGAAGCATGGGGCAGAGAGCGACCACAACCTCTTTGATCAAAAAGCAAAATATTGTACTTAGCTGGATCAAACAGTCGACGATGGGAGGCCGAGCAACCGCCACCAGGTCCGCCATGAAGAAACACCACAGGCTGCCCTGAGGGATTGCCGCACAGCTCATAATATATTTGATGACCGTCACCACTATCGAGCATGCCGGTCTTATATGGTTCTATTTCAGGATAGAGGCCACGGCGCAGGGTACCATCTGATTGTCGCGAGCGGTCTATAGACATGTAGCCTCACTATATAAAGATTGCAATGCCAATCAAAGAGCTAAATATTGTAGAGCCTTGGCGAGAGCAATAACATAGGCTGACCATACAAAAAATACTGGTTTGGGTAGATGGCCTCTGCCGGCTCCAGAGCTATGATCAAATGGTAAGCAAGCAACTGAAATGCAGTCTTCAGTTGATTGCTTTGTAATGAGCCAATCCTGATCAAGCGAGCAGTGCAGCGAGTCTCAAAGAGAACCCACATGTGGCTACATGTTTTTCTTTTTGAAAAAAGCTCAGTGAGATTCTCTGCCCCTTTGGAGTCAATTACTCTTATTGACTCCTATGCAAAAGGCGAGGACTAAGTCCTCGCCTTTTGGTTTTAAGGTCAGAGAGAAGCTCTCTAAATGACTGTTTTCACAGAGATTTAGAAGTCGCCCATTCCAGCGCCGGCTGGCATTCCCATGCCTTTCTTCTCGTCTTGAACATCAACCACTAAAGCTTCAGTGGTGAGGAACATAGCAGCGATAGAAGAAGCATTTTGAATTGCGCAACGCTCTACTTTAGCTGGATCGATGATACCGGCTTTAGCCATATCAACGTATTCGAAAGTCATAGCGTTGAAGCCGAAGCCTTCTTTCTGCTCTTTAACACGCTCAACCACGACTTCGCCAGGAAGACCAGCGTTGTCAGCGATTTGACGGACAGGAGCTTCGAAAGATTTGACTACGATTTCGAAACCAGTGCGCTCGTCACCGTGCAACTTCTCTTTTTCTTTTTCAAGTTTCTTGGAGATGTTTAGAAGTGAGGTACCGCCACCAGGGACATAACCTTCTTCAACAGCAGCGCGAGTAGCGTTCAAAGCATCTTCAAAGCGAAGTTTGCGATCTTTGAGTTCGGTTTCAGTAGCAGCACCAACTTTGATAACTGCAACGCCGCCAGCCAATTTGGCCAAGCGCTCTTGTAGTTTTTCTTTGTCGAATTCGCTATCTGAATCTTCGATTTGGCGTTTGATAACGCTAATGCGCTTCTCAACTTCAGCCTTAGTTTCGTTGCCAGCAACGATTGTGGTCTTGTCTTTGTTGACGCGAATTTGGCGAGCTTTACCAAGCATTTCAACAGTTACGTTCTCGAGCTTGATGCCAGCTTCTTCGGATACAACTTGACCGCCAGTAAGAATAGCAATGTCTTTCAACATTTCTTTTCTACGATCGCCGAAGCCTGGTGCTTTGACTGCGCAGCAAGGAAGTACTTTGCGGAGGTGGTTAACAACCAAAGTAGCAAGAGCTTCGCCTTCTACATCTTCTGCAATTAGCATGAATGGACGGCCAGCGCGTGCAACTTTTTCAAGAACTGGAACTAGGTCAGCCAACAAGTTGACTTTCTTGTCGATGCAAAGGATGTAAGGATCATCCAAAACTGCTTCCATTTTCTCGCCATCGGTGACGAAGTAAGCAGAAACGAAGCCTTTGTCGAACTGCATGCCTTCAACAACTTCGAGTTCGGTTGAAAGTGATTTGGATTCTTCAACGGTGATTACGCCGTCTTTGCCCACTTTTTCCATTGCGTCAGCAATGATCTTGCCGGTTTCTTCGTCGTTGCCAGCAGAGATGGTAGCAACTTGAGTGATCTCAATTTTGCCTTCAACTGGCTTAGCAATACGCTTGATTTCAGCAACAGCCATTTCAGCAGCTTTGTGAATACCACGACGGAGAACCATCGGATTAGCACCAGCAGCAACGTTGCGGAGGCCTTCTTTGACCATAGCTTGAGCAAGCACAGCAGCGGTTGTTGTTCCGTCGCCAGCATTGTCGTTGGTTCTGGAGCAAACTTCACGAATCAACTGAGCGCCAGCGTTTTCTAGACGATCTTCAAGTTCGATTTCTTTAGCGATTGAAACGCCGTCGTTGATGATTTGTGGAGCGCCGAATTTTTTCTCTAAAACGACGTTGCGACCAGCTGGTCCCAATGTCAACTTAACTGTGTTGGCAACATGGTCAAGACCACGCTCAAGAGCGCGACGTGCATGTTCGCCATATACAATTTGCTTAGCCATATTTTCGTTTTTCCTTCCTAATCTGTATAGGGTTGATTATTTGATTGAGCTTAAAGGCTTGAATTAACCGACTACAGCGAGAATGTCACGCTCAGTCATGATTAGATATTCAACGCCTTCGATTTTCACTTCAGTACCGGAGTATTTAGCGAACAACACTTTGTCGCCAACTTTTACTTCCATCGGTGTACGGTTACCTTTGTCATCAACGCGGCCAGGTCCTACGGCCAAGATTTCGCCTTGCTGCGGCTTCTCTTTGGCAGTATCAGGAAGGACAATGCCACCCGAAGTTTTGTCTTCAGCGTCTAGTTTTTTCAAAACAACGCGGTCAGCCAATGGTTTCAGTTGAAGCTTGTTCGCAGATGCAGTAGCCAAGGTTCTATCCTCCTATTACGAAGATTCACTCGCAATTTAAATGTGTAGTGGAGCCAATCTACTCACTCGCCTCGTTAGTTGAAGCGGAACAAGGAGACTGCTCACAACATGAAGTGTATAGACCTAAGCCAAGACCAGCCCTGCTTTAGCTATATTTCTTAAGATTTAGCCATTACCTAAAAACACAAAGGCTAGCTGCCCTTCTTCTTACCAACCAGACTACCGGGCTTTGCTAGCCAAGTGGCATATTCTGGGGTGGCGGTAAGCCGGCTCTGTAAGCGCGCTTGCCGTTCAGATATAACCGCCATCTTGGCTTGACTAGCTAAATCATTCCAGGAAAGCGAGCCGCTCTCACTGTGACTGCCGGTTTGAGCCCCCTTGATGCGATCACGCCCTTCAAACTTAGCAACATTGAGTGCCTGCTCTGCATCTCGCAACAGTGCAGCCGGGCTATCGGCATTGCCCGGGAAAGTCGCCACTCCAATTGAAACAGTAATTAGCCCGATGCCAGGGGCGGGAGATTTGCGCACTTTCTGACGCAGGCGCTCGGCCACTTCAAGAGCACTAGAGTAAGCGGTTTCTGGCAACATAATGGCAAACTCTTCACCACCATAACGAGCAGGCAAATCGATGTCACGCAAGGTCATCTGAATGGTGTGAGCAACATGCTTAATGGCCTCATCGCCACGATTTTGGCCGAGCATGTCATTAATCTGGCTGAGGTGATCAATGTCAACCAGAAGCAGTGCCATCTCACGCCCATGCCGCTGAGAGCGGTCTATTTCTTTGGCCAACGACTGTTCAAAGTGCACCCGGTTAGAAAGCCCAGTATGAGCATCAAGGAAGGCCGCAGAACTGTTAGATTCGTGGGAAAGAGCAATATTGAGGGAGGTTGAAACTTGTTTGGTCAATGACTCAAGCAATTCAATCTGCTCTCGCTGGAAAGCACGAGAATCGGTGGAGAACACTTCCAGCACGCCGATTTTACGCTGGTCAAAACTAAGTGGAAGAGCAACGGCACTGGCAAAAGGCCGGCCGCCCATAGCCCGAGGCAAACCAAATGGCTCCCTTGAGCCATCACCTAGAACTTCCGTCTTGCCTGAGCGCAAACAACTACCAGCAATAGACTTGCGCACACTCATATCGAATTCGCCTAAACTCTGCCCGTCCAGGCCCTTGAAAGCAGCCAACTGGAAAGAATCATTGGCTTCATCAAGTAAAACGATGGCACAGCTCGGTGTATTAGCCAGTACCAGAGCCGTATCGGCAGCCACTTGCAAAACCTGGGTAATCTCAAGGGCACTGTCGTTCAAAGCACAGGTTGCCGTATACAGAGTTGCCAATCGCTCACGCTCATATTCGCTGCGGCCAAACATAACGGCATTAGCAATAGCAATGGCACACAGATCTGCCAACTCTTGTAGAAAGTCTTTGAGACCAAGAACCTGGATATTGTTTACTTCCATCAAAACGGCGCCGACAAGCATATTAGCGGTACTCATCGGTAATGCTAACTGGCCGTTAGAAGACTCACGCTTCATAATCGTGGCGCTAAAATCAGGTGCAGAAGCTAGGTCTATGGCAGCAAAGCCAGTGCGTTTCTGATAGACATACTTGAGTAAGCTCTCAAGGTTAAAAGGAACAATCTTAAGTTGGTCTAGAGACCCTTCCGTGTAGCCCTTAGCGGCCATGAGCTTGAAAGACATGCTTTCGTTGTCGGCCAGGAAAATTGCCACCTTGGCGCCGCCAGCCAGTTCGGTGAACATCGCCACCACAGAATCAAGAACGTCCTTTAGGCGAAGAGATGAGGTCAGCGTTTTCTGCAACTGCACGAAGCGGGGTAGAATCGTCCCATCACTTGTCATCTAATTCACTCCAAACCTTATATAGTTTCTCTTGGCTTTCTTCCACAGATCAACAAGAATTTCACTACCTGAGATTTTGTCACTTATAAGGATAAACTCACAGCAGAAATAGTACTTTGTTTTTTACCGACTTAAACAAGGACAGGGCACTTGAAAGACGAATTAGAACAGAACAATGAAACAGACAATTGTCTTTTTTGTAAAATTGGCAGCGGCAAAATTAGCTCCACATTTGTCTATGAAGACCAAAATTGCTTTGCCATCAGAGACATAACGCCACAGGCACCGCATCATTTATTAGTAATCCCCAAAAAACACTATAAAAATATCGCCTTGCTAGACGACAAGTTGCTGATGGGTGAATTGTTTCAGCAAGCTGCACTAATCGCAGCAAAAGAAAATCTAGAAAATGGTTTTCGCTTAGTTGTGAATACTGGTACAGATGGCGGTCAATCAGTAAGCCACCTGCATATACACATTCTCGGTGGCCGCAGTATGCAATGGCCCCCAGGCTAGAGAACAAATTCCAAGATAGGCTTGGCAACAGGCTTTGAGGACAAGGCCTTTGTTTCAATGAAAATTTGTATAGTGCCAACCAAAACTCGCGGTTTCGCAGGCCACTGTTTTGGGTATTACTACTTTGTAGGGGAAAAGCAAAAGTTCAAAAGAACTACTAGCACGACGGGGATGAAGGCCATGGTCACCAAAGAAACAACAGATCAAGTTCTCTGGATGGCAGACTGCTACAGCCTCGCCAAACGCTTTCCCAATCCACACACGTGGCTCTCACTATTAGAGCCGGTAGAGACCCTTGATATTGAAAAGCTCAATCCTTTTCACTATTGGCTCTGGATGGAAATTTGGAAAGCCGCTCAGCTAGCGGAGAAAGACAACGCTGAAGGCGAGCCTGCTATTGCTGCTGCTCACAAAAAAGCTATAGCGGGTCCAAGTGCAGCAAAGTGTCCTTCCTGACCTAATAATTTTGTGCTGGCGTTGTTTTTAAACAGATCAAACGCAGGATCCAACCGCTTCTAGTATTCGGGTTTGGACCTGCGTTTTATTTGCAGGTCCTAACTTCTTTGGGTCGGCAGATACTCTGTTCTCACCATTTTTATCGACTTGCACCAGACCGGCTGGCGATACGATAACGCCATCAAAGGTGGTTGCATCGGCCACCTTGCTATCGGGCCATAGAATAGTGTTGACTAGCCTACAATCAGCGCCGACTACACTGCCAGCACCAATCACAACATTTCCAGCCAAAATCACGCCAGCTTTGACCTGAGCGTCTTTTCCAACAATGACATTGCCAGCGATTTCTACAGAGCTATCTATTTCAACTCCATCAGCTAAATAGAGTGAATAGGCTCCTCGCCTTTCTTGACGGTAACCAGGAAGATTGGCCTTAAATTGACCAGATAGGACATCAAAATTAGAAGTCTGGTATTGCTCAATAGTGCCGACATCAGACCAATAAGACTCAATTGGCACACCGAGAACAGGCAGGCCAGCCTTTACCAAACTAGGAAATAGCTGACGGCCAAAACCATAGTCACCACTTTCAGGCATATAGTTGAACACTTCGGGTTCGAGTATATAAATACCGGTGGAAGCCAAGTTGGAAAGCGCTTCTTCTTTGCTTGGCTTTTCCTGAAAACCAACAATAAAATCGTTGTCGTCAAGCACAGCCACGCCAAAGCGACTAACATCATCGACACGCTTCAGGCCAATTGATGCAATTGCTTTTTTACGTTTATGTTCGGCAACTATATGCGAGAGATCAGCGTCAGTAAGCAGATCGCCCATTAAAACGATGAAAGTTCCATCTTCTAGGAAATCACGACAATAGCGAACGCCACCGGCATCACCACTGAGTTTTTCTTCAACTCTGAATTGAATATTCGTACCAAACTTCTTGCCATCCCCAAAATACTCAACAAGACATTCGGGCAAGTAGTGCAAGTTAGCTATAACATCGGTGAAACCGTGAGACTTGAGAAGGTTTAGCAAATGTTCCATGACAGGAAAATTAGCGACCGGAACAAGTGGTTTGGGCAAACATGAGGTGAGCGGGTCGAGCCTCGAGCCGACTCCTGCCGCTAATACCATTGCCTTCATCGTGTAGGGCCTCCAACATTCTTGAGCATTAAGCTTAAGTCTAGATATCAAGCCTAGATAAGACCACACAATTGACAATCTACCTAGCTGATATATCTAATGTGCTGAGCCCATGGGCCTCTACCCAAGGTGAAGATTGCCTAATGTCTAACTGGAGATCAAAAACTAAGCGGCTTCAGAGTTCTCAAAAACTCGACGTGTTTTTTCGATCTGCGCTTGATAGCGATTAAAATCTTGCTGATAGCGAGATTGAACATCATCTTTCTGCTCGGTTTGCGCGCTCGGGAGGTTTGCTCCAAGCGAATACGATTTATTTTCTTTCTTGTTTACTGCCATATCAATGTTCTCTAAGTTCTGGATACTCTAAGGTCTTAAGACCGTGGGCTCTAGATTTGTAAGTGATGCCTAAATGATGCTCTTAACGACGTAAATTAGCCGAAACAGTTTTACTGTGTGAGTTCTGTGTTCTTGTCCCTATTTTGTGACTGCACTGGATATAAATACCGCAGACGAAGTTAAGCAATCACTAAGAACCTGCCAAAAACTTGAGCCAAAAATAATATATCACGAATATACGCGCCAGGCCACACTTTTCAAGCATTAGCCATGCTGAAAAGCAGGATTTAAAGCAGATTTAACACCATGCCAAGCGCTTACTTAGGCAGCAGCAGAGGGCCCCGGCTCCGTTTCAGGCAGGTTAAAGCTCAGCGCTACAACAATTATCATGCAGAGCCCTCCGGCGATATACGGACTGAGATAACCGAGCTTCTCAAAAAGAGCACAACCAACAATAGGTCCAAATATTCGCCCCAGGGTTGAAACCGACTGTCCCAGGCCTAGAACACCGCCAACAGTCTCTTCTGGAGCCAGTTTCGAAATGATACTTTGGTTGCAGGGATTGTTGATACCAGAACCAATAGAAAGCAAAGTCATAGCAAGTGCTAATACCATCCAACTGTTCGTCACTGGGGTGAGGAACAAGCCGGCTGCCACCAAGAAAGAACCAACAGTAATCAACTTCTTCTCACTGTATTTCTTGGTCAGCTGGCGGATCATCCCCCCCTGGACTATAACGATGAGAATACCTATATAAACAAAGAGCAAACCATTTTCTTTGGGACCCCAGTTGTAAAGCTTGCTAGTAAGAAGCACGAGAGTTGCTTCCATATTGGCAAAAGCAAAAGTAGAGATGAAGAAAATCAAGAAGGAGGCACGCAACTTTGCACTGGTGACATTCTTGATATAGAAATCAACGCCCAAACCAAAGCGATCATTGCCAAATGTTCCCCTTTCTTTTGGCTCAGGCAAAAGGAAGAAGGTCAAAATTAAGTCGACTAAACTAAAACCAGCAGCAACAAAACCGACAAAGCCCAGTCCGTTTTGCACCAAGAGACAACCTAAAGCTGGTCCGAGGACAAATCCTAGTCCGAATGCAGCACCGACCATGCCCATACCCCTGGCACGGTTCTCCTTGGTGGTGATATCAGCAATGTAGGCTTGAGCCACAGCAATGTTGGCGTTGCCAAAACCGGCCACAATTCGCGAAGCAAAGAGCCAGATCAGTGATGTGGAGAAACCCCAAATTAAGTAACCGGCAAAGGAAGCAGCCAAGCTTATCAAGAGCACTGGTCTTCGGCCGATGCGATCGGACAGACGGCCCCAGAATGGCGTAAACAAAAACTGCATAATCGAGTAGCTGGCAATCAAAAGGCCAACCATAAAGTCAGAGGCATGTAGCTGCTGAGCGTAGGTAGGCAGGATTGGAATGACAAGCCCAAAGCCCATAAGGTCAATAAAGACAGTCATGAAAATGAGCAAGAGCGGGGTTTTACTTTTTGCGGACGACAAAATTTAGGTCTCCTGAGAACTGCCGGTTTATTTGCACCGAGGATTTATCTGTTAATTCTGTCCGCTTGGCGGACGCTTTGCTACCTTCACAAACCTATCTGAAGCAATTTAAAGCCCGCCGCAGTTGTAAAGGCCCATGCAGCTTTGCTCTACCGTCTCAGTTAATATTTGCTTTTCTTATTTCTGAGATATTAAATTAGGCGAAATTACGATATTCTGGTCTTAAATCAGGTTTTTGACACAAATGTGTTTGCAGATTTCCGCTCTGGGTAATTAAAGTAAGGATGGCAGGGGGGAATTAGCCTGTTGGCAGGTCATTTACTACTTACTAGAAAGAACTGGCAGCGCTAGCGAATTTGTATGAAACTTTGTCTGATTTGTAATTTTCAGACTGCTGGCGAGCAAGACATCTGCCCACGAGATGGTTCGTCAATGGTCACCGTAGGTGATGATCCGCTACTTGGCATGGTGGTGGAGGGTCGCTACAAGATTCAGTCGGTGATTGGCCAGGGCTCTGCCGGGACAGTCTATCGAGCTGTTCAAGAATTAATTGGCCGTGAAGTTGCAGTCAAAGTGCTGCACGACTATCTGGTCTCTGATGACGAATTCATCAAACGATTTAAACAGGAAGCCAAGGCATCCAGTCGCCTCAATCACCCCAACATCATCACCATTTATGATTTTGGAGTCATTCCACAGGGTGGCGGTCGTCCATACATCGCCATGGATCTGCTCAATGGCACGCCTCTTTCAGACTTTATCGCCGAAGTAAACCATATTCCGCCAGCTGAAGCTGTGCCAATTTTCACTCAAGTATGCGCTGCATTAGCCGAAGCCCATAGACAAGGGGTGGTGCACCGCGACATCAAACCAGAGAATATTGTCTTGGTTGAACGCGGCGGTCAAAAGAACTTTCCTATCGTGGTTGATTTTGGTATCGCCCGACTAGTGCAAGAAGAATCTGACCAAGCCAAAATTACACGCACGGGAACAGTCTGCGGCAGCCCCACTTACATGAGCCCAGAGCAGTGCACTTCAAGCAAAGTAGATCACCGCAGTGATATCTACTCCTTAGGCATTGTTTTCTATGAATCGCTCACTGGTGAAGTGCCGTTTCAGCATGATGAACTAGTGCGAGTAATGGCTATGCATCTTTCAGATACACCGCTACCACTCAATGAAATGCGGCCTGATCTCAATTTCCCTGAGGCGCTAATGCAAGTGGTGCACAAAACTCTTCTGAAAAATCCAAACGATCGCTACCAAACAATGGACGAGCTTTCGCAAGCTTTAGAAGACGCCATGAAAGAAACAGAGGCAAAACCTTCTGTGGCTACCACCCAAACGGTGCACAAAGAAATTGCACCGGGACCATTGGCTCAAGACGAAACCTTACAGCATCGCAAAGAATCGCGGGATATGCTCCAGCAACGCCCACTGACTAGAGAAATGCTGCAGCAACAAATTGCCACCAATCCAGCCTCGGCCGGAGCTGGAACAAGTCATAGCGGTGAAGAAAGCCGCTCGATGAGCAGCAATTATGCTGATCAAGTAGCTGCCTATAGAGATGCCCAGCGACATGCTGACCTGTCTAACAATCAAAACCGCAACTCGACTAATTTCTCGGCAGGTCGCGGTGGCGCCACTGGTGCAGCACAAGCTCTTCGCTTCGTACCGATTTTGATCACCGTACTGCTGATTGGCGCAGCTGGTGTGTTCGCCCTCACTTCAGCTCAATTCCAGGCAATGATGCCATGGAACAAAAGCTCTGAGGTCAAAGCAGGAGTTGATGACGATCCGGAAGCCTTGATAAAAGCTGGCAAATTGGCCCAAGCAGTAAGTTTGATGAAAGCTCAAAAAACACAAGGCAAACTTTCGCCTGAGCTATCAGAAAAGTACTACAACACCTGTGTCAGCCTAGCCAAGCTCTATATGAAAGACAAGAAGTACCCCGAAGCGATAGCAGTATTGCAACAGGTACCAGCAAAGTCGAGTCAAGGCCAAACAGCTAAAACCCTTTTGGCCAAGGCCAAGAAACAATCTCATTAAACACTAACAAAATTAGCTCTTAGCGGAAGCTGCCAAAGCGCCTGAACTTGTCTTGGCGGTCTTTTCTTACTTGCTCTGGTGATAACTTCATTAACTCAGTCATTTGCGCCACGATTGCTTTCTTTAGATTCTCAGCAGCAGTTTGATAGTCGTGATGTGCGCCACCCAGTGGCTCGCTAATAACTTGATCTATCACTCCAAGCTGGAGAATCTCTTTGGCTGTCATCTTCATGGCCTGACAAGCTTCAGATACTTTGTCATTAGAGCGCCAGAGAATTGAGGCACAACCTTCCGGTGTAATTACTGAATAAACAGAGTGCTCAAGCATCAATATCCGGTTAGCTACCCCTATAGCCAGGGCACCTCCAGAGCCACCCTCACCGGTAACCGCTGCCACCACCGGCACAGTCACTCCTGCCAATTCCATCAAGTTTTCTGCAATCGCTTGCGACTGATTATGCTCTTCAGCTGTAAGCCCTGGGTAAGCACCAGGTGTATCAATTAAGCATAGAATCGGTAAGTGGAATTTATTGGCATGGTGAAAAAGCCGCAGGGCTTTGCGATAACCTTCAGGCTGTGGCATACCAAAATTGCAATGCTGTTTATCTCGCAGGGTACGGCCTTTCTGGGTGCCAACCGCTACCATCTTGATACCATCAATCTCCAACAAGGCACCAACCATAGCGCCGTCGTCTACTCCCTTGCGATCGCCGTGCAACTCAACCCAGCCCGGATCCCAGGTAGAGAAGTAGTCACGGGTGTAAGGCCTTTGTGGATGACGAGCTATGGCCAAGTGATCAATTGGCCGGAGATTTGAATACAAGGAACGCTTGAGTGAATTGTACTGATCTTGCATCCGCTCAAGATCGCCTTCCAACTCTGGATTGTCCGATAGCTGCTTTTCCAGAGCTTCCATATTTTGAGCAAGGATAGCCAATGGCTGCTCAAACTCTAGTGGTATCGGTTTTTTTTCGACAGTAGCCATAGCACTCCAGCCTATTGATTGACTTATTGATGTTGAGGGCAGACGGGACAGGGGAAGGGTTAGGTTCTAAGTTCGCCCGGCGGCAGAAGGCTCACCGCTGACTTCTTTTTGGGCATTAACTTTAGGGACTGGCTTATGAAAAGCAATCAAACGAGCGAGGGTTTCTTTAAGCTTGTTGCGGCTCACAACCATATCGACTTGACCATGCTTCAGCAAATATTCAGCCGTTTGGAAATCAGCAGGTAACTTTTGCCTGATAGTTTGCTCAATTACACGCCGACCGGCAAAACCAATGCGAGCCCCTGGCTCAGCAATGATAAAGTCGCCCAGCATGGCAAAACTAGCAGTGACACCACCAAAAGTGGGCTCGGTCAAAATTGATATATAAAGATTGCCAGAATCGGCAAATGACTTGAGAGCAGAGCTAGTTTTAGCCATCTGCATCAAACTCAAAATACCTTCCTGCATTCGCGCACCACCAGAGCTACTAACCACAATCAATGGTGAATTGCGCTCTAGGGCTGCCTCAGTCAGTCTGGTCACTTTCTCACCCACCACCGACCCCATGGATCCCCCGAAGTGGCCAAAGTCCATGCAACCAAGAGCAGCTTCATGACCATCAATACGACAAAGACCTGTCAAGACAGCTTCACGCAAGCCTGATTTGCGGGTGGCCTCGTCTTGTCTTTTCGTGTAGGCCTCTGTATCGAAGAATGTCAGCGGATCTGATGAACGCATGTCAGCATCTAGCTCATCAAAGGATCCTTCATCTGCCAATTGCTCTATGCGATCAAGGGCACCGACACGAAAGTGATAATCGCACTTAGGACAAACATCCAAGTTAGTGCGCAAGTCGCGGGTGTAAAGCAATTCCCGACATTGGAAGCACTGCTTCCAGAGAGCGCAGTACTCATCTGTTGTCAGGGGCTGCTTAATCACTTCCTGAATCTCTTTACGCTTTTGGCGGCTAGCGAACCAGTCTTTTAAGTCCATCTCTTCCAACTCTTCCATATGATGGGCAGGGAGGCACAGATTACTGCAAGCAGCAATACTGACAGTAATATACGCGAAGGGTGATTATAGCACTACGGTACCTGGCCAATATGCCCAACATCAGTACTGTGGCTGTCTTTAAACAATATTGCCGCTAGAATGATGCGAACTTAATCAAACCAGCCCCTCATGAACAGAAAAGACAATGTCAAAACGACACTCAAACAGCAGTAGTAATCAGCACAAAAGCTTGTCTCACTTCTTCTTGCCTGAACAGGCCTTCAGAAAGGGAGACGGGCAGCTCGGTAGCCTGGTCGAGATGGATGAAGTGGCAGTCGTGCATCAGCTGCAACATGTCCTGCGCCTCGGGCACGGAGATCTAGTCAATCTGCTTGATGGCCGAGGCAATATGTGGCGGGCCGAGGTTTGCCAGATGGCGCGAAGCCTGGTCACGTTCAAATTACTCGAGCTGCTAGCCGATGCTCAGACGGCAGGTGATTCTAATTATCAAGTTATCAGCCTTCTGCCACTGCTCAAGGGGCCTCGATTTGAGTGGGCCCTTGAGAAACTTACAGAATTAAAAGTCGATCGCATCATACCCTTTGCCTCAACGCGTACTGTGGTGAAAGCCAAAGTTAAAGAAGAGAGCGAAGGTCGACAAAGGCGCTGGCAAAACATCATAAAAGAAGCAGCTGAGCAATCAGAACGGTTAATTTTACCGATTCTCGACCCAGCTCTAACCCTTGAGGAAATGCTCAAGCTAGAAGAGCTTGATTCAACAAAAGGGGCTCTGAATCTGCTTTTGAGTGAGCGAGATCAGGCACCAAATATAGTTCAAATTCTAGAGTCGACAACCACAGCAAGCGCGACGCTTGGCAACCAAGGCTGTATTCGAATTTGCCTGCTTGGCGGCCCGGAGGGTGGTTTCACCGAAGAAGAAAAAACTCTGATTCTAGCCAGCGGTTTTCAAAAAGCTTCACTCGGTAGAACTATTTTGCGAGGTGAGACAGCAGCCATTTTGGCCGCCGGAATTGCTTACGCAATAGCCTCAACCTTAGACTAAAGAAATTTAGTGCACCATTGGAGATATCACAGCGGTCTTTGCAAAAGGCATATATTCAGCACCACTTAAATGTAAGCAGAGCAACCCGGATAGCTAAAACAGATATAGATCTCGCCCACTGACAAAGCACCGCTGAGCCATCAGGGCAAAGATAAATTTTCTGTGGAGACTTGACAAAGGGATCTTATCCGAGCGTTAATAGTAGGCGTCGGTGGTGGCATCGGTGGTGATGCTTTTTCGACCGCCACAAACTCAAAAAACTTCTGGTCGCACGGTTTGCTCAAAAAAACCGAAAGTAGCTCGCTAGCAAAATGCCTGACCAAACTAGTCTTTACCAAACACCTAGAGGAAACTCCGCAGTGGCTGCCAATCTCGCAAAAGTGAGAGAAGCTATCGACGATCAAGCCGTAAGGTTGATCGCCGTTACCAAGCATGCCACCAATGCTCAAATTGAAGAAGCTTTCTCTCTCGGGGTTAGTGAATTTGGTGAAAGTCGCGTACAAGATGCCTTAAAAAAACGTGACGAGCTGCCACCACACGTAGCACTAAATTCAAATTGGCATTTTATCGGACACTTGCAGTCAAACAAAGTCAAGCAAGCTGTTGGCAACTTCGCTTTAATTCACTCAGTTGACTCTCTTAGCCTGGCCGAAGAGGTTTCTCGCATCGCTTGCCAAAAAGGCACCACTCAATCAATTCTCCTGCAAGTCAAAATTTTGCCAGACGATTCAAAATCAGGATTCACAAAAGAAGAACTTCGCAAAAATCTTTCGACCATCCTGGCTCTACCTTCTATAAAGGTAGAAGGTTTAATGACAATTACGCCTCTAACAAACGACATAAAGCTTTGGCACGAGAGCTTTAGCGGTCTTTGCTCCTTGCGCGACCAACTCAATCGCGAGTTTAATATTTCCCTCAAAGAACTGTCGATGGGAATGTCAGACGACTGGCGAGAAGCCATCATATGTGGTTCAACTATGATTAGGCTCGGTAGAGCAATTTTTGGCAATTAGCCCCAAGCAAGTTTTCCCAGCGGCAACAAGAAACGTAAAAGTAGAGACGTAAGAATAGACAATCAGCGGTATAGACAATTTTATTAGACCAATAGGGTAAGGAGGAAAGTAGTGAGCATCGTTCAAAAGTTCAAAAGCTTCTGGTTTGGGCCTGCAGATAACTACGAGCGCGAGGATTTCGAAGATCTTTTTGAGACTTCCGACGACGTTTACGCTACCAATGGACAACTAGCACTCGATCCGGTTGCACATGCTCAAGAGCCTGTGAAGCCAGCAAGAGTTCACCAAATGCTTCCTGGCACCGGCGCCAAAATATTGGATCATCCCAATGCTCAAGCCGTCAGTGAAGTACTGGTTATTGAACCTAGACAGTTCGAAGAGTCATTGGATATTGTTGAACATCTTCGTGGTCGCAAATCAGTCCTTCTCAATCTCCACATGCTCGACAACGAAGGCTCACAAAGAGTAGTCGATTTCCTATCTGGTGCTTGCTGGGCCATTGACGGCCACCAACAGCGCATTGGTGACGGTGTCTTCCTCTTTGCCCCAGCCAGCGTAACTATCAGCTCTGAGTCAACTTCCTCTAAGGCCATCAAAGAAGCCTTCTGGAACAAAGCTCAACCTATGTAGTACTAAACTACAATGTTCAGGAAGCCCGGAAACCAGGAAACAAGAGAAACGGAATCTCGGAAACCCTTCAGGAATCAATTAGTTCAAGGCGCAGGTAACACAGCACTTTGGTAACAGAAAAAAGGAGCAAGCAATTGCTCCTTTTTTTTATTCCCTGCTACCGAGCTAAAAGGCTTTGAGATACCACTGGCGAGGATTAGAAGCAACATTATTGCAGTAGATACTAAAATGCAAATGGGGTCCATTGGCCCGTCCAGTTTGGCCAACGGCGCCAATTAACTGCCCAGCATCAACTTTCTGTCCCAATTTAACATTGATTTTCTGCATGTGAATGTAGAAAGAAACCACTCCCTGTCCATGATCTATTGCCACAGTATTACCGTGTAGCTTAAACACTCCAGTACTGGCCAAGACCACCACTCCTGGTGCGCAAGCAACTATAGGGCTACCCTGGAAACCAGCGTAATCTAAGCCACTATGAAAATAGTCTGGCAAAAGCTTTCCATTAACAATGCGCCGCAGACCAAAGCCAGCAGAAAGACGGGCTTTCGAAGGGGCATTAAAATTCTTAGTCCAGTGACGCACGGGCGAAACGGTAGCTTTTGCCTTATCAACGGCTTCTTCTTCGCCCTTAGCCATATTGAAATTGTTTTTGGATGGTGGCAAAGTCAATCTTTGCACTGGATAATGCGCATCCATAACAATCACTCGAGTTGATAACGCTCCGACAGATACAGCAGCAGAGCCGACCTTCTGGACCACTGGCACCGTCAATAGTGCGCGGTAAGCGGGGCCATCTTCGCTATCGAAAGGAAAGAGCTTATATTTATTGCCGAGAAATTCGAGCAGCGGTGGCTCAGAACCAGGTTCTAGAGCCAAATCTTTAGCCAAAACAGTGAGCTCAATCACCTCTCCTTGCTTGGGTCGAAAAGTGGAGAGTTTAAGCGGCGATATCGCCGCCGCCTCATCTACAGAAGAAAGCTCCTCAGCCTTTTTAAGGGAATGACCTCCGCTGGGGGCAGCCCCTGCAGAGGTCAAACTTAGCACTGATAGAACTAACGGAAGAATACCGAAAAAAGCGGTTTTAGATTTTTGCAGCAAGATACTTAGATATTCCTTCAGCTTAAGGTGCGCACCTAATCAAGATACTAGCTAAGCATACAGGTTTTTCCTGAGTATTTAAGCTCTACTCTTCGGCAGCAGCAGGTACCAGGCGATCAATTGCTTCTTTCAACGCTGGAATTTTATCGATAGGCAAAGCGATTCCCTTTTTAGTGGGCTTCTCTTCTTGATCTTTATCAACGTACCATTCACGAATATGGAGGTACTTTGTACCGCGGTATTCGCCAATGTAGACGTTAATGGTCTCACCACGTGCTTTCTCGTGGATTGTGATTCTTTCTTCCAAGTCCTATCCTCCTGGTCTTAGATAAGTATTCTTGCGGTGATTCTCTAGTGCTATAAAAAACTCAATGGTCCCAGCTATTCTTGTTAGCTATTATTGCTAGCTCTTCTTGCTAGCTCTTCTATCTGCCACATAGACAGTCAAAACCAAACAGATCTAGAACTAAGTATATATAAATTATTTTCTAGTTAAAGGATCAGTATAAGATCTATCTAGTTATCAGACAGATCTCGGAGCTATCTTCTAAAAATGAGCCAATTAATAGACCAAGTAGAGATAGAAGTAATCTCCGGCGACGGTGGCAACGGCGCTGTCATGTGGCGTAAAGAAAAGTATGAGCCCATGGGCGGGCCTTACGGTGGCAACGGAGGGCGCGGCGGCAGCGTTTATCTGGAGGCCACCAACGACTTGAGCACCCTGGTAGATTTTCGCTTCAAGCAAAAGTTTGAGGCGCAACCAGGAGTCAAAGGTGCCAACAAAAACTGCCACGGCAAGGCTGGAAACGACATCACCATAAGAGTTCCGGTGGGAACTGTGGTGAAAGATTTGAATACAGACCGAATCATTGCCGACTTAATCAAAGACAAACAAAGAGTGCTGGTGGCCGAAGGTGGCTATGGCGGCAAAGGTAATTGCGAACTAGCTACCCCAACCAAGCGTGCACCCCACTATTGCGAGCCTGGTCAACCAGGCATAGCTAGACGCCTACAGCTGACGCTGAAATTGCTAGCCGATGTCGGCATCATTGGCATGCCAAATGCGGGCAAATCGACCCTTCTAGCGGCCGCTACAAGAGCAAAACCAAAGATTGCTGATTATCCCTTCACGACCCTCGAGCCCAACCTCGGGGTAGTCAAACCAGAACGAGGCCAAGGGTTTGTCATGGCTGACATCCCCGGCTTGATTGAAGGAGCCTCGCAAGGCATCGGCCTTGGCCATAACTTTCTGCGGCACGTTGAGAGAACCAGGCTCCTCATTCACATGGTTGACATCAATTCGGCTGACCCCTTAGCCGATCTGCAGACCATCAACAAAGAGCTTGCTCTTTACGACAAAGATTTGAGCTCGCTACCACAGCTAGTTGTGCTTAACAAAGCCGAAATGATGATGGAAGAGGAGGCCCAGGCAATTAAGGAGAGAGTTATCGCAGCTCTTTCTAGCCAGAAACCAAAAACCCTCTATGAGGACGATCTAAAGCTCAAAGAGAGCGTCTTTTTGATGTCGGCTTATTCTCGGATAGGTGTACCTGAATTGCTAGAACTAACTGGCAAGTTGGTTACCCGCCTGAAAGAATTGGCTGCAGCGGAGGAACCAGCTCACATTGAAGAAGATGCGGCCGCAGTAGATCACGGCAGCACTGGCTTCGAAGTAATAAAGATCAAGGGCGGATTACTGGTAGAAAGCGATCGGGTCGATCGCATTATCCAAGTCACCAACTTAAAAGAACCAGAGTCTCTTTTCAGCCTCTGGCAAAGGCTTAGGGCTATGGGTGTAATCGACGCCTTGATCGAGAACGGGGCAGAGCCTGGCACCGACGTCACTGTCGGGGGAATAATCTTTACCTTCGGCGAAGGCATGCAGTAAATGATATTTACGCAGCGGTAAGCAAGCGAAAACTTCCTCCAGATAAAGACTCTGGAGGAAGGAACATTGTCATAGCTTCAAGTCTTACTTAGCAGCCTTTTGAGCTTTTGCTGGCTTGCTTTCAACCTGGCTAGCTTCTTTCACAAGCTTCTTCACTTGACGAACAACGGCTGCTTTCTTAGCCACAACTTTCTTGCGAGCTCTTTCAGCTACCTTGACTGCTCTCTTCATGCCTTTTTGCTGAGCCATTTCTGGATCTCCCTAACTTTTATGCTGATGCGGATCTTTATATCGAGTTGAGCATGATACTACACCCAAAGATTGCCAAGATACCTGATGCATCCTTTGGTTGAGCTAGGTAACGAATCGATCACAGTTTTTCCCACTGGCGGAAAGAGCGTAAGCGAGGGCAGATCTTTGATTGGCAGGTAGTCAACAGCAGCGAGAACTGGCTCGTCACCTAACTTCAAAATTCCGCCTACGACATGCGCCGTGAGATAGACGTTGACAATATGCCGAGAGCGATCAGGTGCAATTGCTTCAGAAAGAAAGACAAATTCATCCACTTTCACATCTAGGCCAGTTTCTTCTTTCATCTCACGCACAGCGCATTCTTCAAAAGTTTCACCATACTCAAGACGCCCACCAGGAAGCACCCAATATTGCCGATTGCCCTTGCGATGCTTGACCAGCAAGATCTGTTCACCCTCGACCACAATCACCGAAATGCGAGTGGTAGGAATATTCTGGGCTGACCGCTTGGCGTTTTTGAATCTAGGTCTTGGCAAAGTGACTCCCTAAAAGCGTCCCGAGTAAAGACACTTATATAATATGACAATTTCTGTCTAGAAAAATTGCAAATCGCAACGACTGTGCGCTTTTCAAGGTAAGCAACTGGGCTCATCTGCTAATCTAAGCAAAAGTTCAACGCAAACGCTCAACATTACTCAGGTTTGAAAGATGGAAGCTCAAGAATTCGAAGCCAAGATAACAGCCTTGGTTGCTAGTGCGCTCAGTGCTATTGATAACACTGCCGACTTAGATAGCCTGGAAAATCTCCGAGTGCAATACCTCGGACGCGAAGGCGAACTAACAATAATGCTGCGCGGCCTCTCTACCCTAGACAAGGCCATTCGCCCCAAAGCCGGACAGTTAGGAAACCAGGCCAAGCTACAGATCGAACAGGCGCACGACGGCAAACGTAGTAACTTATACGACAGCACCCTCAATCAACGTTTGGCTACCGAAAGAATTGATGTCACCACCCCTGGCACTAGATGCTTGAGTGGTCATATTCACCCACTGAGCCAGATCAGCAACGAAATTATCAGCATCTTTTACAGCATGGGCTTCACTGTCGCCGATGGACCTGAAGTTGAAACCGACTATTACAATTTTGATGCCCTAAATACTCCAGCCTCGCACCCAGCTCGAGATGAGCAAGATACTTTTTATACCAATATTGGCCCCTCAAGCTTGCTGCGTAGCCAGACTTCGACAGTGCAAATTCGGGTTATGGAAAACACTAAGCCACCGTTGCGCATCATTGCCCCTGGCCGGGTCTATCGCAATGAAGAGGTGAATGCTCGCAAATATCCACTCTTCCATCAGGTAGAAGGTCTTTTGATTGACAAAGACGTCAACTTTGGTCAACTCAAAGGAACGCTCTCAGCCTTTATTCAAGCCCTTTTCAAAAAGCCAGTAAAAATTCGTTTTCGTCCAGACTTCTTTCCTTTTACAGAACCAAGTGCCGAACTCGACAGTGAATGCCCATTTTGCAGCGGCAAAGGCTGCAAAACTTGTGGCGGGCGCGGCTGGCTAGAGCTACTTGGTTGCGGTATGGTCGATCCCGATGTTCTCAAAGGCGTAGGAATTGACCCGGAAGAATGGAGTGGATTTGCTTTTGGTATGGGGCTAGAACGTCTTGCCATGCTGAAATATGACATAAATGACATTCGCAATTTCTATACTAATGACATGCGTTTTTTGGAGCAGTTCTAAATGAAACTTTCATTCGACTGGCTATCTGAGTTCGTCGACTTGAGCGGACTTACCGCTCACCAGGTAGCCGAGAAGCTTACTATGGGCGCCTTTGAAGTAGAAGAAGTTACTATTATAGGCCCCGATTTAGAAGGTCCAATAGTTGTTGGCGAAATAATAGAGATTCATCAGCATCCTAATGCCGACAAAATTAGGCTGACTAAAACCCGCATCAAAGAAGGGGAAGAGCCACTCGATATCGTTTGTGGCGCGGCCAACATCGAAGTAGGCCAAATCATACCTGTGGCTCTACCAGGCGCAAAAGTAGTGAATCGCCATGATGGCTCAGCTCTATTAATCAAAGCTTCCGCCATTCGTGGCGTCAAATCGAACGGCATGCTTTGCTCGCCACCAGAATTAGGCATTGCCAAAAATTTGCAAGATCCCGGCCAAGATGAAGGCATCTGGATTTTGAATAAGAACGGCAGCAGAGATGCTTCAGAGCTAGTTTTAGGCAGCGATGTATTGCCTTTACTGCCCAGCAAAGCAGACTACATTCTCCACGTAGAACCTCGCTCAAACAGAGGCGATGCCCTCTCAGTCAGAGGCTTAGCTCGCGAAGTCGCAGCGCTATTTGGTCGCCCACTAAAGAAACCAGATTGGTCATTAGCAGATCTGCAAAAGAGTCTCGGTGAAAAAACACCAGCTAGCCAATTTAGCAAGGCCATTGTTGAAAGCAGCAGTGACTGCCCTTACATCACCTTGCGAGTGATGGAAGGCATAGAAATTGGCCCCTCACATCCAGCCATTGCCGCCCGCCTCGAAGCAATTGGCATGCGCACCGTAAACAATGTTGTTGATATCACCAACTATGTCATGCACGAACTCGGGCAGCCGCTGCACGCCTACGATGCCAAACATTTAAAGAGCGATAACCTAGCAGTGCGGCGGGCAACAAGTGCCGAAACCATCACCACCATTGATGGCAAAGAACGCAAACTCAACAACGAGATGCTAGCCATTGCTGACGACGACACTATTGTTGGTGTTGCCGGTGTGATGGGCGGTAAAGACAGCGAAATATCAGATCAAACAACGGCTCTTGTGCTCGAAGCTGCCTGCTTCGCACCAGCAGTGGTGAGACGTGGCTCCCGTTTGTTGGGTTTGTCTAGTGATGCCAGCCTGCGCTTTGAGCGGGGCATAGATCCAGCGAGCGTGCGTCACGCCGCTGAACGTGCAGCTTTTCTCATTGCGCAGTATTGCTCGAAAGAAGGCAAGGCCGCAGTTGGACCACTGATTGAAGCCGGTTCTAACCAGGTCGAACCAGGACAAGTGACCCTGCGCTCCTCGCAGATAAAACGAATTCTAGGTATCGAGGTTAGCCCTGAACGCATCAAAGAATTGCTCACTCCACTTGGCTTCACCGTAAAAGGTGAAGGTGAGACAATTGAAGTAAGCGTGCCTAGCTTCCGCAAAGAAGACGTTAAACGCGAAATCGATTTAATAGAAGAGGTTTGCCGACTAAATGGCTATGATGCCATTGTTCCCTCCATGCCCGCAGCAACAATGGCAGTGGCAAGACCAGATGACACTTTAGACCTAGCAAAAAATGCTTTGACTGGCATGGGTCTATCCGAAGCCTGGCTATCCAGCCTGGTACCAGCAGATCAAGCCGGTATTGACAAGCAATTGGCGGTAGAAGTACTAAATCCTCTTTCAAAAGACCACCAACTAATGAGACAGAGCCTTGTGCCTGGCTTAATTAATGCCTGTAGCTACAATCAAGATCGCGGCCGCAAAGATGTGTGGCTGTTCGAGCACGGACGCGTTTACTTTAAAGAGCTACAAAAAGAGAATAAAAGTACAGGCGTGCGCGAAGACAATCACTTGGCGGGCCTAGTAGCAGGCCAACGCTTCAAATCTATCAATCAAAACAGTCCGGCTGTTGATTATTCCCTTGCCAAAGGCATGGTCGAAAATTTACTGAGTTCTCTAAATATTGATGAGCGAAAGCTCGCCTGGAGATCAATCACAGATAGCGAAAGTAACTCGCTGCCCTGGCTGCATCCTTATAGAACGGCAGTGCTGACACTGAATCGCCCGGCCAAACCAAACCCTAACAAAGATGCAAGCGCCACCAGCTTGTTTGAGAGCAATATTGCCCTTGGCTACGTCGGTGAATTGCATCCTCGTTTTGCCGACAGTAAAGGCCTGAGAGACAAAGCCTTTGTTTTTGAACTTGACATTGATCGCCTTAAGAAGGAACGCAAACAGAAAAAATTTGCAGGCATTGCCACCAGCCCTGAAATAGTTCGAGACATCACCGCCGACTTTGATGCGACTGATAAAGATGTTTCGTATGAGCAAGTTTCAAAACTAATCTGGAAACAAGCTGGCAGTAATCTACGAAATAGCGAATTGGTTAGTGTTTATAAGGCCTCAGCAGAATCAAAGAAGTTTTCTATGACTTGCCGCTTGACCTTCCAACATCCAAGCGAGACCCTAACAAACGAAGAAATCGACAAAGTTCTTACGACCATTCGTGAAAGTTTGAGCCGCGATTTGGCTGCGTCGTTTAGACTATAAGCTTAGAAAGCTTTTGAATACCGAGCTGTTAGTAATTGCTTCGCCGGGTATAAAAAGCTTGGGACAACGAAGAGTAGACAGGCAAAGGTAGACTAGCAAAGATTCATGCACAGGCTCAAATTCCGGAAAAGTTGGGTAGGCTTGCTGGCTTTGGTCGGTGGAGCAATCATCATGACCGTGATTCGTCTGAATCCGTTCAGCACAGGAACGACCTTTGACTTGCCGTTTCTTTGGGTAATACCAGCCCAGATTCTCCTGCCGTTATTCGTCGCGTTTTATCAGTACAGAGCTTGCCCGACTGTCCAGCAGTTGGCCGGTTATCTCTGGCTCTTCTCCATGATCTGTTTTATGGGAACGCTTGGCAATATGTTCGGCGATCCCATGGCGATAATCCAGCAAGATTGGCTGGTGCACTTCAACGCTGTACAAGTTGGCGTCATGAACATTGCCTCTATAATTGCTGCAATCAATTTAATGCAAGCCGAAGAAATGTCGAGCTTTGCCGACGCCAAAGTGGCAGAAGCACAGCTTGGCCGCTTGAAAGCTGCCAAAGTTGACCCAGAAGCCCAAATTAAATGGGAAAAGGCAGCCTCCCACGCTCAAGCTCAAGCCGACGGCCGCAGCTTACGCTCGACCATGACCAATTTGAAAGCGATAAGCTTGCAAGACCCTTCACAAACCCTGACATCGCCAGCATCGATCCCCAAGGAGATGCCCAAAAGGCCAGCTGAGCCGGCTGCTGAAGCTGGCAGTTTAGCTAGTCTTTTAGACCGCATCGGAGATGAGCCCGCCGCTGTAGCTGGCGAAGATATTTTAGAAGTTAACGAGTTCGAGCCTAGTCCAGTTGTTGAAACTATTGCAGCCAAAACGGAAGCGGCAGAACCTGCCTATGCACCACTCGAAAGTAGCTACGAATTTGGCATAGCAGCTAAGCTGGGCGACCTAGACGCAGCCCCAGAAGTGGCTGAACCAGTAAAGGAACCTGTTAAAGAACAGAGTAGCGGCATGATGGGCGCCTTCAAGTCCACCAGCCAATCGACAAAAGAGCCTACACCAGTAGAACCGCTGGCCACAGCTACATCACAAGCCAGTCCTCAAGCAGCAGCTCAAGCCGCTTCGCAGCCGAGCCAAGCTAATGCAGCGCCTGCTGCGCCGACTTCTCCACCAAGCGCAACACCTGGGCCAGTCGACTCGCAGTCTGCCAGTGCTTCGAGCACACGCTTGCAAGCAATGAAGCGTCGTAACACCAGCACCTTCACCAAACTTCAGTCGCTTTCTTCTAGTACGTCACTAAAACAACAGCCGCTTGATACTACTCCGCAAAATGAACCAGACAGCCTCAAGAGTCTCCTTGATAGACTTGATGACGATCATGTTCAAGAGCCGGCACAACCACTGACACCACCAGTAGAGCTAGTGCTTGATACGGTCTTCAAAGCCGATGGCCATCTTGAAGTGACTGCACCGGTAGTTGAGAAGGCTACAGTTGAAGAAGTCAAAGTTGTATCAGAGCCAGTAGTAGAAACCGCAGCTGAAACAACAACTGCATCTACAACTACATCTAGCGCTGGGCATTCTAGTATCAGTGAACGGTTAACGGCAACGCCGGCAGCCGAGGCCGAGGCCGCTGCGGAGATTGCCACGGAGACACCGCTAACAACAATACCGTCACTCGCCAATCTACTTGACAAAGCTGAAGAGATTCAAGGACAAGAAGCAGGAGTTCTCTTCTCTGGTGGCGTCGATCAAGATTTAGACAACCTCTTCTCCGACCTGACACCGGCCGAAGCACAGCAACAAGTAGAGAAGCAAATAGAGCAGGAAGCAGAGCCTGCTCCATTACCATGGAACGATCCCATTGCCGCCCTTGAGTTTCCCAAAACTGTGGAAGTTGATCTCAACCCACTGCTGAGCGAACCGCTAGAGACAGCCCAAGAAGCCGAACAAAGCCTATCTGCTCCGGTACAAGTTGAAGAACCAGAAGAAGAAGAAATTTCCGGTAGTCTCTTTGACGGTGGCTTAGACACGGACATCGACAATATCTTCTCAGAGTTGGCCCCGCCTGAGGCTCAGCAAGAAGTATCTCGTGTAGTCGAACCATCTAAACCAGCAGAAGTAAAAGAAGC
Source organism: bacterium Ga0077546 (assembly GCA_943370275.1). Taxonomy (GTDB): domain Bacteria; phylum Cyanobacteriota; class Vampirovibrionia; order Obscuribacterales; family Obscuribacteraceae. The sequence continues at coordinate 91,107 of CALRQI020000002.1, read as the reverse complement.
TGAAGAAGATGCCGAAGAATCTGAAGGCGCACTATTTGATGGTGGAGTCGATTCAGAAATAGACGACATCTTCTCGAACCTGGCTCCGGCAGAGGCTCTCAAAGAAGTAAAAGATGTTCTCAAGCCAGCCGAAGCAAAAACACAAAAAGTAGCAGAAGACGAAGACAGTGAAGATGAGGACGGCGAAGAAGAGAGCCTATTTGGCGAAACTCTCGGTGAAGATCTAGACAACATCTTCTCTGGCTTGACCGATGGCCAACAACTGGAAGTCAGCCCTGAGACCCTAGCCAAACTAAAACAAGCACTGCCAGCGGGTGAGCAAGAAGCAGAAGCCACACCCCCTTCACCCCGTGCAACTGGCGACATGCCAGCACTGAGCGTTGAGAAAGCTGAAGCAATTAAAGCGGAAGCTGAGCTAGAAGCTAAACCAGAAGTTAAAGAAGAAGCCAAACCAGAAGCGAAGCCCGAAGCCAAAGAAGAAGCTAAACCAGCGAGCCCAGACAAGAGTTCACCAGACTACAAAGAAGTAAAAGAATTCGGCCGCCTCTCCACTCGGTCTGGATCGCTGAAATCAGCACCTGAAGCCGTTGGCACTATGAAGACAATTGGCAAGCTTTTGCTCGACGTCAAAGCCGTTGAGAACATCATCAAAAGTGGCGAGACCAAAAAGATCGGCAGTGGCTTATCTACAGCGAAAGTAATTAGCGCTGCCCGTGGTGAGGGAATTAGAAATATTCTGGTGGCCATAGACGGCTATGAAGGCGTTGCTGGCAGTTTGATTGTCGGCCACGATGGTCTTGTTATTGCCTCCACCGTAGGGGCCGGTTGGGACAAGGATATGCTCGGAGCCCTATCGACAGCATTACTTTCAACTTCAAACTTGGCCACTAAAAAACTAGAAATTGGCAAGCTCAAACAGATGGTATTGCTCACCAAACTCACCACCGACCAAGGTGACGTCATGAAAACCACCGTCCTCACTGATGTTGAAGTGGGAATTCTTGCGGTATTCCTCGAGCAGACAGATCTAACAAAAATTGATGGCTTGCTAACCACAATTCACTCCACTATCCACGGCACCTGATCTGTCATAACCTTTATCTTTTTAGATCACTTAGCAGGGCTAATCTTCTGTAAGAATGCTTGTAACATGCTCTAGTTAGGAGATATTCACATGACATCACCACAAGCGACCACCGAATTATTGAAAGAAGGCGCCACAGCGCCAGCATTCGACCTGCCTGCCTTCGTTCACGGACAGGCTGTGGGCAACATTAAATTGGCTGACTATAAAGGGTCAAAGAACGTCATTTTGGCCTTCTATCCTAAAGATGACACCCCAGGCTGTACTAAAGAAATGTGCGCCTTCTCCGAAGACCTCGAAAGCTTTGCCAAACATGACACGCAACTGCTTGGCATTTCCACAGACAGTGTTGCCGCTCACGAAAAATTTGCGGCCAAGTTCAGCCTAAAACAGCCTCTCCTGGCAGACCTTAATGGTTCCGTGGGCAAGCTCTACGGCACTGTCAGCGAAGGCAAAGCCACAGCTAGCCGGGTATTGTTTGTCATAGACAAGCAAGGTGTCATTCGCCATGTTGTAGAAGGCATGCCAACTAATGCCCAGCTGCTCGAAGTAGTACAAGCGATCAAATAGAAACCACTATTGACTCTTGCCTGCCTTGTTCAACTCGTCAATAACCAGTGGAACAGTGATTACTTCAGGCAGAACAATTGGCGAATCTGCTTTTCCTGCTGGAAAAATAACGTATAACGGAACTCCTGCGCGACCAAACTTGCTCAGGAGTTTCGTTATATCAGGGTCTTGCCGTGTCCAGTCAGCTCTCATTTTGACCACATTAAGCTCTTTCAGCTTGGCCTGCACGGCGCTGTTGCTCAACACCGTCTTTTCGTTGACCTGACAGGTCTGGCACCAGTCAGCAGTAAAATCGAGCAAGACTGTCTTATTTGCTGTGAGTAACTCGTTTAGGGCTGAAACTCTAAATGGCTGCCAGCCAGAGCTGTCACCGCTAGTGGTGTCAGTCTTTTCAGCGCTACTAGTATTGTTTAAGGCTGCCATAACTTGAGGCTGAGCAAAAATACAAAGCCAGCTAACAGCACCCAGCACTATAGCGGCTATGGCATAAACTTTTGCTTTCCTGGCACCTGTGCTAGTCAAATCGGTAAAGGTCGCCACAATCCAAGCGCAGAAAGCCAGGGTAACTAGCCAATAGTTGATAAAAGAAGCAGGTTCCGCACCAATTTGTCTGGTTAAAACATAGTCAAGCCAGACCATAGTGGCAAGCAAGATAAAGCCCATCGACTGCTTAAACTTTTCCATCCAAGCACCGGGCTTAGGCAACTTCTGTAACCAAGCCGGATTAAGCGTCAGAAGCAAATAGGGAAGCGACATACCGAGACCGGCAGCAAAAAAAATGGAAAGCACCACATAGGCTGGTTCAGCAAAAGCAAAACCTAAAGCTGGGGCCAGCAGCGGTGCAGTACAAGGAGTGGAGAGCACAGTGGCCAAGACCCCCTTAAAGAAGGTACCAACAAAACCTTCACCTTGTGACAGTTTGTCGATTCCAGCCTGGCCCACCGTGATGTTGACATAGAAAAGTCCGAAAAAGGAAAGCGACATGAGCAACACAACAGCACACATGAGGATCAAGAAGCCCGGATACTGAAACTGGAAGCCCCAACCGATTGACTGCCCACCTGCCTTTAGAGCAATTACAAGAAAAGCTAAGGCCAAAAAGGAAGAGATGATACCGGCAGAAAATGTCAGACCAAGAAGACGCACACGCGCTGGAGAATCTTGTGCCTGCTCGAGAAAACTCATCACCTTAATGGCGATAACCGGCAAAACACAGGGCATGATATTGAGAATCAGCCCACCAACCAGGGCGAATCCAAGAAAAGTCAAAAGACTAGCACCACCTGTGGAGGCAGACGATGCACTATCGACTTTATAATTCGACTCTAAAACTGAAATCGCCTTAGGCTTTTCTGCTGTACCAGCACTAGTCAGGTCTTTTACAGAGCCGTTAAAGCCATCACCAAGCTGCTCAAACTCCTCGGCATCAGCTGAATTGTTATCGCCACCAGCGGCTACCGGCAGTTGAAGCTCTACGGAACCTTTACCTGGTAGGCAAATATCTTTGCAAGAAAGCCACTTTACGTCAGCCTTAAAATCAAGTTTTTCGCCTATGGATAATTTAGTCGGAGCTGTAACCACAGCGGCTAAAAGAGTTTTGTCGTGGTAACCATAAGTTGTAATGCCCGCTTCAACAAATTTTTCTGGTTTCTGCCAAATAAGTTCGGACACCTTAAACCCGGGGGGCAGATGCCACTCAACGCTCGTCTTCATTCCAGCATCGCCAGGGTCTTTGTAATAGGTGTGCCAGCCCTCGGCCATATCTAGGTGAATACCAAGCTTGAAGGATTGCCCTGCTACCACAGCGCTGCGATCTGATATCAAATGCGGTGTGACATAGACAGCTTCTTCGCACCAAGCTGGCGCAACGAAGTTTGTCAGCACCGCAGCCAATGCTAACACCAGGGTCAGCAACATTGACTTGTATGATTTTCTCAAGACGACCTCTCTTAGGTAAGGACGATCAAATAGCATTATTCTTAGCAATTTCCGCATACACTTTAGCACTTGTTCTCAATATGCGCTCTTGGGTTGGATAGCTGACTCGAATCAAGCCGAATCTAGCTTTCAAGCCTTCGGCCCACTCAAAATTATCAAGCAGCGACCAGTGCAAATAGCCTCTTACATCAACACCTGCAGCTATGGCCCGGTGAATCTCGCGAAGATGAGTAGTTAGATAGTCAACTCTTTTCTGATCAGCTAGCGACCAATCGCCCTGATCAAGATCTGCCGAAAAAGAGCTAGCATAACCATTCTCGGTAATAATCACCGGACGCCGACTGCCATCTAAGTTAAACTGATAGGCAAGAGTATCGCGAGTGAGCAAGTCGTAGAGCCCTTTGGGATAGACTTCCCAGCCAATATCATTAACGGCCAACTCCCGCTCAGGAGAACTCTCACCGAAGAGATCGACTGGCCAAGATGGCCGAAAACGAGAAAGCTCACGGGTGTAGTAGTTGATGGCTAGATAGTCGCACTTCCCCTTTAGACCTTCTACCGGCCCAGAAATTGAAATAATTTCTTTATTGAGATTAATAGGAAAAGGAAATTTGACCTCACCACTCTCAAGAGAACTAGAAAACAACTGATTAAACGTAAAATCGCGATAAAAACGGACCATATGATCAAGAGGATTAAGTGGGTTCTTAGGCATGAATGGGCGCCAATGCAAGGTATAACTTACTTGTGCATCGGCTTTGACGGCCTTGATGGCGTCGTAAGCGGCAGCATGGCCTTCTAGCAAACGTCTAACGGCCTTAAAAGCTGACAAGTAATCAGACTTAATTCCCGGGGGCCAAAGCCCTGCTACATAGCTTTGGTAAACATAAGCAAGGGGTTCATTGATTGTGATCCAGTAGTCAACAAGATCACTAAATTCAGCAACAATCAATTCAGAAAAACGCTTGAACTCGCTGACTGCATAGGCCGTGGTCCAGCCACCGGCAGCAGCTAGCCAATCAGGCAGAGTGAAGTGAAAAAGAGTGGCGAAGGTTGTCACGCCGCTTTCTTTCAGACTGGTTAGTATTCGCCGATAATAATCAACTTGCTTTTGGTCAAGAACAGAGGGCGCCACTCTGGTACCAGGCGGGTCTTGCAAAAGAGCGGGCCAGTTAAAAGAGAGACGAAATGCGTTGAGATTCATGTCGCGCATGAGGATGATGTCATCTTCGTAGCGCTGATAGAACTGACAAGCCTGGTCAGCTGAAGTACTATCAGAAATTCTTCCAGCTTCATTGGTCCAGAGTGCCCAATCCGACAACCTGGAAGCTATTTCTTTAGGATGACCTTCCACCTGAAAATGTGACGTGGCAGCACCCCATAAAAATCCATCTGGGAATTTAAGAGATCCGTCACTCAACTATGTCACCCTCCAATACCTGCTGCGAACACTATAATATCTCTGGCCATGAACGTCATACCCCAAATCTCCAAACCCGCCAGCGCTGAGCCCATTGAGGGCAGCCCTAGGCTCTTTACTGCCCTGGCTGTAGGGGCTATTGTTCTCGTTAATCTATTTACGTTTAGACACAGCTTTGGTGGATATTTTCTGGCAGACGACTTCGTTCACGTCGATTATCTCTATCATGCCATTGATCAAAACTTCATGCCCCTGCTTGCCAATTTCTGGGGCAATTGGATGCAGGCTCAAGGCACAACCTTCTACCGCCCCCTAATTTCACTATCTCTGGCTCTCGATTACCTAATAGGCGGCCCCAATCCACTGACGTTCCACATATCTAACTGGCTCTATCAGACTGCGGCAAGCTGCCTTATGTTCCTGGTTGCTGGTCAAATCGGCGAGCATTTTAGGCCCAACGAAAGAACGCTGAATCGCTCTTTGGCCCTGAGCGCTGGGGTTATATTCAGCGTTTACCCGCTGCACTGCGAGGTAGTCAACTGGGTAATAGCTCGCGTTGACAGTATTGCTCTTGTCTTTTGCCTGTTGTCGTTCTGGCTTTACCTAAAAAGCTTCCATAGTAAAAATTCACTGCCTTATAAGCTTAGCCTCTTTGCCTTTGTGCTCGGTTTAATGTCGAAAGAAATGGCCGTTACCCTGCCTCCGACCCTGCTGCTAATGCAGTTACTGAGCACGACAACTAACGACACAAAAAGCGCCAAAGGGCGCCTGCTTTCTAGCCTCAATCAAACCAAGCCCTTTTGGCTTATTCTCTTCGCCTACCTCCTCTTTCGCCTGCTTGTGCTGGGCACCATATCTGGAGGCTATGAGGGTTCAGTGGGTCAAGGGCTCTCTAACAGCCTAGCTAAACGTTGGCTGGACGGGTCACTGTTACGTATTCTATTTCCATTCAATATCGACGTCTTTGGCAGCAAGCACAGTCTTTCGCTGCAGCTTAAGGTCGTCTATCTAGCCATGTTAGTAAATTTCACAGCGGCATTAGTACTGGCCAAATCACGCTCGAAAGCCGTGCGTGGCTTGCTCTTTGCCTTTGGCTGGCTAATTTTATCGCTCCTACCGACCTATCAAGTATGGAATCTTACTCCTGCTCTTCAGGGTAGCCGCTTCATATACTACGGCACGGCGCCAATTGCCTTGATTTTCGCCTGGCTGCTCTTTCCCACAGAAGCACGCAACTGGCCAGTATTGAGCAGCCTGCGCCTGGCTGCAGCCGGCTGGTTTAGCATAATCTTACTGATTATCACAACGGGCAACAATCAACCGTGGAACCATGCCATGAAAGAAGTGAGCCTCTTCAGAAAAGCAGTTACTGAGCAAGCACTAGCACTGAAGCCGGAAGACAAACTCTCTCTCTTAAACGTCCCCCACACCTATAGGGGGGCGCATATGCTCTACAACGCTGCTACCATGTCGGTTCTTTTGAGTAAGCCATTAACGCCTGAAGCAATCTACAGCAAGGTTACTAGCTTTGAACCGGCTACCTTTGGCGATCCTGATTTGATTAACATATCGCGCTGGCGCAACAAAACAGGACAAGATAACAACTCATACCGATGGGATCGCACGACAATGACCCTCGAGCCAATTGTTTTTGCTGGTGAAAACAATAACGTCAAACTACCAGGTATAGACCTTAGCGAACAAACAAAGTTCATTTCTCCAGAGTTTAGCCTTAATGCCCAAGCCCCTGACTATGTAGATGTCTTACTCGACAATGAACAAATAAAGCAGTGGCCAGAAGCTGTAATTACCCTCACGGCTCTAGCGCCGAGCAGCTTGAAGTGTCAATTTAGCCTACCTCTAAGCCAAGCGAGAGCTGATGGACATCTGCGATTCGACGTATCAGAACACAAACAATGGCTCGCCCTTGGTCAAATAGATCAACTCACTCTATCAATACAAGGCCTAGCACCAGAGCAGCGGCTGCACATATTGGGCTTAGAAACGGGCAACCTGCAAGGGCAAAGACCAAAAATCGAGAGTGATGAAAAGACACTGGTTGAAGATGGCGATGGCATATGCAGACCCCGGGGTAAAATGCCATGCTTCAACTATGACGCCAGTATAGTACCAGGTGCGGTATCAGCCTATGTCGAAGTTTCTAAACCCAATAGTTGGTTCGAACACTATAGCGGCAGTTATAGAGCCACCAGCAAAAGCCCTGAAGCCTTATTCTCCCATACCCTCGGCAAGCTCAAAGGCAATGGCGTACCAATTACATTTACAGGAGTAAAAGGGCCAGGCTTCTATCAGATGAGAATGGCCGCCCTTGACCAAGACGGTAAGGTCATCGGTTACTTCAGTGACCCCTTAAACTTTCAACTTTAATGGAGGAATGCCATTTGTCCACCTCCGAAAATATCAGCGATACCAAGGCTCCTGCAAGTGCTCCAAAACGGCAGCTAGAAAGAGCCAGAGTCGATTTTTCCTCGACCAAAACGCAAATGCTACTTGGCGCTTTGATCATGTGTGTCTCTTGTTTAATAGCCTATGGCCAAACAGTTTTGGTCACTTTCCTTGGTCAAGACCTAACCTACATCCAGGCAATTGCCGATACGCTGCACGGCTCTTTTGAGCAGGTTCTAGCCAATCCTACTAGTATTTTACTGATAGATTATTTGCTTTATCACACCAATACACTAGGCTTTCACGTCAGCAATATTTTATTGACAGCCAGTTGTGCCATCGTTGTCGGTTTGATCACCTTAGAGCTAACTGGTCGCCTTGGCAATCGCAATGGAGCGCTCAGTGCCATCTGGGCGGGCATGCTCTTTTCGGTCTATCCACTGCACGCCCAATCAGTAGCGATAGTGTCGGGTCGAATTGAGCTAATCGCTAGTCTCTTCTATCTACTTAGCGTCTTCTTGTTTCTGCGCTACAGACTAATAGAAGAAAAACAGTATTTTCCACTCTCGCTCATTTCAGCTGCTCTGGCACTATTACTGAGTGCGCAATCATTGTCACTGCCCCTAGTAATTACGTTACTGGCCTTACACCCAGGCCGCAACCGTTTCGCCGCCAGGAAAAATGCCTTGACCGATGCCATCAGCTGTAGTGGCCTTTACTGGCTCATCGCGGTCTTCAGTTTCTTTCTACACCCGCACTATTTAGGGGCAGTCGACAAAAAGACTCTACTGTTGTTATTTTTCCCAGTGAACGAAGCTGTTGTCAGTGTCGGCAAAATAGTGCCACTGGCACTAGTACCACTACTGTGCGCACTGATGGTGCTACTATTGAAATCCCAAATTGCCAAAATTAGACTAAATCAAAGCACTCACACGAGTTCAATGGTTAGAGTGGGCAGTATTCCTACTCCTCCTAGCTCCACCATCACAGCCCTTATACTGATGGTCTGGCTCGGCTTAACCGTATTGCCATTAACAGCCCACGATAGTCATCTCTTTTTAGCAGCTGCACCATTTTCAATATTGATCGCCATACTATCTCTAGAGAGTGGCAACACCAAAGATAAAGACGCAAAACTTTTGACATCGTGCGGCCTCGTGGCCATGACCTTACTTTATCTGGCATGGAGTTACTTACTGGCAATCAATCTAAAACCAACTGTTGAAGGCAGCCTGATTGTTGAGAATTTCCGCAGACAGCTGATCAACGCCGCCACAACCGATGGCAATATCACCTTGACGAATTGGCCTAAAAACCATCAGGGAGTGCCATTGATTGCGGCTGCTGAAAATATCAAATTATTCCTAGCACCACCTTTTATCGATCGCGACCTCTCTCACGGTCTAAAAGTGATGAAAGAAACTATGCCAATTTCCAATAGCAAAAAAATCTATCAGTGGCAACAAGCACAAGGTCTATTGGCCTCAGTCGCCAAAGCAGACAGCCAGCCATTTTCATCAAGCAACATGCCCTGGTCGGCCAGCAGCAAAGACTATTTCGTCACCCTGTTGGAAGGCAGCCCATGGCAATTAGTAGACAGTACAAGCGCAAACTCTTCATCAATAGTTAGCTCACATGCTCCTGTTATCAGTTTAATGAAAAGTTCAGCCCGGCTGTGGGCCGGTGACAAGCAGGCCATACTTTGGCTCAATGACAAAATTGATCAACCTGTTTTACAAGAAAATCGCTGGATCTTAAAAATCAAAATTGCCGACCACAGTGCTTCGACAGTAGATTTAGCCGTACGCAACTATTTAGATGAAACCAAAATGAACAAGCTAGCGGGCAAGCGCGTTGGAGCAGATATTTTCTTTGACTTAAGAGAGTTAGACAACTATCTATCTAACGGCGAAAGCCAACAGATTGGTATAGTGGTGTCAGCAGGCGAAGTCGTTTCAATTTCGGGCGTAGAGTTTGTCAGCGTAAAATCGGCACAATAAAGATCGGCAGGTAAATATGATTAAAGACCGCAGTGCCCGCCTCACTCTATACCTATTTCTCGCTGTAGCCGCAGTCTATGTGGCAATCCAACTAGAAGCCCTGATCATTTGTCTAATTGCCTCACTGACCTTAGCAGCGGCCCTAGCCCCGTTGGCTGAGCGCATGGAAGAGCGTAAAATTCCGCGAGCAATTACAGTTGCGGCAGTTTACTTGACAGTGGCTGCGCTCTATGTCGGTCTTGGCTCTGGCCTTTTGCCGATACTGAGAGAGCAGGCTTCGAGCCTATTCGACAATGTACCAGGCTACTTCGCCTGGCTCCTGGAAAAAGCCCACAATCTAAGCGATATGGGGGGCCCCGACCTTACCCATGCACAGATCGCCGCCGACGATGTTAAGCAGCTCAGTATGTCTACATTAGCTAAACTGCTAAAAGTAACTGGCTCGGTGTTCGGAGTGCTAATCAACGGACTCTTCATTCTCTTTCTCACAGCCTATTTCGTCGTTGCTGCCAAAGACATCAATAATTCTCTCCTCAGTTGGCTACCATCCCCTCAGCGCCAGCGTTGGGCGGGGCTAATCAAGCCAATAGAAAACAGACTGGGCGGTTATGTGCGCGGCCAACTACTGGTTAGCCTGGCAGTGGGGAGCTTTATTGGTATTGGCCTGGCCCTAATCGGCAACAAAAAAGCTTTGATACTAGGAGTATTGGCCGGTTTGCTCAATCTCGTTCCCTTTGTCGGTTCCATGATTACATCGGTATTTGCTGTCATTATCAGTTTTGTGCAAGCACCCTGGATGGGCGCAGCTACAATCGTTTTATTTGTTGTCGAACAGTGGTGTGAAAGCAACTTCATTGTGCCAACTCTATTGGGCAAACAGGTTGAGCTACATCCACTGATAGTGATGCTCGCAGTTATCATCGGCGGCAGTCTTTTAGGCATCAGCGGAGCACTAATAGCGGTGCCCGTCGCAACTGTAAGCATATTCCTGGCCGAAGAGTTTTACCAGAAAAAACTTGCTAATTCAGAATCAACGGAGCCTAGCGCTGACAAGCTCACCTAACTTTTGACTGCCGACAAGATCGCTCACCGTAACATCGGCCTGAGCCAGAGCCAAGGCTAAGTCTGCCAACATCTCCAGAACTATCAAAGGTCCATGATATACAAGGGCTGTGTAGAGTTGCACGGCGGAAGCACCAGCAGCCAAGGCGGCAACAACATCAGCAGCGCAGGCAATCCCTCCACAGGCAATGATTTGCTGCTCTGTATCTTTGAGCTCATATAACTTTCTTACTTGCTCTAACATGCGGGCCTTAAGCGGATAGCCACTCAGACCACCCCGGCCAATTTTATCCAGGTTTTGCTGTGATGTATTGAGACTATCGCGGCTCACTGTTGTATTACCACAAACGAAGCCAGCAATAGGAATTTCAAGTTCCCGAACCGAAGCTAAAAGCATAGCTATAAATTCATCGGTGCTATCGGGAGAAAGTTTGAGAAACAAAGGAAAAGCTTGATGATTGGCAGCATTTATTGCCTTGAGAATTTCTCTAAACTCAGAAATTTCAGAAAGGGCACCATCATGTGTATTAGGACAACTGGTATTAATTGTGACATAAGCCAAGTTGCTGTCTTGAAAGCACATAAACGTAGCAAGCAAATCGGCAACAGCCAATTGATCATGCAAGTTAGGCAAATTACTCTTAGCAATATTGAGAGCGACAGGCCCGAGTGACTGGCTGCGGCCCGTTGAAGCTAAACGCCAGGCAATACTTTCGGCACCATCACCGTTTAAACCCATGCGATTAATAATGGCCTGGTCTTCCGGCAAACGGAATAAGCGAGGCTTGTCGTTACCCAATGAGGGCTTGGCTGTGACCGAACCAATTTCAACATAGCCAAAACCAAACTGAGGCCAATACGAAACAAATTTGGCATTTTTGTCTAAACCAGCCGCCAGGCCAACAGGATTAGCAAGAGCAGCTCCAGCTAAAGTTGTTGCCAACCTTGGCAAGGCCGCTTGTACTTGCGGGCTAAAGACTATCTCTTTGCCAATGCCCAACAGTGGCGCCGAGACTGGCAACAGATTGGCCACCAAGTCATGAGCTTCCTCTGGATCGAGGAGAAAGAGGCAAGGACGGATAGCGTTGCGATAGAGCCAGGTTGCCAGCATTAATTAGCCATGTAAGATTAATTGTTCAAGACTTACACAAGTATGCCATGATCACTTCCCAAAAGCAGGTTCTAAAATCAGTTCATAAAATCAAGACCGGCGCAAAACAGCTGACAGGCTCGAAATGCCCCCCACGGACAAAGACGATAACGTCAAAAAGCCCGACCTAAAGACTTTTAGCTTTGCCCCGCCCGAGGGAAGCCTGAACACGCCCTTGAACAGCAAGAACGATGCGGCGAATGATCGCGAAATGCCAATTGAAGCTCTCAATGAAAAACTCGTTGGCAAAGTTGTAGCGGGCCACTTTCAAATATTATCCAAGATAGGCGAAGGTGGTATGAGCGTGGTCTACAAGGCACGCCACATGCTGATGAATAAGCAAGTCGCCTTAAAGATGCTCCATCCCCACATGATTGGTCGTGAACAATCACGGGATCGTTTTCGCCAGGAAGCGCAAGCGGTTAGCCAAATTGACCACCCCAATGTGGTGCGAATCTTTGACTTTGGCATTAGCGAAGACAATCGACCATATATTGTCATGGATTATCTCGATGGAGTTTCGCTGGGAGACCTGATCAAAGCTTCGGGCCCACTAGAGCTAGAGCGAGCTATCAAGCTATTTATTCAAATATGCGACGCCCTGTCTTACGCCCACAACAAAGGTGTAATCCATCGCGATCTAAAGCCAAGCAACATCATCATTTTAGAATCTGAGCGCAAGAAAAGCCAAACCATTAGCTACGTTCGCGGCACTGAAGATGAAGCGGCCGATTTATCCGAGCGACAAACAGAGCAAGCCAAAATTGTCGACTTTGGCATCGCCAAGCTCATGCCCCACGAAGGCACGGACGCTGCCGCCTTAACCCAGACAGGAGACGTCTTTGGCAGCCCTCTCTATATGAGTCCAGAGCAATGCAAAGGCGAAAAGCTCGATGGTCGCTCAGACATATATTCGATGGGTTGCCTGATGTACGAGACCTTAACCGGCAAGCCTCCGATTAACGGTGCCAACATGCTTGAAATTCTCTACCGTCATATGAACGAAATGCCCATCAGCATGAAACTGGCGTGTCCTGAAAATAAAGTACCACAGGCGCTCGAAGCAATAATTTTCAAAGCCCTGGCCAAAGATCCAAACGATCGTCAAGCTAGTATGCGCTTGCTCAAAAGCGAACTAGAAGATTTTTCCTCCAACCAAGGAGGGGCACTTAGCTTCATCAGCTCGGGCTGGAATCTCTACCGCCTCAAGCGCAAAAGACTGACTCTGAGAGACAAAATAGCTGCAACCATTAGCTTGTTTGCCCTCGGCTTGGCTATACTTTGCTCGTCTAGTCTCATTTTCCTCTACGCTTACGGCCAAGACCAGGGCAAGGAAAGTCAACCCCTAGACTGGTACATACAGTTTGCTGACAAGAAAGAAACTCCAACTGTTTTCGATACTAGCGCGCTTGGTACAGACAATCTTCTTGACAAAGCCAGAGCGAGAGTTCGTCAGATTCAGCATAAACAAAAGGGCTCACCTATATCGGCCAGAGACGAATTAGACGATCCAAACTCTGACTTACAGCAAATGCTCAATGCCGCTGATTCGGCATACAGGGCCTGTCGCTTCCGTGATGCGGCCGAAATCTACCAGTACTGCCAAGAAATCAGTGCTTACGAAAATGGCCCGGATGCCATAACCACGCAAGAAATAGCCTTGTCTCTTTTCCGCAGCTATTACTATGCTGGCGACTACCCCCAGGCCCTTCGCCAGGCTGCTCCCACTCTCAAAGCCTTCAAAAGCGAAATTGATGCCAATACCTCCAAGCGCATGAAAGCGGCTCTTTTGAGCGCTATGGGAGATTGTTATTACCGCACCGGCGACTACGACATGGCCAGAAGCTCTCTCTACGACGCGGTAGAACTATGGCGCGAACTAGGTCCTAGTGGCAGAACCAACCGAGATAAGACAGTTGAGGAGCTAAGAGCCCTGAGCCTAAGCCGCTTCGGCGATGTCTTTGTGCAGCTAAAGATGAATGAAGCTGCAGTTAAATATTATGATATGGGAGAAGAGGCCTGGAAAAGTTCAACTGATGAGCGTCAGCGCCTCTACAATCTAGGCTTAATTAGCTATAAAAAGTCGCTTGCCGAGTTCGCCATGCACGACTACAGCAAGGCCAATGGTGATTTCGAAAACGCTGTCAAAGAGCTCAAGAAGAGACCAACCGACAAGCTATTCCATCAATCAGTAGTGACTATGTACCAACAAACAGCCATATTGCAAAAACAATCAGACCGCCTTTTCGCCTCCATCGGCTCCTCGCTACAAGCTGGCATCAGCAAATACTTTCACGAATACAAATAGCAGCAGATCAGCTAACACTCGGCTAGATATGACTGGCTTCCATATCGCTGGAAAGTAAATCCATTTCAGTCTGTGACGGCTTGAGCCCTTTGGGCAAGGCAAACTCAGTATCAGGAATAGGCCTGGCCTTGGCAAAATGCACTTCAGTTAAAGTAACACTCTGAGTCGAGCGCCTCTCTCGGCCTTTGATGTAACCAGAGCGCACCATTTTGAATGGCAGACCATAGCTATAAACAGAATAGAGAACTGATTCGAGTACAGCATTTATTTCTGGCTCAAAATGAATTTCAGAACTGACAATTAAGTCATCGCGAAACTCTACGTTTTTTGGAGTTCGCTCATTGGAGATACGCTTACCAATGCGTACTAACAAAGTAGCCGGATGGCCCAGATATTCTGTTTTCCCGACGGTCTTAGGAGCGGCAAATATATATTGTTGCTTGGCGCGATAGATGCCGATGCGCTTGGCGCAATCTCTTAGTGTATAGGTACGATAGCGCCGACTCTTAAGCGAGTAGAGAGTAATTTTATTGGTTTTACGATTGATGATCATGCAGAGAAATGAGCCGCTCATCTTAATCTGTTGATCAGTTATGTACCAAACGCAACCGCCCACCTGGTAGCCACGCTGACGCACAATCCAGCCACTGCGGCTACCGCTAGGATTATTTATCGGTGGTACAAAAGGATCAGGAGCGCTGGCCAAGGCTGCCGTGCCGGGTGACAACGTAGAGACATTTAGGAAGGCTGAGACAGTTAGCAAAGTGGCTAGAAAGAGAGCGCGAAATTTGAATGGGCTAGTCATTTTTAGATGCAACAAACTGACTCTCAATTTGAGCACGCAAGTTATCAGCATTCTCGGCATTAGAAGCGCCAAACCGGGATACCAGACGCTTAAGCCACTTTTGAAAATCATCTACGTAGGTGAAAACCACAGGAATCACTATTAATGTAAACACAGTCGAGGTGACAAGTCCACCAATCACCGATATGGCCATGGGCGCACGAGCCTCAGAGCCAGCACCGATACCAAGAGCGATTGGCATCATACCGGCAATCATGGCAATTGTTGTCATCAAAATAGGCTGCATGCGAGTCTCACCCGCCAACATGATGGCTTGGCGCTGATCGATGCCATGTTTCATTGACATCAGGCCATACTCCACCAAAAGAATGGCATTTTTGGTGACCAGGCCCATCAACATAGTGATACCAATCAGAGCATAAAGACCAATAGACTGATGGAAGAAAACTAGCCCAAGAAGAGCACCACAAAGAGAAAGAGGAAGAGAGACCATAATCGTCAGGGGATGCAGGAAACCACCAAAGAGCACCACTAGAACGGCATAAATGAGCAGCACAGCTGAGCCTATGGCCGTGGCAAAGCCGCCAAAAATATCCCTCTGAATTTCAGCATCACCTAAAGGCAATTCGTTTATTGACTTAGGCATGGTCTTGAAGGCCGGCAAAGCATGAACACTCTTAATTGCTTCACCAAGAGTGGTGCTGCTGTCTAAGCCTGACTCTAAAGTAACCTGTCTTTGACGATCAAAGCGGTCGATTTGAAAAGGTCCGCTGCCAAACTTGACTGTGGCCACACTGCTTAGTGGCACTAAACGTCCACCATTGGCTGAAACTTTCATATCTTCAATAATACGCAGGTCATTGCGATACTGTGGGTCTAACTCCACTCTTATATTGACCTGGCGATCGTCAAGATTGAACTTGGCTAAATTGGCCTCACTATCGCCGAGGGTACCAATCAAAGCTGTGCGCGCAATCGACTGCACTGAAACCCCTTGCCTGGCGGCCTTATCAAAATCAGGAGTAACAAGAATCTCCGGACGCAATATGCCAGCAGACGAGCTAACATCGTACAAGCCTTTTACCGAGCGCATCTGGTCTTTGAGCTCTTCGGCCACACGATCTAACTGTGCCGCATCGGATGAAGTCAGAACCATACGCATGGGCTTACCGCCCATACCACCAGAGCGAGAGAAGCTCAGGCGCGCACCAGCAACACTATCGAGTTCGGCCCTAACTGATTCTTCAAACTGCTGCTGAGTTATTGAGCGCTCTGTGCGGGGCTTCAATGAAATATAGATGGTAGCCTTAGTGACATCACCCTGATTGCCACCAGACGTGCGCTTCGCCGAAGTGGGAGTGCCAATGAAAGCCACCACATTGACCGCTTCCTTGTGCTTTGCAATGATATCGGTACATTTTTCCGAAACGGCCTTTGTATCTTCCAGGTCAGAGCCCGGTGGCATTTCGACATTGAGCAAAACTTCGCCCCGGTCAACGTTGGCCATCAGTGATGTGGGCATTGATTTGAACAAAACAATAGAAGCAGCGAAGAGCAAACAAGCACAGATAACAGTAATAAGCCTGTGCTTCATGGCCAGACCAAGCACCGGAGCATAGAACTTCATAAACTTCTGATTGACGGCTTGCTCTTCTTCTTGCCCACCAACACTGCGCATGCCGTAAGCGGCAATCATTGGTGTAATCATGCGGGCCACAAGAAGAGAAAACAGCACAGCAACAGTAACTGTCAGACCAAATTGCTTAAAGAATTGCCCGGGTATTCCGCCCATACTAGCCACAGGCACAAAGACCACAACAATAGTCAAGGTAGTAGCAATCACGGCCAAGCCAATCTCTTCGGCGGCCTCGATAGAGGCTTGATAGGCTGGTTTACCCATGCGTATGTGACGGACGATATTCTCAATTTCAACAATGGCATCATCCACCAAAATGCCTATTACTAATGCCAAGCCAAGCAAAGACATGCTGTTTAGAGTAAAGCCAGCCCACTGCATCACAGCAAAGGTAGGAACTACGGATAAAGGAATGGCAATGGCAGTGATAGCTGTGGCTCGCCAATCTTTTAAGAAAACCCAAACCACAAAAACAGCCAACAGCGCGCCAAGAATCAATGACTCAAGAGAAGCGTCATAAGACTCTTTGATATAGCGGCCATTGCTGCGCAGCTTAACAATCTTCAGTGAGCCAGGCAGAGTTTCAGCTAACTCTTTAATTTTGGCATCGACGCCTTTCTCAACATCGACTAAATTAGAGCCCGTGCTGCGCACCACAGAGAATGCCACCACCGGCTGATTATTCAAAAGAGCCATCTGCCGCACTTCAGAAGTGCTGTCTTCAACCTTACCTAAAGTGTCTAAGCGGGCGCGCTTTCCACTAGGCAAGACAATATCGGTCTTAGCCAGTTGCGGCACGGTCAGAGCACTTCCAAGAAGGCGAATAGACTGTTCGCCTTCACCCACCTGACCACGACCACCAGGCAGATTAATGTTTAGTTGACGAATCTGGCTGCTGACCATGTCAGCAGTGATGCCTAGAGCCTCAAGGCGCGTGGGGTCGAGATTGACACGAATTTCACGATCAACTCCCCCTGCTCTCTGAATCTGGCCAACCCCAGGAACAGACAATAAAGCACGAGCAACGTCATTATCAACCACCCAAGACAGCTCAGCTGGGGGCAGTACTTTCGAATCAATTGTATAAGTGACAAACGGCCCACCGACAAAATCAAGGCGCTGAATAATCGGCTCTTCAATGCCCTGGGGCATATCCTGGCGAATCTTAGAAATAGCATCGCGCACATCATTGACGGCTCTATCGGTATTTGTGCCAAGATTGAATTCTATTGAAGTAGACGAGGCACCATCAGTAATACTAGAAGCAATATGCTTGATATTGCCGATTCCGGCGATGGCATCCTCAATTTTTCTAGTTACCTGGGTCTCGAGTTCAGCTGGCGCAGCGCCAAGCTGGCTCACGGCCACTGTTACTACGGGCACATCGATATTAGGGCTTTCATCTATACCAAGCTTGATAAAGGAAGTAATACCCATCAAACTCAAAACTAGAAATAGCACCACTACCGGTACTGGATTTTTGATCGACCAGGTAGAGAGATTGAAGTTCATGGCAGTCTACTTAGCCTTAAGGACGTTAACAACGTCACCATCTTTGATAAAACCAGCGCCTTTAGCGACCACTTGATCGCCAGCCTTCAAGCCACTCAAGACTTCAATGTAATCACCGTCTCGCCCACCCACTTCGATAAAATGCATCTGCACTTTCTTGCCTGTGCTGTCAAGGGTATAGGCAATGGCGCGGTTATCTTTGTAAACCACAGACGAAGAACCGACCGAATTGACCTTGACCTTTCCAAGACTAATTTCACCTTTGACGAAATTACCCGGCCGCAACTGAGTATTGAGAGGCAAATCAATGCGCACCATGCCCAAACGAGTATCTTGATCAATCATCGGACTTATTTCACGCACATGGGCATCGATATTTCCAATGCGCACAACCTGCCCGGGCTTGACCAAACCAATGTCAGCTTCAGGAAGATTAGCCCGGAGCTCAAGGCGACCATCGCGAACCAGGTCAAACATTACTTTGTTAGTGCTAGAAATGTCGCCTATGTGCACGCTGCGCTTGAGCACTAGACCGTCACAAGGGGCCTCAATAGCAGTTTGAGCTAATTGCGAATTGAGCTCAGATATATTGGCCGAAATCTCAGCCAATTGCGATTTCGAAATTTCAATATCTTCTCGGCGGCCGCCCGATACACCCATGGTCAAGCGATCCTTAGCTTGCTGCGCGGCGAACTTAATCGCTTTCACTTTCTCCTCGCAGTTATGTACTTCAGCTAGAAAAACTTTGGCCTGAGTATTGCGATTATCAGCGTCTTCAGCACTAACAGCCCCCTGACTAACAAGCCAGGTATAACGCTTAGCATTCTCAGCAGCTTCAGCATAATTGGCTTGGGCTCTAGCTAAATTAGCTTCTTCTTGGGCAATATTGGCCTGGGCTTGATGGTAGGCATAACGAAGCGAAGTGAGGTCTTCAGCCCGATAGGGCTGTATGGCCTTCACTAATGCAGCTTCAGCACCAAGCAAATTGGCTTTTTTCTTGGCCAGCTGAGCCTCAATTATGCTGCTGTTAAGCTTGGCTAATAGCTGCCCACGCTTAACATGGTCGCCATCGTCAACCAGAACAGACTGAACCTTAAGACCATTAACTTCAGAGCCTACTTGAACTGGATCCCAAGCCCAAACCGTTCCGCTAACCAGCAGTTTGCGCTCAAAATCACGAGGCTCGACGGTTGTTAACTCAACAGTTAATACCGCTTGGCTGTTGGCTCTCTCAACTTTAGTAACTGCTTCGCGAGCACCAGGATTCAAAGGCAGCTTGTCTTTTAAGACATAGGCAGCCAAGCCAAGAACCAATAAAGCCCCAACAATTAACTGCTTACGGTTACTGCTTTTGGGCAAAGCAGGGCGCGGCTGAGCTGGAGTGGTCTGGTTTTCGAGCTTGGTATCCATATTAAATGAGCCTAAGTAGTCAAGAAATTATAGCAGCCTAAAGCCTGTTCTTGACTTCCAAAACACCACCATCAGCCCGTTCGATTAAGTACGATGAAGTTTCGCCAGTAAGCAGACCTGCTATCAGTTTATATGGAATCAAGTGCCGCAGGCGTAGGTGGCTAATATCGTAGACGGCTAAACGGTCAGCTACACCACTAGCCACGCTGGCCTGACCCAGCCGTAGATAGTTGTCGTGCACAGGCCTCGGGTCGTCAACGAAGTTATAGCCAGCCCGACGAATAAACGATGAAAGCTTGAGATTGATATCGTTTCTAGCACAAAGCAGCATTAACTTGCCAGAAAAATTCTTCAAGGCGGCTTCTGAAGTTTTAAAGGAACTGAAGTCAACATCAGGACGACTCAGTATCACAGCAGAAAAAACTTGGCTAGCTTCAGGCTCAGTCTTCTGCGCCTGCAAACAATAATTTTGCACAGCGTGAATACCAAGGCTATGGGCGACAATTACTATTTTGTCCCGACCAAGCTTAGCGACGAGGCGTTCAAGAAAGGCCGTAAAGTTGGTGCGGCAGCCAGGCAATTTAGCCAGAGAGCCAGCATAGTTATAACAAGGAGTGGCCCAATCGTAGGCCAATAATGGACCATTCAAACCAGCATCTTGCAAGGCTTGTTTAATATCACTAGCCTGAATCAAGTCTTCAGAGAAACTAACACAACAGCCGTGAACAAAAAGGGTAAGGGGCTGGCCACTGCTTTTGATTTCGGCAGCAAGGCGCTCAAACAACTGCTCTTCAGAATAAAGAGAATCGCAATCGACAGCCCTGTCTCCATAAGAAAGAGCTTTACTAGTTTTCCCCAACCAGTCAGAAGCCTTTATTCGCTTTCCCTTAAGCGCGAGCTTGCGTTCACAAGCGAAATATAGGCCAGGGTTCTTCTTAGCAACACTATCTTTAGCGACCTTATCTTTAGCGACATTATCTTTAGCGACATTATTCATGGCGGAACCATCTTTTGAAATAGAAGACTGTGCGGCTAAGGCGACAAAGCCGGGGTCGCCAACGGCAAATAATATAGTTAAGGATAGGAAAAAGCAGAGGAAGATATTGCATCGTTTCAGTATGGCAAAGCTGGCCCCAAGCGTAGGAGCAGCCGAAACACTTGCAAAACTGATTGACGGTTTAGGCGAAGACATAGCTACATACTAATGCACGAGCTTATTTTAATGCATAACCTAATTGTATTGCAGCGCCAAATTGCAATGCATAGACACAATTAAATAGAGCGAAGTACCTTAGTGAATGTGGATATTGGCAGTCTTGCGATAGGCTTCCATCTTGTCCCACTCGAGTACTTCAGGTTTGGCTTTGACCAGTTCATTCCAGGTGGTATGCGGTCTACCTGTGTCGATTTCCACCATGGTGATGCAGTCATCCACAGGACAAACTCGTGAACAGAGATCACAGCCAACACAATCTTCTTCTCTAACAACTGGCCACAAACGCTCTTTAGCTTCGTCCGTGATTTTCAACTCTTTCAAGTCAATGCATTGGTGTGCCGCATCATTACAGGCAATGTAACAGAGGTTGCATTGAATACATTTATCATGATTGATGCGCGCCACTGACTGGAAGCCAAGATCGAAGTCACCGAAGCTTGAAACTCGCGGCAGCGACTTGCCAATAAAGTCATTGCACGTCTCAAAACCTTTGTCTTCCATCCAATTGGACATGCCTTCAATCATGTCTTCGACGATGCGGAAGCCCCAGTGCATAACGGCTGTACAAACTTGAACCGAGGTGGCACCAAGCAGCATAAATTCAACGGCATCGCGCCAAGTCTCAACACCACCCATACCAGAAATAGGCAAGCGTGACTTGAGAATCTCAGGATCGGCAGCTACAGCACTCAACAAATGCAAAGCAATCGGCTTTACAGCCGGGCCAGCATAGCCACCATGGCCACCTTTGCCACCAACGTTTGGCTGTAATTCAAAAGTATCAAGATCAACTCCCATCACACTGTTGATAGTATTGATCAGGGAAAGAGCAGAGGCACCACCCTTCAAAGCCGCTCTAGCAGGCAATACGATATCGGTGACGTTCGGTGTTAACTTCACAATCACTGGCTTGGTGGCAACAGCCATAACCCATTCTGTAACCATCTCAGTATATTCTGGAACCTGGCCCATGGCAGACCCCATGCCGCGTTCAGACATACCGTGGGGGCAACCAAAATTCAGCTCAAAGCCATCAACACCAGTCTCTTCAGTGCGCTTGATGATTTCCTGCCAGGCTTCTTTTTTTGATTCAACCATTATTGAAGCAATCACAGCATGGTGAGGAAAATTGCGTTTGACCTCGACCATCTCACGAAGATTAAGTTCTATAGGTCGATCGCTGATAAGCTCAACGTTATTGAGACCAATAATCTTGCTGCCTTTGTAGTCTATGGTGCCATAACGGTTACACACATTCAGCACTGGCGCACCGATTGTTTTCCATACAGCACCACCCCAGCCTTGCTCAAATGCTTTCTGAATCTGATAGGCCGTATTGGCTGGTGGAGCCGACGCTAACCAGAAAGGATTAGGTGACTTGATACCGCAAAAATCAATCGATAGATCTGGCATTTAATTTCTTCCTAAAATTTAGACAGAGAGAGAGACAAGAAGCAAGTTCTTATCTCTTAGAAACGGCTTCAGCTAAAGGTTTAGCCGCACCCAAAAGTTGCTTAGCAATACTGACAGCAGCAATTTTGCCGTCTTGAACAGCCATTACAGTTGATGCCTCGCCATGGCTGCGAACACAGTCACCGCCAGCAAATATCTTCTCGTGGGAGGTGCGGTTGCCCTCATCGACTTTGAGATAGCCTTTCACTTGCTCAACACCAAATGGTGCCAACATAGCGAGAACACCAGTCGGCTTGTTTTGACCGATGGCCTTAATCACCATGTCACACGGCACGACGAATTCAGAATTAGGCACTGGCACAGGGCTGCGGCGACCAGAGGCGTCCGGTTTACCCAAATCCATTCTTATGCATTTGAGACCATCAACTTCACCTTTGGCGTTGCTTAAAATCTCAACCGGCTGAGTCAAGAACATAAAGCTCACCCCTTCTTTCAAGGCAAACTGGTACTCAAAATGATAGGCGGGCATCTCCGCTTCGGAGCGGCGATAAATCATGGTCACTCGCTCAGCACCGAGTCGACGGGCAATAGTGGCACAGTCAATTGCAGTATTACCAGCGCCTATGACACAGATGCGCTGCCCGTGCTTGATTGAATCCAGACTTTCGGTCTTAGTTTCTTCAACAAATTCAAGACCATCGAGCACGCCAGTAAGCTGCTCACCGGGAACTTCCATTTCAGGTACATTGCCTAAACCAATGGCAAGAAAAACAGCATCGTGCTCTTTTATCAATTGCTCAAAGCTCAGATCTTTGCCTACTTCAGTGTTGTTCTTAAAAGTGACACCGAGTTCTTCGATCATCTTTACTTCGGCCAAACTAACTTCAACTGGCTCACGGAAAACCACAATGCCATAGGTAGAAAGACCACCCGACCACTTTTTCTTTTCATAGACTGTTACTTCAAAGCCAGCCTTGGCCAGCTCCCCGGCGCAAGAGAGGCCAGCAGGCCCAGCTCCAACCACAGCAACCTTCTTGCCGTTCGGTTCTCCGGCCTTGAAGAAGCGAATGCCTTTTTCGCTAGCATAGTCAGTGGCGTAGCGCTGCAATCTGCCGATGGCAATTGGCTTATGGTCAGCCGTAAGCACACAGTCGCCTTCGCAAAGGACATCAACAGGACAGACCCGAGCACAGGTAGCGCCCATCAAGTTCGATTCTAGAATTGTTCTAGCAGAACCCTTGGTGTTACCAGTGGCAATCTTGCGAATAAAAGTAGGAATATCGATGCTGGTCGGACAGGCCACCATGCACGGTGCGTCGTGACAATAAAGGCAGCGATTAGCCTCTAAAACGGCCTCTCGCTCTGAAAACGGTGGGTAAACTTCCTGAAAGCGCTCTTCCAGTGTAAGTTCCCAGGCCTTGTATTTATTTGGCTTGTAATGCTCTGCCATCGGTCCTCGTCTAATTATTCAAGGTTATTGTGTTTTACTCTGGGCTCACTAATTTCAAAAATAGGTGTATATACACCTATTTTTGAAATGGATGGTATCACCTGATTTTATTATTGGTGATCTCTTCTACTAGTGATTTATTTGGTGATTGGTCTCTGATTAATATAGAGACTCTAGCTTAAAGCTTAACGAGAGTGTCGTAAGTCTCAGGTCTTCTATCACGGAAGAACTGCCAGGTATTGCGCACTTGTCTGATTTGATCGAGATCGAGATCAGCCACTAAAAGCTCTTCTTGATCACGGCTGGCACAAGCGACAATTTGCCCGCGAGGATCGCAGAAGTAACTAGAACCATAGAACTCACCAATGTTCCATGGTGCTTCTGTACCAACGCGGTTGATAGCGCCAACAAAATAACCATTAGCAGCAGCATGAGCTGGTTGCTCAAGCTTCCACAAGTATTCAGACAAACCAGCCACAGTAGCCGATGGATTGAAGACAATTTCAGCACCGTTTAGGCCAAGGGCGCGAGCGCCTTCAGGGAAGTGCCGGTCATAACAGATATAGACACCAATGGTGGCATAAGCTGTTTTGAATACTGGATAGCCAAGATTACCTGGCTTGAAGTAGAACTTCTCCCAGAAACCTGGTGCTACGTGAGGAATATGATTCTTACGATACTTGCCTAGATACTCGCCGTTAGCATCGATAACAGCAGCGGTGTTGTAATAGACTCCGGCTTGCTCTTTCTCATAAATTGGCACTACCAAAACCATCTGGTATTTCTTGGCCAGCTCCTGCATCTTCTTTATGGTTGGACCGTTAGGAATTTCTTCAGCAGTGTCATACCAACAAGTTTGTTGCTCAGCGCAGAAATATGGTCCGTTGAAAATTTCTTGATAGCAAAGAATTTTCACGCCTTTATCATGAGCTTGCTTGGTGTATTCAATATGCTTCTTCAACATATTGTCTTTGATTTCTTCAAGCAATTTCTTGTCAGTGCCACCAGCCGGTGAAATCACTTCGTTTTTTGTTTGAATCAAGCCGCAGCGAACTACTCTTGAGCTGCCGTTATTGCTGGACATTCTTTTACACTCCTAAGTATTCAGTAAGGCTCTAGTTAGGCTTTAGCGTGAACTTTAACCAAAGACTCCATGCACTTCTTCAGTACTTTTAGCATGGTATCAACGTTGTCTTTAGTGATTGAAAGTGGCGGCTTAATGCGAATGACGTTGCCCCACATTCCACCTTTACCAATTACCACACCTTCGTCTTTGGACATTTCGACGACGCGCATTGTCTCTTGAGTCAACGGCACTTTATTCTTGTCGGCCAACTCCATGCCTACCATCAAGCCTTTACCGCGCACATCCCCAATCATGTCAGGGAATTGCTTCTGCAAATCTTTCAAACCGGCCATTAGATACTCGCCGACGACCCGAGCATTTTCCATCAACTTCTCTTCTTCGATAGTCTCAAGCACAGCCAGAGCAGTTGCTGCTGAAATTGGATTGCCACCAAAAGTATTGATAGTTTGTTTTTGCAAAGCCTTAGCCACAGCTTCAGTGGTCACCACGGCACCAATTGGCAGGCCATTAGCCAGACCTTTGGCCATGGTGATAATGTCTGGTTGCACGCCGTAGCTGCTGATACCAAACCAATGCTTGCCTGTGCGGCCAACACCAGTTTGCACTTCGTCAGCAATAAAGAGAGCACCGTATTTCTCTAGAATCTTCTTCACTTCGATGAAGTAATCATCTGGTGGCGTAATGGCGCCGCCCACACCTTGAATGGGCTCAGCAATCATCACCGCAGGCTTACCGCTAGTTTGTGACTGAATAACCCGCTCAACATCCTGGGCACACTCAAGGCCGCAGCTGTCGGGTGACTTTTTGAATGGGCAGCGGTAGCAATAAGCATTGGCGGCATAAGCCACACCAGCTGCTGGCATGGTATCTGGGCGCCAGTTGTGGTTAGCAGTCAAAGTTGAGGCCAGGTGCGACTCACCATGGTAGGAATGCTCAAGGGCAATTACTTCGTGACGGCCAGTAGCCAAACGGGCAAAGCGAATAGCTGCTTCGTTAGCTTCAGTACCAGAATTGGTGATAAACGACTTACCCATGTCTCCCGGGGTAATTTCGGCCAGCTTCTCGCCGAGATCGACCATAGGTTGGGTCATAAATATAGTAGAGGTGTGTTGCAGGGTATTAACCTGGTTAACCGTAGCCTGCACAACCTTTGGATGGCAGTGCCCGACTGATACGGTGACGATGCCAGCGAACATATCTAGATATTCGCGACCGGTTTCATCAAAGAGGTATTGGCCCTTCCCTTTAACGAAGTGAGGTGGGTCAGCGTACATTTGCTTAACACCAGGGATGATGAATTTCTCACGCTTCTTCTTAAGCTCTTCGCGATTCAAGGGAACTGACATTTATTTCTCCTTGGAAAAAACCAGGCCGATAAAAATTTGGAATATGACCGGCAACAAATAAACTGAGCTAACCGCCAGCCCGCGGGAAGCCCTTGCTGAACAGGGATGCCATAACTCAAATACTGAATATATCAAATGGTACTAATGTATCTTTTGTATAGTCAACATCTCGTAATTAATGCTAGTTAATGGAAGGCGATTGAAAAGAGATTATTTACAGGCACCTGTAAGCCTGGGCCATCCTCTTGTATACTCACAGGTTCTTGCTGTTACTTGTCTGGCATGCCAGCAAATAGGAACCGAATGATCTTCAGCAGCGTTCAATATCTGATCTTCCTGCCCATAGTGGTCTTCCTCTATTGGCGCCTGAATGGGCTACCTCGTCTGATTTTGACTGTGGTGGCAAGCTACGTCTTCTATATGAGCTGGCTACCTATTTATGGCGTCTTGCTTGCTTTGATGACCGCCATCAATTGGGCCCTATCTATAGGTATAGAAAACTGCCGCACGTCAGAACCAGCCGTAGCAGAGAAAACGGCAACAGATTCAACGAATGCGACCGACTCAACAAAAGAAACAAGCAAACCGAAGTCTAAGGCGAAGCTGGTTGCCAAATACGACCATCCTAGACTTGCCAAAGCGATGCTACTTTTCGGCTTGCTTTTAAATGTCGGCGCCCTGTGCTACTACAAGTACATCAACTTCGTCATCGAGAATGTAAGCGCAGTCGTCCACGCTGCAGCCCCGCTCATTCCTCAATATAAAGCTCAGCTCTCCGGCCTGCAATTACCCTTGGTAGAAGCGCTCTTGCCCCTGGGCATCAGCTTCTTTGTCTTTGAATTCGTGCACTATTTAAGCGATGTCTACAAAGGCGACAAGGCCGTGCGCTCATTCTTTGAATTTGCCGCCTTCGCAGTCTTCTTCCCTTCGCAAATTGCTGGACCAATCAAGCGCTACCAAGATTTCATTCCTAAACTGCGCAACCCGCTGCCCCTAACCAATCCACTTATGATTGAAGGCACCAGCTTATTTATGCAGGGGCTCTTTAAAAAAGCAGCCCTGGCCGACCCCATTGCCGCCATCATCGCTAAACCCTATGCCACTCTCGACCCTCTATCGTGCCCAGATGCATGGATAGCCGCCTTCGGCTTTGTTATCCAGGTCTACTGCGATTTCTCGGGCTACACCGACATGGGCCGGGGCTCAGCACTATTGCTTGGTATCAGACTGCCAATAAACTTCGACCTACCTTTGCTCTCCACCGATATCTCGGTATTCTGGCGCAAATGGCACATGTCACTGGGCAGCTGGCTAAGAGACTATGTCTACATTCCTTTAGGCGGCTCACGGGCCGGCATCTGGAACCAGCACCGCAACCTCTTTATCACCATGGTGGTCTGCGGCATCTGGCACGGCGCCACCTGGCACTACATGTTATTTGGTGCCACTCAAGGTATTGGCCTGATTGTGCACCGCGAATGGTGCAGAGTCTTAGAAGGCGCTCCTAAACTGAAACAAGCCTGCGCCAGCCAAATTGGCACTGTCCTGGCTATCATGTTCAATACAGTATTTGTAGTTCTCACCTACTCGATTTTCCGCTCACCAGACATTCCTCACGGTCTGAACCTCTGGGCTGGAGCGTTCAGCTTCCAGGGCGCAGCCACTCTAATTGATCCCCTCTGCAAATCTGGAGTGCTCGTCATTGGCGCAGCCTACTTTATCTTCTGGCAACTAACCGAGTATCTGCGGCACCATCAAACTGCCATCGATAAGTTCATCAAGGCACCCGACCAAAGTACAAGTCAGGCCCCCGGTCAAGTGACTTTCTTGAACCCGCTCAGGCTGGCAACCTACACGGCAGCAGCCATACTGATGGTAGCCTCGAAACCGCTTGAAGCAGTTCCATTTGTATATTTCCAATTCTAGTCGTTAACTTCCAGTTCTAGAGTAGCCAATGACCACCAATCTAGCAGCAACAAAAGTAGAAAAAAAAGTGGAGCTGAAGGTTCCACAAGAATATAAGCAGCCCTTATTTAAGAGACTGCTGCCCTACGTTGCCTGGCAATTGGTAGCCCTCTTAGCGGTTGAAGCGACTTTGGCATTTGCCGGTCTTGGCGAAGAAGAGCTCTTCAAGCTCGACCCCGAAATTGGCACAGTACACATGACCAACAAGAGCATTACCTGGCGCAAAGAAGGCTATGCCCGCTCATATTTGCACGGCAATGGCTTGCGTGAGAGCGGCGTAACCGAAGCCAAACCAGCTGGTGTTTATCGCATAGTTTTACTGGGTGACTCGCAAGTAGAAGGCATTCAAGTAGCTCTTAAAGACACTGCCGGTCAGCTTTTAGAGAAGCGCCTGACCAAGATGCTTGGCCGCCCTGTACAAGTGCTCAACTTTGGCGTATCAGGCTATTCAACAGTACAAGAATTTCTGTTGATGAAGCGTGAAGTATTCAAATACTCACCAGATATGGTGCTATTGGGCTATGACAGTAGAGACATGTTTGAAAACTGGTCAGCTCCGGATGCTGCAATCAGTAACTTGCGCCCTTACGCACTCAAACTTCCCGATCAAAAGCTCTTAATCGACTCAGGCTCAGTAAAAGCCTGGATGAAATCTCCCCGGGGCAAATTCCTCAACAGTGTCGCCTGGCTCAGAGCCAACTCGCGCATATGGGGCTTAATATCGGCCTATGAAACTGAAGCCAGTTCAAACAACGAAGTCTACAAAGCTATTATTGGCTTCTTTACCTCGCCAGTGAAAGTCTTAAAGCAATTTAGCCAGGACTCAGCCCAAAAAGATTACTGGCCCAATGTCGGTGCCCAAATCTACAAGGCCACAATTGGTTCCATTCAAATGCCAAACTGGCAATCGACGAAGCCTGTTGCGGCCGTAAAAGTGGCAGTCAAACAAGATCTTTCAAAAGCAGCTGAAGAAGCCCAAGAGCAACGAGAACTGGCTGAAAAGAAAGCAGCATTTGCTAAGCGCAAGGCGGCCTTAGAAGAACAAGCCAAAGTCGAAGCTAGCAACAAAACCTTCATTGGTGTAATTACAAACACTATGGAAGCACTGCTGCAAGAATTCAAAAAAGAGACAGCCAGCCACAATTGCAAATTTGTTGTTTACGCTCTGCCATCGAGAGCTACACTGGCACCTATAGCCGGTATGGACCAACCGATGTTGGGCGTCAACCACGGCTCAGAAGTAGTAATTGTGAAAAGGCAGTGCAAAGAGAACGATATTCCTTTTATTGACTCACAACAAGTAGCCACTACCTATAGTGACGACAAACTGAACTCACTCTTCTACACGGCTCACCTCACGCCAAGCGGTCAAAGGTATGTGGCCGACCAGCTAGATGTGCCGCTGGCAGAGCTAATTCGCCAGTCGAAGTGACGCTTTGATAGCGCCACAAGACATTAGCAATCTCGATATAGCGCGCCGAATGGAGCGCAACTATATAAATGGTTTTCGCCTGCTCAGTGGCATCAACGGCACCATATTTAGTGAAGATGAAGACACTGCAGAATTCTGGTCGGGCTATAGTGCTGCCTGGATCAATGGCGTATTCAGAACCAATGGCAGCGCCAAGAACCTGGACGAAATTATCGCTCGCACCCTGAGAAAGAACCCAGCAGTGCCAATGCTTTGGCGGGTAGGCGTGCTCACCAACGAGCCAGAGCGCGTTGGTGAAGCATTGCGAGCTCGCGGCCTGAGAGACGCAGGCAAAGTACCAGCATTAGCACTTATGCCTGGGCAGCTCGTTGCCTCGCAGCAGTGCTCTGAATTGAAAGTAAGGGTAGTGAGCACACCCGCCGAAGTAATAGACTGGCTAGAGCCATACTGCACTGGTTTTTCGCTCAATGACACCATCAGAGAGTATTTCAAGCAATTCATAACAGGCAGACTAAACTCATCGCACACGGAAGCCTGGTTTGTGGGCTACGTTGAGAACGAGCCAGTCTGCTGTGCTTATTACCTCACGACTAGTGAAATAACGGTGATCTACAACGTTTCCACACTCGCCGACTTCCGCAACCGTGGATTTGGTCGTCTCCTGGTAGAAGCAGCTATCAAACATGCCTGGCAGCAGTCCTCCTATCCGATTGCTCTATATTCCTCCGAGATGGGACTCTCTCTTTATCGTCGAATCGGTTTTACCGATGTGTACGAGCTCGGAGAATTCGTGCGTGAGTAGAATCACCAAAGACAAGCACAATTTTCAGACACCGAGCCATTGCAGCACTCAAAACCTTTCTCCTAGCTATATACGGCCCTTTCCAAAGCTTGTTATACGATGCCCTCATCGTGATCACCCCACCCACGACGCAAATTCTTATCTAATATCAAGCTCTGAGGGAAAGACAACAATTATCGACGGAAAGAGAATTTGAACTATCGCCTTAAACTCACTAACTAATTTCGCAAGATAAAGCGTCTTCTCAAGAAAAGTATTGACATATTCGCCCACTCTCGCCGAGAACTAAAGCCAAACCCATACCTGCAAGAACAAGACATCAGATACCAAGAAGCTAAGGACGAGCTTCTAAAGTCTGGGCTATTTAAAAAAATCTGGTCACTTCAGGGTTGGGCACCAATTCAGGGAGAGGGCATCCTCGCAACTGGTCAGTTGTCTTATTTTCGAGCAGATGAAGATTATGCCAGTTTGTCTATTGCTGACACCTTCGAAGAAATGCCTAATGAAGCCACAAGAGAAGAAGTGGTTACGCCCGGAGAGAACTATGCGGCTAGCTATCTGCCAGCAGAACGAATTAAAGAAATAATTCTGAAATGGATTGGTGAATATCTTGATTCCAAAGCATGATTGGAACAAATGTTATTCACTAAATTTAAACGACACAGCCTGCCGTCTGGCCTTCTCAGAGCAGGTTGAACCTAATACAAAACCCATTCACATTTGCCAGACGAAAGCGGACTAGCTTTCAATTCCACACTCATATTACGCATGGTCATTTGAGCATGCTGGGCTTCTTTTGGGTGAAGATAAAGCTGATCGGCGATGAACGGCGACATCGAAAGATTACATCTAACAGTTTGCCACTGACTGAAATCTTCAGGCAATAGGTTCGAATAATGATGCTTTTGCCAATCCGAACTAGCCTCAATGCACGCTGGCTGCCACTGAGAGCGCCAAGTGACTGCCTTACCATTCTTTGTGCCAGACAGAGACAGATCGACTTCCACAAGCTGCATAGACTGACACTTGCCAAGTTCAAATTCGAGCTCAATCTGCCCTGACTCTTTCAGATTGTTATCACAAAGCAACCCAGGCATAACAAAGGTGCGCGGGTCGCCACCTGTAACTACGTGCTCGGTGGCATGGAGTAAAAGTGGCTGCATATACTTGCCATCTGACTTTGTGGCATTATCAGTTGCTGGCTGTTCTAAACGAGGAATAGCTAAATGAAGGCGCAACTGCGGTAGGAGCTTGGCAAAGTAAGAAGACTTAGGCTCTCTCAACGTCGATGGTGAAGGCGGCCTTAACTCATAAGGACGAGGGTCCCGGTGATCGAAAGTGAGGAAGCCCTTAGTCCAAGAAAACTTTGTCAACGACGGTATCAAGACGTCTGTATTAGTCGAACTATTTACCAAATCAGAAAAAATTCTGACTGATTCCGAACCGGCCGGTACAGACAATGTCACTTCACTTTCTAGATTCTTTCTCAAGGCTTCTGTTGAAAATGGCAAAGCCCACCATTGCCGAAACTTTCTTTTATCAACCGACATAGCACGGCTTTGCAAATCAATAATTACCGGAACATCTTTCTCAGAAGGAAGCAGCTCGTTCCACATCAATGCTGCGCGCGCTGGAAAAGATCTACCATTAACTGAAATGTTTAGCACCGGTGGTGGTGCAGTCGTTTCACAGTCGATCAAGAGCCAACTATCAAACTGCCGAAAAGAGCTTGCCCGTTGACCTGGTAGTGTACTTCGTAACGGCGTCGGCAATTCCTGCTCTAATTCAGCTAGAGGAAATCTCAGTTTTCCAGTATAACCAGGCTCGCCGGGCACAAGCAGAGTCGAACACTCCGATAGAGCAGGATCCTGCAAGAAGAACGCAGCAGTGCATAAAACTGAAAGGCCCCCTGAGGCAACTAGAGAGACTACCGCAAGTCGAGAAAGTTTTGCATAACCATTTGAGAGAGAGAGAATTTGAGCTAGCTGAATAAATAACCAAACAAAATATGTGCACCAGAACAACGCCACTAGCATTCGGATTTGCTCAAAAGAACATGTGATAAAAGTCACAGCAAAAGGCAAAACGGGGCTCGCAAAGCGGTATAACCAATTTAGTCCTGGCAGCCCCCATAAAGCGAGACCAAATACCAAACCGCGCTCATTTCCGCTTTTTGCTTGAAGACAAGCGCTATAAAAGGTCAACATCCCCTGCGCAGCGAATGCCATAACTAGTGGCATAGCAGTTATTGCATAACGCGGCACCGGTTCAAAACATGCATATATAAGATGGAAGAGAATAATCGCGGCAAACGCTAAGGCTAAACTCTTAGCAGTGCGATCTTCATTGTTGAGTGCTGCAGCCAATCCGAGCGATGCAAGAAGCAGCAACACCCCTTGCCAGATATTCTGTTCGACGATACCAAACACACCCAGCGGATATTGAAATTCATTCCAAACACCGACTGTTAGTCTCGCTATCTTGCGCAAGAACAAACCAATCAAGGCTAGTGGCGAAGTTTTGAATTCATCCATGACAAAGGCTTTGGCATCAGCCATGGTGTTTGGAATATTGGGTTGAGTTGGCCAGGTCTTCCAACCATCGGTGGCCAGATAATTACCTATATATAGGTTGTATTGTGGGGCGCGATTCACCACCAGCATCATCTGACCACTGACACTGCGAGTGAAGCCCAGCCAAGGTGCCAGCGCTAGAGCCAGACCAAGAGTGAAGGTCAAAAGCGCTAGTAACAACTTACTTTTATTGATGGCAGCAAGACGCTTACTTCCACCTTTATATATAGCTAGAGCCACTAGATAAACGACAATGCCCAGCCATGGCAGAAAAACAAAGGCCGGTTTGGCCAGCATAAGCAAACCACTGAACAGAGCCAGCAAAAAGCAGTTCAAGAGGTAGAGCGTGCTATCACCAGTATTAGTACTGGGGCCGAAACTGAGGCAGCGGCTCAGCGCTACAAGAAGCAAGGCCCAGCAGCAGAGCAAGAAATAAGCAAAGGGTTCGCCATAGCACTGCTGCGTATTGATTATCGAAGGCGCATAAAGAGCCAGGCC
This sequence comes from bacterium Ga0077546, assembly GCA_943370275.1. Taxonomy (GTDB): domain Bacteria; phylum Cyanobacteriota; class Vampirovibrionia; order Obscuribacterales; family Obscuribacteraceae. The sequence continues at coordinate 58,024 of CALRQI020000002.1, read as the reverse complement.
AATGCCAGCGAGCAAGCCAGTCTTGCGCCCGAACGCCAAGCTAGCAAAAGCGCAGAGCAAAGCGCAACTAAAAGAATCAACCACACTGTTAGCAATGGCATAGAACTGAGAATGGGCATTAAGAGCCAAATTTGCGGCGGCACCAGTCTGAGCACCAATTAACAAAAACAATCCAGCCAAATATGAAGGAAAGATTGGCCCGTCGAGAAGCAGGCGATCACTTAAATTTGTAGATGAGAAGGATTGAAAGCTACCTGGTATGACAGTGGTGGGCTGACAAAGACGCACCAGAAAATCACTCAGATGAGTTTCACTCCAACTTGCTCTAATCAAGTCAGCGAGCGCTTTTCCTGCAGTCAAATAGTAAGAAGAGTCACCAATATCGCAGATGCGATGCTGAAAGAAGAAGAGGTTGTAAACAACTCTGATAGTTAAGGCCAGTAACAGCACAAGAATAGGCTGCCAGCCTGTTATTTGGAAAAGTGCACTGCGAGCGTTAGTAAAGCGATTCATAAACTTAGGAATATCGTCACTTGTTCTTGACGGAGGCATAAGAGCGCTGATAGGATGAGTCCTTGTTGCAAGGTACTAACTTGTTGGTACCAATTGCAAGGGTCCGTAGCTCAGTTGGTAGAGCACTCGGCTTTTAACTGATTGGTCGTGCGTTCGAGTCGCACCGGACCCAAATTTTCCGATTAGAAATATCTCAGCAGATATTACAGACGAAAAATAAGAACTGCCCCGGCTCACACCGGGGCTTTTTTTTGCTCTTACCAGGGGAAGTTGAAGCGGGCAAACATGGGCACGCTGCCAGCTGTCAGACCTTGGCGGAAGTCGAGAACGCCAATTTGTACGCCTCTATCATCGAACGATTCAGGATAGAGATAAAGCGAAACCGAAAACTGCTCTACTTTGCCACGAGCGGTGGCACCAGCGGCCAGCTCAAAGACAACTTCAAGGCCACGGGGAGTTCTCACCGGCTCGGCTAGCTCGAAATATTTTTCAAGCATAAGGTCTTCACCGTAGGGTGGCGGCTCTTCAAAATCAACAGGCAAAGAATGGGTAGTCCACTGCCAAAGGGTGTGGTCTGACCCTGATTTTTTCAGGCTGACATTAAGCCTGGGGAACCAGTCGTCGTTACCATCAGACTCACGATAGACAGAGAGCCGTCCTCTGGTCAGCAAGGGCCTATCAATAAGGAGTTGGCGCCCCTGGGCGTCGATCTCTTCCATTTAAATTACTCCTCTCAATACAGAGGAAAAGAATAACACCTGAAGACAGATTGACCTTAATCGGATAATGTTTGATTGTTATGAACGGCATGACTGAAAGACTACTGCGATTCCCCCAACGCTTTTCAATGGGCGGGCTCTACACAGCTCCACTCTCCCAACCGGAGACGTGGGACCTGTTTGCGACCCCACTTGGCCTGATTGTTAATCCTGAAAACCAGCCTATTAACTGGCAGTGGCTCGACGAAGCTCGGGGTGACGTGATTGTGCCCAGCCCAGAAAGCTGCAAAATTCAGTTGAAGGTTTCGGCCAGCGCGGCCAACCTGCTCTCGCCGTTAGAAAATTTACCGTCCGAGTCTTTGCATGTGCTCGACATGAGCAGAAGCCAGATAAACGACCTCAGCCTTACCCATTTTTCGCACTTGAGTTCTCTTAGAGTGCTTGAGCTAGCCTATACGCCAATTGGCGATGCCGGACTGGCATTTGTGGCGAGACTGGAAAACTTGGAGTCTTTAGGCTTAACGGCTACCAGTGTCACATCTGATGGTTTGATTCACCTTACTGCTCTGCCCCACTTAAAAGAGCTTTGGCTCAATGGCACGCAAGTTGACGACTCGGCAGTAGAGCACATTAGCCAACTGAGCGAACTGCGCTTACTCGGGCTTTCTGGCACTGCCTTCACCGACGCCGGGCTGGCTGGGCTTGTTGGTCTTAAAGACTTAGTCAGACTCTATCTCTTTAATACCAGCGTGACCGAAGAAGGTATTGCCAGGTTGCGCGCCCAAATGCCGCAGCTAAGAGTTAAGTGGAAAAGAGCAGCGCCAACTAGACCAGAATATACTTTGGCCGACTTGGTTGACCTCTCTATTAAAGCGGCACCGCCAGAGGATGGCAAAGCTGCGAAGCCAGCGGCCAAAACCAAGCAAGACTCGGTGTCTAAGCCAGAGAACGTGCTCAGTCAGGACGATTTTTGGGACATCATTGACTTGCTTAACTGGGACGAAGAAGGCAACGATGATGCCGTGGTAGCACCAGCGGTGCAGCAACTTTCACAATTGTCGAAAGAAGAGATATTAGCCTTCCAGGAAATATTGAGCGAAAAGCTCTGGCAACTCGATGGCGAAAAGTATGCAAGAGAAATTGGTCGCGATAGCTTCAACGGTAACATCAAGCAATTTTCAAAAGATTGGTTCTTGGCCGTGCGCTGCTGCGCTGTAGCCAACGGTCAGCTCTTCTACAATGATGTTTTACTCGATGCCACCAATATGCCAAAAGACTTGGGCTTTGCCGCCCTAGTAACGTTGGCACCAAGTGCCTACTGCCGCAAAACTGGCGAAAATTTCAACTATAAGACAAAATATTCAATCGATTCGTGTACTAACGAAAAAGGTTGGCCCGCACTTCATGGCTGATAGCAAGACAAAAGTCAGCTCCGGCAAAAGAAGCGCCCGCACAGCCGGAAAAGCACCTGACAAGAATCAGGCCGAAGCCATACGAGACCATTTATGCCAGGCTGATCGCAAGTTAGCTAAGGTGATTGAGCGGGTTGGGCCATTTACTCTTACCATTGACGAGATGCAATCTAGCTACGGAGCCCTGGCTGAATCGATTGTCTATCAGCAAATTACAGGCAAGGCGGCCCAATCGATTTGCAACAAGATAATGAGTAACTTTGAAAGTACGACTTTTCCTGGCCCCAAACAAATATTGACCGCCGATATTGAAGCTCTACGCGCTTGCGGTCTATCGCGCGGCAAGGCCATGGCATTGCAAGACCTAGCACTAAAAACTCTAGAGGGAGTGGTGCCAGAAATTGACGAGATGCACAATCTTTCTGATGAAGAATTGCTTGCACGCCTAACGGCAGTGCGAGGTATTGGGCCTTGGACAGTGCAAATGCTTTTGATGTTTCGCCTCGGCCGATTAGATGTACTACCCTCGACCGATTATGGCGTACGCAAAGGTTTTGCTCTAACTTATTACGGCAAGAATCGAGCGCAGTCAGAAGACTTACCAAAGCCAGCTGAAATTACCGAGCGAGCAGAGCGCTGGCGGCCATTTAGATCGGCAGCCAGTTGGTATCTCTGGCGCGCTCTAGAGTTAGACAAAGTCACTGTCGTGAAAACAACAAAAGAAATGAAGGCAACGAAGAATCCAAACGCCAAGGCCAAAGCTGCCACTAGAAGCAAAAAAGCTCTGGCAGCTGGCCTCGCGTCACTGATGTCACTCGCCAGTTTTTTCTCAGTACTAACAGCAGCCTCTATGTCGCTTGGTTTAGCCGCACCGGCCCAGGCCCAAAACCGTCAAGCTCGTGACTATAACTTAGACCCCGATGATGAAGATGATGACGCCCCTAGAAGACCAGTCAAGGCGCCACCAAAGCTGACAGTACCCGCTTATGTCACCTACTGGTCTCACGACGCCCTGGGCTACCATCCTTCTATGGCTCTCACCATTGAAAATGTCAGCGACGTTAGTTTGCTGGGTGAAGTGATTCAACTGCAGGCGCACTTTCGCTTAGTATCAGAAGGAATCTTGACGGTTTATCGCTGGCAGACTCGACTTGATACCATTAGCGGCAAGCAGCAGATCAACACCATTGCCCACAGCAAGCGCCCCTTCGAACTACCGATAGATCCCGCTGAATGGCCGATGATTGAGTGCAAAGTGATTTGCAAAATTGGCGATGCCAGCAGTGACGAAACCCAAAATTTGGTTGTCGCTCGTATTGAACCTGTGGCAATGAGTGATGAGGATGCCCATACTCAGCTCAATTCGCAGCTTGGCCGCAACCGCCTAGCCAAAGCAAAAATGGAACAGGGCAAGAAAAAATTTGAAGCCGAACATGCTGCAGCACGCAAGCACAACGACACCACACCAGCCCCAATAAAGCCACTCAAGGCACCGGTGGCAAAAACCCTGCAGTTAACTACACCTGCCGGCGGCGCCAACAAGGGGGCGACGGCCACAGCGGGCTCGCTTTCGGGCCAATCGAATCAATCTAGCCAGTCACAGCCAATTCAACCAACCCAGCCCCTCAAGCCCCTCACCGCAGTCGCGAACACCCTGGGCGGCAGCTTCTATGTCGGCAGCAATAATGTTGAACAATTTTTGACCAAGAGCAATTTGCCTGGCCTCGGCGATGACTTCTATCTCTTTGAAAAAGCCATGGGCATGCCTACAGCCACCGATGCCAAAGACAAAAATTGGATCTGGGCCAATTACAAAAAGCATCCCCAGGTGCGCATTATTGCTGGCTCAAAAGGCCGAACAGGCAAAGCCGACGTGGTTGTCTGTGCCATTAGCCAAGATACGGGTTTGAGCGACTCTCAATTTGCCACCTTCGCCAAAGCTCTGGCCGGCAAATTCAAGGCGGAGAAAACTTCGGCCACCGAGCACTCAGTGCGTTATACCGGAGATGGTCGCATCGAGCTAGTTAACCTCACTAGCCAAAGCCTTCGCTCGGTTTATTTCACCAGCAATGATGCCGGCCAAAAAGTGGCAGTAATTGCAGTCAGTCGTCTACCTGGTTCAGTCAGCGAACTACTTAAAGAGGAAGGTCAACGCTCCGAACTCTTACGCTTTGCTCTCAGCGGCTTGGGCGAAACACCCCCAAGCGAATGATAAACATTTTAGAGAGCCTAATTTGTGCGATAAATATATAGTTGAGATCTATAATTCGGCTTGAAAACTCGTTCACAGTTTTGGTAAGACCAACAGGACTTATATGCCGATACAAACTCCGGTTAAGAATAAGATGCTTCAGGGCGACCAATCTACAGCAGCAAATACAGCAGTGGCCGCTGCCCCTCCTTCGATATTCGACAAAATACCAGTGTCACTGGTTTTGATGTTGGCCAAACCTTATCTGGCTGGAGAAACAGCCAAAGAAGCTTTAGAGCTAGCCGAACAGCTCTATAAAGAGAACAAATTTAGCTCAACCCTCGATATTCTTGGCGAAGATGCAGTATCTGACGCTGACTGCGATCAATCAGTCGAGCACTATAAGCAGTTGATTGACCAAATTGCCGAGCACAAACTACCCGGCGATGCAAGACAACAGCCTACGGCATCGTTCAAGCCTTCTATGTTTTCCACCGCGGCACCTAAAGTGGGTCAGACCCGCTCTGGTGAGCTAGACCGAGCCTACAACCGCATTGAAGCAGTAGTAGAGTATGCCAGCGTGCGCAACGTCAATGTCACCCTTGAAGCCGAAGACCACCGCTGGACAGATTTTCAACTAGAGACTTATTTTTCATTGATCGAATCGGGTTACCGCAATCTTGGTACGGTTTTGCAAACCAGATTGTTCAGAACCGCGCAAGACATCAAACGTTTTGATAGCCGCATGCGCACTAGACTTGTTGTTGGTATCTACAATGAACCAGCCACAGTTGCCCATACACAAAAACCAGTAATGAAAGATCTATTGGTCAAGTATGCACGGGAGCTGCTAGCACGTGGAACTTATGTTGAAGTAGCCACTCACGACACCAAATGCATCGAGAATTTCTTCAACACAGTAGTGATACCAGATAAGGTACCAACCAATCGTTTTGAAACGCAATACTTGCACGGTGTTCCGCGGAAACGCTTCCAAAAAACCCTAGTTTCAGGCGAAATTTTCCAAAATCTTGAAGCCAAAGGCAAGAGCGATGCTGTATTCCAAAAACTTGCCGCGGAAGGAATACTAGTGCGCATGTACCTGCCTTTCGGCGAAGGCAAAGTAGCAGGGGCATATTGCCGCAGGCGCTTGAAAGAAAATCCAAATATGGCAGTCTACGGCATCAAGAATCTACTTAAGTTAGATTCCTAAATTTAGGGCAAAGTGGATTCTGCTAGCCTAATCAATCAATTCTTGCTGGTGCTCCGTAATGGCGGCGGCATGCAAGCAATGCTGGAATTTGCCTGCAAAAGTTTGACTGAGACTTTCCAGGCATCTCGTACCATCGTCTGGTTAGTTGTCGGTGATGGACTGCGAGCGGTTGATTGCTTTTCTGTTGACAAGGAAGAACAGCTTAGCAGCCTAACTCTTAGCAGTATCGAATCTATGACTATTGTCATAGCATTTGTCTCGCGCTTCCCCAACAACAATGGAACAGGCGTATTCGCACTGCCCGATGAAATATCAGAGAAGACAATTTACAGCAACAGCGAAGTTGTCGACCAAATGGCATTTCAATCACAAATTTTGGCACAGTTACGCTGGCGCGGAATATTTGCCGGATTCATCGACATTCAAAGCGATCAAGCAAGAGTCTGGAGCGACGCAGAGCTAAAGTGCTTGCAAGAAGTTTCACTCGCCCTTTCAGTTTTAGTTGGACAAATCCGCGATGCATCGCAGCTAGCAGCCGATCTCTGCGAGCTAAAAGCAGCCCAAGTGGCGGCCGCGGTTATAAATTCTGCTGACGTGAATTAGACCAAGATCATTAGACCAAGGCCATGCTAGCCTGCTCATCTGCATGGTAGGAGCTGCGCACCAGCGGGCCAGCAAAAACATTGGTGAAGCCCATGGCCATGCCTTGCTCTTGCAAGAAAGCAAAGGTCTCAGGCTCAACGTAGCGCTTGACTGCAAGATGCTTTTCTGTGGGTTGCATGTATTGGCCTAAAGTAATCAAATCGACACCAGCTTTGCGCCAGTCTTTCATCACTTCTAAGACTTCTTCGTCGCGCTCACCTAAACCCATCATCAAGCCACTTTTGGTTGTCAAACCAGCTTTTTTGGAGCGGGCCAAGACTTCAAGAGAGCGATCATAGCGGCCCTGGGGTCGCACTTCTAAATAAAGACGAGGGACAGTTTCAATATTGTGATTGAGCACATCAGGGCGAGCATCGAGCACAACATCTAGCGCTTGCCAATTAGAACAGAAGTCAGGAATGAGAACTTCAATCGCCGTGCCAGGGTTGAGGGCACGCACGGCCCGAATGGTCTCAGCCCAAACGGCAGCACCACCGTCTTTCAATTCGTCGCGATTGACTGAGGTAATAACGGCATATTTGAGCGAAAGCTTGCGTACGGCTTCGGCTACACGAGCTGGTTCTTCTAAATCTAGTTCGGTTGGCTTGCCAGTAATGACATTACAAAATCCACAGCTTCGCGTGCAAACATTACCCAAAATCATAAAGGTAGCAGTGCCGCGAGCCCAACACTCACCACGATTTGGGCAAGCGGCCGACTCGCAAACCGTATGCAAATCATGCTGGTCAAGCAGCTCCTTGACGCGCCAGTAAGGCTCTCCTGTGGGCAGGCGAACCTTGAGCCAAGGCGGCTTGGGTAGCGATTCTTCTTTCTCAACAAAGACTTTATGATTCATATTTGCTTCAACGAATTTTTCTGTAAGACTGCGCCATTAAGCGAATTTTCCACAAACCTTTATAGACCCCTGCGGTCTATATATGACATACTTTGCCTGGTCTGTAACGGATCGTCAAGTAGAAGAAGTTAACACGCAGAGCCAATCGCTATGCCAGTTGACACTGCAAAAGACGAGCGCACAGCTGATTTCCCAGTTTCAACAACTTTACACAATAGAGTGGATTCTATGCCAAGAACAAAAATCGAGCTTCCAAACATTGAGTATCTCTCCATTCTAGATGAAGATGCCAAACTCGATAAAGCTCTCGAGCCCAAAATTGCTCCTGAAACATTGAAGACCATGTACAAGTACATGCTGCTTGCTCGCCGCACCGATGAGCGTATGCTCTTGATGCAAAGACAAGGACGCATGGGTACCTTCCCCCAGTCTTCTGGCCACGAAGCAATCTCGATGGGATCAGCCATTCACCTTGGCAAAACCGACTGGCACGTGCCAGCCTACCGCGAGCTAGCTGGTTTGCTCTATCGCGGCTGGTCGATTGAAACAACTTTGCTCTACTGGAACGGTTTTGAAGAAGGCGCCATGCCACCAGAAGGCGTCAACGATTTGCCTGTATGCGTGCCAATCGCCAGCCAATTGCTGCACGCAGCAGGCCTGGGAATGGCAATGAAATTGCGCAATGACAACAGCATAGTCATGACCTACTTTGGCGACGGCGCCTCATCTGAAGGCGATACTCACGAAGCCATGAACTTTGCTTCGGTCTATCAAGCGCCTGTAGTTTTTGTCTGCCTCAACAACCAATATGCCATCTCAGTGCCACTTGCCAAGCAAATGCGCAATGAAACAATTGCCCAAAGAGCAATTGCTTACGGCATGCCTGGCATCAGAGTAGACGGCAATGATGTTCTAGCTGTTTATGTTGCCACCATGGAAGCAGTTGAAAGAGCTAAGCGCGGCGAAGGCCCAACCTTGATTGAAGGGTTGACCTATCGCTTCACACCACACACCACTGCTGATGATCCGAAACGTTATCGCAGTGATGAAGAGTGTGCCCTCTGGACAAAGCGCGAGCCTCTTGCCCGCTTCAAAAAATATCTAGTAGCAAAGGGTGTTTACACTGAAAAGCAACTAGAAGAACTAGAGCAAGAGCTCGACACCATGATCAAAGCCTCTATCGTCAAAGTTGAAGAGATGGCACAAAGCGAAGAGCTAGCCAACCCGCTCAGCATGTTCGACTACCTCTACAGCGACATTCCGCCTTACTTGAACGAGCAAAGAGAAGAGCTGAAGAAGCATTTAGAGCAAGTAAAAAATTCCACCAATTCTGGTGTCAGCCCGCAAAAAGCAAGCGCTCACTAAAGCCATCTATTCGAGATGCTGACTTGCTTGTTTTGCTTACAATTTTCAGGAGAATGACCAATGGCGCAAATGAATATGGCAAAGGCAATTAACCTAGCCCTTTTCGAAGCAATGGAAAGAGATGACAAAGTAATCGTCATGGGCGAAGACGTTGGGCCCGATGAAGGCGTATTTCGCATCACAGAAGGTCTCTACAACAAATTTGGCGACAAACGTGTGCTCGATACCCCATTAGCTGAATCTGGCATCATGGGTACAGCAATTGGTATGGCCATTTACGGTCTTCGACCAGTTTGCGAAATGCAATTTTCTGGTTTCGACTACTACGCTTTCCACCAACTTGAGTGTCACGCTTCCCGCTTCCGCAACCGCACCAGAGGCCGCGTTACCGTGCCTGTAGTAATGCGCGCACCATATGGTGGTGGCATTCGCGCCCTAGAGCACCACTCTGAAAGCCGCGAAGCAATCTACGCTCATACTCCTGGTTTGAAAGTAGTAATTCCTTCAGGCCCAAGAAATGCTCGCGCTCTACTTCATAGCGCCATTCAAGATCCAGACCCCGTGATCTACTATGAACCCAAAGCAATATATAGATTATTCAAAGAAGATGTACCAGAAGCAATGGAAACTCTTCCTATTGGTCAAGCTCAAGTTGTCCGCAAAGGCAAAGACATCACTCTCATTTCATACGGTGCTAGCCTGCGCCCAACTCTTGAAGCTGCTGAACTGTTAGAAGAAGAAGATGGCGTACAAGCTGAAGTAATCGACTTGCTGACAATTTCGCCAATGGATGCCACCCTCATTATCGAATCAGTAAAGAAAACTGGTCGCGCGGTAGTGGTGCACGAAGGCCCTAGAACTTGTGGTCTTGGCGCTGAAGTTGTGGCTCGCATTAACGAAGCAGCTCTACTTTATTTAGAAGCACCAATCAAACGAGTAACCGGCTTCGATGTGCCAATTCCTTACTTCTCAAAAGAACGCTTCTTCTTGCCCGATCCAGAAAGAGTACTGGCTGCAAGTCGCGAAACACTCTCATTCTAAATTCTAGTTTTGATATTTGAAGGTGGAAAATGACGGTTGAATTTAAATTGCCTGACCTTGGCGAAGGCATTCACGAAGCAGAAATAATCGCAGTCAAAGTCAAAGAAGGCGAAATGGTCAAGGAAGACCAGATCATCTTTGAGGTTGAAACCGATAAGGCCGTGGTGGAAATTCCATCACCTCATGCCGGTGCAGTGGCAAAAATTCACGTGGCTCAAGGTCAGACTGTAAAGGTCGGCTGCGTCATGATTGGTTATGACATTGCTGGCAAAGGCCAAACTCAAGCTCCCGCTGCAGCGGCTGCCGCTCCAGCCGTGGCTCCCGTGAAGCAAGCAGTAGCCGCTGGCAACAACGGGGCAGCAGCTCAAGCACCAGCTCACCCTGCTGCTCAAGCAGCGACAAAGGTCTTGACCGGACCAGTTCCGGCTACACCAGCGACCCGTAGGTTAGCTCGTGAGTTAGGGGTTGATCTGCATCAAGTGAACGCCTCTGGGCCAGCAGGAAGAGTCTTAAAAGAAGACGTCATGGCCTACGCCGCTGGCTCACTTGAATCAAGAATTCAACCGGCTGCTACATCTAGACCAGCAGAAAGTTCAACCGCAAGCTCAGCACCGAGCACTGCTGCCAAACCAGCTGCCCCAGCCAGCATGAAAGACAAGTACGGCGGCTCCAGTGCCGATGCTTCTCCTCTAACAGGGATGGGCGGCATGAATGCAGGGTCAGTAGAATATCCCGACTTTGCCAAATTCGGCGATGTTGAGCGTTTGCCACTTAAGTCTATTCGCCGCAAAATTGCCATGAATATGACCCAAGCCTGGACTCATATCCCGCACGTCACGCACTTCGACGAAGCTAACGTTACTGAACTCTCTAGTTTGGTGACTAAATACGAGAAAGAATTTGCTGCTCGCTCGGGCGACAACAAAGTGCGTCCAACTCTAACTGTATTCACTATCAAGGCTCTGGCTAGCGCTCTTAAGCTCTATCCTCAATTCAATTCGAGCCTGGATGAAAACACTGGCGAAATAGTAATTAAGCACTACTACAATATCGGCGTGGCAGTAGCAACTGACCGCGGCTTGATCGTTCCGGTCATTAAGAACGTCGACCAGAAGAGCTTCTACGACATTGCCGTAGAACTAGCCGATATTGCCGCCAAAACCAGAGCGGGCAAAATTGAACTAGAGCGCCTCCAGGGTGGTACCTTCACTCTGACCAATATTGGTGCGATTGGTGGCACAAGCATGTCGCCGATGGTCAACTTCCCTGAAGCCGCCATACTTGGAATGGCTCGAGCCAGCCAAAAACCAATTGTCAAAGATGGTCAAATTGCCATTGGAACAATTTTGCCCTTAGCAATGTCATTCGACCATCGCTTAGCCGATGGTGCTGAAGCTGCCTACTTTGTGCAGCACGTAGTGAAGTTATTGGAAGACCCCTTCAAATTTGTTTTAGAAGCCTAGGAGGCAATATGGTCGTAGGAGAGATGGTTCAGGAAGTTGAACTTGCTGTTATTGGTGGTGGCCCCGGTGGTTACACAGCAGCATTGAGAGCAGCAGAACTTGGTATCAAAACTCTTTTGATCGATGCTGCACCAAAGCCTGGTGGTGTCTGTTTACACATGGGTTGTATTCCTTCTAAAGCCTTACTCCACGCCGCTGAAGTAATTCATTCGTCCAAGAGTGCAGAGAAAATTGGTATTAGTTTTGGCCCGGCAAAAATTGATATTGATGCCCTGAGAACCTGGAAAACCGGAGTTATCGACAAACTTTCCCAGGGCATTGTTGGTATGTGCAAAAGTGCCGGCGTAGAAATTTTGCACGGCAAGGCTACATTTCAAGATTCGCGCAGCGTGAGAGTTGATTGCCCCGGTGAAAGCGCCATGCGCATCAAATTTAAGCACTGCATTCTCGCCACTGGCTCTAGACCAGTAAAATTGCCCAAACTCTTTAAAAACGAAGAAGACATCAATAGCGACAAAATACTAGACAGTACTTCTGCTCTCAATTTGGCCGACATTCCCAAAAAGCTAATTGTTATTGGTGGTGGTTATATCGGTTTAGAACTCGGCACTGTTTACGCCGCACTGGGAAGCGAAGTGACTGTAGTTGAAATGACCGACGGTCTCTTACCTGGCGCTGACCGCGACCTCGTCAGACCACTGGCGAATAAACTGGCTGAGCAATTCAAAGCCATTCACTTGAACACAAAAGTAAACAATATATCAGTCACCAAAAGTGGTGTCGAAGTAGAAGTGACTGGCAAAGATGTTCCTGAAAAACTAACGGCAGATAAAGTATTGATATCAGTTGGCCGAAGACCAAACTCTGATGGCATTGGTTTAGAAGCAACCCAAGTTGAAATTGACCAATTTGGCTTTGTATTATCAGACGAAACCTGCCGCACAAAAGACAAGCGCATCTTCTCAATTGGTGACATTTCTGGTCAGCCAATGCTGGCCCACCGGGCAATTAGACAGGCTTACGTGGCAGCAGAAGTACTGGCCGGCAGACCATCAGCCTACGACAATCGCTGCGTGCCAGCTGTGGTCTTCACCGAGCCAGAAGTGGCCTGGTGCGGCTTAACCGAAACCGAAGCCAAGGCTAAAAACATCAGCTTCTCAACAGCCAAATTCCCCTGGTCAGCTTCTGGTCGCGCCATGACTATCGCCGACACCAATGGAACCACCAAAGTGCTCTTCGACCCAAATACCACACTAGTTTTGGGTGTCGGTATTGTCGGGCCACGGGCCGGTGATTTGATTTCAGAGGCGGTTGTAGCCATAGAAATGGGCGCTGTTCTGGAAGATTTGGCTGTAGCCATTCACCCACATCCGACACTTTCTGAAACAGTTAATGAAGCTGCCATGTCTGCCTTGTCTAGACTGGATCGCCAGGCTAAAAAGGACAGCGAAAAACAAATCAGCTCAACTTAAATCAGAGTGTTGCTTAGTGCCCTGAAAAAGGGGGCATAATTGGCTAGACTGATACTAAGTAGTACTGAAAACAGGAAGTAGAGGAATAGATGGCTGAGGAGAGTTCTCAAGCGAATCGGTCTGAAAGTTTTGGATCAGCTGCAAATTTGATGATCGAGGCCTTAGAAAAGGCTAGCGCCGAATTGGAGCGCACTGTCACTCTATGCCTAGACCAACTTCATGCCTTCAGTGAAGGTATCGATAGCAGCTTAGCGCTCCAGCTTGACAAAGTTATTCAGCAAAGCGAACACCTTGTTGATTCACACGGCAATGACCTCGAAGCTAAGCGAGATGAAACTCTCGATACTATCAGTGCCCTCGAAACGGCTGAAGTTGACCGCTTGATGCAAGGGGCTGCAGCAATACGCAGACGTTTTGCTGACAAAGTTCTAGAAGCAACCGACATGCTTACAGAGGTTATGGAAGAACAGTTGCATGACCTGGCGTCGGTCATTGATGCCCCTAGTGCCAACCTTTATGAAATCAGTCGTGAGCGCATTGCTCGGGTCACTGAATTGGCTAGCTCAGGAAAAGAGCGGGTCGAAACCGTAAGCCAAAGCTATGAAAACGGCATGTCCGATAAAGCAAAGACCATCGACGACTCAGCCCAATCGGTTATCGAGTCATCAAAGGCCGAAGTCGACAGCCATTTAGCTCTATATAGCAGTCAGTTTGACGAAAAAATCGACGGCGTACAAAAAGAGCTAGGCGAAATAGTTGAAGCTGCCAGTAAAGACATTCGAGCACTGGCCCTGCGCGGCATCAAGACCATTGATGAAACAAGAATGACCAATAGCCAGGTCTTGGACGAACATATCAGTCACTGGCAAACACAACTGTTGGCGATGAAAGACCGCTTCAAACAAGGCAGCTTTGAGTCTCAATCACGTTTTATAAAAGATTACAGCAACGAAGTAGAGAAAAAACTGCTTGCCGCTCAGGACGATATTAATAGAATAGCTTTTTCTGCCAAGTCAAGAATGACAGTCAACCAGAAGCTTGTGCACAACTCTCTAAGACGAGTGGAAGGCAAACTTTCAGACGAAATCGATAGACTGTTTATCAAGTTCGAAGCCGCCCTAGCGCAAGAGTCGAAAATCAATCTCATGGTCTCAGGCAATCGCCTATCAGCAAACCCTGAAGTGATAGACAAGCTCAATAGCAGATTAAGGGCCCATGGTGCTGAAGTAATCAAAACCTTCCGTCGTCAAGTAGAACAAACCGAGACAGAATTTGCTCGTTCATCAGCCGGTAGCAATGAGCGCATTGAGAGTATTAGACTCTCTTCGGTAGAATCTCTAGAAAAACAAGTGCGCATAATGCGTTCAGATCTAGAGAGAATCACCAGAAACTTCCACAATGAACTTTCAGAATTAAACTTAAAGACTCCGATCATAGAAGAATCAGGGCGGGCAGCAGCACTAGCGGTGATGGCATACAAGAGTGCCATGCTGTCTCTAGAGAACGATTAACAAATCGAGGAAGACGTTAATGACTTTTGCAGGTAAGAAGCTTCAAGACATCTACGACTCTGGTTCAGCTCGGCTGAATGAGCTAGAAGAAGCATCAACAGCGAAGCTAGCAAATAAAGCATCAGCCCATGTGAATGAGCGGCAAGAATCAGAACAGCAATCAAAAATGGAAGTGGCCGCAAAGGCTGCTGCTGTTGAAGAAGAAATTAAAAGACAGGCGAAAGAAGCAGTTGAACGCTTGCGCACTGCCGCGGAAAAAGAACGCCAGAGTACTGAGAACCATCTGCAACAGTTAACTGAGCGCTTGGCTCTCTTTAATGATGACCTACGGCGAGCAATCACCGAACTCAAAATTAGTCATGAAAGCACCTTAGATGACAATTTCATGCGTGCCGCTGACCACTATTCTAGTGTGGTTGAAGGTGCGGCAGTGGAGCTGGAAACCCAACACTATTTGAGTGGCCAAAGGCTAAGATCGCAGTCTAGTTTCTTTTCTAATTCACTACAACAAAAATTAGATCATAGTTTGTGGGAATCACGCGGTAGCGAGAAGCAATCGAACAGCGCTCTTTTTCGCAACTACATGCAGAAAGCAAATAGCATAGAAAGCCATTTCTCGACTTTAATGCAGCGCTTTAATGCTGATTTTCAAGCAGAGTTCAGTAATCTCGAAGCTCATTCTAAGTCTTCTGAAACTGGATTAGAGGGAGATTCTGAAGCACTTCACCTCAAAATAGACGACATCTTGAGAGCAATTGAGCAAGATGTAAATAATGTTTTTAGTGCCGCCAGCGACTCCAACATCAGTGCCCTAAAAGCAAAGTTTGAAGGCGTCTGTGAGCAGATCGAAGACCAGGCACAAGATACGTCCAAGAAACTGACTGATGATACCACCACCGCTACCAGTCGATTGACTCAAGCATCTCAAAGCAGCAACGAAGCACTGAAGAAAAAATGCGATGACGTCAAAGAGCGAGTACAGATGGATATGCAAGCCTTTGTTGCCCGCATGAATGGCAAAGTGAGCGAGACCGAATTAGTAAGGGCTCAGCTGGAAGAGGCTAAGTCGCGAGTGATTAACGAGATTCGCTCTGAACTAATTGCTATTCGCAACGGCTTCGAGACCAAGCTGGGCGAACTAATGAAAGACGCTGTGGCATCACTAACCAATGTTGGCGCCGAAGTTGATAGTGAAATGAAAGGTGCCTATGAGCGCTCATTGTCGAAAATCGTTGCCGATACCCAGAGTGCGAAAATTGAAATAGAAGAATCGACCACTAAGTTGGTACGACTAATTAACGACCAAAAAGCTGCCGCACTTAAAGAGATAGCGCATGCAGCAGGGGCTTCCGAGTAAACCAAACTCACCAGTACAGTTAGAGAAATCACACTTCCAACCAGGACTCTTCACAAGATAACGCCATGAACTCAATGCTCCGCCAACACCACTTGCGAATACCCGATGTCAAAGCCTACCTGCGGGTTTTTGATAAGAATAAGCCGAGCTCCCCGACCGAATGGGCCGCTCAAGAGAGCATGCTCTATGAACCAGGTTATTTGATCTTTTGTCTTGAGCAAGTGGCAGCACCAGCAGGTCTTTCATCCTTCTCTAAAAAAGCAGAGGACCAAGGCGAGACGTTCAGAGTAAAAGACCTTTGTGTTGTAATTAGCAAAGACGAAGGCCAATGTATGGTCGTCAACGTCACTGCCTCAGCTTATGAATTCAGAGTACTCGACGCACTTATGCAAGAGAAGGCAACTAAAGCCATTCTCGACGGCAAAGACTTCAACTATCTAGCTTGCCGACCCGTGACAAGATTAGGGGCGAATCAAGTCAAAGCCCTTTATCAAGTCGGATCGAATTATGCCCAGGGTGGCAGCAGACGGAGTTTGACCGTCGAAGGTTCTACTCTTGAAGAACCCGTAATTGCATTGCTGGGTCAACTCGGAGCCAAAATTACGCCTCAAGTGGGCAAGCCAGTGATCGACATTGGTTCGGTTTGCCATATGATCTTTACTCCAGAAGGCCGTCAAGACGATAGAAATAAAACCATCTTGAAGTCGTGCTTTGCTCCTCTCAACGCTGAAGAGCTTGCCTTAGGCGAGCTAGCTGTGCAACATGGCATCATGACGCAGCAAGCGATCAATGCAGAACAAGCAGCTTCTCCTGCGGCTTTCGAAAACAATCCTTTCAAGCCAACCCCAGCAAACGAAGCGGCTCAAGCTCCTGCAGTAGAACCACAAATCGCTGAGTACACACCTCAAGTGGTGGCACCACCGCCAGTCCCGGAGCAACCAGCCTTCGACATGGCACCAGCTCTGCAACAACCTATTTTTTCAAATTTGCAACTGCCGCCACAAGCTGAAATGGTGGCACCAGAATATCCACAACAGCCAAATTCATTAAGCAACGATGCTTCTGAATTTGCTTTTGAAGCTAACACTTCCTTTGTACCTTCAAGCCCCGAGCCTGCTCCTGAACCGCCGGCGACTCCGACGCGAACGGCCAGCCGCTATGATGACACACCGCCTTGGGCTACAGCATCAGCAGATGCCCTGACTGCAATCCTTATGACTGGCGATCATATTCGTATCGACCAGCAATTGACCACAGTTAAGATGGCTGCGCCCTGGTATGAAATGTCGCACGACACTCACGATGCCCCGGCCGAATCAGCCACAGCTGTACTCGAAAGCAACCTGCCCAAAGAAGACTTTTCAGCACAGTTCTTTAACGACTACCAGCAAGGTTTCGCTGGTGAGGCAGCGATAAACTATGCTGAGAATGAATTTGAAAAAGAAAAGCGTATAAGAGCAGAACAAGAAGCAGGAAAACAAAAACGCCTAAAAGAATACTTTGGCGATGAGCACTACGACAAGTTTGTCAAAGGCGAAGCGCCGGCCCCTGCTGTGCCAGAGGCTAAATTTGATAGCTGGGACCTCGATCCGAATGCTTTTGCTATGCCAGTTGAACCAAGCGTCAATGACTCTGACTTCAATGCCGATATATTCTCTAACGCCGCTCGCGGCACAATAGAAACCAATCCCGATGCTATTCCACCAGCTGTGGTCGAAGCACCTGTTGTTGCCGATCCAGACTCGTGGATGGATTACAAGCCTGATACTGAGCCCGCTATCGAAGCAGAAAGCCTAGTACAAGTCGAGACGCCAGCACCGCCAGTGGCATCACTCGAAGCAGTAATCCCTGAGCCAACAGTTGAGGCATTTAGCGAAGCAGCCCCAACTACATTTGTGCAAGAGACATTTATTCCTACCCCTGTGGAACTGCCATTGCCAGAGGCTGTGGCCGAGCACTCACAAGGATGGGGAGCTAGCTCACCGAGCGATTGGCATGGAGAAAAATCTCCGCTGCCTGCACTAATAGAACCAGGCTTGATGGCAGCCGAGCCGTTTGCGGCCGAGAGCCAAGCGACAAGTGAAGCAGAATGGTCAACGGCGGTTGAATCTTCCTTTGCTCAACCAGCGGAGCAGACAGCAGACTCTAACAGCCTCTTCGAGAGATTAACTCAGCAGCTTTCAAAAGACAGCCCCGTGCAAGAATTGCAAATGGGCGCAGAACCAAGTGCTGAAGAACAAACCAGCGAACAACAGATTTGGCACCAAGGCACTCCATTGAGCGAAATTGCCCCTCCTGAAGCAGCCAGCAATGTTACGCCTTTGACCCAAGATGTTGGAACGCTCAACAGTGCCACCGACAGCGCCGGTTTCTGGTCTACCATGGACCCCACCACTTCATTATTCACAGCAGCGGATGAAACCACTGCAGCTGCAAGTTCGCAAATAGTTGAGGAGCAGGCTGAGATGCCAGTTCCAGCGGCAAGCCAAGCACCAGAGCCAGTTGCTGAAGCGCCTGTTGCGCCATCAGAACCATCGGCAATGCCTACAGCCTCAGCAGCGCCAGAAGTGATGCCGGCTCAATCTATGCCAGAATCTATGACTGACTCGCAAGTAATGCAGACTCGTGTCAGACCACGCGACTACAGCAGCCCACTGCGTCGCAGCAGTGAACTTGCTAGCGGTTCTGATTCGTCCACATCGCCACTTCACGCACCAGTGCCTCAGCCATCACCGCTGAGACCACAAATTGAAATTGGAGCACCAGCAGCTGAAGTTCCAGTTCAAGAATACAGCCATCCGCCTGAGCCCCCAGTAGTAACGGAAGTGGCTGTGGTAGCCGCTCCGCCAATAGTAGAAGCACCAGCACAAGTAGCTCAGCCTATTGAAGTAGCTCCCGCTCCTGAAGTTATGACTGTGCAAACCGCATCCCATGAGGCAGTGGTAACACCGGCAGCAGAAGTAACTCCAGCACCGGAACCATTCGTCGCTCCTGTGGCAGAAGAAACTCCAGCGCCTGCACCTGAGCCTATTCCTACACCTGAACCAGCTCCATCTGTCGCCCCAGCGCCAACACCAGCTCCTTATAGAAGCGTCCCCGCCCTGGGTGAGTTTGATTCAGGCGTAAGACCGGCACCAGCTCAAGACGCTCGCTTAATGATGAACGAGATGGCCACCTTGATGAGCAAGCTTGAGCAACAAGTTGCTAAAGCCGCTAACAAGATGAGTTCGCGTGCTGAAGAGCTAAAGATACGCTTAAACAGACAAGTTGAAGAACTACTGCGCGAGGGCCAAGACCTTGAAAAACACGCGGAAGTAAATTTGACAAATCTTTCTAGCGAACTGAGAAGTCGCCTAGAAAATCTAGCAGTAGATGTGCAGAATAACCTTTCAAAAGAATCTGAAAGCGCCAGAAGCCTACTAAGTGACCTAGACGCAAGCGGCTTAGAGCGCTTAGAGTCAGAACAAAATCAACTTTCGAACGCCATTATCGATCAGTGCGAACAATTCAAAGGCGAGCTAGAGAAACTCACTGGCTCCGTTCAGGGTCGTCTCAACAGCTTGATTGCCAGCCGCAATGATGAACTGGCCAGATTGAGCGAATCTATCCTAGACCAGCTGAAAGAAAGCCACGATAGCTACAGCGAGAAAGTAACCCAAAGATTTGAGCGCTTCCGCGAGCGCATGGGCGAAGAAAACGCATCAATCACTCAATCTCTAGAGCGTAACATGCGCTCCATGATTGAAGAGATTGACAGCTCACTGGAAAGAGCCTGTGAGAAGCTGCGCTCAACTAAACTTGATCTTGAGCAAACAATTTCGCATACGGTGGCCGTATGTGAGATGGCCGTAGCACAGAAGACTAAAGAACTTCTGGCCGAGTCAATCTTGCCTAAACTGAACGAGCAGAAAGAAATTCTGCGCACCATGATTCACGACATGGGCAAGCAGGTTGCTACAGAATCAAATACAGCAATGCTGTCTCAGCTGGCGAAACTAGAAGAAAGTATCAATCTCTCTTCTGAAAAACTGAAGCGCACAGTAGAAGATTGCCTGACCGAGCTAGAGAGTTCTGGTCGTGGGCTCAAGAGTGGTCTTGAAGAGACATTTAGACGCTCAAGCCAAGATTTAGTTCTGCGCACTCAAGAAGTGAATGCTTACCTCAAAGATACAGAGAAGCGAATGCTTGAGAGCGATCTTACTCTCAAGAGCTTAGCTGAATCTTCTACTGTAGATGCTGAGCCTGAACTGAATGAAGAGCGCAACCATGCTCTAAACAAGCTGGGAAGCTTAAAACAACAAGCGAACAAAGATCTTGCCAGCGCCATCGAACGCAACATCGACAGCATGGAAGATCAAAGTGAAAAGCTCTTTGCTGAATTAACCAACAAACGCTCTGAGCTAACAACGACTATCCGCGACAGCGCTGAATTAAACCTAGACCGGGTGCGCCAAGCATTGGCAGCTGCCACTGCCGCCATCCAAGCGGCTCGCGAAAAACATATGGAATAAGCGTAGCAGGGCTGCGAGCACTCCTCAGAAGCAAAACAATTGCAAGGTTAGACACCTCCAAAACAAGGGAATAACACAATGAAAGGTGCTTTCCCCGATGGGGCTAGTAAAACTAGGGCTTGAGTATGAGAGGAAGCGGGTGGACAGCCTACGTTACCATGAAGTTCCCCCACCGCTTGCGGAGTTCGCCGCTGGCCATGGAAATTTGGACTACAACCAGCCCGAAAACGAGATTTTCCTCTATCACGGCACCAACTGCTATCGCCGCTGGGAAATAAACAAAACCGGCTTCCTTGAGCCCGGCCGCAATAGCTACAGCTTTTTCACAACTAGAGCACAAGATGCCTACGCCTATGCCAGAGCGGCGTGTATTCGCGATATTAAGCCAGACAGCTTCAATTCATTAATATGCGAACCTGTGGTTCTGCGCGTTCGTTTCACTGCAAGGACCTGGCTACAGGTAGATTTCTTGCAAAACGAAGGTGAAGTGCGCGATGGCCAAAGCCAGGCATTCACTGCTGCAGTACTTGGCCCTGTGCAAGTTAACAACATAGTAGAAGTTCTTCATTGCAATCATGGCTCCAAACGCCTCATGGGCGGATTTGAGCGCATGAGAACATTCGAAGATGGCGAATTTCTTTCAAATATCAAACATTTACGAGAAACTTTGCAGAAAAAGCGCGTAGACATGTGGTTTCTACGAAAGCTGGGTCTTGTGGCCGACAAAGTCGGTGTTACACTGAAAGGTGGAGAGGTTCCGACTCTCACCCATGACGATCAGCTTAGAAAACTCAGGCAATCTAAGGCTTGAGGTGCTGATCTTGTACAACAGGATCAAAAATGAGTCAGCAAAATAGAGCAATATTCAGGATCAAAGAACTTACTGCATCTATATCGGTAATTTCTCTATTTATTCTGCAAGCAGTAAGCAGCCCCGTGCACGCTCAAAACTTTAACTCGATTTTTGAAAATCCTGGTTCTGGCAATACTAACTCAGGTTCTTATAACGGCGGCAGTTATCCCGGCGGCTATGGCACTCCACCGGAATCAGATTTTGGAAACTACGGCAACGGCGGCTATACCAATACTGGTGGGTACGGAAACAATTACGGCAACACGGGAAATACCGGAAACACCGGGGCCAACCCTAGTTACACCCCCGTCAACACTCCCAGCATGTGGGACACCATACTAGAAAAACTTATGGGCAAATCTAAAAGCCCTGGCGAATTTATTGTTTTCCCCAAAGACACACCTTTAAATCCGGGAGCCGGTGGTCAGAACGACACGACTAATAGAGCCAGCAATAATGGCACGACAAACAATAGAACCTACAAGCAAAGCTTGATGGAATCGCAAAATCAAAATCGCGCGGGCAACAATGCCAACAATTTCTCAACTGGACAACAGTGGGGCAATGTTCGGTCAACTTCAGCTAATGGTGGAGGCGGCGGTAATCCTAGCTCTGGCTCTAGCTTTGGCGGCATCACCAATGGCTTTAATGGCAGCTCTGGCCAGAATAACGGCTCTGGAATCAGCACTGGTTCTGGAATCAGAACAGGCGCTAGCAACAATACGAACCAGACAAATTTCAACCAGATTTTCGAAAACGGCGGCAGCAATCAAGGCCTCAGTGGCCAAAGAACGCCTCCGACCTCGGCCTCCCCATCGAAACCGACATCTACATATGACCCCAAATCAGTTCAAGCCAACTTTGCTGGCATTAATTCGCAAGTGCAAGGTCAACTAACCCAAACTCAGAACTATGCCGCTTCGGCCCGCAATTCGTTAAACCAGGCCCTTAGTTCAAACAACAGCAGTGCCATTCAACAAGCGGCCAGTGAAGCTCGCTCTTACGCCAACAGCGCTCAAGCGGCAGCCGAGAGCGCTAGCTCCCTGGCCAGCACGACAAGCTCACCAGTGGCAAAGACCCTGGCCAATCAAGCTCGCGAACAGGCAAACCAGGCCATGAATTATGCCGACCAAGCCAT
Source organism: bacterium Ga0077546 (assembly GCA_943370275.1). Lineage (GTDB taxonomy): Bacteria > Cyanobacteriota > Vampirovibrionia > Obscuribacterales > Obscuribacteraceae. Next base: position 35,767 of record CALRQI020000002.1, on the reverse strand, counting down.
GGCCAAAGCTTCAGCCAGCTATTAATGAAGCTCCACCAATTAGAAGATTCTCAAAGAGCCATTGTTTGAGGGTTTAAAGCCCTCTTCATATTGCTTAAAGTAGGCCAAACCGATATTCTTTTGCAGATTATTTAAAGTGCAAATTATGTGAAGCTTCACCAGCTTTTGCAAAAAATCGGAGGGTGGAATGGTTGCAACAAAAACCGGCACTGCAACAGTGTGCAAGCTCTTAGTCAATGGTGACTGGGTAGATTCAACGGCCACCGAGTTTCAAGACATCTTCAATCCCTCGACTGGTGAAATCATTGGCCGCACGCCACTCGGTGGCAATGCCGATGTAGACAGAGCCGTACAAGCAGCTCACAAAGCCTTCCTTGAATGGAAGGAAGTGCCAATCATCGAACGGGCACGGGTGATGTTCCGCTTTAAAAACCTGATGGAACAACACTATGAAGCGATTGCCGAATGTGTCACTCGTGAGCACGGCAAGACCCTTCCTGAGTCAAAGGCTTCAGTACAAAGAGCAATAGAAGTAGTCGAATTTGCCTGCGGCATCCCCAGCTTAATGATGGGCGAGAGCATGGAAAATATTGCTCGCAACGTCGATTGCGAGACCATTCGCCACCCAATTGGCGTCTGTGCTGGCATTGCTCCATTTAACTTCCCAGCCATGGTTCCCTTATGGATGTATCCGATTGCCCTGACCTGCGGCAATTCATTCGTGCTCAAACCTTCCGAAAAAGTGCCATTGACTAGCATGATGATTGCCAATCTATTGGCTGAGGCTGGTCTACCCAATGGTGTATTCAATATCGTTCACGGCGGCAAAGATTGCGTTGACGCCTTACTGACACACCCACTAATTAAGGCCATCTCCTTTGTCGGTTCGACCCATATTGCCAAATACATTTACACCACAGGCACAGCCAACGGCAAGAGAGTACAGGCTGCCGGTGGCGCGAAGAATCACATCATAATTATGCCTGATGCCGACATGGAGCAAACAGTGCAAGCCCTTCAGGCATCAGCCTTTGGCTGTGCTGGTGAGAGATGCATGGCGGGCAGTTTAGCCCTGCCGGTGGGTGCAGCTGCTGAAGCTTTGATACCACATTTAGTGGAAGCATCGGCTAAGATGAAAGTTGGTCCAACCGATGGAAAAGGCAATGCCCATCCAGATATGGGGCCGTTGGTATCAAAGGAGCATTTAGAAAAAGTACGCGGCATGATCAATAAAGGCGAAAGCGAAGGAGCTAAAGTGGCTCTGGACGGTCGCAAGATAGAAGCAGCAAAATCGAGCGGATTTTTCTTAGGTCCAACTATTCTTGACCATGCTAAGCCAGAAATGTCTGTGGTCAAAGAAGAGATATTTGGGCCAGTATTATCGGTGGTGCGTGTCGATTCGCTAGAAGACGCCCTTGCCATTGGTCGCGATTGCCCTTACGGCAACGGCGCAGTGATATACACCAACTCCGGTCGCTCAGCCCGCGAGTTCAAACATCACTTCAATGCTGGCATGATTGGCATTAACGTTGGCGTCCCCGCTCCCATGGCCTGGTTCCCCTTCACGGGTTGGAATGCTTCGTTCTATGGCGATTTACACATTCAAGGCTCAGAAGGTATTCAGTTCTACACCCAACAGAAAATGACAATGACCCGTTGGTTTGAACCAAGTAAATCGAGCAAGTTCCAAGATCCAATATGGAAGCCAAAAAACTAGATTAGGGTTATGATGGAGGCATGAAAGCCTACCTAATCAGACTAGTTTTAATTGCCGCTGCCTTTCACTGGGTATTCCCCATGATTAAAGGCATAGACACCCACGGCAGCTTTGTCAGCGCTCTTGCCGCCGGCTTTGTTTTTGCCTTCATCGGCTGGATCGTTGAGGCTCTAGCCATAGTGCTAACAACTTTCCTCACAATCACAACCTTCGGTCTGGCGCTGCTCGTGCTCATACCGGCATGGATTTTAGGATTCTGGCTCATCCCAGCCATAACCTTAAAAGTGCTCGCAGACCTCATGCCTGGCTATCTAACCATTCATGGCTGGGTGCCGGCTCTCTGGGGTGGTCTGATGATGCTATTCATTGGTGTCATTACCAGCCCTAAAAGTCATCAATACGAATAGGCGAATCTAACTCTTGCTGGAACAAAAAAGGAGCACCATAGATGGTGCTCCTTCAATTTCTTGCAGACAATATTTGGGATAGCCTTACTTTTGCACGCGCTTCTCTAATTTGAGCTTCTGAATTTCAACACTAATCTTATTGAGATCACCTTCTAGCTCAGTCTGATTCTCTTTAGTCAAAGTATTGTTTTTGTCAGCCTTAGCTTTCATATTGGCTTTTTTCTTAGCCAGATTGGCCAAATCTTTGCGCAGGCTCTTAGCCTCTTTTACGGTCAATTCTTTTGCCTTCTGCCCTTCATTGATTTGCTGCATCAGGGCCTGTTGACGGTCGTCGATTGACCATTCTTTTGCTTCAACGGACAGAAATGTGCTGAAGAAAGAACTCAGTGCCAGAGCAAGGGCACAAACTACCGATAAGAATCTCATTTAGACCAGCACCTCTTCAATCCAAAACTACAGTTCAATTCTAGTCTATTCAAAAAAGAAGCGCTCCATTTTTGGTGAAGCGCTTCTCAGATTTTGGGGATTAGAGCGAAATTGCGCTATCTAGATTTCTACGAGCTCTTTCTCTTTAACAACTTCAACGGCCTCAGTTGGCACATTGACTAGCTCAGCGCTCTCAGCAGTGGCAGCCGATAAGGGAGCAACAACAGGCTCTTTGACTACGCGAGCAGCTTTTGCTGCTTTGGCAGCGGCAATCTCTTCAGGAGATAGAGTTGGAGTAGGTCTGATTACATCAGTAGCCAAGCCAATTTTCTCAAAGAATGAAATCATCATCCAGGTAGCATCGAACTCAAACCATCTAATGCCATGCCGAGCAGATTTAGGGAAAGCATGGTGATTGTTGTGCCAGCCTTCGCCCATGGCCATAAGTCCAACCCATGGGACGTTGCGACTATCATCACGCACTTCGTAGTTGCGGTAGCCCCAGCTTGGCAAATGACAGAAAGTATTGACGAATTGTGGGCTCCAGAAGACAAGCACTGAAGCAATCAAATTAGCGGTGAAGGCCACAGGTCCGAAAGCCAAAAGTATGATTACGCGGGCAACAATGTTGACCCAGAGGCAAAGCTGAGCCTGTTTAGCCGAGTGATCAGTACCGAGCATGCAAAGTACTTTGTCTTCGAGCAAGTCTGGAACTTGCTTTCTGATTTCTTCAACCGACTGACGCTTTTCCATATCGAACATCCATCTATATAGAGCATGTTCGAAACCATCGCGCGGCGAGTGAGGATCTCCTGGTTGGTCAGACTTCTGGTGGTGCAGTCTATGAACTGCCACCCATGAAATCGGAGCTCCCATCAAGGCGAAATATCCACCAGAAACGATGAAATATCTCAACCAGTTGGGCACTTTGTATGACTTGTGGGTGAGAAGCCTATGGTAGCCACCGGTAATGCCGATTGCCAGGTATACGTATGAAACGCAGAACCAAGCGGCGAATGTCACCCATGTAGTCGGAGTGTTCCAGGCTGAAAAATCCAAGTTGCGAGCCCCCTAATATTCTTTGCCTTTAATGCCCTTGCCCTCAAAATCCTGGCACTAGTTTCGTACGCTAGTTGCCGGTTGGCGCCAACAAAGATGAAGCGCCGGTAAGGTTTCAACCGAAATTTCAGTGCAACTGAAAGCCCGCTTTAAGACCTTGCAAAGTCCTTTATTTATAGCATGATAAGCGGTTGTCAATCTCTCATACTTAAGATTGATTCTAACCGAGATTGCGGCCCGAGGCCAGTAATTGGCCAATTCTTGAAGTTCGTTAATATTAGAAGACTAGACAATCGCGTAATTAAACCGGTTACAAAAGTAAAACTTGGGCAGTTGCCTTAGCAAATTCTGTCAATTTGGAGACTATGACATACCGACTTACTCGCAGCATATTACTGGCCTGCATTAGCTGTTTTGCATCACTATCGCCATTACAGGCAAAAGAAGGCCATCCGACCGATGTAGCAACTAGGCAACAGAAGAAATTAGTACTCGCCCTCGGCGGCGGTGGCACCCGTGGTGCCGCTCATGTGGGTGTATTGAGGGTATTGGAGAAGAATGGCGTAAAAGTTGACGCCATTGTTGGCACCAGCATTGGTGCTATTGTTGGTGGCTTTTACTGCTCGGGCCTGAGTGCCGATGACATAGAAAAGATACTGCTAAAAAAGTCTTTCCTGCGCTCATACCTAACCGTGCCTATTCCGGTACGCATCATGGCTGTGCCTATATTCTTCATTCCTCACCTTTTCGGCTACCATCCCTATGACGGCCTCTACCGCGGAAAGCGCTTTAGAAACTACGTCAATGCCCAGGTGCCTCTCGAAAGCAAAGCCATCGAAAGCCTGCCCTTGAAGTACGGCGCCGTTTGCTCTGACCTGCTTACGGCCAAGCCCTATGTCATCCGAGCTGGCGACTTAGGCAGAGCCATCCAAGCCAGCTCTGCTATCCCAGCCCTGCGCCAGCCGGTGCCTTTCGATCTAAGTAACCCAGAAAATACAAAGATAAAAGATGGCGAGCCCTCCATGGCTCTGCTGGTAGACGGCGGCATACAATCCAATTTACCTGTAGAGCAAGCCAGAGCCCTTGCCCGAGAACTGGGAAGCGAAAAGGAAGTAGCCGTAATCGCCATCAATATAGATGAACCTTTCGAGAGCGAGAGCGGCAAGAATTTTCGCAAAATTGGCAGTGTTAGCAAACGCGTCATCAATATTTTGCTAGCCAGCGTCGACAGATCACAGGTGGACTTGGCCCAGCTAATCATCCAGCCACGCACAAATGGCATTGCCGTTCTCTCAACCAAAACTAGCGATGTCAAACTTGCCATAAAGGCAGGGGAAACGGCGGCAGAATTGGCCATGCCCTCAGTGAGGGAACTACTGAAAGCGAGCCCGTCTGACAAAGATTATTAGAGCTAAGGGGGAGCCTTCCCACAAATATGAGAAATCTCACCTTGTATAGTGCCTAAAAAAAACATACAGTCCTGATAGCACCTGAAAACCCCTACAGTGAGTGTTGGCAACATGAAAGCAGTGATCACAGGCGGACCGTCGGTCGGTAAAACCACAATCGTCAATGGCCTGGGTCAACTGGGATATCGAATAGTCAACGAAATTGCCACTCAAATTATCAAAGAAGGTCGCATCCTACCCTGGGTAGACAGACAAAAATTTCAGGCTGAAGTCCTAAAACGCCAGCAATCTGCCGAGGCCTCAATTCTCGATTTCGACCAGACTGTCATTCTCGACCGGGGCTTATTCGACGGTGAAGCTTATTATTTGCACGACAAACTGCCAGTACCATCGGCCTTCAGTAATTTAGACGCCTCACAGTATGACGTTGCCTTTTTAATCGAGCCCTTGTCATTCTTCGAAGCCAATGAGATTCGCCAGAATGAGAGTCTCAAGTTCACCAAAGAAATCAGCGTGATCTTGGAGCATTGCTATGCCTCAAGAAACGTAAAAGTAATTAGAGTGCCAGCCATGCCAGCCGTGGAAAGAATTGATTTTGTCAAAAGCCAAGTCGACACCCTGAAAAAAGGCAAAGCCACGACTGTCGAACAAGCCGCCCACCAGGCAGCCTATATGTTCAGAGGCTATGTGCCAGTAGCAATGGGCAGCTTTTAGACTCAAATCTAAAAATCAAAACCAGCAGATTTCTTGCATTAAGTCTTGAGCTGAGCAAGAAACCAAGGTGCTAACCTATTAGAAACCTAATGGGAGGCAGCGATGCGGGCATCAGAAGCGACCAACTATTATTTCAAGCGAGCAGCTAAACATTTGCATGTTGGCTCAATGCTAGAAACCGTTTTAATGGCACCAAGGCGCGAAGTCAAAGTTGAAGTAGTAATCGAATTAGACAACGGCGAACTAGGGGTTTTCAACGGTTTTCGTGTACAGCACGATAACAGCCGTGGCCCCATGAAAGGCGGATTGCGCTACCACCCTGAAGTTGATCCAGATGAGGTCAATTCACTAGCCTCACTAATGACCTGGAAAACAGCCGTTGCCAATATTCCCTATGGCGGTGCCAAAGGCGGTATCAACTGCGACCCCTCCAAACTTTCCCACGCTGAGCTGCAGCGCATCACCCGCTCATTTATCGACCAAATTCACGACATCATCGGCCCCGGCCTCGATATTCCCGCCCCAGATATGGGCACAAACTCACAGACAATGGCCTGGATTGTTGATCAATACTCTAAGTATCACGGCTGGACACCAGCAGTGGTGACCGGTAAACCAATTGAGTTAGGCGGCAGTGAAGGCCGTGAACAAGCTACAGGTCAAGGCATTGCCTTTGTCTGCGAAGCTATTCTTGCTGACTACACAATGGATTTTGCTAAGACCAAATTTGCCATTCAAGGGTTTGGTAATGTTGGCTCTTGGGCGGCCCAGTTCATTCATCAAATGGGTGGAATGGTTGTAGCCGTAGCAGATTTGACCGGTGGTATCTACAACGCCAATGGCCTCGATGTCGAACACCTAATGCGTTATGTGCGCGAAAACAACGGTGTCAAAGGTTTCCCAGAGACCAAAGAAATTTCAGCCGATGCTATCTTCAGCTGCGACTGCGACGTGCTCATTCCTGCCGCTCTCGGTAATGTTATTACCAAAGAGAACATGAAAGAGATCAAAGCCAAATTCATCATCGAAGGTGCCAATGGCCCTACAACACCTGAAGCCGACGAATATTTGATCAAACACGACAAAGTCATTGTGCCTGACATTTTTGCCAATTCTGGCGGTGTCATGGTCAGCTATTTTGAATGGGTGCAAAACGTACAGCAATTCCGCTGGCGGCTTGAGCGCGTCAATCAAGAACTGAAGCTCTTGATGCTCGATTCGTACAAAGAAATAAAGCACTTAGCAAAATCAAACGAATGTGACTTGCGCACTGCCGCTTTTCAGCTCGGCATTACCCGTGTAGCCAGAGCGACATCGCTTCGAGGCCTCGATAACGAAGGCTTCTGCATGCTCAATAGTCCTCATAGTTAGACTACCCTAAAATAATAAAAGAACAAGAAAAGCAAAACAAAAGCAGAAAACAAACAAGATGGAAGAAAAGTCATCGCCCCTAGATCACGGCAGTATTACCCTCAAACCTGAAATTCCTGGCGAAAGCACTGACCAGCTCTGGCTCAGAACTGTCTATCAAGGCGACACTGTGCCGCAGTTTACTTTGCGTGCAGTGCTCATGGGCGGCGCACTCGGCATGCTGATGTCGATTTCAAATTTGTATACGATGCTCAAAGTCGGTTGGGCTTTTGGTGTAGCAATCACAGCTTGCGTACTCTCTTTTGTTATTTGGCGCGGCATCAGAATAGCTTTCCCAAAAGTATCTGATATGACCATACTAGAAAATAACTGCATGCAGTCAACCGCTTCGGCCGCAGGCTACTCTACTGGTGCCACCGTCGGCATTGCTTTTGGTGCCTTGCTATTGATCACCGGCGAACACCAACCTTGGACAACCCTACTACCATGGACATTTGTCTCAGCCATGATGGGTGTGTTTCTGGCTGTACCAATGAAGCGTCAGATGATCAACGTCGAACAACTGCCATTTCCCTCTGGCATTGCCGCGGCAGAAACACTGAAGAGCTTGCATGGTCAGTGTAAAGAAGCAGTGACCCAAGCCTATTCGCTAGTGGCCGCCCTGGTAGCAGGAGCCGCCGTGGGTTTTCTTGGCAAAGGTGAATTTGCCTGGCAGATCAAAGCTAATCTAAAGATACCAGAGCTAATTCCTTTTGGCGGTCGTAGCCTCGGGGTCAATCTCAAAGATACACCAGGCTTTGGTTGGGAGCCCAGCTTACTCTTGCTTGGAGCAGGCATGCTGGTTGGTATGCGGGTATCACTTTCTATGTTGGTTGGCTCCTTAGTACTTTATTTGTTCTTCGGCCCCCAAGCGCTGAACGCCCACGAGATCAGCGCCCCCAAAGCGATCATCAAAGAATGGGCCCTGTGGAGCGGCACAGCCATCATGGTGACCAGTGGCCTAACTGCTTTCGCCCTTGAATGGAAAACTATTCTGCGCTCACTGAATATAGTGCAGGTAAAAAAAGGGACCAATACAAATACAACAGACGCAAACATCGACCCTCTAGCCGACATTGAAGTGCCGCTAAAATGGCTTGTTTGGGGCATTCTTCCCCTTGCTACTGCTAGTATAGCGCTGCAATATTTAGCTTTTTCCATCTCTCCTCTGGTTGGCATAATGACCATTGTGATGAGCTTCTTTTTGGGCTTAGTCGCCTGCCGTGCCACTGGTGAAACTGATGTAACACCAATGAGTGCCATGTGCAAAATTACTCAGCTAACCGTGGCAGTAATGGCACCAAAGAATATTGTCACCAACCTTATGGCCGCCTCGGTCACTGCCAATATTGCCTCAAGCTCAGCCGATTTGCTCACAGACCTAAAAAGTGGCTACCTGCTTGGTGCCAATGCCAGAAAACAATTTCAAGCGCAGCTTGCTGGGGTTTTCTTTGGCGTAGCAGCAGTTGTGCCGGCCTGGTACTTAATGGTGCCAAACAAAGCCGCTCTCGAAGCCTTTGAACCGCCATCAGTGAACATCTGGAAATCAGTTGCTCTGGCTCTCAGTCAAGGCATTGAGACAGTGCCGGTGACGGCGCGCTGGGGCATGCTCATTGCTGGTCTAATCGGTATCGCCTTGGCGCTGCTCGATAAGTTTGCTAGCAAAAGATGGAAACCCTACGTACCATCAGCCATGGGCCTGGGTCTGTCGTGGGTAATGCCATTTAGCAATGCTTTTGCTTTCTTTTTAGGTGCTCTAATTGCCATGCTCTGGCGCTGGGTTTCAAAGAAAAGCGCTGATTTATACGTAGTGCCAGTGGCCTCTGGCGCAGTAGCAGGCGAGTCATTAATGTGCGCTGTCATCGCCATCATTCAAGCCTTGGGAGCCCTTACCGCCAGCCACTAAGAGCCAAAACTTGAGCAAACCTGCTGACGATAAGCAAATAGTAATTGGCGCCATCAACCAGCTTGGTCGCCGAGTAAGCGCTGCTGATGTAGCAACTAAGACCGGGCTTTCACTCAAAGACAGCAACCGTTTGCTCAACGAAGTGGCCTCAGAGGTAGGCGGCCACCTCGAAGTATCAAAGCTTGGCTTTGTTGCCTATCAATTTAGCCCGGGCTTTCAAAACAAATATATAGCCACTGGTTTGCGGGCATTTGCCGAAAAGGCGGGCAGACTGTTGTTCGAAATTTGTTTTTTCATAGTCAAAATTTCTTTCGGTTTAATACTACTCGCCTCTCTGGCAGTGGTGATTTTTGCAATCATGTTGACAATTTTCGTTACTACTTTTGGCACAGAAAAGAAAAACAAAAAACAACCCTTTCTAGATTTACTGATTTTGCGCGATCTTATCTTGTGGCAGCCAAACAGAGCGAAGCGACTGCTTGGTCAGCCCCTAAGCGCCACAGTTGAGCAAATCAAAAACGACAATTTTTTGATCAATTGCTTCTCTTTTCTCTTTGGTGATAAGAGCCCCAATGCTGACATTGAAGAAAAACAATGGCGTCTCATCGCCCAACTAATTCATGACAATAAAGGCGCCGTCACAGCAGAACAACTAGCACCACTTATGCTCAGGGAGATTTCCACAAAAGACAATAGCGAAGATTTTGTTTTACCAGTACTCTGCCGCTTTGATGGCCGCCCAGAAGTAAGTGAAACTGGCTCAATCATCTATCTTTTTCCTTCGCTGCAAGTTAGCGCTGGGACCACCGCAGTGCCAAATATAGTGCTGCCAAACTTTCTCCCGCAAGCTTTAATTGAGTATGAAATACCCTTCTCTGAACTTTCAAAAGAACAGCTCAGACCAGTACTGGCCATCGCTACACTCAACCTGGCTGGCACCTGGTGGCTAGCTTTCACAGCTCATCGCCTCGTACATGTCTACAGTTGGCAAGCAGACATACTAGCAACCTACGGCACTCTCTTTGTTCTCATCCCGCTGCTACGCTGGGTCTATCTTCATTGGGTCAATGCTGGCATAACCATGCGCAACGCTGAGAGATACCAACTAGCCGAAAAGCTAGCAAAACCAGATCAAGCTTTAGAGGCAAAGCTCTCCGAGCGCGAAACACTGGCTCAAAATCTGGCGATCAGCCCTACAATAGATGCGGCCTCAGTGATATACACCAGCGAAAAAGATTATTTAGAACAAACAATTGAGGAAACGCAGCCATGAGCAGCTCTGCCCTGACAATAACTTCCCTGACAATTTATCCTGTCAAAAGTTTGGCTGGAATATCTTTGAACAGCGCAAAATTAGAAAATCGCGGCTTCAAGTATGACAGAGAATGGATGGTAGTAACCGAAGGTGGTCAGTTTCTTACCCAGCGGGAACTTGCACCCATGGCTCTGATTCAAACAGCCATACTAGAGCACACCCTGCGCCTCACCATGCCCCTGGGAGACAGCGTAGAGGTGCCACTAAGCCGAGATGAAGCTCAAGTCGATGCAAAAGTAATGACAGTAAAAGTATGGAATGACACCTGTCAGGCCATAGACCAAGGTGACCAAGCAGCCGACCTGCTCTCACGCAATCTAGAAAAGAAAGTACGCTTAGTGCGTATGGAGCCATCATTCAAGCGCATAGTTGATCAACAGTACGCAAATTCACCTGAAAATGTTGTCAGTTTTGCCGATGGCTTTCCTGTATTGGTCATAAGTGACGAATCCCTCGCCGAGCTAAACAGAAGGCTGGAATATCCTCTGCCCATGAATCGCTTTAGACCCAATATCACCATCGGTGGCAGTGCACCATTTGCCGAAGATAGCTGGTCTGAAATCACTATCGACAATGTCAAACTTAGCCTAGTCAAACCTTGCGCCCGCTGCCAGATAACAACTATAGACCAGGACACAGCCGAAGCCTCACAAGAGCCTCTAAAAACCCTTTCGTTCTTCCGCAAAGAAAATGGCAAAATCATGTTTGGCCAAAATGCTATACCGCAAAACAATGGTGAAATAAGATTGGGTGACGCCGTCTTGGTCACAGCAAAATAATAGTGAAACGATTGCGGAAACCCTACTCGAGTATAGCAATCGCCGTTAGCGCCCTAGCGCTGCTGCTGTGCGCCGCACCGGCTCATGCCGGCACTGATCATGACCTCCAACTCTGGACCCCGATCATGCTGGATCGTACAGTTTACAAGCGAGTGCACGGCTATCTGGAAGTAAGTCCGCGCATTGGCGACAATGTCTCAGGTCTAAATCAGCTTTTAATTAGACCAGCCCTCGAATACAAAGTAAAAGACAATTTCTCTCTATTTGCTGGATATTTATGGCTATCGAACTATACAGATGCGGGAGTGCAGAACGAGCATCGTATCTGGCAACAAGTGCTGATGAATAAAAACTTCAAGCGCTGTCTATTAATCAATCGCAGCCGCCTCGAAGAGAGACTATTTGAACCACTTGCTGGAACCGGTGTGCGACTGCGACATATGGTCAAAGTCAACTATCCCCTCAATAAACGCATATATGCAACAGCTCAAGACGAACTCTTCATCAATTTGAACAGCGTGCAAGGAGGACCACAGGCTGGCATTGACCAGAACCGGGTATTTGCAGGCTTTGGCGTCAGAACACTGAAGAAAGCACGAGTAGAAGTGGGCTATCAATACCAGTATATTAATAGGTCTGATCAATTTGATGATCAAGCTAATCACGCCATCGTGATACAGTCTTTCGTCGGCTTAAAAGATTAGCAGAGGAAATTTTTCGTGAACAACAAAGAATGCTCTGAGCAATTTAGCCAGCTGTCGACGCCTATGATTGCCGATGCCTGCGTGCGCTTAAAGCTTGCTGTTCGTGCAATGCCTGCAGGGCTCACGGCGCTAATACCGGGCAGCAAAGTTGCCGGTCAAGCTTTGCCAGTAAAACACTACGGTAGCGTTGATATATTTCTGGAAGCCATGCTACAAGCAAAGCCCGGCGACATATTGTGCATAGACGACCGAGGTCGCAATGACCAGGCCTGCATTGGCGATTTAACGGCCCTTGAGGCCGAATGCTATGGCATAGCAGCTATGCTTGTTTGGGGCTGCCACAGAGACACCGATGAATTAGCGCGCATTGGTTTACCAATATTCAGCTATGGTAGACATCCTTCGGGCCCCCTGAAGCTAGAAACAGCAGAACCCAAATCAATTGGCCTAGCACAGCTTGGCAGCACGACAGTTGAGAGCAATGACTTTGTCTTCATCGATTCGGATGGTGCAGTTTTTGTGCATAAGGATCATACAAGCGATGTTTTTGCCACAGCCAAACAAATTTATGCAGCCGAATCGAAACAAGCGCAGCTAGTGAGAGATGGCCAAAACTTGCATAGCCAACTTATGTTTGACGACTATTTGAAGAAGCGCGCCGCAGAGCCAGGCCTGACATTCCGCGAGCATCTGCGCGCCCTGGCCAAATCGATAGAAGAATAGTTAGATAGAATATGTCCAATAGAAAGACATCAATAGATATCCACAGCCAGGTAAAAAATGGAAGATAGCCTCAAAGTAATTCTCACTGGCCTGATATTAGTCTGCAGCTCTATGGCCCTCACAGTCTCGCAGGCAGCAGCGGCCCCAGCTCCAGGAAAAGCAAAAGAATTAGTGGTCACCCAATTAGACAACACCATCTATCTTACGGACGAAGCTGTAAAGATCAAAAACAACACTGGCAATTTTATTCTGGTAGCTAAAGCGCCAGATTGGAAAGTTACTTGTTTCCGCACTGACAGAAAAGTCTACTGGCAAAGTGATTTGAATCGCTTCAGCGGCGTTATGCTGTTGCATCCCTGTGTCAGCGCCAAAGACCCAATCCAAGCCAAACTACTCGGTGAAAAGAAGTACAAAGGCTACGACTGTGTCTACTATCAATCAAAGAAAGGCATGCTCGTCTACGGCGCCAAGAACATCAAAATTCCCAGCAAAGTGGCTGAGCTATTGTGCCGCTATTTCTTCTTACCAAGCATAAAAGAGATACCACTATTTGAAGGCACGGCTAGTGAAGATAAGTATCAGCAGAAAGAATGGTTCGACGCCCACCGCTACAAAGATTTTCTCCAACGAACTCCGGTAGCGACTAAGTCAATCGAAACAAAAGCCTACGACCCCAAAGACTTTGCCATACCCCCTGGTCTGAAGAAAATGAAATTGCCCACAGAAGTGAGCTTCTCTGACGCCAACAGAAACGATCTCGAAAGCATGATAGAAGGTGTTGGCTTCATGGGCAAAGACAAATAAAGACAATTAGCGCAACGATTAACTAACGCAAAAACTCAATGCGCTTAGTATCCATGCCAAATCGTCTAGAGACATCCACACTCCACTGCCACATCTTAGTGCTGAGCTTGGTGTCATACGAAGCTTTCGACGAAAGTACTTCGCGACCGTTGACGAAATATTTACCTGTTACTTGATAAAGCTCAGGAGCGCTAGCAAGCTGAATAACTGTGCGGGCGCCTTCTTCTGGCTTGACACCAAAGACTTTGGCATTTAGCTGAATTGCTTTACCAATGATGCCATTGTTCGAGCCAAAGTCAGTAGCAACAATGCCGGGGTGCATGGCGTTGACAGTGACTCCTGTCGACTTAATGCTATAGGCCAAATGGTATGAGAAAAGTATATTAGCCAGCTTGGTATCGGCATAGTTGAGAAAACCAATAGGCATTTTATCGCGCATATTTGGTGGCCCACTCAATGATGAGCGCTTATGAGCATCAGAGGAGACATTGATAATACGAGATGGTGTGCTGGCCTTGAGCACATCGATGAGATAACCAGTCAACCAAAAATAGCCAAAGTGATTGAGCGCCCAGGTCATCTCCAGACCATCTTTGGTATCAGCGCGACGCATGAACACACCACCAGCATTGTTTATAAGTACGTTGAGCTTGCTGTATTTGTTGGTGAAGTTCTTAGCTAAGGTCTTCACTGACTGAAAGTCAGAAAGATCCGCAGTAAGGAAGTCGAGATTGGTATTGCCAGTCTGCGCTTCAATTTCAGCCAGGGTGCTTTCGCACTTATCAGCGTTGCGACCAACAATAATTATATTGGCACCACGACCAGCCAATTCCATGGCTGTGACCTTACCAATACCAGCAGTGGCACCGGTGATTAAGCAATTTTTGCCTCGCATCGACAAATCGGGCAAAGCGTTAGATTCCATGGATTACTTCCTTATTAATGCTCATTCACAAACTTGCTCAATCTCTCCATGGTTTCACGGAAAGCAGCATCATCAATACAAAAACACATGCGCACCATTTCTGGCGTGCGGCCCCAAGCAGCTGGGTTAGTCAAAAGCTTGCATTGCTTAGCCAGCTGCTCGTGCTTACTATCAAGCTTAGCCAGCAAAAATAGACCACCACGATAGGGAGTATCGTAGCCGTCATCAAGACCCTTTGATTTAAGCAGGGTTATCAGTTCTTCTCTTCGACTAGAGAGAACCTTGCGCTGACTGTTGAGGTATGTCTCGACCTCGGAGAAGGCCTGAGAAACGTCCATCATTTGGTGCGGCGCCTTTTCTAAGAAAGCTGAATAGAGGGCGTCCCAAGCACGCAAAATGGCAGCAGGAGGTGGAGCAACATGGGCAGCAATCTCTTGGGCCCAATCTTCATCAGGAGTGACCATAAAGCCACAGCGCATACCGCCGGCAGCAAAGCTTTTAGCAATACCGTCAACCATAAATATGCTGCTACCGCTTGGCCCAGAAGCAAACGACCCGGCCGACAATGATGATGGTGTCCACTTGCCGAGGCGATGGTCTGAGAGCAAGAAGAAGATTTCATCAGAGAACACATAAATGCCTTGCTTGTGGCAGTTCTCTATGATTGTGCGCAAGCGCTCGGGGTCTAAGAAAATGCCACTGGGATTGTTTGGCTGAGTAAGCCAGAGCAAATCTGGTTTCTCAGGCAAGGCAGCGATGTCTTTTGGAGAGATCAAGAAAGCGCGCTCAGGGGCGGTCTTTACCTCGACCAAGCGAGCACCATAATAGGTGAGCATGGGGTAGAGCGGGCCATAGCTGCCGTCAGGAACAGCCACCAGGCAGGGTCGACCTAAACGCTTAGACAAGGCCTTAATCATAGCGCCAAAGAGAGGGAAGACGCCCTGCCCCAGAACTATACGCTTACCTGAAATAGCGACCTTGCGGGTCCATTTCATGTAAGCAGCAACACGCTCGCTGACAATCTGCGGCAGAATAGTAGTCTCTTCGTCTAAGAAGCCCTTGAGTAGACCTTTAACCAGAATGTCTGGCACTGGCGATTCAAATTCACCGTAATCGAGCCTGATTAGACCAGGGGTTTCTAGATCAATTGGTTTAGCGGCGAAGCAAGGATCTTTACTTAGCTCGGTAATTAGAGGAGTGACGGAAAGCTTGGAAGCACCCAAATGACTGGCTTCGCTATGATTTGAGTCACCGTGCAAGTTGTTAGCGTTTAACTTGCGCTCTAATACTTGATCAGGGAAAGGGAAAGTCATCAAATCATCGAAGAGCCATTCATACAAAAGTTGAGTAGGATAGGCAATACGTGAGTAGCTCAACTCTGAGCCTATCTCCAGACCTTCCATCCAGGCAGCCGGAGCGTTAATCAAGAAGCTCAATTCAAGGTCACGGCTGATTGTATTTTTGATCAAGCCATATAGAAGTATGAGATTTTCTGGCAATGGTTCCTGGCCAGCAAAGCGCAAGGTCATGTTAGAGCCAAGTTGTGAGCTAATAGTGAAGCTCTCTGAATCGTCAATTAGGTACCAGCGGTCAGGATGCTGCCTTGCTTGCTGGCAAATTGCTTTGAAATTAATCGGTGATGGGTTGAGCAACTGTCGCGGAGAGATTAGCACCACCTTCGGTGACACGAGATCGTCTAACTCATTTAATTCAGAGAGGTCGTCATTACCGACGGTAAGATCTAAACCGTTATCGCCAGCCACTCTTTCGTAGACGGAGGCCACCGAAGAAGATAAGAGTATGCGGTCACCCGAGCTTGCGACCATGCGCAAGACCATGTCAACTAATTCAGCGCGCGAAGGTGCAATGAACAATTCAGAAGCATCAATGGGGTAGTAGCAGAAACCATTGAGGTAGCGCGCCACAATAGCGCGAATACTTACATCGCCTCGTTCATGGGGATAGGGAATGGTTTTCACATCTAGCAGCGAACGCGATAGACGGCTCAAGAAACTTATCTTCTCGTGCCCAAGACGAGAGAAATCGAGCTCTCTGCGCAAGCTCTCAAGCTTCATATGATTCAAATTGCGAACGAAAGCAAAAACCTCAGGCTCAAACCTGGTATCGGCTTGATAAACAAGCAGATCATGAAAGACCTGCCGACCTGCTGCTAATAGCTTCACAGCCGTAGCTGCAGAAACCGATAGTTCAGAATCGCGGGACATAAAGAAGTGAAAGCGAATGCCATGCTCTGCTTCTAAATCAACTAGAGATGCTAAGTCGGTGTCATCGGCTTGTTGAATGCGACGCATCCAAACCAGTTTGCTCTCATAGCCGCGGCGATCAAACATACTTTCGATAGCATGACGCCCCGGTCTACCTCCTAACACCAAAGTAACTCTGCCACCGGGATTAAGACAGAGCTGAGCCTGCTCTAAGGCCCGAGCAATCAAAGGTAAACCAAATCGGTCCTCTAAAATTCCTTGTTCAAAACAATAGTTGCTCAGGTCATAGAGATCTTTTTCGGAAAGGGCTTCGGCATTCTCACTATCGCCAATGCCAAAACTGAGCTCGCCTTTGACAGGGTTGGGATGTAAAACTTGAGGTATGCAGCCAATCACATGGTCAAAATGTTGGCCAGTCGCTAGCGGCATCGAAAGCAAGTCTGAAACTTCAGCTTGAAAAGCTTTGACAATTGGTTCACCGGCCATACTGAGCACATAGCCACCGTCAGCAGTGGTGCCGTTGAGCCAGGTATTGAGCTTGGCCATGGTAACAGCCACCGGATTCAAATCGAGTCCTAAAACCTCTTTCACATTTGTGACGAAAAGCAAAAGCAAACTAATCCAGCCAGAACCGGTTCCCACTTCGACGATGCGCTTACCATGGAACTGCTCTTTGCTTTTCAGCAAACCTTCAGCAAAGGTTCTGCCCCATAACTCAGGGGAGAATACTGCAGGAGTAAGAAGCAACCTGATTGGATCGGGCAAGGAAGGCAAACCAACACTCTTTAGAACCAACTGCTGCTGCTCTGGCTCGCCGTCAAGATCTGATTTCTGCGAAGTAGAAGTAGAAGTAGTTAAGCTCTGCTTGGCCAGGTCATCCGCCAGCTCATGCAAAATTTTGATAGCTGCTTTTTCGGTGGCTTCGTCTTCAAGAGCAGCCAGCAAAACATTGAGTTTGCTCTGTACAATATCAGCCCGGTCTAGCTTGCCGAACTCGGCATTAGGCACCTGACTACAAGCAGCAAGTATTTCTTGCCTTGACGGAACGCTGAGAAGCTTGCTCACTGCACTTCACACTTAGGTATAGGTATAAGTAAATGACTACACCATTGTACTAGCATTGCCAATATAGAAGAGAAGGCTTAGACCTACTGACAACAGGCTAGGGGTTTTCGGCCAATCCAGGACGAGGAGTGACAGGTGGGGCGGCAAGACGCAGATCATTGCCTTTCCAGCGCGACTTCAATACAGGCGTTTGCAAGACACCCCGCTCAGTCAAGACCTCTTGCTGTACTCTGTCTTTCATATTGCTGAATGCCTCACCAAGGGTGGTGGCATCCCCCTTGCTCTTCAGTGATTCAATTAAGCAACGGGTGAAGACAGAGTTTTGATAATGCTTTGACTCCCACGATACCTGCGAAGGCTGGCTCGAAGAAATAACTAATTGACCAGTGCCTTGAGCAACTTCAGAGATGTCCACATTGCCCTGGCGGAAAAGCCCCTTAGCACCAGGGTCGGCAGCACCACTGTGGCAGGCATCTAGCACAAGAACGACTCGGTCAGAATGAACGCGGCCTTTGATAATTCTTGTCAAATCTTGCATAGGCAGACCAGAAGCATAAAGACTGTCGACTTGACTGTCGTAGGCCAGCAGGTAATTGACACCACCTATATCCATGTCTGAGGCGCTACCGTGACTAGAAATATAAATGACGACCAGGTCATCGGGGTTAGCCACCCGAGGAAGCCACTTATCACCCAACTCAGAAAGGATATTAGCCCGAGTGGCCTGTTCATTAGTGAGTAATTTGACGTGGTCAGCGGCAAAATGTCCTTCCTTCAACAAATAATCGTGGAAGTCTTTAGCATCTTTGGCAGGGTATTTGAGATTGAGCTTGCTATCTTGAAAATTGCTGATGCCTACAATAAGAGCCCATTTATCTCTCACTGGACGGTTGGTGACATCAAGAGCAGATTCTTCGGCAGGCGTCTCGGCATCGGCTTTAGCTGTTGTCTTAGCGGAGCCCTTCACTTTGCCGTTGTTGGCCATGGCTAGGCGACGGGCCTCTTCCACTTCGTGTTTATTGCGCTGCCGCTCAATTCGCTCTTCGGCCTCTTTCTCTTTCAAAGCCAATTCGCGTGCTTTCAATTCATTGCGTGAACGCTCCGCAGCAGCCAATTCTGCTTCTTTTTTCTCACGGGCTACTTTAGCCTCTAGTTCTTTTTGCAAAGCTAACCACTTAGGATCATTGATACCAGCAGCGGTAGCAACAACAGTTTGATTGGTAACCGCTGGGGTGGTACTAACGGAAGAACCAGCATGCCCAGTCGAAATACCATAAGTTGGCTTGCCTTTAGCATCATAGCCACTAGTTGTACGCGCCACATGGGGCCGCACAGAGCTGCCAGTCTGACTTGATGCCACCTGATTGCTGGCAACCGTAGTAACGGTGAGCTCGGTATTAGCTGGCTCGACGGGCTTAGCCCTGGCAATTTTCTGCTTTTCTAACTCTTTGGCCGCAAAGTCGCGGTTGGTCTTGGCATCAATCAAATTGGGGTCAATCGCCAAAGCCTGGTCAAAATCGGCAATAGCCTTATCAAGCTGACCCAGGTTTGAATAAAGCAAACCTCGGCTGAGAAAACAGCTGGTGCTGTCTGGCGCCAGGCGAATGGCGGCATCAAGATCGGCCAGAGCCCGGTCATTTTGCTTGATGGCCAAGAGGGCTAAGCCGCGCCAATAATATGAATCAGCACGGTCACCATTCAACTTGATTGACTCAGTTAACGCCTGAATGGCCTGGTCAAACTGACCTTGGTTGTAGGCCTGCTTTCCTCGATCAAGAAAAGTATTCTCGTTGTCATACCACGCAGCTTCAGTCGGTTGGCTCAGCTCAAGGCCACAGGGCAAGAACATGGGACACAGAAGCGGCGTTAGAGAGAGTATGAGTGATGCTGCAATCTGTTGTTTTTTCATAATTCAGCTACTTTTTCGACGTGGACTTAATCACTTACAATTTTCAGTTCTGAGAAGCCGGACTTTTGAGTCGCTTTAACAGTTCGAATTTTGACTGATCTACGCCGCTAATAGATGAATTAGGAGAAGAATCTTTTATTGTTTTCTTTACAGACTCGAGAGAGCGCTGGCTCGAAGAAGCTGGAACACGCCGTGTGGCGGCTTTTGAGCGTCCTTGCCTGGACTGACCGCGCTTTTCTAAATCTTCAGCCCCCGACCCGGAGACTGAACCAACTGAGGACGCCTGACGGCTGTTTACACCCGAATTAGAACTATTTTTGTTGTGGCCGGCAAAAGTAGCCGAAGTCGTAACCGAACCGGGCACATATCGCCTTACTTTAGTGTGTTCAAGATTACGACCAGCATTAACGGCAAATAATACACAGGCAGTTAGCATCAAAACAGTCAGAGTGTAGGTAAGCATATGAGTGGCCGTTGCTGAATTGTCCACTGAACCCCGGCCAGCAAGGGATTGGTTAGATTGGTTAGCAGCGGGCGGTGCAAAAGGGCTGGCAAATGCAGTGGTGGGAACTGTTTGGAGACTGCCGTTGCTTGTTTTCTGTTGCTCGGCAAAACTCTTAGAGCGCTCAGGATCTGGCGACCTGGCAAAATTTTTGATGGACCGGTCGGGATGCAAACAGGCTTGCTCAAGGGCGTCTTTAAAATCAATCATGGTGGAGAATCTCTCCGCCGGATTCTTGGCCATAGCCCTGGCAATGACATTTTCTAATTGCACTGGGAATTGCCCATCAGGACAAGCACAGGCTAGCGTTGGCGCTTGATTGTGCATGTGGCAATGAAGCAACTCATAAACATTGGCTCCCCAAAAAGGGTCCTTTCCTGTAAGCATTTCGTAAACGAGACAGCCAAGAGAATAGATATCCGAGCGACTGTCACATTCTCTGCCGGAGATTTGCTCTGGGCTCATATAAGGAGGAGAGCCCCAAAGCTCTCCGGAATGTGTCAGTTTGCGCGAATCTTCTCCCAATTTTGCTAGACCAAAATCTACTACTTTTACTTGTCGATGAGATGCTTTCTCTAGCCCATAGCCACTATTCGAGGCGCCACTATTCGAGGCACCACTATTCAAAGCACCAATGCTGGCACCACTAGCAGTATCGTCTAGCAGCATTATATTGGCTGGCTTGATATCGCGGTGAATGACCTCATGACGATGAGCGTGGCCCACACCAAGACAAATCTGAGCTGCCACACTATAGGTTTGCTCTAGCGAGAGGCGGCCTTCAAGGAGAACTTGGTCAAGCGAGGAACCTTTCAAATAATCCATCACCACATAAGGCTGACTATCGGCACCGATTACGCAATCATAGACAGTGACTACATTAGGGTGAGAGAGCTTACTTAAAGTTTTCACTTCGCGCTCAAATCGCCGCCAAATGTCTGGTCTCTCATCCACTCTAAATTTCACAGTCTTTACTGCAACCAGCCGCTCAACCGGTTCTTGCATGGCCTTGTAGACCACCGACATGCCACCAAAGCCCAGTACTTCAAGAATATGATACTTATCATCGAGTACGGTGCCGATTAGTGGGTCTTTGCGAATCTGTTCTTGAAAGCGCTTCTCTTCTTCAAGCAAGGCCTCGGTCATATCATCTTCGGCCAAATTGCGAGTGCGATAGCCGGCTCCAAAGTCTGTCACCGTCGGCAAATCTGTCGATTTGCCAAACTCTTGCTTGCCAAGCTCATGGTCAACAGAATCGTGATCTTGACTCATTAGCTCACACACCCGACGCGATTATTACAGGCACACCAAAAACTAATTTGGTCCTCCACCGTGGGGGTAACCCTGATTAAGCCACTGCTGACCTGGCCCTATCGCGGGACCTCCCCCACCCTTATAATTAGACCTTTCGTCTTTCTGGCGCTGCAATTCCTCCACGAGACTCGCAAGCATAGATTTGATTCTTGCCGGCTCCGCGCCACGCTCCTTCATTGCAGCGATATCGCCCACCTTGCGTAAGTAATAAACTCGAAAGCTTGCCTCCCCGCGATGCTGCTGTAGAAAACTCATAATCTTGGCGATAAGTACTTGATTCTGCTCATCGATCGGGTCACAAGCTGCCGAGCTGTTGGCGGCAGCCACGCGATCAGAAGACCGGTTAGAGGATTGACCAGAGGCCTGACTAGAAGATTGAGAGGCCTGATTGAAAGTCTTACTGGAAGAAACAACCTTAATGCCGCGGCCAGAACCAGTGCGACTAGCCTGACGAACCAAGTCTTCTTGCTGGGCCAGTTTCTCACCTAACTTTTGTAATGACTCCTTAACTGCTGCTGAGTGACCACTTTTAGCCTGTGCCTCAAGTTGAGCGAACATCGCCTCAAAAGGTGCTACACCAGTTCCCTTTCGCCTTAGAGAGTTGATTCTATCCATTAAAAGCAAACGCTGATCTTCATATGGACCAGGTGAAACAGAGAACTTTCTCTCTTCAGCCGACAACTTATTTTTAGCGGCTTCTTCATCGCCACCAACAGTGGTGACAGCAATAGTCGCTAAAAACTTTTTAGGATCAATAGAACCATTAGCATAGGTTTTGATGTCACCAGCAGTAACTTCGACACTTTTGCCACTACTCGAATCTTCATCGCGAAAAATTACTTGCACAGTACCAATAGAATCAAATCTATCAAGCACAGACTTAGTAATCAAAACCGAATCGATTCGCAGGTCATCATCAGTGGCCTTGGGATGGCGTCGAGTGAGAATAGTCGCTTCTCGCCCCTCTATCACAGCATGCACAGGATAGTCTTTTTTAATAACTTGAGCCTTACGCACAGCTTCTTCGACATTCTCACCAGTAGCATCTAGAGCAAAAGCCAGTTGGCAACCAACAGTAGTCACCGCGATGGCAAAAAGGGAGGCAAGGAAGATTTTTTTACTGTCCATCAGCTCAGTCTCATTTCTATGACTATCGACATACAAATCTCGTTAAAATTGTACCCCCTTGCCACCCGAGCCCGAGTACCCGCTCTCAACCAAGGGATATTCCCATAAATAGAACTATGCCATCCCTTAGTTAAGCTTGTTTACCACCGAGGGCCAAATTAGTGTGCGCTCTCTGGACCGCCTTTGTCTTTCCAGCCGCCGTGCTTATGTTCACCCATCGACTTGTGATGGCCACCCAGAGAACGACCACGACCGCGCATACCGCCAACCGGACAGCCCATACCTGCACCTGACATGCCATGACCCCAACCGCTCAGACCAGGGCACTTCATCATCGCTAAGCGCAAATGCTTGCGTTGCTCTGGTGTATAGACCTTCATAGTCGCTATTTCATTATCGATTTTCATGTTAGCGAGATCTTGAACCGCTGAAGCCATCTGCTTCTTCAAATCATTGGCCTTAGAGCTGTCAATATCGGCACTGGTCAAAACGTCCTTGAGATGGCGCTTCAGAGTCATAACTTCAAGCATCTTAGGTGCGAACTTATCCATAAAGTCGCCCCGAAGCTGATATAGCTTCTCGTACTGGTCATCAGTAACGGCGACGTCGCCCTTAAGAAAACGAGCACCCATATCCATCATGCCGGCATCTGGCATGGCCTCCATCGAAGCACCCGCTGGCAATGCCATAGCGAAATTGATTGGCCCTGGGGCTGGCCCCTCTTCACCAGGTCCGCCGGGTACGGACATGGCCATGGGAGGAGGCATCTCCATTGAAGGACTGCCATCTTGGGCTTGCGCAGGAAGACTGCCAAGAGCCAGAGGCGCCACAAAAGCAACGGCAATGCTGAGTAATCTGGATCTCTTTAGATTTAAAGTCATAACAACGCTCCGGTAACTATTAAATAGCGATACGAGACTATATACGTACCGAGCCAGCAAAAAGTTCAAAGATCGGAAAGAATTTTTCCGAGATTTTATATTAAGCTAGGCCGTTAAACTATAGATTCCCATTTTGCCCCAGGAAAAGTCATGAGAGCTTCAGAGAATGCTGTGCCCCCACTAGCCGTCGAGACACAGTCCAAAGCAAGCAATTATCGCTGGGTAATTATAGGTTTTGGCTTTATCATCACCCTCATAAACTACCTGGACCGCTCAGCCATGGCCTATGCCATCGGACCAATCAA
This sequence comes from bacterium Ga0077546, assembly GCA_943370275.1. Taxonomy (GTDB): domain Bacteria; phylum Cyanobacteriota; class Vampirovibrionia; order Obscuribacterales; family Obscuribacteraceae. The sequence goes on along the minus strand of CALRQI020000002.1, from coordinate 12,140 downwards.
GGCTGAATTTGGCTTTAACAATGAACAATTTGGCGCCATTGCCGCTGCCTTTGCCGTCGGATACGCCCTAATGACTCTGGGTGGCGGAATACTTGTTGACAAATGGGGCGCTCGCAGTGTTTGGTCGGGAGCGGCCGTCTTGTGGTCTGCCTGCACAGCCTTGATGGGCATCTGCTCTAGCTATCCAATTTTCTTCACTGTAAGAGTCATGCTGGGAATCACCGAGGGGCCTCACTTCCCTGCCCTGACAAGAGTTGTGGCCGATTGGCTGCCCTCAACCGAACGGGCCCGGTCAACTGCTATGGGGCTTTGCGCTGTGCCGATGGCCGGCGTCATAGGCGCCCCTCTGATCACCAGCTTAATTGCCAGCTTCGGCTGGAAGGCCATGTTTGCCATTCTCGGTAGCGCTGGCATAGTCTGGGCCGTGATCTGGTGGTTCATTTACCGCGACTATCCGGAACATTCAAAATTCGTCAACGACGCTGAGCTAAAAATCATTCGCGAAGGCCAACCGCTAAACCGTGAGCGCAAAATGGCTGAAATGAAAGCTCACGATATCTCCCTTGGCAAAACTACCTGGAAATTTCTCTTCACCAATCCATCTCTAATAGCTAACAACTTTGCTTTCTTTGGTTTTGGCTATTTGCTCTTCTTCTCAGTCACCTGGCTACCAGGTTACATGGAACAGACTTATCACCTTCACCTGAAACACGTGGGCGAGCTTCTAGTTGCCCCCTGGCTCACAGCTGCTGTAATGCTCTTTTCTGCTGGATTTCTCTCAGACTATCTTTGGAAGAAAACAGGGAGCATGCGGGTTGCTCGCAGTCATATGATGTGGGTCTGTCAGCTCCTCTCGGGGCTCTGCTTCATCCCCCTGATGTTCAATCCGAGTTTAGAAACCGCTCTGCTAATGTACTCTCTTGGTCTTGGTTTTGGCCTCATGCCAAACGCAGCATTCTATGCCATCAACTGCGACTTAGCTAAAGATAAAGCAGCAACTAGCCTGGGTCTAATGGACTGCTACCTTGGCTTTGCCGGCGTACTAGCCCCTTATCTAACGGGCAAACTCTCGTACATAACCCACAACTTCAACTCTGCTTTCTTTATCTTGATTTTCTTCACACTGACTGGCTCAATGGCAGTCTTGTTCTTCCAACATCCAGATAAAGACATGAAACGCTTTGCTTAAAGTGTCTAGAATTGCCAACTCTTTCCTCGATATTTCTTTCCAAAAACTACGGAGTTCACCATGTCTAAGCCTTCGCCGCAACCAGAACTTGCTAAAGAAAGAGCTAAAGATATGCTCCAGCAAGGCCTGGCAGCAGCCCACAACGGTGATTTAAGGCAGGCTCTTACAATCTTCGACAACTCAATAAAAGAGTATCCAATTCCTGATGCTTATTTTTCAAAAGTAGAAGTTTTGGTGGCACTTGGTAAATTTGATCAAGCCCTAGAAGAAATCATTTTACTAGAGGAGAGGCTGCCAAACCTTGATGGCGGGCCAGAATTCGAACAGAGACTGGAACAATTCAAAACCACCCTTGATGCCATCGGTGAAGTATCTGAGCAATCACTACCTCTCACAACAAGTGGTTTTGACTTGAGTACGCTTAGCGAAGACCTGGCAGACATAACCCAAGAATTGCTGGTAATAATCCCACTGAACTATCAAAGCACTGAAGAGATTTTAGATCTTTTGACTAAGGTCGACTCACTAAATTCGAGCAATGGTATCACTCTGATCAACAAAGAAAGTCAGGCAGTGATCTACGATATCGACATCAAGGATCGCGACAGCGATCTTTCTGAAACCTTGCTTTCATGCGGCGTTGGTCGCCTTAGCAACAATCACACTGAAGCTATCAAAAGTCACACCCACTTGCTCTACATCTCAGGACCCAACGCCGAGGTTGCAAGCGCCGCGGAAGATCAAATTGAGCTGGCTTCAGACATGCTGAAAACAGTGTCGATTCTGCTCAATGAACTAAAAGGTGAGTGCGTCTACATCGCCACCGCCGGTCTTACCCACACAGCCGAAGCTTGGGGCGAACTGAGCGAAGAACAGGGTCTAGCCGCCTACATCGAAGCCTATGTGCAACGCATTGGCGGCGAAGGACAAATTTTCTCTTGCGGTATGCACGGTCTTGGTCTACCGGATGTCTCACTTGAACTTGATCTCAGCGATGAAGACGGGGCCACACTGTTAGCCGAGTTTCTTGAGTATTGCCTGGTTAATGAATTGCCACCAAGCGATAAACCATTTGAGTACAAATCAAACATTCGCAATCAAACCTACGAAGCAACCTGCTACCAGTCGGGCTATGAAGAAGACAGCTGGTTCTTCAATCAAAACGGTATGTGGGCTCTTACCGAGCTTGCTGCGAAGAGATAGAAACGAAGAACTAGGGAGTTCAGATATGAACCTCTAAGCAATTGCACCAAAACAAGAACTGCGAGCATTTACTCTGATTCAATCGGTATAGATCCAACCGACATCACTCAATATTGATATCGCCAACATCTCGCCGCTATCATCGCAAAACAAATAACCTGAGATTGGATATTGCAATTTCGCCTTCGGCACCAACAGAGCAGCGCTCTGCTTTGAAGCTATAGTTTTCACGTCTTTTGTTTCCAAGCTTCTCCATACCAATCCAGAACTCGCTCGCCGAACCTTCACCTTCTCAGATTTTTCGATTGTGATGGAATCAGCAGCCTCAAAAGTGACCTCGTAGAAATCGCCGTATACCTTAAACGCCTCAACGATGCTAATTCTCCGAACCTCTAATTTCCTAGCAAAAGCTGGTGCTTTCTTTAAGCTGACTTTCTTCAACAGCAAGATACTTTTTAAATCCAAATATCCATTCCAATAGTTAGAAACCATAGAGAAGGAATAGACACCAACCACGAAACCATAAATCACGATAGCAAGCTCAGAAGAGCTGCCAGGCTGGAAAGCCATAAAAACTGCTACGAAAATACTGAGTGCAAAGATCATCCAACCGACTAAAACCCTTCTGAACTGCCTCGCAATAAGATCCTTTACCAGAAGTTCAATTGCTTGCTTGGGCTCAAGTAACTTAGGTATTGCAAAGGGAGGGGGCATCGAAGTAATTGCCTCGGCCGAAAATGGTGCTGAATGAAGGCTCTCGCTGGCCTTAAGATCTGCTTCGATGCGCTCAGACCTTGCCGTCCAACGCTCCGGCCACTCAATTTCAATGGGTAAGTCAATTACTTTTTTCAAAGCAGTTTGAAATTCAGCCATAGACTGATAGCGATCCTTCGGCTTTTTAGCGTAAGCACGAGATAGAGTCGCCTCTAGCTTTTCAGGCCAAGGCAAATCGGCTCGCACAGTTGCAAGAGGAGCTGGCATAGCCGTTAGGTGCCGGTTCATAGTTTCGAATGCAGTGCGCGCGCAAAGTGGTGATTTGCCAGTCAGCGCTTCATAGATAACACAAGCCAGGGAATATACATCAGAGCGTCCATCAAGGTCTTCATCAAGGCATTGCTCTGGGCTCATGTAAAGCAAGCTACCTTGCATGTTTCCACTTTGAGTTAGACGCAGCACAGTGTCGCCAGTCTGAGGCATAATTTTAGCAATGCCAAAATCAAGAACTTTGACCAAAAGCAGGCCTTCAGGTGAGCGGGTCAACATGATATTGCCAGGCTTCAAATCACAGTGCACCACTCCCATCTCATGAGCAGCAACCAGCCCAGAGGCGACCTGGGCGGCAATACCTAAAGCAAGCTCAACCGACAACCAGCCGCTCTCAGCAATAGCATCTTGCAAGCTAATGCCTTCAACAAACTCTTCGGTCATATAGACTTGACCGCTGGCGCTGATGGCCCAAGATTCAACCTCAACCACATTGGGATGGCGCAAAAGATTGCTCGTTTCAGCCTCACGCTTGAAGCGATCTACAATTAACTGATCGGTGACGAAGTGGTTGTGCAGCAGTTTGAGAGCCAAAATACGATTAGATTTGCTGTCACGAGCACGATAGACAGTGCTGCTTCCCCCGCTGCCAACGTTCTCTAATAGCTGATAGCGGCCATCAACCACGGTGCCAAGATTTGGATCTCTAATAGCACTCTTTTCGCCCAAAGTAGGGCTCAAGTATGTAGCGCTTGATGCAAACTCAGTCTCGTTGCGCTCCTCTTGCATTAATCACCATAAAGAAACAAACATTGCTTATTTATACCTCATATTTTTATCCAGGTATTCTTAGGTTTTACAACACCTCTAGGGCGTCTGGCAGCAAATTACTAGCGAAATCAGCAAGAGCTGCCAGAGAGAGAGAGTTGCCAAGACTGCCTCTTTGCCAACATCCCTGCTACTGTGTGAAAAGTCATAACCGCTTACTAAAGTTACTCATTAAGGATGTACAGGCGCTTTGAATAAGTTAATTGGAACTCTTACTACACTAACCCTACTAACAGCCGCTCTACTTGGTAGCGCCAATAAGGTTTGGGCTGGCGGAAAAGGTGGATCGCCTGCAGAGAGAGCAGCCAACGAGAACGCCGTTATACAGTCTATTAACGACGCCAATAAAAAGTCGCAACCACCACCGCCACCTCCATCGAACCCAACACCGCCACCACCCCCAGGGGAACAACAAGAGGGACCACCAGGTTAATATCCTCGGCTAAGTTTATGAAAAAGAGAAGTCGTGCTTGGCACTGCTTCTCTTTTTTTAAGTTTCCGACATTCAGTTTCCGGAAGCCACACTTTTTAGAGTGGCCTTCGCCTTCAGCGCTCGAAATGCCCTTGCTTGCTTAATCAACTCAGCAAACAAAACACTGTTGTTTTCGAAATCTCGCTCAGGGTGCCATTGCACACCCACCACGAATCGATCACCAGGCAACTCAATAGCCTCAGTTACGCCATCATCGGTAGTGGCAGCAACCTGCAAGTCTTTTCCCAGGTTCGAGACACACTGGTGGTGCGAAGTGGGTACAGCAAACGCCAGTGGTTTTTCTAAGCCTTGCTTTCCGGCGTATATTGCCGCCAGTTTACTACCTGGTTTTATGCTAACAACGTGACTGCCAGCAGCATTTCCCTGCCAGCCGTTCTTGCCTGAATGAGCAACTTTTGACTCTGGCTTAGCAGTAGGAATATCTTGAATCAATTCCCCACCTGAGCCAATATTCAAAACCTGCGAGCCTGCGCAAATGCCGAGATATGGCATGGGCGGCTGGGCCAACACCGAGCGCACCACAAGCAGGTCAAATTGAGAGCGAGCTGGCGCCATGATCGAAGTTTTCTCTTCAGCCTTCTGACCGTAAGAGGAAGGCGGGTAATCAGCGCCACCAATCATCAACATGCCATCTAAGTTCGGCAGCACCTGAGCCAGCTCGGCAGCACTCATGGGGGGCACAAGCAAAGCAATGCCACCAGCCTTGCTGATGGCATTTACATAGCGAGCGCCAATTGAATACTCTTTGCCATTACTATCGACATCAAGGTTGATTCCAATAACTGGCTTACCTTCAGCAGTCGCAGTTTGACCGAAGGCTGGCAGCAACGAACCAGTTGAGAGCAAAACTGCAGAGATAAAGGCGGCAGCCAACCAAGCCATAATCGACGGAGTTACTTGAAATTTCATTGGTTAGCTCGCTTTAAAATTCAGCAGTTTTTGGTGCACGAGGGAAAGGAATAACATCGCGAATGTTAGCCATACCGGTGACAAACTGCACTGTGCGCTCAAGACCCAGACCAAATCCAGCGTGGGGCACGGTGCCAAAGCGACGCAAATCGAGATACCACCAGTATTCTTCGGGGTGCAAGCCACTATCAAGCATGCGTTGTTCGAGAACATCGAGGCGCTCTTCTCTCTGACTGCCACCAATGATTTCGCCGACTTTTGGCACCAGAACATCCATTGCCCGTACGGTTTTATTATCTTCATTCATGCGCATATAGAAGGCTTTAATACCCTTCGGATAATCAGAAACAATTACTGGTTTCTTGAATTTCTTCTCGGCCAAATAGCGCTCATGCTCTGACTGTAAGTCAATTCCCCACGAAACAGGAAACTCAAAATTCTCGCCGCACTTGAGCAAAATGTCAACGGCTTCAGTATAGGTAACCCGAGCGAAATCACTATTGACGATATGAGTGAGAGTCTCGATTGTAGTTTTATCGATGCGCTCGTTGAAGAACTTCATGTCGGTTCCGCAGTTAGTGAGTACATCATTAAAGATGGTTTTGAGAAACTCTTCAGCACAGTTCATATTGCCTTCTAAGTCGCAGAATGCCATTTCAGGCTCGACCATCCAGAACTCAGACAAGTGTCTGGAAGTATTGGAATTCTCGGCTCTAAAGGTTGGACCGAAAGTATAAATGTTGCTCAAGGCTGTGGCATAAATTTCGCCTTCAAGTTGACCGCTAACAGTCAAGCTCGTCGGTTTACCGAAAAAGTCTTGTTCATAATCAACGGTACCATCGTCTTTACGTGGAACATGATCGAGATCTAGAGTAGTGACCTTGAACATCTGACCAGCGCCTTCGCAGTCACTGCCTGTGATGATTGGCGTGTGAACGTAGACGAATTTACGATCCTGGAAAAACTTGTGGATAGAAGTACAAATTTCATTGCGCACGCGAGCCACTGCACCAAAGGTGTTAGTGCGCGGACGCAAGTGAGCGATTGTGCGCAGAAACTCATAAGAGGTTCCCTTTTTCTGCAACGGATAAGTAGCCGGATCAGCGAAACCAAATACTTTCACCGATTCGGCTTTAATTTCAGTGCTTTGCTCTTTGCCCGGTGATTCAACAACTTCGCCAATAATCTCAACAGAGCTGCCGATGCCTAGTTTGAGAACATCGCTTTCATAATTCTCTAGCTTGTTTTCAGCCAAGACCTGAACATTATCAAAGGTCGAACCGTCATTAATGGCTAAGAATGAAAATCCACCTTTAGAGTCACGCCGCGTGCGCACCCAACCGCAGAGTCTAACACGCTTACCGATGTTCTCTCTTTTCAGAGTCTCAAGCACTGGTGTGCGTGTGAAAGTTTCCACTTTAGCCGTCATTCTTCCTTCTCTCCTTTTTTTAGCGTTTACGCAGCATGAAAACACCGTCACGCAGTGTTAGCAATACACGATCAACGCGATCGTCTGTGGCAATAAAATCATTGAATTCAATAATTGCTTGGCCAGATTGATCGGCCTTGCTAGGCTCTAGAACTGTTCCGCTCCAAAGCACATTGTCGACGAGTATGACCCCGCCAACCTTGAGTTTGGGCAAGACCGCCTCATAGTAATTTTTGTAATTTGGCTTGTCGGCGTCGATAAAGACAAAGTCAAAAGGTCCAGATAACTTCGCTAGCGAATCGAGCGCAGGACCCTGAATCACTTCAATTTTAGAGCCGTGCTCGCTACGCTCAAAATATCTCTTGGCAAAGGCAATACACTTTTCATCAATCTCAAGCGTGGTTACCTTTCCACCTTTGGCCAAACCCTCAGCCATCGAAAGAGCGGAATATCCGGTAAACATACCAATTTCTAAAACAGACTTAGCCGCGGCAATCTGCACCATCAACTTGAGAAATCTTCCCTCAAGCCTTCCTGTCAACATCTGAGGATAATCCATATTCTCATGGGTATCACGCACGAGCTCGGCCAGAAGCGCGCTTGTAGGCTCAGTTTTCGACTCAGCGTAGTCGTCGATTCCGGGTTTAGTTAGAGTCAACATAAAGCTCTCGTTTTAAGAATTTTAGCCTTGATATATAGCACATGATCACTAGATAAAACGTTGTAGAATCGGCGGTCATACTAACATTCGAGTGTAAGCAATGAATCCAGTACGTGCCGATCACATCAGCCCCCTTGATATGTTCAAGATTGGTGTTGGACCATCCAGCTCCCACACTGTCGGGCCCATGGTGGCAGCCCTCGAGTTTCGTAAGATTGTCTCCGAATTGCTGGTCAAGTTACCAGCGAAAAGCGCTCATCAATACACGATTAAGGTTGAACTTTATGGCAGCCTTTCTGCCACGGGCTCAGGCCACCAGACCGATGGGGCCGTTTGCGGCGGGCTTTGGGGCTACAGCCCGAAAGAATCTATGCCAGATGAAATTTGGTCGGCCACTGAAAAATTGAAAAAAAATCCAATTTTGCCTTTTGCTGAACTTGGCGACAAAATCAAAGTGCGCTTTCATCCAGATGAAGATTTAGTCTGGGCAGCCTGGACAATGGACGGAAAACCATTGCCCCATCCAAACACTATGCGTTTCTTGCTCAAAGAAGACGAGAACACAATCAAAGAGCTAATCATACTTTCAGTGGGCGGCGGCTTCGTCGAACCTGTTGACGCAATTACCTGGGAGCGCCAGCCGGCAGGTTCTAGCACTACGATTTATGACCTGCCTTACCCTTATAATTCCGGCAAAGAATTTGTAGAGCAGTGCAACAAACATAAAATGGCACCGTGGCAAATTGTTGTTGAGAACCAGAAAGTGTGCGGATTGTCCGAGCACAAATTACGAGAAGAATTGAGCAAGATTCTGGCAGTTTTCGATTCATGCGTAGAGCGTGGCCTTTCCACCGAAGGAATTTTGCCCGGTGGCCTCAACGTCAAACGCAGAGCAAAAGCGCTGCACGAGCAAATGCTAGCCGGGACAAAAGTGACGGTTTACTCTTCGCCAGCGGGCCTCAAACCTTCGGTTTATGCCATTGCCGTAAACGAAGAAAATGCCGCTGGCGGCCGAGTAGTAACAGCACCGACAAACGGCTCTTCAGGCTTGATACCAGCCGTTTTCAGAACCCTACAAGAGGCACACAAACTGAGCCAAGAGACCCTTCAAAACGGCCTGATTGTAGCATCGGTGGTTGGTGCTCTAGTTAAAGTACACGCCTCCATATCTGGTGCCGAAGTAGGCTGCCAGGGTGAGGTTGGTACATCCTGCGCCATGGCCGCCGCAGGAGCCGTCGCCATGCTCGGAGGCAGCGCCGACCAAATTGAGCAGGCGGCTGAAATAGGCATAGAACACCATCTCGGTATGACCTGTGACCCAATTAAGGGCCTAGTGCAGGTACCTTGCATCGAGCGCAATGCCATGGGAGCAGTCAAAGCACTCAATGCAGCCGAGCTTGCTCTGGCCTGCGATGGCACACATCTCATCAGCCTTGACCGCTCTCTTGAAGTGATGAAGCAGACCGGCCTTGACATGAACCAAAAATACAAAGAAACCGCTACAGGCGGCCTTGCCCTGGGTTAACGGTTGCTTGAGAAGCAAAAGCCGGAAGCCGGCTTAGATTAACTCTGAAGGGAAGATTAAAAACCTCTTGACAATCCCGGGTATTAGTCTTAGTCTGGCATAGCCCAGGATTATGTCTAAAAGTACCTAACTAATAGATTAATTCACTCTATTTAGAGTCAACGGCCCCTCATGCTTCGCATGCCTTTCTTTTCCAGGAATCCCAGAGATGAACCCAGAATTACCACATAACCAATACTGCGACGATCCCGCACTTGAACTTAGCTTTCAAGAAGTCGAACTCGGCTCCAAAATTGAAGGGGAGCTACGCACAACCTTTCACGTCTATAAGAGCGAAAGACAGATTGGCTACTACCTAGAGAAGGTCTATACCAGCGAAGATAAGCTCGTAAAAATGGTGAAGCGTTCAGCCGACGGCCGCTCAGAAACTCGGTTTCACCCAGAGACCGGCGACATAGACAGCATCTTCGAATCGTATACATTGCCCGACGGAAATATACTAACCAAAGATAAGCGCTACCTGAGCGAAGATCAGGCCATAGAGTCTGTGCTTGTTATGAATCCCAAAGGCATTCTTGTTCGCACTGTCGTGCGTGAAACCCAGGGACAGGTAAATTCTTTCCAGGGTCAGACTGAGTTTGGGCCAGACGGAAAAGCACTTTTTTCAGTCAACCATTGGTTCGATGCCAAAACAGGAAAAATGAATCATCGCGAGCAAATTCAATGGCTAACCGATGGCCAGCGCGGTGTAACCGAGCACTTCCACTTTTCAGAGGAAGGCGCCTTGTTAAAGTATTTCAAGCGCCTCTATCATCCACCAACTGATAGATTCTTGGAAGAGACTCACATCTACGACCAAATTTCGCAGTTAATGGTGCGCAAAGAAACCAAGACGAGCGGCCGCCTAGAAGAGCAAATATCTGTTGAAGTCATCACCTTTGATCAAGCTGGCAACGCCATCAAGAAACAAAACAACATTCTAGACAAAGCCGCTCTCTGAGCCTACTGATTGGTTTCGTTTGATGTCTTCTGCTCTTCTTTTAGCAGTGAGGCAACTTTGCTACGCAGCAACTCTAACTCTGAGCCAGCGACGATATTAGCGCCGACTTTCTCAGGGCTGCTTGATTGCGGCAAACTACGCAAAATTCCCTCGATGCGCTCACGCTCAGCACTGGCTTCGCCTTGAGCGTTCTTGAGCTTAGCAATCATCTTGTTTAACTCTTGTACGCGCGCAGCTACATCAACTGGCTTCCAAGAATAATCAGCGATCATCATGTCGAGCTTACCCTGACCCTCTTTTAAAATAGCCAGACGCTCGTCCTTATTTTCAGCACGCAAAGCTTGCGAAACAAGATTGAGAATAGCGACGACATCGGCTTCGGCGATGCGGTGAGTGAAGAAAGCAAGATCGGCGCGACGAACGATGGTGAGGATCTGCTCACGGCTTTGATCTGTATCACCGTCTTTACGCAACAAGCGTGCAAGCCAATCTTGCAAGAATCTGATGTCGCTGGCCATGAAACGAACTTCTTCGTGACGCAACTCTTTCTCGAAAGGATCTACTCCTGGATTTGGACCTGGATAGCTCTTATTGATTGCCTTCACAAGCTCAAGTTCTTGCTGCAAGCGGGTTGCATCAGTGTGACCAAGATTGCCATTCTTAATGCCACCATCAATTAGTCTTTGCACTTCTGATATTGCATAGTCAATTTCTTCTTGGCTTGGCTGAATCTTACCGGCTTCATAATGAGTGGCCAACAGTCTCTTCTGCAATTGAGCCTTAACTTCTGGAGTGGCGATCTTGCTATGAGCGCGATCTTTCAAGACTGAATAGAGTTCATTCTTTGCTCGCAACAAGAGCTCGGGCTCAACAATGTAGCTCTTATAAGTGTTGAGTTGACGGGCACAAACTGCATTGCGTGCCATATATAAATCACTACGCAAAATCAAATCATCAATACTTTCAGTGCTCAGCCCCTGACGGGCAAGAGCGCGGGTCAGTCTCTCTTGAACACTAGAAAGGTCGAGGGCTAAAACATTGAACTGCCAGAAATCTAGACGATGACCATTGGCAGTGAATTGTTTTTGTAGACGCTTCATGCCATCAATGCGATCACGATAAAACTTGGCGTCGGCAACAGTAAGAGTTTTGTCTTTAACGAGCTTATCGATATCTGCTGAAAACTGCTTGATCAGGTGATCGATGCTTAGGTGATTAGACTTAACTTCTTGAGCGCGAGCTTCCATCTGTGCCCAAGTGCTCTCGATAGCCTCTAAGCTGTTGGCATCATTTAGGCTAACTTCCATCTTCTTGGTTTCTTCGGCAGTTAAACGACCAGCCGCTCTGGCATTCTTCAACTCAGACTTGGCAGCAGCTCGCACTTCTTCAATATTGATAGGAGTATAAACTCCACCGCTTGGAAGAGCAAAACTCTGACTACAGGCCATGCTCAGCGAGGCAAGACCAAGAGAAAGAGAAACTGCAAGGCGACCAAAGTTTGCACCACTCATAAACCACTCCTTAACTGTTAGCTAATTCCGAGAATCCAAAGCATATAAAGATTACGCCAATTGAATACAAACGTCTCTCCTTGGAAGCCTGGTAAATGGCGAAGCAAGTTGAGATGTCAGAAAATATGGCGATTTTTCTAACAAGAATTGCCAAACAAAAAGGGAGCCATTACTGACGCTCCAAAACAAAAAGGGAGTCATTACTGACTCCCTGATTTGATTTCTTCATTGATTCAACATACTGAGCTTTTGCTCTTGTAGGTTGAACCCTGATAACTGAATAGCCTTAAGATAAGACGCCTTGTCGTCTCCGCTTAAGAAGTATTTGAGTAGAACTGGTGTTCCAACTTCTTAAGTTTCATAGACATCGACCTAGGAGAAGTACCAATCTGGTCTTAGCCTTTCGGC
>CALRQI020000001.1:0-941683 GCA_943370275.1 bacterium Ga0077546 | reverse complement strand
TAGGCTCGATATTTCTTGCTGCTTCAAGTCAGAATCCACAGCTAGCGGGTTATCACTACAGTTTCCGGTCTGCGCAGACCTGGCGTTTCCACTTAACCCCTCGGCTCAAAGCACACAACTTATTTATTGGTGTGTGCTCACCGCTTATGTAATTAGTATATCCGAGCAGAAATCTATTGGAAGTCCCCCGATGAAACTATTTTGCATATCTGCTGACAATTCGAAAGGCTGCTCTTGGTCTCGCGATCGATATCTAGCCGGATAGCCAAGCGCTTGAACTACAGTTTCACCTTCGGCATATTCGTTTGTATATACACTTATGCACAAGACACTGACTATTTGCCGAACAGTCTCTTCCACCATGGCCGCTCTAGTTCTTCCAGCTTTTGGGTCAAGGCCGTCAGTTGTTCCACCACTGAGTTCTCTCTGGCTGCGTTTTCTAGTTGAAGCAATTCAATCTCTTGATGCATTGAAACCTCTAGTTCAACCTTGGCCTCATGCAGTTCGAAGACTCTTTCTTCAAGCCGCTTCGCTTTCAGTCGCTCAACTTCCAATTCGTCGTTGGCTGCCTTTGTAGCAGCGGCAATTTGTTTGGCGGCTTCGGCACTTAGCCTATCAACCAGTGGCTGAAGTACTTGTTCGCTGATGGCATGTTCAATAAAGTCTTCGATGCGTGCCTTTTCTTGTTGATACCATTCGCCGCGCAGCACTTCTGCTGCGCTGTGACGTATGGGCAAACTAGTTTCTTGATTGAGACTACTCTCTAGGTCGGCTTCAACTGCAGTGGCAGTTATTACATTTAGAATTTGCAGATCTGAATCGGCCTGCCCAGCATGATTGTGACTATTTTGATTATGACTAGTATGACTGTGGCCGGTCTGGGCCCTTTGAGTCTGAATTTGAGGCTGAGTGGAGCGGCGCTTGGCCAGTATGCTTTCTACTGAGTGGCTATGAACAAACCATTTTTCACGATCGCCAACTAATTTTTTCTCGCCAAGCAATTGGCCGTTAATAAGTCGTTCGCGTACAGATTTTTTATCGAGGTTTAGAATGGCAGCCGCGTCTTTAATCGATAAAAGATTTTCTGTTTTCGTGAGCATTATGCCTCCACTTTGCCTCTTACTTTATCTCTTGTGGATATGTCATTAGGCGGCAATATTCAGGGTCTTCAGCATTATAAGCGGGATTGAACCGTTTCTTCGTCTTTGCATCCTTGTCAGTTTGTTCATCAGTTAGACCGGGCAACGGAGATTTTATGCATTATGAGTGAAACTTTTGCGCCGCAGTTTTCGTAGGTAGTTGTAGTCTATGAGTTTTGTTTGCGTTCTTGTCGATTCGAGAGAAAACCATGCGCTCAATTAGAACTACTCCAGTCGACCATTGCCCCAGAGTCTTTTCAGCTCCTTCATTGGTTTGTACGGGCCTAATCGCAGCTGCAATTTTGATTTCTGTTGCAGTTGTATTGCCTGGTTCAGCCCAGGGGCAGTTTAGAGAGCGCTTGCGGCAAAGAGTACAAAGCCGGCAAAATGATTCTCAAACAGTCTCATCTTCTGGAACCGTACCTGCTGTGCAGGCTGTTTCTGTAGTCGGTCCAAGTCAAGCTAGCACTGCCAGAATTGCAGGCCTTGATGTGGCAGTCTGGCGGCCCAAGGGTAATGGTCCGTTTCCGCTGGTAATATTTTCCCATGGCTTTCATGGGCGCAACACCCAGAGCGAGTTTCTAATGCGAGCCATGGCTCAAGCTGGCTATCTAGTCCTTGCTCCAAATCATAGGGACGCCGCTCGTACTGGTTCCCGAGCTGGTTCTCAAGCCGGTTCCCAAGCCAGCTCCCGTGCCGGCTCCCAATCCGGCCCGCAAGAAAGTTTCCGTCAATCTGAAAACTGGAGTGATGCAACCTACATAGATAGGAGAGATGACATTGCAAAGCTTGTTAGTGCTCTTCACGGTGATGCCAATTTTGAGAGTTTAGTAGATTGGAAGCGAATAGCTTTAGCTGGTCATTCATTAGGCGGATACACAGTTCTAGGACTTGCTGGGGCTTGGCCTAGCTGGAAGCTGCCTGGAATTAAAGCTGTTGTTGCTATGTCTCCCTATTGTCAGCCGTATCTTAAAGCTGGCAATTTGGGCAGTCTTGATCTGCCCGTCATGTATCAAGGTGGCACTCGTGATTTTGGTATCACTCCTGCAGTTAAGAAACCCGCTGGTGCTTTTGCCAAAACTGGAGCACCAGCTTATTTTGTTGAGTTCGATAAAATGGGCCACTTAGGCTGGACTACTTTCAATCTCGATAAGCTTAAGCAAGATTTGATTACGCAATATTGTTTGGCATTCCTCGATAAGTATTTGAATGACCAAGATAGTTATGTGCTGAAAACAAAGTTGCCTGGTGTCTCCGATTTGCGCTCGAAGTGATTGAGGGTCTTCTTCTTGTGGCAATTTTTGGGGTTTACTCTTGATACATTCTTACTGCTTTAAATTCTGGAAGACGGCTAGATGGCAGCTGGTCTCTGAGCTGCGCCGATGTATACCACCATTGCATTGTCGAGCCACCGGCCATGCCGCCTATGGCACCAAAGCCTAAGGCCTCAGACCCAGTTCCGGCTAGGTATGCAGCTGCTGTTGGGTTTTTCAGTATGCCAATACCTATGGCTGCGGCTGCCACTGTCACCATTCCGCCGCCCCATACAGCTTTGGCTATTTTGGGGTTGTGCTCAAAGTCGAAAGCGATTCTTCTGGCTTTGTCGATCACCAGGCTGTGCTCGGCAAAGTAATTGATTTTGTCGTCTAGCTGAATTTCTAGTTTTGGTAAGCCTGAAGAATCCTTTGTAAGTTGGGGTGTAAGTTGGGGTGCAGTTCTTGGCGCAGTTTCGAGCGTATGCTGAGGTGGAGCATCAGAATTACTCTCGCGGGTGTTCGTTAAGGCTTGCTCCGCATTTCTCAGGGCCCCACTGTGAGCGGTTACTCTGCCAATCTGTTGCATAGGGGAGAGTAGCTCTGAGCTGTAGTGTGAGCGAAAATTACCAGTGTCGGTTGATTCGGAAGAAATTTGTCTGTCGCTAGAGTCTGCTCTCATTGTCGGTCGCTCCTGGCTTGGTGGTTGATGTCACCATGTTATGAAGATTGCCAGTCAGTTCATATGTGCATTTGCACAGTCTTTAAAGATGCAGGGCTAGCTTGAGGGCGCGCAGCAAGACGTCGGCCAGTTCTGCCCGGGAGAGTTGGCTGCCGACTTTAATTTTAAGATTCAAATCTTGATTTAGGCTATTGCAGTACTTACTGAGGCGGGCCACAGCCTGGTCCACTTCTTTAGTGGTGACCAATTCCTCTGGTTCAAAGCTCAGGCTAAACTGATTGCACTCAATAATAGCTGTGACCGACATGATTTGAATAGCCTGGAAGTGTTCATGGCTTGGCGGCACGTCATCAAACCAGAAGATCGGAGCGCCGCAGCTTGGAGCCGTTAAGGCCAATTGCACTTCTAGCAGGTCTTTGGCTGATAGTAGTTGCTGTTCGCCAAACTGGTTGCGACTTAAATAGATGGCTGCTAGAGTGCCTGCGGCTGAGCCAATTGCCCATTCAACAGGATGCAGACGATAGGCACCATTGGTTATATGGGTGACACCAATATTTTTGCAAGCGGCAATATAGTTGGGACAGTTTTCAGTGATTAGCGCGCCGAGTGGAATTTGGAAGGGCTTAGCTGCTTGTGCCGCCCCTGGTATTTCCTGGCGGCCGTGAATATCTACCGGGTACAAGCCGATGCCTATTGTGTCATCGAACAGTCTGGCCCTGGCACCGCTGTTGCATGACTCGACAATATCTTGTTCGCAGACAATTGTTTTTGCTACCAGCCTGCGAGCCTCGCGAATATACGGATGCATTGATAAACCATCTGTGGTGCCAAGAACATTCTTTACCAGTTTTAATTCTGGATATCCTTTTGCTAGTTTGTCATTGCCTAATTTTTCGTTGCCTACTTTTTCATTGCTAAATTGGTCAGGGTCGCGACTGGCCTCTGTTTGCAACCAGTAGAGAAAGCCTAAGCTGAGTCTCTTTGCCAGGGCTAAATAGTCTCTTTGTACTGTCACTGGTTTGTCTATTATGTTCTTGTCGCGCAGGTCGTTGCTGTCCCAATTGATCATTGATACATCTGAGGCATAAAAGCCAGGCTTGAACAGAGCTTTGTCGATCAGGCGACGATAGGTCCAGAATGGCAGTAAATGCCGCTTCTCGCCAGTGCTGAAGTCATCTACTTCTTCGAACATGTGATAGCCATCAAATGAGAATTTGCCAGCGGCGAGAAACTGTTCATAGTCCGCTGGTTTTTCAATGACGAAACTTTTGCCTGGATGAAATTCCAGGACAAAGGGATAGACAAAATCTTGCACATTCTCGCTATCGCCTTCAAGTGGTGCGTGGTTTTCACCAGTGTCTAGGCGGCTGTCTGAGCCAGTTTTGTAAGGTATTTTTGCCAGGCTAAGTAGGTCGCCGAGTTCTGTGGCATCGATAACTATGCGCGGTTGCACTTCATGAAAAGCACCAGTATCCAGATCGACAAAAAGTACGGCTTGAATGGCACTTTGTCTGGCTACTGCTATAGCTTTGAGCCGCTGCATAATCTTTAGTTTGCCGCTGTTGACCCCAGGTAATAGCAGATTGTCGAGCACAGGAAGTGCTATTTCTGGCTCGAAAGCCAGTCTGGTTACCCACGATGTGCCAGGATGCAGAAGGGGGTCGTTGGCTGCCTCTGTTGTCAGTTTGCCCGTATCTCTATAGGCCTGGCGAATAGCCTCGCGCATATCGAGATAACTTTTACAGGCTCCGGTGCTCTCTACGTATTTGTTTTCGTCTAGAGCGCAGACTCCTTGGCTGGTAATTTGACCACCAAGCCAAGTAGTCTCTTCGGTCAGTATAGTTGTTATGCTCTTGCTCGCCTCAAGAGCTGCTGCGATTCCGCCCATGCCACCGCCAGCAACTAGTACATCGCAGGTGTGAATTTCTGGGGCTGCAAGAGTAATTCTTTGCACTGAAGCATCGTCATTATTTTCGCCTGCACCAGCTTTGCTAGCACTGCCAGCTTCGATGCTTACAGCTTCAATGTCTAGAACTTCGAAGCTGATCGCTGGCTGCGATTTTGAATCGGAGTTTGGATCTGGCTCTGAGAAAAAAAATGATTTGTGCATGGTCTTTTAAGACTTGTCCTCTTTGCAGCCGGCGGCTGTCACTAATGTTGCATAGTAATTTATCCATAGCTTAGAACTTCAATGCAAGAACTCGCTAAAATGAAGGGCAAATCGGAGATTAACTTATGCAGCCCCCTGAAAGCAACGACATACTTATTGCAGTGAGCAATTCTAAGGTAAGCGATGAGGTAAAAAATCGCGCCGCGAAAATCAAGTTGATTTTAATGGATGTCGATGGTGTGTTAACCGATGGCAAGCTCTTTTACTTTCCTGGACCAGATGGCAAAGCAACCGAATTTAAAGGGTTCAATTCGCAAGACGGGCTTGGTTTTCACATGCTGCACTGGAGCGGTATCAAAACCGGTTTGATTAGTGGTCGCGATTCTCCAGCCGTGACCGAGCGGGCGCGCATTCTCAACATTACTTATGTTTGTCAGGGATTCTTAGAAAAGGTCGCCACCTACGAAGAGATTTTGCAGAAAGAAAATCTGACCGATGAAAATGTTTCTTTCATCGGCGACGACTTTACTGATTTTCCTTTGATCAAGCGCAGCGGCCTTGGCGTTTGCGTCGCCGATGGTCGACCGGAGATGAGAGCCCGGGCTGATTATGTCACTAGAGCCAATGGTGGTAGTGGTGCCCTACGAGAAGTGGCCGAACTAGTATTGAAGTCGAGTGGCTTATGGCAACCAATGCTGGCGAAGTATCAGCTCTTAGACTAAGTATTAGTTAGTAGACCAAGAATTATTTGCTAGGCTAAGCTTTTTGTCGAGGGCTATTTTGTGCTCTAAGCTGCTTTGCTGTTCAAATTGGCGAGGCTGGTGCTGATTGATTCAGAAACAGTGCCTTTGGCTGAGTAGAGCTTGTACGAAACGGAAGGGTCACCAACCATGCCGAGAGCAGCTACAGCATCGCAGAGACCGGCGAATACTGATTCTAGCGAAGCGATATCGCTGGCGGTGGCATGTCCTGAAGCTGCTCTGCTGCGAATTGCTCCGGCCAGTCCTTCAGCGTAGCCAGCCATGCTTTGTGCTTTGCTTTCAGCTGCTTTAGCAGCCATGACCATTTCTGCTTTGGCTCGTCCTTGAGAAGTGTAGGTGCCATCGGCTCTAATTGTTGTTCCATCGGCCATTGTTACTGTGTTGTATCTGTCTATTTCGGTGCCGTTGGCCAGTCTGACGTGATCGGCGCTGAAAACGTCGCCTTCTTTGGTGGTTACAGTGCCAGAATCATAGGTATAGTTTTTTGTTTGAATTCTAAACTTGCCATCGGGCTTGGCTTCAATTCTATCTACGGTGCCATCAGCAGATTTGTTTTCTACAGTCTTTTTGTTGGTGTCTACTGTTTGTACGGCTCCGGTCTCGAGATTTGTAGTTGTGGTCACGCCGTTTTGTTGTTGAGTGGTGAAAGAATCGGTAACGGTGCCACTGAGGATATTGTTGATCATCGAGAGGCTGGCTTTACCGTCGGTACCGTGCAATGTATGGGTGATACTGAACTTGCGAAGTTGTTCAGCAGCGTTGCGTAGAGCTAACATTTCTGGTTTTTTGCTTTCACGAATTGAAGCGAGAAATTCTTTGGAGATTTTTTCACTGGTGCCGTCTGGAGAGCAGATTGACAGCTCGCCTTTGTCGCTGCGAACCAGGTAGCGACCGTCGGGCATGGAGACAATTGATGAACCATCGTTCTGCAAAGCAACAAAACTCTTATCGGCGGCAACGGCAACTATGCCGCCATCTGCCTGTACAACTACGGTTTTTCCTGTTTTAGCAGCTTCAATAGCGGCTTCGTCTACAATTTGGGCTAGTCCATCTTTGCTGTTTATTTCGCCATTGGTGACAATTAGTTTGCCATTCTTGTATTCGCCGTAGACTTCGAAACCGCCGTCTTTTCGGTTGAAGACTTGGCCGAAGCGATTACCAGCGGCGTCGACAAAGTAAGCGTGCTCACTACCGGCTTCAATAACCATGCTATTGCCACTGTCGAGAACGGCAGTGAAATTGCCGTCTTTATCAAAAGTGGCTTGGATTTTACCATCTGGTCCGACTTTGATTTTGTCACCAGCGTCTGAGGCATTAAGTTGGCCGCCGTCGGTGGTTCTCAACATTGTGCCGTCGGCTGTTCTTACAACATCGACTTTGCCGGTGCTATCACGGTGTACCAGGCCATTGGCGCTACGTTCTACTTGACCCGCTTTGTTTGGATTTTGGGAGTCATAGGCGGCGAAGAGTTTGTTCCAGTCGCTGCTAGAAAGTTGGGTTTCAGCGTTGCTAAGAGTTGCGCCTACTTTTTTGTCTTCTACTAGTGGTTTTTCGGCTTTGAAGACGAAACCCTTGACTCCGGAGTCGACGGGAGTGACCTTGCAAGCTTCGTTGTTGTCATCGGCTTTGCAGTTTTCTTTGAGGAAGCTGCTGATGTCAACTTTTTCAGTAGAAGCTGGTTTCTTGTCATCAATAGTAAGGGTGGGTAGCATGCTCACTGCATCTGAAAGAAGTGAAGATGCTTTGTCGATACCGCTGGAGATATAGGCGACCATACTGTCATCATTGGCTGCTTTGGATTTTTGCTCAGCCTTAGCCTCTGGATTTTTGCTGGCTTCAAGAGAAAGAAGCAAGCGACTTTGTTGAGTGTCGCCGGCATGCTCTTGAGGCTTGTCGCCTTCCTTCTGAACGTCTTTTTTAGGGGGTACGTCTAAAGGCACTTTGGGCTCCAGGGATTAACTGCGGAAATTGAACATTGGTAACTTCGACTCTTGTGTATATGCGCAAGCCTGTTTTTTTGGATAGGGGAAAATCACATTTAATCTTTCCCGTGCCATCTATACTGAAATCATGGACATCGAAGCAAATGAGCGGCAATACATAGTTGACGGGCGTTACTGGCACAAGCTGCCCGATGGGCGAGTGCAATGCGACCTGTGCCCGCGCTATTGTCAGTTAAAAGAAGGGGATAGGGGTTTTTGCTTCGTCCGGCAAAATTTACAAGATTCAGTAAAGCTCACCACCTATGGGCGCAGTACTGGCTTTTGTATTGATCCTATAGAAAAAAAACCGCTCAATCATTTTCTCCCAGGCACAAGCGTACTTTCTTTTGGCACAGCTGGCTGCAATCTTGGTTGCCAGTTTTGCCAAAATTGGTCAATTAGTAAGTCTCGCGAAATTGAGCTTTTAAGTGAGAAAGCCAGCCCTGAGCAAATCGCCCTGGCGGCACAAGACCTTGGCTGTGCTTCTGTGGCTTTTACTTATAACGATCCCGTGATTTGGGCCGAGTATGCCATCGACACGGCTAAAGCTTGCCGCCAGCTTGGCATTAAGACTGTGGCAGTTACTGCTGGCTACATCACCCCGGAGGCTCGGCCAGAGTTCTATTCGGTTATGGACGCCGCCAATGTCGACCTTAAAGCCTTTACCGAAGTCTTTTACAAGAGGCTGACTCTTTCTCACCTTGAACCAGTGCTCGATACACTAAAGTGGCTTAAGCACGAAAGCAATGTCTGGTTTGAAATCACCAATTTGGTAATTCCCCATGAGAATGATTCAAATATTGAGTTTCAGGCTATGTGCGAGTGGATTTTGGCTAATCTTGGCAGCGATGTGCCTCTGCACTTTACTGCCTTCCACCCTGATTTTCGCTTAGATGAGCGCCCACCAACTCCCCCGGCGACCCTTCTGCGTGCTCGCCAAATTGCCATGAGCTTGGGCCTTAAGTATGTATATGTAGGCAATGTGGATGATGTCAGGCATCAGAGCACTTATTGTCCTTCCTGCCAAAAGCTTTTGATTGAGCGCAACTGGTACGAGATTGGAAAATATAAGATAGAGGGCCCATCTGGCTCGTGTGCCAGCTGCGGCTATACCATTGCTGGGGTCTTTGGGGCGGCCAAGGGACGTTGGGGCCGCAAGCGCATGCCTGTTAGTATTAGTAACTGGCGGTAAAATCAGTATTTGAATAAACAGTAATTGACTGGAACGATAACTAGAACCGCTATAAACCCATTAGGCACGGAATCGATAGTGAGATTAGGAAGCAAATTCTCTGTAGGCTCTAGTTACAAGAGACAAAAACAGATTTTTAAATTAGCTCTTTTTGCCTCCGTCAGTTGTAGTTTGGCGCTTTCAGCCAGTTTTGTTGGCATTAGTAGCCTCAAAGCTGAGGGTCTGGAGAATCATCCAGATGGGCATGCCCAGCCTGGTTCGGTTTTGCGCAATGTTGAGTTTATTCCTAAAATTAGCACTTCGCGCCCGCCGGCTCGCCCGCGCAAGTTTTTGCGTCGCAGAAATCTACAGGTTCAGGTCGCCCGGGACGAAAAATACCTGCAATTGCTTCTTGTTTCGGTCGGATTTGTCGGAATGTTGATTCTCATACTCGTTTTGCGTAGTATGCCCCCTGCTAAAAAATCGGTTTGAGGCTTAAGATAGCGATAGTCGAAGGAAAGCCCAATGGAACCGATTGAGAGAATTTTGCTTTTTATAATCGGCGCTATCTTTGTTGGTGGCGGCGGGGTCTTTACTTTCCAGGCTTTTGAAGATGCAAAGAACGTATTTGAGGCCCTGATCTTCTCTTTAATGGTTGTGGCTGCAGGCATGTGCTTCATAATGTGGTCTATTAATGGTCCACCAGGGTGAGCCTAATAAGGCCCCGGCGCCAGCTTATTGCCCGCGGCTAATGGCTCAGAGGCCTAAAGGTTAAATCAATCAATGGTTTGCTTGGGCCGGTCGTAGTAAACTTTTGCTTGTTGCCTGTTTAAAGGGTTAGATTCTGCCATGCACAAAGTTTCACGCAAAAGTTCGTTCATATTGCTCAGCCTAGTTGTCGCTTTCGCTTCCAGTGGTGTTACCAGCGGTGCTATTGCCAAAAAGGCGAAGGCCGGTGAAGCTGGTCCTGATGCTCAAGCTCTTAATGCTGGTCGCTCCGGTAGCTGGACTACTGCTGCTCAAGGCAAGAATGAACTTTCTGTTGAAACACTGCGCAAAGTTGTTGCTGATAAGCCCAACGATGCCGTTGCCCACAACGATTTGGGTTGGGCTCTTCGTCTTAATAACGATTTGAAAAGTGCAGAAGTCGAATTGCGCAAAGCTGTCGAACTAGACCCCAAAATGCACCAAGCACATTCAAACTTGAGTGTTGTCTATTTTGAGCAAGGCAAGATGCAACCAGCTCTTGATCAAGCTCAGCAGGCTGTAAACCTTGACCAAAGCCAACCTATCTACCACGTTGTGCTCGGCAATGCTTTGTCTGGAGTTGGTGATAACAAGCGTGCTGTTGAAGAATATAAGCTGGCAATCAGTCAAAAGCCTAACTATGAGAATGCCTATTACAATTTAGGTCGTGTTCTTGAGGCAACAGGCGAAAAAACCGAAGCCGGTAAGGTCTTGGCTGAAGCCCTTCGCCTTGATCCTGAAGATGATCGCGTTTTGAAAATTCTTGACCGTATCGTCAAATAGAGTTATCGACTAGTCTGCCAATTGTCAGTTTTGTGCCGTTGCTTGTTCGGTAAATGCTGATTTGATTGGTTTGCCATCAAATTCTTTTGGAATTGGTACATCGAGCAACCATAGAGCCGTTGCTGAGGTATCGTATGTGGTGACTGGTTCTGTAATCTTAAAGCCGTGCTTGACGCCGTCACCCCAGACTATCCAGGGAATGGTCATATCTTCTGGTGAGCGCGAGCCGTGAGTTTTATCGTGACCACCATGATCGGCAGTGAGGATAACCACTGAGGTTTTTTGAATGCCAGCTTTTTCGATTGCTTTCATTACTGTATCAAGGGCAGCATCTGAATCTGCTAAAGCTTGTACCTGTTCCTTTGAACCCCAGCCGTACTGATGACCAGCACCGTCTGGATCAGCAAAGTGAATGAAGCAGAGGTTGGGTTTGCGCTGTTCAATATATTGAGCGGCGCAAGCGGCTACTGCTTTTGATTCGTAAGATGGCAGCGAGAATCTATTAACTGTGTGAGCCTGATAAAGGTGTATAAATTTTGGTTTGCCAACGAACATGGCTGTGGTCAAGTTTTGCTTGGTAGCAAGGGCGAAAATAGTCGGCACTTTGACCATGCCCTGGTCTGGTTCCCAGTCGTTCCAGAGGGTGTTGTGTTTCTCTGGGCCAACACCTGTGAGCATTGAAGTATGCGAAGTCAATGTAATGCTCGGAAAAATAGTCTGGGCTGTCCAGCTTGTGGCGCCATCTTCTGAAAGCCTAAAGACCGTGGGCATTTTGCTTTGCTTCATGACGCTTGGTTTGCCGCCATCAAAGCTAACAATGAAGACATGGTCAGCGCGCCGTTCTGCTTGGGCCGGTTGGGCCAGCAACAATAAATCCAGGCCGCTTAGGCTGGCTGCCACAAGAACTGCGGCTATGAATTTAGCGGCAAGAGCGCGTCCTAAACTTGCTGGTTTGGTTTCGTTCGGAGTGCGCATTACTTCAAGTGTTTCCTTCAAAAAATTCCTAAAAGTGATTCCTACAAGTGATTCCTGCTTTTTGAATTAGGTATATATACACCTAATTTTGAAAACGTGATTACTCGCCGTATTTCATGATTGGTAATTCTAACTCGTCCTATTTAAGATTTCCGATTTAATATTACTGGCGGTATTCCCCATTGTGCGCCTGGCCTGATTCGGCGAAATTAGGGTATGCCAATTAGACCTAATGATCCTGAATTGAGCGCCCCAGGCTTCAAGGAGCTAGGCGATGCTTATGTGGAAGCAGGTAAACAGGCTAGCGGCAGTCTTGTTTCTGAGGCACTCAAGAGCGTAAAGGAGAATGTTGTCGCGCCAGCCGTTAATGCTGGCTTGCTTGAGCCGGCTAACACCGCTATTTCAGGGGTGAACGGCGCCTATAGTTTTGTCAGTGGTAAAGCCAGTCATACAAGAGATGGTCATACAAAAGAAGCCCCACTGATTGGTAAGTTTGAGCATATGCAGGTTGCCCCGGCTGAGTTTTTGTCGGCTGGCTGGCTGGCACAAACTGTTTCTGGTGGTCTCGGTTCGCTTGTGCCCTATGTGATCGCCGGTAAAGCCGCTGGCTCTGCCTTGCGGGCAACGGGCTCGCATCTAGCCCTTGAGGGCGTTGCTGCTAAGGTCATGCAGAGTAGTTCAACAGCTTCTGTGCTTGGTGCTTTTGCCTATGATACTGTGCGAGAAGTCAGGCCCGGCGAGTCAAGGCTGGGCAATGGAGTGGCCGGTGCCGTTGGCTTTGGAGTTTTTGAAGCTGGCAACATGCTGGCCTCTCATAGTGGTTTAGGCGGACGTCTATTAGCTCGCACAGCTACTGGCTTTGTCGGTGGCGGCGTGCAAACCCTCACTTCGACGGCTATTGCCGAGGGCAAATTAGCGGATACTGAGACTTTAACTAAAGCTGCCGTTGGTGGCATGGTCATGAATCATGCCTTACCCCTGGGGCAGCGTGCCATTACTCAAGCTGCCGATCACATTAATTTGGCCGTCGGTCGTGGTGTGCCAGTTGATCGCCTGGTCGCCAATAGTTTTAGTGCCGAAGCTCAAAGCTCACCCACGTTCAAAAACATATTGAGTGAAAATCCATGGGCGCGAGTGCAAACGGATGCGCCGCAGTCACTTGCTTCTGGCTCTCGTCGTGTTGAGCTTAAGAGTGGTGCCGATGCCGCTGAACTTGGTCATGAGCTGAAGCATTTGAGCCAGCACAAGTTGCCTTTGGCTATTGAGCAACAGTTCAAGGCCGCTGCAGACAACTTGAAAGAAGGAAATCGGGATGCTGCTTGGCAAAAATATAGAGAAACTAGATTAGGTCAGGAACTTGAGGCTCGCAGCAGCGAGGCGGCAATTCGTGGCGAGTTGGGCCAGGGAAAATCTGGCGCTGAAATTGCGCAGGGTTATGAGCAGCACTGGGCTTTAGAGTTTAAGCAGTTTGAGCAGAGTCAGGGGCAGTTTCGGCCCAATCGCAGTTTCCATGATCATGGTGATCATTCAGATGGTCCTGGCCATGTAGACCGGGCCGGCCGTGGGGATGGCGATCTTGCTCAGTTAAAGCAGGCTGCCGAGTTAAATCCCGAAGCAGAGTCTGCCTATCAGCGAGAGCTTGGCACCCACTTGGTTCAAGCACTGCAAGACAAACAACACATTGGTGTATTCGCCGGTGGTGCAGTGCGCGATTTGCTTATGCGTAAGACCCCTAAAGACTATGACATTGCTACCTCTGCCACACCGGATCAGGTCGAAAGACTATTCTTAGATCAAGGCTACAAAGTTATTCCAGTGGGCAAAGCTTTTGGTGTGATCAATGTGGTCGTCAATGGTCGTGAATTTGAAATTGCCACATTGCGCTCAGAGAGCACTTACTCTGATGGCCGCAGACCAGACGGCGTGCAGTTTGTCAGCTCTCTATCGGCCGATGCCGCTCGTCGTGATTTGACGATTAATGCTATGTTCCAAGATCCTGTCACTGGAGTAATCTACGATTTTCACGGTGGGCAGCACGATCTTGCCCGTAAGGTAATTCGCTCGGTGGGCGATCCAGCAGAGCGTTTTTCTGAAGACAAATTACGTATGCTTCGTGTGCCCCGCTTTGCCTCTAAGTATGAGGGTTTCACTGTCGATCCCGAGACCATGGCCGCTCTAAAAGCTAATTCGTTTGGTATTCATGCTGTTTCTAGTGAGCGTGTGCGCGATGAAATCAAAGGGATGCTGACCTCTTCTAACCCGGTGCGCGGTATGCAAATTATGATGGACTCTGGCTTGATGAAACAAGTCTTGCCTGAAGTCTATAAGCTAAAGGGGCCAAAAGGGCGGCAAGACCCCGTATGGCACCCGGAAGGAACGGTCTGGACTCATACGAAATTGGTCTTGAAAAATCTCACAGGTGGAAATTTCGAGCGCATGATGGGTGGGCTCTTGCACGATGTTGGTAAGCCCGCAACGCAGAAATTCTGGCCTGATGGTGGCATCTCTAACCACGGTCACGACGCCAAAGGTGCAGAGATAACGCAAGAAATTGCTCGCAGACTAAAGCTGTCTTCTAATCAACAAGAGCGTATTTCGGAGTTGGTGCGCTTGCACATGGCGATGCACGAAGTTACGGTCATGCGTCCCGGTAAGCTCACAGCCCTGCTGGAACGACCAGACGTAATGGATTTGATTGAGATTCAGCATGCTGATGCCACTGGCAGCAAAAATTTTGACGCTGGGCGCTCTCACAAAGAGTTTCTTTTGCAAAAGTTGGAAGAACTGAGAGAAGCAGGGAAGCTTGGTGAGAAGCCAATTGTTAATGGCCATATGTTGCTCAATATGAATATCAAGCCAGGACCACATTTTAAAGCTGTCATTGAAGCTGCACGGGAAGCACAGCGCGAAGGCGATTTCACCAATCAAGAAGGGGCGCAGCGTTGGCTCGATGAAAATAGCGCCAGAATTATCGAAGCTCATCGGCCTAAGTAGTCTTGATACCTGTTAAGCACCTGTCGTCCGTGCCGCCTTTGGCTTCTCCTTCTGCTCAATTTCCACGGCTCTGCGTGCCATTAAGAGCGCTTCTTCGCCAACGCTAGCGGCTAAATTTTTGTTTCCCGCCAGGTCTGCGGCTCTCTTGTAAACGAACCTCGTCAGCGCCTCATCTCTCGCTGCGTCTATTAGTGGCTTGCGCGCGGCGCTAAGGTCAGCATCGGCCTGGCTAAATGTTCCGCTGTCATCCAGCCATTTTTGAGTAGCTGCTACAAATTGGGGATAATCTTTGAAGTCATTGGCAAAAGTTTGTCTAGCCGACTCGCTTTGTCCAGGAGTTTGCAACGCTAACTTCACGTTATTTGCTTGAATTTGAACATCGGCGGGCAGCTTGCCAATTTCCTTATCTAGTTGGGTATAGCTGTCGGTAATCCGCGTTATGGCCATCCCGTATTGCAGTTCAGCTGCGGCAATGACAGGCGCCTGAGCTTTTTCGACTGCAAAGTAGGCCTGGTCGGAGGTCTTTATTGCCTGCTCGAAGCGCTCTTTGTATTTAGGAAAGGCCGTAGCCGTATTCGGCTCTTTGACAAAGTCTTGAGTAACTTCTTTGGCCGCCTGCATTCCTTCGCCAAAGGGCGTTCCGTCTGGGTTGTTGTATCTAAAGCCCGTTAGCTCTTGCAGTACGGCTTTCTGTTCCTTGTTGAGCGGACGCGGTTTTGGCCTGTCGGTGTTTGTGGTATCGAGGTCGCTTGGTCTTGGTTTGGGTATCGGTACCGACTCTAAAGGTTGCTGCTTTGCGCCCAGTTCTTCTGGCCTTGCCTTGGGGCGAATAGATGTCTCTGGTGCGGAAGGGTTTTCTCTGGTGAGATTTTCCGGCCGTGGCCTTGGTATCGGAACCTCTTTGGGCGGTTCTACTTGTTTCTGCGCTAAAGATGGCTCGGGCGCCGTGTATGGTTTAAACTCTGCTTTTTGCTCGGGGTAAGGTCCCTTTATGAAACCTTCTCTAGCCGTGACCTGGGAGCTGAACAGGAGCTCGTTCAGCTGAGATTCGCTCTTCTCTTTTGAACCTGCGGCACTCGTGTCTAGAATGTTTCCAGCGCTAAATGAACCCGGTAGCTCGTCGAACAGAGGGGAAGCTTTCGCTGCTAGATTGGAGTCGTCTCTGACTTGGTCTGCCATTAGGGATCCTCTTCTAAACGCCTTAGCTTCTTTTGAAGCTTTAGATTAAACCGTCGGATATGTATCTTATTCCCCGCAAATTGCTATAGTTTTTGCTTTTGTTAGCAAGCCCCGGCAAAGTGGATTAAATATGCTGTTTGAGACTAGAAGTTTGCATTTGCTCGAAGAAGCTGTCAATAAAATGCAGGAAGGTTTCGCTGATCTTCCTCCTTTTGAAGCAGAAGTTGATGTTGATAGATTGCGAGTGGTTATGCTAGATCTAGCCGAGCGCTTGCAAGATAATTACCCCTATCAGCATCCGCTCTACGCTGGGCAAATGCTCAAGCCGCCACACTCTATTGCTCGATTAGCTTACATGCTTAGCCTTTGGGTCAACCCCAACAATCACGCTTTAGATGGGGGTCGCGCCACTTCTGCTTTAGAGAAAGAAGCTGTAGCGAACATTGCTTCAATGTTTGGTTTCGAGCAGCATCTTGGCCATTTGTGCGGGGGCGGCACCATGGCTAATTTAGAAGCCTTGTGGGTGGCGGGAACTTTGCATCCGGGAAAGATTATTCTCGCTTCAGAACAGGCGCACTATACCCATAGTCGCATCAGTGCCGTACTGGGCCTAGAGTTTGCAAAGGTTGCTGTGGGCCCTAGCGGTCGCATGGACATGGCTGCACTAGAAGAACATCTGATGCAAGGCAATGTTGGCACCGTGGTGGTCACAGCCGGAACTACATCGACAGGCTCTGTTGACTCACTTAATGAGGTTTTGAAGCTGCGCCAGAAGTATCAGTTTCGTATCCATGTTGATGCCGCCTATGGTGGCTACTTTATTTTGGCTGGAAATTTAGATGAGGCAGTGGCCGAAACCTACACCTTGATAAAAGAAGCTGATTCTGTGGTGATTGATCCACACAAACACGGCTATCAGCCTTATGGTTGTGGTTGCGTTTTGTTTAAAGATCCTGCTGTTGGCGCTCTTTATAAACATGATTCGCCCTATACCTATTTTAGTTCTGCTGAACTACATCTTGGTGAAATTAGTCTTGAGTGTTCGCGGCCCGGGGCCTCGGCTGCAGCACTCTGGGCTACGCAGCAAATGTTTCCTTTGCTCAAGGGTGGCCAGTTTGCAGTCAATATTGAAAAGTGTAGGCAAGCGGCATTGCAGATGTATGACAAACTGAAGTCGATTTCGAATTCTGATTCTAGCGCTAAGTTCTTCCTGCCACTTAAGCCTGATTTGGATATTCTCATTTACGCCCCGCTACCGATGGGTGCGAGTTTGAAGTCAAAGACGGCAAAGACGGCAAAGGCCAGCGCTGTTTCGGCCCTGTCTCGGCAAGTATTTAAGGTTGCTGCAGCCAAGAATTTGCATTTAGCTCTGGCAACTTTGCCTAGCTCTCTGCTAGAAGAAAATATGATGTTAGATTGGGACCAGGATAGTGTTACTGTTCTCCGCTCATGTTTTATAAAGCATGAACACAGCGATTGGATCGATTCTATCGCTGAGATTCTGCTTGAGGCGACACTTGAAACAGCAAAAAGCGCAGAGCTAGAAGTGAGTGCCGCCCTTGAGTGAAGCTGGAGCCGAAATCTCGGAGTTGCTGCCAGATGAAGTGATTGCTAAAAGCAATTCGTTACCGCTTAAGCCTGCAGCTGTAACCCTTGTTGGTCTGCACGTTAAGCTTGTGCCCATTGATTTGCAGCGCGATAACGAAGCTCTATTCTCTGTTTCAAACGGTTCTGCTGCTGAGCTTGGGCAGCGTAAAATTGATTGTTATGATGCTGATGCTCTGATTTGGCGCTATATGTCGGCTGGCCCTTTTCCAACAAGCTGCAAGTTGGCGGCCTTTCTCTTTGCTCAAGAGAAAGCTGAGAACGGTCTTTGTTATTGTGTTTTTGATGTGGCTACCAATAAGCAGATTGGGGTAGTTAACTATCTCAATAATTTTCCGAACCATCTCAAAATTGAACTGGGAAACATCTGGTATAGCCCTCTTGTGCAGCGCACTAAGGCTAATTTAGAAGCTACTTATTTGCTTCTGCAGCATGCTTTTAATTTGGGTTATAGAAGAGTGGAGTGGAAATGTGATGCTCTTAATTTGCGGTCACGCCAAGCGGCTTTGCGCATGGGTTTCAAATTCGAGGGTATTCAGGAGAGTCACTTCATCATAAAAGGACGCAACCGAGATACTGCCTGGTTTCGCATACTCGACAGCGAGTGGCCAGAGGTGGAAAAACAGCTTCTGACGCTGCTGGAAAGAAATAAATGAACAGCGGCGATGATCATATTCTCGACGCTGTTCCTCTAGCCGAACGCCGCGGCCCAATCACCATGACCCTGTTGTGGATTACCATGGTGACGGCCTTCCCGACAGTCTTGATTGGCTTTCAGTGGTTTAAGCAGGGCCTCACTCTTGGACAGGTTTTGACTTGTTCGATATTGAGTTGCTTCTTTCTCTTGATCTATTCGGTGCCAGCAGCCTGGCTTGGTGTGCGCAGCGGTCTTACTTATTCGGTTTTGACAAGACAGACTTTTGGACGCTATGGCACCTGGCTGGTCTCGTTTCATGCCATTTGGTTGATGTCTGCTTGGTACGCTATCGACGCAGTGCTCTGTGCCGATGCGCTTAAGGGCTTGTTTCATATCAATTGGCCGGTGCCGCTCTTTGCGGCTTGCTTGTCTATGCTGATGGCAGTCAATAATTTCTTTGGCTTTCAAGGCGTCGCTAATTTCGCCCGCTATTTTGCTGCACCGCTTTTGGTGCTTTGGGTTGGCTACACCTTTTGTAAGGTCTTGCCGACTGTACCAATAGATGCCTTGACTACTTCCTCTGTGTCTGGCCATGCTCCTGTTTCTTTCATGTCGGCATTGACTCTGGTTTCGAGCTTTGTCATTGGTTTTGCAGTTTGGGGCAACGAGCCTGATTACTGGCGCTATAGCAAACCCAATAAAAAATTTGTAGTCTATTCGCTGATTGCTGCTCTGCTGGTGGGTGAAGTAATTTTTCCCGCTACTGGTTGGATGGTGGCACGGCTTTCTGGTATCACCGATTACATAACTGCCACTAATTATATGAATGTCTATTCTTTTGGTGGAGTGGCATTGTTTGCCGCTCTTGTGCTGATTGCAAACTATTGCGCTGCTAACGATTCCAATATGTACGGCATGATCAATGCCTTAGAGAATCTCAAACGATTACCCCATAAGGTCGCTGTCATTGTTCTTGCTGGTGCCTCTTCTGCTTTCGCTGCCTGGCTAGCGCAAGCTGGCTCAAGCCGCTCCCTAGAGTCAATTGCATCGCTCAATTGTGTAATCATTCCGGTAATGACTGTGATTATGATCATCGAAGAATTTGTGATTAAGCGGCGCTATAATTTGCCCGATAATAGTTCTGTGGTCGTACCGATGAATGAGTTGCCAGCTATTCGCTGGCCGGCCTTTATTGCTTCTCACCTTGGCCTGCTTGTGGGTATCTGCACTGCAGGGGTGATTCCTGGTTTAGAATCACTTTTTGTTGGTGTCTGTTCGGTGCAGTCGTGGCTAGTCGCTGCTGTGGCGTACTATGCAATGCGTGTGGTAGAAATAAAAAATGATGTAGTTGTTTCGGGGCGTTAATATGAGTTTCATTTTTGCATTAATTCCCGCTGTAATAGCACTTATCCTTGCTGTTCCCGCCTTCACCGATGCTAGCAATAGCGCTAAATGGCCCGTAGCCAATGCTGTTGTTGTAAAAAATGATACGGAGGTCGGTCGTACCGCTGCATTTCAAGTCGGTTCGAAGAAATACACTACCAATTTTGAACACTCTTTAGAGCTGACTTTTTCGCGGGTTGGCATGGAGTTCAACCTGGGCAATCAGGTCACTAGCTATAACGGTGTAGACCCTGAAATCGGCAAGAACATTAGGGTTTCATATAATCCGGCTAACCCCAGTGAGGCTGTAATTGAGCCAGGATTTAGTATCCCGGTGTGTATCTATATGATTTGTACCGGTCTGATTCTTTTTATCCGGCTGATTTTTCCTGCCAGTCATAGAGACTAGACAAATCACCTGAGCTATACCTAGGGCTAATCCTCTGTTTCAGCTTTCTTTCTTGCTTTATGTTCTTTGTATAGAGCTGGAGTGACATTGATATGGAACCGCAAGAAACAGTGTTAATTGTAGGTTTGCCCGGGACGGTGCGTTGTAACATGCTGGCGAATATCGAGGCCTTGCTCAACCTTGTCGCTAGTTCGTTTGAGCTATCAGCTTTAGCCGTTGGTTTGGTGCTTTTCTTGGTTGGCCTTTTCGCCTATCAGCGTTCGATTTTTATCAATCCAATCGCTCTACATAGAGCGCGTCGGAAGGCTCATATCGGAGTGTTTTTGATTAAATTCGGTTTGCTTGTTCCTGCCATTGTTAACTGGCTCGTAGCTTTTGCTCGTGACTCAGAGCTTCTTAATTAGCGTATGAAGCGACTTCTTCTTTGTGCTTTGGCAAGAAGAAGCTTACTATGGCGCCAATGCAGTAGACACTAGAAAACAAGATAGCTGCACTGGCATATGAACCATTAAGGCACGCAATTATTTGCCCGCCGAGCATGGCTGCCATGGCCGCAAATATGCGCCCGGCGGTAATACTGGTGGTAACTCCAGTGCAGCGAATTCTAGCTTCGTACAGCTCTGGCACGTAGATGAACAGAAGAGCAAAAAGCATTTGAGCAAAGAAGCCAAGGAGAAAGGCAATGCTCAATAGTGGAAGACCATATTCTTTAATGGTGCCAAATAGAATCAGGCCACAAAGAAGCGCTCCGCAATTGGCCAGGCGAAAACTTTTGGCTCTGCCGATTTTTTCCACCAGCAGGCCGGCACCAAGGGCGCCGATTAATCCACCAATATTTAGAGCCACAGCCGTGACGCTGCGCTCAATGATGGCTTCTCCGCCAACCATCTGCGTTACCCAGGCCGGAAGCCATGAGAGAACAGCCCAGTAGCCAACGATAGCTGGCGTGGAAAGGCCAATTGCTGCCAGGGTTTTGGCCAGGTTGTTACGGGAGAAAATCTGAGGCAAAGTAAAGGGCTCATGGATAACTTTGCTGCCGTAAGCTTTTGCAATCTCTCTTTCTATAAGCTTCGCCCGTTGCACTTGCTCGAAGTGCTCAGGTTCTTTCAGTTTCGTGCGGAAGTAGAGCGTGACCAGAGCTGGTGTAACGCCTAGGAGAAAGAGATAACGCCAACCCAGATGACCGAGATAGAGATTGGCCACTGCCGCCAGTAGATAGCCTGCAGCAAAGGAACTGGCAATGAAGGAAGCGGCATGAAGTCGCGAGCGACCTTTAAAAGTCTCCGCGACAAGAACTGCACCTAGGCCTATCTCGCCACCGATGCCGAAGCCAACAAGAAAACGGTAGCAAGCTAATTCAACCCAGTTATGGCTGAGGGCACAAAGCCCGCTGGCGGCTGCATATACGAGAATCGTTGCCAGCATCACCTTGGAGCGGCCATAGTAATCCGCTAGTATGCCGCAGCAAATGCCACCCACTACCCAGCCTGTTATGAAAATTGCTAGTACTGTTGCCCCGACTGGCGCCACTGCGCTGTGGGCGCTGGAGCCGATTAGCTCAGAGAGGCATTGATACATTACTAGTACATAAATTGAAGCGTCCATGCCGTCGAACATTTCCCCTAGCCAGGTGGCAGCTAGCACCTGCCAGTTAAAGCGAGTTCTTGGACTATTGGCTCGTTCTTCATTTAGTTTTGCGTCTAGTTTAGCGTCTAATTTTGCTTCTAAGCGCGCTGCCATTATGTTGTGCACGTTGCTTGTACGGCTTGTACGACGTTGCTGTCTCAATCGTGCTCTGAGCTCTGTGCGCATAGGCTAAATCCCTTAATTCTTCATTGCGTTTTACTATTTGATTGGTAAGGCTAACCCTTGACCATAGCTGCATGTTAGTGAGCCGCTGTGTCAGAACTGTGGTCAATGGGTGGGAAGAATACTAGTGTGGTGAAAATTGGCCGTGCGCCTAAAGCCGGCAAAGTTGCAATTTGGCTTGGTGTTATGATCGTTTTATGGTCGGTTTTTGAAAGGTTGATTTGGAAAGTAATACTAAACGAGACGCCTATGAAGTCATTGAGCAATCCTGGCTGCAGCTGAGAAATGGCAAGTATTTTAGTGGTCAGGGTGTGGGCGAAGTTTTTTATGAGACTGAGTCTGACATTGCTCCGGTTAAGTTTGATTTGGCAATTGAGTTCCGTCCGCCTGTTGAATTGTCTATCGAGGCTTCCCATTGCACACCGCCAGCGCGCGATTTCAGCGCCAAGCTCTTGCCTAACAATCTCTTGGTTCGCCAGTCTGGCGAGTTAGCGAGCAAATTGTATTCACCAAAGCGCCTTAGCTTTGATAATCGCTTTTTGGCAGCGCCATATACGGGCTTTTTGGACCTATGGTTTTTTCTTGCCGGACGTGACGACGAAGAAGGCCTCTATCGTGGCCGCCATCGTTTTCTTCTTGAAGATGCAAAGAAAACAGCACATATTCCGCTGGTGCAGGCATTGAGAGAGAAGTTCGATTGGAGTGAAGAGCGATATTATTGGCTGGTCGGCTCAAACTTATATAAGAGTGAGCAGTTTCTTGTCATAGACAAAAATGACTATGCCTTGGTTGGTTTTGGTCAGCGCACCTTCGTCGATAAGCTTCCTGGCTGGGTTAAGTTTGTTCCGATAAATCCTTTTCTAAAGAAACCACCTTGCTTTGAGCGTGAGACATACCTTTCTTGCTATGTCGCTTTGCCGACCCATGAGCTCAAGGACACAGCAAAAGATTCGGCAAAGGAGCGGACTGTCTAATGAACGCTCAAGATATTTTAGAGAAATCATTTTTTGTAGTACGAGATCTGGATACTTTTGTCTTGTATGGAAACTGGGTCAAAGACTGGCGTTTCCTTAATGATTCGAAAGGGAGTGGTACAACTAGCCGCGCTTTTCAGCTTTCGTATCGTAAACCAAATGAAATCATCTTGGTTTTTCACGATAGTGACGTCAAGTTTAAATTCGTTGGCAGTTCTGTTTTTGTCAAAGGGCCTGATGATGAGCGCGCCAAATTTGTAGGTTCTTCGGACATTCCGTCAGCCTGGACTATTTTTCGGGCTGCTAACATTCCAGAGGAGTTATTCGCATTTATACGCTTTTGTTTGAACCCTAAAGAAAATTGTCTCTGGTACATCAAGCGCAATAGTTTTCGCTTGGTGCAAGTGAAAGAACAGGCGAACAAGCTCTTCTTGGAAGGTGATCTTGGCTTTGATGGTATTGTACGTTTGACTGTTTCTAGTATTAGTTATTTCATTCATGCAATAGAAATAACCACGAGACCTGTTAATACAGAGTTTTCTAGAGAAGTCTTTGGTGCCATCTCAAAAACAGGAGAATTCTTTGACGCTATCCTCAGTCCAATTAAAGACGAAAAAGTTGAAGGTACCACCTTTAAGCATTCGGCACTGCATACAGAAACAGAGCTGAGTTTCGATCGCGTCAGTCTTAATCCGAAGTTGAGCGACACTGAT
The DNA here is from genome assembly GCA_943370275.1 of bacterium Ga0077546. GTDB lineage: Bacteria > Cyanobacteriota > Vampirovibrionia > Obscuribacterales > Obscuribacteraceae. The sequence goes on along the minus strand of CALRQI020000001.1, from coordinate 918,377 downwards.
TTTTTACTTTAGTCTTTGGATTTAGGCTTCTGTCCCTTTTTCAAGTATTTTCAAATAGGCATCATAAACAAATACGCGTCCGCGTTGCTTTCCTGTGATTTCTCGAACGATTCCGAGTTGTTTTAGATTGTTCATTGCCGCTGTAACGGTTGGTGTCGTTAGACCTAGTGCTTTGACGACTTTTGGTATCACTGCTAGTGGCTGCTTTTCCAGGTATTGATAGACCTGGATTGCTGAGCCCGCTCCCCGTCCTATGGCTGCAATTTTTGCTTTATCTGTTTGGATCATGTTCAATATATCGCGCGCGGCTTGGGTTGCTTGTGAGGCTATTTCGATCACTCCGATTAGGAAAAAACGAAGCCATTCTTCCCATTCACCATCTTCTCTAACTCGCTGTAGCAGCGAGTAATACTCTTCTCGGTGAGTTTTAAAATAGAGACTCAAGTAGAGTAGGGGCTCGGTCAGTATTCCTTCGGAGCAAAATAGAAGTGTAATTAGTAATCGACCTAGCCTTCCGTTTCCATCAAGAAATGGGTGAATAGTCTCGAATTGATGGTGCACCAGCGCGGCTCTAACTAGCAGTGGCAACTTGTCGTCTTTTCTATGCAAATACTTTTCAAGATCGCTCATGCACTCCATGACTTTATCTGGGGGTGGAGGAACGTATGCAGCGTTGCCCGGACGACTGCCTCCGATCCAGTTTTGGGTGCGACGGAACTCGCCTGGAGCTTTGCTTCCCCCTCTTGCACCAGTCATCAATACTGCATGAATCTCTTTGATGAGTCGCATTGACAGCGGAAAACCATCTTTTAGTCTGGTCAAGCCGTGAGTCATTGCAGCAACATAGTTAGAGACTTCCTGCACGTCGTCTAGCGGAACACCTGGCGATTCTTCGCTTTCGTACAGGAGTAGGTCAGACAAAGAAGATTGGGTTCCTTCAATTTGCGACGATAAGACAGCTTCTTTTCGAACATAGACGTAAAGGAACAGATGGGGGTCTGGCAGTACCGTTGCCAAGCCGTCTAGGCGACCAAGGGCTTGACTAGCTTTCTCTATCAAAGTTTGCAGGCCAATAAGCTCTAGCTGGTCGGGCGGAAGAGGCTGGGGAACCAGCGCCCAGTACTCTTCGTCGACTGTTGAGCAGCGAATACGTTGACCTAAACGCTTTTTGTTTCTATCCATTCTTATTAAAGGTCCCTTTAATAACAACCGGCCTTATTAAAGGATAACCCATTTTCCTTTAATAACGAAATTCCTTATTAAAGGTTGCTTTAATTAGGGCGCAATAGCTTGCTTGCCGCCACGATCAGCTGCCAGTTTGCATTGAACAGCTCTAAAAGGCCTTATTTCTTGCCTTTCAAATCAATAATAGTCTGCTTGGTTATGGGCGTACTGATGGCAAAGCCTAGCCCGCCGCCCATGTCTATGACTCCGGCTACTTTGCCGTCCTTTTCAAATGCTGGCGCGCCTGAGACACCAGGGCGCACATGCATGGTCAAGACCTGTACATCTCTGTCGGCATCCTCACCAGGCAGAGGCGCTGGTGCTGGTTGCGTGTCGGTGCGCTTCTTAATGCCATCGAAAGTTCCTTCGGCAACAAAGAAGCCGCCGGAGGTATATGCTTGGCCGATAGCCACTGCTGGAACGTTGGCTTGGTCCATTTTGTTGTCGACTATCTCTAGAGGCTTGCATATTGCTGCCGTTTTATCGCCGGTCGCAATTTCAATTAGTGCCAGGTCTTGGCTTTTGTCTGTGGCTATGACCTTTGCATCGAAACTTTCACCTGTGTTTGTCACCGCTGTGCGCTTATCTGGAATGCCGTTAACGTTGGGAACGCCGTTGACCACATGGTTGTCGGTTATGGCCAGACAGCTGTTCGCTTCCTTCGCTACCATGAATGCTGTTCCACCCCAGTTTTCGGGTATGGATTGTCCGCCTTTGTCCTTGTGGCCATCCATTTTTAACTGCACGATGCTTGGTCGCTTCTCTTTGTAGAGGGCGAGGATATCCATTCCCGAGCTGGTGTCTGGTTGGGCGAAGTCTCTGTACTGGCAGCCCTGGGTGTTGCGGCCCACATCTAAGGTTGGCAGCTCGGTAGGGCCTGGTTGAAGAGGGCATTCATTGCCGAAGAAGCTGCGGGCCTTATCGCCCTGTGAGCTATTTGATGAGTCAGATGCGTCCACGCAAAGGCCTCTATTTAAAACGGGGGGAGTTCTATTTTGCCTCGCTAGTCAGAATTCGCCGCCTCGGTATTTACGAAGTTTTGGTGGGAGTTCTAAAATTTATGCTGGAATTATTGTTGCACAAAGCATCGTGTCGCTGAATTGCTTAATAGTTCAAAGCTGGCCAGGGTCTTGGCTTTGCCTCCTGGCGATAAGAAAGATTAGAGCGGATGGCAAAAATAGATCGCGCTGCTTACATCGATCTTCTTCGTCTTAACTCGCTTTTTGTTTGAAGCGATCAAAGCAAGTCGTTTGTTTACCTCGTGTTCTGACCTCGTCTGTTAGGCTCATATGGAGCGCTCAAAAGTTGATACATGGTCAAGAGTAGGCGAATCTATATGGCGACGGCGAGGATTACAGGATGACTTCACAGCGATTGCTCCAACCACCCGAAGAGGATGCTCCAAATAAGGCAACTGAGGCCAGTTTTGACCGCAAGGCTTTTTCATCAGCAGAATGGCTTGCCTATTTTGAGAGTAATAAAAAGAATAAACAGCGAATTATTTGGCCGCAGTATTTAGATATTCCATTTTCTGTTCGTGTTCCTATTATCAAATCATTGCAGCGTTTCCAGATCGGTGAAACTGGCGATGGCACTCATTTGCGGCAATATGCCAAAACTCTCAACGATCCTCTTTATGAACAGTGCATTGATCTATTTGTAAAGGAGGAGAATGGCCATGCTCAGATCCTCGCTCGTGTTATTGAATTGATGGATGGCTATCTAATTACTTGGCACTGGTCTGACTATGCTTTTGTCACCATGCGTCATTTGCTTGGCCTTAAGACCGAGATTTTCATTATTTTGACTGCAGAAATTGTCGGCAAAAGCTTCTATATGGCCTGTGCTGATAGACTTCCTGAGCCCTACTTGCGCGCTATCTTTTCAGACATTGTGCTTGATGAAATGGCGCACCTTAAGTTTCACTGGAGCTTTATGCGCAAGGAGATGTTGCCTTGCCCCCGCTTCGCTCGTTGGCTTATCTATTATTTCTGGAGTGCCGTATTTCTTGGTATATCCGGTGTCTTTGTCGTTGACCATAGAGAAGCATTGAGAGCCTTAGGAAGAACTCCGCGTGACTTCTTGCATGAGTGCTTCAGACAGTTTCGACAAGACGCCAGGCCCGCTCTATTTCCACAACCGTAGATTTTTACTTCTGTGACAGTTCTTCGCTTTGTTCTTTATAGAGCTCGTGGATATTCAGACGTCTTAGTTTGGGGGCTTTGATGCTTGTCACAAGCACTACAATTAGTGTCATGATTCCACCAAATACCACTGATGGCACTAGGCCCATGATCTTGGCTGTGACACCCGATTCGAATTCGCCGATTTCATTTGAGGAGCCAATGAACATGTTGTTAACTGCCGAGACGCGTCCTTTCATTTCGTTTGGTGTTTTTAGTTGGAAAATTGTGCTGCGTACCCAGACGCTAATTCCATCTAAGGCACCACTGATGGTGAGAATCAAGAGCGATAAGTAGAGATTGGTGGAGAGGCCAAAGGCAATCATGCAAGCACCAAATCCAGCTGCCGCCAGCATGAATATTTTGCCTGAATTGTGGGTGATTGGTTTGTGGGTGAGTACTATAGCTGTCACCATAGAGCCCACCGATGGTGCCGCTCTGAGCATGCCCAATACTTCGGGACCGCAATGAAATATCTCTTTGGCGAAAATTGGCAGCAGGGCTACAGCCCCGCCAAATAACACGGCAAATAGGTCTAAGGCCATGGCACCAAGAATCACTTGGTTCTTGAAGACAAAGTCTAGGCCTTCTTTGATGTTGTCAAAAACGCTTTCATAATTCTTCGGTGTGATCACTGTGCGCGACTTCACCTGGCAGAAACTAACGAAAGCTGCCATTAACATCACTGTTGAAACCAAGTAGGTATAAGGCGCATGGAGCCAAGCGTAGAGCACGCCCCCTAAGATTGGGCCAGCTACCGCTGATGATTGCCACACTGTGCTGTTCCAGGCGGCGGCGTTGCCTAAGAGCGGTCGAGGGACAATATCTGAGACGATGCCGAAAATAGCCGGGCCATAGAAGCCGCGGGATACTCCGGACAAGGCAATAATCGAAAATATACAGATTAGAAGGGTTGGGTTGTGGTGGGTGCTCAATGTGCAGATGGTGAGAATGGCCATGCTCACGACCAAAGAGGCTACGGCCCAGAGCACAATTTTGCGGCGGTCAACAATGTCAGCCACGTGGCCTGCGTAGAGAGCCACTCCGATAGCCGGTATGGCCTCGGTCAGCCCTGCTAGACCAAGGGCGAGTGGGCTATTGGTGATGGAGTAGATCTGCCAACCCACGGCGATGCTTTGAATTTGAACGGCAATTGTAACCAGCAGACGGCTCATCAGAAGCAATCTGTAGTCTGGTAGCTTTAGGACGGCGTAGGGCGATTCTTCGGGCACGGATTCCTAGGTTTCGATAGTAACCGTTCACTATCTGCAATTCGGTTTATTCTTGCATATTTTGCCTGGGCTGGGCCAAACAAAAAGACCGCCTTTGCAGGCGGTCCTTTGTTTTCAGATTACAGTTTCTACTTGCGGTCCGAAGCAAGGTCGATATGTAAAACGAAATCTTGTTTGGCCAGAGCCTCTAGTTTGTTGAGTTTTAGATAGGCTCTTACCACTGTCGTTTTCTTACCTTGAGCATCAGTCTTAGCCGCGTCTTTCGATACAATTTCCACACCAAGTGCTTTCAAAATTTTCTCGATTTCACTGGTGAGGTCTTTGATGGTTATTGCCAACAAGTATCGGTCGCCTTTGCGTGCGGTGTTCAGGGTTGTGTTTTTGTTTTTGCCAGTGCTTACCAGCCCTGCGGCTAGAGGTTGAGACATTTTGCTAGTGTCGAAGATTTCTTCACTGGCTGGTTTGAGTTTAGAGGCATCGTCTTTGGCTAGTTTCTTGTCGGCTTCTCTGTCCCGCAGTTGATCAACCATTTCCTTCTTCTCTCTGACTTTTGCTAGTGGCGCGCCGGTTGGACCGTTGCTAGAGTCTGCGCTGGAGAACTGGCGCGGAGCTTTGTAGAAGGCGTGCTCAGCACCTGGAAGAGATGCTTTAAGGTTTACGTTCGGTGATGCATTTATGATTTGGAACTGCATAGCGTTCGTTGCCATTTGGCGACGGCTAACAGATGGTTGGCCATAGCTTTGTCCTCCGCCACCACCTGCTGAGCCTCCATAACCGAATGCCATGCTTTTGGCTCTCGCTCCGCTCATAAACGGAGCTGGCATGGCGGACATTGGTTGAAGCCTGGCAACTACTCTGCCGTCATTGCCTTTACCAAATATTCCTTCTCTTGAGACACCATCAGGCATTTCTACTTCGACGTTGACAGTTTTGGCTGGATCTCCTTTTGTTACTTTGCTTTCGTCAACTGCAACAAATGAGGTGTATTGAGTGAGAATGTGATGATCGAGAGCGACATTTGTTATCTCGTCTTTGATTTCTTTATTGACTTGGCCTGATTGGGCGCCGAACCAGTCTTCGCTCATTAGTCTGTCAACTTTAGCCCGAGCCCACATTGAAGCAACGCCACGGTTTTTGGTGTCAGAATCGGGGAAGCGCACATTGAGCTTTTGCTCGTATGGTTTACCGGCGGCAAAGCCTTTGAGCACAATGGTGCCCTGGCCACCTTTGATATATTTGCCTTTGAAGTAGAGTGGTTTTTCTGCCCAAACGTCTGAGACTTCTTTGGGATAAACCTCTTTGGTTGTCACTCCATCTACTTTTACTTCTACATCGGTTAGCACAGGGGTAGAAATGCGGTCGTAGAATTTCTTGCCTACTTCTTCTGCTGAGCTGTTCAACAGAACATATTCAGCTTCGCCGCCGCCTTCTTTAGCCATGCCGTCGATTAGTGTGCGATTGACGCTGTTGCCGGTGCCAAAGGAGAACCAACGTGATTTTCCTCTGAGCTTTTTGATCATGCCCATCACTTCGTAGTCATTGCCTACATAGCCGTCAGTCATAAAGGTGACGATGCGCAGACGGTTGCCATCGGCTGGAATGGCGCAGGCTTTCTCCACGGCTGGAGCCATCCAGGTGCCACCATTGGCCTGCAGTGCATCGATGAAGTGGCGGGCTTTGGCCTTCATGTCAGCGCTGACTGGCTGAGGCTTGTCGGCAAATTGCGACTGTGTGCTGTTGAAGGCAATGATTTGGAATGTGTCATTGGCATTCATGTGATCCAATATGTAGTGCATTGTTTCTTTGGCTTTGTTCAATGGCGCACCGCTCTGTGAGCCGGAACAGTCAATAACAAATACCATTTCTTTTGGCGCTACTTTGTCTGGTGTGATTCGCTTGGGCGGAATTAACATCACAGTGAAGTATCCAGCGCCATCTTTGGCTGATGGGTCACGATAGGTGACATAGCCGCTCTTGAGCGCGTCTTCAGCGACATTCCAGCTCAGAACAAAGTCTTTGTTAGGAATAGTGGCTTTATCGGTGAGGCTGATGTCAGCCTGACTAGTGCCAGTGTTGCGTACCTGTACTTCGTGTAGTTTTGAGGAAATTTGAGAGACTGGCATACCGGCATTGAGGTGAACATTGATTGAAATATCATGACCGGCACGTTGACCTTCTGCCACTACATTTGGTGTAATGCGCGAGGCGTCAGGCACTTGATTAGTATCGTTGGCCCAGCCCCCGCCAGATTTACCGACCGGTTCACCAGGGATGAATCTTGGCCCCACTACAGTTGGGAAGGTGAAGCTGAATTTGCCGGCTTCAAATGGAAGAGTTTCTATGTATTTAATTGTGATTTCTATTTCTTTGCCGGGCTCAATGTTGGCGACAGATTGAGTGAAAATGTTTGTGCGCTCTTGATCTAGCAGTGAAGCGACATAGCCATTGGCTCGCGCTTGATCATATATTTGTCTTGCTTCTTCGCGTTTTTTGATGCTGCCCTTGATCACTCTGGCGCCAACTTTCATTTGCATTTCGTCGACAGCGCCGTTCTCTGACAGAGGGAAGGTATAGACGGCTTCGATTTTGTCTTTGAAAGGATTTTGGAAAACCTGTTTGACTGTCACTCTGGCTACGTAGCCTGATATTTCAGCTTGTACATCTGTATGCTTGAGCGGGCAGCTGCCCAGTTGTTTGCCACCAGAGGCCATTGCTACTAGCGTGCCTGAATCGGCCTGTTCATTGGCTTTTTGTTCTGCTGATTGATTTTGTTGCGGGCGATACGGCCTGCTTGCCTGTCGCCCTGCGCGGATAGGCATGTTTGACCTGGCTCTGGCGTTCATGGCGGCAGATGCCGCGCTGGCACCGCCTGGATTGGCTGCATTGGTTGCGTTAGCGTTGGCGACGAGTTCCCTTGCTGATACCGGTTGTGTCATCACTGATACTGATAGTGCGGCGTTCAGGAGGGCAAGAGTTGTCCCTCCCACAAGTAGCCTTGTGAGATGATTCGATTGCATGTTCGTTCTCCAACTAGGTTGCTATTACGAGATTAGCGAATAGCTCACCTTTATCACCTGGGGATAAACCTAGTTCTCTACTGGGTGACCTACCGAACTTAATTCAGGTTGAGTTTTGCTGGAAGACTTAAATCAGTTGAGGTGGCCGGTTTTGCAGGCAATTTGATTTCCTTGTTTAATCGGCCGTCCATCGAGACCTGTGGCAAAGACCACATAACTGCCCGTGGCGTCTATCAATATATTGATTGTGCCGGGCCAGCGAGCGCCGTCTTCAGGAAAAAGCCTGTCGACTGTTGATAGGGGCTCGGTGGGATTGATTATGGTTGGTCGGCGGAAGAAGACACGACTGCGATTGGCCGCTGTGCTCTTTTGTCTCAGTCCATCATTGATTTTTCCCACACCCTCGGCTTCTAATGCCATTCTTGTGCGGTCTAACTCCGCTTTCAGTTGTGGCTCTTGCTCGAATGGGTTGGGGCCAGCCACTTTGTCGAGCTTTTGCAGCAGGGCTTCGTTTTCGTTGAGGTTTTGCGTGCCTTGCGAATCAGCATAAGAAAGAAGCACCGGCAAGCGATTTGCCAGTGCTTCGATATTGTTTGCTAGTGCTTGATTGGCGCGGTTGGCGTGGCCCTGAAGCAGAATTAGCTCACGAACCAGAAGGCGCTGTTTGAGGTTCTTGGTCGAATTGGATGCTCCTGACTGACCGTGGCTGGGCAGCTGAGCCGCCACTGCGATAATTGCAGTTAAAACTAGTTGGAGCGTCTGCTTTGGGCATTCTCGCTTAGTTCTTCCAGCCAATTACTCGGCACCTCGACAGATTTGCTGTGCTCCATTAGAGCCTTTTCTTTCAGATCCCAGAGATACTCAAATAGCCCTTGTCTCTGGTCGTTTGTCATCAGTTTACTGTTATGGCCGCGACCATCATAGGCTTTATTGAGTTGTTCTTTTAAGGTATCGGTGCTGACTGAAACTATTTTGCTAGTTTGCTTCTTTTGGTTACTTGCCATCTCAGAATCTCCCACCATTACCAGTTGCTCTACCGCTATTTACTAATTTGTTGGGAATGCTTGGAGGCTCTGTTAGTTACAGATGACCCGTCAGGCTTTCCACCATTTGACCTGCGTTAATAGACTGGGCTAACGCTCAATGTGCAAATGCTTTGTTACTCAAGGTATTCCCCGGCCGGTAAACTTTCACTCTCGGCCGCGGGTTGTCATTTGATTAAACGTGGGCGGTCAAATTGACCGAAGATAGAGTGAATTTACTATGCAAAAAGCCCCAAACAGTTTGCTGCTTGGGGCTTTAGGAACAATCAATTTGAATGTGGAATTCGAATGATGGTCACGGGTGAATGTTAAGAGCGACGCTTTCTTGCTGCTTCAGCTTTGCGCTTTCTCTTTACGCTTGGTTTCTCGTAACGCTCTCTGCGTTTGATCTCTGACAAGATTCCAGCTTTCTGAATCTTCTTCTTGAAGCGCTTCAATGCGCCTTCAATGCTTTCACCCTCGGCTACTCTGACCTCTGACAAACGAATTCACCTCCGATTTTGTTCTGAAAATTTAGTAGTTATACAAACGATATCTGATTATATCTCAGTGGGTCATCGTAGCACTGGATTCTAAGGTGTTCAAGCGCCGGTGGGCCTTCCGCGACACTACTTAACTAAATAGAGCCTAAGGTTTTGGCGAACTCAATAAAATCGTAAGAAAAAAGCCCAATTAAGGGCTTTTGTGAATAGATTACTGACTGTGGCTTAGCGGTCGTATTTGTTCTTGTTAACTTTTTGACCGTCTAGGTTGGTTCTTTCATCAGGCAATATCTTCTCGATTTTGCGGCCGAAGAGGTCGGTGTCTTCTTGGATGCGGTGCTCGAACACTTGCTTATAGAACTTCTCACTGGCCCGTTTAGCCAGGGGAAAGTCATAGCGACCAGTGTTTTCGTTGAACGAAATTGAAGTTGGTTTGCTTTCGTCGCCGCCGTTAATGATGTGGTTCAGGGTCTTTGTACCAGGCAGGCCAACTAAGTCTGTGCCAGCACAGATGCAAAGTACTGCACACAAGAAGAACGAGGGGCCGATAAGTATGTGGGCTAACATTCCTTCTTTTGTTTTGACCAGCGAGCGTTTGCCTTGGGGTAAGTGCAGCACCCATGGTGACATCAGAGTAAATGGCAAGAAGCCAGACCAGTAGTGAAAGCGACCCATGACACAGCCTTGCCATCCCTTCCATAAGAAGGAAAAACCAACGAGGATTACTAGAATGCCAATAGCAATTTTGGGAAGGTGTTCAGATAGAAGGCTCATTGAAATTTGACTCTTTGACTCAAGAAAGGATGGTAAATATTCTCACAGACTTTATTTAGTATAGAACGTTCTTCAATTTTGACTACTTCCAATTCGTAACAGCCTGGCCTTGTTGCCGCATGAACGGGCCTAAAGTCCGATACAATGAGCCTTTCCTGCCGGGCTGCCACAGACATCTTTACTCTGTGCTAGATCTGGGCTGGATGGGCCAATTGTCGTTGGACAGGGCTTAGTCGGAAGTGTTGAATATATTGGAGTTCAGGGGGTTGGATAGTGAGTAGCTCGAGTCTTAAGCGAGATCACAAGTGTGCTCAGATGAGCGCTGAGTTAGCAGGGCAAGAGGTCTGCCTGGCTGGTTGGGTCAACGTGGTGCGCGATTTAGGCGGCCTCATATTTGTTGAACTGCGCGACTCTACGGGAAAAGTTCAGCTGATTGCTGACCCCAATAAGAACAAAGAAATTCACAAACATTTTGTTGATTTGAAGAATGAGTTTGTTATTGCGATCAAGGGAATTGTTGCAAAGCGGCCGGAAGGCACCGCAAAGTCTGAGACAGGTCCTGGAGCAATCGAAATTTACCCTGACCAGTTTGAGCTTTTGAATACCTGCAAGCCACTTCCTTTTCAGCTCGATCAGGGCGATAAGGTTGATGAAGCACTGCGCTTGAAATACCGTTACCTTGACTTGCGTCGCCCTGAGATGAATAGCAACCTGGTGATGCGTCACCGCGTCAGCCAAGCAATTCGGCGCTACCTTGATCAAGAAGGTTTCATTGAAGTTGAAACTCCAATTCTCTGCAAAGCTACTCCTGAAGGCGCTCGCGACTTCCTCGTGCCCAGTCGCCTAAACCCAGGCAACTGGTATGCTTTGCCTCAATCACCACAGCTGTTTAAGCAAACACTGATGATTAGCGGTGTTGATCGCTACTATCAAGTTGCTCGTTGCTTCCGTGACGAAGATTTGAGAGCTGACCGACAGCCAGAGTTTACGCAGATCGATATGGAATTTTCATTCGTTGATGAAGATGAAGTGATGCGCGTTACTGAGGGCGTCTTGGTAGATGCCTTCAAGTGTGCTGGCATTGACATTAAGCCTCCTTTCCAGCGCTTGAGTTATGCCGAGGCCATGGGCCTATATGGCAGTGACAAACCTGACTTGCGCTTTGGCTTGGTATTCAAAGACCTGACCGAAGTGGCTCGTAACTGTGAGTTCAAGGTCTTCAAACAAGTGGCCGAAGCCGGTGGCGAGTTGAAAGGCATTGTGCTTGAAGGAAAAGGCGAAGGTACTTCCCGTAAGCAATTAGATTTGTGGAATGAGTACACTCGCTCTGTTGGCGGCAAAGGCCTGGCCTGGGTTGCATTTGGCAAAGATGCCAACCGCTCATCAGGTTTAGATAAACACTTGAGCCCTGCCGAAATGCAGAAGCTCAAAGAGTTGTCTGGAGCGAAAGACGGCGATTTGCTCTTGATGGTGGCAGACACTGTTAAGGGTGTCGCTAACGTGCTTGGTCGTTTCCGCTTGAAACTGGCCGAAGAACTAGATTTGATCAGTCCTGATAGTCATAGCTTGCTTTGGGTTGTAGACTTCCCACTATTCGAGTATGACGAAGAGCAAGGCCGCTTCATGGCTGTGCACCACCCATTCACCTCACCTCGTTTAGAAGATCTCGATAACCTTGAATCTGATCCTGAAAAGGCTCGGGCTCGCGCTTACGACATTGTTTATAACGGTTGCGAAATTGGTGGTGGATCTATTCGTATTCACTCCCAAGAACTTCAATCTAGAGCTTTTGCTGCAATCGGCTTAGATCGCGAAACTGCCTCTGAGAAATTTGGCTTCTTGCTTGAAGCTCTTGAGTCTGGTGCACCACCCCACGGTGGAATCGCTCTGGGTCTCGATCGCATCATCATGTTGCTCTGTGGCTGTAAGTCAATTCGTGATGTTATTGCTTTCCCTAAAACTCAATCGGGTGCTTGCCCGATGACCGGGGCACCATCCCTGGCATCACCAGAGCAGTTGAAAGAGTTGGCCGTGTTGAACGAACCACCGAAAGTGAAAGTTTCAGCACAGGCCGGCCAAGTTGTGGCTGGTATCGACGCCTAGTTGAGACTTGGCCTGTTTGAAGAAGTCCAGCAAAATTGAGAAAAATCCTGATTGAGAAGGCTACTGATGGTTGAGCAAGCAACAAGCAATGAGAAGGCAAGACTTAGCTGTCTGGCTCTCTCATTGCTTGTGCTCCTCTCCAGCGCCGGTGTAGTCTCACTCTCTGGCTGTCAGCAGTTGCGCCCCACTGCTGCTTCGTTCCTTATTAGAGGAAACGAATATTTCAAGATGAATGAGTACGAAAAGGCTGAGCATGAATATCGCGAAGCACTTTTGAGCGAGCCAAAGAGTGCCACTGCACTTAATAACCTTGGCGTAATTTTGAATGAACGCAGTAGCTATGATGATGCCATTACAGTTTTAACCCAGGCGATTGAAGTTGATCCCAAAAACGCAATTGCCCACTATGTTTTGTCTGAAGCCTATGCCAAAAAATCTATGTTCGACAAGGCTTTCGAGCAGGCTAATGCAGCGATTGCCTTAGACTCAACTGAGCCGCGGGCCTTTTGTGCGCTGGCCGAAGCGGAGTTGGGTCGCGGTCATTTGCCTACGGCAATTGAAGCTTATAGAAACGCCTGTAAATTGGATGATCGCAGTGATAAGAACCACCATAAATTAGCCATGGTGTTGGGCTTGTCTGGTGATATTGAGGCGCAGATAAACGAAGAGCGATTAGCGCTAGAAATTGAGCCTGAAAATAACGATGCTCGCATTGGCCTGGCCTCGGCCTTGAATGCACAAGGCAATAAAGCTGATGCTATTGCCGAATTGAAAATTATTTTGGATAAGCATCCCGACAATGTTGACGCCCGCGCGGTGCTCAATAAAATTGAAGGCTCTAGTCGAGCTGTGAAGAATAAGTAGTTCTGGCGCTTTTACAACAATAGCGGCGATGTGCCATTATTGATTGAAGAGGGAAGCAAATAATGGAAGCTAAGAAAACGAACTCTACAGATCCCGATATGGAAAACTCGATGATTGCTTTGCTACGAGCATCTAAGCGTGCTCGTCTATTGGCTGCTCAGACTGGTACTGAGTTTGTGGTAATGCGTGACGGCATTTTGGTTCGCGAGATTCCAACGCTAGAGGATCTCGAAAAAACTCCTGGAGACTCTAGTTCTGTTTCCTGAGAATGGCGTTAGCGCTTTAGAAATTTCGCTGGTTTAGGCGTGCCGTCTGGGTATCTTGTGCTGTCATCTTCCAGATAGGGCATTCTTTTTGGTTCTTCAGCCAGCCTTCAGTTCTCCATCGTTTTGAGAAGTTAGCTTCCGATTAATCGGGAAGGGTAATTTCTTGCGGGGGTGAAATGAAGTTATCAAACAGGTGTGGTCGAGTTGTGGCAGCGAGGCTATTCTTCGTGTCGTTTCAATTTTTCCAGTAAATCGGCGGCTATTTGATCCGCTTCTGCCATAGCTTTGGATGCCTGCTCTTTGGCGGATGCTAAATGTATTTGTTGTATTCGTATATGTGCTTTTTGCGCTGTGACTTCTAATTCGAGCAAATGATTTCTCAGATCTACTGTCTCAAGCTTGTGATTTTCTAACAGTTGTTCTAGTTCAGCAACCGCATTTTCGTAGGACTCTTGTCGCTGCCTTGCAATTTTTGCCAGGCTATGAGATTCGTGCTCATTAGCTTTATTAACTCTGTTCGTCCAGGTTTCTACCAACTCGCGGTTCTTCGAAATTTGGACGTCTAGTTGCTTCTCTGTGGCGATACCGTGAGCTACAAACCTTCTGATTGTAATTAATTGCATTTGTAGAGCTTCGAAAGCAGCATCCAGTTCGGTGACAAATTTCGATTTGGTTGGGCTATTTGGCGCAGCCGAGCTAGAGGGGGAGGTTGAACAGCTGCTGGTAGTGCACGATTGTATTGTGCAATCCATCAACTCCGAGAATAATTTGAATTTGCCCACAACATCGCGCCAAGCAGATATTGATGCTTCTTTGATGTCTTGGTCTATGTCTCCCGATTCAAGTCGTTCTATAAACTTATCCCAGGTCGGGGTGCTTGCTTCGCTCATTATTTCGACCAACTCCGCACTTTTAAACTTGCATAGAATCTGTTGCTTTATTATGCCCGCTTATTTCACGCCCAGCTTGAGTGAATCAATGATGGCTTCAAATGTCTTCTTCGATTCTTCAAAATGCTCAGGTTTGTCAGCGCAAGAAATTATGTAGTAGTTGTCTCCGCCTACAGCAAAGGCTTTGAGCACCTTTGTTTGAAGATTGACTTGGGGAATTATTTGCATCAACACCAATCGCCGCGTTGGCGTTCCGCCCTTCTGTGAGTGTTGATCTGACTGCACTTGCCAGAGTGTGGCCCATTGCCTCATAGACTTATCGCAAATTGAATCGAGGGTTTCTCCTGACGGTAGTGCGCGAGCAACAACTTTGACATTAGGAAAGGAGTTCGCTTCTTTTATTAGTGCGGCAGGAGTGGCGACCAGGTTCACAATTGGATCTGTTTTGGTTTTCCAGTCACTAGGAAAATCAATACTGTAGCCATTTTGCTTGTCGGCATAGGTATAGGTGGCCATTGCGGCTGCGTTTCGATTCTGATTTTGATTTGCATGAGCATTTTTTCTTGGCTCTGCTTGAGCGGCATTGATTGTGGCGGCCATCAAAGTGCAGGCGAGTGTATAGGCTAACTTGGCTGTTAATCTGTTGAATAGTCGCAGTGGCGAGAAGGCAGAGATATTGCCACTGCAGCCTTTTGCTTGATTGATTTCTGGTCGGTTAGTCTTGGCTTCTGTCATCATCCTGCCTCGTTTAGATTGACTATATTCAAGCATCCTGGCTCTTAATTTGTAAGGGAAAGAGCTGTAACAAAAAAAACTGAGATTTTAACCCGGAGAAATTGAACTAAATCAACCAACTTTCCGTTGCTACATATGTGAGCGGTGGTGAGGAGGAAGAATTATGTTTGCTCGAGTATTCTCAGGAGCTGTACACGGCGTTGAAGCTCACCCAATAGAAGTGGAGGTCGACTGCTGCCAGGGACTTGGGCAAATCAGTGTGGTTGGTCTGCCGGATGCCTCTGTTAAGGAGGCGCAGGAGAGGGTTCGAGCTGCTATTAAAGCCTGTTCTTTCTTGATGCCACCGGGCAAAAAATGGGTGGTAAATTTAGCACCATGCGACATTCGCAAAGAAGGCCCTGGTTACGATTTGCCAATTGCTACAGGAATTCTAGCGGCCACCGGTTTGATGCCCTTTGAAAACATCGCTAATCTGTGGTTTATCGGCGAATTGTCTTTGAGTGGTTCAGTGCGACCAGTTTCTGGGGTTTTGCCTATAGCTGTTGCTGCTCGTCAGAATGGTGCCCGAGGCATTGTGGTGCCAGAGGGCAATGCCGAGGAAGCAGCTCTTGTTGAAGGGCTCAAGGTCTATCCCGTGTCGCATTTGATGCAAGTGTTTAAGATAGCGCAGTCGTTAGAAAATGGCACCATATATGAAGGCGCCAGTCGTGAGCAATTTGCTCGGGCAGCTGCTAATGTCGTGCACCAGAAAGACTTTCGTGACGTCAAAGGGCAGCCTCAATCTAAGCGGGGCCTGGAGATTGCTGCGGCTGGTCGGCACAATATTTTACTTGTGGGGTCGCCTGGTTCTGGTAAATCTATGTTAGCCGAGCGTTTACCTAGCATTATGCCGCCCTTAGAGTTTGAAGAAGCGATTGAGTTGACCAAGTTGTGGAGCGTGGCTGGCTTACTGACTGAGCGCGGCAATATTGTAGCTGAGAGACCTTTTCGCAATCCGCACCATAGTGCATCGGTGATCGGCCTTGTGGGTGGTGGCGCACGACCAAAGCCAGGGGAGATTTCGCTCAGTCATCTTGGTGTGCTCTTTCTTGATGAGCTGACAGAATTTCCTCGGGCCCATCTCGATAACCTGCGACAGCCACTAGAGTCTCACAAAGTCATGATTTCGCGGGCGGGGCAAACACTGACTTATCCGGCATCATTTATGCTTGTTGCTGCCTGTAACCCCTGCCCCTGCGGCTACCGCGGCGATCCGGTCAAATTTTGTCTCTGCACTTCTTCTCAAGCCGAGCGCTATTGGGGGCGATTGTCTGGGCCGTTTCTTGATCGTATAGATCTGCAGATTGTAGTTTCAAGGCTCAATGTGGGTGAGTTGATTGGTGAAGTGAAAGAGGAGTGTTCTGCTTCTATTCGGCGAAGGGTTGAGCTGGCTGTCGATCGACAGAAGCTGCGCAATATTTCAAACAGTGCTCCGGGCGGCTTTAATTTCAACAGCAGTTTGAGCCAGCGGGAGTTGCATAAGTATTGCCAAGTTGAGCAAAAGACAAAAGAGTTCTTAGCCAGAGCAGTGTCGCAGTTTAACCTTTCAGCTCGAGCTTACGATCGCATTTTGCGTTTGGCGCGCACTATTGCAGATCTAGCCGGTAGTGAAAATATTTTGATGGAGCATATTTCTGAGGCTGTGCGCTATCGGCTGCCTTTAAAGGTCGCATCCTAAAATCTATTTGCCCCCTGACATGGTTTCGCCTGCATCACATTGTGGTTTGATATTGTCTGGCGCTAAAGCAAGTAGTAACCATAGCGGAATTGATGAAAAAGACAAAGAAAATTCACTTACCACCGGGCTGGACCTTTAGTTCGGCCAACAGCGAAGACTATGATGCTGGCATTGATGAGAAGATTAAGCATAGCGGTACCCGTTGCGTTTACCTCAAATCAGATGTGCCTGAACCAAGGCCGCTGGCCTATCTTAGTCAAGGTTTTTCGCCAGAACCTTATTTGGGTAAGCGTTTGCGCATGTCTGCCTGGGTTAAAAGCAATTGCCAAGGTGGTCGCGCACAGCTCTGGCTCCGTATTGCTGGTGATTGGACTAGCACCAATGCCAAGCCTAACTGTTTTGACAATATGGATGATCGACCAATTCTAGATGTCACCGACTGGACCCAATACAAAATTGTGGTCGAAGTACCTGATACCAGCACATATATAGATTTTGGCTTGATGCTCAATGGTGCCGGTCAGGCTTGGGTGGATGATTTTTCGTTTGAAACCGTTGGCGATGATGTGGAGCTGACTAGCAGTTCTAATCATGCTAAATCTGAACCCTTCAACCTAAATTTTGAGGTCTCTAAGTAGACGCTAGATAGTTCCAAATGTTTGGCGATTGGCGATCAATGAGAACCTCAGAAAAACCCAAAAAGATACTTGCCGCAATTCTTGCTTGTCTAGCAAATTGCGGCTATTTTTTGTCTGCTTCGGCAGCCGAAAGCGCGGGGCAAACAAAAGCACCACTACAGTTCGATTTGCAGGCCGATCGCAAACGGCTTCTTTCTAGTTTGAAATTAGACGATGCTGTTTTTCTTTCAGCTATGCGTCTGCCGCCAGAACGGCCGATATTTCTTCCGCCCCAGCCTGTTAGCCCAGATTCGCTGACGTCATCGACCAGTCAGTCGTTGGCTACTTCTTCGATAATTCCCCTACTGAACGCTCCGACCAGTCTGTACGATTTATTGAAGAGTAATCAGTTGGTGCAGATTATCTCTGATGTGGAGCTTAGTGATACGAAATCGGATGCGGCCAAAGAGGGCAGCGGTAAAGGCTTGACCCGAAATCTTATAGTCACTTTGCAGAATGACTCTCCAGAGCTTCTTCAGTTGGCCAAGAGTAGCTCAAAGCAAAAGTCTGGTCTAACCATAGTCTCGATGCTGCGCCAATGGAATGGCAAGGAGAGGGGGGCTACTGGTACGCCACGGCTCTTGATGCGAAGCATCTTTTGGTAAGCAATAAGCCAGAAAATTCAAGCAAGGTTAAAAGTCGCTTTGTGCAGTGGAAGCCTGGAAGGCTCGCTGCTAAGACTGCTGCTCCGGCAACAGCGCAGACAACAGCATTTGAATCTTTGCCTGATCGCATGAAGTTGTTTTTTGCTGATGCTGCCGGTGACCCTGAGCTCTGGCAAGTTTTAGATACCAGTATCGTCAACAAAAGTAATGCTAGTCGAGCATCTAATCAGCTCAGCGACTTTGCTGACGACAAGACTTCTATAGTTTCCTTTGTCGAGTCTGGTACCGCCGTTCTTAAGACTGTTGTGTACTCGACTAACAAATCAGCTGCCGATAGACTTAAGCGTGAGCTAAATGACTTTAAAGAGCCGGCGGAATTTGATTTGAAGAAAATCGCTGATAGCAAATTTATTATCACCATATCTGGTGCCGAGTCAAAGTCTGTCAAAGCTAAGGTTTTCTTGCTTCTGCTAACGGGGCCCCTGAGCGCTAGTTAGGTCAACCTGTTTTTGTTCTATTTGCCACTGAGGGCATCTTCGCTGCTCTGGTTGCAGGATTGCTACAATGGGAATGATGATAGCTGGAATAAGGGTTTGAACGTGAAGAATAATCGGCTGGCTATTTTGCTAAGTCCTATGATGGCTCTCTGCTTCTGCAGCAGCGCTCTGGCCGGCGATTACGACATTGAGCCGGCACTGAAGATTGTTAGTGAGGCAGCAGCGCTGAGCGAAGCAAAACGTTATCCTGATGCCATCAAAATGCTTAAACAAGGCCTCGCGGACGCGAAGAAAAGTGGAAATGCTCTTGCTATCCAGCTGTTGACTTCTAAGCTTGTAGATCTTTATGTTCAAGCAGGCGATACCAAGGCCGGCCAGGAGCTTTTGAAGCAAGTGCTACGCGAGAGCCAGCAGGCTGATGATAAGCGCCTTGGAGCTAAGGCTTCTCCCGAATTGCAAAAGACCCGGGAAGCATTGACCCAGAATCTCTATGCATCTGCTCATTTCCGACCAGGCGATGCGACCTGGGATAAGCAAAAGCAGCTATTGCAGAATTTGATCGATCTTTATGAAAAGGAAGGTCGCTACGATGACGCCATTCCCTCATACTGTCAGTTGCGTGATATGTGTTTCCATCAGTATGGCTATTACGATCCTGAGACCTTGAAAGTGGCGAAGGCATATTTGTTGGCACAAAAACGTGCGCGTTTCGCTGTAGATTTGGTTGAGACTGAGAAACTCGTTATCGATATAGAGGCAGGCTTGAAGGCTGGTAAACGAGGTGGACATCGTACTTTCTGTGTCCCGATGCCGCTGAAGTAGTGCGATGGGGCACCGCTTCTGGTATCAATCTGAAATCTCTCAGGGCTAGGTGTCCTCAGTGTCGCTATGGGGCCACGCTATTCGATTAGAACCTTGCTGGGTTTGAACTTAGGCTGATATTTGCCCGCTGCTAATCCCACCAGAAGGTCCAAAAGCGAGCGCCGCAGAGTGTCCCAGCTAGTTTGCCGAGAGTTCCAGCTCCTTGCTTGACACTGTCTGGGCAGTAGATGAAATGCTCTCGCGCTAGCTGCATGGCTGCTGCTTCATCTTTCGGCGGCCTGCTCACGTAAAACTCCAAGCTATCATCTTTAACTGCGATTAGATCTGCGCCATAAATTTTGTGCCAGTGCTTCATCGCTGCAACGTGTACGGCAGTTTCGGGGTTGCTGTCAAAATTGCCAAATCCGATATAGGCTGGTACTTGCCATGAATGAACTGTCGGAACAAGCATAACGATGACATTCTTGAGCGGCACATAGTGCGACAGTTTTAAATCATATTCGTAGGTGAACGCTGCGTGGCTTTCTGTTTGACTGTCCTGCTTGCCGCTATATTTGCCCCGTTCCACCCGGTAGTAGTCGCTGGATTTTTCGGTTTTTCTCAGCCAGTATTCAAAGTCGAGCTGTTCGCCTTTGCGGCAAATTTCTGCGGTTTGAATAGCTGTTGGTCTCAGCCCGTTGAGCATGTTTTGTCGATCTGCGCTCGTTAGATGGGCTTGGTCATTTCGAATGATGCTCAGCATTACAGGTATATAGGTCTGGTTGAGCTTGGCCACATCAGTTATTTGTTTCATGTTACTTGGCATAGTCCCAGGACGAAAGCCTGCTTTAGCTGTTTCAGCCTTGTGCTTTGCTTGCAGCTGCAGCAGTGCATCAGCTCGTTCTGCTTGTTCTTGAGTGACTATTGCTTCATTCATGAAGGGATAGAATTTAGGATCAGGTCTATTGGTGATTCTTTGGTTTAGTTCTTTGATATCGATAGGATGTTTTTGGACAATGCCGAAATCCCGCAGTGTCGCATCGAGTGGTTGTATCAATGAAGAAGTCATTACTTTTTGCCGAGCATGTTCTTTCTTGTCGAGCCAAATGATCGGCCAGAAACCGGTTTTGACCGTGTTAGTTGATAGCTTTTGCCACAGCGCAAATGCGTCGCCGCCGGGCACCGTCAAGTAATGCATGTGTGGGAAACCGAACAAGCCGTAATTGACTAACTGGCTGATACCTACTTGCTTTAGCTTCTGTTCTATAGAAGTTTTTGATTCTGGCATGGCGTTCCTCTCGGCTCAGTTTAGCTCAATCACATAGCCGTAACAACTCTCGTCTAAATTGGCTTCCATGAGGCAGGCAACGTCGTTCGCAATTTAAGTAAATAGCGATGACCTGTAACTTTTGAAACCACTTAGTAGAGGAAGACGCAATGAAAGAATTTGGCAATCAAGCTCAATTAAACGATAGTGTGGCAGCGGCCCTTGATAAAAATGATAGTGCCATGGGCAATGTGGCAGCTGATACCTGGAGTGGCCGAACACTTAGCTCGGATAAGAAAGTCGTGAAGGCCGATGACCAGAACGTAAAGTGTGTTGTCATCACCGATCCTTACGGCGAAGTCTCAAAAAAATGCTTCACAGTTCCCCAGGATATGCCCGGAGTGCCTTCATCGCTAGAGCCAGTCGGAAAACCACCGCTAAAGCCTGAAATACCAGCTGACGGTGGCTTGAAAGACCCGATCAAAGATATAGTGAAAGATCCGATAAAGAATGAAAGTCTAGATGGTGGTATCAAGAAGCCAACGAAACCGCAGGTTGAGGATTCAATTGAGTTTGGCGAACCCTTCGTCAAGCCTGCTGGAAAGCCAGGCAAGATTATAAAATCAAGTGCTAATTAGAGCCACAGTTTAGACTAAGCTTGATAGCAAAACGGCTTTCTGCTCCGGCGAGTATGTTACTCATCCTCGCCGGAGCTGCCGTTGTCAGAACTATCACACCGCAGTTAGTCACAGTTAGCGTTTTGTTCTTTTGCGCTTATTGCTTACAGGCCTCTTCCGTCAACCGGTCGTAGAGCTTATAAGCGAGGCCCGCTAAAATAAGGCTCATGGCTAGATCTGCAAAATTGAAGGCAATCATAGCTGGCCAGAAATATTGGAAGGGATATTGACCCAATGCTCTCACCGTCGCTGTCAGCTGAGGACCAGCAGTGAGAAGTAGAAACAAAATAGTAGGAAGTCCCAGGTAGCGACTAGCTAGCCAATAATTTCCAGAAGTCAAAGCCCAGCTTTTTTCAAAAGCAGTAAAGGGGTGGTGGCCTTCGAGAGCGTAAGCCGGCAGAAAGAGGCAGGCTCGTACCATAACGAGTAGCCCAGGTATGACAAAAAATACCATGCCTAGACCACCAAGGGCCGATATCAACCACTCGCCAAGAACATATAAGAGAACCGTCCAGAGGCCGATTGTCGCCACTCGCCCAGGATATTTCGGCGCTGCCAGATATGACACATAAAATAGCTTTAGGATTGGCAGTATTCCTGCTGAAATAAACGCTGCGGCAACTAGGCCAAAGGAAAAACTTGGTATGAGGCCGTGGTCTGCGAAGAGGTGGGCCTGGCTCATGTTTGACCCAACCATACAGACTGCCACAAAAGGCCACTGGGTTTTTATAAATGGCCGCGAGTCTGACCAAAGCTGCTTCACGTCGGCCAGTAGAAAACTGTTTGTTTTGGGGGCAAGAAACAGGCTTAATACCCAGTTGGCCGTTGCCAGGCACACTGGGATAAGTTGAGCCACCATGGCGCCCCAAAGTCCGATATCCATGAAAACCTCCCTTGCCTCTTCTATTGTTCCACTGGCAGCACTATTTCATCTATAATTAGCCAACATTTCTCAAGAGGTCTTTCGGGGCAGTGTTTCAGCGGTTTAAGTTGTGGTTGATTGTTATGGCTTCCTCTGTTGCTTTGGCCGGAGCCGCAGACGCTCAGGCGCCTAAAGCCGCTGTGTCTGCGAATACTTCTAGCGCTTCTAGCCCATCTATCTCTTCTATTTCTTCAATGACGGCAACGCCGGTTGCTGACAAATGGGCAGTAGTTGTTGGTGTCAGTGAGTTTGCCGACAAGGCTATCAATCTCAAGTATGCTGCTAAAGATGCTGCCGATTTTCGCACTTTCCTTGTTGACAAATGCCATTTCGCCCCTGACCATGTGCGGCTTTTGACCAATGAACAGGCCACTAAAGAAAATGTGCTTGATTTATTGGGTGATTCATTTTTGCCCCGGGTGGCTTTGCCAGATGACCTTGTCGTTATTTATTTCAGTAGTCATGGCAGTGCATCAGATTTAGATTTGCGCGGTGTCAATTATTTAGTGGCGCACGATACTGCTGTTGATAGGCTCTATAGCACTGGTATTGACTTGCAGACACTGTCTAACATTGTCAAAACAAGGATTCACTGCAATCGCGCTTTGATTATTTTAGATGCTTGCCATTCTGGTGGTGCCAGTGACACCAGCGACAGCAAAGGCTTGGTGCGCACATCGAATGTTGATGCTGCGGCTATAGCTCAAGGCACGGGCCGGGCGGTTATTTGTTCCAGTAGCAAAACTCAGTCAAGCTGGGAATCTAAGAACTATGCCAATGGTGTTTTCACAAAGACTTTGATAGACGGATTTAAGGCTCAAGGTGAAAAGACAACATTGAGCGATGCATTTAAGTATTTGAAAACCAATGTAGAAGCTCAGGTTGCTGCGGAGCGCGGTGTTCTGCAAACCCCAGTGTTAGAGGCCGGTAAGTGGAGCGGGGGAGAGTTACTTCTGGCCGTTCAGCCTGCTAGCCCAAGGCCTGTTCCAGCCAGTGTAATTGAGACTCTGGAAGCTCGCAGTAGGGTGAAAGTTGCTACTAGCAAGCCAGAGCAGCAGATTTCTTCTTCTTCTTCTTCTTCTTCTTCTTCTTTAGATTTACAAGACAACGGTGCGGCAGCGTCGGCCTCCGCCGCGGCTGGGTCCAAGACCATACCGAATATTTTAGGCAGCTTCATGGGCTCGAATGGTCTGAAGTATAGTTATTGGCAAAACGGCAAAAAGTGCGGCTGGGCTATGCCTCAGTTTGGTGTGGTGGGAAATTGTCTGATTTCCGATGACGGTACCACTTTAACCTCAACCTGGAAAGGTTTCGTCAGCGGCACAAGCACTGCGAAGCTTGAGCTTGATGCTTCTGGCAAAGTTGTGAAGATTAGCGCTGATGATGGAACTATTCTCACGAGGATGCCAGAGTAGATTTCAGTTTACTAGTTACTTGGCTTTGCCCTTCGCTACTTTTTTAGTCTTGGCTGCGGCTGGCTTTTCTACTTGGTTTGCTTTTTCTCTCTCTCTTTCAGCTAAAAGAGCCTTCTGTCTAAATTCCTTCTCGCCCTGCGTTTCTTCCTTCTTCGTCTCTTTGCCTTGCTTGACGATTTCGTAGCGCAATTGAACTAGACCGCTTTTAAAGACTTCGTAGGTCACTAGTTTTAGATCGACTGCGCATTGTTTTGAGGCTACCAGTGGAATGCCGCTAATCAAAATCTTTGGATGAATAGAGACGATCAGCTCATCAACAAGTTCGTTGGCAATAAGTAGTTCGCTTATTTCTCGGCCACCAACCAGCCAGATCATGCCACCATCTTCTTCTTTTAATCGCCGCACCACATCTTGCGGTGGTTCTGTTGTGAACTCTAGACCCGCATAGGGTGAGGGTTTGGCTGTGCGTGAAAAGATAACGGCGCGCTTGGATGAGTAAGGCGCTTCTTCAAAACTAAGGGCCTGTTCGTAGGTTTTGCGACCCATAATTACAGTGTCAACATCTTCGTAGAAGAACTCATAGCCGTGGGCATAGGGGTCGAAGAGCCAGTCAACTGAACCGTCTTCACGAGCAATATAACCATCAAGACTATTAGCTACATAGAGCACTACACGACGCGACATTGTTTCTCCATTTGTTCAATACTATGGGTTTTCATTTTGCTTTCTTCAATTTTACTAGCACCGGCCCATCGGGGCGCAATGTAAATGTCGGATCAGGCTTAATAGTCTGATTGCTTGTTAGCTCTATAGTGAACGACTGACTGATCAGCGCTACGATTATTTGTGCTTCCATTAAAGCAAAATTGTTGCCGATACACATGCGGCTGCCACCACCAAAGGGAAAGTAGGCAAATTTGGGGCGCTGTTTGGCTAGCTCGTCGTCTGCTAAGAAGCGCTCAGGGTGAAACTTTAAGGGCTCCTTCCAATAATCGGGATGGCGCTGGGCTAGATACTGAGAGACTGCAATTATTCGACCCTTGGGTATGAAATAGCCGTCAATTTCATCGTCTTCGATGGCTTCGCGGGGCTGCCCCCATGCTGGTGGATAGAGCCGCAGAGCTTCATCGATTACTAGGCGGGTATAGCTGAGTTTTGGTAGATTTTCTAGGGTCAGAGCTTCTTTGACATGCGCTTTGACCTCTGCTTGCAGCTTTTCTTGTACCCCAGAGTTGCAGCCAACCAAGTAGTAGAGCCAGGCCAGGGTTGCGGCAACCGTGTCGTGGCCAGCCACCAGAAGTGTAATTACTTCATCACGCAGTTGGGCGTCATTCATTTTTTCGCCTGAGCTCTCATCTTGAGCAGCCATGAGCATTGAGAGCAAGTCGCCTCGATCGCCGCCGGTTTTGCGCCTTGTTTCAATTATTTCGTTCACTACTTGAAAGAGATTGTGCCGGGCTTCTTTAAAGTTTCTATTTTCTTTTGTCGGCAGCCATTCCGGAAAAGTAAATGGGTTATTCATTTTCGCGCTGACGTGACTTAGAGCTTGTCGCAAGGAGGCACCAAACAATTCGGCTTTGTCGCGCAGGTCAAGACCAAATAAGGTTTGTCCTGCAATCGTAAGAGTGAGGTTCGACATCTCAGCGGCGATGTCTACCTCACAGCCATCTTCTAATTTGTGCCACTGTTCGAGCATCTGCCTGGTTGATTCAATCATGCAGTCTGCTAGGGCACTTAGTCTTTCTCTGTGAAAGGCTGGTTGCATCAATCGTCTTTGCTTAAGCCATGATTCGCCTTCGTTGACAATTAAACCGCTGCCAACAAGCAAGGCGAGAGTTTTGTTGAAGTTGTCTGGCTTGCGATAGCGATTTTGGTGGGTGACTAAGATGTGTTCTATGGCGCTGGCTCGAGCCACTAAATACCAGCTTATGCCAGGAAGGCCGTCAAGTTTGGCGAAGTCACCATAGCTTTCAAATACTCGTTGATAGAGTGAAAGTTGGTCGCGCAGTGCATCGTGTTCACTGAAGAAGAGATAACCGGTTGGGCCGGGCGGAAGGGTCTTGCTTGCTGTAGTGTCTCTAGCCATAATTTCCCTAAGCTCTCCAATCTCAATATTTTACGGCTAAATTTGGTTTACTCTGGTCATTAATGTTGATGCTGGATCTTCGCAGGCCTTAGACCAGTCTGGCCGTTCGCTTAGCTTTTTGATGAGAACACTGTCTTTGGGGAACAGCACCCAATTGATTTTATGCTGGTCTAATATTTCGCTCCAGCCGGCTTTTGTTTCGCAGATTGTGCCATAGTCACCATAGAATTTTTCGCCGTAAAAGTCGGCACGATCATCAATGAAAACCGGCATCTCTAGTTGGTATGAGATTAAACCGCCCCAGTTGTCTAGATTAAAGCCGCTACTAGCTGGTAATTTCTTTTCGGCGATATAGGCTATGGTTTTACTTGGCATTGTTAGCGGATCGAAACCGGCCTTAAGAACGGCATCGGGTCCTTGTTTTTGAGTGGCGAAGGCGATGATAATGATAATCAAAGAATAGAGTATCGGCAGCAAATGCTTACTTGAATTCTTCTCTTCGCTATCAAAATTGGCTGCTCCTGTGACTAGAGCTTTGAAGCCATTGAGCAGCTTGGGTAGACGCTCTGCCGAAAGTTGCACGCCACTGTATAAAACACCCAGTACTGGCAAAGCGACGATCACGAAGAGCGGCATATGCCGCACCGCTGATAGTGACAGGTAAGTGAATACGCCTGTCATTGCTAGCGATGGTAGACTAATTTTCTTGGCGCCAATAGCCAGGCCCGTAGCGAGAAAGGCAAAGAGAACAGCCAGGCAGTAAGCATGAAAATTGAGCAAGAAATTGGGCGCTTTGAACTCATCAGTCTGGGCGAGAATGCTGGTGCCATGAAGATATTCGCTGATGTAGTGGTAGAGCTGAAGGCCATAGGGGTTAAGCAAGCTCACCGCAAAGAGGCCGCCCAGTAAAGCTAAGAGTTGGCCAGCTTGTTTTAGTTTGGCGCTGCGCAAGGGCGAGGCTCCGGCAATCAGGCCTCTGAATGTGGCCACCACCAGGTATAAACCGGTTATGGCAAAGGCCAAGAGAAAGGCTGGATGGCAATTAACCCAGAGAATCATATAAGGAAGTAGCCAGGCGAAGAGTGTTTTGACACTGCTCTTGCCATTGTAAAAATCTTCGAGCCTGGTGGTGAAAAGGTAGACACCCCAGAAAGTGAATATGTGAGGTCGCACGAGCCAGTGAATGGCGGCGGTCAAAAGGCCGAATAGCGAAAATAGCAGAGCAAAAATGAAGTTGCTGCCAGCGCTGCGAATGCGCTGATAGAGCGCCAGCACAAGAGAGGCGAGAGAAAGAGTGACAACAACGGCTAAAAGATTGAGGCCGCCAACTTTGACAAGGGCCGCCATCATTAAGTCTGAGAGCCACTCGTAGGCAACCCATTCTTTACCAGGAAAAGTATAAGACAAGAAATCTTGGTGGGGAATGACATGCTTGTTTAGTATGTAGAAGCCAGTGGCTAGGTGCCAACCGGTGGAACCATCGTTGAAGATAAAAGACGGTCGCATAAACAGTAGTAGCTGGCAGACACCGACAAAAAGAAGATCGCCAACATTTGGCAGCGGATTGGCCTTGCCCTCAGCTTCTGCCATTAGAAACCACTGGGCTTTTGTAGACTTCTGCGAATTAGTTCTTCTTTGCTCTTCTTCGATTGGTCAGCAACTGCTTCTGGAGTAGATTCTTTTTCTCCCTTGATTTTGTTTATCAGCGTCAATTTGCGTCCGCGATATTGAGCTACTTTGACAATGTCTGCCTCTTCAAAGTGCTTTGCTGCATTGAAGATGGCTAGGTAGTCGGCAACAGTAGTAGCTTTTTCTAGGGCTCTTTTTAAGGCTGCGCGAATTTGATCGGGCATTTTTAGCTGTTCGAATTTAGCTGTTAGAGCCGTACATTCAGCACTGGTTGTTTGATCTTCGATTAGCTCTTTAGCTGCTTTGCGGGCTAGGTCTTCAATGCCGAGGTTGCTTGCTTGGCGAATGAAATCGAGGGCATCGGGCTCGTTGTTTACTAGAGAATAGGCTTTGTGTAAGGCTAGGTGAGCGAGATCAGCCATTGCCGCTTCGTGGGCGTGGTGAGCAACTGTGATCAAGTCGTCGTATGAATTTGAACCGCTGACAAGCTCATCGAGTGTTTTCTTTGAGAGATCATACATCTCGCATTGCCGGGCGTATTTCGCTACTTCCATAAGGTCATCGCTGGTTTTTGCCAGGCCGAGTGCCTTTTCTACTGCGCCTCGTTTGACTTTATTGCCTTGCCCGCCGAAGCTATCGAGAGTGTGGATAACGAAAAGACAGCTTTTAGCATCAGTGGCCGAGGATGAAGCGGCGTCAACGGCGTCGCGTGCTTTGCTCCAGTTTTTTGACTTCATCGCACTGACTGCCTTTTGCAATTGCTTCTGGGCGTCGATGGCCAATCCTGAGTCAGGGTAAGGACCTTTGCTAGCGGCCTGGGCCAGATTTGTGCTCGAACTTAACATAAGAGCTGACGAGAGAGCAATTACGCTCAGGCGCATTAGTTGAATTTTGAGAGGCTTTTTCATTTTTATCATTTTCAAAGGTTCGTCACGAATTGCTTGGTTCGACATTGGTTATTTTAACGGTGATTAGCTCAAATGGCTGAAATTCAAGTGCAAAGGCGGGTCTGCCCCAGACCATTCCTGCTGCTTTGGCTTCTTTCATGAGTGTGCCGTCTAGCTTGTGTATGGTGGCTTCTTGCGTACCGAGAACTTTAGAAATTTGCGGGCTTTCCGTCACGTTGAGAAGGCGTAGGGTCAATTTGTTGTCTTCATCTATATATGAGGCCATCATCTTAATGGCGTGATTTTCGATTTCGACAAAGCTCATGCGGTCAAATTCGTTTTCAGGAACGACGAAGGCCGTAAGTGGATTTTCGTAAATTTCGGCAAGCCCGTAGGCCGTGGCCGCGATATTTTGCTCAGTTTCAGCTAGGGGGGCCCAGGCGTAAGATACGCGATTGAGACCGAGCGAGTTGGCACCAGGTGTCGCAATATTTGGGCCCGCACCGCCGCCTCGTGTTCGCAGGCGGTTGCGTGAGAGATAACTTACGGCTCTCAATAGTGTCATTGAAACTTGGGCGCCAGCCGCGCCGTATTCAGGTAAGCCGACGTTGAAGAAGCAGTGATTGTGAGCAATAAAGAAGCGCTGACAAGGATAGCGATCAAGCGCTCCTTCATGGCCGAGCGAGACAAATGCTTTCTCGTCGTAAACTGGGTGAAGATTTGCTTTCGCCGCAACAGGGCGCCTGATTAAGCTGTAATGGTTCTCGCTAAGGGTTTCAGTTAGTGGCTCACCAACTGAGAAAATGACTTCTAGTCGGTGATCTGTTGCTTTGTTTTTGAACTGGGTTTCAAAATACACTATTGGAACGTTGGCCTTTAGACTAATCTCTGTGGTGATTTTGTGTTTGACGGTCTTGTTTGAGCGTTTCAATTCAACCAGGGCTGGTGCTTCGCTAGCCTCGCCTTTGCGTTTGATCGTGCCTGTTGCTTTTAAGCCGACTGGCAGAGTTATTTCGTATTCGACTATTAGTGAAGCGGCAATGGGGCCGCTCAGGCCAGCTCGGACATCGACTATTGTCGAAGTTATTGGCTCGTCTAGGGCTAGTGGATCGTAGTTGTAAGTGTCGCCACCATCGGCAGTATCGGCAAAGCTGTGGCCGAGTTTGTGGGTTATTATGCCACTGGAGTCTCCCGTTCTCTTTTCTTTGACTATTAACTGGCCTTTTTTGTCAATGTAAGCAATGAGAAATTGATTGTGGATGGCGAGGCTGTTCAGCGCACTTGTGTAGTTTTCTTTGAGATTGGCAGCAGTTTCTGATTTGCCGCTAATGGCTGAGCCGAGGCCGGGTAGTTTGGCTAGGCCAAAGGCCGGAATGCCATCGGCGTAGGCGTAAGCCTCAATAATTTCGACATTTTTGAATTGCGGCACTCCTGATAATTCAAGAAATGCTTCAGTTGCGTCGTATCTGTTTACTATCTGCAGTGAGTCAGAAAAATCGACATCTTTTGTGGCTGTGGCCTTGTCTGTGATTGAATAGGCATCTTTGCTTTTGGCGAAACGGATTAAAACCGGCATCGAAATAGGGTTTGTGGCGGTGTTAATCACCATGGTTGAGGGGCCATCGCCCTTGTCTGTGTGATGGGGATCAAGCACATCCATGTAGTGCAGGCCAAGGCGAATTTCGCTTTCATTTCGACTTACATGCCTGGTTAATGCTTCTTGGCCCTGGCGGGCTAAGACATTCAACTGCGCTGCTAGACTTTTATTGCGGCTTTGCATCTCGTCATGCACTTCGTCAATACTGCAGCCGCAGATACTGTCGTGGGGGTGATTTTTAAGTAGAAGGCGCCAGCTGTGTTCAAGCTCTTCGTGGGGATACTTGATCCAGTTTGCCAGAGCCATCATCGCTCGCAGGGGCTCTACTTTCTTAATCAGGTTGTGCTCTAGCAGGCGATTTTCGCGTTTGAGATAGAGCCTGGTTGAAAGCACTCCAGCGAGCATGTAGGCCCGTTCGCATTCAAAGGCAGTGCGGTTGTCGCGCAGTTCACCGCGAACTAATTGCAAGGCATTGATGTCGCTAGCTAATTCGCTTTTTGCTTGGGCAAGGAACGTTTCTAGTGATACTGCTTTGGCTGAAAAATTTTGCTCTGAAAGCAAAGTTGATAATGGGTCTGCTGGTGATTTGCTGTTGATTAGCGCAAGAGAATCACGCAGCTGATTTTTGAAATTTGGGGCTGGACGCAAGTGGTCGCCGCCAACGGGCACCAGAGCTGAGCGCAGTTCTTCGCTATAAGTCAGGGCCTTGTTATTGGTTTCAATCAGTTCAGTTGATGTCTCCCATGAAACACTATTTTTCTGCCAACCTAAGAAGCTCAACAGATAGTCAGCTAATTTCTCAGTGCTGACATTTTCATGGAAGGCTGTTTGATAGTAGCCTCGGGCTAGTTGATTTGTCAGTACTTCTGAGCCGTCTGGGCTTTGCCAAAGAAAGAAGGGGCCGCCGGTCATCTCGGGCACGCCCCGCCAGACCACGGCATTGTCGATGCCAAAGCCTTTGAGGATGCGCGGTAGATCAGCGCTGTGACCAAAGGTGTCAGGACAATAGCCCACGAGCGCGGGTTCTGCTTTGAGGTGTCGAGCTGCTTTCATGCCGTAATGCAAATTGCGAGTAAGGCTTTCGCCGCCGACTAAAAGCTGATCTGCTAGTACATACCATGGGCCAATTGATAATCTGCCCTTCTGCACTAAGTTGGCAATGCGAGGGCTTAGCGATGGTGTCATTTCTGCTAAGTCTTCGAGAAGGCAGGTTTGGCCGTCCAGCATAAAGTTATCGAGTTCACCCTGCTCAAGCAATTGAACAATCGACTCGACTACTTGTGTCAGCTGCGTGCGATAGGCACCAAAGCTCCAATACCATTCTCTATCCCAGTGGGTGTGAAGGTAGAGCAAGATTTGATGATCATCGGCCATCGTTAGTTATCCTCGTAGAAGTCTGGCAAAATGCCGCTTCGATTCATCTAGAGCTTCGTCCATTGATTGATCGTCTTCGCCCAAAAACTGATCATCAAATTGCATAGAAAATGCGCCCATATAACCATAGAGCTTTAAAGCTTCGATTACTTGACGCCAGTCTACGTGCCCTTTGCCGGCTAAGCGATAGTGCCACCAGAGAGGGCCGAAGGTGCCGCTATCGGCAAGGATGGTGCGATTTATTTCAACGTCATGTGCCACCACGTGATCGATGGCCGTGGCAAAGGCAGAAAGATTTGCCAGGTATTCGATGCCCTGCCAGAGGCAGTCGGCGGGTGAGTAGATCAGGGCCAGGCCGGGGCAAGACGAAATTAGATCGCGCCATTCTTGTGGGTCCAGGGCCCGCCATTTTTTCAGCGAGACACCGCGATATTCAGTCGGTGTTGATAGCCTTAGTAAGAGGCCGACGCCCAGAGCATCAAGGCTTTCTTTGATAGAAGGGTAGATTGCGGCAAAGTCTTCTATCCAATTGTCTTGACTGGAGGGTCGCAGAAAGAATGATACTTTCTTGCAGTCAAGGTTCTTGGCCACTTGGCCAAGCTTTTCAATCATGGGCGAGAATTGCTTCACTGATTTTTTATCGGAAGCATCAAGGCAAAAATCTAAATTGAGGCAGGCGAACTCAACCCCTTGGGCTAGTGCCGCTTCTTTTGTCGCTTCAAGGTAGCCTTGCTCCTTGTCATCTGCTTTTTTATTTGCTTTTGCTGGGGCAAATGGGGCGAATGAATACTCCACAGACTTAATGCCCTTGGAGGTCGCTAGTTCTACTGCTCCATCTAAACCGCTACCAAATTTGGTGGCATCAAAACATAATTTCATCGCTCAAGTTTAGCAAATAAATCGACTGCGATAAGTTTAATCTAGAGGCTATTGAGATAGTCGCGACGCACAAGTGGGTCGGGGATGTCGTTAAAATCCATGCGAACCATCTGCTTAACGTCAAAATTTTGGCGGCGTAAAACCGAGAGCGTCACCGGGGTGTTTGGTGAGCCGACTATCAAGTCGTAGCACTGGTCTTTGTTGAGGTTGCGGGTAGGAACGCCGTCCACCGCTACAATCTGGTCATCAACGTGCATGCCAGCCTTGGCGGCCGGAGTGCCGGCGAAAACGGTGTTAATTACCGCCGGCCCGTCGGGCAGTTTGTGGAACTTTACCCCGATAATGCCCACCGATTGCTCGATGGTAAAAGGCTGTCTGGCGTTCAATGCTTGTTCTTGGGCTCTGGCTTTGAGCACTCTTTCGCGGTCTCTTTGGGCCCTTTGGGCGCCACTGAGTTGGAAGTCAGTAGGTTTGTTGGCGCTGGTAGAAGAGTTGAGTTTTTTCGCTTTCTTCGGAGCTGGGGGCGGTACCGCCATGCGGTGCTCGATTGTGCCTTTCAAGGTGGAGCGGTCAGGGCTGTCAGTGGCGTCAAATTTTGGCACGTCTGGCTTTAGTACTGGCTCATCGGCCGCCCGGGCGGCCGAGGCGGCGACGGAGCCGATGATGGTGACGGCCACTACCATCAGGACATTCAGTGTGAAGGTCAGTGTCAGGGCCAAGCCATTGCCTACGGCGCTAGCCGAGTCTCTGCGCCCTTCTGCCTTGGCAACTTTAATTTTGGCTCTCTCTTCCATGGCCAGTATCCGTGCGTCTTGCTCTGTAGTCTTTGCTATTTAGTCTCTGGTCGGTAGTCTGGGGCCTGTGATTGGTCCCGTTGTCTTCGCTCGTAACTTTATGGGCCTTAGCCCTGATTTATTTTATTAACGCTTGAAGACCTATCTACTTTCTAGATTAACTGAATTTTCCAGAAAAAAATGGGTCTACGTGATGAAACCACTTAGTCAAGACGCAGCTGCCGGAACTATGTATATGAAGGCTAGCTTAAGCTCGTCCAAGAAATTGCCGACAGGTGCTAACCTCAAGTTCTAAATTGGGATGGATTCATCGTGGTTGGAGGAATGCTCGTGAGCAAAGTTACAGTTGTAGGAGCCGGATTTGTAGGCGCCACCGTGGCCCAGTATTTGGCTGATAGAGAAATTGCCGACGTCTGTCTCGTCGATGTTGTTGAAGGCATGCCCCAAGGCAAATCCCTCGATATGATGCAAGCCGCTGCCATTACCAGCCACGACTGCGAAGTTGTCGGCTCTAATGACTATGCCGCTACCAAGGGTTCTGACATCGTTGTAATTACTGCTGGTATTGCCAGAAAGCCTGGAATGTCTCGCGACGAGCTACTTAAAATCAACGCTAACATCGTTCAAGGCGTTGCTAAAGAAGCTATCAAGCATTCGCCTGACGCAATCTTTATCACCGTCTCCAATCCACTTGACGTGATGACCTATTTGACCTGGAAAACTACCAAGTTGCCAGCTTCAAGAGTTATCGGTATGGCTGGCGTGCTTGACTCAGCTCGCTTCCAGGCTTTCATCGCCATGGAAACTGGCTTCTCGGTTCAAGACGTTCGTGCCATGGTTCTTGGCGGCCACGGTGACCTGATGGTTCCTCTCACACGTTTCGCTACCGTCAACGGTATTCCAATCTCTGAATTCTTGCCACAAGCCAAAATTGACGAAATGACCAAGCGCACCCAAAACGGCGGCGCTGAAATTGTCAACTTGCTCAAGACCGGTAGCGCCTACTATGCTCCGGGTCGTTCTGTTGTGCAAATGGTAGAAGCAATATTGAAGGATCAAAATCGCTTGTTGCCTTGCTGCGTTCAAGCTGATGGCGCTTATGGTCTTAAAGATGTTTATATCGGCTTGCCAGTAGTATTGGGCCGAGAAGGTATGAAGAAGATCGTAGACCTTAAGTTGAACAAAGAAGAGCAAGACCTGCTCAACGCCTCAGCTAAGTCGATTAAAGAGAACATTGACTTGATGAACCAGCTGCTCGTAGCTGTCTAAATCGCCGATTAAGTCAGTTGCTGAGGGCTTGGCTTGATAGCGCTTGCCTCTTTTTGCCAGCGCTTGGTTCAGATAGTCCAAAATGATGAGAGAGGCCCGGATAATGGGCCTCTCTTTTGGATTCTCCTAATCTTGAAAGTTTTTGTGTCAGTCTTAGTGGCTGCTGAGGGTTCTAAAGAGAATGAGCGGATATAATACTTAGCTAGGCTTGTTGCAAGTTCGATCTCTAGCTCGATCTCAAGTTCGACTTCTAGTTTTAAGTTCTCTCCCGCGTCTCTACAAAGTCTACTTCTTGTTATTCTGTTTCATCCCCGATTTTAGGTCATTAGTGATACCACATATGAAACCAGT
Source organism: bacterium Ga0077546 (assembly GCA_943370275.1). Lineage (GTDB taxonomy): Bacteria > Cyanobacteriota > Vampirovibrionia > Obscuribacterales > Obscuribacteraceae. Next base: position 884,120 of record CALRQI020000001.1, on the reverse strand, counting down.
GCTCTTCAATAATTCCACCGTCTCTTGTCTGCTTTTACTTAGTGCCTTAACGGCTAGCAGTCTTATGCTTGCTGCACCGGTATTGGCCTTAGAAACCTCTCCGGCAATCACTCTTGGCAGTCAGGATTTTACTCTCGATAGTGATGATAAAGAGCACGAGAAAGAGAAGAAGGAAATTGAGAATACACTTTCGAACATCGAAACATTGTGGAATGCGCACAACCTCGATGGTGTGATGTCGAACTATTCCGATGACTATGTCAACAATGACGGTCTCGACAAGAAGGCTGTCACTACTCTTACCCAAGATTTTTGGAAGACCTACCCCGATGCTAAATCGGTATCGAAAACTAAGCAAGTGAGAATAGAAGGCAATTTTGCCACTATTGAATCTCGTGATATGGCTGTTGGCACAACCTCTAAAGAGATGCCTGGCATGAGCAGCAAGGGCGAGCTGCAGTCGCTTTCGGAAGGGCAGCTTTATTTAAAGAAGATTGGCAATGCCTGGAAGATCGTGGGCGATCGCATTGACTATGAAAAAGTGAAAGTTGCTTTTGGCCTAGCTAAGCAGCTCAATGCAGTGTTCACCGCGCCAGAGCAAGTGAAGGCCGGAAAACAATATTCAGCCAAATTAGAAGTGTCTTTACCTCCTGGTCTCTTTGCTGTTGGTTCGATAACCAGTCAACCTTTACGTTTTCCTCAACCCAGTCCAACCGATAGTCCGCGGCCTCTAGAGGCACCGGCTTTAGAACGGGTGATGAGTGCCAATAACGAAAATCGCAATGAGCTTCTCACGGCTACTGTTATTTTGACCAATCCCATGCGCACTTCTGTCATGGGCGTTTCTTTCTTGACTCGACGCATGAATGTTATTGCTGAACCTATGCCAGTCAAAGATGAAGTACAGGTGGCGGAAGGCGATAAGAAGCTGCCACGCAAGCATCCTGTGTTTGACGAGAAAGAAGAAAAGAAATCAGAAGATAAAAAAGTCGAAGAGAAGAAACTAGACGACAAAAAATCAGACGACAAGAAGTCAGAAGAGAAAAAAGTTGATGTGAAAGCTGATGACGAGAAAAAGTCGACGGCAAAACCAGCCGAACAGCCAAGCGGAAAATCTTCTGGTAAGAGTTCTGTGGCTCCAGTTGGCGAGAGTAAGTAAAGAGATGAGTAAGCGGCATTTCTTTTTAGGCCGCTCTTATGCCTGAGCACGACCACAAGAATGATATCAAAGATGAGTCGGAGCAAAGTTCTACGCCAAGCTCTACACCAAGTTCTGTGCCAAGTCCTGAGCTAAGCTCTAAATCGGCCACTAAAGAAGTCGTTCATAGCGGTCGGCTCTATCAGCTATTTACTGTAGTGCTCTCCGCTGTCATTGCCTTTAGCTTAGACCGTGCAGCGAAAATATGGGCTTTAAGTCATTTGATTTTTGGCGAAGAGTCAGCATACTGGCCGGGAGTTTTGCAGTTTCGTTTGACCAATAATACTGGTGCGGCATTTTCTCTAGGGCGAGATCACGCTCCACTCATGACTATCATTGCCACTGTTTATACTATCGTTTTTATTTGCTGGGCCCTCAATCGTTTGATTAAGGCCTCGGCTTTTGCTGCTCTTGAGAGAGTGGGTGTCGGCCTTATCATCGGCGGTGCCTGCGGTAATTTGTTCGAGCGTTACAGCCAAGGTTGTGTGACTGATTTTCTCGAATTCGCCTTTTTTAGTTTTCCTATTTTCAATGTCGCTGATGCTTTAATTGATGTTGGCTTGGTTCTGATTTTTGTTGACATTCTTTTCTTGCATAAAGATGAGGGTAAGCCCGCTGATGCTCAATGACCCTGAGCTAGAAGCCAGTGATTTAGTTGAGCCCCTTGAGTTAACCGTTGTTGCTGATCAAGGTTTCGTTCAGCGCTCTAGGCTCGATCAATATTTAGCCGCCCATATCGATGAGCTTAGTCGCGCGCGGGTGCAAAAGCTCATTGACGATGGCTTGATTAAAGTCAATGGAACCCTTGCCAGAGCTAGTCTGAAGTTGAAAGAAGGTGATCTGGTTGAAGTAATTTTGCCACCACCGGAGGTGTTGGAGGCGGTGGCGGAAAATATTCCGCTTGAGATAGTATTCGAAGATGAACATTTGCTGGTGATCAATAAACCGGCTGGCATGGTTACCCATCCAGGTGCCGGAGTCAGTAGCGGCACCCTTGTAAATGCAGTGCTCTATCACTGTCAGGGCAGTCTATCCTCTATTGGTGGTGTGGTTCGACCAGGCATAGTTCATCGCCTCGACAAAGACACCAGTGGCCTGATCATGGTGGCCAAATCTGATATTGCCCACAAAGGTCTTTCGGCGCAACTGCAAACTAAACAAGCACAGAGAACTTATTTAGCTCTTCTTGAAGGCGTGCCTAAAGTGGAGAGCGGTAAGGTCGATGCAGCGATTGGCCGGCATCCACTGAAACGCAAAGAGATGACGATTGTCAGAGAAGGACAGCGTGGTCGATCTGCTGTGACGCATTTTCAGGTGGTGAGAAATTTCTCTAAATTTACTCTAGTTGAATGTCGCCTTGAGACTGGTCGTACCCATCAGATTCGCGTCCACATGGCTAGTCTTAATTTACCTGTGGCTGGCGACATAGTTTACAATCGCAAAACTTCCGGTACTCTTGAAGCCAGGCACAAGCTCGGTTTGCGCGGACAAGCCTTGCATGCAGCTAGGCTTTCTTTTATTCATCCAGTGACTAATTTGCTGTTAGAATTTCAAGCTGAGCTGCCTCAAGATTTTGAGCAACTGCTGGCGAAACTTAAGTAAGGCGTTGAGAAGTGCTCCCCAAATATTTGTACATGGCTTTGGCCGGTCTATCTGTTGCTTTTACTATTTACTTTATGGCTACCACTTCAGCCTTGAATGTCAGTTACACCATTGCCTCTCAGGCCCTGCAGCTGCCTCTCCCGCTGATTGCGTTGAAGTTCTTTGCTTTGGGTGTGATCACAATGTTCTCTATTTGGAAGATTCGCTCTAAAGAGTTGAAGAGTGAAGCCAAGCAGCTGCAGTGGCAAGCTCAAGATGCCAAGCTTGCAGTGGAAATTCAATCTGACAAAGAGAAGCAGTTGGAAGCCAAGATTGCCACACTAGAAGCAGCTCTCAACTCTGCTTTAAAGAAAAAGGGTTAAGCCCATGAAGATTGTTATGAGAAGAGTAGTTGCCGCCCTGTCTGTCTGTTTAGCTCTGATTTGTAGCGCCAGTAGCCTTTGTGCGGAGGCTTCGGCCAAGAAGCTTGAAAATAAAGAGCATAAGTCGAAAGACTTTAAGGCTCAAGATTTCGCCGATGCCCAGAGGCTCTTTGATCAGTACAAAAAGTACGATTTGTCTAACGATATGAAGTTGGTTGAGCTTTATGCCCCTGATGCCACAATTGAGTTGGGAGTTGAGCGTGAGCGCGGTGACGTGCGCTGGCAAAAGCTTAACCGTGACGCTTTCGCTAAAGAAGTAGCGACCAGCTTCAAAGATGAGCATCTTAATTCACTAAAGAACGAAGAAACCTTTGCCACTCCTAGCTTTAAAGAGGCGAAGCACCCTGTTAATAGCAAACCGGCCATAGAAGTTGTCTTTCACGGTACTGCTGGTCACGCCAGCATCAAAGTAATCTGGCTTTTGCAGCCCGGTGCCGATGGCCATATGCTCATCGCCAGTGAGCGCTCAGTCACTTACAGCAAGCATAAGAGCAAGTTTCACGGTAGCTGCAAGTAGTAGAGCCAGGCAATCTCAGGGCTGTCAATCGCTAGAACTGCCAGGCTTTTGGAAGTCTGAGGCTTTTAGGCCGTCAATGAAAGACTTGAACTGCTTTGCTTCTTCCTCGTCTTTCTGATGATCGGCGGCAATTGTGCCGTCGGCAATCACCTGGGCTGAGACAAAGATTGGTACTTTTGCCCTCAGGGCAATGGCGATAGCGTCAGAAGGTCTAGCATCCAGGGGTTTGGTGACATCTAGTTTCTTGGCTGGGTCGTTGAGCTTGATTAAGATAGTAGCGAAGTAAGTACTGGAAGCCAGTTCGTTAATCTCGATGCGGTCGACTTTGTAGCCAAGGGCCGTAATTGTATTAAGTAAGAGATCGTGGGTCATGGGCCGCTCAGGTTTGTGATTGTTGAGGGCCTTGTCAATAGCTTGAGCCTCGAAAGGTCCAATCCAGATGGGCAGGGCGCGTCTTTTAGTGGAATCGTTCAGGACAACAATGGGTTGTCCCGTGCGGGCGTCAAAAGCAATTCCATATACAAACATTTCAATCATTAAGGTGAAATTCCCGGTCCAGGATTATTCTCTGTATGCCCATTTTGGGGGATTTTATGTAAGCAAAAGATAAATTCTTTAGCGAAAACCCTGACTGCTACTCGCTTCACGTTCATTTTTGCTGTTCTTTTTGCTCTTCCAGCCCTTCCAGGCCAGCAATAGCAAGCTTTTTTCACCCACTGGCCTAGGGACGCAAAGAGCTAGGCCAATGTTCCATAGTATTGACAGTGACCTCCTTCGCGTGATGAACTAATGCTCCTTGGGCCTTTAGGGTTCAAGCCTCCTGAACTTTTCAAATACTGCTATTCCCTTCAAATTAGTATTTGAGTAAAGAGTTCTCCAGAGTAATCTGGGCGAGGTCTCTAGTCCGGATGGCGGAACTGGTAGACGCGCACGTTTGAGGGGCGTGTGGTGCAAGCCTTGAGGGTTCAAGTCCCTCTCCGGACAAATTTTTATACTAGCGCTAAAACTAGATCAACCTTTGCTCTGTTCAGACTTATACAAGTATGATGAGCACGTCACAGTTGATCTATTTAAACTCGAGAAGAAAAATGACGATAGTTACCCGAGCACAGTGGCCCCACACGATTGAAGACATTATCAAGGCTCTTGATGGCGTCTGGGGTTTGATTGGAGCCAATGGTGTCAACGGCAATCTTTACCGCCTGGAAAAGAGCCTGCATGAGCCTGTTGTATATACTCTCACCGAGTATCGCGGGGCTGATGAAAGCGATATTGTTCGCCGGGAAGAATATAGTGGCGATGATAGGCTCACTGCCATTAACGTCTTTGCTGTAGCGATTGGCTTCGAATCTAAGTCTTAAGCCGTGGTGAAGTCGCGGCCAAGTTATCTGGGCATCATCATTCAAGGCTCTCTTTCGCAAGGGCTGGAGATGCGGCTTGATACTGAGCAGAGCGTCGAAGACCTAAGGGTGGGCCGCTTTGTTGTGGTTGAAGGCGCCAATTCGCGCTTCTTCAGCATGCTTACCGATGTGACACTATCGGCGGCTAATCCTAGTATTTTGCTCAATCCGCCCCGCACCGACCCGTTTTTGATGTCGGTTTTGTCCGGGGTGACTACTTTTGGCACGGTTAAGCTGCAACCCATGCTCATGCTTGAGCAGTCAACTGCTGAAGATACTCGCGAGTTGCGGCCAGTGAAGACTATTCCTTCGCACTTCTCACCGGTTTACGAGGCTAGTTCTGCTGACTTTGCCCTGGTGTTTGGCGAAGAAGACGAGAGTGATGCTCGTAACACCCATTTTAATATCGGCCGTCCCCTCAACATGGAAACTCCGGTTTGCATTGATCTCAATCGTTTCATCGAGCGTTCAAATGGAATTTTTGGCAAGTCAGGCACTGGCAAGTCGTTCCTCACCCGTATTTTTTTGAGCGGCATCATCAAGAAAGATCTGGCCTCTGTACTGGTCTTTGATATGCACAATGAATATGGCTGGCAGTCCATGTCTGACAGTAAATCGGCGCCAAGAGTAAAGGGGCTCAAACAGCTCTTTGGTCATAATGTGGTGGTTTTTTCCCTCGATCGCGAATCCTCGCGTGCTCGCGGAATTCCTGATGCACGCGAGCTTTATATCGGCTACAACCAAATCGAAATTGAAGACCTTGACCTGCTCAAGAACGAACTAAATTTGACAGAGGCCTCACTTGAGAATGCCTATATCTTCAAAGAGAAAATTGGGGCGGATTGGATTGCTACATTGCTCGACATGTCGGGCGATGAAATAGAAGAATTTTGCCAGAATTTCAAGGGCCACCCCACCTCGCTTAAGACCCTTCAGCGTAGGCTCAATACAGTGGTGCAAAAGACACCATATTTAAAACCACGGGTTGGTCATAACTATATAGAAGAGATCTTGGCCCAAATTCAGGCGGGCAAGCATGTGGTACTAGAATTTGGTCGGCAGAATAATTTGCTCTCCTACATGCTTGCCACCAATATCATCACCAGACGTATACACGCTGAATATGTACGCCAGTCTGAGCTCTACATTTGCGATCCTGAGCGCGTTCCGGCCCCGCGCAAGTTGATGATTGTGATTGAGGAAGCGCACAAGTTTCTTTCTCCGGCTGTAGCCAAGCAAACCATATTCGGTATTATCGCGAGGGAAATGCGCAAGTATTTTGTCACCCTCCTAATTGTTGACCAGAGACCTTCGGGTATCGATCCAGAAGTGCTCAGTCAGATTGGTACAAGGGTGACGGCCTTGCTCAACGACGATAAAGATATTGATGCTGTCTTTACTGGCGTTTCGGGATCGCAAACTTTGCGTACTGTTTTGGCCCAAATGGATCCTAAGCAACAGGCTTTGGTTTTGGGTTATGCCGTGCCCATGCCGGTGGTCGTGCGTACCCGCCCCTTTGATCAAGATTTCTACAAAGCTGTAGCCGATCTTGACTGGGTGGGCGACTTGCATAGCGCTTCCCCTGAGATTAAGGCTGAAGTGAGCCAACGTGCCGAGATAGCCAACAAAGAATTATTTGGCTAATTGTTTTGTCAGCGGTGGCGTCTTTTTCCCGGCTTTTACCGGGTTTTACCACTTGCCACTGGCTCTGAATTTAAGCTACTCTAGCCTGCATGGCACAGCCCCCTGACGAATACGATCCTTATGCTGATATTGGCTCTTCTGACACCGAAGGAGAGGCTCAGGACAACTTCGTAGAGCAAAAAGAGCCGAGCGAAATGCTCATGTGCTTGATTCTTGCTTCGGCTTATCTTGGTTTGGCCAAATATTGCTGGACGCCGCTCCTTTTGGCGAAAGATTGGAAGCTGCTCTTTAACATCGAAGGTTTTTTTCTGGGCATAGCCGCCCTTTCGGTAATGGTTGGTTTGCGCCCCTACCTCACCCCGTCGAGTCTACAGCTCAGTCGTCATGGCATTAAGTACCGCGGACCTTACTGGCCCCAGCGTAAAACCGTTAACTGGCAGCAAGTGGAGAAGGTTTATCTCAGCCCCGAGCTGATTCTTGTGCTTTACCATCCGATCATTGGCAAAAAGCAGCTCTGGCCGCTAGTAATAACGTCTATCTATCTAAGCGATAGAGATCGCATAGCGAAAGTGTTTATCAAGTATTTGCCGATCCCGCCAATTATTCTCTCAAGCCCGGCGCTAGTCTCGCGCGTCATCATGCTACTTCTGTTCTTGGCCGTGGTGATTTGGCTTTTAGAGATGCTGATTATTCAGTAGATTTTTCTGTTTTATTTGTCGAAGGTTAGATGGCGCAAATAATCGATGAGATTGTCCATCTCTTGGTCGTTGATAATCTCTACGGGTTGGGCTGGCATCATGCCTTTGCCTTTGCGTAAATAAGCTTTGAGTGAGGCATCATCAGGAAAGTCTTTGCTGAGGTTCTCCAGGCTAGGCCCCATGTTAGCTCTGCCGCTGGGATGGCAGGTATTGCAGCTGCGAAAGAAGAGCTGCTCGCCATTGAGGTTTGTTGAGCCAGCTTCGGCTCTTTGTTTCTGAGCTCGTTTGACTATTTCAATGCGTTTCATCTCTTCTGACATAACGCAGCCATCGAGCAAGATAGCCGAGCTGAAAATTGAGAGCACCACTGCAAAAACGCGACGAAAAGACATGAATTTTCCCCTTGGCAGCCAGAGTTTACCGCACTTTAACATCCTACTTTATAACTGTTTTCAATACGTTTAAGTAAGACCAGCTCAGGATGCGGCTAAAACGTAACAGAACAAAAAGTGCTTTCCGAAATTTGCTTAACATTGTGTTTACCTGGCCGTTGTAGAGTTACTACAGAGGCGGAAAGTAACCAATCTTTTAATCAAGCTTCCCGGAATCAAACATTGTTCGAACCAGTCACCTCGCTAAACGGAGCCATGCGTAAGTGACTGTCTGCCCTATCTGGGCTGGAAATCAAGCTCCCGAGATGAGCGGCAGGTAACATGACACCACCACAAGCAACCAGATTAGATCCTCCAGCCAAACAAGGGCCTCAGGAAGCCGAAGAACGCATCATCATTCGTGGCGGCAAGCCTCTTCGTGGTGAGACGAGAATTTTCGGCGCTAAGAATGCCGTTCTCAAGATGATGGCAGCTGCACTTCTCGCCAAAGACGTTACCGTTTTAAGAAACGTCCCTAACTTGACCGATGTTCACATGATGGCTGAAGTGCTTCGTCATCTCGGCGCCAAAGTCGAAGTGAAAGATTCTGAAGTTAGCATCGACGCCACTAACCTTACTGAAATTGAAGCTCCTTATGAGTTGGTCAGTCAGCTGAGAGCATCTTTCGTTGTGCTCGGCCCCTTGCTAGCTCGCTGCAAAGAAGCCAAAGTCTCCCTGCCTGGCGGTTGCGCCATTGGCGAGCGCCGTATTGATTTGCACGAGAAAGGCTTGAAGCTTCTCGGAGCTGAAGTGGGCATTGACCATGGTTATGTCTATGCTTCAACCCAGAAGTTGACTGGTGCTCGCATCTACCTTGACCGACCAAGCAACGGCGCCACTGAAAACATCATGATGGCTGCTGTTTTAGCTGAAGGTCAGACCATCATTGAGAATGCTGCTCAAGATCCTGAAATCGTTAACTTGGCTGACTGTATCAATGCCATGGGCGGCAAGATCACTGGCGCTGGTACCTACCAGATCGTCATTGATGGCGTGCCTCAAGAAGAAATGCATGGTGCAGTAGTTGATACTATTCCAGACAGACTTGAAGTTGGCACTTTCCTCTATGCTTGTATGGCTGCTGGTGGTGAAATCATCATCAATGGTGCTAATGCTCACCATATCTATGCCGTAATCAGCAAAATTCATGAGATGGGTGCTGAGTGCTCGATTTATGCACCAGATACCATCAAGATCAAAGTTGAAGGTCGCTTGAAAGCAATCGACGTCACTACTGTTCCTTATCCTGGCTTCCCCACTGATTTGCAAGCACCGCTCATGTCGGTTCTAGCTGTGGCTGAAGGTACTTCAATCATGACTGAAACCATGTACGAAAACCGCTTCATGCAAGTGGGCGAATTGCGCAGAATGGGCGCAGATATTCAGCTCAAAGCCAACTCAGCCATCGTCAAAGGTGTGCCAAAGTTGATGGGTGCTGAAGTTAAATCGAGTGACTTGCGTGCTGCAGCGGCTTTAATCATCGCCGGTCTCGGTGCTGATGGGGTAACTGAAGTAACTGGTTTGAGTCACCTTGATCGTGGTTACGACAAACTGGAAGAAAGACTGCGTGACCTCGGCGCTGATGTCTGGAGAAGATAACCAGATTTAGTTAGTTCCCGGATTTACTTAGTTCTAGGCCCTGCAATGATAGTAATGAAATTTGGCGGCACTTCAGTGGGCTCGAAAGAGCGTTTTGAACAGGTGTTCGCCCTGATTTCAAAAACCAAAGAAAATGACGGACCGCCACTGGTGGTAGTTTCAGCTATGTCAGGCGTTACCAACGCTTTGATTGAAGCAGCTAACCTGGCGGTTCGTCGTGACCTTGATGGTGCTCTTGCTCAAATAGAGATGATCAGGCAAAAGCACATTGATGCTGTCAAAGGCCTTCTTAGTGCCGAAAAGGCTCAAGCATTGCTGGCCGACTTGAACATTCACTTGCAAGAGTTAGAGTCGGTTTTGCGCGGTATCAACTATTTAGGTGAGCTCTCCAAGCGTTCACTTGATGTGGTTTCCTCCATTGGTGAGTTGCTCTCCAGTCGTGTTTTGGCCGAGTATGCCTCTAGTCGCGGGCTGAAAGTGCAGTGGGTAGACGCCCGGCAAGTTCTTATTACTGATGATACTTTTGGCAAAGCAAACCCACTTTGGGCTGAAGTTGAGATTAGAGCCAAGAAAATTATTGGTCAGGCCGTTAAAGATGGCTTTACTGTTATTAGTCAGGGCTTTATTGGCTCCACTATAGATGGTGTCACCACCACTCTTGGTCGGGGCGGTTCTGATTATTCAGCTTCGATTCTTGGTGTAGCAGCCGATGCTTCGCGTATTGAAATTTGGACTGACGTTGACGGCATGATGACTTGCGATCCGCGTATTGTGCCTGCTGCCAAAGTGATTGCCCAGGTAACCTTCCAGGAAGCCGCTGAACTTGCTTATTTTGGTGCTAAAGTTTTGCACCCGCTCACCATCAAGCCAGCAGTTGAGAAGAGTATTCCCGTTAAAGTCTTGAACACCATGCGGCCTGATAGCCCCGGAACATTGATTCAAGCCGATGTGGCTGACAGCGATATTGATCCTAAGAATATTCCGCTCTCCCAGCGCATTTGTGCCATTGCCTCTAAGAAAAACATTACGGCCCTTTTTATTAGCTCGCCGCGCATGCTCATGGCTCACGGTTTTCTAGCCAAAGTATTTAGCGTGTTTGATCGCCACAAGACATCGATTGACTTAATTGCAACTTCTGAAGTTTCGCTGTCAATCACTATCGATTCAACTGAGAATCTCGATGCTATTAAAGAAGACCTAGCCGAATGGGGCGAACTCAAAGTCTTGAATAATACTGCCATCGTCACAGTTGTTGGTCGGCAGTTCCGGGGTAGCAGTGGTATTGCCGGTGAAGTCTTTAGTGCCATGAAAGACATCAATATTCTGGTGATTTCTGGTGGTGCTTCTGATATTAACTTGAGCTTCTTGGTTCTAAATGAAGATGCTGACAATGCCGTAAAGCAGCTACACAAGCATTTCTTCGGTGCTTAAAAAGAGAAAGATATGAATAAGAATAGAATTGACCTGCGTAGTGACACTGTAACGCTGCCGCCGCAAGAGATGCGCGATGCTATGTCAAAAGCAGAGCTCGGTGACGATGTTTACGGTGAAGATCCGACCGTCAATTTGTTGCAAGAGCGTTGTGCGCAACTGACCGGCAAAGATGCTGCTTTGTTTGTGCCCACAGGCACGATGGGCAACCTCAGCAGTGTGCTTGCCCACTGTCAGCGCGGTGACGAAGTAATTCTCGGTTCGCGTTCGCACATTGCTATTTGGGAGCAAGGTGGTGCTTCTGCTTTTGGTGGCGTCAGTCTGCGCACCGTTGCCAACGAAGCCGATGGCACCTTGCCTTTAGAGCAAATCAGTTTATGTATTAATGACGACAATGTGCACCGCACCACTACTAAACTGATTGCTTTAGAAAATACCTACAATGGCCAGCCTCTCACACCGGCTTATATGCGTATGGTGAAAGAGATTGCTTTGCAAAATGGTTTAGCAGTGCACCTTGATGGTGCTAGGTTGTTCAATGCTAGTCGAGCTTTGCTGGCCAGCATTGATGAATTTACAGCCCACGTCGATTCTGTACAATTCTGCTTCTCTAAAGGTTTGTCAGCTCCTGCTGGTTCAATTATTTGTGGTAACCATGAATTTATTGCCAAGGCCAGGCGCATTCGCAAGGCCCTTGGCGGCGGTATGCGCCAGGCTGGTGTTCTGGCTGCTGCTTGTATCTGGGCCCTCGATAATATGGTGGAAAGGCTCGACATTGATCACGCCCTTGCCATGCAGCTAGCCCAGGGCCTCTCTGAAATAGAAGGCATTCGCGTGGCTCCAGCAAAACATCGCACCAATATGGTGTTCTTTGAGAGTGACAGGGCCGATTTGTCGGTTCAGGAACTGGCTCGTCGCCTGCGTGATATTGGTGTACTTGTCGCTGTGGAAGGTCAACTTGGTATTAGAGCCGTAACTCACTTTGGTCTCACCACTGAAGATATTGAAGAAGTGGTGCTGCGCGTAGAACAGCTCATGGGCGTGCCAGCTAGCCTTTAAGTTTCGAAAATTCGACGCCTGAAACAACCATGACTAGCTTTTTTCAGCGGTTTCAAATATTTGTCCTCAATATCTCTCAAAAGAAAAATAGGTGTATATACACGTATTTTCTTTTGAGAGATGGTGCCTCAGAACGGTCTAGATCTCGAAATTATTCACTAGCGCTTGTTGTTACCTCATCAGATTCTGGTGCATCTGCCGCGGCACTAGCATCTGCTGCTTCATTGGCTTCTTGCTCATTCTGCTCTTCTTCAATTTTTGAGAGAATGGCTAGAGCTTCCTTGTACATGGTCTCAGCTTCTTCCTCACGCTGCATCTTGCGCAGAAGTTTGGCGTAGTCAGATAGTGTTTGGGCCACATCGGGATGTTCGGCAGATAGATTGGCCCGTCGTATTTCTAGGGCACGCTTAATCAATGGTTCGCTCTCGGCAAGCTTGTCTTGACGCATGTAAATAGTGGCAAGTAGTGAAAGTGCTTCAGCTACTTTTAGTGGTTCTACTTCTTTGGCCACATCTAAAATTGACACAGCGCGCCGCATAAACGGTTCGGCTTGGTTGTATTTTTCTTGGGCAACTAGTACTCCGGCGAGATTATTAAAATCAGCTACCAGAGCCGTGTCGCTGGCGCCAACCTGGTTAAGCCGATGCACTAAGATGCGTTCGTAAATTACTTGCGCTTGGGTGTAATTGCCTCGGGTAAAGTAGCTTGCGGCCAGACGTTCAAATACTTTGTGCAAGGCATCTGGGGGATCATTAGTCGGATCGAAGTTCGCCAGAATATCGCGATCACCTTGTTTGTGGCCTTGCATAAGTGTAGCCAGGCGACTAGCCCGAGCATCTTCAGGCTGAATTGTTTGCGAATGCTTTTTCGCTTTGGCAATAGGTTTGTTATCGCCATCTGACTGGCTACCGCTTTCTCCTTCAGATTCACCATCTTCGCTTTCGTCTTCTGCCGATAAGCCAATATCAGAGACCGATTGATCTGCTGGCAGTTCAGGAATATTTTCTGGTTCTTCTATATCGGGCTGGCTTTCTGGCGAGATAACTATGGCTTGCGCATTCACATTGACTGTAGCTACTTCTGCTGTTTTTGTGGCGCTATCATCAGTTGCGGTGTCGGCGCCTTGATCTGTTGTGCTTGTGGCACTAGTGGCATTTTCGCCAGCTGCTACTTTTTCGCCAGCTGGCGCTGCTAGAGTTGGTTGAACTTCTACAACTGGAGTGGGTTCGCCTTTTAAGCGCAGTCCTCGATCTTTGTTCCAGCCAAGTTCTTTCAGGGCGTCATCAAATTTGATTGGCCCTTCGCTATTTTGATGCAATGAGTAGTCGAGGGTGACAACGGCGTCATCTTGGCTGAGAAGGCCGCGAGAGAAGAGCTGGTAGCAGCGCAGCGTGGCTTGCAAAGTCGGTACGTCCATATGACCAGTAAGTACCAAGATCTTGCCAATCACAGTGGCACTTTGGGCCGAAATATCAAAGGCCGCTTCTAGGTCGTCTTCACTGACCACACGGGCTAACATCAGTAATTTTTCGTAGGTTACTTCACCATCTTTCGCTACTTTCTCTTCGCGAATTTCGGCTAGAGCTTCTTCTAAAGCAATACCGCTGCCGTGAATGCGAGCCAGGCATTCGCTAGCTTTGGCGGCCTCGAAGTTTTCTTGATCAACCATTTTTTGCAGGGAGAGTGCTGCATCAAGCAGAGTCTGCGAGACAAGATTTTGGCTGATTAAGACTTTACCGATTGTTTGATGATTAACAAGGCCCCACTCAAGAGCGTTCATCACGTCAGTTTCAGTGAGAACTCCGGCCATTACCATTAGCTCGCCAATACGCAAACCTTTTTTGCGTGGTCCTTCAGGAGCTGGCGCTGGTTTCGCTTCTTCGCTACCCGGCGTAATCGGAGCCATGCCAGCCGCGGTGCGAATGGCCGTCAGAGCCTCTTGCCGGGTCATCATTTCGTCGCGTACACGCACTTGTAAGTCTAGTGCTAGGGTGAGCAGTTCATTGCTGATAGTTTCGTGCAAGACGAGCATGCGGCCCAGGGGTAAGCCGGTGCTGTAGCTCTGCTCTACTGCTTTGGCTAAGACTTCGTAGCTGACAAGACCAGATTCAACTAGCAGCTCGCCGAGTTTGCTGGTTTGTGTTTGTTTGGGTGAGACATATTCGGCGAGGATGTCTTTGAACGATGCACCTAGCTTATAGGCAATTTTTAGACAACGCAGCGCTTCTGCTGGTTCAACTGATTTGTCTCGCAGATTTGACTGCGCTTCTAAGACCGATTGCAGGTCTCGCGGCGATATCACGCCATTCATAACCAATGCTTGACCAATTTGAATACGCTTCGCTTTAGCACTGCGAGCAGCTTCAGAAAGCTGCAGCTGGGTTAGGATTCCGGCCTGAACTAGTAAATCGCCTATTCGCGAACTGTTTCTTGACTGTTTTAGCATTTATGGCACAGAGTAAGGGTCTAATGGACAAATTGAAATTAGCATCCAAGAAAGCATCGAACTCTCTAAATCTCCATAAGCATAGCATTAGAACCGCCTCGAAACGGCCACGGTGGCTTGTAAAGGCCGGTCGTCAGGGGCTGGCATATCTATGTATGGACCAGGTGTGAGCGAAGCGTATAGACCTGGCATATGGAGGCAGTGATTGGCTGGGTGCATAAAACACCGGCATCTTGGGAACAGATATTGGTACACGGGGCACTTTTGCGCTAAATGCCAGGTGGTTGTTTTGAAGAGAAAGGTCCTTATTTGTCGGTTGTTTTTTTTAGCAGGGGCGGCTTTGGCTCTTGGCACTACTGATGGTGTCAATGCTTCTGGCGGGAACCGCGTACGACTTTTTCTCGTTCCGCCTGCTCTGCCAGAAGCAGCTTCTCAGTCTTCTTCGAATTCTGTGCTGCAAAAAACAGTTGTTAAGAAGAATGAGAAAATGGAAGCAGCTGTTTCTCTCTACAAAGCTGGCTTGATTGCCAAGGCAGTGCCTCTCTTTCAACAGGTTTTGTTAGCTCAGCCCACTAATGCTCCGGCCCATTATTACTACGCTAATTGCCTCGCTCAGCAAGGCCAAAATTCGGCCGCTCGTTTTGAGTATCAGTCGAGCTTGCACTATTCGCATAACGTTGATCTTAGTAACTATTGCCAGCAGGCCTTGCAGAATTTAGACGCCCTTTCTGTTAGCAAGGTCAGCAGCGAAGCTTTTACCGTCGATAGCAACAAGTCTAATCCTATAGCTAATGTTCAAACCAAAGGAGTTCATTTTGATCAGCAGTTAGAGAGATTGAGGGAGGAGGTTAACCGCGAGTATCATCACAAATTAGATGAGAAGAAAGCTGAATTGAATCGCAAAATCAGCAAAATCAAACAAGAGGCCGATGAGGAGATTAATGCTACGCCCAAGTATTTCCCTGCTCACATAAGAACACAGAACACCAACTATGACACTACTATCGCCGCAATACAGGCCAAGGCTGAGACCAAGATCAAAATACTTACATCAGATTATCAGGATGACTTTAGGTTGATAGATGAGACCTATGGCCGGCGACTTGATGCCCTTGCTAATTCTCACCAAAATTTGAAAGGGCAGATGGGGGCGACGGTAGGATCCTCGCAGGTCACTCCTGCTGGTACTAGCTTTTATGTGCGCAATTATGTCAATTTTGGCGGTGTGGTGGAAGACAGTAAGACTGGCTCTGGTGGCAGCTCCGCTGCGACATTTTCACCAGGGCTGCGGGCTGTGCCTGGGCGGCTCAAGCCTTTTGTTGTCCATTAATGACCGGCAGTTGACTTTGCTTGTCTTGAGGCCGTCTTTCCTTTCTCGAGGCAGGTTAATATTGGTAATTGTTGAGGTAAATCTTTTGAGTAGTGGTCAGTGAATATGAAGCACGGAATCTCTTGTGCTTGTTGCTTAGTATTTCTGCTTCTGCTGCCTCCTTTTGTAGCAGCAGCCCCCATACCTAGTCGCAGTCAGCTAGATTTTCAAATGCAGATTTATTCACGTACGCCAGTTGCAATTGCAGAAGGAAGTGACAGCGCGCGATTGCGCGATGATTTGTATGCTGTTAACCCTTTTGATGCTAGTGAATCGGACTACAAGTATTTTCTTCGGGTGGCTGATGATTTGGTAAGACTGCGCTACATTCTAGAAAGTGAAGCGGTGTCGCGTAAATCATCTTCCGGTGCTGGTTCCCATCGCCAGGATGCTGGTATGTCCCTGGAGCGACAGCTGCCATCGCTAGTAGATAAAGTCGACAATGAGCGCATGGACGCTATGCTCAGTAAAATTGAGTTAACCAAAAGGCAGGTAGCTTTTTTGGCGAAACAGTTGAAAGATGATGTCGCAGCTATGCCTGTTTATGTCAGCTCTGGCCATAGCTCGGGGGCCTCTTCTAGCAGCGGAGTAAGAACTCTCAAACGCGCTTTTGCAATTAAGATTGATAGGCTGGTTGATCAAGTAAGAAAAGATTTTCTTGCTCTCGATGCCCTTTATCGGGCGCGTCGTGACTCTATTGCTACAACGGGAGATAGCTTGAAGAAACAGATGAACTCAACAACTGGCTCTAATAAAGTTTCGGATATGGGCACCACTATGTATGTGCGCAACTATGTCAATTTTGGTGGTGTAGAGCAGACTCAATCTCAGAGTCAGGCAAATAGCGGCTACATGGTACCGGCAACACCTCCTCCGGTTTCGCTGTTGGCTGTTCCCGGTCGCTTAGGCCAGTCAGTCAGACCCAATCGCTCGAGGCCAAGGCCATGAGAAGACGGCGTGATCTAAAAGGCAAAAATATTAAGGAAGAGCTAGTCATTCTCTGTCTGTCCGCTGTTCTCATTACACAAGTTTGTGCCGCTCAGGGCAAGAATTCGCCGGGGAGTTCGAGTCAGAGTCGCCCGACTGCTTCGCCATTGCGCTTGCGGGGGCAAGTTAGTGAGTTGATGATGCTTTGCAATGCCGCAGGCCTTTCCCTTGATGATAGCCGGCTACCAGGAGTTGTCACTAAGGTGCGACTAGGCTCTCCTGCTGCCGTTAACGCAATAGTCGAAGGAGATAAAATCTTACGAGCCAGTTTGCAGGATAAACTGCTGACCCTTGATATTGAGCGCAGAGGAATCCGTTATCAAACTAAGTTTGAGATTCGCCTCGAGGTGGCTCGGGCGCAAATGAATGAAGAGGTTGCTAGCCGCAGTCAGGATGAGAAAGTTTGGCCCGCGCCTAAAGATGATAAGGTCGAGCCGAAAGTAGTACTCAAGCCCGAAACTCCCAGTGCTGACAAGTTTTTCAAAGTAATGGCACCATATCAGGTAGTTTTGTTGATTGATCACTCTGGCTCGATGAACGGTGGTCTCGGCATCGGGCCCTATGACCTCTCTCGTTGGGCCTGGTGCCGTAACCAGATTGCCGATTTTTCTCGGTTCTGCGGTGACAAATTACGTGGTGGCATCACTTTGATTCCATTTAATGACAGCTTTGAAGTGCACGAACATGCTTCAGAGAAGGATGTTGAAAATGTCTTCAGCACTATCGTCCCCAGTGGCGAGACTGACATCTGTACTCCGCTAGCTGCAGCTATTGATGCGCATCTAGCCGAGCCGGATCATGAGAATAAGCCTTTATTGATAGTGGTATTGACCGATGGTCTACCGAATCAGGGTGGTTCCTTGAGCAAGCTTATCGCTCAAGCTACAAGCGCCTTGCGCAAACACAACGAAATGAGCATTACATTTCTCACCGTCGGCCAGGCTCCGGAAGGAGACGAATTGATTGAACGTCTCGACAATGATTTGACCAATCGTGGTGCTAGCTATGACATTGTTAGTAGTATGCGTTTTGCCGACCTATTGCAGACCGGCCTCAAGAATGCTTTGCTAGAAACTGTTCTACACGCCAATCAGAGACGTTAGTTATGGTACTAAGCCATCAGGTACACCATTCGGAAAGCGACTGGCGATCTCCGCACTGATTTTTTTGATGCGATTATCAGGGTTTGGATGGGTGCTGAAAAATTCAGGTGTGCGCGACTTTGCGAGATGATCAAGAATTTCCATGACTTTGATCATAGAGCGAGGATCATAACCGGCCTGTTGTGAAAAACGCACACCGAGACGATCTGCTTCTAGTTCGTCATTGCGGCCAAATTTAAGCGATACCACCTGACTGATGAGCATGGCCATGGCCGCAGTGTTGTTATTGCGATCATTGGGGTCGTAGGCTGCAATCACAGCCGCTCCCGTTAGCCCTTGGGAGAGCTGTTGCTTGGCCAATTGTTGGGCGGAGTGTCGTGCCGCAACGTGGCCAACTTCATGGGCTAAAACGCAGGCCAATTCACCTTTGGTTTTGAGGTTCTTGTACAAACCTTCAGTGATAAAAATTTGGCCGCCGGGCAAGGCAAAGGCGTTGACTGTGCTGTCGTCGGCGAGCAAGTGAAAATGATACTGATAGGGAGTCTTGGCAGCATCGGTTTTTGTCACTAGCTCTTGCCCAATTTTATCCACTGCTGCTTGCCCAGCCCGGTCTCGGGCTTGGCCGCCATATTGCTGTGCCATCTCCGGTGCTGCTTGTAGACCCAAGGCGATCTCTTGATTTGGGGTCATATCGAGATGCTGCTTCTGCTCAGTAATAGGGTTGTAAACGCTACTGCCGAAATAAGAAATTAGCGAAAAGGCTGCAATAGCCAGCGCTATCAAAATACGCGGACTTATTGAAATGCCGCTTTGTTGCTGCTGAGCCATGAAGTAATTTACCTCTTCTGTTTTCTGCAGGATATCACTGATTTTTTCGCCGCTGCCAAAATTAAGGCAATTCTGCTCTCAAACCAAGCCGTCTCGGCTTACACTTAGCCTTGCTATGTTGTCTGCTTGGCAGCTCTGCCTGTTCGAAACTGCCTGAGTTGCCATTATTCTCTTCTTTCTTTCTTTCTTTCTTTCTTTCTTGCCTTAAAGGGTCTCAATTCAAGTGAATCTAAAACCCTATCTTTATCTCTTTAAAAGTAGCTTGGTGGGTGCCTTAGGCGGTCTGCTCTTTGGCTTTGATACGGCCGTTATTGCCGGGGCAACCCATGCTCTGTCGATTCAGTATCAACTCGGTGCTACCGCCCTTGGCTTCACCGTTTCTAGTGCGCTCTGGGGCACTGTAATTGCCTCGATGCTCTCGGGCATCCCGGGTGAGAAGTTTGGTGCTCGTGAAACTTTGAGAGCAGCTGCTGTACTTTATGTGATATCAGCACTAGGCTGCGCTTTTGCCTGGGATTGGTATGCCCTAATTGCTTTTCGCTTTATCGGTGGTCTCGGCATTGGCTGCTCTTCTGTTCTTGGTCCAGTTTATATTGCTGAGTTGGCCCCTGCTAAGTGGCGCGGTCGACTGGTTGGTCTTTTTCAAGTCAATGTTGTCTTGGGCATATTGCTTGCTTATTTCTCCAATTATTTAATTGGTACCTTACCTTTAGGAGATAACGAGTGGCGCTGGAAGCTTGGGGTTTCAGGTTTACCGGCCGTGCTCTTTCTCGTCATGCTCTTTACGATTCCCCGCAGCCCTCGTTGGTTAGCTCGGCGTGAGCGCACTGATGAAGCACGAGAGGTCTTGAAGAAGACCGGAGTGGAAGATTATGAGCAGGAGCTGCAAGATATTGTATCGAGCATCAAGGCTGAGCATGCCTTGCCCAATGAGCCGCTTTTTCAGAAGAAGTATCGCTTGCCAATTTTCTTAGCCATTACCATTGGTGCCTTCAATCAACTCTCTGGCATCAATGCTATTTTGTACTATCTCAATGATATTTTTGAAAAGGCTGGATTTGGAAAAATGTCTGGTGATGTGCAAGCGGTGATCATCGGTTTTACCAATCTTGTCGCGGTGCTCATTGCTATGACTATGATTGATCGCCTGGGTCGGCGCAAACTACTCTTGGTGGGCTCTGTTGGCTGTGCTCTCTGTCTGGCGGGGGTAGCGGCAGTATTTTTTGCTCAGCAGGGGCAGGGTTATCTTGTCTGGTTGCTAGTTGCCTACATCGCCTTTTTCTCTTTCTCGCAAGGGGCAGTTATTTGGGTCTACTTAAGTGAAATTTTTCCCACACCGGTGCGGGCCAAGGGGCAGGCTCTGGGCAGTTCTTCTCACTGGATCATGAACGCTGTGATATCAGGCCTTTTCCCTATATTGGCCAAATCATCTGGTGGCTATCCCTTTGCCTTTTTTGCTTTGATGATGGTGGTGCAATTCTTCCTCGTTTTGTTTATTTTCCCCGAGACGAAGGGGGTAACCCTGGAAGATATGGAGAAGCGTATTGCTTAGGTTGTCGCAGAAGTATCCTTCGAAACGGGCTTTTATTACTGGTGCGGCAGGCGGCCTGGGCTTGGCTTTTGCTTTAGAGCTAGCTGGCGACGGTTGGAAAATTGCCATGGCCGATTTGAGCTTGGAGAAGCTGCAAGAGGCTTCTGCTAATGTAGCGGCTGCTGGAGCTACAGTTGATATTTATTGTTTTGATGTCAGCGATTATGACCAGTTTAAATTAGCCGTTGAGAGCTTTGAGCAGAAGTTTGGCGGTCTTGATTTTGCTATTAATTGTGCTGGGCTTGGCTGTGGTGGTCGAATCGAGGAAGTTGCAATTGAAACTTTTCGGCAGATTATTGATGTCAATTTGATGGGCACCGTCAATGGCTGCCATCTTTTTGCTCCTCTTATGAAACAGCAAAAGTCTGGTCACATTCTCAATATCGCTAGTGCTGCTGCTTTTATTGCGCCACCAATGATGTCGGCTTACAATGTTTCTAAAGCTGGGGTTGTCTCTCTGAGCGAAACTCTGCGCGGCGAGTTGGCTGATAGTAATGTCTTTATTACTGTGCTTATGCCGACTTATATCCGCACTGAAATGGGCAAAGCAACCCTTGGACCAGAACTCTATAAGCGGCGCTCGCAAATTCTTATGGAAGAGAAGGCCGCTCTTGTGCCGCTCGAAGTCGCTCAGGTTACCTTAAAAGCCGTTGCTGCAGAGAAACTATATGTGGTGCTACCAGAGCGGGCGCGTTTTCTCTGGCGTTTTAAGCGATTGCTGCCAAATGAATTTTGGCCAGTTGTGAAAGCTGAGGCAGAGAGACGAATTGCCGAGATCGATAAGAGCCTCAAGGGTTAGTCTATTGTGGTTGGCTGAGAGATTTTTTTCTTGCTTTGACAAAGTGTCTGTCTACTATGGGTAATATCCAGAGCATACTGTTTGCTGCTTTGATTTGTCTTAGGGTGGCCATTGGGTCAAGTAAGTGAGTTGTGGGCAGCGGCTGCCTTGCTGCCTTCAGAACCTCGCCGAGGGGGTGCTGCAAGCGTCGCTGCAATATTATTAGTTTAGCCAGGAGCTGCGAGGCTGGTGTCAGAAGTGGTCCGAAGCCATAACGCGCTTGGCCCCAGCCGTAGATAAAGAGCTGCTTGTGGTGTGGCGCTACCAGCCCCCAGAAGGCTTTGACTACTGGGCCTTCTATCGGTACGATTTCGGCCGCTAGAAATGGCATAGAGACATTGAAGCCAGTGGCACAAACTATCAAATCAAATCGCTCTTTTGTGCCGTCTATAAATTCGACATTGTCGCCATCAAAACGTCGTATATCACTATGGGGAGTAATTTTGCCGTGCTTGAGGTAGTGCAAGAGCTCACTGTTGAGTGTGGGGTGATGCTCAAATATCTTGTGATCGGGCTTCATTAGGCCATATTTGCGGTAGTCACCGACCACTATTTTTAGCAGCATTTCCAGGTAAAGACGCTGTATCCACACTGGTAAATTAGTCGTTAGCAGTTCTGCTGTTGGTCTGCCGTAGATTGTTTTAGGCAAAAACCAATAGCCCCGTCTCAAGCTCAGATGGGCGCTGCAACCTACTCGGGCCGCTTCAGCTGCGATATCGCAGGCGGAATTGCCGCCGCCAATGACCAGTACTTTTTTGTCTCGCAATTGCTCTGGATCTTTGTAATCTTTTGAGTGCATCATATCGCCACTAAAGCGGCCTTCGTATGAGGGCCAGCGGCGCTCCCAGTGGTGGCCGTTGCAAACCACAACGCCTTCGTAAACGCGGCTTGTGCCGTCCGCCAGGGTCAGTCTAAAGCCCTCGGCTTCAGGTGTGACTTGTTCTACCTTGCAATTGAATTGGATATTTTCTAATAGCTGAAAGTGCTTGGCGTAACTTTCTAAGTAAGACAGCATTTGCTCGGCGCTGGGAAAGTCTGGATAACTTTCAGGCATAGGAAAGTCAGGAAATTCGGTGGTTTTGCGCGAAGAAATAATATGAGCGCTTTTATAGACGCCGTGGCGCCAGTTTCCGCCTAGTTCCTCTTCGCTCTCAAGTTGATCGTAGGCAATGTTATGGCTTTTCAGAGCACGGGCTGCACTGATGCCTACCGGACCAGCGCCGATAATGGCGATCTTGTATTTGCTGGCGATGGTGGCTGGGTTTGCCAAAGGGGCCTTACTTACTTGCTTACTTACTGATGTGGGTTTTGTAATTCTAACGCCTTGCAGAGCATGAACCTAGTTTTCCACACAAGACGGTCACAATCGCGTGGTAAACCTGAATTAGATGGCCGGTAAAGTTTAGGCTTAAGAAATATGGTTGCAGCTGCCGACAATAATAAATTGATAGATGTGCTACCGCTTGAGGCCGTCAATGCGCAGCTTAGTTTAGAGATTGCATCTCGCCGCAATAATGAACTAGTGCAGCAAGAAATGCTCAAGGAGTTAGCAAGTCGCAATGCTACCCTTGAGCATTTTGCTAAGCTCACAGTCCACGATTTGCGTTAGCCATTGCGCACAGTGGTGGGTTATGGTCGACTACTTCGCAGTCGTCATGGTGCGACTGTTTCTTGATTTGAATATGCCGATGATGAATGACTTTGAAGTTTTAGAAGAGTTGAGTTAGTTTTGCGCTGCTGGTGGATTGAGCGGCAGTGGGCTTGGTGCTTGGCTGGGATCGCTCGATTGACGCACCATTACTGTTGGGTAGGCTGGCACCGGTACAGGTAGATTGGCTGGATGCTCAATCACTACTCCTGACTGGACGGCCGGTTTGGTTGACATGGCGGCGATTTGTTTTTGTGCTAAATAGGCTAAGCCGACAATGATTGTAATTGTAAGCAAAGCCATTAGGGCTCCGGAGAAGTCGAAACTGTCGACGTGGCTGGAGGGAAGAATTTCTTCGTGAACCAGAACCTTTTCAATTTCGCGCTGTCTCACATCTAGCTCGTAAGCGTGTTGATCTCTTACGGCTTGAGCGTTGAGAGCTTGTTCTTCTAGTGACAGTTCGGAAGGCGCTTCTTGATTTGGCGCCATCAGGTTTTGCTCATAGAGCATTTCGTCAAGGGCGACGCTGAAGTCTTGTGGATATATGGCCTGAGCTTGTTCATCATTCGGCAATGTCATTATTGATCACCAGTTTCGCTATCTATTGACAGTGACTGGTCAGGAGGTGCTTAGTTCCGTTTGATCGAGGATTTTACGTGGCACTGCCCTTTTGCAGGCGGTTGCGCCGTTTGGGCCGGTTGGATTATGGCTGTGCAGATGCGGTGGTTTTGAGTCAGTCACCAGGTTGATAGCGTCGTGTAAGTCTTGTAGCTTTGCTTCAATACGTTCTTCCCGCGCTTTGTTGCCGTTGCGCTGCGCCTTGTGTCGGGCTAGTAGCAGCCCCACTATCATGCGATTGATGGCTCTAATATGAGGGTCAGCCAGGCCATACGTAAGCGCCAGAATAATATGGGCCGAGCTGCTGGCAGCATGATTGATCTTTTTCAGTCGCTCGATGGTGACTGCTGGGCACCCATTTAGCCAGCTCTCTATGCTGGTCATGAGCGGCTCCTCAAGCTGTTTAATTCTTGCAGTTCTATAGCTAAATTTCTCAATTGGCACCTGTCCGCTTACGCCATTGCCACGGCTGCTTCTTGTCTAACGGTTTTAGCCCAGCTCTCAATGCGGGCTTGGGTAAGTTCTGCTTCGTTCATCTCGTCGATCACCAGGCCTACAAATGCTCCATCTACAACTGATTCAGAATGGGCAAATTCAAAGCCATCAACTGATATCTTGTCGGCAATGACACGAGCTCCGCGCTCTTTGACTTTGTCGTAGAGGAGCCTCATGGCGCTAACAAAATTGTAGGTATAGCTGACTTGGTCGCCAACGCCAAACAAGGCCACAGTTTTTCCACTAAAATCAATTTGGTCTAGCTGGGGCATAAAGTCGGCCCAGTCGTCGGTCAGTTCACCGTCGCCCCAAGTCGAGCCACCCAGTATGAGTAGTTCGCAGGCTCTCAAATCTTCAGCTTTGGCTCGGTCGATACACCGAACCTCGTCAATCAGATCCGCTAGGGCAGCCTGTATCGCTTCTGCTACCGCGGCGGTATTACCAGTCATTGTTCCGTAGAATAATTTCCCCATCATTTTTCTCCTTTGCTTGGCGCAGAAAAGCACCGCCGGTGGCGGCAGTATCAAGACGTGTGAATAGCACCGCCTGAGCGGAACGTTTTTTAAATTTGGTTTTCTCTTTTCGCCTGTGGCTGAATGGCATTTTTGCGACAGGGAAAGCGCTATTGAGAATGACTCTCAACAGTAAAGTCAGCATATCTTAGCTTTGCCCTTATTGCAAGTAATTGTCAAATATTCTTTCGCCTGTTTAGTTTTGGCTGTAGGCGCCAAGGGTTTTATTGCGAATGAGTGTCAAAATTGCCTTTGGCTGCTATGCCTCTTATGGCTTGCCGGAATATTAGAGTTGCCGTACTTGGCGTACTATGATTGCTGTTGTTTTAGGAGCCATCTGGTGTCAGAGGAAGAAAAGTTCTATTTCGTTCGCCACGGACAAACCCATGCCAACTTAAGCAATCTGGCTGCGGGCTCTGGTTGGGATGTTGAGCTCAATGAGACCGGTGTAGCCCAGGCTCGGCAGTTAGCAAAAAGTGAGGCCTTGAGGGCCTGCATAGGGGTCAAGACCATTTGTGTTAGCCCCATGCTTCGAGCGCTGCAAACTGCTCAATCGCTCAATCAGGTCTTGCAGGCCGAAACTGTCACCGTTGATGATCTTAGAGAATGGCACCTTGGTGATTGGGAGCGGCGCTCCTGGAGTGAGCTTCCTGACTTGTTCTTGCCTGGCTCTGATCCACCGGGCGGTGAGGCGCAGATTGAATTTGGTACCAGGGTTAGTCATGGTTTGCAGAAAGCTTTAGCTCATCCTGGGCCGGTCTTGATTGTTGCCCATGGTGGAGTATGGTATGCCATCGCTAGGATTCTCCAGCTCGACCACGGCCACATTGGCAATTGCCAATTGAAGGAAGTGCGAAGACCCCACAATGCAGCGCCTTGGGTCGTTGTTTAGATCAAGCTTTTATAGAACTGGAAATTCATGTTCTTTCATATAAGGAAAGATTTTGCGTCGGTGCTTGTATATGAACACCGCTGCCAGAGGAGTGCCGAAGACGATGCCCACTGTCAGGGCGATGATGGCAAATAGTGCCATGGTGATCATGCCTTTCATTTCGCCTAGGGCAGCGGTCATTTCTTCCAGTGGTCCATGAACATTGGTGAGCGGTTGCAGAACTGATTGCAGCGGTCCATTGAGGCTCTCGACGTCTGCTTCCATCAAGCCTAGATCCTTCCTAATGCCAGTCATCTGAGTGTCAAGATTGACTATATGTTCTTCCATGCAGACTAAGTGTTTGTCTAGTGTGCCTAATCTGCTGCTGACGTTATGCAATTTTGTTGAAAGGCTATTCATCGCTGGCTCAAGGCCCCCAAGCGGACCCTCCAGTTTCATTACTTGTTGTTGCAGTTGTACTGTGCCCTTGCCCAGGCGAATCACCGGCGCCATCAGCCTTTTGATTGGATGGAAACCCTTTATTTCGGGGTCATCTGCTGGGGGCTGCAGATCTTTGCCTTCTATGTGAATTCCCGGAACTTTGTTTATTGCTTGCGCTGCGGCGTTGTTTTCTTGCTTTTGCTTGACGCTAATTGGTTTGAGGGGGATGGCGTGGGAGTTTAGTTCGCTGGTACTTTTGCCCAGGTCTTTAGTGACTTTGTTGTTCGCAGTCTGGGCCATTGCTGGGAGCGTTGCTGTTAAGGTTGCAGCAAACAGAGCAAGGGTAAGTAGTCTATGCGCGACCTTTTGGCCTGTTCTCAATTTAAACATTGGTCGGGAATTAAGCATTATCGTAATTGTGACTCCGAGTGCTCAGCACCTGACTAGCGACCCGGTGAAATAGTTCCTTTTGGGCTTCGTACTTCCACGGATGACATCGGCCCCTTGGCAAGCTAGTATTCAATTTCCCCCCTGAAAGCGTTCTTTGCACCCCCTCCGCTCAAGGTAAATGTTAATGCCCATCGAGAAATTTGATCATAAGGCTGCCCCTGAGCACCATAGTCAACCGACAAATTGGTTTGAAGCTGCTTATGACGGAGCTGCGTCTAAAGTTAAGTCTGGCGCCGACAAGACTGTGACAATGGTGAAAGAGCACCCAGTTGAAGCTGCTGTTGTAGCTGGAGTGGCAGTGGTTGGAGCGTATGCGCTAATCAAGGGCAAAGCTGATTTTAGAATCATTTCTTCGGAAGCCAAAGCTGTTTCCAAAGCTGGTGCTGCCGACGTTAGCGGTGCTAAGGCTGCTTTCGAAAGTCCTGCTCTGCAGCGTAAAACTATTGATGGTGCTGTTATTCCTGATGTGGCTCGACCACTTTTGGAAAAAGGCTCTTCGTTGACCACGCCGGAAGCCCTGGCTGCCACCACTAAAAAGTATGAAGCGGGCTTGACTGATTTGTTTAAGTTGCCGCGCGAAGCTGTTGGTGAGGCCGGCCAGGGCCTTGACCAATTAGCCGCTAAGACACTGCAATCCAGGGCTGCGACAACCGGTGAAAGATTTACCGAAGCTGCCACCAAAGCTGAAGCCGAAAGACTGGCAGCACTGAATCCTACTCTGAAAGGAGTCAGTGACCTGGCTGGTGCCAAAGTGACAGTACTTGATCAAGATCATCTAATTAAGCTGGCTGGCTCTGATTTGCAGTTTAAGTTCACGCCCCAGTTAGGACAATTCCTTAAGGCTGGTGGGAAAATCACTGAAGAGCATATTGGCGAGGCATTTGCCGTACAGAAAGGCGGCAGTAAGAAGCTTCTTGGTGAGATTCTGGTTGATTTGAAGCATGCCACCACTGCTGATGTTGAGCAAGCTTTTACCGATCAAAATACTGTTAAAGCTGCACTAAAAGCTGCTAGAGAAGCCTTCTTAGCGAAGTTCTGAAACAAGTTATAACTGTTTTGAATTGACACTAATTTAAGAAGAAATCGATGTCTAGTTTTTTGCTATTGGCTAGCATCTTTTCTTGCTGAACTTTTAGCCTCTCAAGTTTTGTTGCCTTGGTCCATTCAACAAACTGGTTGCCTAGCCAATCAAAGGCATTTTCAGTTTGTAGCCAGCTACCAAACCAGAGATCGATATATTTGCTAGCCTGGTGTTGTGCTGGGGGAAGAAGGGTTTTGGCCGCATTAGCTCTGGTTTTAGCTTTGCTGGCAGTTTTGCTTGAAACTTCATTTACTCGTGACACCATTAGCGGAAGAACAAAGTTGTTGGCAGCAAACGCTTGGTGCAGAAATGCGTTAGCTCTTTCTATGTCTTCTGCTCTTGCATTAGCTCCGGCGGCACCAAAGCTTGCTAGGGCGCGGGCGTATAGCCACACGGTTTTGTCTAGGCCAGCTTTTGTCTTGTCTTCTTTTTGCTCTTCTTTGCCATTCAGTTCTTCAAGTAGCACTAGTGCTTCAGCAAAGTGAGCATTTTCGATTAGAGCCAAAACGAGCCGCTCTGGGCTGGTGGCGTTCTTGTCTTTTTTATCATGCTTGCTGTTATGGCCTGTTTTGCTCAAGGGGTACTCTCTTTCTATTTATAGGCGCCGAACAACATGCGAGTATAAATCAAGACCAGGTCTCTAAGGGAACGCAATGTATCAATGAAGATACGAACTGTCGAGCCGTCACGGTCTTGCCAATCGACATATACTTTTTCAATTTTGCAATGATGTTCTTTAGCAATCACAAGTATTTCCAGGTCAAAGAGAAAACGTTTGGTTCTTGCCAGGGGAAAAAGCTGATAGGCACTTTCTTTCTTGAATACTTTGAAACCGGCCTGAGTGTCTCGGATGCCGGGTACGACAAAGTTGCCCACCAGAAATCGTGAGAGCATTGCCAGTATGCGGCGGCCCAGACCGGGATATTGAGTTTTCTTGCGGCGCTGGGCGATAACTAAGTCGGCTCCTTCGTCAATTTTTTCAAGAAACTGGTCTAGTAATTGTGGTTCATATGACAAGTCTGAATCTGTAAAGACTATGACATCGCCTTGAGCTTCCATCACTCCCACTTTAACGGCATTGCCTTTACCCTGGTTTTCACTGATTTCAATCAGGCGCAGGGTGCAGGTTTTGCTTTTGAAAGTTTCAAAGGCAACTTTGGCGGTGTTATCGCTGCAACCGTCGGTGACAACCACCACTTCCGAACCAGGGTGCTGGGCATCGAGATAGCTGGCCCAGCTTTCCATTGTCATGCCAATTCGCTTCTCTTCCTGATAAGCGGGAAAAACAATGGATATGGTCGGCCGAATTATGGGTAAACTTGAACTTCGCTCTGGCATATTAATTGGGCATTCTAAAGATTAAAAGGTAGTAGTCGGTGCAGCTCGTTCCACTTTTGCTAAAAATTCTGGCTGTTTTTCTTCTGTTTATGCCGCTCCTTATTGCTGTTTCGCAACCAGTGATTATGCAAGGTTCTGATTTTGTCATGACTTTCTATCCTGTGGGCAAAATGGTGGTCCAGGGTCTGGCTCAAAATATTTATCCGCCACCCAGCGCCAGCTCTTTTGTTGATGCCCCATTCAACATATATGTGCACCAACTGCTCACTTTTTTACCTAAGCAGTATGTGGCTGTTTACATGTACAGCCCCTTGATGGCTTTATTCTTTGTGCCCTTCTCTTTCCTCTCGGCACAACATGCTCTGATTGCCTGGCAAGTTTTCTCAATCTTTGTGCTGGCACTGGTGGCTTGGCTTTCTAGTCGTGGAGATCGCTTTCAGGCCCTCGAGTATTTTTCAATGCTCGCCCTTTTTTGTCCGATTTTTCATACTTTACTAATTGGTCACCTTGGTATAGTGGTTGGACTTTTGCCTCTGGCACTGGGGTATGCTCTGCTCAGTCGCGGCAAAGAAGTGGCTGGTGGGCTCGCCTGGGGCGCGCTTATACTCAAGCCTCAGTTCTTACCGACAGTTCTACTCGTTTGTGGGGCCTTGTTTTTCAGCAAGCGACCCAAGGCCACCATTGGCTTTGTCCTTGGCTTATTGGTCTTTGGTTTAGCCACCGTATCTGCCCTCGGCCCCAATCTGTTTGTGGAATGGCTCAATAGTTTTAAAATGTCCGATACCATCTTTGCCAAGGCTGGCTATCAGTTTCCCGCCTATATGGTGGTGTCACTACCGGCGGTGATAGTGCAGACTTTTTCTGGTCATGGGGCAACAAAGTTAGTGGCCTATGGCTTGGCAGCCTTGATTGGTTTGTTTGCTCTCTGGCGCGGCACGGCTATACTTAGTGGCGCCAAGTTAGCTGTGGCGACGCCATCTACTAGTGACTCACCCACGGTGGCTGAGGTGCGAGCCCAAAGGGCAGCTTTAGCACTAGTAATGCTAGAAGGATTATTTGTCTTGCCTCTGGTTTTGCCCCATTTTCTCTTCTACGACTTTTGTGGCCTAGGACTGCTCGCTATCATAGCTTTCCAGGGGCATCTCTGGGGCGTAGAAGCCAGTCGCGTGAAGTTTTTGCGCCAGGCTACCTGGTGGTGTTGCAACTTGTACTATGTCTCATTTATGTTCTTGCCAGTAGCTCCCCTAAAGCAGTGGTATGCCTTGCTTTTGGTAGCAATCTTTGCTTTCTTCTTTTACAAAATTCCTGGTGTAGCAGCCGCTAGAGAGAGCAAAGAATCGCAATAAGAGTTATCTGATGATCAGTGCCAGTAAAGTCAAGGATATTGTTTCAGTTAGCTCTACTACGGCCCCATAAGTATCGCCAGTCTGGCCACCAAGGCGGCTGTTGAGATAGGCGGCGCTGCTCAGGCCTGCACCACAGGCAATGGCAAAGTAGAGCGCCAGTGGCAGCAATAAGGTGCCGTGTGAAAGTATGATCACCGCTGTTAATAAGCATATTGGCAGAAGTGTTGCCGCCAAAACATCTTGGGGAAATCGCATGGTGTCGTGCCAGACTTTGCCTTTGCCTTCGGCTCTGGCATAAGGAAAGGCACCTATAGCAAAGGTTTCGGCCAGGCGAGCAAAGCTGGGGGCAAAGAGAAGAAAAAGCGGAAGGGCACGGGCTGGTAGGGCCGTCAGTGCTGCAATCTTTAAGGCAAAAGCAGCCACCCCAACCATTACTGCAAAGTTGCCGACTCGACTGTCTTGCATGATTTCTAGCATGCGTTCTTTGCTGCGGTGCGAAAAAATACCATCGGCGGTGTCCATCAAACCATCAAAATGCAGGCCGCCAGTAAGGGTTAGCCATAAAATTGTGATGATTGTAGCCAATAAGAAATTGGCAGTGTGGAGAGTTTCTAAGGTCAAACAGGTGGCAGCTAATATCGTTCCGATCAGCAAACCCACGGCTGGTAAATAGACGGCCAAGCCGTTCAAGCTTTCTTCATTGACAGAACTTGCTGGCAATAACCTTGCCATGGGAATAATGGTGACGTAAGAAGTGGCATGAATAAACTTGGTGAGAATATTCATTAGATTTCTGGCGCGTCTGGCAATTCAGGTAATTCTGCTGTGTACTCAGGGCGATTGGGGAAGGCTTCTGGATTATTTAGAACTAGCAGATGCCGCTTTTCTAGATAGTAGTCAACCGCTTCTTGAGTTTCGCGCAGTAGAGTTGGATCTGATTCAAGATCACAGGCTCGGGCGTATATTTGCTCTGTGATTAAGGCGATGTCTTTATTGGAAGGCTCTTGGTGTTTGCTTTCCCATGGCATAACTACGTCATAGGCTAAACAGCCAATTATGTCTGGCACTATTGGTAGTGGCGCTACCGGGCTGAGGCCGTAAGCAAACAGAGAACGCTTCATGGAGTTTTCTATGAAGGCGGCATGGGGCCCAAGAATGTCTGTCGTCCAGCACATCAAAAGAATTACTTGGTCTGGTCTGTCCGGGCCGCGATAGGCATCATAGTCAACTTCCATTAGCTGACTAAGGGCATTGCTTATGGGCCTAGAGCGCAGTGAATAGTATTCAACTCCTTCGGTTTCAAGAGATAGACCGGTGAGCAGCCCCCGCAATATCACTAGCATTGAGGCTACTTGGCTGACGTCATCTTTTAAATCAGCCGCTTCAGCCTTGCCTGATGCTGGGGCAAAACTCTTTAAACTTTTCAGACCTGGTCTCAGTAAGATACTGCCATAAAGGACGTATAGCCAATCGCGACTATTTAGTTGTTTCTTGCTGCCGAGACCTTCCAGGCGAGCAAGCACAATTTTGCGGTGGGCCAGTTCTAATTTTTCTTCCTCACTTTGGGCTAGAGGAGTTAGCTCTGTTATTAGTCGGCGAGCTCCTTCTAGGTTGCGCTCTAAGGTTTCGCAAACGCACAAATTGAGCATGGCATCAAAGTCTTCTTTGGCGTTTACGGCTAAAGCAAAATACTTGCGCGCTTCTTTAAAGCGCTTTAGAGACATCAAAGAGAAGCCCAGTTCGTAGTTTACTAGCGGGTCATCGGGCAGCTCTCGCTGCAATTCTTTGAGCAACATGGCGGCCAGCTCATGTTGGCAAATTTCAACCAGGGCATAGCCAGCTTCGAATATTTCTTGGTGATGTTTATAAGGAGAAAGTGAGCCGCTCAGTTTAGCGGCAAAATTGTCAAGCTTGGCTGCCACTTCTTCTCGGCCCAGTGCTTTGACTAAGTCGCTAAAGAGCATTACGGCGCCTTGCTCGTATGGATTTTGCAGCCAGTAATTAGCAATAACGGCGCGGCATTGCTCAAGCTGCCCTTTATCTAGCAGACGGCGTGCTTGAGCCAGCTCCGAATTATCTTCTGGGGCGCTGGGAGGAGCAAAGCTTGTATCGTCGCTTACTGCCCTACCTCCATTTGCGAAAGAGCCATAGAGAAAATGGTGAATCAAAGTTGGTTGGCAAGCTCTTCTGCGTGATATGAACTGCGTACTAGTGGCCCAGAATGAACCATTTTAAAGCCAATACTCCAGGCGTATTGACCGAGTTCGTCAAATTCTGCCGGTTCAACATAGCGCTTGACAGGGAGCTGGTCGCGGGTTGGTCTTAAGTACTGACCAAGGGTAAGAAAATCGCAATTGACAGCGCGCAGATCGCGCAGCACTTCCTTGACTTCTTCAAAGGTCTCGCCGCAGCCAAGCATCAAGCCCGATTTTGTTGGAATATTGGGGGAAATTTCTTTTGCCATTTTTAGAATATTGAGAGAGCGGTCATATTTTGAGCCCGGTCTAACTTGCTTGTAGAGCCGCGGTACAGTCTCAACGTTATGGTTGTAAACCACTGGTTCGGCGGCCAGTACGATCTCAAGACATTCTTGCCGGCCCTGGAAATCGGGAGTTAGTACTTCCACTGCAACGCCAGGGATGGCGTCCTTAATAGCAGTGATCGTGCGGGCAAAGTGATTGGCACCCTGGTCTGGTAAATCATCGCGGTTGACCGAGGTCAAGACCACATGTCTTAGACCCATTTGCTTCGAGGCTTCGGCGATGCGGGCGGGTTCGTCTTCATCTAATGGTGAGGGTGTGCCTTTGTTGACGGCACAGAAGCGGCAGGTGCGGGTGCAAAGAGCTCCCATCAACATAAATGTAGCTGTGCCTTTGGCCCAGCACTCACCTTTGTTAGGGCAGCGGCCACTTTCGCAAATAGTGTTGAGCTTTTGTTCTTTTAAGATTGTTCTGGTTTCGCGATTTTCTTCAGTGTTGAGCACCGAGCGCTTCACCCAGTCTGGCAGTCGCAGTGGCTTTTCTTCGTAGCCTTCGCCTTCCTCTCTTCGCCCTCTTGAGCTTAGAATAGCCAGACGTCTGGCCTCTTTCGAGTCGGCCGTTTTTACTTCAGATACGGGTTCAGACATAGTAATCGCCTTCGGTGTAATCGCCTTCAATATGCTTGACTAATAAGTGATTCTAGTTGATTGGCATGTAGAATGAGTCATCTGTTTCTAATGATCTATAAGGTCAGCGAGGAGAATAATCTATGAGTAGTCAGGGTGGCCGTAAGACAATAATTGCTGGCAACTGGAAGATGAATAAGACCCCAGCTGAGGCTACTAGTCTAGCTAAAGCAATTGTCGAGGGGGTAGCGTCTCAATTTAAGGGCGAGGCTCTTCCTGAAATAGTCTTATGTCCAACCTTCGTTTGTCTGTCAGAGGTCTTAAACCAAGTTAAGGGTAGTCCTTGCAAGGTGGGCGCTCAGAACATGGATTACCGCGATAGCGGAGCATTTACCGGTGAGATATCACCACCGATGTTGACAGCCATGGCTGTGCAATATGTATTGATTGGTCATTCCGAAAGAAGACAGTTTTTCGGTGAAACCAATGAGTCAGTTAATTTGAAAGTAAAAGCGGCTCTAGCACATGGTTTGGTTCCAGTTATGTGTGTGGGCGAATTGCTTGAGCAAAGAGAACAAGGGCTTACTGACTCAGTTGTAAAAGAACAAGTAGTAAAAGGTTTGGCCGGAGTCGCAGCTAGTGATGCCGCCAAGGTGGTGGTGGCCTATGAGCCGGTTTGGGCAATTGGCACAGGCAAGACTTGTGAGACTCCAGAAGCTAACCGAGTTTGTGGTCTGATTCGGGCTGAAATCGATAGTCTATATAGTGGAACTAATATTGGTGCTGGTGTTTCTATTCTTTATGGCGGCTCTGTAAAGGCCTCTACTATTGATGAGCAAATGGAACAAGAGCACATCGATGGCGCCCTTGTTGGCGGTGCCAGCCTAAAAGCCGAAGATTTCTTGCCTCTCATTAAAGGCGGCGCTAAGCGTTTGAAGAGTCAATTAGTTAAGACTTCTTAGAGTTAAGTACCAATCTGCTTCAGAGCGGGGTCATGGAAACCCGGCCGTATTATAATTGGCACGGCCATTTGGAGAGGTGTCAGAGTGGTCGATTGTGCAGTCCTGGAAAGACTGTCTGCGCTAAAACGCAGCGAGGGTTCGAATCCCTCCCTCTCCGATTTTTAATTGCTTAGCGGCAGAACGATAATTCGTCAGTTAGCGTCAGCCTAGAAGGGTGCTATGGAGCATTTTGTCGAAAAACTCAAAGAAATTGAGTACACCTTTCAAGAGCTAGAGTCAAAGCTCTCCGATCCAGATATTGTCAATGATCAGGAGAACTATCAGCGCTTGGCCAAATTGCGTCACCAACTCCACGGCACAGTGGAAGTATTTCATCAGTGGCAAGATACTGAAAAAGAAATAGCTGAAGCACAAGAGATTTTGCGCGGCGAAACTGAAAAAGAAATGCGCGAGATGGTTGAAGCTGAAGTGGAGACACTTAAGGCCAAGCACATTGAGCTGACCGAACAACTGAAAGTTTTGCTCTTGCCCAAAGATCCTAACGACGACAAGAACATCATGCTTGAAATTCGCGCCGGAACCGGTGGCGATGAGGCTTCCATTTTTGCTGGCGATCTATTGCGCATGTATTTAAGATACGCCGATAAAGTTGGCTTTAAGCCTGAGATTGCTAGCGCCAGCGAGGGCGAACTGGGCGGCTATAAAGAAGTAATCGTTGCTTTTAAAGGCGACGGCGCCTATAGCAAGTTCAAGTTTGAATCAGGCGTGCACCGGGTGCAGCGTGTTCCTGCTACCGAGGCCCAGGGTCGTGTGCATACATCCACAGCAACTGTGGCTGTTATGCCTGAAGTAGAAGAAGTCGAATTCGAATTAGATGAGCGTGATCTAGAAATCACTACAATGCGCTCAGGCGGAGCTGGCGGACAAAACGTTAACAAAGTAGAAACTGCCGTGCGCATCGTGCACAAGCCGTCAGGTATTTTTGTGGCCTGCTCAGAAGAGCGCAGTCAGCTTCAAAACAAAGAGCGGGGCAAGCAGATTTTGCGGGCCAAGCTCCACAAGATCAAGCTTGATGAGCAAAATAAAGAGATTTACGATCAGCGCAAATCTCAGGTTGGCACTGGCGAACGCTCAGAGAAAATTCGCACTTATAATTTCAAAGACAATCGTGTCACTGACCATCGCCTCAATCAAAACTTCTCATTGCAACCGGTTCTTGAAGGCGATTTAGACAAGCTCATCGAAGCGAGCATTCTTTCTCATCAGCAAGAGCTGATGCGCGAGCAGCTGCGCGACGACGAACTTAACTAGGTTTGGAAAATATTGGGCCTGACAGTTGGCCCCCTAACTGCAGTCATGAAGCGGCTCGCGCTCACTTTGTCACGGCTCTAGTTGGTTTGGGTATCGAGCGAGACGAAGCTCGCCGAGAAGCTGAACTAGCTCTACAGCACGTGACAAAACTGGCAGCTCATGAGCTTTTGCTTAATGCTAAGGCAGTCTTGTCAGTTGAACACGTTGGGGCTTTGGTTGAAATACTAGAGCAAAGGCGCCGACGGGTGCCTTTGCAGTATGTATTGGGTGAGACTTATTTCTGCGGGCTTAAGTTTGCTGTGGGACCAGGGGTTTTGATTCCTCGGGCCGATACTGAAACCCTGGTCGTGGCGGCTGGCGATTATATTAAGAGTAAGAACCCTGTTAGTTTGCTTGAAGTGGGGGCTGGTTCGGGGGCTATCGTCGTTAGTTTGCTCAAGCAATTTCCCCACTTAGTAGCAACGGCGTTTGAAATTTCTCCGCAGGCAGCGCATTTCTGTCGCATCAATGCTATTTGTCATGGCGTGGCTGAGCGTCTTACTTTAATTGAAGAAGACTACTTAGAGGGCCTAGCCAAGCTCGGCTCGAGTAAACACTTTGATCTTTTTCTCTCCAATCCCCCTTATATTCCTTTGGCCGTTGCCTCTACTCTCGCACCAGAAGTGATTGGCCACGAGCCACGCTTGGCCCTGGTTGGTGGAGGTCCTGATGGAATGGGCTTCTATCGCAATTTCGCCAAGCATCTGCCTAGCTTGGAAGCCACCGCTCACGCGGCGCTAATAGTTGAGTTTGGTGATGGTCAGGCTGATTCGGTCAAAGAGTTGTTTGAATGGGCTGGTTGGGGTGACCTTCAACTTTGGAGCGATCTAGGCGGACGGCCTAGAGTGCTGACTAGTTCTGGATGGCAGTGGTGACAAAACTCTTTAATTTTTGTAATATGCTAATAAGGGCTTAGTTTGAGAGATCTGCAAAAAAATATGGGCGCAGAATTCAACGAGATTTAGATGAAAGATGGCGTACTAAAAGCAATATCGTCAGATGGCACATTGCGTGCCGTTATTGCTACTACGACTCATCTCTCTGAGGATGCGCGCTTAAGGCATAACCTATCATTTACAGCTGCTGCTGCCCTTGGCCGCGCTCTCACTGCCGGTGTACTGCTTTCACAAATCTTGGCTAAAGACGGTCAGGTTGCTCTCAAGTTTCAGGGCAATGGCCCCCTCGGCAAAGTCATGGTAGATGCATCGCCCCGAGGCACTGTCCGCGGTTTTGTTGAGCACCCCGATATTGAACTTCCTCTAAACTCATTAGGCAATTTTGATGTGGGTTCGGCCATTGGCTCCACTGGCTATCTCCACGTGACAATTGATCCAGGTTTTGGTCAGCCTCATACCTCCACTGTTGAGCTTGCTTCTGGTGAAGTGGGCGAAGACGTCAACCATTTCTTGGTCAATTCTGACCAGACTGGGTCGCTGGTTGTGGTTGGTACCCATCTCAGTAAAAACGGAGTGGAAGCGGCTGGCGGTCTGATAATTCAACTTTTGCCAGACCATACTGAAGAAACTATTTGCCGGATTGAGAACAATATCTCTACTTTTGGCACTTTCACCTTTTTGATGAAGAGAGGCATGACTCTCGAAGAAATTTTGCAGCGTATCCTCACAGGCTTTGAAATTACTCCATTGACCGATGTGAAGCCTTTATCATTTGTCTGCAAGTGCTCACGCGAGCGTTTTGTTGAGGCCCTGAAGGTATTGCCCAGCAGCGAAATTATTTCTATGGCAGAAGAAGACGGGCAGGCGGAAGGCCGCTGTCAGTTCTGCAATGAGCTCTATCTTGTTGAGAAGGAAGGCTTGTTAGATTTGGCTCGTGAGAGCTAAGCCGAGATTTTTATCGCTAGATATAGCAAGACAAAACTAGCTCCCCCGAGGGAAAGCTAGTTAAATCAAATGGATACTGAGTAGTTAGACTGCTCTCTTAACTTTGCCGGCTTTGATGCAAGATGTGCACACTTTCATGCGCTTAACAGTCTTGCCTACCAAGGCCTTGAAAGGTTGGAGGTTTGGCAGCCAACGTCTCTTACCGTGCGGGTTCCAGTGCGAACGCAAGAAGGTGTATTGAACACCGGTCTGGGGTCCTTTGCCGCATACGTCACAACGCTTAGCCATAAAATAATTCCCGTCTTAATTCAGTCGCGAAATCTGCCGTACAGCCCCTTGAGGCCCGGTAGATTCAAGAACACAAGCAAAGGAGGAATTGTAGCACCTGTACCACGTTGAATATATGGTCAACCCTCCAAATGCTAAGTTTGTAATAGTTCAGGATGAATGGGTACATTCTGTTATAGATAGTTGCCGGAGATCTTACCTCCGCTAAAAATCATGATAGGCTTACTGAGAGAGCGCTGTACTACAGTGTTATCAGACTGATTAATCAAAGTTGCCAAGCGATTTGGATCAATCAGATATGTCCTATCCTTTACTTGAACTACACAAAAGCCGGTTTACAAGATTGGTTTAGTTTGCCGATTTAGGGTACTTTTTAGTAATGATTTAGTATCTTCAGTTCGTACAGTATTGTGTAAGGTCTTATCAAATTTCAGTGTTTACTCAAAGGCGCTTGAAAATAAGTGGCTGATGGGTATGAGAGAGCCAAGGCTCAAATTGACCGAGCCAGACGGCAAGGGGAAGCAGGAAACAGGTAATGGCACTCGTAAACTACGCAGCTCGAGAGATTAACTGCAAAATCGTTTATTATGGCACCGGCCTTGGTGGCAAGACAACGAACTTGAAGTATATCCACAGCCAACTGGCCCCTACTACTAGAGGCGAATTGATCAGTCTCGCTACCGAAACTGAACGAACACTCTTCTTTGACTTCTTGCCCCTCGATTTGGGCAGCGTCCAAGGTTTTAAAACCAGATTTTCTCTTTACACCGTTCCCGGCCAAGTTGAGTACAATGCCAGCCGTAAACTAATTTTGAACGGCGTTGATGGCATTATTTTCGTAGGCGACTCTGATGTCATGAGAGCTAAGGACAACGTTGAGTCTCTCCAGAACATGGTTGAGAACTTGGCTGAATATGGCCTGACCCTCGATAGCATTCCTTGGGTCTTGCAATACAACAAGCGCGACTTGGCCAATGCCATGCCGATTGAACGCCTAGAAAAAGATATGAATATCCGTGGCGTACCAAGTTTCGAAGCCGTTGCTTCTGAAGGCTTAGGTGTATTCGCTACTCTCAAAGCGATTTCGAAGCTAATTCTCAACCGCTTACAGTAACCTTGGCTGCTTTCTGAAGTAGAATTTGCTTCAGAGTCAAGAAGTTATCTGTGGCAATTAATCAGTGGCGAATATAGTCGGAAATCGGCCTACAAAAGAAGCTGAACTTAAGGGTTTGCGCCTCGCCATTGCCGTGGAGCGCAAAGCGCGCTATGCCGATTTTCAAGGTAAGCGTTCGACCTTCTCTCAATTTATGAGGGCTACGGCTGATCGCCTCGTGCGACGCTTCCCCTATGACACCATCTGGGTGACTGTGCGCAGTTTGTTTCGTCAGTATCCTAATGTTGACGTTTCTACCCGTATTTCAATTGTTCGGCGGGCCGAAGAACTCATTGCTCCTTACTGGGACAACGTTGATGGTGTGCCAAACGACCAGTCGCTGTCTGCTTCTGATGCTGCTCGCGAACCCAGTGCTTATGCTCGCAGCCCGGGTACAGCGGCCCCGGGCTCTTTTCGTTCTAGCGACTTTGTTTCGGGTTCTGCTGTAAGCAAGTCCGCCGCCGGTAATTCAACTAGTAAATCGACTAGTAGTTCAGTCAGTAAGTCAGGTAGTAAACCAATTAGCAAAGCCCCTCAAGGTCAGGCGGCCGGCGGCAAATCACTATCTATAGCGGCTGGAAGCGCCACAGTCAGCGCCGCAGCCACTAGTCTGGCCAATCAGCAAGCGGGTCAGAAATTGGTGGGCAAGCATCCTTCCGAAATTCCAGTTCAATTTGTCAAAGGTGTTGGTCCCAAGCTAGCGCTCTTGCTCTCTAATCTCGGAATCACAACCGTTGATCAATTGTTGCGCCACTACCCGCGGCGGCACCTTGATTTTCAAAATCGCGAGTTTATCAAAGACCTGACAGTGGGCGAAGAAGTTAGTATCTTCGGTACAATTCGCTCAGTTGGTGCTTATCAATCAAAGCGCGGCAATATGTCGATTTTAAATGTGGTCATCTCTGATGGCACAGGCAGTCTACTGGTTACTCGCTTTGTCGGTGGTAAGGGCAACAAATATCTCCTTGAGCGGCTCAAGGGCCAATTCCCTAAAGGCGCTCAGGTGCTGGCTTCGGGTGTGGTTGAGATTGACGACTATTCGCACAAATTTAAGCTGAAGAACGCCGAGGTGGAAATTCTTAGCTTGGCTGGCGGTGAGCAGCTGGGCAGCGGTCATATTGAAGAAGATCGCGAAGCTGGCTTTGAGGGGGTACCACAGAGTATCCATGCCGGAAGACTGGTGCCAGTCTACGCCCTGACTGAAGGCTTATCACTGCGTCATTTGCGCAACGTTATTCACAATGCCATTGCCACTTATGGCACTGGCATTGCTGATTTGCTGCCAGAGCATCTGAAAGAAACATACAACTTAATTGGTATGAGTGAGGCCTTTACTCATATACATTTCCCTGAAGATCCTGAAAGCAAAGATGCGGCTCGAAGACGGTTAGTCTTCGACGAATTGTTTGCCATACAACTGCAGATGGCGCACCGCCGCTATCAATATGAGTCGCAAGAAGATGCTCTTTCCATCAAATATACGTCCTCTCCAGATGGCTTTGTTGAGCAGTTAC
The DNA here is from genome assembly GCA_943370275.1 of bacterium Ga0077546. Lineage (GTDB taxonomy): Bacteria > Cyanobacteriota > Vampirovibrionia > Obscuribacterales > Obscuribacteraceae. The sequence continues at coordinate 843,943 of CALRQI020000001.1, read as the reverse complement.
GTGGATCATTGCCGTTTAAATTGACCGGGGCACAAGAGCGAATTTTTCAAGAAATCGCTCGAGATCTTGCATCAAATAAACCAATGCACAGGCTAGTACAGGGCGATGTGGGCTCAGGAAAAACCATTGTTGCACTGCTTGCCTTAATGGTGGCAATCGAGAATGGCTTCCAGGGAGCCATGATGGCACCAACCGAAATTTTAGCCGAGCAACACTTCCGCCAGTTTCAACGCCTGGTTACCCCCCTGGGTCTGAAGTGCGCTCTGGTACTTGGTAAGCACGGGGTCAAAGAACGCCGCGCTGTGCGTCAAGAAATATTGTCAGGGCAAGCTCACATTGCTGTTGGCACCCATGCCCTGTTGGAAGACGACGTTGAATTTAAGAACCTTGGATTGATTGTCATTGACGAACAGCACCGCTTTGGTGTTAAACAGCGGGCGCGCCTGAAAGCGAAGAGCCAGAGCCCAGAGCTTCTAACAATGACTGCTACACCTATTCCCCGTACTTTGGCTCTGACTATGCACGGTGATCTCGATGTCTCTGAGATTGATGAGTTGCCCCCTGGTCGTAAGCCCATAGAAACGTTCTTGCTCAAACCAGCTCAAAAAGCCAAGATGTGGGAAGCCGTCCATAAGGAAATTGAAAAAGGCCGCCAGGCATATATTGTTTTTCCTTTGATTGATGAGTCTGAGACCCTAGCGGCAAAAGCAGCCACGGCTGAGTATGAAAAACTGCGCACAGGCGAGTTTAAAGACCTGCGGCTGGGCTTGATGCACGGCAAGCTTAAGGCTCAAGAAAAAGATGAAGTGATGGACGCGTTTCGTTCGGGCGAATTTCATATTCTTGTTTCGACCACAGTAATTGAAGTCGGCGTAGATGTACCTAATGCTTCTGTGATGGTAATCGAAAATGCCGATCGCTTCGGATTGGCTCAACTGCACCAGCTTCGTGGACGGGTTGGTCGTGGTGCTGATCAATCTTATTGTTTTCTGGTATCAGAACAAAAGTCACAAGCAACCCGTGAGCGTCTGGAAATTCTGACAATCACTAATGACGGTTTTGTCGTGGCTGAGAAAGACCTAGAAATACGTGGACCGGGTGAATTTTTAGGCTACCGCCAAAGCGGCCTTCCAGACTTGGTTTTGGCTGACCTTGTTAAAGATGCCAAAATTTTAGAAGAAGCCAGAAATGCTGCCATTGCCATTATGAAAGAAGATCCGCAATTAACGAATTATCCAACTTTAAAGCAAATGGTAGAACAAAAGGCTGTGGGCGAGCACTCTGAGATGATGCGCTCGGGTTAATTGCTCTAGTTCTAGGCTGCCTGCATGTCACCATCACTGGTGACTAAATTTTCTTCTTTTGCCTGGTCGAGGTTTTCTAATCTTTCTTGCACGCTAATATGGCGATGATCCCAGTTGGGCACTGAGTCAATGAAGTTGGTGATGGTATTCATCACCTTGTAATTCAAGTTGCGGTCGGTGCGAAATACGATTGGGTGCCATTTAGCGCCCCAGGTCAGTTGAATTAGCTTGCTGCGAAATCTTGTCAGCTTCACCTTTGAGTCGATATAGAGAAGAGATGAGTGGGGTCCTTTCTCTTTTACTATTAAGGCGACAGTGCGATCTACGGTGACCCAGAAGTTGCCTTTAATCTGTAAGTGGATAATGCCTTTCTTTTCGTCGTAGCTAGTAATTCGGCCGCGTTCAAATTGAGTGCAGGCTGCTAGACAAAGTTCAAAAGCTTCAGCTTGGGGCAAGTCGAGTTCCCGCTGCCTCAGGTACCAGACTGGGCCGTACTTGCGCATGCGGTGCAGGAGTAAGCCATGGTGAAGTATCGCTGAAAAAAGTATGGCCAGGGGAAATTGAATTGAATAAATGACCAAGCAAAGCACGAAAATCATGGCGGCCAGGATTGGACCGCCCACGAATATTGCTAAGGTGCTAACCAGGCAAGACAGGGCCAAACCAAAAATCGCCGCTCCCACCAGGGGGCGGCCGTAGTCGTTAAGTTTGATGTAATCGAAGGTTGGTACGAATGGCTCGAATTCTAGCTGCTGGTCTATGTTCGGTTGCGAAACTTCTTTGCCAATCATAGATTCCCGCCTCAATAATATCGGCCACTTACTGTCTTATGCCACAGCAAAGCCGCTCTCTCACTATTGCGGTCTTAAAATCAGGTTCGAAATAGGGGATTACATAGAACCGGCGCCAGGGGCAACACCGTTTGAATTGCCTACACCAGAAGGTGCTGCAGTGCTGCCTGGTTTCAGCCTTTCTAGAGTGGTCTTGACCGAATCGCTGTAGGGGCCAGTGGGGTCAAGACTTAGGTACTTTTCAAAGGCGGGAACCGCTAAATCAATCTCGTTTTTGTTTTGGTAGAGCAGGCCCATAGCGTAGTAGGCATTGGCAAATTGCGGATCGTATTTAATCGCGAGGTTGTACTCTGCCATGGCCCCCTCTGGATTATCGAGGCCAGTATAGGTGAGGCCCAGATTGTAGTGTGCCAGTGGGTTATCGGCCTTTAGTTCCAAAGCCTTTTGGTACTGGGCGCTGGCGTCACTGTAAATGCGGCTGGTGAGGTAGATGTTGCCCAGGTTAATATGCGGCTCGACAAAGGCTGGGTCGAGGCTAATCGCTTTTTTGAACATGTTAGTGGCGCTGCTAATATCTTCTTTCTTTTGCAATGCCAGACCAAGATCGTTATATGCCTCTGCTGAGCTTGGATTCAGCTGAATAATACGCTGGTAGGTATCAATTGCCAGAACTTGCTTGCCTTGCTCGGCTAAATTGTCAGCCAGCAAATTAAGCAGGGAGAGATCGTTTGGGTAGCGCTCAACAAGGTTGCGCAGGCGCGCTTCTGCTTTGCCTGGTGTACCTTCAAGGCTCTCCAGATTGGCCATTGCTAAGATAGCGGTGCGGTCGTCTGGTACAAGATTGAGGGCGCTTTCGAGGGCTGAACGTGCCCCCACAAGGTCTTTCATTTTTATTAGAGCAGCGGCTAATTCTTCAAAGGCGGCCGGGTCATTTGGTTCTAAGCTCAGGCCCTGGCGGTAAAAGCCAGCTGCCTGTCCCGGGTCGTTTTTAAGAATAAAGGTGCGGCCCAGATTAATCATGGCCTGACCATCGTTGGGGTTTATCGACAGCACTTGTTTGAACTCGTGTTCGGCAGTATCAAGTTCGCCTTTCTTTTGCTTGATGATACCCAGGTTGTAGTGAGCATTCGCGAAGTTAGGGCTCAAGCTCACTACGTGTTCGAACGAGCTAGCTGCTTCATCAAGGTCGCCGTTGTTTTGCAGGAGGTAGCCTAAGGTGTAGCCGCTATTTACATCTTTAGGGTCGAGAATTTGCGCTTGGCGATAGGCTTCAATTGCGCCTTTTGTATCTTTTTGCTTGTTCAGTGCTTCGCCTAGTTGGCTGAACCATTCGGCTCTGTCTGCCTTGAGGGCTATGGCTGCACGTAGCTCTTTGACAGCTTCACTGTAATTGCCTCGTCCTGACTGCGCTGCGCCCAAAAGAGCGTGGGCTTCTGGCACTGAGCCGTCGAGTTGTACGGCTTTTGTTAGAGCTTCGATTGAAGGATCGTAGTCTTTCAGCGCCAACAGGCAGGCCCCAGTGTTGAATTGAATCGAGAAATTCTGCGGTTGGTGTACAAGAATTTTGCGATATTCCTTCACTGCTTCCTTGTATTGGCCTTTATCTTGGTAGGTTGCAGCCAGTTGCGAAAGCGCCTTTAAATTCTCTGGATAGGCGGCCACTACTAGGGCCAATTCGTGAATAGCTTCGTCTTTGTTGCCGGCAATGCGCAGAGCGATACCGAGGGGAAGGCGGAATAACACTACGTCCGGCCGCAGTTTAATGGCCTGGTCGTATTCGATAACGGCTTCTTGCAGCTGACCTTGTGATTGCAACAAACCACCTAAGCTCATGCGGGCAAAGGCGTCTGCTGGGCGCAGGCTTAATGCCCGGCGATATTCAGCGATGGCATTTTCGAGATCGCCAGACTGGTGCAAGACCGCCGCTAGGCTGAGGTGAACCATGGGGTCGTAAGGGGCGCTGATAACAACGGCCCTGAAGGCAGCTAGGGCTTTGTCTAAGTCACCGGCTTTGAAATAGGTGACACCTTGATAGTAACGCTCTAAGAATTGCTTGGGCATTACCTGGGCCACGGGGCCGTTGGTTTGGGCTAAGGCCGCATTGGTTAGCCCTTGGCTTACAAGAGTGGTTAGGCAGGGCAGGCTTGCAAGGAGGCTTGAAAGCAAGAGTGAATGTGCCTTGCGACTATTTGAAGAAAATTTTGCATGCGGCATTGCTGATAGTACCTAATATAGAAGCTCTTTTTATCGGCAGATTTTATTAGCACAGTACCTAATTATGGTCCAAGACGCCCCTTTGCGAAAGGTTGTTCCTCTTATGCGGCTTTAGTGGAAGTGGACGCTTAAAGATGTAAGAGCTAATTATCTGGCAAAATACCGGCAAATAATGAAATAGCTTAAAACTTACTGTTGGAACCTTAAGAAATGGGCCAGGGGCAAGCCTTAGCCTGTCGGTTGTCATGGGTTCCCGCTATTTCTTAGACAGTGTGGCTAAATTCTTGCTGACGTTTTTGTACAGAGTGCACATTGTCTCTATGTCGGCTTCTGGTGTACATTGGATGTATAAGGGTCAGTAAAAAAGTAATGGAGACCGCGATTGAGAGCGGATTTTTCTCCAGGCAGCACTGAGATAGGCCGCTACTTTTCGAAAACCCGGTGCCCCGGTAAGACTCATACAGAAATCGGTCCGGAATTATGCGTGCTGTAACACCAGTACTTTCTAAAGTATCCAAGGCAAGAGCCCTGAAATATTCTTTTCATTAGCGGGCTTAATAACTCCTTGCTCGGTTTGCCGAACACCATTTCGATCATTGCCTTTGTCGCAGTGAATCAGGCGAACTAAAGATAAATCTCAAACTGATAACAATAACAGTTAAGTCAAAACCTTAAGGCTTTGAACTGCATTTCGGCAGGCGTTTGCACTGCTGGTAGTGACGCATTCATAGCTGCAACCAAGTGTATAAATCATGGCAGTTTATAAAAACGAAACTCAGACTAAACAATTTCCGCTGGTGGAGCGAAACTCCAATCATTACCAGGAGATTGCTTCTAGCGCATTGAGTAATTCAATTAATCACCTCAACAATGCTTATTCGCAAAAGCTTAGTGGTGCTGAAGGGGCCGTAGAGTTCAGAGATGAAGGTGTATACACCTATGACAACAAAGGTCGTCGCTATCTAGATTGTTTAGGTGGATACGGCATATTCAACGTCGGTCACCGTCACCCTCGGGTAATCGAAGCTGTGAAGATGCAGCTAGACCAGGTTTGTTTGCATAGCCAAGAGTTGATTAATCCCTGGTCTGCACACTTGGCTAGTCAATTAGCTGCCATCACTCCTGGTGATTTGCAATATTCATTCTTCTGCAATAGCGGTAGTGAAGCAGTTGAAGGGGCAATCAAGCTAGCCCGCCTCTATACAGGCAAGACAGAGATTATCTCTACTAAAAACGCTTATCACGGTGTTAGCATGGGGGCGCTTTCTGCCACTGGCCGTGATGTTTTCCGTAAACCATTTGCTCCATTACTTAATGGCTTTAGCCACGTTGAGTTTGGCAATATCGAAGCTATGGAAGCTGCCATCAACGAAAATACCGCCGCTGTAATTCTCGAACCAATTCAAGGTGAGGGTGGAATCAACGTTCCATCAGAAGGCTATCTGAGAAAGGTACGTCAACTTACTGAGAAGCACGGCATACTTCTAATTCTCGATGAAGTGCAAACTGGTATGGGCCGCACTGGTCGCATGTTTGCCTGCGAGCACGAAAGTGTTGTGCCAGATATTCTCTGTTTGGCTAAGGCTCTCGGCGGCGGTGTAATGCCGATTGGCTGCTTCATGGCTTCGGCCAAAATCTGGAAAGTGCTTGAGCCAAACCCAACCATTCATAATTCTACTTTTGGTGGCAATCCTTTAGCTTGTTCCGCTGCATCTGCCTGTATTGAAGTTTTGCTCGATGAGCACCTGCCTGCTCGCGCTGCTTTGATGGGCAATTATTTCATGCGTAAATTGAACGAATTGAAGGAGCGTTATCCTGAGCGCATTTTTGATGTACGCGGCAAAGGTTTGCTAATTGGTCTTGAATTCACCAGCAAAGATTTGCGTGAAGCGGTACAGGTTGAGCTTTTCCATCGAGGCGTGATTGTTGCATCGACTCTTAACTCCAATTGCACCTTTAGAATCGAGCCTCCACTAATCATCACTGAGTCGCAAATCAACTTCATGATTGATGCTCTTGAATCAGTATTAATTGATATCGGCTCTGGTCGTTTGGCAGAAATGCAGGCCTTAGCCGAAGAGCAAGAGTTAATCAAGCAAGACGTAATAGCGATTGAACCGTTGACCGTAGCGGAAGTTTTGACTGTCTCTATAGCGCCGCAAGCTGCAACTGATTCAGATTCAAATCTAGTTTCAGATATGGTGATCGATGAGTTCAGTGTTGCCAAAGCAAGGCAGCGTAGGCGGGTTCGAGCGGCTGCGAAAGTCGGCAGTAGTAAAGTGGTAAGCTCACGCAAAGTTGGTGAAGTAAGGCTGGTGCCTGTTCGTGAGTCTAGAGCTAAGTCAAATTCAAAATCTAATCTCGAAACCACAAAGAAAAAAGTAGCCAAGCCAAATAAGGCGGGTAAGAAGAAAGCAGCAGGCAAAAAAGATAAGCCCAAGTCGAAAGCTACTTATCGTGCCAAGACAAGAAGTTAAAGATACTCAGCGTACTAGAGATACTAGAGATACTGGAGATACTAGGGATACTAGGGTAATGAATGACAATCAAAATCTAGTTAGTTTTCTTTCTGAGAAATTGCGACGCAAGCAAAGTGGTGCTACAGCTGAAGAAATGGCAGCAACAATGTATGCCTTCCTCGCCAGTGAGAGAGCCGCTCGCAGCCAGCAATACGCTGAAGCCAATGGCAGCAGTGCACAAGTAATTTGTGTACAGAGCATGCGCGCTGTCTAATCACTAACAAACAAAAAGTGGTTACTCTTTTTAAACCACCTTTCAGTTGATGTCTAGAAAAATAATTCCCCTCAAGCGTCTCGCTCTGCTGCGCGAATAGCTTCATGGAGATGTTATCGCCACGATTTTTCTTTTTTTCTTGTGTGCACCGCTAGTAGTATCAGGCTTTGACCAGCTGCTGGCCAAGGATAAGATTAATCACTGATTTTGCTGAATAGCTGGTCTCGCCGGGGCTGAGAAATTGGCTCAGGGCGGCAATGTGATCACCGGCTGTAACTAGCGGTGGTTCCTCATAGCCATTGGAGCGAGTTTGGCCCAGACCGATATTCGAGAGAAGGGCATTGCAGAGGCATTTGCGATTGACTGTGTCTTCCGCTAAGCCGCCTTTTTTGACATAGTTAACTTCTGCTTCACCGGGGCAGCGGAAGGCGATGGAGCCGTCATTGCGGTTGTAGGCCGAGCGCAAATAGCCAAGGTCGCAGACTCTTTCTCTGGCCTGGTAGACGGTTGACTCTGAAAGCGAGTTACCGACGTTGGTGATTTTGAAGGGATAGCCAGAGGCTGAAGCACAGGGATCTGTAAATATAGTGACCGTCTCATCTAAGACTTTTTGTAGTGTGCTTGTTTTGATTTCTTCTGTGATTCCTGATTCCTGGCAGAAAGCAAAGGGAGTGCCAACCTGCACACCGGCCGCACCAAGTGCTAGGGCCTCTTGCAACTTTTCTGCACTGCCATACATGCCAGCGAGCCAAAATGGTAGTCCTAGTTTTTTCAGTTCTTCTAAGTCTGCTTCGTCGCGCTCTGTGTATATTGGCTCTCCCTTCGAGGAGAGTTGCAAGGTTCCCCGGGGCGGGGCATTGTGACCACCAGCGGTGTGGTTTTCGATAACGAAGCCGTTTACTTTTCCTGATGCCTTTTTGGCAATATTGGCAGCCAATGTGTGGGAAGAGACGATTGCCAGAAAGTCTGGACGTTTGAGAGTCTTGCCGTTGAGCAGGATATCTCTGGGATTGAAAGTTAGATAGGTGTTGTTGTTGCCACCCTCGCTGGCAGCAGTGCTCTGAATGTTCAGTTTGAGCGATACTTCTTTGTGTTCGCTCAGCCCATCTAATATGCCGGGAATGGCTTTGGGAATACCGGCGCCCATCAAGACATAGTCAACTCCTGCGAGCATTGCTCCATAGAGTGAAGGTAGCGTGGGCAGCTGTATTTTTTCTAGGTAGTTGATACCGACCTTGCCCTGATGGCCTTCTTTTGCTAGATAGACTTCGGCAAAATTTGCCAAAACAATTAATTCAAGAGAGGCAAGAGTAGGTTGAACTCCAATCATAGGTACATTTGCATATGGTGCATTGGCTGGCTTGCCGCCTTCTCGATAGTAGCGCTGCCATACTCTATCTACTAGTTCTTTGACGGGGAAATGTTGGCAGGTGCGCTGCATGTGACCGCCTTCATCTCCATCTTGCAGTCGTCTGGCGAAGACTGTATCGAGCATTGTTCCTGAGACCACTCCCAATTGGCCTTCTTTAGAAACGGCTTGGGCTAGTCGCCAGTTGGAGACACCAACGCCCATGCCCCCTTGAATTAATAATGGATTAATCGAATTAGTCAGATTAGTCATAAGAAACGGTTCTTCGATCCTGCGCTCAGGTGGTGGTAATGGAGTCTACGGATGGGAGTCTAGCAGCGCCAAAGTTTGACAAAAACTGGTTACCTAAAGGTGACCAGAGCTTCTATCTCATTTCGGTCTAGCATAGAGGTTGTGAAAAACGCACAGTGCTGGTTGATACCAGTGCCGGTGGTGACTAAATTGTATTTTTTAATGCTCGTCACAAAGGCACACATATTGACTTGCTTAAGCCTGATCTTGTTTAAGCGTGACCTTGCGTACGTCTGTTCTCGTATAGCCTATTCTTGGCGCATCTGTCGTGGCGTTGGTGGTCGGCGCTTAGGGCAGTCCATCTCTTCTTTATTGAAACCTTCAAGTGGACATTGGCACAATTGCTCGCTCTCACTAATTTCGCTGGCAATGGCTTTGAGTTCGCTCATTACTAAAAAGAGGCGCTGCCCTCGCGGGGTAATTGTATGTACAACTTTTGGCAACTTCTGTTCAAATACGGTGCGAGTAATCATGCCAGCTGCAAGCAGGGCTTTGAGGCGCTCTTGCAGCGATTTCATGCTCAACCCCGGAATAAAGGTAAGAAATTCTCTGGTGCGCACTGGTTTGAGCGCTAGTTCCCGCAATATCTCCACTGTCCATTTGGCGCTAATCAAATCGAGGGTGTGGGTTATTGGGCAGGTCATCTTGTTGTCATAGCCAGTGTTCATAAATTTTGCTTCTGAATTCTGAAGTTGCAGAATATACAGCTTTGAGTATGTTGCTTGGCGGAAAAACTGGCATCAACCTTTGTGGGTATTTACCTTGAAGTTTGCTTCATCCGTACCGAGGGTATACCGTAGACTAAATCTAGCTAGCCGCTTTTACTTTTGGTTATTAAAATGACATCAACCACAACGCCAGATTTCGACCAATTGCTACAGAGCTATCTCGCAGAAGCTAAGAGTAGTATCGTCGTGATGGCAGCTTTTGCCTTCGTTGGCGGTCTCTTGTTGCTGGCTCTTATCCTTTCAGTGCTTCTGCCATTAGCTCTGATACTTTCAAAGATTGAACTTCTTTTTTTGCTTTTTTTTCCTACTGCTATCGCTTTCTATGTTGGTCGTGGGTTAAGCTCGGTGCTGCTTGTCAAGCAACGTGCTGTGGCTGTTATCAAATCAACTTCTCCAACAAAGATGTCAGTGACTGGCATCGGCAAACAATTTCTTTTTTGGAGTTCAGTAAGTTCTCCAGGTTACAAGCTCGATCTCGCACCACTAAACTCTGTTGCTGCAACTATTCAAAAACTCAAGGTAGATCCTGCTAGCAAAGCTGGTGTTGAGAAAATGGCTGCACTGCTGGCTCAATTTGAGCAGGCCAAAGAAACCCGCGCTGCTGCTCCCACAGCTGAAGTTGATGTCTATGTCGATGAGAAACAAATACCAGTAGCACTTGTTATTAATGGCGAATTACTTTGGGCCGTTTACTGGTGGTAAACAAAAGCTTTTCCAAAGACAAGCCCTATATTCGCTCAATACAGATGCGCGATGGCTTCGACATTGAATCTTATCCATTTTCTATTCCGGCTATTGCTGACTTAGACGATATGGAATTTCATGAGGATGTCACCTTTTTTGTTGGCGAAAATGGATCTGGTAAGTCGACTGCCCTTGAAGCGATAGCTCTGCTTCTTGGCTTTAGTGCTCAAGGGGGTACTAAAAATGTGCAGATCGATGATGCTGGCGGCTCATCTGGATTGCAAGACTTTTTGAAAGCAAAGAAGAGTCATGCTCATCCTAAGGATGGTTATTTTTTGCGGGCTGAGAGCTTCTATAACCTGGCTACTTATATGGACGAGGTCGGCTACCTCGACTCATATGGCGGTAAGTCGCTACATCGCCAGTCGCATGGCGAGTCTTTTATGGCTACCTTGGTCAATAAGTTTAGAGGAAAAGGTATTTACCTTTTGGATGAACCAGAAGCAGCTCTTTCGCCATCACGCCAATTGGCTGCACTCGTGCGTATTCACGACTTGGTGCAAGATGGTTCGCAGTTCATTATCGCCACTCATTCCCCCATTTTGTTAGCCTATCCATCAAGCAAGATTTTTGTTTTTGATGAAACCGGCGTGCGTGAAGATAAGTATGAGAATCTTGAGCATTTCTCGGTAACCCGTGATTTTCTCAACAATTACCAGAGACGCTTAGACCTGATGCTTGATGATTAGGTCGCTCTTTGCCCTTCAAATTTGGGTTTACTGGCAAAGCCGAGGGATCCTAATTGCTAGAGTCGTCCTTAGTGCTAGAAGTGGGTATAGATTTGTAGTCGCGGCTATGAAGGTTCTTCCTTCTAAAATTTCCAATTTAGAGTCTTCGCTTTCCGCGACACCTCTTTTATCAATCTATTTTTCAATGGCAATAATTTGAAGTTCATGGCATTGGCACAAGCGCTCTCAATTACTGCACTGTTACTGTCCTTGTCGCTTGCTTTCCCTTTTCCGGCGCCAGCTCAGACAGCTGAGCCGATAAAAGAGGCAGAAAATGAAAATGAGAAAATTGCTTTCAAGGCTTCTTATCAGAAGGGGGCCAAACTCTTTCAGGAGAAAAAGTATCAGGCTGCCGCAGCTAGCCTTGCTGTCGCTGCCCAATCGCCTCTTGATGATGGCGAAGCTGGCATACTTTTAGGTTACTGCTTCTATGAAATGCATCAATATCAGAAAGCCCTTGGGCAGTACCAAAAAATCAGTGAAACAGGCAAGCTTATTTCGATCAAGAATCGCGCTCAGAGGCTAGCTGCTACCTTGAACAGCTACATGAAGGGGATATGTCCGGGTAATTGCCTCAAGCCTTCAACACCAGGCTGGCGCAAAATGGACGTGCCTGGTAAGCCCGACCGCCTCGTTTGGATGGTTTTTCCTTATCTCGACCCCGCGGGCAAAGGCGGCTCTGAATATTGGAGCAATGACCATATGGGCGAAGTAATTGAGTATGTTAATGGTCGCCCTATTAATAAGGGGCCCTGTCCCCTTTGCTCTGGAACTGGAAAAGTTAGTCTGCCCAAATAGATAGCTATAGTGTCTGATTATTGTCAGTTTGAGCGTTGGGGCCAGCGGGAATAGAACTTAATGCCGCGGCTATGAAGGTTCTTCCTTCTAAACCTATGATTTAGAGTCTTCGCTTTCTGCGGCTTCCTTTATGCCAATTGTGCGAGGCCATGGTGCAAGAATATTCGCCGCAAAAACTTGAATTGGCCAACAGAATATTCGTTCGGCGCTGCAAGAAGGTTTTACTTAATCAGGCTTCTACTAACGAGGTTTTGCCTAGCCACTATGTGGCCACGGTCGTGAAGACTATAGAGGCTCTAGGGTTTGGCATGTCGGCTGATTTAATTGCCGCCTGCAAGCATCTTAGTTTAAGTGAACTTGCTGACTTGAAGAAACAGTTATTCGAATGCTTAGCGAAAGAGAAAGGTGCTCATCAAAAATTGACGCCGATGTATCCTGACTTTCCTAAGCAAGTTATGGATATGAGCGAAGCTGAGCTTTATCTCAATGCCATGGTGCACTATTTTAGTGGTGGCAAGTATTTGCCTGCTAAGCCGAAAAAGCTCTTTGGTCTAATTCCTGTTCCTCAACGGGCTCCTCTTGCTGAAGCTCCTGATTTGCGGCCGCTTGCCCTTTCCACCTTAGAGCAGTTTGAGCTGCAATTTAGACAACTGCTTTCGGTTAATAGTTCTATTTCTGTTACCGATAAAGACGACATTGCCGCTTATATAGATTTCTTCGATGGCGATATTGAGCGGTTCTTACCGGCTCAAATTGCTCACCGCGAGAATAAGGCTTTTATTTTAGCGCAGCTAATAGAGCGCACCGCTGATAGTGCTAATCTGGTGACCAAGTATGTTGATACTGCTACCGATGTGCTGCGTTTGGCTGCTGCCTTAAGCGGCGGAGACGTCTCTTTAACCGAGCCTGCCAAGTTCAAGACATACAAGCGCAGTGTGCGGCGCTTGCTTTTGAGTTTGCTTGAGAGTCGTTCTAATTTAATTGAAGATATGCTGAGGTGGAAAGAGCGCTGGATTCGACTTGGTGAAAAATTGCACCCGGGTGAATTTAAAGACCGCTATCCACGGTCATTTGAAGCCTTCAACATATTGAGAAATGGCCTTCCCTCTAATACATTTAATAGTCGCTTAGAGAAGGCCTTAGAACTGAGCGATGCTACTGCTGCTGTGGCCATGCTGAAAACAAGGCCGGGCGATTTTGCTCGGCGTTTGGATCACTTATTGCGAATTGCTGGTACTCACCAGGAGGATGTTGCATTCGCTTTTGCAAAGGTTGTCGACAAGGTTTCTACCCCAGTACTGTTGCAGGTTTTGCATCATTTCAAGAATCGGGCGCAGCCGCGACCACTGCGGGTTTTCTTCCCTAAGTCGCAACTGGCGAAAGCGCAGGCAATACCTGACTGCTTACCGGCGCTGCCGCCTCTTGTTTGCGAGTTGGCCGCCGGACTTTGTCGTAAAGCCTTACTCGAGCGCTTCGCTAAGCTTCCTCCTCTGGGCACTTGCTGGGTCGACCCAGGGTTGAAAAATTTCATGGTGCCATTTGCGCAAAGGTCTGCTTCCAAAGCTCTTCGCACAACCTCGCGCGGCAGTAAGCTGCCCTTGCCTGATACTAATGTTCTGCGTTTCTTCACCTGGTGGAAGAATGGTCTCTACCGCACCGACATTGATTTGTCAGCGGCCGTGTTCGATGAGAATTTTGCCTTTATCGATGCGCTCACTTATTACAACCTGAAAAATTTTGGTGGTTGCCACAGTGGCGATATTGTTGATGCTCCTGAAGGTGCTAGCGAATTCATTGATATTTCCATTGATAGAGTGCTTAAACATCATGGTCGCTATGTGGTGATGTCGCTTTTAAGTTATACCGCGCAGCCATTTTGTGATTTGCCCGAGTGCTTTGCTGGCTGGATGGCCCGCGAACAGCCTGAGTCTGGTGAGGTCTTTGAAGCCAAAACTGTGCAAGACAAATTAGATGTTAGCGGCAACACTAGAGTTTCGATTCCAGCTATTTTTGATTTAGTAGAGCGCCAGGCGATCTGGGTTGATATTGCTTTGACTCGTAATCCTAACTGGTATAACAATATTGCGGGTAATTTGAATGGCATTCAACTGTCGCTCAAATCAATGGTTGATCTCAACAAGCCGACCCTTTATGACTTATTGCTTTTGCACGCTGAGGCCCGTGGTCAGTTAGCTAGTAGTGCAGAATTGGCCACCACTAAGTTTCTTGCTGAAGACACTCCCTTTGATTTGACCGCCATATCTAGCCAATTTATGGCTAGCTGATTTTTCTCTTTTTATTCTAGTGGACCAATGGCATTCTCAACCACAGTTAGAAGCTCACCAGAGGCTATGATTTCTTCTGCTCTGGCCATATCTAAATGCATTTCTCTGTCTTCTTCAAGAAAGGGAATGTGGTTGCGGACAAAGCGGTAAGCGGCTTCTACTCCAAGACCGGCTTTCATGCCGTGTTCAGTATCGGAACCGGGAGTAAATTTCTCGCTGCCTTTGCTAACGTGACCAATATCAGGCACAGAGTCAATTACACCGCAACGCATATCGAGGCCCTGGGCGGCGCACAATAGTTCGATAGCCAAGACTCGGCGCAGGTTGTGCATGATTGTTCTGGCTTTGCGAGCAGAGATGGTGCCCATGGACACATGATCTTCTTGATTGGCCGAAGTCGGAATTGAATCAACCGAAGCTGGATGTGCCAATACTTTGTTTTCGGAGACAATTGCTGCTGCTGTATATTGGGCAATCATATAGCCTGAGTTCAAGCCACCATTTCGCGTAAGGAAGGCCGGCAGCCCATTTGACAGGGCTGGATTGACCAGGCGTTCGGTGCGCCGTTCGGAAATATTGGCTAGTTCAGCCAGTGCTATACCGACATAATCGAGCACCAGGGCTAGTGGCTGTCCATGGAAGTTGCCACCTGAGATAACTTGGTCTGGAAAGACTAGTGGATTGTCTGTAGCTGAGTTGATTTCAATTGCTAGCACTTCGCGAGCGTGCTTAAAAGCCTGCCTTGATGCGCCGTGCACTTGTGGCATGCAGCGCAATGAATAAGCGTCTTGCACCATGGGGCAGTCCTTATGACTTTCCATCAATTGGCTCTCAGCCAGAAGCTTGATGAGATTGCTAGCTGAAGCTTTTTGTCCTGGATGAGGGCGAACATCATGCACGGGACCCAGAAATGCCTTTTGTGATCCCAGCTGTGCTTCTAGGCTCATGGCACCAATAATGTCTGCCATTTTAGCTAGGCGATCAGCTTCGCTTACTACTAAGCATCCGAGAGCGCTCATCACCTGGGTGCCATTGGTGAGGGCCAGACCTTCTTTGGCCTTTAGAACGACTGGGCTGAGTCCAGCGGCTGCCAGAGCCTCTTTTCCACTCAAAACTTTGCCTTGATATTCAGCACGGCCTTCGGCAATCAACACCAGGGCTAGATGTGACAACGGTGCTAAGTCTCCGCTGGCACCAACTGAACCTTGCTGGGGAATGATTGGATGTATTTCGTGGTTTAGTAGCTCTACGAGTAGATTTACAACTTCTGGCCGAATACCAGAGAAGCCTTTTGCCAGAGCGTTGGCTCGCAACAAGGTAATTGCTCTTACGGTATTGCTGTCAAATAGGTCGCCCATGCCACAGGCGTGTGAGAAAAGAAAATTACGTTGTAGTTGTTCTGTTTGCTCGGGTGCGATATAGATGTCTTTAAATTTGCCAAAGCCGGTGGTGATTCCGTAGACCACGTCTCCTCTTTGTAAATATCCTTCAACTATTTCGCGCGACTTCTGTAATTGCTCTAAGGCCGCCGCTGAAAGCTCAACTTTGCCTTGCTTGTTGGCAATGGTTTCGACATCTTCAATGGTCAGGCTGTAGCCATCGAGGGCGATCTTTTGGCTGGCAGTGTTAGATTTTGAAAGGTTTTGACTGGCTGGCATGGGGCCTCTTTCTCTGTAATTATTAGTACGTTACAGAATAGCGAAGAAAGCTCTCGAAACTCTAACTATCGTGAAAATTATGACTGTGATGGCAGGCTTCTAAGGTTGCTTCCGCTTGGGGCATTTCAAGGGGCGGGGAACAAGGCTGCCTTGCTGGTCGTCCTAATTTAGTTGTTGGCGCCGTTGACTTCCTTGACAAGGCTGAAGGGCCGAGCGATGAGGGTGGAAAGTGGCGCTGGGTCTTGGAAAGCATGGTAAGATGGCTCTACTTGGATAGCTGACACTGAAACTGGCGCTCGCAAGAGCAAGAACTCAATTCCGAGAGCAATGAACGTGACCAATACTGCCGCCAAACTTGAGACAAATTTGCTCGGCCGCTCCTTGAGCCTAGTAAGTCTTAGATTTGAGGGTCTTAGATTAGAAAGGCTTAGGTTGGATCGTCTAGTTGCTGGGCTGTCATTAGCACTGGCTTTTTCTTTGCCGCTTGATTTAGGTTGCTATTCTGGCGCTATCAGTGGGCTCTATGTCGGCCACTCGGCCATTGCTTCAGTGGGCTCTGATGTCCGGCTCGGTCAGCTTGAAGTGAAGTTTTTCAAACATACTTATCCCAAGGACGAAGAGGCGGTTCGCCTTGAGCGCCTTGAAAAAATGATTTTTGGTGAGGCGAGAACTGGTGCTAGTGAGACCCGCTTGAAAAATCTGGCGGACACTGTGCCTAATCTTGGCTCTGTAGCTAGTGAAGATAGCCAAAAGAGTGAAGATTCTTCTTCTTCTTCTTCTTCTGGGCGCAGTGGTAGCTCTGCTGCTAAACCAGTCAATAACAATGACAGTGATTTAGATTTGAGCGAAGAGCGCAGTCAGGGTAAAAAGCCTGGCGGTCAAGTCTTGAGCGGTGAAAGTAAATATCCGGCCGTGACTGCTCTTGAGCAGAGCATCTTTAAGCGCGATTATGCTTCTGATCCAGTAGCCGATCGCTTGAATCGTCTTGAAACTAAAGTGTTCGGCAAACCATCTAAATTTACTGATTTGAGTGAAAGAGTTGATGCGCTCAAAGAGAAGACTCGAGTGGATGTCGCTAAGCAAGCACCACCAGGTACCGATTGGCTTGATGACGAGGATGACGATATCAGCTTCCCTGCGCCCAAGCAGCCCTCAAGGCAGCCTGTAGCCCGCAGTGATGGCGAAGATGGCCGGTCATTCAGTGGTCGAGATTTGCGCAAGGATATGCAAAATGCCTTTGGCAGCCGTGCTTCTGGTTCTGCTTCTGGTGGGTATGGCATGGGTAGCACTGGGTCTCGTAGCAGTGGCTCTAATAGTGCTTCTGGTGCCTATGGCATGGGTTCAATCGGTTCCCCTCGCAGCGCTGGGAGAGCCCTTGATGACGAAGATGATGATTTGCCACCAGTTGCTCCTCGCCGTGCGGCATCGGCTGGTTCCACTGCTCGGGCTCAAGCTGGAGCATCTTCTTCTTCTGGGCGTGCTGCCGCTAGTGACCGTTTCGACTCTGATTCTGGAGGCGCTGCTGTTCCCGGTGGTGCTATCGGTTTGAGTAGTAAGGTCACGGCTTTGGAGAACGCTGTGCTCGGTAAAACTTTTGCTTCTGATCCACTGATAGAGAGAGTGAGCCGGTTAGAAGAAACTGTCTTTCCTAATAAACCTGACTCTGGTGCCTCTTTAAGCTTGCCCGAACGTGTGGCAAAGCTAGTAGAGAAAGTGCCGATCGCAGCTGCTCCACCGAAAACTGCTCGGGCTAATCGTTCTCGTCGCGATGACTTCGATGACGATCTTGATATGGGCAGCGGTATGAGTTCACTGGGATCTATGGGCGGCATGACTAGCCAAAGTCAGATTCAGACTCGCGGAAGCGGTGGCCTTGGCAAAATCATCAATTCGATTGGCAACATGCTCGGTGGTGGTTACGGAACCTACGGCACTTATGGCGGCTACATGAACGGCTACGGAGTTCCTGGCGCTGGCGCCATGGTGCGTGACCCCAGCACTGGTTTCTTGATAGATTCGATGTCTGGAAATTTGATAAACCCTGCAACTGGTCAAGTTGTTGGTCGCTCTGCTGGTTACCCTGCTGGTGCCTACGGTGGTTATGGCACCGGTCTTGGTGGCCTCCCTGCAGGTGTTGGCTTCGGTTATCCGGCTGGGATGGGTATGGGATTGGGAGTACCTGTCGGTGTGCCCATGGGTGGGTATAGCTCGTTCAATAATGGCTTTAGCCCTTATGGATATCCTGCTGGCGGATACGGTTTGGGTGGTAGTGGTATTAGATTCGGTGGCAGCGGTTTTGGTGTCAAGTTCTAAAGGAATAAATTTTTGCTCCTTCTGATTGGCGGAACTGGCTTCCTCGGCGAACCGGTCGTCGAGCTAATGATGGCTCGGCAGCTTCCTATTCGCTTGTTGACTCGCGGGGCTGGCGATTGGAAGTCATCTAATCTTTCTCAGTATCGCAAGCGTGGTATCGAGGTTGTGGTTGGCTCGCTCGAAAACGATGAAGTGTTGCTGCGTGCTGTCGATGGCGTTGATGCCATTATCAATATTTCTGGTAGCTTCAGATTGAACAGCGATGGCTCAAGAGCTAGTTCTTATGATTATCTCAATGTCGAGTTGGTAGAGAAGCTCACAGCCTTAGCGGAACAGAATGGTATTCAGCGCTTTGTACAGGTGAGCTGCTTGGGCGCGCGCGAAGAGTCAGGCAGTGAATATTTGAGCAGTAAGTTTACGGGCGACGAAATTGTTCGCAACTCTAAACTTTACTGGACCATTCTGCGGCCATCGTATATGTTCGGCTCCCGCTTCCCTTATGTTGAGATGATCAAGCCCCTGGTGACTTTTAAACCTTGTTTGCCAGTTGTTGGTAGTGGCCTGAACATCTTGATGCCAGTGCATGTTGATGAGGTCGCTCACTGTGTTGTTGATTGCATTTACATGAAAGAGTCAACCGGGCGTGTTTTGGAAATTGCTGGTCCGAAAGAGTATTCGTTGATAGAAATGCTTGAGACTATTCGCTTCGAATTTGGTCTTTCTGGCACGACTATGACTATTCCAAGTCAGCTTTCTGGGAAAGCTTTTGAAATGGCCACTAAGGTCTTGCCGAAGAACACAATTACCCTTGAATTGGCCCAAATTTTAATTACAGATTCTCACAGTAGTTCTAAAGAGGCGCATGAACTTTTTGGTTTAGAAGGAAAGTGTTTGGAAGATTTTCTACCTGACATCGTCGAAAGTTTGAAGAAACGCTAGAGAAATTCCCTAGCTTAGACGCTTACTTGGGAGACTCGCCCTCAAATGTGATAACGTTTTTGCAGTAAGGCTGTCGATGGAAGTCAGAGGAAAAGGTCATGATTAGACTGAGCAAACCTGTTCAGATTCTTGAGTGGGGAATTGGCACAAATACCACTAATCAGCGCTGGGAAGAGATTGCTAAAGGCCGTCTATCCGGCAAACCTAAAACTGTGGCTGGCTTAACTAGTCTGGTGATTGAAGTAGAAGGCTCTCTCAATCGCAAAAATGAGAATAATGAGTACGTTAAGGTGATGCAGCAGGGCGAAGGCATGACTCCTCACTCGACGGCTTGGGGCGAGGTTGCCATGGGAACCATCAAAAGTGTCGATAATCATAGCGGCAAGACCATGGTAACTGTTGAAGTTACCGCTGCTACCAAGTACAGCAAATAGCAATTTACTCTAGTACTTGCTTTCAGGCTCGAGCAGTGCCGAGCTTGAAGTTGGTTGGTTCGAATTGAGCGACTGCGCGTCTTTTTCTACCACTTGTTTGAAATTGCTGACGATTTCTTTCTGAGTCATCTTCAGGGCTAAGCTTGCTATTGGCCGAGGAATGGCTGGGCCTGGGTCTACCTCTAAAGTGTAGATTACCTGACAGTGCCGGCCTGAATTAACCGATTTTAGCTGCCACTCGCCTTCAACAGCTTTGAATGTGCCATCTACCATTTTCCAGCGCAAGCGGTCTGGCTTGTTTTGCAGGTCGTTAATTGTGTGCTGACATTGTTCGTTGACAAACAATTGGGGCTTGAGATAACTCTCGATGTAGACCAACTGTCCTTCCCTTTTAAGCACTTGGCAAGACTTTACTTTGGGGAAGATGCGCGGATAGCGGCCAAAGTCGGTTAAGGCATTCCAGACATATTCTTTGGGTGCTTTTATGGTTGTTTCAACTGTGGCTTTTGCTAGTTTTGTTTTGGAGTCTTTCGAGGCGCTTTGTTTGGCCCAGCTTTCTCTAATCTGGTTGCCAATGGTTGCGCCACTAAAGGGCTCAGTAGCCAATGCTGGTGGCAAGCTGACAATAAAGGCACACAATATTGCTTGGCTTAAGGTGGAGCGCAGTAGGGCCCTGTAGTAGCAAGCATTAGCGATTTTAGAAAATTTGAACTGCGAAAAATTTGTCATCTTTGTCTCTGTTTGTTTATCGATACCAGAGTGCAAAGGCTGTTGGCTGCCAGTTAAGTCCTACTTTGCCATTCAGTATCGACTTCGATTTTTCGCCCTGCGCAAGGTAGTGTGTTATTTTCCCTGTGGGATCAATTATGGCAGATGGTCCGGTATTGGCGGCAAAGATAAAATATCGACGATTCTCGATTGCCCTTAGTACTGCAAAAGCCAGCATTTGCTGACCACAGTCGGATTTGTGAAACCAGGCCAGGTCCGAAATATTGAC
Organism: bacterium Ga0077546; assembly: GCA_943370275.1. Taxonomy (GTDB): domain Bacteria; phylum Cyanobacteriota; class Vampirovibrionia; order Obscuribacterales; family Obscuribacteraceae. The sequence continues at coordinate 823,617 of CALRQI020000001.1, read as the reverse complement.
CAGTAATTGGCCACCGGCCCGGCAGCTTGCAGCGGTGACTTCGGGCGATATAGACTCAAAACAGATTAGTGGGGCAATTTTGCCTCTAGATAAGTCTAGTAAAACCGGTTCTTTTCCGGCGGCAAAGCCACCTCCAGCCGGTGTATTTGTCCAACGCTTTACCCATTCTGGTAAATAGTTGACGAGCAGAGGTGTGTATTCTCCAATCGGTACAAGAAAACGCTTGTGATAGACTTCTGGCAAAATTACGCCACTAGTGGTGATGCCGTATGCGGCATTGTATGGTCGATTTGCTTCACTACGATCCATCGAGCCGACAACAATATCGAGATGCTTTTCCGCGGCCTTGCTCTTGAGCCAGCTCATTACGCCAGGCTGTTCTCGCAAATAAGTTGGCAATGCTCCTTCTGGTAAAACTACTAACGAATCGTGGCTGTTGGCGAGTAACTTGTCGTAGTTATCTACTAAATCTTCGATGGTAAAGCGCCGCTCTGTTTTTTGCATGTCGATGTTAATGCCGCCTTGCACCAGGGTGGTATCGACCGTAGCATTCGTCTTGACCTGCCCTTCTTGCTGGTAGCCAAGGCAATAGGCTGCCACCAATACTAGTGCCATGCCCAGGCAGTGATAAAAAGCCGTTTCTTTGTTCTCTGCTGCGAGGCGTTTGAATTGCTTGGTGCCACCACCAAAAAAAGTAGCAATAAAAGAGGCAATAGTGACGTTGGTGGCAATAATCAGGGCGCAGATTCCTATGCCACCAATCACTGAGGCTGACTGAAGGGCGGCAGGTTGTTTATATTGAGTGTACTCCAGCATTGTCCAGGGCACGCCCATTAGGTCGGGCATATTGCCAAGTCGATTGACGATAAGAACCCAGGCGATAGGTAGTACGACTAGGGCCGGAATTAACCAAACTTTTTTAGGACCGCGCTTGGCTGTGAAAGAGCCTGAAAGCGGTAGGCGACTAACCAGGGCAGCAAACAAAATAAAGGCGAGAGCCTGGTGTATCGACACGCTTAGCCAGGCAAGGATGGCCAAAAGATGGCCAAAGATACCACTAAAACCCAGCCAGTCAAGGGGAGCCAGGTTGAGATACCAGTGTAAGTAAACCAGGTTGTAAGCCAGGCCAAAAGCGCCGGCTAACATAATTTGTTTGAAGTATGAATTATTGGCATAGATGAGCAGAAAAAGTGGAGCAAAGCCAAACCAGGCAAAGTACCACTGATCGAAACCCGGTGCGGCTAAACCAGCTATTGCACCGCAGGCTAGGGCGATTAGCCACTGTCTGGGACTGAAGCTGAATTGTGGCAAAGCTAGTTGGGGCAGCCGGGACTTGGCCGCATTCTGTTTGGCCGGTGCTGCCGCTTTGGCCTTTTTCTGCTTTGCTTTGGGCTTAGCGTTAGTATTTTTCGTCGCCGTGGTTTTATCCTCAATCATCCAAAAAAGGATGGAGTCAAATAATTTGCACTCCACCCTTTCTTTATATCAGCCTGCTTCTAGCTCAAGAGCGAATGACTAGCTGTCTTTCTTATCTTTCTCTTTTGGCTCTTTGGTTGGCACTGCGCCTGAAGCGATTTGAGCTTTCACGCGCACTTCAATTTCTTTGAGCATTTCAGGATGGGCTTCAAGGAAGGTCTTGGCCTGTTCGCGACCTTGTCCAATTCTCTCTTCTTTGTAGCTGAACCAGGTTCCTGATTTCTTAACGATATCGTGTTCTGCGGCGACATCGAGCAAGCAACCAGCGGTGTTGATGCCTTTTCCGTAGATGATGTCGAATTCAGCGATGCGGAAAGGAGGAGCGCACTTGTTTTTGACGACTTTGACCTTGACGCGGTTGCCAATTTCAACGCCATCTTTTTTCAGGGTCTCGATCTTTCTAATATCTAGTCTGATCGAGGCATAGAATTTGAGAGCGTTTCCACCAGTGGTTGTTTCTGGGTTGCCATACATCACGCCAATTTTTTGACGAAGTTGGTTGATGAAGATGATTGATGTGTGGGTTTTTGAGACGATAGCGGTGAGCTTACGTAGTGCCTGGCTCATCAGTCTGGCTTGTAAACCTGGCAAGCTGTCACCCATTTCGCCTTCAATTTCAGCTTTTGGTACAAGAGCTGCCACTGAGTCAACGATGATCAGGTCAACAGCACCTGAGCGCACAAGCTGTTCGGTAATTTCGAGGGCTTGTTCACCGGTATCTGGCTGTGAGATTAAGAGCTCATCTACGTTTACGCCCAGGGCGCGAGCGTAGTCTGGGTCCATGGCGTGCTCAGCGTCAACGATGGCGGCAATACCGCCAAGCTTTTGTACTTCAGCAGCTACGTGCTGGGCCAAAGTGGTTTTACCGGAAGATTCAGGACCATATATTTCAATGATTCTGCCTCTTGGTAGACCGCCTACCCCTAGGGCTACGTCTAAGGTGATGGCGCCGGTTGGCACGGCTTCGACTTGGTTGTTGCGCGAATCGCCCAATTTCATTATTGAGCCGTCGCCGTATTGCTTCTTGATTGAATCAAGGGCTGCGCCTAGAGCTTTGAGGCGCTCTGCTGATGGAGCATGGCTCTTGCTTTTGTCTTCAGTGCCTGAAGTGTCTTTGACACGGGCTACTTTTTCAATGGGGGCCTTTTCCTGTTTATCCAAGGCTTTCTCTTTGGTCACTATCGCCATATTAAATCTCCTCGACTCTATAAACTAAAAATAGATAAAAAAGCAAAGCTGACAACCGCGGGCAACAGAACAGCAGAGCGATTAACTTGGAAAAACAAGGTTGTACAGACCAAAATCTGTTCAAGCGAAAACCTTGTCTACACCTGGCAAATTATAGCGGTTTTGCTTGCTCTTTCAGATAAAAAGTAAGCACAACCCGCACGCTGTCTAGTGTATATGCGATCGAGTATTCGTGTGGTGTGCGGACGATGTGTTTCCGGTTCTTCTTAGCCCCTTTCCTCTGCTCAAGTTAGAAAAGAGGGGGTGGGGGTATAAAAAGGTTGTTACCCAACAATATTTTTTTCGAGGGGTAATACAGATAACGTTTATTTCCCCGGCTTAGTTCAATTTGAGCCGAGAAATATTTGTATTTCTTTTGGCGTCCCATGGGCGCACCGTTTCGAGCTTTATGGCCGTTTACTATTCCGGGTTTATCCAAGGGGGGTCTTCATGAAAAGTGCTCAAAGGCTGTTCAGCTTAAGGCACAGCGAGATCTTCGAGGCTTTCAATCCGGTCGAGTTGGGCCGATTATTGGGCATTCTAGAAGAGCTTGAGCTGCCCAAACACCACACTATCTTTTCTCCTGGGGGCCCTTGCGACGCCATCTATTTTATAGAGAAGGGGCGAGTGCGGGTTACCAGGCTTTCGACTGAAGGCAAAACAGTAATTCTTGCCCTGCTTGGACCCGGCGATATGATTGGCGAAGCCGCCTGGGAAAACGCTGAGCACGACAGCTATGCTGAAACTCTTGAAGACTCACGAATTTATCAAATCAGCCGCGAATCCTTCCTTAGTTTTGTGCGCGAGAACCCTGAGTTTGGTTTGCGCTTTATTGGCATCATTGGCGACCGTCTCAAGCAGGCTAATGCTCGTATCGAAGATCTAGTCTTCCGTCAGGTTCCCAGTCGCGTCGCTCGCTTGCTACTGACGCTGGCTGACACCCACGGAAAAGTTACGCCCCATGGCGTGCGCGTAGAATTTCCTCTTACTCATCAAGAAATTGCTGACATGGTTGGCTCGTCCAGAGTGACTGTTACTCAAATTCTCAACCGCTTCAAAGATAGTCATTGGATTGATATCGAATCGAAGCGCGTCACTATTCACAATATGAACGCACTCGAAGAGATGGTGCGGGCGAACTAAGACATTTCTTCGTCTCAGCATGCCACTGATTGTAGTGTCAGCGCTAGGTTAGGAAAGATTTTTGCATTCGGCTTGCCAAGGGCTGCGACCTCATCAGTTTAGCCAAGGGTGCTAGAATTAGAGCCACGTGCCCGTAGCTCAGCTGGATAGAGCGTCGGTCTCCGAAGCCGAAGGCCTTGAGTTCGAATCTCAACGGGCACAATTTTTGGTCGACAAATAAATAGAAGAGCAGATATGCCAGAAAGAAGCATAGAGCTAATCACCGGGCCATATCGCTCAGGCAAGTCAATCTGGTTGCTTGACCAGGTGGCCGAGCACTGCCGTCAGAGTTTGCTTAGTGGTAAGCAGGCAATCATCACCGTGCCTTCTCATCGTTATAAGCGTCTGGTGGAAGAACGGCTAGTAGAGTTAGTGGTTGCCCAGCCAACTAGCAAGACGGCCGGTTTGGTCGGCCTTAAGATTCTGCCATTTTATGATTTGTGCCATCAAGTCTTGCGCCAGGCCGGTTGTGGCTTTCGCTTGATTCCCGATAGTATTCGCCCGGCAATTTTGGTAAAAGCCATTGAGAAAGTGAAAGTCGCTGGCCGTCTCAGTGGACTCAGCTCTATTGCTGATTTTGCTGGCACCCATGCTCATATGCTTGAGCTCATAGATGAGTTAGAGCGAGCTGGATTCTCGCCCTCTGAAGTAATTAGCCAGTTGTCAAAGATGGCTGCTAGTGACGCTCGCTATATGGAACTGGGGCGAGTTTATGAGGCCTATTGGCAAGAGCTAGAAGGTCTCAATGTTTTCGATGAGCGTAAGCTGGCCTATAAGACACGCGAGATTTTAAATAATCTTGACCCTGATGTATTGTCAATTGGGCTCCTGGCTGTGGATGGCTTTGACCGCTTCAATCGGCTGCAGTTGCAAGTTCTCAGTTCTATCGCTAAACAGTCACAGCGCACCATCATTGCTTTTGACTATGTGGCAGCGCAGTCTTCTTCTTCTGATTCAAATTGGCAAAATTATTCTTGGCAAAATTATTCTTGGAAGGATAAATCACTGCGCGAGTTGAAAGAAGCCTTTGCGCCGCTCCTCAAAGAAACTGTGCGTCAGGCTTCTCCATCAGCTGCGGCGACTGGCTCTCTGCAAAAGATCAATTTTAGAGCGCTAGATCGTTTGATGGAAATGGAGGAAGTCGCCCGCGAAGCAAAAAAATGTTTGCTTAAAGGCTACTCGGCCGATCAAATTGTTGTGGTGGCACGTTCGGTGAAACCATATATGACGGCCATTCGTGCTGCTTTTGAAAGAGCACAAATTGATTACTTTCTTGATGAGCCCCTTGAGCTTGGCAGTTTGCCTTTAGTCAAATATTTGCGTCGCCTGTTGCATCTCCCTGTTTCTGATTTTGCCAGGCAAGATGTGGTGCGCACTCTTTCTAGCCCGTTTTTTAATAGGGCCTATCTTGATTTGGATAGCAGTGAAATTGAAGAGATTGATGATCAGTCTCTCTCAACTCTTACTGTAAAAGGTGCCAGCGATTGGCATTGGGCGGCAAAGCTAGGCAAGTTGATAGAGCGGCTTTCTCTACCAAGTATTCACTCTACCGGTTATGAAAAAACTTTGACTGAGCACGTCAGCTTTGTCGAAGATTTAATTGATGACTTATTGATATTGCCCAATGATGAGGAATTCTCGAACCCACTGGTGAGTTGGGAAGAGCATCAAGCCTTGTTCGAGTTCAGGCGGGTATTGGCTAATTTGGTTTTAGAAGAGACTCTGCTTTCCCACGCCTATGGCCCGCAGATGTCTACCTATTCTGCCTTCTTCAAGCGCCTGGAGCGAGCCCTAGAGAATGCCAACTTTAGAAGACCAAAAGTTAGTCGCGAAGCGATTACTGTTTGCAGTGCCGATTTAGTTCCAAACAGAAGATTTAAGGTCATTATCGTCGCTGGTTTGAACGAAGGTGAATTTCCCCGGCGCTCAGAGCAAGGTGGATTTCTTAGTAAAGATGAAGTGCGCAAGTGGATGTCTTACGGCATAGACATCGAGAATCCTCGTCATCATCAATCGTTTGAGCCCTCGCTTTATGATTCATTGCTTGAGCGTGCCACCGATAGGCTCTGTCAATCAAGCCCAATCTATGAGATGACTGGGGAAGAATTGATTCCTTCCTTCTTCTTAACCAAAGGTGATGAAGCCGCTGCAGCTGCTCTCACTTTCCGTGCCCCACGAACTTATGCCATGCTTGAGCCTACTTCTGCGCAGGAACTCGCGGCCGGCTGGCTCTGGCTCAATGGCAGGCAGGCTTTGCGTGATCTCGAATTGTCGTGGATGCCCTTTGATGTCCGTCAGTTTCTGACTAAGTTAGAGCTGCCCTTCTCTACCGTGCAGGCGCGCACGCAATCTACTTTGGGGGACGGTTCTAGCACTGGGTCTAATATATTCAATGAATTGAACGGCTGCTTGACTGAGCAAGTCAACCTCAGCCTTATTAGTGTAAAGACTCCTGAAATGTGGAGTGTCAGCCGTCTTAATGACTATGGAAAGTGCCCGTTTAGATTCTGGGTGTCGCATACTCTAAAAATTGAGAAGATGGAAGAACCAGAGCTTGGTCTTGATGCCAGATTGCTTGGTGAGGTCTATCACAAAGCCCTCGAAGTTTTCTACTTAGAATTGAAAGAACGCTCTCTCTCTCTCTTAGGTGCAGACGAAGCCCTCTTGCAAGAAATATTCGAAAGTAGTATTAAGTCGGCCATTGTCTGGCTAGAGACGACACGCAAGTTCAGGCACACTGATTTCTGGCAATACGAGCAGAAAGAAATTGCTTTTCGTTTGCGCCGCTTCTTTGTCAAAGAAAAGGAGCGAGCCGTGCGCTCGGGGGGCGAGTTTGTCCCTACCTACTTTGAAAAAGGCTTTGGCTTTAAAGATGGCGAATCATCACCAGCTTTAGTTGTAAAAGTTGATGGCCAAGTTGTGAAAATGCATGGTCGGGTGGACCGCATTGATGTATCAAGCGATGGTCGAGTCAAGGTCATAGACTATAAATCTAGCTCTGGTGCGATTAGCAAGAAAGAGGCTTTAGCTGGTCGAAATATGCAACTGCCGGTTTATGCTATGGCTGTAACTGATGCTATTTTGGCCGATAGTAATGTGCAGGTTAAGAATGGTGCTTTTCTCAGCTTCTCTTCCGGTGATCAAATTGGCACCATTGATTTTCAGGATGGTGAAAACGACTATATCGGTTTGACCAAAGAATACATTGGCAACTATGTGGCAGAGATCAAAAAGGGAAACTTCAGTGTCAAGCCCAGCAGCCCAGATTCTTGCAAGCACTGTGACCATCAGCAAGTGTGTCGCATCACCGAGCTTGGCGCTAGTGATGATAGCGATTAAGTCTACTATTAGGATGATTTGATAGATGCTAACTGAGCAACAACAACAAGCTGTAGATTTGGTAGACAGAAACGTATTGGTTTCAGCCGGTGCAGGCTCGGGCAAGACCCATGTGCTAGTAGAGCGTTATGTCGAGATTCTGAGGCGTTACCCTGATTGCACTCTGGCCAATATCATTGCTGTTACCTTTACTCGCAAGGCTGCGGCCGAGATGCGCTCAAGGCTTAAGGCGCGCTTTCTTACTCTTTCGCAGGAAGAAGCGGATGGCCGCTGGCTTAATTGCTTAGCTGAAGTTGACGGCGCTCGTATCGGTACAATTCACTCATTGTGCGAATCGATTTTGAAGAGTCATCCGGCTGATTGTGGCATCGATCCGCAGTTTGAAGTGCTAGATGAGTTGACTCAAAATGAACTATTGCAAGATAGCATTGAACGCGCTCTCAAGGAGGTGATTGAACTCTATGGCGCCGCTTCCGCGCCAGAGTCTGTCTGTGAGCACGATGTTTTGCAAGAGTTTTCAATTGATGAAGTAAAGAAAATATTGAACCGACTGCTTAAGGGCTCAATGCAATTTAAGCAATCGATGAAGGCCTTTGACTCTCTGACTATTGCTGGCATGCGTACCACTGCTGAAAGAGTCTTGCTTGATATGCAGAGTAGCGCTCTTTCTGGTCTTTCTACTAATCGAGAGTTCAATTCATCATTCGACTATGTGCGCATGAATTCAATGGCTGATGCTGCCAACAAGCTCAATCCCGTGCGTGAGACTTTGCTGAATCTTTGTCAGCAGTTGTTCGCCGATGATTCTGTGGCTGCTCGATGGCAGGCGTTTATGGCGGTGTCTACGCTTACAATTGGCAATATTGGTGGTACCAAACCTGATGCCAAAGATTTGCGTAAAGCTCTAATGACCTGTCGTGAGCAAGCCAAGCAAATTGTCGGCAAAATTCCTGCTACCCTCAATCAAGAAGACGAACGGGGTTTTGTTCTTACCCTTGGTATTATTCAGCTATTTGAGCGCTCTCTGGCCGTCTACGAAGAGCATAAGCGCGAATTGACTACAGTTGACTATAACGATTTGATTAGTCTGGCTTGTGCTTGTTTGGAAAAAGAAGGCTCGCAATCGAGGGGCTATTTCAATGACAAGTTGCAGGCTTTGCTTGTGGATGAATTTCAAGATACCAATGACATGCAAGCCACCCTATTATCTCTGTTGGCCGGTGACAAGACAAGGGTGTTTTTAATCGGAGATGATAAGCAGTCGATTTATAAATTCCAGGGTGCCGACGTTGCTACTTTTAACAAGTGGAAGTCTTTGTTCAAGAATGAAACTTCGAGTTTAAGCGGCTCTTCACTCGTTACTAAATTGACTCGCTCTTTTCGCAGTCACCCTGAGGTAGTGTTCTTCGTTAATTCAGTTTTTGATCACTTACTTGACGCCGATCCAGAAGTGGTGCCCTATGTTGCTGCTTTCGAGGCTCTAGAGCCAGCCCGGCAGGCAGACTTGAGCATAACTGCTGCGGCTGAGCAAAGTGCTACTGCTGTTGAAGTTCTCATGCTTGACCTCGATATTGAAGAAGACACCCGCGGCTTAACTCCTGCTTTCTATGAGGCCCATCAAGTCGGGCATTGGTTGAAAAAGAAAGTTGAAGGTGGCTATAAGATTGCTGCAAAGAATGGCGGTGTGCGACCAATTACCTATGGTGATTGTGCTGTTTTAGTGGTACGCAACGGTGACTTTGCCTCTTTTGAGGCAATGTTTGCCCAGCTTGATATTCCTTACGTAACTTTCGGTGGCAGTGGCTTCTTGCGCCGTCAAGAAGTGGCTGACTTTGAAAACCTATTCCGCTTCTTAGATAACCCGAAAGATAGTCATTCACTTTTAGCTGTGCTGCGCTCACCATTTTGTTCTATTACTGATGACTTGCTGCACCGGGTGGTTACTCACCATCCCTCGCAACCTCTCTGGACTGCTATTGCTAATGTCGTGCGCGCCCGTGAGCCCGGAGTTGAGGCATTGTCTCTGGCGGTGCGGCAGCTGAGAAATTTGATGGAATATGCCGCCCTGTTACCCTTGGGCGAGTTGGTGCAGAAAGTTATTGATGATACTCATTATGATTTGGCGATGTTGGCTGCACCTGACGGTAAGCAGCGCTCTCGCAATGTCTGGAAGATGGCTCATTTAGCCTCTGAGCATGAACATCTCTCTTGTGGAGAATTTGCCCGGCGTCTGGCTCTCATGCGCGAGTTTGGTATGCGCGAGTCTGAGGCCCCTCTTGATAGCGCTGATGCCGTTAAACTGATGACCGTTCATGCCAGCAAGGGCTTAGAATTTCCCGTGGTGGCCTTACCTTGTTTAGGAGGCCAACTGCTGCGCAATGCCGATCGCCTGGTTTATCACTCTAGTTATGGCGTAGCCTTCAATAGTACTCGCCTGGATGATCAAGATAAGCCGGCCTGGTATCAGGTTGCTAGCCATTTAGATCGGCAGATGGAGCGCGAAGAGAAGAAACGCTTGCTTTATGTGGCCATGACCAGGGCCCGAGATAACCTCGGAATTTTTCTATCGGCTCCATTTAGGAAGAGCGAGTCTTATCGCCAGTGGATTATGCAGGTGCTGGGGCTAGACCGGGATGATGCTGTGCGACCGGGACCGGATGATTGCGTTGGCCTCACTATTACTTCTCGCAGCGACGGCGAGGTAGCGCCATATAGTTTTAGTTTGGCTGCTGGAATTGAAGTGCCGCAGAGAAGCGCTGATGAGCCGAACACTATTGCTATTCCTGGCGAGGGCGATGCTTCTCTGCAAAGTCTCTTTGGCTTAGAGCAAAGCCAAACTAGTGGGGAAGACCCTAAAGTCAACGAACAAGGCCGTAGCCGGGTGACGCCGAGAGACGGTGTTCCACCATCGGAGGGCATTGTTACAGCCGCGTCTCTTGGTACATTCTTCCACTCTTTGATGGAGAATCTGCCGCCTTCAGGGCGCAAGGTCGATCGCGCTTGGATTGCTGACATTGCTTTTACCCAGGGGGCCATGGTGGCTCATAGTGATTTGCTCAGCCGCTTGGTTGATGAGGGAGAGCGCTTGCTTAGCGTTTACTACGAAAGCAGGCTTTACGGCCTGCTTTCACAAAGTCAACAAAGACGGCATGAATTGCCCTATTTAATTGATACAGCTGCTGGTTTTTCAGAGGCTGGCCCTGACATTCGCCCTCGACGCCCTGACTTAATTTTTCAAGACGCCGAAGGCGACTGGCATTTGGTTGACTACAAGACCGATCATTTCGCTGCCAAAGATGTTGAAACTCAAGCTCGCAAACACCGTGAACAAATCAAGACCTATGTTGCTGATTTGCGCAAGTTGACTGGGGTTGAGCTTCGACCCTGGCTCTATTTCGCTCAACACGGAATTTTCTTCCCTGTTTGATTGTTTTATAGAGCCTATTGTGGGATTCCTTGGGCGTCGTTTTTCTGATTGTAGATTTGCTTGCTGAGTCTGGCTTGTTCTGCTTCTAGTCTCGCCCGTTCTTGATAGCTCAATCCGTTACCGCTGGCGCGAAGTCTGGCCTCTTTTGCGGCAAACTCAGCTTGATTGTTTTGTAGCCTTTGAGCCTCTTGTGGTGTCAGGGCCCCAGATTGGATGCCTTGATTGATGCGTGCTTGTTGGTTGGCTTGGTCGCCGTTTATGCCGCGATTATTATACGGTGAGCCTGGTCCCGGGCCTGGACCACCTTGGTTTAAGCCTTGAGCGTCGTTTTTCTGTTGATAGATGTTCTGGCTCATACGATCTTGCTGATTGTCGAGGCGCGCTCTCTCTTGTACTGACAGGCCGTTGCCGCTCGCGCGCATGCTGGCTTCGCGAGCAGCAAACTGATTTTGCTGATTTTGCAGCCTGGCTGCTTCTTGTGAAGTTAGTGAACCGTTTTGAACACCGTTGTTTATGCGATTTGCTTGGTTCTGCTGGGTTTGGTTAACGTCATATAGTGAACGGCCTGGCTTATTTGGGTATCCCGGATTTGGTACTGAGTTGTATCCCTGGCCATCATGCTTTTGCTGATAGATGTTTTGGCTCATTTGATTTTGCTGTCTTGCCAGCCGGGCTCTTTCCGAGTTGCTCATGCCGTTACCGCTGGCGCGATATCTGGCTTCTTTCTGGTTGAGAGCATATTGCTGTTTTCCGAGGCGGGCCGTTTCTCTGCGGTTGAGGGAGCCGTTTTGGACGCCGCTATAGATGCGATTTTGTTGCCGTTCTTGCCTGTTGTTGACGCCGTAGCGGTAAGCTTCGGCTGGCTGGCTAGCCGAGGTGGCTAGGCCTAGCAATACTGCTAGAGACAAGGCTGAAATGTGTAACCTGTTCATGAAATCAATCTCCAAAAAATGGTTGATACACGTGAAGACGTAGCGACTCTCCAAAAAGTTCAAAGAATTGGATGAGTAGTTGTTAATGTTTCTGGGCCCGCATAAACCAGTGTCTGCATATAAATGAATACCGCAAGTCCACAAAGTCTCTCATATAGTTTGAGGCAATTGTTAGCGGTACGGGGGAACTTGGTCTGCTCGTTTTGTCAGGCTTTTTCTTGCACATTTGCTTGGCCACCAATGGCGGTGCGGTTATTCATCGGCTATAATTGCCGTACTTATTGGAGGAACTGCTTACATAAACTCAATCTGTGTTCAATAAATAAAGAGATCGCTTTGGGCGATCTGGTGGGGGAAGTGTGGTGAAAATCCACCGCTGTCCCGCAACTGTGAAGCAAGAAATTGCCAGTCAGGCTACCCACTTGAGCACTATTACATCACCTCTTCGAGGCAAGGAGGCAAGTATCTATGGTCACTCTCTGGTGGCTTATACGAGATCTCGTTCCTGCCTTTGGTCGGGAACTTTTTTATTTCTAAAGGGAGATTCGTATGGGTGCAACTGATTTTTCAAAATATGACACTAGAATGGTCGAAATGGTTTTTCCCAATCAGACCAATCACTATGGCACCTTATTTGGTGGCCATGCTCTTGAGCTGATGGATAAGAGCGCCTTTATTACGGCGTCGCGCTATGCCCGCAAGTCTATGGTAACAGCTTCATCTGAGCGCATTGATTTTAAAACTCCGGTGAAGCATGGCTATTTGGTTGAAGTGATTGGTCGCATTGTTAAAAGGGGCAATTCGTCAGTTACAGTCAATGTCGAGCTATTTGGCGAGAACTTGCTATCGGGCGAGCGGCAGCTCTGCGCCCATGGCAATTTCGTCTTGGTTTCTGTCGATATCAATAGCAAGCCGATCGCCCTGGACTCTGAACCCCAGAGCTTGCCAATATGAAATTTGGCGGGTTTTGACAATCTCAAGAGCTGTTCCATGCTTAAAGGCGCTAAAATCACGGTTGGCGGCTCTTTGCATGGTTTAGGTTTATGAGTTGGGTCGACAAACTGCGAACTTCTCCTAACATGGTCTTGTTTGTAGTTTCGTTCGCCCTTTGTATTGAAGAAGTCTTATATGGGGCCGTTGCCCCTCTGACTCCGATGTCGCCAGCTCATATAAAAGACGAGCACATGGTAAGCACCTTATATGGTGCTTACGCCTTGGGCCTGATTATTGCCGCTCCCATTCTTGCCCTGATAACCGATCGTATTGGCCGTCGCAAGCCAATGATTGTCGGAGTGGTGATGCTCTTCATTTCGGCTGTTCTTTTTCTCGTTGGTACTACTCCTGATGTGGTTATATTTTCCCGCATATTACAGGGCGCTGGTGCTGCTTGTACCTGGACAGCTGGTCTGGCCTTGGTGGCTGAATACTTTGTGACGCGCCGTGTGCGCGCCATGGGCTTCGCTCTCTTGGGGGGCACTATTGGTGCTGTTATCGGCCCTTTGGTGGGCGGTGAGATGTACGATATTTTTGGCTATGCTCTAACCATTTATTTCATGCTCGGACTCTTGGCTGTCGATTTCATTTTGCGTTTTGTTTTTATTTCTAAGAAGCAGATAGCTAAAGTCAAAGGCCCATGGAAAGATACTTTTGCTGAAGTTGGTGGCATTGTCACTGACAAAAGTGTTCTAACTGCTGCTTTTGCTGTGGCGCTTGCGGCGGCAGGTTGGGCCATGATGGAGCCGCTTTTTCCTATGCATGTAATGCGCATTGCCAAAGCGACGCCAGCGACAGTCGGAGCTCTCTTTACTTTTTCCAATTTGATTTACGCTTTTATGCCACCGGCTGTAGATGCGGTTTCTAATAAAATTGGGGTGCGTCCCACCGCCGTGATTGGTTTATTGGTTACAGCGATTTCTATGCCTTTATTGGCTCTAACTCCAAATCTCACTCTTGCTACTGTTGTGCTCTGTCTGATTACTGTGGGTTATGCTTTTACTATGAATCCTACCTCGGCTGAGCTCGGAGATGCAGTGGATAGGCGGGGTTCTACCTCGTATGCCATAGCCTACGCTGTTTCCAATCTCTCTTATTCACTAGGAATGATCGCGGTTGATGCTTATGTTGAGTTCGTTACTGACTCGGCTCATAAACTGCAATTGCTCCACATTCTCTCGATTACAAGCGGCCTATTCTTCCTCTGTGTTCCACTGTTTCTTATAAAGGTAAAAACGCAATGTCCCGCTCAATCATCAACCAACTGAACGACCGGTTTCTGCCTGAAGATGAGCGCCTTTCGCGGCGTGAAATGCTTAAGGGCATGATGGCCACCGCAGCTAGCTTGATGCTGAGTTATGGCTTCTCTGGTGGTGCCTTTGGTAAGGCACGCAATGATCACAAGATTATTGTCATTGGGGCTGGTTTTTCTGGACTAGCGGCAGCTTATGAACTATTAGCAGCTGGTTATGATGTTACGGTGGTTGAGGCTCGTGGAAGGATCGGCGGGCGAGTGCAGACCCTCTACGACTTCATTCATGGCAAGCATGTTGAAGCCGGTGCTGAGCTAATTGGCGCTAACCATCCGACCTGGCAGGCCTACGCCAAGCGCTTTAAGTTAGAGATGCTAGAGCGCACGTCTTATCCTGATAGTGAACAACCTTTCTATTGCAATGGTGAGTTGCTTGCCCCGAAAAAAGCCGAGGCGCTCTGGGAAGAAGTGGGTCATTATCTCAGTGCCTACAATAAAATCGCTGAGCCCATTGATGCCTATCAGCCCTGGCGCAGTCCTAACGCCAAAGAGCTAGATGCTAAGACCGTAAACACCTGGATAGAAGAGCTTAAGTGCTCAGATCTCTGTAGGAAGGCTATTCGTTTGTCGGAAGCATCAGATGCAAATGATCCCGGCTGGCAGAGTCTGCTGGGCCGGCTGGCTGTTATTAAGGGTGGTGGCGTCGAAAAATATTGGACTGAGAGTGAACGTTTTCGCTGTAAGGGCGGTAATGTGCAATTAGCCGAGCGATTGGCCGATGCCATTGGGAGGCAGCGCATTCATTTGGAATTACCGGTTACTGCAGTAGATGTGCGAGCAGATAAAGTAGTAGTGTCATTGGCTAGTGGCAAGGTAATGGAAGCCGATGATGTGATACTAAGCGTGCCACCAGGTACTTGGAAGCGTATTACTTTTACTCCCTCCTTCCCTCCTCAGCTTTCACCGCAAATGGCAAATCAAGTCAAGTTTTTGTCTGAGGTGCGTACGCGCTTTTGGGAGCAAGACAAGGTTTCGCCTGTCTCGCTTAGTGATGGACCGGTGGCCGAGACCTGGGAAGCCACTGATATGCAGTCGGCCACTGGTCATTCTTGCTTGACCGTGTTTGCTGGTGGTAATGCCGCCGATTATGGCCGGGGCTGGCCTACTGAACAACGGATGGCGCACTATGCCCTTGAGATTCAGAAAATCTATCCAAGTTATGCTCACAATTTTGTTCAAGGTAAGTTTATTGATTGGCCTTCAGACCCCTGGTCGCAGGCCGGCTATTCCGCCCCGGCTCCCGGCCAAATCATGACACTTGGGCCAATTCTGTATAACGGCCTGGGTCGATTGCACTTTGCCGGAGAGCATACGAGCTTTGCTTTTCAGGGCTATATGGAAGGTGGCTTGAATTCTGGTGCTGATGTAGCTAAGCGCATAGCTTTGCGTGATGGCGTCGCGCCTAAAGTCTAGAGCACTGGCTCTGCTGCCCTAAGTCGGCTGCTCTAAGTCTGCGGCTCGAAATCTAGGCTTTCGTCAGCTTGCGCCCTAAAGTCAGAACAATTGGAAGCATAAGTAGCGGTGCTAGTGCTGAGATTGCCAGGCCCCAATGCAAGCTGTACTTGTCGGCAATAACGCCAACTAGCCAGGGCATAAAGATGCCGCCAGCGTTGCCAAAGGCGGCTAAGGCACCGAACATAGTGGCGCCACCATTAGGGTATTTGTCTGCGGTTATGGCCAGCATGGTTGGCCAGAGACAGCTTCCTGTCAAGCCAGCCAGAATGCAGGCAATTAGAGCAACTATTCTAATTGGGCAAAATGAACCTAGTAAAAATAGTGCCACTGATAAGCCGCAGCCCCACGACATAATTGTGCATGAATCAAGTTTGGTGCTTAAAGCGCCGATGCCCATGCGACCAATCGCCATGCAGATAGAGAAGAAGAAGAGTGCAGCACCGCCAACCCATTGAGGATACTTTAGGGCAAGTTCAGCGTAGGCTGGTAGCCATTGCGCCATACCTAGCTCGGTGGCGCCACCGAGAAATATTGCAGCTAAGGCGCCAACAAACCAGAGCGAACTAAGCAGCTTAAGAAAAGGTATGCGTTCTTCGCCTTCGCTGGTTAAAGCTGGGAATTTGGCTACGGCTAGGGCAAAAATCAGAAGGGCTGGGAGTGGTATCAAAAGCAGGCAAGCTAGTCGCCAGGAGATATTGCATTGCAGGGCAATGGTGCCGGCCATAACTGTGAGGGTGGCGCCCACGCAATAAAATGAATGAAGCCAGTTCATTGATGCTGAGCGACTCTCTGGATTTATGGCCGAGACGATTGGACTTAAGACCATGTCGAGTACGCCAGCACCAAAGCCTAGAACAAAGTTGGCCCAGAGTAGTATCTCGTAAGTTGGCGACCAGGCCGTCAGAAGCAAGCCGACAACTAGTAGGGCGTTTCCTGCTAGGGCAAAGATTTTGGCCCCGAAGCGATCGGCTAAGGGGCCGGTTAATAGAATGGCCGCTACCAGTCCTGAGAATGTAAAAGCGCCTAGTCTACCTAATTCTTCTTGGGTTAGGCCATGGCCTGGACCTATACTTGTACCCGTACCAATAAACGAATGCTGAATGGAGACAAGAAATATTGGCAGCAGATTGACGCCAATGGCCAGGCTCATCATGGCGCCGTAGCAAAGGTAGGTCAGTAGGCGTGGCCTTATCCCTGGTTCTAAGGCTGACGATGTCAATTAAGGCCTACGTTTTTGTTTGCGTTCTCGTTTTCGTGCAGTTCTTGCGAAATGGGGCAACCCAACTTTAGCCATTCGCGCACCTCATGCAAAGAGTCGAATACGCCTTCGGCCAGTTCTCTCGATTCAGCGCTAGCCGGCAGTAAATCAGGCACCAAGCATGAACGCATGCCACCTGCTCTGGCTGCAAGAAGACCACTGTGTGCGTCTTCTAGGATGAGACAATGTTCTGCTTCCTTACCTAAACCTGATTGGGCCATAAGGAAAATATCTGGATTTGGTTTGCCCCGCTCGACCATGTCGCCGCCAATAACTACTTCAAAGTAGTCAACTATTTCGTGGTGCACAAGCCGTCGTACGGCTTCTTCCTTTACTGTTGATGTGCCCACAGCGCAAGGAATATTTTGTTCTTTCGCCCAGGCTAAAAGCTCTTTGATGCCTGGCTTAAGCGGTAGGCCTTCTTTGTGATGTAGCTCCTCATAAAGCTCTTGGGCGCGCACGTGGAAATTTTCTTTAGGGAAGGTCGGTCCAAATTCTTCGGCTAGAACATTTTCTGCATCAGCAACTGTGATGCCAATTAAGCGCAAATAGAGTTCGTCGCTTAAGTCAAAACCAAGTTCTTTTGCTGCTTTTGTCCAGGCACGTTTGTAGTGATTCTCGGTGTCGAGAATCAAGCCATCCATATCAAAAATAAGAGCGTGGGGAAGCATGACTTTACCTCAAACTGGCAAAGCGACTGGTTCGTCTGCCTGTGGTGCTTGGAAGATATCGATGTCTTTATTGGCAAAGATGTTGTCAGTTTCTTCATTGCAGAAGGTACTAACTTCACCGATTACACTGACTCCGTTGACTGGCACAAACTCGTGCCAAATTCCTGAAGTCAGAGTTATTCTTGTGCCGGCTGGCATCTCAAAAGGTACGCCCGATTGCCGAGTTTCCATTTTGCGATTGATCTTGACTTCAACTGTGCCTTCGGCCTTATGCTCCCCTGGATTTTTAGACCAGAGTGTAATTTTCAGTGTGCCGTGTCGACAAATAATGTCTTCTTTCTTCTCATAGTGAGTATGGGCTGGAGTGACCATGCCTTCCCTTGCGTACATGATTTTTTCGCAGTATTCGGGCTCGTTGGCAAGAAGAACTTCAACTAAGCCAGCTTTTGTATAGTCGCCAAGACCAAAGTCTGTGGCTGACCATTCAGGCTGAGGTGGAAGCACCCAGTTGTGTTGTTTTAGGCAGTCTGCTGCTTCTCGACAAAGTTGATTGATTTCGCTTTGCTTCATGAGGTACTCCTGACAATTATTGTTAGCTACTTATTTCTTGGCAGCAGCTACTGGCTCTTTGATATATTTCATGGCGCTAGAGGCACTCTCGCCATGGTGGAGAACCGCTTGGAGAGCCTCTGTCATCCCTTTAGGATCGCTATGTTGGATGATATTGCGGCCGTAAATGATGCCGGCAACACCCTGAGCCACTAATTTTTCAGTGTGTTGAAGCACTTCGATATTAGAAGCGCGGCCGCCGCCTCTCACGCATACCGGTACTCCTGAAGCCGCTTCGATGACGCGATGGAATTCTTCTTCTGGTTCAGTTGAATCGGTTTTGATGATGTCAGCACCTAGTTCAGCTGCCATGCGGGCCAGGGTAACAACCCGAGCTGGTGTGCCATCTCCCACCATGCCGTCTTTGCTACGCTTGAATGAGAGTGGCTCAATACCCATAGGCATGCCATAGCGATCGCAGACATTTTTCAAACGCAAGATATTGCGCACGCACTGATTGAGCATTTCTGGGTATTCGTCAACTTGCAATAGGTTGAGTAAAATGCAGGCTGCATCAAGGCGTACTGCCACTTCGACAGCTTCTTCATAGGCTTCGCAGAACAACTTAGAAGAAGGCAGAACATCGTTGTAGAAGTTGGCAGTATCGGCTCTTAGCATCAAAGCTGGCTTGTTGCGTCCAGGTAGCTTTTGCAGGTGTGGTGCTTCGCCGGGCGAGAGCAGCATGGCATCAGGGTTGGCATCTGTCAGGGTCGAGACAGTTTTCTCCATGTTCTCAATGCCTTCTAAGAAAGCCGCATTATTGAATAGAGCATGGTCAACGGCTACAACAAAAGTGCGCTTAGACGTTGGATGAAAGAGACGGTTTAGACGATAAAGCATGGCAACACCCGCATGAGTTTTCAACAATAAACTGGGCTAAGCGCCCTTGGGGCACTCTTGAATGATGGCAAATTCTATCATGTGCCTTTGGTTAGAGTTTGCTTGGGCGACGCTCAAGCGCGACTTTAATAAAAGGTACTGCCACATCGGTTATGATTTCTTGCCTGTCAATATCGTTAGGTTGGCAATTTTGAACTGTAGCCACGGGCTTCAAGGCGAGGAGTAATTGACTATGCAACAGCTTTGCGAAAAGAAAGATGAATTGCTCGCTGGTCTTGATCGTGGTGAAGCAATCCCGGCGCATCTCTATACTGATCCGGCAATCACAGCTCAAGAGATTGAGAAGATTTTTCGCAAGTCATGGCAATATATTGGGCCGACTCAAAAACTTTCCAATGTCGGTGATTACATCACTGGCTATGTCGGTGAGATTCCTGTTGTAGTTATCCGCAACGAAAATGGTCTTGAAGGATTTATCAATGTCTGTAGGCACAGACGCCATGAAGTGATGAAAGGCTGTGGTAATGCCAAAATTATGCAGTGTGCCTACCATGCCTGGACTTACGATATCAAGGGCGCCTTAAGGGCTGCCCCCCGCGCCGACCGCGAGCCTAATTTTGCTACTGCTGATTATCCGTTGCTTCCTATAAAGGTAGACACGCTTGGCCCCTGGGTCTTCGCCAATGCTGATGAAAACTGTAAGTCACTAGAGTCATTTTATGGACCGGTGCTAGACACCATTGCTGCTAGCGGTCTTGATTTGAATACGCTTGAATTGTACGAGCGCAGTGAATGGCAATCTGGTGCCAATTGGAAAACCATGCTCGAGAATTATTTGGAGTGCTACCACTGTGCCGTGGCCCACCCTGGATTCTCCGCTGCAATAGATGTCGATCAGGATAGCTATAAACTGACCTCACATGATTGGTTCTTGAGTCAAGTTGGTCATGTGCGCCAGTCAGCTTTAGAAGGCAAAACCAGAATCAAAATTTATGATGCTGCTGGCTCAGTCAAGCAAGCTCAGTATCATTTGCTCTGGCCCAATTTTACGATCAATATCAATCCCGGCTTCCCCAATTTGTCTATCGATGTCTGGTTGCCGCTAGGACCGAATCAGGCCAAAGGATTTTCAGAGCAGTATTTTGCACCCGGTGTTGATAAGAAGTGGGCCCAGGAGCTGATTGATTTCAATACCGAAGTGGGTCAAGAAGACGATGTTCTCACGAACTCTGTTCAGCGTGGATTGATTGGTGGTGTACCGAGTGTGGGACGCTTCCTCACTAATAGCGAGCATCTCTGTATTCAATTCCAAAAGTTGATCGTCAAAGCCCTTTATTGATAATTTTGACTTTGATGTATAGCCTCGCTCGAAAATTTTTAGCCTGCTGTTTTTCACTGCTGTTTGTTTCCGTGCCCTCTTGCTCAGCCGCTAGTTCTGATGAATTGCGCATCGATGAGCTGGCCAATGATATTTTGCGCAAAGAGATAGACTTAGAGCGGTACTACCTTCAGTATCGCGTGGAAGGGACAAAAGAGCCGAAGTATCGTCGTGCTCGTTATTTTGCTTTTCAGGTTTCGTCAGCCATGGCTTCAATGGCGTCTAACATCACTAACGTAGCCCTCTCTGGCAGCCATACTAAGGTTCCTGAACGTATTTCGGTGCGCGGCACGCGCGATGGTCTAGAGGCTGGTTTGGTGGGAATCCTCCTCGATGGCGGCAGCTCTGCCGTTGAACTTTGCTCTAATGGTTATACTGCCATCAAGCATATTCGCAATGGCACCAGTCCTGGTGCTGCTGTGAAGAATGTGGTGGCAAGAATTAAAGAAATAGACGCCATGATGGCAGAGCGTGATGCTCTAATGAAGAAGAATCCCGATCTTCTTTCAATCACTGTTTGTCAGGCGGAAGGCCGCGTGCTGAAGAGCTTTCGTGATTGGTGCTTGTCTGAGTTTGCCGATGTTTATGCTGATGTGAAATCGACTCAGGCGAGCTTCAACGTGTATTACATATTGGATATTGCTGCTGACAGTGCATACACTGCTTCACAGCTTCTTGCTATTAAATCGTTGACTAGGCCCGAGTTAGGAAATGCTTCTGCTAACACTGGCATGGTTGGTGATACCCTCGGTATTATCAGCGCTCCTGCCAGCGCTAAGTCATACAATATGTTCTATCGCCATTGGCGCAAGCGTCTATCGGCTACTTTAAAAGAAGACCTTAGCAGCGCTGAAAAAGAAACTAAAGCAGCCATGGATGAGTTGAACAGCGAGCTTGCTTCGCGGGACATTACCATTCTTGAAACCGCTGCTTCTGTTCAAAACAGAGTTTCTGTCTATGTGCTCTGGTCTGCTCGCTATGACAAGTATATCGAGCAAGGACTGATTGACCAGCGCCACCAGAACAAAGTGGCTTTGCAGGGTGTGATTTCTGGACCTGCTATTTCAAGCACATATTTGGCTCAAGATATCTTGGCTTCAGTTGCTCTTAATCGGCTGCGTGAAAGGCCGAAGGCCGCAAATAATATGTATCTGGCCGGTGGTATTGCCTCAACCGTTGGTTCTGCTTCTTCTCTAGCGCTGACCAATTATTTGTTGATAGATCAGCTGCGCTATCAAAAGAAAATGCGGGCAAAAGGTTTATTGCCAGAGCAATTATTGGCTGCCAGACTTAAGACTTTGGATGAGCTAGACGAGCGTCTGGTGGCGGCGGAGAAGTAAGTTTTTGGAAATAGTTGTATATGCAACTATCTATTTTTCATGATTAGTAGTTTGGGTTTTAAGTTGTGCGCGAATCGCTTTGTTCGCGGAAATGAAAGTTCGGGTCATGGCGCTTGGGGTAATTGGACCAATTTGGCTCGTGCCAAACCAAAGTAATAGAATCCAAAGGAAAGACTTTCTGAACCACCTGTTGCGGAGCATCAGAACTACAAACGCTAGTGCCGGAATTAGATAGCAGGCTATGAGGTATGCGCTAACAACGTATTGAAGGCCTTCGTCTGTAACAAAATACGAGGTTATTAGTATGAATGGAACAGCGATTAGAAGGCATGCGAACGGATACCAAAGAAAGGACGAGGCAATTAGGGCTTGTAGAAAATTTGCAGCCATTGGCGTTGAACTCTCCAGCTTTTGCGGCTGGGTGCTCTCGCCATCCAATGAATTGCTGGATTCTTCAGAATTAGGGTTTTGCTTCTTAGCCATTAAATGCCAATTTCTGCAAATCTGAAATCTCCAATAGCTCTCACTTCCTGATGCTATCAGCTTTTGTAAATTAGGTGTATATGCACCTAATTTACAAAGTCACTACCCTGGGTGTTTTCATTTGAGAAATAGTTGTATATGCAACTATTTCTCAAAACCACTCTTAGGTTCGCTCTGTTGAAAATGAATGTACATAATGGCTTTCATATCAGGAGTGCCGATCGTTGCCCAGCTTCCATCGGCTAGTGGATAGGTCAATATATGAAGGCCTGAGCCAATATCGCTATGATGAGGACCAGCCAATTTGACTATGTCTTGCACCGTGGCGCTCTTTGGTAAGCCTTCCAAAATCGCGCGATTCAGTTTTGTCTGCATTGTTATTGAAGAATTACTACCAACACCAGCCTGACTAATAATCGCAGCAGTCTCTGGGTCTGACTTGAGCCTATCTGCTAAGACTTGGAAGAAATGTTCTCCGCCC
Organism: bacterium Ga0077546; assembly: GCA_943370275.1. GTDB lineage: Bacteria > Cyanobacteriota > Vampirovibrionia > Obscuribacterales > Obscuribacteraceae. The sequence continues at coordinate 801,214 of CALRQI020000001.1, read as the reverse complement.
CTGGTATTTAAGTGCACTGAGTCGGTGAAATATTTTTGTGGGAAGATTTTAGGGTCGTTCAGGTTGAGCAATAGCGCTTTGTGACTGGTGGTTAAGGCCGTAACTTTATCTAGATAATTTTGGTAGAAGCCCGGTGGCATCAGGCCCATATTGTCTTCAGTTAGAGGCATATTGACTAAGACAATGCGAATATTTTCTTTTTCACTGAGCACTAAAAGACGCTCTAGAAAAGCAAGCTGAGTATTGAATTGTTTGAGATTGATTTTGCGATAACGGAAGCGATATTCATCTAAATTAGCTTCATAGGGTTCTTGCGCTGGGCCCGGTGGATCGACAAAAAGCGAGCCCGGTCCATTGTCTTCTGGCAATTCAGAAAAGGCTTGCTTGCGCACATGGTAAGGTGAATTTACTAATTCAAGTTCTTTATAGCCCAGTAGTTTGCGAAAAAGCTCTTTGGCCCAGCGGTGCTGGATGTAGAGAAAATCAGGACGATGTTTGTAGGTAAAGCTTATTTTGCTCAAGGCATTTTCGCCTTGTTGCCAGAACGAGCTATAGGCATCTTTGTCTACAGCCGACAGGTCGCCGATGCGGCTCATGTATTTATAGACCTCTGTCGAGGCCGCCGATGGTAAGGCTGAATCCATAAAGTCGCGCGGTGCCACGCCATAAATAATGACTTTGGGTTTTCTCTCACCCTTGAGCAAGGTGTCGCTGATGGCCCAGGCATCCGATACCATCTCGCCCCCAAGAGCGAAGGCAAAAGTATGGTAATTGCGGTTGAACTTCTCTTGCAGCAGGTCCTCTAGCAGTTGACTCTTGTGATGCAATGGTACATTTTGGGCGGAATTTAGGTGAACGGCATCGCCACCATGTAGTGGCGCCATCATTAGTGATGAACCGAGCAGTACTATATCTGGTGCCGCTGTCAGTCTGCCAAAGTCGCGAACGTTCCACCAGACCCAGCTGCGGTTGGCGCTTTTGTATGGGCTCAAGGCTAGAGTTTTGGGCGCGTAAGTGTTAAGGGCACTGCCAACGGCTTCAAGGCCAACAAAAAGCAGGGCGGCACAGATTACATAGCTGCTGAGAAGCTTTTTCACTAGTGGCTTTGGTTTGTCGTCTTCAGCAGTCATAGTTAAAATTGGAAGTATATGAAGCGGGGTGATTTATCGGGAGAGAAAACAAGGACGACAAAGATCATGGCACAGCACCAGGCGATCTTGGCGAACTTTGGTGTACGTTCAATTAAATTGGTTTTGTTGATGTAACCCATGGCGATGTGGGCCAGAGCCAGCAGTGGCAGCAGTAAGAACACTGATGGATAAATAAGAGGGTAATTGATTGTTGGCAGTAGCATAGCCACATCTTTTGTCTGGCCTGCTGATTGTTCAATTGTGGGCGCTAGGGTTAGCATCTTGCTAAGCATTTGCAAGGCCAGTGTATTTGTTTCTGCCCTGAAGAAAACCCAGCCGATGCAAACTACATGGAAGGTCAATAGGATTGATGCGATTTTGCCGATCTGTGATTCAAAGGCTGCTTTGAGCCATGCTTGTGTTTCTTTAAAGGCTTGGAATTCTTTGTGAGCCACAAGCAAAATTCCTTGGTAGAGACCCCAGATCAAATAGTGCATGGCCGCACCATGCCAAAGGCCACCGAGAGTCATGGTGATGATTAAATTGCGATAGTTGAGCCATTTACTCAGTCTTGAGCCGCCCAGGGGGATGAACAAATAATCGCGCAACCAAGTCGATAGCGAAATATGCCAGCGTCTCCAGAAATCTGAAATGTTATTGGCTAGATAAGGCAAGTTGAAGTTGATTGGTACTTTGTAGCCAAATAAGTTGGCTGAGCCGCGAGCGATATCTGTATATCCAGAAAAATCAAAATAGATTTGGAAGGCAAAGGCATAGGCGAAAATCCAGAGATCCAAACCGGAGAAAAGTTGCGGTTGTGAAAAACCGCCTTGAACAAAGAAGCTGAGATTGTCAGCAATCAAAACTTTCTTGAATAGGCCAAGCAATATCAGTGAAATAGCAGTGTCAAATTGTTTAATCGAAAGTTTGGCTGGTGCAAGAAATTGCGGAATGAAGTCTTGAAAGCGTTTGATTGGTCCGGCTATTTGTGTGGGAAAGAATGATGCAAACAGTGCAAATGCTGGAAACGACTTGATTGGTTGGTGACCGCGATAGACATCGACGACATAGTGAATGAATTCAAAAACAAAGAATGAAATGCCTAAGGGCAAAATTATTTTGAACGGCAGACTTGCTGGTGGCAGCCCGAACGGTTGCAAACATTGATTGGTCGTCTCGCAGAGGAAATAGGCATATTTAAAATAGGCAAGGGTGCCTAAGTTGAGCACAATTCCGAGAGTTAACCAGCGTTTTTTATGTTTTTCAGATTTGTGGACAGCAAAGCCGAGATAGTAATTGACCAGAGTTAGCCCAAGAATGAGCAATATGAACACTGGTTTCCAGGTCATATAGAAAATGTAGCTGGCGCTCAACAAAATCCAAACGCGCCATTTCTGCGGGCTAAGCCAGAAGAGGGCGAATACTATTGGCAGAAACAGTGCGTATTGTAAGGTGTTGAAGAGCATTAGGAAGAGAGAATGAGAACGCTAATCAGTGGAAACCAAGCCCACGTATTGGGCGCTAGGTCAATGATAGCGGGCTCGAACTGGCTGCACCTTTAAAAGACAATTAGAAAAGGCAAAGAGACCCGCTTGTGGCGGGTCTCTCTGTCTTTGCGTAGCGTCGTTTTTTTAGGCCGTGAGTAGAGGACTCAGGTTTACTTCGTGCCACTTATGGCTGATCGCTTCACGCACATGCTCGAGACAATGCTGCGATTTAGCCGCAGCCTTATTGACCAATACTCCATTTATACGAACTGTTGGCTCTCCCTCTTCGTTTGCGCAGTTCTCGACAAGTTCAACTGGTAGCGGTAGCCTCTCCTCGGCAATGATGTATTCAAGGGTGCTGAGGGCTTTCTTGTAGTTGCTGCAACCAGGTGTGTACAAGAGTTCAATACGCATAGGGATAAACCTCCAAAGTTTTTCATCCTAGTCAGTCTGACAAAGCGGTCTAATTGGGCGTGTTAAAACAGCCACTAGAACAGCGACTATTTCGCAATGCCGATTGTTGATACCCTGGGATCTCTAGTGGATTGTTTTTCGGTTAGGGGGAAGCAGGCTTTTATAATTTTCAAATCGCACTGCTTCTAGGTTTTCCACATATACGCCAAACAGTTCTGCCGCACCGGTCAGGTGCTTCATTTGTTAGGGAAATATGAAGACTCCACGTAACAGAAGTATAAGCGTGTAACCCTGGATTGCAAAGTTAATAGTGGTCCGTTCTGAATAATATCCAGTTAATGCTTTCCCGCTATACCCGAGGTGCATATTGAAACCCGCTCTGGACATTGTTTTCGTTACTTACGCGGATCTCAAGCAGGGCGATCCTGATGACCTTGATGCCCTCGAAATTCTCCGTAAGCGCGGTTATAACTGCTCCGTTGCTGACTGGCGCGACAGTACTTTCCCATTTCAATCAAGTCGGCTTGTGGTCTTGCGTTCAACCTGGGACTACCATTTGCACCACCGTGAGTTTATGGCGTGGCTGAAGAGTCTTGCTAGCCATAGTATTTTGAAAAATTCGTGGGAGCTTGTGCAATGGAACTCTGATAAACGCTACCTGCGAGACCTGTCAACGCGTGGCATAGATTGCGTTCCCACATACTACATAGAAGAGGGTGCCGAACAACTTACTCGTTCGGCTTTAGGCGAAATTTTGGCGAGTCTGTCAGGCTCTTCGCCTGCTAATTCTTCTTCTAGTTTTTCTTCAAAAGTCGTGGTTAAGCCGTCAATTGGTCTATCTACTTTTGGCGTCAAGAAGTTTGACTTGAGCACAACGGCTGACGAAGATGGGGCCCTGGAGCATATTAATCAGTTAGCACGCGACTATTGCGTTATGGTGCAGCCCTTTTTGGCCGAAGTGGAAAACTATGGTGAAAGGGCCCTGGCTTTTATTGATGGCGAATTTAGTCATGCCATTCGCAAAACTGCTTTTCAGCACTTGGCCGTAGCTGGTGAGGCCGGAGAGGCAATGGTTCCAGCCAGTGCTGACGAAATTGCCTTTGGATACAAGACCCTCGCTGCTCTTAGCGAAAAACCGCTCTATGCCAGAGTCGATATTATTCCTGACGCCAATGGCGCATTGCGTTTGCTTGAGCTTGAATTAATTGAGCCTTCCTTGTTCTTGAAGCTGGCTGAGGGGGCCTCTGCCAAGATGGCCGATGCCGTTGAGGCTTGCTTAAACTAGATTCGACGGCAAAGCTAAACAGGCTCTAAGAATAAAGTTGTAAATAGCTGGTAGCCTTAGCCCTATGCAAATGACCGGGCCCAACTCTAGAACAGCAAAAGGCAGTGTGTTTTTACTGGCCTTAGGGCTTTTTGCCGTGGTCAATGCTGGTTTAGTAGCTTTGCAGCCCCTCCGCCCAATGCCCGTTGAGCGTATTCCGACCAAGCCAACTTGGGAGAGTCATCGCACTCGTGATTTCATGGCTGGAGCGCAGGCACCAGATGCGGTGCTATTTGGCTCGTCCTTGATGATGATTCCCACGGCCTGCCGTGATGCTGACTATCTAAACGTCACTATTGACCCAGTCGTACATCCCTATTCTCAATATATGCAAGCGAAAATTGCGGAGAAGACTGGCATGCAGTTGAAATGTTTTAACTTCGCTCTGCCTGGTGGAATGATTTCTGATCACTATATGATTGTCAGTTCTCTTTTCTCAAATGAGCGCAAGCCGAAGTTGGCAATATTTGGTTTGTCACTGCGTGACTTTATTGATTCTGGTGTGGAGTGCGCTGCTGCCACTCCGGCTTATCATTACTTTTCTCGCTTCAAGTCAGAAAGCGAAATTGATTCGCTATTGCCTTTGTCTATGCCAAGCATCTTCAACAGAGGGCAATACCTGGCTGACAAATACATCTATTTGCTCGGCAAAAGATTGCAAATTCAGGTAATGGCTGGCGATGCTATAAGTTCGGCTGTGACCGATTTGCTTGACTCTTCCCGTCGCCGAAATAGCGGCAGCGACGGCGCCGTGGCTACTTCTAATGCTAGTTCTAGTGCTAATTCTAAAGATAGCTCTAGTAATAGCTCTGGCACTAAACCCGATACCAATCCCGATGCAGCACTCAGTGGTACTGAGGTAACTGAGGGCATGGTGGCCTTACAACCCAATGCTTTTTATCCATGGCAAGACAACAGCCGCGAATATAAGAAACGCTTCAAAGGCGCTAATGACTCAATGTTCAAGATTCAAACCGAGTATTTCAGACGGATGCTTAGCCAACTGAAGACTGAAGGCGTTGAAGTTTTGTTTGTCAACATGCCGCTTACCCCTGCCAATATGGCGCTGATGCCCCATGGCTCTTATGATAAGTATATGGCTTTATTGAAGCAGACCGCTGCAGAGCAAGGTTGTGGCTTGCTTGATCTCAACGATGGCAAGACTTTTGTCGCCAGTAATTTTAAAGATCCAGTGCACATGAACGGCTCTGGTGGCAAAATATTGATTGATCAAATTGCTGAGAATTTGAATAAAGTGAATTTGAGTAAAATCAATTTGAGTGCGAAAAGACAGGTGGCTGCTAGAGATAAAGCCGGTAGGCTTAGTGAATGAACTTTTCACTGGAGCCCTTGACCGGCTTTTGCTCGTGCTGTGATTTCGATTGCCTACGGCGTTATGCGGTTTATGTCCCGCGGGAAGAGAGCTGTTTGCTTCACTGAAGGCAAGCCCAAGAGCTGCTTGGCTAGCCGCTCTAGGCCTATTGCCAGGCCGCCGTGTGGTGGCATGCCATGTTTGAAGCAAAGTAAATAGTCATTGAAGTCTTCGGGGTTTAATCCGCGACTAGCAATTGACTGTTTCAGTTGCTCATACTCATGAATGCGTTGACCACCGGTGGTTATTTCTAGGCCGCGGAAAAGTAAGTCGAAACTCTTCGACCCGGCTTCGCCGCTCCTAAGTGGTGCGCCAGGCATGGCATAAAACGGCCTGATCGAATGTGGATAGTCAGTGACATAAACCATGTCGATGCCTTCCTCCTTTTCGAAGTGGCTTGTGAGAAGCTTCTCGCCCTCGCCGTCGAGGTCAGCAGATTCACTTTTCCATCCATACTTACTGGCTAGAAGCTGTTGAGCGTCTTCTAGTCTAATCTGTGGCAAGGTGCTGCCTATCGTTGGAACGACGGCTTGGTACATCGCCAGTTCTCTCTGGCAGTTCTCTTTTAGGTGCTCCATAATATGCCGCAATAAGCCAATTTGCATGGCTATGACATCTTGCTCTGATTCGATAAAGCCCATCTCGATATCGAGGCTGATGTACTCGTTTAAGTGTCGGGTGGTGTCGTGTTCTTCTGCTCTGTAGACAGGCCCCACTTCATAGACTCTCTCAAATGCTCCTACCATTATTTGCTTGTAGAACTGCGGGCTCTGAGCTAGATAGGCCGTTCTTCCGAAATAGTCGATTTTAAATAGCTGGGCTCCTCCTTCTGTGCCTGTGGCCACGATTTTGGGTGAATGAATTTCGATGAAATTTTCACTGTTCAAGTAGTGACGGAAAGCTTTCAATATTTCTGCTTCTATTTTGAAGATTGCTCGAACTTTTTCGTTGCGCAAGGTCAGGGGCCGATAGTCGAGCAATGTCGAAGCTGAGAGATTATCGATTTTTGTTTGTTTGCCAATTTCAATTGGTGGCACATGTAGACCTGAGGCCAGGGCTTCTACACCTGTCAAAACTAGCTCGACTCCGCTTGTTGGCGAAATAGATGCTGCTTGTTGGCTTTCGGCTGTTTCTTTTATCTCTGTCGCCTTTGTCTCTTTGCGCTTTTTCACTTGTTGAGCTTGCAGGTGGCCTTCGAAGTAGCAGGGCGTTTCGTTGGTTAGACGACGCAGTTGCTCTTGCAAGGAAGCTTCTGTGACAACTACCTGAATGGTTGCCGAAGCGTCACGCACAATCAAAAACATAATTTGGCCAAGGTCGCGCATTGATTGCAGATGACCTTTGATGCGCACTATGCTATCGCCAGCCTTCCCTGCATTACTACCGGAATCTACTACAGATCCGTGTGCGCTGTTTTGTGCCGACTGAGCTAGAAGCTGAGTCGCTTCCATTAGTTTGATTGACGTAACCATAATTTCTCCCAAAACAAAAAACCGCAACCTGGTTGGCTGCGGTCGATGACTTCTTCGTTGTTTTGTTTAGCTTAACTACGACATTGTCTAACGAGTGCAACCAGATTCTGGAGGCAATCATTATTGTCGTTATTATTGTTGGCGGAGTTGTAACTAAACATAAGAGTTCCATGCTAAGCGCAAAGAAACCTGGCGTCAATGAAAAGTTAAGTAGATTAACTAGATTTGCAAGTTCGAGCAGTTATAGAGCTGTAGCATCTATTGAGCTGTAGTAGTGGCTGCTGCTGCTTCTTGTTTTGTTGCGGTGTCTTTATCAACTACAACTTCTGGTTTTTCTGGTTTTGTCTCCAGCTCGTCCGTGGTGGTTTTGACCGGTTCGGGTACTTGCTTGGTTTTGGCAAGACTGCCGCCAATTTGATCTGAGTTGACCAAGTCACTTAAGATCCAGTCGAAAATATCTTTCTGGCCATCTTGTGGATTTAGTTCGTCTTTAAACTGACTGCTCACCGCAGAAATAATTGGATTGAGCGGTCTTACGCCATCGATGAAAGTTAAGTGATCGACATTGCGGAAAACCCTTGCTTTGCCAACATTGACTTTGTCGCGTACTTTTTCAAAATCAGTTTCTTTAGCAACGAATTGCGTGCGAGCGACTTCGTTAGGTAAGAAAATCGCGCTGGTGACAGGGCAAATGCCATCGTTTAATACATAGACAAATGGCGTACCAGCTTGTTTTGCTATCTTCTTAGATACTTGCACATTGGTGATATCTCGATTGAGAAATTCTAGAACTGGGTGTTCTCTGCCAAAGTGAGCAGGGAAGGAATTGGAAAGTAAAAACATCGGATAGAAAGCTGTGGTCTCGGCATAGCGCTTGAAGCCTGGCGCTAAGTAGGGATTTACAATATATCCACCATAGGTGATCAGCTTTTTACGATCTACCGGCACGCTGTTAACTTTGCTCAGGCGTGAATTAATGGTATCGCCCACAGTGAGGTAGCCCTTGGGTCCGAATGGCAGCTTTGACTTAAATTTGCCAGTTTCTGGAATGGCTTCGTCGGCGTTATCCCAGGCCAAATCTTGGCGCAAAATAGGATTGCGGTCGAAATAGAAGCGGTAGGAGAGGTTATGGTCTACACGAGTCCAAGGCCAGGAGAGCCTTTTGTAAACGGTGTAGTTCATCCAGTCTTTGCAAAATAGCGGCGAGCCGTGGAACGGTGTTCCCATGGTGAAGAGCAGGCGTACTTTTGACTCGATGTTGGGATCGGTCAATGACTCATAGGCGATATTTCCACCCATGCTCAGGGCCACCATTGTGATCGGCCGCTGTTTGGTCGCACTGTAAAGGGAGGTTAGGGCATCTTTAAATTTCGGTAGAACATTGTCAAAGCGATCGAGGCTGGAATAGCGCACAAGATAAATTTTGTACTTGCTGTTAAAAGCCTCGCTCTTGGCTAGCTTGTCAGCTACTTTTTGCCAGCGAAAATAAGGGTAATATTCGCCCCTTAGACCGTGCACTAGCAGTAGAGGACTGCGGTCACCGAGAGGCTTTTGGTCGTATTCGTAAATCTTGACATCGGTCGGTCTCTTGCGTTGTTTCTTGCCAGCGGGCAGGCTAGCGAAGCGGTCGCTAACTGAGCCGTAAAGAACGCTAGAAGGCTGTGAGACGTCCTGGTGGGTAGTCAAGCGCGCCGGGCTTGCAATCGCTGAAGAGCTGGCCGTTGTGGCCATTAGAGCCAGGCCAAGCGCCCAAGAATTGAACCGTGCTCTAAGATGAACTGAGCTAGTTCTGGAGTTCGTTCTACGACGTGAGAGCCAACTTTGATGGTACATTATTACTTGGAAATGTCAGGGAGATGGAACGCGTTTTCTTGAGCTGACTACTCGCGAAGTCCCATTCTATCAGAATATCTGTGCCGCACTTGGCACTGCCTCAATTGGTTTCTACCTAAATTCTCAGTGGATGTAGTCCTTTGAACGGAAACGCCAAGCTTAATAAGACTAACCCAGTGCGAATCGGCCTGTTTTTCTCCGATACCGGTGGCGGACATCGCAGCGCAACTGAAGCTCTGCAGGCTGGAATATTAAAGGTACTGGCAGAAAGATTCTCTCACTACAATGTCGAAGTGCAGATTGACAGCATTGTCGAGAATAGTCATCCCATAAACCGCAGCTTTGTGCAGATTTACAACTACCTTCTGCGCCATCAGCAGTCGGCAATGAAGTACTACTATTGGTTCATTGAGACTTTCAAGCCGAACGACTCTAAATTCGGCTGGATGATTACACGGCCGTATGTAGTTAAGACACTGCACGATATGAAGGCTGATCTGGTTGTATCGGTTCATCCTATGTCGAATCAGTACATTGCTCGTGGCCTTCGTGAAAGTGGTCTGCGCAGCAAAACTAAGCTAGTTACTGTGGTCACGGATCCCAATGGCGATTTCTGGAGTGGCTGGGCCTGTCACGATGCCGATTTAACAATTGTGCCGAATGACCTGGCACAGCAGCGCTTGATTGAGCTTGGTGTTGAGCCGTCGAAAATTGCCATCATGGGAATGCCTGTTCATCCATCTTTCATTAGTGCGCCAAGTTGCAGTCCTGAAGAATTTCGTCAGTCATTGGGTTTAGATAAAGACCTGCCTACTATTTGCATTAACTCAGGCTGGGCCGGTGGTGGCAATATGATTGCCATTTATCGTGCTCTCAAGGCTGTAAAACGCAAAGTGCAAGTAGTATTTCTTTGCGGTCACAACGTCAAACTATATGAGTCTTTGAAGAAGGAAGTAGGTCAGTCTGTGATACCAACGGCGGTGCTGCCCTTCCACGATAGTATGGCTGATGTCATGGCGGCCTGCGACTTGATGGTGACTAAAGCTGGTGGTTTAACATCTTTCGAGGCTGTTGCCCGTCGGCTTCCAATGGCTATCGATATGATCACCACTCCAATGCCGCAAGAGTACGGTACGGCGAGAATGCTAGTTGAGCAGGGCCTTGCTACAGCTATTGAGCAGGCTGATGATATTGTTGCTGTAGTCGAGAAAATGACTTGTCGGCCCGACCTTGAAACAAGACCACTTCCGCTTAAACACCAGCTCGACCAAGTTGATGCTGTTTTCAATATCTCTGAGTCATTGATTGGCATTGCCGTTGGAGAAGTGGAGACTGCAAATTTTAACAGTCGCTTGCAGCCTTCGCGAAGCTCCAGCTCATTGTGATATTTCTGCTTGGTTGGCTCTAGGCAATAGTCAGGTAGTTCCTTGCTTCTTTCACTGCAAAAATTCGAACCAGTCCAAAGTGTTGATAATCTTCCTGACCTGATTTTTATCCACGGCACTGGTTCAGCTGGTGAAATGTGGCAAGCACAAGTACGCTTCTTCACCAACCGCGGTTACCGCTGTTTTGTTGTTGATTTGCGTGGCCATGGCTTGTCTTCTGAACCGCAAGAGCATACCGATTTAGATGTGCATATAAGTGATGTGCTTGAGACTCTAGAAGACTCAGATATAAAATTTCCCGCTGCCTTTGTCGGTCATTCCTTAGGGGCAATTATAAGTGTCACCCTGGCCGAGCAACGACCTGAGCTGTTCGCTGCTGTTCTCGCTGCCGGTTTGCCTGGGCGTGTGCTCAAGCCAGTTTCCTTTATTTTTAAACTGTTCATGCTCTATCTTTATGACTATATCAAGCGTTCTAATATGCATAAGGGCTGGGCTTGGCGGCCTCGTACACTGATTGATACTAACCGGCATGCCCTTGAGCAGATTCTGCTCAATTTTGAATCGGTTGATTTTATTGATCGCAAGCCCCAGTTGGCATGCACTCTGCACCTTGCTGCTGGCCGCTTTGACCCGGTGGCACCGTGTCACTTCGCTGAGAAAATCCACAAGCAAGTACCGAATTCAACACTGAAGGTCTTTACTCTTGGTGGTCACAACTTTATGGATACTTTCCCTGATTCATTCAATCAGTGGATTTTAGATGGATTGCGCTAGCCTTAGTTAGGTAAGTGCAGTGCTTTTTTGAACCAGCCAAACAGCTTTTGAGTTTTGTCCAACAACGAGTCATTGACTGGGTCTTTGTTGAAATCTTTCATTGATGATGGCTCGGTGCTGTCCAAGTTTGGACCCTTGGTGGCATCATTGGGAATGATCGGTGAAGAAGCTTTGTCGCGGGGCGAATCTTCTAAGATTACTTTGTGGGTGAACTTATTGTCTGAATTATCTGTCTCTTCATTGCTATCCATTAGCTCGCCCAGAGTGCCTTTTTCAGGCTTATGCTTAGATGACTTTTTGGCTGCGCTATCTTCAGCTTGATCTTCGCTGTCTAAGTCAGCATCAAAATATTCTTTCTTCTTGGCTGGTTCTAAATCTGGATTTTCTGCAGCGTTGGTGTCAATCAGGGCTGCAGGATCGCTGGCTACGAGCTTGCCCAGAGTTGAGAGTTTGTAGAGGAGGTCGGCCGGTATCAGCATGTCAGGGCGCCGAGCTTTGACCAATTCGTGGGTATCTTGCGGGGCGGTGATGATGCGACGAATGCGTGTGCCATTGGTCAAAAAGATCACTGCTTCGCCGGTCTCTTCTGAGAACATAAATGCTTCGCCGGCTTTGAGAGTGCCAGTGCCGTGAATGCTTAGATAACGCAACCGTTTTGCCCAGTCGTCGTTATCGATGGGGCGGCTGGCTTGGCTTTTGGTCGTAGCTGTTCTATCCGGGTTTGGCGAATCTTTAAGGCTGCTACCTTCAGGAATAAACTGTAGACTGTTTTTGCGCTGATTTATTTCGCTTGTAGCTGGAGTACTTGACTGTGGTACTGACGGTGGTGCTACGGCTGCGGTCTTCGCTGTCGCTTTACTTTGGCCCGGGGCTGGTGTCGCGTTGGTAGCAGCGAGTGGTTGACCTTGAGCTGGTGACTGGGCTGGTGAATGTGATGCCGATAAGCCTAGTGAGCGGGTCAGCTCTTGTGCTGCTCCGCCGGTATTGCCGGCCTCAAGTCGCACTGCTGCAAGCAAGATTCGTGCATCTCTAAAAGATGGGTCGATAGCCAAGGCCTGGCAAAGGCTTGATTCGGCTAACTTAGGATAGCCTTTTTGGCGGAAGAGTAAGGCTTGTTCGTAGAAGGCTTTAGTGCAACGAGGATTCTCTTTAATAGCTTGCAAAAATTCGATTAGAGCACGATTGCCGTCTCCAGCTTTTTTGAAGGCTAAACCTTGTTCATAGTGTTTTGAATACTGTGGCGATTGCACCGTTGGTCTTATGCCGGGCACGGCTACCGGCAAAGGTGCGGCTATAGACGAAAGATATACGGGTCTTCTGTTCTCTGCCTGTGACGGGCAAGAACAGGTTGACGCTAGTAATACTGCCAGGGCTGTACTAAGCCTCATAAGAAAACGCCTACAATCTCAATGTTAGCCTTAAGCACCTGTCAATATTACACCACTTCCTTGCAACTCAATCGTTGCCAGTGGGATAGCCTTGTTAGTGATTTTTAATTGCTTCTTATAAAGACTCTTTCTAAATTGCGAATCCGACTTTTCCAGGCAGGCTCTTTTTGACATTTGAGAATGCCTACTAAGATTGTCTTCATGCCAGCCCGCTGACCTCCCCAGATATCGGTAAGGGGGCGGTCGCCGACTACAGCAACCTGTTCAGCACTCAGTCCGAAGTCGGCTAGAAGACGGTGAAAGGCTTTCCTGCTTGGTTTTGCCGCTTTGCCGATGACTGGAATGGTCAGTATTTGGCGGATCTGGTCTAAGTAAGCTTCATCTTTATTATTGCTGGCAATTGCCACTTTAAAGTGCCTACAGGCTTGCTCTAGCCAGGCTCCAGCTTCTTGGGAAAGTTCAGCTGAGTGGGGCACGACGAGGGTGCTGTCCAGGTCTAAAATCAGACCCTTGATACCTACCCTGCTGAGCATATCGAGATCGATATCGGTAATATCACCTTTAATCAGGTAATCTGGTTTCAGGAACAATTTTTTCTCTCTTGCAACTGGCTTTATTAAATAACTAGTCTAAAATACCAGGCTTTGCCTATCGCAATTAACTTAGACGAGCCCTTGTCTTAGCGCTAAAATGGCATGCAGTAGTGAGTTTACACGTGAAAGCCTTGCATCGGACAAAAATTTCCAAAGCTAGCAAATCAGAACTCGGCACCCAGTCAGCTCCTGACAGTGTTGATAGCTTGCCTGTAGAGCACGTGGCTATCATAATGGATGGTAATCGGCGCTGGGCTGATGGGCGCCATTATCCCCGGCTGAAGGGCCACCAGGAAGGCGTTAAGAGTCTTAAGCGCTTGGTTCGCCATGTCGGCAGTCGTGGCTTGAAGTATCTCACTGTATATGCCTTCTCTTCCGAGAATTGGCAGCGCAGTTCTGAAGAAGTGAACTATCTCTTTGATTTGTTCGGTCGTGTGCTGACAGAAGAGTTCAAAGAACTTTCTGATAATGGCGTGCGCTTGCGCTTTCTTGGTCAGCTCGATAAAGTACCAAGTAATCTACGTAAGTCTATGAACAAGACCATGGAAGATACCGCTGGTAATACTGGCCTAAGCTTGCAGGTCGCCATCAATTATGGTGCTCGTTTAGAGATTACTGACGCTGTGCGCAAGATTGCCGCAGAGGTTGCCGCTGGCAAAATTAGTCCAGAAGATATCAGTGAAGAGATGATTTCTAACCATCTTTACACAAGTGGTATGCCCGATCCCGGTCTCTTGATTCGCACTGGGGGCGAAATGCGCTTGAGTAATTATTTGCTCTGGCAATCGGCCTATACCGAGATCTTTGTCACGCCAGTGCTCTGGCCTGAGTTTACGCCTGAACACTTTGATCAAGCCATGATTGACTTTGCTAAGCGTAATCGCCGTTGGGGCGGAGACTAACTTAAACTTATTGTTGTGGATAGCCGGGCTGTTGCTGCGGGTATCCCTGTTGCTGAGGCGGGTAACCCTGTGGCTGCTGATAGCCCTGGGGTGGATAGCCTTGAGGCGGGTAGCCCTGCTGTGGCGGGTAACCTTGTTGTTGAGGCGCATAACCCTGCGGTGGTGGGTAGCCTTGTGGCTGTTGATAAACAGGTTGCGGCGGCTGAGCATAATATGGTGCCACCGCTGTGGCCGCTGAGATCTGCATGGTTTCATCTAACTGCACAGGCAGCTGTGTGCCAGCGTGGAATATTACTTCTGAGCCTTTGCGCACACCGGCGCCAACCAGGCCAACCCCAGCACCAATGGCGGTGCCAAATACGGCGCCCATGCCTGTGGCTCGGCCGACTTGGCCTCCTGAGGTCGCGCCAACAATTGCTCCTAAACCAGTGCCCAGTGCTGCTCCGCCGCCAGCGCCAATACCCGTTGTGAGCAGACCTTTGCCTACTCGGCCTGCGGTGCTACCACCAGTCAACCGTACTTCTGAGCCGTCAACTGAAGCTGATAAGGGGAAGCGCCTGCCGTCTGGAGTTTGAATGGCAGTAAAGCGAATGTCGATTTTGCCGTTGGCGCCAAAGCGGAAGCGCTTGGCCGAAACCACATTGCTCACTTGGCCTATAAGTAGGCTGCCAGCGGGAACGACCTCGACGCCACCAGAATAAATGGGCGAAGGTAAGGTTGCTTCCACCGATTCACCTGGTTGAGTTGAGCCCGAGTCCATGGTGTTTTTGAGAGAAGCTTGGAACTTAGTGCCAGCTCCTACTGTCATTACTCGGCCTGATAACGGTGGTTGCTGGTATCCACCGGCCTGTCCGTATTGAGGTGGCGCGCCCTGGGGCTGATAGGGCTGTTGATAGGGCTGCTGTGGCACAGCACCAAAACTTTCGGGTTGACCGCTGGTTTGATGTTGAACACCGCCCTGCCAGCCACCTTGAGGTAGTGGTTGGTAGTTCTGCGGTGGCGGCTGCTGCTGATATGGCTGCTGTTGTTGATATGGTTGCTGAGTCGGCTGCTGGTAGCTTGGTACTTCGGTTTGGGCAATCGGTGTTTCGGCTTGAAACTTTGGCTGGCTGCGAGGATTGCTTAGAGCTTGATTGACAGCCTGGCGCTTCTTGTATTCGCTTAGTTTGCTCAAAATAGCTGCCGTGTCGCCTCTTGAGGCAATCTCCGCCGCATCAATTGTGGTATCTCCACTTTGATTGATCAAAATGCCAGCCAGTTCTGCTTGAGTAATGCCGGCTTTAGCCCAATCTGGAATTTTGCTTTTGTCGGTGAACTTGGTCAGCGTTTTGGCAATGGTGCCGTCATCTGGTGTGCTGGTTCCCAGTGCGCGAGCAATGATAGATATCATTTCGCCCCGTTGCATAAACTGCTTAGGTCTAAAACCGTCTGCATAGCCAGCAATATAGTTATTCTGGCAAATAATCTCGACCGGTTTGTAGAACCAGTCAGTTGGCTTTACGTCAGGAAAAGTTGGCTTAACCGGCACAGCCTGATTTTCTAGACCCAAAATTTTGACGAGCCAGCTAGCTAACTGCGCCCTTGTTACCGGGTCTTTGGGGTGAAATTTTCCATCGGGCTCAGCCCCAATCACTCCATCGTCAGAGAGAAGGTTGACATATTTTTCAGTCCAATTGCCAGACATGTCGACAAAACGGGCTGCATAAGCGGCTTGTGGATAAGAGCATATTGAGGAAATAGCAAGACTAGAAGCTATTGCAAGAGAGAGAATTTTGATGTTCGCAGCTTTCTTCGCTGGCATAAAAGGCCTCTGATTTTTCAATTTAGCCGCTGCGCAATTGGCTTGCTTAGCTCAGTATTCCCTCTAATGATCTACCCTGTTCTTCGACAGATCTAATGAGTCCTTCAAGATTGATACGTTGACCTTTTGCTGTAAGCACTACTAAGAAATGGCCAGCGGCCTCATAGAAGTGCAAAATGCCCTGGTCGGTGAGCAGAGTCATTTGTATCAAGTTGCCTCTATTCATGCGCTGAATCGAGACATCATTGTTTGAGAAAAGCGTTGCCGACAGAGCACCGATAGTCGAAATATCAACTTCGGGAGGCAAGCTGCTGCTTACCACTGAGCCGTCGCGTCCGACTAAAAGACAACCGAGAATACCGTGTTTGCCGTTTAGTGAGTTGAGAAGATTCTTGAGTTGAGAAGCCGATTCTGGAGTAACCATCTAGCCTATTCCTTTAAGTAATTCCGTAAAACCGCTGATTAAAATTGCTGCTTATTTAGATGTCGCTGATTCGGCAGATGCTTTTTTCTCTTTTTCATCTACCGCTGCTTTCAAGCGCTTGATTTTGAGGACATCTACCCATGGTTCGTCTAATGGTGTGGCAAATACTTTACCGGTAACTTCTAGTTGGTCGCCTTCTTTCAATTCGCTCAAAAGTTTGGCTTGGGGAGATTTATCATCTTCTTTTGGAATAGGCATGGCCAATTTCAGCTCAGAGAGCGGAACTTTGCTGTTGTTGCGGAAGACCAAGAAAGAAAGGTGGGTTTTGGCCGGACGCATTGCTGGCTTGTAGTCAAGGGCTAGCGAGCTGTAGGCCTGGAAATTGGCAACGAAGCGGACGTTCTTGTTGAGATATTCGCTGGCATGTTCGGTCAAAGCTTCGGCCGGAACGGTGATGACGTTTTCAATGACAATCTCGGGAGCTGGCTTGGCATCCTTTTTCTCTGGGGCCTTGGCTGCTTCTTTCTTTTCTGGCTCAGTTTTGCCGGGCTCTTTTTTGTCAGTGGCTGGTTTGGCGTCTTTGCCTTTGTCTAAAACTTTGCTTTTATCTGATGCCTTTTCATCGGCCTTGGCCGTTTTTTCATGGGTTTGGTTGTTTTTGCCTTCTAGTTGGGCGCCAGTGGCCATTTTTGCACTGGGGCTGCCAGGAAAGGCATAGGCTGGGCGGGCCATGGCTGGGCTGGCAATTGACATAGCCAGGCTAAGCAGGAGGGGAAGGCTAAAAAGCGAATTGTTGACTACCATTTTTTGCATTCTCAATATTTTTGACCGCATAACCCTTATATAAGACTAGTCATATTACCAGAAGCTTAATAACTTAGCCGAGCTTGAACGGTAATATTGGTTGCTTGTGCGACTATCGAGGTTGACGCGTTGACGAAAGTACAGAAAGTGCAGAAAGAAGTCGAGGCCCCAGAGAGCGAGAATAGCGGCAGTGTCGCCCCTAATTCTAAAGATGGGGCAAAATCCACCGGTATGATGCGGCAGTACTGGGATATCAAATCTCAGTATCCTGACGCTTTGCTTTTCTTTAGAGTGGGCGATTTCTATGAGACTTTCGATAGCGACGCTCAGGTAGCTGCTCGCGAGCTTGACATCACGCTCACTGGTCGACCCGAGTCTTCGCACCCTGCCGGTCGTGTGCCCATGGCCGGAGTGCCGGTACGATCATATGAACTATATGTCAGTAAGCTTCTTGCCAAGGGCTACTCGGTGGCAGTTTGCGAGCAAGTGGGGGAAGTAGGCGCCAGCAAGGGGCCGGTAGAGAGACAAGTTAAGCGTATTTTGACACCAGGAACGGTGCTTGAGTCGCACCTGTTGCCTGCTCGTGACAACAACTATCTTGCCGCCATTGTTAGAGCTGGTCGTTCATCTGGCTCTAGCGAAGAGCAGTGGGGGCTGGCTTACGTCGACGCTTCTTGTGGAGAATTTTTCGTTAGCCAGCTATCAGAAGAAAATTTGATTTTGGAACTTGGTCGCCTGCGTCCGGCTGAAGTCTTAGCTCCGCTGCGTTTGGTTAAACCCGGCCCCGATGAGGTCGTTGCTAAAGAAGTCTTAGAAGTGCCAGAAGTGATTGCTGGACAGTATCGCTTCAGTGGTCGCCCGGCCATGTTCTTCCAGACCGAGCCAGCGCAAAGGCGCATCTTGCAGAACTTTGAAGTGAGCACCCTTGAAGGCTTTGGCTGTCAGGATATGCCTCTAGCGATAGGAGCTGCCGGTGCCGTTCTTGAGTATCTCGACCGCACCCAAGGGGGTCAAAAACCATACTTCGAGGGCATCTCTACTTATACCGTTGACGGCTATCTTGTGCTCGATGCCAACACGCGCAAGAACTTAGAGCTGACTGAAACTTCGAGAGATAGAAGTTTCAATGGTTCACTGCTTTGGGCAATTGACCAGACCCAAACAGCTATGGGTAGCCGCATGTTGCGTAAGTGGCTGCTCAAGCCCCTTCTGTCAGTGGAAGGAATCAGAGCAAGACAAGAAGCCATCAAAGAATTGCTGCAACCGACGACAAAGCGTGATCAGATTGTTGAGGTGATTGGTCGTCTCTCTGACTTAGAGCGCCTGGCTGTGCGCATGTCTTCGCAGTCTATCAACCCTAAAGAGTTGGCTGCTGTCGCTGTTTCTCTTGATGTTTTGCCAGAGCTTTCTCAGCTTTTGCAGACAGCACAGAGCCCTTATTTAACTGCTCTCAAAACTACTCCCCAGGCACTCGTGGAGTTGTGTCAGAAGACCCGCCACGCTTTAGCTGAAGAACCACCGCGTGAACTAACCGATGGTGGCATTTTCGCTAGTGGATACAACGCCGAGCTTGATGAGATTCGTTCTCTGCTCGGTGGTGGCAAGCAATGGATCGAAGACTTCCAGCGCAAAGAGCAAGAGCGCACAGGCATTAAGAGTTTGAAAGTGAACTTCAATCGTAACTTCGGTTACTTTATTGAAATCACAAATGCTAACCAGGGTTCTGTTCCTGCCGATTATATTCGCAAGCAAACTCTCACCAATGCTGAGCGCTACATCACGCCAGACTTGAAAGAGTACGAAGTGAAAATTCTCAACGCTGAGAAAAATCAATCAGATGTTGAGTACAAACTCTTCTTGGCGCTGCGTCAATCCGTGGCCGCCCTTGGTGCTGATTTGCACAAAATGGCTAATCATCTGGCAAATCTCGATGCCTTGCTGTCGTTGGCTAAAGTGGCGCAAGAGCGCAAATTCGTCTGCCCTCAGGTTGACGATGGTAAGAACCTTTTGATCAAGCAAGGTCGTCACCCTGTTTTAGAGAAAATCTTGCCCATGGGCAAGTACGTCTCAAACGATGTGCGCTTATGCGGCGAGAGCGACGACAATCAACTAGTGATATTGACCGGACCTAACATGGCTGGTAAATCGAGCTATTTGCGTCAAGTGGCGCTGATTGTAATCCTTGCTCAAATTGGCTCTTTTGTTCCTGCTAAAGAAGCCCATGTTGGTTTGGTAGATCGGGTCTTCACTCGAATTGGTGCAGTCGACGACTTGACCCAGGGGCAGTCAACCTTCCTGGTTGAAATGTCTGAAACAACTCAGTGCTGTCTATCGGCCACCAATCGTTCCCTGATTTTGCTTGATGAAGTCGGTCGCGGCACCAGCACTTATGACGGTGTTTCGATTGCTTGGTCTGTGGCTGAGTATCTCGCCAAAGAGGTGCGCGCCCGGACAATCTTTGCCACCCACTATCACGAATTGAATGGCTTGGCTAACTTCTTCCCTCAGATAGTCAACTATCAAGTTCTAGTCAAAGAGCAAGATGGCCGAGTTGAATTTATTCGTTCAGTTGTGCCTGGTGGCGCCAGTCGCAGCTTCGGTGTGCAAGTGGCTCGTATGGCTGGTTTGCCCATGCAAATAATTGATCGCGCTCTCTATTTGATTAATCAGATGGAGAAGAAAGGTGTCGCCTCCAAAATATTGGATGGTCCTCGCCTGCGCAATATACCTATGGAAGAAGTGATGCAGCTTTCGATTTTTGAAGCATCTACTCGTGTAGTTGCCGACTAGCAAGGTGAAAATGCAAATTATCAACAGTGTTAATGAGATGAGAAAAGTGACCTACCAGCCCCATTCAATGCCAGTAATTAATCGAATCAGCGGACGAAGACTCAACAGAGGCCTTGCCCTATCGCTCAGTTTACTTTCACTGGTCAGCGTGCTGGGGCCATTTTCACCAGCAGCTCTAGCGGCGGACGAAGTCAAAGACAGCAAGGTTGAAGTTAAAGATAGCAAAGTTGAAGGCAAAGAAACTAAGCGAGTGCCTAAAGCTCCCGCTTCAGAAGTTGCTGCCAATGCTGCTCTCGACTCCATCTCAATTCACTTAATTAATACCGGCGATTGGAAAGCACTAATTGAGAGACTCAATAGGCAGCTCGGCACAGACAATGGCAAGAGTGAAGCAGACCAACTGAGGCGCTCGTATCGTCAAGGCTGGTTGGCCTTTGCTTATATGTTCAATGCCAAGCCTGAACAGTCTCAGGCTTTGAACGATCAAGTAGACAGAGAACGGGTGGCTCTGGCTGACATAAAGACAGATCAAGATCGTAAGCTCTATGGTAATGCCATGGTGGTGCAAGCTTTCAATCAAATTGCCCAGGGCAAAAATGATGCTGCTGAAGCCAGCTTGCAGCTTGTTCCTGAATG
This sequence comes from bacterium Ga0077546, assembly GCA_943370275.1. GTDB lineage: Bacteria > Cyanobacteriota > Vampirovibrionia > Obscuribacterales > Obscuribacteraceae. Next base: position 780,685 of record CALRQI020000001.1, on the reverse strand, counting down.
TAATCGCAATGACGCTCTCTATAATTTTGCCTATGCTGCAGTTTGCGGCAAGAAGGGTCAGGCTGCCCGAGCCATTGATTATTCAGTGAAGACTGCTGAAATTGATCCTCGCTTTGCTTGGGCCTATCGTACTATCGGCTTCCTGCGTCTGCGTTGGCTTAAAGACAATGCCGGAGCCGAACAGGCTTTGACCGAGGCTCTCAAAATAGAACCACTGGGTTCTGAGTGCCGTGACATGTTGATAGACATTAAACTTGGTCGCAACGATTTTGATGGTGCCATTGAATTAGCTAAACAAGGTATTGTGCTTGATGGTAAACACGGAGCCAGTCATTTTCGTCTGGCTCAAATTTATATTCAGCAGTGGCGCTTGAACGAGGCTCTGGAACAGCTCAACATGGCCATTGCTGAGGATGCTAGCAATGCCAAATTCTTCCGTAATCGAGCTTCAGTGAAGAAGATGAAAGGCGAACTTGAATCTGCTATTGCCGATCAGCAAGTGGCTGTGCATCTTGGTAAAGACAAGGCATTTGAGTTGACTGAATTGGCTAACATGAATGTAGCCGCGGGCAACGCTAATAAAGCCGTGGAAAACTTTAAGCAAGCTCTTGTGGTTGACCCCGAAAACCAACAAGCTCGCGAGCGTCTGTTCAAGCTGCTTTTGCAAGAGCGCCGCTATGACGACGTGGCCCAGCAGTATCAAGAGCAGATTGCTCGCGACCCTAAAAAAGCAGATTTGCACTTAGGTTATGCCAATGTTTTATTGATGCTCAATCAATCAGACAAGGCGATTGAAGAGTTTAAAGAAGCGGCTAATTTAGCCCAAGCCGACCCTACTCCTCACCGCTCTCTGGGTGCTTTTTACATTACTCGCAAAGAGTATGGCAAGGCTGCCGCTGAGTATACTCGTGCCCTTAACCTGGTGCCTGGCTCTGTAAAAGACCTAGTTGCTCTCGGCTTTTGTTATGCTGAAAATGACGATTATCTCAAGGCCGAAGCTGCCTTTGTCACAGCCCTAGCGCTGCAGCAACTAGCTCCTGGTGCTTCCGCTGATGAGCCCAGTCGCTTAGATGTAATGCGCTCACTGGCTTGTTTGCTTTATGACGAAGGACGATTTGCTGACGCTGCCACACAGTTTGAGAACCTAATTGCGGTCTATCGCGATAAGGGGGCAACCAAAGACGATGAGTTGCTTTTGGCTAAGAGTAAAATGCTGCGGGATCTCAATTCTGCCTCTGCCGAAGTGCTCACCAAGGCCCTTGATGGTCTGCCCGAAGATAGAAGACTGGCATTCCGCTATGGCGTAATTGAAGCTTTGCTTGATGCTAGCAAGAGTGCTGCTGCGCGAGTTCAACTCGATAAGATACCGGTGGATGAACGCAAAGATAATTTGTCTTATGCTTTGTATGATGCCACTTGCTTAAGGCTCTCGGGCAATCTCAATGGTGCTCTTGCTGCCATAACACCAGCAGTGCCATTGGCCGAGGCTAGCAAAGCTGATAGCCCAGCCATTGCCGCCCGAGTACTTTGTGAAAAGGGCCGTATCGAATTGTCTATCGGCAAGTTAGATGACGCCCAGGCTTCTGCGAAAACGGCGTTATCACTTTATGAGAAGTGCTATCCAGCTTATCTATGCTTGGCTCAAGTGGCTCTAGCTAAAGGCGATAACACTGCTGCCATAGAAGCTGGCAAGCGCGCCCTTGAGCTTAACCCTTATTACGCCCCGGGCTACCTCGCTCAAGGCGAAGGTCAACTTAAGAGTGGCAACGCTAAAGATGCCGTGGAGAGTTTCAAGAAAGCTGCTGAATTGTATCCTGGTTGGATAGAGGCTCACAAAGCCTTGCTTGCTGGGTACCAGAAGCTTTCTCTCACTCAAGAAGCACAAAAAGAAGCAGCTCAGATAGCTCAACTAGAAAACCTCGCTCGCATGAATCGTCAATAGCTGATGAAATATTCTTTCAACATTCAAGCTAACGATAGCAAGCAAGACTATACAGAAAAGCTCGTTCTAGGCGCCTTCAATAATGAGGCTGGTACTCACATTGCCTTAAAGCTTTTGGCCTATTTGATGTTCATCAAAAAGCGACCTCGCATTGACGAAGATGCTGGTTGGCATGTTGTGCCAGATCTAATTGCCCGCAACGATGCTGGCGACATTATACTTTGGGTTGACTGCGGCAGCGTATCAGCGAAGAAGGCCGATACTATTGCTACCAAAGTGCGCGATAACATCGAGTTTTTCGTCTTTCGCAAAACCGAGCGCGACATGGATCAGTTTTACAAACAGATTCAAGATAAAGTGAAGCATCTGAAGAACGTTAAATGCATAGCCTTTGATGACGGTTTTGTTGAAGGCATAGGCGAGTGTCTTGACCGCACAAATAACTTAGAAGCTTATGTTAGCGATGAAATGATTACTGTCACCATCAATAATTCGTTTGGTAAGCATGAGGCTTATTCGACTATTCATCGCATTGTTACTGAGTAGAGCTTGTCGAGTGGCTATCAATGTTGAATTTCGCACTAATGATTCTCCAGGCTTTTCGAGCTTCATTGCCGGTGACTCTTGCTTTTTCTTTTGCGGTTGTAACTACTAATTCGGCTCTTTCTAAAAACCTGAAGGACGCTTCCGGTTCTCAGAAAAGTGAAATTGCGGGCAAGTCCGTGAACGAAAAATCGGCAGCTGTTGATACTTCGTCGTCGTCTTCTTCTGTGAATGTTCTGGCCCGGGACTATTCTGTTCACCCAGTTCTCGGTACTAGAGCTGGGGAGCATTTCAACGGTGATTTGAATGCCGTTGAGCTCGGTGAACTTTGTTGTGTGGCTTATTCTTGGTTTACACACGAGCGCTATGATGCTAACTATTTAGCACACGAACCTGCTGAAATAGATTTGGCTGAGACATTGTGCAAGCGTGCCTTAGCCGGTAAGTTTAATACTTATCGCCCGATCAATCTTGACCCTGCATTCATAACTGAAGTCAAGCTAGCTGTGGGATTTAATTGCATACCAGTGCAACTGACCTATCGCGGTTTTGATTGCACTAAGGCCTTGTTTGGCGACAGTGTCGAACGCGAATATAAGCATGAGCTTCCCAATACAGGGCCTTATCGACCAGAAATATTGAAACATTCAATTCTTGATACTGCCGAGTTTCGACCTCTTGGTGCTGTTTCACTCAGTGATCAGAAATTCAAAGAGTTGAATGATGACCCTGGTGCTTCAGACTTTTTTGAAAATCAATACATTGGTGCTTCGGATTGCTTCCGCAAAGCGGAAACAGAAGCTGCTCTACAATTCCGTGATCGAGTAGCAGGGCTAGACGATGCAGAAATTATCAAAATAGCAGGCGAGCCGAGTGTTAAAACTGGTCCGGTTCTCGTCTGGGGCGATAGCGAGAACTATAAGAAAAATTGGGTCTATTACTTCGGGCACTCAGGCATTCCTGTTCGTTTAGTCTTCGATGACAGTAAGTGTATTGGCAGCGCTCTGCTATCTGGCGCTCAGCAGCGCGATATGCGTGACTGGAATATGTTTCGTTTTGCTTCTATGCGTCCCGATGAGATTGCTTCTGGTCAAGTAAAGCTCAGCTATCCGCCTGTCCGGGAGATTGCCGGCTTCAGGATTGCTATGGGAAATCCTGAAGGTCGCAGCCGCGCTGAGATTCTTTCGCTATTTGGCGAACCACAAGCTATAACTAAAGATGCTGAAGATCACCCGGTTTATATCTACGGTACTGGTCGTTTCGCGTGCGTGGAGATACCGATCGTTAATGATCATGCCTACGGACGCATTTCGCATTTACTTCGATGTGGTTGGACACACCGGAAACCATCGGCGACAACAAATAGGGAGCAAACAAAATGATCGGCGAGAGTCAAAATGCAGAAGGCCTAACTAAAGAACAGCAGAAAGCTGTCGAATATTTCGAGCAAAAACTTGCCTATGAAATGGGGCCAGGGCTATTAAAATCGGCTGTGGAATCAAAGCAAGCAATTACTGTTATCGATATGCGCACTCCTGAGCTGTATGCTGCTAGTCATGTTCCCGGTGCCATTAATTTGACTCTGAAGCAACTACAAGAGAGCACTGCAGCGCTAAACAAAGATCACACAATTATTGTCTATGCCTACGATATTACTTGTGCTCTATCAACTAAAGCGGCATTGCTGCTCGCTAAGCAAGGTTTTGCTGTGAAAGAACTCTATGGCAATTTCGCTGAGTACGCTGCTGGTAAGTATCCACTTGAAGGCACTAGTGTTGGCGCTACTTGCGGTCAGGGCTGCGGATAACCCTCGGCTTTCGGCTTCTTCTCTTTGTTTATGCTCCTAAAGAAGAAAGAAGCGAGTGATCGCTTCTTTCTTTTTCGTCAACACCAGGGGGAAGTTTCTTTCTTAATTCGATACTTGTTAGCGTCTTTCTTTGATTTCATCTGACACGTGGCCGAGAATGCCACCTGCGGCTCCTCCAATTAGAGCTCCTTTGAGGGCGCCGTTCTTACCTCTGCCATCGCCGATGACACCACCAATTACAGCTCCTCCCACTACTCCAATTAATGTGTCACTTGGGCCTTCAGAACGTCTGTCGTAGACTCCGACTCGGGGGCGTTCTGGTACCTGGCAAGGCTCTGGCTGCCTGCCTCTGTCTCTATCGCGGTCGATAATTATTACAGGCGGTGGGCAGTGGGGTTCAGGTCGGCGAATAATTACAGGTGGTGGGCAATGAACATCTGGCCGTGGCATGACTACAACCGGTGGCCGGTGATGCTCTGGACGATCGATAATTACAACTGGGGGGCGGCGATGTTCTGGACGCTCGATGATTACCACTGGTGGTGGTGGGAGGAAGCGACAGGCTTCTTCGCGTGGCAGATAGCCAGCGTTGTAGCGCCTACCATCTTGTGAGCGTACGACCACATCACCGTCTCTTTCAATTTGCAGGTCAGCTAGAGTGCAGTTGCCGCTGTTGCGTGATGTTTCTTGAATTAGTCTCGAGAACTCGCGTGGATTCATATGCTGACAGTCTTCTCTCAGCAAGCTGGCGGCACTGGCGGCATCTCCTTCGCGCAGTTCGCGGGCGACCATTCTTGCGTCTCGGTTGATGAAGTAGCCTTCGTCCATTTAACAGTACCTCGAATGTTGGTGTTGAAGTCGATGGTGAGCTCTAACTTGATATTCGAGGCGCTTTTATTAGTGGGGGGCAGGTAATTGCGCTTCGATAGGTTTCACTTTGGGGCACAAATGTGACACGAGTGTGAAACCCATCGAAGCTAAAGAAAGGGAATGAACTTTGCCGCTGCCTGGGAGGTAATTGTGTGGGAAAAGGCCACCATATCCTCGCAAATAGGCAGGCCTGAAATCATTGCCTCTAGTTCTTCTGTGTAACAGGTGTTGACTGTCCCGCCCATTCTATGTACGGCCTTCTGCGCTCGCATCATTTGGCCTTCCAAGGCGTTCAAGCTAGTGGCATATATAGTGGCGGAGATGCCTATGCCGGTGGCTGCCATTTCGCTCTCGCAAAAGGCTCTGAAGTGCGCTAGGTGATTGGCCGGTGTTCTCATCTCCTTATATCTTTCGGCGGTGCTCAGTTGGCAGTTAAGACGAAAACGCGCTTGTCTTTTTAGGGCTGGCATATTGCATGGCCGCAGGTACATAGAAAAAGATAGCTCAGCATCACAGTCTAGTAGTTTGTCCATCAAGCCGAAATTAACGTCAAGGGGCAAACTAGTTAAGTGAATAGTTGAAACATACATGCCATCTATTATTACGTAGCGAGGCTTATGCTCAAAACCGGCGACACAGAGCGAGAGTAAGTCGCTGCCGCTGTTTATCGAATTGGTAGCGTGATGATCTGGCTCTGGGTGCGAGGGGCTCAGTTGAGCATAGAGCAGGCGGCGCACATCAACAGCCGAGACTGCCTCTACACCAAGGCCGTGCTTGCCAATGCGGTCGGCCAGCTTGAGAAAACGTGAGCGCGCTTTAGACGGCATTGGAGCGGCCTCTTTTGAGTCTTGATTTGCCGTTTCTACTATTGATAGCTCTTTGCTAATCAAGTAAAAGTCGCGTTGCTCTGGGTTGCTTTGGGCCCAGCTTGGTGGCGAATAGATTTGCAGACTGCCCGATTGATCATTGGCGAAATCGACAATTAGGTCGGCTATTTTCAGGCGTTGCACTGCATCAAGATTGACTAGGTCTTGATTGTTGATTTTGAGACAAGAGCAATTGCAGCCGCTACCGACAAGGGATGAAGATAGTTCACCCTCTGGAAGATAGAGGGGCAGCGGTTCTCTGATGTATCTAATTCTCTTTAGCCACCATTTCAGCGGCTTCAGTTCTAGGGCTTTGACATTGCCGGCTATTAGCGAGAAGGCGCATATAAAGGTCAATAAGTTGGCCGGAAGATTGCCTATGTACAGATGGGGGTCAATGTAAGAGGACAGTTTGAGGGCTACTAAGCTTGCGGCAATTAGGCAGAAGAGCGGAATTGGTTTGAAATTAAATATTCGAATTGGGCGGTCCAAAATTACCACGGGGTATCTATCCATGAACACCTCATGCACATTTAGATAGCGAGCTTCTCGCTTGACAAGCTGATCGACAGTAACATCGAAGCCCGTCAGCTTATATGGGGAAAAGGATAGATTTAAATGAGACAGGCTTGGCAGCACGTTTTTACTTATCTGCTGCGTCTAGCTGCTTTTGCTTTAGCCTATCTGCCGCTGCACGCTTGTTCTCTCCTAGGGCTGTCAGCGCCTTTGCTCGCAGTGTGTAGAGAGCCGGTAGGCTCGGGGCTTTTGCTATGAGCAGATTGTAGTCAGCTAGAGCTTCTTTGTACTTACCAGTTTCAAGGTAAGCATTGGCTCGCAGAGTAAGTAATGCCACCTGCGTCTTTTCAGAAAACCATTTTGGATTACTCAGGCCGGTCTTAGCCAGGGCAATTAGCTTTTCTGGCTTATTCCAACCGACATAGGCTCTTGCTAGCTCAGGGTAAGTAAAGCTACGCATGGAGGGATTATTGAGAATGGGCAAGAGCAACTGCTCGGCACGGTTGTAGTGTTTTAGTTTACTGTTCATGCGGGCATTGAGAAGAATTGGTATGGGGGTGGATGTGCCGAACTCTTTTTGATAGCGATCGCCCAACTTTATGCCGAGCTCTAGTTCGTCAAGATGATCTGCTAAATCGACAGCGCGAAAGAGTGAATTTTGGCTCATTGGCAGTGTCAGTAATTGCTGAAAGTCGGTTCTCACATTTTCTTCTTGCAAGAGGCGCTCACTAAGTTCTATTTTCATAAGCAAAAGTCTGGCTACATCTTTTTTGCCTTTGACAGCTTTTACGGTCTCGGCCAGAGCTTCTGTGGGTTTGCCTGCTGCCGCTATTCTGGCGATTCTTTTCTCATCGTCCGTAGCATCAGGAGGCAGGTAGAGATTGATCTGACCCCAGTCTTTGAAGGCCGGGCTAGCCCAAGTGAATGGACATGAATTTGCCAGCAAGAGTAAGAGTATTAGTGCGGCAGACCGTGTTGTCGTCATGGAGTCTTCTTGCTGTCTGGCTTAGTTTCTGGTTCAGTTTAGGTCAGTTTCGGGCACAGTGATCTGCTGTGGCCAATATGCCACAAAGCTAGCCTGATTATGGCTTAATTGCCTATTGTTGCTTAAATTTGACTGCTTAATTAATTGTGGGGGAACTTTCACTATGGCCTCCCGTCGCCCAGTCCACTAAAGTTAAGGAGAATGTGTTATGGCTACTGATGTCACCACAACTGCAGTGGATAAAATGAATTGTTTGCTTCAGGGTGAACTGAGTGCACTAGAAACATACAGGCAGGCGCTTGAAAAAATAGAAGATCCAAGAGCCAAAGACGTTCTTATGCAGTGTCACATGTGTCACTCTCGAAGAGTGGATGCCATCGTCGAGAAAATTGTTTCAATGGCTGGTAAGCCTGCAGAAAATTCCGGTGCCTGGGGGTCGTTCGCTAAGTTGTTAGAGGGTGGTGCCACTGTATTTGGTGATAAAGCTGCCATAGCAATGCTAGAAGAAGGTGAAGATAAAGGTTTAGCTGACTATCGTAAATTGGCATCTGATCCTGATTTGCATGTGCGAGAGCTGGCAGCCGATCTGATCTCTAAGCAAGAAGGTACCCATGAGAAAATGCGCAATCTTAAGCTTCTAGTAAAGTAAGCGCGACTTACTTGTTGCCAACTTTAGCTATTGGTTTTCCAGGTGCGCGGCAATTTCATAATTGTGGCGAAAGCCGTTCAGGCGGTAGGAAGGCTCAACGGTTGAGGGGCTAAGGGTCTGCTCTAGTTGCTCTTCGGCCATTGCGCTGGTCTCTGAATTGGTCGAATAATTCTCTGAAAGTTGAGTAAGGTTATGGCAAGCGCCAAGTCGATTTAAGTCGTCGACTAGCTGCCTGCCTGATTTTGATCGGCCGCCCAAACCAAGCTGCAATTGCTGCTCAGCCTTAATTGCCTTAGCAAAGGCCAATCGTGCTTCGCTAAAGTGATTGTGTATCAAATGGCAGATGCCGATCTGATTGTAGTAGAGAGCGTTTACGGGTGGGGCGCTCTGGTTAGCTGCCCATCCGATGTCGAAAAATTGGTCAAGATCTGGATAGTAATTGCCAGGTGAAATTGTGCCTGAGGTTGCCCCTTGTAGAGGCTGGGGGTGGATTTGGCAAAACGGTAAGGGCGGGCTGTAAACCAATTGACCATTTTTTAGGGCTTGAAGAGGAATATCCCTGTGTGGATCTTTGGCACTATATTCAATGCCGTCTGATGGACAGCGAGAGCTAGTGCACTCACGGTGTGCTCTGCTCAGCTCCGCAGTGCCTTGCCAGACTGTGAGCGAAGTTAACAGGCCGAGCAGGCCGCATGGAAGAGCTATTTGCTTGTTCATGGTCAATGGTCACATAGCTAGTAATGGGTTTTTGCAGCGAGATAAAGTCTCACACCCTTCTAAAATATGCGATTTCGCCGGAATGTCAAGGGTCGCCTGCCTCGTCTTGAGAATCTTATCTCTGTCTAGTCTTCCTCAGTTTTAGCCGGGGCAGCAGGTGAAGAAGATGGTCGCCGACAGACCAGGCAATAAATTACTGGAAGAACTAGGAGGGTCAGTAGAGTCGAACTTACCAGTCCGCCAATTACGACTGTGGCCAGCGGTCTTTGCACCTCTGCGCCAGAGCCGCTGGAAAGCGACATTGGTAGAAATCCAAGGGCTGCTACCAGAGCCGTCATTATTACCGGTCTAAAGCGGGCCTTGACCCCTTCTGTAACGGCCTGCTCGACGGGGTGGCCTTTGTCTGCGAGGCGATTTATATATGAAATCAGAACTACACCGTTAAGCACAGCTACGCCGAACAGGGCAATGAAACCGATCGCTGCTGGAACGCTCAAATAAAGGTGGCGCAGGTAGAGGGCGATGACGCCGCCTATTAAGGCAAAGGGTACATTGAGCAAGACCACCAGAGCGTGCTTAACTGTGCCAAAAGTCATGGTTAGCAGAATGAAAATGATGATGATCGAAAGCGGCACGAGAATGGCAAATTTGCGCATTGCTCTCTCTTGATTTTCGAACTGGCCAGCCCAGGTAATATGTGAGCCGGGGTCAAGTTTTACTGATTTGATTTTTTGCTGACACTCTTTGACAAAGCTGCCGATGTCCCGACCGCGTACATTGCATTGTACGACGATGCGGCGTGCACCTTGCTCTCGATTGACTGTCTCTAGGCCAGACTCAAGTTTGACTTTTGCTACTTGCGAGAGGGGAATGTGCTTGCCTGAACCAGTTTCTACTAGCAAGTCGGCAACGCTGTCTGGCTCCATGTTAATACCTTGGGGTAGTCTAACTCGCAGATCAAAGCGTTTACGTCCATCCAGAATTTGTGAAACTGATGTGCCGATAATGGCTGTTTCAGCCAGTGTTTTGATGTCGTCCATATCAACGCCATAGCGAGCCATGCGCACGCGGTCTGGAACAATTAGCAGTTGCTCTGCCCCTTGTAGCTTTTCTACCTGTAAGTCAGCTGCACCGGGGATAGTGGCAATGATTGTTTCAATCTCTTTGGCTTTGCTTTGTAGATAGTCCATATCTTCGCCAAAGATTTTTACTGCTATGTCAGCGCGCACACCAGATACTAACTCGTCGACGCGCATGGCAATTGGTTGAGTGAAGTTGAATTGAGCGCCGGCGATATTCCTGGTAAGTAGCTCGCGCATGCGCTGAGTCAGTAAGTCTTTAGTCACGCCTTTAGGCCAAGCTGAGCGCTCCTTTAACATGACAAAGCAATCGGTGCCATAAACACCCATGGGGTCGGTGGCAAGATCTGGTCTACCGGTTCTGGAAACCACTGTTTTTACTTCAGGCATCGAGCGAATTAGAGTTTCTACTTCAGTTGAAATTTTCAAGGCTGAGGGCAGTGAGATACTAGGAATGTTCTTGATTTCAACCAGAATGTCGCCTTCGTCTAGACGTGGTACAAATTCGGTGCCTAGAAACGGTAGAAGCATTAGTGAGCCGACAAAGATGATTAAGGCCGCAGCCAGGGTGGCAAGCTTATGCTGCATGGCGATGCTGAAGGCTAAGGCATATGGTTTGTAGAGAAATTTGATTATTGGGTTGTCTTTCTCTTTCGGCGCTTTCTTGATGATCAGCACTGATAAAACTGGCACCAGTAGAAGTGAGACAAAGAGTGAACCTAAGAGGGCCGATGAAACAGTCACCACCATTGGTGAGAAGAGCTTGTACTCCATGCCTTCTAATCCTAGAATCGGCATGTAGACTACTGTGATGATGGCAATGCCAAAAAGAATAGGTCTAAAGACTTCTTTGGCGGAAGCCTCGATAATTTCTTGGGTACTTAGTTTAGGCGCTTCGGGGTGAAGGCGCGCTTCTTCTTGAGCTTCGCTCAAATTGCGCATGGCATTTTCTACCATAACAATTGAGCCGTCCACGATCATGCCAAAATCTACTGCTCCCAGGCTCATGATGTTGGCTGTTACACCAAGAAGCCTCATGCCAATGAAAGAGAACATCATAGAAAGAGGTATAGCCGAGGCACAGATCAGTGCTGCTGGCAGGCTGTCTACCGTCAGTAGCAAGACGATCAGAACAAGGGCACCGCCTTTGATCAAGTTGTCCTTTACTGTTTCGATTGTTTCGCCCACTAGACCAGACTGATCGTAGAAAGGTTCTATCATCATGCCTTCTGGCAATGACTGAGAAATCTCCTTCAATTTTTCTTTTACTCTTTCAATGACAGCCTGACTATTTTCGCCCTTGAGCATCATTACTAGGCCGAGGACGACCTCGCCCTGGCCGTTTCTGGTGGCGGCCCCCTGGCGCAGAGCGCTGCCGTGATAAACTTTGCCGATATTTTTAATTGTTATTGGTACGCCATTAACAGTGCGCACAATTATATTTTCGATGTCTGTTAGTGAATTGGCTCGGCCCAAGCCACGAACAATAAATTGCTCTGCTTCATGATTGATAATGCCTGCGCCAAAGTTGTCATTGTTTTTTTCAATGGCGGAAAATACGTCTTTCATTGAAAGACCATATTGTTGAAGCGTTGTCGGTAGTACCTCTACTTCATACTCATCGGTGAGGCCGCCCCAGGTGTTAACTTCGGCCACGCCAGGTACGGTGCGAAGTTGATACTTAATATCCCAGTCTTGAATCGTTTTTAGTTCAGTGGCTGAGTAGCCCCGACCTCTTAAAACATATTGATAGATTTCGCCCATGGCCGTTGAAATTGGCCCGAGCTGCGGGTTTATGTTGGCAGGCAGGCGGGCGCGTGCACTTTGCAAGCGTTCTAGAACGAGCTGCCTGGCAAAGTATGTGTCAACTTTGTCTTTGAAAATAACTGAAACAACAGAAAGTCCGTACTTCGAGATTGAGCGAGTTTCATCAACGTTAGGCAGACCGTTCATTACTGATTCTAAGGGAATAGTTACTAGCTGCTCAACTTCTACCGGCCCTAGCCCAGGCGACTCGGTGATGATTTGTACCTGATTGTTGGCGAGGTCAGGAAAGGCATCAATGGGTAAATTCAGAAGGGAAAAAACACCAGCGGCACTTACTGCTAAAAATAGAGTGAGCACCAGCAGCCTTTGACGAATCATGCCGGCCAGGAAGTTTTCCATTCTCAGCGCACCTCTTAATCTTCTTGGGCGCCATTGAGGCGTTTTAAGAATTCGGCTTTTAGCGTCAAGCTGCCACTATTTACTACGGGGGCGCCGCTTCTCAGGCCTGATTTAATCAAGTAACCATCGAGCAACCTTTCGCCCAGCTCGATTGGTCGTTTGGCGAATTTGCCACCACCCAAATCTTCAAAGACAAATATTTCTTTGCCGTAGCGCTGCACTGAGTTGTCTGCGACGTACGGCAAAAACTCTTTGCGGTGGGTGTGAATAATAGCTGTGCCAAACATTCCTGGCTTAAGGACCATCTGCCGGTTAGGCAGAACTGCCCGAGCAAGAAATGTGCGGCTCGCGTCTCCCGCTAGTGGTTGAATATAGCTGATCTTGCCGTCAAATTTACGGCCTCCCAGGCTGTCGCTGAGAAAGGAGACAGCTTGGCCTATTTTTACCTGGGCCAGATCTTTGTCGTAGATTGTAATGTCAAGCCAGATATCAGAAAGGTCTGCCACCACATACAGTGGATCGGTAGTATTAACCACATCGCCAAGAGTAATGTTTTTCTTGATTACCACTCCCGCTCGCGGGGATGTTAGCGGGCTCTCGCTCTCGATTTTGTGATCGTCATAATTGCTGAGATGCTTGCCATAAGTTGAAAGCATGGCATCTGTTTCAGAATTTAAGTGGACATTGTGTTCCTTAATACCACGCAGCTCTATTGTTAGTTGATCCACTTGATTCTTGGCTGCAAGAACATCTTTGAGTGGCGCAATGCCTTCATCTGAAAGTTTGTTGAGGCGGTCAAGGTTTTTATTGGCAAGCTCTAGGCGTGAGTTTAGCTGATCGGCTTGAATTTCATTGGAGTGTTTTTGATGGATATAGTCGCCAATTAGCTTGGTCACTTCTTTGTTTTGTACGATTGCTAAAGTTTGACCCTGGCGAATGAAGTCACCAAGATTTACCTTGTCGACGGTAATGCGGCCCGCTACCATTGAATTGATGTGAAAGACATTATTTTCATCGGCTTTCAATTCACCGGTGGTCTTGATGTCACTCTCATAGCTCATGTCTTTGATTGGCGGACTCTTGATTGCCGCATTTTTAATGGCTTCGGGGCTGAGTGTAATTATGTCTTCTGCTTGGGCTGCGCCACTCGAAGAAGAAGTAGATGAAGTCGAAGAATCAGACGAATTAGCGGAGCCACTAGCACTATTAGATGATTGATTGCTACTGTTTGTGCTGGCGACTTTCGATTCTAACGTACTTTGATTGCAGGCGCTGAGCAAAAAGGGGCTAAGAAGCACGGGGGTAATCCCAATTAGCAGCCCTAGCGGCACTGCAGCAACATTCAGCAGTGAAGCCTTCGTTGTTGCCAATTTATTTTTTCCGACCATAATTGTGTTAAACGCTTGCTTTGAGAATTGCTTTGGCACAGGTTCTCATGTGTTCTGCCTCCGCTTCTCGATAAGTGGCAGCCAGAAGATTGGCATAACCATCTAGTGAGTGAGCGACATCAGGATGATTCGGTCCGAGACATTTAGTGCGAATATCAATGGCGCGTTTGTAGTTCTTTTCTGCTTGCTCAAATCTACCATCCGCTCTCATGATTTCAGCCAGATAGTGCAAGCATGCGGCTACATCTGGGTGGTCTAGACCCAGATTCATTTCGCGCAATTCAGTTAATTGCTTCAGCAAGGCCTCAGCTTCTTTGTATTTAGTTAGCTGCAGATAGCAGATGATCAAACTATCAATGCATGCCTGGGTATCGGGATGGGCCATGCCAAGCTTGCGCTCGCGCAGATCCATTAGTCTCTTCCAGTATGGCTCTGCTTTTTGATAACGGTTGTGATTGTGATATAGGCAAGCAAGATCCCATAGTCTGGCTTCGGCTTCTGGGCTTTCAGGACCTCGAGCCGTCTCGCTAATGGCCAATGCTTCTTTATAGAGGTTTTCGGCAAGTAGATACTTGTTGTCTGATTGATGCACAAAAGCAATGCTGGCTAAGATTTCGGCGACTTCTGGGCTTTGGCGTCCGAGGGCCCGTTCGCGAATACTGAGAGCGCGTTTGTAGAGCCGTTCTGCTTCAGTAAAGCGCCCCTCGTAAATGTAAGAGCCGGCCAAATTGGTGATACAAGCCACGACTTCTGGATGATTTGGACCGAGGGTTATCTCTTTTAAACTCAAGAGCTTCTCTAGGTGGGCACTTGAATTTTTGTGGTGACCGTTGGCTTGACTGACCGCCGCTAGATTTACTAGCACTGGAATGAGGTCTACGTGGTCGTCTCCAATTGTGTCGGAGAGAATGATCAAGGCTTCAGTTAATAGAGGTTCTGCTTCTTCATAGCGTTCGAGTGTCAAATAAACATTGGCCAGGTTGTGAAGAATGTCACCAACTTCTGGATGGGCTCTACCAAGAGCCTTCTCTTTGACACTTAGAGCCCGTTTGAACAGCTCTTCGGCCTGGCGGTTCTTGTCTTGGGCGGCGTAGATCAGAGCTAAATTGTTGACAGAGGTTGCTACCTCGGGGTTTTCGGGGCCCAATACTTGCTCGTAAATTTCGGTCAGGCGCTTGCAAGGCTCTTCGGCCAGCTCGTGATTGCCTTCGAAGAAATAGAGGGCTGACAGGTTGTTTAAGGCTGCTACCACAAGATCGTCGTGTGGTTTGAGCATGCCGTCGCGAATAGCCAAAGTACGCTTGAAGCAAGGTTCTGCTTCACGATAACGTTGGGTCTCGAAATATAGTTCGCCCAGCTTTTCGGAGCATGTTGCCACGTCTAGCTGGTTCTCGCTGTCTTCGGCTGCCGCTAGTGCGGCCTTGAACAAGCTTTCAGCCTGTTCAAGGTGGTCTGCCTCAAAGGCCTGGATGCCTTGTTCGAAAAACTTTTCCCAATCTTTGCTCATCTGAGAATGTATGTTTCCTGATTAGTTTTTCCAGGACATTTCTAAAGGAAATGTCAAGAAAATCGCTAGTACGATCACATGTTAATTCTACCCAGCTTTCAATCTGTTCTAATGATGCAAATAAGATGCTAATAGTCATTAGTGATTCTAGGGCGAGTAATATCTAAGCATTGCCCATATTGGGCTAATTTGGGTGCGAAGTGAAGAAAGAAATATTTATTGCTAAGTCACGCTTTCATGCTACTGCGGATGAAATTTTTGATTGGCACGAGAAGCCCGGCGCTTTTGAGCGACTTTCACCCCCATGGGTGGATGTTAAGTGCGTTGAGCGCAGCGGTGGCATTAAGGATGGCTCCAGGGTTGTCTTGCTGTTGGAAAAGGGCCCGGCGCGTATGCCTTGGGTGCTTGGTCACAAAGACTATGTCAAGGGCAAGAGCTTTGTTGACTACCAGATCGCTGGCCCTTTTGACTATTGGCAACAGAGTCATGATTTTGAAGAAGATGGCCCGGCTCACTCTTACCTTACTGATCGCGTTGAATTCTGCGTGCCTATGGGTCTGGCTGGCAAAATTGCCGCCGCTGGCTTTATTCGCTCCGAGCTCAGCCGATTGTTCCGCTACCGGCATGCCTTGCTTGCTCGCGATATGGCTTTGCTAAAGCGTTACGGTCAGAAACCTTTGAAAGTTTTGGTTAGCGGCGCCACTGGCCTGGTGGGTGAGCGACTTGTGGCTATGCTTCTTACGCAAGGGCATTCGGTGGTACGTCTTAGTCGTCGTGGCGGGGAATTGGCAATTGGTTCTGTTGAAGGCTCGTCAACGGGAGCGGGTGAACCAGTAGCGGCTGTCAAAGATGCTGCTCTCACTGAGATTTTTTGGAACCCACTGGCCGGGACAATCGAGTCTAAACTGCCTAACGATTTAGATGCGGTTGTGCATTTGTCGGGTCGAAACGTTTCTGCCGGGCGCTGGACCATAGAAGAAAAACAATTGATTCACGAGAGTCGAGTGAAGAGCACGCAGTATTTGTGCCAGTTACTGGCCGCATTAGAGACGAAGCCCGAAGTGCTGGTATGCGCGTCTGCAATTGGATATTATGGAAACCGAGGCTCTGAGCCATTGACTGAAGACGCTGGTGAGGGTTCTGGTTTCCTTGCTGAAGTTTGTATTGATTGGGAGCGGGCGGCAAGCACAGCCAAGGCTTCTGGTATAAGAGTCGTTTTGGCCCGTATTGGAGCCGTGCTCAGTCCGAAGGCTGGGGCTTTGGCTAAATTGTTGCCGATATTTTCTGCCGGTGGGGGTGGCCGCATTGGCGATGGCAAACAATATTTCAGTTGGGTTTCAATTGATGATGTCTGCGGTGCCATATACCATGCCATTGTTACTAAGCAGGTTGAGGGGCCACTAAATGTAGTGGCGCCAAATTGTGCTACTAATGCCGAGTTTACTCGGGCTATGGGGCGAGCGTTGCTTAGACCGACGCTATTTCCGGTTCCTCCGGGAGTTCTGCGTGTTGCTTTTGGCGAAATGGCGGATGCTTTGTTGATGGCCAGTGTAAGGGTCTTGCCGCAGAAACTGAAGCAAACCGGTTACGAGTTTCAAGATCCCGATTTGCTGGATGCCATTAAGTTTTTGATTGGTCGGGGGGCCGGGCACAAGTAAATGATAACTATTCTTGGTGGGTTGGCCCTCTTGACCGTCATCATTTTGCTTGTTAGTGGCGAGAAGCGCTAAAAAACAAATTTTAAGTTGCTAGTGCTAGTCACAAGGCGGTCACCGAATGGTCACCACTTGGTTTTATTTCGAAAGTAGTGTGATTGCATGACCGACACCCTACTTTCTTGAGGATCAACTTATGCCAAATGCACCTGCCGAGTTTACTGAAGCCCCTTCTGCCAGAACTCTCAATTCCGCTGAGTCAGCAGCATCTAACAATATGATGAAAGAAGTTCAAAATTACCAAGAGCAAAAACGTGGA
Source organism: bacterium Ga0077546 (assembly GCA_943370275.1). GTDB lineage: Bacteria > Cyanobacteriota > Vampirovibrionia > Obscuribacterales > Obscuribacteraceae. The sequence continues at coordinate 763,676 of CALRQI020000001.1, read as the reverse complement.
GCCAATATCATCGGAACAGCCGAGACTCTCACTGGAGACGAGGCCGTAAAGAAGATGTTTAATGGAAAGGAAGTCGAGAAAATACTAAAAGATTTTGTCATTAACGAAGATCCTAACGGTGGCATAAAGAAAATCACTAAGGACAGCAATCAAGAACAGGGCGGTCTCAAACCCATTAGAAGAGAGAATCCAACCACTGGTAGCCTGAAAGATGACTTAGGCGATTGCCTCTTGCCACCTAAGGGGCCAAAGAATATCAAAGAGTTTCAACCTAATTCTGATGCCAGTGAAGGGCAGCCTAAAAAGGGTTCTGGTTCTGTAACCATAGATTTGAATGATTCGAAGTTTCTGCGTCGCTTTTAGGGCGTAGAGAGTTTTTTAGCCCTTTCAGTAGAGGAGCCTTCGAGTGTCAGTAGGACGCTTGAAGGCTTTTCTATTTTATTGTCGATACTAAATAAGGTGGCGAATTTAGTTCGCAAGTCACAGACTCGTCACGGTACAGTCACCACTCGGTCGCATTGCTTCGATTATTGTATTTGAGTAGACACCACACACTTTTAGTGAGGAGAACAAATCATGGTATACGCGCAGTTCGAAGGTGCTCAGTTCCGAACTACTGATTCAGGCACTGCAAGCCAATCAGATTCGGCTTCTGCAAAAATGTTATTGGAATCTCAATCTTACCAAGCTCAAGATAAATCTGTGTCTGGCGCTAGAGGTGGCGCTACAGTCGGTGCTGGCGATAATAGTGGAACTAAGACTGGCGATAAAGAGATCGATAAAATCATGACTGGCTTTGATATTAAAGCAGACGATGCAGCTGCCCATAAGAGTGCCATCGCTTGTCGCATGATGAAAGGCCAAATAGTCGAGTATGGTCGAATCATCTCAACTGATAAGGACGGCGATGGTAAGCCTTCTTTGCCTGGTCGCGATGGCTCAAGGGGGCCAACTGATCAAGATCGAGCCAGCCGATTTGAATTGTATTTGTGGAACTTGTGTAATCGCCGCAAGTAATTTGGCTTGGGGCAAAAATTGATTTCTGCACTACCAGTGGTGTTAAGGAATTCAGTCCATTTAATAGTCTTGAACCTCTGTAGGAGAATAAACAATGGTATATGCACAGTTCGAAGGAGCTGAAGCGAGTCAGCTCAGTGTTGCTAAAAGGGACAGTGATTCGGTATCTTCGCGAATGTTTGCTGAAGTGGGAAATTACCAGGTGGCTGAGCAGACTGTTTCTAATGCTAAAGGTAGCAACTATAGTGCTGAGAAATCAGCTGTGAAAAAAGATATCGAGAAAATGTTGAATCACTTCGTCATAGATGATGCTCAGCAACAGAAGCCCAAGCCCATAGACCCTGGTCATTGTCCACCGTGGATGACTCCTGGTAAGCCTCCTATTAAGCCTGACAAGTATCCTGATAAGCATCCGGACAAATATCCCGATAGACCAGGCGCTAAGCCCTGGAACCCAGAGCTTGGAGTTTGCGCACCGGGGAGCCCCTACAAAATCAATTGTTTTGACGAGAAAGATTCAAAGCTCAGAACTAAATAGCAAATCGCAAAAGCTGGCGTGTTAGCTTTATCTGGGCTAAAGCGCCAGCTTTTAACGACTTGAACGTAGTCTGTAGCCTACTCTTGGTATGTTTTCGATCAATGATTGATCATCTTCGCCGCCATCATCGATTTTTTTGCGGATGCGCTTGATCGCTGTGCGGAGCCCTTCTGGGCTGGCGTCCGAATCCGATTCCCAGACTCTGGCAATAAGGGCTTCGGCGCTAAAAACTTGGTCTTTATGCCGGAGAAGGAACTCTAGCAAGGCAAAATCGCGGGGCAAAAGGTGCACTTCTTGACCGCCTCTCATAATGCGATGTTTGGAAGAATCAAGTTCGATGTCACCGGCCCTTAGTACAGATGAGTTAATCAGAGTTGGACGACGCAGCAAAGCCTTGATACGTGCCCCTAACTCCTTGATGTTGAAGGGTTTGGTCAGGTAATCATCGGCTCCAATATCTAGGCCGGTTTCTTTATCTGTAATGGTCGATTTGCCGGTGAGCATGATAACTGGCGTTGAGCCGCCGTTTTCGCGAAATTCGCGCAGAATTTCTATACCAGAACAGCTCGGTAGGTCCCAGTCGAGCACTACTACATCAAAACTCGAGATCTTCAGGATTTCTCTGGCTAGATCTCCATCATAGGCTGCTTCAACGGTATAGCGCTCGCTCTTGAGCCAGCCAGAGATCATATCTGAGAGGTCTTGGTCATCTTCAACTAGTAGGATTTTAGACATTCTCTCAGTATCCGTTCGATAGCTACCTTCTGGGCAATTATAAATATACCAAACCATTTGCTCTCGGGTCAGCAAGTTTTAGGCTGAGGCGAGGAAAGTCCAGCTATTGCGGTGGTGGAAGCCAAGCGGTTCTTCTTTGCAAGTATTCTTCGGCAGTATGAATATACAATCTAGTCCAGCTTGATTTGCACAGTTCTTGTTTTGGAAGTCATTGGAGATATTCGGCCCATGCTCAGACCCATTAGTCTAAGACTGAAGATTCTAGTGCTCGTGTCTTTTCCATTGATTCTGCAACTGGCACTTTTAGCAACAGTTGCGAACTTGCAAAATCAGGCCGAGAGCGAGGCTCGACGTGCGGAGATCTCCAGGCAAATTGCAGACGAAGTAATTGCTATCACTCGTGATATGGTGGCGCTAAAGACAAATTTGGAGGACTCGCCTCTTGTCTCATCAGAAGAGGCTCCGTCTAGTCAGTACAAGATGTTGAATGACGATATTGAGCGACACTTTCTGAAATTGAGAGAGCTAACTCGAGATAAACCAGTGCTAGCTCAGTCGGTAGAAAGATCGTATTCAGCTATGCATCGTTCGCGACAGCTAGTCGATAATACGCGGGCGGCTTATCAGGCTGGAAAATTGAGGGGGCGGATTGATCGATTTCAGTTTGTTGTTCAATTGCGCCGCCTTACCCTTGAACTCTCAAATCAGTTGCTGAGTATTGGCGATGCTGGTAAAGCTGCCGCTGATGCCAGTCCTGAGATTCAGAGAAAGTTTCGCGAGAAAGTGCAGTTCGTTTTGATTGGTGGAGGCGTCGCCAATATATTCTTAACTCTACTTCTTGCGCTTGTTCTCACTCGTAGCATTGTGAATAGGCTTAAGATCATGAACGACAATAGCTACCGTCTAGCCAGTGATAAACCGCTCAATCAAATAGTTTCCGGTAATGACGAGATTGCCCAGCTCGATCATGTTTTTCATGACATGGCCTCGGCCCTGAAAGAAGCCGCTCGAAAAGAACGGGCGATTCTGGAGAATGCCAATGACTGTATTTGTTCGTTTGATTCAAGTTTGAAGTTCGTCTCGGTTAATCCCGCTTGCGAAGATTTCTTTGCCCTGGAGCCAGATGAGATTATCTCGACTCATTTATTCGACTATCTTAACCCTGAAGATACTGAAAAAGCTTGTGCCTTCCTATCTAAGGTAAACCAGGGTACTAATCCAAGTAATATTTCTTTGTCGATTAAGAGAGCTGATGGCGAGGTTCGGGAGGTGCTATGGTCGTCGCAATGGGCACCGACGGAGGGCAAGACTGGCGAATTATTCAGTATTTTCCATGATGTTACTGAGCACCGGGCTGCAGAGCGACTGAAGCAAGAAGTGGTAGCTATGGTGACCCATGATCTACGTTCGCCACTAATGACAGTGCAGAATTATTTGCAATTTCTGGGCGATGGTTCTTACGGTGCTCTGGCTGATTTAGCTCAGCAGTACTTGCCTGGCGCCCAGCGAAGTAGCGAGCGAATGATGCGCTTAATAGGCGATCTGCTCGACATTGAAAAGATCAATTCTGGAATGATGGAGTTAGAACGCAAGAAAGTTTCGGTGCAGAAAGTCATTGAAGAAACCATTGAGCAGTCTTCTAATTTAGCCAATGATTTTAAAGTTCGTCTGCTGAGCGAGCCAGCCAATTATTATGTCGATGCCGATGAAGAGAAGCTCTTGCGAGTGCTAGCTAACCTCGTTTCTAATGCCTTGAAGTTTTCGCCCAAAGATGGCGTCGTCACTGTTTCGGCAAAAAGCAACAATAAGGTTGTAACTTTTACTGTTGCTGATTGCGGTCCTGGTATCCCCCCTGAGATGTTAGATAGCGTATTTGATCGCTTCCAGCAGGCCCGCAACCAAACCGCCCGCACGCGAGGTGGTTCGGGTCTTGGTCTGACAATTTGCAAAGCTATTATCTTGCTACATGGCGGCAGAATCTGGGTTGAATCAAAAGAAGGTGAAGGCTCTCGTTTTAGTTTCGAATTGCCGCTAGCTAATTGAATCTTTAGAATCACAAAATGGACAAATCAATAAAAGCATTCTTCATCACAACAGCGGCTCTTGAAGCTGGAGCCGGTCTTGCCCTGGTTCTATTTCCGCTGCAGGCCGGGTCGCTGTTGCTTGGGCCGGAAGGCGCAGGGCGAGGGGCTATACCAATCGAGAAAGTAGCAGGATGTGCTCTGGTTGCCCTGGCGCTCCTTTGTTGGCTGGCTCGCAATGATTCCCAGAGTGCTGCAGCCCGCGGTATTATCTGGGGGATGACTATTTACAATCTTGGTGTTATTGCTGTTCTTTTTGTTTTTGCTCTCAGCCCAGCTGCGCTGCCTCCGGGGCAGTCGCAAACGGTCGGTATGCTGCTCTGGCCAGCCGTAGGTTTGCATGTGGTTATGAGCACTTGGTGTGGCTTATGTTTGGCGAAGAAGCCTTGCTAAATTTTGACGGCTGGCCGGTTTTGGTATTGCCTCATTACTTTTGCTCTTACGGCAAATGTATCTGGCTGAATCGTCCACTCGCTACTGAATGGACGAGTCATTAGGAAGATGACACCAATATTGGTGCCTAGGGTAATAGCGACTAGCCCTACTAATACCGAGTGCAGTAAGGGGCTGCCTTTGCCAACATAGAGATATGAACAGATTAAAACCACCACCGCGCAGGTGATAATTAAGGGCAGCAAACGCCAGGTCCAAGTGCTGCGACTGGCGACAATACGCACTCCTCGGCTCTGTCCCAGTTCGTTGGTGGTGCTAAGAAGAGCGCTTTGTACTGTTGCTTCGCCGTCGTTGGCTGGTCGAAATTGCAGAATGGTATCACTGATATTAATGAAGACATCGGTAACTGCGGGGCTCATTTCACCGTTTCTCATGGCTGGCCAATCTTCGCTCACTACCTTATCGCAATAAGTAATGCACTGTTCTTGGATAGCTCTCCTTTGTGCCTCTGGGAGCCCTCTAGCTATGCGAAAGACTTCGCTGATACTTGTGGCTTCACCGCTAACTGATTGTTCCAGCGATCGGTACTGTTCGTCTGCACTTGAGACCAACATGCCCAGCAAGACTGAAACGAGGGTGCCTAGAATTGCCAGCAGAGCCACAATCAGCTCACCATTTTGGGCCAGATCAATTTTGATAGTTTTTGCTGATAGAAATAAGCCTACGAGTGCTATTGCCATAAAGCCAGCGGCCCAGAAAAACAGTGGCGATAGTGACATAGATGACCTGCAATTCGAAGCTACAAACCGCATAATGCTATCAGTGGCTTCGTTCTATAGCAATATCACTTGGTGATTTTCTTGAATTTGTCTAGATCTTCTTTGGCTTTGCTGTCTTCTCCAAGCGCTTTGTATAAATCACTCCTCTGAAGATAGGCGCCTGAGTAATCTGGACGTAATCGCACAAAGTTGTTGGCGGCAGCAAGAGCTCGATCGTAGAGCTTAAGTCCTGTAAATGTATGACACAAGGAAGCCTGTAATTCCCAGTCATTGGTTCTAGCTTCCATTTTGCTAAAAATAGCTTCGGCTTCGGCTCGACGATCTGGTATTTGATAGAGAAGTTTAGCCCGGTAAATATTACCTCCTAATTCTCCTGATTTGCTTATCAGGCTAGGGCGGTCAAAATATTCAAGCGCCGTCACTGGATCTTGCAGTAGGCTATCCACTACGTATGAGGAGAGGGCAATCATCATGGGATTGTATGCACTCAGCAGAATGGCTCTATCACAAAGTGCTGTTAATTTTTTATGCTTTGCTTCTTTCGATGCTTGAGCAAAGCTATTCCCTCGCAATAGGTTTTGCTGTCCAATGTAGAAATAAGCAATGCCTAGAGTTGGCAGACCAGCTGCTACAATGACAAACGTTGAAATCCCCAGAAAAACGAAGCGAATCAGCCTTTGAATATTTAGAGGCAGCGAATAGTTCGGATTTTCAAAGTGACTCTTCCCTCGCAAAAGCAGAGCCACGGCCAGCAGTGCTATCGTCCCTAGGCAAATTGACAACAGCACCGCCGAATTAAGTGTCGGTCCATCTCGAAACCATAATGTTGGCGCAAGAAAGGCCGAAACTGCTGCTAGGGTAAAAAGAATTATGTTGGCAAATCCAACCGTTGTTTTAGTGCTGCTGCTCTTCGCCTTCACCTTTGGAATTTCATCGGGAGCTAGTGAGCTGTTTGCTGAATTAGCTAGCGAGGCCTTCGTGTTAGGCGCGCCCATGGCTGCACTTTGTTGCAGCAGCTCGTTTTTATTTTCTCCGTCAATTGGCTCAGTTTCAGTAGCATCACTGACCAATTGGGCCTTGCTATTCTGCTCAGAATCCAGGCGAAACTTGAAGCCGTTCTTTTGCTTTTTATCCAACTTGTTTCTCCCCCGACATTTGCTTCAAGCCGAAGCTTTAAGGTGATGGAACCAGAATCCAGTTTCTTTTTTTTGTCCAGTTGGACTGATCGGGTGGACTGGCAGACTAAAGCCTAGTGCTTTACGAACATCATGATGCCAGCGCCAACAAGAACTACTACCATGACTATAATGGCAATCATAACTGGGCTGATACCAGTACGCTCTCTGGCGTCACCAACGGCGCTCAATTCGCTGCCTTCTGGTTTCAATTTCTTAGCGCTTTTCGCTGCTGCTGCCTCTTCACTCGTGGGCAGTTCGTTGCCTTCGTATGAGCGCATGCGAGTCATGGCGCTACCGGTTAATGCTAATTCTTCTGCTGTGGCAGGAAGGTTTGGTAAGGCGTTGATTAACAAGTTCAGTCGAATCTTCAAGCCTTCTTCAAGGTGTGCTGCTTCTTGTGGAAACTCACTGCAATCCATAAGTGAATAAGTACCGTGCTCGATGGTGAGCATGGTGGCTAGCGCATCGAAGCCTGTCAGTTTGTCTTCAAGCAGGCGAGCACCATGAACATAGGTGCTTTTGACGATGAGAAATTCGCCATCGATTTCGCCAAATTCAGAAGCCATTCGAGCAATTGCATAATCGGCTTTTTTGCCTTTTTGAATGGCTAAAAGAATTTCTTTTGTGGAGCGATTCTCCCAGATTTTTCCTGACTCGATGGTCGGTAATTCATTCATTCAGGTTGCTCCGCCAGCTACTTAGAATTATGTTTTTAGTTCGAGGGTGACAGGGCAATGATCAGAGCCCTGCACATCACTGAGGATACCAGCATTGACAACGTTGTCGGTGAGGTTTTTAGAGGTAAAGAAGTAGTCAATACGCCAACCGACATTTCTTTCTCTTGCTGCTGTCCGCATGTGCCACCAGCTGTAATTGTGAGGCTCTTGGTTGTACATGCGAAAAGTGTCGGCATAGCCGGCTTTGATAAATTTATCCATCCAGGCTCTCTCAACCGGAAGAAAGCCTGAGGTCTTTTCATTTTCTTTTGGCCGGGCTAGATCAATAGCTTGATGGGCGGTGTTGAAATCACCGCAGACTGTCAGTTTCTTTCCTCCTTTTACAATTTTGTTTGCCCACTTGTAGAAGGCGTCGTAAAAATCTAATTTGTATTGCAGCCGCTCTGGGTTTTGAGCACCATTAGGAAAATAGATATTGGCCATGACAAAATCGCCGAAGTCGGCTACTAGTGTTCTTCCTTCGCAATCGAAGCGTTGCACACCAAAGCCTTCTTTGACAGAGATTGGCTCTATCCTTGTATAAATACCAACACCGCTGTAGCCGCGCTTTTCTGCGTGTGAGAAGTAGCTTTTGTAGCCTTTTCTCTCAAGAATGTCTGGAGTTAACTGGTCGGCCGATATCTTGGTTTCTTGCAGGCCGAGGATGTCAGGCTGCTCGCTGTCCATCCAGTCGTAGAAGCCTTTCTTGGCTACAGCTCTTATGCCGTTGATGTTCCACGAGACTAGTTTGAGATTAGACATTGTTACCACTCAAAAATTTTTCAGTTGAAAATTATTGTATATCTTAGAACAAGGCGCACTTGCTCCAAGAGCAAGTGCGCCTTATTTATTTTTCGGTTGAAGTTACTGTGTTTCGTTTATTTCTTGGAGCCGACTGGTGTCTTTGCTGCGTTAACAGCTTCCAGTACGCCAGCATGAACGATTTCGCCTTTGTGAATATTGACACCGAGGTGTAGGGCTGGATCGTCCAAGCAAGCTTGGTAGCCATTCTTGGCTAGCTTGGCAGCATAGGCCATTGTGGCATTGGTCAAGGCACGAGTAGAGGTCCATGGCACAGCGCCAGGAATGTTGGCCACGCCGTAATGCACCACGCCGTCTACTTCGTAAACTGGTTGTGAGTGAGTGGTTGCGTGGATGGTTTCGATACATCCGCCTTGGTCGATAGCAACGTCAACAATGACAGAGCCTTTCTTCATTTTGCTGACCATTTCACGGGTGACGATTCTTGGTGCCTGTTTACCAGGAATTAAGACGGCGCCAATAACCAAATCTGCGCTTGGTAGAAGGCTTTCAAGGTAGTGGCCAACAGAGAATACTGTTCTGACTTGGCCGCCAAACACGTCATCGAGGTAACGTAGTCTATCTAGTGATAGGTCGAAGATAGTCACCCGTGCGCCCAAGCCGACGCCGATTTTTGCAGCATTGATACCGACAACGCCGCCACCGATGATGATGATTTCGCCTGGTTCAACCCCAGGTACTCCACCAAGAAGTACACCACGACCGCCCATTGGGCGTTCTAGATATTGAGCACCAATTTGAGTAGCTAAACGGCCAGCGATTTCAGACATTGGGGTTAGCAATGGCAATTGGCCATTAGCGGTTTGCACTGTTTCGTAGGCGACACAGGTAGCACCAGACTTGGCTAGATCTTCAGCCAATTTAGGAGCAGCAGCTAAGTGCAGGTAAGTGAAGAGCAGCTGGTCTTTTTTGAGCATAGCTACTTCTTGAGCTTGAGGCTCTTTCACTTTCAAGATCAAGTCGGCTTCGCCGAAAACAGATGCTGCATCAGGAAGAATTTTGGCTCCTACGGCCTTGTACTCGTCATCGCTCATGCCTGAGCCCACGCCTGCGTTCTTCTCAACGTAGACAGTGTGACCTTCCGATACCAGTGTTTTTACACCGGCAAGTGTGATGGCAACGCGATATTCGTTGTCTTTAATCTCTTTCGGCACTCCAACCTTAGCCAAGGTCTTACCCTCCAAATATTCGAACCTAATCTCTATAAGCATCTGTAGAGATTGAAATTCTATCTCGCAATATGTCTTTACTATATTCTCTTGATAGATGTTTTATGATTGACCGCTTGGCAACTTGTTTTTGGCTCTTGTTTGACAACCAAATTTGCCATTTACTGCATATTTGGCCACTGAGCTTCTGATAATTAGCCTGGCAGATCTTTGAGCTGATATTGTTAGAATCTGGATTTAGTAGCCCGATAGGTTCGTCACTCGCATCCCGGGTGCGCACTGCAACCAAATATAAGAGTAGGAAAATGAGCGACATAGTCATAGTCAATGGAGCCAGAACTGCTTTCGGAGCGTTCGGTGGTGGATTAGCCTCTAAAACAGCAACAGATTTGGCCGTTGAAGCCTCACTTGGTGCTATTGAGCGTTCGCAAGTTGATAAAGAAACAATTGACTCTGTGATTATGGGCAATGTTATTCAAACCAGCAAAGATGCCATCTATTTGGCTCGCCATGTGGCTTTACGCTCTGGTATAAAGGAAAATACCCCGGGCCTTATCCTTAATTTGCTATGTGGTTCTGGGGTCTATGCCGTTGCTAATGCGGCAATGCAGATTGAAAACGGTATGGCCACTACTGTTTTGGCCGGTGGCACGGATCATTTATCGAGTACTCCTTATAGCAGTTGGAGCACGCGCTGGGGCAATCGCATGGGTCATATGGAATTGTGGGATGGACTAGACATTCGCGATACCTACGCCAAAGCGTCTATGGGTGAGACTGCCGAGAACCTCCAGGAAAAATATAAAATCAGTCGCGAAGAGCAAGATCAATTTGCTCTGCGTAGCCAACAATTGGCTAAAGTGGCCATGGAGAGTGGTCGCTTAAAAGAAGAGATCAAGGCCATTGAAATTGTTTCGAAGAAAGGTACTGTTGTAATTGATCGCGATGAACATGCGCGGCCTGATACAACCATTGAAGGTTTAGCTAAGCTTAGACCGGCGTTCCGCAAAGATGGCAGTGTCACCCCTGGCAATGCTTGCGGTATTGTCGATGGTGCGGCCGCTGTGATTGTTACTAGTCTGAAAAATGCTGAAAAGCAAAAGCTGAAACCATTAACACGGGTTGTTTCCTGGGCCGTCACTGGTGTTCCACCAGAAATCATGGGAATCGGTCCGGTGCCAGCCATCCCGATGGCTTTAGAAAAGGCTGGTTTGAAGATGGCTGATATTGATTTATTTGAAATCAATGAAGCTTTTGCCGTGCAGTATCTTGCTTGCGAAAAAGAGTTGCAGCTTGACCGTGACAAGGTCAATGTCAACGGTGGCTCCATTGCCTTGGGCCATCCCTTTGGTGCGACTGGCGCTCGTTTGCTCTTGTCTATTTCTATGGAGCTGCAAAAGAGGCAGAAGCGCTATGGCTGCGTCAGTCTATGCGTCGGCGGCGGCATGGGCATTGCCATGATTGTCGAGCGAATCTAGTAAGTAGATTCGAAAATCTAAATTTGAAATTCTAAAACTAGTTTCGAAAAACTAATATGTAGTCACGCCCTTGCGGCTAGATGTTGGTTTTACAGCTGCTGCCGTGCCATAGGTTTTGACATAGACGATTTTTTCTTCGGCTGGCGCAGCGGCTTCTGTCGTTTCTTCAAGAATCACTTCTCTTGAATATGGAATAGTGCCGCTGGCACCTCTCATCATGGGAAGTATTGATGGAGCGTAGGCTGGAGGCGGTGGTACTAGGTATGCGCCGCGTCTTGCGCCTGATTTACTTTTAGCTTCGGCGCTAGGAGCATCAATATTGATACAGCATGCAAGCAGCGCAGCGGTCGACAACATGGAAACTGTCTTTCTCAACACTTGTGAAACCCCGTGGTCTAAACTGGCCAGAGCAATCTAGCCGACAAAAGTATGCGACAGGCATTGCCATGTCTGTAAAGTTCGTTGATTGGATCATACCACTGTGTTTTGACCGTCAAACCTAAGTGGCCTAACAACTAAAGTGGCCTTAGAGCAAAAAGTTAGCTGTGGAACCACTTCGATTGTCTGGGATGCCGGCGCTGCTCAATGTTATCGACGTTTTTGCCGTCGAGGGGCTCCCAAGTAGCTACCGACTGGCCCCACCAGGCCTTGGCATCTGTAACGGTGGCGTCAGCCTTACGTTTCTCGCCTCGGTTTAAATTTTGAGCTGCTTCTTGCTTAATTTTCTCAATTTTGGCCTGTTCCATTAAAACCTGAAACTGCTCTTCGATTTCGGCAGAAGAACTTACAGGTTCTTGCCTGTCTGGGGTGCGCTCGGCCAGGCGGTCAAGATTGCTTTGCCAAGGATTATGCGATTCGCCATCGGGGCTGGGGAGTTCATAGTAATCATCGTCGCTAGACTGATTACGGCTGAATAAACGAATTAGGGGGCTAACAAGCTTCTGAAAAGAAATCATAGTAATTCTCCAACGACTATTGCTGAGTCAAAAGGGGTATTCCCCTGACAACATGGCAGTAACGGTCGGATTCTTCACGTAAAGTTGCGTAAAGCACTGTGAAGCAAACTGTAATAAATGGCCGTGTTGCAGTGGCTTTCCACCGAGAAGTGCCACTTGAAAACGGTCTAATTTTAGGAGGGCTTTATGATGCCAGCTCGACGGCTTCTTGAGCGGCCAGTACGAGCTGCGGTACTGCCTGCTCAATCTTTGGCAGGTCTAGCCTGAGCTGGTACTCACCTGGTGGCTCAAAGCAATGGATGCAGCGGGCTTCATATTGAGCATCGCCAACTAATATTTGTTCGCTTGAATGAACCACTCTCTGGGTGCGGCAGGCAAAATCAGAGCCACATTTGCGGCATACGGCCAGCAGTTTATCGACCCGGTCGGCCAGGGCCAAGAGGTGAGGTACTGGGCCGAATGGCTTGCCGCGGAAGTCTAGATCGAGGCCGGAGGCGATAATTTTCTTTTTCTGTCTGAGCAAGCTGATTACTACATCAATGATTTCATCTTCAAAGAATTGGCTTTCATCTACGCCAATGACCACGGCGTGGGATGAATATTTGAGAATGTCTTTGGCTGAATCCACCACAATTGCTTGCGAAGCCATGCCGTTGCGAGACTCTACATGGTTTGGTCTTGATCTCGTGTCTGTGGTGGGCCGCACGATAATTGTCGGCAAGTAGGCCAGACGGGCTCTTTCTATGCGTCTAATCAGCTCGCTCGACTTGCCGGCGCTCATGCAGCCAACAATCATTTCAAATCGATATCCGCTAAACATGAAATGGTCTCCGCAAAAAATCTGTACTTAATGGTAACCAAATTTGAACGATTTGTTTGTACAAATCAGTTTCATATTTCTTCACCTGATAAGCGCCTCACTCATTTTTCGGTCTCTATCGATCTGATATGTCCTAAGATCTGAAATATTAAAGCACCAAATATGGTGGCGGCCTGGTGCGTTGCGCCAGGCCGCCATAATCTGCTTATAAGGCAAAAGATCTGAGATTTTAGGGCTGATTCTTGCCGCTCTAGCCGCTCTATCAGATTAACGTCTGAAGCGACCGCCGCCAGCACCCCTTAAACCCCCAGCTGCTCCGCGCATGCCGCCAGCAGCCTCCCTGAAGCCACCGCCTTCGCCGCGCATGCCTCCACCAGCTCGTGCTTCAGCTCCAGCTCCTCTCATGGCCGAGCCTTCTCCGCCTTCGCCCCGGCTTTGGGCGAAATTGCTAGCACCTTGTCTAGCTTCACCGCTTTGGGCCACGAATGGATTGTTTGCAGCTTGCTGGAATCTTTGCGGATTTTGCTTCTGCTGCTCTTGATACCACTGCTGTTGTTTCTGATAGTTCTCTTGTCCACCATAGGCCGCTTGGCGATTGGTCTGATTTTCGCTCACGGAGCTTTGACGGTTTTGTTGATTAGTGGCAGTCTGTTGTATGGCCTGCTGCTGATTCTGCTGCTTAATTTGATTTTGGTTGTACAGAGCCATTTTTTGGTTTTGGTTGAGGTCTTCAAACTGTTCGCCGTTATGGTAGCCGTAGGCTTGGCCGTTGGCGCCGTAATACATCGGAGTGCCGTAAGGTGCATTGTAATAGCTGTTGCTCATAGCAGCTCCAGCCATAGCTCCCAGACCGGCAGCCGCGGCGGTTCCCACTGCTCCCATGGCGCCACTACCCGAATTACCGGAACTGTTGTAGTTGTTGGTGATTTCGGTAGGGGCTTGCTGCTGTTGTGGAGCTTGCTGTTGCGCTTGATAGTAGGGCTGCGGGGCATACTGCGGCACTTGAGCCTTTTGCAGGCTGCCAGCGCGCCTTGCTTGCAGTGCTTTAACAGCTTCATCAAGGTCGACAGATTGTCCATTGCGGTCTGTGTACCAGAAACCGCCCTGGGCGCCCATAAATATTTGGGCTGTATTGCCGGGAACTCCGGCGCCTGGAAGGGGCGCAAGATCGCCTTTCGGTGTAATCACGCTTTGGCTGCCGTCGGGGTTTTGCACTACCTGTAGTGTCACTACTGAAACTTGTGGCTGTGCGCCTTGGCCCCAGGCGGGCGCTGAAAGCAATAAGACTGCTGAAAGGCATAAGGTGGTCAAAAGTGCTTTGGGCATGTTTCTCCTCCGCCGACTACTAGATTGACTCTAAATAGGGCATCAATAACGCCGAACCCTAACAAATTTAGCAGATGCTATGAGGAAAATGACAGAGAATCATTCTTAGGTATGAGTAAGTGGCAACAATTGAGTGCTCAAATCACTCAAAAAAGTTCAGGCTTTTAGCGTTACTGCGGCAATACAGGAGTGATTGAAGGCCCTGATGGCGCTGCGAATTTGATCTATAGATTGTAAGAGAGAGTTGGCTGCCAAAGTAAGCGCTGGTGCCCCTTGATCATTTGTGGCGGTCTGCATGGCCAGGCTGACGCAGAGGTCGCCGCTAATTACTTTGAGACAACTGGCTTGAAGTGCCGCTGGGGCAGGTGATTCATTTCTCAAATCTTTCAAGCGATAGAGATTTTGGCAGACTTTGCTCAACTCCACTGCTAATTCTTTGAGGATAGAAGAGACTGTCAGTAAATCGGCCAGAGATGAATTGAGCATGCCATTGCCGATGATTTCTTCACCGCCTCTAATCTTGAAGCCGCTGCTAAGTGAAAGTTCTCTCACTAGTTTCTCTCGATAGTTGCGATCGCCTTTGAAAGAAACTTCTTGCAGGCGCTCTCTACCTTCTGTCAGGCGACGAATTACACGCTCGGCGGTATTGCCGAAGTTATTGAAGTCACGGGCAGAACGCAGTTCGATTTCTTCCTCTTTACCGCTGGCTCTGAGGCTCTTTTCGATTTCAAGCGATTTGCGTCTCAATAGTCGCTCTAGGTCTAGCAGGGCTGAAGAGAGCTCGCGAGTGGCAACCAGCAAGGCTAATTTGGTTGCGGCAACATAGGCATCTTGACCAATGAGATCAAGGCTACCAGGCACAAAACCAAGCAGTTCAGCCTGGGCTGCCAGATTGCCAGGGTTTACCCCCAGTATTTCAGCCGCTCGACCGCTTACAACTTCATTTAAATTGTCTAGCAAAGCTTCGCCCGATGGCGACAATAGCGGGTCTACGATTAATTCGTCGCGCCATTGACCATTGAGTATTTCATCGCAAACCTGAGCTTTGACTCTAGCGATTGGGCTTGAGGCCTCTATCATTTCGCGAGTGACCGCTAATTTTGCCTTGAAAACTTGCAGCAGGCCATCTATTAAGAGAGGATGGGCCGTTTCGTGCAGTCGACCTTCAACCTGCTTGAAGTGTTCTAGCCAGCGGGCCGTGCGGGCTCCCCAATGAGCCTGCGCCGGCACTTCAATAGCGCCGATGGCATCGGTTTCCAATCGTAGTTCTAACTTCTTGGTCATCATCGGCTTAGTCTAGCGCGCAATTTTCGATTGTGGCTCTGCGAGCAGATGAGCTTTATTGCATGATCTCAATTTCGCTTAGAATTTTTACAGCTAATTGTGTCAGGGCCGGATTGCTAGGTTGTGTACCCGCCTGACTACCCGCCTGACTACCCGCCTGACTAGTATCTATAAAGTGCTGTAATTGCGCTCGGGCGTCGCCTAATTTGGCTTGACCGGCTAAGGCCAGGCCGCGAATGAGTGAGACATTTAAGTCTGTTCTTGGTTGAGAAAGGCTGACATAGCGATCTACGGCCTTTAGGGCGCCATCGAAGTCACCACTATCAAGCAAGCATTTGCTCAAACCCAGGTAAGATAAGGGATTTTGTGAGTCGATCACAATGGCTCTCTGATAGTTGAAGAGAGCTTCTTTGCTAAGGCCCAGTTTGGCTTGAGCATTGGCCATATTGATTCGCAGTTCAGCGCTGTCTGTGCCGATTGAGCTGGCTTGGGCTAAACATTGATTGTATTCAACCAAGGCCGCCTTTGAATCACCAGTTTGGTCCAGGATCAAACCAATATAAAAGTGAACAGCGAGGTTGTTCGGTTGAAGCGCCTCGTATTGGCGAAAGCAGCTAAGAGCTCGGCTTAGATCTCCGGCTGAAAAATAGTCTTTGCCCTGGGCAAAAAGGGGGTCTTTGTTTTTGGTTTGAGCCAATGCTGAGCACGTGAAAGTAAGTGTCCATGCGATCAGGGCAAGGAAAATTATCTTTTGGCCTATGAATTTAAACGGGGTAGCGCTCATTGCCCTGGCTCAGTCGGTCTTGGTCGATTGTGGCATAGAGACGATTGTATCTGATTAGGGGCTCTTGGCTTGCGCTTTTGCTTAGAGTTTCCGTTGTTGCCGTTTCTTCAAGTTTTGCCAATACAACAATGTATTGCTCAAGTTCAGTTTGCTCGAAAATTCTTAGCCCGAGAGCTAGCAAGCTGTCTTTTATATAGAGCAGGCCTGAATTGAGTCGCCCACTAACTAAGCCACATTGGTTCAAATTTTCCAGCGCTCCGAGCCTCTCTTTTTCGACAACTGCCTGGCTCTCAAGTTTCTTTACCGCGTCTAAGTGTTGAAAGCTCAATATTGAGACGGCCATTAGCTTGTTTGAGAGGGCGGCAGCGGCGGTTTTGCTTGTTTTGAGAAAGGCCGTGCTTAAAATCAGGGGCTCAAGATTGACATAACTGATCGAGCTGACCATATAAAAATCTTGTTGATGTGCACTTGCTTGGTTTGGTTCTGATTCAAGAACACTGCTAATCAGTACCACGGGGCAGGCGATTTGCCTGGCCGGTGAGAGGTGACTGGCCAATTAGTGACCCTCTTGTTCTGCTTTGCTCTTCTCTAAGCTATCTTTGCCCGAGAGTATTGGTGCCACTAGTAGTGATTTGCCGGGGCGCAACATGTCGTTGCCATAGCTCGGTGTAAGATCGGTAATGCGACCTTCAATCGCTGAAACTTTGGCGGGGTCTAGAGTTTTGCCTCGGATATAGTCGCCAATTAAATCGACTTGCGAAATCTTCAAGGGTTGCACATTTAGTTCGCGGTGGACCTGTTCGATTGGCTTGTCACCAAAGATTCCATACTTCCACCATTTCTCTAAGGGGTGGAAGCGAGCGGCGACGCTATAGGTTTTGTTGGGATCGACAGCCTCGTATACTCCTTGCTCATTGAGAATTTGCATTCCTGAAATGCGCTGGCCATCGAGACCGCCTTGCTTCAGGCCGGGCTTGGTGGCATCGTATGCATACTTCATGCCGCTAACCTGAACGAAATTACCCGGTTCATCTACATGTTCTTCGACTTGCTCGGCAAAGAGATTCTTCACTCGGCTTAGGGTGCTTGGCTTAGTTGCCGCTACTCTTTCGCGCACACCATATTCGATGGCATTTTTTAGTTGGGCTCCGGTTAAATTCATCAATGCTAACTCTTGTTGCTCACCTTCGCGCTTACCCGCATTCATGACAATGTTGGCAATATCTAGGCGGGTGAGTGGAACGTTTTCTGGAATGCCTGTACGAATACCACCAGAGTGCACCAGGGCAATTTGCGGCGCTTGATCGCCAAGGCGATCTTTGAGGCCATGGCGGACAGCATCGGCAAAGAGATTGCCCATTTCTGTTTCTCGATTACGCGAACCAGCGGCACTGTAGCGCCTTACTGCTTGGCTGTCATATGCCTCACTCTTCAAGGCGTTAATTTCACCCGCTGTCTCGTCTAAGAATTTGCGAATACTGGGGTCTTCAGCAATATTGTCAGTAACCTGGTGCAATTTGCTTGTGGTCAAAAAGCGATGGGCTGTGCCATCTGGTTTGATCGCTTGATTAAACTCGCCAAGCCAATTGCCGCTGTGGCCAGCTTGCACAATCGGTATTTCGAAATTACCCGCACCGCTGCCGTTGCCCGTTGCGGCCAATTTACGTCTAAAAGGATTGAGTCTTTCAAAGCCAGAGGCTTCGCTCTGAGCGCCTACCCAGATTGGTCGCGGTAAGGCGTCGTGAGAGTGGGCTCCGACAATGCCAGCTACTTTTATATCTTTGGCAATAAGATGCTGGGCCAGTTTTATGTCTTCGCCCAAGCCAAGGTGAGAGTGTATCTGGAAGATTGACACACCTTCTTTCTTCAAAGCTGTTACAGCTGCTTCCACGGTCACTTTCGGGTCGATATACTTAAGCCCGCCCACCGCACCTTCTTCGGTGGTTACCCCAATTGTGCCTATTTTAGTTTTACCCCAGGGTGTTTCAACTTCGCGCACAACATATGGCTTCAAGATGCGCTCATATTGAGGATGCGCTGAGACATCTAAGTTCGAGGCAATGAGCGATACATCAGGGTGCTGTTGCAGCAGCGGTTCCATAACGGCAGGGTAGCGGGGCACATCAGAGCGGCCACCAGGTGCATCATAAGCGTGATTGCCCGGTACTATTTCTTTTGCGCCCATTTTCATTAGCGCTTCGTTTTCAATTTTGCCACCGTTGGTGAAAGCAAAATTGACTCGACCTGATTCGATGTCGCCAGGCACAATGAATCTCGCCTCTACTGCACGGGCTTGAGAAGCGGCCATGCGCTGATCTAGCAAGGCTTTTATGCGCGGCAATTGCTCAGTGTTACTGTGAAAATCATTGATGTGATAAGTGTCTAGTCGCAAAACGTTTTTGTCTGGGGTTACCGCATTTTTGAGTTGGCCAAAGACCTCACTGCGTCTACCAATGAGGGTGGCACCGCCAGCAAGTGTTCCACCAAAGGCGGCACCAATAGCGGTATCGTGACCAACTTGCATGAGGCTTTTCGCTAGCCCTGCTCCCGGGTCATTTTTGATTTCATTCCAGTTCTCGCTTACTCGATGCGGTGCGCTCCAGATCGCAGCACCACTAGAACCGCCAACTACGCCGCGTAAAAGATTGGTCTTCAGGCCAAAAGCCACTGATTCTTTAGCGAGCAATTTACCAGCATCTTCTGCCAGTGACTCAGAAACCGTTTTGCCCAGAGCTTCTCGGCCAATTGATGTGAGATATTTTTTTGCTACGACTTTTTCTACAGCGCTGGCGCCGATGCCTGAAAGGGCATCGACTCCACCCCAGGCGAAGTCGTTGACAAACGAACTGGTGCGATCTTTGCTATCGAGCATGACCGCTTCCATTGAGGCTTTTGTGCCATATTTGATAGTGCCGCCAGCTAGCATGGCTACTGGAATTGTGAGTGCTTTGCCCCAATTGTGCGTCACTGCTGCAGCTGCTAGTGAAAATACAACCGTGCCGCCCACTCCTGCTGCCAGGCTGCTGGTCATTTCTGCGGCTGCTTGTTTTAAACTGGGATCGTGCTCTTTGACTGGTTTGGTGATTGGTGGTGGCTGATACGCCAATGCCGGATTATCGCGCCCCATCAAGCCGACGAGGTTAATCTCAGATGCTTTGTTAGCCTCGACAGCTGCCGGGGGCTTAGGTGATTCAATGTTTGTTTCAGGACCGGACAAATCGGCAACCCCTTTTCAACCTGCCTGAAGATTAGGTTACTAATGGAATAATTGATAAGGTGTTAGTCCCATGAAGCTTCGTATTTCCACCACTTTAGCCATGAATTAATCTGTTTATCGGGCCCTGCAAGCCAAAAGAAGCCTAAATTGCCTAATAACTCTAAATTGCCTAATAACTGTCCCCTACTAGATGATGTGCCGTCGACCTGCTGTAAATGCCAGGCTCAGCTCTGCTTGCGCCAGCAGGTACTAAATTTGGCCCTGGGTGAAGACGAAGAACTGATGTGTCTCAATTGTTTGGCCGCCGACAATAACAAGAGCAATGCCGAGCTGTTGGAAAGTTTGGCCAGCTATATTGCCAGCCGAGAGTGTTTCTCCAAGCCTTGGCGGCGTTACGCTTCCGTTGATTTCTGTCCTAATCCACTAGGATGTATCCCAGAAGTTTGTTTCAAGGCTTGTCCTTAAGTTTGTGTTTGAGCTTTATGTGAGGAATCTATGGAAGAGAGCGTGGGGAAAATTGGGGACGAAGCTGCTGCTGCAATTGGTGAGGAGCCCATGCTGAAGCTCGATTTGCGCGGTGTGGCCTGCCCCATGAACTTCGTCAAAACTCGCTTGAAGCTAGATAAAATGGCAACGGGAGAGCTTCTTGAAGTTTTACTCGATAGCGGAGAACCAATCGAGAGTGTCAGTAGTAGTGTCCTAAGTGAAGGCCATCTCATTGAGTCGTCAACGCTTGTTTCGCCTCAGGGTGAAAGGCAAATGTTGAGTGCTGAACAGTCGGATTATCACCGGTTAATAATCCGAAAAACCAGTGCAGCGTAGGGATTGGCTGATAGTTCGAGGTTAATACCAGGCCCTGCTTATGCCGTACATATATTGATAGTTACAAAAATCGGGCGGTTTTGGCTAAAACGGGATATCATGAACCGTTGTCCCGAGGAGGGGCCTTAACAGGCTTTCAATTCAGTGGTATCCGGAAACAATAAAACCTTATTTTTGCAATCCATTGGTCTGTCAGTTGCCCTGGCTGCCAGCTGCTATTGTGCCGCGAGTGCTCAGTCTCACGGCGCACCGGCATCAACGGCAACTCACGCCAGCGCTCCTGATATTGCCGCCCTCAAGGCCAAGGTTGAGGCCGAACCATCTGATCCAAAAGTGCGTTACGCCTATGCTGAAGGTCTGCGTAAGCTCGGTCGCAGCAAAGAAGCTAGTCACGAGTATCTAACTGTGACAGAGCTAGAGCCGTCTTTCTATCACGCTTATCACCAACTTTCTATTGTTAATCAAGACAAGCATGTGCTTGATGAAGCAATCTCCCGTCTCAACTTCTTGAAAGAAGAGAAGCCCAAAGACATGTTCTTGCGCGTTGCCCTGTCTGAACTATATGAGAAAAAAGGCGACAACTACACTGCTGGCAAGACTCTGGTAGAGCTGGTTTACGCTAATGCCGTGCCAGAAAAATATGCCGCTAAAATCAATCAACGCATTCGCTTCTTGCAGTCTAAAACTAAAGATGCCCAGGCCCACGATAAGGCCTATGGCGGCGATGAACAAATGGATTCAAATCCACCACCTTTGCCTGAGTCAACCCTAAATCGCGATCTTTCAATTTCTAAGGTAAAAGAGCCCAAAGTTATGCAAGGATTTGGGCATGCAACCTTACTTCCATAACTACAAAAATTTGTTCCTGGCTTCCTCTGCTCTGCTGCTGCTTTCTTTGAGCGCCTGTTCTAGCAAAGTAGAGCCGCCCACTGAACGCTTTGGCAAGCTTGAGCAGAAGAGCCACGTCTCAGCTCAGTCTGAGGTGATGGCGCCGGGCACTTCGGCTGAAAGTGCCTTAGGGTCGCAGCAGTTTGATATGGCTGCTGAAACAGAGATTTCCAATGGTTGTCTGCATGCTTGGCGTAAGGCCTGTGCTGGCGACGAGAAGACCGCCATGAGCGAACTCGAAGCTTTAGATAAGCGCTATCCGCAGATTCTCACTATCCAATTTATGATGGGTCAGGTGCTCTCTCATTTTGGCAAGAATGAAGAAGCAATTGTTCACTATCGCAAGGCTTCTATTGGCAACGAATTTAGTTCGCTGCATAGTTTTAAGTTGGCCGAGGCCTACCGCAAGGTTGGCAGAGACGCTGAAGCCGTGCCACTTTATCGCAAGTTGCTCAAGTCGGCTCCTGATTTCATTGAGGTAAAACTGGGCCTGGCTCAGTCACTGCTGAAGAGTGATAAGGCTGCCAAAGAAGAGGCGCAAAAGTTAGTAGCTGAAGTTCTAGCGGCAAAGCCCGACAATGCCGAAGCGCTGAAACTGACTGCTGAACTGTCCGGGGCTCCGGCAAAAGCCAAGTAGTAGCTTTCAAAGTGGCATGGTAATTGGGCCTTTCTCAATGCAAGCCAATATTTTCTTAAGTGGCTGCACCGAAGGGATGATACTGTGCCCGTGATTACTGTCGTACAATCTGCTATGTCCTATTATGGATATATTGGATTCTCTGAGAATACTTGAGAGGGGATGACCTCATGGTTAAAGAAGCAACAGCGTTAGAAACTGGCAGCAAAACTGGCATCGAAGAAATTTCGGTTGACGGTTTTGATTACATTGAGTTCTTCGTCGGCAATGCCTTGCAGGCTTGTTACTATTACAACCGTGGCTTTGGCTTCGATGTAATTGGTTACCGCGGTCTTGAGACCGGTAATCGCGATGCTGTTTCTTATGTGCTGCGTCAAGAGAAAGTTACCATTGTTCTCACCGCTGCACTTCAGCCTGATCATGCGGTCTCTAATCACGTGATGCAACATGGCGATGGTGTTAAGAACGTAGCGATGCGTACTCGTGATGTACGTAAGGCCTATGAAACTGCCATTGCCCGCGGTGCGCGTTCTATTCAAGAGCCAACTGAAGTTACTGACGAGCATGGCACTTATGTTTCAGCTTCAATCGCTACTTATGGCGATACAGTGCACACCTTCCTCGATCGCACCAACTACAAAGGCTTTGCTCCTGGCTTCACTGAAGTCAAGAACAAGAAAGGCGATTCAGTCGGTCTGGTATCGGTTGACCACGTTGTTGGCAACGTTGAAAGCACAAAGCTTGACCAGTGGGTAGAGTTCTACAGCAAAATCTTTGGCTTCCATATCTACCAGTATTTCGATGCTAGCGATATCAGCACCAAATATTCCGCCCTTGTCTCTAAAGTAATGGCAAACCGTAGCGGCTCTATTAAGATGCCTATCAACGAGCCATACGAGCAAGGCTTGCGCAAGTCGCAAATTACAGAGTATCTTGATTTCTACCATGCGCCAGGTGTGCAGCACATTGCCATCACCACTCGCGACATCGTCAAGACTGTAAAAGAGTTGCGTGCACGTGGCGTTGAGTTTCTCAATGCTCCAGCTACCTATTACGAAACTCTCAAAGATCGAGTTGGCGAAATAGACGAAGATATCGCTGAACTAGCCAAATGGGGCATTCTTGTTGACCGTGAATCGGAAGGCTATTTGCTGCAGATCTTCACCAAGCCAGTGCAGGATCGCCCAACTTTGTTCTTCGAAGTAATTCAACGCAAAGGTGCTAAAGGTTTCGGCAAAGGAAACTTCCAAGCCTTGTTTGAGTCAATTGAAGCTGAACAAGAATCCAGAGGCAATCTCTAGAGCTAATGCCGACTGACAAAGGTAAAGATGTTTCCCGTTACCTCGACGATATCCCGTCGGTTCGTCAGTCTGTATCTGATCTAAGCGCTCGCTATGAACCTCTTGAAGAAAACGGTGATCATATAAATAGTGAAGCAGAATCTTCTGACGAAGATTCTGCTTCTGAGCATATTCAGGCCAGTATCGATTTTCTCGCCAGTGAAGAGGCGAAGAATTTGGTGCAGCGCGAGCCCTATTGGCCTAAGTGGAATAGCCCCTGGTGGCACGCTCTATTGCTTGAAGAGATGGGCTTAGCCAGTGCCATTCCCAATCAGTTTGTCGAGCACTATGCCGCAGTAGTTGACCAGCACTATTTACACTTCTTCCCTTTTACTGAAGAAGAAATTCCAGCTGGTGTAAGTCCTATTTTCAATATTGCCTGCCATTGCTACTTGGGCTCGCTCTATCGCATGCTAAGCGCCGGTGAAAGTTTTGACCATGATTTGAAATTAGTGGACGGCCGCATTCTTGCCGGAAAGTCGGCAGTGGCTAGAACTATTCCAAGCGATTGCTTTGATGCTACTCCTGAGCACGAGCGGGCTCTCAATTGGGTAAGACCATGGTTTCTAAGGTATCAGATTAGTGGTGGCGGCCTCAATTGCGATGAGTCGAACTATCTAAAAGAGACACCGAGCTGTTCGGTGCTTTCTACTATTCCGGCGCTGGAAGCCCTGGTTGCAATTGACTCTAATTTGTTGAGCGAAGAGGAACTGGCATTTCTTGATAACGGTGTTACTTATTTGATAGAGCGCAATCTTTTTCGCTCTAAGAGAACTGGTGAAGTGGTTGACCCGACCTGGTTAGAGCCAGCCTTCCCGCGCTTTTACTTCTATGATGTTTTGCGCGGCCTCACTCTTGTTACTCGTTGGGCCTTGAAGCGTTCGCGCAAATTGCCTCAGGCTGCCATTGCTGAAGCTATGCATGCCCTTAATGATCAAATTACGCGAGAGGGTTTTGTGCCAAGGCGTTCTAACGTGCAAGAGCGCAGAACTATCATTCGAACCGATGCCGGCCATGAAAAAGATCATCCTGTCACTAGCTTCCCTTTGCTTGAAGCCGTGGATCAAGTCGGTCAGCCTAGCTTGCACTTAAC
This sequence comes from bacterium Ga0077546, assembly GCA_943370275.1. Lineage (GTDB taxonomy): Bacteria > Cyanobacteriota > Vampirovibrionia > Obscuribacterales > Obscuribacteraceae. The sequence goes on along the minus strand of CALRQI020000001.1, from coordinate 739,603 downwards.
CCAAGAGTACTTGGGCTTATTGCTGCGCTTGAAATATATGTCGGATGCAAGACTGCTGCGGTAATTTGTTCGATTAGTAAGCATCTAGTGGAATAAATTGTTGACGCTGATGACTGTACCTTGACAATATTCCCTTAATGGAATATATTCCATCTATGGAATGGAATATTGAATTTGATGAAGACTGCTCGATATGGTTTGAATCGATAGAGTTACCGGTTCAGAACGAAATTCTGGCGGCACTTAAGGTTTTGAGGCAGCTTGGTCCATCACTCGGACGTCAGCGAGTTGACTCTGTGAAGGGCTCGAAGCACTCGAATATGAAAGAGCTGCGAGTGCAGTGCAAAGGCTCTCCGTGGCGAATTCTTTTTGCTTTCGACCCAGACAGAAAAGCGATTTTGTTGGTCGGTGGAGATAAGACTGGAGACGAGCGCTTTTATAAAACTAACATTCCGTTAGCTGACTCTAGATTCGATAAGCATTTGGAAGAACTAAAACAAGCGAAGGAAAAATTGAAGAAGGAAAAGGACAAATGAAAAAGAATCTCAATGACTACCTTCAGAATCTTTCGCCTGAGAGGCGGAAGATTGTTGATGAGCGTGCTGCAGAGATGTTAGCCGAAGAGATGAGCTTGCAAGAGTTGCGGAAGGCCTTGCAGTATTCACAGCAGGCTCTAGCCGAAAAACTGCACGTTAAGCAAGGCGAGATTTCAAAGATTGAGCATCGCACAGATATGTATGTCAGCACTTTGCGAGATTACATAGAAAAGCTGGGAGGTTCGCTTGAGATAACTGCCCATTTCCCCGATAAGCCGCCAGTAAAAATTATACAGTTTGAACTCGACGTTGCCGACCCACAAGACTTAGCTGCATCCTAGTCGTTCTTCGATGTCTTCTAAAGGAGACTTATGTTTTTCTGGAGTGTTGGTCGGCAGCTAAAGCGCGTTCCCAAAGGGAAGAAGCAAACGCTAAAGTGCGGCAGTTGCAAGCAAGAGGCTTCTTTCTATGAATCTACAGTTGATGACAGCTTCAAAGCTTTCATGGTTTTGGATTTATGGAAGCGTTCGAAGCGAGTGATGCAGTGTGGCGAATGCCTTGGTGTTTGCGATTACTATTCAGTTTATCCAGAAGAGAAGCTAGCTGAAGAAGAAGCCGTTAGACAAGCGGAACTTGAGCGCAAGAAGCGTGAACAAGAAGAGGCTCAGAAGCGCCAGGAAGCTGAGGCCAAAGAACGTGCTCGGCAGCAAGAAGAGGCACGAAAGAAATATGAAGCTGAGAAAGCTCGCAAAGATCAAGAAGTAGACGATGAGCTGGCGCAGATGAAGAAGAAGCTCGGTAAGTAGTTATGAACTTTTCAGATGCGTTTGGTGAGCGCGAGATTTCTTTCGGTGATCAAGTTCGGATTGTCTCGACTGAGCTAACAGAGCGCCTTGGTGTCGCTGGATTGGTTGGTATAGTTTTTGGACAGACCATACCATCTACGAGTGGAGTAGAGGACGTAATTGGCTTATCTGGCGAAGACTATGCGGTCAATGTCTTCTTTGAAGAGCGAGACGAAGGTGTTTGGTTTCGCGAAGAGTTGCTTGAGCTTGTTAGTCATAATGCGGGGCAGAAGATTACGATTGATGGGGTTGATGCTGTATTTACCCTCGATGAGTCTGGAAGGTGGAAGGGCGAAGGACTTGGGCTAGCGAAACAGCAGTCGTGGTGGCAGCGATTTAAATCGTTGTTTAAGCCAGGCTAGGCTTGCAAACAGTTCTTATGTCCATCGTAAAAAGGATGCTGCTAAAGTTCTAAGCGCTATTGTGAAGACCGATCCACGCCATCAGTTAGGCGCTGACTTTAGTGCTACGCAGGGCAAATCTGGTGCTGGCGATTTCTTCGATCCGCTTATTGATAGAGGCGCACTTAAGAAGGAGCTGAAGAAAGAGCTGAAGAAAGAGCTGGAGGAAGAAATGAGAAATAGTGGACAGTCGTAAGAAGCTCTAATCAAAGCCAAGTCAACTAAAACACTACCGGTGGACTGACAACTTTATCTTCGATGACATATTTCGCAGCCATGACAAAATCCGCCTGGGCGCCAGCTAAATCTCCTGTGCGCAAGCGAATCTCGCCGCGGTGTTGGTAAGTTGAGGCTTCTTTCGGTCTAAATTTAAGGACCTCTGTGTAATCAGCAATGGCACCAGCATTGTCGCCCCATTTTGCCTTGTAATCGGCGCGACAAACGTAAGCAGAAGAATTATCTCTGAGCTTGAGTGACTTCTCAAAATCAGCAAGGGCACCAGGTCTGTCATCGAACTCAGCCCGAGCTATAGCTCTGCCTACATAGTGAATTGGATTCTTGGGCTCAATCTCTATCACTTTGTTGAAGTCATTTAGAGCCCCTTGCTTATCGCGCAGCCTTACTTTGGCGTCAGCCCTTCTCGCAAGAGCATTGATGTTGTTCGGTTCAATTTGTAAAGCCTTGTCGAAATCTTCTATCGCCCCTTTGGTGTCTCCAGATGTAAATTTGGCGGTGCCGCGCTTGCTATAAAGCTCGGCAACTGTTGGATTGAATTTGATTGAGGCCGTATAGTCTTCTATGGCTCCGGCTTGGTTGTGACATTCTGCTCTTGCAACACCTCTGGCTCGATGGCCCAAGGATGGATTTAGCTCAATTGCTTTAGCAAAATCAGCTTTGGCTGCTTCAGCGTTTCGCATTCGAACATAGAGCTTCGCCCGCTCTGTAGTTGTCCACGCATCCGCAGGATAGTTTGTTATTTCTAAATTGAAATCGTCCAGCGCGCCTTTGTAATCGTCAAGTTCTTCGTGTTCTAGCGCGCGATATGCATAGATATTTCGAAACTTTGGGTTCAGAGCAGCAGCCTTCGTGTAGTCGGCAATTGCTCCCTCGCTATCACCAAGAAGGGCTTTAGTTCTGCCTAGCTTGTAGTAAATAGCCGCATCGTCGGCAGGGCACTCGATCGCCGATTGGCAATCTTGTTTTGCCCCATCGTCGTCATCTAAATCTGCGCGCAAATAGGCTCGGCAGGCATAGTAAAGACCAGTTTTTGGACTGATTCTCAGCAATTCAGAAAAATCTGCTATCGCTCCAAGCCTGTCTGATGTTTCGGTTCTTTGTATGGCGCGTTTGAAAAGCTTCAGCTCTAGCTTCGGATTCGGCGCGGCGGCACGGTTGTTGCCTTTAGCTTTCTGTGCAATTGGACTGGCCTGCGCCGGCCCAAAGAGACTAGCGACGACGAGTAAGATTGCAAAACTAACTTCCGATTTAAATCTCATCGATTTAGCTTAGTTCTTAATTCTAAAAATTGCTACCTTTAGCTCCTAAACCACAATAATCGACCCGCCAGCCTTCTTGCAGGCCTTTAGTCGTTTGGTATCAATAGCGGTATCAGTAATTATTGAGGCTACTTCATTGAGCCAGGCAATGCGATACGGCGCTACTTTCCCGAACTTTTCGCTGCCAGCTAAAATAGCTGTTTCTGCTGACTGCTTGATGAACGCACTTTTCACTAAAGCGTCATCTGGGTGTGACACCGTAGCGCCAAATTCTTCGTGAATACACTCTACGCTCACCAGGGTTAAATCGGCTTGTATCGCTTCAATTTCTTTTAGTAGGCCTGGGCCCATGGTGAGCAATAGTTCTTTCACTACGCGGCCGCCTAAGAGGCGCACATGGCAATTGCTTTGTTCCGTCAAGGCAATGGCTGTGGGCAAACTATAGGTTATGAATGTCGCTTTCAAATCTTTCGGCAAGAAACTTGCTACCAGCGCAGTTGTCGTCCCACCGTCAATAAATACTACCTGGCCAGGGCTAATCAGCGCCGCTGCTCGTTTGGCGATGGCAGATTTCTCACCGATCGATTCTTTCTGCCTTTTCTCGTAGCTAAACGGCACTTGCCCCACCGGCAAAGCTCCGCCATGAACCCTTTTTATTGAGCCAGCCAGGGCCAAGTCTTTAAGGTCTCTTCTAATTGTGTCTTCTGAAACATTGAGTTCAGCAACGAGCTCAGAAGAGAGTACCCGGCCGCGAAGGCTTAGTGCTTCTAAAATTCTGAATTTTCGCTCTTCATTAAGCATTTTATGGTTTTGCTGGTTTGTGCTGGATTTAGGGTTGTCAGTTGCGGGGTTCTGCGTGTATCATGTCGATATAGTGAAAATTATAGTCGAATTTGCGGGTTTGTGCGGGTGTTGAGATTTGGATACTAATAAATTGGATGCTAATAAAGGCGATTTGAAAGCTAGTGCAGCTAAAGGTCAATCTTTTCCTTTTAAAGTTGCTGCGGTAGATTTGGACGGTACCTTGCTTTGCCCCCAAAGAACTGTTAGTGCGGCTAATCAACGTGCCATTCAAAGATTGCGCGACCACGGCTGCCAGATTGTTATGGCTTCAGGGCGTAGACATGAAGACATTCTTCCTTATTATCATTTGCTTGGTTTGACTGCTCCTGTAATATCTTGCGATGGCATTGTTATCAAAATGCCTTTGACTGAAGAAATTTTGCTGGAAAGAAGCTTACATGCAGACCTGGCTCACTCACTAATTGAGGTCGGTCGCGAGCATAAAGTTAGCATCTACTACTATCACGGCGAATCTGTTTTCTATGCCCATGAGAATGAATATACTCTTGGATATCAGGCCTGCACTCGCTCACGCAAGCCAATCAAGAATGAATACATTCACGAACTGAAAGGCAATCGTGCCCAGAAATTGGTTTTCTGTGAGCATCCGAGTCGCATTGCTGAAATCAAATCTCATTTGACCGACCGCTTCAAAGAGCACGCCCAGGTAATTGAAACAGAGCCTGGCTACTTAGAATTTATGCCTTTGGCCACCAGTAAGTTCACTGGCTTACAAGCGCTGATGTCGAAGTTAGACTTCCACACTGATCAAGCTCTGGCATTTGGTGACAACTGGAATGACGTTGAGATTCTCTCTGGCGTTGGTTTTGGTGTGGCCATGACTGTCAGCAGTGAGGCCGCTAAGAAAGCCGCAAAAGCAGTTTCACCAGCCGGTGATTCTTCTGAGTCGTTTGCTCGAGCGGTAGATCTTGTCTTTGACCGCTTCCATTCTGGTGTTGACCAGGCGGTTGCTGCCCAGCCTCAAGGCGTGTTGCAAAAGCGCTAAGATAGCTTTGAGCAGACTTTAAACCCGTCAACTGCCATTAACAACAAAGCTATCTTGTTTGCCTTCTAGCATGTTGATCATCGAAGTGGTGGCAATGTCGCTAGCGTTTTTGTTGGCGTCATGAGTGTTGTAGGCTGTTGATTGATTGGAGAAGTAGAAGCTTCCAGTTGGGAGATCTTTGAATTCTTCACCAGGTAAATGATCGGCTGCGGCTCGCAAGTGGCCGCTTTTTAGCTCCTTTAGCAGCGCTGCCGGTTCAACAGCTCCATGAAAAGAAGTGTCGACGAGTAAACTGCCGTCTTTCATTTTTGCTAGTTCTGCGGCGCCAATGTAGCCGTCACCGGCGGCCTTGGATGTGTGTAGTGAGATTACGTCAGCTACCTGCAATAGTTCGCTCAGAGGCAAGTACTTAATGCCTAGTTTTGCTTCAATCTCGGGCTTGGGCCGTTGGCTGAAATAAGAGACATTCTCGACACCAATGCCTTTGAGCATTTTGGCGACGATGGTGCCGATGGTGCCCATACCGACAATGCCGACATGCGATGTTAAAAGAGAATTGGTCGTTTGAAATGATTTGCTGCCTGTGCGACCAAGTTCGAAGACATTGCGCTGCATTGCCAGCATGATCGTGAGCGCGAACTCAGCAACGGCCTGGGCGTTGGCGCCGGGACAATTGCTAATAGCGATATTCTTGGCTTTTGCTTCGCTATGCCCAGGAATATAGCTGAGCCAGTCTGTGCCGGTGAATGTAATTGCTTCTAGGCAATCGGCAGCCTCAATTATCTTTGCTGTTATTTTCTCAATTCCACCAAGAATATAGCCGTGCTTTCCTTTGATGGCTTCCACTAGCTCTTCTTCGCTGGCCATGGGCTTGTCTAAACGGGTCACGCTAATGCCGGCTGCTTCGAGCTTTTCAACATGCTCAGGAAAAATGAAGAGGCTGTCTGTGACGAGCACATGCTTTTTCAAGATATTTTCTCCATTGATATTTTCTACTTGCTGGTTCGCATTTAAGTTACCATTTGCTCTAAACTAGTGGCTGTCGTCGAGATTATTATGTCAGAGCCGTCGCAATCTACACTGACCATGCCAGAGCTGACTGCCTTAATTGAGGAGCAGTTGTTGTCGCAGTCTATTTTAATTGGCATAGATGGCTGTGGCGGCGCCGGGAAGAGCCATTTTTCTCAGTACTTACGAGCGCAGTTGGCTGCCATTTCGGCTGTCCAGATTGTACATATGGATGATTTTTATAAGCCATCAATTCAGCGTCTGCCCCAGCGTGAATGTGACGCTCTAATTGGTTCTGACTTCGATTGGCAGCGTCTGCGCCGTGATGTGCTGCAGCCACTCGGCCGAGGTGAGAACTGTAGTTATCAGCGTTACGATTGGGATAGTGACAGCCTAGCGGAGTGGCACACCGTGCCAGCCAGCGGCATAACAATAGTTGAGGGAATCTATTCTACTCGTCATGAGTTAGCCCATTTCTACAATCTTACTTGTTGGGTTTATTGTTCTCGAAGTCAGCGGTTAGAGCGTGGCGTTGAAAGAGATGGTGAGGCCAAGCGCAGCATTTGGGAAAAGTATTGGATGCCTGCCGAAGATCGTTATGTCGAGCTAGAAGAGCCCCATCGCCGGGCCAAGATTTTAGTGGATGGCTCTGGATGTTCGACAAATCTGGCGCTGCGCTGCGAAATAGATAGTCTTTTCGCGCCGGCTTAAATCAGCTTTTCTGCTCAAGTTAAATCAGTTTTTCGCCTCAAGCTAAATTTGCTTGTCGCCTCGGGCAACCATAGAAAGCTCAAGTAGCATTCGCTTCATTTTTAGCACTTCGCCTTCGAGTTGTTGGAGCATCACTAGTCTTGTGTTCAGACTGCTGATTGTCAGCGATTTGCGGTGGGCGACGCTAGCTGTGATTACATCAATCTGCTTGCGCGATTTAGGATCGGTAAAGTCAGGCAAGTTGTCGTCTGATATCCAGCGATCTATAAGTTGTTCCCTGCGAGTTTTTCCACTTCGGTCACCGGGAGGAATGGTCTGTAAAAATTGCCAAACTGAGGAGGGATAGTCAATGTCTGGAGTGATTGGATAGTCAAACAATTTGGCCAGAATATTGGGATCGTTTTCTGAGCGCGTTTTCTTTCCTGCTACTTGTTTCATCGCCCACATTGAAAAGAATGATGGTACCAGGCCTGCGATGATGCCATTAACACCTGAAGGAATGGCGTAGTTTGGGTACTTGTAAGTTGGAATAGTAAAACCTTCTGCCACTGCCCATAGTGCACCGTTGGTGATAAAGGCGGCGGCATTAGTTTTGGCAACGGTCTGGTCTCTAGCATTTTGGTAGCTATTGAGAATTTCTTCGTAAACGTTCTGCTCTGCTTCGACTTCAGACATGACAAAGTCTACTTCGAGAGATGTCTTTTGAATTAACTGATAGGCCTCGGTAATGGCATCGGTAAGATCTTGTCTTATGGCGAGGCTCTCTAGTGTCACTTCTGAATTTTTGAGAGCATCTCTTTTTGCTCGGAGGCCTTGAAGCCTTGATAGTATCGGCGTTAAACCAATGGCATTTGACAGTTGTAGTGAATTTTCTGATATGCCACCGCTATTGAGGTTGATGCCTGTCTTTAGAATTTGCGTTGGCAGGCTAACAGTATTGGCTTTCGGGGTGGTGCCAAGTAGATTGCTAAGTGGATTGCTAGCTTGGGCTAGCGCCGCTAGAGGATTGAGAACTAGTGATAATGAGCCGACGGCGCAGAGAAGGTGCCCAAATTTCATCAAGTTTTGCGGTCCCCAAGTTTGACGTTGGCGAGTATAACAAAAGGCGCCAAAGCTGAGTTGAGAATTCCATTTTTTGACGCAAAAAAAGAGAGCCGGCAGAACCGACTCTCTCTTCAATGCTTTATAGCTAGAAGCTAATTACTTTCTTGTGAAAGTAACGGTAGCTGTCTTCTCTTTGGAGCACATTTCGACGCCAGTTGTGAAGTCGAATTTGCTAGCCAAGGAAGTCATGCAGGCTTCCATGCCTTTGGTCATTTCTTCTCTGTTTTCGTCTTTGATCAAGCCAGCTTGTTCAAGAGCTGTGAACATGCCGCATGATAGGTAGTGAAGGGTTGCTGATTTCTCGTCGCCCCAGATTTCTACCTTGCTGCCATAGACGTTAACGTCGAATTCAGCGATAGCTTTTACTAGTTCGAAAGGAGTTTTGACTCCGAGACCTTTGAAGTACTCAACTTTGTGAGCTTCCATTGTGTGCTTGAATTCAGTAACAGCTTTCTCTCCACCAAATTTGTGAAGAAGTTGCATTGTGGTCATCCAGTTAAGACCCAAAACGCGTGAAGCTTGTTCTTGGATTCTGATGGTGTTCCAGTTAGCTTCAACAATGGTTTTTTCGGTGGTTACGGTTGTAGTCATTTTTCTCAAATACTCCAGGGAGCGGTGTGGTCAGGTAACTCCGTAAGTATATGAGTGGAATCAAATATCTTAGCTGCTTTTAAGGCAGGCTTTTTTATTACTCTTGGCAAGGCCGCGGTTGCCTCATCTCCAAACTTGCATAGCAAACTTTTCTACAGATTTCCCCTAATATTGAGGGCGGTTTCATTTTTTACTACTTATATAGAGTAGGCATGTTGGCCTAGTCCAAAATCAGTCATGTGCCCGATTACCCTCTAGTGGACGGGCCAATATGATGGCTGTATGGACTGCTACACGCTGGCTAGATGAGGTGATAAACAGATGGATTCTCTGACTTTGCTGAGTACACAGGGTCTAATTTCGCCTCTGAGCTTGCTATTACTTAAAGTCGACCAACCTGTAGCTGTGCGACTGGCTGAGGCCCTCGGCCAGTCGCTGGGCCATGCCCTGCGGGTGGTGATGGCCAGTTCTTTGGATGACGGCCTCCAAATGGCAGGGCGGCGAAAGTTTGACCTGATAGTTTTAGATTTCGCTACCGTGGAAAAATTAGACACTGATTCAATTGCGCTAATCAGGGGCTTCTTTCCTCGAATACCAGTTGTAGTTCTCGTCGGCTTCAGGGAACCTCATGCCCTTGAACGACTAGTTGAAGCTGGCATGCACACTTGTATAGATCGTGATTCGCTTGAGGGTTTGAAGGTCCTTACTTGTTCCCTAACGGGCAGGTTAGTATCGGAATCCAAATTTCAAAGCCACCAAGTCCGGTGATATAATTTTGCCGGTCTCAATTCTTGGTTCTGCGAGTTGATACAACACAGCTATTGCACCACCTGAATAACTGGAGGCTTCCAACTGCCTTGGCCAGGAGGTAGTATGGATGGTTTGCCAGTTTTGGGCCAGTAGAGGCGCATTACCATATAGATAGGCCCGTTCGGTGCTGGTAGCCAATTGGTCATCTTTTCAGCATCAGGAGCGTCTTTCTGAATATAGATAGTCACTCCACCGTCTTTGTTTTTCTTCATGCCGGGTAGCATGGGAGAGTTGATCAAATAGCGGTTGATTGGGTTTTCAATTAATAACTGTTTGGCGTTATACATCGTGATTGACCAGAAGGCATTAACTGGTGGCATCTGGTCCGGACCAAAGGTAATTGAATAATTGTGCTTTGAGCCATCTAGAGCATCACCGTTGTTATCAGCTTTAGCCATGGGATAAACAGCTTCTTCAGCTGAGTTTGCCAAGATACCAGCATCGGCGGCAAAGGCTCGCAGCAGCCAATTGCCTTTGAAGAAGTCTCGGTTGCCAGCCACTGAGGCAACTAACCAGCCATTGATTGGGGGAGCTACAGTATTTTGGCAATTCTTAATTTGGCCATAGCCATCTTTAATTGCGGCTCCTAACGTCTCTTTATCGGCGGCTGAAAGTGAAGCGAAATCAAAGGCCTTGCCCGGTTCGATACCTACCTTTTTGATTTCATCGCGCAGCGCTTTGTCTTCTTTGGCCGTTGGGCAGAACTGCAGAACGAAGTTCAAGTAGGCGGGAAATTCAGCTTTCAAGCTCTCTTTGCTGGCTGGCAACCACTTAATTTCTGGGCTTGGCGCAGGTGCTGGTTGCTTGAGAAAAGCCGATAGCGGTTGAACTTTGTAGCCAGACTGCACTGCCACAACATTGGGCATGTCATCGGGGCCGAATAGTTGTGTGCGATAAATAGCCATGCTAAGTTGGGTGGCGCAGCGAAATACTTTTTTAATCCCGGCAGGTGTTTTACCTTTCCAGTCTGGCCCTGCCACCATATATGATGCAGCGCCATTGCCGGTGGCACGGCTGCCAATATAGCCGTAGTTGAAAGTGTAGAGGTCTGTTAGTTGAATGTCGTAATAACGCTTCTTCTCTATTTCTGGCACAGTCAATACCATTGGCTCAGCCCGTAAATCCATAATCACTGTTGAGTAAGGGGTGTCACTATTGGGGGTGATTACTGTGGTGTCTTTGTATGTAAAAACGCGGGATTCATTGACCAGTTGATTGAGTGGCCCTTTGAATTGCGGCGATGATTTGTCTATGGCAAATTGATAGATGATGTCGTAGAGCATCACCATTGGAAAGCCGTAAATATAGGCTTTTTCAAACTTGTCTTTGCTTGAGCTCGTAATAGTTTGTGCCGACTTAGTTGTTTGAGCTACTGGCGCATCAGTTTTACTTTTTGCAACAGGGTCTGCGCTGGCGGCGCTAGATGAATTTGCAGTAATAGCTAGGGAGAGGGCTCCTAGTATTGAAAGCTTCACAGAAGATTTCAATGAAAACTTAGCGCGCATAACACTCCTTGTTGGTTTTAGTGATTTACCATAGCTATAAATTTAGTTGCAAGCCTGTGCTACAAGTATGAGGCTCAAATTTAGGTTCAATTTTGAGATTCATTTTACCCCTTCATTTTACCCCTTCATGCCAAGGGCGAGTCGTCGGGGAAGGTTTTGGTTGGTTTGCTGATAGACTTGATAACTTGATTTGTATATGAGAAAGGTGCTGTTAAAATTTTCTCTTGTCTACTGCGCTGCTTTTTTGCTCTGCTGCTCGGGTAACTGTTCTTGAAATCTTTGCCGTCGATGATTTCCGGAAGATGTCTGCTCGTTGCGGCAGTACTTCTGCTGGTCTCTGCTGGTAATTCCCCAGCGGTTGCTGAGCAGGCGGTGGAAGAACAGGCAATGCTGGCGTCTTCAGCCGGTCCTGATACCTTGGAGTCTCTTCAAAATATCCAATCTTCGACTGCTGCTCCAGCTCCTGCCAATGCAGGTGATACTGCTTCTCGGCAAGTTTTCAAGTCAACTGTTGCGCGTATAGATCGCAAGATCATGTTGGAGTGTATAAAACTGGCGCGTTTCAACGCTCAGTATCATGATGGAGTCAATCGCAAGAATTTTGCTCAAGAATGGCTCTATCCGATGCAGCGAGAAGCTGGTACAGCACTGGCTTTTAGTAACACTATTGTCGACATCAGGCAGCGTGCCCGTGGTTTGAAGGACCCATCGCTAGTCTCTCGCACGGCGCAGAAGAAGGGTTTAGAGTGCGCCTTGATTGGTCAGGCCATAACTGGTACCAGTTCGGCTGTGCAACTTTTACAGAACCTCAATCACACTCGCATTGCTACTAAAAATGGTTTCTCACCCGCGGCGGCAACAGCTACAGTAAAGGGCTTTGTCACTAATATAGATGCCATGCTGGCTGAACGGAACAGGTTAGTAGCAGCGGAAAATCTGGTGCGCTCTAAAGACCTTTACGAGTTGCAAGGTCGCTTGCTGTTGCACATCAAAAATCAGTTGCTGTTTGAATTTAAGAACTGGAGCGTCGGTTCGCGCTTTACCGAATGGTCGGAAGATACGTTTTTTGCCATAGACTCAGCGCAAGGTTACACCCAGATGAGTTCCTCTATCTGCTCGCTGCAGGGCTTTAGCAAGGGAGAATATGGTGGTATTGCTTCCATTACCGGCTTGGTCGGCAATGCTTTGGTAACTTTCAACCCGGTTATAAGAACTGCTGTCGGGCACACTGTCGCTCGTATTGAGAGAAAACGGCTCGACAAGATTTTTCCTCAAGGGCGCCCTCGCAAAATTGACGATGTTCTGGCTGAGTGGAATCTGTCAGTAGATCCAAGAGATGTTGATGAAACTTCTTCACTTGAAACTAAAGAGTTGGCCTTCCTCATTCGTCGCACAGAAGAGCTAGATGGCCCGCTCGACAAAGAAGTTCAGCATGTGGTGAATCTCCGTCGAATCGCTGATCAGCAAGCGGTTTCTGGTCCATTGATTGGTTTGGCTGGTGTCACGCGCTCGGTACTAAATACGGTGGCTTATTATCAGAGTACTCCTTCTGGTTCGGCCAACTATGAGCGCACCAGAGTTGTGGGCAATCAACTCAATCTTTCTGGTCGTATCGTTCAGTCTACTGGCCAAGCTTATTCATTGATAAACACTCCCTATACCGAAGTTAAGCACTACTTGTACAAACGCCGATTGAAGAAAGCGGGGCAGCTACCAAAACAGTTATTGGCACAGCGTTTAGCTCGCCTGGATGAGTTGGAGAACCGGGTTAAGGCTTCGCTGTATTAAAATGTGCGCGTTCCGGTTTCTATGAGATAATCTGGACAGAGGTGAGAAGATTATGTCCACAGCGCTTCGCAAACAAGATCCTGTATTTCCAGAGCCGCATGAGACGGAGACGTCAAAAATTGTGATGCTGGAGACGGCTACTGAGACAATGATGGCTTATATTGGCTATCTCAATACTGAAATAATGAGAGAGGAAGATATGGCGGTGCCGAATCAGGCCAAGATTCAGGCGCTACAGGCTCAGATGGATGTGGTGTCAAAAGAGCGCAAGGCCATCAACCCAGACAATGTGAAGCTCATCGCTAAAGCTGTTCATGTCTACGGCCCAATATTGAAAGCGCTTTATGAGCAAAATGGCTGAGAACTGGAAGTTAGACGACAATCAGCATGAGCGCGTATACAGGCGAATAGAGCGAGAGAGGTTTGGCGATTCAACGCCTGTTGAGAATCACCAGGTAGTAATTACTGGCGGACAGCCGGGCTCTGGAAAGAGCAAGCTACTGGAGCAAGCCAAGGAGCTTTTCTCTGATGGAAATGTCGTTGTGATTAATGGCGATGATCTCCGAAATTTCCATCCTCACGCTAGGGAGATTTTGAAGCACGATGACAGAAAGTTTGCTGAGAGAACTGACCCCGACAGCAGAGAATGGACAAAGAAACTTTTTGAAAGGGCTATAGAGACCAGGCGCAATATTGTCTTTGAGAGCACGATGAGAGAGGCTGGCCCGATCTCAAAGACCATGAAGCTTTTGAGGGAGAGTGGCTATCGTCTAACGGCCAGAGTAGTAGCAACTCACGAGAGATACAGTATCACCGGAATTTTTCGGCGTTATGAAGAGCAGAAAGCGGCAAAGGGCTACGGCCGCTGGAGTGAGCTGTCTAGCCATGATGCTGGCTATGTGGGCATGCCCGAGACAGTTGAGTATATCGAAAAGCAGGGGCTCGTAGATCGCCTTGAAGTTTACACCAGGTCTGGTGATTTGCTTTATGCTAATGATTACGTCAACGGTAAGTGGCAAAAGTCCGCTAGTGCTCTTGAGGCGATAATGGCAGAGCGACACAGGACGCCGACTGAGAGCGAGATGGCGAATTTCCAGTCTGATTGGAAGAGGGTCTTTGGGCTTCTAGAATACAGGAATGCGCCATTGCGTGATTTGGAGCGAGCGCGGTCAGTCTTTGATAGGCTTGAGTTTGTACTGAAAAGCGATCCGGATTCCGGTTCCCCAAATAGAGGCAGAAACCGGTAGAGCCTTAGTTCCGTGGGCGTTACGGCGGTAACAAGAATGATGCAACAGTCTAAGGCCCGAAAGTTATTAACGTGGTTACTGCCGATTCTTGCCATTATTGGCGCGTTCTATTTTCGAATCGCAGTGGGTGGCCTGGAGTCGGCCGAAGATACTCCAGTGTGGAAAACATTCTTTCTCAATTGGTTTGTGCCGATTATCGCGCTACGATTTCTGTGGAACCGTGCTTATGAGCCCCGGACATTGCTCTGGCTTTTGCCTCCTGCGATTTTGTTTACATTACCAGTGGTTTTCATATTCGTTCTGATGTTGCTGTTCTTCAGTATTACGCAGACAACACGCAAGGTTGGCTTGGTTATTTTGGGTATTTTGCTGCCATTTCTCGCTTTCATTGCTGTGTTTTCGCCGTTTATGATGATGGTGGACTATCGCCTGCCGAAGGCGCATATTGATACGGGTGCCCGTGATGTCTATCTCTATGTCAAGGGCCAGGGAGCGCTAGGCCCTGACTTTGAATATTTGGATTCACGTCAAAAGTTCTTGCCTGGTATCGTAATTGCTAATTGTGTTGACGTCTCCGCTGCAAACGGCCGCATAGACAACATCGAAGTAATTGATAGGCATCACATTCGATATCAGGTTCATGGCTGGTCAAGAGAGACTGAGGTAGCTACTACTACTCATAAAGTCGCCAAACTTCGATAGATGCTTGTTGTTATGCCGAAGGAAATTAACTTAGCCTCTCTGTAAGAGTGTATGCAATGAACCCAGACCAACCTGACGAGTTAGCATCATTTCCGGATGAAGAAAGAGCACTTTCTGCTGATTACGGAACAAGGCTCGATAGACTCGACGAGCCGCTCATTCTCTATCCGCCCAGAAGCGGCGCTATAGATGCTTTGCATGGCCGGCTTTTTAAATACATAGTGCCAATTTCGGTATTGTTTTATGTGGTGATCCTAGCTATGGCTCTAACGACAGCAATCTCTCCATTTATACCAAGTGCTGCGCAGCAAGCTCTTTCTAAGGAACTTTGGTGGTTACTGATTTTGTACACTTTGTCGCTGCCTCTGATGTACCTTTTTGTGCGGCGAAAGCTATCCAGGGCAGTTCTTCCTGTGCTGGCAATGCGCCCTGACGGAATCGAGATTCACTCACTCAACCTTGATATTTTCATTCCCTGGGAAGAAATAAAAGAAGTGCGAACATTTACATTTATCGAGCCACACTTGGGCATTGTGCCTTTTGACCTAAAGAAAACTTTGGCCCGTGGTTCACTATATACTCAAATTATCTGTTGGATGAATGAGTTCTGTGCGCGCTTATACAAGCCGTGTGGAATTTCTGTAACCGCCATCTTTCTTCTAGACTGTGAGCTACCCTTGTCTCTTGATGTTGTGGCTGAGCAGATTATTTCGCGCCAAGCGCATGCCCTCAAGCTTGTAAAGCCTGAAGAAAAAACCTAATTTTGATTCCAAGTTCGGCACCGCAGGCGGTGCTTGATGGTGCTACACCAAAACCAATTTCGGGTACATGCCGGTAATAACTTGCAACTTCTCTTGGGCGATCAAGTTATCGATTGTGTCCATGATCACGTCCATTCTCACATGGGCGAAAGTGCCGAAGGCGTCAACTTTGTCTAGCTTTTTCTCTTTCAACTTTTTAGCTTTGCTGCCAATCAAAATAGAAGCGATTGTGGTTCTTCCTACTTTGCCACTTAGCTCACCGGTTAAGACTAAAATAGCCGCTTCTAGTTCACTGCTACCAGTGGTATCTGCGACTACTTTTGCTTTAGCTGGTCGAGATTGCGAATAGAGGCTCTGAGCTGAACGAGGCGAGCGACTGGCATCGGTCACCGCCATTTTTGCTGGCGTAGGTATACTGACAAAGCGCTTCTCTACCGGGTGGCAGGTGTCGCAACCAGTGCAACTGTTGTCTAGAGTTTGACCAAAATAGCCGAGTATATGTTTGCGCCGGCAAGTTGATTCTTGGGCATATTTGATTATTTGGTTGAGTCTATGTGAATCTCTTTCTTTGCGGGCATCAAGCCAGCTCATGTCGATTGCTGGCATGCGACTGCCTGAAATTTCACGGGCTCTGACACCGTTGGCATCTACATCGAGCATATTGAGATGTTTGAGTAAATCAAGCGCACTGTTGATGGCCGAATCTTCCATGCGCATACGCTTGTGCAAATCCATTGGCCGCAGTGATTGCTGCGAATTGTCGTGTAAGAATTTGAGCAGGTGTGCCACTTCTTTGGCATCTGGGAAGTTTTTATCCATCAACCATTTCTGGGTGTAAATATCTTTGGCTTGATAGAGCAAGGTGCAGGTTGCTTGATTACCGTCGCGCCCAGCACGACCAGCTTCTTGATAATAGTTTTCCAGCGAGCCTGGCATGTTGTAGTGAATCACTCGTCTGATATTGGGCTTGTCTACGCCCATACCAAAGGCCACAGTTGAGACAATCACTGAAATGGTGTCGTTCTCAAAACTGTTTTGAACTTTCTTGCGAATGTCCGGTGACAATCCCGCGTGATAGCAAGCGGCCGTAATTTTGGCTGCCTTGATGCGGCGGGCCAGTTCTTCAGCTTCTTTGCGACTGCTGGTGTAAACGATTGAAGGTTTCTTCTCAACACCTAGCTTTGACTCGGCCAGCATGGCGAACACATGACGGTCTTTGTCGGCATTGTTGGCGCATTGCTCAACTTCGAAGCGCAAGTTGGGTCTGTCAAATGAGCCAATGACAGAGGTCATGCTCGGCAGACCGAGCGATTCAGGAATATCCCGTTGCACCCGGGGAGTGGCCGTAGCAGTTAGCGCCAATATTGTGGCTTTTGGCATGAGGCTCAGGTAGCTTCTGATATTGCGATATTGCGGTCTGAAATCGTGGCCCCATTGGCTGATGCAGTGGGCTTCGTCAATGACCAAAAGGGAAATATCTAAACTTTGCAGAAGGGAGCGGAATCTTGGTGATTCCAGGCGCTCGGGAGCGACATAGACGAGTTTGTATTGACCACGTCTGATGCCTGAGATGCGCTCATCTAGCTGCTCGGCATCGAGGGAGCTGTTGAGCATTGTGGCGTTTCTAATGCCGCGGCGAATCAAGCCGTTCACTTGATCGTGCATCAAGGCAATTAACGGCGAAATTACAACGGTGACACCAGGTAGCACCTGGCTTGGTAGTTGATAGCATAGTGATTTGCCGTAACCGGTGGGCAAGAAAGCCAAAGTATGGCGGCCAGCAAGAATATTGCTGATCACTTCTTTTTGTTTTGGTCGCAGTTGATCTAAGCCGAAGCGGCTTTTAAGTATCTTTTCGATGGAGCTATCGAAATTGCCATCAATGGCATGGTCGAGGGCAAAGTCGAGGGCCATATCCATAGACTGATGTTCTTCTTGCGACAGGCTCGGCGCGGCCGCTACTGGATCGTTGGCTGTATTTAACGCGCGCTCATTTGCTCGCTCAATAGCACGTTGAACTGCTGGTTCGAAAACAGCCATGGGACACCCTCATACTTGTGTCTCACTAGTTTACGTGTTCAGAGGCCGACAAATAGGTGCATTCAAACAGTAGTGCCAAGTTTAATTGACTACTGTATATCTACTAGTGTTAGCTGGTAGTGCTATGCGCTCTCGCTGTTTGCGAACTGTAGCCGTTTTTGGCTACTTTTTAGTTTGCTCGGGCTGGAGAATCTTTTTCAAGGCTGTGATTAACAGTTTGTTTTCGGCTGGTTGGCCGATGCTTATGCGCCAGCAAGTAGGTAGGCCGAAACCAGCCAGCGGACGAATAGCGATGCCGTTGCGCAGCAAGCCGTCGTGTATTTTGGCTACTTTCTCTTGCGAACCCATTTCAATCATGATGAAGTTAGAGTGTGAAGGAATGCGCTGCAAGCCCAATTTGTCTAATTCACCGGTGAGATAAGCCATACCCTCTTCGTTGTTTTCGAGGGTTCTGTTCAAGAATTCATCGTCTTGCAAGGCGGCTAAACCAGCTTCTTGAGCCAATAGATTAGGCTCGAAAGGTAGTTTGATGCGGTTGACGTAATCAATTAGATATTCATGGCCAAGACCGTAGCCCAAGCGAATACCAGCCATGCCGTAGGCTTTGGCGAATGTGCGCAAGGTCAAAACGTTGTCTAAGCGATAACGCATTGAGTCTGGATACTCGGGATTTATGGCAGCAAATTCATAATAGGCTTCATCAAGAATGACCAAAACATGGTCTGGAATCTTTCTGATGAAGTTCTCGAATTCAGTGCGAGTGAAAATTGTGCCGGTTGGATTGTTTGGATTACAGAGATAAATCATCTTTGTCTTAGGGTTTACCGCTGCGGCAATACCCTCAAGGTCAAAGTGATAGTTTTTCAGAGGCACAGTATTGAGCTTGATGCCCTGGGCGTTAACCAATACATACAAGCCGATGAATGTACCTTGTGAGGTCAATACTTCATCATCTTCGTGTAAGAAGGCACGAATGATGTTTGCCATGGTGCTCTCTGAGCCGCTGCCAAGGGCAATATTGTCGATCTTGGTAGCAAAGCGCTCAGCTAAAGCTTCTCTCAAATTAGTACCGCAAAGGTCTGGATAGCGGTTGATCTGAGGTAATGCCTTCTGAATGGCATCTAGGGCCGATTGAGGTGGTCCTAGCGGGTTTTCATTGGAGGCCATATTGATGAAGCGCTCCATGCCGAGCTCTTTCAATAGCTCAACAGGAGGACGGCCTGGCTGATAGGGTTTGAGGGCTTCTACGTGAGGCGGTACAAGACGCTTAGGCAGGTCTTTCTGTGGCGAGAACGGAATCGTGTTCTTCGGGTCTGATACCAACGCCAGCTGTTGCGACATCGAAGCTAAAGTTTGTATAAATGTTGCCATGGTCACCCTGCACTTTTGAGTCGCAAAACCTAGGTTTAACGGGCACCTCGACTTTGACGCCTCGGCTTCCGATCTCCTCTTCGATATAAAAGTTATCACTAAACCACCCCCAAACACAAATTAAGACGGCCCATTTAAGGCTTGTTTAGGAAACTTTTAGGTTTCTGCGCAGATTTGCTAAGCTCTCGGGGCTTAATGCCAAGAGGATTTGTGGTATTGGCAACTTTTCGTAGTCGATTGTGGCTGTGGCCGCTTCGGGGCTGGCCGATGACAAGAACCGCTCTGAAAGCTAATTGAGGCTACATAATCGCTTACTTTTCTGGTCAAGCTTTTTGCTACCGTGAGGCACTTTATGCTAATCTTGCCTTCACGCGGGTGTAGTTCAATGGTAGAACGGCAGCCTTCCAAGCTTCATACAGGGGTTCGATTCCCCTCACCCGCTCCATTTTGAAGTCATAACAAACGCAGTGACGATTTCTATAGTGATGACAGTTCCTATAGAGATGACAATTCCTATAGCGATGACAATTCTTATATAGATAAGAGGTTTGCGGTGACGGAAGAGAGACTAAGCATAAGTGACGTACTAGTTGCCAAAAAACGCCTAAGCGGTTTGGTGACCAATACCCCATTGCGCAAGAGCCATTGGCTTTGTGACGTTTCGCAAGCCGAAGTATTCATGAAGCTAGAGAATCTACAGGTAACTGGTTCTTTCAAGTATCGTGGCGCCCTTAATGCCATGACCTGGGCCAAGGAACGCGGTTTTACCAAGGTATTCACTGCCTCGGCTGGCAATCATGGCCTCGGTATTGCCGAAGCGGCGGTGACAACCGAGCGCGAAGCGCGCATTTGCCTGCCTACTAATGTTAATCCCCTGAAGAAGCAGAAGCTTGAGCGCTACAGCGTTGGCCTTTTGCAGCATGGCGAAGATATGGACCAGACCGAAGCCTACGCTATGCGCTTAGCTAAAGAGCAAAAGGGCCTGTACATTTCGCCCTACAACAATAGAGAAGTAATTGCCGGTCAAGGTACTGTCGGGCTGGAAATGTATGAGTTGATCCCCAAACTTTCGACGGTAATTGTCGCCGTGGGTGGTGGTGGATTGATATCAGGCATCGGTCTAGTTGCCAAAGTGATTAATCCGAAGGTGCGCATTGTTGGCGTCGTTGCCGCTGCTTCACCGACTATGAAGACAGCCATACACTCTGGTCGTGTGGTCAAAGTTTTGCAGCAAGACACCATTGCTGACGGCATTGCTGGCAACATCGATCCGGAGACAATTACCTTCCCTCTCGTGCAAGAAGTTGTAGACGAATGGGTGGCAATTGAAGAGCGCGACATTCACCAGGCCGTTTTTGACTTCCTTGAAAACGAGGGAATGTTGATTGAAGGTGCCGCTGCCTGCGCCATTGCAGCCATTTCTGCCAAGTACATAAACTTCAAACCACGCGAACGTGTGGGTGTGGTTGTCTGTGGTGGCAATATTGGCCGAAATAGCTGGCGCGAAATTGTCGGCGAACAGCTTTTGAGCGCCGGTAAGTCTACTTAAGTTTTTCTGCTTATAGTCCGAGTTAGTGCCGATTCTGGACCGATTTAATTGAACTTCAGTGCAGGGTCTGGTCGAGTGATCAGGACTGATTTTTGTTCGATTGTTTGTCTTTGCTGAATTATTTGTGGCTGCACAACCACTGTCTTTGTTTGAGCATGGTGGCGCACCGCTACATGATGCCGTCTCGGAGTGTGGCGATAGACCCGTTTAACATAGTGTCTGGTTCTCTTTACTGGAGCTTTGACTGCAGCAGTTTTCACAACAGCAGATTTAGTCACTTGGGTAACTTGGGCTGGAGTGACGGATGTCGTTGTCGTCACTTTGGCTTCGGTTGGTACTACCACTGCTTCGTGTCGTTCCATGATCATCGGTTCCACAGTTTTTTCTGTAGTGCCATCGCTGCTGGTGACGCTCTTTGTTCTTGTCACAGAAGGCTGCATCCAGCTATCAATTACTTTTGGTTGTGAAAGCCCGGGCTGAATGATTTCGGTTGTGGTTTGAGTTGAGCTTGGATTTATTACTGGAATGTTTGTCTGGCTTGTCGATTGACTTGTTGTTTGAGTACTACTCTCGATGACTTCAGCAGCTTGCCCAGGCAGGGCTGCGCTTGCCGCAAAGAGCGACACTGCCGAAGCCATAGATAACATCAGTTGGATTTGGCATTTTGTCTTCATGTTGCTCCTCGATTGTTAGGTTTAGTCTAGATTTTCTAGATCACCAGCCAATGACGGCAGCAACACTTGCTAGTTCCAAAATTTTCAAAACTAAGTAGATTCTTTGCTGAGCGATTTTTTTGTCAGACATGGAATGGTCACACTTTAAATGTGATTATGGCTTGGTTGGACGGAGACACGCTAACTTGGCTATTGGAGTTTTTATGGAATGCAATGAAGCGATTTCTATCACCCCAAAGAAGGTCAGGCATTTATATGTCGTTGAGGATGTCTGCGAAGAGGTGGCCGTTCCAAAGGTTATGTTCTATGGTCCAATTGCATCAAAATTCAATGGGATCAGTAAGCCTGAATGTGCTGCCATATATCGGATAATCGATTCTTGCAAATCGAATTGCTTCTTTTCTCCGTAGAGAAGATTTCGTTATGTTTTCCTACTGCCGGCCACAGCAAAGAAGGCATTCTTCAGTTGGAGCTGTTGCATGCATAGCTGCTACTTACAGCTAGAACAATCTTTTGCTTCCGCCAAAGATTATTTGAGGCAAGTTCGCGCCCAGACTCCGCACGATCAGTCGGTGCTGGCTCAGAGCTTAGATACATTGGAGAATCAGAGCATTCGCAAGCAAGTATTTCTCTTTCGTCGCTCACCGCTGACATTTACCACAACGGCCCTTCATGAGGCTCTGGTGGCGGTGTGCGCTTAAACATTCCAACCCATTCGTCAACCCAATAGGTGTCGTAAAACAGTAACCAACTTGTTTCTGGCAGTTTTGCTTTGGCTGCTTGCTCGCGCAATATCTCGGCTGCCTCTGGCAAGTCACTTATGATCATGTCGATGTACGAGGCTTCACTGCCCACGCCGCCACCCAGCACACAGCCTGCTTTAGCTTTTCTCAGTTCTCGATCAAGTTTGTCTTCAAGCTCAAAGCGGGTTTCAACATCATGCGCTAGCTCTTGCTCTTGTGACATTTTTAAGTAGGCGAAAACTTCGTCGTGACGAGTAAAGGCCGATGAGTGAAAGAGCATTCTTCTTTCTTTGGCGAAAATTGTTGCTGGGTAGGGGGTGGTGATAACGGGTCTAAGACCCTCTTCCCAGCTGCTGCCTTTGAGTGAATAAAAGCCATCAAGAGTTCTCTCCCAACAGCGCTCGATGGGTAATTCATCGACCAGTTCGACCACTCGCGAGGCTAAGACATTGCGCAAAGAATTTAGTGGATAGAAAGGCTGTTGCTCAATTGTGCTATCTTTCAAATATTCACTTTCATCAATATCGTCACTTTCAGCTTTGGCTTTTGCTGGTTCAGTGCTAGCCGCTTTGGTCTTAGCTTTCTCCTTGCGTTTGCTTAAGGGCTGGGTCATGACGAAGTTGATCCATAAATCAACGGGTTCTTCTCCCAGCACAGTTGTTAAAACAGTGAGAGCGTCGGCGATGTCAGAATCTTTGTTTTCTTTTTTGAAGTGTTTGTCACGCAGGGTGATATCAAAGCATTTTAGAGGAGATTCGTTAATTTGGCCTTCTACATCTTCCCAGCTGTGCTTCAACATGCTGTGTTCGAAATCATTAAAGTCGCCAATTAGCGGCTCTTTGAATTGAGTAAAGCGCCAATTGGGAATGTCTGGGGCCCTTTCAATAATTGCCTTAGTAAGCGGACGCAGAGCGTACTCTGACTCGGGTGTGACTGTAAAGACCAGCCGCTTATCGCCGACTTCGAGAATGTCGCGGCTCACTTCCCACATCAAGTCTTCGTGAATGGGTTTGAGGTAAGATTCACACCAGGCAACAGTTTCGTCTGTTTTATCTTCAAAGAAGTAGCTTTTCAGTGTCTCGCTGTCGGCGGCAAACTGCTTCCAGAAGCGCTCAATTTGCTCGCTGACTCTGGTTTGTTGGTTTATTTCGTCGCTGCTGCCAAACTGGGCTGTATGCCATCTCACAATTTTGTCTCCTGAATAGAGCATAGTCTACCTTCTTGGTGGCCGCTATGCTTTCTCTAGGTATGACAATTGTCTTTCGCTTATTGGCAACCGCCGCCTTTGCTCTTGCCAGGATTGTTTTTAGAATATTGCCTGTTTTGCCACTATCGGTGGTGTGATTTCCGGCTAACTTTCAGTGGCCAGCAAAATTAACCTTCTTGCCCGCTGAAATTCGCTATTCTTTGCCTAATCTTGCCTTATTGAGATAGCAACGGTGGCGCGAATGAGGATCAATTTTAAACACGGCCCTGGCCTTACAGGTAGCCTATTTGTTGGTGTTTTTGCCCCGGCTATTTTCTTTTACGCCTCTACCGGATGTATGGCTCAATCTGAACAGTCTCAGTATTCACAAAACGCCTTGTCTTCTGCAAATTTGCTTGGCAGTGCCATGGTAAAACCAAGTGGCGAACCGCAATCTCTTTCTGAGCCGAATAAAGTGCCAGCAACTCGGCCATCATCGAACCGCTCCCCTAGTTTGAACCCAATTCGCTGGCTGTTTGGACCTGTCATTAAGCTAGAGGAGCAGACCGTAAGGCTGCAGGAGCAAATCATTGCCTTGACCGGACCTCTTGCGGCTGTAAAGCCTCTTATCGTTGGTTTGCATGGGCAGGTCGAGTCTACTCAAAAGCGCCTCAATGAAGTGAATACTCATCTAGATGCCGTGCACGGTCAGCTCGATTCGCTCTCGTCAAAGATGACCACTATCGACAAAAGCATTGAAGCGACAAATCGTCACATGAAGAGCGTAGAGGAACCCTTGCGCTCGGTGCAGGCCCGTATGGGCAGTGTGGAGAAATCAATAAAAGGTACTTATGATTCTTTAGGAGGAATTCGGGCTGCCATTGGCGATATGCAAAACGATATCGCTGAAATTAAAGACCCGATCATGCGGATTCAGCAACCGCTTGAGGCGATCGCTTCACCGGTGAAGAATCTCGATAAGCAGCTAGTTGGCCTGCACAGCCAACTTGTTGGTGCCCACACAGAACTTCAGGGTGTGCACAGTGAACTGGGTGCGATACGGGGCCCGCTCGGCAATATGGAGCATCCAATCAGCAATTTAGACGGAGAGTTGGGTGGTTTACACCAGGAAGTTGCAGAGCTGAGACGCCTGCTTAGCTTGGTTCTCACTGCGATTTTCTGCTCGGCCATTTTAATTGCAGTAGGCACGCCAATTGCTGGCATTTTGATTTGGAAGAACAAGCATAAGTTTATGCCTCCTCAGCGCACAGAACCAGGCTCAGGCTCGCGCTCATAAGTCCAAGTTGAGATTGTCGTAAATAATTCTGGTTACAGACTCTAGTTCTTTAGGGGTTGCGAGACTTATTTGGGGCTAGGTGAGATGTCGCTCGTTGCGATGTCGCCGAATATAATGGCACTATATGCGGTGGCCTTATCGACGGTGGCGATTTTTGCTTTTGCAATGCTATTTTGAATTGGGAATTCCTCGTTGTTTATCTTTCAAAAAGTTTCCTTTCGACGACGGCTGAAGGTTTGGTGAAAGCTTTGAATCACCGTGCCCGTGGGGATTTTAGTTGACAAGTGGGTGCCTCGGTGTTAGTTTAGGTTTCCGGATTAACAGAGACAAGTCGGCAGCATCAAATAACAATTGCTTTTCGAATCTTTCTCGAATCTTTCTCGAATCTTGCAACCACATTTTGAATAATTCAATTTCCTTGAAGCCTACTTTTAGGCTCAGTGAGTTGCTGTTGCTTTGTTTTAGAGTTTTTTCGGTCAGGTCCTAATAAGGTGTAAAACCATGTTTTCCAAATCACTAATTACCAGGCTTGCTCTAATCGTCACTGTATCTTCTGTCGCCGCATTCAGCTCTGCGCCAGCGCTAGCCCAAGATGCCTTTGGCTCCGGTGGTCAGTTTGCGCAGAATTCACTGGGAGCGACCGGAACACAATCGCGTTTGAACTACACTACCGGCTCACAAACTCAACATTTGTTTGATGGAAATTCACCAACTCTGCAAGGTGCTACGAATGGCACAATCGCTGCCCAAGGCGCCGAAGCAACAGTTGTGCAAGGAGTTAATACCGCAGGCACTGTTCGGGTTAACAACCTCGCCAATATGGAAGCGCTTCTCAACATTATTGCTAATGGTATGGAGATTCTCGGCATCGCCTGGGGCGGCCCAACTATGATCTGGGGCTTTATGCACATGGCCGCTGGCTCACATCAGGCCATGAAGAAAGTGTTGTTTGGTGCAGCTGGAGTAACGGGTGGACTTGCTACCCCCGGTTGTATCAACTGGTTGGTGGCATCGGCTAGAGACGCGGCACTGTTTAACTAATAGCTAGCAGAAGGACTTATGGAGAAGTCCTTATATTGATTACAACTTAATGGCAAGAATCGCTGGTACCATATTTCTAGTCGGTATTTAGGAAGGGACTAGTTTGTCAACTAACTCGGTGGCCAAGAGTAAGCGTCGAGTTTTTATAACGGGCTCGGCTGATGGCCTTGGTCTTGCTGCTGCTAAAACGCTGCTCTCTCAGGGGCATGAAGTCTTTGTGCATGTGAGATCAAAAGAGCGACTAAGCGCAGTCGACGACCTTGTGGCTGGTGGTGCTATTGCAACGATTGGCGATTTAGCTAACTTCAGTGAGACGCAAGACCTTGCCCGCCAGCTGAATCATCTCGGTCGTATGGACGCTGTAATCCACAACGCCGGTGTGTATAAAGGAGATGTAGCAGGCGTAAATGTCTTGGCTCCTTATGTTTTGACGGCACTAATGCATCGGCCGCAGCGATTGATTTATTTAAGTAGTGGCATGCATACGAGCGGCAGAGCCAAATTTGAGGATTTAGGTTGGAATGCTAAAGCTTCATCAGTTAGCTACTCTGATAGCAAACTATTGATCACTGCATTTTCCGCTGCCATTGCAAGAAGATGGCCGCATGTTTTTTGTAATGCTGTTGATCCCGGTTGGGTGCCAACCAAGATGGGCGGCCCCAGCGCTTCTGATGATTTGCGGCAGGGGCACCTAACACAGGAGTGGCTGGCCGTGAGTGTTGAACCAGAGGCGCTAACAAGCGGAGGCTACTGGTATCACAAGAAGCGTACTGAGCCTCACGCTAAAGTTTTGGATACTGATTTCCAAAACCGCCTGCTTGAAAAGCTCGCAAAGACTGCCGGGGTTGAGCTTGGAGGTTAGTTCTATAGCCGTTAGAGCAAGGGGATAAGCAAAGTGACAAGTGACATTGGAGTAGAGCTTGACCAGGCCGCCAACGCCGCCGCGATGAAGGAGCTACAGCACTACCGTAAGCACGGTGAGTTGTTTCCGGCAATCTATACGACTAAAGTAATATTAGAAAATGAGTTCATTCAGGGGAATGCAATTGAGGTTAGGCTGTTGCCATTGCGCGACATCGACACTGATTCGTTCCTAATGTCCAAACAGCAGCTTGTTGGACGAATTACGCTCACTGAGATGCCGGCCGGTCAGCTGGTCATTATCGACAATTTGGAACCGGCTGACAGGTATTATCAGCGCCAGGTGCAAACTGCAGAAAGTGCTCTTGGTCCGATTAGTTTGGAAGTTGCTCGGCTGCTAAATCTTATGGCTGATTCTTATTGGAACAGTGCTCGATTGGTTTCGCATTCAGACGTTGGCAGATATGTGTTGGCGGAAGAGCTACAAAGGCGTGCCTTGTCAATTCATGAGGAGCTTTGTGGAATTCATTCAGCAGAAGCAGGTGAAGACTGCCTGAAGATTGCTAGTCTTTGCAAACGGCAGGAGAAATGGAGCGAATGGAAGCGTTTTCTTGAGCGAGCTTTGGAAATCTATGAAATGACCAATCAAGATACCAGCAAAATTTTGGCGGGTTTAGCGTCCTACTATGAAAATGACCTAGACAGTAACAAGATGGAGGAGTACGTCAATCTGGCCGTAGCAGCGCAGGAGAAGGCGCTCTGTAAAAGTCTAGTTAGTTTGAAGTCACGACTTTACGAGCAAGCTTCCATGTATTGTAGGCTTGAAAAATACACTGAGGCAGAACTCGTGCACAGACGTCTTATTGCTATGACCAGCAGGATGTTCGGCGAGAATAATGTTGAATTGGTTGATTGTCTTAAATACTACGCTCAATTCCTTCAGGACCGAGGACGAACAGAAGAAGCCGAACAAATGCTGGCTCGGGCTAATGCAATAGATGAAGGGACACCATAAGAAAATCGCATGCTCAAGGTTCTTCTAAATCAGAGACCTTTAAAGCTTGCCCTTCTCTCGGCTTCTCTGCCTTGCCACAATTATGACTGCTGGACGCCGTAGCACGATTGAACTTTAAGCGTCGAATTGGCGTCTTAAAAGACGACAGTAAATGTGTTGATGCTGCAAAGCGATCTCCTTGATCGCGACGCGGTGTGTTGATCTTGACAATGTATGACATTTGTAATACACTCGGAGGGGTATGCTGTGGCAATTCTATGTTTTAACAGTGAGAGCCTCGTTCGGCATGGAGTGACTCCGCGAGAATGCATAGAGGCGCTTGCAGATCCGTGTGTCGTTGAAGTGGAGGAAGGCGAAGGTAGCTCCGGTAATCCTAGCGCTATGGGGAGTTGAATAAGATGGCGAAAATGACACCGGAAGAACTTTCGAAACGAAAGCGGGAAACTCTGCTACAGGCGCGAGCAGAGGTTGCGAAAACGGGAATTGTGCAATTTCGAATTGATGAAGAAAGTATTCAGAGACTTTATGATCGTGCAAGTGAATTGAAGAAACCGATCGGCACCATGGCGCGTGAGTGGGTGTTGGAGCGCCTTGCGGCGGAAGAAGGTCGGTCGACTAGTCCAACCACGAAATTATATGAAGACATTATGACTTCAATTAATTCTCGATTTGATCGCTTGGAGGAAGTTTTGGTGAAAGAGAAAATTGCACCGGCTCCAAGGGCTGACCGCCATAAGGACTGATCTGAGCAGCATACTCAACAGAGTATCCAGTGTGTGCTGCTTGGTGTTCGAGTGACTAGTTCAAGGCTCTTCTAAATCAGAGGCCTTCAAAGCTTGGCCCTCTCTCAATAAGTATTTGGCTGATTTGCCGAGTGCGTGGTTGACATTTTTCAAGCAGTCCGTCTTTGATACCATGCGAAAGTCCATGTGAACGGAACTCAAGATTATGATCGATCCGGCTCTAATATCTTTAGTGGCGCATACCACTGCGAGTCGCTCTAGTTCGTTATCAAAGCTAGGTATGGCGGCCATGCGCAGTTGTGTGCAAGTGCTGCACTGTGATCCCTGATAAGGGCGGTGGCAGGTCTTGCAAATTAAGGCTTCTTTCACCCTGGATGGTTCGGGGGTTGGTACATTTCCCCAACTGCTGATTGATTGTATGTCAAATACTTTGTTTTGATGCTGATAGAGTTCTTCCATGTTTTTTATGGTCCATCGGGTCTGCGGATGGTTTATGCCATGGGCTATGAGGTTTATGAGCAGGGCCTGTTTTAAGCTATCTTCTGACTCTTTTAGCTTGTTTTGCACACATTGGCATTGGGCGAGCTTGTTGAGGATAAACGACAGCTCTGGATGATCTAGCCCTAGAGCCGTTATCTGTTTATCCAGGCAGTCGTTGTAGATCGATTCTGCATGGGCGAATTGCTTCTGCTGGTAGTAAAGATCGCCTAGGTAGTCCAGGCATAAAGCTACGACTAGTAGAGACTTTCCCTTAGCGGCTTCGTCTATAGCCTGCCACATAAAGTTCTGCGCGTCTTCGTAGTGCTGATTGGCGGCTGCATTCTCCGCGCAGATTTTCAGGAGTTCCCAGGTTTCAGGCACGCTATTTGTCCAAGATCGGATTAGGCATATATTTTAGCTGAGATGCTCTTTGAAGAATACTCAGGCAAAAATAGTCTCTAGGTGAGTCGCTGATGATTCGTTTCGAGTATTCAGAATAGGTGAACCTGTAGGCTATGGCGAGCAGTTTATGCATTGCCTGCCTTTGCCGATTCCTTAGTGGCGATTACCGCTGGTTGATTCTGATTGATTCGGTCGTAAACGGCTTGCAGAGTAGCTGGATAATTCTTAAACTCAGTCCCCATCCAGACGTCCCAAAAACGAAAATATAGGCTGTAGTTACCATTGAAATGCGAGTGGTGCATATTATGGTGAGTCGAAGGTGTTTTCCATTTCAAGAGCCAATGCGTTGTCCAACTTTGAGGAATGATTTCGTAGCCTAGATGACCAATCACATTCATCACTAGCGAAGCCACTTGGTAGCCAATCAAAGCTGAGAAATGTACCGGCAAAAGGAAAGAGAAAATTGCACTGGGTAAGGCTTCTACAACAGTTTCAACAGGATGGAAGGAATATGCTGTGAACGGACTGGTATCAATACTATCGTGGTGAACTTTGTGCACAAGTTTGTATAGTGGTTTCCAGTGCATCAATCGGTGTGCCCAGTAGAAGAATGTATCTTGGAACAAGATCATCAGCACCACGCTGAAGAGCAGATAGGGAATTCCATACTGTCCAATGTCCTTGTACATACTGGTCAGGCCATGCTGCTCAGCAATGTAAACAGCCACGTCAATAACGGTGAAAATGATGACAGACAGAATCGACTGGCGGATTTCTTTCCACCATTGTTTTTCGTGACTACGTTGCGTTTGCTGAATTCGTCGGGCTTGAAATTCATTTTTGTACCACACCCAGAAAACTAGGAAGAAAGGAACCGTGACCAGGAGGTAAAACGCAATCGCTGGAAGGGCACTACTAAATAATGCAAAGTCCCCAAGCGAGTCTAGATAAGATAACAACTTCGGATCGGCAGAATTCAAAAGGTTCTCAGGCATGATTGATGACTCCGTTAGGTGTTTGTTTTGTTCTTTGAGCTTTGCTCACGTTTTTAGAATATGACGATTGCTCATGTTTGTCAAGGAAAATCCGAGGATTGCTCATGTTTTTTTCTGGAAGGTTCAAACCTAGGCTGGGTAAAGTTCTAGCCATCTGCTCACGCCGCTAGTACTGCATTCGCTGCTGCTTCACCCGCCGCACAGGCCCCTTCCATATAGCCCCGCCAGACGCGCGATAGGTGCGTGCCAGCCCAGTAAATCCGGCCACAGGGCTGCCAGAGGCGATCGCCGATAGTGGTGAGGGTTCCTGTCGTCATATAGGAGCAAGCCCCACCTTGGGACCAAGGCTCATTGACCCACTGTTGAACCACCATCTCTACGGGATGACGTCCAGGTTCGCCCAGGGCATAGGCCACCTGGTCTAGGATGATTTGGTCGCGTTCAGCCTCGCTCACATCATCTAATCGGAGCGATGGCTCACCGCCAAACAGAATCGAAATTACCCCATGCTTAGACTCAGCATCGCCAAGGTCAAAAATGCCGGTCATGCCTTTATCGAGGCTCGTGGCGATGCCCGATAGTTCTTGCTCGCGCCAAAAAGGGGTTTCGTAGGCGAGGATAGCCTTTGTATATCGGCCCATCGGACAGC
The DNA here is from genome assembly GCA_943370275.1 of bacterium Ga0077546. Classification (GTDB taxonomy): domain Bacteria; phylum Cyanobacteriota; class Vampirovibrionia; order Obscuribacterales; family Obscuribacteraceae. Next base: position 709,203 of record CALRQI020000001.1, on the reverse strand, counting down.
GCTGATGGAAGGCACGACGGTAGGCGGGTAGCGTTGGCTCAAACTCCATCCGATTGATCATCACGGGCGGCAGTGCACAGATAACCTGTTTGCCCTTCCATGTGGTCTTGTCGCACTCCACAATGACGCCTTGATCATTTTGTACGATACGGCGCACAGGAGAGCTTAGCGACACGACCCCGTTGACGGTTGCGGCTAGACCCTCGGACACCAATTGGCTGCCCATCATATGGGCGGCTTGCCCACCCGTTTGGGTATCGCCCATGAAAATAATGTCACCGCAGGTTTTGAACAAATGCAGGGCTTCGAGGAAGGAGACTTCTTTTGGCATGACCCCAAAGTAGGCATTCGTGCTCATGGCGATGAATTCGCGTAAAGAAGGTGTCTCAATGTTTTGCTCGATCCAGGCGGCAAAAGTCATGGCATCAAATTCGTCGGCTTTGGCGTGGTTCCACGGTGCATCGATATTTAGGCCAGCCAATGCATCCTCTAGCTTGGCTATGGCCGTCTGGAGTTCCGGTAAGGCCGCTTTTCGTCCGGGAAAACTTCCTACGTCGCCGCTATGGCAAATCTCTCCGTCAACCGTAACCTCTTGTCCCGTCGCGAATTGTCGAATCAGGGGTACATTGAATTCTTGAACGAGTTCGTGCATCCGAGTGTGGTTATCGGCGAGCCAGGCACCACCCAGATCAATATACTCGCCGAGATACTCGCTGTATTTGGAGCAGGTCAGACCACCAACGCGATCTCGCGCCTCTAGCACTGCAACACGTTGTCCGGCCTTAGAAAGAATGCGAGCCGCGTATAGTCCCGATAATCCGGCGCCGACAATTATGGTGTCGAAAGTTTCCTGTTCTGTTGTTTTGCTTGGATTCATGATGTCCTCCGGTATTGCTTTTGCTGGTTTTCAGCACGTTCTCTTGTGAGTTGTGGTGCTGGAAGTTGAGTTGAAATCGACTAAAGGAGCCATTGCGGTAGCCCCCGAACATGGTGTTCCTCTAGTCAGTGCGCTTGTCGTAAGTGGTTACTGCGTTCTTCGTTTAGCCGCTGGAGGAAACCCACACTGTTGCGGATCCCGTGGCAGCAACGGACGGGAGTGTTCGTTGCTGAGGTAGCTAAACCGTTTGAGCTTTGCTCATGTTCTTAGAATATGACGATTGCTCATGTTTGTCAAGCAAAATCTGAGAATCGCTCATGGGTGTAGGTATACAGCTGACAGCATCCCGCTCTGCGCGGTAAGCAAAATTGTTGCGACCCAAGAACGAATTGCGCTACAATATGAGCATTGTTCACGTTTTGCCGGTAGATACATAAGCAATCCGCACTTGTTGAACCTGAAAAGAGGAGTAAAGCTATGCCTGACAAGCCATCCAGCGTCAGTGCGATCCGACGAAAGCCCCATCAAGCCCGTAGTCAGGAACGAGTCAACCGCATTTTGGATGTGGCAGAAGCTTTGTTTATCGCTCAGGGTTATGCTGCCACCACCACTAATGAGATCGCTAAACAAGCCCAAGTGCCCATTGGCTCGCTTTACCAGTTTTTCTCAGATAAGAAAGCGATTGTGCAAGCTTTAACTGTGCGCTATAACCAGCTCTTCCATGAACGCTTAGCACTTCCGAGTGCTGTAGAAATAACAAAATTGCCGTTATCTGCATACGTGGATTATTTGATTGATGCCACCACTCAGTTCTTTGATGACTATCCCGGATACTATGCAATTTTTATGGAAGTTCAAGGAGAAGTGCCCGAAGTACGGGAAGCAGAAGAAACTGCCGATTCGAAACTGATCACGGATCTGGCGACGACACTTGCACAGCGAGACACGAGTGTCGATACGGTAGATTATGAAGTCGTTGCATTTGTGCTGGTGAAGGCGATCGGTCCACTCGTATGGTTAGCCCTTGGTCAAGAGCAATCATTTCAGCAGCAATTGACTGTAGAAGCAAAACGGCTAGCACTCAGCTATCTTCGGAGTTATTTGCCATCTAGTTAAGTGCCAGCAAATGCTTCCGTTAGGTAAATCTAGGGCATGCCCACACCTTGATGGTGTGGGTATGCCCTTCAATTGGCATCAGGCTTTTGCAAAATCGTTGGTAGGCGCGATTCGTTATAAGGACGAATCTGATCTTCAGCTTCTTTCAACTGCTGTGCCATCTTTTCTGTCTCTAATGGTTGGCCGTTAAGTTTGCGCCAGTACATAGCCATGATCATTTCAGACATATTGCGAGAATCTCGTATGCCCATCTGGTTGAAGTATCTGACCAAGACATTTTTGCCATTTAGGCCCCAAGTGTTGCGCAGTCCCATCTGAAAGAATGGCCATCCATAGCCCGATACGTCCTTCTCTTGTAGGCTTTTAAATTTCTTCAGCTCTCCTTCGGCCATTAGTTTTTCTAGTTCGGCAAAACAGTCATCTAAGTTTTTTAAGACCCTTTGATTTTGCCAGGGATTATCTGTGTTGCCACCGGTAAAAGCCACAGTATCAGGCTCTAAATTAACTGGTTCAAGTAAGACTGACTCGTCATTGAAACGACTAATAGCAATGGCTTTGCCATCGGGGACCCATTGAATTACTGAAGCTTCATCAAATGTTTTGCTTCCTAATATTTTGCCGCTCTGCGCGTCGCTCAATACTATTTCATTTGCGGCCCCAGTGATGGCAAGATACTTGCTATCAGGCGACCAGTAGAAATGATATCTATTGTTTTTTTCGCAAGATAGTTCGGACAACGGTCTCATGTGCTCTACATCAAATACTTTGAGCAGAGGACAATTGGCGCGGTATGCCAGTAATTTTCCGTTTGGCGACCATGCCAACCCTTTGTCGGACTCGTCATCTGAATCTAGCTTTTTGATTTCCTTTAGCTCTGCGTCCAGAATATGAATGGCACTGTCGCTGTATGCAAATACTTTACCTTCGGGAGACCAGGCCAAGTCTCTGCCAGCAGTCTTTAGTGGCAATCTTAATCGTACATTTTGGCCATCTGTTGAGCAGATTACAAGGCTGAAATTGTTTTCGTTGTTTTCAAAAAACGCAATAAAGTGACCGTCGGACGACCACGCTAGTGAGCTGCATAGGCCCTTTATGTTCGGTAGTGGCAGACCTGCATCACTGCCACCAATCGAGTAAATCGAGATGCCTTTGCCATTTCCATTAATTGCAATATGCTTGCTATCTGGCGACCAGGTTGATTTTTGCATGGCGTTTGATTGCGACTGCTTTAGCTGCATTATGATTTTGCCAGTATTAGCGTCAAATATTACAGGTGAGCCAAAAATTGAATCATCAACTATAAGTTTGCTATCTGGGGACCATAGTCCTCCTTTCATCTTTTTTGCAAACACATTTGGAGTATCCGCAAATACCACAGGGAGCTTCTTGTAGGTTTTGGCATCAAGTAAAAGCGGCTCTTGCGTTGCTAAATTGCTCAGCATCCCGCTTGGTGGTTTTTGCCCCGGAGTCAGTATGGTCGGTGCGCTATGATAGACACCTGGTGCATCGTTATTCAACTTGCCGATTACTCTACTCAGTTTACCGTCAGGGCCTACCTTGGGCGGGGCTGGCCAGGTGACAAGTACGTATTTGCCATCAGGCGACCAGCTAGGTATCCAGGTCCACTCCTCCGGCGGCACGACTCTGCCGGTGGGACAATTGTCGCTGGCCGCGGCGGAAAGGCTGCTGGTCATAGTTAAAAGGCTTATCAGCGCGCTAGTTGCCAGTCCGAGTAGTCGGGGGTGGCAAAGGCTTTTTTGCTGTGTCATATGCTCTGCCACTTAAGTTGGTTTGTCAGCTGTGGATTAGGGCGCTCAATCTCGGCTATTTTGCTTGTACCCGTGGTTTCCTGTTTAAAAGCTACAACAAGTCTATAATGCATCACAAGCCTTAAGAGAGTGATTGCATGCGGAGTCTACTAAGTACCATGTCTAAAACAGTCAAATATGCAACATGTCTTTGTTCAACACTACTAGTCTTGAGTTGTTCAATGAACTTGGCGGCTCATTCCTCGGTTCCATTAGATTTAAGCGATTACTATGAACCAATGAACTATTGGAAAAAAGAAGCTGAGTTTACAATCAGTGACAACTTAAAAGGCACTGTCACAGGTGCCTATGACCCTATGACCGGAATGTTAAAAAAACTAACTACTGAAGATGAAGCTGAAAATGGTGATCCTCAAATCATAGGCGCAATGATCGATTTCTTTCTTGTTCAACAACCAGCTACAGCTACGCAGGGACTTGGATATAGGCTTCGTGTTGGATTTATTCAACTACCTAAGTCTGAGTCTCTGAGTAAAGTCATAAGGCAGAATGAAAGTATTGCATCCAAAGCAATAATTCTCAGAGGCATACCGGCTTCAGTATTGAAGAGGTATCCAAACATTTTCAGCGAGGATGAAATTTTCAACGACAAAAATTTTCGGGCTCTTCCGCGAAAGCTATGCTCTGTGAAAGACATTCGAACATTTAGACAACCGTGGATTGATTTTTGTGTAAGCCATGATTCAGCGACCAAAGAGCAACTTTTGGAAATTCTTAAATCAGTTGATGCCAAATACAAGAGTAAATATCTTCCTCTTCAATACTAGAAAAGGTGGATAAGTCGAAGCTTCCGTTTTCTTATCATGCCCAACTTTTTTTTCGGGGAAAAGTTGGGATATTGTTGGGATGGGTTTTTCCAAAGTCCGGAAAGTCTTGGGCGATGAGAGACTCGTTCCCAACCCCCTCGGTGTAAATGAAGAGCTCGGTTAGGTTTGAGCTAATCAATGCAGTTGAGGCCTGCATAATTTGAAATATTGTCAGTTGACAGCACGTTTTGAGCAGAATGACTTTCAAGCCAGTGATGAAATAGTGGTCGTCAGTGCCGCGGCGTTGGATGGATTTCTAGAGTTACTGAATCCGCGTGTTTGACAACTGTTGGCTATCTATGCTATGTTGAATGCATGAAATTTTAATGAGAATTCATGCAAATTTATGAACGCGCGCGTCACTGCAACAACAAAACCAACCGCCGTGGCTCTTCTGTCCCGGAGGCTGCGCGCGGGTGGCGTATACCGCCGCGAGGATCTCGCACCTGCTTCGAATGCCGTAGATCGACATTTGAAGCAACTGCTAGTATCCGGGCGAGTGATGAAACTTGCCCAAGGGCTGTATTACGTTCCTCTCCGCTCCGCATTTGGCCCGGTACCTCCAGAGGACCGGGAGCTTGTTGCCGCATTCTTGCGTGACGACGATTTTTTGTTGCTGTCGCCGGCAAGCTACAATACGCTTGGGTTGGGTGTAACTCAGCTCTACAATCGCACCATTGTCTACAACCACAAAAGGCACGGTCGATTCACTTTTGGCAATCGCACTTTCGATTTTCGAATGAAACCGCGATTCCCCAATAAACTTTTCTCGGAGTTTCTCTTTGTTGATTTGCTCAATAATTTGAATGAGTTTGCGGAGGAACGTGATGAGTTGGTGCACAATGCTCAATTGCGGTCGCATCAATTTGATCGTCATAAGTTACTGCAGTCCGCTTCAAAGTTCGGAACCATAGCAACGAAAAAACTGATCAAGGAATGGCTTGATGTCTGAATTCCTGCACAGGCGAGCAGACTTTTCGGGCCTGCTGCGAATTATTGCAGAGCGCGACGGCATCACGCCGACCTTGGTCGAGAAAGACTATTGGATCATGCATTGCCTTTGGGGGCTAAAGAAACAAGGTTTCGCTTTCGAGTTGAAAGGCGGAACTTCTCTTTCTAAGGGCTTTGGAATCATCAAGCGATTTTCAGAGGATATTGATATTCGATTTGAACCTCCCGCCGAAATGGAGGTCAAAATAGGAAAGAATCATGACAAAGTTATTCATATTGAATCGCGTCGAAAGTTTTACGAGTGGCTGGCTGCGGAGATAAACATTCCTAATGTTGTCGCATCACGTGCCACCGAATATGATGACGAGCAACTGCGCAGTGGTGGTATTAGGCTAACTTATGAAACCAAGGCTGAGGAATTACTCGGCGTCAAGCCTGGCATCCTTCTAGAAGTCGGCTTTGATGATACTACACCCAATACATCAGTCGACATTTCATCATGGGCAATGCAGGCGGCCAGAGTGGCGAGAGTTGATGTGATAGACAATCTTGCTCTTGGTATTCTGTGCTACAACTCAGAATATACCTTCGTCGAAAAATTGCAGGCTATCTCTACGAAGTTTCGTAGGTTTCGCGAAACCGGTAAGATTCCATCGAATTTCCTCCGTCATTACTACGATGTATATTGCCTACTTGAAATTGACGTAGTTAAGAACTTTATAGGGACCGACAAGTACGAGGAGAGAAAGAAGCAACGTTTTCCACGGGCAGACGAGCTGCGAATAGCAAGCAACCGGGCTTTTCTGTTTGATAATGTTGAGGAATTTGAAAAGTTCGAAAGAGAGTACAAAAACACACAAGCTTTGTACTATGCCGGACAACCGTCGCTTGCTGAGATAGCTGCGAAGATCAAACAGCATATCGACCGCCTGTGAATTCTGATTTCGTGTCCGCTTATGTGGGCTGGGGTGTTCAATATAGTCTAATCGTCGCTGGTATCATCTGGTTTGTTCTAATGAGTGCTTCATGGGTCTTTCATCAAAGAAAATTACAGAAAGCTAGCGTTGAGTCTGACTCGGTTTTACCTGACCGCGAATAATTTTCTATTTTTGCCTTTCTGGGTTAGGCGTTGGGTTAGGCAATGGGTTAGGCGCGAGTGCTAAACAAAAGGCCAGTCGCTTAAGACCGGCCTTTTCAATGTTCTAAATGGTTGCGGGGGTAAGATTTGAACTTACGACCTTTGGGTTATGAGCCCAACGAGCTACCAGGCTGCTCCACCCCGCACAGCTATCTTACAACGACTTGATGGGATAATTCGAGGGGGCGGTCAAGAAATATCGTCACTAAGTGCTAATTTTGTCTGCCCAATTGTTCAATACTCAGACCAGTACAGGATTTCAAGCTATGAAGGCAGTGTTACAGAGAGCTTCACGTGCCAGTGTTACGGTGAACGGTGAGGTTGTTAGCCAGTTCCAGTCAAGTAGTGATCATGCCTGTGGCTTGCTCATCCTTTTGGGCGTAGAACAAGGCGATGGTGAGGCTGACAGCGGCTACTTGGCTACCAAGGCGGCCGAGTTGCGTATCTTTGAAGATGAGAATGGCAAAATGAATCTTGCTCTGCAAGAAGCTGGCGGTCAGGTGATAGTTGTCTCACAATTCACCTTGTTGGCTGATTGGAAGAAAGGGCGTCGGCCCGGATTCACCCAAGCTGCGGTACCGGCTGAAGGCGAGCGGCTTTATCAGCACTTCTGTCAGGAGCTGCGTAACAAAGGTCTAACCGTCGGTACTGGGGTTTTTGGCGCTGACATGAAGGTTAGCTTGGTAAACGACGGCCCGGTGACGATATTGCTAGAAGCCCGTCAAGGCAAGCCCGTTTAATTGGCCTAAGTTCTAACTCTGCTTAACACTAGCTCAGCTAAACGCTTGTATGCAATTTGCGGTCTGACAAAATTGTGGCAAGTTCTTTGCGCAAAGTCTTTTGCACCACTTCAATAGGGTCGTCAGCTGCGATTGTCTGAAAGTTATACTCTTCGGCCATGCGCTCATATTCAAAGAGAATTTGTGATTGATAGAGCTTGAACGACTGGTACAAGTCATTCGACATACCGATATCTCGACCTGATTCATAGAAGTCGAGGCCACCGCGTGTGGTGATGATGCGGCGCAGAAGTGGCTCTAGGGGCATCTTCAGGTAAACAACCAGATCTGGCTCAACGGCAAAGCTATAGAGCTCACGCACCCATGAGGGGTCGGCCCCTCTGACTACATCGCGGGCCAGAGCCGTATAGAAGTAGCGATTGGTTATGACTATGTGTCCAGCTTTCAGGGCGGGAATAATAATGTTGTGCAGGCGGTCTGCCAGGTCTGTGGCGTAGAGCAAAGAGAACGTTATGGTGTTGAGGGCATTTTTTTCTTTGGCCTTATCTATTACTCTGGTCATCAGTTGTGATGACTTCCAGTCTGTTCTGGTTACGCCATAACCTTCGATGTTCAGCCAACTTTGCAATAGTTGGGCCTGGGTGGTGCGACCAACGCCATCGGTGCCTTCTAGCACAATGAGCTTGCCGGGGTATTCATGTTTTGGTCTTTTGCCGCTGCTAGGGCCTTTTTCAGTCATTGTCTTGCCTTAGTTAGTTAGCCTTAGTTATCTAGCCGATTAATGTTGTGGCGATTTCGCGGAAGAGCATTTGTTGTTCGTGGATTGGTTTTATCGCAGGCATAGTGTGGAAGCCATATTCGCTCACCATTTTGTCGTATTCATTGATGATGCGAGATTGGAAAATTTGAAAAGATTCCATGGGGTCTGCTGATAAGCCAACGTCCATGCCTGATTCATAGTAGCCCGGCATGCGGCTATTGGCGATGCGGGCTAGGGAAACTTCTACCGGTACTTGAAAATAAAAGGCGCCATCGGGGCGAATGGAAAAACCGTAAAGACTGCGTACCCAGTCAGCGTCAACACCGCGAGCTACGTCTCTGGCAAAGGCTGTATAGCAGTAGCGATCGGCCAAAACAATAAGACCTGCTTTTAGGGCTGGAATAATAATATTTTCCAGACGATCGGCAAAGTCGGTGGCATGCAAAAGGCTGAAAGTAGTTGGAATCAGCGAATTTGAGCGTTTTGCTTGCTTAATTGTCTTGGAAATTAGTACTGATGAATTCCACTCAGTAAATATTACGCTTTTGCCCTTTGATTCCAGCCAGTTGCGCAATAAGTCGAGTTGAGTCGATTTGCCAGAGCCGTCTACGCCTTCAACTACGAAAAGCTTGCCGGGAAAGTTATGTTTGTTGTTGAGGCGCATACTTAAACGTGATTTACCTTTAGATAACTAAAGTAAGGGTCTCAAGTTGATTTCTCATGTGAGCAATTTCACCGTGATGATTGAGAACATCGCTATTATATAAGGCATTATCAGTACATTAGTAGTTTTCGTAGTTTTCGCTGTTTTTGCTATTTTCGCTGTTTTTTACCGATTATTAGGGTTCTCTATGTCTTCCAATTTTAAATCAGGCAGGGCTCAAGCTCTACTTCTGTCATTATCGGTGTCGATTGCCATTGGTGGAGAATTAAGTGCCCTTGTTTCTCCGCCTTCCGCCATGGCCCTGTCTCTGAAGATGCCTAGCTTTAAAAAGGCTAAGGATGAGCCTGCTACCGAGAGCAAGACCGATCCAAAAGCCGCTAAGTCTAATAAGCCTGAGGCAAAACCTGCTGAAGAGCCAGCCCCAGCGGTAAATAAGTTCCACTTTGGATTTGGTAAGAAGAAAGAAGGGCCAGCACCGGCTCAGCCCGAGGCAAAGCCAGTCGCTCCAGAGTCGAAGCCAGTCGCTCCAGAGTCGAAGCCTGAAGCTGCGCCCGGACCCCGCATTGAACCACAAGTAGAACCACAAGTAGAACCACAAGCAGAGCCACAGCCAGAAACTAAACCAGAGACTAAACCAGAACCTGAAGTTAAGCCAGAAGCTAATTCAGGCGCAAATTCAGAGGCCCAATCCGAAGCCAGTACTGAAGCTGCCAAAGCCCCGATTCCAGGTTCTAGTGTAGAGAGTGGCGCGCCAGTGCCGCCTAGAACAGAACCGCCTGAACCCTTAGAACAGAAAAGGCCTGCTGCCCCTGCCGCTCGTAACACCCCGGCTGCACCGGTGCCAGGTGGTGCTGAAGTCGAGAGCGCTGAAGAAGCACCTCGCACTGAGCCACCTGAACCAATCAAAAAGGTTGTACCAGCTGCTCCTAAAGCCGTTCCTCTTGAAGAAGATGCGGTGGATGAGCCGGCGAAAAAGAGCCCGGCCAAGAGTGTCGAAATGGCTCCCGATCAGGTCGAAGATGAGGCCGAAGAAGCTGAGCCAGCTGCCGCTAAACCAAAAGCTAATGCTGCTGATGCCGAGGGCGAAGAAGAAGATGAGGCCGCGGCGGCCAAGAAGAAACGCAAGTTTCCGCGGCGCAAAGAAGAAATCGATGACGCTGAAGAGATGGAAGAAAGCGAATATCGCGATGAACAAGAGAAGAAGAAGAAAGAAGCACACTTGCGTGAGCTTACCGCACCATCCGTGCCACCAGAGCAAAGAGATCCTGAGCCCCATTTGTTTAAGGCTCAGCGCTTGACTCGTCAAGGCAAGTTTAGTGACGCTCTGAGAGAAATCAATATCGCTCTCAGTCTCAAGCCTATGTATTGGGAAGCTCAGTATCAAGGAGCGCTTATTTTCCAATTGCAAGAGCGCAACAAAGAAGCGATTGAACGCTATCAATACATCGTTGATCGTCGACCCGACTATATGGAAGCTTTCATCAACCTTGGTTCGCTTCTAGCCAAAGAAGGAGAGTACGAAGAGGCTGAAGATGCTTACCGCAAGGCGATTAACTTGCATTTCAATTCGATGTCGGCGCACTATAACTTAGCCAATTTGCAAATTAAGCAGAATAAGCTCAATGAAGCGTTGAAAGAGTTGAAGATTTGTTTGAAGTTGTCGCCCCAAAATGCCTGGGTGCACAATAACCTTGGGGTTATCTATCTCAAGCGTAACTATCTTGAAGAGGCCGAAGAAGAGTTCACCAAAGCGACCAACTTAGAGCCAGCCAACAAAGCATTTTCATCCAATTTGATGTTGGTGAGAACCAGAAAGCGCAAACCGGTTCAAGTCTAGTTGACTAGAGGCTTTACTCGGTCGAGTGAAAACCAGATCGTTATTGCCTAAACCAGTTAACTAGTCTAGTTGATTTGCACGCCTAAGTCATTTGTCAGTTGTACTTCTAGCTCTTGGCCGGGGGCTAGGCTGACATTGTCTCCGGAGCGGAAAATAGCAATGGCTGAGCCACCAATGGCAGTGGCGATGGCTGGGGCGCCCAGGGTAGCAACGTTGGCAGCAATTAAGGCATTGCGGGCGGTGCCTGTTGAAGACAGGCCTGTAACAGCGCGGACATTTCCTTCTACTCGCGTGCCGAAATTAGTACCGGGGTCGAGCTGACCTTTTTGATTGGTCAGGCCTTTCTGAAATTCTAGAGCAGCGTCGAGGGGAATTACTTCGCCAGAGGGAGTGACTATTTGTTCCAGGCGTAAGCCAATCTTGGCGGCTCGACTCAGTAGTCTTGGTTTGGTAACTTCAAATACTCGACCGCGCACTAGGCTGCCTTTGGCTAGCAGAAGGCTGGTGCCATAGAACAAGTCGTCTTTTACATGGGCTTCGAATAAATCGCCAGGGTTGCTAGCTTTGGCATCTACTGATGTTTCTAGCACAAGTTTAAGCCGGGTTTGCACCGGCAGAGAGGCGGAGGAAGCATCTGCTTTTAGGGCTGTGCCTGAGCCTTGGTTGTCTTGAGCGGAAATGCGTGAACCTGAAGCCGAGCTGTAAGAGCGGCTTGCTGCTGTGGCTGGTTGATTGGGTGGAAACTCTGGAACGTTTTTAGGGTCCATGGTCTCAATGTGGCTAGTGCTCGCTTGAGGGGCATAGCGTGGCTGTCTTGAGTCTTGCCGGGCGATTGCCGCGGAGCTTGAGAAGTTAGCCCAGCTCAATAGATTTAGAGTCGCTGCTGTGAGAGCTAAGGCTCTGAATATCTGATTGTTTTGCACTTTTCACATCCCCTGAGAACCAACTAGATTGTATTACCTTTTTAGGCTATGACGAAGGGAGGCTAAGAAAGATTCCGGGGATGTCAAGTGTCTACCCTTATGAATTTATCGACTAGGCGCTCGTAGTGAGGCAAAAGTTCGTCGAGGAGCTGGCTGCGTTCGCTGATTAAGCTCAGAGGAGTATGCCTTTGAATACTAGCCTCTCGAGCTTTGACGCGTTTGGTCGCTTCGTCTACCGTGCAGCCAATGAAATGCATCTCTACCTGGTAGCCCTGATTTTTTACGGCTTTGATCAGGTCTAGGTGCTTTCTATTAGTGGCGCTATGGTCAAAGAAAATGTTGCGGCGCTCCTCCACAAGTTTCTGCAGCAGGTGGTAGCCGATGGCACGTGCTGGTAGCTCCCAGCGCTGAAAGGCCGCTTCAAGGCCCAGCTTTTTGCAGTCTTGCTGGTAGCCTGTCAGTTTTTCCATCACCGTATCAAATTGCACAAGATTGAAAGATTTAGCGCTATTTAAAAATTGGCGAGTGTAGGTGGTTTTACCGCTGCCGGGAATGCCGCACATGTGAATGAGCAAGGGCTCTTCGCTCTTTGGGCTGCTAGCCTCTTCCAGTGCGGCTTCGATTAGCTTTTGGGCTTCACTTTTTAAATCGTGAGGCACATCGTCAAAGTCGATTAACTTGACGCCCTTAATCATGCTTTAGTGGTGGCACAAAGAATGTCTTTAAGTGCGGCGGGGTCTTCATTCCAGCCTAAGAGTGAATAGTTTGTCTGGCCGGTTAATACGCTCACTTTGCCGGTGCCCATTTTGAATTGCTTGCTTGCTACGCGGCGTTCAAATTCTCCGGCAATGAGCTTGAGAAAGTAGCGCAGTCTGCCGTTACTACTTACCAGTAAAACTGTATCGTCTGCGTGTTTTGTTTCTAGCTCTGCTACCAGTGACTGCACTTCGGCTGTTACAGCTGCTTCGCTTGAGGCCCAGTGGCAGCCGCTTGGCCAGGTGCTGCTGTTGATCCAGTTTTTCAGGCTATCGCCAAATTTAGCGGCGATTTCATCATCGCTTAGCCCGCTCCAGTCGCCATAATCTAGCTCTGTCAGCCGGTTGTCGATGATCGGCGTAGGCTTGGTTGCTTGTTTGTCAGCTACAATTTCTGCAAATTTTTTAGTGCGTAGCAAAGGAGCGCAGTAAATGGCTGCTAAGGGTGTGCTCTCCAAGGCGGCCGCGGCACGCTCGGCCTGCTCAAGGCCTGACTGCACCAGGGGCAGATCGTTGGCGCTGCCCACCCATGTAACTTTGTCTCCGGGGGCGAAAGTGTTGCCGTGTCTTGCTAGTATCAGTCGCATTTTTGTCTCTTTAGTTTGGGGCTAATTCAAAAAGTTCACCTTGAGCTGCAATTATTTCTTCCACTCTAGGTACATCGGTAGGGCTATCAACTGAGCCGTGGGTGCGACCTTTGTAGTCGACGAGCACGATTCGAATAGGAATGCCATTCTCTAGAGCGCGCAGTTGCTCTAACCCTTCAATTTTTTCTAGAGCGCCAGCGGGTAAGGCTAGGTACTCTTTAAGCGCGGAATGAGTATAAGCGTAGAGGCCGATATGTCTGTAGAGCGGTGGTTCGCCCTCGGGCAGGGTGCGCAAAAATGGAATCGGCGACTTAGAAAAATACATAGCGTCTAAGTGTTTGTTGAAGACAACCAGGGTTCCGCCTACTATGCCAGCGGCTTTTTGTGCTGCCAGTTCTTTGTATTCGGCTAGCGAAATTTTCACTGCCGGAGTGGCAATGCGCACCGATGGGTCGGCTTTCATGGCCTTGATAACGTCGCTTAGAATCCAGGGCGGGGTGAGAACAGCGTCGCCTTGCAAATTGACGATGATCTCGCCTGGTTTGTCCAGCTGGCTCACGGCCTCAAAGGTGCGCTCGGTGCCGTTGGTGCAGTCGTGGCTGGTGCGCACTACTTCAGCGCCAAAGCTCTTGGCGTGGTCTTCAATGCGGCTGTCGTCCGTAGCAATTACCACCCGGTCGGCTAAAGATTGCTTGGCAATGCGCCAGGTACGCTCCAGCAGGGTTATGCCGCTAATTTTCACCAGCGGTTTGCCCGGGAATCTGGAAGAGTCATAGCGTGCCGGAATGACGATGATTGATTTCATCTGCTGCCCCTTGCCCCGAGCGATTGGCCCGGAAAGTTCTATCTTTTGAGCATTTAATTATACTAGATGATAATTATCGGCCTGAGCGGGGCAGAATGTCTGGGTGCGCATATGATGTCTAGTGCACACATGTAGTGGGGATTTCTCATGGAACATAGCTCAGCCAGCTGCGATTGTTGCGACCGCAAGACCATGAATGCCCAGATTCGAGAAACCCTGGTGGCCTGTGAAAATGAGGTTATTGACGGCGCCCGCAAGGTCGTCAAGGGAGCGTCCGACCCATTTTCTGGGGTGATCAAGTTTCTAGAGGGGCGGCCCGAAGGGGCATCGTTGCATGGTTATCTCGTCAATCGCGTGTTGATGGAGACCTTTGGCTCCAGAGATGAGATTCCCGGTTTGATTCGTGCCATTGCTTCTCATGTGCGCGAAGTGATTCGTCAATCAAATGTCATTAGCATTATTAATGAGCACCCCACAGCTGAGCGCTGGGGCACTTTCATTATTAAGCAGAAAGAGAAAATTAGATTTGAAGTAGGCCGTGAGAAAGACTGTCTGGTCTTGAAGAACATTGCTGGCTTGGTCGGCAGTGAGCACGGTGTAGAATGTCCCCTTGAGAAAATTTTGGTGCAGAACGGTAAGCTTGTGGTTACCTTAAACATGGGCTTTCTTCATCCTCAGAAGGTGTTAGATCTCTAAAGCCGAAGATATTAAAGTATTTGCCCATCGTGGCGGCCGAGAATGGGCGCCCGAGAATACTCTTGCCGCTTTCAAAAATTGTTTGGAGCTAGGTGTAGACGGTATCGAGCTTGATGTTCAGCGCTGTGCCAGTGGTGAGCTGGTTGTTATTCACGATCAAGATCTTGGTCGCACCACCAATGGTGTGGGCTTAGTCTCTGACGTCACCTATGATGAAATTCATCGACTCAGTGCTGGTCAGTGGTTCGATATTGGTTATCGCAGCGAAAAAGTGCCCTTGCTCTCTGAAGTTCTAGATATGGTGGCAGGAAAGTCGATACTCAATATTGAGATCAAGAATGCCCCGGTTAGCTACGGCGATATTGAAGAAGAGCTACTGGCAATGCTCTTGGACTATAACCATGTTGACAAAGTAATTGTCAGTTCGTTTGATCATTATGTTTTGCAGCGTTTGCGCCAGCTCGACAATAATGTTCAATTGGCTATGCTGGCTGATGCTATCTTAATTGACATGCCCAAATATGCCCTTGATTTAGGTGTTAACTATTTGCAGTTGTGTTTCGGTTCTTGTCGTGCCGAGATTGTAGAAGAGGCTCACCAGGCCGGACTTAAGGTAACAGGCTGGACGGCTAATGGCAGACGGGCCTGGCTTGATGCAATTAAAATGGGTGTAGATGGCATAGTTACTGATGATCCAGCTGAGCTGATGGTACTGCTCGGGCGAGCCATGTTGCTTGATTGAACGCTTGATTGAACGCTTAACTGAATGCTTAACTGAATGCATTGCCAGAATGCTCTGCTATTCAAACTAAGTAGCCTGGCCCTAGCGGGGCTGAATTTTATCGAGACCTTTTTGCGCTAGCTGTCTCAAGCGCATCGGGGCCAGTCGATCGTCTAAAACTCGGCGGTAATGTTCGATGGCCTCTGGGTTGCGGCGCAACATTACGGCTGAAACAGCCATTAAATACTGCAACTCTATGGCCGAGGGATTGCGCTCGTACATGGTTTTCAATTGCTTAAGTGCGGCTTCGTAGCGGCCTTCGCGAATATCTACCAGGGTTGTTCTAATAGGGCTGTCGGCCACAACAGTGAAAAAACTAGCTTCGTTTCTACTAGCCGCAGGTTTATTTGTGGTTTCTGCATCTAAGAGCCCGGGCTTTTGTGCGCCGTCCGAGTCTACTGCACCGGCTGCATCTGTCGTACCGGCTGTGCCTTCCTCTTTTGCCAATTGCTGGGCTTTTTGCAGGGCTTCGGCCGCTCCAGGTGTGTCGCCGATTCCAGCTGCTGGGCTTAAATTTGGATCTTGGGGGGCAGCATCGGCAGCGCTGGCTGGCTGGCTGGTATTCAAGTTGGGAAAATCACCAACCCTTGACGGATTTGGATCATCGGGGCGGCCGAGACCTTCAAACGGATTGCCGCCATCGATTGCATCAGGTCGTGGGGGCAGGATGCTCTGAGCATTCGCCTGGCAGGCCGTTGCTAAAGAGTAGCTCAACAAGCAAGCGCTCAGCCTAAGCTTGATTGTTTGCTTTTCCTTTGTAGAAATACTCTTCCACATAAAGACTGACCTAGCGGGTATTTTGGCGTACCAGTTTAGAAACACCGGGTATTTCTAGATATTTGCCCCGTAAAGACTGCACAACACCAGCAATAACGGCGATGAGATAAACAAACTGAACTGCCTGCATGGTGAAGACCAGGCCAGCGCCGAATATCCCACTGGCGCCAGCGGCTGCTGGCCCAAACAATCCGAGTATGCCGCCCAGCGTGTTGCCTAAGGCACTGCCAGTCCAGGCAATGAAGGTATTGAAAATCGACAGCAAGATTGCTTGGACAAAGTGAAAGCGGAAGAACATATTTTTGCTGTAACGGCCGTTGGCGATTACATAAATGAGACCAGCAATGCCATAGGTGAGGTAGCTCGCTGCTGACATCACCTTCATCATGGTGTCTGAATTTTGTTGAAGTTTAGGTTGAAACTTGGCTGGCATGGTTGGCTCCACCGGGATTGGGCTGGTCTTGGCGCTGTTTTTCTGGACAATTTCATTTTACAGTGTATTTATCAACCCTACCGGGGTGAAAGATCGCCTAAACTGATTGACTGGCTGTATTTAGGGAACATTTAATGGCAGATATGTCTGACCATGAGCAATACCAACGAATAATTGACCTACTTTCAGCTAATGAGCTGGAAGACGTCATGGAGCGCGTGGGTAACCTGCTCATCACGGTCAGCGGCGCCCAGTCTGCGGCGATTTTGATGTGGGACGCCGACCTCGATACTTTTGCCGATCGCGCCTATGTGGGCGACAAGCAAAAAGACTTGCGGGCCCTTACTGATGCTTTTGTTGAGGCCTATGACATTGAGGGCTTTGATGCCGGTGATGTCGAGCTCAAAGTGGAAGATATTCTCGAGAACGAAGATATTACTTTGCCGGCCTCTTTGCTAAAGAATCTTGGTGATGTTTATCTTTTGACGGCTATTAATCAGGGCGAGCGTCGAGCCTTCGTGCTCTTTACTGGTGCTGAGTTACCTGCTGTAAGTGCCGTGGAAGAGGCAATTGCTCCTTACCCTATAGCCCTAGCTCTGGCGCGAGGTTGGGAAAGCAAAGAGTTGCAGCGCGAAAACGAGCGGCTGCGTAGTCAGTATGAAGAAATCGAAGACAAGACCAGCAATATGGAAGAGCAGACCCGCAAGCTCATCCACGACATCACTGCTCGTGATGCCATTCGCATGAAGCATCTTGAGCGCGAGCGTCTGGTCTACTGGATTAGCAATGCCGTGCGCAGCTCCGTGCATATCAAAGAAGTGCTTGATACCACGGTTGAGAAAATTGGTGCGACATTTGGCGTAAGCCGTTGTCTTTTGCTCAGGCCCCACGACAGGCTAACCGAGCTTGATGTTTTCGAATACACTCAACTCAATGTCGCTTCGGTGAAAGAGATGTTCCACAGCGACATGGGCCGCGATTTCACCATTAAGGCTCTAAGTAAAGAGACTCCTGAGAATATTGAAGATCCAGATCATGACGATCGCACAACCTATGATCGGGGCTTTTTGAAAGAAATGTCCTTGCGCAGTGGTTTGATTGTGCCTCTGGTTATGCGCGATCAAGTGCTTGGTGCGCTCTTCTTGCAAGATACTACGGTCAGTCGCGACTGGAGCATTGACGACATTTCTTTGATTGGCTCGCTGGCCGACAATCTCTCGGTGGCGATTGAAAATGCCGAGCTGCACCAAGAGCGCGAGCGCCAGGCTGTGATGGACGGCCTCACTGGGGTCTTTAATCGCCGCGCCTTTACTGAGGCTTTGCACAAAGAGTTTGAGCGAGCTAAGCGCTATGAACATACTTTGTCGTTGATTATTGTTGACCTCGATTTTCTTAAGAAGATCAACGACAATTTCGGCCACATGGCTGGTGATGAAGCCATTCGCTCCATTGGCCAGGTGCTGCGCCAGTCTTCTCGCTCTATCGACTTTTGTGCCCGTTATGGTGGCGAAGAGTTTTGTTTGCTCTTACCCAATACCGAAATTGATATGGCCGAGCAGCTAGCTGAGCGTCTGCGCCGCTTGATTAATGAAATTGAGGTAGAAGGCTATGGCAATATCTCTGCCAGCTTAGGCGTGGCCAGCTTCCCTCTTCATTGTGATTCGGCCGATGATCTCTTCCATAAAGCAGACGAAGCGCTTTATTGCGCTAAGCAAGGCGGTCGCAATTGTGTCAAAGTCTCGACGGCGCAAGGCTCGGGCCACAAGTCTGGAGAGTCTGAAATTACATCTGGGGGCGCCCCTGATAGCACCCCTGAAATCGTCACGAATTAAGTCTTAAAGCAAAATGTAGTCAGATTCGCTTTTTACCAAGCAAGGTATAAAGTGAAGTAAGAGCCGTCTTTACTGAAAGGGAGAGAGCCCACTGTGAGCATCATCGATAATGTCATCAATACTGTTACCAAAGAGGTAAACAAAGTTCAGTCTCGGGCCCAAGAAGGTATTCAGGCATTCAACTTAGCTAATCAAATCAAAGAGTTAGAGCGCAAGAAGCACGCCAAGATGGCTGAGATTGGCCGCCTCATTTTTGATAAGCATCAAAACAACAAAGATGTCAGTGAAGACTTGTTGAAAGAGCGGTGCAGCGAAATTTCGGCTATTGATCATGAAATATCTGTGCTTCAGTCAGAGCTAGATCAAATCAAGATTAATCATGACCCGGATGCCACCCCTTCGCAGAAGGCTGAAGCTAAGGCTGGTTATAGCACTTCGGCTGGGTTCCATTGCCATAGTTGTGGTGCTCCAGCTAATCGGGAGAAAGCTTTCTGTCCAGCTTGCGGCGAGTCTCTCAAAGCCTCTGATGAAGCTGAGAAAGAGAGCAAGAAACCTAGTGCTGGCACTGACGAAGTTGAAGTTGAGCCAGAAGACGATTTGCCCCATACTCCAACCGTATAGTTTCCACGCTAGCTTGAGCCCCTGCTCTTATTCAGGTATAGCCAGTCAACGGAGTTAGTGCCGAGTCGTATCAATAGCCAGAAAATTCTAATAAAAGAAATTGAACTTTCATTCCTTCCCAAGCGTCCAATACTATATGGATAGTTATTAGGAAGTCATGAAGTTAGCTCTGGTATTAGGCCTGAAATTTGCCTTTAAACTCGCCTTGAAATTCGCTCGGGTGACCCCTGTTGCACTGCTTCTGCTTGGGCAAAATAGTTCGCCAGCCTTGGCGCAGACTCAATCTGCTCCTTCGCAGGCGGTTCCGCTTCCCTCTTTTGGTCTGACCAATCCGCCCGGAAATGCCTCACTTGACCAGCTTTATCCAGAGCCTAAGGGTGGGGCAAACTTTTCTTCTAGTGCCTCTGACATGGCTCTGACTGGTTCAGACCTAACTAGAGCGCGTTCTATTTCTTTGGGCCAGATTAATATGTCTGAGCTTCTTCCTATTGGGCGCGGTAAATTGCCGCCTATTAAGTTAGAGGCAGCCTACAACGAGCAGCTTGGTCTAAAGCAAGCGCTGCTCTATGCTTTGGGCAATAATCTGCCAATTCGCATTTCCCAAGCCGGTTATGACGCCCAACGTTATCAGTTCTACAGCTCACTAGGCAATTTCTTGCCTGACTTTACTTTGACTTATCGGGGTCAGCGCACTGATACTCAAAGGGGCACAGGTACTCCTTTTTTCACAAACTCAGCCACTATTCGCTATCCCCTCTTTCAAGGTGGCGGGGTGTTGTTCAATTCGCTGGTGAACATGAACCGGGCCAAGGCTGGTAAAAATGCTTTCCAGGCCAGTATCAATGACACCATGTTTAGTGTCTATCAAAGATACAATGATTTGCTTCTGGCTCACTTGCTCTTGCGCATTCGCGTTAAATCAGTAGAGCTGTCACGGGCCCAGGTAGCTCTCAATCAGCAGTTGAAAGATGCTGGTGTTGGTACTAATTTTGCTATTTACCAGTCGCGTACCCAGCTAGCCCTAGATAAACAAGCCTTGTTGCAACAACAAGTGGCCCTGCGGCAAGCGGCTCTGCAGCTTGCTCTTCTGCTCAATACTAATATCGCTATCAACTTTTTGCCAGAAGAAGAAAGAGTGAGCGAGGCTAAGCTTTTCTCTGAGCAAATTGACGTAAATCGCTTAGAAATTGCTGCGGCTAAAAACAGGCCTGAATTGAAGCAATTTGAATTTCTGCGGCGAGCTGCTGATCGCAATATCCAGGTGGCCGCCGCGCCACTTTACCCCACATTCCAATTCTTCACCACTAAGACTGTGACTAAGTCTGGTGGTAACGGCGGTAGCAATAATAGCTTGACTGGTTCTACTGTCATTATCCCCACCGGTGGAAACGGTGGCGGTAGTATTGGTATCAGTGGTGGTGGTGGCAGGTCGTTTAGTGCCGGCTTTGACTTGACCTGGAACCTCAATGGCTTTGGCGTGGTTGATGCTGGAAACACCATGGCTGCTCGGGCCCTAGCCCGGCAGACCATGTTGCAGTCTAATCAACAGATAATCACGGTGCTGCAGCAGGTGCGCAGCTCTTACCTCAATATGCTGACAGCTGAAGCGCAGGTCGACGTGGCGGGTGAAGCCGTGGTTTCAGCTACTGAGCAACTGCGTCTGGCTAATCTGCGCTTGCGTTATGGTCAGGGTATCAACTTAGAGCTTATTCAAGCCCAGCGCGAATATATTAACTCACTAACCCTGCAGGCCCAGGCGATCATTGCTTACAATGTAGCCCAAGCACAACTATTGCGAGACACTGGTCTAATTTCTGTTGCTACCCTTACTGCTGAAGCCAGGCCAAATATATGACCATGCAAGATTCTAAAAGTAGTCTCCCCCTCGTGAGTAAACCGATGAAAGCAGGCGGCGCAAAGCTCTCGCAAAAACGTAAGGTTTGGATCGGCGCGACCGTTGCTTTGGCTCTAGCGGCGACTGCAGGCGGATATTTCTTCTTTGGTCAAAGTAAAGTCGATAGTGATTGGAAGAAAAATACGGTGCAGGTGAAGCGCGGCCCTGCCGACATTAAAGTCGTTGCCACTGGCATCATCAGGCCAGAGAGAGAAGTTAAGATCAGTCCAAAAACCACTGGTTTGCTGAAAGAGCTGTTAGTGCGTCAGGGTGAGCGTGTTAAGACCGGTCAGCTCCTCGCTCGTATGGATGATAGCAATTTAGTTGGTCAGGCCGAGTCGGCTAAAGGCGCTTATCTAGCTGCTCTCGATAACTATGAAAAAATGAAAGCTGGTAATCGTCCTCAAGAAGTTGCTGCTTCTTTCTATCAAGAACAGAAGGCCCGCCAGGGTGTCAATAATTCTGAGCGCAATATCAGTAGGCTGAAGGCCCAGATGGAGGCAATTCGCGCTACCCTGGCTCGTGATGAACAGTTTGCTCTTACCCAGGCTTTCTTGGCGAACAATGGTGCTATCTCAGACCAAGATCGCATTAATGCTCAAACCCAAGCGCGGGTTTCACGGTCTAATTTATTGGCTGCCGAAAGTGAGTTAGCTCAAGCGCAAATGGCCAAGTCCCAAAGTGAGACCGATCTCTCTACTATTCAACAGCAAAATAACATGATGAAATCGGGCTTTAGAAGAGAAGATATAGCTGCTGCTCAGCATAGCGCCAGTCAGGCCAAAGGCAATTTGACTCAAATAGAAAGTTTGATGCGCGACACCCGCATTCTGGCACCGTTTGATGGCATCATCACGCAAAAGTATGCCGATGCTGGTGCTATTGTTACCCCCACTACTTCTTCTTCAACCACCTCCGCTACTTCTAGTTCGATAGTGGCATTAGCTGGGCGATTAGAGATGGTGGCACAAGTTTCAGAAGCCAATATTACTAAAATCAAAGTCGGTCAAGAAGTAGAAATTACTGCTGCGGCTTCGCCTGATAAAGTCTTTCATGGTCGTGTGACGCAGATTGCTCCGGCTGCTATTGTCACTACTAATGTCACTACTTTCGAAGTGCACGCCGCTTTGCTTGAGCATGCAGAAGAAGAACTTCTTGCCGGTATGAATGTCAGCGCTAGCTTTAATGTTGGTCATGAAGATAATGCTCTGACCGTGCCGTCTGTTTGTGTGGTTTCGCGCAAGGGGCAGGCTGGTGTTTTTGTGCCTGATGCTAAAGGCGAGCCGCAATTCAAAGAAATTAAAACCGGCGCATCTCTTGGCCGGACGGTAATAGTTTTGTCTGGTTTGAAAGAAGGCGACTTGGTTTTGAAAGGCCTGAACAAAAATCAACTGGGAGCTGAAGGCTATGGTGCTGGTGGCCAGGCCCGAGGCGGCCGTGGCGCTGCCGGAGCAGCTGGCGGCGGAGTTTCTACGCGTGGATTCGGTCGCTAAATGGGTCTTGCTGAATTATTCTTGATTGCCTGGCAGGGTATTTTGAGCAATCGTCTGCGCAGTGGTCTCACAGTGCTTGGTATCGTCATTGGTATTGCTTCAGTGATTACTCTTATGGGTATTGGCGAAGGCGCTAAGCTCGAAGCAGAGAAGCAGGTGCAGGCCCTCGGCGTTAACTTGATTTATATCAGGCCGGGTTCGATTGGTACTTCGGGGGTATCGATGGGGCAGGGCACAGCACCGACGCTCACCTACGAAGATGTGCTTGCGATTAAAGAAAATTGTCCGGCAGCCGAAGATGTAGCGGCTCAATATACAAGTTCTCTGCAGATTCAGGCTGGGGAAAAGAATACTCTTACTACGGTTGTTGGCACCGATCCGTCATTTCCTGATATTCGCAATTTTCATACTGCTCAGGGCCGCTTCTTTACTGTGCAAGAAGCAAACGACAGTGCTCGTGTTTGTGTCGTCGGCGATGGCGTGGTGGAAGATGTTTTTTCTGGCGCTTCTGCTATCGGTAAGAAGCTTCTGATTCGCGGCGAGCTGTTTACTGTTATTGGCGTGATGGAACATAAGGGTGCAAATGCTACGGGAGACCAGGACGATCAAGTCTTCATTCCTATCCAAACTGGTTATTCGACTTTGTTTGGTTTGAATCTTGTTTCTGGTCGGGCGGTCAAAAGTATTTTAGTGCAGGCCAAAGCCGGCGAAGATCTGCAGGCCCAATTTCAAATTACAAACTTGCTGCGCCTGCGGCACAATATTCAATCGCCTGATGGCGACGACTTTACCATTCGCACCCAGATGGATATTTTGCAGACGGCTCAATCAATTACTGGGGTCTTTGCTCTTTTGCTGGGTGCTACTGCTTCTATTTCGCTGCTTGTTGGTGGTATTGGCATCATGAATATTATGCTAGTTTCGGTGACAGAACGTACCCGAGAAATAGGCATTCGCAAAGCCATCGGGGCAAAGTATCGCGATATTTTAATGCAGTTTGTTTTTGAGGCCATTGTGCTCTCTCTGACTGGTGGAATCTTGGGCATACTACTTGGTCTTGGCAGTGCTTATTGGGTCGGTAGTCTGGGGCAATGGACCACTGTGGTGACGCCATCATCAGTGGTGCTATCTTTTCTTGTCTCTTTGTGTATTGGTTTATTCTTTGGTATTTATCCTGCCCGCAAAGCGGCTTTGCTTGACCCGATTGTGGCACTGAGGTCAGAGTAAATGACTAGCTTAATAGACTTGCGCTCTATCAATCGTGTCTATGAGATGGGTGGTGAGTCTCTCTACGCTCTCAAGAATCTTACTTTGTCTATTGATACTGGTTCTTATGTTGCCATCATGGGAACTTCGGGTTCGGGCAAGTCGACTTTGATGAATATAGTTGGCTGCTTAGACCGCCCCACTTCTGGTTCTTACTCTCTTGATGGTGTTGATATATTGCGCTGCAGTGATGACCAACTGGCCGAGGTGCGCAATGCCAAAATCGGCTTTGTCTTTCAGCAATTCAATTTGCTAGCTAGTATGACTGCCATCGATAACGTTATGCTGCCTATGGTTTATGCCGGTGTGCCGAAACTTGAGCGCTATGGCCGAGCTGTGCAAGTGCTTGAACAAGTTGGTCTTGGCAGTCGCCTCAATCATCGACCTAATCAATTGTCTGGTGGGCAACAACAGCGTGTTTCTATTGCTCGTGCTCTGGCAAATAAGCCGAGCATATTGCTGGCGGATGAGCCCACCGGTGCCCTTGATAGTCATACCGCTGAAGATACAATGCACTTGTTCAATGAACTAGTTTCACATGGCATTACTGTAATTGTGGTCACCCATGATCAAGATACCGCTGACCATGCCAGACGCATTGTGCGAATGCGCGATGGTGAGATAGTCGATGACAGTGTCTCCAATAGTTCTGTCGCTAGCTAGTGCACCGTGAATAGCAGCCAGTTCGCTAAGAAATAGACAAACAAAATTGCTATGGCGTCTCCGGCCAGAAATAGCAGTCTCTTTTCGGCGCGATAGGTCAGTGAAATTACGACAATGGCCATTGATATTACAGCTGTTAGCGCCGTCAATACATTCAGTTCTGAGACTGAACGCAAGAGTGGAGCTTTGAGATAACAGACGTCGATTATTGCTAGAATCACAACATTAAAAAGATTGCTACCAAGAACATTGGCTACTGCCATATCGAATGCTCCTAGCCTTGCTGCCGCAAGCGAAACAGTCACTTCTGGCAAAGAGGTTGTGATGGCGATGAAACTTGAGCCAATGAAGCTTTCTCCCCAACCAGTCGACTTGGCTATGCGCTCACCAAGCTCAGGTAAGAAGCAGGCTGCAACCACAATTAGCAGTGAATAGAACGTAAAAAACATAATTGATTTTGGCAGAGTGGCCCCTGGTTCGGTTGCTTCGGCTAGCTCGCCAGCAAATTCTTTAACTCGCGTTTGCTCGTAGGTATAAATTAGTTTCATGGCAATGAGGTAGACGATAACGAAGGCAATGCTGAGTGGATCGATTGAGTTGAGATTGGTCAATATTGGTAAGTGTTTGCCAAAGAGAATATCGATAGCAGCAAAGCTAACCAGTACGATGCCGAAACCGGCTGAGAGCATGTGACCTTGGTGCACCATTAGCGATACGGGTCGCTTTCTTGAAACTAGATCTAAGGCCGCTATTATGAGCATGTTGAACATGCAGCTGCCCAGGGTGCCGCTCACTGCCATGTCAGGCAGGTCGTTGAGGGTAACGGCAGAAATACCTGTAATTAACTCAGGCAGAGACGTAATGGTAGCAAGCAAAATCAGGCCGACCCAATTGCGACCGAGGCCGGTCTTTTCGGCAATGACATCGCCATGACAGGTCAACTTTGTGCCGGCAAACATAATTACCGCGGCGCAAAGAGCAAATTCTATCCAGAGATTAGACATGGGTTTTAGACCGTTGCTATTGAGGTTTAAGGATAGCATTGAAATTGAGGTGCAATCATCCCATCTGTTAGATTACCTGGGTAGCTGGGCAGGTTTAGGGTAGGGCAACAGTTCTTGAGGCCCACGAGCAAGAAGCAGATTTAGGCACCCCCTGAAAGTGATTGCAGTGGCCCCCGACAAGAAGTGTCTAGTAATATGGCCCAAAAACAAGACAAGCAGAATATTTTGATTTTAGGTGGTGGCTTTGCCGGGGTGAAGTGTGCTCGGCGGTTGCGTCACCAGCTATCAGAAGAGCACTACAACATCGTGGTCTTTAATCGTGAAAATCATATGGTTTTCCATCCGCTCTTGGCTGAAGTTGCTTCTGCTGCCGTTCAGCCCAAAGATGTGGGGGCGCCTCTGAGGCAGCTCTTGCACAAAGTGCAGTGTCGCACCGAAGATATCTTGAATATCGATCTAGATAATAGTTTGGTTGAATATGAGGCTCATGATGGCAAGAGACGCCAGATGAACTACGATCAAGTGGTGATTGCTTGTGGTAACGCACCCAATTTAGCTCTTGTACCGGGTATGGACGAGCATGCCTTTGGCCTCAAGACTATCGGTGATGCCTTGGCGCTGCAGGCTCATATCATGCAGCGATTGGAGAAAGCTGAAGTTTGTGACGATCTCGATCGCAAGCGCTGGTATCTTTCGTTCATTGTTGTCGGTGGCGGCTTTAGTGGTGTTGAGGTGGCCGGTGAAATCAATGATCTTTTGCACAAGAGTCTGCGCTTCTTCGATAATATAAAACCTGAAGATATCTCTGTTGTTATTATTCACTCGCGCGATCAAATTTTGCCAGAAGTGAGTCAATCTCTGCGTCTTCGCGCTAAAGCAAAGATGGAAGAAGCGGGAGTGAAAATTTATCTCAATGCCCATGCTTGCCGTGCCACTCCTGATGGTATCGCTTTGCGGGACGGCCGAATACTGCCTGGTGGAACAATTGTTTGCACTATTGGCACCAGTATTTTGCCAATTGTGGAACGTCTTAATGTATCGAAGAAAAATGGTCGCATTGCCGCCCAGGCTGATATGAGCATACCGGGCCATGCTAATGCTTGGGCCATTGGAGATTGTGCTGCCATAGTCAATGCTTTAGATCAGCAGTTGTGTCCCACCGTAGCCCAGTTTGCTGAACGTCAGGGGGTGCAAGTGGCCGACAATATTGCCCGTCGTTTGCAAGGGCAGGCCACCAAACCGTTTTCATTCAAGATGCAAGGACAGTTATGTTCGATTGGCGGTCGCAATGCCATTGCGGAAATTTCTGGTTTGCATATTTCTGGCTTTATCGGCTGGTTCATTTGGCGCGGTGTCTATCTGA
The DNA here is from genome assembly GCA_943370275.1 of bacterium Ga0077546. Classification (GTDB taxonomy): domain Bacteria; phylum Cyanobacteriota; class Vampirovibrionia; order Obscuribacterales; family Obscuribacteraceae. The sequence continues at coordinate 682,592 of CALRQI020000001.1, read as the reverse complement.
TGAAACTGCCTTCGATTTCGCAAAAAATCAAAGTTGGCCTTGAGTGGGGCTGCGACTTGATTTTCCCCCGTACCCTGGCACACTTAAGGGCCGATCCAAGCAAGCGTGTTTCTCGGGCGTTCTATGCCGCTGGTGATTTTATTTTCAATCAAGGAGACGCTGCGTCTGAGTTTTTCATGATCGAAGAAGGTGAAGTGGAAGTTCTAAAAACGCCTGAAAATAATACTAGTAATAGTACTAGTATTAGCGCCAGTGGTGATATAAAAGATAATGACTTTGAGGTGGTTGCCGTTCTCGGCCCCGGTGATTTCTTTGGTGAAGCAGCCTTGCTCAATGACAGACCGCGCAATGCCAGTGTCAGGGCTCGCACTGATGTAGAAGTAGTAGTTCTTGGTCGCAGTGTCTTTACTCAAATATCAATTGCTTTGTCACCATTGCGCGATGCTGTTGCTAAGGCTGTTAGGCGCAGAGCTTCGCCCAAGAGTCTTGATGAGTACCGTCATGTGCTCGGCTCTATTCCATTGTCGCAGGTAACCGATGCTCTTCCGGGGGCGCCGTTGCAGCCAGAGAGTACGCTGGAGAATGCGATTGAGCGCATCAATAAACATCGCTTAGATTTCTGTTGTGTCGTCAACAAGGCGGGGCTATTGGTCGGTATTGTTACTCGTACAGACTTGCTTTCAGCGATCGAAGTGGCTACTGCGCTGCAAGACAAGAAGGCCGCCGATATCACCATAAAAGAAATTATGGTAAAAGACCCAGTGGCAATTACTCTTGAAGATACAACCTTACTTGCGCTCTTAACTATGCGAGAACACGGTCTTAAGCGTGTTCCGGTGCTAGAAAGTCGAGCTTGCCGCACGCCCAAGGGTTATGTGCGCATTGAAAATATAATGGATCATGTTGTGCGTGATTTGTGCTCAGCCAAATCACTGGCCTCGAATGCGCCCATGACACGCGAAATTGATTATCCCAAATTTGACTGATCTCCTTTAGTGCTTTCACCGGCTAGATTCGACATTGTTTCGTCACAAATTTCTTGTTACGTTGACATGGTGAGAACACCACCCAGTATTCCCGAGGAGTTTGCCATGAGCGAATCACTAATGAGCCAAGTTGAAAAAGTTCTTCCCCAGAAATTTGCCGATCAATTCGACAACGCGAAAGATGTCGATGGTGTTGTCACTGCTTTTAGAGAATTAGGTCTTGTTACGGGAGCAATGGGGACTGAAGCAGAACAATTAAAGGTTATGAAGGACATCAGTTCGATGGATAAGAAAGGAACAGGCGTTGACCTGGATATTCAAACGGACCCAAATGGTGAAGACTATCTTTTGTTTGGGGTTCCTCTTTACGAAAAATAGAAGTTCGGGAGCATTTTGATATTGGCTTGGTTATGCAGCACGGCAAGGTGATGTGTGAGAGGTTTCAGACAGGTGCAACCAAGTAGAGATTTACTCACTGATAGTCAGCAGCTAGATGTGGATAAACAGGCAAACGATTTACTTTCAAGTCAGCTGCTCCGTGATCCGGAAAGCCGTAGCAGCGGTTTTTTGCAAAAGAACCAAACTTGGCTCGCCCCAAATTGACTAATACGGTTTTAGTTTGATTCTAATAGCGGTATGTAGCGGCAAGGCCTCTCTCTGTGGGCATGCGCTCAGAGGGCACGACAACAACTTCACCCTTCATGCGTAGCACCACTTCGGCGATATCATCAATGACGTCGCCGACCTCAGGATGATCAAGATCTCCGAAATCTATCTCTCCATTACTATCGAGTTTACCGGCAACTTGCCGATCTGCTTCCACCAGCAATACACTAATACGACCTGCTTTGGCTGCTTGAGCTACTTGAGCAAGATCGTCAGAGCCTAAGTCTTTCGCGCGAGCAGTCTCAAATGTATCAACCAACTTTGTAAGTCGTTCAATAAATAGGGGTTCGATTTTTTTCCAGGCTTGCTCGCGCAATTGCTCAAGACTCAAAGCCTCGGGATTGCTATGAATGCTGTCCTTCATCAAAAATGGATTGTGGCTAATATCGTGAAAAGGAGTATTGTGCTCAGGGAGAGCCACTAACATCAAGGGCAGACCACTTGGTGCTGAGTGATGCTCTAGAACTGAGCGGTCAATTACGCGAAAGAATCTTTCCATATCAATATCAACTTCATCTTTCTTGCCACCATGACCGTGATGCGAGGCTCCACCACCGCCGTATGAAGCAACGGTGAGATGAGGTTCTGTCAATTTTTCGCCGAGAGCTTCAGTAATGGTGGCGGGTACATTGGTTAACTCAACGGCATCCAATGCATCCCGGTTGCCTTCATATAGTTTCGCCTCATGACGGCTCAAGCAGAGTAATTGATAACGATCCGCCGATTGCAAGATGCGCAGAAGTGGTTTGATGTGAAAACTGTCCGAAACTACTAGCAACTCAGCGACTGTTCGCTGTAGCTCGAAAATCTGGAACATGCCTGGTGAGGATAGAATGGCTAGCCCATCAGTGCGATGATTCCAAAAATGATCGTCGTGAGCTAGTGCTTGAAAATTCTCCATTGTGGCCGCTATTTCTCTGGCGGAGTATCTTTGCTTCAATGAATTTTCCAATTCGCGCAGAAGATTGCGATAGCGAATTGGATCTTCTCGTGTGCCTGGAACATGCCTGTGGGTTGGCTGATAGAGCGAAATGCAAGGAGATTGTTGTTCGGCGAAGAGCTGTGTTAGATGCTCCAAAGTAAGTTGATTCATGACAAACTCCTTGGTCAAGAAGAGTGAACAATCTTTTTGATATTACTGAACTGGCGAAATCGCACCAGTTTCTGATGATCTAGTTTTAGATTCTGACGTTTTTGCCGCAGTCAGGGCAGAAGAAGAATGATGGTGCAATCTTGCTTGTGCAGTGTGGGCAGACACGCAGAGTTACTTCTTGATCGGTAGTGGGATAGCGGCCGGCCATGATTTCTTTGAAGGCTTTGGTTTCAGACCAGGCTTTGATTTCTTTGGCGCGGAATACAGGAATAGGATGGGATTTGAACAACTCTTGCATGAGTTTGTAGACTTTGTTCAGGGTGCTGTAATCCATTTCTTCATAGCTATCGGCTTGCTTGAGAAATTCATGGCAGCTCATTTGTTCAAACACTGTTTTCGAACCAGCGGAGAGTTTCATGTGGGCATTGAGGCAGATGCTCACGTCTTGGGCCACAAGCAGCTCTGCTCTATCGGCTGTCATCTCTGACTTACGCGACCAATCGAAGAGGGCAATTTGTAGGGCAATATTGGCTAAGCCGCGAATCGGAACCACCATATCAAACACAGTGATAATCATCATTGCCAAGCTGCGGTAAAGCACATGGCCAGCCTTGACGTGACCGAGTTCGTGACCAAGCACAGCCATAAGCTCCTGATCGTCGAGCAAGTCAACTAGACCAGACTGAATAACAATAAATGGTCGTTCTACACCAAAAGTGTAAGCATTGACGATTGGGCTTGAAGCAAGAAAGAGATCGGGCTCATGGACATCGAGAATTTCACAAGCTTCTTTGAAGAGCTTGTACACTCTGGGGCATTGTTTGGGGGTGATATGAACAGCACTGCCGAGCAGTTGCACGCGCATAATTTTTTCCCAGCCTAGCTCAAGCATTTTGCGCACTAGCTTGTCGAGTCCAGGAATCTTTCTCAATGCTTCCAGAGCCTGCCTGTCAGCGGGGTGCTCGAAAGCACTGGAGCAAAGACGCGGGAACCGCCGACGAGTTGACGTTTCGCTAGAGCTCATCAAGTAAACCTCCAAAGGCGTTGACTGCTTTTAAACCGTAGCAGCATGTTATGGATCTACCCACTTTTATAGCGCGCCACGAAAGATAATGCTTAATTTGCAGATTTAAACCAGAATCGCTTATTTAGACCAGAATCTCAAATCTAAACAAGACTAGCCGTTGCTGGCTCGGCCTGAGGCTGAATCTCTTTGTCTTCGAAGACACCTTCCCAGCGGGCCATTACTACCGAAGCCAGGCAATTGCCTAAGACATTGACTGAGGTGCGGGCCATGTCCATCAGGGTGTCAACACCCAAAATCAAGGCTACACCAGCTAAAGGCAGGTCGAAGGTGGCGAGAGTACCAGCCAGAATAACTAGAGATGCCCTTGGTACAGCGGCCACGCCTTTGCTTGTCAGCATCAGGGTGAGCAGCATCAATATTTGCTTTTCAATGGGCATGTGCACGCCAGCTGCCTGGGCGACAAAAACAGCAGCCAATGAAAGATATAAGGTAGTGCCATCGAGATTAAATGTATAGCCCAGGGGCAAGACAAAACTGACGATTGGTCGGGGCACCCCAAGCGCTTCCATGTTTTGCAGGGCTTTAGGTAGGGCTGCCTCTGAGCTTGTGGTCGAAAAAGCAATCAAGAAGGGCTCTTTTACAGCCGCGGCAAAGCGTTTTAGCGGCACTTTGGCCAACAGGGCAACAGGTACGAGCACGCCAATAATAAAAATGGCCAGGGCGAGGTAGAGGGTGCCTACCAATTTGCCCAGCGAAAAGAGCACGAGCAAGCCATGTTTGCCTACAGTGCTGGCCATAGCACAGGCCACCCCGAGTGGGGCCACTTTCATGACATAGCCGGTGTACTTAAACATTACTTCCGCCAGACTCTGGCAGAGGTCTACTATTTGAGTAGCGCGGGCTGCCTTTACCCCTAAAGCAAAGATGATAGTGAAGACAACTATTTGCAGCACATCGCCCCGAGCCATCGAATCAATAATACTGGTGGGGAAAATGTGTGTGATTAGATCGCCAGCGCTTGGCTTTTTCGCCAGCAGCTCCTGGGCCTCGCCAGCATTGAGAGCGCTTAAGTTGATACCCGCACCTGGTTGGCAAACATTGACCACTACTAAGCCTACAATTAAGGCGAAGGTAGTAACCAATTCAAAATAAATCAGGCATTTCAGGCCAACGCGACCAACCGAAAATGCGCCCTGGCTATTTGCTGAAAGGCTATTGTCACCGTGTCCGTGACCACCAGCAATTCCTACTACTAAGGTAGAAAAAACCAGAGGAGCAATGATTGTTTTGATCAGGTGGAGGAAAATATCAGCCCCGGGTGACGAGGCCATTCCCACCTGTGGCCAGAGCCAGCCGACCAAAATTCCTAGTGCTAGACCAATAAAAATCTGAGTGGTCAGCGCCGGTGCTTTTAGTTTCACAACTATTTCCTACTGGTTTTTTCTAACTTAGTGACAATTTTTCTAACTCAATGACAATATTTCAAGACCGCGACCGCCGAGAACGGCTAGTTGATCTCTCATTGCCACTGCTGAGACTCCTTCGATGACAGGCAGGTTGGCAACTATTTGCGGTGCTGCGGTCTTTTCAAAATTGATTATGGTGGCTACGTCCTTGCCATCAAGACCGCGGCCCACAGCCACTGCTCTGTTTCCCTGGCAGGTGATGGCGAGGCCGTCGTGGGGCAAGTCGATTGAACCTAGTACATGTAAGTCTTTATCGTATCTTTGCAGTACTAAGAAAAATCCTTTTGAATTTTGATCGATAGCTGTGACCACCACCACATCGTCACCAAAGGCGATATCACGAATGGCTAGGTTTTCAAAATGTCTAGCGCTTAATTGCTCGAGCATCGAATTGTTGCCATCAGCCGGGCTGCTGCTTGCTGGCGCTGTTTTGGCAACAGTTTCGCTGTCGGAATTGGTATTAGTCTTGGTATTAGTTTTGGTATTAGCTTCGGTGCTAGATTCGCTGCTAGTCTCTTTGTTGATTTCCGAGCCAGCTTTGCGTGGTCCATAGATAACTATATCGTTTAAGCCACCGAGCATGAGTTGCCCTTTGTTGGCCTGACAGCGGTTGAATATGCCCGGTACTTCGAATGATTTGAGAAGCTCGAGTTTGTCAGAATATAGTTTGACTGGCTGAATTTTAGTGGTTTTCTCTAAGAACTTGATGGCATAGGCTCTGCTTAGGCTGCCATCAAAGCAAAGTTGATTAGCTGAGAGCTTACTTGTTGTAATAACAGTTTGCAGCTTCTCCATTTTGCGCAATGAAATTTCGTCTTTTGACAGACAAACAATGAAACTTCCAGCGCCCACCATGGCTTTGATTGCCTGTTGTGGTGCCGCTGAATTCATCATGATCGGGCGCTCGGGTCGGCCAAGGTGGTAGAGCTGTAGCTCGGCACCAGCTAAGACAACTAGGTCTTTCCATACCGCCACTCCGGCAGCTGCCAGTTTGGGAATGCTATATGAAGATGTAATTGCCCAGCCTTCTTTTGCCCGGCTGAGCAGCTGAACGCCAGACCAACCTGTGGCAACATAGGCTGTGAGATCGCGCATGACCACTGAGGTTGATTTGCCGCTATCGGTTTTAGCGGCTGGAATATTGAGCACTTGTTCGCGGGCTAAGTTACGGCCTTTGTCTATTGTTAGCGAAATTACTATGCGCTCACCTTTGTTGCGACCAACCACCAAGAAACGATCTTTTTGAGCCGCCGCTGATTCAATGGCCGTTAATGGCTCAAGGGTGATATTGCTGGCTAGATGCGGAGAGCCGCTGGTGACAATGATTTTTGCTTGGCCAAATTTATTGGTTTTCGTGCCGTCTATTCCAGCAATTAAAATCAATTCTTTGAAGCGAGTGACAACGCGATAGTCGCCTTCAATGATCAGTGATTTTTGAATTTCAGGAGAATCGGGGCTAACTAAATTGACAATGTCAACTTGCGATTTGGCACCGCCGTTGGCGGACGAAAGAATAGTCAATTGCTTATCAGTTAAGTCTAAGCCCCGCACTGGAAGCTGCACCGATAGGCTAGCTATGTATACTGGTTCTTTGCCGCTGCGGCGACTTGGGGCACTGTATATAGAGACAAGATTTTCTCCACCAGCGCTCACTCCGCTAACGCAAATTAAGTCACCGCTAGCAACGATACTGCCCGCTTCGGTGTAGCGACCAAGGCGAATATCACTGACTATCGATGGTGCTTCTATTGGTGCCAACGACACTGTAACTAAGTCGACAACAGGCTCTGATTGGTCGCCCTCGCGGTAGGTGAGACCGTAAGCCGCAAATGGAGTGACGGCAAAATCAACCACTTTATTGCCGAGGCCATTTAGTTCAGCTACTACTTTCACTGGAGTTTTGACAGTCACTGGTTTGCGCATATCGACAACGGCTAAGCGACCAAATTCATCGGTGAAACAAAGGTAGCCTTTATCTGCTATGCCGACATGATCTGGCACGATGGCCGGGGCCCAGTCTTCTCTTGACAGTGAATGAGGACCAGTCAGGGTTGGTTGACTGCGCGGCGTCTTCTTCGCAAAAGCCGGGACTCGTGCCAATTGGTCTATGAGAAGCAGTGTGCCGCAGGTATACGAAAGAGAGCCAAAGAGAAATGAGCGTCTAGATTGCATTGAGAACTTTCGGTGCTTTCTTTGATTGAAGGGCAGTATTTGACTTGAAAATTAGATAATTAGCGCAGGAGCGTGTGCAGCATGCCTTGAACGAAATTCAGTAAGACAATGAGCACGATTGGCGAAAGATCAAAGCCACTAATAGGCGGCACAATGCGCTGAATCGGCGCAATCACCGGCCTGATTATATTATCGAGGGTGACAAATGGCTGATCTTTCCAGTTGATGTTGGGAAACCATGAGAGCAAGCACCATAAAAATAGTGCCATACTGAGTAGCTGAAAAACACCGTCAAATATTTGCAAAACTGGGTTCATAACCGCACCACGCAGAACTAACGTCTTACGCCAAATTGTAGCATTTTGATCAGTAGCTATGCTTACACGAGAACAGGTACTAGTAAAGAAGATAAAAGAATGGACAGGAAGCTCCTACATCGGAGACGACTGCGCTGTTCTGGCTGATGGCAAGCTGGTGAGCAGCGATACCCTGGTGGAGGGCACTCACTTTCGCCTCGACTTCACCAGTTGGCGTCAGTTGGGTTGGAAGAGCTGTGCTGTCAACCTCTCTGACATTGCCGCCATGGCCGGTCGACCGCGCTACCTCACTGTGGCCCTCACCCTGCCAGCTACTTGCCCCGATTTAGAGCAAAGTCTAGAGCAGTTCTATCTTGGCTTCACTCAGTGTGCCAGGGCTTTTGGCGCAGACATTGTGGGCGGCGACCTCACTGTGGGTCCGCACTTTGTCGTCAATGTCACTGCCATTGGCGAGAGCCATGAAAGCGGTTTGCTCTTGCGCAGTGGGGCTCAGCCTGGCGATGTGGTGGTGGTAACAGGTACTTTTGGTTCGAGTGCTGCCGGCTTAGAGCTATTGCTGCAAGGCAACAGCGCATCTTCACTGGAAGGCCGCGAGGAGCTGCTTCTCGCCCACCTTGAACCCCAGCCTCGCCTGGCTGAGGCTTTGGCCCTGGTCGGCTTAGTTGGCAGTCGTGGTGCTTTGATGGATGCCAGCGACGGTCTCGCTGATGCTCTCTGGCAGATTGCTGAGCAGTCGCAAGTCGACATAGAAGTAGATTTGGAGGCCATTCCTCGCAGTACTGCTATGTCTAGCTTTGCCCATGCAAGGGGGGTAAATCCATACCAGTGGGCCCTTTACGGTGGTGAAGACTATGAGTTGGTGGGCACTATGTCCGAAGGCGATTGGCTCAAGGCTCAATCTCTGGCAGGTGAAAACTTCCCTTTTAAGAAAATTGGAGTTGTACTTGCCACCCCGCCGTCCCCTGCTGGCAGTGAGCTAGAAGGCGATCGGGTGAGGCTTTTGGCCTCTGGCGATAGCAGTGGTACTTTCTCTGGTGTAGTCAACTTAAGCAATTGCTTTAAGCATTTCTGATAAATTTGATGGTCTTCTGAAGCTACTAACTGCGAGATCACCCATGGATTCATCAACTTTATCGGTAGAGTCAATAGAACCAATAGAACCACTAAAAAAGATTATTGACGGCAAGGCCATTGCCCAGGCAGTCAAGAACGAATTAACTCTTGCAGTAGCTGAAGCAAGCCAGGGTAAAAGTCGCAAACCTGGTTTGGCAGTGGTATTGGTTGGTGAAAATCCGGCCTCGAAAGCTTACGTGAAGAGCAAAATCGCCGCTTGTAAAGCTGTCGGCATTGAGAGCTTTCTTATTGAAATGGCTGCCGATGTAGCCCCTGAAGCCGTGGCTGACACGGTCAAAAAATTGAACCAAGACCAGACCGTAGACGGAATTTTGGTGCAATTGCCCCTGCCTGAGCACATTTCATCTGCCACAATTCTGGCTTTGATTGACCCGGCTAAAGACGTTGATGGTTTAACGGCAGTCAATGCTGGCCTACTTATGCAAGGTGCCAAAGGTCTTTTCCCTTGCACCCCGCTTGGTGTAATGCGCTTACTAGAGCAGCATAATGTCAGTTTGAAAGGTAAGCAGGCCGTTGTTGTTGGTCGCTCTCATTTGGTGGGAAAACCGCTGGCTATGATGCTTCTGCAAAAGGATGCCACCGTGACCATTTGTCACAGCAAGACCGCCAATTTGCCAGAAGTCTGTCGCCAGGCCGATATCTTAGTGGCCGCTTGCGGTCAGGCCGAGATGGTAAAAGGTGATTGGGTCAAGCCTGGTGCTGTAGTTATTGATGTTGGTATCAATCGCGTGCCTACCGCCGACGGTAAAGGCCGTTTGGTGGGTGATGTGGCCTACGAGCAAGCCTTTGAGAAGGCCAGCTTGATTACTCCAGTTCCCGGAGGTGTTGGCCCTATGACCGTTGCCATGTTGCTGAGCAATACTTTGCGCGCTTACAACGTAGCTATGAACTAACCAGAGATGGAAAGCCCTGAACCTAAACCTATACCCGCGCCTGCAGCTGCATCTGAACCTGAATTGCCAATGGTCGGGCCACCTAAACTAAAAATTAGCGGGCCGATCCGGCTTTTGGCAATTGCTTCTGCTCTGGTAATAGTGGCTGCGGCCGTTGGCATTGCTTCTGGCATCGTATCGATGCGCAATTTCTTCTTGCAAGCCATCGACCCAAAGTATATGCGCGAAACTGCCACTTTCATCACTGGCTTTGCTGAGCCGGTACCGGAAAAGGGCTTTAACCCGGTTATGGCAGCTAAGCTCACTAAGGCTGTTGTATTTTTGGAAAATCCCAAAGATAAGACCCAGATTTCTTTTTGGCGCTATCAGGGTGAAGATTTAGACGGCGAGCAAGAGCTTGATCGCGCTTACGATATGGGCATCTGGACGCCGACGAACTGGGCCAAGTTTCAATCTATTACTACTAAAGGCAAAACCGAGATCAACGGTAAGACCATTGCTTATCTGCAAGGCCCCTTAAAAGATCAAGCTGGCGATACTTATGAGGGTTTAATCGCTTGTACTATCGAGGGCGATAAAATTGTCATGCTGCAGGCAATGCAGCCATCAGACCGGCCTTTCGATCGAGATAAAGTCTTAGCTTGGTTGGCGCGGCCCTTGTAACAAAAGTAGTCTGGAAGTGAGGCAGCCAAGTGCTTATACTGTGGGAAAGTTTTTTTGATATCTAGGAGATCAGCAGGGAAATGAGCGCAGAGAAACACACAGACCCTTCCAAAGTTTGGATGATTATGTTTATGGTCGCTTTCTGTTGCACAGTATTGTCTATCGGCGTTTGGGCCATGTTCAATTACGATGTTAATAAAGCCGATGCACCTGTTGCTGCTGGACACCACTAAGGTCAGTCGTGGCTAGAGCAGAAATCTTGTGCATAGGAACCGAGCTTTTGCTTGGGGATGTGCTTGATACTAATTCTCAATTTTTGGCTCAGCAATTAGCATTGTTGGGCCTTGATTGTTTTTACCGGGTCACTGTCGGTGACAATCCCGATCGAATTAAGGCTTGTATGAAAGAGGCGCTTGAGCGCTCTGATGTCTTGATTACCTCTGGTGGTCTTGGCCCCACAGCTGACGATCTCACCACCGAATGCCTGGCTGCTCTCTTTGGTGCTCCTTTGCAAATGGATGAAGAGCTATTGGCCTTTATCACAAGCCTTTTTGTGGCCCGTGGTTTTCCTATGCCTGAAACCAATAAGAAGCAAGCCCTGCGGCCTTTGGGGGCAGATATCTTGCCTAATCCAGTGGGCTCAGCTCCTGGTGTTGTCTGGCGGCTCAGTGCTGAAAACCTTGCCCATGCAGGCATAAAGCCGTCTGCCATGACTAAGACTGTACTTACTTTTCCTGGTGTGCCTTCGGAGCTAAAGGCCATGTGGCAAGGTACGGCCTACAACTATTTAGCTGAAAATTATGCTGGAAATACTATTTGGTCGCAAGAATTAAAGCACTTTGGTATTGGTGAATCGGCTCTGGCTGAGATGTTCGCTCATTTGTTGGAACTATCGAACCCCTCGGTGGCGCCCTATGCTGGTCGCTGGGAATGTCGTTTGCGAGTGGCTGCTAAAGCTGAGAATCAAGAAGCGGCTAAGGCACTAGCTGCTCCTGTTATTGATGAAATTAAGAGTAAGAGTGGTTATCGCTGCTACGGCGTTGATAATGCCAGCCTTGAGTCGACAGTGGGTGAACTGCTGCTCGCCAAGGGCTTAACCCTTTCTACGGCTGAGTCTTGCACCGGTGGACTGGTCAGTGAACGGCTCACCGATGTATCCGGAAGTTCTCGCTATATTATGTTCAATGCTGTTACCTACAGCGATCAGTCTAAGCAAAAGCTCCTAAATGTAAGTAGTGAGTTGCTCTCTACTTACGGCGCAGTTAGCTCGCAGTGCGCTGAAGCCATGGCTCGGGGCATGAAGGAAGCTTCTGGCTGCGACATTGCTTTGAGTGTAACTGGCATAGCTGGCCCTGGTGGTGGTACTGAAGATAAGCCTGTCGGTACTGTCTATTTGGGTCTGGCCGCTCAAGATCGCTATTTTAGCCGCACTCTCAAGCTAGGTGCTCGCTTGCCTCGGGCTGAGGTACGCTGGCGCACCGCTAATGAAGCACTGAATATGGTGCGACTCTATTTGATTAATCCCGATACCCTGGTTAATAATTAGACGTTTTTGTGCGATTATAGCCAAGATAATTTGGGTATTACCAATTTGGGCAGGCTGGGGCTTGCATCTACGCTTCGGTTTTGTATTTTATTAGACATTATAAGACATTCAAGTCTCACGCTAAGGCTCTTCACTAACTGATATGGCACAGCCTTCTAGTCAACAACCCGATAGAACATTCGTCAGAGACGGTATTTTTCACCGTAGTCTGTCGAACGTGCGCAACTCTGTTTTTACTGATGCTCGCAATAAGCAAGACGCTGCTGATGGCAAGACCTCAAATGAACCCGATTTGTTTTCGCACTTGCGCGAAGAAGACGAATATGCCATCTGCGAAGAAGATCTTGAGCTTATCGCCTTCTATGATGGCCTTCCCGGTTGCTATAACTTCCGCTATTTAATGCGCCGTCTCTCCCGTGAGTTGAAGCGTTCTAAGCGTTATAACCGACCCACCACTGTGGTTATTTGTGGTATCGATGGTTTTGATAATGTCGAGCCAAACTACGGTGAGCTAGCTGTTGATACTGTGGTTTTTTCTGTAATTCAATTTTTGCTAGATGGTATTCGCTCTGATGTTGATATGGCCGCTCGCCTGTCGGACGATCGCTACATTCTAGTTCTTCCTGAAACACCCGGCCGTGGTGCCGCTATTCTGTGCGAACGCCTGGCCAAAAAATTTGAATCAATTGAGCTCAAGCATAATTGGCACCGCATTCCCGTTACTCTTAGTTTTGGCATTGGTTATTATCCAGTGCATGGCGAAGACCCACGCGAAATCATTGCCAGAGCCGATTTAGCTTGCGAGTTTGTGCAGCAGCGTGGCGGCAACGGCTTTGCCTTTGCTCCTGAAGGCTAGCGAAATTTTCTCTTGATAAAAAAAAGCGCCCCCGCCGAAGCGAGGGACGAATGGAATTTACCCTTGCGGGATATCCTGCGAAGAAATCTTCTTGTTGAAAAAAGCAAGGCAGGCATCAGTCAGATACAATCTCACCGATTATAATGTTTCCGCATATCTCGCGTCAACTATTAAAGGACTGCTAGCCCAATGAAATACATTCTTGGTCTTGATCTAGGTACCCATTCTGCTGGCTGGGCGATTGTAGAATTGGATTCGGCTGGTAAGCCGTGTGCGGTTAAGGATGCAGGCGTGCGCATTTTTGAGGCACCAGTAGAACCGAAAACCCAGGCTCCTAAGAATTTGGCACGACGAACAGCCCGCCAACATAGAAGGCAATTGGCTCGACGCAAGCAGCGACGTGTGAAATTGACGAGAATATTGCAAGAAGCGAAGCTGCTTCCTCAAGACTCCCTTGAGTTAGAGTCGTTACTTCTTGATGATAATGCTTACAATCCATACCTTCTGCGAGCTAAAGGACTTGACCAGGAACTTTCTGGTTTTGAGTTCGGAAGAGTGCTCTTTCACATAAACCAAAGACGGGGTTTTAAGAGTAATCGTAAGACTTCATTCGGCGAAGTTTTAAAGAACGTGCCTTCTATAGCGGAGCTGATTGAACAAGAGGAGTCTGCCGAAAGTACCAAGATTCTTCAGAAGTCGAATAAGCTGTCTGTTGCCACTACTAGTGATGATGACGGCGTTGTGAAAGCTGGTATCAGCTTACTTCGGGCATCAATACATACTAGTAATGCTAGAACTCTTGGTGAGTATCTCTATCTAGTTAAAGAGAAAAAAGCCTCGCGGCCTGATCAAATGAGCATTGATGTCCCAGAGAAGGTGCGAGGTTTGTATACCGAGCGTGCAATGTACGAGGACGAGTTCGAACAACTTTGGAGCAAACAGGAGCTATTCAACAAGGCCCTAACGGGGCAGTTAAAAGTTTTGGTTTTTGACGCAATTTTCTCTCAGAGGCCTTTGAGGACACAGAAGTATTTGGTTGGTGATTGCGTTTTTGAATACCATCGAAAGCGCGCGGCTAAGGCAACCCTGGAATTTCAGAGATTCAGATTCTTGCAGACTGTAAATGATTTGGCAATCAAGAACACGGAGACGCGCTTGTATCGGACGCCGACTCAGCAGCAACGACAAAGTCTTGTGGCATTGCTAGAGAAAAGTGAGAAAGTTACCTGGGGAAAGGTTCGCAAGGCGCTTCAAATTCATAGCGGAGAAACTATCAATTTTGAAGAAGGTGGCAAGGATGAGCTTCTGGGTGATTCGACTTCTGCAAGGATAAGTAAGGCTATCGGTGCGCGATGGCTAGACTTAACTTTTGAAAAACGAAATGAGTTGGTTGCTGATCTTTTGACGATACCGCGAAAAGATTGGCTGCTTGTAAGGCTTCTTGAGCATTGGGATTTCTCTGCCGCAGAAGCTTATAAGTTGGCAATTTTAACTCTAGAGCCTGGTTATGGTGCTGTTTCAATGAAGGCTTTGCGCAAGTTGATTCCTCTAATGGAAGATGGTCTCAACTATAGAACTGCTTGTGACAAACTTTCTTACGTTGAGGGGGCAAATAGAAAGAGCACGACAGGTGAGGTCCTTCCTTTTCCGCCAAATGTTAGAAATCCAGTTGTGCAGAAAGCCCTGTATCAAGTAAGAAGGCTACTGCATGCCATTGTTCGTAAGTATGGTGTGCCAGAAATAGTCACTGTAGAACTTGCGCGCGATATGAAGCTGAGTAAGAAGCAAAAGGAAGAATCTGAGGCTCGGAACAGAAAGAATAAGAGAGAGCGAGATATTGCTCGTGCTGCTCTTCGGTCAAATGGTCTGTCTGAGCCAAGCCATGATGATTTGCTGAAATATAGGCTTTGGAAGGAAGCGGGCTGCATGTGTCCATACACAGGCCAACCAATTAGTATGGGTATGCTTTTGGGGAAAGAAGGTGAAGTTGATATTGAGCATATAATTCCATACGGTCGCTGTTTAGACGATTCATATATGAATAAGACCATATGTCTTGCATCTGAGAACAGAGCCGTGAAGAAAGAGCAGACTCCGTATGAAGCTTATTCAAGTAACAAGGAGCGCTACGAGGACTTGCTATCTCGACTTAGTCACATGTCAGAAATGCCGACGGGAAAAAAACGACGTTTTGAGCTTCGCCCTGAGGATATCAGCCTTGACGAGTTTGTCACAAGACAACTGAACGATACGCGATACATTTGTCGAGAAGTAAGCAATTATTTGCTGGGACTTGGATGCAGAGTTCAAGTGAGCAAGGGTGAGGCCACATCAGCCTTGCGGCATAAGTGGGCACTCAACGTAATTCTGTCGCCTGATGGTAGTGGTGAGAAAAATAGAGGCGATCATCGACATCATGCCATTGATGCAATTGTAGTCGCTCTGACTACACCAAGTCTGTTTAAGCAGTTATCTAAGCTATCTGCGCAAACCGGCTTTGGCATAAAGAACCGACGCTTCTTGCTTGAAGAGCCATGGAAGGATTTTCACAAATCTGTGGTTGCACTTATCGAGACTATCGTTGTCTCTCATGAGGCCCACCGAAAGATTACTGGAAAGTTGCATGAAGACAGTGCGTACGGACCAACGGATAAGGATGGGCAATTTGTTCGCAGAAAGTCGATAGTAGACCTGACAGCGAAGGATTTGGCGGATGTTCGAGATGGTGCTGTAAAGGCTATTCTGGTTCAACAACTAGAGCGTTTTAATGGTTCTGCAGAGAAAGCATTCTCGAAGCCGGTTTCGCATAACAACCCTAATGTTGTGATTAAGAAAGTTCGTTTGAACGTGCGGCTAAATCCCGAGATTGTGTTTCCAATTAGCAGAGGCGGTGGTAAGCCGTTTAAGTATCACAATTTGGGAAACAATCACCATGTTGAAGTGATTCAAGATAAGGCTAGTAAGAAATTTGAGTTCGAAATAGTTAGTGCCGCAGAAGCCGCTAGGAGAGTCCGCCGCGAAGGTAGCCCTGTTGTGAAAACTGATTTTGGCCCGACAAAGAAATTTGTAATGAGCCTATGCGCAAATGATTGCGTTGAGCTAACGGGAAAGGATGGCGTTAGGCGAGTCTTCAGGGTTAAGGGTTTTGCTAAGGAGCGTGACCGAAGGCGAATTGTTATTCAACTGCACAATTCTGCTTCGCCGACTGATTTTGAGCGGCTTCCTCCAAACGGCTTTCAGGAGCGTAGGCCACGTAAACTCGAGATAGACATGCTTGGCCGAGTTATTGGTTCGAGGGTGAATGACAAATCGAATAGTCGAAATCAGTAATCCGGTGCGCTTATCGCTTCGGAAGAAACAATTGGTTCTTAAAGACAGCGATGGCAAGGAGCTAGCCAGTATTCCTATTGAGGATATGGCTATGTTGATCTTGAATCACCCGGCAATAACCTTTTCGCAGGCTCTAATTTCCGAGTGCTCTGAACAAAAGGTTGGGCTGGTGATCACTGATTCAAAGCACATGCCAGCAATGATACTTCAACCGTTAGACACTCATTCTCTCCACACTAAAATTTTGAGAGAGCAGTTGCAAGCAAGCTTGCCACGGAAAAAACAAATTTGGCAAATGATAGTGCGTGCAAAAATTAGTGAGCAGGTTAAGGTGCTAAAAGCATTTGGCCGTAGCCACCAAAGCTTGGAGCCCATGATAGAGCGTGTTCGCAGCGGTGATGTAGAGAATATCGAGGCTCAGGCTGCTAGGCGTTATTGGCGAGAGCTCTTCGGCGATGGCTTTCGGCGTGATGCTGATTCGGACGGGATTAATGGTTTTCTGAATTATGGCTACGCGGTTATGCGTGCGGCTGTAGCTCGAGCCGTGGTCGCTTCCGGTTTGCATCCTGCACTCTCTGTTCATCACTCAAGTCAATATAATGCTTTTTGTCTCGCTGACGATTTAATGGAACCCCTTAGGCCGCGCGTAGACTTGCATACCGCCGCAATGCCAGACATATGGCTGGGAGTTAAAGACTTAACACCTGAAATCAAAAGATATATACTCGATATACTTACTCAAGAAGTAAATTTCTGCGGTAGCTCATACCCTCTCTTGGTAGCTCTGGAGCGTTATGTTGCGAGCTATCGTACTTTTTTGTGCGATGAGACACCGGCCAAAATAGAATTCCCTCTTCTTTGAGTTGATAGCTGCATAACCATCAAGAAGCAGGTGCTTCATGGCATTTGGCGGATACCGAAGTATGTGGGTTGTTGTTTTATTTGACCTACCAACGGATACCAAAGCTGCTCGGCGAGCTTATACTGATTTTCGTGAAATCCTGCTAAAGAACGGATTTCTCATGCTGCAGTACTCTGTATATGCACGACATTGTCAGTCTGACGAAAATGCCATCACCCAAGAAGGGCGAATCAAAGCGGCGTTGCCGAAGGACGGAGAAGTCCGAATTTTGTCACTTACTGACAAGCAGTTTGGAAGGATGAAAATATTTCATGGAAAAACCAGGCAACCCACAGAGGAAGCTCCACAGCAATTGTCACTTTTTTGAATTGGCAAGAGCTGGTAACCCTTGCTGGGGCGGGCTGGGCGGCTGGACTATTGTATCTGACTGATGCCTGCCCGCTTTCCACAACTAACTACCCCCTTACTCTTTAGGCTGCAAAATTGTATCTGACTGATGCCTGCCCGCTTTCCACAACTTGTAGCAATAACGCAATCACCGCCTACGAATTGTATCTGACTGATGCCTGCCCGCTTTCCACAACCTTTGAAGCCAAGCCGCTCTAGCTCCTTCTATTGTATCTGACTGATGCCTGCCCGCTTTCCACAACAAGATGGCTCAGCTTGAGAATCTTCAGCAAATTGTATCTGACTGATGCCTGCCCGCTTTCCACAACGTAAATTGATCGGTAACTTCGTCCAGGAATATTGTATCTGACTGATGCCTGCCCGCTTTCCACAACGTTGCTAGTGACGCTCTCCGGCTGCCTGAGATTGTATCTGACTGATGCCTGCCCGCTTTCCACAACAGTCGCTACCATCAGTAAGTACCAATTGCAATTGTATCTGACTGATGCCTGCCCGCTTTCCACAACTATGCCCTTAGTTCTATGTCGCCATCCTCCATTGTATCTGACTGATGCCTGCCCGCTTTCCACAACCGCTGATATTGAGCTTTTTTGTTGGTGGTAATTGTATCTGACTGATGCCTGCCCGCTTTCCACAACGTAAGGAATTACGGAAATCTTCTCGCCGGCATTGTATCTGACTGATGCCTGCCCGCTTTCCACAACTACTGGGACATAAAGTGCATGAAAGGATGTATTGTATCTGACTGATGCCTGCCCGCTTTCCACAACCAAGAATCTTCACAGGTACACACTCTCTTAATTGTATCTGACTGATGCCTGCCCGCTTTCCACAACCAAGAATCTTCACAGGTACACACTCTCTTAATTGTATCTGACTGATGCCTGCCCGCTTTCCACAACAGTTAGCAGCTACTTGACCGACTGGGCGAGATTGTATCTGACTGATGCCTGCCCGCTTTCCACAACTATAGATTGGACCAACCATACAATACTAATATTGTATCTGACTGATGCCTGCCCGCTTTCCACAACGGGGCTAGGCGTCAGAGTTCGCGAGCTGACATTGTATCTGACTGATGCCTGCCCGCTTTCCACAACTGTGCCCTGTCAATTAGAGAAAAACCCCGGATTGTATCTGACTGATGCCTGCCCGCTTTCCACAACGGTGGCTCAGAATTAACCATGATTACTAGCATTGTATCTGACTGATGCCTGCCCGCTTTCCACAACTCTGGTCAAGATGTGTATAACTTGTCTCGTATTGTATCTGACTGATGCCTGCCCGCTTTCCACAACGCTAGGCTATGAATGACGCTGATCACCTACATTGTATCTGACTGATGCCTGCCCGCTTTCCACAACAAGAAGAAAGTACGCCAGCGCTTTCAAGAAATTGTATCTGACTGATGCCTGCCCGCTTTCCACAACTACCTTTTTTTACTAAAAAAAACAGGGAAAATTGTATCTGACTGATGCCTGCCCGCTTTCCACAACAGCCCAGGTTCTAGCGGTACTGGCGGTTCAATTGTATCTGACTGATGCCTGCCCGCTTTCCACAACAGAAAACATCGACGTTGAGCAATACGGCTTATTGTATCTGACTGATGCCTGCCCGCTTTCCACAACACCCACCGCTGATTGGAAAGGTGCCGCCAGATTGTATCTGACTGATGCCTGCCCGCTTTCCACAACGCTAGTGCACCACTTCACCGAAATAGTACAATTGTATCTGACTGATGCCTGCCCGCTTTCCACAACCAATCACACAGCCTTGTTTGTGTGGCTGGGATTGTATCTGACTGATGCCTGCCCGCTTTCCACAACCTCCACCTTATATGCGATTGAAAAGATTGCATTGTATCTGACTGATGCCTGCCCGCTTTCCACAACTGTCGCTACTTACTTCCCAAACAAACATTGATTGTATCTGACTGATGCCTGCCCGCTTTCCACAACTGCAGTACATGCACTTAAACTCTTCCATTGATTGTATCTGACTGATGCCTGCCCGCTTTCCACAACTGCACTGGCTTAAACTCGCCTGTCCGTAAAATTGTATCTGACTGATGCCTGCCCGCTTTCCACAACGGATGCCTTGATGTGAGCACCGCCATAGTTATTGTATCTGACTGATGCCTGCCCGCTTTCCACAACTTTCACCCACCAGGGCGAGTTGACCGCTAGATTGTATCTGACTGATGCCTGCCCGCTTTCCACAACCAGGGGCCTCAAGGCGATACGGGGCCGACTATTGTATCTGACTGATGCCTGCCCGCTTTCCACAACGCAGCCGCCAAATTACGCTCTAAAATCTCGATTGTATCTGACTGATGCCTGCCCGCTTTCCACAACTGCTGTGCTTCAATCGTGTCAGTCTGTTTGATTGTATCTGACTGATGCCTGCCCGCTTTCCACAACCGCCGAGGCTCACGGCATACTCGATCCAGTATTGTATCTGACTGATGCCTGCCCGCTTTCCACAACTAAACAAGAGGGATAAAGAATGAGTAAAAATTGTATCCGACCAATGCCTGCCTGATTTCCACGTTATCCATTAAGCCTGAATATTGCCAAACGCTCCTATAGGCAATTCAAATCTAGGGCTGCTGAAGAAGCACGGAAAGCTCGGATCCTAAAAAC
Organism: bacterium Ga0077546; assembly: GCA_943370275.1. Classification (GTDB taxonomy): domain Bacteria; phylum Cyanobacteriota; class Vampirovibrionia; order Obscuribacterales; family Obscuribacteraceae. The sequence goes on along the minus strand of CALRQI020000001.1, from coordinate 662,531 downwards.
TAAGTCTAGAATCCCCAGCCACAATGGTGAAGTCTGGCAGGCCATCGGTTTTCTTGGCGATGGTTTCAAACTGCGGCGATTTAGTGGTGTTGTAGGCTGCTAGTTCTTTGGCTGTTTGCTCGGGTGTGCGGTAAATTTCCCAGCTCTTAACCACTGGTCTTGCTACTTCAGTACTGCCCATGATTTCTTCTTTTGCTAGTTGCTCAGGGCTTTTTGGCTTGACATAGGGTGAAGTGAGAACCAGGTCGCCACCGATATTTGCTGCTTCTTGTTTGGCGACTTCTTTGAGTAAATTTTCAAAGTCGGCCGGTTGCATTTTTCTACCAGCATCTCTTAGTTCTTCAGCTGCTAAGTGAAGATTGCCGTCGTCCATACGGCGGGCAATGTGAATAGCTTGATTTTGCATTTCACTAACCGGAGCAAATGACTTCATACCGGGCTCTGTTTTAGCAACAAAGAGGGGGGCGCCGTGCCAAGGGGAATCGCCGAGGGGGCGGTCTTTTGTCGTTAACTGAACATATAGCTGATTTTCTAGTTTGGGATTTTGCCGCACCTGAGCGTCGGTGGAGCTGGCAACTATCAGATCTGCTCCTACTCCTTTGTCTTCGCCCTTGTTTATGGCCGCTATTAGTTGGCGCTTTTCGTCGCTGCTCATCGATGGGGAGGAAAACTCTGCTCTCAGCATCTCTGCAGCTTTTTGAGCGTGTTGGTCACCAGTCTGATCCATCTCTTTAATGATGTCGCGGGCCTTATCGTTGATAGATTTGGGCTCGTTGTTGCTTCTCTCAAAATTAGTCATATCTGATGCCTCGGGATTCGGGGGACTTAGAGTTTGAGATTACGACTCCTATATAACAGTCACATAACGGCTTTGTGGCAATTGCGGCATTTTAGCTTTGAAAATAACCCGAACAAAAAGAAGATTGACGTTTACTAGCCGACTCGTCTATTATGAAATCATAGAGTAGATAGAACGTAGCAGCGGGAGAGAGCTTATGGCCAGACAGAGCGGTATGAAAGAGGTCACTAAGGTTTCTTTGCTAGATGCTGGTGCCGCCATCATGGTAACCAAGGGCTACAACAATACTGGGATTCAAGAAGTTCTGGAAGCAACGGGCGTGCCAAAAGGCTCGTTCTACTATTACTTTGATAGTAAAGAAGATTTTGCTATTCAGATCATCGAGCATTTTGATCTGAAGCAAACTGAGCAATTGAAGGTTTTTCTGGACAATCAAAAGCATAATCCAGTAGAGCGTTTGAAAGCCTATTGCAATGCCGGTCGCAAAGCCCTCAAAGAGAATCAGTGCCGCAATGGTTGTTTACTTGGTAATCTCTCCCAAGAAATGTCTGACCAATCAGAAGTGCTTCGGGCCAAGCTAGAAGAAGTACTCTCTCGCTGGCGTGGTCGTTTTGCAAAGTGTATTAAAGAAGGGCAAGAAGCGAAGCTGATTAGTTCTAAATTTGACCATAACATGTTGGCTGAGTTTTTCCAGAGCGGTTGGCATGGTGCCATTATGCGAGCTAAGACCACCAAAACTACCGTGCCGCTTGATGCTTTCATGACCCTGATGTTCGATAGTGTCTTGAAGCCTTAATTGGCCTGTTCTAGCAACTAAGACCTTATAAAATCAACATGGCATCGCCGTAGCTATAAAATCGATAGCGTTCGGCGATTGCTTCTTTGTAGGCTTTCATAATCAAGTCTCTTCCAGCTACTGCTGAAACCAGCACTAGCAGGCTCGATCGGCTCAAGTGAAAGTTGGTAATCATGGCGTCTGCTATGGCGAATTTGTGTCCTGGTTTTATGTACAAAGCGGTGCTTTGATTTTCAGCTGCTTTCATTACTCCACTAGCACCAGCTGTTTCTAGGGTGCGCAAGCTTGTGGTGCCGACGGCGATGACGCGGCGACCTTCGCTTTTGGCCTTATTAATTGTCGCTGCTGTTTCTTCTGAAACTGTATATAGCTCTTCTTCTATGGTGTGTTCATCGATTTCGGCTTCAATTGGTTTGAAGGTACCTGCACCAACGTGCAAAGTTAGCGAAGCAATTTCAATGCCAGCTTCTTTCAGGGCTGCAATCACAGGTGGTGTGAAATGTAGCCCAGCTGTGGGGGCTGCCACCGCTCCAGGTGATTGAGCAAAGACTGTTTGATACTGAAACAGGTCTTCTTTGCGATGGCTATTTTCGCTAGCATTGCTTTGATCTGCGCGGTAGTCACGAGTAATGTATGGTGGCAGTGGCGCAAAACCGACACTGCTAAGCAGGTTGTAGACATTTTCTTTGGCCCCTAAATCAACCAGTAGCCGTTTGAAGCCATCTGGCCCTAAGACAATGTCTTTGACAACAATGGTTGTCACTTTGCCGTTTTCATCAGTGACTTCTAGCTCCTGGCCTGGCTTGAGGCGCTTTATTGGTGTCACCATGGCTTCCCAAATAGCGATATTAGTTGTCTGCGGTTTGAGCAGCAAGAGCTTCACTGTTCCCCCCGACTTACGCCGGGCAATTAGGCGTGAAGGCAAAACCTTGGTGTCGTTGACTATCAGTAAGTCGCCAGGCTTAAGCAGGCCTGGTAGGTCGTAGAAGTGCTTATGCTGAAGATTTCCGCTCGCTCTTTCAACCACTAGTAGCCGGGCATTTTCCTTCTGTTCCAGGGGCTTTTGGGCAATTAGAGCCGGGTCGAGATCGTATTCAAAATCTTCGATAGTAAGAGTTTTTTCTGCCACGGGCGAATCTTTAGACCTTTAGGTCGTGAGAGGGTTAGTACTTTAGTATAGACTTCTCAAGTTAGCAGTAATGTCAAATTGAAGGGCTTTTAAGATGGCTCACTTAAAAGATAGAGTGAAGGCCATTGGCCATGAGCTAGGCTTTGATCAGGTGCAGATTGGTTCCCTCACCCCGCTGGTTCAAGAGCGCCTGCATTATCAAGCTTGGCTTGACCAGGGTTACTCTGCCGATATGGCCTATCTCCAGCGTGATCCTGAAAGGCGGGTGACACCCGGTCTTACCTTTCCGGCTGCTCAAAGTGTCATTATTGTCGCAGTCAGCTATTTTAGCCAGCCACCAGAGGTACCAAGCGGCTCCTGGGGGCGGGTAGCGCGCTACGCTGTGGGGCGAGATTATCATGCTGTAATCAGAAGTAAATTGCGCGACTTCTGCGCCTTGATAGAGAAAGAATTGGGGCGAAAGATCGCTAGGCGGCCTGTTACCGATGATGCCGCTCTTTACGAGCAAGCTCTGGCTCGGCGTCATGGTCTTGGCTTCGTCGGTAAGAATTCGCTGGTGATTGGGCCAAAGCTTTCTGGTTCATACAATTTTATTGCCGAATTGTTTGTTGATTTTGAGCTAGAGCCCGATCTTGAATACACAGGAACTTGCGGCAACTGTGTACGTTGTATTGCCGCTTGTCCGACTAATGCTATTAAGGATGGTGCCGAAGCGACGATGGTAGATGCTAATTTGTGCATTTCCTATCTCACCATCGAGAACAAGGGCGGCATCGCTCTGCCTTTGCGCCGGCAGCTTGGTGACTGGGTTTATGGCTGTGATATCTGCCAGGAAGTTTGTCCTTATAACAGTAAAACAAGAGCGGCACCATGGCCAGAATTTTCTCCTGAAAATGGTGTGGGGCACTATTTAAATTTGCCTGAGTTGCTGCATCTTGATGATCAGAGCTTTGCTCAGCGCTTTGAGCTTTCGCCCCTGAGAAGGCCGAAGCGTCGGGGTTTGGTACGCAATGCTTTAGTGGTAATGGGCAATCAAGTGGCTGCTCACCATGCAGAGAGTGAGAAGATTATCGAAGAGGTTGCCGCTTTTTCTGCTCGTGAAGACGATTTGCTTCTTGTTGAACACGCCGCTTGGGCTCTAGCTCAAGCTCAAAATAGCAAGGGGCGGAGCGCCATCGATAAAATTTTGGCACGGCAGCTGGGTGATAGTGTCGCCTTAGAGATAGAAAAATATGTCTAAACCAGTGGCTGAGAAAATACCCTTAACCGTCTGGATTTTAGGCTTTGCTAGTTTGCTCACCGACGTTTCGACTGAGCTAATTCATTCAATTTTGCCGAACTTTATGTCTTCAGTTTTGCATGCCAGCTTCATTGATATTGGCTTAATTGAAGGCTTGGCCGAGACAGTGGCATCAATATTGAAAGTCTTTTCGGGGGCCTGGAGCGACCGCATTGGCAAGCGCAAAGGCCTTTTGCTTCTTGGTTATGGTCTATCAGCTCTGGTTAAGCCGCTGTTTCTTTTTGCTAATTCCGTTCTCATTGTGCTCGTTGTCCGCTTGGCCGATCGGGTGGGTAAGGGCATTCGCGGCGCCCCGAGGGATGCACTGGTGGCTGATGTGACTAGCTCAGCTAATCGCGGTCGGGCCTATGGTCTAAGGCAGTCGCTTGATACGGTTGGCGCTGTGGTCGGCCCTCTTATGGCTTTGGCTCTCATGTGGCTGACTCAAAGCAACTACCAACTGGCCTTTGCTGTCGCTCTCATCCCTGCTTTTGCCGTACTTTTCTTGCTTTATTTTGGTGTCAAAGAACCAGCCCATAAGAGCGTCTTGAGCAGCGATAAGTTGTTTGATGCCAAGCTTTTGACTGAACTTAAAACAAAGATGCCCCCGCAGTTCTTTTTCTTGGTGGCGACAGTCTTTCTTTTTAGCTTGGCTAATTCGTCTGATGCTTTTTTGATTCTGAAGGCGAGAGACTGCGGTATGTCTATTGCCACCTGCCCCCTTGTGCTTGTGGCCATAAATATTAGTTATGCTCTCAGTGCTTATCCGGCCGGAATACTTTCAGATAAGCTCGGCCACGGTCGTTTGTTGACTGTGGCTTTCTTTATTTACGCTCTTACCTACCTGGGCTTTGCTTTGGTTAGTAAGCAGTCTGACATGCTTTTGCTTTGTCTTGTCTATGGTCTCTATCTCGGTCTCTCGCAGGGGGTGCTCTCTGCTCTGGTTTCGCAGCTAACGCCGGCTCATTTGCGTGGTACCGCTTTTGGTATCGTCAATTTTGCTGTTGGTCTGGCGCTTTTGCCTGCTAGCTTGCTCACAGGCTTGCTCTATCAGCACTATGGTGCCTTGGCTGCCTTTGCCACCTGTGCCGCCATTGCCTTGCTTTCGGCCCTAGTTTTGGCCATACAGTTGCCTTCTTTGGCTAAAGCTCGGCAGAACTAGATTAATTTGCTAGCGGAGGTTGATTTTGCCGTCAGCTAATCTAAACTAAGCGCATGACTCATTTACTCGTTTTCATTGGTGCTGGCTTGGGTGGCTTAATGCGCTTTCTCACCTCCACGGCGGTGCAGAAAGCCTGCAATGGGTGGGTCTTTCCTCTTGGCACTTTTGTTGTCAATATCAGTGGCTGTCTGGCGATTGGGTTTTTAGCTCAACTAGCTGAGAGCAAAAATTTGTTTCAGCCTGAATATCGTGCTTTCTTTTTGATCGGCATTCTTGGAGGCTATACAACTTTTTCTAGTTTTGGCTATGAAACATTGCAGCTAATTAGAAGTGGTGAGTTTGTATACGCCACAGCTAATGCAGTGTTGCAAGTTGTCTTGGGTTTGTTCTTTGTCTGGCTCGGTACGATTCTGGCACGTCTTTTGTAATTAAATTGGTGAAAAAATGAATACAGGTAAGGGTGTTCTGCTCAGAATATACATAGGCGAAGGCGACAAGCACGGCAATCGCCCCTTGTATGAATGGCTCGTGCAAGAGGCCAAAAAAGTTGGTATTGCTGGAGCTACCGTCTGGCGCGGGCTTGAAGGTTATGGCGCCCACCATACAGTGCACAGCAATAAAATTCTCGATATTTCAACCAATTTGCCGATTGTGGTTGAGTTCATTGATGCCAATGAAAAGATTGCGGCCTTTATGCCTTTTCTTGATGCCAATTTAGTTGAAGGTATGGTTGTGACGGCCGAGGTTGATTTACGCTGGTACCGCAAAGACTAGCTAATAGCCTAAAGACTAGTTAATTACTTGTCGTCGCCTTTGTCTTCAGCTTCGGCCTCAGCATTTGCCTCAGCATTTGAATGATGTTGATACATCTCAGTCAGGGCTTTAATTATCACCTGGTCGGTTTTATGTTGCATGTCTAGTGCCTGCAAAAGCTCTTGGCCTGTCATTAAGCCGCGAGCAAGAATAAGTTTGCCCAGGGGCTCGCCCGACTGATTCTGTTCCTCAATTAGCTCTTCTAGTTGAGTCAGCGAGATCTTGCCGCGCTTCAGCAATAATTCGCCAAGCTTTTCTGGGCGCGTCAGGAGCTCCCATTTTTGTTCTTCAGATAAAGGTTCTTGATGTGTCATTGTTTTCCTAGCTCGTTAGCTCCTCAGCTTGCAGCCGGTAAGCGCTTTTGTTGCTTTCTTTCCCGCCACCAAACCAATAGACAACTGGCATTGAAGATGGAGGAATAAGTACCAGATATGATGCCAATTAACATGGCTAGAACAAAGTCTTTGGTGGTGCTACCACCCAGTAGATAGAGCGATAGCAGGGTAATCACTACAGTCAGTGATGTATAGAGCGAGCGAGCAAGGGTCTGATTGACACTGTCATTAGCTACATCACCAAAGGTTTTCTTAAATTCTAGTTTGGTAACAGGATCAATTCCTTTGCTACCAACAAACTTGGCGTTTTCTCTTACTCGGTCGAAAACAACGATGGTGTCGTGCACCGAGAAACCAATTACTGTCAAAATTGCAGAGATAAACAAGCTGTCTACTTCGGTGCCAAAAGCCAGACCCAAGAGAGCGAATATGCCGCAAAGTACAAGCACGTCGTGCACCAAAGCGGCAATGGCGCAAATGGCATAGTCAAATTTAAAGCGGTAGCTAATATAAGCCACCATGCCACCAAAGGTCACCAGCAGTGCTAGTAGGCCGTTGCTGAGTAGCTCTGGGCCAATGGTCGCCGTTACCTTATCGACTGATATGGCCTTAAATGGTCCGAGGGCTTCAGTTAATTTCGCATCTAGCTGAGTTTTTTGTTGCTCACTGTCGATAGCTTTGGTGCGCATCACCACAGCTTCTTTGCCGGCAATATAGGTCTGTTGCACTTGTGAGCCGGTCAGGCCAGCATCTTCTAGAACTTTGTGCACAGCTTCTAAAGTGGTTGGCTTCTCAAATTGATATTGCAGAATCGAACCCCCGGTAAAATCGATTCCCGGCTTAAGTGGTGCGCCATACTTGGCAAAGCAAGCGGCAATACCGATAATACCCGGCACGGTTAAAACCAATGAAATGGCAAACCAGAGAGTGCGATATTTGACAATATCTACTATGTTTTTGCTCTTTGCCCCTGTCATACGGCCTCCTTGGTCAAAACTTTTTTCGCTTTCTTTTCAGTCTTATGGCCAAACAAACCGAGGCTTGATGGAATCAAGTGCAACATCGTGCGAGTGGCGGTAATCGCTGTAAACATCGATACTGCCACACCAATCGCCAGGGTAACGGCGAAGCCTTTGACTAGCGACGTACCAAAAAGCATCAACACACTACAAGCAATTAAGCTATTGACGTTACTATCAAAGATTGACGACATCGCTCTGCTGAAGCCGTTTTCTACAGCTACCCAGAGATTTTTTCCAGCATTCAATTCTTCTTTTGTTCGTTCAAAAATAAGAATGTTGGCGTCGACGGCCATACCAATCGAGAGAATAAATCCGGCAATACCGGCTAGAGTCAAAGTCACTGGCACTGTTTTGAAAATGGCTAAGGTAGCCAGTGTATACAGTATGAGAGCTAAGTCAGCAATCAGACCAGGTAGGCCATAAATCGCCACCATGAAGACCATAACTGCAGCAATTCCCACACCACCAGCGATTAGACTCTTGTGAATCGAATCTTGGCCCAGGGTTGCTCCCACTGTGCGTTCTTCTAAAATTTCAATTGGCACTGGTAGAGCGCCAGCATTGAGTTTGAGAGCCAAATCTACGGCTTGATCGCGAGAGAAGCTACCTGTAATTTGGCCACGGCCGCCCATGATTGGTTCGTTGACGCGCACGCCCTGGTATCTCTCGAGTGGCACAGGTCGGCCATCAGCGCCGCGGTCAGTAGGTTGGCCGTCAAGGAAAATACCGATGCATTTACCAACCAGACGCGATGTTAGTTCACCAAATTTCTTAGCACCACGATCTTTGAATTCAAAGTCAACTTGCCAGGTGCCGCCGGCTGTAGGCGTACCCTGGGCTCTCTTGAAGTCTGCACCAGTGAGGCCCACGGCTTTCCAGTAAGGCATACCTTCAGAGGTGAAGTCGAGTTCTTTGAATTCAAGCATGGCTGTGGTGCCAATGCGATCTTTTGCTTGTTGTGGATCTTTGATACCAGGCAGTTCCACAATTAAGCGGTCTTTGCCTGCTCTTTGCACGAGTGTTTCGGAGACGCCAAGGCTGTTGATGCGGTTGTTGATAACAGTAAGCACACCGTCCATCACCGGCGGCGTAATCTCAGGCACCTCTGGTGGTGCTGGTATAGCTTTGAGCAAAAGCTGACTACCACCACGCAAGTCAAGACCAAGTTTGAGGTTGGTGAACAGGGCGTAACCCTTGTACTTAGCTAGTACCTGAATATTGTTGCCCATGCCGGCATTGTCATATTCAGTTTTGATAGCATCCTCGCGCTGGTAGTTGTTCATCTTGTCCCAGCCAGGAATCTTCTCTACTCGCTTCAGAACTTCTACTTGAAGATCGTTACCTGTGAGGTTGGCAAGCCTTTGCCACTCAGCAATATTGCCTTCTGGCACAATTTGAAAGAGTGAAAACAATGACCAGGCCAAAACTGCCAAAACCGCAAAGGGTTTCCAGTCTCGGAAGAAATCTTTGGAGCTGCCTTTGTGGGAACCGCTCTTTTGTCCGAATATGCTCATGGTTTAAAAATTACAGCCTAAATAATGACCTACGAAGGTCAAATTCTAGCGTAAAAGTGCTCTTGAAAGCCTTCTCTTCTGCCTTGGCATGAAGCTTTGACGGCATTAAGCGCTGAAATTTCTTCTTATATTGATTGTTATTGGCTGGCCTAGGCTGTTATGACCTGGTCGCCACCGCGCTGTACGGCTAGCTCTAGAGCCTGAATGGTGCGGGCTAGAAGCTCATCGTGTTCTCTGGCATGGGTAGGGAAGGCTGCTAAGCCAACACTGGTAGTCACTTTTAGGTTGTGCCAGTTATGGGTAATGCCATGACCAGCAACGCGATTGCGAATGCGCTCCGCCACAATGGCTGCACCAGAGGCGTTGGTCTCGGGCAAAATAATGGCAAATTCTTCTGAGCTGTATCGTGCTGGGATGTCAACGTCGCGCACCGCACCGCGTAGTACGCCGCCGATTACTTTCAAGACAGCATCAGAGGTAAGAGCGCCATAAGAACGTTGAATATCTCTAAAGCCATCAACTGCCACCATGCAAAGAGAGACAGGGCGCTTATAGCGTTTTGCGCGCTTCAATTCATCTTTGACTTCTTTGATAAAGGTACGGGAGTTGTAAAGCTCGGTTAGGGTGTCAAGAAGAGCTAGTTTCTCGATTTCTTCGCCATTGGCGCTCGATAAGTTAGTTTGACCAGCAGTCAAGAGTGAGCGTTGCTCAAGCTCTTTCACTCGTTCAATTACCTGGTTGTCCATAAAGGCTCTTGTGCCCGCAAGCTTGGCTCTTTGTGGATTGTCCAGCACACGACAGAACATACAAGTTCTTCCGCTACATATGTGGTCCGTGCGTCCTGCCATTTGAAATAGACCCTTTTTCTGGAAATTACAAATCAAAATTCAGTGAAATCAGTCAAATCAGTATAGATTAATCTCTTCTCTTGCACTAGGTATCGGCTAATAGTTTGCCCTGGCGAACTATAAATTTGCCCTCTACCATCAGGTCGCTAGCGTTTGGTGCGCACTCTAAGAGTCTGCGGGCAATGGCTTCTTGATCATGATCGCTTTGCCAAAAAACACTGTCGAGAGGAAACGCTGCCAGGTCGGCTGCTTTACCTACTGCAATTGAACCCGTTTTTTCGGCGATATTAACGGCCTCTGCTGCTTTTATCGTAATCAGGGTAAGGGCCTGGGTGGCGGTTAATTGCGGCAGCCAGGCGGCTGCTTCTTTGAGCATACTCAAATCACTATTTGAAGCGAGGCTGTCGCTGCCGAGGCCAAAGGCGATGTTGGTGTCAACAAAGCTGCTTAGGGTGGCTGGTCCAGTTAGGAGCCTCTCATTGCTGCGGCGGCAGAGGGCGGCAGCAGCACCGCTCTGGGCAAATATTTCAAAGTCTTCTTGATTGAGCTTGACACAGTGAGCGGCAATAAGGTTGTCATCTAGCAGGCCAAAGTGCTTGAGGTGCTGGGTTGGTGTTCGCTTCTGCCCGCGCCAGAGCAATTCATTTAATAGAGTGGTGAATGGCTTATTTGCATTTGGCGGCATCACCTTGGCCAAATACTGATCTAATACGCTGCAATGGCTGCCAATCCAGTCTGCTTCTTCTTGCGACTCTGCCAGGTGGGCTGTCAGCATTAGGCTTTGGTCTCTGGCCCAGTCTTTGGCTTTGGCCCAGAGGCCCGGGGCTACAGTATAGGGAGCGTGAGGGGCAACGGTGATTGCTATTTGACCGCCGTTGATGGCCTCTTTTAATGCACCACTGGCGGTGCTGATTAAGGATTGGTAACGTTTTAGCCAGATTTCAAAGATGCGTTCAGCTAAAGTTTCGTCCAGGCCAAATAGTTCAAGACCGACCAGACCTTTCTGTCCAACTTTGGCCATGGCTTCAGCGGCTTGACCAGTGTAAGAACTATCTACTAAATAAGTAGTGCCAGCTAAAGCTGCACTTCTGGCCCCAGCCAGAGCTGAACGGGCAAAGTCGTCCGGCGACCATGGCCTCGTGCTGGCCACCAATTGGGCCATCCATGTAAACAAAGGGCTGTTCTCTGGGATGGCTGGCGCTTGCGAATAATCAAGGTGGGTGTGAAGATTGAACAGACCGGGAGTGATGACGCAATTAGGTAGATCAATCACTTCAATTGTTGAGAGCGTTTGATCCTGCGACTCAATCAGCCTTGCGCTTTGCTCTTCGCTGAGAATTGCAGCGATTTTGCCAGCTTCTACCAATACGCTGGCGCGGGCAATTGACTGACCTGTGGCCGTCCAGACCGCTGAGGCCTTAATTAAGAGTTTTGGCGATGTACTATAATTCATTTTCCTCAAGCATAATCTATAACAATGACTAGAATCTCAGTCGACGATTTGAAGGAAACTCCTCAACGGCGACAAAATATTGAATTTAACGAAGTATTGCCAGTGGACGAGGCCGTTAAGCCTGTGGTTGGCGATTTGGTTTTGAGCTTGGCCGCCGGTGGCGTCAAGCTCACTGGCAATGTCAAAACTTTACTTAAGTTGCAGTGCCAGACCTGCCTTAAACCATACTTTTACGCCTTGAGTGTCGACCTCGATGAGTACTTCGTGCCACGTCTTAGCGCCATGGCCGAATTTGAAATGGGTGCTCCCCGGGACAAAGAATTACTTAAAGATGATTTTTATGATTCGATTCCTGAGGATGGATTCATTGACATCAGTGACGTTGTGTATCAAGCTGTAACGTTAGCTTCTCCAGTATTTAGTCGTTGCGGCGATGAGTGTCCCGGTCCTCCAAAACCGGAAGGTGCTCGTGGTAGCAGCGTTTCAGGTTCTGACTCTGAAGGGGGTCAAGACCAAAAACCAATCGACCCTCGCTGGAAGAACCTAAAGACTCTCTTTCCTAACCAGGAATAGAGGCTTTTTAGTAGATAATAATTAGTCCGGAATATGGAGGATCGATACAGCAATGGCTGTTCCGAAGAAGAAAACATCCCACCAGAAACAACACCAGCGCAGAGCGCACTGGAAAGCTTCTGCTCAAACTGTCGGCACTTGCGCCAATTGCGGCGCTCCGAAACGCAGTCATACTGCTTGCGGATCGTGCGGATACTACCGCGGTAGACCAGCCAGACTAAGAGACGCTGTCGTTTAGTCAGCAATAAACATGGGTCGTTAGACTTAGTTATTCATTGGTGTGATTAGTTTGACAACGAGTCAAATCTGGAGTCTGGCATGATTCGAGTGGCCATAGACGCGATGGGCGGTGATTATGCTCCTCGTGAAGTCGTTCACGGCGCCGTTCTGGCTGCCCGTGAATATGGCATTTCGGTTCAATTAGTCGGTCAGTTGCCGGCAATCGAAGCTGAGCTTAAACGCCACGAGATTGCTGGTCTAAACATATCCTTAGTGGCTGCCTCTGAAGTTGTGGCCATGGACGAGAAACCAAGCAAGGCGATTCTTCGTAAGAAAGATTCGTCTATTGTTTTGGCTATGAAGCAAGTCAAAGAAGGCCACGCTGACGCCGTCGTTGCTTGTGGCTCCACCGGTGCAGCAGCTGTGGCTGCCACTTTTAATATCGGCCGCTTGCCCAATATCTCTCGCTGCGCCATTGCCTGCGAGATGCCGACAATTCACCCCAATCGCTGCATTGTCGTCGACGCTGGCGCCAATACCGATTGCGATGCCCATATGTTGATGCAGTTCGGCTTAATGGGCTCAATCCTCTATTCTGGTTTGCACAACGTTAAGCGCCCAAGAGTGGGAGTGCTTAATATTGGAGCTGAAGAAACTAAAGGCACTCAACTGGTTCAAGACGCTTATCGACTGCTCAAGGCTCGCGAAGATATCAATTTCATCGGCTTTGTCGAAGGTCGCGACTACCCCATGGGCAAAGTTGACGTTGTTGTCACTGATGGCTTTACTGGCAACGTTTCGCTCAAAACGGCTGAAGGCATTGCCAAGATGATCAACCACATGCTCAAGCAAGAACTTTTGAGTTCTCCTCGGGGCAAGCTCGGTGGCGCCATTGCTAAGCCAGCCTTCCAGGCTCTGAAAAAACGAGTCGACCCAGACGAATTCGGCGGCGCTTTCTTGATTGGTTTAAAAGGTGTATGTGTCATCGCCCACGGCGGCTCACGTCATACTGCTGTCAAGAATGCAATTCGGGTTGCTTGCGATATGGTCAAAGCTGACGTTGTCTCGAGAATCGAACACTCTTTTTTTCACACCAACCTAAAACCGGTAAAGACTGATACGGCTGAGCCGACAGTCACGATCCTGTAAATTAAGTAGCTTTTTAGAAGGAATAATTGCTATGGCTAAGCTTGCTTGTGTTTTCCCCGGGCAGGGATCTCAGAGCGTCGGTATGGGATTAGACTTGTTCAATAATTTTGCCGAAGCTAAAACAACTTATGACCAAATTGATGCGGTCGCTGGTCGGGCCCTCAGCACTCTTTGTTTTGAAGGGCCAGAAGCCGAGCTTAAGCGCACCATCAATACCCAGCCAACCATTTTGGCAACATCGCTGGCAGCATGGGCATGTTATGAAAAGCTTGGTGGGCCAAAGCCTGATTTCGTTGCTGGGCACTCATTGGGTGAAATTAGCGCTTTAGTGGTGGCACAAGTTTTATCGCTAGAAGATGCCGTTAAGCTTGTTGATAAACGCTCTACTCTTATGGAAAATTGTCCAAAAGGCGCAATGACTGCTGTTCTTGGTGTTGCTCCAGATGCGCTAGAAAATATTTGCGTTGAAGCTTCGACAACGGATGAAGTAGTGGTTGTAGCAAATTTCAACACTAAAGATCAGCTAGTTATATCGGGCAATCCTGAAGCTGTCGCCCGTGCTGGTGCTCTAGTGAAAACGCGCTCGGGTAAAGCTATTTCGCTACCAGTTGGTGGCGCTTTCCATTCACCGTTAATGTCAGGGGCCGCCAAAGAATTTTCTCAGGCTCTGGAAAATTGTCAGTTTGCTGATGCTACCTGCGGTGTGGTGCAGAACTTCGATGCCCAGGTATCAAAGCAAGCCTCGGAGCTAAAAGCAAAGTTGGCTAAGCAGATGGAGAGCCCTGTGCGCTGGACCGCTACGGTTGAGTTTCTCGTTGCTCAAGGCGTCGATACTATTGTCGAAATTGGACCAGGAAAAGTTTTGGCTGGTCTGGTTAAAAAGATCGACAAGTCGGTCAAAGTCTTAAACGTCAGCGACAGTGAATCACTAAAGACTACTATTGCGGCCCTGCAAGCTGTGGCTCAAGCCGTTTAATTGTTATGTTGCGCTTCTCTAGTTCGCTAAAGAAGAGATCTGGATCTAGGGCCACTTCTGGCGCTAGTACACCTTTCTTCTCGACCTGATTGGCAATGATCATTTGTGCCGCTATAGATGGTGGCACTCCTGTGTCTAGCGCGCCACAAGAAACTTGCCATTTTTTGTCTGATACCACAGTGGTTTCCATGCGCACTAATTTTTCTTTGCCGTCCTTGCTGCCTTTAATATCAACGCGAATCACTTCGCAGTCGTCCGGCTCGGTGGCTGGAACGGGGAACTTGGAAATCATTTCGGCTAGCAATTTGCGGGGAGTGAAGTCACCTTCTTTGGTGGCAATTTGTTTCTTTTCGCCAAATCCGAGAGCCATTAAAAATTTGATTTTTTCGTGAAATTCGAGGGGTAAGCCGAGGCGGAAAGTGACGCGCTTGATACCTTTGTCTTTGTAAGTCATTGGTATGGTCAGAACTTCAGAATGCAAGGTGTAGATTGCTTCTTGCCTACCTACTGGTTGGGGGAAATCGACCATCAAGGCCCCAGAAAGTGGTGCTTCTGCTTTGTAATCTCCGTCTTCGAATACCATCGGGCTAAGAGTATATTCGTCTATTAAAGTTTCAATTGAATATGGTGGCAAAAAAGGATGGTCGATTTTGACGTTGTCGACTGAGCCCACCAAAATATCGATTGACTCTACAGTGTCTAAGTCTCTTTGACCTGCTTCGGCCATGATATTGGTCATGCCTGGAGCGGCACCCATACCAACTATGGCGGTCAAATTCTTTTCTTTGAAGCGCTCATGCAACTTCAACTGCTCTTTGGTGACGTGAAACAGTCCGCCTAGATCTATATAGTTGGTGCCCGCTTCAAGAGCTGCTTCCATAACATTGACGTTGTGATAATAAGGTGTGGAATTAATGACGCAAGATGCTTTGGCTAAAATCTTGACCATGATTGGTCGATTAGTGATGTCGGTGAAGTCACCCCTCACTCTTTCTGATTTGAGTGATTCAGCAAATTGATCGGCTTTGTCGCGATCGTAGTCGGCAATCACTACTTCAATTTGCTCGTTTTCTAGCAAGTCTTTGACAATCACCTGGCCCATGGCCCCAGCGCCGCCAATTACAACTACTCTTTTTAATTCAGTCATTTGCTATAGCCTCTATATATGGCCAAAATTCTAGCACTGCAGAGCAATGCTAGATTGAGCCAATAGAGACGCTATTGGTTAAAAGAGCGACTGATTGGGTTTTTAGTAGCCTTTGTATGAGCTGGTGCCGTTTGAGCTGCCGTAGGTGCTGGTGGCTGTACTGGCCGCACCCGAATGGCTCTGCGCACTGCCGTTGCTGCCATAGGTTGCTACAGCTGGCTTGGTGTTGGGGCGCATTCTAATTTGGGTTGGAATAGTGACGTAGCCGTTGTGCATCACTTCTTGTTTGCGCAGGCTGTAATTTGGATTTAAGTCAGAGCGCATGTAATCGCCGGGCATTCCCACGGTGGCGCCCATTCGAGCATTGGGCAGGCCGCCCATTTGCTGGCTGCCCTGTTGTTGGTTATTGGCGGCTTGGGCCGGGGTGAGATAACCCTGCGGATAGCGCGATTGCGGCTGAGCTGGAGCTGAGCCATATACTGGTATTTGGGCCGAGGGGCTGAGAGTGCCTCTGGTGATGTAAGTGTCAGCCGGCCGAGCTAGGTTTGAACCCTGGATCACCCGTGTGCCACCTACCTTGTAGCTTTGTTGGCAATCGCCAGCTGGTGCGAGGAAAATGGCGGCAACCAGTGCCAGCGCTAGGTTCGAACCCTGAAGATTTAGTAATTTAGTCACTGCTTATCGAAGCCTGCTAGTAAAAGAAAAGGGGCAATAAAGATGCCTGTTGATACGATAATAACTCGCAATTTTCCACTTTACAAGTAGCTGCAATACTTAAAGAACCAATACTGGCGCAGATTTAAGGGCGGCAAATGTAATCGATTTGTAAAACGGTATAGGTAGCCTTAGTTTTAAGTTAGTCTGAGAAGCGGAATCTAACCAGGGCCATAACCGCCCAGATGCCGTCTTTCCAGGTAATTTTCTTACCTTCGGCATAGTCGCGACCGTAATATGAAATAGGCAATTCGTAGAGTCTGACGCCTTGCTTCAAAACTTTCGCTGTAATTTCAGGCTCGAAATCAAAACGGTCGCAGCGAATCTGCACTTTTTTGAAAATATCGGCCCTGAAGACTTTGTAGCAAGTTTCCATGTCGGTCAATGTGGCGTTATAAAGAATGTTTGTGATCAGACTGAGGAATTTGTTGCCAAATAGGTGCCAGATCTTAAATGCACGGGTAACTTTTCCTCCGCATAGACGGGAGCCATAAACAACGTCAGCGCGGCCCTCTAAAATCGGTTTGAGCAGTTCTGCATATTCTCTCGGGTCATATTCCAGGTCGGCGTCTTGTATCAAAATGACGTCGCCTTCAGCGTGGCCTTGGGCTGTGCGCAGAGCAGCACCCTTGCCTTGATTTTTGTCGTGATAGTAAATGCGAGCATTGTATTTCGCCGCATCAAGTTTGGCGAGAATGTCGCGAGTGCCATCGGTGGAGCCGTCATCGACAAGAATTATCTCTTTTGTTAGTCCGCCCGTATCGGCCTTCGAAACCATATCTAGTACGGTGATAAGAGTTTTTTCTTCGTTGAAGACCGGTATTAATATTGAAAGTGTTTTCACGAACTGTATTACATTCCTTATGTATGCGTTTTTTTGTTCTGTTATTTTTGCTGGCGCATATCCATGCAGGCTCATATTTATGCAGGCTTGTATCGATGCAGGCGTCTAGATGGGCCGGCCGATATTCATTTAGGCATCTATTTTATGCCAGCATCTACTTTATGCCGGAAGAACTAGAGCGCGCTTGTGAGCTTCAGCCTCAAGACTATCGTCAAGTGGCTTTAGTTGAACCGCGCCGTACCGTCGTTGCAAAGCTTGGCTTAGCAATAAATCGGCGAAGGCTGGATTTTTAGGCAGAAGTGAACCATGCAGATAGGTACCGTATACGGTGCCCTGGCAGGCGCCTTCACTTTTGTCTTCACCATTATTACCATTGCCGACCACGATTTTCCCTAATGGTTGCACATCTTTTCCCAGGTAGGTCTTGCCGCTGTGATTTTCAAAGCCGACCAGGGTGGAATTATCATCCCGCTTGATAACAACATTGCCAATCATTCTTCTGTTGCCAGCCACTGTATAGGCGTCTAATAACGAGATGCCTTTCAGTTCTGGGCCCTCGTGGGGCCGATAATAGTGACCCAGTAGTTGGTAGCCACCGCAAACGGTTAAGACTACCGCCCCGCCGCTTACAGCGGTCTTGAGAGTGGTGGCGCGCTTGACCAAATCTTCGGCAATGACAATTTGTTGCTTGTCTTGACCGCCGCCGATGAAATAAAAATCGTAATAATCGGGATCGGCTTCCTGACCTATATCTATCGCGTCTACCTTGACTTCTATGTCGCGCCACTTAGCTCTTTGGTTGAGCGTGATGATGTTGCCGCGATCGCCGTATATGTTGAGGAAATGGGCGTAAAGATGGGCAATTCTGAATTCCATAACATCCTTAGTAAGAGATTTTTTGCTTGTTGTCTCTGATTTTATTGACCTGGTATATCGATCTTTTTACTGCACTATATATGGTGTGCTCTTGGGTTGTCGTTTGGCAAGTTATTGTCGCAGTAGCGTGTGAAGTTTGAATAACGACTGAAAAATCCCCATTTATGGGCTTCTTGCATGGGCCAAGACCAGTGCAAATTATAGAGAGAATAGCGGTTGCAAATGACCGATAAAGCATGATTATTTCAGGAGGTTGCAATTCTTGACTAGGGGTTGCCATGAAGCCTCGTCGTGTGGCCTTTTGCGGATTTGCGTCTGATATATTTTGGGCGACCAATTTGTAAAATATTAGCGTTTTTTAAGAATCCCCCTTTACGCACCACCGGCGGCTTTTCGCAGGTTCTTAGTTAAGCGAAATTGTTTTATGGGTTTCACTACTACTAACCGCTGGAATATGTAGGTTATGATGGCGTACGTTAGAGTCAGGTCATTGCTGAAGGAGTGATTACTATTATGAAAAAGGGGTTTGCAACCATTCTTACTGCACTTGTTGCTGTAAGTGCGAGCACCTTGATCAATGCAAATGTCGCAAATGCTCAAGGTGCTACTAATGTCAGTGAATTGACAGACGTAGTTGGAAATGAGTGGGCGTATAATGCACTCAAGGAACTCGTTAATAGCGACTGTCATGTACTGGTAGGTTACCCAGACAGAACATACCGTGGTCAAAAATCGACCACACGTTTTGAACTGGCTGCCGCTCTATATAAATATGAGCAGTGCATACAAGAGCGTCTAGCTAAAAAAGCTGACAAAGCCGATTTGGAAAAATTCGCTGCTTTGTTGGAAGAATTTCGTGGTGAGTTGAACCAACTGAAGGCCCGTGTCGACAGTTTGGAAGCTCGCATGAAAGCTGTTGAGGAAAAAAATGCTGAGCAAGACATGCGCTTAGCATATGCCGAAAGACAGAAAGGTTTCATTTGGGAGCGTCTAGTTAAGGGCACATTCATTGATGTCCGTGACATAGGCGTAGGAGTTGGTCGTGGGGCGAGAGCCATCTACGAGTACATGTTCTAACCGAACCTCCCTGCGCGAGCTTGGACCTGACTGAACTACTCGGAACTCCCGTCGGCTTTGCGGCTGCCGGGAGTTTCGTCATCAAATATGGTGGCAAACCCTGAGTAATTTCAGAGAGTAGTCAGTCGGTCTTTTGCTCAAGTAGCTTCAAATTGAGGACTTTCTTTTGTCTCATCCTTTTGCAGATGAGCTTTCCTTTGCGCTGACCATAAGCGAAGAGGTAGAAAAGCTTGCCATGAGCTACTTCAATAAGGGTATTGAAGTAGTGGAAAAATCTGATGGCAGCCCTGTAACAAGGGCTGACAAAGAAGTAGAGCGTTTTATTCGCGATGCTCTGGCAACAAAATTTCCCGAGGATGCAATCTTAGGCGAAGAGGAAGGCCCCAGCGACGGTGCCGCTGAGAGTAATGGACGTACCTGGATTGTTGATCCAATCGATGGTACTTACAACTACGCTCGCGGCATTCCTATTTGGTCTACCTTACTTGCACTCGAAGTTTCTTCTGAAATCGTTCTCGGTATGATTGTTGCCCCGGCCATGCATGAGCTTTTTTATGCAGTGAAAGGCCAGGGTGCTTTTAAAAATTATTTGCCAATAAAAGTTTCGAATATCGATCGTATCGAGAAAGCGATGATCAATTTTGGCGGCCCCAATCGCATTCTTGAACATGGTCTCTGGCCAGAGTTGACTGAAGCTGTGCGCCTCACAGATAGACAGCGGGGTTTTGGTGATTATCTTGGCTTCTCTTTGGTTTTTGAAGGTAAGTCAGAGGCGATGCTGGAGGTCGGGGTTAAGCCCTGGGACATCGCCTGCATGAAAATTTTGGTTGAAGAAGCCGGTGGCGGTTTCTTTGATTTGTCTGGTGGAAACTCAGTGCACACGGGATCTTGCATGGTGACAAATAAGCACTTAATGCAAGATTTCAAGAAAATGTTCGTCAAAGAAAAAGTATCAAAATAATGGAGCGGGAGTGGTCTAAATCGATAAAGGCTCGAATGGCTCTAGTCATGACAATGGCTGGAGTGGTGCCGATTGTGATTTGCCACTTGATTGTATTTAGTTCTAGCGGTTCACCACTCGAAGATTATTTTCGTTATGTACCGCTCTATATTCCGCTGTTGTTGATATTGCTTGGTGTCAATTGGTTTTTGTCAGACTTGATTCTGCGACCAATCACTCAACTATTAACTGCTACTACCAAGCTTGTTTCTGAAGACATTCGTCAGCGCCTAGAAGTTGACCCCCACGAGCCTTTAGAAACTCTAGAGTTGAGAAAGTCATTCAATAAGCTGCTCAATCGCTTAGAAGAATCACTCAATATTCAGTGCCAATTCGTTGCCGACGCCAGCCATGAGCTGCGCACTCCATTGACTTCAATTCAAGGCTATACAAAGCTGCTTTTGCGCCGCGGTGGCAACATAGATGCCAACTTGCTGGCCGAGGCCTTACAGACCATTTCAGACGAGTCTGGCAGGCTAATTCGCTTAGTTTCTGACTTGCTTCAATTGGCACGAGCTGATGCTGGACAAGCCATTATCAATCAACAAGAAGTGGTTGATCTGCGCTTGGTGTTGACCAGTGTCGAAGATACGGTCATGGTCATTGCTCCAGAGCAAATTGAAGTTCAATTTATTATTCCGCCCACACCAATTTATGTTTTTGCTGATTCGGATCGCCTTAAGCAGGTCTTTCTCAATCTGACCAATAACGCTATTAAGGCTACTCAAGCTGGTGGCAAGGTCACAGTGACACTGCGCTTTACTAATAATCAAGCAATCATTCGCGTAATTGATACCGGTATTGGTATCGCGCCAGCCGATCAGCAACGTATTTTTGACCGCTTCTATCGCGTGGAGAGATCACGCACCAGAAGCCGTTTGTATGGTGGTGGCACCGGACTTGGTTTGGCCATTGCTTTGACTATCATCAAGGCGCACGGTGGTGCCATTGAGTTAGAGAGCGAACTGAACAAAGGTTCTACTTTTACGGTGCGCTTGCCTGTCACAGATAAAGACGATAAGTCTGGTTTGCCACCAGCTGCATTGACTCAGATGACACCATCTGAGCGGCGCAATAATGAGCGTATTGCCGAAGCTGAGCGTAAAAATGAGAGTGCTCAACCTCAGCCCCAGTCTTCGTTTGCCCCCGAGACATCATCAACGAACAACGTTGCTTCGATTGGTTCGAGTTCTAGTAGTTCTAATTCTAGTTCTAGTTCAAGTAATTTAGCTGCTTTGCCAGCGCCGGACTCAACAGCAAGCGCTTCCACCGATTCTTCGGCTAATTCTGGCACGGGTTCTTCAAGCGCTAATTCAAGTTCGGCTGCGAGTTCAGGTCCGAGTCCGTCTCCAAATCCTAATCCGAGTCCTAATCCAAGGCCCGAGCGCGTATTTGGTCCACCACCAGAAGACGACGACTGAAGCTATTTTGCAGAAGTTTCTAACTCAGTAAGGTTGATGCAACTAGCTGCAAGTCAGCGTTCTTCAAAGCTTTGACACGAGGCTTAACGACTCGTGAGTAGTATTCGCGTTCTGTTTTTGTTAGGGTGCCGTGTTCCAACACCTTAAATAGAATCTGCTTTTGTTTCTCTGTAAATAGGATGGATAGCGCTGTTTGGAATTGTTTTTCGCGTTCGCTATCTAGTTTCTTTGTCATAGAAACTTGGGTAGTTACAAGTTGAGACACAACATAATTTTTGAAAGTGTTCTCTAGCCGTTGAGGATCAACAGAAATACCTGCGCCAATGCTCATTGATTCTTGGCTTTCCATGCGCGTTTTGATGTTTTCCAGCAAACCCGGTTCTCTTTTCTTTAGATAATCTCGTAGCAGTTTTTGCTCTGCTTGGCTATCGGGAACCCAAAAAAGGAATATGCATGTAATTGCTGCCAGCATTCGAAATCTTCGTTGCAGCGAATTCTCAAGATGTTGTTCGATTTCTTCAAGGGCTGGTAGACTCTTTTTTAGCAACATATGGGTGAGCACCACCGGCACTCCTTCTAGTATCCGGCCTTCCTTTGACTGAAGCATGGAAAGCATTATTTCCGCTGGCTTCGTCTCGCTCTTATGGATAAGCGGATAGCCGAAGCGTTCAAGATCGTGTAGAAGTAATTCTCTATTTATGGATTCCATCCTTCTATCATCCTTTTGAGTTCGTCTGTTTTATAGCCATTCTCGCCTAAGAAAGTTACAAAGTTTGTTAGGTTTGTTTTGCACTTTGACGGCTGAATGTTGTAACCGGCAGTGTCTATGTAGCGGGTTACAAGTTGGTCTAGAGCTATGTTCTCTGATTGGATCATCAGCAGGCTATCTTCTTCGTCAACCATGGTGCCTCGAAAAATTTTCGAGATCACCAGATCATCAGGATTAATGCAAGCAAGTGAGAGGTGCGAATATGTTTTGATTAGTCGGTGTTTGCCCGGACTATTTACCGGATCTAGGAGATCGGTAGTAAATATAGTCTGACCTCGGAACAGATCAAATATCCATGGTTGATCGGGATGTCGATAGCCGTTTCCCGTTGCCTGCGAATAGCCGAGCTTCTTCAGCATTGACACTAAGGTCGTAAAATGGCTGGGGTCTGGCACTAAGAAATCAACATCCTTTGTGCTTTCCTTGTGACCGTAGATCGTTAAGGCTGTGCCACCACATGCAGCGACAAAGACTCGTTGTTTGAGATTGTTGTCCCAAACATCCAGGGTGTCGAATAGATCTTTTTGAGTGAGGCGGAACTGCATATTTTGCAAGAAAATGTACTGATATTGTATTTAATCGTACAATCTCTGCGGTGACTCGTCAAGCGTCTTGCTAGTTTTTGCTCATGATATTGTATGTTTTCGTGCAATAATAGGCATTTTCGATATGGAGTCTGGTATAACTGGTGCAGATTTACCTTGCTCAAGATTGGTGTTATTTTGAATTTTGCTCTGCAACACAGTAAAAGGCTTGCCGGTCCGAAGGAAATTAATCGTGGCAAATTGCCCGATCGGCGGCGGCCGGACAAGCTTTATCCGGCTTAGTTCTTCGAATTCTCATTTGTCTCCGACTTCGGATGTTCTATTGCCTTGAAATTGCGAATAGCCATTTCTTGCTTCTCTTTAGCCAGGCGCGCTTTAGTCAATCGTTCTACTCTGGCTTTTACGAAAGCCATATCTTCCCTTTTGCACAATTCAGGATGTAAATCAGAAAAAGCTAAATAGGCTCGCAAGGCTTTTTCTAATGATATTTCGGGGCCAATTAACGGGTCAGATCTCTCCACTGTTTCGCCGGTGTTTATATCTAGTGCAAACATCAGTTTCAGCAGACGTCCCATGTTCTTGTCTTTTTCGTCCATAGATTCGTCATTGTCTGGTGCTAAAAGTTCGACAAGTTCATTGAATTTCGCTGCGGCTTTGTCTAGCTGTCCCATCTCCGCATAGGTTCTCCCCAGTGCGGCCGCAAGTGAAATGATTGCTACACCTTCAACTCCGTCAACCTTAGAGGCATAAGCCGCCTTCGTATCGCGTGTAATTACATACCAGGGCTGATGGTAGTGATCCTTCATCAACTGAGCGTATGTTGTTTCGGCGTCTTCGACTTTCTTGTCCTTGCAACTAAGCAGTGCAAGAGCAATCTTGCATCTTTCTGATATTTTCAGGTAGAGCAAATTGGTGTAGATATCGCGCAGATCAAAGCCAAATTTAAACTCATGTTTGGCGCCTTGCATTATGGCAATACTGGCTTGGTAATTCTTTTTAGCCAAAGCCTCGCGCCCTGTAATTTTGGCAAAGCGAGCAATTAAGGCTTGCGCATACGCTCTGTCTTCAATCTGCTTACTGGCATCTACCATCGCCTGGTACTGCTCGACACAAGACCAGCACTCTTTTGCCGTTGCTGGATTAGTAAGTGTATTGATCAACTCAGGAGCCATAGCCATGAAGTTGGTACCAAGTAAATCGTTCTTTGCCTTTGCATCCGCCAGTGCGCGCTTGATTGTCTCGATTTTTACAAGCGGCGCTTCTGGCGATTTAGGCTGCGTGCCGTTATTGGCCGAAGTTGCGCTATCGCTTGGTTTGACTCTAGCCTTGGTCTGAATAAGTTCCTTCTTCTCTGCCTTTGTCGGCTGGGCAAAAGAAGGAAGACCTGGTCCTAGAATTAGTATCAGAGAAGCAGGCAAGACTGATTCGGCATAGTACCAGCGCTTCTGAAATAACAAGAAAACACCACCGCTTCGTACTAAGGCTGAAAGGGCAATGATACACGAATCAGGAGCCGCGCAGCTTTATTGCCAACCGTTGAGATAGTTTCCAGAACCGTCCTTTGTTCCGCTATCGCACATCAGGAGCAATGATTCGCTCTTTCTGTGCCTTGCTTTGCTCCATTGTTAGGCGCCCTTTTGAGCAGAC
Organism: bacterium Ga0077546; assembly: GCA_943370275.1. GTDB lineage: Bacteria > Cyanobacteriota > Vampirovibrionia > Obscuribacterales > Obscuribacteraceae. The sequence continues at coordinate 638,424 of CALRQI020000001.1, read as the reverse complement.
CATTCGGTCTGGACCACAGTAGGCCAGGCGGTTATATTCGGGTGGAATGATCCATTCGCCTTTGCGATTGACCAGGCCATACATATCATCTTGGGTGCGCACCAAGGCCCGGTCGTCTGCCACTGTTGCTGGTATCACTTCACTGGGCAGTTTCCCTTTCTTTGCAATGTCAATAAATATGACTGGAGCCGCTGCCGAAATTGGCAGATTGTAAAAACTATTGAACGACTTAGGCCCGTCAGCGCTTTGGTATCGGCTGCTGAATGTGCCTGGTAGGTGAAATGTGGGCTGCGAGAGACTGTTGGCTCGCTTGTCATAGATGCAATAACCGCGACCCGCTGTAAAAAACACTAACATGCCGTTGACGAAGTTTCCATCATTCGACATCACGCCCTTCGGCAAGGTGGCAAATTTATGGCCCTGGTAATCTAGTAACTTTAAGGCCGCAGGCAAGGCCATTGGATTACCGAGGACGATGTTTGGAAATACTTTTTCCTGATAGGTGCGGTCATCATCCTGACCAGGCAGCCCTACCCATGTGTCTTCACCGACATACGTTAGGCGGTGAAAATTACCAGTCGTTAGGGGCGTGCCGATAGAGTTGTTTAACCCCGCTCCCTCAGGGCCATTGGTGGCCATGGCATCAGGGTAGAGGCTAACACCTAGTGCTTGCGTAGGCGGCCATTCGCGTAAGGGGTCATGACCGGCGGGCAGATCACTCGGCAATTCACGGCCATCGCTGTTGAGGAGCTTCCAGTGGTCATTTTTTCCAATGCTGTTTAGAAAGGTCGGGGGCCAGAAATACTTTGCCGTTGACGGGTTTAGTTCTTTAACCCAGAAGCAGTTCGACTTTTTTAAATAGACAATTTCGTCATAAAGAGGCGCCACAATCCATTCGCCTTTGCCGTTGATGACGCCGAGTGAGAGCGGGTCGTTCCTTACATCTTTGGGCGCGACTGTAGGGGAGTAGTAAGTGCTAACAGCGCTAGCGGCTAGCATAACCAGCAGCGCCACTCCAAGCCCGACTGCGATTTTCTTGTTGTTGGCACCGGCGGGGTTATTCAAACTACTTTTCCTTTTGCTTTCATATCTTGGGAAAGATAGTGTACCGCTTTAATGACGGATACAGCGCATCTGCCAGTTAAGAGGGGTAATTTAGCAGTTTTTACTGCTCCTCCTAATTATCTTCGCTGGCCCGTATAACTTGCTAATGTAGGATGAGAGGGTAAAACTATGCCAGTTTTGCAGAGCCAAGCACAAGGGGCGCTCGCTGAATTAACTAGCCGAAAGAGCCGCTCTTATCTCGCTTGTCGCAAGAGCAGTGGCAGCGCCATTACTGAGTTTGGCCCAGCACTCGGCATCCTGCTAATTTGCTTCTTCTTCCCTTTGCTCAATATGCTTGTTCTAGGGGTCTCCTACTGCCTCTGTATGGTTCTCAATTACAATCAAGTGCATGAGGCTTCATTGCTACCAATGAATGATGCTACAAGTTTGAATGGCCCTGTTTGCAAAGATATTACTGATCGCTGGCTCAATGGCATGGGCAAGTTTGTGAAAACAGAAGGCTATCCCCAGACAGTCATTAGCTATCGCGACGGCCACACCACAAATAACGTTACCGACCGCATTGCCATGGTACAAACAACAGTTAAGTGCCAGCCGACCTTGAGCATTCCACTTTTCGGTGCTAGCGTGCCTGGCTTGAATGCTCCAATGGCTTTTTCTGTTGCAAGTGAAAGCACCATGGAAATTCCTGACAATGCACCGGTTGGAAATGGCGGTCAAAATCAAAGTGCTAAAGCTGTTTCTTCCGGTAATGCCGTGGGCAAAGGCAACGATAACGGCCAAAATCAGTCATTGTCTGGTGGTGGCTGGGATCTCAATGATTTGAGAATCTCTGTTCGTCGACCTGGTCTACTCCGGTCAGGAGGTCAGTAGGCATGAGCGGGGAGAGAATGAAAAAACAGACTGGCGTTAATGGCATCAACCTGCCGAAACCTAGAGTTGGCAATAGTTACACCAAGCGTAAGGCTAGCGGCAGCGCCATTACTGAGTTTGGCCCAGCTCTAGGCATCCTTCTAATTTGCTTCTTCTTTCCTTTGCTCAATATGCTTGTTCTCGGTGTCTCCTACTGCCTCTGTATGGTTCTTAATTACAATCAGGTGCATGAGGCTTCATTGCTACCGATGAGTGATGCTACAAGTTTGAATGGCCCTGTTTGCAAAGATATTACTGATCGCTGGCTCGATGGCATGGGCAAGTTTGTGAAAACGGAGGGTTATCCCCAGACAGTTATTAGCTATCGTGATGGCCACACCACAAACAACGTTACTGACCGCATCGCCATGGTGCAAACAACGGTTAAGTGCCAGCCGACCTTGAGCATTCCACTTTTCGGTGCTAGCGTTCCGGGTTTGAATGCCCCTATGGCTTTTTCCGTTTCCAGTGAGAGCACCATGGAAAATCCTGACAATGCGCCTGTTGGTAATAGTGGTCAGAGTCAGAATGCCAAAGTTGTTTCATCTGGTGGTAGCTCGTCGGGTAACCAACTTGCCGCACCGCTTGAGAGAGGTGGCTGGGATCATAATGATTTGAGAATCTCTGTTCGTCGACCTGGTCTACTTCGGTCAGGAGGTTGGTAGGCATGAGCGGGGAGAGAATGAAAAAGCAGACTGGCGTTAATGGCATCAACCTGCCGAAACCTAGAATTGGCAATAGTTACACCAAGCGTAAAGCTATTGGCAGTGCTATTACTGAGTTTGGCCCAGCTCTAGGCATCCTTCTAATTTGCTTCTTCTTTCCTTTGCTCAATATGCTTGTTCTAGGGGTCTCCTACTGCCTCTGTATGGTTCTTAATTACAATCAGGTACATGAGGCTTCATTGCTACCGATGAGTGATGCTACAAGTTTGAATGGCCCGGTTTGCAAAGACATTACTGATCGCTGGCTCAATGGCATGGGCAAGTTTGTGAAAACAGAAGGCTATCCCCAGACCGTTATTAGCTATCGCGATGGCCACACCACAAACAACGTTACTGACCGCATTGCCATGGTGCAAACAACGGTTAAGTGTCAGCCGACCTTGAGCATTCCACTTTTCGGTGCTAGCGTGCCGGGTTTGAATGCCCCTATGGCTTTTTCCGTTTCCAGCGAGAGCACCATGGAAAATCCAGACAATGCACCTGTTGGCAATAGTGGTCAGAGTCAAAATGCCAAAGTCGTTTCACCTGGTGGTAGTTCGTCGGGTAACCAACTTGCCGCACCGCTTGAGAGAGGTGGTTGGGATCGCAATGACCTGAGAATAAATGTTTCGCGTGCAGGCTTGCTTTAGTCTAATGCCGCTTCTGACTAGATTTGGACAACTGCCATGATTGCCGAATGGCTTTTGCCTCAGGCGAATTTTGTAGAGCTAGCGGCAACTCGTCGACTACTGCATTAGCTTTATTCAGCATGTTCTGACTTTCTTCTAGCCGGTGCAAGCGCTTAAAAATTTCGGCGGTGTTGGCTAAGGTGATGGCATATGAAATGTCTTTTTGTCCGCTCGCTTTGCTGCTGGTTTGGTGCAATTTAATGGCCTGCTCGAAGGTGCGGAGGGCTTCTTGCTCTTGCCCGGCCTTTGATAGGTTATTGCCTTTATTAGTTAGAGCTTCTGCGTATTCTTGTTGGTAGCGAATAAGTTCCGGATGATGGCCGTCAAGTTTTTTTGTGCCACCATTCACAGCCTGCTGCAGCAATTCTAGTGCTCGCTCTCTGTCAGCTTCGCTTCCCGATGCATCCAGAAGTGCTGCCAGGTTTGCCTTGGCATTCAGTGTTTCGGGATGCTCATTACCTAATTTATTTTTCCTGATTGTGAGGGCCAGCGATAAATGTTCTCTTGCTTTAGCAATTTGACCCAATTTAAATTCACAGCAGCCGAGATCTAAATACGAATTGGCAATATCTAAATTTTGTTTGTCTCCATCGCTCAGAGCCAGTCTTAGAGCTAGACCGCGCTCTAGTATTGTCTGGGCTTTTTGATAATTGCCCATCCAAAAATAGAGTGCGCCTAAGTTATTGGTAGCGGTGGCAAATAGCACCTTGTCTTTGGTCGAGTTTTTGAGAGTGGCCGTGACTTGTTCTAAGTTGCTTAAGGCTTCAGGATATTTGCCTTGCTGTCTCAGTGCATTAGCAAGCACAACCCTGTGCCTCGATAAAATATTTTCGCTAAGGCCGGCTTTGGTCGCAAAGGCCAGAGCTTTTCTGGCATTATTCTCGGAGTGACGATACTGACCCATGTTGTTGTTGAGCAAGGTCAAATAGTTATAGGCTGCGGCAAGTCGCTCTAGCGAAGGGCTCTTGCTGGTTTCAATCTGTTTGAGGCCGAGCATTATTTGCTGTTGTGCAAGTGGATAATTACCTGCCAGGCGAGCGCGGTCTCCTATTGCAATTTTGCTCTCTGCACTTTCGTTCTCGGCACTGTCCTTCGCTGCTCTTGAATCTGTACCTTCTTTGGTCATCGCCTGTTGCGGAGCGGCTAAGGCGCAGGGGCTGCTCAGCATGTTCAGGCAAAATAGGATGATTAATGGCCCGGCGCCGGTGGGATTCATTTGCTGATTTTAGCTGATTTTAGCTCATCTCCTTTTGTGTGCTGTTGAATTTTTCTCAGAAGATTAAATGTCTACCCCTTGTGAAACTTTAACCGTTGAGTGGAGTAATAGAGATTGTGAACCAAGAGGTGTCGATGAAGTTACTGTGTTTTAGCCTGGTTGGACTATTATTTTCGCTATCTTTGCCCCTCGCTGCTGTAGGGCAAGAGGCCACAGGTTCAAGCCCTTCCCTGGCTCGTCCTGCTCTTAATGAAGCCAGTCAATTCAGCTCTGGTAGCGATCGCCGCTTGCGCCTGCGCCAATATTTTGAAAGGCGTGCACAAGCAGGCAGTGGTGGTTCTAGAAATGCGGCGGAAGGCAATGGCGCAGGTATAGGTTCAGGCGCAGGTGCTATTTTGGGTGCTAGAGCAACAGCTGCCATAGACTCTAATTTGGTTAAGGTGCAGACAAATGTACCCTATGGTAAAGAAGCGCGGCAGGTTTTGGATATCTATACGCCAAAACAGGCAAAGGGCCCGCTGCCGGTAATTTTCTTTTGCCATGGCGGCGGTTGGCGCATTGGCAACAAGAGCATGCATGTCGAAAAAGGTTCAACCTGGGCCAGCAACGGTGTTATTTTCGTCAGTACTAATTATCGCCTGGCGCCAGAAGCTACTCACCCTAAACAAATTCAAGATGTCGCTTCGGCCTTTGCCTGGGTGAAGAGTCATGCCACCGAATTTGGTGCTGACCCCAGTCGCATGTATGTTATGGGGCATTCAGCCGGAGCACAATTGGTTGATTTGCTCGGCACTAACGAACGCTTCCTGGCGGAAAAAGGACTTAGCCTGAAAGATATAAAAGGCGTGATTAGTCTTGATACCGCTAGCCTTGATTTGAATCAGCGCTTGGGTGATGGTTCCCCTGAGGGCAAGGCTGTGGGCGACATGATTACCACTGCCTTTGGTACTGATCCTAAAATATTAGCTGAGGCCTCGCCTACTTCTAATATTCACTCCGGTCAAAAGTATCCTGATTTTCTTCTGTTCTGCGGCGCTAAGCGTGTTGCTTGTGTGGCCCAGCACAAAGTCTTTTCTCAGGCCCTGGAGAAAGCTGGTGGAAAAGTCACAGTAAAGGCTGTACCCCTTAGTCACTCTGAAATTAGCAAGGCTGCGGGGCAGCCAAACTCAGATATTTTCAAAGAAGTGATGGCGTTTGTTCGCGCTTCTGCTAACCTGCAGTAGACAGCAACGTAAGTGGAGAATGAATATGTCTGAAGTCAAGATAACAGTCAAGAAAAATGGTCCTCTTCTTGTGGACGGCCCATTTGAGTTGAAAGATCATGATGGCAACGCAATAGCAGTTCCAAGACAGCCTTGTGCTCTTTGTCGTTGTGGTGCATCGGCTAACAAGCCATTTTGTGATGGCACTCATAGCAAAATTGGCTTCGACGCTGCAGCATCAGTTGTGCCTGAGAGTAAGGAATAGCTTTACTCGATCACAACATTGTCAGTATGGGCTCGGCCGAAAGTTTCACTCATGTACATTTCTTCTGCTTTTGTCGGTGGAACGATAAAGCGGCCTGGAGTAGTAGCCCTGATTAAGTAGCTGTATTGATACTTGCCCGCATTTAGAACTGCAGCAAAGACCTCTGCTTGGTGGTCGCGAAGGTTCTCGTGCTCGTACCAGTGTTCTTGATACTGCTCATGTGAATTGCGGTCGCCTACTTCTCTGGCCGGTTCTATCGATTTGGTGCCTGCTAGGCTCTTGTTTATGGCTTCTGTCCCGGCTGGAAGTGGATCGCTCAAGGCTACGTGGTAGCGCGCCCCAGGCGCAGCAAACTTCACTTTGACGCGGATGGTTGAGCCAGCCTTGAAATGCCAGGTGCCTTTTTCGTCTTTAGTTACATCTGAATTTGCATTGGAATCTGCATCGGAATCAGAATTTACAGGCTCGTAGGTTCTGCTTACAGTGAAGCCTTGATCGATTGGCTTTAGATTTAAGTCTTTGCTGGCATAGTCGAGACCTACTCTGTAGTACATTCGACCCGGACCTTCTTTGTTGATCAAAACATCATTGCTGGTCTTACTTTTGCTGAGCAAATATTCCATTGGCACAGTGGTTGATTTCGTATCTAAGCTCCTTCCTGCAAATTTGTGGTTGGCAATTAGGGTGTCATTGAGCCAGGTCTGGCCCTCAAAGTCGGGCGTCTGCTTCTCATAAGTACTGAAGTATTTATCCAAGGTTTGCAGCACATAGCTATTTTCTTGAGTGCCCTGCCAAACGCCATTGCGGCGACCAGCAAGCAGACCCTTAACTAGTTTGGGAATTAGTGGGCTGTCTGGTTGATCTTCTATCAGCGCGGTGGTTACTGTGGCATCGACTCGCCGTGGGCTGCAGAAAAGACTGTAATTCCAGTCGCCGTAGCCGCCGTCATTGGCCGATGCAGTTGAGGCTGTTTCTGATATTTGACTGTTAATTAGCTTTCTCAAGAAGGCTATTTCTTTGCTGTATGACTGATTAGTCTTCAACACGGGTAAGAGCCATGCCGCCGTCTCCAGTGGCATTGACGATTTAATTTTGTCTACGGGTTGCTCGTCGAACTTTTCGCCAGTTGCTTCGATTAGCAGCTCTTTCGCCGCCGCAGAATCATCGTCATGAGCCAGGTGCCTTATGTTCAAGGCCCGCGCTTTCAGAGCGAGCCTGGCTCTGGCGTCGTACTCGGCTGGTATGAATTTTTCGATTTCTTTTAGGTGAGCAAGTGCTTGTTTCAGTACACGCTCATTGACCGGGTAGAGCTTAGTCTTGGCCAGGAGAAGTGCTTGGGTAACTTGTATGGAGACATAGGGCCATTTCGTTGCTTCTTCAGCGGTCCACAGACCAAAGCCGCCAGAGCCGTTTTGGCGTTTTTCTAAAAGAGCAATATCGTCTTCTATGCGTCTTTTGTATTTGCCAGTTTCATCAGGCTTTATGGCGCCAAATGCTAGCAGCGCATCTTGCATTGATACCATGGCAATTAGTCTTGAAGAAACTTGCTCAGAGCAGTCATATTGATAGTTACGTAGGTAGTTGAAGCAATCGTCTAGCGACTGCATTGCGGAGCTGCTGGTCGAAATACTTAGGCCGCCAATGCTTTCAATAACATTACTTGGTGCCGCAAGTTTTTGTACTACTGCTTCTTTATCAATTACTCCGTAGGTGGCAAAGCTTTCTTTGCTGGCCGGAACCATAATTGGCAAACTAAACTCTGTGGAGTCGCTTAGGCTGTCTGTTTTCGCAACGCACTGAAAAGTCGCTTGGCCATTGCTTATTGCTTTGACGGCAAAGCGCACTTCAACGCGATCATTGGCTGGTATTTCTACTTGCTTACCTGGCTCGCTTATCTCGGCGTTGTTGCTGCGCAGCGCAACTTCGGTTTTGAGCGGTTTGTCTGTTTGGTTTTGGATGATTACAGATAGCTCGCAGCTGTCGCCGAAATTGAGGAAGCGAGGGGCTGAAGGCTTAATCATTAGAGGTAGCTTTGTCGTCAGGCTCGATTCTGATGAACCAAATTTATCAGTTCCTGCTGCCGCTATGGCCATAATGCGGTAGCGTGTGACACTGTCTGGCAGCTTAAATTTGACTTGAGCTTTGCCATCACCATCTGTGGTGACCACTGGTTTGAAGAAGGCCAGAGCGGCTAGGTCTTTTCTAAAACCAAGGGCTGGCTTGGCAAAAGAATTGCCTGGTCCACATGCTTCTTCAAGTTCGACCGTGCCGGTAACAATTGGTGGCTCCCCCAGTGAGCCGCCACTGCGCCCGGCTATAAGCCGAGAATTTGCCACCATTATGCACATGCCGGGCTCTTGTGTTCTAGAATGAACGCTGTATATGTGTCCGCTCGCCTTTGGGTAGAACTTCTCCATTGGGTCTGGCCACTTGTAGTTTGCTAGAGCCAGAACAGACTCGTCGACCACTGCAATTGCTACTTGTCCGTTTTTCACAGGTTCTTTTTGTTCTTTCAGTTCTACATTCAGCGTAGTTTCGTTACCAGGCGCAGCGGTAGTGGCATTGGGCTCTACCTTTAATGCAAGGGTTTTTGTCACCGGCGGCACAAGAATTGTGTGTTCACCAATCTCGTATTTGCTCCTGCTATTGGCTAGAAATGCGGTTATTACTACATTTGGATAGTAGTTTTCAGTAATAGGCAATTCGATAGTTTTTTCAGGGCCTTCTAGAGTTAGCGGCATTGCTGCTAAAGACTTGTCTTTGCTCAAAATGAGTAGACCATGGGCTGGAAAGTTCTTCGATTGGATGGTTAACTGGGCTCTTTCTCCCAGCGAATAGGAAGTCTTGTCGCTAGTTATTGAAACTTCTCCCCTTGGCGCATTGAGATAGAGCCCATCCGTGATTATGTACCGTAGCCAGAGCTCCTCGGAGCAGCACTGATTGATGCGACCTTTGCTGTCGCGCACTGTGGCGCTTAGCAACGCCGACTTGCAGTCAGGTTGTGTTTTGAAAAAGAGCGGTGTGGGTTGGTCACCAATAGTAATGCTTTGCCTGATTGGTGCTTTTTCTCCAGCTGAATTGGTTTCAACAAAGGTTAAGTCTATTTTCGTGCCGGGCAAGATTTTACCGTCTATATTTGTCGCAACCACATTCCACTGGCTTTCTGCGCCAGCTTTTGCAAGCCCTATCCTTTTGATGCCAATATAAATCTCTGATGGATGAGCAATGAGATTGAGCCTACCTGTCCAATTCTGGCGGTTGATATCGGTGACAGTGCTCTCGCATTCGAATGCGATTGCGGTGGGCTCTTTGCCAAAATTGCTGGCAAGTTTGACTGCCCCTCGCCCACTTGAATCAGTTTTTACTGATAGCGTTTTAGTTTCATCGGTGCTCCGTTGCCAGCCGTAGTAATTCTTTTGGCTATCTAGGTTGTCGAATTTGTACCCATCCCAACCTGGTGGACTAAAGGAACGGGCGCGAGCATTTACAACCCACTGGTTGGCGGCATTTGCAAGGGTTCCGCCGCTATAGTAGCGGTTGTTTGATGTGAGGATAGTTTCTTCGCCCAGAAAAATTGAGTTACCCTTGCTTGATGTAATGCTAGTTTCAAATTCTGGTCTTCTAAACTCTTCTACCTTTAACTCAATCGCTTCACCTACCTCTCTGATAGGTTCTTTGCTTTCTGGTATAGACAAGAAATGGAGCCTTGCGTCTCCTAGTTGCATTTTTGTTGGTAAGACAAAATCAAAGGAGAAGGAGCCTTTCTCATCGATTTGGCATTTACCTTTTAAAAGTTCGCCACTGCCATATTGTTGAAGCGTATAGGTTAGTGATTTTAGGATCGGATAAGACAGGGCTACAGCACCATTGTCTGGATACTTACGGTCCCGCAAAATACCTTTGATATAGACTCGCTCACCGGGCCTATAGAGTTGTCTATCTGAAGCTGCATATTGAATAAATTGAGAGTTGCCCGTGGCTTCGCTAAATTTGTCCCAGTTAATTACTGTTACGACACAGCTGTCAGAACCCTTTTTGCCGACTAACGCTATCCATAAAAAAGCAGATTTAGGAATTGACATGCTGGCTAGACCGCTCTCGTCAGACTTAGTTTTTTCACCAGTGCCAACTATTGAAAGTTCTACACCTTCAAGTGGTTTTCCGTCTGAAAGATTGCTAGCTAGGACGTGCAGCTTGCCCCTCGCGAACGAATCTAATGCCATATCTGTTACTTGAATCCAGCAGTTTGGCTCCCCTTCAGCGTGGTCCGGCTTAATCAGTTTGAAGGTTAAGAGAAGATGGCCATATCTGCCCGTGATGTAAGGCTTGAGATTGATGTCTATCTTCTTCCCGAGCGGCCCTAAATCGAAGTCTAGCGTGTCTACAAGCGTTCCGACTTTGATGTCTGAAGTGCGATAATTTCCGTTGTACTTCTCCCAGTCCTCCGCTTGAACCTTGCGAATTGAAGCCCTTAGCTTTGCAGCACCTTGAGCCCAAACTGAGTGCACAAGCGGTTCGTCTGGGCTCAGCGTCTCGAAGCCTTTGAGCTGGCTTACCATCGGAGTTAGTCCTCGCGATTGAAGCTTTGCGTGCTCTCGCTTTCCTAGCTTTTGGCCGAAAATGTCTGTTAGGTTCTCGTCGAAAGTAACGGTGTACCGTGTATGAGGCTTAAATCGACCCTCTATTGTTATCGAAGCTTCTGGTCGTGTTCTGAAGAGATTGTGAGTTTTAAACTCTTGAAGCGGAGGTGTGATTGTCACCATATTTGGATTGAATTTCTTGCTATCAATCAGGTTGTTGAATTCGAAAGTTTTCCTCTCCGGAAAACTGTTGGATTTGGTTAAGTCGTTCACCCAGCTAGATGACTCAAAGACGATAGACGTTGTTTTTAACGCTAGTGGCCCATAAGTTTTGAAGGTCGTTTCTTGGTCTGCCAAGCTCGTTAAGGGCCCTTCTGCTGATGGCAAGTTCTTGTCAAAGATCACTTTGATTGTTGAGTTTTTTGGCAGCTTTTCTGTCGGTTCGAAAACGACAAAGTCTTGATCCGTCTCAGTAGGTAGTTGCAGAATGCGTGCTGTCGCTAACCAAGATTGCCCGTTTTCTGGCAGCTTCTCTCCCGCTTGCCTAGCCTTGCGCATAGCCTCTAGGCGGCTTTTGTATTCTTTTTTACTTACTGCCTTGATGGCATAGCTGCGCTTACCTACAAGTATGTGTGTCTTGGCTAGAACTTTTTCTTGATCAATATTCTGATTGAAATGTGCCACTAGCAGTGGTGAGTGATTCTCTCGCGCTGTTTCTGGCGGATAGAATTCTGCGATTTTTACTGCTGGCAGATTGAGGTGATAGACATAGCTTTTCTCTATTTGATTGCCGGTGATAGACTTGGTGCTAGCAGGTACTGTGACGACATAATTAGTCGCTTTCGGGAAACGACCGCCTTCTGGTGTGAATATTAGAGTTTGGGTCCCAGCCCATTGCCATGAGCCCTTGGGTTGGGGTGCGATGGTAACGAACTGCTCTGGGTCTACAACCTTGGTCTGGCCTACTGTCGATAGTTCTATCAGCGGTTGAGAGAAAGTGAGCGTTAGTTGGTGTAGGTCGTCGACAGCTCCGCTATGACTAATGCGGTTGACTGTCAAGGGATGGCCCGAGCTTGGTATAGAAGCAGCGGTTGGCTTCTCTTTTGTTGCTAACGGCGGAAATGCTTCAATTTGAGTTTGAGTGGACGATGGCTTTTTTATGGAGTCCGTCGGCAAAATCAGCCTTGGGGCGTTGTTGTCTATTGCCGGAAGTCGGCTGAGTTTGTCAAATAGTGCTGCAACTTGCTTGGGAGTAAGCTTTTGCTCTTGCTGTGAAGCTGGCAATTCCTGTTTTGTCGCCGTCTTCTGATTGCTTGGGGAATTGGTGACTGGCTCAATTGAGAAGTTAATTTTGCTTTCGTCTTTGTCGTCTGTTGCTCCAGCTTGAGCAGATTGGCAGAGGCTGACGGGAGAGCTGAGCGCAAGCAGAAAAATAGCTAGCGCTATGGCCAGGTACCTTGTTTGCTGCTTTTCTGCGCCGCATGACCAGTTTCTCGTCGCCATAGTTTTACGCCTCATTGAAGCGCTTATTTTAAGGCTCTTTGGTTCTGGTATATATTTCTTCTGCTTAAGACTTTCGCAAGCGCTACTGCCCGCCAGCGCCTACTTGTACTTCGTAAGGTAGGCTCGCACCTAATGGAGGTCTGGCAAATGGAGCTGCTGCCGAGATCGCTTTGAGAGCAGCGCGGTCTGTTTCTTTATTTCCAGAGCTAGTGAGAATCTTGGCGGCAGATACTTTGCCGGCTTCATCTATTCTGAATTGCACTTTAGGAAACGGGGCTGTTATGCCTTTTTCTTTCCATTTTAGTTGGAGAGAATTAGTTATCTCGTTTTTGTAGGCAGTGAAATCGGTTGGTCTGAATGACAGTCCACCGGCGCGCCCTGTTTCTGGGGGAATGTCTTTTATTGGTGCTTTCATGTTTGCAGGCACAGTTCCTGGCGTGCTATTTGCACTATTTGAACTGCTTGAGCCGCTGGTAGATTTTGGTGGCACATATACCTCACCCATTTTCACTGGCTGCGGCTCTGTCTTTGGAGGCACGTAGACATCGCCGAGTGTAGCTTTTGAGCTTTCTTTTTGTGGCGGGTTTTTTGCTTGATTCTTTTTCGAGTCTTCTGCTTGAGCTGGTGTAAACAACGAAAGGGTCAAGGCAAATCCAGCCACTATTTTTGTTTTAAGCCATCTTGATGCATCACGAATTTTGCGCAAGGAGCGAGGGCAATTGTCGGTCATGATTGTGCCGTCTGGGCGGCGGTAAAGGCGCGCGCATACTCGACCTTGTTCTCGTCCTTTAGCAAAAACAGATTCTGCTTCTTTGTCGGTCAGGTTGGCGATGTTGTAAACATTCAAGCTGCATTGGCTGCAGAAGCGTACACTATCGTTGCCTGTCATCTTGTCCCAGCTGCTTTCGCAGGGAGTTTCAATAAAGGCTTGATTGAGTAGACTGGGCTTGGCGAATATTTCTACTGCTATTTCTAGCGGTTGATCGTTTTCGTTATTGACCATGTTATTTCGCCTTTTCATCTTTAGTTGTAGTTGCGGGTTTAGCAGCTGGTTCTACTTTTGCTGGTTCTGCTTTCGCTGGTCCTACTCGCACTCGTCCCATCTTGTGGGTAGCTGGTTCGCCGCCCGGGGCTTTAACTTGCGGTTTGTCTGTGCTTGGAGAATTCGGTGAAGTTGGTGTAGCTGGTGGTGCCACTTTATTTGGTGCGGCGATTTTTCCTAGTTCTGCCTGCTCGGCTGGTGTCGGCACTCTGATGGCTCCCATCGTTGGCCTCCCTATATTGCTACCGGGGTTAGCACCGGGATTGGCACCTTTTGTTGCTTTATCTGCCTCAGTTTTGCCTCCTTTTTTAGATTTTGACTTTACTTCGTCCCAATTAAGAACAAATTCTGGATCATCTTTTGCCGGTGACTTTGTCTGAGTAGGGTTGTCTGCTTGAGCTGGAGCCGCTAATGATGCTAGTAAACCGAAGCAGGCGACGATTTTTGTCTTTAGCCATCTTGAGGCATTGCGAATTTTGCGCAGCGCCCTGGGGCAATTGTCAGTCATAATGGTGCCATCTGGCCTGCGGTAAAGACGGGCGCAGAGCCGCTCTCCGTTGGTGCCTTTGGCGAATACTGCTTCTGCTTCTTTGTCTGTCATGTTGGCAATGTTATAAACGTTCAGGCTGCACTGACTGCAAAATCGCACGCTGTCATTGCCGGTCATTTTGTCCCAGCTAGTGGGGCAGGGTATTTCAACGAATGCGCGGTCTTTGAGTGGGCCAGGTTGGGCGAATGTTTCTACTGCATCTGAGTCATTGCAATTCATAACTGGAGCCTCTTTTATAGTCTTTCTTGGGTAAAGCGATATTCCATTTTTAGCGGCAGTGTACTTGATGTCGGTGGCTTTTCAAATGGTGCTGCTTCTTTTACTGCCTTGAGAGCTGCTTTGTCTTGTTTCTTCTTACCACTACTTTCTTTGATGGCAATATTTTCCACACTGCCATCTGCTTTGACCGTAAATTTTACTGATGGGAATGGCGCAACCAAACCATTCTTCTTGCCAGCGGCATTGATGCTAACAAAAATTTTGGCGGCATATTGATCTTGTTCGCTGGGTCGGAAGCTGATGCCACCGGGGAGGGGAATGTCAGGTCTTTGTCCGTTTTTTGTCTCTACCGGTTTTACCATGACGTTTCCGGTTTTTGGAGCTGTGCAGCTATTTTGATTGGTGTCTTTAGACTTGGCTGCCTTTGTCTCTTCGCTGTTAGCGGCAGACGGACTCAACAGAGCCATGACCAGGGTACTGGCGGCAATTATTTTTGCTTTCAACCACTTTGAAGCGTCGCGAACTCTGCGCAGGGCACGGGGGCAATTGTCGGTGACGATTGTGCCGTCGGGGCGGCGATAGAGTAGTGCGCAAACTCTTCCTCCGTCTTTACCCTTACTCAGTACGGCTTCGGCTTCTTTGTCTGTAAGATTGGCAATGTTGTAAACATTGAGATGGCAGAGGTGGCAAAAGCGCACGCTGTCCGAACCTTTCATTTTGTCCCAAGTTGTCGGGCAAGGTGTTTCGACGAAGGCTCGATCAAGCAAACTGTCTGATTTTACAAAAACTGGCTTAGTGTTCATCATTTTGCTCCTTGGTCGGCTGCTCTGATTTTGGATCGAATGTGAATTCCACTGCCAATGGTCCGCTATTAGGTGGCGGTGAGGGCAGGGGCAATGAGTTTTTAACTGCTTTCAAAGCTTCTTCGTCTATAGCTGCTAGCTTAGAGCTTTTTATTACTTTGAGCAGTGAGATTGCTCCCTGGCTATCGATTGTGAAACTGACCGAGGTTGGCAGTTGCCCTTGGGTCGGCTGCTTTGGATTTCCGGCTTTTTTCCATGTCTCAAGAAGCTTTGTATTTAGCTGCTGCATGTAGCTTGAAAGGTCGGGCATGGCCGGAACGCCAGCAAGTGCAGGAGCTGGATTTTTTTCATAGTCGGGCGAGACAAATGGTTTTACCGACTGCAACGCCGTTGACTTCGATTTGCTTGGCTGCGGGGCTGCTTTTTCTTTGTCGTTTGAAGCTGCACCAGGAAGGTTGGCCGAAAGAGTGAGAGTTGCTAAAGCGGCCACTTTCGCTACGGCAGCGAAGGTTCTATTGCGCCAATCCCTTAGCCGACGCAGGGCGCGAGGGCAGTTGTCGGTCATGACCGTGCCGTCTGGGCGCCGGTAAATCCGCGTGCACATTCTATTGCCGTTGAGATTTTGCGCAAAAATTTCTTGCGCTTCACTGTCGCTGAACTGCGCAATATTGTAGACATTCAATTTGCAAGAATGACAGAAACGCACACTTTCGCTACCGGTCATTTCGTTCCAGTCAGCAGTGCAGGGCGTGTCGATGATGACGCTTTCCGCTAGGTTGGCTGCGGTAATTTTAATTGAGTGCATAGGCTCATTGTTTCAGGTTGGCGTACAGCAACATACCCGGGCATTCCCAATCTATATTCAGTATTTTCACTAGGACCTACTCGAAAAACCCCAGTTTTAGGAAGCGGCAACACTCGACCGCAATTGCCGGAATATCTTGTAGAATCTTTCGGCATGGTGGTTTTGGGGTATTTATGAGTCTCAAGGCAAAGTTAGGCAAAGGCCGCTCGGATGCCTCAAAAACTTTATCGTTATTGGTTTTGGCGTCGATTTGTCATTCATTAATGCTAGTTTCTAGCCCACCAGCTTATGGGCAATTTCGGGAACCTGGCCAATTGC
Source organism: bacterium Ga0077546 (assembly GCA_943370275.1). Classification (GTDB taxonomy): domain Bacteria; phylum Cyanobacteriota; class Vampirovibrionia; order Obscuribacterales; family Obscuribacteraceae. The sequence continues at coordinate 622,551 of CALRQI020000001.1, read as the reverse complement.
CTGGGCAATTTCAAGAACCCAACCGATTTCAACCTGGTCGCCGCAGCAGTCTGGGCGAAATCGATGAGATCATGAATCAGGTACTGCAGCAGTTTCATGTGCCTGGCGCGGCGTGTGCCGTGGCGCATGACGGTAAATTGGTCTATGCCAAGGGGTTTGGTGTGGCTAACTTACGCACAGGGGAGCCGGCCACGCCTAACACGTTGTTCAACTTAGCCAGTTGCACCAAAGCAATATCTGCCTTTGGCGCATTGCGCCTACAAGAGCAAGGCAAGCTCAATCTCGATACCCCCTTCTGGGATGTCATCGGTCGACCGATGACAGCGGACGGCAGGCCGCCCCGTCCGCGTATTCAAGAAATTACGGTGAGACAACTTTTGCACCACTCTGGTGGCTGGAATGATGATTCTGGTTTTGATACTGCTGGCAAGCAGATTAATCGCATGGCACCAAATGGCCTTCCGTATAGTGAAGCCGTAAGAGTGCTTTTGCAAACGCCACTCGATTATCCACCCGGTACGCAGGCTAAGTATGCCAATGGCCAGTGGAATTTGATCAAGTATGTGATTGAGTGTGCTTCACAAGAGCCTTACAGCCGTTACATGAAAAAGCAACTGAGATCTATTGGCATTGAAGACATGGTTGAGGAGTCACCAAATGTAGTGCCAGGGCAATCTAATCGTTATGGTGGCAATCCGCCCCGCATGATCAAAGGGGGGCAGCGCACAGTGCCCTTGATGCCTAGTTTCGGTAACTGGATGGCTTCGTCGATTGACTTAGTCAAGTTTTTGACAGCACTAGATGGATCTCGCATGCAAGGTATTTCGCAAGACTCGTTCAATCAGCTTGTGGCACCACTGCCGCCACCAATGCAAAGTGATCAAGATGGTAAGCACTTCGGTTTGGGTCTGGATACAGTGCGGCAAATGCCTGCCGGAATTTCTTTCATGAAAGATGGTGCCAAGCCTGGTGTTCACTGTCAAATTGTTCACATGAGCAACGGTGTTGATTTTTGCGTGCAGTTCAATGGTGGTGCCTCCGACAACGGGGACGATGCTAATCCGGCGCCAGTAGCCGTCAATAAAATTCGCGCATTGCTCAACGATGTGAAAGATTGGCCGGCTGGAGATTTGTTTGCCAATTATCAGTAGATTGACTGTTTAATTTAGCGTCGCTAAACAGTTTGCTCAAGAATCAGGCAAAAGTAAGACACAAAAAAGCGCCGACCCTAGAGCCGACGCTTTTAATTTTTTCAGTCAGCGCTCTATTTTGCGGCTGCGGCAGCTGCTTCTTTAGCAGTTGGGGCAACAACCTTAGGAGCGACAACTTTGACCACAATCTCGTCGTGTGGGTTGAGAATAGTGATTCCAGCGGGCACTTGTACTTGGCCGAAGTGAATGGCTGCTTCGACTACATCTAGAGCGGTGAGGTCTACTTCGATGTAATCTGGAATTTCAGCAGGTAGGCATTCAATGTTGGCTTCTTGATAGTTCTCTTCGAGCTTGGCGCCAGCTTTAACAGCCATGGAAGCGCCAACAAATTTGATTGGAACGGTCACTGAAACTTTGCGCTGAAGGTCTACTTTGTAGAGTTCGATGTTATAGACGAAATCTTGAGTTGAACGTCTCGCTACTTGTCTAATGATAGCGTTGACATTTCCTTCTGCAGATTCAAGCTCAATCATGTGCGAGTAAGCGGCAGCTGGAAGGCGACCAAACTCACGAGCATTAATTTGCAAGCTCTCAGAGGGAATACCACGACCATAAAGAGTCGCAGGCACGTTGCCTTCACGTCTCAATTGTTTCGGGGTTTTGGCTTCGCGTTTGGCGACGCCTAGTTTGATTTTCTCCATAACCCGCTCAATTCCTTAGGTAAAACTTTGGATGATTTCGTAGAACTTTTCTGGATGAAAAGATGAAACTGGGGCGCAAGGATTCGAACCTCGGAATGTCTGGACCAAAACCAGATGCCTTACCACTTGGCGACGCCCCAATTTAAACTGTGCAGGCTGGAAAAGCCGGACAGCAACGGTTGATTCTATTGAAGTTGATGGCTTTATGTCAATCAACATTGTGCTTGTATGCCTAAATATAAAGCACAATTGATATTAGGGTAGGGCGCGAACCGCCGCCGCTTGATCTATGAGAGAGCGGGCAAAGCTAAGCGAGGCCTCTTCATTGGCGTTTCCGCTGGCCATGGCAGCAAGAGATCTAAGTCTCATTTCATCATCAAGAATGTTGACTGTAACAATCGTGCGATCTGCCAAATGTTCTTTCTTTACTTCTAGGTAGTTGTCAGCCACTGAAGCAACAATTGGCTGGTGGGTGATGCAAAGTATCTGCTGTGAGCGGGATAGTTTTGAAAGTTTGTCGCGCACCGCATTGAGCACGCGGCCGGAGAGGCCGGTATCTATTTCATCAAATATGACAGTGGCCACCTGGTCAGCGGCGGCAAAGATGGTCTTGATGGCGAGCATGATGCGTGATAGTTCGCCGCCAGAGGCAATTTTGCCCAGGGGCATGGCTGGTTGGCCAGGGTTGGGGGCTATTAAAAAGTCAATTCTGTCGATGCCGTTGGGGCCGGCTTCGGCCAGTTGGCTAAAGGCAATTTCAAAGCGGCATTTTTCCATGCCCAAATCTACTAATTCTTTTTCTACGGCAGCTGACAAGGTCTTGGCTAGCTTTAGCCTTCCTTTAGATAGATCGGCGGCTTTGTTTTGTAGCTCGCTGGCAACGTCAGCTATTTCTTTGGCTAGGCCTTCGGTTTCTTTCAAGCCGTTTTCTAGTTTTTCTAGTTCATGGCTTAGCTCTTCTTGCTTGGCAATGGCGTCGCTTAAATGCGGCCCGTATTTGCGCTTGATAGTGGCTATCAAATTAAGGCGGTTTTCTAAATCGATCAGAGTATCTGGATCGGTATCGAGCTTGTCGGCGTAGCGACGCAAGGCTGTGGAGGCTTCTTCTAGGCTAGCCAGGCCTCCGCTCAGGGCTTCGTGGATAGAGTCAAGGCTAGAGTCAAAGCGCAGGGCTTTTTCTACTTCAGACATGGCTTTTTGAATCAGGTCGACGGCACAGACCGAACTATCTGAATCGGAGCCGGTAAGCGCATCTTGAGCTGCTTCAGCTTGTTGCTTTAGTTCAATAGCATTGCTCAAAACGCTGACCTGCCGAGCCAGGTCTTCGTCTTCGGCGGGATCGCTCAGTTCGGCTTGTTCTAGTTCATTTAATTGAAATTTGGAAAAATCAAGTTTGCGCAGGCGCTCATCTTCTGACATGGTGAGCGAATCTAGCTCGTCTTGCAATTGTTTTTTTCGAGCGTATAGGGTGCGTACTTTCTCTAAAATTTTAGTGTGACTTTCGCTGCCCAGGCCATCTAAAAGTTCTAGCTGTGACTGCGAAGACATGAGTGTGCGTGCTTCGTGCTGGGCATGCACGGTAATGAGCATGGTGCGCAACTCACCGAGCAAATTATGATTTACCAGGGTGCCGTTGATGCGAATTTTAGAACCGCTTTTGCCTATTTCGCGAGCGACTGTAAGTTCTGCTTGCTCGGCTGTTTCTTCGTCAATTAACTCTTCTTTTTTCAGCCAGGCAATCACCTGCGAACTAGGTACAAAGACTGCTTCAAGATTGGCTTTGTCGGCTCCGGGACGGATGATTGAGGATGGTACTTTGCCGCCTAAGACAGCGTTGAGAGCATCCATCAAAATGGATTTTCCTGCTCCAGTCTCACCGGTTAGAACATTTAATCCGGCTGTCCAGTCGACCTGAGTTTTTTCAATCAGGGCGAAATCTCTAATCTGTATACTTTTTAGCATGCACCGTATATGGAGTCGTTGTAGTGTTCTGCCATAGCAGCGAGATTTTGGATGAAAATCTTTGCTGATGCCAACATAATAGCCCGAATCAGCATGTAGTAAAGCCCCCGCTTAGATTTCTAAGAGAGGGCTTTAAATTTCTTACTTTGTCAGCTGCTAGTTTTTACTATTATCTATTTATATATAGCTTCAAGTTAAACCGCAGGCCCAATCTAAACTGCAGACCCAATCTATACTGCGCCGGCAGTGGCAACTTCAGCTCGTGATTGAATACTGATTTGAGCCGCTACTTGTTTGGCAATTTCAATAAAGGCCTTTGATACAGCGCAGTCTGGGTCGCCTGCTACGATTGGCACCCCTTGGTCGCCGCCAATGCGCACTTCTGGGTCGAGTGGTATTTCGCCCAAGAATGGTACCTGGTGCTCGTCGGCTAAGCGCTTACCACCGCCACGACCAAAGATTTCGTACTGTTCGCTTGAGCCCTTAGGCTGGAAGTAGCTCATATTTTCGACAAAGCCTAGGATTGGCACTTCCATTTGTGAAAACATTGCTAGGCCTTTGCGGCCATCGAGTAAGGCAACATCTTGTGGGGTGGTGACGATGACGCCGCCGGAAAGCTGAGTGGCTTGCACCATGGTGAGCTGGGCGTCGCCGGTGCCTGGTGGCATATCAACGATGAGATAATCGAGTTCGCCCCATTCAACGTCGCGCAAAAATTGTTTGATCGCTTTGTCTAGCATTGGTCCACGCCAGATTAATGGTGTGTCTTGGGAGACAAAGAAAGCCATCGAAATGCATTTAACACCATGATTTTCAGCTGGCACAATGCGGTTGTCTTTGGCGGTGGGCTGATAGGCATCAACTCCCATCATCAAAGGAATATTTGGACCAGTAATATCAGCGTCGAGTAAACCGACTTTGGCGCCGAGCTTAGCTAGTGCCACAGCCAGGTTGCAAGATACAGTTGATTTACCTACGCCGCCTTTACCTGAGGTGACGGCAATAATTTGCTTGATGCCGTTCACTGGTTCTTTGCCATTGCGGCGTTGTCCAGCCACTTGGGCTGCTGATTCCATTTCGACTTCTTCAACACCTTCTAAGGCTTTGACAGCGTCTTGGCATTCGCCTTCGAGGCGCTCCTTAACTGGGCAGGCCGGTGTTGTCAGTGTTAGTTTGAAAAACACTTTTGAGCCGGTAATCTTGATGTCGGAGATCATTCCGAGAGTGACTACATCGATGTTAAGGTCAGGATCCATGACCGTACTGAGGGCTTTTCTTATTTGCTCTTCGTTGAGCTTATTTTCATTGGCGCCAAGCATTGAGTGACCTGTTTAGGGTAGTGACGGACAATTCAAAATTGATTGCCAATCACATAGTAACGGCTCTGGCTCAAGAGCGGCCGTAAACTAATAAATTATTGAGGCTTGCTAGCACTAACTTCTCTTAAGTCTGGCGCTGCCAGATCTTTATTTTTGCTTGCTAAAGCCCGCTCTGCCTTGGTTATTGGGTGCTTCTCCCCCAATCTTTCAGTGAGCTTTTCAAGAGCGTCATTGACTTGCTCTTGGGAGCCGACACCTAAGGTGGCGTTAGCAACAGCCAGGTTTGCCGCACTGACATAACAATCAGGATGGTCTGAGCTAAGCAGGGCTTGTCTCATTTTTAGGGCTGCGGCGAAGCATTCTTTGGCTTTGGCTGCTTGTCCCATTTGCAGGTAACAGATGCCTTGATTATCTAAAGTGATAGCTAGATCGGGATGAGTGGCAGGCAGAGAGCGCTTTTGAATTGCTAGGGCTCTTTCTATGTACACTTGTGCTTTGTCATAGTTCTGTAAGCGCCGCTCTAAATCGCCAATACCCATCAGTGTTTTGGCTGTTAGTGGATGGTCAGGGCCGAAAGCTTTTAAGCGAATCTCCAGAGCCCGTTCGTAGAGAGTGCGGGCCTCACCTAGTTTATTTTCTTCGCGATAGAGACCAGCTAAGTTGTTGAGGTCCATCGCTGTATCAGGATGTTGGTTGCCGAGGGCATTTAAATCAAGATAGAAAGCTCTTTGATAGTATTTCTCAGCTTTCTTTACTTGGCCAAGATCGCGATAAAGTCCGCCCAAATTGGCTAGTAGATAGGCATTGCCGACATCACTGCGACCGAGTTTTTTCTCAGTGATGGCTAGAGCTTTGAGATAGAGAGTTTCTGCCTCGCTGTAGCGACCTTGATCACGCCTCAGTTTGGCTAAGCCGTTGGTAATACTGGCTAGTTGCGGCGAGTCTGGCTGTTTAATTTGCGTCTCCCACAAATTTAGGGCCTTTAAGTAAGTTTTTTCCGCTTCTTTGTAGCGGCCTTGTTCGCGCTCTAGCATGGCTAAATTATTGAGGGCTACGGCTGGCTCGGGCCGGCTGGCGGCAAAGCTGAGCCGGGCGGCTTCGGCTGCTTTTTCGTAGTAAGGGCGAGCTTCGCCGTAACGGCCTTGGATGCGGTAAAGCTCTGCCAGGTTGTTCATGGCTCGGGCTGTGCGTTTGTCGATTTGCCAGTCGGGGCCAAAGGTCTGGCAGACAGCCAGGGATGTTTCAAATTCTTTGCGCGCTTTCTCGTAGCGACCAAGTTTGAAAGCCTCTTCACCAGCGGCAATGGCGTTGTAGTAAGGCACGCTCTGGAAGGCTAAGAGGATGGCCCAAGTAAGAGTGGAGCCGAAGAGTATGCGGCGAAACCATTTCATTTTTGGGTTGTCGACGACTTTTTCTTTGAAGCCTTTTTGCCAGCGAGCAATTTTTCTGAGCAAAGACGGGCTCTTTAGCGGCTCACTTCCGACCGTCTGAACCTCTGGTGCTGCTTCTGGTAATTCTTGAGATTGGTTTGGGGTGTGTTTTCTCATAGGGCTAACTTACGTCTGGGCCCGAGGGGAAGTCAAGAGGGGTTTTGGATAGTATTCGTATCTCCAAAAACGCCTTGGCAAATCTAGCCTTGAATTTTGCCAGAATCTAGCGCGTTGCCAGAATGGTGAGCAGCAAATCTTCGAAAGCTTGCTTGTTTATTTGTGTGGCTACTTGCACTTTGCGCCCAGTGAAAAGCGATGGGCCCGTGCGGCCGATGCTCTTGCCTGAAGTTGAAACGTCAATCTTCACTTCTTTGTAGGTGAATAAGCCTGGCTCAATGGCGGCAGCGGCAGTGATGGTGTCCCAGAAGTAGTAGTCAAAACCTTTGACCAGGCTCCATAGCTTAAAGGCCAGGGCCGAGGCCCGTGAGTTTTCGGATTGGGCTTCAAGTTTGGCTAAGAAGTCTTTGGTAACCGGTAGGTCATTGGTGAGATCAAGAGTAATGAGCTTGATTGGAATTTTGCTGTCAAGCACTTGTTTGAAGGCAACCGGGTCGGCATAGACGTTCCACTCAGCGGTGCCGTCAGTGCCTTCTTCTTCGACGTTGCCTTTGCAATTGATGGCTCCGCCCATGATCAAGAATTCTTGAATCTTGTCTTTGACTTCTGGTTGACTGGTCAAGAGTTTGGCAATGTTGGTGAGCGGGCCAGTTGTGACCACGGTGAAAGGTACTTTTGAATTAGAGAGGCAATCTAAAAATACCGATTCAATATTGCGCGGCCGACCATGCTGGTATGGCTTCTTCAGATAGTTGTCACGGAAGAGCGGCAGCTCATTGATGATATAGCTTTCTCTGCGCCAGTTTTCAGGAAACGGATGCGGCACTTCGTCTTCGGTTAGGGCTATTTCTGGCCCGTCGATATCGAGGTAGGTAGCTATTTTTTGAGTCGCTTCAAAAATTTGAGCGGCATAGCAGTCACCGTTGGTGATACCAACAGCCTGCAAATCGATTTCTGGGCTGAGCCAGAGCAAAATGCAGCTGAGCAGATCGTCAACGTGACCATCGTGATCGTGAATGATAGGTTTAGGCATCCCTCAAGTTTACTGTCCTGACAAGGCAGTTTCATTAGAGGGCAATTTATTGCTGAAATTTATTGACGAATTGTTTTGATCGATCTGCCAATTGGCCGTTAGAGAATGCCGAGATCCATCTTGGCTTCTTCGCTTGCCATGGTCTTTGGATCCCAGCGGGGAATCCATACCAGTTTGACATCGACATTTTCGGCCCAGGGCAGTTTCTTGGCTGCGGCATGGCATTGACCTTGAATGACCGCGCCAACAGGGCATCCTGGGCTTGTCAGAGTCATTTTGATGTTGACGTCGTTGCCGGTTACTTTGACTTCGTAAATTAGGCCGAGATCAACAATGTTGATGCCTAGCTCGGGGTCAACAATTTGGCGGAGATTTTCTAATACAAGATCTTCTTGCAACGATGACATCATAAAGGCTCATTCCTTTTTTGTAGATTTAGCAGTCTGGATTCCTTCCAAAAGCGTGTTCCAGGGTAGCAGTGCACACTTGATACGCACAGGATATTTCTTCACGCCCCGCAGAGCTTCTAGCTCTTCTAGTTCGTCTTCAAAGGCAACTTCGTCGCTCTTTGTTAGCATCATATTTTTGAAGCATTCGATAATTTCTTCGGCGCGCTCGACCGATTGACCAAGTATTGCTTCAGACATCATTGAGCCGGAAGCTGTATTGATAGAGCAGCCATGGGCCATGAGTTTAACGTCTTCGATTAAGCCCGCTGGCGAAACATTGAGATAGAGTGTGAGCTCATCGCCGCAAAGTGGATTGACACCTTCAACGGTGGCACTGGCATTGTCTATGCTGCCGTTATTGCGCGGGTTGTGGTAGTGATCCAGGATAGTTTCCCGGTATAGATCATCTGCAAGCGACATGTCCCATAACCTTATCAGCTTCTTTGAGAGCGGCCATTAACAGGTCGACTTCTTCAAGGGTGTTGTAGATATAAAAACTAGCGCGGGCTGTGCCCATCACTTTCAAATCTTTCATCAGGGGCTGGCAGCAATGGTGCCCCGCTCTTATTGCCACACCACTGTCGCTCAAAATTTGACCGAGGTCGTGGGGGTGAATTCCTTCAACGTTAAAGGCGACAACGCCGCCGCGAAGATTGGCGTCTTTAGGGCCGTAGATGGTGATGCCTTTGATTTCACTGAGGCGCTTGAGGGCATACTCAGTGATCTCGACTTCGTGGGCTCTGACATTATCCATGCCGAGATTTTGCAGATACTCAATAGCGACACCACTAGCAATAACATCAGCGATGTTTGGTGTGCCAGCTTCAAACTTCCAGGGTAGCTCATTCCAGCGACTCTTGTCGCGGTGAACTGAGCTAATCATGTCGCCACCAAACATAAATGGTGGCATGGCGTTGAGAATTTCTTTCTTGCCCCAGAGAATGCCAACACCGGTTGGCCCCAGCATCTTATGCAAGGAGAAGACATAAAAATCACATTCAAGTTCAGCCACAGAAGTCGTGAGGTGGGGCACTCCTTGAGCGCCGTCTACAAGAATGACGGCATTGTGCTGGTGGGCTAGTCTGGCCAGCTCTCTTACTGGTGTGATTGTGCCCAGTACGTTAGACATTTGGGTAACGGCAACCAGTCGGGTTTTGCTGCCAATCAACTGCTTGGCCGATTCCATATTGATTTGGCCGTCTTCGGTCAGCTCTAAAAAGACTAGTTTGGCTTCGCGTTCTTGAGCCAGCTGCTGCCAGGGCACTAGGTTCGAGTGATGTTCCATTGGTGACAAAACAATTTCATCGCCGGGCAAGACGTTCTGTCTGCCCCAGCTGTAGGCCACAAGGTTAATAGCTTCTGTTGTATTGCGAGTGAAAATTACTTCGCAGGTTTCTTTGGCACCGATAAAGTTAGCAACAGTTTCGCGCACCCCTTCATAAGCGGTGGTCGCTTCTTCTGACATGGTGTGAATGCCGCGGTGTACATTCGAATTGTATTGCTCGTAGTAGTTAGAGATGCTTTTGATTACTTGAACAGGCTTGTGGGAGGTGGCGGCATTGTCTAAATAAACTAGTCGCTTGCCGTCGATTACGCGATCAAGAATGGGGAAATCTTGGCGAATTTTTTCTACATCTAGGTTGCTCATGGCTTTTCTTGCTTCTCTATATCTAAACTACGAACCCACCGCGGCCGGGTGGCAATTGACGAATATTTCGCTGTCTCTCACTTCCACTGGATAAGTCGGGACATTGATTACTGCCGGTAAGCATAAAGCTTTGCCTGTGCGCACATCGAACCGGGCGCCATGGCGTGGGCACTCAATTTGACAGTCGTCCAATTCACCTTCACCGAGAGGTCCACCGTCGTGGGTGCAAATATCAGCTATGGCGTAGAATTTTTCTTCAACGTTGCAAAGGGCGATGCGCACCTCTCCAACCGTAAATACTTTTGCTGTACCTTCTTTGACATCAGTTATTTGAGCGACTCTAATGAAACCAGGATTGCTCATTTGTAGATTTTATCCGCTACCAGATCACCGACCCAGTCTGCGGCTCCCTTGATTTCAATGTCATCGAGAATCTGTACAAAGAATCCTCTGACAATTAGTTCTTCTGCTTCTTTCAGATTGAGGCCGCGACAATTCAAATAGAATAGTTGCTCTTTGTCTACGGGGCCAACGGTAGCTCCGTGAGAACATTTGACGTCGTCTGCGAGAATTTCTAAGCGTGGAATAGAATCGGCTCTAGCCTCAGTACCGAGCAAGAGGTTCTTGTTCGATTGAAAAGCGTTTGTACGCTGGGCAATCTTGTCTACTTTGACGATGCCTTGGTAGACAGAAGAAGAAGTGTCTTTCAAGGCAACCCGGAAGTTGATATTAGATGTGGTATCAGGACAGGTATGCTCTTGGATGGTGTTGTAAGAGAAGTGCTCTGAACCATCACCGAGAACAACACCGCGAATATCACTGTGTGAGCCAGGTTCTACCATGATGGTTTCGATATCTGACTTGATTTGCTTGCCGCCCAATCCAGCTGTGGTGAGGTTGAAAACGCCATCTTTGTGAATGTGGGTACGGACGCGGCTTACGGCAAAGACATCGCTGGAGAGCTTGTCTACGGCCATAACCGTAACTTTGGCTCCCTGGCCCACTGTTATTTCGAAGAATGAGTTAGAGAGTGTTGTACCAGTTGCTGATTTTTCAGAAGCTGCTGCCTCAGCATTGGCGAAGGCGCTGACCAGGGTGACATGGCTATTGGCTTCAGCCACAACCACTACCCGGGGAAATACGGCCTGACCAGTTGGGCCCACGGGCAAATTGACGGCACTGACGAAAGGTCCATCCACTACTACGTTTTTAGGAACGTAGAGAAGAAGGCCACTGTTGAAGAGGGCCTTGTTCATCAAGGTGAATTTGTCATCAGAAGCTAGGGGCTTACCGGTTTCGAATATTTTCTTGACCAGTTCTGGATGCTTTTCTATTGCTTCGGTTAGAGGCAAGAAAATCACACCTTGTTTGGCTAACTCTGGATTGATCGTGGCATATTGAGTTTGGCTTTCGTAGTCGTCTACGAACTGGCCAGCTGGTTCGCCTAGTTTGGCCAAAGCCGACTGCAAGATTTCCATTGCGGGAACTTTAGTGGCTTTGTTTTTCAGTGGATCAACAGTAATGAATGTGGAGAGATCAATATTGTCGATTTCGGTTTTGCGCCAATCATCATCACGCGTGGTAGGCATGGGGCTCTGGAAATAAATTTCCCAGGCTGCATTTCTTGAGTCTTGCAACCAGCTTGGTTCGCCATTTCTCTGAGCAAGATCGGCTACCCGTTCTTTTGCTATGGTGTTGGCTAACTTCAACTCCGCCATGACTGTTTCCATCTCCATCTTCATTTTGTTCGCTTGCGCTTACTGTGAGGTCTTATCTTTAAACTGCTTAGCCGACAGATCCTTCCATCTCAAGCTGAATCAATCGATTCAACTCTACGGCATACTCAAGGGGCAACTCTTTTGTGAATGGCTCAAAGAAGCCATTTACAATCATTGCTGTTGCCTCATCTTGGTTGAGGCCACGGCTCATCAGGTAGAAGAGTTGCTCTTCACCTACTTTTGATACGGTGGCTTCGTGCTCGATGTTGACGTCTTTCTCGTCAATTTCCATGGTTGGATATGTATCTGATCTTGATTTGTCATCGAGCAACAGGGCGTCGCATTTGACCGATGACTTAACACCGGTGGCCTTTGGGTAAACCTTGATCAAACCGCGATAAGAAGTACGTCCGCCATTTTTGCAAATAGACTTGGAGATAATCATCGAGGTTGTGTTTTTAGCAGCGTGGATGATTTTTGCACCAGCATCTTGGTGTTGATCTTCGCCAGCAAAGGCAATTGAAAGCACTTCGCCATGAGCCCGTTCGCCCAGTAAGTAGATGGCTGGATACTTCATGGTCAGCTTGGAGCCGAGGTTTCCATCTACCCATTCAACTTTGGCATCTTCGTGGGCAACTGCTCTTTTTGTCACCAAGTTGTATACGTTTTTAGACCAGTTTTGAATAGTGGTGTAGCGAATGTGAGCGCCGGGCTTGGCAATTAGCTCAACTACAGCTGAGTGCAGTGAGTCGGTTGAATAAGTCGGCGCGGTACATCCTTCGATGTAGTGCACGAAAGATCCGGGCTCAGCAATGATTAGTGTGCGCTCGAACTGCCCCATGTTTTCAGCGTTGATTCTGAAATAGGCTTGCAATGGAATTTCAATTTTGACGCCTGGTGGCACCCAGATGAAACTTCCACCTGACCATACGGCAGAGTTGAGAGCAGAGAACTTGTTGTCGGCAGCAGGAATTACGGTGGCGAAGTGTTCGCGCACAATGTCTTCGTGCAGTCTCAGGCCTGAATCCATGTCGAGGAAGAGTACACCTTGTTTTTCAAGGTCTTCGCGAATGGAGTGGTAGACCACTTCTGATTCGTACTGAGCAGTGACGCCAGCTAAGAATTTGCGTTCGGCTTCAGGGATGCCTAAGCGATCGAAAGTATTCTTGATACCTTCTGGCACTTCATCCCAGTCTGTTTCTTGCTTTTGTGATGGCTTGATGTAATAGAAGATATTTTCGAAGTCGATATCATTGAGCAGGCCACAGTTGCCCCAGGTGGGCATAGGCTTTTTGTTGAAGATATCGAGAGCGCGCAGGCGGAACTTGAGCATCCACTCTGGCTCGTTCTTCATCGCTGAAATTTTTTCAACTATTTCGCGGGTTAGACCGCGGCCTGATTTGAAAATATAGTCTTCTTTATCCGAGAAGCCATACTTGTAGTCGTTGCCGATCTCTTCTAGACCTGCACTTTTATTGAGTTCTGGTTTAGCGCTCTCTGGCAACCCTTTGTTATTTAGGGCTGGGGCTAGCTCTGCCGACATAATTGCCTCCTTAACCATCTTAATTACTTAGCGCCTACGACTGCAGGGCTTTGGCTTGAGTTTGAACTTGAACTTGAACTAGAACTCGTCGCGTTGGGTCCAGTACCTGGAGTTGGTTGCATCTCCGAAGTAACCCATTCATAACCACGGTCTTCTAGCTCGAGAGCTAGTTCACTGCCGCCGGAAGCAACAATCTTGCCGTCTTGGAAGACGTGCACGAATTGCGGCTGAACATAATTGAGCATGCGTTGATAGTGAGTGATGAGCAAGATTGCTGTGTCAGCTTTACTGAGGGCATTTACACCCTCTGAAACTGTTTTGAGCGCGTCGATGTCTAGACCTGAATCGGTTTCATCAAGGATAGCCAAGGATGGATTGAGCATTGAGAGTTGAAGAATCTCAAGGCGCTTTTTCTCACCGCCAGAGAAACCGTCGTTGACATAACGCGAGAGAAACTCATCTTTGACGCCAAGTTTAGCCATCAAAGCTTTCAGTTCAAGGCGAAATTCTTTGACCGGAATATCGCGACCGCGAACGGCGTTTACTGTTTTTCTCAAAAAGTTCGAAACTGAGACACCAGGAATTGATACCGGGTATTGGAAGGCGAGAGCTAGACCGAGCTTGGCCCGCTGGTCTGGGCTCATCTCAGAAATTTCTTGACCTTTGTAGAGCATCTTGCCAGAGGTCACTTTGTATCGTGGATGGCCCATCAGCGCGTAGGATAGGGTCGATTTGCCCGAACCGTTACGGCCCATGATGGCGTGGATTTCGCCGGCACGGATAGTTAGGTTCACACCTTTGAGAATTTCTTTGTCTTCGACGTTGACGTGCAAGTCAACAATCTCGAGCAAAGGAATTGCGCTCGATTCAGAGTCTGAGCCTGTACTTTTGTTGGTGTTTGGGGAAGTCATCTTCCGGTTTGCCTCTTTTTGCTACTGGTCAAGATTTCTAGGTTGCGATCTTTTTTTTAGTGCTCTCGTGCTGGAAAAAATCTCTTTTGCATCGCCAGACAATTGCTTTGACCCAATTCTGGTTGCTTCTGAATCATATCCCTTTTATAGATGGTTTCCCTTGGGAACTTCCCTTAAAAGTTTGCAACGTTCGCAACGTGGCACTTTATAGATAAAATAGTATCAAAAATCGACTAAGTCGGCACAGATTATTTATAATCCTTTTCGGGATATCGACAGATATAGGGTTTGGGGCTTCAAGTTCTTTATCTTTCGGGTCTTACCCGGTGGTAGATTTGTTCAATTTGAGTGACAATGGAAACATAGGCAAGAATTTCCGGCAAAATGCTTAGTACGGCTCAAGACAAAACTGTGGCCACTTTCGCCCAATCGGCAAACTTTGACCAAGCAACCTATATCAGCTCGATAAAACCTGCCTAACAAAATTTGAGACAGCAATAAATGATCACACAGCCATTAGGCGAGATACCTGAGAAAACTCAAGAAGCAATCGTGCTTCACCTCAAACGCCAGGGCGAACTAACGGTTGGCGATCTCTGCAGTGTGCTCGGTATTACTTCAATGGCTGTAAGGCGGCATCTCACTGGGCTGCAGAAAGATGGCTTGATTGAATCGCGTATTGAACGCCAAACTCGAGGTCGCCCTACCTATAAATATAAGCTTACCGACAAGGCCGAATCTCTATTTCCTTCGGGCGGCTCTACTCTGGCCGTTGATTTGCTTGATGCTGTTTATGAGCAGGCTGGCCATAAAGGCGTGATGGAGCTGCTGTCTGTTCGCAACAAGAAGCGCATCGAGCGCTTGAAGGCGCGAGTAAACGATAAATCGTTGGCGCAGCGAGTTGAGGAAGTGGCTAAGATCTTCTCTGAAGATGGCTATATGACGGAATGGGAAGGGTTGCCCGATGGTAACTTCATCATTTACCAGCGTCACTGCGCTGTGCACGACTTAGCCAATCAATTTCGCCAGTTGTGTTTGATGGAGCCGCAGATGATGCAGGCTTTGCTCGGCGTCAAAGTGACGCGCGAAAAGTACATTCTGCGCGACGACCCGCTTTGTGCTTACCTGGTGCATGCTAATGAGCAGCCCCAAGACCTAGTCCAAGAACTAAGCCAAGACCTTACTTCTGATTCGCAGTAGCCGCTATATTGCTTCGGCCTAGATGCCTTTGAGCTGCCAGAAGCTTGCTTGGGTTCTTGGTGAAACTGTTGAAAGTTTGACAAAGTTGGCTGGGCCGCGGGCTGCAATTGGCAAACCACCGGTGATGACAATGGTGTCACCGGCCGAGACATAATTGCGCTTCAACAATGTTTCTTCGACAAGGGCCATGGTTGACTCTGAATCAGAAACTTCAGTCAGCATCACTGGAGTGGTACCCCAGGTGAGAGTGAGTTGACGGTAGACGTGAGTCTGCTGGGTCAGCGCAATAATTGGGCATGGTGGCTTGAACTGAGAAATTAGTCTAGCCGTTGAGCCAGACTTTGTGAAAGTAGCAATGACGCGAGCATTCATGTCGACAGCCATGGCGCAAGCGGCATGGGCAATAGCGTGGGCTGAAGAGCCAAGCTCGTGTTCGTGCAATTTAGAGCGGTCTTGGCTGGCTTCTGCTGCTGAAGCAATGCGATCCATCATCGTCACTGTTTCGACAGGATAGTCACCCATGGCACTTTCTTCTGAAAGCATTACTGCATCAGTACCGTCGAAGATTGCGTTAGCAACGTCGGAAGCTTCTGCCCGAGTTGGTCTAGGATTGTTGGCCATCGAATCAAGCATCTGAGTAGCTGTGATGCAGGGCTTGCCGTGTGCGTTTGCGCGTCTGATGATTAGTTTTTGAGCTGGTGGAACCATTTCTGGTGGCAGCTCGACGCCCAGGTCGCCTCTTGCCACCATGACACCATCAGTGACGGCTAAAATTTCTTCTAAATGATCTACTGCTTCTGGCTTTTCCAGTTTGGCAATAATCATTACAGGTGGCCAGTGGTCGCCAATTTGCTCTCTCAGGTCAACAATGTCTTGAGCGTCGCGTACAAACGACAAGGCAACAAAATCAACTTCGCATTTGAGACCAACTTTCAGATCTTCTTTGTCTTTTTCAGTCAGTGCTGGAATGGACAGTCTGACGCCAGGAATATTAATACCCTGGTGATTTTTCAGAACGCCACCCATAATGATCTCGCAGATGGCATCGGTTTCATTAGTTTCGACAACGCGCAATTCGATTAAGCCATCATCGAGCAAAATTGTGTCTTGCGGTTTTACTTCGCGTGCAAGAGGCTCATAGTTGGTGCTGACAATTTCAACTGTGCCTTCAAGTTTGCGGCTTGTGAGGGTGAAGAGTTTGCCTTTCTCCAGCTTGACTGGCAGATCTCCGGTCAATTTGCGGGTGCGAATTTTGGGACCAGAGAGGTCGAGTAGTATGCCCACTGGCATGTCTAATCTTGTGCTGATTTCCCGAACGTCAGCAACCACTGACTCGATGAACTCAGGAGTAGAGTGCGAACAGTTGATTCGTGCCACATCCATACCAGCTTTGATCATTTCAGCTAGTACTTCAGGCTGCCGACAAGCAGGTCCGATGGTAGCAATAATTTTGGTGCGAGTGTCCTTCATCGAACGCGGCTTCCTTGTGCTATCAGTTGCTCGCGCTGGCGAGTCTTGAAGATTATTCATTTGGTTTCTTCTAAATTGAGAGGTTTATTTGCTTTTGCTGCCTGAGGCAAGTTCACTTTCTTCTAAGCGAAAGTTGGCAAGATTCAGTTCAGCAAAGCAGTTGTCGATATCGGCAATTGCGGCAATTTCGTTGAACTGAATGTGGCCGCTCTTGATCATGTTGTAGAGCTTGTTGAATCTCTCAACGTGTCCATCAAAACGCTCGATAGCATAGTCTTTAGCTTGTCCAGTGGTGACCAAGAAAGGCCAGTCGCTTGATGAAAGCAGCAATAGTTCTCGTGCCAACTGTTCCGCTGCTTTGTGCAGTGCAGCATCGTTTGGTGATGCTTTGACCAGGTCCATCACTTCTTTCATCTGCTTTTCAGCTTGATGAATTTGCGGCCACATGAATTCAGTATCGTTGTTGAGCCAAACTTGATAGTGGCCACCAGAGCCCCAAGAAGACTCAGGTAGATTGATAGTTTTTTCGGGAGGTGTGGCTGTCAAATACTCTGTAGCTGTCTGCATGTCGATAGCAGTATAGTTTTTCAAACGGCGAATAACTTCTTTCAGCCAGGTTACGCCTTCAAACCACCAGTGACCAAATAGTTCGGTATCAAATGAAACCATAACCAAGCCTGGGCGGCCTGTGGTTTTCAGATGTTCGGTCAAGCAACCTTGAAGGAAGCCAACATAGTGATCGGCATTCTCTTTAATTCGATTAGCGGCAGCTTCTGGGTTATAAAGCTCTTTGTCGCCCAGGTCTGTGCTCTTTGAAGTAAGCTTCCAGAAGTGCAAACCGGAAGTATCATCTTTTTTGTGGAATTCGCGATAGTTGCCGTCTCCTGGATAACCCTGATCGGCAGACCAGACTTGGTAGCCAGCTTGTTCGTGGCGACCCATTACGGCAATTGGATACTCTTTCAGCCAGAAGGCTTCGAATGTATCTAAGCCAGTATTTCCATTTTGTTTAGACGGTACATATTCGACTGAGCCGTAAGGGCCGACTACGCGGCGTACTTCAGCTGTCTGTCCACCCTTAATAACGAATGATTCTGTGAAGAAGTATTTCAAACCAGCTTCGAACAGCCATTTTTCTATGCCAGCACGTTCGCCTTGAGCTGGTCTGTAGGCGCATTCTGGGAGCCAGAATCCGTTAGGATCTTTGCCAAAGTGCTTTTTGTAGTTGGCCACGCCGGTTTTGTACTGCGCCAAAATTGAAACATCTTCGCTCAACAATGGTGAGAAACAGTGGGTAGCAGCTGAAGTGGTAATTTCGATGGCACCTGCATCTTGCAGACGTTTGAAGCCGCCAATCAAGTCACGTTTCCAGCGGTCAGCAAAGTCGCGTTGAATGGCGGTAAACCAGTCTAAGTAGAATTTTGCTAGATGATGATTTTCAGGATTGGGGATAGCGCCAAAACTTGCATACTTTGCTTCGTCGGCTTTAGCCGCTTTGATACGCAGGCTGAGAAACTTCTCGAAACCTTGTTTTAAGTGCTCATCGGCTAATTGCTCGCAGAGCACAGGGGTGAGACCGATGGTCAGTTTTGCTTTGATACCTTCTTGCAAGAGGTCGTCGATAGCGTTCAAGAGAGGAATGTAGGTCTCTGCCATACATTCATAAACGCTTTCTTCTCCGAAAGGCCACATACCTGCCTTGCGGTAGAAGGGAAGGTGACTGTGCAACATGAAAACAAAGGAGCCGATGCTCAACGTCCTGACCTCTTACTTATTGCGGTGTTCCAAAATCTGCGTACGAAAGTGCGTCGCTCCAGAGTCGGTCTTGAAACCCATCAAGTGAATGGATTTTGTGATACCCAGGAGCGTCAGTTCTCTATGAACTTGCCAACGAACTTGCAAAGAACAGTCAGGAATATAACAAGAAGAAGGCTAGCCGGTCAGCAGCTCAGGCCCAAACCGTAACTATTCTTTAGTAGCGGTTTGGGTTATGCTGAGAGAACAATTGTTGCGGTAAATTACGAGCAGATGTCAGAAGAACCAGAAAACATCAACTTCTCCCAGCCTTCGGCAGAGGCTGCGGGCGATTCTAAACCCAAGCGCGGTCGTCCTCCCGTTGCTAGACCAGCGGGCTCAACTGCTAGTCAAGCGGCTGATAAGCCGGCCGAAAACAAAGTGGTCAAGTTACTTGATAAAAACCCTGTTGGTATGACCCTGCCAGAAATGGCAGGAGGGCCAAGGCAGCTCAAGCGTATTCGTACTTTGCGGCCACAACTAGCCGAGGCCATTCGCGCTGGTTTGATTATGCCTGTTTCACAAAGAGCTGGTCATACGGTTTATCGCTTAGTCCGACACATTGCTAATCGTTAATTGCTAGTTGTTGGAGCTTGCTCAACAGAGCTTGACTTTCTCCGCGCACATGAATGGTTTTCAATCTAGCTGTTGAGCCAGCCTGTAGGGTGACTGAGGATTTCGGCACGTGCATAAGCTCGGCAATTAGTTCCACCAGAGCGGCGTTGGCCTGACCTTCTATGGCACGAGCCTTGAGCTTGATTTTGAGGCGCGGGCCGTCACCCGCCTCTCTTTCACCAAGTAGGGCACTGACTTTTGCCCCAGGCTGAACGTAAAGTCTTAGAACCAGGCCATCTGCAACAAGGTGTGCAAATCCTGTACTGGTCGTATTTCTCTCGTTCATACTGCTTTTAGGCATGCTGCTACAATATCCAATCACATATTTAGAACGCAAGGGGGGCATATGGCTGCTAAGACTGTTAAGGTCGGTACTCACCAGGTTTCGGCCGGTGGGAAGTTTCTGATCATAGCCGGGCCATGTGTAATTGAGTCGTGGGAAACGATTTTCACGACTGCCAGTCACCTTAAAGCGCTTTCAGCTAAGTATGACTTCAATTTAGTCTTCAAAGCTTCTTTTGATAAGGCTAATCGCACTGCTGTGCATGGATTTCGCGGACCAGGCTTAGAGAAGGGCTTGGCCATGTTAGCTGATATCAAAAGTAAGCTTGATCTTCCAGTGCTCTCTGATATTCACGAAGTGGAACAATGTCAGGCCGCTGGCGAAGTTTTAGATGTTTTGCAGATACCAGCTTTTCTCTGCCGCCAGACCGATTTATTGGTTGCTGCTGCTCAAACTGGTAAGTGTGTCAATATCAAGAAAGGCCAGTTCCTCTCTCCGGCTGAGATGAAGAACGCTGTTAAAAAAGTAGTTGATTCTGGCAATGATAATGTCATGCTCACTGAGCGTGGCACCACATTCGGTTACAACAACTTGATTGTCGATTTCCGCGGCATTCCTATTATGAAAGAGACTGGTTATCCCGTTATTTTTGATGCCACTCATTCCGTTCAGCTCCCTGGTGGCGCTGGTGATGCCTCAAGTGGGCAGCGGCAATATATCCCGACTTTAGCTCGGGCTGCAGTAGTGGCTGGTGTTGATGGTATGTTCATGGAAGTTCATCCTAACCCAGATGAAGCCAAAAGTGATGCTGCCAATCAAGTGCCATTGGGTCAAGTTGAAGAGCTGCTAGTGCAAGTAATGAAGCTCTACAACACAGTTAGGGAATTGCCAGATATCAGTCTGCCAGCTCCTGGGCAGTGCAAGCAATTCGTTACCGTTTAACTGCTAAGGCTGTGAAAATAATTCTGAATTTGAAACTGATTCGAGTGATAGCTGCTCTTGCTGCACTCAATTGTTCACTTGGCACCAGTCTGTCACTGGCATCTCTTGCCTCATTAGTTTCGCTGCAACCAGCTTGTGCTGAGGCTTCCGCCGACGCCACTGCCGCTGCAATTGATCTAAGCGATTTGCTTTCTAAAAGCCTCACTGCCTATGGGGGCGAAGAGAGTGTCGCTCAAATTGCGGCTGGTTTCAATGTTTTCGGTAAAGAGTACGACAATGTTTCGCAGGGCTTACCTAGCGGTTTAGATCTCGCTCAGGTTGAGAGTCGGCCCAGTGACTCTTCTTTTCGCCTGATGCGAAAAGGTGTGCGCTGGCGTCTTGACCATGAGCGGGGCGACACACTCAACAATGGCGTTACTTCTGCTACTTTGACCGAAGGCTTTAACGGTGAGATTCCATGGGTGCAAGCTGGTGCTCGCAGTTCTGCTAAAGCCGAAGATTTGCAAATCGACTCGGCCAAATTGCTTAACTTAGAGACCACCTTGCCCGCTACTTTTGTTATGGAAGGCCTGCGCTTGGTCCAGACCGCCGCTAAAGTGCAGGTTGAAGAGAACGGCAACAGTCGGAGCGTCGATCAAGTCGTTCTATTGGGAAGCTCTAGTTTGCGCGGTACACCAGTTTGGCTGGTGCAATTTAATAGTCCTAACGGCTCCGATAGTTTCACTGTTGCCATTGAGCAAAATAACTATATGGTAGTTTCAGTGGCCTTTACTCTCGGCGATGGTGCCAAGAAGAAGTCCTTGTCGCTTGATTACAGTCAGTATCAGCCTTCTGCTGGCAGTCTTTATCCGCACCGCGTCATTCGTCGAGTCGACGATAAAGTTGAGTTGGTGCGAATTACTGCAGACTTAAGTGCTAACGCTAAGATCAAGGATAGCGAATTTGATAGGCCTGGTGGCACTTTCCACTTGAGTCGCACAATCACTGTACCCTTCGATTATGGTCAGCGTGAAATTTTGGTGAAGGGTCGCCTCAACAATGGTGAGGAGCTAGATTTTCTTTTTGATACTGGTGCCAGCGATACTATCATCGACCGCCGCGTCGCCGCAGAGAATTATCTGCTCAAAGAAGGCCTGGCTGGAATGCAGGCTCTGTCTGGTTCTGTTATGACCAATACCAGTACGATTGGTCGATTGGAATTGGGTAATCTCATTGTCAACGATATCGAAGCGCGCATTCTTGATTTGTCTTCGCAATCGCGGCACCTAGGTCGTCGCCTGGGCGGAATTATCGGTACCAATGTCATTTCTAAGTTTGTTGTTGGTGTTGATTATGGCAAAACCACCCTCTCGTTTTATGATGCTGATAGCTTTTCGCCTACAAGCGATTGCGCTGCTGTGACCTTCTCTCGCCGCAGCGCCCCAGTGGTGAAAGTAAAGCTCAATGGCCGTGAAGATGTGATGATGCTGGTCGACACTGGAGCTGCATTTAACAACCTTCCTGCTGCTGTGGCCGCTCGCTATAGCAGCGGTGAGAATAAGCATGTTACCGAGGGTACCGGCCTTGATGGGCGACCAGTCAAGCTTGGTCGTGTCATGGTTGATAATGTTGTATTGGCTGGTAAAACGATCAAGCGTGTTGACTTTACTTACACTTTGTCACTGCCAGCTAGCTCTGGTAAAAGTGATTCTAAGAGCGATTCAGGCTTCTTCCAGACTTCAAACTTGGGAATTCTTGGTAATCCATTTTTGGAGAACTTCTTCGTCTACTTTGACTACAAATTCCAACGAATGCTGATTCGGCCATCGGCCGTGGTAAAAACCCGTTCTCTTATTGACCAGGCCATTGCTGCTGGTGACGATCAACTGGTGCAAAAACGTGATTTTAGATTGGCTGAGTTGAACTACAATAAGGCCTTACTCTCTGCCACCTCCAGTGGTGACAAAAAGAATGAGGCAAGATTGCTGGGTCGCTTTGGCAATTTGCGCCGCATGATGGCGAAAGACTTGGGTCGCCCGGAGCACTCCAAGGCCAGTTACGACTATTTTGTCAGGGCTCAGGACCTGGCTAAGAAAGTTGGCTCAACCGAAATTGAAGGGCGCATATTGGCCGATTGGAGCTTGCTTTACCTTGATGGCAATCAGGCGGTATCGGCTAAGCAGACGATTGATCGGGCATTGCAGCTAACTCCTCAAGACGCCAACGTCAATATCGACTATGCTGTTCATTTATTCCGTGGCCGGCGCTTCCCTGAAATGCAGCGCTATGTTGAAAAAGCTCTGTTCCTTGACCCTTCCAATTGGCAGGCACTCTGGTATCAAGTGAAGTTGTCTGAATTGTTTGGTGATAGTAATAAAGTAATTTCTACTCTGAAAGAAATTTTGCGTTACTACCCCTGGTCTAAAACTGCTCAGGATAAGTTGAAGCAGTTCTTGCCACCACCAGTAGCGCCAGGTACTGCCGCACCCGGTGCTGTCGGGCTGCCGGTAAATCTTGGCCCAAGCGCTATGCCTCAGCCTTCTCGCTAGGGCTTGATTTGCTGTTGGCTTATTTCGAAGCTTAGATTTTCTTGGCCCGTTTTTGCACTGCAGCTGAGAGCTCTTTGAACTGAGGGCCAAACCAATATTTGCGCATCTCGGCGTAAGCCTGCGGATAGCTGTAGCCATCTTCGGTCACTCGCCAAATGCCCACGAGGCAGCCCGTGCGGTCTGAGCCATGAGCGCAGTGTAGAAAAACAGGCTCGTTCTTGTCTCGCCCTTGCCTCACGGCTTCAAAGTAAGTTGCCAGTTGAGCTTCGGTGGGTGCCTTGGAGCTCATTGGCAAGTTGATGTATTTCATGCCGAGCTCGTGGGCGGTAGCTTCTTCGCTTTTAGTTATGGTACTGCTGGCGCGCAGGTCTATCAGCGTTTTTACGCCCTTTTCCTTTAGTTGTTGTAGGCCTTTTTTACTGGGCTCGCCACCTCTATATAAGAAGGGATGAACCGTGTGGAAGTTTGGCAAGTCTTCGATTTTTTTATGGGGAGTTTTGTAATCTACTGAGTTGCTGCTTGATTGAGCATAAGCTGCTGGCAGGACGCTCAGCAGCGAAAGCGCTGCGAGTGGCAGTATTTGGAACTTCACGACGTTCTCCGAATGCAAGTTGATAGAGTGTGTAATAGCACAGTCTCTTTTAGTTTCGCTCCTGCTATCGTCTAGGGCAAGTGGGAAACCTGGGGCTTCATTAACTAATGCTAATCTTCAAAAAAAATGTGCCAGATGTTTGAACTTTTTGACTACTTTGAGCGTATTCCCTTATGAGCCACCCGAATCGGTTGGAGTATATGGACCTTACAGACGAGGCCCTAATCGATAAATTCAGAGAGGATGGAGACATGACACTCTTCAAAACTCTCGTTAAACGGTATCAAAGCCGGGTGTACTCTACTGCCTTCCGTGTGGTGGGTAGCAGCGAAGAAGCTGAGGAGGTGGTGCAAGACACTTTTGTTAAAGTTCATCAAAATCTAGATAAGTATCGCTCTAACTCATCATTTGCCTCTTGGTTATTCCGCATTGCTCACAACCTTTGTATGGACAATTTAAGAGTTAAACAGAGACGAAAGCCAACCACTCTGGTGTCCTTCGATCCCCAATCGAGTGTGGCAGAAGAAGAAGGAGCAGGAGCCTTTGGTCAGACTCTTTCGCAGTTGGCCGATGAGAGGCCAGACCCATCACAGAATCTCGATTTGAGAGAGCAAACAAGAATGGTCGAAGATTCTCTTAGTCAATTGCCAGAGACTCAGAAAATTGTTTTAGTTCTTCACGATATAGAAGGCTTCTCTTATCAAGAAATTTCAGAAATGGTCGGAGCTAACATCGGAACAGTGCGTTCACGTCTACATTATGGTCGAATCAAACTAAAAGAATTACTCTCTCCATACTTCTCCTCCGACAGTCTCAACTTGCCCGCAACATTTAGGTGATCGATATGCAAGGACAACCAAATCTCAATTGTAAGCAGATGGAAGAAGCACTTGATGCTTACTACGATTTAGAGCTTAGCCCCGAAGAAGCTGAAGCCGTAGAATTGCATTTGGCTGACTGCACTGCTTGTAATGCTAAGTTGGCTGATATAGAGATGGTTGTAAGTCAACTCAAGAGTTTGCCAGCTGTAGAGTTGAGTGGTGACCTAAGTGATGCCATCGAAGCTCGCATTCTTGCTCAGTCGCATACTGCATCAGAGGCGACTGCTAATGCAACAGCTAATCCAAAAGCTAGTTCTGAAGCTAAGCCAGAAACCAGTAATGTAGTGGCTCTTAATTCGCGCTCTAACGCTCGTCCTAGTGCTCCGGCTGGGGGTATCAAGAATGTCTACATTTTGGCTAGCGCCGCTTCTATTTTGGCTCTGTTTTTTGCCTTCAGTCAGTTTAGCTCGGCTCCAACAGCAGTAAACAAAGTAGCGCAGCTGCCCGCCAAAGTTGTTCCAGCAATAAAAGAGACGGCCCCGGTAAAAGAAGTTGAGCACAATGTGGCGTCCGATGATGGGCGTGAACTTGCTAGTGCTATTGAGAATACTAATGTTCCGAGCAAGGTAATTAAAGTTACTGCTACTAATTCTTCTTCCAAAGTGGCTGTAAAACCTGATACTTCAGCATCGCCTAAGCCCCTCAAGGAAGAGACGACCACTGCAAAAATGTTAGCCAACAACAAGCAAGGCGATCGTGACACTAACAAAAACAACGTCAACGATTCAGAAGAGATAGTTGCCGTTTATGACTACGAAACAATTGACAGTGCCTCTGACTTTGGCATCAATACTAACGAGGATGGATTGTATGCGATTAAACTGTAGCGGTTTTAGCAAAAGACTTTTTCTTGCTGGTACCGCCAGTCTGGCTCTACAGCTGGTATCTAGTTTGTCTGGTGCTTGTTTGCCGGCGGCTCTAGCCCAGGATGGTGGAGAAGGTGTCGAATCTGAAAATGACGCTGATCGCTTTGGCCGCAGAGTAAGGCAAATTAAACGTGCTCGACGCGCCCATGAGGCTGCGGCGCAAGGCTTAGAAACGGATACTGCGCCAGGTGTTGGCCCTGGTTTTAGTGCGCCCGGTGCGAATCCGCGCTTTGAAGGTCTCAGCCATAAGCGTGAATTTGCTGGTGCTGGTATGAAGATGCGTATGGGTAACAATAGTGGTGGTATGAATCGCAGCCCGCTTGATCTCTCTCAGCTCAACCTCACTGATGAACAGAAAACCCGTATAACCGAACAACGTAGCAAAGCCAAAGGCCAAGCAAAAGAGCTGCAAGCGGCAATTAAGGTTAAGCGCCTGGAAATGCGCGATATGATGTTTGATCCCTCTTTTAGCCCAGAGCAAATTAGGGCTAAGCGAGCTGAACTACGCAGGGTGCAAGAGCAAGCTGAAATGCTCATGCTTAATGATTTCTTGTCGATTAGAGCGGTTTTGACTGCGGATCAGCTAAGGCGGTTGCGTCCAAATGTAGCAGGACGAGGTCGCGGAATTGCTGAAGCTTCCGCTAATTCTACTAGTGTTGCTCCTGAACCGGCTGCTGATGCTAGTGGTGGCGTCACTTCTAACTTCGCCACCCTTAACAGCAATGCCTCCAAGAATAAGAGCAAGTAAGAAACCGGCCGTTTAATTACTTACCTTTCTTCCCTTTAGGTTTGACTTCGCCCCAATCAAGAATGAATTCTGGTTCGCTTTCTGATTGATTGGTCATGGGTGGTGGCTTATCTTCTGGTTGCTCTTTGACTTCAGCTTTAGGTTTAACCACTGGTTTCGGTTTAGTTACAGGGGCTTGTTGTTGTACTTGCGGTGGTGGAGCCTGGAAGTTTGGCATAGGCGGACGCATCATCGGCTGCACACCAGGGAAGATCGGCATGGGTGGCGGCGGTGGAACCATTGTCCGGGCTGCTTTGCCGGTGGGTTTCTTCACCGATACAGGTACACCGTAAATCGTTTGCGGGTACGAAGGCTGTTGCGGTGATGGCACTATATTTGGTTGCTCAACAGCTTTGGGCTGTTCCTTCTTGAGCTCTTGCTTGGGCTCTTTTGGTTCTTTCTTTTCGATTTTCTCTACTTTTTCTATTTTCTCTATTTTTTCGACTTTCGCTGGAGCAGCTTTCTCTTCTGGCTTTGCTGCCGCTGGCTTAACTTCAGCTTTTTTCGCTGGGGCGGCAGCTTTGGCTTTGGCTTTGGCTTCGCTTGCTTTCTTGCGAAGCTGCGCTTCGTGTTCCCTTTCTCTTGCTTTTTCTCTTTCCTGTTCTTTTTCTTCAGCTAGGCGCGCTTTCGCCGCAGCTTCTTGCTTGGCGGCTTCTTGTTTGCGCTGTTTTTCTAGCTTCTCTTTCTCTAAAATCTGCTCTTTGGCAACAGATTTGAAAGGAAATAGGCTAATTGCTGGTTTTGGTTTCTCATCATTTCTAATTGCGTCAGTAGTCTTTTCTGCTGTCTTTTCTTTGCCTAACGGCGCCAGCAGGGCTGGCGGAAGAACGGGCATCTGTGAACCGGTTGCTGCTTGTTTGCCTTTGCTGTTGAGATTAAGCAGTCGGCTGTTCTCATTGCTCCGAGAAGTGAGCATGGCTAGCTTAAGAGATTCTTGAGTGGCTATGGCATTCTCTTGGGGCGTGCGGCCATTGGTCGCTAACCAACGAATATAAGCTTGCCTAGTCACCGGAGAGGGGTTGATTTGCACTGCCTGGCGAAATTGTTTAGAGGCTTCGTCTGGGCGTTCTTGGAGGCGATAGAGTTCGGCGAGTTTGATTTTCGCCATGGTTGAATATGGGTTTATTTTCACGGCCAGCGTTAGGTAGCGTTCCGCTACAGGAAATTGGCTACTGTCGAGAGCTGCTGTGCCGGCTTCGTAATATAAGTCAGCGAGAAAAGTAGAGTTCTCACCGTACTGCTGCGAAGCTTCCTGAATAGCGGTTTCGTATAAATCTAAGGCGTCTTTGTTATTGCCGTGCAAGATTGCATCCATGGCGGCAAAGCGCAGTTGTACTGGGTTTTCACCCGGGCCCGCTGTGGCTTTGCTTGAATTAGGCGTGAGCCAGAAACTACCGGCTAATAGCATGGTAAGAAAAGCGAAAGCCGGATTTAGGCGATTTTTCGGAGTAGTCAATCGAAGGCTCGCTGCAAAAGTGGTATGACACCATTTTAATTCTAGCTTCACACAAAGCTATAGGGTTTACTCTGATGTTAAAGAATTACCCTTGAACTGCTAAACTTAGCATTCCCACTATGCTGTGGGTATCCTAGGAGCAATTTTCGATGCGTAGAACTAAGCATCAAAGAGGCCGCGGCGGTCGCGAAGCCCAACCACAGTCGGCAGCGCAACCTGTTTTCGCGCCTAGCAATGCCAGAATTCTTTTGTCAACAGGTGTTGACGTCAACACCAACATTGGTGAAGGTTATGGTCCCTACCGTGTTGAGGGCGAGCAGGAAGTGCTGCCTTTCGTCACTTCTGCCAACGTCGCGTGCGGCGCCCACTCTGGTGACCCGGTTTTGATGGAAGCCGCTTTGGAGAGCATTCGCTACTACGGTTTGGCTCTAGGGGCTCACATAGGATATCCTGACATCGCTGGTTTTGGCCGTAGAGAGATACATTTGTCTTCTAACGAGTTGCGAGCTTCAGTGCTCTATCAGCTCGGCGCCCTTTCCGGAATGGCCCGCATTTTTGGTTTAGAAGTTACCCAAGTGCGTCCTCATGGTTTCCTCTATCGGCAGATGAGCCACGATATTCGTATCGCTACGATTGTCGCTAAGGCCTTGGCTGAGTATGACCGCTGGCTCGTTTTGGTAGGCCCAGCCGGCAATACTTTATTGCAAGCTGGTGAAAGAGCTGGAATCCGAGTTGCTGGTGAAGCCTGGATCGATCGCACCTATGATGCTACTGGCAGCCTTCTGCCCCATACTCATTCTCGGGCTGTGATAAAAACTCCGCAAGAAGTTTTGCGCCAGGCTACTAACCTGATTCGCCATAGAGAAGTAACAGCTGTTGATGGTACTCGTATCAAGCTTGAATACGAGACAATTCACTTACACAGCCGCATTGTTCAGGCTCGCTACATTGCTGAAGAGATTCGGCGCTTACTTCCGGACGCCTGCGCTTTGACCACAGAGCCATTCACAATCGACTCAGTGGAAGAAAACGAAGATTTCCCTAGTCTGGCTTACTCTGTTTAAGCAGCCTCTCCAGTTTGGGTCTCTAGCTCTCAGGGCTATGGCAAGCGTTGAGAAACAGGCACGATTTCGTCGTACCAACTGCCGTAATACTCAGGATAATCTTCACCAGTGGTTGAGGTGATGGTTTTCTCTAGAGCCTTGATAATAGCCTTGCGCCCTCCGCGCTTGTAGCGCTTAAGCCACTCAAGCTCTTTGGGGTCGACTGGAATATCAGCCTTGAGCAAGTCTTTGACGATTTCTATTTCGTGGACAATTGCCTCTGTTTCTTCTTCTAGGCAGCGATTGATGAACTCTTGCCGTCCGGTTTGACCCGGTATTGGGTCAATGGTTGGTTTGACAAGAGCGTGTACGAATTCGTGGGCAATGCTTATCAGCTTGTAGTTGCGTGGGCACCAGCGACCGATGTAGATGGTGCGCTTCTTGCGGTCGTAATAGGCGCGGCAAGGTCCGTCAACCAGTCTGATTCTGACGCCAGCTGCTCTAATCTTGTCAATATCGTCAACAAGAGTGGGTGACATCAACAGCGTTTCAACCATGCGGCGGCCAAACTGGCGCTTTAGGTTGCGCAAGGAAGAGCTTTTGGCAGAAGGTTTTTTAGCTGAAGATTCGCTGGCCATTTACTTAAGGACTCCCAATAGATCACATTCACATATATTAATTCTATACTATCTTGATGTCAGGCGGAAGAGGCTGAATTGTTGATTCTGTGGGCGATTAGGCCGCCTTGCCTTCTCCTGGCAGCCCTGGATTAATATTAAATCTTAGTCGCCGCCTCGGGAAGGTTTCTTGTTGAAGTCTGCAATGGTAGATGGCCCATGCCTTCCCCCCGGCCGAATTTTGTCTAATAGGAGCCTTGTAAATTGGCCTCTTTGCTTGCTCTTGCAAGCCTATCCTTGGTACAAGTTGCGAGATCACCCAACTGGGTACTAGGCAAATCCCAGGTTTGCGATATGTTGGAGATAGCGAGGTCATCTCAAGACCTCAACAAATAAGTAGTTGACTGCCAATGGCCGTTGGCAATTAGTAAATTATCCCTCGTCAGAAGTTCCTTTCATGTGTTCGCAGGCTTGTTCAAAGCTATGAGTGGTTCTGAGAAAATTTCAACAGAACATGAGCATGAGATTCATCTCTCTCCTGTTGTTAAACTGTTGCAGCATTTAAGCGAGTCGAGCGCTCGTCAGGACCAGAGAGGAAGTGAAGCTGTACAGGCCGATTTTCAATTAGATATGGGCGCTATTTGTTCTGCTCTGGAGTTAAACTCATGCGCTTTGTTTCGAGTCACCCCTGATGCATATTTTGATGGTCTTAAACTCAGTCGTTTGGCCTTTGTCTCGAGCGATGCTAGCGCCGATATTCTCACCAAGGTAATACCTAAGGGCTTAGAGATCGCCGCTCGCAATGAGCTTCATAGTCTCTTGCGTCAAGAGCAGTGGGTGCCTCTTGGCGAAACCTGTCTCGGCAATGAAACACCACTTGCTCTCCGCGCGCTAGAAGCATTCTGCGGTTCTAAAAATGACAGTGCCGCGGTGCTTTTTCCGGTGGTTCTAGCCAAGCAAATTATTGGTCTTGTGCTGATGGAGAGAGCTGTTTCGGCCGGAGGATTTTCGGAAGAATTGCTTGATTTAGGTCAGGTGATTGCGCGTATGCTCGCTGTTCATCTCGGTCGCTGTCTTGAGCCAGAGGAGACAACTGTGGCTCAGCCAGCTGTTGAGTCGACTTTGCCCACGGTATTACTCCAGCGTCAATCTCTTTCAGTGGAGAGTGCTAATGCCAGCGCTAGTAACCTCTTTGCCGCTGGCGGCAAAAGTCTAATTGGACAGCCATTGTCCAAGGTCTTCCCCGGCTCTAAGAATTTCCTTGATGCCCTGCAGCAGTCGCTTGCTCGGGCCGATGGCAGTAGTTGTTTCTCTGTCTCAGCATCTGATTTGAGACAAATTGGCTGCGCTGCCGCATTGGTTTCTTTGACCGGTGATGATGATTCGCTAGTGCGCTTGCAGTTCATTCCTCGTGATTTCCTTGCCAGTGGCGATGGTGGGGAGTTGTCTGCTAATTCAAATCGTGCTAGCCGTTCCAGCCCAACCGGCGCTGGGAGAGCTAGCGCGCTTGCCTCTGACGATCTTGACGAAGCAACCAAGCGAATTGGCTTTGAACGCTGGCTTCGTCAAACAGTCTGTAAGCTTCATTCCTCCCTCGATCGCGATCATCTATTGCAAGCTCTCGCTGACAGTCTCGGACGCATGTTCAAGGCTACGCGTTGCTTGGTGATTCGCACTGATGGTCCGTCTCATCCGATGGTCACTCATGAGTATGTCGAGCCTGACCTCTCGCCTCTGGGTTTGGGGCGTACTGGGCAGTTCCCCATGTTCGCGCTGTCGCTCTTTCAACAGAAAACTCTTGCTGTCAATGAAGTGGAGCAATTAAGAAAAAGTGGGCAGCTTAGTGAGAGTGATGTCGATGTGCTTTTAGACAGTGGCATTAGAGCTATGGCTGGAGCGCCGCTTTCTCATCAAGGCACTCAATATGGTGTCGTCATTCTAGTGGTTGGGGATGATAGTCGAGCCTGGAGTGAAGCCGATATCGAAACAATAGAATTGACTGCAGCTCAAGCTTCTATTGCTTTGTCGCATTGCCAGACCTATCACCAAGTTAAAGACCAACTCTTCCATATGAATCTTCTCGGCAACCTCACTCAGCAGCTCACCAATGCTCTAGAGGTTGCGGCGAAAGCTCCGGCACCGAAAGTGATAAGCCGAGCCGATGAACGAGCCAGTCAAGAAGAAGCCCCGCCACTTTCGGTGCGCGAAATGGAGGTGCTTAAGCTTATTGCTTCTGGATTTGCCAATAAAGAGATTGCCCAGCGTTTGTTCTTGACAGAGTCTACCGTAGAGTTGCACGCCTCTCGCATTCGCAAGAAACTCAATTTGAAGAGTCGCACGGCCCTGGTAAAGTACGCCTGCGACAACGATCTCGTCTAAGTCGAATTTTCTTCTAGTATGAATCGTCTATTTGTTTTGCTGCGGCTAGATCTTTTTGCGCCAAGGCTTTTTTGCCGAGCTTTTCGTAGGCGCTGGCTCGTTGTTTTAGAATGGAGCTTTTTAGCGGTGATATTTTGATGGCGTAGGTAAAATCAACTACTGCTTCTTCGTACTGTTTTAGTTCAAGATGGGCTTCTCCGCTCATTTCAAGACAGCGAGCATAAGTGAGATGTTTGTCTGGATCGGCTATTACTTGCTTTAGTCTCTTGCAATCATTTATGACTGCTGGCCAGTTTTTCATAACTTTATGCAGTGAAGCTAACTCCTGAAAAGTGGAGGCTTTGGCTGGCCCAATGGCAATGGCTTTTTCTATGTATTGTTCTGCAAGTTCGAGCTTTTTTAGTTTGCGAGCCACGTCTCCAGCAACAGCATAAAGTGCTCCGTTAGCTTGTTTCTGCTTGATTCCTATTTGGGCTACAGCTAGGGCCTCATCCCATTTGTCGTATTCGCTCAAACCTTTGACAATACTGTAGCAATCATCGCTAGTCATGTTGCTGCACTTAGAAGCGGCAATATAGTCGTTATAAGTTTGCTCCTCATTGTCAGTGTAGCCATAAACTGCAGCTCGCTCTGACAGCAGCGAAGCGCTATTGGCTTGGCTTTTGAGCGATTGATTCAGCAGAGCTAAGGCCTCTTTGAAATGGCCTTGTTTGCAGAGTATTTTACTTTCTAGAATATTGGCTGCTGGTGCACCGCCACTAGTGCCTTTTAGTAAACTGATATATTGCTGGCATTTCTCTGTTTGTTTGACTTTCAGGGCCTCTAGACCCGCTTGAAAATATCCGCTAAGAGTCTTACTGTTATCGGCCTGCGCCCTTGTGTTTGTAAGAGCTATACATATCACCAGTATCGCTCCAATCACTGCTACGCGCATAGAGTTTGACTGGTTAGAGTTAGCTGAACTGGCCATCGTCTTCCTCAATTAAAGTCTGGCCCGCGATTTTATTTCGAGATATTTTTCTACTAATTTGTCTGATAGATCTTGGGGAGGGCAATCAAGCACGAGGCAGCCGCGTCTTGTTAGTACAGATAGAGCAATTTCACGCTGGCTGAGCAAATCAATGGCAATTGCTTTCTTGTAAATTGCTTCTATTGTGTCGTTCTTTTTCTTCGATTGTCTTGCTTTTTCTTTTAGGGCCTCAGCATTGCTATTAGCTAAATTTACAACCTGGCGATCTTTCAAGGTGACGCAGAATGGTAGGTGTCGTGGTGCCAGGTTCGCCAGGCCACTTAAAAGAGCTTGGGAGCCAGTTGGGTCGGTCAAATCGGTGAGCACTACCATCAGTGAACGCCCTTTCTGCGCCGAAGCAAAGTAAGAAAGGATACCGGCATAGTCTGGTTCTACCATGCGTGGTTCGACAGCAAAGGTGGCCTCGAGTATGCGGTTCATATTGAGTTTTCCCCGCTTTGGAGGTAAGTAGAGCAAGGGTTTGTCGGCAAAGATGCCAATGCCCACTTGATCGTTATGGCTCAGGCCCGTGAGTGCCAGGCATAGGGCAGCATTGAGAGCTCGGTCAAAACGAGTGAGGCCATCTAGATCGCTTACCATCATGCGACCAGCGTCAACCAAAATTAGTAGTCGTTGCTCTTGTTCTGTTTCGTAGGTACGTACTACTGGGCGATCTCGCCGTGCGGTAGCATTCCAATCTATGGCCTTGCTGTCATCACCGACGGCATACTCACGCAAGGATGCAAATTCAGTACCTTGACCGCGTTTCTTTTGGTGCAGCTCTCCTAGTTCTGATGAATGTGAGAGCTTAACTGAAAGCTCATGCAGGGCTTTTAGATCGCTGAATACTTTTACTTCTTTGTCGAGGTCAAACTTGATCTCTCGCCAGGTGAGACCCAGAGCGCTTAAATAGCGGACATTTAATTTGCCAAACTTATAGGAACCACGTCGCCTTGGCTGCAGTGTGTAGCTAAGGCTAGTGATCTGATTGGCTTTCAGCTGACAGCTGAAAATTGGAACAGCGCTGTTGCCCCCGATAGCTATGGCACTGGGCACATCATCTTTCACTTCGCACTTTAACGGTAGCTGACCCTTATAGGTTAGTTCGATGCTTACTTTATTATCGCGGCCAATAGAGAGCCGCTCCTCTACTTTTCTTGTGGCGGAAATGGCACTGGTGCGCGGGGTGATTTGATACTCAACAACTATTGCAATCAATAAAATTATATCTATTGCTAGTCCGAGTTTTGTTAGTAGAGAGGCAAAAGCTGGTAACCATGCCGCCGCTATGAATGGCACCATGGCTAGTATCAATATTAGGTATAGCCGTGCACTTGCGGTCAAAACTTATTTTCTCGCTTTTATCTAGGCACGGGTACTTGTCGCAGGAGGTTGGCGATTACTTGGCTAACGGTGACGCCATCGAGTTCTGACTCGGCAGTGAGAATCAAGCGGTGGCGCAGAACTGGCTCAGCTACAAATTTGATATTGTCTGGCGTGACAAAGTCGCGGCCTTCGATTGCGGCATGAGCCTTAGCCGCTGCCAGCCACGCTAGACCGGCTCTTGGACTGGCGCCCAGGGAAACATCAGAGATATTGCGTGATTTGGCTGTTAGTGCCACCAAATAATCGAGGATACTTTCTTCAACTTTAATATGGCTTAAAAACTGACGGCATTTGATAATGTCAGCTTCAGTACAGACTGCTTCTAGCGGCGTGGAGAATCTGGTGTAGTGCCCCGATTGCCAGTTGCGTAACATCTGCTTTTCGGCATCGCCTTCTGGGTAAGAAATCAGAATTTTGAGCATGAAGCGATCGAGCTGCGCTTCTGGCAAAGGGTACGTGCCTTCAAATTCAACGGGGTTTTGAGTGGCGACCACCATAAACAGATCGGGTAGTTTGTGGGTTTGACCATCAAGGGTGACCTGGCGTTCTTCCATGCCTTCAAGCAGCGCTGATTGCGTCTTTGGGGGGGTGCGGTTGATTTCATCGGCTAAGAGCATGCCTGTGAAGATTGGGCCTTTTCGTAAGCTGAAAGTGCGAGAGGTAAGATCGTAGACATTGGTACCGAGGATGTCAGAGGGGAGCATGTCTGGAGTGAGTTGCACTCGACCAAAATTTGCACCGACCAGGGCCGCGGTGGTCTTGACGAGCATGGTTTTGGCTGTTCCCGGCACACCTTCGAGCAAGACATGGCCATCGGCTAGCACCGCCGTTAACAGTTGATCGATGACTCGATCTTGGCCGACTATGTTCTCGCTTAAAGCTGAGCGCAAACGATCAAAAGTTTCTTTGACTTGGCGCAGTTCTTCGTTATTAACGGTCGGTACTGCTGGTTGCTGCATCTTGTCCCCTGTTTAACTGTTTACTTGTCATCTGCTTGTCGACTCTCTGAGATATCTTATCGCAAGACTCAACAAGCTCTATCAACTGGTCGTCACTCAAATCTTTATTGCTTATTGCTTTTTCGCACTGATCGGCAATTATTGCCATCGCTGATGTTTGTTCGCTGCCATTGGCTTTTAACTCTTCTTGCAAGCGCTGGTTCGATTCGTGGGGCGAAATTTGTAAGAACTTGCATAATTTGAGCCTGGCGTTTTGCCAAATTATTTCTATTACTGCTTGTTTGGCCCTGGCCCTCATATATGTATTCGACAGGCCGTCAATGTGCTCAAGGTTAGAAATTTGACGGCTCACTTTTATTGGCGTTATGGCACCGAAACGCTGATTGGTACTGAGCACAGCCACTAATAAGATCAGGGCGATTTGGGCTAATACGCAGCCAGCTGGCCCGCGCAGGAAGTAGTAAAAGACGTTGATGCCTTGACTTAGTCCGTGGCAGCGCTCATCGAAGTAGATGTCTCCGTCAGTGGTGGCGATCCAGTTGTAGATAAATTGGAAGTTGGACCAGTATTCGCTCTGGTTAATTTGGCGGTTACTAACGAGGCTTGGGCAGCTGGCTATTAAAATTTTACCTTTGCCATAGTCTTTCTCTGCAATAACGCAGGCCCCGTCTACGGTGGCAATTTTGCGCCCGCCTTTTATGCTGTGATCGGCTGAAACCGTAAGCTGGCGCAGGTGATTGTAGAAAGGGACATCAAAGCGAGGATCTGTTTTTTTATTGGTTGCAGGTGGTTCCAGCTGCTTCACTGTCATCGTTGACTTGTCTAGAAGCCGCCTTGAGGTGCGCAGAACAAAGCTATCTAAATAGATCAGATAATTGCCGCGCTCGACCCATGAAAGAATTTCTTCTACTTCAAAGTTAGCCAGCGACTGATCTGGGCTAGCTACTATGAGCACGCCGTGAACCACTGGTGATGGCTGCAATGCCGATAGTTTGCTGGTGCTTTTCTTGCCCTCTTGCTCGGCTTTCTCTGAGCCACCTAAAATGCGGTAAGGCAACTCCCACGTCTTTACTTGCCTCTCGGGGCTGAACACTTTTTGCAGGAGCTCGAAGCAAGCACTCATGCCGCTTGGTCTTAAATTGGTAGAAGATGCCCAGCTGCGAGTCTCGGGCATAATCTTGTTGAGCTGTTTGTCGCTGGACACACTAGCGTAAACAAGCAGCCCGCAGACGACTAGCAGCGCTAGCGCTTGTAAGATCAATTCGCGTTTTAAGTTGTTACTAGTTTTCGAATTACTTATGTTCGCGCTCACAATTGCCCCTCCCTTTGCTGGGAGTTGGCTTTGATCTTCGCTGCTGCATTTTCAATGTCAGTGAGTAAATTGAGGCAGTCGATATAGTCGCTCTCTTCTGCTTCTTTATTGCCAAACCAGATTAGTTCGACGGTGTCCACTAGGGGGCGGAAATGCACGGCAATAGTTGGTTTTTGTTTGAGCGTATAAAAGTATTCGTAATTGGTTTTGGTGGGGGCGAAGATAGCAATTTTGTTTTCATCAAGAAGGTGTAAGCAACTCATGTAAAGAGCTCGGCAGGCTTCTTTTGTTGATCGCTCTTGCCGCAGCTGGGCGGCAAATGTGCGCCAGCCACTACTGTCAAGTTCGCTTTCTCTGACTATAAGCTCACCCTGTGCGCGTTTTCGCTGGGCCTCGAGAAAGTTCATTCGGCGCACTATGACAAGGGCTACCACCGCCACTGCTACCAGCGCCACGATTACCACCAGTGTCTGCAATAGGTCGCCAACTAGCTTGGTGTCACTGCTGCCCGTCTGGGGCAGCTCTATCATGTTGAGAAGATCGTGAATGGCTCTGATGATACTGGAAATTATTTCTTGGATCTTGATAAGGAGCCCAGGCGGCTGTTGATAGTCGTAGTCTTTCGCTACTGCGGCAATTTCTTTGGCGATGTTTTTTGCATCCATCTTCTATTGAAGCTCTAGTTCGCTGTTGTTTTCTGCCTGCATTACTTCCACTCTTTCGATTAAATCAAGGCCTTCTTGACGCATTCGCAGATCGCAATAGTAGAGGCCAAAGCAGGTAAAACTAATGGGAGTGACAATCATGCTTACAAGCTGTTCCCATACTTGCGACACGATCTGCATGTAAATCGGCAGATCGGCGGCCGAGTGGTGCGTTCCGGTGGCAATGCCCTGGCTGACGCTGTGGCCCACTAAAATGATGATGAGGGGCAAAGATAGTGGATAAGCTAAGAGTGCGACAGCGCTTGTTGTTAGAAAATAGAACAAAATCGAACGGAAGAATGAGCGAGAGGAGAGGGCGAGGGCGTGAGAAATCAGTGTACCGAGGTCTTCTTTTTCAATGGCGATGCTAGATAAGGACATGTGGCCAACTACGCTGACAAAAAGAAGGGTGAGGAAGCCGGAGCAGATACTGATAGTTAGACCAATCACACCAGCGACTAAAAAGACTCCTTTTCCAGCAAAGAGCGCTACTGAGATACCGATGGCAACGGCGAACATCAGCATCACCAAAATTGTTGCGGCAAAAGCGGCCAGGGTAAGGCCGATGAGAGCGCCCAGCCTAGTTTTTGCATATTTGTTAGCTTCAATATAGTCTGGCGCGAAGCCGGTGAAGACGCGCACAAGTGCTATCAGTCGCAAGTAGAGAACAAAGCCGCCGATGAGCAAAAGCAGGCCTCCGGCCAGGGCGACAAGACCCCATGTTGGCAGAGCGGCGATGTCGGCGGCTCCCTTTGACAAGTGGGTGAGACCGATAATAAAGCCAATGCGACCAGCGCAGAGCAAAATTGTTGGGAAAAGCAGCACCTGAGCAATCAGCTTGAGATTGATGCGGAAAATTCGAAAGGCGCGCCCGATTATGTCTCCGACTGAGAGAGGTCTGTTTGTGGTGACTATGCTTGGCAAATGGACCTCTGGAAACTCGTTAGAATCTAAGATGACGGAAACATTGTCAGGTAAGCATATTATTTTACAAGTATTTTGGGGAACTTTTTATCACTTAACCACCGCGCCGTGTTGGATTTCTCGCCAGTGCTAGCGCTTGATATCGCTGGGTTTCATTATCGGTCGGGCGCAGGCGTTAATTATCAGTCTTGCTCTTTTTTACAACCAAGTTTTGCTTATAAATCGGCTGTGGCGCTCGGTTGGATATGGCTTAGTATGGGCATAGCACTGTTGAGCTAGTAGAACCACTGTATTGTTCATGTTATGGTTGATTTTATAAGCTTTTACTTGAGAGCGTTGGAGCAGTATGAACAGTCCTTTGGTGCAAAAACTGACCGGTGTGAGGGATCTAAAGAGGATTCTCGAAACCACCGTTAAGGACTTGGGCGACCACTTTTCGGCCGACGCTTGTCAGATTTTGCTGAGCAATCCGCTCGACCCGAATGTTACTTCGATTTGCGAGTATCGCTCTACCGGCTCTCCGGTTACTGGTCGTTCCACGACACTTCCTCTGGTTTTGCAAGGGCGCACTTTCGGTTCAATGACCATGAGTCGCTCCGTCGATGTAACGCCTGATGAACTGAACATGATGCGTGTGGTTTTGGGTGAGTTAGGCGATATCATTCGTCTTGCTCAGATTAACGACATAGTTCAGCGAGATACCTTCCGCGATACGTTTTTAGTTGAAATCGGCAACCTGATGACTTATTCCCTTGGAATAGGTGACGCCCTTTTTATGGTCGTTAATATTTTAGGGAAAGCTCTCAATGTTAGTCGTTGCTTGTTTATCTGTACCGATGATCAACAGGCTGGCTGGAAGTGCTACGAGTTTTGGCAACAAGATAAGGTACAGAGCTTGCAGCAGTGCTACTGGCCTTCTGCCGATTCGGCCTTAGTGGCGCAAACTCTCTTGGCTCGTGAGCCGCTGAAACTTTTTGAGGGGCAGCAAAACTCCTACGTTTCGCCAGCCCAAGAAGAGTTGCAGCTAATTGGCGCTAAATCGTTACTGGGTGTTTCTCTGCGCAGCCAGGTTGGCACTCATGGTTGTGTAATTTTGCAGCAATGCGATTACCGACGCGCTTGGACACGCAACG
Organism: bacterium Ga0077546; assembly: GCA_943370275.1. Taxonomy (GTDB): domain Bacteria; phylum Cyanobacteriota; class Vampirovibrionia; order Obscuribacterales; family Obscuribacteraceae. The sequence goes on along the minus strand of CALRQI020000001.1, from coordinate 583,689 downwards.
AAATCGATATGGTGCAGAGTGTTGCTGATAAAGTGGCAGAGGCTTTGAACAAATTGCCTGCCGAGAAGAAGGCGCGCGAACCGATTATGCAACTGCACCAGCGTATTGTTAATACGCCGACCGCTGAAGCTAGTAAGTCGGCCGTTGATGTCCGTCGTGCTCTGAAGGGGGCTTTGGGGCAGCAAGTAATTTCGCAGGCTAACAAGACTGGCCAAATCACTCCGCCGCCGGCCGCGAAGGTTGCTCAAGCGCCGCCGAAACCAACTCCAGCTCCAGCTCCAACTCCAGCTCCAACTCCAGCTCCAGCTCCGGCTCCAGCTCCAACTCCGGCTCCAGCTCCAACTCCGGCTCCAACTCCAGCTCCAGCTCCAACTCCGGCTCCAGCTCCAACTCCGGCTGCCGCACCAGCTGCGACACCAACTCCGCCGGCTCCGCCGAGTCCTGTGGTATCGGCGCCTGCCGCTTCTACTAGTTCCAGTCCTGCTGGACCAAGCAGTGTGCCTGTCTTTGATCGTGTCGCTCAAGTTCAGGCACAGGAAGTTACTGGCGAAATTAAGTCACCGCCGACGGTGTCTCGTACCGCCGCTCCTGAAGCGAAGCCTGCTACTAACGACTACTTAAAACCTACTTTTACATCCGTTAGGTCTAGCCCATCTATTGAGCAGAACCTGCCAACTGGCGACTATCCACCGGTACAAATCACTCCGCCAACACCAGCTGTGGAGAACGATCCATATGCTGATCTCGACTTTGGTGATTTTGAAACAGTAGAAGCTCCGGCCGTTACCGCTGCTACCCATAGCGCAGATGTCGCTGCTCCATCTGCTCCATCTGCACCTGCACCTGCAGCGGCATCGGTTTCAACAGGGCTTGAGTGGAGTGGTCCTACCAGCAACGTTCCGAGTGTAGATTTTAGCCCTACGACACAAGCGGCTAGTGAACCTGCGGTAGCTTCCTCTCCAGCTGTTGCTCCTGCAACTGAAGCTCCGGCATCTGCTCCTGCTGAAGCACCGTGGGGCGGTCCTGTAGAGGCTGAAGCTCCGTCTGCTCCAGTTCCTACTATAAGTACTGCTCCGCCGGCCGCGGCAGCTGAACCACCCTCTGCACCAGCAGCGGTGGCCGCTCCAGCCGCAGCAGAGCCGACATCTTGGGGCAACCTTGATTCTATTCCCACGCCCAAGGGTGCCGCCGCAGAAAGCCCTGCTTGGGGCAAGCTTGATGATATTCCCACTCCTGCCGCCGCTGGTGGCGCCCCTCCTCGAGGCGGCTTGGGAGCATCGATGATGGGTAAGGCCCGAGCTGGTGCCGGGGCCGGTCTACTGAAGAACCGCTTGGGTTCGACACCGCCTCCTCCATCTCAGGCCCCACCACCACCTACCCCTGCAGCTGAGCCCGCTGCTGTTCTCGATGACGCTGCCGCGCAGAAGAAATTAGATCAGCTAATGTCTTCCTCTAATGAGACATCAGACTACATTTTCGCCACTGGTGGATTAGACGCTCGTATGCTCGGTCGTATTGATGGTTGGGTCTCGCAGATCGAGGCGAAAGACAAGTATGCCGACGGTCATGCTCGACAAGTTGCTGAGATTTCCTGCGCTATTGCTAAAGAACTTGGTTTAGACCAGGATGCCATCAATACTATTAGGCAGGCGGCCTTGGTTCACGATTTGGGTAAACTTGGTGCTGCTGCGCAAATTCTGCAGAAGGCTGAAGACGATCTCTCCGATACTGAGCTTCTCTTGGTAATGAATCACCCTATGGATGGCGCAGAGTTGCTTGAGTCATTCCCTGACTTGCAGCATTTGGCACCGATCGTTAGAGCTCATCATGAAGAGTTCGATGGTAACGGTTTCCCTCATGGCCTCAAGGGGGACGAAATTCCTTTGGCTGCTCGCATTATTGGTCTAGCCAATCGTTATCACGAACAAGCATCTCCTAAGCGCAGCGGTCCGGGCAAAGATCCCTCGTCTGTGCAGAGTGAGTTTGTTGAGAATGCTGGCAAGGGTTGGGATCCAAACGTTGTTCAAGCCTTTATCCAAGCGGTTTTGACTGGCAAAATTCCATCGAAGTTCTAGTATTCAATATTGCTCTTGTAACATTTCAGCGAAAATGGAACCAATCTGGAATCCCCTCCGTCGAGGACGAGGTCACCTCAGGAGGACAGATTAAAATGAAAGCCACAAAGACATTGGGCCCAGTGTTGGCAGCCCTTGCCGCAATTACATCATTCTTGCCAGCCATGGCTGATACATCCGTATCAACGACTACCATTACTTCTACTTCTAGACCAGTGGTAATCCTTCAGGGTTCGGCTATGACCGCTCCAACTATGCAAGTAACTGGTTATTCAGGGAAGTCAGTAACAACTCCTTCTCGCTTCCCCATCGTATTGGCTAAGTTCACCGCCACTAATGGCATCACCATCTTCTATCCAGCCGCTCGTGAAGACTTAAGCATGCGTCGCGATGATCTCTTCGCTCGCATATTAATTGAACAAGCTGATGGTCAGCTATCTTCTAGTGCTTCTGGTGATTTCATCAATCGTCTTGCTAGCATTGATGCTGAGAAGTCAAAAACTCCTACCGATACTGAAAGCAGAGCTTATTACAAGCATGTTAAAGACACCTATGCTGACTATGATGAATTGGCCCAAGACATTCAGACTAGCTCAGGTCAAGGCAACAAACAGTTGGCTGGTAGCTATAGCTACAAAGTATTCTAAGACTAGTTGCTTAGAATACCCTCTTAGCCTACCGTTGTCCTAATTGAAAAGAGAAAGCCAGTAATCGACACTACTGGTTTTCTCTTTCTTTTTTAGTTTCCTTCGGGATTTGGCTCTGTCTTCTCTGATTGTTCAGCTTGCCCCGTCTGTTCTCCTTGAGCTGCTGGTGCCGGCTCAGGCTCTACTGGCTTTGGCTCTGACTTTGGGGCTAATGATTTATTGTCTTTCGCTTTCGCATCTTTAGTTGTTGGAGATTTGAGTTGACCCGGGCGACCAAACATCAAGTGCATAATTGGTGCGCGCTTATCGAGAATTTGATTTAGTTGCCGGGCCACAGTATCTAGATGACCGATGGCTTCGCGGGTGGTAGCCAGTGTTTCTTTGATGTCAGAGCCAAAGCCCGGACGACTCAGGAGCGAATCAACTTTGTCGAGAGTTTTTCGCGCTTGCAAAAGCATGTCTTTGACATCGGTTCGTAGTTTAAGATCTTTAGACATCTTTTCTATGGCAGTCACTGAAGTTTGCACATTTTCTGTGGCGTTGTTCAGGCTTTTCAGAGCGGTGAGGAGATCTTCTCTAAGGGCCTTGTCTTTCAGTGTAGTGTTAATGTCGCGCACTGTGATTTGCACTGAGTCAGCTGTTTCTTTGAGCTTGGTTGTGGTTACTTTGAGGTCGTTGGTGAATTGCGGATTGTCTAGCAGGACACCTACTTTTTTGCTGACGCGCCGGAGATCGTGAGCAATTTCTGTAAGTTCGCGTTCTAGTGGAACGGCATTGTCTAATAATGGAATAGTTTTGACAGCCAAAGTTGATAGCTGATCGGCTGCTCTTGCTAATCGGGTGCGATCTTCTTCGTAGTTCTTTACTAGTTTTTGCGGATCTACATTACTGAGGGCAATTACCAGTTTGTTGATAGCGAGCTCTGGTCTAGCTGGGTCGGTACCGAGTACCTCGGCGTTATCTTCCAAGGGGGGAAGGCCGGCTCTGATGTCTGGGGCATGGGGAATATCGATTTCGATATATTTGGCGCCAACGATGCCGTTGGTCAGAATTCTAAACTTAGAGCCCTGGGGAATGATAGTTTCCTTTGTGGTTATGCGCACTCGTACTAAGATTTTTCGCTCATTCAACCGTACGATTTGGTCGACCATTCCTACTCTAATACCGTCTAAATAAACGTCGGCGTTATCATTCAGCTGTGCTACTTCGTGAAAGAGAACATTGATTGTTAGGTTGGCACCTAAAATTCCAGTCCCTTTGAACCAGAGGTAGCCCCAGAGTAGAAAAATTATTGACAGCACTGTGAAAATTCCCAGTGAGCCATCGCTGATCATGCGTGAGTTATCTTTGTCGTCTCTATCGTCCATAAATTCTTTTCTGTTATCTCGCTAGATAGGCAGCATAAGTGATTATCAGGTTGGCAAAGAAGCCAACTATAAAGGTTGCAGTAACGGCATTTGATGGTGCTGCATTGTTGCTGTGAATCTTCGTGGCACCAGCGGCGCAACCAGCAAAAAATCCTATGGTTGGATTGACCAATATTAGCTTTATGAAATAGACAATGATGTCTTTCATCTGAATTCCGTCCCGGGATGAATGGAGAAACACTGAAGTTGATGAGACACCTAGCATTGGCGCAACTAGTGCGCCGGTAATAAAGCCAATGACAAGGCCATAGGTGCCCAGAGGAATTGACATGGCCAATGTGGCAATGTAGTTCGGTAGAACAAAGGTCTGGGCAAATTCTTCAATTTTATGAGCATCGTAGTAGGCTTGCGTCTCAGCGGCGATGCGGGCCGCAACTCGTGCGCACCATGCCAGGCTGACCGTGAGGGGGCCGATTTCGCGCAGCAGACCAATTGAAATCACGGCTCCTGAGAGATCTTGGGCTTGGTATTTTTGCAATTCAATGCAGCACTGAATAGTAAGAGCTATGGCTACGGTGACGGCAGCCAGGGCAACCAGGTGGAAGGATTCTGGCCCCATCCATAGACAAGCGACTTTGAATTTTCGATAAGAAAATTGGCGCAGTGAAGAGGGTTGGAAGGCACCAAAGAACAGGCGGATAGCGCGACCGAGAGGTGCAACCCAGAAAAATAGTTCTATTGGCGGTATGAGTCCAGCGAGTTTTGAGATTGCCATTGTCGACTGCTTCGGTGAAACCACAGACTGCCACTTGGCTAGCTGGTTCCTGATTCTGTTATATATTGAAACAAAGTTATCGGTTTTGCAGACTGTTTTACTTAGTTAACAAAAACTGCTTCGTAAACAGGAACTGCTTAGTTAACAAAAGACCCGAGCTGGGCTCGGGTCTCTTTGTAGTTTCTGCTTTTCAGCGGCTATTAGTTGAGCAAGTCGCTGACGTCCATACCTTTCAAGCTCAAGGAAATCTTGTGCTCTTTAGGAGAGAACTTCTTGATGATTGCTTTTACTTGTTGGCCGACTTGAACAATTTCTTCTGGTTTAGCAGTAGGTTGTTCAGACATTTCAACTGTAGGTAGCAAAGCGTCTACGCCAGGATAGATTTGAACAAAGGCGCCGAAGCTCTGAATCTTGCGAACGGTTCCGTTCACAACTTGACCTTCGCCGAACTTGTCTTCAATTTCTTTCCATGGATCAGGCTGCATTTGCTTGAGGCTCAAGCTGATATGGCCTTTCTCTTGATCGACTTTGAGAACTTTTGTCGTGACCATTTGGCCAACTTTCAGTACATCTGATGGATGGCTGACACGTTCCCATGAAATTTCAGAGATGGGCAGCAAGCCGTCGAGGCCGCCTAGATCGATGAAAGCACCGAAATCTGCGATACGAACAACTTCGCCTGTGACCACTTGACCAGATTCGAGGGTAGATAGAATCTTCTCTCTTTGAGCGGCTTTCTCTTCTTGCACAGCAAGACGTTGGCTCAAGATCAGTTTGTTGCGCTTGGTGTCTGTTTCCAGAATCTTCATTGGTATTTCCATACCGATCAGTTCTTCTGGAGTTGTACCTTTAACACGCAATTGGCTGGCTGGTACGAAACCACGTAGACCGTATACGTCTACAACTACGCCGCCTTTGACAACGTTTGAAATCTTGGCGCGAATGGTTTCGTCGTTCTTCTTCTGGTTTTCCAGTAAGACCCATCCTCTCGCCTGAGCAACACGCTTCAGTGAGAGAGTTAGCTGACCGTTCTCGTTCTCTTCTCTAAGAATGTAGAACTCATACTTTTCGCCGACTTTAACGACATCATCAATTTTGTCGATAGGCATGTTGGAAACTTCTTTCTGTGGCACGAAGCCTTCAGATTTTCCGCCTACGTCTACGAGTATCCCGTCTCTTTCGATACGGACTACGCCGCCTGAGACAATGTCCCCTTGCTCAAACTTGAAACTTAAAGATTGTTCGAGAAGTCGCTCGAATTCTGATTTCGAGTTGGGTTCTAGCTGCTGTTCAGTCACTGAAATAGTCACTCCCTTGTCCTTTTACTTGTGTGGCTTGCGAATCTCAAAGAATTTGAAGGATTCGAAGCTCACCGGCGCCAGTGCTTTGTGGTTGTCTCTGAGCGGGGTACGCTCGAGGTGCAAAGCTATGGTGATTGGTTGTAAATCTACTGCCCTCAGGCGCTCTTGCCCTGCAACTCCAGAAATTGGCTAAAGGCCAACTTGGAGCTTTCGGTCAAAAGCCCAATCGCGCACAGGCGAAGTAGAGAATATAGAACAATAGATATGTAGCTTTCAAGAGAACTGCATCAGTATTGAATGAACATTTATACTTATTGCGTTTTCTTTGCAGAAATTCACCATTTAGAAGGCGTTAACGGCTCTAAACGCTGGCATTATTTTCGCCTCATAATCTTCTGACTGATTCGTATGCCGACATATCCGCTAGTGATACTTTGTTTGCCCGAAGCGATCTCTTGTCTATCGTAAGGGGCGCAATTGTATTGCTAATAGAGCCCTATTTAGCTCATCGCTGTCCAGGCGTAAACGCGCACCGGGGGCCAATCTTGAGCTATCTGGTTGGCAAGTTATTCCTTATAATAATTACTTGTTGATTATCGGTCTGAGATCAAAGTATTTATGAGGATTCTTCATGACAAGGAAAGCACTTACAGTTTTGGCATTCGGGTTGAGTGCATTTTTGGTGGCGCCAGCGGCTCACGCCAATCCTCTCAAACTCGGTAAATCTGCCAGTTCGACTACAGTTGTTTCAGCTCCAGTAGCTGCTCCAACGAGCTTAGAAGTTGATATGGCTGAAGCCAAGGTTTCAAATACCCACAAAAAATTAGATCAAGCTAAGCAACAGCTAGAAGCTGCTAAGGCTCACTTAAGAGCTGCTGAAGCTGAGTACAAAGCTGCTCAGGCTGACAAGCAAGCTTTGGTATTGCGTACCAAAGCAAGAGAACTTGCCTCTGCTGCTGGTATTGAGCAGTCGGTTGATACCGTCAGCGCTGCTCCAGCAACTACAACCACATCTGTTGGCAACACCGAAGCTCCAGCCCCGGGTGGAAATCGCATTGATTTAGGTCCATCTGATGTCAACGGCGCTGGTTCTGTGCCGCCTGCTCCAGCTGGCGCTCCAACCTTGCAAGATTTGGCTCAGTAAATTCGAAGCGAATCTCTCAGCTTAACCTGCTAGAGCAAACGAATAGCTAAAAAAGGAGCATCATTGATGCTCCTTTTTTTATTTTCTCTTCTGTCTATTTATTTTCTAACAAGCTCGGGGCGGCTTAGGCTAAGACTGAGCGAGTTGGGTCTTGCAGCGCTTGGAAAGCTAATTTTGCCGCTTCTTGCTCCGCTGCTTTTTTTGACTTACCGCTTCCCTCAGCTAAGGGCTTACCTTCAAGTTTTACTACTACTGTAAAAATTGGATCGTGGGGCGGGCCGTCTGTGCTCACTACTACATAGCTAGGAGTGCCTTCGGCGCGAGATTGTGTAAATTCCTGCAATTGCGCTTTGTAGTTATCTTTGATTTCGTCGCGATCAACCACGGTGGTCTGATGGCCAAATAAGCGCACGAGAAGCGTCTGCACCTGGAATAAACCAAGGTCTTGATAAATCGCTCCAATCAGGGCTTCCATGGCGTTAGCAGTGATTGATGGACGAGTCTGCACGTTGCGACCAAGCAAAATATATTTGCTCAAGTTGAACTGCTCACCGATTTCGGCCAATATCCGGTCTGAAACTAAGACAGCTCTAAGCTCAGTTAGTTGACCTTCATCGTAATCAGGGAAGCGTTCTAAAAGATATTCGCTGATGACAAATTTCAGCACCGCATCGCCGAAAAATTCAAGTTTTTCATAGTCTTGGCTACCCGGATTTTCTGCGGCATACGAACTATGGGTGAGCGCCTCATTGATTAAACCCATGCGCCCGCAGGTAACTCCCAGCTTCTGACAAAGTTGATCAAGTTCTTTGAAGCGTTTGGGGGGAAGTTGTTGCATGGTCATCGGATTATTTTTGCTGTGTTCTGGGGCGCTAATTACGTTTGTTATTGAAACTGTTGCTCTCAAGGGATTCCAGTACCTCTTACCTACCTATTTAGGAGACTACAAGAGGAACGCTCAAGATGCCGGTTTTGTTAACCATTATTTCCTAGTTCAAACGTGCGTATTTCTACTAATGATGCCCATTTCAGCGATTTAATTATCGGAAAGTTGCAATCCGTAATTGATGAGTTCGCTCTCAGGGAGTGTCATGCAGATATAGGTATCTAGAGAGGTACGCAGCTATATATTGGCGGGTGCTTACCTGGCTATAATCTACGGCGTATGCCACCCGGCTTTTAGCCTGCTATGCTTTACCACGGAGTACCCATTAGTAAGGAAGAGCAACAAAAGTGGATCAGAGTTCGTTGCAGCTTGGCCAGATATTTTTATTCGTTGCAGTAGGGTTCGCCCTTCCAGCCCTGGGGATGATTCTCTTGGCTTGGGTTCTGCAGTTAGCTCTTGGCTATCATCGCCCTAACTCAGTGAAGAATCAACCGTACGAGTGCGGTATGAAGCCCATGCAAGAAGCCCTAGTGCAATTCGACGTGCGCTACTACTTGTATGCCATTCTATTTATTCTCTTTGATATTGAAATCATCTTCATCATTCCTTGGTTGCTTGCCACTGACAGCATTCCAAGATTGTTAGTGGGCGCTGATGCCCTCGGCCAGATGCTGCCAGGTAGCGCTGAATTGATGAAGTTGAAAATGGTTGGACCTGTTGAAATCTCCATGTTCCTTGTTGTTTTGGTGGTAGGCCTGGTCTACGCCTGGAGGAAGGGGGCACTAGAGTGGGAGTAGGCTCGGGAGTAGATTTGGGAGCTGAGCCAAGATTGGTTCAGTTTTAGATTTTATTGATTGGTTGGCATTTTTAGACAAGTAAGAAAAGTAAGAAGTGAGTGGAGAGCATGAGTAATACCAATCCCGTCGTTCCAGAAGAGTTGAGAGAGACAGTTACTCTCTCATCGCTTGATCTAATGATTGACTCCCTTGTTAAAACGATATCCCCTCCGCTCAGCTACGTAACTAACCTAGCCCGGTCTAACTCGGTCTGGCCTTTGACGTTCGGTACCTCGTGTTGTGCTATTGAAATGATGAGTGTCGGTATGTCGGCATTTGATATTTCGCGTTTTGGTTCTGAAGTCTTTCGCGCTACTCCAAGACAGGCCGACATGATTTTGACCGCAGGCACTATCACTCGCAAAATGGCCCCTGCTCTTATTACTCTGTATGAACAAATGCCAGAGCCTAAATATGTAATCGCCATGGGCGCTTGCACAATTACTGGTGGCATGTTCAACGATTCTTACTCAGTGGTCCAAGGTGTTGACCGTATTATTCCGGTTGATGTTTATTTACCTGGCTGCCCACCGCGTCCAGAAGGCATTCTTGATGCCTTGCTCAAGTTGCAGCAAAAAATTCGTACTGAAAATTATGTTGAGCGCAGAAAGAAAATGTACGCCCAAACATCTGTGCGTAAAGTCGACTACGACACCGGTCGTTGTCTTGAAGATTTGATCGGTGTGGTTCAAGAAGACACCGATGCGGCTCTAGCCAAAGCTCCCGATACTAATACCTAAACATAAGCCAGAAATATATAGGAACTAGAAGTAGATGACAGACGAAGCTAAGCCTGAAGAAGCTAAATCAGACGCCAAGCCTGAAGAAGTCAAATCAGAAGCAGCTAAACCAGAAGCCAAGCCAGCTGAGGCAAAGCCCGCCGCTAAACCTGCTGCCGCCGCCGCTGCAAAACCGGCTGAGCCAGCTGCGCCGCCCGTGCCATTAGAGCCAGCCAAGTTTGGACAGTTCTTGAAAGAGCACGGTATCTCTTCTGAGCGTCTTCCAGACTCTTGTGGCGTTGAGACCATTGTCGTCGCTGCTGATCAATTAGAGAAGGCAATGCGCCTTTTGCGCAATAGTTCAGAAATTAAGCTCGATTTGTTGCTCACCGTTACTGGTGTTGATAGTGCTGATACATTCGACTCTGTCTACCACCTCTGGTCTTACTCTCATTTAGATCAACTAGTGGTCAAAGTCTTGACCAAGAAAGCTGATGTGGCCGAAGGTGATTTGCCAGCAGTGCCGAGCCTGGCAAACTTCTGGTCAGCGGCAAATTGGCACGAGCGTGAGACCTACGATTTAGTTGGTATCCGCTATAGCAGCCACCCATACTTGAGGCGCATCCTCAATCCTTGGGATTGGGAAGGCCATCCATTGCGCAGAGACTACAAACAACTAGTTGATGCCTTGAACGATAAAAATCCACATAGCATGCGCTAATTCTCTTATATAACCAGGAATTACTAGGGACGGAAAAATGGCTACGGAAATTCAAGAGATTGACCTGAAAACTGATGAGATGATCATCAACATGGGTCCGCAACACCCTGCAACTCACGGCGTGTTGAGGCTGCTACTAACTCTTGATGGTGAGACGGTCAAACACGTTGAACCAGTGCTTGGGCACTTGCACCGCGCTCAAGAGTGGCAAGGTCAAAACCGCACCTGGTTTCAATACCAAGCTTTGATTGACCGGGTTGATTATCTCTCGGGTATGTTTACGTCCTGGGCTATGGCTCGTGCTTGTGAGCAGCTAGACGGCGTCACCGTTCCTGAACGGGCTGAGTATATGCGGGTAATCGTTGCTGAAATGAACCGCATCACTTCGCACTTGCTCTGGCTTGGTACCTATTTGATTGACTTGGGTGCCATGTTTGGATTCCCCTTCTATCCTTTCCGCGAGAGAGAAAAGCTTTTTGATCTTCTAGAAGAAATCGCTGGTCAGCGCATGATGTTTAACTACATCCGAATTGGCGGAGTACTGCGCGATCCCAAGCCAGCCTGGTTCGACAAACTGAAAGTTTTCCTTGATGAGTTTCCTGATCGCATTGATGAATACGAAACCATCGTCACGCAGAACCCAATTTTCTTGAAGCGTACTAAAGGTGTGGGCATTCTCAAGCAATCAGTGGCAACTGACTATGGTGTCACTGGTCCGTGTTTGCGTTCTTCTGGCATTGCCATGGATTTGCGCCGCACCAGACCATACTCGGTCTACCCTGATCTCAAGTTTGATGTGATCACCTTTGATAAAGAAGGCGACACTTGGGACCGCTACATGGCCAGAATTTTGGAAATGCGTCAGTGTGTTGACATCATCCGTCAGGCAGTAGAGAAAATTCCTACTGGCGAGATCATGGGCAAAAAACAAATGGCCGGTATGCGTATTAAAGCCGGTGAAGGTTTCGCTGCCGTTGAGTCACCTCGCGGTGTGCTCGGTTGCTACGTAACTTCTAGCGGTGGCGAAAAAGCAGTTCGCTTCCGCTGGCGCAATCCTTCCTTCTGCAATCTGACAATTTTGCCAGAGCTTCTTAAGGGCTGCCCGCTCTCAGACATCATGGCCATCTTTGGCTCGATTGACATAATCCTTCCTGATGTAGACCGCTAAATTCCCTCGAATTTCGAACTTTCTGTCTTTCTTCAACAAGGTAAAACTGGAACTCATGTTTGCAAACGGCGACGAAATATTCAAAATCTCAAGGCTCACCATAGCTTGGCTAACAATCATCTTCACCATAGTGTGGATGGTTTGTTGGGGAGTAGGCATCGCCATACCGATGTTACTTACTCAGCAATTTGGCGATCAGGCCAACCTATTGAATGAATGTTTGAGAGCAGGGACGCCCGTACTTGCACTTTTGGTTTTCATTCCAATCAACGCCATGTTTATGGTTCTGATCGAGCGGCGCGCCTTAGCTCTTTGGACAGTGAGAAAAGGGCCAAATCGTGTTGGTCCCGACGGTAACCTCCAGACAATGGCCGACGCCGTTAAATTGCTTTTGAAAGAAGACATTACTCCTACCGGGGCTGATGCAGTCATGCATACTTTTGCCCCCATCTTGTTCTTCGCCCCTTCTGTTATTGGTGCTGTGCCGCTTCTCGCCGCGGTGACCAATGACCATCCGCTATTCCATATTTTGAATTTACCTACTGGTATTTTTTATGTCTTAGCCGCTGGTGCACTACCGGTGGTTGCCCTGGTAATGGCTGGATGGGCCTCGAACAATAAATATTCTTTGGTAGGTGGTTTGCGTAGTGCTGCTCAAGCTATAAGTTATGAAATTCCACTGGTACTTTCTCTCGTTACTGTCTGTCTCATGGCTGGCACTCTAGACTTAGTGAAAATTACCCAGCAACAAGCTGGTGGAATTCTCAATTGGAATCTGCTTGGTGGTGGTGCTCTCGTTGGCCTCAATCAGGCTATCGGCGGTGGTGGAGCTAAGGCTCTTGAAGCTGCTTATCCTATGGGCGCTGTGTCTTATGTATGCGCTGGTCTGTTGGTCTGCTCACTAATCATTTCATTCTGGCTCTACTTAACTGGAGCCTGCGCTGAAATCAACCGTATTCCTTTCGACTTGCCAGAAGCTGAATCAGAACTAGTGAGCGGCTATAACACTGAATACAGTGGTATGAAGTTCGCTATTTTCTTCCTGGCAGAATTCACCAACTTGTTCGTGGTGGCTAGCGTCACTACTGTGATGTTCTTGGGCGGTGGAGACAATCCAATACCTCCATACATTCTCGATAAAATCCCTGGCATCCCGCAGATGGTTGCTGCCATAAGAGATTCATTCTTCTGTCAGACACTTCACATAATCAATCCAGAAACATTGTTCGCTACCCTCTGGGTAATTGCCAAAGTTTATGGTCTGGTTATTTTCGCAATTCTCATTCGCGCCACCCTGCCGCGCTTCAGAATTGACCAGCTTATGGCTTTTGGCTGGAAGCGCTTGATTCCACTTTCATTGATCGTTTTCATCATCGTTGTATTTGCACGGGAGTTCGTAAACATTCATGGCTAACCTCATCTCTAGAGCGTTTGGTGGACTGAACGAAGTGAGGCGTGGTCTTGCTACAGTGTTCAAACACACTTGGCGCGAACCAATCACTAAAAACTACCCTGACGAAATGCCGAACCTTGCCCCTCACTTTAGAGGCCGTTTGGCACTGACCGTCAACCCTGAAACCGGAGACCACCTTTGTATTTCATGCCGACAGTGCGAACGGGTTTGTCCTGATAAGTGTATTGAAATTACTTCGCATAAGAGCCCTGAGACTAACAAGCTAGAGCTGATTGATTTCAAAATCGACCACGGTCTTTGTATGTTCTGTGGTCTTTGTACTGAAGTTTGCCCCACCCTCTGTATCATCAATACAAATGATTTTGAGATGGCCGATTACAGTCGCCAATCACTTATATATGATTTGAAAAAATTGACCTTGAGTCAAGAAGAATCAGCGTTCTACTTTGAGCGCAAAGAAATGCCATTGCCTAAGCCAAAGCCAGCCAAGCCAGCTCCAGCTGCCGCGGCTGCTAAACCCGCAGCGCCAGCTGCTGAAGCTAAGGCCGAAGCAAAGCCAGCTGAAGTTAAAGCCGAGGCCAAACCCGCCGAAGCTAAAGCTGAAGATAAACCAGCCGAGGCCAAGCCTGCCGAAGCTAAAGTTGAAGATAAACCAGCTGATTCCAAATCTAGTGAAGAGTAAGTCGTAAGCGTTATAAGCGTTATAGGAAGTCAAGAAAATGGGCCAAGATCTACTCCCACCTCTGTTAAGTGCACCAGTCGTTGAGACCTGGGCATTTTATATACTGACGACTCTGTCAATTTGTCTGGCCATCGCAGTATTGGTCGATAGAGTGGTTATCCGCAGCGGTTTCATTTTGATTGGAGTATTCGGAACGATTTCTGGAATCTTCCTTCTACTCTCCGCTCAGTTTCTTGCTCTGGCCCAGATCATGATTTATGCGGTTGGTATTACTCTCATGGTAGTGATTGCCTTGATGTTAACTAACCCGCGTCTAGAGCGTGAACAAGCTGTTGTTTATTACGATGAAAGTTTGCCACCACTAGCTAAGATTTTTGCTTCCTGTAAGCGCAATTTGAGCTTGTGGGTGTCCGTATTGAGCTTTGTTACTCTTTATTCAGCCTTGATTGGCGAGAACCACTGGCCACTGAGCGATCAAGCTGTCAGTCCGGATGCTGTGAAAGTGCTGGGCGAAGCTCTAGTGACAAACTATTCCATTCCGTTTGAGTTCTCATCCGTTTTGCTTCTAGCTGCTTTGATGGGAGCCGTCATGCTAGCGAAAGGCGAATCGAAGCATAGAGATGATGACAATGTAGCCATTGTCGACGAAGCTAAGAAGCAAGAAAATAATCTGGCGCTGCAGAGGTAGGAGATCAAAGTGCAAAACGTAGTTACGGTCAAAGAACCGCAATCTTCAGTAAATCTGGCTCTGGTCTATGCGCTTGTCGCAGCGGCCGTGGTTGGCACTTATACAGGAAGTCTTTTTAGCCCTGCTGGTATAGAAAGCATAGTCACCAATCACTATGACTTCTGGGCCTGTCTTGGCCTTGCTCTTGCTGGATGGATTTTTCGCAGTGTTGGCGGTCACAAGGGCGTAATCGTCACCATGACGGTGCTGGCATCATTCATTATTTTGACTCTGCATCAGCCAATGTTGCTGCGCTATCTAACCTTTGCTGCACTGCTCTTCTCAATGGGCTTGTATGGCATGGTGCAGTCGCGAAATGCTGTGCGAGTGCTGCTTTCAATTGAGTTGATGCTCAATGCTGTCAATATCAATTTGATTGCTTTCTCCCGCTACGTTGATCCAGTTGCTCTGAAAGGTCAGCTCTTCGTTATCTTCGTGCTCACTGTCGCTGCTGCTGAAGCTGCTGTCGGTCTAGCAGTTGTCTTGGCTATCTACCGCAGCCGTCAGACAGTTGATATGGATAAATTCACACTATTGAAGTGGTAGTTAGTTCGAACTTGGATTATTGAAAAGGCTACTCGAAAGAGTAGCCTTTTTTTGTTAGGTATCAAAAAATCTGGGTGACATTATTTTGCTACGAGTGCACGAAGCTAAGCATTCGTTCTCTCGTGTTGCATGTTAGTAAGTAAAGCCGGTCTTTTAAGCTTCTACGACCAGCCAGCCACCTTGAACAAGGCCTTCGGCAATCGCTTCACGAAATGTTCTGGTGGCATCAGGAAGACTCTTGGTCGGTACTTTAATTGTCTTCAAAATAGTGCCACTTTCCGGTTCAGCAAAGTCTATTGTTCGGCTATCGCGAAAGTCGACTGGGTCAATAGTTTCTTCACTAACAGTGATATTAAAGCGATCTGCTAAGAGGCCTGTGGATATGCCGGTGCCTTCAAGGGCTGTACTTAAGTCAACAATGGTCGTTAGTTCGGTCATCTTTGTTTCCTGAATATCAACAAAAGTTATTGTCCATGCGACTGCTCGCTAACTCAGTATAGAAATGCTGTCAGCTCAATGTGCTTTTGATTTTTTTATGACTACTCAAAAGCCTGATTGCAGGCGGCGAAACAGCGATGCATAAAAACGTAACTTCACAGAACTTTGATGAAGCCCAAATGTAACTGCTTCTTCACCTGCAAGATGTTAGCGCCAGGCAAAGCTGATCTGTTTTGGAGAATCGCTCTGCACCGCGATTATAGAGCAATACAAGCGCTCTAGAATGCTAATTGCCGTGCTCCCAGCCGCACTCAATGAAAATGTTGGTTTGGATTTATTAGTAAAGCGGTGTTGCCAAATTTTTGCCAAGAGAATGTCCGGAAATTAACAGATTAGAGGCTTATAGTTCAGTCAAGCAAGTTACTACGAGGTGCACCCATGGCTGATTTCAAGGCAATAGATTGCTCCAAGCCCCAACCACTAGTTGAGAAATTCGACGCTGAAGCTGTAACCAAGCAGTTGGAAAGTGGTCATACTGCCATGCTGGAAGTGGCTCTGGGAAAGGCTCAAGGGCAAGGTGAACGCCGCGATATGTTGAAAGTGGTGCAAGGTATCAATGCTACCCGTCGCCTCGAGCAACCAGATAAACACTTGCCAGTGCTTAGTCTTGAAGTGGAAACGGTGGGCAACTGGATGCGGCCTGCTTCGCAGCTTTCGCTCACCAGGCAAGAGTATAAAAATTTTGCAGTGCCTGAGCCAATTTATGTTGAGCGCAATTCTAATGGTAACTCGACTATGGTCTATAAGCCTCTTCGCGAAGTGATTAAGACCACCCACTAGTAACCCAAAATTTCATTGTAGCAGTGTGGTCATAGGGTTACGGAAGTATGGGGGCAGTTGATGGTCAATAGATTTGGGTAGATTAAGGGGGAGTTAGTGGCTTGATTTGTTCTGGAGCGCTTGATGCCCCAAGATCCCAGTGGCGAAGACCGATTTGGCTTCGATTTTCACGAGAAGACTCAGCATAAAGGTGAGATCTCGAGCAAACCTTACGAGGCCACGAGCGGCTTTGCCTTAAACGAACTGATCGGTGGCAGCTATCGGGTGCTCGAATTTATTGGCGAAGGCGGCATGGGCCTGGTCTACAAAGTCGAACACATTCACATGAATAAGATTCTGGCTCTGAAGGTTTTGAAGACTGAACAGCTTTCAGAGAATGTTTGGAAACGCTTTCGCCTTGAGGCTCAAGCTATTTCAAGACTAGATCATGCCAACATAGTCAAGATCTACGATATGAATCAAACCCCAGATGGGCGGCCGTTCTATACTATGGAGCTGCTTTCGGGAGAATCGCTGGCTGACTATTTGCAAGAGCATCAGCGGCTGCCGATAAACCTGGCTCTGCCAATATTTCGACAAGTATGCTCTGCTCTTGCTTATGCTCACGAGCGCGGTATTATTCATCGCGATATTAAACCAGGCAACATCATGCTACTTGAGTCGGCTGGCTCTGGTCTTGGTTCTAGCGTCAAAATCGTCGATTTTGGCATCGTCAAGGTATTAAATAGCGGAGAGCAGATTGGTCAAGGCCTGACCATGCAGGGCGAAGTCTTTGGCAGCCCTTTGTATATGAGCCCTGAGCAGTGCGCTGGCAGTAAACTGGATGCCCGGGCTGATATGTACTCAGTCGGCGTCACTTTGTTTCAAGCCCTTGCGGGCAAACCACCTTTGTTGGGGCGCACTGCTGCAGAAACAACCATCATGCACCATACTGCGATCCCTCCTGCAATGAGTGAAGTGGCTGGAGTTGCTTTCCCTCCTGAATTAGAGGCTCTTGTCGCTAAGATGCTGGCCAAAGCCCCAGAGGATAGATATAGCTCATTGGCGGAGGTGGCAAGCCTTTTGCTCTCGCTTGAACGAAAGTACAGCGGTTTGCTCCGCGAGGCAGTGAAGACAAGGCGGTATCAGAATCAAGTTCAATCTTTACCTGATGATTCTGCTATTGATGAAAATAATGAAGACGATCAGGTCGCATCTTCCAGAGAAACTAATAGATTTAAGTCATTGCTGGCTTTAGCTGCACTTTTCATGGCTATCGCTGTCGCATTAATTGTGTTTTTGGATGCTCAGTTGTTGACTGGTAAACCCAAGCCAAAATTACCTCGACCTTTGGCGAGCGCAATAAAAACAAGCGCTAGTAGCGAAGACGAGAAAAAACTGCACGCCGCTGAGGCAGATAAGGTAGAAGTCTCTGTAACTGCAGATAGACAAAAAATGCTTGAACTCTTTCTTCGGGAAAGAAAGGAGCCTTATTTTGTAACAGGAGAGGACGGCATCACTAAATTTAGTTTTCCAGCTCAATTCCCCATTGGCACACTTAGATACTTAGCTAGCGGTGGCATCCGAGAGCAAGAGGCCCAGGGGGAATTTGAAGTATTTAACTGTAGCAAAATTCGTTTCGAAGCTAATCCGCTAACGGTGGCTCAACCGGATCTGCTTAAATTCTTCCCCGCCAATCGCTTGCACGTATTGATGTTCTTAGAGGGAAAGCCGCGCGCGCCTAAGCTAGTTGATTACATAATGAAACAACAAAGTTTGGAGACACTTGCTTTAGAGGGAACGGCAATCAATGAAACTGATTTGAAGCGCATTGCCAGTCTCAAAAAACTAGTATTCCTAACTTTCGATACCGATGGTATTAGCAATAAAGCGCTCTGTGATAGCGGACTGCTATCTAGGTTGGAAGGTGTTGGTCTATTGGATCTTCACGATTGTAGACCAGTTCTGCAGGCATTAGTCTCTTCTCCAAAGCTCGAATCTCTTACGCTATCGGGTTCAGCTTTGTCGAAGGGTGACTTCGCCATAATTGGCAGAATGACGAGGTTGAAGCACCTCGGACTTAGAGGAACAAAGCTAGGTGATGACGATCTGCTGTTACTGACAAAACTGCAAAAACTCGAAAGCCTCAATCTCTATGGCACAGAGGTAACTAAAGCCTGCATTCCAGCTTTGAAGAAATTCCCTAGGTTGAAAGATCTAGATTTGCCTGCGAAAGTCAAAAATGCCTATTACAAATTTGAGGAAGATTGAGTCGGCGCCGCAGCTATTATTTAGCCATGGCCAGACGCAAGAAGCTTAAAGCCCAGTTGTGTAGCTGATTCCATGTCAGCACATCACGCATTGAGTTCATCCGTCTGCGCTTCTCTTCGATGTCGATAGATAGTGCCAGTTTTAATGCCTGGCTGATTTCAGTTGGAGATTTCGGATCAACGAGATAGGCTCCCTGAGCTAGTTCACGAGCACACCCTGCGGCCTTGGAAAGAATCAAGACACCCTGTTGATCGTTGCGGCAGGCGACGAATTCTTTGGCAATGACATTGATGCCATCACTCAGTGAATTGATCGATAAAGCTGTAGCGGCCTGATACCAGGCGGCCAGTTGTTGGTGGTTGAGTTTTCCTTTGAGGTGAATAATCGGTTGCCAACCATCGCGGCCGTATTCTTTGTTGATTGAAGCTATTTTGGTTTCAACATGCCGGGCGTATTCAAGTTGGGCTGTGCCGTCAATTTTTGCTTCTTGCGAGATTTGCACATAGTGAAAGCGGCGGTGTTCAGACGGGTTAGTTCTGAGCATAAGCTCTAAACCATTCAATCTCTCTAGAATTCCTTTGGTGTACTCAAGTCGTTCTACGCCCAGAATAAATTGATTGGCTAAGCCCAGTTTTTCGGCAAGGGCCTCGGAGTAGGGCTTTGAGGTGGCGGCTAGTTCTTGCCAGTAAGGCATGTCTACACCGAGAGGCAATACTGCTACTGAAGTTGTGCGCCCCTGGTAGGTGGCTTTGTATTTGGTGAGATCGACCACAGCGTCTTCGAGTAGGAGCGCTACTGTTTTGAGGAAGTTCTCGGCGTATTCATCAGTATGGAAGCCAATTAGTTTGTTGTGCAACATTGACTGCACTAGCTCGCGGCCAACGGGAGAGCTAGCTATTATTTCGGGCTTGGGCCATGGGGCGTGCCAGAACTGCGAAAGCACAATGCCGTGTTGTGAGGCTAGAACTGGTGCCGCTAGGGCTAGTTGATAATCGTGCAGCCAACAGATCGTGGGGAAGCTCTCAGAGGCTGTGGTTATACATTCAGAGGCAACTGATTGACAGAGGGCGCGGAATGATTTCCAGGCTTCTGGGTCAAAGGTACTTTTACTGACAAAGCCATGGAGCAAATCCCAGAGATAGCCATTAACCACTTTTTGGTGAGCATCAAATAAACGTTTTGGAGCCAGTGGAGCGTAGTAGCTGAAGCCACTGCGGGCGCTTCCTTTGCTAGGCGGTGCAAAATCGCTGTTTGCCAGGGGCAATTCGGAGAGAGCAAACCAGTTCACTCTGGTCCCTAGCCTTCTTACTACAGGCTCAAGCGAATCGGGAACGCCACCGGTGACGCCGGGGCCAGCATAAGAGATGACATTGACGGTCGGTAAAAATAGATCGAGCCGTTCAATTTCTTCGTCGGTGATTGGCGAGAGAAGAACTGGCGTTGTAATTGCGCTGTTCATGGCTTTCTTAGTCTATGGAGGGGGGGGCTAAAAGAGAAAGTTACGTGCCAGAGAACAGCAACTGCGAAGAAGTTGCTTGAAAATTATGGCTGTGACGCACGGGCTGCCAAAAAAAATGATTAATACGATAAACAGTAATGTAATGGATATGTAACTAGATATCAAGCCGGTCACATTCGATTTAATTGGAGTAATTGTTAATGTCTGAAATTAAGTAGCCATTTTGCTGCAGGCAAAAAAATCAGTCGAATAGACCTGGCAAATTGACGATTTCAACTCGCCCAGCTTTAATGTCGACTACTGGCACTAGGGCTTTGACAAAAGGCACCAAATGCGATTTCTCGTTTTTGGTAATTTCGAGCAATTGAGAAGTCTCGCCAAACACCGCTGAAACTTTGCCGAGTTCTTCGCCTTCAACGGTGAATGCATTTAAGCCGATCAGGTCGTCGAGCCACCATTCATCCTCGCTTAGCTCGTTCAATTGCGAGCGTTCCGTGAATAGTGTGGCGCCAATAATGCCTTCACTGGCGGTGCGATCTTCGAACTCTTTTAAAGACATCAGAACAAGTTTTTGTTCGGCTTTGAAACTGCGTACATGGGCGATTTGTCTAGCACCATCAGCAGTGGCTATTTGCACAGTCTTGATATTGTCTATTAAGTCGATGTTGCCCTTGAGTTTAAGTTTGAGATCGCCTCGCAGACCTTTGACGCCGGTAACAAGTCCGACCACAAAAGTGTAGGTGCCCTCACCGACAGGGTCTAGCTTTTTTTTGATGCCTGGTAGATTGGGCGGCTGTCTTCTTTCCATCGCTTAAATAGCCTATTGTCGAATCCGAATTGATCAAGTACACGACCAACAACAAAGTCTATCTGATCGTCGACCGATTGTGGGCGATGGTAGAAGCCAGGTGAAGCGCATGCAACAACTGCCCCAGCCTCTGACAGGGTGACCATATTGCGCAGTTGAATCAAGCCAAAAGGCATTTCTCGCACCAATATCAGCAAGGTTCTTCGTTCTTTTAGAGTCACGGCGGCAGCTCTATGAATTAGATTTTCAGTAAGTCCACTGGCGATGGCTCCCAGGGTGCCAAGACTGCAAGGTACAACCGCCATGCCTCTCGTACGGTAAGAGCCACTCGCTACTGAGGCGCCATAATCAGTCAGGCTGTGGGTGCGCAGCGGTACTGAATCTGGTAGCTCAAGGTGTTTCAGCAAGCCTGCTTTGAAATCTTCGCCAAAGACTAGGTCATGTTCTTCTTTAACAACTCTCAAAGCCGCCTTCGACATCAACAAGTCAACCGGTTGATTAACTTCCATCAAAAATTGCACTAAGCGCATGCCATATATAGCGCCACTGGCTCCGGTAATTGCTACGACAAAGGGAAGTTGACTCGATTGATCTAATTGTGAGTTTGAGTTTGCATCTTCAGAAGCCATTATAAAGTCTCGATATTTTTGCTATTTATCTGTTTGCGCATTCTAGAAGTCACTGCCCGGGCTAGATACTCTTGGCCTGGCTGTGCCAGTCGAGCTAGTGCCAGAACTGCCTGCCGGCATGTTACCAGGGGGGGCGGGTGCATTCTGTGAACTCTCTTGAGCCTCTGGTTCTGGGGCTGGTCGCTCTTTGGCAAAGCGCTTACCAGCCTTGCCTCGTGTCGGAGCTGGTTCTTCTAGTACTGCCGAATCTATCGAAGACTGAGCGCTCGATGCGGCAAAAGAAATTTTTAGAGGGGCATCCAATCTGACCGTTAATGGTGAACCGCTGTAAATATAGAGGTCTCTTCCTTTCTTAACGAGAGAACGTACCAGGCTATTGTTATTGCCACCGCCTGAATTGGCGGCTTCACCCAAGATTGGATCTTTGAGAATGTCTTCTCGTTTGATTACTGCAATTTTGCCTGTGCGGGGATCGCGTTTGTTGCCCATGGCCGGATTGACTGCATCAAAACCAGCTTGTGAGCCAACATAGGCGACACTTGATTTGCGCGAAGTCAGGCCGCTGCCGCCACCTTTTTGATTGGCACTAGCTTCGCCGCACAGAGATGCTACCAGCGGTAATGTGACACCGCTGGGCATGCGGATGCTCATCAGTTGCACTCTTAGTTTGCCTAAAGGGCGGGGAAAGCCTTTTTGCTGAGGTTGACGGGATGATGAAATTGCTTCGACAACTTCACCGATTACTTCTGTTCCGCTTGGTATCAAGACTTCAGTACCGTTGGCTAATACTGGGGCACTTACTTCGACACTAAAGCGCTCGCCCGGTCTAGATGCCGATGAGCCAATGGTGCTTTGAATTCTTCCTTCAAAACTGGTGCCAATAGGAAGTACCACTGCTTTGCCATGGAAACTATTAGGGGCACGATAGGCGTCTTCGTATACTTCTTGTTTTTTCGCTGCTAGAGCCGCTTCTGAACCTATTGTTCCGATGGCCAAGCTAAGTGTGGCCGAGCCCAAAATCGTAAAAAGTGAAGCTAGAATTATTGGCCGCGCCTGCTTGTTCAACTTATTCATGTCCTTCTTCGTTAAATAGATTTCGCTAGTTAGATTTATTGTCGCTGCTTTCTGCTTTTTTTGCTGTCAGCTCCCCAGGTTTAGATGTCGCTGCCGTTTGTATCGTGTCGCTTGGCTTTTTCTTGCTGCGCAAGCGCACCATAACATTGGTTATAAACCAGGCAATTGCTAGGGCAATTAGAATCATGCTAACCATGCGCACAATGCCGAGGGCAAAGTTGAAGACCTGATTGAACATGACGAAGACTGCCGCTAAAACAATTAGCGCACCCCCAATTACTTTTAGTTTTTCTTTGTTGATTTGCATTTTACTTTTAGTCTGGATGAATATATTTATCCAGACGATTGATAATTTGTGGTGCAATTACTTTAGACCCAAACCACCAGGCCCCACCAACGCCGATTGGCACGACCAAAACTCGAAGTTGCTGTGGCAAAAGGGAATAGAAGCAACTTATTGCTATAACGGCTATGCCAATACTAAATGCCATTGAAAACTTTTGAATGATGGCGATTTGTTCAGCTCTGTCCATTTGTTGAAAAGAGTCACCAAGAAAGCTCACATAATTAGACCACATGCGCTTGGCGCCAGTTTGCGCTTTCAAGTAAGCTTTGGTTTCGCGAATATTGTGAGGTTTGACCGCCGACCTGCCGTCGTGCGAAATATCTGCACCATCTTCTTCTGGTGTGGCATCAAAGACAGCTTTCTTCGGGTCAGGTTTTTTTGAACCTCCACCCATGCGTCCTTTTGAAGCTTTTGCATCTCTTTTACCGACAGCCATAAGACCTCCAACTGCTTCTAGACTTTAATTTTCTTTGCCTTTGACTGGGCCAGATTTTTTCTTCAGTTTTACCAGGTTCGATTCTACTTCTTTGCGCAAGGGGTTAGCATCTTCGGAGGCTTCTAAGAAGCATAGAGCGTAGTTGATCGCTTGACCAGGGTCTTGCTTTTCAGACTTGGTGAAGAGATTGAAGAGGCCGTAATAGGCATTGGAATATTGAGGATCGGCAGATAGAGCCTGCTTGTAATGGTCAATGGCGACTTCTGGTATTTTCCAAGTGGCATCGCCGAGCTTGACTTGACGAGCCGCTTCGTTGCGCTGATTGTTGATGCGGCTCATGCCTTGCTCAGCTCTGGTTGATACTTCATTCATATCTTTGGCATAAGTAAAGGCTTTTTCGGCCGCACGATAGTCTCCTTCTTGGAAGCATTGTTCTCCCAGAGTTATTAGTTCAAATGGCTCTTCGCGATGCTTTTCAATGATGCCAGTAAATTTGGAATTAGCTTCTCTAAAGCGGTTTTGAGTCAGGGCTTTTTCTGCTTCTGACAAATCGATTTTTTCTTGCAAATCGCGAGTGCCGTTCTTGATCACAGCTCCCTGCACCGATTGTTCGGTGACAATATTCTGCAACTTATCCATCAACTGGGTAAAGTCAGCTGGGTACGAGCCTTCTTTGCGGAATTTGCGGAAGCCACAGCGAGCTAAGCCAAGCATAGCTGTTGGGTCGTCTGGTTTGCCGGCCAAAATAGTTTTGAATTCAGATTCGGCTACTTCAAGTTTGTCTTGGCGCAGAGCCAGTTCAGCTAACTGATTGCGCATTTGAAAATCGTTGGGCAAAATATCGAGGGCGTTATGGTATTCCGAAATCGCCAGTTCGCCGTCACCACGATTGGTGTAATACTCGGCGCGACGTTTATAGGGCTCAGGGTTGCGCGGGTCTAAAGAATTTGACTTGGCCCAACTGGCCAAGGCCGAGGGGCCGTCACCTTGTTTGCGATAAATATCGCCTTCGACTAAATGCCAATCAGAGCTGCGTCCGCTATCGGGAATGTTGTGCAATTCCATGAACGCTTCTTCGTGTTTGCCTTGGTTGGTGAGCACTACTGCTTTTTGCAAGTGGGCTGGACCATAGTCGCTCTTAAGCTGAAGTGCCTTGTTTACGAACTCTTCTGCTTCTTTATCGTGAGGGTCTAAATGCAGCAAAACTTGGGCTAGCAAAGTGAGATTGACACTATTCTCGGCTAAGTTGTTAGCTTTGCGCAAAGGATCAACAGCGCCGTCCATGTCGTCTTGGGCAATTTTGACCATGCCTAAAGTCTGTTGGGCGATGACAATATTTGAGTTTTCTTTGATAGCTTTTTTGCACAATTTTTCGGCGGCTTCTAAATAAAGGTCGCGCTTTGCTGGCGAGGCCACTGTCTTAGAGTGAACATACGAGACGTATCCAGCCGCAGCAATGACATTTGGATTATCGGAAAACTTTTCTTTGGCTGTGCGCAAAAGTTTTTCTGCTTCAAGCAATTTGGCTGGCCATGACTGTTTAGCCAGAGCTACTGCTAGGCCGGCATAGGCATCACCAGTTTGATCTTCTTCCAGAAGTTCGCGATAAGCATCTTCAGCTTGCTTTAGTTTGTTTTGCAGCAGCAAGCCATCTGCGTCAGCTAAGGTGGTGGCCCAGGTGGGCAGAGAAAATTGTGAAAATACGGCGCAAAAAGGCAGAGCAAGCGAAAAGGCGCTGGCTATGGCTACTTTGAAGAAAGAGTTATTTTGCTTTCTCCAGGTCATCTGCTTTTTTGTTCTCCTTTGCTGCTTCCCCTTCATCTGACATCAGTTTTAGAACTTGCGCTAATTTTCGATGCAGGCTTGGTAGATTTGGTGCCAGAATGATTGCCTCTTTGAGGATGGCTGATGCTCCGGCGTAGTTCTTTTCGGTGATGAGCTTTTCAGCGTCATTTAATAATGGTTGTACCCTAGAAGTGTTGATTTGCCTCAGGGCATCTGCAGCACCGGCTTCTTTCAGACCAGCTGCTTGGCGATAGCATGTGGCTGCGTCATCCAGCTTACCCTGCTTTTCTAGGGCAGTGCCTTCTAAGAGCCATACTTTGCCGTCGCTCGGGCTGGCCCCAGCTAGAGTGTCTGCTTCTTTTATCGCTTCGTCAAGCTTATTTTCTTTGATCAGGCTTTCAATCTTGCCATAGGCAGCACTGTTGTCGACTGTCGGCTTGGCTTTGGCACTGCTGGCTGCAGCATTGGCAGCGCCTGGCCCGGCTGCTCCGGGAGTGCCGCCGAGGGCTCCTGCTGTAGCACTGGCTGCCGAGCCACTTGTGCCGGCAGATGCTGGTTCAGGCCCTTGCCCGGTTAAATTGTTATAGAAGGGAACGAGCAATGGATTGACGAATTTATTTAGAGCAATGGCTTTCTGAGCCGCTTCAACAGCGCCAGCTTTCTCACCTTGACGGTCGCGTCCGCGGGCCAAAATGTACCAAAGCTGAGCGTCATTGGGGTTGAGCTTGATTAAGTCGTCTACTTTCTGCACGGTCTCGGCCACGCGCATGGGTGTGGCTAGGGCACTCTCCACCACAGCCTGGTGGTAGGCAATGCGCGCTTTAGCTAGATCTGGATTGGTTGGCTCTGCTCGCCAGGCTTTTTCGTAGCAGAGTTTGGCATGGTCGAAATCGCCTTGAAGCAGATAGGCGCCACCCAAGAGCATTTGATTTCTAAATGATGGATTGATAGCAACTGCTTCGATACCGACATCGCGCAGCCCGCGAATGGCATTTGAGTTGCTTGGATTAACAGTGACAGCCCGTCTATATTCTGAGGCGGCATTGTTGAGTCGGCGGGTGAAAACTGATTTGTCTTGATAGCCTTTGGCCTTGTAAGCAAAATCTTTGAGGGTGTCACCGAGCACCGTGTGGCAGTCAGAGAGTGCTTCTGTGTTTTCTTTGTCTTTGGGCCAGTCTTTGCGCAGGGCCACAATCATTTCGTCATAGCCTTCTACGACTTTGCCGCCACGCATCAAGCACTGACCTAAATAGAAGTGATTAATGCCGGTGTCGGATAATTTTGCTGCTTTGCGAAACTCTACTACGGCATCTTCAAAGTGGTCGGGAGTGCCTTCCGCCCCTTTAGC
The DNA here is from genome assembly GCA_943370275.1 of bacterium Ga0077546. Classification (GTDB taxonomy): domain Bacteria; phylum Cyanobacteriota; class Vampirovibrionia; order Obscuribacterales; family Obscuribacteraceae. Next base: position 557,268 of record CALRQI020000001.1, on the reverse strand, counting down.
TAAACTCAGTCGGTAAGAAGGATCTGATGGATTTTTTCCTAGGGCGTTCAAGCAATAGTCAAGGTTGCTATCAGCCGGGGCATTGTTAGGATCGGCAAAGAGTGCCCTTCTGTAGTGGGTAATTGCTGCTGGAAGATTTTTTGCCGCACGCAAAGAATCAGCGTATCTAAGTTCTCCGGCTGATAAATTACGTCTGAAAGTAATGTTTTCAGGATCACCTTCAAGGGCCAATTTATGCTCTTCAAGAGCTTGTTGCCAGAGTTGTTTTGATCCTAACTCTACTGCTCGGTTGTTGTGCTCAAGCGGATTGGTCGGATTGGGTGTAGTGAGATAGACGCTGCCGCCGCGCCTTGCTGCTGCCTTTGCCTGGCAGGGTCTGATAAATGCTGCAGCACTGACCAGGCTGAGAGAGAGGGCCAGACAAACTATTTTGCAATGGCGATATTTATTATTGAAGTCTTTCATGGCTTCCCAGGCTGGTAAGAAGAACATTTGCACCGGCTAGTTTGCTAGCAGCAGCCAAGTGCTCTAAAAATGGTAATACCCATTCTATAAGCCTTACAAAATTACGCTCGCATTTTGTACTGGGTTTCCCCCAGATTTTTGTTGCTGGTATTTTCGGTTAACAAATTTAATGATGGGAATCTCCCCATTCCCAAAAAAATGTTGCCTGGCTAACATTCTTGGTGGTGTTATCATACTTTTCTGTTGACAAGGGGCCTGAAAAGGATTAAGTTTTGGTCACCCCATTAGTAGTTCAGGGGTTTCGCTTGCGCATGTGAAGGAGAACAAGGCGCGAAATCCGCTTAGAATCTTGTTGTCAAGCCCTTATTTTTTGTTTTTTGGCGTTTCTTTTACTAGATAAATAGGGCATGAAGAATCTATATAGCCATTTGTCCCCTGGAGGGATAAAGATTGAATCACCCCAATTCTTCCTATTCTCATATGCTTGCTGCCGTTCAGACGATTCGCAGAGCGCCTGTCGCTCTATCTATTTCTTTAGTGGCCCTGTTCATTGCTAATAGTCTTCCTGCTTACGCACAATTGCCGCCAGTAAACATGGGGCGTTGGGTGAAGCAACCTGGCGATAATCAATATTCATCAGACACTCAGCAATCGAGACATGGTGGCGGCCAGCCTGTGCATCAGGTGGTTGCGCCCCAAGCAGCTGTGATGCCGCAACAGTCGGCGCCCATGTGGAGGCCGACGCCAAAACCATTCCGTTCAGATGTCTCGCTTGACCCAATTGTTTGTGATGAGCCTATCCCTCCTGTAGGGTTCGCTCCTCTGCCTGAGAGCCTAGACCTCCCTGGTATCCGTGGTGGATCGTCTGGTTTCACTCGCAGCCCGGCTGGTGGTTATGGGGGCGGCGGTGGCGGTGGTGGTTTCTCGTCTAGCTACCAAGGTTCTGCCCCTGGTCTCGGTGGTGGCGGCAATGCTGCTCCCGAAGTGCGCAGTTCGCAAGGTTACAACTCGGTTCAGCCCGGTGCTTTCGTTAAGAAGAAAACTCCTTATGGTACCGCCAACAATAATCCGCCCGGCAGTTTTGGTGGCGGCGGCGGTGGAGATGTTTACTCTAGCGGCGACGGTGCTGCTCCCGCCCCTATGTCTGAAGCACAAAGACAACTAAGTGGAATGGGACGTGAGCCATCGCTGAGCAATAAGTCTTCTGCTGCTCCAGAAGCTCCTGCTGCCGTGCAGATCAATCAGGCAACAACCCAAGATCTTTCTTTGCCTGATGACGAATACAAACAGACCGGGGGTAATAAATCAACCAGTCAGGCCGGAAGAATGGTGAAAGGAATGGCTCGACGTGCGGGGCGGAGTATATTGCAACCGCTCAATAACATGCCGATGCCGAGATTTCCAATGAGATAGGTGTTTAAATGTGGCGTATAGGTCATTCAATTGAAATGAGATGACCCGGGGATTAGAGAGGATTTTAGTATGTTCCTAACAAGTAAAAGTTTGAAGAAACAGAAGTTATATCTGGCGATTACCACCGGTGCGCTTGTGCTGTCGGCTTTGACCAGCAGCGCTCAGGCTCAATCACCTTCGGTCAGCCTGAAGAAGGGCCAGCTCCAGCAAGCTGGCTGGTACAAGTCTGCTCCACAAGTGCAGATTGTTGATGATGGTCCAGTTATCCACGATTACCGGACAGCTCCTCATGAAGATCAGGCTTATCAAATTCCGATCGGACCAGCCGGTACCAGCGGTCGTATTCCAGAAGGTGGTATTCCTTTGGGTAATGGTGGACCGCAAATGATGCGGATGGCTCCTAATTCTCTTCCACAATCTGGTTTCGGCACCAATATGCCAGCTCGTGGTATGGGCCCAGCTCGCGCCTTGCCTGGTACTGAAATGGGTCAACTCGGCAAGCAATATGCTGCTCAGCAAAGAGCTGCTCAAGCTAATGTCTCGGCCAGACCAATTGGCTTAGGTCGCGGCAATTCGGCTGCGGCTGCACCAAATCGTATGGCTTCTTCCTCTCCAGCTAGTTATGGTGCTGCATATCATGGCAGCGGCGGCGGCTACGTCGCTCCAAGTTCTAGCAGCTCTGCATCGGTAAGAGCAAAACTCCTTGGAAAATAAAGTGGGTGTACATGTTCAATCTTAGGACGTCGCAGAACAACCTTAAACTCTATATCGCTGCCCTTTCCAAAGGGGCAGCATTAGTGCTTTCTGCGGCGGCTTCTCAAATAAATTAGCAATTAGGTATTAAAGTTCAATGCGCTTACCACTTCCACTTCTAGTTCTGCTCCCCATCCTGGTCACAGGATGTAACTCGCTGGGTGGAAGTTTGGGACGGGTAGATTCTAAAACTCAAACTCCAAATGCTGGTGGTGGTCTACTTGGTCAGCTTCGACCTAAAGTTGATCCCCGCTATGTCGAGCAAGCCCGGCAAGAAGAATATGCCAGAGCTCAGCAGCAAATGGCACAGGCTCAAGCGATGGGGCAACAGCGTGGCGCCAATGCTGAAGGAATGGGCCGGGTCTTGCCTCAAGTACTGACAGGGCCCATCTCTGGTCAGTTGGGTAATGCTGGTTTCCTCAATACGTCGGCTTCTGCTCTTCAACAGACTGGTAGCAGTGAGTCAGTTAACGCTGATTTGAATGCTGGCACTAATGTTTCTGGCAATAATGTTTCTGGCACTCCCGAAGCCGCTAGTGCTGGGGCTGTGATGCCACCGAGTTCTGATCCCGTATTGGTAGCTGATGCCTCTAAGGCGGCTACTTATGGCTCTTATGGTTCTGTGCCTCCACCTCCTCCTGGGGCACTTTCACCACCACCGCCAGCCGTAACTCTGTCTACTCAGGCTAATGTCGGTCAGTATCAAGACCCAAATAATCCATACGCTAATCCTTATGCCAATCCATATGCGAACCCCTATGCCAATCCATATGCTAATCCTTACCTCAATCCCTATGCTGTGCCATTCCAGGGAGGTCAGGGCTATCCTCAACCGATGATGCCTCCGCAGCAACCAGCCAGGCCTTCCGGTTTGTTTGGTTCTGGTCAAGCTGCTCGTTCTTCTGGTCGTGATGATGAGCCAGAGCGCAAGAAAGTTTCTAATTTTGTGCCAATCACGCCGACTGGCATGGAGTCTCGCTCACCTTACAAGCAGCGTGATGATCTTAAGGTCTTATGGAAGGGCGCTCTTTCAACTCCGGCAATGCAGCAAGCTGTTGGTAAAGATGTCCGAATTGCTGAAGTTTTGAACCGCATTGATGTTGGTTTGCCAACTGATGGCACTAAGGGTAGCTTCAGTGTTGGTCCCAGACAGGTTGATGCCATCTTCAAGCCTGTTGCTCTCGATAAGCGGGTGCAACCAGCTGTGAGGCGGGCGCAGACAGACTTAGTGCAGTCTTATTACCGCTACCTTTACACCTACAATAAATTTGCTTTGGCGCAGCAAACCTATGCTGCTCGTAAGCAAGAAGTAGAAGTTGCCGCCACTGATTCAGAGAAGCAGAGAGCAGCGGCAGATGTTGCGCAAGCGCAAAATGAAGCGGATAGCTCGAGAGAAGATATGAAAGCGGCTCAGCAAGAATTGTCTGCTGCTGCCGGGGCCAATGCCGCTCGCTCAATCATTGGTCGCGTTTCCGGTATAGCTCCTTCGGCTGAGGCTCTGGCCCAGGCCGAGCCTCAAGCTGCGCCGGTCGAGAAGCCAAATTCTATGTTTGGTAATTTTGGCTTTGGTTCACTTTTTGGCATGGGTAATAAGCCTGCCAAAACTGCTGACGCCGGTTCTGCCGAGCCTGTAACGAGAATGGCAATGGCTGCTCCCATGGCTAAGGCTGCTAAGGCTGAGAAAGCTCCTTCTAAGAACGCCGCTAAAGATAGCCCTAAAGATAAGGGCAAAGCCAAAACCAAATCTGCTGCAGTTGCCGACAAAGGTGATTTGCAGCCATCTAGCAGCTCTAGTGCTGGCCGTGAGGCCCGGGAAGTAGCAGCAACACCGGCTGCTCCGGCTGAGTCGTCTAGCCCGGTTCAATTTGAATTGAAGGGTGTAAATGTTACTGCTCGAAAATCCATTTTGACAGTCGCCATCAAGAATAGCGGGCAAAGTGACTTCTCTTTCAATCCGGATTCATTTGCAGTTTCTGAAAATAACCATAAACTATCAGAAGCAGCAATGCGAGCAGACTTCGAAACCACCTTGGTGCAGCCCAGCCAGGAGGTACAAGGCACGATTACTATCTTTGGGCGACCCTGGAACGACCGACTCACGGTATCTCTGTCAGACGGCACCCGCAATCTGCAGATGCACCGATGATTAAGGTAAGCAAACATTTTTCTTTCAGGTCAGAGCACACTAAGCAATTGGGTAGAGAAGGGATGAACAAGTTAACGAAAAAAGCATTGAGGACGGCAACTGCGGTTGTCCGCTCGATTGTTGGGTGCACTCCCAGCCTGTTTTCTTTACTAGTCTTAGTTGCCTTCATCGTCGTTAATGGCGCTCCTGCTGCGCTGGCACAAAATGCCGGTGCTAATGCCGCCAAGCAAGCACAGCCAACCAGAATGGATTCGAACGACCAATCGTTCAAAGACATTATGGATCGGTACGACAAACGTTTTCCCTTCCAAAAAGCTCAAAGACAAGCTGACACCCATACTAGAAAAGTGCCAGGAACAAATCTCGATGAATCGGACCCTGGTACGACCCGTACCACTCCGGTATACATGCCTGTTTATAACAACATGGGATATCAGCAGCCACTTCTCAATGCTGTTAACACGACGCCGCAATCTCGAGACAATGAGATCTTCAGCAATACGTTGACGACATTTGGCATGCCCTTGAGTGATACTCAATTTCAAATGATCAATCGTGAGAACAACCAACGTAAGGTTGAACAACTTTGGGACCCGGAGAAAGCTCAGTGGATGACTAAGGCCACTGCTCAGTTGGCCGGCGCCTCTGCTGCTAATAGCATGGCCGGCACAGCAGAACAGTCGTTTGCTACAGCTCTCGATCGTATCGTTAATGCCGATGGTGGCAATTGTTTGATTAACGTAGCCAACGAAGCTTCTGGGGCTGCTTTCCCTGGCATGGTTATGTATAAGACGATTCCCGAGGCTGTGGGCATGGTGCAAGCCATGTACAAAAGAGTCTTTATTCCTATGGCAATTCTTTTCCTTTTGCCTGGTGCAGTTGCCAGCCAGGTCAAAGGTCAGATTGGCAGAGGCTTTAACCTGGGTTATGCCGAGGGTGCCAATCCATTTGAAGGCATCTTTAGGTCAATCGTCGCGGTATTTCTAATTCCGGCTACTCAAGTGATTGTCAGCTGGTCAATTGATACTGGTAACTCAATGGCCATGAGCGTTCGTGATTGGGTCGACACTGGCATGATTCAAGATTGGGCCAATCAACTTTCTTACAATACGTCACCGCAAAATGACGAGAACTTACTTCGCTCTACTATTCCTGGTGCTGGTGGCGCTGGTGGTGCTGGTGGAGGTAATGCTGCAAATAACAACAATGGCACTAATAGCGGGCTTGGTGGCATTATCAGTGGTATTGGAGCTTCTATCGGTGGTGTGGTTGGTAGTTGGCTGTCGTCTCTGGGTAGCTTTATTACTTCGGTTGGTGGTGGTGGTACAGGTTTAGGTGCTCAAGTTCCTGAGGCTGCTGCCATTTACGAACAACAAGGCGCACTGTCTCAGATTATGCAGCTGAACCTCAATATGATGATGAATACGGCTTCAATCTTCCTTGTGATTTTGGGCGCTTACCAAGTCGTTATGATTTGCTATTTGTTTCTGCTTGGACCTTTGGCCGCAGCATTTTACGCCTGGCCTCAGGTTACTGGCAATCGCAAGCTATTCAGAAACGTTTTCGGCAGTTGGGTCGAGGGCGTTATTCAAGTATCACTCTGGCGCTTCTACTGGATGGTAGTGCTGGCTGTAATCACTCAACGCCTGATCTATACAAATGGCGGCACCAACAACCTGCAGTGGGAAGTTTGTATGTTCACTTGCTTCCTGGGAATTCTTTTATGGGCACCATCCTCTCCCTTCAACTTCTCGCCGAATGGTGGTTTGGGTCAGGCTGAAAAGCTTGCCGCTCAAAACAAGCAGCAAGGTGGCGGCGGTGGCGGCAAAGGTGGTGGCGGGGGTGAGAAGGGTGAGCCTGGTAGCCCAGGTGCTAGTGATAGCAAGACTACTCCCGGTGAACACAGCAGCACTGAGAGAAGCACTGAAGCTGAACCAGCCGTTGCACCTGAGAACAACAACGGTAATGGTAATACCAGGGTCGCTGCTAACAATGCTAACCAGGGCGACAATAGTGTTGGAGCTGCGCCGCCTCAGCACGCCGGTAGTGGTGGCGGTGAGAGCAGTCAACCTGCTCCTGCAGCTATTGCTCCTGCTCCCCCATTGACTGGTGGGAAAGAGGGCGGTGGCTCCGGTCCTAACGATGGCAGCAATGCCAAGCCTAAGGGCGAAGTGCAAATGGCCATGTCTGTGGGTGGAGGTGACGCGAAAGTCGCTGGTGGCATGGGGCCGAACCTGACCCCAGGTCAGGCTGGTACTAAGCCGAACCCCAGTCTCGGCGGTGGCAAAGAGGGCTCTGACTCAGACAAAGGCGATAGTTCAGGTGCTGGTAAAGGTGCTGGTGGCACGATGGTCGTTGCCGCTGCTGGTGGTGGTGGCGTAGGCAACATAGCAGCCAGTGCTGCTGGTGGTGCCACGCAGAACCTTTCGCAGGCTCAGAACTCGCACAGTGGCAGCATAGATTTGCCACCGAGAGAGAAAAAAGATGACATACAGCAAGCTTGAAGGAGGTGAGGACAATGTTAACGCTAGGCACTGAGAAAGGACGTTTTGATTCAAGAGTGAGGCCCTGTAAAATGACTGTCAGCAAGAAGAAACAGAGTATGAAAGCGAATAGAGTGATTGTTCTCATTCTTTTGGTCTTTTGTATGTTTACAGCGCTCGTTCCAAGCGTGTATGCACAAGGCGCTGGTGGTACAGGAACGAGCCCAATCCGTAACAACAACGCTGCTAGTGATATTCGTGGTCCTTACCTTAAACGGTTTAAGAATGCTGACGAGTTCTATAAAGCAGACCAAGTCGTCAATCAAGAGTCTGTTGGTCCTGGTTCGGTCGTACATAGCACTTCTGGACCAGTTCAGATGTGGCCAGTGCCGATCCCTACAGCCGTGTCTGCCGTTCCGACCATGAGAGACCAGGCTATTACTAAGAACATGCTCCAGACTTTCGGTTATCCCGTTTCTGACACTCAGTTTCAGCTGATTAGTCGGATGAACGATAACATAATGACAGAGCAGTTGTTTGACCCAGAAAAGGCTCACTGGATGGCTACAGCTACTGCCGGTTCGGCTTCCAACGCCGCAGCTAATAGTATGGCGTCCCTAGCTATCAACCAGGCTCTATCTGCAATCGATTTCTGCAAACAGTTTCTTACTAACTTTACTGCTGAGCCAAACAACGTTTGGCAGCGGATTCGTGATCAGCTTTTCGTTCCCATGGCAATTTTGCTTTTACTTCCTGGCGCTGTTTTGGCCCAGGTCAAGGCGATTGTGGCTCAGGGCTCCCCTGTGCTAGTGGGAGAAGTCCACCCATTTGAAGGATTGTTCCGTTCTATAGTTGCTATCTTCCTCATTCCAGGAACTTTTCTCGTTATCAACTATGGTATCGATGTGGCGAACTCTCTCACCTATACCATTGCCAACGAGTATTTCCATATTTTTGGAACTGATATGTATGAAGACGCTAAGTGCGCCATCATCAGAGCTTTCCCTATGAACAAACCTGAGTGGAACCGCAACTCGTTTAACGTCAAAGAAACTCCTCGATATGAGGGTATTGGTGTTTGGGCACCATACGAAGGTTACACTCTTGCCACTGCTCGTATCGACCCGTGCATGGGTGTAGAAGAAAGCCGTGTGCCTGATGAAGACGTGGTCCAGAGCAAGAACATCAACCGTTTGATGATGAACGGTTTGAATGATACTGCCACCATTTCTTGGAACCTGGCCTGCGCATTCCAGATGGCCTTCTTGTATTATTTGTGGTGTATGGGGCCTGTGGCCGCTGCTTTGTGGGTCTGGCCTGTGCAAGCTCTGCGTGGGGCTCTTGCTAGCTGGATTGATGGAGTAATCACCGTTTGCTTCTGGAGTCTTTTCTGGAACACCACCATCTTATTGATGGCATGTTTCAGAGGTGTGGGCGACTCCGGTACCATCATTATGACTGCTTTGATTTTCTTGGCCGTAAACTCAGTTAAGTCGGCCTTCGACTTTGCTGGACTGGCTTCGGCTGCCGTCCAAGATGCTGCTGCTCAGGCTCAAAAAGTTGCCAGTTCAGCCAAAGGTGGTGGTGCTGGTGGCGGCAGTGGTGGTGGTAGCAGTGGTGGTGCTTCGCAGGGTGGTAGGTCTGGCGCTGGTGGCAACGTCGGTGGCGCTCAAGGTGGTAGCCCCGATGGTGGAGCTGTCGGTGCTGCACAAGGCGGACAGAACAGTACTCAACAATCAGTCCCTGCCGGTAATGCTGGCGCTATCGCGTCAGCTGGCGGTGGTAGTACTGATAATGCTGTCATCGGCGCAAGTCCGTCCATGGCCGGTGGAGACGGTCTCCAAGGTCAACTAACTGGTGCCGGTGGTGCTGGTGACAAGGCCGCTGGCGCTCTCGGTGACAAAGCTTCTGCCGGTGTTGATACTGGTCTTCCTCCTACGGAAGGTGACAGCGCTGCGCCTTCAGGTGGTGGTGTAGGTGGTGGCAAGGGCGCAGGCGATGACGCTGGTCCACCAATCGGTGATGTTGCTGCTGCATCCGCCGCTGCGGCTGGCTCGGGTACAATTGACTCTAACGCTAGTCTCACTGTCGGTTTCGCTGGTGGCATAGGTGGGTCGGCTGATTCACTCAACGTCAACAGTAGCAATTCTGGTGGTATCGGTGGTTCAGGCCTTGGCTCTGGCTCTGGTGCTGCAGGGGATGCTCTCAAGGGCGGAATTGATGGTCTGTTTAACGCCGCTGCTCCGTTCATACCTTCGGCTGCGGCCGGTGGCATAATGGCTGGCATGGGTGCACTTGACGCCCTCGGTCTTGGAGCTCCTGCTAAGTCATTCGACAGCTTGTTGGGTGGTGATTCCAAGCCAATATCACTTGGTTTAGATAATCCAAGCAATGCTCTACCGGGTTCTCTGTTGTCCTCTCCGATTGACGGAAGCAAAGTGGGAACAGGCGCTGAAGTCTTCGGTGCTAATGGTCCGGCAGCCAATGGTGACCTATACAAACACAATGCTGATGGCCAATTGGCTCTCAATGGAGAAGGCAAGCCAATTCTCGATACTGGCAGAATAGGAGAAGTTCCAGCTTTGTCTGCCAACCTCGCCAACGATCCAGGAGCCGTTTCGGCCCAGAAGACCGCTGCCGAAGTAATGACCATGGGCGGTGTCACAACCGATCAATTGTCACGGGCTATGGCTGATCCACAGGGTGCCGAATACAAGTCGATTGCAGATACTGTCGGAGTGGCGCCGCCGATACTTGATGCTGCCTTGCACGGTAACACAAGTGCTGGTGTCATGACTGCGGTCGGATTTGGTGGCACGGAGACTGCGGCATCGTTCGCGGCACCAACCATCGCCAACGACACTGCTAGTATGTCAATTGCTGCTAATCAACAGGCTCAGGCGATTGCTGGTGGTGACACTGGTATGTTGTCCAGAGCTACTGTAGGAATGGACTCGCAAGCGGCTTCACAACTTCTGGCCTCGCCACAGATGGATGCACAATTTGCCTCCACCGTAAGTGGTTATGCTCAGGCTCGTGAAGCAACTGGTAGCTATGCCCAGACTGATGGTCAGTACGCCTCAATGGCATCATACGGTGGAGTGGCTCAAAGCATTGCACCTAATATGATCAGCGGTGAGTTGAGCCCTGCTGGTAGCGTTGCTCAGAGCAATGGCTTCGTTGCTCCAGCTGCTGCTTTGTCTAATGATCCCGGTGCTGTCTCAGCTCATAATGCTGCTGCCGACATCATGACCATGACACACACCAGCGGTGCCGAACTGCAAAGAGCACTAGCTGCTCCTAGTAGCGCTGAGTACACCCAACTAGCCGAACGTTTCGGAGCTTCACCGGCCTTAGTTGATGCTGCCCTTCACGGTAGTGCCGCTGCTGCTGCTGTAGTTGAAACCGGCTTCGGTCGAACCGAATTCGCTCGAGAGAACGCCGCTACATCGTTCACTGCTCACCAATCAGTAGAGATGTACAATTCTGCAGCTAGCACTTACGGTGCACCAGCTGTTCAATCAGCCGCTATGGAGATGAATGTAGCAGCTGGTCAACAGATTTTGCAGAATGGCACACTCGATAATCAGTTTGCGGCTACCGTTTCCAGCTACAGAGAATCGTCTCTGTCTGGCAACTACACTCAAGCTGACACCGGTTATGTCACCTCTGCTGGTGCTACACCAGCCGTGACTGCATCGCTGGTGACAGGTGGAGCTGACGCGCCTGGAGCACTTGCTGCATCCATGGGCTATTCTGCTCCTTATAGTGTGGGTACAGACCCTGGTGCAGTCTCTGCTCAACGCTCTGCTGCCGATATCATGGTCATGACTAATACAAACCCTGAGACCCTCCAGCGAGCTCTCGCTAATCCAAGTGGTGCAGAGTACGCTCAGTTGTCACAGTCGTTTGGTGCTTCGCCAGTTCTAGTAGATGCTGCCTTGCATGGTAATGCCAGTGCTGCTGCCATTGTTGAAACAGGATTTGGCCATACGCAGACTGCTCAACAGTATGCTGGCAGCTCATCTACTGCTCAACAGTCAGTGGCTATGTATGACACTGCCTCCACCAGATATGGTGAGCAGACCGTGCAGCAAGCAGCGCAGGGAGATATCGGTTCTGCTCAGGCGATATTGCAATCTACTTCATTAGATCAGCAATTTGCCTCAACAGTTCAGAGCTACCAGCAAGCCTATTCTGATAGTGGAAGTAGTGGTACTCCAGGCTTCGCCAATGTTGACTACGGCTCGATCACCCCAAGTGGTGCCCAGCCAGTAGTGACTCCAGCTCTGGTTGGTGGTGACCCATCTCCTGTTGGTGGCTACGCTTCTGCTGCAGGTTACTCTGCTCCTTACGTGCTGCCTGCTGGTGATGCTAATGCTGCCACTGCCCAACGCATGGGCGCTGACATCATGGCCATGACGCACACATCTCCACAAGAGCTGCGTGCCGCTATCGCGAACCCTGATAGTCAGCAATATCAGCAGCTATCTGAGCGCATTGGCGCTTCACCAGCTCTGGTTGATTCTGCCTTGCGTGGCAATATGGGTGCTGCTGTTGTGGCATCTGCTGGTTTCGGCACAACTGAGACGGCCCGGCAGTTCGAAGGACAGTCGGTGACCGCTGCCCAGTCGTTGCAGTACACCCAGAGAGCCCAGGAAGCTGCTGTTGCAAACGGTGCAGTCAGTGGTGGAATGAGTGGTGCTGAAGTTGTGAGAGCTGCTGCAATCGGTATGGATCCAGGAGCTGGCCAAGCCATTCTTGGTGGTACTGGTCTAGCTAGCCAATTCACTAGCACTGTGGCTGCCTATAATGCTGAGGCCACTGGTGGACGGGGTTACATCGAAGCGCCAATTATCCCTAATGGAGTCGGGTCTGCAGGTCAGGTTCAAGACTTCGGTCGTGGAGTGGTGAGTGGAGACGCTGTTTATAGTGGCTCTTCTCAAGCGGTCGACTACACTGGATACGGGGGAAGTGCAACACCTGTAGCTAATGACACTAGCTACACCTCAGCACAGCCTCAGTACGTTGTTGATAACCCGCAGCAGTCATATCTTGCTGGTGCTGGATCCCGTGATGGTGGACAACCTCAGCAGCCCTACGTTGCTGATGCTGTATCCCGTGATGCTGGCCAACCGCAGCAGCCTTACGTTGCTGATGCTGGATACCGTGATCTCGGTCAACCGCAGCAGTCTTACGTTGCCGATGCCGCCTACCGGGAGCCCGCAAATCTTGGCACTATAGGCAATGCTGAAGTAGCTTCTGCTGCTCCGTGGCTGGCTGATGTCTCGCCTGATACATCAACCCATAACCATGCTCAAGCTGATGTCTATCATGAGCAACAGCAGCAACAACAGCAACAACAGCAGCAACAACAGCAGGGTGTTGTCTATGGCGGCGATACCAATCAGCAGGCGGTTAGACCAAACAGGCTGGCTGATGCTCTAGGTGGTGCTGCCATCGCGAAAATCGGTGGAACTGGACAGAAGCCAACTGGTGGAGCGCCTGTCGCTAGGCCAGAAGGTGGTGATAGGGGTGCTCCGCCGCCGCAACAGCAAGCAGTCGTCAATAAGGGCTTGAACCCCAACGCCGCCAAGGGTCGTGGTAAGACTCAAGCTGAGTTGGATGAAGAGCAAAGACAGTTGCTAGCCGAGCAAATGCGAAACATGCCAGGCAATGACGGAATGGCCTAGCCACATTAGCTAGAAATGGTTCTCCATCACTCTACAGGTGGAGAACCATGGCTAATTTGATGTTTTAAGGAGAAACGGGCGCTAACTTATTGAAAAACGCATAAGATATTCTTGTCAGCAACAGTGGCTTTCACGTCATGGAGAATTTCGTGTACCTGGCAGATATCGGAGTCAAGTGTCCGAATTGCGGAGTCAAGTTCAACAGCAAGCAATTGCCCGAGTTAGTTGATACTGGCCTGCGAAACAGTGAGCTGCGCCAGCATGTTGGTGATGTCAGGCCTGAGTATGAGCAATACTTGATTCTAACCTGTCCAAGTTGTGGTAAGTCAGCCTGGGCAACAGACTTTGCACCAACCAGCGAAGTTTGTGTGCTCAATCAACCCAATAAGCCCCCTCATTTGCAATATCGCAATGCCGCTATTTGGGCAGAGCGAGAGGGGGGTAACTTCTTCGGAGTGGCTATGTATTACCTTTATGCCGCTTGGTGCGCTGACGATGTTAATGCTGTTCCCCAGGCTTTGGAATACCGAAGATTGGCCATTGATGCTTTTCGCAAGTCGCTTATTGATGTCTCTTGCCCGCACTCAAGCCGTGCCGATGTGGAATATCTTATAGGTGAGCTTTGTCGCCGAACCGGCGATTTTGCCCGCTGCAAAGAGTACTTCCAGGCAGTGATTGGTCGGTTGCCAGCACTTTATTCCACCATGGCCCGCAGGTTAATGAAGCTGGCAGACATGGGTTCAACAGAACTAGTGGATTTCGAGGGAGTTAACTAAACTGGTTGCCCTTTTAGGATAAGTTGCCGAAACTCAAGAGGGTTGCCAATAGGCGAGGAGATACAGGGTGTCAAGAGTTCACAAGGTGATAGTGCTCAATAAAGCTTTCAAGCTTTGGGATTTCACAATCCGTCAGCTCTTGATGATGGTCGTGGCTGTGGCCATTTCAGTGACTTTGCTCTCTCGTGTGCCGCAGACTTGGAAGATTGGTCATTTGCCCGCCAATATTTTGAGCGCAATTACTTTCTTCTGTCTTTGCCTTCCCCTTGTCAAGTTTACGGATTTGAAACCGATGAGCTGGTGGAAAAACGTGGTCTTGTACAAGCTTGGTCTTGAGCCAACGCTTTATGTGCCGAAACCAGAAGAAATGACCGCTATTTATCCAGATCCCACCATAATTGAGCCGAAAAAACGGTCGGACGAGTTTTATATTGGTTCAAATTAGGCCTGAGACGAAGGAAAATAGGCTCTAGGGGTTTTCGTCCCAGTTGAGAAAGTCTAAACTAATTGAAGAAAGTCTAAACTGGTTGAAGTAGCTGCTAAATCGGTAGGGTATTTGGGTTTTTGAATGGTAGAAAGTGCGCGAATTTGTACTGTGAGTGTTTTTGAATGGTAAGAAGTGCCGGCTCATCTCCCATAAGAAGGACGTCTAATTTGCGCGGTAGAAAAAATACCGATGACGATTATGATGATGAAGATGATTATGATGCGCCTTCTGATCGAGGGGCGCGAGGCGGACGTGGTCGTGGTGGGCGCCGGGATAATAGCAGCAATGGCGACTCTTCTATGGACGGTCGTTACATACCACTGACCTCCGGTCCGTCTTTCAATAACGTCATTGCTGGTTTCTACAATGGCCTTCCAGCTCAGCTCCGCGATATGCTGCCCTTTGGTCAAGAACCGCCAGATTCTGCTGGTGGTGAGGATGATCCGCCCCCAGATAAGCGTGGCGGTACTAGTTGGCAAGATGTTTGCTTCATCTATTCCATTCCTGGTGAGGACGAAGAAGAAGGCCTGGTAGTTTTATCAGACGGAAGTTTTCGTAAATATATTGCGTGCAAGGGCATTAATGCCTTGCTCTTTGATGAAGCCGACCGCGAAATGATGGCACGTACTTTTGCCAACTTTGCCAACTCTTGCGAATCCGATATTCAGATCATCATTAAGAGCCGAAACATTTCAGTTGACGAGTATCTTTCCCGCTACCAGATTTTGCTCAAAACTGAAAATGATTATCTCAAGTGGTATGCCGATTACACAGATAAGTGGTTCCGGCGTGTTCAAGATGTAACTTTCGTTCCCCAGCGTGAGTTTTACATAGTCATTAGTTTCCATCCGCCAGATTGCAAAAGCGGAAAAATGTGGAATGGCCGGCGCTCCATTCAAAAGCATGAAGAGTACTTAGAGTCGCTCAACCGTCTAGTCAAGACTGCTTTTGAGCAACTGCGTGGTTCCAATCTGCGACCTAGTCTACTCTCGCGCAAAGAAGTGCGCAATTTGATCTATTCAGATTTAAACCCTTCGCTTTACGAAAAAGATGGGGATGCGCCACCGTCACGTACAAATGTTTCTGAAGCTTCTGTTTTAGCTGGCTCCGCTCTCAAGGTTACTGATGAGTATCTTTGGCTTGATGGCAAATATATTGGCACCCAATACATGTTTGCTCCGCCCCATGAAACCTGGATGGGTTGGCTCGTTGACTTGCTTACGCTCTCGGTTGAATACACTTTGTCGCTCTTCATTCACCAGTGTGATCAAGATAAAGTCAGACGCGACCTCAAGTTTAAGTACCGCCTTGGCCACGTAGCTAGTACGCAGCTGGCAACGCCTGATATTGAAGGAATTGAGTCAACAAGATCGGCTGCTACGGCCATTCAGGAGTTCTTGCGCAGCGCCAACAAAGCCTTCGATACTTCGATGTACATTCGCTCTTATGCGGATACTCCTGAGCACCTGGCGCAAAATATGGATGAAGTTAGACGCATCTTTAAGAACCGTGGTGCCCAGATGGATAGAGGGCAGATGCTGCAACTCGATTTGTGGCAATCGACTTTGTCGGTTGGTGTTGATCGTATGGCTGTTGTGCACCGTGTTATGTCTCCGATTGTTGGCACCATGTGGCCCTTCTTCACGGCATCGTGCGGAACGCCAGACGGTGTGCCGTTTGGCTTCGCTCTGGTTTCAAGAGAACCGGTGTTGCTTAATCCCTTCTTCAGAGGTCAGGGCAAGGACGCGAACAATATGTTCGTGGTCGGAACGACTGGTGCCGGTAAATCTTTTGCTGTATCAATGCTGATTTTGCGCTTGTTGCCGTTAGGTACGCGCTTTGTTTTGATTGATAAAACGGTAGACAAATTTGGTGCCTATCGCTTCATTACTGAGTTGCTTGGCCCAGAACTTTGCGCCTACATCGACCTTGGTCCTAGCTCGGGTTATATTCTCAATCCTTTTGATCTTGGCCCTGAAGATAAAGAAGGGGAACCGTCTGCCGATAAAATCAGCTCACTGCTGTCGCTGCTCGACTTGATGCTATCTCCGGAGGGACGGGAAGAGTTAAACGTTGAAGAAAAATCACTATTAGATGGTTTAATTCGAGTTGCCTATATGGACGCTCACTTTAGAGGTGTCGTCCCGACCATGAGTGATTTGGCCAGAGTAACGGCTCAGGCTGCCGCTGATGAGGTTGACCCACTGCAGCGCGATCGCCTTCAGCAGTTTGCTCGCGGTCTATCATTGTTCACCAGAAGTGGTGCCTTCGGTGGTTTAGTCGATGGTCATACCAACATTGATATTGAAAAGTTGTTCATCGTATTTGATACCAGAGAAGTGAACGAACCCAGGCTTGAGCGTATCGCTGTTTATATCTTGGCAGAATTTATTCGTAGACGAGCAGCCGATTCTAAGGCGCGCGGCCAGCGTTTCGCTGCCATCATCGACGAAGCCGCCACCTTGATGAGATTCAAAGCCGGAGCCCGCCTGTTAGACGATTTGTCGAGACGAGCTAGGCACTACGGTATGATGCTTGTGACAATTACTCAGCAGCTGAAAGACTTCTTTAGGCAAGCTGAGCAGGCCGATTCTGTGGTGAAAAACTCGCACATGAAGATCATGCTCAGGCAAGACCCTTCAGATTTGAAGATGCTCAAAGAAACTCTGCGACTGACAGACGCTGAAACTGTTGCCATTGAGAATTTCTCACGCGATGAAGAAAAACGGCGCGATAGCCAATGCTTGCTCATTGTTGGCTCTGTCCATGGCACCATTCGTTTGGTTCCGAGCCCGATGGACTATTGGATCTGTACTTCTGAGCCAATCAAAGATATTCCTCGTAGACTCGATATGATTAAAGAAGTGAAAGCAAAAAATCCAAAGCTTTCCCACACTGATGCTTGTCGCCAAGCTGTGTACTATCTAGGCTTGCAGCACGAGGGGTAAAGTGGAAAAGCTCTTTCGATTTAGCAAATGGTTCGTTCTCTTCTGTGCTCTGCTTGTGGCTGCTCGGTTGGCGCAGCAGTATGTGGCAGACAGAGCTTTAGAAGAACGAGCTGCCGTAATCGGTGAGCGTGTCTATGGCTGGCGCTGGCAGAACATTTCTGGCGATATGCAGCTCAACAGCCAGGCCAAGGTGATCGAAGCGAAAGTTATTAAGAGAGGCCCGAATGATGGGCAAGTGCGTATTCAAGGCAATCAAGTCGTGATGGCGCCCAATAAAAGTGTCAATACAGGCGATCAACAACAAGGAGCTAACAGTACAAAAAACAACTCAGGAGCGGCTGAATTAGCGCAGTCAGAGGCCAAACCTCTAGAAAGAAAATTCAAAGCCGTAATCACTCTCTACAAAGAAAAAGATAAGTGGCTCTTAGGTAAAGTGGAGGCTGAGTAATTTATGTATTGGAGAGTTCAGAAGATTGGACCAGAACAGCTTGTTAAGCTCTACGGTGTACATTTACTTTTGGTTTTTAGCTTGATCGTCAACGGTTTTCTGTGGCTCACTCGGCCACAGAAATCAATGCCCACTGAAGTAAAGCAAGACGTAGAGGCATTTTCGCGCAAGGTGACTGGGCACCTGCTTGATACTAGTTATATAACTTGCGAAAGCAACATGACTCAGTTGCGTGAAGAATTGGGGCCAACATTGGCTGCTAATCTCACGAACCAGGGTGTTTTGCCCAAAAACGCTCAAGACATGCATGCTCTAGTGCTCGACATGCAAGAACGGAAACAGATTTGTGCGGTGCGTATTGACCAAGTTCAAGTTAGTGAGCCTAACCAGCAGGGGCTTATTCCGGTTCAGGTATCTGGTGTTTGTGCTATTCACTCGGCAGCAGAGACGGCTGAGAGACGATTCATTTTTCAATATTTGATCGGTCAGAGAGCCGGTACAACCCAGCTCTTGCTCACGCAGTATCAAGATCTGTCGCCTAGTTGAGAGTACAAATTAAGAGCGCACTTTAAGAGAGGAAATTTTGTTTTCAGGAATAGTTGAAGAAGTTGGTGAAGTGCTTGAAGTTCAAGACACTGCGGATGGCCGTTGGCTCAAAGTCGGCGCCAAAGAGATTCTGGCAGATGCTGCAGTTGGTGAGTCAATTAGCTGCAGTGGTTGCTGTTTGACAGTGGTTGATTTTGGCAGCGATTGGTTTGCTGTAGAAGCCGTGATAGAGACTTTACGTCGAACAAAAATTGGTGATCTTAAGGTCGGTAGTAAAATCAATCTAGAGAAAGCGCTGAGAGTAAGTGATCGTCTTGGTGGTCATATTGTCACTGGTCACATTGATACAGTGGGTAAGGTCGCCAGCATCGTCGAAGAAGGTTTTTCGTATGTGGTCGAGGTCAACCTCGATAGTCGCTGGGCGCCCTTCTTTGTCGAAAAAGGTTCAGTGGCGATGGATGGCGTCTCTCTGACGGTTGCTGATTGCGGTGAGATTCCCGAAAAAACAGAAGATGAGTTTTGGTTTAGGGTTGCTCTAATTCCGCACACATGGAACGTTACCACCCTTGGACAGCTCAAAGTGGGCTCATCTGTCAACATCGAGACCGATATCATCGCCCGCTATGTGGCTCGCCTGACCAATACTAATCATAAATAAAGTTGATCAAACTGTTCCATCGCTGAGTTTTCGGGGCTATGCTTTGTCTGTGCTCGGCATATATTTGGCATGTATTTGGGGATCGCATGGAAGCTGACTCTGAAATTTTTGATTCAATCGAAGAGGCTTTGGCCGACCTTCGAGCTGGAAAATTCGTTGTTGTATCAGACGACGAGGGGCGAGAGAACGAAGGCGATTTGATCTGTGCGGCTGAGTTGATTACTCCTGAGATGATCAACTTTATGGCCACTGAAGCCCGCGGCTGGATCTGCCTGTCTCTCACAAGTGAGCGCGCACGCGAGCTTGACTTGCCCATGATGGTAGCGCGTAACACTGAATCACAGGGTACAGCTTTTACAATTACTGTCGATGCCGACCCTAAATTTGGTGTCACCACTGGTATCAGTGCTTACGACCGGGCAACCACCGTAAAAGTAGCTGTCGATCCGCTATCGCAGCCAGGAGACTTGCGGCGCCCCGGCCATATTTCTCCGCTGATCGCTAAAGATGGTGGCGTGTTACAACGTGCTGGTCATACTGAAGCGGCAGTCGATTTAGCTCGACTGGCTGGCTGCAACCCCTCTGGTGTGATTTGCGAAGTAATGAATGCCGACGGCACCATGTCTCGAGTGCCGCAGTTGCGTGAATTTGCTCGCAAGCATGACATCAAGTTTGTTAATATTGCCCAACTGATTGCCTACCGCCTGGTGCGGGAGCGTTTCATTGTGCGTGAAGCCGAATGTGAGTTGCCATCAGCTTATGGCACTTTCAAACTATATGCCTATCGTAACGTTCTTGATGGCAGCGAACATATTGCAGTGGTAAAAGGCAATGTGGTTGAACAAAGTGACGTCATGATCAGAGTGCACTCTGAGTGTCTTACTGGCGATGTTTTCGCTAGTTTGCGTTGTGATTGCGGCCCGCAGCTCGAAGCGGCCATGGCTCTCATTGCCAAAGAAGAGTGCGGCGTGTTGGTCTATTTGCGCCAGGAGGGCCGTGGCATTGGTCTGCTCAACAAAATCAAAGCTTATGCTCTGCAAGAGAAGGGCCAAGATACAGTGCAGGCCAATGAGTCTTTAGGCTTCAAGCCCGACCTGCGCGACTATGGCGTTGGTGCTCAGATACTGAGCGATCTCGGTCTGACATCGGTACGCATTATCACTAACAATCCTAGAAAGATTGTCGGCCTTGAGGGCTACGGCCTTGAAGTAACCGGGCGTGTGAGCATGCCACCGTCATGCAACAGCCATAACATGAATTATCTGTTCACCAAGAAAGAGAAGCTCGGCCATTGGCTTGAGTTGTCTGAAACCAAAGCTAGTGCAGTGAAAGAAAGTGTAGTGAAAGAAAAAGAGAAGGAGAGCGGCAATGTCTAAAGGCGAACCAGAAGTGATTGAAGGGCGTTTGATTGCCACCGGTTTGCGTTTTGCAATCGTTGTCAGCCGCTTTAACGACTTTATCACCAAGCCCCTGCTCGACGGCGCTCTAGAGACGATCAAGCGTCACGGTGCTGATTTGGCAGCAGTTGAAATAATGTGGTGTCCTGGTGCCTTTGAAATTCCACTAGTCGCCAAGCAAGCAGCCAGCACTGGTCGCTACGATGCGGTTATTTGCTTGGGTGCAGTTATCCGCGGTTCTACTGCGCACTTTGACTTTGTCGCTGGTCAGTCTGCCTCTGGGGTTGCCGCTGTCGCCCTGGAAACAGGTTTGCCTGTGATCAACGGCATACTAACTGTCGATTCTATCGAACAAGCAATTGAGCGGGCTGGCACTAAGGCTGGCAATAAGGGCTCTGAAGCTGCTGCTTGCGCTATCGAAATGGCCAATTTGCTGGCTGCCATGAAGTCACATGCTGAAATTAGCAACGCTAATAAAGCTCGGGGCTAGGGTGCACTAGAAAATTATTGGTAAGCCTCTAGTTAGCTAGGGTCATGCCGTTGAGTTTTGTTAGAAGGGCTTTATCTCTTTGGCCTGAACTTTTTGCCTGGTTTTGTCGTACTTAGAGAAGTAACGACTGCTTGAGGTGAAGAACAATGGTTAAAGGCAAACCGGCTTTGTTGGCAGCTATGGCCTTGGCCATGATTTTTTCTTCTTTGCCGGCCCAAGCTCGCGGCGGACACGCTGGCGGTCGGGGGGCGGCGGGCCATTCAGGGGCGGGAGGCTATGGCGCTGGGGCTGGCTCCGGGCGCTTCGCCGCTGCCAGGGCTTCGGGCCAGTTCTCTGGTCAATTCGGAAATGGCCAGCTGAGACAGCGCTTTAGTGGTATGCAGGGCACTGGAGGGTCTGGTTGGGGCGGTCAAGGTCGCCTTCCCGGTCAAAACTCAGCCCGCTTAGGTGGGCAAATCCAAACTTCTAGTAGTGCTTCTTCTTCTTCTTCCGGTTCTTCTGGCCAAAGGGTATGGAATTCTCCCAATTCATTTTCCAAGCATAGCGAGGGAACCACGGCTCATGGTGGTAGTTACGATCGCAACAAGTCGGTTAGTGCTGGCAATGGTGAAGGCTACCAAAAAGGGGTGACTACCACTGGAGCCACCGCTAATGGTGGCACATATGATCGCAATAAGTCGGTGTCTTACACAAAGGGCGAAGGGGTTACTAAGACTGTTGAGACCACCGGAACCACGGCCAATGGAGGCTCTTATGACCGCTCCAAGACGGCCACAGCTGGTAATGGCGAAGGCTATAAAAAGAATGTATCAACCACCGGAACGACCGGTAATGGCGGCAGCTATGACCGAGACAAGTCAGTGAGCGGCGGCAATGGCGAAGCATATAACAAGACTATTACCACCACTGGCACAACTGCTGATGGTCGCACCTATGAGAAGACAAGAACGACGCCTGATCCAAGGCCATTAGAGCCAACATCTACAGCAGCTGGTGCTGCGGAAAATTCAAGTTCTATTTCAAGTTCTGGCGCACCACAATAGCTTTATTGGCTATTTATCTCTATTAGTTCTTTAATGACGAAAGCCACTCTTTGAGCTGCCCCCTGCACGGCTGGGATAATTTCGTTTTTTTCTAAAGTCTGTACATATTCATTATTTGAAATTGCCCTTATGGCTAGGTTGGCTATGCCGTGAATGGCTGCTACTTGAGCTATATAAGCGCTTTCCATATCTTCAGCATCGACGGCGAAATTGTCGCGCACAAAAGTGAGCTGGGCCAGACCTTTTGTCCAACCATCTAGTGAGCCCACTACGCCGGCAATGAGTCGTGGCTCTCTGTCTGCTATTTCTTTCGGCCAACCAGGGCCGCTCCACTTGGGAAATTTGGCCTTTAGTTTGGCGCTAATCGCTAGACCCTGTTCTAGCAGTTTGTTGTCACCTTGTAGTTGGTCGAGCCGCACGGCTTCTCCATCTTTTAAATAGCGAATAGATGTGGTGGCCATGAGCAAAGTTTTCCGCACTGCTAGCGTTTCTTCTGAGCAGATGATTTTCATTGCTGCACCAAGCACCATGTCTCCTGGTAGCAAACTTTCGTTAATGGCTCCTGCTGCTCCACCATGCAAAATTAAGTCTAGATTTGAGTTAGTGTTCCTGCCAACTAAGTGTTCTGTTGCTGCTGCTGCATTGGCGGGACCAATGAAAGAGATGATTACAGTTAGGTCTACGCCGGGTAGTGCGGCTGAGTAGATTTGCCAGGGCGATTTTGCTACGGGCTTGAGTTCGGGAATAAGCTCTAGTAGCGGGGCTAGTTCAAAACTTGTTGGCATAACAATACCAACTTGCTTGGGCTTGTTGCTCTGAGATCTTTTTTTCAATCTGCTTTAACGGGTTCAGGCAGCTCGTCAGCATGGAAATTGGCCAACCCAGGTACATCTTTAGAAGCAATAGGATTGTCGCGCAAAAACTTTTCTATGGTGCCAGTAATGCGCCATAGCTGAAAGAGGTTGCCTTGAGCTTCAACATCGCGCATCAGTACCGCTCTGTGTAAGAGCAGTTTCTTTTGAATCAAGCGCGATAGAGTCATGCCACTGAAGTGGAAGCAAATGTCAGGTTTGTCGAGGCTTGGATCAAATGGCACCACTTCTGGCTCGCCGTTGGCTTTCGAGCGCAGAAGCCAGCCGTGTATGCTACCAGCTCTTAAATGAAAACCAATACTGGTGCCATTTATTTTTGCTTCTTTAAGAGCGCCTTGTTCAATCCGCTCTGGTACAAATTTTTCAAAATAGTAGTGGGCCAATTGCTCTGAATAGTCTAGGCTGCTCGGCTCTTCCACCGCAGCTACATGCTCGCCCCAATTATGGCTTTTAGCTGCTTTAATCAGTTTGTCGAAATAGTCTTTATCGAGTCGCACCGGCAAAATTTGATAGCGTCCTGCTACTTCAAATAAGTTGCGAGTTTTTACTTGAACATCATCGAGTAGAAGCTTACGTAGCGTGCTCGGTAGATTTAAGCCATCTTGTTCAGCGCACTGTATTTCTGGGCAATTTAGCGATTGAGCCAAATGGGCAAGCCATTCGCGGTTGAGGGTCATCTGCGTCGAAACTAAATTACATATGCGCGGCCGGGCGTTGTCTTCGATGAAATGGAAGAAAGTACTAACCGCTACGTCAATTGGTAAGAACCAGAGAGTTGAATCTGGATTGTAGGCTAGTTTTAGTGATGAGGCCGGGAAGAAAGGCTTAGAGGCTTCTTGTACCAGCTCTTTCAGTAAGCTGTGAATGCCTGAGTATTTGATGGTTTCACCGCTTTTGGTATCACCGCTAATTAGCGGTAAACGTACCAAATACCAGGGCGACTCAGTGCCACTGAGGCTCTCTAAGACCCGTTGCTCGTATTGCTGACAGGTACTTTCCCAATTGCTAAGGGGCTTGCGTCTGGCAAATTCTAGTTCTTCTGGAACAACACCATCTTTTTGCACTCCGCCCCAGATTGACGATACGATGAAGGTCGGTGTGCCTTTGAAAGCTTTGACTATGGCCTTGAAGTCAGTTCCCGCCAGGGGAGCGCGCGGCGAGCGAGCTTCATCAAAATTTGGCGGTAGTGCACTAAATATGATGGCGTCATACTTGTTAAATCTAGCTGCTTCACTGGGCTCGACAACTTTGAGCCTGTCTTTGAAAACGCGTTCGTCTTCTTTTCCGCCAAGGGCGGCGTAGAGCATATTTTGTGCCTGGGTTTTAAGATCAAGAGGCGAAAGACTTAAGAGATTGAGTGAAGACTTGCAGGCAAAGTGCACATGCCAACCGCGCTTGACCAGATAGGCCGCGAGTGGACCATTGAAGGCGGTCACGGGACCCCAGATATATGCAACTTTTGGATTAGTACTCATTGTTTTGTTTGCGAATCTATCTGGATAAGAAGTTGCTGAAACTCATGTCGGAATTAGCCAGGCAGGTCCCGGCGATTTCGTCACCCAGTCTCATACTATCCTCCCTGTCGTAACACCGATAGCTTTCGAGGGGCAGTATTACGAATAGGTAAAGAGTAGCAATGGCAACTATGATGTTGCCAATAGCTGAGACTGTGGTCGTTAAGGGCGCTATGGCCTGCACTGGAAGGATGTGAGTCAGTAAAGGCAGTAGCAAATTTACAAGAAGTGCGAGAACCTGACAAATAAGCAGTGGGCCGAGGTAGATGGCATTGCGCTCAATTACTTGTCGAAGTGATGGTGAGTTGCCTGAATAGATGTCAACTACCTGGATGCCCATAAGGTTCTTGCCGACGCCGCGTCCTTCGAAGAAATAGTCGCGAAAAATCAAGTAGAGCATAATAATCATCTGACTTGTCAGGAAAATATTGACTACTGGCAGCAGCATAATGAACATACTGACAAAAAAACCGATGCCAAAATCGATACCAAGAGCAGTTAGTCTGCGGCCTGGCTCGATATGTTCTGGCTCGAAAACGGCATCGGCTCTCTTCTCTTCGAGAGATTGATTGAAGGCATGCCAAAGCTGAAGCGGTGACCGCTTTTCGCTCCCTCTTAAATCTTTTCTTGAGCCAGACGGTGGTCTAGGCATACTATTCCTGATGAAAGATTCTAAAAACAATATTGACTGGCTCTATCATAAAGCAACTGAGGCTGATGCTGCGACATTTTTCGGCATCATGACATCGTCGCCTTCCAGGCTGGTCATCGAGGCAAGTAATTATCAGTCAACTGTTTTGGCAGCAAGCGGAACATTTGATTATGGTGAGCGGCGTTGGCTACTTGGACCAGTACCATTTAGTTAGTGGGAATTACCAAGTAAAGAAAAGGTTGAGCCATGAGCACTAGTACTAGAGAGACCGTAATTATCGATGGACTGCGTACTCCTTTCGGCAAGATGGGCGGAGCCCTTGCCAACCTGAGTGCTGTAAAGCTGGCTAGCCCGTTGATCAAAGAGTTGGTAGAGCGCAATAAAATAGACGCCAGCCAGATTGATGAAGTAATCATCGGTCAGGTCTTGCAGGCAGGCTGCGGTCAAATTCCTTCGAGGCAAGCATTGCTTGACGCTGGTCTACCTAATACCACCGAGTCCACAACGGTTAACAAAGTTTGTGCTTCTGGTATGAGAGCGGTCACTTTGGCAGACTTGCGCATTCGAGCCAACGATGGCGATATTATTTTGGCTGGTGGCATGGAATCAATGAGCCAAGCGCCATATTTGGTGGAAGCCAACTCGGCTCGTTTCGGTAAGCGTATGGGCCATGTGGCTTTTAAAGACGCCATGCTCAATGATGGTTTGGAATGCCCTGTGGCCAACGTGCACATGGCCGTTCATGGCGCCAAGGTTGCCGAAGAGTTTAAGATTGGTCGCGAGGCTCAAGATAAATGGGCTCTTCGCAGTCATCAATTAGCTATCAAAGCAATAGATTCTGGTGCCTTCAAGAACGAAATTTTGCCAATTGAAGTCGCTGCTGGCAAAGGGCAATTCAAGACTATCGACCGCGATGAATCACCTCGTGCTGATACCACTATAGAAGCTCTGGCGAAGCTCAAACCTGTCTTCTACGACAAGGGCTCGATTACGGCTGGTAACGCACCTGGTGTTAATGATGGTGCCTGTATGCTTTTGGTAATGAGCGCAGATAAGGCAAAAGAGCTAGGTCTCAAACCACTAGCCAAGATTTTAAGCCATGCGTCAATTGGCCAAGACGTTCCTTATTTAGCCACTGTGCCTGCTCTTTCTACCGAGAAAGCTTTGAAAAAAGCCGGCTTAACCGTTAAAGATTTAGACCTGCTTGAAATCAACGAAGCTTTTGCCTCGGTTGCTCTTAAGTCTATGCAAATGCTGGGAATTGACGAGAGTAAGGTCAACGTTAATGGTGGCGCTGTGGCTCTTGGACATCCCATTGGTGCCAGTGGTGCTCGTCTTTTGCTGACGCTTGCTCGTGAGATGGAAAGACGTGGTGCTAAGTATGGTGCTGCTGCCATTTGTTCAGGTACAGCCCAAGGTGACTGTGTCATTCTCAGTCGAGAAGGTCTTGATTAAGGCGTGATTGGGGCTTAGCCTCGTCTTCACTAAACCTCAGCTAAAGTAAGGAGTACTCAATGGTTGAGATAGTCGGTTCTCAAAGTTCCCACGCCAGTCAAATCGAGGGAGCCCGCGTGCGCATAGAGCAGCTTCGTAAAGAAGTTGAGCATCACCGCTTTTGTTATTACGCACTTGATGCACCAGAGTTGAGCGATGCTGATTTCGACACTCTCTATCGTGAGCTAGAGAGCTTAGAGAGTCAGTTTCCTGAGCTGATTGTGCCAGAGAGTCCAACTCAGAGAGTGGGAGCCGCACCTAGCACTGAGTTTACTCCGGTGCGCCATCGCATACCAATGCTCAGTCTTGCCAACGCTATGTCTAAGGATGACTTATTGGAGTGGCAAGAGCGCCTTGTGCGTGGACTTGAGATTGAAGACAAAGAACCAACTTTTGACTTCGTTTGCGAACATAAAATCGACGGTCTCTCCATTGCTCTCACTTATGAAAATGGTGTCTTTGTTAGAGGTGCCACCAGGGGTAATGGCGAAGTTGGCGAAGATGTTACCCTTAACTTGAAGACAATTAAGAGCTTGCCGCAAAAGCTCAAGCCTGTGGCTGTCTGGCCGGATGGGACTTTGGCTGTTTCTTCTTCTTCTTCTTCTTCTTCTTCTTCTTCTTCTTCTTCTTCTTCAGAAAAAAATGCTGAGGCTGACTTACCTGCTAATCTCGAGCGCCGTATGCCGGCTCTTGTTGAAGTGCGGGGCGAAGTCTATATGCCAGTCAGTAGCTTTACCAGTCTCAACAATGCTTTGCGAGAAGAGAATGAGGCAGTTTTTGCTAACCCTCGCAATGCTGCTTCTGGTTCCTTGCGCCAAAAAGACCCACGTAAAACCGCAGCTCGTAAGCTTTCACTCTGGACTTACTTTATCTATGTTATTGATGAGCAGATCAAGCAACCCAAAAGTCAGGCTGACAATTTAAATCTACTTGCAGCTCTTGGACTTCCAGTTGAGCCCAGTCGGCAAAAGGTCAATGGTTTAGATAAAGTGCGCGACTTTGTTGATCACTGGTCTGATTTGCGCCACGATTTAGATTATCAAACCGATGGTGTGGTGATTAAACTAGACGACCGTAAGCTCTGGGATAGACTAGGCAATACTTCCCATAGCCCCCGCTGGGCCATTGCTTTCAAGTATCCGCCAGAAGAAGCAGAGACTAAACTAGAAGATATTTGCTTCGAAGTTGGGCGCACTGGTGCCGTCACCCCGACTGCCTGGTTGGCCCCAGTCACCCTGGCTGGCACTACAGTGAAGCGTGCCACCTTGCACAATGCCGACCAGATTGCCCGTCTTGATGTGCGTCTCGGTGACACTGTAGTGGTGCGCAAAGCCGGTGAAATCATTCCTGAAGTTGTCTGTGTCAAATTTGATAAAAGACCAGCAGATAGCACTCCCTTCGTTTATCCCACCGAGTGCCCGGCCTGCGGCAGCGCCCTGGCGCGGGTGGGCGACGAAGTGGTTTTCCGCTGCCTCAATGTC
This sequence comes from bacterium Ga0077546, assembly GCA_943370275.1. GTDB lineage: Bacteria > Cyanobacteriota > Vampirovibrionia > Obscuribacterales > Obscuribacteraceae. Next base: position 529,509 of record CALRQI020000001.1, on the reverse strand, counting down.
CACGGTTGCCCCGCTCAAAAAGTGCGCCGCATGATTCACTGGGTCGGAAAGGAGGCTATGAATATCGATGGTGTTGGCGAGATGCTAATTGAGCAAATGGTCAAAGCTCATCTGGTCGAGAAGCAATCAGACTTCTATCGCCTCACTGAAGAGTCGCTGCTCACCCTTGAGCGCATGGGCAAGAAATCGGCGATGAACATACTAGCCGCGGTGGAAAGTTCTAAGCAAAGACCCCTTGCTGCTTTGGTTTTTGCCCTCGGCATCAGGCACGTCGGTGCTTCTGTGGCTGAGCTTTTAGCCGACCGGTTTAATTCGATGGATGCTATTGCTAAAGCCACTCTTGAAGAAATGTGCGCCATCGAAGGAGTAGGTACGGTCATTGCTGAGAACGTCATTGAGTTCTTTGCCCAAGAAGAAAACAGGGCGCTAATCTTTGAGCTGGCTGAGCTGGGCGTGAAGATGGAAGTAGACCAGGATAAGCAAGCGATTGTCTTACCGCAGTCTCTTGCGGGTAAAACTTTTGTGGTGACGGGCACACTGGAGAAACTTGAGCGTCTAGAAGCGGAGAAAGCGATTAAGGCTCGTGGAGGAAAGGCCACATCTTCGGTGTCTAAGAAGACCGACTATTTGGTGGTTGGAGCTAATCCCGGCTCTAAAGTAGCGAAAGCCCAGGAACTTGGTATAAAGATACTTGATGAGAGTGAATTTTTAGAGCTTCTTGAACTGCCCTAAAAACTATAGAATGACTTAAAAACTATAGAATGACTTAAAAGCTATAGACAGAATCAAGAGAAGAATAGATAGGTAATTGTAGTTGAGCATAATCTTCTTCAACAGCAACGATTTGAAAGCACCAAAGCGGCTAGCTCTAGTTTCAGCTCTTTTGGCTTTGCTGCCAGTCGTGACCGCTGTGACAGTGGGGTTGGGTTTGTCGACTTACTTACCTTACCTCCCACTAACGGCAGAGGCTAAGAACAGTCAGAAGAATACCACCGACCCTGCAAATAAGAACACCAAGCTGGGTAAGCAGCTCTTTGAGAAAGGTGATTATGACCTGGCTATTGATGCTCTTGTGCAAGCTACTTATTTTGCTCGTAACGGCTACGCTCCCGAGGCGTTTTATTATCTGGGCAAGAGCTATATGGCCAAAGGCGATTATCTTAAAGCCTATGATGCTTTGAAGAAACATCTGAGTCAGAGTGTCTCGGGCGAAGGTTGGGGCAATGTTGCCATGGTGGAAACTCTTACAGCTTTAAAGCGCTACACCGAAGCGCAACCATATGTTGCTTTTGCTCTCAGGGGCGCGGCCTATGAATCACCGCTGTATCGTGCAGCACAAGTAGCTAATGCCAAATTGTATGAGGCCCAGGGCGATTTTTCTCCAGCCTGCGACTATTATCGCAACGCCTTAGGAGATCGTCCCTGGACATATTACGACGCCTGGATTGGCTTTGGCGAATGTCTAATGAAGATGAAAAAGTGGTCTGAAGCTTATAAATATCTAGACGAAATGCTTACCACCACCAAAATAATTAAGGGCTTAGATTTCGAGCGGGTGCACCTTGATTTAGGTATATGTTTGCTGGCCAAAGGCAATCACCAGGGCGCCATTGACCATTGGCATCAATGTCTTGAATATAATCACGACAATAAAGAAGCGCATTTGCAGTTGGCCATGCTCTTAGACGCAGAGAATCACATTGCCTCAGCTATTAAAGAGTATCGAAATTTTGTGCGCCTCAGCGATGATCCTAAGAATCATGCACCAGACAAAGAAATGCGCTCTAAGCAAGTAGAGACCCGTATTGCTTTGCTAGAAGAAAAACTCAATGGCGCAGTCGCTCCAGCCCGCCCCCAAATGACGCCCTACATGCTTATGCAAGAAAAGAAAGCTGAGCAAGAACGCATCAGACAACAGCAGCAAGAGCAGCAGAGGCAGATGGAAGAGCAAATGAAGACTTTGCCCAAAGATGCCGGGTTCTAATTAGCGGTGGTAATTTTTCTGCTCTGATGGCTGGAAAGCTGAGGTTGAGTACTTATAGCCTGGTGGCACAGAGAAGAGTGTGTCTTTAGGTTGACGCGAAATGTAGCGAGTTAGGGTGGTGGTGGTTTTGCTGTTTGGAGCGGAGCTCATTACTAAGCAGCTGGTTCTCGCGTTGAACCATGACTCAACAGGTGCGTTCTTGTCACCGTTTTGGTAAGTGCGATACCCTCGGCAGGGCATACCGTAGATGGTTTTCGTACCTAGTTCTTCTGCGTTGTTGCTTTTGAACATTTCTTCGTCGAATTCTTCCAGGCCTTTTGTGCTTAAGTTATTACTTAAGTACATTCTCTCCTGCTCTTGCAGGAAATAACGCTTTTTGTTGGGGAAGTCGAAGATGGTGGCACCAACAGTAGTGCTGTGTGGCATGGTCGATTCGTGGCGTACCTTACCCTTGCCATCGCAATAGACATATAGAATTGATAGTCCAGAAGGGCTTCTCCGCTCGTATGCGGCTTCGTAGGGGACGCGGGGAAAAGTTTTCGCTAGGTCGCGTGTTGGCAAGTTTGAGTTGGCCTCAAATTTTGTCACTTGCGAGTAGATGGTCATGCCGATGATAAAAGCCAGCACCACCCACAGTGGCGCGGTGCGAGCGCTAAAGAGATTCCCTGGCGAGAGCGAATTCATAAAGACAGTTTCTTCTTCTTCATGGTGACTGAGGCGGTGAACTTTTCTACGGTGTTCAGACCTTCGCTGTCACCCTTAATTACGGTGCCCGTAATCACTAAAATCCTACCCCGAGTATAAGGCATCAGGTAGTTAACCTGACATATTTCGCTTTCACCCAACTTGCCAGTATGCATAAGACGTGCGCAATTAACGCCAGACGGCAGTTTGAGCATTTCGTTGCTGACGAGTTTGAATTCGTCGCATTGCTTGGGCAGTTCGTCAACCATTTCTGCACTCATTTTGCTGAGGCTGCCTTTGGCTTGCTGGTCGGCCAGAACGATGTTGCCCTTGCCTTTGCCTTCGCTTTGCTGTTTGACGAGAATATCGTGCGGATACATGGGGTTTTGAGTGACTTGCCAGCCCGGTGGCAAAACATACGAGAAATTTTTTGAATAGTCGGTTTGGTAGAGGTCGTGTTTATCGCTCTGGGCGTTAGTCTTTTCAATCTGACTCTGTAGAGCGTTGCGGTTATCGCTGGGGGCCGCCCCTTGCTTGTTTTTTGCCTCAGCGCAGCCAACACTTAAGGTTGCTAGGCCGACCATGGCTACTAGCGACGAGCGAATTAAGCTGGAAATCAGGGGCAAGTTTGGCGAGGTAAAGCGGGTCATAAGAACCTAGTCTACTTGAGGAATATCTGACGCATTTGTAGCACAAACAGCTGAAACTTAAGCCCAGCTTACCGAAAATATAGAATTGCCAACGCATTGAGAAGTGTTGCTAAGCCCTCTTCTGGGGTTTACCCTGGGTTACGCTTGAGTTGGCAAGGGAATATTTATATGACCGACTGTCCGGCCTGAGCGGGAGGCTAAGGAGCTAGAGAATGCGCCTGTTAGACGAAGTCACACCTGCCATCGATAGCACTGCCGCTGTGGGTGGAGAATTGCTGCCGAGCAGCGGAATTGTCGTTTCTGGCATCACCAAGACATACAAAGGGGGCAAGGTAAAGGCCCTCAATAATCTTTCCCTCGAAATAAGGCCAGGAGAGGCCCTTGGCCTGGTTGGGCCTAACGGCGCTGGCAAAACCACCCTTCTTAGTTGTTTGATGGGCTTTTTGCTCATAGACTCTGGCTCAATTCTTATAGACGGTGAAGCCCCAGATGCTCTTGCCACGAGGCGTGTATTGGGCTATCTGCCTGAGCGGCTTACCTTCGACCGCTGGATGACCGGCCGTGATTACATGCAGTACCACCATGAACTCGCTGGAATGCCGGAAGCCACGCGCAAATTAGATTGCGAGGCTTTGCTTGAGAAAGTTGAGCTACACCCTTCAACCTGGTCTGTGGCCGTCAAGAAATATTCAAGAGGTATGCTGCAGCGCTTAGGCTTTGCCCAGGCTTTAGTGGGCAAGCCCCGGTATTTGCTGCTTGATGAACCGGCTTCGGGTATGGACCCGCATGGTGTGATGATAGTGCGCCAATTATTGAAGACCCTCAAAGAAGATGGTTTAACAATTCTGCTTAACTCCCACCAGCTTGACCAGATTGAAAAGGTCTGTGATCGTGTCATCTTTATCAAGGCAGGTACGGTCAGTCGAGTTGAAGATCTCAACGAGAAAATTGAGCAAGAAGAGCACTTGCTGATTCGCTGGTTGTCTTCTGCAACTGAATTGCGGGGCGAGGATTTTGGCAGGGTAGCGCAAAAAGAGTGCTTGGCTATCACTGAGATCAATTCTGACTTCGCTCGCGTTAGCACTGCTGGTAGTGCGGCTACCGTTAAGTTAATCAAAGCACTTGTTACTGCTAATTTTCCGATCAGCGAAGTGAGACCAGAAGATACCAGGCTTGAACGCCTCTTTATAAAATCTAGCCAAGAGGAGCCAACCGCATGAACCGAGCTGTTTGTATCACTACTTGGCGCGAGTTTGGGGCCAATAAAGTAAGGGTGATTTTGCTCACTCTGCTGTTTCTCGGACCAATCTTGACCTTTACGCTGCAGCGTTGTAGCAACCCTGAGGCGCTAAACGCCGATCTGTTATCTCATCCGCTGATGGCTAGTTTCTTTACTTTGCTCTGGGCATCCGGCGTGATTGGGCGGGAAGTTCAAAACGGCACAATTGCACTCGTGCTTGCTCGGCCAATCACCATCGCTAACTATGTCGTGAGCAAATGGTTTGCCGTTGGTTTTGCTGCTTCTCTGTGCGCGGTGGAGGCGGTCTTTTGTGAGCATATAATTTCGGCTGTTAATTGCCCTTCGCTTTTGTGGGCTCCAGAATTTCTCGCTAACGGCTTTGAGCGGATTATTCTCTGCTTCGGTACGGCCGCTTTTCTGGTCTTTCTTTCTTCGCTTGTGTCTGGCCTGAAAGATCTAGCACTGCTGGCTGGTTTCGGCTTTATGTTTATCTTGTACAATGCCTTCGCTCACACTGTCTATGCAATGTTCGGCAACTTGCATGTAGACAATAACTATTGCCTTTATTTTGGCCGCATTATTGAGAGTCTGTTCTCGGCCATATTGTTTCCTTATGTGCCGGCCTCTACTTTCTTTTCGGGCAGTCTGTTTGCTTATGGTCCGGTTTTAGCTCTCTTTACACTTATCACTTGTTGTCTGTCTTTCTCTATCTGGGTGCTTACTCATCGGGAGTTTTCATATGCAGCCGACTAAATCAAAGGGCACCAGATATCAGCCTCGAGGGCTTTATATTTTTGCCTCACTACTCTTAGGCCTGTCGGCCGCTTATAACATTAGTGATCAGTTTAGCGAAGAGTGTCTTGGTCAGTACACCAATCCTCTTCGCGGAGCTAGCCCAATTAAGTGGCGCAGCAGAGACGAGGCTCTAACTGAATCTAAGAGCACTCACAAACCTATTCTTTATGCCTTTTTGACTAGAAGAGACAACCCTTCTCTGCAAATGTATGGGGAAGGTTTTCACGACTCAAAAGTCGCTGAGCTAATCAATCAAAATTTCATTCCTGTCCGAGTTGATTGCGATAGTCGTGACTATGGCAATAGATCGTCGCTCTATAATCAATTGCATAGTCAATATGGCTATAGCTCCACCTGTGAATTATTAGTGGTGCCAGCGCATATGACAGACATGTCATCGACAGATCTTGACTCAAGCGCTAATTTGTCAGAGCTTGGTATCGATAATACTGGTGGTTTAGAATCGGGCTCTCGTTATGACTGCAATTACAATCATGGTGGAGGCGGCGCCTATCGCCCTGGCCGTTATCGCACTGATGGTCAAGGCTATTGCGGTAACTCAGCGAAGTTTCATGGCTACACCAACAAGCAAGAGTTGATTGATTACTTGTATGGGGCACAGCATTGGCACCGACTGCCTGCTACTAAAGGCAAGGTTGCCTGGTTGCCGCTAGCTGTGGCTACGCAACCATTGAAGAGCAAGCCCCGCCTGCTTGCCTTTGTCGATAATGCCGGTTCGTCCAGTGATGCCTTGCGTCTCGATACGTTCTGGAATAAAAGAGACTACAGTCTGATCAATAAAGAGTTTGAGCCGGTACTAGTCGAATTTCACCACGGTGATTCTGCTTACAACCGGCCTCTCGAGGAGCTGAAAGCTAAGTATGGCATCACCACCTTACCTGCTCTTGTAATTGAAAGCAGTAATTTGGCTACTCCATTAATACAGTTTGGCCGTGCCAATGCCGATAGTACCCATGACTTTCTGGTGTCAGGTGTTATGAAGAGCGCAACAAAGCTGTAAACTAATTAGTGTTAGTTCGCTCCCGTTGCCTCTCTTCCCTTTGAAAAGGACTATTAATGGCGCTCACCACTGGCCACAAGACGATTGATGTAGACGGCAAAATTTTGCATATTCCGGAGGGCATCAACTACAGCTGCGCTGGCTGTGGTCGTTGCTGTAACGGTGTGGCCGTGCCCATGACCCAGGATGATTATGAGCGCGTTTCTGCCATTGATTGGAGCAAAGAGTTGCCCCAGTTCGATTGGAGCAGGCAGTTTAGAATGCTCAGTGCTAAGGAGAATGATAGCTCTGCTTACACCCATGCAATTAGACCTACTGATGATGGACACTGTCCTTTTTTGATCAACAAGCTTTGCCATATCCACGCCACCAGAGGAGAGCACGTTAAGCCTCTCATCTGTGGCCTTTTCCCTTATTCATTCAATAACACTCCTTCTGGGGTCTATCTCACCGTCAGCTTCCGTAGTAACGCTGTTTTGAGCAATGCTGGAACGCCTCTGACTGAACAGATTGATACTCTCAAAGAAAAGTTTGCTGTTTACAACACGCTTTATACCGCTCGTTCAGTGATCTGGGATGCCGTTAAGCTCACCGTTGACAAGCCCATAACCTGGGAGCAATACCTTGACTACGAAAAAGGAATTTTGGCGGCCTTGATTCGTGAAGACCTTTCCTTGAAAGAAAAAATCTTCACCGCTTCTGATTCTCTGTTCAAAGACTTGAACAAGCCTCCGATGCCGGACACTATCGCCCCGCCCAAAGGCTTAGACAAGAAGTTTTTGGCTGGACTTTTTGCTTTGTATTTCCCCAACGATCCCAAATACCTCAATAAAGACGTGGTCTTTAACGGCATCTCCTTTGCTCTAGATCTAGCGTTGAAAGCGCCTAAGTTCAAGGTCGTCAATCGCTCCTACACTTTTGAAGAGCTGACTAATTTCCCCTGGCCGGAAGCAAATTCTAAGGATGCTTCTGGAAACAGCTCTAAAGAAAATGCTGAGGCCAAAGAAATCGATGATTTGCTCACGCGCTTCTTGTACTCTCGGGTATTCGGCAAATGGTACTTTGGTGGCGGCTTTGCTCAGCTTAGCGTTATTGCTGGTTTCCATCACCTTGCTCTTTTGATGCCATTGATGCGCATGCACGCTGCTGGCTTAGCCATTGCCCGTGGTGCTAGCAAAGTGGAAATGATTGATGTGATGGTGACTGTTCGTCAGCTAGAAGAGAAAGTGCAAGAGGCCGTTCTCGATGGCTACAGTGCCGCTCTCTGGGAGCTGATACTATTTGCCCCAGGCCGCCTGCGCCGACTTCTAAGTGCCAGTATCTAGAGACCGTCTTTAGAGTCCGTGTTTAGAGCCTGTTTTTACAGCCGGTCTTTAGAGTCGGTCTTTAGAGTCGGTCTTTAGAGACTGTGTTTGGGGCCGAGAGCCTTGGCATTGTATTGAAATTTATATTGAAACTTGATTGAGATTTTTTTTGATTTCCATTGGCAATTTCTTGCAATTTTTTTTCTTTCTTTTTGACTCATTTTTACTAGAAAAATGAGTCAAAAAATGAAGAACATAAGAGCATCAGCAATGACTGGCAGCACTTTTCTCGCTGACAAAATGTCCGATTTTCGGCTGAAAATCGGACACTTTTGGAATGCGGAAAAGCAACAAGAAGAATAAAAGCAATAAGAAGAATAATCGCAATACGAGGTATATCAGCGGACTTATTGAGACCGAACGAGCCCGAAGCTAAATCGACTTATTTGCCTGTGTACTGCGGTGTGCGCTTTTCGACGAAGGCTTTGACGCCTTCGGCAAAATCGTCTGAGCGACCAGCAATTTCTTGCAGGCTGGCTTCGTACTCAAGCAGTTCTTCTAAGTCATCGAAGACAGCGCGGTTAACGGCCCGCTTGGTCAAACCAAAAGCTTTAGTTGGGCCAGCGGCTAGCTTCTCTGCCAGAGCTACGGCTTCTTTCATCAAATCGTCTTCGCCAACAATCTTGTTGATGATGCCGAGATTTAGTGCCTCTTCTGCACTGAGCTTGTCAGCGCTAAGCATTAGTTCGAAGGCCTTAGTAAGACCAACTAAACGTGTGAGGATGAAAGTTGCACCGGAATCAGGAATCAGACCAACTTTAGTGAAAGATTGAATGAAATTGACTTTGTCAGTGACGATGCGGTAGTCGCAAGCAAAGGCAATACTGGCGCCAGCACCAGCAGCAACACCGTTAACCGCAGCGATAATTGGTTTTTCGATGCGACGTAACTTAATGACGATAGGGTTGTAGCGGCGACGAATTGAGTCGCCGAGCGAAGGGCGCTCTCCCATCTCTTGAGCAATGCTGCGGCTCTGCAAATCTTGACCAGCACAGAAACCACGACCAGCAGCTGTCAAAATGATGGCGCGAACTTCTTTGTCTTTTTCCATCTCTTTAAGAGCATCTTGCAGCTGAAAAGTTAGTTCGTCGCTAAATGCATTGAGTTTGTCCGGGCGGTTCAGGGTGATGATACCAACGCCGTTTTTCTTTTCTGTGAGTAAGATTTTTTCGTCAGACATTTTCTTTTCCTGAGATTAAAGTTGAAATTAAAAGTGTAGTTAAAGATTCTATTTGCCAGTGAAGGTTGCTTTGCGCTTTTCCATGAAAGCTTTCATGCCTTCTTTTTGATCTTCTGAAGAAAACAGCATGTAGAAGTTCTTGCGCTCAAATTGCAGACCTTCTTGCAATGGTCCGTCAAATGATTTGAGTACAGCTTCTTTGGCCAGTTTTACTGCAATAGGAGATTTTGCTGCAATTTCTTTGGCCATGGCTTTGGCTTCTTCTAAGTAAAGCTCCACTGGGGCTACTTTATTGACTAGACCCATTTCTAGAGCTTCGCGAGCGGTTAGTGGGCGACCAGTCAAAATCAGCTCCATAGCTTTGTATTTGCCCAGTACGCGGGTCATGCGCTGAGTGCCGCCAGCTCCGGGAATGACACCAAGATTGATCTCTGGTTGGCCAAACTGAGCTGTTTCAGAAGCAATGATGATGTCGCACATCATCATCAATTCGCAGCCACCGCCCAGGGCAAAGCCACTAACAGCAGCGATGATTGGCTTCTTGATATTCTTGATGCGGTCCCATGTGGCAAATCTATCTTTGAGCATAATTGAAACTGTGGTTTCGTCTGACATTTCTTTGATGTCAGCACCAGCGGCAAAGGCGCGGTCGCTGCCGGTTAGAACAATTGCTCTAACAGAATCGTCGCGGTCAAAATCTTCGAGGGCAGTGACAAGCTCTTCCATCAATTCGTGGTTAAGGGCATTGAGAACAGTGGGGCGATGGAGGTTGACTACACCGATATTGATCTCAGGTTGATCTGCTTTGCCAGACTTGGCTCCCACGGCTTCTTTTGCTGTGAGAATGTTTTTGTATGTCATAGTCATCACCATCTCTCCTAATTGATCCTCCGAAAATTTCGCCTAACCTAATTTCTCGCCGCAATTGCCGCAGAAGCCAAACGATACGGGCATTTCTTTCGAGCACTTGCCGCAGTTGCGCAGGTTTACTCCGAGATTGACGCCTTCAGCATCGCCGGCAGCTTTGCAGCGAATTTTGCCATAGTTAATTGGTTGCTTTTTGCGGAAGGCCTTGAGACCCTCAGCTGTTTCATAGCTACCGGCATGCAGTGACAGCCAGTCGCGGGCATGCCCGACAGTCATGGCCCAAGAGAAGTCTCTCCACATATTGAGTTGTTGCTTGGTGTAGCGGGTGCACTCGGGCAGCTTGTTGTAGAGCTTCTCTGCCATCTCGGCTACGGTGGCGTCGAGCATAGAAGCTGGCACAACTTGATTAACCAGACCCCAGTCAAGTGCGGTATAGGCATCAACACTTTCGCAAAGTAGCAACATCTCGCGGGCTCTTCGGTCACCGATCATCATCGGTAGCCATTGGGTGGCACCACCGGCAGCGACACTGCCACGGGCGGCGCCGACCTGGCGAATAGTAACGTGATCAGCTGCAATAGCTAGATCGCAAGCCATGTTCAGTTCGTTACCGCCACCAACTACCATGCCGTTTAAGCGAGCAATAGTTGGTTTGCCAATATTGCGCAGGCGATCATGCATTTCAATGAATGTGTACATCCACTTGTGGTAGTTGTTTGGTTTCTTGAGAATGTAATCTTCTTGTTCTTTCAGGTCGGCACCGGTGCAGAAGGCTTTTTCTCCAGCCCCGGTGATTACCACTACGGCAATGGCATCATCGGAACCACAGTCTAGAAAGGCTGTTCCCAACTCTTTGAGAGTAAGGGTATCAAAGCAGTTCAGTACATCAGGACGATTGATTGTAATCGTCGCAACGTAGCTCTCTTTTTTGTAGATTATTCTTTTGAATCCGTAGTTTTCAGCCGGCATGCCGGTGAATACTACATCGGGCGATGTTGCCTGTGGCATTCCGATACCTTCGTTTAGTCTTGCTTTTGGGCGGGATTTTGAACTGTGCTTATACAGCAGCTGGTACTTTTTCTACTTCAGCAAACATCATTGAGACTAGCTCTTTGGCAAAGCCCATGAGATTCTTGGCAGAAGCCCTGCCTTCAGGGCTAGACATAGCGGCATCAAGTGCTTCTTTGTTTTCGAAATATAGTTCAGCCATCAAATAGTATTCAGCAGTGCCCATTGGCGCGCCGGTTACGCGAGAAATTTCAGCTTTCTGCAAGCCGGGCATTTTCATCGCTAAAGGAATATGGGTATTGAAATATTGATTGTCAAAATCAGCACTGTCAGCTGGGGTTTTGTATAGAGCAATGAGCTTAACCATGGTTGATTCTCTTCCTTTTTTTGCTGAAATTTTGTACTAGTTTGATTTCGTTTTCTCTTAGGTTTCCTTGCGCGAGCTTATGTTTCCTTGCGCTTGTCGATCACTCTTACTGCTTTACCTTCGCTGCGAGCCAAAGTTTTTGGCTTGAGCAGGCTCACGTCAGCGGTAAGGCCGAGGCTGTCTTTCAAAAGTTTTTGAATGTTTTCAGTGAGGTCGGTCATGTCTAAATGACCGTCTTCGAAGTGGCCCCATCTATCAATCAAAGCTTCTGTCACTTCCACTTGAATTTCCAAGGTATCGAGCGCTTTGCGGCGATCAATCACTAGTTGATAGTGTGGTGCTAATTCTTCCATTGAGAGCAATGCTTTTTCGATTTCAGAAGGGTAGAGATTAACGCCGCGAATAATCAGCATGTCATCAAGGCGGGCTCTCACGCGCACCATACGGCGCATAGTGCGACCACAGACGCAAGGCTCAGGTATTAGAGTTGAGAGGTCGCCGGTGCGGTAGCGAATCACTGGTATTGCTTCTTTTGTCAGAGTAGTGAAAACAAGCTCGCCTTCTTCACCGTCTGGTAGCACTTCTCCAGTAATTGGATCAACGATTTCGGCAATGAATAAATCTTCCCAGATATGCAGGCCATGCTTTGCTTCAATGCACTCGACTGAAACTCCTGGCCCCATTACTTCACTCAAGCCGTAAATATCAAGGGCTTGAATTTGCAGAAGATTTTCTAACTGTCCGCGCATTTCCTCGGTCCATGGTTCGGCACCAAAGATGCCGATTTCAAGATTGATAGAGTTGCGGGGAATCTTCATTTCGGCCATGGTGTAGGCCATATTCAAAGCATAAGATGGCGTGGATAGGAGAATGCGAGCACCAAAGTCTTGCAGCAGCATAATTTGTTGCTGGGTGCGTCCACCGCTCGCTGGCACCACTGTGCAACCCAGGCGCTCGGCGCCATAATGCATGCCCAGGCCACCAGTGAACAAACCGTAACCGTAACTGTTGTGCAAAACATCGCTTGGTCGTGTGCCACCACAGGCAAGCGAACGGGCGCAGGCCTCAGCCCAGTTTTCAATATCGCCTTTGGTATAGCCAACTACGGTTGGTTTGCCTTTTGTGCCCGAGCTGGCATGAAGTCTATTGACCTCACTCATTGGTTTAGCAAAAAGGCCAAAGGGATAGTTGTCGCGCAAATCGCTTTTTTTCATAAAAGGAAAACTGGCGAGTTCTTTGACGCTCTTCAGGGCATCAATTTTCTCTGCTGTCATTCCCGCTTGGGTGAAGCGCTCGCGCAGCAGGGGAACGTTGGCGTAGACTTGCCGCAAGGTATCTTTCAAGCGCGTGAGCTGAAGAGCCTCAAGGTTTGAGCGATCGATTGACTCGACAGCTTTGTTCCACATAAATACTTCTGTCTTCGTTGGCATAGCTTTGCGGTTGTCACGGTGTTCGATTTTGCAGCTTAATATATATCACGGGCTAGGGGGTGACCCCTCCATTCTCAATATTCTGTCTATTTTTCACCGTTTTTCTGTCCTTTTTGCTCTAGATTCTGTTTGCTTTTGACGATTTGGGCTACAGTCTAATCAGAAAGTAGAAAACAGAAGCAGAACTAAAACTAGACTCAAGATCTTAGTTTCTAGAAATAGTCACTAGAATTAGTTTCTAGAGATAGAAATAAATGCCTTATATAGGAAGACATGGCGTCCGATCCTCTTGAAGTCGATAACCCTGGCAAAGGGCCTGAACCAGTAACTGGAATTGAATCAGCCGGGCCCTCCGCAAGTGGCGAAAGAGAGCTGCAGCCGCTTGCTAGCTTGGTGTCTGGCAATTTAGAGTCTGGCAATCTAGCACCTAGCAATCGGCCCTGGTCGGACAAAGTGGTTTGGCTTCTAATCGTGTTGGCTCTGGTGGGCTTTGGCCTTTACCTTAAGCTTGATACTCGGGTTTTTCCTTCGGCCTCCATAGATCTCAAGTACAGCCGTGAGCAGATTGCTCAACGGGCCCGAGAGCGAGCCAAAATTTGTGGCTACAAGACAGACTCGACAATTGAGTCGACCACATTCACCTTTTTTAACGAAAGCAAGACTTTTCTAGAGTACGAGCTTGGTCTTGATGAAGCCAATCGCTTGATGAAAGACAAAGTGCCAGTCTGGTCTTGGACAACTCGCTATTGCAAGCAAAATGACTTAGAGCAATTTCGAGTCTGGCTTTCACCCACGGGCAAACTGTTGGCTTTCATGCACAGCTTTGAAGATGAGCGGGCGATGCCTACCATCAAGCATGAAGAAGCACTGGCAAGGGCTCAGACTTTTTTAGAAAAGGAAGTCAATCGGCCCCTGGCCGGACTGAAACTAGTCACCGACAAGACCACCACCCAAGCCCACCGTGAGGATCATTCTTTTACTTGGGAAGACACCAGTGAAGAAAATGATTTCAAGGGAGCCAAGCTGCGCTACTACGTAGCATTTTCTGGTGATGAGTTGAGTGAATATTCTTGCTTCCTCAACATTCCTGATGAGTGGAAGCGCAAGTACAGCAAGGTGCGCTCCATGAATGAGCTCTTGCAAAATATTGCCAATATCTTTTATGGAACGCTACAAGCACTCGCGGTTTTAGTTGTGCCTTGGGCCCTTACCCGCAAACAAATGCGCTGGCGTTTTGCTATTTTTGGCGGCTTAGTGACTGCCCTTGTTGGTGCTCTTGATTCGATCAATGACTATTCGTCGGTGATTGATTCATATGACCCCAGCAGTTCGTTTCGCGATTACATAGTTTCGTATTACTTCCGTCAGGCCGTTGCCACCATCAGTTCGTTTGTATCAGGAGTTTTACTCTTTGGTGGCGCTGATGTCATCTATCGCTTGTGCTACCCGAAGCGCATCGCTCTAGAAAACTATTTGACCTTGCGCGGTTTCGCCAGCAAAGAAGGGCGCACTGCTGTGCTTGTCGGTTACTGTGTTTTTGCGGTGCACCTTGGTTGGATTATCGCTTATTACATCATTGGCGAGAATTTTAAGTTCTGGTGCCCTCTTGGTGTTGATGACTATCAGTTACTGGGCAGCGCTGTGCCCTTCTTCTCGGCCGTTTCGCTTGGTATTCACGCTGCCACCCAGGAAGAAACAATTGCTCGTGTTGTAGCGCTAAGTTTGATGGAGAAGCTCACCGGTCGCTTCTGGATTGCCAATCTTTTCCAGGCTGCTTCCTGGGGCTTCATGCACAGTTCTTATCCGCAGCAGCCTGCCTATGCCCGTGGTGTTGAGTTAACTATTGGGGGGCTATTCTACGGCTACATTATGCGGCGCTACGGGCTGCTGCCCTGTTTTATTGGCCATTATTTGGTTGATGCCTTCCTCACCGTCAAACCGCTGTTCTCAGCCGAAGCTCCCTGGCTTAGGGCCTCTGGCTTGTTGCCTCTAATTCCCTTTGTGGTGGCAACGCTTTTGTCTTTGCTTTATGACTATTACAAGAAGCGCAATACTTCTTCTTCTTCTTCTTCTTCTTCTTCTTCAGAATCTCTTGCTGTTGATCCTGACGCCGCTCTATACAATCAGGCTCTACCGAGCCACGCTGTTGAAATCAAGCCTCTCGCCGATGAGGGCGAAGCTTATATCTATCAGCCGTTTAAGCGCAAAACTAAGTGGATACTGGCAATCATTGGTGTTTGTGGTATCACTTTCTCCTTCTGCACCAGCACTCCACTACCAGGTGATCGCAGCCGCGTCACCATTGATAGAGAGCGTGCTATTGTGCGTGCTAAAGACATCCTCAAGCGCAACGGTGTAGATCCTTCTGCCTATCTCAACGTCGCTTCGCTGGCCACCAATGTTTCAGTGGAAGAAATGCAATATCTGTTTGAGCAGCGCAAATTAGCCGCTACTCTTGATCTTGCTAGTATTACTCAGCCCGGCTTCATCTGGTCTGTGCGTTTCTTCCGCTTTCTTGATCCCACCGAATACAAAGTTGAAATGTATGGCGATGGTCGCGAATATTCCTTTGATATTACTGAAGACGACGATGCACCAGGCGCTAGCATTAGTAAGCCAGAGGCTGAAAAGCTTGCTCTTGCTTATGTTCATCGAGTGCATCCGGAGTATAAAGACGTTGTGCTCAGTAAGTCGTCATGGTCTAAACGCAAGAATCGCGATGACTTTGATGTCGAGTGCAAAGTGCCATCGCTGAAGGTGGGAGAGGCTGACTATAAAATTACTTTGCAAGTTGTAGGAAATGTGCCTTGCAATTTCTCACAGGCCTGGCAGCTACCACAAAAATGGCGCTTTGAGCGCTCTAAAGAGACAAGCAAAGATCACATTTTTAAGGGTATGCGGGACGTTGCCTACTACGTAATGGGCGGCTTGTCGCTCTGGTGGGGCATTGGCATTTTGCGTTCGGGGGCTGTGCGCTGGCGGCCAGGTATATTTATTGGAATTGCTGCTGGTCTTTTGGTTATTCCGGAAGAGTTTAATCACTGGCCGGTCTTGCTCAATCAATATACCGATAGTTCGCTCTCGCAGCCAGCCTTTGTCTTCAATCAATTACTCGGTCTGGTTAAAGACTCTACTGGCAAAATGGTCGCTACTTTTGTTTCTGTCACCCTCGGCTTAGCTGTCTATCGGCTTCTTTCGCCAAAGCTCGGCATCATGTCTGTGGTTAAGGCGGCCTTTAGACCAAGCGGCGTGGCACCGCGGCTGATGCAACAGCAGATGTGGTTAGATGGAATTTTAGTGGCTATGGCTTGGGCTGGCCTAAATCAAACAAAAGATTCTCTGCTCGACTTTGCACTCTCCTGGTTCTCGCCCGAGATTCGCACTGCTTCTTTGAGTAGTCTTGCCAATCTTACTGACTTCATTTTTCCTGTGGCTTCTGATCTAATTGAGCTCGCTCCCTCTCTGCTGGGAGCGGCCACCATGGCTCTTATTGGGGCTGGTCTCTACAACAAATATATTCCGCGATTTAGTTTCTTTGTTATCTTTGTAATTTTTGCCACCATGCTCAAATATAGTTATGCGCGGCATTGGCAAGACTTTGTCATGTTCGTCATTTCTGACACAGTACAGCAAATCATATTCTTCATTTTTGTAGCCAGGCTGGCTCGCTTCAATCCTGTTGCCTACCTGGTCAAGGTTGTGATTGATGATTCGCTGCCACTAATTTATGTGATCTGGATATTCGGCTGGCCATGCTTCGCGCCAACATTCTTCTCCCTGATTATTTATGGTCTCTTGCCCATAGTAATGCTGGCCTACTATCGCGCTCGCAACAAGCGCTTGAGTGCGACTAATCCTGCCATTGCCGCCGCTGTAGCCAGTAATTCTACTGATGCTAATTATTCTGGTGCTAATTATTCTGGTACTAGTTCTTGCCCTGCTTCTGATAGTTCTGGCGACAACGCAGAAGAAAAAAACTAGGCGTTATTTTGCTTGCTGTTCAGTTGCTTGTGGCGCTGGAGCATGGAAGTTTTTCAGAGCGATATCTTTGTTGCTGCCAGCCAAGGTCAAGACTGGATCGCTAATGACAAAGTGGAAGACTGTGAAGGGCTGTCGTTGATCGCGCCTGACCATGTGTAGATGCAACATGGCTGATTTCAGACGCGGAAGGCGAGCAGCCACAGCTTCATTACTTAGAGTCGTACCGTCGGCTAGTTTGACTGTGCCAGCATCTTTGGGAGTATTGTAGCGGGCGGCGTCGCCGAAGAGTTCTTTTTCTAAGTCGTTTTGATCTGGTTGTTCTTCTTGGCCGGTTTTACTCGGCTCAATCTTTGCTGTTTTTTTCTGCTTATTGACTAAAACCTTGGCGGCCTCTGGCTCGTCTGCTGTGCCCTTGTCGAGGGATGGCCGCATGCGTAAAGTCAGTCCTTTCCAGGCTTCGTGGTCGGGATCGGCAAGAAATTGCTCAAATTGTTCTGATGATATGTCGTAGCCATAGGCCATATCGAGAGGTAAAAACATGGGGCGATAGTGATCGAAGCGCAGCGGTATAGCCACGGCAAAGTCTTCTGGCTTATCTAATATCGAGTAGTTCTTGGCGTCTGATTTCATCGCTTTGACTGCAATTGGTCCGGCTGCAAAGTCGTGTCCCATGAGGAAAGCTAAGTTCGGTTCTTCACCGGAGTTGTAAAACAGATACGAAACCCATCCTAGTTTGGCTGGGCAGCGGCAGATATTGCCGCCAAAAGCGGCTACGACTTTCTCATAGTCGTTGTTTTGCACATGCTTCACAAATGAAAGGGCATGTCGACTGGGATCAGACGGCTGATCACCCCTGAACGCTTGAAACAAGACAATCAGAAAACAACCGATTAAAAATAAGGGAAGAATCACCCGCATTTCCTGAGTGTAACTTGGATTTGGCTGTGATACTATCCCTTCTTCCTATGTTCTTTCTCTCTCCGATCATTCTTCAATTTCTCAGCTTTATTTTGTAAGAGGCATAAGCTATGGACCTACTTGGAAACGCTGACCTGGTAGCAAAGAACCTGCCCGCCTTATTGCTTGGGCTGACAATATTTGTTTTCCTCTTTGACCTTGTGCGCAACCGCACCTGGGCCAGTTTAGAACCGGCTAGAGTAGCTGGGTCGGTCAAGACTTTAGGCGCAACTGGCGCGGCTGGAGCTATCGTTCTCGCGCTGGTGTCTGCTGCCGGTCAACCCTTCGCCGATATTGCTTACTTCTTTGTTGGCTTAGCCATAACTTATGTTTTTGCCACCCTCAGCCTTAAGCCAGCCATGCGCACAATGTTGCATCTTGCCTGCGCTGTTGCCCTAAACATGTTTGTGCCAGCCGATAAGCTCACTCTGGCGGCTTGTTCATATTTGATGGGGGCTGTTGCTATTCGCCTGGTATTGAACATGCTCAAGCCTAAAGACTCACGGCTTGACGATGTCGCTCCTCCTTTCGTTTATTTGTCAGCCATGCTCTTTGCTTCATGCGGAGCAGCAGGAGGTGGCAACGCTGAGAAATACAGTGGCATGATCAATAGTGCCTTCATTATCTCGACGCTCATGACCTTGATGCAAAGGCCGTTCATGCGTGATGACAAAATTTTAGTCAAGCGCCTGGTCTTGACTCTCTCTGGTGGTCTAGCTTATCTAGTGATGGTGACCAAGGCGGTCAATGCTCCTGAGTATGTGCGTCTCGCTGCTCTAGTTGGAGCCGGCTATGGCATGGCTTATGCCCTTGATGCCATTGCCATTAAAAAAGACTGTGCCACCAGTGCCATAAAGCAAATATTGATCATCGGAATATTTACTTTGCTGGCCACAAGACTGTTTGGAAATCTTGGTATTGCTGCTCTAGGAGCCGGATGTATGGTTGGTAATTTCAGCCAGATACCTGCTTGTGCTGCCATTTTCTTTGGTGCTCGCATTCTTGAGCAAGTCTTCGCCTATCTCAATGTCTCAAACGTCACTGGTATCAATCTCAATCATCCTTATGTCAGCGCTGCTCTCTATCTGGGGCTCTTCTCTGCTCTCGGACTGATGGCTCTGCTCAAAGATGTGTCAGACCGTCGCATTACCGCTGCTGCATTTGCTCTACTTACAGCGCTTGGCACCGGTGCGGTTAGCTATTTCTTGCATAGTGAGGCCGCTGGCGGTTATCTTATTAGTTTGATTGTCTCAGCTGTGCTGGTCTCTATTGTTGGCCAAGCGTTCTTCCCTGATGAAGAAGAAAAAGTAGTCAATGTGGCCCTGGTGCCGGCTTTAGCGACAAGCTCTGCCATGGTATCGGCTGGTCTTTTGCAATTTGGTCTCAGTGCCACCATGGAAGATCGCATGACTGTGATCGGCGTCATGGGCGCTGTGACTTTTGCGGCATTGTTAGCTAGCTATTTCATTGGCCGCGGCAAGGCTACTGGTAATTCCGATAGCTCAAATGGTGGTGGCTCAAATCCTGGTGATTCAGGGCAGCCTGTAGCTGTCTCTGGAGACTAAGCTGGATTGATTCTTTTTCTGGACGTCGCCGTCGAGATAAACTTCAACTAGCAAATTGCGACCATCAAAGGCTAGCTCTCTGCGCCTCAGCTGGCGAGTCTTGGCCTGAGCTTTCATGTCGTCGCTGCCAACTATTGAAATAATCAGTTCTTCTGGAGCACTCGTGCTTTCGCAGCGAATTTGTACTGGTTGCTTGTACGGGTTAACTAGTTTCAAGTCGGCTTTGCCGTACCAGACTGTAGCGTCTAGACCGGGCGGCACAGAGCGCACACAAGTGGTATGTGCCGCTCGCTCTTTTACTTGTAGACCAGAGAGTAGCGCTGCTTGGTAGAGGCAGGAAGATATCAGACAAATGCCACCACCTTCGCTGCTCACCCGCGAGCCTCCAAGATAGCTACCAGCTGGCACAAAACCTCGGCTACCAGTGCGGGGACCGACTTTGGCATTGAAAGAGAAAGTTTGGCCTGGCTCAATTACTGCACCGTCTAGAGCTCTAGCGGCGGTGATGAAATTGAGCCTTTGCTCACGGGAATATTGACTGAGGCTGACCGTGCGCCTGGCTAGTTCTGCTTTGTAGGGATGGTCGTTGAAGTAATAAGTCAACAAGAAAATTGGCGTGGCAAATAAAGCTACGGTGGCTAATTGTTGTTGCCATTTTTGTTTTTTTTGCTTGTTGTCTTTCAAGATTGGCTCAGTCATGGGCTTGCCTATAAGTTCAAAGGATTACTCCGCAATTATTCAACAACATTGAGACGATCGAGGTTGGTGAAGCCCTTGATGCCTTTGCTGTACATTCCAGCTAGCATGGCCGGATTGACATTGACTCGACCTGGTAGTTCCATGCGCAGCAGGGTATTGAATTGCGATTTACCCTGGGGCAAGTTAGTACCAAAGTAGACAATTTTGTCATCGAGCACATCTTGATGGGTCCACCATGGACGGCCCCAATCGCCTTGCACCACTTCGTCTTCACTAGGATCTGCCGCTTCGGTTTGGTTCTTGCTTTCAACCACTTCGGCGCCAGATGGCAGAGCGGCTTCGACAATGACGTAGGGCAGTGACCGTGGCGTGTCTACCAGCACTTTCATCAAGATGGTCTCACCGGCTTTGATAGATGAACCAGCAAGGGGCTCGGCCTTCACTTTGATGATGCCGCTGGTGGTGTCTGCCACTGATTTGAGGCGGAAGAATTGCCGCTCTAGTTTGAGGTCGGCTGGTAGATTCGCTACACCAGTGGCACCCTCGGCCAAGAGTGTTTTGTAGTAGTTGGTGGTCACTACCCAGTAGAGTCTACCGTCGCCATTCTTGGTGAGCTGCAGCGTATTCTTAGCGCCAGGAGCAAGGCTCGATGGCCAGGCCAGGGTTTTGCCTTTGGTCAAGCGGTCAGCAGCGCCAAAATCAAACTTGCCTAAATCAATTTTGCCAAGAGCATTTTTGCCTAGTTCATTTTTGCCTAAATCGGGTCCGCCCTCTCCAAGCAGAGCGTCAAGCGTGAAGTTAGTGACTTTGCCACCCAAGGCTGCTTGAGCATTGAGTTCATCGGCAAGCAAAGCTTTGAATACTTGGGCTGTGGCTTTGGTTGTACCCCAGCCGGTTTCGCCGCGGTGCAGAAGAATCCAGGCCTTAACACGCTCAATCTTGGCTGTTTCACTCGGCCGTACTTCAAGCATTGTAGTCAGGCCCAGAGCTGTTGTCTCTTCTGGGGTGAAGCGATAAGAGTAGTAGCCATATTCATCGATGTTTGGACCAATCTTCAGCAGCATTGCCTTGCTGCGTTCCCAGTCGATAGTGTCATCAGCGGTATTACCAGTGGTATTGGCTAGAACCAAGAGGCGGTCAAGTATTTTTTGAGCGCCCTCTTCGCGACCGGCAAGTTTGAGGGCACGAGCAAAGTAGCTCAGGGCCTCGGGGGTGAGGGTGCTCTGATTCTTCTCAAGATAATTGACAGCTACTAGATCTGACTTGTTAAGCTTCTTCTGCCAGAGAGCCTGGGTGAAGAGCATGTAGGCAAGATCTGTCCGGCTCTCACTATCAAAGTACGAGTCAGCCATGTGTTTGGGATCACTCAACTGCTCAGTCAAGGTCTTGATGGCAGTGGTTTGCCACGATAGGCCCTTGCTCACCATTTGGTCGTCGACTTTGTAGCCTACGCCTTTGACTAATTTGAGACCTTCCAAGACCAGTGGTGTCAGGTAGGCACTGGTTGTATCGCCAGCCCACCAGCCCCAGCCGCCATCACCATGTTGATATTCAGTCAGTTTGGCCATGCCATCTTTGTAGACTTTGGCAAACTTGTTGGTATCAGCAGTGCTTAGTGGGGCTGAAAGTTTCTTGTTCAACTCCATTGCTACCACCGATGGCATCAAGCGCGACATTGTCTGCTCGGTGCATCCATAAGGGTAGTCAATCAGGTCGTTGAATTTGTCGAGTACTGCTCCAATGGTTGAAGACGACAGGCTCACTGAACGGCTCAATGTGCCTGGTCTGGCATCGCTGATGGCCTGTATGTCAAGCGACAGGGTGTCGTTAGCGTTGGCCAAAAGACCAGACTTGATTAGAGTAACTGGAATGCCCAGGGCATTGACTGCTACTTCTTTTTCTAGGGCATCGCCGGCGGTTTCGCCTCGAGCCACCAGTTTGATTTTCGTTTTACCAAGCTGGTTTGCCTTTACTGGCCAGTCAAACCGGGCAGCTTTATCGGCTTCGATTGTCAGGGCCTGAGTCAAGGCTGTGCTAGTAGTCAGCTCTGGCCCCATGGTCAAGTTGAGGGATACTTTTTGTGTCTTATCTGTATAGTTGTGCACCACCGCGGTGACGTTGCCTTCGTCTCCAACGCTGTAGAAGCGAGGTAGAGCTAAGCGAGCGATAAGGTCTTGGGTGACCATGATTTTTTGCAAGGTAGCACCGACATTGGTGGCCATGTCTATGCCGCGAACAGTGGCGCGCCAGGTGGTTAGATTGTCTGGCAACTTAACCACAGCTTTGGCTTCGCCTTTTTCGTTAGTGACTAGTTCAGGCACCCAGGCTGCTGTATCGCGGAAGTCTTTGCGCACTTTTGGCTCTAGTTTGTCAGGCCCGCCTGAATACTGCTCAGGGAAGGAGCAAACTGTAGTGACCCAATTAGGTAGCCTTTCGTAGAAAAATTTCTTGATATCGCTGGCGGTTTCTGCCCGTATTGAATAGATGGCTTCATCCACCACGCCCAGCGATAGCTCAACGCCCTTGACTGGCTTGCCTTGCTGGTCGACAGCTTTAACTGTATAGGTTGCTTGTTCGCCTGGTTTGTATTTTTCTTTGTCGCTAGCAATTGTCAAATTGAGGAAGTGATTGTCTGGGCTAACCATGACCACTTGCTCTTGGTTGTAGAACTGTTTGTTCTTGGCCACCAGTGACACAGTGACATAGAAGTTCGGCGTAAATTCTTTGCTGACTGGAATTTCTACCAGTTTAGCCGCTGAATCAAGCGCTACTGTTTTGAAGCTATGAAGCTTGGTGCCTTCGATGGACACGATTGCTTCGGCCCCATCTTTACCGGTGAATGGACCAGTAATAATCAGTTTGGCTGTTTCGCCTGGCTTATAGACGCGTTTGTCTAACTTAAGTTTGAGCGGCTCTTTCTGGGCATCTTTGTGGCCTAAGAAGAACGGCTTCTCGCTGCTAGAAACCCAAATTGAACTTGAATCTTGAACCAGGTGACCAGAGCTATCTGTAGCTTGGGCAATGACATAGTAGCTGTCTGAATCCCATTCGCCCTTGGTGGCAAAATCAACATGCACATTGCCTTTGGTATCAGTACTAGCCGTTTTTTCTTCTAGGGTGACGTCTGGTTTATATTCTGATTTGAAGCGATCCCAGGGATAGCGCATCACTTTCAGTTTGAGATTTGTGCTGATTGGTTTGCCTTTATAGTCAACCGCTTTGATATCTACGGCCATTGGTTGGCCGCTAGCAACAACGTAGTTGCTCGGTGTCACTGACAGCAAGAATTCGCCAGCAGACTCAAACATAGAGCCTGAGCCTACTACTGAGAGGCGGCTTATATCGGTTACTTCTGCTTCTACTTTTAATTTCTTATCAGCAAATTCACTGCCCAGTGGCCCCGCCGTTGGTGGCTCGGCCGCCTTGGTATCAAATTCGACAATAGCTTCACCGTTAGCATCGGTGACGGCGTAACCTTCAGCACTAAAGTCACCAGCACCTTCGTAGTAGTCAGCGTCGTACCAGTCATCAAAGAAGCTGTAGAACTCTGGTCTGTCCATCAAGCGCCAGCGAGTGTTCCAATCAGTTGATGAATAGACGTTGTATTTAACTCGGGCATTGGCCACGGGGCCGCCAAATAAATAGGTGGCTTTGATGCGAGCTTTGCCTTTGTCGCCGGCAATGACGCGTTCTGTCAGGGGCAATACTTCAACTTGATATTCAGGCTTTCTGTACTGCGCAATTTCAAAACCTTGATAGCTAATGGTGCCATCGGCGTACTTAATTTGTACCTGATAGCCACCGGTTTTACCATCGGCAGGAACTTCCACTAGTCCATGGAAAGTACCGTGGGCATTGGTTTTAACATGAAGAGTCTTGAACTCATTATTATCTGGATCTTCAATGGTGACATCAAGTTGTTCGCCTGCGCCCGGATTGGCGATACCATTTTCGTCAATTGAGCGGCAGATGCCTTTGAAGAAGACTGTCTGTCCGAGGCGATAGACCGGTCTGTCAGTATAGAAATAGGTTTTGTGTGTATCGGAATCAGAGCGATAATAGTTGTAACCACTATAGGCACGGCTGGCCCCCAGAGAGCCGATTAAGACTAGGTCGTAGCTCAGACGCGAACGAATATCTTGAGGCAGAGCCAAAGTAGCAATGCCGTCGGCACCAGTTTTCGCTTGCACACTGGCAGACTTGCTAATATCCCCATCGCGGGAGAATACTTTTAGATCAACTCCGCCAATTCCTTTTAAGGTGTTAAGGTCTACAGCTTTAACAACGGTCTTGTCTGGTGCGTGTTTGACGATTAAGCCAACATCGCTGACAGAGAACCAGGTCAATGCCGAAGCTGTGCTGTGGCCAAACATGTCGGTCACTTGAGCATGGGCAAAATAGTCACCGGCAGGCAAGGCATGATCAAATTTAAATTGAGCATTGGCTGAATCACTGTCGTCCATGGTGAGCTTGCGCTTGAAAGTGGCAACAGGAGTCAGTTTAGAAAATGGGCTAGCAAATTTTTTGGAAGAATCAACATAGATATTGAAATCTGAGGCCAGTGAGATGCCCATTTTTTTAGCTTCAGGTGAATTGATCAAGCTAAGAAAATCTTGTTTGTAGACCTGCACTTTGGCGTCGGAGGCGCCAGTGGCGTTGACCCAGAAATGAGGAGCCTCTTTGGTGGTGAAGACCCGGGTATTGGAAGCAATATTTACCGTCGGGCTCAGCAGAGTCAATTGCACTGGTTGCGGAAGATTTTGAGGTTTGCCCTGGACGACAAAGAGGCCGTTGACTAATTCTGTGGAAAAACCAGGGGCGCGCACGCGAATTGAATATTCGCCCACGGGTAATTGTTCAATTTTGAAGGTGCCGTCGTTGTTGACCCAGGCGCCCCGCTCAACGTATGGACCCTTGCGAGGGCCGGTAGCAAGAACAAAAACTTTATTGTCTTTAAGGTCATAAGATTTTAAGTGGAAGCCCTTTTGCTCAATTGCTACTCGACCAGCAATGGCACCCATAGGCTTGTCGAGGACAACCGCCGCCGCAGCCAGCAGCACTATAAGAAAGGCGACAAAGAGCCAGGTAAAGAGCGGCGTTCTGGGGTTAGTTTGGCTATTAATCCCAGAGTTAAATCCAGCACTAATATTAGATTCACCTGAAGACATGGGCTTTTATCCTATACATCTGGCACGGCTCAGAGGGGGTTATACCAGCTTTGACTTTGCACTGCATCACTTGATAATGGCCATCACTGGCTTCGCCAGGAAGTAACACTGCGGCCTTTCCGCCACTCCTCACCATTAAGCCATCGAGCAGCGGGTGCAGGCTGACATTGCGTTCGACTGGCTCTACCCGGTCAATTACGGTCACTTGCACATCGAGCCCGGGAACTTCTTGCCGTTTTATGGGCGGATAGCGGTACTCTTTGGTGAGGGCGCCTTCGGTGGTAAAAGCAGTAGCAGCCACAAGATTGTTCTCTGTGCCACTGATTTGACCCCAACAGGCCCTGGTTTTACCGTGTTTGCTCAAAGTGATAAACAATCCTTTTGAATGCCTATAAGAAGGATGGATATTTTTGCTCAGAGCTTCCACGATTTCGCCTATGGTTTTAGGATGGTCGCTGAAGTGATTGTCGATTGTTACCTTTGCTACCTGCACTAGAGTAAGGCTGCTTTGCCCGGCATAGACTGCTTCGCTTGTGAAGAAAAAGCTCATTAAGTAAAAACTGGTCAAGCAAATAATTGCCAGCCAAAGTTTGTAAGTATGGCCATATGTGTCAGTGCAAGCGGGCAGCATTGCTCTCCTGTCGGCCCCAAGCTTTTTGCTCGCGGCGTCTTCTACCTTATACTTCGCCTATTATCAACCGAAGCTGCCCCGTCCGTCGCTCTTGATGTGTCAAAATTGCATGTGCTCGAGGTCAAGAGGTTGTCAACTGCGTGTAAGTTGATGGTGGTTATTTAAGTGTCTGGCAACATTGATAGAAGAGGCTTCATTCGCTCCCTGTTTGGTATAACCGGGGCCCTTCCGGTTGCCCAGCAAATGGCTGAAGCCAAAGGGCAAACAAGTTTTTATTGGTGCAATTTTAAGACTGGCCAGGTTGGTTTCCCTACCGGTTTATTTGTGCCAGAAGAGAGACCAGGCTCGTTGATGAAACTAGTGGCCGCCGCAGCTTTGATTGACGAAGGCCTGACCCACGCTAATGAAACCTTTGAATGCACAGGCACTTATAACGTGGGAAAAGAAGCGGTGCATTGCCAAAATGCCCACGGCAAAATTGACATTGTGCAGGCCATTGGTCGCTCTTGCAATATTTATTTCGCCCAAGCTACCAAGCGTCTAACCACTCGCGCCTTTTTGGCCAAGGCGGCCCAGCTTGGTCTTGATAAACCTTGTGCCGGTCGCCATTCTGGAGCTTTTCCCGCTAAGCCAGCTGAATCTAGTTCGCTGCACTATGTTTTGGGTTTGGCCCCTGATTTCAAACCAAATGCTCTGCAATTGATGCGGCTGGCTGCTCTAGTTGCCATCGCCCCTGGTGCCAAGCTGCCGGTCTTACATTCAGCTGAAAATCTTGATTTACTTGAGCAAGAGAAGCCAATGGTTTCTCCTCTTAGCTCTGAATCGCATCGGGTATTGAGCGCTGGTATGCGCCTCTCTGCCACCGAGGGTACGGCTCGTAAGCTTGACGTTGACGACCACTTGAAGATTGCCGCCAAGACTGGAACCACTCCCCACGGCAACAAGTTTCAGTCTTATGTGATTGGTTATTTCCCTGCTGATAAGCCGGCCCATGCTTTCGCTTTGTATGCCCCATCAGGAACATCGCAAGACTCGGCTGTACCAAAAGCCAAAGAATTTCTCTTCTCGACTACTTGGCCCTAGCGCAATGATAGCTCTAGGTAGTGCCGGTATTAGTGCCAAATTTTGCTATAAAGTGCGCGCCGTAATTACTGCATTAATCGGCAAAATATTTGTCATTCTGGTAAGCCTTTTGCTTTTGCCTGGTGCAGCTCTGGCTCTGCCCTCTTCTGTGAAAGTAAATCTCTTTCAGGCCCATCCTGATATCACCTCACTGGTCGTTGATGGCAGCTTTGAGATTAGCCAGGCTGGCCAGTCTGGCTCTGCTTCTGGCGCGGGCTCTTCTATTCTCCACCATGCAGAGATTAGTCTGTCTAAAAGCGGTTTGCTTTTGAGAACAGGAACTGGGCGTCATGCTGGTGCCGCTTCGGCATTTACCTCCGCGAAATCTGGCCGCCGAGTTGGTACTAGAATTGTCATCCGCTCAGTCGGCACTCAACCTCTCTACTTGCAGCCAGATACTCTAGTGGCTTCTGGACCTGGCATCGCTTCTAACTTGAACTTAAGTGCTGGATCTAGCTTAAGTCCTAACTCTAACTCTAACTCTGGTCGACACTACCGAGGTCGTATCTTTGTCACTGCTAGCAGTGGCAAGCTTAACGTGGTAAATGAAGTTGATACCAAGTCTTATATAACCAGTGTTGTTGGCAGCGAGAGTCTGCCTGAGTTTCCACTGGAGGCGCTCAAGGCTCAGTCTGTGCTCGCCTCAACTGTCTTGGCCCGGCAGCGGCCCAATATGCAATTGAGTGATACTACTAATGTGCAGGCCTATCTTGGCAGCGACTATGAGAGACCGCTAGTAAAGCAGGCTGTGGCTGCGGTGTTTGGCCAAAAGTTGGAGACATCTAGCGGTACTACTCCGGCGGTTTTTTATCATTCAACTTGTGCCGGTGGCACTAGCGATGAGAGAGAAGTTTTTTCAGGCAAGCTTCTCAATGATGCTGCTCGCAAGCCTGTCAGTAGCTGCCGCACGGCCACTCGTGTTAAGTGCAAGTATTGCCAAGATTCTCCGTTTTTCAAAGCTCATCGAGTGCAGGTTTCTGCTGACGAGTTGAGGCGCAAAGTGGGCTATGTGCCACTTACTATAGACGTGAAAGATTCTGAGGATAGGCCGCTTTCGCTTTCGCTTGAGAAGGTGAATAGAGCAGGTGGAGATTCTAAAACAGTCTCCATTTCTGGCTATGACTTCTGGCTAAAGCTGGGCCAGGGCCTGGGCTGGGGGGCCGTTCCCGGGATGCGCTATGCCATTGAATCTGGCCCCATCGTCACTATCACCTCTACTGGTGCTGGTCATGGCGCTGGGCTTTGTCAGTGGGGTGCCTGCGGTATGGCTAAGGCTGGCAAAAACTACAAAGAAATTTTGCATTATTACTTCCCCCTTGCCCAGGTCAGCGCTAAATAGTAATTTCGCCACGACATTGTCATATTGGCTATGTAATTTCGCCTCATCGAAGCAATTTTTCGTATGAGGATTTTTACTATGCAAGAAGCAATCACCGACAACAGTTTTCGCAAAGATGTTTCAGACACAGGTAAATCAGACCCGGCCAGTTCACTGTATGACTGTGCCTATGACCGCACAGCTCCTAACGTCTCTGACACTAAGCTCTCTGCTAGCAATGCCATAGCGAAGGCATCAGAACGAGCTATGGATAGCAATTGCTTGCCATCGGTTGATATTGCCGATTCGGGTTCTGCTGATGTTGACAAAAGGCCCAGGCCCGGCAAGCCAGTTGATTCAGGTCGCTCTGATTCATCTCCTGCTACTCCTGCGGAAAGGCCAGCTGGAGCTGGTGTTGATGGAAGAATGGGGGCAGCGGTTAGCGGTGATCCTCTTGCGCAAAGAATTCCTGATCAATTCCAATTTTCTCAAGAGAAGACTGCCGCAGCAGCTCTCAATATGTTTGCTAAAGACGAACTTGATTTAAACGGCGATGGCTTTGTCAATAGAGTTGAGCTGTCGAGAAAGCACGATGAACTAGAAGAAGCAGCCAAGAAAAATCCCAAATCTAAAGAGATTTTGGAAAAGCAGCAGGCTGTGAACTACATGATTATGGACTACTCAAAATTGAGCAGCGCCCATGACGATGAATTCTTCTCTGAAAGTTCGGGAATCACAATCTACGACCTGGCTAGTACGGTCAGCTCGGTCAATAAAGCCAAGCGCTCAGGAAATTAGGTTTAACCCAAGACAAATAGAGTGCCCGAGCGATATCATATAGCCCCCACCTATATAGATATTGCCGCGAGGTTAACATGCAGTCGAAGACACGCAAAATTGCGTCCAACCGGGCAAACCAGTTTCAAGAATCGGTCATACGCGAGATGTCGCGGCTTTCGGCTCAGCATCAAGCTGTCAATTTGGCCCAGGGTCTTCCTGACTTCCCCTGTCCTCCTGAGCTAAAAGAGGCCGTAACTCGCGCCGTATTTGACGATGTCAATCAGTACGCTATTACCTGGGGTGATAAATTTTTACGTCAGGCCATCACCGAGCAAACCAAGAAATTTTCCGGTCTGACCATTGAACCAGAAACCGATATCACTGTTTGTTGTGGTGCCACTGAAGCCATGGTGGCAACAATGTTGGCCCTAGTCGATCCCGGTGATGAAGTAGTTGTCTTTGAGCCGTTTTACGAAAATTATGGACCTGATTCAATTTTGTGTGGTGCCGTTCCCCGTTATGTCAAATTGCATGCGCCTAACTGGACATTCGATGAAGATGAGCTAGCCAAGGCCTTCAACGAAAATACTCGCGCTATTATCATCAACACTCCCCACAATCCCACTGGCAAAGTGTTCAACTTGCAAGAGATGACTGCTATTGCCAATCTTTGCCAGAAATATAATGTCTTGGCTTTGACCGATGAAATTTACGAGCACATTCTCTACGATGGTGCAAAGCATGTTTCTATGGCGGCGCTGCCTGGAATGGCTGATCTTACTGTCACTATCAATTCGCTTTCCAAAACTTATAGTGTCACTGGTTGGCGTGTGGGCTGGGCCATTGCCAAGCCAGAGCTGACATTGCCTATTCGCAAAGTGCATGACTTTTTGACAGTTGGTTCACCGGCTCCATTGCAGCGGGCTGCCGTTACCGCTATCAATATGCCAGATAAATACTATGCTGAATTGAAAGCTAAGTACGCTGAGCGCCGCGCCATGATGCTCGAAATACTCGATGGTGTCGGCATTCCCTATTATAAGCCAGAGGGGGCCTACTACGCTTTCTGTGATATTAGTGGCTTAGGCTTTAAGTCAGATATGGACTTCACTAAATATCTAGTCAAAGACGTTGGTGTGGCTGTGGTGCCTGGTGGCAGTTTCTTTGGGCCAGAGGCGGAAAATCGTCATAACTATGTGCGCTTCTGCTTTAGCCGCAAAGAAGAGACCATGCTGGCTGCTAAAGAACGCTTGAAGAAGCTCAAGGGTTAATGAATCCTCCTGCTCTACGGTCAACATTTCATATCTCGCGCTGGCAGTTGTTTCATCTGTACTTCTGCTTTGTCGTATTTGTGCTGACCGTTACTAGTGTTCTGCCTGATTTCGACTTTGGTTTCTTTCTTGCGGTAGAACTTAACTTGTTGATTCTGCCTGAGTGGTTCGCCTTTATTTCGAGCCTTCTAGCTGTGCGTGGGCGACCCCAGCTGGCGATGCAACTAATTAACGCCGGTATGCGCATAGATGACCAAAATTATCGCTTGCTTTGTGCTCGCGCTCTGGCCTATCAGCAAATTGGCGATCTTGAAAGTGCTTTAGAAGATGCTTCTCAAGCTATTCTCGTCTCGCCTAATCGTACCTACGCACTGACCATGCGTGGTGTGGTGCACCTGAGCTTGAGTGATTATGTCGAGGCTGAAGCTGATTACAATCAGATTTTGAAGAAGAACCCTAACGATGTAGTTGCAGCTCTCAATCGTGCTTGCGCCCGTTTGCAGTTGGGCAAAATCAACGACTGTATCGCTGATTGCGACCTGGTTCTGAAAGGCCGTAAGTATCGCGAGAATGCCTACTTTATAAAGATTGCTGCTTTGCTTGAGACAAGAAAGATCAAGGATGCGGAGCTTTTAGTGCAACAACTCGAGGCCACCAAAAGCAAACATCACCTTGTTGCTCTTTCGAGGGCCATGCTTCAAGGTGCCTCTCACAATTACGAAGATGTACTGGCTATCTGCGCTGCCGCTCCGGCTGATCGTAAGGCCGAATTCTTCTTGACGCCTCAAGCTGGTGCTTATCTCTCCCTTAACGAGGGAGACCTGGCTTTGTCAACGGCATCGCTGGTGGTGACTAAGAATCCCCAGATTTATACAGGCTACTATTATCGTGCCCTTGTTTTAATTGAGGCAGGCTACTGGCAAGAAGCTGTAGCTGACTGCAATATGGTTGAGACGCTACAGCCTCATTTGAGCCTGAGCAGTGCCCTGCGAGCTCGACTTAGTTTTGCTGCGGGTGATATGGAACAGTGTCTAGAAAACTGCGATAAGGCCCTGGAGAAAAACCAATTTGATAGCCATGCTTTGTTCTTCAAGGTGCAGGCTCTCGCGGCCTTGAACCGGGTTGAAGAAGCCCGTGAAGCCGCCAAGCTAGCGTTGGAAATTAATCCCGTTGACCCTGAAGCCCTTAGCGCCATGGCTTTGGTTCTCTTCAAAGTGGAGGGACCTGAGGCCGCTTTGCCCTTGCTTGATCGCGCCATAGCAGCCGACCCTCATTTGCGCTTTGACTACAAACTGCGAAGTGAAGTCTATGCTGCCCTTGGTGATACGGCGCGTAGCCAGTCAGATCTAGAGCGCTATCAGTCGAAACAAACTCAATTACTTGCTGGATTAGCTGAGAGTGTCTTGCGTTTGCAGCAGGCCCGCGCCGACGATCCACTGGCCTACCTAGGTTAGGTCTGGAACTCGTGTTGAAGTTACTAGCTCTCTTCAAATTCATGATGCTGCTGGTAGCGTCTGTAGTTTCTGCCTGTGTAATTGTTAGCTTCCTGTCTGATAGTTGGATTGGTGATTCACTCAGTCAATTTAGGCTTGTCTGGTGCTGGTTACTGCTGCCGTTTCTCATTGGCTTCGCCTGTATGCGCATGGTCGTGCCGCTGCTCCTAGTAGCTCTAGTTTTTCTTCTCAATCTCGCTCCAGTTCTATACATGTATTTGCCGCTTGAGAATGCTCTATCAGAGTCTTTAAAAGATACTTCAAATGAGTCCTTGAGCGATGCTGCAAGAGATTCTTCACTTGCGTCTGCACCGCGTTCGACCAGGGGCAAGCCCCGGCTGATTAGCCTGCTGAACTACAATACTGAATTTCAACATAACAATGATTACAAGAGTTTTGAATTGCTCTTGCACCAGCATCAACCTGATTTGCTTGTTCTGACAGAAGTTGATGCAACCTGGCTTTCTGCCATTTCGGACTCTATAAAAGCTTTCCCCCATAGCAAGACCGTGATTGCCGGCGCTGGTTTAGCTATATTTAGCAAGTATCCAATTGTCAAAAGTGAAGTGCGTTATTTTGGAAAGAGCCATCATCCGCGCATTTTTGCCCAGCTCGGCTTTCCCACTTATAAGCTAAACCTGGTTTTGGTTCATCCACCGACACCGCAGGTAGAGGCACGTTTTCTCGAGCGCAATCAAGAATTAAGCCTCATCGCCAGTGAGATAAGAGGGCTTACTGGGCCGACCGTATTGGTTGGCGATCTTAATTGTGGGCCTTGGTCAAAGCCTTTCTCTGAGCTGTTGAAATCGGGCTTGAAAGATTCGGAGCAAGGTTTTGGCCCTCAGCCATCATGGCCTGCTCGCATTGGCCGCGTGGTGGAGAAGGTGGCCGTACCTCCGCTGGTGCCCATTGACCATGTCTTGGTTAGCGACGATATAAGAGTTGTGAGTCGCTCTAGCGGTCCGGCAATTGGCGCGGATCACTTGCCTGTATTTGTGCAGATGATTCGTAAGTAGTTTTTGTGGGCAAGAGGCCAGTTGCTTTGGCGTGCGATCAATGAAATGGTGGAGGCAGCGAGAATCGCCTGAGTTGTCATTCTCATTAGGATTCTCCATTTGATTTTGGTTGTTAGTGATGATTTAGGTATTTCTGTTACTTGTGGTAAGTGTCGCCAATAGCCACGAATGAACACCTGCAGTGCCATAAGAACGGACACGGGCTTTGAGCGATTTATGGGGGAGCCAGCGGAATCAGAGCGAGGAGCTTTATACGGATATCCGTAGTAAGTTTCATAAAAATACCCTGTTTCAACGATTGCTGAAAAATGCCATGAAAGTGAAAACTACTATAGCGCTTCGTATGCGTGAAAAATAGCTAACCCCTGCGAATTGTTTGTCTATAAGTCCAGAACAGCGACGATTCTCGAGAAAGTGATTTACGATACTAATTAGTAACTTTCATAAAAGACGTAGTTTTCAACATCTGCTATAATTGATACATACACTGAAACCTACTACATTAATGAATACTTACAGCAGCGAATTCTCACGTCAAGACCGCCTGGAATACCAGGTGGAACATGTCTTCCGAAAGCTATTGCATCCGGTGCGATTCCTTAAGATTGACAACATTGAACACGGAAGCCCAGAGCACGGCTTCGATATGATCGCACTGATCAAAATGCAGCGCGACCACTACAACATAGTTATCGACACTACAAGTAACGGACAGCCCCGGTATGCAAAAAGTGCAATCGCCGGCTTTGAGTCCTGGCATCTCCGAAAGAGTTTCTACAACGGCTACTTCATATTCGCCGCCCCCTATGTGAGCGAGTCCAGCCGCGAGATTTGCAGAGAGGCCGGAGTAGGTTATTTGGATCTTCAGGGAAATTGCTTGATCGCTTTCGACCACGTCTATATCGAACGATTTGGCTTTGAAAAAGAACCTGAAAAACGAGAGCTGCGCTCAGTGTTCAGCGACAAAGCCAGTCGCATCGTGCGCAGAATGTTGACCTATCCGAGTCACAGGTGGCATGTACAAGAACTTGCAAAAGAAACCTGCGTCAGCATAGGGATGGTGTCGCAAGTCAAGAACAAATTACTGGATTTAGAATACGCCGAACGCGCCGGCGATATGTTTGCGCTGGCCCGCCCGGTTGACCTGCTGAAGCGTTGGGGCGAAGCTTACAGATTCGACAAAAACGAACAATTTGAATACTACTCAGCACGACCGCTTGGTGAACTTGACAGTGCCATTGCGGAAGTGTGCCAGAAACGTGGGTTCGCTTATGCCTTTACTTTATTTGCAGGCGCGAAAGCAATTGGCTCGCAGTACCTTAGGGTTGCTAATCGCAGTCACGCTTATGTGATCGGCGATCAGGAAAAGCTCGCTCAGGAGATTGGTTTAAAGCAAGTCCAGTCGGGTGGCAATGTAGTTTTGATGAAGCCTTTCGATGAAGACCTTCTATTCGACAAACGACTTGTGGACAATGCTTGGGTCGTCAGCGACTTGCAACTATATCTAGATTTTTGCTCCCAGAAAGGGCGCGCACAAGAAACAGCGGATTTCCTGCTTGATTCTCGGATACGAAAAACCTTGATGGGTGACATAAATGCCGTATCCGACAGCCAGTGAGTACAACGAGGGACAAGTCAAGGCCTGCGAATCGGTTGTGTTGGAATTGCATCGCATCCTTGGAGCGTATTGGGAAAACATCGTTATTGTCGGCGGCTGGGTGCCAACACTATTGGCAAACAATCCCGACGAACCTCATAAAGGCACAGTTGATATCGATCTTGCGCTGAATCACCTTCTGATACCCGAAGAAGCTTACGAGAAGATTCACGAACTTCTGGTGAAATACGAGTACGTTCAGAACAAAGACAACGCAAAGCAGTTTCAATATTTCCGCAAAATCTTACTTGACGAGAAAGAATACACAGTAGTTGTCGACTTACTCACCGGTCAATACGACGTGGAGAGCGGAAAAGATAGGAGGCACGAACGCATTCAAGACGCTAAGGCGCTCAAGGCGCGCGGTGCAGACTTGGTGTTTTCTCGATTTGAAAGAATCACGATCAAAGGTGAGCTGCCAAATTGTGGTGGGAAGGACAGTGCTGAGTGTAAGGTCGCTCGGGCAACTCCAGTAATTGTGATGAAGTGTTCAGCGCTCGCAGGTAGATTCAAGGACAAAGACTCCTACGATTTGTACTACTTCGTCAAGAATTACAAGGGCGGAATTCTGGCGGTCTTTGAAGAGATCAAAGTTGATCTGCATCATGGCTTGCTTAAAGAAGCTATCGGGAGACTCCGCAAATACTATGCTTCGGTAGAAGAATCGGGATGCGCTCAGGTTGCGCGCTTTCTAGAAGTAGAAGACGCGGAAGAGGCAAGCATAATCAAACGAGACGTGTACGAGACTATCACTGCGCTGCTGGAAAAGATTGATGAATTTGAACTTGGGCAATCATCCACGTCAGTAAAACAGTCGACATAACAAACACAAGGATTTCCAGTCAGAATTTGGTAATATCTGCAACCCGCTATGGGACGAAAACGAGCTGAAGACGGTGCTATTTTTCTTCTCCCTCAATCTTCGTCCGCACTTTGATTTCATTTGTGAGTTTTGCTCTTCATAGTAGACAGCGTTTTCTCGGCTTTGGGATCGCGCGTATTCATGATCAAGTCAACGCTAGCTGGGTTGTTTTCAACTGCCTGTTTTAGCGATTCTTGAGAGCTAGCATCGGCACCAACACTGAGGCCACCAAAACCCATTTCCATTGCTTCGTAAGAGCTGAGTTTGAGACCATGGGTGTGCTTCATTGCCTCTTCTGCGTCTTTCTTATTGTGCGTTTTTGTGGCAACAGTCATCAGGCACATCCAGATGTAAGTGTCGTTGGGATTTTTCAGCAGCAGTTTCTTGCCTAAAGCCTTGGCTTGAGCGTAGCGTTCGGCGCTTACAAGTCCGCCTAAATAGTCTTTGTCGAAGTCGGTGTCATCGGGAAAGAGCTTTTTGCCTTTTTCTAATAGGGCAAAACCTTTGTCGTATTCTTTGAAGCACATCAGAGCCCAAGCCATCGCTGAAATCGACCAATATTCGTTGGGCGCCAGGTGATACATTTCTTTGGCCAGTTCCATGGCTCTGTCGTTTTTGTTGTTCATGAAATACAAGTGCACAAGCAGATCTTGCGCGCGCAGTCTCTCTTGCAAGTTGGTGGCATAGACTACGCTTTTTTGCAGATATGGTTCTGCTTCTTGGGGCTTGTCGGCATTTAAGAGGCAAATCGCTAAGGCACTATTGTTTCGAGCGCTTTTGGGTTTAAAGCCCAGAGCAATGCGAGCGCAGCGTATGCTCTCATCAAAATTTCTTTGATCAGATTGAAACTGCGCTAACCTAAGCCAGGCTAGTTCACTGGTTGGTCTAATTACTGTTGCTTGGCGCAATAAATCGCCTTGCTCTTTTGTGTGACCTTGTTTGCCAGCAATTGCCGCTAAGCCAAGGTAGGGCACGGGGCTCTTGGGGGCAATCGGCTTGATGTCGTTATAGATAGCGGCGGCTTCTTTGAGCTTATTCTCCTCGAATAGAAAATCGGCTAATTCAGTTTGATACTGCACAGTTTGGGGAGATAGCTTGATTGCGTTCTTTAGGCATTGCTTTGCCTCTTCGCGGCGATTCTGCTGCCAGAGGGCAAAGGCCAGTATTCTCCAAGCGCTCTGGTTCTTAGGGTCGAGTTGCACGGCTTTGCGTAAGTTCTTGATCGCCTCTTTGTCGTCCATGAGGTCTTGGCACCAGCCCAGGTAATAGTAGGCTTCTGCGTTATCGGGGGCGAGCTGCAAGGCTTTTTTGCAAGCCAGAATAGCTTTGGGATAGCGATGCAAGACATGGAAGAGTTTGGCGCTCTCGATATAGCAGAGAGCATTGTTAGGCTCAAGGCTGATGGCGGCGTTGACTAGGGAATAGCTTTGGCTGGGTTTGCCCTGGTGGCGATAGACTTTGCTCAAACCGAGCATGGCGCTTACGCTTTTAGGATTACTTCTGAGAGCTTCAGTAAAGAAGGGCTCAGCTTCTTTGTATTTGTATTGTTTGCTGAGTTTTTCGCCCTGGCTCAATGCTTGAGCGGTATCTTTTGCAGGGCTCTTTTGTGCAGCGGTTTTTTGTACAACGTTTTTTCTCTCAATGCTCTTTTGGGGCTGAGATTGAGCAGCGGCGCGGCCTAACAGTAGGTAAGTACTTGCCGTTTGGGCCAGTAGTAAAGCAATAGATGTTAGCCCAATTAGCCTGGTGTTCATTGATGCGTATCTCTTTGCCGGAATAGGCTCAAAATGCCTTGAGAAGCTAATTGTTTGAGGGATGCCATAGGCTAAATAGAACTTTATGTATTTTAGACTGTTTGCCGTGGATTCACGGTTGACAATAGATTGTTGACTCGTCACCATGATACAGCGGTGCTGAGCTTTGGCTTCTAGCCGTACTGATGGGATAGCAACAAATGATTCACCAACAAACTTTTGCACTGAAAACTATCAAGAACGCTTTGTCAGGCGCTGGTTTCGCTGCACTTTCAATTCTTTCGCTGTTTGCAGCACCTGCCTTTGCTGGTGACTTTGAAGATGGCTGTAAGTCCTACACTTCCAAAGATTACCGTAGTGCCAAAGTTAGCTTCGAGAAAGTTGTTTCGGTCTATCCAAAATTCGCTCTAGCTCACTATTATCTCGGTAATGTATTGCTTTCATCTGGCCAGGTAGCTAAAGCAAAAGTTGAATATCAAAGTTGTTTGAATGACAATCCCGATCCAACCACTGCCAAATATTGTCAGGCTGTCTTAGCAAAGCTCGGAACTGCAGGTGCGGCGACTGGTGTAGCCTCTATTTCTGGATCTAGTACTTCGGCAAGTGGTTCCGGTTCAACTATGGTTGCTGCTTTCAGTGGCAGTCCTATTCAACCTGCTCCAGAAAGTGCTGCTGAAGAGAAAAAGAAAGCGATCATGGACAAGGCTGAGAAAGAGATTCGGGCCTTGAGAGCAGATTGTCAAAGCCGTCTTGATCGAGGCGACGTCAACGTCTCCACTAATAACAGGTATCACATTGGGCCGGATGGTAGCGTCGTGCATCATTACACTCCTGAGACTAGAGCCATAGTTGAAGGCGAGTGCGAAGCTCAGTGCGACCATATTCGTTACATGGCTGAGCAACAGTGCAAGTTCATAAAATAGTAACTGTGTGATTGACTTGATGAGTCTTATTGCAATTGAGCAAGATAGTGAAATATAGTGCAGAATAGTGCAATTGGGATAGGAACAAATGTTTTATCAAATAACTTCTGCACTTAAAGCGCTCACAGCTTGCGAATTCGGCAAAGCTATCAACTATTCTTTGTCAGGCGCTGGTTTAGCGATAGTGTCAATGCTCTTGCTGTTTGCCGCACCTGCCTTTGCTGGCGACTTTGAAGATGGCTGCAAGTCGTACACTTCCAAAGATTACCGAAGTGCCAAAGTTAGTTTCGAGAAAGTTGTCTCTGTCTATCCCAAGTTCGCTTTAGGTCACTATTATCTCGGCAATGTATTGCTTTCATCCGGTCAGGTAGCAAAAGCAAAAGTTGAATATCAAAATTGTTTGAATGGCAAGCCTGATCCAACCACTGCCAAATATTGTCAGGAAGTGTTAGCAAAGCTTGGAACAGCCTCTGCTGCGACTGGTTCAGCTAGCGCTTCGGGCTCTAGTAGTTCTTCTACTGGTTCCGGCTCAACCATGGTTGCCGCTCTTGGCGGTGCTCCTATTCAGACCGACGCTGAGTGTGCGGCTGAGGAGAAAAAGCAGGCGGTTATGGCCAAGGCGGAAAAAGAGATCAGAGCTTATCGAGCAGAGTGGAATCGGCGCCTTGAGGCCGGTGAAATAGTTGGATATCCAGCCTGCGGTCGACTGATCAAACATGACGGCACAATGGTTTGGGATTATCACGATTCAGTGCGAGCTATTGCTGAAAAAGAATGCGAAGACGTCTGCGACCATCTGCGCTACATGGCAGAACAGCAGTGCAAATTCATTAAGTAGCTCGCTAATTAGCTCATTAACTAGCAGTTTGGCAATTTCGCAAAACTGACACTGCCCGTGCTTTCTTTTTTCGAAATAGGTGTATATACACCTATTGTTCTAGAGAGTCTAAGGCCTTCTGGCAAATGCGCTTGCTTTCAAGGGCATAGTCTTCTAGATCGCTGTTGCGACTCTTGCGCGCAGCCTCGGCCCGTCTCGACCAGTCATCGAGATGGGCTTCTATCTCAGCTTTTGTCGCTTGCGAAACTTTCAGTTCAAGATAGATCAAGAGAGCCTGATGTGTCTCTGATTCTTGCAATGATTCCAAGCACTTATTCTTGGCTGCGATGTAGGCTTGAATGATACTGGAGCAATTTTCCACATCAGCCAGAGCCGATTTCTTTTTCGCTGCTGAGCGACGGCTCGTCCAGTGACTGGCCTGATCAGAAAAGAGTTGCATGGTCTTTTCTAGCTCTTTTTCAGCAGCCACTTCATCAGCCACGAGCTGAGCGACAGCGGCCAGGTCTTTGTTGGCGTGGGCCTCTTCAATGTTCTCCGCGCGCTGACTGCGAGCCGCTTCAATGCCTTCAAGTGCATCATCGAGGAGCTGATCTATTTTGGCTTGTTCTATTTCTATGGCTTCTTCTGGGTTCATTGATTTGGCTTTACTTCGTCACTAGAGCCGCAACGATTAGGCCCTGGGTGATTACGCAAAGAAGCAAGATCATTCCTGATGGCATGAACTTCATACTTTTCATGAAGCGCTTCAAGAAGAAGGCATCGAGAAGACCAGTGACAACTAGAGCGGCAATAAAGCCCATTTGCATATTGACGAAGCCCAAGCCAAAGCAAATGTCTAAGAGCACAGAGCTAATTGCCCCGGCAATTAGTGAAGCTTTGCTGCCAGCTTTCTTGAAGCCGATGATTCCACCCACTAGTACGAACGTGGAAAGTATCACTATGGCGTAATGCGCAACTGCGGTCATTGATTATCCCTCTTGTGTATGTTGATTCTACTTGGTTTCAGCGCAGAGCTGGCTGTGTTGGAACTTCTAATTCCTTTTTTACTTCGTCATTAATTTCGTCTTTGGTTTGATCGATGTCGAAAGTAAACTCTTCTCCGCCGTCGCTCCTTGTGGCAATCCAGGTACCCATGGTCGCTCCCGAGCCTTTGCTGCGCGGGCGAATGTACCAGTTGCCAGAGATTACTGTGCCATCCTCGTTCATGGTGCCTCGATATTCCACTGGGTCAATGCGCACACCTATATAGGTTTTTATGAACTGCAGACTAGGGTAGGTGAATGTGCCAGACACCAGTGCTTCACCAAGCTTGCAGTTGTCGAGAACACTGCCTTCGACGCGACTGCCAATTTCAACAAAGACAACTTCAAAAGCACTGCCATTTTGTTGGCCAAGATAAAAGTACTGACCCATCCAGCTTCCGGCTATTGAGTGGTTGTGATCTGCTGTCATATTGGTTATTAGTCTGGTTATTTGGTCACGGTAAATTGGTCGATCACTTTGCCTTTGGTATTTATTTGTTTGATCGATACTGTCTTGTCGACAACTTCCATATTGGTATAAGAATAGTCAGACGAGTCGTACTTCAGTATGTATTCAGACGGCGAACCCTGAGGGTAGAGCTTGGCGCCACCGGCTCCTGTGACGATATGAATAATGCCTTGAGGCTTAGTTTTTGTGATGCCGTCAAAGTTGCGGTCAAAAGTAAAAGCACCATCTACAGTGCCATCAGCAGCCATGCTGAATTGGCGCTCAGCTTTGGGTGAAAATACAAGAGGGTAGCTTCTTTCGTAGCAATGGGCGTGGCCGGCGAAGACTAGGTCTACTTTGTATTTGCTGAGAATATCAGAGATCATTCTCATGCGCTGCTCGTTGCCGTGGGGCAAGTCAATGCTGAAAGCTG
Organism: bacterium Ga0077546; assembly: GCA_943370275.1. Taxonomy (GTDB): domain Bacteria; phylum Cyanobacteriota; class Vampirovibrionia; order Obscuribacterales; family Obscuribacteraceae. The sequence continues at coordinate 488,981 of CALRQI020000001.1, read as the reverse complement.
GTTGGTGAAAAGTGACGAAACGCCAGGTGGCAGATTGAGCTTTCTTGAGATCTTCAATTAGCCATTTGCGAGTTTTCTCGTCGCTCCAGTCCATGTAATAGTTGCCGTCTAAGACCGTCCAGTGAGCGTTGCCGTAATCAAAAGAGAAATTGGCCATTTGTGGATAGGCATCCCCGACCGACTTTTTAAACAGTATTTGTTTGTTTTCTGCCCCGGCGATTGGTGGCGTGTTTTTCTCACCATATTTGGTGCCAAAGCCATTGAGTGGTTGATCCCAAAAGAGGAAATAAGCCATGGCGTCATTGTGCTTATCAAAATTAGTGGCATTACCGTCTAGGGCAATATCGTGGTTGCCGAGCACACCCACTGTGAATATGGAGCGCATCATTGGCACTGGCTGGTCGTTATTGTAGATAGGAAAGAAATTAGTCAAATACTGAGAATAGAGACCGTGGCGATAGACGATGTCTCCTGGTATCAAGACAAAATCTGGTTTCGCCTTGAATACTTCGGCGGCAATTTCTTTTTGTCCATTTGAGTTTTCGCCACAATCGCCAAAGATGGCTACTTTGAAAGGCTGTGCCGCAGTCTTTTTCGCTGTTGCTGTGGCGCTAAACACCAGCGCATCATCGCGCTTGATTTTGTAGCTGAAAGGCTCACCCGGTGTCAGCTTTTTCAGGCGTGCAGTGTACTTTTTGATTGGCGATGAAAATCCGGGCAGAGCAACCAGTCGCTCAAGGATGCTATCTGCAGGGCGTTCCCGTTGGTTTTCAGTTGCGGCGTTTGTGGCTTTTCCGGTTTTTCCACTGGATTTTCCCGCTTTAACTAGAACCGACCATTTGTGGGTGTCATTGCTTGTAAACCAAACAACAGTTGCAGCAGTGGCGTCGCTCTTTGCTTCTAAGCCTAACTGTAAATATGGTTTGACGATGAAATCGTTGTTCTGCTTCGCTGTCTGGTGCTGTGCGAAGGCCGGATTGCATGAGAAAACAAAGTTGCATGAGGCGACAAGGCTCGGCAAAAGCAGGATTTGCAAAGAGATGACAAGGCTCAACCACTTGACCATGATCATCCTCTACTGTTATTTGATTGAAAAATGGTGCCGAGACGCAGAATTGAACTGCGGACACAAGGATTTTCAGTCCTTTGCTCTACCAACTGAGCTACCTCGGCAGACTGGCGCGAAAGACTGCGCTGGCCTGAATTAGCGCTGATCTGAAATAAGCGCTGGATCAATATACCACACGAGATTTGCCGGTCAAAGGTAAGGCTGCCTTTTGCGTCGAATCTTTGCGCAAGTTTTTTGTTAGTTCTTTTGAACTTTCAAATTTTAGCGCCAAGGTCTTTTCTGTAATTGTTTACTAGTGGGCCGCTACCGGAGCAACGGCGCGGTTGAAGAATGCCGCTATACGGCAGCCGTCGCCACTTTTCTTGACGAGAAAGTCCATAGTAATTTGCTGTGCAGCTGGCTGTTGGCCACTCTGCTGGATAACCAGAGTGCCGACTACGGTTACAACCACCGTACCGTCAGGGTTTGTCGCTAAAGGCATAATTGATACTGGCTGGAATGAGCCCACAATCTGGCCCGAAGAGATGCCTTGCTTAATATGATCGCCCCAATAGAGCTGTTCGAAAGCACTGGCGGCATCTGGCAGCATCCAACCCACTGCTTCTTTGTGATTGGCAGCGGCTGTATCCATGCGGTAGTCCATTGACTTGGAGATCCACCAGCGCACAAAGTCAGAGGCTAGCTGCGGTGTCAGGCCCTCTGCTGCTGCTTGTCCAGCTTGAGCTTGTGAACCGGCTTGTGCTCCGCTTGTCTGAGCGCCACCGGCCTGTCCTTGGGTTTGTCCGCCTTGCGCTTGGCCTTGACCAGCTTGTTGACTTCCCTGCGGATTCGCTTGTTGACCTCCGGCTTTTGGGCCCTGGCCATCGCCGTCTTGGCCTTGATGAGCTTGTCCAGCTGGCGTACCTTGACCGCTCGGGCCGCTCGCATCGTTAGGAAGGCCCCCGAGGCGCCGCGATTGAACAGATTCAGGCTTTTCGCTGTGATTGACCCCAGTGAAGAAAATGCCAATAATCCCAATGGCAATCAGCGCCATCAAGATTTTGTCGGTCATGATCTTTTGAATTAGTGCTCGGATAATGTCTTGAATCATCTGTTCTGCCGCAATACACACTCTATCAAACAGCCTAACGCTGAAACAATCAACTGGCCACTAGTAATCTTCCCATTCTAAACATTCCAATTGGTTACATGTACAATGTTGCAAGCATCAAGCAAAATGCAAGCATTATTCGAATTGCAAGCATCAAGCAAATTGCAAGCATTAGCCAAAGGGAATGTTCGAGATCTTGGAAGACAAGCGTTCACCAAAACCAACCCATAATCAAAGCGCCGAATCGGTTCGGCATGATATCTCTGCCACCTCTAGTAGTGAAGACGCTGACGAAGCTGATTTGACTGGTGAGGGTATAGAAGACCAGGGGCCTCGTGAAATAATTCCGGGATTTCTTGAGCTGAAGGCCGACGCCGAGGCCGCTACAGCGGCAAATTCTGAGAGTTCTTTGTCTGACGCCATATTGGCAAGCCAGGGCAAGGGCAACTATGTGGCCTACACAATCAAGTTGCCTGCTGATCAGTTAGCGGCTTTACAGTCTATTTGGCTAGAGCTGAAGCGCTTGTACGGTGCGCATTCGCCTGATAAGAGCGGCATGATTCAACAAGCAATTCAAGACTGGCTCAAGCGTTGGGATGGTCCTGATCGCCAGAAGCTGTTGAATGAATTACTGGAAATACGCCAGGACACACGGCGCCGGCAGTACAAGAAATAGACTTAGCTTTATTCGCTCTATTCTTGCTAATCGTGCTAGTCGTGCTTGAGATGTCTGTATAGATACCAGCCGAAGCCGCCAGCGCAGACCAGCACGATGGCCAAGTCAAACTTGTGCCAGAGGTCGCGGAATGTTTCCATGTTGTCGCCGAACTTGATGCCTACCCAGGTGAGGAAGTAGCACCAGACCAGCGAACCAATAAAGGTGTAGACGAGAAACTTGAGCAGTGGCGCTTTTAGCACGCCAGCTGGGAATGAAATAAAAGTTCTGACAACAGGTAGCATGCGGCAGATGAAGAAAGTGATGTCACCGTATTTGGTCACCCACTTGTCAGCTAGCTCCATGTCTTTTTCTCGCAATAAGAAGTAACGACCGTATTTCGTTAAGAAAGGTCGACCGCCCCACATGCCGAGAAAATATGAAGGAACAGAACCAACCACACAGCCGATTGCCCCAGCTAGAGCTGCCAAGTGAATATTCATCTTGCCTTCTTGGACAAGAAGACCAGCTGTGGGCATGATTGCTTCGCTTGGGAGGGGAATGTTGGCCGATTCAATGGCCATCATAATGATAACGGCCCAGTAGCCACCGGCTTCAACACCGTTCTTGATCATTTGTAGGATTGGGTCGAGAAATTGATGAAGCACGTAATCTCCAGAGTGTAATGGCTGCTGCCGAGTGACGATTTTACAGCGCTTTGTTCTATTTTCCGTTTAGCAAAGTCTTACCATGAGCTAAAGAAGGATAATAAAATGCTCGCACAGTGAAGGTAAGATATCTGCTGCGTATCTTTTGTCGATGCCTTTGGCCTCTATCGCTTCTGGCCGACGCCTAAATTGATCGACTAAAAAAATCTCAGTTCTTTTTGGAAATAGCATGTCACCAGTAATTACGACCTCATATTGCACTATCGCCACTGCCGGTCATGTCGACCATGGTAAGACTTCGCTGATTAAAGCTTTAACTGGTATCAATCCGGACCGATTAAAAGAAGAACAAGAGCGGCAGATGACCACCGACCTTGGTTTTGCTCATTTGGATTTTGAGCCTAACAAAGAGAATGTCAAGTTTGTACTTGGCTTTATCGATGTTCCTGGTCACGGTAAGTTTCTGAAAAACATGTTGGCCGGAGTGGGTGGAATCGAAACTGCACTGTTTGTGGTTGCTGCTGACGAAGGCCCCATGCCGCAAACTGTGCAGCACGTCAAGATTTTGAGTCTGCTTGGAGTACGCTCTTTTATTGTTGCTCTGACAAAAATAGATCTGGTGGGCGAGAAAGAAATCGCTGCTACTAGCAGCAAAGTAAAAGAATTACTGGCGCAATATGGCGTCGATTTGCTTGCCATTTATCCAGTTTCTACCCAAACAGGAAAAGGCATTGATGAACTGAAAGCTGGTCTTTATCACCATTTGAATGCGTCGGGAATTAGAGATTCTGCTAATTCAGATTCTGGTATTGCTGATTCTGGAAAGGCTGACTCGGCTACACAGCAAACTGTCAATCTTGGTGCCAATCATATTCCGAACAATCAAGATGCTGAAACAATGTTGCAGGCTGACGCTCAAGCTAAACTAGAAGCCCAAATTCAAGCAGATGCTAATTTACTTTCTGCTGCTGCCATCGCCCGTTCTTTATATATGCCGGTGGATAGAGCATTTACCAAGTCTGGCTTTGGTTTAGTTGTAACCGGCACTCTGGTAGAAGGCGAACTCAGCACCGGTGAACACATTGTGGTTGAACCAGGTGGAGTAAAAGCTCGTGTGCGCGGCATGGAGAGCTTTGGTAAAGCGATTGATAAAGCTACGGCAGGACAAAGACTGGCTGTCAATTTAGCCGTTAAAGATGGTGGAGTGATTGCCCGAGGTCAGTGCATCGCTGGTAGCGATAGAACTGTTGTACACAACTTGATTGTGGAAGTTGTGGATCTCGGCGGCCTTGATTTGGTCTTATCTCCTCAGCCGATAAAGCTCTATCACGGCACCGCCGAAGCCAAAGGCACTTTGCGTTGGCTCGAGAATGTTCAAGCCGGTGCTGCTGCGACAAAACAATTTGGTCAGATTTTTCTTGAAGATCCAATAGTTGCTCAGCCAGGCAATCGTTATGTCATTCGCTACGGCGATGATGGCATCGCTGGTGGTGCTATTTTGCTGGTTGATCGTCCTCGTTGGCTGACGCGCCAGCTGGTGCATGATATCAGTGCTGCTTTGATTGAAGCTACCGCAGAAAGCGAAAAGAGAGCTTTCGTTATGGCTGTAGCTGCTCATCCGCTCAAAGCCGTTAAGCTGTCGCAGATGACCTGGTTTATGCCAATGGAAAATCTGAAGGAAGCTTCCGTTTCTGCGCTTGCTGATGGTTCTTTAGTTTCGATTGCCGACTTGCTCATGGCGGTTTCAACCAGAGAGCAAATTGGTTTGAAGATATTGGCCTTATTGCAGACTCTGATGGCCAACGAAGATAATTCTCGCTTTGGTGTCAGCATTGAAACCATGCGCAAAAAGACTTTCAACACTCTCACTCGGCCTGTGATGCAAGCCATTGTTGCTGACCTGGCGCAAAAGGGCCTTCTTGCTCGCGAAGGGGACCGCATATTCACAATCAGTGGATATGATGTTTACGAAAATGGTGACCCCAGTATGGCAGAGAGTGGCCTGAGCGAAGACATTGCTAATTCTGTACCGATCTTAAACGCTGCAGGACGAGCCATGGCTGCCGCTTATTCGTCGCTGGTCACTCCAGCTTCGGCTAATGACGAGATTCTTGATGATGAAGCTCGCGCCGGCTCAGCTTCTGCTGCCGCCGCGGCCACTGAGGGTTCGGCCACTAGTTCTACTACTAGTTCTTCTGCTAGTTCTTCGCCTAGTTCTTCTGCCGCCAAGCCAGCTGCTTCTGCTCCTGCCGACCCGCAATTTGCTCAGGCTAATCGGCTGCGCGACCAAATTATGGCCTTGCTCAATCAGCATCCCTGCCTGGAAATCGAAGAAGTCGCTCGTCAGGTCAAGCTCGATGTTAAAAAACTGAATTTGACTCTAGATGGCATGGTTAAGAACAAGCAAGTCGTTATCGTCGATCACGATTTCGTTGCTACAGCTGGCAAAATTAGAGCTGCTCACTTGGTACTGCATAAACTGTGGACAACTAAGAAAGACATCTCGCCGTCTGATTTCAGAGAAGGTATCAGCACCACTCGTAAATATGCTATGGCTCTGCTTTCGCATTTTGACGAGAAAGGTGTAACCAAGCGTGTCAGCGGCGGGCGGGCACTGCTGAGAATGCCAGAGTAATCCCTACTGCGATCCATTCGGCTCCCTCCGCAAAGCAGCAACCCCATAGGTATATTCGTTAATGAACAGCCCACTGCTCTATCTCGAAGATTTAGTCGTCGGTCAACGCTTCGTCAGTGGCACCTATAAGGTCGAGGCTGGCGAGATTAAAGAGTTTGCCGCCAAGTATGACCCGCAGTCTTTCCACCTCGATGAAGAGGCGGCGGTAGATACATTCTTTGGCGGACTTGCTGCCAGTGGTTGGCTGACGGCCTCTATTACTATGCGCTTGCTGGTTGATGGCGGTCTGCCGGTTGGTGGCGGTTTAGTGGGGGCTGGTGGTGAAATTAGTTGGACTCGCCCAGTTCGCCCTGGCGACATACTGCAAGTGGCAAGCGAAGTGCTTGAGATTTCGCCTCTGAGCCCGCGGCCTGGTAGGGGAATTGTCACTGTGCGCAGCAAAGTCACTAATCAAGAAAACAAACAGGTGCAGGTTTTTACTTTCAAACTTTTAGCGGCGCACCGGCCGGTTTAAAAGTTATCTACTATGAATCTACAGCCACAACAATGTGGTCGCTGGCCTGGCCTTTGCTGCCATCCTTAAATACTGGCCAGAGCCGCAACTGATAGATTCCCAGGGCTGAGAAATCTTCTCGCTTCAGAGTTATCTTGCCGCTTTTGCCGCTAAACTCTGTTTTGAATTTAGTGTTGGTTTGGGCTACGCGGCTTGGAGTTGTGCAGTTTTGCTCTTCAAAGAGTAAGTTAGGTCGGGTGATTTCCATCCATACCCCAACTGGATCGCCCTTGACCTGGCTGATGTCAAAGCTAATTTCGTCCTGCTTTTTCTCCTGGGAGAGATGCAAGAAGCCCTTGCTGCCCAGGTAGCCGGAATTGGCGAAACTAAGACTGGGCACAAGGCTGGCGGCGGGAGCCACTGTAATTTCTTCGATGATGCAATTGCTGTCGTGGGGCAGGCGCAAGGTTAGACCGTGTGATTTGCCGCCTAGAGACCATTCGGGCAAACTGCGCAGAGGGAATACCAGAGTGGCTTCGCCTACGGCCGTGGGCATAGGTGTGGGGGTGCGGCGTTTGATATCAAACTGCGGTACGAGGTCGTTGGTATACAAAAGGTCGGCGCCCTCTTTGGCGGAGGCAGCTTTGAAGGCATCACTAACTGCTTGCTGTTTCAGTTTGACGGTGACGAACTCTAAGGCATAAGCATTGCTCGGGCCTGGATCAAAGCGCATCTCGGGCCGGCCTAGCTTGCCGTTGCCCCCAGTAACACTGAGTGTGCCATCGGGTAAAAATTCAAATTTTGTGTTTTCGCTTTGTACCGGTTTGAGCACCGTCTGTAGTGCTCCGCCCTTAAATACTTTCGCTTCTTTGACTGGATACTCTTTGATGTCGTTCAGCTCCATCTTCTCAAAGTGGCCTGGGGTACTAGCTGTAGCATTATTTGTTGACGTGCCACTAGTCGAACCACTGCTGTCGCCAGCGGCCGCAGCGCCAGATACTTCTGGGCACCAGCGATAAACCAAGACTTTGTCACGGTCACGGTAGAGCGATTCTTTCATATAGCCGAAAGGCAGAATCGGCTCAAATTTGTCTACCATGATGGCGTTGACGGCATCGCGCTCAAGCTGCGGCGTGCGCGTCATTCCCACTAAGGCATTGCGACAGATGTAGGCGCCGTGTATTTGATCAGGCAAGCCAACAAAGAGAATCTGCGGGTCTCCTTTTACTTCTTTGTAGAGTTTCGATAATCCTGCTCTAATGGAATTGGCTTCTACGCCAGCATCAACCCAGGCCTGGTTATTGAGGTGGAGTACATAGAACGATAGGGCGACAAAACCGACTCCTAGAAGAGAGCGCGACCATAATTGTTTGCGGGCGACAATTCCGCGGCTGACCACAACTACCGCTAGAGCGATGAGAAAAGCTAGTGGAACAGTGGCTACATAAGCCAATCTGCTGCCTTGTAAGTCGTCGGCAATAGCAAAAATTTTGTAGACCGGAGCAAGCGACAGCACCAGCCAACCGCAGAGGAATAAGAACAAACGGCCCAAGGCTGGAGTCAAAACTAAATTGACGAGAGTACCAAGGCCGATTAGACCGAGATAGAAATCCCACAGTCTTGTTGGTATGGCACGGGCACTAATAAGCTCATGATTGAGGGGCTCAAAGAACAGCCTGAGGCCGTTTAGCCAGGTTTTGATGAAGGCTTTGTAGTTCGCGATGAAGAAGAGTGAGTCGTCGTAACCGCCGACAAAAGTACCAAGGGCCAGGCGGCGCACGATGAAGTAGACAACAATCAAGCCCCAGAACATGGCAGTGTTTTTGACGGCGCGCAGCAGGTACGACTTGCTTAGCAGACCTTCGAGAACTGAGCGTGGACGCTCACCGGGAGCGGCATAGAGCAGCTCTATCAAAACAAAAATGGCAGGTAGAGTAATGGCCATTTCTTTTGAGAGCAGGGCCAATACCATCAATATAAATGAGAACGTCAGTGAGGCTTTCTTGCTGGCGAACCAGTTGCTCTTTTGAGTCTGGGCATCCCCACTAGCTTTGCGGGCCCGCAGATAGAACCAGAAAGAGCCAGTAATGAAGGCCGTAACAACGGCATCAACTCGTCCGGTAATCCAAGAAACTGTTTCGGTGTGCAGGGGATAGAGGCCAAACACTGCCGCTGAGAAAAATGGCCATATATATAAGATTGAAATTGGCAGAGCTTTGTAAGTCTTGCGCGAGAGTTCTTCTTGAATCCGCGCTTTTTCTTCTATTAAGGTCAGCGCCGCTAGTTCGCGGGCAATCAAAAATATGAAAGCCGTGCTAGCTAAATGGAAGAGCAAATTGGTGAGGTGAAAACCAATGGCGCTGTGGTTCCACAGAACATAGTCAGAGACCATGAATACAGAGATAAGTGGGCGATAAAACTTAGTGGTGGTGCCGTCCAACCAGGAGCTATGGAAATTGCGCCAGACCAGCTCGGGGTGCTGCACCGCTTCTTTCAGCCAAATTAAGTGAACATAGTCGTCACCGGCAAAGAAATCGAAGAGGATGGGCATATAGCCAACGAAAGTGAGCACCATTGCTAGTGCCATCAAGGCCAGCAATATGGTGCTCGATTTTGATGTTTTGTTTGTGTCTGTCTCTGCGGGCTTGACAGCCCCTGCCATAACAGAACTACCGGAGGCCGAGGCTTCCGGTAGTTTGGCATTTTCGCTTGTTTCTTCGTTCAACTGTGGCCTTAGGCTAGACTGCTAGCCCAGCGACTTGACCGGCAACCTGTCCGACTGTTCCAACGGTTCCAACTGGTGATGTCACCGCAGTAGCAGGAGCAATTTCGCTAGCCATAATTGCAGTTATGGTTTTGCCAACTGTTTCTACTTGCTCGTCGCTTAGCTCTGGATACATCGGCAACGAGAGAACTTCTCTTGAGAGTTGTTCTGAAATTGGGAAGTCACCCATTTTGTAGCCGAGATTTTCGAAAGCTTTTTGTACGTGTAGTGGAACTGGGTAGTAGCACATCGAGCCAATTCCAGCTTCAGTCAAGCGAGCAATTAGCTTGTCGCGATTAGGATTATCGAGAGTCTGAGCTTTGTCTGAGGCCAGCACACGCACTGTGTATTGGTGGTAGACGTGCTTAACGCTGTCACGAGCACCGTTGGCGACTCCACCGGCTAAGCTGACGCTTGGTCTAACCAGGCCTGGGCAGTTGGCCAAGCTGGCATCGTATATAGAGGCCAGATGAGCCCGTCTTTCGTTCCACTGTTTGAGATAAGGCAATTTGACAACGAGTGTTGCTGCTTGCAATTCGTCAAGGCGGCTGTTGACGCCAAGTTCGTCGTGGTAGTAACGACGTCTCATACCGTGAGCGCGAATCGCTCTGATGCGCTCAGCTACAACTGGATCTTTGCTGACGATCATACCGGCATCACCGGCGGCGCCTAAGTTTTTGGTTGGGTAGAAGCTGGTGCAGGCAACGTCGCCAAATGATCCGGTTGGTTTGCCTTTGTATGTAGCACCAATGCCCTGGGCATTGTCTTCGATTACCTTCAAACCGTAGCGCTCAGCGATGGCGCAGATTGGCTCCATGTGTGATGGCAAGCCATAAAGGTGCACTGGCATGATTGCTTTGGTCTTGCTAGTGATGGCCTTTTCGATCAAGGCTGGGTTGATGTTATAGCTGGTTGGGTCGATGTCGACGAAAACTGGAGTAGCACCGCGCATAACAATCGCTTCGACTGTAGCAGCGAAAGTGAAGGGGGTGGTGATGACTTCATCGCCGGGCCCGATATCGAGGCCCCAGAGGGCTAGCATCAATGCGTCTGTGCCGTTTGCTACGCCGATGCCATCATTAACACCGCATAATTCGGCTACTTGTTTCTCGAGGGTGCCAACGTACTTACCGAGGATGTAATTACCGCTGCGGAGTACTTCAAGAATGGTGGACTCTAATTCTTCCTGGATTGTCGCGTACTGGGCTTTGAGGTTGAGAATCGGAATACTTTGGGTCATTTAATAGGTTCCTTTGGCGAATTAGTCTTGGTTCTTCGACTGATTCTTTATCGGGAGCATGACGGACAATCTTGTGGGCGTTTTATCCGACAGAGTGAGTCTAGCTGGTTCGAGGGACGATTCAAAGGTGTTGCAAATAAGCTTATCTAAAGGCTTGGCTGAGTCAGGCTTAATCTTCATTGGCTGAAAATCGCTGGCAGATGCTAGGGGGCAAGTTTGCAGGGTCGCGTGAAATCGATCTGATAACAGACTATGAAATTGCTCTTATCTATTAAATAAAGTTAGATTGGAATTAAGCAGTGCAAGGGGCGATCCAAACGAAAAAAAAGGGGAGGCGAACCTCCCCTTTTGATTTTTTAGGACCTTCAATCGGCAGTAGCTCACTATCTAATTAGATTTTGGCTACGTAGATTGAGGTTCTTATCTCTTTTTGCTTGGCACAGCTACGGTTCTTGAAAGAGCGTTTGTGACGAACAAGTTGAGGCTGACGCCTTCTTTTTCGGCTCTGTCAACAAGGGCTTGGTGCAATGACTTCGGCAAACGCACTGTGAATTTGCCGGAGAAATTCAAGTATTGGTCTTCGCTAGCACGCGAGGTGGTAGCTTTGGCCTTGGTGGTGTGCTTAGGGGCTGCAGTCTTGCGAACAAGTTTGCGGGTGCCTACGGCTTTTTTAGCTACATGTTTTGCAGCTGGTTTAGCGGATTTAGCAGCTTTAGGTTTTGCCTTGCCACCAGTTTTACGAACTCCTGCCATGTTTCACTCCTTCGTGTATTTGGGTCAATCGGAAACCAGCCCGCGGGCGAGCCGCGAGGGCTGCTCAGGGTGCTAATGCAGAAAAATGCTTTTGGGCAATTTCCTGTAGAGCGCTCCACCTTAATGGCATCGCTCTAATTTGTTCGGTGGGACTTAAGTGGTTTCCACCGTTTTATACGGTTACCACCACTCTAGGTGGCATAAGTATTGTACCAAACAAGTATCCGTTTATAACCACTTTGTATATAGAAATTTTCTATCGTTGGGGCACAAGGGTTTCGGGGATCTGATACCAGAAAAATGTGACACCAGGGGTGATTTTAGCTCTGCCAATGGTGCCGCACCATTCATAATGGCTGGTATCAAAGAAGCACCGACCGCAAAATAGATAATCGGTTAAGCTTGTCGGAAGCCAGTATGCCCCCGTAGGTGGTAAGCCTTGAGAGTTCTGATCGTAAAACTTAGCGCCATGGGTGATGTCGTTCATTGCCTGCCGCTGGCAGCACGAATCAAAGAAAGATTACCAAATGTTGAACTTACCTGGTTGGTTGAGCCGGCTGCTCAAGATCTTTTGCACGGCAACCCGGCGGTAGACAGGGTACTGCTCTTTCCCCGGAAGACCTGGCTGAAAGAGATGCGCAAAGTGGGGCCACTAATCTCCACCTTTGGTGCCGCCAAAAAGTACTTCCAAGAGTTGAAAGACTACAAGTTCGACCTGGCAATTGATGCCCAGGGATTGCTCAAGAGTGCCATCCCTGCCTATTTATCCGGGGCACCATTGCGGGTTGGATTTGCCGGCACCAGAGAGGGCGCTGCCAAATTGCTCACCCATGCTCTTGAGGTCGGAGATTATTTTGCCCCCGATCGGCATGTGGTTGAGCTCAATATGGCTCTTGCCGATTTCGCTTTAGAAACTCTGGCCCGAGAGAGGTCAACTTGTATTCGCCTGGCTGGTCGTGACCGGGTGGTGCACTTCTCCCTGCCAGATCCCGGAAAGGACTGTCTAGCTTTTGTTTCGAGCAAACTTGATAACTTGGGGCGTGCACCAGAGGCGGGGCAGTCTCTGGTTCAGGTAGAGGCACCAGAGGCGGAGCCGAATCTAAATGCGGTCGAGTCACCAGCGGCGGAGCACGGTCAGGCGGTTCACGGTCGGGCGGTGCCACTAGCTAAGTCTGGGGCACCAAAGACGGGGCAAAGCGAAGTTGTTGGCAGCAAGTCACCAATGGCGGGACCACTTATTGCTCTGATTCCTGGCACCACCTGGCCTACCAAAATCTGGCCTGAAGATCAGTGGATAGCTCTGGGACGCTTGCTCTGTCAACGTTTGCAGGCTCAGCTGGTGATCTGCGGCGGACCGGCTGAGCGGGGCACCAATCAATACATATATAAAGGAATAGAATCGGGTTCGAGTAATTCTGTAATTGATCTGACGGGTGAAACCAGCTTAATGCAATTGGTGGCACTCTTTAAAAGATGCGATCTGGTGCTTGGTGCCGATACCGGACCACTCCACCTCGCAGCCGGAGTCGCCCACGAGGCCTTCAATAGCGAGCTTGCAGCTACTGAGCCGAGGTCGCTCAAAGACACCGCTAACCAGAAATCTTTAGAGTTTGAAGTGCGGTCGGTGGCAGTGGCTAAACCAAAGGTGGTGGCAGTACATGGTGCTACTCCGTGGTTGCGAAATGGACCGTACGGAAGTATGGGTAGTGCCGTGCATTTAAATTTGGAATGCCAGCCCTGCTTCGAAAAGACTTGTCAGCTCAAGCTCAAAACCATTGCATGCTTAAAAGACCTCCCTGTTGAGGAGGTCTTTAAAGCGGTTGATAAGGCCTTAGCTAAAAGAAACTAGATTGCTATTCGCTGATCCATTTTTCAATGGTGCGATTCCAGCCGTTCACTAGCTCATCGGCATTGAAGAACAAACCGATTTCGCGAGCAGCACTTTCAGGACCATCAGATCCGTGTACAACGTTACGGCCGATATCGGTGGCGAGGTCGCCGCGAATTGTGCCTTGAGCAGCAGCAGTTGGGTTGGTAGCGCCGATAACGTTACGAGCCAAGGTGATGGCGTTTTTGCCTTCCCAGACCATAGCAACGATTGGGCCGCCAGTGATGAATTTGACCAAACCTTCAAAGAAAGGTTTGCCTTTGTGCTCACCGTAGTGGTTTTCAGCCAAGACGACTGGAACCACCATCAGCTTCATGCCAACAAGCTTGAGGCCGCGGCGCTCAAAGCGACCGATAATCTCGCCTACCAAACCACGTTCAACACCGTCTGGCTTGACCGCTACGAAAGTTCTTTCTACTGACACTATGCCCCCTTCCTATTTATGACCTAAACAGACACCTGAAGCAGGCATCCTTACTAAAGGGATTTTTCTACGAAAAATCTCTGGTCTATGTTCTTACAAAGAGGATGCCATCAGGACAGCTTTATAAGTTTTGCAAACTTCGGATCAAGCAGTCTATTTCGGTCTTCAAAGGCGACGTTGTACATCTCTTTTTCGCCGTCTCCGATGACTTGAGTGACTTTGCCCATGCCAAACTTGACATGCTGAACGGCATCGCCGACCTTGAGGCGCTCAAATGTTGGCGCTTCTGAGACATCTGGTTTCTCCCCGGGTGGGGGAAGTCGCATAGCTCTTGGCTTGACCGGCTCAGCTTTCTTGGCCATTGGCCTGGAGGCGTTCTGTGACTGATAACCAGTTGACTTGTTGTAGCCCCCAGCGCTTTGGCCTTTGTTCCAGCCGCCGCCAGAGCCTCCGTATCCAGAGCCGCTGCCAGATTTAGCACCGCCGCCAGATTTCGCCCCGGAGCCATAACCGCCCGAGCCCGATCCGCCATATCCACCGGAGCCGCCGCCATAACCGCCGCTAGGTTTCTTGTAGCCGCCCGAAGTTCCGGTGGCATAGTCGTTGCCGCCGTACTTAGAGTCGCCAAAGTTGCCTGGCTTCTTGCGATCGTTGCGGTCGTCCCATTCCTGACTTTCGTCAGTGTAACCCTGGCTATTCTTGTTGCCACCGAAGGCACCAAATCCAGCATTGCCATTAAAATTGGCGCCGCCATTAAAGTTGGGATTGCCGCCACCAGAGCGCTTGAACTCTTCATCACCACTGGGGTAGAAGCCTGAGATCAAGCCCGGAGTAATTTCTTTGAGGAAGCGACTAGGAATCGTAAACGTTGAGGAGAAGCCAGAGTTGGAGAAGCCGCGTCCAATCATGGTGCGTTTGCGCGCCAGGGTCATGTGCAGCATATCGCCAGCGCGAGTGACGGCAACGTACATCAAGCGGCGCTCTTCTTCCATTTGTGTTGGTGAATCAAGCGAGCGCACATGGGGGAAGAGACCTTCTTCGCAGCCCATGATGAAGGCCACAGGAAACTCTAAGCCTTTAGAAGAGTGAATAGTCATTAGTTTGACTGTATCTTCGTCAAGATTAGCTTTGTCGAGATCACTCACTAATGAAATACGAGTCAAGAATGAGTCTAAGTCAGGTTCATCGGCAGTCTGTTCAAATTCCTTTGCCACCGCCACTAGTTCCATGACGTTTTCAATTCTTCCCAGGGCTAACTCATCTTTCGATTCGTGAGCGTCTTTTTCTAGGCGAGAAATATAGCCAGTTGATTTCAAGATCTCTTCAAGCAAATCGGATACTGGTATCACTTTTGATTGCTCGTTCAAGCTTACAATTACACGAGCAAAATCTTGCAGCGAGGTATAGGCCTTGGGTGATAGGTCTGAGATGCGACTGGCTTCTAAGCTGGCTTCTAATGGGCTTACGCCTTTTGTCTCAGCATAAGCATTGACTCTGTCGAGAGTGGTTTTGCCCAGGCCGCGCTTCGGTGTGTTGATGACGCGGTTGAATGCTTGACCATCTCTAGGGTTGTAGATCAGCTTCATGTAGGCCAGCATGTCTTTGATTTCTTGCCGGTCATAGAATCTGGTGCCACCAACCACGACGTAGGGAATGTGACTGCGCACCAGAATTTCTTCAATCGCTCGTGATTGAGAGTTGGTGCGGTAAAGCACGACGTGGTCTGAATATCTCTTGCTGCGTGCTTTGCTGCGTTTGATTTCTTCAGCGACATAATAGGCTTCGTCAATTTCGTCTTGGGCTTCATAGCAATTGACTTTGCCACCTTGGCCGCGGTTGCAGCGTAAGGTTTTGTCGATACGCTCAGTGTTGTTGGCAATAATGCTGTTGGCCGCTTCTAATATGGTGGCAGTAGAGCGGTAATTTTCTTCCAACTTGATCAGGCCGCAGCCTTCATAGTCTTTTTGGAAGCCAAGGATAATGCGATAGTCAGCTTTACGCCAAGAATAAATAGACTGGTCGACGTCCCCTACAACTAATAGACTGCGTTCGCTCCAGAGCTGCTCGTGAGTCATGGTGCGGCCCGCTTCTTTAGCTTCTCTGGTGAGGAAGTGCTCAGGGCTATCGGCTTTGGCGATCAATGAAATTAGATCGTACTGTGATTTGTTGGTATCTTGGAATTCGTCTACCAAGACGTGGCGATAGCGGCGTTGCATGCGCTCACGCACCATCTGATTTTGTTGCATCAAATCGGTGAAAATCAAAATTAAGTCATCAAAATCGAGGGCGTTGTTGCGCGCTAATTCGGTTTGATAAGCACTGAAGATTTCAGACAAACGGCCTTCTCTGTAGTTCTTCGCTTCTTTGGCGTAGACATGGTGGGTATAGCCGTCGTTTTTCAGCGACGAAATGGTGTGGCGGATTTCTTTAGGTACAAAGACCTTGTCGTCGAGGTTGAGCTTGACGATCTGCGCCTTAACCAGACTCATGCTGTCGGTTTCGTCGTAGATGACAAAATTGTTATCCCATTTCAAGCCGTCTTCAGTCTTATAGTTCGAAATTTCTTGGCGCAGCAATTTGGCACAAATGCTGTGGAAAGTACCAATAGAGATGCGGCGAGCTTCGTAGGGGCCAACAATCTTTTCAATACGCTGGCGCATTTCGCCAGCAGCTTTGTTGGTGAAGGTGACGGCCAGGATAGCTTCAGGCTCTTGTCTTAATTTTGAGATGATCCAGGCAATGCGCTTGGTCAAAACTGTGGTTTTGCCCGAACCGGCTCCGGCAATGATTAGCGACGGTCCCCACATTTGTGAAACGCACTGGGCTTGCTCTGGGTTCAAGCGGTCAAGTAGTTGGGTTTCTAGAGCGGCAATTTCAGCATCGGACATGGGGGCATACTGCGGCCGCTCCCGTGGGGCCTGGTAGGACGGCACATATTTAGATTGGAAGGGCGTTTGGCCAGAAGCTTGAGTACTAGGAGAATGCCCTTGAGCATTTGCCATTGGAGCGCCGTAAGACTGCCCTTGAGCACTTGGAGACGGCGCGGCATAGGCCTGCGAGGCAGGCTCGGCATCTCCATAGCCCTCTCCATAGCCCTCTCCATAGCCCTCTCCCTGGCCCTCTTCCTCGTTGTATTGCGTGTTGTCTTCTGTGTTGTCTTCCGCGATGTCAGGTACTTCGAAGCTGACATCGAGATCTTCAGCATCTATCTCTTCTGGCTCGAAGGCCACCGAGGCCAGCTCTTCTACCTCAAGCTCAGCCAGGGCCAACTCGTCGGCGTCCGACGGCTCCTCATTAGAGTCATTCGAACCAAATAGGCTCAATTGTCTGTCTTTGCCGGCCGATGTCATAACTGGGTCTCTCGCCACGTCTCTCTCCAACTATAAATGATGTCAAGCAAGCTCTCCGCGTTAAGCGGATATATAAATGCTATGCGTTGGGCTCTCGGGCGAATATTCTCTGTAACGCAGCGCCGGAGGCTCCCACAACTCTAATTGTGAGGGATCTCAGCCTCGCTGTTAATTAAAACTTGTAAACAGCCTGAGGCTTGCTAGGACAAAACCATAGGGAAGACTTGTAATCTTAATCATTAACGAACAAATTTCCACGGACCAGTAAAGACTGGCGTCTATATAAAAGGGATTGGATAGATATATATGAGTCGAATTGAACCCGGTGCCGCCACAATACCGACCGTCGATGAACTGGCCCAAGAGCTTCTCTTAATCCAACAGTCTGGCCCGCGCAAAGTGGCCATCATTGGTACCCGCAACTTGCCCCTCACTCATCAGCAATTAGTCGAGATGCTTTCTTACGCTCTCGTGCTGTCGGGCAACCAGGTCGTCACCAGTGGCGGTGCGAACGGCTGCAACATGGCAGTGATTCGTGGAGCTCAAAGAGCAAATCCAGATCGTCTAAACATTATTCTTCCGCAAACAATTTCTCAGCAGCCTGGCGAAGTTCAAGACCTACTAATAGGTATCAAGAATATCGTTGAGTATCCTGAAAGACGTACGATGACTCTCGCCGATGCATCGCGCATATGCAACCACGAAATAATCGATAGATGCCAGCAAATAATTTGCTTCCTCTACCACACATCCCATACACTGCTTGAGTCGGTAAACTATGCTAAGGAACATCGTAAGATTGTGACTAGCTTCTACCTCGACTAACCAGCGGGAATCCAACAGTCAACTTAGAGCAACATGCTACTGCCATAATTCAGCAGGGAAGCCTTTTGGCGGCTCTGTTGCAGCTCGTTCTGCCCTGCATGACGGCGCTGGTGCTCACTGCTATCTGTATGCCGTTCTACATAAAAAAGTTGAACGCCCTGCAAATCAATCAGTTTTTGCGCGAAGAAGGTCCAAAGAGTCACTCGCATAAAGCTAAGACTCCGACCATGGGTGGTCTTGTCTTCATGGTCACCACTCTGATTGTGGTGCTGGTCATGGCCTTTGTGCCGGGGCAGCCCAATCAGCATTTTGCCTTTGGTCTACCGAAAGACCCCTGCTACTTCCTGGTAATTATTATCGGCTTCTTGTGTGGAGTAGTGGGGCTGCTCGACGATTCCGCCAAGGTCATAAACAAAGGCAATAAGGGCATCTCTGGCTATGTTAGATTGGCCATCGAAACTTGCTTAGGCGTGGTGTTAGCAGTGGTGCTGACTCTGTGCAGCGACAATAAACTCTTGCTGCCCAATGCCCTCTATTCCATTTTTACGGCTGCTGGTGCTGCTGTGCCCGATGGGGCATACCCGGTGGCAATAGTAATCTTGCCTGCCGTTATTTTCATAGCTCTTGGCGCCTTCCTCACCGCTGCTACGACTAACGCCGTTAATTTGCACGATGGCATGGATGGTCTGGCCGCCGGAACAGCCTGCCAAGTGTTTGCCGCCATGGCTGTCATTCTCTTCCTCACTGGTGGTGCCGGATCTGTCGAACCTGTGCAATACGGCTATGCCACCATATCTGCCACCGCTGCTGGGGCCTTGCTCGGCTTCTTGCTCTATAACAAAAACCCCGCTCAGATATTTATGGGCGATACTGGCTCACTCTTTATCGGCGGTTTGATGGCCTGCCTCGCTCTTGCTGGCGGCATTGTGGTCTGGTTCATCCCATTGACCATGATTTACATAGCCGAAGCCCTTTCGGTTATGGCCCAGGTCACCTACTTCAAATTAACCAAGCCCTACACTCCAGAAAAACCAATGAGCGCCCTCGCTCTAATCAAGCTTAAACTGACCAAGCGACTGCCCGGCGAAGGTAAGCGTTTGTTCCGTATGGCCCCACTGCATCACCATTACGAAGCGGTCATGGCTGACAAGGGTTGGGCGGAATGGCAGGTAGTAATGGCATTCTGGGGGGTACAGTTGATACTGTGCGCCACTGTATTATTGACTTTTCACTACCGCTAAAATTTTGATGTAAGCTTGATCTCTTTAAGACCAGTACCAACGAAGCTTTTGCCCCAGGAGTCAGTGGGTTGTCAACCCAAATTTCACAGTTAGTCTCTGATTTAGCTTCCCAGGGCAAGTGGGATGAGGCTTATGCTGGGTTGATGCGTTTTGCTCAGCAGAATCCAAGTGGCATGAACGACCCTGATATTCAGTATCAGCTTGGAGTAATTTCTTTCAACAACGGTAAATTGGCCGAGGCCGAGCGCCACCTCAAAACTGCATTATCAATTGATTCAACCCGGGGCGACGCCCACTATCGCCTCGGCTTAGTTTTGCTCAAAGACGGCCGCCCGGCCGAAGCCATGCCAGCCTTCCGTGATGCCTGCGAGCGCCGCGAAGGTTTTGCCGTGGGCCACTTGCATTGGGGCATGGCCCTCATGGCCGGAAATAGCTTCAGAGGCGCCATTGGCCAATTCAACCAGGCTATTAAACTCGACCCCAAGCTGAGCGCTGCTTTCATTCAAGGCGGAATGGCTAGTTTCCGCATGGGTCAATTCATGGAAGCAGCTCAATATTTTCAAGCTGCAGTCAACAATGAGCCAGAAATTCCCGAGCCCTTAGTTTGTTTGGGCATCGCCCTATCAGCCATGGGCAACGATAGCGATGCCGGAAAATGTTTCATGCGCGCCTGGCAAGTAGACGGCAAAGACATCACAACTTTGCGCTACGCCGCCTCAGCCATGGCTAATGCTGGCATGATTGATGATGCTGTGCGTCTCTTCCAGGAAGCAGTGGGCATGGGTCACCGCATGCTCACCGCTCGCGAGCGCGCCTTGATTTATAACGACTGGGGCGTCTCGCTTTTTAAAGCAGGTCGTGCCGAAGACGCTTCAGACAAGCTGATGGAAGCATCAGATATGGATTCTTCTTGCTTAGAACCAATGATGAATCTTGGTCTTGTTTGCGTTGATTTAGGCGAGTATGAACGCGCCGCCGATGCTTTTGAAAAGGCTCTGGCTCTAGAGAAAAGTAATAACGAAGTGCGCGTTTATCTCGCTGTCACTTTGATTTTGATGAATAACTGTCAGCAAGCCCTTGCTGTTTTGCAGGAAAAAGAGCAAGACGGTCGCTTCGATTTTTGGCTTGGCCATGCCTATTTGGGCATTGCTAACTATGAAAAAGCTGCGCAATATTTTGATCGCGTTTTGAAATCAACTCCATCAAACTATCAAGCTATTGACGGCCTGGGCTGTGCTTTGTATCTTTCTGGAAATTATCCAGAAGCAGTGCAGAAATTTAGTCAGGCCATTTCACTGCGCGAAGATTATGCCCTGGGCCATTTGCACCTGTCGCGTGTCTTTGATGAAATGGGAGAAACTGAGCGGGGGTCGCAGCATTTGCGTCTGGCCATTCAATACGATCCAGAGTGTTTGAATCCACAAAAAGAAGCTTTAGATCGTTTGCTCAAAGCCTCGCGCTACGAATTAGTCGAAGCCCAATCTTTGAAAATTCTCGCTATCAATCCGCAAGATGCTGATGTGAGAGTATCTCTAGCTCGTGCTTTTAAAGAACAGCAGCGCTTAGATGAAGCGATTGATTTAATTACCACTGTTATTCAAGAAGATCCTAAAAATGCCGTGGCCCGCATTGTTGCAGGCCAGATTTTCTTACTGCAAGGCCGCTTTGTAGAAGCCGATGAAATGTTCAGAGAAGCCGACCAATATTCAGACGGCGACCCTGGTTTGTTCTACTACTGGGGCAAGGCCCTCTCGCTTTTGGGCTTACAAGAATTAGCTCTGGAAAAATATGAGAAAGCCACTGAAATAGACCCCTACGACGCTGACGTTTATGACGCCTGGGGCCAGGCTTTGAAGTCACTGGGTCGCTTTGCTGATGCAGCTGATGTTTATCGCCGCGCTTCTGAGTATATTTAGACTGCAAAATCAGGTCTTGAAAAATAATTTGGAGCATTGATATTTGCTCTTTCAGCGGGCATAAAAAATAAGTCAAACCTCTAACTAGCTGAAGCCAATATTTACCAATGAAAAAGAATCCAAAGAGCCTTCCTCACCCAGTCATGCAAGCTCGGCAGCCCGCCATTGAGGCTGAATATTTAACCAAGCCCATGCACTTACAGAACACCAAAGAGCGCTATGAATTTGGTCAGGCCTTGCGGGTTAAATGCTCCCGTGAAGCCCACGCCGAATTTGTCATAGACCGGCCCGGTCGCGAAGACCCCATGGAGCTATTAATTGCCTCCAGTCACGAGCGCATCGAGAGCCTATTGCCTCTACGCTACGGCCGCATGGTGGCCTCGCCCTTCGCTTTCTATCGCGGTGCAGCGGTAATCATGGCCTCTGACCTGGCCGTCACTAAAGCCACAGACTATGCCGTGCAATCTTGCGGTGATAGCCACCTGGCAAATTTTGGCGCTTTCGCCACACCAGAGCGCAATATTATTTTTGATATTAATGATTTCGATGAGACTTTCCCCTGCTCCTGGGAGTGGGACTTAAAGCGACTGGCCGCCAGCTTTGCCATTGCCTCTGCCCACAACGGACACAAGCGCTCAGAGGGCATGGCTACAGCCGCCCGGGTAGTGGAATGCTATCGCGACAAAATGGAAGAGCTTTCAAAAATGACTTGTCTCGATGCCTGGTATTCGTATCTTGATTATGAGGCTTTGATTGAACTTACCGACGACAAGGTTCTGAAGAAAAGACGCAAGAAAGTTTTGAAGAAAGCTTTAGACCGCGACCATGCCGAAGAGTTCGTTAAGTTGGCTGCTGTGGTTGAAGGCACTCCGCGCATTAAGGACCAGCCTCCTTTGATTTTTCATGAAGAGAATAGTGATACGCCTGAGTATAAAGCGCGCACCGTATATGCAGTTGAGAAGTATCGCGACTCTCTTAGCGTTGAGCGTCGTATTTTGTTTGATCGTTATCAGTTTGTCGATAATGCCTTGAAAGTCGTTGGTGTAGGTAGCGTTGGTACCGTTTGTGGTATTGCTTTGTTTTTCGCTTCCGAAGAAGACCCGCTCTTCTTGCAGGTGAAAGAGGCGCGCAAGTCGGTGCTTGAGCCTTATTCGCACTTCGTCAATCAGGGCTCACACGGCGAACGAGTTGTTACCGGTCAGCGCATAATGC
Source organism: bacterium Ga0077546 (assembly GCA_943370275.1). Taxonomy (GTDB): domain Bacteria; phylum Cyanobacteriota; class Vampirovibrionia; order Obscuribacterales; family Obscuribacteraceae. The sequence goes on along the minus strand of CALRQI020000001.1, from coordinate 466,758 downwards.
AAGCTGCCACCGATGTCTTTCTTGGCCATTACATTGGCGAAGGTGGCAAGCATTTTTATGTGCGTCAGTTACGTGACGTCAAAGTTAAGCCAATGATTGAGATTTTCAATCATAACAATATGATGGGCTTTGCTCGCAACTGTGGTTGGGCCCTGGCTCGCGCTCATGCTCGCTCTGGCGACCCTGCCATAATCGCTGGCTATATAGGCAAAGGCAATGTCTTCCCTAAAGCTATTGCAGAGTTTGCCGATGCCTACCGCGAGCAGAACCAGCTTGACCACGGCAAATTGCTGCAGGCCATTAAAGAGGGCCGCATTGACGCTGAGACTGTTTAGTTTAAGCATCAGCATCCGCTACCAGTTTGGCTGTCTCCAGTGCGGTTGCAAAGCCATCTGCTTCAGCTATTGCTGCAAGGGCTGCCCAGTAAGCATCTTCCATGGAGGTGAGCCGTTCGTACTCTGTTGCAGCCAGTAGGACTACTGATTTGCCATTAGACGCTTGCACCATAACTGGCTGTAATAGCGCTGCTTCAAGAACTGCCCCTGGTTCTTTATTAGCTTCAACAGCGGTAATTGTCTTCATTTTAAGCAACCTCATCGGCTCCGCCAAGATCGCCGATGTTTGTAATCTTTACTGGACCACTATCGGGAAAGGTAGCGATCAGCTCCAAGCTTCCGCCCATGGCTTCGATGTATCTACGAATAGTGCTGAGGTAAACATCAGTGCGACGTTCAAATTTTGATAAGTCACCTTGATTCATGTCTAATTTCTCAGCAAGTGTTTTTTGTGACATTTCCCTGGCTTTGCGAATCTCTCGAAGCGATTTTTCTTCAGCAATCAGTTCAGCCGCCATAGCTAGTACTTTTTCTCGTTTTTCTGCAGAGAGTTTTTGCATGTAGTCATCGTGGTTGATCATTTCTCTATTCCTTGTTCGTTCTCTCTGCATCAATCATTTCTAACTCTGCCAGATGGTCGTAGTAGAGCTTTTCCGCTGTCGCTATGTTTGTCTCGTACCAACGTTTGTCACCTTGCTTGTTTCCTGCCAACATAATTACAGCTTGTTGTCTTGGATCGAAAACAAAGAGAACTCTTATAGGTGCACCATCGAATTGAAATCGGAGTTCTTTTAAGTTCGTGATCTTCGACCCCTTTAGGGTGTCTGCATATGGGCGACCCAGTTGAGGTCCTCGTGTTTTCAGTAACTCGAGGTGAGCCAATGTACGCAGTCTGAGATCTTCGCCTTGCTCGTCTAGCCAGGCGGCAAAAGGTTTCAGGTAAACAACCATATATGGCATAGAATCTATAATATAGCTTCGAGGCTATATTGTCAAATTCGGATTGCCAGCTTTCCTAGTAATATAGTTGTTCTGAAAATGTCCGAAATTTGGTGCCCCTATGACCATGAGCATGACCCGGCGTGTCGGCTCAAAAGCCAAACCTAGAGAGTCGACCAACGAACTCTATCTAAAGAGCGAGCAACTGCTGCGCTTTCGCATTGCCTTTGCTCTGGTCAGTCTGATTCTCTGCGTCGGTATCGGTACTTTTGCTGGCGACGAATTCGAATTTCGCTCCACAGCTGCCATCGTCGGTGGTGTCAGTGTTTATTCTTTTATTGGCCTCGCCTTCATTGTGCGCCGCCTGCGCTATTCATCGGCCCGCTTGCGCGCCTTCAATATGATATTGATCACGCTTGATGTCATCAGCCTCACCGGCCTGGTGCATTTCACCCGCGGCATCGAGTCAGACTTGTACGTCCTTTATATGCTGCCGATTTTGCTATCGAGTTATACCTTTGGCAAAAAAGGAATTTACTTCTCCGCACTGCTGGTCACAGTTTCGTATATTGGCTTGTTGGTTTCTGAAAACGCCGAGTTGCTTCCTTATGTCTTCAACCGCGATACCGAGCGCGGCCTGGCGGCAGCATATTCAGACAAACTCTGGCGCCGCATCTTAGCTCGCGCTTTCTTCTTTGCCTCGGTCTCTATGCTCTGGGCCCGCTTCTGCGACTACATGAGCCGCGTGGCCAGGCAAGGGGCTGAGCGCTTACTAGAACAGCTCGATGCTAACGAGCGCCTCATCTCTGATTCAGACGAACGGGCCAAGCGTGAGCGCCTGATCAACTCAATCAATAAAGGTGTACGTTCTACTTTAGAGTTAGACAAAATTTTTGAAACAGCAGTGGTGCAATTGGCCCAGGCTGTGCAAACTGATCTGGTGGCACTGATTTGCCCGGCTCAGTTAAAGATTGGGGCAGGCCAGGCTATAACAAATTCTAGCCCCACAGCCTCTGGTTCTTGGTCGGTTTACGCTCCAGTAGTGGTTGAAGAAACCCGCGAGCGCAACAGCGGCCCAGTGCTAAGTGCTGACATTGCCCAATTCATCCTCGACTACAAAGGCAATTACGAGCGCGATAGCGGCGGCGCCAAGGTCAAAACTTTCCTCTTTCATGATCCGGCTGAGGAGCCATTTTTTGCTCCGATTGCCGCTGATATTAGGGCCCTTGGCTTCAAGACTCTGGTTATTCAACCAATGATGTACGGTGATGAAAGCCGCGGAGTCTTTATACTGGCCGACAAATCGCCAACCCGCACTTTCACCGAATCAGATGTTGTGCTGACAAAAGTTGTGGCCGGGCAAGTGGCCGTGGCCGTCGAGCACGCCAATCTGGTGGCGCAACTGTCGCGCAAGAACAAAGACTTAGTCACCAAGAACCTCAATTTAGACAGCAAAAACATCGAGCTGAAGACCATCCAGTCGCAGCTCATTCACCAGGAGAAAATGGCATCGCTCGGCCGCCTGGTGGCCGGTATTGCCCACGAGCTCAATAATCCTATTAACTTTGTGCACGGCAACCTGCCTTACTTAAAGCAGTATGTCGAAGAGCTGAAAAAAGTCATTTCGGCCATCGATGAGTTGCCAGCAGAACAGCGCAAACCCGTCGACGACCTCAAGAACAAGCTCAAATACGACTTTCTGGTCAGTGACCTCGACAACATCATCGCTGACTTGAACGAAGGGGCCGAGCGCATCCGCCATATCATCCGCGACCTCAAGAGCTTCAGCCGCCTCGATGAGGCCGAGCTCAAAGAAGCCTCGATTCAAGAAGGCCTTGAGTCGACCATGAAAATTCTCTCGCAATACTATGGGCGCGACAAAATTCCTGTAGAAGCAGAGTACGCGCAGATTCCGCCGGTTTTGTGCTATCCGGGCCAACTTAACCAGGTCTGGATGAACCTGCTCAGCAACGCCGCCCAGGCCATGAATACAGCCGCCGAGGCCCGACCTGCTCATGATCCCGGCACGCCTACACCGGCCCTGAAAATTAGAACTGAGCTGTCCGACCAGAATGATGGCTCTGTATTGGTCGTAATAACTGACTGCGGGGGTGGTATTAAAGAGGAGGTTCGGAGTAAAATCTTTGATCCCTTCTTCACTACCAAGGCTGTTGGTCAGGGGACGGGGTTAGGTTTGTCTATATGTCACTCAATAATAGAGCGACATGGTGGTCAAATCTGGTTTGATAGTGTTATGGGCCAAGGCACAACGTTCTATGTGCGCTTGCCGCTGCAGGCCATAACCAAGCAATTGGCTGAAAGCCTGAGTGAACCGGACTAAATGCCGAAATAAAAGTGTTCTAAGAGGAATGCAATGCGCCGCCACAAAATATTAGTAGTGGATGATGAGGTTCCGAATCTCCGCTTGTTGAGGCGCGTACTCTCGGAAGAACACGACATAATTGAGGCCCAGAGCGGCGCAGAAGGCCTGGAAGTACTAAAAAACGAGTACATCAGCCTGATTATCACCGACCAACGCATGCCAAACATGACTGGCGTTCAGCTTCTTGAAGCCTCTCTTGGCGTCTGCCCCGATACCATCAAAATTCTTTTGACCGGCTACACCGATGTACAGGCCCTCGTAGACGCCATCAACGCCGGGTCAGTCTACAAATATATTGCCAAACCCTGGGACGCCGACGAGCTAAAACTGACTGTGCGCCGCGCTCTTGAGGCCTTCGAGCTGAAAGAAAGCAACGACCGTCTGCTGGGCGAGCTAAAGGTCGCCATCGCCGAACTAGAGTCAGTCTCAGTGGGAACCATCCGCGCTCTAGCCGATGCCCTCGACGCTAAATGCGACTACACCGCTGGCCACTCCCTGCGGGTGAGCCGCATCGCCGTTTTGATTGGCCGCCAAATGGGCCTGACCGATGAAGAGCTACGCGACGTCGAACTAGGAGGCATCCTCCACGACATCGGCAAGATCGGCGTTCCCGAGTCTATTTTGTGGAAGCCCGACAAGCTCAGCGCCGAAGAAAAAGAAATCATGTGCAAGCACCCGGTCAAATCTGCCGAAATCATCGGCGATTTGCGCGGCCTCGTGCGCGCCCGCGAATACGTCAAACACCACCACGAGTACTACAACGGTGAAGGCTACCCCGATGGCCTGGCCGGAGCCGACATTCCGGTGGGCGCCCGAATTATCTTGGTCTCAGACGCCTACGACGCCATGACCACCGACCGCCCCTACAGAAAGTCGATTGGCCACGAAAAGGCCATGATCGAAATCAGAAAGATGTGCGGCACACAATTTGACCCCGAAGTGGTGGACGCCCTCTTTGCCATAATCGGCCCCGGCGGCCACGAAATTGACCGCATCATCAATGAGCAGTTCCCCGATAGCTTTATTGGCTTGACTCTGCCCGGAGCAGATCCAACAAAGACTGGTAAACGGTTTCAGGATGAAGCCGAACGCCAAGCCCGTCTTGCAGCGATCGAGGCGGCGAAGTCGTAGCGGAAGAACCGGAAGTAGAAGCCGGTGCTGGCGACTTGCCCGCATTTGCCGTTGCCGCAGCATTAGCTGCAGCGTACTCTGGGCGATCTGCTAGCACTTTGAAGTTCTTTTGATTTGGAATAAGCAATTTGGGATCGGTGGGTCCAAAAAGGGCCACGAGATTTTTATTGAGCCCCACGCCAATGTGCATGGGAGCCGAGTCAACGCACACGAGCACATCACAGATGCTCGTCAGAGCCGCCAGATCAGCTAAGCCCTTGGTCTTGCCCACCGCACTTATATATGGAGCGGCGCCAGCGGATGAGCTGTTGCCCGAGCCCTTGGCTTCATCTGCTTTCAGCAACTTCTCCAAGCCAGCCACAACTTCTTTATCGTCAGGCCCACCGCACAAAATCACGCGGGTTTGGAAAGGCTGATCTTTTTGATTCTGCAATAGTCTGATAAATGCCAGCCAATTCTCCGAAGACCAGTGTTTGATAATGCCCTTGCTCACGGCCATTTGCGATGTGCCCGGGTGAATCAAAACAGTCTTCACCGGCCTGGTATCAATCTGGCTAGCATCCGTCGGCTTAGTATCATTTTGCTTAGTATCGTCAGTGGTGACAGCGTTTTGCGTATCCCGTAGACCTTCCTCTAAGAAAGCTTTCATGGCCGCCAGCGAATCGGCCTTGAGAGTTATCTTTGGCACTTGATAAGTGTCGTCAATATCTCTTATAGAAGCATTAGGGTTAGCCTTGCGCCGCAGATAGTTGGCCATGCCCTTAGTCAGATCATGGTACATGTCAGCGGCATACTGATCACGCAAAAGCTTTACTGGGTGGGTCAAAAGCGACTTTACCGGTGAGCCAGCATCGTAACCGACGCGCAATTTTATGCCCGATAAAAAAAGTAACATTGCCACCATGGGCGAAGACCCAGACGAAATCACCATGTCATAGCCGCCTTTGCGAAGCAGCATGGTGAGCGCTATAAGGTCAAAAGGAGTGAGCGGCTTCTTTTTGATATCAAAAGTAATAATCTTGTCGATCAGGTTGGTGACTTCCATCACCGACTTTGACCTCGGCTCAACTAAGAGCGTCAGTTCGCAGTCAGGTGCCAATTCTTTTATTCTCTCCAAAGTTGGAAGGAAAAGAACCTCGTCTCCTATACCGCCAAAATTAATAGCGAGCACTTTTGCTGGGCTACTCATCGAATTAGGGTTTCCATCGGGGATTTAAAACGTCAGAAAAGACGTCAGTAATATCATCACTAATAACAGCACGTATAATAACCAAGTTTGCAGGCATCCTCAGGTTACATTGAAACCAAGCTACTGGCTCCTTATTTTTATTGTCTGCGCCGTAGTAGGGGTTGGCGCGGGTTATTTTGCCACGCTTGTAACCCGGCCACAGTTAATTCCACCACAGCTTCGCATCGCCACCCTGAGGGAACCCACCACAGTGCTCTTTTTGGGCGTAGACGTGGTTTACACCGATATGGGCCGCCGCAAACAAAAGATAGATAAAGACGCTTTCACCGGCCGCTCAGACACCATCCTCGTGGCCCGCCTCGACCCGGTTTCCAACTCCCTTAGAGTAATTTCAATTCCGCGCGACACCGAAGTGCGCATCCCCGGCAATGGCATACAAAAGATCAACGCTGCCAATGCCATTGGTGGACAGAACCTGGCAATAGAGACTGTCAGCGGCTTTCTGGACGACACCAAGATCGATCATTATGTAGTTCTCAACGTTCACGGCCTGGTAGATCTGGTCAATGAACTGGGGGGAATTACGGTCGAAGTTCCCAAGAAGATGCAATATATGGACTGGACCGCCAAGCTCAAAATCGACCTGGAGCCTGGCATGCACACCCTTACAGGCAATCAAGCCATGGGCTTTGTGCGCTTCCGTCATGACGCTCTCGGCGATATCGGTCGCGTGCAACGCCAATCAATCTTCTTACGTGCAGTACTCGACAAAGCCCTCAGACCCGACAGCTGGTCACATTTGCCTAAACTTCTTGACATAGCGCAACAATACATAAGTACTGATATGAGCATTCAAGACATGATGGGAATGGCCAACTTTGTCCGTGGCGTTCCAAAGTCTAACCAGCTCTTAACAATGATGCCTGGCACGTTTTCGCCCAACGGCAACTGGGTAGTTGCTCCGTCTGATATACGCAAAATGGTGGCAAAACTGAATGGTGCCAACTTCGTAGAATCATCAAAAGACGACATACGCATATCGGTCGAAAACTCCAGCAGTACCGAAGGTATGGGTCGTAAAGTGGCAAAACTTTTAGGTGTGCACGGCTACAAAAACGTATCAGTGCAACAAGCCAATTTAGAATTTGAAGAAGGAATTAAACGTACGCGAATCATCGCTCAGAAAGCCAATCCAGAAGATGCGAGTTTAGTGCGAACTGATTTGGGGAGTATAGGCGATATAGTCAATGCGTCTGTTGGCAATATCGAAAGCTCAGTCACCGTGGTCGTCGGCAATGACCTGGCTGCCAAGATAATTGAACAAGAGAACGCCTTAACTATTCCAGAAACGGCTCCACAAGCCAATTCACATAGCGGTATTACACGCCGCTAAGGCGAATTGTTCAGAGAATGTTATGTTTTCTCTTTGAAACATCCGAGCGCACTTAGTATTTCATGATGTACATTTGAGTGAAATGCACTTACACTCGAAGCGAGGGAGAACATGGCAAAGTTCTCATTCAGTTCAAAGTCCGATTTTAAGTACGTTGGTTATATCTCTCCAGGCATCTAAGAGAATTCTAGAAAGGCAGGCGGCATGATTCATTACGTTTATTCAACACGCGGCGGCTACCTCTATCTTGTAGGCAAGCACAATCAAGAGCCTAAAGTAGAAGAAGGCAATTCAGAGTTTGTATTGTCAGTTCCTGATAAGACCTCACAAACCCAAATCGACACTCTCGCTCACAAGCGCTTCATGGACCATCTCAGACGTCCACGCAGAGCTGCTCACGATCGCCACAAAGTAGAAACTAAAGTGGTAGAACGCGAACTCGTTACCGTATAAAGAGATCAGTCGAAAGGGTCAGGCCTAATTAGAAAACTAATTAGAGGCCTGATACCGGACGGTGTCTCATTGGAGAATGTCGGCAGCAATGTTGATGAACTTTTGTTAAGCCGCTGGGGTAATAACCTCGGCGGCTTTCAATTTGGAGTGATTTAAATAAGAGGACAGGGCCGAGCGGATAATCCGCCAGGGGCTGGGGCGAAAAGCGTTAGAACTGGCCCGAGTTTGGGCATGGAAAAGAGGTATTGGTGTGAGTACACTTAGTATGTAGGGGCATCTTTTTTCTTTTGAGGGTGATGGAATTATGTCAGTGACAAAATTAGCTGTAAAAAGACGACCAATGCAGCGGCATCTAAAAACTCTGAGAAAAATGCGATCAGAGCGCGGATTCACCCTGATTGAGCTGCTTGTAGTCGTAATTATTATCGGTATTCTCGCCGCCATCGCGCTACCGAACTTCATCGGCGCGCAGGATAAGGCCAGAGAAGCCAGCGTTAAGGGGAATATGCACACCGCGCAGGTGGCAGCCGAGATGTACGCGACTGATGCTGGTGGAAACTATCCCGCAACCGCCAGTGACAATGGTTTCAAGTCTTACTTCCCAGGTGGTAACAGCAACCAGGGTAACCCATCTGGTGGCAACTACCCCGTAAACCCATTCATGAACGCACCTCAAGCGCTAGCCACTGGCAGCGTTACTGACGTTCAAGCTACACGAGCTGCTGCTCCTGGTTCATTGGGAAGCCAAGGAACTATCTACTACAATGTGATTGGTGCTTCGGGTAACAATACCTCCTATGCAATTCAAGGTGCTGGCAAAAACCCCGGTAATGCCTTGAGCGGAACTTCGGCTGGTACTACACTGGTTCTTTCAAACCAGTAAGTGGCTAGAATCTGCCGCCCGCTAAAATTCAGATAGCGCTGCAATCGATAGGAAATCGTGACAAGCAATTCTGCCCAAGTTGTAAAACAAAAGCACGTTTGGACGCCTGTAGAAGTAGGCCTCGTACTGTTTTTCTCAGCAATGTTGATAGGCATGTTTGTGCCTAGAGTAACTAGTGCTGAAGAGAAAGCTAACCAGCAGATCACTCGTACTTCAATGCATATCACTCAAGTAGCACTTGAGACTTACGCTGCCGATCATAACAACACATATCCGGCTGAAATAGATGATGCACTGAAGAGCTACTATCCTGGTGGGGAAGCTGACGGTAAGACGCCAGCCTCCCAGGGGCCCTTGAACCCCTACAGCAAGAAGCCGGAATTTCCTGTGATGGTTGGTTATATTTCCACACCAACTGCGGTGCGTTCACTTCCGCCAGAAAGTACTGGCGCATCAGCCGGTCAGGTGGTTTATATCCCGCTCAATAATCAAAGAAGCTATGCTTTGCTCGGCACCACGGGTGATGGTAAGGCAATTGATGGCACACTTCCAAAAACAACTTTGGTATTAAGCAACCTCTGGTGAGAAAAGCGTGACTGCTAGAAGGCAAAACACTTTCCTCTATATCTTGTTAGTTTGTCTTGTGCCGCTCACTGTCTGGCTTCACGCTGGTGTCGCGTCCTCGCTGAAGCGACTACATGGTGGTGGTGAAGATGCCTTTATTCCATCGGCTCAAGCCGTGCGCTTGGTGGCACTTGGATATGATCAGTTACTTGCTGACTTCTATTGGCTGGCATTTGTGAGCTATATCGGTGATAGTGTCGCTCGTTCTTATGATCAATCTGTGCTAGCTGATAAGTATCTAGAACTTGTTTCGACTTTAGATCCGCATTTTACTCAACCATACTGGTACTGCGCTTTTACTATTGGTTCTGCGCAGAAGAGACCACTGCGAGCAAACGAGATTATTCAGCGTGGTATCAGGGCTAATCCTAATAATTGGTATCTTCCCTACATCGCTGGTATCAACATGTACTTGTTCGCTCACGATGAAGTAGCTGCTGCGAAGTACTACACTGTTGCTTCAAAGTTTCCTGATGCACCGTCATGGCTGGCTCGCCAGGCCGTTATTCTTTCAGCGAAGATACCTTCGACCATCAAAGAAATAAACACCTGGGATACGATTTATCGCTCTGAGAAGTCAGCGATGATTCAAGCCAAAGCACGAGAGAAATTGGTGGCACTCTGGTCGCGTGTTTATTCAGCAAGTCCGAAGGGCGAGATTAGAGAGAAGGCTAAGAAGGCATTGAGAGAGCTTGGGGTGGAGGTTTAACCCTAAGCTCTCTCAATATTTTTTAGTTGATGAGTGGAGCCAGTCGCTTAGTTGTTTCTTTCCAACTGACTGTTCGATAGCCTCGTAAAACTGGCTGGCCAGAAGCACCAGTTGTATTGTAAGTAAGACCATAGTTGGTTGCACTCCCTGGTGAAGAAGCGTCGGTTTTACTCAAGTCTGTATCAACTTTCAGAAAGCCTGAACTGCTTAGCTGGATCACCGAGCCAACTAAGGCTCCTTGCATTGTTCCTTCACCCGTAAGATTAATCTGAGCATTGGGTGCGTATATGGCAGCGTAAAAGTTGGGGCTAGAGAGATTGATGTTGATAGTTCTTGTGCCTTCGTAGAATATTTGGAAATCACCAGCGCTGCTACTCGATTGAGGAAGCATGGACGTTGAAATGTTGATCGAACTACTAGGCAGGTTGCCATCTTGTATGTAAATTTTGATAGGCTCGCCGGCGGTCGTTGCGTCTACGTTTACAGGTTGTGTTAATGCTGTGGTGTCGAAGTTTGCAGTTTTGTAGGAGCCGCTAACGAGGTTCTGGGCGTTGCTAGCCAGCTCTGACAATGAAAGAGTTGAGGCTGTAAGATCTGCAGGCACAGGAGCTATGTTGATTGGATCGGTTGGCGTCACGGTTGTATTGATTAGCTGAGTCTGAGCCGGTGTTGATTGATTGTCATCGCCGGTGAGTGAGGTAATCAAATGTACCTGACTTGTGTTGTCAGCTGCCTGGATTTTTAGCGGGTTAACGTCATTCGGTGTTGCTCTTGTGATTTTCGAGCTAGCTAAGAAGCTATCAGTAAAATACGAAACAGGGTTGCTTGGAGGCGGGGGGGTTTGGGACGGTGGTACGTCGTACCGAGGTTCGAGAATTACTCTAATGCTTCGAGTCAAGTTTCCTTTGGTCGCTGTGGCTTCAAGCACTCTCCATCTATCTTGGTCGATTAGTGAGTTGGGCTCGTCCTTATTTAGTAAGGGAGAATACACTGACGAAAAGTTTCTAACATCAGTCCACTCCGCCGGCAGAAGCTTCTTGATTCTAAGAGTCACACTAATGCCTGGATAGTCAGCGAATAGCGGGTCAATGGGCTTGTAGTCTTTCACGTATTCATTGAGAGCCAGATCAAGCGGGGTTACTTGATTGTTGGCAATACCTTGATTCAGTAGGACAATGCCATAATCTATTGCGACTTCTGCTGCATTCCGCAGCTCTGTAGAATTGCGAATGCTGGTTTCGCTGTTGGATGATTGAAGAATCAGTGGAAAGAGACTCATCATCATAGCGACGGCGAAGAACCCAACTGCCATGATCGAGATGAGAGTAAAGCCTCTACCGCTTCTCATCCCTTTCTTGTATTTGTCGCTAGTCGTTCTAGGTTTCATTGGTTATCTGCTGAAGTTATTGATGACTACGTTGCGATTGCTTCGCATGAAGGTCTCGTTGTGAATTCCGTAGTAGGTTGGTTGCTGTGTGGCGCTGTTTGCTGAGAGTAAATCTGTTCTTTTTACATCAACATCTATGCCAACTCCTAATATGTTTTCGATGTTGCTGGCAGTAGGTGCGAGCTTCCCGATTTTTCCAGCTGCTGTGTTTCCCTTTTTTACAGGGGCTCTGCCGTAGTACGAAAAGACTAGAGGTAGCTCTAGGCCTGTTCCGCCTACCGGGCTGGGTCCGACGATTCCTTGCAAGATTGTCTGGGGCGATGTGACAGCAGACATGTAAGAAGTGCCTAAGCCCGTGTACTGTGCACCAGGAAAGCGCATCATCTGAATTAGAAACTCGTTGGGGTGTGCGGAGTCAGGCACGACTTGGTAGACGATGGTATCGAGGTTTTCCATGTCACTCGGAGGTGATGGCGGTAGTGACTTCTTCAGCATAATCGGAAAGCCGTTTCTCGGATTCTCGGCTGCCTGAGGGTTGAATTGGCTACTCGATGGGTCATTAAGTGGGTCTTGGTACAAGATTGGAACTTGAATAATTAAGCAGGTTGGGCTCAATTGAATAGGTTTCCATGGTGGAGCTGGCTGATTTGCAGGCAAGCCAGAAGTGCCATAAATCGGATTTTGTGGAGCAGGAAAGTTTAGCCTTTGAGCATCTACGCCATAGAGGTCTCCAAAGCCCCTGGCTGCTCGTATATCGCCGTTAATTCTAGTTAGAGCCTGCCTCGCTGCGGCTATGCCACCAACGCGACTATTGGTCTTTACTGTGCCGATGGTGGTGAAAATAGCTAACTGGCTTACGATTGCCATAGAGAAGGCAAGCACAATTACAGAAATCATCATTTCTGCGAGGCTTATTCCTCGTGCGTTTCTCAATGGTCGTTGCGTTTTCATAGGGTGTAGTCGTTTGTGCCATCCTGCGTAATTAAGGTCGTTGTTGTGACGATTCTGCCAGCCGTTACCGAGTCGGCGGTGTTTGGCGCGCTATATTGGCCATCGTTCCAAGATACGGTGACTGTTACTTTCAGGGCTTTAGATACGCTGGCCGATGGTGTTATCACAAGCCTTGCCACGCCTTTGAAGCCAGCAGAAACGGTTTTGGTTGTCCAAACCTTGTTGACGAAGTCAAAGAGCAGTGGCGTGTCTCTTATTTGAGGAGCTGGATTAGCAGCACCGGCGTCTTGATTTACGAGCAGGTCATAGGTGCCAATGTTCTGAGCCAGGTAGTCGTATCTCGACTGCCGTAGATTCTCGATTATCTCGCTGGCGATGGCATTGGCAGCGCTTTCGTTTTGTGTGCTAGAGCCGATTTTTAGAGTCTTGGTCAGCATGTCAGTCATGGCTAGCATAACTATTGAGCCGATAACCAGCGACACGAGTATCTCTATCAGGCCGAAGCCCGCAGAACTCCTAAGCCTGGACGATTTGCGCGTCTTGGGTTTAATTATTGTCTTGGATAATCTGTTGTTTAGTTGAGGTGCGACCATGATGCAATGCCTGTAAAAACAGATTATGCCCAGAATGGTGAGTGGGGTATGCATACCTGAAGCTCATATTCGGCCGGTTCGTGCTAATCTGGCAGGCTATCGATACATACTGTTTCACGTGTTTTGCCCCAGCTGCTGCACTCTGTCTTTTTTGTCAAGTCGATTACTCTCTTGATGACATACGTTTGTATGTGTATAATGTCTAGCCAAGTAGGGTATGGGAATTACCAATCAAGTGGATTCTTGGAGTTCTTTATGGAACAACTTGAGCTCGATAAACAAAACGAGGTTGATGTTATTCAGTACCTGGCGGCAGCTGAGTTCTGGCATTTTCAGTGCATTAAGAATTGGTTTTGGACTCGCTTTGTTATTGTTTCTATTCCAGTTGGTTTAGGATGTGCCGCGCTGTTGTTTCCATCGCTAAGCGTGTGGGCCGGTTGGTTTGGTATCGTCAGCACCCTGCTCGTTGTTATGCTTTTTGAAGAACAGGATTCGGAACTGCGAAGGAAGGCAAATGGTGCATTGGAGTTTTTTGAGCGGAAAGTGCTGAGCATACCTTGGAATAGAATCCTTTTGGGGAGTAAGCCAGATTCAATTGAGATAACGAAAGGTTATATGGCTTACAAGCTATTTGACCCTGATTGCAGTGCCATAAAAAATTTCTTTCCTGTCAGTAAGAACGCATCGGGTTCTGCGGAAGCTTTGCGTCTGAGGTATCAACTCGCAGCTGTGAGGGTTGAGTTCAAATTGAGAACCGGCTATTGCTTTCGATTGAAACTCGTTTTGCTCTTCTTGCTCATTGGTTTCGCTGGATTAGCTTTAGCCTTCAATTCGAAATCTGTATGGTTTATGAGCAAAATCGTAATCCCTTTGAGCCCGGTTGTTGTCTGCTTACTTCAGGAATATGCTCAACATAAGCGTTCGGCGCAGCAGTATAAGATTCTGACTGAGCAAATTGAATTGGCTATTGAAATTTTAGAGGCCGCCAGCAATGATTGGCCTATGCACTTTCAGGATCAGATCTATAGACTTAGGTCTAGCTCACCGAATATGCTGAGTCGTTCGGTCTTTGAGTTTGTTAGTACATTGCCCAAAGCGCGAATAGTAGATGAGAACCTACTCCAATCCTCAGCAGCAGGTATGAAAATTGAACAAGGATAGCCTGCTTGCTCTATATGAAACATTTCCTTTTGAATATCATCCGCTTTGGCAGGGGATATTTAATGGTGAACTGAGTAAAGGACAGGTCCTAGAGGCTGAGAAGCAGCACTATCTTAGAACCAAGGCTGGTAGAGATTTACGAATTAAGGCTGCTCAACAGGCAAAAGGTTTGGGTGAAACAATTTGGACAAATCTGATTTCCACCGCAATGGAGGAATGTATTGACACACCTTCAAACCCAAGCCATCTTGAGCTGATTAGTAGATTGCTGATTGATGGTGGTATTACCCGAGAAACACTTGGTAGTTTAAAGCCGACACCCGGTAACTCTGCAGCAATCGCGCTCTACAAAGAGATTAGTGCTAGGGGGTCTGGCTGTCATCTAATTGGAGCTGGAGCGGTTGAGCACTACTACTCGCTTCTCTGTCCTAAGATTTTTGATGCGTATACAAAATTGTATGGATTTAGTTGTGATGCAGCTGCAACATATCAAATACACGGAGGAATGGATCAAGTTCACGCGGATAGAGCGTTTAGTGTATTGCCACAATTGATGGAAATTTATGGATCGGATCAGTTAGAAGAGAGTGTGCGAGATGCTTTTGTTGCGACGAGTCTTCATTACGATGGTATGCTTCAAGCCGCACAGTCTAAAATATCATATTGGGATGGTGTAGTATGACTAGCGTTAAAGGCTATATTTATTCGATGTATCAAGGTGCGGATCCTGGAGCAGGTTGGAAGCTTAATGATCCAATTTACACTCCTGTTCCGACCTTAGGTTCATGTGTGCCTAACATCCGTAAGTGGGTGTCCAAAGGTGACTATATTTTTACTGTGAGCGGCCGAAGGAAAGGTCTCCAGCAATACATTGTCGGCGCCATGGTAGTCGATGAGAAAATTAATCAACGATTGGCTGCATTGCGATTTCCCGGCTATAAAATACATGCGGATAGTGATGGCTCGCTGCTTGGAAATATCATCGTTGATTCAGGTGGAAACCGCTTGCCAGCTGACAACCACACAAACTTTCTAGGAAGATTAGAAAACTATCTTGTTTGCAAGGATCCTATTGTGTTAGACCGAGATAGGGAAATCGAAAGTAGTCGGAAACAGACGCTCAGTATTTTGAGCGAGACTTTTCAGAAGAAGGGTGACACTGTTCACGACATAATCGGACGATGTAGTAAGTTGAATATTGATCAAATCGAAGGCCTTGTGGATTGGATGCAAAGCATAAAATGTGGAGTTAGTAACGTTGAATATCAAGCAAACTCTTGAACGATCCGGAAAGACTCTAGATAGTATAGCGAAGTCGACTGAAATCTCTGTTCAAAGGCTCAGAGAGGCGCTGGAGAGCAACTCGTGGAACATGGTGGAGGTTAGCCGGCTTGCTAAGCTTCTTAATTTGGCCGTTGAGGATCTATTGTCTGAATCGACTTGCCAAAATTATTTTGGTTTTCAATTTAGAACTCCTACAATGCCATTTGGACCGGCAACGACTTTGCCTGATTATGAAATTGCAAAACTTAATCGTTATGTGCATTCAGCCTTGGAAGTCCTGGAGCCACAGCCTGAGAGTGTATGGCCTTTATCTGGCGAGATATGCACTTTATCTCCAGATTTGCTAGCAACAAAATTTCGGGAGATGTTCTTCTCTGACAACCTTATTGGTCCAATTCTAGATTTGCCGACTCGTTGTTCAGACATCTTCGGTTGTGTGCTCTACACCATTAGTAGTGGCAATATAGATGGTGCCTCTGCTTTCATTCAGGGACGGCCGTTTGTATTCATTTCTCGTAGGTTTCAAGGAAGGATGCTATTTACATTGGCACATGAGCTTGGGCATCTCTGTAAAAGAGGTGACAATGCAGCTGATGTATTTTTCATTGATGAAGACATTTTTGCGATGGGTAATGCTGAGGAACAGTTTGCGAATAAATTTGCTTCAGCTGTTCTTATGCCAGAGGAGGGCGTGCTCGCTACAATACGTGAATTTCGGACAATGGCAGATATTAAAGGCCCGCTTGGGGATATTGAAATAATTATCTTAAGTCACATGTTTGGGGTGAGTTTTGAGGCTGCCGGCCTGAGATGCGAGACGCTTGGTTTGCTACAGGCTGGAGGTACGGACGCTCTAAATCACTACTTGAAAAAGAATCACACAAGTGCTGAAAAACGCGCTATTGAGTTAGGTTTGCCGGAACGGTTAGACATCGAGTTTCCAGCGGTGCCGTCTCGATTATTGGATTCGGCTCTCAATCGTGTGAGGGCTGGGGATATGAGTTTAGGAGATGCTGTAAGTGTATTAGGAATCGGTGCTCGAGATATGTTTGCGGTGTCGAGTAAGGGGAATTGAAGCAAGTCGTCCTAGCTTTGTGCAGTTTAGTTAATTTGGCCAACAAAGAGCACCTTGATCTTCTCGGTAAGCTTGTCGGTTTTAGGTTTTCGGTTGGCTTTCTTACTCTTGGTGCATATGGAATTGAGCGCGCTGGAGCCACCGACCCCGTTGTTGTTGCGTTGAGTGATAAGACATTGATAGGCCTATCCGGTGAGGATCTTCGGGCGCAAGAGATTGCCACTATTATTAGTGGATTGAAAGTTTCACTGAGTGATGCTGAATGTATTTTGCTTGCTAGAACGGACACAAGTGTCATAATTGCATGTGATAGTGTGAGAGCCACAACTCTTTTTCAAGAACACCTACCGAGCACCACTATTTTAAACTCATTAGATTTGTTGACTGCTGGTGTTGAGCAGGGCCAACTTAGTGTCAAAAAAGCGATTGCTGCTCGTAGTGAAATTGACAGCAGAACAGGGTTGCTAACGTCGAACAAGTTTGACTATTTTATTGGAAAATGTTGATATAGAATGTCTCAAAGAGTAATACTTAAGTAGGCTCGAAACCAAATAGAGTCTCTTTCAAATACGGACTAACTACTCTGTGCGCTTGCTAGACCGAACGGTTTCTGCTGGTCTGCACATGGTCAGGTTTGATCCTCAGCTAATATTTTGGGGTATTCAATTTTCGTTATGTCTTTAATAAAACACAGGACTGTATATGGTGTCATCAACTCGTTTAGCATCCGGGACCATGTGCCAGGGCTTATAAATACTTCTCCGGCCATAAGTAGCTTGTTGTCCCATACAAGCTGATCTTTCCCCGGAATTTTGTCGGTCAATTTAGCTGTTTGTTTTTTTGTTGACCAAGTTAACTTCACGTTTAGTTTTCTCGCGAACCAAATCAGAGCCGGTAGGTCAATTATGGTTACTAAAGCCAGTTTTCTTTGCGCAAATAGATTCAAATACTTCTGTTTCAGGTCCCAGCTAACGAACGGGAAGGCGCACATCGACCGGAGATTTAGACTGTGAATATTAAACGCTTCAACTAGATTGGCCTGAGGAATTTCTTTGCGAACATCGACTTCTTCGATTTCAATTTCAGGATTTTCCTTGCGAACTAGAGCTAATGCCTGTCGCGCCGAGGCGTAAGCTAATTCTAGAGCCTGTTCCTTATCTTGACTATATCCAACACCAAGGTGCAGGCAATAATTTACGGTTGCGGACTCAAAGCCATGCTTAACCGCTGTTCCGAAAATTTCCTCTAGTGTTTCCGAGTAGTAAACTAGAGAACGCTTCGTTTCAAAATGTCGGACAGCAGTACCATACTTGATATCAATTCCAGTATCGGTCTTAATTGCAGTTTCAGCTTGTTCAAGTCGAATGTTTTGACGATGCATTCGCTTTGCTTGTTTTCTCATCGTCACAGTCTTTAATCTTGGATCTGATTCCATCTCAACTAAGTCTTCTGTCGTAAGTTGATATTCCCTGGTAATGCTTTGAATATGCGAATTTGTGTCGCCTGTTTTTAGTTCGATAACTTGAAAAAATCCATTGTTAGGTCGGCTTCCTCGGTGCTCAACTTTAATCAGATCACCCACGTGAATACAGGTTGTAAGGTCTGATATTAGGCAGAATGTACCGGAATTAGATGCATTTTCTTCCGTTGCAACTTTTAGGTAGTTCTTAATCTGTTCGAGCTGAAGTGTTGGTGGTTTATCCAAATAGGAAAGGCGTTTCAGTACGTGCATAGAGCCACCTGCTAACGTTATGGCAATACCGTCAGCAATTTTTCTTAAGAGAAGTTCCCGACTTTCTTTCTCTTCGTCATCTAGTTTCGCTTCGCTATTTTCAACTAGCATTCGTACGATTTTTTGCTGACCTCGATCAAAGCCTTTGTGACAAGCCCGATAAAATTTTTTCCAATCAGCTCGACTAATCGAATCTGTATCGGTTGACAATTGAATTGCCTGTGTGCCGTAATGTAGCGTTGTATTCATCAGCGATTTGTATTCGTCATAGAAATCAATCTCGTCAGGCACTTCTCTGGTTTTCGATATTCGTTTGTGTGAGTTCGGTTGTGATCTTTTCTTCTTCTTCATTTTGAAACTTTTTTGATCAACAGAATCGGAATCTACGTTTTTGCTTATATTATCTCTAACGAGGAACGAACCGGTTCGATTAGGGTTCGTTATAACTAGCGAGCTGTGAAGTGTAAGTCTTGTCCAGTATTGGTATGAAATTCTAAGCGTGCCCTGAACCTGAATGCTATCGATAGTTCGCGGAAGCTGCTTGCTTCGTGAGTTCCTTCGCCCGTTGTTCCTTCCCTAGCTCAGAATAGCACTGAGCTAATTCAAGAACAATAGGGCTTTGATACACCATAGACAGTGGCGTTCCTTTGTTGGCTTCGTCTAGGGCTCTGTTAAAATATGAAATCGCTGTGGGTAGATCTTTCTCAAGCCGATAGGTCGTGCCACGGTCAGCCAATGTTCTGAACTTTCTGTACTGATTCGGCGTTTTCAATGTTGCCATAATATCCATACAACGCTTGGTCAATGCTTTGGCATCCTCTAGGCGATGTTCAGCGTTAGCGCAGCATGCTTGAGCTGACAGAATACAGAGATACGACTTTGCTCCAAGGTAGTCGGCTTTATGTTCGAGTTCATCCTCTACTACATGGGCCAGCCTATTAATTTCTTCTGTTGCCTCTCTGCCCATTTTTTGTTCCACTTGGAGTCGGGCTAGGCGTTCCGCTACAAGCGCTTGAATGTAGAAGGCGAGGTCACCCTTCGGCCCGTTTTTCATTTGCCTTAGAACGAACTCCGCATCTTGAAATTTTCCTTCCAACGCAAGTGTATCTGCAATCAATAGCTGTGCTGCAATTGTATTAGGCTGATAGTCGGTTAGTGTGGCTTCACCGTTGGCTAGACTTGCTATATCTCTGAGTTTCTGGCAGTACTTATTTGCTAAAACAGAGTCACCGGTCATGCTATATAGTCTTTCGAGTCGAATACTTGCGTCCAGAAGTGGTGCTCTCGTCAGTTCATAATGACCACTATTGTTTATTGCTGCGGCGTAATACTCTTTAGCGCGACGCCAATTTCCTAGCTTGTCTTGTTCGTTAGCTAATTTTAAGAGCGCTACGAAGTTTTCCTCTGCAGATGCGCCTGGTGCAGGAGTGAAACCGGCAAGAGGATCATTTTTTAGACTCTTTGGTTCTTCCCTTTCGCGTCGTAGAAAATTAGTCGAGTCTCTATTCCGATTTGGCATCTTGGTATTGTAATTGTATGGAATAGTCGTTTCTTCAGGTGTGTCTTCAATCCAGTCTGATGTTCTGACTTGATTCTGTTGAGTCTCTGCATTTGCTGACTCGACAAGTGCAAGCAGGCTGAAAATACTCAGGAAAATTACGACGTTGAGCCTCTTGCAAATCGTCGAATCAATATCTTCTCTTTGATTATTCACAGCGTTCTTCCTTGACTCTGCTGATTTATTTGGAGGTGTCGTATTCATTGCGAAAAGTTTTTTACTGTGGTTTCTCAGTGTCTCGACCGCATAGAGTTTTAGTCTTGGGAATTTTCGCCACAAGTTGGTTGTTTTAGCAGGCTTTGTTGTAAGGTCCAATTGGTATGAACAGCAAGCGAGTATCGTCAAAAGGTTGATAATTGTAGCAAAATTTGCTTGTGTGCTTGTTTCCATAGATGTCTTCATAGTCAATATGACCATACAAGAACATCGTCTCTTCTCGATTCTTCGCTTTTCGAAATGGACTAATATCTGTTATTGCCACTGTTACGTGCCATGTTGTTTGTGGGAAAATGACCGCCTCCGCTGGGATAAACTTTGCACCATCAGGAAGGTTCCCATCTAAATCTGGATATGAATAGTTTTCCTCCAATGAGTGAGCGAATTGGCGGTTTATCCAGCTGACATGGCAGCTAACCTTGTTTGCTGGAGTTGCACCGAAATTCTTTATGCTCAGGAGAACGAAATCCTGGATTAGGTCACCAGCTTTTAAGCTATTAGGGAGTAAGGCCGAACTCTTTGAGCTGGGTAGATTTAAATCTAAAGTTTCTAGGCCGAGATATGCTCGTAGTTGGCGCTGCGAGGCCTCTGCCGCTGTTGTATAAGTTTTATAGGCGATAGCAGTTGCGGTAATTAAGAATAGCAATGAAAAAATAGAGCTCAGGGCCTGAATTGCTGCTGAGTTGCTTGCCAACCAGTCCATTGTCTATCTTGGCTCCTTCTAGATGGCTCGGTATTGCTACTAAGAGTGAGCCAATTTCCCCTTCACCGCCAACTTATCTTTCTCATGGCTATGGTTCTGTTGCCTATTACCGCCAGCGCATACCCCGCAGGTCAAACCCATCTTTGAGCATCGCTTGCAGGCGCTACAAGTGTGACAAGCCATACAAGGATTCGCACCTATGCAGGTGCTAGCATGGGCAGCGCCAAGGCTCGCGGCGAAGCAAACCATCGCCGCCAATGCAAATTTCCCCACCGGCGCTACCCCCGTATAGCCTGGTTATTAACTTACCCGTTAATCAAAATAATAACGGTTGGCTAGACTACAATTGGATGGTTTTAACGTAGAGAGGTTCGAGCATCAAGATTTTTCAACGGCGATCAAGTCGAGCACTAAGTCATATACAGGCTCTTGTTGCGGTCTCCATTGCAATCTCGTCTGCTGCCGCCGTGGTTAGATTAGACGCTCAGGCCGCTGGCTCTGATGAGATTCGTTCATCAATCCACGATGAAATGACACGTTCATCACTGCTGTGTCAGGCGGGGCGATACACCGAAGCTGAGCCCATTCTCCTGTGCTGCTTATCTCAATATGAGCTTACCGGAAAACAAGACGCCTTTCTTCTATCGATTCTAACTAACTTAGAACTCGTATATTCTCAGCTCGGAAAGCCGAAGGAAGCGGCCGCATGTCAGGCCAAAAGGCGTGCTTTAGAGGCTAAGCTTGACGCTGTAGACATGTCCTTCCCGTCTTCGGAACCCAAGGTGCGTCAGTCACAATTTGCTTCGCCGAGAGCCGCTGCACAATTCACACCGTCATCATCAACATCATTGCTGCCGCAAGAGCAAAGAGTGCCACGCCAGGAGCGGCAGTTGCAAGATGGCTCTCCCGCAACGAGTGGCATTCAAGCTGAAGTGAGAACTGTAATTGCTGCAACCGAGCACGATCGTGAATTGATTTCAGATCCGACCAAAGGCGAGCGAACTGTTTTCGATCACTATGAAACACGATATCGTGATGTTACCGTTGGCCTCCAAACCCCGTATCAAGAGCCTGTCTATCGGCGCGAGCAGTACAACGTCACCAAAGAGTCTGAGATTCCGGTCTTTGAAGACTTGCATTCGATGTGTTCAAGTCACTCGCTTGACGATATTGTCTATCAACGTTGTAAGACTGCCATCATAAATGGTGGCGCAGTTTTTGAGTTAGATAACGGCTTTACTGTTCTTGTTGCAGAAAAAGTGAACCCTGATGATTGGCGCTTGGCCAAGGTTCGGGTGCAGAAAGATCCAACTTCGCCATTGCCTGCCATGGCCCTTACTAATTTGCGTACCGACGCCACTGTGAACTGCGAAGTACTTGATTGTCGGTAGGGGCCTTCAACTACATTATGAGCGAGAGTAAGGTTGACCAAGACTCGCCAGAGTCTTTGAACCTCTGGGAAGACTGGTTTATCGAGGATGATAAAGGCGTTAAGAG
The DNA here is from genome assembly GCA_943370275.1 of bacterium Ga0077546. Lineage (GTDB taxonomy): Bacteria > Cyanobacteriota > Vampirovibrionia > Obscuribacterales > Obscuribacteraceae. The sequence continues at coordinate 444,562 of CALRQI020000001.1, read as the reverse complement.
AGGAATTTTTCTCCCCGCTATCCGCTCAGATGCCAAATATATCTCATGGCGCTGGAGGCGTGATCAGCCCATTGGCGAGCTGTGCCTTTGAGTTCAAAGACTACCTGCGCTAAATCCAGATAAACTGCTTGCCCACTCGTGCAAGCCCTTCGTGAAATGGTTGTGCTTCCATGAATGATTTGTTTTTGGGTTCAGTACCAGATTGCTTCGTTTTTAAGAAGCTCACAATAAAATCAGTCTGGAGCCACTCGCGAAATGCGCGAGCATCCGCTAAAGGTGTACCATAGAGACCGCCGCCAAATGGGTTCTTGTGAAAGATATCTTGACCTTGTTTGTTTATGTAGAGTGAGGCACCGTTTTTGGTAAAAGCTACAGCAGCAAGCCCTTCCGAAAATGGAAAGGCACGCGAGAAACTGCAAGAGATAACTTGCTGCCCGTTGCGATCGATGTATCCCAGGCCGTGAGCCACGGAACGATTCAGAACAAGGGCGAGGCCTTCGGAAAACTGCCAGCAATAATCATACTTAGGCTCAATTACTGTATGTCCTGCGAGATCTTTGTATCCGTATTTTCCTTTATCTTCAAAAACAACCAAACCTTCTGACGCATCAACATTTGGCAGCGGGAAACCACTAATCGGATCATCACAGTGAACCTCAGTGTCAATTGCCTTTTCCCTGGCAGGATCAGGCCCTATACCTTGTATTTTCTCAGAGCTTGGGTACGATCTTTGCACTGATAGAATTACCTTGCCGTTGAGGTCAAGATAGTCGACTTGGCTAGAGTCAGGTATTTCGACAGCGGCAGCGCCGTCAGAATACGGATGAATATAGTTTTGATAGGTCGGTTCGAGTATTTGATTGCCCTCTAAATCTATCAATCCCCATTTTCCTCCAATGCGCACAGAAGAGCGCCCTTGAGAAAATGGTGTCACTCCATCAAACACCTTACTGAAAGCAAGGCTGCCATCTTTCTTGATAAACTGCCATTTTAGATTGCCTTTGTTTACGCCGGCTAGACCTTCTGAAAAGTCCTGAACAGACAAGTAAGTTGGCTGGATTGCAAGCTTTCCTGAAGTGTCTACAAAGGCCCAGCAATTGTTTGGATCTACTTGAACAGCAGCCAGCCCCTCAGAAAACGGCCTGGCGCTTACGAACTTATCGACAGGTTCAATTATTTTTCCACTCTTGTTGATGTAAGAAAAGTATGGCCCCTTACGGGTATCCATTGAGGTAATCGAAATCACAGCTAACCCTTCTGAAAATGGTCCTTTTTCAGTATCAGGAGTCAGAGGGCGATTTTTTCCTCGATCAATTACTTGAGCACCAGTCTTGTCGATATAACCAAATGGCGCATCATTGCTTCCAAATGCTTCATTATAAGCCCAGTCTAGACCGGCCCATAGCAAGACGGTAGCGCTGACTAAGAGCACTACAATAGTCAAAATAGTTTGCTTTTTGTTCAAGCTTTGCTGGCTGTGGGGGAGTTGTTTTCGAGTGTAGCATGAGAAATCAATAGAGTAGTGACCTTGCCCCATTTGCTGAGCCAGTCATTAAGAGACAGCTGCCAAAATAGATACTGCTATTTATTCGTTATCTGGTATCGGGGCAGTGCGAAATGGATAAACAGTCAAATCGGATGACACCAGCTAATACGTATGAGGACCTCCGACCTTTTTTATCACAGATATATCGTTTCTTGGCTCGCCGCCTGAGCCGTCAGGAGCCTTGTCGATGCCCTTACCGTTACTGTCAAATAACCTCGTTGCTTTGTAAACAGCCGCGTTGCCGTCTTCCAATCGGCTCCAGTCCTCAATTTGATCCTCTTGCCAGACGGTCACTATGCGCCCGCTTTTAACGAGTACATTTACTAACGAGGAGCGAAGAATCAGGTCGTCATGCGAAGTTATAAATCCATTGTGCCTGCGACAGAATGTATATTTTGTCGTTTTGTCTGAAGGCTCAGTGGACCACCAGCATTGAATATTTTGGTTCTGTGTGTTTAGATCAAACCAGCTTTTGCCAGTGAATTCCTTGCCGTGGCGACTAGCATAAGGGCCAGAGCCCCACAGCCCAGCCATCCAGTTTGGAATCTTGTACCGTAGATTTTGTTTTCCTCCAAACTCAAGATCCAATTCTTTTTCCACAATGGCTTTCTGAAAAGGTTTGTTTCTTACGAGGCTTTTGGCTAAAGGCAACACGCAACAGTTAGGCAATGATTGCACTTCATTGTGAACGCGCTCGTATACTGGAGCAAGTTTGGGGCCGATATCTTTTTTCGTATTCTCGACGGACAATCTTTTCCATTTCTCTTGAAGCGAAGTGGAGCCTAGATGCTTTTGCGCATTTGCCAGGTCCCGCATGGCCGATAAGGTTGTAAAATTCAGCAGACCGTAGGTCTTCTCCCGCATCTTGAGTGATTGAGAGAAGTATGATTCTGCTTCCTTCCATTTCTTTTGCTCTGATAGCACCCTACCTACCATGTTCAAGGTCATGGCATGACGCTCACTGTTGGCCAATGATGGGTCCGTCTTCTCAAGCTCTAAGGCTCGCTTGAAGTTAGTCTCGGCGCTAAACCAGCGCTTATTATCTTGGTCGTTGTAGGCCAACCCTCGGTAACAATCGGCTAGTTCAGAAGGGGCCTTCCCTGGATACCGTTGCAAAATAGCTGCGGCTTTCCTAAAAAGTAAAGCTGCGCTGGCATTGGTACCTCGACCTACGCATTCATCTCCCCATTTAGAAAGCTGTATTCCGGTGGCAAGACTGTGTGCTCCAAATTTTGAGTTCTGGTACGAGAGTGCTTGGTTGTACAGTGAATCTGTTTCACTTATGGGTTTCTCAAAACGCATAGAACGCATGTCGCTGTCACTTTTTACCTTTTGAAAAGCGGCCTCACCGCTTAGTGTAGAAGCTGATGCCACCTGTGTGGAAATCAGCAAAAGGAGAACAAGGGCTCGGTACATAGCTCCTCCCATGCAAAAGCACACACTCACGTGTGTACATGCTTTATTATTTTGTCAGTCTAGTAAATGGTTTCCTGGTCACCGCAAAGGCGGCAAATTCATTATAGCGTTACTCTTGAAAAGTGCAACAGCAGGCAAGCCCTGCGTTGAAGGTGTCTTTGTCTTACTTCAGGCATAACGGAAATGCAGTTTTCTACATCTCGTTCTGACTTTAGTTGAGCAACTTCGTCGGGCGTATTCCTCGGACCAGAAAGCAGCCTTTCTGTGAGTTTCGTTAGCCTGTTTTCTGCTTGATTTTCATCCGTCATCTTTAGAATTCGTCGTCAGTTTTAGCAAAGTTTTTTCTTCTGCACTAATTAGTTCATAGTCCTTTTTGAATGCAGATCGAAATACTGGACTATCTGACATCAGTTCCCCGAACTTGTCTGCTGTCTCAAGCGATTTGGAGGCGTGTTTCTCTGCTGGCTTTTCAGCTTTGTCTGTGTTAGGTTTTGCTTCTAGGTCAGACACTATCGCCTATGCCGATTTGGATGGCGTGAATTCACTGCTAGTATAGTGCACGCCATTGGGTATTGGATTAGCAGGTGAAGTACCTGCTAATTCAGTGTGATTGCTCTTTTCGGTCATTAGGCCGAGCGCATTTTCTCTGTGACTAAGCCAAGGCTCGCTTCTTTTTTTTTGCATCGATTACTGTCGTTTCGATTTGCACGTTGAGATTTTTGCAGACGGCCGAGAAGATCGCAGCGGTGTTGTCCATACTAGGGTTGCCTCGTTGTGAAAGCATGCGATGCAAACTCTTTGGAGGAGTATTAATTGCGACCGCTAGGCCTTCGAAGCCAATCGTGGCGTTAACAAGATCGCGAAGAATTAATCTAGCTGTTTCTGCCTCGCCGCTAAGAAAAAGTCTGGAGGCTTCGTCTAGAAGCGCTTTAGCAAACGCAGGATCTCGATTGACGCGCTCGATAACTGTTTCTTTGAAATTGCGTGTGAGTGCCATCGTACTAACTCTTGCCTCTATCATTTTTGTTCTCGTCCGATTTCGAGTTTCCCTTCTCGATTTTAAGTTTTGCGCTCTTTCTCGTCTTGTATTCCTCGTGCAGGCGTTTTGCTTCTTTTATGTCAGTATTCTGTTTTTTCTTAGTACCCCCGCCGAATAGGATAATCAGCTCCTTGCCGTCCTTGGAAGTATGTATTCTTCGACTTTCATGCTTCGATGGTAACATAAGTGTTACTGCTTGTCGAGCCATGAAGATATATAGCGCTTCCTTAGAGATCTCGATGTGTTGCTTCTGTTCACTGCCGTTGCGTGCGTTTCGGTGCCGTGCTCAATCAAGGTCATCAACTAGATCTTTTGACCGAGCCAAGCTATCGCCTATGCCGATTTGGATGGCGTGAATTCGGCGCTAGTATAATTCAAAAGACACATCTAAGACAATGAAAGTTCGCTACGCAGGTCTAGAAGTAGCTCTTGCCTTCGGGTGCTTCCCTCATGGTAAATGCTCTCTGGTATTCCGGTTCATACAGGTCAATGATCTTGTAGGTTCCAGAAGTCTGCCACTCGTTGTTAAGCCATTGGCCGGTTTGGTCTAGCACTTTCGAAACAGTTTGGGATTGCATGTAAACCTTTCCCCAAAATAGCCATTTGTCGTCAATGTTCTGAACAAGAAATACTCTGACTGGTTCCAAGTGAAAAATCCGAGCGCTTTTCTTTCCGTGAAATTCAAACAGAGTATTTTCTACTTCAAGAATAGAAATAGGATTTTGAGTGTGTTTGGTTAGATCTAACAAGTTGCCTGGAAAACCCTGCTCGATGGTGAGTTGAAGTGTGTCATTGATTTCAAGATAGCTGCCCATTTCGACTTCTCACTTTGGCTGGAATTCTGAAGTGCATTTTGTTGTCACTAATTATAAGGCTTGTTTGCCCTTTCTTTAGTCAGACTTTCAAACTGTCTTGGTTTGACTTGAGCAGAATTGATGCAGCCATGTCTTATTAGTCCTCCACAACGACCCATGCCCCATCGAGCCATCTGGCGTGCACTGTGAAATGTCCTGTGTTATGGAAAGATCATCCTGAAGCTGAGCCCATTGACTGGTCTGCGACAATATGAGTTAAGAAGTTTTTTGTAACTGTGGACTTTTAAGCTAAATTTGTTGATCTAGCTCATCGACAACCGTCCAAACCCCCTCTACCAGTCTCTTGTATATGGTGCTATCGTCACCAGGTTTAGTAAGTTTGTGCAATGATCGCAGCGCCTCATAGTCGGCATCGCCAGGTGCGGAAGATGAGCTGCCATGGGCGCTTGTGCCATCCAAAAGAGTCTGCGAGATATCTGTGGCAATTGTTCCGTCTTCCTTCATTTCAGCCCACTGCCGTATAGTGCCTCGTAACGCCTCCCGATTGCGTCTCGATTCTTCAACCTGTTCAGGAGTGTTTCGTGGAGCATCCAGAAACCTTTCAATCAAGTCGTCTAGAGGATCTTTTGTATCTTTTTCATCAGTCATTTTGTGGTGTCCCTTTCATAAGGCGTAAGCAAGCTGGAAATGCTCTCTTCATTTTGTGAGAACCTGGGTTGCTCGTGGCGATACCAGTTGAATGCGCATACAGCTATTGAAATTTTCTTGTGAATTCTGTTGAATGTACCAAGCATTTGTTCTGGAGTTTCAGGCAATATGTCGATCATTCTTCGAACGGGCATCCGCGATGAGTGCCTCAATCACTCCTGTCTTATTAGTCCTCCACAACGACCCATGCCCCATCAATAAATCGTTTGAAAACGGTGCTCGCGTCGCCGGGTTTTTCCAGCTTGTGTAATTTGCGTAGATATTCGTAGTCGTCATTGCCGGGAACTGATACTGAATGTCCGTGACCCATCGATCCATCTGGCGTGCACTGTGAAATGTCCTGTGTTATGGAAAGATCATCCTGAAGCTGAGCCCACTGACTTCCTGTTCCATAGAGTGCTTCGCGTTCCGCTTTTAGACGTGCCGATTCTTCTGGTGTGTTGTCCGGTTCTGCAAGAATTCTTTCTGAAAGTCTTGCTAATCGCCCTTTCTTTTTCTCTTCAGTCATGCGGCATCCTTACAGGGCCTTCTCGTCGTGTTCTAGCTTCCTTTTGGGCTCGAGGTCTGACATGTCTGCTCCGGGGCGATAATTGATTATACCCAGAGGGCTGGACACTCGTTAAGACCTTATTTCCGATATCAATTTCCTGCTGACATCTTTTGCCATTGAGCCAGCCTATCGCTATTGGGCTTTTCGCACATTTGGATCTGCACGTCTCAAATCAGCTGTCGCGCAGGCAGCTTGGGTATTCGTGCCTGAGCAAGACCGGCACTGTATAATCAGAGCGCCTGCAATGTGAATTTAGCGCCAGAAAAGGAAACCAATGACAACAAATGATGCCGATCGCCGCACGGCACTGATCGAACTTGGCGCCGAGGCTCTCGCTGATGTCATCCTCGAACTGGCATTACTCACAGATGAAGCGGACCAAACAGTTGAGCGAATAGTCTCTGACGATTCCGCCAATATTGCTCGCCTAGAAGAGCGCATCGCCAACTGCGTTTACGACGAAGATGCCGACATCGTCGGGCCAATTGTCTTTATTCAGCGACTCGAATTTTTGTTGCACGATCTCAGCCTTAGTGTGCATGACAGCTTTGAAGGGTTCAGATTGACCACTCTCTTTATTGAAAACGATCATTATGTCTTCAATAACGTGAACGATGACGGCACTTTTTCGCGCATTTTTCAAAACGATGCCGTCGAATTGCTGGTTCATTATGGCAGCGGATGCACTGACAAAGAGTGGCTCTGTCACCAGCTGTTCCGCCTTTATGACGAAGACGCCATCGGCTCTCGCTGGAATATTTTTGCTGGTGCTGCTGAATACATTCCTGAAGAAAAACTGCGCATGCTGATTGAGCGCATGCAGAGTGCTGTTAAAAGTAATCCTGGTGATGAAGCGAAGTGGTCGTATGCTTTAGAATCGCTGGCAATACAGATCAAAGATTTCGATCTGCTCGAGCAAATTCGCCTTGCCGGTAGCAGCACATTGTCTACCGCAGACATTTGCGAAATTGCGCGTTTGCGTTTAGACGCTGGCGACGCTTCCGGAGCGCTTGTCTTGCTGAAGAAAGTCGACGCCACGCGCAATCGTCAGACCGAATACAACAAATTGCTGCTTGCTGTCTACAAAGCTCTGGACCTGAAAGATGAGGAGGCCGCGCAGGCCTGGAAGTTGTTCAAGTCTGTGCGCAGCGAAGACAATTTCGAGGCGCTTTTGCAGGCCATCGGTGAAAGCGAGCGTGAAGCGGTCATCGACGGCGAGATGTCCGAAATCTTTGCCACCCATGGCGTGACTTATTCCGACGCCCATTTTCTCTTAAATGGTAAACGCTTTGATGATGCCGAGAAATATCTCTGGCAACATGTGGTGCCTCTCAAACGCGGTCTGTACGCCAACATTTTGCCTCTTGCTCAAGCGATGGAACTCAACGAGCGCCACCTCATGGCCAGCTTCTTATATCGAGTGGTGCTTGATGAACTGCTGCAACAAGGTTATTCGAAGTCTTATCATCACGGTGTTGGATATCTGCGTAAACTGGATGCCATGTCTGAGAAAATCGCAGATTGGAAAGACATTGTGCCTCACGCCGATTATGTCAGCCAGCTGCGTAAAGCCCACAGCCTGAAGGGCAGCTTCTGGAGTCAGTATGGCGGGATTTTGGCATGAACCGAATTCCCGTGCGGGAATATTGTCTGCTTTCCCTTCCGCGGTGACTGTAAATCTTCCTTAACGGGAAGTTTTCGTTTCCTGGATCTTCCCGTTGAGGAAGATTTGTTGCGCGAATTCGCCCAGATCATGATATTGTTACCGTACGGGAAGGCGGAATGGGAACGCGGAATGGTAAGGCTATGAAAAAGGCAATTTGTTCAGCAGATGACCTGGCGCAGTTCGTCAGAAAACATCGAAAATCTCTTGGTATGACTCAGGTAGACCTCGCTGGTGCATCTGGGCTGGGTCCACGTTTCATTGGGGATTTGGAAAGAGGCAAACCAACGTGTGAGATTGGTAAGACACTACAACTTTTGGCCATGCTTGGTATCGAACTGACGGCAATTACGAGAGCCGACAGCGATGACTAACACTTTAGATGTCTTTCTCAATGCGGAATTAGTTGGAACTCTCGGACTGGATTCCGCTGACGAGATGACGTTTAGCTACAATCAGGAGGCAAGGCGGCCAATTTCTGTTGGAATGCCACTTGAATATAAGAGTTTTGGTAACTTGCACTGTGAGGCATTCTTTGGAGGCCTGCTGCCAGAAGGCGATGCCGCGAGGAAGGCTCTTGGTAGGCGCTACGGGATTAGCGCGAGCAATAGCTTCAGTCTGTTACGCGCAATTGGAGCGGAGTGTGCCGGTGCACTTTCGATTGTCGAGCCAGGTTTGATTCCGCCAGCGGAAGGACAAGAGGTCGTGCGAGTATTCTCGCAGGCGGAACTAGCTCAGCATATACGTGAGCTTCCTAGACGCCCATTGTTTGCTGGAATCAACGGCATAAGGCTCTCGCTATCTGGTGTGCAAGATAAGGCGGCTATATCGGTAGTACCTGATGGTATCGGTGTTCCAAGCCGTGGTCCCACTTCTCACATACTCAAGCCGGATCTGAGTCAGGCACCGGGAGCGATTTTCTGTGAACACCTTTGTCTGAAAACTGCATCTCGCCTTGGAATTGATGCCGCCTCAGTGATGCTATCCAACGCGGAAGATCAAGTCTACTTGCTCGTGGAGAGATACGACCGTCAACGAGTGAAAGAAACGAAAGTAGTACAACGAGTTCACCAAGAGGACTTCTGCCAAGCATTGGCAATCCCATCAAAGAAGAAGTATCAGGAAGATGGTGGTCCGAAGCTACCGGATTGTTTCGCACTTCTGGAAAAAACCGCTGTTCCTGCGAGAGAGCGGATGAAATTACTAACTGCAGTGATCTTCAATTTTCTTGTCGGTAACATGGATGCACACGGAAAAAACTTTTCTCTGCTGCATAGCCCCAGGGGAATTAGACTTGCACCATTATATGATGTTCTTTGTACTACAGCGTTTCCCGACTATTCCAAAAAGTTAGCTATGGAAATCGGCGATTTCGACGAGCCTAACGAAATCTTCGCACATCAATGGAGAACGCTATGCGAGGACATCAATTACTCATACCCGTCATTTAAGAAGCTTGCGAAGCGACTATATGCGAATTTACCGCGAGAAGTGCGAGAAGAGTACGACAGCATGAAAGCAGATGGCTGGTCTCACCCAGCCGCTGAGCGTGCGATAGAAATTATTCAAGCGAACTGTGAGCAGATGGAATCCCGCTTGAGTGCTTGAAATTAGTTCGCCTCGCCAAAACCACCAGTGGTGCTGCTGAAATCATCGTTCGCTTGTTACACGCAATTGTGACACGAGTGTGAAATAGGCGACGAAAAACGCTGCGAATATGTCGTAATCCGACCATGTACAACGCACTGTCCAATGGCTATTCTGAATGCATCCCCCCTCGCAACGGTGTTCTAAATCATGGCCAATCATTCAGATAAGTGTGATGCAAATCAAATGGACAACACTCAAAATTTTGCCACCAACGAACAGACTTGTGCCAGTGAAAAACTGAGCCAAGAAGCCTACCACCAAGCGCCAGCACGAGAAGCTTTCCAGCAAGCGCCAGCACCAGAAGCCTGCCCGCCTAAACCTGAGCAAAGAGCAAGCGAGCCAGAGCACAAATTTCACGGTCTCAACCTCGGACTCTTCAAGATTGGCTTCCGCAATCATTCACTGTCACTTGGTGTCAATATCGGTATTGCTAAAGTAGGCGCAGAAATCGGTCAAGAAACCAGAGTAGATGCCGGCGTCAATCTCGGCCCCATCGGTGCGCGAGGCGGTGTTGGTGTAGGTGTCGATCGTCATGGCCTGCACAGCGATGTCGGCGGCCGCGTTCATGCCGCAAAGCTGGTAGACACTGGCGCTGCAGTAAAGGCCAATCTCGGTCCGAAAAGCAGTGTTCACGCTGATACCGGCGCCAAAGTATTGTTTGCGCATACCCGCCACACATTTGATTCTAGTGTAGGCGATGACGGCTTCAACAACGGCTATAAAGGCGACGTAGGCCTGGCTAAGGTAGTTGGTGTGCAAGCAGGCGGTCACGCCAATCTCAATGACGATTCATCCTTCGGCGGCCGTGCCCGAACAAATCTAGGTGAGGCTTCACTGGGAGCAGGAGCCGACATCAACACCAAGAACAATTCTGTGATCAACCCTGACGTACACATCAGCGCCGACTCGGGAGAAGAGAAAGCTCGTTTCAATGTAGGTGCGCAAGTCGGACCGAAGCTGGATGTAAGAGCAGGCACCGGCTATAGTGCCATAGATCGTTACAACGACTATAACAGCGGCGAAGTAAGCGTCGGCGTCGGTGCCAGCGGTATCGGAGCACAATCAGTGGTGCAACACAATGAACGCCAAATTTTAAGAAAGTTCGGTTGGGGTCCTGACTATATGGCAGATTTCTAAGTCTCTTAATCATTGGGACCAACGCTGGTGAAAAAATATTTGCCCTTTACTTTTTCAAAGTAGAATATTTCTTCGCCGCAGAAAGCACAGTAGTTGTTTTTGTCAGCTAAAGGCTTTTGTTTGACCAGGCAATCTCTGGTTTTCTTCGAGAAAAGTTTGTCGCAGTATTTGATGAATTGCGCCTTGTTCAGTTTTCCGTCATAAGACTCAAAAGGCAAACTCGATAAGCTGGAAATTGCTTCTTTATCGTTTTTGGCAAGGGCCGATTTAAAATCACTCCAAAAACTATCAAATGCAGCATCTTTGGCTGAAGCGGCGGACAATGAACAAACTAGAGCGACAATTAAAAACAAAGTTCGCAGCATGAATGTTTTCTCCAATTTCTCCGGCCAATTCTAGCAAATTTCCAATTCTTTGGAGATCGCGCGCATGGTTTTTACTAACCGCCGAGGGTTATTTGACAACGGAGTAAAGCCGTATTTACCTTAGCTAACTATGTCTTTTGTTGACGGCGCATTGCGGCAATGGAAGTTTCGTTCACCTTGGACTCGTTAGTCATTAGCTCAGCTAAAGCCACGCTTTCCTCTACCGTCAAACGAATGATTCTTTGTTGTTCAATTACCTGGGAAGCTTCTTTGAGGGCCGCCTGAACCATGAAATCAGAAGTCGAGCGCCCTTGCAAAGCGGCAGCTTGGTCAATTTGCTGCTTTATCTTTGCCGTTAGCCTGGCATAGATGTGTTCTTTTCTTTTGTCTCTTGCTGCCATGATCAAAGCCTCTTGTGGAATTGTACGGCGAACTCCCGTACCTGGTAAAGTTTGGAAGGTAGATTCCGTATCAGTATATTCTGAACCCATTCTCGAGTGACTTGGGAGCAGGTACGTGATGAGGTATTTGCTGGTATGTACCCTCACGCAACAGGTCTAACGACTATCTTTTTGTTCTGCTGGTGTCAGCGGAATCTGTTCAAGACCGTTCTTTCGCGCTTTTTCCCAGTCTGTGCTGTACGTGCGGAGAATGGCTTTTCGGCCAAACAAAGCTGGCGAGCTGAAGCGAATATTTTTACCGTTGTCTATCAATTCGGCTGTGGCTCCAAAGGCAGGTTGAACACTAATCAGAGTTTCTCTCTGCTCTAAAATGCCGTTTAGCACTGGACGCTTCATGCGTAGTTCAATCCAATATTCACAAATCTCATAGTAGGTTATGTCATGCGACTGAACTAGCTCGAAAGTCACATTGTCTGCTTTGCCGACTAGCGCAAACGCACTTGGATCTTCGTTGAAATTGGTAGCAAGAGCACAACTGCCGAGAAGAGCAAGCATTGCTACCGGTGTTGCCACAACCAGGCTAATCGTTCGCACTATGCCTTTCGGGCCCATCGAGACAACAACTGCCACAAAGACAAGCAGTAGCGCCCAAGTAGCCATGGCAAAATCTTGTAATTGTTCGTTGGCAAAGTAATAGCCGCCCAAACCAAGACGACCAACAAGCAGCGCCAAGATTAGGCAGTTTAGCCAGATCACCTGTTCTTTCGATAGCCAGCTTGGCTTGTTGTTCAATTCGGGTGCTATGTCTATCACCCACCAGTGCTGTCAGCAAACGAATGTGCCTCGAATGGGTCCTTTGCCTGGTGCGCTGTTGCTTTGGCGGACTTGGTGCCTGGCATAATTTCAAAATCAGGCGAGAAGCGCTCGATGATGCTACGAAGCTGATCAAATGGTTTTCGGTCGCCATCCATTTTTGCTTTGCCCGCGCTAAGAAGGCTATCAAATGTAGCCTGACCGCCCATAATGGTTTCGAGATCGCAGCGATTAATCGTGATCGTCAGATCTGCCTGCTTCGCTTGTTGACCCATAATATTGGTGAGCGTTGAGTTACTCATTTCTATGACAAATTTTTCACCGTTATCTGGTGTGACCAGATTGATGACGAACTTCATACCCTCAGCTTTCTTGCTATCCATGCTGATTGCCAGGAAATCTAGATATAGCTCTGTCGACATGCCTCGGATCATGTCTGGTCCAATTGACTTCGGTGGCATGCCATCGGGTATGCCATGGCGAAGCTCAAAAGCAGCTGCAAGAAAGCTATTGCGCAAGCTTGGACTTTCTTTCTGGTAGCCGATTTGTTCGAAGACATCTGCTAGCAAATCTTTGGCCATCTGGTTGTTAGGCTCGGCGTAAACGAGCTTGTTGAGAATTTCAATCGCTTCGCGATACTTGCCTTCGTCGTGGAGTTGCTTACTTTTTGCCAAAATCTTTTCAGCACCACCCATCATCTCAACATAGAGCGGAGCAGAGTCTTTAGGCGAAAGCGGAATGAGCGTGGCTGGATTACAGTCCCAATATCCAAGAAAGCGATTGATCACCGCACGGCTATTGTGTTCTTCGGAGCCGTGGTAGCTGTGTGCGGCCCATTGAGCTTTGAGGCTCTTGGGCAAATTGTAGACGTTATGAATCTCGTTGATCGTCACACCCTGGTTGGCCAGGTGTAGCACTTCGTTGTTGAGATTGGCGTAGACGTCACGCTGTGTGCGCATCACTTCCTGAATGCGATCATTGCCAAAGCGCGGCCAGCTGTGCGCAGAAAACATAGCGTCTGCCTCATGACCATAACGATACAGCGCTGCATTGATATGTTTAGACCAGGCCAGTGCATCACGCACCAGAGCGCCACGTAAAGTGTAAATGTTGTGGATGGTGCCTGTGATATTTTCCGCCGCCCAGAAAGCTTTTAACTGCGGGAAGTAAGTATTCATCTCCGCTGGCGCCTCGGTGCCGGGCGTGTTTTGAAATTCCATTATCACGCCGTCTATAGTCAATGTTTCAAAATCTTTTTCGATATAACGGCTTGGCTCAATCAAGCCGGTGTTGCCGATTGCAACGTTCTTGCCTATAGACTGATCCACGTGGCCAAAGGGGCTGCGCGGCAGTAACACGCCATACTGAAAGAACATGCGGCGGTTCATGGCGTTGCCGGCGCACACATTCTCGGCTATGGCATGCTCCATGAAACCTATCGGTGCGATCACCGGCACTTTGCCGCTTTTTACATCGGCTTCGTCTACCACGCCGCGCGCTCCACCAAAGTGATCGCCGTGGGAGTGCGAGTACACAACTGCAACGACAGGTCGCTTGCCGAGTTTTTCGTTGATTAATTCTAGCGCCGCCCGAGCGGTTTCCTTGCATGTTAGCGGGTCAAAAATGATCCAGCCTGTATCACCTTTGACGAAGCTGATATTGGCCAGGTCAAAACCGCGTACTTGATAAATCTTGTCTGGCACAACTTCGTAGAGTCCGTAGGCCATATTCAAAATGGCTTGACGCTGCAATGAGGGATGAATGCTATCGAAGTCTTTGCCATCTAAGAGAAACTCGTAGCTGCCTATGTCCCAGGCGACGTTGCCAGCATCGGCCATGATTTGTTTGTAAGCTGGGGCGGCAATAAAGCCTTTCTTTGCTTCTTCGAAGTCTCTCTTATCATCGAATGGCAAATCCTTGCGCAAACCATTCTGCAGTTCCATCGTAAACTTAGACGGCATCTTGCCTTTGGGGTCGAAGTGCTTGCTTTGGTTGGTATCGACTTCAGAAATGGTATGTTGCGGCATAGTCACTTTCTCCCTGCATCAATTCGAAGTCAGAACTATATCACGTCAACTTAGGAAGGTGTATCCTGGCGAGAGGCGTGGTATATCTGGGTGGGGCTCTGCCGAAGACATGGAACAGTTTTCGCCCAAGTCGGCTTTGTCTCAGATGATTTCGCGTGATACCACATTCGGTATCGTCAATCGAGATCTGTTTCTCACAGCGCTATTGGCGGGGGAGTTTTGTCAGTGATTTTCAAACGCTCCCAGCTTCGGAAATACGCAGTGCCGGTCGGTGTAATTGTTATCTATGGGTGTGTGTTTGCTGCAGTTCATCATTGGGCGACAGAATCAGTGCCGTTTTCGAAGGCGGGCTGGGAGTCTAAGGCCGATCTGGGAGACCGTTGGCCCATGGCGCAAAGCTTACTCGAAACTGGCTGTTTGCAAGGAAAGACAGAGCCTGAGGTGTTGCAAATGCTAGGCAGGGAAGACTCTAGAGACATAGATGAGAACTCAGATCCTCCAGGCGACGTGACCCTTACGTATATGGCCAGTGGAAGACTGAGATTTGCAATTCTGCATATTAGTTTCAAAAACGGCCGCGTTGCTCGAGCAGAAGTCACTAGCATGGACTAACTTTTCATCGTCCATCCGTTTGAAGATGGCAATGGCGCACTCACCAAGATTGGCGCGCTTAAATCAACGGTTTCCCTTTATCACAATCAGGGAAGATCAATGTGCAAGTGAGAAAGTGGTAAATTTTGGCAGATAAGCCTATTGAGAACAAGCCTGGTGGAGGTCAAGTGAATTCGTTAAAGCTGTACCGGGGCGCTGACGTCATCGGCATCGTTACTGATCCTGCGCAAGATGGCCCAGAGACACTTGCTAGACTCGCCTTAACTCCTGCTGCCGCGAACCATAAAGAAGTGCTCGATTACATTATGAGCGTGAAAGTAGATGGCGAAGATCCGCCTGAGTCTTTGAACCTTTGGGAAGACTGGGTTATCGAGGATGCGGAGGGAGTTATGAGGGGAATCTTTGCTCCCGCGATACGCCCCGATGCAAAATTTATTTCGTGGCGCTGGCGGTGCTCTAAGCTATGACTAACCTTTATTCCTTAATCAGCTTCTCTAATATCTTAAGCGTCGATTTCTCGTCAAAATGATTGACTCTAAGTTTCAGCAGCTTCGGCTCCGATATAACGAGAGTTTGGGGCAATCCGAAAAGAGAATATTTTGTCGGTTTTACAAACTTGATTAATGCCTGGGTCAGCTCTAGTGGCGCCGCTGAGACAATTATGTCGCCGCAATTAGATTTGAAATTAGCCATGTCTTTGGCCGGCTCATCACCATGGCCCATGACCTTGGTTTGTATTGCGGGCCAGTGTTCTTTGGTTAAACTCTCTGGTGGCACCACGCAAACAATAATTGCCAGGTCTTTGCTTGGATGGTTTTCGCGTAATTCTTTTAGGCACTTCAATTGCTCCGTGCTCATGTAGCCATCGGTGTCTACAAAGCAAACTACTTTCCATTTGGCTTTGAGTTCGCCAATGGTGTACACCTCTCCTGCTTTGTTTTTCAGTTTGCAGTTGAGAATGTCATCGGGTAATTCTTGGTTTGACGAAATAACAGGTCGCTGGTTATCCCACCATGCTTTGTGCGAACTTATTTGATCGTCAAGCTCAATAGGCTTATTGTTGAGATAGCGCCAATATGAGTTGAGCACTATTCCCTTTACGTCGCGTCGATCCGAAATTCCGCGCTTTTCAAAATACTTGTATAGCTCCGTAAAGCTCCATTTTCCATAGACATCGGCCATCATACTGTCTGTTATGAATGAGCCCCCTCCGTATGAGCCTATTTCTTGCTCGGTGGATTTCTTGAAGCGCTCGCGGCTCGCTGCACTTAGCTCTTTGTCAAACTGTGCATAGCACTCTTCAATGGTTTTGGGTGTAGCATTGCTGTCCCAACCAGGAGAACCTGTTTTACCGTCTTTGAATGGGCTTGCTCCTTGAACTGGAGGCAATGATATTGGTTCGCTCTCTGTCAGATCATTGAGTCGGCAAATAACAAGCAGCTTTTGGTCTGGCGAAATAATTTGTCTTTCACTGCCTTCCCAGGTTTTGTATCCATAATATTTGCCGTTTTTGGCATCACATATGCAGGCAGTGTTTTGTGCTGAAATTAAGATGAATTTGTCGTCAGCGCTCCAATCAAAATTGAAGAATCCATTTGTAGGGCCAGCAATTTGCGCGGTTTCTTTCATTGTAGCTGCGTCGAGAATATGAACGACACCGGCATCTTGATACGAAAAACTTGTCTTGTCGTGTGACCAAACGAATCGGCCTGCTCTGGTCTCATTTGTCTCAATACTTTTGATTACTTTCATTGAGTCGGCATCGAGAACCGTTATGGCTAAAGGCTCACTATATATGAAGAGCTTGCCATCCGGTGACCAGGCCAGCATGCCTGTGCCAGCTTTGAGATTGATGTCAGCTTTCTTTTCTCTTGTGTTTGCGTCCCAAATTCTAATGACGCTTTTCTGTTCGCCGTCATTTTCAATGCTCAAGCTTGCAGCTATCAATTTCCCGTCAGGAGACCACTGTGGATTCTGAAAGTATGATTCGTTCTCCTTTGTAGCTAACAAATTTTCTTGTTTTTTCAAAAGGTCTAAAATGCTTACGGCTTTGCGCTGAGTCAAAAGTAGGCGGTTGCTATCTGGCGACCAAGCGTAGGCTTCTGGTGGCAAAGCATTTATTGAGCGAAGTTTTGCCCCATTACTAGCATCGTAGACGGCTAGGTCTAGGCCGGGGTTTTTTCTGTCGATGCCA
The DNA here is from genome assembly GCA_943370275.1 of bacterium Ga0077546. GTDB lineage: Bacteria > Cyanobacteriota > Vampirovibrionia > Obscuribacterales > Obscuribacteraceae. The sequence goes on along the minus strand of CALRQI020000001.1, from coordinate 427,626 downwards.
TTGGCGCAGATGTATTTACTGTTCGGTGACCAGGTTGGCCATAGCTCGCTGTCAATTTCGGCTATGAGTGAAAAGTCTTTGGCGCTGAGAATTACTGTTTTGCGCGGAACGTCGCGTTGGCCCTTGTAAACTTTGCCATCGGCGCCTTTCTGTTCTACGATTTCTGGCGGTGGGGTTTGTACCGCAATTTTTGTGCCATCTGGTGAATATTCAGGTCTGAACCACCATTGTTTCGGTGGAATCACTTTGTTCTGTGCAGCTGCTGGGGATGCCGTCGCGAGCGCGGTGGCGATAGCTAGAGCTGTGAGTGTCGGTAAGGCAGTGCTGATGGGCAGAGTCGTGCCCGTTGCTAAAGTATTGCCTAGGCCCAATGCTGATATCGCGACATGTGTTAGGAGTTTTTTCATTGCTCTAGTTTAGCAAGTGATTTCCGGCAAAGCTGACTTTGCTCTCACTGTATTCGATGTTGCTCCTCTGGTCGTCACCCCTTCAGCAGATCGCTTGATATTCAAGAATAAGAATGCCTTCGGCAGTTGCACGCGATTCTCTGAGAATGAATTTCTTCAATTCTCGATTGTCGTCGAAAAGCCTAAGCCCTTATTTTTCGCATAGATTACAATCGAAAGATCTTCTTCACGTATTGGCGCACTCCGGTCATTTTATCCACCATAGGATCAGAGTATGAATCGTCTTTATTTAGTTCCTGTATAAGAGATCTTATAGTCTCAGCAAAAGCTTCGCCGGGGTCTAAATAGTAGGAGTGCTTTCGTTTTTCTTCATCAGATATGGTGCTTAGGTCTACAGTATGCAGTCTTTTGAATTCTGCTTTAGTCGAGTATCCGCCAATATCGTCTACTGCGTGGCCAATTTCGTGGTACACACTTCCAATTATCCGTTCTTCAGAATATCGCTTCAATAGTATTTCTGCGCCGCGTTTTTTCGGCCTCTCATATATGTAGCAATCCCGGCCATAGGTTCGTGCTTCTTCTTCGCCCATCGTGGATGACGGGTCTGTGGGTTTGATTCCATCGCCAGAGCCGGGCCAGGGGTCTGTTATATTCGGCGCAACCGTGAGAGTGGCTTTGCCGTCACACAGATACTTATTTATTTGAGGCGGTAGAGATGCTATCGCTTTGACTACGGCGTTGATTGTGGCCTGACAAACTCGGGGATGGCCTGGCAAGGCGCGGTGCACTTTCACTCGGTCGACAAAGCCTCGGTCTGGTTTACCTGGCTCTGCCAGGGTTCCTAGCTTTGCTGCTATATACGCGGTGCTGTTTCTTGGGTCTAGTTTAACCAGGCAACTTCTTGCCACGGTCGCTTCTGTTGAGTCGGCAAAGCGCTCCGTAACTGTAATATAGGCTTCCATGGCATAGGGTATTTGCCCTTTGCTCAAATAGGAGTGGCCCAGATATAGCCAAGCGCTAGGTGTATTTTCTCCGGCCTGTATGCAATTGCGAAACGCGATTGTTGCTGCTGCGTAATTTTTTGCGTTGTATAGCGCAATGGCTTCTGCCTGCTGACTGCCCTTGGCCTCAGCGAGGCTTGCAGAAAATATTGTGAGTAGCAGTGCGGCAAAAATTTGCGGGAGATTTTTGATTGTTAGTCTCGGCTGCACTATGAAATCTCTTTCTGCGCGCCATCAAGATAAAGCAATAGCATGTCTTTCCAGAATGGCCAGTCGTGCGCAAATCCATCCCATGTATGGAATGAGTGCGGTACATCTCTTTCAGTCAGCACTTGAGACAACATCGAATTGCTATCATGAAGAGGGTCTGTCTGGCCGATCGGAAAAATCAATTCGACTTTTTTCAATTTTTCGAGATGCTCTTCCGATGCGGCTTTTATTAGTGGCACAGGATTGCATTCGAGAACGCTTTCATGATCGCAATCGTGAATCCAGTCGAATATGTTGTACGGTGCACTCATTTGCACGAAGTCGTAAGGCCCGCTCATGGCCACGCATTTGTTGAAGCTTTGGGGAAAGCGAAACGTCATATTCATGGCGTGATAGGCGCCCATACTTGCGCCCAGGGCTATGACAAAATCGGTGCTGTTCATTTTCTCTGTGAATGGCAGAACTTCATCAATGACATATTGGTGATAAGCGAGATGGCGAGCACCTTTCTCGCTTGGGCTCAATTGGGTGTTCCACCAGCTTTCTGTGTCTACGCTATCGAGGCAAAATACTTGAAGTTTGCCTTGCTTGATGTGGTGCTCGAGAGTTTTTATCATCTCGCGATTTTCCCAGTCGTAGAATCTACCGCATGATGTGGGAAAGACAAGAACTCGGGCGCCCGAGTCGCCAAAGACTAGCAATTCCATTTCTCGGTCGAGATTTGAGCTGTGCCACTTGTGATATTGTCTGTTCATGCGTATTTTCTATATTATGGGCTGCGCCAGCACCAAGATTACCATGATCAGCCTTAGACTTGGCAAATTGACTAGACTAAATCAATTAAGGCGACCCGCACATGGGTCGCCTTTTACTTCAATCCAGCAACATATGCTGGTTCCAATTCAGTTATGGGCTATTCACTTTTCAAACGTTTTAACTGCAAAAGCCTCCTTTTCTAAGTAAGATTTTGGAGTCGTTTAACGAGTGGAAATTGAACTTTCCAATTACGAAATTATCAAAAAAATGGACCCTCGTAGTGCCTGTTAATGTTTTCTTTAGCTTTTCCGGTGGGGCCTCTAATCTTGAGCCAGTGCCACTATTTATAAAAAAAATCATTCAAGTTTTCGGCAGTGCTTTGGGCTTTGGTTTTTAATTTATTTCAGAGCAAAGGCGACTTGTTGACGGATGAATAACCACTGTTGATAAGGATATTGCAATTTCGCTCACCGCCAGTGGCGGGCAAAAAAATGATTTAAAAATTGAGTATTTGTAAGTAATTAAGGAGGGTTACGTTATGTTCTTCCAAGAACTTGCATCACCATTTGATTCGGCTGCGCAGATGAATATTCTGCAAGAGCGCATGAGGCGGCTTGCTGGCGGCATGCCAGGCGGTAGAAAGAATGAGTTTCCGCCTATCAATGTCTGGGCATCAGAGGAAAAAATTGTTGTGGTTGCTGAAGTGCCTGGAATTGACGCTGCCGATATTGACCTTCAGGTCTGTAATAAGACTGTAACCTTAAAGACCAAACGTGATTTCGCCGAGCCTAAAGATGGTCAGATTTATCATCGACGGGAACGCGGTCACGGACAGTTTACTCGTTCTATAGAGCTGCCGTATGCGATTGATGCAGAAAAGGTTGATGCCTCATTTAGCAATGGCATGTTGCGAATTGAGTTTACCCGCGCAGCCTCTGATCTTCCCAAGAAAATTACTGTTCATGCATCGTAATTCACTTCAAATTTAAGAGGAGGTTTCTATCATGACTGGTGCTATTGCAGAACGCAAAGAAGAAGTTGCTACCCCTCAAACCGGCGAGCCAGTTCGCAATCGGCGTGTTTTTTCGCCGTTGGCTGATATTTACGAAACTAATGAGCGGATATTCGTTTTGGCCGACATGCCTGGGGTAGATGAACAGACGATAGATATAACCCTAGAGAAAAACGTACTGACTATTGAGGGGTACACTTCTCCGCAAACAGAGGCTGGTCTTCGCCTTGTGCATTGCGAAAGCCCTGAAGGCAACTACCGGCGCGTCTTTCTCTTGTCTGAAGAAGTTGACAGAGAAGGCATTGAAGCGAGTGTAAAAGACGGTGTGCTGAAGCTTGTATTGCCAAAGTCGCCAAAGGCTATGGCTCGAAAAATCACAGTGAAATCAGAGTAAAGTTCGCACTTTCGCCGTTTGCTGATTTAGATAGTGGCGCAATTACTCCGCGAATCGATGTTCATGAGACCGATAAAGAGCTTCGTATCGCAGCTGAACTACCGGGACTGAGTGAAAACGAAATTGACGTTTCGCTTTCCAGAGATGTTCTCACGATTAGTGGGGAGAAAAAGCAAGAGCGTGAGCAAAACGTTAAAGGCTGGTATCGCATGGAGCGTAGCTACGGAGCGTTTAGCCGGTCGGTGCCATTGCCCTTTGAAGTTGATCAAGATAGCTGCAAGGCAACATTTAAAAATGGTGTGCTGACAGTTTCGCTGACAAAAACGGCTCAGGCTCAAGCGCAGACGAAATGCATTCCGATCAAGCGAGAGTAGTTCCTCACCTAATCGTTTGACTTACTGAGCTTCTCAGCTTGGGAAGCCTCTAAGAGCCTCGGGCAACCGGGGCTCTCTGCTATGTACGATTCTAACTTGCGGATTCCTCAGAATGCGTTCACTGCTTGTTCACCGCGTTCGGATATTTTGGTAGAGTCCCTTAAAGCTGGTTTTTACTCTACGAAAGGAGCATGTTATGCCTACCTTAACAGCGACAGAATATAGTCTGATTGCTAACGTTATGTCTCTATGTTGTGCAGCGATGTTAGCTGGAGCCCTATTCTTCTTTTACTCGAGGAGTCAGGTCGCTCCTAAATATAGACCTGCATTACTCGTTAGTGCATTGGTTCCGACAATTGCTTGTTATCACTACTTTCGCATTTACGAGAGTTTTAGCCACGCCTACACTCTGGTCAACGGGGCTTACCAGGCGTCAGGGATGCCATTCAATGATGCCTACCGTTATGCCGACTGGTTGCTGACAGTGCCTCTACTCGTGATCGAACTTGTTGCAGTGCTTGCTCTTCCTCATGCTATTTCGAAGGGCCTCATTGTCAAGCTTTCTTCTGCGGCGGCACTCATGATTGCCCTCGGCTACCCAGGCGAGATCTCTCAGGTTGCCAGCACTCGTTGGCTGTTCTGGGGTCTGTCTATGTGTCCGTTCTTGTTCATTATGTTCACCCTGTTCACCGAATTTGGTCAGGCCTACAGTCGTCAACCTGAACCAGTCAAAGGTCTGGTCTCTGCTGCTCGAGGCCTGCTGCTCATCACTTGGAGCTTCTACCCCATAGCCTACATGTCGACCATGATTGGTCTATCTGGTGGAGCTGGGCAATGCGGTCTCCAGGTTGGCTATACGATTGCTGATATAGTTGCTAAAGTAGGCTTGGGTATCTACATATATATGATTGCCATGGCCAAGTCAGAAGCTGACGGTTACAATTGCGAACCCGATGCAGCAGGAAAGGCAGTTGCAGCGGCGTAGAACATCTCTAAGGTTCGTGTCAGGTACCAATTCTCAAGCCTCCAGTCTTTCCGGTCAAGGTTGTTTTCAAGCCATTTACGAGGCAGCGCTGATGCCAAAAGTAATAGTTATCGGTGCCGGTTTCGGCGGAATCGCTGCCGCCTTGAGAATGAGAAAGAAAGGATACGAAGTTCTTCTTGTTGACAAACAAGATCGCCTTGGGGGCAGAGGTTATGTTTATGAGAGGAAAGGCTTCACATATGATGCCGGGCCCACCGTAATCACTGCCCCCTTTTTGATAGAAGAGTTGTTTGCGCTATTCGGCCGCAAGATGGTCGATTATATGCAGCTCGTCCCAGTTGAGCCCTGGTATAACATTCGTTTTGATGACGGCACGAGTTTCAGGTATGGTGGAACATTCGAAGACACCCTAGCGGAGATAGAGAAGTTTTCGCCGCAGGACGTCGGGGGTTACAAAAAACTCTTTGCTAAATGCAAGAAGATCTTTGATGTAGGTTTTACTGAGTTAGGAGATCATGCTTTTGTCACGGCAAAGAGCATGATTGAAGTTGCTCCTGCAATGATGAAGCTGGAAAGTTATCTCACTGTCTATCAGCTGGTTTCGCGATACATAAAAAATGAAAAGCTGCGGCAAGTCTTCACTTTCCATCCCTTACTAGTTGGTGGCAATCCCTTCAATACTACTTCTATTTATGCGCTGATTCATTATTTAGAGCGCGAGTACGGTGTCTGGTATGCCATGGGTGGAACAGGGTCAATTATTAGTGGATTGGCCCAGCTCATGGAAGAAACTGGTGTCAAAGTTCAGTTAGGCTGCACCGTTGCAAAAATAATTACTGAGAATGGCAGAGCGGTTGGTATTGAGACAACTGATGGAGCAATCTATAAAGCTGATTTAGTCATTGCTAATGCCGATCCGCCTTTCGTCTACAAGAACATGCTAGCAGCGAAGGACCGCAAGAAATGGACAGATAAACGGGTCGAGCAGATGCACTACTCGATGGGTTTATTCGTCATTTACTTTGGCACGAGTAAGCAATATCCCCAGGTCGAACATCACAGTATATTGTTGGGCAAAAGATACAAGGAATTGCTCGACGATATTTTTCACAAGAAAATTTTGGCCGATGATTTTAGTCTCTATCTTCATGCCCCGAGTAGAACCGATCCCTCAATGGCTCCCCCAGGTCATGAGTGTTTCTATGTTTTAGCTCCAGTTCCCAATTTACAAGGTTCAGTTAACTGGCAAGTTGAGGGTGATAAATTCGCTAAAAAAATTCTGCAGTTTTTAGAGTCAACTATTCTCCCCGGCTTGCAAGAACATTTAGTTGATAGCTTCTTTGTCACACCCGAGCATTTTAGAGATAATTTGCTCACCCATCATGGTACTGGTTTTTCTGTTCAACCAACTTTGATGCAGTCGGCATATTTTAGATTTCAGAACAAGTCTGAAGATGTTGAAAATCTCTTTTTCGTTGGCGCTGGCACCCATCCAGGTGCTGGTATGCCAGGCGTATTAACGTCTGCGAAAGTTTTAGATCGGCTTATTCCCGCCTTAAACAGATTCGCAGAGCAAGACCTCGGTGAGGACCAGCAACTTGAAAGCCAGAGCGAGAGAGCATCAGCTAGAAGCTGAGTCAATATTGATGCCTAACCGGGCCAAGACTTTTGCTTGGGCTTCTCAGTTTTTGCCGAGGCAAACGCGAGAAGACTTTAGCGTTCTCTATAGCTTCTGTCGTTACGTCGACGATGGCGTTGATCACTGTTCTGACAAAGAATTGGCCGCTAGTTTTCTTGATAGAGTAGAGCGTGATCTTGAAGTCAACTGCTCATCAGTTGAGGAAGTTTCTGCATTCTTGAGATTGGTGCGCACTAGAGATATTCCCCTCGGATTTGCCTTCGATCTTGTTCGTGGTGTTAGAGCCGATATTGGTTTTGAACAGACCCAGTCGCTCGAAGAATTGTTGCGTTACTCATATCAGGTTGCAGGAACTGTCGGCATCATGATTTGTCTTTTGCTTGAGGTCACTGGTAGTGATGCTTTGGCGGCTGCCATTGACTTAGGAATTGGTATGCAATTAACAAATATCGCTCGTGATCTCAGAGAAGACTTTGCTCAGGGGCGCATCTATCTTCCCTCAAATTTAGTAGATCGGGCTACTGTGGCAGAAGCACTAAGCGGAAGTTTGCCTGCTCAAGCTGAAGTATTTGAGGTGGTTCGCCAGGTTATTTTGATTTCGCAAAGCTATTATCAAAGCGCTGAGAATGGCATTTGCTTTTTGCCTTTAGAGACTAAACTGAGCATACTTTGCGCTGGCAGGGCCTACCGTGAGATCGGTAACTTGATAGTGAAGCATCCAGAGCGAGTATTCAATGAGCGTGTTGCCACTAGTGGTGGAGAGAAAGCATTTTGTCTGTTGAGTTCGTTGCTTTCACTTGTTCAGTTAAAGTATCATCGCGTACAGGTTTCTTCTAGCCACGAGAGTGCGCTGCATCGCCCTTTGAAGGGCTTGGCGAGTTACGATGTTGTCTGTCGCTGAGTTTGAGTATGCTATTGCTGGCGCTGGGCTGTCAGGCTTGGCGCTTGCCGGTACTCTTTGTCAGCTTGAGCCTAAAGGCGCAACAGCTAATAGTATTTGCTTGATTGAGCCGCGTTTGAGTTACGGGCGCGATCATACCTGGTGCTTTTGGAATAATGTTGCTGAAAAGCTGAATGTACCGTTTACAAGAAAGTGGCATAAATGGAGAGTCAGGTATCGCTCAAAAACTAGCATTAGAGGAAGTAAGCGATATCCTTATACCTGCGTTTTGGCTGATGCTTATTATGACCAAGCTTTGAAGGGGCTCAAGGCTTGTGACAATGTTCAACTATTTCTTGGCGAGTCGATGAAGAGCATCGATTACAGTAAGTCACGTTTAGAAATTTCGACCACTCAAAGAACTATATCAAGTCAGTTTCTTTTTGACAGTCGGCCGCCACAATATCTTGAACAGGAGTTTAAGCAAGATTTCTTTGGCTGGCATGTGCGTTCTGGCAAAGATGTTTTTGATGCTGATTGCCTAACCTTAATGGATTTTACAGAAGTAAATATTGCTAGTGCTGGCAAGGGTTTTCATTTCTTCTATGTTCTGCCGTTTTCAAAGAGCGACGCTTTAGTAGAATCGGTTTGGGTTGGCTTTGAGCGTTTGGCCAAAGAAGAGCACGAGCGCTTACTGATGGGGTATTTGTGCGCTGAGTATGGCTTGTCTGACTTTGAGAAAATTTATACTGAGCACGGCTGTATTCCTATGCATTCAGTTGACGGGATTAGCCCCGATAAACGCCATACCTTGATTGGCCTGGGAGGCGGCATGGCTCGCTCGTCTACCGGATATGCTTTTGCCGCAATTCATCGCAGCAGTAGTGCCATTGGCCGAGCGATTGAGCGCGGTCGCTGGCCTAATAGCATTGAAGGCTTGTCGTCTAAGGCACAGCTTTTAGATCGAGTATTGCTCACTTATCTTAAGCAAAATCCAGCTGAAGGGCCATTATTGCTTAGTGCTCTTTTTGAGCGAGTTGACCCTGATGTGTTAGTGCGTTTTCTCTGCGACCGTTCTTCATTGGCTGATGATGCCGCTATATTTGCCGTCATGCCTAGAAAGGTTGAACTAAGTGCCATTATGGCCAAGATGGTTTTATGAACAATGCCAGTCATCTTAAAAGTTGGCTTCGTGTTCATAGAAGATGGGCTACCTTCGCCACACTTCTAGCATTGTTGCCATTCTCTCTTTGGGCTCGTGATTTCTACTCTCAAGTTTCAATATTTTTGGTGAATGTTTTATTGTTCGGAATCTGCCATGGCTCCCTTGATTATCTTCGCTGTCCGCCAGACAAAGACGGTGAAGTGAGCAGATTGAGGCTGTCAATTTTTTTGTTGGCTTATATATTTCTGGCCTTACTTCTGCTTTGGATTTGGTTTCACGATCCTGGTCCAATGTTGGTCAGCTTTCTTTCTGTTTCATGTCTTCATTTCGCTCTTGATGAAGAGCAAGACCTAAGCTTTGCCAAGAAATGCTTGTGGGGCTTTTTGCCAGTTCTTGCGCCCTGCTTCCTTCACGCTGACGATGTAAACCGAGTGTTTTCTTTTCTTATTGGCTCGCAAGTTTCCTTTTCGCTGACCTTGGCAGAAGTTCTGAAAATCTTAGGGTGTATGATTGTCGGTTTGGCCTGCTCCTCGCTTGTTTTTGATTTCTGCACTGCTTGCGAAGCAAAGAGTAGAGCGGCTATGTTCGATTGCGCTTCGTCCTTGGCTTTGATCTTGTCGTGCGTTTTTCTGCCACCACTGCTTTCGTTTGCGATTTATTTTTGTTGGTGGCATTCTTTGCGTCAGTGCCTGAGGCAAATTGCTCAGTTTGACTCAGTAAATTTTGCCAACGGGTTTTTGATCTTTTTTAAGAAAGCAGCGTTTTTTACTCTTGGTAGTTGGCTGATGGCCGCGACAATTTATTTTATTGGCACTAATTCGTTAACATCAGCCTCTGAATCGGTGTTTGGTTTGTCCTCGGTGCTCAAGATTTCTGCAGTCCCGGAGCAGGCCACAAGGGCAATGTTTTATCTGCTCAGCGCCTTGACTGTTCCGCATATGTTTCTTTCGCTGGTCGGTAGCTCCTTAGCTATTCAAAAACCGGCTGTGTAATTACTTATATAGCTGTATCTTTCAGATTATCTTTGTCAGCAACGAGGTAGCCATAGAAATCCATGGCTACCTCGCTGCTAACTGCTTCTTTTTTAGAAATTAGTTTCTAGAAATTAGTTTCTTGACCTATTCTCCTTGACCTAGTGAGTATGAGCGTTCACCGTCAAAAGTACACAAGTTTTCTGTCTTGATGAAATCAAATCCTGCATCTGAAATTCGTTTGAGCAGGGCGATTATATCGTCATGGCTGATTGCCTTAAGCGATGGCGAGACATACCTGCATCTCCAGTGGTCTACACAGAACGTTTCAGGAAATCCGTCTGGCCAAACCTTGACGCCTCGGTTTGTAATCATCTTCAATTTGAGGTTTTCAGCACTCAACTTTGATAGCTTCTCGCCTAGAGTTTCGACGTTATTTACACTCAAGTGCAAGAAGACGTCTACTCCAATTGTCTGTTTTGCAGATTTGCTAGAGCTCTTCGAGTTTGTTTTTTGTTCTACTTTAGATTTGTCTGCCTTTTCATACTTTGCTGGCTTGAGAACGGCAGGCACTTGTCCCAGTCTCTCAATAACGGCGTCGGCAAATTCCTTGGTTCCGACCTTCTGCTTGCTGACACCTTCAGCGAATATGTCATAGGTGTGCACACCATCTTCGATTGTCTTGAGCCAGGCATTGTGCACTTTCTCAGCGATTTCTGGTTGTTCAATATGCACTAGCATCATAACGGCGCCAAGTAGAAGCCCAGAAGGGTTAGCTAGATTTTGACCAGCTCTGCGTGGAGCTGAGCCGTGAATTGCTTCAAACATTGCACAATGATCGCCAATGTTTGCCGAGCCCGCCAAACCAACCGAACCAGCTATTTGAGCTGCCACATCAGAAAGGATGTCACCATAGAGATTGGGCATGACAATTACATCAAAGTTCTCAGGTGTATCGGCCAGTTTTGCTGCGCCAATGTCTACTATCCAATGTTCATTTTCGATGTCAGGATAGTCAGCAGCGATTTCATCAAAAACTTGGTGGAATAGACCATCCGTAAGCTTCATAATATTGTCTTTGGTGAAGCAAGTTACTTTTTTACGGTTGTTTAATCGGGCGTATTCGAAAGCGTGTTTGACGATCTTTTCTGTGCCTGGTCTGGTTATAAGCTTGAGGCACTGATAGACATCATCAGTTTGGCGATGTTCAATACCAGCATATAGGTCTTCTTCGTTCTCACGGACGATTACAACGTCCATTTTAGGATGCTTGGTGTCAACAAAAGGTGCTAGAGACATGCATGGTCTGACATTAGCAAAAAGACCTAGAGTCTTACGGGTCGTGACATTCAGGCTTTTGAATCCGCCACCTTGAGGGGTCGTGATCGGTGCCTTCAAAAAGACTTTTGTGCGTCTTAGCGACTCCCAAGACTCAGTGGCTATTCCCGAACTTATTCCTTTTAGATAGACCTGTTCGCCAATCTCAATCTCTTCAATGTCGAGCTTTGCACCAGCAGCCTTGATAATTCGCAGTGTGGCATCCATGATCTCAGGCCCGATGCCATCGCCTCGTGCCACTGTGATTGGAACTGCTTTGTCTAAGGTGGGAGTGATTGTGCTCTGTTGTTTTTCGGTCATTACCATTCTCCTTTCTCAATAGGTAAGCTCGTACACTGAAAAGTTAACTGTGGTCGTTATAATCGGCTGGCAGATCGATGCCCTTAAGAGAGCGTCTCAATTCTGCATAGTCGCTTAGCCGCCGGCTGATTCTTTTAGTCGAGTCAACTAGAACTAATAAGACATCAGCGCCCCTAGTTGAGGCTATGCATTCATGGATAACTTCTGCACGGGACGGTAAATTTGGTAATGAGACAAGACGATCTACCGCCTCTATCTCGTTGTCTTTTAATTCAATGTCAGTCAATAGAATCAATTTGCCACTTAAGCAAACAAATGTTCTTGCCCATCGCTGTATTTCAGCGATAGAGGCTTGCAAAGATTCTGTTTCGGCAAAGACTGTAAATGGTTGACTGGGAAATTCGTTTTCTACTATGCTCAGACCAAGATCGTTGGCGTATCTTTCTATCGATGGTTCGTCTAACCTTTCTGCCGCCATTATTCTTCCTCCTCGTAATCATGCGATGCGTGTTTACGAAACAAGCGATTTGAAATTGCTGCCAGAAATATATTGTTTCACACTTTTGCGCATATGCATATCTGCAAGAACTTGCATATATTGGAGGCGCTAGCAGTCTTCCTTCTGTTTCTCGCTAGCTGCATTGCTAGCTTTCGTTGAAGGAATTGTTCAAATGCTTAAAGACGAATTTAGATCACTCATAATAAGTGCCTGTTGTCACTGAGCGACTTACCTTCCAGTAACCGTCTTCTAAAAATAGCTCTATCTCAGACGTTACATCAGATGTGGTTCTAGCACCATCGAGAGCGGCCGTGCCTGAACCAACCACTAGGCGCACCATATTGCCGTAGTGTTTTTCGCTAATAATCTTAGGATCGCCAATATAGAGCCTTTTGAGGTGTAGAAAAACAGCTTGTTTTTCGGCCGGTGACATTTTCATTATGGCGGCCTGGCTAGCTCTCGTGAGATATGAGCTAAAGTCATTTAAGGTCTTGCCATAATAAACGGCTGCCATAAATTTTTTGTAGCAAACGGCTGGTGATGGAGTTTTAAGATTGAGCAGGGTTTCTTTTGCCTCGGCATTACCGGCGGTGGCAGCTTTCTGTAGCCAAGCCGTCGCCTGTTTGATGTCTTTTGGCGCTAGAAGGCCATCCATGTAAATGTGGCCGAGTTTGTTTTGCGCGGCTGGGTCATTCTGCGCTGCAGACTTTTGAAACCACTTAAGGGCCTCTTTACCATTACGTTCGACACCATTACCTAATTCATAGTATCTGCCTAAGTCGCATTGAGCTTTAGCGTTGCCATCTTCAGCTGCCTTTTTGCACCAGCTGAAGGCTTCTTTTTTGTTTGCAGCTACACCAATGCCAAATTGATAGCATTGACTAACTGCATGTTTTGCGGCACTGTCTGTGGTTGCGGCTTTTTGATACCACGCGAAAGCTTTGTCGGCATCTTTTCCTACTCCTTCGCCGTTCTGATAGATTTGACCAAGTCTAACTTGAGCTGTAGTATCATTTTGTTCGGCGGCCTGCTGCAGAAACACTATGCCTTTGGGGGTATCCCTGATTACTTCTTTCCCAGACAAGTAGAACATCCCAAGTTCTGTTTGAGCCTTCGCAAATTTTTGCTCCGCTGACTTGGTCAACCAGCTGATTGCCTCGTTTGTATTCTTGGTAATTCCCCAGCCATTGAGAGTGAGAAGACCAAGATAGTATTGCGCTTCTGCATCGGCCGCTAAAGACGGCGACTGTAGAATACCGATGGCTTTTGTGTAGTCTTTATCTTTGACTGCTTGCTTTGCTGACTCTAGCGATGATGAAGCGTCATTCGTTGTTGTTGTTTCACTTGCCGAAATTGGTTCCGGTTTCTTTTCTGTCGTCTCTTGTTGAGGCTTGGCTGCTTCGGCTGCTCTTGCGATATTGCAAGTTGACAGACTGAGGCAAAAGCACAGACTTAATGCCAATGGTAAAATCCAAGCTACGTCTGTTCCAATTGACATTGCTATTGGTTCCTTGTTGCTAGTAGAGAATAAGTATCCAGCCAAAGGATAGTCAATTTGATTGTCCGCTTGCTGCATTTGTATGCTTTGATGCTGTTCTTGCTGTGACTGATTGCGCAGTGGTTGTTGAGCTGCTTTGAAAATTTTCCGCCAGTCTGAATTGGAGCTAGTTTTCAGGACGACAAAGTTATTCAGTTCTTTCTCTTCTGTTTCTGTCATCTAGATAGTTCCAATCAGAGTAAGAAATTATTGTAGCTATGATTATGTTACCCATTGATTTGTGACGCTTCCATGTCTAATCTGCCAATCCCTGTTTGTAAGTTAGCGTCAGGCTTTATAATCCCAATAGCCACCAGGCGATTGTTAGTTGATTTTCGCCTGGCTTAGAAGTAACCGCAACTTTTTCAAGTCAGCTTTACCTATCTCTGCGTATATCTTAATCAGGCCAGCGCTATCTGCCATAGACTCAAGGGTTAGATAATAGTCGTGCATGTCCTTATAGTTTTGCCAAATTGATACAGTTAGGTCTCCTAGGGCTTGCTTATCGAGAACTCGCTCCTTTACTGCATGGAAGAACGTGCAAGCCTGGCGTTCAAAGCCATCTTTACTCATCGCTAAGAATTCACCCATGATTTTCGGCGGCAATGAAACGATCTCGTCTGCTTCATCGTTCTCAAGGCTATGAATTGCTTGCAGCAGATTGTGCTCAAGTGAGCCTATGCGAAAGTGATTGCCGAGCATTGCTTTTTCAAGACTGGCCTTGTCGTCTCTGGCGTATGCCCAGATAGAATCAACCAGAGCGTCTTCGGCATTTTCTGCTGCTTTAGATAGCCCCATAGGTATTCTCTGCTCGAATAGTAATTTAGACAAACCTAGCAGTCGCCTCACCGCCCTGAATTTATTGATAGAACTGCGGATGGGCTCCGCGTCTTTTGGAAGCTGCACTTGAGAATAGTTTTTGGCTGTGAGTGTTTGTCCAATTCGATCATCGGCTGAAGCAAGACTGATGTATTCGAGCAATATTAGTCCGGCTTGGGCACTCTTTTTTGCTGCTGTTTGACGACCAGCAAGAAGCTCGGCCAGTGCATCTTCTCTTAGCTTTATGCAGTCGATGTAGCACCGCTCTAGCGATGGCGGCAGGCTATAATTCTTCCATTCAACGATAGTTTTGAAATCAATGAGTCTAGTATCGAGCTGATTGATAAGCTCTTGTATGGTTCCGACCTTTTGCGGCTTCATGTGCTGATTGGAAGGCTTACTATTCGGCTCCATATAACGCTTAGCTAGTGCAAGTCTTAGTTCTGCTAGCCTAAAATAATATGAGAAATTGTTGTGATGTTTATCCTGATTGTGCTGCCGTGCTTTCAGAAGTGCCTTATCGGCGGCGAGCAAATTGTCTTTTATTAGAGTTGTAAGGTCAGGATTTGAACCTTGTCGCGAACTGTACTGAGCCTCGTCTATGCGTGACTTGAGTTCTTCTATTTGCTTATCAAAAGAGCGGTTCATTGCTTAACTAATCTTTGCCTTCGCTGCATCTAATTGGATAGGTATCTAAATTTCTATCTTTCTTTCTGATAGAGGGCAGAATCAATGTTCCCTACGGCATTTTGTATTTCATTGAAAGACTGCTCCATCTTGTACAACGCTCCCTCTGCTTCTTCCAGCCAGTTTTGATTCAATGGTAGAAAATCGGCTTCACCAATTAGTAGCTCAATTGATTCTGCTTCAAATGCTCGTTTGGCAAAGCGAGTTCGAAGCACGGCGACATTTGCCAAAACGCGAGCATTGTCAAAGTTTTTATCAGCCATTTCTTCAAGGCAGGCAGTCACTGACTGTTTTGCGTAAGTTATATTCTGTTCGATTGTTTCGTTCGCCTTTGCATCAACTGATTTAATCTCCCTCTCCAAGTTCAAGAGGGCTTGTTCACATTCGGCTAGTAAGTCGATTATTTTGCTTTCTGATCGTTTCACTGCTCGTCTATCTCAATGCTAGTTTATGTGCGAAATAATCTGGGCTCGTTGACTAGTTTGATTGATTGGTCCGATTGATTGGTCTCGCTGACAAATATTTACCCGCTGGCTTAGTAGATCTCCCGATATGGAAGCGTCACAAATAAGTAGGTAAGTTTTGCTGTATCACTTCGCGCTGTTGGACTACGACTTGACTCACGGTTGGATTTACAAAAGGTGTAGGCATAGACAATGTACGAATTTAATGAAGCTAACTTTGGGCAGACCGTCGCCAACTCTCCAGTTCTGCCTTTATCAAATGGGCCTGTTGGCTCTGTTGGTTTAAATTCACTTCTGCAGGGTCGCTATAGCTTGGACGCTGAGATTGGCTGCGGCGGCATGGGCAAAGTGTTTAAGGCTTATGACTTTAAGACTGGCCGTTTCTGCGCTATTAAGTTGATGCATAGCCATCTTAAAGACGAGCCGCTGAGCTTGAAGCGATTTGAACGAGAAGCAAGAATATCATTAGAACTTAGGCACGACAATATAGTTCGAGTGGCTGACTTCGGTTTTACCCCTAGCCGTGAGCCGTATTTTGTCATGGAATTTCTTCAAGGAATGAGCCTTGCTGACTTGCTAGAAATAGATAAGGTGATTTCTGAGGAGAGATTCGTTTCTATATTTTCGCAAGTGTGCCTCGGCCTGAGTTACGCTCACGGGCGCAAGGTTGTTCATCGTGACATGAAACCCAGCAACGTAATGCTAGTTGGCAAAGGCAATGTAGAAATAGTCAAACTGGTTGATTTTGGCATTGCTAGAGTTTGCAGCAGAACCGGCGAATTATGCAGCAGCACCTTGGCCGATTTATCTCTCTTATCAGATAACATTGATCAGATGAGCTATGAGAGCAAGGAGAAGATTCAGAAACTTACTCAGCCCGGTGAGATTTTTGGTAGCCCTCTCTATATGAGTCCCGAGCAATGTCTCGGAGACGAGGCTGACTGCGTCTCTGAAGTGTATTCTCTTGGCTGCATGATGTTTGAGGCACTAGTCGGTTCTGCCCCTCTTCGGGGGCGAACGGCGATGGACACGCTGGTTAAGCGCGTCAACCAGAAGGCCCCTTCTATCAATTCTTTAGATACAGAGCTGAAGTTTACTGAATCAATTGAACTGTTAGTCGCTAAGTGTTTAGAGCGAGAAAGAAGTCAGCGCTTCCAGACCGTTGATGATGTGTACAACGCTCTTCAGTGTATGAAAGTGGATTGAATGATTTGCCATTCTATCAGTTGAGTTGCCAGCTTAATCTGCAATCACCCTATTGTTCCCAGCGTCTTTTGAGGTCTTGTCTGCTGTGATGAAATCTAAGTTCTCGTTTAATCCCGCTCCGGAATGCTGTTTTTACGTAGCCTGTCCTGTCGAGTTTTTAGATTGGCATTTCACTCTTGTACACCCAGAATCGCTTAGCAATTATTTTAGCTGGATGAGTGGAGTAACTGCCAAGAAGGACTTTCTTACTCTTATATATGACGCGCAACCATCTTTTCGGCTCTGTAGCGTGAGCGAAGTTGATTGTATTGTATCCGAATTGAAAGGACGAGTTAGTGAAGTTGAGCTGATATCGCTGCAGATGGCAAAGACAGTTATTCGTGTTAAGTGTGATTCTTATAGCGGCAGCTCGATTTGCGAAGGATTCTGGGGCGCTCTGTCTTTTGCCTCATTTATTGCTAGCAAATTTGATGGCATCATATACGATGTTGATTTTGGCAGAGTCTTTCGCTTTTCTGAAGAGCTACTTAATTCTTGTGATGATTTTTGCGTACCGTCGGCAAGTGCATTTGTACGAGTAATAGCCCAAGAGCAAGAGAGTGACTACACTTTATTAACAGACGGCTGCAGCCGCTTTGGCTTGCCGGAAGTGCAAATGAGCGGTGTTCCAGAAGTACAACTTCGTGGGGCCGCTGAGGTGCTGCGAGCTTTTGTACAAGAACTGCTAGTAAAGGCTGAAATAGCACTGATCAAGAACGCAGAACCGTTCTCGTTAGATTTGCCAGATAGAGTCTCGTACGCTTTTTTCTCGGCCAATTTTGCCAATACAGGCACCAAGAATCAGTGTGTGCCAGTGACCTCAGCGGTATCAGAGACACCGTATTCAATGGCTATAAATCTATTGCCAGATGAAAGCTCAGCGAGCTGGTCTCAATGGTTTGATACGTATGGTGAGATAGTGCGTGCCTTCTCTAAAGGAGTGTTTATTGAGGTCGAAAAGGGCGTTAATTCTTTGTGCGCGGAACTCAAGGCAAAAGAAAGTTTACCCAGCATAATTCAAAGAATTTTGGACGGCTCTTTAGCCCAATGCAATATCTTCTTCAAGTGTCCATTTCATGAAGTTGAAGCAACCGAGCATATGTGGCTACTGGTTAAAGATCTTGAAGAAGACAAGTTTATCGGTGAACTGCAAAATAGCCCAGTTTTTACAAACGATTTAAGGCGCGGCGAAGTGTTACAGGTTTCAACACAGATTGTTAGTGACTGGGTCATTGAGTATCCTAACGGCTTGGTAGAGGGGTATTTTTCCAAGTGACTCCAGCCTGATTTCCAAGTGATTGCAACGAGACTAAAGCGAAGCAAATTGGGTTTGCTGGCCCAGCAAGCTTGGTATATAAAGCCAATGACTAAATACGAACTGATCGTGCCGTATAAGGGGGGAGGCAAGCTCTTTGTCTTCTTTGGGCTTGTCGCTTTGGTATTGATGATGTTATTGCTGACTGGTTGCTTTTCTCTTGGTCTGATTTTTAGTTTGTCTTGGTTTCCCGGCGAAGCGGGAGAGATTGCTCGAAATACCATACAGAATCTGCTGATGCTTTTTGTCCTTATTCCAATGGTGGTGGCAGTCTTCTTATTTCTTACTAGTGTAAGGGAAGGGAATAAACTTTTCCTCTCAGAGAGAGGTTTGAGCTACCCTGTTTTAGGCCGGTTCAGTCTTGGTCGATTGAAGCTCATACATTGGCGCGATGTCTATGGCATTTCTCTTTCTACTGACGATCCAAGTTCAGTTAGTGCAGCCGATAAAATTTGCTTGCGATTGCAGGGGGGCGAGGCCGTTTGTTTTGCTCTTTCTGGTTTTTCGCCTGCATACCAGGAACAGTTTTTGCTCAGTATTGACTCATTTGCTAGACGGGCAGAGAAAGACTCTAACTTTTATCAGTATCAAAGAGCACTGCAAACTAAGGCTATATCTGCGGAGGAGCTAAGTTATACCAGTCTTTGGCAGGATGAGCTAAATAGACGTTTTCAGTCAACAAATTTTGCACCGCTGAGGCCGGGGGCTTCATTAAAGAGCGGCATGTTGTCTGTAGTGCGCCAGCTCTCTTTCGGTGGCTTCTGTGCCGTTTATCTGGTAAAAGATCAAGCTGGAAAAAACTATGTTCTTAAGGAGCTGATGATAGAACAAGCTAGCGGTGCAGACTCTCAGAAAGCGAGAGAGTTGTTTGATCGAGAAGCTGCTATGCTCATGGACATAGATCATCCACAAATTGTTCGTTGTTTTGAGCAGTTTGGAGAAAATGAGAGAGACTATCTGCTGCTTGATTATCTGCCAGGCGTTAATCTGCGTCAGAAAGTTGGATATGCCGGTGCCTTTGCAGCCAGTGAGGTATTAGAGCTGGCTTTTCAAATGGTCTCTATGCTCGATTATCTGCACAGCAAAGAGCCCCCTATTGTTCATCGTGATTTCACTCCAGATAATTTGATTTTGAATGAATCCAATAAGCTGATTTTGATAGATTTTGGAGCAGCCAATTATTTCTTGAGGGAAGCTACGGGAACCCTAATTGGCAAGCAAGCTTATATGCCACCAGAACAGCTAAGGGGAAAGGCCGTTCCGCAGAGTGACTTTTATGCTCTTGGTTGTTCTTTGAATTTCTTGTTAACAGGTGAAGATCCTGTGGCATTGCTTCCTAGTCGCCCTAGTATTCTGACTAGTTCAGCAGTCTCTCATGGCACTGTTAATGGTATTGCTAAAGGCCTAGCTGATTTAGTCTTCAAGCTAACTCAGCTAGATGTGCTTGATCGACCAGCCTCTTGTGGTGAGATAAAATTGTTGTTGGCTAATGTTGCAGAGACGAAAGTAGCTGATTCACCTATTCACTAAGACATTTAGGACCTTTTCAATGGCAGAAGAGAAGTACAAAGAATGGGCAGCCCTTTACCGGCAGCAATCTAATGGAGAATTATGTCGAACCAGCGTTACCGTAATTCCATGTGCACCTTATGGTGATGAGGAAGTAAGCGGCGCTGGCTCGAAGTTCGGCTATCGAGATTGGAATATTACTTTTTATGCGCTGCTGTTTGCTTTTCTCGCTGGCTTTATTATTTTTGAAATGTATTTCTCTCGTTCTGCCGCAAGTTTTCTACATTTGGCCTTTCCTGATTTCAAAAGTAGCTGGGGTGTCCAGTATATATTTCTCCTTGGGCTGACTTTGGGACTTCGTTACTGCGGCCGACTCCGTGGAATCTCAGCCATCGTTGTAGACCCAGCTGAAATCACCTTTCTTCGCACTGCTGGTGGGGAGTTTCTCAGTAAGGTTCACTTTAAGCTTGCGAATATAATCCGAATTTCGCTGGAGCCTAATGAAACAGATCCCATCAAGTCAATGGTTAGAATTGATGAGCGCAAGAAGTCTTGGCGTAAGCCATTCAAATTTAAGCTGGAGATTCTTGCTGATCGTTCGAGGTGGCAAACATTCAAAGCCGCCTTAGAGAAACGAGGCATTGAAGTAGATCAAAGAATCGAGCAGTACCTTCAGCCCAACGCTAAAGACCCATCATACAGTGAGCTTTGGCTTGAAGCCCTTGGCACCGTACCCGGTGCTGAATTGCTCGGTCCGCTGGTGGCCGGGCGCAAGCTAAAGGAGGGTGCTTACGAAATTGAACGGCAGATAGGGCGTGGCGGCCAAGGAACCGCTTACCTTGCCAGAGTTACAGGTGCTAAGACACCGGATGAAGCTGGTAAGAATTTAGTGGTGCTGAAAGAGTATGTGCTTCCAGCGCATGTAGACTTCGCCGCTAAGCGTCAGGCTATTGATTCATTTGAGCAAGAGGCAAGAATACTTGGAAGTATTGATTATCCGTTCATTGTAAGGCTTGAAGACTTTTTTGTTGAAGAGCTGCGAGCCTACCTGGTACTCGAATATGTTGCTGGTAGTTCCCTCAAAGAATTGGTTCGAGAGAATGGGCCATTTCCGCAGGATGCTGTTATTGAACTAGCATTGTGTATGGTTGGCATTCTCGAGTATTTGCATAACAGCATAAGAATCGCTCACCAAGATTTTACTCCTGATAATCTGATCTGGTCGGGAGACAATCAAGTTAAGCTGATTGACTTTATGGTGGCAAGGAAGCTTGATGGTGCCATTGCTGACGGCGCCGCCTCTGGAAAGCTTGCATATATGCCGCCTGAGCAGTTTAGGGGAGAAGCAGGTGCTCACTCAGACCTTTACGCACTAGGCAGCACTTTGTATTTCTTGCTCACTGGGCAAGAAGCCGAGCCACTTACTCAATGTGATTTGAGTAAGTATCCGTCGGTAACAAACCAGGCTCTAGCTCAGCTTGTTTCTTCTCTCACTGTTCAAGATCGAGAAAAACGTTGTTGCAGTTTAGAGCTGGCAAGGGAATGCCTTAATCAGGCAAAAGCTGAAACCTCAGCCACGATTTCAGAAATAGTGAGAGAGGGATAGTGATTTCCATCAGTCATTAAACCTCAGCAAGGCATCGCCGAGTGGTGGCATCAGATTACTGGTTGGTCTAGTCCAAGCAAGTGGCATTTAAGTTGTTATGTGAGGATTCTAACTCAAACTACGGACTGTTCGCTGATACAAGAGCTGATATAAGACTAGAATAGGCTCTATTCGAGAGAGCTTATTCGCTCGATTTTGAAGTTCAGGTTAACGGTGGCCGCTTATTCGTGTAGGTGTAGTCGATCTATCACATCAATGAGGTGACAGTCTAATGTCAGATGAGAAGTCCGTTGACAGAATCCAGAGTGCTGATTCTAATGCCATGGAAGCAGCTCAGGCCAAAAGAGTCGGCCAAGATTTTCGCTGGCACTATGGTCGAGTTACTCGTCTGGGTAGTTATGATGTGATTACCGATGCAATCGATCGTCGCTCGGTGACCATTATGTGGGAATCTGGCGGATTGAGCTGCCAGTATGGTGAGATTAGCGATGATCAATGGGAAATTTTGAAATTGGCGTTTATGAGTACTGGCATGGTCAGCATTCTCAGCGACCAGGGCGGGGAAGGCTGGATGTATGATTTGCGCTTCCTTGAGGCTGTGAGATAACACAGAAGCTACAGCTCACTATTTCACGCTAATAGTTAATGGCAAGTCCTTGCACTTGGCACCATCTGTGGTAGAAACTGTCAGTGTAGCGTTGCCATGCCATGTGAGCTTGACGCCGTTTGGATAAAGAGTATCTATTGCCGCTGACTGCTTCGGCATTATCTTGATCTGTCTGGCAGGATTATGACTATTTATTGGGACGATGACTAGGTATTTGCCTGCTCCTTGTCCCTCTACTTCATCAATTAGTGCGAGGTTGCTGTCGTCTGGGCTCCAGGCAAATGACGGAATGAAGCTGTGCACTTTTTTTATGCCTTTGCCGTAAGCTGGCCCAGAGAGCGGATAAATGGTGCGGTCATTGACCTGAATGTATTCGCTGTGAGGCCATTCGGTGAAGTGAATCATTTGACCCACATGTGCAACAGCCTTTCTATCGTGGGACCAGGAAAAGTTGTAACCCAAATAGTTGTGAAGTTCTTTGCCGTGTATATCAGTTAGCGAAAGGTACTCCATGGAGGGGTTCATGTGGAACTGAATTGCCAGTCGGTTGTTGTCTATCCAATACAGATCGGTTATGCCGGAGTTAGGGCCAGCTGAATCTTTGGGAGTGAATTCGGAGATCACTTTGTTTTGCGGATCTCTGACGCAGACTTTGCCTTTCGAATAGGAGGCCTTCAGCTTTTCGTCTGGAGAGAAAATATATTGATCATCTTTAGGCGCTGCGCCTTGAGCAAACAGTGGTAGCGCTGGAATCAAGGGCAGCGCTATGGCCAAGAGCAGCACGAAGAACAAGAGTAGCGGGAGACGCGCGACGAGAGTCGGCAGCAGAGGGCTTGCCAAATTCACTTGCGTTTTAGTGCGATTTCTGGAATTTTGATGATTCATGAATTTACAACTAAGTGCACGGAAAATAGTAACAGGTGCGCGACCAATTCGCTTGACTTGATTGTAGGAGTCTCCGCCGATGCAATCTGAAGATTGCGTCGATTGGCCCGGCTGTTGGAGCTTGTTTTATCGCTAGAGCATGCCAATAGTCTTCAACCACGTCTCAACTAGCTGAGGCCATTTTGATACAGGAAGCTTTGACGGCCGCAATCCGAAGGCATGCCCGCCTTGGGCATACAGGTGCATTTCCACGGGCACTCCAGCTGCTCTCAGGGCGCGATAATAGACAAGTGAGTGTTCAACTGGATCAACCCGGTCGTCTTCATTTTGCAGCAAGAATGTCGGTGGCGTTTTGCTGGTGACATGAATGTCCGAATTTAGTTCGAACTTGTTTCGGTCGATCCATAAATGTCCAGGATAAATTGGTGCAGCAAAATCAGGTCGACAGCTTACTTTGTCGATGGCGTCGACTGGCTTATAGGCTCGTTTCTGATAGGTGTTGCTAATCCATGCGGCTAAATGTCCACCTGCTGAAAATCCAATTACGCCTATTTTATGCGGGTTAATATGCCACTCTGCTGCACGTGAACGCACTAGACCCATTGCTCTTTGTAGATCTTCCAATGCCTGGATTGAGCCTCGGGCGGGGTAGAGTTTTGCACTTGGTACGCGATATTTGAGAAGCACGGCTGTGATGCCCTTAGAGGTAAGCCAATCGCAGATCTCTGTTCCTTCGAGATCCATGGCCAAAATTCTGTAGCCACCACCGGGAATGACAATGACAGCAACCCCAGTGTTGTTGTTCTCCGCTGGTGAGTAGACTGTTATAGTTGGCTTGGAGACGTTGTTTAGAACTTCGGTTCCGGATATAAACTCCGGCCCTTTGGCTGGTAGTGCATCTGGTGGTTTGCCCGGCCAGAGCGGTATCTGCACATGTCCTAGTGATGGCTCCCACGTCTTCGTCGCCGTTAATGTGTTTGTTGGCTTGGCCGCTTCAGTGCGCTCTGTGGCATCTGCTGGAGTGAATGGCGATATCCCTAAGGCACAGAGTATGGCTAAATAAGGTTTTAGTTTATTCATCGAACTTTGACTCAAAACAAGTCTTTATCATAGGCTTCGATACAAGCTCTGGCACTGTTAGTGGTGACTTCTGGAAACGGGAGAGAATAGTGCCACAATAAATCCACTGTTCTTCGTTAGTGAGTCCGAGATTGCCGTCGATCAGTGTAGATTCATTTACGAGGCCATCCAGTTCTTGGGTCGTGTCACTGCTGGCTGGTTGTCGCATGCGGCCAACGATGTCGAGCACCAGTTTCTGCCGGTCATCTAGAGTGCTCTGGAACTTGAAGCCTATGTAGCTATCTTTATCTGCAATCATTTTGGCGTAGACTTGTTCTAGCCAGCGTTCAAATTCTGAACTGAAATTGGAGTTTTGCAGAATTTTTCGCAGGTTTTCTGCAGTGACTATTGTTGGTGCCGGTGCGCCAGGATAGACGTAATTTAGTGGTTGCCCTGCGAGCATCTTGGAAAGAGTTTGGTAGTAGCCCCAGGTGTTTTGCTGGCTAAGTTGTTGAGCTAAAGCGGCTTGATTTGGCGGTGAATTGGAAGGGGCATTAGAAGACGAATTAGAATCTTTACCAGCTGATAAGTCGCGCAGCATTGCTGCTCTGATAATGAACACTTCATGGGGATTGTCTTTGCTGTTAGCAACGGTACTGAGCTTGTGTTGAACGCCGGCGTGTTCGCCTTTGTCTATGAGGAGTCCGACTATGGTGCCTGAAGTCGCTTCAACTACGCTATCTCCTTCTACCCAATAGTGTTGAGCTGTCGGGGCGATTTTGTCGAAGCTTGCTGCCCAGGTAGGGTCACCAGGAATCGGTTGGGCGTATGCCATCAATGTTGTATTGTGCCAGGGCCAGCTTTTTACTTCTTGTCGCAACTGATCGCCGTAGGTGCCTTGTAACACGGCGCTGACAAATTGGCTACCGAGACCGGCTCCCAGGCTGTGACCGGTAACATAGATGTGTTCAGGTGCTGGATAGTTCTGCTCAAGATATTTGCAGCAAGCAGTTATTGGTCCGAGCATGGTTGGCAGTGCTTCGGCAAAGCCCTTTGTCACTTTGCCAACTTTGCTAATCAAGGGTTGCTCAATTTGTTTTGTGCCACCAAGGTCGGTGATCCAGTCAGGATTACCTTTGGCGTCTCCAATGGCGTCCTGTGCTTTCCAAACTGTTTTGCTCAGTGATGATCCGCTGCGGCTGCCACGAAAAACAATGTGGGCGTCGTAACCTGTTGCTGTCTTTTTCATGAGTACGAAGCCCATGGGGCTCCATGATGGTTGGGTGGTGCCAACAATTCCCGTACCACCTTCGAAGACAATCAGATGATCTTCGCCGCTGGGATATTCGCGAATTTGGAAACGTTCGGTGTCACCGTAAGGAAATCCGCTTGGCTTGGTCTTGTAGCGTATGCCGTCAATTCTTTTGATGTTTTTTGTGATATAGCTTGGCGCCAGCACAGCAAGGAACTGTTCGCCGTCACGGTTGAACGTCGGCAGCTTGGCATCAATATATTTGTAGTTTGTCAGAATCGGGTCAAGATTGAGGTTGGTATCACTCCAGCCTCGCGCTGCGTTCGGGCCGCTGTAATAGCCTTGCCCAAAGCTCTGATTATTGGCCTGGGAGCTGCCTAACTTTGCTGCATACTCGTGGGTGAAGCGACAGATGTTGTTGCGTCGATCGCTGCCAATGCGAGACATCATGTCGTACCATGGGTCAAGCGGAAGGCAGAGTGATTGATGGTAGAGCTGATAGGCGAGGGTGCAGAGGTCTAAATTGAGGACTGATTCTGGTACTGAATCTGCTGCTGATTTTGTTTCATCTGCCAGGGCTGGCGAGACAAATAAAACAATGGCGCACCAAATGGCAATGGCGACATTTTGATACCGGTAGCCTACGAGCATTGAATTTATCCTTTGGTTTAGAGCCATACTTTTGAGAGCACCTTGTCTATCGTAAGCAAGGCCCGCTAATGAACACGCCATTTTTGCGGTATGTCCAGGGTATGTCGAGTAGTAAGTATAATATAAACGGAGCTTGCACGCCTATGTCTCTATCCAATTCACTTCTTGGAACCTTGCTCAAAACTCAAGAGCAATTATCGAGCAAGACAAAAACTAAAGCGAGCCCTATAGCCAAGTCTAAAAACACGATAGAATCTGTAGCTATAGCACCAGAGCCTATGAAAACCATTTTGACTTAAAGTTGCTCACGAACAACTGGTTCTTTTGGTGCTGCAAATTCTAGATGGGCACTTTTGTTTCTGGTATCTATACCAGACTGTTGTAGTCGTTCAAGAATTCGCGGAAGTGCCAGGCGAGCAGCTGTTTCTCCGGCTCTTGTGGCTTCGTCCACATACTTTTTATCTTTTGAAAGTATAGGAATGTTGATTAATTCTGGCCGAATGACAATATCGGCACCATTTACTTTGTCTTCGTCTAATTGCTCGATATTGGCGTTCACAACTCGATCAAAAACTTTGCGGAATGATGTGAACTCCTTGGCCGGAACTGGCTTCAAGTCATTATCGATCTCAACTGAGATAACGAGCTTGGCACCACTGTGTCTTGCTTCAGCGGTTGGTAAGTTATTGCGAATACCACCATCGACATACAGATGCTCACCTATGGGCACTGGCTGCATCAGCAATGGTAAAGTTGCGCTTGCCTGGAGAATTTCGTCGACACGTCCTTCTGATAGGACATGGGCTTGACCGTCAATCAGGCTCACTGCAATAGATGAGAACGGCACTTTAAGGTCTCTTGCTTCGATGGTGGGGACTGGTAACAGTTTGTCTATGGTAGCCTTGAGCTTTTCGCCACTGACTAATCCGGCATAGGGTTTATTTCTGCCAACGTAGAATAAGTTGCGAAAGGGGCTAAGCATTATTCTGCACCAGAGAAAGCGCGGTAAGTAAGCGTTGACAAAAGAGCCATCTGCAAGAATTGACTGGATCTTATCGAGGGGGACGTCAGCGCAGTAGAGCCCGCCGACAACTGCGCCCATGCTATTGCCGACGATGCAGTCGATGGGGATATCTTCTTCTATTAGTACTCTCAAAACCCCAATGTGTGCCGCACCACGGACGCCGCCACCTCCGAGCGCGAGTGCAACCATTGGCTGTCGAGAAGACCCAAGGGCCGCGCTGGTGGCAATCGACTGGGGCTGCGGCGTTTCAGCATGAGAGGGGCTGCTAGCCAGTCCTGGCAGCATACATAAATTGGCAACATACACTGCTGAAAAAATAGTGATAAAAGCTTTGTTCATTGCTGCGCAGGGTCTCCGTCGTAGCGGAGTTGGTTTAACCTCTGCTAACAGCACTGTACCTGAAATTTAGACAAAGCGTAACTCTTTTGTGTGTTATTTATCATGCTGTTGTCAAAAATTTAGATTGGAATTACTCGAAAGTCGTTGCTCACTAAATAGTCGTAGTAGTCTTGCCACAGATTGCGGTCGAGCATCATAGGTTGGCGACTCCAACTCCGGCTTGCGCCCTTATCAAGGAATTTTACAATGCCTTCAATTGTACTGGGAGGCACTATAGTCAGTCGAATAGCCTTGAATTGCTGGCGAAGTTGGTCGCTCAGTTTGCTGGTCGTCCCGTAGTGTCGTTTAGTTGGGCATTTCAGAAATTTTGGGAAGCCATCGCCGGCGGTGTCTCCTCTGCGTACTCAGGCTAGAAAATTAGGGTTCAAGAGGAGGTTGAGGCAGGTCGGATTTATAAAATCAGCTTCAAGATGGAAAAGCCTGGCTTATTGATTTAATTTGCATTCCTGCTAGCCTGCCATTATTGTTAGACAATTCCACTTGACTACAGGGCTCGGCAGGAAGCCTGCTTATTTCACAGCTTTTCTCGCTTACTTACCACGGTGTTAGCTATGAAAAATTCTTTGGCACTGGCCCTAGGGCTGGCTGTCGCTCTGTCGGCAAATTTAGTTTTGCAGCCAGCTCTGGCCCAGCAAGTGCAATATCCCCAGACCTTCGCGGGTTCGCCAGAGCAGTATCAGGCAGCACAGCAATATGCAGCAGCCCAACAGTATGCCGCAGCTCAACAGTATGCCGCTGCTCAACAGGCTCAACAATATTCAGGGCAGCCGGGAGCGCAAGCTGGATGGCAACAGCCTCCGATGCAGCAGTATCAGCAAGGTATACAGCCACAAATGCAGGCGCAGCAGCCGGCTCTAGATAACAACAGGCCGCCGGCTGAGCCCAGTCAGTATGAGCTGCAAGAGCAAGCGATTCAAAAGGGTATAGCCGAGAGCCGGGCGAGTTCGTCTGCTAACGATAACTACAATCAGGCTGGTCATGCTAATTGGGATACTTCAACCACGCCCCCGCAGTCCAGCCATTCAAAATTGCGCGGCGCAGCTGGCACTGCCACTAAGGTGATAGCAAAGACTGCTGCGGTCGCCCTGCCCACAGTAGGCCTAATTTTCCTTACTAAAGCACTCAATCGCAATGCTGGATATGGCGGCATGGGCAGCGGTATGGGGGGCTATCCCTATCAAGGTAGTGGCTATGGGTCTGGTTATGGATCTGGATATGGCTATGGTCAGCCGATGCCCTACAACTATGGTTATAACAACGGCTGGTGATTAGCCAGTGGCAGACCGGAGCGGTTCACATAGGCGATTGCTGCACACCCGGCGAGCTGTTCGGCCTGGCTCTCGAGCCCGGCTGGTATCAAAGCACAGGCGATATCGAAATGATTGGCTAATTCAAGCTTTTCTGTCAGTATTTTTGCGAAGCGTTTAATATCAGCAGCAGCAAAACATTCAAGAACATTTACTAGCTGAGTGCACTTCTCTTCTGTTGAGTCGTAGCTTTGTAATTGCTCGACGGATTCCCAAAACACCTTTTCATCAATGGTTCGCTTTTGTGGTGCGTTTGTGATTTTGCGCTTCTCCCCGCTTTTAAAAAACTCAATATCGTCTCTTAGTCGAGTTAGTGGTAGTTCCTGCTCTCCAAGCTCGGTAAGGATTGCCTCGAATTGTCTCATTGTCTCTAAAACTTCTTTTTTTAGTCGCGGCAAGGTTTGTTCTTTATGCCTTTTGGCGACTTCTTCTTTTGATAGTGGACTGCCGTTTTCTTGAGTGTCAAAAAAACGATCTACCGAAAGTGATTGCCAGTATGATAATTTTCCCGCACTAATGAAAGCTTGCCAGAGTCGCTTCAGTCGGCGCGAGTCTTTGGCCTGAAGCAGAGCGGCAGTCAGTCTATCGATAAATGCCCTATCGCGATAACCTTTTAGGGCGAATGCCACAGGCGCTTCATAGGCGTGTTCTTTGAAATAGGCTTCTAAAACAATCTCTTTGGCTTTGTCGTAACCGCGAATACAGATTTGACCGCTAGAAAGCACTTCTTTGGTGCCGTGCTTTTCTAGCCAACGCTCAATGTCTCTTTCTGTATTTTTGAAGTCGAAGTTCACTGGTTTCTCGCTTGCCATTCGACTGATTAAGTTAGCATGCGTTGGACTCTTTGCCTAGGCAACAGGCATTAGTCAGCCTCTGTGATTTCGCTCTTGCAGCCGCCATCTTGAGGCTTTGTCCAGTCCGATTTCTTACGACAAGTGAAATGCTGGCCGAGACTAAGTCTAAACCAGCACTTTTACTTGTATTTTGTATGTAGTTGTTCGCTCGGTAGTTTTGTTAGCTTAAGAGCTCACTAAAGTCTTAGTTAACAGGGGTGGTCTAATCAATCAGTCTAACGATCATAAGGACTGTACATGTCTAGAGAAGACGGCAGAAAATGGTCGTTGCCACCGAAGCTTGCCCAGTGATTGTCTGGATTGTTATCTCCGTTTCCGCTAGGGTCGGGGGTAGTTGGGAAGTAATTGTCTGGATTGTTATCTCCGTTTCCGCTATCGCCGGGGCTAGGACGATCATTCATAAAGTCATTTTTCGGCTCGCCTCTTCCACTGCCATCACCGACGGCGCCACTTGGATCATTCCCATCGAAGTTTTTCTTCAGTTCGCCTTTTTCGTTCTCATTGATCTGGTTACCATCTTTGCAGTAGTTTGGTTGAGGCTTACCTTTGCCTTCCTTAATGTCGCCGTCACCTTCTTCATCACCGTCCAAATCTTCGTCGTTTTCATCTTCGCCATAGCCGTCCAAATCTTCGTCGTTGTCACTATCCATTGAGTCTTCAGAGTCTTTACCCTTGCCTTTGTCGGGGTGAAAGCACTTTTTGACTTCTGAGGCACTTGGGCATTTGCTCTGGCTGCCAAATTTTGAATCCTTTAAGGCACCGCTAGCAAAGAGTTCATCTGCCATTCTGCCAACTGCACCTATTTGAGCCGCCGCTTGCTCTCTGGCTTGGCTGTTATTGCGTACTTCTCTAAAATCAGATTCTACTTGTTTCATGGTTTTTCTCCTGGTGATTGCTAGTAATGAGCTCGTCGGCGAGGCCTGCTTCATGACAACAAGATAATGCGCCAGGGGGTCAAATCAACGTGAAACAAAATAACGCCTCAAAATGGCGCAAAAAAGAGCTTCTGGAGAGTTCCTATTGCCATATAAAGATGTTCGATAATCAGTGAATGATTGCGAGCCTTCACTTACATCTAGTTCTAGGGCCTTGCGCTTTTGTCTAGATTGTTTCGGTCTGGCGTTACTGGCTTTCAGCTGGAGCAGCTGGAATGGTATAGCCGCTTCCAGCTATAGTTACGATTAACTGTTCGTGGCCTAGGATAGTGAGCTTCTGGCGCAAGGTATTAATTACTTGCCTGACTGTATTCGTAGATGAGTTCGATTCAACTGGCCAGAGAGCAGCAATCAGTTGTTTAGAGGTGAAGGCGCTGCCTCTATTGACCATAAGAAGCTCAAGAACTTCGCATTCTTTTGCGCGCAGAATTTCAAACTTGTCGTCGCAAGTAATACTTCGGTTGGCGGTGTTCAGCACTAAACCCTTGGCCGTAAGCACTTTACTTTCGACTGCTGCGGGGCGACGTAAGAGCCCTCGAACCCGTGCCGCTAGCTCACGAATATCAAATGGTTTAACCAAGTAGTCATCAGCGCCGGTATCGAGACCTTCAGCCCGATCGTCAATATCACCTTTTCCGGTTAAGAAAAGAATGGCAGTTTGACCACCCTGCAGGCGATGTCTTTTACACATTTCGAGCCCAGAAATTCCCGGAAGGTTCCAGTCTAAAAGGATGATGTCATATTGAAAATTGGCGAGAAGTTGCAGCGCGTCTTCAGCGGTGTTTACCATTTCGACTAAATGGCCTTGCAGAAGCATCCATTCTTGCACCATTGTTGCTGCTTGCACTTCATCTTCAACCACCAGAATCTTGGCCATGCCGAAAAATGTCCCTGTAAATTCAAGGTTTTTAGTATACCTTGACTGCTTTAAGCAAGTCTATCGGCAAACAAATAAGCTGACTAGTGGTAGCATTTCTGCTGTGTTATTCACATATTCATTGCGACTAAAAATACTGCTGTTGCTTGTACCGTCAATCATCAGTGCATTGATTATTGTCGGCGGCGCATCATTATCCCTCGCACGACTTGAAGAAGAGTATTTAAAGCATAGAGTATCAATAGCTGCGCTCGTGGGCTTGCAGCAATTTGAAGTTGCTTTGTTGCAGGGCATGAACAGTTCTGTTGGTAAAGGAGGAGTGTTCAGTCCTCAGGCACAGATACTTTGCGCCAGCACAGCGCAGCGTATGAAGAAATCGCAAGCCGACCTTGACAAGGCTGTAGCGAAGAACCCGAGCATGAAGGTCATTGCCGAAGAGTTTAATGAACTGGGCGACCGCTTGAAGGCGCTATATCAGCAGATTTCAAAAGTAGACTTACTTGGTCGAGAGAAGAGCACAAGATTTGAAGTTTATTTGATTGCTTTGTCGGCTAGAACTTTGCTCAACCATGGTCTTGCTGCTGAAGATTCGATGCAAATATTGGCTCGCGAGTCACTGGCAAGAGAGTCGCAAACGATTGCCGTGCTAAATGCAAGCGGTGTATTGATTGCGGCCCTTGTTTTTGCACTGTCTTTGCTAGCCTTCAATCGTCTTTTGGTAAGTCGTTTAAAGCAACTGCCTGGGCGTATAGAGCAGTTCGGTTGTGGCCA
Source organism: bacterium Ga0077546 (assembly GCA_943370275.1). GTDB lineage: Bacteria > Cyanobacteriota > Vampirovibrionia > Obscuribacterales > Obscuribacteraceae. Next base: position 395,892 of record CALRQI020000001.1, on the reverse strand, counting down.
TAAGTTAGAGCTATTGGCTGGTGGCGATGAGATTGCTGCTTTAGATAGTCGATTTGCAGCTGCCATTTCTTCTCTCAATCAACTCCATGGCCAACAGCTAGCGGTTCTGCAATATTCTGGAGACGTTCTTTGTTCCCTAGATGCTGATGGTCGGGTCCTTGCGGTAAATCAATTATCTGAAGTATTCTGGGGATATCCTAGTAGCTATCTTATTAATGGCCGGATTGCGGAAATTCTTGATGATGGTTCGGAAGAGTTGTTGCTGAATTGCTTGGCTCATGCGAGAGTAACAGGTCTTCCAAGTACGGTGGAATTGAGGCATAAGGATCCCAGTGGTATCGATGCTTACTTCTTGTGGATTGTCGAATGGAGTGCTAGGACAGAAGAATATTTTTGCATTTCCCATGACATTACCAAGGCTAAGCGCATAGCGGGGTTTCGCGAAGACGTCATTGCTTCGCTCAATCATGATATGCGTACGCCATTAATGTCTATTTCAACTGCTTTTCAGTTATTGCATGCGACAAAGGCGACGCAAATGGATGCTCAACAGAAGAGCAGTCTGAGTCGCGGATTGGCTCAAAGTATGAGGTTGATTGATCTCATTACCGATGTGCTCGATTGGAAGAAATTAGAGTCTGGCAATTTAGGTTTGGTTGCAAGTCAAATTGATTTGCTGGAAGTGACAGTCCAGGCTCTTGATCGAGTAGCGAAAAACTTCGATGAAGTAGAGTTGGAAATTCTTGGAGCACCGCACTTGTTAAATGGTGATGCTCTTCAGTTGCAGAAAGTTTTGGAAATTCTCTTTCGCTTTTTGCTGCAGAGTTCTTTGCCGGGCGATTTGTTCACTGCTACCCTAAAGCCCAGCTCCAATGGTCTGGTTCTCAATCTTAAACTGCAGTCTGCCGAGCCGCCCTTAGAGTTTAAGCGGTTTTCTCAAGAGCTTCCCGAACCTGTCACTGAGCGGATCAGCCAAGAGTCAATACCGATGCTCTCTTTGCCTATGTCGTTTTATCTGGTCGAATCTGTTCTGCGTAGACATTTTGCTACTCTGAACCTGCAGAAACTTGGTGATACTTACAGCGAGGCTACTGTTGTATTTGCGATTGCTCCTTCTGCAACGGGTCAATTGCCATGAAGAAGAAGCTTTCACTTTCCTTGGCTGGCCTTATTCTTTTTGCGCTGCCTTTGCTTTGTCAGCTGTCATTTCTAGCTTTGATAAATTGCCAGTTAGTGCTTGCTGAAGCTTCAGTTAAGCACGAACTTGAGGCGGAGGAATGTTCGAAGCGAATAAATAAGTTAATAATTGACCTACTTGAGTACGTGTACTTTGTCAAACTTCAGGCCGATAGCCCTGGTTTTGATTCGACGCTGCAAGAACTGTCGCTACCGTCTGAATTGAGTGGCCGCATCAGTAACATCGTTAGCTTGCCTGTCCTTTCGGAGACGAGAAGGCGGCAATTGGAGGAAGCCAAAAAAAACGCTGAGCAATTTCGCCAAAATGCTAGCGGGCTTTCATCCTTTACTAAGATGTCAACTAAAGGTGCAACTAAAGATGCAACTATTGGTGGGACAAAAAATATTGCCGAGCAATCAGCGTATTTGTTTGAGATATTATTTGGCGCTGCCCGTGACGTAAATAATGAGCTCAATCAAATCGAGTTAGACAACCTGGCAAGAAGCGCTAGTCTGCGCAGTTATTTGCTTGTTGGTTGGATTACCTTGACACTGTCATTGGTGGCAATGACTTTGCTCATTTTTAGACTGGTCTACCGGCCGCTCTCGGTCATTCTTGATAATGCCAGAAGATTGGGTCGAGGGCAGGCGCTGAATCTGCCGGTCAAGGCTCCGGTAGAAATTGAGGCAATTGACGGCTGCTTGCACCAAATTAGCTCTGAGCTCAGTCTTGCTTATGACGAGCAGAAGAAGCTCTACGAACTTTCACCGGCTTTGATTTGTCGCCTCGATGGTAACGGTCGCATAATTATGGCTAATCAAACTACACGGCGCTGGTTGCAGATCGATTCTCAGTCTTCAATATTAGAGAAGTTAGTATTCTTTACTTTGTTCGATGATGTTGTTCGCTTGCGCTTAGAGACTGTTTTTGAGCGAGCCAGAGATGAGCACAAGAAGATGACCACTAAGCTGACCTTGCTCAATCACAAAACTATGCCCCTTCACACCAGTTGGACGGTTACGTGGAGCGAGGAGCATCAGTCGTATTTCACTCTGGCCATGGATGTAACTGACGCTACTAACATTGCTCTGGTGCGGGAGCAGATGGGCGCTTATTTAACTACTGAATTAGGTGTGCCACTGGCTACAGTCAAAGAGGCGAGTGCTGCCCTGGCATTGCTCGATGGGCCGAGCGTAGCAGAGAACAAGCACGTTGCTGCGATAAAAGGCAATGTGGAGCGGCTTAGCATTTTGCTCCATCAGCTCAATCAGGCTGATACCGAAGGTGTTGAAGGCGGTCGTGACTTTGATTTTTGTATTAATAAAGCGGTCATTAGTGATGCGGTTGATGCTGTTCGTAATTTAGCCCTTAAGAAGCAGGTCAATATACTTGCTCGACCTGAATTTGCTATGGTCGCTTGCAATAAGTGGGAGTTGGAGCGGGTAATCATTAACTTGCTCTCCAATGCTATTAAGTTTACTCCTGAGCAAGGCACCATTAAAATTGATTCTAGGTTAAGTGGCAGTTTAGTCGATTTTTCTATTAGCGATAGCGGCTCAGGTATTCCAGAAAAGGCATTAGCTACCATTTTCGCCGCCTATCAGCAGGCTGACAATCAGTCGCCGCATAATGTGCCATCTACCGGTCTCGGGTTGAGTGTTTGTAAGACCATTATCGAGAGGCATGGCGGTAGTATCAGGGCCGAAAATGGTGCTGCTGGTGGGGCTGTGATCTCATTTAGCCTGCCTGCTTTTGCCGAGGGCTAAGAGTTTGAAATTTTGCCATTTGGCTTTAGCGAATTATCTCGAAATTTGGTTCGCGCTTGGTGGTGGCAGCGTGCTTGCTTCTCTTCTGTCTAGGGTACGGTATGCTTATCTTTAGGGCCTTTGCTAGATGTCATAGATTTCTTATTGGGGGGGGTGCTATCACTCGGCTAATGACTTGCGTCAGAGTAATCGTCTTGGCTGTGGCCATTACATTGTGCAGCACCTTTATCGGCGCCCGTGTGAGTGGGGCTTCGCCCACGGTCGACCGTCAAGGCTTTATCGAGTATCAAAAGAGCGCGAAGAAAAATGTTCGGGCCTGCGCCAAGTATGAGGCCGGCTTGCGGGCCCATGAAATGGGAGACAATGACCAGGCGATAAAGTTGCTGAGTGAAGCGATTGCTATTGACCCTCACTGCGTTCAAGCAATGCATACACTTGGTTCTGTTTATATGTGGGAGGAACAGTACGAAAAGGCATTGGCAATCTTTACTCAGGCTTTGAAGGTTAATCCAGAGCATGGGCATTGCTTGTATCGGCGGGCATTCGCCTACGCCAGCCTTTATCGCAACAGAGAGACTATTGACGATTTAGACAAGTTGCTGAAACTGCAGCCAAAGTATGATGGCGCGAGAAAGTTAAGAGCTAAATGCCTGGCATCCTTGGGCAATTTTCCAGCGGCAATCAGTGATTATTCAGCTCTGCTGGTGGATGAGCCCATGGCGGAAGAGGAGCGCTTGCAGCGGGCCCGATTGTATGTCAAAGCAAAGCAACCCCTTAAAGCCATTGACGACTACAGCTTTATGATTAAGCATTTCCCTGATGAATTTGAATCATACACTGAGCGTGCTGATCTCTATTTCGCCCTTGGTCGCTATCGTGAAGCTGGCAATGACTACAATGCTTCTTTGATGCGCGGAACAGACCACGTAAAGCACTGTCGAGAACAGCGTGACCTTTGCTTTAAAAAGGTGGGTCGATAGGGGCACATTTGCGTTCGTTAGTTTAGCCGTGATATTGATTTAGGCAAAGCCAGCTGGCGCCATTCACGACGATTGAAATTATCGTAGTGACTAAATCGGTCAAGACAGACCACTTCAAGATTGCTTTATTGGCTAGCTTTGGGCTAACTTTTTTTGCTACCAGATATTGAGCGATCATTTGCAAAATGGAACAGTGCCACACACGGTCTATGTCTGGGTAAAGACTGAATACTAATTCGAGGAGAGTTATTGCAGCCAGCACATAAGCGCTTTTAATTGCTAGCGATTTTGCTTCGGTGGCAGTTAACTGAAGCACAGTCATGGCAAAGCTCTTGCCGCCAATGAAAGCCGCTGCTACTACTGCTGCCACCCAGGCTAGGGCAAGAAGAATTACCGCGCCAAAGTCGCTTGTTATAGAAACTGCCATTTTTGCTCCGCGCTTCAGAATCTCAAAAGGTTTTGTCTAAATAGCTTGTATGGTAGCGATGGCAGAATTATGCCATTTTTCTCGTATTATTTCGAACACCTCAAAGCTTTTGTTGAACTGACATCTTGCGAACGAGCATTACTCCTGAAAGCCCTCACCGGGTTTAATTCTTAAGGATATTGGTATGGTTGTGAGATGATAGTTGGCGCAGCTTATAAGATGGAAATTAGTCCGAAGTGATCGAGAAATCAGAGAGAGGGCTTATCGTGTCGAAGTTAGCAAAAGAGTTACTGCCAGTGGCCGTTACCTTGTTGGGAATTGGCTACCTTGCTCTCAACTGGGCAGCACTTCCAGAAGTTGTGCCGATTCACTTTGGGTTACTGGGTCAGCCTGATGGTTTCGCGCCAAAGCCTGCTCTTGTGATGTTGCCTTTTGTAGCCCTCTTTCTTTACGGCAATTTGACCTTTGCCGAGAAGAGCAATCGCTTTAATTTGCCCTGGAAAATCACTGACCAAAATCGTGAAGTGCTTTTTTCTATGGCCCGTAATTTGATGTTCACCTTGAAGTTGGAGCTTTCTGCACTCATTGCTTATTTGCAGATAGCGGTGGTTGAAACTGCTCTAAAGCATATGGATGGTCTCGGCCCTTGGTTCGCGCCAGTATTCCTTGGCTCGATATTTATCACCATTGGGCTCTTTTTTGTGCAGGGCAAGAAAGTGGTGCGGGAGCAAGAACAGTTGTCTTAGGGCTTTTCTTAGGTTCACGTTTGTTGTGAATTGATGAGGCTGAGGGAGAAAAAGCCTTGAACGTGATAGATTATTGTCCTGGCATTCCCCACCCGGAGAAATCTTCCGTTGATTCCTCATTGGCTGCGCCGTTCACAGCTGGCATTTAAAACCGCTCTATTAACTGCAACGATAGTTATACTTGGCCCCAGTGCTTTTGCTATGAGCAAGCAAGAGCTTGAGGCCAGCTTGCCCGATAGCGGCACAGTGGATAAACTTGCCAAGTCTAGAGTTGGCATGCCCTTTATCGAAAGCCTTTCTTCTGCCGCATCAAATTTGCACGACTATCAGTGCTTTTGTCAGCTCTTTACAGTCAAGCAGAACAAGTGGAAAGACTACGGTGGTGCCCTCGTTTCATTTAAGCAGCGGGAGCTTTTGAGGGCAGAAATCAAGTCACTTGATTACCGCAACGGATCTGTTGTTGTTAGGCAAACTGATGGCTCTTTGAAAGGCAAGGGGGGCGGCACGCTTAGTCTCGTCAAGATGACTTTGCAGCCTGATTCTCGCACTTTGAGATTGCCCACTGGTTTTAGTCTTGCTAAGAGCGACTTCCTTTCGTTGTCGGCTGCGCTGAAGCAGCAAGTAGCTTCTGGCGCTGTGGCAACTGTTTCCCAGCCGGTTCGAATTGCCCCCTTCAAAGAGCCTGTCATGATTTTACTTATGCGCGATAAGAACGGCGGAGAGGAGAGCGAAGTTGGTAGTTCATTTGTGCACGTTGTCTATTTGAACCCCAAGACTAAAATTCCAATTGCCTGGAACACTTATAAAGACGGGCAGCCTAATGCTTTTGTTTTCTTTGATCATCTCGATTTCAATAAGGGTTTGTCGGATAGTTTGTTCACTTTGTAATTTGTCTTTGTTTTATGTCTGTGTCTGAGGATTGGTGGAATGTTTTCAGTGAAGTCTGTTGTTGATCAAGCCCCGGTATTAAGTTTGGCATCGAGTTTGGCGCTGATGGTGCAATTGCTGAGCAGCGCTAGTTTGCCAGCCCTAGCTAATGACGTTGATTCCGCGTTGAAGATAAGTCAGGCGACAGCAGCCAAGGCGGTGACAACTAAAGCATCGACCGTTGGATTGCCGCTGAAGAAACCAGCAGGCAGTGAGGCAAAGCAAGTCAGTGCTGAAGCCATGCTTAGTGATCTGCGCGATACAAGGCTTTCTCTCAATCAGCTCAAGCAGCAGGCGATCAATCTTTTTCTCGAAGCTACACGCATTACAATGACGGTTAACGACGCTCCTATTGAGCAAAGTCCAACCTCAATTTCGTTGCAGATGTTAGATGCTAACAAGAAGTATCAAGCTCCGCGTAAAGAGTGGCTTGTGCTCTACGTCAATACCCTTGAGCCAATCGTTCACTTGCTTTGCGAAGACATCAAAGATGTCGATACGAATGGTCACAGCGTTTCTAAGACCATTGAGGCCCGCGTAAATCCACTTTGGGATAAGTGGCGCGATGCTGTTCTCAGTATTAATAAGTCACTTGATGAAGTGCAAGGGGCACTTCCTGTGGGTGATGATGAGGAGAGTGCTAACTCGAACAGTGTCATTGCTAAGGCCGCTTTGAATATGTTTCAGAAGGCAGAAGAATTAGAGAAGGTGCGTTATCAGGCTGCTCTGATTTTGATTGAAGAATATAAGAAAGACGCCGCTGGCAAGAGTACTTCTGCTGTTCCTGTCACAATCGTCAAATAGGCTTTGTTATATTAGTGGCCACATGAGCTACAACGTAGAACAGGCTACCAATTACCAGGGCACTTCTTCGCAACATCCCGAAGAGACAATCAAGCTTGGCGCAACCCCCTGGGTATTGAATTAGTCCAGCCGCAAATTCTGGCGCACTTCCTCGCTGAAGGCGGCCCCTTCGAGGCGGCGCATGTGCTCTAGGGTATCATTGTGGCTGAGCAAATTAAGGCTGCCTTCCCAGCAGATGCGGTTGTCGATGATGGCAATCTTCTGGTGAATCTTAGAGCGCTGCACCACAGTGACGCCAATGCTTTGCAGTTGGCTTATCACGGCCTCTGCTTCTTGCAACATGTGGCGGGCATGATGCTCATCAACTGGTTTTGTGTATACCGAAAGCTTGATGCCTTGGGCTACCAGCTTGGCAAATTGATCGGCAAAGTGAGAGTAGCGCTTCATGGTGAGAAGCGGGCTAACAATCAAAGCCTGCTCTCGGCTCTCGTTTAGGTCGCGGCGAAAAGCGCTCCAGAAGTCTTTTTCGTTAAATACGGCTGATTTAGAGCTGCTCGCTAAAACCGGTCTTCTTGCTGCAATTACAGGATTGCCTGAATCGTCCAGTGCCCTGGCGGTGAAGCAGTCGTCTATTTTTCTGGCATTGAGTGTTAAGGCGTTGACTGCTAGCTGATCAATAAATTGGCAAAGAATACCGCCTTGATGATTGTCGACGAAATACTGCTTGTTCACCAGTAGCACAAAAACCTCTCTGGCTCTAGTTAGACCTACGTTTAGTAAAACTCGGGCATCTGATTTCTCGCCAATACTCCGCATTTGTTCGCTGATAAAATCATCAAGCAAAGATTTTTTGCTGCCCTTGCTGTCAACGCAGTCAAAGATAATTACTGATGACTCTGCCCCCTGAAAGCTTTGTATAGTGTTGATCACGGCGCGTTCACCAAAGCCAGCTTCGTTGACGGCCTTGGCTATAAGCTGGGCTTGGGGACGGTAAGGTGTGGCTACTCCCACGGTTATGTCTGGATGCTCTTGCAAGAGGCGCTTAGATAAATTGATAGCCAGTCCAGCGGAGTAAAGGTTTACTCTGCTGCCGCTAGCCTGGCTGATGCACCACTGATCGATCGCTGATGTGTCGATAACAACTATTCGACTGGTACCAAATAAAGAGTCAGTTAGCCCTAGCTGTTTTGTGCTCTCGGCGCTTCGGAGGATGCCACCATAAAATAGCTTGCTCGATACAGCGGCTATTTCTGGAGCCATTCTATACTGGGTGTTAAGCATCGCTACTAGTTCGCTATCATGAGCCTTGTCTACTGTGGCTATATCAAGTTCGTCAAATATACTCTCCCTAAGCCACCTTTGAGCTGCTTTGGTCTGGGCTTCGGCTATGGGGGGAAGGCGGTTGAAATCGCCAACTAGAGTGGCTCCAATGCTGACTTTGCCTAAGGCCCAGTATAAGTGCGGCATTGGCACCATACTCGCTTCGTCAACAATGATAATGTCAAAGGTTTGCTCAGCTAGCAGATTGCTGAGAAATACTTTGCTGAGAGTGGTGCCGATTACTTTGGCTTCTGCAATTACCTTTGTCGCACCACTTTCGACTATTCTTTCTATTTCTTTGATGCGGCTATAGAAGGCATTTAGTTTCGGTTGATTGGTGTCAATGTAGTGGCCAACATCGTTTGGCGTCAGCCCTGTATAGTCCATGAGCTGCTCTAGTTCTTGGTGGGCCTCCTCTAGCTTTGCTTCGTTGGCGGCGGCAAGATCGTGTGCTTCTTTTAGCTTGCCGGCAATTTCATCAATGAAGCGCTGACGAGTTGAGATAAAGATATTGAGGTCGCGAATATGTGTTTCTTGGGTTGAGGCATCGATGCCGCGTAGAGCAATACTTAAGTCTCGGTGTGCTTGTTGTAGTTGAGCTTGAGCGTGGTGCACGTCAGAAAGCGCTTGTTGATGACGCTGGTGCAATGATTCTAGTTGCTCGGGGCGTTGTATTTCTCTTTCTAATCGTCTGGCAGTATCGGCTGCTTTGTGCAAGTTCTGCCAATGCTTCATGGCTTCCTCTAAAGGCCGTGCTTGATTAGCAAGGCGTTCCCTTTCCTCAAACAGATGGGCATTGCTAGCTGCCACCACTTTGTCAAGTATGACTAGGGGGAATTTCACGGCAAGATTGGGATTTTTGGGTAATCCAAGACGAATGATTTTGCCCTGGGCATAGGCCGTGGTAGTAAGCTGTTCTGCGATTGCTTTCATGGCCGCATCTACAGCGGCGTTGGCGTGAGAAACAAGTAGCACTCGCCTGCCAGCATTTAAATGCGCTTCTACAGCTCTGGCTATGGTGAGGGTTTTTCCTGTGCCGGGCGGCCCCCAGATTACTGCTAAAGAAGAGCTAAATGATTTGTTTATGGCCGATGCTTGGGATGCGTTTGGGGCATTATCGGCTTGGTTTGAATAACTTGGTTGGGTGCCTACTCTTACTAGTGCCTTGGCGCTGCCTGTGAATACTTCTTCGGCAAACTTAAACTGACCGGGATTTTTAGACTTTGCTTCTTTAAATTTACTTACTAGACGCGCCAGAATGGTGGAGCGGTTACTCGTGAGTAAAGCTGATTGAACTTGCTCTCCCATGCTCTCTGCCACCGATGGCGATACGGCAATCTGCACTTTTAGGCCGTCACTGGCCACCAGAGTGCAGTCGAGGGTGACTCCACCGATTTCGATCAGGGCTGGGGCGTCATCTTCGCCCGTAAACAGGCGAGTGGCACTGAAAGTATAGATATAATGACCGCCAATCTGGCTACTCAACTGGCCGTCGAATATTCTTGTGGCAGTGGTTTTAGTCTTCTTCAGCGCCTCGATCTCATCTTGTAGGGCCGCAATGAATTCGTCTATGCGGTTGGGCGTCAAGATCAGTACCTATTTCGCTTCTATTGTTAATGCTTGTTTGAGTATGCCACATGGTTGCTCTTCTCCAACAGGTCATAGCAAAATTAACAAAAGAGAAGTTCAATTTGCTGAACTTCTCTTCTGCTCTTTGTTTTGGCTGACCTTGTCTCAGGCGCAACTGTCTTTGGGACCGTCTTCGCGCCATTGGCAAGGCCCAGATTCACGTCGCGTAGCGAAGAGTTGTTCTAGTGTCTTGCGCGCTCGACATGCCACATATGGGTTATCGTCATGGTTGAGAATTTTCAGTACGCCGATAGGAACAGTAGCATCTTCGGCGATACCATGACGCACCGTTGGGTCTGGGTCGTAGGCCAGCATGTAGGTGATATCTACTGGCGTTGATGGGTTGGTAGCTGCAGCCAGCCTCACCTCTGCATTACCGTCATGGGCGAGTATTTCCAGCACTTCTTTTGGGGTGCTCGGATTTTCGGCAACGCGAATTCTAATTCGGGCATTGATGTTGCGAGCTAGCTTTGCTAAATCGCGTGGTTCGGTCGTTGGATTGCTTGCTTTGAGATATTTTTCAATTTTATAAACAGTGTTCATTTAAACCACCTCCGCTCCTAAATGGGATGATTTCTGATGTGTGATACAAAGATTTTGAGCACGTTGTTAATTCAACTGAATTAAAGATCAACTCCTTTAAATCTGATGAATAGCGAATATGCGAGGACAAGCTGAAAATTTTCATTTCAGTTTCCAATTTTTTTTATAGCAAAAAACAGAAAACCTGACAAGTATTTTTAATCTTTCGCCAAAGCGCCTTGAATCAGTGAACAGTTGATTGAAACTGCGGCAATGGCAGCAAGAGCGAAGATAGAGTTTTTCATAAAACCTATAGGAAGCTGTGGGGATGTGTTTATAGATGCCTTTACTTCAAGCGCTTCTCGAAACAGAGGAAGCGCAAACCATCACGAAAAGCCAGGCTAATTTCGCCGCAGAGAACATAACCTAGCTTAGGAAAGAGTTTTTGTGTTGCCTTATTGTTTGTGTTCGTGTCCACTCGCAGTGTGGCGATTTCGCGCTCGTGGGCAAGCCGCTCGGCCTGTTGCATTAATTCTGCTGCCACACCCTGTCCCTGAAAGTCTGGGTCGACGGCCAGGCGGTGAACCACAATTGCTGTCTCGCTGGTGTCCCAGACTTCGGCGTATTCAGGCTCTTGGGTGGTGGTAATGGCGGCCACTCCCGCTAGCTTGCCGTGGCTTTCGGCTAGCCACAATTGCTTCTGGGCCACATCACGCTCGAAGACTGCCGCATTTGGGTATTTGGCATCCCACTGCATATTGCCGCTGGCTCGCATTAACGGTACAACCCTTGTGATTAGTGCCATTATGGCTGGTACGTCGCCGATTGTCGCTTCCCTTATGAGCATTTGCATTCCTTTGACCCTATTTACAATATAATTGTCGCCACTATAGAGTGGCGCTTGCGTGGCACATTCAGATGTTTGTTTCGGGAGAATAACTGATGACGTGGATCAAGACTTGCCCTGTATCAGAATCAACTTTATTGCAGGAGATTTTGGCCGAATCCATGAGCCAATATCCGGCCGAATACAGGATACCAGTAGAAGCCCTTGTTGATGCTGATAGTAAAGATGAGGGTGCAGGTATCGTCATGGCCCATAGTCTTATACCTGAGGCGCTACGGCACGCATTTTCTACATTCGCTAAGTTGATGGCTCCTGAATTGCCTCTTTCTCGCCGTCAGCATGAACTCATCGCTGGTACGGTGTCGACCCTCAACAAGTGCTTTTACTGACTGGAGTCTCATACGGAGTTTCTCCGTCGCGTGACTCTGGATGAGTCGCTAAAAGAGGCTATCAAAAACGACTATCGCACGGCTCCGATAACTGCAGAAGAGCTTGTTATGCTTGATTATGCAGCGAAGCTGACGCTGACGCCTGCCCAAGTTTGTCGAGAAGACATTGATGCTTTGCGTGCTGCGGGCTTTGATGATACTGCGATATTGCAGATTAATCTTATTGCTTCGTGGTTCAATTATATAAATCGGGTGGCTGATGGGTTGGGGGTGGGCCGCAGCTAGGTTGTTAGATAGTTAGGCGGGTCTGTATAAATGCACGCCATTGATTTTTTCTTCAACTACCTTTGTCATCCCATCATCGTTTCGGTGTTGCCGAGGGGCTACTACGTCTTCTTGTTCTTATTGCCAGCGCTTCCGGTTATTGGCTCTTTGCTATTCTTAAAGGGGCACACCCGCTTTGGCATAGCTGGCGTTCTCTGCTTACCGGCGTACTATTTCTTTGAGTGTGCGCGGGTCATTTTTGCGGAGGTAATGGACCCTCTGAGTCTCTTTCGTTAACCTTTAGGGCGAAGTCTGTTTAATCGAAAGGATGACCTTTCAGTCGAACATTTACCGCCTGGTAGGGATGCTTTACCTTTGGGCATCAACCATAATGAGGAGTGTAATTGCTGCTGTAGCCTAAGGAGCTGTCATGAAACCAGGTTCTTTTCTCCTCCCTATCAATGGATCACCTGAGTCGTTATTTGCTGCCGAATTTGTCTGGTCTTTAGCGAGCAAGAATCACTCGAAAGTGACGGCACAGCATACTATTGATATTTTCGGAACGCTTCAGTTCTTGGGTCAAGAAAAAGCCGGTTTAATTGGTTCTGGGCCTTATGTTGCCGCCTACCAGGGTATTTGTGAGTCTTTGCGTGCCATAGGGCGCAAGCTAGAGGATTCATATATGGCCCGGGCTGGAGCGCACAATGTGGCATCAGTATTCAACTGTGTTGAAGGTGATCCAGTTGAAGAGATTTGCCAGTTAGCTCCAGAGCATGATTTGCTCGTGGTCGGCTATCGCAAGCGTTCCGCCGTCGACTATCCCGCTTGCCAGGGCATAAAACTTTCTCGCGCTGAGCGACTTGCTCACATGTCACCAATTCCAATCTTGTTTGTGCAGAAGCCAATTGCTGACATCACTGAGTTTGCCATTTTTGTTTCGATGGATCACATGAACGTCAATTGGCTGAAGAATTGTATGCATTCTGCTCTTGCTGTTGGTGCTAAATATAGTGTGACAATTTTAGCTTCGGGAGTGCACGAAGAGCCGGCCGCATCATTTGTGCGCGACTTGATTGAGGCTGATGACGAAATTGATGCCGAATGTATAAAGATAGTCTCGCTAAATGAGAGCGGTGCGCTGCAAAATTTCGGTCAACTTAAAGATGGCGTCGATCACGGTCGTATCATTGTTTTGCCTACCATTGACTCAGGCGAGCACCGAATTACCTCGACTGGTGAGTGTCCAACGGCGCTCCTTCGTCGGGTTCCCTTTGAGACTATTCTTTTGTGGCCAGAAGAATTTGCCAAGCCGCTCTTTCGTGGCGAGACGGTTCTGCTCAAGGCTGGCTGGTACGACTAATATCAATTGGCTGTTTGTCATCCATAGCGATATGATACCGGTCGTTTTAGCTTTATGAGAACGCTCGCTTAGCTTTGCTCTATCTATCTCTTTGTCAACGCTTGCCTTGCAAGCATTGATGCGGCGATTATTTGCTCGTTGCCAAGCTGCTAGAGTTAAGTAAGTCTTGGTTCTTGAATCTGCGAATTTTTAGATCACTAAGCTTGGTGCAATATTTGTGTTGTAGGGGCAATCAGAGTGTTAGTCAAGCGTTGAAATGTTCCTAGCCTGGTTTATAGCAATTGGTCTGATTCTTCTGAATGCCATTTACGTGGCTGCAGAGTTTGCTACAGTCGCCGCCCGGCACTCTTATATTCAAAAGTTGGCTTTAGCAGGCAATCCGCTTGCTTCGTTACTCCTTCCTATATTGGAAGAACCGCGAAAGCTCGATGAGTATATTGCTACTTGTCAGATTGGAATTACCGTTTCAAGTCTTGTGCTCGGAGCCTACAGTGAGATCAGTTTTGGACCTTCGTACGCTGCTGTCTTGGTTCAGTATCTAAATTTGACTCCAGTTTTGGCTGAGTCAGTAGCGGCAATTGGCATTCTTTTACTATTTACCTTGTTGCAGATTTTGTTTGGTGAGCTGCTTCCCAAGTCTGTCTCCTTACAATATTCGGATCGAATAGCCATCTTTATGTACTGGCCGCTTCGCCTCTCTTCAGTTGTCTTTCGTCCGTTTATTTGGATGCTTAATGGCAGTGGTAACTTCTTTTTGAAAGTGCTTGGAATTCCGGTTTCTACTCACAAGCATGTACACTCGCTTGAAGAAATTGAGTTACTGTTAGCCGAAAGTAAAGATGGTGGCTTGTTAGAGCCCGTTGAGCACGAGCGCCTTCAGCAGGCTCTTGATCTTGGAGAGAGAACCGCTAGACAACTAATGGTGCCCCGTTCGAATGTTCTTGCAGTCTCGAATAGAATTTCTTTAGAAGAGTGCTATCGCATTGCTCTAGAGAGTCCGTATACTCGGCTTTTGGTCTATGGAGACTCTATTGACGATGTTCTCGGCTTTATTCATGTGCGGCACGTTATTCAAGCTAGATTCTCGCAAAACAATCTTACTGGTATTGATTCTCTGATTAAGGGCTTGCCAATTATTCCTGAGAATTTACGCCTCGGCAAATTGATTGCCTTGCTCAAATCAAAGCATTCGCATATGGCCGTGGTTATGGACGAGCACGGAGCAACAGTTGGTATTGTAACTGCCGGTGATATTCTTGCTGAGTTAATTGAGAATGTTGATAGTGATGAATTCAAAGAGACCATAGTTATAGAAGCTTTAGAAGATGGTCGAATTCGGCTACCTGGCTTCTATAAGTTGCATCGAGCCTCTAAGTTCTTAGGCCAAGTGCCCGCAACCGAAGCCGAGACTATCAATGGCTTAATAATGGAAATTCTTGATCGAGTGCCTGCTGTTGGCGATTTGATTGAATTACCTTCCGTGGTGGTTGAGGTTGAAGAAGTTGAGCATCACGCTGCTATCTTGGTGATTGTGAGCAGAAAGGAGCAGGCTAAGCAAGATGTTTGAGCTGAGCTTAATTCTCCTTCTGATATTATTCAATGCTCTTTTTGTGGCTTCTGAGTTTGCCACAGTGGTGGCACCTAAGCTATCAATTGAAAAGCTTGCTCTCGAGGGCAATAAAACAGCCAAGCAGATTTATTCTGTTATCAAGGAACCGTTGTTGCAAGATCGCTACATAGCCGCGTCTCAAGTTGGCATCACGGCCGCTAGTTTAGCCCTGGGTATTTACGGCGAGCAGGTTATAGCGACCTGGATAATTCACTATCTTCACCTCGTAGCCCCCCTTGAGATAACGACAACTCACGCAATTGCCAGCGCTTTGTCTCTGACGTTGCTTACCTATCTTCATATCGTCTTTGGCGAGATGATACCTAAATCGTTAGCGCTACAGAAGTCTGAAGCAGTAATGTTCTTCTTGATTGGGCCGATGCTCTTCTTTATGAAAGTTTTTAGGCCAGTTATCTTCATTCTAAATGGAATGAACAATTTCTTGCTGAGAAATCTAATGGGGATAGATCGCTCTAAGTCAACGTTTCCAGCTTTCACTTCTGATGAAATTCAGTTGATTTTAAAAGAGAGCGAATCAGAGGGAATAATAAGCGATGAAATAGGCAGTGTGATTGAGCAGCTGTTTGACTTCGGCGAGCTAGTGGCTGAAGACATAATGGTGCCTCGGGTTCACATGCTGGCTGTGCCGATTATACCGACGAAGGCTCAAGTGTTGGAGATCGTGCGTCAAGCTAATCACTCTCGTTACCCTGTTTATACAGCCGATAAAGACAATATTGTCGGTACAGTACACGTTAAGGATCTCGCTGCTTTCTTGGAGGCTCGCGACGATAGAACTTTGATTATCAGGCCAGTACCTTTTGTGCCACAGTCTTCGGCTTTGCAATCTGTCCTTGAGTCTATGAGACAGTTTCGCACTCATCTGGCAGTTGTGTTAGATGAGCACGGTGGTACCGCTGGTATCATTTCAATTCAAGATATATTTGGTGAAGTTATAGGTGAGATTGATGAGTCTGCTACTCCGCCACCGATTGAAACTATAGACACTAACAGCGTGCGAGTTTTAGGAACAGTAAGGCTTGAGCAACTTGCTGGCTATCTTGGTCTAGTAATTGAAGAAGAAGATGTCGGTACTATTAGTGGATTAGTCTTGGATAAGCTTGGTAGGCCGCCTCGGGTCGGAGACAGCTTCAATTTCAAGAACTTATCATTTGAAGTAACCAATGTGAAGGGCAAGGGCGCTCAGTCTTGCATAGTTACGGTGTTGCCCAACGCTTAAACATTTCAGGCCTATTCTTGCCAGATCATCCCCTTGATTGATGATTATTGTTGGTAAGTATGCCAATCTATGTAACAGAGCAATCTGGCTGGTTTGGTGTCTAACTACTAACGCTTTTTAGCTGTCTGGGCCTAATAGGAGTTGAATATGCGAGTTCTTGTTGCAATTGAAGATAAGCGTTTTGGCAAAGCCATCGTTGATTATCTCATTGCCCATCAATGGCAAGCCGGAACAATCATCAGGCTCTTGCATGTGGTTGAACCGTCTGTGGTGGGCGATCAAGTTACGGCTGTATATGGCAATGGTGTTGAGAATGAGATTGTGCAAGAGCGATTGACTGAAGGTTCTGAGCTTTTGCATAAGATTAGAGAGCAACTACAGGCTAAGTTTGGCGCAGCCATTCCAATAGAAGTGAATGTGCTTAAGGGCCATCCCCATCACAAGATTTTAGACATTGCTGAAGAATGGCGCAGCGATATGATTGTGCTCGGTTCTCACGGTCGGCAAGGCTTTACTCGTTTCGTGCTCGGTAGCGTTTCTTTGGCCGTTGTTTCTCATGCTCAGTGCACTGTAACGGTTGTGCGTTTGCCGCGGGAGAGTAACCTTGACTCACCGCAGCAGTCGAGTGAGAAGGCGGAGAAAGAGAAAAGTATAAGTCGAGGATAGAAAATTGCTACACAGAAAACTACGCTTAATGGGCTATGTTCGCAGCGCCGGTTGTAGTGTTGATATTGCTGAGCAGCGTCGCCTGATTGAGCAATATTGCCAGGAGCATCATCATCATTTAGTCGGCTTTGCCCATGTTGATGAAGGCGACCCTGGTATGGGTTTGCAAGAAGCAATTACTTCGCTTCATTCGTATGATGGCATTATCGCCTATGACCTTAATCGTTTCGTGCATAGTGTTGATGATCGGGTGGTGGAATTGCGGGCCCTTTTAGAACGATTGCTGCATGAGGGCAAAGTTCTCGTTACCTTGGTAGAGGGCATTGAAACACTCACCGCCGCTGGTCAAGAAACAGTCATAGAACTACTCTATAAGTTGACTGACGGACATCATCAGCTAATGACGACTTTAGTGGAGCGTAGAACCACACCTGCCTATAGAGGGCCTGACTCTGATGAAGTGTAAGCCGCTAAAGCACTTATAGCCTTGTCGGTAGATTGTTTAAGTCGAAAGATGGATGCGTAGAGAGTAGGCAGCGAGCACAATAATAAGTGCCGGAGCCTTAAGCTGTCGCCGATCTTAGGAGTAGAAAAATGTCTCAGCCCTCAATACTGTTGTCGCTAGATGGCTCAATCTATTCGCGCTACGCTGCCAATCTCTGCTGGCATATCGCCAATGCCACAGGCGCTATGGTTACTGCCCAGCATGTAATTAACGATTCCAGCACCCATGAATTCATTGTCCATGAGCCCGCTGGCTTTATCTCCCAGGCACAGTACTTTGCCGCCTATGAACTCGTGAGAAAAGAGCAGCATGAACTGGCTAATAAGTTAAAGCATGCCTATGTCACTGAAGCCACCAATCATGGTATCAAGACTGATTTTGTTATAGATCATGGCGATCCTGCTTTAGCCATTAGTGAACGGGCACTTTGTCACGACCTGGTTGTTATTGGTCATCGTCCATACAAAAGCAAAGACGGCAGTACTCACCGCCGTCAATTCGGTCGCATGTCGGTTGCTGAAGCTCTGGCGCATGAGTGTGCTACTCCTTTATTGATTGTTCAAGATGATGCACCTCTGATGCCCGAGATGACGATTCTACTCTCGCTAGAGCATCTCAATGAGAGATACATCGATAACTGTCTGGAATTAGCTAAGATGCTTGGGCAGAAGCCAACAATACTTTGCCTGTCTTCTGGTGGTCACGAAGAGTCGCCTACCCATTTTGTCAAAGATTTGAGAGAGGCTAATGCACACATAAAGGACACACCTATCGAAGTTATTTCACTGGCTGATGTCTCTACTGTAAATGGTGAAGTAATACCTGGGCATTGTGCTCTGCGTGCTGACGCCAGCACCATGAGTTCTACTTTGCCTGTCATGCCTACTCGGCAGGTAGGTCGCAATCGTGTCACTATTCTTGGTGGTTCACCTTCGTTGTTTATTCGTTATCTGGCTCTCTCTTCAATTCTACTTTTGCCAGAAGAGCATCTGACTAACCCAGGCACAGCGAAAGCCGCTCAGGAAAAGGATATGCAAAGAACCTAGCCTTTAGAAATTAAAAACGAATAGGAAGCCTTGTAGGAAGCTGCGACTGCTTAAAAAAATACTGTTCAGCAAACATGGGGAAATGACATGATTGAAGGCATTTTAACAGTTAACCTCGATCCGCCCTATTGCAGTTTTCATTCGCACACGACTGGTTTTAACTATCTTCGCTCGGCGGAATGCACGGTTGATGAAATTAGAGCCATACTACTTGAACTTGGTGCCATTTCATCGGGCCAGAACTGGCCAATGAAAGAGTGCTTTGTCCGGCTCACGGGTAAATTTTCAGAGGCGCAGTTAGCCGAGCTTGGTCTGTGGCCGATGCTAGCGCATCAGCAAGATCCTGTTCAGCAAACTATATTTCAGCACAAAACAGTCGCGTAAGCCTGTTGAGCTAGTATTTGGATCTATTGTTTGATCTATTTTTGGTTCTTCACTTCGGCAATACCGAGGCGCAGGAGCTTGCCGATTTGACCTATGCCTTTTGCCAGTTCATCGCAGGTGTCGGCTAGTTTTTGCCGATCAACAGAGTCACCAACCAGGCCTATGCCACTAAATATTTGTTCTAGGCCGCTGGCGAGTTTAGGAAAGTCGGTAGAGTCAATTGATTCCTTGACCTTTTCGCCTAAATGCGAAAGAACTTCCATGACTTGATCTACGTCTTTTTGACCGTCTTTGTCTAAATCAAGCTGCTTTAGTTCTTCCAGGCGTTCTTTCAAGTAATCGCGGGCTGAATCTACTGCTACAGCTGTAATGGTCTTTTTAATGAACAAGAGCATACTCCTCTGAACGGAAGGAGCACTTTACCATCTCTTGGCTTGTCTTTTAAGAGCCGGGTTTGAAAAGCTTAAACCAGGAGAAAATACCTGTGGGTTTTGTCTGTACAGCGTCCTTTAGTGAAATCGATAAGCGCCGCCCAAGAAACTCGCAACTAGCGAGGGCCGCGTGGGCTTGAATTGCCTCTTTGCGCGATGCCATCTCGACAAAGGCGAAACCCTTCCCTTTACCTTTTTCGTTTTTAGCTATGGTCACAGACCTGACAGCACCATAGCTGTTGAAATATTCTTTGAGAGCTTCTTCTGTTGCTTCGACTGGTACGTTGCCTACCAAAAGTTGTGGACACATGGTTGTTCCTGCTGCCTATTTTCGCGCCAGTTTCTTTTTTAACTTGCAAACTTGCGCAATTGCTACATATTACGAATATAGCAACGCCCTTCCCTCCTGTCAACCAGCTTTCTGTTAGAACAGCTTTCATAGACGGTCTCTGTTGTATATGCAATAATTGCAGAGTGTTGCAAGTGTTCGATTTTACTGGCCTTCGCCCCTTAAGCTAGGCTTGATTGTTGCTAAATTTTTGAGCAATTGTTACTAAGTTTTGAATCAAATGTAGAGAAGTATTACAGTGCCACAGAGTCAAAAAAATCAAACCGTAAAATTAGCTGAGTTCAAGGCTGATTTTTTTAAGGCACTGAGTAATCCTCTGCGCATACGCATTATTGATGAATTGCGTAACGAAGAATTGACTGTTTCAGAAATACGAGATCGTTTGAACGTTGAGTTGCCCAATGTTTCGCAGCAGTTAGCTGTTTTAAAGGCGAAGAACCTTGTCACCTCAAGAAAACAGGGCATCAACATCTTCTATTCTTGCAGTGATCCGAAGGTCTTTAAACTTTTGGACGTTGCTAAAGAAATCTTCAATGCACATCTCAGCGACATTCAAAAGACACTCAGACGTCTTTAATTGTTAGCATAAGCCGCTTTTGGCCCGTTGGTGCCTAAGGTATTGCCTTGCCAATTTTGGCAGTTTTGTCATATAATATAATTGCATACTTGCGCAACTAAACAGTTGCGCATCTAGCTTGTGCTGTTTCGTTGGTCGCGTCGATTGAGCTAGGCCCTTAAATCTAGCTAGGCCCTTAAATCGAGCTAGGCCCGTATTCGAGTTAGGCACTTACATAGATGTGCTTTCGAGGGATTTATGAGTGAAATTGACAAAGCAACTGATTCGACTACTAAGGCAAGTTCCGTTGGCGCTTACTATTTCAGACTCTTTGATGACAAGCAATTGCAAAAGCATGGCTTGCCCGAGGTGGCCATTCGAGCCGCTGTTGCTGCCAATATCAATACACCTGTTGAAATACTTTCCGCCCTTGCCGCTGATCCAGATCGCCGTGTGCGCTTAGCTGTTGCCACTAACCTTGCTACGCCTACTAGAATCTTAGAGCAGTTAGCTAGCGACGATGAAATGCTGCTTGTTTGTCGCTTAAAAGAGTTGGATGTTTCTGTTGATATCCTGGTAGCTCTGATGCAGAATCGCAATCCTTATGTCAGGCGGCAGGCTGAATTAACCTGGATTGGGCGGGAGTTTGAGAGAGCCTTGAAAGAAAGTTGTCAGGGCGTAGCGGCCGGCAATAGCTATAGGCTTGGGGAGCTTTTAGTCGCCTCGAAATTGGTGCTGCAAGCTGACATCGCTGAGGCCCTAGTTGATTGTCGTCTTTACGAAATACCTTTAGGACGGGCCCTGCTGCAGACTGATGCTGTCGCCGCAGATGTGCTAGTTAAGGCCTTGCGCCTACAAACTCTCATTCGGGACGAACAGATGGCCTTCGTCGATGCAATTGAAGATTTGGTGAAGGCGTGACTAACAGTTTATCTAAGGTGAATAATTTGAACAATACAGACAGTAGTGGCAGAGCATGGGTTGAGAGTGAAATTCAACGTATTTGCTTAGACGAGAAGCTCCCCAGCATCACTGCTAGCTGGTTACCGGAAAGTAACGACCTTTTTGTTGCTCTATCGATTGTGTCTAAAGATGGTAAGCGTGTATCCAAGCTTTTTAGTCAGTATGAACTAGCCGCATGTTCTAGCGATGTTGCGATACAAGCGCAATTGCTTGAGCGAATCTCTCATTTGCTCAAGTTCTTGTATCCAGAGAAAAGAAGACAGAAGCAGTCATAAACTCATTTCTTTTCGTCATTGGGCACTCCCGGCGATGGCTAATTAGCTGCTCCGATTTTCTTATTTGTGTAGAGAGATTACTCGGTTGCTGTTTTTTTAGAAAACGGCGAAAGCAAGACACCGAAGGCTTTTTTGACAATATTGATGATTTAGTCACTGCTAGTATTGCATTGATAAAGAACGTTAGCTGAGACACGCAGTTCGTATATATCGTGTTCCAGGTAAATGTTCAGTGCACCACGGTGAGGATTAGATTGAGATGACAGTTTCTAAAGCAAAAACTACAAAAGCCAAGGCAGTTAAAACCACTACTAGCAAAGCGGTTGCAACTGAATCACCAGCCGCTGAGCACGTTGTCTCTACCGTTACCATCACCCCAGAAGCTACGACAGCGTCAACCACTGCTACAGCCTCAGCCGCTCCGGTTGTTACTGCACCTGCTGTAACTGCTCCGGTAGTAACCGCTCTTGTACCTGCTCCTGCCGCCACTGCTGTGGCGGTTGTGACACCTCAGCAAGTGGCTGAGCGTGCTTATGAAATCTGGCAGAGTGTCTCCCATGAGCACGGCCATGATGTAGAGCATTGGTTGGCTGCTGAGAAAGAGCTCAAGCAAGCAGTTAAGCAATAACTTTCTTAGTTGCCGAAACTACAATTTCACTGGGCACCAGCCACTCGGTGAAGTGTGATCGTTTGACTGCGTACCGAACGTTCGGTAAGATGCAGGAAGTGGTCACCTTCAT
This sequence comes from bacterium Ga0077546, assembly GCA_943370275.1. GTDB lineage: Bacteria > Cyanobacteriota > Vampirovibrionia > Obscuribacterales > Obscuribacteraceae. The sequence goes on along the minus strand of CALRQI020000001.1, from coordinate 373,970 downwards.
AGAGGTTCATTGTCATGTCGCGACAAACTATCGTACCGGAGCTGCTTGAGCTCTTTCGCAAGTTTGGCTACGACGGCGTCACTATTGCCCGTATTTCTGAAGCTACTGGCCTGGGTAAGGCTAGTCTCTATCATCATTTTCCCCAAGGCAAAGAGCAGATGGCCCGTGAGGTGCTTAGCTTCGTCGACCAGGCGGTAAATGATTACTTTGTTGCGCCCTTAAGAGCTGCTGGCAGTCCAAAGCAAAAACTGACTAATATGGCTAAGGTGGTGGAAGAGTTCTATGACTGTGGCAACAAAAGTTGCTTGATAGAGGGTCTTACCCTGGGAGATGCCAACGAGCTTTTCCAAGAGTTGATTGGTGCATCCGTTGAGAGCTGGTTGCAAGCGCTTGCCGAAGTTGGCGTTGAAGCGGGTTTGCCGAAGAAGATCGCCCGGGAGAGAGCCGAGAATATTTTGATTGCTATCCAGGGGGCCCTGGTGGTTTCTCGTGCTCTAGGCAATCGCGGCCCCTTCAGGCGTATCATCCGCGACATCCCCTCTATGTTGCTTGGCAATTAGCGTGAGGGTTTCTTTTATTTTTGCCTAGCTTGACAGTGTACCGATCGTTCTGGTATGTTGAAATTGTACCGATCGTTCGGTCTAAGAACTTTGAGAGCATATGCTAAATAAGGAGTTGCCATGAAGACAGCAGTTATCGTTTATTCAGACCCTAAGAACGGCAGTGAAGAGTCTCTCGGCCGAGTGTTTAATGCTCTAGCCGCCACCTATGATTTCAAGCAACAGGGCGATGAGGTCGCACTTTTGTTTCAAGGGGCTGGTACGCGCTGGGTCAGCGAGTTGAGTCAAAAGGATCATCCAGCCCATGAGCTATATGAATCTGTGCGCGATAAAGTCGCTGGTGTCTCTTGTGGATGCGCTGCTGTCTTTGGCGCGACTGCCGAAGTCGAGAAGCAGGGCCTGGACTTGATTAAGGACAATGCTGTACCGGGCACATCTGGTTTACCTAGTCTGCGCAAACTTGTCAGTGATGGCTATACCATCTTGAATTTCTAGTTAAATTTCTAGTTGAATTCTGCCTTGATATTTCAGGCGGGGGTTAGGTTGTGAAAAACGGTCCTTTTCATCGAGGCGAAATAGCAGTGCAAAAGCGGGCAGGTGAATCTGCCCGCGCTAGGGCTAACAGTGCAGTGGTTAAGGCTGAGATACTAGAGGGTGCCTTGAGTTTCATTGCTCGACAATCTCTCGTTGCCGTTGGTAGCACCGCTAGTGATGGCTCTCTTTGGGCCTCTGTTATTTTTGGTGCAATTGGTTTTATGCGTGCCGATGATCCTCATGCCGTTCATATTGATTTGAGCCAGGCGGCTCTGGCTCAGGGCGACCCCGTGTTGGACAATCTGGCACACGATAGTCGCATTGGCACGCTAATGATCGAACTCGAAACAAGACGACGGCTTAAAATAAATGGCCGTGCTGCCTTTGAGAACAATGAATTAGTTGTAGAGGTAGAGAAGTCTTTTCCTCTTTGCCCAAAATATATTCAGAGGAGAAAGGTGCGCCTTGCTGCTGACCCTGAGCGTATTGACCAACAAAGCTTTAGTGCCGGTGTTGAACTTGGATTGGCCGAAGTCGAATTGATTAATCGCTGCGATACTCTTTTTGTGGCTAGCAGCTACGCCGAAGATGACAATGCAAACATCGATGTTTCGCATAGTGGTGGCAACGCTGGCTTTGTTATGGTTGATAGCACAAGGCGAATAAGGGTGCCAGACTACTCCGGTAACGGCATGTTCAAAACATTTGGCAATTTGCAGCTGAACAATAAAGCCGGGGTGATCTTGATTGATTTTTCCAGGCAACAAGCCTTGCAAGTTACTGGTGTGGCTGAAGTTTTATTTGATCAAGAAGATAGCGATAATATAACAGGTGGTACTAATCGTTTCTGGACCTTAAATATTGAGCGTTGGCAGCGTTTTATTTTGCCGTGTTGTGAAGTCGAATTTCTCGATTATTCGCCATTTAATCCCTAATCTATTTCTCTTTGCAATTTTATTGTCTTTCAAAAAATGCAAAAAAAATATTAGGGCTGTAATTGGCGAAATTGTTTTTTGCTATAAAAACAATAGACCGAGAGGTTGCGGAAAGGCATGAAAACTGGAGGAGAAAGCCATGCAGAACCTCACAAGAAAGCAAATCTTAGCCGTTAGTGCTGCTTTATTTTTAGGCTTTACTTTCGGCTTTGCCGGAAGAGATATTTTAGATCATAGCGGCAGTGCTAAGGCTAGCGAGCCTGTTGCTGTTCCTGTAAAAAAAGTACAAGAGCCCGCTGCTAATATCTCTTTAAATAGGTTGTTGGGGCCTAATCTTTGGCACATAAATGTCGACCCTTTCTGGCATCCACTTGATCTCGCCCTAGAGCCTGTTGTTATGCCCGAGTTTCTTGGTATGCAGCTAGATGTTCCTAAGGTTAAAACCATTGATGGCGAAAAGGAAATTCAAGTAGTTGCCGATGTGCCCGGCATGTCTGAGAAAGACGTTGATGTGCAGGCTGGAAAAAATACCGTCACCATTTCGGGGCACCGCAAGGAGACCTCGGGTGATGATTCTAAAAATGGCAAGAAAAGTTTTTCAACGGTAGAGCAATCATTCACTCGCACCGTTAGCCTGCCAGTGGAAGTCGATGGCGATAAGGTCAAGGCGACGATTAAAGACGGCGTCCTTACTGTTTCAATTCCGAAGGCGAAATCTACTAAAGCTATCTAGAACTCTGCCTTAGAAGAGTTCTCAAATCGAATGATGTACCAGTCTTTTGTTTATAGGAGGCGTAGTTTATGTTGCAAAAATTTGTTGCTAGTGACCTCGGCAGCAGTCGTGAATTAGAGTTAGTACAACAACACTTGAATCGGCTGTTTTCCTTGTCGAATTATGCCCACAGCGAGTACCCCTTGCTTAATGTTTGGACCTCAGAGGATGGTGCCATTGCCAGAGCAGAACTTCCTGGTCTTGATCCAAGCGAGGTAGAAATTAGCCTGGTTAATGATACTGTCACGGTTCAAGGTGAACGGCATTGCCAGTCGGGCAATGAAAATCAGTTGTGTCACCGCCAAGAGCGTCGCTTTGGGCAATTCTCTCGCTCCTTGCAGCTACCTTTTCGTGTTGATGCCGAGGGCGTGCAAGCGAAGTTCTTTGACGGTGTATTAGAGATAACTTTGCCTCGCGCAGAGAGCGACAAGGCTAGAAAAATCAATGTTATTACTGAATAAAATCAGCCTAAATAAGGAGGTTTAGTATTATGCCTAGTGAGCTTTTAGAAGTAGTAAAACCAGAAGTGGAGAGTGCAAAAGAGACTGCTTCGGCCACTGTTCGCCCTCGCAAGACCGTTGCCCCTCGTACTGATGTTTATGAGTCGAAAGAGCAATTGCAGTTTTTCATCGATATGCCTGGAGTAAAGCAGGAAAATATTGATATTACTCTTGAGCAAAATATTTTGACTGTTCGTGGAGGAGTAGAGCAGCCCGAAATGCCTGGCTATCGCTTGACTTATGCTGAGCACGATATTGCAGACTATCAGCGAGTTTTCACTCTTTCAAACGAGATTGAAAGGGCTGAGATACAGGCCTCAATCAAGAATGGAGTGCTTAAGCTGGTTTTGCCTAAGAGTAAAGCTGCCCTTCCTCGCAAGATTGCCATTCAGTCGGCCTGAAATTAGCTCTGTTAAGCTGAGAAAGAAATGGTTTCCATGGAAATCATTTCTTTCTTCTGTTTTGGCCCCAATTGTGTTTAAGGCGCTAATTTTTCTTCTAGACTCCAATTAGCGGAGCTGCCGGATCCATTGATTTCTTGTAGAGCTGACCCAAGGCTTCATAGCATTGGCATGATTCATTCTCGAGAGCTTTGCGATCAAGAACGGTAATGCGACCACGCACATACGAAATGATCTTCTTTTCCGATAGGCTTACTGCTGTTGCATTTACAAGCGTTCGCGAGATTCCCAGCATATTAGCTAGAAACTCTTGGGTCATGGGGAAGGTGTCGCTTTTGCTGCGATCATGAGTTAGTAAAATCCACTTGGCGCAGCGTTTATCGACCGAGTGGGTTTGATTGCAGCCGGTGGTCTGGGCGATTTGTTCAAACAAGGCCATGGCATAGCGCAGACTCAATTCTTCCAGGGGAGGATAGGTCTTTGACAGGGCATCAAAGGCTTCAACGGGAATGCGCCAGGCTGATGATTCTACCTGGCACTGTACCAGAGCGGCTACGCTGTCAATGCCTACTGCCACTGGAACACCGAGCATGCCTTCATTGCCGATTGTGGCCAATTCAACCTGAGAGCCGTCCTGCATCACCTTTAGTAGTGACATTACGCCGCTTTCTATAAAGTGTATGAACTTAATAGGAACGTTCGGTTCGATGATTTTTTCGCGTAGGTCGTAGTGCATAAATTCTGAAGCGCTAACAATGGCGTCAGATATCGGCAGCGGTAGGCTTGCTAACAGAAGGTTTTGATATTGGCTCATTTTCAAACCGTTGGTCTGAGGGGCAAACGGTTTAGCTGAGTAGTCAATCTTAGATCAGCCGAATGTACCCTCACTATGACAGGTTTGAACAGAGAAGGCTTGCTTTTAGACCTTTTCTGCCAGAAGTTTTTCTAGATCAACTAGAGCGGCGCTGAAGCCGTCGATACCTTCCTTTAGTTTTTCATTGGCCATGCGATCTTCAGCGTGCATCTTGGCGAAAATCTCTTTGTTCATTTCGATGCGCTCAATGCTCGATTTCTTTGCTGCATCAGCATCTAGCTTGCGTGGTAGGTCGCCTTCGGTTGAATTGAGTTCTTCCAGGAGTTTCGGTGAAATTGTTAGCAAATCACAACCAGCTAGTTCTGTAATTTCGCCCATGTTGCGGAAGCTGGCGCCCATTACCACGGTTTTGTAGTCGAATTTTTTGTAGTAGTTGTAAATGGCTGTAACCGATTTGACGCCAGGGTCTTCGGCCCCTTGGTAGTCTTTGCCGGTGTCTTTTTTGTACCAATCTAAGATGCGGCCGACAAATGGCGAAATTAGGGTGACTTTGGCTTCGGCGCAAGCGACAGCCTGGTGCAGGCCGAATAATAGAGTCATATTGCAGTGAATGCCCTCTTTTTCTAAGGTTTCGGCTGCTTGAATGCCTTCCCAGGTGGAGGCAATTTTGATCAAAACACGTTCGCGGGTGAAGCCATCTTTTTCATACAGAGCAATGATTTCGCGGGCTTGTTTGATGGTTGCTTCGGTATCGTACGACAGGCGGGCGTCAATTTCGGTAGAGACACGACCGGGAACGATTTCTAAGATTTTCTTGCCGAAGGCAACTGCCAAGTGGCTAAAGGCTTTTTCGGCGACGCTCTTCTTGTCGGCATCCTTGCCCAGCTCAGCTTTGGCGTCGGCAATAACACTGTCGATTAGAGCGGCGTAGGCTGGCATCTTGGCGGCGGCCATGATTAGAGATGGGTTGGTTGTGCTGTCTTGGGGCTGGTACTTGACGATTGACTCAAATTCGCCTGTATCGGCCACTACCTTGGTCATTTGCCGCAATTGTTCTAATAAAGTCGCCATGAAAACGTCCTCTCCAATCCTGTCTAACTCAATAGCATAACCGGAATAACCTTGCTTCTAGCCGCCAAGAGGCAAAAAAGTTCATTTATGTAATTTCTAAATCGGGGGTGTTTGCTGTTGCTACGTCACCACTGGCGGTGTCAAAGTAAGGCTTGCGTCTTTTTTTACGGCAGCAGTGTGTCGAACATTTCTGCTGCATTTTTATAGTTGGCTCTTTCGTTGTTAACTTTGCTGGTGCTGTCTACTTCTTTGAAGTTTTTTGGAATGTGCCAATCGCTAAGCGGGATTGTCGTGCGTGAAATCGAAGTTGTACTGACCGTCGTCTCGCGATTGCCGTCTGGATAGACGTTGGTAGACTTTAGCAGGGGGCCACTGAGAAAGGGCATGGCGAATTTCCAGCGAACAAAATCTAGAGTTGGCTTCAATATTTTTTTGTTTTGTAGCTCCAATATCTCCATTTGTGAGTATTCTTTGGTCTTTTTTGTACTGCTACGATAGAAAAATTCACCTTCGTTTTTTAGAGATTCTCTTGGTTCAATTTCTAGATAGAGACTTCTTGCTGGCATGCCGTTATAGGATGATGCAACGATCGATTTTGCCTTTATCCGGATTGGAGTTTTGCCTTTTATCTGTGCGAGCCAGCTTTGATAGGGGAAGATTCGCCCGCACTTGGTTGCATCGTTGAAAATGATCACTTCCCAATTTGGAGCCATGCAGTAGTAGGTGATACCAGTGCGGGGAATTCGACAAATCGCTCCATCGTCTGCCATTAGAAGCGTGGTTGTGCCGTGGAACTCAACTTTATATTCGTATTTGTCGACAGTTTTTGTTCTCGCTTTGGCTGCCAATGCTTGTGATGTTGGCCACAGTATCGCGCTGGCTGCTACTGATAGAGCAAAAATTGAAAGGGTAAACCCTCGTCGAGCGGACGATACTTTTGTTGTTGCAGTCTTGTTTGGGCTGAGCTGTTGCATGGGCAATACACTTGTTCCGTTTTACGTGTCTCAATTCGCACGTACATCTATCTTAGCGCTTCTCGTTTAGTTAAGCCTCTTTCAGCTTTGAGTAATTTCATTGACTTTGTTGTGTCTCGTAAATGAATGCTCTGTCATAGAGCAAGAATATGCGGTTTTTCCCCTTGATCAGATATTTCTGCCCTGTATAGTGTGGGAGGACCCGTTTGGCGGCGGGAGTATTTATAGAGGGGTGTTGCTGCATGGCGATGATATCTAGTCTTTGGGATACCTTAGTCGGTGATAAAAAGCGTGGCAGCAATAAGGCATCCAAATTAGATAGCGTCAACCATAACCTCAACCACTTAGAAAAACGTAAGTTAGTGGCTACGCGCGCAAGGTTGGAAGCGCAGGCATCCAATAAACTTGATCTCAATCATTTGCGCGCTCGCATCGACCGCGAATCTCGAGATTACGCTGTGATGCGAGAAAGACAACAAAATTCTAGGTCTCGCTGGTTTGGAGAGCGTGCAAGCGCTATTGATGAGGCTGCTTTGACAAAGCGGTTGGCTGCTCCAACCCCCCAATTGAGCCAAGAAGAGCTTGATCTTAGTCTCAACTATGGCGACATACATTTGCCCGACTACTACGATAGTTCTTTCGTCACTAGTGTTGCCGTTGATTGTCCAGAAGATGTTGAAACTATTGGATATGCTGAAGCTATAGAAGAGCCGTTTATCTGTACTGTAGATACAGCAGATTTTTCTGATTTAGCCCAAGACCTGGCGGAAGTATCATTGATGCCGCCACTTGTGGCAGTGAGTGAAAATATTCCTGAGTTAAACGAACTGTTGGCCCGTTTGCAAATAGTTGAGGCTGTAGTAGCCCAGGAAGAGGCCCAGGAAGAAGCCCAGAAACCGGCGCAGGAAGAGGCCCAGGCAGAAGTCTCTACGGAAGAGCACTATATCCTTGAACATCATGCTGATTTGCATATAGTCACTCCCTTTGAGGTCTGTTTGCCGAGCCCCGCAAATGGCCCCGTGCCCATGATAAAACGTCATGCTAAGGGCAAGAAGGGCAAGCGCGCTCGCAGTAAAGAAGCTGCTAAAATTAAGAACGGCACAAGAAATTAGATAGCTGCCGTTCTACTTTTAGGGGGCCTATTGCGATTCGGTAAATTCGATCTTTCCATCATTCGCGAGTGCGTATTCAGGCTTGATGGCGGTGCTATGTTTGGTGTGGTGCCGAAGACGCTTTGGAGCAAGACCTCTCCATCTGACGAGCACAACCGCGTGGTGATAGCCTGCAATTTGCTCCTTATCGATACTGGTGATAAGAAAGTGCTGATTGAAACCGGCATGGGTGATCGCTGGAGTGACAAAGAAAGAGAGCGTTACGGGCTCAAGTCGCTGGTTAGCTCTACCACTGTTCTTGATCAAGTCAATCTCAAGCCAGAAGACATTGATTTCGTTGTTATTTCGCACTTGCACTTTGATCATGCTGGTGGTGCCACCATGCTTAAAGATGGCAAGCTTGTTCCTGTATTTCCGAATGCTCAATACGTCGTGCAAAAAGGCGAATGGGATTTTGCATTCAAAGCAAATGCTAGAGCTAAGGCTAGCTATAGACCCGATGATTTCGTGCCACTGAAAGAACACAATCAAATTTTGTTCGTCGATGGTGATTACGAAGTGGTGCCTGGTGTCTGGGTGAAAGTCACCGGTGGGCATACCAGTCATCATCAGGTTGTCTATTTCGAGTCAGAAAGTGAAAAAGGCGTTTATTTCGCTGATATTCTTCCCACCAAGAGTCACCTCACTCCGCCTTGGGTCATGGGCTATGACCATTATCCCCTGGTTAGTTGCGACATCAAGTCAGAGTGGTTGGCCCGAGCTGCTGAGCAAAATTGGCTGGTGGTCTTTGATCACGAGCCTGGTATCCCTTGGGGCCGAGTAAAAGTTGAAAGCGGTAAGTTTGTCTTTGAAGCACTGCCTGAAGACTCACTGGCTTTTGCCTCTGGCACTGGTCAGGCTTTAGCTAACGTCGGTTAGCAAAAACTCTAATTCTCTTGTAGTCGTTTTTTGAGCCGTTCGAGAAAAGCAGCTAGCTTGCCCTGCTTTGACCAGCTCAGACCACTTTCTACTTCTTGCAAAGCCAGTTGCTTTTTGCCTGTTGATAAATAAGAGATTGCCGTAAGTGTATGTTTGCGACAAAGTTGCTCAGGCATTTCTTGCCGTCGCTTCAGGGCTAAATTGCTAAGTTCTCGGTCGCCCATGCTGGTGACTAGGTCTCTTCGCTTTTTCTCTCCGGCTTCGTTATTAGGTAACCAAACCGAGAAATGTTGGTCGTCAAAAACCAAGAGCCAGTCTGGAGAAGATAATAGGGCTTGATAAATTTGGTAAGAGTCGTCTACGCATAGCGAGCTCACCTGCCACTTCGTTAGGTAGCTTTGCCAGCCCTCTTCGGCATTGAAGCAGTTGTTGTATTCAGTGCAAAATTTACGACCATAAAAATCAAAGCGCGTATCAATAAAGACTGGGCTGAGATTCTCGAAAATTAGAGTATTGCCTATGGCCGGGTCGCAAAACATATTCTTGGTGAGATCGGGGTGTTGTTTGAGAAAAGTTGTGGTTTCAAGATTAGTGTCTGAGTTGGTAAACCAGACGGCTTGTCCTAGTGGAAAGCGCTGCAGGAAGAAAAACACTGCACAGCTGATTGCCATAGCGACAAAACCCCAGGTAGCTAAATTTGAAACTTTAGTCTGGCTGCTATTGAAAATGGTTATTTTACTTAGGGCCAAGCCCACATAGGGCCAGGTAAGCAATATTGCTACAGGTACAAAGCGGTAGAACATCAGGGCGGCACTGCTCGCTACTGCTGCTAAAATCAACCCGGCCAGTGGAACGGTGCTGCGCCCCCTGAGAATGGCTAGCCAGGCCAGGGCTAGGTATAGTAGGTGATCGATAAAAAAACGCGGATGGGTGAGCAGAATTGGTTGTAGTTCTCTTATTGAACCAAAGTCTGGTTCCGTCGTGAATGAAAGGTTGTAGGTAATCAGGCCCCAACCATAGGGGTTTACCAGTACCGCCCCGATGCAGGCAAAAAGCAAAATGAGTAGACTCGGGCGATTTTTGCACTGTTTTTGCGCTAGCTCTATCAGAAGATATGTCGCCACCATTGCTAAACCGATAAACCAAAAAGAATGCATGTTTGCCCATAGCACCATAAGCGGTGGCAGTAGCCAGAGGGTTCTGTTATAGCCATGATTGCGAAAACGCTCAAGAACAATAGTGAATACTGCAATTAAGACAAACGAAGTTAATTGCGGGCGAGCCCAGAAAAGTATGGGGCTACAGACTAGGCTAAGCAAGCCAAAGACATAAATGGGCTTGACCCCCTGTCTTATCATTGAGACTGGCAGATAGTATAGATAAATAAGGGCGGTGACGATGCCGGCCGCCAGCCCGACGAGCCAGAGGCCGGCATATTGAAAGAGTACACCTAGAACAATAGAAAACAGCCATTGGTAAATTACTATAGGGCGCTCGGGGCAAGTAAAACTGAAGCAATCGGTTGCCGGAATACCGTGGGCAAGAATGAATTGACCGGTCTTTATTAACCAGGCAGTATCGCCGCATTGCAAAGTGTGTTCAATATTTGCGCCAAACTTGCTCAGGCAGAATATGAAGAGTAGAGCGGCAAAACAATTTGTAAGCAGGTTTTCGAGCCTATTATTTAGCACTGATCTTGGGTCTTGAGTTGCACCACTATTGTTCCAGATAGCTTATCTGCCAGCCGCAGGCCACTTCCTTGAAGCATCAAAACGGCTTCGACAAGAAGTACCAAGAATGTATAGGTCACGGCAAAAACTTGCAGGTTGTTAAGCAGGTCTTGCCTGCCTATTTGCGCTGCTACTTGATAGGCAAAATAGGGCGCAAAGAAGACTAAGTTTCTTATGAGCACTTGCGTTATAGTGGCTGGCCGTCTTGTTTGTTGGTCTACCAAGGCTAGACCAAGCAAGCTTTTGCCCAGGCCTCGGCCATTGAAAAAACTATCTCTAAATAAGAAGACGATCAAGGTGAGCGGTTGAATCGGAGCGTGGGCTGTCAATCTGGCGCCATCTGCACCAAGTGCGGTGCGACAAGCGACAACGGCAATAGTGACAAGCCAAAGGCAGGCGACGTAGTCATACAAAGTGACAGCAGCAAGGCGACGAAAGAACGGTGCTCGCTGCTCGATATGCGCAGCGGCAAATTTATCAGCTCTCTCGGCGTCATTAACTGTTTGCTTTGATTGTACTAACAGTGTTTGCACAGTCACTTCTGAAACTCGGTGTTGAAATTATGTTTGTTTATCTACTTGTTGGCTAGTCAGGATAGCCTGATTTGATTGCTGTTTTTCAAGATTGTCCATGCTTACTTAATTCTAATTCCCTATGCTGGCTTCTTAGAGTTGTTTATTTGGCAGAAATACTACTTGCTTCATACCATTGCCACCAGACTTTCGTGCTGGGCTGTAATTTTTCAGGATAGCCCTGACTACGGGAGCTCTCCAGATCTGCTCCTTATGCTCGGTGGCATCGTGAGTATTGATGATGACAGCTCCGTAGGCTTTCTGATCGAGCCTATGCAGCAAAAGGTCGAGTTGACCTGGATGTAGGGCGCCAATATTCAAAATTGTGGTGGCATCAACCATTGCTGGTTTCGCTCCAGCAAATATGGCGAGAGAAGGGTCTTCGGTCAGTAGCAGGGGTTTATCTGTGCAGCTCTGGCGCAGCATGCTTATGGTTTCTTTGGTATCGGCCCGCAGTCCGTGGCAGTAAGACATTACGCTGGTAAAGTCTAGAAGCGGTGCCAAGCTGGCAGCGCTGGCAAAAATAGCAGCTGTGGCGAAATTTGCGGGCAGTTTTTCTAGCTTAATAGCCCCTAACCAAAAAAGGGCGAATTCACAGCACAGCAGGTGATTGTGAAAGGCGCCACGCAGACCCATGGTATAGAGTGCCGGCAGTATGGAGCAAAGCAGCAGTATAGCCGGCAGTGCCTCAATACTTTGTGATTTGGTTAGTAAGTTATTGCTTGCTTGCTTATGCCAGAAGGTGGCGGCGGCAATAATTATGATCGCGGCTAGGGTTTTTGCATCTAAGAGAAAGGGGAAAAGAAATAGCTTGATTGTCTCCCATTCCCAAGGTAGGCCAGCGGCGTAAGATAGGTGGGCCCAGTAGCCGCCAGTAAGGGCCTGCAGCAACGCCGCAATAGCTAAACAAAGCAGAGTGTAGGCTGCCAGATACTGCAGAGCCAGGCGCTTTTGCCCCTTGTAGAAAGAAAAGAAAACTGTGGCAACCATAAAGACCACATATTGCTGTTTGCTGTAGAAGGCCAAGGTTGAAAGTATTACTGTAGCGATTGATAATGTGGGCTGTTCACCGCCGATGGTATCGCACCAGCTTTTGACAAATCTTTCTAGGGCAATAACTGCCAGGGCCAGGCCCAAGAGGTCTACTCTGGCTACAGAAGACCAGTGCAGTACCGGCAAGCTGCCGATGAACATGACTAGGGCAATGATCATATGAAAATCGCTAACTCGACAGCGTTTCAATAGCGCCCCAAAACTGAAGAAGCAAACCAGCGCTGCTGTCATCGTCAGCATGCGCAAAGGCAAAAAGCTGGTGCCAAACGATTTTAGTAAAATAGCGCCAATGACAAAATATAGAGGGTTGTATATAACGACGCTCCAGGGGTCTTGAGTCAGAGCTCTTAAATCGTAGATGTTGCTGCCTTTGGCAAGCTGCAAGCATGCCCACAAAACATGGCCTTCATATTCAATGGCATAGGGGTTGCTGCGGGCCAAGCCCCAGCAGATGGTGTAGATGGTTGCGAGAATGCCGCAAATAAGCAGCAGCCCAGCCACTTGTGCTACGTAAAGTGGTTTCGGTCTAGTTGTGGTCGTACTCATTCAACCCCTACGGCTTCCTTGCTGGGAGCCGGAAGAGGTTCTTTGACTGATGGCTTTGTCCAGATGTTATATTGCTTCTTGTTAAATAACTCCGGTATGCAAATTACTTGAACGATCATGAATAGCCACCAGAGCGGGGCCATGAACAGTAGGGGGATGATGTGGTTAATGTCGAATTTTTTATCGTATTTGACAATGGCAATGACAAAGAGCGGATAGCTCAAAATTGAGCCGATGACACCAATCAAGTCGACAGGTGTAAATGGAACTGCTCCGGTCATAAGTCTCAAGGTCCATTTGACTATACCAACCGCTGAAACCCAATCGATTAGAAAGGCGACAATTGGCCAGTTCAAATACTGACCAGATGTCTGTACGTGAGCCCAATATCCCTCAACGATTTTGTAGAGCGTAAAGCCGCCCATAATCAAAGACTGAACGTACCCATATGTTACTAGGGGCAAGCTGTAGAGATCTGTGATTCCAGTGTTTAGGCGAGTATGACGCCTAACAATGTTTATGTTACCGCGAAACCAGCGCAGCCTCTGCTGCCAGAACCAGGCGAAATTGTCAGGCATGTTGGTGTGAGCCATTGTGCCTTCGCTGAGAGCAAGGTGATAACCGGCTCTGACAAGGCGAATTGCTATGTCCATATCTTCGGAAAGACCGAGTGTGGAAAAGCCACCGCACTCGACCAGCTCTTTTTTGCGGAACATTCCGCATTGACCTGAGTTGACAATGTTAGCATTTGCTTTAGTCATAATTGAGCGCAGAAGTGAGGAATAGAGCGCTTCTACGTGCAGCCACATGAGCAGGCCGGCGTTGCGATTCTTCACTCCCACAGGGCAGGTAGTACCTGCTGTTTTTTCTTGTTCTAGGTCCTTGCGCATTTCTTCTAAAGTATTAGAGTCTATTTCGGTGTCACCATCGATAATGGCAACAAGCTCGCCTTTGGCTTTAGCAATAGCCATATTCATAGTGGCTGCTTTGCCCCGGTGCGGTTGCCTGATCAGTGTTACGGCCTTGATGCGCGAGACAATTTCGGCGGTGGCGTCAGTGCTGCCGTCGTCGACGACTATGATTTCTTTTTCGCCTTTAAATTCAGCCTTAATTATAGATAGCAAGCAGGCTTCGATGTAGCGCTGTTCGTTGTGGGCTGGAACAATAACTGTGACGCTACTAAAGGAACGGTCGGCCTTGCGTCTCTTCGGCTTGTATAAGAGCAGGACATAATAAGAGAGCGTGATCAGAAAGCAGATCACGGCCATGGCGTCTGTAAGAAATTTGACTTCTGGGTGCATTACTTCACTCGGGTAAGGTTTAGAAGGGCTATCTGAACAGACGTTAAGCTGCTTCTTTATTGTTTGGTCAGTCTATCGATTGAAGGCGCAATTGTCATGTGCACATTCTCATTGAAGTTATGGAGAACCGATATGGCCTCTAACTTTGGGGCAATATGAAAATCTTTGATGGTCCGATTTCTCCTGACTACTGGTATTTAGCGCTCTATGTGCGCTAATGTGTGTAGTTGAATTCCCTACTTTTGCAAAGTTTAGTGTCTGGTTTAATCTCCGCTCATATACGAGAAGAGGCTCCTCCTCTGGCCTCTTTGCCGTCTTCGGGTCGCTCTGAATGGCACTTTCGCCTTTTTGCGGCCCTCTGTGGTGCTGTACTTGGCTTTTGCGCTCCCGGTCTGGAGCAGTGGTATTTGCCCTGGTTTTTGCCGACAACTCTTTTGCTGTTAGCTTTTGCCTCCGGCAGTCCTTGGTTGGCCGGTTGTCGTGGCTTTTGCTTTGGGATGGCCTATAACCTGGTCTATTTGAGTTGGCTACTTACTTTTCGCTCCGCCTATTGCCAAGGTACCTTTTCCTCCTGTCCTCAGTTTGCGGCCTTTGCTATCTGGCTGATGCTGGCCGCCTGGCAGGGTCTTTATGTCTCAATTTTTCCTTGCCTAATCAAAGCGATGCCTCTGGTGAGTGGTTGGTTGCCAGTCAGGCAAGGTCGAAACTGGCACTGGCCTGCTTTTTTAGTGCTTCCGCTGGCTTGGGTGTTGATCGACCGTATGTGCAATACCACGCAACTGCTGGGATTTCCCTGGTCACCATTGCACTACAGTCAATACAAGCAATTAGTGGTTATACAGAGCGCTTCCATCATTGGTGGAGTTGGCATTAGTGCTTGGATAATGCTTGTGAATGCCAATCTTGCAGCTCTGTTGGTCTCCAATGTTTGGGGGCGTGATAAGTTTGCTCCTATTGCTTTTGCTAGTCGGCCACGGCTCTTGGCCCATACGTCTTTGACTGTAGTGGTTTCAGCGTTGCTTTTGTGGTTTGGATATTCACGCTTAGAAAGTGAGCGAACGGCGGAGAAGAAAACCCTGCTATTTTCTGCATTGCAGGCGGGGCGTTCTGCTAAGGCGCATCAGGTTTCTGTGATTGATATACTTAAAAGATACTTTGATTTAAGTGCCAAAAGCCCAACTAATTCTGTCTGCGTATGGCCGGAATGGTCGATTGGCATTAATTTTAGAACCAATGCCAACGCTCTCAATCAGGCATCGCAAATTGCTGCCAGGCGTAAGCAAGCTTGGGTGCTAGGAATCTTTGACAAAGATCCGCAGCAAAGAATTTTCAATTCTGTTTGTGCTTGCACTGAAGATGGCAAAGTCTTACCGGATATTTATCATAAGCGTTATCTGGTGCCGCTGGGCGAGTATACTCCGGACTGGATTAGACTGACGCCCCTTGGTGCCGTGCTTTACGGTTTTGGTAAAGAGTACAATGAAGTGAGCTCCGGTGAGAGCACGGTTGTCTTCGATTTAAATAAGGTAAAAGTAGCTCCGGTAGTCTGTTTCGAGAATGTCTCGCCACAAATTTGCTCCGCGGGGGTGAGAGCTGGCGGCGAAGTGTTAATTGATTCAAGCGACAATAGTTGGTTTCGCCTCTCGATACTGAGTGATCAAATGGTGTCATTTTGCGTTATGCGGGCTGTGGAAAATCACCGCTCTTTTGTCTTTGCTACCGCTTTGGGGCCTTCTACTATTGTTGATTCTACGGGGCATATTCTCTGCCAGGCTGGTAGGGAAGTACCTGCCACTATCAGCGCTGAGCTGCCCATCGAGCACGATATTACTCCCTATACTCGCTGGTGCTTCTGAGGCCTAGCGAGAATGAAGCTCTACGATCGTTATATCATGCTCGAAACGCTGCAAGTTCTAGCAGTCGGCACTCTTGCAATTCTTGGCATTTTTTACGGCACCGCTGAGTTTAAAAACGTGCTCGATATGATGACAGCATCTGGTTTGTCGTTGCAAACGGTGATGACGATTATGGTTTTGCAGTTGCCTACCGGTATGGTCTATTGCTTGCCATCCGGGGTAGTTATGGCCGTTATGCTTGTTTTGATTCGCTCCAGTCGTGATTGCGAGGTAATGGCCTTGCAGTTGCTGGGCGTACCACTGCTGCGGGTGCTTGGTCCCTTTTTAGTTATGGGTTTTGTTAGTTCGTCAGCTGCTTTTCTCATTTCTGAGTATGCGGCACCACAGTGTCGAGATCTTGCTCGTCGTTTATTCATAATTGCTGCCAATAAAGCTCAGCGGCCTTTCCCTGAGCGTTCAGAGTTGAGGTTGGAAGAGAAGTCTGATGACGGTAGAGTTCTCAGTACTTCTAAAATTATTGAATTGGGCAAAGAGCAAGAAGTTGCTGCCGGTCAAGGTAAGAGAGTCTCGACTTTGGTTTGTTTTGACTTGACTAATAGGAACGTGATTAAGCTCGTTTATGCTGGCTCGGCTCAGTGGCTAAACTGCGCTTGGACGCTTCACGACGGCCGGATTTTCGAGCTATTTGATACCTCTCAACCCAGCCGGGAGTCTGTTGGAAGCGGAGTGCAAATGCAGTTTGCTTCAATGCAATTACCCTTTGTGGTGCAATCAGATAAGACCATTGGTATGAATTTCAAAACTACTTTGGATAAGACTACCGGAGAACTTTTGGGCAACATAAAGCTTTTGCAGAAGGCATCAGTTACGGTGCCTCCGTATCTTTCCTTGCAGTATCACCGACGGTTTTCTTATCCACTTAGCTGCTTTTTCTTAGTTTTGGCCGCAGCCCCGATGGTGCTTTTTCGCAAGCGAAAAGGGGCTGATTTTTCCCTGATCTATGGTGGTTTCTTGATCGTCAGTTTCTTTCTCTTACAAGAAATTACAACTGCTTTAGCTGTCAATGGACGCTTGGATGGCACTCTTGCTGCTTATCTGCCCTTGATGGTGCTCACTGCCTCTGGTTTTCTCTTAACGATTGTGCTGAGACGGACTTAAGCTTTGGAGCTTCTCTGCCTGTTTAGCTTGCTTAATTGTAAAATTTGAAGATTGCAATTCTGTTGGCAGCGTTGTCAGGGGGCTGCGGGTAGGTTCTTCTCTGCTAGTATTTTGCTTGTCCTGAGGAGAGAAAAATGAGCGAGAATAAGAGACGCATAGTCAGCCTGGCCTTTTTGGCTTTGTTTATAACAATCGTTGGTTTTGCTAATGCCGCCAATGCTGGTGGTGGTGGTGGTCCTGATGCGTCTAATGAAGCCGCTTTAGCCAACTTCCTTCGTGCTTCTGCCAACAGATAGTTTCTAGAACTGCTGCAGACGAGTTTGCCGAATATTCCACGATGAGCTTCAGCGTCGTGGAATATTTTTTTGAACTTAATCGCATCATGAGCACTGAGGGTGGTGAGTTTAAAGCTGGTTAACGTGGCGGTATCAGCTCTGCACAAACTTGTTAGCTAGCTGACCGCAGGCCGCGTCAATATCAGTGCCACGCTCAAGGCGAATAGTGACAGTTTTGCCGGTGCGCCCTGCGGCGTTAGCAAAGCGGTGCTGTACCTGCATTTCGGGGCGACCGTACATGATTTCGCCTTCGTTGTTTTTAGTGGGATTGAAGGGAATCAAATTGATATTGCAGTGCAAATCTTTCACTAGTTCGGCTAGCTGATTGGCCTGTTCCACTGAGTCGTTTACTCCTTCAAGCAATACATACTCGATTGTCACTCGCCGTTTTGTGGTTTTGTAGTAGTCGCGCACTGAGGCCATCACTTCGTTTATAGGCCATTTTTTTGTAATCGGTACAATCTCTTCGCGGGTATAAGCATCGGGGGCATGCAGCGAGAGGGCCAGAGTAACTGGTAAGTTCTCCTCAGCCAACCGCCTGATGCCTGGTACCACGCCCGAGGTTGAGACCGTTATGTGGCGAGCACCAATTCCTACCGATTGATTGACCACATGAATAGAGGCGATTACTTCTTCGGTGTTGAGCAAAGGCTCGCCCTGGCCCATGTATACGATGTTAGCTATGCGTTGGCCTGATTCGCGTTGAATCGACATGGCCTGGTCAACAATTTCTTGACTAGTCAAATTGCGCTTGAAGCCCAAATAGCCCGTGGCGCAGAAAGTACAACCGACAGCACAACCAACTTGCGAGGAGAGGCAGGCCGATAGGCTGGGGCGGTCTTGAAAAGTCATTAGTACCGATTCGACTAGTTTGCCGTCTGGTAGCTCAAAGAGATATTTGCGGGTGCCGTCTCTACTAACTTCCAGATGGGCAATTTTGAGCAAAGGCACTTGGGCCACTTGATTAAGCTTTTCTCGCAACTCAACTGAGAGATCTGTCATCTCGTCAAAGGAGTTTGCATATTTGACGTAAATCCAGGTGTGAATTTGTTTAGCTCTGAAGGCTGGCAGCCCCTGCTCTTTGACAAATTTGGTCAATTCTTCCAGAGAAAGGCCCGAGAGCGCCTTCTTCGGTTGCTCGTTCGTATCAGTGCTTGGCTTCGACTCGTTCATTGTTGGTGTCCATGATATTCAGTTTTGTTCATATCTAGCCTGGGTGCCGCTTGGCGCCCTTGACGAGCCAATGATAGCAGGCGTGGCTGTCTCTGAGCATCCCAAGAGGGATACTGCAAGATGTTAAAATAGCCGTGGTACTGACGGCGCCGCAAGTGTTTTTAGCGGTAAGATACGCCGTGATGCATTCTATTTGGTGGGAGATTTAGCTGATGTTGGACGTTCTGGAAGAGAAGGCGAAAGGTTTTCTCAAGCAATTGTTCGGAGATACCAACGAAAAGCGCGTACAGCATCTCCAACCTTATGTCGATAAGGCCAATTCTTTTGAAGCCGCCATGCAGAAGCTTACTGATGAAGAGCTGCAGGGTAAAACCGCTGAGTTTAAGGCCAAAATCGCCAACGCTCTTAAAGACGTTGAAGACGTTAAGCTCATTCCTGATGAAACCCCGAAAATGCCCGGGCAGATGCGCACCAAGAAAGACATTGTCCTGGCCCATGTTCTAGAAGAAATTTTGCCTGAGGCTTTTGCTGTCTGTCGCGAAGCTGGTAAGCGTGTTCTAGGAATGCGTCACTTCGACGTACAGTTTATGGGTGGTGCTGCTCTGCACTTTAACAAAATTGCTGAAATGCGCACCGGTGAAGGTAAAACCCTGGTTGCTACCTTGCCGACCTACCTCAATGCTCTAGCTGGTCGTGGTGTTCACGTTGTTACTGTTAACGATTACCTGGCTCGCCGAGATTCTGAGTGGATGGGCCGCCTCTATAACTTCCTTGGTCTTACCACTGGTCTGGTTTACTCCCACCAGCCTGACCACGAAAAGTATCAAGCCTATCGTGCTGATATTACCTATGGTACCAACCATGAATTTGGCTTTGACTATCTGCGCGACAATATGCGCAAGTCTCTCGACGAGTTAGTGCAGCGTCCCTATTACTTTGCCATCGTAGACGAAGTCGATAACATCCTTATTGACGAAGCCAGAACACCATTGATTATTTCGGGCTTCCCGCGCGATTCACACACTGACCTTTATGTGCGCATGTCGCAGTTGGCCCCCTTGCTTGAGCGTGGCAAAGACAAAGACGATGAAGAGTGCGACTACTGGGTCGATGAAAAACAACGCAACGTTCTTTTGACCGAGCAAGGCATCATCAATGCTGAGAAAATGCTTGATGTCGCTGACCTCTTTGATATGCACCATAACTATTCCCACCACTTAGTGCAAGCCTTGCGGGCCAAAGAGCTCTATCGCATCGATACTGAGTATGTTATTCATCCAGACGAAGAAGGAAAGCCTGAAATTTGTATCGTTGATGAATTTACTGGCCGTATGATGCAAGGTCGCCGCTGGAGCGATGGTCTGCACCAGGCAATTGAAGCGAAAGAGCGTGTGCCGATTCAAGAAGAGACAATGACCTACGCTTCGATCACCTATCAGAACTTATTCAGGCTTTATCCAAAGCTGGCTGGTATGACCGGTACTGCTATGACTGAAGCCTCTGAATTCTCTAAAATTTACAACCTCGATGTGGTGGCTATTCCTACCAACCGTGGCAACCAGCGTATTGACTATCCAGATATCATCTACAAAAACGAGCGCATGAAGTACATCGCCGTTGTCGAAGAAATCGTAGACATGCACCAGTTGGGGCGCCCCGTTCTTGTTGGTACAGTTTCGATTGAAAAGTCAGAACTAATTGACGAGCTCTTGAGCAAGCCCCAGAAAATGGGCGAGTATTTGATCTGGAAAATCAAGAACATTGATACCCACATGAAGGCTCGCAACCTCAGTGGTGAGACCATCGAAGGGCTGCGCAAAATCTTTGAGCGCCCTGGTCAAATCGATATTGATAAACTGCAAGAGCTTGTGAAAAAGGCCGAAAGCGAATTTCCAAAAGAAGAGGAATTGGCTGAGCGGCTGTTTTCAATGATGCGCACCGCTAAAGTGGTGGCAGCTATTCGCAAGGGCATTGATCACCATGTACTGAACGCTAAACAGCATGCTAAAGAAGCGATGATTGTTGCTCAGGCTGGTCGTAAGGGGGCCGTAGTTGTAGCTACCAACATGGCCGGTCGTGGTACCGACATTTTGCTTGGTGGTAACGCCGAATACCTCGCTAAAGAAAAACTGCTGAAAGAGTTTCCTGATCAAGAGGAGTTGCATAACGACCCAGAAAGACTGGCTCTTTATGAGGCTAAGGTCAAAGAATTGACCCCGAAAATGAAAGAGCAAACCGATAAAGAGCACGATGAAGTTATTGCTGTTGGTGGTTTGCACATTATTGGTACAGAGAGGCACGAAGCTCGAAGAATCGATAACCAGTTGCGCGGTCGGGCTGGCCGTCAGGGCGACCCTGGAACCACTCGTTTCTTCTTATCTCTTGAAGATCAACTGATGCGTATTTTTGGCGGAGCTGCCATATCGCGCTTGATGGATATGATCAAGGCCGATGAAGATATGCCGATTGAATCTGGCATGGTCAGTAAGTCTATTGAAAATGCTCAGAAGAAAGTTGAAGCCCATCATTTCGATACCAGAAAACACGTATTGCAGTACGACGATGTGCTCAATACTCAGCGTGAAGTCATTTACCGTGAACGTCGTCGCATCTTAGAGAAAGCCGACCTGAAAATGGGCATGCTCGACATGTTGCGCGAGCACCTAGACTTGATTCTCGAAGCTCAAATCGATCCAGACTCATCTAGCGATATGTGGGACGATGAGCAGCTTCCAGAAGTATTGCGCAACCTCGCCGTTGATATACCGATGTTGGCTGAAGTTAAAGTGGAAGAGCTTAAGGGTCTTGCCTATGAAGACTTGAGACAGAAGCTTTGGGAAGATGTAGAGCTAGCTTATAAAGTGCGGGAAGAGCATATTGGCACTGAAGATATGCGCGAATTTGAGCGTCAGGTCTTGCTGCACAACATTGATAGCAAGTGGGTTGATTATTTGCACAACATTGACTTGCTGCGCGAAGGTATTCAGCTCAGAGCCTATGGTCAAAAAGATCCACTGCAAGAATATAAGCGCGAAGCCTTCAATATGTTCAATCAACTTCTGCGTAGCATTCAAGCTGAGTCAATCCAGCAGCTCTTCCGGGCGCAACCGCAATCGGTAGATGTTGATGATCTCGACAATCTTACTTTTGAGAACTTGCCTGAAGGCATGACTCCTGAAGACTTAATCAATATCATCAAGCAAGTACAAGAAGCTCAAGGCATTAATCCTGATGGCGAGAATGGCTTTATCAGTATTGAAGACCTGGAGGCCTTGCTAGGGGCTCAGGGCGTCAACGACTTGCTCACTGGTGAGATTCCAGAGGGGCAACCTGATTTACAAATTGATGGACAAGTCGAAGGTCAAGTCGAGGGCCAAGTTGCAGAAGACGAGAGTCCGAATGGTGCTGAATCTTCAGATACAAATGACGACGAGCAGAAGAAAGATAAATAATGCTCTTTCTTTCCTTTGATACGAGTGGGCGTGAATTAACAGTCGCTCTATTTGAAGGCGACTCTTTAGAACGAGCTTCCTCGCAGCCTCAGGGCGAGCTGCTAGCCAGTGAGCGCATTGATTTTGCTGAGCTCGCTGTGGACGATCCCCGTTTGCCCCTTAGTGGCAATATGATTGGTGCCAAAAAAGCCAATCGCCAGGAGTCTGTCAGTCTCTTAATTCCAACAATAGATAGGCTGCTGAGCGAGAAGCAATTAAGCAAGTTTGATATTGGTGCCATTGCTGTGGGCATCGGTCCTGGTGGTTTCACTGGCATCCGCGTAGCCATTACCACCGCTCGTACTCTGGCACAGGCTCTCAATTTGCCGCTGATTGGTTTGAACTCCCTTGAAGTTGCTTGCTTCGATTTGCTTGAGCAATCACCTGGTTTGACAGAAGAGGAACTTTCGCAGCAACGCTTTGGTGTGATTAAAGCGGCCTCCCGCAGCCATTGCTATCTTGCCGTCTATCGCCCAGAGCCGATTTTTACTTACTCTGATCTAGTGCCTGTGCAAGAGCCGGTTTACTTAACTTACGAGAGTCTGTCAGAGAAGTTGCCTCTATGTCCGCTCTGGCATGTCGACCCGGCTGTTATGGCTAAGCTGCTGTCTCTATCAAGTGAAGTTGAGCCTAATTGGCGGGCCCAATTAAACGCTGTCGTTAATAATATTGCTTCATTACAAGCTAAAATGGCCTGGCTTCGGGTATCTTTGAAAGGATTGGGCGCTTCTGCATTTCATTATCGGCTGACCGAGCCGCTTTATTTGCGGGGTGCATCTGTGACACTGAAAAACGGCGATGCCATCGAAAAAGTCGAATCTAGTTGAGATAAGCGCTCTAACTTTGAGCGATCTTGAGCAAGTCATGGAAATTGAACCCGTGGCTTTCGGCTCTCATCATTGGTCGCGCCAATCTTTTACTAATGAGCTAACAAATTCTACTGGTCACTATTTTGCCGCGCGCGATTGCCAGGACAAAAGAATCTTGGGCTATTCCGGTTTCTGGTTGATTGGTGAAGAAGCTCATATTACTACTCTGGCTGTGCATCCAGACTTCCGACGCCTGCATGTTGGTGAGCGTCTATTGGTTAATGACATCATTCAAGCGCGCAAAGTTGGAGCTGACTGGATCACCCTCGAAGTACGAGTATCAAATGAGTCAGCCCAACGTTTGTATGGCAAATATAGTTTCCGTAGCCTTGGTGTGCGGCGCAATTACTATCAAGACAATGGCGAAGACGCTCTTGTGCTCTGGACTGATAGGCTCTCCTCACCAGATTTCCTCACTTTATTTAAGAAACGGGTGAAAGAAAGAGATGTTAGTTCGTTAATACCAGGGTTTAGTTTCAGTCCTGAGTCTCTTGACGAGCTCTTTATCCCGCCTGCTTTGACTGTAACCGATACGAATTTTGCTTAAACCTGAAAGTATTGCGAAAAAGACATGACTTCTATGCATGCTCTGGATATAGCAGGGCTTGACTTGTCATAAGGCGGCGAACGAAAATAGAGCGGTTCAGATGAGGTGGAAAATTGCGTTTAGTTGCCCAGGATATATCGCCGCGCACAAGACGCCGGTCACTATTGGGCCAGATCGTACTCACCTTGCTTGGAGTGCTCTTACTCTTCCTCGCTTCCTTTACTTCGTTTGAAGTTCCTATTGCCACTAAGCGCAATTTCATTTGCTTTGCTGAGAACCAAATTCGCTACGCCTTCAACATCGTGCCTGAGCGTTATCAGAGCAAAGTAGAAGCCTATGTGCCGCTGCTTAGGGCTCCGACAAACCCAGTGCGCAAAACTTTCTATATGCCATTGGCTGCAGCGGCAGTTTTTGTTGGTTATGTCCTTGGGCCTCTGCTTGGTGCTGCCGCCTGTGCTACCTTCATTGTCCTTGGCGTTCTAGGGCCATTTCTCGGTATCCACGCCTTTGCCTCTGGTGGCGGTGTTGGTTACTATCTTGAGCCTGGTTTCGGCTATCTGTTGGCTCTAATTCCGGCCTCCGCTGTGGTGGGAATGATTACCCGCGGAAAGCGCACCAGTGTCAGTCAGTTGATGTCGGTTATAGCTGGCCTGATTGTCGTACACCTCTCTGGTATCTTCTATCTTTTAGGCAGCTGTCTAGTTTCTTATTTGCTTGATGGCAATCGGGCATCTCTTGCCTGGCAGCCCTGGGTCTTTCAGCATGCCCGTAATATGAGTTGGTATCCTCTACTTTATGACTTCGTCAGCAGTCTAATTATGGTGGGTATTGCTTTTCCTTTCCGCTGGTTGGCTAATACCTTAACTGCGCCTGATTCGGCACCGCGCCCTACTGCTGTGCCTGGTAATAAACCCTCTGATCGCTATCACGTGGTGGAAGAGTTTGTCTAAAGTTTCTAAAGCTGACAATAGCGGGCGCTACAAGCTCTACCTCGGTTTAGCTGGTCTCTCTCTGGCCACTTTGGGTCTGGGGCTCTTTTACTATGGCACTAGAGTTGAGACTAGACGCTATCGTCTTGAGCGCATCGGTGTGCAGACAAAGTCTGATACTACTGGCAGTGCTATTGTTAGCCGTCAATCTCTGAAGATTTTGCATCTTTCTGATTTGCATTTGTCCGGTAATGATGACGAGAAAGTTGAATTTATTCGCGCTATCACTGATCAAGATTATGACTTGGTCGTTCTCACTGGCGATGTTTTCGAATTTCTTGATGGCTTGAAATACGGCCCTAAATTGCTTTCACGCCAGCCCCGTTTGGGTGCTTATGCTGTTTTTGGCAACCATGATTATTATGATTATTCGATTTATAACAAAACTCTAGGGCGGATATTCCGCCAACATCGTCACCCTGCCGTGCGCAACAATGTCGAGCCTCATCGTATTGCCCTGGAGGCCGGTGGTTTTAAGGTACTGGTTAATCAATCTCACTATATTGCTAGCGAAAATCTATTTATCGCTGGCATCGACTACCCTGGTATCAAAGAAGCCGAATTAGAAAAACTGATGCAGGCTGCACCAGCAGGAGCTTTGAAACTAGGTCTTTTCCATTTGCCAAGGCAGCTAGAAATGCTTTCACGGGCAGGATTGCACTTGGCCTTTGGTGGCCATACCCATGGTGGTCAGGTACGCTTGCCTGGTCTTGGAGCAATAATTACCGATTCTGAGTTGCCGCGCCAACAGGCGTCGGGCATGCTTGATGTTGCTGGCACCAAAATTCATATATCACGGGGGCTAGGTGCCGATCCGCGCAGCAATATCAGGTTGTTCTGTCCACCGGCTGCCACGGTTATCGAGCTCAGTCATGAGCGCGCTGGATTTTTGGGTAGTGATGCTGTGCAGAGTTTTGCTGCTGTTAAAGGCCAGGGCTAAGGCGACTTAGACGGTGCTGAGGTACCGCCGTAGGTAAAGGGTTTGGTTGCGTCAGTTTCGTTAGGTAGTGGCGCTGGTGGTGGCGTATTGGGTACTTGGAATAGCTTTGGTGGCCGCGGTAGCGGCACTGAAGGTGTGTGATGCTGTAGTTGTTTGAAGAGTGAAGCAACAATGTTTTTGGTCAATTTGACATCGTGGCTGCCTCTGGCATCGACAATTGCCCCTTCTGCGATTGAACCATCGATGGCGCCTATGAAGCGTGCTCGAGTTATTAGCCCGCGGCTAATTAATTTTGGATCGGTGGCAACGAAAGTTAGATCTACTTGTTGGTCTTTGGGCTGGTCGCCCTGCTGCATCGCTAAGTTAGTAGTGCCTTTGTATGAAAGCTCACCATCAATATAGCCAGCTTCACGCACGAGGGAGAGCTTAACCAATCCGAGGGCATTGTTTTGAGTAATGTATTCCCCCGTGCAGTCTGTGGCCATCCAGTTAAAGCCTCCTACCAAGGCGAAGATAATCACTAAGCAGATGGCTTGATTGCTTAGCAAAGTACGGAGGCGTTTGCTTTTCTCCTTTTTCTCGGCTTCTTTTTCTGCCCGACTTTTGCCTTTGCTTTTAATAGTGCTGGGCGTGTTTCGTCCGGCTGTGCTTGGGCGCCTGCGTATGTTAGAAGAGTACCTGTTGTTTGACCGGGCAAAATCATCATCTATATTTTGCTCGTCAGCTGAGTCGTCGCCATACTCGTCGTCTAAATTAGCATTGCTAAGTTCGCCACGGCCGTTACCATAATGGCTGCTGTCGTTCAAAAATTCTCGTCTGGACTCTTGGCTGGACGCAGGCGGTGGCGCCGAGGGGCGAGGCCGCGGTCTTCTGCTTGCATAGTCGTCAGAGCCTTTCATGTGCTAACTATCTTATGGTATTAAATCTGGTGTCAAACGGTAGAGGTGCCTGATTGTTGCTGCGTCGTTGGGTGAAATAACTCCTCTGCCATAGTAGGCGCTCATCAAATCTACCGGATTGGTACTGTGCCCTTCAATACCCAGGGCATGACCAAATTCGTGGGTGGCGCCGGCCTTGAGGCGGCCTAAAGACATGGGCTGGCCCTGTCCATCGGTGGTTCTAAGTACTATCACCGCTGGCTTGAAGTCTGCTTGGCCACCGGCAAGAATTGCTTTATAGGGAAAGTTAGTTTTTGATGTGTAGCCGCGAATGTCTTGGGCGAAGAGGGCCATGCCGCTTTTCGTGACAAAGTGATTTGTAAAGAAGACGTAGATATCCGCTTCTCCTGGGTCTTGAGTGAGCTCGTAAGAAAATAGCCCTTCGCGTTCAAATTGCTTCCACGACAAGATCCCTTCTAGGGCGGCCTGATAGTGGCCGTCGACATAGCCTTCGGCTCGTTTTAGGGCTTGAAACTGTTCGGGATTGCTGACCACATTGGCCACGAGGTTAGGCCAGGCTGCCAGGTTATCGGTGTTGGCAATGGGCACTCCCAGATTTGGATCGATCATACTGTCAAGAGTTAGCCCTGGCGAGATGTAGACCTTCAGAGGCATTTGGTCGCGCACCCAGTGAATTGTGCCAAAGCGACTGCGATACTCAGGATAGACACCAGCCTGCGCTGGCCTAGCTGGTGCTTTGCGATATTGGGCTGAAGCAACTGGCGCAGCCCCAATAAGCCCTTGGCTGCCGAGCGCCATCATTGCCAATAGCGGCAATATTCGGGTGGTAAGACTATGTTTTTTTCTTTTGTGCAACATTACTTTTGTTACGAGGGGAAACAATTCTAGTGCCCTTCCGTCTATTTTCTCTATAGCCGCATGTTGACGCCAATAGTTACTGGTAATTGGTATTTGGGCTCACTATCTATATGCCACAAGATATTACGCTTGTTACGGGCATAATAAACGAAAGGTTAAAAGGCGGCCAAAAGTGTGGAGGGTTGGATACGATTAGCCTTGTTCATCGCAGGAACTCCAGTACGAGAGACACAAGGGATTGAGTCTGTTGGGGCGGCACCAACACTGCGGACATTTCAAAAGAGCCTCACTTCTGGTGAGGCTTTTTGCTTTTACGGCTTATAATCATTGCTTGCATTAGCTAAGTGGAGTGATTATGCGACCTGTTAGAGCGATTGTATTGGCTGCCGGTCAAGGCAAGCGGATGAAGTCTAATAAGCCAAAAGTGCTTCATGAAGTTCTTGGTCGCGCCATATTGAGTCGAGTAATGGATGCCGTTGGTGCTGCTGTTGAGGGTGAAGGTCTAGAGCATTTGCATTTAGTAGTAGGACATTCTGCAGATATTGTTACTGACTTTGTTGTGAATAATCCGCCAGTATGCCCTTTCTCTACCCATTTGCAGTCACCACAGCTCGGTACCGGTCATGCCGTGATGCAGGTTATGCCAGCTTTAGATGGTTTTGAAGGCACGCTGATTGTGACCGTGGGTGATGCTCCTGTCTTGCAAAGTAATACTCTGGCAGAGCTTTTGGCTACTCACCGGGAAAAGAAAGCAGTGATAACGGCCCTGAGCACGGTAGTGCCAGACCCTAAAAACTATGGCCGCATGGTGCGTGATCAGGATGGCAAAGTGCGCGGCATTGTTGAAGACAAAGATGCTTCTCCTGGCGAAAAGCTAATCAATGAAGTCAACACCGGTATTTATTGCATCGAGTGGCCAGCTGCTGCAGCCGGTTTGAATTCGCTTTCTTGCGATAACAAACAGAAAGAATATTATCTGACTGATCTCGTGGCTTGGGCCTATCACAGCAATCATGTGACTGAAACAATGGTACTGACTGACTTTAGAGAAGTCTGTGGTATTAATTCACGAGTGGAATTGGCAGAAGCAACGGTTCACTTGCGCGATATTACCGCCACTAAATTGGCCCTGGAGTCAGGTGTGACTATCGTTGACCCAAGTGCAACATGGATTGCACCAGAGGTAAGTATTGGCGAAGAGACTGTTGTGCTGCCTGGTTGCTATTTGATTGGCAACATCCAGATTGGCTCTAATTGCCAGATTGGACCCTTTACTGTAATTAAGGGTGTGGTAAAAGTTGGCAACAATACCACTATCAACAATTCGCAAGTGAACAATTCGGTTATCGGCGATGGCGTCAAGGTTGGCCCCTTTGCCCATGTACGCGAGGGCAATGTCATTGGCGATTCTTCAAAAGTAGGCAACTTTGTCGAATTGAAGAAGGCTGATATTGGCCATCATAGTAATGTTTCGCACCTTAGTTATGTCGGCGATGCGGTTTTGGGCAATCACGTCAACATCGGTGCGGGCACAATTACAGCTAATTATGACCATCTGACCAAGAAAAAAGCGCGCACAATTATCAATGATGGGGCTTCGACCGGCAGTAATTCTGTTCTGGTCGCCCCGGTAGAGCTTGGGGTTGAAGCGGTGGTGGGGGCCGGCAGTGTGGTCACCAAGGCTGTGCCAGACGGCGCTCTTGCCGTGGCCCGGGCCAAGCAAGCCAATGTTGAAGGTTGGAGTGCTAAGCGTAAAGCTGGCGCCCTGACGAAAAGCTAGTAAATAGAACCATAGCTCTAACGTTCTAGCTCAGAAATGGCATCGGGGTTGGTTTCTATCTGTGACAGATAATCTAGGCGTCTTCTTTCAGCTTCGGCAAAGCGGGCTGATTCGATGGTCAAAAATTTGATTAGGGCCAAGGGGATGAGATGCTTGGAATAGTCTGGAGTGCCGTGTCTATCGGCTTCTCCAAATGACTCAATCTCTACATAATCTTGGCCAATGCGCAGTACCCGGCCAATTAGGCTGGTGCCGTCCATGAAGTGGAGCCGCACCCAAGAGCGGGTGTCGCAGAGTCTTTCAAGTCGAAGTTTTAAATTCATCATTACTAACTCGTGGTTACTTGGCGGACTATTACTATGTGAGGGTCTTTCCTAGAACCTTTCTTAGAACCTCTCTTAGTTCCATCTTAGCAAAGGTCCGATAAAAAAACGGTGTATCGAAGTGGATCTTAGTAGCCTACCTTGAGGTGGGCACTGGTATATATTCGAAAACACTAAGATTTTGATTTTATGTGGCACTTTGAAGAACCTGATTTGGCGCTGGTTTCTATTGTATATGCGCGGAAGTCAAGAATTGCGGTTTCGACAAAGCGAACTAAACTGAAGGAGTGGAATCTTTTAAAACTAGAACTGAGGACTTAATGCAAGACGAGCTTATACCAGCCAATTTGCTCCAGCGTTTAGAAGAATTGAAAGAGCTTGAAGCAAGTTACTGGCATGATGAAATGTATTCAGTAGAAGCTCTCACCAACATGGCGTACCGCGATCAACTTGAACAAAGTTTCAAACTTGACCCACTTGGTCCGCTGCCGCCTCGCCAATAATCTTGATTCCTTTTAGAGTCAGATTAACGTCTACATGATCGAACAACTTGATGGCTGGTGCAATTAATCGTGCCAGCCCTCCAGTTGCCACCACTGTAGTCTTGCTGGGCAGGCTCTTGAGAGCACGTTCGAGCCAATATCTAACCATGCCGATGTGTCCGATAACACAGCCTCTTTCTATGGCTGTTTGGGTATCGAAGGCCAGAGGTGAAGAGAGCGATAGATTCTCGAGTTCTTGTACTGAGAGTTCGGGTAGTTGTGCCGTCGAATAGTGCAGAGCTTGAAATGTTTTGGTCAGCCCCAGGGTAATCATGCCACCAAGAAAATTGCCTTTGTTATTTACGGCCGTAAGAGTTGTGGCGGTACCAAAATCTATGACAACAGCTGCTTCGGCATCGATGGTGTGAAGCTTGAAAGCTGCAGCGGCGTTGGCAACTCGGTCGGAGCCCATGGTGTCGTAGAGACCGCTAATCAGAGTTTGGCTGTTGGCCGAGACTTCAAATATTTTGTCTTTGGCTTTGGGCCACTGTTCGATTATGCTGGGTAGAACTCCGGGCACCACAGACGATACTGCAATTAATCCTCGGCCATATTTGTTGTGCAGGCTGTTCAAGTGCGATGAAGCTGTAGCTGGATCGGCCGTGCTGTAGTTCCAAGTTTCGTTTAACTGACCGCCAATAAATAGACCGCAGCAAATTCTAGAATTGCCAATGTCAATAGCTAGTGCTCTTTCTGCTTCTGCCATGCTCATTCTCTATTTTTTCGCAAAGTAACTAATCAGCCCCTTGAGCATGCCCTGTGCTGCGGCCTGTTGACTGGCTGGACTAATTAATTTGGCATATTCATCTGGATTGCAAACAAAACCAACCTCTACTAGGACCGCTGGCATATTGGTTGGGCGGCACAGAGCCAGGTTCTGATAACGCGCTCCGATATCTGGAAAGCCAAGTTCTTTAGCCTCGGCATTTTTGAGGCTGGCTGCCAATTCTTGCGACTGCGGGTGATACCAGTAGCTAGATGTGCCGTGTTCTTTATTGGGATCGCGACCATCCGGCAGGGCATTATTGTGGATGGAAATTAGCAGGTCAACATTTTTTGCTTTGGCAAAGTCGACGCGATCGTTGAGTGAGACATCGACATCTTCTTCTCTGGTCATGTAGACAGTGGCACCCTCTGCCGCAAGCAGATCTCTGAATTTGAGGGCGATGGCTAGATTAATTTCGGCTTCACGAATGGCGGAGGGGCCAATCGCACCAGTTTCTTTGCCACCATGGCCAGGGTCGAGACAAATACTTAGTCCTTGCAGGCGCATGGAAGCTTCTTCAGATATTGGTTTTAATCTGGGTGGATACTTAATATGCAAGTTGAGATTGTTGTCTTCAAAGTCGGTGAAATAGCCCCACTGCCGTGCGCCGGCTAGATCAATATCGACTTGATAAACGCCGTCTTCAGGTTGCTTCCAACTGACGTTCTCAATCAGTTTCGAATTGCCTCCGTCTGGTGCCTGGTAAACCCAGTCGGTATCAGCTAAAGCCCCATATATTTTGACATTTAGATGATTAGTTTTGAGGTTCTGCTCTACTAAAAAGGGTAAGCGCTGGTTTAGCGGTATTACTACGGTTTCGCCATAGCTATCCGCTTTTACCTGGATGGTGCGTGCTACCGAATCTGGTGCTGGGCCAGTACTGTCGCCGAGGCTCAGATCTTCCTTCTTAATCCAGATATGCTTATTGGGAGTGTAGCGGCAACGAATGTTTTCGCCCTGGTAGCCGTCGACGATCAGTCTTACTCCTTCTGGCAGTGGCGTTAGGCGCGCCAAATCAGGGGCCACTCTGGTGATGGTGTCTTTGTGAACAGTGTGAGCAATTTGGGGTTGGCGCAAAACTGTAATTGCAGCAGGGCTAGCAACAGTTAGGCTCTTTCCTTCTTTTTGCATGACATAGCGGGGATGCTCTTGATAAAACTGGTCATTGGCTTCGATGCGATAGAGACCGACATATAAGTCAGGTTGTGCTGCTGGATGGCGTTGAAAGACTTGACCGTAGGCAGCCTCTAGACCGCGATTAATGCCACTAACTGCGGCACCAGCTTTTCTCGACTTTAAGCTGGCGATTGAGGCTAGGGCAATTTGTCTTTTGCCCATTAAGACGTGCACTTGGCTGCCCGGTGTGGCGCGCACGGCAAATTCAATTATTTCACCAACATTGAGACCCCGGTCTTCTTTGGGTTCAAAGCTATTTGGGGCGAACTCAAAGCTTGAGAGTGACAAGCTCTGGCGGCCACCTTCTCGAACTAGTTCTACTACCTGGTTATAGGTCTGACTGCCGTCGCTGCCAAAGACTTTGACTTCAAATTTATTCTTGCCTTTGGCTAGGGGCACCACATGGGCAAAAAAACCTTCCTTATTGGTCAGTACTTTCTCACCATTGACTGTTAAGGAAAAGCCAGGATAGGTAGAGCCAATCAAAAACGAGCTACTCGCCGCAATTTTTGTTGTGCCTTCGGTATTAGGATAAACAATCAGAAGTGGCTTGCTTGACTCAAGTACTGGTCGTTTATATTTTTTAACTACTGGGCTGGTACTGCTGGTGGTGCTTTTGAAAGAATCGCTAACGTTATCAGATACTTGGGCGTTGGCGCAGGAGCTAACTGTCAGTGCAGCCAATGAGGCGGTAGCGACTCTAGTGGCTAATGTCATTAATACTCCAATTAAAGTTCTGTATGTATATTTTGGCTAGTCTGGGCTCGAATGGCACTTTGTCAGACTTGTCATAAT
The DNA here is from genome assembly GCA_943370275.1 of bacterium Ga0077546. Classification (GTDB taxonomy): domain Bacteria; phylum Cyanobacteriota; class Vampirovibrionia; order Obscuribacterales; family Obscuribacteraceae. Next base: position 341,680 of record CALRQI020000001.1, on the reverse strand, counting down.
AGTACATAGCAAAGGCCCAGGGATCTTCAAAGCCTTGACCAAAGACATCGCGATAAAATTGAAAGAAGCGCGAGATAGCAAAAACGTGATCTTCTGGTTTGTAGTCGAAATTGTTCGGAGAGTGAACAAATTTATCAACATTGTGCTCTACGTCAGCCCTTAAGGTTTCGGCTGTGACAGCGTGATCAGTTATTTCTGGATAGCCAAGGTAGGCGCGGCAGAGAAGAAAAATGGTATCGGCTTGCACTGCTTTTTCTTTTCGTTTGTCAACTAATTTTGGATGAATACAATCGGTCCATATTGATTCTGCCGATTGCGCTTTGCCGCCAACTACGAAAAGGCGAGTAATGAATTCACGTTTGAGTTTGAGTGGGGCACTGACTGGATATTCGTCGCAGACTATCTTGATGGCGATAAGATTGTGGGCATTGAACCAATAGCAAATGGTATCGTCTAGACTTTTGAAGTTGTCTGGGCTATTGCTTGCCATTTCCTCCATGGCAGCTTGCAGCAGGGGGCTGATCTTCAGATTCTTGTAGTCTACGCGGCCATCTTTGGCAAAAGTTTTGAGTAAGAGGTCATACTTACTAAAGTCTGGTTTTTCAGGCTTCTTCACTTGGGTGAGGTAGGCTTGTACATAACTTGGCGCTCTCAAAATATCTTGCACAAAAGTCATAATCAAGCCGAAGGCAACTAGGGCGCAAGAGACCGCTAGCGCCGGCAGATTGACTTGTTTGTTTTTCTTGACTATCAAAGGCTTTGCTTAGTTAGAGATAACTCAAGCATTTTAGCTATTTTTGTCTGCGATTGCTGTCGCCCCAAGAAAAAAGGCCTTCAGGTATTCCTGAAAGCCCTTTCTAAATTGGTGGAGCGTACCGGATTCGAACCGGTGACCTCTTCAATGCCATTGAAGCGCGCTACCAACTGCGCTAACGCCCCAAAGACCGTAGTTCGTTGGGATGAATTGCAGTTATATCACATATTTTGGGCCAGGGAAAAGCTAACGATGACAGCTCGTTAACACCGTAAAGTATGAGTGAATGAATTCATTCATTTTAAGTGCTAGAATTGCTAGCGAACCGTTCATCCTAATGAACTACAGCTGTAAGCTGAGTTTTTCCTAACCAAACTACATAAAATAGATTGGCTTTATGGGCTGATATTCACAAAATCGACCAGGTTGCCTGTTAACCTCATGATTGGTAGATAGAAGGTAAAGAATGGCAGTAGAAAGGCATAAGAACTTACTTGATGCTGAGCAAGCCGTGCTTCTGGTAATCGATGTCCAGGAGCGCTTTGCCAGTCACATCGTTGATTTTGAAAAGATGGTTGCCAATATTGGCATCATGGTTGAGGCCGCCACTCTGCTTACTGTGCCAGTGGTTGTCACCGAGCAATATCGCAAGGGCTTGGGTGAGACCGTTGCTTCCATTAAGGCTAAGCTTCTGCCTGACGTTGGCAATTTTGAGAAAAGTTGTTTTAGTGCCACGGGTTCGCCTGAAGTCGCTAGTCACTTGGCCAAGCTTGGTCGCAATCAAGTAATTGTCTGCGGTATTGAAACTCATGTTTGTGTCAATCAGACGGTGCATGACCTTTTGCGCTCAGGCTATCAAGTGCATTTAGTTACGGATGCCTTAAGCAGTCGTTCGGCCGAGAATAAATTGGTTGGATTGGCCAAAATGTATGCTGCAGGCGCGTTGCCATCATCTGTGGAATGTTGCTTATTTGAAATGCTGGTGGAATCAGGAACTGAAAGATTTAAAGCTGTGCAAAAATTGGTCAAATAATAATTGACTGGTCGATTAGTTGGATATAATTCAAAGGTTCAGAGCGAGTTGTATGAAGGTGTCCCCCATAGTTACTAAGAATAAGCGTCTCACTAGTTTTGGCATGGCTTTTGCTTTGGCGCAGAGTCTTTGCTCTGGCTTCAGCCTGGGGGCCATGGCTCAAGACTCTTATACTCCCGGTCATACTAGTACTGGTTCAAGCGCTACTACCGCTGGCAGTCAGGCTCCAGCGAGCACTGCTGGTGCACCGCTTGTAAGGCCCGTCACAGCTCCATCTTCTAGTAACACTAACAGTTCGAATCCGCAGCTCCGTCCGCCATTACCCACCTTAGACAACAGTTTGTCGCCGCAAGATGCGGTGGTGGACAATGGCAATTTAACTGCTCCAACTGATGCCTCGACTGCCGCACCAACTACGGCCAAGACTGGTTTACCTAGCGGAGCCCTATCTCTGCCGTTGGATGCTTCTGGTCTAACTGCCAAAGAACGGCAGGGTGACTATGATGTGGTCAACACCCAGGCCGATGAATTTCGCAAACGCTTTTTGCAAGGCGAGGCCATAGAATTGAGATTGCCCATGGGCGATCAGCTCATGTCGCTTGGCTCTAAATTGCCGCCCATAAGACTAGAAGCTAGTTATACTCAGCCAATTTCCTTGCGCGAAGTGGTGCAATACTCCCTTGAAAATACCCTCGATATTAGAATTCAGCGGGAAGTTGTTACCCAAAACAAATGGATTCTGGGCAACTCTTTAGGCAAATTTTTGCCTGATGCCTTAATGAGCTACAACTCGCAGTACCAGGCTGGTACATCCTTGATCGGTGGTACCATCCCCGTTTCCTTTGGTAACCCCTTCGCCACTGCCACGGCTGGCTTCCGCTACTATGGTTTTCGTGGTGGCAGTGTGATGTTTGGCTCACTAGCCAATATGCATAACTTCCGCGCGGCTAAACAGGGCCTGCGGGCTTCTATAAACGATACCCTGCTAAACGTTACCAAGCTTTATTACAACTTAGTGCAAAACCAGGCTCTGTTGCAAATTCAAACGAGAGCAGTAGATGTTTCTAAGGCCCAGGTTCTATTGAACCAGCAGCTGGAGCGGGCTGGTACCGGTACACGCTTTCAGGTCTTGCAATCAGAGACGCAACTTGCTCGTGATGAGCAAGCTCTGCTTACGCAAGAAGTAGATTTGCGGCGAACAGCAATTGATTTGGCTACAGCCCTTAACTTGAATAGCGCTGTTAACTTACTGTCCGTTGAATCTGAAGTACGCAAGGTGCGTCTGGTTGACCCCTCAATTGACGTCAATCAGTTGATCAATATTGCCATACTCAATCGGCCAGAGTTGAAACAGTACGAACAGTTGCGTATGGCGGCTAAGCGTAATATCCAGGTGCAGGCTGCGCCTTTGTATCCGCAATTTCAGTTCTTCGGCGGCTATAACGGCAACGGTCAGACTCTAACTAATCAGTACAGCAACAGCATCCCGTCTCTATCGGTTGTGCCAATTCAAGGGGCTGGTTTTACGGCCCAGACAATCACCAATAATGGTTCTAGTGCTGTGGTTAGCGCACCGCAGACGGTTTATCCGGTGGCCGCTGTCTATAACCCCAGTCAAGTGACTGACCGCAGTCTGCGTAAGTCTTATCAAATTGGTATGCGGGTCGATTGGAACTATCTTGGTATGGGGGTACCAGACTTAGCCAACGTCCAGGCGGCACGGGCGGTCGCACGGCAAGCAACTTTGCGCGTCAACCAGCAGGTGATTGCAGTGTTGCAGCAAGTTCGTACCAGCTATTTGACGAGTTTGACAGCAGAAAAGCAGATTGAAGTTGCCACCAAAGAAGTATTGTCTTCGGCAGAAGAACTGCGCCTGTCGCGGGTGAGGTTGGCCAACGGTGTCGGTACAAACATTGACGTCATTAACGCGCAGCGTGACTTTACTCAGGCACTTGTGCGCAAGGCTCAGGCTATCGTTGCTTTCAATATTCAACAGGCCCAGCTGTTGCGTGATATTGGTGTGATTAGTTATGACACCATTACTTCTGGTCGATTAGCACGCTAATTATTGAATGTAATACATTTTGTTCGGCAGCTTTTCGCAGTCTATTGAGTAGCCGCCTTTAAGATCTGAGTACTGGTCGCCAATGTTGACGACAATTTCGTAGCCCATATCTTCGATTTTCTTGCGATAGGCAGACTTCATGGGAATGGCCGAGCTCTTATCTTCATTGCCGCGCAGGTAGAGGCCATCGTAGGCGATACCATATTTGACCAGGTTGGTGATGGTGGCTCGACGCAGCTTTTCTACGCGACCCGATATCAGAAACACTGCCAGGCCCTTTTTTCGGGCGTAGGCCAGAAGCTCGATTGATGGCTTTAATGGTTTGCCGGCCGCTTCGTCTACCCAGGCAGCAAAGCCCTCCCAGTTAACCTCTTTGACGTCTTTAGCTACTTCTTTTTCGATGAAAGGTCGGTTGTCGAGAATGGTCTCGTCGATGTCTGAGACGATGCAGAGGGCCTTATCTTTCTTGGTAGTTTTCGCCTCAGCTAGAGCCTTATCTATGGCCGCCTTGCCTCGGGCTACGGCCTGGTCAAATTCTTTCTCTGACTCTTTTGAATAGCTGAATTTCAGCGCTTCTTTTATCGGTGGCAGGCTGTGGTCGGCCTTGCTGTGCATGGCCTCGATTTCTACCGTCGAGTGGGCTAGAGCCAAAGGCGGAAACAGAACCAAGGCGATGGCAAGCAGACTGAGCTTGCTGGAATGCCGCGGCAAAAGCCTAGAAAAGCGTGTTTTTTGCATTTTTGAATAAGTCTTCTTGATCAGCTGCCGTTCATTTTAACGCCGCGACCAGCAGCATAGGTGGTGCTGCCGCCGATAATTTTTTGTTTGCCGGATAGTGGTTTCACTTCCATTGTTCCGACTACAGCTGTGGAATGTACCCCTTCGTAGGTACCCCAGCAATTAGTGTTGACTTTCTTTGGCTTTGGTTTGATGTACGAGAGCAGGCGGTCAGATTCGGCAATAAAGACCAAGATGAAAATAGCTACTAAGGCGCTGGTCAGATAAAACAATCCGTCCATATTCAGTACTTATCCTCTTCTTGCTTCTGATTTAGTCTAGATTCGCTCCGACGGGCTTGAGATTAACTCAGCGCCAAGTTGTTGTAAATGGGAAAAATACTCATATTCGATAAAGAAAAGAGGGACCCAAGGCCCCTCTTTTCCGTTGTTCTTGTTGTTTCCTTGGATTGTTTCTGGCGAAAAAATCTAGTTTTTGACAATATTGGCTAGGTCGCGGTAAAGGCCAGCAATCAGCATTGTGATGGCTGCGGTATTGGGATTTTCTTCAGAAAACTTGGTGAATTCCAAGATTTTGTGTTCGAAAATTCCGAGTAATCTCGTGTCAAGGGCTTGGGCGTGCTCGTTGCGGTTCATCGATAGCTCTTTCTAGGCTAAAAAATTCTGGGAAGAAAAGACTGTATTAAATATTACTCAAACGCCGGAAAACCTCAATAGGTCAGAGACCAAAATCTACTGAAAAGTCAAAGTTTTATCTATCAAACCAAATGTATATACGTTGTCTAAGCAGTATAACTGCCCAATCGTCCTCTCGCTCGGCTAAGATAAGAAAGGATGCTTTTCTTCAAAAAAGCTCAAGCAAAGGGATGGTATGTCGCAGGCACCATATTCGATTCATCCTACAGTCAGGCAACTGCTGACCTCTGATTCTTTGGCAGAGGCCCAGGTGGTTGTTGGTAGTGATTTGCTTGATCGGCAGGTCTCTCAAGTAATTTCTACAATTGGCACTCAGCCGCGGGCGGGCAGCTTGGTGGTGACGCGCTCCGATGCTTTGAGCAAAGTGGAGCTGTCTACTCTTCCTCTGTTGTCGGCCTTGGTTATTGTCAAGACAAGCGCTGATTATGCCACCGGTTCTAGTGCGGTAAATAATTCAGCCAAGGCCGGCTCTAAGGCTAATTCTTCTGCTAACGTCAGTTCTGGTACCGCTAATAGTGCTGCTGCTGATGCGGTTCCTTCTTTAGTTGATGCTGGGGTGCAACGACTAATCAAGCGCTGTCAGGAGGCCTCCGTTGCCTTGATAGTCGTGCCGAGTTATGGCGATCCCGCTCAGGTAATCGAAGATTTCCGTTTTGTCTTCTTGCGCGAGTTGAAGCATTCTTCTGCGCGCCTCTATTCAGTCATGCTTAGCATTGTCCTTGAAGAAGGCTTGGATGGTCTGGTGGAAACTGTTTCTGGTTGGCTTAATCGCCCGCTGGTAGTTGAAACTGCCGAGTTCAAAGTATTGGCCGCTCGTAATATGGGAGCTACGCCAGCTGCTCAGCAACGCAATTTGCGCGAAGAAGGAGCCAATGCTCTGCGTTCTTATCAAAAGAGTCGCGAGGCCCTAACACCCGGCACTGCTCCTCATCGTGATATTACCGCTGAAGTTAACATGACACCGTTTAAACTGGGGCGGAGATTGGTTTTCCCTGTTCCACTGAGCGACGTTTTAGTTGGTTACGTCTCGGTTATGATTCGACCGCAAGACGATGAGAATGCGCTCTGTGAGTACATGCATCCCCTTACTTTGGCCTGTAAGGTTGATTTTTCTCACCGTCTAAAAGATTCGCCCACTTTTTCAGTGACGCAGAAAACTCTGTTGAAAGATCTGCTTTCGGGACGCACTCTATCTGCCGCTGACCAAGAAAGGCTCGACCGGCACTTTGGTTTTGACCTCTGCGATGGTTTTCTGGTTTTTGCCGTAGATGCTCGATTTGTTGAAGACGGCAAAGCCACTGTTTCACCTTCGGCTGCTGTGGCTTATCCTGATGATACCTATATTTCTTGTGAAGCTGAGGGCATGCGCGCCTTTGTTATCCCCTACAAAGAAAAGTCGTCTGAACCCTGGCTTACTCACGCTGAGACTCTGTCTGCTCGCATTAAAGAACTTAATCCTGGTGTAAAAGTAAGATTAGGTGCTGGCCGTTTGATTACCACCGCCCTTGATTTGCCCGATGCCTATGGCGAGGCGCGGCAGGCCCTTGTCGTCGGTTCTATGATTGATGCCGATGGTGAGTTTCTTCTCGGCTACGCTGAGCTTGGTATCAAGCGCTTGCTTTACTTGATTATTGATCACCCTGAATCAGATCGATTCTTGGAAGAAAATTTGAGTTTGCTTGAGGCCTATGACGAAGAGTGGGAATCTGAATTGGTAGAAACTCTGCGAGTCTATGTTGAGCATGGTGCCAACTTAAATTCTACCGCTCGCTCATTGTTCATTCACCGCCACACTTTACGCTATCGTTTAGAGCAGATTGCTGACATTCTTAAGGTCGATATTGATTCTCAAGAAGTTTTGCTCAACTTGCAAATTGCTTTTTTAATTCGTGATATGAAAACTGGGCAGAAGAAGCGCTAGTGGAAGAAGTGAAGCAGAATTCTAATAGCAGAATTAGTAGTAGTACGGCTGTACTGGTGGCCGATCGTGTGTCAAAGCGATTTGATGGTGCTGCTAATAATGCCCTTAACGATATTAGTCTAGATGTTGCTCCCGGTGAGTTTTACAGTTTTCTCGGCCCCTCTGGTTGCGGAAAAACAACGCTGCTTAGAATTTTTGCTGGCTTTGAAGAGCCGACCAGTGGAACTATTTTCATTGATGGTAAGCAAACTATCGGGGTACCGCCCTATAGAAGACCAGTGAATATGGTCTTTCAAAGTTATGCTCTCTTCCCTCATATGTCGGTTTTAGAAAATGTTGCCTTTGGTTTGCGTTCGGCCAAGCGCTACAGCAATTCTGAAATTGGTGAGAAAAGCAGAGAAGCCCTTAAAATAGTGCGTTTGACTGAGTTTGCTGAGCGCTTGCCGGTTCAACTTTCGGGTGGCCAGCAGCAGCGAGTTGCCCTCGCTCGTGCCTTAGTTATGCGACCAGTGGTTCTCCTTCTTGACGAGCCGCTTTCGGCTCTAGACGTGCGTATTCGCGAAGAGATGCAAGAAGAGTTGTCGCGCTTAAAGCGCGAGTTGAATCTGACATTTGTTATGGTTACTCATGATCAAGCGGAGGCGCTGGCTATTTCTACCAGAGTAGCTGTCTTCAATGGTGGCAATTTGGAGCAAGTTGGTACACCTGCTGAAATTTATGAGCAGCCTAGAACCGCTTTTACTGCTGGTTTCATTGGTCGCTCAAATTTACTGGCTGGCAAAGTTATCTCTAGCGATAATCAGTCGGTGTTGCTAGATTGTTCTACTGGTCGAGTGCTTAGCTTCTGCACCGCAGGTAGTGCAAGTCTGGCGAAGTTGGCTGTGGGCGACAATGCTTTTGCTTGCTTTAAACCAGAATCAGTGACATTAATAGCAGAAAGGCCTGATTCGAGCGAGAATGTAATTTCTTGTCGTATCGCCAATAGTTCTTACCTTGGTAGCTTGGTCGATCTAAAGCTGACTTGCTCCGCTGAGGCAGTTTTGCTGCGAGCAGTGGTGCCATCTTCGGCATTGCATTGCTTAAGCGCTGAACAGTTAGCTGGTGCGGAGTTATATCTCACTTTTACCCCCCAGTCTGTTACTGTGATCTCGGCCTGACCTCAGAGATAAAAGGAAAACCATGGTTGCGCCCTTTGAGCGAATGCAATTGAATCGTCGGCAATTGCTTGCGGCCATGTCTTCAATGTTGTTCATTCCGGCGCTATCAGCTTGCAGTTCAAGAGCGTCTGATGGCCGCGCCGATCGGCAGCTCAATATTCTTAATTGGGCTGACTATCTGCATCCTGATGCCATTCCCGAATTCGAGAGACGCTATTCTTGCAAAGTAGTTTATGACACCTTTGCTTCAAACGAAGCTCTGATGGCCAAGTTGCAAGCCGGTGGTAGTCTCTATGATGTCATTGTGCCGTCTAGTTATATGGTCAAGCAATTAAACAAATTAGACATTCTTTCGCCCCTCGATCATAGTCGGTTGCCGGGCCTAGCCCATATGATGCCGCGCTTTACTAATTCGGCCTTCGACCCTGGTTTGCAGCACTGTGTGCCTTATACCTGGGGCACCACAGGTATAGGTTTTAGTCTGGCTAAATTAACTGAACTGGGCTTGCTCAAGAACTCTTCTAATTTATCATTGCCATGGGAAGTATTTTGGGACAAACGGCTGTCACAGCGTATGACTTTGCTTGATGATGGCCGTGAAGTGATTGGTATGTCGTTAAAGATGGCCGGTCATTCTTACAATACTGTCGAGAAGCCAATTATTGCTGCCGCCACGGCCAAGCTGATTGAGCAGAAGCCGCTCACCATGTGCTATACATCAGATCAGGTAATTGTTGAGTTAGCCAGTGGCGACTCATATTTGTCGCAAGTATTTAGTGGCGATGCTTATCAGGCGCGGCGCGATAATCCTGATTTGCGCTATGTCATTCCCAGCAATGGTGCTTCAATTTGGACTGATAATTTTTGCATACCGAAAGCCGCTCCCCACGTTGATCTCGCTTATAAGTGGATTAACTATATGCTTGAGCCTGCTGTGGCAGCCGCTTGTGCCAATTTTACTAATTATGCCATTGCCAATGAAACAGCCTGGAAGCTGGTTGACGCTCATTTGCGTCAGGACCCGAATCTTTATCCGCCCGCTCATGTCATGGAGCGTTGTGAAGAGTTGGGTGAGATTGGCCCAGCCATCTTCATTTTCGACAGCATGTGGACCGAGCTTAAGTGTGCTTGAGAAGTGGTTTTAAGGCAAGAGTATCTATTTATTGGCCACAAGAAAAATTGAACCGCCATCGACTTCATCGTTTTCCATGGTTTTGAAAGCTTTGAAGAGATCTTGCAGCTCGTCTAATTCATAGCGGCGCAGCATCATGCCTTTTCGAGCTTTGTCTGTATAAACATGGGTACCGTCTTCAAGGGTGTAATACTCGCCTGGCCCGCTGCCCACTTTGTCAAAGCAACCGATAAAAATGCCACCGTCTTTGAGCATTGAATAAACTTTATCAGTCAGTTGTTGGGCCTGTTTAATGGGGAAGTGTTCAAAAATTGAATTGGCTACTACTGCATCAAAACTGCCAGCGTGATATTGCAATTGCGAAGCATCAGCGACGTCGAAGGAAATCTTCAGGTCTTCTTGTGAAGCCCAGGTATTGGCAAGATTTATAGCCTGCGCGGAGACATCAACGCCCACGACCTCAAACCCTTGTCGAGCCAGGTAGACCGCCAGCCAGCCGGAGCCGCAGCCGAGGTCAAGTACCTTTTTTGCCCCGTTTTTCTTCAATTCATCGGCAATGCGCGGAATGTACGACAGGTCTGGCAATTGCGTGTATGGCACCTTGCACATATTCCAGGCTTTTTCCCAGAAGCTGATGTTCTCCTGGTAGACGACTTCAAGGGGCATCCCCGCCCCGTCTTGCCTTCCGCTGTTAGTGATTTTGTCAGCTTTAGTCATCGTCAAATTCAAAATTCTCGCTCATAGAGCCCTTAGCCAAATCGTTTGGATTTGGCCGGGATGACCCATGTTAGCACTGACCCTCGCAAGCGATGGCACTTGAGAAGAGATGTAAAGGGTAACATTAAGTCACAGTCTGCCTATCTGAGATTAAGCCCATTGGTACAGTGGTATCTATTTAGGCAGGAAACCTATTAAAATCTAGTATCTAGATTTGAACATTCTACTTTCACTAGTTCAGCGCTGGTAAACAGAAATTGACGGACGAGTCCGGCCGCATACAATTGCAGATGATGCTGGTACAACAGTCCGGCGCTGGGGCATTGCCCCTAAGTATTTTGGCGCCTGATAGTTTCTTGCCATTTATTCGTGAACTAGAAAAACTTAGTCTTGATCAAAAGTTAGCGCCAGTAATTGTTTACTGGAGTCGACAGAGTGCCGCACGGCTTTTGCCTGGTGGGCGTTACTTTGGCACACTGCTGCGCGAGTCGACTTGTGTCTCTTGTTTCTCAGAAGAAAGACAAGATTCACCTGATGAGTGGTGCGTTTTGATGGAGAGCCCAGGGCTCTCCATTGTTGTCTATGGCCAGCAAGCCATGGAATCGCCTAACTCAGAGAAATATCAATGCACGGGTTCAATGGAGCCGGCCATAGTGCGTGAGTCGTTTAACCGCCTCTTGCCTATCTGGCAGTCGCTCAATCTATCTGAGAGCAACCGCCTTGAAGATTGCCGTGTTTCTCTGGGGCCAGGGGGCAGTTCACCGGCATCTGTGCAGCGTATGAAAGCAGCATGGCCGGTGGTAAAAGCCCCGATTCAGCAAGGCTTGATTTTGCAAGGAGATGGCGCCAATGCTTCATATTACGACAACAACATCAGCGGTGAGCATTCCCTTCAGGCCAGTCAGTCAACTACGGGCCCGAACAAAATTTCGCCCATTGCCGTCGACGTACTCACTACTTCTTCTAACTTCACCCCAATCGATGCCAATCCATCGCCTATGCAGGCTGTGGTTGGTGGTTTGAGCAAAGAAGAGATGGATAAAATCATTGCCCAGCATTTGGCAGTAGGTTTGCCACCACCTGATGCTTCGTTTTTCCAAGCTCCTGTGAATAGCGGCGGCATAACTTTCCCTTCGGCCAGCAGTTCGAACTTTGCCCCGACCTCTCCTCTCGGCAGTCAGGCTACTTCCGGTCAGCATGCTGGGCCTTCAGGTTCTCCGACACGAACTGGCGACGTCAATGGTGGTGCGGCTGGTTCTGGCAATGCCAATTCTGCTAACTCTAATTCTGCCAGTGGTCCAAGTGGTGTTGTTAGTGCCGGAGTCAATGCTGGTTCCAATGGTGATGGTAGCAATGCTGTTATTCAAGGTGATGGACAGTCTGAACCTCGCAATTCCACTTCCTCTGAGACTCGTAAGGGTGGCAAGGGAGGCACGCGCACCAATCTTAAGGCTGTTAAAACCACCGACGCCGACGCCAAAAATCTCATTCCACCGGCTGCTCAAACAATCATTAGTGACATTATTGGGCAGCTCAGGCACTCCAGTGACCTCACTTCAATCTTGCAGTACGCCATTGAAGTGCTAACCAATGTCCTTAAAGCTGATCGTGGATTGATTTGGAAAGTGGTTGGCGACCAGCTTGTAGTCACTAACGAGTATTCGATTACTGGTCATACTTGTTTTGTCGATAATCAACTCAACTCACAAGAATCAATGTCGATTGTGCTTGAGTTTCTCTCGCGTTTCCCCGATGAGTCTGGTGCTGGAGTTATTAGCATTCCGGACACGGCGCAAGATACTGATTTGCACAAGACCTCACGCACACTTTCATCGCTGCTGGAGTTAGGCGATGTGCGCGGACGCCTAATGGTTCAGCTTCGCTCTCGCGGTATCTTCTCTGGATTTTTGGAGCTGCAGCAGTGTGGTAATCCGCGGGAATGGACCACCGAAGATGCAGTCGTGCTGCAGAAAGTAGCTGAAATGCTTTCGGTTGTTGTGCAACAATCTTTCGACCAATCGAAGATTGAAATGGACGCGCAAGAAATGAAGCTGATCAATGAGATCGCTAGTCTCTTCCGCGATTCTAAGGGCCAGACCAGTCGTGATTCACTGGTTAAATCAGTGCTTCTTGTGGCCGATCACATGGGCTTCATTCACTCGCAAATCTATTTGTTTAACCAAGATAGTGGAGTGCTGGAGCCGCAGATTCGAGCCGATAAAGAAAGTTCTGTGGAGCTGGAAAATAAAGACAATCCATTCGTTGCCGTCTTCGAGTCTGGCCGCGGTAAGGTTGTGAATATGGAATACTCAAGAAAGGGCGATCCTTTCTTCGGCCACGACATGGCTCTGGTGCTTCCTCTTATATCAGAAGGGACACGCCTGGGTGTTATCGGGCTATGGCAAAGACAACCGAAGCGACCACAGTTCAAGCCCCAAGATAGAGAACTGGGTCTAACAATTGCCGGTCACTTGTCTAACGTAATTCGTGCAGACATGGCTGTTCAGCAGATTCGCGCGGATCAAGTGCGCGAGAGTTTGATCAATAAAGTGTCAGTTGAAATCAAACGCTCGCTAAAAGAAGCTGATCAAATCATGGATACTTTGGTGCGCTCAGTGCGAGAGTATTTCCAGCTCGATTTGTGCGTGGTCTCTCTTTATGATGGCCCCACTGATGATGCCACTAAATGCAAGTTTGCTGGTCTAGATGAGGAGTTTCCTCAGCCTGAGCCGCCAGATCCAGAAGACTATGGTCATCCTGATGACGAAGTAGTTAAGCCCTTGGCTCATATGATTGCCGACCGTATCTTTGCTGGCGCCCTTGAGCAATTGAGAGACGGACAAACTGTGTTTGTCACGCCCGAAGAAATTAAGACCCGCCTAGAGCCAGATATCTTGTCGAGTGAGTGGGACAATCGCTCGGCTATATGCGTGCCTTTAGGTCAAGGTAATAACTTTAAAGCTGCCCTGATGCTTGTGGCGAAAGATCGCACCAGGTCATTCCCTGACAAAGACATGCGCATGGTAATTGACTTGGCTGATCGGGTTGGTGTGGTGATCTCACACGCTGAGCTGTTTGCCACCGTTGAGAGACAGGCGATTACTGACCCCATGACTGGTTTGTTTAACCGCCGCTACTTTGAAGAGCAACTGACTAAAGAAATTGATCGTTTCCAACGCTTTGGTCACCCATTCTCTTTTATCATCGTCGACTTAGATTATCTCAAGCGCATCAATGATAGTAAGGGCCACCACGTTGGTGACGCCGCTATTATCCATATTGGTAATGTGATTAAGCGCAGTGTGCGCGAAATTGATACTGTGGGCCGATTTGGCGGTGAAGAGTTTGTTGTACTATTGCCTGAAACCGATTTGAAATGGGCCAAGATGGTGGCTGAGAGAGCTTGTGCTGCCATGCGCGAGAAGCCCGTAGAAGGCTGGGGCATTGTCACCGCTTCAGTTGGTGTCGCTACTTTCCCCCACGATGCTCAAGACAAAGAGCGACTCTTTGAGCTGGCTGACCAGGCCCTTTTCTTAGCAAAGCATAGAGGCCGTAACCAAGTTTGCACAGTCACTGAAGATTTGATGCCTAGTCTTGCTGCTGGCGGTGAAGAAGAATTGAAGAAAGCGATGAAAGTAGACAATCGCATGGGGCCTGTGGTGGAGAAGCCTGCTGCCGCTGCTGTTGCTGTGGCCAATCTTGTGCCCGAGTTTGATGTCGAATTGATTCGCGAGAAGGGTCTGCTCGGCATGTTAGCCCAGCTGATACGTACAGTTGAAGAGCGCTCGTCTTACGGCCCCGACCGTTCGTCGCGTGCTTATGGTTATGCCAATCGTATTGCTCAGGCATTGCATTTGACAAAAGACCACACCGAAGTAGTGTCACTAGCGGCGGTGCTCTGTAATCTTGGCAAAATTGCTGTACCTGAAGAAACATTGAAGCGCCCTGAACCATTGTCTGATGAAGATTTGGTCTACATCAATCAGGTGCCACATACTGGTGCTAAATTCTTGGAGCCAGCCAAGGTACTGGCCAAAATATCTCCTATTGTAGAAGCGTATCAAGAGCACTGGGATGGCAGCGGTTATCCCAATGGTATCAAGGGTGATGTCATTCCAATTGAGTCGCGCATCGTTTCGTTGGTAGACGCTTACACGGCCATGACCAGTGATAGACCTTATCGTGAAGCCCATAGCCATGAGGCTGCTCTTAAACTCATTCAAGAAGGCGCTGGCAAGGAATGGGACCCTCGTTTGGTCAAAGTATTCGTCTCGCTTTTGCAGAAAGACAATAAAGCGGAAAAACACTAGTATATTTCACCAACTATTTAGGTGAATCGCTGCGCCCTGCAGTGCTCTGTTTGTCTTGCTTGCTCTTGGTATGGTTCAGTTCTGGGGATATCCCCTATATATGTAGATGGGCCGATAATTTCTAATGTTGAAAGGGCTTGTCAGGTCTTGGCAACTTGCTATAATTGAAACATATCGCACGAAGCCAATGCTCTCCTGTCAGCGGGCCACCAGTAATGGATCCCGGAGTAAATCTCAAAGCACATAGAGCGGTTCTCGTCTCGATACAGTGAAAGCCCGTCGATTGCTGTAGCGGCAATCTGTTAGGAGCAGACCCCTGTGAGCCCGGTGTGTGAACCGGCACAGGGGTCTGGTGCTTTTTGTAGTATTGTTCTGATGTAAGTCAGACAATCTTCTATCAAGCGGCAAAAAAATCTTTCAATGGTTCCTCGCTTTCCTGTTGCTCTATTACTATTTGCTCTCGTCAATGTGGCTTTAGCTTCTTTTCTGGTGCCTGCTGCTAAACCAGAATTGACTTTAGCTGACTTTAATCTAACGCCCAAAATATTAGAAGAAGGAAAGCCTGCTAGCTGGTGGTTGGCCCGTACCTTTTTGGCCAGTGCCAGAGTGCCTGATGTCGTAGTCTGCGGCAGCTCTCAAATTGGAGGCTTGCAGGCCGCTGATGCCAATACCTCTGGTAAAACTGTCGACCTGGTATTCAATAGACGCTGTCTTACTTTAGAGAACGATCTTGCCAAAGCATTTGGCCCCGGCGCTGAAGTTTTTCTTTCTGCCCTACCGGGGGCCATGGTTTCGGATCATTTTGCTATTTCGCGAGCACTCTTTCGCCCCAGTCACCAACCGGCTCTGCTGGTCCTGACGGTTTCTCCGCGAGATTTTATCGACAATACTTTACCCTCAGCTGGTGCCACTGATTCATATCGCTTTTTCTCGCAGTACACTGATATGAGCGCCTACACTGGCTGGGCTTTTCATGATCCTTGGTCACGTTTTACTTACTTCGTATCTAGCGAACTACCACTGCGCAGTCTATTGGCAGTCTTCAATCAGACAATTGAGCACTTAGTAGAAAAGCTCAAAGAGGCTGACACTGCTGGCGGTGGCGTTGCTTCTAAGGCTTCGTCAACAGTAACAGGTGCTGCTGCTTCTGCTGCCGAGCAAGTCAAATTTGTTATGGGTGCCTACGGTGGTAATCTCAAGCCCGGTCAAGCCGTTCTCACTCCCAATTTGCCTAAGATTTATGTAGACAATAGCCTTGATTATAAGCATCGCTACAAAGATCAATGTCCGGACTCGTACGATATTCAGTTCAACTTTATGCACTCCTTTTTGGCACAGCTAAAAAAAGAAGGAATAAGAGTTTTGGTAGTAGGAATGCCACTGACAAAGGAGAATCGCCAGCTTCTATCAAGTGAATTTTGGCAGGCCTTTCGTAGTCGCTTAGCTGCCGAATGTCAATATAGCGGTGCAGAATATCTAGACCTTTCGGCTTCACCAAATTTTTTGCTTGGTGATTTTTGCGACACTGTTCACCTTAACGCCGATGGTGGCACTCGCCTGGCTGAGCATATTAGCAAAGCCATTGAGCAATCACTCCCGCTTCGGGCTGCACTGAAAGAGAGGTTGGAGCCAATGCCAGCCATAGTTCGAGACAGAGCTAACTGAGTCTTGTCAAGTTGTCACCAGAAGTGTACACTAGGTGTGTACGCTGTAGATTTTTATCATAGGGACTATAAATCTGCAGTGCTTTGTTGCCATAGCTAGGTGCGCCTTTGCCAAATCTAGACGATATTGAAAAACAAGCAGCTGCACTTATGGGTTACACGCAGCAGTCTATCGGAAAGACACAAGCTCGCAAGGAGTTTTTCCCTTTGGTTGATGCCTTAAGTACAACTTCTTCTATTGTCGAGATAACCGATCACGATAAACCTGTGGCGGTGCTTCTGAGCTATCAAAATTATGTGGCGCTGGCAGCTAAGCTAAGTATGCTAACAAAGGCTTCAGCTCAGCTGCCTGCACCAAATTTGATGGGCTCAATCAGAATCAAAACAAACAATCTTGAGGCCGCTAGTCAGAGAGTAGCTGCTCGGTTTGCGAAGTCCCTCGATGAAACCGCTGGTAAATTGTGACTGAGAGATTGTTGGTAACGGATACTCATCCGATTATTTACTTCTTCTGCGATGGTGGAAAACGTTTAGGGAAGAAAGCCTTGGCCGCTTTTAAGGAGGCTGTGTCTAGTACTCAAACAACTATCTTCGTACCGACTCCTGTTCTTTGGGAGCTGGCTATGCTGGTTGAAGATAACGATATTGAGCTTGATAAGCCATTTGCGCAGTGGATTGATTGCCTATTTCAATATCCAGCTATTAACCCCTTGCCCTTTGATGTCGATGCCGTTAAGGCTTTTTATGACGTTCGCTACCATACGGATCCATTTGACCGCGCAATAGTTGCTACGGCAATTCTCATGGATTTACCTTTGATTTCTAATGATGGAAAGATGCATGAACACTTACCCTGTAAGCTTCTCTGGTAATTCTAGCTCTGCTTCAGATTAGGTCGATAACTGGTGCATTCAACAGCATAGGGCCGCTCTGGTTTGAGGCATTTCTCGCTGTCGTTGAAGCGGCAGTCGTCGCAGAGATAGGCCCCTTTGCCCTTGCGATTTTTTAGAGCGGCAATGCTTAAAGCTAGGGTTGCTCCTAAAACTATGGCAGTTAAAATCCAGTGTATGACTGTCTCGTTTATGTTCATGCTCAGCGACCACCAGAAAGTTTAGGGTCAAGCACATCGCGCAACACATCACCAATCGAGTTGAAGCAGAGAATGGTGAAGAAAATGAGGAAGCCTGGGGCAATTAACCAGGGCTGGCTCAGTAGTTCGTTAGGTTGATCCATAGCTGCTTTGAGCATATTTCCCCAGCTGGCATCGGGCTGCTGAATACCTAGACCAATTAAGCTCAAGCCGCTCTCAGCCAGAATAAAATTGGGCACCTGCAAGGTAGCGGCGATTACGACATAACTCGCTGTTTGGGGAATGACGTGTTTGATGATATTAGTGACTTCAGGCATGCCTACTGATTTAGCGGCTTGCACAAATTCTTCTTCTCTAATTGAGAGCACCATGCCGCGAATGACGCGAGCAAGACCAGGCCAACTAATGAAAGATAGAATCACCGTGATTAGAGCAAAACGTTGTGAACTAGTCATTCCTAATGGTAGTACGGCCGCTAGACCAATCAATAAATAGAAGCTGGGAATTGACATCACTGCTTCGGCAAAGCGCATCATCAAATTGTCAGCCATGCCGCCTATATAACCGGCCATGGCACCGTAGAAGATACCAATGGGAAAGGCAATGAAGAGACCAAGGAAACCAATTGTAAGACTCTTTTGTGCCCCAAAGAAGAGCCTAGAGTAATTGTCGCGACCGTTCATGTCGGCCCCGAGCAGATAGATGCGAGCGGGCGAATCGACGCCAAACAAGTGTAAGTCCATAGGAATTAGGCCGAGCAATTTGTAGCTTTCGCCCTTGACCAAGAGCTTGACTGGATATTTAGTAGTCTTTATCTCAGAGAATGTCTGGCGATAAGTGGTCGGGTCGTTCTCTTGCTTTACTGGATAGACATAGGGTAAGCAAAGCTCGCCGTTGTCGTTGTGAATATGCAGCAAAGTCGCTGGAGCATTGCCAACATTGGGGTCGTTGAATTCCATGCCATAGGGGGTCAGTACGTCAGCAAAGAGAGCGCTAAAGTAGAGGAGAAAGAGACCAATTAAAGCTGTTCTAGCTACCTTGTCTTTCCACATGCGACCTAAAATCGTATGTTTGAGATCGGCTTTTACTCTGGTCGGGGTTGATACTTGAGGGGCTGCTGACGATACCACTATATGGTTCCTTTTTCTAAATCGAAGTTATTCAACAGTGATACGAGGGTCGGTAAATTTCAGTAGCAAGTCGGCCACAAGATTGCCCGTGATCAGCATCACGGCTCCGAGCATAATCGAGGCCATTACCAGGTTCATGTCTTTGGTCAAGACTCCTTCTAAAGTTAATCGCCCAAGACCCGGGTAGGCCAAGACCATCTCGGTTAGAGCGGCACCGCTGAGCAAACCGGCAAACTCAAAACCTAAAAGTGTAATCAGGGGGTTGATGGCATTGCGTAAGGCGTGTTTGTAAATCACTACTTCTTCGCTCAGACCTTTAGCTCGAGCGCTGCGCACATAGTCTGCTCGCAGTACGTCTAAGAGGTTGCTGCGCACTTGCCTTTGAATGCCGGCCAGCGAAACAAAGGTGAGCACGCAGACTGGAATAATCAGGTGGTAGGCAATATCGAGTATTTGACTGAGAGTATCGCGTTCAGCAAAATCCGAGCTGGTCATGCCACCAATGGGTAGCCAGTGAGTGGCCAAGGCGAACATCAAGAAAAGGAAAGCCAATAAAAATGTCGGCATCGACATGCCGATGGCTGTAATTAAGCCAAATAATTTGTCGAGGAATTTGCCCCGATGCACCGCTGCGTATACGCCTGCTGGCAGGGCAATCAACCAGGTGAAGAAGAGAGTAACGACATTGAGCAATAGTGTGTTACCCGCATGTTGCATTAGCCTTACGGCCACAGAGCCACCGGTGGTAGAGACACCTAAGTTGCCTTGTAGTGTACTTGTCAGCCAGATGGCATATTGCACTGGGGCTGGCTTGTTTAAGCCTAGTCTTTCTTCTTCAGCTTGAATTGCCGCTTGCGAGACCGATGGGTTGGCACGCATGGCTGCCAGTGGGTCAATGGGCGATAACTTGAGCATGGTGAAGGCCATCAGTGAAATCAAGAAGAGTAGAGGCAGGGCCTGCAAAATTCGCTTGAAGATGTAGACAGGTGTCGACACTAGTGCTTGGCTCCCTTGATATAAATCTCTTCGATGTTGTGTAATGTTCCTTTAGGCGTGTAATAAATGCCATAAGGAGAAGGCTTGTAGTTGCCCAGTTTGTTGTGGGCGGCCGTCAATACCATATTGGTGTAGATATAGATAAAGGGTTGTTGGTCATAAGCAATCTTCTGAAAACGGTTATAACAGTCGATTCTTGTTTTCTCATCCATGGTACCAGCAGCGGTATCGAGCAATTTGTCTATTTCTTTCTCCCATGGTCTGGCATCTGGTGCTTTTACCAGACCATTTTTGTCTGGTAGACGGGTGTCAAACATGTGCATGCGGCCATCAGACTTCCAGACATTGGCCCCGCCATAGGGCTCAAACCTGCTACCGCTGAGGCCCATGACTATAGCTTGCCAGTCCAGGCTGGTATGTACACGGTTGGTCATGGTATTGAACTCAATTGGTTGATAGTTGACTTTGATGCCAAGCTTTTTTAACTCTTCTTTTATTGTTATGCAGCAAGCATCACGGCCAGTGTTGCCTGAATTGGTGATGAGATCAAACTCAACGCGATTGCCTTTGGCGTCGAAAAGTTCATCGCCTTTTTTGACAAAGCCAGCTTCGGCTAAGAGCTTTGCTGCCCGGGCTGGATCATATTCAATTTGCTTTAGATCTTTGTTTAGATAGAGAGAGGCCTCAGTTTCATTGGTTGAAAGTGGGTAGCCTACCCCTTTTTGCACGTTGTTGATAATACGTTTGCGGTCAACGGAGTGACTAATGGCCCATCTGAATTTCTCATTGTTGAACCAGGCTTGCTTAACAGGGTCAACATAGGATTTACCTGTTTTGGGATCTTTGCGCTGGCAGAGATTGAACATCAAGAACATGGTGCCATCGTCGGGGCCGAGGTTGTACATGGTGAAATTGCCGCTTAATTCTCGTTGTTTTAAGAGGGCTGCGTCAATTCCTCTGACTGAGCGATTGTCGAGCAAGTCGATTTCATCACCTAAAAACTTGATGATCATGGTGTTTTGATCGGGCACAATACCAATCACCATCTTGTCTAAGTAGGGCAACTGACGCCCTTCTTTGTCAATGAATGAATAATTGGGGTTGCGCTTAAACTCTAAGCGCTGCCCAGCTACGTAGCGCTCGACAATCATTGGGCCAGAGCCGACAAAAGTTTTTGGATCGGCATTGATATTCCAAAAATTGTGAAACTCAGCTTTTGAACGTTTGGTAATCGGTTCGATGATGTGTTTTGGTGCCACCATTGTGGCATTTAAGTTGGCCAGAAATGGTGAGAACGGTTTCTTGAAGCGAAAGCTCACCGTATCTTCGTCTACTTTGACGACCTTGGGATAGTCGCCGGGGGTAGAAATGGTATCGCGTGAGCTGGTCTCACCAAAGCCATCGCCGATGAGGGTGGCGTAGGTAAAGACCACATCGTCCACAGTTAGTGGATGACCATCAGACCACTTCAAGCCTTTGCGCATAACAAAGTCGATGGTGCGGCCATCAGTACTAACTTTGTAGGACTTGGCTAACTTGGGAATGGCCTTGCCTGTCCATGGGTCAAAGTCAACCAGTGAGTCAAACTGCAGCATGCCGATGCCATGGCTTTCAACATCCGATGCGTCCCAAGCATTGAAAGTCTTCGGCCCACCACCAAAACTACCTAGTTTGAGCGAGCCACCAAACTTTCCTACTTCGCCCCGGGCTTGCCAATATTCAACTCCGTCTTTTTCGACAAGCTTGAATGGGCCAGGGTTGGGAAAGAGAAAGGGCGGTTTGGTGGATTCAGCTTGCTTGGGAGTGTAGAGCACGGTTGAATTGATCGATTGATCAGACTTGTCTGCCGTCTCCACAGCTGCTGGCTTGTTACTAGTTTTCACTGGTGCTGGGGCGATGCAGCTGTTCAGCATAACTCCAGAGCAGAGCAGCGCAGCCAACGAGCTGAAGAGTTTAAGACCTTTGATATATTTCACTGTACCCAGATCTCTTCGAGGTTGTGTAAGCCTGCTGCCGGCTGTGACATTGGTGTTGGCACATAGTTTTGTATTGTGTTGCGCGCGCCGACAATAGTTCTGGGTGAGGCTAGGTAGATGAAAGGCATTTGGTCATAGAAAATTTGTTGCACTTCGTTGTAGATTTTCTTTCTTTCGGCTTTGTCGAATGTGATTGCACCTTTGTCTAAGAGTTGATCGATTTGTTTTTCCCAGGGTCTGGCGTCACTGACTTTGATCTCGCCTTTTTCGTCGGGTAGACGTTGATCAAATAGGTGTAGACGACTATCACTCTTGTAAACATTGGCACTGTCGTTCGGCTCTAGCGGATCGCCGCCACTAAGCGAGAAGAGGGCCGCTTGCCAGTCAAGCGATGAGTTGATTTTGCCTGAGAGCAGATTGAAATCAATCGGTGCAAAATTGACTTTTATACCAAGTTCTTTCATATCTTTAGTGAAGTTGGTGCCGACGAATTCGTAGTAGGTGCCACCAGCTGAGGTGAGCAGATCAAACTCGACTTTGTGGCCAGCTTTGTCAATTAGGCTGCCATCTTTGTCCCAGCTAAAGCCAGATTTTTTCAATAAGTCTTTGGCGACAGTAACGTCCCGACCGTAGGGTTTCAGTTCACTGTTGTAGAACGGGCTGGTGGACACTTGGGCGGAGAAAGTAGGATCACCTAGGCCTTTGAAATAGTTTGAAACTATTGATTGGCGATCAACGCCGTGGCTAATTGCCTGGCGGAAGTTGACATCGTTGAACCAGGCTGATTTGATTGGATCTACATAGGGTTTGCCCGTTTTGGGGTTCTTCCTTTGATTCATATTGAACATGATGAAAGTACTGCCCTGGCTAGGTCCAAAGTCGTAGAGTTTGAAGTTGCCTTCTTTCGACATCGTCACTAGATCGCCAGCGTCGCGACAGCGCACCGGAGTGATATCAATTTCTTTGCCTTTGAATTTAAGCAAGTTGGTATTTACTTCAGGCACTATCAAATAAGTAATACGCTCTAAGTATGGTAGGGGTTTGCCCTCCGGGCTGACGGTGTAATAATTGCTTGCTCTTTTGAAAACAATTCGCTGGCTAGGTACATACGATTCAAGTGTAAACATGCCGCTTGTGACAAAGCTCTCTGGTTTAGATTCAGTTGTCCAGAGATTGCTAAAGAGCTTGCGTCCATCTTTCTTGTTGATGACCGGTTCGACAATATGTTTTGGGGCAATGGGCAGGCCCATGACCCTGACAAAGGGAGCAAAGGGCACGGGGGTGACGAATTTATTGGTGAGCTCATCGACAACTGTTACTACTGGCGATTTGCCTTCGACTGTGGTGACGTCACGCAGGGATGAATTGCCATAGCCACCTTTGATAATGGTGTTCCAGGTATAAGCTACGTCTTCTGCCGTTATTGGTTTGCCATCTGACCACTTCAAGCCTTTGCGCAATTTGGTGGTGTACGTAACGCCATCAGGATCAACTGTAAAGCTCTCGGCTAGAGCTGGTGTCACTTCGCCATTGTATGGATCGATATCGAGCAAGCCAGCATACATCAGAGATGCCATTTCTCTTGAAGAGGTATCGGCAGCGGCCCAATAATTGAATGTCGCGGGGTTGGATGCCACAATAGAACGCACCAGCTTGCCGCCTGGCTTACCAACTTGATAGCGACCCTGGCGCATTTCGGCACCATTTACGGTGACTGTTTTGTATGGCCCTGGTGATTGACTATCGCATTTCTGGATCGGTGAGTCAGCGGTGGAGCTAGTGGTCGCTGCAGTCGTGGCTGATGTTGTACTACCTGTACTCTTGCTTGGAGCATCAATACTGGCGCAGCCAGCCATTGAGCCAAGGGCTAACGACATGGCCATGACTGTTTTGAAACTGTTGATCATTCTTCCTGACATCGACTACTCCAATCAATAAAATGCTGGTTGCGCTAATGATTTTAGTCGGTCTTGCGATGTTTTTCAGAAGGGCATTGTCAAGGGTTAGATTTAATCTCTTTTATCGCAACAAGTGCCGGTTGCACGCGATACGATATTGCCGTCCCCCATCATTTAATGTTTGGGGTAGCGAATTAAAGCCAGTCGAGGCAAAATTATGGGCGCGGCAACCGGTTTAATTTTTATCGACATGTTGGTGCGACCAATATTGAGATTTGGCTTCAAATTCTATTTCGTTGGCTTCTTTGTGCTCTTCCTCGTTTATGGCTTTATTGCCTACAAGGCACTGCAATCAGCCTATCTTTCTGAGCAGCAGTACTAAATCAAGTGACCATATCAGTGTGCGAGTTTAGGTCTTATGCGCTAAACTGCGGCTAGTTATGGCCTTACTATTGGTAACCTGTGGGCAAGCAATTACAGTCTTTAGTCGCTTTGGGCGTTGTTCTTTCGCTCTCTTCTTTCCCCTTGGCGGCTCACTCTGCCACCACCAACGCTGCCTCAAAGAAAGGTGCGGTAGCTGCCCCGGTTGAAAGCCTAGATGCAAAATTGCTTTTCAATCAGGTGGGTTTGCTCTATCGAGATGGTAAGTTCGAGGAAGCACTGGCGGCTTTGAATGCGGCCAAAGAGGCCCAGAAAATCTCGGCTGACAGCTTTCACTACCATCTTTATCAATCGGTTTTGCTCTTCAAGACAAAGCCTTTGATCTATCCTCTGGCAGCCGCTCGTGCTGCTGTCAAGATTAATGGCCGCAACGCTGTTGCTAACTCAAATCTTGGTTCGCTTTTGCAGCGAAACGGCGAGCGCGCTAGTGCTATTGAGAAGTATCGCGCTGCTTTAGCGGTCGACCAGAGCGATTGGCGGGCCCATCTTGGCATTGCGCAGTGCTTAGCAGTTGATGGCACCGATGGTCGTGTCATCGCAGAGCGCGAATTGAAGCTTGCTTGTCAAACAGCAAATGATAGTGTCGAGAAATGGTTTGCCCTGGGCTCTACCTATCTGGTTTTGCGAATGAACCAAGAGGCTGAGAATTGTTTTGGCAATGCTCTCAAGCTCAAGCCCGATGATTACGTGGTCAAATTAGGACGGCTCAAGTCGGCCCTTGCTGCTAACAATTTGAAAGTCGTGCAAGAACTTTTGCCCACAACTATGACAGATAAGCTGTTAGACCAGTCAATTGCTCTTGCCCTGGCTTTGCCTGCAGCGAAGTTGAATGCCCAGGATTTGGCTAGTCTCGAAACTATTTGCGAGCGTAATTTTATTGGTGCTGATCTGTTCTTCTATCAATTGGGTCGCAATCTCGAAGCCAGTGGTCAACTCGATTTGGCTGCCAAAGCTTATCTGCAGGCCGTTAATTACTCGGGCGCTAGCGGAGCGTCGGTACTTGCTCTGGTGGGTAATCGTGCTGCGGCAAATGATCTGGACGAAGCAAATCGACTGGTCAAACAATATGTTGGTGTGCGATTGGTCGGCGGCAAGCCGCAGCCACGTGGACACAAAGAAATTTTCACCCAGACTTTAAGTTATGCCGGTCAGATTTTGAGCAGTAATGCCACCCCAAGTTCTTTGCATATTTTGCGAGTGCTCTTTAGCAACATTAAGTGTGGCTGCCGTATTCCTGTTATTGAGTTGAAGTTGCGTTCACTTCCTGGGGTAATTTTTGCCCACCTACAGGATGCTAAAGATCCTCCTGCTTGTATTGTGTATGATGACAAGTTGACTGAGAGCAAAGCCATAATTGCCACGAAGCGCGATGAAGACAAGGTAGAAGTCATGAGCGATCAGCCTGTAAAATCTTTGCCAGAACTGGTCAAAATTATTCAAGAAGCTGCCGATAAGCCCGACAAGCATATTTTTACACTCTGGTCGTTTGAGCCACCACCAATGGAATTACCAAGATGAGAACAAGAAACGAAGTTTTGAAAGCAAAAGTGGTTGGCTTCAAAATCGCCCTTTTTAGTGTTGCTACCCTATCTCTCGGGTTCTTCAGTAGCGCGCACATTGCCGCTCAAGCGGCTGATACGCGTCCTCCTATTGATGTTGTTGTGCTTGAACAAAACGCTATTCAGACTGGTCCAATGAATATGGTTGTTGGTAAGCAACAGCTCAAATTTACTCTCGACAAACTTGGTATTTGTTGGTTGGCTTCTGCTCCTAAATGGAACAGCTATTGCTTTAACCCAGAGGCCAAAACTGTTTTGGTGCGCGATTATCAAACATGGAAGAACGGCTTCTTTGAGTTGAAGACACAAAAGAAAGTGCACAAAAAAGACGAGCTGAAGTTAAAAGAGACTGGCAAGCATGAGAAAGTCGCTGGTTATAACTGTCGCAAAGCCGAGCTGATTCGCACCCCCGTCGCTCCTTTCAATAAAGGTGAGCCCCACAAGCCATACAAGGCTGGTGTCGTCTGGATCGCCGAGAAATTTCCTGCCCCGCAAGAGTTATTTCAGGTGATGAAAAACCTGGTCAAAGTTGACGTCAAAGAAGGAATGGTCTTGAAGTTTCAAGTGCTCAAGCCAGGTTCCTACAGTCTGATGGATACTGCTTACGAGACGCTTAAAGTGACATCAACTAAGAAACCAGCATCGTTCTTTGATCCACCCGTTGGTTATAGAGCGGTGAAGTCAGAGATGCAGCTTCTGATGGATGACAGCATGGATGGCGAATCGGACATGGACTTCTTGAAGAAGAAGCCTTAGTTTTTTAGGGCTTTCTCGGGATTTCTAGGGAGCTGTCCCAAAAAGATCTGGGGCAAAGTTCTTGATCGACTGCACAGTCATTGCTCCGCCAAAAGTATTTAGTTCTTGTCCGCGTTCGGTGCGGGCCCGTTTCGCCACAACTCCCAGTACTTTCCCGCGCAGGCTAACAACCGGCCCACCACTATTGCCATTGGTGATGGGCGCGTCTACCTGCAGCATTCGTGGTGCCAAGCGGCTGATGCGACCGCTGGTGAAGGTCGGCGCATAATAATTGGCCGAGTCAGAATCTAATTGGTCCGAGGCTTCGGGATAGCCAATAACCTGAATTTCTTGTCCTTCTGTGGCGGGGATGGTATCAAACTCCATTGGCGCTATTGTCGATTTCTCGACTGTCAAAATAGCAATGTCTGGATCTTTATCAGCTTTCGCTACCTTGAAGAGCTTTGCCACCATGGGTGGTTGCGAAACTGGGCCAGCTGCATGCAAGAAATAACCGACTTCGCTAGTTACTGAAACTTGGCTCAAATAGCGGTTAAATAGCGCTCTAGTTGGGTCGGCTTTCTTTGATAAATAGGTCTCATATGTATCCCAAATAGCATCAGCCGTTGCCTGATAGGTACTGAGCTCGGCTGTGGAGCGACTGGCTTTTGTACTCAAATTGATTATTTGCAAGATTTCGCGGAAGCGACCATCTACATCTCGTCCTGCTGCTGTCTGCTCGCAGTAAAGTCGCATGCCGGCATAGAAGCGTTGGCTTTCTTTGATGATTTCATCGGCGCCGACAACTACGTGTTCGTTAGTGAGAAAATAAGCTTTTGATTTGTCACCAGCAATTGTTTTAACAGGAAATGCTGAGCCATAAGACACTACTCGATAGCCGGGGTCGCGAGCTGAGGCACTGAAAACCGGATAACGATATTTGGGGGATACATCAGCAAGTGAGGCCCAGAGGCTATCTTTGATCTTCATTTTGAGACCGACACTGAGCTGGACAACCTGGCCTTTCATTCTTTTGTCGAGTTTTTCCCAGGTCTCGACGGCCTCAGCTGCTTGGGGGGAAGAGAGCGGCGTTAACAGGCCAGCAAGAAGGCTAACTGCTGCAAGGGTGGTCAACAGTTTTTTGTCAAAAATTTTGTGATGCAGAATTCTGGCCATTCCGTATTAGCCCCCTTCAAATCCAATTTCGATTTCAAATGTTCGGCGCCAGGGAAAAGAAAGTCTGACACTTGGTTCAAAGCCCAGGGCGGCACTTACTGTTTTTATGTATGGCGAAATCAATTCGGCCAGCTTCTGTGTGGACGGCTCTCCTTGAAGTTCTTTGCGCACTTTTGTCTGATAAGCCCAGTCATCAACTAGCCTGGTAAATAGGCTGCGTTTCTGGCTGTCGCTGACGGCTTTGTTGTTAATTTCCAGGCCAGCAATTGTGCAAACAGCAGTACCTAAGGCGCTGCCAATGGTATTGCCGGTGGTGTTCCAGCCAGCGTAGGAGCATATTTTTTTGAGAAGCTCAGGTCGCTTAATTAGCTGCTCCATTAATATTGGATCGCCGCCGTTGGCATAAACCACATCGCAAAGAATGACGAAGCCTGGGGCTGATTCAATTAAATTGATTGTGTTAGCGGCTGCCTTTGAGCTGTCTATGTGACTAAAGTCTGGCAAGCCAGGTAGAGTTATGTGGTCGCCTTGCCGTTCGCTAGGGCCATGGACAATCATTGTTAAAGCGTTTGAGCTATCACTAACATTTAGTCCGATAGCTTTGATTTGTGCTTGAACAGTGGTGCCAATATCTTGTCCTTCATATCGACTAGCCACAGTGCTGCAGTTTTCTGGGCTGAATTGTAACTGCAGCGAGGGCTTGTTATCGGCCATTAGCAGGCGGCCCAGCAGTGTGCACATTACTTCGTCGGCGCCAGCATAAATGTTCACTTTATTTTGTAGCGACATTTGCTGGCTGATGCTTATTAGCCTATCCTTCTCGCCGACATTGAGACCCCAAGCACCCGAGTCATCTTGCGAAAATACTAGGTGATCAATTAAGCCATCTTCCATCGACTTGAGCACTGTCATATTGATGGTGAAATTGCGGAAGCGAGTGTCGAGATAGTCTTGGCGAATGTCTCCTGGGATGCGGCGCTCGAGCGACTCAAGTAGGCCGGGGGCAAGTTTCTCACCGCTAGCAAGTCGGTGCAAACAAGCTGACCATTCAAATAATTCGCGTCCAAAGCGCGACCAGTATTCTTTTTCTTCTGTATTATCGTAGTTGTCTGAGATGCGCATGATACTGGATTGCGCGTAAACACTTATGGGCTTATTGCTCAGCTCTTTCCATTTTTTCAGGCGATCGAGTCTAGCCTGGATGGTCTTCACTTGCTCAGTGCTGCGCCGCGATGTAATTAGGCCGCCATAGAGCAAACTGTCAAGGCAAACTACTACTGCGTCTACTTCGTTGCGGCTGAGGCAGCCCTCGCAAAAACTAAAGAGTTCATCTATTTGTGCACCGCGACTGAGGGAGCCCATCATGGTGCGCGGTGGCACAATTGCTTCAGCACCACCGAGTTTGGCCAAAAGTTGCGGATAGCTATAGGTGACCGGACGATCATCGAGGGGAATAAGCAGGATCTTCATTGGGGTTTCCATTGCTAAGGTTTGCCGGAGTCTAGGGTCACTCCGCCCATGTTGGCGCGTTGATACATGGGCACTGCTGAGTCGGGCACGATTCTTACACCGCGCTTGTGGTCTCCTTCGGCTGCCACAAGCACAGCATTTGCGGTGGTGCTGCTGCCGTTGGTTTGGGTCTCTGATGTAATTGTTTGGGCAAACTCAACATGACTGAGGTCGTTCTCGTTCCAAATGGCCGCTTCAAAATATAAGTTTTGGCCAATCAGGTCGCCAGCTACAGGCGCATAAATTTTCAAGGGCAATACTCCGGATTCAGGAATCTTGCCAAGGGCTATCACTTTCCTGTCTGGTCCGAGTCTAATGGTGTGACCGTTGATTGGTTTGGCTCCACTGTCGCGGTCGGCCATGGCTAGGGCCACCCAGTGGCCGGGGCGGCCTTTTATGGTGAATTCGGCAGGGTGCCCAATTACGAGCCGGCCTGGCAGGTATAGCCTTGAAGCCAATAAGCGGTCGCTGAGGCTGCGGCCCAGGCTGCGTTGTCGGGCAGTGGCTGGTAATGTCATGGGGGCGGTTGGGTCGGCCTTTTGCTCTTCCACTTCTGACTGGTTGCCAAAGGGGGTTTTTACTTCTTTGAGTAGGGCTTGGAGTTTGGCCTGGTGCTCGGCGTAGGCTTTTTCTGCCTCAATTTCTTCTTCGCTGAGCTCGACTTTCTTTTCTTTCTTTTCTTTCTTTTCTTTCTTCTCAGGCTTGTCTGCCTTGGCGGCTTGTTCCGGTTTGTCTGCTTTGGCCGTTTTTTCAGCTTTTACAGCTTTGTCGTCGGTTTTTTCTTCTGAGCTGTGTTTGCCGAAAGCAAAGGCCGCCTGCTCGCTCATATTGAGAAATGCTGGGCAAATTAGGGCCTGGCTCATAACAATAGATAGAATAAGAGTTCTAGAGGCGCTTGCCATGGTGTATATCCGGCGCGTATCAAGTAATATGGCACATAGTAGCACCATCGATTTGATTAGTGAAATTGGACCTTTTTCTTGAAACTATATCCGCTTGGCTTAAGGATCAGACTACTCTGTTTCAGGCCTTTTTTGTGGCGCTAAGTTTGCATGTCGTGCTCTTGCCGATAATGTGGATTATTGGCTGGGCGCTACCATGGCCAAAATTTCCTGTCATAACCACCATCATTGAATATGATCTGAGGGGCTGGCCCAATATGCCAAAACCCAAAAAAGTAATCAATGTCATGGACCCGGACCTTAATAAGTAGTAGTTTTTCTCGTCGTATATGCAATTGAACTATTTTGGTCTTTCGATCGTATAAGTAATAGGTCGACTTTCGCTCTCTATAAATCCCCTTCACCACTGGGTTTGGGGTGGCTTTCGTGTTAGCATAGCGAAAGATTGGATATAACAAAAAAACGCATCATTAGTGGTGCCCAATTAGATACCGAACGTATTCTGAGTGTATATAAGGTCTTCTGTCTCAGGGCATGCTTTAACGGGGTGGTCTATGCTCGAGCCGAATAAAAGTGGTCAAGCTGAAGCGGCAATGGTCATGCCAGTGTCTCTGCCGGCTAAGCTTTGGGTCTTTCCTCAAGACGTTGAGCCCAGTGCCGATTTGTTGGCCGCCTGTGGTGGCTCTGCCACTCTAGCTAGAGTTTTGATACGCCGTGGACTGACCACAGCAGCTGCCGTCCGCCAGTTTCTTAATGAGAGTGAATACGTTCCCACTGCTCCTTTTGAACTTCCCGGTGTAGAAAAGGCCGTTGAGCGCATGAGCGCCGCTATTGCCAAAGGCGAGAAAATCACCGTGTATGGTGACTACGACGTTGACGGCATTACTGGCACCTCGGTGCTGCTTTCTGTTCTAAGAAGTTTGAATGCCAATGTCGATTTCTATATTCCTAACCGCTCATCTGAGGGTTATGGTCTTAATCTCAAAGCTGTCAGCGTCTTAGCCAGTAAGCATCGCACCAAGCTATTAATTACCTGCGATTGTGGCGTTTCTAACTTCTCTGAGATCAATCTGGCCAAGTCATTGGGCGTTGATACTCTCGTACTCGATCACCACACCATGCCTGAGCTCTTGCCTCCAGCCGTGGCCGTAGTCCATCCCAAATTATTGAACGAGGGTCATCCCTTGTTCCATCTGCCCGGAGTGGGAGTGGCCTACAAAGTCTGCGAAGCACTGCTGGCTAAGTTTGATCGCTCAGGCGAAGAAGAAGCGCTGCAAGACTACGTTACCCTCGGCATGATTGCTGATTTGGTGCCATTAGTCGACGAGAATCGCTATCTTGTCAAAATTGGCTTGCCTAAACTTGTTGCTTCTCCTCGCCCGGGCATCCGTGCCTTGTTGGCTCAGGTGGGCGGAAAAGAAGACACCGATTTAGTTGGATTTGGCTTGGCTCCGCGCATTAATGCTGTAGGTCGCTTGGCTGATGCCAATGTCGCTGTTGAGCTGCTCACTACCGATGATGCTGCACGCGCTGAAGAATTAGCACTACAACTGCAGCGTGATAATGCCCGTCGCCAAGAACTATGTGAACGTATTTATTTAGAGGCCGAAGCTAAAGTTCTCACCACTTGTGATTTGAACAATGATAAAGGTATTGCTATCTACAATGAAGGCTGGCACCACGGTGTAGTCGGCATTGTCGCTTCTCGCCTGGTTGAGCGTTTTCAACGCCCAGTATTTATTGGTGAGTTTGATCCTGAAGACAATATGGTGCGCGGCTCTGCTCGCGGCGTCGAGCAAATTGACTTGTATCAAGTATTGAAAGCCAATGAGCATCTATTGATTAAATGGGGCGGACACAAAATGGCCGCTGGTTTCTCTATTGAAGGGGAGAAAGCAGAGGCGGCAACCCGCGGTATTGTTGCCAGCTGCAATAAATTCTTGGCCGAGAAAAATATGCGTGTGCGTCTAGAAATAGACAGCATAGTTGAGCCTGAAATTCTGTCACTAGATTTGGTGCGCGAACTAAATGCTATGGCACCATTTGGTATGTCAAATCGCAAACCTGTTTTGTCTATGAGCAAAATGGTAGTGACTTCCACCCGGCCTTTGGGTAAAGAAGCTAAGCATAGCCGCATCATGTTTAAAGACTATGGCTCGGGCAAAGAGTTTGAGTCAGTAATGTGGAGCACCCGCGGCCGAGTTCCTGCTGAGGGCGATGAAATTGACGTTGCGTTCAATCCTGATATCAATAATTTCAATGGCCGAGAGCGCCTGCAGCTAATTCTTTGTGACTGGCGTAAAGCCGGCGACGCTGCTCGTGCCCAAGAAGCGGAAGATGAAGCGAAGCTGCAAGCTACTATGGGCAAGCAAGCTGTTCAAGATAAGCCCAAGGCCACTTCAACTCGTACCGTTGGCAGCGAATACAGTGCTGAGCCAGCCGCTAGTGTGGCTCCTAGTCATCCGGGTACACAAACGCCAACGGCTTTCAAGTTTACTTTCAAAGACTTGCGTTCCTTCAATGCCAATCCTGAAGTGGTGAAGAAGGCCCAGGCCAAATTAGGCAAAGAGCTATCGGTCTTTGGCGAATCTTGCCCCAAGCTTTCTGGAGTCACTTTGCTTGATAGGCAAGAAGTAGCAGCAAAAAAGACAGACCACCTTTTGATCTGGCAGTTTCCGCCATCGCTTAAGGCTTTTCAAGAGCTTCTGCGCGATAGTGGAGCCAGCAATATCTACTTGGTTGGTTGCGAAGATGATGAACTAGAAGAGCCTTCGAGCTTCCTTAAGCGCTTGCTCGGCCTTGTGCGTTACACCATCAATCAAAAAGATGGACAGGTGGAAGGTGACAAGCTCACCAATGTCATGGGTGCCAGTAAGATGTCAGTGGCCCTTGCCCTGACCGCTTTCAAGAAAGTGCACTGGGTCGATTGGTTCTCTGAAAATGGCATGATATATCTTGACTTGCTTGGTGAGCCGGCTTCTCGTGTTGAGGACACTCCTGAGTACAAGCAACTGGCTCAAACCCTTGACCAGGTAAGGAAATTCAGACTCTGGTGTAAGGAATGCTCAATTAAAGAGCTACAATTAGCACTGATCCCAAATCAGTTGGGTCTGCCAGGACAGCCTGAAGCATCTGAAGAAGTTGTTTCTCCGACTATTCGTGCAGTAACGGTTGCCACTGAGCCGCCGTATTAAGTAGCTAGTTTCTTTCAGAGTTTGAGGACCATATTCGCATGACCGCCAGTGAAAAAACGCACAGTGTGATCGGCTTGCCGCTACCAGTGGCACAACAAGATTGGTTGAAGAGCACTATTCGCGATGTGCCTGATTTTCCTAAAGCGGGAATTGTATTTAAAGATCTCACCACTTTGATGAAAGACCCAATTGCTTTCAAGTTGGTGCTCAATGCTCTCACCTTTCATTGCAAAACACTCAAGCCAACTATGATTGTTGGCATCGAAGCCCGCGGATTTATTCTTGCTCCGGCAATTGCCCACCACTTAGATGTTGGCTTTGTGCCAATTCGTAAGCCAGGCAAATTGCCATGGCAAACAGAGAAAATTTCTTACGCTCTTGAATATGGTGAAGACTCTATGGAGATTCACAAAGATGCCGTAGGGCCAGAAGATAGAGTAATCATTATTGATGACTTGCTTGCCACTGGTGGCACAGCACTTGCTGCTAAGCATCTTTTGAAGAAACTTGGTGCCAATGTAGTTGGTGCTGGCTTTATTGTTGAACTCGATTTCCTCGATGGCCGCAAAAAATTGCTAGAAGATCAAGAAATTGATGTCTACTCAGTGATTCACTACTAATTAAGTCTCTGCCAATTAGCAGTAGCTGCCGTCTTGTAGCCGCAATGAGATTTCGCCAGCTACTAATTCGGTGCGAGTACCGTCTTCTGCTTCAACAATCAGGGCGCCACTATCGGCGATATCAATTGCTTTGCCGGTAATTACTTGATTGGCACTACGTGCTTCAATCATTTGACCGAGGGTAACTGAATAAGCTCGCCAGAGTCCAAGTATTTCTTCTGTCTTGCCGGCTTTCAATAATTCGTATTGAGCTTCTAGTTTATGGGCCAGTTCCATCACTATTAGATTAGGGTCAACGGGGCCACCGACAGCTCGCTCTAGCCATTCAACTTTGTCTTTTAGTTCCTCTGGTAGCTCATCGGCTTTCAGTCTGACATTGATGCCGATACCGATAATCAAAGCTTGACCAGGCATCTCAGCGAGGATGCCACCAAGTTTGCGACCAGATAGAGTGAGATCGTTGACCCATTTCAGACCGGGGCGCACGCCAACGCTTGCCTCAATAGCCTGTGCTACAGCTACGCCTGTGGCTAGGGTAATTAAAGGCAACCGCGATAATTCAATTTTCGGGCGCAGTACAACTGAAAAAGAAATGCCTGCATCAGGAGGAGAAATCCACGCTCTACCGAGGCGACCGCGCCCTGCGGTTTGCTGTCGGGCAATTACCATTACCCCTTCAGCACAACCTTGGGCCGCAAGCGCGGCCGCTCTAGTGTTGGTTGAATCGATTTCGTCCCAGAGTTCGTTCTTGGATAAGTTTGAATCTAAATGCTGCGCCCGGCCAATTATTTTGGTCGAGAGCGAGGCTTCGATTACCTCTAATGAAAGAATCTCTGAGCCTTCCATCTATTTCTTCCGTTTAAGCGCTCAACTATTTGTGAGCGATTTCAGTTTGGATTTGCTTTGGTCCTTCCAACAATTTGTGGATGGGGCACTTGTCAGCAATTACTCTGAGGCCATCGATTTGCTCGGCAGTTAGGTTGCCTTCGATGTCGATGTGGCGAGTAATCAAGCTAGATTTCTTGCCTTCGTTCTCAACTTGCTTTTCTTCGCACTTGACGTTAACTGCTGTTAAATCCCAGCCTTTGCGCTTGGCGTACATTTGCATTGTGATTGCAGTACAGGCGCCAAGTGAGCCCAAAAGAAGCTCGTGTGGGTTTGGCGCAGAGTCGCCGCCGCCGAACTCTTTAGTCGCATCAGAAGCGAAAGAGTGGGCACTCGATGTGATTTCTTGACGATAGCCTTGGTCGGCGCGGGCCTTTACTTCTACAACTGCCATTAATAGGTCCTCCAAATGCAAAATATTCAATCTGGTTAGATATAGGGGGAATTTAGCAGGAAATCATGGGGTAGCCCAGTTTGCTTCTGATCTATTAATAGTGATTGTTAATGCCATGCAGTGGCCCAGGACTGGGCCTCTAGCTCAGCCCAGTGACTTTCTCTGGCTAAAATCGCCTGTAGAATGCAAGGATGTAAGTTCTGCAAAATAAATGGTTTCCATGGAAACCATTTTAAGGGTGAAAAAAGAGATAGGCCGCTAATCATGCAATCAGGTACTAATGCTCCCAGCGCCAGTCTTCAAATAGTCGCTGATTACATAAGGAATTGCCGCAGGCTAACCGTCTTGACCGGTGCAGGCATTTCGGCAGAGAGCGGCGTGCCGACTTTTCGTCGCGGTGCCGAAGCGGCCCGCACTGTTATAGAAAAAGACCAGCCTGCGCCCCTTTGGGAAAAGTATGACCCGACCGAATTGGCAAGCCCCCAGGGCTTTCGTAAGCACCCTGAGCTGGTCTGGCAGTGGTACGACTGGCGTCGCCGCCTTGTAGAAGGTGTTGAGCCCAATGCCGGTCACCTGGCCCTGGCTCAGATTGAAAAACTAATTGCCCCGCGACCATTCACTTTGATTACCCAAAACGTTGATCGTCTGCATCACCGGGCCGGCTCTCAAAACATCTTAGAACTGCACGGTAATATCATTACCTTTCGATGCTTTGACCATGGGCATCAGGCTTCAGAAGTGCCCTACAAGCTGAATGAGCCCCCGATCTGCAATGGCGATTCTGGCTCTGCTTCTGGCTCTCGCTGCTCTTCAAGGCTGCGCCCCAATGTGGTTTGGTTTGGTTTGGTGAGCAGTTAGATTCGATTACGCTAGAAGCCTCTATGCAAGCGGCAAGACAATGCGATCTCTTTATCGTGATTGGCACTTCTGCTTTGGTTCAACCAGCTATCTCGCTGCCATATGTTGCCGAGGGCAATGGTGCCAAATTAGTTGAAATCAATATAGAGCGCACGCCGTTGTCTGATCACGTCGATGTTTTTCTCTCGGGTAAGAGCGGCACTATTCTACCTTCCATAGTTGATCTCGCAAAGGCTCATGGCGGGCCACTTTGAGACGAGCTTAATCAAGTCTATATGCGCTTGATCGCGACTCTATATTTGCTGTGAATCTTGTGTGAATCAGCACTCAATTTAGATGAGAGAATACCCACAAAGCGTCCGATTTATCGGAAATTATCGAAGAGTTATCTGATCAACGCAAATTTAATTGGGTGTTGTGGATCACGCCGCACTACTAGTGCATATTTGCTATACGCAAAAGCATATACGCAGTGGTGTCACAAGTGGTGGGTGTAGAGAACTGGTCATACTTTGTTGCAAATGCTCCAAGCGTTATGGGTACAACGATTTCAGCCGTTTCAAGAATCGTTTTGGGGTAGGCTTGTATTGATCTTTTGCAAGTGTTACCTTGCTGTCAATGCGAATCGACTACAGGAGATTTATCGCAAAATTTAGCTGAGTGCCCTGAAAAAACAGGGATCAGTTCGAGGCTCCTCTTAAGTCGGTTGAACAAATACAAATCTAATAGTCCCTAGGCACAACAAGGTAACTTGCTGACCTGAGAGGGGCGATTTTTCATCGCCTAGCTTTTGTTTTGTATTGGTTTAACTGACCGACGAGAAGACCAGTAAAACTGATCTGGTGGGGGAAGAATGGTGAAATTCCATCGCTGTCCCGCAACTGTAATTGGATGAAAATCCTGAGTCAGGCTACCCACCAGGGCACTTCGGACACCATCTTCGTGGAGTAAGAGGGTACGTCTTGCAAGCAAATAGTTGCTTTGCATTACCGACCCTCTTGGTTTGAAAAACCACTAAGAGGGTCTTATTTTCGGAACGCAATAATAGGCTAACTAAGGTCATCACCAGGAGAACAAGAAGAATGAGCCAAGTCCTTGCAGCTGCCCCTACACATGCTGAGCCCTCAGCTAGCACTGGTGCCAACTTTGGTTTGAGCGAAACTCTCGTCAGCCAATTTGTGCTCTACAAAGTGCTAAGACGTAACGGCAATGTGGTTGAGTTCAATCCTTCTAAAATTGCAGTTGCGCTCACCAAGGCTTTTCTCGCTGTTGAAGGCACCCATGGTTCCGACAGTTCTAAAGTAAGAGATCTGGTCAACAAATTGACAGGTCAAGTTACTGAAACTTTGATGCGTCGTCTGCCTGAAGGCGGAGTGCTACATATTGAACACGTGCAAGACCAAGTTGAATTGGCCTTGATGAGAGCTGGTGAGCAAGAAGTTGCTCGTGGCTATGTTCTCTATCGTGAAGCTCGTTCGAAAGAGCGTGCTGAGCGCGAAGCTGCTTTGCCAGCCACAGTGCAAGCTGATAGCAAAGGCCCAACAGTTACCCGCATAGATGGCAGCACTGTTGCCTTCGGCGATCTTGCTCTTGATGTCATTGTCAAAGAAGCCTGTGCTGCTCATGGTGATGTTGTTGACTATCGCAAAATTATTGAAGCTACCCTTGAGAGCCTCTACGAAGGCGTGCCAGAAGGCGAAGTAATTCGCTCGGCGATCATGAGTTCCCGTGCACTAATCGAAACTGACCCAGCCTACAGCTATGTCACTTCGCACTTGCTCTTGCACCAAATGCGCTTAGAAATTCTTGGTGAAGCTCTCAGTCAGAGTGCTATGAAAGAGCGCTATGCAACTTACTTTAGCGATTATGTTGCTAAAGGCATACACGCTGGTTTGCTTGATCCTCGTTTGGCAACATTTGATTTAGAAAAAATCGGTGCTGCTCTTGATGGCGATCGCGATTTCAAATTCCAATATCTTGGTTTGCAAACTCTCTACGATCGTTACTTGCTCCATACTGATGGTCAGCGTTTTGAAATGCCTCAAGCTTTTTGGATGCGCGTCGCTATGGGCTTGGCTCTAAACGAAATTGAGCGCGAGAACAAAGCAATCGAATTCTATAACTTGCTCTCTAGCTTCGACTTCGTTTCTTCCACCCCAACACTTTTCAATTCCGGTACTCATCGCCCCCAACTTTCTTCTTGCTTCCTCACCACTGTTTCTGATGATCTTGGCTCTATTTACGATGCCATGAAAGAAAACGCTTTGCTTTCTAAGTTCAGCGGTGGCCTGGGCAACGACTGGACGCCAGTGCGCGCTCTCGGTTCACATATTGCTGGAACTAACGGTAAGAGCCAAGGCGTAGTGCCTTTCCTCAAAGTAGTCAATGACACTGCTGTTGCTGTTAACCAGGGTGGTAAGCGCAAAGGTGCAGTTTGCTGCTACCTCGAGACCTGGCACATGGATATCGAAGAGTTCTTGGAATTGCGCAAGAATACTGGCGACGATCGCCGCCGCACCCATGACATGAATAGTGCTAACTGGATTCCTGACTTGTTCATGCAACGGGTTTTGGAGAATGGCCAATGGACACTATTTAGCCCTGAAGAAACTCCTGACTTGCACAACTTGTTCGGTATTCCATTCAAGAACGCTTATGAGCGTTATGAGCAAATGGCTGACAACGGACAAATCAAACTCTTCAAGCGCATTCCAGCTGTTTCTCTCTGGAGAAAGATGTTGACCATGCTCTTCGAAACTGGCCATCCTTGGATGACTTTCAAAGATCCATGCAACTTGAGAAGCCCTCAGCAACACGTTGGCGTTGTGCATAGCTCTAACCTATGTACTGAAATTACTCTCAATACCTCTGAGACCGAAACAGCCGTTTGCAATCTTGGTTCAATCAACTTGGTTGCTCACATCGTTGATGGTGCTCTCAACCTAGAGAAGTTGAGCAAAACTTGTAGGACCGCCATGCGCATGCTTGATAACGTAGTTGATATCAACTATTACAGCGTGCCTAAAGCAAGACAATCTAACGTGCGTCACCGCCCAGTCGGTCTAGGCGTAATGGGCTTCCAAGACGCTCTATTGAAGTTGCGCATTCCTTATGCCAGTCAGCAAGCTGTCGACTTTGCCGATTACTGCCAAGAAGCCGTGAGCATGAATGCAATCTTTGCTTCTAGCGAACTAGCCCGTGAGCGTGGTACCTACCATTCATACAAAGGCTCTCTCTGGGACAAAGGCATCTTCCCTCAAGATTCTCTCGCTCTTGTAGATGAAGCCCGTGTAGCTGCTGGTGGTCAGATTCTTGATCTCGAACGCGGTGGCAGACTTGACTGGACATTCGTTCGTGAGAGTGTTGCCAAATACGGCATGCGCAACAGCAATTGCTTGGCCATTGCTCCTACTGCCACCATATCTAACATTGTTGGCGTCAGTCAGTCGATCGAACCAACTTTCCAGAATCTCTACGTTAAGTCGAATCTCTCAGGCGAATTCACCGTGGTAAATACTTACCTCGTTGATGATCTCAAACAGTTGGGCCTCTGGGATGAAGTTATGGTGCATGACCTTAAGTACTTCGATGGCACTCTACAGCCAATCGACCGTATTCCTGACCATATCAAAGAACTTTATGCCACTGCTTTTGAAGTTGATACCCGTTGGCTAATTGAAGCAGCTTCCCGCCGCCAAAAATGGATTGACCAAGCTCAAAGCTTGAATCTCTACATGGCTGAGCCAAGCGGTAAGAAAATGGACGAAATTTATAAAATGGCTTGGACCAAAGGTCTAAAAACCACCTATTATTTAAGAACGGCCGCTGCTACTGCTCCTGAAAAATCCACAACTCAAATTGGTGTTCTTAATGCAGTCACCAGCTCTGGTGCCAAATCAGTACAAGTAAAAGGAACAGCTTCAGCTCCGGTGCCAAAAGTTTGTTCGATTATCGATCCCGAATGTGAGGCCTGCCAATAGTTTTCTGTTGTTTCTATCCAAAAACCTAGAAAGAAGACTTTCGCAATCGTTTTACTTATATTCTTAGCCTTAGAAAAGGAAACAAAAAATGCTTAGTTTTGATGACGTTCCAGTTTCAAATACAGCTTCTACTTCAGAACCAAAAGGTGAGACTGCCACTTTGAATTTCGCACCGAATCCAGTGGCTGCTGCTAGTGTCGCTCAATCTGTAACTCCAGCGGTAACTCAAGTGGTATCTAGTGTTTCGGTTGTGCCTGCCGGACATACTTCAAGTAGTTCTGTTGCTGTCGGAAGTGGCGCTGGCGCCACCGGGTTTGAGCAAATTGAAATTACTGATAAGCGCATTACTGTTGACGAAAAGCGTATCATCAATTGCCGCGCCGACCTCAATCAGCTTGTGCCATTTAAGTATGAATGGGCCTGGCAGAAATATTTGGATGGTTGCGCCAATCACTGGATGCCGCAAGAAATCAGCATGAGCCGCGACATTGCTCTCTGGAAAGATCCTAATGGTCTTAGTGCAGATGAGCGCACCATTATCAAGCGCAACCTTGGCTTCTTCTCCACCGCTGATTCACTGGTAGCAAACAATTTAGTCTTGGCAATTTACCGCCATATCACTAATCCTGAGTGCCGCCAGTATCTACTGCGTCAGGCTTTTGAAGAAGCGGTACACACTCATGCCTATCAATATATAGTAGAGAGTCTTGCTCTTGATGA
This sequence comes from bacterium Ga0077546, assembly GCA_943370275.1. Classification (GTDB taxonomy): domain Bacteria; phylum Cyanobacteriota; class Vampirovibrionia; order Obscuribacterales; family Obscuribacteraceae. Next base: position 301,431 of record CALRQI020000001.1, on the reverse strand, counting down.
AGGCGAAATCTTCAACATGTACCGCGAGATTCCGTCAATCTACGCCAAAGACGTCTTCCAGTTGCAGTTCACTCAAGAGTTGGCTGACCCTGACTTCAAGACTGGTACTGTTGAAACAGATCGCCGCTTCTTGCGTAACTTGATTGGCTACTATGTAATTATGGAAGGCTTGTTCTTCTATGTTGGTTTCGTGCAAATGTTGAGCTTCGGCCGCCAGAATAAAATGACTGGTGCTTCTGAGCAATTCCAGTACATCATGCGCGACGAATCAATGCACCTCAACTTTGGCGTCGATATGATCAATTCAATCAAGCTCGAAAGCCCACACCTCTGGACCCCTGAATTCCAGCAAGAAATCATCGATTTAGTTAAAGAGGGTGTTGAGCTAGAGTACGCTTACGCTGTCGATACCATGCCACGCGGCGTGCTTGGCCTCAATGCCCAGATGTTCTCTGAGTATCTACGCTTCGTTGCTAATCGTCGCCTCAAGCAAATTGGTTTGCCTGAGCAATATGTAGGCGCTAAGAATCCATTCCCATGGATGAGCGAGATGATTGACTTGAAGAAAGAGAAGAATTTCTTTGAGACTCGCGTTATCGACTACCAGACCGGTGGTGCGCTCAGCTGGGATTAACTAGCAACTTCTTGAAAAGTATGGGCCGGCTGCAAAGTCGGCCCTCTTTTTTTTGATGTACTTTGCCAAAAATATGAATGGTGTTAAGCTACAGCCATGGCCAAGCTTTTACTTGTAGACGATGACGAAGAATTGACTTCTATCTTATCTGAGTGGTTGGCCACTGAAGGTAACATCGTTGAATGTGCCAACTGCGGCGAAGATGCCCTCTCGCGCCTCAAGCTGTATCAGTATGACCTGGTTATTCTCGATGTTGGTATGCCTGATATTGACGGCTTTGAAGTCTGTCGGCGCTACCGCCTGGGCGGGGGTATGCTGCCGATTATCATGCTCACCGGCAAAGGCAATATTAATGATAAAACCGCTGGCTTTGATGCTGGCGTCGATGACTATTTGACTAAACCCTTCCACCCCAAAGAGCTAAATGTGCGCATCAAGGCCTTGATGCGCAGGCCCGCTCAGATTGTTTCAGAGCAGCTGGTGGCCAAACATTTGACTATTGATACGGCCTCACGCAAAGTTCTGATTGAGGGCGGCGAAGTTAAACTATTGCCCCAAGAGTTCGCTCTACTTGAGTTCTTTATGCGCCATCCCAATCGGGTTTTTAGCTCAGATGAGATACTCGATAAAGTCTGGTCTAACGAGAAAGACACCGCCAACGATACGGTGCGGGTGCATATCAATAAGTTGCGTAAGAAAATAGATCGCGAAGGCTTACCGGTATTGATTAGAACTATCCACGGCAGCGGCTACATATTAGATCAGTAAAAACCTCGGCTGCTAGCAGCAGTTTAGGGCTGAATCGGTTGGGGTAATTTTGTAGTCGGCTTAAGGGGAATGGATTTGGCCTGGGCGGGGTCGAGCAGGGTCGACTCGCGCAACATTTGTCTGGCTTTTAGATTGAGGGCAAAGGCCCGGGGCTGAATTTTCCACTCGCCATCAAAAGGTTTGCTTAGTACGTAAATTAGAGCCATATTACCCCCTAAGGCAATGGCGACAAAAGCAATAACCACCGAGTGGAAGAGTGAGTTTCTTTTGACATAGAAGAAGGCAAAGGCCAGCACAATTACTGCTCCGGCTAGAAGAATCGGGCCCAACAAGTGTTCTCTGGTGTTATTTAAGGTGAGCAAGCGCTCTCGCCGGCCGGCACCGACAACGTCGAGACTTTCCAGCATGCTTGCCTGGAGATTGGCTTCGCCGTCATGGCTTGGGCGAATCAAGACCACTTCGTCGCTCAGGAGGCAGAAAGTCTCGAATACGGCTTGGCTTACTTTACCCTTAGCTAGGGCGGGCCATTCATCCGAAATCACTAGCTGGCAATAGCGTTCGCACAAGCCCTGTATCTGGCCGCGAGATGGCTCTTGCAAGCCTCGAGAAAAGCGATAAATTTCGGAGACGCTGGCAGCTTCACTGTCAACAGCCCTTTCCAGGTTCTGATATTGATCGAGGGCGGCGGCCACAAGGAGGCCCAGTATTAGAGATACAAGGGTGCCAACTATATTAAACATGGCATCTAAGAAGGTCTGATGCTCGCTGATATCGATGGGCTTAAGGAGCTTGCGCGTTAGGGTAAAGCTCGCCATGGCCAGGATAGCTGAACCGAGGCAGACTACAAGAACAATAGGAAGCCCTGACATAGATGTGTACCTTTATAGAAAAGGATTGCCGAGCTTAAGTATTGGGGGTTTCTGGCATTGTTTCAAGGGCGATTTCTAACTCTGATTTGAAAATTAGCGCTTCCGTTTACAACTCGATAACAAATTGTCGCTATTAATAGAGAGGAAGCAGGAAATGCTTCCCCCTTACCAATTATTTCTGATTCAAAATCCAGGTTTCAAAACCATTTTCTTAACCTTGTTAGAGAGGTCACTGCCATGCTCAATAGAATCGTATCTGCCATCATTTTCGCTACTCTCTTAGCCTTGGGCTTTGTCTTTGTTAGCCCCGTCCAGGCCCAAATGATTGAGGAAGTGCAGCAAGCGGAAGGGGCACCTGCTGTGGTCCAAGAGCACCGCAGTCGCTCGGGCTGGGAGCAACCTTTAGTAGAAAAAGAGAATAACCTCAAGCATTACTACTGGACTGAGATTGACCGCAACAAGGCTGCTTACAAAGTAATTAACCGTGCTGGCACTGGCTACAGCGTTATGCCTCGCACGGCCAGCGATTGCAAGCCTAAAGTCTTGCCTCCTCGTGCTAACAAGAACATTTGGGGTGATATTCACACTGCCAACTCTGACCTAAGCGGCCGCATTCGCCCTGCCATTGTTGCTCAGGCTCACCCGCAAACCGCCGTCTATTCTTACAGCGGTAGTAGCTACGGCAATACCTATGGCAAAGTAATGCCATCATATGGTAGCAGCCCTTCATCGAGCGCAAGCAAGAACGTTAATGGCCGGGTGATGTCTTACTAAGCTTAATTCTAAATACTGACGACGATTTTGCCAAAGTGTTTGCCACTTTCCATATATTGCAAAGCCGGTACGATTTCGTCAGCGCTGAATACTTTATCGATGATGGGTTTAAGCTTGTGAGCGGTGATTGCTCTGTTCATGTCGTCAAACATACTGCGTGAGCCGACAAATACACCGTGTAGACGAATAGACTTCATCAAGACTGGAACAGGATTGACCTGCCCGGCTGCAAGCACACCAATTAAGCTAACGTGGCCGCCCATACGAACCGCATTGAGTGAGCGATCAAGAGTACCAGCCCCACCAATTTCGATGACATGATCGACCCCGCGGCCATTGGTATAGTCGAGGACAGCTTCATCCCATTTCTCGTTGCTCTTGTAGTTGATGGTGTGAGCTGCCCCCATTTCTTTTAGGCGGGCAAGTTTTTGCTCAGAACTAGAAGTAGCAATCACTGTGGCTCCAGCCATGCGGGCAAATTGCAGGGCAAAGATAGAAACGCCGCCGGTGCCCATAACTAGAACAGTTTCTCCGGCTTTGACCTTACCGTTTTCAACCAGGCCATGCCAGGCTGTTACAGCGGCGCAAGGCAAGGTGGCGGCTTCTTCGTAGCTGAGATGGTCTGGTACCTGGGTGAGGCAGTCTTGATCAAGCAAGCGATACTCTTGCAGCATGCCATCGATAAAGCCGCCCAGAGCGGTTTTTGCCATAGCGTTGTCGACTTCACCACTAATCCAATCGGTCATGAAGTTTGGTGATACGCGGTCGCCCACTTTGACGCGAGTGACTGAGCCACCGATTTCTACTACTTCGCCAGCGCCATCGGAAAGTGGCACTACGGGTAATGGCAGAGCTTTGCTGTAATAGCCTTTCGATACAAGTATGTCGCGATAATTGAGTGAGGCGGCCTTAATCCGCACCAATACTTGCGTACCGTGGGGGCGTTTAATGGATTTTTCGCTAGCAATAATGTCTTCTATTTTGAAGCTCTTAAGTTGGAAAGCTTTGAAATTTGTTGTGGCAATATTTGACACTTGATTCTCACCCTTTAGTTTAGATTGCGTATGAGTAGTTGGCAGGTAGAACTGATTTTGCCTTGAGGCCAAGTTCTTCTTCAAGAGCCTGGGCTGCGTGGTATGGCCAATAAGGGTCACGCATTAATTCACGAGCCAAAAGAACAATGTCGGCCTGGCCGCTGCTAATTATCTCGTTGGCTTGTTTTGCTTCGGTGATCATCCCGACAGCTGCTGTTGCTATTTTTGCTTCGGCGCGCACTTTTTCAGCTAAAGGAACTTGCCAGCCTGGGCCATAAGAGTAGTGATCTCCGGGGCGCACATAGGCACTGCTACAATCGATTAAATCAACACCAAGCTCTTTCAAAATTTTAGCCAGGGCCACAGAATCATCAACTGTCCAACCACCTTCAACCCAGTCAGAGGCTGATAGCCTCACTGCTAAAGGCAGGTAATCAGGCCAAACCTGGCGCACCAGTTTGGTGGTTTCAATGATCATGCGGGTGCGATTTTCAAAACTGCCACCATATTCGTCGGTGCGGAAATTAGCCAGGGGTGAATAGAAACTGTTGAGCAAATAACCGTGGGCGCCGTGAATTTCTAGCCATTTAAAACCGGCTTTGAGGGCGCGGCTGGCTGCGCTTTGAAAGGCCAACTGAATTTCTTTTATTTCAGTCGTTGTCAATTCGTGCGGGGCGCGAGCACCGGGAGTGAAAGGTACGGCGGAAGGGGCGACGGGCTGCCAACCGCCATCGGCCTCGCTAATTTCTTGCTTCTCGTGACGATTGCCGACTTTCCAGGGATTTTTCGTGGATGCCTTGCGGCCAGCATGAGCGATTTGGATGCCTGGCACGGCCCCATACTGTTCGATAAAGCTGGTAATTTTCTTGAGCATGTCGATATGCTCGTCTTTATAGAGGCCGAGGTCGTCAGGAGAAATGCGGCCTCGCGCTTCAACACCGCTGGCCTCAAGAATAACCAGGCCAGCGCCGCCAATTGCTCGAGAACCTAGGTGCACCAGGTGCCAATCGTTGGCAAAGCCGTCGACACTGGCGTATTGGCACATGGGTGAGACGCCGATACGATTGCGCAAAGTGACGCTGCGCAAGGTAAAGGGGCTGAAGAGGTTAGATGCCGTATTGTCTTGCAGCTCTTTTGCTTCTTCTTCTTCTTTGGTACTAGCGCTTTTCGACATATATTTCTCCTCTGAATCATTCGAAAGCAAAGAATAGACCGGTCGTCTACGAAAGTCAAGCTTTCCAAAGCTGCTTGCCTGGCTAATTGTCAGGTCCAGTCTAACTGGCATGTCCTGTCTAATTAGCTTAGCGGCTGTGCTTTTGACCGTAGATTCTATATGATCCTCAGGCAATAAGGTCTTAAATGTAGTGGGTGAAATTTATGTCTCGTCAAAGACAAGTGATTCGGTCAGGGGCAAGAATTGGACCGTTGTCAGCGCTGGGAACAGCCTCTATAGCTCTGTCTTTGCTTCTTGCTCTGCTTTCGAATTTGTCCTATCCACTGGCTAGCGAAGCAGCACCGAGGGTAATTCCCTCGCAAAGATTTATTGGTAAGTTAGAGCCGGTAGCCTTTTTTGATGGCCCAATGCCAACTGGGGTGACAGTCTCGGCCCAGGGGCGCATATTTGTCAATTTCCCTCGCTGGGGTGATGATGTTCCTTTTACTGTGGCTGAGTTGGTTGAGGGAAAGGCTGTGGCCTATCCCAGTGCCGAAATCAATCGCTGCAACCTCAGCAGCGTCAGAGATCACTTATTGTCTGTTCAATCTGTGGTGATGGACGGCAAAGACCGTTTGTGGCTACTGGACACTGGTAGCCCGAAGTTTGAGTCTGTGGTTCGGGAGTCGGCCAAGCTTGTTTGCGTTGATCTTGCGAGCAATAAAGTAGTTCAGACTATTTACATGCCTGTGAGCATAGCTTTTTCGGGCTCGTATTTGAATGACGTGCGTTTCGATCTCAGGCGCGGCAAAGCCGGAATGGCTTTTATAACTGATTCTTCCAGCAAATCCCCCGGCATAATCGTGGTTGATTTAGCCAGCGGTGAGAGCTGGCGACGCTTAAGTGACCATGCTTCCGTTCGGCCTGTCAGCGGCTTTCTCCCCATGGTGGAAGGCGAACCGTTGCCGGGTCTAAATGTTGGTAGTGATGGTATTGCCATTGGTGCTGATGGTAAGCGCTTGTTCTATTGCCCGCTTTCGAGTCGCAAGCTTTATAGCGTCAGTGTTGACGCTCTTTGTGACCGCACTGTTAGCGAAGATGATGTGGCAAAAACTGTCTGCGATGTCATTACCAAAGGTGCTTCGGATGGCCTTGAAAGCGATAGCCTTGATCGTATCTACGCTGGTGATTATGAACACAATGCTATTCATCGTATTACGCTCAGTGGCAAGGATGAGACTTTGGTCTGTGACCCTCGGGTATTGTGGCCTGATACTCTCTGTCTTGCCCAAGACGGCTATTTGTATTTTATAGTCAATCAATTACATCGCCAGGCGCGCTTTCATGACGGTGTCGACAAAAGGCAAAAACCCTATGTCCTCTTTCGAATTAAGGTCGAGGCTAAGCCAGTGACGTTAAAATAAGGGAACATCCAGGCTTTATAGAGCGTCATCAGGTCTTGTGTTAAATCGGTAGATAAATGGTTATGAAAGTCAAAGCATTATTATCTATCGCACTTCTTACCTCAGCTGCCGTTGCTAGTATTGCTGCTGTCTCGGCCCAGGATGCTCCTCCTCGTGCTCCCTCCCGTTTGCAGCGCAGTGCTGCTTCTTCTAGTTCCAATGGTTCCGTTCTCAACGGATCAGTGATTAATAATAGTACTATTGGTGGTGCTTCTCGTTTACGGCGGCCCTCCCCGCCGGTTGTCGGTAGTCCAGCTCCCAGTGTGGCCCCGAGCCCTAGTGGTTCTGGATCGTTGTTTTCTGCCGATGAGCAAGCTGCATTTTCGCAAGTTCGCCAGCCGCAACAAACTTTTCCAGCTATCTCTGCTCCAAACTCCTCTAGCTCTGGCGGCGTACTAAGTAAGATTGATATTGGTCAGGCCCTGCGCTTAGGCGCCCAAGTCGTTAATGCTATCAACGCTGGTTCTAGCAATAAAAGTAATTACAGCTCTACCTCTGGCCAGTTCAGTGCATCGGCTGCCGCTTCCTCTAGTGCGTTATTGAAGAATTCATTAGGTAAGCCGGCTTTTGTCAGTAAGTTTGCTCGGCCGCTTACGAGCAGCGAACTAACCGTACTCTCTAAATATGATGTGGTTATTGTTCTTGATAAATCGGGCTCGATGGATGAGCGTGATTGCCCTGGTGGTATGAGCCGTTGGGATTGGTGCCGGGATCAAATGATGTCACTCACTGCTCAAATCAGTTCTGTGTTCAAAACGGGCATTACTGTTGCTCTCTATTCTTCTGACTATGATATTTTCAGAAATGTCGATCTCGGTTATGTCACCCGCATTTTCGGCGAAAATGCTCCATCGGGTGGAACCTATACTGGTAAAGTAATGGAGGCTGTTTTTGATGATTACTTTGCCCGCCGAGCGAGTAATCCTAATACCCGCAAATTGCTGGTGCAGGTGGTCACCGACGGTGATCCTAGCGATAAAGGGGCATTGATTGCAGCCATTTCGCGTGCCTCTCAGATGATTAACTCGCCTGGCGAAATCACCGTCAATTTCCTCCAAATTGGCCATGAAGAGGCCGGTGCGCGCACATTGGCAAAGCTTGATAGCAATATGGCGAGCGAGGGGGCCAAATTTGATATCGTTAGGGTGGAACCATTCGCTGTTGTTGAGCATGAGGGTTTACCTCGAGCGTTGGCCGATGCCACTAATTGATTTGGGGTTGGCAATGGGCTAACTTTAGCGCTTGTATGCTCTGCAACGTGGCATAAAGCTGTATGGCCTGAGGATGATTGTTTGAAGATTGAGAAAATATTTTTGGTCGATGATGACCCAAATATCAGACGCATTGCCGAAATAAGCCTAAAGAAGCTAGGTCCATGGCAAGTAGAATTGGCTGCCTCTGGTCGTGAACTTCTCGCCCTTCTCAAGCAGGGCAAACCCGACCTGCTCATTCTTGATGTAATGATGCCCGAAATGGACGGTCCAACTACTTTTCAGATGGTTAGAGAGCAATTTCCCAGTTTAAAACTGCCGGTTATCTTTATGACCGCCAAGGTAATGTCTCATGAGGTTGATGAATATTTAAACTTGGGTGCCGCTGGAGTAATTTGTAAGCCTTTTAATCCCAAAGATTTGGCTGATGAGGTCCGCAGTATTTGCCATCGCTGGGAAGCAAAAAATGTTAGTTCAGATTCGCCTAGCGAGCTGAGTAGCGACTTGTTGGTGAGTTCGGGAGACCAGTAGCAAATTAAATTAGTTGGCCTTCTGGAGAATCAAGCCAATGTCCAATCATAGCTTGACCAAGCAATCTACCAACAGTGGCCATGGGCTCATAAGAGTTGCTATTGCTTGGGGAGTTTTGGTTGTGATTGGTTATAGCTGTATGGTTTTTTACTCGACGGCGCCGGCCAAAAGTGCCATGTCGGTTGGACCTTTCCCCGTGCAAAGTGCGCTTGCCAGAGGCAGCGGCTTAACTCTCATTACCTTCTTACATCCCCGCTGTCCATGTTCTAAAGCTAGTGTCAGTGAGCTGCAAGAACTACTTGCTCAAAGTAAATTTCCATCTAACCTGACGGTTTATGCTGTGGTCTCACAGCCCCATGGTTGTTCTTCTGACTTTACCCAGGGTGCCATCCTTGACTCTCTGTCTAATATGAAGAATGTTCAACTGATTATTGATAAAGATGATCTGGAGTCGCAGCGCTTTGGTGCACGGACTTCTGGTCAAACACTGCTTTTTGATAGCCAAGGAAATTGCCTATTTTGCGGGGGAATTACAGCGGCCCGCGGCGAAGTTGGTGCTAATGCTGGAGTTGATGCCTTGCGTCAATGTATCAACAGCGGACAGACTGCTCTTAAGAAGACGCCTGTGTTCGGATGTTCTCTGGAGTCTAGTCCGTGAATACAACTAATTCTGATGGGGTTAAGGTTTTTGACTGGACTGATAGAAAGTCTCTAGTAGCCAACTCGCCCTTAGCAGAGAAAATTTATAAGCAAGAGCGCTTGTCTGTTTGTCAGCAGACAGACAGGATTTTTGGCTGGCTGATGATCATGCAGTGGTTGGCTAGCATCTTGGTTGCTCTTGTTGTCTCGCCATATACCTGGGCTGGTCGCGATGCATTTATCCATCCGCACATTTTTTTTGTCACGGTTTTCGGTTCAGCTATCACCGCTTTCCCTGTCTACTTGGCTTTCAGGCACGCTGGAGAACCGGTCACGCGCTTTGTTATGGCGGTTTGTCAAATGCTCTATTCGGGCATGCTAATTCACCTCACCGGTGGTCGTATTGAAACACACTTCCATATTTTTGGTTCCCTAGCGTTTCTTTCCTTCTACCGTGATTGGCGCGTGCTGGCGGTGGCGTCATTGGTGACACTATTTGACCACGCTCTTAGAGGAATATACATTCCCGAGTCTATCTACGGGGTAGCCTTAGCCAGCCCCTGGCGCTCGGTCGAACATATCTGGTGGGTGCTTTTCGAAGATATATTTTTGATTAGTGCTGGCTACCAGAGTCTCAGCGCGATGATGACTAATGCCAACAAACAAGCTGAGTTGGAAGTGACTCGCTTGCGAGTTGAAGAGCTGGTTACGGAGCGAACTGGGCAGCTCGATGCCAGCGAAAACCGTTATCGCGTGCTCTGCGAAACTGCTCCCCTTGGTATTTTTCAAACTACGCCAGACGGAAAGTGCATTTATATCAATATGCGCTTTGCTGAGATTTTTGGTTTGACCTATGAAGAGGCGCTAAGAGATGGCTGGAGTCATACTGTTCCGCCTGATCAGCTAGACTATGTTGCAACGGCCTGGCTAGATGCCGTCAGTGGCGATGGCAATTTTGATTTGCAGTTTAGAATTAATAGCGAGAAACCTTGTTGGGTACATAGTAAAGCCTCGCGGGTGGTGGCTGCTAAAGACGGGGTTGAGACCTATGTTGGCACAGTAGAAGATGTTACAGAGCAAGTTATGGCAGAGCAGGCTCGCCGTGAGCGTGCTCTCGTACAGGCTCGTCTAGCTTCCATTGTTGAGTCGTCTAATGATGCTATTGTTGCTAAATCGATTCAGGGTGTAATTTCCTCCTGGAATCCTGCCGCTGAGAGATTGTTTGGCTGGTCCAGCGCTGAGATTATTGGGCATACAATCAGCCCACTTCTGCCGGATAACAAAAGAGAAGAAGATACCGCCAATTTGAGTCGTGTTTTGTCGGGAGAGAAAGTTGGAGAGTTTGAGACTGTAAGACTTTGCAAAGATGGCCGCGCCATTGATGTTGCTTTAACTTGCTCTCTCATGCTCGATGAACAGGGGCAGGCCATTGGTGTCTCTGTAATTTATCGCGATATTTCTCAGCGCAAAGAAGTAGAGAAGCGCTTGAGCGAATTCTACTCGACTATTTCACACGAACTACGTAGTCCTCTTACTTCTATTCGTGGTGCTCTGAGTTTAATTGACGACAAAATCATCGACATGGGTTCAGATGAATGCTATGAGATGATTGGCGTGGCGCGCACCAGCTCAGAGAGGCTAGTGCGTTTGATTAACGACATACTTGATATAAAGAAAATCGAAGCTGGCAAATTAGAACTGAAGCTTGAAAAAATTGATGCTACTACTCTTGTGGCGCGAGCCGTAGCCGGTATGGATGGCCTGGCCCGAGCCGAGAATATTCAGCTTATTCAAGACATTGCTTTTAGTGCCACCGTTGAAGTTGATATAGATAGAATCATTCAGGTTCTCACTAATTTGATCTCGAACGCTATTAAATTTAGTAGCGATGGTAGTTGTGTGATTATTGGTTTGCATTTGCAATCCGATTCTCGGTTGCGCTTTAGCGTTGCTGATCATGGTGCGGGAATTCCGATTCACCTACAATCTCGATTATTTCAGCGCTTCCAGCAGGTTGACTCGTCCGATACAAGGCCCAAAGAAGGCACAGGTTTAGGCTTGGCTCTATCTAAAGCAATTGTAGAAGAACACAAGGGTTTGATTGGTGTACATAGCTCTCCTGCGACAGGGAGCACATTCTGGTTCGACTTGCCTATAGTCGATTCGGTTGCGAAAGACGCTCTTATACCAAGACTTGGGGCTGCCACAATCTTGCTGGTGGAAGATGACGACAACATTGCACAATTTATGCGTATTTCAATGCTTAAGCATGGCTATCAGATTGTTCGCGTGGCCACTATATCGGAGGCGACTGCCATTCTCACACTCTCTCGTCCGGGCTTGATTTTGCTTGATCTTAATTTGCCTGATGGCAATGGCCTGGACATTTTGCATTTCTTGAAGGAACAATTCCCCGATGAAGCTGTTCCAGTGATAGTGACAACCGGTGTAGCTCTGGAAAAACTTTCCCTGGCCTATCCTGTTGTTATTGATTGCTTCTTTAAGCCGTTTGAGATGAGTTTATTGCTCAAATCAGTAGAGAAAGTTATCACTGCTGCACCATCTCGGCGCATTCTACTGGTAGAAGACGATCAAGCAACCCGTTCAGTTATTGCTCGGCAATTAGAGGCAATCGGTGCCACTTGCATGGAAGCTAGCAACGGTCTTGAGGCCCTCAATGTTGTTGATTCATTCGTGCCTGATTTGATTGTGCTTGATGTGGGCCTGCCAAAATTAGATGGTTTTGAAGTAATTAGTGTCTTGCAAAAAGGTCCATTTGCTTTCGTGCCGCTGCTTGTCTATTCGGCTCAGGAGCTGACCGATAGTGACAGGCGCAAACTCAGTCTTGGCCTTACTCGCTACCTCGATAAAGGGCGAATTTCACCAAAAGAGTTTATCGATAGTGTGCAAGAACTTTTAGGTCATCTTAAAGTTGGTAGCTAAGTTGTTAGCTAGCTCGGTTGTCAGCCAATTAAGCTTCTTTCTTGTTGCTCTGAGCACAAGCAAAAGCACCTTTGAGAGCGGCTTGCCAGCCAGCGTAGTCTTGTTTGCGATCTGCCGATGGCGTCAGGGCTTGGTCACTTTGCCAGCCTGATAGAAATTCTTTTTTGGTTTTGATCAACCCTGTTTTCAGAGCCGCCATGGCTGCAACACCCCAGGCTGTTGATTCTGATTGAGTGGCGCGTAGTACAGGCACGCCGATGATATCGGCTTGAAATTGCAGCATAAAGTTGTTTTGAGTAGCGCCGCCGTCAACGCGCAATTCTTTGACCGTGATACCATTCTTTTTCATGTCTTCTACAACGTCGCCTACCTGATAGGCCATGGCCTCAAGGGCCGCTCTAACTAAGTGTGCTCTGGTAGAGCCGCGAGTTAAGCCGACAATGGTGCCACGCACATCTGAATTCCACCAGGGTGAGCCTAGACCAACGAGAGCCGGTACAAAATAGACACCATCATTAGAGTCTAGAGATACCGCCATTTCTTCAGTATCACTGCTTGATTCGATGATGCCTATTCCGTCGCGCAGCCATTGAATGGCAGCGCCGGCGACAAATATGGCACCTTCAAAAGCGTAAATTGGGTCTTTGCCTTCTTGTTGCCAACCAACTGTGGTGAGCAAACCACCGGCAAATCTTGGCTTGCTGCCAATGTTGGCGAGGAGAAATCCGCCAGTGCCATAGGTGCATTTGGCCATACCTTCTTCTAGGCAGGCTTGGCCAAAGAGGGCCGCTTGTTGATCACCCATCACTGCTGATATTGGTGCTGTAAAGCCAAGCAAATCGGCTCTGGTGGTGCCAAAATTAGCATCTGAGGGAAGTACTTGCGGAAGCACTGCCGATGGCACGTTAACGAGTTTGAGCAGTTCATCATCCCAGGTCATTGTGTTGATATCAAACAGCATGGTGCGCGATGCATTGCTGCCTTCGGTGGCGTGGGTTTTCTCTTCAGTCAAGTTCCAAATCAGCCAGCTATCAATGGTGCCGAAGCAGAGCTTGCCAGCCTTGGCTCTGTCTCTAGCTCCTGGTACATGATCTAATATCCAGGCAACTTTGGGTCCTGAAAAATAGGCGTCTGGCACGAGGCCTGTTTTACTGCGGAATATTTCTTTGTGGGCCTTTAGATCATCGGCTATTTCTTGCGTGCGACGGCACTGCCAGACAATGGCATGATGAATTGGTTTACCCGTTTCTCTATCCCAGACAACGGTGGTTTCGCGCTGGTTGGTGATGCTGACGCAAGCGATTTCATTGGCGTCGATGCCGCTGTTGCTGATGGCTAGTTTGATACACTCAATTTGGGTTGAGAGTATTTCAGTGGCGTCGTGTTCTACCCAGCTTGGGCGGGGAAAATATTGCTTGAACTCTTTCTGTCCTAGCCCGATGCTTTTTCCTTTTTTGTCGAAGATGATGGCTCGACAACTCGTGGTGCCTTGATCGATGCTGAGAACATAATTTTTCATTTGATTGCCCCTGGCTTACTGGAATTAGTTTATGGATTAGTTGGCTAACTGATAATTGCGCCAGAAAATTATAGAGGCGCGTTCTACTAGTTCATTCAATCGCTGTGGATAATGTCCACTCATGGTTGCTCTCATTTTCATTGTGTAGATTGGCCTGCTCGGTTTGCTCAGAGGTCTCACAGTCAAGACCAGCTGATAGTCATGCTTGGCTAGCGGTGAAAAGGTCAGTAACAATAAGTGCGTCGCTCTTTTTGCATCAATATCAACTTGGCAAGACTGGGCGCGCTTGCTCAATATGTTGCACAGGCTTGTGGCCGTTAGGCTTTTGTCGCTACTATCAGTGAGGGCTTGGGGCAACGGGCTGACGCCGATAGCCATTTTTTTTATGCCATGCAGGCTCAGTATTTCGCGGTGAGAGGCTAAATGCGTTACAGCGATTATTTCTTGATTAGTCAGGTCTGGCTTGCTTGTGCTTTCGGCCCGAGCTGTTTGTGGTAGCAACATCAGTACAAGCAAGAGCAGCACAAGCAGCAAGAAATAGACTTGCTGCTTGTCTGATTTTTTGGCTGTCGAGCATTTGTCCTGCAAGAGCTTCGGCCTTTAGACTTTAACTACTCTTGCTCTGGATTCATGTCCGATGGGTCATTTTTCTTGAGAGGGTGCTTTTTGCCGTGACCGATATCAGCGCTATTGGCGAGGGCAAAGTCGCGTCGGAAGTGTTTTACTACTTCCTTCAATTGAGAGTCAACTTCGCCTTCCATATTGCTCTGAGTTCTGCCGGCAGCGTCTTTTGACCACACTGCCACCATTAGCTCTTGCTTGTTTCGTGCTACTTTGACCTTTTCTACCAACGACATGTTGATAGCAAAAGTAGCGGCGTTAGGAGCGGCACTGTCTGGTACTGCTTTCAGTTTTAAGTAAAGAATTGGGGTGGCGGAGGACTCGCAGCCCTTTTCTTTGCTGCCGCTGCTATTGCCTTTGCTGCAGCAATTGTCGTCACCGCAGATGGTGACATGAGTGGGAACAAGTTCATCTACCATGAGGTGTCTAATTTTCTCTTTCGTGACGCCGTGGTCGATTGCGAACTGGTCTAGTTCGCCAATAACCAGCTTCATTTGCTTCAAGCCCGAGAGAATCAGCGGTTGATTGAAGCCTTCTCTGCTCTTGCCATTTGAGGTATCTTTCGCCATGGTTCTGCTGTCGATTGATTTCGTTTTGCCTTTTGAGGCACCATGCTCGGGGCAGCCCTGACCTGCTAGAGGTGGCAGCAGGCAAGAAAGCATGACCGCAAGAGCGCTAGATTTGAAAAGAGATATTTGGGCTTGCCGCACTTTGATTCTCCGCTAGACGAAAATTATGTAACCTAAAGTATAAGGGTCTATATGAGTTTACAGGCTGTTTCGACTATTTCAGCTACTGCCTCACCTAACAAGGCGGTTTGTTTTGAGCTGGTCGAGGCTTTCAAGGCGGCATTGGCAATTGATTTCTTTTTCGACTTGGCCGCCGATTGGGCAAATTGTTTCGCGGTTGGCACATGCACGAAAAGTACCGCTTTGATTTTAGGCTGGCTTAAGGCATAGTTTAAGGCTTGAAAATAGAGCTCATTGCAGATGAAAGTTCCGGCATGGTTAGAAATGACCGAGGGATAACCGCTTTTATTAATTGCCGAATTTAAAGCGGCCAAGTCGATTTTTGTTCTCAGCAGCTCTGGTGCATTTTTGTTAATAGGTTTATCAAGCGGTTGATGACCGCTGTTGTCGGGCAGGCCATAGTCTTTTATGTTGATTGCAAAGCGCTCCAGGTTGAGCCATTCGCGTTTGTTGGCAAGGCCGGTCATAACCACGAAGAGTGGTCCAGGGGTGTTCTTTACCGCGTGGTCAAGAGCTGTCCTCAATGCATTCCAGCCCTTGATACCGGCCGTGGGCAAGATACGTTTCTCAATGTGAATCTCTTTTACGCGCTTTGAAGGGCCACTGGGCTTGGTTATAAGCAAATCGGGGAAAGCTTCTACTAGAAGTTCAGTGGGATTTACCATGTTCTTGCCAAAGGCGTCAAAGCCTGTAAGTAAGCAGGTAATGGCTTTTGCTGACACAGAGGTGACCTGTAAAGTAGTTGTGGGGGCGTTTACCGTGGTTTCGCGCTTTTGACTCAATAGTGTAGAATGTTTTTCTACTGTAATGCCGGAGTGGCGAAATGGTAGACGCAATTGACTCAAAATCAATCGCAGGCAACTGTGTGTCGGTTCGAGTCCGACCTCCGGCAGGTTTTTAAAAGCCCACCCTATTTGGGGTGGGCTTTTGATTTTAGTTCACCATATTGTCCCTTCTTTGGTTCGGAGCTCGGGTGGCGCTTGGGGGCCTTGGCTTTCATGAAGCTTGCATCTGGCCTTGTGTAACGTCTTTGCTCTATTGGTCTAGGGGCTTGTTCTGCATGATACTATTTTTTATACTCACTGATTAGATTGAGCCGAACCGCGATTTAGCTAACCTGCGAATTAGCTAAACTGAGAAGAACGCCAGCCTGAGAACGACACAATCCTGAGAACGACAAAGATATTGAATCCGACTAAGCAACTAGTTTTAATTCTTTGCACTGCAGCATTTCTCTTCGCCCAGTTCTGGTCGTTCGCAGCGGCTGCAACTCTGCTGAGTTCCATTGACCTAGACCCTAGAAATGATATTTGTCTAGAAGACGTGGTATCTGTTGATCCCTTTGTTGGCGGATCCTGCGGTTCCGCGCGCTCAGAGGGTGATGGAATTGCCATCGCTGGGCTTGGCTTTGTTGCCTCCGAACAAGCGGTTTTTGCCGCTTTGTTTGTGGTCGCCCTTTTGGCTGGCTATGATCGGCCTCAGCGGTCACTTTCCGCTCTGCTGGATGAGCTGCAGCGCCCCGCCAACACTGTGGCCGTGCGCGAACTGATCGGTAAACTGCAAGTTTGATTTGTATTAGTTGACGACGATTTTGTCTGAGACTTTCAGACCTATCGTCATGTCTATGCATCTCGAACGATTTTTTTTGCAGGAAATTCCAATGATCGAAAAATTGATAAATTTTGCCTTGAATCAGAGGCTGCTAACTGTGGCGGCTGCTCTGGGTTTGGCCTGCTTCGGCATCTGGTCAATGCTAAGTTTGCCAGTTGATTCTTTTCCTGATGTCAGTAACGTCCAGGTTCAAATAATTACTGAACCAGAAAGTATGGCCACCGAAGAAGTGGAAGCTCTGGTTACTTTTCCCATCGAAAATATTCTTAATGGCCTGCCTAAAGTCAAGAAAATTCGCTCGAGCTCAAGTTTTGGTCTTTCTGTGGTTACGGCAATCTTCGATGACGATATGGACGTTTATTTTGCCCGTAACTTGATTATGCAGCGACTTGTTCAGAGCGATAAGCTCTTGCCAGATGGCTGCCCTAGACCAATTTTGGGACCGGTTGTGTCGAGCTTCTCTAACGTTTATATGTATTATTTGGAGAAGCCAAATAATGATCAAACCGAGTTGCGCACGCTACAAGATTGGACCATAGCTCGGCGGCTGAAATCAGTTTCGGGTGTGGCAAACGTCTCTACCTATGGTGGATTCGTCAAGCAATATCAAGTGCTAGTTGACCCTTATAAGCTGCATGGTTACAAGCTTAGCTTGAATGATGTGGTCACTGCCCTGGCTACTAATAACGCCAATGCTGGTGGCAATTTCATCGAAAATGCCGGTGAGGAAGTAATTATTCGTGGCATGGGCCGCATCAACAGCATTGATGATATCAACAATATTTTGCTCAAGTCAGTAGACGGCGTACCCGTAACTGTTGAGCGCGTTGCCCACGTCGAAGTAGGGCCAGCTTTTCGTCGTGGCTCAGCATCGCGCAATGGTAATGGTGAGTGTGTTACTGGTATTGTCTTGACGCGCAAAGGTGTCAATACCAAAGCTGTGGTGGAAAAGGTCAAAGAGAAAGTCGCTGAGATTCAAGCTGACTTGCCCCACGGTGTGCGGATTATACCTTATTACGATCAAACTGAACTGGTTGAAAAAACTATTGAAACTGTCAAAGAAATTCTGGGTTTCAGTGGTGCGCTTGTAGTTATTGTTTTGTTTGCCATGCTTCTGCATATACCAAGCGCCTTAATTGTCTCGGTAATTATTCCGCTCTCTCTACTCTTCAGCTTCATCTTGATGAAATATACCGGTTTGACCGCCAACTTGATGACCCTGGGGGCGGTTGATTTTGGCATCATTGTCGATGCTGGCGTGGTCATGGTTGAGAACATCTTCAGGCATCTGGCCGAGCGCAAAAAAGATGAAGTCAATGATCAGTCTAGTCTGCAAGTAATTATCCATGCCGCCTGTGAAGTCGGGCGCCCTATTGTCTTTGCTGTGGCTATTATTATTGCTGTCTATCTGCCTTTGTTCACGCTAGAGGGGGTAGAAGGAAAGATGTTCCATCCCCTGGCCCTTACCTTCATTTATGCTCTAGTAGGCTCGCTCTTGTGTGCTCTCACTGTCATTCCGGTGCTGTGTTACTGGACCATGCGCAAGCCGCTGGTTGAGCGCGAAAACAAAGTGCTCACTCTGGTTACTAGAGTCTATTATCCAGCTCTTACAACTGCTGTTGCTCATCCCCGGCAGATCATTACTTACGCTGTCATTGCCCTTTTGGCGACTATGGCGATAGTGCCTTTTCTTGGTTCTGAATTTATTCCATCCCTTGATGAAGGGCCGATTTTGCTGCGTACAAAGCTAGCTGCCAGTATTGCTCACACAGATTCAAGAGGAATTGCAGCTGCCATTGAAAAGACTATGTTGGAATTTCCTGAGGTTTCCGACGTTGTCTCCCGTACTGGCCGCTCTGGCACTGGTCCTGGCTTAGATGGCGTCGAATCTTCTGACGTTTATATTGCCTTGAAGCCCCGCTCGCAGTGGAAAACAACTCAGAGTAAAGAACATTTAGTCGACCTTATGGCTGAGAAGCTGAAAGGTATACCGGGCCTGATGTTTAGTTTCTCCCAGCCAATCGCCGATATGATCGATGACTTAGTTGCGGGGATTAGAGCCGATCTTGGGGTGAAAATATTTGGCGACGATGTTGATACTCTCAATAGAATTGCTGAAGAAATCAAAAGAGAGATACAGAAAGTGCCAGGTTCCGCTGACCTGCAGCGAGAGCAACTGCTTGGTCTACCTCAATTGAAAATTAAGCTGAAGCGTCCGCTTTTAGCCAGGCATGGCCTCAACACCGATGATGTTCTGGACGTTGTACAGATTGCTTTGGCCGGTCGTGAAGTGACTGAAGTTATTGAAGGCACTAAGAGATTTGGTTTGCTGGTGCGTTATCCGCTAGATTACCGCGACAGTCGTCACCAAATTGAGTCTATGCTGATTGATGCTCCTGATGGTGGCAAAATTCCTCTTAAATCAATTGCTGATATCACTCTTGAGCGCGGCTATGTCTCTCTTTATAGAGAAGATGGTCTGCGCCGCACTGCTGTTTTATCTAACGTTCGTGGTCGCGATTTGGGCAGCTTTGTTGCTGAAGCGCAAAAGAGAGTGCAAGATAACGTAGTCATTCCCAAGGGCTACAAAGTTATTTGGAGTGGTCAGTTCGAGAACCAGCAACGAGCCATGGCTCGTCTTGCTGTGGTGGTGCCGATTGTGCTGCTTTTGATTTTCATTTTGCTCTTCGCTTCGTTTGGTTCATTGCGCAATGCTGGGCTGATTATGATGAACGTTCCCTTTGCCATGATTGGTGGCATACTCGGTCTGTTTATTTCACATCAGACTCTTTCGGTGCCGGCCATTATTGGCTTCATTGCTTTGTTTGGTGTGGCTGTGCAGAATGGTGTGATTTTGGTGAGCTACATTATGCAAATGGAGAAAGCTGGGGCACCTATAGAGAAAGCCGTAATCAAAGGGGCGTTGATTCGTCTGCGGCCGGTGTTGATGACTGCCTTTGTCGCTACTGTTGGTCTGTTGCCTAAGATATTTTCTAGCGGTACGGGTGCTGAGGTGCAGCGGCCGCTCGCGACAGTTGTCCTGGGTGGTTTGATCTCTTCTACTTTGTTGACTCTGCTGGTATTGCCTTCCGTTTATAAGCTGATCAACGAGAAGGCCGAGGCGCGCGCCAAGCGACTTAGCGGTGCTGGGCCGGATGACGGAAGCGAACATAGTAGCAGCCATGACGATAGCGCTTCTAAATAAGAGAGCTATCTTTAGTGCTCTAGTCTTAAACTAGTTAGTTTCTAGGGGCTTGCCTGGACTGTCTTTCAGCTCGGCTTCGCTTGCTTCAGTGGTTTTGCTTTCAACCGTATTTGCGTCAACCGGTCTTGTCTCGACAGGCTTACTTTCAGGTTGTTCTGTTGCCACTTCTTGTTTTGAGGCTAGTTCCAGGTTTGTGCTTTTAGTTGTTGTTGCATCGGCAGGCTTGCTACTTAGCTTTGTGCCAGTTTCACCGCTGATGATCTTCGCTATTGTTGCCTGATCGGTCATTTGCTCCATCAAGGCTTTTGAGTAAGCGGCCAAGAACGGTCTATTGGTCAAGGTGCCGATATTGTAGTTGCGAATAGACGAAGTGGCTAAATGGTTAATGGTTCGTGAGCGAACTTCTAAACGCTTGAAGAGAAATACCTCTTTGTATAGTTTGTTTTCTTCAGAACCACCGGTAGAAAGAATGAAGGCCGTTTTTACAATTTGAGCTGCTGGGCCGACGAAGCTGGGTGCTAATCCAGCGACACCAAGAGCGCCTTGCACTACGCCTGATACTACTTCAGTACCTTTCTTTACTTGGTACTTACCGAGCTTTTCTGCTACTTCGGCAAGTATTGGATCTTGTTTGAGCACGGCTTCTTGCAAGGCGTTTATTTGACTGCGCTCGGTTGAAATGCCAAATGATTTAGGTGATTGGGCCTTAATAGTATCTGGCATTTCAGAGCGGAGTTTGCGGAATTTAGCAATAAGCTTGTCTGCTTCTTCTTTTCCAACTAAGTCAGTAAGGGTATTGGTGACCTCAGTTACTGAGTCAGAGCCTTCTCCCAGTGCTTCTCGGTCTAGGGCGTCTGCCGCTTCGGCACAGGCATTGACAATTTCTACATATTTTTCGTCAATGGCTTTTTCCCATTTAAGTTCAGTGGAAAGTTTAGAGCTGGTGTTGATCTCTTTTTCCATCAAGGCATTGGCGCCGGCACTTGACGGTCCGACACCGCGGTAGTTGACGAGGTAGTGAACGAAGTTGCGTGAAATTTCTTTGGTATTTTGCAGCTTGCCCAAACTCTGCATCTTAAAAAGCTGTTCGTCGACCGATACCACTGCAGGGTCGCGGGTCATAGCAAGGGTGGCAGTCTCGTACACGGCCTGTTGAATCGGATTGTCGGAGTGTTCAAACTCTAGGCACTTTAGTTTGCCAGGGCTGGCTGTTACTTTTGGCTTTTCTCCGTCAACAACTTTGTTGACTGTAATACCGGTGTTTAGTTTGCTGTCTGTTGAAACTTTGCTGTCGGTCGTTACCGTACTAGTCAACGCATCGGCAGATGCGCTGGCAGCTGGTGCTGATAACTCTTGAGCAGGAGTCGTTACCTCTTGAGCAGGAGCTAGCGTTTCTTGCGCCGATACTGGAGCCAGGTAGAGGACATTGCTTGTGAGCGCGATTGTGAGGCTAAGGGCGAGGAGACTTTGACGCACGGGTTAATTATCCCTTGAAAACAGCCTGAGGATACTACCACTAAGACTCTCGAGAAACCTTTCAGTTAGCTTTCAAAGTATGCTTTGCCCCCACTAGTGGCATTCTTTGGGGCTTAAATCTTGTCAATAATTGCTTGGCTAGCCCAGTAACATTATAGAGAATTCAGCAGAGACACAGCTCGATGGCATCTACTTAATTTTGTTCTTGCCTTGCGAAGTTCATTGATTCACCGGGTGGAAGCTCTGCAACTGTATCCTTTTGCTGTGACGCAACCGTGACTTAAGTCTCAGTGCGGCTGGGGCTGTATAATATGCGGCTATGGAAATAGTAAACATTGCCGCGTATAAGTTCGTCGGCATCCCCGATGCTGCCTCTTGGCGCCCGATCGTAAAAGAGCGCTGTGAGCAAATCGGAGTGATGGGTAATATTTTGCTGTCGCAAGAAGGTATTAACCTTTTTGTCGCTGGTGGGCGCGGGCCAGTTGATCAGTTTCTTCAGTATCTAAAGGGTGATCCATTCTTTGCCGGTCGCTTCAGCGATATTCCAGTTAAAGAAAGCATTTCGGATCACCAACCCTTTAGGCGTATTGTGGTGCGGGTGAAAGATGAAATCATCACCATGAAGCATCCAATGATAGACCCCACCGCTGAGCGTGCGCCTGCCGTTGAACCAAAGACTCTAAAGGTTTGGCTAGACCAGGGGCACGATGACAACGGTCGTGAAATTGTTTTGCTTGACACCCGCAACGACTATGAAGTACAGATAGGAACTTTCGAAGGGGCTTTGCATTTCGGTATAGATAAATTTAGTGAATTCCCCGATGCCATCATGAGCACCACTGGTGACACTAAAGAGCAATTGCAAAATAAGACCATTGTTTCATTTTGCACCGGTGGAATACGCTGCGAAAAGGCAGCATTATTCTTGCAAGAGCCCGCCGTGGGCCTAGCTAATGTCTATCAGCTCGATGGTGGAATTCTGCGCTATTTTGAAGAGGTGGGAGACGCTCACTATAAAGGTGAATGTTTTGTCTTCGATCGCCGCGTCGCTCTTGACTCAAAATTGCAAGAAACTACCCACGAGTATGAAGTGACAGCACCACCTGGTCGCAACGCCGATTATTTGCGTTGGAAAGCCGGACAACTTAGAAAATAAAACTTGAGGTTGAGTAAATGAAAGACGGTTCGCCAGTTGAAAGCCCTGCCAAATCATGGGCGGCAGTGGTGATTGAGGCTCATAGCGATCAAGAAGACTTAGCTTCATGGCTGCTTATGCAATGCGGCGCTCAAGGCTGCGAGGTTGACCCGCTTAATGGCTCGCTGGTGCGCATCAAAGCTACTTTTGATTCTCCGCATTTGCCTGATGAAACTTGGGAGAAGATCAAAAGCTCTTTGGAAGAATATGGTTTGGCCGAAAGCCTCAAGTCGCTGAAGCGCAAAGATGTGCTTGAAGAAGACTGGTTGGCTAAGTGGAAAGAAGGCTTTGAGCCATTTAGAGTGGGCACAAAGTTTCTCATTTGCCCTTCCTGGTATCTCGATGAGACCTTAGTCGATAAATTACCTCCCATTGAAAGTGAGTTGTCTGAAGGCCGCTTCAAGATTTATATTGACCCTGGAATGGCTTTCGGTACTGGTCTTCATGCCACAACTCAGTTTTGTCTGCGGGCTATGGAATCTTTCCCACCTAAAGGCAAAGTGCTCGATGTTGGCACCGGCAGCGGCATTTTAGCCATTGCTGCTTTGATGTTGCAGCCTACTAGCGAAATCGTCGCCTGTGACACCGATGGCGTGGCCTGTGAGTATGCCCAAAAAGACTTCGAGTTAAATGGTGTGGATGGTCGCATTGAGTTAATCGAAGGTAGTACTGACGCTGTTGCCGGTCGTCGTTTTGACGTGCTGCTCTCTAACCTAACTTGTGAAGATATTGTTGCGCTTCTGCCTGACTATAGCGCCATGCTCAACCCTGAAGGAATCGTGCTCTGTGCCGGCATTCTGGCCGAACGTCTGCCTTTGCTGGAGAAGTCTCTGGTGGGTCACCCCTTGCGGATTTGCCAGTCTGAGACAGTTGGTCAGTGGGTTGGCCTGGTTCTGCAGAAGTTTTAAACTGTGATGCAGAAGTTTTAGGTTGTCTGGCAGGGTAGCGGTTTTAGGCTATAATGATCTCAGTGGTCGCCGGTCTTGTCGGCGGTTACTTTTGAACCCTGAAAATTAGCTATCTGAGATGATTCAACAGTGATTCTCGATTTTGTACATCTGTACATTCATGTTTGCCGTATTTGGCATATTTAGGCATGGGGGCGTTCAGATTCGACAGGGTTATAGGGTCATGAGTTGCAGGTCGGGGAGCTTGATCCTTCGTTAACAAGTAAGCAAAAACACAGATGCAAATAATGTCATCAAATTCCCTAGCCGCAGCCTAGCTGCGGTTGCCTAACTTAACTTAGGCTCCTAGGACTCGAAGGCGACTTGACTACCCGTTGCCTTAGGGTAAGCCACGGTGGTTGCACTGAAGCAAAGTTAGTAGTTAGTAGCTTCAGCTAAGACATAATTACGATCCCGGTTGGCTGTTTGTGCCATCTTCAGCGGGCCGCAAGGTGAAAACTAAGCGGTAACTGGGGGAATAGCAGACTAAACTTGTAGATACTTATTTCTCGATGATTTTGGACGCGAGTGCAATTCTCGCCGCCTCCACCATTTTATGAATCAGTGATGAACATCTCAAAAGAAAAGCCTCGGCCTTAGGGTCGGGGCTTTTTGTTTTTGTACTGTTCCTCTGGATTAGACTGCTTGCATGGACCGCCAGAATATTGTGGGTTCTGAATAGGCCCTAGAGAAATTACCAAAGACAGATAGAGTATTGGTGGTCGCATCGATACCGGGAGAAACTTGTGGTTGACAGATGGTGGCAAAAGCTAGCTCAGAAACTGTGGGTGAGAACCGGCAGTAGTCCTTTTGCGAAATCAAGCCGACAAACCCAGGCGTCTTTCAGCAATGTTGAAATGGTATTTGACCTGACCCGCGAGCCGAAACAGAACTTAGGGCTACCAGCTGATGCGATTCCGGGACTGTCAGTGCTAAAGGAGCTGATCCGCGGATTACGCTATCGAACAATTGACTCCTTGGTTGGGCTTGAGTTGGAGTTGACCTCCATTGAAAAGGCGTCCGATGAAATATGCTCGCTGCTTCGTACGCATGGTATTGAAACTGTTGGCGGGGTCCGGGATTTGAGCGTAGTTGCATTCTTGAAGTATGGTCTGCTGGATTGCGAATACTTTGATGTCGTCACTGATTTCATTCCCGAGCCGCAACGGGCCAAGTTTCTAAAAGATATGGGATTTTTGCCTGATAAAGCAGACGTTAGCGATGAGTTTTTTCCAGATGCGGGGATTGGGTTTCTTGAGGAAATGGTTGATGAGATCCGGCAAGGCAAATTGTTGTTTAAGATTATGCTCGACAGCAGCGGAGCGTATCGCGGTGCTCAAGGAGCGGCACTGGACAAATGCATGAGCACTGATCCGAACAAGTACTTTCCATGTAAGTTTGTTGTGCGCGATGCATGTATTACAAATTGCAGCTTGATTTGGCTACTCAAGCACTTTTACTTGTAATCAAATTTAGGTTCTTGCCGCTCTCAAGTATTCCAAGGCTCATAATTAGCCATTTTGGGCAATATGTTCTTTCTTTTAGTTCAAGTCTTTGGCGCTACCGAAAAATCTTCGCCTGGTTATTTGCCGTCGCAATCTACCGGTTTCCCTGGTAAGAATTCTATCTCCAATTGCCTAGCAACTATGCGGCCATAAACTCCCATGCATGGCTCCATCTGCAGCTCTATTCCTCGGTCTACTGGATTTAACTTGAGCCAATAAATTACATTCGTCCCATTGAATTCCTTCAGCTCAAGTTCTCGGATGTACGCTCGCCCTCATTCTTTTGGCAGAAACAAAGCCGGCGATACTTTAAAGTATTCGGCAAGGCGGCAGGCTGCTCGTTTGCTTAACCCGCGATGGCCACTAAGAAATGCTGAGAGATTTGACTTGTGACCCACGAACTCAACGAGATCCGCTTGTGCAAGTTCGTTCTGTTCCATGAGATAAACCAGCGCTTCTTGTGGTGTCATTTCTTGTGTAAGCCGAGGTAGTTGCTTCTCGTATTGAGCAATTAAATCGCCGAGTACTGACAGGTAGTCTGCTTCGCAATTGCTCAGGCTAGCTCTTCGATAGGCTAGCCCTTTCATGACTTTTACCGCTTCTTCGAACTCTGACTTCTCGCGTATCGGCACTAGCGGAAACTCGCGGATCAATTCCATGTATGCCTTATCAACTCTTGCTGTGTTCATGCCTTCCACCGGTCGTATTCTGCGTGTGTCATTGCTTCTAAGATGTATAGGCGCTGAGCTTGATAGTCAATTGAACTGATTATCCTGTAGTTGTTCCCACCGATGTCGAAAACTACTTGGTCCTTTACGTAGTCGGCACTTCTAAAGGTTTCACGAACTTCTGCGAACGATTTCCATGCAGCTGATTTTGTAGTGTCAATCCAATTCGATAACGGCTTGCGCGCGTTCGAATGTTTTCTCGCAAATGAATGCAGTTCATTTTCGTTGATGATTTCCACTTGAGCTGTTGTCTCTTAGGTTATCAATATGATAACTATTTGTCAATCCGTCTGGCTGCGAGTATAGGGTTCGATGTTATCGTTTTGATAACTGGCTGTCAACTTAATTTGTATGGTTCTGCTGGGTGAATCTCGAATTCTGGTCGCCCCGGAAGTGGCCATGTATATTTGCAGTTGTATTATCGATTGATTCGTTCGCTGGAGTTGGCTGTGTACAGCTTGTCTGATTACCCTCAAGATGCATCGAAGCTTTTCGAATTCGCTATGCAAGACCTTAAGCGGGGCGATGTTTATGGTGCCGAACGCATGCTCTTATTTTCGCTGCAAATCGAAGAGCGACCGGCTACTTTCTTCGAGTTGGCCAAGCTGAAATTTCATCGGCATGATTATCCTGCCGCTCACTATCACGCTACTCGTGCAATCGAATTGGCTAGAGGACTCAAAGTTAAGCCCAGTCAATTGGACCCTTATTTGAAGTTGTTGGCTGAAATTCAACCTCATCTAGATGCCAAAATCGAATTGGAAAGAACTGTTGCGAAACTGGCTAAAGCCGGTGATTTGCATGGTCTTTTCGAAGTTTTCGAACTCTTGAAGTTTGAAGAGGCAATGATGAGAATTGCACGCCCATCTTTGCGAATGATTTTGAAAGATGACCCCACCGATAGGGCTGCTTCAAAGATCGGTGGTTGGCCGATATTGCCAGATGATTTTAGTTGGCCATCCAATGCTGACGGATTGCCTTTGGCGTTTCTTTGCCGAATTGATCTTAGTTGTCTTGCTGGCACAGCCTTCTCTGACCTGACTAACAAGAAAACTGGCTTCCTCTCCTTTTTCTACGATGCAGTAGAGCAACCCGTTCCTTGGCGTCATAAAGATTGCTATGGGTGGAAAGTTTTGTTCACTCCCCCGGGGGTGAGGTTGTGTTATCCGGAGGAACCGGACGGGCTAAGCGAAGACTGCGTCTTTAAGTCTTATTCTTTGTCGTTTGAAGAGGAATTGACCTTCCCACAAGATGATTGTGGGTGGAAGCCTGAAATGACTAGCGAGGAGGAGGCTCGATTTGATTCACTTTGTTCTGCTTGGTATGGTCGACATTCTTTTGAGCAGCATCGGCTATTCGGCTGCCCCCAAGTGTCGCAAGACGGTTGGCAGCTTGAATGTCAGCTAGCTGCCAAAGGTATCACTCATAAGGAGTTTACGAAATTAGAGCCGCAGGTTGCTGCCAAACTCACTGAAAGTTTAAATGACTGGATACTGCTTCTTCAACTTGATTCATTTTTCGATGCACCAATCTGGTGGCAGAACGGAGTTAAGCTCTGCTTTTGTATTTACAAAGATGATTTAGCTGTAGGTGCTTTTGACAAGGTTTGGGTGGTAATGCACTAAGGCACGTGCTGCCTTTCCTTCTATCAGGGAATAAAGGATACTATCATCGGCCTAGAACGGTAGAAGTAAGCAGGTATGGTAAGTTCTGACGAAAATTATTCGCGAATTTGGCTGCGAAAGTATCAGAATCCTCGGTCTGAGGCCGGGGTGCCGGCATCGCAAGTACCTAATTTCAGCATTAGATGTTTTCCTTATGGTATGACCGGTGCGCTCGATAGCTCTGTGGACCTAATCGAAGACTCTAAACCCGCTTACTATCGGATTCTGTTTTGGAGCTTCATTGTCGGGGCTATGCTTGCCATAGGCGCACTATTGGCCTTGCTGCTTGCGGCCTCGAAGCTGGCTCCGTTAAATGGCCTGCTTTTCGTGTTTTGTTTGTTTTTGCCAGTAATATGCTTGAATCTTTTTGGTCAATACTTCAAAAAGAAGATCGACAGTTATTTGAGCACAAGGCTGTTGAAGGTTGTCTCAATTAGTGTCAGAGAAAGAGTGCTGAACTTGTATCTGAGGGGAAAGGAGCCAATCTCCATCCCGCTTTCCTCAATCACTACAATTGAACTAGCATCGTCAAAGAGCAGCGATTTGGCAAAACAGACGATAGTTATTTCCGGCGCTCAGATGAAGGAGCCTATTTGCATAAAGCTCTCGGCCATCCATACTCACGAGAATTGGATGATAATTTCTCATGCGCTTGCGAATTTTGCAAAACATATCAGCATTGATGACGGTATCGCCAAGGCCCTTACCTTGCCCAGTGCTGATACATCGTTTACTGAGCTATGGCTAGATAGTCTGTCGTCAGCACCAGAGGCCGAATCTCTACAGGAGATACCAGATGGTCAGACTTTGGCTGCTGGTCGCTATTTGGTTAAGTCAAAATTGGCTTCTGGTGGGCAGGGGCACGCCTATCTTTGCCACGACCAAACAACACAAGAGGAAGTCGTTGTAAAGGCATATCTTCTGCCTGTGTATCAGGGAAAGCATTTGAAAGACGTTGCCATTCAGCAGCTCGAAGCTGAGGCTATGGTATTGCAGCGAATCAATCATGCTCAAATTGTGCAGTTTGTTGATTGGTTTAGTACTTCCAGTTGTGCTTTTCTTGTGCTCAAGAGAATAAGTGGAAAAAATCTCAGACAATATCACGCAGTTAGGGGGAGCTTGCCGTCAGCATTAGTGCAAGATTTGACTTTGCAAATGTGCGAGATTCTTGGGTATTTGCATAGTTGCACACCGGCCATTGTTCATCGCGACTTTACTCCAGACAACCTCATTATTGATGGGCAGCAGAAGCTCACGCTTATTGATTTTACTATTGCTGAACCTATTGGTGCTGTATCTGGTCTGCCACCAGCTGGCAAACCTGCCTATATGCCGCCTGAGCAGTTTCGTGGTGAAACTTGCGTGCAGTCTGATATTTATGCCCTTGGTGGCACTTTGCAATATTTGCTGACTGGATGCGATCCGGTGGCTCTTGTGCAGGCGAACATACTGTTGACGGAGACCGGGGTGTCGCCCTTGCTTGCCAAAATAGTTTATAAATGTCGTGCTCAACTGACCAACGATAGGTTTCAGTCAGTCGATGAGATCGTTGCTCTTATTCATTCTTCGATGAGAGTATCGATAAATGAATAACCAAACAAATCTAAGTAAGCTTGACTATCATCCAGCTTCTATCGATAAGATTGTCAAACTTCGCACCATCACTCAAGTTGGTTTGATTATCTGTACTATTGCTCTGTTGCTTTTATCTGTAATGATTTTCTTCTACGTTACAACCATTACCGGTACCAGTGGAATAAGATTGATAATCGTTGCCTTAGCTTTCTTTGGTATAGCTACCTTCTCATTGTGGTCCAAAGTAGGCAAGATTCGCGACTCTTATCTGGCGCAGATACAGCCAATCATTATCACCTCTGGTGGTGCCATATTTCCATTCGCTACGATTTTGCAATTGAAGGGGCGGCGCTGGCGGCGTTGGGAAGAGCTAAAAACTGCTTTTATTTATTGGAATAATGGTCCCGATTTTGAGGATAGCGATGCCTTAGTTCTTACGTTTAAAGATGGAAGTAGTACGCGAATTGTCTTGAAAACTATGTTGCATCAAGACATTGAAAAGCTGCTTGTGGCCTTAGAAATGTGGGCACCGCCGTCGGCAATAAGTGAAAATTTTGTTGACTTGCGAGGCTATCTGAGCCAGGCCTTGCAGAAGGAGGGGCTCAAGAGTTACACGGCACTTTGGAATGATGAACTAAGTAGGCGTTTTAGTTTAGCTACTTTTAGACCGTTGCCGGCCGGTTCAAAATTGCAAAATCGCCGTTTCGAAATTACCAGTCAACTTGGTTTTGGTGGCTTTTCTGCCGTCTATAACGCTGTCAATTCCCGAGGCGAGCAGGTCGTAATTAAGGAACTGGCAATTAAGCAGCTTGATAGTGAGGCCGTGAAAACATCGCTTATCGAGCACATGAATCGCGAGACTTCTCTTCTGGCTAAAATTCAGCATCCACAAGTGTGCCGCTTACTTGATACTTTTGTGGAGAATGATCGTCACTATATTGTTTTGGAAAAAATTCCCGGTTCAACTCTGCGTCAGGCCATCAACGACAACGGGCCCATGAGAGAGGCCGAAGTGAAAGCTCTCGCTTTGCAAATGGCTGAGATTCTCAGCTACCTTCATTGCCAGCAACCACCCCTGGTACATCGGGATTTTACGCCGGATAATCTCATAATCAGGTCAAACAAATTTCTTGCATTAGTCGACTTCAATGCCGCAATGGAGTTCCTTGCCGGAGCGACAGGAACAATTATTGGTAGGCATCACTACATGCCACCGGAACAAATCCAAGGCAAAGCTGTGGTAGCTAGTGACTATTACAGTATGGCCGGTACGATTTTTTTCCTTTTGACAGGACAAGACCCCCGGCCATTAACACAGCTAGATGTGCGAGCTGAGGGTATACCAATTTCCGGTAATCTAAACCACCTTTTGTTCGCTTTGACGAGTAGCGATATTAGCGAGCGGCCAAATGTGCAGCAAATTATTTCGGCCTTGCAGTCTGCTTGAGTGCTTGACTTCTGCTGCGGGAGTCCTAAAGATGACTGGTCTGGAAACTGCCCGGCTGCTACTGTCCACTGAAACGCTTAATTCTCCTTATGAGGTGAGGAATCTTGGTTTTCAATCGGCTAGAGTTATATCTGCAACTAGAGGAGATTGAGCACCATGGATGACAAAGACAAGCTGATAGCGATAGACATTCTCAATAAGATTATGGAATTGGAGTTAGCTGGCGTGGTCCGCTACACCCACTATTCTCTTATGGTCTACGGTTATAACCGCATTCCTATCGTTAGCTGGCTTAAGGCAAACTCTAATGAGAGTCTGATGCATGCCCACAAGGCTGGTGAACTTGTGACTTTGTTAGGCGGCCACCCATCACTGAAAATTGGACCATTGCTTGAGACCGAAAAGCATGACCTGGGTGATATTTTGCGCGAGAGCCTAGAGCACGAGAAAACTGCTATAGCCGCATATTATGAACTTCTCCACGCTTCAGAAGGCAAATCTGTTCTGCTTGAAGAGTATGCCCGTGAAATGATTATGGGCGAAGAATTGCACTTGGACGAAGTCAACAAGATGTTGAGAAAACCTGGAGACATTCATCCTTTCAACCCTTAATTTGCGACTGACTGGCGCAATTACAAAAATAGAAAGCCCCGGCTCTGGTCGGGGCTTTTTTACTTATCGTCGCAGCACCTAATTTTCGCTTTTTGTGCTCTCTGCCGCATGAACAAGGTCGCCTAGTAATTCACTGGCCAAGTCGGGGATGCCCTCGCGCCGGAGTGCTTTGCCGTCCACAGACCACTGCCGACCATTGCTGTCTTCACTCATGGTGAACGTCAGATGGGGCTTGCAAGCGTCGTTATGTACTTCATTAAATGAGAGAGCCTCTCCCTCTTCGTAGGGCAGCAAGTAAAGATCAATAGTGTTGCCATAGCCAAAGAAGAATAGCCCCCAGTGAGCTGTGTGTAGGTAGGCGGTGAGAACCGGTTGTTTGCTATCGGCGGGGAAAAATTCATTGCTATGCAGCGGCCGCTGTATAGCAATGACCAGCTCGAGGCTATTTACTGTCTCGTTGTATAAGTTGGCTTGGCCAGCAAAGATGTCAAAGAATTGATTGATGCTGCTTTCAATTGGGTCTTCTGAGTCTGCCAGATCGGCGCACTCTTGGCCGTCATATTCTCTTTGATAAGTCATTGTCTCGAGCGGCGGAGAATAGACTGATTGATCTAGCTCTGCTTCATCTAAGTCTTCAATAGTTGGTGGCGCTGATGGTGGCGGAATTTTTCGGGGATCGTACATCATGTCGAGATACTTGCCAATATCATCTCCACGTTTAGCTTTGAGCATATCTAGCATTTTTAGCGATGAGTCGACCTTTTCTTCTGGCAACGACTTTCTTTTAAACAGATTGGCTAATAGACCCATGCTCGACCCCTTGAGTATCATTCTGTGTTTGTCTATCTTATCTGATCTGGAGTGTTTATATCGAGCGGTAGATTGCTGCATCTATTGGCCAATACGAGCAGACGATTCAAATCTTACTATTTGGATCATCGCAACAAGTATGTTGTCTTCAAGCCTTGCTTTACCGATGAGCTAATTCAAGTTTACAAGGCGGAACTAGCTGAATCGGCGCCGCAGAAGTAATTATTGATAGATTTTGCGGATAGTGTTGGCATCTCTATCGCTTAGTTTGATCAAAGGAGATTTGAAGTACATAACATCCAGGCCGGAAGGCGAGTGCCCATCGATTCCTAGGGCATGACCGGTTTCGTGTAGTGCTAAATTGAAAAGCTGTTCTTTAGCGCGCGGCGACATGTTTTTGCTGTCGTAGCTTGGCGCTGAGAGATTGACATAGCTTTTGGTCACAAGTTCTCGGCCGTTAGAACTTGTTTGCCCGGCGCTGCCTATATTCATGGGGTCGTCGGCGCTAGCTCTCTGCACAATTATGTTTGAGTCGTATTGGGTCGGCCACAGTTCCATGCGAATGGGCGAGCCTGGGAATTGGCACCACAGATTCATGGCTTGAAAAATGTAAGTGCGCAGCTCTGGCGAAAAACCGCTTTTCTGTGATTGACTAATGTAGACCTTGAGCACCGAACCTGGTGCTAGCCGTTTCGTATGTATCGAATCGCAATAGTCGGGAGAGCTAGGGCTTTGCGTGGCCCGCCACTGCAAAAGCTCTGTCAATTCGTCGCGATAAGATGTGGCGAAGGTTACGTTCACTCCAGCCTGATTGCCGAGCAGCGCTTTGGCATAATTGTCGCGGGCCGCTTGCCAATCGGCGCTAGCGCGTTGATATTGTCCGGTGACGTCATTGGCCATGGCTCGGACGTAATAAAGGTCAGCCAGACTGTTGGCGGCATCGTTTGGTAATAGACTAAGCGCCTTGCTGTAACAGGCGACAGCTAAAGCATAATTTTTGGCCTCATAGGCGGCCTCGCCTTG
Source organism: bacterium Ga0077546 (assembly GCA_943370275.1). Taxonomy (GTDB): domain Bacteria; phylum Cyanobacteriota; class Vampirovibrionia; order Obscuribacterales; family Obscuribacteraceae. The sequence continues at coordinate 268,725 of CALRQI020000001.1, read as the reverse complement.
CTCTTTGTACTTTGCAGCTTGTTGAGCTGCGGTAAGTGCAATTACTTGGGGCGAAGTTGTTGCCGGGGCTGCTGGAGGGCTAGCTGTTCGCGTTTGCCTGGCTATTGGCTGCGTCAATTGGCCTGGTGCGGCAAGGGCTGCAGAGGCAAGATAGAAAAGCGAATTAGCAGCAATGGCTATACCTAGAGCTGGCCTTAGGTCCAGGCCACATGTGCGACTTGGAAGATTGAGGGTCTTCAAAATGGACTTCATTTAAGCACCACTGTTTTGTCTGACCGGCGCAACTCTTGAATATTGATTAGCAGCGGGCAGCCGTATTCGTTTAGTGAGGGAAGTTTTGTTACTCTGTATTCGCTACAGTTTTTGTAGGCAAGGCCACCGTCAAGGGCCATGAAAATCTTGTCAATCATAAATTGTTCAGCTGTTGGGCCGACCAAGCCTCTTGTTTTAACTTCTGAGCCGATTTTTCTGCCTACTTCATTGTTCGCTAGATCTTTCTTTGTATCAAGATAGAAACTGAGAGTACCAGAGTCGCTAGAGAAGATCGCTTTCAAGTACTCGTTCGTATTCGATATTACAACAGCTCCTAGTTCTCCAATCTCATAAGACATCAAAGCCGAGCCATATAAGTGTTGAAAGCTATTGAGCAATTGTTCGTAGACTTGACTCGGTTGGCCCCTGACCATGTGGGTGTAGGTATTCTTTCCGTATGATTCTGGTGTGGGTGGTTGGTCAAACTGTTGCTGTTGTGGCACCAGTGGCATTAGCGCGCCGCTACCAAATATTGACTGTTCAACACTGCTGACCCGCCAGAATACAGTGAGGATGTAGCAGGCAATGACGAACACAGCTATGGTCAACGAGGTGGAGAGGAGCTTGAGTGCTATGTTCATTGTTTCGCTTACTACTTCACTTGTGCGTTGGCTTTCTTATTGTTCTAAGTCTAATAGATTAAGTGATTGTACCTTTGAAGGCAACGAGTGCAAGGCAAATACTGACGCTATAATTCAAACATGCCTGATAAGTTAAATTCACAAATGCAGGGTGGCGACTTCGGTGGGCGTCCACCGGCAAAGATTGCTGCATTTGAAATTCCACCAGATCGTTTTGTTTGCATAGTTTGTCGCGCCATGGTGCCGCAGGCGGCTCGCGTGCTACCGCACATGTCGGCATATGTATGTCTCAATTGTGCCGCGAAGGCTGAGAATGCCCCGATTCGAGAGGCCGAGGTCGTCAATAAATCCTTTTCGCCTTGGTCAGAGAGCGAGGTTGCTTTGCTCAATGACTATCAGCTTTCAAATGTATTTCTGCCTTTTGTCTGTAATTCAGAACATCGATTAATGGTTAAACCCGATGGCTTTGTTTGTCCTGAGTGTATTGGCTTTAAGGTTCCTTGGGCTTACTCTTGGATGCTCAGCCCCGATTGGAAATTGATGCGATGATTGCCTCGCTGGGCTGAGGCGTAGTTGGAGCCGCCTGTGATAACATTCCACGGTGGTTAAGTCAGTTGGTCGGAGATAGTAGAGGCAAGTTATGAGCGAGACCGTAGCACCAGCATTGCGAGCTTTACTTGAACGGTTCATTGATTACGCTGGACTTTTCCCGCCAGCCTCTGTGCCCCTTGATGCCACAATTGCCAACTATCACAGCTACCAGAATGGCGATCATCGTTGGATGTTGCGCTGGTTAGTGCTGCCTGTCAGTCAATGTGAAACCGTGCACGCCGCGCTGAGGCCTTCACTTTCCCTAATTGCTGAAGCCGATGATGGTCAAGCTGCTGCTCTTGAGACTAAAACTATTGTTAGTGCCAATCGGCCGGTTTATTGTGAGGTTTCGCCTGACAATTTGACCATGCTTGATTCTATTAAAGAGGCGGGTAATTTCGCCAAAATACGCATGGGAAGTGTACAGCCTGAAGGAATTCCCTCGGTAACTTCTGTGGCTGTTTTCATAAATGCTTGTGCCGACCGCAAGCTGCCGTTTAAGGCAACCGCAGGTTTGCATCACCCTGTGCGGGCATTGCAGGCTTTGACTTACGAAGATAACGCACCACGAGCGGTATTACACGGTTTTCTCAACGTTCTTATGGCTGCTACCTTCGCTTGGCACGGGCAGCGAGATATTGAGGCTATTCTCTCTGAAACTGAGCCAGCTGCTTTTTCTTTTGATGACAGAGCCTATTGGCGTGATCAGTCATTGAGTTTGGCTGAGATTAAAGCCGCCAGGCATGATTTTATCCATTCTGTTGGCACTTGTTCATTTGATGAGCCAATCGCTGATTTAAGATCATTACGGTTTTTGCCCTAATTTGTTCCAAAATGGAACTTTTGGCCTCAAGTTCATTCTATGGCTTCACTTCTCCGCTAAATTTCAGGGAGAACGGCTTTTACTGATTGAGGTGCAGAGTGTTCAATAAGATTCTGTTTGCGGTGGCTTCTACCGTTGTGTTAGTTACTTCCCAGCAAATAATTATGTGGCTGGAGCATAAACTTAAGGCCAAAGAAGCTGTGAAGAAGTCGGAAAGTTAGCTAAGACTTTCCCTGCATTAATCGAGTCACCTTCGCTTGACAGAGTTTGCCGTGACTAAATTGAAATTACTTGCTAAGGCAGGAGCGAGCTGTACTGGTTCCCGAAATTTGACGAGAATGAGAACAGCTATTTAGGATTGCTTATCGTCGGAAGGGTGTAGGTTGAGCGGTCGGCCAAGGCTGACTCTAGTTCTTTGTCTAGCTCTGTGGCTAATTTCAGCAACTTTTCCATCTGTGCTTGTGTGATCAGCGGGTCACTTTGCTTAGTTGATTCTGCTACCCTCATGCAGAGTTTTGCAATATGCACTGCATCGATGATTTCACAGCAGTCTTTGAAACGTTCAAGTCTTTGCCGAAATAGAGCCAGTTCGCCGGCGCTCAATAGAGCTTGAAGTTCCGCTAGGTCTGCTGCGGAGTTTTCCCTAAAGAGGCTGATAATTCCCTTGAGCTGTTGCTCGCTGTACATCTTTCGTAGCTTAACGAAGTTGGCATGCTGGCAAGCAAAGGTTCCGCTGGTGATATTGTTAACCTGAGTCGCTCTCGACGGCGTATCTCTTAGGAAAGAGTTGCCTAGCCAATTTGTTACTACTTTTTCGAGGGAGCTGGGAATAATTGGCTTGCCAATGTAATCGTCCATCCCGTTGGCAAGGCACTGTTCGCGACTTCCTTCAAGAGCATTGGCTGTTACTGCTATTACAGGGACAGCGATGCCTCTTCTTTGCTGAATCTCCTTTATGATTTTAGCGGCATCAAAACCGTCTAGAACTGGCATTTGGCAGTCCAAGAATACAAGATCATAGTGCTTTTTCTTGAAAGCCCGCACTGCTTCTATGCCGTCGCCAACCAAGTCGATTTCAAAGCCTAAATCAGACAGAAAAAGATAAGCTACTCGTTGATTAAGTTTATTGTCGTCAGCAACGAGTGCTTGTTTCTTTTGCCCTCGTGAAAGTAAGGAGGCTGCAGCTTCGGCGTTAACAAATGCTTCTAGGCCTAAGGTCGTACTCTGGCCAGCTCTGTTTGCTGTCTGTAATTCTCTTTTGTTTGTTAGCTTGTTTAGGCCGTTTATGATCGCTTGCCTTCTCATCGGCATGGTTATCTGCAGCGTCTCTATCTCGCTGTTGCTCTCGCTTGCTACCGGCAAGCCGTCTTGTGCCATTACTTCTACTAGTTTGACAGAGTGCTTTAGGGCTGAATTGCATAGCATAGTGCGGAGTTTGAGACATTCATCTCTCAATCGCACGGTATCAAGGAAAACAACATTGGTTGATGGACTGACATTGGTATCATTAGTCGCTTGGGCTGCCAAAATGTCATAGGTTGCTTGGGCGTTGTCGCTTGATCGTGCAGTCAGGCCAAAAGTTTTTAGCAAATCTAATATGGCGCTTCTGCCGTTATGAGCTGGCTCTAGCGTAATTGCCGATATATTTGAGAAAAGCTTTGTAACTTTCTCTCTCTCTGAGGCAAGTGTGCTTTGTGAACTCTGTGGACTAGCCCATACTCTTAAAATTTCCTGGTTGGCCGGTTCTTCTTGTGGCAAATAGAAGCCAAAGGTTGAGCCTGAAGAGAGTGAGCTCTCTACGAACATTTTTCCATCCATAAGCTCAACAAGTCGCTTTGAAATGCTGAGACCAAGCCCCGTTCCTGCTGTGTCGTTTCTTGTAGCAACAGGCCCTTGGAAGAATGGCTCGAACAACCGGGACATTAATTCAGGGCTGATGCCTGGACCACTGTCTGTGACCGTAAAGAGTAGTTGCTGCGGCTTGTCCACTGGCTTCACTGTTGCTACTTTCACCGTCACTATTCCGGTTTCGGTAAACTTGACGGCATTGCCGCAGAGGTTGAGAAGTACTTGGCGAATCTTTTTTTGATCTCCGATAACAGTATCGGGTGCATCTTTGTCGATCACTGAAAGCATGAGTATATTCTTTGATGCCGCCGCTGGAGCTAAAATTTGAGCTACGCTTTCTACTGTCTCCGCGAGGTCAAACTGCAGTGAAGCAACTTCAAGTCTACCTGCTTCAAGTTTTGAAAAATCGAGGACATCGTTGATTATTGCAAGCAACGAGAGGCCAGCCTCTTTTAGTGTGAGCACATATTCTCGCGTTTCGCCGTCAAGCTTTGACCTCAAGATCATCTCGATCATTGGTAGCATGCCGTTTAGCGGAGTCCGCAGCTCATGATTCATGTGGGCAATGAATTCCGCTTTCGTAGCCAGTGCGGATTTCAACTGAGTAACCGTTTCTTTATTGGCTGCTACTTCTGCAGCATAGTCTAACTCAAGTTTCTTGAGGCGTTCTCTGATAAGGGCAAGCTCTTGCTCTAAGTTTTGTTTGTCATTCGGGCCGGAGTGCATAGGTAACAGCTCTCTTTTCTTTGAAGCTAGCTTCTTGCGAAACTAAAAGCAACTATTTTGCATCTGGCACTGCTAACTTTATTGAGTGATATCTCAACAACCGGATAACTGAATCGGCTGATACTCAATAAATGTAAGATTCTTCAAACGCCAAAAGCGGCCTCGCATCCGCTCATAGATTCCACTCACTGATTGCGCTCTTATCCGATCGTAGCTGTAGCTTCCGGGCTTGTCAATAGTTACCAGTGGGTTGCAATTGAGTAAGTAAACCGGCGTCAGCCAAGCGAATTCTCTTCAATAAGTCGTCGAGAGCGTTGTGGGCCGTGGCAGCAGCTGGCAAGTTTGTGCTGTCGGCTGAATCTTCCAGTACGTCTCTGAGGCGCTCATATTCTACTTTGTGAAATTCCCATTCGTCGGCTTCAAGAGTTTGTGAATTTTCTGCACTGAGATTTCTTTCAATCATCTCGTCAATATACTTAAGCAGGAAATTCTCATTGAGTTTTGTGATATTGGTTTCTATTTCGCCTGTCTGCATCAGGTGGGTGCCGGTCAGCAGCAAGCGGTAGACCGAAAGTAATTTGGTTAAACTCATTAGTTCTTGCGCACCACTTGTTTCTTGGCTTGCTGCCAGCCACAGACTGTCGGCAAAGCCGAGGTAGTGATAGCAATGTATGCGAGTAAGGCAACCTTTAGCGATTGCCTTTAATTCTTCATGCTCAGGGCTACTCTGCACTACCAGTGGTGAGTAGATTTGCTCTAGTACAAAGCCGTTGTCTTTCAGCATTAAAGAGAAAAATTTCTTGATGTCTTGGGTGTTAACTTCTATCTGTATCCCTTCAGCTTCTTGTTTGAGTTCAATGGTTTCTTCGTCGACCTCAAGCCCAAGAACTTGTCTTACTGGCAGTATGTGGGCTCCGCGTATTTCATAGGGCGAAGTTGGCGAAGCGAGGCCGGTAAGGTGGGCACCGTATACGGTGGCGAATACCAGTGGGTAGCTGTGTGTCTTTGTGGCATTTTCAACTGATGCTGGGAAATTCATGACTGTACCTTTCAGATAAACCGTCGATTCAGATGAAGCGTCGATTTTGAGCATTAATTAGTCAGGTGCCATTGATTCTAGTCTTGATTCTAGTGTCGGGCTTATTATCGCCAAAGTTATGCGAGGGTTCAAGGGTTGTCAGCGCTGCTAGTCACGCTAGTCACGCTAGTCACGAATAGACCCCCTTGGGTGTAAACTACAAATTGTTCCGTGTTCAAGCATCAGTTGGTAAGACTTGGAAAAAGAGGAGAGGTTTGTGACCGAGGAGAGCCTAGTTAAGTCCGAAGACACCACTGCGGCAGAGAAACCGGAGAAGCCAGCTAAAGCTGAGAAACCCGCGAAAGCACCAAAGGTTGAACAGCTTGTTTATGCCCTTTATCGAGTTTCGCGCTGCCACGGTTGTGATCGCAAGCTTGAGAAAGGTGAAATCGTCAAGCTGGAGCAGGGGCTAGAAGAGCAACGAGCTTTCTGTAGTAAGTGCGCAGGGCTTGAGGGCTTGGAAATTCTTCCTAGTGGTAATGCCAAAATCACGAGGCTGGTCAAAAAGTATTCGCAGAAGTGCTTCATTGTTATGCGCTGGTCTGAGGTCTGGAAGACCTATGAGAGACAGGGTTTATATGTTGAGCCACAGGCTATCGCTCAAGCCCGCAGTGAGCTGGCTGCTGGTTCTGTCAAGGTTTCTAAGTGACCTTAATAAATGTTCAGACAGATCTCAGGGTGTGTCTCTTCCAGTATTATTAGCGGTCCTTAAGTATCTGGAGATGCCATGCAAACGGTCAGTCGCCCCCCGGCACCGGAATCCCTTGCTCATATTCCTGTTGACTCTTCTTCTGACCTTGAGAATATTGATTTGGCCTCATCAGCTCAGCCCCTGCCGCCTGTAGCTACTGAGATGAGCGGGCCGTCGCGCTGGCATGTCTTGATTGCTACCTGGTTGGGTGGTGTCTTTGACGGCATGGATTCTTCTATTTTTGCCATGGTTCTCTTTCCTGCACTATCTGAATTACTGCACACCCAGTCGCATTCGGTGGTGGGCCAGTATGGTTCATACATAATTGCCTTGTTTATGTTGGGTTGGGCGCTTGGTGCCATGGTTTTCGGTGCTATGGCCGACCACATTGGTAGAGCTAAGACCCTGAGCATAACAATATTATTGTATGCCATATGTACCGGGCTTTGTGCTGTTGCCGGCAACTGGTGGGAGCTTGGTATTTATCGCTTTTTAGTCGGAGCAGGTATCGGTGGCGAGATGGGTATCGGAGCCGTCTTGCTGTCTGAGTGCTGGCCCGCCAAGTCGCGGGTCTTTGCTGTTAGTGCTCTGGCAACATCATTGGGAACCGGTTACTTGTTGACTGCGGCGCTCAATCTTTCGCTTGGTCATTTCGGTTGGCGTTATTTGTTCATGGCCGGCATCGTTCCTGCTTTTCTTACTGTCTATATGCGCTTTAAGCTGCGCGAACCAGAAGAGTTCGTGCGCTTGCAAGAGGCTCGTGACAAAGAAAGTGCTCGCACCGGTGCCTCTGTTCTGACGACCATTACCGCCAATGCTAGCGCCTGTTTTAGAGAGCTATTCACTAAGGCAAATTGCAAAAAGACTATCTCAGTAGCTGCTGTGGCCAGTGTTGCTATCGTCTGTTGGTGGGCGGTTATTGCCTGGATACCGGCCTGGATTAATCAGCTTACTGGCGATCTGGCTGTGGAGCAGCGCAGTCATGCTATGTTCACTAAAGATATTGGCATGATTCTTTCTGGTTTGCTTGGTGGCATATTGATCAAGAAACTTGGTTATCGTCTAGCGCTTGGTACTTCCTTCCTGCTTGCTTTTGCTCTTTCATACGGAATGTTCAATACCGTGCACTCTTTCGGCCCAGCTCTGCTTTGTTGGCTCGTGGCCTTGGGCTTCTTTGCTCACTTGCCTTTTGTCATCATGTGGACTTACTTGCCTGAATTGTATGAGGCCAAAGTACGTAGCACCGCATTTGGTTTTATTTACAATGCCGGTCGCTATGCTGCGGTTGTCGCAGCCCTCGGTAGCGGTGTATTGATTCAGACCTTTGGTGGTTCTTATGCCATGGCGGCATCGACAGTGTCTGCTGTCTATCTCTTGGGCGTGGTCGGGGTCTTCTTTATACCGGCCAAAGGGGAATACTTAGGCGCGGTCGGCCACTAAGCGTAATTTATTTACTACTTTTAGGTTCAGGGGAGCCCTTTTTTGTGTCGGCAGGTGTGCCACTACCGGTAGTTAGTGCGTCTTCCTTTTTCTCTGCCGGTTTGACTGGCGGTGCCATGTTTTTAAGGCTATTAAGCTCACCCTTTAGGGTTGAAGTTTCAGAGCGCGCTTCTAATAGGTCTCGTTTGAGGTCTTCTTTTTCTTTATCAGCTGATGAGGTGCAGCCGCTCAAAAGCAATAACAGACAGCCGCTAATTAACTTGATTGGTTTTGACATTATTCCCTCAGCTGTTTCTCTAAATAAAACACCCCAGACCGTAAAAGAGGTGTGGGGTGTCCTAAGAATCCCAAAAATAATAGCAGGGAAAGCTTAGTATGCTTTTTCTTTTGGTTTGGAGGCATTGACAACGATTTGTCTGCCGTCAATGTCTTTGCCGTTCAAGCTCTCGATTGCCGCTTCGGCTTCAGCCTGACTGCTCATTTCGACGAAAGCGAATCCGCGCTTTCTACCAGTTTCACGATCTGTAGGTATCGCTACTGAAACAACCTTGCCAGATGCGGCAAAAAGTTCTTCAAGGGTTGTCTCAGTAAGGTTGTAGGAAAGATTGCCTACAAATAGCTTATTCTTCATCTAATCTCCGGGGATGTCTGCACCAACACTATTTGGTGCAGCAGGCGTTATGTTTGTGCCGCCTTAATGGGGAGTATTGCATATATTTCAGGGCGCTGTAAGCTGGAAAATGTCACGGTTAAGCCTGTGTCTTCCCTTGGCAAGCTGATTGCAGTGGCCGCTTCATCCTGTAAACTTGATTTGTCAGATTGGATATTGTCTATTTGGATAATTGATCTGAATAATCTCATTAGGAGGAATCACGATGGCCAAAAAAGTAGATACCGATGCGCCACCCGCTTTGATCATTGAGTTCAAAACCACTTCGGGCGAAATATGGGGCACCATCAAGGCTGACGGTAAAGAGTTTAAGACCGGTTCAGTAGGCTTCTACGCTAACGGTAAAATCAAAAATCCTAAGAATGGTTCCGCTTACCAGGTTGGTACCAACATCATTTTGATTGGCAGCAAAGAATCAGAACCATAATAATTGCTTCTATTTGTTGCCAGCTCTGTTATTGAGCTTGGTGATAGCCCGATCAAAAGCACTGGCAAAGCGTTGTTTGTCTTTGTCAGTGTATTGTTTGGGCCCTCCGGTTATGTCGCCACTGTCTCTCAGGTCTGTCATCAGCGCTCGGACAGAAACACGTTCGCCAATATTTTCTTCTGTAAAAGCATGACCGCGAGGGTCGATTACCACTATTTCTTTGGGAACTAGTTGGGCTGCCAGCAGAATATCTTGAGTGATTACTAAATCGTCTTTTGTTGCTTGGTCAACAATGTATTGATCCGCTACGTCTGCTCCCTTTGCCACCTGTACAAAGCTGAGGTGGGGTGAGAGGGGCAAGGCAATTGCTTTGTTGGCTACGAAAACAGTGCTAATGGCTAGCTTGTGACCAGCCTTGATGACGATGTCTTTAACCGGCACAGGGCAGGCATCGGCGTCGACCCAAATTTTCATGCTTCAGCAACCATGTGAATACAATATCATCCCAATTGACGTCAATCACACTGTCAACAGCGTCACAAATAGCCATGAAGCTGGGTTGACAGTGCCCTAGCCAGTATAATGAGAAACTATGCCAGTTGCTATAAGTTGCCAGTCTGTAACCAAGTCATTTAGTGCCCGACCACTATTTCGCGATATTTCGATAACAATCGATGATCGCGAACGAGTAGGCTTGATCGGCCCTAATGGCTCTGGTAAGTCAACCTTACTCAAGATTATGGCTGGTCTTTATTCGCCTGATGATGGTGTTATAACTACTCGCAAGTTTCTCAATATTGCTTATTTAGCTCAGGACAATCCTTATCCACCTGATGCAATTTTACGTGATGTGGTTGCCGCCTCTTTAGATGGCCAGTCAATAGACGAGGCTGAGCGCATCAATCGTGCGGAATACACTCTTAGCACCGTTGGCTTTGAAGATCTGGGTGCTACTGTTTCTTCCCTTTCTGGTGGCTGGCGTAAGCGCTTGGCTTTGGCTGCTCAGTTGGTAAAAGAACCGGATTTCCTGCTGTTAGATGAACCAACCAACCACCTAGATCTTGAAGGCGTACTCTGGTTAGAAGACTTGCTTAAGTCAGCACCTTTTGCCTTTATTTTGGTCAGTCACGATCGTAATTTTCTTGAGAATGTCACCAATCGTACCGTTGAGTTGAACGCCGCGTATAAAGATGGATACTTGAGCTGCAAGGGCCCTTACAGCGAGTATCTCGTCGCTCGGGCCGAATATCTCTCTGCTCAATCAAACGAGCAGCAGGCTCTAGCTAGTAAGATGCGCCGAGAAGTTGCCTGGTTGCAGCGTGGAGCCAGAGCTAGACAAACCAAGTCACAGGGACGTATCCGTGAGGCTGGTAAATTGTTTGATGAGTTTGCTGAAGTGAAAGCTCGCAACAATATGAATAGCTCAGTCAATATTGACTTTAGCTCGTCTGGGCGTCGTACCAAAGAGTTGCTTGTCGCCAAAGACGTGGCTAAGTCAATGGGTGGTCGTGAGCTGTTTGCCGGTCTTGATCTGGTATTAACACCTAAGCAGAAACTAGGTTTGGTAGGCACAAACGGCAGTGGTAAAACGACATTGCTGCGCATTCTTGCCGGGCAGATAGAGCCAGACCGTGGCACTGTAAAGCGCGCCGATCAGCTTAAAGTGGTTTGGTTCGATCAAAATCGCGATCAGCTCAATAAAGAAATTACTCTGAAAGAAGCCCTTTGCCCTAGCGGTGATTCGGTGGTCTATCGTGACCGTCAAATTCACGTCATGAGCTGGTCTAAGCGGTTTCTCTTTAGACCAGACCAGCTGCCTATGCCGGTCAGTTATTTGTCGGGTGGTGAGCAGGCGCGAATTTTAATTGCTCGCTTGATGCTGCAAGAAGCAGACATTTTGATTTTAGACGAACCTACCAATGACTTAGATATTGCTTCTCTAGAAGTGCTGGAAGAGAGCTTGCAAGATTTCCCTGGTGCTGTGGTTCTGGTTACCCACGATCGCTACATGATCGATACCATCTCTACTAACATACTGGCTTTAGACGGCGATGGTGGAGTGGAATTTTTCGCCGATTATTCGCAGTGGGAATCTAATCGATTTTCGAAGAGTGGCTCAAAGAATAAAAGCAACGCTGGTAAATCTGATAAGGCCGAAAAAATTGAAAAGTCTGGCAGTAAAATTGGTAGCTCTACCAGTGGTGTCTCGAGTAATAACGGGAGCAAGAAAAATCTTAAGCCCCTCTCTAATAATGAGCGCAAAGAATTAGACTCAATTGGTAGCAAAGTTGAAGAGGCCGAGAGTGCCTTGCAGGCAGTGCGCAAGCAAATGGAAGATCCAAAGATTGCAGCTAATCACGTCAAGCTGGCCGAGATGATGGAAGATTTCCACAAGGCTGAAGCTGCTGTTGCCAAGGTATTTGCCCGTTGGGAAGACTTGGAAGCTCGGCGCTCAGCCAACGAAGTTTAATTTACCGAGGATTTTTGTTCTGCCTAAGTGTTCCTTGAAACTTTCTAGTCGACCGACCGTCTAATAACGAGTTGTTGGATAAAGACCGGCAATTAAAGAGCCAGCCTGACGGATTATTTAAATGGACGCTTCAAAATCACCTTTTGGGCATATTGCCCGTTCTCTTTCTAGTCGAAATTATCAACTATATTTTTCGGGGCAGTTGGTCTCGTTGATTGGTACTTGGATGCAGCAGCTGGCTTTGAGCTGGCTCACCTATCGCCTGACTTCATCACCTCTTTTGCTTGGTGCCGTGGCTTTTGCTAGTACGGCACCGAGCTTCTTTGTTGGCCCCTTTGCTGGGGTTCTATCTGACCGTGTTAATCGGCATAAACTTATAATTTGTACGCAGATAGCAGCAATGCTTTTGGCCTTTACACTGGCTGCGCTGACTTTATTGGGTCACATTCAACTCTGGCAGATTCTTGTTTTGGGTATCCTCACAGGTCTAGTCAATGCTGTGGATATGCCTACCCGTCAGGCTTTTGTTACCGATATGGTTCTCGACAAGAAAGATTTACCCAATGCCATTGCTCTCAATTCGTCTTTGATGAATCTAACTCGTCTAATCGGACCTGCCATTGCTGGTGGTGTTATCTCTACTCTCGGTGAAGGAGTTTGTTTTCTTGCTAACGGTATCAGTTATATTGCTGTAATTGCGGCCTTGCTTTGTATGCGCTTTGCCGCTAAGGCGCCGGTGATAAAGAAAAAAGCGTCGGTTTTTTCGCATATGAAAGAAGGATTTGCTTATGCCTTTCAATCAGGACCAATTAAAACGCTGTTGATTGTTTCGGCTATTACCAGTTTGGCTGGTATGCCGCTCAGTACTTTAATGCCAGCTCTGGTGAAGCAGACCTTTCATGGTGGAGCCGATGTTTTAGGCTGGTTGATGTCGGCTTCAGCCATTGGCTCATTGGCGGGTACCATACTACTGGCGTCGCGCACTAGCATGAAAGGCATTGGCCATTGGCTCTGCGGTGCCATGGTGCTTTTCTCAAGTAGCCTAATGGTCTTTGCCTTCACTTCTAACTTTTATGCCGCTCTATTTCTTCTCTCACTGATTGGCTTTGGTGTGATGTTCCAAATGTCTGCCACCAATACTCTTTTGCAGACTCTGGTGGAAGAAGATAAGCGCGGTAGGGTAATGAGCATCTACACCATGTGTTTTATGGGAATGATGCCTATTGGTAGTTTGATTGCCGGTGCATCGGCCACGGCTATCGGTGTGCCTATTACAATTTTTGTTAGCGGGTTGAGTTGCTTGATGCTGGCTGCTTGGTTCTATGGCTCACTGCCTACCCTGAGGCTGCAGGCTAGACCAATCATGGCGGCAAGATTAGCTGAGCAAGAGTCACTCAGCTAATCTTGTTGAAAATTTTCCGTAGCTCTATTTGCTCAGTTGCGGCATCACCACACCGTCTAGAACGTGTATTACTCCATTCGAACAAGGAATGTCGGTGGTTCTGACTAGAATGGCATCGGCGTAAAGGTCGTTGCCTTTCTTGCTCAATTTTAGTTCGTGACCTTCTAAGGTTTTAACTGAAGTCATCATGCCTAGTGCTTTTGCATCAAATGAACCGGGCACAATGTGATATTGCAAGACTTGTTGTAATTTCTTTTTGTTGGCCCAAAGGCTCTTTCTGTCATCATCTGGAATGGTTTTGAAGGCTTTGTCACTGGGGGCAAAGACGGTGAATGGGCCTTTGTTTTTCAAAGTATTATCTAGTGAAAAAGCTTGATCTAGACCGTCTAAGAAAATGTGGAAGGCTGTTACTTCATTGTCATTGAGAGTGTTGATAATGTCTTTGGGCTTGCGCTCGAATCCTTGCTTCATTTTGAACTGCTCAGTTTTCGCTGCTATTAGAAGAGGCTGCTCGTTGCTTTGGGCCCCTGCATCAGCAGTATTTACTAGCGGTAGAAGAGCCAACATCGATACCAAAGATAGAATCTGAATTTTTGTGCGATTTAAGGTGGCCATGATTACTCCGTTTAAAACTAAAAGAACAGCGGTTTTGTGGTCGACCGCTGCACAGTTTACATGACAGGGCGTTAATGCTCCTGGTTCCGCTTGTAAATGTTTTTTAGTCGAATTGAAACATATTCGGAACTTTGCCGGGACAGCAGCGTCACCCTATTTGCTGCGTAAAAGTCATTAGTAGACAGATCTAGATTTAGATAGATCTTGCTAGCAGCACTGGCAGAATTCCCTAACTGTACGCTGGTCAAGGCGGGAGAGTACTATGTTAAGTCGATCTAAAAGAATCGCATCTGGTCTTACTGTTCTTAGTTGTATAGCAGTTATAGCTCTTTCTCAAACAATAGGTGCGGCCCAGGCGCAGACTACTGTTTTGAGCGGAAAAGTACATTCTGATGCTATGCCGCAATTGGTCAGGCAGGTGCCGCAATTAGACCGAACGCAAGTGCAAACGCCGGTCACGATTGTCAATCCTCAACGATCTTCTTATCAGTCGGGTGTGCAACAGACTAAAACAGTCGTAGTGCAAAGACCGGTATATAGAGAAGTTTATGTGCGCGATAACCGCACCTATTTTCAACGGCATCCAAAAGTGAAAGCTGTCACTATCGGTGCTGGCGTGGGAGCTGGAGCTGGTGCTCTCACCGGGCTAGTGTCGGGTGCCGGTGTGGTTCGCGGTGCCGCCATAGGCGCTGGTAGCGGTGCTGGTGTTGGTCTGGTGCGAAGCAGTACGACTCTGAAAAGACATCCAATTATTCGGGATACAGCCACCGGTACCATTGCGGGTCTGGGGCTAGGAGCAGCTTCTAGCCGCCGAGGCAAACGAGCCTGGCAGGGAGCTGGAGTTGGTGCAGCTGTTGGTTTGGGAGTGGGTCTCTTTAAGAACTTGAGATAGCTTGATTCGGCAGTGTCTATATTCAACACAGCGACAACAATAATTTTCTGGAGATTTGTGATGTCAAAAGTAGCTTTGCCAATTAAGGCTAGATCCGTACCTCTGTTTAGTTCAATTGCTCTCACCTCGATTACGTCTCTTATTCTGGCTAGTTGTTCAATGAGCAGCCCAAGCGATTTGCGTGCTAAGGCCGATGAGCAGATCAGAAGCAATAATTTAGTGGAAGCCGAAAAAATCCTGAAAAAGACTGCCGCTGACCAAGAGCAATCTAACGGCTCGAACGATGTGCAGTTAGCTCCAACACTTACTGCTCTCGGTGATCTCTATAACAGGCAAGGAAAGTATGCGGAAGCAGCTACGCTTTTTGATCGCGCCAGCGATATTCAGCAGAAGGCCATGGCCCCGCAATTGGTTGCCCTCACCACTAGTCTTAATGGCAAAGGGATGTCGCTTATGGGCCAAGGGAAATTTGTGGCTGCCGAGCAGGTTTTACAACAGGCTCTTGCTATTCGCGAAGATAATTTGCCTGCCGGTGCCCTGCCCATTGCTGAAAGTGAAAACAGTTTAGCTCAGCTCTATTTCCAGACGGCTCACTATCCTCAAGCCGAAGCTCTGTATAAAGAGGCAATTGGCACTTACGAAAAGGTCAAAGGGGCAGAGAGTGCTGAGGCTGCCAACGTGAGAAATAACCTAGCTAGTTTGTATTATTCACAGGGAAAATATCAACAAGCTGAGCCGATATTTAAGTGGTCTATCTCTGTATTTGAGCGCACATCAGGAAAAGAAAGTATCGATGTTGCCAACGCTTGCAATAATTTAGCTGAGCTTATGCGATCGCAAAAGAGAAATGCTGAGGCCGAACCGCTCTACTTGCGCTCCTTGGCCATATACGAAAAGGCTGTGGGCAAGGACAGTCTTTCGGTGGCGACAGCTTGTAATAATCTCGCTATTCTTTATCGGGCTCAAGGAAGATTTGCCGATGCTGAGCCTCTCTACAAGCGGGCAATTGCAATTTATGATGGCAGTAGCGGTGTCTCAAATCAGCAGTTCGCCAATGTGCTTGATAATTATGCTGAACTCTTGCAGGCCACAAGTCGTGCTGAAGAGGCCAAGGCTGTTAGATCTCGTGCCAGCGCGAAAATCGCTCAAAGCTAGATGCTGCCAGTAAATTCGCTCATTCGGTGGAACTATATGAACGGCTGCTTATTTTAATAAGTGTACAGGAGCTCTGAATTTCACGCAGAGTTCTCCTTATTCCAGTAAGCTATTGATGGAAGGTGCATGTCAAGCGCCGCTGCTACTCATTTTGGAAGTCCTCGAAAAATCTGATGCGCTGGCGATACATCGATAATCAATCAGAGACAGAATTGCTTTATCGTAGGCGTGTGCTTGATCAAATTGAGATCTGGTGGCAGCTTTTTTCAAAGCGTTCTAAAGAATTTGAATCGCACATAAAAGGTCGGCGTCCCTTGCCAATTGAAGAATTGGCTAGATGGGTTGATGATGGCCTGAACAAGATCAATGAAAATCTTCTCTGGGAGTTATGGCCTGGTGAAAACGATGTTTGTTTGTTCATCATCACACCAGAGCTAGATCATTTCAAGCGGCCGCTAGTTAAAACAATTATTGAAATGGCGCCTGAGATAGAAGGCTGGTCATTTCTTCCGGTGCGCCCGGCCCTTAGTGTTGATGTACTCGAGAGCATCTTTGAGTCGCGAACGGGCCTGAGCATTCCAGAGACGAAGGTCTCTTGCCAGCGCTCAAATCGAAACGTTGTTGATGTGACATTCTTTTCTGACTCGTTTAGTGGTGCCAATGATCGCGACGATATTGAAACTGCTTATTGTCTTTGTGAATATCTATTGGGTGAAGATACTCTCAATAAATGGATAGGTAATATCTCAACTGAAGTCATTAATACCAGCGCTAGTCGTATCGTCAATTTGTTTGGTCGTGACAAGCAACTTGATATTTCGCACACTCGGTCGCTGTCTGAATTCGCCCAGGCAGTAGATAAGGTTGTTCTTGAGATTAAAGTACAAATTGATGATGAGCCGCTGCGCTTGCAAAACCTGGTCACTCCAACTCTCGTCTCTTTTAAAGATGAAGAACTGCAGCCTCTGCGTCGCTCTTTCGTTTCAGCTAAGCGCAATATTATTGAATCGATTGTGCTCAACGGCATTTTCTATTCAGAACGTTTTACCAAGCACGGTGAAAAATTTTGCTATTTGAAGATCGCTGAGACTGATCAAATCAAATCGTTTGAAGAGTTTGCTGCTTTGCGTCAAAAAATTGATGATAGATTGCGAGCAGAAGAGTGCGGTTGCGTCTTCGGTTGGGGGACAAGTCCTAAATTTGAGGGGCGTTCTCCTGCTCTTAGCCCGAGCGCGAGCGAGCGAGAGAGCGGTATTTCTCAGCCTGAGGCAAGCTATTTATTTGTCGATTTGGCCTTAGAGAAGATCGATGAGTCTATCGCTGTGCTGCGCTCGATTGCACAGGGCGAGAAGCTCTCTGAGAATTCCTGGCTGCTTTTCTTTGATACCGAATTGGAGCATGAATGGGTCGGACTGTTTCCTGAGACTGGGGCGCCATAGTATGAATGGTGGTGAAGGCCATGACTAAGGCGCTAAATCGACCGCTGTTGATTCTTGATCTTGATGAAACTTTGATTCGCGGCGCTACGAAAGCGCTTGACCGAGCGCCAGAAATGGAGCTAGCTCACTATTTCGTTTATTTCAGACCCCATGTTCGTGAATTTCTTGCTCAGTGCAACGAAAACTATACCCTGGCAATTTGGTCGTCTGCCACTATTGCTTATATCGCTCCTATTGCCAGAGCCGTTTGGAAAGGCCTGCCTGACCCGCTATTCGTTTGGGATAGAAGCCATTGTACGGTGCGCTATGACTTCCACAAGAGCAATGAGTATTACATTAAAGACCTACGCAAAGTACAAGCAAAAGGTGTTGATCTTGGCCAAGTTTTGATGGTCGATGATGAATTGCGCAAAGTGTCATATCAGTATGCCAATGCTATTTGTGTGCGACAATTTTTAGGTGATTTGGCAGATCGAGAATTGCTCGATCTCGCAGCCTATCTTGAGAGCATTAAGGATACTAGTGATTATCGCAAGATTGATAAATCAAACTGGAGGTAACAACAGAGTGGCTAATGCGACAATCGAAGAGATTCTAGAAAAACACGATTTGGCCGAGTTCAAGGGACTCTTCGAGCAGGCTCTCCCTTCTCTGCGTCTTACCTTAAGTGCGGACAAAGCTGAGAAAAGTCTTTCTCGTTTAGGTGGTCGGCCACTTTTGCCCTTTGGCTATGAGTGGCCCCGCTCCCGGGCTAAGATTCCGCTGGCCTTCCTTGGCCAGTTTGATTTATCTGCTAGCAATTTTAAAGCTTATGCCAACTTGCCAGAGCGTGGCCTGTTGTCGTTCTTCTACGATGCCTTCGATGGTCCTTGGGGTAATCGCTCTGATGATCGCTTCGGTTGGCGCGTGGAATATTTTGAAGATGTGGCAGTGCTTAGGCATAGTGATTTTCCCTCTGATTTACCGCCTAGCTCGATTTTTGCACCGTGTGCGGTGTCATTTAAAGAAGAGCTTTCTTATAATGCCGTTACAGTTGAAATGGCTGCTGTTAGCGAAGGAGGCTATGGCGCCTATGAGGGCTATTTACAGGCCTCTGAAGAAATATACGGTAGTCCGGTTGTGCACAGAATGTTCGGTTATGCGCAAGATATTGCTGGTGATTTTCGTCTCGATTGTGAGATAGCCAGTCGAGATCTAGACCTTGGTGATGATTTCGATTTTTGCAGCACTGAGGGGGAGAAATTGGCTCTTGCTTCGGAGCAGTGGCAACTTTTATTACAGTTAGATAGTGATGCTCTAACAGAAATGATGTGGGTAGACAACGGCAGGCTCTATTTCGCCATCCGCGAGCAAGACCTTGTTGCCCGTCGTTTTGATAAGGTCTGGATGATTTGTGAGACTCAGTAGTATCTTTGCGAGCTAATCTGATTTTGCAGGTTCTTCTAAATTTTCCGCTTGGCAACGATTTGAGTAAGCCTTGGCCGCGGTGTAGAATCAGATTGTTGCGGAGGAAGCCATGAGTCTCGGTTTGTACTTAAAGGGTCAGTATGCGCCAGGGCGGCACCCTGTTGAAGCGCCAGCTTTTGATCGCAAAAAGCTAGAAGAGCTTGAGACATGGCTTACTAATGTCGCTTTTGATGAATTAGAGTGGAGTCAGTGGACTGAAGATGACGAAGGCAATCCATGTTTAATGGTATTGCTCCACCCCGGTGCCGAACCCATAATGCTCTCGCCCTGCGAAGATGGCTCTCTGTTAGTGGCGGCGGCAACTTCTTCAGCCGGACCGGGCTATCACATTTTTGTTTGTGACCTGGTACGCAAACTCTCACAGGTACATGGTATCGAGTGGGTAGCCGACGACGAAATAGAATATTTCGATGAGACTGGCTATTTTGAGACCGGAGATAAAGTTAGGCTATACAGCGAGTTTGAATCTTGGATTGGTGCTCTTACAAAAAGAGTGAAAGAGCTGTCTAAGGATGGTGCCAAGTTTCACCTGGCCATGCCTTTTGATGGTCATCAGTTTGATGTGCCAGAGCCAATTTTGACGCAGCTAGGGCCCCGTTCTATGGATTGGCTTGAGTCTGTTTCTGCTGAACCGATGAGTGGCCGGGATATCTTTCCCTGGTGGGAAGATGGGCACGGGGCTGAGTATCATCTTGGCCGTGCGCTCTGCTATATGTGGAACACTGTGCGCTGGCGCGAGCCTTTAACGGAGAAGGAAGCTGAGCTTCTGGAGCGCATTATGGAACACCTTGATAGTGCCTATAGTCTTGATCCAGATTTGAAATATCCCTGGAAAGAATGGGCTCAAGTAATTGAGTTTCTTGGCTGTGACTACGAGTTAGAGGATCAAATTGAAACCATGGCGCAGCAGGCAATGGCTGCCAAACTTGTAGGTTATCGTCGCCAAGGTGTGCGCAAGAATCTTGGTGGTGGCTGGTCTGTTGCTGTTCCTGGTAATTTTGTCGAAGAGCTTGAGGAAGGTCAAACTTTTCTGGCCTTTGATGAAACAAGAAACGTACGTGTCACCTGCATGTCAGCCAGCGATAGTAGCGGCAATAGCTTAGATGCGCTGGATATTTTGCAGAAGATCAAAGTGATTGATGATCCACTCAAGTATGAACATGGACCGGTTCACGGTAGAGCATTTTTCGAGAGAGTGGCTGAAGAAGAGAGCGCTTTCTGGATGCTTCGTGGAGTATCGGCAGGTCATGGTACTTTTGCTCAAATCACAATATGCTTTGAAACTGAAGCTGAGCAGCTCTGGGCAATTGAGACATGGAAGTCGTTAGATCATCGCTCGACCAAGGGTGGTCATGGTAGTGGAAAAGTGGCAACACCAGAAAGTGATGCGTAATCATGAGTAAGCGCAATGCTTCGAAAAGACGACGCCGACGCACATTGCATGCATCTTCTGTGGGGTCTGGTCCTGAAAATGTAATTTTTGATCCGGAGGCGCCCCAGTCTCAAGTTAGTTATGTTGCTTATGACGGCGACCAGTTTCAGGAAGAGGTTGTCACTGATTTGGTGGCCATTGAAGCCAATCTTGGGAAGTGGCCTGTGCTCTGGGTAAATGTCGAAGGTCTGGGTAGCCCTGAGATTATCAAGCGACTGGGAGAAATTTTCAATATTCACCCTTTAGCCATGGAAGATATTATTCACTTGCATCAAAGGGCGAAGTTTGAGCAATACGACGAGAATTTTTTCTTAGTGGCGCATATGATCGAGGGTAAAGCGAGTAACCCTAGTTATCTGGTTTCGCAGGAAATGGTGGCAACTGAGCAAATTAGTATGTATGTCGGCAGCAATTTTGTGGTGACCTTCCAAGAAGGGCCAGTTGATGCCACTAAACCAGTGCTTGAGCGCTTACGCAAAGGACGCGGTCTCTTACGCAGTCGTGGCAGCGATTATCTAACCTATGCCATCATTGACAGTATCATCGATGCTTACTATCCGGTTCTGGAAGTCTTTGGTGAGCGCCTAGAAGTGATTGAGGATCGCATTCTTGAGGACCCGAGCAAGCGCATAGTTTCGCAGGTTCATATCGCCAAACGTGAGTTGTTGGGACTGCGTCGCGCACTCTTCCCTCTGCGTGAGGCTCTTGGTTCTATTTTGCGCACAAGTCCGGCCAATTTTACTGCTGAAACTCTGCTGCACTTGCGCGATTGCTATGATCACGTCATTCAGATTACTGACTTGATTGAGACCTATCGCGAACTTTGCTCTGATCTAATGGATGTCTATCTATCTAGTATTTCTAATCGCCTTAATGAGGTGATGAAAGTGCTGACCGTTATCACTACAATCTGTGCACCGCCGACATTGATAGCCGGAATCTATGGCATGAATTTTCATACAGATTCGCCTTACAATATGCCTGAATTGAGCTGGACCTACGGCTACTTCTTTGCCCTGGCCCTGATGGCGATCGCTTCGACACTAATGCTGTTTTTGCTTTTCCGTTCCGAAAGATTTTCAGCTAAAGACAACATGTTAAAGGAGCTGATACAAGAAGATTCTGCTGCTGCAGCAGCAGAGCAGGTTGCGAAGTAGTGTTACAACTCTAGCCTAAGTCTAAAATCTAAAAATTAGGCTAGTTGTTAGAAGCCTTGGCTACAGATGTTTTTGGACTGTTCTTGGCGTTGCTTTTGCCTGAGATTGCCCCACTATTTGAGGCAATTTCGGGCTTTGGATTTTCTTTTCCGGTGGCTACGGCGCGACGCTCAGATTCGGTGATCATCGCTTCGACAAAACCGACGAAGAGTGGGTGGGCATTATCTGGGCGGCTCTTCAATTCTGGATGGAATTGACAGGCAACAAAGAAAGGATGATCCGGAAGTTCAATCATTTCTACCAGTCTTTGATCAGGCGAGAGGCCGGAGAAGAGCAAACCGTGCTTGCTTAGCGCTTCTCTGAGATCATTATTTACTTCGTAGCGATGTCTGTGGCGCTCAGAAATTTCAGTGCTGCCGTATACTTTTGCCGCTAGGCTGCCTTCTGTCAGGACGCAGGGATAGCGGCCGAGGCGCATTGTGCCGCCTTTGTGAGTGACGTTGTGCTGATCGGGCATTAGGTCGATTACAGGGAATGGTGATTTGGCGTCAAACTCAGTTGAGTGAGCTTTGGCCATATTGGCCACGTTGCGCGCAAATTCGATCACAGCAATTTGCATACCAAGGCAGAGACCTAAGTATGGAATCTTTTCAGTGCGAGCAAATTCGGCAGCCATGATTTTGCCTTCAATGCCTCGATCGCCGAAGCCGCCAGGAACAAGAATGCCGTCGACATCCGTGAGGTATTCTTTTGCGCCATGCTTCTCAACGTCTTCCGAGAGCACCCATTTGATATTGACCTGGCAGCTATGCCGAGCGCCTGCATGTTTTAGTGATTCAACCACAGAAATGTAAGCATCCGAGAGCATTACGTATTTGCCGACAATGGCGACAGTGACTTGTCTCGAAGGTCGCTTAACGCGCTCAACTAGCTCTTTCCATGCATGCAAGTCAGGCTCTGTATTGGGGAGGTGCAGGCGCTCGAGTACTCGACCAGCCAGACCCTCTTGTTCCATGAACAGTGGTACTTCATATAGATGTTGAACGTCCTGGCATTGAATGACGCAGTCGGCATCAACGTCTGTGAACAGAGACAGTTTCTCCCGTACCGAAGAGGGAAGATTTTTCTCCGTACGACACACCAAAATATCGGGTTGAATACCGCGACTTCTCAGGGTGTCGACACTGTGTTGTGTTGGTTTGGTTTTTAGTTCGTTGGTGGTGCGCAGGTTTGGAATAATGGTGACGTGGATATAGCAGACATTGTCGCGGCCAATGTCTTTGCGCATTTGCCTAATTGCTTCTAAGAAAATTAAGCTCTCAATGTCACCAACTGTACCGCCGACTTCGACTATCACCACATGGGCTTTCGATTCAGTGGCACCTTTGCGTAAAAATGTTTTGATTTCGTTTGTTACATGGGGAATCATCTGCACCGTGCCGCCCAGGTAATCACCCCGGCGTTCTTTCTCTAGTACATTCTTATAAATCGCTCCAGCCGTAATGTTGTTCATTCGGCTCAAATTTATATTGATAAAGCGTTCGTAGTGACCAAGATCAAGATCGGTTTCCGCTCCATCTTCGGTGACGAAAACCTCGCCGTGTTGATATGGGCTCATGGTGCCCGGGTCTACGTTGAGATACGGGTCAAGCTTGACTATGCTTGTAGAAAGCTGGCGTGCGCGCAGTAGGCGACCTAATGAAGCGGCTACGATGCCTTTCCCTAGGGAAGAAACCACCCCACCAGTGACAAACACGAATCGGGTGTTCATATAGCCTCCTTGCTTTCTAATCTAAATGTATGTCTTTTTGCCACACGGGTGTTTGCCATAGGTTTAGGAGGGGGAGTTAAACCGTCTCTCGGCCCCTCCTCCAATCTGCGTGCTTTGTCTCTCATTGCTAGCTATTCCCCAATCCTGGGAACTTTGAAGAAAGCGCCCTCTTTTAGAGGCGCGTTTTCCATGAGCACTTCTCTGCCAAGAGAGCTTATGACAACATCTTCCCTCATTACATTGAAGACAGGGATGGGATGTGACATCGGTTCGACCCCGGTGGTGTCGACCTGATTGAGCTCGTCGAAGTAACCAATAATGCGGTCCAGCTGCTCGGTAAAGCGCTGAATTTCGTCATCGGTCAGGCTAAGCCTGGCCAATTTCGCAACATGTTGGACATTTTCGACAGTAATCATCTACTTACTATATTAGTTTGCAGCGCAAGTTTCTATGTTATGCAACTTAATCAATCTTCTGGTATTCTCGCAGAAAGAGCGATAGGTGTGAACAGTGAACTTTGGGTTCGTCATAGAGATAGTTAGTTTAGTTTTGACTTTGGTCTTCATTGTTGCCAGTGCGGAGTTCTTTACAAATGGTATTGAATGGTTAGGTCAGCGCCTCCAGCTCAGTGAGGGGGTTGTCGGCAGTGTCTTGGCTGCTGTGGGAACAGCCCTTCCCGAGACCTTGATACCGGTAGTGGCCTTAATCTTTTTCAGCAAACAGCACGGTGTTGAGGTCGGCATTGGCGCCATCGCCGGGGCCCCGTTCATGCTCAGCACCCTCACTCTTGGAATCTGCGGCATTGCCTGTCTTATATATGCGGCAAGTAAACGAAGGAAGCCTGGATTAGAGATAAAAAAGGCTGTAATTAAAAGAGATTTGAAGTTTTTCATAGTTGCCTATAGCTTAGCTTTGCTTGGCACGCTTCTTCCTCCTAATCCGGCTATTCGGTATCTCTTGGCTGGGGTTTTGGTTCTTTTGTATCCGTATTACTTATATGTATCCTTCCGTCACGAGGGTGAGGTGGGGGAATGCCCTGAGACTCTATATCTCGATCGCTTATTTAAAGTTGGTTCTCAGCGCTTCCGTCTGATCATCCCGCAGATCATTCTCTCTTTGGCTGGTATTGTCGGTGGTGCCTATCTCTTTGTCGGCTGCATTCAAAATTTGTCGGATGACTTCAATATTTCGCCTTTGGTTCTTTCTTTAATAGTTACTCCTATTGCTACGGAGCTGCCAGAGAAAATAAATAGTGTGCTCTGGTTACGTGGCAATAAAGATACTCTTGCTATTGGCAATGTCACTGGTGCCCTTGTCTTTCAGAGTTGTTTCCCCGTAGCTTTTGGTGTTGCTTGTACAAGCTGGAATCTAGATCACGGCACACTGCTCTCTGGTTGCGTAGCTGTGCTTTTTGCTAGCATCTATTTGGCCTTGCTTACATTTAGCCGACTAAAGCCGCAGCACCTGGTCTTAGGCGCTATCGCTTACGTTGCAACCATTACCACTATCATTTATATCGCCCCGGTTATGCCGCCGCGGCTACACTAGAGTTAGTGTGTAGCTTGAGCTAAAAACTAGGAAGTTGATGTGATAGAAAATCAGCTCAGAGAAGCTGCTATTTTCCAGGCTCAGTATTTTCTGATGCTACCGTTACTGATTCGGATTCACACTTTACTGATTCAGCTTTGGCTGATTCCTGCTTAACGGCCTCAAGCTTGGTGGTGGTGGCTCTAGCCAGTTCAGAATCGTGGGATGGGAGATTGCTCTTGCTGCCAGGTTGCGAACCGTCGGCTGGATAGAGGAAGTCTAGGATTTCTTTGATGGATGCTGCTACTGGAATTGCTATGAGCATTCCCAGGGCGCCAGCCATTACCTCTCCGCAAAGAACAGCAAAAATGATAGCTAGTGGATGAAGTTCAACGGCATGGCCAATAAAGCGCGGCACGATAACATAATCTTCTATCAGACGCGCTACCCAGTAGCCCAAAATTATCTTGATTGCTACCCCGACACCTAATTGGGCTACACCAACTATAGTGGCAATACTGATGGCGAAAAATGGACCAAGAACTGGAATAATTTCCAAGAATCCGCTTAAGATGGCGATTAGCAGCGCATATTTGATGTGTAACCAGAAATGCAAAATACCGTAGGCAACACAAGACATCAAAGCAATTAGAAGAAGTTGCCCGCGCACATACTTACTGAGCATGATATTCATCTGCGAGGAGAGCTTAATCACCATCTCATGGTTTTTCTTCGGTATGAAGCGCAGGCAAAATAGGCCGACGCGGCGGCTGTCAATAATCAAGTAAATAGAAGATACTACGCAAACGAGAACGGCCAGCAAGCTTTTGGAAAGTAGCCCGCCTATGTGCAGAATTTCTTCTGGTGTGCCAACGTTCTGTTCTAGGCTAGAGGTAAGTTCTTGCGCTGTTTTCTCAACGTCGATTTGCCAGTGAAAAGAATCGGACAGTTGTTGCACAAGGCTGACCACGATTTCATTGCGCTGAGCCGCTAGCGCCGTGAACTGCTCGATAATCGATTGACCAAACCATCCACTGGTGCCAATTATCAGGCCGAGGATAGAGACGTAGATAACTGCTACGGCAAGACCCGGTCGACATTTGAAAGTGGTGCTAAAAGAATTGACCACCGGCAAAAGCAAATAGGCAATAATGCCGCCCACAATAAATGGTGGGAAAACCTCTCTAATAAAATAGAGAAACCAGAGTAGAAGTAATACACCGGTTAACTTGAACATTTTGATTCTTCTTTGCTAGCTTACAGCAACAGGTTTCTTACTTTGATCTTGAGCCAGTGCGCTGAAGTCATGCACGTTGGCGCCAACTAGTTTGCCGAGCAGCCAAGATGGACGGAAACGCTCACCTTGCTCTTTGTGGTAGGCACTTATTTCACTCAGGCACCAGGCTAAACCTTTCTCTTTGGCGATGGCCATGAGGCCAACTTTGAAGCCACAACCGTTTTGCATGGCTATGTCGATGTCACTGGCATCGACTACTTTCTCTTGAATGCAGTATATAGCTTCGTTGAGCATTGGCAGAATTACGCGGTGAGCGTGGAAGGCCCGGGGGGATTTTGCCAGAGTGACTTCTTTGTTGGCTTCAGCGATCAAATCTTTCAACGCTGGATTGATTTTCTTTGCTTCTCCCTTAACCGGTGTCTTCTCGTGAATGTAGAATCCGGCCCCAGATTTTTGTCCGAGCGCGCCAGCCTTAACCATTTTCTCCAAAAGCGGAGAGGGGGAGAAACGCGGACCGTATTGGCTATAGAGGAATGTGTTGACATGGGTGCAGACGTCAAGACCGGTCATGTCAAATAGTGCGAATGGACCCATCGGTAAGCCGAATTCCACCACTTTAGCGTCAATCTCTTCGACTGTTGCCAAGCCTTCTTGTAAGGCGTAAAGGGCTTCATTCATATAAGTGAAGAGCACGCGATTAACGAGGAAGCCAGGGCACTCTTCAACCTTGACTGGGGTCTTCTGCATTTGATGACAGAGCTCAAGAGCCGATTTCATCGTTTCTTCAGAGGTTTTTACGCCAGCGGTTACTTCTACAAGTTTCATAAATTGGGCAGGGTTGAAGAAGTGCATGCCGACAACTTTGTCTTGTCTAGTGGTCGCTTCAGCGATTTCTGAGATGGACAGGGCCGAAGTGTTCGTGGCCAGAATTGCCCGTGGTGGACAAATTTGATCGAGAGTTTTGAAGATTTCAAGTTTGACTGAAATTTCTTCAAAGGCCGCTTCGATTACTAAATCGACGCTCTTGAAATCATCGTATGAGGTTGTCCCTTTGACTGCGGCAAGTAAGCCATCGGCTTCCGCTTGAGTCAGGGTGCCTTTTTTAACGCGCGAATCATACATTCGTTTGATGTTTCCAAGCCCTCGTTCGACCGCGGCTTGTTCTACATCTTTTAAAAGAACTTCGATTCCACACTGGCTCAAAACACAGGCAATTCCACTGCCCATTGCCCCTGCACCGATTACCGCTGCTCTCTGCACTCTCATACAAAGCCCTCATTAATATAAAAACACTGGTTGGGGCTATGCTAGCATCTTTAGGTCGCACCAGAAATCCGTCAAGGGTTTAAGAAATCATATAAGGATGCCAAGGTCTATGTTGACAACATTGATGCGGAAGACCTCTTGTTCGGTGGATGAGGCTACGATAGCCGAGACCCCAAAGCATTTGGGCTGGGTCATGCTTGCCGCTCTGGGAATTGGTGCCACCATTGGTGCTGGCATCTTCGCCATGCCTGGCATCATCGCCGGTAAGGCGGGACCAGCCGGCATCCTCTCTTTTATGCTGACCGGATTAGTGATCATGTTGATCGCTTTTTGCTACGAGAAATTTTCCATTCGCGTACCGCACGGCGTTTCAGCCTATAGCTATGTTTATCACTCGATTGGTGAGCTTGTCGCTTGGGTTGTGGCTTTTGGTCTGTTCCTTGAATACAGCTTTGGCGCTTCCGCAGTTTCAATAGCGTGGGGTGAATATCTCAAGAATGCTATTGGCTTTTCAATGCCAGTGTTTTTGAGCGGCCCAACTATAGATGACCAAGGTGTTTTTCATTTTGGTGTTAACGTAATTGCCATCGCGGTGATCGCTGTGGTAAGCACTGTTTTGATCTTTGGTGGGGTGAAAAAATCGGCTAAGCTCAATTTTGCTCTTGTTGTGCTGAAGTTAACACTGTTAGTCACTTTCCTCGCTGTTGGTATTCCTCATATCAATCCGGCTAACTGGTTTCCTTTTATGCCCCATGGTTTTGAAGGTGTCTTAAAAGGCGCAGCCACTGCGGTTTTTCCATTCGTCGGCTTTGATGCCCTTTACACCTTTGCTCGTGAATCTAAGTCTCTCAAAGATACTCGTTGGGCGACCTATTGGTGCGTTGGCATTGTTGCTTTCTTGTACGTTACTGTTATGGCCGTGGCAACCGGCTTAGCACCATGCTCTATTGATGGCCATCCCAATGAGCTGTTCGTTGGCTCTGAGGCTGCAGCACCGTTAGCTAAGTTGCTTACAGCCGCAGGCGAAGGCTGGACTGCAAAGTTTATTTCCTTTGGTGCAGTACTCGGTATCTTTAACGTTCTGTTGGTTTTCTGTATGGGCGGACCTCGCATTTTCTTGAATATGGCAGAAGATGGCTTGCTACCTCCAATCTTTAAAAAGATGAATAACGGTAACCCGACAGTTGGTATCATTCTTAATGGCATTGTGGTGGCAGCAATTGCTGGATTTGTGCCATTCGGTAAGATTGCTGACATGATGGTGCTTGGAACTCTTGTAGCATTTATCTTCGTCTGTATTGGAGCCTTGAAGCTTAAGCTGGTCAATCCACTTATTGCCATTGCCGGCGGAATTGGCTGCACCATTTTGGCTTTCAATCTTGAGCCAGAAGTGTTAAAAGTCTATTCCGTAACTTTGCCAGTGGGTCTTGTTATTTATTTCTTGTATGGCTTTAAGCACAGTAAATTGCGAAAGGCAAAAGAAGGCTAGTTGATTCTTAAGTCAGAACGATATTGTTCTAGCTTGGATCCTAAGAGTCAGAACGATATTGCTCTAGCTTGGGTCCTAAAAGTCAGAACGATATTGGTCTAGCTTGGGTCCTAAAAGTCAGAACGATATTGCTCTAGCTTGGATCCGAGAAGTCAGAACGATATCGCTCTAGCTTGGATCCGAGAAGTCAGAACGATATTGCTCTAGCTTGGATCCTAAGGGTCAGAACGATATTGCTCTAGCTTGGATCCTAAGAGACAGAACGATATTGCTCTAGCTTGGATCCTAAGAGTCAGAACGATATTGCTCTAGCTTGGATCCGAGAAGTCAGAACGATATTGCTCTCGCTTGGATCCGAGAAGTCAGAACGATATTGTTCTAGCTTGGATTCGAGAAGTCAGAACGATATTGTTCTAGCTTGGATCTGAGAAGTCAGAGCGACATTGCTCTAGCTTGGATCCGAGAAGTCAGAGCGATATTGCTCTGACCTATTTCCTAAAATTCAGAAAATCAGATTTCTAATTTTTCCATTGAACTTAATTCGGTTTCCGAACGTTTATATAGGAAAAGGAGAAATAAATATGTCTATCAATCTTACCGAAGACAAGCTATTCATCGAGACTTGGCAAGCTTTCAACGAAGAGGTACCAAATGAATCAGCCGCTGTCGATTTCCTCTATGACTCGCTTGTCATTTACAACAAAATCGAATGCGCTTGTCGGCAGCCGCAAATTATTCATATACTTGGAGAACGATTCTACTCTTGCCGAAATTGCAAAAAAGTTTCATGGGTGACATCTGGAACACTATTTACTGGTGTTGTAAAACTGAGAGCCTGGCTTGCTCTTGTCTGGTTAAAAGAACGAGGAATTACGATCAGTGCAATGCGCTTTTCTCGGTTATTGGAAATTGCGCAGAGTACAGCTCTCAACATTCAGAAGCGTTTAGGTATGGTTGTGCAAGAGAAGCTCGATGATTCTTCGCCAGGAATACCGGCGCAGGTCCTTGCCTCAATAATCATCAAACGCAGCAAAGAGACTCCTGCTCAAGCGCATCCACGTGCAGAATTGGTTAGCGACACTACTTCGGATCATCCATTTGTTAGCGTAGATGAATGGATGAATTCCACTGCTCACGAAGTCGACTTGAGTTCAGTGATAGCTGATTTTCTTAAAAATAGGGATCCGCAACATGCTGGCTTTATCAGTTATGAATCGATTGTAAGTGCTATTGGCGCGGCAATTACCTACATTCGCACTCACTTTCATGGAGTCAGCGGAAAGTGCTTGCAACTTTACCTCGCCTCTTTTTGGTGTCATCTTGATCGCGTGCGTTGGTCTAAAGGTGCGATACTTCTAGCGTGCATAGAGCATGCGCCAATTAGCTACCAAGAGATGTTCAGCCTTGTCTCACCACCCCTGGTGAAAATTTTTGCACTACCGGGCTGACCCGCTGCTTCTAAAACACTCTACTGCCAAGCTCGGAGCCATTGTCTGGCTTTAGGAGCAGCACGCCTCCAGCGTTGACTGCACTGCCGAGGACGAGAACTTCGGAGTTAAAATCTCCAACTTGCTTGGCGGGGCAATTCATGACACAGGCGACTAAGCGTCCAATTAGGGCGTCTATGCGATAGTGAGCCGTGATTTGAGCGCTTGATTGTTTGATACCTAAATCTCCGAAGTCAATCCAGAGCTTGTAGGCTGGCTTTCGAGCTTGTCCAAACACTTCAGCCTTGATAATTTTGCCGATTCTTATATCAAGCTTGAGAAAAAGGTCTAGGTCTACTGTGTCTTCAATTATATTCAAGTTTATTTCGCATCCATCCAGTTTTTACCTATACCAAAATCAACTTTGAGTGGCACTTTAAGGGGTTGGTCTAGAGTCATTGCTCTTTCTAATATTGCCTTTGTTGCATCTATTTCGTTATCGGGAACTTCCAGCACCAATTCATCATGTACTTGCATTGTAAGTCGAGCGTTGCTATTTCCAGCTTTTAATTCTTTGTCCAATCTGATCATGGCTAATTTGATCAGATCCGCGGCGCTACCTTGAATCGGAGCGTTGCAGGCGGCACGCTCATCGGCTTTGCGCACGTTGTCGTTGCGATCATGCAGATGCG
This sequence comes from bacterium Ga0077546, assembly GCA_943370275.1. Classification (GTDB taxonomy): domain Bacteria; phylum Cyanobacteriota; class Vampirovibrionia; order Obscuribacterales; family Obscuribacteraceae. Next base: position 238,100 of record CALRQI020000001.1, on the reverse strand, counting down.
TAAAGTATCTTCTGCGTCCCCAGATAGTGCGCGCGTACGACTTACTGCGCGCTTCTTCAATGGTGCTATGCAGGAAACCTTGAACTTTCGGGTAGCGAGCGAAGTATTTGTCAATGAAACCTTGTGCTTCTTTTGTTGAGATCCCCAGGTCCAAACCGGTTGAGTAGGCGCCTTGTTGGTAGACGAGGGCAAAGTTGATGGTTTTGCCTACACGCCTTATGTCTGATGTAACGTCTTCAATTGGTATCTCATAAATTTCGCCAGCGGTTCTGGCGTGAATGTCTTGGTTCTTCTCGAAAGCATCTATGAGGGTTTCATCTTCACACATGTGCGCTAAGAGGCGCAGTTCGATTTGCGAATAGTCGGCAGAAATTAGCGAGCAGCCTGGGGCGGCGATGAAAGCGCGTCGAATACGTCTACCAATTTCGGTGCGAATTGGAATATTCTGCAGATTTGGGTTTGAGCTAGAGAGCCGACCGGTGCTGGTTACGGTTTGGTTGAAATCACCATGAAGGCGACCATCTCTTTTAGAAATCTGACTTGGCAAAGCGTCTACATAGGTCGAGCGCAATTTTGAAATATGGCGATACTCTAAGAGTTTGCCGATAATTTCATGCTCTTCGCGCAATGACTCAAGTACCGCAGCGTCTGTTGAAAAACCAGTTTTAGTCTTGTTTTTTGGCTTTAGTCCAATTTCTTCAAATAGAACTTTCTGCAATTGCTGGGTAGAATTGATGTTGAAACCGTGGCCTGCCAGTGCATATATTTCGGTTTCTAGTCGAGCCAATTCGCTTGAAAGTTCGTGAGAGAAGTTTTCTAGATACTCAAGATCTAAAGCCACCCCCGCTTGTTCCATTGAAGCTAGCACATGGGCCAATGGTTGCTCCATTTCGTAGAGCAAGAACTCCTGTTCTTTATCTAACTGGGGAGCGTAGAAGCGGGTTAGTTCAAGAGTTATACGGGCATCGTCTGAGGCGTAGGCCGCCACTTTATCGAGAGGAGCATAGTTGATGGTTATTTGTTTGCGGCCTGTGCCAATAAGCTCATCAATTCGCATCATTTGATAGTTGAGCACTCGGTCTGATTGATCCTTCAATCCGTGTTTGCTATCGGGATTGAGGATATAGCTGGCAAGCATGGTATCGAAAACTAGCGGACCGAATTTGATACCGTCGCAAGATAAGCAGTTCATTTCAAACTTGGCGTTCTGAGCTACTTTCCCAATAGCCTGGTCTTCAAGGATCGGTTTCAGTTTGGCATTGACAACTTCTGGCTCTAGCTGCCCTAGTTGGGCAATTTGCAATGCGTCGACGTGGCGTACAGGTATATAGACGGCTTTGAGAGTCGGTTTAGAGCCTTCTGTTGGTGCTACATGCACTCTGCCTTCTTGGTAACGGATGGCTGGGTCCCAAGCTATAGCGTAACCGACGATTTCTGTGGCTAAGCTATCCAGCCCAGTGGTTTCTAGATCTACTGCAATTAAACTTTGGCTAGATAGCTCAGTAACTAAGTTGTCTAGCTGTTCTGTTGTTGTAATTATCGTTAGCTCCGGTGCCGGAGCGATCATTGGTGCTCGTACTTCAGTCGGCACCGCTATTGGTGCCGCATTGGCGGCTGTGCTGAAGGAAAGTTTGAGTTGCCCTTGCGGTTGTTCCTCAGAATCAGTAGAGCTCAAAGTCGGTGCTGTGAGGGTCTGTAGCACCGGCAGGCCTGCCGGTGTGGCTATTGCGGGTATGGCCGCAGTGGAAGATGCTTTCGGCATTACTGGTACAGAGCCATCGGGAGAGAATCGAGCTAGAATTTTTGGCAGTCTGGTAGTGAGCTGTCTGAAGTTTAGTTTGTCGAAATAGTCTTTAAGCGGTTGCAGTTCAGGCATATTCAAGCGGCAATGTTCAAAGTCAAAATCTAACGGTACATCAAGGCGGATGGTTGCAAGTCGCTGGCTTATATATGCAATTTCTTTGCCATCGATCAGCTTTTTCTTGAGAGAGGCCGATTTGATCTCGTCAAGATGCTCATAGACACCGTCTAGAGTCTGGTACGCTGAAAGTAGTTGTTGCGCTCCTTTCTCCCCGATCCCTTTGACCCCAGGAATATTATCCGAGCTATCTCCGCAAAGGGCTTTGAAGTCGACTACTTGCTCAGGCCAGATTCCCATGCGATCAAACACTTGCTGACGGCCGCAGTTTACGAGACCGTCCTTGGTTGTGAGATGAATTTCTATTGAAGAGTTATCACCGTCAACCAGCTGAAAGGCGTCGCGATCTCCGGTTAAAATGATCACACGTCGACCTTGCGCTGCGGCTTGCTTAGCTACTGTACCGATAACATCGTCGGCTTCATAGCCGGCTAATTCTAAAAGTGGAATTTCAAAGGTAGAAACGCCTTCTTTGATAATCGGCCACTGCACCGCGAGATCGTCTGGCATCTCAGCTCGGTTAGCCTTATATTGCTCGTACTCAATATGGCGGAAGGTGGGATCGGAAAGGTCAAAACAAACGGCCAACATATCTGGCTTTTGTCTTTCAATTTGATCGAATAGTGAAGAGAAGAAGCCGTGAACGGCCCACGTTGGGCGGCCGTCTTTAGCTTTCATACCCGTTCTCATCAGGGCGTAAAATGAACGGAAGGCAAGAGAGCTTCCATCTACTAGTACAAGTGTCTCTTGTTCAGCCATTTTTCTAATTCTCTTTAGCTCTATCTTTTTCTGGTTTTCTTATTAGGCCTCAAGTTCGCTAGAGCTTGAGGCCTAATGTTGATCGACGTTAAGGTTGAAGTCTAGTGCTCGCCAATAATTACGTTTGTTCTTACTGGTCTTGCCTTCACTGCAATTTGCTTTACTGCTACCGCCTTTACTGGGGCGCTACTTCTGCTGCCATCGTTCTCGGGCGCGGTGGTCCTTGAATTGGAGCTAATCCAGTAACTAGCACTTTGCCTTCAGACAGGCTTGGGGTCTCGATGTTGAGCAGTGCAGCGATAGTTGGAGCGATGTCGGCCGGGCTGACCGTCTCTGCATGTTTGCCGCCTTCGATACCAAATCCGTGCAAGACAAGTGGAACTTGGCTATCATAAGAGTATGGTGCACCGCTGGCGGTGCCGGTGCTCTCTGATGAAAAGACATAGCCTGGTTTGGGAATTACGTAGCATTCGCCGCTTCTTCCCCAGTAGTAGCTTTTCCGCACACCTTCGGAAAATGGACCGTTGGGAACTTGATTCGAGTAGAGTTGGGCTGAAGTAATTACTTCTGCGATACCAGGAACTGAGTGGGCTACTTTTGCTGCTAGTGCTTCAACATCAGGTTGGCGATATTTGTTTTTATCGATGGCGGCGAAGTTTAGGTAAAGGTTTGGTGGCTCAAAGGCTTCGATCCAGTCATCTTGGCCCAATCTAGTGTCTAGGCTTGTGTCCATGAAGGTTTTAAATGTTTTTGGATCGATTCTGCCAGAATCAAGCCCCCGTTCTTTGAGGAACTCTGGAATCGCCTGGGCTCCGCGGTTGGCTGTGAAGATAATAAGGCAGTTGTTGAGGCCGACTTTTTGCTCAAGATGTCCAAGCAGTGACGCTATGCCCTGGTCCATGCGTAAGACTAGGTCTTGCGATTCTTGAGAATAAGGGCCGAAGTTATTGATTAGTTCTCCACCGGCAGATAAGCCAATTGAGAGCAGGTCCGTATCGCTGTGAGTACCTAGACCTTCTTTATCGATGGCCTCTTTCGCTAGGTCTAAAACCATTTGGTTGGCCATCGGCGTCATGGCTAGAGTGGAGTAAGCTCCTTCACCAGCGGTGGTGCCACTGATCATATGTGGAAACGCTTTTCCGTCGGATGGCAAGGCCCGTTCGTTAGTATAGTCATCTCTGCTGGATGCTCCATAGGCAGTTTCCGGAAGGAGTCTTTGCCATGGTTTAGCGACATATTTTTCTGGTTGGCGTAGATCGTTGAATCCCTTTACCCAGGTGGGCAAATCCCGGCTATATTGGGCAGAAGAGACGAAGTTACCAGTGCGGGTATCAAACCAAATTGCCATGTTGGCGAGACGGCCACCTAGCAACAATGCCTGTGAGTCTCTTACAGCAAGAGAGAAAACCTTACTGCGGCCATTTGTGGCAAGCTTCATTTGATCGCCAATGGTCGTTCCTTGCAAGAACTTGGAGCTGGCGCCGCCACTATTGGCACCGGTCAGGGGGGCGGAATCATCTGCCACGGCTGAAATAGCTTTGTTTTTGCGGCGATCAAACCATTGATCGGCAACGATTCCCGTAGCCCATGGGCTGGCACCAGTTGCGATTGTGGCATCACCGCAGGCCCCTTGAGTAGTGGCTTGCATGTAACGACAGTTGGTGTAATTTGCGCCAGACTCACTAAGATAGCGAATGCCTCCGCCAGAAAGCTTGTCTTGGAATCGCATCAAGCTGTTATATGAGAGCTGGTCGGCAACCATAAGAACCACTAGTTTAGGTTTGGCGGCGAGACCCTGGGCAACGTTTTGAGAATATGCAGCTTGTTGAAATGCGGCTAGCTGCGGGCTCAGTGGTGTGATCTGGGCCGCCAATAAAACCGCTAACAAGATCGCCGGTCTGGCTATTTTTGAGACTATTTCGAATCTTCTTTTCTTTTCTCTTCTCACCGCTGCTACCTGCCGCTCCTTCTTTGCTAACTGCTCAAGTCAAGTTTAATTTCTTGCTTGATCTTATGCCTTGCTCGAGCACCTATTTTACTGGCATTGACTACTCTAAGGGTGAAGATTAAGCCTCAAGCGAGGGTTCTTTTGTAACGGTCTATCTTGAGATCTTTGTGAAGAAAATCATGCTGGAGGTCGGGTTCATTACAATAGGTGGCAGGCAGCAAGCTAACCAAGAACAATTTCCATCTCAGGAGTTATAAATGAGCGACCGTACCAAACTACTGAAAAAAGCTGTATTAACCGGTGTCGGAGCAACATCGAGCGTTGATCGCGTAAAAGATGCTCTGAAAGATGCCATGCAAGACCTTGTCAAAGTAGGTCAGGAATTAATTGATGATCTCGAAGAAAAAGGCAAAGTGAAAACCGAGTCTGCTGAATCCTTTCTAAAGGGATTCAAAGACGAGGCTGTCAAGCGCACGGAGGATATCGAGAAGCAGGTTTCTGCCAAGGTATCTAAAACAATGAAGAAGGCAGCCAAAGAGTTTGGCTTCGTCACCATGGAACAGTATGAGCAATTGCTCGAGCGTCTAGCCCTGGTTGAAGAACATGCCGGCATTACTCAGCCAGAGCATATTGGCGATGATCAAGCTGAAGAAGGCGAAGATAATCACAACCATGACAATGACGGTAATGGTGACGCATCTGGTTCTAAGAAGAAAAAGAATAAGCGCGCTGAAGGCTAAGGCCGCTACATCAAGTTAGGGCCAATCGGTGGCACCAATGGCATACGCTGACCAGTCTTCGGATTGGTCAGCGTTGCTCCTTTTAAAGCATCTTTCATTTGCTGATCTAGGATGACAATGGGAGCTCGCAGCTGCCATTCGCAGGCCAGTTTGGGGTCGTCCTGTTCGTTGCGGCTAAACCAGCCGTGGGAATTAGAAGAGACAGCCAGGCCAATTCTTCCATTTGATTGCTGCTCGCCTTGATCTTGATAAGCGACGTAGTCCCGCACGAGGGTGGACCACATAACCATTTTCTCGCCGCTGTTTAAGGCTTTTTGAGCATAGTAGATTAGCTGCTTGTCTCCTACTGGTAGTCCTCTAAACGGGTATTCTGCAAGGCTTACTGGACAGCCGGAGACGCCGGAAGAAAGAGTGCTAGGAGCTGTTTTCTTTTCGGTTGCGTTAGGCCGTTGATCCTCTGCCTTTAGCAGCAGGCTAGAGTCATAGATAATTGTTTCTGGGATAGCTGGCAGGCTTGGAGCTTCTTCTGCTAGTCTTTCTGAAATTGTCCTGCCTTCTGCCATTAGTTTAGTATCGGGCTGATCTGTAATTTCTTGCACTTTCCCGAAGATCTTGAGGTTGGCTGAGAGCCACGGTGAGCGAATGGTGTCGCCATTATTGTTGCTAGCAGTGGAGTTGGTGCTACTAGCAATTTCTCCTTCTGATAGAGCTACTAGTTGTGGCTTGAATATAAAACGTTTTCCCAGCAAAAATGCTCCAGGAATGTCATCAAGGCGATTGATGCCGTTGCGACAAACCTTGAGCAGGCGACTGCACAGGTCGTAAGATTGTTGTGCCACCGATAAGCCGTTTAGTTTCGCTGTGTGGGCTAAGGTAAGTGCTGTCGAAAAATGTTTTTGATCTGCTTGCTCATAGCTCAGGCTAGTCTCCATTGCGGAGATCTCTGATTTGAGAAATTTTTCTTTTGTTGGGTCGCTCTCTTGTCGAACACGATCTCGCAGCGAGGCGAGATCGGCTTGGATGAGAACCAGGTGGTTGCGTGACTGGCGAAGGGCTTTAAAAGCGTTTATTTCTGATAGTTGAGCTGTAGCAATAGTTTCTTGGGCACTAAGATTAGTACCATAAATTTCTGTCAGTAAGTCAATTGTTAGCTGTCGATCGAAGTGCTGTCTGCCTGCTGTGACGGCGTTACCTTGATCGTTGACTATCAATGGTATAGCGGAGGTGGGGTAGTTGAGCGGAGCGGCAGCAAAGCTTGCCGCTAGAGCCTTCTGCCCGATTTCTTGTGGTGCTGTTTGGTGGAGAAAGGCAATCACTCTGGCATCACTATCCGAAGCCAGGCAGCTGTTGATTGGAGTTTGCCAAGCAAGATTTTCTTGATTAACCTCGAGGGCGCCATCACTATCAGGCTCAATTCGGGGTTTCAATTCCGGCTGGAATTTTGGCTTGGTCCATTGGTATTCAATTGTATGTGTCAAACTACTAGGTGAAACCGGTTGATTTAGTTGTCTGAGCCAATGATAAAGGGCTATGCCGAGCGCATCTCGGCTGTCCATGTCGATAAGTATTGGTGACACAGGTGGTGCTAATCTGCCGGAGCCAGGAATTGAACCACTGGCTACTTGCTGCCACTCCCCGCGACTATCAAATCTTGTGCTTCTCAATAAATCGGCCAGTGAATTGAAAAATAGTGGTCTTCCTTGAGGAAAGCTCAGAGCTAAGCATGTTGAATCTTTTGACTTGTTCTTCGCCAGGCTTACCTGTCTATTTTTGAGGTGCCTAGAGCGACCAAGGTCTCCGCAAATTACGCAAATTTGACTACGCTTTTTTATCTTTGCTTTGTTTTCGTATTCTGCTGTAATTAGGATTGCTGTTGGCACTGCGTTTTTGCAGGCAATAAAATTGCTTGGAGGAACTATTGTTGCCTTGCTCGCCTGCTGGTGCAGAAAAATCGGCGCTGAAAATGGCACCGCCACAGGTGTCATCGCCAGTAACTTGCCAGCTCGCACATAATGTGCTTTTTGTTCGTCTGGTCTGGCTTCAATGTCGCTATCGAAACAGTCTTCTTTATGATTGTCTATAGCACCAAGCTCTATTGCCATGATAGTCAAATGGCTGCCGGAGTGGGCACTGCGGCTTAGGATCCTTTGAACTTGTTTATAGGTCTGGCCGTTTTCGCTAATTTCACTGACTAGTTTGCTCCTCAATTCTTCCTGCAGCTTGCGTAAAAGAGCTAGATCGCTTTTCGCTAGTTGCTGCATGGCGGGCAGATGGTATTGTTCACTGCTCCAAATACCTTGACGCACCAGAGATAGAACTGTATTCAAGCTTCGAGTGTTTGCTGTGCTTTCCTCGTGCAAGTCGCAAATGCCAATTCTGCCAAAGGCTGAATCGAAGACTGTAGTGCTGATAAGATTTTCGCAGGCCTGTTCAGCTGCTTGTTCTAATGGGTCAGAAGCGACACTGCCGATGTTGAACCAAGCTAGTGTGAGAATATAGGCGCTGATTAGCAAGCTAGCTGCGAACGTTGATAGCCAGAGTGAGCCGACTGATGTCCAATTGTTAGTTTTTGACATTTTCGCTAGTTGCTGATAACTGAATTAATCCTAGCATTTTTGTTCTTAGAGCAGTCTGTTACTCTGGTACCATGCCCGGTGTGGTTATTCACTTGAAATCGAAAAGACTAATTTTAATACTTCCCCTCGTCGCCTTTATTTATGAGTCGTCGCTAGCGCCGTGCCCAAATCACTGTGCTGCGGCGCAAAGGCCCCTGTCGAGTAATCAAGATACTTTGGCTAACTCCATAAAGGTTGTCGATCGCCTTATTGCTGATGGCTCTCTCTTGGCTGCTCGTTCAAAGATAGAGACCCTGCTCAGTGTCTACCCAGAAGATAGTGCCGTGGCGCTCAGTGCTGCTCGACTCTATCAAAAAATGGGTCTGTCTGCCTTCGCTATCATGCAATACGAAAAAGCAAGACGAGCCAAGCCCCTGCTTCTCGAACCATTGGTTGCCCTTTCCAAGCTCCATCTCGAAAATCTTTCTACCGAGCTAGCCGTTGAGCTAGCCCGGAACGCGGTACAGCTCGACCCCAGCTCTCGTGATGCTCGATTGGCCTTGGTGTCTGCTTTGCTGGCGGAGCAATCGGTAAAGCAAGCAAAAGTCCAGGCTGATGCACTGGCTCAGCGCTTTCCTCATGACCCCGAGGTTGACCATGCCCTTGCTAGCGTTGCTCAGGCCTTTGGTGAGAATAAGAAAGCCATTGATTTGCTTGTGAAGGCCGTTGAGTCTCGCCCGGCAGAGCAAGCATGGCAGTTAGAACTGGTTGATCTCTATATTGCTAATAGAGATTATCAAAGGGCCAAGAGTGTCCTTCTTTCTATTTTGTTGCGAGAGCCCCAGTCTTTGGATTCTCTAGAACGCCTGGCGCACCTTGATGAGTTTTATTTGCACGAATATATGGATGCTCGGGCTTGTTATCGCAAGATTCTTGCGATATTGCCAGACAGCGCGTCAGCTCAGGCTGGGCTAGATCGTTGCCTGGTGAAGCAGGGTGATTTGGCTCTTAATCTGCGGAATTTTATCCGTCGGATCTTAAACTTGCCCCTCAGCCCGATTAAAGACGAAGAGGGCGTAAGCGATTTGCTTACGCCCAATACTTCATACGGTGCTCAGTAAGAGACCTTACTGCACCACCGCTTTGGAAAGCACGCGCTTCGGTCCGTGAATTGGATCTTCGATAACCACTGTCTTGTCACGGGTTGGACCAACAGAAACAATAGCCACTGGGCAGTCTAATTCTTCGGCAATGAAGTCTAGATAGCGTTTAGCTTCAGCAGGCAATTCTTCGAAGCTTGTGATTTTGTATGTTGGTTTTTTCCAGCCTGGGAAAACTTTGTACACAGGTTCCATGCGCTTGAATTGAGAACCGATTGATGGCAATTCTTTGTGGATACTGCCGTCTTTCTTGTCTTTGTAGGCAACGCAGATTTTGATTTCGTCAAATTCGTCCATGACATCGAGCTTGGTGATAGCCAGGCAGTCGAGGCCGTTAACGCGCACAGCATAGCGGCCAATTACGGTATCGAACCAACCACAGCGTCTTGGGCGGCCAGTGGTGACGCCCACTTCGGCCCATGGCTTACCTGTCTGGCGAAGCATTTCGCCTTCTTCGCCGTCTTGCTCCGTAGGGAATGGACCTTCACCCACACGAGTCATAAATGCTTTTGATATGCCGATGACGCGGTCGATGATTGTTGGGCCGATGCCAGCACCGATACAGGCCCCGCCTGCTGTTGGGCTAGAGCTTGTTACGAATGGGTAACTACCGTGATCGAGGTCGAGCATTGTGCCCTGCGCGCCTTCAAAAAGAATGTTCTTCTTGTTGTTGACGGCTTCAAAGATCAATTGCGATGTGTCGCAAACGTATTTGCGCATTTGTTCGCCGTAGGAGGCGTACTCTTCCAAAATTTCGTCTGTATTGAACGGTGGGTGATTGTACATACGCTCTAGAAGCAGGTTCTTGCGCGGTACCATCCACTCTAACTTTTCTTTGAGCACTTCGCGGTCGAGCAAGTCTTCCATGCGGATGCCGGAGCGAGCGCACTTGTCGGCATAGGTTGGTCCGATACCACGTTTGGTGGTACCAATTTTGTTATCGCCACGGCTTTCTTCTTCAGCTGCATCTAGAGCCAAGTGGTAGGGCATGGTGACGTGAGCTGAAGCCGAAACTTTTAAGCGAGAGTCATCGAGGCCGCGATCAGTCAAAGACTTTACTTCGCTTATGAAGGCCTTGGGATCGATTACCATGCCAGGTCCGAGCACACAGATCTTACCGGGATACAGAATTCCGGAAGGAATAAGGTGGAATTTGTAGGTTTCTTTTCCTACCACGACAGTGTGACCAGCGTTGGCCCCACCCTGGTAGCGCACTACGATATCGGCATTATTGGCCAAAAGGTCTGTTACTTTTGCCTTACCTTCATCTCCGAACTGCGCTCCGACGACAACTACGTTAGCCAAGGGTTACTCTCCAGAAAGCCAAGTGAAATGGTCAGCAAAGAATTGCTTTGCGCGCCTTTCTCTTGAGTAAACCTTAATAAAAGGAATCTTCGCCAGACGGGCTTTCGCAAAAGGGCACAGGGACCTGATCTCAGTAGTCAGCACTTTCCCATGCACGTTTTTTTTGACCGGAGATAGTGTATTCGACTCGCCAAGAGCTGTCAATTTTTTTCGGGGTCAATACACGTTAATATTACTTACATGCAAAACCTCTTCTCTGACGATTTGACTGAAAGACAAGCTGTGGCTACTAGATTGCTGGCCAACGGCATTGAACAAGGGCGCCTGGCTCATGCTCTACTTCTCACCGGACGTGCTCACCAAGACAAGTGGTTGATTGCCAGGCAGTTGGCCGCTCATCTCAATTGCAGCAGAGAAGACAAGCTTACTCAGGGGGCTTGTATGCAGCCCTGGCAGGCTGGTTGTGTAGATGAGGACGGCTCGGCTTTGACCGAGCTTGCCGAACCGGTTTTGAAGGCTCTGGCGAATGCCTGTCAGAATTGTCGCTGGCTTTTCCAGGACGAGCATCCCAAGGCCTGGTTTGTGCTCTCGGCTGAGGCTGGCAAGAGCGGCAAGATACCAGTTGAGGCTGCCCGCAATCTTTCTGAGGAGCTGGCCCGCACCTCTAATTACGTCCGGGTTGTAATTATCGAAGAAGCCAATGAAGCTGCTTTCCATAGACCAGCGGCTAATGCCCTTTTGAAGACAATTGAAGAGCCAAAGTCGCCCTCTCTATTTCTATTGTTTAGTCAAACTTCAGATGACGTGCTTACTACCATCGTCAGTCGCTGTCAGGTTGTGCCGTTAAACAATCGCATTGAAGAGAATGTCGGGCCGATTTCTCAGATAGTCGGTCTATCGGCAGGGAGCGCGACCAAAGGCAGGCAAAGAAAAAGCGATACTATCCTGCAGGAGTTGACCGAGAAGCTTGGTAGTCATGCCTTTGTGCAGAAACTTAGGGCCGGTAGTAAAGATGCCCTGGCCTTGTCAGCAGCTCTGCAGCTTTTGATTGACGATGATTATGAGCCGGATGCCATCATTGATTCGCTGGTTGCTCTTGAGCTGAAAGCAATTGGAGCCGCTAAACTGAGTCAGTCGCGCAGCAGTTCTTACCTGACTAAGCTGCTTAAATTAAGTGAGGATGCAAAGCGTCAAATTGATCAATATGTGTCAAAGAAGGGTGTTTGTGAATCTTTTGTTTTAACTTGGCTCGATTTGAGGCAAAATTTTAATAGCCATTAGTATTGAGAAGCGATCTGTTAAAGACCACAGGAAGTTCGAGGCTTATGTTTAAGAAGAAGAGTGACGCTGTTAAACCTGGAAAAGGCAGTGGCCCAAAGCCCGCAGATAGCAATCCTGCTAACAATTTAGCTAGTGATTCGGCTAGTAAATTAGGGGCTGCCCAGCCCACCCCACAGGCTCCAGTCGAAGCTAGTATTCCGCCTGAAAACAGTGAACCAGGACGGTCGCACAACAACCTCAAGGCTTCTTTTTCTAGTATGCCAGCGGCTGGCTCAGAGGCAGAACAGGCGGCAAAGGCAGTCAGTGGGAAGGTCAGCAGTAAGATTAGTATCTTTTTTGATGTGCTCTTGCCCATTGTCGTAGCTGCTGGGTGCTGCGGTGCGTTTTACAGCACCAGCAAAGGAGTCGTTAAAGATAAAACAGCGATTTATGGTTTATCCGCTGAGCAACAAGACTTAGAAGTGAAAGATAAGTCAATTGCTGCTGAGTCGGTCATGGCTGAAATCAATAAGCTTGAACCACTTAAACTTCTTTCCCGTGGTGAAGTCGGCCCGGCTATAGAAGCGGCTAAAGCTCTTGTCGCCAAGAAGCCCAATGATACAAGGGCCTTGATGGCCGCTGGAATGGTGTTGGTTGAGGCGGGCAGCAAGGCTGATAAAGAACTGGGTATCGGTTATTGCAATAAGGCTTTTGAGCAAGCTAAGTACAGCGCCTATATTCGATTACTCTATGGCCGACAACTGGCCATCATGCATCGTGACGACGATGCCATTGCCGTATACGAGAAAATAATTGAACTTTTCCCTTCTACTACTTGGTCTACACCTCATAAAGAACTGGCTAATCTTTATATGCGTACAAACAGTTCAGCAAAGGCCGTTACAGAGCTTACTGCCTTGCTTAAGTCTGATAACTCAGATCCTGGTGTGCAGAGAGAGTTGGGTCTTGCCTTGGCTCAAGACGGCAAGCAGCAAGAGGGTTTCGAAGAGTTTCAAAAAGGCTTTACTCGCGAAAAAGACATACTTGGTTATCCCTATGCCGTTAAGGACATAGTTGAATCGCATGCTGGTATCGTATCTAGTGCTTTGAAAGATACTGAAAAACGCTACCAGAAAAATCCTGAGGATGTCAAAACGCTGCTTACCTTAGCGCGTTTGTACATTGCTAGCAATCGCTTCAAAGAGGCTCGCGACATTGCCAATCAGGCTATTAAGTTAAGAGAAGTAGATCCAGAAGTGCATGAAGTCATGTCTGAAATCATGTGCAATCAAAATCAGGCTCAGTCAGGCTATGACGAGTTCAGAGCGGCTGCCTCATATATCCATATGAAACAGTAGGCTTTTGTTTCTTATTGCCTTGAGGTTTTATTTGCGACCGTTAGCTGCAGTTTCTCTTTCGAGCTTAGCTAACTGCTCATAGAGTTCTTTCTCTTTTTCGCTAATTTCTGTTGGAATGGCAATCTTGGTTCGTACCAGCTGATCTCCGCGGGTACTGGCTCCAAGAGTTGGTAGGCCCTTTCCTTTTAGGCGCAATAGTCGGCCGTTCTGACTGCCAGCCGGTACTCGTATTTTTACTGCACCTTCGATTGTAGTCACAACCGCCTCAGAACCAATCACGGCCTGCGCTGGAGTGATTTCTAGCTCGCAAATCAAGTTGTCGCCGTCTATGGTGTAGTAATTGTGCGGCTTAGCTTTGACGCGCAGATATAAGTCGCCCTTTTGTGTGCCACCAGTCATAGTGGCGCCCTCGCCAGCGACTCTGACTTTTTTCCCTGGTCTTACTCCGGCGGGGATTTTTACTTCGATGGTTTTTGGTTTGCCACCAGGAGTGCTAACCTGTAGAGTCCGTCTGGCTCCCTGAGCTAGTTCTTCTACAGTCAATTCGATCTCAGCTTCTTGATCTAAGCTGCGCTTGCGACCAGCTTGGGCTTGCTGCTGCTGCTGTTGTTGTTGTCTAACTGGTCCGCCAGCGGCAGCACCGCTACCGAAAGTTTGGCCAAAGAGGCTATCGAAAAAGTCGGAGAAGGCACTGTTGCCGCGCAAATCACCAAAATTGCCAAAGTCAAAACTAAAGCTACCGTCGTTGGCACCAGATTGTTGGGGCGGCGGTCTGAAATTGTCTCCCGCTTTCCAATCGGCACCGAGCATGTCATAGCGCTTGCGCTTCTCTGGGTCTTTCAAGACCTCATAAGCTTCAATTAGTTCTTTGAATTTTTCTTCTGCAGAAGGGTCATTCTTGTTGGCATCAGGGTGTGTTTTTCTTGCCAGCTTGCGATAAGCTGCTTTGATATCAGCATCAGTGGCCTTACGGTCGACGCCTAGAACTTGATAATAGTCTTTGTACTTGACCAACTTAGTGTCTCGATGCCTTAGAAGTAACTTGCTTAGGCAACTATTATAGCCACGTGAGTGGCAATGATAACGGAGAAGTCGCCAATAAACTTGTATACGGTACTTGCAGTAGCGATATTGCCTCAGAGTGCTCGACAGCTCGGTGTGCAGCTGTGCTCACCGGCGTGGGAACGCCAATCATGGGAATTCCGCCGATCCAGGGAATAGCACCCAGGCTCATAAAGGGGCCGATATTGAAATTAGTTCTGATGACATACTCGTATATTTTGTTGGTCGGATCATAGGCCGCAGTCATTTTTGTATTGGGACCATATTCCTTCACTACGTTGGTATTGATGTCAGTTTCTACTGTAAATACGTTTACTCCACAACCAAGGTAGCCTCCAATCGGCACCATTTTTGCGAATCTTCCCATAGGAGATATGACAATCGAGTCGGCTCGGCTCTTCACTTTGCTCAGGGCATCAGGGAAAGAGCTAGCATTTGCTGCATCTACGGCACATTGGGTGCCGAGTAGCGAAACGTTGGCATAGCCCATGCAAAAAGTAAGAAGATTGATTAAGGGAAGGGCAATGATAAAAAGGAAAACAAAAAGAGCCGGTATAAATTCGGCTATCCCTGAACCATATTTTGGCCTAGCTTTACATCTTTTCAGCATTGATAACTCCCATCATATCTAGCATATTACCCCATGCCGCTAAGTTTTAAGCGCTATAGGAAGCGGTGATTGCGATTAGGTTTTGTCCCTTGGGGAATAACACCAGTGTGGTCTTGATGTCTGGTGGCAGCGGTCTTTTGTGAGCAGTCTTTTGTGAAATGGTTTGCTATATGTCTATGACTTTGTCACGGCCTAGAAAACGTCTTGGTCAATCAATAGTTGAACTGTGTGCTGGCATTATGGTCTTAGTGCCGATTGTTTTAGTACTGTTCGATTTAACTGTAATTGTTTTAGCGGTGCAGCTCAATGATTCCACCTGTCGCGAAGCTGCAAGGGTCGGAGCTATTGGCGATCCTGATGCTACGGCTTGCAAAAACAGGGTATTGGCAGTTATCAACCGAGCAAACAAGGGCGGTAGCTCTATGCTCAGCAATTTCAGTCTAGTCAGCTGTACTAACACAGTTACCCCGGGCGATATAGCCGCTCTTAAACCCTATGGTGGTCCTGTAACCGGAACAGTTACGGTGGTCACTCAAGTGGATGTCAAACCCTTTGTTGTGCATCTGATTTACGCTGGTGGTCCTGCCATTGTTTTCAGGTCTTCTCAAGCCTATCCGTTTACTTTTGTCGTTCCAAACACAGCTAGCTAATTGTCTTCAACATCAAAATCAGCAAACAAAAAGAGCATCGCCAAGCGATGCTCTTTTTAATTTTGTGTGAGCTTGAAAGAAGAACTGTTAGCTTAGGCTTTGACAGCTGGAGCTTTGGCCAGATCTTGCAAAGCGCTGATGTCCATTCTTACGCTTGGGCCCATAGTGGTGCTCAAGTAAACAGATTTCATGTAAGCACCTTTGACTGATGGTGGTTTGATTTTTTGGATTTGATCAACCACTGCAGCAAGGTTTTGTAGAAGACGGCTGTCATCAAACGAAAGTTTGCCGATAGCCATTTGTACAACGCCGCCATCTTTCTCAGCGCGGAAGGAAACCTTACCAGCTTTGAGATCTTTGACAGTTTTGCCAACGTCAAAAGTCACTGTGCCATCTTTAGGGTTAGGCATTAGGCCCTTTGGTCCAAGGATTTTACCCATTTTGGACAGCATGGCCATGGCATCTGGAGTAGCAACCAGTTTGTCGAAATCGAGGAAGCCTTCACCGATTTTGGCAACAAGCTCGTCCGAACCCACAACATCGGCGCCGGCATCCTTAGCTTCTTGTACCTTTTCGCCTTTAGCAACAACTGCAACGCGAACCGTTTTACCGGTGCCGCCTGGCAATTGCACGGTGCTTCTGATTTGTTGGTCATTCAGCTTAGGATTGACGCCTAGTCTGAAGTGAACTTCGACTGTTTGGTCGAACTTGACTGAATTTTCGGCTTTCAACAATTTGAGAGCTTGCTCAGCAGTGTGAAGAGCGTTGTTCTCAGTGTAGAACGTGCCTAGTTTTTCCTGTCTTTTTGTTAGCGTAGCCATTTTCGGAAATTCCCTTGAAATGATCTATATGAATGATTGATGCTTGCTCTAAAAAAAATTGCTTTAGTCGACGACTAAAATGCCCATGTTTCTTGCGGTACCGACAATCATTGCTTCGGCGGCCTCAAGGGTTACGGCGTTAAGGTCAGGCATCTTGATCTTGGCGATCTCGGTGACTTTTGCCTTAGTCAAACTGCCAACTTTGGTTTTGTTGGGAGCTGCGGAGCCTTTCTCCACATTGGCTGCCTTCTTAATTAGTTCAGCAGAGGGAGGTGTCTTCAAGATAAAAGTGAAGGAACGATCTTCGTAGACTGAAATTTCTACTGGGATAATCGTGCCGGCTTTGTCTTGAGTCTTAGCGTTGTATTCTTTGCAAAATTGCATGATGTTGACGCCGTGCTGACCCAAAGCTGGACCAATAGGCGGCGCAGGATTGGCTTTCCCTGCGGTGATTTGCAATTTGATTTTTCCAACAACCTTTTTCACTTTTCTCGGTCCTATGTCTGTCTATTTAAGATGGTTACGGTGCAATCTTTACGGTCGGCTTCTGGTGAAGACGATCGATAGAAATGCGCGAAATATCGATCATATGGTAGATGGGGGACTTAGTCCACCACATTTACACTTTTATAACCTGGTTGAACTCAAGCTCAACTGGTGTGGCACGTCCGAAGATTATGACAGAAGCCTTGATCCGCTCTCTTTCGAGGTTCACTTCTGTTACCTCTCCTGTAAAGTCTGCGAATGGTCCGCCTGTGATGCGTACGTAGTCGCCGACCTTAACATCGATAGCAGCAGGTTTCTTGCCTTTGAGGCCAGTCATCGCCATTTGACGTCTTAAAATCTTGCGCATTTCTGCGTCTTGAACAGGGGTTGGTTTCTTTCCAGCGCCCACATATTTCGTTACACCAGGGGCTTCACGAACGACACGCCAGGAGTCATCATCAAGAATCATTTCGACAAAAACGTAACCAGGATATTCTCGTTCACGTTTCTCAATACGCTTGCCATCTTTGACCTTGGTCACCATTTTTTCAGGCACAATCACGCCGAAGATGCGGTCTTGCGCGCCCATGGTGACGATGCGTTTTTCGATGTGCTCCTTCACTTTGTTTTCGTGACCGGAGGCGGTTTGCACTGCGAACCAGCGTCGTTGTCCGTCTGTCTTTATGAAAGCCATTTCGCCATCCCTTTTCTTCAGCTCGTACCTAATTAGGTATTAGCCCCGGCCTATGCCGGCTCCGTGCAAGCGAGCCCAGTGCTCAATTGGTCCAAAGATAACGCTGCCTAACACCCAGTCGATGCCAAGAACAATCATCGTTATCGCTGTGACGAGGAATAACACACTCCATGTCTCGCGCACGACTTGTTTGTTGTCAGGCCACGTAATCTTGCGATGCTCGATAGCGACTTCTTTAAGGAACTGACCAACACCCACTATAAGTGAGTGTTTTTTCTCTTCATGCTTCTCAGATTTAGTCGTGGACACGGATTGCTCCTTAGCTTTGACCACTTGGCCTGTTGAGCTGTCCTGTTCCTTATTTGCCATCTGTATCAAGCCATCCGTTTTATCTAAAACGCGCTTTATCTAAAACTGCTTTAGATTTATATTGAATTCGCGCCCTGAAGGAGTCGAACCCTCAACAAAGGTTTTGGAGACCCACGTTATACCATTTAACTAAGGGCGCGTAACGCGGCCGCCGGAGCGGCCCCATGTACTGCTTATCAGTACTGAAAACAAAACAACCGAGAAAAAGGACGAGCCTTTATTTCTTAGTTTCTTTGTGTTCAACGTGCTTGCGACAGAACTTGCAATATTTTTCCAAGTTCAGTCTTTCCGGATCATTTTTCTTGTTTTTCATGGTTGTGTAATTGCGTCTTTTGCAAGTTCCACAGGCCAATGTGATGATGATGCGGTCGTCTTTCTTCGCCATGACAATAACTCCAAACAACTATCTTGCCGTCAAAAACAAGACAGAAAAAAGAAGCCTCCTCGGAGGCGTCAAGGCAAGTATATCCAAGAGTTCGAAAAACTGTCAATAAAGCTAGAATAAAGGCGATGACAAAAAGTAGCGATGCGAAAAGCGATGACAGATACTTAATATGGCGCCTCGCCAAGGGGCTTGGACAGTGCCTTCTTGCTTTATTGCTGCTGGTGAGCATTTTGTCATTAACTGCTTGCACTAAGGCCCGGAGCCGATTTGAGCCTGGTGTCCTCAGGGTAAACCTTGGCACGGAACCCCCTGGTCTTGACTGGCATACAGCTACAGACTCAACATCATTTGATGTCGTCTCCAATCTAATGGTCGGCCTCACCCAATACACCAATGACCTGACCTGTGCGCCTTCTTGCGCCAAAAGCTGGGAAGTTCTTGATGATGGCAAGCGTTATCTCTTCCATTTAAGAGATGATTTGCGCTGGACCGACGGAAAGCCCGTCACAGCTTATGATTTCGAGTACGCCTGGAAACGATTACTTAATCCGGCTACCGCTGCTCAATACGCATTCTTTCTTTACGATGTTGTCAATGCTCGCGATTACAACACCGGGAAATTGAAAAATGCCGATCTGCTTGGCATCAAGGCAATCGATCCGCACACTTTTGAAGTAAGACTTTCCAAGCCGGCCGCGTACTTTATATACCTAACTGCTTTTTGCGTTAGCTTCCCGATGCGCAAAGATGTGGTGGAACGCTTCGGTGATCGCTGGACCGAGCCTGAGAACTTTGTCACAAATGGACCTTTCAAGCTCACTCGCTGGCAGCACGAATACAAAATGGAATTGAGTGCCAACCCCCACTACTTTGATGGGCCGCCCAAAGTTAAGCTCGTCAAGATGTTTATGGTGCCAGAAGCTTCAACAGCTTTCGCTTTATACGAGAATGATGAGCTAGACTTCATCGACAATCGCAGCTTCTCTACTCCTGATGTCGAGCGCTTTCGCTCTTCTCCTGAGTATAAAAACTTTCCTCTGCTGCGAGCAAACTATTTGGCCTTTAACGTCAGCAAGAAACCCTTTACCGATCCCCTGGTACGCAAGGCCGTGGCTATGGCGATTGACCGCTCTGTATTCCCTCGTATTTTAAGGAGGGGTGAGCGGCCTGCTACTAGTTGGATACCACCGGCGCTACCAGGATATTCTCCCGATTCGGGATTGAAATTCGATCCAGTGCAAGCTCGGGCCCTTCTAGCTAAAGCGGGATATCCTGGTGGCAAGGGTTTCCCGAAGGCCGAGCTGCTCTATCCTAATCGCGATGATGTGCGATTGACCGTTGAGGCCACTCAAGATGAATTGAAACGCAATCTTGGTATTGAAATAGAGCTAGTCAATCAAGAATGGAAAGTATATTTGGCTACAGTGCGCAAGGACGCGCCACCAATGTTTCGTAATTCCTGGGGCGCTGATTATCCAGACCCTGAGACTTTTATGAATCTCTTTACCAAAGACTGCGGTAACAATGACACAAAGTGGTGGAGCCCTAAGTACGATCAGCTCATCCAAGCGGCTGAAGGTGAGCTAGATACCAAAAAGCGAGCCGACCTCTATCGTCAAGCCGATGTCATGCTCTGCCGCGAGGCGGTGCCAATTGTGCCGACGTTTTTAGCAACTCAGAATATTATGGTTAAACCGTGGGTCAAAGGAATCGCCATCAACCCGCTTGATTTGCAGTTCTTCAAGGCTGTAGAAGTAGGTGGACAATGATTGCATTGATTTTGAAGAGAATACTGCTTGCCATACCGGTGCTGCTGGTGGTGGCATCACTGACTTTCGTTTTAGTGCGAATTGTACCGGGCGGCCCTTTTGATGCTGACAAAAATCTACCGCCTGAAATTATCGCCAACCTTAATGCTAAGTATCATCTCGATAAGCCCGTGCCAGAGCAATACTTCCTTTACTTAGGTCGATTAGCTCAAGGCGATTTAGGCGTTTCTTATAAATACGTCAATCGGACAGTCAATGATATTTTGTCTGATGCTTTCCCCGTATCGCTGCAATTGGGAACAATCAGCCTAACTCTGGCGGTAATGATTGGGGTGCCTTTAGGAGCTATCGCGGCAGTCTGTCGCGGTCGCCGTGAAGATGTAATCGCCATGTTCTTGTCGACTTTGGGGATATCGGTGCCTGGCTTTGTCATTGGTGCCACTCTTATTTTTGTATTTGCTATTGAACTGCGGGTACTGCCGGTTGGGTTATGGGAATCGCCCTGGCACGTGGTGCTACCAGCGGTGACTTTAGCCTTCTCTCCGGCAGCCTATTTAGCCCGCTTAACGCGAGCCTCAGTGCTTGAGATCGTTGAGAAAGACTGGGTGCGCACGGCCCGCTCTAAAGGACTGTCGCAGTGGTCGACTGTGACCAAACATATTTTGCGCAATTCGCTTATACCTGTTGTAACAGTGCTTGGTCCACTAACAGCTATTGTTATCACTGGCTCATTTGTCGTCGAGTATATCTACGCCATACCTGGTATGGGCCGGTTTTTCATTACGGCTGTGATGAACAGAGACTACGATTTGATTCTTGGTACAACCCTAGTTTTTGCCGTGTTGTTAATAGTGGCGAACACATTCGTTGATGTTGCCTACCAAATATTAGACCCGCGCATGCGCCTAGAAGACTAGATAAGAGGACGAGATGCAGACTTTAGACAACGCCAAATCTCCTCCCGCTGCTATCAAGCCACTTGATCAGAGCGTTGTAGCGCGCTTGAAACGCATACCGACGGCTTATTTCGCTTTTTGGGTGATTGCGACTATTTGTCTTGTGGCCTTGCTTTCGTGGATGGGATTTAGTCTTTGTCCATATTCTTTTGACCAAACTTCAACCGATTTTCTTGCTGGCCCAAGCAGTCAACATCTTATGGGTACAGATGAATTGGGTCGTGATTTGCTCTCGCGTATAGTCTATGGCGCCCGACTTTCGATTGCTATCGGTCTCACGACCGCTGCTGTGGCATTTGTAATAGGCACCTTATATGGTGCAGTTTCTGGCTATTTCGGCGGCAAAATCGATACTCTCTTAATGCGTGGGGTCGATATTGCTTATTCGCTGCCAGACTTACTTGTGATGATACTTATCGGTGTATTGCTCGGCCGCGGTACTCTCGGTATTCTCATTGCCCTTGGTCTGGTCAGTTGGATGGGAACAGCGCGACTGGTGCGAGCTCAATTCTTGCAGTTAAAGAATGAAGAGTTTATCGAAGCGGCTCGGGCGCAAGGTCAATCAGGTTTGAATATTGTGTTTAAGCATCTCTTGCCCAATGCGATTGGTCCAATCATTGTCGCCCTGACATTTACTGTACCGTCGGCCATTCTCTCCGAGTCGACCCTCAGTTTTATCGGCCTGGGTCTGTCACCTCCCGCCTGTAGTTGGGGCACTCTGGCCTCTGACGGCTGGCGCTCATTGCGGGCTCATCCCCATTTAATTTTCTTCCCCTCGCTTTTTATCTTTATGACTGTGCTTTCGTTCAATTTCTTGGGCGACGGTCTGCGCGATGCTCTTGATCCGCGTACGAGGTTGGGTAAGACCGTTAAGTAGCTGCATTCCCAAAATTTGGGCCGCTGAAGATAAGAATTTCAGCCAGCAAATGGCATTAAACCCGCCAAAATGGGCGGAGATTCTGATAAATCTGTTTCTATTAGTGCAGAAGCGGGTAAGAAAATTGATGGGTGTTGCCATTAATAGATATCCTGATTATTTCTAGTTTCCTTCTCGGTTTGCTGAACATGCGTTTTTCAACATCAGTCTTTCTATCTGTAAGCCTTTGTCTAGCTTCCCTTTGTGGAATTTTTACCAGCGCGCCAGCTATGGCTGATGAAAAGGGCTGGGTCTTAACCCAGAAGTCTGAGAAATTCGGCGACCAGTACATTTACATCAGTGGCACTGGCCTCAAGCTGGTAAGTCCTGCCCGCGGCATTAATATCGTCACTTGTGCCCCTGATTGGAACGTCGCTCTCTATAACGACAAGACCAGAATGTACTACAGCACTACTTTCGACAAATGGATGGCTGACCTTGACCGCAAAACGGCAGGTAATGGTCAAGACATGTCTGACCGCAATTGGGCCAAGACTGGTTCAACTCAGGTCGCAGGGCTTCTGGCTACTAAGTACACCATGAACGGAGGCGGGCCTCCTGGTGGTAAACGGGCTACCATTCGCCACGCCGATTGTTGGATATCAAATGATATTGCCGTTCCCGGGCGTATTTCAAAAATGTTGGCTAAGGCCTACGGTCTGCCTGACACTCACATGTTTCCTCTCAAAGTGAGCTACGTTAACAACTCTGGTAGTCTCAGCTCAATGCTTGATACCTATTACACCAAGACTTGCCCTATTCCAGCTAACTACTTTGGGCTTCCTCAAGGTTACCGGCGGGGTGAGAGCGAAGCTGACGTCATGATCGACGACGAGACCAAGCAGATTCTCAACGATTTGGCCTCCGATCAACCTACGCGGTCAACCCCTACGGTTTCTCCAACTTATCAACCGACTTATCAGCAAAGGCCAACTGCCGTTGCTCCCACTTATGTTCCACCAGTATCTACCGGGAATAACCCGACAACCGCGACAACTGCTGCAACTTCGACCACTCCAGGTACTGCTACTACTGCTGCACCGGCCAGTATTGATTTCGGCAATGGCTACAGCCTTGACCGTGAGAAGCTGCGTAAAATCAAAGAAGCTCTCCTCAATCCCAACAAAACTCCCTGATAGGAACTGATAATGCGACCTAATCTTCAATTTAAGATTTCGCAGAAGGGATTTATCCTTGTTTTAGTTCCGCTCGCCTTTCAAATGGTGTTTTTGATTGTTTTGTCGGTGCTTTTGCAGCAATCTGAAGTAGAAGTACAACGTCAAATTAGGTCTAAGGCTATTATTTCGCGCGCTAACGCCCTGTCTAAATCTTTTTACGATGCTGGGGTGGCCATGGGCGGCTACAGTATCACCAAGAGCCCTTTGTTCGCCGACCGTTACGACAAAATCGTGCGGCAGATTCCCCTCGATTTGGAGGAATTAAAAGTTGTGGTTGGAGACAATCGAAAGCAGCAGCTAATTGTCGGTCGATTGCAAACTATTACATCTGAGGGGGTGAAAATCCTCGGTGAGGCCAAGGCTGAAATTGATAATGAATCTCCTCCCGGTACAAGTAAGTCACTCTGATAGGAACAGTTAATGCGACTCAATCTTCAACTTAAGATTTCGCATAAGGGATTTATTCTCGTATTAGTTCCGCTCGTCTTTGAACTTGTATTCTTGATTGTTTTGTCGGTATTGCTGCAGCAAGCTGAAGTGGAAGTACAGAGGCAGGTCAGATCTAAGGCCATTATTTCGCAGGCCAATGCTTTGTCTAAGTTGTTCTACGATGCCGGCGTAGCCATGGGTGGTTACAGCATCACCAAGAGCCCTTTGTTCTCTGACAGATACGACAAAATCGTGCGGCAGATTCCTCTCGATTTGCAGGAATTGAAAGGCCTGGTTGGCGACAATGACAAGCAGCAGCTGATTTTGGGCCGCTTGCAGACGATTACATCCGATGGTTTGAAAATTCTCGGTGAAGCTAAAGCTGCTATCGATGACAACCGGGTTGATGTGGCTCAGTTTAGAGCCAGGCACATGTACAAGCAGATTCGCCAATTGGCTGACCAGCTGCAAGATGAGTTGAAAGGTCTGACTGAAGACGAAAGAAAAATTGAAAGTGAGAGCCCGGAACAGCAGAACAGGTCTAGGGCCGCGGTCAAGATGTTCTTGGTATTCGGTGTTGTACTCAATATCGGTATAGCCTTCTTGCTCTTGTATTATTTCTTGCGCAGCATTTCAACTCGTTTGAGCACAGTCACAGACAACTCATTCAGATTGGCCCGTGGTCAAAAGTTGCGGCCTCCTCTCAGTGGCAATGATGAAATTGCCCAGCTCGATGATGCTTTCCGTAGCATGGCTGAAGCACTGGCAGAAGCAAGCCGCAAAGAACGAGCGGTAATTGAGAACGCTGCCGATGTGATTTGTTCTATTGATATGGATGGTAAATTCGTCGCTGTAAACCCTGCTTCGTATGAGAGCTGGGGCTTCTATCCAGACGAATTGATGGGCCGTCGTTTTATTGAAGTGATTATGCCTGAAGACGTGCCCGATACTATCCGGGCTGTGCGTTCTGTGCGTGGTGCCACCAGTAAGGTTAACTTCGAAAACCGCGTGAAAAAGCGCGATGGCAGTATGGTTAACGTCTTGTGGTCGGCAGACTGGTCAGAGAAAGATAGAGCCTTATTCTGCGTTGCCCACGATATCACCCAACGTAAATTGGTTGAGGAAGCGATTAAGGCTAACGAAGCTCGCATTCGCAACATCATCAATAATATGATGGTTGGTTTGATCATTATTACCCGCGACGGCTTGATTGAGTCAATCAACCCCCGCACTGAGTCAATGTTCTCCACTCGCAGCCACGAAATGCTGGGCCGTCACGTCATGTCACTCTTTGCTGATGCGCGCCATTTCTCGGTGAGCGACCCTAACGACCGCCAGTCGTTTATGGAAACATTGTTCACTAAGGCTCTTAACCGCATCGGTGAATTTGATTGTCTGTCGGCCAATGGCGAAGATTTCCCTGTAGAGATTTCCTTGACTGAGTTTGTATCACCGGATGGTGCTGTGCGCTTTATGGCTAACGTGCTCGACGTTTCTGAGCGCAAAGAAGTAGAGCGAATGAAGAAAGAGTTCGTTTCTACTGTTTCACACGAACTGCGTACTCCGCTTACATCTATTCGTGGTTCACTTACCCTGCTGGCTGTTGGAGCCATGGGGGCTCTTCCTGAGCAAGCCAAGAAAGTAGTAAATATTGCTGAACGCAACACCATTCGTTTGATTGGTCTGATTAACGATATTCTCGACGTTGAAAAACTCGAAGCTGGCAAGCTTGATATGGAGCTGGTTGATGTTGCTGTGGCCTCCATCTTTGAGCGTTCTGAGCAGGCTGTAAATACATTTGCTGCCAACAATGGTGTGCTCCTCGATATGAAGCCCAGTGGCGAAATGGTTCATGCCGACGGTGATAGATTGGTGCAGGTTTTAGTTAACTTGATCTCTAACGCTGTCAAATTCTCACCTAAAGGTGCTGCAGTTACCGTTAGTTCAGCAGAGATTCCGGGCGGATTTATAGAAGTGCACGTTACTGATAGAGGACGAGGTATTCCTGAGAGCTTTAAGAACAGATTGTTCCAAAGATTCCAGCAGGTTGAAGCTTCAGATGCGAAGAAGAAAGGCGGTACAGGTTTGGGTCTGGCCATTTGTAAGGGTATCGTTGAGCAACACGGAGGAACCATTGGGGTTGAGTCAGAAGAGGGCAAGGGTTCGACTTTCTGGTTCCGCATTCCCAAGGCACAAAATTTGCTAAAGCAACCAGTTCAGGTGCTTGAGCCAGCTGCCTCGATGCAGTCAAATCAGGCTTTTTAGATTGAGTACGAAATTTAGTATTTGGAGACAATATTTACTATGAAGGTTCTCATTATTGATGACGAGGAGGACTTTCGCACGGTCGCTAGTTCTTGCCTGGGCCTGTTAGGCGGCGATACTGTAGCGGAAGCTTGTTCGGGCAAGGAGGGCATTGAAATGGCGCGCAATGACGTGCCCGATGTAATCTTGCTTGATCTCTGTATGACTGATATGGACGGTACTAAAACTTTAGCCAGTTTGCGAGAGATTCCTGAGACCGCCGAGGTTCCAGTGATATTTTGCACAACTAAAGGCATGTTTCCAGAGTTTGAAGACATGAAGAAGCTTGGGGCGCTGGCGGTAATAACCAAACCATTTGACCCACTGAAGCTCTCTGACCAGATCAAGGAGATTCTCAAAGCCGCTGGTTTCGCTTGTGATCAAGTCTTATCGGCAGATTAGTTGGAGGCAAGTAGAAAGTAAAGAAAATAGGTGAAGTAAAGAGATACTGGGTATTAAGAGTCTAATGGTACTGGCGTTTATGGTTGGCCTAAATAAGAAGAAAACTTAGGAGAGACAATGAGAGTTCTCATCATTGACGATGAAGAAGACACCCGTTCGATTGCGAGTATGAGTCTGACTATACTTGGTGGTCTAGAGGTGATCGAGGCGGAGAATGGCCAGGATGGCGTAAACAAAGCGGCTGCGGAGCAGCCTGATGTCATTTTGCTCGATATGATGATGCCTATTATGGATGGACCCAGTACACTTGAGGCCCTTCGTAGCAATGATCGGACGCGCAATATTCCAGTGATCTTTCTCACTGCTAAGGCAATGACCTCAGAAATTGAAAGGCTGAAGAGAATGGGAGCCCGCGGTATTCTTACCAAACCGTTTGACCCAACTGTTCTGGCTACACAAATGAAAGCTATTCTCGATACTACTTCATAACTAGAATTTCAGGGGTTAGATAAAGGCATGGCTTCCTGGCAGGAAACCTTTTCCGAACTTAAAAGTCAGTATGTGCAACGCTCAACCGATAGGCTTGCGCAAATTATTGAGCTTTTTACTAAACTCATGTCCAGTCCAGATAACAAAGATTTGGCTCAGCAGCTCAGTCGGCACTATCACTGGCTAGCTGGTTCTGGCAGTATGTACGGATTTCAGCGAGTTTCAGCCCTTGGCGTTGAAGGCGAGAAGCTTTGCGAAGTGATTACTCGAAATAGTGGGCCAGCATCAAAGGGTGATTTAGAGCGCATGCAGGCGCTGCTGCAAGAACTATCAACTCAGTTCACTGGCGGTGATGAGGCTCCTGAAACAACTAATCTCGGCAAGGTTAGAGCTGTTGCTACGTCTGGCCGACAAGAAGTCTTAGTGATCGATGATGATCAAAAAGATCTTGAATCACTGAAGAAAATGGTAGAAGAAAACGACTTTAGTTTCCGCAGTGCACGCTCCTTTGCTGGCACCATTAGTGAGCTTGAGCGGCGCATGCCTGAGGGCATGATTCTTGAAATTCCTTTACCTGATGGTGATGCTTATGAGCTGGTAGAGCGCATTAGGGCTATGCCTGGTGGCGATGAGATGGCAATTATCATTGTCTCAAAGCAAACAGGATTTTTAGATAAAGTCCGAGCCATTCATTGTGGTGCTGATGCCCACTTTGAAAAACCTATCGATACTAAGTCGATGTTCCGCCGGTTGCGTTACCTGCTAGATAAACGCTACCAAGAAACACCGCGAATACTTTCGGTAGAAGACGATCCAGATCAAGCGGCGTTTATACGTGCCTTCTTAGAATCAGCTGGCTATCAGGTTCGCACCTGTACTGATCCGAAGAACTTTGAGTCTTACATGTCAGCATTTCAGCCTGATTTGGTCTTGCTTGACGTTATGCTTCCGGGCATGACTGGCTATGAACTTTCTCGCTATGTGCGACAAGATGAGCGCCATGCCACATTACCCATTCTGTTTTTAACCACGCAAGGGCAGATAGATGCCCGCATTGAAAGTGCTCGGGCTGGTGGTGATGACCACCTGGTCAAGCCTGTGCCGCCTGCGCTTTTATTGAGTTCGGTTTCTTCGCGCTTAGAGCGCGCGCGCTTTCTCAAAACGTTATTGCACCGCGATGGTCTAACAAGCCTGCTCAACCACACTACTTTTATGGAGCAAGCCCAAGCCGTCATTGCTCAACGCAAAAGACATGCTGGCTTCACTGTTTTGATCTTGCTTGACATTGATTATTTCCGTTCAATCAACGAACGCCATGGCTATCCCGGTGGTGACAAAGTTCTGGTTGCCCTGTCTATGCTCTTGCGTAGGCGCTTGCGGCAGTCGGATATTATCGGACGCTATGCCGGTGACGAATTTGCCATCATCGCCGAGGGTCTTGATGAAAATGAAGCGCAACTGCTTTCCTCGCGTTTGGTGGCCGATTTTGCTGCCATCCAGCATTCCACCTTGTCTCATGCTGGTTTCTATGCAACCTGCTCCTCCGGTATCGCCATACTTGATGCCAAAACTATGACTGTTGAAACCTGGGTCAAGTCAGCTTTTCGTGCTTTGCAAGAAGCTAAAGCCGCGGGTCGCAACTGTGCCGTTACTTTCCACGAAGAGATGAATTCCGTATCTAAGTAGAGCCAGCAAAGTAAAGCCAAGAGGCTATTATTAGCATTTGCTTTGGCTGCTGCCTTTTTATTGGAATCATGGAAAAAAACGTAGAAAAGCGATCTGTAACAATCCTTGGAGCTGGCTCCTGGGGCCTCACTTTGGCTCACTTGTGGTGCCATAGTGGCCGACCGGTAAAGGTCTATTGTCGCAATCAAGCCGGCGCTTTGAAACTCACCACCACTCGTCTGATGGAAAAGCCTCGGGCTCATCACATTCCTAGCGAGGTTGTAATTACCAGCTCCCTCGACGAAGCGCTATGTGATACTGATTTAGTCGTTTTTGCTTGTAATTCTCAGTCTATGCGTGAGTTGGCAACAGCAGTGGCTGCTAGCTTGCTCAGCCCAGAAGCCGACAGCAAAACTGACAAATCGTTGCCTGTTTTGGTCAGCGCCACCAAGGGTCTGGAGCTTGGCACCCAGATGCGAATGAGTGAAATTTTGACAGCGGTTGTGCCTGGCTGCGGTGTGGCTTCGCTCTCTGGTCCAAACTTGGCTGATGAAGTGCTGGGCGGACTGCCTACGGCCTCGGTGGTCGCTTCTGCTGATATCAACTTAGCTCGCTCTTTGCAAAGTCAGCTCTCGGCCCCTAAATTTAGAGTTTACGCCAGTGACGATCCTGTGGGCATTGAACTGGGGGGCACACTTAAGAACGTCATTGCCATTGCGGCTGGGGCCTGTGATGGCCTCTCCCTTGGCGTTAATGCCAAAGCTTCCCTGCTCACTCGCGGTTTAGCTGAAATTACACGTCTGGCCGTCAGGCTAGGGGCTAAGCCCCAGACCATGGCCGGTTTAGCCGGTATGGGCGATCTCTTTGCTACCTGCTCGGGGCCACTTTCTCGAAACTATCGGGTCGGATTTGAGCTTGCTCGCGGTAAGGCACTTAGTCTTATCCTCGAAGAGCTGGGCTCTGTGGCAGAAGGAGTACCAACTGCGGAGGCGGTTTGTGAACTTTCTAAAAGACTAGGATTAGAGCTACCCATAGCAGAGCAAGTTGAGTCCACACTTAAGGGAAATTCGACGCCCGCTGGCGCTATTATGGCGCTTTTAAGTCGTCCGCTCGCCAGTGAATAAGAAAGGCGAAATTGTGGCTAGATACTAATTGGCAACACTAATTGGAAGTAATGAGGGAATACCGGTGCCGAAGCGAGTTTTAATGCTGTCCTGGGAATATCCACCTCGCATCATTGGCGGTCTCGCCCGTGTGGTCTGGGCTCTGTCCCGAGAGCTTGTCAAGACTGGGTGCGAAGTGCATGTGGTTACAGCCGATCATCCTGGCCAGCCCGAGCATGAAATTGCTGATGGTGTGCATATTCACCGTGTGAAGACTCAAACTGATACCACTCCTGACTTTCTTAGCTGGGTCAATCGTCTCAATTTCGGCTTGCTGCAGTATGCCATTCAAATTCACCGCCAGACTCCTTTTGATATTATTCACGCCCACGATTGGATGGTGGCTGATGCTGCCTGGGTGATGAAGAGCGGCTTTGGTATTCCTTTTATTGCTACTATGCATGCCACTGAATCTGGCCGCATGCATGGCATTCACAATGACATGCAGTCTTATATTCACCAAATGGAATGGCGCCTTACTTTTGAAGCCTGGGAAGTAATTGTCAACTCCAATTCAATGCACGAAGAGTTGCAACGCTCTTTCAAAATGCCATCAGACAAAATTGTGATCATTCCCAACGGAACCGATCCTGATGTCTTCGATTTTGAGTTTAACAACCATGCTATGCGCAGCAAGTATGCACGCGATCAAGAACAAATTATTTTGTACGTCGGTCGCATGGTGCGTGAGAAAGGTGTGCAAGTGCTCCTCGATGCTGCTCCGCGGGTGCTTTCGGAGCGGCCTGGAACGCAGTTCTTGATGGTTGGCACTGGCTATTATCTCGAAGACTTGAAGCGTCAAGCTTGGCAGAGTGGTGTGGGTGAAAATTGCCACTTCTTAGGCTATGTTGGAGACGCTGAATTGTTAGAGCTATACAAGTGTGCTGATGTCGTTTGTATCCCCAGTTTGTATGAGCCTTTCGGTATCGTGGCCTTAGAGGGAATGGCGGCGCAAGTGCCGGTGGTTACTTCTGATGTTGGTGGTTTGAAAGACTTTGTTGAAAATATGGAGACTGGTGTCACCACCTATGCTGGCGACGCTTCTTCTCTAGCTTGGGGCTTGCTTCAGGTCTTAAGAAATCCAGAATTAGCTCAGCGCTTGCGCGAAACTGGTTATGACAAAGTCAAGCATATCTATAACTGGAAGGTTATTGCCAGCCGGACTTATGAGGTCTATCAAAAGGTCTTGAACGAGGCCAACATGCAAAAAGCCAAGGCCGAAATGGTAAGTGCTACCACAGAAAAACTAGAAGCGCCAATGGCAAGCGAAGGCAAAGTTACTGTTAATGCTGCCCCTAAAGAGAAGACGGCTAAAGTGACTAAAGACACTAAGGCCAAGCGCTAGGTTCTCGTTATAAAGTTCAAGTTCTGCGACTCAAGTTCCACAATTTTAACGGTTTAGGAGGTTGTATGAAAGCGGTAATCATGGCTGGTGGCTCAGGGACAAGACTAAGGCCATTGACCTGTAATTTACCTAAACCGATGGTGCCAGTCGGCAATAAGCCAATGGCCGAGCATGTGGTCAATCTCCTGAAGAAACACGACTTCCGCGATATCATTTTTGCTCTGCACTATCTGCCTGATGCTATTCGTGATCACTTCGCTGACGGCTCTGAGTTTGGCGCTAACATCAGCTACTCGATAGAAGAGGGTAAACCGCTTGGTACTGCCGGTTGCGTCAAGATGGTGCAAGATCATCTCGACTCTACTTTTGTTGTAATTTCGGGAGACAGTCTAACCGATATCGATTTGTCGGCAGCTTTGAAGTTCCACAAAGAAAAGAAATCAAAGGCTACGCTGATTCTTAAGCGTGTCGAGAATCCACTCGACTATGGTGTGGTTATCTGCGATAACGATCAGCGCATTCAGCGCTTTGTTGAAAAGCCAGGTGCTAGCGAAATTTTCTCTGACACCGTCAACACTGGAACTTACATTCTTGAGCCTGAAGTCTTGCTTTATATCGTCATGGGACGAGAGCAAGATTTCTCCAACGATCTCTTCCCCTTGCTCCTTTTGCGCAACGAGCCCATGTACGGTTATGTCGCTGATGGCTACTGGTGTGATATCGGAAACTTGGCAGTCTATCGCCAAGCCCATAAAGATGTCCTGGACGGTCTGGTAAATGTTGAAATAGATTTGCCCCAAATTCAGCCAGGCATCTGGGTTGGCCAGGGAACGCAAATAGATTCTTCGGTTAAGCTTGAAGCACCGGTTATGATCGGCAAAAATTGCCGCATCGGTCGCGAGACTGAAATTTCTCCTCACACCACCCTCGGTGACAATGTCGTGGTGCAAGAGAAAGCAACGTTGAAGCAGCCGGTGGTCTGGTCTAATGTCTATATTGGCGCCAAAGCGGCATTGCGGGCATGTGTAGTCTGTAATAATTCCACCATTCACAGCTCTGCTTCGCTGCTGGAAGGGGCCATTATTGGTGATAATTCTTCTATCGGGCAAGAAGCGACAATTAAGTCGGATGTCCGCATCTGGCCTGATAAAAACGTCGACTCTGGGGCGAAAGTACTAAGTTCGTTAATTTGGGGAACGCGGGCGCCCCGCACCTTATTTGGTGCTCATGGCGTGCGTGGCCTAGCTAACGTTGAGATTACGCCTGAGTTTGCGGTTAATCTGGCCGCGGCTTATGGAGCCACTTTGAAGGGTGGACCGGTGCTGGTCAGTCGTGACTATTGGAAAGTCAGCCAGATGATTAGTCGCACCATGGTCTCAGGTCTTGTTTCTGTTGGTATTGAAGTTCAGAACTTAGAGTCAATGTCTTTGCCGATTTCCCGCCACTATGTGAAAACGCAGAGAGCGGCTGGTTTGGTGCATGTGCGTGTCTCTCAGCGTGAGATTGAAAAAATAACGATTGAATTTTTCGACTCGCAGGGTGTCGCTATCACTAAATCGATGGAGCGCAAAATTGAAAGTACCTTCTTCAAGGAGGACTTCCCTCGTTGTTCGCCTGCCGATGTTGGCTCAATTTCATTCCCCAGTCGTGTGCGCGAATACTATGTTGATGAGTTTCTCAACCATGTCAAAGGTCAAGTTTTTGAAGAAGACAAAGTGCCTTTCTGTATTGTTCCAGGCACAAACTATACCCGCGTGACAAAGACAGGTAATTTGGCCACTCACGCACCTAAGGCTGTGATCGACTATGCCATGGCTGAGACCGGTGTTCTGTTGCCTGATTTGCTTGGTCAACTCGGTATCGAGACTGTGGTACTCAACTCTTCTATTCGCAATACCCCGCCGAAACAAGAAGAGCGCATCACCATGCGCAAGCAGCTAGCCGATGTGGTTAAGGCACTTAATGCCGATCTGGGCGTTCAAATAGGCAGAAACGGTGAGCAAATGACTTTGGTCGACGAGACCGGTCAGGTCATTCGTGGTGAGCTCTTACTCGCTACAGTGGCTGATATTATTCTGCGCGACAAGCCAGGCCGTTCTATTGTTGTGCCGGTTAATTCCAGCTCTATAGTTGAGCGCATTGCCTCTCGCTACAACTGCAAAGTAGTTCGCTGCAAGGCTTCTGAAACTGAAATTGGTAGCACTACAGCTCGTCTTGAAGAAGCGGTTGTTGGCGGTAGCGCTAATGGTTGCTTCATTTTCCCAGAGTTCCAGAATGGCTATGACGCCATGTTCGCCGTAGGCCAAGTGCTTGAGCACCTGACTTATCAAGGGCGCACATTGCACCAGGCTGTCACTGATTTACCTCCTCTCTATTATCAGGTCGATTCCGTTCATTGCCCTTGGGAACGCAAAGGCCGCGTGATGAGACTGCTGGTAGAAAAACATCATGACCGGCCAATGGAACTCCTGGATGGTGTGAAGATTCAGACCAGGCCTGATCATTGGGTTCTGATTTTGCCTGATGCTGTTGAACCGCTCGTGCATGTTTATGCCGATGGTGCCGATTTGCAGCAGACTTCTTCGGACCTGAACGAGTACACTCAGATGGTGAGATATTTACAGCGCGCCTAAGGAAGTATTAGTCTGGAAGGAATAATTAATCAAATCCACCCATTTTTACTTCGTTTGCAGCTTTGGAATTGGTTGTGAAGAGATTTAACTCAGCTAAAACTGGGCATACCAGACTAGGCTGGCATGGAGGCCTTGTTTTTTATGTTCGGAAAAAACGACGGTAGACACCCGAATAAGTCCGGAAAGGAACGCAAGTTTCTCGACGGCAACCCGGGTAATCCCGCACAACAAGCTCAGCCGGCACCCGGTCGGGCGGTTGACCGGTCGATGTTTGCTAACGGCGCTATCGCGCCGCAACCTGGCGCTCAAGCCGATTGGTCTGTGGCTGTCTCCGAACAGATTCTTGTTTATCACGAGTCTGAACCAGTGGCCCAGGGTCACGACTGGATGTCGCAGCTCAAGCAAGATTCGTTGCAGTTTCTCGCTGATCAACGGGGCTGTCATCTACAAGAGGTTTATCGCGAGTCGATTTATAAGTCTGGTATTGCCATTCTTGTAGACAAAATTTATGGCTTGCTGCAGCGTTATATGTATGAGTTCAACCAAGTCGCCAATGGTACAGAGCTCCATGTCACCGGTTCCATTTCGGGTGATGTCACTGAAGTGACCAGATATAACCGCTTCCGTGAAGCTGAAGAAACCAAAACCTATTTCCGCTGTCGCTTTTCTACCAAGCTTTGCTCTCTTGTTGTTCGGGGCTGCGACGATATCGTTGAAGCTTTCATAGTCCCTACAAGTAAAGTAATGGCCTTGAGCCGCACTGAAAATGATTATTCGCCACTGGCGACAATCCAGGTTCGCATCACCGAACAAGGAATGATGTGGCGTATGCAAGACAGCAATCCACCCGTCGAGACCTTAGACCAACTTTGTATGTGGCTGTTCTCGGCGATGGTGCAAGAAACCAAAAACTATGCTCGTTTGAATGGAGACGAGATTGCTGGCTAAGTAAAAATGACTTGTGTTTAGAGAAGACCTAGGTCTTCTCTTTTGCATTTATAGAAGCAAGCTAAAGCTTCTTAAGGTCACGAAAATGACACCATCTTCGGTATTATTTTGTGGCAAACTCAGCTAAGCGTGTTTTAATACTTGTAGATTTAATTCTCTACGAAGTGGTAAGAACTTGATAGTGGATGGTTTTCAATTTTGATGGATAATCTTGAAATCTAGGAGCTAATTTTCTATGGTCGCTATCAATCCCGAGATGTTGCGGGAGCTTCTCGAAGAGTTCACCGAGAAGGAAGAAGTTACTCGCGAAGAGATGAACGCTATCAATCAGCAGATTGCTGAGTTGGAGAAGCGCATCGAATCGAGCAAGGTAAAGCTTGCTGGTCTAAACCGAGACCGCGAGAAGATCGACCTGATGCGAGAGCGCTATTTATCAGGCAATTGGAAGCTCCAGCTAAGCAATATGTCTCCTGCTGCGTCTTCATCGCCTGCAACTCCTACTGCCGAAGCAGCTGCAGCTCCCCAGCCAGCGGCCAGTCCAGCTCCTACTCCTGCCTCTAGTTCTCATGCTGAAGGCCGCGCTGCTAGAAGAGCCGCTCGTGAAGCTGCTTCTCAGCCAGCTGTCAGCGATTCAAATGCCGCTTCTGTCGAGACTTCTCCATCTACGACTACTCCTGCAGAAGCACCTGTTGCAGAATCAGTTTCTGCTCCTGTTTCTTCCCCAGTTTCTGCCGCTGCCCCAGAGCCTGTGGCTCCGGCCGTTCCAGAGCCGGTGGTTGAGGCTGCTCCTGTGGTTGAAGTTGCTCCTGCCGCCACTTTCTCTCCTGAGCCTGAACCCGAGCCTGTCATGCCAGAGGCTCCGGCTGCTGATGCGCCAACCTTTAGTTCAGTGGCCCAGTTTGAAGCTGCTCAAGCCGAGTCAGCTATAGAGCACGCTCCACCAGATGACCCTATCATGAGTTCCTTCAGTTCGGCCCCTTCCAATGCACCTGATATAAATGCTGCTCTGGCTTCCAGTTCACAGAGTCAAGAAGCGCCTTTAGTTGAGGCTGAGAACTCAGGGTTCTCATGGAGTTCGACTGCTATCAACGCCTTGCCTTCTTCTGGCCAGGATAATTCTGCTAGTCAGAGCCCAGCCGAATCCGCCCCTATGCCTTCTTCTCCGATGCCTAATCCATGGGGTAGCAGTGAATCTGATTCCTCACAGTCTCAGCCTGCGGTTGAACAGCGCCAAAGCGCTGCTGACATCTGGGGCCATCCCGCTGCAACACCTCAAGCCACTCCAGCAGCCCAGCCAGCCGAAGGTGCTTGGGGAGATTTTGGTGAAGATTGGCAGATGAAAGAAGCTGAAGCACAGCGTGCTGCAGCCAATAATGCTCAAGTACCACCTCCACCCCCACCTGCTCCTGCTAGCGAAGGTGGTTGGGGACAAACTGGTGGTGCTTCGCCTTGGTCTAGTCCAGCTTCGGTTCAGACAGCACCAGCTGACCTGCCGCCAGCCGGCGGTGGCTGGGGTCAACCAACCGCAAGCCGTCAAGGCATGCCCGCAATGCAGGCTCCAACAAGTTTCCCTTTAGCGACGCCACCCCCTCAAGCCCCCGACGCTGCTGCCTCTAGCAATCCTGCAGCTGATGCCTGGGGACGTAGTGGTCAGGCTTCGTCTTCGGGCTGGGCTACTCAAGGCAGTCCTTGGGGTGATCCCGCTGGTCAAGCGCAACCGCCTGCCCCTGCCACAGCTCCTGCTAATCCTTTTTCTCAACCGCAAGCTTCGCAGCAACCAGCTCAGCTGCCCGGGACTCCCATGCCAGCTCCTGAGCAAGGGGCCGGAGGCGATGAGTCGCGCTCTAGTTTGGCTAGAGCGGCAGATGGCGCCTTGATTAGTCCTGTTAAAGGTCGCAGACGTGGCGCTGGCACTCCAGCAGCATTTGACTGGGGCTCGCCCGATAGTTCTTCTTCTGGCAACGCTGGAGACCCCAGTCAGCCGGGCGGTTCCGAAGATTCTGGCGACAACAAGAAAATAGACGACGTTTTGAAAGGTCTATTTAAGTAGAAAATTTGGACAATATGATAAGACAGCCGTCATACAGTTCGTAAAGCTGTTTGTTAACATATGCTGCGTTGAAAGCGTTCTCAAGTCAGAGCGCTTTCTTGCTCGTTGCCAATATTCTCTGGGAGAGTCTGAGTTGAAACAAGTTTGCTCCATGATGGCCGGCGTGGTCATCGAAATTCTAGTCAAGCCCGGTGATCAAGTTAGCGACGGCACTGACGTAGCTATTCTTGAATCGATGAAAATGCAGTTGCCTGTGGCATCAAGCGAATCAGGAAAAGTCGAAGAAGTAAAAGTCTCAAGCGGCGACTTTGTCAACGAAGGCGATTTGATTATCACTCTTAGCTAGAATTTATTGGAAGTTATGTTCGAGTCATTGCCAAACAGTGTGCATGTATTTGAGGTGGGTCCGCGCGATGGGCTGCAGAATGAGTCTGCGCTCATTGCCACAGCCGACAAAATCAAACTGATCGAGGCGCTGGCGGCAACTGGCTTGAAAGACATTGAAGTCACTTCTTTCGTCTCACCAAAGTGGATTCCACAACTGGCCGATGGTCCAGAGTTGGCAAAAGAGCTTTCCACTAATTCTATATTGATTGCCCAGCCTGGTCTGCGCACTTCTGCTCTGGTACCGAATCTGAAGGGCTATCAAGTCGCTTGTGATGCCGGTCTTAAGCAAGTTAACTTGTTTATGTCAGCTTCTCAGTCGCATAGCAAGAAGAACATCAATAAAACAATTGAAGAAGCCCTCGCCACAATGGCTGAAGTGACAGCCGCTGCCAAGGCCGACAAAAGGCGAGTGCGTTGTTATGTGTCGACGGTTTTTGCCTGCCCTTATGATGGTTTGGTTGACCCAGTCGTTGTCGCCGAAATAGCAGAGAATCTCTTGGCTTGTGGCGTTGACGAGATTTCTTTGGGCGACACCATTGGTGCTGCCACGCCAAAGCAAGTATTTGATTTGATCACTATGTTAGCCAAAGAGAGGCAGATACCTCGTTCTCAGCTAGCTCTGCATTTCCATGATACACGCGGCACTGCTCTTGCTAATGTCGTTGCTGGTTTAGAAAGTGGTATCACGATTTTTGATAGCAGTTTAGGTGGTTTGGGGGGATGCCCCTACGCCCCCGGTGCTTCAGGCAATCTTGCTACTGAAGATTTAGTCTATATGCTGCACGGTATGGGTATCAAGACCGGAGTTGATTTAGAAAAACTAGTAGATGCTGGTGCGCTGGCAGAGAAACTTTTAGGCAAGAAATTGCCAGGGCGTTACCTCATGGCCAGGCTTGCCGAGCGCGAGAAGGCCGTTAAAGCCATAGCTTAGGAGAAGGGATGACTACTATGTCAAAATCTGTGTCTAAGTCTGGGTCTAAATCGGAGACTGAATTTGTGACTAACTCTGAAACTAGCTCTGAACAGGTTCTCACCGTCGAGAAAGAAGCGTCAATTGCTTGGCTCAAGCTCAATCGCCCCAAAGTCATGAATTGCCTAAACCGTGATTTACTCAAGGCCTTACTGGCTGCTTGTGAAGAGTTAAAAGAAGATCGCAACATCAGAGTAGTAGGAATTATTGGCTCTGGTACTAAGTCATTTTGTGCTGGCGCTGACTTGGCTGAGCGCAAAGGTATGACCCAGGGCGATACTCTTGACTATCTGGCCTTGATACAACGCACCATGAGAGCCATCGAAACTTTGCCGCAAGTTGTTATTGCTGCTATTAACGGCTCTGCCTGGGGTGGCGGTTTCGAATTAGCCCTGGCCTGCGATCTTAGGGTGATGGTTGAGTCTGCTCAGCTACGCTTGACCGAAGTCAAGCTTGGTATCATACCTGGTGCTGGCGGCACGCAACGCCTACCTCGTTTAATTGGCAAATCTAAGGCCAAAGAATTGATTTTGACTGCCGCTCCAGTTACAGCTCAACTTGGTCAGCAGCTTGGTTTGATTCATCGTGTGGTACCAGCCGATGCTGGTAACGCTGGTAATCAGTCGGGTGATGATTATCATCAGGCACTAATGAGCACCGTTAGAGAGTGGGCTAGCGAAATTGCTACAGCGGCGCCACTTTCTCTCAGGCAAGCGAAAATTGCCATCGATCAAGGTTATGACCGCGATCTCGAATCTGGATTAGCCTTGGAAACCCGGGCGTACCTGGAGCTTCTCAATACAAAAGACCGACTGGAAGGGCTAGCTGCTTTTGCCGAAAAGCGCAGTCCAATTTATCGTGGCGAATAGGCCTAGGGGACGTTTAAGGTGAGCAGCGACGACAGACCAAACCGATTTTCGAAACAAGCACAAGCACTGGAAGCTATCTGGAACAAAAGCAGTTTAGGATATGACAAGATGACTGGTCCGCAAAAGCACAATCTGATCATCGAAACGCCCACCCGCGAAACTCTGCCTTTGCCAGTGTCTTGCTTGATCTTATGCGGCGGCAAATCTAAGCGTATGGGCCGACCCAAGGCTTTCTTGCCTTACGGTGGCACCACCATGATTAGCCACATTTTGAGCGTTGTGCAAGACCTTTTTGCCGAGACTTTCTTAATTGCCAATGAGCCTGAGACTTTCGAAGATTTCGAAGTCGATGTGGTCAAGGATATTCTTCCTTATCGCGGCCCTTTGGGTGGAATTCTCTCTGGCTTATTAGTGGCTCAATACCCCCACGCATTTGTTATTGCCTGCGACATGCCTTTGGTTGAACCTAAGTTGATTCGCCAGCTGGTGGGACAGCGCCACGAGCACGATGTGGTGGTCGCTTCTCATGAAGACGGCATTGAGCCATTGCTTGGAGTCTATTCTAAGAATTGCATCAAGCCTCTAGAAGAGTCACTATTCAATGGCGATTTGTCGCTCAAAGATTTTCTTTCTGGTCTTAATTCGGCCACTTTTGAAATTGCTGAAGAGAGTGAGGAAGGTCTACCGGCTTACTTCAATGTCAACACTCCACAAGATTACAGCCGCCTTGTTACCGGCGGGGCAATCCACCACCTTAACGTAAACAAGCGCCAGCAGTAGCAGGGGCAGCCCTAGGCGGAACAGTAATATAGGTAAATTCTGGGTAGTTAATTACTAGTACCCGGAGTAATGTGTCATTTCTGCCAATACTTCACTGTCTCATAATTCTCTAGCTCAACTGTGGCTGGTTTTCAAAGAAGTTTACCGGAAGGATCTCAGACATTCTTTCCGCGACAAAGACGTCTTTATCTACACTTTTGTCGTTCCGGCCTTGCTTTATCCGGCTCTGCTTGTCGGTTCTGCTGAACTGGTGATGTTTAAGGCCGATTCAGACCGCGATAAAAAAATCACTTACTCTGTCAGCGGCCCAAGGGATAAGGGCTTGGAACAAATTGATGCGATTTTGCAAAAGCGTAAACACTTCAAGAAAGTAGAGTCTGCCCAGCCCGAAAAAGACCTGGCTGAAGGAAAGGTCGATGCCGTCATTACTCGTAAGGCCGACTATGTTGAGTTGCGAGTGAATCAGCTACTCAAGGTGGCCACATTAGCTACGACCATTAACGACAATTTGAAAAGTGCCTATTTGCAGGAGTTAACTGAGGCTTTCGCCAGTAAGGGATTAGCTAAGGAGAACTCGCAAGGTTTTGCCATTGTTTCGCAAAACATTACCGCTAGCGGCAGTACCCAGAAAATAGCTGGGTCTGCTGAGGGGCGCAGCCGACTGAACAAGCTAGAAAATATATCGGCCACCCTATGCCTTTTGATTTTTAGTTTGCTTATGCTCGGCCTTGGTGCCGCTTATCCTTCGATTGCCGTAACTGCTGAAGAGTTTGAGCGTAACACCATCGAGACATCTTGCCTTCTGCCCGTCTCCCGTTCAATGATCATGCTCGGAAAAGTCGCTGCTGTCTCTACCTTTGCTGCGGTCTCTGGTCTGGTTAATTTTGTCAGCATGTATTCGGTGGCGGCTTTAGTGCTCTCGCAGGCGAAATTATTTCCCCGTTTCACTAGCGATCACTTAGTTTTTAACCTCAATATGGCTCAAACACTTGGCCTTGTTGCCAGCTATTTGTTGCTGGCTGTCTTAATTTCGGCCCTGATGATTTTTGCCACAAGCTTTTGTAGAACGGTGCGCTCGGCTCAGCAATGGACGACCTTCCCCCTGCTCATCATTTTGTTATTGCCACCATGTGCTCTTTTTCCTAATCTAGAATTGAATAGCCGCATGATGTGGGTGCCGATTTTAAATTGCACACTGATGCTCAAGGCTATATTTAGCGGCGTTCCATTTAACTACACTTTCATTGTGGTGATCGCCGTAAGCATGTTTGTCAGTTTCGTTTCTCTAGCTCTAGCAAGAGTCTTTCTCTTTGAACAGGTTGACCCTGGTGCCTATTTCGGCCGCAAAGCCGATTCTTTCGCTCGCCGATTTTCTAAAAAGGAAACTAGTACATGAAGTTGCACGTTGAAAAGTTGTGTAAGCGCTTCTATGAACCAGCCCGAGGAGAGTTCTTCGCCTGCAACGAGATTTCTTTTGAAGTGGGTCAGGGCGAAATATTTGGATTGCTTGGCCCTAATGGTGCCGGAAAAACCACCACCTTGAGGGTCATTTCTACTATTCTCAAACCCACCTCAGGCAGTGCTCACCTTGGTGACATTGATATTTTTCAAGACCCTGATGCTGCACGCCGAGCCATGGGATTTTTGTCTTCATCAACCGGCCTGTATGAACGTCTTACTCCCCGCGAGATTCTCACTTATTTTGGCCGCCTCAGTGGAGTAGCCGAGCCTGCCTTAAAAGAAAAGATTGAGAGTCTCTTCCTTGCCCTTGATTTTAAGCAGTATGCTGATGCTCGTTGTGGCAAACTGTCTCAAGGGACAAAACAGAAGGTTTCAATTGCGAGAGCCATTATTCACGATCCTAAGCTAATGATTTTTGATGAACCCTCTACTGGTCTTGATGTTCTGGCAACGCAATCGATGCATGAATTTATCAAGCAAGCTAAAGGCGAGGGGAAATGTATTGTCTTCAGCACCCACATCATGTCAGAAGCGGAAAAGCTCTGTGATCGCATTGGTATTATCAATGATGGCAAGATTTTGGCTCAAGGCACCTTATCTGAATTGAGAGCTTTGACCGGTGAGACCTATTTAGAAGAAGTGTTTATGGCTCTGGTGCGTAAATATGAATTGGCTAAATAAGTCTATTGATTTTGCTCAAATCAAGCTTGTCTTTGTCAAAGAGATGCTTGAAGGTATTCGCGACTATCGATCGCTTTTGCCCATGATCGTCTTTAGTATTTTTATTGGGCCGCTCTTTACCATCGGTGTTCCAATTATCGCTGCTGGTCAAGTTCAGCACGAATTGAACGAGCATTTTGTTGTCGCGTTTGCCTCCCCACCGGGCCCGGTTGCTGGCTACCTCAAAGGCCATAAAGAATTTCGAGTTGTGCCTCTGGGAGAACTTTCTAAAGAGCAGGCGCTATCTAAAAAGAAAGTGGATGCTGTAATTTCTGTGCCCGAAGATTTTTCCGATTTGCTTGGCACGGAGGCAAAGGCGCAGATTCCTACTTTGGCAATTTACTATGACGGCAAATATGCCCGTGCCGCTAGCTGCGCTGCTCGTCTGCGAGCCGTGCTTGAGTACTACAAAGAGTACGTGGTCAACGAGCGCAGCAAGTTGGCGAACATAGCTTTGATTCGCCCTGAAACTGTTTATCCATTTGTGGTCTCTTCGACAAACAAGATGTTTGCCGCCAGCCCTTTTGTGCAGAGCATGCTGGTGCTAATTCTCGTTTTTCAGGCCTTTATGGGGGTGATTTACCCGTCGCTTGATGCCATCACTGGTGAGCGTGAGCGGGGCACCTTAGAGGCCCTGCTATCCACTCCTGTGCGGCGCAGCCATCTGTTTATTGGCAAGCTGGCCGCCATTACTGTTAGCTCGTTTGCCGTGGTGATGTCTACTCTTACCGGCTTCTATCTCTCTCAGTTTATACAAATCAAGTATTTTTCTTTCTTGCCCGCCACTCTTGCCAGTCAGCTCGATTCACCTTTAGCTGTGCAATTGCCTCTGCCCTGCGTGCTTTTGGTCAGCTTGATGATGCTGCCCCTCTGTCTTTCTATGGCAGCTTCAGCCATGGCTCTAGCCACCTTTGCTAGAACCGTACAGCAAGCACAAGCCTATATGTTGCCGTTGATGTTAATTACTACTATTCCGCTTTCGGTCATGGCGCTTGGTGAAGTTCACATTGATGGGCCGTGCGCCTTCGTACCTTTTCTCAATTCAATTGTGGCTATGGATGACGCTCTCTCTGGTCGCATCGCCCCACTCTATATGTTTATAGCTGCTTTTGTTTCTGCAGCCTTTGCTGTGACGCTCTGTGCCGTTGTTGCCCCGGTGGTGGACCGCGAAGATATTTTGTTTGGCATCGAAGAATCTCCTGGCCGTCGCTTTATTGAACAGAACTTTGGTAAAGAACTATTCTTCTTATGTAGCACTGTTTTTCTGTTGATGTTTTATCTGTCGCAGATACTGGTGCTTAAGCACCATCTGCTGGGCATGGCTTTGACACAGCTTCTGGTTATATTGTTGCCAGGACTGTTTCTCGCCCTGTTTTGGCTGAAGCTACCAAGTCGGGCTGTCTTGCGCCTATACATGCCTAAAGGAGGAATTCTCACCCTGGTGGGAGCCTTGATGCTGGCACCGCTGTCGGTGCTGTTAGCCGGATTGCTAGCTACTATCTTCACCAAGCTCGTTCCCGGAAGTGCAGCTCTAAGTAAGCTGATGGAAGAATATATGGGCTTGAATACTCAGCCTCTCTGGCTGCTGCTCTTGGTTCTTGGGGTAATGCCAGCGATTTGTGAAGAGCTGCTCTTTCGTGGCGTTATTCTCTCGCTCATGCCCAAGCGCTTTTCGACCATGCGCCGGGTGCTCACTGTGGGCGGAATGTTCGGTGCTTTTCACATGAGTCTTTTGCGCTTCCTCCCCACTGGTTTGCTTGGTTGTGTGCTCACATTTTTGGCAATTCGCACGGGCTCGGTCTTCCCTTGCATGTTGCTGCATGCTGGTCATAACATGCTTTCTGTTTTTATCGCTGTCCAGTTGAAAGAAAAGATTGGCGGCGGCGAGCTCGCAATTGGTGTTGTCACTGGTCTAGCAGGCCTGGCAATTATGATCTTTGCCATAAGGTCTGCGGAGCGGACGGAGGTCGCTAAGTCTTGAAAACGAAGACCGTCTCAATCTATTTGCTTGCTTTATTCTTCAGCTTTGCTGGGGTGATGCATTTTGTTAATCCGGATGTTTTTATGCGGGCGATGCCTCCATATTTGCCCTATCCCTTAGAGCTAGTTTTCATTAGTGGTGTCTTTGAGATTCTTGGGGGAGTGGGCTTACTGGCGCCCTGGTCAAAGCTGCGAGCTGCTGCTGGTATTGGCTTGATTGCTTTGTTAATAGCTGTCTTTCCTGCCAATATCAATATGGCCTTGAACCCGCAGCTGTTCAAAGAGATTCCACCAGTTGTTTTATATTGTCGCCTGCCCTTGCAATTGCTCTTCAGTCTCTGGGTGCGTTGGGCCTCTAAACCTACGGTAAGTCAGGCTTAGGGATAGATTCTAGCTTGGTGTAGGCTACCCCGACATAGCTATCGGCGCTGCCGTAATAGATACAATAACCTTTCTTGTATGGCACTATGCCTTCGACAAAAACGACATTTGGCACCTGGTGCACAGTTTCTGAGGCATTTTTCTTTTCCCAGGCTAACTCAGGTGCAAATATGTCGTTGTTACAGCGCGCCAGTAGTTTTGTTGGATCTTTTTTGTCGAAAAGAGCCCAGCCCGTGCGATATGCAAGAGTGTCATCGCCACCATTGTAGAGCAGCAGTATGCCATCTTTAGTAATAATTGGATGTGGACCGGGCTCCACTACTCGAGAATCAAACTGGCCTGGGCGACGAGGCAGTATTGGCCTTCCGAGCGCATCTTGCCAATTTAGACCGTCATCAGATTGGGCAATACCCATTTGATCGGGGGCTATTTTGCCGACGCCATTAATGTTGCTTCGAGCATCGGCCATGTAATACATCCAGTATTTATTATTGATCTTGATTGGCCGTGCTTTGCTGTCCACAACTATGGCACCAGATTTGGTCCAGTGAATGTTCCAGCCCTCTTTGTTTGGAGCGGTTGTGGCTGGCATCAAGACAGCAACTCTTTGCCAGTGGTGCAAATCTCCTGGTAGAGATCTATAGCTGACTAGCTGGGCGGCATCAGTGGCTTTACTGTAAGCCGTGGCTGTGGCCAACCAACGGGTTTTGTCTTTATTGCTGTTGTCATTGTTTTTGAAGTCTCGAGTTAGCCTGGCGTCTTCAACGCCATCTTTATCATCGTCAAGATTCGGTGCTATTACCGCCTTGTCATCGGCGACAAAATCAATGCCATTGCTACTTTCGGCATAGCCAATGCGCGAAACGCCCCCTTCGTCTTGACCGCGATAGAGCAAGACCGTGTTGCCATTCGGCAACAAAGTAGCGGCTG
Organism: bacterium Ga0077546; assembly: GCA_943370275.1. Lineage (GTDB taxonomy): Bacteria > Cyanobacteriota > Vampirovibrionia > Obscuribacterales > Obscuribacteraceae. The sequence goes on along the minus strand of CALRQI020000001.1, from coordinate 193,295 downwards.
GATTAAAGGCACCGGCGCTATCGAATTTACCCGGGCGGGGAGCAAGTATGGGTTTGTCTGAGAGACGCTCTAGCTTGGCGAAAACCAATATTTCCTTGGCTTTTGGATTGGCTAAGGCCAAATTGTCTTGGCCTGCTGCGAGAAAGGAAACTGCGGCCAGCAATAAGAGCGATTTAAGTGTCAAATTGTCCTTTTATCTCAAATCCTAATTATCTCAAATTCTAAATTAGTTAGGCTTCTTGAAGCTGAACTTCGGGCTCCGGGCGCGGAGTTAAATCTTCTTTGCGCTGGTAATACTCTTGCACTAGATCATCGGCGGAATTTAATGCCCCACCATCTTTGTTGAATTTAGCACCGACGGCCTGCATGTTTTCGGCCATTTCTTTGCCAACGGCAGCAGTAATGTTTTGCACGGTGCGGTCAAATTCTTTCATTTCTTTGCCCCGCTCCGGCGGCGCATGATAGAGCAAATTCTGCATAGTCGGCGGGCTATCGGGCGAAGGTTCTTGGTTGGTTTCGTTGTAGGCTTCAAGCTCGAAGCCATACTTCTTGCGCTCGGCTTCGAGGGCATCGAGCTTCTCTTTCGGCATGTCGCGCTCGGCTTGGTCGAGCATCTCGGTGAACTTCTTAATTCCAGGCTGCAGCACCTCTTCGTTAACGCGCTTATCGAAGCGGTCCATCAGCTCAAAAGCCTGGCGAAATTCTTGTTCTCTCTCTGGGCCAACGATTGCTTTGAGGTCTTCTGGTACGGGGCTTGCTGGTACGGCTTCGGCTGCAGCGGTTTCGGCTGGTTTACCATCAGCTTCCATATTCACACTTGTGAGTTTCGCTGCTTCCGTATCGAGGTAGCGCTCCTGCCCACGAATACTGTACTGACCGGGCAATTTAACTTCGAGTGTGAAGGACTCGGTGGAGCCGACGGTTTGGTCGGTTGTTTCAGGGGTTGCTTCAGGGGTGGACTCGGGAGCAGTCTTCGCCTCTGGCCCGTCGATGGAAAGGGGTGGTAGAGAGGGAGTGTCAAGTACTTGACTCTTGCTCTGGTTGGCGAGGTCGCTTTGACTTGCCCCGACTTGCGAGAGGGCATGAAATTCCTGGTGCAGGCCGTCCTGGCCGTCAAGCTTTTTGCTACCGGTATCAAGGCTTTCAGGGGCAGCATTAAATTTGCTGACAGCCGCTTCCTGGCTCGTATCTGTTCTGTCGGTCATATATTGAGCCTCTTTGCTTTTATTATTCTTCCCCGTAAATCAATTTTTCAACTTGTGAGCATCTAATTCACAGTGGTTTTGAGGCATAATTTACGGGCCGACCGGCTCATGATTGACAAGGAGAAATTAATGTCGAACCATTTCACAGGACTAAGTCTGGGCCCACCCCTTGGCGATCAGCGGCTCGATCTTTGTGACCTTTACGCCTTTCAGTCTCCTGCTGACCCAAACAGAACTGTTCTCATACTTAATGCCAATCCTTCAGCCGATGCCCTGCATCCTGACGCCATTTACCGCTTGGCTATCGACAACAATGGCGATTTGTTGAACGACATTGCCTTTAGCTATGTCTTCTCTGAGCCCAGAGATGGCAAACAGACGGTCAGTGTCTATGTGGCCAAAGGGGCCGAAGCCCAATCTGTGGAAGCTGTCGGTACAAAGATCATTGCCGATGCAGAGGTCTCGTTTGGCCCTAAGCCCAATATCGTCAAGGCTGGAAATTACACATTCTTTGCCGGCAGTCGCAGTGACGCCTTCTTCTTTGACTATGAAGGTATCAAGAATCTCTTTGATACTTCTGGTGGTCGCAACTTTACCGCACCACACTTGGGCGGTGAGTCACCTTGGACTGGCGTCGATTCGAATACCGAGGCCAATGTCTTCGCTATCGTCATTGAGCTGCCTACTAGTGAGCTGCAGGCTAGTCCCGAAATTCGCATTTGGGGCCGTTGCAGCGTGCGCAAGGACGGCAAGCTTGAACATGTGGATAGAGCGGGGCATCCATCGGTTAGTAGCTTCTTTAATACAGATGAGACCAAAGAAGAATACAATGCTAGCGAGCCAGTCAATGATTACAAGCGCTGGTTAGAGCTGTTTGTGCATCTGATGGGGCATACCGGCAATTACACCAGAGAAGAAGCAATTGCTGCTATCAATGAAAGCCGCATTCTTCCTGATATGTTGAATTTTGATCCGAGCAAACCAGCGGGCTATCCCAATGGCCGCACATTCTTAGATGATGTTATCAATGCCCGGCTTTCCTTCCTGTCAAAAGGTGACATTCCGCCCGATGGTCTTTCGCCGCATACTGACACTTTGAGCGTGTTTCCTTACTTAGGCACTCCTCATAGTAAGTAGCTTGTGCCTTTAAAATCGAGAACCAAAATGCCAGCATCAACTGTTGAAGTAGAAAAGCGTATTGCTGCAGAAAAAGCAGTTGAGTTTGTTGAGAACAATATGGTTCTTGGCTTGGGCACTGGTTCTACTGTCGCTTTTGTGCTCGAAGCACTGGCTCGAAGGGTGAAGGAAGGCCTGCGAATTAAAGGCATTCCCACTTCTGAGGCAACAGCTAAACTGGCTCGTGAGCTAGGTATAGAGCTGACAGACTTTGAGGACAATACGGTCTGCGATTTAGCAATTGATGGTGCCGATGAAGTAAATGGCAATCTCGATTTGATCAAAGGCGGTGGTGGCGCGCTGCTAAGAGAGAAAATTGTTGCATCATCGGCTACCAAGTTTATTGTCATTGTTGACTCGCATAAGGTCGTAGAAAAACTGGGCAAGTTTCGTGTGCCTATAGAAGTGATTCAATTCGCTTCGCCTCTGGTGCAGCGCAAGGTAGCGAACCTGGGTGGTGACGGGCAATTGCGGCTGCTCCCTAGCGGTCAGCCCTTCATCACCGATGAAGGTAACTACATACTCGACTGTGATTTCGGGCTAATTGATAAACCGGCAGAGCTTGCCGGGCAACTGGAGAAGATACCGGGAATTGTTGAGCATGGGCTCTTTATCAACTATGCCACCATGGTAATTGTTGGCCGTGGGGATAGTGCTGATATAGTAAAAACAGTGGGATAGTCTGCTGACAAAATGTGGTAATTGATGAAAACTCCATTCCACGTTGTAGAAATCGGCGGTGAGTAGTGAGAGCACCTCGTGCAGCGGCTGGTGGCAGTGGCAACGAACCACCATCTGGATTTCGAGCCGGCGATCGGCTCAGGTGTCTGGTTCTAGAGTCCGCGCCTGGCGGCTATTGTGTAAACATCATTAATGGAGATTTGCCTGGTTTTATGAAGACCAATGCGGCGATTGAATTGGGTGCTGAGGTTGAGGCTCAGTTTGTGTGCGTTCATCGAGGGCAGTCTCTCTTGGCGCCTATTTACTCTCAATCCAATCATTTGAATTGGAGCGAAGTTATCTCAGAAGAGACGTAACTATTCTATTTTCGGCAAAATGCCATAGAGGAAAAATGCGTTCAATCAATGTTTGTCTGCTGCTGGCAGTCCTTCACCTCGGAGTCGTGTCAGCTAGTGCGCAGATGCCGCCGCCACCACCGCCGCCGCCGATTCCTCCCGAGCTATTGAATCAATCATCAGCATCAGCTTCTGACGATGCAGTAGCCAATGCAGCTGCTGCCAGCGCTCGCGTATCTCCGGCGAAAAGGGCTCTCATTCTGGAATACATGCAACTGTCTGGCAGGAGCCCGAATGTCGGTCCAGGTTTTGAAGAGATTATGGGTCTAGTGCGAGCACAGATTCCGGCACTTTCTAAGCAGGTATCTGGTAGCGTTCCAGCTGCGGTATCTGGAATGGTATCGCGGATTGCTCCTAATGCTCCGAATGGCCCTAAAATTCCGCAGCTTACAACTATGCAGCAGAAAGAAATAGTAGAAGACGCACAAGAGAGCGTTGATCGAATGACTCAGCGCACTGGTGATCTCTTTATGCAGAACAAAGAGCTGCCGCAAGTTATGGAGAATACTTTTGTCAGCGTCTACGACAAATATTTCAGCGAGCAAGATTTGAAAGACATCATCGCTTTTTATCACACTCCCATTGGTGAGAAGCTTCGTCAGCAGCAGGCAGCTATCGACAAAGAGATTATGACTTTGACTATGACGGGCTCTGTTGCTCCGATTGGAAAAGTGATTCGCCAGGTGCAAGAAGAGGAAGAGCTATTTGCGCCGATTAAACCAGGATCGGCTAGATGAACAATCGCCCTGTGAAAACAACTGGAGAAATCTTCCGGTTTTTTGATGCCCCACCAATCTGGTTCGCCTTAATTGTGTGGATGTATCCATTGTTCTTTGCTGTTTTTTGTGTGCTCATTACATGTGTTTTCGGAAGCTCAGGCAGCCTCGGCTACTTCTTTCTGTTCATATTGTTCGCGACTCTGATATTTCTCCTTCGGTCAAGTCAGTGGTTTCGCTCTCGGGTGGCTTTAATTGCACCCTGCTGGCTTTTCCTTGTGATTGCATGCACGAGCACTACTCAAGGGGCAATGACATCGGCTGTGAGCAAAGCATTCAGCGCAGTGAATACTCAGTTGAAGAATCTGTCGGAGATTGAGGTTCGTGAACGCTCAAAGATCCAGAAGTAACCTGTGGCCTACTTGTTATAGGTATTTGCGGGAACCTTTAGGCCTCATTCCAGTCAGCGAGGTAAACAACACCGAGGTGAAGGAATGAAGTCGTCTAAAGTTCGATATGCAGTGGTTGGCCTCGGTCACATCGCTCAAGTGGCAGTATTACCAGCTTTTGAGCATGCAACTGAGAATTCAGAGTTAACGGCCCTTATAAGCAGCGATCCAGATAAGCTTCACGAACTCTCTGAAAGATATGGTGTCAAAAACTGTTTCTCATATGATGAGTACGAGATGGCCTTAAGAAGCAATACATTTGATGCTGTATATATTGCTTTGCCAAATGATATGCATAAAAAATACGCTATCGCCGCTGCCAATGCTGGTATTCATGTGCTCTGTGAAAAGCCGATGGCTACCTTAAAAGACGATTGCAAACAGATGATTGCCGCGGCAAAATCTAATAATGTCAAACTAATGGTGGCTTACCGCTTGCACTTTGAGCGCACCAACATGAGGACAGTTGAGGCTCTTGAACTGGGCAAGATAGGCATTCCCAAACTTTTCAATTCTTCCTTCACTCTGCAAGTCCGCGAAGAAAACATTCGTACTCAGAGAGAGCATGGTGGTGGGCCATTGTACGACATTGGTATCTATTGCATAAATGCCGCCCGGTATGTTTTTCAAGAAGAGCCTATTGAGATCATGGCTTTGGCCACCAATGGAACAGATTTTCGCTTCGAAGAGATTGACGAATCAGTAGCCGTAATCATGAAGTTCCCCAATGACAGAATTGCATCGTTTGTTTGTAGTTTCGGCTGTCAGCAAGTCTCTCATTATGAAGTCTTGGGCACCAAGGGTAGCATTCGAGTTGACCCGGCGTACGAGTATGCCGATGAAACTGGCTTTGAGCTCAAAGAAGGCAAACGCGAGCATTCGCTGGTAACTGGAAAGAGAGACCAGTTCGCCCCAGAGCTGATTCACTTTAGTGGTTGTGTCCTTTGTGGAGATGAGCCAAGGCCATCCGGTTTTGAAGGTCTAGCCGACATTCGTATTATTGAAGCAATCCAGGTGTCAATTGCCACTGGCGAAGCTGTTGCACTTGCTCCATTCAACCCACCAACGAGTAAGCCGACTTCAGAGTTGATTAATGAAAAACCAGGAGTTAAGAAAACAGAACTAGTGAAGGTGCAGTCTGGTTCTAAAGATTGATTTGTCGGAATTTTTGCCGCTCTTGATATGGCACTTCGATCTAGGCTACCATTAGTCTGAAAGTTTTGCAGAGGCTGTGGCATGGATAGTGGTTGTGTAAAAGTTTCTAGGGAACGACAACTGACAAATTTTATGATGCCTGTAGAAATTTTCATTGATGAGGTGAAGTCTGGGGCAATCAAACCTGCTCAGCGAAATGAGTTTGTTTTGCCTGCAGGGTGGCACACCGTTCAGGCAAAAAGCTGGGCTAGTGACTCAACTGTTTTGGCTCTAGAGATTAAGTCGGAAAGCCCAGTTTTGTTGATATGTCGATTCAAAGCTAAATTCGATTTTTTGTACGCCATGGGTGGCTTCTTTAGGGGTGACTGGTTTAACCTACACACCTATGATCTTGAGTTGAAGGAAGAGCAGGCATAGCACGGTCGCTACATTTTTAACTTATCTAGCAAGCCCTGTACATGCGGCTTTGCTGCTTGCAGATGGCGGCCTTCGTAGCCCCAGCGCTCAAAGAAGTTGAACCAGATGGCGTGGGTATCATGCTTGGTTTTTGGGTCTTCTTCAAATTTGTGAATGGCCGCCAGCACTTCTTCTACTTTGGCAATGAGCGACGGGTCTTTTAGTTCTTTGGCAATTTCTACACAGCGCTCAGTAACATGTTCAGATTCCGCTTGCTGCTCGGTTTTACCATTTTCGGCATGACTGACCGCTGCGCTGGCCGACATGATGATATTCTTGACTAAAAGGTCGTAGGCTACCTCTTGGTGTTGGCGCAGGCCGTCCAAGAGGCCTTCATTGGCTTCGCCAGAAAGTACTACATCGCTTGTGCCTAAGGCGGCCATAAAGCCGCGAGCCGAAACTTCATTGCTGAACAATTGCGACACTTGGCTGGTTATTTCAGACTTGCTCAAAGTACCAGATTCAATTGCTGCGATTAGTCTCATCGATTCTGAAATAGCGTGTTGTATCGATTGCATGAGGCCCTCAGTTGTTGGTTATTTTATTACTGGCATTTGCTTGCTAAAGGTTTGTCCGTCTTCTTCAACTACGGCACTTTCATCTTTGATTGCTTTCAGTTTTAAGTTTTCGAACGACTGTCCGATTGCAAGAGTAAAAGTTCTTGGCCAATGGTGGCGTCTTCTCAGCAGGCTGTCTTTAATGGCGAATATTGCTCTGTCGCCGACAATTCCCACTAGCTCAACTTTGTGGTTGATACCGGCGTTGTCTGGTGGCATAGGCAATTCGCCTAAATCTAGGCCGCTGTTGAGTTGCCCTGGGCGGCTTTCATCGTGGCTGCCAAAGGGATTGATAACGCTTGGCGGGGGTGGTGGCACCGATAGACCAGTGGCAAAGGCTGGTATTTTGCTCGCTGCTTTCTTAGGTTCGTTTTCTTTTATTACTTGATCAAGAGGTGTAAAAGGGTCAGCTTTGCCGGCGCTGGAGCGAGCGGTAATTCTTGCGGCATTAAGGGTAGTGGCATGGCCATCGATGACAGCGGGTGGAGTTTCGGTAGTTGCAGTGGCATTTGTAAGACCGACAATTCCCGTTGCAGCATCAGTGTCAGAAGGGGCGGCTGTGGATGATGCAGCGGCAGCAGGTTTTGCCATATGTGTGGCAGTAGAGGTTGAACTAGAATTTGAATTGGCATTTATTGGGGTGGTTATTGTTTTAAACTGAGCGATCTTGTTGCTTTCGTCAATTTTGCTTACTTGTTCAATTTTATTAGCCTGGGCTTGACCAGAAGAAAGATTACTCCAGGCGTAAGTTGCCGAGATTGCTATCAAGCCAATTATGAGTATTAGAACTAGTCTCATAGGTCAATTCTCATGGCAAATAATAGACGTTAAGCAGGAATGACATTACCGGTTTTGTCAGCTTTAGCTTTTGAGCACGTTCTGCCGCGGCATTTTTTGAGGCTGTATTGTCGCTGGCGGCAATTGCTACAGATAGATCCTTCAGTGAAATAACGCGCTGGTAGGTCTCTAGATGCTTAACGAAGACAATCAGGTCTGGATACTCACCAGTGACGAACAGACGTTTAGTTACTTGCTTCAAGCCTAGTGGGTTAGGTGCTTCTGCTGGTTTGGTATTGCTAGCGGTTGGGGTGGGGGCGACAAATGGTTTTAGCTGTGGTAATACCTTCGATTGGTCTGGCTTGATAGGCTTCAGCAGCTCTTCGAGGTCGTTATTTTCGCTTGGTCCGCTGGCTTTTTCAGGTTGTTCCAGAGCAAGAATGTTGACTTTACTTTCGCTAGCCATGCGCTCTAAATCGAGCATGAGCAAGTCTAGGTAAGGTGCCTTGGGTACTGAGTTGCGTAATGAATTAATATCACCTTCAAGGGTGCGCTTGAGGTTGTCGAGGCGGTCTCGCTCAGCCATTTTTTGAGTGATTTCTTGGTACTCTTTTTTCTTCGCTGCCAGGTCGGTATGTTCTCGTTCTGAGTCAAGATAGGCCGGATAGGTCATGGCGCAAAGAATGGTCGCCCCTAGAGTGAGTGGGCCAAAAGTCAGCACGTTGCGCTGGAAGGGAGTCATTTTCATTGGCTCACCTCGATGGTGCTTATTGTATTTTTGCTACTAATGAGAGAGCTAGGCTTTGCCGTAGCGGTATTTGGTTTTTCAATAATGTTAGTACCAGGTACGGTGACTTTGTCTTGGGCCAATTTTGATAGCACGCAGAAAGTTACTCTATCTGGGGTTTTCTCTGGGCGCAGGGCGTACTCGATGTTGGCGTCACTGAGCAGATTGGAGGAGCCTAAATTGATTGATAAGTTTGAAACTGTGCTGAAGTCTAAGGCAGCGCCTTCAAGCTTGAGCTCGCTTTCATTGAGCGATAGTTGATTGATTTGCAGCCCTTTGGGCGTATTGTCGCGCACGGCCTCTAAGTAGCCACTCCAATGCTTGCCGCCACCAACCAGCTTGTCGAGCACCTGTTTGCGCCGCTCTAGTACTTCGTTGTCTTGTCTTAGGCGCTTGAGGTCGGCCAGCTTGCGGTTGCCGTCAGTGATCAGAGCGTTGGTAACTTCAATTTCTTTTTGTGCTTGGGGTACATCAAAGTTGGCAAAGTATATCCACGAAGCCAGTGACAGTAATAAGACACTAAAAGAATAAATGAGAGTAGGCTTGAACCAGCCAGGAGTAGGCGGTGGCTCATCCAGAATATTTTGAGTGCGGGTTAAGTCAAGGGCAAGTGGTAGCCGCCCTTCTTTGTTTAAATCCAGGTCTACTGTAATTGATGGGTTCCAGGTCGGTTCAATGGATGAGCCAATTAGAGCCGCTAAAATCGGGCGCATGCGTGGGCTCACTCTGCTCTCGTCTACGAGCATGTCGCGCATGGGGTCGCCGAGAATGGTCTTGATGCGAAGCTTGCTGGTGAAGTATTCGTCGATGTTGGGCATCATGCAGCCCGGGCCGGTCAGAATGACTTGATCAATTTTGACATCGCCGACTTGCGAGCGATAAAACTCGACCGATTTATTTAGCTCATCGCCTATGTCACTAAATATGGTGCGGGCTACTTGCCCGGCTTGACCCAAGCGAGCATCTGCTGGGGTAATGTTGAAGACCGGCACATCAGGCAATATTTCCATGGCCTGGTCAAAGGATAAATCTAGACTACGGGCAATGGCCTCGGTGAGAGCTTCTACACCAAGAATGATAGAGCGACCAAAGAGAGGCATGGCACTGCGTACGATGTTGATGTCGGTGGCGTCCTGGCGGATGTTTACCACTAACGATAGGTGGCCCGATGAGCCTAAATAGCCGGCTAGGGCAAGGCCGCGTATGACTGAGAGCGAAGAGACCTCAACTCTGCCGAGCTTGACCCCGGCTACGTCAGCCATGCGCCAGTATGATTCGACAATTGAATGTTGAATGGCTGAGAGAATGACATCAACTCGGCGCACACCGTCGGGGTCGGTGCGCTCGGTGGCATTCATTTGGCACCAGTCGAGATTGGCCTCAGTGATAGGGAAGGGTACGTGGTTGGTCGCTTCTTGGGTAACGACGTCGGCTAATTCTTCTGGGGGCATGCCTACGGGCACGGGCATCAGTCTGATAACAACGGCCTGGGCTGGCACCGAAACGTTAATTATGGGGGCCTGATTGGTTGGTATTTGCGCTTCTTTGAGCAAATCGTCTACCAGCTGGCCCATGGTGACAGGGTCAGTAATTAGGCCTTCCCTAATGCAATTAGGGGGTGTTGGTTGGCAAGCAAAACGCTGTACCTCAATGCCAGACTTGGTTTTGTCCAGCTGAACTAAGGTTGTGCTGTCGCTGTTAATGTCGAGGCCAAGCATGGCCCCTTTTTTCTTGCCGAAACTAAACACTTTTTACTCCCAGCTGACCTACCGGAGGCCATAGATATTATGCCCCAGGCTTGATAAAGCCCCCGTCTTTTGTTAGAGAAATTGTTGACATTGCGTAGGCGGCGCCAATAGCCAGTGCTGGGCCGAAGGGGAAGGTTTTGGAGACACGAACACCAGAGGTGAGGATGCCAAAGGTGCCGCCAGCGGTGCCCATGGCGGCGCAGAAGATATAAATTGAGGGATTTAGGAGCGGGTTAACATCAGGTCTGAAATAACAGACGATGGCAATTACTGCTAATAGTGGAATGGCCGTCATGATGCCGAAGCCAATTGCAGCTGGTTTCAAGGCTTTACCCAAGAGCTTCTCGCTGCGCAGTTCATCAAAGAGATAAACCGCCCCCATCAGGGCCCCGACCACAAAGGCCACCAGCACAGCAATTGCTAGCTTCTCCCAGCCTAGCCAGGCGCCCATTACGGCCGCCATGACTGCGTCGGCGCCACCCATAACTTCAAGTGGTTCAGGGGCAGTCTCCTCTGATACATCAAAGACATCATCGAGGTACGGGTCTTGTTCTAGTCTTTCTTCTGCTTGCTCTGCTTCATCTTTTTCGTCTTCTAAAATCTCCGGATGGAGCCACTGATAGAAAATCAGACCGTAGTGCGCAATTAAGTCGAACAGGAGATAGCTGACACCGACGCCAATGAGCGAGCCGAAGAGATCGTTTCTGAAGAATTGGCTGAAGCCAAGGCCGACTAATACCATCGGATAGGTGATTTCATGAGGGATAAGCTTTTCTTTGAAATCAGTTACGGTTACAGCAATTAGGGTTGAGGAGAAGAGCAGCATAAATAGTGCTATTGAGCTGCGATCAACAAAAGCATCGCAGGGAATGGTGCTGAAAAAGTGAATGATGGTGACAAAAACAACTGAAGTTAGAAGCTCTACTAGTGGGTAATGCCAATGTATTGAAGTTTGGCAATAGCGGCATTTGCCCTTAAGTAGCCAGTAAGAAATCACCGGTATGAGATCGCCCAAGCCTAATTTGTGTTGACACTGTGGGCAGTGAGAGCCTGGATGCAACAGCGATTTTTCGGCCAATGAGCGCACTGCTACGACATTGAGAAAGCTGCCCACACAAAGGCCAACTAGAGCGGCAAGTAGCTCCAGATATGGTGACGGTATGTCGTATATATTTGGCATCAAGTTTAGGGGAGTTCTCTTCGTTCGTTCACTAGTGCTGAGAGTACTAAAAGAATGATGACATAAGCCAGTATGTATGTGGTCAGGTAGGTTAACAATTCGCCGTGACCATCGCTAAAGTTGCCGGGTGCTGTACTGAAGGCGCGGCCATACATAAGCTCTGAGCGCACCCTGGTGAGGCTCTGTAGGTCTGGCATGAGCCAGTATAGAGCGCCAAAGAATTGTGATACCAGAGGGTTGGTTGACATTTTTGCCAACTCTTGTAAAGAGGCGCAGCTATGACCCACTAGCCAGAAGCAGAGAGTAAAAAGCACGCTCATAATTGGTGTAGAAAATGTCGAGAAGAAAGATGCTGAGGCGATGATGAAGAGTAGCTCTAGATATACGAGTGAAAGTGATAAAGCAATCCAGGGCAGGTGAGCAAGGGGAAGGGCTGGGTCAACGAAACCAACTAGAGCGCTCAAAAATCCGCCCATCATCAAGATGATGATTAGTAAGCAGCTGGCCAGGCCTAGATATTTGCCCAATATAAATTGCCATGACTTAACTGGTTTAGAAAAGATCAAATAAATGGTGCGTCTTTCCAACTCTTTGAAAACCAAATTGGCACCAGAAAATACGGCGATGATGCCACCAATTACGGCGATTGCGGCTAAACCTAGATCTTCAACGATCCTGATATCTTGACCCACCGACAGGGTACCAAGCAATATGCCAAAGAGTGAAATGAGACAGGCGAAGACAAAAAATGCATAGATAATCTTGTCTCGTAGAACTTCTCTAAAGGTATTGAGAGCGATAGCGCCGATGATTTCCATTATGGCTTAGTCTCAGGTTTAGTCTCAGTCTTAGTTTGTTGGTTGGCTTTGTCGGCTTCGATTTTTACATGCTCTAAGAAGAAGTCTTCTAGCGCTTTGAAGTTGCCATCTTTGGCAATATCACTTACGGCGGAATCTGCCACCATTTTACCTTGCACCAGCAGGCCAACGCGGTCGCATAGCTCGCCGACATCGGGTAATAAGTGGGAATTGAAAAAAATGGTTTTGCCTTCGTCTTTTAATTCATGGAGGATGCGGCGCACATCCATACGACCAAGTGGATCTAAACCACTCATAGGTTCATCGAGGAACAGTACCTGCGGGTCGTTAATTAGTGCCTGTGCTATTCCTAGTCGCTGCAGCATGCCTTTAGAGTATTTGCCTGTTGGTCTGTCGCAGGCGTTTTCTAGAGATACTTTCTCTACTAACAGTTTGACTCGCTCTTTGATCAAGACATCCGGCATAGAAAAGAGTTTGCCCACAAAAGTGAGAAATTCGCGTCCAGTCAGGTGCGAGTAAAAATAAGGATTCTCAGGCAGGAAGCCAATTTGAGCGAGTTTGTCTCGGGCGCTAGCGGGGCTGCCCAGTACATAGGCCTGGCCGCTATCGGGGTGCAGCAAGCCCAGTAAGAGTTTAACTGTGGTAGTTTTGCCGGCACCATTAGGGCCGATCAAACCATAGGTCTGACCGGCCTCAACGCGTAAGCTCACACTATCAAGCACACGAGTGCGCTTTTTAAGAAAGCTAGAGAGCCTATCTTTGGTTAGGTTTGTGGCCTCGATGACTACCTGAGGCGAAGCTATTTCTAGCTTGGCCATTACCCACCTTTAGGACCGGCCTTCTTGCTCAAAGTGATGATTTTGTTCAACTCAGTAGTGGCCGCTCTAAGTCTTCTTGATACTTGCATTTGCGAAATACCAAGACGACGGGCTACTTCTGTTTGGCTCAGGTCTTCGTAGAAAGTCAGTTGGACAACTTCTCTCAAGCCATCACGGAGCTGCTTGATCGCTTCAGCTAACATAAATCTGTCTTCTTTAGCGAGCTGGTTGCTCTGATATTTGGCATCGACAAGAGTGTCGATCAGCGATTGCTCGCTGCCAGCATCGTTAGACAATGCTTGGTCGAGAGAAATCAGTGTGCGTCTGCGGTCAACTTCATAAGCTTCGTTAACGCGGCTTACAGGAATCTGCAGATCGTTGGCAATTTCAACATCTGAGGGCTCGCGGCCTAACTTGGCAGTCAGTCCTTGAACAAGGCGGTTGATGCGGAAAGATAATTCTTGTAATTCGCGAGGGGCACGGATCATCGCAGTTTTGTCGCGAAGATAGTGTCTGATCTCGCCGGTGATCAAGTGGGTAGCGTAAGTTTGGAATTTAGCGCCAGCATCAGGTTTGAATTGGTCAACTGCCTTGATCAGGCCAATGGATCCAACTTGAATCAAATCTTCGACTGGGTCAGTAGAACGGCGGGCGAGGCCGTAAGCGATACGCTTCACTAGGGGCAAAGCGGCTTGAATGATAGAGTCGCGCAGAGCTGGGTCACGCGCTTCTGCGTATAGCGCCAACCAGTTATGAATTTGGTCTGGCCCTTTGGCTGCACCAGAAACTTCTCGTTTGGGCTCTAAATCGTTGCTCACCACTATCGATGTCTCAACCATTGCTGTGACTGTAATATTTGAACCTGTATCCATATTTATAATCTTAACCTTACTTTCCGGCAGATTACCATAACCAAGAGAATTGCTAGGAAATTTGAGTTCCTATTCTTACTGAACCTATTTATGGTGGCAAATCTCTAACGAATAAAGAGTGTAAATGCGCAAGAGCTATCATGGATATCTATTAAGTAATTCTAATCTAGTTTTGGCCATGGAAATTCCTCGTCCCGCCGCTAATTGACTAATGTTCGATTCAATTTAGATTGAATTTAGCTTGGGCTGTCAATAGACTGATATTTCAATGTTAGATCGCAAATTGCTAAAAAGCTTGAAAGTTTGACGTCAAACCTTTGCCACTTGTTTGCTTATTCACATGTTCACCGAAGTTGGTTGATCACTGTGAAAATCGGCAGGTACATGCCCACAACCACAGAGCCAACGATGCCGCCTATGCCTACGACCATAAGGGGTTCTAAGAGTGATGTCAGGGCTTCGACTGCGTTTTCTACTTCCATGTCGTAGAAGTCAGCCACCTTCGAAAGCATGTCGTCTAGGCGACCGGTTTCTTCACCCACAGCCACCATTTGCGTCACCATTGGCGGAAATATTTTGGATTTGCCCATGGGTTTCGATATGTTTCCACCTTGCCTCACATCGTTATAAATTTGCTGCACCGAGTCTGCTACTACAGCGTTTCCGGCGGTGTCTTTGACTACGTCCAGGGCTGTAAGCATCGGCACCCCTGCCTGCAGCAAAGTGCCAAAGGTGCGAGCAAAGCGGGCGATAGAAACACGGCCAATCAGGTCCCCAAAGAAGGGCAGATTGAGAAAGAAGAAGTCAATTTGAAAGCGGCCGACTGGGGTCTTGTAGTAGCGCTTGAGCATATAAACACCCACAGCGCTAGCTGCGATGAAGAGCATCATCCAGATTGAGCGCATGTATTGGGAGAGCAGGATAAGAAACTGGGTGTAGGCAGGCAGCTCTCCACCGATGTTTTTGAAGAGTCCTTCAAAGATTGGCAAAATGAAAGTGAGCATGCCCCAGAAAACGGCAACAGCGATGATCAGCACTACTGTGGGATAGACCATGGCGGCCCGCACTTTTTGATTAAGCTTTGATTTGTATTCAAGAAAGTCGGCCAGCCGCTTCAAAACGTCGGCCAAAATACCACCAGTTTCACCTGCTCTGACCATTGAAACATAAAGTTTGTCGAAGATATCGCTGTGTTTGGCCATGGCGTCTGAGAGTGAAAGGCCTGACTCAATGGAGCGGCGCACATCATCAAGGGCCTTCTTTAGTTTGCGGTTGGGGCATTGCTCGACAATGATTGTCAGAGTGCGCAGCATGGCAACTCCTGAGCTAATCATGGCAGCGAATTGTCTCGAAAAAACCACCATATCTTTAAGCGAAACGCGTTCAAATAAACCGATGGTGAGAAGTTCTTTGCTGTTCTGGGCGCTAAAGAAACTGAGGATACTGCCCATGGCAGTGCGTTCTCGTATTTCAACAACCTCGATGCCACGTGCTCTCAGCTTCGCTCGGAGCACCGCCGGTGATTCTGCTTGGCCGACCGCTTCTTTGAAGGAACCGTCGCTTTCTCTAATTTTGTACAAATATTCCAATGTTTAGAACCTGCCAAAACTACTGCCACCAAAGCCTTTTTCCATTTTTGCCGGTTCTGGTCTGCTGCTTCTTTGATTGCCAATTAGTTGTTCGAGATCTTCTGGTCTACTCGTTTTGCCAATGGCATCGGCAAAGGTTACTTTACCTTGTTTTACTAGGAGGGCAAGTGAAGCTTCGAGAGTTTGCATGCCCAGAGCTGCGCCCATCTGCATGCTGGCATACATCTGCGCTGTTTTAGCTTCGCGAATGAGGTTGGACACCGCTGGTGTGTTGATCAATACTTCCAGCGCTATGATCCGCCCCGAAGTCACTGGTGAGTCGCCAGCGGCGTCGTCGGCCCTGGCTAAAAGCGATTGACTTATAACCGCGACTAGAGCGTGCGAGAGCATAATGCGAATTTGCTGCTGTTGCTCTGGTGGGAAGACATCGATGATGCGATCGACCGATTGTGGTGCTGAGCTTGTGTGAATGGTGCTGAAGACCAGGTGACCGGTTTCTGCTGCGGTCAGTGCCAGGTGAATGGTGTCAAGGTCGCGCATCTCACCAACCAAGATAATGTCAGGATCTTCTCTCAAGCCAGCTCTGAGGGCGTTGGCGAAGGAGCGAGTGTCAGAGCCCACTTCGCGTTGTGAAATAATCGACTTCTTGTTGTGGTGAATGAATTCTATGGGGTCTTCGATTGTCAGTATGTGCTTTGATTCAGTTTCATTTATTGAATTGATCATCGAAGCCAGGGTTGTCGATTTACCAGAGCCTGTCGGGCCCGTCACCAGTACAAGGCCCCGGGGCTTCTGAATTATTTCTTTGCAGATTGGCAGTAGACCAAGTTCATCGATTGATGGAATTCTTGACAGGACCACCCGCAGTGCGGCGGCATAAGAGCCTCTGTCTTTGTAGACATTAACGCGGAAGCGTCCCAGGCCATCCACACCAAAGCCGCAGTCTAGTTCTAGATTGGCTTCAGCATATTTGCACTGGTCTTCGGTGAGGCAAGAAAAGATTAGGCGCTTGACGTCGTCTGACGTCAGTTCAGGCAAGCTTGTCCGTATCAGCTTGCCCGCTACTCTGATGATTGGCGGTTCTTTGGCCTTGAGGTGCAAGTCTGAGGCTGTACGGTCGACTACCAGCTGCAGCAGTTCCTGCATTTCAATCGACATCAATTCGCTCCTTTTTTTAGGTGTTAGAGGCGGCAACCGAGTAAGATGCTTCTCTTGTTGCTTGACAGTACGGACAGATTTTCCACTCACCATAGATCTCGGCGTTGCAGCCTTTGCAGCAGAATTCGTGGTTGCTTTCTTCTTTTGATAGGCCGCATTTCGGACAGCTTGTCCAGCCGTCGAGTTGCATTGTGCCGCAGCGCAGGCAAGAAAATTTGAGGTCGTGCTGGCAAAATGGACACTTAATGAAGTCATCGGAGATTGGATTGCGGCATTTGCCACACAGTGATTCTTCGCCGGTGGTATCAGATAGCGTTACCCGAACTACTTCGTCTGCACTGGTCATGCCTTGGCCGACTAGGCGCACACTGTAGTCTTTCAGCGGAATCATACCCGATTGTTTAGCCGCTAGTCTGATTAGCGAAGTGGTGGCACCTTTGCAAATTAGATCGCGAATTTCATCGTTCATCTTCATTACTTCAAATACACCAATTCGGTTTTTATAGCCGGTTTGATGACATTCGTCACAGCCTTTGCCTCTCGCAAAGATCGGCCAGCCATCTTCATCTGTGCGCAGTCTGTAATATTGGATGGTAGATTCAGCTAACTTTTCTTGGTTTTTATCTAACAAGCCCAGGTATTCTAGGGCACTGCGTTCAGGAGCATATTCTTCTTTGCAGTGCAGGCAGATGCGGCGCAGCAGTCTCTGGGCAATTACACCAATGGTGGCCGATGATACCAGATAGGGGTCGACTTCCATTTCGGCTAGTCTTGTCATTGCTCCTGGTGCGTCGTTGGTGTGCAGAGTCGTGAAGACAAGGTGGCCTGTCAGAGCCGCTTCTACAGCAATTTTGGCTGTTTCTCTGTCGCGCGTTTCACCCACAAGTATGATGTCTGGATCTTGTCTTAAGAACGAGCGTAATATGCGAGCAAAGTCTAGACCTTTTTCGCGTAAGACTTGCACTTGAGTAATGCCTTGCATTTCGTATTCAATTGGGTCTTCAGCTGTGAGAATGTTTACTTCTGGGGTGTTGCGTTCTGCCAGGGCAGAATAAAGACTTGTGGTTTTACCAGAACCAGTCGGGCCGGTAACGAAGATAATGCCGTAGGGTTTTAGCACCATCTCTCTAATAAGCGAGAGGGTTTCTTTTTCAGTGATTAAATGGTCAAGGCCAAAAGTGGTGCCAGTTTTGTCTAACTGTCTCATCACTACTTTTTCGCCGTGCTTGCTTGGTATTGAAGAGACGCGGAAGTCGATGTCTTTGCCCGAGAAACGCACTCTAATGCGGCCGTCTTGCGGCAGTCGTCTTTCGGCAATATCAAGGTCGGCCATGATTTTGAAACGTGATACCAGGGCCGCTAGAATGGCCTTGGGCAGCTTGCGGTCGACGAATAGAACACCATCTAAACGGTAGCGGATCATGACATATTTATCTTGGGGTTCGATGTGCACATCTGAACATTGTCGCTTAATTGCTTTAGCTAAAATTTGATTGGCTAGTTGCACAATCGGTGCATCTTGAGCTTGCTTGGCCAGGTCTAAGTCGTTAATGGCATCGTCGTAGTCGACTAATACATCAAGGCTAGAGAGGTCTACTTCTGACTCGATAAAGGTCTGATCGGCCTGCTCATCCCACTCTTCGGTTAGCTCATCTTGCCTGCGCGAATAGACGGTTTCCATAAAATGCTGAAAATCGTCTTCAGTGCAGACTACCGGTCTGACCGATACGCTCTTGAGGCGATACTTAATGTCGTCGAGAGCAAGCAAATTATTGGGATTAACCATGGCCAGAGTGAGATTTTTGCCGTCGACTGAGAGTGGCACAACCTGATGCTGACGCATGACTTTTTCTGGTAGAAGCTCAAGGGCGGTGTGGTCGGCTTGGGCTTTGGCTAGAGAGATGTAGTTGACACCATATTGGGTCTCCAGGGCTGTTTTAAGGTGGGTTTCATTGGCCAAGCCTAGGCGGGAAAGAATCAGCGAAATTGGTTCACCCGTCTTCATGCGCTCTTGCTGCACAATTTTGAGTTCATCGCTGGTAATCAGCCCGTTGTCTACGAGCAGTTCACCAATTTCCTTTTTAATCAGCGCCATATTAGAGAGACCTTCTAAGTTACAAGGGATACCTTTTCCTATTATTCCCCTTGTTCCCAGCCAAGCAATCACAATGCACTGGCCCTAGTGAAATCGATACATCTGGGTAAGTTAAGGGTGAAGTTCTAGAGGATTGGGCCATAGATTTATCGGACGAGAAACTAAAGCCAGCTGGAGCGCTTGCCCCTAGCAGAATGCCACCCAGCCTTTCGCATCTGGTTTATACCTTGATTGGTTTTGCCTGGCCTGTTTTCGGGGTGGTTTTTCTGCTGTTGCTTTGCTCGACCGCTTGGTTTGCTCTCAACATAGTGCAATTCTTCCCCCTGGCCGTGGTCTTTGCTCTTCTGGTGGGCCATTGTCTGGCTATTGCCTTAGAGAGCGATCTGGCTACCCGGGCCGCTTATTTCTTTAAGAACGGTCTGCCCCTTATTTTTTATCGGCGTTTTGCCCTGGTCTATGAACCAACTAGCAGCAATAGCCCTGATTCTAGCCCTAATTCTGGCGAGCCCGCCAATGGTGGCGATAGCACTGCTGCCTGCTATGGCCATCCAGCCTTGCTTATTGGTCATCGTCGTGTTTTGTTTGAGGCTGTGGACGAACTCTACTTAACTTTTCTAGGAACTTTAGAGGTGCGGTCTTTTGCCAGCTGTGGCCTGGTCTTTGCTAAAGCTGATGAGGCAGAGGCCAGTACCGTTAATCGACCCGATGTCTTAGTGCGCATTCCTCTGTCAATTTTGGACCTGAAAGAACAGAAAGAGCTGGTGGAGCTTTTTCAGAAGTACAGACCGGGTTTGAAAATAAATGACCGTCTGGTTGACCGGCTCAAGTCGCCCATTGTTAAGGGGCAAAACTTGATTCAGTCGCTGGGGGCGGCTCTGCTGGTATTTGCACTGTGTGATGTTACTTTTGCCACATTTACCTGGTTAGAGATGCTCAAAGGCTACTATGGCTCTCAGCTTTGTATGCGTCACCCCGCCGATGCCGCTGTCTTTACGCCTGGTTCAGACCCCAACGCTCGGGCCGTTGAGCTTTTTGACCAGGCGGAGCAGTTGCGTTTGCATCCTTCACCTCTTTCCTGGGCTTATCGGGCCTTGTTTGCCAATGGTAATTCGCAGGCCCAATTGCTGGCAATTAAGGCTGAAACTCTTTATCGCATGGGGCGTAAGGCTGCGGCTGTGGCGACTTTAGAGGAAGCGATGACGGCCAAGACCAGTGGCTTTAAGGCTAAGCTGCAATTGGTGCGTTATCTAGCCGAGGATGGTGAAAACAAGAAAGCTCAAGCTATTCTCGATGAGATTTTAGAAAAGCACAAAGACGTGCTCTTGCCGAGGGTATACACCGAAGCGCTCTTGCTGGCTGAGGACGAAAAAACCGTACCGGCGACCTATGAGAAGTATTTGCAAGTTTTAGATGAAGAGGCTTTTGGATCTGAGCCCGCTTGGCCGCCAGGGGGTGAAAAGCCGATCATGGAAATGTGGAAGCGTGATGATTTGACCTTCTTGGCCGAGCGGCTCTTGTTGAAGAAACGCAGCAAGAACGCCAATCCGGCCATTCCTGCTAATCCTGCTAATCCGGTCATGCCGACCCGTTAGCTTAAAAGCCATTTATATACAAATCTGCTGATCTGGCCTGAAAGAGTGCGCTCCTTGACAAATCTCTAGTAACATTAGGCTGGTCCATAAATGTTCAGCGGTTTTTGAGTAGCAGCTATTTTGGCAGAACAAAAGATTAGTCGTCGCATAGTTAGCTCCGCCTGTCTGGCGGCAGTGCTTGTGGCTGCAATCGATGTGCTAGTTGGTGTAAGCCATCCGCTCGCTGCTATCAATACTGTTAACACCGACAAAGCTGAACCTTACAACGCCGTGGTTGCCGTAAAACGGGCGATGCAGCAAGATCAGCGTGAGCAGAAGGAAAACTCTGGTAGCGCCACTGCTAGTAGTGCCTCTCGTCCGGTGCTTTTGCTTGGCTCTTCACTTGTGGTGGCACCGGCTTTGCAGTGCGAAGCGATTTTTACTGGCAAAGAATTTAAGCGCTTTCACCAGCGGCGCCTGACTAGTTTTGAAAACTATCTAGAAAGCTCGCTGGTCAAAGAGGCTGGTTCTAGTGCCAATGCAAGTTCAAGTTTTGTGCGCAGCTATTGCCTGGCCATGGGTGGTCAAATGGCTTCTGATGCTTTTCTTGTGGCAAAAGAAGTATTGCCGGCTTCGTCAGACGCAACCGCAGGAACATCAATTGTCTATGGCATAGCCCCGCGTGATTTCCAAGATAATCTCTTCCCGCGCATAGATGCTAGCCCGATTTTTAGAATATTTGCCAAGGCCGCAGATCTGCCCCAGTTATTTCATAGTGAGCCGACTATGACTTCGGTGGACCGCACTTCGGCCTGTGGCGAGCGCCTGTCGAGTCTTTATCGCTATCGCACTGATTGGCAAAATCTCTTTGCTATCAGAGCCAAACGCGCCATTGAAAAGTGTTTGCCCTTTGTTGTGTTTGACAAGTATTACGATACCCTTGCCCTTAAGTCGCAGAAGAAAGGTTTGCTACCTGGTGAAGCGATTGGCACACCGATGGTGGTGCCTAACTGTGCAGTTGATCACGCTGATTGGCAGACTACCGAAGAAGAATATAAAAGACGTTACACGCCGGTGCAGATCAGTCGGGCAGAGGCTCAGTTTGATTATTTTGAAAAGCTTTTGCGGCTCTGTCAGGAGCGCAAAGTGAACTTGATGGTAGTGAATATGCCCCTCTCTCAAGATAACATGAAGGCTTTACCCAAGAGCTTCTACAAGCAATATCTCAGTCATGCCGAGCAGCTCTGCAACCATTATGGTGTTGAGTTTGTTGACCTCAATCAAGGGCAATGGACGAATAACTCTAACTTTGTTGATTCGGTGCACTTAAAGCCTGAAAATAGCACAACATTTATGCAGAAGCTGGCCAAGCTAACTGCAGCATCTAACTTGTCACTGGCTCTTAAGCGCAGCAGTTCTCTCTAATAGTTCTTCTTTAATCGTTAGTTGAGTTGGCTAGCGCTGTGCTGTTGTCTTCTAGGTTGGCCAGACCGCAACGAACAAATTCTCGCAGTAAAGGAGCCGTACTCATGCCCTTTTCTGTGGCTGAAAAAGACATTCGGAAATGTTGGCTGCTATATGGTGCTTTAGTGATTAATCCGGCCTTTTCTAGCTTGTGCAGGCGGAGTGTCTTTAAAGTGCTGTAATATGGTTGGCAATCTTTCAAAGTCTTATTAGCATCATTACTTTTCCACTTAAATAGTGCTAGTTTATAGGAGTTTTTGACACTGTTTAAGAGGCGTCAATGGAGTGCAAATTCGAGTTCCCGGAATTAATACTTATATAGGCATGTTCTTGCTTTCGCTGGCTATATTGGTCTTCGAACAGACACTTACTCGAATATTTAGTGTTACTCTTTACTATCACCTGGCGTTTTTTGTTATCTCAATAGTTATGCTTGGCATTGCCGTTGGCGCCATGCTTGTCTACTCTTATCCGATGTGGTTTCCTGAAGGCAAAGAGCCTGAGCTACTTGCAAAGTATAGTTTGCTTTTCGCCGCAACAGCTCCGGGTGCTATTCTCGCTCATGCTCTTATAGCGCCCGATTCATCGCAGTATTTAACCGTTGTCGCTTCGGTCCTAGTTACGTGTTTGCTAGTCTGTGGCTCGTTGGTGTTTGCCGGTATAGTCATATGTTTGATCCTTACACGCTATCCAAACCAAACAAATCGGCTTTATGCAGCGGATCTTGCTGGCGCAAGTGCAGGATGTTTGGTATTCACTTTCAGTCTTGGTCCTCTCGATGGCGTCTCTGAAATCATTTTTTCAGGGGCTATAGCTGCCTTTGCTGCTGTTTGTTTCGCGGGCGGCATTAGAGGACTGCGCAACATCGCAAGCGCTTGCACCGTTTTGTTGCTTTGCTCTGTGATTGCCAATGCATACCTGGTTAATTACGAAAACAAAGGTTTGCGCATCCTATGGACACACGGGAAGTTCATTGGCGATTCAGTTTTTGAGAGATGGAGCCCAATTGGCAGAGTCACCGTCACGGGCAATCCTGCCAATATCGTATATCGCACGGGTGGGTATTCGGTTGCCGGACCGCAGATTTTTGTCAAAGGTTTTGATATCGATATAGACGGTTCTGCTCGCACGTCCATTGTCGGTCATCCATCTGGGAGTGGCCCGGCAGATTTCTTGAAGTGGGATGTTTCATATATAGGTCATTATATTCGGCCGAACTCGAAAGTGCTTGTAATTGGTGCGGGTGGCGGTAGAGATGTTCTCGCTGCGTTGGCCTTTAACCAAAAATTCGTTCGTGGTGTCGAACTTAATACCGATGTCGTCAAACTGGTTACAGGTAAGTGGGGCGATTTCTATGGCCATCTGGAGAGAATGCCGAATGTTTCGCTAGTCAATGATGAGGCTCGTAGCTACATAACTCGCAGTTCGGATAAATACGACATTATTCAAATGTCGCTTATTGATACTTGGGCTGCAACAGCTAATGGAGCATATGTTCTTACTGAAAATTGTCTTTATACGACTGACGCGTGGACACAGTTCTTGTCGCGACTGAGCGACAGAGGAATTTTTTCTGTCACTCGCTGGTATACTGGCGAGCCCCCTATTGAAGCAATGCGGACACTATCGCTTGCGACGACAGCGTTGCGGAAGCTCGGGGTCTCAGAGCCTCAAAAGAATATCATTGTGATCCGCAATGTGGTGCCAGGAACAGAAGGCTGCGCAACTTTCCTCATCTCCCTGCAGCCTTTCAGTAAGGCGGATGTAGAACGCATACTTGAGGAGTGCAAGCGACATAAGTTTGATTGCCTTCTGGCGCCAGGCGTTCCGTCTGAACGAAATCTTGTTGATATCATTTCAGGCGACATGGGAAAGTGGTTTGACAGTCCATATAATCTTGCTGCGCCATCCGATGATAGCCCTTTCTTCTTCAACACGATTAAACTGCAAAAGGTATTCGAATCCAGAGAGAAGGGAAACCTGCGAGAACTCGACGCTAATTCTAGGGCTGTTTATATTATCATGGACGCTCTGCTTATCAGTTTCATGGGTCTCGTATTGCTGGCCTGGCTGCCGCTTAGAATCAAAAAGTCGGGCTCGCCCAAATCTTTTATGTTGCCAGCCGCTGGATACTTCATCAGTATCGGTCTCGGCTTTATGTTCTTAGAGATTGCGCAAATTCAACGCTTTATTGTCTTTCTTGGGCACCCCACCTACGGTTTGACTATTGTTTTGCTCTGTTTGTTGCTGTCGAGCGGCGTGGGCAGTATGAGCGTCTCTCGTTTAGCAAAGAGTAATAGAGCTGCTGCTGTGATGCTTTCAGTAATGGTTTTCTTGCTGGTGTTTTCTGCTCTAGGCTCGCCGATTGTTTGCGAAGTGTTTAGGTCCGCCACTACTTTTGAGCGAATGGCAATAGCATCGATAGTACTAATGGTTCCCGGCTTTTTCATGGGATTTGCTCTCCCTCTTGGTATTCGCCTGAGTGGAGATAAGGCGCCGGAGCTTAGCACATGGCTTTGGGGATTGAATGGTGCCGCTTCAGTGATTGGTTCTGTGCTAGCTCTGTGTGTGTCGTTGGGTTATGGAATCAACGCTCTGTTGTGGTCATCGGCAGCGATTTACGCCATCGGGCTTATCTGTTTTCTGGTCGCATCGCGTGCAAAGACTAGCGCTGCTGATTTGCCTTAGATTTTTTATGAGAGTCTTTACTGGTTTCGATCGAATAGTTGCTAATCTAGCAGAACTAATCTAGTAGACCTAATCAGGTGATTGCTTGTTCTTTTCAGCCTTCAAACTATAGAGCAAGCTCCGCACCTCAGTACTTGTGGGATCGAGCTCTAGGGCTTGGGTAGCGGCATCTATTTCACCATCAAGGTCATTGTGCACCATGGCATCATGAATAAGAATCATCCAGGCTTGAAGAAAATTCTTGTTGATTGATAGGGCTCGGCGAGCACATTGAGCTGCCGACTCAGTGTCTTTCATTCTCATATAGAGGGCGGCCATAGCGGTTTGGGCCCATTCAAATTTGGGATAGCGATTGGCCAGGTCCGTAAAAACTGCTAATGCATCATGGGGGTTTTGGGAGCGCATTAGTACGTCACCCTGTTTATACATATCATTGCAAGCTTGCGTCACCGGATATAGTGGCAGGTATGCTTTTAGTATGATTCTAGCCTTCTTGCCGATTCCTTGTTTGTCAGCGCTGCCTGGGCCGCTCAGCTTATCTATTTCTTGATAGAGCTTCCGTGCTTTCTCAAAGTTTAAGTGCCCCATTTCTAGCTCGGCATTGCGGTAGAGCTGGTCAAAGTTTCGACTGGGTGAAGCTGACTTAGTGCCGGTAGTTGCACTAGTTGCAGCGGCCTTGGCGCCTACAGGCAGAGCCCATAACCAAAGACTCGCCGGTATTGTGAAAAAGAGAGTGAAGGCGAGGACAACTATTGCCATTGTTTTTGTGATTTCGTACTTACTGCTTGTTGGTTGCTCTGCGGTTGATTGCCTAGAACAGCAGTAATTTCACCGTTCTTTGCCAGTTCTTGGGCTAGCACTGAAATCAATTTGCCACCACCCCAACGGTTGAGGTGAACAGTATCGAGAAAATCATGGCTGTCGAAGCGCTTGTCTCCGAACAGATCTACAAATGAGCCACCAGAAGCAACTGTTTCTGTCTGCAGATAGTTCTTGAACTGTGACCAGAAAGTCGGCGGTAATATATCGCGGTTACTCTGCAGGCTTGGCATACCCACCACTACTACTTTGATATCCTCTTGCTTGAGGAAAGTAAGAAGGGCATGGAAGTAAGCTTTCTCGCCGGCTAAGCAAGGTGGATTCGGGTTCTTATAGCGGCGCAAATATTCTCTGGTATTGTCTATGAAGACATAGGGTGGCTCGGCGGGAACGCGCCACTGACCCTGGCGCACATCACCAGCTGAGCCCGAAATTGCCTGTAGAACTTTGGTATTAACGGCAGTGCCATCTTTTGTCGTGTTAGTCGTTGGCTCTAGAACACCTTTGGCTTCAGGGTTGGTGAAGGTTGGCACATTGGCTAAACTCGGAGGCTCATTGCCTTTTAGAATTGTCGTGACCTGCTTCAATGGCAGCCATTCTTTGAGACGATAGTCAAGCAAGTTGAAGGGGCCAGCAAATGAAACTGGTGCCAAACTGCTGACATTGACATAGGGGCTGAGGAAATAGAAGGCATCAGTAGAGCTGGCCGATGGCAAAGTATTATCGAGAAAATCTCTGGGGTTAACGCCAATAATTACTGCTTTGGGTTTTTGTGTACCTTTGAATAGGGTGCGGGCCAGCAGATAGTGATCTGATACCATGGCCCCGCCCATAGCTAAGTTGAATACCTCTGCTTGCTTGCCTGTAAGGTTTTTAAGGGCAGAACCTAGGCGGGTAACTTCTCTCTGGTCGGTTGTATCGAGAGCTTCTTTGCGGTGCTCAGCCTCGGCTGAGAAGATCGCTGAACCCATTTGCGAGCTGCCTAGCAGCACCAGGTCGGGGCTCTGCTTCTTCGCTAGAAAGCTTCTGGTCACCCACCAGATCCATGGCCCTTCTTGGCGGGCTTCATAGTTTGCCTGACGCACTGATTGGTTGTCTAGAATTTTCTCGCCATTGAGTTTATTGGCCTGGAAGAGGCCATAGAGGGCAACGTTAACCAGGGCAAATAGGGTTAGAGCCAGGGGGAATGCTGGTTTGCTCATATTACATCTCCGCGCCGTTAGTTTTGGCACCGATTCTTGTTGAGCTTGAATTAGTGTTTGATTCGGATGGCACGTACTGCAGGGCAGGATCTACCGAATTGCCTATTCTTCCGAAGGCATTTTTTAGACGTTCTTGCAGAACCTGGGGTTGAATGGTGTTGGTTTCACTAAATTGATAGTGGTTGGCTTCTTGTCTAACTAATTCCTGACCAGCCATGCGCAAGGCCAGATTGGTGTGTGGAGCGTTTTTCAAGGTGTAGACAAGGCTGTCAAATAGTTTCTTGGCACCGAAAGCATTGAGGTGTACATAGTCGTGGTAATCACTTTTGTCGAAGTGATTGAAATCATTAAGGTCATAGGTGGCAACTTTTTGATCTATGGCAAATTGTTGCAGGGCAAAGACAAATTTGAGGTAGGCTTCTGGTTTGAGAACAGCAATGTTTTCTTTGGCAATCGGCATGTTCACTAGAACTAGCTCAATTTTTTCTTTCTTGCAGAGCTCTACCAATTTGCGCAAGAAGTAGAACTGAGTCTTGTAGGTATGCCTATCTGGATGGCGATAGCGCTCAATGTACTCTACCGTATTGTCGCGCCACTCTGCTGTTGCTTGAGCGCGCGAAGTTGGTTGGGTAATAATGGCTTGGCTGTGAATTTCGCCGGGTTTGTAGAGGGGCATTAGCTTGGTTCTGTCCCAATAGCTATAAGCTTTCGCTCCCGCTGGAACTGGTGTGGCTTTATCTAGTGTGGCTTTAATTAAGTCGCCGCCCAGCATTTGAAAATCCACAGCGTGGTGCGAAACATAGAGATTGCGATTAATGAGCCATTCTAGGCGGCCCATGGGGTCGCGAAAAAGTCCTGGGGCACAATCGTCAGTGTTGACCAGGCGGTTGAGGAAGCGAAAGGGCTCCGTATCGGTAGGGCTCGACATTCTACTGTCGATGAAATCGCGCGGTGCCACTCCATAGATAACGATTTCAGGGCGATGGGCCGTGGTCAGCATACCCTTGAGAGTGAGGTAGGCATCTGAGGGCATCTGGCCCGGAGCGGAAAGATTGTAGGTATTGAACTTGCCACCAAAGGCGGTGGTCAATTTGTCGTCTAGGTAGCTGGCTTTGTGATAAGTGGTGAGGTCAAGCTGCTTGTTGAGATGGTTGGCATCGCAGCAAGAGACAGCGCTAACCATGAGCGATGAGCCGAGCAGGGCGACGTTATGTAGTTCTTTACTGGCTTTGAGATCGTTAAATGTCCACCAGGCCCAGCCTTGGTAAGGAAAGCGATAGGGATCAAAATCAATGGGTGTATAGAACGAGAGGGCGCAGTTGATGGCAAAAAAAAGTGCCAGGGCGACAGCGAATGAACTGGAGCGGCCGCGCTTGCGCCTGTCAGGAAAGGGCAAGTTGAAAGGCGTTGTATCCGGATTGACGCGGCGGTCTTTCCCCTCACTTGGCACAAAAATGGGCTTATCTGTTGTTTCAGGAGCGATAAGAGTTTCGAGAGTCATAGCGGTGCTGACTCCTTCTGCTCAACCATGGCTTCTTTTCTGGTTGTCTGGCGGAAGCGATCGAGAGCTTGGCTATCCGCAACGTCGCTCGCTGCTGGGGCAAGGGCGGCCATGCTGGCCTTATCTTTGGCCATGATTTTGGCAATCATGTCAAGCAATTTAGCACCACCACCAGAGTGCAAGTGCACTGTGTCTTGGAAATCAGATATGTTGAAAGCTTTGGTTTCTTGCATATCGAAGAATGTTGTAGTGTCTTGATGACGTGAAGCTAAATCGCGCAAGCGGCTTCTGTACAGATTCCATGATTGGTCTGATAGCAGATTGCGATTGATGTCGGTAATGGGCATGGCCACTAAGACCACATGAACCTGGCGCTCTTTAGCTGTATCGAGAATATCGGCGAGGAACTGCATCTGGCCATTGAAGGTTTCCATCTTCAGCGTTTTATAACGCTTGCGGTATTCGCTGATGTTGTCTTCAAACTTGGGTCGGGCTGACTGGCTTTCGGGGCGGAAGAAACATTCGTCCCGGTTGATTTCAAAGGGGTGATAGTCAGGTAGGAGCAGGCGGCGCGTGGCCACAAGCTCGGCTCTTGTCTTATCTGTTTTAGGAGCAGGCGCTAATTTATTGAGAACGGCGCTAATAGTGCGATCGCTGTTTTGTGCTAGTTGGTTTTTGGCTCCGTAGGTATAGAAGGCACGGCCGAGTTCATAGTTAAGACGCTCTTGCCACTGGGGCACAATTAAATCGACGCGGTTGCTCCAGTCGCCAAAGCGCGATAAATATTGAAATGGATCGGTGGCGGCGGGGCTGGGTAAGAGGTTATCCATAAAGTCGCGGGGCCCAACTCCGTAGACCAAAACTTTTGGTGCTTTCTCGCCTTTGAGCAAGAAGCGTGTTATCAAAGCTGCGTCAGAGGGCATTTCACCCGGTAGAGCAAAGTTATAACTAGCTATTTTTTGACCGGAATATTGCTTGAATTTGTCTTCAAAATAGACGCTCTTGTGATGCGCTGAGCCATCGATGCGACGATTGAGGTGGTCGGCGTCGGTGCCGTCGAGAGGCACTAGCATTAGAGATGAGCCCATGAAGACCACATCTGGTTTCTTCTGGTCCGAAAGAAAGTCTTTGATTGCCCAGGTTGTCCAGGTATTTACAGGGAAGTCTGTAGGTTCAGTTTGACCAAACGAAAGATTAGCCAGACCTGCTGAGAGCAGTACAAAGCTAGCCAGTGCCACTAAAAAGCGGCTTCTGGCTGGCTTGACTGGAGTGATCTTAGTGTTGGTTGCGGATTCCACAGTAACCCTGAACTTCTTAGAACTGGAAGTAGATGAACCGTGGCGAGCTGTCTGGGGAGAAGATTGTCAGCAAGCACATCAATGCCACCATCAAGCTAACCTGCACTGCCCATGGTGGGCTTTGATAGAACTTCTTGTCGTTGAGCCAAGTGATGATTGGTTGCGAGATCATCAAACCAGGCAAGAGCAGAAGCAATGCGGGGAAGATAATTGGGTCGCGAATTTGCAGAATTGCTAGTTGCGAAGCGCTGAAGTGCAGTAGCTCAACGGGAGCCATGACCAGTTTATAGATGATTGTTCCAGCAGTTTTCATATCATCGGCCCGGAAGAGTACCCAACCGATACAGACAATATGGAAGGTGGCGACAATGGAGAACCAGTGGTAGAGCCTGTGAGCAATGGTGCCGGATTCTTTGGAAGCAGCTAAGAACTTATTGACGCCAATGGCATCAAGTAAGCGTAGGTATTCTTTATGCAGAATCAAAACCCCACCCTGGAAGGCACCCCAGGCGAGGAAGTGCATTGCTGCACCGTGCCAGAGACCACCTAAGGCCATGGTGATGAAAAGGTTTCTGTAGTTGAGAATACGTGAGCAACGCGAGCCACCCAATGGAATAAAGAGATAGTCTCTTAACCAGGTCGACAAGCTGATGTGCCAGCGGTTCCAGAAATCGGCCACGTTGGCAGCCATGTAGGGCAAGTTGAAGTTGATTGGCACTTTATAGCCAAACAAAAGAGCTGAGCCGCGGGCTACATCTGTATAACCAGCGAAGTCGAAGAAGATTTGGAAAGCAAAAGCGTAGGTAATGAGCCAGAGATCTACTGATGAAAAGTTTTCTGGATGAGCGAAACCAGCCTGTACAACCAGAGCCAAGTTATCTGCTAACAGTACTTTTTTGGCCAGACCCATGAGAATCATTTGCATGCCTTCGTCGACATATTCCCACTTGAATTTGAGCTTTTCAGTTAATTGCGGCACAAAGTCTTGATAGCGCTTAATTGGTCCAGCGATTTGCGTGGGGAAGAAGCCAGCGAAAAGAGCCAGGGCGGAGAAGTTCTTAACCACAGGTTTGCCGCGATAGACTTCCACAGCATAGTGAATGAATTCGAAAACGAAGAACGAAATACCCAACGGCAAGATGATATGCAGGTGAGGTTCTTTCCAATCAATGCCAGCCAGCGAGAGACCTTGCTTCACCGTGCCAACGGTGAAATAGGCGTATTTGAAAATTGCCAAACAAATCAAGTTGACGGCTACAGTGATACCGAGCCAACCCTTTGCCGTGAAGACATGCTTGCCGCTTTCAGCCTTGGCAGCCTTCTCTATATAAGGAACCAGAAGGAAGGTGACCAGGGTAAGGCCAAAGATCAGTAAACCGTATATTGGGCGCCAGGAGCAGTAGAAGACATAGCTCGCCACTAAAAGTAGTGGCACCCTCAAGCGCTGTGGCAAGACCCAGTAAAGCAGAAACACCACGGGCAGAAAGACCAAATACTGCAGACTGTTGAATAACAAGCTAGGTTCTCCTTGCTCAATTGTGTTGCCTAGAAGGCTTCACTCTAATGCGCTTGCTGTAATGAATGAATTCTCGAAAGCGCCATTATGACGACCATTGATGACGTTATCAATGGCTCGCAGTATATGATAAAGGTTAGGTTTCCAGTATGTCTAGCGACTGCCCGTTCTCTTAACCTAAAAGCTTTATAGTATGGCAGCCGCAAATTCTGTAATCGCACGCTGATACGCGATCTCCAGCGCTTGACTGCTTGGGCGGCTATTTATCTCATAATCGAGAAAAGTGAGAAACTACTCACCATTCTTGTCTTTGGTAAAGCCTTCGGCCACCAACTGATACCCACCACCGTATACGGTTTTTATATACTTGCGCTCGCCTTTTTCCAGGCGGGTTCTCAAGTGGCGGATGTGTACGCGTATTGTGTCTACGTCATCGTCCGGTGAATAGCCCCAGACTTCTTCTAGCAATTTGCCAGTTGAGACCGTTTGTCCGTGGTGCTGCATTAAGCAGTGCAAAATTTCAAACTCAGTTGGGGTGAGCTTCTCAATACGCGAACCAACTTTGGCTTGTAAGTTCTCCGGGATTAGAGTGATCTCACCGGCAGTGAGAATTTCAGGCAGTGATGAAGAGTGTGGTAGCGTGCCTGCCCGGCGCAGTAGAGCACGAACACGAACTTGAAGTTCTGGAATATCGAAAGGCTTGGCCAGATAGTCGTCAGCACCAGCATCGAAGCCGGCCACTTTATCTTTGGTTGTTGATAAAGCAGTGAGCATCAAAACCGGAATCGGATTGGTTTCGCGATTTTGACGCAAGCGCTGACAGACGGTGAAGCCGTCGAGATCGGGCATCATCACATCAAGCACAATCAGGTCTGGACGATTCTGGGTGGCCATTGCCAATCCCTTGATACCATCTGGTGCGGTTATTACCTGGTGACCAAGTAATTCTAGATTTATTTTTACTAATTCAGAGATTGAGAGGTCATCTTCGATGACTAGAATTCTTGACAATTTTCTGCTTTCTCTCCGTACTTGTGGTCCCTGATAACTAACTTTCTTACGCCTACAAATTGTTGGTTGCCCTAGTCTGACACACCGCCAATTAATTTTACTGGAATTTTCACTGCACGTCCGTTGCGGATCACCGTCAGTGTAACCACTTGGTTTGGCTTCTTGCTCTCAATGTAAGACATCAGGCCGTCTACAGTATTTGTTTGCACGCCGTCGGCTTCCAAAATAATATCAGCGACGCTTAAATCTGGCTTTTGCAAGACTAATCCAGCGCCGATATCGTAAAGCACTATCTTTGCCCCTGATAGCCCAGCTTTATCAGCCGGACTGCCTTTGGCCACTTTTAAAACACGCAGGCCAACTTCACCGGCCGGGGTGACTTCAACCCCTAACTCAGGGCGTAAGACGCGGTGGTAGTCCAAAATTTGGGGAATGACGTTCTTGGCAATATTGATAGGAATGGCAAAGCCGACCCCTGAACTAAGGCCATTATTTGTGTAGATAGCGGTGGTGATTCCGACTACACGGCCAAGGCTGTCGAGCAGTGGCCCCCCTGAGTTACCAGGGTTGATGGCGGCGTCTGTCTGAATAATGCCTTTGATGAGACGACCTTTAGCTACCGGAATGGTTCGACCTAGTGAAGAGACTATGCCAACGGTCATAGTGCGGTCGAGGCCGAAAGGATTGCCAATAGCAAAAACGTGGCGACCAACTTCTAGTTGTGATGAATCTCCCAAAGGAATGATTGTGAGTTTCAGAGTTTCCGGAGGCTTGATTTTGACTACGGCCAAGTCTGTTTGTTTGTCCACGCCAACGACTACGCCGTGATAGCTACTGCCATCCCAGAGGGTGACACGCACGTGTTCTGAGTCTTCCACTACGTGATAATTGGTAAGAATGCTGCCATCACGCGAGATGATTACACCGGAGCCACAACCCTCAGCTGTATGATTGAGAATGTAGTCTTCGGCTGAAGCAACCGGTGCGATGTTGACTACGCCACGGTTAGCGGCCTTGTAGACCGCAATGTTAATGGCTTCATCGCTAGACAATGTGGTCGGTCTTTGGTCGCTGACAAAAGACTTTTCTTTGCTTTTTTCCTTTGCCGTGACAACTGTCGTTTTGGGCTTTGCCGGCACATTGGGACTATTGGCTTGAGCCGTTAAGTTAGCTGTTGCCAAAAGAGGCAAAAAAGAAATAGTTAGCAGTTTATTTTTCAATGTTCACACTTTCAGTCGTCATCAATTCTTTCGGCTTGTCCCCAAGTCTAGGTTCGGTGCCGGCAAGTAAGCGTTTGAGATTAGAGATATGGCGTAGCCAAACGTAGAGACAGCCAATTACAGCATAAATTACGTAGGCATCTGGGTTCTTTAGCCACCACATAAATATGACATTGACAAAGGCTGCGGTGAGAGATGCTAATGAAACGATTCGAGTGCTAAAGACCATAGCTAAGAAAGTACCGAAGGTGTATATGCCTAGCATTGGGCAAAAAGCAATCATCGTCCCCATGCCGGTTGCAGCGCTTTTGCCGCCTTTGAAGCCGAGAAAAAGAGATTTGCTATGACCGACGATGGCAACCGTTGCCACTACTACTGGTATTAGGTGCGGCATGCCAAAATAGGTCCACTCTTGAGCTTGTGGCCCTTTGTCTATTTGGATGGCGGCAAAGACTGGCAGGTAGCCTTTGAGTACGTCCAAGACCATTACCAAGACGCCTTCTTTTTTACCGACACAGCGCCAGACATTAGTGGCACCGGTAGAACCAGAGCCTAGCTTGGTAATGTCTATGCCCTTGGCCTTAGCTAGCCAATATCCCGTGGGAATTGAGCCCAGCACATACGTGACTAGAATCAGAACCAGGGCTAACATAGATCACGACTCTTTCTTGGCGCGCGTGAATATTCTAATTGGCGCTCCGTGGAAGCCGAAGGCCTCGCGCAACTTTCGCTCTAAGTAGGTTTCATAGTTCTTAGACATCAATTTGCCATCACTGACAAAGAGGAGGAAGGTTGGTGGTGCTACTGAAACTTGAGTGGTGTAATAGACCTTTAGTCGTTTGCCGCGCTTAGAGGCTGGTGGTGGAACAAGGGCAACACTCTCGTTGACGATTTGATTGACTAGACCGGTGGTGATGCGTTTGTGCGCTTCGGCGTAGGCGCGAGCAGAAGCTTCGAGAATTTTGGGGACGCGCAGCTTACTGGTGGCACTGGTGAAAACTACTTCTGCATACGAAAGAGCTCGGAGTTGTCGTTTTACTTCTTCTGTAAAATTCGTCATAGAACGGGAGGAGCGATCTTCGATCAAGTCCCATTTGTTGATAACTATAACTGCTGCTTTTCCCGCTTCTTCGATTTTGCCAGCAATCTTTTGATCTTGATCGGAAATTTCGATACTGGCATCTAGCACCAAGACGCAAACATCAGCACGGTCTATGGCTTTGAGAGAGCGCACCACCGAGAAGGCCTCAATGCCGTAGTCGACTCGTGATTTGCGACGAATCCCAGCGGTATCAATTAAGGTAATTTCGCGACCGTGAACTTTAATTGGTGTATCGACGGCATCGCGGGTGGTGCCAGGTACTTCTGAAACGATGGCGCGCTTTGTGCCGCAAAGAACGTTTGTTAGTGACGACTTACCAACGTTAGGGCGGCCAACTACAGCAATGGCATAAGGAGAGGTGTTGGGATCTTTTTCTTCTTCGCCTTCTTCGGGGTAAACGATTTTTCCTGCACCTTCAGGAAACTTCTCAACAATGGCGTCGAGTAAGTCGCCAACACCACCGCTGCCCTGCATAGCTGAAAGACCTAGAGGCTCTCCCAGTCCTAGCTTATAGAATTCCATGACATTGTTATTGTCTTTCATACTGTCAATTTTATTGACAGCGAGAAGAATCGGTTTTTTCACTTTGCGAATAATGTTCGCTACTTCTTCGTCAGCTCCAGTCAAACCTTGTCTGCCATCAACCAGAAAAACAATGACGTCTGCTTGAACTAAGGCTTCTTGCACCTGGTCGAGCACCGCACCGGCCATCACGGCATCGGTGTTACCGTCTTCCCCCTGAATGCCACCGGTATCGACGAGCAAAAATTCACGACCATTCCAGTCGCAGTCGCGATAGATTCGATCTCTAGTTACACCTGGCGAATCATCAACGATGGCATACTTAGCCCCGATACAACGATTGAAGAAGGTTGATTTGCCAACGTTTGGACGTCCGACGATTGCTACAACTGGTTTAGACATGCTGTTCTATTTTTTGTCCGTATCTTTATCCGGACCCTGGCGCATGGTGAACGGTTTGCTTTGTGAATCCCTAGCTTGGCTTGGTTGGCCGAACTTTTTACCCAGCTTAGGCGCCTGGGCTTCTATGTATTTGACCAGAGAATCTTTGGCGAGATTGAGATAAACCGCAGTTTCTGTGTCGCCTCCCTGGTCGGGGTGAACGCCTGGCGCAGTAATCTGCGCTTTCCAGGCTTCAATAACGATCTTGATTGTCAATTCATCAGGCCGCACTCCCAGCATCATACAGTGCTTGCGAATGTCAGCTGGGATCGGGGCAACTCGGGCCGTCGGCGCGCCGCCCTGCCCTGGAGCAGCTCCGGCTCCAGCTGCGCTGGCATTAGGCAACGCCGTTTCTCCAGTGGCTGAACCAGTGGCGCCAGCTGCTCCTAGTGGAGTAGAAGGCGATTTGCCACCCACAAATTTGTTGCGAGCGCCATGTCGCAGTGCTTCTAAGTCAATGGCGGCAGTGCTCGGTATCTCTTCTGCACCAGGGGTAGTGCTTTTGCTGGTTTCGGGTGCGGCAGCAGGAGCTTCGCTTGCAGTTTCAGTTGTTCCCGAGGCATTGGCCGCGTCTAGGAGCTGGTCGAATGAGTGTTGTTGATGAGGATCATGATCTTGCGCTTGCTTGATTCGAGTTTTAATTAGGTCGCGCAAGTCTTCGCCGGACACCTTAGGCATGGCAGCCGTTTCGCTTTGGCTGATCATATTGGCGTTTGGTGATGCCAGAACAACATCTTCTATCACTTCAATTTTGCTCAGTTCATCCATATCTTCCATGCCTTCAAAAATGTCGAGCTGGTCCAGATCAAGAATATCTGGAACCTCAGTAGCTTTAGCTGGCAAGGCATCAAGTTTGTCAAATGTAGCGCTGTCTGCTTTGGCTGCAGCAGCTGCTTGAAGCGAATCAAGACTGGGGAAGTTTTCGCCGGTTAAACCGCCATCGTACTGGTTGATAAAGTCTGGTTCGCCCAAGTCTGCTGCTCTGACAATCGGCTTGGTCGGTGGCGCTCCAACTATGGGTTCTTCTGGCGGGTCGAAAGAGATATCGGGCAGTCTTCCGCTGCCTTTGCTGCGGACTGTTCGCTCTGGCGGGCTCGGATCTACTGTTACTGACTGCTCCTTTTGAGCTGCTTCTGGTTCTCTTGCTGCTGGCCGTTGCCCTGCTGACGGAGCTTTAGCGTCGGAAACTGGTCTTTCTTCTACAACGGTTTTCATCTCCACTGGAGAAGCTTCTTCGACCGCTACTTGCTCTTGTCCTTCTGGCGTACTGTTCAGCGGCTCGAAATAGAGATTGGTATTGGGTTTACCGGCAACCGTACTGTATTGGTAGACAGTTTCGATTTGCTTCCAGCTCAAAGCACCATAGATTTCTGAAACTGAAATAGGAGAGCGGTGGTCGCTCACTGCGTTGTAGACGTTGTCGTTATAGACAGAACTAGTCTCGACTATGGCTAAGGCTGGTTCGTTTGCTACAGCTTGAGGGGCAGGGGTTTTTACGGGTTCCGCTTGAGCGGGTTTTTCAGTCAAAGTTGCTTCAACTTGCTCTGCTTTCGCTGCTTGCACTGCTGTTATTGGCTGACTGACCGGCGCCTGAGCTAGATGCTCCGCTGCTGGCTGTGTCAGTGAATTTCTCAGCTCGCTTTCGGTCGGTAAGTCTTCGTCGGTAATGGTTCCGCCTGAAGAAAGCTTTGCTCCAGCCTTTTCTTTGACTGACTCAGGTTCTTTGATTGACTCAGGTTCTTTTACAGGCTCAGGTCTCTCAAGCTCGACTACCGGATGCTCCCCGGTTTTGGAGGCGGGCTTTTGCTGACTATCAACCCTTTGGTCAGGTGGCAGTAAGGCTTGTTCGCGCCCTTCAGCTAGGCCTTTTTGGTAGCCGAGAGACCAGGAATTTTGCAACTGTAAGGCCAGCGTTTCAGCTTCTTGTTCTAGTTCAGCCACACTGGCTTCAAGTTCTAAGACCCTTTCCGCTAATTCAGAACCACGGTCATACAAATCTTGGTTGATGGTGGCGGCGTTATCGAGTTCAGCTTCAAGTTCTTTACAGCGGCCAGCCAGAACGGCGTCATGGGAGTAAGTACTACCATCACCCCGAGCGGCCATAATCTTGTCCATGGCAGCCTTGTTGCCAAAGACGTCTTCTGGTTGTAGTTCAGCAGCAGCTGCTACCGAGTAGGGGTTGAGATCCCAATCTTGGCTGCGCAATGAGGCTATAGCAGCATCAATGGCCTGCAGAGACTCTTCTCGATTTTTCTCAGTTTCCTTGGCCATCTGGTCGTTCTGTTGTCTCTTGCTAATGTCGCTCTAAAAAGTGCCGGTCAAAATATCCTGTCTTTCTCAGGCCGCCCTGCCCTTTGTTAGACTAGTCCCTACATTTTAGCCTGTTAAACAGTCCACTAAAAGGGAGAAGATGGTTTTTATATGCAGCGCTATATTTGGCTCAAAATAACCGGCCGAGTCCAAGGCGTCTTTTATCGGCATAGTACACGGCTGCAGGCTCAAGAATTGGGCCTTTTGGGTTGGGTGAGAAATCAAGCTGATGGTACTGTTGAAGCAGTGGCAGCTGGCCCTGAGCCCGCTCTCAATCGCTTGATTGCCTGGTGTCAAGAAGGACCACCGTCAGCAATCGTTGACAATGTGGAGGTCAAGTGGTTCGAGCCCGGTCAAATGAGTGGCCCTGAATTTAGTGAAGATGAAGTTAAATTCAGTGAGAAGTTTGAGATTCGTTAACTGTATTGACAAGCATCTAGTCGGCTTGCACCCAATAACTTTCTAGCCGATGAATCGAGAGCCAGGACCTTCAAACAATTTGTAGGCTTCTTTAACCATCAGGACCTCATCGCTTCCCCTGGCATTTGCTCCAGTTCCGGCAAAATCAGGGGTTGGCTTGGCTGGTCCGCCTGACTGCCAGGCGCCTTCTTTGCCCTTGTCTCTGGGCACCCACGGCTTTTTCTCGCCTTTGGCTTCAGGCTTGGAGGAAGACTTATTAGATGATTTAGAGTCGCTTTTGCTCTCTGGTTTAGGTTCAGGTTTAGCTTCTGGCTTAGGCTCTGGCCTAGGTTCTGGCCTAGGTTCTGGCCTAGATTCTGGCCGGGGGGCTTCTTCTTTGAATTGAGAAGTTTGGTTGGCTGGCTGGACTTCGGCTGTATAGGGTCTAATGGGCGCCGGGTCACTTGGCTCGTCGGCTGGTCGCGGGCTTCCGCCGCTGCGTCCGGCTGTTTCGCTCTCTCGTCCGCTGGCAGCTCGGGCTGGTTGAGGTGCGCGTGTGCCCACCTCTTCGCCCATGACTTTGACTTTGACAAACATTTCTTTGCCGGTCAAAGTCTTGATAGCTATTTTGATTTGGTCGACTTTGCGCTCTAACATGCTTACGAAGTGTTCTTTGCGCACGCCAATGACGAACTCATCTTCTTTGAGCGAGAGGGCAAAACCATGCTGATTGAAGATACTGAAGGTGGGAATACTTTTTTGCTGCAAGTAGTCCATCAGGTTCGACCAGAATTCGTCGATGGCTTCAGAGCGAACTGGCACAGCCAATTCGCCGGTTGAGATTGGTGCTGGGCCTGGTTCACTTGCGCCTTCATAATCATCTTCATCATCATTTTCGTAAGCTGCTTGACCATGGCCAGCAGCAGGAACAGCAATTTCTTGATGTACCGGTGAGGGCATTGGAGCAGACATTGATTCTGGCGCTCTAGCTGGCGGCGGACCTGCTGCAGGAGGGGAAGTTTGGACTGCTTGCGGCGCTGGCTGCGTCGGTATTGGGGTTGGTCTCGGTGCTGCACCGTGGGTGGTGGCGGAGTTGTGTGGGGCTTGTTGCGGCGCTGCACTTTGATGAGCGGGTGACGGTAGTGAGTAGTTGCCGCCCGATAGAGCACTTTCTAGCTGCTGTACGCGTGCCGAAAGTTCTCTCACCATGAGAATGTCGTGGCGGTGACACAGCGCTAGCAAGCCAACTTCAAGGGTGAGAGCCGGTTGGGTAGAGCGACGTAAATTTTGCTCTAAGCGATCGAGCTGTTCTACCATTTGTGTGAGCTCGGCCCCCTCAAAGGCAGGGGCTAACTTAATTACTTGGTCAATATAATTTTGCGTACCGGTAATGAGCTGGTTGATCAGCGGTACACCATCGGTTTCGCTCTCCGATGTGCTTTTTTTTCCGCCCAGGTGAAGGGCTTTAGCCATGTTGAGGAAGTGTTTAGATAGTTCTAGTGCCACCAGTGATGGTTCTCTTCCTTGGCTCAGTAAGCTGTGTAGTGCGCTTAAAACATTCGAGCCGTCTCGATCGCGAATACCTTCGCTAATCTGTACTAAGACATCTTCGTCGATGGCTCCCAGTAATGTGAGCAAGTCGCTAATCGAAACAGGCTTATCTGGCGATGACAGTAGGCTCGCTTGATCAAGCAGGCCTAGGGCGTCGCGCAGACCGCCTCCAGACCGTCTGGCAATCAGGTCAATGGCTTCATCAAGAATAGAAATATTCTCAATATCGGCAATCTTGCGCAAATGCTGCGAAAGTTCTTTGTGGTTGGCAAGGCGGAACATCAGGCGCTGGCAGCGGCTGATGATTGTAGGGGGAACTTTATGCTCT
Organism: bacterium Ga0077546; assembly: GCA_943370275.1. Lineage (GTDB taxonomy): Bacteria > Cyanobacteriota > Vampirovibrionia > Obscuribacterales > Obscuribacteraceae. The sequence goes on along the minus strand of CALRQI020000001.1, from coordinate 153,720 downwards.
TCGGTGGTAGCTAAAATGAAGATGACGTTGGGCGGCGGTTCTTCGATTGTTTTCAGTAAGGCGTTGAATGCTTCTTTGGTGAGCATGTGACATTCGTCTATGATGTAGAGCTTGAAGCGACCACCTTGAGCTACCAGCGGTGCCCTCTCTATTAGCACACGGGCGTCATCTACCGAGTTGTTTGAGGCGGCGTCGATCTCTAGTACTGCAGGTGAATTGCCGGCCTTAATCTCTATGCACATGGTGCAGGTCATACAGGGCTCAGCAGTGGGACCTTTCTCGCAATTAAGCGATTTGGCTAAAATGCGGGCGCTAGAAGTTTTGCCGCAACCCCTTGGACCGGTAAACAGATAAGCATGGGCAATGCGATCGTTGTCGATGGCATTGGTGAGGGTCTTGACCACTGACTTCTGGCCGACAAGGTCGCCCAGCGACTGGGGGCGGTGTTTTAGATAAAGGGGGAGATAAGACTTCATGGCGTTACCGTTAGAGTCTTCATTCTAGCGCTTAATTCTCCGCTTCATAACCTTGTTAGCTTCTCAAACTATTTTTAGACTGCGCTTTTTTCAAGTTGGCTTAAATACTGAGCCTTTTCACTGGCGTCTATAAATGCGGCATTTATAGAGTTGCGACATAGTTGAATTTCTTCTGCTTTGCTTAAATTGAGTGCCTGCCGCACAGCGGTAAAATTGTCTTCAACATAACCGCCAAAGTAAGCCGGATCGTCGGAGTTGACTGTGGCATTGAGGCCAAGGTCGAGCATTTTCTTGATGTTATGCTCGGCCATGCTAGAGAAAACCTTCAGTTTGACATTTGAAAGCGGGCAAACTGTGAGCGGGATAGCCTGCTCTTTCAGGGTTTCCACGAGCTTATTGTCTTCAAGACTGCGTACGCCGTGATCTATGCGTGATACTTTGAGCAAATTGATAGCTTGCCAAACGTATTCCGGTGGCCCCTCTTCTCCGGCATGAGCCACAGTGACAAAGCCTTCAGCCCTGGCTTTATCGAAAACATTTTTGAATTTGGAAGGCGGATTGCCCACTTCGGCTGAATCCAGGCCAACGGCCACGAATTTGTCTCCGTGAGCCAGGGATTGGTCGAAAACCTCCATGGCTGATTCGGCTGTCAGATCGCGGAGAAAGCACATAATTAGTGAGCTTGAGAGCCCATGAGTTTGCTTCGACTGGCGCACGGCCTGGTCTAGGCCGTCTATCACCACTTCAAAGGGCACACCGCGAGCTATATGAGCTTGTGGATCGAAGAATAATTCGCTATGAACTACACCTTGGGCGCTGGCTTTTTCGAAATAGGCCATGGCTAGGTCAAAGAAATCTTGTTCAGTTTTGAGAACATTCATGCCAGCGTAATAAAGATTGAGAAAAGACTGTAAGTCTGAGAATTGATAGGCGCTTCTCAGGGCTTCTACGCTCGGATAGGGAACTTCGACTTTATTGCGTTCGGCAATGGCAAATATTAACTCGGGTTCGAAAGTACCCTCAATGTGCACATGTAATTCGGCTTTTGGCAGCATTTTTAGTTTTCGACTCTTGGGGAATTAGACTTTATCACTGCATTTGATAAAGAGTCATTAGTTTATTCGAGAACCATCTCATGAACTAATGAAGAGTCTGTGAAATCTCAATGCTCTTGACATGGTGGCCGTTGATTAAAGCCATTACTTAGAGCCAGTATTTAGAATAAGTCCGCAATGGCAAGAGTCGAGTCTAGAGATAACGGAAGAGCAGCAGGCTGTTAATATGGGGCGAACTTGGGCCGGTACGCACAAGCTGGAAGCTTACTTGTGAAACCGGATAAACATAGTTTTTAGCTACTATTGTTGCTGATTGAGCTGCCACTTGCGGCTTAATTCCTGGTTCTTCCAGAATGAAGGATGGTTCGCCGAATTTGCCTTTCATGGAGGGCAGCTCGTCGTTGATGGCCACGCCCAGTCCGGCTGGAACATAGCTTTGGTTGAAAATGCGGAAAGCTTCGGTGCGTCCGTTACGCAGATAGACTTGAAGAATTGGAGTCTGTTGGCCGTCTAGCAGTGTCCAGACTTTCCAGCCCGAAATGAAGGAGCGGCTGAGGTTGCCGCGATTTTTGAAGAACTTGGCTGTTTCGGCTTCGCTTGCCCCTAACGGTAAGCCGTTTATGCCGTGCACCGTACTCGGTGGCAAGAAAGCTACTTGTAGTGATGAACCATCCTGTTGGGCTTCTAATGTCATTTCATTTTCAGAGACAATTGAAACCGGTCCGCTGTTTTGCAGTTTAGCGCTTTTCAGCTTTTGCTTGCTTACAAGTTTGCCTTCGTTCAGTTGATCGAGAGCGCCAGTTGCGCTTTGGCCTCCGAAGGCCAGCTCTCTGCTGTTATCTCTAAAGCTGTCTCTAAGGTTTTCTTTGGGGCTGTCTTTTGGTGTCTCTTTCTTATGCTCTCGCACGTATTTGAAAAGACCGGGTTGCTCGGTTGGTCGAATGATACCATTAGCAGTTTCTTCAGCTTTTGCTTGGCTTTGTCTGCGGCTTGCGCCAAGCGGTTCATCTATTATGTTGATGCCTCTCTCCAAGCTTCTGCCATAGCTGGCAATAGCAGGAGCAGCCGGTGCATTGGCTGCTTTGCCGAACTCGCGGATGTAGGTTTTTTCATTTGAGCTAGCTGGTAAAGCATTACTGGTGCTGGATGGGCCAGCAAATATCTTGACCTGAGAATCATCACGACTGCGCATTGAGCTTGATGAATCGGCATCGCTTTTTCTCTCTGCTTCACTTCGGCTACTTTCTGCTAGGGGCGATGCCGCACCTTGGCCCGGGGCAGAGCCTCTCTCATCGCGTTTCTCATCATGACTTTCTCCTTTGTAGAAAGTCTTTTTTTGCGGAGCCATGGCGATAGTCACGCCTTGAATTGGTATAAATTTGTCTGTGGCACTTTTGCGACTAACCGCTCGTGGTCTTATTGCCAGGGCTGGATCTGTATACTGATTATTGATTGAATTGGCAAACTGGCTATTGCGGTTTTGGTAGTTGTTGGCATTGCTTTGAGCTGCTGCCAACAGTTGTGATTGACTGTCGCGGTCAAAGCCAGGCTTGTTCTTGTTGGCGGCCAACAAACGATTCTCGCTCTTAAAGGCAAGTTGAGGTTCATTGCCCAGTCTAGCGAAGATTCCCACTAGCAACTTTACGCCAGATTCAGCACGAGAGAATTCTCCCAGCGTTGTATTCGATGCACCAAACAAAGGTAATTCGCTTGATTTTGTTGCAGACTTACTTACTCGTAAATTATTGTCTTTGCATTGGCCTGGCGCCACCAGTGCTGTTAGATATATAGCTGCACACGCAAGAGAGACCGTCAGAGCTAGTCTGGGGACACAAATTCTATTCGGCTCTTGGTGGCATTTCTTCATAATTTACTAGGTTGGTGCGCCTTCTGATAATTTGGCTTCCCAATCGTCAAGCTCGGATTGATTGATTAAGCCACGACGATTGGAGAGGTAAACTGCACGGCAGCGTTGATTGAATTCGGTTTCATGACCTTCGCTGCGGCCGGGAATACCGAGTTTGGCGTAAAGCGACTTAAGTCTTGATTGTACGGCCTTCTCAGTCAAATAAAGTTTTCTAGCAATGGCATGGTCTGTCATGCCGAGGGCAATGCAGATCAGAGCTTCATATTCGGCTGGAGTCAGCGATGTCGCCCGGTTTTGTGTGCGTTGAATCACTCTGGCAATACCAGGGTGCACCCAACAGTCGCCAGAGAGAACGGCCTTGGCCGCTTCCACTACTTGCTCGTCTGAGGCGCTCTTTAAGACATAGCCGAAAGCGCCGTTGGGTGGCACCACTTTCCAGAGCTGACGAACATAGACTTCATCGGAGAAATTAGAAAGAATTATCACACCAGTTTCAGGCAGCTGTTTGAGAATTTGCTCAGCTGCTTTGATGCCCGAAAGTTGTGGCATCTTGATGTCGAGAAAGACTAACTGGGGCTTGTATTTTTGACTGAGCTCAACGGCCTCAAGACCGTCATGTCCTTCGTAGATGGCGCCGGCATAAGGGGCTCCGAGATTTTGCGTAAGCAAATTCTTGAGCCAGATTCTGTCGCGTTCTTCATCGTCAACAATCAATATACTCATATTAGGTATTATTTTTATCCTCTTTGGAAATTGGAATGGACAAACTTACCTGGGTGCCTGTATCGAAACTTTCGGGCTTCTTCCATTCTACTTGGGCGCCGATTAGCTGTGCTCGTTGTCTGATATTGACTAGACCATGAGCATCTTTGCGAATGCTGCTGAAGTCTATGCCTTTGCCGTTGTCAGTAATTGTGATGCGTAGATTGTCTCCCTCTGCGCCGATGGTCAGTTTGACCAGGTTGGCGTGGGCATGCTTCTGCACGTTGTTCAATGACTCTTGGACAATGCGGTATAGCTGTAAGCGAGTGAATTTGTTAAAGCCATAGTCATCTTCTGTATCGCCATCAACAAAATCAACGTGAATCAATTTTTCTCGTGAGAGAATCGCCAGTAGGTTCTCTAAAGCTGGTTTGAATCCCATAGTTTCAAGGACAGAAGGGTGCAAGTCATTAATTACTCGGCGCATTTCTGAAATAGCACCGTCGAGTTTCTCCCGCATTTCTACTGGTACTGAACTTTCGGACATTTCTGGCGCATGGGCCAGCCGATCTGCCATTCTTGCTACGGCGGAAAGAGCTGGGAGGGTTTCGTCGTGCAGGTCTTCGGCTATACGCTGACGCTCTTCTTCGGCGCGAACTTGCATGTTTTCGCGGGCCAGAGCTAACTCTTTGTTGCGCAGGCGCAAGTCGGTGTCAAGATAAATCAAAGTGCCAAAGATGTAGGTGAGCATTAGCACCGCTAGTAGTGGCAGTACGGGAAATTGTAAATTAAACCATTGAAAGGCTATTTGGGTGAGGAGCATGAGCACCATTGCCGTGCAGAGAAAAGCGGCGGTGCGTCTTCCCATGGGTAGAACTGAGGCAACCGTGCCTAGCGCTGCTCCGAGCAAGAGCAAGATATGGTGCAAGATCGAGCGCGGAAAGGAGACAATTGCTTCATTATTATGGAGAGTGCTGATTGCTTCAGCTTGGATGAGAACGTTAGGTGCTTTGGCTTGCAATGGTGTGCGAACCGGCGGGGTGTTGTCGACCTTCTGACTGAAGTTCGTGCCAATCATGACCACTTTTCCAGCAAAAACCCCTGGATCTATGGCGTCGCGAATGATTTGCGATATCTTATAAGTCGGATATTTGGTGCCGGAGAACTTTATATAGATTGGTAGTTCTTCTTTCGTAAATGAAGAAATCTGAGCTTTTGATGGTCCGACTCCTACTCTCGATGACATCAGTGGTGCCAATACTTCTGGTAACGATTCGAAAGCTTCGCCAGAGGCTGATAGTCCGCGGGTATATTCAGCCAGGCCTTGAGGAAGTATGTCCAAGGCTGGAGACATTTCAGTAGAGCGGTCAGAAGGCATAAAAATATTGGCTGAAATGGGCATCCGGCAAACCAAGCCGCTCGACTCTTTAATGAGGTGATCGTAAGCACACGTTAATACGCTCTTGCGCAGTTCACTAGAAGGAAAGTCATTGGGATTGTCTAAGTTGCCAGAAAGGGCCAGAACAATGTTATTGCGATATTGCTTTAGTGCCTTGACCAGGGAAGGATCCGCTTTACCACTTAAATCTATATCGAGTACTACTAGTAATGGATTGCCTGACTCAACTATCGGGATCAGTTTGGCCAGCACGGCTTGGACCGGTTGCGGCCCACCTTCGATTGCTTCTCCCTCAAGATCGAATTGGTCATCATCATCATAAGTAAGGATGGCTATATCTTGCGCTCTAGTTTCAGAGTCGGCGACTCCACCCAAAGCTGGCGCCACTAGTTTGAGAGTGCGAGCGAGCTCGTACCCCGTTTTATAGCGCCATTCAAGGAGATTCATTTCCATTGTGTCGAGCACAGGAGACTCCGCAAGAAGGATGGTTGCAAGGCCGCCGGCGGCAGCGCCCCAAGTCAGGCGCTGAAAGAGCAAGCCATCTCTTCTCAGTGCTGATGGTCCTGGGGCTCTAATTAGGCGAAGCCGCATTGCTTTCCTCGAAACAAAACTATTACTTTTAGAATTGCTTCAAGAGTAGTCTAGCCTGACTGGCTTGGCAAATATCTAGGAAAAAGCCTGAAATTACTTTGCCTTTTTCTTGTCGGTTGGAGCAAATTCTCTTTTCTTGGGTGCTCAGTATTTACCCTGGGTCTACTGATGGCTATACCCCAGATCACGATGGTGGCTTGCCCGGCCGAAATTTGCTTGCTCGAAAGCTACATTTAGGTCAGGCCAGGAAGCATTCCTAATTTTTAGCGAGAGAAATTTATGACTTTAAAATTTGCAGCTGTTCTCAGCTTGGCGGCATCACTGTTGCTTTCGCCTCAGGCCATAGCGGCAGGTTTCTTGATTGCTGACCCAGCCTTTCATCCCGGTTTTAACCCCGGTCTAAGTCCGGTCACGGCTGTACCTATTTTGGGTCGACCGGTGAGCCCGGGTGGGGTGACGCCAATTGGTCGGCCTGGCACTAGACCCGGGACACGACCGGGGTCTAGACCAACCACTAGACCGGGCACAAGACCAGGTGGCGGCCTGATTGTGCCGATTTTTGACCCCGGTCCCGCTCCAACAACGCCGACTGTATTGAAAGGAGGAGTCTCTCATGGTCTGCGCATGCAGTCGCAAGACATCAAGGTTGATATCACCGACCAGGTGGCTAAGACTTACATCACGCAGACCTTCATTAACGACACAGATCAGAATTTAGCTGGAACCTATCTGTTTCCTTTGCCTGAAGACACAACTTTCTCGAGCTTTTCCCTTCATATAGATGGTAAGCCTGTGGAAGGCAAGATTTTGGCCGCTGCTGAAGCGCGTCAGCAATACGAAGCGATTGTCAGGCAAATGGTAGACCCGGGTTTGCTTGAGTATGCTGATTACAAAACTGTTCGTGCTCGAATTTTTCCCATACCTGCGCACGGTACAAAGAAGGTCGAGCTTGAATATACGCAACTTTTGAAAGCCGAAAGTGGATTGATAAAGTATCGCTTCCCTCTTAAAAGTGATAGCGAGGCGGCCGGCCCTATAGACGACACTAAAATTACTGTGCGCATGAGCGGCAAAGTAAAGGCCGGTGACAGCCGAGAAAGTCTCAGAACAATCTGGTCACCCTCGCACAGCGTGGTAGTAGATCGCCTGGAGAATAGCAAGGCGAAGATTAGTTACTCAGCCAAAGACTCAGTGCCTGACAAAGATTTTCTGCTCTATTACAGTGTCTCCGATAAAGACATGGCCGCCAGTGTGTTAACCCACAAACTGGAAGGCGAAGACGGATATTTCCTGCTCACTCTGTCTCCTCCTCTCAAATCTAACCAAATTGTTGGTAAAGACATTGTCTTGGTGGCTGATACCTCGGGGTCGATGCAGGGCGAAAAGATGGAGCAGTGCAAGAAAGCACTGAAGTATGTGGTCAATTCACTGTCTGCGGCAGATCGCTTTGGTCTAGTTAACTTCAGCACAGATGCTGAGTCATTCAGAAGTTCGCTGGCCTCGGCAACGCCCGAGAACAAAAAGGCAGCAGCTGCTTTTATCGATGATCTTGAGGCTCGTGGTGGCACCAATATTGGTGACGCCTTGCATACTGGTATTAGTTTGCTTAAAGAAGAAACAGCTCGTCCTGCTTACCTAGTGATGATGACCGATGGTGAGCCTACTGTTGGCGAGACTGCTACGGCCAATATTTTGAAATTGGCAGCTAATAAGAAAGACATTCGATTGTTTGATTTTGGTGTTGGCTATGACGTCAATACTCGTTTGCTAAATAAGCTCTCTGAGTCACATCACGGTAGTTCGCAATTCCTAGAACCAGGCGAGAATCTAGAAACAGCGCTCTCCTCGTTCTACGACAAAATCAAATCACCAGTGCTTTCTGACGTAAATATTGCTTACAATGGCACAACTGTTGGTGGCATAACTGTAAAAGATACATATCCGCGTCAAGTTAAAGATGTATTCGCTGGCTCGCAAGTGTTGTTGCTGGGGCGCTACAAGGGCTCGGGTCAGGGTAGCGTTGTAGTTAGCGGCAAGATCAACGGTGTGGCCAAGGCCTTTACTTTTCCACTCTCTTTTGAAGCCAGTCAAACGGGTCATAGTTTCTTGCCTAAACTCTGGGCCATGCGCAGAATTGCTTACCTGACTGAAGTGGCTCAGGAAAATGGCAATACTAAAGAAGTTGTAGATGAGATTGTTGCCCTGTCTAAGAAGCACGGAATTATTTCGGCCTTTACCTCGTTTCTGGCCACCGATCCTAACGAGAATCATCGTTTGGCTAATAATGCTCCTATTGGTCGGCCAATGCCTTTATCTACGTCTGTACCGATGCGTGAAGGCAGTCGTGGTTTTTCCAGCTTAGCTGGTGGAGCCGCTGGGGCTGGTATGGCAAGAAAAGAAAGTGCCCGAAATACGTATATAGTTGACGATTCTCCTCGAGTTTCAGTCCGCAGATCTGCCCAGTTCGGGGCAAACTTTGCCGCTTCAGCGCAATCATCGCTAGCTTTTGATAAAGACCGAGGCATTATGGATGCTCGTGAAAGTATGGATGAGACTCGTGATTCACTCAGTGCAAAGATTGCGGCGGCTCCGACTTCAGGACAGCAAGCTGTTTTACGCGAGAAGAAGATGGCGGCAATGAAGAGCTTAGCGTTTGACCAGAAAGGTTGTGCGGTGGGAGTAAAAGCTGTAGAAGAGAAAACCTTCTACTTGAGAAACGGCTACTGGACCGATAGTGAATACAAGAACGAGAAAGTTGAGGAAGTGGAGTTTGGCAGTGAGCGCTATTTCGCCCTCACTCGTACTCTCCCCAATATGTCTCGCTATCTTGCTGTCGGCAAACGGGTGATCGTTCTGCTCAAGGGGCATGCTTACAAGATCGTGGCCCCTCAAACAACCTAGGTCTGCTCGGTAAAACAAAGAGAAAGAGAGCGCGGCACTGAAGCTGCGCTCTTTTCTTGAAATGTAAGATCTTCGATAAGAGCGGGTTAATCGAGCTTGACTAGATTAGTTATAGTTGATTTGGATGTCCGTTTATGAATATCTGAAAACCCTTTATTGTTCTGGTTTTGACTGCTGAAAGCTAAACTCTGGCCTGTTCTTAGGTATATTGCAAAGTTCTTCGCAAAAATGGCTGAAAATATTATGCGCTAGTGTTGTAATGGGTTGCTATGATTTACCCAGAACAGCCCATTGCACGGGGAATTCGAGGCTACGAGTCTTAAACAAATGTATACGCTAGCAAAGCCGACTACTACTTTCCTTGACGCACTTGTCACTCCTGCTGAGCTGAAGAAGCTCAATAGCGATGAGCTCAACAGTCTCGCTTGCGAAATCAGACAAGAGATAATCACTAGCTTAGCCAAGACCGGTGGTCACCTGGCTTCAAATTTAGGCGTAGTTGAAATCACTATCGCCATGCATAAAGTCTTCAATTCTCCCGAAGATCTTTTTCTTTGGGACGTCGGGCACCAAGCCTATGTTCATAAGATGCTTACTGGTAGACGTGATCGCTTCAGTACCTTGCGTCAGTTCAAAGGGCTCAGTGGATTTATCAATCCGCTCGAAAGTGAGCATGATGCCTTTGTGGCAGGTCACAGCTCTACTTCTATTTCATTGGCTGTGGGAATGGCCCTGGCTAAAGCTCACCTGAAGCAGAGTGGCAAAGTCGTCGCTGTAATTGGTGATGGCGGTTTGACCGGCGGCATGGCGCTAGAAGCAATCAATCATCTCGGCCATATTCAGAAAGACGTGATCATCATTCTCAACGACAATGAAATGTCGATTTCTGAGAACGTCGGTGGTCTGACTAAGTACATGAAGCGCATCAAAGAGACGTTCTTCTATAAAGACATTAAGAAGCAGATTGATTTCATTGAGAATAAGCTTGATCAAGCAAAGCTCAATCCTGCTGTTTGGGAACTAATTGAAATGGTGAAGAAGCAGGCTAAAGACCGCTTTGATACACCTGGAATTGTTTTTGAGAAACTTGGAATAAACTATTCAGGACCAGTTGATGGTCACGATGTTTCGGCTGTCATTGCTGCTCTCAGCAATGCCAAGTCGAAATCGACGCCGCAAATTATCCATTTCATTACACAGAAGGGCAAGGGTTACGCACCAGCTGAGGCTGATTCTATCAAGTATCACGGTGTTCCAGCCTTCGCTCTTGAGCCCGCTCTTACTGAGAGAGTCGAGCCTGCTACTTCTGTGGCTCGACCAAAAGCCAAGACATACTCTGATATTTTCACTCAAGCATTGATTGATGTAGCAGCACTAGAGCCCAATTTGGTGGCAATCACTCCAGCTACTGCTGAGGGGAGCGGCCTTGTCAAATTTGGCAAAGCATATCCTGATCGATTCTTTGACGTCGCCATTTGTGAGCAGCATGCTGTCACCATGGCTGGTGGCATGGCCAAGGTTGGTCTTAAGCCCGTCGTCTCTATTTATTCGACTTTCCTGCAGCGGGCTATGGATCAAGTGGTGCATGATGTAGCCATTATGAACTTGCCAGTATTGTTTGGTATTGATCGTGGTGGCTTAGTTGAGGATGGCGAAACTCACCAAGGTGTTTTTGACATGGCTTGGCTGCGTACCGTGCCTAACTTCCGCGTCTGGGCACCCAAAGATGCCGTTGAATTGCGCAATATGGTTTACACCGCCATTAAGCAAGCCTCAGGACCGGTTGCGATCCGCTTCCCTCGTGAAAAGGCAATCGATGCGGTTCTTCTAGAAGGTGATGGGCAGACGTTTTCTGAGATAGACCCGGCTACTTGGGAAGTCGTTGTTGAGGGAGATAAAGCCAGCGGGCTCTATGTCTTGGCCACTGGTGCAATGGTAGAGACAGCTAAGCAAGCCCTTCTTGGACTTTCTGTCGCCGGTATCAAGCCTACTTTGATCAATGCCCGTAGTATCAAACCGCTTGATGAAAAGTTGTTGGCTTCTCTCTTGAGTCAGCCTGGTGCCCGGATAGTCACACTAGAAGAAGGTGTACTCACTGGTGGATTTGGTTCTGCTGTTCTTGAGTATGGCGCTAAATTGAGATTCAGTAAACCTGGGGCTAAGTTAGCTGAGGTTGCCTGTATTGCTCTGCCTGACCAATTTGTTGAACATGGCGCTCGAGCAATATTGCTTGATCAAGTAGGACTGTCGGTAGACAAAATCTCTCAGACCATGACCGAGTTCTTTACCGCTTAGGCGGTACCGGTGCCAAATACTGGGATGTTTAGTTGGCTAAATTTCTCTTCGCCCTTCCATGGCTCTTGTAAGAGTTATCTCGTCTGCGTATTCGAGGTCTGAGCCCATAGGTAGACCAAAGGCTATACGAGTCACTTTAATTGAAAGTGGCTTGAGGAAACTGCTGATATAAAGTACCGTGGCGTCCCCTTCAATAGTGGGATTGATTGCCAGAATAACTTCTTTGGCGCCTTCGTTGTGGGCTCGATTGATCAGTTCCCTAATGCGCAGCTGCTCTGGTCCGCGGCCTTCTAGTGGTGAAATTAGTCCACTCAAAACGTGATAGAAACCCCGGTACTCGCGGGTTTTTTCTAGGGCAATTACATCGCGGCTGTCGGCAACTACACATATTGTGCCGCTGTCTCGTTTTTCATTTGTACAAATTTCGCAAGGGTCATTGGCTGATAAGTGAAAGCATCTGCTGCAGTGTTTGACTTTGTCTTTGGCGTCCACTACTACTTCGGCAAACTTTCCCACATCTTCAGCGCTCATATTGAGCACGAAAAAAGCCATGCGCTGGGCCGACTTGGGCCCAACGCCTGGAAATTTCTGGAATTCTTCAATCAACCGCGCCAGTGGCGGGGTAAAGTACATTGAATAGACCTGATTAGAAGCCTAGGCCTGGTGGAAGGCTTACACCTTTCATTGAATTGGCCATTTTCTTTTCGCCCATTTCTTGAGCTTTCTTAGTTGCGTCGTTGATCGCAGTGAGAATCAAGTCTTCAAGCATTCCCATATCATTTACATCGACTGCTTCAGCTTGAATCTTGATAGCTTGAAACTGGAAGTTACCGGCGCAAACCACTTTCACAGCTCCGCCGCCTGCTGAGCCCTCAACTGTGGCTTTAGCTAGCTCATCTTGAGCCTTCAAAAGCTCTTGTTGGGCTTTTTGCACGGAACGCATCATTTGATTGATATCGGGTTGCATCGTATTTCTCCGGTTTATACATTGAGGAATTAAGTGAATTATCTCACCGTGTTGACCGAAAAGCACTGGCTTGGCTCAGTAAAGCTTGCGGTAAATGTTTCTTAAGGCTTGTGTGTGTACCGCTTTAGATCCGCATTGCAGTATCTATACTGAATCCTTATATGAAAATATCCTGTTCATTGAATTGCTGGCGGCTGTCAAGGCGTTAGTGTCTCGGTCTCAATAATCTAAAAAATGAGGCCCAAAGAAGAGGAATCAAAGATTCGGTTCGGTATTGGATACCTAAATCCAGTAAACAGTTGGGAGTAGATTGATGCAAGACTTTGAAACTCAAGCGGATGACTCGGAAGCTACAAGCAGCGAAGAAGCTGCTCAGCGCTCGAAAGATGCTTTTCGCGATTTGCTGAAGCGTTTTATTTTGGTAATTTCGTTTGGTCCTGGCGTTCTGGGATTTCTCTGGTTGGTTGGACGTATAGTTAGACGCTAGTGAGACAAGTGAAAGATCTGACTTGGAAATCTCTTGAGAAGTTGAAAGACCCTGTGAAGGCTTTCTCTAATCGTTGTCCTCTTTATTACGAGCGATACGTCGGTAAAGAGGATGAGTTTGGTTATTCTCTCGAGACATTTGCCAAGTGGGAGCCTCTCTTCCGCTTCCTCTACGAAGAATATTTCCAAGTGGAAATTCGCGGTATTGAGAATATTCCTGGTGACGGTCGGGCTATTCTTGTTGGCAATCATTCTGGATTGCTGCCCCTTGACGGTGCCATGATTTCCATGGCTATGTGTAATCTGCATCAAAATCCGCGACGAATTCGCTATCTCAGCACCGATTGGTTTTTCCATTTACCTGGGCTCTCAAACTGGGTGAAGGAAACTGGTCAGGTGCGGGCTACCAAAGACAATGCGCAGAAACTACTTGCCGCTGAGGAGCTAGTAGGCATTTATCCCGAGGGTATCAGAGGCGTTGGTAAGCCCTTTGCCGAGCGTTACCGGGTGCTTGATTTCCATCCTGGATTCGTCCAACTAGCGATTGCTACCCAGAGCCCGTTGATTCCAGTTGCCACCGTTGGTGGTGACGAAATCTTCCCAGAGTTTGTTAATCTGCATAAAGTGGCGCGTTTTCTGCAGATGCCATTCTTCCCAGTGACACTCGGTTTCCCCTGGTTGCCAGCGCCGCTGATGTTTATGCCTTTGCCTGTGCGCTGGATGATCAATATTCATAAACCTATAAATCTGGGTTACCCGGCTGAAAAAGCCAATGATCGTAAACTCGTAATGAAGCTTACGCGCGAAGTTCAATACCAGATTCAACGTGATCTCAATAAGCTACTAAGAGAGCGTCGCTCAACCTTAACGGGGTGGGACGAAGCCGAACTGGATGGTGAATTGCCCAAACCGTGATTTAGCAACTTCTTTTTGTTTTGTATTTCAGTCGAGGATTTTATTGTGAGCCAGTTTCTATCAAACTACCGCGATTTTCTTAAACAAGCTACCAAGAGCGATAAGTATCACGGTTTTGACGTGAGAGCACTTGTAAGAGTGGAGCCAATGTTGAGCTTCCTCTTTCATGATTGGTGGCGAGTAGAGTTTAACGGCTTGGAGAAACTGCCAAAAGAGGGAGCAGCACTCATTGTTGGCAATTCAGGAAGCTTCTTGCCTTGGCCGGCAACAATGTTGCTTTATGCTCTCATGTCCTCCCGGGTCAATCCTAGACGCTTGCACATCGTAGCTGATATGGATTGGATCAAAGACGAGAGGTTGTTTGCTTCTTTCTTGGAACTGGGATTTGTACCTTTTTCGTCGGCTAACATGAAACGGCTTTTCGCAAAGGGCGAACTTGTTGCAATCTTCCCCGAAGGAGCTGCCGGTCTAGCGCGGCCATTCTCTGCTCGTGAGCGGTTGATTGAGTTTGACTGGGTCAAACTTTTACCGGCGGTTGAAGAAGGAGTACCAATTTTTCCAATTGCCACTCTTGGCTGCGATGAAGCAATCCCAGTGCTAACTAACCTGGATGCGATAGCCAAGATGCTCAATCTCCCTTCTTTCCCGATTACTCCCTTCTTCCCATGGCTGCCATTCCCGTTCAATCTAGCCTCACTTCCAACTAAGTGGAATATGAGTATTCTCAAGCCGCTTTCTTATGAGAAGGCTGAGGATAGAGATTTGATTGAAGAAACTTCCATGAAGCAGTCACAATTTGCTGAAGGTGAGATTCAAGCAGAATTAAATCGGTTGCTGCGCCAGAGATGGCGCGCTAAGTAAGCTTTTTAAAAGTCAGAGCGATATTGGTCTAGCTTGGATCCGAATAAGTCAGAGCGATATCGGTCTAGCTTGGATCCGAATAAGTCAGAGCGATATCGGTCTAGCTTGGATCCGAATAAGTCAGGCCGATATCGGTCTAGCTTGGATCCGAATAAGTCAGGCCGATATCGGTCTAGCTTGGATCCGAATAAGTCAGGCCGATATCGGTCTAACTTCTTCAAGCGAAATTCTCAATTGAACTAATTCTTCAGTCGCGACGTTTATAAAAGTGGGCTTGGAGATTGTTGCTATGACAGACAAAGTAGTTGATTCGTCTTTAGACGAAGTTTGGTCCGCCTTTCAGTTGCTGGTGATGACAGATGCTGATGCTGCAGATTTGCTGTATCAATATCTCATTGACTCAAATGAGATGATTTGTGGCTGTTCGCCTTCCCTGACCACTCATAAGCGAGGGTCGCGCTTTTATACATGCCACCGTTGTAGAAATGATTTCTGGCTGACCTCTGGTACTGCCTTAGATGGTGTTGTTAAGCTGAGGGCCTGGTTGGCAGCAATTTTCTTCAAAGATCATGGCGTGGCAATTAGTGCCGCTCGGCTGTCTCGCTTGGTGTCTGTCGCGCCGAGCACGGCTCTAAATATCCACAAGACGCTGGCGCTAGTTGTCTGTGATGAGATGTCTGAAGCTGTTTCGGTTTCGGCCTCTTGGTTTAGTCGGGTCATTTTCAAGCGCAGTACTCAAACTCCTGCTCAGTGTCATCCTCGGGCTGAGCTTGTTGAGCCCGAGGTCGCGTCATCTCCTCTAACACCCGAGCCGTCATCGCTTGTGAATTGGGAGAAGACACTGTTTGATTTTGATTTCGATTTGGCGCCGGCGAAACTAAAGCTAGCGGTTTCTCAGTTTATTGGTTTTATTGCTCAAGAGTTTCATGGCGTAAGTAAAAAGTGCTTACAGCTTTATCTGGCCTCCTTTTGGTGCACTTTTGACTCAATTCGCTGGGCACCAGGAGCGTTGCTGAGGGCATGTCTTAGCCACGCTCCGATTCGCTATGAACAGGTCAAGAATTTTGTGTCACCCACCAAAGTGCTAATTATGTTGCCGATCTTGTGACTACTCTAGGCTTTTAGATTGCCTTCATTCATTACTTTCAGTCGGTTTCATTGCTTCTGATTAGCCTCCTATTTCATTTCGCTTGCTGGTAAAGATAATAGAAAGTTGTATCGGGAAGTTAATGATTATGCACTTGTTTGACCGAAGCCATTTACGGTATCTAATTGCTGGTTTTTGGCTTGCCGCTTTGGTTTCCTTCACCGAGCTGCCGTCATCTTTTGCATATTATCGAGATTATGTACCGGCTAAATTGCTTGCAGTTGAAGCAATTCCGCAAAGGCAAGTTGCACTAGACTTTGGCCACGACTGGAAGTGCGAGGTTCTTCCTGGTATCACAGCAACGAATTTCGAAGGCCAATTTAGCATTGTTGGGTGCGATAGTCAGGGAAGGGATTGGAAAGTATCTGAGGATGAATCCAGAGATTTCGGCGGCTCTTGTTACACTGCTGATGTCGATGGCAATGGCAAACAGGATATTTTGCTTCACTTCCCCAATGCTTCTTGTGGCTATTCGTTCTCGAGTCTTGTCATTGTTTTCATTGACCAAGAAGGTCGTCCTCACCGGGAAGAGGTTGTGAGTCGCTTTTCTGCAGAAAAGAATGGTGTTACCGATATCATTAGAGCTACCTCTCCTAAAAGGGCCTATGTTTTACAGCAGGACCTCGCTTTTGGCCGCTTTGATAATCGTGACTGTGGTTACTGGCGCTGGTCTGCTCTGCTGGCTGAGAACTGTAAGCTGGTGGAAGTTAAGTCAGCATTTGATACCAATTTTCCTTGTTATGTCTTCTTTACCAATCGTCCGAATCATCTTCTCTCTCGGCATTATGAAGCTTTGGAGCGTCTTTTTCAAAAGAAGCCGTGATGACTGCGCCACTGTGTTCGGTGGCTGATTTCTGCGGGTGATTGCAAAACTTTTATTTGTTCATTCTAACTCTTTCTTGTTAGTCTCTTCATTTGCTTGGGCATGTTATTAGGAGTAACTCTAAAATGATATGTTCGTTGAATCCCCACTAAGACTCAGTCTTGGTGGGGGTTCTCTTTGCTTATTTGGTTTTATTTGTTTTGCGTTGAATGTCTTTTTTTTTTTTTTTTGACTCTTTGGCTCCATGCTAGATAAAGAGGAGACAGTCTCACCACGAGACTGTCTCCTCTTCTAATAGTTTTATTTGTATTGTTGACGACGGCGTTGACTACCTCAGGCTGTTCTTAGCTGAGAAACTTCTCGCAGAATACGGAACAGGGTAACCTGCGCACGATGCGCTACATATGGATTTTCATCTTCTGCCAAAACTCTTAGTACCGCTATTGGTACCGTGTAGCTTTCGGCGATGCGGTGGCGTACGTCGGGATTTGGATCCCTTGCTAGTTTCCAGATGGTCTTGATTGAGGTATTGATATTTTCACCGACAGCGGCTCGTACTTGAGCGTCTTCATGGGTAGCGAGTCGCGCCAAGGTTGTGCTGTGAGTCCTCGGATTTTCAGCAATACGTTCGAGCAATTGGAGATTTGCATTGCGTGTGAGGTGTTCCAGCACTGGTGGTGGCGTGTTAGGATTGATTGCCAGTAGCCAGCGAATTTTTGCTGCTTCTAGGGCAGCCTGAGTATTTAACTGTCTTTCGCCAGCCTTCTTCTTCGTCTTTGACACGCCTTGTTCCGGTTGATAATCGCTTTCGCGGTTGCACAGTAACACTTTGAGCGCCTCCTTGATCTGCTTATCTGGTTGGTCCCAATGAAATGAGTACAGGAATGAAAGGTCGTACTCTTTATTGGACTTGCTCTTTCCTCGTTGGACTATTCTGAATAGATCGGAAAGAGCTGCGCCAGCGAGCTGGCTGGTAAGGTTCGGAAGCGATTTATTTCCCTGGACATCAGGGTGCTTTTTCTTCATCCTGATTAAATCCCTGTATTAGCACGGGAGATGTGCCTGTCTCTATTATTCACGCCATGGCAGCAAAGCGTTTGCGGGATTTCCTATATATCAGTATAGGTTTTGCTAGGTTTGCCCTAATCTGCACGAGAAAGTGGACCATCCTCATAGGCTGTTCCGCATTCCCTGGCCTTATGAATTAGGAGCTTTCTGCTAGTCCTTTCTGATTTTCATTGAAGCTGACTTGAAGTGAGTGTCAGTCTGTCTATCCCAGATATCGACATAAACCTGATTGGGAGCAGTTTCTCCTCTTTCGATAGCAAACCAGAGGTTTTTCAACTGTTCCTTATTGCTGATCGTGCCAAATGTTTGTAGCGGATTACCAGCTTGATCCTTGATATAAACCCAGGCGCGAGAGGAGTTTAGATGCTCTGCTAGAGGCTTTAGGTAGGTGGCAGGCTTAAAGAGGTCATTGCTGAATGCTTGATAGTTTTCTATTGAAATCATAAAGCGCACCATCGTATCGCCTTCAGTAGTAACTATCGCGGACTGTCCTAGAGTTGCTTGGGGGATAAGTTTTGCCAGATTGACTTCTGGTGGGGCCAGCGAGTCGCCGGTAGCGTCGGCGCTATTTGTCTTGGCGCTGTTATTCGAATCACTGGCTAGGGCTTGCTTCCCAAGAGACTGCGGCATAGAAACCAACAAGGCAATTGTCGCGGCTAATTCGAAGATTTTTCTATGAGGGCCTTTATTCACGAGGGTTTCCTTTTGTTATTCTGGGGTTTACAGAGGTTTTTTATTGGTAAACCCCTCTAGGCAAGAGGCTTGCTTGGCTCTAATGTGGTTATAGCGATACAAATTAGCAACGCTGGCCCAGTTCGCGTTTACTTCTAGCATAATTATAAATGCTGTTTTGAGTTCGTTTGCTATCGGTAAGAGGGTTTTAGGGCCCATGAAATGTTACTGGTCCTAATTTCTGGGCATTCATTAGGAGTCATTGGGTATCCCGTTGTAACCACTCCAATGAGGCCCAGATGTCCCAAAACGATAGTTTTCCATCCAAGTGCGACAATGACCTTAAGGGCAGGCAGTGGATGGCCGTCAACGACCCAGACACGCCCACTCAGGATCTTGAAATAATTGTCAGTACTGGTTGTCGAGGCCTCGTCAGGCGCGCCGCCGAGCACCCACGTGTTTCTGTAGAGCTTTTGACTGTTCTTTCTGGCCATGACGACCCCGAAATTAGAGCCGCGGTGGTAGACAATCATCAAACTTCAATTGATTTGCACTGGAAGCTAGCTCAAGATAGTTGCGACGATGTGCGTTACGCAGTGGCCGAAAGCTATATCGTTAACATGGAAGTACTTAGCTCTTTACTTGAAGATTCGAACCCCTATATTAGTCATAGAGCCCGCGCCACCCTGAAAAAACGCAATGTTCAATTCTGTCTCTCTTCTGACTTTACGGAGGGCGGTCAGGGTAGACAGAGCGATAACAAAGCAAGTAGTCAAGCTAGCGCTTAATCGGTGCTCAGGCTTAGCGCTTCAGGCTTTGCATCTATGACGTCCCAGAGTCTGTTTAAGGCTCTAGTTCGGGGCTTTGGCTAAGGCTCTAAGTAAGACTCAAGTTAAGAGCAACTGAGCTTAGTGGTCGAGCCGTCGGCTGGAAGTTTATAATGGTAGCTGCTAGTCTTGGAACTTCAAAGGTTTGAGTGCTTACTGATTGGGCATGAGGAGTCTAGCGGGTACCGCTGTATTGGTGAGTGGCTGGAGTTATGGCCGAACCTGAATCTGGTAAGCAATCGCTTAGCTTTAGTTTTGATTCTTTGGCCGA
The DNA here is from genome assembly GCA_943370275.1 of bacterium Ga0077546. Classification (GTDB taxonomy): domain Bacteria; phylum Cyanobacteriota; class Vampirovibrionia; order Obscuribacterales; family Obscuribacteraceae. Next base: position 134,397 of record CALRQI020000001.1, on the reverse strand, counting down.
TGAACTAGAAGGCAAAGAAACTTCTGGTGGAGCGATAAAGCATCTGGCTGACAACTTGTTCGATGTTGTCTATGGCAGCCAGGCTGCGTCGGTGCAAACTGAGCAGCAGACAGACTTCTCTCTGTTTGGTCGCAGGCTAGCTCAAGATGTTCGTGTTGACTTTGGCGATGGGGCCGGTAAAATTCACCACCTCAATGGTGACCTGACAGTTTTTGGTGCCGATAGTTCGTTCACGCAAACGACTGATCAAGGTGGCTTTTTTAGAGTTGGCCCCAGTGCAGACAGTCAAGTGATTTTTCACTTTCGCCTTGATGGTGAGATTGACATTATCGGGCCCGATTTTGATGACACACTGCACCTAATTTCAGCTGATGATTCGGCTAAAGTCTGGCGTAATCAAGTTGGAACTATAGAGATAACTCTAGACTTAAGTAGTGGCAAGACCAAATTTACTCTCGGCCGCTCTTCATTGTTTTAAGCCGAGCTCTCATCTCTATCTTTGGCCGCTGGTCTCAGCTTGAAACCCAGCAATGGCACCGTCATCCACCTCAAAATAGATGCTTATAGGATTGCAGCAAACTTCGCAATCTTCGACATAGGTTTGACCACCGCCGGTGAGATCAAGCAGCATAGAGATTTTTTCCCAACAATATGGGCAGGTGAAAAAGTATTCTTCGAGCATTGTTGGCTAGGGGTTGAGATGGAGGAAGCACTTTTTGCTGACAGGCGTACGTAATCTCGTGCAGTCTTTTTCGCTACAGTTCTCTGGTCCTGATTCTGGGCCAAGGGCGCGCCAGAGTATTTGCCTGTGTTTGGTAATTTGCTTGCGCGATGTTTCTGCTATTGCTGAGACTGCTTCGCTTTTGAGAAAAGCCGCAATTGTTTTTTGTCCTCGACTTATGATGAAGACACCGTCGCCTCTCTTGCCTGAAGCGTAAGAGAGATAGAGGTATGGATTTATCTGCTCGATTTTCTTTTCGAATAATTCGAAGTTTTGATTGCTGGCTGGTTCGCCGTAGTGATCCTTAAAGCCCAGCACAAGCGGCTCTAGCTCTGTCCGGTTCTTTTGTTTGTCAACGATCATCAGGGCGTAGTCTGCACCATCATGAATGTTTGGCAGCTTTGTTAGCAATGGACTAAGGCAAGCATTGCCGCAAACCATCCACCCTGGTAGTGATCCATACATGTAACTGGCGTTGTCACCATCGTATTGAGTCATTAGTAGACAAAATTCATCCGGCAATTCAAATGAATCAAGCACATTTATGGCCGCTAGTTCTGGAGAGAATAACCAGTGATGCTTTTCGCTGTCTCCTTCTTCCAGATGCAATTCGAATTGCCAATCTTTGAGTGTAAGCCAGTCATCGATTGAAGGTAAGCTCATGAGCCCTCAAGGCAGCAGTTATGTATTGACCGATTTGAACTCTAGTCTTTCACTGGCGAAATTTGAGCAGGCCAAAACCAGTTAGCAAACACTAGCTAGCCAACACTAGATGGATGCTCGGGCTGATAGCCTTCCGCAATCTCTTTGCCATGGGTGGTTACGTACAGCAAGTCTTGGTCGTAAGGTGTGGCGCCTAATAAAGTCTGTTCCACCAGCCAGCCGAGAGCTTTATTGACTGCATGTTTTACATCTTGCTGGAAATCGGGATGATAGTGTGATGCCAAATGGTCTGCCACCTCTTGTCGCTTGTTATGCGGTTCGTTAGTTAGGTGCAAAACATGCAATATGTGATGGCCGAGGGTCTCGGGGCCAAGTGCAATTACTTTTTTAGGATCTGGATATGATTCTTTGAGCGATTTTTTGAGTGGTTTTTTTTCTGAGTCCACGACTGATGCCTCCTGAGCTAGTTTGCTTTAACCATTCTGGTTGGGGTTATGCCCAGTAAAGCGAGTTTGCGTTTGATTTCAGGCATGGCCTGGCGGGCAGCTTCGATACCACTAGCTACGCCGCGGTTGCCGTCTTTACTGTTGCGTGAAATAAGCGAAATGCCATCAGTGTTTGGATGAATCGTAATGTCAGCCGTTTCATTAGCTTTTTTGTCAATGTTATAGAGCTGAATCTTTAGAGCTTGTTTACTTACGGAGCCAGCTTTTCTGAAGGTTTTGAGGGGCACTTCTCTCAAGTGCTCGTCGATGTTGACGGCTATGATGAAGTCAGCTCCCATTTCTCGTACATGGTTGACAGGCAAATTATTGATCAGGCCGCCATCGCAGTAGAGGTGGTCACCAATTTGTACCGGTTTTCTTAAGCCCGGAACAGCTGTACTCGCCTGCAACGCCGTGCCGAGATCGCCACTGGTTAAGCGATGACTGTTGCCATCGACCAAGTCGGTGACCACGGCGGCGAAAGGAATTGATAGCTTGCTGATTTCTGTGTTTTGTCCTGCCAGCCTGTTGGCATAGTTGCGGAATTTGACTCCTCTGTAGAGGCCATCGTATGGGTGGTAACCCACTAGTCGCGGCATGAATAGAATTGGTGCTACGGCGATACGAACGCCGAGACTAACGGTCATAAAGTTTTTCATTAGTTCGGAGTCGTCAAATTTGACAATGAGATCGTCTATGGAATAGCCGGCTGCATATAGGCCGCCCACTACCGAGCCAATACTGGTCCCGGCGATCATGTCGATGGGAATGCCTTCTTCAAGCAACACTTTCATAACGCCTACGTGTGCCGCACCGCGGGCGCCACCACCTCCAAGGGCTAGGCCAACTAAAGGTCGCTTTTTCTTGGTAGTTAAAACGTCTTCTTCAGTATTTGTTGAATTTAGTGTTTTTGCCGTAGTTGTTCTTACTTCGGTCGTTTCAACAACAGAATTTTCGTCGCTGCTGCTTTTTGCACTAACGCTGACGTCGCTGGCAGATTTTGTGACGGTTGAATCTTCAGACTCAGTGCTCTTGTCAGGAAGAGCAAAAGCAATCTGAGTAGAGCTTAAGGAAAATGTGACGGCGCAGATAACTGCAAATAATGACGCTGCCTTCATGACTCTGAAGCCCCCTGGAAATACTTATAAAAGCCGAATCTATTCTACGAGACGAAGCTATTCTACAAGACTGAGCTATTCTATCAGTCGCTTGGTTCAAACCCTTGGCAAAAACTAACTCTTGAAGTTTTGCTTGGCCTTCTCCTGGTGCTGGTCTAAAATCTTGAATTGGCTTTAGTGGCATTCTTGTCCAAGCTGGCAACCTAATTTGATTGGAGTAGTCTTTGAAACTAATTTGTTGGACCCGCTTTGTGAGAAATCCACTGCCATGTTTCTTGCTGATGACATTGTTACTATGTCTAAACAATTCGGCATGGAGTTCACCGTCAGCCACGGACCTACCGTCTTGGCGAGAGGGTCATGCCAGGCAGTCAATCATAGATTTTGTTAAGGCTGTTACTAGTGCCGGCCCTGATTTCGTTAAGCCGGAGGAGCGTATTGCCGTTTTTGACAATGATGGCACTCTCTGGTGTGAAGCTCCGATATATCCGCAGTTACAGTTTGCCATTGACCGCGCCAAGCAGTTGGTTATTGATAAACCAAGCCTGGCAGAGCTTCCTCCTGTGGCGGCGGCAGTCAAGGGTGATCTTGCCGCTATTACTGCCTTAGGACCCAGGGGAACTCTAGAGCTTTTGGCCGTCACCCATAGCGGTATGACCACTGAGCAGTTTTCTCAGATTGCTGATGACTGGATTAGGACGGCTCAGCATCCTCGATTCAAGCGACCTTACACAGAGTGCGTTTATCAGCCGATGCTCGAATTACTTTCTTATTTGCGCCAGCATCAGTTTAAAACCTATATTGTTTCTGGCGGTGGAGTGGAGCTAATGCGCTCTTTCAGCCAACGGACCTATGGCATTGCCCCAGAGCAAGTAATTGGAAGCAGCTGTAAGCTGCGTTTCGAAATGGTGGATGGCAAGCCTCTGATTATGCGTTTGCCAGAAGTTCAATTCGTTGATGATAAAGAAGGCAAGCCTGTTGGTATTCAAGAATTCATCGGCCGGCGCCCCATCGCTGCCTTTGGCAATTCAGATGGAGATCTAGCCATGCTTCAATATACTTGCTGCAATGACCGCAGTCGTGGTCGTTCCTTGGGCTTGATCGTGCACCACACAGATGCTGAGCGAGAATATGCCTACGACCGGGTTTCAATGGTGGGTCGGCTTGATAAAGCTCTCGATGAAGCAAAGAAGTTTGGCTGGACTGTGGTAGACATGAAAGGAGATTGGAATAAGGTTTTTGCCTTTGACCATAAGCAGTAGTTCTTGGTTAAATAGATTTGCGACCAGAATTGTCGTAGACTGGGGTACAGGGAAAGCTCAATCCTAACTACAAATATCAAACATCAAATATCAAACATCAAGCGTCGAACATCAAATATCGACCATTTCATTACGAAAGTAGCTCATGATTTCATTTAAGCTCAATGGAGTACCAACTCTTTTCATAAAGGGTTTCACTTCTGGCGATATCGAGACAATGTTGAATTTCGCCAGAGAGGCGAATGCGCACAACCTCACTACCAATACCACTATTTTGTTTATTGATACACCAATAACGGCTCCGACAGTTGAGGCTGTGCACAAACTCAAAGATGAAGGCTTTCGCGTTGTCTTTCGCGACCATCACGGCATTGATGGCGAGCCCACAAATGATCGTGATCGTCAGGTTTTTATGGCTAGCGCAAAGCTTGAGCAGCTCCTTGGAGACGATTGCACCATTACTGTCCGGCGAGAACATCCAGCTTGCTCTACCCTAGTATCTGTTGGTGAGTTTGCTGATGCTTTGGCGGTGATTGCCGATCCAGATCCCGATGGTCTGACTGCTGCTATGAAGGCTGTAGGAATTTATTATTCTGAGCTAGATAGGGATGCGGCATTGCTTGATGGTGAACCGTCTTTACAGGTTACTGGTTCTCCTCTTTCTGCCTTATTGGCTAAGGGCGTTGCCACTCTGCCTCCTTATGATGCCTCTCGCCCAAGAGAGAGAGAAAAGGCCCTTGAGCAATTGTTCATTCGCTGGGTCGCTGCTGTCAAAGGTGATGCCCGAGCAGCAGCCAGTCTGGAGGCTGGGGTTGAAGCCTATGACCAGGCCGTCAATGTTGCTCATGAGCTGGCGCCAACTGCTCGAGAAGTAGCACCAGGAGTGATGCTCGTTGATACTATCGAGTCTGACTTGTATGATCCAGGAACTCTTATGGCGTTGCTTGAAAAACGCACGGGTTGCAGGGTTACAGTGTTTCGTAAAGACAAGGGTCCAATCGCTGCTTTACATGGAATTCAGTATAGCCTGGCTGTTACAAAAGCATTTCAAGCTCAGGTCAATTTGCAGAACGTTTTGCCTTCTCATACCAAATCCGATCCAAAGCTTGGTGTAATTAGCAACGTTTCTTTCTTGCTACATGTCTCTGATTTGGTTTGGCAGGAGCAGGTATTGCCTGCTTTACAGAGTCTTTGACGGAGATGCAGTGATTTCTTAGTTTCTCTGTTGTGATAAATTTCTTTTTCTATGCTGAGGTGGCTATATTGAAGATCAATAGACTGACAGTGATGCTTGGTTCTTTTCCTGTTTACGTTTTTGCTTTCGTTTTTGTTTCTGTTTTTGCTTGCCAAAATGCCGCACTGGCAAATGGCCCCAGCTCAAGTTCAGATTTTAGTCAAAATCAAAGTCAAAATCAAAGTCTCGCTCAGGCAGGGCTGGGTTATCCTGCGGAACAGAGCCAGCCGGTTTATCAACCAATGTCGCCACCAATCTCGCAACCCCCGATGCAACCCTCAGTCCAATCCCAGATGCAGCCAGGGCAGCCGTATGGTTCAGAGAGGGCTATGGTTGCTCCAATGAACTCGTTGCCTATCCCTGCTGGAATAGTTGTTACCACAACCCTCAACGTTGATGGCTATCGCATTCGCGAGTATAAGGGCATCGTGCGCGGTGCTATGGTGCGTGAACCCACGATTGGTCAGAGTTTCAAGGCGGGTTTTCAGGGAATGTTTGGCGGCAAGATTGGTGCTTATGTGACTATGTGTGAGCAAGGGCGGCAGCAGTCTTATGACACTATGGTTGCCAAAGCACAGGCACTAGGAGCCAACGCCATAGTCGGGGTGCAATACGATAGTAATTCGTTTAGCACCGATTCCAATCAGTTTGCCACTGAAGTTGTTTGCTATGGAACGGCAGTGGTAATTGAGCCGCTGCGCTAGATTTTTCAGTTCAGTTTAGCTCCGGTCAATGAACTTCAATTGATCAGCGAGTTATCTTGGAATTAGCCCGCCGCCTGGTGTGTCTTTGTCGGGCGGGAGCTTTTCGAGAAAGGCGACAATGCCTTTGTGATCGGCATCGGGATGATTGAACTGTGCCGCGTCCCTGGCTATTTCTAAGGCGTCTGCCGTTTTCGCTCCACGAGAAACTATCAGCTTGACCATCTGTAGGTCACCGATGATGGTGGCATTATCTAAAATGGTCAAATAGTTGTCGTCCATATGATCAAGATCATAACCAGACATCAATAAATCTTTCAGTGCCTTTATATCGCGGGTGCGCATAATTCTTTCAACTTCGCTTTCGTCAGCCCCACCGCTTGTAAGCGGTTCTGGCTCTGGGTCTTTGAGGTTGAACAAAAACTGGTCAAAGCTATCGGCGACTGGCAAAATCTTGTCGGCTAGGTCTTGGCTGTCGGCAGCTGTTGAGTTATTGGCGAGAGAGTGGTCCCAGAAATACACGTGACCATGATCTTGTGGGCGAATGGAGATGCAGATGAGATTGCCGACTGAATCGTAGGCGATAGGCAGCAAGCCTTGAGGTAGTCGCAGCTTGTGAGTCTCAAGGTAGTGACGCAGATCGTGATCCGTACCATTCAATCCGAGGATATAGCGACAATCCGAACCTTTTTTTGAGTCTTTGAAGTTGAATAAATTGGGCTCAGGACAGGCACCGTTGAATTGCAGTAAAAATTCACGGTACGGGGCTGGTACTGGCGCCCCGAGTTCACGCTCAAAGTCGGCGAGGTTGTCTTCTGTCGCCGGTTCACAAGTGTCGTATAAAGTGGGGCCTAACATCTCTCTCGTTTATAAGTAATGGGTACGGCTCTAATTATGCAATGCGGCTGCTCTAGTTGAAGGATAATTCGCTCATAATCGGGTTGTAAATATAGTAAAGTCTTTTGCGAAATCAAGGTTAAACGAGGATTGATTGCATGACTGTCCAGAAGATTTCTGTAGCCTTAGCTGTTGTGTCGCTCAGTATTGCCTCGGCGCTGGTCTGTACCCCAGGGTGGGCTGAGGCGGCTGACAGCTCGGCGAAGGCTAAAAAGAAGAGCAGTCTTGGCAAGTCTGGTAAAAAGGCGAGTGCAGCGCAAAAAAACAATGGAGCTGTTGCCAGTGGGGGCTGCGAGTCTGCCATTAAGAACCGTTTGCAAGAGTTGACCGTAGCGCTGGCCAATAGCGATGCCAAGGCTGTGTCATCTATATGGGTTGAGGACGGCACTTACAGCAATGAGATCGGGCAAGAATGGAAAGGCCGTGCCGCTCTAGAGAAACGCTTTGCCGCTGTTTTTACAAGCGAAGGCCGGCTGCTACTCGATTTTATCCCGGCTACAGTTCGGCAATTGGCTGACAACGTGGCAACCGTTGATGGCTTCGTCAAGTTTAAAGACGAGGTTAGCGGTTCGCCTGATACGCGTTTTTCAATGGTCTTCCAAAAACAAGGTGATGGTACATGGTCGATCGTCTCGGCTAGTGAAACTCCCTTCGTTGACAGAGAGCGCCTTGATCATCTTAGGCCCTTAGCCTGGCTGATTGGCGATTGGGCGGTTGAAAAAGGTGACAATTCGATGGTCGTAAAAATCGAATGGGCTGCCAATAAGAAGTTTATACATCTGCGTTACATGATCAAGAAAGCCGGTAGTGAAGAGCTCGATAGTCAGCAGATTATTGGTTGGGATCCGCGCCGCGAGCAGATTGTTTCCTGGATTTTTGACTCCCGTGGTGGTTTTGGCTCGGGCACTTGGTCGCGGCGCGACAACCAGTGGCTGGTTGATTCTGAAGGTGTTGACCCTGAGGGCAGAGCAACTTCGGCCACTAACATCATCGCCAATAAAAGCGCTAATAGTTTTTCTTGGCAGTCAGTCAATCGCACTATCGAGGGCGAGTCTCTCTCTGATACTGCCCCACTCACAATTAACAGAAGGTAGATTTAAATGAAGATTAAAGCGACATTTCTTTTAACTCTAACTATCAATGCCTTTTTAATTGCCCCTGTCAGCGCCCGCGGCTTTGGTGGTGGTTTTGGCGGTTATCGCGGTGGCGGCTTTAGTGGCGGTGGCTTTAATCGCGGCGGCTACAGTGGCGGTGGTTTCGATCGCGGCTACAGTGGCGGGAGCTTTAATCGCGGCGGTTACGCTGGTGGAGGCTTCGATCGTGGTTACAGTGGCGGGGGCTTTAGCGGCTCTAGCTTTGATCGCGGTTTTGCTAATCATGGCACCGGACCTGTAATTAGTGGCCGCCCCGCCGGTGGTGCCGGTCATCTGCCTACCGATGGCGGTCTATCTGGCTTTGCTGGTAATAGAGCTAACTTACCTCATAATCCGCAGAACATCGGTTCTGGTAATTTGAATGAACAGGGCAAGAATATTCGCAATTCATTCGACAATAACACCATTAACAATAACAACGTCAATGTCAATCGTTACGGTGGTGGCTATCACAACTACAACGGTTATCACGGCTACGGTTATGGTTATGGTGGGTATCATGGTTACGGTGCCTATGGTTACCATGGTTGGGGCGGATATCCTGGCGCCTGGTGCGCTCCCGGTTGGTCTGAGGCTTCAGCCTGGACCTTTATGGGCGTCTCAACTCTGACCTCCTTCTTGGGCATAGGTATGATGAGCGCTGCCATGTCTGGCAGTGGCGGTAGTAAAAATAGCGGCAATACTACTAATAACATCACATATGAAGGTGACAACGTTTACATGAACGGTCAGCCTGTCGGCACCGCTCAGCAGTACTATCAACAGGCTCAGCAACTGGCATCTGCTGCCACTGCACCCCAGCAGTATCCATCACAGTATGCGCAGCAATACAGTAATCCTGATGCTAGCAACTCAGATAGCGGCAGTGGCGATACACCAGCGACAGCCGATGCCAACGAAAAGTGGCAGGCATTAGGAGTATTTGCTTTGGCTGAGCCTGGGCAGAAAGACTCGAACATGTTGCTGCAACTGGCCATTAATCAAAAGGGCATTCTCCGCGGCAACTACACAAATCAGTTAACTAACGAGAATTCCCAAATTTATGGAGCTCTCGACAAGAAAACTCAGCGTATTTCTTGGACAATTGGCGCCAATAACAGCACTGTATTTGATACTAGCTTGTCAGATTTGGTTAACGATAATAGTCAGGTGCTTGTTCATTACGGACCAACCAATACTCGAACAATGGCTTTGATTAGGCTTCCTGCTCCATCGTCTTCAGACAGTGCTGGCGGTCAGAGTTAGGCTTGATTCTAACGATGCCAACGTTCTTGTTTAGCTCTAAGTCTATGCTTGGCAGCTCTTCGTCTTTCATGGGCTGCATGGCGAGAATGTAATCGAGCGCTAAGGCTATGGCCTTTTCTGGCGCTTTGGTTGGCATGCACTTGGGCTTTGTAAGCGTCGCGAGAGTCTTGGTTGGCGCGATTTGTTTCGTGCTGAGCCTGGCGCCAGTCGGCGTAAGAGGGCAGGCAGCTGAACGTTAGGCTGCACGCTAGCAGGGCTGATAGGCTCAATTGATAGATCGATTTCATAAGTAGTCCTTTAATGTTAGCTCTGCTAATCGTTGCTCGGGTTCCCTGCAAAGGACCATCTAGTGATAAGAAAGTTCCACTCCACTTCCAAATGCTTTTGATTCATCTATAATTGGAGAACGCAAGGGAAGGGGTTTTAAATGGGCAATTTTTGGCGGCTTACAGTTTGTTCATTACTTACCGTTGCCACAATGTCAGCTTGTAACAAACCAGCAGCAGGGTCCCTTGGCAAGTGGGGGTTCATCAATAAATCAGGCATTTTTATTATTAAGCCTCAGTTTGATGAAGCATCTGAATTCACTCAAGATGGGGCAATTGTCAAACAAGAGAAGCGCATGATGCGTTTGCAGGCCGAGCCACCTGGTGAGTCGAGCGCTCCAGTCGGCCCCAACGACAAAGCCGAACTGGCGCCATTACCAACTTTGCAATGCGCTGAGGCCGGTGAGAAGAAATACAAAATAATGGATGGAACCACCGTGGTGTTCGATCCTCGTACCAAGGCCGAACTACCTCAGGTACTAGCTGATGGCGGTTTGATGTGTGCTCGTTTTGACAATCAATTTGCCTTTATCGATAAGACTGGCAGCCTTGGTATTCCTCGCCTGTTCGCTGAAGCTAAACCATTTGTTGGTGGCCGGGCTGCAGTCAAAGAAAATGGCAAGTGGGGTTTCATCAACAAGAAGGGTGTTTTTGTTGTTCCACCAAAATATCTAGATGCGGGTTCATTTTTCGAAGGCCTAGCGCCTGTAAAGGTTCCTGTAGATGAACCGGCAAAGTAAGTCATATTCAAGGCTGTAACTTGCCAAAGCTCTTAACTTACTTTGTTGCTGCTTTCTTTTTGCTCAGCTTGAACGCCTGCGGTCAGAAGAACATTATGCAGAGGCAGACCATTAACGCCGCTGTGGCTGTTCCTGTAACAGACTCGGTTATTCGCCGTCTAACTGACATAACCTCAAGCATTGATATTGTTGCCGATGGCGAATTCAACCCAGGCAATTACCAGATAAACAATATGCTGGTTAGCATTCAGCCCAATACCAGTTTCCATTTGAAGTTGGCTTTGCCAATCAAAGATCCCTCATCAATTTCGACAACTTTTGCTACCGGCTCTTTTGAGACCACCCAGCCGCTGTCAGTTAATAGTATTCCCGTGCCCAAGGCCATTGACTTGACTGAAGGCAAAGTAAGTGCCGAAATTGATTTCGTACGAACTATCTCGGCTTTTCTCGTTGGCCTGCTTCAGCCCAGTGGCGAGAGCAGCGACTTGCGGGCAATGATTGAATCTATCCAGATTGAAAAGGCTACCCTTGCTCTGCGCCCCGGTTCGGTTTTGAAGATGGCTGAGCGTGAAATTTGTATCGGCCCTAAGTCTAGTTTTAGTTTCGAGAATGTTGTTGTCGACAGTGAGCTCAATTATCGCGGTCAGTGCCATATCAATTTGAATTTTGCTAGGGGATGTCACTGGATTGGGAAGAAGGTCAATTGTGAATTTGACGGTGGTGCTGTCGACTTACAGATGGTGGCTGCTAAAGAAAATGATGAATTGGTTCTGTCGCTAGATAGAGAACAGTCTGCTAGGCAGAAAGTGACACTGCTACCCTGTACCTTCAGCTTTGGCAAGAATAAGCGCTCGGTTGCGGTAAGTCGTTCTGTTTTAATCGATGTGCGTGACTTGAGCTGGCGTCATGGCCAAGGTGATGCTTATTCTAGTTTGCACATGCTCGGTTTGATGGATCTTAAGAACACCAATCTAGATTTGAGAACAGATCGGCACGAGACCATTGCTCTCTTTCCTGATTCCGTTCATGCAAGACTTGAGATCACAGAGAACGATAAAGGCAAAGAAACACACTTCGCCACCACCGGTTCTGCCCGTGCTTCAGAGGCGCAGATTACGATTGCGAAGAAAGCTACAAAGCTAATACTCTATTTAGCAGAAGCTGTGATTGGCCCCGTTTCTTTTGATAAATCAGGTACCTTGCAGTTCATTCTTGAGAATGGTGATGCTCGACTAAAGCGTTTGGAATGGCAAGGTAAGAAAAGTAGATTTTCATTGGTTGCTGGCAGTACTTCTACTTTATCGGTGCCTGACGGCATGTTAATTGAGACTGCCGAGGGCACAGGCACGCGTCTGGTAATGCCCATTGCTGTTCGCCTAGGGGACGCCACTCTTAAGGGTGCTGGAGGCGATATTAAACTAAGCAACTTGACTGGTGAGATGAATGTCGAAGTCGATCGGGAAGTACAAATTAGCAGTAACCTAGATTTCTCTATTCCTGACTCTAAGCTCTTTTTCAATCAGCAAGCTGATGTAAAAGTGCGTGGTCTTGATTTGCTTTCGTCTCAAGGTCAGACAGTTTTGAATTTGCGCAATTGCTCAGTGATTGTGCCTGAGCAGGCTATTATCGATGCCGTATTGAAGCAGATTCCGTCACACTTCCAGTTCGCATTAGACAAGCAGTTGTCTGAGAATAAGAGATGGCGATACAAAAATGCCATTGCTCGCAGTGTCGTTATTGATAATTTTAAGGTCACCCAGATCGCTTCAGCCCCCCCAGACTTATTCAAGTTTGAAGCCGAGGCCGACGCTAAGCTTGATGGTACTGTCGAGAAAACAGCTTTAATTGGCGGTGCCTCAGGCCGTAAAGAGACCGACTCTTCACTAAGCGAGAACCCGGAAGTCGATGCGGAAGTCGATAAACAATCGGCAAAGTGGGAGACTAAGCCCTGGAGCTTGAGCGGTCATGTGGATGGCTCGGGTAAGGTCAAATATCACTTTAAGCCCAGTGGGAAGGGCCTGAAAAGCCAATTAGTATACGATCTTGATCTCGATGTGCCGCTGACGGGAGACATTAATCTAGATTGGAGTAAGGTCGCTGGTGGCATCCTCAAATTTGCCGAACGCCGAGTGATTGTCAATCACTTACGCAAAGTAACTGTACCCATAAAGTATCATGGGCAAATTGAATTGTTTGCCAAGAGCGATTCACTGTCTCGCAATTTCAATGTGATTAAGCTTGTGGTTAAGCCCGTTAACAGTGATATGCAAATTGATTTTTCGGCCCAGGGAAATTTCTAGATTTTAAATGTGTGCTGCCTTGATCAGTCTCTTGTTTGCTACTAGAGGCCCGATCGCCTCACCTAAGATCGGCATACGGGGCGAGTCTTCGTGCTCTTTCACCGCTTCTTTGCTGGCGTATAGTTCGGTTAGCCAAATGCAGTCAGCAATTAGTGAGCCATCGGTATCGAGTGGTTGTAGAACATCAAAACGTAAGCAACCTTTTTCTTCCTTCAAGCTACGCTCTGCATGAGCGCGAATGAGTTTCTCAAATTCAGCTTGTTTACCTGGTTTTATTTGAAATTCGACGATTATGGCAATCTCTGACACGATAACTCCTTGTGTTGATGTCTATGACTCTTAAATAAGACTTTTTTGGCAGAGCTGTTCAGCCTGCGCCAATCTTACGATCTGTGCAGCTAATTTTTCATCAATTATGAGGTTTTCTTCTTTGGTTTGATTTTCTTTAGTCATGGCTCGCTCAGCCGTCGATTTTATTTCGGCTAGAGAAACTACTACTTGGGCTCTGAATTTAGCTAAAAAGTCTTGCGTGGTTTTGCTAATTCGCTCTTGAAAGTCGGCCCTTAATCGACCGGAATTGCGACTCAGTTCAGCACTGGCTGCGGTGAGAAAGCGACTGTGAATAATTGGCTTAGCTAGTATTGAAGGTAGCATCAGTGGTAGTGATTCCACTGCCAAAGTGAAAGGATCATCAACGGCATAGCGATGTCGGCTATCAGTGGTGAGGGGCTCGACTTCAAAGTGCGCCGCTGCCTCGATACCAAAATGTTCTCTGCTGGCTTGGCTGATTTGTTCGACAATCAAATTTGCTCGTTCGGTAAATCTCATAGTTATGCGCTGAAAGCTTGCTGTTACGATTTCTTCTTCAACTGCTCGCCATTGGTCAAAAATGCTTTGCATTTGTTTAAAGAGCTGCTCACGCAGAGCTTTGATTAAACCAGCTTTGTCGAGATCTTTGTTGCTTTGATATGCTTCTTCAATAACTGCTACCAGGCCCGTTTTGTGTTCTTCGACAAACTTTTTCAAATCGTCTTCGATCTGGCGCAGCAGGTTGGCTGTTTCGCCATTGACTATATACTCAGCATCAGTTTGTTCTTGTTTTATCTTATCGGCAGCCAGCCCAAAATTTGTAATTGCTTGTCTTAGTAATTCTAGTGGTTGTTTTCTACTGTGCTGCTCAAGTTGTAGCAGTTGCTTGGTGCTCGCCACTTCTTTGCTTAGCCGAGCAGAAGAGGAGGCAATCAGGGTTTGGGCCTTGCCCTCGACGAGAAAAGTAAGTATGTCGTGTTCTAATACATCAAAGCCATCGCTTGTTTCTGCCACAGCATTGTGTAGTCGTCTATTTAGTGCTAGTTTTGCTGAAATTGGATAGATTACCGGCTGGCATTCTAATTTGCTGGCAATGGTTTGCTTAAGAAAATTGAGTGATTGCTCTAATTCTTCTGGGCTTAAATGATCGATTTTATTCTGTACCAAAAAAGTTCTCGGGGCAAACTGGTGTACATCTTTGAGAAAAGCCAGTTCCAGCTGGCTAGCTGGTTGATCGGCGCTAAATAAAAATATGGCAGCGTCAATTTCCGGAAGATAGTCATAGGTCGTGGTGGTGTTGTGCTGGAAAGCAGAGCCTATTCCCGGCGTGTCAATCAGTCTTACTCCGTCCTTAAGTAGAGAGGCATTGTGTTCTATTTCTACATTTGAGACTAATTTTTCGTTTTTGGGGTTGCCGCTTTCAGTGACATAGTTGGGCAATTCTTCTTTGCTTATTTCAATTGAGTGGTTATTTTGAAAGCGCACTGCAATATGTGTTTTATTGCCATATGCGATTGTGGTGGCAATCGAAGTCAGGGGGATGACAGCCATTGGCAGGAGATTGTCGCCAATTAAGGCATTGACCAGAGTTGACTTGCCACGCTTGAATTCACCGACCACTGCCAGGTTGAATGTAGCGTTTTCGACTTTTTTGCAGAAGATATTAATGCGTTGCCCCAGGACCTGGTCGCTTCGCTCTTGGGCGATTTGCCTTAAGATCGCTGCCGCATCTAATAGCAGGTTTTTTTCTTGTTTGTAATCATTTAATGCCTTAACCATAGCTTGCCCTGGCACTAGAAGTTGCTCAGCAAGGCGACAATTTTTGCTAGTGCTTGGTCTGCTGGAACTTCCTCTATGGTGCGGCCCTTGCGGGTCAGTAGTTCGACTTTGCCGTCAACTAGTTTTTTGCCTACGGTCAGTCGGTAGGGAATACCGATTAGCTCGCTTTCGGCAAATTTAATACCTGCTCTTTCCTGGCGGTCATCCAGCAATACATCAATCTTTAGTTCTATTAGCTTGCGATAGACTTCTTCGGCGTATTCTAAAATGCCACTATCGCTGATGTCAGTTGGTGTCACAACTACTTGGAACGGCGCTATGCTTGGGTGCCAAATAATGCCTTTTTCGTCGTGAGAGGATTCAACGCAAGCCGCCATCAAGCGCTCCACACCGATGCCATAACTGCCCATAACTAGGGGGCGGCGCTCACCATTGCTATCGAGTACGTGGGCTCCCATGCTCTCTGAGTACTTCAAACCAAGTTTGAAAATATGGCCTATTTCTAGCCCCTTGCTGTATTTGAGTTCACCTTCGCAATTGGGGCAGCCTTCCCCTTCTTTGACCACGCGCAGGTCGGCAAATTTATCGACTTGCATGTCTCGTTCGATAGAAACATGGCGGTAGTGGAAGTCATCGATGTTGGCGCCAGTGACCATTTCATTGGCCCCCTGCAACACCAGATCGGCTATTATTTCGCTGATTTGGGGCTGATCTTTACTATTTACTGCGCTGTTTACTGCAACTGCGCCAAGGGAACCTGGATGTGCGCCGAGGGCTTTGAAAATTTCATCTTCTGTGGCTGGTCTGAGATCCGCCGTGCCGCAGACTTCCGCTAACTTGCTCAGATTTAGTTCGTGGTCGCCTCTTAAAAGAAAGAGCTTGAGGCTGCCAGCTGCGCTGTAAACAAGAGTCTTGATTTGACGGTCTGCCTTGGCACCACCATTGAACTTAGCCAAGTCTTCTATGGTGCGAACGCCTGGTGTGGCAAATTTCTCCAAGGCACCACTTTCGCTCGCTTTAGCCGTGGCGATTGGCTTAGCTATTGCTTTTTCTAAGTTGGCTGCATAGGTACAGTTTGAGCAGGTCACCACTAGATCTTCGCCACTATCAGTCAGTAGCATAAATTCCACCGATTGGCTGCCCCCCATTGCTCCAGAGCTTGCCTCGACCATTAAGTATGGCAAGCCAACAGCCCTGAAAGTATTGCAGTAGGCCTGGCGATGGGCCTCAAATGATTGGTCCAGGCCGGCGAAGTCGAGATCGAAAGAGTACGAGTCTTTCATCGTAAATTCGCGTACTCGCAAAAGGCCAGCTTTGGGTCTTAGTTCGTCGCGATATTTAGTCTGAAACTGGTACCATATTTGGGGCAACTGCCTATAGGAGGCGAGGCCATCGCGAGCTACGGCTGTAAATATTTCTTCGTGGGTGGTGCCTAGCACTAGAGCCGCGCCCTTCCTATCTTTCAGCTTAAACATTATTTCGCCCATGGTATCGAGGCGACCGCTTTCTTGCCAAACTTCGGCTGGATGTAGAGCTGGTAGCAAGAATTCTTGAGCCGAAATGGCGGTCATTTGTTGGCGAATGATATTGATAATTTTCAGTCTGACCTTATAGGCAAGAGGTAGCAGGCTGTAGATGCCTGAACCTAGACCGCGAATAAAACCGCCCCGGAGCAATAGTCTGTGACTAGGGCTTTCGGCTGCCGCTGGATTTTCTTTGATGGTTGGAATGAATAATTTGGACCAGCGCATGAGCACTCCCTGTTAGTGGTTGTGAAAAGGAAAAACTTAGTCTCGCTCAAGGGCTTTAAGCCTATCGGCTTTTGCTTTTTGTGGGTTGCCGAGCTTATCTAACAGAGCTGCCCGTGATTGATAATATTTTGAGGTCGGTTGCAATTCGATGACTTTGTCCCAATCTTTCAGGGCTTCTTTCAATTTGCCAGCGCTGGTAAAAATGCAAGCGCGATCGGCATAAAGGGTCTCGTCTTCTGGCTCTTTGGCGATCATGCGATTTAGTATGGCAATTCCTTCATTGGGTTTGCCGGCTTTGACATAGTATTTGGCTCGCCTTACTGGAAGTGAGGGACGATCATCATATTTTTCCAGTACTTCTAAGGTTTTAATGGCCTTTTCATATTGTCCGGCATTTTCTAGAAACGTAGCATATTCGTCCATGCCCCGTGGACCATTGGCTTGCAGTGGCAGCTCTAACTTATACAGTTCAAAATCTGCAAGTGCCTCTTTGTCTAGATGCAAATTGCTTTTGGCTATGGCTCGACTTTTGTATGTGCGTTTGTCTGGGTTGGGGCAGGTAAGAGCCTTGTTGCAATATTTGATTGATTCTTGCCAGTTGCCATCGATACCAGCTAGTTCTGCCAGTTTTCGATAGGCCTCACTGTGGTCAGGGGCGATCGAAATGGTTTTGAGATAGCAATCTCTTGCGCGTTTCATGCCGCCATCCATAATTGACATGTCTTGATAGACATAGCCCAAGAGATACCAGGCTTCAGCATTTTGGGGCTCTTTTGCCAGTATTTTGTCGAGCAAAATCTTGGCCTGTTCAACTTTGCCATGAACGGCTAGCTCTCTGGCCCGCACAATCAGGGGGCGCTTCCTTGGCGGTTCATTAGGCTTAGCTACCGCCGCAGTTGACAACGTTAGCAGTAGTAATGAGCAGATGGCTGCAAAATAGCCAGGGCAAGTGGAGCGAGGCTTTGTCATGCCCTAGATCTTAACACTGACAGTGTTTTTAATTGCTGCTAAAAGGGGCCAGACGTCTCTTAAAATCTTGATTGATAGCGCTTTCTTTGCGGTCGTATACTTCCTTTAGAGCTTTCCTTCGCAATTCAAAACTTTGTTTGATCTGTGCTTCTGTGGTCTCTCTGGCAATGCGATAGCCGGTATTGCGGACGTCCGCACCATTGGCCGGAGGGAGTTCAAGTTCAAGCTGCTGCTCTTCTTCTACTGTTAGCTTATCGGCTTGAATTTTGAAGTCTTTTTGATTGCGGTCGAGGGCTTCTTTTAGCGCGTTCAAGATGCTTTGCCTCTCAGCTTCCTGTTTTGCCGTTCTCGGAGAGTTTGTATTGGCTGGTGAAGGAGCTGCTGGTTCTTTATCTGCTGTTTCGTTGGCTGTTTTGTTGTCTTTTTTGCTCGCCTCTTCTATTTGTTGCAATGCCATGGCTGCGTATTGTCCTGGTCTAGTATCGGCACCGGCTTGAACACAGGCGCGATAGGCTCGGCTTGCCTCGTCTAGACGTTTCTGCAAGAGATAAATGTTGCCCAGCAAATAGAGGCTAGCTGGGTCTTTGCTATTTGAGACTAAAACTTCCTTGAGCAGCTTCTCGGCTGCAAGATAATTCTTTTGCGAATAGAGAGTTTCGGCCCTGGTGAAACGCTCGTCAGCTGCCAATGTTGCTTCGCTTGTTAGCAGCAAAGACAAAATAGCGAAAAGCGAATTAATTGCGCGTTTTTTTCTATTCACCAGGCTATTATAGCTGAGATAGACTGCATGGCGATTGGCTGTTTTAGAGATTTTCGCATGTTCCCAAAGGGCAAAGAAATCTTACATAAATTCATTTAGCTTAGTCAAATTCTTCTCGCACCATTGGTAGTGCGTGCCTCTTATGGCTGTCTGTGACAGCGATTGCGCGATTGTGAATATCGTGAAGAAAAATCTCGGCAAATTTACCTCTGTAACAAATGCTTGTCATCGTGGCGACCTGCGACTAACCTGAGTTTCGGAGGGATTGACCCTCGCCCTGATCGCTTTGAGTTATTACTATTCTAGACACGACCAAGAATTTTTAGTGATGACTCGCTATAGCGGGAGACATCAAATATGTATGAAACTAAATCAGCCACTCTTAGTGGCAACAACCGATATAACTCGGTTAAAACTAAACTTGTAATTACCGATGTAGACGGCACTCTAGCCTCTTTCTGGGATTATTTCGTCCCGGCGATGAGAGACTTTTTGCGCGATCTAAGCAGTCGTTCTAACAAGCCATCCCATGAGTTAGCGCAAGATATCGGTCATATCATTGAACGCCGTGGTAGCCATGAATACCCCTGGCTGCTTGAAGAAACAAGCTTTGCCTGGTCTTACTTCTCCAAAGATCCAGAGACTTTTACTGAAGAGTATGTCAGACCATTTTGGCAGGCATTAGATCACAATCGCTCAAAGTATCTGCATGCTTATCCCCGGGTACTCGATACCCTGGCTGAGCTGAAGAGTCGCGGCGTGAAGATTGTGGCTCTAAGCGACGCTCCAGAATATATGGCCAGGGTGCGCAATCAACAGGTCTTCGATGGTCTACTTGATGCTGTCTATTCACTCGAGACAGTTGAGCCCGACAAAGATGATGTATTCCATCCGATTTCGCTGGCTCATGGTCGCGAGCGCGTGCAGCAATTGCGTCAGTCTACAGCCAATCTCAAGACGGCCCTTCATATTCTGCCGCAGTCTTATGAAAAACCTTGTGCTCATGGTTTAGATAAGATTCTGGAAGACTTTGAAGTGTTTCCTCAAGAGTGCCTCTTTGTTGGCGATAGCTTGGCAAAAGATGGAATGGTAGCGGCTTCTCGTGGTATTCAGTTTATCTGGGCCCACTACGGTACAAGTCTGCCAGCCGAGTATGAAGAGATGGTAAATCGTTCTCTCAAGCCACCAATTCAAGATAAGTTCCATCGCACTTTGCCGCAAGAGTTGATTACGGCTGTGGCTGCGCGTTACGATGAAATCTTGAATTTCGTCGTGTAGCTATTGGGCTTTTTCGGCCTTCTCAATTATCTTGCTCAAATCGTATTGCAGCTCAGGCTTAGCGGCGCTTTCTTCTTTGAGGATTTGCAAAACTAGCTTGTGCTGCTGCGCGTTTGAGGTTAGAGACCAAACAGCAGCCGCACCAATTGAAATTTTGTTGATGCTGCCAGTTAGCTTTTTAGACCAGGGTACTGTCGATATGATCTTTTGCACATAGCGTTTGTCACCGGTGGCTAAAAAGCAGCCCCAGAGCATGTCTAGGTCGCTAGGCGAAGAGATGTAGAAAGTATCTAGCTTGTCTGGTGAAAGATCTAGGTGCGTAATTATGCGATCGGCGGGAGCAATTGATTTTTCTATTGTTTCCGCTTCAGCGATGGCTGCAGGTAGCCTGGTTAGTCTTAAAACTAGGGGGAATACTTCTTGCTTATGCTCTTCAGTAATCTGAGCTTGATTTACCCATTGTTGAATTTTCTCAGGGTTTTGTAAAAATAACCGGCTGAGAAAAGAACTGATTGGCGGTAAGGCATTTTCTTTATCGAAGGCTTCTTCTTCCTCGAGTAAATGCAATGCTGTGGGGAGCAATTCTGGGGTGGGGAAGAGATAATAATAGGTCATCCACTGCCAGAGATCTTTTGAGCTGCGCAGCGATTTTAGTGCTGTTTTCGGCTGTCGCATGGCACCATTATTAGTGTCTGCGCCATAATGCGAATCTGATTTCTTTGCTTGTGCTGACTCTTTTCCAGCACTTTCAGTAGCTGCAGGTTCGGCGTCAGAATCGTCCGCTGCCTCACTTTCTTTTGCTACAGAAGCCAACTCTGTGTTGATGTCGATCTCCGAAATCGATATGCCGCTTGGCTGTTTAAATTTACTGTCATCGAACGGTAGGGTTTTGTAGTTTGAATAAACCAGAGTGCGCTTGCCGTGCGGCGTTGCTATCGTCAGTCTAAGCGGATCGCTGTCGCTGTTAACAAGCAACTCAGTATCTATTGATGACTCACTGTACTTATACGATTTTGTTTTTACGCCGTCTGTCACCGGTCCGTCCGTGGCTGCAATACCTTTGTCGGTAAAAAACTGCAGCTCTTTGCCAAACTCTAAATCTTTGAATGCCCTCTGCCCCGATGCCAGTATCGGCATGCGTGCCTGGGCTGGAGTTGATTTGTCCAAAATATGTTTGCCACTGGAGTCAATTAAATTGATCATCCAAACATCGGGCGCGGCAATAATAATTAGCCCATGCAGTCCTAGTGGCTCATCTGGTGCCTCTTCAACTCGGCCATAGGTATCACCAGCGCGGTAGCAAGTGCGTGGCTTAGCGCCAAATGAAGATGGGTCTATATCATCTGCCACATAGCGCACTTCAAACTTTTTCATTGTGCTTGGCTTTGCCGTCTCGGCATTGCCAGGCAGCAGAGGCATCAGAGCGAGCGCCATTAGCAGGGCCAATTTGGTCGATTTACCTGCTTGTACTCTGTCCACTACTGACTACCCTATCTGACTGTGCTCACAGCTGTTTTAGAAATATCAGATAATACACTGGCTAGTGAAACTTTTGTATGCACGTTTTTCATGGTACCCCCTTCGGCACCGTATTTAAGGTGAATAATGCAGCCTGACAGATTGTCTTCTTCAATATAGACAATGTACTTGGTGTTAATCAGGTGTTTTCCGCCGGTGACTGGCATAACTTCAATAAAAGCCATTTTGTTTCCTCTTTGCGACTGCCTTGCGACTGCTAGGTATTTATGTACGTATGTCTATATGTCTGCTTTAGCCAAAATAAGTTCCCTCCTCTAGAATAGAAGAAGCTTCTTGAGGGGAAAATTGTGAAATTGCCAGGCCGTCTCAAAGATAAATTATGTGCCGCATTGGGCTTAAGTCTTGTCTGTGGCTTAACCCTACCCCTTGAGCCCGTTGAGGCTAAGGATAGCAAGGATGGCAAGGATAATAGAAAGGCAAAGGCGGAGAAAAGGGCTCAGGCCAAGACTGAGAAACCGGCTGCTAAAGATAAGTCGAAGCAGCAGGAGCCAGAACTTGAGGCGAAACAAACCCAACCAGCGCCGCAGTCAAAGCCCCAACAAGCAAGTGACCCCTGCCCGGCCTGTGGGCGTGGCTAAGCCAAGTGACTAGTGTCATTCCAAAGCTTAATTACTGGTTCCATCAGAGTGTGATCGTAACCAAGAATGCTGACTGAGGCTGTGGCCAAATTAAAAATGCGGGCCTCTGGGCTGGGTAGCTTTAGAAAACTGGCAGCTAAGAAGCGCAGCATATGACCGTGGGAAAAGACCAAAATATTCTTCCGCCCGCTTTCCTGTTCAGCTTCCCTGATGCGCTTTACTACAAGGTCGGCTCGCGCGCCTATTTCAGCGACACTTTCGCCCTCGGGGAAGCCATCGCGAAAGGGGAAGAAATCGGGGCGAGTTTTGAGAATGTCTCTGGTCGTCACACCCTCGAAGGCACCGTAGTGCCATTCGCTGAGCTCATCGAGCACTTCTATCTGGGCGCCAAAACCAGCTAGTTCGCCTGTGCGTTTAGCTCTTTGCAGGGGGCTACTAAAAACGCTGGCAAATTCAAGACCTTTCAGCCGTTCGCCTAATTTTCGTGCCTGTTCTTCACCGTTTTCGGTCAGAGCGATGTCGCTTAAGCCAGTATGCTGGCCCGTCAGAGACCATGGTGTTTCGCCGTGACGGGCCAGGTAGACTAGCGGAAGTTTATCTAGGGGCAACATTTTTCGCCAGCCAAAGTAGCGCTAACAATTTCTTGCGCTTCTTTGATGATGGTGTCGAGGTGGTTGGCGTCTTTAAGGCTTTCGGCGTAAATCTTGTAGATGTTTTCGGTGCCTGATGGTCGGGCGGCAAACCAGCCATTAGCGGTTACCACTTTTAAGCCACCAATGGCGGCGTCATTGCCCGGAGCCTTAGTTAGCTTCGCTTCGATTTTCTCACCGGCTAGCTCTGTGGCGTGAACGGCATCCGGTGAGAGTTTAAGCAGTACTGCTTTTTCTTCCATGCTAGAAGGAGCATCAACCCGTTTGTAATAGGATGTGCCAAATTTTGCCGTTAACTCTTGATAGTGAACTCCTGGGTCTTTGCCTGTTATTGCCAGCATTTCAGCAGCCAGAAGTGCCATTGCCGGCCCGTCTTTGTCGGTAGTCCAGGGTGCACCATCTTTTTGCAAGAAGGTTGCTCCGGCACTTTCTTCACCACCAAAACAGAAGGTGCTGTTGAACAGACCAGCAGAAAACCATTTGAAGCCAACTGGTACTTCGCACAAGACTCGCTTCAAGTCTTTGACCACACGATCGATCATCGAACTGCTCACTAGAGTTTTGCCCACAGCGGCGTTGAGCGGCCAGTCGGGACGGTGGGTGAGTAGATAGTTGATGGCAACAGCGAGGTAGTGATTAGGATCCATCAAGCCAGCTGAGGGGGTGACAATGCCGTGGCGGTCAGCATCAGGGTCGTTGCCGAAAGCTACTTGAAACTGATCTTTCAGTTTAACGAGATTGGCCATGGCAAATTTGCTGGAGCAATCCATGCGAATTTTGCCGTCATGATCAAGGGGCATAAAAGCAAACTGTGGATCGATTTTTTTGTTCACTATTTCAATGTCTAGGTTGTACATGGCATTGATAGGTTCCCAGAGAACAACTGATGCTCCGCCTAGCGGGTCAACTCCAAGTTTTAGCTTGGCATTGGCGATTGCTTGCATGTCTATCACTTGAGCCAGGTCACGCACGTAGGGCGTGATGAAGTCGGCCGTGTGAGTGGTTTTTGCTTTGATGGCGGTTTCGTAGGAGACTCGCTTAACTTCTTTGTTGTCGTTTTTAAGCAGGTCATTGGCCCGGTTTTGAATCCAGGTGGTGACGTCGGTGTCGGCTGGTCCACCGTTTGGTGGGTTGTACTTGAAGCCACCGTCGGCTGGTGGATTGTGAGAAGGGGTGGAGATTAGAGCATCGGCTAGGTGCTCTTTGCGGCCACGGTTGTAGTTGAGCACAGCTCTTGAAATTACGGGCACTGCAGTGATGCCATCATTAGCGGCAATCATCACTTCCATTTCGTTAGCAGCTAGAACTTCTAGGGCTGTGGCTTGTACTAGCCCGGAGAGGGCGTGAGTGTCCTTGCCGAACAAGACCGGTCCGTCGGTGCCCTGGGCTTTGCGATAGTCGCAGACTGCCTGGGTGATAGCGAGAATATGAGCTTCGGTGAAAGTGCCATTAGTAGAAGTGCCACGATGGCCACTAGTGCCGAAAATTACCCTTTGGGCTGGATCGGCAAAATCTGGCTTGTTTTCGAAATAGGCTTTTTCCAGTTTTTTAACGTCAATCAAAACGTCGGTTGGAGCTGGTTTTCCTGCTAATGGATGGGTACTCATTTTCTTTTTGCCTTTTCAAGGGATTCATATGTAGTGACGTGACGTGACGTGACGCGACGGAACAAAAATGCTGCAGGGCCAGTCTGTGGCCCAAAAGGAAGAAGGTCTTCACTTTTCCTCCACGTTGAAGCGGCAATATCGACGTGACACCTCAATCAGAGACTAGCCAGAAATGATAACAGCGCGAGCCCTAAAATATCAAAAACTCAAGGCTCTTGATTTGCCTCTCCGCTTTCCGCCAGCTTCAGAACTAGGGGGAAAGCGGCCTTAGCTACTTCACTGTGCCTGCAGTGCCTGGCTAAGTACTGATCCGAGCAGCGTGAGCCGATTTTTGATTTGCAGCATTTGCCCAGATTTAGCAAGTCGATACGCTAGGCCGGTGCCGGCGCCAGCAGAAAAGGTTTCAAAGTTGTACCTTTCGACCCTAGTTATCCAAAACAATTAGAAGAACTCTGCACTCAGTGGCAAGATTCTCGTGAGTTATTAACGGTGGCCGGTGAGAAGCGCTCCTATTGGCTCTATCGATTTAACCCACATGCTGTCTTTCCCACATCATGTGGGTAATTTTAGAATTGAGAAAATCGTGAAATAATCGAGACTCTCAGGCCGCAAATCGAGCAAGGTGCTCACGGAGATTTCAAATGCAGATTAAAGGAAAACGGAGTGCGCAATTTGCAAAAATCGCTCTGACTTTCAGCGTTACATGTGGTATTGCCGGATGTGGGTCTGAGGAAGGAGAGATACCTAAGTCGGAAAAAACTGCGCACGTCATGGGCCTCGCTGGCGTCACCGCTCAGAGTTATACGGGGACTCTTCTCAGTCGAATCGTCGTTAATCCTCCTGCCTTCAACCACCCGGCGGTCAGTGAAGCCAGTATTCAAGCAGTCAGAGACGCAATTTTAGCCATGCCTCCAGCTCTTCGCATGAAGCTGGATCAAAGTGCAGCACGCGTGATTATCGCACCGAACATGATTGATAGATGGCCGGATAGTGTGAAGGATCTGAATGAAGAAGATCTGCAACCAACTCTCGCAGAACAACCGGGCCGTATCTATGGGGCCGATATGTGCGTCTATGAACGCCCGAAAAAGCGCGGCACGACCGATTTGGGCCCAGCTCGCACACCTGCTTACATCCAGCTTCAGGTGGGAGACATGTGCTTCCAGGTGCTTGATGGTGATGCCATGACGATATCTAAAGATCCGGATCTGCGAAAAGAATACGAAGCGGACAAGAGCCAGATTCCTAGCGATGCTAAGGCTAAGGTCGCTGAGTTTACCAAGCTCGATGACTGGGGAGCGCGCGAGACTTGCGCTGAGATGTTTGGCTCGATGATGGGCGGTCGCAACGAAAATACGGATAATCTCTACAAGTATTTTCCGCGGGTGAAGAAGTGGCTTATTGCAAAGCTTGGGATTGAGGGGCAGAGTTAGGCTAAGCAAACTCTGCTTGCTGCTTACCTGATGTCAAAGCAATCGCTCATCGGCGGGAACTTAGTTAAGTAATGCCAGTCACTGTGAGCAGATTCGCGAAAAGCAAGTGTGCCTGAGCGTCTGCTTCGGAAACATTTAAACAGAATACTTTTGACAGCTGAAGCTGTCGTTTAACTACAGGCGTCTTTGACGCTATACACACTTATTGGAGAGATTATGAAACAAGCAGTGATTTGTATTGTACCTACCGAAGTACAAGCTGAAGCGATTGTAGATATGCTCAAAACCGCTGGATTTCTCAATACTGATATTTCAGTATTGATGCCAGATAGAACGGGCGTACGTGATCTCGGTACTGAAAAGCACAGTAAGGCTCCTGAAGGTACCTCAACTGGCGCTGCATCGGGAGCTGTTCTTGGTGGCGCCCTGGGTTGGCTCGCTGGAGTCGGTGCTTTAGCTATTCCTGGCGTTGGTCCATTTGTTGCCGCTGGTCCGATTATGGCTGCTCTTAGTGGTGCTGCCATCGGAGCTGCCGGTGGTGGTGTTGCTGGTGGCCTAATTGGTTTGGGTATGCCTGAATATGAAGCCAAGCAGTATGAAGGCAAATTGCATGATGGCAATATTCTTCTATCTGTACACACCGAAAATGGTGATCAAGCTAAGAAGGTCGAAGAAATCTTCAAGAATGGCGGCGCAAAAGATGTAACCCGCTCTGGCGAAGAAGCTGTTAAGAAATAGACAGAATCTGTTTGAGCACAGAGAGGGCGGCCTGCAAGGGCCGCCCTCTCTTTTACTATGGGTACTATTTCTTGCTGCTAAAATATAGGGCTAGACTCTCAATTGCACTAGATACTATCCTAGAAACTTGATTCCTTCTCGTAATTAATGATGACTAAAAGAATTCTCTCTTCCGCCTTTCTCATCATGTTGGCATTATTGGTGGTGCCAGATCCGGTTTGTGCTTGGGATGATTTTGGTCATATGGCTGTAGCCGGTATAGCCTACAGGCGATTGGAGCCGAGTGTTCGCAAGCGCGCTGATCAACTGGTTCAACTTAATCCGAGCTATTCAACCTGGTTAGCATCTCTGCGTTCTGACTTGAAGCAAGAAGATAAGAATATGATGCTGTTCATGCTTGCGGCAACCTGGCCTGATGCCATTAAGGGTGATACCACCTATAAACCCGATGGTCTAGACAAGGGCTATCGACCTGATGGCATAACCTCAAGTTTGAACATTGGCTATGGCGACAAATTTTTGCATAAGTATTGGCACTTTGTTGATTTACCATTTAGTCCTGATCAGAGCAAGCTCTTGTCTGTTCCGACGCCAAATGGTGAAACCGAGATCGCAGTTTGCCGCTCTACTTTGGCCTCCGATAGCTCTGACCAGCTTAAGTCTTATAATCTCAACTGGCTCTTGCACTTGGTTGGCGATCTGCATCAACCACTGCATTGTATCAATCGCATCACTAAGGGTTTGCCCGATGGCGACAGTGGTGGCAATGCTGTGAAAATATATGATACTGAGCCACCTACTTTATTGCATAGCTACTGGGATGAGGTGTTGGGCACAGAGCGTGACCCGGCCAGTGTCTTACCTTTTATTTCAACTTTGCCAAAAGCTTCGTCTAAGCAAGCGAAGAACTTGCAAGTAAGTAAATGGGTGAAAGAGAGTTTTGCTCTCTGCCTGAGCAAAGTATACGTGACCCCGGTTGGTATCAGTGATCGTGTCGAAAAGCTGACACCAGCGTATAAGAGAAATGCGCTAAAAGTGGCGAGGCGAAGAGTTGCTCTGGCAGGCGCTCGTTTGGCCAACATTCTCAACAATGAATTGAAATAGGTTCTACTGAGCAAGCCTTTTCATTATCTCAATTTTCTTGCCCTCAGTGTCTGGTAATAAGTGTAGTTCTGCTAATTGCTTGAAAGGCAGTTGGAATCACATATATTGCGGGCATAATGATGGTGGTGCACGAGATATCTGCAGGGTGGTTCAATTGCTTTCGCCTTCGACTAGCTCTAGATCTAAGCAAAAACTGAATACTTCGGCCGAAGTAGAGCAGTATAACTTGCAGATACAAGAGTCTATCGAGTCTCTTTGCAACCTCCACTCCCAGCCGTCTTCTCAAGGCTATGAACTTGCTAGTAGCAAGCATGGGGCTAGCCTTCCTGGTATTAAAAATGGTGCTGGCGGCAATATT
Source organism: bacterium Ga0077546 (assembly GCA_943370275.1). Taxonomy (GTDB): domain Bacteria; phylum Cyanobacteriota; class Vampirovibrionia; order Obscuribacterales; family Obscuribacteraceae. The sequence goes on along the minus strand of CALRQI020000001.1, from coordinate 106,698 downwards.
CACGAGCGTTTCAATTGGCCTACAGCTATTGTGGCGTCAATAGTTTTGATACCGGCCTTTCTTGCTTTGACCTTTGGTGCTTTCGAGTTTTATGGCGCCAAGCATATTGAGATAGCGGCGGCCTTTGCTGCTGTAATTTGTCTGGCTCTGATAACCTATGTGGCCCGGGGGCAGATTTTTGCCCAGGCCCTTCCCCAGAATTTCCGACCACTAATGCCGAGGCTGATTCATGAAATCAGTAGTTACTCTATTGCTGCACTGGTCTGTTTGCCTCTTTGGGTAATTCTGTATTTGATAGCTGCTGCTTTTGTACCGGTGCACACAGCCATGGCTGTGGCTTCTTTTCTTGCTACTGCTGCTAACTTGTATCTTGGTGGCCCTTTTGGTGAGAAGAAGCGGCGCTTGACCTCAAATATTGCTAGTACTAAACGGCAAAGCTCGCGCCATTCTTTGTCTAAGGCCGAGGCTCGGCGCAAGTTTAGACAGACTAATGGTGAAAAATTCAAAGCTAGCTATTTCGCCATGAAGCCTGAAGCGATTTGCAAATATTATCAGCTCTTCTTTTCTAAGTCGGCTCTGGCGCAGTTATTTGAACAGAGTCTATCTTTTGCTTACTCTGCCTCTGAGCGTGAGTTAGTGATTGATGCCGAAGCTCCAGGTTTTGATATTATTCCGCGGCACAAAGGCGCCAAGTTTACTAAGTCATCTATGAGTGTGCGTTATCTTGAGGCGAGACCCCAAGATCGCAGTTCTCAATACCGTCAATTTCTTGGCTCCTGGGCTTTGCGAATGGCTGCTGATGCTCTCTTGGCTGATCGCGCCGGTGCACTTGATAGCGTAATTTTCAATGCCTTCTCTATTATTGTGGTGCCTGAGACTGGCAAAGATGAGAGGGGTTGTTTGTTGTCGGTGCGAATTACTCGTGATGATTTAGCCAAGCTCGATATTTCTCGTGTTGATAAAATGGCCTGCCTGCGTAAACTTGGTGCCCGCCTTGGTACCGACTCTGCTGCTGTTTCTATTTATTCCAGCACGCCCTTGAGTGCCGTGCAGCCTTTGCGCACCACTGAGAGTGCTAGCAATATTACTAAGGGTGAAGATAGCCCGCTCAATTTATTGTCAATTGATCCCGTTGAGTTTGAGCACCTCATAGCCAATTTGTTAGTGCGCATGGGTCTTGAGACCCAGCTAACTAAGGCCTCTCACGATGGTGGCGTTGACATTGTCGCTTTAGACAAAAGACCAATTCTGGGTGGAAAAATTGTCATTCAGGCCAAACGATACAAGCGCACGGTGCCGGTATCGTGTGTGCGCGATCTTTATGGTGCTATGCAACACGAAGGTGCCAGCAAAGCCATTCTTGTTACCACTAGTAAGCTTGGCGCCGATGCCTGGCAGTTTGCCGAGGGTAAGCCGCTGCAGCTAATTGAAGGGCAGCAACTGCTTGAGCTTTTGCGTCTACAGGGTATTCAAGCTCATCTCTAAAATTTGTATATGTCTTTTAGTGCCTGCTTCAATTGGCTCGCCGAAACCCAACGATCCTCTCTGTCTTTTTCAAGGCATTTCATAATGATGTCGTTCACTGCCTGGGGCACCAATCCCTCGCCTTCACCAACTGGCAGAGATACTGGCTTTTCATATAAATGCATGGCAAAAGTATGAACAGCGCTTTCGCCTTTGAATGGTGGCTCTCCAGTGAGCATTTCGTAGTACATGCAACCGAGTGAATAAATGTCTGAGCGCTGATCTACTTCTTGGCCTTTGCATTGCTCAGGACTCATATATAGTGGGCTGCCAAAGACAAAACCAGGTTGAGTTAATTGAGCCGGTTTTTCGTCATGACAGGCACTGCATTTGGCTATGCCAAAATCAAGCAGTTTGACATGCTGTGAAAAAGGCCCCGGGTAAGACTTGTCGTCGTTGCTTAGCTCTTCGATCACCATAACATTGCTGGGTTTGATATCGCGGTGCACAATACCCATATCGTGAGCAAATTGTAGACCTTCAATTACGCCGGCGATGAGACGGTAGGCCAGGTTTTCTGAAAGTCTGTAGCGTTGGTCGAGAATGGTATCGAGACCATAGCCAGTCAGGTGTTCTAGTACGAGATAGGGCAATGGCTCAGAGCCTGGTCGAAATTGTGGTGCGAGGCCCTCGGTTTGATCTGAGAGAAAGCCGAAGGAATACATGTGAACTATATTGGGATGATTGAGATTGTTGATAATTGTCGCTTCGCGCTTGAAGCGCTCACGGCTTTCATCTGTATCAGAATAGTCTGCGTGTAGAACTTTGACGGCCACCGGAAAGCCAGCTTTCTCGTGGTGCCCTTTGTAGACAGTGCTAAGGCCACCACGGCCAATCACACTTTCTAGTTTGAAGCGCTTTTCGATAACAGCACCGACTAGCTTTTGGCCGTTATCCATTGTTCCAATAGCCTCATTATCCCTTTAGCTATTATCTACCAGGTTATCTATTCTTCAGCCAGGTAATGTTAATTTTGGTACCCTTGCTAACTGGATCTAGCATACAAAAGACCTTGATTCCTTGCTTTTCTTTCTCGCCGTCTAACATCAAAAATTGGCCTTGCTTGCCCAGTTTGTCAATTAGTTTTGGCGAGGCAATGTTGAGTGTCCAGCCTGCTCCTCTCAGCTTTGCCTGATACCACTGAAATACACTGTCTAGAGAGTCTTTTGTGGTTATGCCAACAGTGGCCGTGGGGGAGCCTTTGGTCGAATTGATGAAGCTAGTACTGACAACATTGCTCGTGTATGGTGGCACAGGAAAGTTAATTGGGATTTGCGAGCTAATGTTGACGTGGGCCGCTGTCAAAACAGAGTCATATTTTTGTTTTGCGACTTTGAGATTTTGAGCAGCAGTAGCTGGGTCTGACTTCGGATTGTCTTGGGCCAGCGCATTAGCTTGCGTTGCCAACTCTAAAAGTAAAAGGCCTGCTGCGAGCGCTAACAGTGTGATTGATTTGGGCTTCAATTTATTCTTCCTTTTAGAGCGGATTGCAGATACCGACGGTGTGAACTTCGCTCCAGCGCTTCACCCTGATGTCACCAAGGGAGCCATTGAAGCCTGTGCCCGGCGTCCAGTAGACATCTTTGTCCCATAGTACCCAGCTCCAGTTTACTCCCGGCGTGGGTGAGCATAAGAAGTTAGGGGTGGGCACATGGGGCAGAGGTATACCGCCTGGCATGAAGGCATCGTCAATAATTTTGGTTTCGTTGCCGTCTGGAGTGTTGTTGATGATGGTTGGCATCCACATTGGTGCCGAAATCTTGGCTATACTTTTGGGTTCACACTCTAGTGTTGCGCCGTCTTTGCTAAATAAGTAGAAGTCTTTTTCACCAGCTATGAGCCAGGCTCTTGTCAATGCTGATCCTAAGACCGAGTGCAGCTTGGCTGCGGTAATTGTTACACCTGGTTTGCTGATCATTTCATTAGCGCGGTTGACCATGTAGCCTTCCACTTTGTTTATATTGCCTGGCGGTGGCCCAAATATAACTTCGTCCAATGACCGTCCGACTATGTCTAAACCAATCATCTGAGCTGGCGGGCTAACTAGGCTGCAGAGCACTCCGCCTCCAGGCATAGGTGTGCCGGTCATGCTTTTAGGTGAGTCATTAAAGTCATAGGTCTGAGCGGCACCGAATTCTACTTTGAATGGTGGTAGTGGATAGAAATACCAGTGACACTTCATTTCGTCTACTTTGATGTGTAAAAAAGAATGTGGCGCCGCCAGTTTGTATGGGTGGCGGGGATTGCTCAAGACCCAAGACATCGCCGTTTCAGCAGTAGCACCAGGATTCTTCGCTTCGGCATCGACTGAAAAGGCGTTAGGTATTGGTTTAGCCCAGGTGATTGGAATGGCGCTGCCTTTGGCGGCATTGAAAGTGGTGCCCGAGACTAGGTGGGGCTTATCGTTCCACTTGAAAGGTACTTGCCAGAATTTACGATCGAGCACATCTATTGGGGTGTAACCTTTCAAGAAGTATGTGTTTGCAACTTCGCCGGGCACCGGTGTTCTTGTGCATTTTGTCCTGCTATTCGGCGGTAGGTTGAAGCCCGGAGGTAAGTAGAAATTGTCGGAAGGTGAACCAGTCAGTTCGATGTTGCTTTCGGCGTCTCTATCCATTAATGATGTTTGCCAGCCCGGTCCCGGTCGCACTTTTGTGCTTGAATTGACGCCAATCATTCTTGTTGAATTTTTAGTCGAAATATCATTGAAGAATCCATGTAGGTTGGCAGCAGTAGTTAGTTTGTCAGCGAGGGCGTCGCTTAGATCTTGGGCAGCGCTGGCGGCACTGCCAGCATTGCCGACACCACTACCAGCGTTGCCTTCCATACTTGCGGCTTTAGCATTGATGGCCATGAGCATGGCCTTTGACCAAACGCGGTTAATTCTATTGAGGTTAACTTTACCGTCGCCAATTATGTTGTTGTTAATTGAGTCATTTGTGCAGTCAAAGAAACACTTCTGATTATCTGATGGAGAGAGCATCACACTGGGCTCGTGGAGCACTTCTTTGCCAACACTTAGGGCACCGGCATCAGTGGCGTTTTTTGTTTCTCTTTGCCCGCCCATATACAGCGAGATAATGATAAAGCCAATGCCAAGCACCATAAGTGTTAAGGCTAGCACGGCAGCAAAGGCGGTTACCGAGCCTCTCTTCCTTTGTCTTTCTACTGTGCTCATTGGCCTAGACCCTCCACGAATGCGAACTCAAACTAATATTTTATTGCGGAATTTCGGAACCGACGATGGGCTCGACATCGCCAGCCTTAAATGTATAACCAGTGAAGCCGGGAACCGGTACTGGTAATTTGACTTCCATTACGGTTACAACCGTCACGGAACCAACACCTTTGGCAGGATAGTCGAATTCACTGATGGCCAGGCTCTTTACGATTGAAGATGCCTTAAAACTGGCCAATGCTTTCAAGGCGGCGGCATGAGCGGCTCCGCCATTAGGCTGATTGGCTGCCGCTCTGGCAGCGTTTTTTGCAGCGGTATCATTCATTGAATTGGCAATGACCATGACAGTTAAATCAAGGAGAAAAAGAGCAATAGGAACTAAAATTGTTGCCGCCAGAATAGCTTCGATTAAGCCGCTTCCTCGCTTCGCTCTATTTTTCATTGCCTCTTTTCTCTCCCTGCTTTCTCGATGGCTTTACGGTGCATAGTCTGGGTTTTCCATTTGGCGCTCGGCACTAATTTGAAAAGTCACAGGGCCATTGAGCCCCGGCACGTTTATTGCTGGCACTGGAATGGTTAGAAAAGGGCTGCCAACCACAGTGGTTCTTACCATAACAATGCGATCGGTTACTTTGTCTGGGCCGGTTTCGCCGTCGCGGTAGAAAATATCAGTTTGGGGATAGCCCTGAACTTTTACCAAATGACCCATGCCGTTTAGCCATTGGTCAGGAATGCCTTTGCGCACAGCACCGGCTACATTTTCTGTGTCGTTTCTTTGCAGCAAAGAGGCTTCATGCACTTGGTTGTAGTTGAGAACCATACAAAGGCCGTAAGAGACAAGCACTGTTAGCATATCTAAGAGGGGGAAGAAGAAGAAGATCAATAATATTGACAGAGCCGGACCAAATTCAACTATTGAATTGCCGCGTGCGCGCCGATTCTTATTTTGTCGTCTGAGCTTGGTCATTCTCTCTCTCCGCTGCTCAAGCCAGGCACTTCTTGCTCTGGCGCATACCTAATATACGCATTGGCCTCAACATTTAGAGGGAGTCGAGATTAGAATTGTAGTTTCATTGCCGCAATTGGGTTGGGGTATTATGGTTGCTGCTAGTGCTAGATTGGGCAAAAGACTCTAATCATGACTGAAGATTCCACACAAGAACATAGCTCCGGATCAGAGCCAGAACAAGGCCCAGGCCTGAATGTAACGCCGGCACCTAATGCTTCTGCTAAACCTAGAAGAGTGCCAAAGACACTGCTCTTTAATGTTCCTTCAGCCGAGGCTGTGGAGGCCTATGCCGCCGCCGCAGCTTCGGCCGCTGAGCCGTCGAGAGCTGCTGCTGCCTCTACCAGCCTCAGTGAAGAAGCAATTAATACTGAGAAAGATCTCTCTATTGCTAGTCAGGCTGATGCTACTCAAGAGCAAGAGAAGAAACAGCAGGCTGCCCAGAAACAGTCAGCCAGGCGGGTTGCCAAGACGCTGCTTTTTGGTGAAGTCAATCTTGATGCTGTTAAGCAAGCCGCTGAGGCAGCCTCTACGGCAAGTAAGCCGCCTGCTCGTCCGTCCGTGACCGGTGAGAAGAAGCTGCGAAGAATTGCCAAGACTTTACAAGAGTCTTCCCTTGGTAGTTTTGGTCAAGAGCAGTTGCATCTGCCCCAATCTAAAGCTGAACTTGAATTTGATACTGAACCAAAGACGATTGCAGCGCCAGATGCAGAACCAGCAGCAGCGGTCAAGCCCAAACGGCAGCAATTTGTGGCCAAGACTATGCTAGACCACAGCATCTTGTGGGACACCGTCTCTAAGTTCGAAGCCAAAATGGAAGAGCGGGTGGCCGAACAACTGCTTGAGCGTGCTAACGAACCAATAAAGCCGTTCATTGCTATAGTCTGTAAAAAGCAGGCGACTCCCTGTGCCTTCATTTGGGATGCCACCGAGACAAAAGAACGTTTTCGCTATTGCGATCTTTGTAAGACGCCGGTCTATAACTTTGCTGGTCTAGAGCAGCCCGAGGCCGATGAGCTGATTTTCCAGCGGGAGAATCGCCGCAATGCCACGCTCTATAAACGGGCTGACGGCAAGTATATGACTGTCAATTGTCCAGTGGAAGTGAAGCGCAAGCGCGACATGATTTATATGTCTGTTGGTGGCGTTTTTCTTGCTATTGCCGCCATTGCCATTATGGTACTCATGCCTCGCCCACCTAAGCCTGAGCCTAAAGCGGTGGTTGAAGATGTGCAGCCTCTTGGTCATAGCGGCACTGCCAATAACAGAAACACAGGCACCGGTTCACCTACTTCATCCTCAGCTTCAAGCGGGCAAACTCCGCCAAGCGGCAGTGATGATGGCTCCTTCCATATGGTCAACGGCCAGCGGGTCTATCCTAATAGCTCTGGTGCTGGTACAGCTCCAGTCAATTTCCCGCCTCCCGTTCAAGAACCTGCGGCTACCACAGATGCTGACGAAAGCGGTCAGTTCTGGCAATACGATGGTCCCCAACCTGGCACCAGTGACGCGCCGACACCGGTAATGACTCAGCCGCAAGGGGCCCAGCCTGTCCAGCGCTAGCTTATAGTTTGATGCTGGTCTTATTCGATGCGGAAAGTCGTGCGACCGATCTTGATAATGTCGTTTGGCGCCAATTGATAAGGTGTGGAAATCAATTTGTCGTTAACGGTTGTGCCATTACTACTCATCAAATCTTCTAACCACCAACGACCTTGATCCCAGTAAATTTTGGCGTGATCCGCTGAGGCATAGCCATCTTCTGGCAAGATGACCTGGTTTTCTGGTGCCCGACCTAAATTTATAGTCGGTCCTGACAGGGTGTAACTTTCATTGGTCGTCAAGTTTAAGAGCACCGGTAGGCGGCCCGCTTGAGGATTGTTTGATGACATCTTCTATATTTCCTGATGACAACTGTGCAGTCACTGTAAGAGAACATTGTAGATCATGGAAAACTCGTATTAGGCCAGTCATTTTTTAAGGCAGCAAAGATGACGTCATCAACCCAGGTATCTTTTATCCAAAGGCTCTTGACGAAGTGCCCTTCCTGCCTCAGGCCGACCGCCTTCATTAGAGCCATAGAGGCTAAATTTCTGGGGTCTACGGAAGCTGTTATTCGATGTTTGCCCAGCTTATATAAGAGTAGGTTAAGTAAGGCTGACAAAGCTTCTTTGCCATAGCCCTGGTTTTGATATTGGGGATGAACTGTTATGCCAATTTCTGCCAGTCTTGAATCGCTGCTGCTTATTTGAATACCAAGATCGCCAATTAACTGTTGATTTTCTTGCAGAGTGATACCAACTTGATACCACTCGCCTGTGACATTGAAGTTTTCTGGTTGCAGTCTTCTAATCATCTCGTTCACTTGTTCGAGCGATTGTGGCTGCCAGCTCTGATAACGTGCTACTTCGATTTTAGAGCGATAGGCGTGCATGGCCCCGGCATCGGCAGTGGTGAGGCTGCGGATGAGAAGTCGATTGGTTTTGAGCTCTTCAAACATTCAGATAGTTATAGCAAGCCTTTGACCTGCGATTGGAATTTCTTTTGTTGTGTTGAAGAGAGTGAACGTTTTTGTTTGTGGTTAATATTTGAGGCGACGACTGCTGTTGGTTCAGCTTTTGCTTGCAATTGCAGCGCCACACCTAAAACTAGTACGAGTGCAGCCAGGCCAGCACTATAGAGCCCTGCTAACCGAGCTTGAGGTGGTGACATGATTGTAGAGAAGCCCCGTTCTGCCAGACGTGCACAGAATAAGAAGATACTCTTACTGAGAAAAATGCAGTTTTCAAGAGAAGCATTTATGCCATTGCGCCCTTGCATGTTTCGCAGCTTTTTGCCTGGTACACGCACCACTCTGATTGGTGAATTGCCGCTGATGAAATTTTTCAATATATATTGGGGCGACTTAAATTCAAGGGTTTGGATCTTGTAACCCCGTTCGCGCTCTTCCATCTGATATTGGCGCAGCATGCCAGCTTGGGTTTTAATGTTCATTCTCATTGCGAACCACTTTTGTTCTCTTAGTTCTTGTTCTCTCTGGTTTCGTTCTCTATCCTGATCAGCATAATTTGTCATTTTGCCTCCATCAGTAAAGCAATGAAGCAGAAATAGATAATACATAGAGCTTGTGATCAACGCGTATGCAGATTCACTGCAAGACCTAAACAGGTATTGCATCTAGGCCGTTATCTCGATTTCTCTTATCAGTCTGTGATGGCAGCTTTTGCACGTCTAGCAATACTGCTGGCGGTGCCAATAATTCTAATTTTTTATTCTTTCATTAGTTGTGCTGTTGAAATAGCGTCGGCTCTGGCAAAAATTGCTTTGGATTCTTGCTCTTTGCCGGTTTGTGCCAAATAACAAGCATAGCTATTGAGAGCTTGGTAGAGCAGCGTTTTGTCGTCGGTGAACGACTGCTCTGCCAATTGCATTGCTTCTTTTAGTTCTTTCTCGGCCTCTGGGTATCGGTTTTCATCGCGATCGAGCTGACCAAGTTTAATTAGAGCTAAAACCCTTTTTCTGGTAATTTTGTGGTTGTTGCTCTTATTTGTAGGATCGCTAACTACTTTTTCGTAAATAGAAAGAGCTTCAGCCAAAAGCGGTCGCACCATCGGTAGCCGCTGTTGGCGGCAGTAGCATTCGGCTAGAAGCATGTCGATACCAGCCACTTGTGGGCTATTGTCGCCAAGCAAGTTTCTGTAAACAGCCCGGGCCCTGGTAAGAAGAGTCTCTGTATGTTTATCCATGGCGGCACCAGCGAGGCCGCGATTGACATGGTCAATTGTAGTAAAAGTAATTGGTGCAAGAATTCTCTTTAGGCCTGTTTGCGATTCACTGCCTGGTTGAGCAAGATCGTCTAGCTCCTTTAGCAGAGTATCGTAAGCTTCTAGCAAAACCTGGCTATTGAGCTTGGCGATTTTTTCGTTGACCACTTGCAGCTCATCAAACATTTTTGCTTTTGAATAGAGGGTTCGCTCCATGCGCAAGGCTGTCATTAAGCGACCACGATTGGAAAACTTTTTGCGTGCCGTATCTTCTGCCGAGACCAAAACCCAACGGGCTTGATCATACATATGATTATCGGTGAGGGTTTGGGCAATGGTGGTCTGACAGTTCCAAATTGTCTTTAAGAGCACTGTACCGTGATCTGGCTCTGGTCCGTTGTCGCATGACATATAAGCAATTATGGCTGCGACTACAACAAATAGACTCCAGAAGGCGTAGCGTAAATATTTGATTTCTAGACGCTGTTTAGTTGGGTGTTGAACCGATTTGACCTTGACCGAGCCTGATTGCGGCTGAATCGTTGGCAAGTCTTGCAGCACATCCGAAACTGATTGATAGCGGTCTTCTGGCTGCTTTTCTAAGCAGCGGAAGACTAATGCTTCCAGGCTTTTATTGATATTTAGTTCTGGTACCACCTGGCTAAAAGAGCGCGGTGTCTGGCTGATATGCATGGTCATGGTGTCATAGGCAGTTTCACCCCGAAGTGGTGCCACACCGGTAAGAGATTCGTACATGAGGCAACCGAGTGAATAAATATCGGAGCGATTGTCCATGGGCTTTGCCTGGCACTGCTCCGGGCTCATGTAGAGAGGGCTGCCAAAGATATCGCCGGTTTGGGTCAGTCTGGTTTGTTCTTTGGCAGCATGGGGAAGCACTTTCGCAATGCCGAAGTCGACTATTTTCACTAACTCAGAACCGTCTTCACCCTTAATCAAAACCAGATTGCTAGGCTTCAGGTCGCGGTGCAAAATGCCATTTTTGTGGGCATGCTCTAGCCCCAGGCAGGTCTGGCGAAAAATATTAACGGCTCGGTCGAGGGCGAGATGGCCTACTTCTTCAAGCACTTCACTGAGATTTTTGCCATCGAGGCAGTCCATTACAAGGTAGGCCTGGTCGCCGACAATACCGAAGTCGTAAATGCTGATAATGTTCTGGTGCTTAAGAGAGCTAGAGGCTTTGGCCTCGTGCTTGAAGCGCTCAATTGCTACTTTGTCTGAATCATCATGCAAAAGCTTGATGGCGACAATACGGTCCATAAGCCTGTGGCGAGCTTTATATACTACGCTCATGCCCCCAGCTCCAAGCACCGAGATAATTTCATATTGGTCGGCAAAAACCTGGCCGATCATAGGGTCGGCTTGCTCGTGCTCTAATTCGTGACCATCCACGGGGCACTTTGACCAGAGCGTTTCAAAACGGGCATCGCATTTAGGGCAGAATTTCAAGCGCTTTCCTTGGAAGACAACTAGGTTGTACCAGATTTATGTGCCATTTGGCCAGCTTTTCGAACCTTGTCAAGGTTGGTCTGCCTGGCTTTTGGGCTGTTTTTCGGCTTGGTGTTTCGCAACATCAAGGTAATATCTGCAATTAATTTGGCACTCTCTGGCTAATCGTACGTCAGAGGCCGTATCACAAATAGGCTTGTGCCAACTTGAAGCGTATAAAGAGGTTTGCCATGAATTTGCGTCGCAGTCAGTTTTTACTAGTGCTACTGGTCCTGCAACTTTTTGTGTCATCGGCTTCAGCTGAAGGCCCGACCACTCCTTTAATTTCTCCGGCGCCGGCTGGTAATCAGATAGCGGCTGGTGGCAGGCCTTTTCTTGTGCAGCTCCCTTCCGGCTGGGAGGTCAGTGAACTTAATGCCCCAAGACCTAACAGTGGTCGTGAAATGGCTGGTGGGCGAGTGCGAGCCCTGAAGAAAGATGGCGACGGCATGGCTGTAATTGAGATTACTTACCTAAGTCGCAATGATGCTGGGCAAGCTGATATTGATAGCGAATTTAGTTCTTTTGTTTCTACTGTGAAATCTGAGTATGAGAACAAAGGTCTCAAAGCCAGTGCCACAGATACTAAGAAAGCTACTCTTGGTGCCCTACCTTCATCTGAAGTAGAAATTACTGTGGTTGGACAGAACAAAGAACTAAGGCAGTGGTTTTCGATGGCTCTTGGTAAAAAGTATGTTTATGCTCTGAGCTACACTGGTGAAAAACAGTATTATGAGCGATTCCAGCCCGACTTCATTAAGTGTCGCAATAGTCTTGCTATGGAATAATTTCTCCATACAACGACAAAGAGCTATTTAGCTGGCTCACTCTTTTCCCAGAGGTTGCTCTGTTTTAGTTTGGATATCTCATCAAAATCTTTGTGCCAGATTTCTTCGATAACAAATACATTGGGGTAGCCCAAGGCAATAATTTGAGGCAAGCAAACGTTGTTGAGTGATATGCGCCTTGAAGGAAAGAATGTGTTGCTGCAGTAAACAATTATCTTAGACTGCTTGTTTGGCACCAACTGTTTTAGTTTCTCTTCTTTTATGTCTGCACCCATGAGGCGGGCGCCTTTAAAATGACCTTCTTTGTATTCGGCTTCGCTGCGCAAATCAAGAATTACTGCACCACTAGTTTGGCTTTCTTTTTTGAATTGCTCAAAACTTATTTCGTGTGCTTTCCAGTCTATTTGCTGAATACCATGCTTGTATTGATCAAAGGAAACAGGGTCAGCAGCTTTAACAGGGTTGGCCGATGCTAAAGCTGAAATTGTCAGCAAAAGAGCAAGACTTCTGTTCATAAACTCTCCCAGCAAGCAATTACTTGACTAAGAGATTCCCTCTCTCTTCTCTCTCTAAGCGCATTGACTGATTTTTTATTTGCGCCACTATTTCAAAAGAGCGCAGTCTGTCTTGACGTTCGTAGAGATCGCTAACAAAGATTAGCTCATCTGCTTCGGTGACTTCAAGCAGTCGTTCTAGATTTGCTTTGACAGTCTCGGCACCGCCAATGATGGCGACAGCCATGCGACTAAGCACGGCTTGTTTCTCATTGGCTGACCAGAGGCTTTCCATTTGTTCTAGTGATACGGGCGGCTTGAGTTGCATGTTCTCGCCGCGAATTAGCGATAAGCCTCGCTGCATTGGTGTGGTCGCTAGTCGCTTCGCCTCATCATCGCTGTCGGCCGCCACCAATGGCACTCCTATCATTACATAGGGCTTCTGCAACGTTTTCGATGGTTTAAATCGGCTGCGGTAAAGCTTGATTGCAACAAGCAACTCTTCCGGGGCGAAGTGACTGGCGAAGGCAAAAGGTAAACCTTCTTCGGCAGCCAGTCGGGCGCTAAAGTCGCTCGAGCCAAGCAGCCAGATCGGCACCTCTAGGCCGCTACCGGGATAGGCCTTGACCTGTTGACCGGATGTGGCTGGGCCGAGGTAGCGTTGCAGTTCTGCTAATAGTTCAGGGAAATCGTGTCCGCTAGAATCGAGCCCGCGTCTGAGCGCGTGGGCCGTGGCGCGGTCTGTTCCTGGTGCTCGCCCCAGACCCAGGTCGATGCGGCCAGGGTAAAGAGTTTCAAGAGTGCCGAATTGTTCGGCAATGACGAGCGGTGCATGGTTCGGCAGCATAATACCGCCAGAGCCAACGCGGATCGTGCTCGTGCCGGCGGCCACATAACCAATTAGAACCGATGTTGCTGCACTGGCAATGCCTGGCATGTTGTGATGCTCGGCCAGCCAGAAGCGGTTGTATCCGAGCTTTTCGCCGTGTTGAGCCAAGTCGAGGCTTTTATGCAACGCATCTGCGGGCGTTTTATCCCTTCGCACTGGGGCGAGGTCGAGTATTGAAAGAGCTGTAGTGGCAAGTTTTGACATTGGTTGAATTAGTAGTGATGAGAGGTTTGGAAAGTCGAGCAATAAATCTATATTAGACCGGTCGGTCTAGGTTGTCAAATCATAGATTGTTGTTGTCTGCTTGCTCGTCTCTTGCAATCCGCCGGCTATTATTTGGCGCTGTAATTTTGCCAGAACCACTTTATCTTAGGCAATCATCGAGCTAAATGTTAGATTCTAATGCAGCATCTTTAGACCTGCCACCATGTAATAGGGGCGCCAATTAAACGCAGCGGCATTGTATGCCATGCTCACAATGCCTGTTCGAAGAAAAGACGATGAGAATTGTTCACAATTCTCATCTGTTCAATAGGTTGCGTGATTTTCCACCGCCTGCGCTGCTGGTTTGCTGCACTTAAGGCACCACCACTCCCTGAATCCTTGACTCTTGAATGAATCTAGTCGCTTCCCATTATGGTCGAACACGGACGGACTCCAATCTGGATGGTCGGCCTTGTAGGGTCTTCCGCGCAGTCCGAGTAAACCGCATGGAGGCAGGGCTAAATCAAGGTAGTCTCGACTGCACATTTCTGTCGTATACGTAACCCAGGTAAGCATTACGTTCTCCTTTGAATGACAGAATTTGCAATCCGGTCTACTGAAATAGATCAATGACAGAAACGCTGTTACGGAAAGCGTCAGGCTGATGACACTAATGAACAGATACTTGAGAATTCTTTTCACTGACTATCTCCAGTCCCAATGCTTTCAGCGAATTCTTACTCTTCGGTCGCTGATTACCTAGTATCAGTCCAAGGCTCCTGCATCAATCTTAAAGGAAACCCCAGGCTTCGGAGGGGGCGCCGCCGCCGACCTTGATCCGAATTTGCCATTAAGGCTAGTATTCAGGCCCTGGCAATGTCGACTAGGTTTTAGCCTTCTAGCGCATGAAGATAGCATGGCGTGAAAACGACTAGGGAAACGGTGGCAAATCCTATTGCCACAAACAAAAAGCACCAGAGCGGCCAGGGAGGCTCTCGTTTTTTTGTTTCCTTTTGGTTCTTTTTTCTATGTGTAGATCGGTTGACAACCTTCTTGCCTGCAACTGACCTAGGCCGTTTGGCCTCTTGCGTAATCGAAATGGCATAACTGCCGTGGGTGGCTTTATGTTCGGCAAATAACCTTTCGGGCAGCGATGCATATCGACTGGCTATCTTCCCGCCAGCTGTTGAAGAGCTAGTCGCAAAGCGATAACATTGGCTCTCTATATTTATCTATTGTTGTCCCGCTCTCTATTTCTGTGAGTGTTGTCATATGAAAGTCGTTCTGGCTGAAAAACCCTCTGTTGCTAAAGATATCGCCGCAGTTGTGGGTGCTACCACCAAAAGGGACGGATATTTTGAAGGCAACGACTATGCGGTCACCTATGCCTTCGGTCACTTAGTGACCATGGCTGAGCCTGAAGAAATGAACGCTGCTTGGGGTAAGCCCTGGCGCTTGAAGCAATTGCCGATGATTCCAATTGAGTGGAAGTATCGCGTGGTGGAGAAGTCAGCGCACCAGTTTAACGTCATTAAAAAACTGTTTTTAGATTCTGCCACTACTTCAATTATTTGCGCAACAGACGCGGGGCGTGAAGGCGAACACATCTTTCGCTTGATTTATAAGTTGACTGAATGCAAAAAGCCCGTTGAGCGGTTGTGGATCAGCTCACTTACTGCCGAAGCCATTAAAGATGGACTGGGCAAACTGAAATCTTCTAGTGCCTTTGATAGCTTGGCTGACGCGGCCGCTGCGCGGGCTCAGGCTGATTGGGTGATTGGCCTTAATTTCACTCGTGCTTACACAACCATCAACAATCAGTTGTGCACCATCGGTCGGGTGCAAACACCAACTCTTTCTCTTATTGTCGATAGGCAAACGGCAATTGATGCTTTTACATCGGCTAAGTTTTTTGAAATTATTGCTACTTTTGAGCCCGGATTTATCGCCCGCTATATTACTCCTGCTACTGCTGAAGTTGAGCCCCAGACCCGTTTACATGACAAAGCCGTGGCCCAGTCGATCGTCAAGGCTGTTGAGCCGAGCGAGAGTGGTGTGGTGCAATCGGTAATTACAACCGAGAAGCGCACCAATGCACCAGCGCTCTACGACTTGCTTACGCTGCAAAAAGATGCCAATAAGCGCTTCGGCTACACTGCTCAAGAAACACTAAATATTGCCCAGAGCCTTTATGAAGAGCACAAGCTTCTTTCTTACCCTAGAACTGAGTCACGGCATCTCTCTACCGATATGGTTGGCGAACTCCCGCGCATACTCTCAGTGCTGTTGAAAGGCCCAATTGCCACCAAAGAGGTAAAAGATGCCTTCACTCAAGAAGGCATTGTGCCGGGTAATATTACTGCCGCATTGATTCGTCCACGTCTGACTAAGAGCTATGTAGACGACGGCAAGCTGACAGATCACCATGCCATTATTCCTACCCATAATGCCCTACCTGCCAGCCTGCCTATGCAGCAGCGCAATATCTATCAACTTGTGGCCACCCGCTTTCTCAGTATTTTTCTTCCGCCTGAAGTGCGTGATGAAACCACGGCTATCATAACTTTAGCCGAGCACTCGTTTAGAGCCAAAGGTTTTGTTATCAAAGAAGTTGGTTGGACAGTTCTTGCTAGCAAGAGCAAAGACGAAGAAAAAGAAGAACCAAAAGCCAAAGGTAAGGGCAAAGATAAAGACGGCCAAGAAGATGCTCAACAGCTGCCACCTTTAGCCAAAGGGCAGCAAGTGCCTAAACGCAAAATTGAGTTAAAAGAAGGCAAGACTACTCCACCAAAACCATATGATGACGCTAGTCTTTTGACGGCAATGAAGAATGCTGGCAAAGATCTTGATGATGAAGATTTGGCTTCGTACATGAAGCAAAAAGGCCTGGGCACTCCAGCGACAAGGGCAGCCATTATTGAGCGCCTGCTGCAAACTGGTTATGTCGAGCGCAGTAAGAAAGCGCTTTTGCCTACCGAAAAAGGCAAGGCTTTAATTGCTCAAGTGCACAATGAGTTGAAAGACATTGCTCTGACAGCAATCTGGGAGCAGCGCTTAGCTGACATGCAAGATGGTAAATTGCAACCCGCTTCTTTCGATAGCGATATTTCAGAATTGGTGCGCCGCATTCTTCCTGATGTCACCGCTGGCGGTGCTGCTCTCTCGGGGCCGTCTATACCACCTAGTGATGGCAGTAGCTTGGGTACTTGCCCATTGTGCAAGAAAGGCTATGTGCGCCTTACGCCGAAAGGGGCCGGGTGCAACCGCTGGAAAGAAGGCTGCACTTTCTCTATATGGAAAGAACAGCGCGGCAAAGAGTTGAGTGAAAGCCAGATGAAAGATCTGGTGGAGAAAGGCGAGACCAAGGTCATTAAGGGCTTCAAGAAAAAAGATGGTAGCGGCAAGTATGACGCTAAGTTGGTTCTTAATGAAGAGGGCAAAATTCAGTATGACCTTGGTGGTGGAGTAATTGCGGCCACAGGCATTGGCGAGTGCCCCCAGTGCAAGAGTAAGGTTAGTGCCGAAGCTGCTAGTGGAGCTTCTAGTGAGATTGGCTCTGTTCGGCTGACGCCGAAAGGCGCTGGCTGCAGCCGCTGGCGGGAAGGTTGCAACTTTACCGTTTGGCGAACAGTGTTTGGCAAAGAGCTATCTGATGATGAACTCAAGAGCCTGGTGGAACATGGACGCACCTCCTTAATTAAGGGCTTCAAGAAAAAAGACGGTAGCGGTACCTATGACGCCCGCCTGGTCGTTGGCAGTGATTTTAAGACCCGCCTAGACTTCGACAACGGACCTAAAGGGCCAGAGCCCGAACCACAACCAGTGGGTGCAGCCACCTGATTTGAGATGGTTTGCAACTCTTCTTTCTAAGACTGCCAATATATGGCCGTTTCTGGCTGGGCTGTCCGATTTAATCTGCAATTTTCTTTGCCCTTGGCAAATGCCAATAGAATGTCACAAATCGACTGTAATGTAAGGGCATCGGTGAACGCACCGCACTTTCTTGGAGGAAATCCCCATGGCTGGACGCGAAATTTCAAATGACTTAATCGAACGCAAATCAAGTGCATTGGCTCAAATGCTAGACAGTGGTGACGGCGTCAGAGCGGCCAATATACTGCGCGATGAAGCACAAAAACTTTCCGCCAATTCGTTCAACCGTGTTGTTGAGAGAACCTCTGATAAAGAGCAAAAAAGTACAAGAGGTCAAGGTTTTGATCTAGAGATTGTTAAAGATGGCACCCTTATTGTCACTGGCGGACGCAAAGGTGAGACTCTAGCTGGGCACATGAAGGAAGAGCGTGTTCCGTATCCAGGCGGTGAACGCGATCAAGGTCGTCCACATACTCGCCCTCACGCGCGCCAGGAAGTTGTTGAGTGCCCTAAGGATAGTATGGTGGGTGACGCTCTAAAAGGGGCCGGTGTTGGAGCAATTCTCGGATCTGTCTTCGGTGGAGATAAGCGTGACGTTGTGAAAGGTGTGATTGTCGGCGGTGTTGGCGGCGCAATCTATAACAACGAGAAAGACAAAGGCTGTGTAATTGTTGATGACGGCCGTGGTCAGCGCCGTTAAGGCTTGATTAAGTTGCCGTAGAGGCTAGAGCCAATAGTCCTGGCTGACGTTGATACATAGCAAAAGTCCCAAGTTGTCAGCCATGACTTGGGATTTTTGCTTTTTACTATGATTGTTTCATTACCTTTTAGTTGAAGTTAGATTGCCTCTATCGGCAAGTCGAATCTTATATACTTAGACCACCAAAATGACAAATTCAGCTGCCCGCAGAACTACTGTGCAGTTGACATCCGGAGGTTCTATGAAACGTAAAGCATCAGCTCACTGGGCTGGCGGTCTTAAAGATGGCAAGGGAACAATTTCCACCCAGAGTGGCGTTCTTTCAAAAACACAATATTCTTTCGGTACTCGCTTTGAAGAAGGCGCTGGAACCAACCCTGAAGAGCTAATTGCAGCTGCTCACTCTGGTTGTTTCTCTATGGCTCTTTCAAACATCTTGGGCGAAGCTGGCTTGACAGCTAAGTCTATCGATACTGAAGCTACAGTAACTTTAGAAAAAACCGACGCTGGTTTCACAGTAACTGAAATCGTTCTTGATCTCGTTGCTGATATTCCTGGCGCTGACCAAGCTAAGTTTGAAGAGTGCGCTGAGAAAGCCAAAGCTGGCTGCCCAATCTCACGTCTATTCAATGCCAAAATTACATTGAATGCCAAACTAGGCGCTGCTGTCTAAGACAGATTGCCGCAGTTCATTCTTGTGGCTTTAGCCCAAGGGTTGAATAAACTAAAAGGGACGCATTGCGTCCCTTTTTTTTGTCACTATGGGCGGTGCCGGCTTTGAGAGGCTTTTCTAAGCTTAAATCTCGTCTTCGCAGCAGCCTGTGGCAGAGAATTTATCTTTGACGCCGCCAGCAAACTCATTAGCTTTTTCAGCTATATCGTCGCGCAGTTCTTTGCCTGATTTAGAAGCGAATAAGTTACCCAGGGCATAACCGACGCCTAAAGATACAACCGAACCCGCTGCCGCTCCAACAACTGCTCCAGCGATGAAGATTGTTTTCAATAAAGGCAGGTTTCCTTTGATCAGTGTCTTCAACATCGGCAGGTCCTCATGGCGTTAACTAGTCAAATCAGTAATTAAAGTGATTCTAGCACCTGAATACAATAAACACTGTTCAGGAGAAATTCGGCTGAGTATCGTACTATAGGGCGATGTTTACAGGGAAATTGAGAATATGACAGGCACTGAAACCATCGAGCCAAGCACTAAGGCTAAAACCGCCGAAAAGACGACAATTAACTACGCCAAGCAAATTGCCGATGAGCTAAAAATAGGCGTGGCGCAGGTTCAAGCGACCATTAACCTGTTGGCAGAAGATTGCACAGTGCCCTTTATCGCCCGCTATCGCAAAGAGGCTACGGGCACCCTCGATGAAGTTGCCATTGCCGCTATCCGCGATCTGCAAGAGCGCCTGCAGCAGCTCGATAAGCGCCGTGATGCCATGCTCAAATCATTGAAGGAAAGGGAATTATTAACTGATGAACTTCTGGCTAAGCTGACAGCTTCCAATTCTATTAATGATCTTGAAGACATTTACCTGCCCTATAAGCCTAAGCGCAAGACCAAGGCCAGCGTTGCTCGCGAAAAGGGATTAGAGCCTTTAGCCCAGGATATTTTCACTTTCAAGCTCAAAGACGTGCAGACGGCCGCCGAGGCTTATATCAATAAAGAAAAAGGCGTCGACACTGTGGAGCTGGCTTTAGCTGGCGCCCGCGACATCATGGCCGAGTGGATGAGTGAAAATCTTGTGGCCCGCAAACAGTTGAGAGCCTATTGGACAAAGAATAGTTCTATCTATTCCAAAGTAGCCAAAGGCAAAGAACAAGAAGGGCAGAAGTTCAAAGATTACTTTGAATGGAGTGAGAAAGTGACAACCGCTCCTTCTCACCGAATTCTCGCTATGTTTCGTGGCGAGAGCGAAGGCATCTTAAAAGTATCAATCAAGCCCGATGATGAAGATGCTTTGATTATCATGGATAACAATTTCCTCAAAGGCGATGGTGCTTGCAAGGCCCAAATTGAAATTACTGTAGAAGACGCTTATGACCGCCTGCTTGCTCCATCGATGGAGACAGAACTTAGAGCAGAGTTGAAGCAAAGGGCCGATGTTGAAGCCATCCGGGTCTTCACCCGCAACCTGCGGGAGCTTCTCATGGCACCACCTTTGGGTGAACACGCCATCATGGCTCTAGACCCTGGCTTTAGAACGGGCTGTAAGCTCGTTTGCCTGGGGCGCCAGGGCGATTTGCTGCACCACGATGTCATTTATCCACATATGGACGGCTCTGGTGAAGGCGCAAAGCAATCTAAATTGAGCGCGGTGAAGAAAATAGTCGAACTTGGTAAGAAATTCAATATCGTTGCTGTGGCCGTTGGTAATGGCACCGCTGGCCGCGAAACAGAAGAGTTCTTGCGGGCCATTGATTGGTCGGCTGCGGGTCTGGATGAACCACAAATCGTCATGGTAAATGAAAGTGGTGCCTCCATTTATTCAGCTTCTGAAGTGGCCCGTGATGAATTTCCTGATTACGATCTAACTGTTCGTGGTGCAGTCTCTATCGGTCGCCGTTTAATGGACCCTCTAGCTGAACTGGTGAAGTTAGACCCTAAATCAATTGGTGTCGGTCAGTATCAACACGACGTCGATCAGCCCGCTTTGCAAAGCAGCCTTGATGATACTGTGGTCAGTTGCGTTAACTCGGTTGGTGTTGAACTAAACACTGCTAGTAAGCAATTGCTTTCTTATGTTTCGGGCTTAGGTAAGCAAATCGCGGCCAATATAGTTGCTCACCGTCAAGAGAACGGCCCGTTTAAATCAAGGGCTGAGCTGAAAAAAGTAGCTCGTCTTGGTCCAAAAGCTTTCGAGCAAAGTGCCGGTTTCTTGCGTATCCGCGAGGCTAAGAACCCACTTGATGCCAGTGCTGTTCACCCTGAAAGTTACAAGGTCGTAGAGGCCATGGCTAAAGATTTAGGCACTGATTTGGCCACTCTAATGTCAGATGCCGAGACCCGTAAGAAAATTGATTTGAATAAATATGTTTCAGACAAAATTGGTCTGCCCACCTTGCGCGACATTATGCAAGAGCTAGAAAAGCCTGGCCGCGACCCCCGCGCTAAGCTTGAGCCCATGAAGTTTGCTGAGGGTGTGCATTCTATCAATGACTTATATGAAGGCATGAAGCTACCGGGCATTGTTACCAATGTCACCGCTTTTGGTGCTTTCGTTGATATCGGCGTACACCAAGATGGCTTGGTGCACGTCAGTCAATTGACAGACAAATTTGTCAAAGATGCTAGTGAAGTTGTGACAGTGCAGCAGAAAGTACAAGTGACTGTTTTGTCCGTCGACAAAGATCGCAAACGCATTTCCTTGAGTATGAAGCGCTAATCGCTAAGCATCAAGCATTAGCTAAGGCTAGCTCTTCGTCAGTCAAGTGGCCAGCTAGTCCGCTTTCGATAAGGCGCTGGATTGCTGACAAAAATTGAGCGGCTTGTCCCATATCAACTACTAATGTGTCGGAGGAAAATACCACCGACATCATCCGCCTCGCCTTAATCTCGTTTTCTATCACTTTCACTCGGGGCTCGACTGTGCCCACGCCAAAGATGCAGGTGCTGACATTGGGGGCTAAAAGTGTATTGAGGCCAAATTTGCCCAGGGAGGTCAGGCCAAAGGTGGCGGGATTAACGATTTGCCTCAAAAAGGGAATGTGCAGAGCGATAGCTATATAAATGCGCCGTAGTATCCACGGCACTTTGCTCAGTACATGTTCTTTTGCGAGTTGTGGCACACTCATAATTTCGGCCGTTCCATAACGCTGTAACTCTTGGGCTATTTGCGTCAGGGGCATCTTGTGAGCATCTTTGATTGTGCCAAAGAAGACAGCTGGCTGCTGCCCAATCATGCGCTCAACAGTAAAGCCTGCAATTGGTTCTTTGCGTTGAATGATAGTGCCAAGGGGCAGTCTAAAAGCTCGCGTTTGGGGATGCGAGAGCTGGGCAATGGCAATAGCCTTTAATATGATGGCTGTGATTGTGACTTTATTGCCGCCGGTAGATAGTTTGGTTCGCAGAACTTCGGCTTCTTCCATATCAAAGTCGGTCAATATATGAGTAGGTATGGTTTTGGTGGAGATTAGCGTAATCATGTCCATGACATTCCACCTAGCTCGGTGGAAGCTAGATGTCGTATAGGCCGGTTTGCTCTCGGGGCTCTGTGTCGATCTTTCGCTCATACTGCCTTTGCGCTTTGCTGGGCCTCGTTTCACGGTTCTGGAGATAGACCAGCTCAAGGCTGGGAAGTTCCCAGTCCTTTATTCCCCGCACGAGATTATTTGATTCTGGTTTCTTTACTTACAAGAAGGTAACCTGGTAAATGGAACCGGGGCGCAATACATCCGTCAGCGCAAACAACGAGACATTAGCGGTCATTAGTACCTTAATTGTCCCAAGACGTTCTGAGGAGAATACACATGTTTGCATCTACTAAGTCAACCACCCTAGCTCTAGGCGTGGCAATGTTCTTGAGCCAATCAGTGGCATTTGCCGATGAAACCAGCTCAACATCAATAAAGACCGAAACACCGTTAGGCTCAGCTTCGACCAGTGTCAAAGTTAAGTCAGGCGCAGCATCAACCACGAAGACTGTAAAAAAGGCTAGTGCCAATGCTGTTGAAGCCAAACAAAGCACCTATCACGCTGAAGTTGGCGCTGGCGGCGCTAAAGTAACCCATGAAAAAGATGCTATTCGCGCCAATGGCGATGGTAGCGTTACTTCTGAGCAGAAGAAAGAATCACATGCCATCGGCAGTGGTGGTTCTGCTCACAAAAAATCTAGTGCCAGCACCACTGTTGGTGCTAATGGTTCTTCGACTTCTGTAAAAGAAGAGAAGGAATCAAATACCCACTAGGTACTCTATAGAGCTATAAATCTTAATCCAGCGTTGGGGCGCTAGATAAGTCGAAGAGGCACGAACGGCAATGTTCGTGCCTCTTTGTGGGTAGATTATATTAAACTAGCTAGCGTAATCGTAACCAAGGCAGTGAAAGCTGTGACTAGAAGAGATCCGACAAGTTCGCAGGGGCTAAAATGGCAAATGCCATTAACTCTTGTTCTACTTTTGCTTGGCGGCGGTGTTTTTCTTTTTGTCCGTGCTCAGGCCTATCCAGAGCCACCAGCGACGCTGATATTGAAAAGAGATGTTTGTTACTCGACGGTAGACTCGCAGCCTTTGTACATGGATATTGTCACACCGAAAGCAGGCAAAGGCCCTTTTGCTGCTGTGCTCTGTATTCACGGTGGTGGTTGGAGTGCTGGGCATAAAAAAGATATGTTGGGTTGTGCTTATATGCTCAGCCAGTTGGGTTTTGTCACGGCCACGATTGATTATAGGCTGGCTCCAAAAGCCTGCTTTCCTGCTGCCGTTGAAGATGCCAAGGCGGCGGTGCGCTACCTGCGTCGCCATGCTCGTGAACTCAATATTGATCCCAATCGCATTGGTGCCATAGGTAGCTCTGCCGGTGGCCATTTAGCCCTATTTCTGGGCACCACTGATAATACTGAACCGGTTCAATCTACTGATAATGATCGGCCTCGGGTTTCAAGCGCTGTAAAAGCAGTGGTTAGTCTAGCCGGGCCAACCAATTTGGCTTTACCACTACCACCTGAATCCGAGAAAATTGCCCAGCGCTTCATTGGTAAAAGTCGCAGTGCGAGCCCTGAGCTTTTTGAGAAAGCTAGCCCGGCTCATTATTTAACTGCCGATGATGCCCCGATACTAATGATTCATGGCGACAAAGACGAGCTAGTTCCCTATAACCAGGCAACCACAATGCTGGCTGCTTGTAAGGCTGATGGTGTAAGTGCTGAGCTGATAACAGTAGCTGGCGGTGTGCATGGTGGTGGCGGCAATCAAGCCGATTGGAATGCCAGCATTCTGAAGATGGCCGATTTTTTGATGAAGCATCTAAACAAGTGAGTGTAGCCGCTCATATTGGATAACGTGCCATTTCTGTGCGCAGCTCTCTATAAAGATCGCCCAGCCAGGCCGGTTGTTTCTTGAAGTCAACTGCTGGTTTTGCCTGTAGTAAGTTACAAGGGGCAAATAGCAGAGAGATGTTTTTTGCACCAACATCGTGAGCGAGAACAAACATTTCTTCTATTGGTTCATTACCCATGGCTAAGCAACCGGTTGACCATTTGCTGCCATGGATAAGAATGTCGCAGCCTAAATTGCGCCTTTTCTCAGCTTGGGCATGGCGGCGGTCGCTGTCATTGGGATAGTTGATATCCATGCCAATATGGGCCACCAGATTAGGGCGAAAACCGGCAATTTTGTAGAAGCCCTCTGGCACTTGCTTGTCGCCTTCCTTTAGTTTCGGCCCCGCCACACCGGATGTGCCGATGATGGGATAGCTCAAGATTCGCTTGTAAGTGCCCGATTTGTTTTTAGCAAAAAGCAGCAATTGTTTTTCTTCCTTCATGGCAATCCAGGTCATTGATTGCGGTGGATAGTTTATGTTTTGTGCTGCAAAAAGCGGCTTTAATTTCGCTCTAACGGCTGGGCCGTAGTAAGTGAGCACTCTATCAATAGACTGAAATACTGGTGGCGCTGGTGGTGCAGAAGTCGCGCTGGAGCTTGTACGGGAACTTGTACTTGAACTTGTACTTGAACTTGAACTTGAACTTGAACTTGAACTTGAACTAGCGCTGGAATTCGCTTTGCTAGCAGCCTTGGAGTCATGGGCAGATGCCGGCTGGACTGCTGCAACCGTCAGGCATAAAGCTAGAATTGAGGCTGTCCTCATGTGGGCATATCCATTTTTGTTTCTTCTAGATCAAGTTCGTATTGAATCTGTCTGAAGGTGTCGTCTTGAATTTCGTTGCTGTCTCGCAGCTTCAATAGCAATTCTCGTTGAGCCGTGATTGCTTCTCCTCGCACTCTTTGCCAGAAGTTTATAGCGTTCTGATTGTACGATTCTGGGCCGATATTGGCGACTGCACGTTCGAGATATTTGTTTAGATATTTATGCAAAATCGGATCGTCTAAGTCAATATCTTCTGAGCGTGCTAGTTCGTCAATGCGTCTCACTGCCTCTCTAGAAAGGGCAAGCCTGGCTTTGCGCTCTGCTTCTTCTGAGTTGTAAGCATCGGGCTCAAACTCGAACATTTTGACTATAGCTGGCAAGGTAATGCCCTGGATGATAAGGGTCGAGGCAATCACGGCAATAGTAAGAAATATCAGCAGATCGCGATAAGGGAAAGGCTGGCCATTGCTGCAAGTGATCGGTAAGGCTAGAGCAGCTGCAAGTGATACCACCCCGCGCATGCCTGACCAGGAGAAGACAAATAAGTGCTTCCAGCTTGGTTGGGGTTGCTTTCTTAGTTTGTTATAGATTGGCGCTGTAGTAAAGGTCCAGATAAATCTTATAGCCAGCGGTGCTAGTGCCGCTGTTGCTGTCCAGAGTATTAGCTGTGACGCCGGATAGGCTTTTACTGTCTCAAGAATTGGCCTTAGCTGCAGGCCCATGAGCAAAAATGAAAATCCATTGAGAAGATAAGCAATGGTTTCCCAATTGGCTGTGGCATGCAGGCGGGTACTAGAGCCATGCATAAGTGGTGAGCGCCAACCCAGCATCAAGCCTGCAGTAACTACTGATAAAACACTTGATACATGAAGATGTTCAGCCGTTAGATAGGCAATGAATGGTGACAATAGTGACACTATTATTTCTACAGGTTTGTGTTCTAGTCTTGTTCTTAGTCGCACTAAAAACCAGCCTGTGGCCAGACCGATGACTATGCCACCAATTGCTACATAGAAAAATCTAGTACCCGCTTCTTGCCAGGCAAAAGCACCAGTTGCTACAGCAGCAACGGCAAATTGATAAGCCACCAAGCCAGTGGCATCATTAGTAAGGCTTTCGCCTTTAATTATTTCCATCAGCCGTTTTGGCAACCTGACTTCTTTAGCAATAGCCGAGGCTGCTACTGCATCTGTTGGTGAAACAATGGCGCCAAATGCTAGAGCCGCTGTCCATGGTATTCCTGGTATTACTGAATGAATTGCTACTGCTACGGCAGCGACTGTAGCTAAGACCAGGCCCACGGCTTGAATCGTTACTAATTCACCGACATCTCTTAATTGCCTCCATGAAGTGTTGAAGGCATCAAGGTAGAGAAGGGGCGGCAGGAAGATGAAGAATACAGCGTCGGGTTCTAAATGAACTGGTGGGATATTGGGAGCCATTGAAATGGCCATGCCCGTGAGCACAAGCAAAATCGGCAGAGCGACCCTCAGCTTTTGAGAGATCGCTCCGACTATGGCGATTATTGCTAGCAGCGCAACGACTAGCTCGACTTGCTGCATTGGAATCCTAGGGAGACGATTTAGCCATCCTTGTTTATAGCATGAACCAACTCTTCTAATACTTGGTCGGCTTTGTCATTATCTATTTGGCAGGTGCCGGCATTTTCGTGCCCGCCACCACCATACTTGAGGCAGAGTTCGCCAATGTTGGTTTTCGAGCTGCGATCAACAATTGATTTACCAATGGCAAAAACAGTGTTTTGCTGCTTTAAGCCCCAGAGGCGGTGAATCGAGATGTTTGTTTCTGGATGCATGGCATAAATCATGAAACGGTTACCAGCAAAAATGGTCTCTTCTTTTTGTAAGTCGAGCACAATTAGATTTTTGTGCACCGTAGAGCAGCGGTTGACCTGGTCTTTGAACAATTCTGCCTGGGTGTTGTATAGCTCCACTCGCTCCATTACGTCTGGCATTTTCATGATTTCGTCAATGTCGTGGTCTTTGCAATAATCGATTAGATCCATCATTAGATTGTAGTTTGAGATGCGAAACTCCCTGAATCTACCAAGGCCAGTGCGTGGGTCCATTAGATAGTTGAGAAGCACCCATCCTGTTGGATTTAAGATTTCTTCTTTGCTGAACTGTGCCGCATCGGCCTTGTCGACCTCGTGCATCATGTCGTTCCAGCGGGCGGGGAAAGTCTTGGCGCCGCCGTAGTGGTCATAGACCACTCTAGCTGCCGACATGGCTTTGGGGTCAATAATATGATTGTCGCGACTGCCCTTGTTGCGGGTCATTTCGCTGGAGTGGTGGTCGAAGGCAATGTGCACGCCGTCAACATAGGGCAAGTTGGTTGTTATATCGCGGTCGGTAATGGGTACCTTGCCGTCTTGCATGTCTTTTGGGTGCACGAACAAAATATCGTCGAGCATATTAATGTGTTTGAGTAATACAGCGCAGACCAGGCCGTCAAAGTCGCTGCGGGTCACCAGTCTATATTTAGTGGCAGTCTCTACAGCGGATGCTGGATTTTGCGAAGTTGTCATTGCCTTTCTAATCGCCTCTCAACTGCTGGTAAATCTGTGGCTTGTTATCAGCCCCCTACTAGACTTACCACCTGACACTAGCGACTTAAACCCAGAGATTAAAACTGCGGCGCCTACTGATTAGCCGGCGTTGATTCGGGGCTGCCAGATTTCCGTGGCAACCAGGGCTTTTCGCAGGCCTATCCGCCCTTTCGTGGCCGTACCTATGCCCAGCCCAGATTGCCGCACCCGAGCTGATGGAGCAAGATCCTCAACAGGCCTGTGGATTTTATGCCCACTGTATGAACCTATATAGAGAAACGAATATAGATTAACGAATCCTGATCACCGATTTCGCATCATAAAAAGATGGGCCGAGCAAGTGGTTGGTAATTACTTCGTATTTACAAGTAATCAATATTATTGCCATCGCATTTGGTGCAGGAACTGCAATTCTTCCTGTGCGCATTGAATGTAAAAAGAGATCTAAAACTCTCATCAATCAGCGCTGTAAGTCGCTCCGTAATTAGAAGCTTTTCAGCACAGGAGGGCCTGTAAAGAGGGTACGCTTGTCAGGTTTAGTTTTGTTCATGGAGCTCTTGGGGTGTCACTTGGATAATCATTCTCGATCTATGCGATTGTCCGCATTGTTTGGTCACCTCGGTTATCAAAGAAATATACGTAGAAGTTTTTCGGCTTTGGCTCTTGTTGCGTTGCTGCAGATGCCAATTCTTACTGACAATATCTATGGCATTAGCTGTGCTAACTCATACGCTGCTCATGCTGAAAGTCAGACCTTAAC
Source organism: bacterium Ga0077546 (assembly GCA_943370275.1). Taxonomy (GTDB): domain Bacteria; phylum Cyanobacteriota; class Vampirovibrionia; order Obscuribacterales; family Obscuribacteraceae. Next base: position 78,635 of record CALRQI020000001.1, on the reverse strand, counting down.
GCAGTTAGCCGCTGCTTCTTCTGATTCGCCTAATACCTCATTCTCTTCTTTGACCGCGGAACAGCAATATTCACAACTGACCAAGAAGATTTTGCTTGCTGGTATTGAACTAGAGCGCTTCAGCTTGAACTTTAGATTAGAAAGTGCCAAGCAACCACGTTTTAGAAAATTACGCTATTTCCTTGCCCAAGAAACCGCTGCCGCTACAGGCCTAGGTTTTGAAATTGCTTTTCTGGAGCAGGCCAATAAAGGTCGCCGGCGACCACTACAGGTGAGCAAGCCGGTCTTGCATGGCGCCTTAACTACAGCCATGACTGGTGCGATCATTGGTGGCTCTGGTTCGGCTTTAGAGCTAAGCTCGAATATGCTTCAGGCTATTAAGAATAAGCGTCATGGATTCGACTTCAAAACAGCTAACAAGTTTGTGGTGGCAAAGCTCAAAGAAATAGATCAGCTTCTCGCTCAGCGTGATGCTCTTGTAGCTGCTAACCCTGAACATCCTGGTCATGAGGGTGCAGTTCTAGAAGGCAAGATTTTGAGGGAGCTGCGCAATTGCTTCATCGCCGAATACTCTGATTTCAATGCCGATACAAAGGGCTATATCACTTATCAGAATATCTTTTACTTGCTTAATGCATCCTATAGTGCTGTTCAAGCTGCTGGGGCTTGGTGTGGTTATCGTGGTGTGACTAAGCCGAACTACAATGGCCCAGCCAATGTGCTTTTTGTTGTTAGTGGTGCCATGGCCATGGTCACACCAATTATTAGTACTGCCGCCGGCAAGTATGCCCGGAAAAAGGCATACGAGACTTTAGAAGAGCAAATCGGAGAGAAGCCAAAGCTTGATGAAGCTGCCTTCTCGGCAGACACCAAACGCGTCCGCGAGATTCTCAAGTCTGTCGATGCCAAGGTTATCTCTTCACTGCCCGGAACCGATCGATTGGCTTTATACACTGATGCCTCTGTACTTTTTAAAAAGCAATTAGATAGTGAAACGACGATTATGCGTCGCAATGAAAAAGTTGCTTTGCAAAATAACTTGTTAGCCCCAGTTATCGGCGCACAGCTAATGACTCAAGGTATTTTCGGCTGCGTCGGGTCTTATCGATATAATTTGCGACCGCGCAAACAGCTCAGTATGTTTTATCGTGGCGCTATTGTCGGCACTGTCGGAACCAGCATGGCTACGCTGGGCAACGCTGTATCTCTGCTTTCAACTTTGAGCTATGAACATCGTTTGTCTAAAGAAAATAAGATGCCAGCGCAGTTAATCAAGGCTAGACTAGAACACCTTGAAGAAGTCGAAAAAGAAGTGCGCAAAATTTGATTATTTCGTTGCTTTGACGCAGCGAAAACCTAGATGGTTGGCGCCAGTGTTAACTTCGCCTTTGCCCCTAGTGCCAATCATATAGCGTGTGCAATATTGGTCGCTGCAAAGAAAAGAGCCGCCTCTGTGCACGCGTTTGTTTTCGCCCGGCTCGGCTGGGTCGAAGGCGCTATCTGGTCCGCTAGGGTTTTTGACCACGCCTTTTGTTGATTGCGCTAGCTGGGCATAGTAGTCGGCCCGGTACCAATCACTGCACCACTCCCAGACATTGCCGGCCATGTCATAGAGGCCAAATTTGTTGGGCGGATATTGCTTGACTGGGGCGATTCCAGCAAAGCCATCTAAAGCTGTATCTTTGACTGGAAACTGACCCTGGTAAATATTGGCCATCCACTTGCCGCCTGGTTTAAGTTCGTTGCCCCAGGTGTAAGTGTCACCATCTTTGCCACCACGGGCAGCAAATTCCCATTCAGCTTCTGTTGGCAAGCGCTTACCGGCCCATTTAGCATAGGCTACAGCATCAGGGTAGGCAATGTGCACCACCGGGTAGTTTTCCTTGCCTTTAATGCTGCTCTGCGGGCCTTGTGGATGCTTCCAGTCGGCACCATGCTGATAGCGCCACCACTGATACATATTTTGCAGCGGTATTGCTCTGGCCGTGGGAGTAAATACTGTTGAGCCCGCTACTAGATTTTCTTTAGGGGCGGTGGGAAATTCTTCTTTGGTGGGGGCAATCTCAGCGATTGTTTTATAGCCGGTGGCTTTGACGAATTTTGCAAATTGGTCGTTGGTTACTTCTGTTTTGTCCATCCAGAAGCCATCGACATAAACGCGATGTATGGGGCGGGCGTCGCGCATGTCATCTTGAGCGGTGCAATGGCCTTCTGCCTGACAGGCCGTTGCAGATGAATTAGCGGTGGAAGCCGATTGGCTTGCGGCGGATTCTTTCAGCGGGTTTTTACTGCCCATCGAAAATTCGCCGCCCGGAATCCAAACCATATCTTTGGTATCAGTTGCTGCAAGGGCCGGATTGTTCAAGCACAAAAGCAGCAAACCCAGCTGAGCGATAATGATTCGCTTGGCTGGGTTTGGCTGTTTTGTCACTTTGTTATTCAATGGATCAGTTCACTGGAATAATTCGATTTATCTATCGGCTAGTGCCAGCGTTCAGCTTTTCTTGGATTGCTTGTTTTACAGCTTCCATATTGAAGCTAGCACCTTTTTGCATCGGTGGGAATTCAACAAATGTGGCTGCGGTTTTAGCAACTTCTTGTTGCACGAAAACAAAACGCCAGAACTCATAGGCAAACCAGTCGTAGTAGTTCAAGGAACCACCTTTCCCGTTTGATATACCAGTTCTTTCAAGTGGGTCTAAGCGCAGATTTGTCAAAATTGGCCAATCTACTTTTTCGGTGGCGCCGAGCCAGCCGTTCGGTTGATCGGTAAAGCGATACTTGAAATCGTTGATTCTTACTGCACCAAGAGTGCCTTCGGTGAAGTAATAGATTTCTTTGCGATTAGATGGGCCTTTGCCTGTGAGCAAGTCTAACTGGTTATAACCATCGAGGTGCACTTTGTATGTGGTGTCACCAATTTTCTTACCGGTGAGCAATTCTTGTTTGATGTTTGAATCGCCAGCAGCAGCTAAGAAGGTTGGGAACCAGTCGAGCCCTGAGAAGATACCATTTTCGACTTTGCCTGCGGGCACTTTGCCAGGCCAACGAACGATAGCAGGAGCACGGAAGCCGCCTTCAAGAGCGGTGCCTTTGCCTCCAGCAAATGGTGTTTGACCACCGTCTGGCCAGGTAAAGTTTTCTGTGCCATTGTCTGTACTGAAGACAATAATGGTGTTCTCGTCCATGCCATTGTCTTTGACATATTTGAGCACTGAGCCGACGATGTCGTCGAGCTGAGCCATACCAGCTTCGTGAATACTCCAGCCGTTTTCAGAATTACGCATTGAATCGTATTTTTCTGAAAGGTGAGTAACTATGTGCATACGAGTGGGGTTGAGCCAGACGAAGAACGGCTTACCGTCTTTCTTGGCTTTGTCCATAAATTTGACTGAGTCAGCAAGAATTTCGTCGTCGACTGTTTCCATGCGCTTGGGATAAAGCTCACCAGCGTCTTCGATTTTTTGCTTGCCGATTTTCCCCCAGCGCGGCTGTACTGTTTGGTCATCAGTATCAGTGGCCCAGCTATGAACCATATTGCGTGGACCAACCACGTTCTTTAGCTCTTGTGGATAATTGCGGTGAGCTGGATCTTCCATAGCATCAAGGTGATAGAGGTAGCCAAAGAACTCATCGAAGCCATGCACTGTAGGCAAGAATTGGTTGAGGTCGCCGAGGTGGTTTTTGCCGAATTGTCCAGTGGCATATCCCTGCGCTTTGAGAGCAGTAGCAATGGTGATTGCCTGGTCGGGAAGTCCAATGGGCGAGCCAGCTTGCCCTACGGTGGTCATACCTGTGCGAATTGGCAGCTCGCCGGTGATGAAGTTAGCGCGACCTGCTGTACAACTAGCTTCTGCATAGTAGTCAGTGAAGCGCATGCCTTCCTGAGCCATCTTATCTAGGTTTGGAGTGCGACCTGCCATCAAACCCTGGTTATAGGCACCGATGTTTAACCAACCAATATCGTCTCCCATAATGAAGATGATGTTTGGTTTCTTTCCATCAGCGCACATACCAGCTGCTGGCGCGAGGAGCGCTGTAGCTGCTAATAGCACGCTGAAAAATTTCTTGGCGTAACGACTCACGCTTCCTCTCCTTGGTCGGGGGCAGTTTACACTCCCATGTCAAGCGAGGGGAGCTAAAGCAGTTGTCCAGAGTATCAGACCGGTGCTGTATCTGATCGGCTACTACTACCTGTCTCAAAAACTTTGATCTGTACCCTTGGTTACTGTGCGGTTGAAATCGTGTTGCCGCCAGCTTCTAGTGAGGAGTTAAATTAACCACGAGGTCTACCAATAGCAAAATGCTAATGACAATAAGGCTAACTGCTACTGCCAGGGTTGAAGACCAGCGCGCAACCTGTATTTCGCTATTCAATTTTCGCAAAGAGAGCCAGTGCTCAACTGTACCGCAAATCAATCCTAAGATTCCCAAAAGCATCAGGGTGATGCCAAGCTGCTCTGGCGATTGGCTTTTGAATTCAGCCAGGGAATTGTTCTTGATTAGGTCATGGACAAAACGCGCCAGGGTGAAACCAAAGGCAAAGAGTGATAGGGATGTGCGAATCCAGGCCAGTAGTGTTCTGTCCATTGCAAGCAGTGTTCGAGACTGTGCCAGCTCGACTTGCAGTGCTTGGATTTTTGTGGGCTTGGCTTCTTGGTCTTCCACTTATTGCCACCTATTGATAGCGCATGCCGTTGAAATCGATATAGCCACTCTCGTGGCGCGGCTCATCAGATTTGTGTGTCCAATGCAAAACACCGCCTTTCTCATTCCAGATGTATTCGCCGTGAATGCGCACGACATTTCCTTCTTGCACCGGTGCATAAGTACCGTATTGAAGATCGTTAGCCACCAGCACAGTGGTGCCATTTGAAAGCATCAGTAAAAAGCGTTGATGGGGTTCGCGGTAATCTTCTTCGCGCAGCAGTTTTTTTATTGGTGCTGTAACAGTTAGTTCTACTTTACGTGCTTGCTGACTCTGGGCTTGAATAATTTGGGCATCATCTACTGGGTAGGGAACATTAGCCGGCCCAATTACGGTGCCCTGTTTGCCGTTTTGACCTGAAGCTTGATTTTGACTTTGATTTTGAAATTGATTCGCTTCTTGCGCTGCTACTCTTGCGACGTTCTGGCCAGCATTGCAACCAAAGCATAGAAAAGCACCGGCCAACACAATATATTTGAATTTATTGCAGGCTGTCATAGATACCTCCGGAGAAATTAGCAAAACTGCTGTTGCCAATTAAGGTTGAACTGGTTGTGCCATCTGCTTTTAGAAATACAAATGATGGTATGGCCTGAATAGAATGTTGTTTCATGAGGGCAGCGTTTTTGGGATCATCAATGTCAATTTTTTTATATTGTACGCGCTCACCAAAGATCCTTTGAGCTTGGGCAATCTGCTGATCAACGTCGTCGCACTGCCCGCACCATGGTGCTGTGAAAATCAAGACACTGTTGGCAGAATTGCTAGGGGCAACAGGGGCTGAGCTATAGCTATTACTAGATTTTTTGTCTTGGTTGCTTGAGGCTTTGGCATTGGATGCCATCCAAGTAGAGATAAACTGGGCTATGTTGGAATCATAGGTGTTGCTCTTTACGCGCCCATATTCAATCACTAGATGCTCGCTCGGCAATTCGATAAAGGTTTTATTTTTTGTGCCGAGCAGATTGAAAATTTCCCACGTACCTTGAGCCTTAACCAGTCTATCGCGGGTGCCTTGCAACATCAGTACAGGTAATGTAGTTACCTTCGCTGCCGCATCATTGTTGCCGTCCATGAATGCTTGGAAATCAACTAGCTGTACCGCTGATAGGTCCATGCGATTAAGAGGGCTCGATTCCCATATTTGTCTAAGACGCTCATCTTTTGTAGCTTGGTCAACTATGCTGGTGCCAACGTCGAACTGCCTGCGAGCGCCGGTTATGAGCTTCACTCCCACTTTTAGATCAGTACCGTCTCTGTAGCGCTGGCCCGATGGAACCGATGAAATGAGACCATCCATTAGTTCTGGATACATAGAACTGGCGCGCAAGACGATGGCACCACCCATAGATTCACCAAGCAGAAAGACTGGCAAGCCAGGATGATTAGCTCTGAGATTAGGCAGCAAAGTTTTGATATCGTCCAGGCAGGCATCGAATTTCAATGCTTTACCGTTTTTTAGTTTCATCCATGAGCCAAAGCCGCGCACATCAATGGCATAGATGGCAATTCCGCGGTGTGACATGCGCGTAGCGAAGTCGTCGAAGCAATCGGCGTTGAGGCCGAGGCCGTGAATGCAAAGTACTACTGCCGTTTGTTTGACATCGCGGTCAATCCAGCTGCGGCATGGTGGTGTCTTTATGTCGTTCGCGTCAATATTGCTAAAGTCAGCGCTTGAGCTGGTTGCGCTGTTTGTAGTAGTTGTGGTTGCTGCTGTTGGGTTGGGCAAACCAGCAGCAAAGCTACTTTGCTGGCTGAGGAGAAGTGCTAGAGACAAAGAGCTGAAGAAATTGGCGAGTTTTCTCATCGGTAGACCAAGAAAGGGAGCCAATATAATAACTGGTTCCAGCGATTTTAAGATTACCAAGCACTTTATCGGCTTGACAAGCGGCGGCCTCGCTATGGCCAGTATAATCAGCTCATTAGCTTTGGTCGTTCATCTAGAACGTCGGCCGCAACAGGAATCACGTTGGCAATCAACAAAAACTCATTGGCGTTTAATTTCTATCTTGGCGGTCTTGGCGCCCTCCCGCCTCTATCTATTGATATGGGTTTGCCAGCGCTGACATCGATTGCAACTTCTTTGCACACCACAGATGCGGCTGCTGCGTTGACCCTTAGTCTTTTCTTGGCTGGTTTCGCCGTGGCGCCTGTGGCTGGCGGGCCGCTTTCTGACCGCTTTGGCCGACGACCTGTATTGCTAGGCGGCTGCCTCATATTTGCTATTGCTGCCGTTGGCTCTACATTGGCCCCGACAATTGAATTACTTCTGTTCTTTCGTCTGCTTCAAGGTATCGGTGCTGGTGGCGCTGCTGTGCTTTCAATGGCACTGATTCGCGATCTGTTTGAAGGAAATGAGGCCAGGGCTAAACTTTCTTATGTAGGAATCTTGCGCAGCTTTGCCCCCATGATTGCACCCACTCTAGGTGCTTGGATGCTCATGTTTGGTAATTGGCGCTGGATTTACTGCTTCCTTGCTGTCGGTGGATTGGTGATATTGCTTGTCACCTACTTTGGCTTTGCTGAGTCGGCTAAGCATGAGCGTGTGCCCCTCACTTTAGGTGCTTTACGTCAGAGTTATGTAACAGTGCTCAAGCATCGCGTTAGTTTCGGCTACGCCAGTCTTAATGCCTTGATGTTCGGTGGCATGTTTGCCTATGTTTCAAATTCGCCCCTGCTACTGATTGGCCTTTATAAGCTGTCTAATCAATTATTTGGCTATTTGTTTGCTGGTACCGCATTAGGTATCATGATTGGTGCTCTGGTAAATGGTAAGCTGAGCGATCGCAATATTCCTCACACTGTTCCTCTCACTGCCGGGCTGTTAATTGCTTCCACTGCTACCCTGGCAAATGTGGTAGTGACATTGTCAGGTCATGCTGCTCCGGCTACATTGTTACCTTGTCTATTTCTCTTTACTTTTAGCGCTGGTTTGGTGGCACCCAATGCCACCCACGGTTGCATGCACCCAATGCCTAAAATTGCTGGTGTGGCATCGGCTGTGTTGACTTTCACTCAAATGATAGTCGGGGCACTTTCTAGTGCTATCGTCGCCTATTTGTATGACGAACGCTCTGCTATTGCTATGACTGGCGTAATGGCTGCTTTTGTACTTAGTGCGGCTTTGGTCTATTTCGTTGTCGTTAAGCCAGCCGAGAGAAAGTTGGCCTAGCCCCGAGCGTTTTTTCTTTGGGCGTTGTCATGTTAAACTGAAGAGACTAAAAGCAAGCTAGGGCTTGTGCCGATCAATGAGAAGACATAGTCAGAAGCGTTTCGCTGAAGAAGCCGCTCGTTTCATGGTTGAAGGTACTGAAAGCGAGTATCTTCATGCTAAAGAACGGGCAATGATGATGCTTGGTCTATCTAGTCAGACCCGTCTGCCGTCCAATCGCAAAGTTAGAGAATTGGTTAGCAAAATCACCAAAGCTGAGCTGGGTGAAGATGAAGTTGCCCGGCGCGTGCGCGAAATGCGTGAAATCGCCCTAGAAGTAATGGAGATTATTGAGGCTTTTGACCCGTTTCTAATTGGTAGTACCCTGAGCGGAGAGATTCGTCAGACTTCAGATATTGATTTGCATGCTTATTCTGATGACTTTGAGGAGATCAAATTTCTCTTGGCCGATTGGGGCTACAAAGATATTGATGAAGAAGTCGTTCAGAACATGAAAGGTACGTTCATTCATCTTAAGTGGTTAGAGCGCGGATATCCGGTAGAGATCACAATTTATTCGTGGGCTATGCGCGATGTTGTTCAGTTCTCGTCAATAACGGGTAAACCAATGAAGCGAGCTGACATTGCTGGAGTAAGACACTTGCTGCGAGCTCAGCAACCACAGGAGTAGAAAACTTTGGAAAAACAGCGCGATCAACGTGTTTTATTTCTCGTGCTATTTTTCTCGCTCTTGGCTGCTATGGTTGGTCTTATCTTTTTACAGCAAAACTCTAAGAAAAATTCAGCTGCGGTTGAAACTAGAGTGCCTCAATCTCGTGGAACAGTGCGACCAGACACCGATTTTGGCCCCTACATGGCAAGTTTGCAAAAGCGCATCAAGCGTGGCTGGTTTCCCCCTAAAAATACCGAATCGTTAAGGGGGAAGGTTCTCTTTAAGGTGCATCACGATGGGACCGTGTCTAATTTGCGTATGATTACAAGTACAGGGCTGGTGTCGGCTGATCTAGCAATGATGAAAGCTGTCGATAATGCCGCTCCCTTCGATACTTTGCCACCAGGGGCACCAGCTGACGTAGATATTGAGTTTACTTTTGACTACAACGTTTTTTCTAGTGCAAACAGAAGGAAGCCCTTCTTTCAGCCTGAGGCGCCGACTCCCGAAGCTGCTGCCGGTCGACACCTTGGCACGGCTACACCATGAGCACTTCATTGCTGATAGTTTAGAAATGAGTAAGAAACAACTTTAGTTGCTGCCTATACAGATCGCGATCTTTTTCGCTCACTGATACATGCGGACCGCCCGAGTTTCTTGATATCGAGTTTTTTCACTAAATGGTCCTAGCGTTTCTGATAGAGCGCTTTCCAGGCCAGGTGCTTTCTGCCGTCGTCTAAGATGAAGTAACTGCGCTCAAGTTTGATCACAGCAAAATGCGGCTCAATTGGGGTAAGAAGCTCAATGGCGCTAAGCTGAGGTGGTCCGACATCGGGATTTTCTCTGTATTCGTCTTTACAGCCTGAAATGCTCAGCCATAATGAGCCTGGTTTGAGGGCTGTGGCCACTCGTTCCACAAATAGCTGACGTTTGGATTTTTCGATAATGTGATAAACACCGCGGTCGAAGGCAAAGTCTTGTGTGCCATCCGCCACTGGCTTGGTTTCGCAAATATCAATAAGGTGGAAATTGATTTGTTTATTTGCCTCTGCTGCCTTCTTTTGGGCTGCTTCTAAGGCTGTCGGTGCAATCTCAGTTGTTGTGACAGCACAGCCATGGTCTGCCATCCAGATTGCATTTGTGCCAGTTCCACAGCCGATTTCTAAGACTAATTTGGGGTAGTTGCCTTGGCCTAGGGTGGCAAAATACTCTTCTAGTTCTGGTGCTGGTAGGCCGCTATCCCAGGGCGCTGAATTAGGCTGTTTGTAGCGCTCTTCCCAGTCGTACTGCCTTTCGTCGCTTTGCTGGTCGGCACTTTGGATTTTGCTGTTTTCAGTTTCTTGTGGGTTTTTCACTGCTAACCTGTTTGGATTATCGTCTTCGTTTGAGTTAAGATTCTAACATGAGCGAAGAGTGCCACAGTTTGAATCAATCGCGGCCGAATCTGGTTATTGCCCTCGATGGCGTCGGGGGCACTGGAATTTTGCCGCTCTCCTTGATGGCTGCTGCCAAGTTTGGAGGAGCGAACCTCAAGATTAAGCGCTTCTTTTGGAATCACGGCGTATTCATGCCGTTTCATGATTTGCTCGATAAAGAGCATATTAGCCGCAAGGGTGCGGAACTGGCCGAGCTGATTGATTCAATTGATAAAGACCATTCTGTGCAGCTTGTTGCCAAAAGTGGAGGCAGCCTGGTCGCTGTAAAGGCACTTGAGCTATTGACGGAAAACCGAGTTACTCGCACTATTCTGCTCTCTCCTGCTATATCACCTGGATATGACTTGAGCCGCGCTCTGCAAGCGATTGAGCGCAATCTAATTTGTTACTATTCGCCTTACGATAGAGTTATTCTTGGCTTAGGCACGAGTATCTTTGGCACCTCTGATGGTGTCCGCACTGTCAGCGCTGGCTGTGCTGGATTTGAGGTTGCGCCGCAATCGTGTCTCTATCCAGAGCAATACGCCAAGCTTGAGCAAGAGCGCTGGCGCCCAGAAATGCTAAAGCAACTGCATAATGGTATGCATTTTGGTAATAGTGCCACCCCATGGCTTTTGAAGAATGTTGTACCTCTTTTGAATGAGGTTGGTTGAATTGCTACTGTCCGGAGTAAGTGGTTTTCGTTTATGAAGACTATGTGGTGCAGCGAGATGCGTAGAGCTCGTCTAGTTGGCTTGCTCCATCTCTTTTTGCTAGCAACCCTAAGCAGTGCTGAGGCTATAGATGGCAGCCCTATTCGTCAGATTTCTCCGCCCGATATGGGCTTTTTCACTAAGTGCGTTGACTACAGAGGTATCCCAATTAAGGCACCACCAGTAGTTGCTGATGCGGCGTTAACTGAAGCCTACCGACGGCTTGATTTGCTCTTGCGCAATAATCCGTCTGCCCTTGCAAATCTTTGCAGTCAGGGCGCTGAGTTGCATATTATTGGCAAAGATCAGCAGACTTCTGATTTGCCCGAGCATCATAGTGCCAAAGGTAAACCTTTCGACGATGCTTGACGATTGATGAGCGTACCCGCGGAGTTGGTGGAATTTATGCTTCTTGTGGTGAGGAGAATTTGCTTCGTTTGAAGAAAGACAGATATTTCGGTCGTGATATTTGTGCACACGAATTTTCACACACCCTTATGGAGTACGGATTGGACGGTGCAATTCAAGCTGCTATTGCCAGTCAGTATCATGCCTCTGTGGCAAAGGGGCTATGGCCCAAGGCCTATGCTGCGTCCAATGAGAAGGAGTTTTTCGCTGAGTTGACTATGTGGTATGTTGGCACCCGTGGTGACTTTGGCAAGATTTCGCCTGAACCAAAGCCTGGTAGAGAATGGTTGCGGGCATATGACCCTGATGCATTTCGTTTGCTCGATGATATTTATAGCGGCCGGAGGCCCTCGCGAGTAGTTAGGCTAGCTCTTGTTGCACCGCAATCTCCAAGCGAGGAAAGAGCAATGCGCTCAGTGAACAGTGCGACTCCTACCACTTTGCAGATTGTCAACAAAACTGCTGCACCCGTTAAGCTCTACTGGTTGGATTATGAGGGGCGCCGAAAATCTTACGGCGAGATTCCACCATTCGGTCGACAGAGTCAGAGCACCTACGTCGGTCATCCATTTATTTTGACTGATCGTCTTGAGCATGGTCTTGCAATCTTCGTACCGGTCGCTGAGCCGGGGATAGCCATATTGGGAAAATAGCCGATTTTGGCTGGAACCTTCCGCCAAACCCTACGTCAGCGCGATAGCAAAAGACGTTGAGGTGGTAACCATGAAGCGCGACGAAGGGCAGGGGAAGGCGAACAGTGTGAGCGGTATTCCTATGCCAGGCACAATTGTTCAGGTTCAGGGTAAATCCGTTGAGCCTAACCGTAAGGAGCCAGATAAGCCATTTAAGATTGACGGCACTGGTGAGAATTATGCCCGTGACTACTTCGATAGTGAGTCTGAGCGCTTAGGAAACCTAGAAGATGGTTACGTTGCCGAGAAAGGTGACCAGAATTGGTCGTCTGGCTTACAGGATGAAGAGAATATTGATGAGAACGCCGTTGATACAGATGATAGCGAAGGCCTATTGCCAGAATGTCAGCCTCTTCACCTCGCTAATGATGCCAGATTTGGTGCCGATGAAGATGAGCTCACTTTGCGACCAGATAATCTCGATAGTAATTTAGTCTAAAACCAGAGAGGAGCTTGAAATGGCAATTGAATCATCGCCGGTCTCAGAGGTGCACTCCTGCACACACTCAGCCTGCAAATGCAAAGTTAGAGACGGAGAGTGCTGTGGAGATTTCTGCAAGAATAATGACTCTACCGGCGAAGATCCACATTGTGGCTGTGGCCATACTGATTGTGATATGACCGCTGAAATGGGCAATGAAGGTACGTTCGCTTCGACAGGCTCTTAGTTCTGTTCAATGGAGACTCACTACTTTGGGCGAGAAATTGAAAGGCAATATTGTTGATAAGATAGAGGCATGTTAGCTTCAGAGCTATAAACTGATATCCAACCGAGTAATTTTATTGCTGTCTCGACCGCTGCTAATACTTGATATTGATGAGACTCTCATTCATGGGCGAGAAGAGCCGCTTGATCGTCCCTGCGAATTTCGTGCTGGTCAGTATCATATTTATGAACGCCCGCATTTGAATAAATTTCTCAATATTGTCAGTGAACAATATGATCTGGCCTGCTGGTCATCGGCAACCCATGAGTATCTAGAGATAGTTGTGAACACGATCACTAAAGACCTTGCTGCGCCGCTTTCGTTCGTTTGGGATAGAAGTCGGTGTACCCGCAGAACTGACTTTACTCTTCAAGAAGAGTACTTTCTCAAAGACTTGCATAAAGTCAAGAAAAAGGGTTTTGACCTAGACCGTGTGCTAATTCTTGAAGACGAGCCGCGCAAAGTTAATCGGCATTTTGGCAATGCCATTTTTGTCAGACCGTACCTTGGTGCTCTCGATGATTGTGAACTGCCCAAATTAGCGAGCTATCTTCAATCTATTGCTAGTATTTCAAACTTTAGAGCTTTGGAAAAGCGCAACTGGCGCTCTATAGCTGAGAAGCTATAATCACTTCCCTTCTTTCAGTTTTGCTCGATATGCGTCAATTTCTTTTGCCTTTGCCCGCAATACCTCGGCCTGGCTTTCCCTGTGTGTTTGCTCCAAGTATTTAGCATACTGTCTATAAATGTATGCCAGTTTGGGATGCTTCGAACCATGCAGTTTTTCTCCAAGATCTACTGCTTTGCCGAAGTGACTATCAGCAAGACTCTTATCTCCCAGAGCTGCGTGTAGGCGCGCTAGATCAAGATTAAGCTGAGCCCATTCGGGATCTTTCGCTGGCATCAATTTACTTTTGCTTGCAGCTCCTTTGAGAAGGTACTTTTTCGCTTCTTCCAATTGGCCCAAACCTAAATAAGAGTGACCGAGATTTTGCCAAGCTGTAGCTTTGATCATGCTGTCACCAAATCCCTGGGCATTGAGAATCTCCAGGGCTGCATTGGCCTCAACTAGTGCAGCGTCGTAGCGCTCTAAAAAGAGCAAGTGGTCGGCAATATTTACATGGGCTATGGCCACTGAAAGATTTGGCTTGTTTGCGCTAGCCGCGAGCTTTAGCTTTAGTGAGCGTCTTGAGCAGTCGAGAGCCTCTCTGAATTCCCCAGCCTCACAGTGAGCCAATGAAAGATTGTTGTAGGCAATTGCCTGTAGTTGATCTAGTGCGTTGTTAGTCATATCAAAACATTCAACAGCACTTCTGCCTACACTAATCGATTCTTCTATCAGTCCCTGCTTCATGTATGTGGCGCAGAGATCGGTGAGCATGGCGCCTTCGCTCGTCTTATCTGGCGCTGTTTTTTTGAGTATTTCGAGCGACTGTTCAGCTAATGATTTTGCTTCTTTGTAGTTGCCTTCACCGTGAACTAGCTCTGAAAGAAGCATGAGACAAGTCGCGAGATCCCTCAATGCCGCTGGGTCTTTATCTGCTTTTAAGGTTTTGACTAGACTGGCAAAATATTTTTTTGCTTTGGCCTTCTGTTCTAGAACACTGTAGAAGCTGCCGACTAAGACTTTCCGGCTATTGGCGTGGTAGGCAAAGGCATTGCCTGGTACCATCAAGTTGAATTGATCAATTAGCACTGCTGCTTCGGCGCACAGTAGCCCCGCTCTGTAGCATAGCTTTTGTGCAGCTGCTGGCGATTGGAGACCAATAGATAAGAGCAATTCGCTACAAAATCCTAAAATTGTAGGAGCTGAGCACCAAACGACAATGGCATCTAATGCCAGGCAGCCCGGACCTGAAAATTGACAGACCATAGGTCTGAGCAAAAGCCAGATTCCCAGGGTGATGAAGCCGATAAAGCCCGCGCCAATTTCTGTTTCTTTCATTGTTTCACCCACTACACGAGGCAGATTGGGATGCCATTATTCTCGTATACCCGTTTCCATCAGCGAATCTAAGCCGTGGTATTAAGACACCATTAAGATTGCCTTTGTCGCGAGGCAGACAGCACTTCGCTTGTAATTTCTAGTGCTGGGTAAAATGTGCAGAGTTAGGGAGATGGTTATGACTAAAAGACTCTGCTTCGCTGCAATTTTAGCTGGTCTAACGCCAGTTCTTGCCTCCGCTGTAATGGCTCTTTTTCCGGTCTTTGTTTTGGCTGAAGATTCAACCCTTCCCAATGGCATTTATTTGGTTTTGCGTGACGCTGAGAACTCGAAATCGCTTGAGCCTGCTAGTGCTAATGAGCGCATTTTGATTGATGATGGTCATTTACTTGTGCCAAACCAGCCCAACCTTCCCGATAAGCCGAGATTTGTTGCTCTAAGTACCAATCACTTTATTCCAATAAGTCTTGCTCAAAAGCCGACTAAGAAAGTTGATGCACAGGGCAAGAAACAACTACTTTTAGAATTGGCCAAAGGGCAAGTTGTTCCCCTCGAAACTTTTACTCGTGAAAATTGTGGTCGCTCCGTGGCGATTGTAATTGGTAATCAGGTAGTCACTGTTCACAAAGTGAGAGAGCCAATTGTGGGTGGGAAGATGCAAATTACCCGCTGTACCGACAATGGCTGCGACGTTCTCTATACCCAGCTCGAGGGGGCAGAGGAGAAGAAGCTATGAAGAAGGTAATTAGACTCATAACTTTTTTCTTTGTCAGTTTATTTGCATTGTCGGCCATAGCGACGATTGTTTTTGTAGGGCGAAACCGTCCTCAACTAGAGGAGCTTATTCGAACTAGAGTTGCCTGTACCGAGCATGTCAGTGTCGCTTCTTCAGATAAAGCTCCCAAGATTTTATTTGTTGGCAATAGTTTAACGTTCTATTCCATGACACCTAATACAGTATCTAAGTTTGCTGAAAGCCTATGCAAAGCGAAGCCTGAAGTTTATCAATTAATGATACCTGGCGTTTCGCTAGAAGATCACTATAAGATTGGCCGCTTTCAATCTCTTTTGAGAGAGCAGAAATTTGACTATGTCGTTCTACAGGAGCAGTCCTTTCGCTCGTTGAATGATACCAAGCCAACCATAGAGTATGGACAAAAGATGGCCGAGCTAGCTAGGCAAGCTGGCGCCAAAGTTTTTCTGTTCGAGACTTGGGCTGATCGAAACCGGGTTGACGATCAGAGCAAGATTGCCGCTAACGCGTCGCTGGTAGCTGGCAAGATTGATGCACAGTTAATTAGAATTGGCGATGCTTTCTTCTACTGCAGTTCTCACTTTCCCGAAATTGATTTGTATGCGCCGGATAGTCATCACCCAAGTCAGTGTGGCTCTTATCTGGCAAGCTGTCTTTTATTTCAGTCTTTGTATAGGCGACCGAGCATTGGTGCGCCAGTCAAAGCCGATTTCGACTTTGGCTTCTTAAAGTTGCCGGTGCTTGCGATTGCGCCCGATATTGCGGCAAAACTTCAAAAGGCTGCGGACTCTGTGGCTCAATCTCAACCTCCAGATTCAGAGCAAGCTCGATAGCCTGCCGGAATATGGCGGCAGGCGCTGGCGAGTGTCCCCTTAGAAGCCCGTTTTCATGTCGCCTTTGCCAGCGCCTTTTGACTCTAACAACTCAGCGACAGAGCTAACTACTTGTACTTTGTTGCTACCATAGGCTTTTTTCAATTTCTCAATAGCCTCTTTCGTGACATCGTTGCCATTTATGTTTAGTCTCTTGAGATTGGGCATGCCATAGAGAAGTTCAAGTTTCTTGTCGTCGAGGTCGCAGTTTTGAAGATTGAGAACGTGAATGTCTTTCATTTTTGCAATCAGTCTCAAATCATCGTCTGCTATTGGCCGGTCTGGTGAGTCAAGGCTTAAGTCATGAATTTTTTCAGAGCCTGCCAATGCTTGCACCAGTTCGTGAGTGCCTTTGTTGAAGTTGAACGAAATCGATTTCAAGTCCTTTAGGCGCTTTAGTTTTGCCAATGCGGCTCCTGTGATATCTGTAAGATTGACATTGAGTTCTTGCAGTCTGCTCAATTTGTCGAGTTCACCAATGTCCTCATCGTTAACATCCGAAAGTTGCAGATCTAGCCTGAGCAATCCGGTTAACTTGCAGATAGCCCTTACTGCATTTTTCACTTTGGCGATGTCTTCTGGGCTGCTCGGCACAGTCAAACAGGCTAAGTCGTTTGGTCTAAACCCTTCGAAAAGGTCTGGATGTTCAATCATGTATTTGTTGGCGCTGAAGCGAATGCCGTATTTAAGTGGCAAAGTAACGGTTCCTTGCGCGTCAAACGATTTTTCCTCAGCACCGTCGCTATTGATTTTGCCTAGTGATTGATTAGAGGGAAAATGAAAGATAATGCTTTTGCCGTCTTTGGAGAATTCAGAAATGTACTTCGGCTGCGACGCCACTTCTAAAAATTGGGAGGATGGAAGTACATGGTCACCAGAGAAAACTGCATTAACGGTAGTCTTTTTGCTAGTCTCTGTGTTTTGTAGATTTGTCCAATAGAAAAAGATCAAGCTTGAGATAATTATGGTTGCTACCGCCAGTCCGCTTAAAACGATAGCCGAAATAGAAGTTTCTCTGGCCGTTTCTTCTTCTTTCTCCTTTACAAGCACGCCGCGATGAGCAAAGCCTTTCGCGTAGGCGAGAACCTCTCGGCCCTCTCTTATGCGCTCTAAATCAAGGGCCAGTTCTTTTGCTGATTGATAGCGATCATCCGGTGACTTTGCTAGACATTTAGCTAGTACCAGATCTACTGCTGGTGGAAATTCAATATCGGTGACTTCATCCAAGAAGGGAATATCGGCTTCTTGATGCATCAGCATGATTTCTATGGAAGATTCACTTTCGTATGGAACAAAGCCTGTTAACATCTCAAAAAGAGTGCAGCCAATTGAATAAATGTCGGAGCGGGCGTCTACTGCTTCGCCCAGGCTTTGCTCTGGGCTCATATAAAAAGGGCTGCCGAAGATATCACCAGCGACAGTAAGAGCTTGTGTTGTGCTGCGACTGTCTAGTAGTTTAGAAATACCAAAGTCTAATACCTTGACTGCTTTGACACCGTTGATGGTGCAATACATAACATTGCCTGGTTTAAGATCGCGGTGAACGATCCCATGGCGATGGGCGTATGCCAAACCATCGAGTACTTCAAGCATAATATCAATTGTTGTGGCCAGGTCTATGGGCCCATCATCAGCTAGTATTTCTTCAATACTGCGGCCGTTCAGGTAGTCCATTGAGTAGAACGGAATTGAGCCTGCATGTATTCCTAAATCATAGACCCGCACGAGGGTAGGGTGGCTGAGAGAGGCTAAAATTTTGGCTTCGGCTTTGAAACGCTGCCAGTTTTGTTCGTTAACCAATTCTGGTGTCAATATTTTCAATGCTAATCGGCGATGCATTGACAAGTGCTCTACCAGATAGACTGCACCCATTCCGCCGACGCCGATGAGCGAAATTATTTTGAAGCCACCGATCACTGAGCCCACCGGAATAGTGGCAGGAGTATCAGACTTGTGTGCCGTCGGTACTCTATTTTTGATGTTTTGGGTAAATTGACGCCGCTGAGCTGTGCGAGCAGCGGTAGTGGTTCTGCCCATTTGGGGCCGTGCATTTTTAGCTGAATTGCCACTGACAGCGCCAGCGCAAGTGCATCTTAGCTCTTTAAAGAGAAAGGAAGTGAATGAGCCTGCCCGCTTGGTTGTTGGTCGTGACTTGCCGCAATTTTTGCAGATTTGACTTTGGTCGCTAGCTGACTGGGCGCCACTAATTCTTTGCCTTGTAGTTGCAGAGCCGGTGTTGCTCGTGACGTTGTGGCATTGGCAATAATTGTGCTGAAAGAAGAATGAGGTAACGGAGCCAGCGCGCTCAGCCAGAAATGGTTTGCCACAACTTTTACAAACAGTCTCTTTCATTAGCCACCTCGTCTTACAATTCTAGTGGACGAGCAAACATTACACCGGTTAGATTTTTGGACCAGTGCAATGAGCCGCTAATGGGACCTGATTCGAGAGTGACTTTCATTTTGCTTTTAGACGAGGAGGCATCAATGAAGTGGGCAATGCCGTCAGCCGTGCGATAGACAAAGCCAGTGTGAACTACATCGAGGCCTGCTAGCCTGGTGCATACTGCTACTATATCGCCAGTTTTGAGGAGGGGCTCAACGGCCGCAATTTTATTCAGAGGTACATATTTTAGGCTGCGACCGTTAATTGCCTCTTCGCATTTTTTGATTTTTTCCACTTGCTCTGGTTGGCTAATTAGTCTTCGATAGCTAGCTGGATGGGTCGACATAAAGCCAACTTTCTGAGTGAAAGGAACCGCTCCAGGAAGCTGGTCTAAGGGTTTTACAAGGCCCTTTTTAGTGTTGTCGGCCAGCCAGTCGCTCATATAGTGCAGGCGCGTGCTGTAATCGCCTACGGTGCCGTTGCGATAGCGAATCAATGCGATTTCAGAGAGCAGATCTTCAGGTTTGCGGCCGCCTTTCTTCAACATGCGTGCCAGAGCTAAAGTAGTTTCGACGAAGGTAACGCAGTCGAGGCCAAGCAGGTTGACCGAGCAAGCTTCTCGATCAGAATAGATCTCTAAAGTAGAGGCAGTATAAGGTGTTCCTTCAAGCTCATGGGCCAGTTTGCCTATTAGTTCCCCGATGGGTAGGGTTTGCCAATTCTTAGCTGTGGCTCTATTGACCAGGCGGTAGAAAACAGTCTTCCCTTTAAACTCAGTGCTATCGATAGCACTGCGGCTGGCTGGCTCTGGCCAGGGGGGCCGGGCAAGGGCAGGTAGATCACTAGCGGCGATGGCAGTAGCTAGTGTGAAACATTTGCCGAGAAAGCTGCGACGTGATTCGGGCCGGCTAGTCATTAATATTAACTTGTCCTGTTGAAGCTCAGTTCAAGAGTGCTTGTACGTTTTCTGTGGGTCGCCCAAGGATAGCTTTGTCACCTCTAACCACTATTGGTCTTTGAATCAAATCGGGATGTTTCGCCATTAGTGCCACCAATTCTTTATCTGAAAGATCGGCCTTGGCTAAACCAAGCTCTTTATAGATTGCTTCGCTGGTGCGCAGCAGTCCACGTGCTGGCATATCCATTTTTTTCAATAGTTCAGTTATTTTGGCTTGGCTAAAGGGTTCGACATAGTAGTTGATCTTGTCAAAGTCTGCGCCAGCTTCTTTCAATAGCTTTGCCATCTCGCGGCACTTTGAGCAGGTTGGTTTCTCGTAGACGGTGATTTTGTCTTTCATGATTTTTCCTTTTCTTGCTTGCTATTTTTCTTGCTGGCTGTCTTTTTCATCGAATTCTGGCATTTTCTGGTCGTTAGCTTTCTTTATTGACCGTATAAATTCGGCCGGGTTTACGTCAATTTTGAGACGATTACCGTATCTTTTCGTGACCGCTTCGAATCCTTGCTTAGTGATTTTGCAGCCGCGCGCGTTCAACGATTTCAACTTGGGCATAGAGGCTATTTCCATTATGATTTCATCAGTAGCGCTAGTGTTCTCTATGTTTAGATTGGTTAGATTCTTCAGCGTCTTTATTAGCTTCGCATCGTACATGGTAATGGGCTTGTCGGGAGTGGAGATGTAGAGAGTGTCTAGCTGTTCGCTGCCAGCGATGGTTTCTAGCAGATTGGTAATGTATCTATTAAAGTCGTAGTAGATGTAGTTTAGCTGCTTAAGGAGCTTAAAGTTTTTCAGGCCAACAGGCGTCAAATTTGTATTTTTAAGATCGATCCAATCGAGGTTGCTCAGAGCGTTGACTTCTTCTACTTCTTCATCGCCAAAATCGCATTCTGTTGCTTCTAGTCGTTTAAGACCGGTTAGCTGCTTTAAATATACGAAAGTGTCTTTAAGTTGCTGTTTGTTCTCGAATTTATATCGTAGTACGTAGCTATACAAGTCATCTGGGCGAAACGATTTCATTATTTCTGGATGGTTTGCACTGTAGCGATTAGTGAAAAAGTATAGTCTTTTGTCGGCAGGAAATTGTACTTTTCCTGAGGCTGGAACGGCGCCAAGCAATTTTCGATTGGTACCGATTAGACCAATTTGCTCTTCTGGAAAGTTGAATTCGATGGTGCTGCCGTCTTCTGAAAGTTGCGAATAGTAGGTCGGCGTGGCGTTGACATTGCTGTCATCTCTTTTTCGGTTAGGCAAACCGCTTGTTAGCTGGCCCGAATAAGTGATTATTGCAGCGGCTATGGTCAAGGCTGCTAGCACAAGAAGTGAGGCAAGTACCACCATTGCTCGCTTGGAATTGCTAGGTGCGTTACTTCCAGCAATTTCGGAGCGTCTTTGACTGACTGATTTGAATGGTTTCTTGCCTTCAAAAAAACTGCGAGCGTACTTGTTTTCTTTGATGCGCTCTAAATCTATTGCTAGTTCTTTTGCCGACTGGTAGCGATCATCTGGATGCTTTGCTAGGCACTTCGCTACTACATACTCGATTGAGTCAGGAAACTTTGTATCAGGGTCGACTTCGGCTAGAAGCGGTGGCTCATCTTGTTCATGCATCATGACTATTTCCATCTGGGATGCACCTTCAAATGGAACGTATGAAGTTAGGGCTTCGAATAGTGAGCAACCGATTGAGTAGATGTCTGAGCGGGCATCTACATTGGCTCCGATGCTTTGTTCTGGGCTCATATAAAAGGGGCTGCCAAAAGTCTCTCCGACCATAGTAAGGCTTTGATTTTGCCGACCAAGTTGGAGGAATTTAGAAATGCCGAAATCAAGAATCTTCACGACTGTATCGCCGTCAACATTGCAGACCATGATGTTGCCAGGCTTTAAATCTCTGTGAATTATATCGTTTCGATGAGCATAAGCGAGGCCGTCTAAGACTTGGAGAAAGATTTCAATTGCTTCGTCTAGATAGAGCGGGCCGTCGTCTATTATGATCTGTTCTAGAGTGCGACCCTCTAGAAGCTCCATTGAATAGTATGGCAGAGAATGGTCGTGTAAGCCTAGATCGTAGACGTTAACCAGGGTGCTATGGTGTAGTGCACCTAAGGTTTTTGCCTCTGCCTGAAAGCGTTTCCAGGTCTGTTCGTTGACTAGCTCTGGTGACAAGATCTTTAGAGCAAAGCGACGGTGTAAGCCTGTATGCTCGGCAGCATAAACTACACCCATGCCACCGCTGCCGATGATTGATTCTATTTTGAATGTGCCACCGATAATAGTGCCAAGTTTTAGTGACGTATTGCTGCTTGCTCTAGGCGATTCTTTTAACTCGTGCTGACGAGTGTCGTGACGAGTTGATTTATGCGTGGAGCGGTATGAGGTATTTGTGCGCTTTGATGCTAGCGGCTTAGCTATTAGAGGAGATTTGCATTGGCAGCGCAAATCTTTAAAGAGGAAGGATGTGAATGAGCCCGAGCGCTCTTTGGCACCGAGGGCCTTGCCGCATCGGGAGCAGACGCTGAGATTCTCAGCCTTAATTGTTGTTGGCTGTGTTGATTTCAGTGCTGCTGAGCTGGGTGAATCAGGTTTTTGATGACACTGACAATAGTTGTGCAGGAATAGGTAAGATGTGAACGAACCGGCTTTTTCAGCCAGTGGTGGTTTGCCGCATTTTTTGCAAAGGTCAGACATGATTTAGCTTTGCGCTACAAACTCAATTTCTAAAGTGACTATTTGGAGCTACCGCCAGATTTCTGGATCGTCGCGCAATAGGTAAGCTTCAATGCCGAAGAATACACAAACACTGCCAGTGACTAACATTAGTATCGCTGGAACTGTGTCGCAAATTAAGTCGGCATCGGGCTTACAGAATAAATAAATGGCGAAGCCCAGCCAGCTCAAGCCCATTAAGGTCTGCACTATGTATTGTGCTTCTTTTAGTATGTGCAGGTAGTTCAATTTGCTGTGACCGACCGTTCGTAGCTATCCTGTGATTCTTGACAGTTAGGTCAAATATAACACAGAGCCGCTACTGCTTGGCAAGGGCTAGTGGTGGTCGTGTCCGCAGTCGTCGCAGTCATGCTCGGTGGCTGCAAGGGCTTCAAGATAGGTCGGGTCTATGGCATTGATGCGGGCCAGCATGGCTTCTGCTTCTTTTTCTTGGCCAAGGCTTGTGAGGCAGCGGTAGGCTGGTTCTAGCATCTCCAGAAGTTCGACGTGATCGGGGCAAAGATACCTTTCTAATACCTCGGCATTGGTTAGATATAGAGGCAGGGCTTCGGCAAAGCGGTCCATGGCAAAGAGGGTGCCAGCTAGCTCATTGCGCACATCAACATCGTCTACAAGTGTGAGGTTGGCTTCATTTTGAGCCACTTGTTCAGTTACCAGGCTTGTGGCTTTTTGGTGTAAGGCCAGTGATGCTTCGTACTCTTGCAGGAAGTCGAACAACGTGCCACAGGCCTGCAATTGCAGGGCATTGAGTGGTCCGCCCAGTTTCGCATCGGCTTCAAAACGCTTGGCGCGGGCTGCAATTTGAGTCTTTAAGTCAGCTAGTGCTTTTTTCTCGCCGCCTGAAAATTCCATCAAAATCGAAACTGTTTCGAAGAAGGGGAAGTAGGAATAATCGATGCGGTCTGCTTCGCGCAGGGCTGTTTTCAAAGAGTTCTTTGCTTCTTTTTCATTGTTCTTTTCGGTGAAGTGCTGAGCGCTCTCAAGGGCGTCTTCCCAGCGCTTCCAGCGCTTTAAGTCGTCAGCAGACTTGGCGATTTCTTCAAGCTTGCGGTTGTGGCGAGCAAGTGGTTGGTCTAAGAAATCATTTAACCACTCTATGGCGCCTTTAACTGAATGCCAGGCAGGTGCTGTGTCTTCAATATGTCTGTCGAGACCGAAAGCAACAATTGTCTCATGTAAGTTTTCATCGTCTTTGGTCAGGCCGCCAGCAATCAGAGTGCCTTTCATCAATGCCCGCGACAAGGCGCTGCGTGAAATTAGAGTGTCACCGCTTAAGGCAAAATGAATCAAAGCATTGAGATAGTGCCATTGCTCATCGTTCTCTGTTTCATCTTGCAGCATGGCCTGGGCTGCTTTGATTTCTCCTAGTTGGAGCAAAAAGCTTATGGCCAGTTCGCGAGGAATAGCTTTAAATTCGACCGGTAATTCTTCTTTGTATTCATGCAAGAACGATGTGACAATCTCGATTGCTTCAGTCTTTTTGCCGCAGTTCCAGTTTAGTTGGGCCAGGTCTGCAACGGCTTGGGTGTATGCTTCGGCGTCAACTTGATAGAGTTCAAAATTTTCGTCGCTACATTCGGCTTTTAGCTGATCCACAGCCTTTTGGGCGTACTCTAGGGCTTCTTTGTTGTCGCTAGAGCCTTCGCGAGCTAGAATCAAATTGGCTACACCGCAGCTATTGTTGGCTGCTTTCAAGGCTTTGTGGGCCGCCTTTACTCGTTCTTCAACGGTTTCACCGAGAATTGCCACGGCGATATAAGCATCAAGAGACTCTTCAAGCGCGCCAAGCTCACCGTCTTCGGCCTCGTACTCGGCGTCAATACAACTTTCGACTAGGTCGTCATGAGGCCCGATTCTCAGGTGAGTAGATGTAGCTTCAGCCACGCTGGAGACGTCGTTGGACTTCATAAGAACCTCGAAGAATGAAATATATACAGTGGGCTAATTATACAGCTGAACTCATGGCCGTGTTGATTCGTTGAGTTTAGCTTTACCCAACGAATCAACTTAGGCTAGCTTTTTGGGGCCAGATTTTTTTTGCCAGCTTTTAACCCAGATCAAAAGGGTCTATTGCCTTGATTCTACTGGTCATTGTTGCTTTGCCAGCAAGATCTCCAAGCTGCTGGCAGCATTCCTGAGCTAACTCCAGGCTGTCTAATAGGTCATAGTGAGTGGCGCCGAGAAACTGTTCTTGTTTCGCCAGTGCTTTTTTGCAGTATTTGAGCGCATCTTGATAGCGATTTTGTTCGAACAAAATTTCGGCTTGTGCTTTGTTGATTTCGCCTATTTCAAAAAGTGTTAGAGCCGAAGCTCTCTCTAGTTGCTCTTCGTGTTCGAGTTTTTCTGCTATTTCCAACGCCTTCACTTGATTGTTCATGGCCGCTTCGAAGTCGCCAAGCTCTTTGTAGATAGTGGCGAAGGAGTGAAAATTTAGCGCGGCTAGGTCATTCTCGCTAATGGTTCCAGAGGAGCTATTTCCACTGTTTTCGCCGAATTTCTCCACTCGCGCCTCTAGCTTTTGTCGCAATTCTACAAGGGGAATGGCCCGTACATCAGCTTCTTGATGGAGGGCCAAGAGGCCTGTAACTGTATTGTGAAAGGGAAAGTAAGAATAGTTTATGCGTTCGGCTTCGCGCAGAGCCGCTTTGAATTCTTTTGCTGCTTCTTTATACATTTCATTGCTCATAAAATATGCAGCACTGGTTTCTCTGCTATCCCAAAGTTGCCAGCGCTTTTTGTCTTTGTTTGCGCTGGCCACAGCTAGTGATTCTCGCCCTATTACTGAGTGTGGGTTTTTATATATTTGCTTGAGCCATTCTTGCGCCGCTTCGTCGCTTTGCCAGGCATCGACTGCTTTTTCAATGCAGATATTTTGCTCGAAGTGTTCGCTCTGGGCGGTGAATACTGAAGCGTCAGCGGTTAGCTTTTGTACAGTCTTTACTCCTACTTTGAAGGCGTTGGCTAAGGCGCTTCGAGATATCAAGCAATCACCATCGAGGGCAAAGTGAGCCAGGGCGTTGAGGTAGTACCAAGACTCGATATTGTCTGGATGAGCATACAAGAACGTCTGTGCCTCTTTGGCTGCGCCCATTTGAATCAGTAAGCTAGCTATTTGATCGCGCAGTATGATCTGGCAGTCACTCCAGAGAGCATCTTCAACGCCTGCGTCCAGTTGCTGTTTTAGCATTTCTACGGCATCGCGTTTGCGGCCAATCTTGAAGCTTATGTCAGCGGCATCGGCCAGGGCAACTGTATACGTATATGTATAGATGCAATAGTCTTTGAAATTGCTATCGTGCAGTTCTTGTTTTATTCGGTCGATTGCTCGTTGCGAATAAATCATTGCCGACTCAATGCTGTTTACACCTTCTCGGGCGAGAACAAGCCAGGCAAGGCCACAGGCACCATTTGAAAGTTCAATGGCTTTCCTTGCTGCGGCAACTCTCTCTTGCGCTACCGTTGAAGAAAGTGCCGTGTGCAACAGTGTACCGATAGAGTCATTTTTCTCATCAATTGAAAAGTCGCAAGTGGCCAGCAAATCTGGGTGTGGACCTAGCTTTACTCTCAGAGGCCAGGAGTTAACTGTTGCTGAGTTGGGCAATAGAGAAGTATTTGAAGTATTCATGAGTACCTCGCATTTTGATTCAGGGGTTACTCATAGAGATACGTTCGAACTCGAAAAATAGTTCAATGCAATTTTCAAGTGCCTGCTTTTACGATGAAATCTACTAAAGGCTTAGGCCTGATGGCGGATGCCAAATCTTTTTAGATAGGCCAAGATAGACTTGGCCTTGAATCATGAACTCACATAGAAGGTTTTATGTCTCGTATTGTCCGGTTGACTTCCATTTTTGTGCCAGTGTTGATTTTGTCGCTATTTGCACCATCATTTCTGCTCAGCCTCACCTCTAGTGTTTTCGCTGCCCAGTCAGCCCCTCAGGCAATTGCTCCTAAAACTACTGCGAATCGGCCCATCAAAGATAAGTGGGCTCTGGTAATTGGTATCAGTAAATTTGCCGATGGCAAAATCAATTTGCGCTATCCTGCAAAAGATGCTACCGATTTCTATAACTTTCTTACCAGCGCTGGCGGCTTTCGCAAAGATCACACTAGATTGCTCGTTAATGAGAAAGCTACGCGGGCTAATATTCTTGCCACTATCGGTGATCGCTGGCTGCCGCGGCTGGCTCATCCTGATGACTTAGTTGTCGTCTATATCAGTAGTCATGGCAGCCCGGCTGATATGGATGTCGGCGGAGTTAACTATATAGTTGCCTATGACACTGATACTGAATCGCTCTATGCTACAGGCATTCCATTGCAAGACTTGATGCGCATCGTCAAAGCGCGAGTGCACTGTGACCGCGTTGTGATGATACTAGATGCTTGCCATAGTGGGGCGGCAACTGCTGATGCTAAAGGTTTAGTGCGTTCTGCCAACGTTGATGCCAGTGCCGTGGTGGCTGGTACCGGGCAGCTTGTGATTGCCTCTAGCCAACCGAGTCAGGTATCTTGGGAAAGTAAGAAATATCAAAACAGTGTCTTCACTAGCTGCTTGATTGAGGCCCTTAAACAGAATGGTGGGCGCACCACTCTTGGTGCTGCTTTTCAGAATATGAAAGATAGGGTGGAGGATGAAGTCTTGCGCGACAGAGGACAGCTGCAGACCCCAGAGATGAAGAGTCATTGGGATGGTTCAGCACTCTGTCTTTCTACCCCTCCGACAGCGCCACGGGAAGCTTTAGGTGAAGATAATGTTTTTGACCTGCAAGAGAAGCCGACAGTTAATCAGACTGAGGCTAAGCCGGTGGTGAAAGTTAGTCCACCCAAAACTATTGTTAACAATGGCAATATTTATCGTGTCTTTAATAAGCCTCAGAACCCAACGACCTTCGATATTGAAGTTCCATCTACTGTGATTTATTTGATGACTTATCACTGGAATGATGGCAAAGGTAGTAACCCCGGCACCCTGGCTCTGCGCCATGCCGATGGCACCACTTATGGCCCCTGGGCTGTGCGAGGACAGCCCGGCCAAGGCGGCGTGCCCAATGCCTATTGGGAGTGTGAGCCGAGGGTGACTCTGGCGCCTGGTCATTACACTTTAATCGACAGCGAGCCGTCTACCTGGGCGCAGAATAACTTGTCTGGTTTTTGTGGTATTGCTAAAGTAAAAATCGTGCCTGAAAGTGGAAGAACAATGGCTTCAACTAAAGCTTACAGACGAGAGCCCGTTGTCAGCATATTTAAGAACGGCAATATCTCTGCCGTATTTAATTCTCCTACTAGACCAACCTGGTTTTCGCTTAAGGCACCGGTTCTGGTTTCAAGGCTGATGAATTATCACTGGAATGATGCTCGCGGACAAGATCCTGGTGAGATTGGTCTAGTGCATCAAGATGGTACTATCTATGGCCCCTGGTCAACTCATACCGCCCCAGGCCAAGGCGGTGTGCCTAACGCCTATTGGATTTGTGAACCAGATACTGTAATTAAACCCGGTATTTATGTAGTCACCGATAGTGACACCAAGACATGGTCGCAGAATCCTGAAACTAAGGGTGCTGGCATTAGTGAAATTAGTGGCGTAGTTCAAGAGTAGTTCAAGAGTCGTTCAAGAGTAGTTCAAGACTAGCTTCTAAAATTTCATTTGGCCAATGAACCAATAGGCACCTATAAGGCCAATAGCAATTGAGCCAGTGTAGATCAGCTTGTCTGATAAGTCTTTATTCTTCTTTGCTAGCAGCATCAGGAGCGGTGCTACTGGAGCTACTATCATAGCCTGCCCAGATTCAACTCCGAGGTTGAAACAGGCTAGGGCTATCCACAAGGCCGGGCCAACTAAGTTTGCCTCAAGTAGAGCACCAGCAAAGCCAAAACCGTGGATAAGACCAAAGGCAAAAGCATAGTAGGCTCGAAAATCTCGTTTTGCGGTTAGTTCTTTGGCGTTGTTTTTCGAGCGCAAACAACGTAAGTTTTCCACGGCTACTGCCACTATAGATAGTGCAATTAGAGGTTCAATTACTTGCGCTGGAGGTCTGACAATTCCCGCCACTGCCACGCTCAGTGTCACGCTATGGGCGACGGTGAAGGCCGTCACTATGCAGAGCAGTGACCTGAGAGAGCCACCTAAAAGCAGTAGCGCCAGTATGAACAAAATGTGATCGGGGCCGCTGAGAATATGCAATATTCCCTTTTGCAAATAGCTACTGGCCTCAGCCCAGTTGTCTTGAGGATGACTCTGGTGGTAGCTAGGGTGAGCCGAGTCGAGCAGTATTTCTTTGCTTAGGTCGTCATCTAAGATGGTGACAATGGTTGTTGATGCTGGGTCTTCTGGAAAAATGCGATCAAGTATCTCGATGTTTGGCTTCAGTTTTGTTGGGTTCTTGTTTGTCGTCTGCCAGATCAGTAAATCGTTGGGCTTGTCTTCAATAATATGCACAGTCTCGGGCAATAGCTTTTTATTATTGATGAGCAGGTGAAGCCTTCTGCCCAGCGCCTGGCCAAGCTCTGCCGTTGCAGGAGCTAGCACAGAACCAGAACTAGAACCGGAACTAGCGCCAGAAATAGAGTTGCCCTTGGATTCACCTGTTTTCTCTGCTTTCAGCAGGTAACTTCTGTGGGTGCTGATGCTTACTACTGTATCGGCTGGACGGCAGATGATTTTTATTGCTGATATTGCAGCATCATGAGCTTCAATTGGCAGCGTTAGCGCCAGCAAGAGCAGAAGCAGGGCAAGCAGCCTAGTTATTCTCATGCGGATAAGCGGGCCGGAAACCTCCACCGGGTGGTGGCCCCCCTGGGCGGAATCCTGGCCCGGCTCCTCCATGTAGCCCTCCATGTAGCCCTCCAGGTGGTCCTCCAGGTGGTCCTCCAGGTGGCCCCTCTGGCGGACCGCCAAATCGGCTTGCTCCCCGGCCGCCCCGACCACCGCCATTGCCGCGATCTAAACCCGCTGGACCTTTGGCGAAACTAGCATCGGGAGTGCCGCGAAATTGACGGGGCACAAAAGGCCAGTTTTCAGTGAGCACATAATAGAATGTGCCGCTTGGATATTCGGGGGTGACGCCGGTGCGACCATTATATTGATCGAGGTCGCCTGCACCTAGAACAAATTCGTAGTCTTGAGCAAATGATCCGTCGTAGGCTCCGCCGGGGCCATCGCTTCCCCCAATTCTTGTGCCGCTCTTCAGTCGGTAACTAGATTTCATTTTCTTGAGGGCGCTTCTGCTGTCGTTGGCTGTGGAGTAGCAGTAGGGGCCATAAATTGGATAGCCATCGGCGGCATAACCAACTAAAGCCATCTTATTGCGATAGTTTAGTTTTTCCAGAAGGCCCATGGGGAGGCCGTGATAGTGGTAGGCGCCATTGGGTTGCACATGGGCTAAGTTAGCGTCAATTCCAAGGCTGCCTCGGCTAACCATCATGCCTGATAGCGCTTCGTAATGCCAGCGCATATCTCCATTCCACAGCTCGGCTGTACCCGGGTCAAAGGGCACTCCGTTCACAGCCACGCCAAAATCGTAACCCCGTGATTGCCCCTGACCTGGTGTCGGATTTAGTGGCACCTTAAAATGATAATCTTGGGCTGAAATAGTGTTGGGGTTGCCGCGATTGGGAAATTGACCGGTAGCATGATCGGGAATGCCGTTAGAAGTAATGTAGCGGTAGGGCTGGCGCACTTCAATTTTGCATTGGCTTGAAGTCGACTGACTGTAGACCTTCTCGATGCCAATGGAAAGGGGCAGCAGGGCCGTTAGGGATATTAACGTCAGAGCTAATGCCCCATTTAATATTTGAGAACCTGGTGGCGAATTTTTTTTGCCCTTCACTGCCTGCTCTCCCATTTCATTATTGCTCTGCTTTTTTGCCATCTTAGCCATGAACTTTGTGGAGTAGTGACACAGGTCCGCCACAGATTGGCTGTATCTTGGCATCAGTGGAGAGCTTCTCTTAGCACTATTAGGATAACCCTACTACAGGTTAGCGACAATGCTGCAACAACAAACTTCAACTAGTCTGTTTATTCCTCCTTTGAGCGGCTCCATTGCCTCTTCGCCTTTTGTTATTCCCGCCTATGATTCTTTTAGTACCCTGGGCTCATTGCACCTGCATATTGACGGCGGCAAGCAAGCCCGTTTGACTAAAAGTATTGCCGCCCAATTGGCCAAAGAAGGTGAACTTACCAAAGTTCAAGCGGTGCTTGGCGCGGTGGGTGGCCCCCAGCGCCAGCAGCTAGTTGAAACTTACAGCACCCGGTCAGCAGGAAGAACTGTTGAAGAGACATTTGAATTTTTCTCAAGTGTTTCGTTGCGTAGTCGTGAGCATGCCATCGCAACTGTTAAAAGGGTCTTGCCTACTGTTAAAAGTGATGTTGGCATAGTCATTGATGTAGAGCGCGTTGTTGCCACACTTGATGCTGCAAGCGGTTGGAAGCAGATCGAGTTTTATGAGCTCGATGGCTTTAGGGGCGAGGAGATTGATTTCACCTGCTCTTACACTCAGCCTTTTGAGATTCATCATTTGATTGATGTTTTCGATACTGGAGAAAATCCTCTAGATTTAGAGACCTTGATGAGAGACTCTATTTCACTGGGAATTAACCTCGGTGGTTGGTTCCAGTTCAGCAAGCCAGGCCGAGCTGCTTATCGCTCTAATGCTTTCTCTCAGGCATATCAACTGAAATCGAAAGTAATGATGCAGAATGAGCTTCTTAGCGTATATCTCGAGAACAGTGGGCTGAATTATCGCCTGCGCACTGTAGTTGAGCGAGTTCTGGCGGTTTGTCGCATTGCTTAGAGGCTCTGCAATAGCGTTTAGTGTAGGTTGGTTTAGCCAAGCGCTATTTTCTTGCTTTGAGCTTATCTTCCAATATCGCTTTGGCCATTTCGCCTTTCTCGATGCCCCAGAATCCAGCTGTTGCACCCGGAGATTTAGGATCTAAGCTAGAGCGAAAAAGCAGGTCCATTTTCTTATCGTTACTGGCCTTGCCATAAGTTTTTGCCTCGATTGGTCCGAAGTGTTCGTCGCTGAAGTTCACCAACTCTTTCACTCCGTCATTGGAGAAGACCAGGGCTCTCTCTTCTGTTAGGGCATAAATAGTGTGCAGTTCTCTCTTGTATGCGAAATACGGAATGGTAAGCATGCCCAGGCCTATGGCCACGAAAGGAAGTCCACAGAGCACCATGAACCATCCCATAATGCTTCTGGTTCTAATGCTGCCAGCTATGGCAGCACAAAGCCAGCAGCCGCTGAAAATAGTCCAGACAATGGCAAAAGGTATGAATACGATTTTCGCCATGCCTTCGTGACCGGGCTCTGGCGTGGCTACAAAAAGTATTTTTTCAGTGCTGGCAATTTTGTTTTCGGCCCGTTGGTGTAGTTTGCTATTTAATTCTGGACTTGGCTCTCCAGCAGTAATTTGCAGGGTTGGTTTTTCTTGGGTGGCTAACCACCAACCGGCAAATGGTGCCACAGTGATAGCGGCACAGATAATGACGAAGGTTTTGAGCTGTGGCTGTGCAAAAGGCTGTGAGTTGCCTATGACGAGCCAGGGGGTGCGATCTTTTTTGCTATAACTGTCATACGGATTCTTCAGGAGATGGCGAATTCTATCTCTTTCGCACTCGGCGGTCTCTCTTATCGAAACATAAGCCTTGGTCAAGGGAATAGTTTCACCTGACTTCAGCTCAAGTTGAACTCTATAGGTTGTATCGCCATCTGAGTCTTTATCAGTGTCAATTGTGACGGCAGAAATTGACTGACAGTCGATGGTGCGCAGAATTCTTTTGCTGAATCTCTTACCTATGATGACGCGATTGTTGCTGCGATCAAGCAATACTTGAGCAAGCCCCGCGCGAAAGATCAAAACTGCCACCATTGCTGAGCCGAGGCCCATGGCCGAAATAACAAGCTTTATGCCGATCGGTATCTGAGCGCTGTTTGAGGCCAAGCCCCACGGTGCTGCAACAAACAAAAGCCCGACCAATAGAAAGGGCAGGGCGAAGAGCCAAATTAAGATGGGGTCGCTTGAGAGAACAATGGTATTGCTGCCTGGCCTCTGATATCCCCTGTGACTTCTTTCTTTTTTCATTCTTTCTACTCTTTCTTCTGATCTTTGTTTATTTATCACCACTTTGGTCTTGACAGGGTTAAGAAGGGGTGAAGAACTCTATTAATCCCGATTTTTACCACGTGGATAGCACTGTTGCTCTGCGCATGCTAATACTGTGATGGGTTAGCTCCATGTTGTCAGTCGTTGTTGTCACTAGGATACAATCGATAGCCAATTTACTCGGGAGATCCTCATGGCAATGTGGCAGGTTCGTTTTTGCACGTTCTTTTTGATGCTCTGCGTTCTATTTAGAGCGCCAGCAGCTTTTGCTCAGCAGACCACCGGCGTACCTGGCTCAGCCAGCTCTACGACCACTATCGATGGTAAGCAGTTGCCCGCTCCCGAGCCTGCTTTTGGCGGAGTCATCAAAGACAATGCCAGTGAGTCTAAGGCCTGGTGGGCACCTCGCACTGTGCCGGCCAAGGGTGCTCCTAACGTTCTTTTGATTATGACTGATGACGTTGGCTTCGGTGCCCCAAGCACATTTGGCGGTGTTATACCTACCCCAGCCCTTGATTTAATCGGTAAGACTGGTCTTCGCTATACTAATTTCCATTCCACTGCTCTCTGCTCGCCTACTAGAGCCGCTCTCATTACTGGCCGCAATCACCATTCAGCTGGTTTTGGCGTAGTTTCTGAGCAGTCAACTGGTTTCCCCGGTTATAACAGCGTCATTGGCCGAGATAAAGCCACCATCGGTCGGATCTTGAAAGACAATGGCTACGCCACTTCTTGGTTCGGTAAGGCCCACAATACTCCCACTTTTCAAGCCAGTCAGATTGGTCCTTTTGAACTGTGGCCAAACGGTATGGGCTTTGAGTATTTCTATGGATTCATTGGTGGTGACACCAGCCAGTGGCAACCTAACCTGTTTCGCAATACCTCGCCAATCACTCCGTTCTTAGGTAAAAAGGGCTGGAACCTCACCACGGCCCAGGCTGACGAAGCAATCGATTGGATCAGCCAGCTCAACCAAATAGACCCAAGCAAGCCCTTCTTCTGCTATTACGTACCTGGTGGCACCCATGCTCCACACCACCCAACTCCAGAGTGGGTGAAAAAAATTAGTGACATGCATCTCTTCGATAAGGGCTGGAATGCTCTGCGCGAAGAGATTTTTGCTAATCAAAAGAAACTTGGTGTTATTCCTCAAGATGCCAAACTAACACCATGGCCCCACGACTTGCTGAAGAACTGGGATGAGCTGAGCGCTGACGAGAAGAAGATGTTCATTCGTCAAGCTGAAGTTTACGCTGCCTACCTGGCTTACACCGACCATGAAATCGGCCGTGTTATTCAGTCTCTCAAAGATACAGGCAAGTTCGACAATACCCTAATCGTCTACATCAGCGGTGACAATGGCTCTAGCGCTGAAGGCACCCTGCAGGGAACACCCAATGAAGTAGCTATGTTCAACGGTGCCGAGGTGCCGGTGGAAGATCAGCTCAAGTATTTCTATGATGTCTGGGGCACTGACCGCACCTATAACCATATGGCGGTTGGCTGGACTTGGGCTTTTGATACGCCATTTTCTTGGACCAAACAAGTGGCTTCGCACTTCGGTGGTACATCTCAAGGCGTCTGTGTTTCCTGGCCTGGTCACATAAAAGACGTAGGGGCAATCCGCCACCAGTTCCACCATGTCATCGACGTGGTGCCAACTATTCTTGAGGCCTGTTCTATTAAGGCCCCTGAAGCCGTGGATGGTATCAAGCAAAAGCCTATTGAAGGAACAAGTTTTGCTTATACTTTCGATCAGGCTAATGCCGCTGTGCCATCACATCACAAGACCCAGTACTTTGAGATGATGGGCGATCACGCTATCTATAACGACGGCTGGATCGCGAGCACCAAGGTCATTCGTCCACCATGGATTACCTCAGGACCAGTTAATCAAGATCCCGTTAACAACGTCACCTGGGAGCTCTATGACCTTTCCAAAGACGCTACCCAGAGCACTGATGTAGCCTCCTCAAATAAGGCAAAGTTGGATGAGCTCAAGGCTCTTTTCCTCTCCGAGGCGAAGAAGTACAACGTGCTGCCTCTTGATGCAAGTTGTGCCACAAGGCTTGTTTCTCCTCGGCCGAATATAACTGCTGGACGTAGTGAGTTTGTTTACACCAAGCCACTAACTGGAATACCACAGGGTGATTCACCGCTTCTCCTCAATACCTCCTACAACGTCAAGGCCAATGTGGATGTTCCGGCTGGTGGTGCTGAAGGAGTTCTGCTTACTTCTGGTGGTCGCTTCGCTGGTTATGGTTTCTATCTTCTTAAAGGTAAGCCAGTATTCCTTTGGAACATGGTCGACCTGAAGCGTGTTCGTTGGGAGGGGCCAGAGGCTCTTAGCCCAGGAAACCACGAGATCGAGTTTGACTTTAAGTATGATGGTTTGGGTGCTGGTACCATTGCCTTCAACAGTATGAGTGGTATTGGCCGCAGTGGCACCGGTACTCTTAAGGTCGATGGTAAAGTGGTTCAAACCCAAAAAATGGAGCGCACTTTGCCACTGATTTTGCAGTGGGATGAAAGCTTCGATATTGGCTCTGACACAGGCACTCCTGTCTGCGATCAAGACTATCAAGTACCGTTTGCCTTTACTGGCAAGCTAAACAAGCTAACGCTTAAACTTGATCGTCCGACCCTATCGGCGGCTGATATCAAAATGCTTCAGGACGAAGCGCAACGCAACAACAAAACCAGCGAGTAATCGCTGGTCTTTCATCTCTCTGCACTTTGTGCGCAGTGTCAGTTTTTGGTCTTTAAGCTGCTAGCGCGGTTTACAGTTGCTATCAACGTCACTGCGCACAAATTGCTTCTTCCACTCTTTAGCATAGTCAGCAAACATTCCAGTTTCGCGCAAAGCTCTCAGGGCTTTGAGCTGTCCTTCTGAAGACTCGACGTCGCCCTGATTAATTCCTCGCAGTAATCGTGCACCTTGCCAGCCAATTTGCTTCCACAA
Organism: bacterium Ga0077546; assembly: GCA_943370275.1. GTDB lineage: Bacteria > Cyanobacteriota > Vampirovibrionia > Obscuribacterales > Obscuribacteraceae. The sequence continues at coordinate 43,450 of CALRQI020000001.1, read as the reverse complement.
GGGATAATGGCCATTGTCGGCGCCGTTTTCGTGGTCGATTATGGCTTTGCTGGCCTGCTCCGGCGTCATGTTGATCAGGCGATTGCCGTGGTAGCCGTCGTCCAGGGTAATTAGAGCGTGCCAGGGGTCTTTTGCTCCGTGCCAAGAATCGATCGTTCTGGGCACTTGGTCGCAGTCTTGAATGGGGAGCCCCATTTTGCCCATACCGATGCGTACGTCAGACCACAGTCGACATTTTTCTAGCTCTGATAAATCTGGCCTTTTGGCTATGCGGTCCATTATTGAACCAATTTCGCCAAAGCTGACTTTGCCATCAGCGTCGCGGTTGTTGGCGTCGGCTTTATTGGTATAGGGCTTCAAAAGTTCAGCCGCCATGCCGGCTATCTCTCTTCTGCGCCCTTCTGGTATAGAGCTGAAATCGGCCGGTAAATTCCTGACAAGCTGTGGTGCTCCAGCTTTGCCGTCAAAAGCCTTCATTGAAGAGCTATGGGAATCTGTTTGGTTGCCCTGGGCTAGAACCATTGAGCGGCGGAAGTCTTCAGGTTTGCTGTAGAGTGATTGGGCTAAATCAGCAGGTTGGCCGTCGCCAACCCGAGCCCGGTCGAGGGCCCTTGTTGAATTATTTGCCGATGTATCGCCGCTCTTTTCAGTCATAGTAAGCAGTTTCTGTGCCCGAAGCTGGTACATTTAATAAATGCCCAAACTAACCAGGAACTAACCGTACCTTTGGCAGTCTCTGTCGGTCTTAGGCAACCTTGGAGTTACGGCTGGAGGGTTGCTTCTCGCTATCTCTTTCTTTGGAGTAAACATGCTTTTGTTCAATCAAATAACTCGAGTCTTGGCTGCCGTAGTTCTTGCCGCCGGTCTAGGCCTTTCCACTTTGGACGCTCAGTCTAAAGCTCCAACCCCCTTTCAAGGAAAAGTTTTAGTGGTCTTGTCTAGTGCGAAGGCCCTCACCCTTAAGGACGGTGTTCAGCATGCCACTGGATTTTATATGAATGAACTTGGTGTGCCCTTGCAAGCTTTGATCAAGGCTGGTTTCGAGCCTGTTTATGTTAATCCCGAGGGCAATCAACCGACGATGGATGCTGGTTCTGACAAACCAGCTTTGTTTGCCAATGCCGCTGAATACAAGGCTGTAAAAGAGCTGCTCAAAGATCCGAAACTGGCTCACCCACAAAAGCTCTCAGCAATAGCTGCTGGTGATCTCGATCAGTATGTGGGTATCTTCGTGCCTGGTGGTCATGCGCCGATGGAAGACTTGTGGAAGGATGCTTCTCTAGGCAAAATTTTGAGACATTTCCACAGTAAGAATCAGCCTACAGCCTTAATTTGTCATGGACCGGTTGCTCTGCTTTCTACTCTAAACAAGCCTGAGGAACTAGGGAAGGCCCTTGAAGCTAGCCATTCGGCGGCCAACAAGGATACAGATAAGACTGCAGTAGAAAAGCCTGTCACTTCTAAAGAACTTTGGACTTATCAGGGCTATCGCATGACTGTTTTTAGTGATGCTGAAGAGAAGCCCAACGAACCCACGGCCCTCGGTGGTTACATGAAGTTCTATCCAGAAGACGCTTTGAGAGCCGCCGGCGGTAAATTGCAGATTGCTCCGGCGAAGAAAAGCAAAGTGGTGCAAGATCGAGAGTTGATAACTGGTCAGAATCCATTCTCTGATAAAGAGCTAGCTGCTGCCTTCTTGAAAGCACTTAAATTTAAGGGTGAAGTGAAGTAGTTGCCTGGCGCAGCAGTCGCAGGAGAGTGTGACTGAGGATGATCTTTTCTCCATAAAGAGCGCCGCACCAGGCTCCTACTATGGCAGCGTTGCTATCGGTGTCACCGCCAGCTCTAATTGTCCACTGCAGCGCAGTGAGAGTGTCGTCGCCCCAGCGCAGAAAAGCAAAAGCGGCAATAGCTACGCTGTGATTGACAAAGCCACTGCAACCTAGCTGTTGAGCGGCTGTTTCTATGGATGCTTGCTGTTCAGCCAGGCAGCGAGCTAAGTCTAAGGCTTCGCGTAACCAGGTTTCTTGAATAACGTTAATAGCCGTATCAAAAGCGTTGTAGCGACTGGCCTGATCTTTGCATTGCCTATTGGTATAGACGGCAGCGGCCAATTCAGCCACAAACAATGCACCGTCAGTTGCCCTTTTATCGAGGTGTGTGGTGCGGGCAATGCTTTCGCCGATCTTGATGCGGTATTCTTGATTGTCGTGATAAAAGACGCCGAGGATGGCTGCGCGCATAGCCGCCCCGTTACCAGCAGAGTTAATGCCAGTTTGTTTTGCACCAGTCAACATTTTTAGGCATGAAAGGCTAGTGGCTCGGCCAACTCCAAAAGGTAGTCTAAAGAACCAACCTAGCATTGCTATTTTAAAGGCTTTGGTAGCGGCTCTGATGTCTTTGGGCGCGCTAACTATTGATTGTGCCACTAAGGCTGATTGCTCGGTATCGTCGCTGACAAAGCCGATATTGTCGAGTAAATAGTAGCGGTCAATGGCTTGGGGAAACCAGTTGGAAATGGTTTTGCCCGATAAGCCTTCCATGTAGAGGCCAAGGACGTCACCAATGGCGGTGCCTAGTAAGACTCCTTTGAGGTGGTTGTAGATTGATTCGTCGATGGTGGCACCTATGGTGGCGTAAATGCTTGCTTACTTGCTGAGCTATTTGATCCAGTCGGCCGGAGATTCGTTGCCAAAGGCCGATGCGTCAACTGCTTGCTGAGAGAAGATAACTTTCACTTGTCCTCTAGGATATGACTTTTTGAAATTTTCAATTGCCCTAGAGCTTATCGCACAGTTATTTACACCTAAAAATTCTAGTTTGGGTAAATCGCTAAGAATTTGTAGAGCCTCATCTGAGGCTAGGCTTTCGTCGAGAAATAAGTAGCTAATATTTTTGCAGCTAGCTATTAGTCTGGCTTCAGTTGCAGAAACTGGTGGGTCTAAAGTCTTTAGTGATAGTCTTTGCAGCTTCTCGGAGCCCTCTAAGGCAAGCAACATGGCTTTGTAGTCATGGTTGCCGTCAAAGCTTAATGATTCTAGTTCCTTTAGTCTACTAAATTTTGCTATACCTCTACCCGTAACCTTTGAATAGCCTACGTTAAGGGTCTCCAGGTTCGGCATTTGATTGAGATAGACCACTTGCTCGTCGCCGATGTTGCTTGAGTCAAGGTTAAGTGATCTTATTTCCGTGAGTTTTGCGATAAATGGCATGGCCGGCTTTAAATCTAAACTTGTGTTCCAGTCATGAGGCACCATTAGCGAATGGAGATCGGATGGTCTGAATGAATTGAATATTTCTGGTTTATCAAAGGCATCACTATAGGGACAAAACTTTAATTTACAGCTGGCCGGAAAAGTTACTTTGTACCGGGCTTCATATAAGGAGAGGCGGTTTTCTACCGGACCTATTTTTCCTAGCGAGCGGTCTTTTGGGAAATTAAATTGAATTGTATTGCCAGCATCAACTATTCGTGAATAGTATTCAGTGCAAGGTTTCTGATCTCCCTCCGTTGCGACCTTGGTTATTTCTGGGGAGTAATTTCTCATCTTTAGTGGGGCGGTTTCGAAGGCCTTTGTGGCAATTGCTGCTTTGCTAGCAGGCTTAGAGAAAAAGCTCACGCTTGCTACTACCAATATGACGATTGCCATGGCTGCGGCAGATAAGAACATAGTTTTTGCTAGCTTGGTCGATGATGTTTCGCTATCGATTTCGTCGCCTTCGCCTTCCGCTTTCTCGCCATTCTTCTTTATTAATGGTGGGTTTAAATGGCGATACGCAGGTGAACTAGGCTCAATCTCTTTGCCAGCTCGAATGCGCTCTAGGTCTAGGACTACTTCTTTGGCTGATTGATAACGGTCTCTTGGTAATTTGGCCAGGCAAGTAGCAACAATTGCTTCTAAAGATTTTGGAAAACTCTTATTGGTTAAGACTTCGCCTAACCGCGGGGCCCTGTCTTCTTGGTGCATAATCATAGTTTCAAGAGATGTACTGCCTTCAAAAGGCAGGTATCCTGTCAAGGCTTCAAATAGTGAGCAGCCAATTGAATAAATATCAGAGCGGGCATCGACAGTTTCGCCAGTGCATTGTTCGGGGCTCATATAATATGGGCTGCCAAAAACATCACCAGCCATGGTCATGCTTTGTAGCTTTTTCGCATCTGAGCTAATAAATTTGGAAATGCCGAAATCTAATATTTTTACTTGGTTTGCACCGTTGATGGTGCATAACATTATATTGGCCGGCTTGATGTCGCGGTGAATAATTCCGTTTCTATGGGCGTAAGCAAGTCCATTTAAGACTTCAATAAATATATTCACCGCTTGTTCTAGTTTGAGCGGTCCTTCAGCTACTAACATCTCTTCTAAGCTGCGGCCTTTTAAATAGTCCATAGCATAAAAAGGCGTTGAACCAGCGTGTATTCCTAGATCGTAGACATTGACAAAAGAAGGATGATTGAGAGCCGCCATGGTTTTGGCTTCGGCTTTGAAGCGCAGCCAGTTTTGTTCATTGACTAGGTCTGGAGCCAGAACCTTTAAAGCAAATTGCTTATGCAGTGATGTCTGCTCAACCAAGTAGACAACACCCATTCCACCCATACCAATTTGAGAGATGATGCGGTAGGTGCCACCTATAATACTGTCGTCTGAAAGGATGATTTGTTCTGCTGAATCGCCGGAGACAAGCTGGCGTTTCTTTATGCTTTCAGTAAACTGCTTTTTTTGCGCCATTCGATAGGCTGTTTGGGTGCGGCCACTGCTTGCTCTCTTTATTGCTATCGCGTCGGAACCAGTCGGTGAGCCTCCACTAGCTCGTGAACTAGGCCCTGGACAGCTGCAACGCAGCTCTTTGAATAGAAACGATGTAAATGAGCCAGCTTTCTTATCAATTGGCCTCGACTTTCCGCAGGTTGGACAAAGAGGTCTAACCGCACTAGTTTCCCCACTTCTTGACTGCTTCGCTCCGGCCACTGCGCACTGGCAATAATTGTGCTTAAAGAAATATGATGTGACGGAACCAGCGCGGCCAGCGAGCGGCGGTTTGCCACAATTTTTGCAAAGGTCGTTGCTCACTTTCTGCTCCTCTTCTGATTAATTTTAACAGTTGCCGGCAGCTGTGAGACGTAGAAGGTTTGTTTGAAACTGATCTGTAGGTTTCCACCTACTGGTTTTGGCTTGTGCTGAAATGGGAATGAGGGCCATAGCAGTTCTTTCTCTTGGTGAGTGTGAATATTCTGCCACGGTGGCCATTTGAATTTGCGCTAGCGATCAATAAACCGCTTTCTTCAAAGATTGTGGTGTCATTTTTGTCTATGGCATGTTTCTTTGTCACTGCTATTCATGACCAGGCACTTGCTCTCAAGACTAAGCAAAAGTTTGCTCGCTCTGCCGGCTCAGCAACTACTGATTTAGATAAGCTTCAGCAGAAGGCTTTGCAGCTATATATGGTGCGAAACTATTCTGAAGCTTGTAAGCTCTTTCAAGAATGTATAAAAAAGAAGCCCGGTGATGCTTCCCTGCAATATTACTTGGCTGTCTCGGCACTCTATTCAAATGAAATGGAGATAGCCGAGCATGCTCTTTGTCGTGTGGTGGTGATGACCGATCCTTCTAGCGAGTGGGGCAAACTGGCAGCTCAAGCCCTAAAAGACTGGAAGAAACAATTTCATTCGATTCGTCCATATTCGCAGTTAGAAGACGGTAAATTGATGCGTTGGGATAAATCTAAAGGTGAGATCAAGGTTTGGATTGCCGACGGTTTGCAGTTACCATCAGGTTTTGTTGGTCCTGATCTTACCGTTGAAAAATGTCGGACACTATATTCAATGTTTGATAGACCGGGTTTTTTTGAGCGCCTGAGCCGTGTCGATCATTATGTTCCTAGCTATGCTTCTATACTCAAAGAAGGAATAAATGATTGGGCCTGGGTTCAAGCTGAGGGCATAATCAAGTTCAAGTTTGTTGATGATCCACGAAAGGCCGATGTTTTGTATTTCTGGTGTCCACAAAGTGGTGCTGATTCAGTGGGCCGTACCTATTACCCCTGGACCGGCGTTGCCCGTGCCCGCTGCATTGTTCATGTCGAGACTGAGTATTTACGTAAGTGGGGTGCACAGGTTCCAAAACAGTTACGTCAGACTAGTGCTCATGAATTTGGCCACGTGCTTGGCCTGCGTCAGCACAGCAGTGAATCGAGCGATGTAATGTGCGGTCATGGAGTAACGGTTAGCTGGCGGGAACGTGCGCAGTATTCGAATATTAGCCCGGTTACACGCAACGACTTTGTCACCTTGCGTGCTCTTTATGAATTGCCGCCAGACGATCTCTTCTTGCCCCTCGGCGAGAAGTAAGAGTCTCACATGCATAGAGTTTTTGTTGTCAAGCTTCCGTGATTGCAAATACTTGCTTAGCATCTAGGTGCTTGCCAAGCCATCTGCGCTAGCATATAGGCTGCTCATCTCATTAAGGAGAGAAACCATGCGTCATCCCAGCGTTCCCGAATCATTGGAAGGTTGGTGGATACTCCACCGTATGTTTGACTTCGACCGCTTGTCTTGGGACGAGCTGCCGGCCGATGAGCGTGCTGCTATTTTGAAAGAAGCAAGTTCAGCTTTGGCATCCTTGAAAGATAGTGAGGATAGCGATCTTGGCTTGGCACAGATGGTTGGACACAAGGCCGACCTGATGCTCACTCACTATAGCCGCAACTACGAAGGAATGGCCCACGCGCAAATGGTCTTTGACAAGCTGCGTTTGGCTAACTACCTCACTCCAGCGACTTCGTATGTATCAGTGCTAGAGCTAGGTCTCTATGAAGCGACCGGTAAGATTCACGCTACATTGAAAGAGCGTGAGCTGAAAGCAGGCTCCCCTGAATGGATCCAGGCCTTCGATGAGATGGTTATGGCCCAGGCCAAAATCCCGCACTTTGGTGGTCGTCTCTGGGCTCGTATTCCGCAAAAACGTTATGTTTGCTTCTATCCAATGGATAAGAAGCGTGGTGAGTCAGTCAACTGGTACACCTTGCCTTACGAAGAGCGCGCTAAGTTGATGATTGAGCATGGCAAGATTGGCAGAACCTACCATGGTCAGGTTAGCCAAGTAATATCGGGCTCAATTGGCTTTGACAAGTTTGAGTGGGGCGTAGATCTTTACGCTGATGATCCAATGGTGTTCAAGAAACTGATCTACGAAATGCGCTTCGATGAAGCTAGTTCGAAGTATGGTGACTTCGGCGATTTCTATTCGGGCGTGCAGTTCTCGCTTGATCAGTTAGCCACATACTTTGATGGTACTGGTGTGCCAGCACTTAACGTGTTGGAGCCTGCTTCTGTAAGCTAGCTACTTTGATAGTAAAGCGCGACGACCAACGACAAAAGGCACTGTTATTCGGCCTAGTGACTTGTTTGTTGCTGCTGACAGGATTTTTCTGGCAGAACATTGTTGCGTCAAGCCCGTGGTTTTTCGGCTATCGCGGGCCAGATCTGTTTGGCATTTATGTAGCCAGATTGGATGGCAGTGGCATTCGTTCAATTTTGTCTGACGAGAAGCGTGAACTGTCGCACCCGAGAGTCTCTCCTGATGGTAAGCGCATAACTTTTACTCGCTATAATCGCTTGCTCGGCGGTGGAATAGCCGAAGAGAATGGCAGTGATTATTTGCACACCGAAGTTGTGATTGCCGCTATTGATGGCTCGCATCAATTGTCTATAGAGCCAACGGCAGCGCTTGTTTTAAACGCTAATAGCAGCTGGGTAGACAACGATTCTGTTCTGTACGTTCACCGGTCTGATTTGACTTCCTTGCCGGAGTTGAGGCTATACCATTTGTCCTCTCGAAGAGCAACGCGCTTACCTACACCCGCTGGGTTAGCGGTTTCTGATCCCCATTGTGTCAATGGAAGAGTTGTCTTTCCTGTGGTGCCTATCGATTTGAAAGCCGCACCTTGTTGCTTGTATACGATGAAATTGGATGGCAGTGACTTTCGTCAGCTAACATCGCCACAAATTACTCCAACTTCTGCTGCCCTTAGTTTTAAGCTCGGTGACTATGATCCGTGGTTTTCACCAAGTGGTGATACTGTGGTCTTTATGCGCTATTTCGGTGGGTTTGACTGGCGAATTTTTAGTGTCAATGTTAGTACTGGGACAGAACAACCATTGACTCGTCCTGGAGAAACTAGCGCTATTCCTGAGTGGTCCAACGATGGTAAGTCAATCATTTTTGTCAATTTTGATAAGACAAAACTTGAGAATCTTGGACTGTATACCATGGACCCTTCTGGCTTGAATAAGCAGAAAGTGCCTCTTCCGGCAGGCTACTTGTATACGCATCCTTCTTACTTCCCAGCTTATTTCCCGTCTTCTTTTCCGTCATCTAGTCATGGCTCTGGCTCGGGCGCAAAGGCTGACATCGTATACGGTGCCCGTCGGGTACCAGGGCTGCCTGGTGGGCTCTGAATTGCTGCAGCTCTGTTACTTTCTACTTAGTAGTTTTTTCTTTCGTGGTTTTTTCTTTCGTAGATGTTTCTTTCTGCAGCCTTGCTACTTCTTCTCTGATAATTTCTATTCGCTCTTTGTTCATGGGATGGCTTGAGATGATGGCCAGCATTGCCACGTCTTTTGTTTTTTTGTCTGATTCTAGGCGTTGGAAGAAGTCAATGAAAGCTTCTGCTTTGTAGTCGGCCTTGGTGACCAATTTTATTCCTTCAATGTCTGCGGCTGCTTCTTGCTTGCGGCTGAAATTCAAGCTCTCAAGACCTTCAGCCATAGAAAGCATATTGGCGACAGTGTCTGCTGTTTCTGAGCCGGCCCCAGCGCCCGTTATTATTGATATAGAGGAGAGCAGGCCCGCCCTTCGCACGGCCGCTCTTAAAACGTCTCGATGCATGACATGTCCAATTTCATGACCCATTACCCCGGCCAATTCGTCATCGCTTTTGACGGCGTCAAGAAGGCCGCTATTGACGTAGACGAAGCCTGCAGGATAAGCGAATGCATTGATTTCAGGGTCTTCCTTCATTTGAAAATGAAAGGTGTAAGGGCAATTGTCTATCTGGGCAACTAAGCGCTTGCCAATTCTGTGTACTCGTTTGGATTGTTCACTGTTTTTCTCTTCGCTTTCTGGCTTGGGCAATAGCTCTGCTATTTTTGTCTCTAGCTTACGGTCAATGCTGGCTACTAGTGCTGCTTCGAGTGGGTCCATAGCCAATGCCGCGCCAACCAGTAGTAAGATAAGAGCTGCTGACACTTTTAACCAGTAGCGCTTGAAGCGGCTATGCCGATGTTTGACGCTTTTTTGTGCCTCGTGTGCGAGTTTGGTGACTGCGCTTGAGCCGCTGTTCTTGAGCTGCTCTAGTAGTTGGTCGTCGTGAGTGATGAGGACACGACCACTTTTTCTGTCGACAATTTTAAAGCGATCTCCTGCGTGTCCCGATGCTTCAATGGTGAGATCGTCTAAAGATAGGTTGGCATCTATCTCTTTGATGTAGAGGCCTTGTGAGCTGAGCTGCAGTGAGACAACCCGAGCTTCTGTTGCGTCTGTTTCAAATAGTCGAGCTTTGAAATCCTCGCTCATTAGACTAAATCCTACCCTCTGCTCGGCACAAAGCGGCGCACCCAGTTTCCGAAACCTTTAGGGTTTCTGGTCTGGACCCAGACCTTACCGGGCCCAGTGAATTTGCAGGCCAGTCCTTCGCCGCTAGTAAAGCTTGAAATCCAGTTGGCTCCTGCTTTCACAATTTGATATTCAAGGTCTCCTGACCATGCCACCACATGGCCATTGTCTACCATGAGTTCCTTCCCTGCGGCGACAGGAATCTCCATAATGGCCCCAAAGGCAGCAACCGCTACTTCACCGTGACCACGTACATGTAGCACAAAGAAGCCAGCGCCAGAAAATATTCCGGCCGTTAGTTTTTGCACTCTGGTGTCCATTTCGACGTCGCCTAGGCCAGCGAGCATGCAACCATTTTGAATATAGTAATCTTCACTGTTACGCATGGGTAGAATTTTTATGTCCCCCGGGACCGATGGCGCAATAATTATTTCGCCATTGCCAGTTGCGGCACTTACTTCTTGAAAGAAGAACGATTCTCCGCCCAAAAAAGATCTTTTAAAAGCTCCAAATACTCCGCCCCACATATGGCCTTTGATAGATAAATGCTGTGATTTGGCAACCATGGCTCCAGCCTCTGCTTTGAATTTTTCGCCCCGCTCAAGAAGTATCCGGAGCACAGCATTAGAGCCTTCGTGCATAATTTCATACTGCATTGAATTTTCCCTTCAATTTTCCCTTCAGTTTCCAGCCAGTTGAGCCAATTCGAACTTGCTTCTTCTTTTTGATTGTCTGATTTGCTTATCTTTGCGAATAAACCCAGATATTCGCACGGTTAAACAATAAGCTAAGTAGGTATATAGACAGGGCTTTGTACTTTCATGGATCTTGCAGGGATATGCCAATCGGTCGACAAGCCGCTAGAAATGATGAGAGGGTCCCTAAGACTTATCCTGCCAGGCTATACCTGGCTGATAGTGGTGAGCCTATCAGTGCCTTAGTCTCGATTCAAGGCGATCAGGTTATTGTTTCGGCAATAGATGAAGAGCACCGCCATAAGTTTGAGGCGGCGGGGGCCGGTAGTTCGGGCGATAAAATTGCTTTCTTGCTCTTGAGTCTGCAGGTTAGAAGTGGTGGCTCTGAAGGCGACAAGGTTGTGCTAGTTGAGCCTGATAGCGAAACTAATATCGTCATCAATTCCCACGATTTTCTTAGCGAGTTGCGCTTAGCTCTGCCCAATAACCAAATCAAGGGTAATTTTCAACGACTGAAATTCAACCGTTTTCAATCTAACCTTAGAAATAGTTTGGTAGCTGTAGGAATTGTCGGGGCTGTTCTTTTGTTTACCTTTGTTGTTGCCACGGCCTTTTTGTATGAGTCTAAGCATCCTCATCGCGATGATGTCTCTTTGTCTGATCCGGATGGTGAGGGGCAAGAGGCGAGGGATGAGAGCTCTTCTGCAGATCAGGAGCCTGTGTCTGAAGAAAATGCTGTTACTTACTATGATAGTGAAGAATTGAGTGACCAAGAAAATGAAGCGGTCTTCAACTATTTGACAGCTTTTCGCACCAGGGCTCAGTCTAAGTTACGCAAATATATGGTAAAGCCAATGGCAAACGGTACAGTGGTTGATCTTGCCATTAACGCTTCTGGAAATTTAGTAAACACTGGCGTAACTCAATCTGCTGGTGTCGCCAATGATAAATTGGTGCTGAAGGCTGTCCGCGCTAGCTTCCCACTGAAGCATTTGCCAAAGGGTGTTCAAAGCCCTCTGCGGGCTGAAATTTTGATTAAGTAGCCAAAGCCTGATTTTGCTCTTGAAATGCAAAATTCCTAATGCTTCGTCCACTGTCAAGTGCTAGAGTGGTTGTGCTGTTTTCGGGAATTTTTATGTCAACGGTCAACGAAGCGCCTACTACGTCTAATACTTCTTATTCCAATACTATGGCGCAAAAGATTCGCAAGCTATTAGCTCTGGCCGATGGCAATAAGAATGAGAACGAACGAAACTCTGCCATGAAGTTGGCTATGGAGCTTCTCTCTAAGCATAACCTCGATTTGGCTCAGGTTGCTGATAGCGCTGAAGATATTGACGTGGTTGAAGTTGATGCCTATTTGAAGCTTGATCCCTGGATTCGCAGCATCATGCATGCGGCCTGCACTCTCTACTACACCCGTTTTATTATGCGCCCTGTATATGGTGGCAGCTGGGGCGATAGGAAAGAGTGGCATCCCACTTTTGTTGGTACGCCAGAAAACATTGATTGCACTATGGAAATTGCCACATGGCTAATTGATTCAATTAGACAAGAAAGCAATTGGCTCTTCCGCGCCGCCTACGAGAGGCGCAGTTTCAGAGTTGGTGCCGCTGACCGAATTTTAGAGAGAGCCAATCAATTAATTGCCGAGGAGAAGCAAACTTGCGGCAGCACACCAAGCAATAGTCTAATGGTGTTGCGCAATCAGCTTGAAAGCGCCAACCAGAAGTATATGGACAAGAAAAATCTCGGCACTTTTCAAAGTCGTGGTAGCTACCACGACCGCTCTGCCTATGGCTTAGGTCAGTCGTTTGGCAATAATGTTAACTTGGGAAAAACAGTGAAGCCGAAGGCGCTGCCTTACCAATCACCAAGTTCGTAGTGGACACCGCTTCTATCTGGCCGGGCTTGGCCCATGTAGCCAATCTTGCTGTTGCGCACGGTGTAACCGCCTGAATTAGTTTTGCTAATTGTCGTGGTGGTTTTGTCTGGTCTGTAGACTACCGTTGTTCCATTTGTCTTGCGAACCAGGCGACCTTTGCTGCCATTAGGGTATTCAATTATATAAGTGTGGCTCTCTGTGCCATCCGGCAATATCACTGTGCCGTCAGCAAAGCCATCTTCGATGATGTAGCTACCATCAGGAAAACGACGCAGATAGCAGCTTGAGCCATCGACAAGGTTGAACTTTAATACTATGGCTGGTTTGTTTATAGGAGCGCTCTTCTTGAAAGGATCGATGTCTTGGGCTGAGAAAACGAAGACCATCTCTTCGCTCATGTTTCGCATGCTAGTTTTTAGTTCTTTGGCGCTTCCCTTAGCGACGGCCTTAGCAAAGGAGCGCACTGGTCCTTTGTGTTGGGCCTTTTGTTTGACTGCTTCGCCAGGCAAGAGCAATGGTGAGGTGCGATTGCTTAACCATTCTTCCGCTTGCCACTTCTTGGCACTTTTGCTTACACTAGCCTGCTTTAGTTCTGATCCTGCTTTTGCCCCTTCGTTGCTAGCAAGCGCCGCATTGATGTTGACAGCAGTAGACAGCAAGAGTGCTGCAAAGGAAAGCAAAAAGGTGCGTTGCATAAAATAACTCGATTGGGAATTCGCAACTAAATCTATCATTGTTTTTAAGACTAGTGAAGCGGCTTAAACAAATCAGGATCAAAGTCTTTTGCTTTTGTACCTTCTTCTAAAATGGCTTTGGGCAGGCGCTTTTGCAGTTGCTTTAGCTGCTCTGGGCTCAGTTGACTTTTGCGCAACAATAAATGGTTCAAGTCAGGAAGCTGATTGAGTCTCATCATGCCAGCGAAAGTTACTTTTGTATCAGCAAGATTGAGTCGTCTGAGCTTTTTCATTTTCAAAATGCTGTCGATGCATTTGTCTGTGACGCCGTTTCGCGCAAGCCCGAGTTCCAAAAGTTCGCTCAGGCAAGATATGTCTCTAATGCAACTATCAGTTATGACAGTGGTTGATAGCACCAGTAGCTGTAGCTTTTTTAGTTTTGCTAGCATGGGGCCAGCTTTATCGCCTAGGGTATTGCTGGCAAAAGCCAGATTCTGGAGATCTTTGAGATGGGAAATTTCTTCAACTGTGCCAAGGCCGATAGGGCAAAAGCCTACATCGATATGTCTGAGTTTTGTCAGATTGCGCAGCCCGCGAGTACCGGCGTCACCAACATCTGTGCCGCTCATGTCGAGGCTAACCACGTCTGTGAAATGTAGCAAGTCTTGAAACTCGCCGTTGTCGACCTCGAGTTTAGAGAGGTTGAGATAGCGCAATAAATGCACTGGTATAGCTTTTAACGTGCTTCTGTTAGTGTGCCCAAAGTAGCCGAGCTTTAGCGAAATGCGGCTATCTGCTGGTATGTTTACCGCCCCTCGCGCTGGCTTGTAGTCGCTCAGGCGCTGATCTTCTGTGTAGACTTTACCGGGTTTGATTAGGCAGTAGTTACCTACTTCGGTGCTGGGAAAATGAACAGTGATGAATGGTTGAACTCCTGGGGTTGCCCAACCTGGTTGAACCAAGGCGAAGAGTAGAGAACAGACAAGAGCAAGCAGGCAAGGGATAGGCCGGCTCACAAATTTTCTTCTCTTGACTACGCGGCTAATCATATCTTTTACTTTAATCCCTGGGGGAGTTTAAAAACAAGTTTCCGGTCTATTTGCTGTTATTGGGCCTAAGAGCTTTGCGGTCTTGCTGGCCGTAATTGCTAGTTCAGTATGGTTATAATTGACTGACATTCAAGGATCAGGCGTTATTTTGAGTCGAGATTATTTAAGTAAGAGCCGTCGAGGCATTTGTTCTAGCCGTTGTGCGGCTATGCTTCTCAGTCTTTTCGTTTTGGGCTTTGCGCCCGCTATTGCCCAAGAGAAAGCAGCCGGTGCCAATGCTGACAATAGCGCTGAGGATGCGCCGGCTATTAATCGGCCAATTCGTGATAAGTGGGCACTGGTTGTTGGTGTCAGCGAGTTTGCTAATCCCGCGCTCAATCTTAAGTATTCGGCCAAGGATGCCAAAGATTTTGCCGACTATTTGGTTAAGGAGGCCGACTTCGCTCCTGATCACGTTAAGGTTTTACTCAACAAGGATGCCACCGAAAGGCGCATTCTCTCTGAGCTGGGCGACCGCTGGTTGCCTCGGGTAGCTAATCCGGATGACCTAGTGGTTATTTTTGTTTCTACCCATGGTAGCGGTGCTGAGCTTGATGTCGGTGGTCAGAATTACTTGATTGCTTACGATACAGACGTGCAAGACTTGTACACAACTGGTGTACCGATGCAACGCTTAGCAAAAGATATAAAAGATCGAGTGCACTGCGATCGCGTAGTGATTTTTCTTGATGCTTGTCACAGCGGTGGTGTCAAGTCTGAATCAAAGGGCCTGACGCGCACCGGGGTCGATGCTTCAGAGTTAGCTATGGGTTCTGGTCGCATGGTCATTGCATCAAGCGCTGAGGATCAGGTTTCGTGGGAGAGTAAGAACGGCACTAATGGCGTCTTTACAGCAGCCTTGTTGCAGTCTCTGCGCAAGAAAGGCAAAGAGACTACTGTTGGAGAAATGTTTGCCGAACTCAAAGAGCGAGTGCAAGATCAAGTCTTGAGAGAACGGGGCCGCTTGCAGACTCCGGTATTAGAGAGTAAGTGGAAAGGAAACGATCTTTGCATTGCTGCCACTCCGGTGGCGCGGCGTCCTGGTCTTAATAACGAGCCGAGAATTGAGGCCAACATCACTAACGCTACTGCAGACCCCTTGCCAGCTAATCCAGTAGCTTCGGTGTCGCCGCTTTCTGTTAAGCCTGGTCTCTTAGTTGTTCCTGGTGTATCGGTCGGGCGCACTAGCATTGGCATGAATCGCCAGGCAGTCGAGAACCTGCTCGGCAAGCCTAGTAGTGAGAATTCCGGTACTCTTGTTTATCTCACTTCTGATCACAAGTACTTTCTTGCCCTTCGGCTAAGTGGTGATTTTGTTAGTGAAATTATGTTTTCTTCGCCTGCATTTATCACTGCTGGTGGTGTTGGTATCGATAGCTTTGCCAGCAATAAAGCATCTCTGAAGTTCTCAGACTTGGCCGGGCCTTATAAAGCCTATGAGGGCAAGAGTGGTGGTCTTTCTTTTGTGGTGAAAGATGGTAGCGAGCTGCCTCAGTTTGCTGTGGTATATAAAGGACAGCTTGCTGCACCAGAAAAATTGGCTGCTAGTTTAGGCGTGCCTGCAAGTACTAGTGACACTTCAAGCTCTTCAACTGGTGCTACTAACGTTATTGTGCCGGGGCAATCATGCGCTAAAATCAGGCTCGGTATGACCAAGGCTCAGGTGGTTGCTCTTCTTGGTCGACCAACTAGTGAAAGCGAAAATGTTATTTGCTATCGCACAAGAGATAAGCGCTATTTCTTGATTATTCGTACAAATGCCGATAGGGTTTCTGATGTACTCTTCAATTCTCCTGCCTATGCCACTGCTAGTGGTATCGCTGTCTCTAATTATATGCATGAGACGAGTCGACTTGCTTTCCAGCCTCCTCAACGTCCAACGGCTAGACCGGTAGATATTTACACTCTCAAAGATGGTGGTCTTTCTTTCTTCCAACCTTTGAACTGGCCAACTCCTGTGGGCTGGGTGCACGAAAAGTCTGCCTCAGCTAAAGATGTTGATTGGCTAGCTAAGGTTCGCTCTGATATGTTTCCTGACACAATGCTTAAAAACGGCATTAAGCCCATGATTGGCCCTGGCGCAAGAGGCAGACGGCGAGTTGGGTATAACTGGCCGTGATGAATTCAGACAAATATTTTCATGCCTGCTTTTTGCGCTGCATAAATTAGATCAACATCGGGATAGTCTTCATCTTCTGAGTCAAAGACAGCATCGCACAGTACTTCTCTCCAGTCATTCTCTTCGTCGCTATAGGTGCGAGCGTTTATGTTGCCGCGAACAAATCCATCATGGTCTAGTAACAGATAGGCCTCAGCTGTAAGAGCTCCGCCAATACGCATCGTTCCGTCGTTGTATTCGCCTACCACCAGACCATTGGCACGCAGCTCTTCCAGCACTACTATCGGTGCACCGGCTTTTATCAAATTGTTGGTGGCGAGGTTGCCTCCAACAAACAGCAGCGGACCGCCCTCTAAAGTTCGATTTAAAATATCGCCCTCTACTGTCAAATTGCCCATGCAACAGACAGCTACTATTTCGTTTTGCTCCACCCATTGCTCCTGCCAATCTAGTATTAGAAGCCCAGGCAAGACGCAGTTGTTCGGCAAAATCAGTACTTTCCCTCTGTCATAGGCCTCAAGTTGAAAACTTATTGCTTCAGCAAAAGATTGTGGATATGAATTCTTATCTGGATTGAACTCAATTTTTTCTTTTATCAACTTGTCTATCGCTGCACCGATCTCCCTTATGGCTACTAGATTGCCTAGGGCTGTGGCGTCTATACCGCTGCCACTTAAGTCAAGCTTCTCTGGACGCACAGCTGCCGGTGTCGGCTGTTGACTGGCAATCTGCTCAGGGCTTAGCCAAATTGTTTTGCCTGCACGGCCCAGTTCTCGAATTTTTGAGCTATCCAACCAGCCTTTTTCTAGGGCCTCGGTTTGAAATATTCGAGATAGTTCCTTTCTTCCATGCTCTTTGGCGGCATTGAATGAAGGGCAGTTGTATCCTCCGGCGATAACGTGACCAGCAATACCGCCCTGTTCTTTTACTCTGGGAATGTATCCCAGGCACTCAAGCTTTCCTCCCACACGCATCGGCCCATCGTTATATTCACCTATAAAATAAGTAGTCTTGATATTTCCCAGCACAATGAGCGGCAAGCCGCCTTTGAGTATGTTGGTGCAGGTGAGGGTACCTTGCACAAATAGCAGAGGCCAGTACTCATAGTCGTCAATGAGCAGTTCTCCATCTATAGTGAGGTCGCCGAAACAAAAGAGCATGGCAATTTTTTCTTTTGATAAGGGTCCATTTCTTGTGGAAAGAAGCAAGTCACCAACGGTTGTTGTATCGCCAGGGCAAACCAGGGCTTTATTCGAGCTGGTGTGATGACCAGGTATGCTAAAAAGCAACGATGCATCTGCGATCTTGTGCTCAAGTGCCAATTGCTTTGCTCGTTCTAACGGTTCTAATAAAATTGCTTGCTTAAATGGTTTCATATTCTCAATGTTTGTATCGGATGTTCACTAACAATTACCGCTTGCTTGGAAAAGTTAGGGACAAAGTGACAATTTTATGATGGTCATGTATAAGCTGACCCAGTTTTTCTATCAACCTGGCGATTGATGATATCTGTCGCTGTGTTAGGCTACTGTAGTTGCTACTGCTGAAACCAAGAGGGTATGTCAAGTGACCGCGTTTTATAAGCAGTTCTCGCAGTTATACAGGCAAGAGCCGAAGCAATGGTTCTCTCTGCCAACTCTTTGCTGCTTGTCATTAGCGCTAACTACTCTTATGTCTATAACAGCTCTGGCTGCTGAAGCGAAGCCCCGCGAGAGTCGTGCAATTAGAACCTCCGGTAGAAAATTGACAGCTAGCATGAACTGCAAGAGTTGCCACATAATCGAAGGTGACGGTGGTTTAGTTGGGCCTCCACTTGACGGAATTGGTTACCATCGCACGGTCGATCAGATTTTTCGGCGCTTGAGTAGCGGCAAAGGTAAAACAAAACTTCCGAACCATTTTACTGTCGCTGAATTGATGACTCACGTGCGCTTACCTCGTAACGAAGCAATGTCAATTGCTATTTATCTCTCAAACTTGCCAGAATGCACTGTGAAGTGGGACTTAAAGGGTCACGGGACAGCCCCTGCTGACGATATCCCGCCAGGTTTTCACTTTAAGCCCCGTCAGTCAGACGCTTCTACTGAGCAAGGCAAAGAACTTTATCTCACCCATGGCTGTGCCGCTTGTCACACCATTGGTTCTTCTGGTGGCCGTATTGGCCCTAATCTAGAAGGCGTAGGTGCGCGCTATAGTCGCACCTTTATTGAGAGTCGTATCGCCAGCGGTGCAATCTATGCTGCCGCACGTAAAGGCAATTATGCTCCGACAAAGTTTGCTATGCCACCAACAGAGATACCAGAGAAAGAAGTAAAACTAATTACTGATTTTCTCTTGACCCTTCCGGTTAAAGACTCAGCTAAGTAAATTTTGGCAGGATGGCTCTTAAGTATCAGTATTGTCAGTGGAGCTACCACTTGAATCTGAGTCGCCCTTTTTCTCTTGCTGCTCGGCCTCGGTTTTGCCAAAGTCGCCAAGAATCGTTTTGGCTGGGCAGAATTTTACTAATGGGCAACCGGTGCAGTGCACCATCATCGCAATGGGACAAAGTGTCATAGTTCGCTCCTTGTGTTTTCCATAAACTTTGCAGTTGAATTTTTTCAATGCAGTTTTTGCTGGAATTTTGCAATAATTTCCCTATGGTTCACGATACTACGTTTGTCGGGTTCCGCTCAGGCGTGTTCTGCTGCTAACTTCCGCCAGCACAGCAAAAGCTGAATTGCGCTGTGCAAAAGAATTCGATTTATCAGACCGAATTGCTTAGCCTGCTATGTGGTTTGCTATCGTCCTTCTTTGATGATTCTTTTCCAAATTTTGTCTATGGCTTGGCGCAGTTCCGGGGTGACTTGCGTCCGTTGCCAATCTAAGTATTCTTTGGCTGAGCTGCCCATTATCAAAATGTCTTGCTCTGCCATCTTTCTTACGATCGGATCTGGATCTAGTAACTTCGTTGATTGGCAGATGGGACGCATGCCTTCTTGTAGATTTTCCTCAACGATGACATTGCACAAGGCTCCTTGGCTATCAAAGGTCATACTGACGCTGATTGCGCCGAAATTACCACCTTGGGGAATGACACTTAGCTTACCGCTGGCATGAATTGAGCCGGCTGCCTTGTTGGCATAAAGAGATTTTGCTTCGCTTTCGAACTTGAACATGCCATCTTGAGAAAGCTCTTTAAAGAGAACAAGAGCAGCTCTTACTGCCTGTATCGCTTTTTCGTCTGATACTGTGTGGGGAAGTTTAGCAATTAGAAACTTCTTGCATAGCTCTTTGTTGCCGTCGGTGATTAAGGTGAGTGTTTGAGACTCTTTACTAACCACAAATAGATTGTTGTTTCCTAGTGGCTGCGGCGGTTCAATTGCTAGCGGCCATTGCGGAAATCTAAGAACATAGAATATGGAAGTGGGAAACAAACTCTTTAGTGCATCACTGTCGATATAGCTGACTGTGCCGCGGCTAAGGATAGGGCGCCCTTTGGGAAACTTGAGTGTGCTTAGATACTTCGCTATTTGTGCTCTTGGAGCGACTGCAAATTTGAGTTGAGCTAAGTGTTCTTTTTCG
Source organism: bacterium Ga0077546 (assembly GCA_943370275.1). Classification (GTDB taxonomy): domain Bacteria; phylum Cyanobacteriota; class Vampirovibrionia; order Obscuribacterales; family Obscuribacteraceae. The sequence goes on along the minus strand of CALRQI020000001.1, from coordinate 23,811 downwards.
GCCTGCGAAGGTTGAGCTTGAGGTAACTCGTCTTTCATTTCGGCTTGTCTACCTTTTGAGGCTTTCTCTGGATAGGCAATGCCAGTGCTAGTTGCGGCTACCCCTGCCTCTTGGGAAGTTGCGCTTCCTGATGGCATAGTCTGAGGTTGGGCTCGACTACCAAGCGGGATTGCCGCAGAGCTCAAAGTTGCTAGCGCTGCTCCGATAGTGCAAAGGCGAACAAATTTCATAGAATTTCCTTTTGCATTTTAGTCACAGGCTGGCGGGTCAACTATGGCGCCAATAAAAAGAATGGCATTAGTCTTTTCGTCTTGAATGGCTACAACAAAGGGGCGATCGCAAATCATTTCGAACGGCGGTTTCGGGTTCATCGGAGCGCTTGTGACGCTCATTTCTATAGCTGTGGCAGCGGCAGCTTCGGTGCCCTTTTCGTTTACCTCTAGATAAGTCTTGTGCAGAACGCGAGAAATCATAGCGTTCTGTTCGATCATCTTCTTAAAGTCAGCACAGTTATCTTCGAAAGCACATGGCATGCCAGCAGCTTTGAGTACATCGCTCAGTTCGGTTTTGTATTCAACTTTGAAACGAGGTAAGCCAAGGTGACCTTCTTCTTTCCTGAATTGCTGTCTCCATTCGCTCCAGCTCTCAGGAGTAAGGCCGTTGATAAAAGCCGTTATGTTTGACTTCCTGTCAGGGAGGAAGATGCACATCTGCAGCCGCTTATCTTTGTAAGGAAGCATAACAGCCTGAAAATTGTTACCAGCAAAGTATGACATTTTTGCTGAGCGATTCATCATCTCAACGGTTTTTGAACTGCCATTGCTGAGCTTGAAGTCGACTGGTTGGGTCTCATCTTTTTTAAACTCATCGAGCCAAACGCCTTTAAAATAGACAGCATTGACCAGATATAGAATGGCATCTGGTGCTACTTTATCGAGTATGCTCGGAATTTTACTCTTGGTGTTGTCTTTCACCCAGTTGTTGATTTTATTGACTGTAGATAGGTCTGCAAAATCTAGTGTTTCAAGTTTTGCGCCATAGTACTTTTGATTGTTGTCCATGAAAGCTTTGACAAACTCAAAGTTTTTATTGGCGAACATGGCATTGGCAACTGTTAATTCGCTGCTTGGGTTGACATGCATCAGGCTCTTGTAAAGACTTGAATTTTGCTGATTGATAGCTTCATCGCTGAGACCACTGTAGTCTAGAACGTTTTGCATTTCAGCTTTGGTTTTGCTGCCAGCCCCGTTGTATGCCATCGAAAGAGCCGTGCTCACACTGTATGGTGATATAACGATGTTGCTATCAGGCTTCTTTGCTGCCAGTTTGAAGAAATTAGTGGCAAATTTTTCGGATACTTTTATATTCACAGGTTCTTCATTACTTTCTGAATGATCGCTTGAGGCGCAAGCGACGACGAACATAGACATCAATGAAAGTGCTGCAGCTGTGCTGCCATACAAGATAGAGCGCAATGTGTAGCCTCGCGGAGGGTAGGGCGAGATTAGCATAGCAATGGCTGCAACCAAGGTCAATCGGCGCGATTCTATCGCCGGCAGGTATGAATGCTAGATCTTATCAAGGCAAAGCCAGCAAGAGCGAAATCAAACGAAACAAGATAGGGGACGTATTTTAATTGGCAGCCAAAGGATCAACAATTACGCCCAAAAATAAAATGGTGTCGGTCTGTTGATCGCGAATGGCAATGACAAAGGGCCGATCGCAAATCATATTAAATGGTGTCGCTGGGCGAACTAATATGCCCCGAGGCATCATTTCAACAGCCGTTGCCGCTGCTGCCTCGGTGCCTCTTTCGTTAACTTCCAAAAAGGTCTTGTGAAGTACTCGTGAAATAAATACATCTTGATCAATCATATTTTTGAAGTCGGCGCAGCCATCGTTAAATGCACAGGGCATGCCAGCTTCGGATAGTACTTTACCCAGTTCGGTTTTATACTCTACTCTGAAGCGGGGTAGAGCTAGCTTTCCTTGGGTTTCGCTAAATTTATTTATCCACTCTTGCCAGTTCTGGTCATTGAATCTTGCAATCAGAGCGGTAACATTTGACTGTGGAGAAGGAAGGAAGATACACATTTGCAGGCGATTGTCTTTATATGGAAGCATCACAGCTTGAAAATTGTCGCCTTGCAAGTGCAGCATTTTGGCAGAGCGATTCATCATCTGTACTGACTTTTTTGAGCCATCTTGCAAATTGAAATCGGCTGAATGTGTCTCACTCTTCTTGAATTCATTGAGCCAAGTGCCTTTGAAGTAAATGGCATTGATTAAATATAAAATGACATCTTTGGGTGCCTTATCTAGAATCGTCGGTATCTTTCCCTTTGTGTTTTCTTTGACCCAGTCGTTTATTTTGATGACAGCCGAAGGATCAGCAAAATTTAGGGTTTCAAGCTGAGCGCCATAGAATTTTTTGTTGGTATTGATAAAGTTAGGGTTGAAGACTGCGTTTTGTTTAGCAAAGAGGGCATTGGCAATGGCTAATTCGCTTTGCGGATTTACTTGCATTAGGCTTTTGCTTAGGTCGGCATTTTGTTTGTTGATAGCAGCATCGCTCAGGCCATCGTAGCTAAGCACTCGCTGCATCTCAGCTTTGGTTCTACCGCGTGCACCGTTGTATGTCATCGACAGGGCTGTGCTTACGCTGTACGGAGATATGACAATATTGCTATCGCTTTTTTTTGCTGCAAGTCTGAACAGCTTAAGGGCAAAATTCTCTGAAACTTCCGATGACACGTCCTTACCTTTGCTTTCGGGTTGACTAGGGGCCGCCGAAGCGATGGCCACCGCAGATATCAAAGAAAGAGCTGCAGCTATGCTGCCGTAAATGATAGAACGCAATTTAGCGCCTCGCCAAGAGTTAAGCGCGGTTAGCATAACTCGGTCGCTCTTGGCGGTCAACTGCTGCTTTCTTGCTTCAAGAAAGCCTGAGCATGTCTGGACGGGAGCTGTGCATTCTGAAAGCTCGTGCGATTTGTACTAATCAAACAAGAGCGACAAACAGAAACGGCCAGATCTCCTGAAAATCAACCCTTAAGAGGGTTATGCTTGGGATCGGCCGTTTGAGAAGCTTTTATTCGGTGTCTTTAACCATCCGCTATTCTTTTATGTTTTAGACATCCTTTTTTCTTGCACTATTATTCTAGTGCTATCGGCCCAAGGCAACATCGTCCTCAATGTTGATCTAAATTGCAGAGGAATCAATCTTCGGATTGATGATATGCGGCAGAATGTCTAAGGCGGGCCCAATTGCTTGTGTAAGTCGATCATTGGCTGCTGGCTGGCTTTGATTAGACCTTCATGGGGTCTGTCTAGATCTGCCACTAGCAGCATGACCAGAGCAAAGGTGATAATTAATACAACCGTTTCGGCCCAGCTCCTGTTTTCTGTCATGCCGAAATAGAAGCCGACGCTGAGCATGGCCAAGGCTGACACCGCAAACAAGACTAGCCAAACTGATAGCGGAACGCGAGAGTGTAGCCCCAGCGTGATACGTCTGGAGTGCATGTCGATAACTTCGTTCAAAGTGCTGACATAAAGCCCTGATATTGGTGTTGGATGCTCTTTTGCTAGTTTTGCTGCGCCGGTCCAGAGCTCGTTTTGTATTTCCTCTGAGCGGACAATGACCTGCTGAAACTCTGGTGTGGGTAGAATTCCATCTACACGCAACTGTACGTATTCGCGCAAAAGTTTCCTGGCAGTATCTCTTGCTTGAATGTCCATGAAATCAGTGCGCAAATAAGTGGTGCCGATGGCATTGGCTTCATTTAGAACAGCTTCTCTTCTACAGTCATAGCGATTAATGGCAACATTAAAGGTGAAGCCGAGCATGAAGGCCAGTAGGCCGAGAATAGCTGCCACGACTGTGCCGAGCGGTGCCTCTGGTTCCTTAGGGTCTAACTTGCGGCGATGGGAGCCCACTCTGTAGCCGCATTCGGTCCAGAAAAGGGAGAATAATAGAACTAGGGAGAAAAATACCCAGAGGGGTAAGTGGTCTACTGAGTGCATCTACTTCCTTCTTTGAGCAATTGCATTTTCTATACCCGGTTAGTCACTCAAATTCTTAACGGGAAATTTCGCTGCATAGTTAGACTTGCGGTAGACGCAAATTCGAGGGGGCCTTAACAAACTATTGCCTTTTTCAAAAAAGAAGGTAATGTAGAGGCATGAGACATTAATTGACTACCAATGGTCTGCGACTTCTTGCCCTATGGGCTCGGCGCATGCTGTTGGTTTTTTTTGTGCCCATTTTCACAAGAGATGGCACTATTTTCGTTTCTGAGCGAATTCAGTTTTGCTTTTAAGGGAAGAGTTTTGTCTTGGATAAAGAACAGATTGGCACTCTGCCAAAGAGGAACATATGAACGCACATATAAGTGAATTAGACATGGAAGTCGATGTAGATGTTGGTTTGGGCGAGAACTCTGTAGTTGAGAAATTGCCAACGCCTGGCGATGAAGCCATCACTAAAGGCTCGCTGTGGCTGGCAATCTGGACCTTGTCGTGGCCATTATTCTTAAATATGGTGACGATTGCATTCGCCAGTTTTGCTGATATCTGGGTGGCCGGTAAACTCGGCTCTCAAGCTCAGGCTGCTGTGGGTGTCAGTGGGCAGATTTCAATTTTTATGATACTGCTTGCGGTGGCTCTATCTTCGGGTACGAACGCGCTGGTTAGCCGCTTCTGGGGTGAAGGTGACAAAGAAAAGACAGTTGTGGCTGCTCGGCAAGCACTATTGTTTTCAGTTATCTTTGGCATCTGCTCAGCGGCTCTCGGGTTGATTTTGTGTCGGCCGCTTTTGCACCTACTTGGTGCCGCACCAGATGTGGAGAAACTCGGTTGGGACTATCTGAAATTTGATTTGTTGGCTCAACTGCCATTTACGGTTCTATGGGTAAGCAATTCTATTTTTCGGGCGCGGGGTAATACCAGAGTGCCGATGATAGTTATGGTGCTAATTACAGCGCAGGTCATCGCTTTAGACTATCTTTTGTGTGTCAAGCCATTTCATTTAGGTGTGGCCGGAATCGGCATGTCGTGGGGCATTGCTAGTATTCTTGGCTTGACCCTTTCTCTTGTTCTGTTAAAGCGTTCAGATTTAGGTGAGTGCTTAGACTTGAGAAAGATGCTTAGTGAAGCATCGATAGATTGGTTTAAGCGACTGATGAAGATTGGCATTCCGGCATGCGTGCAAGATTTAGCTTGGGTAGGCGGAAACGGCGTGCTCTTGGTTATATTCGCGCACACCATGCATCCGACTGCTACTGAAGCTGCATGGGGAATTGGCTGGCGCTTAGAAGAGATGCTTGGTGGCTTTCCTGTCTATGCTCTGAGTATGGCTGTAGCGACTATCGTTGGTCAGAACCTTGGCGCTAAACAGCCTGATAGAGCAGCATTAGCTGGGTGGCAGGTCGCCTTAGTGGGCGCTGGGCTCAATGCAATTATTGCAATGGTGCTCTTCTTTGGTGCTAGACAGTTGGCTTCGGCCATGACTAGCGATCCATTAGTGCTTGAATATACAGTGCAGTATCTTCAAGTAGTTGGTCTGGCTCAACCATTTGTGGCTATCTGGCTCATTCTTATGGGGGCTATGAACGGTGCAGGCTATACCAAGTGGCCGATGTGGGCATCTGTTATATGCTTGGCTCTAATCCGTCTACCTCTGGCCTGGTTGCTCACCATAACCTTTGGCATGGGGCCGATTGGTTGCTGGTACGCTGTGGCTATTCCAGCGGTGCTGCTGGGTCTACTCATGCTCTGGCAGTTCAAAGTGGGAACATGGAAGTTGCAGCAAGTGTAACTAGCTTCATTTGAGCCTATCGTTGTCGTTGGCCCGGTCTCATTCGCAGATCGGACCACGACGACCGGTGCTTGACAAGTTTGCGGTTTGGTAATACATTTGACGAGTCAGAAACTTATTCTGATTGTTCGCAACTTACTAGTCCGAAAAAAATACGGTTTGCTCGTCGAGCGTAACAGCTTGGTATTTAGTGCTTTGCTCTGAATCCATGCTATTCGCCAATGGCATTATTTTGATGCTTTGGCTGGTGGTAGTAAGCTGTTCTGATTGCTTCTTTAGCTTTCATGCTCTGCTGCGCTTTCCGGTTCAGCGCTGCCTACCTGCTCGTCATGTTGGTTGTGTTGAATGTACTCTTATTACTATTTCTACAACTATTTCTATTATTAGCGTGTTAAGCGCAGTGGTAATTCATCGGCTGTTTTTCGCTTTCGCGTTAGCGTCAGCGTTATCTATTCGATGACGTGCTTCGGTGCTGCTGCGCTTGAGGATATTGTCATGCAAATTACTAAAGAAGACCCCGTGCAAACCCAAGAAGCCCAATCTGAAAAGGCGCCGCCATTAAGGCGTAGCCCTCTGGTGGGGCCGACCTACAATATGAATAAGAAAGTCGAAAAGCCAAAATTCAATCCGAAGCTAAAAGTTAGTTCGACTATAAACCTCTCTCAGATGAGTGCTAATAATTCTGACGCTAGTCCTAAATCTAAAGTTAGCTCTACGCCAAATTTACTAGCTCGACATCCACTGACTAAGGGGATGAAGGCCACAATTGCTGCGATTACAGTAGCGGCCTCTCTCATTGGTGCAGTATCTACCATCTCAGGCTTTGCTCATTCTATGGCACCGGTGATGGGGCCAGCCCCAGTGTTTAAAGTCGCTTCAGATGGCGGCAACGGTGCGGCTCATGTTGATCCTGATTTCGTCGCGCCCCTGGAGGCCCTTGGTGCCGATGGTAAACCCATTGGCCAATGTCCTTTGAGTCATACATCGATGGATGCGAAGTTAAGCGGCTATGTGGCGAGAGTGAATGTTACTCAGGTTTTCACGAACCCCTACAAAGAGCGCATTGAAGCTGTGTACAGCTTCCCGCTCTCTGCTGATAGCGCCGTTGACGATATGACTATTAAAATCGGTAACCGCACAATTAAAGGAGAAATAAAGACTCGAGAAGTAGCCAGGCGCATCTACGATAATGCTAAAAATACTGGACACACTGCCGCTCTTCTTAATCAAGAGCGCACCAATATTTTTACGCAGCACGTAGCCAATATCGATCCAGGCAAGTCAATTGTCGTCGAGCTTTCTTATGTTGAGCTGCTCAAGTTTGAGGATGGTAAATATACATTTGCCATGCCAACTACTATTGGACCGCGATTCTTCCCCGGCACCGATTCTAGTGTCGATAATAATTCTAGTGCTGCTGCTGCTCTTTCACAGGTACTGTCTGGTGCTAATTTGACGATTGGAGGGGCTTATCCGCAATCTCGCATAGAGCCAGCCGTAGCCTCACAGAATCTCTCGATAAATGTCGACGTTAACGCTGGTATGCCTATCAAGAATATTAGCTCGAAGCTATTTCCAATCATGGTCGACAAGCGAAGCGCCAATCATTCAGTGGTATCACTGCGAAAATCGCAGAACTATCCCAATAAAGATTTCGTCTTGACCTACGAGTTAGAAAATCCGAGTGCGCTTAAGAGTGGTTATCTTGCTTATCGCGATGATACTGCCAAAGACAAAGATGGGTATGCCACTTTCATGCTTCTGCCACCGGCAAAAGTCACACCAGCCAATGCTGCGCCGAAAGAGATGATTTTCTTGATTGACTGCAGCGGCTCCCAGAGCGGTCGGCCCATCGAGAAGGCCAAGGAGACATTGCATTATATCGTCAATCATATGAATCCTAATGATACTTTTCAGATTCTAGCTTTTAATGAAGAGGTGGCGACTTTGTCAGAGCGCCCCATTAGTGCCAGTATGGCTGGCAAATTACAAGCTCATAGTTTTATTGATCGACTCAATGCTACTGGCGGCACCTGGATGGGGCCAGCAGTTGAGAGAGTCTTGAAGCAGCAGAGTAAAGAAGGCGATGATCTTAAGCGTTTGCGCATAGTCACTTTTATGACCGATGGTTTTGTCGGAAACGATGTCGAGATTATGAGCATGGTGCAAAGGGACAGAAGAGACTCGCGTTGGTTTGCCTTCGGTACTGGTGCTAGTGTCAATCGTTCTCTGATTGATAATGTTGCAAGATTAGGAGGAGGCGAGGCCGACTATGTACTGCTCAATAGCTCAGCTGAAGAGGTGGGCAAGAAGTTCTATTCGCGTATAGAGAGCCCAGCCCTTACTGATGTCAAATTGAAAGCAGAGGGCATTGAACTTTATGATGTCTATCCAGGAACTGTGAGCGATGTCTGGGCCAATAAGCCACTCTATTTCACTGCCCGTTATCGGGGAGCCGGTCAAGGCAAAGTCACTCTAACTGGCTATGCTAATGGGCGTCCTTATCAGCAGACCTTAGCTGTGACACTTCCACTCAGCGATACTAGTAATAGTGCCATAGAGAAAGTTTGGTCGAGACAGAAAATTGACCATTTGACAGATCAAGATCTGGTGGGTTTGTCTAATGGCCAGGTTAACCCTGCAATTAAGGAGGCTGTCACTAAGGTGGCGCTTGATCACAATTTGATGTCAGACTTTACATCTTTTGTGGCAGTAGATAGTGCTGTTTATGGCGGCAAGAGCATGCTGACTGTTCCAGTTGCCAGTATGCCGATAGAAGGGATGGACGCGAGTTCTTCAAATGTCTCTGCAAACGCCCCAATTCTCCAGGGTGCCTCCAATGGCAGTATTGGGCCGCAAGGTTCCGAATCTATTATTGTGAATGGAGTAAATACTGCTGGGACGGTTAGGGGTAACAATCTTGCTAACGCCGAGGCTATGGCAAATGTTATTGCCAATTTCATCGAGATACTTGGTATCGGTGGTGGTAGTTGTATCTTGATTGGTTGTTTAGTTAGGGGTAAGTCGGCTCTCAATGGAGGAAAGACGATATTGATTCTTGCAGTTATTGCCATTGCTATTGGAGTGGCTGCTCCTGTCTGCTTGAATTGGTTTCTATCAGAGTTGCATCATGCTTGCATATTTGATTAGCTAGAGTTCCAAAAGATCTTGCAGAGTAATGGGCGGTGCGCAGTGGCTCCGCCCATTAGCTGTAATATAATGTATGGATATTGAAACTGGGTTTTCGTGTTCATTATCATGCTTTTGGTGCGCTGATATGTCAGATGGACAATCGATAGCAATTGCTTTAATAAGCGCAGGTGTTAGTGCAATTGCCGTGCCTTTTATCTTAAGTAAGCTTTCGGGCGCCGCTAACTCTGCTGACTCCGATGGGGAATTTAATCTTCTTTGCTATAGTGAAGGTCTGCGAATTAGCATGTATGTTTGCACGGCCTTTTTCTTAGGTTTGGCGATGCTTGCTTGGCGTTTCCCGGGAAAGACAGATCCAGCTTCCATGCCATGGATAATTGCTCTGTTTGTTTCCTTTGCTCTGCTTAGCGCTCTAACCGCTGTGTTAATGAGCTATTCGAAAGTCTTTTGGAATGACTCTCAAGTTTCCGGGACTGATTCTTTCGGTCGAAGACGTACTTTTGCTTGGGCCGATTTATCTGGCCTGGAATACGTTTCATGGGCCCAGTCTCTGAAAATTATTGCCGCCAACGGTTCTTATATATGGGCCTCTCCGCTGATGAGAGGATTCACTACATTTGCAAAAAAACTCGATGCAGAAGCTGGGAGGCTACAGATCATATGGCTTGATAGTGAGTGGCAGAGGCAGATGGAGTCTGCAAAAGAAGCTTTTCTCGCTGGCAAGTTGCCTGAGGCCGAGAAATCTCTCTTGCTGGCTGTATCCGAGTGTGAGAATTACCACAGTCTTGACCCACGTTTGAGCTCTAGTCTAAGTGCTCTTGGTGACTTGAAAGCGGAACTTAAGAGTTTTGAAGAAGCAGAGGATTTATACCGCCGCGCTTTAGAGTTGGCAGAAACAATTTATGGTTCTTGCAGTGAGAATCTATCTTCTCATTTGTTTGCAATGGCTCGCTGTTTGAAATATCAATCTAGGTTTGCCGAGGCTGAGAGTCTTGCGCGGCGGGCTTTGGCCATTGACGAGAGTAAGCTGGGCAGCGAGCATCCAAATTTAGCAGGTGATCTCGATAATTTAGCAGACTTACTGGTTTTGCAAGGAAAATTTTCTGATGCGGAATCACTATGTATGCGCGCTCGTGTAATTGCGGAGAAGGCCTTTACGAAGAATCGTCGGGAAGGCACCCCTGTTCTAGCTATTTCTCTTAACGCCCTGGCAGAACTTTACTTAAGGCAGAGTAAGTTCTCTGAAGCGGAGTCTTTTTGTAAAGAAGCAATTGCCTTGATTGAAAGAGAAGAGGGGAAGGCTTGTCCTTACCTGGTTGTCCTTCTGGGAAACTATGTGGAACTATTACGGCAAACCGGCAGGGTTGAGGAGGCGAAGGAGTTCGAGTCTCGCAAAATTGCGCTCGAAAATGTTTAGTCTCTAAGATTTGAGCTGATTTCTTGTCGGGCATTTTTTGCTCAAGATGTTTTGTGGCATAAAGTATTGGTATCTATCTATAGTTTCTTCTGTTTAGGTAGAAAAATGATAACAACTAGAGTAAGCGACCGGTTTATTACATTCCCAGTTCACGATGTGGCTGCGGTGACGAATTCTATGTCGACCTGGAAGACCCATGAGGGAATCAATGCTCTGCTGCTTCAGTCAGAAGGAGCGGACTGTCAGCCTATCCTCAGTTGCTCTGGATACAATTCAAATACTGTCCGTCAGATTACCAATCACGCCCTTATCGAAGCGGTACACATTGCATTTGCCGAGCATCGTCCTCTTGCTTTGTCCCCCGACATGCTGTGGATTACCATTATGCAGGGCATTGCTCAGCATGTTCACAACAATCCCGAGCGTTTGCGCAAGAGATTAGTTTCTCATGAAGGTAAGGCGGTAGTTGCTTTTGCTGTTTCTGGCTTTGACCCAGACTCGCCGGAGAGTGATTGGCAGAGTCTGGTAGATAGTTTGGGCGCGTCATTGAAGGATAAAATTGGCGAGACCTACGACCAGCTCATGACTGACTTTAGTACCACTGGCCCTCTTGAGCGAACTGTCTGTGCTATTACCATACTCGATGCTTATGAGGCCTACTTTGAGTATGTGGTTACTTGTGTCTGTGGTATCCCTTCAATTACTTTAGAGGGCTCGGTTAGTGATTGGCGCAACCTGAGAGAGAAGATCGAGATATTGGCGCACTTTGAAATGGACTGGTGGCTTTCTAGTTTGCGCCCAATTCTTGATCAGTTTGTGCGTGCTGCTGACGGAGATATTGATCTAGAGTACTGGCAAAACATTTATAAACTGAAGAAAGCTTATGGCTGGGACCGAATCAACGGCTGGATAGCTCGCCTGATTCCCTACATTCGGCACTATCAGACTGGCTCTTTCACCGTTGCCAACCCCCTTCTGGATGAGCCTTTCGTTATTGAGCCTGATGAAGACCCCGAGACTAATTCGGGTTTCTTCTTTAGTGTTCCAGGTCTCATATCGACCAGTCTTCCTAGTGGTCTTTCTCTCGTGCCTTTTAAGTTTGAAGAAGGCTCGAGATCCAAGAACATGCAGCTAGTTGGTGGCTTTGTTGGTGTCGAGCAAGTTGGCGAAGATCAGAAGATTCGACCAAAGCTTGGCTGGGCTGTGCGAAATCTTGGAGGGATAGACAGTTTGCTTGACTGTCTGAGCGAGGATTGTAAGGTCGTTCCCCCATTAGAGTGTGCAGAGTTCGAGAAGGAATTGCAGCGCTTGAGCAACCGCGCTAGTTTTGGTGGCATGCCAATGCCCGGAGAACTCAGTACTTTTTATCGAAAATGTGATGGTATTAAATATAGTGCGCCATGGGCTGGAGGTTTTCGTTCGATCACTAAGTGTGAGCGAGTCTGTTTGCCCGGAGAAACTGACTACTATGCTAACGAAATGGAAGTAGTAAGGCAGAAGGGCCTTGAGGAGGGCTTAAGCCTTGAGGACTATTTGGAGAGAGAGCGATTGGCTGACCGAGAAGTCAGGTGCACGGATAACCGGAAATGGCTGGTTTTCTTTGATTTTCCTGATGGCACATATTTGGCCGTAGATTTGGAACCAGGTTTTGACGACTCTGATTCGGAGGACTATACTTCTGATTCATTCAGCGATTCTCGTCAAAATAGGGTGAGAAGAATTGACACAGTGGCTCGTACTAGTCAGGTTGTCTTTGGGAATATGAAAGAGGCGCTAAGCGCATTGATTGGTGGTAACGGTTGTCTTTGAATGAACTCTGCTGATCAAGACTGCAAGGGTAAAGATATTGGATCAGCTAATAAAGGTGGCAGTTTCTTTGTATTGCATACTTCTATCTGCCTTGCTCCCCTTGCCTTCTTGTTGCTCTCTCTTTTGTGGTATCCATACTTAATTTCTGGTGGGCTGGCAATGCGTACCGTCGCGGCGGGCTTGCTTGCTAAGGGCGAACTACCCTATGTAGATTTTTGGGATTGGTCGCAGCCAATTGTCTTTGAATTGCTAAAGTGGCTCACTTTGCTCTGTAACTCTCTTGCTTCAATGGGCGTGGCTGTAATTCCAGCTTCTTTTATTCCGCTCTGCATCTTTGCTTTGATTCTGGGCTCTTTGCTCTTGCTCGCTGTCATCGCCGGGCAAGCCCTTAGCTCTACAGATTCGGCCGAGTCAAGAGAGCAAATTCAAGATTTCGCTCTGGCTTCTGGTTTCTCATTAGCTCTGACAGCTCTCATTGCTCGCTTCGACTTTGGTGAATTGCAGTATGTGCTCATGCTTGCTGTGGCTCCCTGGCTTTATTCTCGTTGGCTTGTCCATTCGCTTGCTCAGTCGCAAACATCTGGAGTCAAGACTGCCCACTCTGCTAAGGTCGTCTCTCGCTTACTGTCTGTATTGACTGGCTGCTGCGCTGGTGTTGTAGCTTGCTTTGATCTGCCTTTCGTATTTGTGTTTATTATTGTGGAATTAGCTCTATTGTTGCAATCGCAGCGGTGGCGCAGTCTGATTTCGCTGCAGTGGCTCGCATTCGTATCTACCATTGCTCTTAATTTCGGTTATTTGACAGCTTTGCCAGAGCCTGTGCACACTGCGTTTTGGCAGTGGACAATGCCTTTGAAGTGCCTTAACTATTCTATTATTGACCCTGAAATAGTGGCGCCATTGTCTTCTCCTAATCGAGTCGATATTGTTTATTGTTTAGTGATGGCTGGCTTTATTGCTATCTTATTGAGTAAGAAATACAGTTGTTTTGCTCCTCTAACGGCCCTAATGTTTTCTGGCCTTGGCTTGTACATGCTTGAAGGTCAGGGCTTTTCGCACGACTTCACCCTGGCAATTTTTGCCATCACCACTGTGTTAGTTAGTGCCGTTGTAATCGCCGTTAGGCATGCCGCGAATTGCTTAACTCGGCGCAGAGCCGAGGCGAATTTGCCTGCGAAGTTGCCGTCACCGCTTTTTGTTCAATCAATAATTGTGGCGCTGGCAGTCACCACTGCAACTATTGTCTGGCAGTCTCTTGAGCATGATCGTTCTAAATTACAAGACTATTTGAGTGCCAATATCACAAAGGGCAATCTGCCACTAGATATAGCACTAGAGAGAACTTCGAGGGTAAATGATCGTGTCACCTTGTTGAGCCCATATGTAGAACCAGCCTACCCGCTGCTTCTATTCTCGGGTAGAAAACCGGGTGGTTATTTGCTCTGGTCTAGACCACTGTGGATTTTTAAGTGGATTAGTGACAATTCTAGCTTTACTGGCCCAATGAAAGATTTTCATGCCCATACCTGGTCGAATATTGAGTCTGAAATTGCCCAGCATCGAACTGATTTGTTCATTGCTTCCGATGACAAAGTTCTCAATACTTTTGATAGAGAGAAGTTTTTCCGTGCCTTGCGTAAGGGCTATCTAGAAGTCGATACAACCGGAGACTACTTCAGTCTGGGCAATCATCAACCCCACGAATTCTGCGGCTCTAATCCGCAATTTAGATTTTTTGTCAAACGAAGTGAGCGAGGCCAATGAATGCTCACTGCTAGTGTGGATCAAACCAAGTCGCCCAAAGACGATCGCTTCTTCCAGCTTTTGATTGCTCTGGCTTTTATCATTTTGATCTTGAACAAGGCCTATTTCTGGTCTGGTCATCCACTGCTTACTTATCCTGATCAATCTGCTTACTTTGCCATGGCCGAAATGATTACCCAGGGCAAATTGCCATACATTGATTTTTTCGAGTGGAATCCGCCGCTGATTATGTATCTTAATTTGATACCTGTATTTGTCTCTCGAATTTTGCATATTCCTGCTGCCCTGGCCATGAATTTTTCCGTATTGGGTTTAAGTGCGATTAGCTCTTTGATTGCTTTGCGCGTTGCTTATAAATATTTGAGCCAGCAACATTTTCTTGTCTTCTTGCCCATGATATTCGCCGTTGCATATTTTAGTCAGGATATATTGGTCAATATTGGTGAGCGCGAACATCTGTTTGTTCTTGCTTATCTGCCGTTTTTCGTTTTGCGCAGTATTGTCTGGCAAAGTGATACTAATTGTGAAAAGCCAATTTCTAAGTTTGATGCAGTACTGTGTGGCTTGTTGGCTGGAGTAGGAATGGCTCTTAAACCGCAATTCGTTGCTTCTGCGGCTATTGTAGAGCTGTTCTTTTTCTTTCAGTTTAAGAGCGTTAAGAGCCTTGCTCGGCCTGAAATCTATGCTGTGTTATCTGTCTTTGCTGCCTATCTCTTGTGTTGTCTGATGCTGCCGTCGGCCGTTTGGGATGTTTATTTTCACCAGGTAGTGCCGCTTTACTTAAGTGGCCTTAGCTATTCCAGCGAAACCCTAATGCCAATGCTGCGCGCTAACGGAGATTTCTATATTCCGTTTTTGCATCTTATTTTGACTCTGTCGGCGGCCATCGCGCTATCTCGTCACAGCCACTTGATTGCGCCACTGGCTGCCTTCTCTCTTAGTTTCGTCTTTCATTATATTTATGGTGCGCAGTCATGGCCTTATCGTTTTTTGCCAATGACGGCGGCGCTGTTTATGCTCGATGGCTTGATTTTCGCTATCGCTTTTGCCGGCATTCTCAGTCGCCTCAAGCAAGAGCGTTTCGCCCTGCCTGTTCTTGCTTTTGCCATGCTTGCTGTCGCTCTGACGCTCACTAGGCAAGTTATTAACATTGAACGAGAGTGTTACAAGGGCGCGACCCTATTTGATATGAGCCCCTTGGGTTATCAGGGCAAGTGTCTAAAGTCAGATTTAGATCCGCTCTTCTTTTTCATCGTCGACAAGACAAGCCCCACCGATAGTGCATTCTTTATGGGAACTGGCATCGGTCCAGGCTATCCTGCTATTTTGCAAAGTGGAAGACAGCAGGGCAGTCGCTACATTTTTTGTTTACTGCCGTTTCTCGATTATTGTCTTAACCAAACCCACGCTAAGCGCTGGCAAGAGATGACCGATCTGGTAGTTGCTAACTATGGCAAAGACATTGCTAGCAATAAGCCAGCAATGATTATCGTGCAGAAGAGAGTGGTGCTCGATTTACTTGTTCAGCAAAACTTCTTTGTTCGCTATATGAGCGACTACGAGATCTCTGGCGAGACCGATTTGCATGAAATTTGGGTGCGTAGTAAAAAGTAGTTCTTGGCTGTTGAGGTAAGTCAGTCTTGCGCCGGTATAATATTGGATAGAATTCGGGCTATTGCTGCTATCTACTAGCATCTCGGTGTACAATGCACTAATGCTTCACACCTTGACGATAGTTACTGTGCCCCGGTCTTGCAGGTTGCTAATGGCTGCTTGGGGAAGCCTAGTCTTGATCTTTGGTCTTGCTGGTGAGTGCTCAATAGCCAGTGAATCTACAGGCAGATTTGATAGTGTTCGTTCCGATGCAAGTTCCGAAGTGAAGAGCGTAGGGCGCATACCTCATGAGCAAAAAACTCTTGCTGAGCTCTGGCAGGCTTATACCAAAAGGTCTCCTGATCTCTTATTGGTTATTGAGAAACTGAAGAAGCGTGGCTGGGCTGATGAAAAGATTGCAGATTTTTTAGCGAATCCAGACCCGATGGATCGGGGCGAAGGGCAAGGCTCGCGGTCAGGTCAGTCTGCTATGGCGCTTACCGATCCTAACTTTGAGCCGACCTATCCGGTGTTGAATGATGCGAGGCCAAGCTATCTCAGAGTTGGTCGTGCCAAAACTCTCACTTGCAATTCGGTAAGTATTCTTGCGCCGGCGAGGTCGATTTCGCGGGCTGAACGCACGGCTGCAATGAGTTCCCAGGCTGAGTTCATTTCGCTTTATCTAATGGTCAGGGTTGAAGCTGACTTTTTCGCTAGCTATGTACGAAATTTTGGCGAAATGCAAACGCTCCAATCACTTCGGGGCATCAAGGATCGCTCGAGTAAGGAGAGAGGGAAACTGACGATTGATCAGTTTGAGCGCTTTAGGACCCTCTTGGCTGAGCATGATTCACTTCGCGCCAAGTTGGTTGCTAGAATTGGTGAAGAAGCTGCTTTGAATTTTGATGAAGAGTTGCAGATTGGATCTTCGTCCTCTTCTTCTAAGTCGAATGAGAAAAATTGATTTTTGTACTCTTGCGATCTTATTCCTCTCATGGTAATGTCGTCATATGAACAAGCAAATGGCACTATCATTAAGCACTTATCGGCGCCGCTCATATCGAGGCTAGGCGTTGGTCGTCGTGCGTGTGTTGTTCAAATAGATTTATTTTTTAGAATATCCGCTTATGACGACTGTCTGGCTCTTATTGTGTGCCGTTAGGCAAATACATGTGGCGCTAAATATGGTGCTGCTATAGAGGAGCGCGAATTCGCGTTTCTCATTACACAAGCTCGTGTTCGTGATTATTCATCGGCGGATGGCAGAGGGGACGATTGCGCCTGCCTGTAAAGCAGGACTGTAACAAGCACGTAGGTTCAAATCCTACTCCGCCGAAATTTTACAATCTCAGTAGTGCTAAACTAGCGCTTCACCTGCAATCTTGTATTTGGGAGAAGCATATCGTGGCCATGAGTCTTAAAGATCTGATTCAGAATATTCTGACGGAGCATCATGTTCTTTTGCGAAGAGAGCTTCCTCGCCTTGAGTTGCTGCTGGGTGAGATAACTTCTGAATTTGGTGCTCGGAATCAGAAGTTGTGTGAAGCATTTGAGACCTTCAAGAAAGTGAAATCCAAAATTGAGATTCATCTCGGTGACGAAGAGCAGTTTCTTTTTCCCGCTTGCCTTAAGCTTGAGAGCGGTGAATTAGCTAGCCCGTCAACTGACGAAGTGACTGCCGGGCCTAACTTGCTTGAGCGCCTTGTCGAGATGGAAAGTGAGCATGAGAATTCAGGTAAAGCTTTTGAAGCGATACTGGCAGTGGTGAATTCTATTGCGGTAGATGAAGGTAAAGCTGATGGAATTTGCCATCAGTTTGTCACCGGTCTTGCTGCAGTCATTGCCGATCTAAAAGTACACGTGCAGAAGGAAAATGAACAGGTTCATCCGCGCGCAAGACAGTTGCTGTCTGCATTGTAAGATTCGGAACAGGTAGGAATCGAACCTACTAGGCTATTGGCCCGACTCTCTAGCAAAGAGTTTGCCCCCATGGGCCACTGTTCCAAATTGGAGGAGACGGTATGGACTCGCACCTACAACCCTGTCGGGCACTTGTTTTCAAGACAAGCTCCTCATCTAGCCGGATCGTCTCCAAAGTTGGCACCAGTGACGGAATTCGAATCCGCATTACTCCCGTGACAGGGGAACGTCCTAAACCATTAGACGACACCGGTATAAAGTGTACTGATGGATTTGCACCATCGCGTGACTGGTTTGCAATCAGTTGCCTTGCTATCTTGGCTAAGTACACAGAGTTTTCTCCGAAGGTAATGAAAAGAAATGGTTCCACTAGCTGGATTTGCACCAACATCAGTCCAGTCATGAGCTGAATGTCTTACTGTTAGACGATAGTGGAAAATGGCTGCGCTATCTGGGCTCGAACCAGGGACAATCCACTTAACGGGTGTGCTCACCAACTGAGCTATAGCGCACCACACGCACGGCAAGAATCGAACTTGCTTTAAACGCTTTAGAAGAACGTTGCCCATCCAGTAGACCACGTGCGCGTATATCACTGCGATTAGCGCAGCAATCACCTCTGCCGGTGCAGCAGAGAAATGGAGCCCAAGGCGTGGTAATGCTCCCGCTACCTGTCGCTTACAAGGCGACCGCTCTGCTTTTGAGCTACATGGGCAAATATGCAATTGAAAAGTGGTGGAGTCTGAGGGCTTTGCACCCTCCACTTTCGGGTGCAAACCGAGAGTTTTGCTGACTAAACTAAGACCCCAGGCTTTATGCGCTGGTGGACGTCGCTCGGGCAGTGCTGGTTGTAAAAATAACATGGTGATTTGATCTCATAATAGGTGTGACAAAACGAATGACAGAGCAATTGCCTCTATCACTATTCCGTTTCATAATCCCTATCATGCAGTTCACTTTATTCACCTGAAAATGGAGCGGAATAAGAGAATCGAACTCTTTTAGCTAGCTTGGAAGGCTAGAGCACAACCAATGTGCCAATCCCGCGAATAAGAAATTGTGCAACGAATTGCACGACCGTTTTTTCAATATACCACGAGCAAAAGAAAACGCAATAGCGATTTTCAAATCTTCATGCTTTTCTCTTCGGTCGGCTTTCAGCCTGTGCTGTCAGTGGGTTGTCTGGCCATGAGTGTTTGGGATAGCGGGCTTTAAGATCTTTCTTTACTTCGCTGTAGGTGTTCTTCCAGAAGCTCGCGAGATCTGGTGTAATCTGTTGCACTCTATAATTTGGTGCCAGTAAATGCATTAGTACCGGCTGTCTTGCTCTTGCTATTTTAGGTGTTTCAGTCATGCCGAATAGTTCTTGGATGCGCACTGCCAGTACTGGAGCTTTGCCATTCTCATAGATTAGCTTGATTTGATTACCGCTAGGCACCGCTATTTGCGCGGGTGCTTCTTGTTCGATCGCAGTTAGCTGCTCATGGTTTAGCTGTGATTGCAAAATTGAAATAAAGGAGTGTGACTTTAGTTCGGTCAGGCTGCTGGCTCCCATGCACCAAAGCGGCAACAACTCTCGCCAGGGTTCGTTAGAAAACTGCGGCAGCTCAAGCTCTGGCATGTTGTCGCGCAGGCAGTTTATGCGAGCGAGATATTGCTTTGATTGATCGTCTACAAGTGCGGCAAGATCAATGTTTGCAGCGCTAAGGGCTTTGGCCAGTATCTCTCCTGGGTCAATATCTGTCGGCAGGGCCGAAACTGTTTCTTCAATTATTAGGTCGCAGAAGCGGGTGCATTTAGATGCCACCACTTTCTCTCGCGCGCTATCGTAAGAGGCGTCGATGCTAGTTGATAGATGCGACTTAGGCAGCCAGCTTTTGTCAATGGCAGACGCTTGTCTAACTGTGGCATCAGATTGGCCGGTTTCAAGTAATTCGACGGCTACAAATAATTCTGCATCGGTTACTGCTGAGTCTATTGCCAATCGAACGCCGCGACCGCCGACCATAATTGCAGTTTTGCCACCAGGTTCTCGGCGTCTGCATATGCGATCGACGAAGGCCACCATAATGGCGCGCATGACCGCTTCTTCAGCCTTCTTTTCGTCTATCTTGTTGGCTTTGTTTGCCTTGTCTTTGGGGGTGCTTTTTGTGCGATCATTCCTTCTTTCTGAATCGATAGATTTGAACTCGCTTACTAGTTTTGTCAGTTGCTCAGCGGCGCGTAGAATCTGCTTGGCTGGATTGACCATTAACTCGCCAGCAAATGAATGTTTGTGCCCTTGTTCGGCAAACTCGTTTAGCGCCCACACTCGATCCATTACATCAGATTCTGACTTGTGCTTGGCTCCTGTATTTTCTGTCGAGCGCTTGAGCGGATCTCTTTCTGAAAGTAATGCTGCGCATAATGCTGTGTCTTTGATTTGACCTGACTCAGCTCCTTCAACGAGCAAGCGAGCCAGTCTTGGTTGCAGTGGCAGTTGAGCCATCTTGCGTCCAAGCTCTGTCAGCCTGCCATTTTCTAGGGCATCCAGGCGATCTAGTAATTCAAGAGCGCGGCTGAGGCTAGCAGGTGGTGGTGCCTGAAACCAGGCGAAAGATTGCAAGTCTTTTTCGCCCCAGGCCAGAAGCTGTAGGGCGCATTCCGACAAATCAACTCTTTCTATTTCAGGCGGGCTAAAGGCTGCCATAGATTTATGCTCGCGTTCGGTCCAGAGTCTGAGGCAGTCACCACTGGCAGTGCGACCAGCTCGGCCCGCTCTTTGGTCTGCTGATGCTTGAGAAATTCTCTCTAGTCCGAGTCGATTAAGACCAAGTCGTGGGTCTAGTCTGTTTACCCGAGCCATGCCACTGTCGACAACGGCAGTAATACCGTCTATGGTCAGAGATGTTTCGGCGATATTAGTGGCGAGCACCACTTTTCTTTGACTTGATGCATTCAGCACTCTTTGCTGTTCTTCAAGCGGCATGTCTCCATATAGCGGAAGCAGCAAAAGATGCTCGCGCTCGGCAGTTGTTTCTAGCAACTCCTGGGTTTTGCGAATTTCGCCTACCCCTGGTAGAAAAGCGAGTATATGTCCATCGCTCTTTGCCAGCATTTTCTTGACACCATCGCACACTGTCTGTTCAATATTTGTCGCTGCTGGCTGCGATGACAGGTATTCTATGTTGACCGGATAGGCCCGGCCGGGACTTTGCAGCACCGGACAGTTTGATAGATAATGGCTAACTGGTTCGGCATCGAGGGTGGCCGACATCACTATTATTTTTAAGTCGGGGCGCAGTTCGTTGCGTACTTGTCGCACTAAGGCCAGAGCTAGATCACTGTCAAGATTGCGCTCGTGAAATTCATCGAAGATTACTACCGCTATGTTTTCCAGCATCGGGTCTTTTTGCAATCGTCTGAGAAAAACACCTTCTGTGCAGATAACTATGCGAGTGCGCGCTGACACTTTGCTCTCATGACGAACTTGATAGCCAATTTCTTCACCAAGCTTAGTGCCGCGTTCGTCTGAAATACGATTTGCCGCGGCTCTAGCTGCGACCCGACGCGGCTGTAGCACTATTATTTGTCCGGGCCGAATCGATTCGCTCCCATTGCCTTGCTCTGCTTGTTGATGGCTGCTATTGAGTTCGGCTAAACCTGCATCAAGCACGGCTGAGGGCACGCGAGTAGTTTTACCGGCGCCAGGAGCTGCTATAAGTACCAAACCGGTGTCAGATTTGGCGAGGCTTGAGAGCACCTCTGGCAAGACATCATCGATGGGTAAGTGCTTAATTGGGGTTTCCTCTAGGTTCGGAGCTTGGTCTGATTGTCGTCCAGTTTTCGGCCGATTTTCGCCCAATTGTCACCTGATTATTGCAAGATCCTAGCAGGTCTGTCTTTGCCTGTATGAGTAAAATTGGGGTAGCATGTGACAATGTCGGGGTTAGTGCGTCGAAGACTGAGGGTGCATGAAAATTAACGGGCTGCGAATCTTGATTCTATCTTCTTTGATTGGGATTGCTCAGCCAGCAGTGGCGTCTGATTCTGTGAAGGTTAAAACATCGCCAAGTCTTCCAACTAACAGTGCTCAGAAGTCAGAGTTCCTTCCCCTGCTGAAGGAGCTAAGAGATGAAGTGCGCCAAGGTAATGACGCTTCGGTTAAATCTATTATCAAGCAGCTGGGTGGAGTAAGAGGCACAGTCAATGCTGAGGCGAAAAATGAGCTGTCACAGGCCGCTGACTTTTTGATTGGCAAGGAAAAGTGGGACTTAGCAAAGCTCTATTTAGAGCAGTTGCCCCTGGCAGAACCTGGTTGGGGATACGTTCTAATCAAGCATATGTGTTCGGAGTGCAAGAAGGATGCCATCGCCCTTGATGCTATCGACAATTGGATAAAAGCACGATTTCCGTTTAATGAAGAGTATTGGTGGCGACTGCGTATGACTTTCGCCGATGAAGCCGGTAGAAGAAAGCAGATCCTGGCGGATTTTGCTAAGCAAGTTAAGGATAAACCCGAGGATGTTCGGAGATTGAAGTGGTTTATTTCGGCCACTGATGATTCTTCTGATAAATCAGATATTCACTGGATTTGTGATACAGTGCAGCCAAAACTTGCTTATCGTAACTACCAGGTGGCTGAATGGTTGCGCACAAGGCACCCATCTGAAGCGATTTACTATCTGAAGCGCGCCCAGATTATTCCATTCACTCCTCAAGACGAGAAGGAAATCAAAGACTTTCTGCTGCGATACTCGGCCATGCCGGCTAACTTGAGCACTGTTCCGCAGGTGAAGCAGTTTAGTATTTGGGTTCGCTCTATGTTAGCCGAGTGCTATCAGAAGGTTGGCCAAAGCCAAGAGGCTCAGGCTATACTTTTGCAATTGTCCAAAGGGTCTGGTGGCCAAGTTCCGACCTACGCTTTGTCTCAATTGGCCGGGCAAATACAGGCAAGCACTCCAACTCGCCCACTTGAGCAGCAGATCAAGGCCGCTGAGGTTAAGAACGAAGATTCTATAGACTATTGGCGTGGCCGGGCCGACTATTATCGTGGACGCAAGGAGGTCGAGCAAGAGCGCTCTGCCTGGCTGCAGGCTTTGAAGTTGGCCAGGTCGAAGCAAGACCACAGTGCTCAATTCTATCTGCCGATTATCGTGTCGTCTTATGCCAATTTCTTGCGCACCAACGAGAATGCACAAGCCGCTGTTCGGTTTATCTGGAGCGAATTTGACAGCAATTCGAGTGTTGAGTTTCGCACTAAGCTTGTTCGCGATCTAGAGCAGTCTTTTGAAACGGATCGGACTAGTTATTTGTCTCCCTCAGATGACAGACTCTGGCAATTGTTGAAGCAGATCAATATTTGGAGTTATACGGAAGAGCGCATATTGTGGCGCATGGCGCGGAATGCCAAGGCTGTTGAGCGTCAGCAATTGTGGAAACGAGCAGAAGCCTTGGCTCTCGGCAACTGCAGTAGAGAATTTACCCTTGGTTGGATCATGAACCGCTGCCAGGAGGCGAAACGTTCAATACCGTTGCTGCAAGAAGCATGCAAAAGTAATGACAAAGACTTGAAGCAGCGTGCACAGTTTACTCTTTTTGAGAGTTATCTGGATGTATCTGACTGGAGGCGCGCCGAAGAGATTTGGCCAGTTGTATCTCTGCGGTTGACAACTGAGGAGAAGCCAGATTGGTTATCGCACATAGCTATCGCTGCTGCGCGTTCTGGTGATAAAGACAACTCACTGCGGCTTTGGCGCTTGAAAGATTCTATTGATTTAAGCGCTATCAATAATCTTGATGAGATGATCAAGTATGGGATGAAGGATAAGCTTGTCAATTACTATCGTGAATTGAGGAAGTCGAAGCCGAAGTCGACAGTACCGGATCAAGCACTTAGGAGGCTTTCTGGTTGAGCGGGCTGTGCAGTATTTTCAACTTGAATTTGTGTGGGGAGAGTTTATGGCCACTTGCTTTTCATCTTTACGATTGAGGGATACTTTTATTCCTCCCGATCGCGCATCCATAGCCATCGCTTTCCTTCTTCTGTAAGTCGGTAGCGTTGGAGATGGCTTTTGGGTTGCTTGGGTATGGTCATTTCTATGTAGCCTTTCTTTAGAGCGGGAAGCAAATATGACTTTCTGAAATGCTCTGCGTGCCTTAGTCCGAGCGCTAACTGTAGCTTTTGCCTACTCATCTCGCCTTTGACGAGCTTCAGCATAGCGGTGACTTCCGCGGTGACTTCCGCGGTGACTTCCGCGGTGACTTCCGCGGTGACTTCCGCGGTGACTTCCGCGGTGACTTCCGCGGTGACTTCCGCGGTGACTTCCGCGGTGACTTCCGCGGTGACTTCCGCGGTGAC